>CAWDQI010000001.1:0-5714659 GCA_963804435.1 uncultured Actinomycetota bacterium | reverse complement strand
GTTTGGAATTGTTCTCCATAGCTGCGAACACCCCCGTTCGTCTCGGAATCGGTAAGGAATCGGTCACCTCAAAGCCGTCGAAGACGTTTCCATACGTTCCTGCCGCCGGTGAAAGCCGGATGGCCGGGGCGTGAACTCGTTGCGACTTCGGCGTATCGGAGCGCGCAGGCGGCGTGTCATGTGGCGCCTTCCGCGCGGACCAAGCGGTCAGCGGGGAGTCCACTGCGGGTGGTTGGTGAAGAGACCGCTAATGAGACCGATATGGTACACGATGAAGAGGCCGAATCCCAGGCTGATCAACCCGGAGGCGATACGCATGCCTTTGCTCACATGCGACATGTGTTTTTCCGTGTAGGCGAACGGCACGCCCATTGCACCGGTGATGAGCATCATCCCGGCGATCGTGCCGATGCCAAAGAGGAGGAGGTAGGCGACAGCCCATTTCGGATCGCGAATCGTGGTGAGGACGAGCAGCGCGACAGCTGCGGATCCCGCCAAGCCGTGGACGAGCCCAACGACAAGCGGGCGTAAAGCGTTGTAAAGGCCGAGGCGGCCGAAGTGCCGGTCCAACCAGCTGAGCGGCGTCTGTGTGGGCTGGTGTGTATGAGTTTCGGGACTGTGGAGGTGCGTATGGGCAAAATCGAAGCGGCTGCGCGGTCGCGAATATGATGTGCCGGACGAGCCGTCCTGATGCGCGGGTGAAAAGGCGTTCGTGATCCATTGCAGGATGCCCGTGAGATTCAGGATTCCGAGCAGGATCAGCATCAAGCCGACGGAAAACTCCATGGAGAGTCCGATGCGCGTTGGGATGACCCAGCCGAAGAGGATGATCCCGCCGCCGACGAGCAGAATCGTGAGCGTGTGACCGACTCCCCAGACACCGCCGATCACCGCTGCATGTTTGATCGAGCGATGACGCGAGACGATGGTTGACACCGCGATGACGTGGTCCGGATCGGTGGCATGGCGCATGCCGAGCAAGAAGCCGAGCGCGATGATGGATAAGAGCCCGATCATAAATACTTTAACAATAACCTATCAAATTCCAGGCGTTGCAGAAAAATGCCACTCGGAGTCCTCCCAAATCGTGAAGGCTAGCAAACGGCCACCGCCAGATTCAATGTTAGAACCAGTCGTAGTTCCCGATAAGTCGTTGATCAGGCACTGACCACTAGTCGTGATCCCCCGGAACGGTTATATTGTCACGGATTCCGCGCTTGGTGCGGCTTCGGAGTGACCTGGATGATCTTTCCCCAATTGGCGCGATTTACCGATGTCGCGCTTCTGCCGCTGCGCCTCATGATTGGCGTCGTGTTCGTCACGAGTGGTTACAGACATCTTAAAGACCCGGAAACGTGAAGCAAGGATATTGGCGGGTGAGCGCGTTAAGCAGCGAGTAACAAACGCGGTATAAAAGCGGTGATCGAGACTTCGTTTTCACCCGTTACGCACCCTTAACAGCGCACATGTTGAGTGGAAGTAAGAAAATGACACTAATCAGGAGGCAGCTATGAGCACGAACGCAGTCCGTAGTATAGAAACCAGCGTCGCGCCGGTGGACATGAAGTTCGAGATCGTCGTCATCCCTGTCTCGGATGTCTCTCGTGCAAAGGAGTTCTACGCGAAGCTCGGGTGGCGGCTCGACGCCGACTACGACAACGGCAAAGACTTCCGCATAATCCAGTTCACGCCGCCCGGCTCCGGGTGCTCGGTCATCTTTGGCAAGAACGTCACCCCGGCGGCGCCCGGCTCCGCCCAGGGCTTGTACCTGATCGTCTCCGACATCCAGGCCGCCCGCCGAGACCTGCTCGACCGCGGCGTCGAGATCAGCGAAGTGTTCCACAGCGAAGGCGTGTACGCGGGCACCGACGAGCCCTACCTGTTTGGGCGGGTCCGGGTCAGCGGTCCGGATGCAAAGCATGACAGCTACCGGTCGTTCGCCTCGTTCCGTGATCCCGACGGCAACGGCTGGCTGTTCCAGGAGATCACGACGCGGTTGCCCGGTCGCATCGACCCCGCGACGACGACCTTCGCATCGGCGAGCGATCTGGCGAGCGCACTTCGGCGCGCCGCGGCCGCGCACGGCGAGCACGAGAAGCGCATCGGCGCGGCAGATCCGAACTGGCCCGACTGGTACGCCGAGTATATGGTGGCGGAGCAGGCCGGGACGGAGCTGCCGAAGTGAGCGACACCGGCGTGAGCCGCGACACCGGCACTCGCCGGGCAAACGGTCGTCGTAATCGGCGGCAGCGCGGGGATCGGGTTCGAGACGGCCCGGCGAGCACGGTCCGAGGGCGCCGATGTCGTTCTCGCCGGCCGCGACCCGAAACGGCTGCAGCACGCCGCACGCGAGCTCGGCGCGCTCAGCAGCGCGGCGTTTGACGCCACCGACTTCGAGCGTCTCGGAGCAGTTCTTCGACGAGCTGCCTACTCTCATCGATCACGTCCTGGTCACCGGCCCCGGTCCTTACTACGCGCCGCTGGCGGACTTCGACTTCGAAAAGGCGCGCCGCGACGTTGAGGCTCATCTGTTTTTGCCGTTGCAGGTGGCTCGTAATGCCGCGAAAAAGGTTCGCCCGGGAGGAACGCTGCTCTTCATGGGCGGCACTGGCGGCCGCCGCACAGCGCCGGGACTCGCTCTCATCTCGGCGCTCACGGCCGCGATGCCGGCCATGACGAAGAACCTCGCGCTCGAGATCGCGCCTGTCCGCGTCAACCTCATCGCCGCCGGATTCGTCGACACGCCGCTCTCGGCATCCCTGCTCGGCGATCAGCTGGACGCGCGTCGCGAGCATCTCCGCAACACGCTCCCGATCCGCCGCGTGGTCGGCCCGGCCGACATCGCCGCACTCGCCGTCCACCTTATGACCAACACAGCCGTCACCGGAGCAACGTACGACATCGACGGCGGCCAGCAGCTCGTCGAGGGGTGAGCCCGTGGTTCATCCAGGTGACCTCAGGTCCTGATTAGTCGGATAACCGGACATCTTCGTTCCAGTACCCGCTTGTGCGGTTGGGGCGTTAATCAGGCATTGTGCCGATCCGCTCTGCTGCGGTATAGGTCTTCCGCGTTCGCTTGGACAGCGGGTTCCACTCAAAAGGGCAGCCACTCGAACGGGAACATGTGTCCTGCGCCGTCGGGATCGAGCGAGACGCCCGCAAGCTCGGCGGCGTGAGCAAGAACGGGATCCCGCCCCGCCGTCAAATCCTTCGGCGTCGGCAGAAGGATTTCGTCAGGAGTTACGCCGACTCGCTCGAGGCTCTTGCCGTCCTTCATAATCAAATCCGCGGCGGTGACGGAAAACGCGTACCAGAGCTCCGTGTCTAACCCCAGTTTGCAAGGATAGATTCCCGATACCCTTCGCAGGCAGAATGGGAGTAAAGATTAGGGCCACTCTACGGAGTGCTTTTTCTGCGCTGCGGCAGCGTTCTTGAAAACCACGGCGCAACCGGGCCGGCACCGTGGGCTGACGCGCTGGCTCAGGGTTGCCCAGGCAATTACCGAATTAGGTGGCGCAAAGCCAGGCGACCGCACCATGCTCGATGCTCTCGATCCCTTGGTGAAGGCTTTACAGCAGGGCGCAGGTTTGGAGGCCGCGGTGGCAGCAGCCGAGCGTGGCGCCGAGGCCACCGCCCAAATGAAGCCCAGATTGGGCCGCTCTAGTTACCTCGGGGATCGTGTTGGGTCACCCTGACCCAGGCGCGAAGGCGGTCACCATTTGGCATCCTGCCCCAGAATGTCGCGCCGGTAGCGGTTGCAGCCCACACGGGTGATCCGATCGGCGCGGGCCGCGCCTGTCTGGCCTACCTGTCGATCTGGCTGTCCAACGGGGCACTTGCTCACGTGCACGTGAACTGGCTTAGTCCGACCAAGATTCGGACGACAATCATCGGCGGCTCACGGCGTACCGTCGTGTGGGACGACATGAACCCGTCTGCACGCCTCGCCATTCATGACCGAGGGGTCGACCGACTTGAGGCAGGCCTCGTGCCCGAAGATGAACGACGTCAGGCGCTCATTTCCTACCGGACAGGCGACACCCTGGTTCCCGCCCTGCCGGAGCGGGAGGCGCTACTGTCGGTCATGGCGGAGTTCAGTGAAGCTATCGCAGAGCACAGGCCACCGCTTACAGATGCCGGGGCTGGCCTGAGAGTGCTGTCGATGCTAGAGGCCGCATCAGTGAGCGTAGAGAGCAATGGGGCACGCGTTCCCCTGACGGAGGTGAGTGCGTGACCACCGGACAGCGCTTCCTCGTCACAGGTGGCGCGGGAACTATCGGGTCGACGATCGTTGATCAGCTTGTCGCCGAAGGCGCTGCTGAGGTCGTGGTACTGGACAACCTGGTTCGAGGGCGCCTAGAGAACCTGGCGTCGGCGGCCCGTGCAGGCAATGTCACCTTCGTGCAGGGCGATATCCGCGACGCCGAGCTGGTCCGGTCGGTCATGGCTGGAATCGACGTAGTGTTCCACCAAGCGGCGATCCGCATTACGCAATGCGCCTCGGAGCCCCGGCTCGCCATCGATGTCCTCGTCAACGGTACTTATGAGGTCGTGGAGGCTGCGGCAGACGCCGGCATCAGGAAGATTGTCGCGGCGTCATCAGCCTCGGTCTATGGGCTTGCGGAGAAGTTTCCGACGGCGGAGAGCCACCACCCGTATGCCAACGATACGATCTACGGCGCCGCTAAGATTTTCAATGAAGGCTTGCTGCGAAGCTTCCGCGCTATGCGTGGCGTGGACTACGTGCTGCTCCGCTATTTCAATGTCTACGGACCTCGGATGGATATCTATGGACTATATACCGAGGTATTGATCCGGTGGATGGAGCGGATCGAGCAAGGTCAACCACCGATTATCCTGGGTGACGGCACACAGACCATGGACTTCGTCTTTACCGAGGATATCGCGCGGGCGAATGTGCTAGCCGCATCAAGTGAAGCGACCGACGCGGTATTCAACATTGGCAGCGGAGTTGAGACAAGCCTGGTCGAGCTTGCGAGGGCGCTGCAGCGGGTCATGGGCTCGAACCTGCCACTCGAGTTCGGGCCGCCACGGGGTGTTAATGCGGTGACTCGTCGGCTGGCAGACATCTCGCAGGCGCAGGAGAGACTGGGCTGGAAGCCGGAGGTGGACCTAGACCTGGGTCTGCGCAGGCTGGTGGACTGGTGGCGTGCCGAGCGCGAGCAAGCGGCGAGCGTCGACGCCCGATGATTCCGGTCATGCGCCCGTGGCTAGGCGAGGAAGAGGCAGCGGCAGCGGCCGCAGCGGTCAGCTCGGGCTGGATCGCTCAGGGGCCGAGGGTTCGAGAATTCGAGGAGGCCTTCGCTGCGGCAATCGGTGTCAACCATGCGGTGGCCGTGTCATCTTGTACTGCGGCGCTGCACCTCGCTCTCACCTCCGCAGGCATAGGCGCAGGAGACGAGGTAATTGTTCCGTCGTTGTCATTCATCGCCACCGCAAACGCGGCGCGTTATGTGGGCGCGCAGCCAGTTTTCGCCGATGTTGACTTGGCTACGCAGAACCTGACTCCTTCGACCGTCGAGCAAAGCATAACTAGCAAGACCCGAGCGGTCATCTTGGTTGATCAAGCCGGCATTCCCGGAGACCTGGCCGGGATGCAGGCGCTGTGCGAGCCGCGCGGAATCATCGTAATTGAGGACGCCGCATGCGCAGCAGGATCTACTTATCTTGGCCGTCCGGTAGGAGCGTCCGCGACGCTGGCCATGTACTCGTTCCACCCGCGGAAGCTCCTGACCACCGGGGAAGGAGGCATGCTCGTTACGCCTCACGGAGATGTCGCCTCCCGACTTAGGCGACTCCGTGAACATGGCATGGACATCAGTGCCGTTGAACGCCACCAAGCGAGCAGCCAGTGATGGAGCATTACATCGAAACCGGATTCAACTTTCGTATGACCGACATACAAGCGGCCGTAGGGCTCGTACAACTTGGGAAGCTCGACACTCTCATCGCCCGCCGCAGGCACCTCGCCGAACGTTACCGTTATCTCCTATCGGACGTTCCCGGACTCATAACAGCGGCAGATCCGCAGTTCGGTACTACGAACTATCAGTCCTTCTGGGTGCTACTGCCGACCGATTTCCCTGCCTCTCGTGATCACCTCATGCGCGAGCTTGCGAACGGCGGAGTTTCAGCGCGAAGGGGTATTATGGCAGCGCACTTGGAGCCTGCGTACTCGGGCGGCACGCATGCAAAGCTGCCTACGACCGAGCGACTTACGTCCCATTCGCTGATTCTGCCGCTCTTTCATGAAATGACTGAAGGCCAGCAGGACCTAGTCGTATCCGTCATTCGTCGGCTATGGGGAAGCGATAAGGAACTTCGCTAGCGCCTAAAGACCCTGACACGATGTCTGTTCGCGTCGCAACGCGATATTACTCGCTAGCTGGCCGACGTATCAGTTCTGGGCGAGCAAGATTCTAGCGCTTGAATTTGTGCGAGCAGATCCGATGTGCGCAGACCGAGGGTCTGCCTGGTCGAGGCGATGTATTGCGTCGCAGGACAAGGCGCGTCTCCGTCGGCGATCACCTCGAAGATCCGTAGTACACCATCGGTGGTCAGTACATCGACGGACCCTTGCCTAGTTGACCTCGCTACGACCCGGCCCGGCACTCTGCCGACGTACCTTGGCCAACTCGACTGGGATAGCGCGACAGACAGTGAACTGGCTTCCTTCAAGAAAGGTGAAGGCCCCATGGTACGGGGGGGCGAGCGCTCGAATTAAGGGCGTAGATATCGGTCGTTGGGCGGTGCCAGTCGATTTCGCCGTCGCCCGGTACTCGGGCACAGCCATAGGTGGCTGCGAGCTATCTGCGGCTCTCCCCCATATCCTGCAAGAAATCGCAGGACTGTGGGTCCGAGTACGCGTTGCTGGATGGCGTTCAGCGCCGCGTAGACGTCGGTCACCGTATCGTGCGGGCCGAGTGGAACTATCTCTTGATAAAGGATATTGCCAGAGTCGAGACCAAGCGCGAGAACATGAATCGTGATAGCTGTTCTCGACTCGCCATTTATGATGGCCCAGTTGACGTTCGCCCGGCCACGGTACTCCGGAAGAGGCGAGTAGTGCACATTAACGAACCTGGCGAGATTAAGTACTCGCGGTGGCAAGATTCGATCATATGATGATACTACGACGCAGTCCGGACGGCAGTCGTGAATGGCCAATTCAACGCCCGCTACCTAGCGTCGGTGTATAGGCGAACACCCATCATGGCCGCTTGCTCCATGAGGCTCTGTTCTTCATAAGCACCCGAGGGTTTGTTTCTAATAATTCCAGCGACGTCGAACTGAGGTGTTAGTCCTTCAAACGCGCCTCTGCGCGGTCGGTCCCAGTCCGATTAGCAGCAATCGGCTCATATCTTCGCTAGCTCCTCATACCAGATTTTGGTTGGACCTATGCAGCACGCCAAGCCCGAAGGAAAGAAACTTAGAGTAGTTGGACCAGATCAAGATAGTCCGAGGCCGCTTCGCGTGAGCCACGGGACAGAAGCTCTCCTACCTTGGAGCCGCCGGCTTGGAGACGGACTATCGGCTCCGGGCCGAGATCTGACGGAAGGACACCCATATGTCCTGGGAGAGGGGACTCCGACGGCCACATTGGAATTCCAAAAGCGGCCAGCGCCACTCTGTCTACGTCGCCCCAGAACTGGACGAGGACCGCCCCAGGTCCCAGGTCGCGAAGCAGCCTAGCCTCTTGAGTCGAGATTCTCGCCCGCCCTGCTGGCTGAAGCGCTACAAGGACCGCGTCGCAACCGTCTGCCAGGACGTCCGCTGACAGGACTTCCGCGGACACAACCTCGGCGCCTGCAGCGACGAGGCCCCGGAGGATGTATGAGCTGAATGAATTATCACAGAGCACCAAAAGGCGGCTACCCCATACGGCTACCCCAGCGTCCTGAAGCTGCCGCACGGCCATTGGGCCGAGAAACGAGAAGACGTCGACCGCGGGGTGCCGCTCATTTGTGCCTGCGACGGCTATACCACGCGCCCTACATGCTGCTAGATCGACATCCGATGGCCTGTATTCCCAGCTTTCGTACATGAGGGAAATTACGGCCGTGGCTTTCATGCTTGAGATCACGCGCGCGTCGATCGGGCGAACCGGGCCTGTATTAGTCAAGATGTCTGCCTCTGCGACATGCCTTGACTCTTTGTTGTAGATGAATCTAATCCGCGACCCGACATGAGCCACGTCCGCGAGAGTCTCTGTCGTTTTCTGTATCTCCGCGCCTGAGGCATAAGGCGTACGGACCGCCAGGGCTCGTACATCTGCACCCGCCATGGCGGCGAGTACCGGCGTCACGACGTAAGGCCCCGTGGCGGCTTCCGTCAGTACTGTGAGCCCTCTGAGATCAAGGCCGAGCCGATCGACAGCGCTAATCATGAGCCGATACATACGGGCAAGATTAAGTCCAGGTCGGGCATCGATCATTATCGAGTCACCCAAGGTCGACTAACGCGTCCACGTCGCGTAACAGGAACGTTGGGTCTTCAAGATTTCGAGCCAGTACCTGTCACCGTGTCTCGGGGGAGCGGACCGATTTTGACAGCCCTGACATGCGAAATGTTGTAGTATGCCCCCCAGGATACGGCGCTGGGAGAGTGTAAACCAGGTATAGACCCGCCCTAGAGTCAGAAGCGAACCTCTTGGCCCTGACGACGGAACCCGCAGATCGAGCACGCGAGAATGGGCAGCATCGTCAGGCGCCAGCGAAGACTCTAGACCTGCAAAGCCAAGATGGTTGTAGGCGCAACGGGCGATCCGCCGACCACGCCGCCTCGGTCCGTCCTCGCGCAAGGCTCGTCGGGATTGGTGAGTTTGCATGGTACTCTGAGTCATCGGTGGGACCTTTCATTGGCGCGTATCTTGACAATAATCTTTGATTTAAATAAACAGATACGACGATGAGACCAAAGTTGAGGCTACACGTTGAGCAAACGACTTAAGAATGAACTACGATAGCGATTCAGCGAGAACAGATACGACGCGCTCCTGCTGCGCCAGGCTTATCTCGGCGAAGAGCGGAAGGCTAAGCAGCTTGGGGCATGTCGCTTCGCTAACGGGAAACGCCCCTTGTGTGTATCCGAGTCCAGCGAATGCAGGTGTGAGATGTATTGGCGCAGGATAATGAATGCCAGCGCCGATTCCCGCGGCGTGCATTTCCTTCAGCACTCGATCTCGGTTGTCCACCCGGATTACGTATAGATGCCAGACGTGCTCATTGCCGTCGAGTGTGCGCGGGCGGATCACTCCACTCAGTTCGGAGAGCATCACGTCATATCTAGCTGCGGCCCTCCTTCTAGCGGAATTCCACTCCGAGAGCCTGCGAAGCTTAGCCGACAGAACGACCGCCTGCAGAGTATCCAAGCGGCTATTGAGACCAGGAACTTCATGTTCGTACTTTCGTTGCGATCCGTGATCGCGGATCATACGCATCCGTAGTGCAATATCCTCTGAATTGGTGACTATCGCTCCCGCATCGCCGTAGGCGCCAAGGTTCTTGCCGGGATAGAAGCTAGTCGCCGCAGCGTGGGAGAGAGCGCCTGGGGCCAAGCCGTGGCGGAGGGCACCTTGGGCCTGAGCTGCGTCCTCGACAATCCAGGCGTCGATGCGGTTGGCGATTGAAGCCAACCCTTCGATCGGCGCTAGTTGTCCGTAGAGGTCGACTGGGATGATTGCGCGGGTGCGATTTGTGATAGCGGCCTCAACGGCGGGCGTGTCGATGAGATACGTGTCGTCGCTTGCGCAGTCGACCAGCACTGGCTTAGCTCCTGCTCGACACACGGCCTCCGCGGTCGCAACAAACGTGTTTGCTGGCAATATGCACTCATCGCCAGGCCCGACCCCAAGCGCGCGCAGCGCGATTTCGATTGCATCAGTGCCGTTAGCAACGCCCACGCAATGCGGCACTCGAGTGAACGCGGAGTACTCGTGCTCGAAGACCATGACCTGCGGCCCGCCGACGAAGCAGGCTGACGCTAGTACCTGATCCCAACCGTGAGTGACCTCTTCCGCCACCGCGTCATGCTGGGCGCGCAGGTCGACTAGGGGAATTAGCGCCACTGATCGTCCTCTCAGGGGTCGTAACCTTGGTGGTAGCCGCTAGGCGCCCAAACTCGCGCGGTGTAGTGTCGGCTCAGCGGTGCCCGCATCTGTATATGACGCCTGCCATCTCAAGCACTTAGCAGGTCACGGCAACGAGCTATACTACCTCGCGTAGGTCATCCATGCTGCCGCTGCAGCCCAAAGTCGGCCTTACCCGGTCTCGGTCCCTCTTGACAGCAAGTTGGCTGGGTCCCAAGGACTCGCCCTGTCGCCCGCCAGCGAGACTGTCCCCTCAACGGTGTTTCCGGCCCGATCACGCTGAGCCTGGCGGCTTGGCGGGAGAGGTGCCGTGATGTCCGCGACACTGGACGATGTGACGAAGAAGAAGACAACTGAGCCGACCGCTGAGCAGCTGGCGGCGGAGGAGCTAGTTCGGCGGGCCCGGGAGCAGGGCCTGTCGCTGACCGGCCCGGATGGGTTACTGAAGCAGCTGACCAAGACGGTGCTGGAGACGGCGCTGAACCAGGAGCTGACCGAGCACCTGGGGCATGAGAAGCACGGCCGGCCGGACCCGGAGACCGGGAACATCCGCAACGGCACCCGGCCCAAGACGGTGCTGACTGAGTCCACTGGCCAGGTGGCGATCGAGGTGCCGCGGGATAGGGCCGGGACGTTCGAGCCGCAGATCGTGCGGAAGCGGCAGCGGCGGCTGACCGGGGTGGATCAGATCGTGCTGTCGCTGTATGCCAAGGGCCTGACCACCGGGGAGATCTCGGCGCACTTCGCTGAGATCTACGGCGCGTCGGTGTCGCGGGAGACCGTCAGCAGGATCACCGACAAGGTCATCGAGGAGATGACCGACTGGCAGAACCGGCCGCTGGACGAGGTCTACGCGGCGATCTTCATCGACGCCATCATCGTCAAGGTCACGAGACGGGCAGGTGACCAACCGGCCGGTGTATGCCGCGATCGGCGTCACCCTCGAGGGCGAGAAGGACATCCTGGGGCTGTGGGCCGGCACCGGCGGCGAGGGCGCGAAGTTCTGGATGAGCGTGCTCACCGACCTTAAGAACCGCGGCGTCAAGGACACCTTCTTCGTGGTCTGCGACGGGCTGAAGGGCCTGCCCGAGGTCGTCGGCAACGCCTGGCCGCAGGCGATCGTGCAGACCTGCATCATCCACCTGATCCGCAACACCTTCCGGCTGGCCTCCAAGCGCGACTGGGACGCCATCAAGCGCGGCATCAAGCCCATCTACACCGCCGTGAACGCTGACGCGGCCGCCGCGGCACTGGATGAGCTGGATGCTGAATGGGGCAGCCGGTACGCGGCGATCATCCGGCTGTGGCGCAACGCCTGGACCGAGTTCATCCCGTTCCTGGACTACGACGTCGAGATCCGCCAGGTCATCTGCACCACCAACGCCATCGAGTCGCTGAACGCCCGCTACCGCCGGGCGGTCAAGGCCCGCGGCCATTTCCCGACCGAGCAGGCAGCGCTAAAGTGCCTGTACCTGGTCACCCGGTCCCTGGACCCGACCGGGACCGGACGCACCCGATGGGCCCAGCGGTGGAAGCCCGTCATCAACGCCTTCGCCATCACGTTCGGCGACCGGTTCCCGGCCGCCGAGACCTACTAACCATGACCGCCGGAAACACCGTTACGGGGATAGACCGCCGCCAGCAGCATGGGACCACCTGTTCGCCAGTTATGGGAGCACCCGTCTGACCGGGCAGCCGTTGTGCCGCTGCCCGGTTTCTTGCTGTCAGGACCAGTCGGCGGATCTGGGAAGGCAGCGATGGCGTTCCGGCAGGTTGGCGTGCACGAGATCAAAGAAGTGCTGCGGGCTGACGGCCTGCGGTCGGTCGAGCGGCTGTCGGGACTGGATCGTAAGACAGTCTGCCGGTATGTTGCGGCCGCGCAGTCGTGCGGTGCTGTGCGTGAGGGCGGCGAGGGGCAGCTGGGTGACGGACTTCTCAGCGCGGTCGCCGAGGCGGTCCTCCCGCACCGGGCCGATGGGCATGGCTTGGCATGGGCTGCGCTGGCAGCTCATCATGAGGAGCTGAGAGCGCTGCTGGATCAGGGCCTGACGGTGGTGGAGGCCGGCGAGCTGCTGGCCCGCCGCGGCGTGGTGGTGCCCCAGCGGACTCTGCACCGGTACGCGCTGGAGGTGCTAGGGCACGGCCGGCCAGCCGGCGCGGCGTGACGGTGCGGGTGGCGACTGCGAGCCGGGCGCCGAGTGCAAGGTCGACTTCGGGACGATGGGCCTGCTGGTCGGCACGGTCGCCGGCCGCCGCCGGGTCACCCACGCGCTGATCTTCACCGCGGCCAGCAGCCGGCACTGCTGCGTGCAGCTGAGCTTCGCCAGGACCTAGCCGCGGTGATCGCCGGCTGTCTCGGCGCTCAGTGAGGTGCTGAGCCGCCACCGTGTCCACCGCTTCGCCGGCTCGCGCAGCCACGGCGGGGGGATCCGGTCAAAGTGCAGGCAGGCGGTCGGGCCGTCGTGGATTCCCAGGCTGCGCAGCCGCCAGACGTCGCGGGGATACTCGGCATCCCAGCCGCGGCCATAGGCCAGGTCTTCGACCTGGCGCCGAGCGAACCGCATGAATGCCCGCGAGGTGTTGTGTCCCCGCTTGGGGTACTGCCGGGCATGGTGCTGCCTCCAGGCCTCTTCGGGCAGGTCGAGCAGCGAACCCGGCGCCGCGCTGGCCAGGAAGGCGGCCACGTGTCGCACGACAGCGGGCTGGGTCTTGATCCGGCCCTCGTCCTGCCGGCACTGTTGCACGTACTGCATCTCCAGCCGCAGCGACGGCGCAAGCCCGCGCAGGTCGATGCGCACACGGGACGGAACCGAGCCGGGGTAGCCCAGGGTGAACTCGGCCATGTCCGGCCGGCCCAGCTGCCGCCACCGTAATCCGTGAGACACGCACAGACCGGCAGGTCCCCTACGCCCACAACGTGAAGAAACCGATCCGGCAGGCAGCCGGCGGCGGCGGGCCGACGCTGGCCGATGGCTGCTGGCTCAGCCACTTCTCCGCCGCGGGCTGGTGGGCCTTTGCGCCACGCCCGGTCGTGGCGCGCACACAAGCCACGGCCCGCCGGCCGTAACCGCAGCCCGCCACCCGGCACGGCAGCAGCAGGCTGCGCCCGCGCAGCCGGGCATCGGTCGCGGCAGTGAACTCTGCGATGTCTGGCTTGCCCCCCATCGCGTCACCTGCGGTGGTGGCGTGACACAGGCCGCGGGCGCGGCCCGGCCGTCCGCAGCCCGCCACCAGGCTTAGCGGGCAGCCGAAGGGCAGGCCCGCGGGGTCAAGGATCAGGACATCAGGGCGGAACTCCGGCCGGACCGTGCTCATCAGCTTTGCCAGCAAGCCCGCCGGGACCGCTTGCCCGGCACCGGGATCAGCCGCGGCCACCTGCCCGTCCGGCAGGCCCACCGCCGCTCCTCATCGCCGAAGACAGCGGCGGTGAGGAACGCCTCGCCCGCGCCAGGCTGCCAGCAGTAGCCTGACAAACACAGCTCAACCCTCGAACTCCTAGCGACAAGCGGTCGCTAGGCGCTGCGGCAGCACCGATCCGCGGCTCTGCATCTGGTGATTGATCCCGAGGTGGAGCAGCGGTCGCTGGCCGACTACGACCGCGTGCACGGTGTCGAAGGCGACGTGGCGCGATAACCGCCGTCAAGGCCAGCCGCGACATCAGCGCCCAGGTCGCCTTTCTCACCTGGGCGCTGAAAGCATCCACTCTGCGCGAGTCCGTGGGCCGGCTGGCCGAGCTGGGCCCGCGCCGAATCGTGGACAAACGAGGAGTTCCTGGTCGCCTACCTGCAACGGGAGATCGCCGCCCGCGACAGCCACGGCGGCGAAGCCGCATCCGCACCGCCCGATTCCCTGCCCGCGGCACCGGCGATACCCACTCGGCCACAGGCTGGCCATCCGCTCCTCACCAGGCCGGGCACAGGGTGCAGTTCGCCACCACCGCCACTGGGTCACCGTCCTGGCTCAGGGGCTGGCTATACCGACTTCACTGCGATGAGCGACTTGACTAGCCCGAGCATGCGTTCTGGTTGGATCACAGATGACGGGAAATAGATTTGCATCTCCGCCCAGCTCAAAAGCTCGACGCCCATCGCAGCGCGGCACCCTTCTTCGTGACTGGTTGACTTCGTGTGTACCAGTGGCCAGTACTGCGATAGGCGGCCACGAGCCGTAAGCGGAAGGAACTGGAAGCCGGGGAACAGCCAGTGCGGTTCGATCGGAAAATACCTATACGGCGTCTGGATCCAGTGCAGGTTCGCAAGCTTGTGGACAGTTTCGGCGAAGCGCATCCGTTGCACGTGACCGCCGACGTGCTCAAGTACTGCATTGGAGAACACTAGGTCATAGCTACCGTCGGCAATGTGCGCCGGTAGGTCGCACGCATCTGCCTGATCGACACGGATCCAGGTTTCCGCCGGGACGCCGGGCTCTGGCTCCAGGTTGATCACATGCAGAGAAGCCGGCCGTACTGGTGCGCGAAGCCAGGCCTCGGCCGTACCGCCTAGATCGATCACTGACATCGACTCGATTCCGGGAAATTCTGCGCGAAGCCAATCCCACCGGCGGGATCTGCGGCGCTCGCCTATCGAGCCGGGCCCGTCGACAAGGCGGTTACGCAGCGCGTGCAGGCCATCCATGCCAACTCTCCCTTTGCCGCTGAGGCCCCGATCTTCCACTTCCATACGCAGAAACAGACTGCAGATAAGACGTGAGGCTAGTGCATTTAGTTGACCTGCCCATAACGGTTGCAGCTGCCCGCACTCAAGCGTCGTCGAGACCGAGCAAGGCACTGTCGCAGGGGTGTCTGGAAATTTGTGTAAGTGCCATGGCGTGACCTCCACGGCTTAGGGCCGTGGTCTGGAGAAGATCACGCATGGCAACGAATCAGATTGCGCCAGCGGAGGCTGGCGAGCCGGAGACGGCTGTGCCCTGGCGGCGACGCGGGCAGGGCAGCGCTGGCGGAGAGCCTGGTCGCGGCGGCCCGGACGCAAGGGTTCAGGTGAGTGGGCCTGGCGGGCTGCTGACGGGCCTGACCCGGCAGGTGCTGGAAAGGGCGCTGCAGGTGGAGATGGGCGAACATCTGGGGTATGAGCGTGGTGACCGGGCAGCACGGCAGCGGCAACTCGCGCGACGGGTCGACGGGCAAGACAGTGCGCGCGGATGTCGGGGAAGTCCGGATCGAGGTGCCGCGAGACCGCGCGGGGATGTTCGCCCCGGAGGTGATCCCGAAGCACTCGCGGTGGCTGGCCGGTTTCGACGCGGAGGTGCTGTCGCTGTATTCCAAGGGGATGACCACGGGCGATATCGCCGCGCACCTGGCCGATACCTACGGCGCCCAGGTGTCCCGCGAGCTGGTGTCCAAGGTGACCGACGCGATCGTGGCCGAGATCGCGGACTGGCAGTCCCGTCCGCTCGACGCGGCTTAGTTTCTAGGGGTCGTCGCGAATCTCGGTTGTTCCTGGCTGGTGCCATCGTCGCATGAGCTGTGCCGGGGCGCGGTCTGCCAGGCATAGCCGGGGCCGGTGGTCGAGCTCGGCGGCGATGCGCTCGAGCTCGTGGCAGGGTAGCTGTTCAGGTCGCTGCCCTTGAGCAGGTACTGGCGCAGGAGTCCGTTCGTGTTCTCGTTGCTGCCGCGCTGCCAGGGCGAGAGCGGGTCGGTGAAGTAGATCCGCAGCCCGGTGGCCTGCTCGATGCGGGTGTGCTGGAACATCTCGTTGCCCTGATCTTATGTCAGCGTGCGCCGCAGCCCGGCCGGTGAGGCCGTGAAGGCGCCGATCAGCGCGTGCGCGACCCTGACGGCGGCGTGCCCGCCGGGTAAGGGCACCAGCATGGCGCGGCGGGTCTTGCGCTCCACGAGCGTCGCGATCGCCGAGCGCTGCCCGGCACCGATGATGTAGGAGTCGGGCCGGGCGCGGCTCCGGGATTTCTCCTGGCCCGTTCCCGCCCCGCCCTCCGCACTGGACGTGCGCGTCTCTGCGCATCCGGCGCTCCGCGGGTTGCCGATGTCAGGTGACGGCCGTGGCCGTCGCGATGGTCGTAGAGGGTGTGGGGATGTTAGCGGCCCGCCAGCGGTACCGGGTGACCGGTACCTGTGTGGTGTCGAACATGACGATCCCGTTCTCGGCCGGGCGGTTTCCTGGCCTGTCGGTCAGGAACCGCCGGAAGAGATCCGCCCACCGGATT
The DNA here is from genome assembly GCA_963804435.1 of uncultured Actinomycetota bacterium. Taxonomy (GTDB): domain Bacteria; phylum Actinomycetota; class Actinomycetes; order Streptosporangiales; family Streptosporangiaceae; genus JAJYUU01. The sequence goes on along the minus strand of CAWDQI010000001.1, from coordinate 5,698,371 downwards.
CCTTTGTGCCGGTTGCGCAGCCACCCGGTGACCCGGTGCCAGGTGAAAGTGTCCAGGCAACCAAAGGTTGCCTTGGACACGCCGTGCCGGAAGTAGGCACACCAGCCCCGCAGAACCGGGTTGAGCTGCCGCAGCAGGCGTCGAGCATCGCATGCCGTTCTGTTCGTCAGCGCCCGCGACCAGATCCAGCAACTGCGCAACACGGCCCGGCAGGCACCGTCCTCGCGGGTAACCGCCAGCCAGCGTGCGTCTGACCGATCGCTCCGGCAGCGGTTGCAAGCCACCAGCGAAGGCAACCGGCAACTCACCGAGGACAACCGGCGGCTCCGCCACCAGCTCGCCGAAGCCTTCGGCCAGCTACGAACGCCCGGAACGGCTCACGCTTCGGCAACAATCGCACCCAGATGATAACGCCCTCGCCGCCTCAAGCTGTCTCGTCGAGGACGCTATCTTCGACGAGACAGCCCAGGTCACAGCCCCGCCGACCCTTCGGGCTCCAGATAACGATCGAATCGCTCACTCCCGGTTCCGGCGGGCCACCACCCGCCGCAGGCACTTCCTATTAGCAGGCCGCGAGATGAAAGCCCTCTACCTGACTGTGCAGCAACGACGGCCGAACCGGTCCAACCCGACCGGGCAGATCAACGGCTGGAAGGCCATACTCAGCACACTGGCAATGACCTACGGCGACCGCCTAGGTCTCAGCTATCCGAGGTGCTTACATAAAAGATCCTGACAGCCCCACGACCGCACACTAAGAACGGCGGCGAGCCGCAACCTCAAACCACCGACCCAAGATCAGGAAAGATAGAGGCTAAGCCAAGGCCGAACTCGAAACGCCGCATTCCTGGCGGAGATAAATCAGGCAACGGTGCCAAGCACGGCTGCGAGCCTTCGAGCCTGTGCCTTAGTCGAGAAGATGCTCAGCACACGTTTTCGGGCCTCAGTGGCGAGGTAGGCACATCGGTCGGGATCCTGGAGCAGCTCGATGAGCACGCCAGCCATGGCCTCGACGTCGCCACTTGGCACTAGTATGCCGGTCTGCCCATGCGACACGTAATCCTCGAGGCCCGGGGTTCGGGTGGCAACTACGGGCTTACCCATCGCCATACCTTCCAGGATCGCGGTAATTCCGGACGCATGGTTGTTTGGCCGTGTGCTGATTGCCACAACCTGAGCAGACTTGTAAAGATCACGCAGTTGCACATGCGCCAGAGACGGCTGCCAGCGACCGACATCCGAAGCTATGTGCACCGCAGTCCGAGTTACCATTTCAAGGCTAGCCATAGGAATCTTGCTGTGAACGACTTGGGCAGCCGCCACCAACAGACCGTGGTCCCTGTGTCGGTCGTTCCCCACGCTTACGATGGGGAGTCTTTGTTTCTCCCACCACGCGTTATTATCGTGCGTTACGTGTTCAGTATTGGCTGAGGCCTCAGTAGTGGGCTGTATGGAGGGATCCCAAAAGTCGGTATCGACTCCGAAATGGACGAGATGGATACGGTTGGCATCCACACCCCATGTCTCGCGCAGCGTTGACTGCTGGCCCGAAGACAGGACGAAGACGGCATCCGCCCGGCGCAGCGCATTTCCGACCGTCCACCGGACCGATGTCGACAGCCTCGCATCCGGCTCGCAAACCCAAATGGCCCCGGTGACGACGGGTTGCCGATGACGCCAGGGGGGTTGCGCAAGCACGGCAGGGATTCCAGTTCGCTCATCCCAGCACAGTCGTACGTCTGCGGCGGATGGAAACGGGCGTCCTAGTAGGCTCTCTGGCCAGCGTGCGCCTCCGCTGACCTTCCCAACGAGCCGACTGGCCAGGTTAATTGTGCGTGACTGGGGAGCAGTTCGGACAACCACGGTGTAGCCGTCATCGGCTAGCCGATCCAAGCCGTAAGGCACGTAATCCGGCACCAGTCCCAGGCCGTGGAGATACGACCATTTCTCAGCATCCATGGTCGGGCTTAGTTCCACGAGAACTCGCATGCCTGTCCGCCGTTCTCGTTTTATGCCTTAAATAGGCAGCGTTCCGATCAGGTCAGTTTGAAGCACGTTAAGTATACTCATCCCTGAGCCCGCGCGTGGGTCCTGTACGCGGTCCTGTATGAATAAGGGCGGATCTCATATGAATGTGGCCGCATAGTATTGATAGTGGAGCGAGCATCTGCCCACGACTCTAGGTTCTGGGCAAATCTCGAGCAAGCTTATTGCCGACGATCTTGGAATTCCCCGTTCCCGATGACTGGAAATCCCGACTTGGTCGAGCGCTCTGCGAGTCACGTTGCTGATGGTAGCTGTTGCACTGGGGAGGTTGTCGACGCCGACGTGCAGCTGGAACGGCAGTGGCCTGCCGGGGCGAACTGGCATTCGGGCACGTCGCAGGCGATGACGATCGCGACGGCGCCGCTCGTCACCGACGCCTGCTACCCCCGCCACCGGCACGAGGAGTTCCTGCGGTTCCTGAAGAAGGTAGCCGCCGCCAATCCCTGGCGCCGAGTTGCACGTCGTCGTGGACAACTACGCCACCCACAAGCACCCGGACTCGCGTGCCTGGCCCCAGGAACCCGCGGATCACGCTGCACTTCACCCAGGCGTCGGCGTCCCGGCTGAACATGGAGATCTTTTTCCGCATCATCACCCGCCAGGCCATCCGCCGCGGCACCTTCACCTCGACCAAGGATCTCATCACCGCGATCGGCACCTTTGTCGACCGCTGGAACGACCGCTGCCGACCCCTCACCTGGAGCAAGACAGCCGATGTCTTACTCCTGCATCGCCGACCCGGAAGAGAACTTCGTTCACGCGACACTGGCTAGTCCGCCACTCCGGCGCCGATAACCGGGTTATCGGCTGCTCTGCTGACGGCGCGAAGCGACAGCGACAGCAGCAGTTGAAGTGCTGCATCCTGACTGGATGCCAACTGCGCCGAATACACATTACCTGGCGATGGCGGATACCGCGGTGATGGTGTATATGGTGCTGATTGCTCTGCTCCTCGTTTCGAATGTCTCGGCTGTATCTCGCTGGGCAATCCGACCACACGAGCCGCAATGCTGTACGCGCGAGTGATGCGGGCTCCACGCGTCGAAGAAAATCCTCGGTTGACCAATGCCACAGCCTGGGGAGCCAGAACTATCAGGTATACGATTCCCCCTGTGGCGCCGCCTGCTAGTAGCTGTACGAGCGGAATATCGATCTGAGACATCACTGCGTGAGCCGCTAGGGCAGCAGCTGTTGCACCCAGCAGGGCAGGAGCAGCCGCTCCAATAAGCGTCCGAATATGAATACCAGTCGTTTTTCTCAAAGCAATCACGTAGGCCGGCAGTACAACTAGACCAATGACAAAAACGTGGGCGAGCGAAGCCCCAACAATCCCATCCCGTATTACGCCGAGCGCCATAGTCGGCAGCAACGTCCCTATCCAGACCAACTGAAGCACAAGAAGGAGCCTTGTCCGCCCAATGCTTGCGAGCATATTAGCAAAGAGCACGCATATGATAGACATCGCACCGTAGGCGGCCAGCACCGAAAGGACTTTGGCCGATGCCGTCCACTGGGCACCGTACATGACCAAGACGAGCGGTTTAGACAGTACCGCCATAAGCGCACACATCGGCAGTACGATAAACGACACTGCGCGTAGAGCATCCGCTATCGAACGGCGCAGCAGTGCGTCGTCATGCTTTACGCGCGAAAATGCCGGCATGGACACGTTATTTATCATTGTGCCCAAGAGACTGGCCGGCCAGGAAGCCACATTGAATGCCAGCACGTATATGCCCAAAAGGACAGCGCGCATGAGGTGTCCAACGAGTGCATAATCTACATTCAGCAGAATGTAGTTCACGAAATTAGCACCCGCAAGCGGTAGTCCGAATTTGATGAGCAAGGACACAGCGCGACGCGTTAGGCCCGGCCGATAACGCTTGGGCACCGATATGACCAGCACAGAGCCAACAATAACCTGGCCAAGTACTCTGGACCAGGCTAGGGCCATCGCGCCGCTTCCATGTTCCGACAGAAATAGAAGAAGGGCTGTCGATGGCACGAAACTAATGACGTTAGCGATAAACAATTTATCTTGCCGGAAGTCTCTGGCCAGATGTGCACTAGGTACGGCGAATACTCCGATCAGGAGCACTGCGATCGCCATGACCCGTACGGCGTTGGCGGCTCCCACCGCGCCGAGAGCTGCAGCGATCGGGCCCGCGAAGACGGCCATTGCGCATGCGAAGAGTGCATTGATGATGAAGGAAACTGTGGCAACTGTAGGGGCAAGTGAATCAATATCGAGATCAGCCCGAATCAGGCATGCCGATGCCCCGAGTTCGCCGAGGCTACCCACTATCGCGTAGGCCGTGGCAGCTACTGCGAATACGCCAAAATCCCGAGGATGTAGAATATGGGCCACTATAGCGGTAACCAGAAGGCCAGCGAGGCGTAGCACGGCGCCGCTCGCAATGCTCCAGAGTGCACTTCGGCGAACCTGCACCGCCAGTGCTTCCGAGTCACCCGTCGGCGACACCGGAGTAGCAGCTTTCGCGTTGGAGACAGTTACAGGTCCTGCGGTCATGGGAGCCAATAGTCGCACATGTGGCCTGATTCAATTGGCAGGGTAATGAGTAGCGCATCAGAGACATAACTAGAGCAGGGTCTTGGCGAACCGGGATGTTGGGCAGGACAAGTCGCTTCATCGCGAACTGCAGCCTCCTTGAACACGTTTCGCCGATTGGGCTGGACGAGAAGGTGGCTTGTAAGGTGGTGCTGGCAGGAAATGGCGCGGACGATCGATGCCACCAGGTTCGCAGGTACGCCAGCGACAGAGCTTGGGTGGCGGGTAGGATCTTGCATCATGTAAATGCCTTCGTGAGTGGCAATGGAGCTATCTTCGCAGGTCGACTAAATTACGTCTACTCGTGTAAGTGCCAGGTCCATTGAATCGACAGCCGAAGGCCGCGGGACCATCGGACCGGCGAACACCCGTATGTCTGCCGAGGCGTGAGCCGCTTTGTTTCCGGCGGGGTTGCGGCACCGAGTGACGTTCCGGACTGGGGGTCTAGTTCGCCGATGATCTTCATTTCCTGTCTTGTGGTTGGGCGTCTGGCTCGGGAACTTCTACGGGTTCGCCGACGATCGGATAATCGAACTCGCCCTGCCTTTAGGCAGCATCAGGGCCGAGCTGGGCCGCGCAAACAGGGTCACTACGGTGAGTAATCGGTGACCATTCACGGCAGCGGGTGGCACGCGCTGCGGCCTACTCCGACCGGTGGGAGTTCTTCTGGCCACGCAGGGATCAGTTTCAAGACTGTGGCGCAAGTGCGTGCCTAGGCCGACGGTCAGGCCGTGAGTCGGGGCCATTGTCTGTCCAGTCCAGGGGTCGGGGAACGAGCGACACTTCTCAGACGCTCATGCGGTTGAAGCAGTTGACACTCGCGGGCGGTGAGTCGCGTGGTGCGCACCGCGCCCGGCGCGTGTCCGCCAGCGCGCGCTCTCGCCGACTCCGGCCCGGCCGCCAGCTCTTGAAGGAACCTACCCCGGTTGTCATTACACCGGCGGCTGGACACGGCGGACGAGTTACGTCTCAAGCAGTTGGGCATAGAACGCAAGCAAGTCGTCGCGTTGGCGGTCCGGGCTGTAGTTGGTCAGAATGTAGTCGGACCCTTCCTTTGCTCGCTCGAAGAGAACCGCTGGATCCTCAGCCAACGCGGCTGCTGTTGCCCTGGCAAAGGCAAGTATGTCACCTTCCTCGACAGGGTGGCTGAATCCGGGATGGAGGTACTCGCGGCCAGCAAGTCCAGGGAAGCCGATCACGTAGCATCCGCACGCCATTGCCTCCGCGGGCGGGAGCCCAAACCCCTCCTGGGCGGAGAAGCTGAGGAAAATTGCGCACGAGCGCAGGAGTTCGGCGGTCTCCGACTCAGAGCGGTCTACGATCGGAATCACCTCCCAGCCGTCAAGGCTTCCGCGCGCGCTGAGCAGGCGCACCAACTGATGAGCGTCGCCAGACCGTTTGCGGGGCATCAGGGCTAGCCTTCGACCCGCGGGCTGCTCTGGGGCCTTAAACACTGCAGGGTCAATGGCATTGCGAACCTCGACGACATTCAACTCCGGAAAAGCGAAGCGTAGGAAATCGGCGTTGTCACGGGACACTACGAGGACCGCCTCTAGTCCTGCGACACCTCGATAGGGCGCTCCAGCCGCAGCAGACTCGTCGAGACCGCCAAAGGTCTTGTAGGCGTTCTGGTTGAAGACGACGATCCGTGGTCCGGTTGGCAGCGCCGATAGGCCTCGCCCGTACCACTCCGGCACCACGAGCACGTCCTGCCGAGCCAACGCTACAGAGCGCGCGGCGGTTACCCGAGTGGTGTGCTTGAACCAGGTGCAGGAGAAGCCGTCGACAGCGTGCACCACACTGGCAGAAATGCCTGCTTCGTTGAGGATGTCCACGTGCCGATAGATGGTGCGGACTCCGCCGCTCGGCTTATCGAAATGCGGGCAGAGGTAATAAATGGCCGCAGGCCCGTGGCGCCGGACTACTCGCATAGCCGGAGGCGTCCTGATGTTGCGTTGCTGCTTAGCCCGGAGGCGCTCCACCGCGCGCTTGGCCGGTTCTTTCAGGCCCATGGCTTGCTCCAATAGTTCGGCGCCCTGTAGCAGGACTCGCCGATGTGATGGCCGAAGGCACAAGAGCGAACACCGCGATACTCCTTCATAAGCCAGTCACGCTCAGCCTTGATTGTCGGGTGGGCGGGGGGAAACCAGTCGATCACGATCCTACAAACCCGTCGCGTGTAATAGGGGTCGGATCTCACCGCATCTGATGCTTGCCGGGTCACCGGCTGGGCGATGGGAGCGCGACAGCCGTACAAGTCGGTCCGATCAGTAAGAGATCCGCTTCACCCCCGCGACGGTGCCGATCGACCACCGCCCGCGCATGCGCTGTCACGCAGAGGATCGGCGGCTGGGAAGGTGATCGCCACGGGCCGGATGAACCAGTCCACGGCCAGCTCCCTCGTCGATCGCGTCAGCCGGTGCGTCCGGCTGGTGCATCTGCCAGCCAGCCACCACGCCGAAGCCGGCTGCCGATGACCCAATCGGCGTGATGGCCGGGCGGCCCAAGGTGGTCGCGTTGCGCTGACCCTCGGACCCGGGCCCGGAGGCGGCCCTGGGCGCGCAGATCGCGCCACTGCTGCGCGACGGTGTGTTCTTCGCCAACCCCGGCGAGCCGATGGCAACGGGGCTCGAACGAGAACACAAAGGGCCTGCTGCGGCGGCACCCAGGCCAGGGCAGCGATTTGTCCGGCTACACCGCCGATGACCTGCGCTATCGAGGACTGACTCAAGAACCGGCCGCGCAGGGCACTCGGCTGGATGATACGGCCCCGCTGATGCAGCGACGCCGCTGGTCTGGCTCAGCTGCTGTCGCTGGATGGCAGCCTGGCTAGGGCTGAGCCGAAGGCGCTGCGCTACCGCATCCTGCACGCCGCCCCCCGGATCACCCACGGCGTCGGCAGGCGGCAACTGAAAACACAGGTCAGCTGGCCCTGTGCAGCCGATATCGCCACCGCCCTGGCCCGCGTCATGTTCCTCGCCCAGGCTCCCTGACCAGTACGCCCGTGCTCTGCCCACAGACCACGCCCTCCCCGGGCTGCGGAACCCAGGGCCACCCAGCCCGACAGCCGGGCCGTTGTCACGAGCCACCACTAAAATCAAGACCACGAACTCGGTCGGCCCGCGCACAACGCCGACGATCAAGCCGCACGACGCGAGTCTAGACCCCAAGCGCCGCAAGGGGTGAAGATTCAGGCGCCGCTGATACGCACGGGTCGTCCGGACCTCCGGCGGGTCGGACGCCCGCTTGCGCAGCCCACTCCGGCTGCCGAAATGCGGCCGAATCCTGAACGCGGTGGTACACAACCGGAATGTAGACTAAATCAAGTCATCGGCCCTGTCCGTCAAAGCGAGGCAACCCAGGTGGACCAGAGCCTCGTCTGGCGGCTCCGATGAGCCCGATGAGCTTGTACACCTAAACACCCTTCGTGGCGTCTCTCTATTACGACGCGAATCCGACGCTTACTGTCGCCATCGGAGGGTTCAGCGACGGTGACCCGCCTCGATCGGCGCCGTCCATGAGAGACTGCCCAGTTAGGACCTCAGCCGCATGCTTACTGGTCGCAAGGACAGCTCACGGAGTTGGCCCTGGGGCTGCCAAGCCCTGGCTTCTGCCGTAGCCGCGCACGCATGCCTGGCGTCGAGCGCTCGCCGCGGTGGCTGAAGGAGCCCAAAGGTGCTGAAACCATACACCCCGCGGCCGTTGTCCACTTGCCCAACGGTAAGCATTATTATTCCTTGCTACAATTACGGCCGTTATTTGCCTGTATGTGTTGAGAGCGCGCTTTCGCAGGAGAGCGTGCGGACAAACATTGTTATAGTCGACGACGCCTCCCCAGACGGCAGCGTGTCTATCGCTCGTAGGCTGGCAGCCTCGGATTCCCGTATCCAGGTCATTGAGCACAGGGAGAACCGTGGGCACATCTCGACCTACAACGAGGGGCTGCGCAACGCGACAGGCGATTACGTGGTTCTGCTGTCGGCCGACGACCTGCTGGCTCCTGGCTCCCTCGCTCGGTCGGCGGCGCTACTTGAGGCCCACCATCACGTGGGATTTGTCTACGGCTATGCGCCGCGCTTCACCGATCAGCCGCCTGCCGCTCGGACGCAGCCGCGGTCGTGGACCATCTGGCATGACGACGAATGGCTCAGAAGAATCTGTCGACGCGGCAGTAACGTTATATTCAACCCTGAGGTAGTAATGCGCACTGAGCTAATGCGGCAGCTAAAGGGCTACGATCCGCGCCTGCCGCACGCAGCGGACTTCCATCTGTGGATGCGCGCAGCCGCTAAGGCGCCCGTCGGGCGAGTCAACGGCTGCGACCAAGCATATTACCGCGTGCATGAGCAAAACATGCATCTGGTGAAGTACGCAGGCGTGGTCACAGACATCACTGAACGATGGCGTGCTTTTGAATTCTTCTTCGCTGAATACGGCCGTCTGTCGCTAACTTCGAATACGCTTCTGTTGCAGGTCAGACGGTCGCTAGCGCAGGAGGCGCTCAGGCTAGTGTGCCAGTCATATAGTGAGCCGACCCTAACGACCGAACAGCGAACTGCATTGGTCGGGTTCGCGCAAGAAATATGCCCCCAGATTGGCGGTGGCAGGCTGTGGCGTTCCTGTGAGCACCGGGCGGCGAGGCGTGAGCTTGGCAAGAAACTCTCGGTCTCCCAACGCGTCGATTCCACATTGGACGAATTGGCATTCCGAGTCCGCTGGCACCGCTGGCGGCGGTACGGCATATGAGCCCGGCACTCCACACCCGATCTGGCAACGGATGGCGTGAGTCAGCTGGCGACCCTGACGGCCGGCTGGGCCGGGAAATGGTGCGCGGGTTCATGTGGAGAGCGCCTCGGCCAACTCGACCCGAGGCCGCCGTCGTGGTCAGCGCGTGGATAAGCCAGACCCCAGGCTTATCCAGGGCACGATCCTGGCGTCCGCGACGACGGTAAATGAGTCGTAGTGCAACAACCGCCAGCGTTAAGCTGACAAAACTCGCAGAGGCAAAGGAGCGGCCGTGGGGATTGGCATTGGCCAGAGCGGTCACGGACGTCGGCTCGTCAGCAAGGCGCATATCCTGGCACCGGTGCCGGGAATGGCGTCGGGCCGGCGACCCAAGGTCTCGGTGATCATTCCGTGCTTCAACTACGAACGCTTCCTGCCTGGGAGCGTAGGTAGCGCGCTTTCTCAGGACGGAGTGGAGACAGAGGTGATCATTGTCGACGACGCTTCGACGGATCACAGCGCGGACATTGCTGAGCGGTATGCTCGCCAGGACCCGCGGGTCACCGTTATCCGGCACGGCAGCAATGTCGGCCATATCGACACTTTTAATGACGGTCTCGCGGCGGCGACCGGTGAGTTCATCGTCCGACTGGACGCGGACGATCTGTTGACTCCGGGATCGCTAGCACGTGCAGTGGCCCTTTTGGACGCATTTCCGAGTGTCGGTCTCGTGTACGGCCATCCAAAGCACTTCACGACCGGAATGCCGCCCTCTGCCTGCACCAGGATTCGAGGATGGCGGGTCTGGTCGGGCGAGGAATGGGTTGCGGACCGATGCCGGAAGGGGGCTAATTGCATCACCACTCCTGAAGTGATGGTACGTGGCAGCGTCATGCTATCCGTCGGCGGTCTGAGCACCAGGCTCCATTTGGCTGAGGACATGGAGATGTGGCTGCGCGTAGCGGCCGTTTCGGATGTCGGTCGCGTCGAGGGACCAGACCAGGCCTTTCATCGCGACCACCCTGCAAGCATGACAGCAGCCATTGACCAGCTAACTGACCTGCGGGCACGCGCCAACGTATTTGATGTGCTCTTCGCGGGCCCCGGCGGCCGGCTGTCCTGCGCATTCGAGCTGCACAGGTCGGCGCGCCGGGCTCTCGCAGCCGAGGCATTGGAACATGCTTATCACGCCTACGACCGGGGACGCACCAGCACGGTCGATGTGGAGCGCTACGTCGAGTTTGCGCTCGCTACATATCCGGAGGCGCGGTCACTTACCCAGTGGCGTGCTCTACGACGACGGACAAAGGTCGGTCCGCGCATCGCCCCTCTCATGCCTGTCTTCATCATGAGTGTGATTTGGCGGCGAATCCGGTGGAAGTCGTACTACCGCAGGTGGAAGCGGACCGGCGTGTAGGCCACGCACCTTTGCTGATCCCAGGCGATCCTGACCGGCAGCGGGGTTTCGGTGGTCCGCAGTATGCCCGCCAGGCGCAGCTGCCGCGCTGTTGGCACTCTGGCCGCCGTAGGCCGCGCAGCATGTTCAGCTCGGCCAGGCCAGTGCGAACCTGGTGCGGTCGGCTGCGGCGGCACCGGTGATGAACGCCTCGGCGACCGGGCCGAGTGAGCAGAACTCCTTCTGAGCCGCAGTATCCGGCCGCGCCAGAGGTGCTGCTGCGGAGACAGCGGGTTAGGACGTCGGTCGCGCAACGACAGGCAGGGCCGTGTATCGCTCGGAGGCCATGTGGGTAGCTGTCAGTACTGGAGTCTCCGCCCATCTCCGCCGAACGCGCGCGGTAGCCGACCCAGAGGAGCTGAGCGGCGCCCGAAGGCCCACGAGGCCTATGGCGGAAGCAGGGCGATATTAGCTCTCTTTTACTGGACTGGTCACTAAGATCGTCGTCATGGGAGTCGATGTCGCGGTAGTGATCGTAAGTTACAACAGTGCGCACGTGATCGAGTCGCTGCTGGATTCGCTGCCGGCTGCGCTCGATGGCGTGACTGCGGACATAGTTGTTGTCGACAACGGATCAACCGATAACACGAGAGAGGCGGTTCGCCAGCGTCGAGACTGCCGGCTAGTCGAATCATCCAACGTCGGGTACGCAGCCGGAATAAATCTTGGAGTGCAATTTGCGGAAGGCGCCAATGCCGTGTTGGCGCTCAATCCCGACGTGCACCTGGAGCGCGCGGCGGTCCGGTACCTCTACGAGGCCCTCGCGCTGCCAGGCACAGGAATCGTCGCGCCGCAGATCCGCAATCCAGACGGATCATTGTATTTGTCGCTTCGCAGACAGCCCACGTTGCCCCGAGCGCTCGGACTGACGCGGACGAAGCTCGCCTGTTTCTCGGAGTACGTACACGACATAGCAACATACCATCAGGACCATATTGTTGACTGGGCACTCGGCGCTGTGCTGCTTGTATCGCGGGAGTGCCACGATGCTGTAGGTGGATGGGACGAGACCTACTTTCTGTATTCAGAGGAAACGCAACTGTCAACCGATGCCGCGCGGCTCGGTTATGTGACTCGATACGTGCCGACGGCTGTCGCGACCCACATCGGCGGTCAATCGGGAACTAGCAATGCGACGCACGTGATGATGGTGATTAATCGCATTCGGTACTATCGGAGGAGGCATGGCCTTATAGCAAGCTGGTGCTATCTTGGGCTGAATCTCCTGAGTGAGGTTAGCTGGATAATTCGTGGCAGACGCCGCTCGCGGTTCGCCGCCCTTGCGATACTGCGGCCAGCATTTCGACCGCCAGAACTGCGCTGTTCGCAAGAGCTACTCCCGCGCTAGATTGCTCACTCTTCTCTGGAGCAAGATTAGTCGCCCAGGGTGCGGAATTACGATTTAGGCAACCTCATGTGTCTGCGCCATTCCGGATGTTTGTCCAGGAATCTCGCTATGAAGTACGCGATTATTATAGCCAACAGCGCGAGAGCGCCATATACCCGCTTCGGGGATCCGATCAATGCGATTGGGCCGGACGAGCCATTGATGAGCTGAGCCGTAATCATGTCGTCGCCCCGAACGCCTCGAAGGACCTGCTGCGACCGCAGTTCCCGATTGATCACTTGCAGCGCGGCTCGGAAGGTAGCGGCGGCGACAGTTGGGTTATAGGATGTGGTACCAAGCGTCGCCACTGGCTGGGAGTAGTTTGGATACTGCTCATTGTAGAAGTTGACAAGTCCGAATTGGTATTGACCCGTCCCCCCCGCCTGCTCGATCTCGGATGCTGCTGCTGACGTACTGAGCCTGTTTGCGATCAAGTCAGCTGTGATGATCAGATCATCCCCGTGTGCGCCAATCGCATTCGGGTTGCTAGTACCAGTCGAAAAGAGGACTGTGCCGCTGTCCTGGTATAGCGGTGCCGTGTGCCGGAACCCGACAGCAACCGCGGCGGTCACCACGAGCACACCGAGCATGGCGATCCGGTGCCGGCCAGCTAGTGCGGCCAGCTGGCTGATACTCATTCAAAGCCACCTTAGTCCCCATGGCGGGCGCCGCCGATTCCGTGAATCAGTCCTTCAGGTCGCCCTCGTGTCGTAGCCTAGCCGCAGGCTAGCGCCTCGGAGCTGGGCTGTCATGGCCTCGTAACGATAGAGCCTGTGACTAACAGGCCAAGCGTTGCTAATAGTTGGATTTCTCCGCAGGGCGTGACATATGATTTCAGCAGGGCCCGCGTTGGCTGGTCTGCTCGCGTGGTGCGATCTGGGGCTGGGTGAGAATGGACCTGATTGATGCGATGCGCGTGCTGGCACGCCGGTGGATCCTGACAGGCTTGCTGCTATGCGTATCGCTAGCGGGTGCGGCTGCCGCACTCTTTCTTCTGCCGTGGACCTACCAGGCCCAGTCGACGGTAGTACTGTTGCCTTCGCGCAATTCGTCTGAACCAAATGGTTACAATCCATACCTCTCATTCCAGTCGTCGCTCACACAAACGGCTTATATCGTTAGCGTTGCTGTGATGGCACCGCCTTCTGCACTGAAGCTTGCCGACGCGGGCGACAGCGCTTCGTACACAGTGGCATTGTCGCCGAACACAGACGGCCCGGTATTGGTCGTTACGGTCACGGGCCATTCGAAGGCGGTTACCGAGCAGACCCTACTGGGAGTCGACGCGGCTATAGCTGGGCAAGTCGGACAGTCTCAGGCAGCTGCCGGTATTACACGGAACAACCGGATCTCTGTTCAAGTCGAGTCGGTCAGCACTCACGCAACCCTGCTACTGAGCAAGAAAGCTAAGACCGTCGGGCTGGTGGCGGCTCTAGGAATCTTTCTGACGTTGGGGATACCGCTATTCACGGATGGCCTGCGTCAGCGCCGGATGCAAGAAAGCCTTGCCGGCAGGCAAAGAGCGGAATCGTCGCATATGGCGGCGCACCCAGTTTCGGCACGGGATAAGACGTGGTCGACTTCAGGGCCTTACCTGCGCGGAAGCGATCGCGGTCGGCCAGACGGCGAGCGCACTGCGGGAGCATCCTGGCAGGCAAGCGACGAGCGAGGGCCGGGAGTGAGCCGCGTTACCCAAGGCCGGCCGGAGTAATGGCGCTCTATGCGTGAAGCGTTTGCCAGGTCAGCGCTGCGCAATCAAGGCCGGTCACTCGAGATCGATGCCGTAACGCTACTTTCGATCTATCTGTTTTTGCTGATGGCCATACCATCTCGGCTCATATTTGCGCCCCTCGGTGGCGGTGGCACTCCGGCGAGTATTCTCGGCATCGCATTCATGGGATGGTACTTGATCCTCTGGCTTCGGCCCACTGCCGACGTCGACAGACAACGGCAACCAGTGCGAGTCGCGGCCGTATTGTTTTTCTGCACGCTAATCGCGTCCTATATATCCGCTAATAGACATGCGCTGCTATCGGTCGAGCAAAACGGAGCTGATCGGGCTCTAATTGTGGCTGCGGGCTGGATCGGCGTTCTTCTGTTGGCGGCTGATTGCATTAAGGACATGGATAGGCTTAGGACGTTCATACGTCGGATAGTCTTCGGTGCCAGCCTTATCGCTATTCTTGGTGTTGTTCAATTCTTTACGTACTTTGATCCCGTTAAATACGTCTTCATTCCAGGATTGAGCCAGACCGTTCCCTATACGGTGTGGCTTGGATTTAATGGCTTCCCAAGACCGTCTGCGACAGCCATTCATCCGCTGGAGTTTGCTGCGGTGATGGGTATGACTCTGCCACTCGCCATCCATCAGGCGCGGCACGCGGCGCCAGAAGTCAGGTTGCGACGTTGGCTCCAAGTCACTCTCATAGCAATGGCAATTCCAATGACCGTCTCCCGTACAGGCATCCTGGCGTTGGCAGTCGCCCTGCTCGTTCTAATACCAACTTGGCCCAAGGCGCAGCGCGGCTGGACCTATGTCGTTCTAATCGTTGGCATAGTAGGTCTGAGAGCGATGGTGCCAGGCCTCGTCGGGACTATTCGTAACCTCTTCCTTCAGATCGGCAACGACGGGGACACGACATCGCGCACTTCCGGGCTTTCGGCTGCCGGAGGGTTTATCGCACAACATCCATGGTTCGGCCGCGGCTTCGGCACATTCGTGCCGCAGGTTTACCGATTCTTGGATGACCAGTGGCTTGGATCGCTCATTGAGACCGGGATCATCGGCTTTCTGGCGCTCATGGCGCTGTTCTGCACTGGGTGGTCTCTGGGACGTCGGGCTAGGCGAGCATTTCCGGACATTGAGAGCCGTGATCTAGCGCAGGCACTGGTAGCTTCGGTGGCGGTGGCGGCCGTGACGTTCGCCACATTCGATGCTCTTGCTTTCCCTATGGCGACGGGCGTAACTTTCCTTCTCCTCGGCTGCATAGGAGCCCTGTGGAGGCTCGCAATGGTTTCAACAACTCGGCAACAACATGTGACAGCACGGCAGGAGGTGGCGGTTGCAGCAGAGCCTAGGAGCTAGAAAAAATAGCTACAGACTCGACCTTCGAGCGGCGGAGACCGTATGTGCCGTCCTCGGCTCAATCAGGTGCGAGAACCAGATTCCGAACCTTTGCCACATGCGCCTGTAACGGCGCCACTGTAGGTGCCGCCATATCGCCGACAGAACGAAGACGGGCACAAGTGGCGCGGGCGTGGCGGCCAACCTGCCGACGTCGCTCAAGCGCTCGCCGGGCCGGAAGAGTCCGCGCTCGCGGATATGTGGCAATCGCAAAGTCGACTAGCGCCTGCACTTCCTCGTCGTTCACACGGCCGCGGTCGTACGCTTGGCACGCATCGCGCATAGCCTGTTGGGCCAACGCGACGCGAGCGGCGGCGTGGCATTAGGTCGCGGGCGCCAGCGCCGAGGCAGGCCCATCGACAAAAGAACATCGAACGCAGCGGCGCGCTCATGAAGGTCGATGAGTCGCTCGGAGCCCGCAGTCGCACTCAATGCTTGTGGCGTGGTCCCTGTGGAGGGGCCTGGTCAGGTCCCTCGACGCGTCGGACATCGGATACAGAGGCAGCGCGCAGCCACATTTCCATGTCCTGGGCGTAGCGCAGCCTAGTTATCGAACGGACCTATGGTTTTCACGACGTTGCTGCGCAATATTGCCTCAGGCGTCGTAATAGAACCTGCTCCCTTGCCGGCACCTATATGGTCATCCGCATCGAGGCGGACGATGAATTCTCCATCAGCTGCGGCCAAGCCGTCGTTGAAGAGGTCGACGTGTCCAGTATTGCACGCTTGCTTAATCAACCTAACTCAGGTATCCCTGCATGCGATAACTCTCGGCAACCTCAGAGCTATTGTCGGTGGAAGCGTCGGCGATGCAAACAAAGAGCGCCACGTGCTCCTGGTCTAGAGCGCTGGCGACGCACTCCGGCAAGAAGCGGCCATAGTCGTAACAACGTATTATCACCGAGACCGTCGGCCGACGATCCCTCGCAAGTCCCGGCACCGGCGCACGAACATCGGCTATGGTATGAGCGTATGTTTCTTACTCATCAGCGATTGCGACTAGAACTTGCTCTCCCGTCAAGTTCTTGGCTCCTTGCAGAAGCTATCTTAGAGGCCGTCCTCGGGCGGGCCGCAGCTTCACGTCATTCCTTAACCAGGTCCTCGATAGTCATGGTGATGACCAACGACCGACCGGGGCGTAACTGGATCGGCATCCATGGGCCACCAGTAGAGATCGTTGTTCGAAAATGCCATCCACTGCGTCCTAGGCACGACATGTATCCTGTTGGCTGACCATTGATTGCCCAAGCCGGGAGTTGTAAACATGGCATTCCCGTACAGGGGTCCCCAGCCGGGCTCGATATCGGTACCCCACGTGTTGTCGGTAAAGGTTACATTTGTACTAAGCATATTAGAACCAATACACAGCATGTAGCCGTAACCAGAGAAGTAATTACCTGTTATGGCAAGATCGCTATACGGAGTGGTTCCCTGCAGTGCAATACCTTGCGTGTTGCCATTCCCGACGATGGAGTTGTGGTCGATAACTACGTGGCTTACGCCGCCATAGTTATCCAAGATTCCGTCGGTATGGGCAACTCCGCCGTTGCTCGCTTCGTTGTGGAACCAGGAGTTGCGGACTGTGACGGGCTTTGCTGCGCTCGACCAGGCGAACTGGATCGCGTCGGAGAACCCCCAGAAGTCCGAATTGTCGACTGTGAAGCCGCCCGAGTAATTTTGGTCGATGCCGTACTGGTAGCTTTTTGACAATGGAACCCCCGGCGTTGAGGGGTTTGTGGGCTCGGATGCTGCCGTAAATCCGTCGGGCTCGAAGGTGTCATAGGAGAATACGATGCCGCTTCCGTAGTCCGCTACGTCGGCTCCGTCTACGTAATCCGACGCGAATCGGCTACCAACAAATGTTACATGGACCGGGTGATAACTCGCGCTTCCGATGGTGAGTCCGTTAGGAAAGTCGCAGTACTTATAAGTTGTGCCGCTCCGGATTCGGAGCCTGCTGCAGTCCTTGAGATGGCCTGGATAGCCGGGCGCGTGCTGATACCCGGTGCTGGAAGCGTTGGGAAACTCACTAGGAGGGGGAGGAAGTGGGCTCGGTGGCGGCGGGACACTGGTGCTGCGGGTGGGCGTGGGCTGCGGCGATTGGGCGGGCTTATGGCTGGTGACGGGCCCAGGGGTGGCGACCGTTGCCCGGCTGCTAGGGGCGGTGTTCGCGCCTTTGGTCCGCTTTGGCGTGTGAGATGAGCTAGGAGTAGCGGAAGACGACTCGATGATGAGCGCAGATTTGGGTGCTGGCTTAGCAGAGGCTTCGTGTGCGGTGTCAGTCGACGACAGCAGGTCAATCACGACTGTTGCCGCGCAGATGCTAAGGACAACGATTAGGGCTAGGAGAGAGTGGGTTCGCGCCTTGGATCCACGGCGCCGGGGCGGGCGAGGTCGCGTAGACGGAACCCGCGCGGGCCGTTTTCTCATCTGATCTCTTCACTCGCTCGACGGCATGATCAACTCGGAATACTAGCCAGTTCGCGGCAAGCTTGATGAGACTTCCGGTGAATTTAGCCAGGCAGCGGCTTCGAGGGCCGTAGGTCGCGGATGCCCCGAACGGGCCGTAGACATCAAGATCGCTGCGGTTCGCTGGCCTGCACGCCCATCCCACAGCGTTGGGCACCGCCGCGGCGGAGGAGCGTCGAGGACTCTCAGCGCGGTAGTGATGATCCGCTCTGGATCCCGGCCCACCAGCTGGTTGGTGCCCTCGGTCAGCGTGATCGGGCGCTCGGTGTTGTCCCGCAGCGTCAGGCAGGGGACGCCGAGCGCCGTGGTCTCTTCCTGCACCCCGCCCGGAGTCGGTGAGCACCAGGCGGGCCGAGGCCTCCAGCGCGATGAAGTCGAGGTAGCCAGCCGGCGGGATGATCCGGACGCGACTCGGACATGCCGATGTCGCGCAGCTGCTCGCGCCGCCCGCGGGTGCGCTGGCAGCACGAGCGGGCAGTGCTGGGCGACCTCGTCGAGCGCGGAGAGCAACTGGTCTCAGCACGCTCGGGTCGTCCACGTTCGCCGGCCGGTGCAGCGTCACCAGACCGTACCCGCCGCGGGTAAGGCCAAGCCGCGACAGCACGTCGCTGGCCAGGGCGCGGTCGAGGTTTGCCAGCAGTGTGTCCACCATGACGTTGCCGACCAGGTGGATCTGGTCGTCCCGGTAGCCCTCGGCGCTGCAGGTTGTCGACCGCGTCCGGCGACGGGGCGAACAGGTAGTCGCTCACCCGGTCGGTGACGACCCGGTTCACCTCCTCCGGCATCGTCCAGTCCCGGCTGCGCAGGCCGGCCTCGACGTGCGCGAGCAGCGCGCCGGACTTAGCGGTGACCAGCGCGCAGGCCATGGTGGAGTTGACGTCGCCGACGACGACGACGACGTCCGGCCGCAGCTTAGTCCGACCAGCGGCTCGAACGCGGTCATGACCCGGGCCGTCTGGGTGGCGTGGCTGCCCGAGCCGGCGCCGAGGAAGTGGTCCGGCGGGCGGATCCGCAGATCGTCGAAGAACACGTCGTTCATCGCCGCGTCGTAGTGCTGGCCGGTGTGGACCAGGATCGACCTCCGCGCCCGCTGCCTCCAGCGCGTCCATGACCGGCTTGACCTTCATGTAGTTCGGCCGAGCGCCGGCAACGCAGATGATTCGCATCAGTAGCGACCCTCACAGCGTCTCGACGTTGGCGACCGGCAAGCCGGTGCCGGCAGTCGAAGAAGTAGCGCGCGTGCTTGATGATCTCGTCGTAGTCGAACGCGTCGTGGTCGGTGAGCAGGACCACCGCGTCCGCGCTGGCCGAGCTCGTCCCGGAGTCGGCTCGACCCGCGCCACCAGGTCGTCCACCGCAGTGCGGCTCGACCACATGCGGGTCAGCCGCCCGTACGTCTGCGCCCATGCCGACGAGCAGCTGGGCGACCCGGACGGCCGGCGACTCCCGCGCGTCGCCCGTGTTCTTCTTGTAGGCCAGACCGAGCAGCAGGATGCGCGCGCCCTTGACCGGCAGGCCGCGCTCGTTGAATGCGAGCATCAGCCGCTGCGCCACGTAGTCGGGCATATGCCTGTTGATGTCATCGGCCAGCTCAACGAAGCGGAAGTTCTTGCCGAGTGCCCGCTCCACCCGCCACGACAGGTAGGACGGGTCGATGGGCAGGCAATGCCCGCCGACGCCAGGCCCGGGCGTGAAGGGCATGAACCCGAACGGCTTGGTCGCGGCCGCGCGAATCGCCTCCCAGACGTTGATCCCGAGCTCGTGAGCGAACATCGCCAGCTCGTTGACCAGGGCGATGTTTACGTGCCGGAAGGTATTCTCGATGAGCTTCGCCAGCTCGGCCTCGCGCGGCGAGGACGACCGACAACGGTCTGGTCGACAATGGTGTCGTAGAAGCCTCGAACCGCCTTCGAGCGAGCTGTCGTCGATCCCCGAGACGATCTTCGGGGTAGTGTCAAGCGTCCAGGTCGTGTTGCCCGGGTCGATCCGCTCCGGGCTGTAGCCGAGGTGGAAGTCGATTCCGGCGGTCAGCCCGGATCCGTCCTCCAGCAGCGGCAGCACTCGCTCCTGGGTCGTCCCAGGATAGGAGGTCGACTCGACGATGACCGTGGCGCCAGGCCGCAGGTAGGCTGGCCAGCGTGCGGGCGGCCGACTCGACATAGCTGAGGTCGGGCAGCCCGTCGCGCAGCGGAGTGGGCGTCGCGATGACCGCGATGTCGAAGTTCTCACATGCCGAAGGGTCCGAGGACGGCTGGAAGTTGCCGCTCCGGCGCGCAGCCGCGAGTTCCTCCGACGGCACGTCCTCGACGTAGGATTCGCCGGCCGCCAGCAGCGTATACGCTTCTCGTCGATGTCGTAGCCGACGACCTGATGACCGACCGCCGCGGCCCGCATGGCCAGCGGCAGGCCCACATATCCCATGCCCAACTACGACGACGGCGGTCACAGGCTCTCCTCAGATGTCGCCGGCGCTGGCTGAGCGTGCCGAGCGGTTCGGCTCTTCACCATCTCGCCGGCCACCATCACGATGAACGCCGAATTTGTTGTGAGGTACCTGCGGCCGAGCCGGATCGGCTCCTGCCTGGCCCGGTAGAGCCATTCCAGGCCGTGTTTCTGGTACCAGATCGGGGCCCGGCGGGTTAGCCCGGCAAGGACGTCGAATGAGCCGCCCACTCCGTGTGCAACCCTCACTCCCGTGGCCTCACCCCACTTGCCGAGGAACAGTTCCTTCTTCGGCGACGACATCCCAAGGAATAGCAGGTCGGCGGCGCTGTCACGGATGCCATCGACCACGTCGCGTTCATCCGCCGCGCTGAAGTAGCCATCCCGGGCTCCCGCGACAACAAGGCCGGGATACCGCGCCCGCACTCCGTCGAGCATTTGCGCCAGAATCTCCGGCCGCGCCCCGAGGAAGTACACGCGGTTTCCGCGTCGGTCGGCCTCGGCCAGCAGCTCCTGAAAAAGGTCGATGCCCGGCCACCCGCTCAGGCAGCGGCTTGCGAAGCACCCGACTTGCCCAGACGACCGACTGTCCGTCGGCCAGCACCAACTGGCAGCCAGTCACTGCCTCGCGGAGACCGGCATCTCGGCGCATCGCGACGATCTTCGCAGCGTTGACCACGCCGATGGACAGGTACTTGCCGTCGTCGATCGCCTCAGTGCACCGTGAGAGAGCCTGCGCCATGGTCAGCGCGTCGACGGCCACGCCAAGCACGCTCTGCTGCGTCGAACTGACAGTGCCAGGATTCACTAACCCTCCCCATGCGCTTGAAGGCCGCTGCAACCTGTGGACGTTCTCATGACAGCCACGTCATCAGAAGCCAGCCAAGCTCGTACGGCCGACACTCGTGGTCGACAACACCTGGCGAGAAGGCCCTGTCCAAGGACCGCAACCGCCAGCCGGCATGAATCCGGGTAGACGCCGCGCGCAGCCCGCGCACGACCTTGCGCGGGTCGTTCCGGGCCACCTTGCGCCATATCACTGATGGCCGATCCAGAACCAGGCTCTCCGTGGTTTCCGGCGGCGACTCCAGCCATCGCAGGCCCACGGCAGATGGCGCTCATGTACTCTGTCACCGCCAGCGTCGGCCAGATCCATGAGCGCCATCGGCGCCATCGCGTGCTGATGGACGCTGTAGACCGGATAATCCTCCACGACCGCGCCGGTACGAGAGTCGTAATGCCACGACCACTGTCCAGCCTGCCCCTGCGCCGCACAGACCGTGGCCGCTACCTCGGCAGCGATCGCCAGCGCCTTCGGATCGTCCGCGCTGGCGTGCAGGCGGGCCAGCGCCTGCAACGGGTACACCTGGTCAGCGAACGAACCCACGTGCGAGCGGTACCAGGGGCCGTGATGGCTGGCTACATGCGGGTACAGAACCGGTCCGCGCGTCCTAACAAGGAGCTCACGGGCGCGGCTCAGGCGCTCCTCGACATCGACAAGGGAACGGGCAGCTACTAGAGCGGTTACAGCCCATGCTGCGTCGAGCACGTATCGGCAGCCATCAAGCTGACTCAGCTCCGCCAGCCGGTCAAGCCCGCGCGGCAAGTCAGCGTGCCGGGCTTCCGCTGCCGCCCAGCAGATCAATGGCAACGTCGCCGAGACTGGTCATTGCGTCGACGCTCTCGATCAGCCGCGCAATGAGACCGTCGCAGCTATCACCGCCCAACACCGCGCGCTGGGCTTGATCAGGTAGCCGCAACAGCCCTAGTGCAGCAATGGCCGCGTATCGAGCGCTCCGGCCGCCAGCCGCCATCCGCCATCCGCTCGAGCCGTGCTCGCCATCCACCCTGAAAGCGAACTCGCCGGATACGTACATATCAGGAAGAGCGCTAGTAGCGATGTCCAGCATGCGACCGACCAGTGCGGCGCAAGCTGGATCCTGTGCCGCAGCCGCCTGGAGGCGCGCCGACGACCACGACCCACCGACTTCGTGGCGTTTGCCTGCGTCGAGGTCATCGAGCAAGGACGCCGTCAGCTCGGTTCGTAGCAGTCATTCGCCCCCACCCAGGGATGTCTTCGCTGGCCCGTTGCGCCGCCGGAGCAAGTACTTGACGCGTGGCAGCGGCGTGGAGATTACCCCTGAACATGCCTGTTACCTGTTTGTTATTTGTTCGCCCCGAGGAGGGCTAGCAGGACCATTTCATGATCAAGGTCGTGTTCGGCAACTTCATCTGTCGTTTACAACGCGCGCACTCGTTTCCGCCCGGATGCATCCCAAACTCGGATATTTGGCAGCATAACCATTCGCTGAGAGCGAGCCGATCGGACTGGCCTGCGCGACGACTCGGCACAGTTCAGCGGCCAGCCGGTCAGCGGCCGTAATAATTTCGTGACCTTAGCGCTGCCACCCTGATTCGGCCCGTTCGCGTCCATTGAGTGATACGGAGCGCATGGACTGCATCCGTCAGTTGTCCGTGGGGGGCCGATTTGCCTGCTGGCGGTTTTATTTTCGGACGACGAGCGGGCACCCGCTCGGTCGCCGGCTTGGTCATCGCCCTCCTTCTCTGCTCGCTTGGCGTCGGCATCGCCAGGCCAGCCGCTGCCGCCGGGCCGTGCGGGCCGCCGGTTGTCAGCGTGATCGCCTGCGAGAACTCCTTGCCTGGTGATCCTCCCAGCGACTGGCAGGTCAGTGGTGCGGGTGACCCGACCATTCAGGGTTTCGCCACGTCGATGAGCGTCAATGTCGGACAGACCGAGTCTTTCAAGATCGACACTCCGGCAGCCTCTTACCACATCGATATCCTGCGGATCGGGTACTACGGGGGCGACGGAGCGCGCAAGATCGTCTCCGACATGCTCCCGACTGCAAAGCTCCCGCAGACCCAGCCGGCCTGCATTAACGACACCGCACCCACGGGGCTGATCGACTGCGGCAACTGGAGCGTGTCTGCCTCCTGGACCGTGCCAGCCAACGCGGTGTCGGGCTTGTATATCGCACACCTCGTCCGCAACGACACCGGCGGCGACAGCCTCATACCGTTCGTCGTCCGAAACGACGCGAGCCACTCTGACATTCTGTTCCAGACCGATGATGAGACCTGGCAGGCGTACAACACCTACGGCGGCAACAGCCTGTACCAGTGCACGGTTAACTGCCCGCCCGGTAACCCTGAGGCCTACAAGGGCGCCGACAAGGTCTCTTATAACCGGCCGTTCCATTCGGCGGCGGATGACAACGGCGCGAGCTGGTTCATGTACGCCGAATACCCGATGATCCGGTTCCTGGAGGCAAACGGGTACGACGTCAGCTACACAAGCGGCGTCGACGTATCCCAACCCGGCTATGCGTCGATCCTTGAGCAGCACAAGATCTTCATGTCGGTGGGCCATGACGAGTACTGGTCCGGCCAGCAGCGGGCGAACGTTCAGGCTGCGCTCGCCGCTGGCGTCAACCTGGCGTTCTTCAGCGGGAACGAGGTGTTCTGGAAGACCAGGTGGGAGCCCAGCATCGACGGCTCGAACACTCCTAGTCGCACCCTGGTGACCTACAAAGAGACCCACTACGACGCTCCAACGGATCCGAAGGATCCGCCGACCTGGACGGGCGCGTGGGCGGACCCCCGGTTCAGCCCGCCAGCGGATGGCGGCCAGCCGCAGAACGCGCTGACCGGTCAGCTGTTCGACGTCAACGCCGGCACGACCGACATCCAGGTGCCGGCTCAGTACAGCCGCCTCCGGTTCTGGCGCAACACAGCTGTCGCTAACTTGCAGCCGGGCCAGACCGTCACTCTTGGCTCCGGCATCGGCACGCTCGGCTACGAATGGGACGTGGACGCGGACAACGGCTTCCGGCCTGCCGGCCTGATGGACATGTCGTCCACGACCGACACCTCAGCACAGATCTTCACCGACTACGGCAGCCAGGTCACGACGGCGCACCGCCACCCACCACCTGACGCTGTACCGAGCCCCTAGCGGCGCCCTTGTTTTCGGCGCCGGGACTGTGCAATGGTCCTGGGGCCTGGACAGCGCCAATCCGTCCGGCAAGACCGATCCCACCATGCAGCAGGCCACCGTGAACCTGCTCGCCGATATGGGCGCCCAGCCTGCGACGCTGATATCTGGGCTGACGCCTGCCACGGCATCGACTGACACCACACCGCCCACGTCGACGATCACATCGCCGGCACCTGGCGCCAGCCTGTCGGACGGCTCGGCCGTGACGATCACCGGTACGGCAACTGACGCAGGCGGCGGCGTCGTCGCGGGCGTCGAGGTCTCGACGGACGGCGGCACGACGTGGCATCCGGTGACGACCATGTCCGCGGCCAACACGTCGGTCAACTGGAGCTACAACTGGGTTGCGCACGGGAACCCGTCGACCAAGATCGAATCTCGGGCTGTCGATGACAGCGGCAACCTGGAGACTCCGACAGACAGCACGACAGTCAACGTCAATTGCCCGTGCTCGATCTGGGGGAACGGGGTGACACCTGGCGGGATCGACTCCAGCCGATTCCAACTCGATCGAGGTGGGGGTCAAGTTCACCACGGACACGTTCGGGGTGGCTACTGGCGTGCGCTTCTACAAAGCCAGCGCGAACACCGGCACCCACATCGGGAATCTGTGGACAGCGAGCGGTCAACTTCTCGGCCGAGCGCCACGTTCACGGCGAGTCGGCGTCCGGATGGCAGCAGGTGAATTTCGCGCAGCCGGTGCTGCTGTACCCGAACACGACCTACGTCGTGTCCTACTTCGCTCCCAAGGGCCACTACTCGCAGGACGAGGGTTACTTCTACACTGTGCCGCCGCTGGATGCGACCGGCACGAGCATTATGAATAGTCCGCCGCTACATGCGCTGCTGGATAGCAACGGCGTCACTAACGGCGTATATTCGTACGCCCCGGCGAGCACGTTCCCGACCAGCACCTTTAACGCCGAGAACTACTGGGTGGACGTTGTCTTCTCGCCAGCCGCCCCGCCTGGACAGGCTGGCAGCGTGAGCGCCACCGCCGGTTACGCGTCCGCAAGTGTCAGCTGGACCGCTCCGTCTTCCGGCGGTCCCGCGACGACTTACACAATCACGCCGTATATCGGATCGGTAGCGCAGACCCCCACCACCGTGACTGGGTCACCGGCGCCGACTTCGGCCATAGTGACTGGCCTGACCAATGGCAGCACATATACCTTCACGGTTACCGCATCGAACCCGAACGGCTCCGGCCCGCCGTCGGCGGCTTCTAACGCCGTGACGCCGTCGGCGAGCGCGTCGCTCGTACAGAACGGCGGCTTCGAGAACGGCTTGACGTCCTGGACACCAGGCGGTGTGGCACTGCCGACCGCCACCAGCGCGCAGGTCCACTCCGGCAGCGGTGCCGCCCTGCTCGGCACGGTTCAGCCGGCAGCCGAGCCGCTCGGCGACAGCAATCTCGCGCAGACGATAACCGTGCCGTCCGCAGGCACCACGACGCTCAGCTTCTGGTACCGGCCGTCCACGGCAGACAGCCTATGCTCGGGCAGCTCCTGCCAGTATGACTGGCAGGAGGCCCAGATCCGCAACACCAGCGGACACGACGCTGGCCAGCGTGTTCAAGAGCAACTCGAACTCGCAAGCCTGGACGCAGGTTACTTACAACCTGACGCCGTACGCGGGCCAGAACGTGGTGCTCTGGTTCAACGTGCACGAGGACGGATCAAGCCCGCCCGACGACACCTGGATGTACCTGGACGACGTCTCGGTGACCAATTCACAGCCCGTGCCGCCGGGCGCGCCGACCGGGGTGACAGCGACTGCGGGTAGCGGGTCGGCGTCAGTGACTGGACAGCACCGTCGAGCAACGGCGGCAGCCCGATCACCAGTTACACGGTGACTCCGTATATCGGGTCGGCGGCGCAGACGCCGGTGACGGTGTCCGGCAGCCCGCCGGCCACCTCGGCGACGGTGCCGGGGCTGACCAACGGCACCAGCTATACCTTCACCGTGTCGGCCACCAACGCGATCGGCACCGGCCCGGCCTCCGCGAACTCCAACGCCGTGACCCCGACCGGCCCGACGGCGCCGGGCGCGCCGACCGGGGTGACGGCGACTGCGGGTAACGGGTCGGCGTCGGTGAGCTGGACCGCGCCGTCGAGTAACGGCGGCAGCGCGATCACCAGTTACACCGTCACGCCCTACATCGGGTCGGCGGCGCAGACGCCGGTGACGGTCTCCGGCAGCCCGCCGGCCACCTCCACTACGGTGACCGGGCTGACCAACGGCACCAGCTACACCTTCACCGTTTCGGCGACCAACGCGATCGGCACCGGCCCGGCCTCCGCGCACGTCCAACGCCGTGACGCCGACCGCGCCGACCGCGCCCGGCGCGCCGACCGGGGTGACGGCGACTGCGGGTAACGGGTCGGCGAGCGTGAGCTGGACCGCGCCGGGTAGTGGCGGCAGCCCGATCACGAGTTACACGGTGACGCCGTACATCGGCTCGGCGGCGCAGACGCCGGTGACGGTGTCCGGCAACCCGCCGGCCACCTCGGCGACAGTGCCGGGCCTGACCAACGGCACCAGCTACACCTTCACCGTCGTCGGCCACCAACGCCGTCGGCACCGGCCCGGCCTCCGCCGCCTCCAACGCCGTCACGCCGACCGCCACGTCGCCGCCCGCTTTCGTGCAGCAGGCCAGCGCGCACTCAGGCAGTGCGAGCAGCCTGGCTGTCAGCCTTCCCGGCAACGTCACCGCTGGCAACCGGCTGGTGGTTGAGGTCATGGCATGGAGCTCGGGCGGCGCGACAGCGTCCGGCGTGACCGATTCGGCAGGCAACAGCTATGTGGAGCTGCTCCACACGACGGCTTCGGACGGCACTGAGCTGAGCGTGTGGACGGCCCCGATCACCCTCGGCGGCGGGACGAAGCCGACAGTGACCGCCAAGCTGACGGGCACCGCGGATGTAGGTGTAGCCGTCCTGGAGTACTCGGGCTTGTCGTCGGTGTCGGATTCGAGCGTGATGGATGTGTCCAAGACGGCGACCGGCACGACCAGCGGCGCGGCCACGGTCAGCTCCGGCGCTACCGCCGCAACGACGGCCGATCAGGAACTGGCGCTTGGCCTCTACGCCGACTCCGGCTTTGGAGACTCCCTCACTGCGGGTACCGGGTTCACCAGCCGGGTCAAGGTTGCCCCGACCGGCGATGCTGAACTGCTGGTCGAAGATCAGCTCGTGGCGGCCGGCGCGACTCCGAATGCCTCCGTGGCAACCGGCGCCAACACGATCTGGCTGATGGACACCGTTGTACTGAAGTCGGCGGCGAATTCGCAAGCCGACGGCGCCGGGTGCGCCGACGGCGGTGGCGGCGACGGCGGGTAACGGGTCGGCGTGCGGTGGCTGGACCGCGCCGGGTAATGGCGGCAGCCCGATCACGAGTTACACGGTGACGCCGTATATCGGCTCGGCGGCGCAGACGCCGGTGACGGTGACCGGCAGTCCGCCGGCCACCTCGGCGACGGTATCCGGGGCTGACCAACGGCACCAGCTATACCTTCACCGTGTCAGCTGTCAACGCCATCGGCACGGGTCCCGCGTCCACGCCCTCGAACGCAGTGACCCCCGGTACTGCCGGGCCGGTCACCATCGACTCCTCGGGCTCAACGGATGGTTCGGGCGCGGTGTCGAGCCCGGCCTTGACGACCACGGGATCGAATGACCTGGTGGTCGCGTTCGTGTCGTCCGACGGACCGGCCGGAGCGGGCAAGCAGACATTTACTGTGAGCGGTGCGGGACTAACGTGGATGCTCGCCAAGCGCAGCAACGCGCAGTCCGGTGACGCCGAGGTCTGGTGGGCCCGCGCCAGCGGGACGCTCGCCGCACAGAAAGTGACGGCGACTCCGTCGGCCGGAAGCTTCCAGGACTCTCTGACGGTCATCGCATTCTCCAAAGCAGCAGGCATCGGTGCTAGCGGCACGGCGAAGTGCCGCGAGCGGCGCACCCGACCTCTCTATCCCCGGCACCGGCGCCGGATCATGGGTGTTCGCCGTCGGAAATGACTGGGACGCTGCGATCGCCAGGACACCAGTCAGCGGCCAGACACTCGTACATCAGCGGCTGGACACCTCGGCAGGCGACACCTTCTGGGTTCAGTCGACCACGGTCCCGAATGGATCAGCTGGAACCGTCGACATCCACGACAGCGCGCCGACGAGCGACAGGTGGAACTACGCAGGAATCGAAGTGCTGCCAGGGACATGACCGGGCGCACTCACTAGGGATGCCCGGCTGGTGACGCGCCTTCGGGTAACGATCATGTTCAGCGGCAATTAGAGTGACGGGGTATCAGTGCGCAGAGTCGGCCTCTCGGGCCCGGGTCGGCGCGTGTCGGTTGTCTGCTATATGCTGGTGTACTTCTTAGTGGTGACTTTGTCCTGATTAACCGGAGCTCCTGCTGACAGCCTCGCCGGACGATGAACTGGCTCGCGACCTCGCCCGAGGGGCGGGGGAGCGGTTGCTCGCCCTCAGGGCAGCCGGGACCGGGGCAAATTCGGACTACCCGGACGCGGACGGCTTGCGCAAGGCCGCAGACCTGATGTCACATGAGTTCCTCATGGCTGAGCTGGCCAGGACCCGGCCCGACGACTCGGTGCTGTCCGAGGAGGGCAAAGACGACCCGGCGCGCCTGTCGGCCAGCCGGGTCTGGATCGTCGATCCGCTGGACGGCACGAGGGAGTTTGGCGAGCCCGACCGCATCGATTGGGCGGTCCACGTCGCGCTTTGGGAAAGGGGCGATCTGATCGCCGGTGCCGTCGCGTTGCCGGCCCAGGGCCAGGTGCTCAGCACCGCTGCCCAGGCCGCCCCAGCCCCGGCCGACCCGGCCGACCCGTTGCGGCTACTGGTCAGCCGTTCCCGGCCGCCAGGGTTCGTCCAACGCCTGGCCGCGAGCCTCGGGGCGCTGCTGGTTCCGATGGGCTCAGCCGGCGCTAAAGCGGCGGCGGTCATCAACGGCGAGGCTGATGCCTACATCCATAGCGGCGGGCAGTACGAGTGGGACTCGGCCGCGCCCGTCGCGGTTGCGATGGCGGCCGGCCTGCACGCGTCCAGGATCGACGGCTCAAGGCTGGCCTACAACCAGGCTAACCCGTCAGTTCCGGATATCCTGATCTGTCTGGCCGGTCTTGCGCCCGGGTTGCTCGCTGCGATCAGTGATGCCCAGCGAGCCGAATCGTGAGACCGGTCATGCTCGATTCCGTCGCCGCCCAGTAATACGGAGCCTTCCTGATGTCACCGCCCCGCTCTGACTACCTCCTGTCGCAGCTTGACGTCCTCGAGGCCGAGTCGATCCACATCATGCGCGAGGTGGCCGCGGAGTTCGAGCGACCGGTACTGCTGTTCTCAGGCGGTAAGGACTCCATAGTCATGCTTGCCCTCGCCGAGCGGGCGTTCTGGCCGGCCAAGGTCCCGTTCCCGGTCATGCATGTTGATACGGGGCACAACTTCGCCGAGGTCATCGATTACCGCGACCGCAGGGTCGAAGAAGCTGGCTGTCGCCTCGTTGTGGCGTCTGTGCAAGAAGCGATCGACGCTGGCAGGGTCGTCGAGGAGACCGGCAAGTGGGCCAGCCGCAACCGGCTGCAGACCACAGCGCTACTCGACGCCATCGCGGACAACAGGTTCGATGCGGTCTTTGGCGGTGCCCGCCGGGACGAGGAAAAGGCCCGGGCGAAGGAGCGAGTGTTCTCTTTCAGGGACGAGTTCGGCCAGTGGGATCCCAAGAACCAGCGGCCGGAGCTGTGGAGCATCTACAACACTCGGATCCGCCGTGGAGAGCACATCAGGGTGTTCCCGCTGTCGAACTGGACCGAGCTCGACGTCTGGCACTACATCGAGCGGGAGAACTTGGAGATCCCGTCGATCTACTTCGCCCACACTCGCAGCGTGTTTGAGCGGGATGGCATCCTGCTGGCCGAGAGCGAGTACGTCACCAAGGCCGCGGATGAGCAGGTGTTCGAGGCTAGGGTGCGGTACCGGACGGTCGGAGACATGACGTGCACCGGGGCGGTCGAATCCACGGCGAGCACGGTTGCTGAGGTGATTACCGAGATCGCGGCCACCCGGATCACCGAGCGCGGCCAGACTCGCGCAGACGACCGCACCAGCGAGGCAGCAATGGAAGACCGCAAGCGGGAAGGCTATTTCTGATGACCGCAACGCAGCACGGCCCGTCCGGCGAGCCGGCCGACAGCGGACGGCACATGGATATCCTGCGGCTCGCGACCGCTGGCTCGGTGGACGATGGCAAGAGCACCCTGATCGGCCGGCTCCTCTACGACTCGAAGGCGATCTTCGAGGACCAGATGGCAGCGGTAGAACGGACGAGCAAGGAACGAGGCGAGGACTACACCAACCTCGCGTTGCTTACCGATGGGCTGCGCGCGGAGCGTGAGCAAGGCATCACAATCGACGTCGCGTACCGCTATTTCGCTACGCCGCGGCGCAAGTTCATCATCGCGGACACCCCAGGGCACATCCAATACACGCGGAACATGGTGACCGGCGCCTCGACGGCGGACCTGGCCATCGTGCTGGTCGATGCCCGGAACGGGCTGACCGAGCAAAGCCGCAGGCACGCCTTCCTCACTACGCTGCTGCGGGTGCCTCACCTGGTACTTGCCGTGAACAAGATGGACCTAGTCGACTACAGCAAGGAGGTCTTCGAGCGGATCGAGGAGGAGTTCACCGCTTTCGCCGCCAAGCTGGAGATCGGCGACCTCACCTTCATCCCGATCTCGGCCCTGCATGGCGACAATGTGGTGCAGCGCTCGGGCAACATGCAGTGGTATGACGGACCGTCGCTACTGCACCACCTCGAGCATGTGCACATCGCCTCGGACCGAAACCTCATCGACGTCAGGTTCCCGGTTCAGTACGTCATCCGGCCGCACCAGGCGACCGACCCCGACTTGCACGACTACCGCGGCTACGCGGGCCAGGTGGCTGGCGGCGTGCTCAAGCCCGGAGACGAGGTCATGCACCTGCCGTCGGGGCTGACGACGACCATCGAGCGGATCGATACGGCCAGGGGGCCGGTGCCGGAGGCGTTCCCGCCCATGTCGGTCACGCTGCTACTCGCCGACGACCTGGACGTGTCTCGCGGCGACATGTTCTGCCGCCCGCACAACCGGCCCGCCGCGACCCAGGACATCGAGGCGATGGTGTGCTGGATGAGCGACGTGCGGCAGCTGACTCCGGGAAGCCGGCTGATCGTCAAGCACACCACCAGGACCGTCAAGGCGATAGTCCGCGATCTGCACTACCGGCTGGACGTCAATACCCTGCACCGGGACGAGAGCAGCGACCGAGCTCGGCCTTAACGAGATCGGCCGGGTCACGCTGCGGGTGACCCAGCCGCTGTTCTGCGACCCGTACTCAGCGCAACCGGCTGACTGGCGGCCTGATCCTGATCGATGAGGCGACCAGCGCCACGGTCGGGGCCGCGATGATTACCGACAACTGACCCGGACCGGCGCGGCGATTCGGCGCCTAGGCGGCGGTCCCGCTCAATGCGGGCGCCTCCTCGGGATTAGGTTCGGCGAAGTCAGCAACACCTGTCGCGCTTGGCCGCGAACGCGGCCAGAAGCACGCTGCGAGGAGGAGAAGGAGCAGGCCGGAGTTGGGGTCTGTTCGCTTGTACGGTGAAAATGCCACCGACACCCTCGCCCACCCAGAAGAGCAGCGCGAGTCCCGTCTGGCCACGAGACATCGCTCCCGCGCGTTCAGCGGTCGGACCGGTTGGCCGAGGCTGGGACCAGGGGATAGTGGTGCGCAACCGGAGCGGAGTCACGGTTGATTGCGATAGTCTGCTGGGCGGCTTAGTAGAGTCTGCTCCGTCGGCGGCTTCCGGCCTATATGTTGCAATCGGGCTGCTCAGAGCGAGATGGTAGCGGATAAACGAAATTGTCATCGATTGAATTTGGCCGTATCTCAGGCCAGACGATCCTAGGGCGGCCCGAGGCCAGATCTAAACTGGCCAGGCTGAAGTGACATCATTGGGGGGATGCAGTGAAGTTCTTGCCAGCAGGCAGGAAGCCGACCGTCGCCGTCGTCGGTTTTGGCTACGTCGGATCGTGCATCGGAATAACTCTTGCTGAATGTGGCCTGAAGGTCGTAGGTATTGACAGCAACCCGCAGCTTATAGCGGAGATGCGCGACGGCTACTGCCGGTTTAACGATCCTGGTCTGCAGGAAGCTCTAGCTCGTGTGCGCGGCGCTGGCATCCTCGACCTGGCCGCCGACTTCACGCGTATTCCTGATTCTGACGTGATCGTTATAGCCGTGGGCACTCCGGTCAGCGCAGACCGCTCTATCGTGACCGACCAGCTAGAGTCCGCCTGCGCTGCGCTGGCTCCGCACCTGCGCGCGGGCCAGCTTGTGATCCTGAAGAGCACAGTGGCGCCGGGCACGACAAATGGCATCGTCAGGCCCCTGCTCGAACGAGACGGGCTAACGCAGGGAAAGGACTTCGGCCTGGCATTCTGCCCGGAGCGGCTGTCTGAGGGCAATGCCCTCAGACAGTTCCGGAGTATCCCCATCGTAGTCGGCGGGTGTGACGAGGCCAGCGCGGCCGCAGCGTGCAGCTTCTGGACGGACGCGCTGAACGTGGAAGTTCTGCCGTTCGCTGGCGCAGAGGTGGCCGAGCTGGTGAAGCTAACCGACAACTGGTGGATAGACGCGAACATCGCGCTGGCGAATGAGCTGGCCCAGCTGTGCGGCACCCTCGGCGTTGATGTGCTGGACGTGATTGCGGGGGCGAACACCCTTCCGAAGGGGAGCGGCCACGTGAATGTACTTCTACCGAGCGTCGGTGTCGGTGGCTCGTGCCTCACTAAGGATCCATGGATCCTGTGGAGCGCCGCCCGCGAGCGCGGTGTTGAGCTCCGCATCGCGGAGGCTGGTCGGCAGGTCAACGACGCTATGCCCGGGTACACCTACAACCTCATTAGGAACGGCCTCTCAGCTATGGGGAAGGACCCTGGCGGCGCCAAGGTGGCAGTTCTGGGCGTGGCTTTCAAGAACAACACCAATGACCTGCGGCACACCCCGGTGCTCCCAGTGGTGGAGGCACTACAGTCTGGCTGCAGCAAAGTAACGATCTACGATCCACTTGTAGCCGACGCCGAGGCCGAGGCGGTGTTCGGGCTGACGCAATCTGGCTCACTAGAGGATGCAGTTCAGGACGCGGACTGCGTGGCAGTCCTAGCTGGGCACGATGAGTTCCAGCGCCTAGATTTCGCCGACCTAGCAGACCGGGTGGCAATGCCCTGCCTGCTGATCGATGGCCGCGCGTACTACTCGCGCGAGGTCATTGGCCAGATGCAGATGGCAGGCTTTCACTATCGCGGGATTGGACGCTGACGGTGGCCAACGTGGTTGTTACCGGCGGGTGCGGCTTCATCGGTAGCCATCTCGCTGAGCGACTGGTTGCCACAGGCAACCGGGTTACAGTCTTCGACGCAGCAGCGCCCTCGGGCGCCGGCGGCGCCGTCCGATACCTCCGCGGAGATGTCCGTGACGAGGCGGCCGTCGTGAGCGCCGTGGCTGACGACACGGAGATCATTTACCACCTCTCCGCTATGGTCGGGGTTGACACTTACCTCGCAGCTCCGGCCGATGTGGTGGAGGTCAACCTGCTAGGCACGCGGAATGTCCTGCGACGGGCCCAGGCTGTCGGAGCAAAAGCCGTGATAGCTAGCACCAGCGAGGTGTATGGCAAGAACCCGGCCACGCCCTGGCGGGAGGACTCCGACCGCGTGCTCGGCAGTACCGCCGTCGACCGCTGGTCCTATTCCACCAGCAAGGCTTTGGCCGAGCATTTGACCTTCGCCTACGTCCGCCAGAACGGCCTGCGCGCGACGATCGTCCGTTACTTCAACGTCTACGGGCCACGTCAGCGTCCGGCCTATGTGGTCAGCCGCAGCGTTCACCGTGCACTGCACGGCGTTGCTCCCGAGGTATATGACAGCGGGACGCAGACGCGATGCTTCACTTATGTTCAAGATGCAGTAGCCGGCACGATACTCGCTGGAACCTCCTCGAAGGCTGACGGTGAGTGTTTCAACATCGGCAGCCACCTCGAGACGACGGTCGCGGAGGTAGTGGCGACTATCTGCGAGCTGACCGGGCTTCATGTCCCGGCGAAGCCCTTGGACACTGCTGCTGCCTTCGGGTCGCGCTACCAGGACATCCCGAGGCGGGTTCCTGACACTGCTAAGGCCCGAGACGTACTCGGCTGGGAATGCACCACCTCGCTCCGCGATGGTCTGGCGCGAACGATCGATTGGGCTCGCAGCAGTCCCAGGTGGCTAGATCAGCGGCTCGGCGACAGCCAGGAAAGCTAGCGGCAGGTGGCTGTGCGTTGAAGGCTCTTGTTCTCTCGGGTGGAGCTGGCACGAGGCTCCGCCCGATAACGCACACGTCGGCGAAGCAACTTGTCCCGGTCGCAAATAAACCGGTTCTCTTCTACGGCCTTGAGTCAATCAGGGATGCCGGCATCTCGGACGTGGGGATCGTCGTAGGAGACACGGCGCCCGCGATTCAGGAAGCAGTCGGTGACGGAGCGGCATTCGGGCTCGAGGTTACCTATATCCGGCAGGATGCGCCGCTCGGGCTGGCTCACGCGGTTCTCATCGCTCGCGACTATCTCGGGGAGGACGACTTCGTCATGTACCTCGGGGACAACTTCATCGTCGGTGGCATTGCCTCCCTAGTTGATCAGTTCCGGTCGGGCGGGTCGGACGCGCAGATCATGTTGACCAAGGTGTCCGACCCGCGGCAGTTCGGGGTAGCGGAACTGGATGCCTCCGGGCGTGTTATCAGCCTGGAGGAGAAGCCCCAACAGCCACGGAGCGAGCTGGCGCTCGTCGGCGTCTACATGTTCTCTCCGCTGATCCACGAAGCTGTCCGCCATCTCGAGCCATCCTGGCGTGGGGAACTCGAGATCACTGAAGCGATTCAGTGGCTGATCGACAACGGCCACGAAGTGCGGTCAGACGTAATCTCTGGCTACTGGAAAGACACTGGGAATGTCGCGGACATGTTGGAGGTCAACCGTCTTGTGTTGGAAAGCGTTGAACCGCTGCAGAGCGGAACTGTGGATGCGACCAGCGAACTCATAGGCCGGGTCGTGATTGAGAACGGAGCGCGGGTCACCGCGTCCCGCATAGTAGGACCTGTCATGATCGGCGTCGGCACCCAGGTGACCAATTCTTACGTCGGGCCGTTCACTTCCATTGCCCAGGACTGCGTGATCGAGGACTGCGAGATCGAGTACTCAATCGTGCTACGTGGCGCATCGATCAACGGCGTGGGAAGGATCGAAGCCTCACTTATCGGCCACGATGTGCAGGTAACAAGAGCGCCTCGAACGCCGAAAGCGCACCGTCTGATACTGGGCGATCACAGCAGGGTCCAGATTAGTTCCTAACCTGGCCGGGCCGCGCCGGACGGAGGATGCTGCTGACCCGGAGGGCGCGAGCGCGCGGAGGACATTAGTCATCGAGCCGGTAGCTGGTCGCAGGTGCGCACGGAATGATCGGCGTAGACCTCGTGGGCCTGATTGATCACCAGGGTGCGCAGGTCACCGGCCTTAGCCACGCCGAATTCGATATCACTGATTGTAATTCGGTCTTCGCTGCGCTTGCTTAGCACCGGCGGATGTCGTCGTCAACTGCGCAGCGTGGAGGGCCGTGGACGACGCCGAGGCCAGGGAGGGAGACGCACTCCTGATCAACGGCGCAGGCGCGGCCAACCTGGCGGCCGCTTGCGACAACAGGCTCGCGCAGCTGTCCACGGACTACGTCTTCGATGGACAAGCACGGCGGCCGTACGCCGAAGACCACATGCCATCACCGCGTTCGGCGTACGGGCGGACAAAACTAGCTGGCGAACGTGCCGTCCTTGAGCGCATGTCAACTTCCGGCTACGTGGTCCGCACGGCATGGCTCTACGGGGCAAATGGGCCGAACTCTTCCGGGCCATGATCCGGCACGAGCGGCTGCGGCCTGAGGTGCACGTCGTTGACGATCAGGTTGGTCAGCGAACCTGGACCGAGGACGTGGCCAGAGGACTACTCGCGCTTATGCAGCGGGACCTCAGCCGGGCATCTATCACCTGACGAGCTCGGTGAAACAACATGGTGGGGCTAGCGCGCGAGGTCTTCCGGCTGCTCGGGGCAGATCCCGGCCGGGTCCTGCCTATGTCTAGCGCAGCTCTGGGCCGCGCCGCTTCCGCGGCCGCGGCCATTCCGTGCTTGGGCGCGAGCGGTGGGTGCAAGCCGGACTCCCATGCCTCGACCACTGGCGGGAAGAACTCGGCCGGGCGTTCCCCGCACTGGCCGCAGCCGAGACCGGGAAGGACCACGGCCAGGCCGACGCTGCACAGACTAGTCCGTCTTGACGGCGATTAGCGACTTCACGAGGTCCGCCATCCGCGCGTACCTCGGAGTGCAGGAAGTAATCGCCGCAGTGTGTTCTCGTTCATGCTTGCCAGGGTGAGTTGGCGTCGCAAATGGAGCCAGGCGCGCTAGCTGCGGCGGTCAAAGACAGATGCGCGATGGTCTCCATGCCGTGGTCCCAGGTTACCGACGGCCGCAACGGAGGGCAGGTGGCTGACGGCCACGGCGGCGCTGTGCTGGATGAGCGACGTGCGGACGCTGACGCCGGGGAGTCGGCTGATCGTCAAGCACACGACCAGGACCGTCAAGGCGATTGTCCGCGACCTCCACTACCGGCTGGACGTCAATACCCTGCACAGGGACGAGAACGCAGGACAACTCGGACTGAACGAGATCGGCCGGGTGACATTCCGGGTTACCCAGCCGCTGTTCTGCGACCCGTACTCGCGCAACCGGCTCGACCGGCGGCCTGATCTTGATCGATGAGGCCACCAGCGCCACGGTTGGCGCCGCGATGATCACTGACAACTGACCCCGGAGGCGGCGCGACGATTCGGCGCCTAGGCGGCGGTCCCGCTCAATGCGGGCGCCTCCGCGGGATTAGGTTCGGCAAAGTCGGCAACACCTGTCGCGCTTGGCCGCGAACGCGGCCAGAAGCAGGCTGCGAGGAGGAGAAGGAGCAGGCCAGAGTTGGGGTCTGTTCCTTGTCCGGTGAAAATGCCACCGAGACCCTCGGCCACCCAGAAGAGCAGCGCGAGCGCGGCGGCAATCGCAACCGCCGGGCGGGCAAGCCGCGAGGCGAGCACGCCGGTGGCGGCAAATGCGCAGAGCAGAGCCAAGGCGATGGAGATCTCCAAGCCCCTCTGACCAGCCAGACCTGAGAGGGCGTTCATCATTGCCGTCAGCCATCCTGGCTGGCCGTCTGTTACTGAGAAGATCTGGGAGATAGCCCCCGGTGATCGGTTGGCTGGGAGCAGAAGGAAGTAGCAAAAGCTCCCCCATATTGTCAGCCAAAGGATGCATGCCCCCCTGCGCCCGAGCGGCCCACCGATGGCAGGGGAGGCTGCCTGACGTCCATGGGTACGGCCCGTTGGCCAGAGGAGGACCGCCAGGAGCGCGTAGAGAACCACGCCGCCCGGAAGCCCCGCGAGCGGTGATGCGCCAGCAAATATCCCGCCTAGGCTCTCGCCGAACCACCAGACGAAAAGTGCCCAGACGATCGAGACAGCCAGTGCCGGCTTGCGGACACGCGGCACGAGAATCCCGACTGCGATGAGCAGCTGGACTGTAGCGAATACAGCGTTGTAGAGCGCGATGTGCCGGAGCATCATCTCACTGGCCCAGGTGACGGAGCTGGAAACGATGGCTGGGCTGCCCGCAGTGGACGGCTGTATGACTTGGGTGACGAAGAACGGTCCGAACATGAAAGGCTGGTACTGCAGGGCCGCATCCAGCAGCCAGACCAGTCCCAGGCAGACTTGCAGGCCGCGACGGCCAGGTACCAGTTCCGCCTCGGCTCGCGCTCCGCGCGCGTCCTCGCGCAGCACCTTCCAGGATGATCGGAACCTGGGTGCCGTCGTGGACAGCATCAGGAACGACTCGACTTAGTGACCCGGCAACGCTGCACTACGTCCGTGGCCAGGACCTTTCGGCCAAGGGCGACGGAGGTGTTGGCGGCGACCAGGCCGTTGATGGTCACGTGCATAGCAGGCGCAGGGCCCGGATGAGACTTGCGAACGCTGAGATCCACGTCTATTGCGTAACGTGCGGGCTTGGTCGTGGGGTTACTGACGGTCACCCGGACCCAGACCTCCTCGTGATACTTCCCGCTGGCATGGATGGCGTAGTTGGTACAACTCACGCCCGATGCACTGGTCGCTTCGGTTGAGTGGCTGCACGCGCTCACCCCGCCGGCAAGAACCACCGCCGCCAGGCCGACAAGCCAGTAGCCACGCGCCATAGCCGTTATCTCTCTCATGACTTGAACACCACCGTGGCCATTTCCCAGATCGTCGCCGCGCCAGTCGACACACTCGGTGCAGGTGTGGCTCCCCTCCCGACGATGGCGTCTTCCGCAAATAGCTCGATGTCTCCAGTCGGTGACACGTTGACCCTGCTGGCATAACCGGGGTCACCAGTGAGTGCGTCGCCGAAGCCCGAGTCTGCGTAGAAACCGATGGACAGCTCATTGGCCCCGGTTGTGGCCGCTGTCGAGCCGGAGCTCACCGCGCGCGCGGTTGCCGTGGTACCCGTGGCCGTCGCCGTCTGGTCGACTGCTCCCGCGCCTGCGGCAGTAGAGAGCCCGGAATACTCAAGCACTGCGACGCCCATGTCCGCTGTGGCGGATGGCTTCGCCATGATCGTTGGCTTCGTGCCGCCGCTTTGGGTGATCGGGGCTGTCCACACGCTGAGCTGCGTGCCATCCGAAGCTGTCGCGGACGTCAGCTCGGTGAAGGTGTCGCCTGCCGAGTCGGTCACGCTGGACGTCGTGGCATGTCCGGAACTCCAGTCGGCTACCTCGACCACGAGCCGGTTCCCGGTCGTGACATTAGCGGGCGTAGTGACCGAGATGCTCGACTTGGACGATCCGTGCGCGCTCACTTGCTGCACGAAGGCGGGGGCGACTGCCGCCGTTGGTGTCACCGACGGCGATGGTGACGAAGCTGGTCCGGTGCCCACCGCATTGGTTGCCGTCACTGTAAATGTGTAAGCGTCCCCGTCAGTCAGTCCGTTCACATTGGCGGTCGTTGGCGGAGGGCTGCCGGCGACCTGCGTCGAAGCCTGGGCGACGCCCGCGAGGTAGGGCGTGATCGTGTACATAGTGATCGGACTGCCGCCATTGGCTGGCGCGGACCAGCTCACGGTTGCCGACTGGTTGCCTGCCGCCGCCGTCACGCTTCCTGGCGCAGCCGGGACAGTAGGCGCGGAGGGTGTGACCTGGCCGGACGGAGCCGACGATGGTCCGGTGCCGACGCTGTTGGTGGCAGTGACCGTGAACGTGTAGGCCGTGCCATCGGTGAGGCCGTTAATCGCGGCGCTGGTAGTAGGCGGAGCCCCGCCAATGACCGTGGGCGTCTGTGCTGTAATGCCGATGTAGGGGGTGACGGTATAGGAAGTGATCGGACTGCCGCCGTTCGCGGGTGCCGACCACGTGACCACAGCAGACTTGTCCCCTGCGGTAGCGGTGACACCGGTCGGGGTAGCCGGTGCTGTAGGCGGAGCCTGACTCCCGGCCTTGAAGACGACGGTGGCCATCTCCCAGATCGTGTTGGCGCCTGTGCTCGCGCTGGCCGCGGGCGTAGCCCCAGCTGCGACGACCTGGTCCTCGGCAAGGATCTCCATGTCGTCGGTGTTTGAGATGTTCGTCCTGGCGGTATATCCGGACCCGGCAGTCAGGGCATCACCGAAGCCCGAGTCTGAGTAGAAGCCGATAGCTAGTTCGTTGGCTGCGCCAGTGGCCGCGGTATGGCCGGAGGAGACCGACCCCGCCCCAGAGGTGGTGCCAGAAGCACTGGCCGTTTGGTCCACAGCCGCCGCGCCCGCCGCGGTAGAGAGCCCGCTGTACTCCATTGTGGTAATTGCCGCGGAAGCGGCTGACGAGAACTTCGCAGTCACCGTGGGGTCGTTGCCCGCCCCTGCGGTAACCGGCGCGGTCCAGACGCTCTGCTCGGTCTGATCCGGGCCGGTGAAATGGCTCACTTCGGTGAAGGCGTCGCCCGCTGAGTCGGTCACGCTCGATGTCTTGGCATTTGAACCGCTCCAGACTCCAACCTCGACGACCAGCCGGTTCCCGGCACCTAGCGGCGCCGATGAGGTGACCGAGATGCTGCTCGCTGATGCCACATGAGTGCTGGCCTGCTGCACGAAGGCAGGCAAGGTCGCAGCCGATGGTGTGACGGCGTTAGACGGCGATGACGGCTGAGAGGTCCCGACCCCGTTTGTTGCGGTGACGGTGAAGGTATATGACTGCCCGTTCGTCAGGCCGGTAACTGTTGCAGTAGTGGCAGGTGGCGTGCCGGTCACCGTTGTAGCAGGCTGGACATTGCCGCCGATATAAGGCGTCACCGTATAGCTCGTGATCGCGCTGCCGCCATTGGCGGGCGCCGTCCAGGTCACCGACGCAGATGCATTACCGCCGCTAGCAGTTACCCCGGCGGGCGCTCCTGGCGCCGTGGGCGCTGCCGGAATCACTACGTTTGACGGAGCTGAGGCGGGGCTGGTACCCACCGAGTTCGTCGCTGTCACGGTGAAGGTGTAGCTGACGCCGTTGGTGAGGCCGCTCATCGTCGCATTTGTGACCGGTGGGCTACCGGTAACCACGGTCGGAGCGAGGGTGGTCGAGCCCGCGGTCGGTGTGATGGTGTAGCTCGTGATCGGGCTGTTGCCATCATTCGGCGCGCTCCAAGACACCCGTGCCGTTCCATTGCCGGCCGTCGCCGTCACCCCGGTTGGTGCGGATGGCGCGACGGGGGTCGTCGACTGGCTCAGGTCGATGATGTTGGCGACTGACGGGGTGCCGCTCTTGTTGAGGATGAACAGCATGTAGTGGACAGGCGGCGCGACCGACGATGATGACGGCATCGTCACGTTGAGGCTGCCGTTGCTGGCAGTGAAGTTCAGCGGGACGAAGTGCTGGTTCATGTCCATCTGGTGGGTATCCGTCCCGAGCGACACCAAGTTGACGGCCGCGATCGAGGAAGCGTCTGGCGTGGATACCGAGATGCTCGAACCGTAGGTAGCCGAGGACGGAGCCGAGGTGATGGTCGGCCGGGCTCCGTTAAAGAGGTACGAAGGCGAGTAGACCTGCGCGGAGTCCTGGCCCGCGTCGTTGAGCCCGTTGAAGTGGCCGCCACCGGCAACCAGGACTTGCCCGCTAGGCATCAACACTGCAGTCGAGTGGTAGTTGCGGGCAGTTGCAATCGGCGCTGCGGCCGCCCATGTCTCGCTGGTTGGGTCCCAGATTTCCGTCGGTAGGACCCCCGTCGTCGCGATGCTCTGATCGCTGGTCTGCTCGCCGCCTACGGCGAGCACCTGGCCGTTGGCCAGCATGGTCAGAGTGTGATAGACGCGCGGATAGAGCATCGGCGCCGTTTGAGTCCACACTGGAGTTGGGGCAGTGGTGTCGAG
Organism: uncultured Actinomycetota bacterium; assembly: GCA_963804435.1. GTDB lineage: Bacteria > Actinomycetota > Actinomycetes > Streptosporangiales > Streptosporangiaceae > JAJYUU01. The sequence continues at coordinate 5,656,594 of CAWDQI010000001.1, read as the reverse complement.
CACCGCCGTTGTGGCTTGAGCGGGCTCGGTATTGATCACAGACGAGGCGCCGCCACTGTAGAGGATCTTGCCGGGCAGATACTGGATCGAGGAGCCGTTGACGACGCCGCTTTGGCCGCCGACCGGTGTCCAGGTCTGATTGTTGACGTTCAGCTCATGGGTAACGTCTTCCGACGGCCCGATATTGAGGACGTTGCCGTTGGGGATCAGGTAGGAGAACGGGTACTCCTCCTCATGGACCTGAGACGTCGAGATATTTGACAGCAGGGTCCAGGTGTTCGTCGTCGGGTCGTAGACCTCGGGCGTATCGGCCCAATGGCTGGAGTCACTGGATTCCCCGCTGATGGCGACATACCGGCCGTCGGACAGTTCGGTGAGGGTCGGGTACCAGCGAGGCAGGTGCATGTTTGCGACCCTGGTCCATGTGTTGGAAGACGGGTCGAAGATGTTGGTGTCGACGATCCCGATCTGGCCAGTCGACAGTCCGCCGTATCCGCCGATCACTATGATCCGACCGTCAGGCAACTGCGCGGCACCGTCGCAGAAGATGCTGTCCGGAGCATTGATAGTCGTGAAGGTCGTCGGCGACGAGGGGTTCCAGACTGCTGTCGGCTCCGGTTGCTGCCAGCCGTCCCAGAAGATAAAGCTTCCGTTGTCCATCAGGATGGAGCTGATGGCAACCATCGGGAACGTCTGCAGCGCGCTCCATTCGCCCTGCGGCTCAGGACTCGGTGTGACCAAGCCGCTGGCCGCTGACGGCACGCTGGTCCCGACCGAGTTGGTGGCGGTGACCGTGAACGTGTAAGTCGTTCCATTAGACAGACCCGCCACCGCTGTCGTCGTGGCAGGCGGAGTGCCGGTCACGATTGTCGTCGGCTGTGCTGCGCCACCTATATAGGGAGTAACGGTGTAGCTCGTGATCTGGCTGCCACCACTGGCAGGCGCAGTCCAGCTAACGGTCGCTGAGTTGTTGCCGGGGCTGCCTCCGACGCCGCTCGGGGGCGCCGGTACGCTCTGCGTACCCGATGCGAACACCGCCGTCGCCATCAGCCAGATTGTGTTGGCTCCGGTGTGCGCGCTGGCTGCCGGAGTAGCGCCGGCCGATACTGGCTGGTCCTCGGCCAGCATCTCGATGTCGCTGGTCGGCGACACGTTAGCCCGGACTGTGTAGCCGCTCCCGCCGGACAGAGCGTCGCCGAAGCCCGAGTCCGCATAGAAGCCGATGGCGAGCTCATTGGATACGCTGGCGGCTGCCGTAGGAGCCGACTGGACCGTGGCCGCTGCCGTTGTGGCTCCGACGGCGTGCGCGGACTGGTCGACCGCGGTGATATCCGCCACCGTCGATAGCCCCGAGTACTCCAACGCGGTGATCGCCATGTCCGCCGACGACGTGGGCTTGGCGGTGATCGTCGCCGCGGTGCCACCGTTGGTTATGGGGGCGGTCCAGATGCTCATCTCCGTGTTATCGGAGGCGGTGAAGTGAGTCACCTCGACGAAAGGGTCGCTCAGAGAGTCAGTGACGGAGCTGGCGGTTGCGTTCTTGGAATTCCATACGGTTACCTCCACCACGAGGCGATCGCCCGCAGTGACGCTCGCGCCGGTCGTCACCGCGATACTGCTCTTCCCCGACCCGTGCGCACTTGCCTGCTGGACGAAAGCCGGGGTGGCGGCTGCTTCCGCAGCCGGGGCTATCGCAACTGCCGCAGCTCCGCCGACCATGAGCGCAACTGCGGATGCGGCAGCACACGGGCGGCAACGAGCCATCGCACCCTGCAGCGACTTGAGGGTGATGTCCAGCATGTTGTAGCCCCTCGCCGGTTGCAATCTCAACGGCACCGCCGCGCTCGGATCGTCAAAACGTCGTTCTCCCGAGGCAAATCAGGGCCATTGATAGGACGCGATCTCGTCTCAGATGGTTGACTGCTTTAGGTTCAGTTCAGGGGGCAACCATCTCGCCGTCATCGGCACTGGGGACAAGTTCACCTTCGGACCCTTACATGTCGACGGGCTGGCCATGAGTCGATCCGGGGCACCAGCAGATTGAGATGTCGCTCATGGGGCGCGGCATCAGATATCGCCTCGGCAGACCGGTGTCAGGCTCACCAGCGGGCTAACGCAGTAGGGGGTTCTGTGCGGCTCAAGACGCAGTTCAGGCCAGGGGTTGGAGTGCTCTCCGGATGCGAATTCTGCTGATGCGGTTCATCGGCTCTCGTGATGTGGGTGGCGTGTCCGTAGGCCGGGAGAGGCCATGACCCGGTGGCTAGTCACCGGCGCGGGCGGGATGCTCGGACAGGATCTGACCTCACTGCTTCGTCACGGCGGCGCCGACGTCACTGCTCTCGACCGCGGCCGCCTTGATATCACCGACGCTGCAGCCGCTGCGGCTGCGGTATTGCAGGCGGGGCCCGACATTGTCGTCAACTGCGCTGCCTGGACGGCCGTAGACGACGCCGAGTCGCACGAGGATCTGGCGCTCGCTGTTAACGGCGATGGCGCGGCGAATCTGGCGGCCGCCTGCGCGAAGGCCCAGGCCCGGCTTGTCCACCTCTCGACGGACTACGTGTTCAGCGGAACCGGAACTGAGCCCTATCCCGAGGATCACCAACCGGCCCCGCGCACCGCCTACGGGCGCACCAAGTTGGCGGGCGAGGAAGCGGTCCGCAATATCTTGCCCGGCGCGAGCTACGTGCTGCGGACCGCCTGGCTGTACGGGGCGCACGGGCCGAACTTTGTCCGCACCATGATCAGGCTGGAAGCCAGCAGGGATACCGTCGCGGTCGTCGACGACCAGCACGGTCAGCCGACCTGGACGGGGGACGTGGCCAGCCGGATCGTGCTACTGGCCCTGTCCGCTGCGCCGCCAGGCACCTATCACGCAACCAGCAGCGGTGAGACTACCTGGCTGGGCCTGGCACGGGCGGTGTTCGGGCTGCTTGGCGCCGATCCCGGCCGTGTGAGGCCGACCTCGAGCAGTGAACTGTCCCGCCCGGCGCCGCGGCCGGCTACAGCGTCCTCGGGCACGCCCGCTGGGCGCGCGTAGGGCTGGCGCCGCTGCCGGACTGGGAGAACTCGCTGCAGTGGGCGTTCCCGGCCATCGCCGCGGCCGAAGGACGGCAGCCCGCCACCGGGGTCAGCTGAAGCGGATCGGCGTTGCTGTCGTCAAAGGCGCCCGCGCGGTTAGGTGCCGATCCTGCAGGACCGGCCGGGCAACTCTTTGCTGGCGCCCGCGCCTGCGGCGTCGCTGGGCAGCACCCTGCATTGCGCAGCTGCGCAATGCTACCGTGCAGGCCCGTTCTTTGCCGGGCAACATGATCTCGACCGCCCGCTAGCTGTGGTCGGGTGCCGGACTCGGAATAACAAATAGATAACGGGCGTGGCAAAGGTCATCGGCGTCGCTGCACTAGACGTCAACCTACGTACCTGGCCGGTCTTGCACTGGAACGACGCGGATTCTTCCGCTCTCTCGTGCTGAGGGGATGCGGACACCGAGGAGGAGACATTGGTGGGCGGTTCTGGCTCATCTATGCGGCTCACGATCATCGGAATCGGCTACCTGGGCTTGACTCATGCTGTCTGCATGGCCGAACTGGGCCACGATGTCGTGGCCCTCGATATTGAGGCCCACAGGCTGGCTCAGGCGTCCAGTGGCGAGGTGCCGTTCTTTGAGCCTGGGCTCGAGGCGATGCTTCGGAAGAACCTCGATGCCGGCCGGCTGCGCTTCACGACCTCCTACGCCGAGCTTGCTGAATCCGGCGATGTTCACTTCTTGTGTGTAGGAACGCCACAGGCCCCGGACGGCTGAGCGGATATGAGTTATGTCATTGCCGCGGCCGACAGCCTCGCCCCGCACCTGCGTTGGCCGTGTCTCATCGTCGGCAAATCCACCGTGCCGGTCGGCTCAGCGCGAGGCCTAGCTGCACGGATCACGGCAAAGGCGCCTGTCGGCGATGATGCGGAACTAGCCTGGAACCCTGAATTCCTGCGGGAGGGCTTCGCCGTCCAGGACAGCCTGTCACCGGATCGCCTCGTCTTCGGCGTGACATCGGAGCGGTCCGCCGATCTGCTCCGTCAGGTCTATGCCGGACCCCTTGCGGCCGGAGTCCCTAGCTTGGTCATGGACCTGGAGACCGCGGAGCTGGTCAAAGTATCCGCCAATGCCTTCCTCGCGACCAAGATCTCGTTCATTAACGCGATGGCCGAAGTCTGCGAGAAGGTGGGTGCGGATGTAGTTCGCCTGGCTGACGCGCTGGCCCACGATGAGCGCATCGGGAGGCGGTTCCTGGCGCCGGGCCTGGGCTTCGGCGGGGGATGCCTGCCAAAGGACATCCGTGCGTTCCGGTCGACGGCTAAAGATCTCGCCGAGAGCAGTGTCGTCAACCTGCTCAGCGAGGTGGACGCCATCAACCTCAATCACCGGTCACGAGTCGTCGACCTCGCCCGCGAAATCGGCGGCGGCACACTCGTCGGCCTTCGCGTCGCAGTGCTCGGGCTTTCCTTCAAGCCCGGCAGCGACGATGTGCGCGACTCGCCGAGCCTCGATGTCTGCCATCTGATGATGCAGGAAGGCGCAATCGTCACCGCTCATGATCCGGTTGCCATGGCTAATGCCGCTCGGGTCAGGCCCGATCTCCGATACGCGGCCTCGGTGTCAGAGGCCGCGCAGGACGCTGACGTCGTCCTCCACCTGACCGAATGGGCCGACTACCGGGCAATCGATCCGGCGATGCTCGCCGCCGTCGTGTCCCGCCGCAACATCATCGATGCGCGGTGCGCGCTCGATGAGACAGCGTGGCGGTCGGCCGGCTGGTCGTTCCGGATTCTCGGTCGCTCTTGAGAATGGTCAGCGTGCGAGCCGGGCAGGGAGCGTGTGCGCGTCAGGTAACGGTGTTGATAGCGGCGGTGCGCATCTCCTCGGTGGCGCGCACGCATTCGGCATAGCTGGGCAACACGCCGGCGTCGCGCAGCTGAGCCAGTGACGGCGCGGCCTGGTCCTTGGCGGACAGGATGATCTCGACGTCGTCCGGCCAGCTGATCCCGATGTCGGGGTCGAGCGGGTGCAGGTCGTGGTCGGTTGCCGGGGCGTAGGAGCTGGTGCAGAGGTAGACAGCGGTGGCCGCCTCGGTGAGTGCCATGAACGCGTGCCCGAGCCCGTGCTCGAGGAACGCCGCCCGCCGGTTGGTCTCATCGAGCCGGACCGCTTCCCAGCGCAGGAAGGTCGGTGAGCCGACCCGGAGGTCGACGATCACGTCCAGCAGCGCGCCGCTGGGGCAGAAGACGTACTTGGCCTGGCCGGGCGGTACCTCGGTGAAGTGGATGCCGCGGATCACGCCCTGCCGGGAGACCGAGCAGTTAACCTGGCGCAGGTCGAGGGGATAGCCGAGATCCTGCGTGAACTCGCCGACCCGGTACGCCTCATGAAAGGCGCCCCGGTTGTCGGGAAAGAAGCGCGGGGTGTAGACCCACGCGCCCTCGATGCCGAGAGCCTCCATCGCCAGCCTTCCCCCGAGTACTCCGCCAGCGCGGATCGCGCCCGCGCCAGGTTACCGGAGCGACCAGGCACGCTGCGGCGTATGCCAGGCTTGAACGCATGACCCGAGCTCAGCTCGATAAGAAGCCTGCCGACGTCTCGGCCATGTTCGACAAGGTGGCCGAGCGCTACGACGTGCTCAACGACGCCCTGTCGCTGGGCATGGACCGGCGCTGGCGCAGGGTCGTGGCGAAGGCCGTCGGGGCCGGCCCGGGCCAGCTGGTGCTGGACCTGGCGGCTGGCACCGGAACCTCATCGCGAAGCTTCACCGCCCGTGGCGCGCGCTGCGTGGCCTGCGACTTCAGCTTCGGCATGCTGGCGGTCGGGGCGCGCAGGCGGGCCACCGGCCTGAGTTTCGCGGCCGGCGACGCGCTCGCGCTGCCGTTCGCCGATGGTGTCTTCGATGCCGTGACGATTTCCTTCGGGCTGCGGAACGTGGCCGACACCGGCCAGGCGCTGGCGGAACTGCTGCGGGTTACCCGGCCGGGCGGCCGCCTGGTGATCTGCGAGTTCAGCCACCTGCCGGTGAAACGACTCAACGCGATCTATGAGCAGTACCTGACCAGAGTGCTGCCGGTCGTCGCCCGGCGGCTATCCGGCAACGCTGAGGCTTATGACTACCTGGCCGAGTCCATCAAGGACTGGCCGCCGCAGCACGTCCTGGCCGGCCAGCTTGCGGGCGCAGGCTGGACGGGCGTGAGCTGGCGGAACCTGACCCTCGGCGTCGTCGCCCTGCACGAAGCGCGGCGGCCCGGCTAGCGGCGGGAAGGCAGCGAATAGAGAAGGGAACGGGGCCGGCGCAAGCGGGCTGGAGTCCGCACGCGGGGCCGCGTCCTAGCAGGAATACGCCAGGACTAGACTTCGATTCCGGAAGCTCTTGTGAAGAGGTTCACAAGACAGTCAGGACGGGTCCGTGACCGAGCAATCGCCCCCAGCCGGCACGCCAGACTTGGCCCCCCAGGACGGCATTAACACGGCGAGCGGCAGCACGGTGCCCGAAGCCGCCCAGCCTGCAGAGGGCGGGGCGGCGCCCGCCGGGAACGCCGGTCCTCGGGACGCCGAGCCTCGCGGGCCGCGTCCCGGCGCCAGGCAGGCTGGCCGCGCCGGTGCAGCCGCGCAGCCTGCTGACAGCGCAGACGTCATCGTCGTCGGCGGCGGTCCTGCGGGCTCGGCCGTCGCCTATTACCTGGCAACCGCCGGCCTAGACGTATTGGTGCTGGAGAAGACCCACTATCCGCGGGAAAAGGTCTGCGGCGACGGCCTGACGCCGCGCGCGGTCAAGGCACTCACCGGGATGGGCGTGCCGATAGCCGAGAGTGACGGCTGGCTGCGGAACAAGGGCCTGCGGATTATCGGCGGCGGCGGCCGGATCGAGCTCGACTGGCCGGACCTGTCGAGTTATCCCGGCTACGGCCTGGTCCGCCAGCGGACCGACTTCGATCAGATCCTGGCCCGGCATGCCGAGAAGGCCGGCGCCCGGCTGTCGGAGGGCGTCACCGTGACCGGGCCGGTGCTTGATGACAGGACCGGCCGCATCACCGGGGTGACCACCAAATCCGGCCAGCAGTACCACGCCCGGCTGGTCGTGGCGGCCGACGGCAATTCGTCCCGGCTGTCGGTGTCGATGGGCCTGCACAAGCGCGACGACCGGCCGCTCGGCGTCGCTGTCCGCACCTATTACAAGTCGCCCCGGCACGACGACGACTACCTCGAAGCCTGGCTCGACCTCTGGGACGGCAACTCATTGCTGCCCGGCTATGGCTGGATCTTCGGCATGGGCGACGGCACGTCCAATGTCGGCCTCGGCCTGCTGAACACCTCAAAGGGGTTCGGCGAGATCGACTACAAACAGTTGCTACGAAGGTGGCTGGCCGCCATGCCCGCCGAATGGGGATTCGCCGAGGAGAACAGGACCCAGCCCGTCCGCGGCGCCGCGCTGCCGATGGGGTTCAACCGGACACCGCACTACACCAGGGGACTGCTGCTGGCCGGTGATTCCGGCGGGATGGTGAACCCGTTCAACGGCGAGGGCATTGGCTATGCGCTGGAGTCGGGCGAGATCGCGGCGCGGGTGATCACTCAAGCGCTGGCCAGGCCCACGGCGGCCGGCCGGGAGCAGGTGCTGCAGACCTATCCGGCGCAGCTGAAGGACGCCTACGGCGGCTACTACACGCTCGGCCGGGTCTTCGTCGAACTGATCGGGAAGCCATCGTTCATGCAGTTCGCGACCCGGCACGGGGTGAAGCGCCCGTGGGTGATGCGCTTCACCATGAAGCTGCTCGGCAACCTCACCGAAACCAAGGGTGGCGATGCCGTGGATCGCTTGCTCAACGCTGTGTCTAAGATGACGCCGGCGGCATAGGCGAGATAGGGGAGTAGCGGTAGCAATGAGCCTGTATATACCGATTCTGGTACTCGGCCTGCTTTCGGCCGTGTTCGCCGTCTTGTCGCTGGTCGCGGGATCTGTCGCCGGGCCCAAGCGATGGAACAGGGCGAAGCTAGAGGCCTACGAGTGCGGCATCGAGCCGACCCGGCAGGCCAGCGGAATCCGGTTCCCGGTCAAGTACTACCTGACCGCCATGCTCTTCATCGTCTTCGACATCGAGATCATCTTCCTGTACCCGTGGGCGGTGTACTTCGACAAGCTCGGAGCCTTCGGGCTGGTGGAGATGGTCACGTTCATTGCTACGGTGCTCGTCGCGTACGTCTATGTCTGGCGGCGCGGCGGCCTGGAGTGGGATTAGGCATGGGAATCGAAGAAAAGCTGCCAAGCGGCGTTCTGCTGACCACGGTCGAAAAGCTGGCCGGGTACGCGCGGAAGAGCTCGGTGTGGCCGGCCACGTTCGGGCTCGCCTGCTGCGCCATCGAGCTGATGTCCACCGGCGGCCCGCGGCACGACCTGGCCAGGTTCGGCATGGAGCGAGCCTCGAACACGCCGCGCCAGGCCGACCTGATGATCGTGGCGGGCCGGGTCAGCCAGAAGATGGCCCCGGTGCTCCGCCAGATCTATGACCAGATGGCCGACCCGAAGTGGGTCATCTCGATGGGCGTCTGCGCGTCCAGCGGCGGCATGTTCAACAACTACGCCATCGTGCAGGGCGTGGATCACATCGTCCCGGTCGACATCTACCTGCCGGGCTGCCCGCCCCGGCCGGAGATGCTGCTGGACTGCCATCGTGAAGCTGCACGACAAGATCCAGAACATGAAGCTGGGCGTCAACCGGGAGCGCGAGATCACCGAGCTGGAGCAGGCCAGGCTGCGGCGGCTGCCGCTGCTGGAGGGCAGTGCCGCCGACGACAGCGCCTCCCACCGCGGGGCCCTCGCCGAGCACCGCGGGAATGCTCTGTGACCGGACAGGATGAGGCGGGCCAGGGGCAGGCGGCGGTACCTGACCCGGCGGCGGTGGCCGGCCGGGAACGACTGGCCGAGCAAGTGGCCAGGACCGGCATGTTCGGCACCGAAACCACGGGCGACACCTCGGGTTATGGCGGCCTGCTGGTGCGAAGGCCGCCGCGGGTTGCCACCCCGCGGCCGTACGGCTCCTACTTCGATGACATCGCCGACGCGCTGGCCAGCGCGATGAGCGGGACGGGCGTCAGCTTCAACGAGGCCGTAGAGCAGGTCATTGTCAGTAACGGTGACCTGACGTTCTATGTGCGCAGAGAGCACTTGCTGGCCGTGGCGTCGCGGCTGCGGGATGACCCGGCGCTGGCATTCGAGCTATGCCTCGGCGTCTCCGGCGTGCACTATCCGGCCGAGCCTGGCGGGGAACTACACGCGGTCTACCACGTGCTGTCGATCACCCACAACCGGCGGCTGCGCGTCGAGGTGACTGCACCGGACGCCGACCCGCATGTTCCGTCCCTGACGGGCATCTACCCCACCTGCGACTGGCATGAGCGCGAGACCTGGGACTTCTTCGGCCTTATCTTTGACGGTCACCCGGCCCTGACCAGGATCGAGATGCCTGATGACTGGCGCGGTCACCCGCAGCGCAAGGATTACCCGCTCGGCGGCATCCCAGTTGAGTACCGCGGCGCGACCATCCCGCCGCCGGAGGAGCGGAGGGCTTACGAATGACCGCCCCGGCTGACCATCAGGCCCGCGGCGCCACGGCGCCGGGCGCGCAGGACGAGTACGACGAAGGCCGCGTCTACCACGTCAGCGGCGAGGACTGGGACGAGGTCGTCGCCGCAGCCGCCGGGAGTGAGCAGTTCAGCGACGAGCGCATGGTCGTCAACATGGGCCCCCAGCACCCCTCGACGCATGGCGTGCTGCGGCTGGTTCTCACCCTTGACGGCGAGACTGTCACCGAGCTCCGGCCGGTGATCGGCTATCTGCACACCGGCATCGAGAAGAATATGGAGTTCCGCACCTGGACCCAGGGGACCACGTTCTGCACCCGGATGGACTACCTGTCCCCGCTGTTCAACGAGACCGCCTACTGCCTCGCGGTGGAGAAGCTGCTCGGCATCGAGGCGGAGATCCCCGAGCGGGCCACCATCATCCGGGTGCTGATGATGGAGCTGAACCGGATCGGCTCGCACCTGACCGCTATCGGCACGATGGGCCTGGAGCTCGGCGCGACGACCGTCTTCATCTACGGGATGCGCGAACGGGAGAAGACGCTCGACCTGCTCGAGCTGATCACCGGCCTGCGGATGAACCACGCTTACATCCGGCCCGGCGGTGTCTCAATGGACCTGCCGTCGGGCGCGATCGAGCGGATGCGCGATTACCTCCGGGTAATGCCAGGGCTGCTGAGCGAGATCCGCGCGCTGTTCGACGCCGCCCCGATCTTCCTGGCCCGGACCAAGAACATCGCGTACCTGGATGTGACCGGCTGCATGTCGCTCGGCGTCACCGGCCCGATACTGCGTGCCGCCGGCCTGCCCTGGGACCTGCGCAAGAGCCAGCCGTACTGCGGCTACGAAACGTATGAGTTCGACGTGCCGGTGCAGACCAGCGCGGACGCTTACGGCCGGTACCTGGTCCGGATGGACGAGATGGACCAGTCCCTGCGGATCATCGGCAGTGCCTGGACCGGCTCGCCAAGCACGGCCGAGCTGACGACCCGGTCATGATCGGCGACCCCAAGATCGGCTGGCCGGCCAAGCTGGCGCTCGGCCCGGACGGGATGGGCAACTCCCCCGACCACATCGCGCACATCATGAGCCAGTCCATGGAGGCGCTGATCCATCACTTCAAGCTCGTCACCGAGGGCTTCCGGGTGCCGGCCGGGCAGACCTACGCGGCCGTGGAGTCGCCGCGTGGCGAGCTCGGCTGCCACGCCGTCAGCGACGGCGGCACCCGGCCGTACCGGGTCCACTTCCGGGACCCGTCCTTTACCAACCTGCAGTCGGTGTCCGCGATGTGCGAGGGCGGCCTGGTCGCCGACGTCATCGCCGCGGTCGCCAGCATCGATCCCGTGTTGGGAGGCGTGGACAGGTAATGGCGCTGAGCGAGGAAGCGCGCGCCCGGCTTGCACCGCAGGCCGCTGAGATCATCGGCCGGTATCCCAAGGCGCGGTCGGCCCTGCTGCCGCTGCTGCACCTGGTGCAGTCCGAGGAGGGCTACGTGTCCGAGGACGGCATCGAGTTCTGCGCCAGCCAGCTCGGTCTCACCGAGGCCGACGTCACCGGCGTTGTGTCCTTCTACACCATGTACAAGCGCAAGCCGGTCGGCGATTACCACGTCGGCGTGTGCACGAACTCGCTGTGCGCGGTGATGGGCGGCGATGCCATCTTCGCCGACCTGCAGGAGCACCTGGGCGTCGGCAACGACGAGACCACCGCCGACGGCAAGGTCAGCCTGGAGCACCTGGAGTGCAACGCGGCCTGCGATTACGCACCCGTGGTCATGGTGAACTGGGAGTTCTTCGACAACATGACTCCGCGCCAAGGCCAGGGACCTGGTCGACGACCTGCGCTCGGGCGGCGCGGTGGCGCCGACCCGCGGCGCGCCGCGGCTGTGCACCTGGAAGCAGGCCGGACAGATCCTGGCCGGGTTCCCCGACGGCCAGGCGGCCGGCGGGCACACCGCGGGCGATCCGTCCCTGGCCGGCCTGCGGATCGCCAAGCAACAGGGCTGGACGCCCGACGGCGGCACCAGCGACGCTGCGGGAAGGCGGCCGTGACCACCATCCTGACTCCCGAGCTCACCGCGCACTGGGACGAGCCCGACTCGTTCACGCTGGCGGCCTACAAGCGCGACGGCGGGTACCAGCGCGCTGCCCAAGGCCCTGGCCATGACGCCCGACCAGGTCATCCAGACGCTCAAGGACTCGGTCCTGCGCGGCCGCGGCGGGGCCGGCTTCCCGACCGGGCGTGAAGTGGGGCTTCATCCCGCAGGGCGACGGCAAGCCGCACTACCTGGTGGTGAACGCCGACGAGTCAGAGCCGGGCGCCTGCAAGGACATGCCGACGCTGCTGAACAATCCGCAGGCGCTGATCGAGGGCATCATCATCGCCTGCTACGCGATCAGGGCCGAGAAGGCATTCATCTACGTGCGGGGCGAGGTGCTGCACGTGATCAGGCGGCTGCAGCACGCCGTGGCCGAGGCCCGCGAGGCGGGCTACCTCGGCGACAACATCCTCGGCTCGGACCTGACCCTCGACGTCGTCGTGCACGCCGGGGCGGGCGCCTACATCTGCGGTGAGGAGACCGCGCTGCTCGACTCGCTGGAGGGCTTGCGCGGCCAGCCCCGGCTGAAGCCGCCGTTCCCGGCCGTGGCCGGCCTGTACGCCTGCCCGACGGTGGTCAACAACGTCGAGTCGATCGCCACCGTGCCCTACATCCTCGGGCACGGCGCGGCGGACTTCGCCGCGTTCGGCACGGAGAAGTCCAAGGGCTTCGGGATCTTCTCGCTGTCCGGCCACGTGACCACGCCCGGCCAGTACGAGGCGCCGCTCGGCACGACGCTGCGCGAGCTGCTGGACCTGGCGGGCGGCATCCGCGCCGGGCACCGGCTGAAGTTCTGGACGCCCGGCGGTTCGTCCACCCCGCTGTTCACCGACCAGCACCTGGACGTCCCGCTGGACTACGAGTCGGTGGCCGCGGCCGGGTCGATGCTCGGCACCCGTTCGCTCCAGCTGTTCGACGAGACCACCTGCGTGGTCCGCGTCGTGCTGCGCTGGATCCAGTTCTACGAGCACGAGTCGTGCGGCAAGTGCACGCCGTGCCGCGAGGGCAGCTACTGGGTCGTGCAGCTCCTGCGACCGGCTGGAGCGCGGCGAGGGCAGCGAGGCCGACCTGGACAAGCTGCTGGACATCTGCGACAACATCACCGGCCGAGCCTTCTGCGCCCTCGGCGACTCGATCCAGGCGCCGGTCGCATCCTCGATCAAGTACTTCCGGGACGAGTACCTCGAGCACCAGCGGCATCGGCGGCTGCCCGTTCGATCCCGCCGCATCGACGCTCTTTGCCCTGGAGCCGGCCTGATGACAGTCCAGCCCTCGAACCCAGCAGCCCGGCCGGCGAGCTCGTCAAGCCTGCCGACGGCGTCAACGTCACGATCGACGGATTCGAGATCACCGTGCCCAAGGGCACGCTGATCATCCGGGCCGCCGAGCAGCTCGGCATCCAGATTCCGCGGTTCTGCGACCACCCGCTGCTCGACCCGGTCGGCGCCTGCCGCCAGTGCCTGGTGCAGGTCGAGGGCCAGCCGAAGCCGCCAGCGTCGTGCACCACCACGGTCACCGACGGCATGGTGGTCCGCACCCAGCTGACGTCGCCGGTAGCCGAGAAGGCGCAGCGCGGCATGATGGAACTGCTGCTGGTCAACCACCCGCTGGACTGCCCGATGTGCGACAAGGGCGGCGAGTGCCCGCTGCAGAACCAGGCCATGTCCACCGGCCAGGGCGAGACCAGGTTCCACGGCGCCAAGCGCACGTTCGCCAAGCCGATCGCGCTGTCCACGCAGGTGCTGCTCGACCGGGAGCGCTGCATCCAGTGCGCCCGGTGCACCCGGTTCGCCGACCAGATCGCCGGCGACCCGCTGATCGAGCTGCTCGAGCGCGGCCCGCAAGAGCAGGTCGGCGTCGCCGACGGCGTGCCGTTCGACTCCTACTTCTCCGGCAACACCGTCCAGATCTGCCCGGTCGGCGCGCTCACCGGCGCGTCCTACCGGTTCCGGGCCCGGCCGTTCGACCTGGTCTCCACGCCCGAGCGTGTGCGAGCACTGCGCGGCTGGCTGCCGGCAGCGCACCGACCACCGCCGCGGCGTGGTCACCCGGCGGCTGGCCGGCAACGAGCCCGCAGGTCAACGAGGAGTGGAACTGCGACAAGGGCCGGTGGGCGTTCACCTACGCCACCGAGCCGGACCGGCTGGTCATCGCCGCTGGTCCGGGATGCGGACGGCGTGCTGCAGCCGGCCTCCTGGCCGGAGGCCCTGTTCGCGGCGGCGCGGCGGGCTGCTCGCGGCGCGCGGCCGGGCCGGCGTGCTGCCCGGCGGGCGGCTCACGCTGGAGGACGCCTACGCCTACGCCAAGTTCGCCCGGGTGGCGCTGGCCAGCAACGACATCGACATGCGGGCCAGGCCGCACTCGGCCGAGGAACTCCAGTTCCTGGCCGAGCATGTGGCCGGCCGGGCGGCGCCGAGCTACGCCGAGCTTGAGCGGGCGCCGGCGGTGCTGCTGGCCGGGTTCGAGCCGGAGGAGGAGTGCCCGATCGTGTTCCTCCGGCTGCGCAAGGCGGCCCGGGCCGGCACCACGACCGTCTACTCGCTGGCCGCGCTGGCCAGCCACGGCCTGCGGCAAGCTGTCCGGCGTGCTGCTGCCGACCGTGCCGGGCGCCGAGGCGGCCGCGCTCGACGGCGCTGGCCGACCAGGCCGACGACGGGGTCGCCGCGGCCCGCGGCGCTGCGGCAGCCGGGCGCGGTGATCCTGGTCGGGGAGCGGCTGGCCGAGGTGCCGGGCGCGCTATCGGCCGCGGCCCGGCTGGCCGAGCGCACCGGGGCGCGGCTGGCCTGGATCCCGCGCCGGGCCGGCGAGCGGGGCGCGATCGAGGCCGGGCGCGCTGCCCAACTTGCTGCCCGGCGGCCGCCGGATCGGCCAGCCCGAGGTCACCGGCGAGGTGGCCAGGGCCTGGGGCGTCGGCTCGCTGCCCGCCGATCCCGGTCTCGGCACCAGCGAGATCCTGGCCGCCGCGGCCGCGCGGCGACATCGACGCCCTGCTGATCGGCGGCGTCGACCCCGACGACCTGCCCGATCCGGCCGCGGCGCTGGCTGCGATCGAGGCGGCCGGCTTCGTGGTCAGCCTGGAGCTGCGGGTGAGCGCGGTCACCGACCGCGCGGACGTGGTGTTCCCGGTCGCCGCGGTGGCGGAGAAGCAGGGCACGTTCGTGAACTGGGAAGGCCGGCCGGGCTCGTTCAACGCGGCGCTGCCGGTCCCGGCCGCGCGCACTGACCTGCGACGTGCTGGCCGCGCTCGCCGACGAGATGGACGTGCACCTCGGCCTGCCCGACGCAGCGTCGGCCCGCCGCGAGCTGACCATGCTGACCCAGTCGCGCTGCGCTGCTCACCGGCTCCGTCGCGGCCGGCTAGCGAGCGGGCCCGGCGGCGGTCAGCCCCGCGAGCCGTGCAGCATCCGGGCGCCGGCGAAGCGCTTCTGGCCACCTGGCATAATCTGCTCGACGCCGGCCGGATGCAGGATGGCGAGCCGAATCTCGCGGGCACGGCGCGCGCCGCCGTCGCGCGGATGTCGGCGGCGACCGCGGCCGAGGCCGGCACGGCCGACGGCGGCAAGGTAACCGTGGCCACCGGCCGCGGCGCGATAACCGTTCCCGTGGAGATCGCCGACATGCCTGACCGGGTCGTCTGGCTGCCGGCCAACTCGGCAGGCAGCGCTGTCCGCGCGCCAGCTCGGCGCCGGCCACGGCGCCCTGGTATCGCTGAGGAGCGCGGAATGACTGGGCTAGCTGCCGCCAAGCCAGCTGCGAGTCGAACGTCCCCACGCTGGCCAGCTTCGGTCACGATGCCTGGTGGATCGTGCATCCTCAAGGTCCTGGTCATCTTCCTGTTCCTGCTGCTGGGCACGCTGTTCGCGATCTGGGCCGAGCGGCGCATCATCGGCCGGATGCAGCAGCGGTCGGGCCCGAACCGGGCCGGGAAGTTCGGCCTGCTGCAGTCCCTGATGGACGGCATCAAGCTGGCGCTGAAAGAGGACATCGTCCCGCGCGGCGTGGACAAGCTGCTGTTCGTCATCGCTCCGGCGATCTCGGCCATCCCGGCGTTCATCAGCTTCGCGGTCATCCCGTGGGGCCCGATCGTCTCGATCTTCGGTCACCGGACGCCGCTGCAGCTCACCGACCTGCCGGTCGCGGTCCTGCTGGTGCTGGCGATGAGCTCGCTGGGCGTTTACGGGATCGTGCTGGCCGGCTGGTCGGCGTCAGTCGCCCTACTCCCTGCTCGGCGGCCTGCGGTCGTCCGCGCAGGTGATCAGCTACGAGATCGCGATGGGCCTGTCCTTCGTGCCGGTGTTCCTGTATGCGGGCTCGCTGTCCACCTCGCAGATCGTCGCGGCGCAGATACACGGGCCGGAATTCCACTTGTTCGGCGCCATCTTGCACTGGCCGTCCTGGTTCGCGATCCTGCTGCTGCCGTCGTTCCTGATCTACCTGATCACCATGGTCGGCGAGACCAACCGGCTGCCGTTCGACCTGCCCGAGGGCGAGGGCGAGCTGGTCGGCGGGTACCACACCGAGTACTCCTCGCTGAAGTTCGCGATGTTCCAGCTGGCCGAGTACGTCAACATGATCACCGTGTCCGCGCTGGCGACCACGCTGTTCCTGGGCGGCTGGCGGGCGCCGTGGCCGCTATCGGTCTGGTCGGGCGCGAACAGCCGGCTGGTGGCCGCTGCTGTGGTTCCTGGGCAAGGTGGTCGTCTTCGTCTTCTTCTTCATCTGGCTGCGCGGCTCGCTGCCCCGGATCCGCTACGACCAGCTGATGAGGCTGGGCTGGAAGGTGCTGATCCCGCTGGCGCTCGGCTGGACGCTGGTAGTCGCGACCGCCAGGGTCTACCGGCGCCAGGGCGGCAGCACCGGCGGTCTACCTGGTCGCGCGGCGTGATCGTCGTGGTCATGCTGCTGCTGCTGTGGCGCTGGGAGTCGGCCGGCCAGCGCGCCGAGCGGGCAGCGGCACTGGCCGAGGAGGCCGAAGACGAGCCGCGCCGAGGCCGGACGCCGGCGCGGCGGCCCCGTTCCCGACCCCGCCCCTGGACCTGCCGCACTACCACGGCATCGGCCTGTCGAGCCCCGGCAAGCCCGTGCTGGCCGGGGTCAGCGCGGATGACAGTCCGCCGGCGGACCCGTCGGCGACGCACACGAAGGAGGGCACCGGTGCCTGAGTTCCTCAACTCGGTCAAGGGGTTCGGTGTCACCTTCCGGCAGATGTTCAGGAAGGTCGACACCGTCCAGTACCCGGAGGAGAAGCGGCCCACCGCGCCCCGGTTCCACGGCCGGCACCAGCTCAACCGGTGGCCGGACGGGCTGGAGAAGTGCATCGGCTGCGAGCTGTGCGCCTGGGCCTGCCCGGCAGACGCGATCTACGTCGAGGGCGCGGACAACACGCCGGAGGAGCGGTACTCGCCTGGCGAGCGTTACGGGCGCGTCTACCAGATCAACTACCTGCGCTGCATCCTGTGCGGCCTGTGCATCGAGGCGTGCCCGACCAGGGCGCTGACCATGACCAACGACTACGAGCTGGCCGACGACAGCCGGGAAAGCCTGATCTGGACCAAGGAGCAGCTGGTCGCGCCGCTGCAGGCGGGCATGGAAGCACCGCCGCACCCGATGCGGCTGGGCGAGAACGAAGAGGACTACTACCGGCTGGGCGCGATGCTGGCTCGATCTGAGCCGGGAGGCGAGCAATGAGCCATCCCGTGCTGTCCGGTCTACCGTGCTGGCCGGGCCAGCGGCCGAGACAACCAGGCTGGTCGCGTACTGGGTCCTGGCGATCATCTCGGTGGCGGCCGCGCTTGGCATGGTGCTCGCCCGCAAGGCCGTGCACTGCGCGATGCTGCTGGCCGTCGTGATGCTCTCGCTGGCGGTGCTGTACGCTCATGCTCGGCGCGCCGTTCCTGGCGTTCGTGCAGGTCATCGTCTACACCGGCGCCGTGCTCATGCTGTTCCTGTTCGTGCTGATGATCGTCGGCATCAGCGCGGCCGACTCGGTCATCGAGACGATCAGGGGCCAGCGACTGTGGGCGGCGATCGGCCGGCATCGCGCTGCTGGTGCTGCTGGCCCTGGTCATCGGGCACGCGGCCATCGGCCCGGCCGCGCCCGCCTCGGCCAAGTTCGGCAACGCGAACGTGACCGCGCTGGCCAACCTGATCTTCACCAGGTACCTGTACCCGTTCGAGATCACCAGCGCCCTGCTGATCACCGCGGCGGTCGGCGCGATGGTGCTCGCGCACCGCGAGCGCATCGGCCCCAAGCCGACCCAGCGCGATACTCGCCGCGCAGGCGCGTCGCCAGCGGGCAGCCTACTCCGCTGCCCGGGCCCTGGCACCTACGCCCAGCACAACGCGGTGCACATGCCCGCGCTGCTGCCCGATGGCAGCCAGTCCGAACTGTCGGTCAGTCCGGTGCTGTCGGGCGCTTCCGGCACCGGCTGAGCAGCCGGCCGTCCCGGCTGGCGGCCGCCGGCACGGCAGCGGGCAGCCGGGGCCGCGCCGGAATCGCGCGCTGCCTCGCCGGCCAGGAAGCAGGTGAGCAGTAATGGTGAGCCCGGCGCACTTCATCGCGCTGTCGGTGATCTTGTTCGTGATCGGCGCCGTCGGCGTGCTGGTCCGGCGCAACGCGATCGTGGTCTTCATGTGCGTCGAGCTCATGCTCAACGCCGCCAACCTGGCGTTCGTGACCTTCGCCCGGATGCACAACGCGCTTGACGGCCAGGTCATCGCGTTCTTCGTGATGGTGGTGGCCGCCGCTGAGGTCGTCGTCGGCCTGGCGATCCTGACCGCGATCTTCCGCGCTCGCAGGTCCGCGTCGGTGGACGACGCGAACCTGATGAAGTACTGACGGAAAGGGAGCCATGACCGGCTCAGTCCACGGTGCGCTCGTGCCGCCAGCCGGCGCTTGCGAGCACTGCACGCAACCGGGATCCAGGACGCCGCCTGGCTGCTGCTCGCGCTGCCCGCTGGCTCGGCGCGGCCATCCTGCTGCTCGGGGGCAAGCGGACTAACTCGTTGCGGCCACCTGGTCGGCGTCGCCATGCCGGTGCTGGCGTTCGGCTATGGGGTGGCCGCCTTCGTCCAGATGCTCGGCTATCCGGCCGCGCAGCGCGTCGCGCGAGCTGATCGTCTACCAGTTCATCAACGTCGGCCGGTTCCAGATCCCGCTGGGCTTGCGGCTCGACCAGTTGTCGATCTGCTTTGTGCTGCTGATCACCGGCGTCGGCTCGCTGATCCACATCTTCGCCGTCGGTTACATGGCGAACGACCCGGAGCGGCGCCGGTTCTTCGGCTACATGAACCTGTTCCTGGCGGCGATGCTGCTGCTGGTGCTCGGCAGCAACTACCTCGTCTTGTACGCGGGCTGGGAGGGCGTGGGCCTTGCTTCCTACCTGCTGATCGGGTTCTGGCAGTACAAGCCGGCCGCGGCGGTCGCGGCGAAGAAGGCGTTCATCGCGAACCGGGTCGGTGACGTCGGCCTGTCGCTGGCCATCATGCTGATGTTCGCCCAGTTCGGCACCGTCACGTTCACCGGGGTCTTCGGGCGGTGCACGGCGGCGAGCCACGGCGTCGTGCTGGCGATCGGCCTGCTGCTGCTGCTCGGCGCCTGCGGCAAGTCGGCCCAGGTGCCGCTGCAATCGTGGCTGCTGGACGCGATGGAGGGCCCGACCCCTGTGTCGGCGCTGATCCACGCGGCGACCATGGTCACGGCCGGCGTCTACCTCATCGTCAGGTCCGCCCCGATCTTCAACCTGTCCGCCGACGCCAGGCTCGCCGTCGCCATCGTCGGCGCGGTCACGCTGCTGTGGGGCGCGATCATCGGCTGCGCCAAGGACGACATCAAGAAGGCCCTGGCCGGTTCGACGATGAGCCAGATCGGCTACATGATGCTGGCCGCGGGCCTCGGCCCGGCCGGCTACGTCTTCGCGATCGCGCACCTGCTCGCGCACGGGTTCTTCAAGGCCGGGTTGTTCCTCGGCGCGGGCTCGGTCAAGCACGAGATGGACGACGAGGTCGACATGCGCCGCTTCGGCGGCCTGGCGAAGGTCATGCCGATCACCTTCACCACGTTCGCGCTCGGTTACCTGGCGATCATCGGCGTCCCGCCGCTCTCCGGCTTCTTCACCAAGGACCCGATCATCGACGCCGCATTCGCCAGGGCGGCACGTCGGGCGCGCTGCTCGGCACCGCGGCGCCTGATCGGCGCCGGCATCACCGCGTTCTACATGACCCGGGTGATGTTCATGACCTTCCTGGGCGAGCGGCGCTGGGACGACAAGGCGCACCCGCACGAGGCGCCCCCGATCATGACCTCGCCGATGATCGTGCTGGCCATCGGCTCGGTAGCGGCGGGCGGTTTCCTCATCCTCGGCAACCGGCTGCTGAACTTCCTCGGCCCGGTGACCGGCGTGCCGCCGACCTCACATGGCATCTGGACCAGGGCCGGTGTCGCGACGCTGGTGCTGGTGGTGATCGGGGTCGGCAATCGCGTGGGCGCTGTACGGGCGGCGCGAGGTGCCGGTCATCGCGCCCGCGGGCAACCCGGTCACGGTCGCCGCGCGGAAGGACCTATACGGCGACGCGATCAACGAAGGGCTGCTGATGCGGCCGGGCCAGTGGCTGACCCGGCTGTCGGTCTACTTCGACAACCGGGGCGTGGACGGCCTGGTGAATACGGTGGCCGCAACCTTCGGCGGCGGCTCGGGCCGGCTGCGCAGGGTGCAGATCGGGGTTCGTCCGGTCGTACGCGCTGTCCATGCTGCTCGGCGCCGTGCTGCTGGTCGGTGCGCTCCTGCTGGTAAGACTCTAGAGCTGGTGAGGCTGCGGATCTGATGAGCACTTTCCCTTGGCTGACGGTAGCGGGCGCGATCCCGCTGGTCGGCGCGATCGTTATCGCGCTGACCCCCGGCAGGTCGGCGCCCGGCGGCCCGGCCGACCGGCGCGCTCGCGACCTGCTGGTGAAGCGGATCGCGCTGCTGTTCACCCTCGCCACGCTGGCCGTCACCATCGCGATGGCCGTCCAGTTCAAGCCCAGGCGGCCCGAGGTTCCAGTTCCAGCAGGTCTATCAGTGGATCCCGCAGTTCGGCGTGCACTACGCGGTCGGCGTGGACGGCATCGCCCTTGTCCTGATCCTGATGACCGCCGTCCTGATGCCGGTCGTCGTGCTGGCCTCCTGGAATGACGTCGAGGAGGCCGCGCCGCGGCGCGGACGGCTGCGGCGGCCGCGAAGCGGCTCCACCGCCGCGCCACTGCGCGCAGCGCAGCGCGAAGACGTACTTCGCCCTGATGCTGGTGCTCGAGACCATGATGATCGGCGTCTTCGCCGCCACCGACGTCTTCCTGTTCTACGTCTTTTTCGAGGCCATGCTGGTGCCGATGTACTTCATGATCGGCAGCTTCGGCGTCGGCCAGCGGCAGTACGCGGCGGTCAAGTTCCTGCTGTACAGCCTGCTGGGCGGCCTGCTCATGCTGGTCGCGGTGATCGCGCTGTACGTCTACTCGACTCACGGCGGCCACCACGGCACGTTCCTGTTCAGCCAGCTCAGCTCACGTGGCGCTGAGCCCGGACGACGCAGAAGTGGCTGTTCCTCGGCTTCTTCATCGCGTTCGCGATCAAGGCGCCGCTGTGGCCCTTCCACACCTGGCTGCCCGACGCGGCAACCTCGGCGCAGCCCGGCGCGGCCGTGCTGCTTGTCGGCGTGCTGGACAAGGTCGGCACGTTCGGCATGATCCGGTACTGCCTGGACCTGTTCCCGGCCGCGGCGCACTACTTCACGCCGCTGGTCATCGCGCTGGCGGTGATCGGCGTGCTCTACGGCGCGATCGTCGCGATCGGCCAGGCCGACATGAAGCGGCTGATCGCCTACACCTCCGTGTCCCACATGGGCCTGATCACGCTGGGCATCTTCGCCATGACCAGCCAGGGTCAGACTGGCGCGACCCTGTACATGGTCAACCACGGCTTCGCCACCGGGGCGCTGTTCATCCTGGCGGGCTTCCTGGTCACCCGGCGTGGCTCGCACCTGATCTCCGACTACGGCGGCGTGCAGAAGGTGGCGCCCGGTGCTGGCGGGCCTGTTCCTGGTCGCGGGCCTGGCCGGCCTGTCGCTGCCTGGCCTGTCGACCTTCGTCAGCGAGTTCCTCGTGCTCGTCGGCACGTTCACCCGCTACGAGGCGGCCGCGATCCTCGCCACAGCCGGGATCATCCTGGCCGCGATCTACATCCTGTGGATGTACCAGCGGACGATGACCGGACCGGTCCGCCCCGAAGTTGCCTCGATGCCGGATCTGAGGCCACGAGAACTGTGGGCGGTCGGGCCGCTGATCGCGCTGATCATCGTCCTTGGCGTCTACCCGAAGCCGGTGATCGACATCATTAACCCGGCCGTGCACCAGACCCTGGTGCAGGCGCACAGCACCGACCCGGTGCCGCCGCATCCGGTCACCGCGGCCGGCTGCAGACGACCTGAAGCAGCGATAACGCCGCGCAGTCACGCCGCAGATCACGGCGGTGACCATCGCCGGCCAGGCGGGACTACATAAGCAAGGGAGCCCGGCGTGACCAGGATCGTCGTGGCGGCCGCGCCGACCATCGCGGCCCCGCACATCGAGTGGAGCCTGCTCTCCCCGATGCTGCTGGTGTTCGCCGCCGCACTAGTCGGCGTGCTGTTCGAGGCTTTCGCGCCCCGTGACCTGCGGCGGCCGATGCACATCGCGCTCACGCTCGGCAGCCTGGCCGGAGCGTTCGTCCTGACCGTCGTGCTGGCCGCGCAGAGCTCAGATCTTTGCCGGCGGCAAGGCCGGCAGCGTGGTCGCCGTCGGGACCGTCGGCGTCGACCGGCCGACGCTGTTCATCCAGGCGACGATCCTGATCCTGGCTTTCGTCAGCGTGCTGCTGATCGCGGAGTCCTCGCAGCGAGGTGAGCTCGTTCACGCCGCAGGCCGCGGCTGTGCCCGGCAGCGCCGAGGAACGCGAGGGCCTTCTTGCCGGGCTCTCGCATACCGAGGTGTACCCGCTGACCCTGTTTGCCGTCGGCGGAATGCTGCTCTTCCCGGCGGCGAACGACCTGCTGACGATGTTCGTGGCGCTTGAGGTGCTGTCGCTTCCGCTGTACCTGCTGTGCGGCCTGGCCAGGCGCCGCCGGCTGCTGTCGCAGGAAGCGGCCATGAAGTACTTCCTGCTCGGCGCGTTCTCGTCCGCCTTCTTCATTTTCGGCGTCGCGATGCTGTACGGGTACTCAGGCTCGGTTCAGCTGGCCGCGATCGCGTCAACCGCCCAGTCGGGCGGCGCCTCGGCCACGCTGCTGTACGCCGGTATCGCGCTGCTCGGGCATCGGGCTGCTGTTCAAAATCGGCGCCGTTCCCTTCCAGGCCTGGAAGCCGGACGTTTACCAGGGCTCGCCGACGCCGGTCACGGCGCTGATGGCGTCCTGCACGCTGGTGGCGGCGTTCGGCGCGCTGCTCCGCGTCTTCTACGTCGCGTTCGGCCAGCTGACCTGGGACTGGCGGCCAGCCATGTGGGGCGTGGCGATCCTGACCATGCTGGTGGGATCGATAATCGCGATCACCCAGACGGACGTGAAGCGGCTGCTCGCGTACTCTTCTATCGCCAACGCCGGGTACGTGCTGACCGGCGTGATCGCGGCGAATGTGGCCGGCCTGTCCGGCAGACTCTGTTCTACCTGGCGGCCTACGGCTTCGCCACCATCGGCGCGTTCGCGATTGTCACCCTGGTACGCGACCGCGGCGGCGAGGCGGCCCACATGTCGAGCTGGGCTGGCCTCGGCAAGCGGTCGCCGCTGGTGGCGGGCGTGTTCGCGCTGTTCCTGATCGCGTTCGCCGGCATCCCGCTGACCAGCGGATTCACCGGCAAGTTCGCCGTGTTCAGGGCGGCTATCCAGGGCGGCGCACTGCCACTGGTCATCATGGGCGTCATCAGCAGCGCCATCCTGGCCTTCCCGTATGTCCGGGTGATCGTGCTGATGTTCTTCAGCGAGCCGGCGCCCGAAGGCCCGGTCGTCGTCCGGCCGAGCGCGTTCACCGGGCTGGCGGTGGCGGTCGGAGCGGTCGTCACCGTCGTGCTGGGCATCGTCCCGCAGCCGCTGCTCAGCCTGGCCAACCATGCCGCCAGCCAGTTGTTCGTCCGCTAGGCCGGCCTGGCCGGGCCCTTCCGGGGCGCGCTGCGGCAGCCTCGTTCCCGCCGAGCGCGCCTTACCCGGCTGCGGCTACCGCTGGCCTTGCACTGCGGGGAAATGCTCGATTACTTTGCGCTGCGCATACCGTGAGAAAGGCTAGAGGATAGCCTCAGCAATGAATTGGCTCGCCGATCCGCCGCGGGCCTATGAGGGGACCGAAGTGATCGCCGCTGCTGTGATGGAACTCACCGATGCCGCGCTTGCGTCTGAAGTGGTCGACGGGCTCGGGCTGGTCGAGGATGGGCTGCGGGCTGCGGCGGAGGCGACGCACGACGTGCTCGCGGAGGCGTCCGCTCACCTGACCGAGGCGGGAGGCAAGCGGTTCCGGCCCACGCTGGTACTGCTAGCGGCGCAGTTCGGCGATCCCAGCGACCCGCGCATCGTGCCGGCTGCCGTGGCGGTCGAGCTGACGCACCTTGCCACTCTTTATCACGATGACGTCATGGATGAAGCCGTCGTCCGCCGCGGCAGCGCCAGCGCCAACTCACGCTGGGGCAACACCGTCGCGATACTGACGGGCGACTTCCTGTTCGCCCGGGCCTCGCAGATCCTGGCCGATCTCGGCCCCGAAGCGATTCGCATTCAGGCCGAGACGTTCAGCCGCCTGGTGACAGGCCAGATCGCGGAGACGGTGGGCTGTCGGCCGGGGACCGATCCGCTACGAGCATTACCTCAACGTCGTCACCGAGAAGACTGCCTCGCTGATCGCGACGGCGGGGCAGTTCGGGGCGATGTTCTCCGGCGCGCCCGCCAGCGTCACCGCCAGGATCACGCCGGCCTGCGCAGCCCTCGGCGTTGCGTTCCAGCTGTCCGACGACATTCTGGACGTGGCCAGCGCATCCGCCCAATCGGGCAAGACGCCGGGCACCGACCTGCGTGAGGGTGTGCGGACCCTGCCGATGCTGCATGCCTTGCGCTCGGCCGGCCCGGCGGACTCTCGCCTGGTCGAACTGCTCAGCATGGGCGAGCTGGTCGATCCGGCGCTGCATGCCGAGGCGCTTGGCTTGCTGCGGACCCACCCGGCCATGGAGATGGCCAGGTCGGACACGAGGCGCTGGGCGGAGCAGGCCAGAGCGGAGATTCTGCAGCTGCCGGACGTCCCAGCCAGGTCCGCATTTGAGGCTCTGTGCGAGTTCGTCGTGGAGCGGACCGGGTAACGGCCGCTAGCGGGCCGTGGCCATAGCCTCGCGATCGAGATAAATCGGGTATGGGCGTGTCCAGCCGCTTTGCTATACCCTGCCTATCGGCATCGTGAGCGCGGAGTTCCGCGCCGGCCGCACGGGAGGCGGTTATGGGATCGAGATCGTTCCGCGGGGCAGCCTTGGCGGCCGTGCTGGCAGCAGGCCTGGCTGCGGCGGGCTGCGGTTCGTCGCCAGCAGGCAGCAACGCTGCGGCGGACCTCATGCCGAAGGTACAGGCTGCCGCAAAGGGGGCCCAAAGCGTGCACATGGCGGGCTCGGTCACTCAGGGCTCGCAGAAGGTAACGATAGACATGAGCTTCAGCGGCAGTTCGGTCGCGGGTACCGTCGGGCTGAATGGCGCCAGCTTTGTTCTGCTGTCACTGAATGGCCACACTTACATCAAGCTCGACGCAGCGTTCCTCAAGTATGCCAAGGCTCCGGCCATTGCTTGCGTCACCATCTGCGGCAAGTATGTGGAGCTGCCCGCTTCCAGCGCCACTCAGATCACCGGCTCATTGAGCCTGAAGCTGCTCATGAAGCAGGTGTTCAGTAACAAGAACATGAGTTCCGCCGAAGCCAGCGGCTGCGTTTTCTCGCCCGCCACCGTCAACGGGCAGTCGGTCCTGCAATGCAGTCAAGGCGGATACACGGTAGATGTTGCCGCCCGTGGCAAGCCGTATCTGGTGTACTTCACCGGTCCGCACGGGGAGCACATCACGTTCTCCGACTGGAACGCGGTCACGCTGCCCGCAGCCCCTCCGGCCGATCAGGTGATCAGCCTCAGCAAGCTCGGCTGACCCCCGCGCCGGCCGGGTCACTCGCACGGAAAGTCCGAGGTCGTCCGGTATCTGCGGCAGTCTTGCGTCCGGGCGACCAGGGAATCTTGGGCCGCCGTGCATCGTTGGGCCGGGTGTATCGGCGCGAGGAGGGTGCTGTGAGCATTTTCGGACTTCACAAGACGCGGATGGCGACGGCCGAGGACGCACTTCCGGGACGAGACCGGGCTATGCCCGTCCCGGCCCGACATGAAGTGCTTGGCTCGTCGCTGCGGCCGCCGTATCCAGCCGGGACGCAGGTAGCTGAGTTCGCGCTCGGCTGTTTCTGGGGCGCGGAGCGTACCTTCTGGCGCACGCCAGGGGTGGTCTCGACATCGGTGGGTTACGAGGGCGGATTCACGCCCAACCCGACCTACGAGGAAGTCTGCAGCGGCCGGACCGGCCACGCGGAGGCCGTGCGGGTCGTCTTCGACCCGGACAAGGTCAGCTACGGCGAGTTGCTGCGGATCTTCTGGGAGTCACACGACCCGACCCAGGGGATGCGCCAGGGCAACGATCTGGGCACGCAGTACCGGTCCGCGATCTTCTACCAGACGCCGCAGCAGCAGGCCGAGGCTGAGGCGTCGCTGGCGGCTTACCAGAAGCGGCTGACCGAGGCGGGATACGGCCAGATCACCACCGAGATCGTCCCGGCAGGCGAGTTCTACTTCGCCGAGGACTACCACCAGCAGTACCTGCACAAGGTGCCGAACGGCTACTGCCCCGACCACAGTACAGGGGTGACCTGCCCCGTCGGTCTGAATCTCGGCTGACAGGCACCCAGCCGGGCCGGCTTGCGACAGCGCAGGCAGAGCGCCGGAGGGCACATTCAGGGCACATCACGCCCCCTTGCCGCGGCCGAAGAACCGCTCCATCGCCTTGCGGGCGCGGTCCCGGTCGTCGGGCATCATGTGCGAGTAGGTCGCCTGGACGGTCGCCTCGGTGTCGCCGAGGAACTCCGCCACCGGATGGACGCTCATCCCCTCCGACAGCCACGCCGACGCCGCGGGTTGGCGGAGCACATGCATCATGTGGCACCGGTCGCAGTTGATCCCGGCCCGCTTCAGCGCCGCCCGCCACCGGTCGTTGACTGGCTTGCGGTGCATCGCCAGCCCCGGTCCCGGCGACAGCAGTGTGCATGCTCGCCTGGTGCGGACTCTGGCCAGTAGTCGCCGGGAAATGACGTCGTCGGGACTTCGCTCGGCAAGACAAGGGTCAGAGGGGACCGCACCTCCTGTGAAGGCAGCCACGCCGTAGAGGAGGCCGCTGATGCTAAACGATGCAGCCCGGCCCGCATGCCGGGCCCGGGCTCCGGTGGCCGCGGGCGCGACTCTGGGCACCATCCCCGCCAGCGGCAGCGGCACAGCGAGAATTCCGACGGAACGTGCGGCGATCTGGGGCCTGCGCACCGGGCAGCCACCTCCCTGAGGGTCCGGGACTGGTCACTTCCAGGTCTTGCCGTTCCAGTGCACGATCAGGGTCTTAGGGGGTGTCTTGCTGTCGGTGCTGTTGAAAGTGTCGCCGACCGCCCAGACGCTGCTGGCAGAGGCCGCGGCCACGCCGGAAAGTTCGGCGCTGGGCCTGGGGCTTGGGCTCGATACCTTCTTCCACGCTTTGCCGTTCCACCGCAGGATCACGGTCTTAAAGGATGTGGCGCCGGACATGGCGAAGCCGACCGCCCAGGCACTACGGGCCGAGACAGCGGCCACGCTGCTGAGTACTGCGTCGCCCGGGCTGGACACCCGCTTCCACACTGTGCCGTTCCACCGCAAGATCAGGCTGGGGCCGGGGCCGCACCCGCAGCTGAGATCGCCGACCGCCCAGGCGCTGCCGGCGGAAGTGACGGCCACGCTACTGAGGCTGTCGATGGAGCCCGTGAAGGCGTCTGGGCTCGGGCTGGGCACCCGCTTCCACGCTTTGCCGTTCCACTGCTCGATCAGGGTCTTGACGCTGGTCTTGGTGTAGAGGTCGCCCACCGCCCAGGCGCTGCGAGCGGACACCGCGGCCACGCCGGAAAGTTCGGCGCTAGGCCCAGGGCTCGGCACCTGCTTCCACACTTTGCCGTTCCACCGCAAGATCAGAGTCTTGAAGCTGCCGCTGTTGCTGGTGGAGCCGACCGCCCAGGCGTTGCCGGCGGAGGTGGCGGCGACGCCGGCGAGGCTGGCGCCGCGTCCGGGACTGGGGCTGGGCACCCGCTTCCACACTTTGCCGTTCCACCGCAGGATGAGGGTCTTGCCGCTGCTGCTGAAGCAGTTGGTGCAGCCGACCGCCCAGGCGCCGCGGGCCGAAACGGCAGCCACGCCGGAAAGACCACTATGTGAGGGGCTTGGGCTGGGCACCCGCTTCCAGGTCCTGCCGTTCCAGTGCACGATCAGGGTCTTGCCGCCGGTGGAGCCGACCGCCCAGGCGCTAGTGGCGGAGGTCGCCGCCACGCCGGAGAGGCCGCCGCTGATGGCAAAGGACGCGTCCGGCCCCGCAGGCCGGGTCCGGGCAGCCGCAACCGACGGCGCGGGAGCGACCCCGGCGGCCACCCCCGCAAGCAGCAGCGGGACGGCAAGGAGCCTGACCGAACGTGTGGCGAGCTCGGGCGTGCGCACCAGGCTGCCACCTCCCCCCCTAGACGGCCGATAGGTTCAGCCAGTCCCGAATCCGGAACAGGCGGCCCGTCGGCATCGGCGGAACGGCCGCAAGTGGAGGAGGGGGACACCGCTTGCGGGCCTAAGTGTGACACGCCAGACACTCAAGGGCCAGTGGCAAACAAGGAGGGGGGATTGCTTGGAAGGTCATCCAGGGCATTGGTCGCGGCATTCGCGGCCCGGGCGCGCGGACCTGCTGACGCCCATGTCCTGGCTGCCGGGGCCGCCGCCTGTCAGCGATCACGAAATTGAAAGGTGAGGGGCGTGCTGCGATCACGCAATTGACCACCCGGATCACGTTATTGACCATGTTCAGGACGTACGCGTCGGGGTGGACCTGGTCATCGGGAAATGAGGATCATTCCCCCGTCGAAGGGACGGGGGTCCGATGGCGAGGAGGACGTTCGACGTGATCGATATCTGCGAGATTTTCGTGCACTGGCATGAGGGCCGGTCGAAGAACGAGATCGCGGGCAGTCTGGGGCTGTCGCGGAACACGGTGCGCAAGTACGTGGCGGCGGCCGAGGCGGCCGGGATGACACCGGGCGGGCCGGCGGTGAGCCAGCAGCAGTGGGCGGAGCTGGCGCGGGCGTGGTTCCCGGAGCTGGCTGATACCCGGCTGCGGCAGGTGACGTGGCCGCCGATCACCGGGCACCGGGATTACATCGTGGGGCAGCTGGCGGCCGGGCTGACGGTGGCCACGATTCATCAGCGTTTTCGTGATGAGCGGGGGCTGGCGGTGTCGGTGGCGTCGCTGCGCCGGTACGTGGCGGCGAAGCTGCCCGAGGAGGCCCGCCGGTCGCAGGTCACGGTGCTGCGGCTGGTCCCGGCCGAACCGGGCGCCGAGGCGCAGATCGACTACAGGCAGCTGGGCCGGTGGCTGGATCCGCAGACCGGGCGCCGGCACAGCGTTCACCCGCGGGCCGCGCGGCGGGATCTTCACCACCTCGATCCCGGCACTCGGCAGCACCGCGTCGAACGCCTCGGTGAATGCCCTGCCGGTCCCGGATCAGGAATCGGAACCGGTCGGGGCGCTCTCCCAGTCCATCAGCAGGTTCCGCGCCTGCTGCACGGTCCACGCCCCGTCCGGCTTCGGCGTCACGCCGAGAACATGTGCACATAGCAGGTGCCGGCCCCGATCACGAAGAAGACGTATACGCGGCGCATGGTGACCGGGCATTCCACATGAAAGAAATCACAGGCCAGCATCGTCGCCGCCTGGGTGCGCAGGAACTGCCGCCAGGTAGATCGGCTGCGCCGCGGCGCGGGCGGGATACGCAGCCGCTTAGGCACCCGCAGCACCGCGGATGCGCCGACCCGGATCCCAAGGCCGAGCAGCTCGCCCTGGATCCGCTGGTGCCTCAGCCAGGGTTCTCCTGTGCCGTCTGCTCGATCAGAACGGCGAGCCGGGCGTCGACCGGTGGCAGGCCACCCCGGGAAGAAATATGTCCACCGCCCGGGACCAGCCGTCGGTGCCAACACAGGAACGTCGCCGCCGTCACAAGCCGGGTCATCCGCAACGGCCCTGGGAGCAGCCGGGCCAGGCGGCGAGCACCTCCTGGAGGAGCACCAGCAGCTCCGCGCCCTTCGGGGCCTGCGAGCGCGCGAGCAGCGCCATCCAGCCCGCTAGGCGGATGAAGACCAGGTAAAGCATCCGTACGATGACAAGCCTGCGATCCTGCCAGCCGCCGGCGAACCGGGGGAGCCGTGCGCTGAGCTGAGGAGGACCCAGGATCAACTCGTCTCTCTGTCAGACTCCGTCAGACATCAAGGTGAGGTAAACGTCCGTAGCGAGCACATCCCGGTCCGCCCTTGCCTCTCCGGGTGGAGACTGTCAAACTCGGCGCTACGGGCGGTGGCCGCACCGTTTGCGGTTGTTGCTCTGATACCGCGCCATGCTGGTTGTCGCCGTCCCTGGACTGGTTCGGCCGGTCGGGCAGGGAGGGGACAGTCCGGTGCGCACGCCACTGCTTGCCATAAAAGCCGCCAGGGCCATGGCCGTCGCGCGGGTAGCACCGGGATCGCGCCCGCGTCGACGGCTGTCCCCGTGGCGGTCCAGATTTCTCGGCGCCGACGGCATCCTTCGATACCAATGGCTCGCTGGATGGCGTAGCCGTCCCCTTCGCGCAGTGGCTCGGGCTGTCGGCTCCAGGCGAGGGAGTAGCCCGGTGCTCACACCACACTCCGTGACACGATCCGCACGGGCTCTGGCCCGATGGGTCGTCGCGACGCTGCTGCTGGCGGCGGCCTTCGTCGCTGGGGGCTCGCCAGCTCCACTGGGTGCGGCCACCCACCGAGAGTCGTCTCTCATTACAGCGTCGTTTAGCGTCGCTGGCAGGCTCGCCGGGGTCGCCGCCAGCTCCCGCGCCAACGCCTGGGCCGTCGGCTCCAGCGGCGGCAAGACGCTGATCTTGCACTGGAATGGCACCGCGTGGAAGAAGCTACCGAGCCCGGCCCCCGCAGGCAGCAGTCTCTCCAGCGTGGCTGCCGTCTCCGCCGGTAACGCCTGGGCAGTCGGCTGCACAAGCTGCTACACCAGCAGCCCCAAGGCTCTGATATTGCGGTGGAACGGCACCGCATGGAAGAAGGTGCCCAGCCCTGCCCCCGCAGGCAGCACTCTTTCCGGCGTAGCCGCCGCCTCCGCGCGCAGTGTCTGGGCGGTCGGCTCCACCGGTACGACGCACTCCAGGACCCTGATCATGGCCTGGAACGGCACCGCGTGGAAGCGGGTGCCTAGCCCGAGCCCCAAAGGCAGCGCCTCTTTGAACGCTGTAGCCGTCGCATCAGGACGGGACGCCTGGGCCGTCGGCGAGGTCTTCGCCAGCACCTACTCCGCGGCCAGCTTGATCTTGCATTGGAACGGCACCACTTGGAAGCGAGTACCCAGCCCGAACCCGTCATTCGGAAGGTACGGCAATGCCCTTGCGGGCGTGGCCGCCACCTCCGCCGCCAACGCCTGGGCAGTCGGCTGCACCGACGGCTGCCCCGTCGGTGGCACCCCCCAGATCGAGCGATGGAACGGCAAATCCTGGAAGCAGGTCGCCGCCCCCACTACTCCCTACAGCCTCTACAACCTGGCGGCAGTGGCCGCCACCTCCGCTACGAGCGCCTGGGCAGTCGGCGGCGGCGGCCCTGTCACTTCGGAAAGTGCGACGACTGCGCATTGGAACGGCCGCAGATGGACGCTGAGCCACGGACGATCCGGTGCGGGACTGGCCGCGGTCACCGCGGTCAGCGCCACCAACGCCTGGGCAGTCGGCGGCACCGCCAACGGGCACACCCTCATCCTGCACTGGAACGGCACCACCTGGAGCTGACCGGTCCAGCAACGATGTTACGAGGTTGCCCACCAGTGTCGGCGTGCGGTGAATGAGCAACGACGGCAGTGCTCGCCGCCTTGACCTGGCTGCTGTCACGGCCGCTGCGGATGGGCCGCCTGGTCACGCCGTCAGTCGACTGGCCGCGCCATCGCTGCCATCGGTCCTGCATGAGACTCGCAGGTGCCCCGTGCCACCAGCGCACCCGCACTGCAGCTAGCTGACCGTGACCCGTCCCGGCGCCCAGGGGCGCTGTTCGCGGAAGCGGCGGCCACGCTTTGGAGGATGTTTTCGTGGCCGAGTGCGTAGCCTCCGGGGCTCGGGCTGGGCACCTGCTTCCAGCTCTTGCCGTTCTGCCCGCGAGCCGACCAGCGAAAGCTGACAGGCGTCGCAGCAATCACTGATTGTGACGTCAGAGCCGCTCGCGATCCGCCGTTAGTTTAAGCAGGCAGTGCGGAGGGGAGAAACCACGGTCCGTGCAGGCTGAAATCTTTCTACTGAACGGGCCGTGATTTCAACTATTCAGGAAACAGCTTTACCTGGCCGTGAGGCTGACGGCGGTGTATTGAGCGTTGTGGCCGATCACCATGGTCTGGGTTCCTGTCAGCACACTGTGCGCCTTGAACGGCTTGGAG
The DNA here is from genome assembly GCA_963804435.1 of uncultured Actinomycetota bacterium. Taxonomy (GTDB): domain Bacteria; phylum Actinomycetota; class Actinomycetes; order Streptosporangiales; family Streptosporangiaceae; genus JAJYUU01. Next base: position 5,624,113 of record CAWDQI010000001.1, on the reverse strand, counting down.
ACGGTGACGCTGGTGCCGGTGTAGATGACGCTTTTCTCGGAATAGTGCTTGCGGCCCACGTAGCAGGAGGGTACCGGCGGAGGCTTGTACGTGGGGCCGTAGGTGATCACGGCAGCTCCCGTGATCGGGCCGGACGCGGTCCCGGTGACGGCCACGGCATGGGCCTTCGTGTTCAGCTTCGGCGCGGGGCCGGCCACAAACAGGTCATCCATGCGCGTGAGCCACTTCGACGCCGTCGGGACATTCTCTCGGATGAACGAGTCATGCCAGGTTGGCTTTGCCGCCAGTGTCTGGATCCCGCTTACCGAGCCAGTGGTGAGGGGGATGGCCAGGACGGTCCAGAACCCGCCGGTGCACGCGGCCTTGGATGGCTGCCGCCCCACGCAGGACTTATCGATACCCAGGCTGGCGTCCGACTTCCCGCTGAACTTGGCGCTGACCTTGACGCCACGCAGCCCGGTCGTCAGCGAGAGGGTTCCGGTCAGTTTCCCGAAGTAGGTTGTACCGCTGCCCTTCGCACAGGCTTCCTTGGTATGCCTAGTGGGCGTGAACGCCAGTGTCGCCGCCAGGACCGGGCGCAGGGCGCTACCAGTCTTGATCGTGGCGTGCCCGGCGCTGGTGACCGTAAAATCCTTGGCCACCGTCCGGGAGAACGCCGTGACGCTACTCCACTCGTGGTCCTCGATGACACCCTTGCCCGCCCTCTGGAGGCCGGCACTGATGCCGTCAACGCCGCTGCTGCCCTTAAAGGCCCCGAGGCCGAAGTTCCAGGTGTGGCCAAGTGCCTTGATAGCGACGGAAACGAAAAAGCTGTAGCTGGTGCTGCCGGCCGCTGTCGGGCTCGCCAGTGCCGTGCCGGTCGGCAAGCACGCGGTCAGCAGCCCGGCCGCCAGCACCGCCGCGCCTAGGGCGCGCGCCAGCCAGCGCGGCGAGTATCCGAGTTTCGCGTAGTGCCTCACGCGGAAGTCCCCTCTTCTGAAGTTCCTGCGTATCATTCGTTCCAGCTCGATCCGTCCATGCCGGAGCGGCTTCCTGACCAGCCATGCCTGGGCCCTGATCTGCGTCGCCGACGACCCTGGGCGCGCCTCGTGGCATCGCCAGGCGCTGGACATCAGAGGGCCAGGCGGGCTCAGCCAGTCTCGTAACCGGGACAGGCGGCCCGCCGTCATCGGCGGAACAGCCGCAAATGGTGCCAGGCACCGACTGCAGGCCTGGGTCCAGCCAGCTCACTTCCATGTTTTGCCGTTCCACCGCAGGATCAGGGTCTTGGTGCAGTAGTCGGTGCAGCCGGCCGCCCAGGCGCTCCGGGCGGAGACGGCGGCCACCCCTGAGAGGTAGCTGCTACCTGCGGTCGGAGGGCTGGGCACCTGCTTCCACGTTTTGCCGTCCCAGCGCTCGATCCAGGCCTTGGCACCGGTAGAGCCGACCGCCCAGGCGCTGACGGCCGAGACGGCCATGCCGGCGATGACATAGCCTGCGCGGCCTGGGCTGGGCACCCGCTTCCAGGCGGCGCCGTTCCACCGCTCGATCAGAGTCCGGTTGCAGCTGGCAGTGCAGCCGAACGCCCAGGCATCGCGGGCCGAGACGGCGGCCACGTCGTGAAGGCTGGCGTCGGGTTCGGGGCTCGGGCTGGGCACCCGCTTCCAGGCGGTGCCGTTCCAGTGCTCGATCAGGGTCCTGAGATGGGTTGAGGAGGTGCCGGAGGTGCCGACGGCCCAGGCGCTGCGCGCGGAGACGGCAGCCACCCCAGAGAGGACGCTGTAGCTTGCGAGGCCCGGGCTGGGCATCCGCTGCCACACTTTGCCGTTCCACCGCAGGATCAGGGTCTTGAGGTAGCCCTTACGGTAGTTGTAGCCGACCGCCCAGGCGCTGCGCGCGGAGACGGCAGCCACCCCTGAGAGGACGCTGTAACCCGCTGGGCCAGGGCTGGGCATCCGCTGCCACACTTTGCCGTTCCACCGCAGGATCAGGGTCTTGCCGCTGCGGTTTGTCGAGCAGCTGGTGCAGCCGACCGCCCAGGCGTTCCGGGCGGAGAGGGCGGCCACGCCGTACAAGTAGCCGTCAGCCGGGCTGGGCACCCGCTTCCAGGTCCTGCCGTTCCACCGCACTATCAGCGCCCTGCTGATGCCGGTGCCAGTGGTGCAGTTGGTGCAGCCGACCGCCCAGGCGTTGCTGGCGGAGGTGGCGGCCACGCTGTCGAGCGTGCCGCTGATGGTGAAGGATGCCGCCGGTTCCGCAGGCCCCGTGGCAGCCACGCCGTAGAGGAGGCCGCTCATGCTAAACGATGCAGCCCGGGCTCCGGCGGCCGCGGGCGCGATTCCGGCAATTACCCCCGCCAGCAGTAGCGGCACGGCGAGAAGCGCGACGGAACGCGTAGCAGGCTGGTACCTGCGCACCGGCTGCCACCTCCCTGAAGGTCTGGGACTGGTCACTTCCAGGTCTTGCCGTTCCAGCGCAAGATCAGAGTCTTCGTGGGGCCGATGCCGCTGCCGCTGTAGCCGACGACCCAGGCGTTGATGGCCGAGGTGGCGGCCACGCCGCGGAGGATAGTGCCGCCACCCGGGGTAGGACTGGGTACCCGCTTCCACGCTTTGCCGTTCCACCGCAAGATCAGGCTAATGCCGGGGCCGCAACCACAGCTGATGTCGCCTACCGCCCAGGCGCCGCCGGCGGAAGTCTCGGCCACGCCAAAGAGGAAATCTGCGAGGCCTCCGCCTCCGGGGTTGGCGCTGGGCGCTTTCTTCCACGCGGTGCCGTTCCAGCGCAGGATCAGGGTCTTGCCGCTGCCGGTAGAGCCGACCGCCCAGGCACCATGAGCGGAGGTCGCGGCGACGCCGAAGAGACCGCCGCTCGGGCTTGGCGCCTTCTTCCACGCGGTGCCGTTCCAGCGCAGGATCAGGGTCTGGCCGCTGCCGGTTGAGCCGACCGCCCAGGCGCTATCGGCGGAGGTCGCGGCGACGCCGGAGAGACTGCCGCTCGGGCTGGGCACCTGCTTCCACGCGGTGCCGTTCCACCGCAGCATCAGCGTCTTGGTGCTTGTGCCGCTTACGGTGGAGCCGACCGCCCAGGCGTTATGGGCAGAGACGAGGGCCACCCCGGACAGGACGCTGCCCGCGGTGCGCGGGCTCGGCACCTGCTTCCACGCGGTGCCGTTCCAGTGCTCGATCAGAGCATTTTCTTTACTGCCGAAACAGCTGGTGCAGCCGACTGCCCAAGCGTTACGGGCAGAGACGGCGGCGACCCCGGACAGGACGCTGCCCGCGGTGCGCGGGCTCGGCACCTGCTTCCACGCGGTGCCGTTCCAGTGCTCGATTAGGGCGTTTCCTTTGCTGGTGAAGCAGTTGGTACAGCCGACCGCCCAGGCGTTACGCGCGGACGTCGCGGCCACGCCATTGAGCTGGTTGTGGACGTATGCCGGAGGGCCCAAAGCCTTGGACCGGGCAGCCGCAGCCGGTGCTGCAGGCGCCATCCCGGCGCTCACTCCCACCAACAGCAGCGAGGTGGCGAGAATCGTGACGGAACGTGTGACGGGCTCGGGCGTGCGCACCGGGCTGCCACCTCCCCCCTAGACGGCCCGCAAGCTCAGCCGGTCCCGCAACCGGGACAGGCAGCCCGCTGACATCGGCGTAACAGCCGCGAGTGGGAGGGGACACCCGTGGAGCCCTGAGCATGACACAGCGGAACGCTGCGGGCAAGATATGACAGCCAGCACATTCCGCCGCACGGGTGAGAGGTCAGCCTCCGGCTGCCGTCAGCTTCACTTCCACGTCTTGCCGTTCCAGCCGAGGATCAGAGTCTTGCCGCCGAGGGTCCAGCCGACCGCCCAGGCGCTACTCGTCCTGGCTCAGCAAGCCACAATCCCGAAGCTCCTGAAGCTTCTGGAGCTTTACAGGCAGCGACGCAGCCCGTCGATCATGCTCATCGCGTCGGCGGATAGCTCCCCGGCAGCCTGCAGCTCGGCGATGGCCTCATCCGCCGGCACCGGCGTGATCGCACCATCGCTGTGTGTCCGTCGCTCGTCACTGTCTCAGTCCTCCTCGATGAAAGGTTCGCCGGTCAGTCGCTCGTACCAGCGGCCGCCGATAGCGCGCACCGGCGGGCACATCAGGCAGCGGTCGATCGCGTGCCGGCCGTGCTCGCAGCGGTCCAGGTCGTGAAAGAGCGTCTGCCAGTCCGGCACGGGTGCTCACGACCTCGGCCAGCTGCTCGTTCTTGTGCCAGTTCTTCAGGACGAAAATCACCTGGCCGGTCAGGGTACGGCTTTCGCGCTCGGCCACCTCTTTGAGTTCCTCGTGGAGGTACTTCGGAACGCGGATGTAAATAACCGCCGACTCGTCCATGCCATTACTGTAAGAGCAAGCCAGAAGTTATTGCAAACTGCATTCTGACTATTGGACTTCCGCACATTCTGCGAGCAATTCAGGCTTCAGGCCAAGGAAAATTAAGGATTACCAGGGAAGGGGAGGAGGGAGTAGCCAAGCAGGAAGACGCGCGTACATATAGATCTCGGGGTCGGGGCTTTAGGGGCTTCGGGGCTCTGCGGAAGCCATGGCCGTCGAAGTGCAGCCGTGCGTATCGGGAATGGACTGCATGGCTGCCTTTGGTCCGGACGTAGGCAAGCCGACCGACTCCAGGGCACGGATTATTCTGCGCACGGGCAGGTCGGACAGCGCGGGGTCACGCGGCGGGCAGCCTGATCGACGTCACTACCGGCGTGGCGGTGACGTGCCCAGCCGGGTCGTCTACCTCCTCCAAGTACAGCCCGACGGCCTCCGCGAGGTTGGCTAGCGCCTCATCGATCGTGTGGCCCTGGCTAGCAACATCCACTTCTAGGCAGTGCGCGATGTACCAGTCCTCTTCGCGGTGCAGGGCCGCGGTCAGGGTGCGAGGCGAATCCGGCATTCTTCCAGGGCAGCCGCTGCTAGCCGCGATGCCGCGGACTGGACGAAGCTGCGCTCTCTTCTGTTCAGTGAGTTAGCGCTGGCGGCGAGTCCGGCGATTCGCCTGTGATCGCGACTTTGCGCCGCTATGCTGCCGCCCGCGCAGGGAAACGCAAAGTCGTATCAGATCTGATACGATGAACATCATGAGCGAACAGCCTTCCGGGCCAGTCCGAGGCGGGGATCAGGCCGGCCACGACCCAGCTGGGCTCGAGCGCCCTGAATTGCTTCGCGTGCTCGAGTCTGCGGCTCGTCTTCAAGAAATCGTCCCGGATTCAGTGCTGGTAGGAGGTTCTGCGGCGGCACTGTGGGCTAATCACCGCTCGTCGTTTGATCACGACCATGTGCTGGCAGATCTGAATTCTCGCTTCGATGCTGTACTGGACGCGGTCGAAGGCACCGACGGCTGGGTTACCAACAGGGTCACACCGGGGAAGATCATCCTCGGCGAGCTGGGCGACATCGAGTCTGGCGTGCGGCAGCTCATTCGGAGCGTTCCATTGGAGGTCGTTGAGGTAGAGCTACCGTCTGGGCATGTGCTGCGGGTTCCAACGCCGGACGAGATGTTGCGAATAAAGGGCTATCTAGTTGTGCGGCGCAATCAGGTGCGGGACTACCTCGACGTTGCTGCCCTATCTGATCAGGCAGGCATTGCACACGCTGCGGAGGTCCTGCGAAGCATCGATGACTACTACGCTGATCAGCGAGGCAGCGAATCGCAGGGCGTGGCGACGCAACTCGCACGGCAGCTGGCGGACCCTAGGCCTGCAGATACTCGGACGATCAAGCAACTCGGGCAGTACAAGCAACTCGACCCTCGCTGGACTGAGTGGAAGAACGTGACTGACGTCTGCCGGTCCGTAGCCGTGGAGATGGCGCGATGACGACCGCCCTGAAATTCCGCAATATCGAGGCGTCTCCGGAAGATCCGGTAGAGACCTGGCCGTTCGAGGGGATCCTCGCCGCAGTAGAGCGCGGAACTCTTCCGGACTGGCGTCGACTCGCGAAGGCCATCAACGCCGACCCATGGGGGCCGGTTGCCCAGCAAGTCATCGAGGCACTTAGCCTCTCCCGTCCCTATGGCACTGCCGAACTGCTGGAGGGGGTGGTCAGCCGCGCCCGGGAAGAGGCCGCGGATTCTGAGCGCCATGCGGTGGCGGCTGAGATCAGGAACCTTGTTGACGGCTCCGGTCTGTCGCGGCAGGATTTCGCAAAGCGGATCGGCACGTCACGTTCGCGGCTGTCTACCTACATCTCCGGCCAGGTCGTGCCGTCGGCTGCCCTGATGGTGCGCATCCGGCGGGTAGCCAGGTCAGGCGGCCGTCCAGTGCGTCCGTGACCAGACGACCGAAGGTCGACGATAATGTAGCCACAACAATGTGATACATTCATGACATGACTGCGGACGCACATGCAGTGGGGCTCAGGGATCTACGCCACCACACCAGCGAGGTGCTGGCGCGGGTGCGGCATGGCGAGATCATTGACGTGACCGAGCATGGCCGGCTGATCGCCCGCATCGTCCCGGTGGGGGAACGTCAGCCCACACCGATTCTGGAGCAGCTAGTCGCGTCAGGGCGCGCCGTGCTCGCCCGGCGGCCGGGCTACCGGCCCCGTATGCGGCCCGGAGACGGCTCCGACGTTCTCTCTAGAACGCTGCTGGAGATGCGGGAAGAGGAACGCTAGTGAGCCTGTATTACGCCGATACCTCGGCGGTCATCAAGCTCCTGGCCGAGGAGACGGATTCGAAGGCTTTCGCGGCGTTCTACGACGGTCACGATGATGCCGAGTGGGTTAGTTCGGCGCTGCTTCGCATCGAGGTGACCCGCGTGGTTCTCCGGGCCATCCCGGCTTTACTGCCGGACGCCCGCGATCTTCTGCTCGCCTTCTCTTACATCGCGATCGACGACGACATCGTGGACGGGGCGATGAGCGAGCCTGACCGTCGCCTCCGGTCCTTGGACGCGATCCACCTCGCGACCGCGCGAATACTGGCACCAGAGCTCGACGGCCTGGTCACCTACGACGACCGGCTCGGCAAAGCCGCGACTGATGCCGGTCTGCCCGTTATCTCACCCCGGAAGTGAGCAGGTAACCCTGCTTGCGGCGGTGGGCTATCAGCGTGAGTGACGTGGTTGACCTGCTCGGACGTATGAGCAGGCCTCGCCGTTGCTTCGCGGACCCGGTTTGGTTCGTCCGAGAACGCTTGGCGTAACTTACTTGGGATGGGGGTGCCGGCCCTTATTCTGCGCGATAGCCCGCCGTGAGTCGGCCAGAGCAGGGATCGCGTGTGCTGCCTGATCCGGCTCGCGCATCGGTATCCATCGCTGCCGGGGGTGACGAACAATGCTGTCTGATGCTCCATACGCGTCGAAGAAGTTCGCGGACATCAACGGCGTCCCGATGGCCTATCTGGACGAGGGCGAAGGCGACCCGATCGTCTTCCTGCACGGCAATCCGACTTCGTCCTATCTCTGGCGGAACGTGATGCCGCATCTGGAAGAGCTCGGGCGACTCATCGGCTGCGACCTGGTGGGTATGGGTGACTCGGGTAAGCTGCCCGACTCCGGGCCCGACCGCTATACCTACCAGGAGCAGCGCGACTACCTGTTCCGCCTGTTGGCGCACCTGGGCATCGACGGGAACGTCGTGTTCGTGGTGCACGACTGGGGGTCAGCTCTCGGGTTCGACTGGGCCTGGCAGCACCAGAACCAGGTTTCCGGTATCGCCTACATGGAAGCGATCGTGGAACCGCAAACCTGGGCGGACTTCGGCGACTTCAAGGACATGTTCCAGGCGTTCCGCTCGCCGGCCGGGGAATCGCTGATTCTCGACCAGAACACGTTCGTCGAGCAGGTGCTGCCCGGATTTATGCTGCGCGATCTTTCGGCGGAAGAAATGGCCGTCTACCGGGCGCCCTACCTCGAGCCCGGCGAAAGCCGGCGGCCGACGCTGACCTGGCCACGCCAGATCCCGATCGACGGCGAGCCGGACGACGTCGCGCAGATCGTCGGTGCTTACTCATCCTGGCTGGCCCAATCGGAGGTGCCGAAGTTGTTCGTCAACGGGGACCCGGGGCTGCTGATCAGCGGACGTCATCGCGGCTTCTGCCGGACCTGGCCGAACCAGACCGAGGTGACCGTACCCGGACTCCATTTCCTGCAGGAAGACAGCGCCGACCAGATCGGCACGGCCATCGCACAGTTCGTCCGCACAATCCGCAGCGCACAACCGTGATCCCTGCCGACAGCCGGCTCGACCTGACCGCCCCTGGCAGATTCGGGTGACGGTAGGAGGGCACATCTACGGCGACATGCCGACGTGGCAAAACTCGGACCTGCGGCCTCAGGGCACTCCCCTGCGCCAGCGGGAAGGAACCGCACGATGAGTCCTCGACCGAATGTAGTACTCGTCCATGGCGCCTGGGCGGATGGCTCGTGCTGGAGCGCTGTCATTGAACGCTTGCAAGCCAACGGGTACAACGTGACTGCGCCACAGTTCCCTGAGTCGTCGCTGGCGGCTGACGTGGACCGGCTCCGCCAGGTGCTTGCGCGCCAGGACGGCCCGACGATCGTCGCTGGCCACTCTTACGGCGGGCAGATCATCACGGCTCTCGGCACGGATGCGCCGAACGTCGCCGGCCTGGTCTTCATCGCTGCCTTCGGCCTGGATCAGGGCGAATCGATCGGCGGCCTGCTGGCGCAGGGCCCGCCGACCCCGGCAATTGCCCACCTGGACGTCGATAAGCAGGGCTTCGCCTGGCTGCCCGAGGACGACTTCGTTAACCACTTCGCCGCCGACGTTGACCCGGCTAAAGCGAGGGTCATGTATGCGGTCCAACAGCCTCTCGCCGCGAGCACCCTCCAGGACGTCATGGGCGTCCCCGCGTGGAAGTCGCACCCCTGCTGGTATCTGGTGTCAGCCAACGATCAGGCGATCCCGCCCGATGCCGAGCGGCAGTTCGCCAGTCGCATGGGCGCAACAACGGTCGAGGTCCCTGCGAGTCATGTCGCGATGGTGTCGCACCCGGATGAGGTGACACAGCTGATCATGACCGCGGCAGCGGCCGTGATGTGCCCGCCTAGCAGCACGCCTCACGAGGACCTTGGCATGCAGCAAGGTTACGCCAGACCGGCCGCGCGCTCGGGGCCGCTGACTTCGGGTGCGTGCTTGCGGGCCCGGTAGGCAGCCACGTGCAGCCGGTTACCGCAGGTCCGGCTGTCGCAGTATCGCCGCGACCTGTTCCTGGAAAAGTCGACGAAGACCTGCTGGCAGGTGGGAGATTCGCAGCTGCGAACACGGCCCGACTCGCCGGCCACCACCAGCCAGGCCAGGCCCATCGCGAAATGCGCGGCTATCCTGTCCGCGAGCGGCGAGGTGGGCCTGGATACGTGCAGGTGCGGTCCGCGCCCGTCGTGCGCCACGATCTGCGGGCTCGCACCGGTCTCGGACAGCAGAGCGTTGATCTGATCGATGGCCACCTGTTCGTGGCCGGCCTCACAGGCGGTGACGATCGAGTCGAGCCACGCCCGGTACGCGCGGACCCGGATCAGGTCCTCCCGCTGGCCGCGCGCGCCGGCGAACGCGTACCTGTCGGCCATCGCCTGGAGGTCCGCCAGCGTCCGCAGCCCTTCCCCGCCAGTGGCCCGCCCGGTGTTGATCAGCTCGACGAAGCCGGTCATGGCCTCCAGCTGGTCAGCATCAAAATGACTTTGACTCCTGTCGTCGCGGCCCGTTAGGGTTGTGGTCATGTCAGTACCGTACGACGAAACGGTCATGACCGCCAGCGCGTCCGGCCAAGCTGCCAGCACTGGCGTACCCGGCTCCGGCCGTCCGATGCTGACCGCGGCGCTCGGCGCCGCGTGCATCTCGTCCTCGGCGATCTTGATAACGCTCGCGCACGTCGGCGCCGTCACTACCACCTTCTTTCGCTGCATCCTGGCGTTGCCGGTGCTCGCGCTGCTGGCCGTTCTTGAGCGCAGGCGGCACGGGCGGCGGGCGCTCAAGAGCAGGCTGTACGCCGTGCTCGCGGGCCTGTTCCTCGCGATCGATCTGGTGCTGTGGAATCACGCGATCGCCGACGTCGGAGCGGGCATAGCGACAGTGCTCGGGAACCTGCAGGTGCTGTTCGTGGCCATGTTCGCCTGGCTAGTGCTGCGCGAGCGCCCGGATCGCCGCTATCTCGGGGTGCTGCCCGCGGTGCTGCTCGGCGTGATCCTTGTTTCCGGCATGCTCGGCGGTCACGCGGCGGGGCTGCATCCGGCAGCAGGCGTTGGTTACGGCATCGGCACCTCTGCGGCCTACGCATGCTTCCTTCTCATCCTGCGCAGCGCGGGCGGCGAGCAGAAGCCGCACGTTGCTGGCCAGCTGGCCGACGCCACTGCCGGGGCAGCGGCAGGCGCGCTGCTGCTCGCACCAGTGGCCGGTGGTTTGCAGCTGAGCGTCCCCTGGCCATCATTCTTCTGGCTGCTGATGCTCGCGCTGCTGGGTGCCACAGTCGGCTGGCTCCTGATCACCTCGTCGCTGCCGAGGCTGCCGGCGGCCGTCTCTTCGCTGATTCTCCTGCTGCAGCCCGCCGGGGCTCTGGCCCTCGCCGATGCTGTGCTCGGTGAGCGTCCGACGTCGATCCAGGTGGCCGGGGCCGTGCTGGTCTGCCTCGGCGTCCTCGCAGCCACGAGGAAGAGCGCGCGGCCGCGTCCCGCGGACGATTTGCCCGCAGCGGCCGAAGTGGCACAGGAACTGCCTGTGCGGACCTAGCCAACCAAGCTCATGCCCGGACTGCGAACAGGACGAAGCCATAGGTCAGGGCGGTAACGGCGGGATGCCGCCGCAGCCAGCCGTCGGCGACCTCGGCGGGGAACTCGATGCGCAGGACGGCAGCGAGGTCGCGGCGGCTGGCGAACCGCAGTTCCGATCTGACCTCCTGCCTGGTCGCCTGGCGGCCTCGCCACCAGGTATCCACGGCGGCTGCGGTCTGCAGCGGCGGCCGGGTCGCGGATGCGGCCAGAAGACGCGCGAACTCGCCCCACCGATAGTCGTTGTCCACCGCGACGAGGTGGCCGCCCGGCCGCAGCACGCGAAGCACCTCGGTCAGCCCGGCGTCCGTGCCGGGCGGAAAGAAATACGCGAACCTGGCGTGCACGACGTCCGCGCTCGCTGCGGGCAGCGGAATGTGCTCCGCTGACCCGGCCAGCACCTCGGTGCCCGGAAGCCGGGCGGCCGCACGGACGGCGACCGCCCGCAGCGACGGGTCGGGCTCGATGCCGACCACCCTGGCCGCCTTGGCAGCGTAGCGGGGTAGCCAGTAGCCGGTGCCGCAGCCGAGGTCGACGAGGGTTCTGCCGGCCCAGGGCGCGATCACGCGCATCGCCGTGAGCACGTGGCCGGCCTGGTCGATGGCACGGTTCTCGAGCTCATAAGCGTCCGAATGCCCGCCGATATTCGGCGCGAACCGGAAGTCGGGGAACGAGGGCGCCACGGTCATGCGGCATTATCACGTGCGATGGCCGTGCCGGGCTAATCACTGGCCCGCCACGCGGCCACCGCTCGGGTCACGCCGCTTTGCTAGCCGCCGGGGGCCATGAGCGACGCCTTGCCCGGCAGCGCGGGTTCGCTCGCGCTGCCGCCCCGCTGGGCGGCGAGCAGTTTGTTAATGACGTACGCCGCAGCCTGAACGGTCTGAATGCCATAACTCTCGCCTGGGTTGCCGCTGGTCAGTATCACGATCTGATAGCCGATCTGATGGCCGGTGAAGGCGCCGATGCTGTTGATGTGCCAGTCCCTCGCGTCTGGGTACGGCAGCCAGCCGTTCTTCAAGTGGACGGTCACGTTCGCCGGCGCCCCGGCTGACACTCCCCAGCGTTCATAGGACACCACATTGGCCATCAGCCACAGGACGTAGCCTCGCGATTTCGCGCTCAGCACCTTTCCGCTGGTGGTGAGCAGGCGCAGCAGCAGCATCTCGTCATGAGCGGTCAGCAAGGTCAGGCCCCAGGCATAGTTGAGGACAGTGTGCAGCATGCCGGCGCGGTTGAGGAAATCCTGCATATGCTTGAGGCCCACCTCGTCCCACAGCGCCGTGGCGGCGTCGTTGTCAGACTCGGTGATCATCAGCCAGGCCAGGTGGCGCTGGTTCTTGGTCAGGTGCGTCGGGCCACCCACCTTGAGCAGCAGTGCGCTGATGATCGTCGCCTTGATGACACTGGCCGCATCAAAGTGCCGGCTCGCATGAAAATTGCAGATGAGGCGGTACTGCGGGTCGGCCACCGCAAGGCCGACGACAGAGCTGCGTCCGTTGAGCGCAGCGAGAATGCCGTGGGTCATGTGTGCTGCCAGCCGCGGATCGGTAGCAGAGCTGCAGATGCTGTTGGCCGACGGTGTTGCCGCTGCGAACTGTGCTGCCGGGGCAGCGGCGGCCGGAGCTGCCAGCATCGCAACGGCAACTCCTGCGATTGCGATCCCCGTGACGAGCCTTGGCGCGGACGCATGGCGAATGCTGCTAATCATGTGCCTTTCCCCCGTCTTGTGTTTGCCTTCATGACTCCCCGGGTGGCGTGCAGGTTGGCAATCGAGGGAAGTTTCTGAGAGGCGATGTCGAAGAGGGCTGATCGCCGTTCGTAGCGGTAAGTGAAGAGGGTGCCAGCAGGCACTCACCCACTAGTAGGAGGAAGGCAGCATGAAGTACGTCATGCTCATCTTGAACACTGAGGCGGCGGCCAGCCTGACAGCAGAGCAGCAGCAGGCATGGAGCTCGGAGATCATGGGCTGGTACGAGAAGTACGGCAGTTCAGGCGTGCTGGCCGACGGCGGCCACCAGTTGCAGCCGCCTGAGACGGCCAAGACCGTTCGGGCGAATGGCGTCACCGATGGCCCGTTCATGGAGACCAAGGAGGTACTCGGCGGCTTCTCCGTGCTGGAGGCCGACTCCATTGACGAGGCCGCGGAAATTACGAAGACCTGGCCAGGCGTGGACCGCGGTCTGATCACTATCGAACTCAGGCCAGTCGTCGAGTTCTAAGCGTCAGCTCGAGTTCTAAGCGTCAGGTAGAGAGCCGGCGGGCGATGAGCTCGCGCTCGGCCGGGTTCCCGGCCAGCGCGAGCGCTCGCTCGTTGGCGGCTCGCGCCTCGGCGGTGCGGCCAAGCGCGGCGAGCAGCTCAGCCCGGACTGCGTGAAACAGCCTGTACTGACCTAGCTCCGCCGCGAGGGGCTCCACCTCGGCCAGCGCGGTCTCCGGCCCGAGGGCGAACCGCGTCGCAACCGCACGGTTGAGCTGGATGACCGGGGACGGCGTCATGTCGTAGAGACGGTCATACAGCAGTCGGATCTGGCGCCAGTCCGTGCTGCTGTAGTCGAGGGCCGCCGCATGCAGCGCGGCGATGGCGGCCTGAACCTGGTAGGGACCCGGCTGGCGCAGCGCGATCGCGCGATCGAGCAACTGTGTTGCCGACGTCGCCGACTCCGTGTCCCAGCGGCTGCGGTCCTGCTCGGCGAGCCGGACTAGCCGTCCCCACCCGTCGAACCTGGCCGCCGCTCGCGACTCGTGCAGCATCAGCAGGGAAAGCAGCCCCAGTACCTCCGGCTCCCGAGGCATCAGCCGGTGCAACAGGCGAGCCAGCGACAGTGCCTGCGCGGCCAGGTCACGCCTGGCCGGCGATACGCCCGCGCTGACCAGGTAACCCTCGTTGAATACGAGATAGACCACCTCGAGAACGGCGGCGAGCCGGTCGCCGAGCTCGTCGGGATCGGGCACCCGGACGTGGACGCCGGCGTCGCGTAGTGATCGGCGGGCGCGCGAGAGCCGCTGCCCCATGGTCTGCTCGTTCACCAGGAACGCGGCCGCGATCTCGGAGGTGGTCAGCCCGCAGACGGTCCGCAAGGTCAAAGCGACCTGGGAGTCGGCCGGGAGCGCTGGGTGGCAACAGGCAAACACGAGGCTCAGCAGGTCGTCGTCCTGCTCCGCGTCCGGTTCAGCAGCTCCCTCGGTGGCCGGCCAGGCCCGCGACTGGGTGACAGCCAGCAGCGTGAGCTTCTCCCGGCCCGCCTTGGCCCGCCGTTGCCGGTCTACGGCCTTCCGCCACGCCGTCGTGGTCAGCCAGCCGCCCGGGTTAGCGGGAACGCCTTCCAACCGCCAGTGCTCGAGCGCCTCGACGAAAGCGTCTTGCACCAGCTCCTCGGCCAGCCCGACGTCGCCGATGCGCCGGGCGAGGGTAGCCCGGAGCCGCGTCGCCTCGTCCCGGTAGGCCCGTTCGAGCTCCTCGGCATCCACGCTCGCCAGTCTGGCAAATCATCCGCCCTACCGGGACCGGCCGGGGGTTGGGTTTTCGTGGCCTACCCGGGAGCGGAGCCGTCCGGTGCAGGGGTTTCAGGCCGGGGCGCCGCCGCGTCCGGCGCCACCGCGGAAGCGAGAGACGCCCTCGAGGACGCCCGGATCGGTGAGCGTCGCCATGCCGTGGCTGAACTCCCTGGCCATCGCTTCGGCGAAGCCGAGCGAGAGGCCGTCGAGCGCCGAGACCCGGTCGCTGCGCACGCACGCTTGCGGGAACGCGGCGATCTGGAGGGCGAGCTGCTCGGCTGCCTCGCGCGATGTGCCCGGCCGGACGACCCGGTTCACCAGACCCATCTGCAGTGCCTCCGCGGCAGGTACCGCCCGGCCAGTCAGGATCATGTCCATGGCCCGGCCCAAGCCGACAACCTGCGGCAGCCGGACCGTGCCGCCGTCGATCAGCGGGACGCCCCAGCGCCGGCAGAAGACGCCGAACACCGCGTCTTCTTCCGCCACCCGCAGGTCACACCACAGCGCCAGCTCAAGCCCGCCCGCTACGGCATGGCCGGCAACCGCGGCGATCACTGGTTTCGACAGCCGCATCCGGCTGGGACCCATGGGCCCGCTGCCGTCGGGTGCGGCTCGATTGCCCCGCGCAGTGCCCATGGCCTTGAGGTCGGCGCCAGCGCAGAAGGTCCCGCCCGCACCGAACAGGACCGCTACCGACGCGTCGGCGTCGGCGTCGAAGTCAGCGAACGCCTCGGCTAGCGCCGCGGCCGTTGGCCCGTCAACCGCATTGCGAGCTTCCGGCCGGTCGAGAACCACGGTTGTCACCGGCCCGGACCGGTCGACCGTTACGGTCATCAGCCCACTTGCCAGGTGTCACTGCCAGCCAGCAGGTCCGCCAGCGCACCGTCACCGTGCTTTTGCCGGGCGCTGTCAATCTGCGCCGACATCAGGTCGTCGTAGCTCGCCCGCTCGACCTGCCTGAACACGCCGATCGGCGTGTGCGCGAAGTCCGAACTATCCAGCCTGGATAGCGCGAAGGCGTAGGACGGGTTGGCCGCGTGCTGATCGTGGACGAGGAGCGAATCCGGGTCGGCGCCGTCTGCCGGGACTGCCTCCAGTCCGCCGTAGCGGCCGAAACGCAGGCCCTGCTGGCCGTCGGTGCCGAACCGGATGGGCTCGCCGTGCTCGAGGCGGATCAGGTGCTGCTCTCGCTCACCCGGCTGGGTGACGGGCAGGAACGCGTCGTCATTGAAGATCGGGCAGTTCTGGTAGATCTCGACGAACGCCGTGCCCTTATGGTCGGCAGCGGCCCGCAGCACGCTGGTCAGGTGCTTGCGGTCGGAGTCGACGGTCCTGGCCACGAAGCTGGCCTCAGCGCCGAGTGCCAGCGAGACCGGGTTGAACGGCGTGTCCAGCGAGCCGAACGGCGTCGACTTGGTGATCTTGCCCTGCTCTGAGGTCGGCGAGTACTGGCCCTTGGTCAGGCCGTAGATCCGGTTGTTGAACAGCAGGATCTTGATGTTGACGTTCCTGCGCAGGGCGTGGATGAGGTGGTTCCCGCCGATCGACAGGGCGTCGCCATCGCCGGTGATGACCCATACCGACAGGTCAGGCCGGGACGCCGCGAGTCCGGACGCGATGGCCGGGGCCCGGCCGTGGATCGAGTGCATCCCGTAGCTGTTGACGTAGTACGGCAGCCTGGACGAACACCCGATGCCAGAGACGATGACGAGGTTCTCCCGCGGAATCTCCAGCTCGGGCAGGAACGCCTGGAAAGCGGCCAGGATCGCGTAATCGCCACAGCCAGGGCACCACCGGACTTCCTGGTCGGACTTGAAGTCCTTCGTGGACAGCTTCTCATCAGCCTTCGGCACCAGCGTCAGCGACGCGAACCGGTGCTGCGGCTCCGGGAACTCCGAGTCAGACATTGACGATCACATCCTGGATGACTGCGGCCAGCTCAGCTGCCCGGAACGGGAGTCCGCGGACCCGGTTATAGGAGACCACGTCCACCAGGTAGCGGCCGCGCAGCAGCAGTGCGAGCTGGCCGAGGTTGATCTCGGGCACCAGTACCCTGTCGTAGGCCCGCAGGACGTCGCCCAGGTTGGCCGGGAACGGGGACAGGTGCCGCAGGTGCGCCTGCGCGATCGAGCCGCCCGCTTGCCGAACGCGGCGCACCGCAGCCCCGATCGAGCCGAAGGTGGATCCCCAGCCGAGCACGAGCACTTTGGCGTTCCCGTCCGGGTCATCGACATCGAGGGGCGGGATATCCGCCGCGATCCCGTCGATCTTCGCCTGGCGCAGCCGCACCATCCGGTCGTGGTTATCCGGGTCATAGGAGATCTCGCCGGAGCCGTCGGCTTTCTCGATCCCGCCGATGCGGTGCTCGAGGCCGGGCGTACCTGGAACCGCCCAGGGCCTGGCCAGGGTCTTGGGATCACGCTGGAACGGCAGGAACGGCGGACCGCCGGTGCCATCGACGACCACGTTCCCGCTCGCGAACTTGAACTCATCCCGCAGCCGGGCGAGCCCGTCCACGCTCGGGATTCGCCAGGGCTCTGACCCGTTAGCCAGGTAGCCATCGGAAAGGATGATCACCGGCGTGCGGTACTTGACCGCGATCCGGACTGCTTCGATCGCGATGTCAAAGCAGTCGGACGGGGTGGCCGGGGCTACCACCGCGACCGGCGATTCGCCGTTCCGGCCGAACAGCGCCATCAGCAAGTCGGCCTGCTCGGTCTTCGTCGGCATCCCGGTCGACGGGCCGGCTCGCTGGATGTCGCAGATGATCAGCGGCAGCTCGACCGAGGCGGCCAGGCCGATGGTCTCGGCCTTCAGGCACATGCCGGGGCCAGAGGTGGTCGTCACGCCCAGGCTGCCGCCGAACGACGCGCCGAGCGCGGCGCCTACGCCGCTGATCTCGTCTTCTGCCTGCATCGTGCGCACGCCGAACCGCTTGAGCTTGGACAATTCATGCAGGACATCAGAAGCGGGAGTGATCGGGTAGGAACCGAGGAACAGCGGAAGCCCGGACCGCCGGGAAGCCGCCACCAGCCCGTAAGAAAGTGCGCTATTGCCGGTTATGTTCCGGTAAGTACCGGGTTTCAGCGTGGCCGGCATTGACCTCGTACTGGACGGAGAATGCCTCGGTGGTCTCGCCGTAGTTCCAGCCGGCCTGGAAGGCCGCCTTGTTGGCCGCCAGGATCTGGGGCTTGCTGGCGAACTTGGAGTCGAGGAACTTCATCGTGCCCTCGACCGGCCGGTTATACAGCCACGACAGCAGGCCGAGGGCGAACATGTTCTTCGCCCGCTCGGCGTCCTTGCGGCTGATGTCGAAGTTCTCCAGCGCCTTCACCGTGACCGAGGTGATCGGGATGGCGTGCACCTGATAGGCATCGAGCGAGCCGTCCTCAAGCGGATTCGCCTGGTAGCCGACCTTGGCGAGGTTGCGCTTGGAGAACTCGTCGGTGTTGGCGATAATGTCGCCGCCGCGCGGCACGTCATCCAGGTTGGCTTTCAGCGCGGCCGGGTTCATCGCGACCAGCACGTCGGGCGCGTCGCCCGGAGTCAGGATGTCGTGGTCGGCGAAATGCAGCTGGAAGCTGGAAACTCCTGGCAGTGTCCCGGCCGGAGCCCTGATCTCGGCCGGGAAGTTCGGCAACGTCGACAGGTCGTTGCCGAATGTCGCAGTCTCCTGGGTGAACCTATCCCCGGCGAGCTGCATGCCGTCACCGGAGTCGCCGGCGAACCTGATAATGACACGATCGAGCTTCTGGACCTGCTTGGTCACAGTCTCCCGGCCTCCTCAACGCTCCGAGGCCGGGCGACAGACGCGGTGACGGCGTGCATCCTCATGCCTTCTGCCTATGTCAGCATCGCCACTCGCTCGCGGCGATGAGGCAACTTACTGCCAGGTTACGGCCTGCGATTTTGACGTACCTGCCACTATGACTTAACTCTAGTACAGCCGCCTGAATGGACAGGTCCTGCACATGTAGACGCATGGCACCTTGCGCTGGTTCACCGCGCCCTGCCTGCGGGGATGGGGTAAGGCGGCTCCCGGCTCACTTCTGCCGCCAGCTCGACCAGCTGGCCGAGCGTGTCGAGCTGCTCGCGCCGGTCGCCGGTCAGCTTGGCCTCAAGGGTGCTGATTCCGGCCGCGCGGTAGCGCCGGAGCCGGTCGCGGATCATGTCGGGCGTGCCGATGAGGTTCGTCCGGCTGCCGAGTTCGACCGGCACCCGGTCGGCTGCCTGCTCTCGCTTGCCCGCCAGCCAGAGTTCTTGGACAGCGCGCACGTCCTCGCCGTAGCCCTGACGGGTGAATGCAGCGTTGTAGAAGTTCTGCTCAGGCGAACCCATCGCGCCGATGGTGAACGCGTAACCGCGCGCGTGCCGCCGGGCGGCGGCGTCGGCCTCGTCGGTGATCTCTACGCCAACCGGGATAACGAGATCGAGGTCGGTTAGCGCCCGTCCGGCCCTGGCAGCGCCGGCCCGCAACGGTCCGAGGAAGACCTCCGCGTGCTCCGGCATGAACGTATTGCCGATCCAGCCGTCGCCCAGTTCGCCGGTGAGCTCCAGATTGCGCGGGCCCAGCGACGCGACGTAGACCGGCACCGGGGTTGGCGGCAGCATGGAGCGAAGCGCCCGGCCCGGTCCGCCCGGCAGCGGCAGCTGATACACCCGTCCCGCATGGGTCACGCGCTGGCCGCTGGCGATCGCCCTGATGATCGAGATGGTCTCGCGGGTGGCCGCCAGCGGAGCGCTGAACCTGACGCCGTGCCAGCCCTCCATCACCTGCGGCCCGCTGGTCCCGATGCCGAGTCGGAAGCGCCCGCCGGACAGCAGCTGGAGCGACATGGCCGACATCGCCAGCATGGCCGGACTGCGAGCGCCCAGCTGCGCTATCGCCGAACCGAGGCTGATCCGTTCGGTTCTGGCAGCGAGGTAGGCGAGCGGGGTGAGGGCATCCTGGCCCCACGCCTCGGCCACCCAGACCGACGTCGCGCCCAGCCGCTCGGCGTCGCGGACGAAATCGGCGTCCTGCGCCGAGGCAACGTTCGCGGCGATGCCTACCTGCATGGTCCGGCCTCCCGCTCGGCTAGCCAGCATCAACGCGAAGATTTTGCGTCTCCTGGAGACGCCAACTCTTCCCGTTAACGCGTCTGGCCAATTTCATCACGGCGTACCATGCGAGCGTGGAGAGCGATGAACTGAGATACGCCGATTGCCCGACCACGGAGGCGGAGCTTGTCATCGCCGCGCCGCCCGCAGTGGTGTGGCCGCTGGTATGCGACATCGCCATGCCGGCCAGGTTCAGCTCCGAGTTCCAGGACGGCCAGTGGCTGGACGGCGTCGCCGGGCCAGCGCTCGGCGCGCAATTCCGCGGGCGTAATCACCACCCGGCCATCGGCACCTGGGAAAC
Organism: uncultured Actinomycetota bacterium; assembly: GCA_963804435.1. Classification (GTDB taxonomy): domain Bacteria; phylum Actinomycetota; class Actinomycetes; order Streptosporangiales; family Streptosporangiaceae; genus JAJYUU01. Next base: position 5,604,479 of record CAWDQI010000001.1, on the reverse strand, counting down.
CGTCTCGACCATATCGGAGTTCGAGCCAGAGCGGCTCTTCGGCTGGGCCGTCGGCGATCCGGGGGTTCCCGCGGCGCGCTGGCGGTTCTCGCTAGAGCCGGAGGGCGCTGGCACCCGGCTGCGCCAGTGGATGCAGATCGGACCGGGCGAGAGCGGGATCAGCGCGCTGATCGAGCAGATGCCGGACAAGGAGTCCCGTATCTTGCGGCGCCGCCTGCGCGAGCATCACGCCAACATGACCGCCACACTGGCCGGCATCAAGGAACTCGCCGAGGCAGCCTAAGCCGGCTGGCAGCAACGGTGGCGGCTGCTACCGGAGGATGAATTTGTAGACGGCATCGGCGAATCCCTCTTCGGTGTTTGACGTCGTGACCCGCCGGGCGCAGCGCTTGACCTCGGGACTCGCGTTACCCATCGCGATGCTCAGGCCCGAGTGCGCGAACATCAGCACGTCGTTGGGCATGTCACCGATGGTGGCGATCTCCCCGGGATCGATCTCGTACTTGGCGGCCAGGTACTTCGCTACCTCGCCCTTATTGGCCATCGGGTGCGTCACGTCGAGGTAGTAGGGCTGCGATGTAGCCGCCGTGACGTGGTCGCCGAACTTGTCATGGACGGCAGAGGTCGCCTTGGTCACCGCGTCAGTGTCGTCGCTGACGCCTACGAGCTTGGCGACGTTCTCGGTCAGTCCGGTCAGCCCGCCAGGCATGACCTTCGGCTCGAACTTCACCGTCCAGGCCTCTCGCGCGACGTGCGGCCCGTCGGCCTTCGGGACGTACCAATCCGCGCCGCTGTACAGCCACACGTCCAGGGAGAACGACTGCATGATCTCGGCCACCGGTACCACCAGGTCTTCCGGCAGCACCCGCTGCTCAACCACCGACATGTCCGGGTTGACCATCAGGCCGCCATTGAATGCGGCGATCGGCGTCCGCAGGTTCAGCGGCTCGACCAGCATCGCCATCCCGCGCGGCGGCCGCCCGCTGGTGACGGCGAACAGGATGCCGGCTTCGTCGAGCTTGCGCACGGCCTCGATAGCGCGCGGTGTCAACTCTTTGTCCGGGGTCACGAGCGTGCCGTCCACGTCGGCAAGCAGCAGCTTCACGGTTGCGTTCGTCACGGGGTTCCTCCGGTGCTGCTCGCGGCCAGCGCCTCCGCACTGCGGTAGGCATCGATAACGTCGCTGTAGCGGGCAGCGATCTTGTTGATTGCGTCGAGCCTCGTTGCCCGCCCGGCCAGGAAATCCTGGAGTGCCTCTTGCCAGAGGGTCCGCCCGACGGCGAAGCCGTCGAAGCCGTCGACTGCGGCCGCGATCTTGATCCAGTCGAGAACCTGCGGCTCGTCGGCGCCGCGGCCGAGCACGATGCAGACGACGCCGTCCCGGCCGCCGGATCGGGCCTGCGCCACCACGGCAGCGCAGGCCGCCGCCGCGTCCAGGCCCTCGATCTTCCAGATGTCGGGTTCAACGCCGCCGGCCTGCATTGCCGCTAGCGTCTCGACCACCAGCGCGGGCCGAAGCTGCCGGTCGTAGTCACGCTGATGACCGTCGAACTTATCGAGCTGGGCGGTGGTGGCCGGCACCAGCAACTCGAACAGGAACTTGCGGTCCCGGTCGCGAAGCCAGCGACTCAGGATGGCGAGCCGGCTGGTCTGACGACTGTTCAGCTCGGCGTCGCCCTCGGGGTTGTAGCGCACCAGCACCTTGACGAATGTCGGGTCGAAGGCCTCGATGTGGGCACCGAAGTCGTCGCCGTACTCGAAATCGAACTCGTCCTGCCCGGACCGCTCGACCGGCATGGCCAGCGGGACGCCTTCCGCCTTGGCCCGCCGGGCCACGCCGGCCCCGAACTCCTCATCGACCAGGACGCCGCAGGCGTTGGCCGGCGCGCCGTCGGCCAGCGCCTTGAGGTGGGCATCGAAGATAACCTCCTTGGCGTCGGTGATGCCGGCGTGCACCGCCGGCGAGACCGGCGGCGTAGCACCGAACAGGCCGTGCTCAAACGAGCCGCGATGATCGAAGGCCATCAGGAACAGCGGCCTGTCGTACCCGAGCGCCACGAGCGCCTCCTTGCAGGTCGGCCGCGTTCCCGGGGCAATCGTGGCCGGTACGGCGGTCAGGTTGCGTCCGCCAGGTGCCAGCGGAAGGGCGCGATCAGCTTGCTGACCGAGTCCGGGCCCCATGAGCCCCTGGCGTATGGCTCGACCGGCGGTGGGTTGTTCAGCAGCGGCTCGGAGATCTCCCAGAGTCGCAGGATGCCCTCGGAGCTGGTGAAGAGCGACTGGTCGCCGAGCATGGCGTCCAGGATCAGCCGTTCGTACCCTTCCAGGGCGTTCGCGTTAGCGAACGAGTCGGCGTACTTGAAGATCATCTTCTCGCTGCCGAGCGTCATTTCAGCGCCGGGCTCCTTGGCCAGGAATCTCGTGGTGATCGAGCCGGGGTCGGCAAAGTCGATGATGATCTCGTTCCGCCGCCCGTCCGGGATGTCCTTGCGGTGCGCCTTGAACATGCGCAGCGGCGGCTCATGGAAACCGAGCGTGATCACCTGCCGGCCGGCGCCAAGGCACTTGCCGGACCGGAGATAGAACGGCACGCCGCTCCATCGCCAGTTGTCCACCTCGACGCGGACCGCGACCATGGTTTCGGTCTGCGAGTCCGGTGCGACGCCCGGCTCGGATCTGTAGCCCTCATATTGGCCCCGCACCACATGCCGGACGTCAACTGGCTTGAGGGCATCGAAGACCTTCAGCTTCTCACCGCGCAGCTGCCGGGCAGTGAACGCTGTCGGAGGCTCCATCGCGACGAAGCCGAGCACCTGGAACAGGTGCGTGACGATCATGTCGCGATACGCGCCGGTCTTGTCGTAGAAGTCGGCACGGCCCTCGATTGACAATGTCTCCGGTACGTCGATCTGCACGTAGCCAATGTGGGCGCGATTCCAGATCGGCTCGAAGAGCCCGTTGCCGAACCTGAAGGCCAGGATGTTGTCGACCGACTCCTTGCCCAGGAAGTGGTCGATACGGAAGATCTGCGACTCGTCGAAGACCGCCTGAACCGCCTTGGTGAGGTCGATCGCGGACTGCAGGTCGGTACCGAACGGCTTCTCGATGATCACCCTGGAACGGTCGGTCGCTAGTCCCGAAGCCCCCACCATCCCCACGACCGATGCAAACGCGGATGGGGGCACGGCCAGGTGGAACAGCCGCCGCGGGGACCCGCCGATCTGTTTCTCCGCCCGCGCGACTTCGGCCTGCAGAGCACCGTAATCGTCAGGGTCGGCAGCCGCGAACGATAGCCGGTCGGCAAACGCGGGCCAGGTCTGGCCGTCCGGCTTGCACAAGCAGAAGTCCTCCGCGGCTTGCCTCGCGTGCGCGCGGAACTCCTCGGTGTTCATGGCAGACCTGGCCGGCGACGAGCCGATGATCCGGTAGTCCTGCGGCAGCAGGCCCGCGGCGGCCAGGTGGAACAGGCCAGGCAACAGCTTGCGCTTCGCCAGGTCGCCGGTAGCGCCGAACATGACGATGACGTGATCGTCAGGGCGCCGGATAGTTCCCCGCACGGGTGCCGTGCTGGTAGTGATTGTCGTCATGATTTCCCCGCGGCAGCTTCATCGGCCAGCACCAGTGAGCGCACAGCGGCAACCCGGCCGGCCGGTATCGACTCATCCCCGGCCAGCAGCCTCGCCAGCGCATCCTTCTTGTCCGGGCCGGTGACCAGCCAGAGCAACTGGCCGGCGCGGGCGAGCGCCGGATAGGTGAGCGTCATCCGCCGGTGGCCCTGGTACGGCTGGGTCACCGCGACGAGCGCGTCAGTTACGTCCAGGACCGGGTCGCCGGGAACTAGCGAAGCCGTATGGCCGTCCGGGCCCAGGCCGAGGTGCACCAGGTCGAACCGCTGCGGCAGCACCGTGCCGTAAGCGGCCGCAGCGGCGTCCAGGTCGGGATCGGTCACCGGCATCGGATGCACACTGGCGGGCGCGTCGCCCAGGCTCGCGTGCAGGTGGGTCAGGTTGCGGTCCGGGTCGCCGTCGGGCGCGACCCGCTCGTCGACCTGGAACAGGTCCACATCGGCCCACGGCACGTCCTCGCCGGCCAGCTCGCCGAACATCGCCCACGGGGTGCGCCCGCCGCTGACCGCGAAGGTGAACCGGCCGTGCGCGGGCACAGCCTCGCGCGACTGCCGGGCCACGTAGGCGGCGGCCCGCCTGGCTACGGCGTCAGCATCCGCCGAGACCTCTAGGTCGTGCTGCACCGGCTAGTCCTTCTTCTCCTTGTGCCCGCCAAACTCCGAGCGCATCGCCGATAGCACCTTATCGGTGAAGTCACCCAGGCGACGTGACTCGAACCGTTCGTAGAGGGCGGCAGTGATTACCGAGGCCGGCACGCCTTCCTCGACCGCGGCGAGCACGGTCCACCGGCCTTCGCCGGAGTCAGAGACGCGGCCGGCGTAGTCGGCCAGCTCCGGGGACTGGGCGAACGCCGCGGCGATCAGGTCGACCAGCCAGGAGCTGATCACCGAGCCTCGCCGCCAGACCTCGGCAACCTCGCTGACGTCGATCTGGTACTGGTAAGCCTCCGGGTCCCGCAGCGGCGCCGTCTCGGCGTCGGCCTCCTGCTCGTGCAGCCCGGCGTCGGCGTGCTTGATGATGCTCAGGCCTTCGCCGATCGCCGCCATCATGCCGTACTCGATGCCGTTATGCACCATCTTGACGAAGTGCCCGGCACCGTTCGGCCCGCAGTGCAGATAGCCGTGCACGGCCGTGCTGTCGGCCGCGGTGCGACCTGGCGTCGGCTCGGCGCTGCCCTCGCCCGGCGCGATCGTCTTGAAGATCGGGTCGAGGTGCTCGACCGGTCCCTTCTCGCCGCCGATCATCAGGCAGTAACCACGCTCCAGGCCCCAGACGCCGCCGCTCGTCCCGACGTCGAGATAGTGGATGCCATCTGCCTTCAGCTGCCGCGCCCGGTCGATGTCGTCGCGGTAATAAGAGTTGCCTCCGTCGATCACGATGTCGCCCTCGTCCAGCAGCGGCCGAAGCTGGTCCAGGGTCGACGGCACGACCGCGGCCGGCACCATGATCCAGATTGCCCGCGGCTGTTCCAGCTTCGCGACAAACTCGGTGATGCTGGTCGCGCCGTCCGCGCCCTCGGATTCCAGCTGCTTGACCACAGCAGCGGTGCGGTCATAAGCAACGCAGCGATGGCCGTCGCGCATGAGCCGGCGCACCAGGTTGGCGCCCATCCGGCCGAGCCCGATCATGCCGAGCTGCATCGGTGAGTCTGTTGGCATTGGCGTTAGCCTTCCATTCTTTTGTGGGAACGTGGCCGGCTTACGACCCGGCCTTAAGCGAGCGATAGCGCCGGATCAGCGCATTGGTCGACGAATCGTGGCGCAGCGCCGGTTCGTCGGCGCTTTCCAGCTCAGGTGCGATCTGATTGGCCAGCGCCTTGCCCAGCTCCACGCCCCACTGGTCGAAGGAGTCAACGTCCCAGATCGCACCCTGGGTAAACACGCTGTGCTCGTACAGGGCGACAAGGCAACCGAGCAGCCGCGGGGTGAGGATGTCGGCGAGCAGTACGTTGGTTGGCCGGTTGCCCGGCATCACCCGGTGCGGCACCACGTGGTTCGGCGTGCCCTCGGCCCTGACCTCGTCCTCGGTCTTGCCAAAGGCAAGTGCCTGGGCCTGAGCGAAGACGTTTGACGACAAGATGTCGTGATGGTTGCGGATCGGGTTAAGGCCGCGAGCGAACCCGATGAGATCCACGGGGACCAATTTCGTTCCCTGATGCAGCAGCTGGTAGAAACTGTGCTGCCCGTTGGTGCCCGGTTCGCCCCAGAATACGGCCCCCGTCTGGTAGTCGACCGGCCGCCCGGCCAGCGTGACATGCTTGCCGTTCGACTCCATCGTCAGCTGCTGCAGGTAGGCCGGGAATCGCTTCAGGTACTGGTCGTAGGGCATCACGCCCACGGTCTGCGCGTCGAAGAAGTCGCCGTACCAGACGCACAGCAGGCCGAGCAGGACCGGCAGATTCTCCGCCAGGGGTGCGGTCCGGAAGTGCTCGTCCATGGCGTGGAAGCCGGCCAGCATCTGGTCGAAGTTGTCCGGGCCGATGGCGATCATGGTCGATAGCCCGATCGCCGAGGTCATCGAGTACCGGCCGCCAACCCAGTCCCAGAAGCCGAACATGTTCTCGGTGTCGATCCCGAATGCCGCGACTTTCTCGGCATTGGTCGAGACCGCGACGAAATGCCTGGCAACCGCTTCCTCGGCGCCAAGCTCGCCGACTACCCAATCGCGAGCTGTGGTCGCATTGGTCAGTGTCTCCAGCGTCCCGAAGGTCTTCGAGCTGATGATGAACAAGGTCTCGTCCGCGGCGAGGCCGCGGGTGGCCTCGGCGAAATCGGTCGAGTCGACGTTCGACACGAACCGGAAAGTCAGATCGCGGTCGGAGTAATAGCGCAGCGCCTCGTATGCCATCACCGGGCCGAGGTCCGAGCCGCCGATTCCGACATTGATCACATTGCGAATCGGCTTGCCGGTGTAGCCCTTCCACTCGCCCAAGCGGATGCGGTCCGCGAATGCCCGCATCCGGCGCAGCACGGCGTGGACCTCCGCGACCACGTCCTTACCGTCCACGACCAGCGTGGCGGTGGGCGGCATCCGCAATGCGACGTGCAGCACGGCGCGGTCCTCAGAGACGTTGATGTGCTCGCCGGCGAACATCGCGTCGCGGCGCTGCGGCACCCCAGATTCCTCGGCCAGCTCGACCAGCAGCCGCATGGTCTCGTCAGTGACGCGGTTCTTGGAGTAGTCCAGGTAGATGCCCTCCGCCTGAGCCGTCAGCCGCTCCCCGCGGCCAGGGTCGGCGTCGAAAAGCTCGCGCAGGTGACGACCGGCAATTTCGGCGTGATGGCGCTCCAGCGCCTGCCAGGCCTTGCGCTCGCGCAGCGGCGGGCGGGCGGGGACAGGATGAGCTGGGACGGCGGTCATTGTCGTCTCCTTCGGTGGCGTCCACGTCCTGAGGCTGCATGGTCTATCCCAGCACGGCCAGGCTGGGCTGTGAGCCTCGGCCCGAGTAATCCCCGGATGAACCTTCGGGGTAGGCCGGACGTGGTAAGGGGCATGAACACTGACGTGCGGGCGGGGACAGGATCGCGCAAGCAGGAAGGCGCAAGTCGGCTGGGCCTGCTGTTGCGGCTAGCCGGGGCGGGGTTGCTCCTCGCGACGGCCGGCATGCACCTGGACCTTTATCTGACTGGATACCGGACCATTGCGACTATCGGCCCGCTGTTCCTCTTCCAGGTAATCGTCGGCATCGGCATCGGCCTGGTCGTGCTGGTCACCGGCAGTCGGCTGGCCGCGGCGGCCGGAGCGGCCTTCGCCTTGTCTACGCTGGGCGGTTACCTACTGTCAGTGCAGTTCGGCTTGTTCGGCTTCCGCGAGGTCCGCACTACCGCGGGCATCGTGGCCGGGATCATCGAGGTCGCGGCCTTCGCAGCGCTGGCCGTCTACGCGACGACACCCCGCCTGCAGGTCAGCGGCATGCCAGGTCGGTCCGGCCGGCCCAGCGGGTCGGGGGAGCCCAGCGCGTCGAGCCGGGCTGACCGCATTGTCCCCGGCCTGAACCTGGCCCAGGCTGGCCTGGGCGCGGCCGGGGTATCTGTGCTGGCCCTGGGTTTGCTCGGCGGAGCCGTGGCCGGCGCGGGAACCAGTGGCCAGTCAACGGCTGGCAGCGCCCTGCGGACCGAGCAGATCGGCGGCGCGACAGTGCTGGCCACATCGAGCGGACGCACTCTGTACTGGTTTGTCCCGGACACCAGCACCAAGTCGGTATGCAACGGCGGATGTGCACTTTACTGGCCACCGCTCAAGGGCCCCCTGAAGGGCGGTGCTGGCGTTCCCGGCACGCTCAGCACCATCCGCCGGGCCGATGGGTCAATTCAGGAGACCTACAACGGGCACCCGCTCTACACCTACGTGAGCGACTCCGGGCCAGGTCAGGCCCGCGGGAATAATGTCTTCCTGAACGGCGGCCTGTGGCACGAGGTGATTGTCTCGGGCTGACCGACCGTGCGAGCACGGGCCCGGCCACATCGCCCGGCGGCGCGCTGTGCAGGCAAGCCGCTGACGGGGCTACCGGTAGGTGACGAACCGGAGCAGGATCGCGGTGGAGGGCGCGAGCACCTCAGACCGGTCCTTCATCCACGCCCGCATGTGCGACGGCCGGACAGCGGCGATCGCGGTCCCGCCTACGGGCAGCTCGTCCAGGTGGCGACGGAACACGCGCTCGAGTCGCTTGGCCGTCGATGGGCGCAGCGTCAGGTTGGGCGATAGCCAGAGTCATCCAAGCCCAGGCCGGGCGCGTCTTGTAACCATGCAGGACGATCTGCACGGTCACGCGGGCGTGTAACCGGATATGGAGTAGCTACGCGACTATGGTGGGCCATGAAAACTGGAAGGAGGAGCCAGGAGGTGACCAATGACAGCCGATTCGATGTTCGGCTGTTCACCATCGATGAGGGCGCCCGGCATCTTGGCATGGCGGCATCGACCCTGCGCGACTGGACGCGCCGGATGGCCGGCGCGGCGCCGCTGGTGCACCGGCTTGAGCCCGCCACGCCTCGCGCTGCTTCCCTCCCGTTCATAGGCGTCGTCGAGGCTCACATGCTCCGCGGGTTCAAAGAGCTCGGGCTGACGCCGAACGAGCTGCGGACCGCTGTAGCGCAGTTGCGGCGCGATACAAAGGACGAGTATGCCCTGGCCACCAAGAACGTGGCCACGGATGGAGTGAGCCTCCTGGTCAACATGGCCGAGTCGCTCACCGAACCGCCGCAATGGGTACGTGCCCGCGACCGGCAGGGCGCCATCGCCGGCGTGATTGATCAGTACCTCAAGTACGTCACGTGGCGGTCTTCGGACCGCTACCCGCTGCGTCTCACGCTCAAGGCCTACGAGGGCGCTGACGTGATCATCGACCCCCGTTTCGCGTTCGGCCAGCCCGTCCTGCAGCGCGAGAAGATCCGGGTGGAGGACATACTCGACGCGTTCTGGGCTGGCGAGAGCTACCTCACCATCGCCGGCGAGTTCGGAGTGAGCACAGATGCCGTCGAGGCGGTCATCCGCTCGGCAGCCCGCCGCCGCGCGGCCTGAATTCTTAGTCAACCGGAGCCTTGGCCGGCTGGAACTGGTGAAGACCCTGCGCTCCGCCGGCCTGATCGTGCACACGCTGGCAGACGTCTACGGCGAAGAGGTCGCTCAGCAGACTCAGGACACCTCAACCCAGGGAACGACAATGATGAGCAAGACGTTTCGTGAGGCAGTCTCGTCAGAGTTTCCTAAGCATCCCTGCGGCCCGCTGGCATGGTCGTTAGACAGCCGTCTGTTGAGACAGCTAGACGGCACCGCTGGCCGCCGCTGGCCGCCGCGAAGGGGACCGGCCGCGGCAACGGCGTAGCGACCAACCGCGGCGGCGAGTTCGGCCTGGACCGGCCACATATCACCAGTTCTGGCAGCTCCGGCAGCTGCGAGTGCGCGCGGCTGGCGAGTTGCCCGGCTCGGCTGCGGGCGGTCAGGACTGATCGCCGGGACGGTGTTTGTGCGGTTTTGGCCCCGACTACCGTCCGCCTGTGTCCGGGCTATCTTTCGTCCCTGGCTGGCGTCCGATTTGCCGGTTTGCATGTGTCGCGCCAGCCATGGCCGATCGTTGTCTGGCGGCGGGGCTGGCCTGGGCTGACAATGTGCGCATCCGCCGAGGGTTCAGGTTCTGGCGGCCTGTGGGCTGGGGGTGGGCTAGTGAAGACGTTCGGGAAGTGGCTGCTGGAGTTCTGGCAGGCCGCGGCGGGCGATCGCCCGGGGATCATGAGGGCAGTGGTGGCGGTCGTGGTGGTCCCGCTGCTGCTGGTGTTTGTGGTGGCTGTTGTCGTGACAGTGGTGGCTATCGTGCTGAAGAGGCTCATCTGGCCGCCGCTGCTTTGGTTCTGGAAATGGCTGTGGCGGCCCCGGCGGATGATTATCGCGGGCGCGGCGCTGTTCGCGGTGGGTTACGGCGTTCCGGCCGTAGGCATGAGGGTCGCTGCAGCGGGCGTGTGGTTACTCATGCTGGGCGTGGTGCAGGCGGTCATAAGGCGCTTCTTGCTGACGCAGAGCCCGGACTTTCCGGCCCTGGTGACGGTGAACCTCGTGCTCGCAGCGGCTGCGGTCGGCGTCCCGGCGCTGACGGTGGTGCTGGCGACTTCCGGCGCCCCCGGCAGCGCGCCGTCGGCGGTCGCCGCGAACGAGGGGCAGCCCATCCTGCTGCCCTCGGCCGGCATTGGCTGCCTCTTTCTGATCTGGGCGGTGGTTTTCGTGCCGCAGCGGCTGCGGAGGCGCAGCCGCTGCATGAATGCTGTCAGCGAGCTGGCGAGGACGCTGCTGCCGTCGTGGCTTGCGGCCGTGGCGGCGGTGGCGACGTGGGGCTGGGTTTTCATGCTGCGCTTTGGCCAGGGTTCGCTGTCCGGGCCGGACTTCAAGACCCTTCCGGTCGCGGTGGGCGCCGCCGGTGTGGCGGTGCTTCTGGTTCCGCTCTACCAGTTCACGGCAAGGGCATGCTGGCAGCACGGAATCGAGAAAGTGCTCGACCCGGTGCGCTGGCTGCAAGTGGTGAGAGATGTCCTCGAGGAACTGGACAACGGCGAGCCGGAGAACGGCGGCGCGGCTCCGGAGGAGGAGCTGCAGCCCGGTGAGCTGTCGGTCAGCCGTGTCAGGGAAGGCACCGCTGCATGGCGCGCGGCCGGGAGCCCCCGCAGGGTTTCGCTCGTCACCGGCGGTGGCGATGACGCTGACGGTAGACATAACAGCGAGGGCCGCTGGTACCTGACCTCCAGCCTTCGGAGGGACGCGCCCGTGGAGGCCACGCCTGAGCAAGTCGCAGCGTGGCAGGCGTGGCGGCAGCAGCGGCGGCAGCGCTGATCGCCGTGAAGGTGCTGATCGGGCTGGCGTGCAGACTACCGCCCGCCTGTATCCGCACCGTTTCTGGTCTTAAACTGCGGTCCGGTTTGCCGCATATATGCGATGTGAAATCTGGTCCCAACCCGTCGCCCGGTTTGCCCCTGGCCTGATGTCGGGCGAGTCTAGGGGCCGAGATTCTCGACGCCGGGGTCGCTTCTTGGCCCACCTCGGCATCCCCGTCGGTCTCAGGGAAGCCGGCGGTGAATTTCCCTGACCCGCCCCGCGGCGCAGGCCAGGGCACAGCCAGGGCACACCACGGCGAGAAATGATGAGAATCAGCGAGAGGCGCTGAAAGGCGTTAACGCAGCTAGGACGCGCTACGTCGAATGTTTGTACAGGTAGACAATCTGCCTCTACCTGTAGTTGACGAACTGGATCGCGATGTCCAGGTCCTTGCCCTTGATCAGGCCCTGGACCTGCTGGAGCTCGTCCTTCTTCTTCGACGACACCCGCAGCTCATCGCCCTGGACCTGGGCGCGGACGCCTTTCGGGCCCTCGTCTCTGATGATCTTGGAGATCTTCCTTGCGTCGTCTTGGGAAATGCCTTCCTTGAGGCCGACATGCAGCCGGTACTCCTTGCCGGAAAGCTTCGGCTCGTCGGCGTCCAGGATCTTCAGCGACACCGAACGCTTGACCAGCTTGTCCTTGAAGACGTCAAGAACGGCCTTTGCCCGCTCTTCGCTGTTTGCCTTTATCTCTACGGCCTCCTTGCCCGACCAGGCGATGGACGCACCGACGCCGCGGAAGTCGAACCTGGTCCCCACCTCCTTCACGGTCTGGTTCAGCGCGTTGTCGACTTCCTGGTGATTGATCTTCGAAACGATGTCGAAGGAAGATTCGGCTGCCACGGTTCTCAGGCTATCGCTGCAGCCTGACCGCGATGCTGAACTAGCAGCCTCGTTCCGCTATCCTTCACAGTGCCCGTTCTGCGGGGCGGCGCACGGCAGGTTGCCCGAGTGGCCAAAGGGAGCGGTCTGTAAAACCGTCGGCTCAGCCTACGTTGGTTCGAACCCAACACCTGCCACCATCGATAACACCTGCTCAGGGACGGTCTGGCGTCGCTGACTCATTTCCGGTTCATGCAGCCAGGTGCCGCCAGACGCTGCTGGTTGCCGCTGGCCGTGGGATATGCGTGGGATGGATGCCGCTCGGCCTGGCGTATGTGCGGCCGGTCGGCGAGCAGGATGCCGTGGTTAGGTGTGCCCGTCGGGATGGCCTGCATCAGGAATCGGCTAACCCGGCGTCTATCCGGTTGTTGGCGATGTCCTCGCCGTCATCGAGGCGTTTGGCGTAGACACGTAGCAGGACTTCCACGGTGTGCCCGGCCCCGCTCGGCCCGCGTGCAGCGACGGGCCCCGTCTCCCTCGGCGACCGATTGTCCGGCTGGCGGCCACCGCGTCCAGGGCGCTCCCTGCGGTCGCGTCGCATGCGATCGGCTTCGCCGACCCAGACCCGGAGTCCACTCGCCTGGGTTTGGCACCTATCAAGGGAGACGGGGACGAGTAGGCAGATTGGGCAACTGGCCCAGAACCTGACGCGGCACGTTTAGGCGGAGATGCGAAGACGCATGACCCAGCGCCACTTGGCAATGCGGCGGTCGCGGACGAATCCGAACTCTTCGAACAGGCTTTCTGGCCCGGTATGCAGGTAGGCGCCACGTTGCGGGTCACGTCCATCCACCTGCTCGGGGTAGGCCTCGACTAAGCCTCCGCCAGCATGCGCTATCGCGGCCAGCACCGCGGCAACTCCGGCCCTCGCCACGCCTTTGCGGCGGGATCCGGAGCCGGTGAACAAGCAGCCGATCCGCCAGTCAGGCAACTCGGCTAGACCCTTTTCATAGGCCTTGGGGTTCTTGATGGTAGCCACCTCGGCCGGTGGCCCGTACTGACACCAGCCCACGCAGCGACCGTCACGATAGACGAGCATCTGGTGGATGGTGCCGTTGTTCACATGAGTGAGTTTGGCCTCGCGGTTGCCCGCCACGGTGCTGTCCTTGCTGATGCCCTCGGGATGAAAGCCGATGCACCAGCAGCCACCCCAGACACCGTTGTTCGCCTCAACCAGTGCGGCGAAGTCATCCCAGGTATCGGGCGTGAGCAGACGCGTCGTGTACTGGGTCACAGCCGATGTCACGTTCCTAGTCTCCTCCTGGTCCCGCCCTGGGGCGCTCAGGTCACGTTCGATGATCCACAGCTGGGCTAACCGTCTGCTGGGTTAATCTACCGCAGGGGTAATTCTGCAGAGGGTTCTAGAACTCTTGACTGGACTGTGGCACACTATCCGCATGGAGAGTTCTAGAACAGTTGCGCCGCTCCGGCCAACCGGAATGCACGCAGCTGGCGGGATGCTGGAGCCATCGAGCGCGGGCCGGTTCGGCGACTATGGCGGTCGGTTCGTGCCCGAGTCGCTGATCCCGGTGTGCGACGAGCTGGAAGCCGGCTTCCGGGACGCGTGGTCCGATCCGAGCTTCCGGGGCCATCTCGATCGGCTGCTTGCCGTTTACGCTGGCCGGCCGACAGCTATGACGCCGGCCTGGCGGCTGTCCGAGGAACTCGGGATCACGCTGCTGCTCAAGCGCGAGGACCTGGCGCATACCGGCTCGCACAAGATCAATAACACGATCGGCCAGGCGCTGCTGGCTCGGCGGATGGGCAAGACCCGGCTGATCGCCGAGACCGGGGCCGGTCAGCACGGCGTCGCCACTGCTACCGCGGCCGCGTTGCTAGGCATGCGGGCGACCGTCTACATGGGCACTCGCGACATGCAGCGGCAAGCGCTGAACGTGTTCCGGATGGAGATGCTCGGCGCCGAGGTGGTGCCGGTGCACAGCGGCAGCCAAACGCTCAAGGACGCGTGCAGCGCGGCGATGCGTGGCTGGGTCGGCTCGGTCGAGGATACGCACTACTGCGTCGGCTCGGTGATGGGACCTCACCCGTACCCGTGGATGGTCCGCGAGTTCCAAAGGGTCATCGGCGATGAGGCGCGATCGCAGTGCGCTCGGGAGCTGCGGGCCGGAACGCCCGACTTCGTGGTGGCGTGTGTGGGCGGCGGATCGAACGCTGCCGGCACGTTCGCTGGTTTCGTCGATACACCGGCCCAGCTGATCGGGGTCGAGGCTGACGGCGGCGCATCCATCGCGTACGGGCGAGTTGGCGTGCTTCACGGGTTTCGCTCCAAGGTGCTGCAGGACGACGACGGACAGATTGCCGAGGCGCACTCGATGGCGGCCGGGCTCGACTATCCGGGGATCGGGCCCGAGCATGCGTTCCTCGGCGACATCGGCCGGGCTCGGTATGTGACAGTTGCCGACGAGGAGGTGGTCGTTGCGCTGAAACGGCTCGCCCGAGCCGAAGGGATCCTCAGCGCGCTGGAGTCCGCACACGCGGTGGCCTGGGTGCTGCGTGCTGTCGGCACACGCGAGGTGCCAGGCGGATCGACAGTGATGGTGACGTTGTCCGGTCGCGGCGACAAGGACATGCCCCAGTTGATGGGGGACCAGCCAACCGGGGATCAGCCGATGGGGGGCTACTCGTGATCGGGCTGGAGTCGCATCTGCGGGCAGCTGGGCGGAAACTGCTGATCCCGTACGTGACGGGCGGCATCACCCGCGACTGGACGTCTTATCTGCTCGCCTATCAGGCGGCGGGAGCCGACGCGATCGAGGTCGGACTGCCGTTTTCGGACCCGGCGGTTGATGGCGTGACGATCCAGGAGGCATCTGATCGGGCGCTCGAACGTGGCGCTACGGTCGAAAGCATCTTCGCTGACGTGGCCGCGATCACCGATGAGCTGACCGTACCGATCGTGGCGATGACGTACGCCAACCTCGTCGTGAGGCGCGGCGAGGCGGCGTTCTGCGCCGCGCTGAAGGCCGCAGGCTTCACCGGCCTGATCGTGCCGGATCTACCCCTCGACGAGATCTCGCCGCTGGAAGCGGCGGCAGCTGACGCGGGTATCGCACTGGTCCTGCTGGCTGCGCCGTCCACGTCCGGCAGCCGGCTGCGGGAGATCTGCGCGCGCAGTCGCGGCTATATCTACGCGATCAGCGTCATGGGCACGACAGGCGAGCGCACCTCGCTCGCCCAGTCGGCAGGAATCCTGGCGGGCGAGCTCAAGCAGCACACCGACCTGCCGGTGGTGCTCGGATTCGGCATCTCCAGTCCGGCGCAGGCGCGGCAAGCCAGTGAACTGGCCGACGGAGTGGTGATTGGCGCCGCCCTGATGCGCGGTGTGCTCGACGGGGCGTCCGCCGATCAGGTAGGTAGTCAGTTGGCCAGCTTGCGCAGGGGCCTGGATGAGCTCACGCGAGTCTAAGTACGTAGCGATCGCGGCCGACCTCACCGCAAAGATCAGGAACGGCTGGTACGCGCCGGGCACAGCCCTGCCGTCACAGCGGGACCTGAGCGCCGCCTACGACGTGACGCTCGCGACACTGCGCCAGGCGCTGCAGGTGCTGGAGGGCGACGGACTGGTTTCGCAGCAGGCCGGACGAGGCACGTTCGTGGCCGAGCCAAAGGTTGCCTACCAGCTGGATTCGCTGCACAGCCTGGCCGACGATCTCCGGACCCAGGGGCAGACGCTACTGACAGAGGTCATCGCGAAGGCGGTCCGCAAGACACCGGTGTCGGTGGATCTGCCATCCGACCGGTCGCTGCGGCTAGAACGAGTCCGGGTGCTGGCCGGCCGGCCCGCCGTCCATCAGGTTTCCTGGGTCGCCGAACCGTACGGATCCCGGCTCAGCGCCATTGACTTCGGCACAGTTTCGCTTTACCGGGCGCTCTCCGAGGAGGGCGTCGTCGTGCACCGGGCGCACGAGCGGCTCCGGCCCGCGCTGCTGACGGACCCGGCCGCAGCGCTGCTCGGTCAGCCGACCGGGATCGCGGTGTTCGTGAGTGAGCGGACCACCTGCGGCATCGACGGCGTACCCGTCGTCTTCGACCGAGCCACGATCGTCGGCGATGCGATTGAGATCCGGACCGAGCGCGCCGCCACGAAGCTTTCCATGCGCTGGGGGCGCGCTATAGCCTGACCGGCCGAATGCACGACGGCCCGCGGGATGCGCTGGTGGATGCTGGCTTATATAGCGGGCTAGCAGGGGTTTGCACTAGTGCGGTGGGATAAGGATCTCACCGGCGTCTGCAATGCCAAGCCGAACGATCCGCGCACGTGCTGCTACTACCTGGCGTATGACACGACTGTAGGCCTAGCTGTTGCGGCCGGTCACCGCCACGGTCACTCCGACCGCGATCATGGCGAGCCCGCCGGCTCCGCCGACGAGCTCCAAACGCCGCGGGGATCGGGCGAACCACGCCCGGACAGCGCTCGCGGTCAGGCCCCAGGAACTGTCAGTAACCAGCCCGATCGCGATTGACACCAGGCTCAGAAGCAGCATCTGGACCGGAACGTGCCCAGCAGCGCGGTCGATGAACTGCGGCAGTACGGCGCCGAAGAGAATCAGCGCCTTCGGATTGGTCAGCCCCACGACGAATCCCTCCCGCGCCGATCGCCCATCACTGCGCGGCGCCGCGGGCGCGCTGAACGTACCGGCCAATGTCCTGCGCCGGCGGAACGCCTGGATCCCCAGCCAGACCAGATACAGAGCGCCCGCCAGCTTCACCACCACGAACACCGCCGCCGACCGCTCGACCAGGGTGCCGATGCCCACGGCCACGCACGCAGCAACCACATAGTTACCTGCTGCGTTACCGCAGACAGTTGCCAGCGCAGTGCGCCGTCCATACGCCAGGGCACGCCCCACGACAAACAGCACACTCGGACCGGGGATAACAATCAGCACGAACGACGCTAGGGCGTAGCCGACAAGACTGTCCGACGAAATCATTGCCCAACGGTAATCTCCTACACCAAGGCCCACAACCGGCCGCTGCGCCCCCTCGTGGCCGTCAGCCAGCCCCGCGTCACGGGGGCGATCTCTGGCAGCGGCGTTGCGCGAATCGGCTCTGCCGATTCCGGAGGGTCGTTCAGGCGGGCGGGCTTACCAGCGCGGGTCGCAGGTGGACATAGGCCCAGGCGGGCAGCGTGGTCGGTGTTGTGGTGAGAATGCTGCGCTTATCTTCGGCGATGAAGTCTTCGCGCGTGACCGCCGACATCCCGGCGATGCCCTCGACCTGCTTGTCGCCGAATCCGGCTGAGCGCAGCGAGCGGCGCAGAGTGTCCTGGGAGATCGTCTCGGCCCGGACCCGATGGCCGGTCACTTGGCTGATGATCTCGGCCACGCGGGAGAGCGTGAGGTCTTCCGGGCCGTGGACGGCCTGGACATGCCGGCCCGACCAGCCGGCGGAAAGCAGCCGGGCGGCAGCGATATCGCCGATGTCCCGCGGGTCGACCCACGGCTGCGCATAGTCGAGGCCCATCGGCGCTTTCAGCACGCCCTCGCGTATCGAATCGAGTTCCCCAAGC
This sequence comes from uncultured Actinomycetota bacterium, assembly GCA_963804435.1. GTDB lineage: Bacteria > Actinomycetota > Actinomycetes > Streptosporangiales > Streptosporangiaceae > JAJYUU01. Next base: position 5,587,077 of record CAWDQI010000001.1, on the reverse strand, counting down.
AGGTTGGTGAAGAAGTACCCGCAGCGCAGGTGCAGCACCGTCGCTCCGGTGGCGTCGAGGAGCTCCTCGGTCCGAGCCAGCCCGTCGATCTCACCCGCTTCGGAGCGCTTCTCCGCGCCGATGCTGCTGAGGAACACGGTACGGCCGATCCTGTTCTCGGTCACCGCGCAGGCCGCATTGGCCCCCAGCCGGGCATACCAGGCGACCGGATCGGCGCACGGATCGGCTGTCCACGGGGCCACCCACAGCAGAGCGTCGGCATCCCGGGTCGCGCGTACGACGGCGTCAGCGTCACTCAGATCAGCTTCAACGACATCTGCTTGCTCGCTCAGGGCCCGGTCGAGCCTGGCGGGATGGCGAGCAAGCAGCGTCGGCCGTACACCTGCCTGGATGAGCATCCGCGCAACTCGTGATCCGACATGGCCGGCGGGCGTGGTTACGACGATCTTCATATGGCATGGCTATCACCGAGTGCCGACACTTTGATTGTGGACCTGCTGTCGCTTGCGGAACCCCAGGACCATGGCGGGGGCGCTGCGCCCAGACCCCCGAACCTCCCTCGGGATGGGGAGCGCAGGCCAAGGGCATCGCCTCGGTCGACAGGCAGAGCCCTCTTGCCGAACAGGGAACGGCAAGGGCGGGGATACGTCGTGCCTGGCGCTGCGGGGGCAAGACCGGTCAGGAATCGAGAAGCGCCGGTCACCGGACCCCACCTAGCGTGACCAGCATGACTTCCATCGAATCCATCACCCTCGAGGTGGCCGACCCCACGGCCGCCCACCACTTCTACACCGCCGCCTTCGGATTGGGCACTCAGGTCCGCCTGCGGGCCTCGGAGACACCGACGACCGGCTTCCGTGGCTTCACATTGTCGCTTACGGTGTCGCAGCCAGCCACCGTCAGCGGCCTCATCGAGGCTGCCCTCGACGCCGGCGCCACGCCCCTGAAGCCAGTCGCTAAGTCGTTCTGGGGCTACGGCGGTGTCGTACAAGCCCCGGACGGGACGATCTGGAAGGTCGCGACCTCGGCGAAGAAGGACACCGGTCCGGCCACCCGGCAGATTGACCAGATAGTGCTCCTGCTGGGCGCCGCGGACGTGGCCGCGAGCAAGAGGTTCTACGTTGACCGCGGCCTGGCGGTGGCCAAGAGCTTTGGCCGCAAGTACGTCGAGTTCGCCACTCCGTTGAGCCCCCTCAAGCTGGCGCTCTACGGGAGCCGTGCCCTCGCCAAGGACGCCGGCGTCTCTGCCGACGGCACCGGATCGCACCGGCTCGTGATCGGCAGCGATGCCGGGCCCTTCACCGACCCGGACGGGTTCGCATGGGAGGCGGCATCATCGTGAGCCGGGGCGGGCCCACGACACGGGGCTCGGCATCGATTGCGGCGCAACGTACGATCGTGCGTGTGACCAGCAGACCCGCCGGGACTCAGCGCCTGCGCGACCTCGCAGGTCTGCGCCGGGTCCGCGACCGGATCGACCGGGAGTACGCCCAGCCGCTGGACGTCGAAGCGCTCGCCCGCGGCGCGCACATGTCGGCCGGGCACCTGAGCCGCCAGTTCCGGCTCGCCTACGGGGAGTCGCCGTACAGCTACCTGATGACCCGGCGGATCGAGCGCGCTATGGCTCTGCTGCGCCGCGGCGACCTCAGCGTCACCGAGGTCTGTTTCGCAGTCGGCTGCTCGTCGCTGGGCACCTTCAGCACTCGCTTCACCGAACTGGTCGGCGTGCCGCCCAGCACCTACCGGCGCCTCCCGGCGCGCGCTATGGCGGGGATGCCGGCGTGCGTGGCGAAACAGGTGACCAGACCGATCAGGAATCGAGAAGCGCCGCTCAGCGATACGCAGCTAGCGTTACCGCCATGGACATCACCATTCACGCGAGCTTCCTCCCGCACGACGACCCGGACGCAGCACTAGCCTTCTATCGCGACACCCTCGGCTTCGAGGTCCGCACCGACGTCGGATCCGGCAAGATGCGCTGGATCACCGTCGGCCCCCCCGGCCAGCCCGACACGTCCATCCTCCTGGCGCCGCCGGTCACCGACCCCGGCACCACCGACGACGAGCGCCGCGTCATCACCGAGATGATGGCCAAGGGCACCTACGGCTGGATCCTCCTGGCCACCAAGGACCTCGACGGCACCTTCGGGCGGCTACAGGCCAGCGACGCCGCCGAGGTCGTCCAGGAGCCGACCGAGCAGCCGTACGGCATCCGCGACTGTGCCTTCCGCGATCCCGCGGGCAACCTGGTCCGCATCCAGGAACTTCGCTGAGCCGGGCGGTGGCCGCAGCCATGTGCACAGCCGCGTACCGAGAGGCGCTGACGCGAGATCTCCGATCCACGGTGTCATCCACGGCCTCACCGGCGCCGCCCCTACCCCGGCGCCGAGCCAGCGTCACGCCACTGAAGCCGGCCGCGAAGGCATCGAGGGGACGGTCATTCCGGCCGCGTACGAGTCTCGGACCACCGGACGATCTGGAAGGTCGCGGCAAGCGGATAGACCGATGACTTGATCCGGGAACGCGTAGTGTTGCGCAGAGGTCGCTTGCCGGTCCTGCTGACGATGCTCCCGCTGCACCTGGAGCAGGAGTTCACGATGCCGAGCTAGCTCAGCGGCTGTCCGTGTTGCCCACGGTGCCCGCATGCCCAGCGCTTCAGCGCTGCGGTTTGGGCAAGGCCACCCCAGTCAGCATAAGGCGGGGTATTGCACGGGTTCGCCGTTGCCGAGTCCCGCCGCGGCGGGCAGAGAGCCTGCGGCCGGCGCGGCCGTGCCGGCAGCAGGGCGGGCAGCCACCGGAGACCGCGGCGGGACGGGGCGGACTTGCCGCTGGCTAAGCGGGCGACGCTGGGGTGACGGCGTTGTCGCGTCGGGGGAGGCGGACGGTGATGTCGAGGCCGCCGGCTGGCACGGCCGTGGCGTGCACGGTTCCGTTGTGGACGGTGGCGATGGACGACACCAGGGCGAGGCCGAGCCCGAACCCATCGTGGCGGGTGCGGTCGTCGAGCCGGGTGAACGGCAAGAACAGGCGCTCGACCATGTCGGCGGGGACCACCGCTCCGGTGTTGACCACACGCAGGACTGATGTCGTGTTGTGGGCGGTCGTCGAGATCGCGACGGTGCCGCCCGCGATGTTGTAGCGCTCGGCGTTGTCGAGCAGGTTGGCGATGAGCCGTTCGAGCAGCACTCCGTCGCCGGTCACCGGGGCTTCGTCGAGCGTGGTGGTGGTCGTGATGCCGTTGGCGGTGCGTCCTTCGAGTGCGTCCTCGGCGACGGCGGCCAGGTCCAGCGGGTCGGTGAGGGCGCGTGCCTGATCGTTGCGCGCGAGTACCAGCAGTACCTCGATGAGCCGCTCGGAGTGATCGACGGCCTGGCGGATATCGGCGGCCATCGACATCAGCTCCTCGTGCGTCGGCTCCGGTTTGGCGAGGACAACGTCCATCGCGGTGCGCATGACGGTCAGCGGCGTGCGAAGCTCATGGCTTGCGTTGGCGATGAACTGCCGCTGGCTGGTGAACGCGCGGTCGAGCCGCTCGAGCATCGTGTCGAAGGTGTCGGCGAGCTCACGCAACTCGTCGCGCGGGCCCTGCAGAGCGATGCGCTGGGACAGGTTCTGCTCGCTGGCCGCGCGGGCAGCTGCGGTGAGCCGGTGCACCGGCCGCAGGATGCGGCCGGCGACGATCCAGCCCGCGACTGCGGCGAGCAGTGTGGCGCCGGCCAGGCTGAGCAGCGAATAGGTCAGCAGGTGGGCGAGCGTCGTGCTGCGCTGGGCCGAGGCGCCGGCCTGGACGCCGTTGGCATACACTGCGGCGCACTTCTGCATGACGCCGGCGCCACCAGTCTGCGCCGCCTCGAGGCACCGCGCGATTGCCTGCTGGACCGCAGGTGGGATCCTGATGGTCGGCGGGGTGTGCAAGGTGTCCGCGACCAGCACGTAGGTGATCAATACCAGCGCGGCCCCGCCCAGCGCGAACAGCGACGCGTACAGCATCGTCAGCCGCGACCGGGCGCTGAGGTGGCTCCTCACAGCCGGTAGCCGACGCCGACGACGGTCTCGATCAGCGGCGGGTCGCCGAGTTTGCGCCGCAACCGCCCGACGGTCACCGCGACCGTGTTACTAAACGGGTCGGCGTGCGCGTCCCACACGTGTTCGAGCAGCTCCTCGGCGCTGACCGCAGCACCGCCCGCGCCAGCCAGGCACTCCAGCACGCCGAACTCCTTGCGGGTCAGGGTCAGCGGCATGCCGGCGCGGCTGGCGCGGTGCCGGGCGCGATCGACCACCAGGTCACCCCGCTGCACGACCGCGGGCGAGCCGGGTCCGCGCCGCCCGAGGGCGCGGATGCGCGCGATCAGCTCCTGGAAGGCGAACGGCTTGCCGAGATAGTCGTCCGCGCCCAGCTCCAGCCCGTCGACCCGGTCCTCGACGTCCGTGGCCGCGGTGAGCATCAGAATGCGGCTGGGCGAACCGTCGCGCACCAGGCGGCGGCAAACCCGGTCGCCGTGCATGGTCGGCAGGTCGCGGTCGAGCACGACCACGTCGTAGTCGGTGCTGGTCGTGCTATCCAGGGCTGCCGCGCCGTCGTAGACCACGTCGACGGCGAAACCGGCATCGCGCAGACCCTCGCCGATCCGGTTGGCCAGCGCAACGTGATCCTCCACGACCAGCACCCGCACCTGCACATTGTGCCCCTGCCCGGATGACATCCGCCTAACAATCACTGTTCGGCTCGCGTCATGGGCTGCCTGCTAGACCGGAGAGGCCGCGCCGCTGCGGACCACCTCGAACGAAACAGCCCATGAATCGGAAAGCGCCAGTCCTGGTTCGCACCGGCGACCGGCGCAGCCACGACCCGGCCCTGAGGAGGGCTTGATGAACGACAGTACCCGCGTCATACGGCGGGCACGCCCGCCGGCCGCGCGAACCGCGGCCGCCATCATTGCCACCGCCGGCCTGACCCTGGTGGCGGGATGCAGCGGTAGTTCGTCCACCGGTTCCGGCGGCTCACCGAATGCAGGAGGGTCAGCGAGCTCTCCATCGGCGGTCGGCTTCTCGGCCTGCATGCGCTCCCACGGGGTGCCTGACTATCCCGACCCCGACAGCAGCGGAACGCTCCCGAAGCCCGACGCGCAGGCATTCGGGGTCAGCAGTTCCCAGTTCAGTGCGGCCCAGCGAGCCTGCCAGCACCTGCTCCCGGCCACCGGCGGGTCGCTCACCGCCAGCACGCTCCAGCAATGCTATTTGGCCGGCGCCTGTCCCCAGGCCCTGGTGCAGCACGCGCTGAACGCCGGGCGGGAATTCTCCCGGTGCATGCGCTCCCACAGGGTGCCGAACTGGCCCGACCCCACCATCGATTCCGAGGGGCGCCCCGTTTTCAATATCACCGTGCCGCGTCCGCCTCCGCCGCAGGTCAGCACAGCGATCAGCGAATGCGAGCGCCTGGAGCACGCGGGCTCGCTGCTGGCGTGGGGATGAGACCGTGAGCGGCATTGCCGCGCCGAATCCACTGCGCCTGCATGTTCTGCCCAGCGGCGCGCTCGCGCCTGGCGCGCTGGCTGCATGCAACGGTGGTAGCGACGCGGGCAACCTGGGCGCGGCGAGCGCGGGTTCGCCGGTGCCCTGTCGGATCGTCGCCGCCGGACAGTTCGGGATCGCGCGACCCGCTGGCCTTCTCCCGTTGCCTGCGCGGCACGGGGTCGCGGACGTCCCGACCCCGCCCCCCTGGCGCCCCCGGCGCCGGTGGCCAGCACGATCACTCAGCCTCTGAGGAGGGCATGATGAACCACTTCACCCGCGTCATACGCCGGCCACGGCGGGGATGGCCGCCGGCCGCGCGAACCTCGGCCGCCATCATTGCCACCGCCGGCCTGGCCCTGCTGGCGGCGGCGTGCAGCGGCAGCCCGCCATCCGCCAGTTCGGGCGGCTCATCGACTACGGGAGGATCAGCGACCTCCCATGCGATCGCCTACGCCCGCTGCGTGCGCTCCCACGGCGTGCCGGACTTCCCCGACCCCAACAGCGCCGGACAGTTCAACAAGACCACCATGGACCAACTCTCGGCCAGCAACTCCCAGTACCAGACGGCGACCCAAGCCTGCGCGCACCTGCTCCCGAACAATGGCGGCGCGCCGACTGCCGCCGAGGTGCGGCAGGAGTGGACCGGCATGGCGAGCTTCGCGCGGTGCATGCGCTCCCACGGCGTGCCGAACTGGCCCGACCCCACCCCCTACCCCCCGGACCCCAGTCGGCCCACTTTCATGCTGCCCGCCAGCATTCAGCCGACACCGCAGACCATTTCCAAGATGGACGTATGCCTGCGGCTGGTGCCCAACAACGAGGCCGTGGGCCACATAGACAACAACAACTGGCAAGCCGCGCAGCAGCAAATGGCCGGACAGTGAGCGGGACGGTTGCGCGCGGCCGGGAGGAAGGGATGCCGGGCAGCTGGCGGAGGACCCTGCCGTGGCGGGCCGGAGCGTTCGGCCGGCCGATGCAGGGCGGCGGGACCCCGACGGTGGTGCACATCAGGCCCACGGCAGGCGGACGCCGGTCACCTGGGCCAGGCGTCGGTGCGGTGGCGATCAGTCGCCGCTGCGCCCGCTACGGGCCGCCGATAGCCGGAAGCGGAAGGGACGGAGATGGATCGTGAGTGAGACGGTTTCGCGCGGCCAGGAGGCCGGGCAGCAGGTGGCCGGCGGGCAGGCGGGGGCCCTGGCGGCTGTGGGCGCAGAGGTAGCGGGCGGCCGCCGGCGGGGCGGCTGGGTGTCGGCGGGCCTGGTAGTGCTGCTGGCAGCCGGGGCGGTGGCGGGGTGGCGGGCGGGGGTGTTTTCCCCGGCTGCCTCGCCGGGGAACGGCGGGCTGGGGGCGGCGGCACCGGCGACGGCAGCGGTGGTGCGGGAGGATGTCGCAGCGGTGACGCCGGTGCCCGCGGCGCTGGGGTATGCGGGCTCGTGGACGGTTACCGGGCAGGGCGGCGGGACGCTGACCTGGCTGCCGCACGCGGGGCAGGTGATCCGGCAGGGGCAGGTGCTGTACCGGACGGGCAACGGGTCCCCAGTGGTGCTGTTGTACGGCAGCGTGCCGGACTGGCGGGCCCTGGGTGAGGGGCTGTCCGGGGCGGATGTGTCCCGGCTCAACCGTGACCTGGTAGCGCTGGGCGACGCCGGCCGGGCGGAGGTTGCGGCTGCGGGCTGGGATTACTACTCGTGGGAGACCGGGTACGGGGTGCAGCGGCTGGAGGAGCGGCTGGGGGTCTCAAGCCCGCCGGGGTCGCTGTCGCTGGGTCAGGTGGTGTTCGAGCCCGCCGCGATCCGGGTGTCGCGGGTGACCGGGAGCCTGGGCGGCCCGGCGGCCGGACCGGTGCTGACCGCGACATCGGATGAGCACGTGGTGATGATCCCGCTCGATGTCTCCCAGGAGTCGGAGGTCAAGGCCGGCGACGCGGTGACCGTCACGCTGCCGGACGGGACGACAACACCGGGCGTGGTCTCCTCGGTCGGCACGGTGGCGACCACGTCCCAGTCGCAGGCAGGCGGGACCATCACGACGATCCCGGTGCAGGTGAGGCTGACCGACCCGGCAGCGGCCGGCAGCCTGGACCAGGCGCCGGTGACTGTGTACATCACCACCGCCACCGCCCGCGGCGCGCTGGCGGTGCCGGTGACGGCGCTGCTGGCCCGGTCGCCAGGCCGGTACGTCGTGGAGGTCGCCGGGCCGGGGAACGGCCGGCGGTTCGTGTCGGTGACGGCTGGGATCTTCGACGACAACTCCGGCCTGGTACAGGTGACCGGGGCGCTGGCCCCCGGCCAGCGGGTCGTGGTGGCGGCGTCATGACCGCCGGCGACGCCCGGCGGCCCGGGTCGCGCCGCCGGTTCCGGTGCTGGAACTGGACCGGGTGTCGATGGTGTATCCGGGGTCGCCGCCGGTGCGGGCGCTGGACCGGGTGAGCGTGGCCGTGGCTGCCGGGGAGCTGACCGCCGTGGTGGGCCCGTCGGGATCGGGCAAGTCCACGCTGCTGCACCTGATGGGCACCCTGGACAAGCCCACCAGCGGGACCGTCAAGGTGACCGGCCTGGACGTGGCGGCGATGACCGACCGGCAGCTGTCCGGGCTGCGGGCGGCCCGGATCGGGTTCGTGTTCCAGCAGTTCTTCCTCGCCGAGCACCAGAGCGTCCTGGGCAACGTCGCCGACGGCCTGCTGTACGCCGGCGTCCGCCGCGACCAGCGGCGGCGGCTGGCGGCGGACGCGCTGGACCGGGTCGGCCTGGGGCACAAGGCCGCCGCCCGGCCGACCCAGCTGTCGGGCGGGGAACGGCAGCGGGTCGCCATCGCCCGCGCCCTGGCTGGCGGCCCGCCGGTGGTGCTGGCCGACGAGCCCACCGGCAACCTGGACTCGGGCACCGGCGCCGCGCTGCTGGCCCTGCTGGAAGAACTCAACCAGCAGGGCACCACGGTCATCATCATCACCCACGACCACGCGGTCGCCGCCCGCACCCGGCGGCGCATCGAGATGCTCGACGGGCACGTCATCACCGACACCGCCCCCGCCAGCGGGCTACCCGGCCGCCGCCAACCCGGGCAGGAAGGACCGTCATGACCACCACATCGCCGCGGTCGTCCGCCGCGTCCGCCCCGTCGGCCCGGACAGCGCCGCCCGCGGCCCGGCTGCGGCCCGCCGACCTGGCCGCCCTGGCCAGCATCGGGCTGGCGACCCGCAAGCTGCGCGCGTCGCTGTCGGCGCTGGGGATCGCCATCGGCGTCGCCGCCATCGTCGCCGTCCTCGGCCTGGCCGCCTCCTCCGCCCACGGCCTCAACGCCGAGATCGCCCGCCTGGGCACCAACCTGCTGACCGTCGCCAACGGGCAGGACTTCTCCGGGAATACCGCCGAGCTGCGGGTAGCGGCGCCGGGCATGATCGCCCGGCTGGCCGGGGTCACCGCCGTCCAGGACACCAGCACCGTCAACGGCGTCAGCGCCTACAAATCCCCGCTCATCCCCCCCGTCGAAACCAACGCGCTGACCGTGGCTGCCGCGAGCCTGGGCCTGCCCGCGGTGGCAGGCACCTCGGTTGCCCAGGGCAGCTACCTCAACGCCGCCACCGCGCGCGAGCCGGTCGCCGTGCTCGGCGCCGAGGCCGCCCAGCTGATGGGCATCGACCGGATCCGGCCCGGAGAGCGGATCTGGGTCGGCTCCCCTGGCCAGTGGTTCTACGTGACCGGCATCCTCAACCCAGTCCCAGCCACCTATGTCCCGGAGATCAATTCGGCGGTCCTGATCGGCTTCCCCGCCGCCGAGCACTACCTCGGCGTCGACGGCCACCCCTCGGAAATCTACGTCCGCACCACTCCGGACAACCAGGCGGTGACCACCAACGTCGACAGCCTGCTCGGAGCGCAGGCCAATCCGGAAAATCCCAGCTATGTCACCGTCTCCCGGCCCTCGGACGCGCTCACCGCCCAGGCCGACGCCAAGGGCGCCCTGGACACCCTGTTCCTCGGCCTGGGCGCGATCGCGCTGCTGGTCGGCGCGATCGGAGTGGCCAACATCATGGTCATCTCGGTGCTGGAACGCCGCTCCGAGATCGGGCTGCGCCGCGCGCTGGGCGCGACCCGCGGCCAGATCCGCGCCCAGTTCCTGGCCGAGGCGATCCTGCTGTCCCTGGCTGGCGGCGTCATCGGCGTCATCGCGGGCACCGCCGCCACCGCCGCCTACGCCCACGCCAAGGGCTGGGCCGTCGTCATCCCCACCGAGGCCTGGACCGGCGGCCTGGTCGCCGCTCTGGTCATCGGGGCTCTCGCCGGGCTGCTGCCCGCCATCCGCGCTGCCCGTCTGTCCCCCACCCAGGCGCTCTGGAGCATCTGACAGCACGGGCAACCGGCAGGACAAACAACGCCTCCCCGCGGCGGTTCCGGCAGCGCCCCGGCGAACGGCACCACCGCGCACCCGGCAACGCGCCGTCGGGGCCGGACGCCGACGCCGATCTGCCAGCACGAACACCCAGGTCTGAGGAGGGCATGATGAACCACAGCACCCGCGTCATGCGCCGGCCACGGCGGGTACGGCCGCCGCGGCCGCCATCATCACCGCGGGGGCCCTGGCCCTGCTGGCGGCGGCATGCGGCCGGTCACCTACCGGTCACGGCGGCTCACCGAAGGCGGAGGGCTCAGCGAACTCCTCGTCAGCGGTCGGCTACTCCCAGTGCATGCGCTCCCATGGCGTGCCTGACTTCCCCGACCCCCCGCGGAGAGGTCCCGAAGGCCAGCACGCAGCAACTCGGGGTCAGCAGCTCCCAGCTCCAGGCGGCCCAGACAGCCTGCCGGGACCTGTACCCGAACAACGGCGGGTCCGCCGGGCTGCTCACCAAAGACTCGCTCGGACAGTGCGAGGAGACCGGCGACTGACCACAGGTGCAGGCGGCGATGACGGCCCTGCGGACATATGCCCGGTGCATGCGCTCCCACGGCGTGCCGAACTGGCCCTACCCCTCCATCGATTCCGAGGGGCGCCCTGGTGTCAATCTGCTCCACGTGCAGGGCTTCGACCCGAATTCGTCGCAGACCAGCAACATCATGCAAGCGTGCTACCACGTGATGCCCGGAGGCGTACCGGTTCCAGTGATCGCCCCAGGCGGGCCCGGCTGAACAGCGGAATTCCGGCGGTACCCGCAGGCCACGCTCGAAGCGTTGCTGACCCTCTTCGGGAGCGTGTGCAGGGGTCTGCGGCAGCCGCAGAAGGGTAGTATGGTCGTATGGCGAAGCGTAAGATAACTGTCACCGTGGACGAGGAGCTTGTCGACCTCGCACACGAATTCGGCGAGGAGACGCTGTCCGCCGTCGTTAACGCCGCGCTAGCCGAACACGTGGAGCGCCTGGGCCGACTGGCTGCATTGCGACACCTCCTCGACCGGTGGGAGGCCACGGCGGGCCCGGTACCGCCCGAAGTCCGGGCAGACGCGGCGGCCGCGTTCGACGAGGCCGGGGACGGCCCGAGCCTCGCCGCAGGATGACCGGCCCGCCGCTAATCCTCGATGCTGACGGTCTGGACGCATTGACCGAGCAGCCTCCGCCCGACCGGCTGCGCGCACTGCTCGCCGAGGCCTGGGAGCGCCAGAGCGACGTCCTGGTCCCGGCTCTCGTCTGCGCCGAGTGCTGCCGAGGGGCCGGACGCACCCGCGGCGTCGAAGCATCGCTGGCGCGACACCGCGGCACCCGCGCCGGCCTGCCCGCGGTTCGGGTGGTGCCGACAGACTTCGACCTCGCCCGCCGCGTTGGGTCAATCCTTCACGGCGTCGGCGCGAGCACAGCGGACATCGTCGATGCGCATTCGGTCGCCGTAGCGTCAATGCACGGCCGCGCGGTGATTGTGACCGCCGATCCAGATGACATCCAGCACCTGGCCTCGGCCGTGCCAACGGTGCGGATCGTCACCCGCGCCGCGCGGTAGGGCCGCCGACCGGCGGCAGCTCAATCTTGCCGCTGTCCAGGATCGAGCCGTGTGGCGAACGCGATGCGGGACTCAGCCGGGCTCGGTGGCACAAGGCATGCCGGGACGGACCGCGATCGGCAGCGTGTTATTCCTCCTGGCAGTCGGTCGGCGACAGCCGGCGCAAGGCCAGGAGACTCGCGTCGTCGCTCGTGCCAACCATCTTCCGTAGGGGGTCGCCTACCGCGGCCTCAGGCTGAATGCGACGTCCGGCATGAGGATGGACGCGACGCACCTTGGCCAGACAATGGCTGCGGGACAGCGGAAGGTGACAATTGCACCTCACCAGCGCTCGCACGACAGCCGCGATTTTTGCGGCCGGCTGGAACGTTGGCGCCGAGTTCTTCGTGCTTGGTTTGCGAACGGGGAGGAGACCCGGATGGCAGCCGACCGGAGCGCAGCTGAGCTCGAGCGCTTCCTTGCCGAGCGCGCCGATCATTTGCTGCGCACGGCCGTGCTGCTCAGCGGCAGCAGGGACGCCGGCGAGGACCTGCTGCAGACGGCGGTCGAGCGGCTGCTGCGGCGGTGGCGCCGGTTCGACGGCGATCCCGAGGGCTACCTGCGGCGGACTCTGTGCAACCTGGCGACCGACGGCCACCGGCGTGCGGGCCGGTGGCGGCAGAAGGAACGTCTGCTGCACACGGGGCCGCCGCAGGCGCAGGACGCGACCGGCGACGTGGACCTGCGCGACGCACTGGTCCGGCTGCTGATGCAGCTGCCGGTCAGGCAGCGCGCCGTGCTCGTGCTGCGGTACTGGGAGCAGCTGACCGACGCCGAGACGGCGGCGGTCCTTGGCTGCCCCGAGGGCACCGTGAAGTCCGCTGGCTCGCGGGGCCTGATGCGGTTGCGCGAGCTGGCCGACGACTGGGACGACACGGCGGCCATGTGCGGCCGGAATGGAAAGCGATCATGAACACCGACGTCGAGGACCTGCTCCGCGAGGGCATGGAGCGGTTCACCAGGGATCTCCGTGCGCCCGCGGGATTGACCTATCGGGCCCGTCGGCGCCGCCGCCGCCGATTGGCGCTGCGCTCGGTGGCCGCAGCGGCGGCGCTGACCGCAAGCGCCGTGGTACTGGTGGCTGTCGTGGTGCCTGGTGCACGTGACAACGGCACCGGGGCACCGGTCGTCTATACCGCTTACGTGGTGCATCGCGTCAGCAGCGCGCTGAGCGCGGCCGAACCCGGCGAGATCGCGCAGATGACGGTCACTACCCGCGACGCGATACCCGGCGGCACGACTGTGACGAATCACCCCGAGGAGTGGTCCTACCGCGGCCAGTGGCGCTCGGTCACGAAAGCGCAGGCCGGGCGGCCGCTCTACGACGAGGGCTTCAGCACCTCATCTGGCTATATCCTGGTCAGCTACCGCACACGGACCTGGGCACGCCAACCCCGATCGGGCCTCCCGGCTGAACCCCTACCCTGGTTCGGTCCGCTGCCTGGATTGGGCGGCGCGGTTGCACCCATGTATCCGGTCCGCTCCATTCCGCGCGGCTGCCTGCCGATGGTCGGCGCCGTCCCGTTGCTGTTCCAGCCCGGACTGCCGGGCATCGGATTCTCTGCGAGCTCGCTGCCCGCGGCCAGAGCCCTGCGCACCGCGATCTCCTGCGGAACCCTGACCGTGGCTGGCCGACAGCGCGTCGACGGGATCGAGGCAATCGAGCTGACGAGCCGCCCGAACAGCCCGATCTCCGAGACCATCTGGGTCAGCCCGGAACCTACCTGCCGGTGCGCATGGTTGTCCGCTCGGCCCCCGGCACGCCAGCACTCCGCCAGACAGCCGACATCACCTGGCTCCCCCCGACCGCGCAGAACCTGGCCAAGCTCACCGTGCCCATCCCCGCCGGATTCCGCCAGGTCCCGCTCATCAAAGCCGTTCGGCCGATCCTGCCGCAGATGCCAGGCGGGCCGAAGGCGGGGCCCGAGGTGTTCTGCCTAGGAGCGCCTGGCCTGCCGGCGTGCCAGGACGGGACTAGCGCTCCCGGCTCTGGCCCGGAGCATGCCGCCCAGCCATGACCTGGCCGACGTTCTCCCGCCCTGCGAGCAGGCCGCCGCCGGGAGGGTCAGGCCCAGGGCGCCGTCGGATGTGCTCAGCGCGGTCACCGGCTGCCCGGGGGCGGACGCCGGGCTGACCGATCACCCCAAGACCAAGACGTTCCAGCTGGCGCGGCCGGTGCCGGGCTGGAACGTGCGCATCTGCCACTCCTATCTATGACTGTGAGGAGCACAAGATGAACGACGATCAACCGCTCGCTGCGAATGGGCCGGAGGGGCGGGATACGAGAAGAACGTACCTGCGATCGGGCGGGCTCGCGGTCCTGGTCGCGGCTGCCGCCATCGGGCTGGCCGCATGCAGCAGCGGTTCCAGCTCCCCGCAGGTCGCCAGCCTGGGGACGAGCAGCAGCAGTGGCGGGAATGGCGACGGGAGCTCCACGGGCAGCGGCAATGGCAACGGGAGCTCGGCGACCACGGGGAGCTCCTCAACTAGGCTGCCGAAGGGCAACCCGACCAAGCTGCTAGACGAGTGGGCCGCCTGCATGCGCAGCCACGGCGATACTAATCAGGCCGATCCGACCATTACCGCCAATAAGTTGATCGACATCGTCGACTGGAATCTCTCGACGCCCGGCGGAATATACGGGACGAACAAAGGCGGGCAGGGCAACTCTGGGCCTGGCCAGTTCTGCCGGGCGTATCTGACCGCGGCGCAAACCGCGTTGCAGGGCGGCCAGTCGCCCAAGCCTCCGTCCCAGGCCGAGTTGCTGAAGTTCTCGGAGTGCATGCGGGCCAACGGGATCCCGGACTTCCCCGACCCCACCGCCGGCGGCGGCATCGTAATGAATGTCGGCGCCGGGGGCGACTTGAACCCCAACAATCGGACGTTCCAGAATTCCTCCAAGGTGTGCGCCAAGAAGACCGGCGTGCGAGGCCTCCCCGGTAGCGGCCCGCCTCCGCCGGGAACCATCGAGATCGACGGCGGCCTGCCGGGCGGCGCCAATGGCTAAGTTCTTTAGCCAGGCGGCTCGCGGTGGTCGCCGCGGTCGTGCTGGCCGGGGGGGCGGTGGCGGCGGGGGTGGCGGTGGCGTCCGCCGGGGGCCGTCACAGCGGCGCGGGCTCGCCGGCGGGCGCCGGCAGTTCGGTGACTACTGCGGCGGTGGTGCGGACTGATCTGGTTAATACGGTGCAGGTGGGTGGTTCTGTCGGTTATGAGGGCTCGTATGCGGTGGCGGCGCCGTCGGGGACCAGCACCCAGCAGGTCGCGCAGGCGCAGCTGGCGGTGACCGGGGACCGGCAGCAGCTGTCGGCGGCTGAGCAGGCCGAGTCGGACGCGGCGGCGGCGGGCAGCCAGGCGATCGGGGCTGCGCGGGCGAACGTGAGCGCCGATGAGTCGGTGCTGACCTCGGATGAGGCGAAGCAGAAGAAGGCGTGCGCGGGGGCGGGGGCGTCGAGCCCGGCGTGCAGCCAGGACGCCCAGCAGGTCAGCCAGGACCGGGCCGCGCTGGCGCAGGCGAGACAGCAGCTGGCGGCCGCACAGTCGGCCGCCAAGACCAGCGACGACCAGGATCAGGCCATGGTCGGGGCGGATCAGGTCAGGCTGGCCGGTGACCGGGCGGCGCTGGCGTCGCTGCAAACTACCGCGGTGAATCCGGGCACGACCTTCACCTGGCTGCCGCAGCCGGGCCAGGTGATCCGGCAGGACCAGGCTGTGTATGCGGTGAGCGGCGTGCCGGTGCCGCTGCTGTACGGGCCGGTCCCGGCCTACCGGGCGTTCTATGCCGGCATGCCGGACGGCGCGGATGTGGGCGAGCTGACCCGCGACCTGATCGCGCTGGGCTACGGCGCCGGGCTGGCCCGCAGCGATCATTACTCGGCGGCGACGGCCGCGGCGGTGGGACGCTGGCAGGCCGCGCGGGGGCTGCCGGCGACCGGGCAGATCCTGCTGGACGAGGTGGTGTTCGAGCCAGGCCCGATCCGGGTCACGTCGGTGACGGCGTCGGCCGGCGCGCCCGCCGACGGCGGGGGCGGGGGCGGCGGGTCCGTCGGGGGCGGAGGCAGCACGGTGCTGACGGCGACCGGCACGACCCCGATTGTGACCGTGGACCTGGGCGTGACCCAGCAGTACCTGGTGAAGCCGGGCGACGCGGTGTCGGTGGTGCTGCCCGACGGCACTACTACCGTGGGCGGGCATGTGGCGACGGTCGGCACTGTGGCCACCTGCCCGGGTGGCGGCGGCACCGGCACCGGCGGTGCCAGCGGCGGCGGCCAGTCGCCCTGCTCGTCCGCCGGCAGCGGCGGCAGCGGCGGCACCAATTCCTCCCCGACGGTGCCGGTCACCATCACCCTCGACCGCACTCCGCCGGGGCCGGCCTGGACCAGGCGCCGGTGAACGTCAACATCACCAGCCAGCGGGCCGACAACGTGCTGGCGGTGCCGGTGAGCGCGCTGCTAGCGCTGGCCGGTGGCGGGTTCGGCGTGGATGTGGTGACGCCCAGCGGCGCTGTCCGCCTGACCGGGGTGACCACCGGCCTGTACTCGGACACGCTGGTCCAGGTCAGCGGGTCCGGGATCACCGCCGGCACGAAGGTGGAGGTGCCGTCGTCATGACCCGGGCGGTCCCCGTCCCGGCCCGGGTCCCGGCCCAGGCCGGGCCAGTCGTGCCGGGCCCGGTGCCGGTGCTGGAGCTGATTGATGTGGTGAAGGAGTATCCCGGCGATCCGCCGGTGACGGCGCTGGCCGGGGTTGACCTGCGGATCGGCGCCGGTGAGCTGGCCGCCATCATTGGACCGTCCGGGTCGGGCAAGTCCACCCTGCTGCACGTGATGGGCACCCTGGAGCGGCCTACGGCCGGGGTAGTCCGCGTCGCCGGCCAGGACACCTCGGCCATGTCGGACGGGCAGCTGTCGGGGCTGCGGGCCCGGCGGCTGGGTTTTGTGTTCCAGCAGTTCTTCCTGCTCGACGGCCTGTCCGTGCTCGACAACGTCGCCGACGGCCTCCTGTACCGGGGCCTGCCGCTAGCCGAGCGCCGCCAGCTGGCCCGGGTAGCCATCGGGCGGGTCGGGCTCAGCCACCGCATCAGGCACCGGCCCAGCCAGCTGTCCGGCGGCGAGCAGCAGCGCACCGCCATCGCCCGCGCGGTGGCCGGCCGCCCCGCCCTGGTCATGGCCGACGAGCCCACCGGCAACCTGGACACCGCCACCGGCGCAGCCATCCTGGACCTGCTCGCCGAGCTGCACGCCGACGGCACCACCATCGTGGTCATCACCCACGACCGTGACGTCGCCGCCGCGATGGACCGACGGATCGAAATCCGCGACGGGAGGATCCTCAATGACACCACCAGCACGCTTGCTGCGGGCCGGCCCGGCGGGGCTGCGCAGCCGGCGAGCGCGTGATGCCGGAGCCGGCGGGTCCCGGCTGACCGGGCGGGACCTGCTGCGGGCCGGCAGCCTGGGGCTGCGCAGCCGCCGGGTCCGGGCCGCGCTGTCCGTACTGGGCATCAGCATCGGCATCGCCGCCATCGTCGGCGTCCTGGGCATCTCCCAGTCCTCCAAGTCCGGGCTCCTGGCCGAGCTGGGCCAGCTCGGCAACCTGCTGACCGTGCAGCCCGCCGGCGGCGGCGGGTCCGGGCAGCAGACCGAGCTGCCGGTCACCGCGGTGGGCATGGTGTCGCGGATCGGGCCGGTCACCGCCGTCACCGGGATCGCCAGCCTCACCGGCACCTACGTATACCGCAACTCGCTCGTCCCGGCCATCGACAGCAGCGGCATCGCGCTGACCGCCGCCGACCCGGCCTTGCCCGCTACCGTGGGCGCCACCCTCGCCCACGGCGCCTTCCTCAACCCGGCCACCGCTCGTTACCCCGCCGTCGTGCTGGGCGCCGAGACGGCCAGCCTGCTCGGCATCCACGACCTGGCCCGCCCCACCCAGGTGTGGATCGGCGGCCACTGGTTCACCGTGACCGGCATTCTGAACCCCGTCCCCGGCCCCGTCGAGCTGGCCACGCCGATGGACGCCATGGCCTTCATCGGCTTCCCCGTCGCCGGGCAGTACTTCGGCTTCGACGGCCACCCCACCCAGCTGTACGTCCGCGCCGTCCCCAGCCAGGTCACCGCGGTCGACGCGGTGCTGCCCGCCACCGTCAGCCCGCAAAACCCCTCCGCCGTGCAGGCCACCTTCCCCTCAGACATCCTCGAAGCCGAGATAGCCGCCAAGGGCGCCTACAACGGGCTGCTGCTCGGCCTGGGCGCCATCGCCCTGCTGGTAGGCGGCGTCGGCATTGCGAACGTCATGGTCATCTCCGTCCTCGAACGCCGCTCCGAGATCGGCCTGCGCCGCGCCATCGGCGCCACCCGCCGCCACATCGCCGAGCAGTTCCTCACCGAATCCCTCCTCCTGTCCGCCCTCGGCGGCCTGGCCGGCACCGTCATCGGCGGATCGGCCACCGCTGTCTACGCCCTCACCCAGCACTGGCAGGTGGAGATCCCCGCCCAGGCCCTCTACGGCGGCACGGGCGCCGCCCTGACCATCGGCGCCATCGCCGGCCTCTACCCCGCCATCCGAGCCGCCCGCCTCTCCCCAACCCAGGCACTACGCACCGCATGAATGCCCGAACCGGCGCTCACCCGCGGCACAGTGGTCCTGCGGCCAACCCACCAGGCCACCACCCTCGATGCCTTCTGGCCAGCCCAGCCTGATCCCGCGAGATGGGGGCGGGCCGAACATAGTCTTCATAGCAATTTGTATATACTTGCCACATGAGCACGGGATTGCTGTTGCGCCAGGCCAGGAAGGCGGCCGCGCTAACCCAGCAGGAACTGGCCGAGCGGGTTGAGACGGCCCAGTCTGCGGTCGCCGCTTACGAGTCGGGTGCCCGCGTTCCGACCCTGGCTACGCTGGGCCGGCTCCTGGACGCGTGTGATCACGATCTGCGCCTCGTGGCTCGTCCGCGAGTCCGACGCTCAGCGTCATCGTTGCGCGAGCTTGCCGAACAGATCAGGGTGGACTTGTCCGAAGGCAAGGAGCAAGACGCCACTCGGCTCCTCTTCGGCTTCGCGGACGACTTTCGGGGTTCGTCGCGGCCTGGGAAGATCTCGCTGATCAGCGAAGAGCCCGCGCCGACCGGGGACGTGCGATTCGACGCGGCCCTCGCCGGGCTGGCCGAGTTCTTCGCTGCCGACGCCCAGATCCCGGTACCGGAGTGGGTTGATGGCGATGTACGGTTCGCCGAGCCATGGTGGTTCGTCACCAGCAGGCCCGCCTTCCATGCATACGTGCTCGCTCAGACCCCGTCGTCATTCGCCCGGCACGGTGTCTTCGTCGCACGGGAAGCGTTCAATCGTGCCTGACAAGGCCTTCAGCCGCCCGAAGATCATCATTGCGTTGCAGGCGCTCGGCGACGAGCTCACCAGGCGCGGAGTGCGCGGCCAGGTGTTCATCGTTGGCGGAGCCGCAATGGCGCTCGCTTACTCATCCCGCCGGGTCACCAAGGACATCGATGCGGTTTTGAGCCGAAGAGCATCGTCTACCAGGCCGCTGCGAAGGTGGCAGGTGACCTGGCCGGTGACCGAATCCATGCCGGGAGCGACCGGCAACGCCATTTTCAATGCAACCGGTGTGCGGATGCGAACCCTGCCGTTCACGGCAGCACGTGTGCTAGCCGCCCTCGCTGGAGCGGCCTAGCCAGGATCGCGGCGCGTCGCCTGACGTTCCGGGGGGCTGTGTCGTCGGACTGCTGAGACGAACACACCATCCAGCGACAGAAGAGCTGAGCGACATCGTGATTGGTCTTCCCGTCCTGCGGCCCAAGCGTGGCCAGGCCGAGTAGCGACCGTGACGACGAGCTTTGGCCGACGCCCGAAGCCACCGTCACCGCGCGGCGGACCGCGCAACGCCTCTCCCGGCACGACCTGCCGCACCAACGACGAGCCCCAGGACACACTATGACTACCTCGATTCCGGCAGCACCGTTCACTGACCCGGCGCCTGTCGAGCGCCTGGAGCGGGCGGCCGCTGCGCTGACGGCAAGGAATTTCGCTGTCGAGATCCTCGATGACGCCGCCGCCGCGCGTACCCGCATGAAAGACCTGATTCCCGAGAGTGCCAGCGTGTTCACCGGGGCCAGCGAGACCCTCCGCCTGTCCGGCATCGAGGAGGACATCAACAACAGCGGGCGGTACGACGCCCTCAGGTCACGCGGCATGACCATGGACCGCGCCACCCAGATGGACGAGATCCGGAGGCTGCTCGCCAGCCCCGACGTCATCGTGGGAAGCGTCGCCGCAGTCACCGAAACCGGCACCCTGGTTGTCGCCTCGGCCAGCGGAAGCCAGCTAACCGGCTACGCCGGCGGCTCCGCGCGCGCGATCTGGGTCGTCGGGGCGCAGAAGGTGGTACCCGACCTGAGCACCGCCCTGCGCCGCATCGAAGACCACTGCCTCCCGCTGGAAAACGACCGCGCCATGAAGGTCTACGGGCGGCCCAGTGCCATCAACCGCGTGCTCATCCTCAACGCAGAACCCCACGCCGGGCGCGGCACTGTCCTGCTGCTCCGCGAAGCCATCGGATTCTGAAAACCACGAGAAGACCATCCTGGAGCGATAGACGGCGGTGGCCCTGAGGCGGCCCCACGGTGATGAGCGCGAACGGGCAACGAGTCGCCGGATCAGCGCGGCTGGTTGGTATGACACCGCGCGGCCCGGGATTCGAGGTAGCGCTGTTCGGGCAGGCTGGTGGTGCGCCTCGCGGCCAGCAAGTAACTTGCGCGGGCGGCGTCGTGGTCACCAGCCATCTCAAGCAGGTGGGCCCGGACGGCGTCGAATCGGTGGTATCCGGTCATCCGCTCGTCCGCGTCCAAGCCGCTGAGCAGGTCAAGGCCGGCCTGCGGGCCGTGCACCATGGCGGCCGCAACGGCCATGTTCAGCCGTACCACAGCAGACGGCTTGATGCGTTCAAGTAGCTGGTACAAGGCCAGGATCTGCCGCCAGTCCGTGTGCTCGGCGCGAGTGGCCTCGGCATGGACAGCCGCGATCGCGGCCTCAAGCTGGTACGGCCCAAGCAGCCCGGCGGTGAGCGCGTGCGTAATCAGCGCGGTGCCCTCGTGGATGGCCGCTGTGTCCCACTTGCGCCGGTCCTGTTCGGCTAGCGGGATCAGCGCACCATCCGGGCCGGTGCGCGCCGGGCGTCGCGCGTCGGTGAGCAGCATCAGCGCGAGCAGCCCCGTTACCTCGCTGTCGTCGGGGAGCAACCGGTGCACGGTCCGGATGAGCCTGATCGCTTCGCCGGTTAGGTCGCTGTCGCTGAGGTCTGATCCTGAGCTGGCGGTGTAGCCCTCGTTGAAAATCAGGTACAGCACATGAAGAACCGCGGCCAGCGCCCCGGCGGGCTGTTCAGGCGGCAGGCGGAAGGTGGCTCCGCTGGCCTTGAGCCGCTGCTTGGCGCGGCTGATGCGCTGGGCCATCGTGGACTCGGGAACGAGGAATGCCTGGGCGATCTGGCCGCTGGTCAGGCCGCCTACTGCACGGAGCGTGAGCGCGATCTGCGAAGCCTGCGTCAGCGACGGATGACAGCAGAGGAAGAGCAGGGTGAGGGTGTCATCGCCGCCTTCGGTGTCCTCATGATCGGCAGCTGGTACCCAGGGAGGCAGCTCGCTCGCGACAGTTAGTTCCCGCATCTGCCGCGCCTCATCACTGCGCCACTGGTCGATCAGCCGCCGGGAGGCCACGGTAATGAGCCAGCCACGGGGATTGGCAGGTACGCCCTCGGCCGGCCATTGCAGCGCTGCCGCCAGCAGCGCCTCCTGCACGGCGTCCTCGCATGCATCAAAACTGCCGTAGCGGCGGATGAGCGTGCCGAGGACCTGCGGCGCCAGCTCGCGCAGCAGGTCCTCGGCGACACCGGAGGCGGTCAGGTCTCGTCCCCTGAGGTCACCATGACCGCCCGTACTTCCATCGCGAAGTGCTTGGCGTCCGGCCAGCGAGCCGCGATCTCTTCGGCGCGCTCGGGTGTCTCGCAGTCGACGGTGAGATACCCGGCGAACTGTTCCTTGGCCTCGGCGAACGGGCCATCGGTTGTCATCACCACGCCGTCCCGCACCTTGATGGTCTTCGTGTTAGACGAGTCCGCGAGCGCCTCCCCGCCGATCAGCTCGCCCGACTCCCTGAGCTCGGTCATTATCGCGTCGACCTCAGCGAAAAGCGCCTGTCGCTCGGCTTCCGGCCAGCTCTCGTAGACGGCCGGGTTGTTGTAGATGAGCAGCATGTATTTCATATCGTGACTCTCCCAGTCCGGCGCCCCGTGCGGGCTCCACTGTCAGGCAGTCGGAGCCGGCTGGCGCTTTTCGACGTCCGGATGTCGAAATTCTCTGGCCGGAGCCGACCTATCCATGACCGTCAACCTCGGCGAAGGAGACCTCATGGAAACGATACGGCGACCCGCCGGGAGTGGGCTGGTCCGGCGGTGCTCGCACTGCCCGCTCCAGAGGGGCACTCCGGCTAGATGTAGGCAGCGTCCCGCTGTCGCTTGCCGCGGTCTTGGCCGTCGTGTACGGGCTGACCGAACTGGTCAGCTGCGCCAGACCAGATGGCGGTCGAAAACGCTACGGGGAAATGAATGTCTACGGTGACTCCGCCTGTCACCGCAGGACACTGGCCTATGTGTTGCGACTGGCTGCTCGCCGCCGGGCGCAGCACCGGCTCCGCCGAACTGGCGCAGGGGCTCGACGTCGGCGATCTGGCTCATCACGGCGTGCCAAGTAGCAAGAACTGCTGGCGGCTCACCCAGTCGGGATACCGGCTGACCATCGCGTCGAACAGGTCCTGATCGGGCAGGGCCGCGTCGCGGAGTTGCCCGTAGTACTCGAGGTAGCCGCGAGATTCCGCCAGGACTGTAGGCGGATTGCCTTGGGTCGGGTCCTTGTGCCCGGTCACGACAGCCGCCGGATCGAGCGCGGCGAGCCCGTCGAGGGCGGCGATCCATTCGGCCCGGTTGTCAGCGGTCGTCGCGCCGACGTACATATGGCAGTGGTTGTACGCGACATCCCCCGAGACGATCAGGCCGAGGTCAGGCACGTGTAGCGAGGTCGTGTCGACAGTGTCGGTATGCCCCGTCTCAATGACGCGCAGCGCGAAGCCCTCGAGCTCGAACTGGGGCGCATCGAGCGGCTCGGCCAACGCGAACGTGTCGGCGATCTGGCCCGGAAATCGTGCGCGGGCGAAGCTATTCACCACCTCCGGACTGGTCTGCTTGCGCATGAGCTCGACCGTGCCTTTCGAGGCCACTGGCCGCGCGTCAGGGAAGCGATCGAGCACAACCGACAGGCCGAGGTGATGGTCGCCATGGCCGTGTGTGATGTAGATCGTAGTGAGCCGGCGATCATGTAGCGCGACCCAGTCGGCCAGCACAGTGGCCTCGCGGATGGTCATGAGCGGATCCACGAGCACGGCGTCGCGCGCACCGAAGATCAATGTCGACGTCGTCGGATCCCAGGCCGGCGGATCGCCCACCTCCGGCGGCGGTGCGACGAACAGCTTTTCTGGCGCGACGAAGACGTCGTAGCTCAGCGCGGATCGACTGGCCGGCATTCGTGCTCCTAACGTGGCGGCTGGCGCAGCCAGGTAGTCGACGCCGAGAGCGTCCCCCCGGAAAGGCTCCGTAAACTGCGCCGTCGTCAGGCCAAGCGTTCTATCCGAGCGGCTCGACACCCGTCTCTACGCGACGTCGGCATCGACACGGTCACCAGTACCTACCCAGCCGGGCAGGTTTCCGGCTGTGCTTGACTCGATGGGAACGGGTACTCGATGAACCGCTGGGGCCATCGGTAGTGGCGCGGGAGGGTTGTGCACCGAACGGGGGATCTCAGGCATGCGCCGCAATCACCTGATAAGCGGCTGGAACGGGCAGCGCGCGGCCAGCCGAATCCGTCGCTGGTCCCGTGCGGGAATCTGCGACCGGCGAAGCCATCCTCGAGATCCGCAGTGCGGGTTCTGAGCTGCCTGTAAGGAGAGCTATGTCCACCGACGGCGCCCTCGGCTACGACGTCTTCGTCTCCGACCCCATACCAATGAACGTCGCTGGGACGATTCCCAACGGCGAGCCTCACATGTTCTCGCCGCTGGCGACCACCCTGATCTACGGCGACAACGATGGTGTGCTCGCCGAGGCGCCGCTGACCACCGCCCAGGGCAACGCGGTCGGCGACTGGATCGAGGCCAGCGGCAGGAACCTAACCCACATCTTCGCCAGCCACGGCCACGGTGACCACTGGTTCACCGCCGGCTTGCTGGCCGACCGGTTCGGCGCGCAAGTCGTAGCCTCCGCCGGCACCATTGAGCAGATGCACGCCAACCTGGCCAACCGCGAGGCCTTGTGGGACAAGCTGTGGCCGGGGCAGATCCCGCCTTCGCCGGTCACTGCAGTGACCGTGCCCGGCAACCACTTCACCCTCGAGGGACACGACCTCCGGATCGTCGAGGCCGGCCACGCCGATACTGACAACTCCACCGTGCTGCACGCGCCAGATCTTGATCTGGTCGTGGCCGGCGACGCGGCCTACAACGGCGTCCACCAGTTTCTCGGCGAGTCAGCTGGCGGAGGCCGCGACGCGTGGCACCACGCCGTCGACGTCATCGAGGCTCTGGGACCGCGCAGCGTCGTCGCCAGCCACAAGGACAAGGACCTCGATGACGACGCAGCCGTCGTCACCACGCAGACCCGCCAGTATCTCGACGATGCCGACGACCAGCTGACGAAGAACAGCACAGCGGCCGGCTTCTTCAACGCCATGCTAGAGCTCTACCCGAACCGCCACCTGGGCGCGACCACCTTGTGGGCCGGCACTAACGCCCTGTACGCCCACACCGGCAACGAGGCTCAGGACTCTCTTGTGGGCTGGTTTCACCCCTTATTAGCGGACGGGCGGACGGCGGCGGAAGATGGTCGCCTCTGTCTGGTCACTGGCGCGATCCGCGCCCGCCCCGGCATGGCGGAACGTTCTCACATGCCATGAATCTGCATGAGCCTGAGCAGAATTCACTGCATGCCACGAAAGCCCGATCGGCACTTCGGCAGTCACTGCGATCGGCGCCGCGCAGACGAGGTCTGCGGCGAGGTGAAGCCGCCAGCGCGAGCCTTCGCAGTCCGCTGGCACGAGCGGCGATCACCTCCCGCCCATCCTGGCCTGATGCGCAGGGGTGCCTGAGAAATGGAGAGCCGCAAACGAGCGGGCAGAATGTCGGTGTCAAGCGATTGACTGCGTGGCATGGCTAATTGCAGCGCATCCTGCGGGCCCGGCGTCGACCTCGCCGCCCCTCTGACTAGCGACCAGGACATAATCCGCCGAGTCGACCACTTGCTCGATGATGTCTCACGACAGCACCGCAGCATTTGGCTGTTTTTCCTGTCTAGCGGCGGCGTTCAGCTACCCGTGATCGTGCCCATCGACGACGTGCCAGCGCGCCCCGACTGGTTGCTGGCCAGGAACTTGTGCGAGGTGATCGCCGACGTGCTGGGCGACGCTGTGCAAGCCGGCTCCGCCGTGGTCACGCTGACCCGGCCCGGTGCGGAGATCGTGGACGACACCGACCGTGAGTGGCTCCGCGCCCTGCACGCGGCTGCGCGCGAGAGCGGCGCAGCCGTCCGCTTGATTTGCCTGGCGACCAAGGCAGGCACTCGCCAGCTCACCCTCGAACACACGGGCTGACCGCGCCCGGCTGCTTACGCCGCGCTTGATCGGCCGCCGGGTCAGCGTGGCCGCTAGCAACTCCATGCTGAGCGACTAGCAAACCAAGGATCACATTCGGCCATTTGCACTGCGCAAGCCGCGCATACTAGGCCTGCTGGTTCCCGCCGGTTCGATTGGGAGCGCGATGCATTACAGACTGGAGCGGACCACGGGTGCGGTCGGCGTGGACGCTCATGCTGCGGGCGCGAACCTGTGAGCACCGTTACACCCGCAACGGCCAGGCGCACCTTCCGTACTGCCGAGCCGATCCACGGGATGATCTATTTCACGCCACACCGTGCGACGGCTTACCAGGCCATCGGGATCACCGATCAGCGAATGGGCTACTTCGCATCGCGCTCGGCGGCCATGGGCCCGGTCCCGGCCGGGGTCACTGTCGCCACGTTCTTCAACTTCAACCCCGCGGCAATAGGCCGTGCGATCCCCGCCGCGTGGCGGATGGCCACTCCGGCCGCCATATTGGACGCCCGGCTGGAGGCGGCCGATCGTTCGCTGCGCGAGGCGTGGGGCGATGAGGTCGACGGCCCGCAGGTCCGCGAAGCTGCTGAGCTAGCCCGCGCTGCAGCGGAGCGGGCCGCCGAGCGGCCGCAAGGCCGTCCGCTGTTCGCCGCGCACGCCGGCCTGCCATGGCCATCCGAGCCGCACCTAGTGCTCTGGCACGCCCAGTCGTTGCTGCGCGAATTCCGAGGCGACGGTCACGTATCGCTCTTGCTGACAGAGGGTCTGACCGGCCTAGAGGCGCTGATCGTGCATGCCGCCACCGGCGAGATCCCCGGCCGGACCCTGCAGATCAGCCGGGAGTGGAGCGATCAGCAGTGGGCGGCCGGGACGGCAGGGGTGCGGGAAAGGGGCTGGCTTGAGGATGGCCAGGAGGCGAACCTCAATTCGGCCGGGCGCGCTCATCGGCAGTCGGTAGAAGATCGCACCGACCAGCTGGCCGTCCACCCTTACCAGGCCATCGGCGAAGACGGCTGCGCCCGCCTGCGGGAACTGGTCCGCCCGCTGGTGAAATCTATCGTCGAGGCAAACCTCGGATTCCCTGAACTGCTAGCCACCCGTTACCGCGCCTGATAAGAGTGGGCCCGCCACCACGCAGGTCGCCCTGGAGCGCGCGGGCCGCGCTGGCGTAGCTCCGTTGCGATGTCTGCAGGTGCCCGTTACCTACCAGGGCATGGACGTGCTCGTGTGGTGAGTCAGCGTGTCCAGGTCCCTCATTTTCCAGACGTGCCGCGGTGGTGTCTCGAATGTCGAGTACGGCCGGACCCGGACGACGACGCGCTGTTCGTCGCGCGCCATCTGCCTGATCTGCGGGAGGCGACTGGCGGGTACCTCCTCGCCGGCCATCAGGCCGACGACCCTGGCCAGCACGTCGGCGGCCAGCTCAGGATCGCGCTCGACCGTGGCGGTGCCGTAGACCTGCAGGTAGGTCACTGGCCACGACTCGTCCAGCACGCACAAGCTCACTCGCCCGTCCCGGCCGACCGCCTTGGCTTTGCCGCGCTCGGCCATGGTTGATACGAGCAGATCGTCACCGTCGACGACATAGTAGACGACCGTCATCGCTGGGCCGTGCGTCTTCCGGCCGTAGCCGAAGACGCACGTGCGGTGCTCGCGAACGAACTGCCGCCGTTCTTCCTGATTCACATGTTCCCCTTGCTGGACCACGTTCAGACGCTGCCCGGCGCGGCGGTCTCGGGCTGGTCGGCGCTTGCGAACACGCTGTTCACGATGGCTTCGGCTACCGGACCGTACGGAGGCAGAAAAGCATCTGCCAGGTCGCTATCGCCGCGGACGACGACACCGCGCGGGTTGGAGAACTCGCGGAAACCCTCAATGCCATGGTGCCGGCCGCTACCGCTGTTCCCGATTCCGCCGAATCCGAGCGATGGCAGAGCGCCCTGCAGGGCGCATACGTTGATGCACGCGCCGCCGGAGGTCGTCTGCCGCAGCACTCCCTCGGCGGTCTCGGTGTCCTTGCTATAGACATACAGTCCCAGCGGCCGTTCTCCGGCATTGATACCGGCCAGCGCCTCCTGCAGGTCGTCGTAAGGGATCACCGGCAGGATCGGGCCGAACACCTCCTCTTGCATGATGCGCAGGTCCTTGGGCGGGTCGACGACCAGCACTAGCGGCAGCCGGCGGGTAGCCCGGTCACCCTCGCCGCCCAGCGAGACCATCCGCGCCCCCGAGGCACGCGCCTCGTCCACCATCTTCTCGATCCGCTCGAGGTGGCGCTGAGTAATGATGCCGGTGCAATCGCCGGAGCTCGCGTAATCCGGCAGTTCGTCCGAGATGTAGGCCTCCGCATGCCCCACGAAGTCGTCCAGCCGGTCCCGCGGGACGAGCGCGTAGTCGACGGAGATGCACATCTGCCCGTTCTTGATGAGCTTGGTGCCGATGACGCTGCGCACGCTGCCAGCGTCGACACTGTCGGCAGCGAGAATGGCCGGGCACTTGCCGCCAAGTTCCAGGGTAACGGGGACGAGGTTGTCCGCCGCCGCGAGCGCAACCTCGCGGCCGATCGCCGGGCTGCCGGTGTAAAGCAGGTGATCCCAGCGCAATGTCGGGAACTCCTTCGCCAGTGTCAGGCCACCGACCGATACCGCGACCAGGTCCTCGGGGAAGGTCTCCGACACCATCTGGCGGAGGAGCTCCGCGCAGGCGGGCGTGTAATCCGACGGCTTAATGATCACGCGGTTGCCCGCCGCGAGCATCTCGACCATGGGCCCGACGGACAGGTCGAACGGGAAGTTCCAGGGGACGATGTTGCCCAGCACGCCCTTGGGCTGGTAGCGGATACCGGCCCGGGCGGTGCCGTAGATAGCCGGGTCGGCGAACCGCTGTTCTTCGGCCATCCAGGAGTCGATCTGGTCGATGGCGTACGCCGCCCGCCCCGCCACGCCTAGCACCTCCACCAAGTCGGTGAACAGCTCCGGATGCACACCGAAGTCCGTGCTCATCGCCGCCCGGATGTCATCGCGGTGGCCCATCACCATCCCGGCCAGCGCCGCGAGATGTCCCTTGCGCGGGCCCGCGTCCGGATACGGGTCAGCCAGGAACGCCGCCCGCTGCACGGCATGCAGGCGGTGCAGCTCGGCGATCGCGGGGCCGTCGTCAACAATGCTGGTGCTGGACGGCGTGATGAGTGGAGTGGTCATCGGGTCTCCTCGCCGGACGCGGGTGAAGCGGCAGGCCCGCCCGACTGCGGCTTGCCAGGTGATACATCTCCCCAAAAGCGTTCCATAGCTCGTCCGGCTGCGCCATCCTCAACCAATCCCGAAGCGGGCACCTGGCTGCTGGCGCGGGTGGCCTTTGACATAGCTGGCTATCGCCGCGTAAAGACGGAAACGGTCGAAACGAACGTCGTCTCCGAGCCGTGTTTACGTCCCGTTCGAGTGGGAGGGTACTCGGCGGGCCACCCCGGGTTGGCCGAGCAGCCCACGGGTACTTACTTACACATTGCTCGGCGACTATCCGCTGAATACCACTTCGTGAATCGCCCTTGACCGACGCATTTTAGTACGCAAGGGAGAACCGAAAGCTGTGCCTCCGGATTGGGTCGCCCGGCTGCGGGGTGCCAGTGCGGCGTATGGCAGCGAGGTCATCGCCAGCGACCGGTCTCCCCAGCCGCCGGCGGCAGAGTGGCTATACGAACAGCCGGCCCGGGAACTGTGCGAGCCAGGCTGGTCAGAGAGCCCAGGGCAGTTCCGGGTCACGCTGACCTCGCCCGGACCACGGCAGGCGCGAGAACTGCATCGCAGGCTCGCCCGGTGGAGGCCAGCGTATTGGCCGCTGGTTCTGTCCTATCTGCTCGTTCTGGTGGTTACGGGTTGGTTCGCCGAACCATCTGCCGGCGTGCTTGCCTGGCCGCTGACAGTCGTGTGGACATGGCCACTCTTCGGCACGCTCATTGGCATCGTCGGCATACGACGGACTCGCAAGAGACTGCGCACGTCAGAGGCTCGCTGGTCCGGCCGCGGGCTGACGAGAAGCGATGATTTCCTGATCGTTGTCGTTTCTACCATCGGCCGGCACGACACCTACCCCGCGCTCGAGCGCTCGGTCTTGTCCTACATCGCCTTCCTGCCCAAATGCTTTCTGCGCCTCCGGATCGACATCGTGATCGACGAGGGCTGCGAGGCAACAGGCCGGATCGCCAGGCTTGCCGCCGGCAGCGAGCTGATACGGCTTGTCACCGTGCCGATGCGGTATCGCACTGCTAACGGAACGAGATTCAAGGCGCGGGCCAGCCACTATTCGCATGAGCTGCGGATCCGCGAGCACGAGGACTGCGACGACGTGTGGGTGCTGCACATGGATGACGACACTGGCGTGGGCCCCGATACCGCCGTGGCCATGGCCCGGTTCGTCGAGGAGCAGTCTCAAGCAGGCCGCGATGCCAAGCACATGGCTCAGGGCATCCTGACGTACCCGCGCGAGTACTCCGTCAACAGGCTCGCCTGGCTCGCGGACTCGGCCCGGCCCGCCGAGGACGTGGCGCGCTTCTCAGCCTGGACCGGCAGTGGCACCCCGCGGCGGCCTGCATGGCGAGCTACTGCTGGTGCGGGCGTCGATCGAGGCGACAATAGGCTGGGACTTTGGCCCTCGGAGCATTGCCGAGGACGCCGAGTTCGCACTGATCTTCAGCGATCGTTACGAGGGCCGGAGCGCCTGGTTCAGCGGGCGGTCCTACGGCGCGTCGCCAGCCAGCCTCCGTGACTTCTTCCGGCAGCGCGAGCGCTGGTCCTGGGGCCTGTCGGGGCTGGTCTTCAACCGCTCGCTGCAACTGCGGAACCGGCTGCTTCTCGGATATTCGGTGATGTCGTGGGTTGTCGGCCCCATCCAGAATGTCGGGGTAGTTCTGCTCCTCGGCCTTCTTGTCGGAGATCCCAATACATCGCCGGTCGTGCTCCTCGTCGTTCCACTCTGGTCGTTGAACATGGCCTACGCGATCTGGATGTACTGGGAGGGCCTACGACTCAACGCTGCAGTATCCGGTGGCGGTCGGCGCAAGTGGTGGGAGCCATGGGCAGTGGTCCTGCTGATCCCGGTTTTCGGGCTGATGGAGGGCGTCGGCGGGCTACGCGGATTCGTGAAGTTCGCCCGGCGCGTCGAGAACAAGTTCACGGTCATCGCAAAGCCGTCATGACCACGCGCATCCGCCTGGCCCCTGTCTTGCTGGCCGGCGCGGCCGTCCTGCTCACGCTTGTGACGGCGTGCTCGATCCCGTCCAGGCCGCTGTGGTGGCCGAGCTCGAAACACACAGCGCACACTGCCGGGGATCCGCCGGCGGCCGTGCGGGCCGTGCCGGAGCCGTGGCACCAGGGCATGCGGCAGCTCGGGATCCAGGTGTACTGGACGGCTAACCGCAACGACTCATCCGCTGCCGTAATCCAGGCGAAGGCTCAGCGGATCATCGACTATGCAATCAGCCTGAACGCGAACTCGATAGCCGTCACCTTCCCGTTCTATACCCACGGCCTCGCCTCTGACACGGTGTACGTCAAGCCGAAGACAACGCCCAGCCCCCGCCACATCGCGATCTTCCTGGCCGTGGCAGCCAAGGCTCACATCCGGGTCACGCTGCGGCCGGTCCTCGACGAGAGTGCGCTGTTCGCCCAGAACCTGCAAGCCTGGCGCGGCTCGATCGAGCCGCAGAATCGCCCCGCCTGGTTCCGGAGCTACCGCACGTTGCTGCTGCCCTACCTGCTGGTGGCGCAAGCAGGCCACGCGGCGACCTTTGTGCTGGCCACAGAGCTCGAGTCGCTGGAGGGTGCCCCGCAGTGGCCGGGCTTCATCCGCTCGCTCAGGTCGGTCTACCACGGCCAGCTGACCTATGACGAGAACCACGACGAGTTCGCCATGAACACAGCGAACCCGCCGGTGCCGGGCCATAACGTCGACGCCTATCCGCAGTTCAATCTCCCGGCCAGTGCATCCGTAGCTCGCCTGACACAGTCTTGGGATGCCTGGCTAGGCGCCCATCCGCTGGCAGTGCGCCGAGTTCTGACCCTGAGCGAGATCGGCATTGGCGCCGCGGCCGGGTCATATCAGGACCCCTGGGCCTGGCTCACCACAAGGACCGCACCCCTTAATACGCGCGTCCAGGCCGCTTGGTACCAAGCGGCGTGCAACGCCCT
Source organism: uncultured Actinomycetota bacterium (assembly GCA_963804435.1). Lineage (GTDB taxonomy): Bacteria > Actinomycetota > Actinomycetes > Streptosporangiales > Streptosporangiaceae > JAJYUU01. The sequence goes on along the minus strand of CAWDQI010000001.1, from coordinate 5,555,719 downwards.
CTCCGCTGAGCAGATCGGCGGCGGCATCTACTGGTGGGATGTCAGCTTCGACGCGAATCCGGCCGACCCTCGCCCGTTCGAGTCCGACCGGCTGACGTTCCTGGATCGTCCGGCCCAGCGAGTGATCCAGAACTGTTTCGCCAAGCTCTCATGAACCGTCAGGCCGGCGTTGCGGCCGCGGTTTGCTGGAGATGCCTCAGTACTTCGGCGAAATGGTCCCCTAGTGCCTCTTGGACGTGGCGGGACATTGCCTGCGCGAGCATGGCGTCCACGGCGGTCTCAGCGAGCGGGCGCAACCGCCGGGTTATTGCTGCGACTTCCGCGACGTCCGAGCCGTGCAGGATTCCGTCCCGCACGTGGGTGGCGAGCACGTGGCTAGTCACGGTGGTGGCGAGCTCGCTGGCGGCTGCGTCCACGTGCCGCCGCACTTTACCGGCAAGGTCCAGCACCGCCCGCAGTGGCATGCCGACACCGGTGAGCTCCCGGCCCGCGCTCAGCAGTTTCGGGCTCGGCACCCGGAACCGTGCGCCGTCGGGTTCGATCAGGCCGAGTGCCGTGGCCCGGGCAAGGTTATCCGGGGTGAGGTCGGCGCCGAACATCTCTTCCAGGTCGCCGGCGCTGACATAAGCGGGTACCTCATCCGACCACGGGTGGCCGATGGCCGACTCGAGATCGAGGATCTCGGCAAGGTCACCGCCGCGTCCCCAGACACTGAGCAGTTCGCCGATGTTGGCGAAGGTGTAACCGCGCTTGAGCAACTGGCCGATGAGCCGCAACCGCGCCAGGTGCGCGTCGGTGTAAATGCCGACCCGCCCGTGACGACGCGGCGGGTCGAGCAGGCCGCGGTCCTGATACACGCGGACGTTGCGAACAGTCGTCGCAGCCAGTCGCGCCAGCTCGTCGATCCGGTACTCGGCCATGGAGACAACCATAGCCAGTCCGGAGTAACCACTCCTGCTTGTATTGAGACAATATTCATTGTAACGTTTGCCGTACCGGCCATCGTCGGGCCCCGGCCGGACACGGTTAAGGCTGAAGAGGAGGCGCAGGCAGCATGACGACGCAACTCCGCCCGACCGACAGGGAAGACATCGCGCGGCGGCTGCTGCGCTCATCGGCCAAGGCCTCCTACGATCCGCTGACCGAGATCGACTGGACCGCGCCGCTGGATGAGAGCAGGTACGCGATGCCGCCGCAGCGCGTTTCCCTCTACGGCACTCCGTTGTGGGATCGCCTGACCGATGCTCAGCGCACGGCACTGAGCAGGCACGAGGTGGCCAGCATCGCCTGCGTGGGTATCTGGTTCGAGACGATCTTGATGCAAATGCTGGTCCGGCACGCCTACAATAGTGATCCCACGACCAGCCACGTGCAGTACGCCTACACCGAGATCGCCGACGAATGCCGTCACTCGGTCATGTTCGCCAGGTTCGTCAAGAAGATGGGCGCCCCCCACTACCAGCTGGATCCCCTCGGCCGCTTCCTCGGCCGAGTCTTCAAGGCGACTGCCAACGGGCCGCTGACGTTCAGCGCTGCCCTGTTCGTCGAGGAACTCCTCGACCAGATGCAGCGAGAAGCGATGGCCGACGACCAGATCGAGCCATTCACCAGGGCCGTGGCCCGCATCCATGTCATAGAGGAAGCGCGGCACATGCGCTACGCGCGCGAGGAACTGATCAGGGACTGGCCGCAGCGCAGCGCCATCACCCGCGCCTGGAGCCGGATAGTGCTGGCCCTGGTCGCTTACACCGCCGCCGAGCGACTGATCAGCCCAGCCTGCTACGCGAACGTCGGGCTGGACCCGCGCGAGGCTCGGCGGGCAGCCAGCCGCAATCCGCACTGGCGGGCCGCCAAGGCATGGTTCGCCCGCCAGGCGGTCGAGACCTTCGCCACTGCGGGCATGATCTCCGGGCCGGCGCGGTATATCTGGCGGAAGGCCGCTCTGATTGGGCCGGATGCCTAACCGGCGACCGGGCCGGCAATGTTACCGGCGCTGACTTTGTCATTGACGGCGGACTGCTCACGACTTTGTAACAGCGTGCCCTCCAGAGCCCGGTGAGCTCCGGCGCCGAGTTGTCGCCGTGAGCAGGTGTACCAGCCGTTCGGCGTTTTGATCGATGTTACGGTCAGTCGCTGCGGCAAGGCCGTACGATCTGCTGGTGAATCGGCTGCGTGCTCCACAGATCTTGCTGGTGATGGCTCTATTTGGCTCGTTTGTGGGTGGGTGCGTTGCCCCGCAGACATCGGTAACCAAGACAGGCGGGCCCGCAAAGCCCGTGTCGCTAACGTACCGGTCGGTCTCCGCTCCTGCCGTCCAACTCGGGATCGATATCGACTTCTATACCTACCCCGGGCAGGACGTCGTGGCAGCGGCCGCACAAGACGTGAGGTACGCGAAGAGCCTGCACGCCAACGCGATATCGCTGTCGTTTCCGTTCTTCACTCCCGGCCCCAGATCGTCGACGGTACAGGGCACCAATGCGACTCCGTCTCCGGCGGAGCTTGCCGAGGTCGCCAGTGTGGCCGAGCAGGCCAATCTGTATGTGTCCATCCGCCCGCTACTGGACCAGAGCTCGACAAGCATCGGAACCTCGCGCACGAAGTGGAAGCCGGCCCATCCGCAGGCATGGTTCGCCAGCTACCGGAAGTTTCTGATGCCATATGCCGCCATGGCGCAGCGGGCCCGGATTCCGGAGTTCATCGACGGGGCCGAATTCACCGCTTTCGGCGGGTCCGGGCTGTGGAACGGCCTCGTCACGGCGTTGCAGCAGGTGTACAAGGGCAAGCTGGTATACGCGAATAACTGGGGGATATCGCTTGCTGGGAATGGCGGTGCGGGTGTCATCGAGAGCGTCGATTCCTATCATCCCCTGAAGGTTCCGGTGCACGCGAGCCTCGCTCAGCTGTTGGCCGGCTGGCGGGCGTATGACCAGACTCTGCCGCCCGGCAGCGTGGAAACGGAGATCGGCATCGCGGCCGTGCCCGGCGCCTACGCGGTGCCCTACCAGAACTACTGGAACGGAGCCCGGCTCGCACCCAGTGTCCAGACCCGGTGGTTCACCGCGGCTTGCGACGCGGCGGCCGCAACGAACCTAGGCGGCATCTATTTCTGGGCCCTTGGACTCGGCCAGCCGCTCCTCACCCCGCCAACGAAAGCCGACCCGACCTCCTGGGTGGACGGACCGGGCGCCAAGGCGATCTCCAGCTGCTTCCAGCGGCTGGCGCGCTGATCTAGCCAGTCCGACTGCGGGCTACCGGCCGGGCCGCGGCGAGAGCTATCTCACCTTCTTGAGCCGGCTGAAGCAACGGGCGATTTCCCTAGCACCGGGCAAGGCTGTCCACGCGCCGGGGTTGGCGAGGCCCGACGGAGTAGTCAGCGAACTGCCGAATACCAGCGACCAGAAGAACAGGCCGCCCAGCTTCTCGGTTACTACCGCGTTGCAGGCCGCGGCGAACCACTTGACCTGCACGTAGGGCGCCAACGGCCCGTTGGACTTCCACCAGTACGGGTGCCGGTACATGCCGGGCTGGGCCGGGATGCCCACTTCGCCGAGCACTGTGCCCGCGCGTAGCTGGCTGTCCCAGGCGTCCCAGTGGCGGGTCAGGACCGCGATGGTGGCGTTGTCCGGAACCTGGAACGCCGGGTAGGCGTCGACATCCTGGCGGATGTTGCTGCCACCGAAGCCATTCCTGCCGGGCAGCTGGTCCCAGTTGTTCGCGAACGCCAGCCGTCCCTTGTAGACCTGGCGGATAGCGGCATCCAGGCCGCGCCACAGCCTGGAGCCGGCGAAGTAGTCGAACTCGACACCGACGGTGAACACCTTGACGTGAAACCGCTGGGCCATCCGTGCATAGGGGATCAGGACGCGCTTATAACTCGCGAACCATTGGACCAGGTTCGGCGGTGTCCAGTGGACGCGTGAGTGACCCAGATTCGAGCTGTCCAGCAATGGCCGCACGACGACGGAAAGCCCGTCGGCCTCCGCGTCCTGAATGAGAATGCTGAGGTCGGCCGGCGACGGCGTCGGCGACCGGCGCACGACGACCGATGAAGTCCGGCTGCGCTCGTACAGCGGGAACGTAATCGACAGCCAGTTCGCCCCGAGTTGCTTGACGTAGTTGGCATACTCAGGGGCCTCACTGGTCACGGTGTTGCCGGGACCGAGGTCGCCGTCGTACCAGTCGATATCGATCCCCCGCTGCGGCGGCCCGGCGACGCGGGCGGCGCGCGCTGCCGCGAGGGCGGTCGCCCGCCGGGCGGATGCGGCCCTCGCGCCTGTCGGGCGCTGCGACGTCGCGGAAGGGAACGCGCTCGCAGATAATGTCGGGCTAGTCCGCCCGACCGCACCGGCATCCGCGACAACCTGGACCGGGCTCACCGCACCGCAGCCCGCTAGTACGCCGCAGACAACGCCGGCCACCACGCCGGCCATCGGCCGGGAAGTGTCGATGAGCCACATGCGGTCTCCTTCTCGCCGGCCGAAGGCCCGGCGTCAGCCGACGATGACGTTGTTCATGGTGACTGTGCTCGCCGTGCTCGTGTTGTGGGAGGTCACCGCGAGCCCGGCCAGCAAAGACGTGGGCAGGCTGACGGTGAAAGTGGAGCCGGGGATAAGGGTCCAGGTCACCCCGTCGGGGGAGGTGTAGGCCGTAAAGGTGTTGCCGGACCTGGTGACCTTCAGGTACTGCGGCACGATGCCTGCCGGATTGGCGATCTTGGTAGTGTTGCCGCCCTGGACCTTCCGGACCTGGACTTTGATGCCGGTGCCCGGCGTGACGAAGACCGTGTAGTTCGGCGCGGCCGGGCTGGTGCTGCCCCGCAGCATGATCCCGGCCTTGGCCGAGCTACTGGTATTGGTCTGGGTGGCGACCTGTGCGCTGACGCTGCCGTCACCGGTCATGGTCTGCCACACGTAGCGGAACTGGTCGGTGATGCCGGTGACGTCGGCGCCGCCGGCGGTGATCGTCCAGGTTCCGGTGTTGGGGTCGTAGGACTGGGTTCCGGCCGGTGTCGGGCTGCCGATGTCCGCGCACGTCCACGGCGCCGGGCAGGCAGCCAGCGGCTGGGGTGCCGGCGGGGTCGCCGAAACGACGACGCTCGTCACCGTCGCCGTGGCCAGGGTGGAGGTATCGTCTGAAGCCACTGCCAGCCCGGCTAGCAGCGGCGCGCCCGTCAGCCCCGCGAGCGTAACGGTCGAGCCCGGGATCGGCACCCAGTCGTAACCGTCAGCCGAACCGTAGGCGGTATAGGTGCTCCCCGAATGGCCGACCCAGAGGTAGGCGGGCGGTGTTCCCGACTGCGTGGTTACCGTCGTGCTAGCGCCGCCAGGCGCCGCCCGGTCCTGCACAGTGATCCCGCCGCCCCGAGCGACGAACGCCGCGTAGTACGGCGATGCCGGATCGGTGCTGGCCCGCAGCATCACACCAGACTGCGCGGATGCGCTGGTGCCCGTTTCCGACCTAATCTGCGCGCCGATTCCGCCGCCGGCCGCCAACGTCTGCCACAGGTAGTGGAACTGATCCGCCGTCCCGGCCACCCCGGCTCCGCCGCCCTGGATCGTCCAGGTGCCGGTCGAGGGATCGAGGACCTGGCTGCCCGCCGGCGTTGCTCCGCCGATGTCCGCTGAAATCCAGCCAGCGGACGAGTCGTCCGTCCACAGGACACGCGTGGAGCTTGTGCTGAAGCTACCCACGGTCGTGACGCTCGCGGTGACGACGTCCTCACCCTCGCCAGTGCCGGTGTAGGTGAAGGTGGCATGCCCGCTCGCGTTGGTCACCGCGGTGCCGGAGGTGCCGGCGTCTGGTCCGCTGATGACGTGGAAACGCACTGCCACGTGCGGCAACCCGATGCTGCCGCTCCCGTCGAGCACCGTCGCGGTCTCGGCCACGTGACTACCTGCGACCCGCCTGGTCGTCGCGGGACCGAGCCGCAGGGTCGCGTTGCTAGTCCCGGCAGCGCCGATGGGTCGCCACTGCTGTGACTCGTTGTGCTTGGGCGAGCAGGTGCCGGGGTCTATCCCGCCCGTATCCAGCACGTGCGTGCTGTCGGTCAGCCTCGTGCCCACGCTGCCGATCGTTATCGTGACGGTCGGCGCCACCGTGACCGGTGTGCAGGTGCTGGGATACCCGCTGGTGTCGAAGTTGTCATAGCCGGGGTTGTCGGCCGGGGGGTTCTCGGTCAGGATCACGCTCTGGCCAGGCGGCACGGTGAAGGAGCCCCAGAGGTTGAAGAGCTTGTCGCCGGTCACCCCAGGGTGGACGTCGACCGACACGCTGTGCACGGCGACAGGCGCGGTCCCCGGATTATCGAGCCGGATGGCGCCAGCGTCGTAGCAGACGGTGAGCGTCCCGCAGGCGGCCTGACCAGGGACGGTCCCGCCGAGAAATGTCGTCTGCGGTGACCCGGCCCACGGCGTTGGGAACGCCGCGGAATCCGGAGTGTTGATCTCTTTGTCCTCGGCATAACCGACGAAGACCGACAGCGGTCCCGCCTGCTGCACGGTTACCGCCCTATGCGGGAGTGATGGCCGGGAGCCAGCCGCGTGCGCAACGGTCGCGCTGCCGGCCAGCAGCGGCGAGCACACCAGAACGGCCGCCGCCCACGTCCGGCACCGGCCGCCGCCGATCAGCGGCACTGCCCGCCTCGCAGGCGCCGCGCTCATTGCTCGCCAGCGAGCGCGATGGGCTCGGCCACTCCGTGCGACTGCAGGTGCTGGGCAGCTTGGTAGTCAGAAACCAGGCCATGCGTAGTGAGCTCCCAGTAGTGACGGCGACTTGGCCGCAGCAACTGCAGCAGCGCCTTGTATGCTGCCAGGCTCATCAGGCCCCAGTACACGGGCACCAGGAGCATGCTGCGCAGCGCGCGGTGCAAGCCGCGGGCCATACAACCAGCCATCATTGCCTCGATCATCAGCAGGTTCCCGATGAGCATCGTGAGCAGGCCGGTGATGAGCACGGGCGGCGGGAAGAACGGGGAGATTGGACCAGGCCCGGCGACAATGTACAGACAGGTCAGGGCCCAGAAGACCGGGTTGACGAGCCCGCTGAGCGTGGCAAACCCGATCGTCAGCTGCAGGCCGATGAACTGGCGGGTACCAAGCTCGCGCCAGAGCCGCCACGGCGAGCGCATGTGCACAAGCCAGGTCTGGAAGTACCCCTTGATCCAGCGGCTGCGCTGCCGGATCCAGTTGCCCACCTTGCTATTGGCCTCTTCCTCGGTCACCGAGGCCATCATCCGGACCGACCAGCCACGGCGGGCGATGCGCATGCCCAGGTCGGCATCTTCCGCAACGTTGAACGGGTCCCAGCCGCCGAGCTGCCGTATCGCCTCGGTGCGAAAGTGGTTGGACGTCCCGCCGAGCGGAATCGGAAGGCCGAACTTGTCCAGGCCGCGCAGCACGAGGCTGAAGTTCAGCGCGTACTCCGCGGCGAAAAATCGGGTCAGCCAGTTGGTCCACGGATTCCAGTACTGCAGTTCGGCCTGGATGCACACCACCCATTCGGGCTGGCTACGGAACGCGGCCACGGCCTTGCGCAGCTGGTCGGGTTCGGGGCGGTCCTCTGCGTCAAAGATGACGCAGAATTCGCCGCGGGCATGTCGTAGCCCTTCGTTGCAGGCCTTCGGCTTTGTCCGCGGATTGCGCGGCGGTATGACGACGACCTCGAACTGCTCCTCGAGTGCCATCCTGCGGAGCGCCTTACGGGTCAGCTCGTCGTCTTCCTCGATCAGCAACAGGATCTGCAGCCGCGACGCCGGGTAGTTGAGGTCCGAGAGCTTTTCGACCAGGGTGCGCAGCACCTTCTCTTCCCGGTACAGGGGAACGAGGACCGTGTAGACGGGCAGATCCACATCCTCGATGGCCTGGACTTCTTCGCGGCTGAAGTCGAGGACGTCGGCACGGGGCGCCGCGAGCACAAGCAGCAGGCGGAAGCCGACCACGACGATGTACATGACGGTCACGGCCGCCACCGCCGCTTGCGCCCAGGCCAGTGGCGATGGCCCGATTCCGGTCGCCTGCCGCAGGGCAAGCAGGCCAGCTACCGTCGTCAGGCAGGCCGCCATTGTTACTGCCTGGCCGCGGCCGAGAAGTTGCCGGGCACTGAGCTTCTCCGCCAGCGGCATGATCGGCGTGACTGGCGGGATGCTACGGTGACGGCTTCGGCCGAGCGAACTCAGGTCGGGCCGCGGCAGTACCACCGTGACGTCAGCGGCGCGATCGTCTGACGCCTGGGCGGCTGCGCCGCCCGCGACCCTGGCGGCCCGGTCGCTGGCAGCCATGGTCAGCAGCAGGGACATCGCTGCGGGCAGGGCGCCTTTCTGTTCCTGCGTCACCGCCTGTTCCTGCGTCACTGCCTGTTCCTGGGTCACCGGGCTGCTCCGCGCCGGACCGGGTGGCCGTGGCGCACCCGGTGGCGGTGGCGGTTGGCGCCAGCGTGCCTGGTTCCCCGCGTCCCCGCGGGCGGGCTGGTCAGTTTGGGGCTGATCGGCCGCGGGCCCGTGAACTTGTACACGCGCTCGCCCCCACGGTCATAAACGAGCCGGTAGTCGTCGAGCTTCGCGGTTCCGTGCAAGTCGATATAGACCTCATCCTGATTACCGGGGATGTCCCGCATGAAGATCCACCGAATCCCGTTCCCGACCGGATTGGCCAGCGCCGGCAGCCACTGCCGGAAGCTGCCTTCATAGATGACGTTGCCGAGCGGCAGCCGGGACGAATACGTGGCTGTCTCGTTGCCGAACGACTCCATCAGCACTTTTCCACCGGTGTAATGGGATTGCAGCCACAAGCCAACTTCTGTCTCGGCCTTCTGGATGGGGCTAGCCCTGAAGTTCTTCGCCTCGATGTAGGTATCGACCCCGCCGCGCACGATCAGCAGCGTGCAGGCGGCCCCCGCCAGCATCGCTCCGGTGAAACCGGCTATGCGCAGCCATTGCCATCTGACGGACGCGAGCTGGCTCGTGAGGTAGCCGATGAACACCGCGATCGGCAGGACCATCAAGATGCCGAACCGGACGTTGTACATGTTGCCCTGGACCTGCAGGACATCAAGCGGGCGCTGCCCCGAGTACAGCGCGTAAACGTAGAACGCTGCAATGATCGTGAGCGTCAGGATCGGTACGGACTCAGACCGCAGCCGGGTCCGGTATAGATAGACCAGCATGCCGACCACGGCCAGTCCGAGCGCCGGGACTCCAGCGTTGTCGGTGACGGCGTAGAAGTACGTCTTGGCGGCGATCGTCAGGTGCCCAATGCTCGGATCAGTGCTCGACACCCAGAGGGACGGCTTGGCGAACGGTCCGGTCTGGAAGTACAGCGGATCGCTGAAGATGATCGCGTTCCAGATCACCCACGCGACGATCCCGCTCAGCGCGATCAGGGCGAAGTAAATGGCATTCGCTTCCATCGAACGGTACCGGGCCGGCAGGGCGATGCGCCCCGCCCGCCTGGTCCGGAGCTCGCCTTTTGCCGAGACGGGTGCCACAGCCGGGCGTCGCCAGCCCACGTACGCCACGACCACCGTGGCTTCGATGCAGTACACCCACCCCTCGTAGCGAGTCAGGCTGGCCAGCAGCCCGGCACAGGCCGCGGCGGCGAGCTGCATGTAGTCGCCCGATCGCGTCCAGCGCGTGAGGTAATAAACGCTGGCCGCAAGGGTCGCGACCAGGAGCAGCTCCGACATGCCGGTGGACTGCATGTAGAGCACGTTCGGGTTGGCGCCGAAGAACACTGCGGCGACCAGGCCCGCGGCCCTGCTGTCGGTGATGGTCGCGGTGATCAGGTACGCGTAGCGGACGCCGGCGATGTAAGCCGCCATCGAAACCGCGGATTCGGCGAATCCGGAGAAGTACCAGGAGTTGACCCAGATGAAGGGCAGGCTGAGCAGGTGCGGCAGGGGCAGCCAGACGGCGCCGAGCTGGGCGAGCCCGGGCGTGGAGGCGAACAGTACCCGCCGGCTGATCAGCAGGTGAGAGACAGCGTCCGGATAAGCCAGCGCCGCGTGCTCGTCGATGAAGTAGGTGTAAACACCGATAGAAGCAGCCACCGCTGCGATCGTGATGATCGCCAGCATCGGGTCCTTCGGACGCACCAGGTGGCGGACTAGCCGTCCCGGACGACGCTCCCCGGCCGTTGACAAGGAAAGGCGGAGTAGCCCGGCCAGCGATCGCGTGATGACCCGGAGATTGGCCCCGGTCTGCTCACCATGCTCCCTGGGGAAGTGCTGGACCGGGCGCTCGATGACGCGGGCGCCTTGCATACGCAAGTGCGAGATGATCTCGGGCGAGATAGCCGCGCCGCCGCTGCTGAGGCTGGCTCCGTGCAGCAGCCGCCGGTCGACCAGCTTGTATGCGCAGTCGACATCCCGGACGCGCACCGGCAGCAGGAGCCCGCTCAGGCGCGTCCACAGAAACGCGTTGACCTTGCGGTGCACGGGGTCAGCGCGATGCGCGCGGTACCCGATGACGGCATCTGCGCGCTCCCGGCGCGCCTCTTCCAGGAACATTGCCAGGTCGTCCGACCTGAACTGGCCATCGGAGTCAGTCAGGAAGATCCAGTGATGGCCGAATCGCTCCAGCGCTGCCCGGATTCCGGTGGCGACGGCTTCGCCGTAACCGCGGTTCACCTCGTGATGTACGGCAAGCACGCGGCCCGGATAGTCAGCTTCGAGCCGGTCGGCTATCTCGCCGGTTCGGTCGGAGCTGCCGTCGTTGACGACAATGATGCTGTGGGGCACGCCGAGGGTCTCGGCGGCGGTAAGGAAGTCCCGCACGGTGGCGGCTAGGTTCGCCTCCTCGCGATACGCGGGCATGACGATCGCAATGCTGTCCGAGCGCGAGTCATCGATCGTGATGACCGAATGCAGATGCGAGGGCCGAGCCGCCAGACCCCTCGGGCTGCCGCGAGCCCCGGGAGTTATGACGCGCTCCAGGATGGGATGGACGGGCTCTGATCCGACAGGACTCTCATCTCACCCCCATCATCTGACAACTCGCGACTCGCGACTCAACCGATCTTTACGAGCTTAACGTTGACATACCGCTTTCGTCGGAAGTCATGGCCTCCATGCGGTATTGGTCCAAGTTATCGACGCGCCAGCTCTTGGCTGAAGATGACATCTTAAATGTTACAAAGTGGTAACGATTCCCTTTGTAGCGAAGGACGGGGAGTGGCGGCCGTTTCCTAGAGGTACAAGAATCACGGCGGCATCCTGTCCGCTCCACGGCAACCGGACTGATGTCGCAGGTCACGGGCGGTGCGCGGGCCGACCCGCGGTTAGTCTCGCGGGCTGGCCCACAGGGTTCCAGCCGGAGTCGGCACCCGCGGGATAACAGTCCGGTTTGGTGTGACCTCGCAGTAATCGCACCGGCGGCCTCGCGCGTCTACGAACCGTAGAACGTCGCCCGACGCCGGAAATGGATCGCTAACATGCTAAATCGCGCGTTCCGTAGCCGATCCGCCATCCGTCATGCCGCCATCATCGCCATGCCCGCGGTCATGTTCGCGGCGCTGACTGCAGGTCCGGCGCTAGCAGCCGCCGGGGACTCCGCGAAGCCCGTCGCGCTCCCCGCGCCATCCGCTTCATCGAGCCCGTTGTCGATCACTGTCACCTCGGCGCCCGCATCGGCGGCCACCTATCAGGCCGTCGCGTTCCGGATCACGGTTACCAACACCAGAGCAGCCGCAGCCTCGGGCGTGACCCTCACCGACACCATGACCGGCGCCAGCTCGGTCGGCCCGTTTCCGGTGCAGCTGCCGAACGGACCTGCCGCCACGTCCAACCTCGGCAGCTGCACGTTCGCTTCCCCGGCCGAGACCTGCACCGCGCCCAGTCTGGCCGCCGGTCAGGTGTGGAACGTAACCCTTACTGCCGGGGTCACCGCAGCGGCAGGCGCTGCCTACTCCGACACAGCGCAAGTCTCGGGCACCGAATCAGGGGCGACGGTCGGTGGCACGGCCAGCACCACGGCGAATGCTAGTCCGGCCCTGCCGCCGGGCTTCGTCCAAACCCAGCTGGTCGGGGGTCTGACCAAGCCGGTCGTCGTGGTGCCGGCGCCCAATGGGGATATCTACATCGGCGAGCAGGGGGGCACGATCCTCGACTACCACAATGGAGCACTTCTGCCGACTCCGGTGCTCACATTGAACGTGTTCGAGCAGGGGGAGACCGGACTACTCGGGCTTGCGTTGGACCCCAACTTCGCCACCAACGGGTATATCTACGTCTCCTACACCGTCCCCGTCACCGTCGCGGGGGTGGTGAAGCCCTACGCTCGGCTGTCGCGCTTCACTGTGGTGAACGGCGTCGCCAGTCCCGCCAGCGAGAAGGTCTATTACCAAGGCAACCAGATCCAGAACCAGGACGGTACCGGAGGCAACTACGACCATCCGGGGAATGACGTGAAGATCGGCCCCGACGGCAAGCTGTGGTGGAGCGTGGGCGACAACGTCCCGTCCATCAGTAACGGCCAGGCGCTCAACAACATCTACGGCAAGATCCTCCGGTTCAACCTGGACGGCACAGTCCCGAGCGACAACCCCTTTGTCAATGTGCCCGGAGCGGTGCCCTACATCTACGCCTACGGCCTGCGCAATCCCTGGCGAATCACCTTCCTGCCCAACGGCAACGCCATGACCGAGGACACCGGCTCCAGCTACTGGGAGGACCTCAACACCATCCAGCCGGGGGCCAATTTCGGCTGGCCGGTCAAAGAGGGCAACTGCGGAAGCTGCGGCTACGCCAACCCCGCCTACGGCTACGGCCACTATCCGACCGACGCTGCCGCCTCGGCGATTGCCGCCTATTCCGGCTCGACCTTCCCCAAGGCCTATGACAACGTCGTCTTCCTCGGCGACTACAACCGGCAGGACATCGAGGCGGTCACCTTCGACCCCACCTACCAGACCGAAGTCTCGGACACTGTCTTCGACACCAAGGCGGGAACCATCGCCGATCTGGAGGAGGGACCAGACGGCAATCTCTACCTGGCGAACGTCTTCGGCGGAAGCGTCTCCGAAATCTCGGCACCCGGCCCCTTCCCGCCAACCGCGTCGTCGGTAGCGACGCCGAGCGCCGGGCTGGCGCCGCTGAGCGTGCAGTTCTCCTCGGACGCTTCGAGCGATCCGTTCGGCAAGCCGCTTAGCTACACCTGGGACTTCGGTGACGGCTCAACCTCGACGAGTGCGGATCCCAGCCACACCTACACCACCGGTGGCACCTTCACCGCCACGCTGACTGTCAGCAACGGCAGCCAGATCGGGACGTCCACCACCCAGGTCGTCGTCGGCGCGCAGCCACCCACCGCCAAGATCACGGCACCGTCCACCTACAACGCTGGTGACACCGTGTCCTTCAGCGGGACGGCGACCGATCCCGTTGACGGCACTCTGCCCGGCTACGACTACACGTGGAAGGCGGACTACATCAGCCACGGCGTGGTCCAGCCGTCGTACTACGCCGAGGTCCCGAATCCGTTCTACGGCCCGGTGACCGGCATCACATCAGGCACCTTCCAGATTCCGGCAGACCCGTCACAAGTGCCCGGCAGCTTCTACCGGATGACCCTGACAGTGACCGACTCGCTCGGCCTGCAGACGACCGTGACCAAGGACATCCACCCGAACACCACCAGCTGGACGGTCAATTCCAACGTGGCCGGGGCCGGGTACTTCGTCGACGGCGCGTGGCACACCGGCACCTACACCGCGCCGGACGTCGTGGGTGTGCAGCATGTCCTGACCGGGATGCCGCTGGCCCAGGTCATCGGGGGGACCCGGTACCGGTTCGCTGGTTGGGCGGACGGCAGTGCCTTGACTGACTCGGTCACTTCGGGTGCCTCGCCGGCGACTTACACCGCGGACTACGACGCGGTCCAGACCACCATGCCGTCGCCCTGGCAGAGTGCCGACATCGGCGCGCCGATCACCGCGGGGAGGGCCGATTACTCACCGAGCAGTCAGACCTTCTACGTGGACGGTTCGGGCGCTGACGTCTTCGGTGCCAACGATCAGTTCCATTACGTCTACCAGACCCTGTCCGGTGACGGCTCGATCGTGGCGAGGGTCAGGTACCAGACCAACTCGGCTGCCTGGGCCAAGGCGGGCGTCATGATCAAGCAAGCCGCCGCCGCGGGGTCGCCGTTCGTCGACGCTCTGGTCACGCCGGACGTCAGCTCGAAGACGCCTAATATCAACGGCATTGGCTGCGACGCCAATGGCTGCCTGGCGCCGCTGCCGCCCATCAACCCCGCCGTCGGCTACGGCGTGCGGATGCAGTGGAGCGGCTCGAAGTCGGCCACCGGCACGAACCTCTCCGGCTTCACCTCGCCGAACAAGTGGCTTAAGCTCACCAAGTCGGGCAACATCTTCACGTCATACGAGTCCACCGACGGCACACACTGGACTCAGATCGGCACCACGACGGTCAGCATGACCGGACCGGTGACCATCGGCCTGTTCGATACCGCGCACAACATTGGCACGGACAGCACCGTGGCGTTCGATCACGTCCAGGTCGCCGGGTCGACATCGGGCCGGCCCGCTGCCGTCGCCCTGGGCGGACACCGATGTCGGGTCGCCCAGCCCAGCCGGCTCGGCCACTTACACCAACGGCGTGTACACCGTGAACGGCTCGGGCACCGACATCTGGGGCACCTACGACCAGTTCAACTACGTCCACCAGCCGCTGACCGGGAACGGCACGCATCGTCGCGCGGGTCACTTCGCAGACGAATACCAGCTCGAATGCCAAGGCGGGCGTCATGATCAAGCAGTCCACCACGGCCGGCTCGAACTACATGATGATCTCGACCGGCCCGGCTGGCGACATCAAGGTTCAGTACGACTTCAACGGATCCATCGGCGGCGCGACGTACACGTTCCCCAACGTCTGGATGAAGCTGGTGAGCCTGAACGGGAAGATCACTGCCTACACTTCCGCGGACGGAGTCACCTGGACCCAGGTGCTGTCCAAGACCCTGGCCATCACGAGTCCGGCCACCATCGGGTTGTTCGAATGCTCGCACAAGACCGGGGCGATCGGCACGGCCACATTCGACAACGTGACCTTCACGGCTGGGCCCTGACCTGGCCCGGCGCTACGAGGAGACATCCGGGCATGACTGCCCCACACCCGATCAGTACTGCCACGGTCGTGCGCCCGGCATTGCGCCGTCTGCGGCTGGCAGCCGTTCGCGTCGCTGCAGTCGCCTTGCCGGCCGCGGCCTTGGTTGCGGCGCCGGCTCTGCACCCGGCGCCGGCGGCGGCCTCCGCCTATCAGGACTGGCCGATGTTCCTGCAGAACCCGGCCCGGACCGCGGCCACCGCCGACCCGAAGCTGAGCGTGGCGAACGCGCCGACGCTGAAGGTGAAGTGGGCCTACAAGACCGGCGGGCCGATCGCCACCTCGGCGAGCATCGTCGGCACCACGGCCTACGTGGGTTCCTGGGACGGCTACGAGTACGCGATCAACACATCAACCGGCGCGGTGATCTGGAAGCAGTACCTCGGCATCACCACCGACCCTGGCTGCACCCCGGCCAACATCGGGATCACCTCGTCCGCCGCGGTGGTGAACGGCGTGGTCTACGTCGGCGGCGGCGGCCCCTACTGGTACGCGCTGAACGCGACCACTGGCGCCGTCCTGTGGAAGGTCTACACCGGGGACAACAGCCAGGCCGGCGCGCACTACAACTGGTCAAGCCCGCTCATCGTCGGGAACTACGCCTACATCGGGATCGCCAGCAACTGCGACAACCCGCTGGTCCAGGGCCAGTTGCTGCAGGTCGCGATCTCCGGCGACGCAGCAGGGCCAGATCGTCAACACCTATAACTTCGTGCCGAACGGCCAGGTCGGCGGCGGCGTCTGGACCTCACCGACCTACGACCCGGCCACCAACACGATCTTCGTGTCCACCGGAACGCTGAACGACCACACCCAGACCCAGTCGCAGGCGATCGTCGCGCTGAACGCCACAACGCTGCAGTACGTCGGCTCGTGGCAGCTGCCGTTCGAGGCCGCGGTGAGTCGACTCCGACTGGGGCACCACGCCCACGCTGACCACCGACAGCAAACGGCGACCAGCTGCTGTCGGTGGCCAACAAGAACGGCATCCTGTACACCTTCAACCGCAACAACCTGGCCGCCGGGCCGATCTGGCAGCACCAGATCGCGATCGGCGGCGCAACGTGCCCGATCGGCGGCGACGGGACGATCGCCTCCGGCATCTTCGCCAACGGCACGCTGTACTACGCCGGCGGCAACAACGTGCAGAACGGCGCACGGCTCGGCGGCGGCTCGATCACCGCGTTCGACCCCGGCACCGGCACGGTGCTTGTGGCGCAGCCAGACCGAGCAGCCCATCCTCGGCTCGCCGGCCTACGTCAACGGCATGATCGGCGTAGCGGAGGGCAACACCTTCGAGGTGCTCAACGCGGCCAACGGCACGCTGCTGTACTGCTACGTCCTGCCTGCCCTGACCTACGGCGCGATTTCGGTAGCGCGCAGCCAGTTCTACGTCGGCGACCTCAACGGCAGACCTGTACGCGTTCGGCCTGCCCGGCTCCACCACTACCCCGCCAGCCGACCCGAACTGCCCGACCGGCTTCACCTGCCAGGACATCCACAGCCCCACGGTGGCCGGCTCCGAGCAGACGTCCGGCGGCGTGCTGACCGTGACCGCGGCAGGCACGGGCATCGCGCGGCACCGGCGGACCAGTTCCGGTTCATCTCACAGCCAGTCACCGGAGACTCCCAGGCCAGCACGCAGATCACGGCGCAGACCGCCGCAGCCCGGCCAGGTCCAGCAGGCCGGGCGTGATGGTGCGGCAGAGCACGGACCCGGGCTCGCCGTTCTACGCCATCCTGTCCTACCCCAACGACTCGCCGCAACGGATCTGCAGGTCTGGTACCGCGCCCGCGTTCGCCAAGGACCGCGGTACTGCTGGCCAAGGTGTCGCCGGCCACGATGCCCGTCGCCGTGATGATCCAGCGGCAGGGCAACATTTTCAGCGCCGGCGTACTCCACCGACGGCGTGAACTACAGCTGATCCCCGGCAGCACCGCCGACATCGACATGCCAGCGACCACTCTTGCAGGGCCTCGCCGTGGCCTCGGGCTCGGCGACCAACACCGGCACGGCGTCGTTCAGCAACATCTCCGTCGGCAACGCCGATCACGCACGACGATGAGCCCGCCGGCCCCGTCCGACCCATGCCCGGCCAGCTGGACCTGCACGGACATCGGCAACCCCGCCCCGCCGGGCGACACCAGATCAAACGGCGCGGGCAGCCTGACCCTGGCCGGCACCGGCACCGGCATCACGCTGGGACATTCCGACTCGTTGCACTACGTCTACCAGGCCGTCTCGGGCAACCAGACGCTCAGCGCGCAGGTTGTCACGCCGTCCACGCCTGCCGACAGCTCAGGAAGGGCTGATGATGCGGGCCAGCGCCAGCCCGACCGCCCCGTATTACGCAGTCCTGCTCAACCCGGGCGGGTCGGCGACCGTCCAGTGGCGCAGTTATGACGGCACACCCAGCACCACAGCGAAGCTCTCGGTTCCGTCGCTTACCTCGCCGGCCTACATCGAGATCGTCCGCTGGACTGACGCTTCGGCAAACCCGCCGCAGACCTACTTCTCGACCCTGACCTCCACCGACGGCACCACCTGGACGCCGGTGCTCGGCTCCACCGAGGCCATCGAACATGGGCTCGAACTACCTGGCCGGGCTGGCCGCGACGTCCGGCACGCCAGGAGCCACGCCACAAGTGACCTACAACAGCGTCACGCTGACCCCGACGAGCAGCGAGCCGCCAGGAATCTGCGCCGACCGGCTACACCTGCCACGATGTCGGGACCGACATCCTGCCAGGTAACCAGGACTACCTAAGCCCGCAGCAGGGCGGCGGGACGTCCGGATCCTGGAACATCCTGTTCGGTGGCTCGGACATCTGGGCCAACTACGACGACTTCCGGTACATCTCACAGAGCTTCCCGCAGGACCCCTCGAACTCGCCCAACGGTGACGGCACCATCAGCGCCCGGGTCGTGTCGCAGCCAGCGCCCAATGATCCGTGGGAGAAGACCGGCGTGATGATCCGGTCCGGTTCGGCCACCGACCCGCAGGCCCCGTACTACGGGGTATTCGTTACCCCGGGGCACGGAATCGTGGTCCAGTGGCGGTCAGCCGAGGCTGGTCAGTCCAGCCAGGTAATCGGCTCCGCGACGGCCACCACGCCGATCTGGGTGATGGCCTCGCGTCACACCGACACCGCGCACAATACGGTGTACTACAGCGCCTTTACCTCCACCGACGGAGTGAACTTCGCGTTCGTGCAAGGCTCCACGGTGTCCCTGAGCCTGCCGGGACCGCTCGTGGCCGGCATCGCCACCGACGACCACAACTCAACGACGACCGCGTCGGCGACCGTCGATAACCTTGCCTCGCTGCCAGGATCGCAGGCCCCGCCTGGCATCTGCCCGGCAACGTGGACGTGCGCGGACATCGGCGGCGCGCTGCCGCCCGGACAGGACCAGCTCAATAGCGCGGGCACGTGGACCGAGAGCGCGGGCGGCGGCGACATCTGGGGGACGGCCGACTCGTTCCACCTGGTCGCGCAGACACTGAGCGCCGACGGGACCGTTACGGCGCAGGTCGCCTCTCAGCAGAACACCTCGCCATGGGCCAAGGCCGGTCCGATGATCCGCGCCACCAACGACCCCGGATCGCCGTATTACGGCGTCTTCGTCACGCCCGGCAACGGAGTCGATGTCCAGTGGCGGGCCACCCAGAGCGGAGCGTCGTCCCAGCTGCTGACACCAGGGGTGACCCCGGCCTACCTGATGGTCGGACGGTATACCACGACCGGAAGCAACCCGCGGACCTACTACACCGCGTACCAATCGGCCGACGGCGCGACCTGGACCGCCATACCCGGCTCGACGACGGTCATCGGCATGACCGGCCCGGCACTGGCCGGTTTCGCCATTACCTCTCACAGTCAGGGGACGGCGTCCGCCGTTACCTTGAACACCGTTGCCGTCACTCCGGGCGAACTCCAGCCGCCCGGTTTGTGCGCAAGCGGCTGGACCTGCGCTGATATCGGTAATGCGGCGCCGACCGCTGGGGGCCAGAACTTCTCCGGCAGCAATCCGACGGTCACTGGCGGCGGTGGCGACATCTGGGGAACCGCCGACAGCTTCCACTACGTGTGGCAGCCGCTCCCTGCGGGCGGGACGGTCAGCGCCCAGGTCCTGTCGCAGGGCAACTCGAGCGTGTGGGCCAAGGGCGGACTCATGATCCGGGCGACTACCGATCCTGGGTCGCCGTACTACGCGGTCTTCGTGACGCCGGGCAACGGGATCGTAGTGCAGTGGCGGACCGCCCAGGGCGGTACTAGCTCCCAGACAAGCACGAGCGGAACGGTGCCGGTGTATCTGCGGATAACGCAGACCGGGACCGCTTTCAGCGCTGCCACGTCAACCGACGGTGTTACCTGGACGCCGGTTCCTGGCTCGAGCATCACCCTGGCCAGCCTGGCAGGCCCAGCGCTGGCGGGCCTGGCCGTCACCTCCCACAACACCGGGCAACTGAGCACCGTCACCTACAACTCGGTCACCGTGGCGCCGTCCTGACCAGCGTTACGACGGTGGCTTACGGGCCGAGCTGAATATGAGGCCGTACTCCTCAACTGCTCGTATCACGCCGCCCGTCGACGCGGCCATATCGACCCGCACCTCAGCGGCCGAACTGCGGCTCGCGGCCAGTGCCTCGGGGGTCTGCCAGATGGTCTCGCTGATGGAGTGACCAGAGCTCTGGTGCACCAGCAGCAGCGCAGCGCAGTACCCTTCGGTTTCGGCGACTTGAGGGACGACGGAAGTTCCGTAGCTCTCGACCGCATCCTCAACCCCGGACGGCTGGATGTCCATGCGGGTAAGCCGGAGCCCAGCGCCCGCCGAAAGTGGCGCTTCCCGGTCAAATACCGGCACCCGGTAGCGCTCAACGCAGACCGTTCCCGTGGCGCGCTGCACCGCATCATGCCGGGCTGGCGAGACCATCTGCTCACTTTCTGCCAGCGCCTCGCGCGACGCCCAGAACGACTCGAGTACCGCGACGCCTACTTCGGGGTCCGCGTAGAACGAAAGTCCTAGGCTGCCAGGAGCGCTCTCCACGACGGGGTGCACCTCGGCCTCGACGAACTTGACCAGGTCGCCCATCCGAAGTGGATCGGCGGTGATGAGATTCAACCGGGCCTGCAACACGACTGCTCCCAGGAGCTGCTCGGCGGCGTGGCCTCGGTCCTGACCCGGTGACCTCCACGGCCGCCGTCGTCAGTACCGGTACAGTCCACCGTGCCTGGCCGCCGCAGGCGGGTCAACCCGCACGATCGGGTAGTTTTTCGGCCGGCAGCCTATGGCCGCGTCCGATCGCTGGCAGCGTCGCTGATCGCGGCGTCGAATGCCGTTCCTGCTAATCGGCCCGGCCGAGCGGCTACTGACCGGAATCGTCGTTCGCGATCTCATGCATAGCTGCCTCTTCGGCAGTTGCCCCGCCGCCGTCGATCCCCGTGTCGCGCGCGACGAGATCGTCATCGCTTGAATAGTCGGCAGCGTCATAGTTCCCATCGTCATCCAGAGTCAGCCGGCCTGTTCTCGGATCGGCCCCGTCGCCCTGCCGGAGTCGATCAATATCCTGATCTGTTGCGTTTTCGTCCCAGCCATTATCGGCGCGCTCCTCGTCGCCGGCTCCAACGTCCGGTTCCTCCTCGGCGATTAGCTGATCGACGGATTCGCCGGCCGCCTGCTCCGCACCGGTCGAGCCGAACCTCATCGCCGCAGACCAGCGCTCTGGGGTGGCAACGCCTCGATCCAGCGGGTCATCGCCGGGAGCTCCGTCAAGTGTGTCGGTCGAGTCGAGAACCTCGTAATCCTCGAGATCCTCGGACTCGTGGCGCCTTTCGTCTGGCATGTCTCAGCCTCTCTTTCCTCCTGGGCCCGCACCAGCGCGCGCTGGCTCACCAGGACGTGTGCCGCCCGAAGCGGGCAGGCGACGCTGATCTTCCTAACGTACCGTCAAGCGCTGCCGCTCAGCCCCTGGCAGCTCTCGCGAGGCAGGCCGGACTCGCGGGTACGGGTGGTGTTCTGGACCACAGGCCGGGCAAGCTGTCCAGTGGGCCGGCGTCAGCCGGGGTAAATAAGCGCAGAACGATGGTTGCCGTCGCGGGTCGGCTGCCAAACCGCTGCAGGCAGGAGTGACGATGCAGGCGATCATGGTGACCGAGCCTGGGCCCCCCGACGTCTTGCGGGTCGTCGACAGACCGATTCCCCAGCCGTCCCCGGCTGAGGTGCTCGTCCGGGTGCTGGCAGCGGGCGTAGGGCCGTGGGATGTGTCCGTGCGCAGCGGCCGACTGGGTACAGACTTCCCGTACGTTCTCGGGGCTGAGTTCGCCGGGCTCGTTGAGGGCGACACCGGTGCAGATTCCGCATTCCAGGATGGCGAGCCCGTTTATGGCTATCCGGGCCTGACGGGCGGTTACGCGGAGTATGTGACATGCCCGGCCGAGCAGCTAGCCCCGATACCGGAAGGACTCGATCTCGTTGATGCGGCTGCGGTGCCCGTCGACGGGATGACGGCACTGCAGGGGCTGACCGACGTGCTCGGCATCGCGGCCGGTGACACGATTTTGATCACCGCCGCAGCCGGCGGCCTGGGCCACCTGGCGGTCCAGATCGCTCATGCCCTGGGCGCGATAGTCGTCGCGACAGCCAGCGAGCAACACCACGAATTCGTGCACAAGCTCGGCGCGCCCTTCGTCGTCGATCACAACCGGCCCGACTGGCCGGACGAGGTCCGCAGGCTTACCGAGGGTGGCGCGGAACGGGTGCTGGCATGTGCTTCGCCAACGCTGGATGGGGCCGCCCGGGCCGCTCGCGACGGTGCTGTCATAGCCACCCCGGTGCACAGTAGCGACTATCCCGACGGCAGCCGGGTGCGCTGGGAGCGTTACGACGGACAGCCGCGCGGCAGCAGCCTGATCGCGATGGCGCCCTGGTTTGACGACGGTTCTGTCTCGGTCCACATCAGTGGCAGGTTCTACTGGAAGGACGCGGCCGCAGCTCACCGCAAGATCGAGGAAGGGCATACCCGAGGCAAGATCGTGCTGGTCGTGGACGAAGACCTGGCTCGCAAATCTGGCTTGTAACGGCGCCCGGCGATTCGCCGCGAGTGGCGGCGGGTCTGGCGGGTCGGCCGCGCGGTAACAGCGATTTCGTCCGTGCCGGATCGTTACGCCCACTCCCTAACGGCCAAATAGCCTCCCTGCGGCTGTCGATCGGACCCGGCTCCGTTCGTGAAGGCAATGAGGAGCCGGCAACGGGCCGGTGATCACGCAACCGGAGGACGGACATGAGCAGGATCGTAGTGACGGAGTTCGTCTCGCTCGACGGCGTCATGGAGGAGCCCCGGTGGACGTTCCAGTTTGAGCGCGGTCCCGAGGGCGACAAGTTCAAGTTCGACGAACTCTTCGCCAGCGAGGCACTGCTGCTCGGCCGCGTCACCTACCAGGGATTCGCGCAGGCCTGGCCGTCCATGGGCACCGATGAGTTCGGGCAGAGAATGAACAGCATCCCCAAGTACGTCGTCTCCACTACCCTCGCCGACGAGGACGCCAGCTGGGGCGAAACCACGGTCATCAGGGGCGACGTCCCGGCCGAGATCGCCAAGCTGCGGGCTCAGCCCGGCGGCGACCTGCTGGTCGAGGGCAGTTCTCGGCTCGTGCACACGCTCATCGAGCACGGCCTCGTAGACGAGTACCGGCTGATGGTCTTCCCGATCCTTCTCGGAGCTGGCAAGCGCCTGTACCCGGACACGATGAGCGAGCCGGCCAAGCTCGTGCTCACCAGCTCCACGACCGACGGTGACGGCGTTCTGCTGCTGACCTACCAGCCTGCCGATGCGCGGGCAG
The DNA here is from genome assembly GCA_963804435.1 of uncultured Actinomycetota bacterium. Lineage (GTDB taxonomy): Bacteria > Actinomycetota > Actinomycetes > Streptosporangiales > Streptosporangiaceae > JAJYUU01. Next base: position 5,532,757 of record CAWDQI010000001.1, on the reverse strand, counting down.
AAGGCCAGGACACCAGCGCCGCACGGTAGGCGGAACATGGTTGCGGGCCATCGTGATCAACCGCCCGCGGGTTGCGAGCCAGCACGGCTGCGTCCAGGGGGGCCGCTCTGGCTCGCGCTCGGCGATTCGCGGATATCGCGGCGCGATGGTTCGAATGCGGCTGGAAATCCCGGGTAGGCGTGTTAGTAGACGGCCAGCAAGAACCGGCCCAGACCTGCGTCAACGGGAGACGTCATGGCCACTATCCGGCCGCAGGAAGCCCGGCATAAGGAAGCCCGGCAGAAGGAAGCCCGGCAGAAGGAAGCTCGGTGACGGCAGAAAGCGACGGGCCATACGTCGATTCCCTCAGCCTGACAGATGTTGATACCGACGTATATGAAGCCATTGCAACCCTGGAGTTCACGGGCCGAGCGGCCACCTGCCGCGAGATCGCGGCTGCGGCTGATCTCGATGAGGCCACCGTCGACGCTACGCTCCGCGAGCTCACCAGGCGCGGGATGCTCATCGGGAGCGAGCACGACGGGGAGCCGGTATTCGAGCCGCGGCACCGCGGCTGGAGTACCGCGCCGGATCAGCGTCAAGGCAAGGGCCTGTAGCAACGAGGACTGGGGCCGCAAGCCACGCTCGCTGCGACTCGGCGCTATCGCCGGACTCTCATGTCAGCGCGGTCCGACGGACGTACCGCCCCACTCCTCGGGAGCGACATCGCGGAGCGTCTCCGAGAACGTCCACTGGTGCCCGGCGAGATCCTCGGCCGAGTACTGCCGCTCGCCGTATTCGAAGTCGGTCGGCTCCATGAGGATGTTCGCGCCGTGCTGGCGGGCGCGTTCGCAATGGGCTGTCGCGTCTGTGACGCGCACCATGACCGAGTGCGTGACTTCGTCCGCCCGCGGCGGGCGACGATCGCCTCGCACGTCCCCGACGATCACCGCGGCGCCCGGCCCGGCACGGAGTTGGGAGCGATGCGCTTCCCCGATGCGCACGCTTTCCGCGAATCCAAACGCCGCGGACAGCCACTCGACGGCTGCGCGGACATCAGGGTAGATCAGAACGGGTACCACCGCTGCGGCGGGAATGGAGCGGTTCGGCTTCACGGTCTCCATGACATCACAGCCGGCCAGTGAACGACCGGGCCGACTCGCACAAGCCCGGCCTCGCCAGCTGTGGAGAGGGAATCCGCCGATGCCAACTGGCAGCGGGCTGCCAGAAGTGCGGATTTGTTCCCGCTACTACGATCGCTGAACAAGTGATCTCATCCGGTGACTGACGTCGATCCACCAGAGCGTAGTGACCCTGGCTCCGCCAGTTCTGGCAGTTCCTGCGGTTTGGCGGGAGTGCCTGGCCTGGACCGTGGCCGGGCTAGCGCCTGGCCGACCATCGAGGCGGCCAGCGCAACGGTGACCGTGAGGGCCAGCAGCGTCGCCAGGTTCGTGCCGACCATGTGCCGGGTCGTGGAGATGCCGGCAAAGTAAGCGGGCGGTATGAAGGCGACCATGGCGCAGGCCGTCATGCACAGCACAAGAACCGCACCGTCCCGGCGCCAGGGCTTACGCCCCGGTCGCAGCAACGCCAGCAGCGCTACCGCGGCCATGCATGCCCACAGCGGGATGTACCAGCCGAACCCGAGTCCATGGGGCAGCAGGTGCATTAGCCTCGTCACAACCACCACGCGGGACTCGACTGTGCTTGGCGGATGCCCGGCCGAGGGCGCGTAGTCCCCGAGAGCGGTGACTCTGAATACCTGGGCCTGGACGGCGGCATTTTGGCCAAGCCTGACGATCAGGCCAGGGTGCGTTATCAGATAATGCGCAATGTTTGTGTCGGTTAGCTTCCCGTAGTAGCGGGGCAAAGTCGGGTTGGTTCGGACTGATCCGGTGTCCCAGTAGTAGTGGCCAGCGTACTTGGCCCAGCTGACGGGCAGACCAAGGGCGCGCAACTCGGCCGGCGCGTTCGACTGCTTGGTCACGATGTCGGTGAAGATCAGGTCCACCGCCTGGATGTGCTCCAGCCGTTTGCCATAGTGACTGGTGTAGTTCCAGGCGAGGTAACCGGCCGTGAAAATCGCCAGCAGCGCTGCGACCGCAACTGCAGCCCCCACCTGCCGGGTCCGGAACCGGCGGAGGCCGCGCCAGCCCCCGACCCCCGCCGTGCTGGCCAGGACCAGGGTCACGCAGATCGGCGCGGCCAGGACCAGGTACTGCTCTTTCGACAAGATCGCCAGGAAGCCGCCAGTTCCGGCCAGGGCAAGGCCGGACAAGGTGGCGCGCCAGCCCCGGCCAAGGTACACAACGCCGGCCGCGACCAGCAGCAGTCCGACGAGCGCAGCGCCCTCGCTGAACGGGCCGCCGAAGACATCGAAGAACGCGGCGTCTGCCATGATCAGCCAGGTGGCGGCGGCCACCGCGATCTGAGCCCAGAGCCGGATCCGAAGGCCAGTCGCCAGGCTGGCGATGCCAACGGACGCGAGCAGGCAGAGCAGTACGCCGAGCGCTATCAGGTTCAGCGCGCCGGGCAAGCCGAAGACCGGTGTTAGCAGCCTGGCCAGTTCCATCGGTACCAGTTCCGACGACGGGTACGGGGCGCGGCCGGCGCAGGACGGCCGCGAGACGTAGTCGAAGTAGGCGAACCGGAAGAAGCGGGGATGGCCATGCGTGACCGGGCCCAGGCCCAGGCCGCAGGTCAGTCGCGTCCCGTCGCGGTTGTCCGCCTGAGCAACCGGGGTCGGAACCAGGAAGCGGATGAGGAAAAGCGTGAGCGAGCCGGCGAAGATCAGCAGCCAGGTTCGGACCGGGCCGGTCAGGCGGCGCGCGAGCGCAGGCACGCGGGCGCCTGAGCCGTCAACGGCCAGGTCGTGACCCGCCACCTCATCGCCAGCCATCCTGCCAACCTCTCAGCGCCCAACATGGTCCGCTAGCAGTCCTCGGAACGCTATGCGCCGCAAGCGTTACTCTCCGTGCACCGCAACGTGTGCACCAGAACGCGATGATAGCGCCTGCTCGGCTAGCTGACCGGAACCGGCAGCCCGATCCTGCGCTGGCCGAGCAGCTGAGCGCACGCGTGCACGGTTCGTACGTGCGGAACGTCGACGTCCAGGTGATCGGCTAGTTCGATGATCGCGCCCGTCATGCAGTCGAGTTCGAGCCGCTTGCCCGCCTCCAGGTCCTGGAGCATCGATGTCTTGTGATCGCCCACCGCCAGGCCGGCCTCGAGCCGCCGGTCCAGCGACACCGGGAACGTGATCTCGAGTGCAGCGGCCACCGCCGCGCACTCGGTGAGGATGGCGCGCAGCAGTTCACGCATCTCTGGCAGCGTGCCTAGCTCGCCGAGCGTGGCCCCCGTCAGGGCCGTGACCGGGTTGAACGCCACGTTGCCGATGAGCTTGAGCCAGATCTGGTCCCGCACCCGGGCCTCGACCGGCGCTCGCAGGCCGCCGGCCGCGAAAGCCGCGGAGATCTGCCTGCACCGCTCGGAATCTGATCCGTCCGGCTCGCCGAGGGTGAACCTGGTCCCCTCGACGTGCCGGATAACTCCCGGCTCCGATGATCTCAGTCGAGCAGTAGACCACGCAGCCGACATTGTGCTCCGGACCGACTGATCTCAGCGATGACCCCGCCAGGGTCCACACTCTGCAAGCCGGTGAGCCCGGCCGGTGCCTGCAGGGACTGGAAGTACCACCAAGGGATCCCGTTCTGCGCCCAGATGGCCGCAGCCCCGGGCCCGAGCAGGCGGCCCAGGCGGGGCGCGATCTCGGTCAGGCTGTAGGCCTTGAGCGCGACAAACACGACGTCGGCGTCGGCTACCGCGTCCAGGTCGCCGGTCACTTCCGGATGGGCGGTGAAATCGCCGCGTGGTGATAGCACCCGGACGCCGCGGGTGGCCATCGCCTGCAGGTGCGGTCCCCTGGCAATGAGCGTCACGTCAGCTGCCTCCGCGGGACAAGGCGGCGCCGACATAGGCGCCGATCGCCCCGGCGCCGAGGACCGCGAACCTCATGTAACAGCCCGCCGCTGCGCGACGAATTCGGCCACCCGCCGCCGCTGCACTTTGCCGGTGGCGGTGCGCGGAATCTCCGCCAGCACGTCGATCCTGGCCGGCACCTTGAACGCCGCGAGCTGCTGCCGGCAGTGCGCTATGAGGTCTTTGACGTCAGCATCGGCGCTGAGTGTGACGGCCGCGCCGACGACCTCGCCGTACTTGTCGTCGGCAACCCCGAAGCACACAGCGTCACGGACGGCGGCGTGGGACTCCAGCACCTGCTCGATCTCGGCCGGCGCGATGTTCTCGCCGCCGCGGATGATCATCTCCTTCAGGCGCCCCGCCAGGAAGAGGTAGCCGTCCCGCATCACGCCAAGGTCGCCGGTGCGGAACCAGTCGCCGAAGAAGGCCTCGGCAGTAGCCGCCGGATTGTTGACATAACCGGACATCACGCCTGGGCCGCGGATCACGACCTCACCAGGGCTGCCGTCGGGCCGGGAGCCGCCGGCGTTGTCAACCACGCCGATGTGCGTCCCGGTGGGCACACCCACGGAGCCCGCAATTCTGGCCGCGGGCGGCAGCGGGTTTGAGCTCATCTGATGGCTCGCCTCGGTCATCCCGTACGCCTCCAGCATGGGCGCCCGGTACTCGCGCTCCGCCCGTGCCAGCAGCGCGGGGGACAGCGCGGAGCTGCAGGACCGGACGAACCGCAGCGCCTGCGGCGGGCCGGTCGCGTCGGCCTTGTCGAGGATCATCTGGTGCAGCGTCGGCCCAGCCGATAGCCAGGAAACGCCGTGCTCGCGGGCCTGCGGCCAGAAGCGGTGCGGGGTGAACCGGCGCGGCACGATGACCGAGCCGCCCGCGCGCAGACTCGCGAAGGCCGACGCCACCAGACCGTGAATGTGGAACAGCGGCATCACGCAGAACGAGACATCCGCCGGGCCGAGGCGGTAGTGCTCGGCGATGGTGGCGGCGGAGGCCATCAGGTTGCGCTGACGGAGCGGCACCTGTTTCGGCCGGCTGGTAGTGCCGCTGGTATGCAGCACGACGGCCACATCGTCTGCGCCGCCCAGCTCGAATGAGCGCTGGGGCGCGGCGGGCTGGCCGTCGGCTAGCAGTTCCGGCGGTCCGTCCTCAGCCGCCTGCACCGCGAGCAACGTCGTCGCCGTGGCCGCGGCAGCAGCGCTGGCGGCGGCAGCGCCGCTTGCCGAAACCAGCATCAGCCGGGGGTCGATGTCAGTCAGGAAGAACCCGAATTCGGTCTCGGTATACGCGGGGTTCAGCGGTGCCGCAGCGGCGCCGAGGACGGTGATCGCGAGCAAGAGCAGCACGAAGTCTGGTCCGTTGGGCAGCGAAAGCGCGACGCGGTCGCCGCGTCTGACCCCGAGTCCCGCAAGCCGCTGAGCGAGCGCCTCGATCCTTGCCGCCAGTTGCGCGTAGGTCAGGATTTCCCCGCTGTCGGGGACGATCAGGGCGGGGCGGTCAGGCTCGCCGCGGGCCAGCAACTGGGTAAGCGGCTCAGCCGGGACCGCCGTTTCGGTCATCGCCGGACTGTGGCCGCCAGTCATCGGATGGCTGTCGCCATCGCTCATCAGCTAACCTCCGCACAATCGGTGAGCCTTGTCCAGCTTGACCCTTAGTGTGCCGTGGCGCCGCGCGCGGCGTCCACCGGGCCATCAGCCGGCTGCCAGCTCGGGCCTAGGCTCTGACAAGGCCTGTCCCATTGAGGAAATGCTGGATAGGGAGCGTGGCGGCACCAAGCCCGACGGCGTCCGGCCCCAGGCGGCCGAGCTCGATCGACGTCCCGGCAAAGGGATGATGCAGCGAGTGCTGGCGGGCGGCCTCGCGAATCTCGGCGAGCATGCGTTTTCCTAGTAACAGGCCCGCCCAGCCACCCAGGATGATCCGTTCCGGGCTGAGCAAGTTGATCAGGTCAGCTATCCCGACACCGACGTAGAGCGCGGTATCAGCGAGCACCTCTGCCGCCCTAGCCGATGTCGTGGCCAGGCCGATGAGAGCAGCGAGCGCGGTTTCCTCGTCGTCGCCCGGCAGCACCTCGCCGTACCGATCCAGGATCGCCTCGGCGCCGACGTATGCCTCCAGGCATCCGCGCGACCCGCACCGGCAGCTGCGCCCGCCTACTACGACGGTCGTGTGCCCCCACTCGGCGGCGCTTGCGGTCAGGCCGCGGCGGGTGTGCCTGCCGGTGATGAGGCTGGCGCCAACGCCCGAGCCGATCAGGCATACGACTGCGTCGCGGGCACCTTGGCCGGCGCCGAACCACAGTTCCGCCTGGCCCATTGTCTTGGCGCCGTTCTCGATGTGCAGAGGCAGCCGAGTGCCCGCTCGGAGTAGCCGTTCCAGCGGGACTGAGTCCCAGCCGAAGGGCTGCGCGTGTACGAGTACCTGCGGCCCGTCCGCCGCCACGATTCCGGGGACGCCGATGCCGACGCCGAGAACGGCATCGGGCCCGATACCTGCGCTCGCCATTACCGCGTCCAGCCCGGCAAGAATCGCCGCGACGATCACGCCTGGGCCATGATTTCTAGGATCGAGCGGGTAGCCGGCCTTGGCGCGCTCGGTCATCATCAGGTCAAATAGCTCAACCTGGACCCTGGTCTCGCCAACGTCCACCCCAATGACGTATCCGTAGTCGGCATTCATCCGAAGCTGGATGCGCGGCCGCCCGCCATCGGATTCCACCGAGCCCGCCTCCGCCGCGATTCCTGCCTCGATCAGCTCGCGGATCACGTTGCTCACCGATGCGGCGCTGAGGCCGGTGGCTTCACTCAGGTCATGCCGGCTGCAGGGCTGATCGAAGTAGAGCGCCGACAGCAGCACTGACCGGTTGTCCCGGCGCAGGTCCCGGACAGTAGATCGGCGCCGCTCCGGCATCGTCCCCCCCAGCGATTAAGGCCCGCCATAAAACGAAGATCTCGCTGCTCCCAGTCTCTTGACCTACGGTTTCAACGACGTAAAGATTTGGTTGTGAATTAAGGCTTAAAATAAAGATAGAGCAGACTTTTTCCAGGGTAACGGGCACGGTTTTCACCGGCAGGGGTTGGCCATGGCTACAGGTTCGGCGCATGCGTTCCGGTCGTTAGCCCGTCCGCGGGCCTGGATCCTCGCAACGGTAGCCGCGTTAGCCGCCACCTTGGCGTTAGTCGCCGGTCCGGCTAGCCGGGCGGGTGGCGCCTCGACGTTGCTGTCGCAGGGTCGGCCCGCGACCGCCTCGTCGGTCCAGAGCGCCTCGTTCCCGGCGTCCAACGCCGTGGACGGTAACACCGGGACCCGCTGGTCGAGCGCGTTCTCGGATCCGCAATGGCTGCAGGTCGATCTCGGGGCCAGTGCTTCGATCACCCAGGTTGTGCTGCAGTGGGAGGCCGCGTACGCGACAGCGTTCCAGATCCAGATCTCCAATGACGGCACGAACTGGGCGACGATCTACTCCACGACCACCGGCACCGGAGGCACGCAGACGCTGAACGTGACGGGCACCGGCCGGTACGTCCGCATGTACGGAACGGCCCGGGCTACTCCGTACGGCTACTCGCTGTGGGAGTTCCAGGTCTACGGGACCATAGGCGGCGGCAGCGGGTGCGGCCCGGCGGACGCCGCCCTCAATCACCCCGCCACGGCGTCCTCGATCGAGAACGCCGGCACGCCTGCCTCGGCCGCGGTCGACGGCAACGCCGGCACCCGCTGGTCCAGCGCGTTCTCCGATCCGCAGTGGCTGCAGGTCGATCTCGGGTCCAGCCAGGCGATCTGCCAGGTCACGCTGGACTGGGAGACTGCGTACGGCAAGGCGTTCCAGATCCAGACGTCACCCGACGGCACGACCTGGACGTCCATCTTCTCCGCCACGACCGGCACCGGGGGGATCCAGACCCTCAATGTCTCGGGCACTGGCCGCTACGTCCGCATGTACGGCACGGTGCGGGGCACCCAGTACGGCTACTGCCTGTGGGAGTTCGGCGTCTACGCCGCCACGGGCGGCGGCGGCGGTAACACGGTAACCGTCGCCAATCCTGGCAGCCAGAGTTCGACCGTCGGCACCGCGGTCAGCCTGCAGATCAGCGCCACTGACTCCGCGTCCGGTCAGACGCTGAGCTACAGCGCCACCGGGCTGCCGGCAGGCTTGTCCATCAGCCCCTCGGGCCTGATCACCGGAACGCCCGCCGCAGCAGGCTCATCCAGCGTCACCGTCACGGCCAAGGACACCACGGGTGCCTCCGGCACCGCCTCGTTCAGCTGGACCGTCGGTACCGCGGCCGGCTGCCCGGCGCAGTCGAACACGCCGAATTTCGGCGCGAACGTCTACATCTTCGACCCGGGCATGTCGGCCACGTCGATCCAGAACACGCTGAACAGCGTATTCAATACGCAGAAGCTGAACCAGTTCGGGACGCAGCGCTACGCCCTGCTGTTCAAGCCGGGCACCTACAGCGTGACTGCCAACATGGGCTACTACACCTCCATCGCGGGCCTCGGCCAGAACCCCGACGACGTCACCATCAACGGCGACGTGACCGTCGACTCCTTCGACGGCACGGGCAACGCCACGCAGAACTTCTGGCGGTCGGCCGAGAACATGGCGATCAACCCGTCGGCTGGGTCTGACCGCTGGGCCGTGGCGCAGGCCGGGCCCTTCCGCCGGATGGACATTCATGGCGGCCTGGAGCTGTACCCGGCCAGCTACGGCTACGCCAGCGGCGGCTACATCGCGGATGCCAAGGTCTCCGGTCAGGTGTCCTCGGCGTCGCAGCAGCAGTGGTACTCGCGTGACAGCAGCTTCGGCAGCTGGAGCGGCTCGGTATGGAACATGGTGTTCTCCGGCGTATCCGGCGCTCCGGCGCAGAGCTTCCCGAGCCCGCCGGTGACCACGCTGGCCACGACCCCGGTCTCCAGGGACGTGCCGTACCTCTACGTCGACTCGAGCGGCAATTATCACGTCTTCGAGCCGTCGCTGCGAACCAGCTCGTCCGGTCCCAGCTGGGCCGGCGGCCCGACGCCGGGGACGTCGGTGCCCATGAGCCAGTTCTTTGTCGCCGACCCGTCGATGAGCGCGGCGACCATCAACACCGCCCTGTCGGAGGGCTGCAACCTGCTGTTCACCCCCGGTGTCTACACCCTCGGCCAGACACTCAACGTCACCCACCCCGACACCACCATCCTCGGCATCGGGTTCCCGACGCTGATCCCGGCGAACGGCGTGAACACCATGCAGGTGTCGGACGTCAGCGGCGTCCGGATCAAGGGCCTGCTGTTCGACGGCGGCACCGTCAGCTCCGCGGCGCTGCTCACGGTCGGCCCGGCCGGGTCGGCCTCTAGCCACGCCAGCGACCCGATATCCGTCCAGGACGTGTTCTTCCGGATCGGCGGCGATATCGCCGGCAAGGCGACGGCCAGCCTGGTCGTCAACGCCAACGACACCATCGTGGACGACGTCTGGGCCTGGCGGGCCGACCACGGCAACTCCGGGACGGTCGGCTGGACTGTCAACACTGCCAGCAACGGAATGATCGTCAACGGCAGCAACGTCGAGGCGACCGGCCTGTTCGTCGAGCATTACCAGCAGACCGAGGTCGTCTGGAACGGCCAGAACGGAAAGATCATTTTCTTCCAGAATGAGATGCCCTACGACCCGCCCAGCCAGGCGGCGTGGATGAACGGCTCCCAGAACGGGTACCCCGCGATCGCGGTGGCCAGCAACGTCACCTCGTTCGGCGGGTGGGGTCTGGGCAGCTACTGCTACTTCAACGTCAATCCCGCGGTCAATTCGTACAACGCGTTCCAGTCGCCGGCCGCCGCCGGGGTGTCGTGGCACGACCTGCTCACGGTCTCGCTGGGCGGCGTGGGCACGATCACCCACGTCATCAACAACACCGGCGCAGTAACGGCATCCAACACCACGCCCAGTGACGTAACGAGCTACCCCTAGCGATGAGCCCGGCTAGCCGGGTGCTTCCCTGCTGGCCAGGGCCTGGTCCACCCAGGCCCGCAGCGCCGGAGCGGGTGCTGCGCCGGTCTGCTGGGCGACGAGCTGGCCGTCGCGCAGCACCAGCAGGGTCGGGATCGCCTGCACGCCGAACCGCTGCTGCAGCCGGGGCGAGGAATCGACGTTGACCTTAACCAGCTTGATCCGGCCGGCCAGCTCGGTGGCGACCTGTGCCAGCGCCGGGCTTACCATGCGGCACGGCCCGCACCAAGGAGCCCATAGGTCCACCACTACCGGAACGGCGGACTTCTCGGCGACCTCGGTGAATGTGTCGTCGCCGGCGTCCACGATCCAGGGCAGCGGCCGGTGGCAGTTGCCGCACCGCGGGGTCCCGGCGGCCACGGCGGGTACCCGGTTTCTGCGCCCGCAGTTCGGGCACCGGATCAGGTCAGCGTCCATTGCTCAGGCCACCACGTTAGCTTGGATTCTCGTAGCTGACGATCAGTTCGGTCTCGGCATAACCGACCCGGATCACGGCGCCGTCCCGCGCGTCGCCCGCCAGCAGCGCGCGCCCGATCCTTGTCTCGACCTCCCTGGCAATGAACCTGCGCAGCGGGCGCGCTCCGTATACCGGGTCGAAGCCCTGCTCGGCGATGTACCGGCGCGCCTCGTCCGATAGCTCCAGGGTCATCTGGCGCTCCGCCAGCCGGGTTCGAAGATCGTTGAACATCAGCTCTACGATGCGCTCAATTTCGGCTTCCGTCAGCGGCTTGAACAAGACGATGTCGTCGAGCCGGTTCAGGAACTCGGGCCGGAAGTGCGCTCGCATTGCCGCCATCACGCGGTCCCGCGCGTCCGGCTTGATCTCGCCGGCCGCGGTGGCGTCCTCCAGCAGGTACTCCGAGCCGATATTGGAGGTCATGATGATCACGGTGTTGCGGAAGTCGACGGTGCGGCCCTGACCGTCGGTCAGCCTGCCGTCGTCCAGCACCTGGAGCAAGGTGTTGAAGACGTCAGGGTGCGCCTTCTCCACCTCATCGAACAGGACGACCGAGTAGGGCCGGCGGCGGACTGCCTCAGTCAGCTGCCCGCCTTCCTCGTAGCCGACGTAACCAGGCGGCGCGCCCACGAGCCGGCTGACCGTGTGCCGCTCCTGGTACTCCGTCATGTCGATCCGGACGATGCTCTCCTCGGTGTCGAAGAGCGCGGCCGCGAGCGACTTGGCCAGCTCGGTTTTGCCGACCCCGGTCGGGCCGAGGAAGATGAAGGACCCGATCGGCCGGCGCGGGTCCTTGATCCCTGACCGGGCCCGGATGATCGCGTCGGTGACCAGCTGAACCGCCTCGTCCTGGCCGATCACTCGCTCGTGCAGGATCTGGTCAAGGCGCAGCAGCTTCTCCCGCTCGCCCTCCTGCAGCCGGCTGACCGGGATGCCCGTCCACCGGGAGACGATCGATGCGATCTCGTCATCGGTAACTACCTCTCGCAGCAGCCGCTGCCCGCTCGTCCGGGCGGCAAGCCGTTCCTCCTCGGCCTGCAGACGGCGCTGCAGCTCGGGCAGCCGGCCGAGGCGGAGCTCGGCGGCCTTGTTCAGGTCGTAGTCGCGCTCGGCCTGGTCGGCATCCAGCCGGACCTGTTCCATCTCCGCTCGCAGGTCCTGCACCCGCCTGAGCGCTTGCCGTTCCACCTCCCACTGGGCGCGCAGCGCATCGGCCTCCGCCCGCAGGTCGGCCAGTTCCCGGCGCAGGATCTCCAGTCGAGCGCGGCTGGCCTGGTCCTCCTCCTTGGCCAGCGCCGCCTCCTCGATCTCCAGCCGCATGACCCGCCGGGTGAGCTCGTCGAGCTCGGCCGGCATGGAGTCGATCTCGGTGCGGATCACCGCGCACGCCTCGTCGACGAGATCGATTGCCTTGTCCGGGAGGAACCGGTCAGAGATGTACCGGTGACTCATCGTCACCGCCGCCACTAGCGCGCTGTCCGAGATCTTCACGCCATGGAAGACCTCGAGCCGCTCGCGCAGGCCGCGCAGAATCGACACAGTGTCCTCGACCGAGGGCTCGTTCACCATGACCGGCTGGAATCTGCGTTCCAGGGCCGCGTCTTTCTCGATCTGCTTACGGTACTCATCGACCGTAGTGGCGCCGATCATGTGCAGCTCGCCGCGGGCCAGCATCGGCTTAAGCATGTTGCCGGCATCCATGGCGCCCTCGGCCGCTCCTGCGCCGACGACGGTGTGCAGCTCGTCGACGAACAGCAGGATGCGCCCGGCCGCGGCCTTCACCTCGGCGAGCACCGCCTTCAGCCGTTCCTCGAACTCGCCCCGGTATTTGGCGCCGGCCACCAGCGCGCCCATGTCCAGGCTGAAGACGGCCTTGTCCCGCAGGCCCTCGGGGACGTCCCCGCGGGTGATCCGCTGGGCCAGGCCCTCGACGATCGCGGTCTTGCCCACGCCGGGGTCCCCGATGAGCACCGGATTGTTCTTGGTCTTGCGGGACAGGATCTGCGTGACGCGGCGTATCTCCGCGTCCCGGCCGATGACGGGGTCGAGCCGGCCGGCGGCCGCGTCCGCGACAAGATCCCGGCCGTACTTGTCCAGCGCCTCGTATGCGCTTTCTGGCGATGCCGAGGTCACTCGCTGGTTGCCGCGGATCCTGGTCAGCGCCTGCAGGAAGGAGTCCTGGGTCAGGCCTTCGTCGCGCAGTAGCCGTCCGGCGGCCGACGTCGGGCCTTCGCCCAGCAGGGCCAGCAGGAGATGCTCGACGGAGACATACTCGTCCTTCAGCCGCCCGGCCTCCTGCTCGGCGGCGTCCAGCAGCCTTGCCAGCCGCTGGGTGACGTTGACCTGGCCGGGGGCCGCGCCAGGCCCGCTGACTCGCGGCCGCCTGGACATCTCGGCCTCTAGTGCAGCGCGGAGCCGGTCAGTATCGGCGCCAGCCTGCGCGAGCAGCCGGGGCACGATGCCTTCCGGCTGCTCGAGCAGTGCGAGCAGCAGATGCTCGCCGTCTACTTCGGTGTGCCCGAAGCGCAGCGCTTTGGTCTGCGCGTCATGCAGGCCTTCCTGCGACTTCTGGGTGAGCCGAGCCGGGTCCATCTCTTTACCCTCCTGGCCGTCGGGCCCCTCGCAGGGCAGCTTCGAGCATGGCGATTCGGTCGAGCAGGTCGGTAACGAGCCCGATCGCCGCATAGTTGAGCGCGAAGCCGGCCCGGAGCCGCTGTATCCGGCCCACCTCGGCCAGCTCGGCCGGAGCGAACCAGTAGCGGCCGGCCGGGTCGCAGGCCGCATCCAGGACGCCGAGCGCGACAAGCCTGCGGACAAGATCTGGGTGCATCCCGGCCGCCGCGGCAAACTCATCCAAGTCCAGCCGCTGGGCACGGACCAGGGCGTGGCTCATCGCCGTCTCCTCGGGTCGAACTGGGACGCCGCCGCAAGCTGCTCGAACAGCTCCCGTTCCGGCTGAGACAGTTTGGGCGGCACCATGATGCGGGCCTCGGCGTATAGGTCACCGGGCTTGCCTTTCGGGTTGGGCAGGCCGCGGCCGCGAAGCCGGAGCCGCCTGCCGCTCGACGTTCCGGCCGGGACGGTTACCTTCGCCTCACCGCCGGGCGTGTCGACCGCTACCGCAGTTCCCAGCGCGGCTTCCCATGGGGCCAGCCGCAGCTCGACATGCACGTCGCGGCCCTCCAGCCGGTAGGTCGGGTGCTCAGAGATCCGGACCACCAGATACAAGTCCCCGGCCGGCCCGCTGTCGCTGCCCCGGCCGCCCTGTCCGGCCAGCCGGATCCGCTGCCCGTCGGTGACTCCGGGCGGGATCGTCACCTGCAGCGTCCGCGCCCCGGGCCCGCTACCGACCGTGATCTGGCGGCGGCCGCCCTGGTAGGCCTCCTCCACAGTCAGATCGATGGCCGCTTCCTGGTCAGCGCCGGCCGTCGGCCCCCAGCCCGGCCGGCCCGGCCGCCGAACAGGCCGCCGAAAAGGTCATCCAGGTTGATGTCGCCCGTGGTGTAACTGAAGCTGCCCGGGCCGCGACCGGCCTGGCCGGCTCCGGTGCGCGCCCCGGCTTGGGCTCGCCGCCAGGCCTCTGGATCGACATCCTCGGGCACCTGGCGGAAGTCGGGCCCGAACGCGTCATAGCGGCGCCTGGTCTGCGGATCGGACAGCACGGAGTACGCCTCCGAAATGTCCTTGAATCGGTCTTCCGCGCCCGGATCCTTGTTGACGTCCGGGTGATGGGAGCGGGCGAGCTTGCGGTAAGCGCGCTGGATCTCGTCCTGGCTGGCGTTCCTCGGCACGCCCAGGATCTGGTAGAAATCCCGGTCGGCGGTGGCCATCAGTCCGCCTTGGCGACGACTACCTGAGCTGGCCTGAGCTGGCTGTCCTTCTCGCCATAGGCGGGCCGGACTACCTCGACGACCGAGCCGTCAGGTGCGTCCGGATCTGCGCGGGACGCCACGGCCTCATGCCGGCTGGGATCAAACCTTGTCCCCAGGTCGTCGCGGCGCGCGAAGCCTAGCTGCACGAGCACGCTCAAGGCCTGCTCCCGGATGGCCCTGATGCCTTCGACGATCGAGCCGGGATCAGCTGCCGCGTGCTGCAGCGCAAGCTCGAGGTTGTCAACCACGGGCAGCCATAGCCGGGCAACTCGCGCCCTGGTCTCCGCCTCGGTGCGGCTGATCTGACTCGCGCATCTCTTCCGCGCGTTGTCCAACTCAGCCAGCGCCCGCAGCCGCTGGTCCTCCAGCTCGGCGATCCGGGCCGCAACCTCGCCACTCGGACTGCTATTTGCCGGGTCGGCGGAGGTCAGCCCGGCTTCTGGCTCGCGCCCGGACCCGGCCGCGGCATCATCCCGCGGCCGGGCCGGCGGGGGAGGCGCCGGGCGGTCGGGCCCGGACTCTGAGCTCATGCTCCGCTCATTCATGAGTGGTGAACTCGGCATCGATCACGTCATCGTCGTCACTTCCCGGCCGGTTGCCTGCCTGGCCGGCGCCCGCCTGGCCAGCGGGCTGACCCTGTGACGCCCCACTCGCCGCGCTCAGTGCCTGGTAGACCTGCCGCAGCTCGGCGGTCAGGTTCCGGATGGCCGCCAGCGCGGACTCCTGCTTCAGCG
Source organism: uncultured Actinomycetota bacterium (assembly GCA_963804435.1). GTDB lineage: Bacteria > Actinomycetota > Actinomycetes > Streptosporangiales > Streptosporangiaceae > JAJYUU01. The sequence continues at coordinate 5,517,739 of CAWDQI010000001.1, read as the reverse complement.
CCTGCCGCGCGTCGGCTGCCAGGTTCTCGGCCCGCGCCTTCTCATGCACCGGGACCGAGTCGCCTCGCTGGGAGAGCAATTGCTCGACCTGGTAGGTGGCCGTGTCGAGCTCGTTGCGAGCGTCGGTCAGCTCGCGCAGCCGCCGGTCCTCTTCGTGGTGCTGCTCAGCGTCAGCGATCATCCGCTCTACCTCGGCCTGATCCAGGTTCGAGCTTTCGCTGATGGTGATCCGCTGCTCGGCCCCGGTGTCCTTGTCCTTGGCGGACACGTTCAGGATCCCGTTGGCGTCAATGTCGTAAGTGACCTCGACTTGCGGCTCCCCGCGTGGCGCCGGCCGGATGTTCTCCAGCCGGAACTTGGCCAGTTCCCGGTTGTCGGCCGCGCGCTCGCGCTCGCCCTGCAGGACGACCACGTCCACGGCTGACTGGTTGTCCTCGGCAGTGCTGAACGTTTCAGCGCGCCGGGCCGGGATGGTGGTGTTGCGGTCGATCACCTTGGTCATCACTCCGCCCAGCGTCTCGATGCCCAAGGACAGCGGGGTGACGTCCAGGAGGACGACATCCTTGACCTCGCCCTTGATCACGGCGGCCTGCACGGCCGCGCCGAGCGCGACGACCTCGTCCGGGTTGACGGTCATATTCGGGTCCTTTCCGCCGGTCAGCCGACGGACCAGGTTCTGCACCGCCGGTATCCGGGTGGACCCGCCGACCAGGATCACCTCGTCGATGTCGCTGTCGGTGAGCTTGGCATCGGCAAGGGCTTGCTTCACCGGGCCGGTCGTGCGTTCGATGAGATCGCCGGTGATCTGCTCGAAGGTAGACCGCATCAACGTGGCGTTGAGGTGCTTGGGCCCGGTCGCATCGGCGGTGATGAACGGCAGGCTGACGGTCGTCTGGGTGACAGCAGACAACTCGACCTTAGCTTTTTCGGATGCCTCGAACAGGCGCTGCAGCGCCTGCGGATCGGCTCGCAGGTCGATCCCGTTGTCGCGCTGAAACTCATCGGCCAGGTAGTCGACGAGCCGCCGGTCGAAGTCGTCGCCACCGAGGTGAGTGTCACCAGCGGTCGCCCGCACCTCGACGACGCCGTCGCCGATGTCCAGGATGCTGACATCGAAGGTCCCGCCGCCTAGATCGTAAACGAGTACGGTCTCGCCGCCCTTCTTGTCCAGGCCGTAGGCCAGGGCAGCCGCCGTCGGCTCGTTGATGATCCGCAGTACCTCCAGGCCGGCGATTCGCCCCGCGTCCTTGGTCGCCTGGCGCTGGGCATCGTTGAAATAGGCGGGAACCGTGATAACCGCCTCGGTCACTCTCTCGCCGAGGAATTTCGATGCGTCCTCGGCCAGCTTCCGCAGGACCAGCGCGGAGATCTCCTCGGGCGCGTACAACTTGCCTTGCACGGAAAAGCGCACGGACCCATCCGGACCGGGGACCACGTCGAACGATACGGCGTGCTTCTCGCTTTCGACCTCGTCGTACCGGCGGCCGATGAAGCGCTTAGCCGAGTAGATCGTGCCCTTCGGATTCAAGATCGCCTGCCGGCGCGCCAGCTGACCGACGAGGCGCTCGCCCTGCGGGGTGAAGGCCACCACCGACGGCGTGGTCCGCTGTCCCTCCGCATTGGGTACGACCGTCGGCTTGGCGGCCTCCGTCACCGCGATAACCGAGTTGGTGGTCCCGAGATCGATGCCAACGGCGGTTGCCATGCCTACCTCCTAGTCGGCGTGTTGCATACGCCTGGCGGCCTCCGGTTAGCCAGCAACTTCGACCTGGCGCGGCTTGGCCTGTTCGGATTTCGGTACAGTCAGCGTTAGTACCCCGTCGGCAGGCTCAGCGCTCACCTTGTCGGGCTTAATGTCGCTAGGGAGCAGGGCCCCGCTGGCCCATGCCCGGGTTGCCGGCACTACGCCCACATTCCTGCGGCTGGCCGGCCGGCACATCCTCAAACCAGTTAGTCCGCAGCCCAGCGCCGGAACTGCTTGGTCGGCTGACGGGCTACGGGGCCTGCTGCACGTCCGCGGCGCCGGATCGGGGCGCCCCCAGGCGCAGGCTGGGGCCCATTTCCGCGGGCCCGGTCCGGCTTGCCCGCTCGAGCCAGGCCCGCAGCGACGGCTCGGGCGGGGCGCCGGCGCAATAACCGCGGACGAGCGGCCCGCGCATCAGTATCAGGGTGGGCACTGCCTCGATCACGAACCGCTCTTGCAGGGCCGGCGCCTGCGTCACGTCGACCTGGACCAGCTTCAGCCGGCCAGCCAGTACCCGAGCCAGCCGCTCCAGCGCGGGGTTTGCGCGCCGGCAGAGCGGACACCATGACGCCCAGACCGCCACCAGCACATCGATGGTGGCGTCCTCCGCGATCTCAGCGAAGTCCGCGTCGGCCGCGGCCGTGATCCAGGGGAGCGGGCTCCGGCAGTTGCCGCAGGCCGGTATTCCCCGGCCGGACGCTGGCACTCGGTTGGACCGCCCGCAATGCTGGCAGGCGACGAGCTGCGGCCGAGCTTGCATGCGGGCGGCGCCCCGGCTGGGGTCAGCCGGCCCGGCTGATGGCGGCAATCTCGTCCGGACTGAGCGTGATCCCCGCGGCGGCGATGTTGTCCGTGACGTGGTCGGCGGATGCGCTGCCGGGAATGGGCAGTATGTTCGGTGACCGGGCGAGCAGCCAGGCGAGGGCGATCTGGTGCACGCTGGCGCCGTGATGTCGCGCTGCCTCGGTGACCGCGTTGTTCTGGCTTGCGTCCTGCATCGGCGCCCAGGGCAGAAATGCTAGGTGCTCCTGCTCGCACAGGTCGACCATCGATTCCGACGACCGGTCGGCGGGATTATAGCGGTTCTGCACGGACACGATCGGGGTGATGCGCTCCGCCTCCCGCAGCTGCTCCTCCGAGGCGTTTGAGATCCCGATATGCCGTATCTTTCCCTCATCCTTCAGGGCGACCAGCGCGCCGATCGAGTCCGCGATCGGGACTTTCGGGTCCGGCCGGTGGAACTGATACAGCGGAATCTGGTCAAGGCGCAGCCTGCGCAGGCTCCCCTCGCACGCCGCGCGCAGGTGTTCGGGGCGCCCGTCGGCCTCCCAGCGTCCGGGGCCCGGTCGATCCAGGCCGCCCTTGCTGGCGATGACAAGGTCGTCGGGATAGGGGTACAGCGACTCGGCGATCAGCCTCTCGCTCACTTCCGGGCCGTAGGAGTCCGCGGTGTCGATGAAGTTGACCCCGAGGTCCAGGGCGCGGCGCAGTGCCGCCTTTGCTCCCTCCAGGTCCTGGGGATTACCCCAGATGCCGGGCCCGGTGATCCGCATCGCCCCGAAGCCGATCCGGTTGACGGTGAGGTCACCCCCGACATCGATGGTGCCCGCGTTCGCCGCGGTGATCTGACTGCGCATTCAGATTCTCCCGTCGTGTGCCTCGCTCGCGGTGATCGCTGCTTCCAGTCTGGCCCCCATCGCGGCGGGTTACGTCCTCACCCCGGCGAACGGCAGACGAAGGGCTGGCGGGCGCCGGCGTTATCGCTGGCGTTGCGCCTGCTTGCCGACGCTGTTGAGATAGCGCAGCGCCTGGGCGTAGGACCCGACCAGGGTGGCCTCGCAATAGGGCAGGCCGCGCTGCCGGCAGAAATCCCTGATTAGCGGCTGGGACCGGGCCAGGTTCGTCCGGGGCATGGAAGGGAAGAGGTGATGCTCGATCTGGTAGTTCAGGCTGCCCATCATCAGGTCGGTCAGCCAGCCGCCGCGGACGTTTCGCGAGGTGAGCACCTGGCGGCGCAGGAAGTCGCTGTTGTCGGCGGCGGGCAGAATGGGCATGCCCTTATGGTTGGGGGCGAACGAGGCGCCGAGATACAACCCGAACAGGCACTGCTGGACCAGCAGGAAGACGATGGCCTTCGCCGGCGGCAGGACCAGGAACACGATGGTGAGATAACCGGCCAGATGCACGGCGAGCAGGATGCCCTCCGCGAGCGGGCGCCGTGCTGTGCGTCTGGTCACCGCTCCGATGCTGGCGGCATGCAGGCTGAACGCCTCGGCCAGCAGCAGCGGGAAGAACAGGTAGGCCTGCCAGCGGAATAGCAGCCTGGACAAGCCCTGACTCAGCCGCGCCTGGCCGGGGGTGAAGGCCAGCACCTTCATCGCGATATCGGGGTCGGCGTCCTCGGTGTTGGGGTGGGCGTGATGACGGTTGTGCTTGCTCACCCACCAGCCAAAGCTCAGCCCGATGCCGAGGTTACCGAGCAGGACGCCCAGGATATAGCTCCCCCGCCGGGATGCGCAGACCTGCCGATGCCCGGCATCGTGGCCTAGGAATCCTAGCTGGGTGAAGATGACAGCCAGGAAGACTGCCACCGCGAGCTGCCACCACGAATTGCCCACCAGCACGAAGGCGGCCCACCCGGCGGCCAGCAGCCCTACCGTCAGGGCAATCCTGCCGGCGTAGCGCCACGGCCGCCGATCCATCAAGCCGGCCTGCCTGACCTGACGGGAAAGCTCGGCGTAGTCGCTGCCCCGGCCGAGGGACGGAGGCTTCGGCAGGGTGAACTGGCTTGCTCCGTTGGGCAGGCTCATGGCTCGGGCTCCTGGGCTCAGCAAAGTGGGGCGCGCTAGTGGTGAGCCGCCGGGGTCCGGAGCGGCTGCGGCTTCAGTCTCTAGTAGATCACCAGCATCAGCTGCGCGGGACACCGCTGACGGCGTCCCGGTGCCCTGGCAGCGTGCCCGCTGAGTCGTGCTTCCCCGCTAGCAGCGCGAGAACTTCGCCGACAGTCCGCTCTTGGCTGGCGGGCTCGGGCAGTGGCAGATGGGCCTGGATCTGATAGCGGTTGCGGCGGCCGTCCTTCAGTTTGGCGATGTAGCCAGCCTGGGTGAGGTCGGCCACGATGCCGTAGGCGCGTCGTTCGGTGATGCCCAGGCGCGCCGCTATATCGCGGAGCCGCATTGTGGGATCACCGGCAATGCACAGCAGCACGCGCCCATGGTTGCTCAGGAAACTCCAGTTAGCGATAGTCGTAAGCCTAGCATAGTTATGGAAAGCGGTTTCTAGTCTTACAATGCAGTAACTTACCTGCGAGGCAATCCCGTTGTGGCGACCGCAGACGCCAGTGGTTCCGCCGGGGCTGGTGCCTCGCCGGGGATCGTCTAGGTGCAGTATGACTAGCGGTAGTCTACGCAGTCCAGCAGCGGCTGGTTCCGCTGTCAGCCCCGATGCGGCGCCCGTACCTGCAGCGCAATCCGTGCGCTCCGCGTCGGGGTGACCTCGGGCACGGTCGGCCAACAATTTATCCTGCTCCGGTCTACTTATCGTAAAATTCCCAGGATTGCGTCAGGGAGACCGATCGATGGGGGATAGCTTGATGCTGGACGGGGAGAGATACGGACATTGGATACGCCCAGATACTCAATCGTTATTCCTATATATAACGAAGAAGAGTCGTTTCCCGACCTATTCAAGCGGTTGCGCGAGGTCATGGATCGCTTGGACGGCACCGCTGAAGTGGTGCTCGTGGACGATGGCAGCCGGGACGCCAGCTATCAGCTCATGGTCCAGGCCAACCTGGAGGATCCCCGGTTCAAAGTTATCCAGCTGTCGCGCAACTTCGGCCATCAGATCGCCATCACCGCTGGCATGGATGCGGCGGCCGGGCAGGCTGTGATCATCATGGACGCCGACCTCCAGGACCCTCCCGAGGTCATACTCCAGATGGCCGCTCGCTGGCAGGAGGGCTACGAGGTCGTTTACGCGGTGCGGGAGCAGCGGGAGGGCGAGACGCTGTTCAAGCGGACGACGGCGACGCTCTTTTACGGCATGCAGCGCCGGCTCGCCGAGGTCGAGCAGCCGGTCGACGTGGGCGACTTCCGCCTCGTCGACAGGAAGGCACTCAATGCCTTCCTGCAGATGCGTGAGCGGAACCGCTACGTTCGCGGCATGTTCTCGTGGGTCGGTTTCCGCCAGGTTGCGGTGCCTTACACCAGGGCTTCACGGAAGGCGGGCACGACCAAGTACCCGCTTCGGAAGATGATGCGCCTGGCCACTGATGGATTCGTGGGCTTCTCGACAGTACCGTTGCGGTTGGCCCTCACGCTCGGCGTGGTGATGGCCATGGGCGCGGTGGTATACGGGCTGGTCGCCATTGCGCTGAAGCTCGCGGGCCTGCCGTACGTACCTGGCTATGCCTCCTTGCTGGTGACGATCACTTTCCTCAGCGGCGTCCAGCTGATCGTGGTCGGAATGGTCGGGCAGTACGTGGCGCGGATTTATGACGAGGTCAGGGCGAGGCCGCTCTACCTGGTGCGCGAGTCGCACGGATTCGGCAGCGCTGGTCAGGGTGAAGGTCGCGTGATGCCGCCACCGGTTAGCCAGCCCGGCCCGGAGCAGGGTACCCCGCGCCCGGCTCCGCCGGCCTAATGGCCATGCTGAGCAGCCGCGACGACGAGTCCGCGGCGTTCGATACCACGGAAGCGGAGCCAGCGCAACCACCGCGCCCTGCGGGGCAGGCCTCGCGCCGGGTCCGGCCGGTCCTTCGCTGGCTGGCTGCTGGCCCGGCCTGGCTATGGCGCGTCATCCGGAGGCGGTACCGGCTGGTGCAGGGGCTGGCTGCGCTGGCAATCTACGTGACGGCCTGGCTCACGACATCGGCACACCCGCTCATTGACCACCTGTCCCTGCCGGTGCTCGACCAGTCGAGCCAGGACCCGAACTTCTACGTATGGTGCCTGCGCTGGTGGCCGTACGCGATCTCGCATGGGCTCAACCCCTACTACACCCACCTGATAGGTGTCCCGGTAGGCCACAATCTGGTCTGGATAACGACCATCGGGCCACTCGCTTTGCTTGCCTGGCCGCTGACGGCGGCGGCGGGTCCCGTAGTGTCCTTCAGCCTGCTGGTGGCCCTGGCCCCGCCGTTGTCCGCGTGGGCTGCGTTCGTGCTGTGCCGCAGGCTCACCGGCCGGTTCTTTCCCGCCCTGGCTGGCGGCGCAGTGTTCGGATTCTCCGCGTACACGATGAATCACACCACCGCCGGACAGCTCAACGTGACCTTCACGTTGCTCTTGCCGCTGATGGCCTACCTCATCGTGGCATGGCGAGATGGCGCCATCGGGCCGCGTACGTTCGTTGCGCTGCTCGCGGTCACGATGGCCCTGCAGTTCTACCTCTTCCTCGAGACGTTCGCCGACTTGACGGCGATCCTGATTATCGGCCTGCTGGTGGGCTACGCCGTGGCCGGCAAAGCCGCCTGCCGCAGATCGCCCGGCTGAGCCTGGCTGGCAGGCCTGGCGTTCGCCATTGCGGCCGTGCTGATCGCGCCGTATATCGCCTTCGCGCTCACCCACGTCCCGCCGAAGTTCATGCACGTGTCCGGACTGGACGTGGCCAGCCTGGTAGTGCCGAGGCCGGGCAACACCTTCGGCCTGAGCTGGCTGGCACGCAACTCCCGCGCCATGGTGTCGCTCGGCGAGACCGCGGAAGGCTATGTGGGCATCCCGGCGCTGCTCCTCGCAGTGGGCCTGGCCGTGTTTACCTGGCGGAGCCGGATTACCCGGTTCCTGATCCTGATGCTGGTCGTTACCATCGCCGCGGCGCTAGGCCCGGCCGTCTACGTGGAAGGCAAGGAATTCGTCGGGCTGCCCTGGGGCAAGATCTGGATGCTGCCGATCCTGCAAAGCGCGTTTCCGTCCAGGCTCATGGTGTTCGCCTTCCTGATCCTGGCAGTGATGACGGCGCTCTGGATGGCCGGGCCGCGCCGGTGGCACTGGGCCAGGTGGCCGCTGGCCGCACTGGCCATCGTGGCCATCGTGGCGGACATCCCGACCTTCGGCATCACGCCGAGAAGCGATGTGCCGGAGTTCGTCAGCGCCGGTTGGTACCGGCACCAGCTCTCGCCAGGCGAGACGGTCGTGGTGATTTCCGAGGTCGGTAACGCGGGGATGCTGTGGCAGGCGCAGAGCAACTTCTACTTCCGGCTCGCCGGTGGCTACATTAACGCCGTCATCACGCCCAGGACTGACCTGCCGCTGGCCGTGCAGAACCTGGACTTCACTACCCCGCTCTACATCGAGCAGTTCCGCGCGTTTATCAGGCGGGCCGACGTCGGCGCCATCTTGGTGCAGGCGGATGCGGCGCCGCGGTGGGCTGGGGTCTTCTCCGAGCTCGGCTTGAAGGGTCAGCTCGTCGGTGGCGTGCTGGTGTACCGAACGAATGGCTGCCGGACATGCCACCTCGTGCTGCTCGGTGATAACCAAGGCCACCGGACCGCACGGCCGGATGTGCACCCGGTAGCGAGCATCCGCGTGCTCCGCCAGCCTCCAGGGTCGGTGCAGGTCAGCAGCGCCAGCCGGGATGCAGGCGGCACCGCCGACACCTGACGCGGCCGCCCATGACGTGGGACGAGCTGCTCGCGTACTGCCTGGCCAAACCGGGCGCTTGGCGGGACGAGCCGTGGGAAGGCGACGTTGTCGCCAAGGTCGGCGGCAAGATTTTCGCCTTTCTCGGGTCCCACGGTACCGGCATCGGCCTCAAGTGCGGCGCGAGCCGGGACGCGGCAGATGAGTGGATTGCCCGTTTCCCGGATGACGCCTCGGTCATGCCCTACATCGGCAGGTCCGGCTGGAACACGCTGGCAACCGGCGGGGCGATCCCGGTCGACGAGCTCCTAGAGGCGATCGACGCCTCCTACGATGCCGTGGTCAGCAAGCTGCCGAAGAAGGACCGGCCGCCCGGCTCCTGACGGCCCGGAATGTCGTTGCATCGACCCGTGGTCCGGGCAGGCAGCCGAGGTGACTTGCGCTAGCGCTAGCGCAGGGCGTCCAGCGTCGCCAGCGTCTGGTCGAGCTCGGCCAGCAGCGAAGCGACGACGTCGGCAACCGGCCTGACCTCGTTCATCCGGCCGACGATCTGGCCGACCGGCATCGGGATCACATCGGGGTTGCCGGATCGCATCAGCCGCTGGTGTGCCTCGCTGACCAGCAGGTTCTGTAGCGGCATCGGCAGCGGATCGGGTGCGCCGGGCTGGGACCATGCGTCGGTCCAGCTGTTCTTGAGCAGCCTGGCCGGCTTGCCGCTGTAGATCCGCGACCGCACAGTGTCGGACGAAGTGGCTGCCAGCAGCGCCTCGCGCAGGCCAGGCAACGGGGACAGGGCCGCGTACTCCTGCGTGATCAGCCAGGCGGATCCCATCCAGACTCCGGCCGCGCCAAGAGCGAGGGCCGCGGCAATCTGCCGCCCGGTGCCGATGCCGCCGGCCGCCAGCACGGGAACGTCTGGCCCTACTGCGTCGACGACCTCCGGCACCAGGACCATGCTGGCGATCTCGCCCGTGTGACCGCCAGCCTCATATCCCTGCGCCACTACGATGTCGACCCCGGCGTCGACGTGCGCCCGCGCGTGCACCGCTTTCCCCGCCAGCGCGGCCACTAGCATTCCCTGCTCGTGCGCGCTGGCGATGATGTCCGCAGGCGGCGGTCCGAGCGCGTTGGCGATCAGCCGGGCCGGGTGCGCGAGCGCAACCTCCACCTGGGCGCGGGCCACCGAGTGCAGCCAGCCCAGCACGCCTTCACTGGCCTCGGCCTGCTCTGGCAGCGGCGGCACGCCCAGCTTGACCAGGGTCTGGTCAACGAATTCCTTGTGGCCGACCGGAATCAGCTGGTTCAGGTCGACGGCTGCTCCCTCGGCGGGGACCTTGGCCGGCATCACCACGTCGATGCCGTATGGGCGCCCGTCGGTGTTGTCGTCCAGCCAGTGCAGCACTTTGTCCAGCTCGGTCGCGTCGTTGAACCGCACGCAGCCAAGCACGCCGAGACCGCCAGCCCGGCTGATGGCCGCGGCTACGTGCTCAGACGGGGTGAACCCGACGATTGGATGCTCGATCCCGAGCTGGTCGCACAGTGCTGTTCGTATTCGCCGGGGCGTAGGCATCCGGGCCTCCTCAGGCTGACGGCAGTTTGTCGGCCGCGACCTGGTCGGCGTGCCGACGGGCCCAGCTGTAGTCGGCCTTGCCGGCCGGCGTCCGGCCGATCTGTTCGACCAGCCAGACCGATCGCGGCACCTTGTACCCCGCGATCTGGGTGCGCAGGTGGGCGTCGAGTTCTGTCAGGTCGATCGTCCTGCCCTCACGCGGCTGAACTAGGGCCGCCACCCGCTGGCCGAGCCGCTGGTCCGGTACGCCGATCACCAGGGCGTCGAACACATCGGCGTGGGACTTGAGCGCGCCCTCGACTTCCTCGGGGTATACCTTCTCCCCGCCAGTGTTCACGCAGGTGTTGCCGCGGCCGAGCAGGGTCAGCGAGCCGTCAGCCTCCACCCTGGCCAGGTCTCCGGGCACCGCGTAGCGGACGCCGTCGACCTCGGCGAATAGGGCAGCGGTCTTCACCGGATCCTTGTAGTACCCCAGCGGGATGTGCCCGCCCCTGGCCAGCCTGCCGACCTGGCCGGGGCCGACCGGCTTGTTGTTGTCGTCGATTACGATCGTGGCCGGTCCGGGCGTGACCGTCGGGCCCTCGGCTCGCTTGTTGCCCGCCGAAACGTAGCCAAGCCCGGTGAAGCCGGTCTCGGATGCGCCGATCGCGTCGGTTATCACGATGTTGGGCAGCAGCTTCAGGTACTCGTCCTTGACGACCGGCGAGAACAGCGCCGCGTTGCTGGAGATCGCGATCAGGGAGGACACGTCGTACTGCTCTTCCTGGTAGGCCTCGATCAGGGGCCGGGCCATCGCATCGCCGATAACCATCAGCAGGTTGACCCGGCGGCGCTGTACCGTCCGCCAGATGTCGTGCGGGTCGAACTGCGGCACGAACACCACGGCGTCACCTGAGAACAAAGCGGCCAGCGCACCCCACTGGGTGCTGCCGTGAATGAGTGGAGCCGAGCACAGCCGGACCAGCCCGGCGGGCGCCAGCGCGGCCCGCTTGGACTGCTCCCATTCGTCTGGCATCGGCGCGCCGGTAGCGAAGTCGATGCCCCCGCCCAGTGTCCGCCAGACGTCCTCGTGCCGCCACAGAACGCCCTTGGGATAGCCGGTTGTGCCGCCTGTGTAGAGCATGTAGATGTCATCGCCACTGCGCTCGCCGAAGTCGCGGCCGGCCGACTGGGTCGCGATCGAGGTCGCGAAATCGGCGCTCGCTTCGAGGGGCACCCCGCTGCCGTCCTCGATCGCCAGCGCCGCGCGGATGCCAGGACACTCGGGCAGCAGCGCCGCGACCCGGCCGCTGAACTGCCGGTCGTGCACGAGCGCGACGAGCTCGGCCTCGGTGAACAGGTAGCGTAGCTCGTTCTCGACGTACCGGTAGTTGACGTTGACCGCTATCGCCCGCAGCTTGTAGCTGGCCAGGAACACAGTGACGAGCTCGATGGAATTGCGGCCGTAGACGCCGACATGGTCGCCAGGGGCGACGCCAGCGGCCGCGAGGTAGTGCGCGAGCTGGTTGCTGCGCGCCTCGAGCGCGCGGTAGGTAATCTCGTCGTCGCCGCAGGCGATCGCCAGGCGCTCGGGTACCGCGTCGGCAGCATGCTCGAATAGGTCTGCGATGTTCAGCGCCATGGGTAAGAAACTAGAACGTGTTATCGTTCCGGGCAAGGCTTTCGCCGGGCAAAGGAGGCAGTGGCGGTGACTTCGACGCACCCGGACCGAGGGGCGGCCGGGCCAGCCGAGGACGATCAGCCGCATGCGCTGATCGAGCTTCGTGGCCACGTACTGATCGTGACCATGAACAGGCCGCACGCACGCAATGCCCTCAGCGGGCCGATGATGGCCCTGATGCAGCAGGCCTGGGACCAGGTTGACAACGATCCGCAGATCAGGGCGTGCATCCTTACCGGCGCGGGCGGTGCCTTCTGCGCGGGCGCTGACCTGAAGGCGATGACGGCCTCGCATCCGAGCGACTCGTTCAGAACCGGGGCGTTCAATCCGTCGGTGATCGAGCCGCTGCTCAAGGGCCGGCGGCTGACCAAGCCACTGATCGCCGCCGTCGAAGGCGCGGCTATCGCCGGGGGCACCGAGATCCTGCAGGCAACCGACATCCGGGTGGCGGGCCGCAGTGCCCGGTTCGGGGTGTCAGAAGCCCGCTGGGGCCTGTTCCCGCTCGGCGGTTCCGCGGTCCGGCTGGTCCGCCAGATCCCGTACACCGTCGCTGCCGACATACTCCTGACCGGACGGCACATCACCGCCGACGAAGCCCTGGCCGCCGGCCTGATCGGCCACGTCGTGGAGGACGGCCAGGCGCTGGCCAAGGCGCTGGAAATCGCAGACCTGATCGCGGCCAACGGACCGGTCGCAGTGCAGGCGATTCTGCGCACCATCCGGGAGTCCGAAGGGCTGGCCGAGACCGAGGCGTTCGCGCTGGAGGCCAAGGTCGGCATGGAGGTATTCGCCAGCGAAGACGCCAAGGAAGGACCGCGGGCATTCGCGGAAAAGCGGCGACCGCTGTTCCACGGCCGCTAACCACAGGGGCGGAGGCTCCCGCGGGTGAGGTTTGCCGGTTCCGGGGTTTCACGGGTTCAGTGGGTTCACGGGGGCGGAGTCGTCCGTGGGCTTGGCGCGCGGACCTAGAACGTGTTTCACTCTGATCCGTGACTACCCCGCCCAGCGCGCCCGCCTCCCTCGGTGCACCTCAGCCCCTGACTGCACCGCTGGAGATCAGCTTCGACTACACCAGGTCGCTCGGCCCGGTGCTCGGCGAGTTCATGACGGCACTGGCCGGGCGCCGGATCCTCGCATCCCGCGCGGCCGACGGGCGGGTAATTGTCCCGCCGGTCGAGTACGACCCCGTCACCTTCGCCAAGCCAGCGGAACTTGTGCCGGTCGGGCCCGACGGAACGGTCGTCACCTGGTCGTGGCAGCCCGAGCCGCGCGAGGGCCAGCCGCTCGACCATCCGTTCGCCTGGGCGCTGATCCGGCTGGACGGCGCCGATACCGCGATGCTGCACGCCGTCGACGCCGGATCGGCCGCGCAGATGAGCACCGGCATGCGAGTGCAGCCGCGCTGGGCGGCTAATCCAGCCGGGCACATCACCGACATCGCGTGCTTCGAGCCGGCCGGAACTGCCGCAGGCGGCACCATCGAGGCAGGGCCCAGGGCCGCCGGCGTGGCTGCGACCACGATGATCGTTACCCCGGTGCGCCTGCACTACCAGCACAGCGCATCGGCTGAGGAAAGCCGTTACCTCCGTTCGCTGCAGGAAGGGCGGATCATCGGCCAGCGCTGTGAGGTCTGCGGCAAGGTGTACGTGCCGCCGCGCGGAGCGTGCCCGGTCGATGGCGTGCCGACCACGACCGAGGTCGAACTGCCCGACCGCGGCATCGTGACCACATTCTGCGTAGTGAACGTCCCGTTCCCCGGCCAGCGGGTGCCGTCGCCGTACGTGGCCGCCCAGGTCCTGCTGGACGGCGCCGACATCGCGTTCCAGCATCTCATCCTGGAATGCGATCCGGATGACGTGCGGATGGGCATGCGGGTCGAGGCGGTATGGAAGCCGCCCGAGGAATGGGGCACCACGTCGGAGAACATCGACCACTTCCGGCCGACCGGCGAGCCAGACGCGCCATATGAGTCGTACGCACACCACTTGTGAGGACAACACGTGAGGGACGTTGCAGTAGTCGGCTTCGCCGAGGCGCCGAACGTGCGGCGGACGGAGGGCACCACCAACGGCGTTGAGATGCTGGTGCCGATCTTCCGCGAGGTGCTCGGCCAGACCGGGCTAACGAAAGAGGACATCGGCTTCTGGTGCTCGGGGTCTTCCGATTACCTGGCCGGGCGCGCCTTCTCCTTCGTCTCGGCGGTCGACGCGATCGGCGCGTTCCCGCCGGTCATGGAGTCGCATGTGGAGATGGACGGAGCGTGGGCGCTGTACGAAGCCTGGGTCAAGGTGCTGACCGGTGACGCCGACATCGCGCTCGCCTACGGGTTCGGCAAGTCATCGGCGGGCGACCTGCGCCGGGTGCTGGCGCTCCAGCTCGATCCGTACCTGATGGCGCCGCTGTGGCCCGACTCGGTCAGCATCGCCGCGCTGCAGGCACGGCTCGGGCTGGAAAAGGGCCTATGGACGGAACGGGGCATGGCCGAGGTGGCCGCCCGGAGCCGGGCCGCGGCCGCGTCCAACCCGGCCGCCCAGGCGTCCGGTGAGGCCGGTGCCGCCCAGGTCAGCGCCGACGAGCTGCTGGACCGGCCGTACCTAGCCGATCCGCTCCGCGCGCACGATTGCGCGCCGATCACGGACGGCGCTGCGGTCGTGATCATCGCCGCTGCGGACCGCGCGCGCGAGCTGTGCCAGCGTCCGGCCTGGATCACCGGCTTCGAGCACCGGATCGACTCGGGGGCGCTGGGCGCACGCGACCTGACGACAGCGCCATCGGCTGCAGTGGCCGGCGCGGCGGCTGGAGCCGCCGGGCTCGACGTCGCCGAACTGCACGCGCCGTTCACCCATCAGGAACTCGTGCTGCGCGAGGCGCTGGCCCTGCCGGACTCGGTCCGGGTCAGTCCGTCTGGCGGCGCACTGGCCGGCAATCCGATGTTCGCTGCCGGCCTTGCGCGCATTGGTCATGCCGCCCGCCAGATCAGCTCCGGCGCCGCCCGGCGGGCGCTCGGCCACGCGACGAGCGGTCCGGCCCTGCAGCAGAACCTCGTCTGCGTGATGGAGGCCAGATGAAACCCGGTGTCACCAAGCCCGGTTCTCTCAAACACAGGGCAGCCGTGCTCGGTACGGGCCAGACCCAGCACCGCAGCAAGCGTCCCGACGTCTCGATCGCAGGCCTGTGCCGTGAGGCGGTGGACCGCGCGCTTTCCGACGCTGCGGTAACGCTCGCCGACATCGACGCCGTTGTCATCGGGAAGGCGCCGGACCTGTTCGAGGGCGTCATGATGCCCGAGCTGTACCTTGCCGACGCGCTCGGCGCTGTCGGCAAGCCGCTGCTGCGCGTGCACACTGCCGGGTCGGTCGGCGGTGCGACCGGCGTGGTCGCCGCCAGCCTGGTGCAGGCCGGCGTGCACCGCCGGGTGCTGGCAGTCGCCTTCGAGAAGCAGTCCGAGTCCAACGCCATGTGGGCGCTGTCGATCATGCCGCCGTTTGCCATGCCGCTGCTGGCTGGCGCAGGAGGCTACTTCGCCCCGCACATCCGGTCCTACATCCGGCGCAGCGGGGCGCCCCGGCACATTGGCGCGATGGTCGCGGTCAAGGATCGCCGCAACGGCGCCCGGAATCCCTACGCCCACCTTCGCCAGCCCGATATCACCCTGGAGACCGTGCAGGCTTCGCCGATGCTGTGGGATCCGGTCCGGTACGACGAAACCTGCCCGTCCTCCGACGGCGCCTGCGCGGTGGTGATCGGGGACCAGGCAGCCGCGGAAGCAGCGACCGGGCCGGTCGCCTGGATCCGGGCTACCTCGATGCGCACCGAGCCGACCATGTACTCGGGTAAGGACAACGTCAACCCGCGCGCCGGCGCGGACGCCGCCGCGGCGCTGTGGCACGCCGCGGGCGTCACCAGCCCGATCGAGCAGATCGACGTCGCCGAGATCTACGTTCCGTTCTCGTGGTTCGAGCCGATGTGGCTGGAGAATCTAGGGTTCGCGGCCGCGGGCGACGGGTGGAAGCTTACCGAGGCGGGAGAGACCGAGATTGGCGGGCTGATTCCGATCAATCCGTCCGGTGGCGTGCTCTGCTCGAACCCGATCGGGGCATCCGGGCTGCTCCGGTTTGCCGAATCGGCCATGCAGGTCATGGGAAAGGCGGGCGAGCATCAAGTGGCGGGCGCGCGAACCGCGCTCGGGCATGCCTACGGTGGCGGCTCGCAGTATTTCTCCATGTGGGTAGTAGCCGACACCCCGGCCTGAGCCAGCTCGCACTGGTGACGCGGTGCCGTGAGATGCTCGACGCCGCGGAACGGTTAGACGACCTGCGGGTTCCGCCCGGAAACCGCCTGGAGAAGCTCTCCGGGGACAGAGCCGGGCAATACAGCATCCGCATCAATCAGCAATGGCGTATCTGCTTCCGCTGGTCGGATGCAGGGCCGGAGGACGTCGAGATCGCTGACTATCACTAAGGAGGAACACATGGCGGCAGAGGTGATCATGGAGCCTGTGCATCCTGGCGAGATCCTGTCCGAAGAATTTCTTGCGCCGCTATCCCTCAGCCAGTACCAGCTTGCGAAGGAAATCAGCGTGCCGCCCCGCCGGATTAACGAGATCGTTCATGGTCAGCGTCGGATCACTGCCGACACCGCGCTGAGGCTTGCACGCTTCTTCGGTACGTCCGAGCGCTTCTGGCTGAATCTCCAGGCGCGATACGACCTCGAACTCGAGAAGGATAGGCTCGGCGACGCTCTCGATAAGATCAAGCCGATGAGCGCGCAAGCTGACCATTGAGTGGCTTCAAGCGGGCAATAGTCGTTCCCACGCCTGCGAATGGCCAGGAGCCGAGGGTTCTGGCTGCACTCCCTAGCGGTAGTTCACCGGGAGCCGCTTGACGCCGTTCAGCCAGCCTGAACGCAGCCGCTGCGGCTCGCCTGCCTTGCTGATGTCCGGCATGGCGTCCGCGATCGCGTTGAACATCAGGTCGATCTCCAGCTTGGCGAGGTTGACGCCGAGACAGTAGTGGGCACCGGTACCGCCGAAACCCACGTGCGGGTTCGGGTCGCGCAGCACGTTGAATTCCTCGGGCTGGTCGAAGACTTCCTCGTCGAAGTTGGCGGACCGGTAGAACAGGCCGACCCGCTGGCCAGCCTTGATCTCCTGACCGCCGAGCTCGGTATCCCTGGTCGCAGTCCGCTGAAACACGGTGACCGGGGTTGCCCACCGGACAATCTCGTCAGTTGCGCTCTGCGGGCGCTGGGCCTTGTACAGCTCCCACTGGTCGGGGTTGTCAAGGAACGCCAGCATGCCGTGCGAGATGGCGTTCCTGGTGGTCTCGTTTCCCGCGACCGACAGCAGGATCACGAAGAATCCGAACTCGTCGGATGTCAGCTCGCCGCCGTCAACCTGGGCGTGCACGAGCTTGGTGACGATGTCGTCGCGCGGGCACGCGCGGCGGTCCTCGGCCATCACCATGCTGTAGCCGAGGATCTCAGCCGCTGCGTTCTCGCCGTCACCGGTGTACTCCGGGTCGTCGTAGCCCACCATCTCGTTCGACCAGGAGAAGAGCTTGTGCCGGTCTTCCTGCGGCACCCCGAGCAGTTCGGCGATGGCTTGAAGGGGCAGTTCGCAGGCGACATCGGTGACGAAATCACCCGTGCCTTGCGCCAGCGCGGTGGCAACGATCTTCTCGGCCCGGGCGGCCAGCACGTCGCGCAGGCCGTTAATGGCTCGCGGGGTGAAGCCGCGCGAGACTATCCCGCGGAGCTTGGTGTGGTGCGGCGGATCGATGTTGAGCATGATGACGCGCTGCATCTCGATCTGCTCGCGGGTCGTGCCGCCAATAAATCTGATGATGGCGGTGTTCTCATAGCTGGAGAAAGTGTCGCTGTCGCGCGACACCGCGACGACGTCCCTGTGCCGGGTCACGGCCCAGAAGCCGTCGTCGTTGAAGCCCATATCGGTGGGCTGCGGGTTCCACCAGATCGGAGCTGCCCGGCGTAGTTCAGCCAGCTCATCCTGAGGCACCCGGCGGGAGTACAGGTCAGGATCGGTGAGGTCGAAGCCGGGTGCAATCCGCGGCTGAGCCATGTCGTGCCTCCGGATCTGTAACGTGTTCTAGTGGGATTGAAGCACGCCGGCAGCTCTGTGGTGAACCGCCTTGGACTCGAAATTTCAAGAACACGTTCTACTATGAGGGCAGCCAAACTGAAGGAGCAGGTGTGGGCACTGCGGTGATCGTCGAGGCTGTCCGGACCCCGATCGGCAAGCGGCGCGGGGCGCTGGCCGGGCTGCATGCGGCCGAGATACTCGGCCGCGCGCAAGGCGCGCTGCTGGAGCGGGCCGCGCTGGAGCCAGCCGAGGTGGAGCAGGTCGCTGGCGGCTGCGTCACCCAGGCTGGCGAGCAGGCGGGGAACGTGACCCGCACGGCCTGGCTGCACGCCGGACTGCCGATCCACACTGGCTGTCAGACCCTGGATGCCCAGTGCGGCTCGGCCCAGCAGGCCGTGCACCTGATCGCCGGCCTGATCGCCGCCGGCGCCATCGACGTCGGCATCGGCTGCGGCGTGGAGGCAATGAGCCGGGTCGGACTCGGCGCGAATATCGGCACCGGCCTCGGCTCGCCACGGCCGGATTCGTGGACGATTGACATGCCGAATCAGTTCGAGGCGGCAGAGCGGATCGCGCGGCGGCGCGGGCTGACCCGCGAGCAGATCGACGCATTCGGGCTGCGCTCGCAGCGCAGCGCCCAGCGCGCCTGGGCCGAGGGACGGTTTGACCGCGAGGTAGCGCCGGTGAAGGCGCCCGTGCTGGACGCGGACGGCAAACCGACGGGCGAGACCAGGATCGTCGAACGGGACCAGGGCCTGCGCGAGACCAGCCTGGAGGTGCTCGCCGGGCTCAAGCCGGTAGCTGCCGGATGGGCTGCACACCGCTGCGACGTCCTCGCAGATCTCCGACGGGGCCGCGGCCGTCCTGCTGGCCGATGCCGACAAGGCGCGCCAGCTCGGGTTGCGGCCGCGGGCCAGGATTATTGCCCAGTGCCTGATCGGGGACGAACCTTACTACCATCTGGATGGCCCGGTCGCGGCCACCGAGCGGGTGCTGAGGCGGAGCGGGATGACGATCGGCGACATTGACCTGTTCGAGGTCAACGAGGCATTCGCGTCAGTCGTGATGTCCTGGATGAGCGGTGCACCAACCGGATCCGGACAAGGTCAACGTCAACGGGGGTGCGATCGCGCTCGGTCACCCGGTCGGCAGCACTGGCTCTCGGCTGATCACGACCGCGCTGCACGAACTCGAGCGGCGTGACGCGAGCACCGCGCTGATCTCGATGTGCGCTGGCGGGGCGATGGCCACCGCGACCATCATCGAGCGGATCTAGCCACCTGGTCGCGGCGGCGCGCTCAGGCCCGCTGGCTGCTCACCGAGATGACCTCGCCTGTCAGGTACGAGGCGTAGTCACTAGCCAGGAAGGCGATCACGCTGGCGACCTCCCACGGCTCCGCCCCGCGGCCGAAGGCCTCGCGGCTCGCCAGTTCGGCGAGCAGATCCTCGCTCATGACCTTGGCCAGGAACGGATGCGTGGCAAGGCTCGGTGCGACCGCGTTAACCCGGATGCCATGACTGGCCACGTCCATAGCCGCGCACCTGGTCAGCGCCATGACGCCCGCCTTGGCCGCGGCGTAGTGGGCCTGGCCCTGCTGGGCGCGCCAGCCAAGCACCGACGCATTATTGACCACGACGCCGCCGTGCCCCTGGGCGACCATCTGCCGAAGTGCGGCCCGAGTGCAGCGGAATGTCCCGGTCAAGGTGATGTCGAGTACCCGCAGCCACTCGGCATCGGTCATCTCCAGCACCGAGCACGTGCCGCCGAGGCCGGCGTTGTTGATCATAATGTCGAGCCGGCCGAAGTGGCTGACCGCTTCGGCCACCAGCGCGGTTACCGCCGCATCGTCGGTCACGTCGCAGGCGGCCGACCAGACGCGCTCGCCGTACTCGGCGGCCAGGACCTGGCGGAACTCGGCCAGCCTGGTTGCGTGCTGATCGCTGATCAGCACGCTCGCGCCTTCCTGCAGGCAGCGGCTTGCCGTGGCCGAGCCGATGCCGGCTCCTGCCGCGGCAGTTATCGCCACTATCTTCCCGGCCAGCAGCTCGCGGCCCGCTGGCGGAACCGGCAGCTCCGCCGTGGGCGGCGTCACGGCCTGGCCTGCCTGGGCAAGCCGAGCGCCTGGTCGGCGATGATGCCCAGCTGGATCTCTTGCGAACCGCCGTACAGGGTATCGGCCCGGCTGAACAGGTACAGCCGCTGCCAGTCGTCCAGATCGTAGGGTGGGCCCTGAGCAACCATCGATGCCGAGCCGAGCACCTCCATAGCCAGCTCACCGAGGTCTCGATGCCACCGTGACCACAGCAGTTTCACGACCGAGGCGTCGGCCCCAGCTGACGCGTGTTGCGCGGTGCCGATTGCGCCAGCGCCATCCAGCATGGTCAGTACCTGCTCTCTCATAACCTGCAGTCCGATCCATGCCCTGGCGAGTCGGTCGCGCAGCAGCGGGTCACGGGCCGCGCCGTTCTGGCGCGCCGCCGCGATCAGGGCTCCCAGCTCGCGCTGATAGCCCACCTGCTGGCCGAGGGTGGAAACGCCGCGCTCGATGGCGAGCGTGGCCATCGCAATCCGCCAGCCGTCACCGGGCTCCCCGACGACCATATCGGCGGCCGTGCGAGCGCCGTCGAAGAAGACCTCGTTGAACTCTGAGGTGCCTGTTAGCTGCCGAATCGGGCGCACGTCGATGCCATCCTGATGCATCGGCACCAGCAGGTAGGACAGGCCCGCCGACCGCCGGGATCCCGGTTCGGTCCTGGCCAGCAGGAAGCACCAGTCGGCCACCGTGGCCAGCGAGGTCCAGACCTTCTGGCCGGTGATGATCCAGTTGTCACCGTCAAGCACTGCGGACGTGCTGACCGAGGCCAGGTCCGAGCCGGCGCCAGGCTCGGAATAGCCCTGGCACCACAGCTCGCGTACCTCCGCGATAGGCCGCAGGAACCGCGCCCGCTGCTCTGGCGTGCCGAAGGAGATCAGCGTAGGCCCGAGCAATTCCTCGCCCATGTGGGCGACCTTGGCCGGGGCGCCGCTGCGGGCGTATTCCTCGTGGAAGATAACCTGCTCCGCCAGGCTCGCGCCCCGGCCGCCGTATTCGGTGGGCCAGCCGATGCAGGTCCAGCCGTGCGCCGCGAGGTGCCTGTTCCACGCCAGCCGCTTGGCGAAGTGCTCATGCTCTCGACCGGGCCCGCCGAGCCCCCGCAGCCCTTGAAACTGGCCGGCCAGGTTGTCCGCCAGCCAGGCGCGGACACGGCCGCGGAACTCCTCGTCTGCCGCGGTCAGCTGCACCCTGAGAATCCTCCGCACCGGGGCTCGCGGCGGCCGGAATCACCCACAGCGCCGCGCAAGTACCGGCAGCCTACCAAGCAGTTGCTTGTTTCTGCCGATGTCCTCGGTCCGGGGGCCGGTCGGCAAGCGTCAGGGCGGTGGCGGCAGCCGTCGCAGGATCTCCTGAACCGCCAGCTTGAGCTCCGCGACGTCGGTCTTGAGCACCGCGACGTCGGTCTTGAGCTCCGCGACGTCAGCCTTGACCTCGGCGACGTCGGCCTTGAGCTCCGCGACATCGGCATGCAGTGCCCCGAGCATGACAGTGTGCTGATTCTGGACGCGGCGGACGATTGCGAGGTCACCGCGGACGGCGCGCATGCCGGTGGTGAGCGCATCTGCCTGGCCTGGGCCTGCCCAGGTCTCCAGCCGGTCAACCCGCATCTCTAACGTCGCAATTCGGTCGTCCGCTACCGCCATGGCCGCAAGTTACTGCTCGCCTGTGACAGGATCGCACGACCGACGGCGACGGCGGAGCAACTACGCATACCTGGATGCGGCCCGCTTCGGACGTTAGTCTCTACCCACCAAGCATTTGCTTGCTTTGAGGAGCCCGGTGAGACTGACGATCCCGGCCGCCATGGACCAGGCAGCCAGCGTATATGGCGACCAGATCGCGATAGCCGAGCCAGCCGGGCCCCGGCTCAGCTTCCGCGAACTGAACGACCAGGCCGCCGCCATCGCGGCTGCGCTCGCCGCGGCGGGGATCGAAGCCGGAGACCGGGTGGCGGTCTGGTCGCCGAATACTCATCACTGGGTGCTAGCGGCGCTTGGCGCGCTGTCCGCTGGCGCCACGCTGGTACCGGTGAACACCCGGTTCACCGGCCCGGAAGCACTGGACGTCATCGGCCGCAGCGGAGCGACCGCGCTCTTCGTTGCCGGCCCCTTCCTCGGCATCGACCGGCTGTCCGCGCTGCGAGCCGCGGACCAGGCAGAGCCGGGTCAACTGCGCAGCCTGCGGCTCATCACCCAGATACCGGTAGAGGACACGACATTCGCTGGCGATATCAGCTGGCCGGGCGCCACCGTCCAGGACTGGGCTGAGCTGGAACGACAGGCGGCCGTCTCCCCGAGGAAAGTGGCTGCAGCCCGAGTCGCCGCGATCAGCCCGGACGACGTCAGCGATATCTTGTTCACCTCCGGGACCACCGGCCGGAGCAAGGGAGCGATGAGCTCGCACCGGCAGGCACTGGAGGTGGCCAGGGCGTGGGCCGACTGCGGCGGAGTCACCGCGAGCGATCGCTACCTGGTGCTGAACCCGTTCTTTCACAGCTTCGGGTACAAGGCGGGAATCCTTGTCTGCCTGCTGACCGGCGCGACCATCGTGCCGCAACTGGTGTATGACGCTGAGCAGGCCATGCGGCTGATCGCGAGCGAGCAGATCACCGTACTGCCCGGTGCACCCACGATCTATCAGACGATCCTCGACCACCCCGCACGTCTCAGCTACGATCTGTCCAGTCTGCGGCTAGCCGTAACCGGGGCGGCCGTGGTGCCGGTCGCGCTGGTCGAGCGCATGCAGTCTGAGCTTAGCTTTGACACCGTGCTCACCGCTTACGGGCTTACCGAGGCGGTCGTGGTGACCATGTGCAGGCCAGGTGATCCGGCTCGGACGGTCGCTACTACCTGCGGCCGGGCCACGGCGGCCTTCGAGATCCGGCTGGCGCCACTGCGGCCGGACCCAGGCGGGCGGGGCGACGCAGATTCGGCGGCGGGGGCGAGATCCTGCTGCGCGGCCCGAACGTGATGCTCGGCTACCTGGACGATCCGGTGGCTACGAAGGAGGCCGTCGACGCTGACGGCTGGCTTCATACGGGCGACGTCGGCCGACTCGACCCTGACGGCTACCTGACCATCACCGACCGGCTCAAGGACATGTACATCTGCGGCGGGTTCAACGTCTACCCAGCCGAGGTCGAGCAGGTGCTCGCCCGGCTAGACGCGGTTGCCGACTCGGCCGTCATCGGCGTTCCGGACCAGCGGCTGGGCGAGGTGGGCAAGGCCTTCATCGTCGCCAAGCCCGGCCGGCCGCTGACCGAAGCGGACGTGCGGGCGCACTGCCGGGAGCGGCTGGCCAACTTCAAGGTGCCACGGCAAGTCGAGTTCCGGACCGAACTACCACGCAACCCGGCGGGGAAGCCGCTGAAGCGGCTGCTCAGGGAGGAGTCTCGATGACCGCGCAGGCAGCCAGCGACGGGGCAGCGACGGACAGTACAGCGACGGACAGTACAGCGAAGGACAGCACGCCGCACACCGATGTCGTTCGCTACGAAACCCGCGGCCGCACGGCCGTCATCACCCTGAACCGGCCCCGCTACCGCAATGCGCAGAATTCGGCGGTGACGTACGCGCTGGATGCCGCGTTCGCCCGCGCGGTAAACGATGACGACGTCGCTGTGCTGGTCCTCGCCGGCGAGGGTGACCACTTCTGTGCCGGCCATGACATCGGCACGCCTGGCCGGGACATTGACGTGTCGTTCGAGCGTACGGCCGTCATGTGGTGGGACCACGTGGGTAAGCAGGGCGCTGACAACAGGTACGCCAGGGAGATGGAGGTCTACCTGGGTATGTGCCGGCGCTGGCGGGAGATACCCAAGCCGACGATCGCGATGGTGCAGGGCGCCTGCATCGCCGGGGGTCTCATGCTGGCCTGGGTCTGCGATCTGATCGTCGCGTCCGACGACGCGTTCTTCGCCGATCCGGTGGTCCGGATGGGCATCCCCGGCGTGGAGTACTTCGCCCATCCCTGGGTACTCGGGCCTCGGTTCGCCAAGGAGATGCTCTTCACCGGTGACCGGTTCGACGCTGCCAGGGCCTATCAGCTGGGCATGGTCAGCCGGGTCGTGCCGCGGGCTGAGCTGGCGGAGGCCACGTTCGCGCTCGCCGACCGGATCGCCGACATGCCGGCCTTCGGCCTGGCGCTGGCCAAGCGCGCGGTCAATCAGTGTGAAGACCAGATGGGCATGCGTAACGGCATGGACTCGGTCTTCGGCCTGCACCACGTGGCGCATGCACACAACGCGGAGACCGGCGCGGACTCGCTAGCCGGCATGAACGCCCGGACCATGAAGAAGGCGTCTGGGTGAACCTCGGCTTCGCCCCGCAGGAGCAGGCTTTCCGCGCCGAGGTCGCCCAATGGCTAACGGACCACCTGCCCGCCAACCCGTTGCCATCGGTCGACACAGCGGCCGGCTTCGCCCTGCACCGCGAGTGGGAAGCGGAGCTAGCTGGCGCGCGGCTTGCGGCGGTGTCCTGGCCCACTGAGTACGGCGGGCGCGCCGCCTCGCTGCTGGAGTGGCTCATCTTCGAGGAGGAATACCACGCGGCAAGCGCGCCCGTCCGGGTCGGGCAGAACGGGCTCTTCGTCCTGGCGCCGACTCTGTTCGCACACGGCAGCGCGGAGCAGCGGACGCGGATCCTGCCCAGGATGGCGCGAGCCGAGGAGGTATGGGCGCAGGCCTGGTCGGAACCCGAAGCAGGCAGTGACCTGGCGGCGATCCGGTCCCGCGCCGTGCCCGCCGACGGAGGCTGGCTGCTGTCCGGGCAGAAGACCTGGAGCTCGCGCGCCGTCTTCGCGGACCGTGCGTTCGGGCTGTTCCGGTCCGATCCGACGGCAGAGCGGCACCGGGGCCTGACCTACTTGATGTTCGACCTGCGGGCCGATGGTGTCACGGTCCGGCCGATACCGCAGCTTGATGGCGAGGCCGGGTTCGCTGAGATCTTTCTGGACGACGTTTTCGTGCCGGATGCGGATGTGATCGGCAAGGCGGGCGACGGCTGGCGGGTCGCAATGAGCTCGGCCGGGCACGAGCGCGGCCTGTCGCTGCGCAGTCCGGGCCGGTTTACTGCTGCTGCGGCGCGGCTCATAGATCTGTGGCAGCAAGAAGGGGACCCGGCGGACACTGCCCTGGCTGAGCGAGTCGCAGACGCCTGGATCGGCGCCCGGGCTTACCAACTGGCCGGTTACCAGATGTCGAGCCAGCCCGCCGACGCGCGACTCGCCGGAGCCGGGCTGGCCGGAGCCGGGCTGGCCGGAGCACAGTCGAGCCTCGGCAAGGTCTACTGGTCCGAGCTGGATCTGGCATTGCACGAGACCGCCCTTGCCATCCTTGGCTCCGTGGCCGAAGTACGAGACCCGCAAGTGCCGAGCGGGCGCTGGGCTGATGGCTACTTGTTCGCGCTGGCTGGTCCTATCTACGCGGGGACGAACGAGATTCAGCGCACCGTCATCGCCGAACGGGTGCTCGGATTGCCGCGGAGCGGCTGATGGACTTCAGGCTCTCCGCTGAGCAACAGCAGTTCGCAGCCGCGCTGCATGGCTTGCTGGCGGCCTCGGACGGACCGGCAGCGGCGCGAGCCTGGGCCGCGGGCAACCGTGAACCTGGACTGAAGATCTGGCGCTCGCTGGCCGACGCCGGGGTGACGGCGCTCGTCGTCCCAGTCGAGTACGGTGGCCTGGGTGCCAGTCCCGTCGACCTCGTCATCGCCTGCGAGGAAGCCGGCCACCACGCGATTCCAGGCCCGGTTGCCGAGACATTTGCGGCGATTCCGGCGTTGCTGGCCGGCCTGCACCGGCCAGCGGTCGCCGCCGCCCCCACCGCCAACGACGTTTCATCGATTCGGGTTGCTCCAGGGTCCGATAAGCACCGGTCTGCGGAGTCCGATTCGATGAAACGTCCGCCAGCTGAGCGGGCCGGGGCCGAGATCGAACTGTGGCTGCGCCAGCTGGCGGTTGGCGACCTGATGGCGACACTGGCGGCGCCACCGGCGGTGCCGTTGGCCGCCGATGCCGAGGTGGCCGACCTGGTGCTGCTAGCCGATTCGGCTGGCGTGTGGATCGGCCAGCCAGCGCCGTCGCGCCGTTCGGTAGATCCGGCCAGGACGTTGGCCGAGGTGGTCGCCAGCCGCACTCTCGCCCAGGGCCCCGATGCCGGCGCCGCGGTGGCGCGGGCGCTGAACTTCGGCACCTTGGCGTGCGCGGCCCAACTGCTGGGCGCGGGCTGCGCGCTGCTGGAGGCTAGCGCCGGGCACGCGCGCCAGCGCGTGCAGTTCGGTCAGCCGGTCGGCTCCTTCCAGGCGGTCAAGCACCAGCTCGCCGATGTGCTCATCAGGCTTGAGTTCGCCCGGCCGCTGCTGTTCGCGGCGGCCGTCGCACTGCAGCAGGATCAGGCCGCCGCCGGGCGGGACGTGTCGGCCGCCAAGGTGGCCTGCGCCGACGCGGCCTACCTCGCCGGCCGGGTCGCGCTCCAGGTGCACGGCGCTATCGGCTACACCGCCGAGCACGACACCGGGTTGTGGTTCACCAAGGTTCGGGCTCTGCAGGCCGCCTGGGGCACCCCAGCTCACCACCGGGCGCGCGTGCTGGCGGCGCTGACGTGCGGCTGACCAGCGAGCAGGAGGACCTGCGATCCTCGGTCCGTGGCCTGCTGGACCGGCACGGTGCCGGGGCCGCCGATAATCACCTCTGGCCACGCCTGTGCACTGAGGTCGAGATCGCCGGGCTGGCCATCCCGGAGCGTTTCGGCGGGTCCGGGGCCGGCCCGATCGAGGTGCATGTCGTCATGGAAGAACTTGGCCGTTCGCTCACTACGTCGCCCATGCTCGGCTCGGCCGTGCTCAGCACTCAGGCACTGCTCGGCTCCGGCGACGAGGCGGCCTGCACCCGCCTGTTGCCCGGCCTTGCGGACGGCACCGTTATCGCCGCGCTGGCCTGGACGACGGCGGCCGGGCACTGGAATCCGGCCGAGGTGGCCTGCAGCGCGCACCCGGCGGCCGGGACCGCCGCTGGCGGGGATTGGGACATCAGCGGCGATGCGTATTACGTGCTGGACGGCGGCCAGGCCTCAGTGCACCTCGTTCCCGCCCGTATGCCAGACGGCGGGATCGGCCTGTTCGAAGTGCAGCCAGGCCAGCCATCGGTGACCTGCATTCCGAGCACAACCATGGACGACTCGCGGCGGCTGGCCGTGGTCCGGCTGAATGGGGCACCTGGCAGCCGCATCGGCGACCGCGCGGCGCTGGAAAGGGTGAGGGATGCCGGGTGCATCGCGCTGAGCGCCGAACAGGTCGGCGCGGCCGCGCGGGCGCTGGAGCTCACCGTCGCCTACACGAAGGACAGGGTCCAGTTCGGCCGCCCGATCGCGACCTTCCAGGCGCTGCAGCACCGGATGGCCGACCTGTACGTGCGAGTGCAGTCGGCCAGGACAGTCTCGTACGCGGCGGCCGAAGCGGCCCGGCAGGCTGCGCCCGATGTGGCGGTGCGGGCCGCTGCCGCCAAGGCCTACTGCTCGGAGGTTCTGCAGCAGGTCAGCGCCGAGATGATCCAGCTGCACGGGGCCATCGGCATGACCTGGGAGCACCAGGCGCACCGGTATTTCAAGCGCGGCCAGGGCGCGGCCATGCTGCTGGGCTCGCCGGCCGAGCACGTGGCCAGGGTCGCTGCGGCAGTCGTCGACAGCTGACGCCGCCGCGCGCGGACTGCCCTGGAGCTTTGTGACATAGCTCACATCGCGCTGAGTAACGCAGGCGCGGCCGCCGTCGCTCAACCCGATATTGTCGGCGGCCTCTCCGCGATCGAGGCCATCACCCCGAAGGAGAACAATGCGCCTCCCCAAGTCCATGGCCGCACGCATCGGTGCGGTGGCCGCGACGGCCGCGATAGCCATTACCGGCGCTACGGCGGCAGCGGACGCCGCCAGCGCTGCCCCCGCGGTTCATAAGATCCCCACCACGCTGACGATCAGCAACTCGACGCCGGTCGCTCACCGGCACCAGACGACCGCCGTGATCAACGGGCACCTGACCGCGGGCGCTTACAACTTGCGTCACCTGCGCGTCTACCTTGAGCGGCTCGGCCTCAAAGGCCGCTGGCACGTGGTGAACTCGGCACTGACCCGCGCGCACGGTCACGTGTTCTTCCGGGTTCACATCTTCAAGAAGGCGGCCAGCTTCCGGCTCGTCTTCCGCGCCACCAGGAACTTCGCCAAGTCGGTCAGCGCCGTCGACACGATCAGCCCGGTCACAGCCTCTTAGCACGAGTCGGCTTCGCACCGGCGGGTGGCCCGTGGCGACTGAAATGTCCCGGGCCTGCCCGCCGGTATGCGACCCTTACTGACGCAATGCCGAGTGAGACTGGTGTGCTGGACGATGCCCTGGCCCGGGCATGCGCAGGTGACGAGGCCGGCTTCCTCGAGCTGTGGCGAAGCTTCCAGCCGCGCCTGCTGCGGTTCCTGCGCGCTGTCGGCTGCGACGACCCAGACGATGTCGCCAGCGAGACCTGGCTTCAGGTCGTCAGGGACCTGCACAAGTTCGCTGGTGGCGAAGACGAGTTCCGGCGCTGGCTGTTCACCATCGGGCGGAACCGGGCCATTGACGCCGGCCGTGCCCGGTCCCGGCGGCCGGTTGCCCAGATGACGGTCGGGCTCGAGATCCTGGCTGATGATCAGCTGGTCGAGGATCAGGTGCTGGACGGCATCTCGGTCCAGGATGCGGTTGCCTTGCTCGCCCGGCTTTCTTCCGACCAGGCCGAGGCCGTCGCGCTGCGGGTCATCGCCGGGCTCGAGACGCCGGACGTCGCCCGGATCCTCGGCAAGTCGGCCGGAGCCGTCCGCATCGCGCTCCATCGCGGCCTGAAGACACTGGCTGGCGATCCCGCGGTCCGCGCCCTGGCCACAAGGGCTCCCGGCGCTGGTCCGCAGCGCCGCGGTGCACCGAAGCCCGGTGGCACGCCGCAGACTCAGCCGTTCCGGACGCTGGAGGAGGTGGACTGATGCACTCGGACCTGCAAGGCGAGCTCGGCCCGCTCGATCCAGGGCTGGACCAGCTCATCGGGGCGCTGACGGCGGGGGCGGCCAGCGGCGAGCTAGCCGGCGAGCAGGCCGCACTGGCCATGTTCCGGGAGCACAGCCGCTCGTCCTCCGGCACTGCCCTGGCGCCGGGCCGGCGGCCGCGCCGGCCACCCCGGCCGCACCGGGCCGGCCGACCACGGCCGCGCCGGCCCTGCCGGCCAGCGGTACTGCCGGGCCCGCTGTGC
Organism: uncultured Actinomycetota bacterium; assembly: GCA_963804435.1. Lineage (GTDB taxonomy): Bacteria > Actinomycetota > Actinomycetes > Streptosporangiales > Streptosporangiaceae > JAJYUU01. The sequence continues at coordinate 5,488,733 of CAWDQI010000001.1, read as the reverse complement.
GGGCCGCCAGGATCTCTGCTCGCTGGACCCTCCGCCTGGCGGGTGCGACTGCGCTGACGCTGGCCGGCGGACTGACTGCGGCCGGGTACGCCAACGCGCTGCCGGCGCCGGTGCAGCACATAGTGCATGACGTGCTGGGTTTCGCTGCCCTTCCGGACTCCCATCACGTGCCGCACCGGCATACGCCGGTTGACCACGACGCCAGGCCCGCTGGCGGGCAGGCTGCCTCACCCGCTGCTGGCAGCCCGGCGCCATCCGCGCATACGTCGGCTAGCCCGCGGCCATCCGCGTCTTCGTCGCCGTCACCATCTCGGCAGGCGGGTCTGGTGCGGCTTTCTATTACCCCAGTCGGCAAACCGATCCTCGCCGGTCAGCCGGTCGTCATCCACGGCCGGCTGACCAAGGGCGGCCGCGGCCTGGCCGGATCGAAGATCACTCTGCTCGAGCGTCACTCCTCGCATGCCACGTGGCATGTCGCTGCAACCGCGACGACGAACGCGCAGGGGAGCGTCGCAGTCACCAGTCCCGCCCTCATCACCAACACGGCGTTCCGGCTCACCGGACCGCACGGCGCCAGGAGCGCGGTCGTGAGGGTAATGGTGCGCCCGACAGTCTCGGTCGTGATTCTGACGGGGACCGGCGGCCGCGACGTTCTCCTGGTCAGCACCACCTACGCACGCCCAGGCAACATCGTGGTGCTGCAGATCGAGTCGAAGGCCGGCGCCTGGGTGACCCTGCGAGGGCGGGCGCTGAACCCGAACGGCAAGGCTAGGTTCGCTCTTAATGCGGTGCGGCTGCAGAACCGGGTGCTGCGCGTGGTCCTGCGGGCGACCGGGCGGCACGCGGCGGCGATAAGCAGCAGCATCACCGTGCCGCCGCCGGCATGAAAGGCTACCGTGCTTTGTCGTCAGCGGCATGCCGGCATCCTGGCGCGGTGTCGCGCCTAGTGGACAATCGGCTGCATGGGAGTACGCGCGGTCGCGGTGGACCTCGGCGGGGTACTGGAGCGGATTGACGAGCCAGGCGAGTTCCTGGACCGCTGGCGGCAGCGGCTCGGCCGGACTGAGCAGGACTATTTAGGCGTGCTGGGATGGCCGCTGACGGGAGCCGACCCTGACGGCGGGGCAAAGACGGGCCGCGTTACCGAGGCCAATCTCCGGCAGCGCTACGCGGCTGCGCTCGGCCTGACTCAGACGCAGACCAGCGAGTTCATGGCCGACCTGTGGGACTGGTACTGCGGCGAGCTGGACGACGAACTCGCCAGCTATGTGGCCGGGTTGCGGCCGCGCTATCGCACCGGCATCCTGAGCAACTCGGTCGACGGTGCCCGGCGGGAGGAGCAGACCCGGTTCGGGCTCGCGCAGCTTGTCGACGTGGTCGTGTACTCACACGAGATTGGCGTGGCCAAACCCGACCCGCGCGCCTACCTGCTGCTCTGCGAGCAGCTCGGAGTCGCGCCGGAAGAGCTGGTGTTCCTCGACGACCGGGCACCTAATGTCGAGGCGGCGGGCCGGCTCGGCATCCACGGCCTGCTGCACGTCGGCACTCCAGAGTCGATCATGGCGATAGATTCGCTGCTCGGCTGAACTGCGGCCGGCGCCGTCAGGTGGCGAGCTGATCAGAGTCGATGCTGCGGAACTGGCCCTTCCCGGTCGTAAGTTCGCCCGTGAGCGACCTGATCACCATCTCGTGGCAGACCGCGATCAGGCAGCCGTCATCCCGCATGCGGCGCACTGCCTTGCCGAGCGCGGCGGCCGCTCGGGCGCGGACGGACGAAAGCGGTTCCCACGGCCGGCGCTGGCCAGGCGGCCACTCGCCGCCGCAACTCTCGAAGTCGGCCAGGTACGCCCGGACCTCTTCATGAGTGTGCCAGCGGAAGCTGTCGTCAGGGATCCATTCATGGAGGTCGAACTCCACCTGAATCCGCAGGCCGAGGCGGCAGGACACGATGCTTGCCGTCTGCATGGTGCGCGTGAACGGCGAGCTGACGAGCGACGACGCGCCTGCCTCAGCGAGCCGGTTCGCCGCAGCCACAGCCTGCTCGTATCCGGCTGGCGACAGCGGCGCGAGGTCCGCCATCGAGCCTGGCCACTGTCGCTCGTGCACGGGTTCGTAGTCGGCCTCGCCATGGCGGAGCAGGTAGATCGCGGTCATGCTAGTTGTTTCTACTCCAGGGCGCGCGACCGCAACTGGACCGGGTGGATGTCGCACGCGTGCTCAGCGACGGCCGCTGGCGGATCCTGCTCCGAGGGCGCGCGGAGCGCATGCGTCCGCGCAGTGGCGACGACCACGCATGCGGTCAGCAGTGGCAGTACGCCGAGCGCGGCCGTCAGCGTTGTGGCCGAGGCCAGTGCCCCGATGATCGGCGGGCCGAAGACAAAGCCTGCCCAGCCGCAGGACGACACCAGGGCGATCGCCGTGCCAGGGCTGAGCCCAGGCAGCCGCCCAGACGCGCTATTGACCGCCGGGATGATGAGGGCAAGGCCGATCCCGAGGAAGCCGAACCCGGCGATGCCTCCCGCGCTGGTGCCGCTGAGCAGTCCGGCTGTGAAGCCGGCCGTCGCTACGGCCGCAAGGACCGGCAGCAGACGGCGGCTGCGGAAGCGGGCAGTCAGGCGGTTGCCGCCGAGCCGGACCATGACCATCGTCATCGAGAACGCCGTGTATGCCAGCCCGGCGATGGCGGCGCTGGCATGCAGCGGTCCGCGCAGGTAGACCGAGCCCCAGTCGGCACTGGCGCCTTCGCACAGCATGGACGCAAACGCGATCGCGCCCAGGACGAGTACCGCCGGCGACAGGCGGAGGACCGGGCGGCCTGGTGCGCGCCGGTCCGCCCGTGGGCCGGTGCCGGGCGGCCGGCCGGGATCGGGGAGCATCCGGAGCGTCAGCGGCCCCGCGATCGCGAGGGCTGGGATCGCGAGCAGCGAGAGCTGCTGAGTGAGCGAAATGCCGGCCGCGACACCTATCGCGCCAAGGCCCGCTCCCGCGAAGGCGCCGATGCTCCAGCTCGCATGGAAGCCGGACATCAACGGCCTGCCCTCCGCCCGCTCCACGGCGACAGCCTGGGTATTCATGGAGACGTCGAGCGTGCCCTGGAAGGCGCCCCAGGCGAACAGTGCTGCGAACAGCTCCGGCCGCGACGCGGCGAGCCCGACGAGCGGCCCGCAGAGGCAATAGCCGAACAGGCTGATCTGCACCATGCGCTTGCTACCCGCCCTGGGCAGCAAGCGCGTGCAGATCGCCATCGCGAAGACCGACCCCAGCGGTGCGCCGAGCAGGGCCAGTCCGAGCGCTCCGTAGCTCAGGCCCAGATGGGCCTTCACGTGCGGGATATGCGCCGCCCAGGAGGCGAATAGCAGCCCATGGCTGACGAACGCGGCGAAGGTCGCCGCTCGCTGCGGTCGGCCGGCCGCGTGGCCGCTGTGCCGGGCCCGTCGCACGACGGCAGAGCTAGACACAGCGAACCTCGAGACCGGCCGCCCGGAGCGCGTCCACGGCGTCGGCCGGCGCCTCCGTATCGGTGATTACCATGTCTGCGGCGGTTGCCTCGCACACCACGGCCATAGCCGTCTGACGGAACTTCGCGCTGTCGGTCGCCAGGATCACCCGGGCGGCAGCGGCCGCCATCGCCTGCTTGACCGCCGCGTCGCCGAGGTCATGAGCTGTCACCCGGCCGTCTTCCAGGCCGCAGCAGCTCAGCACGGCGGTGTCGAACCGCAGCGCGCCGATGCTGGCCAGCGCGAGCGGGCCGATCAGCGCGAGCTCCCCTGGTCGCGTCTCGCCGCCCGGCAGGAGCAGCCGGACCGATTCACTGACCGCCAGGACCGACGCTGCATGCAGGGACATCGGCATCACGGTCAGCCGGCGCCCGGCCAGCGCCTTGCCGATTTCGACGGCCGTGGTGCCGCTGTCGAGCAGCACTGCCTCGCCGTCGCGCAGCACCTCAGCGACCGCTTCGCCGATCCTCTCCTTGGCCGCCTTGCGCTCCAGCACCCGCATCGCGAACGGCAGCTCTTCGCCGCGCATGAGCAGGCTGATCGCCCCGCCGCGGACCCGGCGGGCCATGCCCATCGCGACTATCCGGTCAAGGTCACGCCGGATCGTCATCTCGGCAGTGCCGAGCGTTTCGGCCATCTCGCCGACATCGAGTCGGCCGTCGCGCTGCAGCAAGCCCACAAGCGCGCTGAGCCGGGAGTCCGCATCCATCGATACCAAACGTACACATTCTCTGTGCGTACGCACAATAGATATGTGCGAGTACTTGCCATTCCACCCTCGACATGAGCGGCGCGACCACGGCCGTGCTAGACGATAGGAGTGGCAATCTCATCGGCATCGCCCAGCGGCACCGACTGCGCTACCGCGACCCTCATCCTGATCAACGGTCCGCCGGCGGCCGGGAAGTCCACGCTCGCGCAGCGTTACGCCGATGACCACCCGCTCGCGCTGAACCTGGACATCGACCAGATTCGCAAGCTGCTGGGCCGGTGGCGCGAAAACTCGGCGCAGTCCGGGCTGCTTGCCCGGAGGATTGCCATTGCGGCCGCCCGCGCCCACCTGGCTGGCGGCCACGATGTCATCGTTCCGCAGCTAGTCGCCAGGTTGGATTTCATCGAGCAGCTCGAAGCGACGGCGCGCAACTCCGGTGCCCGGTTTTGCGAGGTCTTCCTGCTCGATGCTAAGGAAGATCTTCAAGCCCGATACCGGGAACGGGGTCGCGTCGAGGCGGCTGCCGTCAACCCTAACCCGGCTGTATCCACCGACAGAACCGATGCCCAACTCGGGCAAACCTACGACGAACTGCTTGCGGTAATAGACGCCCGGCCCGCCACCGCAGTACTCCGTACCCGATCGGGCGAGATTGCACGGTCCTACCAGGCTCTGCTTGCGCTCCTGAGCTGACAAATCATTGATGGGTGTACCGGAAGCATTGCGATAGGCATACCTGCGGTACACCCATAAGTGATCTTGAGGCTCTGAGCGCCGTGATCCGCTACATCCAGTCGGCGAATCTCGGCCAGGCGAGCAGCGTGTCGACAACCTCGGGGGGAGTGTCACCATCTGAGGTCACCGAGAGCGTGAAGCGGCCCCGGTAGAACAGCAGCGGGTCACCGGGGACAAGCTCGCCGAGTTCGGTGACCCGGGCGATGACGACGTAATGATCCCCGGCCTCGTGCACGGTCTCGACGGAGCAGCTCGCCCAGGTGAGCACGCCGGCCAGCACGGGCGCGCCGTTGCCACCCGGCTCCCACTCGACGCCGGAGAACTTGTCAGCCGCGCTGACGCCGAACCTGCGGGCCAGGTCGCGCTGGTCGTCGGCCAGGATGTTGGCGCAGAACTCACCTGAGCTGGCGATGCGCGGCCACGTCGAGGAGGAGCGGGCGGGGCAGAAGAGCACCAGCGGCGGCTCCAGCGAGAGCGCGGCGAACGCCTGGCAGGCAAAGCCGACGGGCTGGCCCTGATCAGTGCCGGTGATCACGGTCACCCCGGTGGCGAAGTGGCCAAGTACCTGGCGGAAGCGCTGCGGGTCAGGCGTCACGGCATCCAGTGTCGCGGACGCCTGCCGCCGTGTTCGCGCGGCATCCGCCCGCGCGGCATCCGCCTGCGCGGCATCCGCCTGCGCGGCATCCGCATGCCCGGTACCCGTCGTTACCCGGCCGGCGCCGGTCACCGCGGCCTCAGTGCGCGGCGCCGAAGCTGAACACGTGGCCCCAGAGGCTGACCGCGGTCGACTCGCGGCTGACCCAGGTGCTGTCGTCGACGACGCGGCCATCAGTGCCGTATTCCACGTCAAAGCCGCCCGGAGTCTGAACGTAGAACGAGACCATCAGGTCGTTAGCGTGCCTGCCGAGAGTCGAGCTGATCGTCGCCTTGCGGCGGTGACACCGGTCCAGTGCCCGGCCGACGTCGTCCAGCGTGGCCACCTCGATCATGAGGTGCACGATTCCGGCGGCCGGGTTCATCGGGGCCAGCGCGAGCGAGTGATGCCGCGGGCAGCAGCCGAGGAAGCGCATCCAGACCGGCGGGCCGCCCGCTGGCCGCCCGAAGAACTCGCCCGGCATCCGCATCGAGTCGCGCAGCCGGAAGCCGAGCAGGTCGGTGTAGAACGCCAGCGTGGCCTCGTCGTCGGTCGCGGGCAGCACGACGTGGCCGAGGCCCTGGTCGCCAGTCACGAACACATTGCCGTACGGGCTGATGGCCGGCCTGTTATCCAGCACGGCACCGCAGAAGATCTCGATCGCGTTCCCGGACGGATCTTCGCAACGCAGCAACTGGCCTACCCGGCGGTCAGCTAGCTCGCCGTCGTCGCCGGCCTTGACGGCGATGCCCGCGGCGGTCAGCGCGTTGGCCACCGCGCCCAGGGCCGCCTCACTGGCGACCTCCCAGCCGGCGCACAGCAGCCGCTCCCGCGTGCCGGGCACGATAACCAGCCGCGCCGGGAACTCGTCCATCCGAAGGTAGACCGCGGCCGGGTCGGGTCCGCGACCCTCGCTCATGCCGAGCACCTTCGTACCGAACTCGCGCCAGGTGGCGGTGTCAGCCGACTCGATCCGCAGGTAGCCAAGCGAGCTGATCAGGCCCGTCATGCTCGTCCTCCCGCTAGGAACCGGAGCGATAGCTCGTTGAACTCGTCGAACTTCTCCAGCTGGGCCCAGTGCCCGCAGCCGCCGAACACGTGCAACTGCGCGCGCCGGATCTGTTTCAGCGCCACCAGCGCTCCGTCGAGGGGATTGACCCGATCCTCCCGTCCCCAGATCAGCAGCGTCTCGTGCTTGAGCCGGTGCGCCTCGCGCCAGAGCATGCCGTCCTCGGCGTGCTCGCCGAAGAAGGACATGCCCATCGCCGCCATCGCCGCCAGCGCGGCAGGCTCGCTTGCATACCGGTACCGCTCCTCGATCAGCTGGTCAGTTATCAGGCTCTGGTCGAACACCAGCGTGCGCAGGAACGCGGCAAGCTTCTCCTTGCTCGGTCCCGGCGGCGCACCAAACTCCGACAGCCGCTTGACCCCCTCGGTCGGGTCGGCCGCGAGCACGTTCAGGCTGAGCCCGCCCGGGCCCATCAGGACCAGCCGCCCGGCCCGGCGCGGGTAGTTCAGCGCGAACCTGATCGCGGTGCCGCCGCCCAGCGAGTTGCCCACTAGGTGCACCTTGTCTACCCCGAGTTGGTCCAGCAGCCCGGCCAGCGCGTCCGCCGCGTGGGTGAAGAAGTGCGTGGTCATCGGCTTGGTCTCGGAGTGCCCGAAGCCAGGCTGGTCCAGCATCAAAGTCCGGTACCGAGCGGCGAACACCGGCATGTTCTTGCCGAAGTTGCTCCACGAGGACGCGCCAGGGCCGCCGCCGTGCAGCAGCGCGACGGTGCCCGCGTCGCCAGGCCCCGACCCGATCTCCGCCGGCGCCGAGCCAGCATCGTGATAATGCAGCCGCATCCCGCCGACCTCGGCAAAGTTGCCGGTCGACTCCGCATCCAGCACGGTGGCGGACACGGCTTCGCTCACAGCATCGCGTCGGCGGGAACGGGCAAGCCGAACTCCGCGCCGCCGTACATCGACAGGGCCCGCTCCGGATCGTTGATCGCGTGCACCCGGCCTGCGTGGGCGTCGCGCCAGAACCGCTGGATCGGCGTGCCGGATTTCAGCGCGCGCCCGCCGGAGTTCTCGAACAGCCGGTCCACGGCCCTGATGGCCTGGCCGGTGCCGCGCACCTGGTCGCGCCGCACGCGCAGCCGAACGTCCACCGGGATCTGCTCGGCTGCCCGCGCGTAGACCATCAGATCGGTCATGTTGCGCTCGAGCGCCAGCCACGCGCCATCGATCTCGGCTGCTGCCTCGGCGACTCGGACCTGCGCGAACGGGTCCTGCGCCGCTTTCTGGCCGGCGTAAGCGACGCGGACCCGATCTCTTAGATAGGTAACGTGTGCCTCGTAGGCACCAGTCGCCATGCCAACGATCGGCGTCGTGATCGAGTAAGAAAACACAGCGCCGTACGGCAGCCGGAACAGCGGCGCGGGGTTCAGTTGCTGGCCCGGGCACACCAGCTTGAACACGTCAGCGAAGCTCAGTGACCGGTGCTCGGGCACGAATACGTCGTCGAGCACGATGTCGTTGCTGCCGGTGCCGCGCAGGCCGACGGTGTCCCAGACGTCCTCGATGACGTAGTCGGCACGGGGCAGCAGGAAAGTGCGGAAGTCGGTCGGCCTGTTGTCGGCATCGGTGACGATCTGGCCGAGCAGCACCCAGGATGCGTGATCGCAGCCGGACGAGAAGCTCCACCGGCCGCTGACCTGGTGCCCGCCGTCGACCTTGCGCGCCTTGCCGGTCGGCGCGTAGGACGAAGAGATCCGCGTGGCCTGGTCGGTGCCCCAGACCTCCTGCTGCGCCTCCGGGGTAAACAGGCCAAGGTGCCAGGGGTGCACGCCGAGAACCGATGCGACCCACCCCGTCGAGCCGCAAGCGCTCGCGATCAGGCGGACCGCGGTATAGAAGGTCAGCGGGTCAGCCTCCAGGCCGCCGAACGCCGACGGCTGCAAGAGCCGGAAGAACCCCGTTCCGTCCAGTGCCTTGATGGAGTCAGCCGGGCACGACCCTGCCGTCCTCGGCCTCCTGGGCGCGGTCGCGCAGCACCGGGAGAAGCTCGCGAACTGCGTCAATGACCTCGAGCCCGACCTTGTCAGCAGCCACCGGACACCTTCCGCTCATGCGGACTGCCGCCCGCCCAATGCCGCCTAGACTAGAGCCTAAGACTAGAACATGTTCTAGTCTTAGGGTAGCGGCCCGGGATGAGCTGCGGTTCCTGCTGGGAGGGCGCATGAACGACCGCAACGGCGTGCGGAGTATCGAGGCTGGCGCTCCGCCGGCCAGGTTCGCACGGGGCTGGCACTGCCTGGGGCTGGCCGAGTCGTACCGGGACTCCAGGCCGCACGCGATCGAGGCGTTCGGCACCAAGCTGGTGGTGTTCGCCGACGGTCAGGGTAAGTTGCACCTGCTGGACGCCTACTGCCGGCACATGGGCGGTGACCTGAGCCGCGGCACCATCAAGGGCGACTCGATCGCCTGCCCGTTCCACGACTGGCGCTGGGGGGCGGACGGCAAGTGCACGAAGATCCCGTACGCCCGCCGGGTGCCGCCGACGGCCCGGACCCGGTCCTGGCTGACGCTGGAGCAGAACCGGCAGTTGTTTGTCTGGCACGACCCGCAAGGCAACCCGCCGCCGGCCGAGGTGACGATCCCGCGGATCGAGGGCGCGTACTCGCCGGAGTGGTCGAACTGGACCTGGGATGCGCTGACTGTCGACGCGAACTGCCGCGAAGTAGTGGACAACGTCGTAGACATGGCGCACTTCTTCTATATCCACTTCGCGTTCCCCACCTACTTCAGGAATGTCCTCGAGGGACACATCGCGTCCCAGTACCTGGACACTAGGTCGCGGCCGGATTATGAGCCGGAGTCGAGCCCGGCCCGGAATGCCGCCGAAGGCAGCGGTGGCACTCAGATCGGCCTGCGTTCCGAGGCCGCCTATTACGGCCCGTCCTACATGATCGACTACCTGAACTACGACTATCACGGTGTGCCGATGGACGCGGTGCTGATCAACTGCCACTACCCGGTGACGCCGGAGCGGTTCCAGTTGCAGTGGGGCGTGATCGTGAAGAAACTGCCTGGCCTGTCGCCAGAGCAGGCGGACAAGGTCGCCGCCAAGTTCGCCAAGTTCGTCGGCCTCGGCTTCCAGCAGGACGTGGACATCTGGACGCACAAGAGCCGGATCGACAACCCGCTGCTGTGCGCCGAGGACGGCCCGGTCTACCAGCTGCGCCGCTGGTACGAGCAGTTCTACCTGGATGTCGAGGACATCCCCGCCGACATGGTCGCGCGGCACGAGTTCGAGATCGACACCTCCCGTGCGGTCGAGGCCTGGGAGGCAGAGGTGGCGGCCAACCTCGCGGCCCGCCAGACATCGGTTAGCGAGCCCGTCGTCAGCGAGGCCGGAGCAAGCTGAGCATGACCGAGGCTGTCCAGGTGTCCGGCGACCGGCTGCCACGGCCGGGCGGGGCGGCCAGGCCAGATGAGCGGCGCGCTTGCTACCGCGAGGTGACGTGTGCCGAATGCGGCGCGGTTGTGCTGGCGGCCAAATTCAGCGTGCAGCACACCAGCGTGCAATGGGATGCCGCGGCCGTGCGCCGGTGCGCCGAGTTCGCCCGGCGGGCGGCGGCCGGGGAGCAAACCGCGCTTATTGAACGCTGCGGTGCGATGCGCGCCAGCGTGGAGACGGCTGCGCTTGAGGGCCGGCTTCCGGTAGCGCCCCCGTGACTGGCTCGCCCGTGACCGGCTCAACCGTGACTGGCTCAACCGGGCCGGACCCGGCCGGCCGCTCCTTCCACCAGCTCCGGGTCGGATCGGTGATCAAGGAGACCGAGGAGGCATGCTCGCTGGTCTTCGATGTGCCGGCCGAGCTCGCCGGTTCCTTCGCCTATCAGCCCGGCCAGTTCCTGACCCTGCGGATCCCGAGCGATCGCGACGGCTCAGTGGCGCGCTGCTACTCACTGTGCAGCTCGCCGGTCGCCGGTGAGGCCCTGACCGTGACCGTCAAGCAAACCCCGGGCGGGTACGCGTCGCACTGGATCGCCGAGAACGTGCGGCCCGGCACCGTACTGGACGTGCTGCCGCCGGCTGGCATGTTCACCCCGTCGTCGCTGGACAGCGACTTCCTGCTGCTCGCCGCTGGCAGCGGCATTACCCCGGTGATGTCCATCCTGAAGTCCGCACTGCTGGCGGGCCGGGGCCGGATTGTGCTTGTCTACGCCAACCGGGACGAGCGATCGGTGATCTTCGGGCCGATGCTGCGGGAACTCGCGGCGTCGGCCGGCTCCCGGCTGCTGGTCGTGCACTGGCTGGACGTACTGCAAGGACTGCCAACCCCCGGCGGGCTCGTGCCGCTCGTCCGGCCATTCGCCGGATACCAGGTCTTCGCCAGCGGGCCTGATCCGTTCCTGTCGGCGGTCCGGGATGCGGCGAGCGCGGTGGGCGTGCCGCCGCGGGGAGTACGGGTGGAACGGTTCCTGTCGCTCCAGCACAACCCATTCGATGAGCCCGAGCCGGTGACGGGCGGAGTAGCGGCGACGCTGGAGGTCACCCTGGATGGCCAGACCTGCGCGCTGGACTGGCCGCAGGGCAGGCGGATGCTGGACGTTCTTATCGACGCTGACCTCGACCCGCCGTTCTCCTGTCGGGAGGGCATCTGCGGCGCCTGCGCCTGCCAGCTGACCGGCGGCGAGGTGGAGATGGCCAATAACGAGGTGCTGCAGGACGCTGACCTAGCCGAGGGTTACATCCTGGCCTGCCAGTCGGTAGCCCTGACCGCCGCAGTCAGCGTCAGTTACGAGTAGCCGCAGCCGCGTAGCACCCAAACTCCGGCAAACCGGGCGCGCACCATGGTGATCTTGGTCTGTGATCAATTTCTGGCAGAGGGGTCGGCGTCGGGTTGCAGACCCAGCTTTCCGGCCAGCCTGCCGAGATAAGCGACCACCTCGTCGGCTGCGCGGTCTGGCATGCCGAATGCAACATCGGTCACGCCGATCGCGGCCCAGTGCGTGAGCAGGCCGGGGTCCGGCTTGCCAGCCAGGACTCGTACCTGCGGCAGGCCATCTCGGCCTGCTTCCTGCCAGGCGTGGCCGAGCTGCGCCACCTTCGCCTCAAGGTCCGCCTCGCCCGGCGTGGTCAGCCAGCCGTCGGCGGATCGGGCGATCCAGGCGAAGGTCTTCGGGGTGCCGCCTGCACCGAGGATGATCGGTATCCGGGGCTGCTGCACTGGCTTGGGCCAGGCCCAGGAGGCGCCGAAGCTGATGTGCTCGCCGTGGTAGCTGGCCTCCGGCTGCGACCAGAGGGACTGCATAGCCTCGAGATACTCGCGCACAACCGTGCGCCGCTTCGCGGCCGGGACGCCGTGATCGGTGAGCTCATCGGTGTTCCAGCCGAAGCCGGCACCCAGCACGACCCGGCCGCCGGACAGGTGATCGAGTGAAGCGATGGTCTTGGCCAGCGTGATCGGGTCGTGCTCGGCCGGCAGCGCCACCGCCGTGCCGAGGCCGATGGTCGAGGTGACCGCGGCAGCCATGCTCAGCGATACCCACGGGTCGAGTGTGCGCATGTACCGGTCGTCAGGCAGTTCCTGCGTGCCGGTGCGCGGATGCAGCGCTTCGCGCCGGACCGGGATGTGAGTGTGCTCGGGCACGTAGAAGCAGTCGAAGCCGGCTGCCTCGGCCGCCTGCGCTGCCTGCGCCGGGGTGATGCCTCGGTCGCTGGTGAACAAGACTACGCCGTAGCGCATGAGCACTCCTCTGTCTGCGGGCGTGGTTCACTGCTCGCGGGGGGCGCGCCTTCGCGTCCTCGCCGATGAGCCTCTCGGTCAGCATGCTGAGCTTGGCCCCGGTCGGCCAGCACGCGTAATGCGTGGAGAAGATGGCGACCTCGCGCAGCGCAGAACTCCTGCAACTGCTTCGGCGGTGCTGGCGGGCGAACGCAAGCCCGGTCGGCCATGACGGCGCTCACTCGATGCAATGTGATTGAGCATTGCACGGACGACCTGGCCATCTCAGTACACCGCATCAAGGTCGCAAGGATAGCCGGGCATGCGGTGGCTACGGCAGGCTTGGCCTAGTACAACGCTGCCCGCATCATGATGTGATGCTATGATGTCTTGATGCGAACTACGGTAAACCTAGACGACGACGTGGTCGAGGCTGCCCGGGCGCTGGCGGATGCTGAGCGCCGGTCGCTGGGCCAGGTCATTTCCGATCTGGTGCGTCGCGGTTTGGCGCCCAGGGAGGCTCGGATCGGCACCGAAGATGGTTTCCCGGTATTCCGGGTCCCCGCCGAAGCGCCCGTCATCACCAGCGACATGGTTCGGACGGCGCTGGAAGACGCGTAATGGACTTGCTCGATGTCAATCTGCTGCTCGGCCTCGCATGGCCGAACCATGTCCACCATCGGGCCGCCCAGAACTGGTTCCGCGGCCGGGCGACTGACCGCTGGGCCACTACTCCAATAACTGAGAGCGGTTTTGTCCGTGTCTCGGCGAATCGGTCAGCAATCCCGACCGCCGTGACGCCGGCCGAGGCGCTTGCGCTGCTCGCCGAGATCAGGCGAGTGCCCGGTCACGTTTTCCTTGCCGACGACCTGGAGGGCGTTGTCGGCGAGGATTTGGTGCCGACGGAGCGGATCGTTACCTACCGCCAGGTGACCGACGCGCATCTGCTGGCGGTAGCGCGCAGGCACGGCGCGCGGCTCGCAACGCTGGATCGAGGCGTGGCGGCACTTGCTGGTGACGCTGGCCATGACGTGATCACAGTTCCAGGATCGCCAGGATGACGGCGAAGACTTTTAGCTGGCAGAGCTCCTGGTCAAAGTCAGGCTGAGGATCACCACAGGATGGCAGGGTCGGCGCCCATGCGGCAGTGGCCGGGCAGTCGCTCGCCGGACACACCTTCTCCACCCGGCGGGACAGGGCCCAGAATTCCTGCTCCTCGTTCCGGCAGAGCGGGGCTTCCCGGACTGGCCGGACCTGCGCGCTGGCCGGCCGCTGCTGGTCAGGCGCAGGGGGAACAGTTGTGATCAGCCGCGGACGAAGACCGTCGCCAGGTTGTCGGTCGTCAGGGTCAGGAAGATCGCGCTGGCCTCGACCGTTACCTGATCCTGCGCGGTGATTGTGGCCGACAAGTGCAGCTTGCGGCCCTCGATCCGATCGAGGGTTACAGACACCGTCAGCGGCACGCCGAGCGGCGTCGGACGGCGGTACCGCATGGCCAGCTGGACCGTCATGGCCGGCCGATCCGGCCTCGCGGCGACGCAGCCCATCGCATGGTCGATCAGCAGCGCGATGATGCCGCCGTGCACCAGCCCAGGGCCGCCCTGGAAGGAAGGCCCGATGACCACTTCGCCGGTCCCGCCATCCCCGTCGAGTTCCATGGTCAGCTGCGGCGCAATGGGGTGCGACAGGCCGCCGACCAGGCTCATGTGGGAGCGGTAGGAATCCTCGTGAACCGACATGTCGGCCTGCACGGTGGTCCGGGCAAGGCTGGCCGTGAGTTCGTCGACCGCGGCCGCCGCCGCTTTCAGCTCGGATGGATCGGCACCAGTCGTGACCACCACGTCGAGCAGGCGCCGGAGCGCCTCGCCGAGTTCGCGCCGTTCATCGCTTGGGCTCCAGTCAATCGCCGCCAACTCGGCCGCCTCCCGTGACCGGCTGGCTGACCGCTGCGTGCCGTCCAGCGCGGCGGCCGGAGAAGACGCAGTCGGCAAGCGACAGGCCGCTGACGTAGGAACGTGAGCACAGCCCGATCGCCGTGCGCCCGGCTGCATGCAAACCGCGGATGGGCGAGCCATCGGCGCGCAGCACCTCACCGGTGGTCTCGTCAACGGTGAGGCCACCCAGAGTCAGCATGGGCGCGGGGTAGGCAGGCCGGGGTCGCACCGACAAATCGATCAGCGAGTAGGGCGGCTGGGTGATCGCCTGGACCACGTCGGCAGGCTTGCCGGCCGGATCTGGCTGGCCGGACGAGGCCGCCTCGTTGTAGGCCGTGACGGCCGCCGCCAGGCCGACCGGATCGACGCCTGCCTTGGCCGCCACGCCAGCCAGCGAATCCGCACTGACCCGGGCGCGCGTCAGCAGGTAGACCGCCTGAAGCAACTGGAACCACAGCGTGCCGCCGCGAAGCTGCCGCCGGGACTTGCTAACCAGGGACTTGTCCAGCAGCAGCCAGGCCCGCCGGTCATGGTGCAGCACGATCGCCTCGCCGATCGCGGCACCGTATCGCGACTCGTCGCAGACCCGCTGCCCTGCCCTGTCCACCAGAACGCCCCGCATGAAGGCCGACGGCGGCGTGATGAACCGCCAGCAGGAGACGCGGTCAAGGAAGCGGGTCGCGCCGCCGGCCCCGACGCCCAGCTGGATCCCGCTGCCGTCATCGCCGGGAGTGCCCAGGGCCAGGCCGCCGCGGAACGCGGGTGCGTGCTCCCTCATCATGGCCCGGTTAGCGACGAATCCGCCGGCGGCCAGCACCACGCCATGCCGGGCCCGGATCCGAAGGCGCCGGGCATAGCGCTGCTCCAGCCATGTCACTGGCTGGTAGATGCGGCGGCCCAGGCTGCCCGCGTACAGGTACGGTTTGCGGCCCATCTTGCTGATCGCCCGGTGGCCGGTGCTGGCCCAGCCCGGCGCCGACCTCATGCTCAGGCAGTCAACTCCGCAGACGCGGCCGTCATCGTCGGTGACGAGCTGAACGGCCCGGGTTTGCGGCACGATCTGAATTCCGGCCGACCGGGCCGCCTTCTCCAGCCCGGCGTAGAGCACTTTGCCAGAGGTGCCCTTGCCGACCGCCCGATGGCCGCGCGGAGCAGGCTTGGCGACGTGGCGGAAGGACTGCTCGCTGCCGGAGTAGTAGAGGTAGTGCTTGTTGGTGGGGTAGGACGTCTTCTCCGGGCACAGGCTTCCCTCGAACGGCACGCCGTGATCAGCAAGCCAGGTGATCATCGCCGCGCTGCCGGCGCAGAACTCCCGCAGGGTGGCGGCGGAAACGGCGTCGCCCACTTCCGCGCCGAGGTAACTGACCATGGAATCCACGGAGTCCTCGACGCCCGCTTCCCGTTGCTGGGCCGTGCCACCGCCGGCGTAGACGATGCCGCCGGAGAGCGCGCTCGCCCCGCCGCCGTTGAATCGGTCGAGTATGAGCACGCGGGCCCCGGCCGCCGCAGCCTCCAGCGCCGCACACGCACCGGCCGCGCCGAATCCCACGACCACAACGTCGGCTTCCAGATCCCACGTCAGCGGCAACGGACCTCCTCGCGGTAGCTGGGCGGACGCCTCCGGCTATCGGCTCGCACCTGGCCAAACTCGCATCTGGCCAAACTCGCACCTGGCCAAAACTGTAACGTGTTCTACCATGGACGGCATAGCGAGGGCGGGCGTCGTCTCGCGGGCTGACGGCGAAGGATGGCGGAGGGCCAATGACGGCAGACCCGAACGCGGCGGGCCCGGCCTCGCCGGGGCCGGATGCGGCTGAGCCCGAGTTCGACCTGGTCGTTGTCGGCAGCGGGGCCGCCGGGATGACGGCTGCGCTCACAGCGGCGCTGACCGGCCTGCGCACCGTGATAGTGGAGAAAACCGAGTACTACGGCGGCTCGACCGCGCGCTCGGGCGGCGGCGTCTGGATTCCCGGCAACTCACGGCTGCGGAAGGCAGGCATCTCCGACAGCCCGGAGCAGGCCAGTGCCTATCTGGCGCACGTGGCGGGCGGGGACGCGCCGGCCAGCTTGCGCGAGGCGTTCCTGGCGCACGGTCCGGCGATGCTGGACCTTGTCCTGGCGAACACGCCGGTCCGGCTTGACTGGGTGCCTGACTACTCCGACTACTACCCCGAGGCGCCCGGCGGCATCGCCAGGGGGCGGTCGGTCGAGCCGGGCCTGTTCGACGGACGCGCGCTCGGGCCGGAGCTGGCCAGGCTCAACCCGCCCTACTTGCCCGCGCCGGCTGGCATCACCGTCACCCAGGCGAACTACCGCTGGCTCAGCCTGGGCACCAGCCACTGGCGGGCCATCTCGACAACGGCCAAGGTCACCGGCCGGATGCTGCGCAACAAGGCGACCGGACGCCAGCTGCTCAGCCTGGGCCAGTCACTGGTGGCCGGCCTGCGCGCGGGCCTGCTCCAACTGGACGTGCCGGTGTGGCTGAACACCTCGATGACCGGCCTGGAGATCGAGGGCGGCAAGGTGACCGGCGTACGGGTCATCCGGGATGGCCAGCCCGCGCTGATCCGGGCCCGTCGCGGCGTGCTGCTGGCCAGCGGCGGCTTCGAGCGCAACGAGGAGATGCGCCGGCGCTACCAGCGAGCGCCGGTCGGGATCGAGTGGACCGTCGGCTCGCCCGGCAACACCGGCGACGGCATCCTGGCCGGGCAGGCTGCCGGCGGCGTGCTCGAGCTGATGGATGACGCCTGGTGGGGGCCGTCCATCCCGCTGACCGGCGGCCCCTACTTCTGCCTGGCCGAGCGCAGCCTGCCGGGCTGCATCTTCGTCAACGGGGCCGGTGAGCGGTTCGTCAACGAGGCCGCGCCGTACGTGGACGCAGTGCACGCGATGTATGAAAGGCACACCGAGGACAACCCGCACATCCCCTGCTGGATGATCCTGGACCAGCGTTACCGCAATCGCTACGTGTTCGCCGGGATGCCGCCGCGCAAGCCACTGCCGCGGCGCTGGTACAAGTCCGGCGCAGCCTTCCGGGCGGACTCACTCGTGGGGCTGGCGGCGCAGATCGGCGTCTCGCCGGACGGGCTGGCCAAGACCGTGCAGAAGTTCAATGACTTCGCCCGGACCGGGAAAGACGAGGACTTCGGCCGGGGCGACTCGGCTTACGACCACTACTACGGTGACCCGCACTGCAAGCCGAACCCGAACCTAGCGCCGCTCGCGCAGGCCGCCGTTCTACGCCATCAAGATCGTGCCGGGCGACCTCGGCACCAAGGGCGGGCTGCGTACCGATGAGCGCGCCAGAGTGCTGCGCGCGGATGGCAGCGTCATCGACGGCCTATACGCGGCCGGGAACACAAGCGCGCTGGTCATGGGCCGCAGCTACGCGGGCGCAGGCGCCACGATCGGTCCGGCGATGACGTTCGGCTACCTGGCGGCATTGGATGCTGCCGGTACCTATCCATCGGCGGGCTGACCGAGCATCGATTCCGGCCCGACCGATGGAAACGGGCAACCCGATCGCCCGCAATTGCCGTCTCGGCCGTCATGAGCGTCGTGCTGCCCTGCTTCAGGAATGCCGATGCCGTCCTGGCGACTCCCGCTGAGATATGAGCCCGGCCGGATCAGTCGGCGAATAGACCGGCAAATCGGGGGCATGGGGGTTTAGCATCGCGCCCGCAACTAGCCGACGGAAGGTCGTCGTCATGCTCAGCGCTGGTCGCACCGGCCATGTCGTGGCGTTCTATCAGAGCGACGATGAACTGGCCGAGCAGGCAGCTGACTACCTGCTCGAGCCCATCAGACGCAACGGAGCAGCCATCGTGGTGGCAGCTGCTGGGCACCGGCAGGCGCTCCGCATGCGGCTGGCCGGCGCGGGCGTCGACATCGCCAGGGCCACAGTGCACGGGTTTTATGTTGAGCTCGACGCCGCGGAAACTCTAGCCCGCTTCATGGTCAACGGGTGGGCTGATCCAGCGGGCTTCTGGCAGGCCATCGCGCCGCGTGCTAAGGGCGGCCGCTCCCGACGGCCGACCGGTCCGGATCTTCGGTGAGATGGTCGCGCTGCTGTGGCACCAAGGGCTGGTCAGCGCTGGTGTGGATGTTGAGGCCCTCTGGAACGAGCTTGGCGCGCAATACCCGTTCGAGTTGCTGTGCGCTTATCCGGCAGGCGGTCCTAGGCGACGATGCGCATGCCGACGCGATCGCCCAGGTGTGCGCCGCGCACGAAGCGACCGCAGGAGCAGCGGCCAGCGGGTACCGTCCGGCCTGGGACTCGTTCCGGAACTAGCCCGCGCTGAGGATCAGGCCGCTGGTGGGCACGCCGGTGCCCGCGGTGACCAGCACCGGCCCGTCGCCGCTGACCTGGTTGACCGACGTGCCACGAACCTGGCGTACTGCCTCGGCGATGCCGTTCATGCCGTGCAGGTAGCCCTCGCCGAGCTGCCCGCCATGCGGGTTCAGCGGCAGCCGCCCGCCAAGCTCGATCGCGCCGCCGGCGATGAAGTTCCGCGCCTCGCCCCGCGCGCAGAACCCCAGTTCCTCTAGCTGCATCAGCACGTACGGCGTGAAGTGGTCGTACAGCACCGCGGTCCGGATGTCGTCCGGGCCAAGCCGGGCCTGCGCCCACAGCTGCCGGGCCACCACGCCCATCTCCGGCAGCCCGGTCAGGTCGTCACGGTAGTAGCTGGTCATCGTGAACTGATTGGGCCCGCTACCCTGCGCCGCGCCGCGGATGACGGCCGGCGGATTCCTGAGGGAACGGGCTCGCTCGATGCTGGTCACCACGACGGCCACCGCGCCGTCGGTCTCCTGACAGCAGTCCAGCAGCCTGCAGCGGCTCGCAGATCCAGCGGGAGGCCTGGTGCTCGGCCAGCGTGATCGGCCGCTGGTAGAACCAGGCCGCCGGGTTGGTAGCGGCGTGCTTGCGGTCGGCGACCGCGACGGCGCCGAAGTCCGTGCTGGTGACCCCGTAGGCGTGCATGTACCGGCGCGCCGCCATCGCCACGGTCGCCGCCGGGGTCGCCAGGCCCATCGGGTAGTGCCAGCCGTTGTCGATCCCAGCCGACGTCGCGGCCTGCACCGCGCCGACCGACACCTGGCCGAACCGGCGCCCGGATCGCTCATTCAGCGCGCGGTAGCAGACCACGACGTTCGCCGCGCCGGTCGCGACCGCCATCGCGGCCTGGTGAACGGTCCCGCACGCGGCCCCGCCGCCGTAGCCGATCAGGCTGAAGAATGTCAGCTCGCCCGCGCCGATCTCGCGCGCCACCGCGATCTCGGCGTTGCTGTCCATGCTGAACGTGACCAGGCCGTCGACATCAGCCGGGGTCAGCCCCGCGTCGTCCAGCGCGTCCCGGACCGCCTCGACCGCGAGCTTCAGTTCGCTGCGCCCGGAGTCCTTCGAGAACTCGGTTGCCCCGATCCCGGCGATTGCCGCTGCCCCGGAGATCATGGCTGGCTCCCGGCTGGCGCCAGCCGGACGGTCCCGGTGACGTGGTTGCCGAGGCTGCAGCTGCCAGTGACGGCGATGACCTGGTCGCCGTTCCCCTCGGTGCTCGCCTGGCCGGAAAACGTGAGCGTATCGCCGGCGTAACACGGCACGCCCAGCCGGATGGAAACCGCCCGCACGATCGCCTCCGGGCCTGCCCAGTCGGTCACGTACCGCTGAACCAGGCCGGTCGTGGTGAGGATGTTGAGGAAGATGTCCTTGCTGCCGCCCCGCACTGCGAAGTCACGGTCGTGGTGTACCGGATAGAAGTCGCGGGTGGCGATCGCCGTGGCGACCACGAGCGTCGGAGTGACGTCGAGGACCAGCTCGGGCAGCGCGCCGGGCACGGCCCGTTCGTCGGCCCGCCACCCCGGCAGCACTAGTTCGTCGTCGACCCGGATGAAGCTCGCCCGTACCGGCATGCCGATATGTACGTCGTCCGGGTCGGTGCCGGTCAGCTCGCCCATCAGCCTGACGCCCTCGGTCAGCTCGACCAGCGCGATTACCATCGGCAGTTGCTTGCCGGGCACCGGCGGGTGCCGGTGCACCACATAGCTGTAGACGCTGCCAGTACCGGCTGCGACCTGGTAGTCCTGCTTCTGGGTGGTGCCGCAGCTCAGGCAGGCGGGGCCCGGCGGGTGCCGCAGCGCGCCGCACGCACTGCAATGCTGGATGCGCAGCTCCCCGGCCTGGGTGCCTTCCCAGAAAAACTCGGTGTCGGGCGAGATCGGCGGCCGCATGACCGGACCCGCGCTGACGGCTGGCCCGGGTGTCTGCACGAGCTCGCTGGTGGCGGCCGCTGGGCGGAACTTCAGTACCCGCCAGTCCATCTCGGCGACGGGCTCGTCGCCGGAGTACCAGACGTTCCTGGTCGTCACGAACCAGCCCTCGCCGAGCCCGGTGCGCTTCGGGCCGGTCACGTCGGCCAGTTCGGCGCGCAGGCTCAGCACCTCGCCGTGGCGCAGGTACCGGTGGTAGGACTGCGCGCAGTTGGTCGCCACCACCGAGGTGAACCCGGCCTCGTCGAGGACCGTCATCATCTGCCCGAGCGGGTCCGCGCCGCCGTCGGCGGAAAGGCGCTGCAGTCCGGGCATCGTCCAGACCTGAACCATTGCCGGCGGCGCGACCAGCTGGCCGTGCACCGAATCGGCGGCGAACGCCGCGTCGGTGTACAGCGGGTTGGCGTCGCCGATGGCGTCGGTCCAGTTGCGGATTGCCGGCAGGTTCACTGGGTCCCTGGCCAGCCGAGGTGCGCCCGGCCCGGCGGCCCTAACCCGCTCGGCGGCCGCGAGGATCGTTGCGGTCGTCGTTCCCTCATTCATCGGGGCACCCGCGGGAGGTTGAGCCCGGCCATCGCGATTAGCTCTCGCTGCACCTCGTTGACTCCTCCCCCGAACGTCAGGACCGTGTTCCGCTTGTTCTGCACATCAAGCCAGCGGGCGAGCTCAGCGGTGTCCTCGTCAGCGAGGTCGCCGTGCCTGCTGACGATCTCGGCCAGCTCGGCGCCGACCCGCTGGGCTTGCTCGGCTCCGAATACCTTGGTCACCGACGCGTCCGCGACGTCCACCGTGTCGGTGACCGCCACCTGCCAGTTCAGCAGCTCGTTCACGCGTTCGGCGGCGCTGGCATGGGCCAGCGCCCGCCCCACGTCCGGCTGCTGGAGCAGCGGCTGGCCGCCGGGCCCGGTCCTGCCCGCGGCCCAGGCACGAACCCGGTTGTGCAGCAGGCCCAGCCGGCCGGACGGCCCCAGCATGACCCGCTCGTGGTTCAGCTGAGAGGTGATCAGGCGCCAGCCGGCGTTCTCGGCGCCGACCCGCATTGTGACGGGAACGCGGACGTCGGAATAGTAGGTGGCATTGACGTGGTGCGCGCCGTCGTGGGTGATGATCGGCGTCCACGAGTAGCCGGGATCGGTGGTGTCAACAATCAGGATGGACAGTCCCTTGTGTTTCGGCGCATCCGGGTCGGTGCGGCAGGCCAGCCAGATGTAGTCGGCGTCGTGCCCGCCGGTAGTGAAGATCTTCTGGCCGTTGACGACGTAGTGGTCGCCGTCCAGCACGGCCCGTGTTTTCAGGGAGGCCAGGTCGGTGCCAGCGCCCGGCTCGGTGTAGCCGATGGCGAAATGCAGCTCACCGGTCAAGATCCGGGGCAGGAAGTAGTCCTTCTGCTCCTGGCTGCCCTGCGTCATCAGGGTCGGACCGACCGTCTGCAGTGTGACGGCCGGCAGCGGTACGTCGGCCAGTGCCGCCTCGTTCACGAAGATTTGCTGCTCGAGCTGGCCGAGACCGCGGCCGCCGTACTCGGTCGGCCAGCCGAGGCCGAGCCAGCCGTCCCGGCCCATCCGCCTGACCACGTCGCGGTACACGCTGCCATGCCGCTGGGTGAGCATCGCCTCTCGCTCAGCGGGCGAGATCAGCGTCGCGAAGTACGCCCGCAGTTCATCCCGCAGCGCAAGCTGGGAGCTGTTGAGTTCAAGGAGCATCAGGCATCAGCCGCTTCCGCTGCTTCGGGCACGGCCGGTGTCTCCCCGGTGTCCCGCGTTTCCCGGCTGGCCCGTGCTTCCCGGCTGGCCAGCCGGTCCAACCGGGCGCCCGCGCCGCCGACGAGGGCGGCAAGGTCGGTGATCAATGCCGAGTACCGTGCCAGCGGATAGGTCGCGTCCATGCCGAGCCCGCCGTGCAGATGGTGGCAGGTGCGCAGCGCAGCCGGCCCGTACTGCGCTAGCCAGTATGCGGCCACGTCGGCGTCGCGTCCCGCGTCCCGTCCGGTGTCCAGTTGCCAGCACGCGGACGTAGTTATCAGATGCAGCGTTCGCGCGGTCGCGTAGACGTCCGCGATCTGCTGCGCGGCGGCCTGGAAGGTGGCAAGCGGCCGTCCGAACTGCTCCCGGTTGCGCAGGTGCACCGTGGTGAGATCGAGCGCAGCCGCCAGCGCGCCGTCGGCGACGGCGACCGCGCCCGCTACTGCGAGCTGGTAGAGGTCAGCGACCCGGCAGCCGTCCAGGATGCCGGCGACGGGTGTCCGCTCCAGCCGGAGCGTGTACTCGGGCAGGCCGGACGAGCTGCGGGTGCGCTGGCAAGACAATCCGTCGGCATCTGGTTCGACGACGGCGATCACGGTACGGCTGCCGGATCCGCGGCTGGCGGCCCCGTTGTCCGCGACGCCGGCCGGCACGAGGATCCAGCGGGCCGCGGCCGCGTAAGGTACGCCGACTTTCACCCCGGACACGGTGCCGCCCAGACTCAGCGCCGTGGCCATCGCGCCGGGTTCGTTCGGCATCGGGCTGGATGGCTCGCGGAGGGCGGCCGTCAGGATGGTGTCGCCCCCGGCGACTCCGGCTAGCAGCTCGGCCCGGAGCCCGGCATCTGACGACCGCATGACCGGGAGGACGCCGAGGGCGAAAGTAGCCAGCGCCGGGATCCGGGCAGCGTGCCTGCCGACCTCGGTGAGCAACGCCGCGATCCCCAGCA
This sequence comes from uncultured Actinomycetota bacterium, assembly GCA_963804435.1. Classification (GTDB taxonomy): domain Bacteria; phylum Actinomycetota; class Actinomycetes; order Streptosporangiales; family Streptosporangiaceae; genus JAJYUU01. The sequence continues at coordinate 5,465,539 of CAWDQI010000001.1, read as the reverse complement.
TGCCGAGTTCATCGCCGCCGAGCTCGGCTGGCAACGCGAGCGACAGCAGGCCGGCCTGGCCTAGTTCCTTCCAGAGAAAGGTGTTAAGGTCGCCGTCCGGGCCGGCCCGGCTATCGCGACTGCCCGCGGCTAGCACCTGCGCCGCGAGCCGGGAGACCTCGATCTCGGCCTCACCCCTGGAGAAATCCATCTAGCGCGCCTCCTCGCGAGGCAGGCCGAGCAGCCGCTCGGCCACCAGTGACAACAGGATCTGGCTGGTGCCGCCCGCGATGCTGAGGCAGCGGGTCAGCAGGAACTCATGCACGAGTCCGGCTGCGGCGCCGTCGGCCGCGGCGCCGTCGGTACCGGCGAGTTCGAGCGCCGCCTCGGCCGCCGACTGGCGGTGCGCGACTCCTGCTAGCTTGCGGACCGCCGCGAGCGGGCCTGGATCCGCGCCGCGCAGCTGGGCGAGGACTGCCTGCAGGTCGAGCAGCGACACGGCCATGCCCTCGGCGACCAGCGCGCCGAGCCGCTGCCGCGCTACCGGGTCAGCGGCCGCGCCGGTGCCAGCTGCTAGCTGGAGCAGTTGCTCCACCGCCTCACCGACAGATGAGCCCGCGCCCATGGCCACCCGTTCTGACGCCAGCGTCGTCCTGGCGATCCGCCAGCCGTCGCCCGGCGCTCCCACGAGGCAATCGTCCGGGACGAACACCTGGTCCAGGAAGACCTGGTTGAACATCTCCCGGCCAGTCATCTCCCGCAGCGGCCTGATTTCGATGCCCGGGCTGCCCATGGCGACCAGGAAGTAGCTCAGGCCCATGTGCTTGGGCACATTCGCGTCGGTACGGGCTAGGCAGATGGCCCAGTCGGCCTCTCGCGCCAGGGAAGTCCACACTTTCTGGCCGGTGAGCAGCCAGCCACCGTCGGCCCGGTCCGCCCTGGTACGTAGCGAGGCAAGATCGGAGCCTGCCTCGGGCTCGCTGAACAGCTGGCACCAGCTGATCTCACCGCGCAAGGTCGGCCGGGCGAACCTGGCCTGCTGTGCGTTACTGCCGTGACCGAGAATGGCCGGCACGGCCCAGCCGCCGACGACCATGTCGGGCCGGGCCAGCCCGGTCCTGGCCAGCTCGGCGTCGATGACGAGCCGGGCTGCGGGTGACGCGTCCAGGCCGTAGGGAGCCGGCCAGGACGGCGCCGCGTACCCGGAGTCGGCCAGCGCGCGGCGCCGCTCTGCCGGGCGAAGTTCGGTGATCTTCGTGGCGACGGCCCTGGCGGCCTCGCGCACTTCGGCGAGCTCGCCGGTGGTGGCGTCCGTGGTGAGGGTGTCGTCCATTGCCAGGTGGCGGCGGCGCGCGCCGGCCGCGGCTAGCGTGGCCGCCCGGTCCCGCCAGGGCGCGCTCCCCCCGAGCAGCTGGCGTAGCGCGAGGGCCCGGCGCAGGTAGAGGTGCGCGTCATGTTCCCAGGTGAAGCCGATGCCGCCGAGCACCTGGATGCAGTCCTTGGCATTGTCAACGGCGGCATCCAGGCCGTACGCGGCTGCCGCAGCCGCCGCGACCGACAGCTCATCCGGTGCATCGTCAATCGCCCTGGCCGCGTCCCAGGCGAGCACGGCCGCCGATTCCGCCCGGCAGAACATGGCGGCGCACAGGTGCTTGACCGCCTGGAAAGAGCCGATGGCGCGGCCGAACTGCTGGCGGATCGCCGCGTACTCGGCCGCCGTGCGGGAGCACCAGTTCGCGACTGCGGCGGCCTCTACGGACGCGAGCGCCGCGGCCAGATCGCGGACTTGACCGGCCGTGACGCCGGGCAGCAGCGCGTCTGAGCCGACGGTCACGTCCGCCAGCGACACGTCGGCGAGCGACCGGGAGAAGTCGGCGGGCGCGCGGTCGGCCACCGTTACGCCGGGGTCACTGGCAGACAGCAGAAACCAGATAGTCGGTGCACCCGGGCTGGCTGCGCCGAGAAGCAGGTGGGTCGTGCTGCCGGCCCCGAGAACCGGCCCGGTTGTCCCGGTCAGCACCAGCGTGCTGTCGTCGCGGCGGCTGGCGCGCACCGATCCCGCGTCGAGCGCGACTGCGACGGAGAGCTCGCCCGCGGCCAGGGCCGTCAGGGCCGACTGGGACTTCGCGGCCTGACAGTCGGCCAGCACTCGGCCAGCCAGCAGCGTCGGCATGACCGGACCCGGCACCAGGGACTCGGTGATCTGGGCCAGAGCCGCCGTGAGCTCAGCGGTGCGGCCTGCTCCGCCACACGCCGCGGGCAGCCCGATCGCGAAGACGCCAAGCTCGGCCAGGCTGGACCAGCGTTCCGCGGCTGCGCTGTGCCGTCGGCCGGGGGCTCCGGGGAAGCCGTTCCCTCCCGATTTGACGGTCGCGTCGGCGGGTTCCAGGGAGCGGACGACCTCAACGGTTCTAGTCCGCTTTGCCCATTCGCGAATCGAGGCCTGGATCGCAAGCTGCTCGTCGGTGATCGCGATGGGCAACTTTGTCCTCCTCCTCGACTGGCACTCAAAATTAGAACACGTTATACCTGCAAAGCAAAACGGCTTTGACCTGCGAAAACACCACTCGGAGGGCGTCATGACCGCAGCGCCAGAACTCACAGCCCCAGCCGCGAGGGCATCACCGAACTCGGCTCGGTCGGAGTTCGTGTACTTCATGCATCCACTGCCGGTGACCAAGGGCCAAGCCGTGGATGCAGAAGTACCTGCTCGACCAGAAGGCCGAGCGCCGGGGGAACGAGTTCGTCACCATCTGCGAGGAGCGGCGGCAGCTCTGGCCATCGGCCGCCCGCGAGAAGGCGTCGTGATGTGGAAGGTTGTGGTTTGCTTCGTTTCGGTCGAGTACCTTGGTCGGCGTGCACTCTGCCGAAATCCGACAACTTGCTGCAGTCGAAGATCGCCATTGGTGGTACAGGGAGCGTCGCGCCATCGTTGGCCAAGAGCTCAAGCGGCTGACGCCCGGCCTTGCTCTCGATATCGGGGCAGCGGCAGGCGGCAATACAGCCGTGCTCCGTCAGCACGGCTGGCGCGCTGTCGGCGTTGATTACAGCGAAGCGGCAGTTGTTATCGGAAGGACGCGCGGCGTCACGGCTGTCCGCGGTGACGCCCGCTGGCTACCCACCAGGTCTGCCGCATTCGACCTGGTAACGGCGCTGGACGTGTTGGAGCACGTCGACGAGGATTACCTGCTGGCCGGCGAGATCCGCCGGGTCCTGCGGCCGGGCGGGACCGCGCTGATCGCGGTGCCGTGTGACATGGCGCTCTGGTCGGCGCACGACGAGTCCGTAGGGCACCGCAGGCGGTACAGCCGAGAGGGGCTCACGAGCCTCATCGAGAAAGGCCGGCCTCGCAGTGGACTCGATCTGGAGCTGGAACGTGCTACTGCGGCCTGTGGTCAAGCTACGGCGCCGCTCTGCGACCGGAAGCGATCTCGACGAGGTGCCCCCGCTGCTGAACAGGCTGTTGACATCGGTCATCGTGGCGGAGCGCTATCTGCCGACCGAGTCCCTGCCTGGCGTCACGCTCTTCCTGCGCGCCCACCGGAACTAGCGCCCTGGCCGGAGGCCGCACCGCACTGCGCAGCGGTGCTTGCACGCGTCCCCGCTGTGTTATCGCACTCGCGCTACGCACGAGCGCACACCCGAGCCGAGATGGGGCTGGTTGTCTAGCCGCGCTAACGATCTGCACGCCCGGAATGATCTTCCTGCAGACCCGAAATGATCTTGCGCTAGTTGCTGGAACGTGTTCTCAATCTTTTCTCTTGTGCATGCTACAGTTGACAGCCGTCAACCATAAGCCCAGGTCAGAACCTTGGTTGATGTACTCACAAAACCCTAGAACACGTTATACCTGAACTGAGCCAGGACGGCGTGGGCCCGCCAGGGTCGGCTCGCCGCCGGCCAGGCCGGAGCCTGCCGAAAAGCGCCGGCCTGGTCACCTGCGGCCGCGTTGCTAGGCTGGCCGGGCAGCAGATCGTGATCGAACCGGCGCCGACCGCTGAGTCAGACAGCTCAGCAAGGACAACGAAGGGCCGCGATGGCAACGCCGAGGACGCGTGGCACTGATGCCGCCGAGCCAACGACGTCGGGGTCGGCCACGCCGGGGTCGGCCGAGAGCGACCTTGGCTCAGCTGCCCAGCGCGAGCGCAGGAAACGGATCCTGGATGCGACCCTGGCGCTGGCGTCCAAGGGCGGCTACGACGCGGTGCAGATGCGGACCGTGGCCGAACGTGCGGACGTCGCGCTCGGCACCTTGTACCGGTACTTCCCGTCCAAGATTCACCTGCTTGTGTCGGGGCTTGCGCGCGAGTTCGAGCGGGCTCAGGAACGGCTGGACCGGTCGCCCGTTCCCGGCGACACACCGTACGACCGGATGCTGTACGTGCTGGGGCGGGTGACCAGGTCGATGCAGCGCGAGCCGCTGCTCACCGAGGCAATGACCAGGGCGTTCATGTTCGCCGACCCGAGCGCTGCGACTGAGGTAAACACCGTCGCGAAACTGATGGAAGACATGCTCACCAAGGCGATGCATGACGGCGAGCCGACCTCGGACGAACGTGCCATCGCCCGTGTCATCGGCGACGTGTGGCTGTCGAACCTGGTGGCGTGGGTGACCAGGCGGGCGTCGGCCAACGACGTCGCGTCGCACCTGGAACTGGCCGCCCGGCTGCTGCTGCGCGAGCCGGCAGGCCAGGGATCAGGTTCGCCGGGACACTAGCCTGCCGCGGAGGATGACCGCCCGCGGCCGGTTGAGCTGACTCAGGTCGGTGCGGGGATCGCTGTCGTATACGACAGCGTCGGCCGGTGCTCCGACCTCTAGGCCCGGCAGACCAAGGTAGGACCGGGCGGCCCAGGACGCGGCCGCCAGTGCATGGTGCGGTGGCACGCCCGCTGCCGCGAGCGCGTCCACTTCGTCAGCGATCCGCCCGTGCGGGCGCGAGTCCGTGCCGGCCAGCAGGATGACGCCAGCCTCTGCGGCTTGGGCCGCTAGTCGAGGGTGGGCACTGGCCCCGCCTACATACCAGGACCTGCGCGGGCCGTCCGGCTGGTCAGCCATCCAGCCCAGGCTCGCTGTTATGACGGAGAGGGTCGGCGTCAGCGCGGTTCCCTGAGCAGCCATTTGCGGCAGCAGCTCGGGGTCGAGGCACATGCCGTGTTCCAGTGAGTCGACGCCAGCGGTAACCGCGGCCGCACCCCCCGCCGCCTGCTGGGAATGCACGGCCACCCGACCGCCCGCGGCATGGACCGCGGTCACGACCGCCGTCAGGATGGCGGCCGGGATTGGCTCGTGGTCAACGCCCCAGTCGCCGATCAGCTTCGCCCAGCCCGTCCGCCCGGCCTGCTCGACCGCGACCGAAGGCAGCTCATCGAGATCCGCGCGTCGGCCCCAGTTGTCGAAGAACTGGCCGTGCTGCGCGATCCAAGGCCCGGCGTGCACGGCCCTGGGCAGGTCCCTATCCTGGCCGAACCAGCCGGGCGGATCGCCCGCCAGGCCAGGGGATCTGATGAAGGTCACGCCGGCTGCGGCGTGCTCGCCCAGATCCGTCCGGAGCAGTTCCTCGTCCAGCGGCTTACCCGGTTCCTCGGCGCCGGGATGAGTATGCGCATCTACCAATCCGGGCAGCAGCCATCCTTCGCCCGCCAGCTCAGCACCCGGTGCCGGGTCGGCGGTCCACCGGTCACCGTCGGCATACAGGTCGAGGAACTCGCCGCTAGGCAAGGCATAGCCACGCACGCGCAAGACGGTCATTTACCTATCCAACCGCTAGCGCTCGGGCCGCGTGCTGGCATCGGCGGCACCACCGGCTCAAACAACACCCCGGCTGGGCCGTCGACATGCCCGAACCCGGCAAAATGACCTGGCACCTGCCCGCAGCCGCACCTAACCACGATAAGCGAGCCCTACCCGGTCTGAAATCCCATCGCGGCGACGGCCGGGCCGGTCCGTCCCAGGCCGTGCGCGCCTTGGTGCCAGGAACAACCGGCGCGCTGATACTGTTGGTGATCAACGGTGCGTTTTGCACCGTCTCGCGGGCAGAGAGCTCGCGCGGTCGCTGTGCGAGCTGTCCGCTTCTCGGTGAATCTGTTTCGCCGCTGTCGTCGACTCTTGACATGAGGCGGCCTCGATCACCGATGGAGCCTGGCACACATATGCCTCACACCTCTGGGCGCCGACGCGCGCCCGCGCACTACCGCGGCAAGCCGCGCCGGAATGTCGCCGGCGGGCAGCGCCCGTCGCGTCCGGCCCGGCCAGCAGCGGAGAACCCCCGCTCTGAACTGGACCGCGCTCTCGCCGCTGCCGCGGAGCTTCCGCAGCCGCCGATCACTACGTTCGCCGAACTTGGGCTGGAGCCGCGGCTGGTCACTGCGCTCGCCGCCCGCGACATCCGCGAGCCATTCGCGATCCAGGCCCGTGCCCTGCCGGACGCCCTCAGCGGCAAGGACGTGCTCGGCCGGGCTGAGACGGGATCGGGCAAGACGCTGGCGTTCGGGCTTCCGATGCTCAGCCGTATCGCCCGAATGCAGAGCCGACCGCGCGAGAAGGCCCCACGCGGCCTGATCCTCGTTCCCACCCGTGAGCTCGCGCAGCAAGTCGCGGGTGTGCTGACGCCGCTTGGGCGCAGCCTCGGCGTCACTGTCACCACTGTCTACGGCGGAGTCCCGATCGGCCGCCAGATCACCAGGGTTGGCCACGGCGTCGACATCGTGGTCGCGACGCCGGGCCGGCTGATCGACCTCATTGAGCGCAGGGCCTGCACGCTGGCCGACATCGCCATCACCGTGCTTGACGAGGCGGACCACATGGCCGACCTCGGCTTCATGCCCTCCGTCACTCAGATCCTGGACCAGACCCCCGCGGGCGGCCAGCGGATGCTGTTCTCCGCCACCCTTGACCGCGGCGTCGACCAGCTGGTCCGGACCTACCTGACCAGCCCCGCGCTGCACGCGGTGACGCCCGAGATCTTGTCGGGCGGTGCGGCCGAGCACAGCCTGCTGGTGCTCGACGCCGATGACAAGCTGGCCGTCGCTGCCGAGATGGCCAGCCGACCGGCCCGAACCTTGTTTTTTGTGCGCACTAAGCACGGCGCCGACCGCCTTGCCAAGCAACTGGAGCGCGCAGGCATCAGTGCGGCGGCCATCCATGGCGACCGGAACCAGAACCAGCGCCAGCGCGCGCTGGACGCATTCGCCGCCGGTTATCCCAGAGTGCTAGTTGCGACCGACGTGGCCGCACGGGGCATTCACGTGGACGACGTCGAACTCGTCGTGCACTTTGACCCGCCTAACGATCACAAGGACTACCTGCACCGGTCCGGCCGCACCGCCCGGGCCGGGGCGACGGGCCTGGTAGTCACGCTGGCCGTGCGCGACCAGGTGCGTGAGATCCAGCGGCTGCACCAGGCCGCGGGCGTCGAGCCTGCCCGGCACCAGGTGGCGGCCGGGCACCCGGTGGTGCGGGAGATCGCGACCACCGGCACGCCAGTGCCGCCTCCGCCGCCAGCTGCGGACCGCCTCTCCCGGCCCGCAGGCGCACCACCCCGAGCGCGGCGCGGGAGCGGCCGCCCGCCACGGACGGCAGCGCCGCCTCGCAAGGGAACGCCGTCCCGGACGGGCGCGCAGCATCGCGCTGGCTCGCAGTCCCGTTCTGGCTACTAACGGCCAAACCAATGGAAATTCGGTGTTGCGCGGGCAACACCGAATTTCCATGCGTTTGCGCTAACCGGCCGGATTCTGGAATCCCGCCAGCTACCGGTTCGCGACCAGCCGCACGTCGCCGTTCATACCCCTTGACAGCACTGGGGCAGGTAACGACAACCTGTACTACACCGGCACGGCTGGCCACATCTTCAACCCTGGTTCCGGCCTGGGCACGCCGAATCTGGCGAAGCTGGCTGTGGACTTTCGAGGGGGCTAGTGGCGGTGGAGCAGTGGAATCACAACATCCACTATTACCCGCTCGTGCTGCGCGCTGTTCCCGCCTGGGCGCAGCGCGGATTGGAGGTCGGCTGCGGCGACGGCAGGCTGACGCGGCAGCTGCGCAGGGCCATGCCGCGCGTCACGGCGATCGACAAGGACGAGCGGAGCATTGCCGCCGCGAGGCGACAGGACGGCGGGCTGGGCATCGAGTACCTACACGGGGATTTCCTCTGTCATGACTTCGAGCGAGCGTCGTTCGATTTCATCGCGTCGGTGGCTGTCCTGCATCACATGGACGCCGTGGCAGGCCTTGAGCGCATGGGCGCGCTGCTGCGGCCGGGCGGCACGCTGGTAGTCATCGGGTGCGCGCGGTCCAGCAACCTGGCCGATCTGCCCGCCGAGCTCGGCGGCATGGTGCTGCACCGGTTGCACGGGCTTGGCCAGTTGTGGACCGAAAGTAGCGGCCCGACGCTCTGGCCGCCGCCGGAGACCTATTCCGGCATGCGCAGCAAGGCCAGGGCCGTGCTGCCCGGCTCTTCGTTCCGGCGCCTGGTGCTGTGGCGCTACTTGCTGACGTGGACCAAGCCGAGCCGCTGATCGCCGGGTTGGCGGTCGGCTCCCGCGTGGTCAGCAAGGGGCCGCTGACCTGCTAGTCTTGCCACCCGAGATGTCACCCAAGGTTTGCCCACCTGTCACTGCGCCGCGCCCATTTCCGGCAGTGAGATGACCGACGGTGTGAGCGTGCGAATCGCTTATGTCACAGAGTCCTTCCCGCCGGACGTCAATGGCGTCGCGCACACTGCTGTGCGCGTTGCGGAGCATCTGCTATCTCGAGGCCACCAGCCGCTCGTGATCGCGCCCGAGCCAGCGAGCGGGGCGGATCGCCCTGATCGCGGATTCGATTTCCCTGTCGTCCGGGTTCGCTCTGTCGGCGTTCCCGTCTATCCCGGTTTCCGCGTCGGGCTGCCCGGCTCAGCGGTGAAGGATGCCGTGGCGAGCCACAAGGCCGACCTAGTCCATCTCGCCGGGCCGTTCGTGCTCGGCGCTGGCGGCTGCGCGGCCGCAATCGAGCAGCAGTTGCCTATCGTCGCGGTCTATGCAACCGACCTGCCCGCCTATGCGCGCACCTACCACGCCGGCGCGGTCGGGGAGGCGATCTGCTGGTGGCGCTTGCGCCGGATCCACAATGCCGCCGACCGGACGCTGGCGCCATGCACTGCAACCGCCGCTGACCTGCGCGAGCACGGCGTCGAGCGGGTGCAGGTATGGGCCCGCGGCGTCGACTGCGGGCGATTCGATCCGGCCAAGCGGAACGAGCTGATTCGGGCCGAGATGGCGGCTCCCGGCGAGCTGATTGTCGGCTACGTTGGCCGGCTGGCGGTGGAGAAACGTCTGGACCTGCTGGCTGAGGTGGCAACGCTGCCCGGCGTGCGGCTGGTCATCGTCGGGAGCGGCCCCGCTGAGGCTGTAGTCCGGCGGGCGCTTCCGTCGGCGGTGTTCCTGGGTCAGCGCAGCGGGGAGGACCTGGCCAGGATCTACGCCAGCCTTGACGTGTTCGTGCATGCCGGACCGCACGACACGTTCGGCCAGACGTTGCAGGAAGCGTCGGCCAGTGGGTTGCCAGTGGTCGCGCCTGCCGCCGGCGGCCCGCTGGACCTGGTCCGGGACGGCATCACCGGGTTCTTGGTTCCGCCCGGCGATGGGGCGGCGCTCGCCAGTGCCGTGGCCAAGCTGGCCGCCGACCCGCAGCTGGTCGCGGCGCAAGGGGCAGCCGGCCGCCAGATGGTGCTCAGCCGAAGCTGGCCGGTGCTGTGCGACGAGCTTATCGGCCACTATGTTGATGTCCTGGACTCCTACGGACTGGCGGCAACGGAACGGACGGCGGTGGCAGCATGACCACGTTCGTGGCGCTGGGCGACTCAATCACCTTGGGCATTGGTGATCCCGTCCGGCTCGGGCCCGAAGCCGGCCGCCGGGCCGGGGCCCGCGGCTGGCGAGGCTGGGCCGCCTTGCTGGCGGACAGCCTTGCGGACCCGGAACTACACATCGTTGCGGGTAACGGGGCGTGCATGGCCGACCTCGAGCGCGATCAGCTGCCAGCGGCGCTCCAACTCCGGCCCGATGTCGCGAGCGTCGTGATCGGAGTAAACGACACGCTCCGGCCGAACTTCGACCCCGACCGGATCGGCGCGGCCGCGGCCCACACGATCGGCGCATTGCGCGCGTCCGGCGCCGAGGTCCTTACCATGCGGCTGCCTGACCCGGGCCGCATGCTTCGCCTTCCCGGCGTCCTGGCCAGACCGCTGGCGCGGCGGGCCCGGCAGCTGAACGACGTGGTTGACGCCGCGGCGATCCGATTCGGCACCTTGCACTTTGATGCGGCGATGGACGCCGAGACCTGGGATCCGCGCATGTGGGCGGTCGATCGGCTGCACCCCAGCGAGCGAGGCCACCGGCTGATGGCGCGCAGGTTCCATGCCCTGCTGGCCGAAGCGGGCCTTCCAGTCGGCGTGCCGCCAGGTGCCGAGCCTGAGAACCCGCCGCCCAGCAAGGCGGAACAGATGGCCTGGATGGCCACCAAGGGCACGGCCTGGGTGGCGCGCCGCTCGACCGACCTCGTTCCCAGCCTGCTGGCCATGGCCTTTGCCGAATGGCGGGCCGGCCAGGAAAGTCTTGCCCAAGAGGCCGGCAGCCAGCCTGGCGACTTCGCCGGGGGCTCCGAGCCCGCTGAGGTGCTGGACCTGTCCGCCTAAAACGGCTATGGCCGGGACATGCTGCCGTGAGTTAGCTTGTACCGGCATGACATGGCAACCGGAGCTGGATGAGCTGCGCAGGCGGCAGCAGCTGGCTGAGCAGATGGGCGGCCCGGACAAGGTCCGGCGGCAGCACGACGCCGGCCGGCTGACTGTCCGCGAGCGCGTGACCGCGCTGCTCGACACGGCTACGTTCCGTGAAATCGGAGCATTGGCCGGAACGGCTGCCTACGATTCTGACGGACGTCTGGCGAGTTTCACCGCTGCCAACTTCGTCACCGGAACGGGGCGCATCGGCGGCCGCAAGGTGGTCGTCGGCGGCGACGACTTCACCATCCGCGGCGGCGCGGCCGATGCGGCGATCGTCGGCAAGCAGATCTATGCCGAGCAACTGGCCAACCAGCTCCGGCTGCCGATCGTCCGGCTAGTGGAGGGAACCGGTGGCGGCGGTAGCGTCAAGTCGCTCGAGCAGACCGGTCACACCTACGTGCCAGTCAACCCAGGCTGGGACTACGTAGTGGATAACTTGTCCGTCGTGCCGGTCGTCGCGGCCGGGCTCGGGCCGGTAGCCGGGCTAGGTGCCGCCCGGCTGTGCGCGTCGCACCTGTCCATTCTGGTGGAGGAGACAGCGCAGCTATTCGTGGCCGGGCCGCCGGTGGTCAAGAGCGGTGCCGGGGAGGACCTGTCCAAGGAGGATCTGGGCGGTACGCGCGTGCATTCCCGTAACGGAGCCGTTGACCTCGTTGCCGCGTCGGAATCTGAGGCCTTCGACCTAATCCGGCGGTTCCTGTCGTACCTGCCACCGAGCGCGTATGCGCTGCCGCCGGTTGCCGGATCAGAAGATCCGCCGGGCCGGCGTGAAGATTCGCTGCTGTCGGCCATTCCGCGAGACCGGCGCAGGCCGTATCGGATCCGCGAAATCCTGGCGGCAATCCTCGATGCGGGTTCAGTGCTGGAGATCCAGCGTTATGGCGGGTCGATTGTTACCGCCCTGGCGCGACTGGACGGCCACCCTGTCGGCGTTGTGGCCTGCGACCCCTATATCGCCGGCGGCTGCATGACCGTCGAGGGTGCCGACGCCGTGATCAGGCTCGCCGACCTGTGCTCGACGTTCCACGTGCCCACCGTGACCTTCACTGACCAGCCCGGACTGCTCATCGGGAGCAGGGCCGAACAGCGGGCCACGATCCGGCACGGCGTGCGGGCCATCAGTGCGGTGTACCAGGCCAGCGTGCCCGGTGCCGAGATCATCGTCCGCCGCGTGTTCGGTGTCGGCGGGGCCGGTCTGACGAACCGGCACCGGGTCGTCCGGCGCTGGGCGTGGCCGTCGGCCGACTGGGGCTCGCTGCCGGTTGAAGGCGGGATCGAGGCAGCGTACCGGGCCGACCTAGAGCGCGCCGACGATCCGGCCGCACTGCTCGCCGACATCCGCGCCAGGCTTGACGGTGTACGTAACCCGCTGCGGACGGCCGAGCGGTTCGGGATAGAGGAGATCATCGATCCGCGCGAGAGCAGGCCGTTGCTGTGCGACTGGGTGCGGGACGCTTACGCCGTGCTGCCCTCGCAGCCAGGGCGGCCTTCTTTCGGCACCCGCCCCTGACGACGCTACTGGCCGACTCTGCCGTCGATTCGTTCCCGGAGGAAATCGGCGTGGCCGTTGTGCCGCGCGTATTCCTCGATCATGTGCACTAGTGTTATGACGCGTGTATCTCTTTAGTTTTCAATCAGGGTGCGGGACAATGGCTCATGCCCAATCGCGTGCGCATCCTGACGGTCCCGGCCGGGGACCGGGTCAAGCTGGAACGGATGGCCGGGGATCGGGGGGCCCCGGCCCGGGTCGCGGAGCGGGCCCGGATCGTGCTGCTGGCTGCTGACGGGCTGACCGGGCCGCAGATCGCGGAGCGGGTCGGTTGCACCGAGCCGACGGTGATCAAGTGGCGGCGGCAGTACGCCGAGGACGGCCTGGCCGGGCTGGAGGACGCGCCGCGGCCAGGCGGCCCGAAGACCGTGCTGACCGATGCGGTGATCGCGGAGATCCTGTCCGCGACGGTCACCCCGCCGCCGGACTCGCTGCAGGCAATGGGCGTGACGCACTGGTCGAGCCGGCGGCTGGCCGACTGGCTGCGGCGGAAGAAGAAGATGGCCGTCAGCCATGACTCGATCACCCGGCTGTGGCGCCGGTTCTGCCTGCAGCCGCACCGGACCGAGGGGTTCAAGTTCTCCACCGACCCGCAGCTCGAAGCCAAGATCACTGACGTCGTGGGCCTTTACCTGCATCCGCCCGAGAACGCCGTCGTCGTATGCGTGGATGAGAAGTCGCAGTGCCAGGCGCTGGAGCGCAGCCAGCCGATCCTGCCGATGAGAAGCGGGATCCCCGAGCGGCAGACCCACGACTATGCCCGGCACGGGGTGACCTGCCTGTTCGCCGCGCTGAACACCGCCACCGGGCAGGTCACCGACGCGTGCTATCCCCGTCACCGGCATCAGGAGTTCCTGCGCTTCCTGAAGAAGGTCGCCGCCGCCTATCCCAGGGTTGACCTGCACGTCGTGTGCGACAACTACGCCAACTGCAAGCACGCCGACGTAAAGGCATGGCTGGCGAAGAACCCGCGCGTCCAGCTGCATTTTGTCCCGACCGGATGCTCGTGGCTCAATCTCGTCGAGTGCTTCTTTTCCGTGATCACACGGCAGGCCATCCGCCGCGGCTCCTTCACCTCAGTCCGTCAGCTCACCGATACCATCGGCGCGTTCATCGACACTTGGAACGACCACCCGCACCCGTTCACCTGGACCAAGGACGCCGACGAGATCTTAGCCAGCATCCAGCGCGCGAAGGCTAAAACCCGAGCTGGGCCACGATAGTGCCCAAGCAGGCGGTGACTTCGTGGCATGGCCCGGCGGCCTGCCCGCTCTCAGGGCCGTCATCGATAAGGCGTCACCCGCTATCGGCGCGCCGATACAGGAAAAGTAATCCGTGGACCAGCCAGTCGCTGACCCGGAGAATGCCGTCATGCGCCTGGAGACCGAACGTCTCGTGCTCGTGCCGATCGGCCCGGAACATGCTGAGGACCTGTACCGGCTCCACCACGACCCATGGGTGGCCACCTGGTATGCCGGGACGTGGAATCGCGGCGACGCGGCGGCGTTTGCCTCCTCATGCGCCAGGTCGTGGATCGGCGACGGGGTCAGCAAGTGGATGGCCTACGAGAGGTCGAGCGGGGATCTGGTCGGCCGTGGCGGGTTGTCCCGCCTGCCCGCGAGCGCGTCGTCCACGGCGCAGATCGACGCTCTGCTGGACGACGCCCGATGGAGGGCCAGCCGGCTCGAAATCGGGTGGGCAATGCTGAGCAGCTTCCGCGACCGGGGCATGGCCACAGAAGTCGGCAGAGCCGCCCTGTCCTTTGCTACGGACGAGCTGCGCGCGAGCCGGGTCATCGCGTTTACCGAGCGGCACAACCTCGCCTCCCGCCGGGTCATGGAGAAGCTGGGGCTATCCCTGGCCGGCGAGATCCGCACCCGGGGACTGGTCGAGGGCCAAGACGAAGAGCAGAACGACGCTCCGTTCGCCGTCTACGCCACACAGCAAACCTGACCCCGGCGGACATGCCTGCGCTACGCGCGAACACTAAAACAAGCGGTCTTACAGAGCACTAGGACCTCGCGCAGCGTTATCGACCCGCGGTGTTCGCCGTGATCGAACTCGCCTGCGATTTCTAGGTCCGGCGCCTCGTCCACGAACTGCTCGGCGAATGCGACCTCGGCCCGCCATGTCGCCCAGGCGTCGGCGACGACGTCGGGATCGGCTACTGCGCCATCGAAATCACCGTTCGGGTCGCCCTCCGGACGATAGTGCCGCGGTGCCTTGTCCTGCCCCGCCAGCACCATCCGGAACCAGTACTGCTCGACGCCGGCCAGATGACGCACTAGGCCGAGCAGGGACAGGTTCGATGGCTCAACCGAGCGCATGACCATGCTGGCCGCATCCAGGCCGCGGCACTTCAGTTCCAGCGTCAGGCGCTGGTCGCGGATGTACCGGACGAGGACTTGCCGCTCGCCATGCATCTCCCCGCCTTCCTCACGGGGATCGTCCTGCGGCGCCACGAACATGTCCCACCATCCGAACTGCCGCTCAGGTGGCTCCTCCACCGGCCCGTCGGCGTTGCGAGTGCCGTGATCGTTATGGGCTAGGTGGTCGGCGGACATGTACATGAGCATCGGCCCTTGGGGGCGGATCCGCGACCGATTTTTAACTAGGTCTGGCTATCAGTGGGTCAGCACGGTCCGCTCAGCGGAAGCTGCCAGCGGCGCCGGTGACGACGACCGGGCAGGCGCCGGAGCCGCCCGGACTCCGCCGGGTTCAGGACGAAGCGGCCCGGTGGCCGCAGGAGTGACCTGGAAAGAGCCGGGCAGCCATTTTCATTTCCGATGTATCTGCCAGGGCGCCGCGCACTCCGACCAACCAGAATCCGCTATCGGAGAAAGTTGGTGCCATTATGGACGAGACCAAAGTGCCGGGCGATGCGCGGCTCTACTTCAGGAAGAGGGCAAGGCCGCTGCGCAAAATGCCGGTCGCCGCCTGGATCGGGATCGGCGTGCTGGCCGTTGCCATCATCGCGCCGGCCTCGGCCACCGCAGCGTCGAACCTGGTAGGCATCGTCGGGGGTAACGGCGCACGCGCGGCAGTCACGGCCGCGGGCCAGCTGCAGGACACTGAGACTACTCCCGGTAATTTCGTAACCTTGTACGCCTTCAGCCATGGAAGCTGCGACAACTTCTACAACGTTCCCAGCGGCAAGGCTCTCATCATCAAGAGCGTCACATTCAACACGCTCTCGATCACGGCGCTTGGAAGCGGCAACTTCACTGGGCTGTACGCGAATTCGGCCTGCGGCTCGCGGTACTTCCTGGACCAGAACCCTGGCGGGACCGGCGAGGTCAGCGTACCGCTGACCCCAGGCGCGGCGCTAAAGGCCGGGACGTCGCTCTCCATGCTCGCGACCAGCACCGTCACCGAGGAGGCCTACATCTTCGGGTACCTGGTGCCTGCCAGTGAGGTGACCTCGAATCACGTGCCCCAGGCCATGGGACGCACGTCCGGGGCCGCGGCCCAGCGATAACCATCGCAACGACTGCAGGTCCCTGGCTAGGGATTGGCCAGTCCGGAAACCGGGGTGGCGGCTCGCACTCGAAGCGAGCTGCCACCCCGCCATGGTAGTTGCGGTCCGGAGATCGCCATGCACGCGGTCCAGGCGCACGCTCGCCGCCAGTGACGCTCCGGCCTGCGGTCGCTCAAAGTTTCGGGATCTTCGCGCCGGGGCAACTGCGCCCCAATCGCAGTCCCCGACGCCCGGACACGAAGCCCAGGCCCGCTTCGCGGCGCTCATGTCAGTGGCTGCCGAGGTCGATGGACATGATCTTGACGACACCGTGTGGTTCGCCGAGGGCGCCGTCGGTGGCAGAGGCGTTGTACTGATAGTCGATGCGGCCAGCGCCGGTGATTTCGTAGTGGATGGTCTTGGAGTAGCCAGGCCATTTCGGCGCGTTGTGCTTGCCTTTCATGACGCTGGACATACCGACCCTAGGCGGCTGGCCGGGTGTCATGGCAACGTGGTCCCAGAACTGCTGCGCGCTGGCCAGGCCGACCCGGTTTGCCAGCTCACTCCAGACCGCCAGGTACTTGTGATGGACCAGCACCCTGAACGTCGGCCTGACGGCGGGAGGTCCGCCGGGACGGCGCTCGGCTACGTGTGGGCGGTAGGCGCCGGGAGCCGGATTATTGTTCCGGCCGAGTGACTTCGGCATAGTCATCGTCCCCCGGCCCGGTCAGGATCTCCTGCGCGAGTGGATCCGACAGTGCCCGCGCAGTAGTGCGCCACTCCCGCAGGCACGTCTCGACCGGTTCGGCGTCGCGGGTCGCCTGGGCCAGTGCCAGCGCGTCGCGCAGCTCGTCGAAGAACTCCGCCCGGTCGTTCTCGTCGAACACGGCAAGCCATGCAAGCTGGCCCAGCTCCGCCGGACGCGCCTGGCCGCGTCCCAGCGCGGCCACGGCCAGCAGCGCCGCGACCGCCGTGCGGGCCACCTCGGTGATCGCCTCAAGCTGGGACAGCGGCACCATCGTCAGCGCAAACCCGTCCGTGTCCCGCAGCAGCGCGCCGCCCTCGCGGGCAGCTCCCAGGAATTCGCGGCGTTTCGCCCCGGCCAGGTCGCTCGCCTGGAACACCGTACCGATCGTCACTCGCACGCCTCCGTAGTAAGATCCTACATAGGATGTTACTAGATCTGCCGGATGCTCGCCACGTCCGACTGATACGACCGGAATGGATCGAAAGCTCCGATACGTCTCGGCCGTCCGGCTCGGTAGGTCCGGCCCGCACGACCCAGCCGTACTCCGACCGCGGCAGCAAGGGCATGGCTCTGCCCAAGTTATGCATGGGACACGGCCTCAGCCGACCTGAACTTGTCGGCCAGAGCCAGGGCGAGCGTCACCGGCTCGCCAGAAAGACGTCCGGAGGTGATCGCTACCACAGGCCCGCCAGCGAGCCAGGCTAACAAACCGAAAGTGGCGCGACTGCCCGCATCCGACTACCTTGACCACTCATGAAAGAGTCGTACTCGCAGCAGGAACTAGACGACCTGCTGGCCGCGACGCAGCCGCGGGTTGGCTGGGACTTCTCCCGGAAGAACGACCTGCGCGCCCGGGTGCCCTGGGAGTACGCGGACGTCGCCGCACAGTACGCGCGGCCATCGGACAACGTGCTCGACATCGGCACGGGCGATGGCGCCCGGTTCACGACGCTGGCTGGATCGTTCGGCTGGGGTTTCGGCATCGACTCTGACCCGGAGATGGCACGGCTGGCCGCGCGGACCTCGACGGCCCCGAACGTGGACTTCGGAGTCTGCAGCGCACAGCTCGAAGGCATCACTGCCACGTTTCCTCTCATTTTGAACAGGCACGCGCCGCTGGAGCTACCGGCGATCGCCAGCCACCTGGAGCCGGGCGGCCACTTCATCAGCCAGCAGGTCGGCGAGCGCAACATGGCCTGCGTCCGCAGGGTGCTCGGGTTGCCGCCGGCTCAGCCGCCGATCAGGGCGGCGCAGGTGGCCGACGCCGGGCTGCTGCTGATCTCGTTCCGCGAGTACGACGTCGAATACGTGGTGCGGGATATCGAGTCGCTGGTGTTCTGGCTGAATGCGCTTGACCCGCTGCACGCCGATCTGGATGGGGCCGCGGCGCTGGCCACCGCCGAAGCGCTAAACGCCGTTCTGGCCGGGAACGTCGACGAGCGCGGGTTTGTCACCAACGAGCACAGGTACCTCGTCGTCGCGCAGCTGCCCGCCCAGAGACTGCGGGCGGCTGACTATCTTCGTGCGGAGGGACTCGCCGACACAGCCTGATCCCCAAAGAAGCGCGGCCCGCTAGCCGAGACCCACACGGCACGGATTGGCGGGCGGGGCTCTTATGCCCGCAGGCTGCTAGGGCGCAGGGCTGACGTGCTCGTTGACAGCCACCCGGTAGCCATGTACCGCATCATCGCGGCAGGCGTGCCAGCACTCGAATCCCCAGTCGAGAGACGAGAGGGTCCAGCCGGTCCGGATCAGTCCGCGGCGCTCGAAGAACCTGATCATCGGCATGATCGAGTAGTGGCGCAGGCTGCTGTGCTGCCCTGTGATGCGGGCCTGCAGGTAGTTCCACCGGTATTTGACCGGCTTCAGGCAGACATTGTTGCGGGTGCCTTGCAGGCAGGCGGTCTCGTGGGTAACCCAGAACTGCAGGTCCCAGGTGACACCGTGCCAGGTGCGAACCCACGTCGTGACGGTGAGGATGCCGCGCCACTTCAGCCACAGCATCAGTTCGGCGCGGTTACTCGCCGGGCCGTCCAGTTTGCCGCCGGTAAACCAGTCGTCAGCCGCGTCGTTGGCCTGCTGCCCAGCACGCGGCGCGAAGCGGGTTGTGACGCTGACCTGAAGGCTGCGGAGCTCGGACACCCGGAGAGGGCGGACACTCCCGCTGGTGCAGACACCCCACATGTTGCAGCCGACCTGGACGTCGGCGAACGAGCCGACTAGTAAGTCGGCGGGCACGGCCTTGCCATGTACCTTGACGAGGCGACGGTAGGAGTTGGTGATCGTGAAGCCGTCACCGTGCAGGGTGACGCACTGGAAGACACCCCGCTCGTAGACGTCGTTGCGGACGATCAACTGGCGGTTGTCGACGTACTCGAAGGTGCGGTCGCCGCAGAATCGGCGGGTGTGTACCTGGTGGTCGATGCCGCCAAGCGGCAGCGAGCCGGCAAGCGGGTTGCGGACCGGGCTGGCTTGCGCTGCCGGGGCGAGCGGCAGCGCTGCGACAGCTGCCAGGCCAGCTAACAGGAGACGGCTGAGGCCGTATTTGACCGCGCGGTACCGCATCGGGCTAGGTGTCCTCATCGGCCAGTGATTGCGGCAGGTCAGGAGGCGACGTCCGCATCGGACGCAGCAGGTCAAGTGACCGGAGCGGAGCGGCCTTGGTCGTGACCAGGAGCGGCCCTTGCTTGCGGACGGCGCCAGGATAGCGCTCATTAACGGCTACAAGTGATGCATCTGCCCGGACTCGGCCGGGAAGTCAATCGAAGGGCGGTGCCCGCGACTGCGCCGCGCCAACGGCTCCACTGCACAAGATCGTTCTTCAGCTGACTGCCGAGGTGTAATTCTGTAATCTAGTTTGTGCCGTCCCGAACCGAGTCAGCCAGGGAGCTTCGATGGCCGAAGGCGCACTTGTTGTCGAGCACCGCGAGCACATGTGGAGCCTGTTGATCCAGGCCGCGCAAATTGAGCACCTGATCATGTGCCAGTACCTCTATGCCAGCTTCAGCCTGAAGACCGATGCTGACGAGGGCTTGACTGCCGAGCAAGCCGCAGCGGTCGCGCGCTGGCACAAGGTGCTCACCGGTATCGCCATCGAGGAGATGCTGCACCTCGCGCTGGTCGCCAACGTGATGACCGCGATCGGCGCCGCGCCGTCGTTGTCCCGCCCGAACTTCCCGCGCCAGTCGGAGTACCTTCCGCCTGGCGTGCAGTTCGCGCTGATGCCGTTCGGGGACGCGTCGCTGACGCACTTCTTGTACCTTGAGAGGCCCGAGGGCATGGAACGCATGGATGCGGAAGGCTTCGTTCCGGCCGCGCCGCCGCCCGATCCGGTGGGTGCCGACGAGGTCATGCCCCGCTTGCAGAGCTTCTCGACAGTCGGCCACCTCTATCGCGGGATCCTCGCTGGGCTGACTCAGTTGGCGTCGCGGCTGGGTGAGCGGGCGCTGTTCGTTGGTCCGCCGCGGGCACAGGCCACGCCGGACCTGTTTCACTGGCCGCAGCTGATCGCGGTGACCGATCTGGCGTCGGCGCGCGCGGCGATCGAGGAGATCATCGAGCAGGGCGAGGGAGCCCGCGGTCACTGGCAACGGGCGCACTACGGCCGGTTCCTCGCCATCTGGGATGAGTACCAGCGCCTGCGCGAGCAAGACCCTGCTTTTCAGCCCGCTCGCCCGGTTCTGCCTGCGTTCACCCGCCAGCCCTTTGACGTTATCGAGCCGCAGCCGGTTCTCACCGATCCGCTGACCCACGGAGTCGGTGAGCTGTTCAACCTCGGGTACGAGGTCTTGCTGCACCTGCTTACGCGCTTCTTTACCCACACAGACGAGACCGATGAGCAGCTCGAATTGCTGGTTCAGGCCGCGCTAGGCCTGATGGGCGGAGTCCTGCGGCCGCTGGCCGGAGCGCTGACGCGTCTGCCCGTCGGGTCGGAACATCCAGGCCGCACAGCCGGCCCGACCTTCGAGATGTACTACCAGATGGGCAACTTCGTTCCTTGGCGCGACGCCGCGTGGGCGCTGCTGTCAGAACGGATCGCCGTGCTGTCGAGCCGGTGCGCACAGCACGCCGAACACGATGGCGTTCCCGACCCGGTTCGGGCCGCTGCCCAAGCTGCGGGCGAAGTCTCCGCGCGTCTCGCGCGGGAGGTGCCGGCGGAGCTTCGGCCAGCTTGATGCCTGGCGCGAGGATCGGCGTACCAGGTGCCGGGATCGAACCACCGATGCCAACAGGCGGCCGGTCATGACGCAGCTTCCTCGCCGGGGGGAGGTCAAATGCGGCCGGAGACACGCCGGCCACGGCCAGGCTGTACTCGAACTCCCCGGCCCAGGGTGCCGCGAATGGCCTGGTGGTCGAGCCCGGCTGTTGATAGAAGCTGACCTGCGGTGGTATCCGGTCCGGCCGCCATGGCCAGCAGCAGATGCTGTGCCTCGACCGCCGGCGAACCGTCATTGCGGGCTTCGTCCATGCCGCGATCAAGGATCGTGAGCACGTAGGTACCGAATGTCGTCATCGTCAGCGCCTCCGCAGGTTGACGCCTGCGGCGACGAGCCGCTTGGCGTGCTTCTTATGGACCGCCTGGCGCGTCACTCCAAGCGCCTCGGCGACCTGTGGCCAGGTTCAGCACACTCGCACGGCTTGCTCGACAGCAGCGTCTTCTATTTGCTCAACGACGAGTGCCAGTTACCGCCACGAGGGCGATTTCACCGGCTGCTCACGGATCGAGGCGATAGCGATGCCGAGCGACACGATGGCGGCGCCCATCGCTAGCACCGGCGCGTAACTCCAGCCCACAACGACGGCGAACTCCCCGCTGTTCGACGCGGTTGGCTTCATAAAGGACGCAACGAGCGCAACAGCGAAGCTGAGTCCCGATGTAACGGTCAGGAACTGCCGATAGCGAGGAATCCCAAAACCGCGCCGGTTCGGAATGTAGTTCCAGATGAGCGCGGGCATCAACCCGGATACCGGTTTGCCTGCAACGCTTGCTTCCTCCACCGTGACCGAGCTAGACAGTGAATTCGGTGTCGGCACCATCGCGATGACCAAGACTAGGGTCTACAACAGGTACCGGTACTCCCCGATCACCCCGCTGAACGACGCGGTGGGCCTGCACGCCCAACTCAAGTACACCTACTCCACGTCCACTGGTGTAGCGAAGCAGGCCAAGTTCGATCTGCCTACGACGGCGTACGGCGGGCTTACTCTGACCGGCGGCCAGCTTGAAGAGACAGACCGCGGCGCGTCCAACGGCATTCAGAAGGACGGCAAATATAACCGCTGGATCTGGGCGAACTATCAACCGATCTACTACCAGTACATCATCGGCGGGCGTTACGGTTACGAGTACCAGTGGGAGCCCGATCATTGGGCAGGGCAGATCACCGACAGCAACCCCAATGCCCCTCCGGGCTCGAGCACCCCGATCGGCCAAAAGGGCTTCGGCCAGCCCGCGTTCAACGCCGGCCCAGGCGGCAGCTGGCCGTCAAAATCAAGTCCGACGGCATTCCTTTTACTCGTGACAACGGCAAACGGCAGGAAAACTCACTCGGGGCGGACTTCACCATGGGAGGAGGGGTAGTCGCAGGTGTCTCGACTCCCAGCCTCAGTATGTCCCTGAAAGACGTGATGACCTATGCCAGCATTACGTCCGTGAGCTGGAAGTATGAAGCTGGCTGCGGGGCCGGCGACGTGCGCACGGTCTGGGGAGACCAGACCGACCCGGTCGCTGCCACCGTCGTTCTGGCCTCATGCGTTCCCGACAACTTCCCAGGCTAGCCAGCCGCGCGAGGCTGGCAGCGGCAGCGCTTGCCAGCGTCGCGCTACTGGCGTCCGGGTGCAGCACCGACCACCCGCCCGATCCGTTCACCTACGTTTACGGGACCGGCGTCGGGCCGCTGATCACCCGGCCCGGATGGGAGTACGGGTACCTGTTCGGCGATGCTCACAACGCCAGCCATTCCACCCTGACCATCCGATCGGTCAGCCTGAAAGGCCCAGGGGTCGGCACGGTCATCACCCTGGCCGACGTCCGGATCGCGCCGCAGTTCGGCAAGTCGGGCACCGTTGTCTCCAGCTCGAACTACCTCGAGGACCCGCCAGTTGAGGTCGGCCCGCACGGCTGCAAGAAACAGGCGCTCTACCCGGTCAGGGGCTACCAGCTTAAGCCCGGCCGGCAGTTCCTGTTCTGGATAGTCGTCAAGGCACTTAGACCCGGCCGCTGGCGCATCCCTGCCCAGGTCGTCACCTACACCCAGAACGGCGGCACCTACACGCACTCATTCCCCATTCACTACTGGGGCACCGTCAAGACCGACGCCCACGTCACCCCGAAACTGGTGCCCGGCGACTACGAGGTCCAGTGTGTCAAGCCCGAAGGGTCGCATTTCCTGAACTACTACCACGGCTAGCCATCAGCCCAGCTGCACGGCGATGCAGGACAGCGGAAGACCCCCACTCTCACCCTCCTTGAGTGGGGGTCTTCGCACCCGCCCGGCGAAGCGGACAGGGCGGTATCACCACGTTAGCGAATGAACGTACGAAAGCGCTCGACACGCCCAGACTGCAGAGCCGGTGAGAGCTCCGCATGACTACCTGCCGCCGGGACAATAGTCGCGCCATGCCATCCGGGGGGTGTCGGCTTGGCCACGGGGGCTTGATGAACTTGGGAACGGCAGTCGCGCGAGCCAGCCTGGGGCCCGCTCTTATCCTCCAGTGGGAGCAGCCGCGGCAAGTCCCGAACACCGTGATGGTCGCCGTCTGGCTGATCGCCGTCGCCGCGATCCTCGCTGTCGGCGTTGCCGCGGCGATCCGGTGGCCTACCGCCGCCGCTTCGCGGCATTCCGAGCTGGGTACGCCGCTGGCGTGGCGTGGGCCAGGCTCCGCAGCTTTGGCACGTGGCTGCTAGATGGCGTCAAGCGGATGATCGAGTAGGCACCCGCGCATGACGGCGATTGCACAGTTGAACCGCTGGCGCGCGGTCTCGGACACCAAGGGCCCGAGCGCCGGTCGCCGAAGCGCAAGGGCTCGCAGGACGGCGCGGTGGACCCTGACACTTGAGTGCGGCCACACAGTCAAGCGGCCCGTTCGGTACTGGCCGCAGCCGGATCCTCACCGGGGAGGGACGCAGCATCGGAGCCTGCACGACGTTCTGCCCGCCCCCAAGCGCGTCCGATGCGAGCAATGCGGTCCGGCATGAGCCGGGCAGCTCCCTCTTACCGGAGGATTACCTAGGTGTTGCCGGACATCTAGACCGGTAATGCCCAAGGCCGCCTGTAAACCGCGATTAATCACAGAGCGTCTTTGGTGCGGACTCCCCGCCGCCCCGCTGGCCAACCCCCATAAAGGCCAACGGGGCGCCTCTAACACCGCAGGCGTCGGCGGCGATATCCGAGACAGTCACCTGCATAGCGCGCACGCCAGACCGAGGAACTGCCAATGGCCGGCCGGCACACTACCGTCACCCTGGGGGAGGTGCTCGCCGTGCTGGAGGCGGCGCGGGATGCCGGCTATGACGTGGGCGATTCGATCCGGATCTTACTGGGGCTGATCACCGAGAATCCCCGGTCAGAATGGTGCCAGTGCGGTCACGTCGAGGAAGCCCACGGCCGTAACCGGCGCAGCAGGGATTGCGCGCTGTGCAAGTGCGAGAAGTTCCGGCCGGGTTAGTGAAGGTCGCGACCCACATCCGGCGGCTTGATCGCGACATGGCTTGCCCCGCCAGCACGGGGGCCTGGCGGGGCAACCAACTGCCGACAGCCCAGTGCGGAACGACGGGACCGGACGGCGTAGCTGCGGCAGATGGTTCACGATAACCGCATATCGGGCCTAGTGGCTAGACTCTCCGCAGCAGCTTCCTCACCGTACGTGCTGGCTGGCCGGTGCGGGCAGCGCGGCTCAGATTCTTGACTCAGCGCGTGACTTTGTTACTGGCAGGTATTGACTCGGTCGCAAATCGGTCTATCGTCAGGGCATCCGGGGGGATATCCACAGCCCATCTACGGGGAAAGGCATTCAACATGATCCGTCGAGTTCTCGTCATCGTCGCCGCGTTAACCCTGCTGCCTGTCTTATTAGCCGCCTCAGCCAGTGCGACCACCAGCCCTCATCGCCTCTGGGCGTACTCGTTTATCTGGAAGCCGGGCACGCCACTGCCGCGCGTGCCGGCCGGGTACAAGCTCGTCGCCTGGCCGCCGCAGCAGATCCTCGGGAAGCTGAAGCCAGGACAGACCGTGCCGGTTAGGACAGTGAACCCGTCGAGCCCAAACTCGGTGCGCGCCGCCTCGGCGATGACCAACCCGGCTGGCCTGGTGAACATGGAACGGACCCCAGCCGACTGCGGCCAGCCCAACTTCCTCAATGGTCTGGGCTCGCGGCCCACGACTGTCATCCAGTCGTACTCCACGATCAAGGGCGCGAAACAGTCACCCAAATATGGCGACAACCAGTCGTCCAGCCTCGAAGTCGGAGAGTCGGTGTCAGGAAGCTATGCCACCTTCACGAACGGCGGGGGCTGGAGCATTTCGGACGGAGACACCCAGGGGTTTAAGCCCCAGAAAGGCGTATCGAACAACCACTTCCAAACCTACTTCTCGCAGGGCGAGTATTACGTCCTCTGCCACTACTCGGACAGCTACTACGAGACCAAGGCCTATAAGTGGGACGCCGGCACGAACTACGTCCACCCGAAGACCGCGCCCGGCGTCAAACGGATCAACTGCACTCCGGAGCACCCCGGCGACTACTACGTCAAGCACACCACCAAGGCTTCAACCATCAGCGCGGGGTTCACCATCCCTATTGTCGGCTTCAGCGGGACGGCGCAGACCGGCTACGATGTGTCAGCCTCAATCAGGTTCGACTTCACGCAGAACGCGCACCTGTGCGGCAAAAACAATACGCCGCCGAACAATCCGGGGTTCCTTGAATCCACCCGTTAGAACGCTGCTGCTCGGGGCGCTGTCGGCGACGACGGCGCTCCTGGCGGCGTGCTCTGCTGCCGGGCCGCCGCCGCTCGGCCAGGCGGGTGACCCTGGAACTCAGGGCATCGGGTGCTGGCCGCAGCACAAGCCTGTCACGGTCGGGCTCTGGGACCTGCGGAACAGCAGCAAGGCCACGGTCGCCGTCCAGAGCATCCGCCTGCCATCGGCTCGAGGTCTCTCGATGACTAAGGCGTGGCTGCTGCCACTGGACAACGGGGTCAACGTTGTGGGCGTCGGCTGGCCATACCCACCTGCCAACACCGCGGCTGTCCGCGCAGCGTGGGCGCAGCGAAAGCCGGCGGTCGGAGGTGTCATCCGGCCGGGCCAGCATCTCCTGTTGGTGTTCGGGCTGATCAGAACCACGGCCCGCGCGGGTAAGTCAGACGGTCCCGTCATCGTGTACACATCTGGCGGCAACAGCTTCACCCTAGCCGAGCAAGTCAGCCTGGTCGTCGCGCCCAAATGCTGATCTGGGCTTGAGGACCCGCGGAAACTGCTGTCGCAGCCGATCCGGTGTCACAGCCGTCAGTGACGGCAAAGGGCTTTTAAGAACGCCTGGAATGATTGACAGGGCTGCAACGGGGAAGTGTGAAAATCCGCAAAGCACACTCGCGGAGGTTCAATGTCCCGCAGCAAAGCACATCAGCAGACCGGACATGCGGTGACCGGACTGCGCCGGCTCGCGCGCCGGGCGGCGGCCCGGCTGCAGCCCGCTGCCGATCAGGTCATTCCGCTGGCAAGGGACGCCGGAGCAGCGGCAACGCGGCAGGCCGACAGGACGCGCTCCTGGGCGGCACCGCAGGTCGAGCGGGCTGGGCACGTCGTGCAGGACAGCATCGCGCCCAAAGTCTGGTCGCTGCTGTCGGCTGCCGCCCGGCGGCTGGAGCCCGGAGGGCTGCGGCGCCCGCGGTGGCCCAGGCTCGTTGGCGCCTCAGCCGCCACCGCCGCAGTGAGCGCAGCTGCGGCTGCGGGTGGGGTGCGCGGCCACCTGGAAGCGGCCGCCGCGGCCGTGCCGGACCAAGCGGAGGCGGGCGGGACCGCGCCAGCAACCCAGACCGCACCGGCACCGGACACGGGTAACGGACAGCGGAGCACGAGCAGCGACGCGAGCCAGAACAGCGACGCCCGCACGTAGGCGTTCTGGTCGGACGCCTAGGCCGAGCGCTTGCACGGCGAGTGGTCGCAGCCCTTCTTTATGTGGGGTATTCCGGCTTTTCCTGCGACGGGCTAGGCAAAGGCTGGGAAAGGGTCCGACACGCCCAGACTCCAGAGCCAGTGAAAGCTCCGCACCTGGGCCAGCCGCCGGGACAATAGTCGTGCCATGCCGTCCGGGGGGTCGGCTTGGCCACGGGGGCTTGATGAACTGGGGAACGACAGTCGCGCGTGCCAGCCTGGGGTCTGCTCTTACCCTCCAGTCGGCGCCGCCGCGGCAAGTCCCTAACACCGTGGTGGTCACTGTCTGGTTCATTGCCGTCGCCGCGATCCTCGCCGTCGGCGTTGCCGCCGCGATCCGCTGGCCTACCGGCGCCGCCGCGCTCGCATTCCGAGCTGGATACGCGGCCGGCGTGGCGTGGGCCAGGCTCCGCACCTTCGGCGCGCGGCTGCTGGACGGCGTCAAGCGGATGATCGAGTAGGCATCCTAGGCATGACGGCGCTCGTGCAGTTGAACCGCTGGCGCGCGGTCTCGGACACGAAGGGCCCGCGCGCCGGGCGCGGAAGCCGGCTTGGCGGCGCAACGGCTCGCCGCACGGCATGGTGGACCCTGACACTTGAGTGCGGCCACACCGTCAACCGCGCCGTTCGGTACTGGCCGCAGCCAAATCCTCAGCGGGGAGGGACGCAGCAGCGGAACCTGCACGACGCTCTGCCGGCCCCCAAGCACGTCCGGTGCGAGCATTGCGGTCCGGCATGAGCCGCGCCGAGCTGCCGCACTTCGCGTGCATCGCGGCGCCGGCGAGTCACGGCCTTCAGTAGCCCGGCCGGAACTTGTCGCACTTGCACAGGTCGCAATCCTCGCTGCGCCGGTAACGGCGGTGCGCTTCCTCGACATGTCCGCACTGGCACCACGCTGACCTGGGATTCTCGGTGATTAGCTCCCGTAACATCCGGATCGACTCGCCCACGTCACGGCCGGCATCCCGCGCTGCTTCCAGCACGGCGAGCACCTGCCCGAGGGTGACGCGGATATGGCGGCCGGTCATGGCTTCCTCGATCTGGCGTGGGCTCGATGCAGGTGTGACGCGGTGCTTGCGGTGCGCGGCTTACGGCCGGCGCGCGATCCGGGTGTATGAACGCGCACCGCGGGCTGGCTGCCCCGGAGCCGTCGTATTAGAGCCGCGGCAGCGTGTCGGCCTCTGCCTCGCATATCGCCGCCAGCGCCTGCGGCGTTGCAGGTGAGCGGACATCGAAGCGCCCTGCCCGGCGCGGCGCGCACGGCCGATGTAGTGGCCGTGGGCTGCCAGCGGCGGATGAGCAATGTCCTGCACAGAAGGTCATGACAGGCTCACCGGAACGGCCACAGAGCGCCCCGCTGGCTGGAGGGGTTGATCCTAGCCAGCGGGGCAGCGGGCGGCTAGCAGCAGCGACGCACTTGGAGGCGTGCCGGCTGATTACAGCCGGTGCCCGGCCCGCCGACCAGCAGGCTCCGGGCCAACGACAGCGCGTCGAGCTGCCGGTTACACCCGCAACAATGACGTTCCGGTCGCGCTGGCGGTTTACAGCAGCCCGCGCATTGGGATTGCAGGCCAGCTGCCGGGGTAGTGGCGCTCGGTCTCGGCCCAGCGACGGCTCCGCGCAGGGTGCGCCGAGGGTGCAGCCCCCGGCTGCCGGGTGGGGGTCCTGGGCCGCGACCCGCGTCTGGCGGGCTGATCGGGCACATGGCTCGCCCCGCCAGCACGGGGGCCTGGCGGGGCAACCACCTGCCGACGGCCCAGTGCGGGACGACGGGGGCACGTCCGGGACCGGACGGCGTAGCTGCGGCAGATGGTTCACGATAACCGCATATCAGCCCTAGTGGCTAGACTCTCCGCAGCAGCTTCCTCACCGTACGTGCTGGCCGGCCGGTACGGGCAGCCAGCCGGGTCCTTGGACCCGCCGGCTGCCCCGACACCTGTACAGGCCGAGACCCTGTGCGCTAGCGTGCCCCGCGTGGCGGACCCACAGGAGCCCTACAACCCCCTGGATCGGGGTCCGGACGTGTGGGCCGACCATGAAATACCGCCTAACGGACGGGCTCGTAGCCAGCCTGGTGATGATCGAGTGGCAGCAGGGTCGTTTCTCCGCATGCGGGCTTATCACCGACCGGGTCGAGGACCACGACCACTTCACCGGGCTTGTGCGACTTCACCGGCGGCCGATTTATGGACCGGCCGGGCCGCCGGGAACGGGGGCTGCCCCGCTGCTTACCGCCATCGGAACCTGAAAGGCACGCATCCGGTAGGTCGCCAGCTCAACGTCGTCGAGCCACAGCACTAGGTGATAGACACCGGAGGCAGGGATCTCGACGTTGGAGACAGTCACCCCGAACGGGACAATCTGCGGTTCGCCGAATTGCGCCTCCACGCTGGGGGCGGTCCGGAAACCTGCCTCCACCCGAACGGGAAGCTCCTGGCGTTCGGGGCCTCGCAGCCCGATCCGGAGCACGTGGTTCCGCATCGTTTCCCGGAAGGGTATTTCCATAACGGCGCCTATGCCCAAGGTCTGCAGCGTCGCCGGGAACGCGGGAAAGCGCAAGAGGTTGAAGAAGCCGCCATTCACGTACACCTTGGCATCCGGAGCGACCGCAACATGGTCTGCAGCGAAGAACGCCATGACCGACGGCCGCGTGATAGCCGCCGGCGAGTCGGGAACTGCCAGGGAATCCGAAGCCGCAGGCGAGTCGGAGGCCGACGTAGATTCTGTCATACAAACATGGTAGGCTTTGTATGACAGAACGTCAAGCTGGGAGCCACCGTGCTGGACATCTACCGCTACGAGATCATCGACTGGGATGACCCCGGTGTCGATCCCGACCCCGAGACGAACAACCTGCTGCACTGTCAGCGAGCCGATCGCCTCGGCGCGCAGGCTGAGCTGATTGTGTTCGAGATGCTGTATTACGGACCTTGGGCAGAGGTGGCGTTCAAAACGCAGACAGCGCAGTACTCCCTAGTGGGGCTAGCACTGTCGAGTATCTGGCTCCTATTGTTGGAAGACTCGCATAAACGCGGTGACTGGCTTCGCCCGGTAACGGGGTGGCTAGCCGAGCGCGCCGAGATTCGGGAGTGGGAACAGGCAACCGGAGAGACGTGGAAGGGAAAGCGATGAGCGTTGACCGGCCTCAGGGTCTGATCGAGGGTTCCGGCCGACGCGGTGAGACGCGGCGGCTCGACCAAATGATCTCTGCCCGACTTGACCCAACCCTCGTCGCCGCCCTGAAGCAGTTCGCCGACCAGAAGGGCTTGTCGCTCAGTGACGTGGTACGGGAGGCAGCTCTCCTGCTTCTCGCACGCGAAGACGCCCAGAACGTGATCACGTTCTCCGTGACCGTAACGAATGAGCGTCGCGGGTATATCGCTCTCGACCGCAAGGAAATCGAGGTCGCAGTCTGACCTTCGGGCGCTGGAAGTCCTCGCCTCACCGGCAGATCACTGCACGCGAAACGCCGTCGTTGGTCCCGATCGGGGCCACGGCAAGCCGATCCCGGCCGCCCAGCTGTCCGCGGCGCTGCAGGTCGTCATGTCCCGGCCGACCGCGAAGAGTGTCCTCGACGAGGCCCGGTCACCCAAGCTCACCCTCGCCGCAAGCCGCTAGCCCGCATCTGGACTCCGCGGCTCGGTATCCTGGCCGCGGTCAGTCCCATGGTCAGCCCGCTTGAGCGCAAGCGCCCGCAATGCCCACCCCGCATTAAAACGGGCCCAGACCAGCACGGTGCCGCTGCAGGCAAGAGCGAGTATCCCGAAGATCAAGCAGAGTATCGCCAACCACCCTGCGATGAAGTTGCGATGGTCGTTCAGGCTCAGAAGTGAAGCAAGGAGCACGAAACCTTGCGCTAATAGATTCACCCAGCCTAGTAACGCGAGACTCGACACCTGGTACACGTAAGCCACCCGGACAGGACGCGCCCGTTCATTCTCTGGGCCCACGCCAACCGGGTTCAGTTCCGGGTCGCCGAGCGTGCCCACCAGCTGCCGGAGGACATCGGCTAACCCAATCACGGCCGCCAGCGCGATCACGGGCGCTGCGGTTCCTGCAACCACCCAGAACGTCTCGTTGAAGCTCACGCGCGCAGTGTGACACATCGCGGCAAGGAGTTCCGTGGCCCAGCCTGATCACAGCACGCGGTGACGTTTCCCTAACATTCGTGCCTGCGTGACGTTCGGGTTCCTTCGTAGTGCATGCTGTTTGCGCACAAGCGGGGGAGCGACGGGACCTGAGAGGCAGGCGCGCCAGGGTTGACCAGGCGGCAACGGCAGCAGCGAGCACGCAACCAGCTGGCCGAAACGACACCGCCGCAGCCACAGGAATAGCGGGCCTGCGCCCGCGACCAGTTCTGCAAACAGGCCACCGTCACCTACGAAGACGACAAACGGATCGTGCATCCCGCACTCGGCTACCGGGCATTCTGCGAACCCGACCGCGCCGACATCGTGACAGCACTCGCGGCGTTCCCGGACCTGTACCCGCAACTGCACGACGAGCTCGGCGAAGCGTCGTCGCAAACCTCGCCAGTCCGGTCACCGTTCGGCCCGCAACTGCCGGTCCGCGTCGACGTCGACGCCGTCATGCGGAAGCTCGTCGTCGTGCTCACCTCATGGGAACAGCGCGTCCGGACGGTCGCCCAGCTGGCCGACCCGCCAAAGGACAACGACCCGGCCGCGGTCGTCGCCCGCGCCTCGACGACACTGCACCGCCACGTCGATGCGCTCCTGTCGCTCGAGCCCGAATGGATGTCCCGGACGGTCCCGGCGCCGCGCGCCGGCAATGACATGGTCCTGATCCGGCGCGAGCACTGGGATCCGGACGCGAACGTTCTGACCGGTGACGTGACCGTTCTCGACCGCCTCGACGGCGCCCACGCAGGTCTCGAAATCCTCCACCTCCACTACCTGTGCCGGTCCGTCCTCGGCGAGATCGAACCCCGCCCGGAGAACCTGCCAGGCGTGGCCTGCTACCGCTGCGGCCACAAGGCACTGCGCCGCGCCGACCCGCCAGCTGCCGACGAGTCGTTGCTCATGTACTCGCAATGCAAGGTGTGCGGCCACCAGCTGACCGAACCCGCATACCGCGACCACGTCAAGCGCCTCGCCGCCCTGGTCGGCGGCCGGAAACTCACCCCCATCCTCGAGTTACAGACAGCGACGCGGTGTGTTGTCGCAGGTGATCAATCCACGTATCATTGGGAGCGCAGCAGAGCTATGCCCGCACCCAGCCAGACGGCCAGGGTGGCGGGCCTTTTTCATGTGCGAGAGCGGGTGAGCATGCAGATCACCCGCGCAGACGGGTACGTCAACGTCGCCCAGGCCGCGCAGCTGTGCGGCGTGGAACAGGTCACGGTCCGCCACTGGATCAACCGCGGCTACTGGTCTGACGTCCTCGGCTGCCGCGTGCATCTGCCCGTCGCTAAGCGCGAAGGCCGCACGATCTGGCTCGACCCGGTCGAGGTGGCCAAGGCCGAGCACGCGACCGCGAAACGCGCCCGCCGCGTCATCGTCCCGACGCCGGTAGCTGCCTGATGGCCCACCGTCCGACCGGCCGTCACCACGGCGCACTGTCCGGCTGGCAGCCGCAGCGCAAGCCGGCAGGAGCGGACCGGGACACCTACCGGGACCGGTTCGACGACCTGGCCAGCGCCGTCGCCTACCGTGTCCGGGTCGGTGCCGAAGCAGGTCGTGGTCGGCTTGTACTCGACGTACACGAGGTCCCAGACCAGTTCGAATGTGGCTACGTCGGTCCGCTGGTAGATCGAGTGGTCGCAGTTCTTGCACTGCGCCTGCGTGCGGTTCGGGATCTTGGTGGTCATCTGACGGTCTCCTGTTCGCGTCTGCGGGTGGTGTGGCGGGGGGTTGCCCCCAGCCGTGGGGCCGGGGGCCGGGCTGGGGCGAGTCGCGCGACCACGCCCGCTTGCCTGGCACCGTTGGAAAATACGAGGAAACCTTCTCGCGCTGGCTCCTACCATTTGCTGGTGATCTATCAGCACCCGCTGGCGTACCTGCTCGGCCTGGAGGGCACAGCGCTGCTCCGCGCTTTCGCAGGCGCCTATAACCGTGACTTCACCGAGGCGCGCCTGTCTGAGATCCGGGCGCTGCTGGACTCGGCAGACCAGCTCGGGGAGGGGACCTGGACCCGTCCGATCACCGTCGCGGAGGGCTACCGCGTCTGGGCCGGATTTTATGACCAGCCCGGGAATGGGCTCATCGACGCCGAGCAGCCGGTGGTGCGGAAGATCCTCGATGGCCTGCCGCGCGGCCGGGCGCTGGACGCGGCCTGCGGCACCGGCCGTCACGCCCAGTACCTGGCCTCCCTCGGCTACCGCGTGATCGGCGTGGACGGCTCCCCGCAGATGCTGGCCGCGGCGAAGGCGAAACTGCCTGACGCCGAATTCCGCGAAGGCGACCTGCACCATCTGCCCGTGCCTGATCACCATGTCGACGTCGTGGTCTGTGGCCTCGCGCTGGAGCATGTCCTCGGCCTGGCGCCGGTGCTGGCGGAGTTCGCCCGCGTGCTGCGGCCCGGCGGTCATCTGGTGATCTCGGACTCCCGCGCCGACCCGCCCCTGGTCATGGCCCTGCCCGGCGGTAATTTCGGCTATCTTCCGCACCGGTTTCACCTCGCGAGCGACTACCTGGCCGCTGCTCTCCCGCTGGGCTTCGAGGTCCGCGGCTGTGAGGAGCCTCGCCTCCCCTACCCGGCGATCGACCCGGACGCCACGCCGCCCAGCACCCCGCCTGCTCACCCATCCGACATCTGGTCGCTGTGGCCCTGGTGCCCGGCTGCGGTCAACGCCGCCTACCGCGATAGCCCGATTCTGGTCGTCTGGCACTTTCAGCTCCGCGGCTGACAGCCTGGCGTGGGTTGTTCTGACCTGGTGGTTGGTGACCGCCGGGCCAACCGCGTTGCGCTCTGGCGCGCGCTACTTGCCGGCCAGCCGGGCGACGTCGGCGGCAACCTCGGCCTCGAGCTGACCGGCCGGGACCGTCGGGAAGCCGGCATTGAGCCGCGCGGTCTGCGCCTCGATCGACTCGCCGGGCAGGTAGCCAGCCCCGGCGATGGGGCAGCCGGCTGCGCAGCAGTTCGGGCAGTCCGGCTCCCGGCCGAACGTGGCCTTGGCGACGTAGCCGCGCTGCTTACTCGGCTGCTTCCAGATCGCCAACTCGGTGCCAGGCCGGTTAGCGAAAAGCTCGGAGACCAGTCCGGCCTTAGCCGGGTCGTTGCTCTCGAAGACCGACCAGCCGCCGAGGCACACCAGCACTTGCAGCAGTGTCGGTATCCAGCCCATCGACTTGGGGAGCGTCGTTTATTAAGGTGATGGTTTGATCGTGTAGCCCGGTAAGGATAAGGGTCGAATATGACTGACACCTACGACGACGGCACGGTCGTGTGCGGCCCAGGTCGGCTGGAGATTCACCGCTACTACTTCCCATTCGGTACCAAGAGTGTCCCGTACGCGCAGATCAAGGGTCTCCAACGGATCGAGATCAAGAGCGTCTGGTCCGGCAAGTGGCGCATCTGGGGAACAGGCAACCCGCGGTACTGGGCCAACCTCGACACGAATCGACCGAAGAAGAAGGCCGGCTTCGTCATCGACCTTGGACGCAAGATCAGTCCCATCGTCACCCCCGACAGGCCCGACGAGTTCGAGTCCGTGCTCCGCGACCGAGCGGACCTCGGAGCGGGCAACGCCCGTCAGATGAAGGGTCCCTTCATCTGACCGGTCGCTCTCAGCGCCTCAGCTAGGGAGCGTCGTTTATTAAGGTGATGGTTTGATGGTGTAGTTCCACTCGCCGTGGAACGTCTCGCGGGTGAGATTGAAGGCGAAGATGTCAAGGATCTCGACGCGATCGCGGTCAACGGTCGTCATGATGGGTCATCCCGTGCTCCGTTCAGTTCCAGCGCGCCTGGCGGCGCAGCTTGTCATAGATGTGTCTTGCCGGCTCGCGTGCCAGCGCACTAGCGGCATGAACAGCCGGGCCAGTGCCCGGTCCACGCGGCCACCAGGGTGCTTGAGCGCCCAATTGAAAGGCACTGGCACGACCATCCCGGCAATCACGATCGCCGTGGCCGCAGTGCTAACGGCGTCGGTCATAGGTGTCTCCGTCCCAGTCGTACAGGCCGCTCGCGATCGCATAGGTCCACGAGCGCGGGTTGCCTGACTCGTCGATGTCGTCGGGGTCAAACTCGGGTGGCTCGTACTAGGGCGGGTCGTCGACCGCCTTGGGCGGGTGGCCATCACAGCCACCCGACCCGCAGGTTTGCCCATGCCCAGCACTGCCGGATCAGGGCAGCCAGGGCGAGCGCCGCCGCGATCAGTTCCAGCACTGCCATGGTCAGCTGGCCGTACCGCAGGCCTGCCGTCCACGCGAAGCTGCCGCGCATCGCGACGCCGGCCAGGCCGGCTGCCAGGAGTAGGGGTGCCACGGGGCCTGCCCTCCGTCCGTCCGTGGCCAGTACCGTCCGGCCAACTAGGACTAGATTAAGACATGGCCGGTAATTATATCAAGCTGAATAGGGCAGAAAACCCGGCAAACCTAAACATGCCCTGTATGGTCCTGTGCTGGCCGTAGGCAGCCCTACCGGCTGCCCTGGTGGTGACCACTAGGGCAGACCTCCGGACCGGCCAGGCCTGCCGTACCGGCTGACAGCTGGCCAGGCCTGCCGGCTGCCCTGCCGACCGTGCCAGGCCTCACCGTGCCAGGCCTCACCGTGCCAGGCCTGCCGACCGTGGCCGGACATGCAAACAGGCCACCCTAGGGATTCCCTAGAGTGGCCAGCCCGCGCGGCCGGCTGGCCTCAGCCGGCCAGTGCCGACCGTCCGCCGCCGAACGCCGTCCCGCCCATGTTCGCCGACCGGCCGGCTGCCTGCCCGGCACCATAGGCACCCATGTTGGCCCGGACACCGGAGCGGCCGGCGCGGGGGAACTCGTCCTTGAAGGTCTTGCGGATGGCGACTTCCCGGCTGGCCAGGACAACCGCCGTGCCCGGTGCCGCGGCTTCCGACTCCTGCCGCGCGCTGTGCTCCGACACCCGCAGCCGCTCGCTGACCGTGTCGATGAAGCCGAGCATCCAGCCCTTCCGCAGGTTCGCGGCCACCCGGATCGCGCCGTTGGTCATCTGCAAACTGAGTGAGGTGTAGAACAGCTCGCCGCGCTCAATGTCGCACAGGTAGCCGATTGCCGTGACACCCGCACTGGTCAGGATGCACTTGCAGCCCAGCGCCTCGAGTACGTGGTACATCAGCCGGCTGTGCATGTCCGCATAGCCCTCGTTGACCTCGTACTCCTTCAGCACCATCTCTTCCGGGTTGGCCTTGTCGCGCCCGGCTGCCATGGCCATGTCGATGCCCCACTTGCCGGCCAGTTTCGCAGCCATGGCCGTGTAACTGGCGGCCTCTTCCTCGGTGATGCCCTCGCCGTTGGCCTTGGCCAGCAGCTTCCGGATCTTGCCCAGCTGGGGGTCGACCGGTCCGGCCGTCTCGCCAAGGTTGATGATGTCTGCCATGGTGGGCCTCCCTAGGCCTAGTGGCCGGCTTCCGTACCGACCAACTAGGACTAGATTAAGGCATAGCAACGAATTATATCAAGCTATACAGGGCAAGATTCTTAGAACCTTTTTATGCCCTGGTCAAAGGCCCTGTAGTGGCCGGTAAGACACTGCCAGGCCTGTTGCCCGGGTATGCGTGCCTAGCTGACCGCGGCAGGTCCGCGCGGCTACGAGCTGGCGGGCGGCTGGCCGTTGCTGCAGGTGTAGGAGTTGGTGTAGATGAGGTCGAAGAACAGGGCATGGTCGCTGTTGAAGTAGCCGAAGAACAGCTCGGTCCCGGAGGGCATCGCCGCGGGGTTGATCACCGTCACGGTGTGGGCGACTCTCCGGCTCAGGGCTGGACTATACGGCGCGGCAGGCTTGACGCGCGGCCGGTTGGACAGCACCCCGATGCTGTACGGGTCGGGTGCCGCGGGGTTGGACGAGCAGGAGGTGCCGGTCTTGACCAGGGCCGGGATGCCGTGCTGCCCGAGTGCCTGCTGGAGCGCGGCGGGGTCGAGCATCTGTCCATTGGTCAAGGTGAGCGTGTCGGTGCCGTTGGCATTGCTGGTGAGTGTGAAGGCCGCGGTCCGGATCGTGCCGGTGCTGCGGGCGGGGGCCGCGGTCCCGATCGTACCCGTGCTGCGGGCGGGGGCCGCACCGAGAACGCCAGTCAGACTCAGCGCCAGCGCGGTGCCCGCGGCGACACCGGCACCGCCGAGGCCCGCGAAACTTGCGAGCCGCCGCCGCCGGTGCGCGCGGCCCCTGTTGGTGATCGCGGCCAGCGGTGGCCGCTCAGGCGCGGCCACTTCAGACAGGGAATCGCGCAGTTCCCGGGTCAGGGTGCTGTCGTTCAGGTGCTCGTCGTAGTTCATCGTTTGATCTCCTTGGTCGTGGCGGGGGCGAGTTCGTTGCGAAGGGCTGTCATGGCCCGCGATAGGTGAGCCCGGACCGTTCCCGGCGCGATGCCGAGCTGCCTGGCGGTCGTGTCGATGTCCAGGTCGAGGAAGACACGCAGCACGATCACCTCCCGCTGGCGGGCTGGCAGCCGGCGCAGCGCGGTGAGCACGGAAGTGTCCAGGCCGGTCCCCTGGCTGTCGGCCGACGCGATGTCATGACTGGTCAGCGCTGTTTCCTTGCTGCGCCGATGCCACCAGGACGCCCCGGTGTTGAGCGCGGTGCGGACTACCCAGGCCAGAGGGGCTGGATGATGGCTGACCTTGTGCCAGGAAGCCCACGCCCGGGCGAACGCCTCGGCAGTCTGGTCCTCGGCCAGCGTCATGTTGCCGGTGCTGGCGGCCACCGCCCGCAGGCAGGGGTCCCAGCTTGCCGCGAAGAATTCGGCGAACTCCGCGTTGTCTTGGCTCACAGCCGTTAACCCGCCACTGACTGGAAACGCTTACCTCGACCCTGCAAGATTTTGCACGCGCCGCGATCCTGGACGCGATGAACCAGGCCGTCACTCGTCTGCCTGCCAACGAGAAGCCCGATGATGACACCGGCGGAATCGGAGCATACGGACCGGCCGCGGCAGCGCATCTGGGAGTTGGACGCAGGCCTAGTGATGACTGCCGAAGGCAGGGCAGGCAAGCCCTAGGGCTTGCCTGCCACCGCTAGATGCCGCTTCCGGCCAGCTGGCTTCCGGACAGACTTGACTGTCACACTGCCCGGCTGTACCGACCGGCCGGATTCATCTAGGCCTAGATCCTGCCTAGTGATCTCATGCTGGCAGTGTGGGCAGACAATAGGCAGCTTGACCTTGACTGCCCGACCGTGGCCGGTACCGACAGGCCGGCCAGCACCAGCACCCTTGCCGGGCCGCGCCGCCGACCAAGCCCGGTACGTGCCCATCAGCCAGTACGGGCCGTGGCCGAACCTGCCATCTTCCGCGGGCATGTCACCAGGCCGCTCGTCCGGAGTGCCGCGCCGCCTGTCCGCCTTGGTCTTGTTCCGGTAGACGGTGGGCAACTCGACGCCCTGCAACGCAGCCCACACGGCAGCGTTGATCACAGCGTCGTCCGGCAGCTTCGCCGGGTCCTTCGGTAGCTGTGTCGCGTCAGTTAGGATATCCATATCACTAGGGTAACGCGGCAAACCCCGGCGCGTCTACCGCACCGAGGTCGCCCGCTCGCGCGTTCATCGTCTAGCCCTTCCTCGTCACGCCGCCACAGGGGCGGTCGGGTCATAAGCCGGCTCGCGGGTCTGCCGCTTCCACTCCGCGAAGGTCAGCCGCGGGCTCATGTCATCCCAGTAGTTGCGCAGTTCCTCGCTGGCCCACGCCCGCGCCGTCCGGTCCGGACCGGCCCACAGCACGACCGGGCTGATGATGGCCGGCGTACCGTCCTCGTTCTGCCGCGCCTTACCGGCCGGGCTCAGCATGTGGCCCCGCGTGTAGGCCTCGGCGCGAACGAACTCGCCTTCGACCCACACGTCATAGTCGGTCCGCTCCGCACTGCGCCTGGCACGGGCAGCTGCCTGCCGTTCATCCCGCTGCCTGCGACGGAACGCGGCAGCCTTGGCAGCCTCGTCGCGGCGCTCGATCTCCGCAGCGATCACCGACCCGGCCAACTGGCGGTCCTTGCCAAGTGCCCGCAAGTACCGCTGCTCGGCGTCCAGGTCGGACATGCGCTCCAAACTGGGCTGGCGTGGGCACGCGCCAGACGATCAGCCCGATCAGGTCGGTCAGCTTGTCAGCCATGGTCGTCATGCCTCTTCTCCGAACAGGTCGGCCTGGCCGTCGATCTGCGGCTCAGGCTCAGGGGCGGGCACATCCGGCGCGACTGGCAGGTAGGTAGGGAACAAGGTGTCCCTCGCCGACCGCGCCACCCGGCGCTCCTTGCTGGTGAGGCCGCGCAGATCGCCGAACGCGACCCGGTTGTCGTAGCCCTCGCGCATCTCGCTCATGCCGCACCGCCCATCCGGCTGCGGTGCGAGGTGACTGCCCTGGTGTAGGCGATGCGCCAGGCGAGCGGAAGGTTCCGCTTGACCCAGGTAGCACCGGTCTCGTACGGCAGGTCAGCCGGGATGGCGACCACCCAGTCAGCGCGGACCCGGTTGGAGATGGCATGTGCCCGGCCGTCGCGGTAGCCGGCGTTGTACTGCGCAGTCCACTGCGCAGCCTCTTCGACCGACAGCTCATCTTTCGCAGTCGCGCGGCACGGGCCAGCTGGATGAAGTTCATTTCTGCCATCGGGTTGCCTCCCTAGGTGTGTGG
Organism: uncultured Actinomycetota bacterium; assembly: GCA_963804435.1. Classification (GTDB taxonomy): domain Bacteria; phylum Actinomycetota; class Actinomycetes; order Streptosporangiales; family Streptosporangiaceae; genus JAJYUU01. The sequence goes on along the minus strand of CAWDQI010000001.1, from coordinate 5,426,135 downwards.
CCGGACTGTCCAGCCAACTAGGTGAAGATTACTGCTAACACACAATCATATCAAGCTAGATAGGGCAGTGAGTCCTAGGTTGACACCACTATCAACTAGGGTTAGATAAGGCCTATGACTGTAGTGCAGATACCGGGAGTCAAACCGAGCCAGGTGCTCAGGGATGAACTCCGCGGCGAGACTGTCATCCTGGCTTTCAGCCGGGGGAAAGACAGTGTTGCTGCCTGGCTGGCACTACGCGAAGCGGGCGTCGAGGTGCTGCCGTACCACATGTACCTGGTGCCGGACCTGGCCTTCGTCGACAAGTCCCTCAGCTACTTCGCTGAGTGGTTCGGCTGCGGCCCGATCCTCAATCTGCCCCACCCTTCGCTGTACAGGTGGCTGTCCAACCTGGTCTACCAGTCTCCGGAACGCTGCGGCGTGATCGAACGCTGCGGCCTGGTGGTGCCGGACTATGAGGACATGAACCCGATCGTCCGCGAGCACTTCGGCCTGCCACCCGACACCTGGGTGTGCAACGGCGTCCGGGCAGCTGACTCACCGAACCGCCGCATGGCGATCACCAGCCACGGCCCGGTGAACCACAAGGCCGGCACACAGCAGATCGTGTGGGACTGGAAGATCGCCGACGTCCGGGGGGCGATCGCCGCAGCTGGCGTGAAGCTGCCTCCGGACTACCCGTGGTTCAGTCGCAGCTTCGACGGCATCGACCGCAGGTTCACCGAGAAGCTGAAGACCTACGCTCCTGACGACTACCAGCGGGTTCTGTCATGGTTCCCGCTCGCTGATCTGGACCTTGCCCGTGCCATTCTCTGAAGCCGCCAAGGCACTCCTTCGCCGCCCTACGTCCGGCGCCAAGCCGCTTGACCACACTGACAGCCCGACGCCAGCAGATACCGCGCCAGCTGAAGTAATGGACCCGCAGCATCAGGGTTTCCGGGACCGGGCGAAGCGTGAAGACGAACGGTTCCTGCTGGCCACCGACACGGAGTTCTGGCTCGTGTTCTGCTTCCGGCAGGCCCGCCATCCGGCCAGGTTCACCGCCCGGCTCGGGCTCGAGCTAGACGGCCGGTACGTGCCAGGCCCAGACCTGACCGCCGCCGTGGGAGACAGGACGAAGCTCACCCCGGCGCAACGTGTCAAGCAGATGCTCCGGATCCAGTCGGACCGCGCCAGCGACCTCCTGACCAAAGCCACACCTGTAGAAGGCCAGCCGGAAGCTGACCCGCTCGCTGATGTCCCGGAGACCGGACACATAGGCGCCGACTCGCTCGCAGAGCTGCGCGCCATCCACCAAGCACTGAACGCACCACCGCCCGCTAACCCCGCCGATGTCCTGGACTCGCCCCACTGGTTTGCCGCCTACTGGCCGTCCCGCGCAGGCAAGGAAGACTTCCTCACCTGCTCCGGGCTGGACGTCCTCGGCGACAAGTACCTCGATGGCCACCAGGCCGCGAGGATCCTCGGCATCGACGTGTAGAAGGGAGGACTCGTGCTCCGTCGCCTCCGTGCTCGTATCGGGCGCCGCGCGATCGGTGGCTGGCGCGCTGGCCGCGCCGCTGCCGGCGCTGCCGCTGGCCGCGCTAGCGGGACCTGATGGGCGGTACTGCCCGTCGCCGGATCGGGGCCGTCACTCAACAGGGTGGCGGCTCCGTACCGTCCCACGACCAGACACCGCCGCGGCCGCAGCTGCCCGGTCCGCCTGGCTGGCTCGGCGACGACGCCGCGAAGGTGTGGGCCCTCCTGGCGCCGATCGTCCCCGGCGACAACCTCACCGCGGCGACCGCTGACAGCTTCGCCCTGCTGTGCGTCGCCCTGGCGACCTACCAGGAAGCCCACGGCATCATCCTCGAAGCAGGCCTGCTACTCGCACAGGGCCAAGACCTCGTTCAGAACCCGGCCTACGCGATCCGGTCCCAGCAGAACCCAGTCGCCCTCGGCCTGCTCAAAACGTTCGGCCTCACACCGGACACACCACCATCGACCAAACCCGGACGCGGATACCGGCCGCACCTCGTAGAGAGCTGACCCCGTGTGCCACCACCACTCGACCCCCAGCTGCGCGCTGACATCCTCCGCGACATCCAAGACACCCAGAACGAGCCCGACCCAGCCAAACGCCTCACCCGCAACGAGATAGCCCTACGACGCGGCGTCTCACAGTCGACCGTCACCAAGATCGCCAAAGACAGCGGACTAGGCGCTGCGTTCGACCGGTCGCAGACGATTAACGCGACGCGCGCGCGGCAGTTCGATGCGGCTCATGAGCGGACGGTGCTGATCGAGCGGATGTATGGCGTGGCGGGCCGGATGCTGGATCGGGTTGAGGCTCCGTACACGCAGGTCATTCCGGGTCCGGCCGGTCCGGAGTTTGTGACGACGAAGCTGCCACCACTCAGGGATGCACAGGCTGGCATGTCGTCGGCGGCTATCGCGATCGACAAGGCGGCGCGGCTCGAGGACCGGCAAGGCGACGGGAAGGTCGCGGCGGCTCAGTCGTTGCTGGGCACTCTGTTTGAGACGTTGACGAAGGCTCACGGCGATGCCCCAGACGGCTCCGGTTAGTTCGGGGCTGCCGTCGCTGTCGCTGAAGCAAGCGCAGTCAATCGGCCAGTCCACGGCGAAGATCAACCTGTGGGAAGGTGCGGTCCGGTCAGGCAAGACCGTCGCATCGCTGATCCGGTGGGCGACGTACTGCGCGGATCCGCCTGTCGGCGGCAGCCTGGTCGTCACCGGGAAGACGTTCGACACGGTGTACCGCAACGTGTTCGGCGTGCTGACGGACCCGGCGATCATGGGCGACCTGGCCGGCCTGACCGCCTACACGAGGGGTGCGCCGACCGCGACTATCGTCGGCCGGCCGATCGAGGTCATCACCGCGAACGACGCCAAGGCTGAGGCACGGCTGCGAGGCATGACGTGCGGCGGCATCTACGTCGACGAAGGCACGCTGATCCCGGAGGATTTCTTCACTCAGGCGCTCGCTCGCTTGTCGGTGCCGGGCTCGAAGATGTTCGTCACAACGAACCCCGGCAGTCCGGCGCACTGGCTGCGTAAAAAGTAGTACCTGCTCCGCGCCAGCGAGGTGTCGCTGCGCAGCTGGAAGTTCAGTCTCGACGACAACCCGGCGCTCGACCCCGAATACGTGGCCTGGCTGAAAGCCACCCACGTCGGCCTGTGGTTCCGCAGGTTCATCCTCGGCGACTGGCGCTTCGCTGAAGGCGCGGTGTACGACATGTTCGACGACACCAGGCATGTCGTCGACATCCTCCCGCCCATGAGCGACTGGCTGTGCGTCAGCGTGGACGACGGCACGACCAACCCGCTGCACGCGCTGCTGATCGGCCTCGGCGTCGACGGCACCCTGTACGTCGTCGCGGAGTGGCGGTGGGATTCGCGGCAGCAGGGACGGCAGATGACCGACGTCGAATACAGCCGGGCGCTGCGGGACTGGCTCAACACCGTCCGCCCGCCAGCGTCGAACCTGCTCGGACCTAAGCCGCGGTTCATGGTCATCGACCCGTCCGCAACGAGCTTCAAGGTGCAGCTGTATCAGGACGGCTGGCCAGTCGCGGACGGCGTCAATGCGGTGGTCGACGGCATCCGCCTGGTCAGCACGTTGCTGGCGATCGACCGGCTGAAGATCCACCGGTCATGCAAAGGCCTGATCGACGAGATCCCCGGCTACAGCTGGCACGAAGGCTACGCAGAGCGCGGCGAAGACGTGCCGGTCAAGGCCGACGACCACGGATGCGACTCGCTACGGTATGGCGTAGCCACAACGCGAGCGCTGTGGCAACAGCGGATACCGATAGCTGCCTAGCGATACTACAGCCGCAACCTGTGATCTTGTCCGGCGATGCCGCGCGCTGATGGCCCGGATTTAGGCAAGGCTTGGATGGGATCGGGAGGTGGTCAGTGCCTCCGCACTGCCCGCGGGCCAAGCCTCATCTCTATGGGCCGGTTAACCGGCGCCGGCCGGAACTCGCCGAGGACGCTTGGCGTTGCTGGCGCGCTGGGTTGACATCCCACTGGCCACCGCAGAAAACTTGCTGGCACGCGAGCCGCCCGACGTGGTAGTTCGCTGCCGAGAGGTGATGCTGGTGCGCCGGAGTGCGCTGCTAGTTGCAGCTACGGTGTTCGCCCTGCTCGCGGCGTGCACTTCGGGTCCGACGCAGCACACGGCGGGAAGAAGCAGCGCGCCATCGGGCACGCTCGGGGCCGCGCTGGGCGGGCTACCGGGGGTTCGGGGTCATTTCTCAGCTACCGGCAGGCTTGTGCCAACGATGGTGACGTCTGCTCGGGCGATGGCCCGTCCGGTTCGGTCCCGCCAGTCCTGAACCGGCCGCTGCACTTTCCGGTGCTTCGGCCTGGCGAGGGCTGCCCGGTGTCGGATGGCAGTGTCGTGAATACCGAGTACTTTGGCGGCACCGCGTTCGGGAATGGCCCGGTCAAGCTGCTGATCAATGGAGCGCTGCACGGGCGCGGCATCGCCGATCTGATCAACCCCACCAGCGAGCCTCCCTGGCTCGCGGTCAAGACCACGTGGTTCAGCGTCCCGGCCTATCAGGGCCCATTCATGGTCCGGGCCGGGCGCCTGGGGGGTCCTGGGCCTGCCCGGGTGGTTGACAGTTCCACCGCCGCGCCGCTGGTGGTGCCGCCGGGTGCGACGATCAACGGCAGGGGAGGCTGGCGCGAAGCGCCGGGCGGATTCTGGGTCAGGAGTCCCGGATGCTATGCCTTCCAGGTGGATGGCCTCACATTCAGTTACGTAAGCATCGTGCGAGCGTTTCTGCGCTAGAAAAAAACCTGGCCCCGGCGCCTGCCGGCAGCGCTAGACCCGCGGCCGGTAACGGGCAGCTGCGAACCCGCCTGCTATGGCTCCCGCTGCGCCGATCACAGCGCCAATGACTGTCGCCCAGAACACGGGCATGGCTGGACGGTACTGCTTGCGTGTCGCGACAACTAGGGCATTGTGGCAGCAGAGAATCCCGAATCGCTGCCTAGCACTCCAGCCGTAGATCGCTATGTACGGCTGGAGTACCAGCTCCGCAGCCCGATAGCACTACGACAAGAACTCATCCAGGGCGTAGAGGTCACCGGGACGAATCCAGGTCTCGGCTTGCTTGCCGTCACGGATGTGGCAGACCAGTACAGAGCGGTCATCGAGCTGCCTGCCCGCCCGCTCGGCACGGGCCGTAAAGAGGACGACGCCGTGCTCGTCGTTGGCAATGACGTCGTGCAGCTCGACGCGGTATGTGCCCCCCGTGAGCTCGAAGAGCCGACCAAACGCCTCTATCACCTGAGCTACGCCCTCGTAGTCACCGGCTATCGGGCTCTTGCCGGGGGTGTGCCAGCGGATGTTCTCTGCGAAATACTTCTCCCGGAGCGCGTCGAGGTCGCCTCGCTGGAAGGCCGCGACGCCCTCCCGCAGCAGGTCCTCGTTCGGATGTGCCATCTGATCCTCCTAATGGGCCAGCGTGCCGCACCATCGTCTTGGCTCCCGAGCGGGGCGTCAAGGTCCATGACAAACCAGCGCGGCCGACCATCGCTTCCAGCGTGGCTATGGCAGCAGCGCATCCCGATCGCCGCCTAGACGCCGTCTAGCAAGCCGAGCGCGTACGAACTGACGTCGAACTTGTGGAGCCGTCAACGGGCGACCAGCCCAATTGCGACCGGTGCGGCACCCGCCTCTTAGACGGTGCCCAGTTCTGCTGGGCTTGCGGGCACCCTTTTAAGGACCGTAGCGATGACCTCGGTGTGCCGGACTACCTCCTTAATGACCTCAACCAGGTGGGCGTGAGCGTCGTCGCAACCGGCACGGCCTTCGGCATAAAAGCCTGGGTGGGGAAGCTCCGGAAGCGAGCCCGGAAGAGAGCCAAGGCTAAGCACCGCAAGAGCCCCCGGCCAGCTGGCCAGGGGCTCGAGCGGACGAGCGGTCAGACAGCGGCTGGCTCGGACTTTTCCGACCAGTCCGCGTCCCGGTAATCGTCGTCGAGCACCGTGGCGCCAGCGCCGATGACGGTCGCCCAGAACACGGACATCGTGGAACGGTAACGGTTGGGTGTCGCGACAACTAGGCATTGTGGCAGCAGAGAATCCCCCTCACTGCACGCTCACCGCGCCCGCCACATCCGGGCGTGCCGGACCTGATCTGCGTGTGCACTGCGTAACTCGCCTGTGCCGCGAGACGATAAATCATCGCCCCCAGAAGGAGGGGACCGATGGCAGCCCTCAGCCCGGCGCAGGCGAATGAGGCAAGCCTGTGGCTCGTTGTCTTCCTCGTGGCGCTGCTGGCCTTGTCGCTGGCCGCGGTGATCACGTCCCCGCCGCCGGCTGACAGCCCGCCCGCCGAGGAGGCCGACGCCGAGCCTGACCTCCCCGAACCTGGGCACGGGCCGCCCGCATCCCCGCTGCCGCGCCGCGTCGCGGGCCAGTTCAGGGCTTCCTACCCGGCGCCTAGGCCGCCAGGAGTGCCGTATCACGGCAAGCACCGCCGGCCGGCTCAGTGAGGTCAACCGCCCAGATCGGTGGGGAGGTGAGCGTCCCGCCGCGGACCAGCCGGCTGCGACACAAGATCGCCCGTCAGTTCCAGATCACCGCGCCCGAATCGCTCACGCACCGTCTCCACTAAGGACGACCACGCATGGCAGACACCCGAAGCCTCACCGACCAAGACGAGAAGGTCTGGCACGTCCGCCTCGCGGAACTGTCCGTGCGGGTCAGGGCTGTCTACCCGACGACTGACGAGAACCTGCCCGGCTGGACGGTCCTCAAGGACCACAAGCACAAGGTCACCTGCGCGGTCCGCGACGAAGCGGTCCTGTACATCGAGCGGACCGACGCCGTTGTGTCGGCAACCGCCGCGGCGAGAACCGAATCAGCACGGCAGCGGTCGACTTCGACGGCGTGATTCCCGCCTACCCCAAGGGCTGGCACGACGGCAGCATCTACGACGGCCCGGGCGAAACCATCGACAGGTGCCGGGCAACCGCGAGGTCGAGAGCTTTCGCCAGGGACAAGCCGTATAGGTTGTGGAATCCCAGAGCATAGGTGTGCGACCCGGTCGACCACACCAGCATCAGGTGCCCGGCCATGAAACTCCCCTGCGTGTTCTGCGGGACGATGATCCACCGCATCCGGCGCCCGCCGATCGTGACCCAGCCGAGGGGCCGCACGGTGCGGGGCTGGCCCATGGACCGCCACACCGGGCCGTTGGCGACCAGGTCATAACTGGTGGTGCGGTAGGGAACGCCTTCCATGACGAAATGCTCGGTGTTTGACGGGGTGATGCCCACACCCGAAGCGTCCACTCCGCCGGACGCTGTCATCCAGCCGCGCCACGGAGGGGAGCTGCAGGGGTTAGCGGCCATGAAAGCGCCCAAGCACGTGTAATGCTGGAGAACTGCCTGGGGCAGCACTGCCGGGCACGGCACGGCGTACCGCAGACTCCGAGCGGTCTTGACGCAGCCGAGGGAGGCGGGACTGACGGGCAGCAGGGCAATGGTGATGCTTCCGGCCCGCACCGTGACGGTCCCAGGCTGTACTACGGAGTGCCGGGCAGTGCGCTGATGTGATCGAGCCGGGGCATGGGTACCGGCGCAGGCCGTGGCGGCTGCCAGCACCAGAACTATTATTGCTGCCTTCGGCCTATCGCCACGGGTCACCGCTGCCTCCCTCGGTGTCGCTTATGCCGGGGCAAGGATGACGGATATCACTGCAGCAGACGATACTGTCAGGCCGCCGGCCACTGCGAACCACAAGAACCGGCTGCGAAGACCGATCCCAGGAATCCAATGGCAACCAAGCCGGCCGACAGGTAAGCAGATTGGCCGAGCACCGAGCCGATGGAGAGGTCGACGTTCCCGCTGACCGTTCGGCGACATCCCCTACCACGTCGGCTCGAGCACGAGGGGCAAGCAGTGGCCTGACGTCGACGTCCGGCTGATGCTGCACGACGACCATTTCGACGCCCTGTTTCCCGGCTACGAGCGCGCGCACGAGCTGGACGCGCTGTGGTCGCTGCTGTGCAACGCGATCAGCGAACTCGGGCAAGCAGATGACGCACCTGCCGGTCGACTTCCAGATTCAGCGGCAGACCGAAGCCAACGAGAAGTTCGGCGGCCAGATCCGGCAGCCGTTGTTTCGTATCCGCAGCCCCGGATGGCAACCATCCACCACGAGCAAGGAGCATGCCGAATGAAGCCGTCTGTCGGCCGCATCGTCCACTACACGCTCACCCAGCAGGACGCGGATGCGATCAACGCCCGCCGCGAGCTCTACCGGGCATTCTGCGCCACGCTGACCGGCCGGCCGTTGCCAGGCGACCCTGGCATGAACGGCCACATGGCCCACATCGGCAACACCGCTCACGAAGGCGACATCTGCGCCGCCACGGTCGTCCGCGACTGGAACTCGGACGCCGGGACGGTCAACTTGCAGGTCCACCTCGACGGCAACGACACCTACTGGGCGACGTCGCGGCAGGAAGGCGACAGGCCGGGCTACTGGTCATGGCCGCCGCGGGTCGACACCAGGCCGGCGACCGCCCAGCGCAGCACTGACTAGCACCCAGCGAATTACGTCGCTGCAGATCAGATCCTCGGGTTTGCCAGGGCTATGCGCAACCGTAATGCGCTGCAGACGGGAGCGCAGCTGGCTAATCGTCTTCGCCTGGCCGGTCCTGGTCTTGATGTCGGTGGGCGTGCGGGCCGGGGTAGGTCGGGTTATCGCGTCGCTGCCGAAGTGCTTGCCGGCGGTCGCGCCTGTGCTGCCGCAGAATCCGCTGGCGGGCAAGAACCTCAGCTAGGTAGCGGCCGTCAGGCAGCCTGCCCTTCGTCACCAGCGGCATGGCGACGGCCGTGATCCAGACCAGCAGCACCACGACACCGCTGGCGACCAAGGCAAGAACTACGCGGTTGCTGGCCCTCGGCGCCGCGAGTTCGACGAGTGCCCCAATCAGTAAGGCCGTGGCAACAATGGGAGCGACGATCGCAAAATGCACCTTGTAATGGCTCCACAGCCCAGGTGATATGACGGCCCACGCCAGCATGACGGGTCGCAGCGCGCGGACACTGCGAGGCAGGGCCGGCAGCTGCATATCACCGCGCCTGGCGTGCCTGCCGGCAAGTGCATGCCCAGGCAGCCGCTGATCGCCCATGGCACCTATTTTGCGCTGCACCCGGCGTCTGGGATAGGTGCTCTGTGACGCCGGGGCTGTGGCGACGAACTAGGCGCACCGATCAAGCCGATGGACCCGGCAGTCGCGGCACTGCTCAGAAGCGAGCCACCATGCAGCACCGTGGACACGGCCGGCATCGAGCACCACGACCGCCGCGCGACCCAGACGCATAACCCGCCCGGTCCTCGTCGCCGGCCGCTTGACTGACGGTGTGTGGTGCTCGGCCTGCAACGCGCCGGTTCGGATCCGGGTACCGCTGCACCACCGCGGCCGCCACTCGCCGGTCCTGGCCAACCTTGAAGTGTGCGTCTCGTGCGGCCACCACTACATGCCGTCCAAGACCGCTGTCGTCACGGTGGACCGGCTGCCACGGCCCAGGCCGAAGCCGTTGCGGTCGATCGCCTGGCGGCTCCATGTCCGCTACAGCAAACGCGCTGGCCGGCCAGCTGTCGAATGCGCCTACGGCGACTGCCAGCGGCCCGGCTGGTGGGAATGCTGCTGGATCGAACAGGTCGACCTGGGCAGCGTCCGGTGGGTGTTCTGTGGCGGCCGCCACCGTCGCATGTGGCTCGCTGAACGGCTCGGCATCTCCGACTATCTGACTGGCCGTTAGGACGGGTTTATCGTGATCGTCTCCGGGGTGAACAGGGATGTGTTGACGCTGTCGCTGTCGTACACCTCGACAGTGAAGGTGAAGGTGCCGACCGTGGTGGGCGTGCCGCTGACCTGGCCGGTCGAGGGGTTGATCGTCAGCCCTGGCGGGAGCGCCCCGGCGTCGATCAGCCAGTTGTAGGGCGGCACGCCGCTGGTGAGGGTGAAGCCGCCGTTGTAGGCCTGCCCGGCCGTCCCGGCCGGGAGGCTGGTGGCCGTGATGACCATAGGCGGCGTGATATGCCAGACGTAGGGCCAGCCGAACACGGGGTCGCCGGGGATCGTGAACTTGAGCACGAAGGCGTACAGGCCCTGGGTGGTCGGTACGCCGCTGATAGCCGCGGTCGAGGTGGCGTTTAGCGTCAGCCCGGGCGGCAGGCTCCCGGACTCCAGCGAGACGTCGGACGCGGCGAGCGTGGTGGAGGGCAGGGTGATCAGGTACGGGTGCGGCAGCTCGCCGTTCGTAGTGCCCTGGTCGACCTGATCGAAGGTGAACGGCTCGACGGAGATCCCGGACGGCGGCGGCGGCAGCGCCGAGCCGCCCCTGCGGCCGCCGGTGACGCCGAGCAGGCTAGCTCGCGTCGCTCCGGCGTAGATTCCGCCGATCCCGACCGTCGTGGTCGAACCCTGGCTGAGGGTGCTCACGGTGAAGGTCGCACTGGTCGCGCCGGCCGGCACGGTGACGCTGGCCGGAACCGTGGCCGCGGCGGTGTTGCTGCTAATCAGCTGCACGACCGCGCCGCCCGCGGGCGCCTCGGTGTTCAGCGTCGCCGTGCCGGTGACGCTGCCGCCGCCGGCCACGCTGCCGGCGCTGACGGCGACTGACTGCAGGCCCGGCGCGATCACCGTCACCACGCCGGAGGCATAGCTGGTGCCGGCAATGCCCGCCGAGACTGTCACCGGGGTGTCGGTGTCGGGGGGCGGCCTGGTGGTGACCGGGAACGCGGCGCTGCTCGCGCCCGCCGGGACGGTCACGCTGGCCGGGACCGTGGCAGCGTTGACGCTGAAGTCGTTGCTGATCTGCAGCGTCACGGTCGTGCCGCCAGCCGGCGACGGGCCGGACAGATCGACAGTGCCGGTGGAGCCGCCGGTACCGTAGACCGTCGCCGGGCTGAACGTCACCGACACCGGGGTCACCGGCGGTGGCGGCGGTGGCGGCGGGTCGAGCTGCAGCTGCCCGGTGACGGTCGCCCCGCTGAGGCTCGCGGTGAAGGTGACGGTGGTGGTGGCCGTCACGACACCGGTGCTGACGCTGACCGGCGTCGAGTAGGAGCCCGCCGGGATCACGACGGTGGCCGGCACCGGTGCCAGCGACGGGTTGCTGCTGGTCAGGCCCACCGTCACCCCGCCGGCCGGCGCCGGCGCGTTCAGCTGGGGAAGCACCGTGTCGGTGCTCCCGCCGACCAGCTCGCCGGGATCTACTTCTACGCTAAACAGGGACGGCGCCGGATCCGGCGTGACGGTGATCGTCACCGACTTCGACGACGAGCCCAGCGTCGCCGTGAACGTGCACGGAGTCGCAGCGGTCACGTTACCCGCGGTGAACTCAACCTGGGCATTGTTCAGGCCCGAGCCAACGGTCACCGAGGCCGGGAGAGGCATAGCGGACTGATTGGAGCTGGTGAGGTCGATAACCGCGCCGCCGCTCGGCGCGTTTCCGCTGAGGAAGACGTAGACAAAGTCCTGGGTGTTGCTATCGGGAGTCGTGGTGTCCGGGCTCAGCGAGGAGATGGTCAGCGAGGACCCGCCGCCGCCGTGCGCCGGGCTGATGCCGGCGCTCGCGGAGCCAGCGCCCAGCACGGCCAGCGGGACAACAGACAGGAGCACGATCACCCGGCGTATGTTCACGGCGCACCTCCGCAGGCTGTTACCTGCTGTTACGGACGCGGCCCGGAAATGGTTCACGCATCTGCGTCAATAATCTGCTGCCGGCACGGGAAAGCCAATGTTTAGAGCGGGACTGATGGGCGGCCCCGCGCGGCGCGTCGGCGCCAGGTTGATTTGGAGGATGGGTTGCACGGCAATCTGCACGGCAGCCAGGTCGAGCCGGTTGACTATGCAGTCGTTGTCGTACTGCACGGAATGATCTGCCACCTGTGCGCTCAGCCGATCCTGACGCGCGCCGACCTGCAGATCGACCATGTCGTGCCACTCGCTCGCGGCGCTCCGCACACCTACGACAACTTGCGCCCGTCGCACGGCGAGTGCAATCGGCGTAAGCACGCGAAGCTCCTGTCTGAACTCATGCTCGGCTAACTGCGCTGGTCACGCCCGCGCCCGGAAAGGGAGAGCGGGTGACTTCAGAAGGAATGTCGATTATGCCTGCCGCGCCGCTGGGCGTGCAGCCAATTAACGACGACCGCGGCGCGCTGGCGCTCCCGTTGGAGAATCAGCCGTGGCCGCCGCCGCGCTTTAACCCGGTCCAGTTCGATTACCGCGTGTGGGACGCCTGGTACACGGGCGACCCGGACAAGTTGATGCGCGCGTACTACTCCATTGGCGCCAACTCATCGCTCGGACGCCAGTATTTCGCTACGACCGGCGAGCGAGGCATAAGCCCGGTACGACCAGGTCAGTACCGGGGTGGACTCATAGGGTCCATACGGCGTTTCTTCTGGTTACCAATGCGGCCAGCCGACACCACCAGGTGAGAAGCGCACCAACTATCACGTCCCGCTCGCCGCCGACCTCGCATCATCGTCGGCGTCGCTGCTGTTCTCCCAGCCGCCGTCGCTCAAAACGGACGACGACAACCAGGCCACGCAGGAATACCTCGACAACCTCGTCGACGACGGCCAGCACGCGAAGCTGCTGGAAGCCGCCGAGATGTGCGCCGCGCTCGGCGGTGTCTACCTGCGGGTGGTGTGGGACACCGACGTCGCCGACAAGCCGTGGCTTGACCTGGTGCCACCCGACGCGGCGATCCCGGAGTTCCGGTACGACCGGCTGGTGTCGGTCACGTTCTGGACCGTGCTAGAGGACCATGGCAAGACGGTGGTCCGGCACCTTGAGAAGCACATCCCGCACCACAACGTCATCCTCCACGGCGTATTCGAGGGCGACCAGCAGAAACTAGGCCGGCAAGTCGACCTCGGCGGATTCGAGCAGACCCGGCCGCTCATGTCGATCGTCACCAACGGCAACGCCATCGAACTGCCTGACCAGCCACTCGACGCCTCCACCGTGGTATACGTGCCGAACCGGCGACCGAACAAGGTGTGGCGGGATCTCGGACCGTGGGCAGCGCCGCTCGGCGCGTCGGACTTCTCCGGTCTTGAGACGGAGCTCGACGGCCTCGACGAGACGTTCTCCAGCTGGATGCGTGACATCCGGCTCGGCAAGGCCCGGCTGATCGTCCCCCACTCCTACCTGGACAACATCGGCCGCGGCAAAGGCGCCGTGTTTGAGCCGGACCGTGAGGTGTATTCGCCGCTCAACATGCTGGTGTCAGGCGAGTCAGCGAACGGCACCGGCATCCAGCCGTGGCAGGCCGACATTCGCTACCGAGCCCACCAGGCGACCTTCAACGCGATCGTCGAGTCGATCATTCAGTCGGCCGGGTATGACGGGCAGACCCTCGGTTTGCAAGGCGATGTGGCGCAGACCGCGACAGAGGTCGACGCCAGGGAGCGCAAGTCGCTGGTCACACGCGGCCGGAAGATCAACTACTGGCGGCCTGCGTACGCGGACATCATCTACGGCCTCATGACGGTGCAGCAGGTCGTGTTCGGCACGGACGGTGACATGGCAGGCGTCGAGGCGTTGCGGCCCGACGTCGAGTTCCCCGACGTTGTCCTGCCCAACCAGGCGGAACTGGCGCAGACCGTCTCCACTCTCCGCGGCGCGCAAGCCGCATCGGTTGAGACCGCGGTCGCGATGGTGCATCCGGACTGGACCGAAGACGAAGTCGTCAAGGAGGTCGGCCGGATCTACGCGGAAGAGAACCTGGACGTTCTCACAAGGGCGCGGGTCATGCTGTCCGAGCCCATGTCGCCTACCACGACGTTGCAGCAGCAGCTCGAGCAACTGCCCGGCGCGCTATCGGTCACCGACCAGCCCGACCAGGTCGCGCAGGTCGCCGATCAGACACAAGCCGACCCCGACTAGGGAAGGGACGCCATGGCAGGGTCACCGAAGATCACCCAGCGGAACGGGAAGCGCCTCGCCGGCGGCAAGCGCATCGCGAAGGGCGACTTCGCCCTGCCTGGCGGCGGCCCGGGCGGCGCGGACGCCTACCCCATCGATACTCCCGGCCGCGCGCGGGACGCCCTGGGCCGCGCCAAGGCCAACGCGACACCGGCCGAGCAGGCAACGATCAGGCGGGCTGTCGCCAGGAAGTACCCGAACATCAAGGTCACAGGCACAGGCGGCAACACCAGGAGCGGCGGCAGCAAATCTGCAGCCAAGAAGGGAACGGGTCGTGGCGGCAAATCCAAGTAGCCGGCAGGTCAACTCGGCGTCGGGCGGCACCACAGCGACCGCCAAGCAGCAGTTGCGGCCCGGCCAGCCGGACGCGACCAAGCAGGCACGGCAACCGATGCCGGTGTCGTCTCCGCAGCGCGGCGGGGGCTCGCTGCAGACACGGCAGCAGACCCACGCGGTGACCGGCCCGTCCAGCTGGGAGAACGGCCGCGACCCTGTCGCCGTGGTCGGTGGCACGCGCCTGGCCGGCTCGAGCCCGGCCGACGCCGCTCCGTCCGCGCCGCCGTGCCCGGGGGACTGTGGTGGCGGACACTAGCAAGCCGAAGGGCGGCCTGCCGGAACCGATCGTGTCGCCGCACCACGGCCAGGTCCAGTCGACCTACCAGGGTGCGCAGATCACCCCAGGCTCGTTCAAGCCGCACGCTGACAAGCAGGTCACGCAGACAGTCGGCATGAACCCGGACCCGCCAGCGGTCCGGCAAGCGTCGCCGGACGTGTCCCAGTCGGTGCCGTACATGGGGGAGTCGCCGACCGGCTACAACCCGTTCACAGGCGCCATCCAGTAATGGGCTGGTCGCCGTTTGGCGTGCGCGCATGGCGCGAGGGCCGCCGCGGGCTCGAGGAAGACCCGCGGCGGCAGTAACGGCAGAGACACGGTCAGGGCAGCGACACCGGGCCGGACGCCTTGATGATCAGCTGGAAGGCGACGGGCGGCTTGGACTGTGAGCACTTGCCACCCGATTTGGCTCCGACCTGCAGGACGCTCACTACGTACTTCCCGTGGCCGCTGATGCCCTTGTACTTGCCGGTCCCGTGCCCGATGGTGTACGTGCCGTGCTGGTTGAGCGTGAACAGGCAGGTCTTCGGGTTGAACGTCTGCGGGCCCTTGCCCGGTGAGTGCGCGACCTTGAACGTTCCGCCTGGGAACACGATCTTGTCGACTTTGTTACCGGAATGATCGACGCCGCCGGCCGTGAAGAGCCCCGTCGCGATGATGCTCTCATTGCTGGAGGTGGCCGATGTCGACATGATCTGGATGTGCTCAGTGCCGGAAGCAGCAGGCGTGGCGCTGGCAGCCGCCAGTCCGGCGCCGCTGAGTGCTGCCGCGACCGAGATCGCCGTGATTGCGGTGGCAATTGTCTTCCGCATGTTCCTCTCCCCAAGGCTCGCGATGTCCCAGACCGGGACCCAATTGAGCATGACGCTACGGACGCGCCGAATCGCCGTCAACGTTGAAATCCACAAGGTTTGACTGTCTCCGCGCAGCGAGCCAAGCGCAGGAACAGCCGCAAGCCCTGACCGCTATCAGTCAGGCTGCAATACACCGTCGACGGTTGTCGAGACGTACCGAGCGTAGAACCCGAGCTCGTTCCGGATCGACGACGTCATCTGCTTGATGATGCGGCCGTGCGTGCCGTTGGCGACGCCGTCAAGGTAATCGTCGAGGTCGTGGACCTCGTACTGGCGGGCCGCCTGGACCGCGCCGTCCGCGGACTCGAAAGTCATCACCACCCAGCTCACACGCCCAGGCTACGTGCGGCTCGCCGGAACCGGCGCAAGCCCTAACACACTCACGCGCGGCGCGGGCAGCTAGCCCGCCGAAGGTGCTCTACCGCCCCGGCGCCGGACCATGCGGCGGGTACGGACGTAGCGGCCGAGCACGATCCGGGCGAGCAGGGCTGAGGGGCCTGGCGCGGCCTCGCGCTCAAAGGTCTGGTAGCGGTCCTCGCGGCGGATCCCGGCGGCGACGATGACCATGATCACTGCGACGGCCGCGAGCGCTGCCGCGGCGAGCAGTGCGATACCTAGCATGCGCGGGCAGGTACCCGGCGAGGCGCGTTCTAATCGCCGGGGCCGCCCGTCGCCGGAGCTCCGGGCTCACAGCGAAGGCCACCACCCACCATGCACCGAACGGAGTAGTGATGCTTGCCAGGCCGTCGATCCCACCGCGCCGCACCCGGATGCCGTTGCCGCTACGTACCCGGCTGTGGCTGCGCTGGTACCGGTGGCGCAGCGCCCGGCAGGTCCGCGCCTACCATCGCGCGGCCGGTCACTCCTGCTCGCTGTGCGACGCCTCCACCAGGCAGAAAGGGCAGATCGTGATGGGTAAGGCACCCGAAGGGCCGCGACTGCGCCCAGCTGGCCCGGCACACCAGACCCCCGGCACCCAGCGGCCACCGATCAGCGAAGGCAAGACAGACGGCACGTTCTGGCAAGAGCAGCGGGCCAACACCCGCGCGCTCGACGGCAACCTGGAACAGGCCGACACCGCGCCTGAGCCGCAAGGCAGCCCCGGCAGCTGACCATGGGCGACCCGCTCAAGGTCGACGGTGACGAGCGGGAAGACGCCGCAGCCGCCATAGCGGCCGCGATCGCAGCGATCTACACCGCGGGCGAGCTGGCCCTGCTGCAGGTGCTCACCAGCGCCGTACGCAAAGCCCTGCCGTTGGGTACCGTCACCATGGCCGGCCTGGCGCAGCTACGGCAGCGGGTCGCGGTTGTCCTGCCGAAGCTCGGTGACCTGCTCAAACGGCGTGCCGGGGTTGGCGCCCCCGGATACGGTTCCCTGGCTTCCCGTGCAGGCGGCGCGGCGAGGTCGCGGGCCTGCGGTGGGCCGACGTCGACTTGGACCGTGGTGCCGCGCAGGTCGAGAAGCAGCTGACACAGGTCGGCTGGACGGTGATGGAGGACGACCCGAAGACGGACGCCTCAAACGCTCCGGTGCCGCTCGGAAAGGACACCGTCACGCTGCTGCGGGCCTGGCGTAAGGATCAGATGGCCGACCAGTTGGCCATCGGACCGGACTGGATCAACTCGGGTCGTGTGTTCACCCAGTTGTCCGGAGCCGCACTGCACCCAGCGCAGATCACGCTCGCCTTTGCGCGGGCGGCATTCAGCGCGGGCCTGCCGCCGATCCGGCTGCACGATTTGCGGCACGGCGCGGCCACGCTGGCGCACGCGGCCGGCGCGGACATGAAGGCCATACAGGCGTTGCTGCGGCACGCCTCGTACAAGGTGACCGCCGACACCTACACCACGGTGCTGCAGGAGGTGTCCGCGTCGCTGGCTGAGGACATGACTGCAGTGGTGCCGCGGCTGCGCGCTGCGGGCTCGTCGGATACTTCCGGCCCCACGACGGCCCCACAACGGCCCGACTGACTGTGCGGCCGGGGACGGTCCGGGACGTTTCCGCTGGTCAAAGGGTGGGGCGCCTGGGGCTCGAACCCAGAACCCACGGATTAAAAGTCCGCTGCACTACCGTTGTGCTAACGCCCCCAGCCACTGCCTTCTGCGCGACAACCTTATGTCAGGCGCCGCCAGGGACGTCACTACCCCGGAACAACGGGCTCTGGCTCGCTGCGTAGAAACCGCCGAACACGATTACCTGCAACGTCCGGCCGCCGGTCGTCTAGCCGCTACGCCTGCGCCTTGGTGCCACGGCGCTGACCTGCCGGTCATAAGGATACAGATCGTGGCAAACAGAACGACTGGCGCCGCCTCCGCAGAGGCAGCGCCAGCCGGGTTCTGATGATTACTTCGGGTCGAACAGCGGCTTCATCAGCGGCACTACCGAGTCACCCGCGTGGGCCAGATACGGCAGGCCGAATGCGGCCTCCATGGTCTTCAGCAGCGAGTAGTGGTTGTAAGCGGTGCCGTCGGTGACGTGGCGCTTACTCTTGTTGGTGATTACGATCGTGGCCACGTGGCCGCCGCCCGGGTCGGCGCCGCAGCAACCGGTGCCGGGCGCTCCGGCGTCAGAGTAGTCGTCCTCGTCCCAGGTGATCACGATGGCGTTGCGGCCATGCTTCCATTCATCGGAACCCATGATGGCAGCCACCAACTGGCTCACGTAGGTGTCACCCAGCGATACCAGCTGGTTGAGGTCGCCGCAGGTTCCGGTGCCGTGCATGTCGTGGCACTGGTCAGGGACGACCAGGCTGTAGTTGGGCAGCTTGTTGGTGGCCAGGTCGGCGAACAACTGGGTGTCAGGCACCATGTTGCTCAGCGCGCCCTGGGTGCCGGTGAAGTTCACGAACGGATTGTGCTTAGAGGCATACAAGGCGACGGCGCTGCTGGGCCACTTGAACGTGTACGGCCCGTTGGCGTTGACGCCGGTCATGACCAGCTGGCCAGCCGCTGGCGTCGGCGGAAGGTTCTGGAAATAGCCCTTCCAGGTCTTCCCGGCCGCCGTCAGCTGGTCCGCGAGCGATTGCGCGCTGACCGTGTGGTCGACGGTCGTGCCTGCGCAGTTCGGGTCGGTGCTGGCGAGGGCCGGGGTGCAGTAGAACTGGTTGTCGTCCTGAATCCCGAAGAAACTGCCACCGATGCTGGCGACGTAGTTCGGCTCGCTCGGATGGGTGACGCCGAAGTAGTTCGTGGCCAGGCCGTACTTGTCCGCGAGTTTGTTGAGGTTCGGCGCGAGCGGGTTGCCGATGATCGTCCCGTATAGCTGGTTTTCCATCATAATTTCGATGATGTGGTTGTAGTGCGGAACCCCGGAGCCCGAGTTCCCCTGCGCATTGGCCGAGCTCACGCCCGGCACGGCCATCCAGGCTGCTGCCGCAAGCGCCGTAGCGCCAGCGCCCAGGGCCCACCGATTTAGCTTCATGTGCTGCCGCTTCCTCTGTCTCGTGCGGTTGCGCGCCGATTCAGTCCCGGCGCAGGCGGCTCTAACGGCCGAGCGTGACCGTAACAGCTTGAGGTGGCGGCCAAATGAAGCGGAAGTGAACCGTGGCGCAGTTGATGCGCTTCCGAATGGTTCGAGCTCCACGGCGGGTCGCGGTGTGGCCGCAATTGCTGCGTTTGCTATGGGTTAAAAAGAGGAGTCATCAGAGGGACCACGGCGTCGCCGGCGTGCGCCAGCGGCGGCAGTCCGAAGGCCGCCTCGACGGTTCGCAGCAGGGAGTAATGGTTGTAGGCGGTCGCGTCGATGATCGGAAGGTTACCTTGGCTGGTGATCACGATTGTGGCGACGTGACCGCCACCTGGGTCGGCGCCGCAGCAGCCGGTGCCGGGCTGCCCGCGGTCTGAGGAGTCATCCTCGTCCCAGGTGATCACGATGGCGTTCGGGCCGTCCGGCCAGACCGGCGAGGCCAGGACAGCGTTGACCGTGTCGCTTACGTAGCTATCCCCGGTCGCTATCAGGGCGTTGGGGTCGCTGCAGCTTCCGGTGCCGTGCATGTCGTGGCACTGGTCCGGCACGACCAGGCTGAAGTTAGGCAGCGAGTTACCGGCCAGGTCGGCGGCCAATTGGGTATCCGGGACCATGTTGGCTAGCGCGCCCTGGGTGCCGGTGAAATTCAGGAACGGGTTGTGCTTGGCGGCGTACAGGGCATTGCTGCTGCTCGGGTACTTGAAGGTGTACGGCCCGTTGGCGTTGGGTCCGGTCATGATCAGCTGCCCAGCTGGCGGCGTGGGCGGGAGACTCTGGAAGTAGCCCTTCCACGTCATTCCGGCGGCCGTCAGCTGATCGGCCAGCGTCGGTGCGTCGATCGTGTGGTTGACGGTGGTGCCGGCGCAGTTCGGATCGGCGCTCGCGAGGGCCGGGGTGCAGTAGAACTGGTCGTCGTCCTGGATCCCGAAGTAGTCCCCGGCGATCATGGCGAGGTAGTTGGGCTCGCTCGGATGGGTGACCCCGAAGTAGTTCGTGGCCAGGCCGTACTTGCTCGCTAGCGCGTTGATCTGCGGCGCGAGCGGATTACCGATGATCGTCGCGTAGCTGCTGTTCTCCATGACTATCTCGACGATGTGCTGGTAAGCAGGGATGGCCAATCTTCCTCCAGCGTCGGCGCCAATAGCCGAGCGTGATCGTAGCAGTCGGTGGTAGCGGCAGAATGAAGGTCATGAAAGCGGCCGTGCACCGCAGGTACGGGCCACCGGAGGTGGTTCGCGTGACAAACGCGGATAGACCGGCAGCAACCGGCAATCAGTTGCTCATCAGGGTGCACGCGACAACCGTCAATCGGACTGACTGTCACTACCGGGCGGCCGATCCATTCGTTATGCGATTCCTGTCCGGCCTTACCAAGCCGAAGGCGACGATTCTCGGCACCGAGTTTGCAGGCGAAGTCGCCGCGGTTGGCCCCGGGGTCACCGCGTTCCAGGTCGGCGACCGCGTGTTCGGGTACAACGAGGGGCCGTTCGGCGCGCACGCCGAATACATGGTAATCCCCGAGGACGGGCTGGTGGCCGCCATGCCAGCCAACGTGACTTACCGGGAGGCCGCGCCGGGCACTGAGGGCTCGCACTACGCGCTGGCGCACATCCGACGGGCAAAGGTCAGCCAGGGACATCACGTCCTGGTCTATGGCGCGACCGGAGCGATCGGGTCGGCGGCGGTCCAGCTGCTGAAGTGTTATGGCGCGCTGGTCACGGCGGTCTGCGGTGCCGAGCACGTGGAGCTGGTCAGGGGGTTGGGCGCGGACAGGGTCATTGACTACACATCGGGAGACTTCGGCAAGGACAGTCAGGTCTACGACGTGGTCTTCGACGCAGTTGGCAAGATCTCCTTCGGACGATGCAAGGCGTTGCTGAAACCAAGCGGAATTTTCATGTCGACCGGCCCCGGCCGGGGCTATCAGAACTTGATGCTGCCCCTCCTTACGCCACTATCCGGCGGAAAGAAGGTGCTGTTCGCTTACCCGCATTTCGATCCGGCAGCATTGCGGCATCTCAGGGATCTGATCGGGGCCGGAGCCTTCAAGCCGGTCATCGACCGGGAGTATCCACTGGACCAGATCGTCGAGGCCTACAAATACGTCGAGACAGGGCAGAAGATCGGCAACGTGGTGATCGGCGTCGTCGATTCAGCCTCCCGGTAGCATCGCGATCTGTGCACACCAGCTTCTTCGAGCCTGCCGGGCCAGGCAGCTTCCGCGCGACTCAGGCCACGGCAGGACCGTGGAGCGCGGATGCGCAGCACGGGGGCCCTCCGTCCGCGCTGGCAGCCCGCGAGTTGGAGCGGCATGAGCCTGCTGACGGCAAGCGCCTGGCCAGGGTAGCCGTGGACATCCTGCGGCCGGTTCCAGTCGGCCTCCTTACTGCCCGCACGCGGACGGTCCGGAGCGGCAAGCGCGTCGCTCTGCTGGAGACCGTCCTGGAGTCAGCCGGGCAGGAAGTACTGCATGCCAGGGGGTGGCGGATCGCCGTTTCCGGCGGCGCTCCAGTGATCACCAGGGCCTGCGACGTGCCGCCGATTCCGGTCAGCGAGGCCGTGCCGCGGTTCCCCGGCGGCCACCTGGACGGCTACCTCGCCGCTATCGACTGGCGGTTCGTATCGGGCAGCTTCGACCAGTCAGGTCCTGCCCAGGCCTGGGGCCGTCCCCGCGTTCCGCTGATCGAAGGCGAGGAACTGTCGCCGATGTCCCGGACGCTGCTCATCGCCGACTCCGGCAGCGGGGTAGGCGCGGCGCTAGATGCGAGCCGTTACTTGTTCATCAACGTCGACCTGACCGTTGTCCTGCATCGCGACCCGGCCGGCGAGTGGATTCTGCTGGACGCGCTCACGACCATGGGGGGAACGGGGACCGGACTGGCTGAGACCCTGCTGTCGGATCAATCCGGCGTCTGCGGAACCGCGATTCAGACCTTGCTCGTCGCGCCCAGGTAGGCGCGAGCAGATGACGCGAGGCGCAGACAGAAGCCGGGCTTCGGCGGGCTGTCCGGGCAGCGCCTGGCCTGACAATCCTGACGGGCGGCCAGACGGGCGTCGATTCCTACGCCGCACTCGCTGCGCTGCGGGCTGGGCTCAGCGTGCACCTGGTCTTCCCGGCCGGTTACCGCCAGGAAGACGGCAATCTCACTGCGGCACGCCGCCGTCGCCTGGCCGGAGCCGCGTTCCACGAACTCTCGTCGGCGAGCTTCCGGTACCGGACCTGGACGTGCGTCTATCTCGCCGATGCCGTGCTGTTGCTAGATCCGGCAGGCGGCGCAGGGTGCGGCGAGACGGCTCGCGCTGCAAATTGCCTCGGGCGACCGCTGCTCAGTCCCGAACAGCTCACCGCCGATCAGGCCGCCTCCTGGTTGCGCGCGACGGGTGCACGCGTGCTGCTTGTAGCTGGCTGCCGGGCTAGCGTGCTGGCGCGAAAGGGCAAGGGGCGCGGCCTTCGGACGCAGTTGGCCGACATCATGGTCGGCGCGCGGGCCTACAGCGACATGCTGGCCCCGGCGGCCCGAGCTGACTAACGACCGCGGTGGCGAGGCACTGACTTACTCACCCGGCTGCGTTGCCCCAGTCGATAGTGACGTCGCGGGCTGCATCGGGGTGCCGTTCGAGCCAACTCTGCGCGAACGGGCATAGCGGAACGATCGTCAGCCCGTCCTGCCGGGCCCGGTCGATGGCCGCTACCACGAGCTTCCCGCCGATGCCGCGGCCTTCAAGAGCGGGCGGAACTTCGGTGTGGGTGAGCACCAGGCGGCCGGCCCGCAGCCGGTAGAGCAGCTCAGCGACCTGGCCCTCCGCCCTTGCCTCAAACTGGAGAGCGTCCTTGTTGTCCGTTACCTCGACGGCGTCGGTCATGGTCGCATTACTCCTTATCCAGCTTGCTGGCGGCCGGGCCGGCCAGGGTAGCAATCGCCGCGAGCCCGGCGACGGCGGCCGAGATCGCCAACGGCAGGGTCGAGCCACGATGCAGGAAAAGCTCAGCGCCGGCGAACGCGCCGATCAGCATCGCCAGCACAGCCGCGGTGCGGCGCCCGGCCCGCGGGTTGGTGCCGCCCGCCAAGCTCGAGTCCGACGCGAGGCCGGTCATCGTCAAGGTGAGCACCGTCGTGGTCATGTCGGGAATAGCGAGCCGGCGTATGACTGAATTCCTGACCCCCATGGCGAACGCGAGGATTGCGATCGCGGTATAGCGGCTCCAGCCGAACGCGACCGTCGCGGCCGCGAAAGCGACGAGGGCCGCGGCGGCCACGAATACGGCTTCTATGCCGATGGCGGTGACTAGTAGACGGCTCCGGCGGGAGACCTTGTTACTGATGATGCCGCCTGCGACCGCCCCGGCGAGGAAGAGGCCGAGCGAGGTCAGGCTGGCGGTGACCGAGAACCCCGGCGCGCCCGCGGCCGCGAAGCCCAGAACGACTACGTTCCCTGTCATGTTGGCCGTAAAGACGCGCCCGAGTCCGAGGTAGCACACGGCATCGACGAGCCCGCTGAGCATGGTCAGGGTAATCAGCACAACCAGCAGCGACCGCTCGCCCGAGTCGGTCTCGCGAGCGCGCTGCGGCGGACCAGCCGGGTTGTGCGGCGAGACAGCAGTCACTGGCGGATTGTTTCACGCGCTCCCTGTCGCCACGCGGACCGTCGGCCTATCGGCGCGGAGTGCCCATCCGGACGCTGGGCTCTACCGGTACGCCGAGATGCCGGTGATCGCCTGGCCGAGCGCCAGCGTGTGAATTTCCTCCGTGCCTTCGTAGGTCAGTACGGACTCCAGGTTGTTGGCGTGCCTGATCACGGGGTATTCCAGGGTCACGCCGTTAGCCCCGAGAATCGTCCTGGCCTCGCGCGCGATGTCGATGGCGGTCCGGACGTTGCTCATCTTGCCCAGGCTGACCTGTTCCGGCGTGATCGTACCGGCCTCCTTTAGGCGCCCCAGGTGCAGTGCGAGCAGCTGGGCCCGCTGCAGGTCGGCGAGCATCCAGGCCAGCTTCCGCTGCGTCAGCTGGAAGCCGCCGATCTTCTGGCCGAACTGCTCTCGGGTCCTGGCGTAGTCCGCGGCCGACTCGAAGCATGCCCTTGCTGCGCCGGTCACGCCCCACAGGATGCCGAACCGGGCCTCCGACAGGCAGGACAGTGGTCCCTTAAGTCCCTGCACGCCGGGCAGCACGGCGCTACCGGGCAGCCGCACGTCGTCGAAAGTGCAGCTCCGAGGTGACCGAGGCGCGCAGCGACAGTTTCTTGTGGATGTTCCGCGTGCTGAACCCGCGGGCGCCGCGGGGCACCAGGAAGCCGCGGATGCCATCTGTCTGTGCCGGCCCAGACGACTGCGATGTCGGCGATTCCGCCATTGGTGATCCACATTTTCGAGCCACTGAGAATCCAGTCGGCCCCGTTCCGCTTCGCATGGGTCTCATGCCGGAGGGATCGCTGCCGTGGTCCGGCTCGGTCAGGCCGAAGCAGCCGATCGGCCTGCCCAGCGGACATCCGCGGCAGCCACTCGTCCTTCTGCTCCTCCGATCCGTACTTCCAGATCGGGAACATGGCCAGCGAGCCCTGCACGGAGACCATGCTGCGCAGCCCGGAGTCGGCGGCCTCGAGCTCGCGGCAGGCAACGCCGTACGCGACCGCGCCCATCCCGGCGCAGCCGTAGCCGGTCAGGTGCATGCCGAGCAGGCCAAGCTGGCCAAGCTCGGGAAACAGTTCCTTGGGAACGGTGCCTGCCTCGAACCAGTCGGCGATGTTGGGCATGATCTGATCCGCGGCGAACTTGCGCACGGTGTCGCGGACGAGCCGCTCATCGTCAGTCAGCTCGTCGTCGATGCGGAGCAGATCGGTCGGCGCCGGGTCCGTGGTGCGCGGCATTAGCTGGTCCTCTCTGCACGCGGCCTTGCCGCTAGCGTATGCGCGCCCGGCCCAGGCTCTGTCGGACGGCCAGGGAATCGGGCATCATGGTGGATATGAATGGCGACAGTGGGCCTAAGCGGCTGGAACGCAAGCTCAAGGGCCGGATGCTGGCGGGAGTCTGTGCTGGCCTGGCCGATTACCTTCGGCGTTGACCCCACCCTGGTCCGGGTGATTTTCGCGGTGCTGGCTTTCTTCGGGGGAATCGGGGTCGTGGCCTATCTGGTGGCCTGGGCGCTGATCCCTGAGGAGGGCGAGCCGGTCTCGATCGCCGAGAAGATCATCAACAAGGACGGATCAGCCTGAGCGTGACGGCCACCCGAAGCGGGTACAGACGATGCCCGGATGGCGATCGAGCGAGGCGGCTAGGTGGCATGAGGCCGCCGCTTTGCCGGCAATGCCGTTCGTCCCCTATGCTGGGGCGGTCCCCGACGGCGGGCGCCACGGGCATGGCGGCGAGATCCGTCGAGCCCCCATCGTCTAGCGGCCTAGGACACCGCCCTTTCAAGGCGGCGGCACGGGTTCGAATCCCGTTGGGGGCACACTGGTTCTGGCCAGTGCAGTGCGAGGTCCTGTAGAGCAGCTCGGAGTGCTCGCCACCCTGTCAAGGTGGAGGTCGCGGGTTCAAATCCCGTCAGGACCGCTCCGTCTGGCGTCAGGGCCTTCCGGGATTCTGATGCCCGGCCACGGTCAGGTAGCTCAGTTGGTACGAGCGTCCGCCTGAAAAGCGGAAGGTCGGCGGTTCGACCCCGCCCCTGACCACCACTCTCACCAGCGCATACGCTGGACAATTCAGTTTTCGGCTCTGCCGTTGCTAACGGATTTGCTAACTGAGGCCCTGATGGCCTGGGCGAAAACGTCTCCGATGCCCTGGCTGTGCTCGCGGAGCACGTGGGAGTAGACCCGCAGGGTCACGGATGGATCGGCATGCCCGAGCCGGGCGGCCACGACATGAACCGGAACCCCTGCCAACAGCAGTGTGGTTGCGTGCAGGTGACGGAGATCATGCAACCGGGCATGCGGGAGCTGGCGGGCTGGCGCCGTGATTTGCTTGTTGGAGTTCTTGATCATCTTGGCCATCAGAGCGGTCACGGTATCGGGATACAGGGGCTCGCCCCATTTGCTGACGAAGACCAATCCGCCGCTGTCGGCCCAGGCGGAACCGGCGGCGAGTCGCTCCTCGGCCTGTCGGCGAAGATGCTCGCGGAGTGCGGTGACGGTCTCGTGATCGATGTTGATCACGCGGGATCGGCCGCCCTTGGTGGTGCCCTCGACACGGTGTCCTCGTACGACGGCCGTCGAGCCGCCTAGGGTGACCTCGGCCGCATCCAGATCAACCGCTGGCCAGCGCAGGTATAGCAACTCGCCGCGTCGTGCGCCGCTGTAGGCAGCCAGGCGATAGAAGGCGTAGAGGCGATGCGAACGGGCGAAAGCCAGGAACGAATCGAGCTGGTCGGCGGTCCAGATCCGGCTTGGCTCTGCACCCCGATCACGTGGTCGCTTCGAGCGCGCGGCGGGGTTGCTGGCCAGCAGCTGATCGATCTGGACGGCATCCGCCAGTGCTTTGCGGAGGGTCCGGTGAACGTGGGAGACAGTCCAGGCGGATAGCTGACCACCGTCTCGGCCGCCGTGTTCGGCCAGGTCCTGGTATAGGCGTGTGATGATGGCTGGCCGAAGTGCCTGCAGGCGCAGCTGCCCGATTCGCGGGACGATGTAGTGATCGATGTCGTGGCGATATCCGGCGTGCGTCTTCGGTTTCACGGCTGCGGCGTGCGCTGCGAGCCATCCGGCGAGGTAGTCGGCAACGGTAGAGGGCGAGCCATTGACGAACTCTCCGCGACGGGCGCGCACGCCAGCCTCGTCTCGTGCGGCCTTTGCGACTTCCTCGGCCTCAAAGCCACCGACCCACTTTGGCTTGCTGGCCCCGCTGGCAGGGTCACGGACGCGGATGACGTAGGACCAGGATCCGCCGCGCTTGATGACGCCGTCACGAAGCCGCGGCATGACCCGCTGTCTCCGCGCTGACCAGCTCTGCGACAAACTCCTCCAGAGCGTCGACTGGGACCCTGCGGGACCCATGAATGCGCACTGATCGGACGAGACCAGTTGCCATCAGCTCGTATAGCTTGCTGCGCGATATCGCTAACGCGGCAGCAGCTTCGGCACAGTCAGCAGCAATTTGCTCATGAGTGCTTCGGACCTCCATTTCTCGGTTACTCGTGTACTGATGTCTTCTCCTCGCGAGCGATGCGACGGTGCTCCCGCGCTCGCGCGGCGGCGGACATGGCCAGGAGCGCGTCGCCACTGGAACGCCAGCCCCGTCCGGCCCACTCGAGGTCGGTCTCGGTGATAACGGCAGGGTCATCGCGGTGAATGGCGTGCGGCTGCTGTCGACGACGCCAGTCGCGTCCGGCGGCACGCAGTGCGCGCATGGTGGTGGAGTAGCGGCGGCTCTTGGTGGCGAAGTGGCCGCGGTAACCGAGCATGTGCGCCCAGCGCCGAAGGGCACGGTAGTCCTCGTGGGGATGCGTGCCGATCTTGAGGCAGGCGCCGATGAGGCGTCCCTGGTGGGTGCGCTTGTCGGTCCAGATGCTGGCGTTCTCGGCGGAGATGCGGCCGGCCGGGAAGCCGGCGGCCTCGGTGCTCTTGGTCGCGTACTTGGCCAGGTAGGAAGCGACGGCGACATCGGTGATCTGGCCGTCGTTCGCGACGGCGACGACTCGGGGATCGACCTGGGCTCCCCACCGGATGTCTCATCCTGATGGCTTCGCTGAGTGCGGGACAGTGGCAAACCAGACGGCCGGGGCGACCTGGCGGATGAGTCCGGCGAGCAGGCCAGCGGTCAGCGCGGGATGGGGCTGGCTGGTTCGTTCCGGGTGGACGGGGTCGATGCCGTCGAGCCGGAAGATGGCATGAAAATGGATGAGGCCCCGCCGCTGGTATTCGGCGACTTTGGCGTAGGACAGCCGGACGCGGACGCCGTGGGTTCGGGCGGTCTTGTCGAGCTGGCGGCGCAGTGTGATGACCGTGCGGCGCCATAGCTCGGATGCGTGGCCGTTCCAGACGACCGCGGCGTTGTAGTCGTAACAGTCGGGGCAGAGCGGACGGCCGAGGCTAGCCGCCTACCTCACCGACGAGCACATCATCGAACTGGCTGCCTGGGCCGCGATCTCGCCCATCTCGCCGTGGTCGATGACGGTGTAGGTGTCTTTGTTGACCGACAGGACTGTTCTCTGTCCGCCAAATGCCCTGGCACCGTGAAGGGACCGTCCTGCCGGACTACCCCGCCGATTGGGACACCGCCCGCAAGCTCGCAGGCCTGGCCTGCCAGGTCAGCTGGCCCGTCCTCAGCCACGCTGAACCGCAGCCTGCCACTACAACACCGTCCATCGCCACGGCCCGGCGCGCAGTGAGCAGCGCATGACTGCCCCGGCGCTGGCTCTGCTTCCCGTGCTCACCGACCAGCGCACGGGGAACGGGGCGAGCACCCGGACCCTCGACGACGAACTGCTTGAGCAGTGGTCGTAGTCGTCACGGGTGGCGCGTTCGAACCTACCGGGCTGACACCTACCAAGGCGCACCTATCTCAGAAGAGATCGCCACCTGTTATGCGTCTTGCGACGCGCAGAGATAGGCCGCCGCAACGAACGACATGCAACAGGAAATCTGCCGCGTTCCGCGCTGCCCGTGCTTGGTCGGCATCCTCCTTTTGTTGGCTCCCCAGTCGGAGGTCACGGCTACCGACGAGCACATGGGCGGCATGGGCGCCCCGATCGGCCAGCGAGAGGGCGGTGGCTTTGCCGATGCCGCTGTGGCTCCGGTTGATCAGGGCCGTGGTACATGCGAGGTCGTTGCGCTCATGAGGTCGCTCTTCTGGATTTTCTGAAGTGTTTACGCGAATGTCTTTAGGTGATGAAGCGGTGGATGGCCTCGTTGGCGTGGTCCTGAAAGGACGGGTTGGCCAGATCGGGGAAGATGTCCGCTTGGTCGACCAAGGGACCGGTGATCGCGTTGGCCGCGCTGGCGTAGAACCCGCCACTCGACAGGGTCGGGTCGGTGACGCCGTCGACCAGTCGCCTCGCGCCCACGTCAAGTTTGTGGGCCATCCCCAGGGCGGGTATGACGTACTTGGCCGCTACACGCAGCGGTAGCGCAAGGTCGTTGGGGGCTTGGGTGCCGGAGGTGCTGCCGGGGCTCACGGTGATGAATCGGCGGTCGGGGTGCTGGCGGGCCAGGTAGGCCATCCAGAGGGCCCCGATGTACTTGACCTGCCCGAAGGCCAAAGCGAGGTCAGTCTTGCGGTCGGCGAAATAGCTGCCGTCGATGACAGTGGCGAGCTCGTCGGCGGAGTTTGAGACGAACGATGGCCGTTTCATCCGCATCTTCGGGACTCCCCTGGCTGCTTCGCTTCCGGCGAAGACCGCCACCTCGCCGAGTCGGTCCTCCTTCAGGAGCGCCTCGAGGAGGACGACGTGGCCAAGAACGTTCGTCGCGAACACGCTAGTGACCCCGTCGGCGGTCAAGTCCAGGGCCGTCTTGCCGCCGACTGTACCGGCGTTCATGACCAGCGCGTCGAGCGATCCGTTGATGCCTGCCAGGCCGGCGCGGACCGAGCCCGGATCGGCAACGTCCATGACAATGATGTCGAAGATGCGCCGGCCGGTCTCCGCTTCGAGCTTGGCCTTCGCCGTTGTCGCCCGATCTCGGTTGCGGCACGCCAGGTAGATGCGGGCCGTCTCGGGACGCAGTGCCAGTTGCCGGGCCACGTCCTTGCCGATCCCGGCGTTGGCGCCCGTGATCAGCACGGTCTTTGCGGGCAGTGTGCTCATCGTGATTCCCTCTCATCTTCTGTGGGCCTAGTCAGGCTGGACAGCTCTTGCGGGGTTGCGTCCGCCGGTTCTCCCGGGTTGCCATAGACCCGTAGCGGGTCGACGAGCGCTGCGAGTCGGCGCTCTCGGACCATGACGTCATCGGATTCGTCCCAGTCGTCGTGCTGACCACCGGCGGCGGCAAAGATGGCTCGGAGCAAGGACAGCAGGTCAGCAGGGCTGACTTGCGGGATCTGGAGCCACGACGCCAGCGTTGTTGATGAGGATGTCGACGTGACCGTCGCCAGCCTCGGTGGCCCACTCGACCAGGTCCCCGGCCGATTCGAGGTCGCTCAACGTGGTGAGCCGGAACGTCGCGCTGCCGCCGCTGCCTTCGATCTCGGCGACCACGTCTTTGGCCCGTTGTTCGTTGCGTCCCACTACCAGTACGTGAGCGCCGCGGGCGGCCAAGGCGACGGCCGTAGCCTTGCCGATCCCGCTCGTCGAGCCCGTTACCAGAGCTGTCTTGCCCTTTAGGTCAGTCATGCGACGCGTCGCCCTCTCGAAAATGGGTGGTGCAACTCACTCTGACAGTCCGGCACTGGGTTGTCAAACTCAAAATCCTGCTAGCATTGGTGCATGGTCAACGAAACGAGTGACCGGCCGAGGCTCACCCCCAAGGGAGCACGCACCCGGGCACGAATAGTGGAGGAGGCCGCCGCCCTGATCCATGAGCGCGGGGTGGCGGGCACCACCTTGGAAGACGTCAAGGTGGCGGCGGAAGTCAGCGGCTCTCAGATGTACCACTACTTCCCCGACAAGAACGAACTCGTGCAGGCGGTCATCGACTACCAAGCCGACACCATCGTCAATCACCAACGGCAAGCGCTCGGCAGCGCGAACGGAGTCGAAGCCTGGCGGAACATGGTGATCACCGCAGCGAAGCGCACCAAAGCAAAGGGGGGCTGCCCACTTGGCTCGCTCGTTGGTCAACTGGCCGAGAGCGACCCCGAGGCCCGAGCGCTCATCGCGGCAGGGTTCGATCAGTGGGCAGCCGCCATCGGCGATGGACTCAGATCCCTTCATGCCGACGGGAAACTCCCGTCCGACATCGACCCGGACGACCTCGCCACTACTCTGCTCGCCACACTCCAAGGAGGGCTTCTACTCGCCCAGGTGCAACGGAGTACCCGCCCGTTCGAAACTGCGGTCGATACCCTCCTCGCTCTCACCATCGGCAGATGAGCCCAAGCCGGATTCATTCACAACCATCGCCGAGGTCGGCTCACGGCTTTTGGATAAAGCAGTTACGTCAGCACGATGCGCTTCCTGATCCGCTGCCATTTAAGGGTGCCGGACACCTGAGACGACTTCCATGACTGCGTGATAGCACTGCTCCATGACGCTCAATTCCACGAGCATGGCCCGGCCACCTTCCGCCGTGAACTACGTCGCGACGGGCATGCCCGGGCGGGCGGTGTCAAGCATCAGGTGAAGCTGCGGTGTCGACGATCAGCCGGAGTCGGACACGTTGCCTCCGCGATGCCTCCGCGATTGCCTAAGCCCAGGTGATCGTTGACGGATCGTGTTCACGTGAGGCTTGACGCTTTCTAGGGTCCACTGTCGCTGATCAGCTGCGGGAAGGCCAGTCAGACATTCGTCCGGCTCTGCTTCGTCTAGGAGAATGACCAGGTGCTCGCTTTCATGCGACGAGATGATCGATGAGTCCGCTCCGAGGTTTGGCATGTGGGTGGGCCTGCCGAAAAGGTTCTGGGTGGCCCAGACCCCCAGGGAGCGGCTTTCGTGGGCCCAGTTAAGTCGTCCCCCGGCGGGCTCGACAAGATCGATATTGGTTCATCCGGTTCGGTTGGCCAAACCTCGCGCTCACCTGTAGGCAGCACCCCATTGACGGCAGGCCGGAGCGCCTGATATGCCCGGCATGTGAAGTGGAAAGCCCGCCGGATTGCCGCCGCCCTAGGCGTATTTGCCGTTGTGTGCTGCGGATGCAGCAGCCCGGCGCGCCCACCGACCTTCGATCCGATGCAGCCTGACCAGAATTACCTGACGGCCGTCCTTGGCCCGCTGACCGGGGCAGGATCCAGGACGCTGACGGTCACGGCGAGCCGCTCGATGTCGCTGACGATGGGGTGCATCGGGAAGGGCACGCTCATCGTTCTCGGCCCTCTGTCTGCCGGGGCGGTGCTGTGCTCCGGCGCTAGCCTCGGCCGTGGCGCCTTCGCCGGGTACTACTGGGGGCACCTGCGGGTGCGGCCCGGTGAGCGCTTCAAGCTGCGTGCTGTCGCAGACGCGAAGACGATCTGGGATATCCGTGTCGATGGCCTGCCTCGGCACTGCAAGGACGACGTCTGCACGGACTGCTCGGAATACGTCGGCGAGTGTGCGTCGCTGCCGTAGTCAGGCCCGCCCCGTCCTTCTGATGGGCGCCGGGATCTTGCCGGGAAAGATCACACTCAAGGCTGGCGCGCAGCGCCATCGGAGACGTGAGCGCAGCGAGCGGCCTTGACTGTGACCTCTGCACGGCGACAGGATGCCGGGCGCGAGGAGGACGGACGGTTGCTGTCATCGATGCTGGCTGGCTGACGTTCCGTAGGCTTTGAACCGGCTGATCTCGCGGTTGCTAGTGCGCGGGATGGTCGTTATCAGCTCGCCGTGCTGGTCAACGACGCGGAGGCTGGTGTCGCCGAGGTCGATGGTGACGGTCTGGCCGGCGTAGCTCATGCCGACCTGGATGCGCTGGCGGGCGACCTGGATGCCGCCACGGCTGGACACTCGCCGCTGGATGGCCAGGATGGTCTGGGGCAGCGCGTGTGGGACGGCGAGGCGGACGCCCTGGAGGTTGTGGCGCTGGCCGGGCGGGATGGGGCAGGGCAGGGTCCGCCACAAGACGCCGTCCTGGGTGATGACGTGCATGATCTGGCCGTCGAGGCGGATCCGGGCGCGCTGCCCGGCCAGCGGGGAGCCGACCTGCACGGCCTGGTTGCCGAGGGTGATGATGCCGGCGGCGTTGACCAGCCGCTGGACTTCCACGCAGCTGGTGGCGGCCAGGGCTCCAGGCGCGGGCCCGGCTGGAGGCGGTCCGGCCGGGCGTGCGCCAGAGTTACGGAGCCTGGCCAGGTCGACGGCGGACAGCCGGGAGGGCACGGTCTTGATCCGCCATCCTGCAATGCTCATGTGCACGGTGGTGGTGTCGATCCAGAAGGTGACCTGCTGGCCGGTTCTGCTGATGCCGAGCCAGAACTGCTGCGGCCCGACGGTCATGTTTCCCGAGGGCGGGACGATCCGCTCGATTTCGATCGCGTCTGGCCAGCCGGCGGGATGCTGCACGGCCGGAGCTTCTCCGCGCACCGCTGCAGCTGCGTTGGCGACTAGCATCACGTCGGCAGGAGCCCACAGGCTGAGAGCCTCAGAGGCGGGCGGGGCTGGCCGGAACTTGTCGGCAGGACATGCCATATCCAGGGCCTGGTGCGGCCTGCGGTGGTTGTATTCCTCCCGCCATTTGTCGACCGCGGCCTGGGCTTCCTCGATCGAGGCGAGCGGCCCGGCGTCGTTGAGGAACTCGACTTGGAGGGTCTGATGCCAGCGCTCGACCTTACCTGTAGTGGTCGGCGAGTAGGGCTTGGTGAGCAGCTGGCGGATGCCGTTGCGTCGGCAGATCCGCTCGAACAGAACCTCGGCTGGGCGGGGCTTGCCGAACCGGCCGGTGAACTGCTTGCCATTGTCAGTGAGAACTTCGTCGGGTATCCCATACACGCTCATCGCCTGCACGAACGCCCGGCAGACTGCTCGGCCAGTGCCACGCCGGACGACGGTCGCGATCACGCAGAACCGGGAGTGGTTTGGTCATCGATGCCGGAGATCAGCTTGCACTCGGTGCCATCGGTCAGGAACACCGACCCGGTGATGTCCATCTGCCATAGCTGCATCGGCTGGTCGCGCTGCCAGCGCTTGCAGTCCTGGCGGCGGCGCTTGCGCTGACGGGCCGGGACCAGGCCGCGGCGGACAAGCACCCGGTAGACCGTCGACCGGGACGGCGCGGGCGTGACGTTCGCCTTGCCGAGCTCAAACTGCAGTCGCCGCGGTCCCCATCGTGGGTGGGCGCCGCGGAGCTGGCAGATCATCGCCTCGATGTCGGCGCTGAGCTGGCGGGGCTGGAAGCGCGGCCGGTGGGAATGGTCGGCCAGCCCGGCTAACCCTTCGCGCTGGTACTTGCCGAGCCACAGATGCACGGCCTGCCGGGTAACGCCATACCGGCGGGCGACCTCAGTGACCGGCGCACCGGAAATGACCTCCATGATTGCGTGATAGCGCTGCTCCATGACGCTCAACTCCACGAGCATGGCCTGGCCACCCTCCGCCGCGAACTAGGTCACGACGGGCATGCCCGGGCGGGCGGTGTCAAGCATCAGGTGAAACCGTTGTGTCAACGATCAGTCGGAGTCGGGCACGATGCCTCCGCGATCCTCGTGAGAACTTTCTCTACGTCTTCAAGGGCGCGCAAGCGCGCCGGGCCATGCGGCCTGCAGGCGTTCTGGCGGCGGCCCGCGAGGTAGGTCGCGCTGAACGAGGGGGCGGCGCACGTCCGGGCCGGCGCGGGCCACGTTAGCCACCGCACCGTCATACGTCGGGCGCCTCCCGCCGCACTTGGGCCCTCCGGGCCACGGCGTCGTCGGCGCACTAGGGGCGCCCGCCCCGTACCTGCCGCGCAACCGGGTCTCCACGAATAGCGCAACCTCGGCGCACAAAGGGTGCCATCCTCCCGGCGATCCAGCATTGAACCGCGGAAGCCCAGCGTCTAGGGCGCGCCTACCGGCGCGTCACGCGTGATGCCCTTGGGCACCCTAGACCCCGGCCTTACGCGGCTCGTTCGGCGCCTGTCGCGAGAATGGCCAGGCCTGGAAGCCGAGACACATGGTGACACGGGCAGGCCAGGATCAGATCTCACCCAGGTACCTCATCGTGGTGGCTCGTGGTCTATATGCGACGAATGAGGGTTCCAGTTCCCTGGCTGTGCTATCCATCGGCTTACCGCAGCCGAGCACTACGAGCGACCCTTCCCCGAAGCCGTCAATGCCTATAGCGGCATCGATATCCTGGTTGTTAATCGCGCCTGTCACGAACGCACCCAGTCCGAGTTCGGTGCATACCAAGTACATCGTCTGGCTTAGATGCCCGGCATCCATCAGCATGACGGCATAAGTCTTTGTATTGAACCGATACTTCCACTGATTTCTGTAGAAGCGGGAGGTCAGTACGAACAGGACAGCGGCGGATGCGAAGTATGTCTGACCGGCTACAAAGAGCCGAGCGGTTTCGCGCGCATGGCTTCGGTCAAGACCACAGACCATCTCGAGCGCATGACGCTCAACATTGTAGTGATAGATCCCCGATTCTAGACCTTCCACGCTTAGTACGAGCGGATACACCTCGATCGGATGCAGACTGCCGCCAGACGGGCTGGTCTTTTGAAGGTTGACCAGATCGGGCGAGGCATAAGAATAGCCGTGACATCCGAATACATAGTAAAGGACGGTGGAGAGTTCATCCGTCGTGATCGGTGCTTCTGCAGCATAAGCCCTAGTTGTCTTACGCGCAGTGAGAATGTCATATAGGCCGCCCGTTCTGTCTACAAGCGGCAGATTTCGGACGGTGATTGGTTTATCGATCGCATGAAAGTGCGTAGGCGGCTCACCCAAGCGTTCAGTATAGGCGCCCAAGGCTTCCTCAAGACTTGCGCGTTGATCGAGATGGATCGAGCCTTTGTCGCCTTGACGAAACAAGTCCATCTGGCTCCATCGAGTCACGAAGTGGAACAGCGCAGCGTAAGGATCCCAAGCCGAGGACTCCATCAATTCATGACGCGCGTAGTGTTCACTGTAGGGCGAGGCTGTCTGATCTGTGAGAACGAGCGCATTCAATGCCAAGTTCTCCAACTGAGACTGTTGGCTGTTTGGAATAGACTCGACAGTGAGCCATCTGTCGGCTGGTAGCTTCAATAGCAGCGCGACATCCTCCGGTCCGACTGAGATTGTCTTGCCGCTGATAATCGAAATGGCACTGAAGCTCGGCTCCGATGAGATGTTGACCTCACCCCTAAGGAGGCCATCGATGTCCACTAACTGCTTGTCATTGGATACAAAGAATGTATACCGGGACCGCCTGACCATAGTCATCGCGCGTTCCTGCTCTTCCAGAGTGCCAATCGGCATACCGATTATTAGAATACCTTGCCCTGGCAGCCGCGACCGATGGGTTGGTTGGTGCTCCCACGTTTACGCGGCCGGAGTGTCTCGCCGACATTGTGCGGACCACGATCCTCGGGTCTTGCGGAGCCTATATGAGCGCCAGACAGATACACTCACATCCGTTGCATCGCTAGCCGGCAGCTTTCTTCATGCCAGGCGCGCCCAGGCCCCCGGCTATCGCGCTACGGGAAAACTCCAAGGGCCTCCCCAATTGGGACCACTCCAAGGTCCCCAAGGCCCCCAGGGCCCCGGCCACCAAGAAGGCGTTCGTCCCCAATTGTCAAACGGCCCGTAGTTAGGCCCAAAGTCGATTGCTTGACGGGCCAGATTGGTCAGCGCTCCAGTGATGGCCTCTTTGGGGGGCAACGTCGCGCGCGTTCCCTGCGGGATTTCTATGCCGTACTCGGCCAGAACACTTGCAGGGTCTTGTTCGAATGCGGCACGGAATTCGTCGTCTGACGCAAGTTTCGCCAGTAGGTCCACGACCTTTTGGAGCTCTTCCACGAGAGATCTCCCAGCAACATCGCAGGACGTATTTGTTACGCGAGCCGAAGCTGCGATGTTCTTTGGATCGTCCTCCTATTTATCCTTAGCGTCAAGAAGAAGCAAAGAAACAACATCAGAATACTAACCAGTTAGCCTCGTCAAGAACACGAGCCCCACTAAGCAACTTTCGTTGCAGTATGAGGCAGGCAGCCGGGCCTGAGTCGTCCATGGCCTACTTGCCACGCATCATGGTATTCGTCGCGTACGCCTGGGCGTCACCATTCCTGCCGCTACGTTGTCGGGTCAGGGGCCGTGAGTCTTGGCCCCCAGCTAGGCACCACGGCACGAACCAACACACCGATGTCGGTTACTGAAGCTCACGGGGGCCGTGTGGCTCGTTGTGGATCACGTAGCCAGCCCGAATAGGACCGCCGAGCACGTCGCGTTAACCGGGACCACTCAGTCGCTCGCTAGACAATCAGAGCGCAAGAGAGGCTGTGGCCAAGATCGTTCACTGTTCAGTTGTCAATGTTCGAACCTACCAGAGGCGGTGATCGTGCTAACGCATTGCTAACGGCAGCTGTGGACCGCTGGGATCAAGGGCGGGCATCTTCCACGCGCGGCACTCAAGCCGCGGCTGCTCGGCGGCCAAACATGGACCTAGACGGACGAGCCAATCCTCCTGAAAAGCGGAAGGTCGGCGGTTCGACCCCGCCCCTGACCACCCACCCATTCTGACCTGCCCGAACGCGCACGAGGCGGTCACTTTGGCTGCTGCCGCGGTGGCTGTAGGCTCAATTCAGTCTCATTTGCCTTAAGCGGACGGTCGGCATTCCTGCACGTAGCCGCAGGCCGAAGATCGTACGGTGCCGCGGAACGAGGCAGTAGTCAAGAAGCAGTAGTCATCAAGACTCGGCCATGCGGCTGCCTGGCATGCTTCGACCAGACCGACGGCGACGCCTCGGTCGCGCGGCGAGGAGGTCACCGCCCCGGTGCTCGCGCTGTGGGGCGAGCACGACTGCGTCGGCCACTGCCAAGTCGGGGCCAAGCTCTGCTCAGCGCAACCGCTGCAGGCCAGCCAGAGGTCGGGCCAGCTCAAACGCCACGGTGCCGCCGTGGCGCGAACCGCCCGTTCTTGGTGATAATCAGTCCCGACGTGACACTGACCCAGCGGTATGGAACGCGTGGAAGAGAGCAGGCGGTGGTCAGATGGAACTCAAAGCTGGCAAAGTCGCGGTGGTCACGGGCGCGGCAAGCGGAATCGGCTTAGCTCTCGCGCAGTGCTTCGCCCGCAGTGGGCTCGATGTGGTGCTGGCGGATATAGAGGAAACGGCGCTCGGGGCGGCCGCGGAATCGGTCGAGTGGTTCGGGGTAAAGTCGCTCGCAGTCCGCACGGACGTCAGCGACGAAGACGCGGTCCGCGCCCTGGCGGCAGCGGCCGTTGAGCGCTTCGGGTCGATCCACGTCGTGTGCAATAACGCCGGCGTCGAGAGCATGGCCGACCCGTGGTTCGGGCCCGTTACCTCCTGGCAGTGGGTCATGGGCGTGAACCTGTGGGGCGTGATCCACGGAATCCGGGCTTTCCTCCCCATCCTCGCGCAGCAGGGTGAGGGCCATATCGTCAACACCGCCAGCATGGCCGGCCTGATCCCTGGCGCCTCGGCGCCTTATGACGCCGCCAAGCACGCTGTCGTCGCCATCTCCGAGGACCTATACAAAGCGGTGAGCACCATGAGGATCGACGTCGGCGTCAGCGTCCTGTGCCCCGGCATTGTCACAACGCGGCTTCTCGACGCCGACCGCAACTGGCCTGCATCATTGGGACAAGCTCCGCCGGCGGCCGGTTCCTACGCGGCCGTTGAACCTCATGTTCGGCGAGCTGTCGAAGAGGGGATGGCCCCGGCGGCGGTGGCGGACCTTGTCGCCGAGGCTGTCGCGTCCAAGCGCTTCTGGATACTCACGCACCCGGACTTCACGAAAATTGCCCTGCGGCGCTGGCAGAGCATCGCGGCCGGCGAGGACCCAAGATCGAAATGGACCGTCCCGGATTCCCGCCGGGCAGATAGCTAAACGAGCGACTCCAAGTTGAAAACTCGACCACTCGCGACTTATACCGCGCACGCGGCCCGCCGCCGCCGGTCAGATTCTGCGAAGAGACCACTATTGAGATGTCAAGTTTCGAACAGGTCAAGGCCCCGGGCGCCCTCAACAGGTTGGTGCCCGTGCCAGATCCGTGACTGAAAGGGCTTGCGGGTGCCGAGCTGCCGGTGATCTGCAGTCTCATTTCTAGTCTCATTCATCCACGTACACCGAAGTCGATCGTCATGCACCGCTGGTCACAGACCAGCGACAAGAACCACCTTGGTCAGCCCTGCACGTGGATCCCTAATCCTGAAAAGCGGAAGGTCGGCGGTTCGACCCCGCCCCTGACCACTCACTCACTCACTCACTCACTCACTCACTCACTCGCTGATCTGCGAGAACGCGCTGTGTGTAGCCATCTATCCACGCGCGAATTGAGACCGCCGTGCGCCGCTGGTGAGTCCGCCGCCAGGGGTCAGAGCCAGATTGCCGACATCGGCCAGTGCATCGTGGCCGTGGCCGATCTGTGCGCCGGGGACTACGACGCCGCGGAGGCTGCCGCGCTGACAGTGGTCGACGACGACCCGGCGATGGTCGCGGAGGCGGCGCTGCCGGAACTGATCGAGGCCGCGGCCCGGGCCGGCCACCGCGAGGTAGCCGGCTCGGCGTTCGCAACCTTGTCCGAGCGGGCCCTGGCCGCGGGCACGCCCTGGGCGCTCGGACTGCGGGCCCGCTGCGCCGCGCTGATTGATGCGGGCGAGCACGCCGAGGAGCACTACCGGGAAGCCGTCAGCCAGCTGCAGCAAAGCCGGGCCATGGTCGATCTCGCGCGGACCCACCTGCTGTTCGGCCAGTGGCTGCGGCGGGCCACGCGCCGCCGGGACGCGCGCCGCGAGCTTTGCACCGCATGGGAAATGTTCACCGCGATGGGCGCCGACGGGTTCGCTGAGCAAGCCAGCACCGAGCTGCGCGCGACCGGCGAACGTGCCTGGGCACGCACCCCCGAAACAGCGTTCGACCTCACCCCGCGCGAAGCCGGAGTCGCCGACCTCGCCGCCGCGGGTGCCTCCAACAACGAGATCGCCGCGCAGCTGTTCATCACCCCGAGCATGGTGGAACACCACCTCGCCAGCGTGTTCAGGATGCTCGGCGTCACCTCGCGAACCTAGCTCGCGCGGCTCCGCCCGGTCAGTTCCTGACGTCGCCGGCCGGTGCGTACCCAGCGGCGTGCCTGCGCCCTTGCGTCGCGGCTGCTCCGGGGGCCGGTGGCCGGACGAGTCCATCGCCAACCTCCATGCGCGATTCTTACTACGGGCGCGCCTGCCGCGGAGCCCGCGCAAGATCGAGATCCTGTAACACGCGCTCATAGCAGCAATCCGCGGTACTCAACGGGCAGGCTCCAGCGTCAGTCTTAAATACAGGCCCGCAGCGCCAAGTAAGGCGACGTCAGCGGGCGGCGCCGCCCCGAGTTTCATGCATCCGCGGGCGTCACGTCAGTGACATGAAGTTTTAAATCATGGAGAGAGACGACGCCGTTAACTGGCCCTGGTCGTCGAAATTTTGCGCTAGCGGCGACCCATCGCCCCTGGCTTAGTCGGAGGTCTCCGGCAGGTAGGACATGCCGTAGACGTGATCGACGTCGATGCCGACGAGCACGCGGTGCATCGCTGCCAGGTCGGCCTCGGCCAGCTCCGGGCGGATCACCTCCGGAAATGCGAGCGAAGATGCGCGCCGTGACCGGCGCGATGCCGG
Source organism: uncultured Actinomycetota bacterium (assembly GCA_963804435.1). Lineage (GTDB taxonomy): Bacteria > Actinomycetota > Actinomycetes > Streptosporangiales > Streptosporangiaceae > JAJYUU01. The sequence continues at coordinate 5,385,932 of CAWDQI010000001.1, read as the reverse complement.
TGTCGACGATCCGCGCCGATCCCTCGACCGTCACGGAAGGGAACGGGGCCGACGGGCCGACCACGCACAGCGAAGCGCGGCCCGAGCGCTCGACATCACGGGCCTTAGCGCGGCCGCGCTCGGTGGAGATGTAGACGGTGTCGCCATCCGGGACGAAGTAGACGGCGGATTGCCTGATGGTGCCGTCCGGGCGTTGCGTGCCGAGCACTCCGATCGGCACGGTCCCGACAAAGGAAGCGACCGGCTGGTCCATGGGAACTCACTCCTCTGTTGACGCTGGCAGCTACGGCGCATTGGCTAGGTTGGGCGGCACCGTCAGCGGGTGTTGCTGCCGCTGAGGATCGCCTGGAGCGCCTGTGTCAGGTCGGCAATTGGGTCATCGCTCTCCTGGGCGCGCCATGCGACGACCCGGTCTGGCCTGACGAGGACGGCGCCGGCCGGTCCATGGCCACGGTAGCGGGTCCAGGTGGAGCGCCCGTCGAGCACGTCGCCATCGAGATGACCGATCCGCACGGCATCAACGGGCCAGGCGTCGCTCAGCTTGGCGGCCGCCTCGCACCAGCTCTGGCCCTGCTCCCCGGCGATGAGCAGGAATCGCCCGGCCTCGAGCAGGTCGTGGACGGACAGGCGATTGCCTGCCTGGTCTTCGAGCCAGGCGTGCCGCAGGGGTTGACCGGGCCCAGCCGACGGCTGGTAGATGCGGGTCGGGTCCGGTCAGGCCCGCGTACCAGCCGGAGTAGCGCATGTGCTCGGGCGGGGTACCGCGCTGGTAGATGACATCCGCGATGCCGAGATCGGCGCGGATCTCCATGGTGCGCTGATGCAGCACGTGCGCCTTGGGCAGCACGGACGTGCTCGGCAGCGAGCTGACGAGCAGCGAGTCCATGCCGAGGCGGGACAGCAGCATGGACGCGGTCAGGCCGCCACCGACGATCAGGACGTCAGTACGCAGATCAGTCATCGCGCGCTCCGTTCTGGCCCGTTCTTGCTCAGGCAGAGTCGGCACGCCATGACTCACGATCCGTGCGAGTGGGCCATGAGCGCGGCCAGGTCCTCCGGCTCGATGAACGACGGCGGCACTGGCGGCCCCCAGTTGTACAGGGCCCGCATGTCGGTGAACGCTTCCGGCTTCCAGAGTGCGTCGTCGACGATGCAGTCCAGGTCGCTGTAGTACTCGGAGAAGTTCCCGGCCGGGTCTTTGAGGTACCAGAAGAAGTTGGAGCCGATGTGGTGGCGGCCGAGCCCCCACACGTGGCGCTCGGGATGGCCCTCCAGCATGCGGTGGGCGCCGCGGCCGATCTCGTCGACGTCGTCGACTTCCCATGACGTGTGGTGCAAGAACGGGACCGGTGCGTGCTGGACCAGCACGTTGTGATGGTCGGTCGAGCAGCGCATGAACGCCGCGAGGCCCGGCACCTCGTCGCTGGTCTTGAAGCCGAGGCCCTCGGTGAAGAACCGGTTGCTGGCCTCCTGGTCGGTCGAGCCGACCACGACGTGGCCGAGCTTGCGCGGCTGCACCGGTTCCTCGCGTAGCACGCCGTCGGCGCGGGCGTCCACCCGCTCGTGACGGCCTGGCCCGTTGTAGACGGGGGCCGGAGCTGACGGGCGCACGAGCCGGTCGGCCACCTCAACGCGGACACGGACGCGCGTACCGGGATCGGTAACGCAGCCGTCGGAGCCGGGGGCCAGGTCGAGGCGGCTGAGCTGCCTGGCGATCCGTGCGATGTCGTCGGGGTCGTCCACGCCGACGCCGAGTTCCACTAGCCGTCGGGTAGGGGTATAGACCAGCCGGAGCTGGTCGCCGCCGTCGGCGGTGGCGAAGGCGTCCCCGCCGGTGGGCGTCAGCCCGAACTCGGCGTAGTATGCGGCGGTTGCGGCTACATCGGGCACCCCGATAGTGATGTTCGTGAGGCGATGCAGGGCCATGTCAGGCCTCCTTCGAGGTGAATCGGCGCCGTCAGGCGGCTTGCACCCGGTGGTGCGGTGCGCCAGCCTCAAGCTAATCACATAATAAGGCTTGTATCAGTATCCTAATCGAATGATAAGCTCGCTGCCATGGCAGCCTCAGCCTCAGCGTCAGCCACGTCGGTCCGTCGGCTGCGTCCGTCGGCTGATCAGACTCGCGAGCGGATCCTCGCGTCTGCGGCCGACGTCTTTTCCGAGCTAGGGTTCGACGGAGCCTCGACCCGCGAGGTCGCCCGGCGGGCCGGAGTGACGCAGCCGCTGCTCAACTACCACTTCAGTGGCAAAGAGAAGTTGTGGCGCGCGGCCGTCGACGAGGTGTTCCGCGGGCTCAGCGCTGCGCTGACGGCACGTATCGAAGGGCTGCGCGGGGTCGACGACCTGACGACGGCGCGGCTGATGGTGCGCGAGTTCATCGCGTTCTCCGCCCGGACCCCGCAGCTGCACCGGATCATCACGCAGGAATGCAAGGTCGACGGACCGCGCATGGACTGGCTCGTCGAGCGGCATGTCCGGCCTCTGTACGACGCGACGACGGCGCTGTTCGCCGGCCTGGCTGAGCAGGGCCACGTTCCCGCGATCCCGCCCGCTCACCTGTACTACATCATCACCGGCGCCGGGCCGACGATCTTCGTGCTCGGTCCCGAGTGCCAGCGGCTGTCGGGTCTGGACCCGACCTCCGCCGACGTCGTCGAGACGCACGCCGACGCGGTGTGCCGGCTGATCTTCGGCAGCTGACCGGAACGGGGGAGCCAATGCAAGATGCTGAGACCGCCATCGTTGGCTATGGCCCGGTTGGCAAGACCCTGGCCGTGCTGCTGGCCCAGCTCGGCCGGTCTGTGATCATCCTGGAACGCTGGCCGGAGCCTTATTCGCTGCCCCGAGCGGTGCACATGGATCACCAGGTCGCCCGCATCTTCCAGTCCTGCGGGATCGGCGAGGAGCTGCGGGCAATCACCGAGCCCGCGCACGTTTACGAGTGGCGGAACGCGGCCGGCGTCACGCTGCTGCGGTTCGGCCGGCTCGGTGACAGCGCATCGGGCTGGCCAGAGTCTCTGATGTTCAACCAGCCTGTGCTCGAGTCGATCCTCGATGACCGCGCGAAATCCCTTCCGGGCATCACGGTGTGCCGCGGGGTCGAGGTGACTGGCATCGATCAGGACGACAGCGGCGTGGTGATCCGCGTGACTGACGGCACCGATGTCCGCGCCCAGTACGTCGTAGGCTGCGACGGCGCGAACAGCATGGTCCGCCGGCTCGCCGGGCTGACGGAGCGCGATCTGGGGTTCTTCTTCGACTGGCTGATTGTTGACGTGGTCCTCGACCAGCCCCGCGTATTCGACCCGATCAACATGCAGATCTGCGATCCGGGTCGTCCGACGACGGCCGTGTCGGGCGGTCCCGGGCGGCGGCGCTGGGAGTTCATGCGCCTTCCGGGGGAAAGCCTCGAAGAGCTCAACGACGAGACGCGGGCGTGGGAGCTGCTCGCCCCGTGGGACGTCCACCGCGGCAATGCCCGCCTGGAGCGCCACGCCTTGTATACGTTCAGCGCCCGGTACGCCGAGCGGTGGCGCAACGGCCGGATACTCATCGCCGGCGACGCCGCTCACCTCATGCCGCCCTTTGCCGGGCAGGGCATGTGCGCTGGCGTCCGCGACGCCGCCAACCTTGGGTGGAAACTCGATTTCGTCCTGTCCGGGCTGGCAGATGAGTCGCTGCTCGATACGTACGAGCAGGAACGCATGCCGAGCGCCCAGGCAGCCATCGAGTTCTCGGTGGAACTAGGCAAGATCATCTGCCTCGCCGACCCGGCCGAGGCCGCCGCCCGTGACGAGGCGATGGCCGGCACAGTGCCGCCCGAACCAGTCGAGGCACCGCCGCTGCCGCCCATCGACGCGGGCCTGATCCACCCCAGCGCACCGCACGCCGGGGCGCCCTTCGTGCAGGGCACCGTCGGCGGCCGTCCCTTCGACGACGCCGAAGGCGCCGGATGGCGCCTCGTTACCCTCGATCTCGACATCGCCGGCGTCGACGGGCAAGCGGTCGCATGGTTCACGTCCATCGGCGGGCGGGTCGTCAAGCTCGCCAGCCCGGATCCTGTGTACGCCCGCTGGTTCGCCGATCACCAGGCGGCCGCCGTGCTGCAGCGCCCGGACTTCCACCTCTACGGCAGCGCCACGACGCTGGCCGGCGCGGCCTCGCTGCTCGCCGACTTGCGCCGCCAGATCGAGCGCCCACTCGGGAAGGGAGCAGGCTAGTGAAGATCGCTAACAGCAACGGCCGGGCAGTCATCGTCCTGGGCGACGAGATCGCCGACGTCGCCGAGATCTCGGGTGGCAAGTTCGGCCCCGATCCGATGACTGTCTACCGGGACTGGGCGGCTTTTGCGGAGTTTGCGTCGACGGTCAACAGCGGCACGGGGCCGCTCGTCGAGACCGCGCTGCGCAATCCGGTGCCCGCTCCGCGGCAGGTGTTCGCCATCGGCATCAACTACCGCAGCCACGCTGCAGAGGCCGGCATGGTCGTGCCTGATGTGCCCGCCACCTTCACTAAGTTCCCCGCGTCGCTGGCCGGCCCGTTCGACGACATCGAGATCACCGGCGACGCCATCGACTGGGAGGTGGAGCTCGTCGCGGTGATCGGCGCTCTGGCGGATCGCGTCGCCGAGCCCGACGCGTGGCGGCACGTCGCCGGGCTCACCGTCGGCCAGGACATCAGCGACCGGCAGCTGCAGTTCGCGGCCGGGAGCCAGTTCTCGCTGGGCAAGTCCCGCCGAGGCTACGGGCCCCTTGGCCCGTGGGTCGTCAGTGCTGATGAGCTCTCAGACCAGGACGACCTCGCCCTGGGATGCTCCGTCGACGGCGTGACGATGCAGGACGCCCGGACCAGCGACCTCATCTTCAGCGTCCCGCGGCTCATCGCGAAGCTGTCCGCCGTGCTCCCGCTGCTGCCCGGTGACGTGATCTTCACTGGCACCCCGGCCGGCATCGGCGCTGTGCGGCAGCCGCCGGTTTTCCTGGCGGCCGGTCAGACCCTCGAGTCCTGGATCGAGGGCATCGGCATCATTCGCAACCGCTGCGTGTAGCTTCGCGGGAGTCACCGATGCCGGCACACAGCTTGATCGAGGCCATCTCGCCGAGCGCTATACGCCGGATTGGGGTCTATCTCACTAATGGTGTTTCCCGGCGGCGCTGGCCGATATAAAGCAGGCTGGTGGGGGCCTGGTCGAGGCCTACCCTGAGCGGGTGGATGGACGTGACCCGCAACGTGGCGCCTACCTGCATACCGGGCCAGAAAGCCTGTTCGAAGAGTTCGGATTCGTCCGCGACCGCCGCATTGCCAAGTGGCGCTGGGTCATGCGTCTTCGATTCTCCGCCTAGAAGTGCCACCTCAGGCTCAGCGACGAACATGAACTATTTGGGCCGCTCGTGGGTGCTGACCGATGCCGCCGAGTTGCCGCCAGATCCGTTCATGTGCCCGCCCCCCGATCGTGAATTCTTCACCGGCCGGTCGGAAGCGTCAGGTCGCCCGGTCGTGGTGTCCTTGCCGATCCCCGCGACCAGGCTCCAAGCCGATGCGACCTCAAGGGCGATGCCGAGCAGCACCGCGAACGCGAGGAGGTAAAGCCCGCCCCCATAGCCGGCGAGAAGGCTGATCCCCGCGCCGATAGTGAGCAGCCAGGTTGCTCCCATTCCGAGCCACCGGCTGAGCAGATCGGCTGAGAACGGCGGTGGCTCTTGCCGGGCCGTCCGTATCGACGACCATGCGGCGTAAGCCGCGCAGCCCGCACACAAGACGAGGATCTCCGTCGCCAGGGCGGTATTCGACTGGCCCGGCATGAGGACGAACGCCGAAACGAGGGCGATCACAACCAGCCAGATGAGCAGGTAACGCGCCCGAGTCCTGAGCAGCGGCTGAGTTGGAGATCCTGCACACGCATCGAGAAGGCGATGAAGAACAGTCCGGTGAGCGTGGCCCCGGCGGTGCCGGTCAGCACAAAGAACGTGTCCCATGAGCCCAGGTTGTACGCTGCGGAATGGGCCGCGCTCGCCAAGATCATCCGACACCCCTGTGACGATAGCCAGCATGGCACTTTACCGGCCCTCATCGCGTACCGCAGCTTGTCATTTTTAGGTTTCTCACGCTGCTGCCCGTCGCCGCGATGTGTTTGGGGCCAGCGTCGGTGCTCGCACGCCTCGCCGCTCCCCGGCCTTCAAAGGCGTGTCTCAAAGTCAGATGCCCTACGGCATCGCCTGGCGGCCTGGCCAGGCGAGGGCCGGAAATCTGTTCGCCGCTGCTCGCCTCGCCCGGTATGGTCGCGGGAGTGTTCTCACTGCGGGAGCCCATGAGATCCGTGTGCGGCCATCCCGGCAGGTCCCACCCTGAGAGTAGGTTTCGTTAATGGCATGCCGTGTCAGTGAGCTCGTGCTCGGTTGCCGCGACCCTGAGGTGCTGGCGCCGTTCTGGTGCGAGGTCCTGGACTTCGTAGTGCTCGATCGCGAGGAGGACTGCATCGAGATCGGGCCGCGCGAAGGGTTCGGCGGCCCGCAGCCGACGATCATCCTCAGTCGCAGGGAGGAGCCGGAGAAGGGGAAGTCCCGGCTGCACATCGACGTCAATGCCACCGACCGCGACCAGGACGCCGAACTCGAACGCCTCCTGAAGCTCGGGGCGCGCCCGGCCGACATTGGCCAGACCGGCGAGGAGCAGTGGCACGTCCTGGCCGACCCCGAAGGCAACGAGTTCTGCCTGCTCAAGGCCCGCCTCAAGCCACTCTGACGGCTCTCGTCGGCAACGAGGACCGCGCCCGGCGTCCACGCCGGACCTCGAGACTGGCCGTAGGTCGTCGTACGGCGTTCGTGGGCCAGACAAACGGTTCCGGAGGCCGCTGCTGCAGTGACGCGAATCTATGTCTCCGACCTGGCAAGAGACGATGCGGGAAGGGTCTGAGGCGGCGGCCGTGCCGGGCATGTTCCGGATCATGGCCGATGGGTTTTCGACGCGAAAGACCACGCAAGGTTGACCGCAATCGAGATCATGCTGCGCCCTTAATGATGGCTGACCAGCACCAGCACGAGGATGACCACCACCGCGCCGAGGACCACGCTCATGATGATCACCCCGGCATTGGTCAGGCCAGCCAGGTGCAGCCGCTCCGCTCGCGCTTCGGCGCGCTTTTCCTGTTCGCGCTCGGCCTTACTCGGCCGTCGCGGCGGCCCCGGCGGCGGTGGAACGCGCGGGCCGCGCATCCATCGGCCGCTGAACGGCCGCCACTTCGGCCCGCCGAACCGCCAGTTCCATGACAAGTTATCCGGGCTATAAGGGTCGTTCGGGTCGTTCGGGTTATCCATCGGCACCTCGCTGGTGAACGCCCGCTTAGCTCCGAGTATGAGGCAGTCAGACACCAGGGTCGGCGCGTATTCGACTCTGCTGGCCATCTCTCGACAGCAGTGTGCGTTGGACGTGATCAGTCATGGTGCTGTCTCTTCACCCTCCGAGGCCGAGCGCTCAAACGTCCCGTTCCCTCGATAGCTGCCAGCCCCTGCGACTCTCGGCCGGGTTAAGTCGGGAGTGGCCGCAGGCGACGGACTACGCCGGGCACGGTGCCGCCGCGCACCGCTACCGCCTGGCCAGCGCCCCGTAGGGCAGCTAATCGGGATGAGGCGATGCAGATCAGCCGGACTGGCGTTCTCGTTGTTGTTGGCCGTGGGCAGCGGCGGGCGATGGATCCACGCTGCGAGGTCGGCGGGCGCGCATTCGGCGACTCGGGCGGCATATCGGGGTTCCTCGTCGCTGAGGATTTGACGCCACTGTCCGGTTGATCCTTTGCGGAAGAACTGGTCACGGTCGTTGTAGAAGCCGTCGTGGCTGGCTTCGACTGAGAGTCGCGGAGATCATCGGCACACTGACAGCAGCGGCATCAGACGTCGAACCGACTTGTTCGGGAGCCACGCTGGGAGCCACGCAAGTGAGCAGGCTCCCATGCCGACGGATTCGGACACCTGCCCATCGCAAACCCGAGCCCGCGAACGGATCTGAACGACGCGCGCCCCTTACCGGTGCCTGCGGATCAGGAGGCCGCTCTTGCTCTACTCCGTCGCACATAGTAGGAAGAAACGATGGGAAGACAGGCAGCCGTCGTGCTCTACGTACTTGCGCTGGTAGTCGTCGTGGTCGTCGTGGACGTCCTGTTTTTCAGGAATCAGTTCTGGGAGCGGCTGCTGGTAAACGTCGGAATTGTCATGGTGTTCGCAGCGTTCGGTTTGAGGTTCCTGAAGCGTCCATGAGCGCCGCCGCCGCAATTCGGCTCACTGCGCTGGACCGACGAGCGTTGATATCTCAGCGAGCCGCTGGGGGCTGAGACTGCAGACCGGCGCTGCGCTTCTGCGCGAGCCTGGTCTTGCCGTCGAGCAGTTCCCTGGCGATGTCCAGATGACCGGCATGCCGCGCGATCTCCTCGATCACGTGCAGGACGACCCAGCGCACGGTCGGCGGTTCTGCTACCTCCGGGTCACCGTGCTTGCCGCGCGGCCGCGCCGACAGTGGCGTCACCGCCAGCACCGCATCCGAGCGCGCGCACAGTTCGCGGTACTCGGCGATGATGTCCGCTGAAGACCAGTCAGTGACGAACGCGGCCATCGGGTCATAGGGCGGCATGTCCTCGTCTCCCGGCGGCGTTGTATCTGCAGCGGCCACGACCTCCTGGAACCAGTGCAGCTCGACGCCGCTCAGGTGCTCGACCAGCCCGGCCGGCGTCCAGCCCGACGGCACGACCGATCGGTGCCACGCCTCCTCATCTAGACCCTCCACGATGCCAAGCGCCGTCTCGCGCTGAGCAGCCAGGAAGTCCAGCAGAACCTGGTCCTCAGCGGGGAGAGCCAGATTGACGGTCACGCGGTCATCAGCAACAGACTCGGTCATGTCCGTTCCTCTCGGTTAAAGCCGCCGTTTGGCTGGCTCGCGGTGGGAACGACGATAGGGCAGCGCCTAGTTGGACGCTGGCCGGACGCCCGAGCGGCTTGCGAGCAATCGGCTCGACAGTGTTGCCGTGTCACGGGATAGAACTGGAAGCACCATGCTCAGCAGCGGACGGGGAGACCTTCGTCGACCGGTGGGGCCAGTAACTCGCATCGAGCTTGACTGCAGAGTCAGTACGATCACTGCCTCTGCTCGCTGGGCGGTGACGAGCTGGCCAGGCCGCGCGGAGCGGATTCGTTGCGCTGCTCCCCACGGCGGTCATGACTGGGAGTGCCGGATTCTGCACTGGGAAGCGGCACGCGGCGAAACCACGTCCACAAAGCGATGTCGTACCCGATCTTGATGACCCCGGCGAGAAGGAACGGCAGGCCGAGAGCGATGGACTGACTGGCCGCAGCAAGCACGGGCCCGAGCGGCCGGGTGACATAGCGGGCGGTGTTGGTATAGGCGGCGGCCCCTGTCCGCTCGCTCGGGTCGACCAGGGCCATCACGTATGCCTGCCGGGCCGGGATATCCATTTGGGACAGGCTTACCCTGGCCAGCCAGAGCACGGCGGCCCAGCCGAATGACGGCGCGAACGCCACCGAGATCAGCAGCACGTTCGATGGCAGATGGGTGAAGACCATCGTGCGGAGCAGCCCGAATCGCTGGCCCAGCCGCGCCGCGGCGAGGAACGAGCCAGCCTGCAGCAGGCCGGAGGCGAAGAACACCACGCCGATCAGGCTGATCGGTGTGCCGAACCGGGCGGCCAACCAGTACGCGACGAACGCCTGGATGACGAATCCGCCTGCCAGGGAGTCCACCGCGAACAGGCCGCACAGCCGGTAGATCACCGACCGGGACTTCTCAACCGGGCTCCGCCGGGCCTCGTCCCCGCGCCGTGCCTCCGGCGGTGCCTCGACCGCCGGGGACAGCCTGGCCGCGACGATCGCGCCGGCCAGTGCGACCGGAACAAAGACCAGGAAATACCGCTCAGCCGGAAGCCAGGGCCACCAATGATGCAGTACTCCGGGCAGCGCAGCGGCCAGGGCACCAAGCGACCCCGACGCTGTCGCGACCGCGTTATACAAGCCGAACCCAGCGATCTGCCGGTCCGCCAGATCAGCGGCGAGCATCGGCTGCTCCAGCGACGTGAACGGCCCGGACTCGACGACGTCGGTAGACAACGCCCCGGTCAGGCTGGCCAACAACAGGACCCACAGCGGCACCGGCAACGCAAACATGACCCCGGTCACGGCCAACAGCAGGTACATCACTACGTAGCAGCGGCGCCGCCCGACCGAATCCGCGTACCTGGCCAGCCACGCTGATGCGACCACCGTGCCCGCCACCACGGCGGTGAGCACCAGGCCGACCAGCGCAGGCGAGTACCCCCGTTCATGCAAGGTGACTCCGAGCAGCACCGCCCCGAACCCGTAGCCGAAGGCGCGCAGCGCCTGGGCCAGGAAGATCCGCCGGGCATCAGCGGGCAGCCGGCCCGTCATGATGGCTCCCGGCCCAGCAGCAGCGCCCGCCGCCGGTACTCATACAGTCCGTCGAATAGCGGCCCAGTCGCCGCAAGCACGCCTGGGTCGTCCAAGGTCATCGACAGTCCGCGGCACAGCACGTCCAGGCCCGGTGCCTCCGGCGCATCGAACCGGCCATCATCCAGATCCGCTTCGTGCACGATCCGGGCGATGTCCCAGAGCACTGGGTCGGCCAGCCCGAACTGCTTCAGAGCCGTCTCAAAGCTACAGTCACCGCTGTGGTGCGACAGCTCGGCGCCGCGCATATCGAACGGCGTCGCATCGCCGGGAACCTCATCGGGATCATCGACAAAGACGAACTCCGCGCCGGCGTCAACGAACCGGCGAATCAGCCACGCGCATGCGGCCCGGTCCACATGGCACCCGGCCCGGGTCACCCACCTCACCGCAATGCGGCCTCAGAGATCAGAGCCTCCACGGCCCGGCGCGCCTGCTCGGCCTCCGGCGGAGGGAAGTAATCACGCCGCGCTATTCGCCGTTGCTCGCGCCGCAGCCGAGCCACTGCCTGGCTCCGCACCGGCACCGCCCGCCCGGCTTCCTCCGCCGCGGCCATCACTGCGCGGTACTCCGCAGCGACCGACTCAGCCATCCGTTCCACCAGAACACGCTCCGCCGCCGCCGACGTCGGCCTAGCCGTCCACAGCGTCGCCTCTCCGCCCGCCTCGACCACCTCATCGGCTACCCACTCCAGCTGCTCCCGCGAGCGGGCATCAAGGGGAAGGCCCACCAAGCCATCACCCAGCTTCGCCACGCCCAGCGCGCCGAGCTTGCGCCATACGGCTATCCGTGGCGTCGATGGCTGACGCGGCATCCGATACGCCAGCAGCAGCCACTCCATCGATCCAGCCATCCCGGCATGGTACGCGTGCCGCCAACTTGCATGCAACCACGGTTACACTACAATGGCCGTTCGGCGGGCGGGCCGCGGCGCGAGCGCCCGGACAAGTCCTTCGGTCGGCTGGCGCCGCCGGCCGGGCTGAGGTATCGGATGAGAGGATCTGCGTTCATGAAATGGGTGACCAGGGAGAACGCCAACGTGGACCGGATTGCCTGTCCGTGGCTGATCAGCAGGTTCATCGACCCAGAGGCGGAGTTCCTGTTCGTCGGACGTGACAAGGTGCTGGAGGTCGCCCAGCGCGAAGGGGCTAACTCTTACGACGCGCCCGGAGCCAGGTACACCCACCGCGACGGCAAGTGCTCGTTCGACGTGCTGATGGAGGAGTACAAGCTGGACGGCGACCCGGCGCTGGTGCGGATGGCCGAGGTCGTGCACGCGGCTGACGTGTCGGAGGACAGGGACAGCTCCCCCGAGGGGCCGGGCCTTTACGCGATCGCGCACGGGTTTGCGCTCCTGCATGGCACCGAGGATCACCGCAAGATCGAGCTGGAGACGCCCATGTACGACGCGCTGTACGCGTGGTGCCAGAAGGCGACCTCGGAATGACGACCAGGCCCCATAGCAGTCGGTATGCAGCCGACGGTAGCGAGGCAGGAGGACAGTAGATGGCGCTGGCACGCACAGCATTCATCCCTGTCCCGCCGGGGAACGAGGCCGGATTCGACCATGCCGACGTCTACAGCGACGGCGTCGGCGGGCGCCGTCTCTACGTCGCACATACGGGCGCGGACCGGGTAGACGTCATCGACTGCGCCTCGGGCTCCTTCCTGCGGTCATTGCCTGAGCATCCGGGCGTGGCCGGCGTTCTCATCGACTCGAACCGAGACCGGTTGTTCACATCCGATCGCGCGGCGGCCCAGGTCAGCATCTACCGGTGCACCGACGAGGAACTGCTGGCCCGGGTCAGCGTCGGCGCGCGCCCAAACGGCCTGGCCTACGACCCTGACCGGGGGCGCCTGCTCGCGTTTAATCTGGGCGAGCCGGTCGGGAAGAATTGCACCGCATCGGTCATCGACCTGGACACCTACCAGGTGATGGCGACGCTCTCGCTGCCCGGACGGCCGCGGTGGGCCGCCTACGACGCCGAGACGCGCCGCGTCTACGCCAACATCCGCGAGCCAGCCCAGATCCTGGTCATAGACCCGGACGCAGGCGACATCGAGCGCGTCATCAATGTCCCGGCAGATGGGCCGCACGGCCTGTGGATCGACGGGACGAAGCTGTTCTGCGCCGTAGACAGCGGGGCGCTGATCGTCCTCGACCGTGACACCGGGACAGTGCTGGCGAGCGTTCCGCTGCCAGGCCAGCCAGACGTGCTCATGCACGACCCCGAGCTGGCGCACGTGTACGTCGCGATCGGAGATCCCGGCGTCATCTGCGTCGTCGACAGCAGCAAGCTCGAGCTCGTGGAAACGGTCTCCAGCGAGGAAGGGACCCACACGATCGCGGTCGACACGGACGACCACACTGTCTACGCCTTCCTGCCTGGCAGCTGCGGGGCAGCGGCCTATAAGGACGGCGGCTAGGAATCCGGGTCGCCAACTGTTGACGGCAACCTCACGGCAACAGCCGCCGTTCGGAGGTGCTCAGCTATCGAAGCGGCCGGAAGCCCGCGCGGACTTCTTCTGTGAGGAGCTGCGGCTGTTCCCAGGCTGCGAAGTGCCCGCCTGCGTCGACCTTGTTGTAGTAGATGAGGTTGGAGTAGGCCTGCTCGGCCCAGCTCCGCGGGGCCTGGTAGATCTCGCCGGGGAAGACGCTCACGCCGGCCGGGACGGGGACGTTTTTGGCATCGAAGAAGCCGAACTTGTTGTCCCAGTAAAGGCGGCCTGACGAAACCCCCGTGTTCGTCAGCCAGTAGAGCGTGATGTTGTCGAGGATTTCGTCGCGGGTAAGTTCGCCTACGGGGTTGCCCTCGAAGGCCTGTGAGATTTCCCCGTAACTGTACGCGTCGTGGTTGATCATCCAGGCCGCCAGGCCGACAGGCGAATCCGCCACTCCGTACATCGTTTGCGGCTGCGTCGCCATCTCTACCGCGTAGCCGGCGCCCCTGGTATAAAAGCTGCTTATCTGCTCGAAGGCGTACTGTTCATCGGCTGAAAGACCCGGGGGCGGCGGGCCGCCGGGGACGAGCTGTCCGGGGACGGGGAGCGCCTGTGAGATGTCGGGCAGAAGTATGCCCGGCATATTGGAGTGCACGCCCACCAGTTCCGGAGGCGCTTGCACGCCCATCAAATCAGTGACAACAGCACCCCAGTCGCCCCCTTGTGCCACGAAACGGTCGTACCCGAGGCGCTTCATCAGTTCGACCCAGGCAGTCGCGATATGGTCAGGGCCCCAGCCGGGTGCCCGCGGCTTGTCTGAGTACCCGTAACCCGGCATCGACGGAATCACCACATCAAAAGCGTCCGACGCGTTCCCGCCGTGTGCCGTGGGATTGGTGAGCGGATCGATGACCTTCAACAGCTCGATCACTGAGCCGGGCCACCCGTGGGTGAGAATAAGCGGGAGTGCATTGTCATGCTCTGAACGAACATGAATGAAATGAATGTCCAGTCCGTCGATCTCGGTCATGAAGTGCGGCAGGGCGTCCAGCTTCGCCTCGCACGACCGCCAGTCGTAGTCCGACGCCCAGTAGCGCGCCAGTTCCTGAATCGTCCCCAACTGAACGCCTTGCGAATGATCTGGGACGGTCTCCGCGTCGGGCCAGCGCGTCGCCGCTACGCGCGCACGCAGGGCTTGGACTTCCTCCTCGGGTGTGACCGGGATCGTGAACAGGCGGATCGCGGTGGCGTCAGCTGAGTTCTTGGTCGAGACAGACATATTGGTCTCCCTGGCTTGAAACGGAATCACCGTTCGTTGTGGACTAGACCACTTGAGGAACTCACGCAACACAGCACGGGGACCACCCGCCGCACGTGTATCTAGCGAGCAGGACTCGCGGCCCACAATCCTGAAGCCACCCGCAAACCAGCCTCACCGCTATCAGCTTTCGACGCCTCATCCGAGCCGGGTGATAAACACGGCTCGCCCGGAGACGGAAGCAGGTACGGCGAAGTCGGTCAGATCCCGTGGATTCGCGGCTAGGCGCGCAGAATCTAGCCCGTCTGACCCGCTGCGAAAAGGCGGCCCGGACAGTGTCCGGGGCCGCCCACTAAGCTGCACCGATCAAAGGCGTGATGTCGCCTCGGCCGGGCTCACGGACTCTGCAGGCATCCTCCGCCGCTCTTGAAGAAGGATTGGTTGCTGAATTCTTCCTGGGTTAGGTAGTGGTGGCCGGCGATCACCTGGTTGTAGGTTGCCGTAAGCCGACCCGCCGTGCCGGTTCCCGGCACGGCGTCTGCACGTTGTTGGCCGTTGGGGCGTGGTTAAGCTCAGCATGGTTCGCCGTCGCCGTCGACACCTTCGGGCGAACTTTGACCAGCCTGCATGGTCGGGTGCGAGGAGCTCCGGATGCCAGCATGGATCTGCGCCACGTGCGCAGTGCAGTATCCCGACACCGCGCAGCCGCCACCGGCGTGCCCAGTCTGCGCTGACGAACGCCAGTACGTCGGCTGGGGCGGTCAGCAATGGACCACGATGGCTGAGCTGGCCGCCGGCCACTCGGTCATCATCCGCGAAGAAGAGCCTGGCCTGCTCGGCATCGGCGTCGAGCCTTCAGTCGGGATCGGCCAGCGGGCCCTGCTGGTGTGCACGCCCGGCGGCAACGTGCTGTGGGACTGCATCCCGCTCCTGGATGAGCAGGCGATCGCGAGCATCAGCAAGGCTGGCGGCATCGACGCCATCTGCATGTCGCATCCGCATTTCTACGGCGCCCACGTCGAGTTCGCTGAGGCATTTGACGCACGCATCCTGATCCCGCGCGCCGACCAGCATTGGATTCAGCGCCTGTCAGCGCGGATAGAGTTCTTCGACGACGAGGCAGAGCCGGTGCCTGGCCTCACACTGGCCCGCATCGGCGGCCATTTCGACGGCGCGGCAGTACTGCACTGGCCTGCCGGATCTGACGGCAGCGGCGCGCTTCTGACGGGCGATACCGTCACTGTTGTGCCGGATCGCGACTGGGTCAGCTTCATGTGGAGTTACCCGAATCTCATTCCGCTGGACGAGGCCACGGTGCGCGACATCGCCCGCCGGGTGGGGCAGTTCCGCTTCGACCGGGTGTACGGAGGCTGGTGGGGCCGCGTCGTGCTGAGCGACGGCGCTGCCGCGGTCGAGCGCTCCGCGGACCGCTATGTCGCTCGAATGCGTGGCGAGCGCCCGGCTACCGGCTGATGCCGGCAAGGCGGCTGACGCTGACTACGCCGCAAGGCTTAATTCGGACGGCCCGGCGATGACGTCAACCGCGCGGCGGTGTTGTGGCGCGGGGAAGTGCATCGGCTACCGCGTGAAGAAGTGAAGGGAGTCCTGATGGCCAAGCTCATCTACTCGGCGATTGCCTCGGCGGACGGCTACGTCGAAGACGCCGGAGGTAGCTTCGACTGGGCGGCACCCGACGAAGAGCTGCTCTCCTTTGTCAACGACCTGGAGCGGCCGGTCGGGACCTACCTGTACGGGCGCCGGATGTACGAGACGATGCTCTACTGGGAGACTGCCCACACGGTGCCCGGCCAGCCGTCCTTGGTTCGGGACTTCACCGGGATCTGGCAGGCAGCCGACAAAGTCGTGTTCTCACAGACACTTCAATCGCTGTCGAGCGCCAGGACACGCCTCGAACGGGACTTTGATCCTGACATGATCCGGCAGCTGAAGTCGGCTACTGAGCGCGACATGACCGTGGGGGGAGCGGACCTGGCCGGGCAGGCCCTCGAGGCCGGGCTGGTCGACGAGCTGCAGCTGTTCCTGGTTCCGATCGTCGTCGGAGGTGGCAAGCGAGCGCTCCCGAGCGGTGTCCGCTCCGATCTGGAACTGCTGGACACCCGGCGGTTCGCAAACGGGGGCGTGTACCTCCGGTACGCCGCAAACCGGCGCGATCACCTCGCAGGGGTGTCGTAGGCAGATCGCTGCGCACTTGCGCGGGGACCTACCTGTCGAGCTGTGCAGGTGCGACCCGCAGGCCTGCGGCCTGCGCGCCTGTGTGGAGGCGCCGGTCCCACGCGGCGAGAACGAGGTCCGGGTCGCCGATCGCCAGGGCGCTGGCGAGGTGGACGGCATCGGCGCCACGCAGACCGTGCTCCTTGACCAGCTTGCCAGCGCGTTGCTCCACGGCCGCGGTGAGCTCAACCGGACGGGTGGCCGCCCAGTAACCTTCCCAGGCCCGCTCGGCCTCATCGAGATCGCCCTCGTCGAGGTCGTGGTTGCGGGCAGCGGCAGCCAGTGCGGCGCGGACTTCGGGGTAGGCCAGGCGGCTTGCCACCGCCGCGTCGCAGCCATCCCACAGCTGCGCGGCCAGGTCGCTGCCGACCTCCTCGGCCAGCAGCTTGACCGACGCGCTGGGATCGAAATAAACCAGCACTTCTTACCGCCGCTGGTCGCTGACGATGCCCGCGAGTGGCCGGCGAGAGGGCACGCGGCGGCGCCCGGAGGCGCGCGGCCGCTGCGCCGTCGCCGGACGGCCGATCACGCCGTCGGCAGTGAGCCGCTCCAGCGTCGCCGTCGTGGCCAGGCCGGTCAGCCTGGCTACAGGGACACCGCGGTCGGTCACGACGACCTCATGTCCCTCGCGTGCTCGCTCCAGCCAGGCGCTCAGGTGCGCGCGCAGGTCAGTGACGGTCACATCCATAGACTGAAGTGTACACTGCAGCCAAGTGCAATCTGTACGCTAGGATCACCCGCAGGCCCGCCAGCCTTTGCGCGGCCAGGACCATCGATCGGTCTGCGACGGACTACCCCATTGCCGCTGGAACGTCGACGGGTGCGGGACGCTGTAGCCCATCGGCCAGTCGGCCCTGCGACGACCATCCTTTCCGTTGGCCGGACGCGCGCCCTGCCGCCGCCAAGTAAGCCGCCCTGCTTGGGGTGACACCTATCAGGTGAGGAACTCGCGGATCGCAGTGGCGATCTCCTCGACGTGGGTCTCGAGGGCGAAGTGACCGGTGTTGACGAAGCGAACGTCGGCGTCGGGGATGTCGCGCTTGAAGGCTTCGGCCCCGGCCGGCAGGAAGAACGGATCGTTCCTGCCCCACACCGCGAGAAGAGGCGGCTTGCTGGTGCGGAAGTATTCCTGGAACGCTGGGTAGAGCGCCACGTTGCTCGCGTAGTCGAGGAAAAGGTCGAGCTGGATCTCGTCGGCCCCACTGCGCGTGAGGTAGTAGTTGTCGAGCCCGTAGCCGTCCGGACTGACCCGCGTTTCGTCGGGGACACCATGCGTGTACTGCCAGATCGTCGTCTGTGGCTCCACGAGCATCCGGATCGCTTCCCGGTTGGCCTCCGACGGCTCCTTCCAGTAGGCCTGGACAGGATTCCAGCCGTCGCTCAGCCCTTCCTCGTATGCGTTCCCGTTTTGGGAGATGATCGCGGTGATGCGCTCGGGGTGCCGGGTGGCGATCCGGAATCCAACCGGCGCGCCGTAGTCGAACACGTACAGCGCGACGCGATCAAGGCCGAGCATTTCCGTAAGGCGATCGATGACGTCGGTGATGTGCTCGAACGTGTAGTCGAAATCGCCTCGCGCTGGCATGTCCGATTTGCCGAAGCCCGGCAGATCAGGAGCAACGATGTGGAATCGGTCGGCGAGTAGCGGGATCAGCTCGCGGAACATGTGGCTCGCGGACGGGAAGCCGTGCAGGAGCATCAACGTCGGTGCGTCACCTGATCCGGCCTCCCGATAGAACACTGTGAAGCCGTCCACGTCCGCCGTGCGGTACGCGATGTCAGTCATGACAGTTCTCTCCTTTCTTCAGGGCGCAGCCGACGGAGCATGCGCTCGCCCGCCGGGGATCGGCCGTGTTCATCGGCGCCCTTACTGGGGTGACTCGACCTCACGCACCGCTTCCAGCAGGATGTCGACGACCACGGACGGCGCCGTGACCATGGGTACGTGGTCGGCCGGGGCTGCATGCACGCGCGCCTTCATTCGCTCTGCCATAAAACGCTGAGTCTCTGCGGGGATCATGCGATCCTCCTCGGCCACAAGGAACCAGCTTGGCCGGTCTTTCCAGGCCGGACGCAGCACCGGCGCGCCGATGCAAGCCGCCGCGAGCGGCCGCTGGACGGCGGCCAGCAGCGCCTGCTCCTGCGCCGAGGCGTGTTGGGCGAATGCGCTGGCGAACGCCTCCTCGGGCAGCCAGATCAGCTCGTGGCGATCGGGACCGAGCGCCGGGGCGAGCGGATGCGGTGGCGCTCGGTAGAAGATGTCAGCCACGGTCTCGCCCTCATCGGGGGCAAGCGCGGTGACATACACCAGCGACGCAACTTTCTCCTCCTTCGTCGACGCGATGACCGCCCCCGCGTAGGCGTGTCCGGCCAGCACGACCGGACCCTCGACCCGCTCCAGCGCCCGATCGAGCGCCGCCACGTCTTCGGCCAGAGAAGTCAGCGGCAGTGGCGCGGCGACCGCCTTCACCCCCTCAGACCCCAGACCAGCGATCACCTTGGCCCAGCTCGATCCATCAGCCCAGGCACCGTGCGCCAAGACCACTCCAGCGTCGCTTTCGGACATCCCGGTCTCCTTCCCTCGCACTCCACAGGTCGCCGTCCTTCGCCCAGGCCCTTGACCGCGTGTGCAGCATCCGGCTGTTGTGTCGGCTGACCATCACATCCCTGGCCCGGCGGTGGGCCGGCCCCGGACTTTGGCAGGCCGTCTGCGGCGACGCGCCCGTCACCCACGCAGTCGCGGCGCGCCCGCGCGCCAGGAAGTGCCTTCGCCTGGAGGTGCTCAGGATCGAATTCGTCCGGTTCGCGGTTCGTGACCGTACTTGAGGCTCACGGCCACGCCTGAGATTGACGGCCCGATTCCAGCCATAGGCTCACGTGGCCGGGCCGGCGTTACCTGGCGGGTCGCTGTATGGCCTCTATGGTGAATCCCAGCTTTCCCAGGACCTTCACCGCGCCCGTCTTCCCGCCCTCGAAGTCACCGGAGGCAAGGCGCTGGCCCGTCGCGAACTCATACGCTGTGCCCAAGATTGCCTTCGGCGGGTAGCGGCGCTCGTCCCAGACCAGTTCATAAGTTGTGGTACGGGCGAAACCATGCTCAGAGAAGAACGGTTCCGGCCCTAGTCGGTCGTACTCCTGCATCGCGCGCAAAACGTCATCACGTGTCACCTGGTCCCACGCCACCATCCAATGCTCCCTCGCGGTAGGTTCCACCCGGCCGGTTGCCTCGTACTCGGGCGCAGCGGCACCAGATCCCGGCCCGCTCAGTCCACAACCGGCGGCAAGCGCCGCCAGCATCTGCGGCGTACCCACCGCTCGGCTCAGCGACGCCTGCGCGCGCCGGCGACCGGCGCCCGGCTGCCCGCCAGGGCGACAAATCCGCTGGCCGAGCCCGCCGCGCTCGCCTACCAAACGGTCCTGACGGCCGACGGCTACACCGGCCGGGCCAAGGCGGTCGACGAAGACCCGCGCGTACTCCTTCGACGTTGCCGTGAACGCTGTGGCGCCGGAACAGTATGCCGGGCCTGCCGTTCAGTTCGATGGCTTTGATGACACGGCCGTCTGGGAGCGTGACCAGCGTGCCTCGCGTGATGTAGAGGCCTGCCTCCACGGCGCAGTCGTCGCCGAGAGAGATCCCCGTGCCAGCGTTGGCTCCGAGCAGGCACCGCCGGCCGGTCCTGGTGATATTGGAGCCGCCGCCTGACAGAGTGCCCAAGATGGACGAGCCGCCACCGAGGTCCGTCTCAGCGTCGACAACCGAGCCCTGGGTGATGCGCCCTTCGACCATGCATGGTCCGAGAGTGCCAGCGTTGAAGGTGACGAAGCCTTCGTGCATGACGACGGTGCCGGCCGCGAGGTGCGCCCCAAGGCGAACACGGCTGGCGTCGGCGATCCGCACGCCTGCCGGGGAAACGAAGTCCGTCATCCGGGGGAATTTGTCAATGCCGTGAACCGCGAGAGTCTTTCCGAGTAGGCGCTGACGAGAGCGGATGGTCGGCAGATCATCTGGGTGGAGGGAACCGATATCTGTCCAGGCGACCAAGTTCAGCTGACCAAAGATGCCTTCGACATTGAGCCCGTGGGGCCGGACTAGGCGCGCGGACAGCAGATGCAGGCGCAAGTAAGCGTCCGCAGGTCCGGTGCGCGGAGAATCGAGGTCGACGACCGTTTCTGCTGTCTCGAATCGGACGTCGCGAACCTCATCCCGGTGGCATTCCGGCGCGAGCTGCTTCCGGGCGGTAGTCATCCAGCCCGATGTGTGGGTACCAGACCTCAAGGATCGCGTCGTCCCGGCGGGCGATGGTCGCGATGCCTTGGCCAAATCCCCGCATGGGACCGCAACTTAACATAAGCTCCAGCGGCTAGCGTGCCGGCATCCGGCGCGGCTGTTCGTGGAACCGATGCGTGACCCCTGGGCGAGCGTCATGCGACCGGATTGGCGACGGTGCCGGACGGCGAGATCATGGTGGCGTGCGCGTTCTCATTACCGGGCATCGCGGCAACGTCGGCGTCCCGGTTGCCAGTCACCTGGAGCGCCTCGGCCATGACGTGGTTGGCTATGACCGGGCTGACGGCGCAGACGTCCTGGACTTGGCCATGGTCACGCGCGCGGCGAAAGGATGCGCTGCGATCGTGCATCTAGCGGCTATAGCGCACGACACCGCGGGTAGCCCGGATCAAATCATGGCGGTCAACGTCCTCGGCACCTGGCACGTGATGCTGGCCGCCGAGGAAGCTGGCGTGACGCGGGTGATCCACTTCTCCAGCGCTCAGGTCTTCGGGACAGCCGAAGGGGAACGGCTTCCCGATTACCTCCCGATCGATGATGCGCATCCTCGGCGGGCGATGCGGCCCTATGGCCTCTCCAAGCGCCTGGCCGAAGACCTGTGCGCGGCGTTTACCGCCCGGACCGGGATCGCGACCGTGTCACTGCGCCCGGTTTGGGTCTGGAGTCCTGATCAGTACCGGCGGATCGAGACGCGGCGGCGCTCCGAGCCTGCTTCGGAATGGCAACCGTACTGGGAGTACGGTGCGTTCGTCGACGTCCGGGACGTCGCCGCAGCGGTTGCGCAGGCGCTGACCGTGCCCCTGGCCGGGCATCACCGGGCCCTGCTCTGCGCTGCCGATATCTCCGCGACCGCGCCCAGCCCCGAGATGGCCGCCCGGATCGCTCCGGGTGTGCCAATCAAGGACCCGGCACGCTACCGGGCAGATCCCTGGCGGGCGCTGGTCGACTGCGCGGCCGCCGAGACGGCAATCGGCTGGCGGCCACGCTATCGCTGGTCCGGTCGCGGCAAAATCGATGCGGGTGCTGGTCGCACGGTCACTGACTAGTGTTGCCGCGGCGTGCCAGAATGCGGTGAAGCCACGTCGGTCCCCCGGTCAGGACGGCCAAGAAGGCGGCGGCGATGACGATGAATCCGCCGAGCTTGCCCCAGTGATGCTCGTGTGCCGCCTGCACGCCAAGGAACACAAAGGCAGCCAGGAAAGGTAGGCAAATCACGGAGCCGACCCAGGTACCGTCCGCTAGCCGCCGCCTCATGCCTGGGATCGTATGTCACCCCGCGGGAATCCGGCCCGTCCTTTCCTTAGCTCATGGTCCGAAGCCAGCGCTCCGATAGATGCGAGCCGCGCGCCGGAGCGGCTCGCGAGCATACTGCTGGTGGCTCGGTGACTTATCCAGGCCCTTCCTAACCTAAAAAGCCTTACGACAAGAGCCAGCACGATCACTACCACAACAAGGTCCACCCGAATACCCCCTCCCGGTCAGCGAGCCCATAGCGGGCGCCGGTGAGCAGGTTCTACCCCAGAGGTGGGCGCGTCTCACTCAAGGTCAATGGCTAGTCGCTGATCGTGACCGGAGCCTGGCCCGCACGCCTAGGTAGGCGACGATCACGATGGCCAGGTAGCCGACGTAGATCAGCAACTGCAGTGGCGTAGGGGAGTCGCTATAGCCGAAGAAACTGTGCAGGACGTCGCCGAAGGCGCTGCCCTCCGATATCAGGCCCGCCGAGTGCCACATCGGCGCGTTGAGGACCGGCAGCCAGCCGAGTTGCTGCATGTTCTCCACCGAGTCGGCGAGCAGTCCCGCGGCGAAGACCATTAGCAGCACGCCGATGACCGTGAAGAACTTCGCCATGTTGAGTTTGTGGCCGAGCCGGTAAATAGCAAACGCGATACCCAGAGAGCAGACGAGGCCGAAGACCGCGCCGCCGAGCGCGCCGGCGGTAGACGTCGAGAAGATGATTGCCAGGGTGAAGACCACTGTTTCCAGGCCCTCGCGGCCAACGGCCTGAAAGGCCAGCAGTCCCAGTCCCCACCTGGCTCGGCCATCCAGCGCCGCGTCCGTGCGGGCTCGCAGTTCCTTGGACAGGGACCGGGCGTGCTTGCGCATCCAGAAGGTCATGTAGGTCAGTACGGCTGCCGCCAGCAAGTAGGTGGCAGTTTCAAAGATCACCTGCGCACGGGATCCGTCATAGCTGCGGATTGTCTCGAAGGCCACGGTCCCACCGGCGGTCGCGAGTACGAGCGCGGCACCGACCCCGATGAACACGTCCCGGAAGTGCTCACGCTTGCCGATGCGATTGAGATAGGCAAGCAGGATCGCGATGATCATGCTCGCCTCGACTCCTTCGCGCAGGAAGATGACGAACGTGGCAAGCATGACCGGGAGCCTCCAGGGAAGTGGGCTGGCCAGGAGATGACTCGGCCTCACCACTGCGGCGCTGAATTAGGGTAGGCATACCTTACTTCACGTTATCGCCGCGGGCTACCGGGGGTCCAGGTAGCCCTCGTCAGCCGCTCAGCGGGCGGGTTCGACCTCCTTGCGCACAAGGTGGTAGACCGCGAACTGGCCAGCCCGGCCGACGCGGCTGACGAGGGCGGGCGAACCGGCGGGACCGGCCCTAGTCGGACCCCGTTCCCATCATGATCTTGAAACGGCTAGGACGCCTCGACGTCGGCGAGATCGTCCGCCTGAGGACGCGCCAGACGCTCGATCTGTTCGTCCACCCACGGGTCGCCGCGACCGCAGGCTGTCTCGAGGAGCTCGAGCGCCGCAGCGACGCCTGAAACTTCGAGGGCCAAGTCCAGCAGTTCGACCGGGTTTTCGGAGTATTCCGTGTCGATGGACTCGAAATTCTCAACCAGGAATCTGAGGCCCTCGCCGTCCCCGATCCAGAGGCGCAACTCCTGCCGCAAGATAACCGACCCGTCGATGTTGCGGCGGACACCGTCCTGAGTGCCGGACGAGCCGTTCTGCCCGTTAGCCCACGGGGAAGCGGGCGCGGGCATGGCCCGCCGGGACGCGGAGTCATACCGGATCCCGCTCTCCTGCACCCGTGCGGACACCATCGTGTCGTACCGGAAGGCCCGCCGCACCTGGTCGAACGCGTCGCCGGTGAGGAAGTTGAGCGTCATGGCTGTCAGCCGGATACCGGCGCGGGTCAGCAGGAAAATTGTGATCTTATACGCGGAATAGCGTGGCGGGCCGCACGGCATGTGCCTGCCCACGCAGCCCGGCGCCGGCTCGGTCAGCGTGGCATGGGCCAGGACGTGCTGCCCTGGCACGCCAACCTGGGCCATGAACAGCTTCATCAGGCGGATCTTGTCGAGCTCGAGCCAGTAGGCGATCTCATCATCGCCAGGCGGATCGGCGATCGCTTTCCGCCAGTCCTCGTATGCCTTGAGGTCGCCCTCATGCTGCCGCTTTGCATCAGCTCGGTCGTCCGGCAGCCGCCGGTTTTCGACCAAATAGATGTCGACCCGGCTCAGCGCGACCAGCACGGCCGCCGCACCGATCAGCACGAGCGCGATGGCGCCCGGCACCGGACGCTGGATGAGCACAAGGAACCCGGCGTAGCCTCCGGCGACGACGCTGACCACCGCCCCGAGTGCGAATCCGAGCGCGACGCGCGCCGGCGGAAGCATCTGCTGCTGGTAGGCGCGCAGCTGGCCGGCGTTGAACTTCTCCGTGATTCCCCTCACTCGCCAGTTGATCAGCCAGTTCAGGGC
The DNA here is from genome assembly GCA_963804435.1 of uncultured Actinomycetota bacterium. Lineage (GTDB taxonomy): Bacteria > Actinomycetota > Actinomycetes > Streptosporangiales > Streptosporangiaceae > JAJYUU01. The sequence continues at coordinate 5,361,524 of CAWDQI010000001.1, read as the reverse complement.
GCCCGGCCGGGACGCTGAGTCGCTGTACCGGAGCAGCATTTCGCTCCTGACGGTGTACTTCAGGCCCGCGGTCTCCTTCATCCACCGGGTCCTGGTGGTCTGATCGGGCGGGATGGCCTGGGCAAACTGCTCATCGACGAGGCCTGATACGAGGCGGGTGAACCTGGCCATGCGCACGCTCGCCTGCCTGGCCTTCTCCGCCTCGATGAGGCTGGCGGCACTGACGGGGATCCCGCCGGTCCCCGGAGCTGGCACCGGCCGGTAGTAGCGGCTCACATGGCGCGCGCCGAATTCGCTGTCCTTGTCAGCGATCCGCTCCCTCGCGGCCAATTCCGTGATGCGTGAACGGATCGTGACCACGGTAGCCAGCAGGATGACCGCGGACAGGATCAGTGCGCGCACAACCCCGCGTTCCTGCAGCACGCCGATTGCGAGGGGAACGGCGACCAGGCACAGGACCCCCGCGCAGACCACAAGTACCAGGCCTAGCGTGCGGAAGAAAGGGTCGGCAAAGGTCTGCTCTTGCGGCTGCGCCGGGACTCTCTCGAAGTACTTCCATGCCTGGGCCTTGCGCTCGGTGGTCAGCTCCGGCGATCGGGCATCCGCCGCGAGCGCTGCTTCGGCTTCTTCGGTGATCCGGCCTGTCAGCATCGTGCCGAGATGGCGATAGATCTCTTCCCGGTACGGTTTGGCCAGGCTGTCGCATTCATCGGCGAGCAAGTCGGGGTCGGCCGCCTCGGCCTCCCTCTGGTCCTCGGCCTTGCTCTGGTCGTCGGCCGGAAAGGCACGCCCAGAATCCACGCCAGCCCGCACACCACAATCCCGCAAACTACTAAGAACCAGGCACAGGATCTGCAGAGCCTTGACGTACCGCTTCATATGCGGCTGGTCCTCGGCCTCCCCCTGGTCCTCGGCCTTGCTCCTGTCGTCGGGCGACAACTGGTCCTGGGCCTTGCTCCGGTCGTCGGGGCTCTGAGCCTCACCCTTCAAGCGGTCGAGGATTCGGCAGAGCACGTCGTACGCAGCGAGCAGTTCAGCGGGCGCTTCGCGGACAGCGATACTGCGGGCGTGGTCGATTGCCGCGAAGTCGTCGGGCGTGAGCTGCTCGAACGCGCGGCCGCTCATGATTGCCAGGATCCAGTAGTAGGCAGCCGCCGTGGGCGAAACCTTCGGGTCACTGGAGGCGCCTGGATCAGGATCGGAGGCGCGTGAGTCGCCAGAGGTGGCCTTGGTGTCGGCCGCGTCGGCCGCGTGTCCGGCACTGCCATCGGTGAAGAGGCGGTCAATGGCTTCGGCGATCATGGCCGCGGCCCGGCGGCCCGCGCCGCCGTCGAGTAACGTAACGGCCTTTCGGTACTTCTCGATGGGCGACATGCCCGCTGGCACGAAGTACACATCGTGCTCGCCCGCCACGAATGCGTACTTGACGCCGGCAGCGGTGGCGCCAGGCTGGCCGGGATTCGCGTCAGGCATGGCAAGCTCCTGCCGCGCGGCTGGGCAGGAAATCTCGCTCTGTCATCCTCTGCTCCTCCGCCCGACCCATCGGCAGGGAATGGCAAGAAGGGACGTATACGGAGTCCGGCAACTCTCCTTGATCATAGCTAGACGGCTGATATGCCGAATGTCAATGACAACGCCCAGACTGCATCTCCCGCGGCAGGGCGGCTCGTACGTACCGCGCCTTCAGATCTTGGCGCTGATACGCGTCCCCAAATCGGCGCCCACGCAGATCTCGCGCATTGCTCCAGCCGCCGCCACATCAAAGACGTGCATCGTCAGCCCCTGCTCGTTGGCGAGCACGAAGGCGCTGGTGTCCATCACCCGGACCCCGGTGGCTATCGCCTCGTCGTAAGTCAGCTGCTCATACCGGACCGCATCCGGGTTCACATTGGGGTCGCTGTCGTAGACGCCGTCAACGCCGCGCTTGGCGACAAGCAGAGCATCCGCCTCAAGCTCCAGCGCCCGCTGGACAGCCGGGTAGTCCGTGGTGACGTACGGCTGCCCGATGCCACCGGCGAGCAGCACGATCGAGCCGTTCTCGAGGTGCCGCATCGCTCGCAACCGGATGAACGGCTCGGCGACGCTCTGCATCGGCACGGCGGTCATGACCCGGATGTCGATGTCCGTGCGCGCAGTGAGGGCGCCGCGCAACATCAGCGCGTTCATGATCGTGCCGAGCATGCCGATGTTGTCGGCCTCGGCCCGGCTGATGCCCCAGCCCTCGGCCATCCGGCCGCGGAAGAAGTTGCCACCGCCGACGACGACAGCGACCTGCACGCCCAGTTGACGCAGCGACAGGACCTCATCCGCAACCCGCGACAGGCTGGCCGGGTCCGCGCCAACTCCCGCGGCCCCGGCAAGAGCCTCGCCGCTGAGCTTGACGACGACCCGGTTGTAGCGCGGCATGAGCAGCCCCTTTCCGGCCCCGAGTGGCGACGCCTAGCCAGTATCGGTGATGGCCGAGCATTTGGAGGGGAACGGGGTCGCTCCGGACCTCTGGCAGCCCTGTCCGGCGGTGCCCCAGGCGCGCAGTCCCGCCAATTGGACCCCCGGCCGTTAACCGCGCGGGGCGAAGTAGATGATGCCTACGCCGGCCAGCACGATGGCGGCGCCGACGACGTCGAACCGGTCCGGCCCCACAGCAGGATCCGGCTCTTATCTCCGGGCTAGCTGGGTGGCTGCAGAATGCAGGGCTATGGACTCCTAGCGCGCTCAGCTCTGGCGCAGGGCCGCTGTTGCCAAAGTGGACAGGCAGAACGGGTGGCCGACCGGATCGGCGTAGACCCGGCAATGGTCGTTTGGCTGGACGTCGTACTTCGTGGCCCCGGCGGCCAGCACCCGCAGCTCAGTTGAGTCCAGGTCTTCGACGTCGAAGTCCAGGTGCATCTGCATCGACGAGGCTCCATCGGGCCAGGTAGGCGGTGAGTAGGCTGGGGCGGCCTGGAAGCAGATGTCCGAGCCGTCAGGGGAAGTCATCATGGCCCAGGACTTACCTGGGACCGTAACCTCACCGCCGGTGATCTCGGCATAGAACGCGGCTAGCTCCCCGGCGTGCGGGCAGTCGAGCGTGACGCCCCCGAACTTTATTGAATCAGACACCGGGATCTCCTAGAAGGCACCTGGCAGGGGCTGGGCGTGGCTCATCGGCATTATTCCGGCAGCCGCAGAAGCGGCGCAGCCATTCGGGCCGACGCGGCCTGCTACCCCCGCGAACCCGGCCTGCGTCGTTGGAGCTCCCGCATGCACGGGTGTGGTCTGGGCTCCGTCATGCAGCTGGATGGTGCGGCCTGCCGCGGTCGCGCACCCGCCCGCGCAGCCACAGGACAGCGCCGGGCAGGAACGAGCCGAGCACCGCGCACGTCGCGCTGACCAGGGCGATGTTGCCGGCCCGGCCGTCGCCGATCTGGTGCCCGGCCCAGGCACCCAAGCCGGCACAGGCCACCACCGTGGCGATTATCCAGAGGGCTCGACGATCCACCTTCCTATCCTGGCATCTTGTCCCTTTGCACGCCGCGACGGGCTCCCTACGCTTGGGAAATGAGCACAGGAGACTTGACTGCCGGTCCGAACCGGGCGCGCGCACTGCTGGGCCGCTATCCCGTGATCGACGGTCACAATGACCTGGCCTGGGCGCTGCGGGCGGCTGGCTCGCCCGACCAGGACATTTCGGCGCCGGTCGAGTTCACCCACACCGACCTGCCCAGGTTGGCCAAGGGCGGAGTCGGCGCGCAGTTCTGGTCCGTCTACGTGCCCGCCGAGTTGCAGGGCGACGCCGCGGTGACCACGACGCTGGAGCAGATCGACCTGATCCGGCAATTGGCCGCCCGTAACCCCACTCTGGAGCTTGCGTTCACCGCCGCCGACGTGCGTCGGATCATGAGCGCCGGCAAGGTGGCCTCGCTGCTCGGCGCTGAGGGTGGTCATTCCATGGCCGGCTCGATGGGCACTCTCAGGGCGCTCTACCAGCTTGGTGTCCGGTACATGACGCTCACCCACAACCTGAACTTGCCGTGGGCCGACTCGGCAACCGATGAGCCCGCCGCGGGCGGCCTGACCGCGTTCGGCCGCGAGGTGGTCGGCGAAATGCAGCGGCTTGGCATGCTTGTCGACCTGTCCCATGTCGCGGCCACGACCATGCGCGACGCGCTCGACACCGCTGAGGCGCCGGTCATCTTCTCGCACTCCTCGGCGTTCGCGATCTGCGATCACCCGCGCAACGTGCCCGACCACATCCTGGCGAGGCTGGCTGCCAACGGGGGCCTGTGCATGATCACGTTCGTGCCTGCGTTCGTATCCCAGCGGTGCCGCGAGTGGGAACTTGAGCTAAGGACCGATATGGAGCGGCAGGGACTCGACTATCGTGATCTGTCGGCCCGCAAGAAGATCAAGGGCAACTGGCAGGCCAGGAATCCGAGGCCGCGCGCCACGCTCGCGGACGTAGTGGCCCACGCCGAGCAAGTCCGGGAGGTGGCCGGGATCGACCACATCGGGCTCGGCGGCGACTACGACGGCGTCGATGCCCAGCCCGACGGCCTCGAGGACGTTTCCTGCTACCCGGCTCTCATCGAGGCGCTACTGGACCGGGGCTGGTCGGAGGCCGATTGCGGCAAGCTCACTTGCGGCAACCTGTTGCGGGTCATGGAAGGCGCCGAGGCTGCCGCTGCCCGGTCCAGCCGGTCGCCGTCTAAGGCCCGAATTAGCTGAAAACGGTCTGCGGTCGGCGCTGCTGTACGCCGTCGATGAAGACGTCCACCTTCTCGTCGTAGAAGCACGCAAGTCCCGCGACCTTCTGGCTCTCCGGCAAGGGTGTCCGGTAGATCCAGACCACGTCCTCGCGCAGGCCGGCGCCGGTATCCACGGACCAGTAGGCGGCCGTTCCCTTATACGGGCACTGAGAGTGTGAGTCCGACGGCCGCAGCAGATCGGTCCTGATGTCGGGGAGCGGGAGGTAATAGCGCGGCGGCAGCCCCGTCTCGAACAGGATCCGCGGGCTGTGGGACTCGGCAACGGTGACGCCGTCGATGTCGATCCGGACGTGCCGGGAACTGGCCAGGATGTCGATGCGCGTATGCGGGTCCCGTGGATGGGTGTAGACCGGCTCGTCCTCCTCGAGCCACTCGGTCATGGCGTTCCACTCGAACCGCACCGCGTCGTCCAGCTGCCGGGCCGGGCTCGACGGATACCGTCTCGCCGCACGTTCGGCGGTAACTCCGCCGGCTACCTTGACCGACAGAAGCTCAGCCTGCCCGAGGTGCGGATCTACGTCCGTGCCGGCCGGGATCAGCTCGGCTTTCACATCGCCTGCCGGTATGTAATAGGTGGGGTAGAACGGCACCTCCCAGACCAGCAGGGGAGCAATCGTGTCGGCTACCAGTTCGCCGTCCAGCAGGGCCCGCACTCGCTTACGGCCGTGCTCGACTCTTATCTCCGCGGTCATGGTCTGCCTTCCCCTCCTAGGTCGTCAGCGTGCCCGCGACTGGGTCACGAGCGCCTCCCCGACTGAAGCGTCGGCAGTTGGCCTGGTGTTCCCGGAGGGCGGCTCCGGGTAGCTTCGGAGTTATGCGACTGGGCGTGCTCGACGTCGGATCGAACACTGTTCACCTGCTTGTCGTCGACGCTCATCAAGGCGGTCGGCCGATTCCGGCATTCTCGCACAAGGCCGATTTGCGGCTTGGGGACAACCTGGACAGCGAGAACAGGCTGACCGACGAGTGCGCGCAGCGCCTGCGTGACTTCGTGCTCGAGTCGTTGCAGATTGCCGAGGACAAGGGCGTTCACCAGATGCTCGGCTTCGCCACTTCGGCCGTTCGCGACGCCGCAGACGGCGATGAGTTGCTGGCCAGGATCGAAGCCGAGACAAATGTTGCTATCCAGGTACTTCCCGGACCGGACGAGGCCAGGCTCACCTTCCTCGCGGCCCGCCGCTGGTTTGGCTGGTCGTCGGGCCGCCTGCTGCTACTGGACATAGGCGGCGGCTCCCTGGAGATCGCGGCCGGGCTCGACGAGGATCCCGACTATGCCGTCTCGCTACCGCTCGGCGCGGGCAGGCTAACCCGTGACTGGCTGCCCGGCGACCCGCCGTCCGACGCGGACGTGAGGAAGCTGCGCAAACACGTGCGGGCCGAGATCGCTACCACCGTGGGCCCGCTGCTCAGAGACGGGCCACCCAACCACGCGGTGGCCACGTCCAAAACCTTCAGGCAGCTGGCCAGGATCGCTGGCGCTGCCCCCTCGAGTGATGGTCCCTACGTGCGGCGGATCCTGAAGCATGCCGACGTAACGGCGATCGCAGAACGGCTGACCCATATGCCCCTCGCGGAGCGGGTAGCGATGCCCGGAGTATCGGAAGGCCGGGCCCACCAACTCGCAGCCGGAGCGGTCGTGGCCGATGCGGCGATGGATCTGCTTAACCTGCCCGTGCTCGAGCTTTGCCCGTGGGCATTGCGCGAAGGCGTCATTCTCCGCCAGCTTGACACGCTTCCGGATTAGGCGCCCACACTCGTCGCCTCGGCCAGGATCTCGACGATGGCGGCGACGGCCCGATCCGCATCGGGTCCGGTGGCGCGCACCGTCACTTGCTGGCCACTCGTGGCGCCGATCCCCATCACACTCAGCACGCTCTTGGCATTGGCGGAACCGCCGCCCGACGACAGCTCGATAGCCGACTCGAACTTCGCGGCCGCTATGGCCAGCGAGCCCGCAGGCCTGGCGTGCAGGTCTCCGGCCAGGGTGACCGACGCCATCGTGGTTTCTAGTGCATTTGTGGCTTTTAGTGTGTCTGTGATTCTTGGTGTGCGAGCGGTTTCTGGCGTGCCCGCAGTTTCTGGCGTGCCCGCGGCTGGTGTATCAGAGCTTCCTCGCATTGCGCGCCTCCTCCGCCGCACTTGTTACTGCCTTGAGGTCGCCGCCAACGGCAGCAGCGATAGTGGCCGCTACCGCGCCCTCCACGAACGGCGCGTCGGCGACCGCCACCGCATCGGGCAGGTCGTAGCCGTCCGCGAGCAGCGCTCGCACGGTCAGCACGGAGCTGCCAAGATCAGGGAGTATGACCACGCCCGCGCCCGAGTTAGCCTTTGCCAGGGCCTCGCGGACCTTGTCAATGCTCGTGCCGAGGCGCCCATCGTCGGTGCCCCCGGCTGGCACTATGACGACGGCGCCGCCACTCACCTGACCTGCCAGTTCCGCCGTGCCCGCCGCTAGTGCAGCGCTGTGCGAGACAAGCACGATCCCCACCCGCGCGCTATCGCTCATGGCCTATCCTGAATACTGTTCGACATTACCGAAAGGCCTCCATGATTCAATCGGTGGAACGCGCGGCGGCAATCCTGACGGCGCTTGGCTCGGGTACCCCGCGGCTGGGCGTGACCGAGATCGCCGACCGGGTAGGGCTGGCGAAGCCGACGGTCTACGGGCTGCTGCGGACGCTGGAGAAGCACGACTTGGTGGCGCAGGATCCGGATACCGGCAAGTACAGCCTCGGCCCTGGTGTCCTTCAGCTTGGCAACGCGTTCCTGGACGGATCGGAGTTGCGCGCCCGCTCGCTGCTGTGGTCGGAAGCGCTGGCGCAACGCGCTGGCGAGGCCGTCTGGGTGGCCACCCTGTCGGGCTCGCGCGCCATCGTTTTGCATCACGTCTTCCGGCCGGATAACACCGTGCAGATCCTCGAGGTCGGCGCCGCGATCCCATGGCATGCCTGCGCCCTTGGTCACGCGATCGCCGCGAACGTGCCGCCGGCGAGCTACGCGCGCCTCGTCGCCGGGGAGCTGACGCCGCTTACCGGCAAGACCAAGACCACGCGCGCTGCCTTGGGCCGGGCCATGGCGCAGGTGCGCCGACAGGGTTACGCGGTCGAGGACCAGGAGGCCACTGTTGGCGACGCCGGCATCGCGGCGCCCATCCTGAACAGGGAGGGCTCGGTGGCGGGCGCTATCGGGCTGGTCGGGCCGGCGGAGCGGCTGCTGGCGGTGTCGGCCCGCGACGAACTGGCCAGGGCGGTAACCGATTCGGCTCGCGGCATCTCCCGTGACCTCGGGGCCGGTCGCGGCGGTACCGCCCTGACCGCACTCAGCTGACGCTCGAAGCCGCGCTGACGGCCGGCTGCCGTGGCTATCCCAGGCCAGCACGCTGCACCAGATCCCAGGAGTCCCGTGCGGACGACCCGGCCATGGCCTTGGCCGCCAGCGCCGCGCACGTTCCGGTGTCAAGGCTGCTCAGCTCGTCCCGCACCCGGCTGACGGCCGCGGCCGGCACGCTCACGGTCCGGATGCCGAGGCCGATCAGCAGTGGCAGGACCAGCGGGCTCGCGGCCGAATCGCCGCAGACCGAGACCGGGATGTCCGCGCTGGTGGCCGCGTCGACCACGTGGCCGATGAGCTCGAGCACCCGAGGATCGGCTGCCAGCGCCGGCCCGGCCGCTGGATCCAGGCGGCTGAGGTCAAGCACCTGCCCGGTCAGGTCGTTCGTACCGATCGAGAAGAAATCCACCTCGGACGCGAACGTCGCCGCGGCCGTCGCGGTCGCCGCAAGTTCGACCATGATGCCGAGCCTTGGCCGCGGCGTGCCCAGGTCGGCCGCCGCGCGTTCAAGCTGGCTCCGCACCGTCGCCACTTCCGCTAGCGAGGTCACCATCGGGATCAGGATGGCCAGGTCGGCGTCCTGACCGGCCCGAAGCAAGGCCGTGAGCTGGGCTGTCAGCGCTCGCGGGTGACTGAGCAGCTCGGTCAGGCCAGCCGCCCGGCCGCGCAGGAACGGCGGGATCTTGTCGCCGGAGAAGTCGAGCAACCGCACGACCGCTTCTCGCCCTCCTAGCAGGGCGAGAATGGGCTCCAGCTGCTTGTCGTGCTGGTCAGCGGTAGGCCAGCTGATAGCGCCGGTGAAGGGAATCTCGGTGCGCAGCAGCCCCACGCCCGCCGCGCCGGCCGACAGGCCGAGCCGGACCTCGGCCGCGGACGCCACGTTGCACAGCACGGTGACCGGCTGACCATCGGCCGTGCTGGCTGGCCCGTCGGAGGCGGTGATCCCCGCGCTGGGCCGGGCGCGCGCGAGCTGGTCAGCCGAGGGGTCGAGGATGAGCTGCCCGGCGACAGCATCCAGTACGGCCAGCCGGCCAGGTGCCAGCCCTAGCACTGCCTCGTCGGCGCCGGCCAGCATGGGCAGCCCGAGACCGCGCGCGATGATCGAGGCATGCGAGCTCGCCCCGCCTGCCACTGACACGGCGCCGGTGAGGCCCTGCCCGGCCAGCTCGATGAGGTCGGCCGCGGCTACTTCACGGCGGATCAGGATGAATGTCCCGGCCGGCAGCGCTGGCCTGCCCCCGGCCAGCTGCTCGAGCACGGCTTGCGCGATCTGGCGCACGTCACCGGCCCTGGCGGCCATGTCGGCGTTGTCCAGGCCGCCCAGCACGCTGGCCTGAGCCTCGGCTGCGTTGGTGACCGCCGTGGCGGCGTCCACCCCTTCGGCTACAGCCGCCACGGCGGGGTCTACGAGAACGGGATCAGCGGCCATGAGTGCCGCTACGCCGACGATGTCGGCTTCGTCATCCCGGCCGTCCGCACGCAGCGTCTCGGCTAGCGCGCCGCGATTGGCCGCGACGGCCGCGAAGGCGGCGCTCACCTGGCTGGCCGTCGCGCCGGCGGGCGGCCTGACATCGCCCAGGTACAGCCTTCCGGCGGCGATGCCGCCCGAGACTGGTGCGGCGCCCATCTGCGTCACGACGCCTGCCGTTGCGCGACGTCGCTCAGGGCGCCGATGATGATCGCAGTGGAAGCAGCGCCCGGATCTTCGTGGCCGACGCTGCGCGGCCCGAGATAGCTGGCCCGGCCCTTCAGCGCCTGCATGGAAATCGTGGCCTGCGCGCCAGCTGCGGCCGCTGCCGCAGCGGCGGCCAGTGCGGTGGCCGTGCTGGTGCCCTCCGAGATTGCCTTGTGCAGCGCGGCGACGGCTGGCGCGAGCGCGTCCACCATCGTCTTCTCCCCTTCGCGGGCCGCGCCGAGTTTCTGCACTCCGGCCAGCGCAGCTTCCAAGCTGGCGGCGAGTTCCGGCAAGCTGGCATCGACCGCGTCACCAAGCGTCTTGCCGGCCTGGCGCAGCGCCATCCCGTAGAGCGGGCCCGATGCGCCGCCGACCTTCGAGATCAGGGTTGAGCCGGCCAGGATCAGCACCGAGCCTGGCGTGGGCGTGGCTGCCTGATCCAGCGCGACCGAGATGGCGCTGAACCCGCGGGCCAGATTGATGCCGTGATCCGCGTCGCCGATGGCGGCGTCAAGCTGAGTCAGGTGATCGCGCTGGGCCTCGATGGCGGTACCCGCCTCGGCCAGCCAGGCGCGGATGAATACGGCATCCATAAAAGCTCCTCGCGGTAGCCGCCGGCGGCGCGCGTGCCGCGCCGCCGGCCTGTCCTTTCTACCTCCAAGGCCTATCGTCCAAGGCCTGCCGGCCAAGGCCTACCGGCCCCACCGCAAGGCAGGTGTGTCCACGGGTGCGTCCCACAACTGCGTGAGCGTGTCGGTCAGCTGGCACACCGTCACGGAGAAGCCCTGCATCTCCAGGCTGGTGATGTAGTTGCCGACCAGGTTCCTGGCGATCCTGGCGCCCTTGCCGGTGATGTATTTGTGGACCTCGTTGTAGACGACGTATAGCTCGATCAGCGGGGTGCCGCCCATGCCGTTCACCATGACCAGCACGTCGCCTGTCAGTGGCAGGTCCGCGTTAATAGCGTCGAGCGCCGCGGCAGTGATCTCGCTCGCCGGCGCGAGCGGCCCGCGATACCGGCCCGGCTCGCCGTGGATGCCGATGCCGAGTTCGATCTCGGTGTCATCAAGCTCGAATGTGGGCTTGCCGGCGGCCGGGACCGTGCATGAGGTCAGTGCCACGCCGAATGACCTGCTCCGCTCGTTGACCTCGGCAGCGACCGCCGCCACGTCACTGAGCGGAGCGCCGCGCTCGGCGAGCGCGCCGGCGATCTTCTCCACGAATACCGTCGCGCCAACGCCGCGGCGGCCCGCGGTATACAACGAGTCCAGGACCGCGACGTCGTCGTTCACGATAACGGGCACGACCTCGATGCCATCGTCATCGGCGAGTTCGGCAGCCATCTGAAAGTTGAGCACGTCGCCGGTGTAGTTCTTGACGATGTGCAAGACGCCGGCGCCGCCGTTGACAGCCCTGGTCGCAGCCACCATCTGGTCCGGGACGGGCGAGGTGAACACTTCGCCGGGGCAGGCCGCGTCCAGCATGCCGTAGCCGACGAAGCCGCCGTGCAGCGGCTCGTGCCCCGAGCCGCCACCCGACACCAGGCCGACCTTGCCGGGAACGGGCTCGCCCGCGCGGGTAATGACCTTGTTCTCGATGTCCACCGAGAGGCTCGGGTGAGCGGCCGCGATCCCGGCGAGGGCGTCGGTTACTACTGACTCGGCGGTGTTGATGAGCTTCTTCATGCTGTCTCCCGGACGGTCTCGGCCGGGCTCTCGGGCTCGGCCGGGGCGAGGCTGGTGAGCGCGGCGTCCTGGCGAACCTTCGACATCCCGACGTAGGCCAAGCCGCCAAGGACGCCACCAGCGAGCTCACCGATGAGGTAGGCCGGGATCTCCGACCAAGTGATGTGCCCGCCGAACGCGCCCTGCATAACCACCGTGCCGAGGTAACGGGCTGGGTTGATGGCTGCGCCGGTGGCCGGGCCGACGATGATGATGATCGCAAACACAATTGCGCCGATCGCCATTGGCGCCCAGCCGGGCACTGCTCGGTGGTCGATGACGCCGAAGATGACGAACACCAGGACGGCGGTGCCGATTGCCTCGATCACCAGGGCTCGGCCGAATCCCATCGAGGCCGTGTTGTAAGCGGTGACGCCCCCTCCGGCCGCCACCGCCGCAGCCTTGCCGAGGGTCAGGAAGATGCCGGCCGCCCCGGCGATGGCGCCAACCAGCTGCGCCAGCATGTATCCGGGCACTTCCCGCCAGGGGAACTTGCCGGAGACAGCGAGCGAGAGGGTTACCGCCGGGTTGATGTGGCCGCCGGAGATGTGCCCGATCGCGTACACAACGCCGACGATGACGAGCATGAACGCGAACGAGATCATTCCCAGGTCAGCGAGTGAGAATGGAGCCTTGCTGCTTGCTGCGATTACTGCGGTGGCGGCGGCCGAGCCGGCGCCGACGTAGACCAGGCACGCGGTGCCCACTAGTTCCGCAAGGAGTTTCTGCGGGGTCGTTGGTAGTGCGGCCATGCGTTCGCCCGACGGCTGCGCCCTTCGCTGAAGCGGCAGGCGGCGGGCTTCTCACCTCCCTCAGCGAGATGTCTGAATGCTGTTCGACATTATGGAACAGCATTTCACTGAAGGTAAGACTGTCAGGTTGCCGCGTCAAGAGTTTCGGCGATGTAAATCGGCACGCACTTGCAGGGACGGGGCCGCCCCGCCCCCAGGCGGGTGCTGGTCAGCGCCGAGCGCGGTCCTGAAATCGCCAGCGGTTTCGGCACGCCGCTGCAGGTCGTCTGGCCATAACCACTCGGGCCGCGATGGCGCCGAGCACGTCGTTACCAAGGCAACGGGCCTGCGAGCCGCGGAGACGGCCGACAGGCACTGGCCTGCAGGCAGCGTTATTCCGCGATGACCGCTATGCCATCGGCGGCGGTGTCGTCGGGCGCGGCGGCCCGCCCGCCCTGGACATGCCTGGCTTCTGCGGACTGCGGGCCGCCAGCTTGCGCTGGGCCACCCGCCTGCGGAGCGCCAGGAGCAAGCGGGGCGCCAGCAGCAAGCGGGGCGCCAGCAGCCTGCGGAGCGCTTGCAGCAAGCGGTGCGCCGTTTCCTGGGGCCTGGGCGGACCCGCTCGCGTGGCGGCCCTCGGGGGATGGACGGACAGGCGCCGCGCCGCGGCCATGCGCGTCGCCACCGCCGTTATTGCCGCCAGCGCTGACGGCATTCGCGCTACCAGCCATCGCGCCCGCCACGGCACGGGCCACCTCGTCCTCAAGCGAGCCGCGGTCGGTCTCGCCCGCTACCAGCGTGGTCACCACGTCGCGGATCTCGGTTAGCCGGCGAAGCGCCTCGGTATGACGCGACATCAGCAGGTTAAGCCGCCGCTCGGCGCCGTCGTGGATGGCAGTCGCCCGCGCGGTTGCCTCGTCGAGCTGCTGCTTAGCCTGTGCCTTCGCGGTGGCCACGGCGGCCTCGGCCTGCTTGGTGGCATCGCCGAGCGCGCGCTGCGCGTCGGTTCCAGCGCTCTTGCGCGTGGCCTCGGCCTCGGACTTGGCAGTTGCTACCGTGCGATCGGCCTGCTCCTGGGCGGCGCTTAGCATGCGCTCGGCCTGCTCATGCGCCTCGGCCCTGGTCCTGTCGGTCTCTGCTTTCGCGTCGGCTCGGAGCTTGCCGGTCTCCGCCTGCGCTTCCGAGCGCAGCTTGCCGATGTCCCCGTCTGCCTGACTGCGCATCGAGGCCGCTTCGTCCGCGGCCAGCTTCAGGATCTGGCCGACGCGCTCGCTGACCTCCTCGTGCGGCGGCTTGCCAGCCGATCGCGCCGTGGACAACTCCAGCTTGAGCCGCTCAGTCTCGTCGAGCGCCTGGGACAGCCGGTCCTGGAGATCGCGCTTGCCATCCTCCAGGGTTCGGGCGGTGATCCGGAGAGCGGCTATGGCCTCGTCGACCTCCCGGCGGTTGTAGCCGCGCATCTCCCGCTCGAACTGGTCGTCGTGTCCCAAGTCAGCCGACAGGTGACCGTGCTCGCTCATGTCTCACCAATCAAGTCGTTCCGGCAGTCGACCCGGATCTGCGTGCATCGCCAACGCGGGAGCTTGCCAGGATTGCCGGGGTGGTGCCAGTGCCCGCCGGAGAGCTGCGGGAACTGCACGGCAACCGGCGAGCGTAAATGATTCTGGGATGTCGCGCATGACTCTGTCCCTAACCTCCCCTGCTTGCAACCGAAACGGTGTTTTGTGTATTTTTATGCTACTTCCGCTGCTCATCGACTCAACGCGCACCCGGGCCGCAGTGGCTGGCACAATCGCCAACGACACCCTGACAAGAGGGAGCAGTGCTTCATGCAGTCACAAGCCCTGATCGGGATACTGGGCAGCGACGCCCCCGTCATCCACGCGCAGGCATGGGTCGCGCCCGGCGCTATCGTGGTCGGCAAGGTCACGCTAGGGCGTTCGTCCTCGGTCTGGTACGGCTCAGTGCTGCGCGCCGATGACGCGGAGATCAGCATCGGCGAGGAATGCAACATTCAGGACCTGTGCTGCCTGCACGTGGACGCCGGCCAGCCGGCCGTGCTTGAGGACCGGGTCAGCCTCGGGCACCGCGCCATGGTGCACGGCGCACACGTCGGCGAAGGCGCGCTCATCGGGATCGGCGCGATCGTGCTCGGCGGCGCCAAAGTCGGCGCCGGGACGCTCGTCGCGGCTGGCGCCGTCGTGCTCCCGAACGCTGTGCTACCGGCCGGCGTGCTCGCTGCTGGCGTGCCATGCCGGATCGTACGCGAGCTCACCGAGACAGACCGGCAGTCGTTCGCGCATACGGCCGCCGGATACGTGCAGCGGGCCGCGAGGCATCGGGACGCAATCTGGCGCTAACTGCGAACGCGGGTGGCCCCCAAAATGACTCCGATGGGTCATGCGCGTGGTCAGGCCCGCCACTAACCTGTGCTAAGAGATTGGCTGCTACGCGATGGGGGTGGTGGGCGTTTGCATGACGACGTCGACCTACGCCTCCACGACCGGGTCGCGCTCGAGGAGATCGAGCTCTACGCCGAGCTGCTGAGCGCTGTCGCTACCGCGGAACATCCGCTGACGAATGCCGAGATCGACGCGGTACTCGGCGTGCGCCAGGGCGCAACCGCCGAGGTCCGGGCTAACTAGAGCCGGACGCAATGGCGGGCACCCGTAGGCCCGTGCCGGGCCGCCTTACGGCCGGTTTCCCGGCCGAGATAGTGCCTTTGCCTGATGCCAGCTGACTGGCCTTACGGCGATCCTCAATGGTGCAGGCCCAACCAGGGCCCATTCCAAGGAGGAACCCAACGTGATGCCGTACTCCGTGTATCAGCTATACCAGGCGGAGCGGGTCAAAAGTGATGCCGAGCGCCGCCGGGCCGACGTCGCCCTCGGCATGATGGCAGCGGACGTGGCGCAGCTGTGGGACCGGGTCGCCCGGCCGGTTCACGCGCTGCGTAGTTACCGGGCTGACTATCGCCGCACGACCCGCTCCGGAGAATCCGATCTTGCGGCCTGCGAGGCAAAGGCCGCCTGACTTGCCGGCGCAGGCCGACGAGCGACCTCTCGAGCATTTAGGAGTCTTGGCCGGTGGGAGCGGTTGCCGAATACATGACGTCGGTATCCCAGTGGGTGAATCCGAGCGATTCGTACAGCCGGATCGCGGCGGAGTTGGACTCGTCCACATACAGCATCACCTGGGACAGGCCATGACCACGGAGGTATCGGAGCCCGACTAGGGTCAGCGCGCGGCCCAGGCCATTGCCCCGCTCAGCCGGATCGACGCCGACGACGTACACCTCGCCGATCGCCTCGTGGCCGTGTCCGGGCGGGCCGTCGTGTCCGCCGTGAATCTTTGTCCAGTGGAATCCGACGATGCGGCCGTCCCGTTCGGCGAGGAAGAAGCCGTCCGGGTCAAACCACGGCTCCCGCTCGCGCATGTCGAGATCAGCTCTCGTCCACGCACCCTGTTCGGGATGCCGCTCGAAGGCCCGGTGATTGAGGGCTACCCATGCGTCCTCGTCTGAGCCGACCCGGAAGGTTCGGATACTGAGCCCCTCGGCAAGCTGCGGCCTGCCGATCCTGGTTTGCAGGGACCGGCGCATCTGCCAGAGCGCTCTGGTCCGCTGCAGCCCGGCGGCCGCTGCCAGCCTCGCGGCCGCCGGCAGCTCGCCGTGCGCCCAGAGCCGCAGCCCGGCGGTCCCGGCCTCGGCGACCATGGCCCGGCCAAGCGTGACGCCGAGGCCGTGGCGCCGGCGCGCCGGATCGATGACCATCTCCCCGGCCGGGCCCTCGACCGGATCAGTCGGGTCGAGGTGCCCGTACCCGGCGAGTTCACCGTCCCTGCCAGAGCAGGAGGTTGCGGGCGCGCGGATCACCGCCATACCGGAGGTGGAGCATGACGTGCTCGGACAGCGGGCTGACGCCGTCCTCGTCGGCGGCGCGCTGCACGAGGTCGAGCACGGCCGCCGCCTCGGCGGCCGGCAGCGGCCCGCTCACGCCGACTTCCCCGCGCGTGCTGCTCACGGGCGGTTGGCCAGCGTCTGGTTCGTTATCTGTCGGCACGCGCCGCGCTTGCCTGCGGCATGCTCGCCAGGCCGTCGATGCCGTCGAAGCCGGACCTGCCCCGCTCGTCGAGCAGTGACGGGCCGCCATCCTGAGGGCCGCCTTTGACCGGGACGAACCGGTAGCCGACATTACGGACAGTGCCGATCAGCGCTTCGTTCTCCGCGCCGAGTTTGGCGCGCAGCCGACGCACGTGCACGTCGACTGTTCTGGTGCCGCCGAAGTAGTCGTAACCCCAGACCTCCTGCAGCAACTGCGCCCTGGTGAAGACCCGGCCGGGATGCTGGGCCAGGAACTTCAGCAGTTCGAATTCCTTGAAGGTCAGATCGAGCGCGCGGCCATTCATCCGGGCCGAGTAAGTCGCCTCGTTCACCACCAGGCCGCTGGAACGGATCTCGTCAGGCAGCGGCGGTGCTGACTGCGTCTTGCGGCCGATGGCGACGCGCAGTCGCGCCTCCACCTCACCTGGGCCAGCCGTGTGCAAGACGAGGTCGTCGGCGCCCCAGTCCGCGGATACCGCGGCCCAGCCTCCGTCAGTGACTACGGCGATGACCGGCACGCTGGTGCCCGCTGACCGCAGCGCCTGCAGCACCCGCCTGGCCTGGACCAGGTCACGGCGCGCGTCCATCAGGATTGCGTCCGGAACCGGCCCTGCCCCGCCCGTATGGTCTGCCGCGGCCGGCAACACGCGGACGGCGTGCGGAAGCAGGCTGAGCGAGGGCAAGATATCCGCGGGCGATTCCCGCGCATTCGTGAGCAGCAGGACATTGCTCAACCTCCGCCACCTCCGGCCCGCGGAGTCAATCCGCCGGAACTAGGACCCAATACCAGGCGAGCGCCAGGGTCGTCATTGTCCGGTGCCGCTATGAGCGAGGATAGCTGACATGGTCACAGTCACCTTGCGCTACTGGGCCGCAGCCAAGGAAGCAGCCGGCGTCGCCGAGCAGAGTGTGACGGCCGACACACTGGCCACAGCGCTCGCAGTAGCCTCAGCCGGGCTGGCTGGCACCCGCCTGTCCAACCTGGAAGCCGTGCTTGCGCGATCGTCCTTCCTGATCGACGGCGCGCCGGTGGGGCTTCGGGCCGCGGAATCGGTGCAGCTCGCCGAGGGCAACGTGATCGAGGTCCTCCCGCCATTTGCCGGCGGCTAGGTTGAACCGCCGGACGGGCAGGCCCGTTCTAAGGGGCGTGACAGGTCTTCAGGGCGCGCGTCGGACCGTGTCGGACGAGGAACTCGTCCGCGCGCTCTACGCTGAGCACGCGGCGCCCTTGCTCAGGTACGCCATTCACCTGATGAGCGGGGATCGTCAGCGGGCGGAGGACATCGTGCAGGAGACGCTGCTGCGGGCGTGGCAGCACCCTGAAGCTATTGCCGACAGGGCGGCCCGTCCCTGGCTGTTCGCGGTCGCGCGCAACCTTGCCATCGACTCCTACCGGGCCCGGCGTGCCCGCCCGCATGAGGTCGGCGAGGCCGCCCTGGGAGTGCTCCCGGCGCCGGACGACGCTGAGCGGGCGCTGGAGTCATGGGCCGTTGCGGACGCGCTCAGCGCGCTGCGCCCCGAGCACAAGAAGGTCCTGCTGGAGACCTACTATCGCGGAAAATCCGTCGGGGAAGCCGCGGCAACTCTCGGTGTTCCGGCCGGGACGGTCAAGTCCCGAACCTTCTACGCCCTCCGCGCGCTCAAGCTCGCGCTAGAAGAACGGGGGCTGGCACCATGACGATGAGTGGTCACTCTTGCCGGGAGATCCGGCAGCTGCTTGGCGTCTACGTTGTGGGCGCCATCGATCCGGCCGAGCGGGCTGTTGTCGAAGAGCACCTCGAGGAGTGTCCGTCGTGCCGTGACGAGCTGGCAGGTCTGGCCGGCCTTCCAGCCATGCTGAGCCGGGTTCCGGCCGCTGACGTGGAGCGGCTGAGCCTGGCACCCACCGGCCTGCCGGAGATGACAGAGCCCTCGGCCGAGTTGCTGAATACCCTGCTCAGGAGGGTTTCTGCGACGCACAGGACGCGAATGTGGCGCAGTGTGGCGGCGGTTGCCGCTGCCGCCGTCATCGCCGCTGGGGGCGCTGCGGCGGCCACTGAGCTGGCCCAGTCGGCCCAGGCTGGCTGGGAAGTGGCGCAAGGTACCAGCGCAAGCACGCATGTGGGCGCGGTCGTTGATTACCAGCCGACCGCGTTCGGCACGGCGATGCGAGTTCAGGTGTCCGGGATCAAGCCCGGCACGACCTGCCGGTTCTGGGTCATCGGCAAGAACGGCAAGACCAACGCGGGATCGTGGACCGTCCGGCCAGGCTATGGCAGTGATCCGTGGTATCCGGCAGCGTCGCTGGTCCCGCCGCACTCGTTCCGGAGCTTCCAGATCACCGCGGACGGCAAGGTGCTGGTGACCATCCCGTCCAGCTAACCGGGAATGATGCCGGCCCGTGGCGTGCTGATAACTCGCGTGACACCTGGACTAACGGCTTTGCTGGCGGCGCTCGCGCTCGGCTTGGCCGGCGGCGCCATCTGGCGACGGTCCAACGGCAGGCTCCGCACGACACGCAATGAGGTTGATCCGGTTATGCCGCGCCAGCAGAGGCTTAGCAGTGAGCAGCTCGGCCACGCGCTTGGCGAGCGGGCCACGCTGCTCCAATTCTCGTCGGCCTTTTGCGCGCCTTGCCGGGCGACTCGCCGGATCCTGGCTGATGTGGCCGCGATGACGCAAGGTGTTGCTCATCTCGACATTGACGCCGAATCGCACCTCGATCTGATCCGCGAGCTGAACGTTCTGCGCACGCCCACCGTGCTGGTGCTTGCCGCTGACGGCCGGATCGTGAGCCGTGGCAGCGGGCAGCCGCGCAAACCGGACGTGATCGCTGCGCTTGGCCAGGCTGTGCAGGACATTCCTATATATAAGATCGGGAAGCAGGATAGTGACACCAGCAGCCAGCACGCATAGCATCGGCTACGTGCCTGCCCTAAGGCTCACCAAGCGCCGTGCCGTCGATTTCTGCCGGGTGTCGACGGCCATCTGTCCGGGCTGACTGGCGGCCTGCTGGTCACGCGCCGATGTAACGGCGCTGGTGCGGGCGGCCGTGATCGCAGAGCTAACCCGTTACCTAAGATTGCCCGGAAGGGAACCGGCCAGATGGAGATTGATCCGCGGGGGCCGCGTTTTGGCGCCCTGATCACGATGGTGATGTTCGCAGTCGTCCTGATCACTGGGAGTCTCTGGGTTCTGGCCGTGCAGACCGTCGTGTTCGCTTGTGGCGCGCTGCTCGGCCTGCGCTATTCCCCGTATGGGCTCATCTATCGCTGGTTCGTCCGGCCCAGGCTAGGACCGCCGAGCGAGCTGGAGGCAGAGGCTCCGCCGCGGTTCGCCCAGGCGGTCGGATTGGTGATCGGCATCGTGGGCATCATCGGCTACGCTGCGGGACTTCACCCGCTTGGCATTACCGCTGCCGCCCTCGGACTGATCGCAGCCGTCCTGAATGGGGTGTTCGGGCTGTGCCTTGGCTGTGAGCTGTACCTGATGATCCGCCGGACCTGGCCTGCCCAGGCCAGGGGCTGATAAAGAGGAGGAGTTACGCATGAGCCGTTCTGACGTGCTGGTAGACGCGGACTGGGTCGAGGCCCACCGGGGCGACCCGGGCGTCGTACTCGTCGAGGTTGACGAGGACACCAGCGCTTACGACAAAGGCCATATCCGCGACGCCGTGAAGATCGACTGGAAGAAGGACCTCCAGGACCCGGTGCGCCGCGATTTCGTGGACCGAGCCGGTTTCGAGGCCCTGCTCTCCGAGCGCGGCATCTCGAACGACGACACCGTCGTGCTGTACGGCGGCAACAACAACTGGTTCGCTGCCTACGCCTACTGGTACTTCAAGCTCTACGGCCACGACAACGTCAAGCTGCTCGACGGCGGCCGGAAGAAGTGGGAGCTGGACTCCCGCGATCTTGTGACCGAAGTGCCGCAGCGCCCGGCGACTAGCTACAAGGCGCAGGAGCAGGACACGTCGATCCGGGCGTTCCGCGACGAGGTGGTCGAGGCGATCGGCAACCTGAACCTCATCGACGTCCGGTCCCCTGACGAGTTCGCCGGCCGCCTGCTCGCGCCCGCTCACCTGCCGCAGGAGCAGGCGCAGCGCGGCGGGCACGTGCCCACGGCCAGGAACGTGCCGTGGTCGAAGGCGGCCGAGGACGACGGCAGGTTCAAGTCCGACGACGCGCTGCGGACGCTGTACGGCGAGGCGGGCGTCGACTTCGGCACCGACACAATCGCCTATTGCCGGATCGGCGAGCGCTCGGCGCACACCTGGTTCGTGATGCATGAGCTGCTCGGACAGCCGAACGTCAAGAACTACGACGGATCGTGGACCGAATACGGGTCGCTGGTTGGCGTTCCGATCGAGATCGGGGACGGGTCGTGAGCGCGGATAACGCAGGCTGCGGCGCACCCGCTGGCGGCGTGCCCGTGACCACGGCCGGGAACCAGGCCGTAGTCCAGGGCAAGGTCACCAAGGACGGCGCACCTGTCGCTGTTGGCTACGCCAGGCTGCTCAACTCCGGTGGCGATTTCGTCGCCGAAGTCCCCCTGGGCGAAGACGGCGGATTCCGCTTCTTCGCCGCGCCTGGCGACTGGAAGCTGCGTGTGCTGGCTCCTGGCGGGATCCGAACGGACCGTGATGTCAGCGCGGCCATCGGCGAGATCAGGGAGCTGGACGTCGCCGTCTAGTCAGGCTTGCCTGGAGCAGGGCGGCGTAGCCGGAAAGCCGGCTGCGCTGCCCGGCTTCATTCTCCGTTTTGGCACCTGCCCGTCGCCTCACTGGGCGGCGCCCGTTCAATGACTGTTCACCTTCTGCGCTTAAAAAGGATTCTGCTCGGCCAAGTAACAGTCGCGTCTCGCGGCGTAACGCAGAGTAGAAGGCCATGGAACCCTCGCCCGTTGGCTGGCCCGTACCCGCAGACGATGCGGTGCCGTCCGCTGGGCGAGCGAGCATGTCGGTTAGCGGTCAGCAGGTGGGTCTCCGGCCGCTTGGCGGCCGGCCAGGAACCGGCGCAGCGGGCCATGCGGTGAGTGTGCTGGCTGACAGGCTGGCCGCGGCCCTGGTGCATCACGAGCCGGGGTGGCGGCTGCCGCGTCACTCGGCGCTTGCGCGACGCTACAACGTGAGCGCGGCTGAGATCGATGCCGCTGTCGAGGAACTGGTCGGCAGGCACCTGGTCCGCCGTCTAGCCGACGGCCAGCTCTATCGCGCGAGCCCGGCCGAGTACGTCATCGGGCTTGAGGGAGTCCCAGGGCTGGTTTCCCAGGTAGACGCCATGGGCGGGGAGTTCTCCTGCCGTAGCCGCCAGGTCGCGTGGCGGCTACCGCCTGAGGACATCAGCTGGGCGCTGAAGATCCCCTCCGGCCAGCAGGTCTGCGTGGTCAGGTTCCTGTGGACGGCTGGCGGCGAGCCGGCCGCGCTGTGCACTACGTACGTTCCCAGCGACCTCGCGGGTGAGCCGGATGGCGGCACCGGGCTGCCCGCGGTGCTGGGTCTGCTGCGCCTCACCGGAATCGCAGCGGATGGCGGGCAGGGACTTTCCGGCTCGCCGGCGGCACTGCACATCGAGCTGCAGGCGCCGCCGCCTTCGGTGGCGCGCAGTCTGCGGCTAACCGCAGGTCAGCCGGCCATGATGGTCACGGTGCGTTTCGATGATCAGCGTACGGGCCGGCCTGTGGCGCTGACTATCGCAGTGCTGCGGCCAGACATGTTCCGGGTCGTGGTGCAGTCGCCGAGTCCGCCGCTGCCGGACGGTGACGCAGGCAGTTTGTCAGGTTCCTGGACACATGCGGTGGAGGACTGGGAACCTTGACGGGCCATGCGCGCGCCACTCGCAGCCGGGCGAACCCGGCCTGGTGATCCGCTCAGTACCTGGGCCGAGTTAGCGGCGGCCCTGGCGACGGCCGCAGTAGTCGCCCAAGTCTTGTTCGTGCCGACGACGCTCGTCATCGCCGTCGCTCTGATCGCGGTGGGACGCACATCGCGCTGGCGGCCGCAGTGGCTGTTGCTGCCGGGACTGGCCGGGCTCGGCTGGCTGCTGGCTAACGGCGCTGCGCTGACTGCTTTCGCCGCGCTGCCGCACAGGCTTGGCGTTACTCCTGAACTGGCGCACGGGCTTCCGTCAGCGTTGTTGCTCGGGTCAGCGGAAGCGGCGCTGGCGCTGTGGCTGGTGTGGTACCCGTTAGCGTGGCGCCCCGGCCTGATGGCAGTGCTACACCGCCGGGCCAGCGGGTCGGCATTGTCTGCCGGGCATACGGTCGCGCCCGGCGGATTCGCGCTTGGCATAGTTACCGGCACGGGAAAGCCGGTCACCGTGACCTGGGCCGAGGCCGAACGTGGTGTCCTGATAACCGGGCATAACGAAGTACGGCTCGCCGAGCTGGGCCGAGCGGCTGCCTGCGCGGCGATGAGACTACGTAAGACCGTGCTGATCGTGGATCTGAGTGGCTTCGCCGCCCCCGCGACGGTCGGCCTGGCCAAGTCGTTAGGTGTACCGCAGTCCGAGGACGGCCGCGCGGTCCGCAACCGGAGCGTGGCGGTGGTGGGAGCCGGGCAAGCGGTCGCAGCACTGGAAAGCCTGCGCACCCACGGCCTTCGGGCCGACTGCCTGATCTGGGTCAGCGGCGGACAGCAGCTGGCAGCGGCCTGCCTGGACAGCTTGCTCGAGCTGGGGCCTGCCACCGGAACGGCGCTCATTTTCACCAGCACGAGCGAGGCTTGGGCGGCCGCCTTGGCGCCGAGGCTGCGGGTGGTGGCCGCAGAAGGACCGGTATCTCGCAATCTGGCCCTGCAGCTGGCCAGCCTGGCGCCGGACGTCGCCGGCCGAAGGTTCCCGCGTCGCCGTCTTCCGGCCGGCCGAGAAACTGTCGCCGCGAGTCTCGTCGCGCAGCGCTCCGGGGAGTTCACGGTGCTCGCCGACGGTATGGCTGGCTCTGCCGGAGCGCTGCCGAACTGCCTGCTGGTGCCCATTGATGGGCAGCAACCCCGGACGACACCCGAGCCAGCGCTGACAATGCCAGAGCCGACAGTCCCAGAGCCCACGGTCCCAGAGCTGACAGGGCCAGGAGTGCCAGAGCCAGGGCTGATAGGGCCGACAACAGCGGCATGGCGTGGTGTTCCCCGCGGCCGGATCCGCGCCGACCTGATCTACCTCGGCTGGCAGCCCAGCCAGGTTGATCCAGGCCCGCCGCCGACTCCGCCCGCCGCGCTGGACCCAGACGACGTTAATCCCGATTGGGTGGCAGCGCAGCGGCGCGAACAGTCCCGGCTATCGCGGCCTGCGAGGCTCACCGCGCTGGCATGCCTGGTGCTGGCCGGGGTCGACGCGGCATGTCTCCTGGTGAGCGCCAGGCTGGCGGTGGCTGCGGGACTGATCGTGATCGGCGTGGCAGCCGACGCGGGCCGGCGGATCTGGCAGGGCGAACGAGCGCTCGCGGCCGGGTTGCGTGAGGAGCGGCAGCGAGTTGCCCTGTTCCGCGAGGTGCAGCTGAGGGAAATCGCCGCCCGGCAGCAGCAGTACGCACACTTGCACCGCACCTGGCAGCGGCGGACAGTCGCCAGCTGGCGGCAGCCGCAATGGCGCCCGGTAACGCTGCCCGCCGCCGTGGGCCGGGTCGATGTGGCGGGCGGCACGCTGGCCGGATGGTCGGCGCTGCTGACGACCATCGCCGTGCCGCGGCTGGCGGCAGGCGGCCAGGTCACCGTACTCGACCTGACTGAGGGCGGCGTAGCTGCCGACCTGATCGCGGTAGCCGGCCACCTGGACATCGACCCGGCGGTCTGGGTGCTGCCGGCCGATCTGGCCAGCCTGCAGCTTGGCGCCGACCTCAGTCGCGAGGTATTCGCCGACGTCCTCGCGATGACCGTGCATGCCGCGGACGGACACGCCGATACAGCCGCGGACTCAGCCTTGATCGCCCGTGTGCTTGCGGCGCTCGGTGACGGCGCGAGCATGGCAAGGATCGTTGCCGCACTTCGCGCGCTTGGTCAGATCGGGGGTGCCGACCAGCACCTCGGCCAGGTCCTCTCCCAGACCGAGCTCACCAGGCTGAGCACGCTGGCCGGCCGCGGAGCGGAGCGCCTCGTCGTCGATCGGGCCTGGGCGATCGAGGCCAGGCTGCGGATCCTCGGCCCGCTCGCCACCACGCCGCCGGTGCACAGCCAGTTGAAAGTCGCCTGGCTGGACCGGCGCGCTGCAGCTGTGGGCAACACCACTCTCGCGGCTTACCTGACTGTCGCGACCACCGCGGTCCTTCGTCAGGCGCCCCCGAGCAAGCCGTGGCAGCAGACAATTGTCCTGCTCGGTGCCGAGCGACTGCCAGGCGACGCAGTGGACCGGCTGTGCGACGCGACCGAGAGCGCTGGCGCCGGGCTTGTGCTCGGTTACCGGTCGATCCTGCCGCAGGTACGGGAACGGCTTGGCCGTGGCGACGCCGCCGTTGCCTTCATGCGGCTCGGTAACGCCGAGGAGGCCAGGTTCGCCTCCGAGCAAATCGGCACAGAGCACCGGCTGGTGCTGAGCCAGCTGACTGACACGGTCGGGACGTCGATCACCGAAACCGACGGCGACTCCTACACCAGCACCGTGGGCGATACGAGCTCGGACTCGCTGACCCTGACGGCCGGGCGCAGCAAGCGGGACGGGTCTTCGCCGTTCGGATCTAGGGATGCCAACGTATCCACCGCCATGTCTGTGAGCGATGGGATCAGCACTGGCAGCTCGTGGGGAGTCAGCACGTCGCGGGCGATCGGCGCGAGCGATTCGCTAGCCAGGACGGCGCAGCGATCCCGAGAGTTCCTGGTGGAGCAGCGCGAACTTCAGCAACTGCCGCAGAGCGCAGTGGTGCTTTGTACCGACGGACAGGTAGTACTGGCGGACGCGAACCCGGCCATCATGGCGCTGCCGACGGCCACCCTGGCCACCCGGTGACACAATCACCTCATGCCGCGCCAGTTTCGCCAGGTGGATGTCTTTACCAGCACCCCCTACCTCGGTAACCCGCTCGCTGTCGTGCTCGGCGCGGACGGGCTGAGCCGCCAGCAGATGCAGCAGTTCGCGCACTGGACGAACCTGTCGGAGACGACTTTCGTGCTCCAGCCGGAAGATGACCAAGCCGACTATCGCGTCAGGATCTTCATGCCGACGGGAGAATTGCCGTTCGCTGGGCATCCGACGCTCGGCACCTGCCACGCCTGGCTGGAGACGGGCGGTCAACCGCGTGAGAGTGGCCGGGTAGTCCAGCAATGCGGCGCCGGGCTCATAACCATCCGGCACGATGACGATGGCCTGCGATTCGCGGCGCCCCCGCTGCTGCGCGCCGGCCCCGTTGACGAGCCGCTGGCCCAGCACATCGCTGGAATACTCGGCATCGGCCGGGACGAGATCGTCGACCTGCAATGGGCGGACAACGGCCCAGGCTGGGTTGCCGTCCTGCTGGCCTCTGCAGAGGCGGTGCTTGCGGTCAAGCCTGGCCTAACCGACATCGATCTGGGCATTGCCGGCCCGCACCCGCCCGGCGCCGAAGCTGCCTTCGAAGTGCGAGCGTTCTTCCCTAAGGACGGCGCGACAATCGAGGATCCGGTCACCGGCAGCTTCAACGCATCCCTCGCACAATGGCTTCTGGCAGCCGGCCGCGCCCAGGCGCCTTACCTGGCCCGGCAGGGTACCGCCCTCGGCCGTCGTGGCGAGGTGCACATCAGCAGTGACCCCGACGGCACAGTCTGGGTCGGCGGCGGCGTAGTCACCTGCGTGTCCGGGACCGTCGATATTTGACGACTACCGTCCGACGGACTTGGCCGAGCAGTCGCGGATCACCATACTTCGAAGCGACATAGCTGGAGAGGGCCAAGGTCGATGAGAACTGCGGGGCGCTGACGACGTTCTTCGCGCAAGTCCGTGATTGCCTGACGCCCCCCAAGGCCGGATGCTGATCGCGTTCGGCACCTCGACTACGTCGTCTATCGCATGGCCTCGTTAGGCGGCGACGGGTGGTGCGTGGCTATGGAGGATGATGTCGCCGAGGCTGGCGGTGGTGGTGCCGTCGGGGTTGAGGACGAGCTGCCAGCCCCACCGATGCACCGCAATAAGGTGATGAAAGGGACATAGCAGGCAGCAGTTGTTGATGCTGGTCGCGCCGCCTTCGGACCGGGGGACCAGGTGGTGGACGTGGCAGCGGGCCGGCCGCTGGTCGCAGCCGGGAAAGCGGCAGTGCTGGTCGCGGCGGGCGACGGCGCGGCGCAGGTGGACCGGGATGGTGTCGGTGGCGGCGCCGATGTCCAGCGGCAGGCTGACCGAGGCGGCGTAGCCGTCGAGCTGGCTGGTCCGCAGCCACGAGGCGAGCCCGCCGGGGCCTGACAGCAGCCGGGCGGCGTGGCCGATGGCCAGCTGCCGGACCGCGCTGACGGCCATCCCGGTGCTCCCCGCCAGGACGCTGCCGGCCGCGCCGCCGCCGGGCATGCTGCCGGGGCTGGTGAGGAGGATGGCGGCGAGGTGGTCGAGGACGCCGGGATCAACCGTGCCGGTGACGACCGGGGTGATCGCGGCGTCGCAGTCCGCGCCGGGCGGCGCCGGGGTGCCGTTCGCGGTGATCCACGCGGCCGCGGCCGGGTCGGCCTCAGCCTGGCCGAGCAGCTGGCTGAGCGTCAGGTGCAGCTGGATCTGGGTGGGCTGCCCGGCCCGGTCCGGCAGCCCCCCGGCAATCAGCCGCCGGCACGCTTCCTCCAGCGCGTCGTGGTCGCGCTGCTCGGGGCTGCGCAGGTCCTCGGGCCCGGCCCGCCCGTTGAGCGAATCGAGCACCGCCTGCAGCGCGGACGCGGCGGGCGGGGTCAGGTCCCCGTCGAGGCGGGCGTGGCCCTGGTAGTGGCGGGTCAGCCGCAGCCGCCGGCCGCCGAACCCGTCACCCTGCCCGCAGGGGTCAGTGTCGGGCCGGGCGGTGCGGCGGCGCAGTTCCTCGGCCAGGCCGGCCAGGCCCGGCAGGTCCGCGCCGCCGGCGGCGGCGTCCAGCAGGATCTTGTCGGCCCGGTCGCGGGCGTCGGCGGGCAGAGCGTCGGTCCAGTCGGCCAGGTGCCGGGCCCACGACGGCGAGACCTGCCCGGCGGCGAGCGCCGCGCCGATCCGGGGGTGGGCGGCCAGCCGCCGCGTCCACGCCACCGCTGCGCCGGCCGCGGGCCGGGTGACCCGGGCCTGCCACCGCAGCCAGCTCTTCGCCGACGCCGCCGCGTCGCCGGTGTAGTCGCCGGCCCGGTCGAACCCGGCCAGCACCGTCGACCGCGCGGCCAGGTGCTGCGACTCGGCCTGGCACAACCCCCGCAGCAGATCCGCCCGCTCCGCCCCGGTCAGGCTCGCCGCATCGACGGTGGCAAGAAAAGCCAGCCCGGCCCGCGCGCAGGCCAGCGCCTCCGCCGCCGTCGACGGACCTCGCGCCGAGAAGATCGCCTCGCCGACGGAGTCCGGCGAAGGCGCCTGCTCGTATGTGGTGCACATCCCGGCGTCACCTCCGCCGCGAGTCCTGGTATTCGAATCTGTGATCGATTCTAGCGACCGGCACTGACATTTTAACGACCATACTCGCAAGGAGAGGTGCCGCATTTTTGGCTAACCGCCCAGCCGCGAGCGTGTACGCCATGAGCCGAGTCGATGTACATCGGGCCGGTCGAGGAGAATTCCGGGCCATCGACCGAGAGTGGTTATAAATCGGACCAATCAGGTAGCAGGACATCTCCCGGCCTGGTAAGCACGACAGCATGGCAGCGACGTCTGGCATTGGCGGCGGTGCGGCCGGACTCTGGTACCGGGTTCTGTCCGTCAGCTCGGGCTGCCTAGGTGGCTCGGCGGCTGCTGATTATGCGTCGGTGCTGCCGGCTGTGCTGCACGCCGGCCAGGCACCGAAGGCCGTTCATCGCCGGCTGGCTCTCGCGTGGCGGAGGCGCTCCGCTTGAGCTAGTTACAAACGCGGGGCCGTTGCCAGTGGCGAGCCGCCCCGAGCCAGGCGGCGACGATGCGGCCGACGATGCCGGGTCAGGCGGCAGCGGCCACGACATGGGCACCGGTACCGGACACGAGACCGATAGCGACCCGGCTAGGGAGGAACAGGCAGCAGCTGGCCCCCCGCCCCGGCAGGCAGTGGAGGAGATGCTGTTTCCTTGGGGTGCCCGCGGCGTGGCCGCCGACGGCAACATGCTCGCTGACCTTGACCAGCTGGTGTGGGCGCCATGTCCAGGTCGACAGGTCCGGGTGGCCGACGGCAGCGCAGCGCCCGTCAACCCCGGCCGACCTGGTCAGCCCGGCGACCTGGACCCGCCGACGCTGTTCGAGTCGGCGCTGCAGACCCTCATGGGCCGGCCGTTCGCCTGGCTAATCGTTGCCGACCCCACCGACCTGATCGATGACGAGGCGGCCGACCTGCGGAACCGGCTGACTGTGCTGCGCCGATACGAGGAGGAGAACGCCAAGTTCGAGGCCGACCGGGCCGAGCGACGACTGGCGGAGCTTGACACCTACCGCGAGGCCGGCCTGTGGAATGTTCGGGTGCTGGTCGGCGCGGCGACCGAGGCGGACCTGCGCATCATTGCGCCGCTGCTGGTCGGCTCCGCCGACCTGCATGCGCATCCGTACCGGCTGCGCTGCCCAGACGGCGCGCAGGAATTCGCCGACGTGCTCGCTGCCAGGTATGCCGACCCAGTGGACGGCTCAGTGGTCCCGTTCGCTGCCACGGCGGGAGCGCTGGCCGCCCTGACGGGCCTGCCCAAGCGTGAGATTCCGGGCGTCCGGGTCATGCAGCCGGGCTACTTCGACATGACCAGCGAGGCCAGCGGCGAGGATGCGATTACGCTGGGCGAGATCCTGGACGGCCAGGATCGTGCCGTGGGTTCGCTGGCAGTGCCGCTGGCCACGCTGAACCGGCATGCGCTGGTGACCGGCGCGACCGGGGCAGGCAAGTCACAGACCGTTCGGCACATGCTGGAGCAGCTCACGGCGGCCGGGGTTGGCTGGCTCGCCATCGAGCCGGTGAAGTCGGAGTACGCGGCTATGGCTGTCCGGCTAGCGGGTCGCGGCCAGATCACGTTCATCAACCCCGCGGATCCGGAATCCGTGCCGTTGTCGGTCAACCCGCTGGCGCCCGAGCCCGGCTACCCGGTGCAGGCGCACATCGACATGGTGCGGGCGCTCTTCCTGGCCGCTTTCGACGCGCACGAGCCGTTCCCGCAGATCATGTCCCAGGCCCTGCAGCGCGCGTACGAGGAATGCGGCTGGGACCCGCTCACCGGCGCGGGGCGGGCCGACCTGACGTGCCGCCCGCCGTGCCGACGCTGGCCCGGCTGCAGGCTGCCGCCCTGGCGGTGATCGAGGACGTCGGCTACGGCCGCGAACTGCAAGCCGACATGCGCGGTTTCGTCGACGTCCGGCTGCGGTCACTGCGGACCGGATCAGCGGGGCGGTTCTTCGAAGGCGGCCACCCGGCCGACATCGGGGAGCTGCTCAACCGGAACGTCGTGCTGGCGCTCGAGGACGTCGCCAACGACGAGGACAAGGCGTTCGTGATCGGCACCCTGATCATCAGGATCGTCGAGCACCTCCGGCTGCGGTCCAAGACCGACCCGGCCGACGGCCTTCGGCACGTGATCGTGATGGAGGAAGCGCACCGGCTGCTGCGGGCTGGGCGCGAGGGCGCCAGCGCGCACGCGATCGAGTTGTTCGCCGGACTGCTGGCCGAGATCCGCGCTTACGGCGAGGGCATCGTGATCGCCGAGCAGATCCCGGCCAAGCTGGTGCCTGACGCGATCAAGAACACCGCGCTGAAGGTGTTGCACCGGCTGCCCGCCGCGGACGACCGGGAGCTCGTCGGCGCCGCCATGAACCTGGACGAGCCAGCAGTCCCGGCAGGTGGTCTCGCTGGCGCCGGGCGAGGCGGCCGTCTTCGCTGACGGGATGGACCGGCCGATCCGGATCCGGGTGCCGTTCGGCGGCGCCCGCGAGCGGCAGGGAGCGGGGGCGACAGAGAGCGCGCTACAGGCACCACCGTTGGCGGGCAGGCGGTCGGCAGCGTGCGGGCCTGCGTGCACGGGCGACCGTCCGTGCACGCTGGTCGAGATCCGGGCGGCCGACCTGCTCGCCCGGGCGACCGAGCAGGCGCCTGGCTGCGGGTCTGGACCGAGGTCTACGTGCTGGCGCACCTGGTCAACCGGCCGCGGCCGCGGGTGCCGGTGCCGCTCCGGCAGAGCTGGGCCGGGCTGGACGAGCGGCTGCGCGAATGCCTGCTGGCGACGTGCCATCGACCGCGCGGTACTCGGCCGGGCGCAGGCGCTGCGGGAGTATTTCGACCCGGCCGGCCTCGTCCGCTGCTAGCGCCAGCTCGGCGGCCGTCGATGCTGGACGGCGGCAAGGGCGCGGGCACCATGCCGGGCACTACCTGGGTGATCCCGCAGCTTCAGTGGCTGCATGAGCTGGAACGGGTTTGCCCGCTGGACGCAGCGGCGCCGGACCCGTTCGCGCTCGCCCCGCCGCTCGACTACGCGCTGCCCGAGCCTGGCCGACCGGGACGATGTCAAGATCGGCCAGCGGGTCAGCGGGCTGCGCCGGCATCCGCTGTCGATGGAGGTAACCCGCAACCGGCTGCTCGCCTGGACGGCTCTGCTCGGCGAAGACGACCAGGCGGCCTTCATCGAGGACCTTGCCGCCGTCGCGATCGGCGTCAGCCACCGCGGCCAGTTGCGCAAGGCGGCCGGAGAGATGGGCGTCACCGGCTGGCTTGAGGCGGTGCTGTCCTGGCCTCGGCGGTTCATCGTCGGCGCGGAGCCAACTGAGCATCTTGGCGGCCCAGTGTCGCCGAGCCGGTCGCGGGATAGCATCGCCGACGATGAGCAAGCTTCCGTTGCGGGCGCGCCTTGCCACGTCCATCGGCGGCGCGGCCGGCCGGGTCTCCCGGCTGACCGGGCGCGGCGACGGCTCGGTGATCGGCGGCGTCCTCGGCCTGCGGGTCGAGCCGGATCTGCTCAGGCTGCTCGCCGCTGACCGCCAGGTCGTGCTGGTAACCGGGACCAATGGCAAGACCACCACGACCCGGCTGATCGCTGCGGCGCTCGGGGCGCTCGGCCAGGAGGTCGCGAGCAACGCGTTCGGCGCCAACATGGAGGCCGGGCTCGCATCCGCTCTCGGGCGCGCTCCAGACGCTCCGTACGCGGTCCTGGAGGTCGACGAGCGTTACCTGCCCGCCATGATCAAGGCGACCGCGCCTCGGGTGGTCGTGCTGCTGAACCTGAGCCGCGACCAGATGGACCGGGCGGCCGAGATCTGGCTGACCGCGCGGCGCTGGCGGCAGGCGCTGGCCGACGGCGCGCGACTGCATGGTCATCGCCAACGCGGACGACCCGTTGATCGCCTGGGCGGCCTCGGCGGCGCCGCGCGTTACCTGGGTCGCGGCCGGCCAGCGGTGGCATGAGGACTCCTGGTGCTGCCCGGAGTGCGGGTCGCACCTGCGGCGTGACGATCTTGGCTGGCGCTGCGGCGAGTGCGGGTTCGCCCGGCCGCCGACTCGCTGGGTGCTCGACCGGGGACGCCGTGATTGACGAATCCGGCCAGGTGCGGGAACTGGCGCTGGCACTGCCCGGCCGGGCCAACCGGTCCAACGCGGTCGTCGCGCTGGCTGTCGCCGCGTACTTCGGCGCCACGGTCGACCAAGCACTGCCGCGGCTGCGCGAGGTCAAGTCGGTAGCAGGCCGCTACACCCAGGTTGAGCGCCACGGCCGCACTGTCCGGCTGCTGCTGGCCAAGAATCCGGCGGGCTGGCTGGAGGCGCTCGACATCCTGGCGCCGAGCCCCGGGCCGGTGCTGCTGGCGGTCAACGCGCAGACGCCCGATGGCAAGGACACCTCCTGGCTGTGGGATGTGGACTACCGGGTGCTGCAGCGGGCGACCCGTCTACGTCGGCGGCGAGCGCCGGCTGGACCTGGCCGTCCGGCTAGAGGCCGATGAGGTGCCGTTCGAACTGGTCGACGGCATTGACGACGCGGTCGGCCGGGTGCCGGCGGCGGACTGGACGTGATCGGCAACTACACGGCGTTCCAGCAGATCCGCGGGACGCTCGGACGGACTGACTGATGGCGGCGAGCAGAGACGGAGAGCTGATGCCGGAGGACCCGTGGCGCGGGCAGCAGGCGCCGAGCGATTGGGCCGCCTGGTACGCGCTGGGTAACGAACGCATCGGCCGGCACGGCGCGACCGCGCCGGACCTCAACGAGACGTTGCTCCTGCCGCCCGTGCGGGGCGAGTCCGAGCTAGACCAGACCAGGCCTCAGATTGAGGTGCGGCCAGCCGGACGGCACGCTTTGGCCCGGGCTGCCGAAGACGGGCAACCAACCGCGGACGATACGAAGCCGGGTTCAGACACCGCGGCGGGCCGGGACCCGGCTGGCCGCCAGGACAGCGCGGCAGCCCCGGACCCGGCGGTGGGCCTGGACGCCGCGGCCAACGGTCACCCGGTGACCTCAGCGGCGCCCGGCAAGTCCGCCGCGTCAGCCGGCACCAGCAAGTTGCGGCTGGTGTGGGTCTACCCGGACCTGCTCAGTACCTATGGTGACCGGGGCAATCTGCTCGTGCTCAGCCGCCGGGCCCAGCTACGCGGCATCGAGGTGGAGCCCGTTCAGGTCAACTCCGACCAGCCGGTTCCCAGGCAGGGCGACATCTACCTGCTCGGCGGTGGGGAGGACCTGCCGCAGATCCTCGCGGCGAACCGGCTACGTGCCGATGGCGGTCTGGCGGCCGCAGCCGACCGCGGCGGCGTAATTTTCGCTGTCTGCGCCGGATACCAGCTGCTCGGCGACCGGTTCGGCGGAGTCGAAGGCGAGCCCGTTACCGGCCTGGGTATCCTGGACATCAGCAGCGGCCGCGGGGAGCGCCGGGGCGTGGGCGAGATCGTCGGCGATGTGGATCCGGCGCTCGGGGTGCCAAGGATCACCGGATTCGAGAATCACCAGGGCGTCACCGACGTCGGCGCGAACGCCCGGCCGCTGGCCAGCGTCACGCTCGGCGTGGGCAACGGTGACGGAACCGAAGGTGCTTACGCTGGCCGGGTGCTCGGCACCTACATGCACGGTCCGGCCCTGGCGCGTAACCCCGGGCTGGCCGACCTGCTGCTGAGCTGGGTCGCCGGACCGCTGCAGCCGGCCGATCCGGAGGCTGAGGAGTGGGCCCGGCAGCTGCGGGCCGAGCGGCTCGCGGCGACGGGCAGTTAATAGACCAGCGCCTGTGCTCCGTCGGCCATGATTTCGGCAACGAAGGTAGTAGCGCCCGCGATGCGGACGCCGTCGGCGACGTCATCCTCTGTGATGTCCCTGCGCGCTGCACACTGACTACAGAGGGTAACGGTGCCCGATTTGAGCACGGTGGTTAGCAGATCGGCGGCCGGAGTGGCGTAAGGCAGCTCAAGGTCGGCGACCCCATCGGGGGTGGCGAACCAGGAGGCCTCGCCCGTTAGCCACAAGGACACCGGCACGCCGCTGGCGGCTGCTACCGCTGCCACCGTCAGCGCCTGGTTGCAGCGTTCCGGGTCGTTTTTGCCTGCGGTCACCTTGACCACCAGGGAGCCCATAGCCATGTCCCGCACACTAGCGCCCAGTGCAGCAATGGGACAGGCCGGCGTCGCCGGCCGGGGCGACCTAGCGGCAGCGGGACCGCACGGCGTGGCGGCGTGGCAGCGTGTCCGGCCGCTGCCTAAACTCCGCTGATATGGCTGGAATGCTGAGCGGCGTGGTCATAGTGGTGGCCTTCGGGCTGGTGGCCGTGCTCGGATTGGCGCTGGTTGCGGCGCTGCTGCGGATCAGCGGCCGACCCGAGTCAGGAGGACCGGATGGAGACGCCAGCGAGCGCCGATCCCGGCGGACTGCCTGAGCAGTACGAGCTGCACCCGAGCGTGCTGCGCCTGCAGTTCCTGCTCGGGCGGTGGGAAGGCGCGGGTGTCGTCGGTTACCCGACTATCGAGAGCGCGAACTTCGGCCAGGAGATCGTCTTCAGCCACAACGGCAAGCCATTCCTGATCTACATGAGCAGGACGTGGCTGCTACAACCGGACGGGACGATCGGGCGCCCGCTGGCCACCGAGTCCGGCTACTGGCGGCCGCAGGATGACGACGCGCTCGAAGTCATTCTGGCGCACCCGACCGGGATCGCCGAGATCTACATCGGCGAGCAGACCGGTACGAAGATCGAAATGGCCACCGATGCTGTGGTCCGCACGGCCACGGCCAAAACGGTAACCGCGGGCAGACGGCTCTACGGCCTGATAGGCGCCGATCTTGGCTGGGCCTACGACCTGGCCGCCGTGGGCCAGCCGTTGCAGTCACACGTGTCGGCCCAGCTCAAGCGCGTGGGTCACTAGTTCTCGCGGAGCCAGTAGGAGTCGAACATGTCCTGCTGGATCGGCGTCGGCCGGGCCACTAGCGGGCCGGACGGCGCCCTCTCCTGGATGATCTTGGTGGCGTCCCAGTGCGGTGACAGCACGCCGCCGTGCGCGCCTGTGCTGTCGACGATCTGAATGGCGGCAAAGCTGATCGCGCCGTAATCGGACAGATGATCGATGACCACGTGCCCGTGAGAGACGGTGGCAGGTGCCTCCGCGATCACCTCGGCTGAGCCTCGCGCGCACCCCAGCCGCGTTCCGCGCGGGCATTTCCGGAACCTCGCGAACCGGTCGCCACGCGTGTTGTCGATCAGCTTCAGGCTGAACACCTTGTCAGACGGCTTGTAAGCGACCTGTACCGTTACCGAGTCGCCGCCGCGGATGCTGATCCGGACAATGGATTGCGGCAGCGGGAACATCTCGAACCAGGCCGCATAGCTAGCCTTTCCGGTAGTGCTGCAGTCGGCCGCGATGCCAGCCTGCTCGACCGAATGGGACCGGCCGACAAAGCCGTCGAGCCCGGCCCAGGCCGATGCCATTGTCCGTCCGGGCGACTTCGCGCAATTGAGGTACGGCACGAAGAAGGTCGCCTGGACCGACCGGAAGGTGCCCTTGCGCTTGCTGACCGCATACCCGGACCAATTCAGCGAGCCGACAGAGCCGATCTCGCCTTGGCCTGACCTGGCGCTCGGGCGGGCGCCGGGCAGCGGCGCGGGCAGGTCCGGATAGCCGCCCAGCGTGATCGGCGGCGGCGCGGCGGATAACGGGCCGGCGGCAGATCGCGGCGCGACGACAGTGGCTGGGGCGAGCACGAGCGCGGCCGTTGCCGCGGTCGCGGCAACAACACTGATGGCGGTGGCTGAGATCATGACGAGCGTCCCCTATGCAGTCGCGGCCAGGGCGGTGGCCGCCTCCTCGACGGGCCGGACCGCCGCCGGGACCAGACAATACCGGTCCGGGCACACAACGCTCACGGAAAGAAGAAGCCCCCGGGCGTCTCCCGCGCCAAGCCCGCCCAGGTGCACGCGCACCATAAGCGGAACCCGCCACGGGGACCGGCTGGACAAGGCCGGTCAGCCCGGGGGTCCGGTGTCTGCCGTGAATTCGCCGACCGTCGCTTACGCCCGGCCAGCTCCAGCGGCGAACTCAAAGGCCCGCACAGAAGCAATGGCAAGGAGGGCGACCGGTGATGCGCCTGCCGCGGGCAAACCGCGACTGAGCGCTTCACGCAGGCGGCGGCTAGCTGACAGCCACCTCGCAAGTCCGACATCTATGCATACTGTTGGACCACCTCCTTTCCTGCGTTAGCCGAAACGCTACGTCACGTGCGGCACAACAGGCAACCTCGTTTTGGCCGGGCCGTACCAGAGGCTGGCCTCACTAGACTTCCCTCATGGCGCAGACGTGGGACGACACGCTGCGGGCCGGCGGTTACCGCGTCACCCCGCAACGCCAGCTCGTCTTGGAGGCGGTCGCTCGGCTGGAGCACGCCACGCCAGAGGAGATATGCGGCGAAGTCCGGCAGACCGCGCGTGGGGTAAACGTCTCGACGGTCTACCGCACGCTGGAGTTGCTCGAGCAGCTTGGCCTGGTCAAGCACACCCATATTCATCATGGCGCGCCCAGCTATCACCTCGCCGACGACGCCGGGCACGTGCACCTGGTGTGCCGGCAGTGCGAGCGGGTCATCCAGGTCGACCAGGCCACGGTAGGCCCGCTGGTCGTCGCGCTCGAACGCAGCAATGGCTTCCAGACCGATGTCGGCCACCTCACCGTGTTCGGCCTGTGCGCCAACTGCCGGTGACCGTGCGCATACCCTGAAGCTAGCCAAAGGTAAGGACGGGGAACGTGGCCACATCGCAGGCACAGTCTGGGCCGGTCCGCAGTCCGCTGCTGACCCAGCCGGGCGCGGTCCCCGCTGACGGGCCGGATGCCGGCGTAGCGGCGCATTACGGCGATCCGTTCGCCGAGCAACGCGGCATCGAGGCCGGCTGGGGCGCTGTCGATGCATCACATCGCGGCGTGGTCCGCATCACCGGCCCGGACCGCTTGAGCTGGCTGCACAGCCTCAGCACCCAGGCCGTCGACCAGCTGGCCCCCGGGGCCAGCGCGCAGACCCTCGTCCTGAGCCCGCAAGGTCACGTCGAGCACCACCTGACCCTGACCGACGACGGCACCGCCGTGTGGGCGCACGTCGAGCCGGGCACCGCGCCCGCACTGGTGGATTTCCTGACCTCGATGAAGTTCATGCTCCGGGTCGATCCGCAGGACGTGACCGCCGGGTACGCCGTGCTGAGCCTGCTGGGTCCGGGCGTGCCAGCCGGGCCGCTAGCATCGGGAGGCATCCGGGTCGACACCGGATACGGCACCGACCTCATTGTGCCGCGGGCGGACCTGGCGGCGGGAGCAGCCGGCCTCCGCTCGGACGGCGCGGTGCTCGCAGGCACGTGGGCGAGCGAGGCATTGCGCATCGCCGCCGGACGACCCCGGTTCGGCCTGGACACCGACCACCGGACTATCCCGCACGAGGTCGGCTGGATCGAGACCGCCGTCCATCTGAGCAAAGGCTGTTATCGCGGACAGGAGACCGTCGCCCGGGTGCACAACCTCGGGCACCCGCCGCGGCGGCTTGTGCTGCTGCACCTGGATGGCAGCGAGGACAGGCTGCCCGTGCATGGCGACGGCGTGCAGCTCGACCGGACGGACGTTGGCTTCATCGGTTCAGCCGCGCGCCACTATGAGCTGGGCCCGGTCGCCCTGGCCTTGGTCAAGCGGACGACACCGGTCGAAGCCACGCTGCAGTCTGATGGCATAGCCGCAGCCCAAGAAGTCCTGGTGCCACCCGATGCTGGGGCTAACGTTCAGATCGATTTCAAGCGTCGGCGCGGCGACCTGATCGGCCGCACTCGCGAGTAGTGTGAACCGCCGAGAACAACGACGTTCCCCGGAGGTCCACCGGTGCTGCGCCAATCCCTCCTCGCCCTGTCGGGCAGCAGTCAGGCCAAAGACCTGATCATGGCGACGCCACTGACCCGCGAGGTCGTGGCCAGATTCGTGGCGGGCGAGACGGCCGCCGATGCACTCGCCGTCAGCCAGCGGCTCATCGCCAGCGGCCGCCTGGTCAGCGTCGACTTCCTCGGCGAGGACACGACCGATCCGGCCCAGGCCGCAGCAGTAGCCAATGAGTACATCCGGCTGCTCGCCCAGCTGGCCGAAGCCGACCTGACCAGCGGCGGCCGGGCAGAGGTCTCGGTCAAGCCCACCGCCGTCGGCCTAGGGCTCGCCGAGCACGGCGAGAAGACCGCGCTAGAAAACGTCGCCCGGATCGCCGCCGCTGCCACGGATGCCGGTACCACGGTCACCGTGGACATGGAGGACCACACCAGGGTCGAGGCGACGCTCCGGCTGGTACGCGAGCTGCGGGCGGACTACCCCGACCTTGGCTGCGTGATCCAGTCCTACCTGCGGCGCAGCGTGGCTGACTGCCAGGAGCTGGCGGTGACCGGATCGCGGGTGCGGCTGTGCAAGGGTGCCTACCAGGCTCCGGATGACGTCGGCCTGGCCGAGCGCGCCGATGTCGACAAGAGCTACGCCCGGTGCATGCGCATCCTGCTGGCCGGACCCGGCTATCCGATGCTGGCCACGCACGACCCGCGCCTGATCGCGATCGCCGGGGTGAAGGCGGACCTCACTGGCCGCGACGCCGACAGCTTCGAGTATCAGATGCTGTACGGGATCCGGCCAGCAGAGCAGGAGCGCCTGGCCAGGCAAGGCGCGCAGGTGCGTGTCTACCTGCCGTACGGCAGCGACTGGTACGCCTACCTCGTCCGACGGCTCGCTGAACGGCCGGCCAACCTCGCGTTCTTCGTCCGGGCTCTGCTCTCGCGCCGGTAACAGCGAGCGTCGGTAGGCTTCGGGTCATGATCGCGATCCTGGGTGCCGGACAGATGGGCGAGGCACTGATCTCGGGCCTGCTGCGGGCCGGTGTCGTTTCCCCGGCTGAACTTGTCGCTGCGGCCCGCCGCAGCGACCGGGCGCACCAGCTGCGGGATTCTTATGGCATTGACGTGCTGTCAGCGGCAGCGGCTGCGGAACGCGGCCACACGCTGGTGATCACGGTTAAGCCCCAGGACATGGGAACATTGCTGGACGAGATCAAACCGGCGGTGACCCCGGCCAAGCTGGTCATCTCGGTGGCGGCCGGAATCACCACCGCGTTCATCGAGCGCAAGCTGACCGGTGACGTGCCCGTCGTCCGGGTCATGTCCAACACGCCGGTACTGGTGGACGAGGCGATGAGCGTGGTCTCCGCTGGCCCGTATGCGACCGAGGAACACCTGCGCCGGGCCGAGCAGCTGCTGCGCCCGGTCGGCAAGGTGCTGCGGATCCCCGAGTCCCAGCAGGACGCAGCCACCGCATTGTCCGGGAGCGGCCCCGCCTATGTCTACTTCCTGGTCGAGGCCATGGTGGACGCTGGGATCCTGCTGGGGATGCCGCGCGGGAACGCCCTGGAAATGGTGAAGCAGGCCGTCTACGGCGCCGCCACGATGCTCAGGGACTCCGGAGAGCACCCGGTGCTGCTCCGGGAGGCCGTAACCTCTCCCGGCGGGACCACCATCAGCGCGATCAGGGAACTGGAAAAGCACGGCGTACGCGCGGCCGTGCTCGCCGCGATAGAAGCCGCCAGGGATCGCGGTCGCGAGCTAGGCGCGCAATAAAACCGTCAATGCGTTAGCTGGTGACGAAATGGCTACTGTCGCCTATACGTCGCAGCCAGCCCGGCCGCTGGACACTAGCCGGCTAACTGGCGAAATGGCTGGGGTAGCACGGGTTGCCCTTTTCAGAACAGGACTTACGCTGGATACGGGCGTGACTGATGCGCCAGATCTCGATAGGCGTAGCAGTTCGGTCGGAAGAGGGCATGTAATGGCAGCAGAAGCAACTCCGCTCAGCGACGTCAGGTTCCTGACCGTGGCCGAGGTGGCCGCGATCATGCGCGTATCCAAGATGACCGTCTACCGGCTCGTCCACTCCGGTGAACTCGAGGCGATCAGGGTCGGCCGCTCCTTCCGAGTGCCTGAGCAGGCCGTGACGGGTTACCTCAGGGAAGCGTTCGTAGCGGCCAACTAACCGCCTCCGAGGGTTCGCAACTGTTCGGCGTGTCGCGAGCATCCGTGAGCGAACGTGTGTTCGCATGAGTTCGTGAAGCTGGCAGAGTGGGCGCGGGTGAACCGGGTCCATCCGCAGACGGCATACCGGTGGTTCCGCCAGGGCCGGATGCCGGTTCCGGCGCGGCGGCTTCCCTCCGGAACGATGTGGGTGGACATGGTCGCGGCGGCCCCGGTCGGCGGCGCTGTGCTATACGCGCGGGTGTCCGGCCATGATCAACGTTCCGATCTGGACCGTCAGCTGGCCCGGCTCGCCGGGTGGGCGGCCGGACAAGGGCTGGCGGTGGCCGAGATGGTGCGCGAGGTCGGGTCCGGGATGAATGGGCGGCGGCCGAAGCTGCGCCGGGTCTTGTCGGACCCCTCTGTCACTGTAATCCTCGTGGAGTATCGCGACCGGCTGGCCCGCTCAGGAGTAGAGCATCTCGAGGCGGCCCTTGCGGCACAAGGCCGCCGGGTCGCGGTCGCCGATGAGGGCGAGACCACCGACGACCTGGTGCGGGACGTGATCGAAGTCCTCACCAGCGTGTGTGCCCGGCTGTGTGGCCGCCGCGGCGCGCGGGACCGGGCGCTGCGGGCGGTCACGGCCACCAGGCACGGCGGCGGGGAAGCGGCGGCCTGAGCGGATGTTGCAGGCCTACCGGTTCGCTCTAGACCCGACCCCCGCGCAGGCAAGACTGCTGGCCTCGCATTGCGGGGCGGCGCGCAAGGCGTTCAACGAGGCGCTGGCGCAGGTGAAGCGGTGCCTGGACCAGCGTGAGGCGGAACGCTCCTACGGGGTGCCCGATGCGCAGTTGACCGGGGTGCCGTGGAGCTTGCCGGCGCTGCGCCGCTGGTGGAACCAGAACAAGCGCGAGATCGCGCCGTGGTGGGCGCAGAACTCCAAGGAGGCCTACAACTCCGGGCTGGACGCGCTGGCCCGCGGCCTGCAGCAGTACTCGGCGTCACGCTCGGGCCAACGGCGCGGGCCGGGGGCCGGCTTTCCGCGGTTCAAGTCCCGCCACCGGGGCCGGGTGTCGTGCCGGTTCACTACCGGCGCGATCCGGGTCGAGGACGGCATGCATGTGGTGCTGCCCCGCATCGGGCGAGTCAAGACGCACGAGCCGGCCGGGGCGCTGCTGACCCAGGTCCGCGGTGGCACAGCACGGATCATGGCGGCCACGGTCCGCTGGGACGGGCGGCGCTGGTATTGCGCGTTCACCATCGAGGCGGGGCGTGCGCCGGCCCGCCCCGCCCATGTTGGCGCGGACCGGGCGCACCCGGTGGTGGGCGTAGACGTCGGGGTGCGGGACCTCCTGGTGGTGGCGGCGCCGGACGGTGCCGAGGTGGCCCGGGTGCCCGCGCCGCGCAGCCTGGCCGGCGCGCAGGCCCGGCTGCGCGCGGTGCAGCGGCGATCCGCCCGGCAGGCGGGCCCGGCTCGACGCGCCGGGCGGCCCGGCTCGAAACGGTGGCAGCGCACCGCCGCGCGGATCGCGCGGATCCACGCTCGGGTCGCGGACCTGCGCCGTGACGCACTGCACCAGGCCACCACGGCGCTGGCCTGCCGGCATCAGGTCATCGTGATCGAAGACCTCGTGGTGAAGAACATGATCCGGCGCAAGCCCGGCGCCGGCAAAGGCGGGCGGGGGCTGAACCGGGCTTTGGCCGACGCCGGACTCGGCGAGCTGCGCCGCCAGCTCGGCTACAAGACCACCTGGTACGGCAGTCGCCTGATAGTCGCCGATCGGTGGTACCCCAGTTCGAAGACCTGCTCCTCGTGCGGCGCGGTGAAAGCCAAGCTGGCGCTGCACGAACGCTCCTACCACTGCGACGCCTGCGGCCTGGCCGCCGACCGGGACCGCAACGCCGCAATCAACCTCGCGCGCCTGAGCGAGCACGCCGTCGGGCGTGGAAGGCAGGCCCGCCGGGAGTGGCCCGGTGGCAGGACGCGGAGCCAGCCAGAAGACCCCGCCTGGCGGGGCAGGAGGCGAGGAAACGTCAACCCGGCACCAGCCCGCGCTGGACAAGACCGGGACCGCCCCTCCGCAAGGAGAGGCTGCCTGACCATGAACACTCACATTCGCTCATGAGATGGCAACGGCAGCAGATCCTGGGCGACGCCCGGCGACACGCCCCAGCGGAGGTAGTCTGTGGCGTTGGCATGTGCCCGGCCGCCGCGGTGGCGCGCATGAGGGTGGGCATGCCCGTCAGCCATGGAAAGCAAGCAAGGGTGGTCTCGTGGGTTCAGTTATCAAGAAGCGCCGCAAGCGCATGGCCAAGAAAAAGCACCGCAAGCTGCTGCGCAAGACGCGCGTCCAGCGCAGGAACAAGAAGTAGCGCCGCGCGAGAAACGACATGACTCGGGCCTGGCGGCAGCGTCTGGCTGGCGCCGCCGAGTTCGCCCGGCGCCGGCTGGCGGGCGACTTCGAGGTCGATGCGTTCGGCTTCGACCCGGACCTGAATTCGGCGGTGCTGATGCCAGCCGCGCTGGCGCTGTACCGGAACTGGTTCCGGGTCGAGGCGCGTGGCGTTGCCAATATTCCGGCGGCGGGCCCGGCGCTGATGGTCGCCAATCACTCCGGCGTGCTGCCGCTCGACGCGATCATGCTCCAGGCCGGGGTTTTCGCCGAGCAAGGCCGCAACGTGCGCTTGCTCGGCGCCGACTTGATCTACTCCGTTCCCCTCTTGTCGGGCCTGGCGCGCAGAAGCGGGCACACCAAAGCGGAACCGGGCCAGGCGCTGCGGCTGCTGCAGGCCGGGGAGCTCGTCGGCGTGTTCCCGGAAGGATTCAAGGGCATCGGCAAGCCGTTCAGCGAGCGGTACCGGCTGCAGCGCTTCGGCCGGGGCGGCTTCGCCCGGACTGCGATCGATGCTGGTGCGCCGATCATTCCATGCGCGATCGTCGGCGCCGAGGAGATTTACCCGATGATCGGGAACTCGGAGGTCCTAGCGAAGGCACTTCGGCTGCCGTACTTTCCGGTGACGCCGCTGTTTCCCTGGCTCGGCCCGATCGGCGCCGTGCCGCTCCCGTCCAACTGGATCATCGAGTTCGGCGAGCCCATCCCGCCGGACGCGACCGAGGACCCGGACGATGACGTCGTGACCAAGCTCGCCGACCAGGTCCGTGACCTGATCCAGGCCCGCCTTGATGAGCTTGTCGTCGAGCGCGGGCCTGCCTTCGACTAGCCGTTGGCCCGTCGGCGCCGCAGCGCGATTCCGGCCGCCATGCCGCCGGCCACCGCTCCTGCCCCGGCCGCGACCGGCAACGCGATCATGGTGGCGCGCCGCCCGGAGCGGAAGTCGTAGATAGGCCAGTCCATAATCTTGGCCTGCTTCAGCAGGTCGCCATCGGGATTGACAACGTTGGGGTGGCCGACCAGCCGGAGCATCGGCAGGTCGTTAACCGAGTCGCTGTAGGCGCTGCACCGTGATAGGTCGAGTCCCTCCCTGGCAGCAAGCGCTTCGACGGCCGCAGCCTTCGCCTGGCCGTGCAGCAGGCCGCCCACCAGCCGGCCGGTATAAACGCCGTCCGCGGTCTCCGCGACCGTGCCAAGCGCACCGGTGAGGCCCAGCCTGCGCGCCAGGATGTTGGCGAGTTCCACCGGCGTCGCCGTGACCAGCCAGACGCGCTCCCCCGCGGCCAGGTGCTGCCGGGTGAGCTCCCTGGCACCCTCCCAGATGCGGTTGGCCATGGTGTCGTCGTAGATCTCTTCGCCGAGTCGGACGATGTCGTCCACCCGGTTACCCGCCACGAAGGCCAGGGCGGCTTCCCTGGCGGCGTCGATGTGGTCAGTATTCTCGGTGCCCCGCAGCCGGAACGCCAACTGGCTCCAGGTCAGCCTCACCAGGTCGCGGGGACCGAACATCCGCCGCGCCGCCAGTCCTCGCGCGAAGTGGTAGATCGAGGCGCCCCGCATCAAGGTGTTGTCGACGTCGAAGAAGGCCGCCGCGGTCGAGTCAGCCGTCGGAGGGCGCCGCTCGACGTTCGCGACAGCGGCCGAGACCGCGCCCGCCACCATGTCGGAGTTCTTCCGCCCCCGGCTCAGCCTCAGCCGGGCTCCAGTCTTGCCAATGGCGCCCGACCTGGCGTTGCTGGCGGACTCGCTCATGCTCCCGAGCCTACCGGCGGCCGACGCCGACAGCCTGGCGGCGACGATCTGCCTGGGCAGGCGAGTCTGGGTGTTAGCTACGCAGACCTGGCCTTTGGTCACATCAGCGTCGCGCGTCGGGCACCATAGGCAGCAATGTTTCTCTCTCTGATCTTCGCGGGCGTAGGCGCCCTGTTCGCCGCGATCGGCAGCGGCGTACTGCTCGCGCGCTGCTTCCGCGGCCCGCGTGGCGACCTCATCGCCTGGTCCGTGGCCCTGCTCGCGCTGCTGGTCAGCCTGGGTTCGCAGACACTCGGTTACCTGGTCGGATTCGACGGCGCGATGTTCCGCGCCATGGAGCTCGGCGGACAGGTGATAGCGCCGCTTGCGCTGACGGTCGGACTTTGCGAGGTCGCGTCGAAGAGCATGGGGGCGCGGTTCTGCGCCCGGCTCTACCTACCGTCGCTGGCGCTCGTCGCAACGGTAGTGCTGGTCCTGGACCAGCTTGGGCCCACGGCGTTCAGCAAGACCTGGCCGGATCCGGCGGTGTACTACCAGACCCCGCCCGACTATGTGCTGATGTTCGCGATCGGGCCGGTCACCGCGATTGTCAGCCTG
This sequence comes from uncultured Actinomycetota bacterium, assembly GCA_963804435.1. Lineage (GTDB taxonomy): Bacteria > Actinomycetota > Actinomycetes > Streptosporangiales > Streptosporangiaceae > JAJYUU01. The sequence goes on along the minus strand of CAWDQI010000001.1, from coordinate 5,316,992 downwards.
ATCGCGGTCGCGACTGTCGTACGCAGGTCCGGCGAACCGGGCTGGAACGCGATTTTGCGGCCCCAGTTGATGGCCGGAGCCGCCGCCATCATGCTGGCGTACCCGTCACTGGCTCAACTCGCGGCTTACAAGGCTCACGTCCACCTGCCGATCCGGTCGGAATTCAGCCTGCTCTGTGCCGCCGCCGCGGCGCTGACCTGGCTGGCCGGAGCGAGGGCGGGCGAGCTGCCACTGGACATGCTGCACGGGGCCGCGGGCCGGCGAGGCAGCGGCAGTCACAGCCGCTGGCAAGACGCGGATGAGCCCGTCGACCTCGAGCCTTACCGGAGCGGCGTGCGTGGGAACGCCGCGCCGAACTTCGGCCGGGACCGCGACGACCACGATTGGCAGGACGAGCGAGGCAGCCTCGGCGACAGCTGGGGCCCCGCCGAACCGGTCGGCGCCGCGGGCATGGCGGATCAGCGTTACGAATCCGCCGAGCTTCCCCCGGCCGATTTTGCCACCGGTGACTTCGTGGCCGGCGACTTCGGGGCCGGAGATATCGCCGACGACGTGGCCGGGGGCTGGCAGCCCGGCCGTCAGCAGCCCGATGACGGGCAGGCGTTCGGTGGCGGCTGGCGGAGTGAGGGGAAGCGACCGCTGGACAGCCCGGTTGGCGATGACCCTAGCCGGGGGCAGCTGTTCGGCCAGATCGCCATCTATACGTTGCTCGAGGACACAGTCGATGAGTTCGATCACCTGACCGAGCGGGTGGTGGAACAGGTACGCAGTCATGAGCCCGATACCCTGGTCTACATCGTGCACGCGGTCCCGTCCGCGCCGCTGCAGCGGATCTTGTACGAGGTCTACCGGAGCCGCCGCGCCTACGAACGGCACGGACAGCAGCCCTATGTTCGCGAGTTTGAGGCCGAGCGGCGGCCGTACGTGCTGGCCACCAACGTCATCGAGCTTGGTTTGCAGCAGGCGAAGGTATCCCCGTTCCCGTCTGTGGCGGAACTGTTCGGCGAGCCCGGCTACGACACCTCTGGCTTTGAGCGCCCCGACTACTTGCGCGACTACGGGCGGCCGTCCTCACGGGAGTACCGGTGAGCGCGGTCCGGGTCACCCTGCTCTCCCGGCCGGGCTGCCACCTGTGCGAAGAAGCCAGATCGGTTATCGCCACGGTGACCGCCGACCTGGGCGTCAGCTGGACCGAGCGCGACATTACGAGCTCGCCCGAGGACCTGGCCCGTTACTCCGACATGATCCCGGTGACGCTAGTCGACGGGGTTCAGCACGACTTCTGGCGGGTGAGCGCTGACCGCCTGCGCGCCGCGCTGCTGGCTTCCCCGCCGCGGTAACCAGGTCAACGTGGCGGATTCTGGACACTATTGACTGAATTGCTACCACGTTGACGGCTTCGGCGCGGCCTGCCCTGGAGCTGGCAGCGCGGTCGGCCGCTGCCGCGGCCGGTAGCTCACCCGACTTTGTGCAAACGTTCACAAGGGCGTAACGTTGAGAGCGCAGTCGCACCTGGGTTCCCCGGCCCGCGTGTGTTTCCCTAGTTGCCCAGGAGTATCGGCGCATGTCCCGCCGCCCCTCGTCGGCCAGCCGCGCAGCATCCGCTCGCCGGGCCCGCAAAGCGCCCGCGTCGGCGGCGGCTGCCACCGCCGAGAGGGCGACCGCGGACGCTGGCACGTCGATGGCAGTTGCCGGATCCGGGTCGGCTGGCGGAGCCAGCCACGGCATCCCCGATGCCACGGTCGCACGGCTGCCGGTGTATCTGCGGGCCCTCTACGCGCTCGCCGATCGCGCGGTCGCGACCGTGTCGAGCGAGGAGCTTGCTGCCGCCGCCGGAGTCAATTCGGCCAAGCTCCGCAAGGATCTTTCGCACCTGGGTTCGTACGGCACCCGTGGCGTCGGCTACGACGTTGACTACCTGATCTATCAGGTGTCCAGGGAACTTGGCCTGACCCAGGATTGGCCGGTCCTCATCGTCGGCGCCGGAAACCTCGGCCGCGCCCTGGCTAACTACGGCGGATTCGCGACCCGCGGGTTCCGCATCGCTGCGCTGGTGGACTGCGATCCGTCGGTCGTCGGCACTGTCATCGCCCGGCACACCGTCCGCAGCGCGGCCGAGATCGAGGACGTCATCGAGCGCTTCGCTGTCTCCATCGGGGTCATCGCGACGCCGGCGGCCGCGGCCCAGAATGTCTGCGATCGCCTGGTAGCTGCCGGTGTCACGAGCATCCTCAACTTCGCGCCCGTCGTGCTGAACGTGCCATCCGGCGTCGATGTGCGTAAGGTCGACCTGTCGATTGAGTTGCAGATCCTCGCGTTCCATGCACAACGGCGCGGGGCGGTCGCGCGGCAGGGGACAGCCGGGCGGGAGCCATGGCCGGCTGCTCGAGAGCGTACCTGGGGGAGAGCTGGACGTGGACGTCGCGGCGGAACTGGCCGCCCGGCCGCGGCTTGACAGCGCGGGCCGGACGGTTGCCGCCGCGCTCCGGGCCGACCAGGACTACGGCACAACAGGACTCAGGACAGGGGTGCAGGCGGTAGGCACATGAGCGTTCTGGTCGTCGGACTCAGTCACAAGGGCGCGCCGCTGGCGACACTCGAGCGGGTCGCGCTGACTGGCGACGCCCTGGGCAAGCTGCTGCACGATGTGTTCCTCGCTGAGGACATCGCCGGAGCCCTGGTGCTGAGTACCTGCAACCGGGTCGAGATCTACGCCGAGGTCGGCAAGTTCCACGGCGCGGTAGCGTCGGTCTGCGAACTGCTGTCCAGGCACTCGCAGGTGCCGCAAGGCGAGCTGACGCCGTACCTGTACGTGCACTATGAGGACCGCGCGGTGCAGCACCTGCTGGCGGTCGCCTGCGGCCTGGACTCCATGGTGATCGGCGAGAGCCAGATACTCGGCCAGCTCCGGCAAGCCCTGCGGCTGGCCAGGGAGCAGGGCACACTGGGCCGCACGCTCTCGGAACTTGGTTCGGTGGCGTTGCGAACCGGGAAACGCGCGCACACCGAGACCGCTGTCGGCAGGGCAGGCGCGAGCCTGCTCACCGTCGGGCTGCAAGTTGCTGCGATTCACCTCGAGGCCGACGAACCGTCAGCAGCACTGGCGGGGAAGAACGTCCTGGTCGTCGGGGCCGGCACGATGAGTGGGCTGGCCGTGGCCAGCGTCGCCAAGGCCGAGCCGGCCGCGCTGATGGTGGTCAGCCGGACCCGGCAGCGCGCCGAACGGCTCGCTGCGTCGGCCGGCGGCCGGGCTGGCCAGATGTCCGAGCTGGGCGACCTCATGGCGGCGGCCGACCTGGTAGTGACGTGCACGGGCGCGCCTGGCCACGTCATCACTGCCGACGTTGTCAAGGCGGCGCTCGGCCAGCGGACCGGGCGAAGCCCTCGCCTGGTACTGGTCGACCTGGCGATGCCGCGCGATGTCGAGCCCGGCGTCGCCGACATCCCGGGCGTTACCTTGATCGATCTAGAGACCCTGCCCGCCGACGGAAGTGCTGACGGCATACCCGTCGGCGGTGTGCCCGCCGATGACATCGAGCAGGTCCACCGGATCATGGCGCAGGAACTGGCGACGCACGTGTCCGCCAGCCGGGCGGCGACTGTCGCGCCGACGGTAGTCGCGCTGCGCGCAAAGGCCGCCCGTGTCGTCGAGGCCGAGCTGGCCAGGCTCGCCGGGCGGCTCGCGGACCTGGACGCGGGGTCGATGGACGAGATCTCCAAGTCGATGCGGCGGATAACCGACAAGCTGCTGCACGATCCGACGGTCCGGGTGAAGGAACTGGCCGATGCTCCGGGAGCCGAAAGTTACGAGGACGCGCTCCGCGTGCTATTCGACCTGGATCCCGCGACGGTGCAGGCCGTAGCCCAGGCAGACGCGCAGCTCGCGGGCTGGCCGACGCACCACGAGGGAGCGTCATGAGCGCATTGCGTCTAGGCACCCGCCGCAGCCCGATGGCCATGGAGCAGTCGCGCCTGGTCGGCCAGCTCATCACCGAGCGGACCGGCCGCGAGGTTGCGCTTGTCGGCATCGAGTCGGCCGGTGACGCTAGCCGCGAACTGCTGACGCAAATCGGCGGCACCGGGGTGTTCGTCAGCTCAATTCGCGCGAGCCTGCTTGCCGGCGACGTCGATGTCGCCGTGCACTCGCTGAAGGACCTGCCGACCGGACCCGCCGACCGCATCGCGCTTGGGGCCGTGCCCAGTCGCGACGACCCTCGCGATGCCCTGGTGGGGCGAGATGGTGCCAAGCTGGCCGACCTGCCAGCCGGAGCGAAGATCGGCACCGGCTCGCCGCGCCGAGCTGCCCAGCTGCGGATGCTGCGGTCTGACGTCGCCCCGGTCCCGGTGCGCGGCAATGCCGGGACCAGGCTGGCCAAGGTCCACAGCGGCGAGCTTGCCGCCGTCGTGCTCGCGTACGCAGGGCTGGCCAGGATCGGCCGCCTCGATGCCGTGACGCAGGTCTTCGAGCCTGACGAAATGGTCCCGGCTCCGGGCCAGGGCGCGCTTGCGGTTGAGTGCCGGGACGACAGGGAAGATCTCGTTGCGCTCCTCAGCCACATTGACGATCCGGTGAGCAGGGCTGCGACAACTGCCGAGCGCAGTTTGCTCGGCGCGCTTCAGGCCGGCTGCGCAGCGCCAGTTGGCGCGTATGCTGCCGGAACGGAAATACTTCGGCTGCACGGGGTGGTAATGGCAGCCGACGGGGGAACGGCGCTACGGGGCAGCGGAAGCGGCACACTGACGGAGGCCGAGCAGATCGGCCGACAAGTGGCCGCCGATCTGCTAAGCCGCGGCGCAGGAAGTCTTATGGCAGTGTCCGGCAAACACCTCAGCAGCGGGGACGATGACAAGTGAACCCCACAAAGGCCAGCAGCAAGGCAAAGCAGGCGACCGGGAAGGCGGCCGCCCGGCCGCCGGAAGCACAGGTGGCCGGCTGGGTGGCGTTCGTAGGCGCCGGACCCGGCGACGAAGGCCTGCTCACTATCCGGGCGGCGAGCCTGCTCGGCCGCGCCGACCTGGTGGTCGCTCCGTCGTGGCTAGGTGAGCGGTTCGGCCACCTGATGAAGCCGGAAGCGACGCTGGCCGACTCCGAAGCGCAGCTACAGGATCCCAAGTTGCTGATCAGGGCCGCCAAGGCCGGCCAGCTGGCAGTGCGCCTGTTCAGCGGCGATCCGCTCATGTTCTGCAACGCGGCCGCCGAGGCCGCGGCCTGCGCCAAGGCCCGAGTGCCATTCGAGATCGTGCCGGGACTATCGTCGGCCATCGCGGTGCCTGAGTACGCAGGCATCCCGTTGACGACCGACGGCGGCGACGTCCGGATCATCCAGGCCAGCGAGGTCAGCCGGGTGACCGATGCGGACGGCACGCTGGTCATACTCGGGGCCGAAGCGGGCCCGGTCGACCTCGGCAAGATGCTGATCGCAGCCGGCTGGGCCGAGACCGCGCCGTTCGCGATCACCTGGAACGGCACCACCACCGACCAGCACACGGTGGTCGGCACCCTCGGGACGGTCGGGGCTGACCTGAAAGCTGCCGGGGTCAGCCTGCTGACGGCGCATGGACCGGCGGTGGCGGTCGTCGGCGACGGCGTGGCGGCGCAGCCGACCCTGTCCTGGTTCGAGACCAAGCCGCTGTTCGGGTGGCGCGTCCTGGTGCCGCGGACCAAGGAGCAGGCCGACGAGGTCTGTAACCTGCTGCGCGCCCGCGGCGCCGTGCCTGAGCAGGTGCCGACCATCGCGGTGGAGCCGCCGCGCACGCCGCAGCAGATGGAGCGCGCAGTCAAGGGACTGGTCACCGGCCGGTATCAGTGGATCGGGTTCACCTCGGTCAATGCGGTACGGGCGATCAGGGAGAAGTTTGAGGAGTACGGCCTCGACGCAAGGGCCTTCGCCGGCGTCAAGGTGGCCGCGGTCGGCGAGCAGACCGCCAGGGCGCTGCGCGAGTTTGGCATCATGCCGGACCTGGTGCCGGACGGCGAGCAGTCGGCCGAGGGCCTGGCCGACGCCTGGCCGGCCTACGACGACATCCTCGACCCGATTAACCGGGTGCTGCTGCCACGGGCCGACATCGCGACCGAAGGCCTGCTGGCTCGGCTGACCGAGCTTGGCTGGGAAGCCGAGGACGTGACTGCCTACAGGACGGTCCGGGCCGCGCCGCCGCCCGCGCCGATCCGGGAGGCCATCAAGGGCGGCGGCTTCGACGCGGTGCTGTTCACCTCGTCGTCGACCGTCCGCAACCTGATCGGGATCGCGGGCAAGCCGCACGCGGTGACCGTGATCGCGGTGATCGGCCCGCAAACGGCCAAGACGGCCGCCGAGTTCGGCCTGCGCGTTGACGTCGTGGCGGAGACGCCTTCGGTGACGGCGCTGGTCGAGGCGCTCGCCGCGCACGGCGCCGGCCTGCGGGACGCGGCTATCGAGGCGGGCGAGCCGGTGCGCAAGCCGAGCGAGCGCCGCCGCGGGGCGCGGCGCCGGATCAGGTAAGCCGGCCAGCGAAGATGACATTTCCGGCGAGCAGGCCACGAAGGCTCCGGCGCAGTGCGCCGCTGCGCCGGCTCGTGGCACAGGTGGCCATCCGGCCATCGAGCCTGGTGTTGCCGCTGTTCGTGAAGGAGGGCATCGCCGAGCCGCAGCCGGTCGCGTCGATGCCCGGCGTCGTCCAGCACACCAGGGAGAGCTTGCGGAAAGCGGCCGCCGAGGCGGTCGCGGCGGGCGTCGGCGGGCTTATCCTCTTCGGCATCCCGGCGGTTAAGGACGGCCGGGGCTCGTCGGCCGATGATCCCGACGGCATCGTCCAGCTGGCGCTGCGCGACCTGGCCGCCGAGGTCGGGCATGACACCGTGCTGATGGCCGACCTATGCCTGGACGAGTACACCGATCACGGGCACTGCGGCTTGCTGACCGCCACGGGCGAGGTGGACAACGACGCGACGCTGGAGCGGTACGAGTCCATCGCTGTCGCCCAGGCCGCGGCCGGAGCTCATGTCGTCGCGCCGAGCGGAATGATGGACGGCCAGGTCGGCGCGATCCGGACGGCGCTGGACTCCGCCGGTCACGCCGACGTGGCCATCTGCGCGTACTCGGCCAAGTTCGCGTCGGCCTTCTACGGCCCGTTCCGCGACGCGGCTGAGTGCGCCCCGCAGTTCGGGGACCGGGCCGCTTACCAGCAGGACCCGGTCGCGGCGAAGGACGGCCTGCGTGAGGCGCTGCTGGACGTCGCCGAAGGCGCCGACATCGTCATGGTCAAGCCGGCCCTGGCCTATCTGGACGTGATCAGCCAGGTCGCCGCGAACGTGCAGGTGCCGGTCGCGGCCTACCAGGTCAGCGGCGAGTACGCGATGATCGAGGCCGCGGCCGGCAACGGCTGGCTAGACCGGGACAGGGCCATCATGGAGTCGCTAACCGCGATCAGCCGGGCCGGCGCTGACATCATCCTTACCTACTGGGCTGCCGAGGTCGCTCGCTGGCTACGCCGCTAGTCCAGGCCGGTGGGCGCGTGCGGGCCGAACGCCCAGTACTCGAACAGGCCTGATCCATTGACCGTGACGCCATTCTCCTTGCACTCGAAGGCGGCCACCGCGTCGATCATGCCCCACATCCGGGCTGCGTCCTCGGGTTTGCCGAAGTCGTAGCAGACGCCCTGGACGACTAGGTCAGGCCCCTGGTACATGCCGTGCCGCCAGTCTGGCTCGAGGCCGTATCCAGTCCCGACCATGAGGGAAACGGGGAGCACGGGCGTGATCCTCACCTCGATGGGCTCGCCGCCCGGCGGGCTGAACGTCAGCGTGGCCACGTCGACGTCCCTGGTTCCCGGCCGGTAGGTAGGCCGGTACTCCGGCCGCCCGAGCTCCTGCGGTTCGCCGTCCGGCCGGACCCGCACGGCCTCCTCCAGGATCCGGTGGCCGGCCGCGTCTTCCTGGATGATGACCAGGATCGAGAAGTCATCAAACTGCATCGGCGCGTACACCCAGTAGAACTGGGGCGGGTTCCGCGCCTGGATGCCGGGCGGCTCGCCCTCGCCGACCGGGCGTACGCCCCACGACCGGTCGCGCGCGCCCCGCCAGCGGTCTGGCGTGATTGTGAACTCCTCGGAGCCGCTGCGGACCCGACCCGTCCACTGCCCGGTCTGCGCGAGGCGGACCGAGTCAAAGATCACCCGCTCCTGCATCCGCACGAAGTGACGCGGTTCGACGTGGGCCGGGATGACGCCCTCCCAGGTGAGGTCGAACTCCAAGTCGTGCGCGTTTGGCTCGAGCACCACCCGGAGTTTGCGCAGGCCCTCGATGACGTCCACCCGGAACGGGCCGACGCTGATGTCCATCCGGTCTGCGCCCAGCTCGCGCGAGGCCCGCACCACCCGGTGCGTGCTGCCATGCCGGGCCAGCGCGAAGGCGTCAGTCACGCCCAGGTTGGGATACTGGCCGAGGCCGATCAGCAGCATCAGCTCATCGGTGCCCGAATGGCAGTTGAAGTAGTAGCGGTCATAGAAGTTGCGGTCCGACGTCGCTGGATGCCTCATCAGCTGCGCTGCCTGGTGCACGGGATAGTCGTCGAGAGGGGACAGCGTCATCGGGATCTCCTGTGTCGGCTGGCTACTGCTGTGTCGGCTGGCTACTGCAGTGGGTTCGTCATCTCGCTACCTGAGGACGGGAGCCCGAGCAAGCGGGCGAGCAATTGCGTCGCGGTGTTGTTGTAAGGGAAGTCGCTGTCTGGCGGCACCAGCTCGTAGCTGATGAACAGCTGGCCGATCCTGGCCATGACGACAGCGAACTTAGCGGCGGACAGGATCTCGTAATACGCCATGTCGCTCATCGTGCGGCCGGTCAGGTGCTCGTACCTGGCGATGGTCTGGCGCTTGTCGGGGAAGCCGGGCAGCCGGTCGACCCCACACCCCTCACTGTGATGCCGGTCGAGGTACAGGAACCAGGCCAGGTCCTCTTCGGGCTGACCGAGCGTTGCCATCTCCCAGTCCAGCACCGCGGCCGTGTTGCCACCGGAGTAGATGATGTTGCCGATCCTGGAGTCGCCCCACAGCAACACCGGGTCGGCGGTCTCGTCCGGCCGGTGGTCGTGCAGCCAGTTCAGTGCCTGCTGAGCCACCGGAACCGTGCCCTCGTAAGCCCAGTCCAGGTAGTGCTCGTAGTAGGCCAGGCGCTGCCGCAGCCCCGTCGGCCCGTACTGTGGCTGGTCCATGAACTCCAGGCCGAGGCCAGCTACGTCCAGCTTGTGCACATCGGCGAGCACGCTGACGCCGGCCCACCACATCCGCTCCCGCTCGGCGGGCGTTATCTCGGTGACCCAGCCGCCGGTGTGGTAAGGCGGCATGTCGGTCGGAACTATGCCGTCGATGCGGCTCATCACGTAGAACGGAGCACCGAGCACGGCCGGGTCGGGTTCATGCCAGTGCACCGGAGGCACCGGAATGCCGGTTCCGGCGAGGATTTCAAGCAGCCGGAATTGCTCGGCGAATCGCGGCTCGGGGAAGATCTGGAAGCCCGTCGGCGCCACCTTGGCGACCAGGCGCTCGCGGCGCGCGGCGCCAGGGTCCTGCCAGGCGGCCTCGAACATCAGCGTCTCGGCTGAGAACCCGTTGCTGGTCGGTGTCTGGACAGCTGCCACGACAACTCCGGTCGAGCCGGGCAGCCGGCCGATCAGCCACTTCTGCAGTACTGTCCTGGTTAGCTCGGGATCTCGCTGATCAGGGACCGGCATGGTGGCCTCCGCGGTGCGCTGACAGAATTGAAACACGTTCTATCTACCTGGCGGCCTTACGTCAACATGCCAGCGTATTCGCGGCCACTTCGGCCGTCGGCGGCCAGGCAACGGGTAACGTGAGGACCTTGCAGCTGTGTTTTGGAGCCGGGTGTTGCCGGGCCGAGCGGGAGCGGGCTAATTGGTCGAGGCTGTGCTGCGGGTGAGGCGCCGCCGGGGGACAGGCCGGGCGGCCGATGCGGCGGTCCGCTACGCCGCCCTGGGCTGGCCGGTGTGCGCGGGCGCGTTTCACCCGTTGCTCGGGCAGGGACCGGGCGAGCAGCACCGCTTTGCCGCGCGGCAACGGGCCTGCTCGTGCGACCGGGTCGGCTGTCCGGCACCGGGCGCCCATCCGGTTTCGCCCGCCTGGCAGAACATGGCGAGCACAGATCCGCAGACCATCGCCCGGTGGTGGCTGGCCGTGCCCCAGGCCAATGTGATCCTCGCCACCGGCAGAGTATTCGATGTGCTCGACGTGCCCGTATCGGTGGGGATGACGGCACTGGCCAGGATGGAGAAGTCAGGCGTGCGGCCCGGACCGGTTGCGATCAGCACCGGGAGCCGGGCCCATTTCTTTGTCCGCTCCAGGGGCGCGCCGGCCGATGAAAACGAGTGGTGGAGCTGCCACCTAGACTGCGAGCCGGAAGAAGTCGCCGACGTAACCGGGCTGCGCTGGCACTGCCGGGACAGCTACGTAGTCGCGCCGCCATCACGTACTGGCAGTGGCGTGGTGGCTCGGTGGCTCCGCGATCCGGCCAGTCACGAGCTGCCAGACGGCGTCCGGCTCCTTGAGGTCCTGGCCGACGCCTGCGAGGAGGCAGCTGGTGGAGTCAGGCAGCAAGCGCGCGAAGTCCGCTGAGCTATTCGCCCGGGCCAGCCGGATCCTGCCCGGCGGGGTCAACTCGCCGGTGCGCGCCTTCGGGTCGGTGGGTGGCACGCCGGTCTTCATGAACTCTGGCAGTGGCGCCTATCTCACCGACGTAGACGGCAACCGTTACGTCGACCTGGTGTGCTCGTGGGGCCCGATGATCCTCGGGCACGCCCACCCGGCCGTGGTGGCAGCCGTTCAGGCCGCGGCCAGCCGGGGGACCTCCTTCGGTACCGTCACGGCAGGCGAGGCGGAGCTAGCCGAGGAGATCGCCACCAGGGCGCCGGTCGAGCAGGTTCGGCTGGTGAGTTCCGGCACCGAGGCGACGATGACAGCTATCCGGCTGGCCAGGGGATTCACGGGCCGGCGGCTGGTGGTGAAGTTCGCGGGGTGTTATCACGGCCACGTGGATGCGCTGCTCGCGGCTGCGGGCTCGGGTGTCGCGACCTTCGGCCTGCCCGACTCGCCCGGCGTGACCGGCGCCGCGGCCGCTGACACGGTCGTACTGCCCTACAACGACGCCGAGGCAGTCCGGCAGGCGTTTGCCACCAGCGGCGCCGAGATTGCGTGCGTTATTACCGAGGCCTGCCCGGCCAACATGGGCATCGTGCCGCCCGCCGGCGGCTTCAACGAGCTGCTGGCCGGATTGTGTGCCGAGTACGGTGCACTGCTGATCATGGATGAGGTGCTGACCGGATTCCGCGTTACCAGGTCAGGCTGGTACGGGCGGGAGGGCGTGCGCGGTGACTTGATGACCTTCGGCAAGGTCATGGGCGGCGGGCTGCCGGCCGCGGCGTTCGGCGGCCGGGCCGAGATCATGGCCAGGCTCGCCCCGGCTGGGCCTGTCTACCAGGCCGGGACCCTGTCCGGGAACCCGGTGGCTACGGCGGCCGGGCTGGCCACCTTGCGCGAGTGCACCCCGGAGGTTTACGGCCGGGTCGACGAGGCTGCCGCCGCCGTGGCCAAGCTCACTAGCGATGCGCTGACGGCTGCCGGCGTGCCGTTCCGGTTGCAGGAGGCGGGCAGCCTGTTCTCGTTCTTCCTCGGGATCACCGATCCGGTGCGCGACTTCGGCGGTGCCCGCAGCCAGTCCGCAGCCGCCTATGCGGCCTTTTTCCACGCCATGCTGGATGCCGGCGTTTACCTGCCGCCGTCATCGTTCGAAGCTTGGTTCCTGTCAGCAGCCCATGATGACGAGGCGCTGAACCGCATCGCGCAGGCGGTGCCAGCCGCAGCAACGGCCGCGGCCGCAGCGCTGGGCTGACCGGCAGCGCTATACCGAGATCAGCTGACCGGTGCAATTCGCTAGCCAACCACGATGGCCGCGGCTCTCCTGCCTGAATCGCTGCCCCAATGTGACATTGCCCCGCCGGGGTGCTATGGTGAAAGGCGTTCGCACGAGAACAGCGGAGGCCGAACCCGATGGCGGCAGAACTTATCGAGCTTGACGACCGCGGCCGAGCGCCGCTACGCAAGTACGGCCGTCCGCGGGGACGCTACTTGATAGAGGTGGATGAGGACGGCGTCATCCACCTGTATCCAGCGACCGTCATGAGCGAACTTGAGGCGGCAATGTGGCGGTATCGGAGCGAGGATGCCGCCCGGATCGATGCGAGCCTTGCCGATCCCAGTCGACTCGTCGACCTGGGCACGGACGAATTGTGAGCCGGCGCTTCGCTTTCGAGCCGACCGCACGAGAAGTGTTCCTGGCGCTGCGGAAGAATCCGCAGGCTGCCTTATACCTAGCGGTCAGAGAAGTACTTGCTGAGATCCTCGAGAATCCGGGCAGCCGGCGGGTGCGTCGGCTGCGGTACAGGCCCGATACCTGGGCCGTGCCCGTTCGCAGCGGGGATGTTCGATGGCTAGTCCTGTGGCGGCCAGCAGACAGCGATCCTGATCTCATCGAGATCCACTACGTCGGGCCCGCGCCGGGCGAACCGTAGCGCGTGCCCGCTCAGAGCACGCTGCCCCGGTTGGTGAGGCCGAAGCGCTCGCGGCGGACAGTTCGCTAGCCAAGCACGATGGCTACGATCCCGGCCACGATGGCTGCCGCCCCGGTGACCTTGCGGCGGAACCCGGCCTCGCCCAGCATGCTGCGGCCGAGCAACACGCCGAACAAGATGCTGACCTCCCTGGCCGGGGCGATCGAGCTGACCGGGGAGAAGCTGAGCGCGACGAGCACCAGTATGTAAGCGAGGGGCGCAAGTACGGCCGCGCCGATGACCTGGATCCGATAGGCCGTCCACACCTGGCTGAGCCTGGTCCGGTCGCGGAGCGCCATCGGCGCGAATATCGCGGTCATCACTGGAAAGGCCGCGTATCCCTGCAGGAGCGGCGGGGTATGCAACGGACCGACTGCGTACTTGTCCCAGACCGTGTAGCTGGCGATGAACGCGCCGGTGTACAAGGCGAACGCGACACCGCTGGCCGGCCTGGGGGCGGCTGACCCGGCTGACGTGCGACCGGCGCGACGAGCCGGCATCCCGATCGCTACGATCCCCGCGACGATAAGGAAGATGCCGGCGATCGCTACCGGACCTGGCCGCTCGCCGAGGATCAGCACGCCGGCCAGCGCCGACAGCAGTGCTCCGGTGCCGCGCCCGATCGGGTAGACGAGCGAAAGGTCACCGAGCCGGTAGCCGAACTGGAGTAACAGGAAGTAGGCGGCCTGCAGCACGCCCGTCCCGGCGAGGAAGAGCCAGTTCAAGCCCGTCAGGTGCGGCCGGCCGGTGACGACAGCGATTACCGCGACGGGTGCGTACAGGCAGCTGGCCGCGGTGGCCAGCAGCCAGACGAAGCAGGCGGCACCGGTGCTGGCCGCCTGTTTGCTGAACAAGTTCCAGCTGGCGTGGGCGATCGCCGCTAGTACGACGAGTGCGAGTGCTGCTGTGCTCACGGGACTGCCGTTACGCTAGCCGGCCCGGGTTGCGCAGGCCAGGGGTCAGTCCATCGCCCAGACTTCGCCGACCGGTAATCCCGGCCAGGTAATCTGTGTCGGCAATGAGCAACAGCGAGATCCAGCCACCCGCTGGCACCACGGCAATCGTGCATCTTGTCAGGCATGGCGAGGTGGACAACCCCGGTCGGCATCCTGTACGGCCGCATTCCCGGCTACGGCCTGTCGGAGGCTGGCCGCCTGATGGCCAAGGCCGCCGCTGACTACCTGGCGGGCCGTGACATCACCGTGCTCCGGTCGTCGCCGCTGCAGCGCGCGCTGGAGACGGCCGAGCCGATCGCGGCGGAGCTCGGCCTTCCGGTCACCGTTGACGACCGGCTGATCGAGCCGTGGAACCACTTCGAGGGCATGCGCTTCGGTGTTGGCGACGGTGCGCTGCGCCAGCCCAAGCACTGGATAACGTTGCGGAATCCGTTCCGTCCATCCTGGGGTGAGCCCTACCGGGAGGTCGCGGACCGGATGCTCGCGGCGGTACGAGACGCGGCGCAGGCAGCGGGTGGTCACGAGGCCGTCTGCGTTAGCCATCAGATGCCGATCTGGATCGTGAGGCGGGCGGCGGAGGGCCGCAGGCTCTGGCACGACCCGCGGCGGCGGGAGTGCGCCCTGGGCAGCGTCACCAGCCTGATGCTCGCCGATGACGACGTGATCGGGGTGCAGTACGCGGAGCCGTCGGGAGACCGCGGCCGGCAGGTGGCAGGCGCCTGAGCCTAGTCAGCCGCCCGCAAAGGCCGGCCCGGCGTGACCGGGCAGAGCCAGGTCGGGCACAATGACGGGGTACTACTGCCTGTAGGAGATCACCCCAAGTGTCGCGTCAGTCACGCCTTCAGCGCCGTGCGGCTCATGCCGCACTGGCGGGTGCGGCTGCCTTGATAGCGCTATGTGCCGCGGGCTGTTCGGGCGGCCAGATCGGCGGAGATCCGCCGCAGAACAGCGGCCAGAGCTTCGTTGGCAGCAGCTACATCTCGACGTTCTATCGAGCCGGACAACGGCCCGCCGCCCCGCTGGTGACCGGCGTGACGCTCACCGGCCAGAAGCTCAGCCTGGCTGCCTATCGCGGTAACGTCCTAGTGCTCAACTTCTGGGGCTCCTGGTGCGCACCCTGCCGGGCCGAGGCGCCCGCGCTCGGTACGCTAGCCAGGCGGCTGGACGGCAGCGGCGTGCGGTTCGTTGGCATCGACATCAGGGACGAGCCGGAAAGCGCGCTAGCCTTCATGCAGACATTCGGGGTCCAGTACCCGAGCCTGAACGACCCCGGTGACGAGATCGCCCTTCAGTTCCGCAGCACCGTTCCGCCCGCCGCCATCCCGACCACGATCGTCATCGACCGCAGCGGCAAGGTTGCGGCCAGGATCGTCGGCGGCGCTACCTACGCCCAGCTCAAGTCCGTGATATCCGAGGTAACTGGCCAGCCCTCATGACCTCCGCCGACGGTGACGCGATGACCGGCCTGCCGATGGACGGGCAGTTCCGGTCAGCCGGGCCTGACCTGGCCGGCTCCGAAGCGATAGCCGACGCACGGTCTGGCCGGCCCATCGTCGGGCGAGCCGCCCGGACAAGTCCGCCTCGGCCCCGGCGGCTGGCTGCGCTGGGCCTGGCGGCAGCTGACGTCCATGCGCACCGCGCTGATCCTGCTGTTCCTGCTGGCGCTGGCGAGCGTGCCAGGGTCGGTACTGCCGCAGGAGGGCATCGACCCGGCGGCCGTCACCCAGTACTACGCAGCGCATCCCGCGCTGGCGCCGTTCCTGAACCGACTGTCGCTGTTCAGCGTTTTCGCGGCGCCCTGGTTCGCCGCCATCTACCTGCTGCTGTTCGCGTCCCTCGCCGGCTGCGTGCTGCCGCGCGCGTTCCGGTTGGCAGTCTCGGCCCGGCAGCGGCCGCCGCGGGCGCCGCGGAACCTGGCCCGGCTGCCGGCCAGCGCCAGCTATTCGACCGCGCTGCCGCCGGCCCAGGCCCTGCAGTCAGCCCGCAGCCTGCTCGGCCGTCGCCGGTTCCGGCTGACCGAAGGCGACGGCTGGGTTTCGGCTGAGAAGGGCTACCTGCGCGAGGTCGGGAACCTGCTTTTCCACGTCGCGCTGCTCGCCCTGCTCTTCTCGGTGGGAATCGGCGGCATCTTCGGCTACAAGGCCAACCGGCTGCTCGTCGTCGGGCAGGGCTTCGCCAACACCCCGACCGCCCTGGATGTATTCCGGCCCGGCCGGCTGGTCAGCCCGAGTGATCTCCAGCCGTTCTCGATTAACCTGCTGGGCTTCAGCGCGAAGTACGTGACTTCGGGTGCCGCAGGCGAACCAGCCGCTCGCCTACAACGCGGCTCTGAGCTACCAGCCGCAACCCGGCGGCCGGTTCCGGCACTACCTGCTGCAGGTGAACCATCCGCTGGTCGTCGACGGCGTGAGCGTCTACCTGATCGGTCACGGCTATGCCCCCGTCTTCAAGGTCACCGACGGAACCGGGCAGGTCCGCTGGGACGGGCCGGTGCCGTTCATCCCGGTCGAACAGAGCGGGCTGACCTCCGAGGGCGTCATCAAGGTGCCAGACGCCCAGCCCGACCAGCTCGGCTTCGCCGGCGTGTTCCTGCCGACGGCCTACGCCGCCAACGGCAGGCTGGTGTCGGTCTTCCCGGCCGCGCTGAACCCGCGAGTAAGCCTCGTGGCGTACCGCGGCAACCTGGGCATGAACTCGGGCCAGGCGCAGTCGGTGTACACGCTGGACACCAGGGGCCTGCGCCGGCTGCCGATAGCGCCGCAGCCGCTAGCTCCCGGTCAGTCCATGAAGCTGCCCGACGGGGCAGGCACGCTTACCTTCACCGGCTATAAGCAATGGATCAGCCTGGCCATCACCTACGATCCCGGCCAGCTCCCCGCTCTGGTGTCGGGCATCGTTGCGCTGGCCGGCCTGATCCTGTCGTTCCTGGTCCGCCGGCGTCGGGTCTTCGTCCGCGCTGAAGCCGCGCAGGATGGCGGCACGCATGTCACCGTCGGCGGCCTGGCCCGGTCAGATGCGGCCGGCGGGTTCGAGACTGAGTTCGCCGAGCTAGCCGGCCTGCTACGCGACGAACAGCAGGGGACGGCGGTCGCGCTGCCCTCCGACAGCGGCGACGTAACCTACCAAGCCGACTCCGCTCAACCCCTGCAGGTTTCGGGGAGTTCACAGGAGGCGGAGCCCCCCGTGGGCGGCGAAGGAGGCCGGACAGATCTCCCGGCTGCATTGCCCGTAACTGCCGACGACACTCCGGCCAGCGAGGACCGCGACGCAGCGGTCCGAGGCGGCCGGAAAGGAGAATGAGGCCCCTATGCCTGTGAACTCCGGCCTGGCTCAGGTCAGCAACGCGCTCGTATTCGGCACAGTGATCTTGTACGCGATCGCGATGCTGTGCTATGCCTGCGACTTCGCGTTCGGAAAGCAGCGACTGCTCGCAGTTGCGCCCGTGTCCGAGCTCGTTAGTGCGGGAGCGCCGACCGGGACCGGGCCGGCGGCGCCGGTGCGGCGGCGCTGGTCCGCCCGGATGCCGCGGGGTCGGCAGCTGGGGGCTCAGCGGGCGGCTCGGCCGCTGGGGGCTCGGCATCGAGCCGGTGGCCGTCCGGCTTCTGGCTGCGGTTGGCGTTCAGCCTCACCTGCGTCGGCGTAACCGGCCAGGTACTGGCGATCCTGGCTCGCGGGCTGGCCGAGCACCGGACGCCGTGGGGCAACATGTACGAGTTCATCGCCGCGTTCACCTGCATGGCAGTCCTCGTGCTGGTGGCAGCGTCGGTCCTATACCGGGCCTACTACCTGGGCCTGTTCGTGTTGCTCCCGGTGGTGCTCGCCCTCGGGATAGACCTGACGGTGGTGTACACCCCGGCAGGCCAGCTAGTGCCCGCCCTGCAGTCATACTGGATCGCCATTCACGTCACGGCCATGATCGTCGCGATCGGCCTGTTCATCTTCGGTGCGGTCGTCACGACCCTTTACCTGATCGCCGACCGCAGCGAGCGGCGCGCGAAGCTAGGCCTGCCATCCCAGGCGGCCGGCATCATGCAGCACCTGCCCTCCGCGGTCGCGCTGGACCGGCTGTCTTACCGCAGCATCCTGTTCGCGTTCCCGGTCTGGACGTTCGGCGTTATGGCCGGTGCCATCTGGGCCGATCACGCCTGGGGCAGGTACTGGGGCTGGGACCCAAAGGAGACCTGGTCGTTCATCACCTGGGTGGTCTACGCGATGTTCTTGCACGCCCGGGCGACGGCTGGGTGGCGCGGGAAGCGCGCCGGTTATGTCCAGCTCATCGGATTCGGCTGCCTGCTGTTCAACGTCGTCGGCATCAACCTGTGGGTCAGCGGCCTGCACTCCTATGCGGGGATCTGAGCCAGTCCGGCGGAACATGACCAGGCGCAGCCGCGGGCAGCCCGAGTACATTTAGCGGCGTTGCGGAAGTGCCGCTAGAAGAGGGGGTGCGCTAGAAGAACAGCGGTGTTGTGGCTCTGGCGCCAAACGACTCCGCAGAGGCGACGCGACATCTGGCGTGAATCCGACAAATCCAACGGTCGGCGAAGATCAGAAGCCTTCGCGAGCCTCACGGATCCGGCGCTCGAGCTCGAGCAGGAAGTCCGGGTCGTCGTCCGGGCCGACCGCCGATGCGGCCATGCCGGACAGCAAGCTGAACGGCTCGCTGTATCCGACGGCTCCCTGAGCGGCGGGGTGCCGGAGGAACGCCTGCTCAGCACCCATGCCCCGGGCGCCGTACGGGTTGGTCCGCCGCAGGAGCGCCGGCCGCTGCGGGCGCCCCGCAATGAGCCACGCAGCCGCGCCGAAAACCCAGAATGCGCCGGCGATGAGCAGCCAGGTGCCCTTGCCGAAGGTCATGAACTCGGTGTCGGGCGTGGTCGTGATGTCCAGCATGCACGGCAGCACGAATCCGACGCTAAATAGCACGATAAGAGCACAAGCCAGCCACATGGGTGGCAGCCTAGCTGCTTAGGCTGGGTGCTCGGTCCTCAATTGCAACATCTGTCCATCTGGTCTCACCACCTCGCACCAGTTACGTTCCGTGACATCGCCGGACAAGAGCGCAACCCGGGGTTAGCCTGACGGCATCGGGCGGGCTCAGCGATCTCGCCGTGACTGCGCACTTCGGGAGCTAACGCCCATGCGGCTGGGGTTACGTCGCGTTCGCCGGTGGTGGTCGACCACTGGCAAGGCGGGCCTCGCCGGACACGACCCGGCGGCACTACCCCCGCCGCGGCATGCGCCTGGTCACCACAGGAAGACCTCCCGACCGACAGCTCCCGCCCCCGGTGACCTAGCTGCGGGCCGTACCACCGCCCGGCTGGACGCGAACCTGGAGGACATGATCGCTGCCAGGCAGTACCCAGCTCCGTCCGGCGGCGCCGATTCCGCGGCCGGAAGCTCCGGTAGCGTCAGCCCTGGTGCCGCCAGGCCGGGAACGGCAACCGTGCGGCATGCCAGGTCTGCGGGCCTGGCCGCGGCCCGAGTGGCGATCAAGG
This sequence comes from uncultured Actinomycetota bacterium, assembly GCA_963804435.1. GTDB lineage: Bacteria > Actinomycetota > Actinomycetes > Streptosporangiales > Streptosporangiaceae > JAJYUU01. The sequence continues at coordinate 5,297,942 of CAWDQI010000001.1, read as the reverse complement.
CCGCGCCCGCCACGACTGCTCCGCCGGTAACCGCAACGCTGCAGGCCAGCCGCGAGCCGGCGCGTCCCTGGTACGAGCCTCAGCAGGCCGGCCGCGCCGCCGGGACCGTCCGGCACTGCGGCCTGCTGGAGAACGTACTCGGCCGTGACTGGGCGCCGGGCCGGGAACCCCGGCCGAGTCAGTAACCGCGATCAGCCGGCTGGCAGACCTGCCCCAACTGGTTAAGCAGAAGCTAGCGGCAGGGCTGGACGCCATCCATGTCGGCCCTGGCGGGTGCCTGACCTGGATCACATGGCCAGGCTCAAGGGCGTGCCGCTGCCATCGGGCCGGGCAACCTGGGATGCCTGCGCCGGCGCCTACGGTGACCGGAAGATCATCGTCGGCACCCGGCCGTCGCCGACGCCGGATGTAATGTGCCACGAGGTCGGGCACGCTCTGGATGACATCGACGGAACGGGCGGGCGCTGGCAATCGGACGAGCCCGAGTTCTATGGCCTGTACGATCGCTGCCTGCCGTACCTGGCCAGCGAGTTCCACCGGCATGGCGGACCCCTAGCGCGCCGGGAGTTCTTCGCCGACTCGTTCGCAGCAATCGCGTCGCGGCAGCGGCCTGCGCTTGTGCAGATGCTCAGCGGTAACACCAGGGCCGCGCTGGACGTCATGCTCTATTTCAATGTGCGTTATGGCATGTAGCGAGGTCGATGCAGACATGTTCGTGATCCGGCTGGCCAACGGGAACCTGCTGGTACCTGAGTACGCCATGGGCGGGGGCATGATCGGCGACGCCTACGTCGAGATCGGGCCGGACCACACCGACTTCGCCCGCTTGAGCGCAACTGCCGTCAGCTGGCAAGAGGACGAGGAGCGCCGGCGGCGCTGGCGGGACGACGACGAGTCCCTGCGCCGTGAGTTCCTTGACTACCTGGGCCGCCATGGCCCGGCCGGCGGCTGGGTGCGCTGACCAATCGGACCAGCTGTGCACGGACCGGTTGGCGTCGCCGTGCGAGGGTTGGCGGCGCGATCAGGTCGCGAGCGGCTCGGTGGCCCCCGCGTGGCCGTTCAGCAGATCGCGTACCTCGGACTCCCGAAACCGGCGGTGCCCGCCCGGCGTCCGGATGCTGCTGATACGTCCGGACGCCGCCCACCGTGTGACAGTCTTGGGGTCGACTCTGAAGAGCGTGGCTACTTCCCCCGGTGTGAGCAGGCGCTCACTGTTGCCGTCCATCGTTTCCACTCCCTTGGTCCCTAAGGGTCTGGGGGTTAGTGTCGCAGAAACTTGTCAACTTGGCCACAAACACCGGAAACAGAGTAAACACTGCGTTTATCCCTTGATCCGGAAGAATGCGCCCGTCAGGCGAAGACGGGACCCGGACGTACACTAACCTCGGACCTGACATGCGAGCGACTCTGTCTTACACGCTGCTGCGGCTGCTGATTTTCTTCGCGGCCGCCCTAGTGCTTGCCTTGGTCGGCCTGCACGGGCTCACGCTGATCGTGATCGCGCTCCTCATCAGCGCGGTCGTCAGCCTGCCACTGCTTTCCCGCTATCGCGATGCCATGTCCCGTTCGCTGTCCGGCCGGATGGACGTCTTCAAGACCAAGCTGGATCAGGGCACCAAGGCAGAAGACAACGACTAGCTGTCCGGGCCACTCGGGCGGTCAGGCCTAATCTGCCTGAGCGTCAGCCACCCTGGGTCTGATAGACGGTCACGCCGAGTATCTGGTGGCCGTCGAGGCCAAGCTTGGGCAGCATCCGTACCCATCTGGGCTCGCTGGTGTCGACCAGGATGGCCCCGACTCGGGCCCTGGTGATGAAGGCCCTGAACTCGCGGATGGCCGCTGGTGTGCCCCGGGGGAGGCCCTGGACCGCGTTAGGCAGGTCGGTCCCTGGCGTGATCATCTGGCTGATGAAACCCCCGGCCAGCCGCAGGTAGAAATCGGTCTGGGCTTGCCACAGCATGCCGGCGTTGCCGGTCTTAGAGATCACCACGACGATCTCGCCCTGGGTCAGGTAATGGCGGTAGGCACCGCTGGTGATGAAGGCGGGCAACTCAGATCGCGGCGCGATGGTGAGTGATGGGGTATCAGCGATGATCGCGGCGACGGCCAGCAGGGCGAGCGACCAGCGAGCCTGGTGCCACCGCGCCGGGCGGGCGAGCCACCGGGCGGTCATGACGGCCACGATGAGGGCGGCGAACACCATCAGGCGGGCCGGGAATGCGTTATCGAGCAGCGGCAGCGACCACAGTCGCGCCCACGGGAAGGCGAAGAGCGTGGCGCCGCCGACATGCAGCACGGGTCCGAGCGCGGCAACAACGACAAAGGCCAGCATCACCGACAGGAACCGGGTCAGCCTGCTCGACCAGGTAGACACGGCCGCCACGATGGCTATCAGCAGGAGCGGCAGGCCTAGGTAGCCATCGGCCGACTCGGGGGCAGCCCCGGCGGCCGCGTGGGCGACCCAGGCCAGGCCAAAGGTGCGGTCAGGGCTGGGCAGCACGAGGCTGCCAAGGTCCAGGCTGACGAGATTGGTGAATCGGGGTGGCATGTGTGTCATGGCCACCCACAGGCACGGAGCTGCTAGTACGAGCGCGCCCAGATATGCCAGGCCCACGTGCCGACTCAACCGTGCGACGCGGGCCTGGTCCGGCCGCCCGGCGAGCACGTAGCCAGCGAGCAGGGCGATGGCCAATACGCCAGTCAGGTCGGCAAAGGTCTCCATGAAGAGGTAGAACTGCACCGCCAGCGCGACGGCGAGCAGGCAAATGAAGGCGCGCGGGCCAATTGCGCCCTCCCACCACAGCGCTGCCAGGTAGCCGATAAGCGGCAGTACGAGGCTGTAGACGATGTCCAGCTGGCCGGCGTTGATGTGATTCATCTCGTAGCCGGAGAACCCGAATAGGAGCCCGCCCACCACCGCTGGCCAGAATCGCCCGGTCAGCCGTCGGCACAACACGAACCCGGCCCACGCCGATACCGGCAGGGCCAGCGCAGCGAGCACATTGAACGAGACCACCGGGCCCGCGATAGCCGTCAGCGGCGTGGCCACCAGGCCCAGCGGCGCGGCGGTTGTGGTCCAGGCCAGCACCTGTCCCGTCGGTAGCCCGAGCTGTGTCGTGGTCAGCGGGTCGAGCCCGTGGCCGATCGCATACGGCCACCACCGCATGATCCACGTAAAAAATCTAGGATCCATGCTCGCCGGAAACAACCGCGCCCAGGCGGGATGCGCGATCAACGGTCGCGCCTGCGTCGACAGCCAACCCGCAAGATACAAGGCCAGCGCTGCGACGCCCTGCAGCCATGGGGACCGGCGCCAGCCGCCCCCCGCAGGCTCAGGTGGGCGCAGTTGCTCGCTAGCCGCCGTAGCCGCGGGCTGTGCGGCAGGCGTGGCTGTCGGTTCGATGACAGGCGGGACCTGCCCACGCCCGTCATCCTGCGGTCTGAACCAGGTCATCATGCCACCAGCACCGACCGCACGGGGCTGCTCGGCAGGGCCATCCTCGGACTGGTTGGCCGGGTGAGTGCGAACGGGAGACAGGTGAGGCTTGCTCGCGCCATCAGAACAACCCACTCTCCGCGCGCTGCCGACATGCGGCAAGCCGACCCACATGGCGTGATAGCGGCCGAAGAGGCCCTATCACTGACAGGCGCGAGCCTGCTGCTAATGGCAGAAGTCGACGAATACAGGCATCGAGCTTATCGAGGTGATGCAGCCAGGCGGCGGGAGGCCCTACAGCGGTTCGGCTGCCAGCCAGCCGCCGGACGTCAGCAGCTTCAACACCGCCTGTACGGCCTCCTGGCGGCTCAGGGCGGAGGTGTCGATCACCAGCTCAGCGTCGGCTGGCTCCTCGTAGGGGTCGGACACGCCGGTGAACTGACTAATGACGCCTGCCCTGGCCTTGGCATAAAGGCCCTTCCGGTCGCGGGCCTCGCATACCTCCACAGGAGTCGCGACGTAGATAAGGAAGAAGTCGCCGACCTCGCTGACCATGCGCCTCACCTGGGCCCGGGCACCAGCGAACGGTGCGATCGGCGCGCAGATGGCGATCCCGCCATGGCGGGCGATCTCGGCGGCGACGAAGCCGATCCTGGCGATGTTCAGGTCCCGGTCGGCACGGGAGAACGTCAGCCCGGCGGAGAGAAGCTGCCGCACCAGATCGCCGTCAAGAAGCGACACCTGCCGGTCACTCCGCTCGGTCAGCACGTCGGCTAGGTCTCTGGCGATGGTCGACTTGCCCGAGCCCGACAGCCCGGTGAGGAACAGCACAAGGCCTCGTTCTGACCGGGGCCGCCGCACCCGCCGCAGCTCACGGGCGACTGCAGCCGGTGTTGCCCAGCCGGGGATCGGGCCGCCCGAGTCCAGCAGATCGCCAAGCTGATCAGCCGACAGGTCCTCCTGCTCAGTCCCGGCCTCGATGAGCGAGTGCGGCCGCCAGACTTCGGCGCCCGGGTCGTAAGCCCAATCACCCGACGGCAGTACCGGGATCCGGGCGCTTGCGTTCAGATCCGCGCCGGTCGGCACCTGATCGGGCGGCAGGCCGTCGGCCATTAGATGCGTGGCGCCATAGGCGGCCGCGATCCGCGCCAGCGCGGCTAGCTCGCGGGCCGGCTCGTTCGGGCCTGGCCGAGGCGCAACCGGGATCGGCACGACCAGCGAGCTTGGCGGCAGGCTCGGCATCGCGGCGAGCACGGTACGGATCAGGGCCTGAGGCGTTCCCACCACTTCGGCCCGGCCGCTGACGAGGGGCAGCACGAGGATCTGCGCCCGCAACTGACCGGCCAGATGGCGAAGCTGGCCGATTTGCCGGCTGCCCAGTGGAGCCCTGGTGCCGAACGCGAGCACCGGGCCGTCACCGAGCTGCTCTCGGGTCGCCTCCGGGGTCAGCATCAGATGGCGGAACGGCCCGTGCTCAGGCGGCCGATTCGCCGCTACCGGCCCGGCCAGGCGCACCGTCCGGCCCGGCAGCACGGTCCGGCCCGGCAGCACGGTCCGGCCGGGCAGCACGGTCCGCTCAGTGATCGTCATGACCGCGATGGGAGTGCCTTCTGGATCGGCCAGCAGCATCCTGCTGCCTGGCGATCCGCCCGATGCTGACGGCATGGCTTCCTCGGCCACGTCGAGGGTAACGGGGACCGGGAACGGTGTGCCGTCGGCCAGTTGCCACGCGGCCGCGACAGCCGACGCGTCCGCGTCGGTCATGAACCCTGACAGCGGTGCATACGCCCCAGAGAGCAGCAGTTCAAGGTCGCCGAGCTGGCCGGCCGTCAGCGTGCACGATGGTAGCGAGCTGAGCTCGGCCGGGGACACTGCCTCGGCTTCAGCGGTCACGTTGCCCTCCCCGTCCGGCGCCAGCCGCCTAGCCCCGCCTCAAGGGCAGCACGAACCGGCATGCCCGAGGTTACACGGGGCTTGCGGGCCTACGCGGGCGTCGCTGACCGGCTGCAGATCGCAGCTAGGGCAGCACCCGGGCGAACGGGTCCTCGGGCTTGCGCACGACGTAGTAAAGCTCATCGTGGCTGCAATCCAGCCGGCCGAGCGACAGCCAACTCACGAGCTTGCGCGCGGCCAGCACGCCGATCGGCGGCCGGCCGTGGCGACGGCGTTGCGGGACTGCCGGTGCGCGACGACCAGGCCGTGGCGCAGCAGGAAAGCCTGGATGCCGTGGGCTGACGCGATGGGTTCGTACACCGCGGCGAACGGGCCCGCCTGGCCTGGCTTGCCCGCTTTCCAGGCCAGGGACCGCAAGATTCCGGGCAGGCGGCGGTCCAGGAAACCGGCAGCGGTGTCGCGGTCGGCCGTCCGCAGCAGCAGCAGGCCACCGGGTCGGAGCGCGCCGACCAGCCGGTCCAGTACCAGTTCCGCGTGGCTGATCCGGTTCAGCAACATGGAGCACTGCACGATGTCATACGACCTCGGCAGCACCGGCACTGATCGCATCTCGCCGAGGACCGCTGACGCCAGCTCCGGGTTGCTAGCCACCGTAGTCCGTGCGGCCTTGCTGTCGTCGTCGATGTAACTGACCAGAACCTGGTGCCCGGCGGCTGGCAACGCTGACAGGTCCAGCTCTGGTCCGGCGGTCGCGCAGCCAGCCTGGAGAATCGTCACGGGCCGGTCGCGGTGCTGGTCCGCGTACTCCAGCGCGAACTTCGTGAACTCGCCTGCCTGCGGGGTTGGTGCCCGCGTCGTCGCATGGCGAGCCCTAACGGGTGACGTCAGCTGTCCTTCGACACTTGCCATAAATCCATAGAGTAGCGCTTCGGATACTCTACGTGTTTCCGAATTGGCCTGGCGTGTCGCAACCCATGGCGGCGCTGTCGCGGTGACGGTCGCCGTATCCGGCGCCGATCGACCGCTACGCCGGACTTCCGGCTTGCTGCCCGAGGCGTTGGTATGGCGTTACAGACGGTGATAGCTGGTCAGCAGGGGCGAGCGGTCGCGAAATATGAACAAGGCCCGCGCGACTATCTTTCAGGATATCGAGGCGCTGATGAATAAGGGCCTTGACGAATGGTTCCGCTGGCTCCTATCGCAACACAGAGACCGGAGTTGGCATTTGACCCGGACCTGCTTGTCCGCCGCTCCGATCCGGAGGAATCGGTTCGGTCGGGCGCTTGGTCCCGGCTACTGAGGTCACAGGGTCCACAGGGCCTGGGTGGGGGACATCCGAGCGGCGCGGATGGCGGGCAGGAGTCCGGCGGCGGCGCCGATGAGCAGAGCGGCGCTGAGGCCGCCTGCCCAGGCCTCGGCCGGGATGACGATGGCCCAGCCCTTGGCGTGGGCGTAGATGGCGGTAGCGACAGCACCGAGGATGACGCCGGCCGCGCCTCCGGCCAGGGCGAGCAAGATCGCCTCTGACAGGAACTGGATCCGGATCTGGCCGCGTGTGGCGCCTAGGGCCCGGCGCAGCCCGATCTCCTGGCGGCGTTCCAGCACCGAGATGACCATGATGTTGGCCACACCGACCGCGCCGACCAGCAATGCGACGGCGCCGAGGCCGAGGAACAGGGTGTCGAACGCGCCGGCAGCGTCGGCCTGGGCGGTCAGCGCGTTCGAGGGCTGGGAGACGTTGACCTGGCTGGGGTTCTCCGGGTTGGCCTGGTAGCCGAGCAGGTTATCGACGGCAATGACCTTAGTGTTCTGCGCCCGAACGTAAATCTCCGATGGGTGCCCGTCGAAGTGCAGGTATTTCTCGGCAGCGGCGAAGCCGACCAGGACCGAGGAGTCGATCTCGGGGGCGAGGCTGGCGGTGGCCAGGATGCCAACAATGTAGAACCACTGGCCGCCGACCCAGATCCGCTCCCCGGGCCAGATCCGGTCGATGCCCATCCGCTGCGCGGCGGCGGCACCCAGCACCGCGACCGGCTCGCCGGCGGTGGCGCCGTTCAGGTACCTGCCCTGGGCGACTGACGTGCCCACGGTGGCGGGCAGGCCGAGGGTGGCCGCGGCCACAGTCAGACCGTTGGTGCTGATCGAGGGGATCTTCGGGCTGCGGTAGGCGCTGGCGCTGGCGATCGCGCCGGTATCCTGCACGGCGGTGACGCCGGGCAGGCGGCCGATCATTCCGGGGGCCGCCACCGGGAGCTCGGCGGTGCCGCCGGTGAAGGTCTGCCCGTTGGTGACGGTCAGCAGGTTGGTGCCCAGCCGGGCGATCTCGGCCAGCAGTCCGGCGGAGGAGGAAGCGGACAGGCCCAGCACGGCGACCATGGCGGCCACCCCGATCGCGATGCCGAGCCCGGACAGGGCGGCGCGCAGCTTGCGGGTGCGCAGCCCGACAGCGGCCAGCCCCGCCAGGTCGCCAGGGCTCAGCCGGGCCGCGGCCGGCGAGCCGGAGGTAGTGGTCGTCATGACGGTCCTTCCGGCGCGTGCCAGCCGCGGCTCACGTCGGTGTCGGTGACGATCCGGCCGTCGAGCATCTCGATCCGGCGTTGCATCCGCTCCGCGACCGCATGGTCGTGGGTAATCACGATGATCGTGGTGCCCTGCTGGTTGAGTTCTTCGAGCAGGGCCAGCAGCGACGCGCCGGTGACCGAGTCCAGGTTGCCGGTCGGCTCGTCAGCCAGCACCACCGGCGGACTCCCGGCGATCGCCCGTGCGATCGCGACCCGCTGCCGTTCCCCCCCAGACAGCTGGGTCGGCCGGGCGAAGGCCCGGTGGGCCAGGCCCACCTGGGCCAGCGCGGCAAGGGCGAGCCGGCGCCGCTCGGCGCGCTCGACGCCCGCATACAGCAGCCCGTCGGCGACGTTCGCCAACGCGCTCTGGTGCTCGGCGAGGAAGAACTGCTGGAACACGAACCCGATCCGGGACGCCCGCAGCGCGGACAGCTGCCGGTCTTTCATCCGGGCCACGTCCAGGCCGGTAACCCGCACGATCCCGCTGGACGGCCGGTCCAGGGCCCCCATCAGGTGCAGCAGCGTGCTCTTCCCCGACCCCGACGGGCCTGCCACCGCGACCAACTCCCCCGCGGCCACGGCCACGCTCACCCGATCCAGCGCCCGCACCGGCGGCGAGCCGGGGTAGGCCTTGGACACCTCCTGCAGTTCCAGCACCGGGCCCGGCGTGCGCCAGGGCAGCGGGCCGCCGCCCGGAGCGGAGGTCAGCTGCGAAGCGCTCATGCCGACGGCACCACCACGTGCTGCCCGACGGCCAGCCCTGCGCCGGTGACTTGGACCAGCCCGCTGGCGTCGTCGAAGAGCCCGGTCGTCACCGCCACCAGGTGACGGGCGCCTCCCGGGCCGGCCACCTCCACCGCGTAGCCCCCGCCGGACTGCGCCAGCAGCGCGCCGACCGGTACCGCTAGCACATTGGGCGCGGTGCTGGTGGTGATTTCCACCGTCACCGGCGCCTGGTCGAGCCGCCCTGCCGCCTGCGGCCGCGTGAGCCTGACCAACACCGGGATGGCGGCCGAGCTGCCCGACCCGGACGCCACCGTTCCGACCGACGTGATCACCCCCGGCGTGAAAGACCCGTCCGGCAGCGTGACCGTCACCGCGTCCCCGTCCTTCACCTCCGACTGCAGGGCGGCACCCAGGCTGATCGTCACCACCTGCCGCGTCGAGGTCGCCGCCAGCACCGCCCCCGACGCCGGACTCCCCAGGCTGCCCAGGACCGAGCTGACCCGCAGCGCCGACGGCTCGAACACCACCGACCCCAGCGCCAGCGACCCCGACAGGCTGGTGATCCCCAGGGCCTCCTGCAGCTTCTCCACCCCGGCCGCGGTTTCCCACGAGAAGTAATCCCAGCCCGCCGCGGCGGTGTCCGCGCGGCTGGCATAGCCCAGGTGCACGAGGTCATGGTTGAGCTGGGTAACGTCCGCGCCGGTCTCGCCCTCATCCAGCGCCCGCCACGCCGGTACCGTGCCGTACAGCAACACGACCGGGACGCCGTTATCGACCCGGTACAGCACCTGCCCCTGGCCGATCACCCGCCCCGGCGCCGGCAGCCAGGTCAGGGTGCCGCCGCCCTGCCCCCGCACCGTGTACGACCCCGCGTAATCGAGCGTCGCGTTCACCGGCGTCTGCGAGCTCAGGTCCCGGCGGGTCACCGTCGCCGTCGACACAACGGTCGGGTTCCCCACGCTGGCCGGCGAGCCACCGGAAGGGAACGCGCCCGCGTACCACGCCGACCCGGTCCCCGCGGCCGCGACCAGAACGACCGACAGCCCCGCAGCCGCCCGCCAGCGCCGCCGCGGCCGGCGCTGGCCGCTGGCGTCGGCCGGCATGACCGCCCCGGCTGCCTGGTCGGGAGCAGCGGCGCTCATCACTTGCCCTTCCCCTCGTACGACTGGCAGCCCTGCGCGGCCGCCTGGTACTGCGGCGATTCGGGCGGGCCGCTGCCGGTGTTGGCCGTGGGCTGGCTCGAGGCATTCCGGCCTGGGCCCGAGCCTGCCCCCGGGGACGAGCCGCCCTGGCCGGGAGGCGTGCCGGCGGTGGTCTGGCCCCCGAACGAGATCCCGCCGTTGCCCTGCGTGGGGTCGGAGAAGTTCGGTATCCCGTGCGCGCGCATGCAGCGGGAGAACTTCAGGGCCTCGGACATCAGGTGCGCCCGCTGCTGCGGCGCCAGCACCATGTTGTAGGGGTGCAGCCGCACGCAGGTCCGCTGGGCCGCGTCGTACTGCGGGCTGGCAGGGATGCCGCCACTATCGAAGTTGCCGCTGGTGTCCGGATCGGGGAAGTTCCCGATCCCGTGCGAGCGCATGCACTGCGCGAAGGGCAGCGCCCGCTGGTACGCTGATCCCCCCGTAGCAGAAGACGGATTGCCGCCGCACGCGGCCGCCAGCAGCGCCACACCGGCGATGGCGGCCAGGAATCCCGCCCGCCGGCGGCGGTGCGCCACCGCGGCCACTGCCTCCGCCTGCCGCCTGATGTCCCGGCCATGGGAGACCGTCCCGCTCATGACTTACCTCATCCCTTGGCGTGAGCAGCTAGCGATTGGCAGGCCTGTTCCGCGGACTGGAACTGCGGAGAATGGATGTCGATGCCGGTCATGTCAAAGCCGATCCCGCCGGGCACTCCGATCCCGCCGCTCGTGGTGTGAGGGTCCCGGAAATCCGGCACGCCGTGGGCGCGGATGCACTGGGCGTACCTCACGAGCTGGCCGAGGGCATGCTGCGTCTGCGCCGCGCTCATCTGAGTGCCCACATCCAGCAGGTGATTGCAGACATTGTTGGCCGCCGTTTCCTGGCTGCTGCCGGTGCTTGACCCGCTCCGTTTCGACCCGCCTCTCTGCTGGTTGTTGCTGAGGTTGAAGTTGCCGTTGCTGTCGGGGTCAGGGAAGTCCGGCACGCCGTGCGAGCGCATGCACCTGGCGTAGGCGAGCGCCGCCTGCGCACGCGTAGGCCCTGCCGTGGCGGAGGTGGCGGGGGACGAGCCGCCGCTGCATGCCGTTGCCAGCAGGCCAATGCAGGCCATCGCGGCCAGGGCCGCCGCCCGCCGGAGCGACGACCGTGCCGGGCCGCGGCCGCGTCCGGGGCTGTCGTTCATCTCGCGTCTCCCCTTGCCTGTATCCGGCGAGCTCTCGATGCCAGGTGTAGCGGAAACCGGGTGCCAGGAAGGTGACAGCTGTCACCTGGCTGTCACCTTCTGCCTGCCTGCTGGCGAAGACCTGCCATCCTGAGGCTGGTGAGCGCCGATGAGGATCCTGATAGCTGAAGACGATGACCGGCTGGCCCGGGCGGTGGCGGCCGGGCTGCGCCGCCGCGGGATGACCGCCGACGTGGTCCTGGACGGCGGCGACGCCCTCGCCAAGCTGGCGGTGAACGCCTATGACGTGGTGGTGCTGGACCGGGACCTGCCCGCCGTGGGGGGCGACGAGATCTGCAGGGGTCTGGCGGCGAAACGGTCGGCGAGCCGGATCCTGATGCTCACCGCCGCGCGTTCCGTCGCCGACCGGGTGGAGGGCCTCGGGCTGGGCGCCGATGACTACCTGCCCAAGCCGTTCGACTTCACCGAGCTGGTCGCCCGCATCCAGGCGCTGGCCCGCCGGCCGGGCGCCCCGCCGCGTGCCAGGCTCAGCTTCAGGGACGTGAGCATGGATCCAAGACAGCGGGTGGTGACTCGCGCCGACCGGAAACTCGCGCTGACGCCGAAGGAGTTCGCCGTGCTGGAATGCCTGCTGGCCGCCGACGGGCGGCCGGTCCCGGCCGAAGAACTGCTGAGCCGGGTGTGGGACGAAGCCGCTGACCCGTTCACCACCACCGTGAAGACCACCATCGGCCGGCTGCGGGTCAAGCTCGGCGACCCGCCGGTGATCGAGACCGTCCGTGACAGCGGCTACCGCATCGGAGGACCATGATGGCGATCCCCGTCGCTCGCAGCGCGGCCCGCGCCTGGCCGAGGCTGCCGCGCCGCACTGCCCGGCTGCGGCTGACCGCCCTATACGGCGGGCTGTTCCTGGCCTGCGGCGCGGTCCTGCTCGCCGTCAGCTACCTACTGGCCGAGCAGGCCATCGCACCCGGGGGGAACGTCAACCAGACGGCCTTCACCCACATACAGGTTCCGGCCGGCCTCATCACCGTCCACCGGCGCAGCCAAGCTCTCACCCCCGGCCAGGTTTCCTTGCTGATGCTCACGCTGGGCAAGGCGATAACCACCAGCGACCTGCGGCAGGTGCTGATCGATGCGCCGATCGCCCTGGCGATCGTCACCGCGGTCGCCCTCGCGCTCGGCTGGCTCGTGGCCGGCCGGGTCCTGCGCCCGCTGGCGGTCATCACAGCCGCCGCGCGCCGGATCTCAGCCAGCAGCCTGCACCAGCGCCTAGCTCTGGACGGACCCGACGACGAGCTCAAGGTCCTCGGAGACACTCTCGACGCCCTGTTCGCGCGCCTCGAAGCCGCCTTCGAGGCGCAGCGGCACTTCGTCGCCAACGCCTCGCACGAGCTGCGCACCCCCCTCACCCGGGAGCGCGCCATGCTGCAGGTCGCGCTCGACGACCCCGGCACCACCACCGATAAATGGCGCTCCACCACCCTTGAAGTGCTTGCCTCCAACGCCGAGCAGGAGGACCTCATCGAGGCGCTGCTCGCCCTGGCCAGCAGCGAAGGCGGCCTCGACCAGCGCGAACCCGTCGACCTGGCGGCCATCACGAGCGCAGTCCTGCTCGCCGCCAGCACCGAGACCGTCGGCCTAGGCCTGCACATCGAGACCGCCACCCAGCCCGCCGCCCTCGACGGCGATGCCCTCCTGACAGAACGGCTGGTGGCCAACTTGGTCGACAACGCCATCCGGCACAACATCCCGGGCGGATCCGTCCAAGTCACCACCGGCGTGAGACGCGGCAGCGCCGTCCTGTCCGTGGCCAGCAGTGGGCCGGTCATCCCACCCGGCGAGGTCGACCGGCTGTTCCAGCCCTTCCGGCGGCTCAACGGCCGCGTCGCGCGCCGCAGCCAGGGCCACGGCCTCGGCTTGTCAATCGTCCGCGCCATCGCCACTGCCCACGGCGCCACCATCACCGCGCAGGCCCCAGCGCGCGGTGGCCTCACCATCGACGTCACCTTCCCCCGGCCGGGCGACGGCTGGCCTCCTCCAGATCGGTGACCCGGCAGCGCGGCGCCCGCCCGGCGTATCGGCGGCGCGAACGGGCTGGAATCACCGAACAAAGAGCATTACCGGCCTCGGTTCGTGCTCCCGCGTCCGCACGACCCCGCCGACGCCCGCGGCCCAGCTGAGGAAACCGACGCCCGGCGGCCAGTCCGCGCCATCGGCCACGATCGGCAGCTCGCGGCCAGCCAGCCCTGATCGCTGGTGCCGCCGCCCAGCGGCCCCAGCGATGCGTGAAGCCGCCCTCCCCGTGCAGCTCGTATCCAGTTACCGGGTGGCAGGCCAGGTGGGTTTGGCCAGGACCGGCTCCGCGGGACCGTATGCTTGACGTAACCCGACGCCGTGCTCAGCAGTTGGCTGACTGAGCAGTGGCGACCAGCGATCCGCGAGCGGCTCAGGCCCTACCGCAGCTCGGCGCGGGCGGTTTGTGCTGCCCGCACCCTAGCCAAAGGGACTCTAGTGACCCTCTCCGGTCTCCTTCAGGTTGTTACCGACGATCCGGACCTGCGCCAAGCGCTCGACCAGGCAATTGAGTTGCCCGCACTGGGCGGCGACCTGATCGCGCCGGCCTCGCTGCGACCGCTGCTTGTCGCCGCGCTGGCGGGCGCGGTTTCGCCGGCAGGCACGGTTTCGCCGGCTGGTACCGTGCGGCCAGCCGACACTGCGCGGCCGCCGGTGACGCTGGCGGTGACCGCGACCGCTCGTGAGGCCGAGGAACTGGCGGCTGCGCTCGGCTCACTGCTCGGGCCGGACGCCGTAGGTTACTTCCCGGCCTGGGAAACGCTGCCGCACGAGCGGCTGTCGCCGCGCTCGGACACCTCCGGCCAGCGCCTGGCGGTGCTGCGCAGGCTGGCCCATCCTGACGCGGCCGATCCGCGCTCCGCCGCGCTCACCGTCGTGACCACCCCGGTCCGTAGCTTGCTTCAGCCGATGGTCAGCGGCCTGGGTGAGCTGGAGCCGGTCAAGCTGACCACGGGCCAGGAGGCCAGCCTGGACGACACGGTGGCCCGGCTCGTCGAGATCGGATACGCGCGGGTTGAGCTGGTGGAGCGGCGCGGCGAGCTTGCGGTCCGCGGCGGCCTGCTCGACGTGTTCCCGCCGACGGACGAACACCCGCTGCGGATCGAGTTTTGGGGCGACGAGGTCGAGGAGATCCGCTATTTCCGGGCGGCCGACCAGCGCAGCTTGGGCGCTGCGGAGGACGGCCTGTGGGCGCCGCCCTGCCGTGAGCTGCTGCTCACCGCGTCGGTCCGGGACCGGGCCAGGCAGCTGGCTAGCGAGTGGCCGGGCCTGCACGACATCCTCGGCAAGATGGCCGAGGGCATCACGGTCGAGGGCATGGAGGCGCTGGCCCCGGCGCTGACCGACCGGATGGAGCTGCTGCTCGATTACCTGCCGCGCGGCAGCAAGATCATCGGCTGCGATCCCGAACGGATCCGGGCCCGAGCCGCAGACTTGGTCTGGACCAGTCAGGAGTTCCTGGAGGCCTCCTGGGTGAACGCCGCCGCCGGTGGCGACGTGCCGATCGACCTCGGCGACGCGGCAATCCGGCCGATCGCCGAAGCCCGAGCCGCCGCGGCGACGCTCGGCCTGCCGTGGTGGACCGTCACCCCATTCGCCCCGGCCGAATCCGGCGGGCAGCAGGCTGACGAGTCGGGCCTGGCGAACGACAGCGAGGGCGAGCCACCGCCCGTTGCCATATCAGCCCAGCCGGCTCCTGGTTATCGGGGCGATACCAGCCGGGTGCTCACTGACGTCCGCCGCTGGCTGGCCGACGACTGGCGGGTCGTATTGATAACCGAGGGTCACGGGCCCGCCAAACGGCTGGCCGAGCTGCTGCGCGGCGAAGGGCTGGGCGCGCGCGACGGTGACCTGGCGCAGCCCCCGGAGCCGGGCCTCGCGCACGTGGGAACCGGCCTGCTCGAGTCGGGATTCGTCTGGCCCGCCGTGAAACTGGTCGTCTTGGCCGAGACCGACATGGCGGGAACGAGGACCGGCTCCAGGCAGTCGCGCCGCATGCCGAGCAGGCGCCGGGGCGGAATCGACCCGCTCCAGCTAACTCCCGGTGATTACATCGTGCATGAGCAGCACGGCGTCGGCCGGTACCTGGAGATGACCAGCCGGACGGTGCAGGGCGCGACCAGGGATTACCTGGTCATCGAGTACGCGCCGAGTAAGCGCGGCCAGCCGGCTGACCGGCTGTATCTGCCCACCGACCAGCTCGATGAGGTCACCCGCTACACCGGCGGCGAGGCGCCGGCGCTGCACCGGCTGGGCGGCGCGGACTGGGCGAAAGCCAAGGGCCGGGCCCGCAAGGCGGTCAGGGACATCGCGGCCGGCCTGATCAGGCTCTACCAGGCCCGGATGGCATCGCCGGGGCACGCGTTCGGGCCGGACACTCCATGGCAGCGTGAGCTGGAGGACGCGTTTCCCTACGTGGAGACGCCGGACCAGCTGGCCGCGGTGGACGAAGTCAAGGCCGACATGCAGCGGGCCGTCCCGATGGACCGGCTTATCTGCGGCGACGTCGGCTACGGCAAGACCGAGATCGCCGTCCGCGCGGCCTTCAAGGCGGTACAGGACGGCAAGCAGGTCGCGGTGCTGGTGCCGACGACGCTGCTGTCCGGGCAGCATTTCGTGACGTTCAGCGAGCGGTACGCGCCGTTCCCGGTGACGGTCCGGCCGCTGTCGCGGTTCCAGTCGGCCGCGGAGGTCGCCGATACCCTCGAGGGCCTGGCATCCGGCAAGGTAGACGTGGTGATCGGCACCCACCGGCTGCTCTCACCGGAGGTCCGGTTCGCCCGTCTGGGCCTGCTGATCATCGACGAGGAGCAGCGGTTCGGCGTCGAGCACAAGGAGTACCTGAAGCAACTGCGTACCGAGGTGGACGTGCTGGCCATGTCGGCCACCCCGATCCCGCGAACGCTGGAGATGGGCATCTCCGGGATCAGGGAGATGTCCACCATCCTGACCCCGCCCGAGGAGCGGCATCCCGTGCTGACCTCGGTGACGCCATACGACGAGAAGCAGATAACGGCCGCGATCCGGCGCGAGCTGCTACGTGACGGCCAGGTGTTCTTCGTACACAACCGGGTGTCATCGATCAACAAGGTCGCCGCCAGGCTCACCGAGCTCGTGCCCGAGGCGCGGATCGGCATCGGGCACGGCCAGATGAACGAGCACTCGCTGGAAAAGGTCATGAGCCAGTTCGTCGAGCGCGAATTCGACGTGCTGGTATCGACCACCATCGTCGAGTCCGGCCTGGACATCCCGAACGCCAACACGCTGATCGTGGACCGGGCTGACGCCTACGGGCTGCCCGACCTGCACCAGCTGCGCGGCCGGGTCGGGCGCGGCCGGGAGCGCGGCTACGCCTACTTCCTGTACCCGCCGGAGAAGCCGCTGACGGAGACGGCGCACGAGCGGCTGGCCACGCTGCAGCAGCACACTGGCATCGGCGCCGGGATGCATATCGCGCTGAAGGACCTGGAGATCCGCGGCGCCGGGAACCTGCTCGGCGGCGAGCAGTCCGGGCACGTGGCGGCCGTCGGGTTCGACTTGTACGTGAAGATGATCGGCGAGGCGGTCCGGGAGCTGCGCGGCGACGGGCCGGCCGAGCGGGCCGAGGTCAGGATCGAGCTGCCGGTCGACGCGCACATCCCGCACGACTACGTGACCGGTGAGCGGCTGCGGCTGGAGGCCTATACCAGGATCGCCGCCGTTGCCGCCATCGCCGATATCGCGCTGGTCAGGGACGAGCTTGTCGACCGCTACGGCGCCGTGCCCGGTCAGGTGGACAACCTGCTGGCAGTGGCCGGGCTGCGGGTCGTCGCCCGGAACGCCGGACTGACCGATATCGCCTTGCAAGGCAACCACATCCGGTTCGCTCCGGTCGACCTGCCGGAGTCCCGTCAGGTCCGGGTGCAGCGGCTTTACCCGGGCACGGTGGTCAAGCCGGCCGTGCGTAACATGCTCGTACCAGTGCCGAAGGCGGTGCCTGGCCAGCGGGCAGGATCTGCTACTAATGGGTCGGGCCGCACGCAGCCTGGCGGCGGGCAGAGGATTGCACTCGGCGCGCCGCCGCTGCGCGATCAGGCACTGCTTGCGTGGTGCGAGCAGCTGATCGAGTCCGTGCTCGACGGGCTGTCAGGCGGGCCTAGCGCACCGCCTGATTAGGACCCGTGATTAGGACCCGTGAGGAGGAGTCCTGGCGTGACCAGGAAGACCGATGTGATCAGTAACGGCACTGCCGGGGGCCGCTCCGCCGCGTCCCGCATCCCGGTGAAACTGGCTGCCGGGCTACTCGTAACCGGGCTGGCGGTGTCGGCGTGCGGCACGGTCAGGATGGGCGCTGCCGCAATCACCGGGACCAACCGGATCTCCTCGACCACGCTGAGCGGGCAGGTCGACAACCTGAACACGGCGTACCAGACCGACCAGGCCAAGGGCATCAAGCCGCAGCGACCGGTCGCGCAGAAGGCGCAGCAGGTGCTGACCTGGCTGATCGTGTTCCAGATTTACGACAAGCTGGCCGCCCAGCACGGCATCAGCGTCACCCCGGCGCAGGCGACAAGCCAGCTGGGCAGGCTCTCCACCCAGGCCGCGCAGAACAAGGTGACGCTGGCGGAGTACGCGTCGGCGGCGGGCGCGCTGCCGCCGGACTTGCTGCCCGACCTCGGCCAGTACTTCGCCATCCAAAGTGCGCTGGCCAGCAAGCTCGATGGCGGCAAGGCACCGGCCAGCTCGGCCGCGCAGAGTCAGCTCTCCAGCGAGATCGGGCGTCAGCAGTGCCTGGCGGCCAAGAGCCTCGGCGTGACGGTTAACCCGCAGTACGGCGAGTTCGACTACGCCACCTATTCCGTCGTGCCCGCGCCTCCTACACTGGCCGCCAACCCGTCGCCGTCCCCGTCCGCGCGCGTGGTGCTGAACCCCCCGTGCTGACGCAACCGTGCTGACCGAGGGCGCCGTGCCTGGGGCGCGCCTGCTTGAGCTGGTCCAGGTGATGGACACGCTGCGGGTCAACTGCCCGTGGGACGCGCGCCAGACGCACGCGAGCCTGACGCCGCACTTGCTGGAGGAGACCTACGAGGCAGTTGACGCGCTCGGGGCCGACGACCAGGCCGCCGTGCGCGACGAACTCGGCGACGTGCTGCTGCAGGTCGTCTTCCATGCCAGGGTGGCGCAGGAGCGGACCGACGGCACTGGTTACGACATCGATGACGTGGCCGACGCCATCATCGCCAAGCTGACTCGCCGGCATCCGCACGTGTTCGGCGACGTCACCGTGTCCGGGCCAGACGAGGTCAAGCGGAACTGGGACACGATCAAGGCAGCCGAGCGCGCCAGCGCGGGCGAGCCAGCGTCCGCTCTGGACGGCGTGCCGATGGCGCAGCCCGCGCTATCGCTGGCGGCGCAGCTGCTGCGGCGGGCCGGGCGGGCAGGTATCCCCGCCGAACTGGCGGACACCGACGATCTGCCCGGCGTTAGCGAACTCGGCCGGCAGCTGTTCGCGCTGGTCGCCCAGGCGCAATCGGCGGGCATCGATGCGGAGCTGGAACTGCGCGCGGCAGCGCGCGCCTATGCCAGCCGGGTGCGGGCGTTCGAGGCCGAGGGCTAGTCGGCGTGCCCGCCGCGCTTGCCAGGGCGGCCTCCACTACGCTCGTAAACGATCGCTAAGTATCGCCACCCACGGGGGCAAGCCCACCGTGCACCCCCCCAAGAAAGCTAGACGTGCAGGAGCTGTTCAGTGGCCTCGATCGAAGGCGTATTCGCCAGGCAGATTCTCGACTCTCGCGGCAATCCGACGGTTGAGGTCGAGGTGGTACTCGACGACGGCAGCCTTGGCCGGGCCGGGGTGCCTAGCGGAGCGTCCACGGGCGCGTTCGAGGCCGTGGAGTTGCGCGATGGAGGGCCCGAGTACGGCGGCAAGGGCGTCACCAAGGCCGTCCAGGCCGTGATCGACGAGATCCAGCCGGAATTGCTCGGTTATGACGCTGATGACCAGCGGCTGGTGGACCAGGACATGATCGACCTGGACCGGACGCCGGACAAATCCAGGCTCGGCGCGAACGCCATCGTCGGGGTAAGCCTGGCCGTGGCGCGCGCCGCCGCCGAATCGTCCGGTCTGCCGCTGTTCCGCTACTTGGGCGGCCCGAACGCGCACCTGCTGCCGGTCCCGTGCATGAACATCCTGAATGGCGGTGCGCACGCCGACACCAACGTCGACATTCAGGAGTTCATGATCGTGCCGATCGGCGCCAGCACCTTCGCTGAGGCACTCCAATGGGGAGCTGAGACGTACCACGCGCTCAAGGTCGTGCTCAAGCAGCACGGCTTGAATACCGGGGTCGGTGACGAAGGCGGCTTCGCCCCAGACCTCGCGCACAACCGCGCCGCCCTCGACCTGATCATCGAGGCCATCGGCAAGGCCGGGCTGACGCCCGGCCGGGACGTGGCGCTGGCCATCGACGCCGCGGCCAGCAGCTTCCTCGACGGCGACCAGTACGCCTTCGAGGGCGGAGCCAAGACAGCCGCGGAGATGACCGCCATTTACGCCCAGTGGCTTGATTCCTACCCGCTGGTCTCACTGGAGGACCCGCTGGCCGAGGAGGACTGGGCCGGCTGGCGCGCGTTGACCGCCGAGCTCGGTGACCGGGTGCAGATCGTCGGCGACGACATCTTCGTCACCAACCCTGACCGGCTCCGCCGCGGCATCACCGAGAAGGTGGCGAACTCACTGCTGGTCAAGGTGAACCAGATCGGCACCGTGACAGAGACGTTCAGCGCGGTGGACCTCGCGCATCGCAGCGGTTACACCACGATGATGAGTCACCGCTCGGGTGAGACCGAGGACACCACGATCTCCGATCTCGCTGTGGCGCTGAACTGCGGTCAGATCAAGACGGGCGCGCCCTGCCGATCCGAACGGGTCGCCAAATACAACCAGCTGCTGCGGATCGAGGAGCTGCTTGGCGATGCCGCCGCGTACGCGGGCCGGGCAGCGTTCCCCCGGTCAGCCGCGTTTGGATGGTCGGCTGCACGCCCGGTGGTCGGCAGCCTGTGACCTCAGGCGGGCCAGTGACCTCCGGCGGCACGGGGGGCCCGGCAGGCCGCAGCCGGGCCTGGGCCGCGCGCCCGAAGTACACCAGCCGGGCGGCTGTGCTGGCCATTGTCCTGTGCGCGATCGCGCTCAGCCTCG
The DNA here is from genome assembly GCA_963804435.1 of uncultured Actinomycetota bacterium. Classification (GTDB taxonomy): domain Bacteria; phylum Actinomycetota; class Actinomycetes; order Streptosporangiales; family Streptosporangiaceae; genus JAJYUU01. Next base: position 5,277,709 of record CAWDQI010000001.1, on the reverse strand, counting down.
CTTATCCGGTGCGGGAGTACATCGCGGAACGACGCCAGATCGACCAGCTCGTCACCCAGAACGCGGAGCTGGCGATCGCCGTCCGAAAGGACAAGGCCGAGCAGCGCGCACTGGCGTCGAACAGCTACGTCGAGCAGCTAGCGCGAGACAAGCTGCACATGTGCTTCCCGGATGAGACCTGCTACGTGGTGGTCACTCCCCCCAGACGGCACGGGACGGCCACCGTTACGCAATCCACCTCGCCCTGGTACGGGCGGCTGTGGGAGTCCGTGCGGGAGGCGGGCAGGCCCGCGGCCAGATGAGTGCAAGCCCGGAACCGCAGGTCCTCGCGGTGATTGAGCGACAGCTTGGCCGGCCCCCGAGGGGCGTGATGGCCGTGGCGCACACCTGTCCCTGTGGCCTGCCCGATGTCGTGCAGACAGCGCCGCGTTTGCCGGACGGGACCCCGTTCCCCACCCTGTACTACCTGACCTGCCCGCGGGCAGCAGCAGCCGTGAGCCGGCTCGAATCCGCGGGTCTCATGCGGCAGATGGCTGACAGGCTGGCGGTCGACGCCGCGGTGCGCGCACATTACCTGGCCGCGCACGCGGATTACCTGGCCCGGCGGGCGGACGCGGCCAGGCAGGCCGCCCTGGATCCGCTGCCGCCGTCGACGCCGAGCGCGGGGGGCATGCCCGACCGGGTGAAATGCCTGCACGCGCTCCTCGCGCAGGAACTCGCGGTGCCGGGGTCGAATCCGTTCGGCGCGGAGGCCGCGCGCGCGGCGGGCCAGTGGTGGCAGGCTGGTCGATGCATTAGCGACGACTGCATTAGCGGTGACTGCATTAGCGGTGACTGCATTAGCGGTGACTGCATTAGCGATGACAGGCAGGCGGGCAGATGACACAGCGGGTGGCGGCCATCGACTGCGGCACAAACTCGTTGCGCCTGCTGATCGCCGACATTGATCCGGCCCGGCACACGCTCACTGACGTCCGGCGGCGGATGGAAATCGTCCGGCTGGGGCAAGGCGTCGACGCCACCGGCAGGCTCTCGCCCGAGGCCCTCGAGCGCACCTTCCGGGTGCTTACCGAGTATGGGGCAGAGATCAAGGGTGCGGGCGCGGGCCGGGTGCGGATGGTCGCCACCAGCGCGATCCGCGATGCGAGTAACTCCGGCGAGTTCACCGCCGGCGTGCTCGGGATCCTCGGGACGGCACCCGAGGTGATCACCGGCGACGAGGAGGCGCGGCTGTCGTTCGGCGGCGCGACTGCCGAACTGGCGGCCGAGGAGGGGGCCGGCCATCAGCCGGTGCCCCCGTACCTCGTGGTCGACATCGGCGGCGGGTCGACGGAGTTCGTGCTGGGTGGCGACCCGGACAAGGGGGGCGACGTGACTGCCATCTCGGTGGATATCGGATCGGTGCGGCTGACCGAGCGGCGCCTGCACTCCGATCCGCCTACTGGGGCAGAGGTCCAGGGCGCGATTTCCGACATCGACAGCGCCCTGGGCGATGTGGCCGCTGCGGTTCCGGTCCGGGACGCCCGCACCCTGGTTGGCCTGGCCGGGTCGGTAACTACGATCACGGCCATCGCGCTTGACCTCCCGGCCTATGACCCGGCCCGCACGCACCATGCCTGGATTTCCGCGGGCTCGGTGGACGCCGTCACTGCGCAACTGCTCAGCCAGACGCGCGAGCAGCGCGCGGCAATCGCGTCGCTACACCCGGGCCGCGTCGATGTCATCGGTGCGGGAGCGCTGGTGCTCGACCGGGTGATGCGGCGCTTCGGCTTCACCGAATACGTCACCAGCGAGCACGACATCCTGGACGGCATCGCCTGGTCGCTCGCGTCCAGTGACTGACCTTGGGTCCACGCGGTCCGAGGCTGCGAGCGCCGTGCCGGCCGGAAGCGGCTGGCCGGGCGATCCGGCGACGTCGCACACCCCGATCGCCCGGACTGGCGCCGAGGTGCGCGCGCTGGCCGCCAGCGCGGGGTCGATCGGCGAGCTGGCGGCCAGGGAATCTGTCTGCCGGGCGTGCCCGCGGCTGGTCGCCTGGCGGGAACAGGTCGCCCGCGCCAAACGGCGGTCATTCCAGGATGAAACCTACTGGGGCCGGCCGGTGCCAAGCTGGGGGGACGAGCACCCGCGGATCCTGATCCTCGGGCTCGCACCGGCTGCCCACGGCGGGAACCGGACCGGCCGCATCTTCACCGGAGACCGTAGCGGCGATGTGCTGTTCGCCTCATTGTGGCGGTGCGGCCTGGCTGTTCAGCCCGACTCGGTCGCGGCCGGAGATGGCCAGCGGCTGACCTCAGTCCGCATGACTGCCGCGGTACGCTGCGCGCCGCCGGCTAACAAGCCAGACGCGGCCGAGCGCGAAACGTGCGCGCCGTGGCTCGCGGCTGAGCTGGCGATGCTCGGCACGGATCTGCGGGCAATCGTATGCCTGGGTCACTTCGCCTGGCAGGCTCTCTGGCCGCAGCTTGCCGCCATCGGGCTGGAGGTGCCACGGCCGCGGCCCGTCTTCAAGCACGGAGCCGAGGTGGTCCTGCCGGGCGACCGGGAGAAGTTTCCGCTGGCGGTCATCGGCTGTTATCACCCCAGTCAGCAGAACACCTTCACGGGCCGGGTAAACAGTGCGATGCTCGACGCTGTCTTCGCGCGAGCGCGGGAGGTGGCCGGCCTGTGACCGTGCCTGGCGGTCGGTCGATCACCGAGGGTAAATAAGAATGGTGTTCTAGTAACTGCGAGTATGAACTGCGAAACTTCGCATCGATTAGATAGGCGACATTGGCTGAGAAACGGCTCGCTTTAAATTGTCTTATCTGGATCATCGGACGGGCGCGGGGTATCATCGCAATGCCCCCGTAGCCCAAGGGAAGAGGCGGCCCCCCTAAAAGGGTCCCCAGTGTCGGTTCGACTCCGACCGGGGGTACCAGTGACCTGCTGGAATGACAGCAGGTTGGCCGGGATTGCTGACTGCCTATCAGTCAGGCAATGTGAACGGGATTCGGTTTGGTCACTGTTAACCGGCATCGCAACGGCACCGCGATTTAACTCCGCCGCGTGGAGGCGTCCTTTAGCCGGTTACACCTTTTCGGGCCATATTTCGGTCGAGGATCGGCCTAACATTCCTGCGGCAGGGTCCGCCCCCCGTGCACCTCCCGGCACACCATTAAACGGCTGCCCACTTTGGCGGTCCCCGTTCCCCGCAATAGTCCGTACGACTCGCCGCTTCGCTCGCACGTCAGCCGCTGATGTCGGGTCCGGCGTGGTCGAAAGTGATCCGCACGATGAGGCGCCCTTCCCGTTGCATGGCCTCTCGGTAGTCATCCCAGTCGGGGTGCTCGCCGGACAGCCTGCGGTAGTAGTACTCCAGGATCGGCATGGCAGCGGGCAGGTGGATCAGCTCCGCGGTGCCCTCGGCCTGGATCCACTCGCCGAAGAAGGCGTCGCTCAGTACGCACAGGTACGCGCGCGGGTCCCTGGCCAGGTTCTTCGCCTTGACCGCGGCCTCCCTGGTGCTGATCAGCGCCCTCCCGTCGTCGTCGACAGCGGCGAGAACCGGGGAGAGCTGCGGGCGCCCGTCAATCCGGGTGGTAGCGAGCACCGCGCGCGGATGACTGGACAGGAAGCTGACAGCGCGAGCGATGTCCACCGAGCCCGTCAGGCGCTATAGAGGCGATTGCGGCGCTGGAGTTCGTACTCATGCACGATCGCGCTCGCGTAGCCGTGGGAGAGCCCGTGCTCGTCCGACAGCCAGTGCGCCCGTTCAGTGCAGCGCAAGAATGCGGGACCCGATTCCAGTCGGCTGAACCACTCTCGGAGTTGGAGTCCGGTGACGGACGGGATGCGGGCGATCAGGTTCTTATGCATCTCGGGAGAGTGGGTCAGGGACAAGTGGCACCTCCGAGGTGAGGGAGTCCTTGGAGATGAGACTGCACCACGTGCGGCCCGGTGACAAGACCTGGGCGTCAGCCTTCCGTAATGCCCTGTTTGATTGGCGGTAGCGTTCCGGGCATAACCGGGCGTCTGCGGTTAGAGTGGCGCGGCTACGAGGTTCCACCGACTTGGGCCGCTTCGGCCGATAGATTTGCCGGATATATGGTCGCCAAGTCGGTGGAACCTGCGAAGTAGGCAGCTAGTTCAGTCGCTCGAAGATCATCGCCATGCCCTGGCCGCCGCCCACGCACATTGTCTCGAGCCCGATGGACTTGTCGTGGAACTGCAGGCTGTTCAGCAACGTCGAGGTGATGCGCGCGCCGGTCATGCCGAACGGGTGGCCGACCGCGATCGCGCCCCCGTTGACGTTCAGCTTGTCGATGTCGATGCCTAGGTCGCGGTAGGACGGGATCACCTGGGCCGCGAACGCCTCGTTGATCTCCACCAGGTCCACATCGTCGATCGTCATCCCGGCCCGGCTCAGCGCCTGCCGGGAGGCCTCAACCGGGCCAAGGCCCATGATCTCGGGCGACAGGGCGGTCACCCCGGTCGACACGATCCGGGCCAGCGGCCTGAGCCCGAGTTCGGCGGCCTTGGTGTCGCTCATGACTACTACTGCTGCGGCGCCGTCATTCAGCGGGCAGCAGTTGCCGGCGGTAACCGTGCCATCAGGTCGGAAGACCGGCTGGAGCTGCGACACCTTCTCCAGCGAGGTCCCAGGCCGCGGGCCGTCGTCAGCCGAGACGACGCTGCCGTCGGGCAGGGTAATCGGGGTGATGTCACGCTGCCAGAAGCCGTCAGCCAGGCCCTTCTCGGCCAGGTTCTGCGATCGGACACCGAACTCGTCCTGCTCCTGCCGGCTAATGCCGCGGATCTCGGCGACGTTCTCGGCGGTCTGCCCCATGGCGATGTAGATGTCGGGGATGCGCCCGTCCGCACGCGGGTCGTGCCAGCTGAAGCCGCCCTTGCCCATCTCCTCGGCCCTGGCCTCGGCGTCGGAGAACACTGGGTTCTTGGTGCCCGGCGCCCCGTCGCTGCTGCCCTTGCCGAACCGGCTCACGCACTCGACGCCGGCCGAGAGGTAAATGTCGCCCTCCCCGGCCTTGATGGCGTGGAAGGCCATCCGGGTGCTTTGCAGGGACGAGGAGCAGTACCGGGTGATCGTCGTGCCGGGCAGCGTGTCGTAACCGAGCATCACCGCGACGACGCGGGCCATGTTGTAGCCCTGCTCACCGCCGGGCAGGCCGCAACCCAGCATCAGGTCGCTGATCTGGGCCGGATCGACCTCCGGCACCTTGGCCAGCGCCGCGGTGACCAGCTGCGCTGTCAGGTCATCAGGCCGGATAGTGGTCAGCGATCCTTTGAAGGCGCGGCCGATGGGTGAACGGGCGGTGGCGACGACAACTGCCTCGGGCATGGCGAGCTCCTGAGAAAGTCGGTTAGTTAACCGCACAGTAACCCAGGTTGGCCTCGCTTGCGAAGCCGGCCCTGACGCCGCTGAGCGGCGCACTGGGGCTGGGCGCAGGGCTGACCGCGCGGCTTTCATACCGTGGAGTGGATAGCCTCTGAATAGAGCACGCCGCGGAGAAACCTCCGGGCGACGCCGTACCGGAACGTGGAGTAACGATGCAGGTTCACGACTCCCTGATCGATCTGGTCGGGAACACGCCGCTACTCCGGCTGCGCAAGGTCACCCGGCTGCTACCCGGCGAGGGAAACGGCCCGGTAGTACTGGCCAAGGTCGAGTACTTCAACCCCGGCGGCTCGGTCAAGGACAGGATCGCGCTGCGGATGGTTGAGGCGGCAGAGGAGTCCGGCGCGCTCAAGCCCGGCGGCACGATTGTCGAACCGACGTCCGGCAACACCGGCATAGGCCTGGCGATCGTGGCGGCCGAGAAGGGCTACCGATGCCTGTTCGTCTGCCCGGACAAGGTCGGCCAGGACAAGCTGAGCGTGCTGCGGGCCTACGGCGCCGAGGTCGTCGTATGCCCGACCACTGTCTCGCCTGATCATCCGGACTCCTATTACTCGGTCTCGGACCGGCTGGCCAGGGAGACGCCCGGCGGCTGGAAGCCGAACCAGTACGCCAACGTGGAGAACCCCAACTCGCATTACCTATCAACCGGCCCGGAGATCTGGCAGCAGACCGACGGCACGGTCACCCACTTCGTCGCTGGAATCGGCACCGGCGGCACGATCTCGGGCGCCGGACGGTACCTCAAGGAGGCCTCCGGCGGGCGGGTCAAGGTGATCGGGGCCGACCCCGAAGGCTCGGTCTACTCTGGCGGGACTGGTCGCCCGTACCTCGTCGAGGGTGTCGGCGAGGACATCTGGCCTGACACTTACGACAAGAGCATCTGCGACCAGATAATCGCGGTCAGCGACGCTCAGTCGTTCCTGATGACCCGTCGGCTGGCCAAGGAAGAGGCGCTGCTCACCGGGGGCAGCTGCGGCATGGCGGTGGTGGCGGCGCTGCAGGTGGCCAGGGCCGCCACACCCAGCGACGTGATCGTCGTGCCGCTGCCCGACGGCGGCCGCGGCTACCTGTCGAAGATCTTCAACGACGACTGGATGGCTGACTACGGCTTCCTCACCGCCGAGACGGCCGAGCCGCGGGTCGGGGATGTGCTGGAGCGCAAGGCCGGGTCGGCATTGCCGGCATTCGTGCACGCCCACCCGACCGACACCGTGCGGACCGTGATAGCGAGCCTGCGCGAGTTCGACGTGTCCCAGCTACCGGTGCTGAGTGCGGAGCCCCCGGTGATGGCGGCCGAGGTGGTCGGCTCGATCGTCGAACACGACCTGCTGGACGCGCTGGTCACCGGTAAGGCGGCACCGGACGACGAGGTGGCGCGGCTAATGTCGCCGCCGTTGCCGTCGGTCGGCTCCGGCGAGCCGGTCAGCGTCGCGGCCAGGGCGCTCAGCCAGTCCGGTGCCGCCGTTGTGCTCGTCGACGGCAAGCCAGCCGGGGTGATTACCCGTCAGGACGTCCTCACCTTTCTGTCGGGCGAGCCTGGATAGCCTGTGGTGATGCAGACGCACCAGCATGACGGCTTCGAGACGCTCGCGATTCATGCCGGGCAGCAGCCCGACCCGGTGACCGGCGCAGTCGTGCCGCCGATCTACCAAGTCTCGACCTATAAGCAGGACGGCGTTGGCGGGCTGCGCGGCAAGGAGCTTGGCGAAGCGGCCCGCTGGGTCGACGGGTACGAGTACTCGCGAACCGACAACCCGACGCGTGGTGCGCTAGAGGAGTGCCTGGCCGCCCTCGAGAGCGGTGCGAGGTGCCTTACGTTCGCGTCCGGAATGGCTGCCACCGACTGCCTGGTCCGGGCTACCTGCCGGCCTGGCGATCACGTGCTTATCCCGAACGATGCTTACGGCGGCACGTTCCGGCTCTTCGACAAGGTGCTTGCGGGCTGGAACGTGACCTACAGCCCGGTGCCGATGTCCGACCTCGCCGCCGTGCGGGCCGCGCTGGCCGCGCACCCGGTGAAGGTCGTGTGGGTCGAGACGCCGACCAACCCGCTGCTGGGCATCGCCGATCTCGCCGCGCTCGCGCAGCTGGCTCGGGACGCCGGCGCGCTGATCGTGGTGGACAACACCTTTGCATCGCCGTACCTGCAGCAGCCGCTCGCGCTGGGCGCGGACGCCGTCATCCACTCCACGACCAAGTACATCGGCGGGCACTCCGACGTCGTCGGCGGCGCGATCGTGGTCACCGACCCCGGCCTTGGGGAGCAGCTCTTTTTCCTGCGCAACGCGGTCGGCTCGGCCCCTGGGCCGTTCGACGCCTGGCTCACGCTCCGCGGTGCCAAGACCCTGGCCGTCCGGATGGACCGGCATTGCCAGAACGCGCAGCGCATCGCTGACATGCTCGTCGGCCACCAGGCCGTCAGTGAGGTCTTCTACCCGGGCCTGGCCAGCCATCCGGGCCACGAGGTGGCCGCGAAGCAGATGCGCGCATTCGGCGGCATGGTCTCGTTCCGGGCGCGGGCAGGCGCGGCCGAGGCCGTCGAGATCTGCGGGCGGACTCGGTTGTTCACCCTCGGTGAGTCGCTTGGCGGGGTCGAGTCATTGATCGAGCACCCGGCCCGGATGACCCATGCCTCCGCGGCCGGCTCGCCGCTTGAGGTGCCTGCCGACCTGGTTCGGCTGTCAGTTGGCATCGAATCCTGCGACGACCTGATCGAGGACCTGCGCGCCGCCCTCGGCGGATGAAAAGGCAGTCATTGGGCCGGGCCAGGCGGTGGCCTGCGGCGTGCGCGGTCAGGCAATGGAACGACGGATCGGCGAGCGCGTCGCGCACGTTCATCGCGCGCTGTGAGCCAGGCGGCGAGCCATTGCCATCGATCCGGTCGCCCAGCCGAAGCTCGGCTTGTACCGCATCGAACGCCGCCGCTACGTCGGCTGACCGCAGCAGGCCGCGCAGGAACAGGTAGCCGTCCTCGGCCAGGCGCCCTAGAAGCCGGGCAGGATCCGCCCGGAGTGGGGTCGAATCGGACAGCTCACGCACGACGTCAACGATAAAGCCGGCTGGCCCGCGACTAGCCGCGCTGGCATGATCTCGTGTCATGCGGGATGACATGCGAGGGCTTGGCGCTTCACCGGCGACACAGCAGCTACCGGCGACACAGCAGCTACCGGCGACCAGCAGCTACCGGCGACGCAGCAGCGACCGTGGGCTCGGTCGTTCTTGCTGGTGATTGCAGCGAGTGCGCTGTTTGGCGCGGCCGATCAGTACCTGGGCAGCCTGGCATAGCCGCCAGCCGCCACTGTCAGCTTGATGTCGGCACCATGGCTGCTGCTGCCCTTCTGCATCGGCTACAGCCAGCTCACCACCCGGCGGGCCGCGCTGACGGCCTTCGCTGGCTTGGTCGCTGCATTGGCGGGCTACACGGTGATGATCATGAGTCCGGCCGACGGCGTGCACAATCTCACCGCACGGCTGGCCATCGCGGTGCTCGCGTCGCAATCACGCTGGTTGCCCGCCGCGGCATTGGCCGGGCCGCTATACGGAATGCTCGGGCAGCGCTGGCGGGTGCACCGGTCAAACCTGAGTGCGCTGCTGGCGGTCAGCCCGCTTCTCTTTGAACCAGTCAGCCGCTTCCTGCAACTCGAATCGGGCCAGCCGCTGGCTTATGTCGCTGAGGTAGCCATCGGTCTGCTAGCCGCCTGCTACTTCGCGAAGTCCCGGACCTCGCCGCAGCCGGCCTGAGCGCTAGGCGCTAGCGCGGGTCCGGCTGACGGCCGCATCCGTCGTGAGGATCATGGGTACGTGCGTGGTTCCGGCAACGACGGATTGTTTGACGCCCTGTTCGGCCGAGGTGATGTGTCCGTCGGCGACCAGGATTGGCTGCAGGCAATGCTCGACACCGAGGCCGCGCTGGCCAGGGCGGTGGAGGGCGCCGGGCTGGCGGCAGCGGGTGCTGGCGCGACAGTGACGGCTGCGGCCCGCGCCGACCGGTTCGACGCTGGCGAGCTGGGCCGCCAGGCCGCGCTGACCGGGAATCCGGTCCCGGCTTTGGTCCGGGCGCTGACCAGCCTGGTCCCGGCCGAGGCCAGGCAGGCCATACACCGCGGCGCAACCAGCCAGGACATCATCGACACCGCGGCGATGCTGCTGTCCAGGCATGCCATCGAGGTCATCGATACCGACCTGGCAACTGCGGCCGATCGGGCCGCTGCTTTGGCGGTCGAGCATGCCGGCACCGTCATGGCCGGCCGGACGCTGCTGCAGCAAGCGGTCCCGGTCACGTTCGGCCTGGTGGCAGCCGGCTGGCTGGTCGCCCTCGATGACGCGCGGACGGATATGAGCCGCGTCCGGTCCAGGCTAGCGGTCCAGTTCGGCGGCGCGGCGGGCACGCTCGCCTCGCTCGGCGAGGCCGGACCGGCCGTTGCCGTGCTGCTGGCGGCCGAACTTGGCCTGGCCAACCCAGCGCTTCCGTGGCATACCGACCGGCTGCGGGTGATCCAGGTGGGCGCAGGGCTGGCCGGAGTATGCGCGGTCCTCGGCAAAGTTGCCAGGGACGTGACCCTGCTCGCGCAGACTGAGGTGGCCGAGGTGGCCGAGGGCTCCGGCCAGCCGGGCCGTGGCGGCTCGTCGGCCATGCCGCACAAGCGAAATCCGGTTGCCTCGATCGTCATACTCGGCTGCACGAAGCGAGCACCCAGCTTGCTCGCGACCCTGGTTGCAGCGGGCGAGCAGGAACACCAGCGTGCGGCCGGAGCCTGGCACGCGGAATGGGAGACGCTGACTGACCTGCTGCGGCTGACTGGCTCGGCGGCGTCGTGGGCGGCGGAGTTGCTCACGGGCCTGGCGGTCGACGCCACCCAGATGCAGGCCAACCTGGGCGCGGCCGGCGGACTGCCGATGGCCGAGAATGTCGCCACCTTGCTGGCGCCCGTCCTTGGCCCCGTCGAAGCTCATGATCTGGTGGCGGCGGCTGCAGCCAGGGGGGCAGCGCAGGGCATCGCACTTCCGGACGCGCTGCTGGCCGACCCGAACGCGGCGGCCAGACTCAGCGCCATCGGGATCGGGCGCGCCGAACTTCAGGCCGCGGTCGACCCGACGAACTACCTCGGGGGTTCGGCCGAGTTCATCCGCAGGGCGGTGGCCGCGCATCGCGATGGGTTAATGACAGGCTGACGTGGGGTTCGGCCGGGCCAGAGAGGAAGCCTTCAGTGAATGACGAGGAGCGCGCGGCGGCAGGAATGCGGACCCGCAGGGAGGTGCTCGGCGACGAGCATGTGGATCGAGCGGTCGCGAGCACCACTGAGTTCACCGCGGCCTTCCAGGACTTCATCACCCGGTACGCCTGGGGCGAGTTGTGGAACCGGCCCGTGCTCTCCCGCCCCGAGCGGAGCATGATCACCATTGCCGTGCTCGCCGCACTGGGCCGGGATTCCGAACTCGACCTGCACCTGCGCGCCGGGCTGCGGAACGGCCTGACCTCCGCCGACGTTGCCGAGGTGCTGCTTCAGGTGGCCGTGTACGCAGGTGTGCCCGCGGCGAACCGGGCGTTCGCGATCGCCGCGACGATAGTCCCCGCCAACGCACCGGAGAAGTCTTCGTAGTTCGCACAGCTGTTCACTGGGCGGCGGTTCCGGATATCGTTTCGGTAACCGCGGCGAGGAGGATTGGACCGGAGTGGCAGAGATCGTGTCGCTTGCCGAAGCGATCGCGGCCACGGTGCACGACGGCGATACGGTCGCCATGGAGGGCTTCACTCACTTGATCCCGCATGCCGCCGGGCACGAGGTCATCCGGCAGCGACGGCGCGACCTCACGCTGGTCCGAATGACGCCGGACATCGTGTACGACCAGATGATCGGGGCCGGTTGCGCGCGCAAGCTGGTGTTCTCCTGGGCCGGGAACCCTGGCGTCGGATCCCTGCACAGATTCAGGGACGCGGTCGAGCGGTCCTGGCCGGGCCCGCTGGAGATCGAGGAGCACAGCCACGCAGGCATGGCCAACCGGTACCTGGCCGGTGCCTCCGGCCTGCCATTCGCCATCCTGCGCGGCTACCGCGGGACTAGCCTGGCCGCCCAGACCGCCGGGGTCGCCGAGATCGAATGCCCGTTCACGGGCGAGATTCTGACTGCCGTCAGCGCCCTGCGCCCGGACGTGACAGTGATCCACGCACAGCGGGCCGACCGGCAGGGCAACGTGCAGTACTGGGGGATCACCGGAGTGCAGAAGGAGGCGGTTCTGGCCGCCGCCCGGTCGGTGGTCACCGTCGAGGAAGTCGTCGAATCACTGCAGCCCCGGCCGGGCGCGGTGGTGCTGCCGGCCTGGAGCATCGGATACGTCGCTGTCGCGCCCGGCGGCGCGCATCCGTCCTACGCGCAGGATTACTCCGTCCGCGATAACGGGTTCTACCTCGCCTGGGACGAGATCAGCCGGGACCGGCAACTGTTTGCCGGGTGGCTTGACGAGAACGTGTACGGCAACGGGGCCGGCCTCGGATGACTTACACCCAGGACGAACTGATGACGGTCACGGCCGCCCGGTCGCTACGCGATGGGATGACGTGTTTCGTGGGAATCGGCCTGCCGAGTGAGGCGGCCAACCTGGCCAGAGCGACGCACGCGCCTGGCCTCGTGCTTATCTACGAGTCGGGCACGATCGGGGCGAAGCCCGCCGAATTGCCGCTCTCGATCGGAGACGGCGTCCTGGCCGAGACTGCCGATGCCGTTGTCAGCGTGCCGGAGATATTTAACTACTGGCTTCAGCCGGGCCGGATCGATGTCGGTTTCCTCGGCGCGGCTCAGATTGACCGGCACGGCAACATCAACACCACCGTGATCGGCCGCGACTACGCGCGGCCCACAGTGCGGCTGCCGGGCGCGGGCGGCGCGCCTGAGATCGCTGGCGCCTGCAAGGAGGTGATCGTCGTGCTCCGTCAGTCCCGGCGCAGCTTCGCCGAACGGGTCGATTTCATTACCTCCGTCGGCTTCGGTGACGGCGGTGACAGCAGGGACCGCCTGGGCCTGACCGGCGGCGGCCCCCGGCAGGTCATCACGGATCTAGGCGTGCTGCGCCCCGACCCGGCTAGTTCCGAACTCGTGCTGACCGGCATCTACCCCGGCGTACGGGTCGCGCACGTCCGGGCGCAGACTGGCTGGGAGCTGACGGTGTCAGCTGATCTGGCGGAGATCCCGCCACCGACGGATGCCGACCTGACCGCGTTGCGCGCGCTGCGCGCCACCGCTCCGGCCGCATCCGGCGCCGGGCTCGCGCCGTCTTCTCCCCAGCGGGTCGCGGAAGGAGCAGCCTAGTGCCACTTAATGTCCCGCTCGTCGGCGGAAGCTTCGTGCTGCCGCGCTACCGGTCAGCCGAGGGCGTACACCCGCCGCTCGACTCACCCGCCTACAACTCCTCCCGGCTGCGCGCCCCTGCACAGCTCCTTATCCCGTTGCCTCAAGGGCTTACCGAGGTAACGGGGCCGCTCCTCGGTCCCGGTCGTGTGCAGGCCGCGGATGCCGACCTGACTGCCGGGCACCCCGGCGAACCGCTGGGCGAGCGGATCGTCGTGACCGGCCGCGTGCTCGACTCCGACGGGCGCCCAGTTCCTGACGCTCTGATCGAGATCTGGCAGGCGAACGCGTCCGGGCGGTATGCGCATCCGGTTGACGATCACCCTGCTGCGCTGGACCCGAACTTTACCGGCGCTGGCCGCTGCCTGACCGACTCGCAGGGACGGTACCGGTTCGTGACGATCAAGCCGGGCGCATATCCGTGGCGCAATCATCACAACGCGTGGCGCCCGGCTCACATCCACTTCTCGCTCTTCGGCCGGGCATTCACCCAGCGGCTTGTCACCCAGATGTACTTTCCGTCGGATCCCCTGTTCCCGTTCGACCCGATCTTCAACTCGATACCGGATCCGCGCGCGCGTGAGCGGCTGATCGCGACGTTTGACATGGACGCGACCGAACCTGACTGGGCGCTCGGCTACCGGTGGGACATCGTGCTGCGCGGGCGCACCGCGACCGCATTCGAAACAGCAGATGAGGGGGAACGGTGACGCTCGGCATCACGCCGTCGCAGACAGTCGGACCGTTCCTGGCGATCGGGCTGCCGTGGCCAGACGGCCCATTCGTGGTGCCGGAGCAAACGCCGGGCGCGATTGTCATCTCTGGCCGGGTGCTGGACGGGTCCGGCCAGCCAGTACCGGATGCGCTCATCGAGACCTGGCAAGCTGATCCCGGATCCCGTTTCGATCATCCCGATGACCCGCGCGGGCGGGCAGCGCCAGTAACCGCTGGATTCCGCGGCTTCGGCCGCTGCCCGACCGGCCCTGATGGCCGGTACCGCATCGTGACCCAGCCGCCGGGCCCGCTGCCGAGCCTGGATGGCGGCTGGGAGGCGCCGCACCTGGACGTGTCCGTCTTCGCCCGAGGGCTCCTGGACCGGGTGGTGACCAGGATTTACTTCTCCGACGAAGCCGATGCGAACGGCGCCGATCCAGTGCTGGCTGCCATCGCTGACGACGACCGCCGGGCAACCCTGATCGCTGCGGAAGTGCCCGGCCAGCCCGGTCAGTTCACGTTCGACGTCAGGCTGCAAGGTGAGCGCGAGACCGTCTTCTTCGATGTCTGACGGTCCGCCAGGAAGCCGGCTGGCCGCGTCGTTCGATGACGCCGGCGACGCCCCGGTTCTTGTGCTCGGCAACTCACTGGGCACTACCGCCGAGGTCTGGGCGCACCAGATTCCCGTGCTGCGCGAGAGTTTCCGGCTGCTGCAGTACGAGCTGCCCGGGCACGGCTGCTCAGCCACGTGGCCTGGTCCGTACACCATCGATGAGCTGGGAACCGAAGTGCTGGGCCTGCTGGACGCCCGCGGCATCGAGCGGGCCGCGTACTGCGGTATCTCACTCGGCGGCATGATCGGAATGTGGCTGGCGGCCAACGCGCCTGAGCGGATCTGGGCACTCGGGCTCGTCTGCACCTCGGCCTACCTGCCGCCGGCCGAGGGCTGGCGGGCCCGGGCCAGAATGGTGCGGACCGCCGGGATGACCTCGGTGTCCGCGCAGGTGGTCTCCCGATGGTTCACCCCCGCTTACGCAGCCGGTAACTCGCAGGTGACCGGCGCCTTCCGCGCCACGCTCGAGCAGGTGGAGCCCGAGGGGTACGCCGGCTGTTGCGAGGCGATTGCCGCCATGGACTATGCGCCGGTCGCTTGCTGCCGTTACCGCGCCCGCCCTCGTCATCGCGGGCGCCGAGGATCCGGCGACGCCGCCCGAGCACGGTGTCCTCATCGCGGCCGGGATCCCCGGCGCCCGCCTGGAAGTTGTCGCCGGCGCCGCGCACCTGGCCACTGTGTCCTCGCCAGACTTGGTCACGCCGGCACTGGCCGAACATCTGCGAGCCGCCGCAGCGGGTAGCGGCATCCCGCTAGTCAGGCACTAGCATGCCTTGCGATGGCAATCTCCGAGCGCAGAGCGAACAGCGACAGCGAGGGCCGGGCGACGGCAGGCGCGGGGCCGGGCCGCGCGACCGCGGACGGCAGTCAGGTCCGCAACAGCGACTTCGTACAGTCGCTGGATCGCGGCCTCGCGGTGATCAGGGCGTTCGGCCCCGATCGGGAGCGGCTCAGCCTGAGCGAGGTGGCCCGGGCTACCGGCCTGACGAGGGCGGCGACCCGGCGGTTCCTGCTGACGCTGGTCAAGCTCGGCTACGTGCGCAACGACGGCCGCGAGTTCTCGCTCCGGCCGCGCGTGCTTGAGCTTGGCTATGCTTACCTGTCCGGCCTGGCAATGCCCGAGATAGCGTCGCCGCACCTAGAGGAACTCGTCGCTAAGGTCCGGGAGTCATCCTCTATCTCCGTACTGGACGGGCACCACATCGTCTACGTGGCGAGGGTGCCGACCAAGCGGATCATGACGGTTGCGATCTCGGTCGGCACCAGGTTCCCGGCTTACGCGACCTCCATGGGGCGGGTGCTGCTGGCCGCAATGACCGACGAGGAACTCGACCGCCACCTGGTCGGGGCTGACCTGGTGGCCTTGACCGGCCGTACCGTCACCGATCCTGGGCGGCTCAAGGAGATCATTCGCGAAGTCGGCAGGCTCGGCTACTCGATCGTGGATCAGGAACTTGAAGAAGGCCTGCGCGCGATCGCCGTGCCTATTCACGGTTCCGCCGGCGCGGTCACCGCGGCGGTTAACCTGTCCGCGCACGCAAGCCGGGTGAGCATGGCGGCGATGCGTTCGGAACTGCTTCCGGCGCTGCAAGACACGGCTCGCCGGATCGAGGAAGATCTGCGCTCCCAGACCCGCGCCTGACCCTTTCCCAGCCTTTATCCGGCCATTTCCGAGCGTTGACACTGATCGGCGCGCCTGGTTAAGTTTCTACATTGCGGATAGTCGTACGCCAAGCGAACACCCGACACTACCTGTCCCGGAGTACCTGGCCTTGCTGTGACAGTTCCGAGGCGGCCGGATCCAGGCAGCGTCAGGCCGCTTGGGCTGACTGTGAGGAGAGGTATGGAACGTCAGGAAGCGGACCGCCTGCTCCCGGAAGATTCCCAGCTCACCAGGCGCTCGCTGCTCAAGGGCATCGGCTTCGGCGCGGTCGCCGCTGGTGCCGCCGGCGCGCTGGCCGCCTGCGGATCTGGGATCAAGGGCGCTGGGTCAAGCTCCAGCGGCACCATCAACATCGGCTTCATCACGCCGCTTACCGGCCAGCTGGCCGGCTTCGCGTCCGGTGACAACTTTGTGCTCAGCCAGATCAGGCAGAGCTCGGTCTACAAGAGCGGCATCAAGATCGGCAGCAAGACCTTTAAGATCAACATCAATGTGCAGGACAGCCAGTCGAGCCCGACCAGGGCTGCGCAGGTGGCACAGCAGCTGATCCTGAAGCACGCCGACCTGATCCTGACGACATCCACGCCGGAGACCACCAACCCGGTCGCGGGCGCGTGCCAAAAGGCGGGCACGCCGTGCCTGTCCACGGTCGTGCCGTGGGAGTCCTGGTACGCGGGCCTGGGCGGCGATCCCGTCAAGGCGACGACAGACTTTAAGTACGTGTCTATGTTCTTCTTCGGCCTGAAGGAGTTCCAGGGCTGCTTCGCGCCGATGTGGAACGGGGTTCACACCAACAAGGTCGTCGCGTGCCAGTACCCGAACGACTCCGACGGTAATGCGTTCCGCGGCGGGTTCGAGCCGCTGATCAAGGCGTCCGGATACACAGTCGTGGACGGCGGCCAGTACACCGACGGCACGACCGACTTCACCTCGATGATCTCGCTGTTCAAGAGCAAGCACGCCGAGGTGTTCAGCAACTGCCCGCTGCCCCCGGACTTCAACACGTTCTGGAAGCAAGCGTCACAGCAGGGCTTCAAGCCGAAGATCGCCACCGTGGCTAAGGTGCTGCTGTTCCCGGCCGACACCGCCGCGCTCGGCCCGCTGGTCAACAACATCGCGACCGACTCCTGGTGGGGCCCGTACATGCCTAACACCTCCTCGCTGACCGGCCAGTCCGCCAGCGCGCTGGCGGCCGCGTACCAGACGAGCACCGGGCACCAGTGGGTCCAGTCGATCGGCTCGACCTACTCGCTGTTCGAGGTGGCTAAGGAGGCCTTCAGCAAGGTGTCCGACCCGCACGACAATGCCGAGGTCGCGACTGCGCTGCACCAGGTGAGCTACACCGGCATGTGCGGCGCGCTCGACTTCGCGGGCGGCCCGGCGCCCGGCGTCGGGATTATCAAGCCGGTCGGCGTGCAATGGAAGAAGGCAACCGGCAAGTTCCCATTCGAGATGCAGGTCGTGGACAACTCACTCAACCCCAACGTGAAGGTCCAGGCCACGCTCGAGCCTACGAATGCCTAGCCGAGAAAACACTGACTCCGCCGATACGGCCCTGCTGGAGCTCGACGCCGTGTGCAAGAGCTTCGGCCGGGTCGTGGTGGCGGACAACCTGTCGCTGACGATCGGCCCCGGTGAGATGGTCGGCATCGTCGGGCCGAACGGGGCCGGCAAGAGCAGCTTGTTCGGGCTGATCGCTGGCGACCTGCCGCCGTCATCGGGACAGGTCATCTTCGCGGGCGCGACGGTGACGAGGAAGGACGCGGCTGCCCGGTGCCGCCTCGGAATCGGGCGGACCTTCCAGGTGCCCAAGCCGTTCGGCGCGATGACCGTGTTCGAGAACGTACTCGTCGCCGTGCATCAAGGTGCGGCCCTGCGGCGCAAAGCGAGCTATGCCGTCGCGGCCACGGTGCTCGACCGGACCGGGCTGGCCGCCGATGCAAACACCCCCGCCGAGCGGCTCGGGCTGCTGAGCCGCAAACGCCTGGAGGTGGCCAGGTCGCTGGCTACCGGTCCCCGGCTGCTGCTGCTCGACGAGGTGGCCGGAGGGCTGACCGACCCTGAAGTCGCCGAGCTGGTCGGAATTGTGCAGGCGATCTCAGCCGACGGGATCGCAGTGGTCTGGATCGAGCACGTCGTGCATGCGCTGACGGCCACCGTCGACCGCCTGCTCTGCCTGGCCGCCGGGACGATCATCGGCGACGGCGAGCCCGGCGAGGTGCTCGCCCTGCCCGCAGTCCGTGAGGTGTTCCTCGGCACCGAGGTGACAGCGTCGCTGCGAGCCAGGCCAGAGCCGGAGCCGCGATGACGCAGACCAGCGACGCGCCGTTGCTCGAGGTGAGGGATCTCAGCGTCCGGCACGGCCAGCTTGAGGCCGTGCACGGTGTGAGCCTCAGTCTGCCCGCAGGAGCGGTGCACGCCATGATCGGCGCCAACGGGGCTGGCAAGTCGACGCTGCTGCGCACGATCGCGGGCCTGCACCAGCCGATCGCAGGCTCGGTCTTGCTGGCGGCCCAGGACGTTACCAGGATGCGCCCCGAACGCCGGGTTGGTGCCGGGATCGCCCTGGTCCCGGAGGGCCGCAGGCTCTTCCCGTCACTGACGTTGGAGGAGAATCTGCTCGTTGGACGGGCCAGTGGACGACCGGGCCCGTGGCAGCTCGACCGCATTTACGAGCTCTTCGGCTGGATGCGCGACCGCCGCGGCCAGCGCGCGGAGCAGCTGTCCGGCGGCGAGCAGCAAGCGGTCGCCATCGGCCGGGCGCTGGCTGCCAACCCGCGCGTCCTGCTGCTCGACGAGCTGTCGCTTGGCCTGGCGCCGGTCGTGGTCCGTCGGATCTACGAGCTGCTGCCTGAGCTGGCCGGGTCCGGCGTCACCATCCTGCTGGTCGAGCAGGACGTGAGCCAGGCGCTTGCGGCCGCCTCGTACCTGCACTGCCTGCTGGAAGGGCGGATCACGCTGGAAGGACGACCGGGCGAGATGACGCCTGAGCAGATCGAACGAGCGTATTTCGGGGTTGCTGCGGCAGCGAACGGCAGAGATTCGCGCCCGCAGCCGGTTGATGATCCCGCGGGCGGCAAATCTCTCGGACGACCGGAGCCCGCGGATGACCTGGGTTAACGCCGTCATTCAGGGCATGATGCTGGGTGGCCTGTACGCATTGTTCGCGTGCGGGCTGTCGCTGATGTTTGGCGTAATGAAGGTCATCAACCTGGCTCACGGTGACCTGGCAGTCCTCGCTGCCTACGTGGCCCTCGGGGTCATCGCAGTCTCGCACGTGCCTGCGGTGTGGTCCTTCGTCCTGGTCGTGCCGATATTCGCCGGGCTCGGTTATGTGCTGCAGCGGACGCTGCTGCAGGCGGCGCTGAACCGCGGCGTTATTACCACGCTGCTGGTGACCTTCGGGCTCTCAGTCGTGATCGAGAACGGCCTGCAGCAGCTCTACACCGCGAACAGCCACTCGCTTAATATCGGCGCGCTGGTGTCCGACTCGTTCAGCCTCGGCTCCCAGATCACCATCGCCTACCTTGACCTGGCCATCCTCGTAGTCGCGGTGATCGTGCTGCTCGGCTTGCAGTACTTCCTGTCGGCATCCAAGAACGGCAGGCTCATCAGGGCGGTCGCCGACGACCGGGAGGCCGCGCAGCTATCCGGCGTCAACTACCGGCACGTGTTCGGCGTGGCCGCCGCCATCGCGTTCGGGTCAGTGGCGCTGGCCGGCCTGGCGTTCGGCATGTACACGCAGTTCGACCCCACGATCGGGACCAACCAGCTGCTGCTGTTCGCGTTCGAGGCCGTGGTGATCGGCGGGCTCGGGTCGCTTTGGGGGACGCTGGCTGGCGGCATCCTGCTGGGAGTCGCGCAGCAGATCGGTGCCCAGTATCACGCTGCCGACCAGATCCTGGCCGGGCAAATTCTGTTCCTGCTCATCCTGATCGTCCGACCGCAGGGCATCACGAGTCGCAGGGAGCTGGCATGATCGGGCCAGTCGCGACGCTCACCACGGGCGGCGGCGTCGCCGAAAGTGGGGCCGCGCCGCGGGTGACCCGATCGAGGTCATCAACGGCGTGGGCGGGACTCGCCGCGATCGCGTGCGTTGCCGTGCTCGGTTACCTGCCGTTCGCCGTCTATGCCGATACCACGAACCTGCTAGTGGACTTCTTCCTGCTGCTGATCATGGCGAGCATGTGGAATCTGCTGGCCGGCTATGCGGGCCTGGTATCGGTCGGCCAGCAGGCCTTCATCGGCCTGGGCGCTTATTGCGTCGTCATCCTGGCGAGCCACGGCACCAGCCCGTTCCTGGCCATTCCGGTGGCCACGATCGCGACCGGCGCAGTGGGGTTGCTGGTGTGGCGGCCAGTGTCCCGGCTGCGCAGCGGGTACTTCGCCATCACGATGTGGGTGATCGCGTCGGTCTGCGAGCTCATCATCATCCAGGTCAGCTCCCTTGGCGGCGGAACGGGGATCGCGCTACAAGGCCTTAACCTGAGCCCCAAACTCCTCAATGCTGATACCTACTGGGCTGCCCTCGCGGTCACGGTGGTCGTGGTTGCCGCCGTTTACGCGCTGCTGCGCAGCCGGCTCGGGCTAGCCCTTACCGCCATCAGGGACGATGAAGCCGGCGCCAGGAGCATCGGTGCGCGAGTTTCACCGGTACAGCGGCTGGTGTTCATCGTGGCCGCCGCCGGTTGCGGGGCGGCTGGCGCTATCTATGCCATTAGCCAGCAGTTCATAGTGCCGAGTGCCGCGTTCTCGGTGGACTTCTCGGCCCAGATGATATTCATCACCATTATCGGCGGCATCGGCACGATCGAGGGACCGATCATCGGCACTGTCGTGTTCTTCGTGCTGCAGCAGACGCTGTCGCAGTACGGCGCGTGGTACCTGATCGTGCTCGGCCTGGTGGCGATGGCGGTAGCCATCTGGGCACCGCGCGGACTGTGGGGGCTGATCTCCGACCGGCTTGGCATCCGCCTCTTCCCAGTCGGCTACTACCTCTGGCCGGCTGATGAGCATCGCCGCCCGTGGCTGCGGCCTGCCAAGCGCGGCTAGCCACCGCCGTCCCCGTTCCCTTGATAAAAATCAATCGCCCCAGACCTCGCGCGCCGTCGAGGCGATCAGCCGCAGTTTGGCCGCCTGCTCGTCCTGCGTCAGCGTGTTGCCCTCGACCGTCGAGGAGAAGCCGCATTGCGGTGACAGGCACAGCTGGTCAAGCGGGACGAACTTGGCCGCGGCGTCGATCCGGCGCTTCAGGTCGTCCGGGCTCTCCAGCCCACCGCGCTTGGTGGTGACGAGGCCAAGCACCACCATCTTTCCCGGCGGCACGAAACGCAATGGCTCGAAGCCGCCGGACCGCTCGTCGTCATATTCCAGGAAGAAGCCGTCGACGTTGAGCTCGCTGAACAGTGCCTCGGCGACGAAGTCGTAACCGCCTTCAGCGGCCCAGGAGGACCGGAAGTTGCCCCGGCACATGTGCGTCGTCACGGCCATGTCCGCCGGCAGGCCCGCGATGGCGTCATTGACCTGCCGGATATATCGCAGGTGCAGGTGCTCGGCGTCTTCGCCGCGCTCGGCGATCTCGGCCCGCTGGGCGGGGTCGTTCAGGTAAGCCAGGCTGGTGTCGTCGAGCTGGAGGTAGCGGCAGCCGAGTGCGGCCAGGCGCTGGACCTCATCGGCGTACGCGGCCGACAGGTCCGACCAGAACTCATCCATGTCTGGGTAGACCTCGTGATCGATCGAGGCGGGACCGCCGCGGTAATGCACCATGTTCGGGGAGGGGATGGTGAGCTTTGGCGTGGCGTCGGTGACGACGGATTGTAGGTATCCGAAGTCGTCGGAGAAGATCGTCTTGTCGAGCCTGATGCGGTTGCCCACGTGCAGCGCGGCCGGCGTGAACTCGATCGTGCCGGACGCGTTGCGGAACTTCACCGCCAGATTCCCCGGCGCCTTGCTAATGCCGCCGAGCTGGTAGATGAAGTCCATGTGCCAGGACGCCCGGCGGAACTCACCGTCGGTTGCCGACTGCAGGCCGGTGTCGCGCTGCATCGCCACCGCATCGGTAATCGCGGCATCCTCGAGCTCGCGCAGCTGGCCGGCCTCGATCCGGCCGGCCGCGAAATCGTCACGGGCAGCGAGCAAGCTCGCTGGCCGAAGCAGGCTGCCGACGTGGTCGGCGCGGAACGGCGGCGTGGTGCGCATCTGTGCTCCCCTTCGGTCAGGTGAGATGGGTTCGGGCGGCCAGGTCCGGGTACCCCGTGTAGTTTTCCGCCAGCGAGGTCGCGGCAGCCCGCGAGGACGTGACGTACCGCAGCTGCGCGAGCTGCAGCTCGGCCTCCATGTCGTCGGCTCCCGGCGTGCGATGCAGCATCGCGGTCATCCACCAGGAGAAGTGCGTGGCCCGCCAGACCCGGTCCAGGCAGGTCCGGGAGTAGGCATCGGCCAGCCGCGGATCGCCGCGCAGCAGCCGGTCCAGGGCCGGGGCAAGCACGGCCACATCGGCCAGCGCGAGGTTCAGGCCCTTGGCCCCGGTAGGCGGCACGATGTGCGCCGCATCGCCGGCCAGGAACAGCCGGCCGAAGCGCAGCGGAGCGGCAACGAAGCTGCGCATCGGCGTGATGCTCTTGTCCAGGACCGGGCCGTGGTGCAGGGTCCAGCCCGGCAGCTCGAACCGGCGGTCCAGCTCATCCCAGATGCGCTCGTCCGGCCACTCGTCGATCTTCTCGTCCGGATTGACCTGCAGGTACAGGCGGCTGGTGACCGGACTGCGCAAGCTGTGCAACGCGAAGCCACGCGGATGGCGGGCATAGATGAGCTCGTCGGTGGACGGCGGGACGTCGGCCAGGATGCCCAGCCAGGCGTACTGATACGCGCGCTCGCGGACGGTCAGGTACGCCGGCCGGGAAGGCCGGGCGGCAGATACCGTGGAAGCCGTCACAGCCCGCGATGGCGTCGCAGGCCAGCTCGTGCCGGTGGCCCTCGGCGTCGGTGTACCTGAGCACCGGGCGGTCGATTTCCAGCCCCGCCACCTCGGTGTCTGTGACCCCGAACTCGACCGGTGCGCCGGCGGCTAGCCGCTGTGCGATCAGATCCTTGACCAGCTCGGTCTGCGCGTACACCGTGACCGTCCGGCCCGCCAGGTCCCTGAAGTTAATGTGCTGGCGCTGGCCGGCGTACTGCAGGTATATGCCGCCGTGCTCGATGCCCTCTCGGTCCAGCCGGTCGGCCAGGCCGGCTGCACGCAGCAGCGCCACGCTGCCGGCTTCCAGCACGCCAGCGCGCTGGCGTGCCTCGCAGTACGGCCGGCTGCGGATCTCGATCAGCACCGAGTCGATGCCGCGCAGCGCGAGCAGGTGCGAGAGCAGCAATCCGGCCGGGCCAGCCCCCACGATGCCAACCTGGGTGCGCATGTGCGCGCGCATGTCCGCCCGCGACCGCCCGTTAGAACGGGTAGGAGGCGATGTCGCCGCGGATCGTGACCCAGCGGGTGTCGGTGAACGCGTCCAGGTTCGCGCTGCCGCCGAACCGCGCGCCCGTGCCCGAGGTGCGGACGCCGCCAAACGGCGTGTTCGGCGCGTCGTCGATCGTCTGGTCGTTGATGTGCACGATGCCGGTCGGTATCTGCCGGGCGAGCTCGAGGCCCCGCATGACGTCTGTCGTCAGGATGCCAAGGGAGAGCCCGTACTCCGAATCAGCGGCGAGCTTGGCCGCCTCGTCCGCGGTGGCGAAGCGGATCACCGGGGCGACCGGCCCGAATACCTCGCTGGCGTAGGCCGGCATCGCCGGCGCCACGTCGGCTAGCACCGTCGGGGCGTAAAACAGCCCCTCGTAGGTGCCGCCCGCCGCGAGCCGAGCCCCGGCGGCGACGCTGGTCGTGACCAGGTCGTGCACCTTGTCGCGCTGGCGCTCGTCGATGATCGGCCCGAGCGCGACCTGGCCCGACGCCGGATCGCCGACCGGCAGGTGACTGGCTTTCTCGGCCAGGCGGCTGACGTAGTCGTCATACACCGAGTCCTGCACCAGGTGGCGCCCGGTCGTCATGCAGATCTGGCCCTGGTGGAGGAAGGATCCCCAGGCTCCAGCGGACGCGGCCTTGTCTAGGTCGGCGTCGTCCAGCACGATCAGGGCCGAATTTCCGCCGAGTTCCAGGTGCACCCGCTTGAGGTGCTGGCCGGCCAGCGCCCCGACCTTGCGGCCAGCCGCCGTCGAGCCGGTGAACGAGATCACCGCGACTTGCGGATCGGTGACCAGCGCTTCGCCGACATCGGCGCCTCCCGGCAGGACGTGCAACAGTCCTTCGGGCAGGCCTGCCTCCTCGAAGACCCTGGCGAGTACCACGCCGCCGCACACCGCGGTGCGCGGGTCGGGCTTGAGCACGACCGCATTGCCCAGCGCCAGCGCCGGGGCCACGGACCGGATCGCGAGGATCTGCGGGAAGTTGAACGGCGCGATGACACCGACGACGCCAACCGGCACCCGCTCGGCAAAGCTCAGGTGCGGCTGCTCGCTCGGCAGCAGCTCGCCGTAGGGACGGGACGGGAGGGTGGCTGCCTCGAAGATCTCTTCGGTGGCCACGTGCGTCTCGAACTGGGCGGCGGGCGGGATCTTCCCGCCCTCCCGGACGCTCCAGTCCTCGATCTCGGCCGCGTTCGCCAGCC
The DNA here is from genome assembly GCA_963804435.1 of uncultured Actinomycetota bacterium. GTDB lineage: Bacteria > Actinomycetota > Actinomycetes > Streptosporangiales > Streptosporangiaceae > JAJYUU01. The sequence continues at coordinate 5,253,321 of CAWDQI010000001.1, read as the reverse complement.
AGATCTCGGCGGCTTTGCGCAGGATCGAGGCTCGCTGGGTGTGGGGCGCGGCCGCCCAGGCGGGCTGCGCCGCAGTCGCGGCGGCTGCGGCGGCCCGGATGTCAGTCGGCGAGGCCAGACCGATCCGGCCGAGCTCGGTGCCGGTGGCGGGCTCGATAACGGCCGCTTGGCCACCGCCCGGCTCGATCCAGCCACCCGAGAACGCCTTGCCCTGCCAGATGGATTGGTCCAGGAGAGTCATAGCAACTCCTTCGCAGCTGCAGGCGGGGCGTGCCGGCGATGTGCGCTTCACGAACAGTAGTTACGTGATCGAACGTTGAAAATCTAGGTGCGCGGCCAGCCCGGTGTCAACGCCGGCCGCCCCGCGGCACGCTCAAATGCCGCCTCGGCGCGGGGTCGCGCAGGGGACGGCAAGGCTGAATTCGCTTGATCGCAGGATGGCGGCCGTTGGCCGATAGAGCGCAGCTATTCGGCGCGGTGGTACTGCGGGGAGCTAGGCGTACTCGGGGGGACGGCCGGTCGCCCGGGGTCCCGAGTACGCCCAGTCACACCGTCGGGTTACTTCCTGTTGGTCCACCACGCGCCGACGCCGGCAGCGACGCCAACGACCATTGCAACCAAGCCGCGGTACAGATGGTGACCGTTGCCCTTGACGTGGCTGCCGCTGTTCAGGAAGGACGGGGCCCAGCCGCCCAGCCAGAGAATGCCCAGGATGATCGCGACCACAGCCACGACCGCCAGGATGAGGGCCAGCGAGCGCTTGGAGCTGGCGCTGGTCACGGTTTGAGAACTCACAATTCCTCCTAGATGCGGGCTGCCCCCGGTGAGAGCGGGAGGCGCAGCTTAAGCAGCGATGAGTACGTCCGGCACGGTACTACTAGCAGACGACGTGGATAGGTCGAAATAACTACAAAAACCTAAAAATCTTGGACACTGATCCACCGTAGTCTAGAGCTAAGGTTGCCACACCATCAGGACAAGTATGACCAGCCAGATCAAGTTGACGACGCCGCCCATTGCGCCGATTCTGCCTCGCTCAACCGCGGCGACATGCGCGGCCGTCGTTGCGATCGCGGCCGCGGTGGGGTCGGCCGGGCCGGACACCGGCTGATCGCTGACCTGGCCGGGCTCGGTCGGGGCCTTCGCCGTGCTTCCTGTCGTGCCAGTTTCCGGGACCTGCCCGGCGCTGTCTGGACCTGGCGGTCCGTCGGCCTGCTGCGTGGCCGAGAATTCGGCCACGGCCTTTATGGCGCGTCGCTGGTCTCGCATGATCAGCACGAGCAGCACGATTGCCACCAGGAACAGGGTCATGGCCGCCGTCAGCCAGGGATGAGAGAAGTCGTGTTTGATCTGGCCGAGGATGATCCCGAATACGAGGACGAGCAGCGAGCCGACGGTGAAGATCGTCGTGATGCGGCTCAGGTACCGCAGGATAGCGACGTCGCGGTTGCGGATGTAGCGCGGCGTGGAGGAGATCGCCAGCGCGAGCGGCCCGATGGTGAAGATCGCGAAAGCGATGTGCAGCCATAGGACGAGCCGGTCGCTGAAGGACATGGCCATGATCCTAAGGTTGGCAAGCGGGCGGAACTGATTAACGGCTGAACTGGCGGCGGGTCCGAAGGAAATCCCTCACGACGTATTCGCCGAGGCTGTCGGGCATGGCCCGAAGCACCCGGCCGCCGTTGCGCCTGGCGACCTCGTCCACGAACGAGCTGAGTCGCTCGTCATCGGCGAGCATGAAGATGTTGAGCGTTGCCCGCCGCCTGGTCATCTTGTCTACCTCGGCCAGGGTAAGCTCCAGCGTCTCCGGCGAGGGTGGCCAGTCGAACCAGAACCGGCCGTCGCGCCGCAGGTGCGCGGTCGGCTCGCCGTCGGTGATGATCATCACCACGGGATTATGCTCCGGTCGGCGGTCGAGGAAACGGCCTGCCAGCACGAGCGCGTGATGCAGGTTGGTGCCCTGGACCATGTCCCAGCTCAGCCCCGCGAGTTCGGTCTCCTTGCAGTTCGCGGGCGTAGTTGGAGAAGCCGATGACCTGGATCGGCGTCCTGCGGATACTGGCTGCGCACGAGGGCGTGCAGCGCCAGGGCGGTCTGCTTGGCAGCGCCCCAGGTGCCGCGCAGGGCCATCGAGTAGGACAGGTCGACGAGCAGGCAGATGGCCGCTGATGCGCGCCGTTCGGTCTCGGTGACCTCGAAGTCGTGCACCGACAGTTGCACCCGGCCGGAAGGGCGTACCCCGCCGGACGGGCGGACCCGGCCGGAAGCGCGGACGCCGTCGGCGGGCGCGCGCTGGCGCAGCAGCGCGTTGCGCACGGTAGCGGCAGCGTCGATCGCCTGCTCGTCGCCGAACCGCCACGGCCGGGTGCTGCCGGTGTATTCGCCGGCCTGGCCGGCGTCGCGCTGGTCGTGATCGCCGGTGCCGCCCTCGGGAAGCTGGGCGAAGACCTTGCGCAGCGCTGTCTGACCAAGCCGGCGCACGGCCTTGGGCGTTAGCTCGAGCTTGCCGTCGGTGCGCTGCAGGTAGCCCTGGCGCTCCAGTTCCCGCTCGATCTGGCGCAGCGCATCCATGTCGTCCACGGCCTGGCGGCCGAGCGCGCGCCGGACGGCCTCCTCGTCGATATCGTCAAGCCTGGCCCCGGCGTAATCCTGGCGCAGCGCGTCCTCAAGATCGGCCAAGTCGGCAAGCTCGGCCAGTGCTTCGGTCGCGTCGCCGAGCCCGAGCGGCTCCCTGCCGGTCATGCCCGGCTGCGGCCAGCCCGCGTCCATGTCGGGACGCCGGGCCCGGAGCGCATCGGCAAGCCTGCTCATCTCGGCCGCAAGCCCGGCATCCTCCAGGGCCTGGGACATCAGCCCGGACAGCTCCTCGCGCTGCGAGTCGGAGAGCGAGTCCAGCAATCGCTGCGCGGCCGACATCCGCCGGACCAGCGCGTCGACGAGTTCCTCAAGGTTGGCCGGGGAGTCCGGGAACATGTCGCCGTAGCTGGCCATGAAGTCGTCGAAGTCCTGCTGGGTATGCTCGCCGCGGGCATCGGCATCGAGCATCGCGTTCAGCGCGGCCATCATGTCCTTGACCCGCTGCATGGCCTGCGGATCGGGCTCGGCGAGGGATCTGCCGCATGCCGCGGAACTGGCTGTCCAGCACCTCACGGCGCAGCAGCGACTTGAGCTCCTCGAAAGTCTGTCTGGCCGCCGCCGACCGCCAGTCGTAGTCGGCTAGCTGCCGGATCGCCTGGGCGGTGTCGGAGGGCAGCGAATCGAGTTCATCCTCCCGGATCCTGGCCGAATCGTCGGGGTCCGGGAACAGCTCCGCGCGCTCCTGCCCGATGGCAGTGTCGAGCAGGGTCCTGACCTGATCAAGGATTCCGTCGAGGCGGCCGCGGCTGCGTACCTCGCGCTGCCGTTCGCGCACTCGGCGCAGCAGGTCGTCCAGACCGCGGTGGCCGGACATACCGCGGCGCAGCAGATCGCGCAAGGCCGCGGCCGGGTCAGTGCCGTCCAGGACCGAATCGCCGAGCGCGTCGACAGCGCCGCGCACGTCATACGGCGGCTCGAGCGGATCGGGGCCGCCTGCGTAAGGGCCGTAGCGATATCCCGTCACGCCTGCCTCCTTCGTGCGCGCTGCTGGCCGATGCCCGTACGGCTCAGGTCCGGTAGACCGCGCCGCCGTCGACGGAGTCCTTGGACAGCCGGCGCATCAGGTACAGGCCCTCAAGCGCGAACTCCAGCGCCGCCGCGGCCTGGCCGAGCGACTCCCCGCCGTCCATCTGCAGCCGGTCCATGATCTTTGCCAGGCCCGGCACTTCGCCGATCCGGCGCAGCAGGTCGGCGGCCGGGACGAGGTCACCCGTCTCGACCACGCCGCCGTCGGCGAACCTGGCCAGCAGGCCGCCCAGATCGGCGTTGCCGAGCAGGGCCCGGAACGTGTCGCTGGTAGCCCGGCGCAGCAAGTGGTCGAGCACTTCCTGCTCGCGGCCCTCCTCGCTCACCTCGAACTCGACCTTGCCGCGCAGCGTGCTGATCACCGAGGGCAGGTCGCACACCCGCGCGACCGGCTGCTCCTCGCCGCTGATCGCCGCCCGCCTTACGGCCGACGCGGCGACTGCCTCGGCCGCCGCGATCGCGAACCGGGCCGACACGCCCGACCGGGAGTCGACCGCCGGAGACGCCCGGACCAGCCGGGTGAACCTCGCGACAACCTGTATCAGGTGGGTCGGCACGACCGCTCCAGGGTCGCCGCCGTCCCAGGCGAGCTGCGATTCCTGCTCGATCAGGGCCAGTTCGGCGTCGAGTGAGAGCGGGTAGTGCGTGCGGATCTCGGCGCCGAACCGGTCCTTCAGCGGCGTGATGATCCGGCCGCGGTTGGTGTAGTCCTCCGGGTTGGCGCTGGCCACCAGAACCAGGTCGAGCGGCAGCCGGAGCGCGTAACCGCGAACGCCGATGTCGCGCTCCTCCAGCACGTTGAGCAATGACACCTGGATCCGCTCGGCAAGGTCGGGCAGCTCGTTGAGGGAAAAGATGCCGCGGTTGGTCCGCGGCAGCAAGCCGAAGTGGATGGTCTCGGGATCACCGAGCGTCCTGCCCTCGGCGACCTTCACCGGGTCGATGTCGCCGATCAGGTCGCCGACGCTGGTGTCCGGCGTGGCCAGCTTCTCGCCGTACCGGTCGCTGCGATGCCGCCAGGTCACCGCGCAGGTCGTCGCCCTGCTCGGCGGCCAGGCGCAGGCACCGGGCGCAGACCGGCGCGAACGGATGGTCGTTGATCTCGCAGCCGGCGACCGCGGGCGTCCATTCGTCCAGCAGCCCGGTCAGCGTCCTGATCAGCCGGGTCTTACCCTGGCCGCGCTCGCCAAGCAGGATCACGTCGTGCCCGGCGATGATGGCGCGCTCCAGGTGCGGCAGCACTGTCTGGCCGAAGCCGATAATGCCGGGGAATGCATCCTCGCCTGACCGCATCCGGTCCAGCAGGTTGTGCCGTAGCTCCTGCTTGACGGTGCGAAGCTGGTGCCCGCTGGCGCGCAGTTCCCCCGCCGTAGCGATCTTGGGTGGGGCTGAAGCGGGCGGCTGACCGGATGCTGGCTGATGCGAAGTCGTAGGCTGCACCATTCGACACTATGTCGATGCGGGGCAGTTCCGCATCTTGGGAGGGTTGGATGGAGGATTCCCGGCCCGGCGCTCGCGGTCGATGTGGGCGGCACGAAACTCGCCGCGGGCTTGGTCGAGCCCGCCGGCCGCGTCCTGTCCTGGACGCAGGTACCCACCCCGCGCGACCTCGACGCCGAGCAGCTGTGGCGCACTCTGGACGCACTGCTGACCGGAGGTTCTTGACAGCGCTAGCATCAGCCCCGCCGAGCTGGCTGGCTGCGGCTGCGGCTGCGGCGGGCCGATGGAATGGCCGTCGGGGGTCGTATCACCGCTGAATATCCCGGCCTGGCGAGGCTTCCCGCTGCGGAGCCGGCTGGCCGAGCGGCTCGGCGGGATCCTCGGTCAGGGTGCACAACGACGCGATCTGCATGGTCGCCGCCGAGCACTGGCGCGGCGCGGGCCGCGGCCGCGACAACGTTCTCGGCATGGTCGTGTCGACCGGGCGTGGGCGGCGGACTGGTGCTCGACGGTCGGCTCGTCGCCGGGGCTTCCGGTAATGCCGGTCATATAGGCCATGTGGTTGTCGATCCGGACACCGGACCCGAATGTGCGTGCGGCGGGCGCGGCTGCCTTGAGGCGATCGCCCGCGGTCCTGCGCTGGTCCGGTGGGCCCAGGCAGCAGGGCTGGCGGCCCGATCAGCAGGATGCGACGGCCAAGGAACTGGCCGATGACGGGGCGCTCGGCCACCCCATCGGGCTGGCTGCGATGAGGCGCGCCGGCCGGGCGCTGGGCATCGCTATCGCCTCGGCGACAGTCCTGTGCGATCTGGAGGTGGTGTCGGTCGGCGGCGGGCTGTCCCAAGCGGGACCGCTGCTGTTCGATCCGCTGGAGGAGTCCCTTCGGGCGCATGCGAGGCTCGATTTCGCGCGGCAGGTCAAAGTCGTCCCGGCCGCGCTTGGCCATAGCGCCGGCCTGGTCGGCGCGGCCGCGCTGATTTTCGCAGCCGACCGCTACTGGGCTGCCGACTAGCCTCGACTGGACCGCAGCACATCCGCCGGTCAGCTTGGGTGCCGGGAAGTGCGACAATCCAGGCGTGACCTCTTCAGCCCGCGCCGCGAGCCCGGTGAATCTTCCGGTCCGTCCCGAGGACGTCGTGGCGGCGCGCGCGATACTGCAGCCGGTGATCAGGCAGACTCCGCTGCTGGACTCGCAGTGCGCTGTCCGGCATTGGCGGGCGGCCCGGTCTACCTCAAGTGCGAGAACTTGCAGCGCGGCGGATCGTTCAAGGTGCGCGGCGCCTACCTGCGCATCGCCAGGCTCACCGATGCCGAGCGCGCCCGCGGCGTGGTGGCGGCGAGCGCCGGCAACCATGCGCAGGGCGTGGCGCTTGCCGCCGCAGCACTCGGCGCCCGGTCGACCGTGGTCATGCCTGCGGGCGCGCCGCTACCGAAGGTCGCGGCGACCCGGTCATACGGCGCAGACGTCGTCCTGCACGGCGCCACCGTGGAGGACGCGCTGGCGCTGGCGCAGGAACTGGCGGCGGCCAACGGCTCGATTTTCATTCACCCATTCGACCATCCGGACGTGATCGCCGGCCAGGGCACCATCGGCCTGGAGATCGCCGAGCAGTGCCCGGAAGTGCGCACCATCGGCGTGCCGGTGGGTGGCGGCGGGCTGGCGGCCGGCGTCGCGGTGGCGGTCAGTGCGGCTCTTCCTGACGCCCGCCTGATCGGCGTGCAGGCGGAGGCCATCGCACCGGTGCCGGCTTCGATCGCAGCGGGGTATCCGGTCAGCATTACCCCGGCCGTAACGATGGCCGACGGGATAGCCGTCGCCAGGCCTGGTGAGCTGGCGATCGCGCTGCTGGCCACGCTGGCAGCCACGATCGTCACAGTCACCGAGGAGAACCTGTCCCGTGGGCTGCTGCTCTGCCTCGAGCGGGCCAAGCAGGTAGTCGAGCCAGCAGGGGCGGCCGGTGTCGCGGGGATCCTCGAGCACCCGGCGTTGTTCGAGCCGCCGGCCGTCATCGTCCTATCGGGCGGCAACATCGACCCGCTGCTGCTGTCCAAGGTGCTGCGGCATGGCCTGTCGGCCGCGGGCCGGTACCTGGCGCTCCGGTGCAAACTGCCGGACCGGCCGGGCGCGCTCGCGACGCTGCTAGTGGAACTGGCCGGCCTTGGCGCGAACGTTCTGGACGTCGTTCACGAGCGGGTGACGGCCGACCTGCGGGTCGACGAGGCCGAAGTCAGTTTGCACCTGGAGACCCGGGGACCCGAGCACTGCGATTCGCTGATCAGCCAGTTGCGCAAGGCCGGTTACACCTTGCTATTCGGCTGATCGCCTACCAGCCGGAGGTCTTGCGGTCCTGCCGCTCCAGCCAGCGTTTCTTAACGACGACGGTGCCGGCCATCCTGTCGTGCAGGGACCGCGCCTGCGGGTCGGTGATGCCGACAAGGGCGTCGGCGAGCCATGCGGCTCCGCCGAGGAAGTTGAGCGGCGCGAGCGGGGCAGGCGTCAGCAGGAACACCGCAGGGCCGATGAGGAAGATGGCCGTCCGGACCCCGGCCGACGCGACGCTAATCCGGGAGTGCTCGCTGGCGGTCACCACGCGCAGTCCGACAGCCTGCTTGCCCAGGGTCGCACCCCAGGCAGCGTGCGCGATCCAGAAGTAGGCGAGCGCGATGCCGAATGCCGCGAGGCCGATATGTAGAAAGGTGTTCAGCGTGGACGGATCCCGGCTGAGGTTGTTCAGCGCCGTCTGCGCGGCGACGGGGTTCTGGTACTGGTTCAGGATGGCCTGCATTTGCCGCAAGAACGCGACCAGCGGCGCCAGGAAGATCGCAATCGACGCGCCCAGGATGATCGTCCAGTCCAGGATGGACGCGACCGCCCGCTCCCACGGCGCAGCGAACGCCGGATCGCGCCGGGCCCTGGCCGGGCCGAAACGTGCTCGCCCGTTGGACGGGCGCACGTAGCCCGGCTGGCCGTAGCCGGGCTGGGCGGCGTTGCCCGGCTGGGCGGCGTTGTCCGGCTGGCCAGGCCGGAATGCGCGCTGGCCGGGCCGCAAGTGCGCGTTGCCGTAGCGGGGCTGGCCGGGCTGCGGGGGCGCGAGATAGGCCTCCGGTATCGCCTCGCCCGCCGGAAGGTAGGGCGACGGCGGCGCGGCTTCGGCCCGTACGGCACGATGCGGATCGCGCCGGTCCTGCCCGGTGTCCCCGTCCTGCGTCATGGGCTGCTGGTCCCTCACTGTGGCCCGCTCGCCCGGCCGTAGCTCAGCCGAATCCGGACCGCACGTCGCTACTGTCGCTGCCCGCGGGCAGCGACAGCAGCGGTTCCTGCTGACAACTCTATGCGCGGCCGCGGCTGCAGCTCACAAGTTGCCGCGCCGCTCCTGCTCGCGCTCGATCGCCTCGAACAGCGCTTTGAAGTTGCCCTTGCCAAAGCCCTGGGATCCGTGCCGCTCGATCAGCTCAAAGAACACCGTCGGCCGGTCCTGCACTGGCTTGGTGAAGATCTGCAGCAGGTACCCGTCCTCGTCGCGATCGGCCAGGATCTTCAGCTCGTGCAACTCGCCGAGCGGCACCCTGGTGTCGCCCACCCACTCGCCCAGCGTCTCGTAGTAGCTGTCCGGGGTGTCCAGGAACTGCACCCCCTGAGCGCGCATGCCGCGCACCGCGCCGACGATGTCGTCGGTCGCTAGCGCGATGTGCTGCACGCCCGGCCCCCCGTAGAACTCCAGGTACTCGTCGATCTGGGACTTCTTCTTGCCGACCGCCGGCTCGTTGATCGGGAACTTGACCTTACGGCTGCCGTCGGCGACCACCTTGCTCATCAGCGCCGAGTACTCGGTCGCGATGTCGTCGCCGACGAACTCCTTCATGTTCGTGAAGCCCATGACCTGGTGGTAGAAGTCCACCCACTCGTTCATCTTGCCCAGCTCGACGTTGCCGACGCAGTGGTCGATCTCGGTAAAGAACGGGCCAGCTGGCTCGGCCGTGAGCGCGCCGGCTGCGACATAGCCGGGCAGGTAGGGACCCGCATAATCGGCGCGCTCGACGAGCGTGTGCCGGGTTTCACCGTAGGTTGCGATCGCGGCGAGCACGACCCGGCCGGCCGCATCCTCGATGACCAGCGGCTCGCGTACGCTGCGGGCGCCGTGCGCCAGGGCGTGCTCATACGCGGCCGCCGCGGACGGAACGCCGATCGCGAGATCCACTACGCCGTCGCCATGGGCCGCAACGTGCGCGCCGAGCTCGGTGCCTGCGCGTACCGGGCCGCGGAACACCAGACGCGCGTTCCCCGACTCCAGCACGTAGCCGGCCTCGTCGCGGCAGCCGGTCTCCGGGCCACGGTAGGCAACACAGCGCATGCCGAACGCGGTCGAGTAGAAGTGGGCGGCCTGGCGGGCATTCCCGACGGCGAAGACCACCGCGTCCATCCCGGTGACCGGGAATTCGTCGGTACTGCTGATCTGCTCGCGGATTGCCTCGGCGGTCATCGGCCGCCTCCTTCGCTGGCGTCTGGCGATACAGGCAGCATCACGGAGCTCAGCATCATGCGCAACCGAACGACGAACTACTAAGCAAGCTGTATAGCTGTTAGTGTTCCCAACCGGAGTACGTGTACAGTTTGTAGCGGAGAGCCAATGGTCACGATCGACGAGCTGGACGGGCGGCTGATCGAGCTACTGACGAACGAGCCTCGGGTCGGCGTGCTGGAGGCATCCCGGCGCCTCGGCGTGGCCAGGGGCACGGCCCAGGCGCGCCTGGACCGGCTGCATGCGCGCGGGGTCATCACTGGATACGGGCCTGACATCGATCCCGCCGCATTGGACTACGGTGTGATGGCGTTCGTCACGTTAGAGATCAGCCAGGCCGGCGGCCACGATCCGGTAGCCGAACGGCTGGCCGCGATCGCCGAGGTGCTCGAGGCGCACACCATCACCGGCGCCGGCGACATGCTCTGCCGGGTGGTGGCGCGCAGCAACGCCGACCTGCAGCGGGTTATCGACGCGATCGTCGACCTGGACGGCGTGATGCGTACATCGACCGTGATCGTCTTGGCCAGCCCGTTGCCCCAGCGCGTGCTGCCGCTGATCCGTGCCTCGGCCCGTGCTTCGAGCTAGCCGGCGCCGTGAGCTAAGCCGGCGCGGCCTGCGGCTGGGTGGGCTCGAGTCGGGCGCCGGCCAGCCCGAGCGCCATGTCGAGCACCGCTGCCCGCAGCTCGGCCGGATCGGCGACCCTGTCCTGGTAATGCATGCAGCAAAAGCTGATGCTCACCAGGCAGGAGGCGGCGCGGACCTGGTCGCTAACCGGGGCGCCCGGCTCGGTGAGCAGGTCGACCAGCGCATCCATGCGCTCGCGGAACAGTTCGCCTCGCTCCTTGGCAGCCGCCAGCGAGCTCACGGCGGCCTGGTTCTGGTGCAGCAGCCGGAAGACCGCGGTCCCGTTGGCAACTATGTCCAGGTAGCGGCTGACGATCTCGGCCTTGATAGCGGTATCGCGCGGCTGGTCCTTGGCCCAGGCGATCAGGTCGTCGATCTGAGCCATGTAGTCCTCGACCAGGCTGCGGACGATGTCCTCTTTGGACTTGAAGTAGTAATACAGCGCAGCTTTGGTGACGCCAAGGCGCTCGGCGATCTCGCGCAGCGACGTCTGCTCGTAGCCCTGTTCGGCGAATAGCTGAAGGGCGAGTTCTCGCAGCCGCGACCGGGTATCGCTCCGGTCGTGTCCGTGCTCCGCAACTTTCTGGTCCATCATTCCGCGCCTGCCCGTTCCTTCTGCCGCCGGCCTAACCTACTTGACGACCGGTTAGTAACGAACATACCCTAGCCTTCTGCAGGATGCTAGCCGGTCGGCAAGTAAGTTGAGAAGCACCCCTTTCATCGGCGTGCGCGGAACGAGGAGCCCGTTCATGACAGACAGCCAGGCGGACGCAGTCACCGCGGACCAGGCGCCGACAGGACCACGACGCGAGATCCTCATCGTCTTGCCGGGCTTGCTCCTCACACTGATCATCGCGATGCTCGACCAGCTGGTCGTATCGACCGCGCTGCCGCGGATTGTCGGCGACCTCGGCGGCCTCAACCACCTGGCCTGGGTGGTCACCGCGTACATCCTCGCGTCGACCGTTACGACGCTTGTTCTACGGCAAGCTCGGCGACATGTACGGGCGCAAGCGCTTCCTGATAATCGCGATCGTGCTGTTCTTGATCGGGTCGGCCTTGTCCGGCCTGGCTCACTCGATGGACCAGCTGATCGCGTTCCGGGCCTTGCAGGGCCTCGGCGCCGGCGGGCTCATGGTCGGTGCCATCGCCACCATTGGCGACATGGTCTCGCCCCGCGAGCGGGGGCAGTACATGGGCTACATGATGGCCGCGATGATGGTGGCCATGATCGCCGGCCCGCTGGTCGGCGGCTACATTACCCAGCACTGGTCCTGGCGCTGGATCTTCTACATCAACATGCCGATCGGCGGGGCCGCGCTCATCTACCTGTGGTTCACCCTCCACCTGCCCCGCAAGCGGGTCGAGCACAAGATTGACTACCTGGGCGCCGCGGTGATCGCGGTCGGATCCACCGCCATCGTGCTGATGACCAGCTGGGGCGGCAGCCAGTACGCCTGGGGCTCCTGGCAGATCCTCGCGCTGGCGGGCCTTACCGTGCTGTCCCTCGCCGCCTTCTTCGTCGTGGAGGCCAGGGCCGCTGAGCCGATGCTGCCGTTGCACGTGTTCAAGAACCGCAACTTCTCCCTGGCCTCGACCATGAGCTTGCTGCTGGGCGTGGCCATGCTCGGCGCGCTGACGTTCTTGCCGCTGTTCCAGCAGACGGTGCAGCATGCCTCACCGACGGGCAGCGGCCTGATGCTGATCCCGCTGATGCTCGGCTCGACAGTCACCTCACTCATCTCCGGACAGGTGACCAGCCGGACCGGCCGGTACAAGATCTTGCCGATCATCGGCGGCGCCGTCATGACCGTTGCTATCTACATGCTGACGCATCTGGGCGTTCACACCAGCCGCCTGACCTCGGCGCTGTTCTTCGTCGTCCTGGGCGTTGGCATGGGCTTCCTCATGCAGATTACGTCGCTGATCGTGCAGAACAGCGTGCCCCAGCAGGACATGGGCGTGGCTAGCAGCTCGCGTGCGTTCTTCCAGCAGATTGGCGGATCGCTCGGCGTGTCACTGTTCGGCGTGATCTTCTTCCGGCGGTTCTCCGAGGCGATGGCGGCCAAGCTGCCAGGCGCGCATGTCGGTGGCAGCCAGAACCTGGACCCGGCGACCATCAACAGCTTGCCGGGCTCCGTCAAGACCGCGGCTTTCCAGGCCATCAGCCACGCCATCACCGGCGTCTTCTGGTGGACCATCCCGGCCACCCTGGCAGTCTTCGTGCTAGCCCTGTTCGTCAAGGAGATCCCGCTGCGCGGCCGGATCGAGCCGACAGCCGACCAGGCCTTGGCCGAGGCCGAGCTGGTCGGGTAATCCTGACCCCAAACGCATGAGCGGCAGGTGCCAGTAACGACAGCTGCCGCTCATACGGCTAAGCCGTCCCGGAATATCGCCGGGCAGCTATATCCACTACATCTACATTCCGCTATAGGGGACTGCCTCCAGGATCTCTACGGTCGTAGCACGGCCGTTCGGCAGGTTGTAGGTGGCTGTCTCGCCCACTTTCTTGCCGGAAATGGCCTCGCCCAATGGCGACTTGGGCGAGTACACGTCGATCGGTGAGCCGACCTCTTCGCGCGAGGCCAGCAGGAACGTCACCTCGTCATCATCGCCCTCGAACCGGATCGTCACGGTCATGCCGGGGCCGACGACGCCGTCGGTGCGCGGCGGCTCGCCAACGCGGGAGTTCTCCAGGATCTGGGTGAGCTGGCGGATCCGGGCCTCCTGCATACCCTGCTGGTCCTTGGCGGCGTGATAACCGCCGTTCTCCTTCAGGTCACCCTCTTCCCGCGCTGCCTCGATCTTCTTCGCGATCTCGATCCGGCCGGGACCCGACAAATGGTCGAGCTCCGCTTTGAGCCGGTCGTACGCCTCCTGGGTGAGCCAGGTCAGGGTGTCGTCGCGAGTCTCGGTCACGGGTACTCCTCGGATGGGTGCGGATTTCGGGGGTCCGCTGGGCCGTGCGGCCCTTGGGGTAATCCTTCGAGGCTACATATCCAAGCAAGGGCTTTCAACAGGTTACTGGTCAGCGAAATTCTTCGAACGGGGTAACGACCTTCGACCCCATGGCCAACCGGAGCTGTTAGCTTGCAGCGAGCATGAAGGAGTCCTCATTGGCATGGCATCTGGAGCGTAGCCACCGTTATACCGGAATTTACAGACTCGTAAACGGCGAGCAGAGGCAGCTTCTACTTACCCCAACAGGAAGGCGGCAGGCCCCGAATGATGCCGGCGCCGCTACCGGACGGCCTGTTTCGGGCATAGGGTCGTTTTCCGCATGCCGTGGCGCGTGACCTGGAGGTCAAAGTGGCGAATCACCCCGTGCTCGGTTACCTGGTCTGGGCGGTCCTCGTCGGGGCCGTTTTCGCCTGGGAGGGCCTCGCGCTGAGTCACATCAGCGGCAGCGTGCCGACGCTGAGCGCCACCTTCCGGGCGATCATGCGCTATCCGCCCGGCCGGTGGGCCCTGTTCGCCTTGTGGTTGTGGCTGGGCTGGCATCTATTCGTGCGCGGCTGGCACTTCCTCCTGCAGGCCTGACCCGCCGCTGCCGGTCCATCAGTCATGTCATCCCAGCTCATCAGGCAGGACCTGATACCTATCGGAGTCGGCTACGCGCTGCTCATGATCGTTCTTGCCGTTGGCCTGGTGCTCCAGCGCCGTCAGGCGAGACGAGGCTCGCAGCAAGGGCGGCGGCCGGCTGGCCGTCGGCTGGCTGGCCGCGGGAGCGGCTGGATACTGCTCGCGCTTAACGTGGCCAGGGACATGATCGGCGGCTACCTGCTGCTGATGGCCGTGGTGATCATCTATTACTACGGCGTGGCCAAAGTAGGGAGCAATTTCCTGGACAGCGCATTCACCGGATCGGCGCTGCTGATCGGGTTGGCCGTGCCGGTCTTCGTGGCAGCCTCGGTGCTGAGCCAGCGCCGAGGCCGCAACCGCCGGCCGCGGTCCGGTCCCGGCGGCGGCGACCGAGACGCCAGCAGCTGATACTGCCGGGCGGTGCAAGCGGGCGCTGCTGCGGGAATCGCCGGCGCGGTCTGCGGTGTTGTTCCCCTGGGCCGTTGCGGGTCCGGAATGTCCGACGCAGGTCCTACAGTTTCATGGACCGATCAGATTCTTGAGGTGGATGAGACGTGCTTGACGCACCGGGTGAGGGTGTAGCCGCCATTGCGCCAGCCGACACCGGCAGGCTGTCGCCGGACCGCTGCCAGTCACTGGCGGGCTGCGAGCCGCTGCGGCTGATGGCGGTGCACGCGCATCCCGATGATGAGTCGAGCAAGGGCGCGGCGACGATGGCCAGGTATGTCCGGGAGGGCGTAGAGGTGCTGGTCTGCACGCTCACCGGCGGCGAGCGCGGCGACATCCTGAACAAAGCCATGGAGCGCCCGGAGATTCGCACCGACCTGGCTGCGGTCCGGCGGGCCGAGATGGACGCCGCCCGCGCGATTCTCGGCGTGCAGCAGCAGTTCCTCGGCTTTGTCGACTCTGGCCTGCCCGAAGGTGATCCGCTTCCGCCGCTGCCAGCCGGGTGTTTCGCGCTCGAGCCGCTGGAGCGCGCTGCGGCACCTCTGGTCCAGGCCGTGCGGGAGTTCCGGCCGCACGTGATGCTGACGTACGACGAGAATGGCGGTTACCCGCACCCCGACCACATCAAGTGCCACCAGGTATCGGTCGAGGCGTTTGAGGCCGCGGCGGACCCGGACCGCTACGAAGGCTGCGGGGAGCCATGGCAGCCGCTCAAGCTCTACTACTTCATGACCTTCCACCGAGCCCGGCTGACGGCCCTGCACGAGAAGATGGTGCGACTCGGGCTTGACTCGCCGTACGCCGATCGGATCGAGGAGTGGCTCGAGGAGGAAGAGTCGGCGTCCGGTCCGAAGTACGAAGTGACTACCAGGGTTCCCTGCGGTGACTACTTCGAGATCCGGAATCAGGCGCTGATAGCGCACGCAACTCAGGTGGATCCAGACGGTGGCTGGTTCGCCGTGCCGACGGAGGTGCAGCGCGCCGCGTGGCCGACTGAGGACTATCATCTGGCCAGGTCACTGGTCGATTCCGGCAAGCCAGAAGATGACCTGTTCGCCGGGATCCGAGAGAGGGTGAGCCTGTGACGCTGCTAGCAGCAGGGGCCGGGGCCTCGACGAGCGCCTGGGACCAGCCGGGCACCCTGGGGTTCCTCGTCGTGTTCGGGATGGGCGTCATCCTGTACTTCGTCTTCAGGTCCATGTCCAGGCATCTCAAGAAGGTCAACGCCGCGGCGGTCGCCGAGGCGAAAGCGCAAGCGGCCTCGGAAGGTAAGGACACGAGGAACCAAGACATGAAGGTGGACGCGCCTCCGGACGACTCGGCTTTCGGTCCGGCCGCAAGTAACGGCGCACGGTCCGGCATCTGACTCGCGCCCTGACGCTTTACCACGAAGTGTCCGCAAACCAGCGGACCCCCGTTCGCGGCGTGTCGGAGCTGCGAGATTGCTAGCTTCGTGATTGATAGTCCCGGCTATCGCGGGAGTGCGGGCCATGCTTGTGATCCACGGCGTCTGGGCCCACGGTGCCCTCTACCTGTGGGCGGAGTATCTGTGGGCCGAAGAGTCTGGCCCGTCCGCTGCCATGCCGGGCGCCGCGGGCAAACCGGCCGGGGCTCATCCCTATAGCTGCGCACCGGGCCTGCTGACCGATGTGCTCGCCGAGTTCGGCGACCCTGTTGCTGATCTGGCCCGAAAGGCGGCAGAGTCCGAGCTCACGCTCTGGCTCCCAAGCGGCCCACCGGGCCCGCTGCCCTCCCCGGAGTTGCGGAGCGCCGACCTAGGGTTGAACGGGGGTCTGCCCGCAAGCGGCAACGCCGGGACCGGCGAGACTACCGCGGGCACGCGGGCGGCCAGGCCGAAGCTCGCCGGGTGGCAGGTGCCGGCGCTGAGCTTCGATCCAGCCGCTGCATTGGTCCTGCTCGCCGTCCTGGGCCAGGGCGCGGCCAGCGGCCAGGATGCGATGCGGCCCGAGGGGGCCGTGCTGGGCGCCAGCATGCATTACCTGGCCGCGCTGGCGGCGCTCGCTGCGGACCTGACCGTGCGTGGCCGCGTCCTGCCGGGGCTGGAAGCGGCCGATGACGGCAGTTACGCGGCTAGGTGGCGGCCGGTGCTGGCGGGCGCGGACGCGCTGCGGGCCCGGGAGCTGACTGGAGCCATGCCGCCACTTTGCCGGTCCACTGCGGCGGCCGGAGAGTCCGCAGCGGCTGTGGTAACCGCGGCACTCGACCTGCTGACGGACGCGGCCGTGCGCACGCGGCTGCGCGCTGCGACGGGCTTCGCGCTGCTCAGCGACGGCCCGGCAGGCCCGGCGAGCCCGCTGACGGAGCGCTGGGCGGAGGCACTCACAGCGGAGAGCGGGTCGCTCGATGTGGGCCGCGGCGAAAAGGCGCTGGCCGCCCAGCTCGCGTTCGCGCTGTGGGCCTGGCAGGACGCGGCCCAAGAGCCGCCAGGCCCGGTCCGCACCTGCTTCCGGCTGATCGAGCCGGACCCGGCTGGCCGGGATGCCGGCCAGGATCCCGCCGGGTCCCTGCCATCGGACGCGACCTGGCGAGTGCAGTTCGCGCTCCAGTCGACCGACGATCCCAGCCTGCTGCTTCCCGCTGCCGACATCTGGGCTGGCGGCACAGCCGGCGGCTGGGCTGCGGCCGGCATCAGCTACCCGGAGGATGACCTGCTTGCCGGTCTCGGCCGCGCGTCCAGGCTGTTCCCTGAACTTGACCGCGAGCTGCAAGGCGCGGCGCCCGAGTCAGTCATGCTCGACAGCCGGGGCGCGCTGCGGTTCCTGAAGGAGACCGGCCCGCTGCTCGCCGGGGCCGGCTTCGGCGTGCTGCTGCCCGGCTGGGTGCGCAAGTCCCGCCTGGGCCTCAAGCTCACCACGCAGGTCACGGAGCAACTCGGGGCCGGGCTCGGTCGCCGCGCCCAAGTTCGGGCTTGCCGACCTGGTCGACTTCCGGTACGAGCTAGCAGTCGGCGACCAGACGCTCGATGCGGCCGAGCTGGCCGAGCTGGCCAGGCTGAAAGTGCCCCTGGTCCGGCTCCGCGGCCAGTGGGTCGAGCTGGACGAGCGGCACCTTAAGGCGGCGCTTGATTTCCTCGAACGCGGCGGCTCCGGGAGCATGAGCGCGGGCGACGCGCTCACGGCCGGGCTGGCAGAGGGAGCCGGGGACCTGCCGCTGACCGAGGTCGACGCCGACGGCTGGCTCGGCGACCTGCTGTCCGGCGAGGCTCAGGCCCGGCTCGACACCGATGGCGACACCAGCATCATTCCGCGGTGAACTGCGGCCATACCAGGAGCGCGGCCTGGCCTGGCTGACCTTCCTGGGCAGTCTCGGCCTCGGCGCCGTCCTCGCTGACGATATGGGCCTGGGCAAGTCGCCGCAGACGCTAGCGCTGCTGCAGGCGGAGCGGGACGCCGGGACCGCTACCGGGCCGACCCTGCTGATCTGCCCGATGTCGCTGGTCGGGAACTGGCAGCGGGAGGCGGCCCGGTTCACCCCGGCGCTCACGGTGTACGTGCACCACGGCGCGGACCGCCTGGCCGGGAGCGAACTGACCGCGGCAATGACGGCGGCCGACCTCGTCATCACCACCTATGGCGTCGCAGCCAGGGACCGAGTCGCATTGGCCGAGGTGAAGTGGGCCAGGGTGGTCTGCGACGAAGCGCAGAACATCAAGAACGCTGCGACCCGGCAGGCGCAGGCGGTGCGGGCCATACCCGCGCGCGCCCGGATCGCGCTGACCGGCACGCCGGTCGAGAACCGGCTGACCGAGCTCTGGTCGATCATGGAGTTCACCAGCCCAGGCCTGCTCGGGCCGGCGGAGAGGTTCCGGCAGCGATTCGCCATCCCGATCGAGCGCAATGGCGACACCGCCGCGACCGAGCAGTTGAAGCGGATCACCGGGCCGTTCATCCTGCGCCGCCTGAAGACCGACAAGAGCGTGATCGCCGACCTGCCCGACAAGCTGGAGATGAAGGTCTGGTGCAACCTGACGCCCGAGCAGGCGTCGCTGTATCAGGCGACCGTGGACGACATGATGGCTAAGATCGAGGCCGCCGAACCGGGGATCGAGCGGCGGGGGCTAGTGCTGGCCACCATGGCCAAGCTGAAGCAGGTCTGCAACCATCCTGCCCACCTGCTGGGCGACGGCTCGCGGCTCGAGGGCAGGTCGGGCAAGCTGGCCCGGCTCGAGGAGATCGGCGAGGAGATCGTCGAGTCCGGCGACAAGGCTCTCTGCTTCACCCAGTACGCCGAGTTCGGCCGCCTGCTGCAGCCCTACCTGGCCGCCAGGCTCGACTGCGAGGTGCATTTCCTGCACGGCGGTACGCCCAAGAAGCGGCGGGACGAGACTGGTCAGTGATTTCCAGGCCAGTACCGAGCCCGCGGTGTTCCTGCTGTCGCTGAAGGCCGGCGGCACCGGGCTGAACCTGACCGCGGCCAATCACGTCATCCACATCGACCGGTGGTGGAACCCGGCCGTCGAAGACCAGGCCACCGACCGGGCTTTCCGTATCGGCCAGCGCCGGGACGTCCAGGTCCGCAAGTTCGTCTGCGTCGGCACGGTCGAAGAGCGGATCGACGCGATGATCGAGGAAAAGAAGGCGCTCGCGCAGGCCATCGTCGGCACCGGCGAGAGCTGGCTGACCGAGTTGTCAGTGGCCGACCTGCGCGCAGGTCGTCGACCTGTCGCCCGAGGCGGTATCGCAATGACCTCCTGGGACGGTGAGCGCTACCCGCCGTCGAGGCCACGCAAGGCCGAGGGCGGCATCAAGGCGCGCAGCAAGCGCGGCCCTATCGGCGAGCAATGGTGGTCGCGGCGGTTCATCGAGGTGCTTGAGTCATTCGGCATGGAAAGCAGGCTGACCAGGGGCCGCAACTACGCCAGGTCCGGGCAGGTGCTCGGGTTCGAGATCTCCTCCGGAACCGTATCGGCGCAGGTGCAGGGCTCGCGGGTGAAGCCGTACCAGGTGCTTTTGCAGGTCCGGCCGCTGTCTGCCCGGCAATGGCAGCGGGTGGAGGAGGCCCTCGCGGCACGTGCCGTTTTCCGGGCCAGGCTGCTGGCCGGCGAGATGCCGGCCGAGATCGAGGAGGTCTTCGCTGGCTGCGGCACGCCGCTGTTCCCGCAAACGGTCAGCGACCTGGAGATGGATTGCTCCTGCCCGGACTGGGGCGTGCCGTGCAAGCACCTGGCCGCGGTCTGCTACGTGCTGGCCGAGGCGTTCGACGATGACCCGTTCGGGATGCTGGCCTGGCGCGGGAAGAGCCGGGACGAGCTGCTGGCTGCGCTGCGGCGGCTGACGGGCCGCGGCCAGGGTCAGCCGGGTAGCCGGCCGGTCATCGACGTCGCCGACAAGCCGCTGGCCGAGAGCATCGCAGGCTTCTGGTCGACCCCGCTCAGCTCCGCCCGCCTCCGCGCGCTGCCCCCCGCTGCCGCCGCGCCCCCGGATCTCCTGCTGCGCAGCTTCGAGCCGCCGTTGCTCCAGGTCCAGGGCCAGGACCTGGCGTCGCTGCTCCGGCCTGCATACCAGCTGATGGCCGGCCAGCAGATCGCCGACGAGCAAGAGCAGCAAAGTCGGCCGGCTGGCGTGTAACGAGACGTTCCTCTCCTAACGGGCAGCTATCACGGCCCGCTGGAGATCACGAGGGGAACGTGGAAGGGTCGGCGGCCAGCCTGGTTAGATGGCTGAATGCTGATCAGGGACGCGAAGCCGGACGAGTTCAGTGAAATCGGAGATATCCGGGTCGGCGCCTACCTGGCCGATGGCTTCCTGACGCCTGATTCTGGCTATGCCCCCCACCTTCGCGACTTGGGCGCGGACGGCTCCGGCCTCGTGCTGGTGGCAACCGATGCCGACGGCAAGCTGACAGGCACGGTGATGCTCCAGCTCTGGCCGGACGGCGGGAATGTGGTCAAGGAGCCCGGCGAGGGCGAGGTCCGGGCGCTGGCCGTGCGGCCAGAAGCGCGCGGCTCAGGGCTGGGGCGGGCCTTGGTGGCCGCGGCGATGGCCCGGGCGAGGCAGGAGGGCGTCCGCGACCTGCTGCTGCTGACGCAGCCCGAGATGAAGGCGGCGCATCACCTGTACGAGGACGCCGGCTTCACCAGGCTGGCGGAGCGAGACTGGTCACCAGAGCCCGGCATCGTCCTGCTGGCGTACCGGCTGCGTCTGCAGCCAGCGTAAGGTTTGCGCTGGTAGCAGCAAGTGCTAGCCGGCGATGAAGGAGCGGTGATTCGCAGTGGGGGAGACGCTGCCCGAGGTAACGGCCGCAGGTGTACCTGACGGCGCCTGGCTGCTTGACGTGCGGGAGCCCGACGAATGGGTCGCGGGCCACGCGCCTGGGGCCTGGCATATCCCGCTCGGCGAGCTCGGCGCGCGGGTTGCCGAGATACCCCAGGACCAGGACATCTACGTCATCTGCCGGTCGGGCGTCCGGTCGGGACGTGCGGCCCAGGCGCTCGCGGGCGCTGGCTGGACGGCCATCAACGTGGCAGGCGGGATGCAGGACTGGGCCATGGCGGGCCGGCCGATGGCCGGGGAGACCGGCGGGGAGCCCTTCGTTGCCTGACGGTCAGCGGGCGTAGCCGGCGAGCGGATATTGCAACCCGACCATCGGCGCGAGGTCAGCCAGCATCAGCTCGAACATTGGCGATGCGTCGTCCAGCGCGAACCGCATGTGCCCGAAGGTTTCCAGGCTCACCGTCCCGTAGAGCAGCACCCAGCAGCGCAAGAACGTCTGCAGCGCGCCCAGCGGCAGATCGGATCCGGTTATCTCCCGGTAACGGTGGAGCTGCGCGCGCAGCGACGGCTGCATCTCGTCGTCGGCCGGGATGGGGAACGGCCGCCGCCGGTACAGGTCTCCGAATAGGTCCAGGAACACCTGGCCGAACTGGTAGCCGCAGTCGACGGTCGGGTCCTGGTGCATTTCGTGCAGGACTTCCAGGCCGGGCACCGGGCTGCCGAAGATCATGCCGAACTCGGGCACGTGCTCCAGCGCCCAGGCCCGGAACTCCTGGCAACCGGCGATCAGCTTCACCGCCATGATCTCCGCCTCGCCGAGATCAGGGCTCGCCGCCTCGGCTGCCGCCTTGATCGCGCCGCGGACGTGCTCGGCGATCTCGGTGAAGATACTGGCCACCACGTGCCTGAGCAGTTCCTCATGGCTGTCGAAGTACCGGTACAAGGCTGGCGCGGTCATGCCCATCTCGCGGGCGATCGCCCGCAGCGAGACTGCGCTGACACCCTGCTCGACGAGCAGACGCCGCGCTGTCTCGATGATCTCCTGCGTCGTCGCGGCCCGGACGCGATCCCGCCTGCTTAGCGCCTGGACCATGTTCATCCGCCACTAACTCCCTCGCTGGCGTTAGCCCTCTTGACGAGAGTTAACTCCGTATGCCAAGTTTACATCGTAAAGTATTTACATCGTTAACCCAAGCGATGATCGCTAACGAGTCTAGCCGCGGAGAACGCCATGTTCGAGGCCTGGGGACGAATGCTCTTCCGGAACAGTCGGCTTGTGCTCGCGCTCGCGGGTCTTGGCGTGATCATCGCGGCCATCTGGGGGACGGGCGTGTTCGGCGCGCTTCAGTCGGCAGGCGGCTTCGCGCCGCCCGACAGCCAGAGCCAGCTTGAGGCCAACCTGGCCGCCCGGACCTTCGGACGAGGCGCGGGTGACGCCGTCGTGCTGTACACCAGCAAGATCGCCACCGTACGCTCGGCTGCCTACCGGTCGGCTGTGACCGGCTCGCTGTCGCGGCTGCCGCGTGACCGGGTGGTCGCGGCGCAGACATACTGGTCGACCGGGTCGCCGCAGTTCGCGAGCGCGAACGGCAAGGTCAGCTACGCGGTGCTGGTGCTGGCCGGCAACACCGACGCGGCCAGGATCAAGAACTTCAACGCGATCAAGGGCAACCTGACCGCACCTGGGCTGACCGTGCAAACGGGCGGTCAGATACCGACAGAGGCAGCGATCAACAAAGAGGTCACGAGCGACATCGGCCGGGCCGAGGGCATCTCGATGCCGGTCCTGCTCATCCTCCTCACGGTTATCTTCGGCAGCCTGGCGGCGGCCAGCCTCCCGATCGCCGTCGGCGCCATCGGCATCATCGGCTCATTCACCGCGCTCCGGCTGCTGACGCTCGTCACGCCCGTGTCGATTTACTCCATCAACATCACCACGATCCTCGGCCTCGGCCTCGCGATCGACTACGGGCTGTTCATGGTCGGCCGGTTCCGCGAGGAGTTGAACCGCCAGCCGACTGTGGAGGACGCCCTGGCCAGGACGGTCGCGACCGCCGGACGCACGGTCGTGGTGTCCGGCGTCACGGTGGCGGTGGCGCTTGCCAGCCTGATGCTCTTCCCGGAAGTCTTCCTCCGCTCGATGGGCTACGGCGGCGTGGCGACCGTGCTGGTCGACATGGTGGCCGCTGTTACCGTGCTGCCCGCGCTGCTGGCCGTGCTCGGCCGGCGAGTCAACGCGCTTCGGGTGCGCAAGTCCGTGCGGCGGCCGCGCACCGAGGATGCCGCGGGCGGCTGGTACCGGCTTGCCCGCGGCGTGATGCGCAGGCCGGCCGTCTTCGTCGTCGTCATCGTCGTGCTGCTGCTCACGCTCGGCACGCCGTTCCTCAAGGTCAGCTGGGGTGGCACGGACGCACGGGCGCTGCCGGCCGCGGCCGCGCCCCCGGTGGTCACCCAAACTCTGGCCCGGGACTTCCCCGGTAACGTGACCGCCCCGATCGAGTCGCTAGTCCGGTTCAGGGGTCCGGTGGCCGGCTCGTCGGCCACGCAGCGCCAGGTCGCGGCCTATGTCGGCCGCCTCGACCGGGTGCCTGGCGTGACCAGCGCCCAGGTCACCGGCGTCCGCGGCGATATCGCGCGGATTGACCTGGCCTACCGACCGGATCCGCTGTCCGTGCAGGCACGCCACCTCGTCCAGCAGGTGCGCGCGGTCGCCTCGCCGCCGGGAGCGAGGACATACGTGGGCGGCCAGACCGCTCAGCTGGTCGACGAATTGGGCAGCCTGTCGGCCACCCTGCCGTGGATGGCGCTGGTTATGGCCGCAGCTACCTTCGCCTTGCTATTCCTCGCGTTCGGGTCGGTCGTGCTGCCGGTCAAAGCCGTCGCGATGAACCTGCTGTCGCTGGCGGCCACGTTCGGAGTAGTGGTCTGGATTTTCCAGGAGGGGCACTTGTCCGGGCTGCTGCGGTTCTCGCCGACTGGCACGCTCGACCCGACGATGCCGATCCTGATGCTGGCGATCATCTTCGGCCTGTCGATGGATTACGAAGTGTTCCTGCTGTCGCGGGTCCGCGAGCGGTACGACGTGACGGCCAACAACACCGAGTCGGTCGCTAGCGGCCTGCAGCGGACCGGCGGCGTGATCACCAGCGCCGCGCTGCTCCTGGTGATCGTGATCGGCGCGTTCTCCGGGTCTGGCATCACGTTCATCAAGCTGATGGGCGTCGGCATGATCGTGGCACTGATCGTGGACGCGTCGATCGTGCGGGTCATGCTTGTCCCGGCTACGATGCGGCTACTTGGCCGCGCAAACTGGTGGGCGCCGCGGCCGCTGCGGAGCCTATACGCGCAGTACGGCATCCGCGAGAGCGACGAGGTCGGCGACAGCCCAGGCGCGACCACACCGGAACCGGGCAGGCCCCGGGCAGTGCGTACCTGACCTCGCGGCGGAATCCGGCGGCTTGGCGGCTGGTTATCAACCGGCGTCCTGTTGCGAGGCCTCCACCGACATCGAGCTAAGGGGATCAGCGTTGAAGTACGTCAATCTCGGATCCACTGGCCTGCGGGTTTCCCGCGTCTGCCTCGGCATGATGAGCTTCGGCAACGACAGCGAGCGGCCGTGGGTGCTGAGCGAAGATGCAGCCGAACCGATCGTGAAGGCAGCCGTCGACGGCGGCATCACCTTCTTCGACACCGCCGACGCCTATTCTGGCGGCGCGAGCGAGGTGGCGACGGGGCGCCTGCTGCCGAAGTTCCTCAGCCGCGACGAGATGGTGGTGGCGACCAAGGTCTTCATGCCTGTGGGCTCCGGTCAGAACGACCGCGGTCTTTCCCGCAAGCACATCATGTCGGCGATCGATGCCTCCTTGCGCCGCCTCGGCATGGACTATGTCGACCTATACCAGATCCATCGCTGGGACCGTCACACGCCGATCGCCGAGACCATGCAGGCGCTGCACGACGTCGTGCAGGCGGGCAAGGCGCGCTATATCGGGGCCAGCAGCATGCACGCCTGGCAGTTCGCTAAGGCCCAGTTCACCGCGGATGCCTATGGCTGGACGAGGTTCATCTCGATGCAGAACCACTACAACCTCATCTACCGCGAGGAAGAGCGGGAGATGATCCCGCAGTGCCTGGACCAGGGAGTCGCCGTGATCCCCTGGAGCCCGCTGGCCCGCGGCGTGCTCGCCGGGAACCGCGGCCGGGACGGCGAACGGCGCACGGTGCGGTCCGGCACCGACCCCTTCGGTGACACGCTGTACAACACCCCCGCGGACTTTGACGTCGCTGACCGGTGCGCTGAGGTTGCGGCCGCGCGTGGAGTGCCGTCCGCGCAGGTCGCGCTGTCCTGGCTGCTGCACCGGCCGGGCGTGACCGCGCCCATCGTCGGCGCCACCAAGCCCGGTCATCTCGATGATGCCCTGGCGGCAGAACAGCTGGAGCTGTCGCCCGAGGATATGAAGCAACTCGAAGAGCTGTACGTGCCGCATCCGGTACTCGGCCACGTGTAGTGACGCGCCAGGCGCCGCAAATGGTGCCATGCTTCCACCGGGACACACCGAAGACCCGAGTAGGAGGACCGGCGATGGCGTTCCAGGGCTGGCCGGAAGAGGCGCTGGAGTTTTACGAGGGCCTGGAGGCCGACAACTCGAAGACCTACTGGCTAGCGCACAAGGAGGTCTACGACAACAGCGTCCTGTTGCCGATGAGCGAGCTCATGGCGGAGCTTGAGCCAGATCACGGCGAGTCCAAGATCTTCCGTCCGTATCGCGACGTGCGGTTCAGCAAAGACAAGTCCCCGTACAAGACGGTGATCGGCGCGCGGATCGGGCCCGCCTACGTCCAGCTTTCGGCCAACGGCCTGGCCGCCGGCTGCGGGAGCTACGGGATGGCAGCCGATCAGCTCGAGCGGTACCGGCAGGCCGTGGCCGCCGAGCGCGGCGGCATCGAGCTCGAGCAGGTCATCGCTGCGGTCCGCAAGCACGATATCGACGTGCACGGCCGGGATGTGCTGAAGTCCGCGCCCCGTGGTTATCCGGCCGATCACCCACGGATCGAGTTGCTCCGGTACAAGGGACTGGTCGCTTGGAAGGAGTGGCCAGTCGAGCCCTGGCTGGCCACGGCCACCGCCAGGAAACGGATCGCTGACTTCATTGCGGCCGCGCGGCCGCTCAACGATTGGCTCGCGCAGCACGTCGGCCCATCGCCGGAGTCGCCCAGCTAGGCTGCGGCGGGTGCGGGCGTTTGCCCGGCGAGTCTGGCATTGGCGAAGCAGGCCCAGATGGCCATGTCGAGGTTGAGCTTGTCGCCGAGCCCGGCGGGGACGATGGTGCGGTCGGTGATGTCGGCGTCGTAGTAGCTGGTGATGGCGCCGTTGGCGCCGGGTAGCTGTGGGCTGGCCGGCATCATGGTGCCGTCCGGCCTGGTAAAACAGAAGCCCCCGCCGGGTAGGCCGGCGATTAGGTAGCCGCGGGCATGCACGATTATGTGGTGCGCTTCGCAGAGCGAGATCAGGTCGCTGAGCCTGGTCTTGCCGCCGTTGGCCCAGTGCACGATGTGGTGGATGTCGGTGCGACGGGACTCGCATGCCGGGTACTGGCACCGGTAGCGGTCACGCGCGCGGACGGCGCGGCGGAGCGCCGGCGGCGGCCGGCGGTGCCGCCGACCGACATCGAGCAGGTTCCCGGTGTGATCGTGCAGCATCCAGCTCACCGTGGCGGCGCAGGCCAGCCGTTGCGCGGTGGCCGGGCTTATCGCCGGGCCGTCCGCGAGATGGCAGATGGTCGAGCCGTTGGGTACCGGCGTTCCGGCGGGAACGCCGGTGCCTGATTCGGGGCCGGTGTCTGATTCGTCCGCGAGCGCGTCGGCGGAGACGTGCACGATGACCTGGTAGAGGTCAGGGTCGCTTACCGCGGCGATCTTCCCGGATAGGAACGCGCCGGCCACATCGACAAGTGCATCGGCCAGGCTGGCCGGCGTCCGCGCATCGCCACCGTCCGGTCTTTCGCTGTCGTCCGGCGCGTCCCCGATGGCTGAGTCCTCGCGCAACGGTGGCTGCCCATCCTGGTCGTGCTGGTGGTGCGGGTGCTCCAAGTCTCCGGCGGCGGCGCGTAGGGCTTTCAGCACGACGGCACCGTCGGCGGCGGGCAGTCGTACCGTCATCGACAGCGATCCGTCGTCGTCCACCCGGAACGACAGCCGCCGCATCCGCTGAGCGTCCTGATCGTCGATATTGGTCACGCGCCGATGCGCGGCGACGAAGCGGTCCAGCTGGCCGGCCGTCATCGGCCCGGCGAGCTCGACCAGGCCGGCGTTGTTCTGTGGAGTGGCGATCCGGGTCAGCGCCCGGGCTTTCGCATACGACATCCTGCCCGCGGCGAATTCGGCAGTAATGGCTGGCAACTCCCGCAAAGCGCGGGCCACCCGGACATGTTCGCGCGCGGTGCCCGGCGCGATCTGGCATTTCCAGGACAGCCACGCCGCGCAAGATGGCAGATCCCAGCTCGCCCAGCCCCGCCGGGCGTCGAACTCACCGACCAGGATCAAGAACCGGCACGTCGCTGCGGCCAGGTGTCCGGCCAGCTCGCAGAGTTGCGCTTCCAGCCGCTCAAGCGGCAGCTCGGCACCGTCGTCGGCTGGCGACTTAGCGGCAATGGTAGAGCCATATGATTCGACCATGTGTTTGATGCTAGGCCGCGGTACTGACAGTTCCGCCGACTAACGTTCCCGCGGGAGCGTGCACGGCGGCAAACGAGAAGGCCGCAACCAGATGGCCGGCGCTTTGGAGTCGGCGGTATGCCCGCATCGCCCTCGGCGGCTCCGGACGGCCGTCGCTCGCCAGACCAGGGTTCTCCTGTCCCCCGCGCTTCTCCACGGTCTTTGCCGCGCATATGCCGGGTGCTCGCCCAGCGAGCCGTGGGCGTTGCTAGGAGATAGTCGTACATGGTTCCCGCCTTCTGCCCAGGGGTCCCCGGCCCGGCTGTCACGGATACGGCAGCAGGTAGGCGCGAAGCAGCAGAGCCGTCTGCCATGGATCGGACTCCCATTCGCGCGCTGCCGTCGCCCGCCGCACTTCGGCCGGTTACTGCTTGGCGTCAAAGACAAGGTCCTAATCCGCCGCGCCGCCACGTTCGCATTCATGGGTGCTCCTGTGACAGTTCCGCCGACCAACGTTCCCGCGGGAGCGTGCACGGCGGGCAAACGAGAAGGCCGCCGAGGCCAGGTGATGGGTCACCCGCGGCCACGGCGGCCTTAGCTGAGCTATGCCGGCTGCTGACGGTTTACCCGCCGTCCGGCACCTCGGTCCATCAGGTCGGCCGAAGTCTCCATGCCAGCTCGCCAGACCGAGCGGGCGATGATCTTGTGCGGGTCCACGCGGTGCTTGTACTTGGCCGCGATCTCGGTGATCTCCTCGAGCAGGCCCTCCGACAGCGTGGTCGGCTTGAGGCCGAGCGCGAGGAACTGGTCGTTGCGGACGCTGAGCTCGTTCTCCTCCGCCTCGCGCCGCGGGTTGGGCAGGTAGGCGATCTCGGTGCCGGTCATGTCGCCGATCATCTTGGCCAGGTCGAGGACCCGGTGGGTCTCGGTGACCTGGTTCAGCACCAGCGGCTGCGACGCCGGCCTGCGGCGGGTTGTTGATGCGCGATCTCGATGCACCGGACGGTGTCGCGGATGTGGATGAACGCCCGCGTCTGGCCGCCGGTGCCGTGCACGGTCAGCGGGTGGCCGATCGCGGACTGCATCAGGAACCGGTTCAGCACCGTGCCGTAGTCGCCGTCGTAGTCGAACCGGTTGATCAGCCGCTCGTCCCGCGCGGTCTGGTCGGTCTGGGTGCCCCACACGATGCCCTGGTGCAGGTCGGTGATCCGCAGCCCGTCGTTCTTGGCGTAGAACGAGAACAGCAGCTGGTCGAGGGTCTTGGTCATGTGGTAGACCGAGCCCGGGTTGGCCGGGTGCAGGATCTCCCGCTCCAGTTCCCCGTCGGGGGTCGGCACCTTGACCGTCAGGTAACCCTCCGGGATCGGCGCGCTACCCGACCAGCCGTAGCCGTAGACGCCCATGGTGCCCAGGTGCACGAGCGAGGCGTCGATGCCGGTCGTCGACCAGCGCGGTCAGCAGGTTGTGCGTGGCCCGGACGTTGTTGTCCACGGTGTAGCGCTTGGTCTTCTCGGTCCGCATCGAGTACGGCGCGGCGCGCTGCTCGGCGAAGTGCACGATCGCGTCCGGCCGGATGTCCAGGCAGCACCGCCACCAGCCGGTCGTACTCGGTCGCCAGGTCCAGGTTCACGAAGCCGATCTCCCGGCCGGAGACCTCGCTTCCAGGCGCTGCAGCCGCTCACCGATCGGCCGGATCGGCGTCAGCGAGTCCACCTCGAGCTCGATGTCGATCTTCCGGCGGCTCAGGTTGTCGACGATGGTGATGTCATGACCCTGATCGGACAAGTACAGCGACGTCGGCCAGCCACAGAAACCATCGCCGCCGAGGACCAGAACGCGCATAGGTGCTCCAATAGTTTGCTCTACCGCTCGAACAACGCTCGTAGCACGCGCCACGGCCGTGAGATGGGAACTCGACTCCTGGCTCTCAACGATGGCGTCCGTGGCAGTGTACCGGGCGATATTCCCGCGATGGTTAGTTCGTGCCCACATGTGAGCGGACCGACACTGGGACTTCAGCCGGTTGCTCATCCCGGCCCGGCCTGCTTCGCGAGCATGAGCTTTCCCTCCAGCATGACGCGCATGCGCCCGTCAGGCTAGGTGGACCAGCGTATTGCCAGCGGACGCTCAGCGTAGCGGCAGTCGCAAATCTGCACTCTTCGGTGCAGATTCGGTGCCTGCCAACACGCCCTGACGAGGCGCAAGGAAGGATCGGGGGTAGGCGCAACGAAGGGTACTGACATGGCAGAGCGGCTTCGCGGCGCGACAAGCCCTTATCTCCTCCAGCATGCCGACAACCCGGTGGACTGGTGGCCCTGGTCGGACGAGGCCTTTGCCGCGGCCGCTGGACGCGGCGTACCGGTGCTCCTGTCCGTCGGCTATTCGGCCTGTCACTGGTGTCACGTGATGGCCCATGAGTCCTTCGAGGACGAGCACACGGCGGCGATGATGAACGAGCACCTGGTCTCGATCAAGGTGGACCGCGAGGAGCGGCCAGACGTTGACAGCGTCTATATGACGGCGACTCAGGCGATGACCGGCCAGGGCGGCTGGCCGATGACGGTATTCATGACCCCTGAGCGCGAGCCCTTCTTCTGTGGCACCTATTTCCCTCGCAGCCAGTTCCAGCGCCTGGTGCTTGGCGTCGCCAAGGCGTGGCGGGAAGACCGGGCTCAGGTGGAAGGCCAGGCCGCCAAGATCGCGGCCGCCCTTGCGGAGCGGGCCGGCGTGCCTGAGTCGGCCCCCTCGGGAGCTGACGGTGAAGTCGCGGGGCTGGAATCCAGCCTGCGCGCCGCCGGCGACTGCCAGCCTCAGCGGCGGCGCGGAGGATGCGGCCTGGCTCGCCGAGGCAGGCGAGGCCGGCGGTGGCCAGGCTTGCAAGCGAGTTCGACGCCAGCCGGGGCGGATTCGGCGGCGCGCCCAAGTTCCCGCCGTCCATGGTGCTGGAATTTCTGCTCAGGCACGCCGAGCGGACTGGCGAAGACACGGGCCAGCAGGCCCTGGTGATGGCCGAGGCAACGGCCGAGGCCATGGCCCGCGGCGGCATCTACGACCAGCTGGTCGGCGGGTTCGCCCGCTACAGCGTGGACGCGGATTGGGTGGTCCCGCATTTCGAGAAGATGCTCTACGACAACGCGCTGCTGGCCAGGGTCTACGCGCATCTGTGGCGGCGAACCGGAAACCCGCTCGCACGTCGGGTCGCTGAGCAGACCTGCGACTGGATGATCGCCGAGCTGCGGACGTCCGAAGGCGGCTTCGCCTCGGCGCTCGATGCCGACAGCGACGGCGTGGAAGGCGCGTTCTACGTATGGACGCCAGATCAGCTCATCGCTGCGCTCGGCGATGCTGACGGCGCGCGGGCCGCGCAAATCTTCGGCGTCAGCGTTGCCGGAAACTTCGAGCATGGCGCGTCCGTCCTGCAGCTACGCGAAGATCCGCCAGACGCCGCCGAACTCGCCCGGCTCCGCGCCGCCCTACTGGCGGCCAGGGCCCGTCGGACGCGGCCGGGCCGCGACGACAAGATAGTGGCTGCCTGGAACGGGCTGGCCATCGCCGCGCTGGCCGAGGTCGGCCTGCTGCTTGACCGCGACGAATTCGTCGCGGCCGCTGTCGGCGCGGGCGAGCTGCTGACCAGGGTGCATATAAGCGACGGACGGCTTGACCGCACCTCGAGGAACGGCCAGGCGTCCGGTACGGCTGGCGTCCTTGACGACTACGGCTGCGTTGCCGAGGGCTTCATCGCGCTGGCCGGGCGTGACGACTGCCGACGAGGCGGGCGGCGCGGATCGCTGGCTGCGCCTGGCCGGCGAACTCCTGGACACCGTGCTCGCTCGGTTCCCAACCGCAACTGGCGGCTTCTACGACACAGCGGACGACAGCGAGCGACTGATCTACCGGCCCTCCGACGTTGGCGACGGACCGAGCCCGTCGGGCACGTTCGCCGTCTCGGGTGCGCTGCTCAGCTACGCAGCGCTGACGGGTTCGGCGCGTCACCGGGCCGCAGCGCTAGCTGCTCTGGGCAGCCTGCCGGAGTTGGCGGCGCGATTCCCGCGCGCCGCCGGGTGGGGCCTCGCAGTGGCCGAGGCGGCACTGTCCGGGCCCGTGGAGATCGCGATCGCGGGCCCGCCCGGACCGCGGCGTGCGGCACTGCACAAGACCGCGCTTGCGGCTGCGCCACCGGGCGCGGTGATCGCCTGCGGGGACGGCGCGGATCGGCGTATCCCGCTCCTAGCCGGGCGGACGGCGGTGGCGGACGGGCCAGCTGCCTATGTCTGCCGCGACTTCGCCTGCCGGGCTCCGGTCACCGAGCCGGATCAGCTGCGCGCGGCGCTGGGCTGAGCCGCGCCGGCTCGAGGAGCCCTCCGTGGCCTGATTTACCAACGATCTGGCAGAAGTTTGCCAAACGTTCTCCACGGATCCGGGCTCGCGGGAATCCCTTATAGCAAGATAGGGATTTCGCGGGTATAGACGCATGCGCAAAGTCCGTGCATCGTGTTACGTCAGAAGCCGGCAAGTCGCGCGGCTGAGACCGCAGAGGGGAGTGCCTTGCGCGACCGATATCGCCGCCGTCTGCGCGCCAGCCTGTGGGGCGCGGTTGCCGTCGGCATCGCGGTCAGCCTCTCGCCCAAAGTCGGCGCCCCGCTGGTGCCCGCCGCGCAGCCGGCTGCTCCGGCGGAGGCCGGGCGCGCCGCCCTAGCCGCGCCTGACCAGGCCGCAGCTTCGGCGGCACTCATTCAGGCGGTCGCTTCGCGGCCGGGTGGGCCTGTCAATTCACGCAAGGTAACAGCCGCCGACATAGCCGCAGTGCTCGGTCCTGGCGGCAAGAACCTGACCGGCCGTCACGGCAACGCCGTTACCCAGGCACGCACGGTGATCCAGTACCTAGGCCAGACGGAAGCCAGCGCGGCCCAGGAAGCCGGAGTGTTCCTGCCGTCCGGGACCTATTCAGCCGGCGGCCAGGCCGGCCCGGCCGGCCCGGCCGGAACGGCCACGCAGCGGGCACGACGGGCGGCGCCGCGGTGCCGATAGCGAAGCGGGCGCGTCTGGCAGGCCTCACCTCAGGACCGCGGGTGGGGCGGCTACGAGACTTGCGGCCCGCGGACCTGCTCGTCGTAGCGCCCAGGATGCTGCCCGTCAGCGCTCTTGACGCGATCAGGCGGCTGCCGGGGGTTACCGCCGCCGAGGCTCTGGACGCAGCCAGGCTCAAGGTCAACGGCGGCGATGTCGCTGTTCTTGGCGTCAGTCCGGCTGCCTTCCGTGAGTTTGCGGCCAAGCCGACCGCCAGGGCAACCGGCTTGTGGCAGAACGTGGCCGATGGCGCCATCGCAGTCTCCTACCTGATGGGCAAGCAGGAGAAGCTGCCGCTCGGCGGGACGGTCAAGGTCACTGGGGGGCACACAGAAAAGCTAGTCGTGGGCGGCTACGGCACCGTCGGCATCAGCGGCGTCGATGCCGTCGTCTCCGACTCGGTCGCCCGCTCGCTCGGCATGCCATCGGGGAACGCCATCGTCATCAGTGCACCGAAGGCCCGCCTTACTGACCTGATGCGCAAGGTCAAGGCGGTCATACCGGCGGACGCATCGGTCGCGCCGCTGGTAGCGCAGGCGCCCGAGCGCGGCCTCCCGGCTACTGCCGGCTACGCGGGCGCCATCGGCGTGACCTCTTCCGGCGGTCCTGGGCTGACTGTTGCCCAGACGGAGACGTTCCTGACCGCAGCCCTCAGCCGGGTTGGCCATCGGTACGTCTGGGGCGGCAACGGCCCGGAGGTGTTCGACTGCTCCGGCCTGGTGCAGTGGTCCATGCGGCAAGCGGGCATCATCATGCCGCGGGTCGCGGTCAACCAGGCGCAGGCCGGGCCGCGCGTTCCGCTGGCCGACCTCGAGCCGGGCGACCTGCTCTTCTACCACACCGACCCGACGGCACCGACCTACATCTCGCACGTGGCTATCTACCTGGGGCACGGACTGATGCTTCAGGCACCCGAACCGGGCATGGACGTGCAGATCGTGCCAGCCATCTTCGGATCCGGTTTCGCCGGTGCGGTTCGTGTCTACCCAGGGATAGCGGCCGCCGTCGCCGCTGTGACCGGCTAAGTCGCCAACCGTCCTGAGACGCCGAAGCTAGCGCTCCGCGATGCACTTGCGCTGCTGGGAAGTGAGTGTAATTATAATTACATGACCACTAAGAGCGAGTCGGATCCCGCCAGCAGCGGCGGTGCTGCGGAGAAGCTACGCGGCTGGTTCACCGGCCGACTGCCGGCGGACTGGTTCACCGGCGCGCCGGCGATCAACGTCGATCGCGAGGAGATCACGGTGGTGGGAGCGATCGCCGCTCCTGACACGTCGCCCGGCGCCACCGAGGCCGAGGTAGCGGCCGCGGCTGACGGGCGCAGCCGGCGGTTCCGCGAGGAGACTCGGGAGCACCGGGTGGAGATCGCACGGGAAGCCGAGCACAGCTTCGGACGCAAGGTTTCCTGGGGCGTTGAGTGCGGCGGTCGCACAGTGATGTTCACCACTTTTTCGGTGCCAGTCATGACAAGGCTCAGGCAGGCCGAGCGCCAGGTCCTGGACACCCTCGTGGACGCCGGCGTCGCACGCAGCCGCAGCGACGCGCTGGCCTGGTGCGTGCGGCTGGTGGGCGAGCACTCGGGCACCTGGCTGACCGAACTCCGGGACGCGTTGCGCAAGGTTGAGCAGGTCAGGGCCGAGGGACCAGGCTAAAAACCCGACCCTCGATGCAGGCGGGCGCGGGCGCACACGACGTGCGTCCGCGTCGCTTTGCGTCCGGAGGGGAACGGGGGCGCACAGGGCCGGCGGCCGCCCGACGACAGGGGCGGGCCAGAACTGAATCCCTGGCCAGGCGCAAGTCTTGCGGCAACGGCGCGTAACTACGGCCCAACTTGCGCAAATGATTCGCTGGACCAGCCCGAATCGATCCGGTCATGCCGGGGTACACTCCCCAAATCCCGCATCATCGGGGTTGTTTCCCCGTGGCTGATGTCAGGTAGCCCGCAGCGGATCAACGCGCAGCCCTTGAGGAGGACCAGTCGTGGTGAATGAGGTGAATGCGGCCTCGGTGGAAGAGAACCCGACCGGTAACTTGCAGGCAACTCTCGACGATGCTGGGCTGAAGAACACGTGTGTGCGTCAGTACGTGCGCTATTGGGCCGAACTTACTGGCGTCAGTCGCGTCGAGGTGGTTGGCGCGTCCGACGACGCCAGGCTCATCCGAGAGTCGCTTGCGGCGGGCGAAATCGCTCCCGCGGGCGAGGGGCGATACTACGCGCGGAGCTATATCAAAGACACCGCCCGCTCCGAGGAGCGCACCGTAGTCGCCACCGCGAACCCTGCCGACAAGGGCGTCTACAACAACTGGCGCCCGTCTAGCGAGATGCGGCCGTTGCTGACCGGCCGCATGCGCGGCGCGTCGGCCGGCAAGACCATGTACGTCATCCCGTACTTGATGGCGCCGCCCGGCTCGCCGCTCGAGCCGTACGCTGTCGGCGTCGAGCTCACCGACCACCGCACCGTCGCGCTGCACATGATCCGGATGGCGCGTTGCGGCGTCGAGTACGTGAACAGCCTCGTCGACCCTGACATGTTCGTGCGGGGCGTCCACGTCACTGGCGATCTGGAGAAGCTCGGCCAGGGCACGGGCGAGGACCAGCGCTACTTCGTCACCTTGGCCGACGAGCGAACGATTCTGCACTTCGGCTCCTCCTACGGGGGCAACGCGCTGCTGGGCAAGATCGCGCATGGCCTGCGACAAGCCGCCTACGATGGCTGGGCATCCAGGGAATTCCTCGCTGAGCAGTTCATGCTGATCGGCATCACCGATAAGCAAACCGGCCAGACCTGGCATATCTGCGGCGGGTTCCCCAGTGCTTCCGGCAAGACCAATCTGGCCATGATGCTTGCCCCCGACTCGCTCGGGGACCGATACCACGTCGAGTTCTACGGCGACGACATCGCCTGGCTCCGGGTAGACCCCGAAGACGGCAAGATCTACGCCATCAATCCCGAGTTCGGTGTCTTCGGAGTCGCCAAGGACACCAACGAGGTGACGAATCCCACGGCCCTTGGCTCGGTCGCCCCCGGCACCAAGGTCTTGTTCACGAATGTCGCATACAACGAGATCACCCACGAGGTGTGGTGGGAGGGCAGGACCCCGCAGCCGCCCACCGACCTCGCGGGCTGGCAGGACTGGACTGGGCAGCTGATCTCGCAGCGCCCGGAGGCTGACAAGGACAGGCCGTGGGCCCATCCGAACAGCCGGTTCACCACCTCGCTGACCAACGTGCCGAACATCGCCAGAGATTTCGAGAACCCCAAAGGCGTCCCGATCGACGCGATCATCTTCGGCGGCCGCACCCGTGATCGCGAGCCGCTGATCCGCGCCATCACTGACCTTGCCGAGGGTGTCTACGACGGCCTGACGCTAGGTGCGGAGGCGACGTTCGCGGCCGAAGGGGTGGACGGCCAGCTGCGGTACGACCCGATGTCCATGCGCCCTTTCATGTCGTACCCGGAAGGCGCCTACGCTGCCCACTGGCTGCGAATCATCGGCGCCGCCACCACCCGGCCAATCTTCGCCCACGTCAACTGGTTCCAGCGCGATCCCGACGACGGCCATTTCCTCTGGCCCGGTTACCGCGAGAACCTCCGTCCGCTGCTGTGGCTGCTGAGGCTCAAGGACGGCGAAGTCCAGGGCAAGCAAACCCCGGTCGGCATCGTCCCCACCACGGAGGAGCTGGACCTGGAGGGCGTGGCCATAAGTCCGGAGGACCTGCACAAGATCCTCAGCATCGACGCCGACCGCTGGCGCCAGGAGATGGAACGTCGCGAGCAGCACCTTGCCCAGTTCAGCGACTTGCCTGAGGAGATCTGGGCGGCTCATCGCCGCGTAGCCGCAGCACTCGCCGCCCAGGCTTAGTAAAGGGAGCCTCCAGGCTCCGTACGCTCCAGCCCGCGCGCTCTGGCCCCCAGCGTGGGGGGTGTCACTTTCGAACGTGAAGATGTTAACGTTCCGTTATGAGGGCTCTACGCTGCGTTGATGGTTCCGTGCTGTCTGTCGAGGCCGTTGAGTGCCGCGACAGGGTTGGCCAGCCATACGAGGTAACGCTGAGGCTGGCCAGGGACTCGGTACCGTTCGCGGCCGTCGGCCAGCGCTGCGGGTACCAGCTATCCCAGCTAGCCGACCGTGTCAGCCAGGCCCGCGTCGATCCTGGGCTGGCCGTGCAGTGGCCCGACCCGGATGACCGGTTCCCGGCCCACCCTGCCGGGTCAATGCCGGGCGACCACGAGTATTTCGCCCTCCGGTCGCGTGACCGGGCCGACCCGCCGGGCAATGGCGAGCTGCGGTGCGTGCTAAGGTCCAGCGCTGTCTGGGTAGGTGAGAGCGCCGGCACCGGCCACCACGCGCCCGGCAGGCCCTCGGCTGGAGGCCACGGCTGCTGGCGGCTGACCAGGCGGGCGGTGATCGAAGCGTGGGGGACAGCGGGCATCGGTGTTCGCGCTGTCCTGACTTCAGGTGAACTGGTGGCATTCTTGGATACGGTTCTGGATGAGCCGGATGGCGTGTCCGCCGCCGGCCGTCCGGATGCGAGGATTCCGGCAGGTGACGGGCTAGTCGACCAGTCAGCCGGAAGACAGCCCGGCGGTGTTGCAACGCCGCTCTGGCGGCAGCGAGGAAGGGTGCCGGATGGGATTGCGAGATCTCGTCTACCGGCTATACGAGCGCAGGCTCGAGGCGGCGCTGTCGCCTCAGGCGATTCCCCGTCACGTTGGGGTGATGTGCGACGGTAATCGCCGGTGGGCCAGGTCGGCCGGGCTAGCCGACGTCAGCAGCGGCCATCAGGCAGGCGCCGACAAGATCTTTGAACTGCTCGAGTGGTGCCAGGAGTCCGGGGTCGAAGTCGTGACCCTCTGGTTGCTGTCTACCGACAACCTCGCCAGGCCGTCGGCCGAGCTCGAGCCCTTGCTGCGCATCATCGAGGACACGGTCCGCGAGCTGGTCGTCCAGGAATGGCATGTCAAGCCGGTTGGGGCGCTCGACCTCTTGCCGGCCGACACCGCGCGGGTGCTGAAGGACGCGGCGGAGGCAACGGCTGGCACTAGCGGCCTGCTGGTCAACGTCGCAGTCGGCTACGGCGGCCGCCGGGAGATCGCTGACGCGGTCCGTTCGCTGTTGCAGGATCACGCCACGCGCGGCACGACGATCGAAGAACTTGCCGAGATCCTTGACGTCGAGCACATCGCCGAGCATCTGTACACGGCCGGCCAGCCCGACCCGGACCTGGTCATCCGCACCTCGGGTGAGCAGCGCCTGGGCGGCTTCCTGCTGTGGCAAAGCGCGCATTCGGAGTTTTACTTCTGCGACGCGTACTGGCCGGCTTTCCGGCGGGTCGACTTCCTGCGCGCATTGCGCTCTTACGAGGCAAGGCATCGCAGGTTCGGCACGTGAACAGCTCGTTACGGTACTTTCCCCGGTCGCTCCGCTTAGGTACGGTCGATACTGACGGGCGGTGCCTAGCCGTCCGCCGGGAAGGCCCTCGAAATTCTCGAGCTTCGCGTCCTGGTGCGCAGGCGAGACGAGCGAAGGGCCGGCGCACGGTCCATCGCTGGCCGGACCCGGTCCCGCCGACACGTCTGTGTCCGACCGCGGCGTCTCAGGGACGCCCAGGGGAGAGCGAGTGGCCAATTCCTCCGTACGCCCAACGAGTCAGTCCGCTGCTGCACGGCCTGCTGCCACGCAGGCGATCACTGCAGAGCCCCGTTCCACCCGCTCACGTGCCACCGAGTCGGCCGCTGCCCAGTCGGCCTCCGCAGGCCCTGGCCAATCCAGGCGGCGAGCGGCGCTCACAACCACGAGCCCGCCTCGCCGCACTTACGTACTGGACACCAGCGTTCTGCTCGCCGACCCGGCGGCGATAGGCAGGTTCGCCGAGCACCGAGTGGTGCTGCCAGTCGTCGTCATCACTGAGCTTGAGGCCAAGAGGCATCATCCTGAATTGGGCTACTTTGCCCGGCAGGCCCTTCGTTACCTTGACGACCTCCGTGTCGAATACGGCCGGCTGGACGCCGACCTGCCCGTCGGCGACGCGGGGGGTAGCGTCCGCGTCGAGCTGAATCATTCTGATCCCGCGGTGCTGCCAGCCGGCTTCCGGCTCGGGGACAACGACACCAGGATCCTGTCCGTTGCTTGCAGCCTCGCGGCCGAGGGCGAAGCCGTGATCCTGGTCAGTAAGGACCTGCCGCTGCGGGTTAAAGCGGCTGCCGTGGGGCTGACGGCTCAGGAGTACCGGGCCGAGCTGCCGCCGGACTCGGGCTGGACTGGCATGGCCGAGCTCGACGTCGCTGCGGCGGACATCGACGAGCTCTATGACACCGGCAGGCTTGAGCTGGCCGCCGCCCGCGACCTGCCCTGTCATACCGGACTCGTGCTGATATCGGGCGTCACCGGGGCGGGCAGCGCGCTCGGCCGGGTTCAGCCGGATAAGTCGGTAAAACTGGTGCGTGGTGACCGGGAGGCGTTCGGACTGCGCGGGCGGAGCGCGGAACAGCGAATCGCCCTTGATGTCCTGCTCGACAACGAGGTAGGCATCGTCTCGCTGGGCGGCCGGGCCGGGACTGGCAAATCAGCGCTCGCGCTCTGTGCTGGCCTGGAAGCGGTGATGGAGCGTCGGCAACACCGCAAGCTTGTCGTGTTCAGGCCGTTGTATGCCGTTGGCGGCCAGGAACTCGGCTACCTGCCCGGGTCTGAAGCCGACAAGATGAACCCGTGGGCGCAAGCCGTCTTCGACACGCTCTCGGCGGTCACGTCTCAGGCCGTGATAGACGAGGTAATCGGACGGGAGATGCTCGAGGTCTTGCCGCTGACCCACATCCGCGGCCGCTCTCTCCATGACTCGTTCGTCGTGGTGGACGAGGCGCAGTCGCTTGAGCGCGGGGTCTTGCTGACCGTGCTGTCCAGGATCGGCGCCGGGTCAAGGGTCGTGCTGACCCACGACATTGCCCAGCGCGACAACCTCCGGGTTGGCCGCCACGACGGCGTCGTCGCGGTGATCGAGAAGCTCAAGGGGCACCCGCTGTTCTCGCACGTGACGCTGGTCCGGTCCGAGCGATCGCCGATCGCGGCGCTGGTCACCGAGATGCTGGAGGACGCCACGCTGTAGCCCGCGGAGCGCTTCTGAGCGGTATCATCCTCAGTGGTCGGTATATAGGCGTCGCTGCTGCGACTAACGGAAGGACCGCCGGCAGACATGGCGCGGAAGCCGTCACTTGTCACTGTCGGTCGGGCCCGGCATCCCTTCCACTGCTGGGTGTGTCAGGGAAGCCTGTTCAGAGACCGTGAAATCAAGCTCAGCACGGTTGGCGCGGACTTGCTCAGATTGGGCTGGGCGAACCAGTCGGTGAC
Source organism: uncultured Actinomycetota bacterium (assembly GCA_963804435.1). Lineage (GTDB taxonomy): Bacteria > Actinomycetota > Actinomycetes > Streptosporangiales > Streptosporangiaceae > JAJYUU01. Next base: position 5,213,741 of record CAWDQI010000001.1, on the reverse strand, counting down.
CGGACTCGTGTGCGAGCAGTGCGGCTACGTACACATGTTCATGTCCACCGCGATTCAGCTGTGGAATCCGCCCACCTGACCCGGACCCGTTGGTGCCGAGGCCTGCTCGTTTATGTCCAGAAGCGTCCGCGCGATGGCGATATCGGCAGAATAGGTGATTTTCATGTTGCGCTCGCTGCCTGCAACAGTTCGGATTGGCACGTCGGGCAGGTAACGCAGCACGACGCCGCAATCGTCCGTGGCTGGCACCGAGGCAAACTCGGGGTCAGCCAAAGCCAGCTCGTAGGCGCGGCTGATGACCGGCAGGCGAAAGCCCTGAGGGGTCTGGCACCGGGCCAGGGACCCGCGCGGCAGGGTCCGCCGGATAGTGCCATCGGCGACCTCGACGATCGTGTCTGCGGAGGCCACGACCGTACCGACGGCCTCCCATTCGTCCAGCGCCTGAATGCACTGGGCGATGGTCTGCTGGTCGACTAGCGGCCTGGCGGCGTCATGGAGCAAGACCTTGCAGTCGCCGCCGGGCGCGAACCTGGCGTTCAGCCAGTTGATCGCGCACCGGGTGGACTCGGTCCGGCTCGCGCCGCCGGTGATGACGTCCGCGACCTTCGGCCAGCCAGCAACCTCCTGCCGAACGGTGCTCGCGACATCGGCCGCGGTGACCACCAGGACACTGTCGACTCCGGGTGCGAGGCTGAAGGTTTCCACGCAGTGCGCAATGATCGTCCGCCCGGCCAAGACGCGAAGCTGTTTGGGCAAGCTGCCGCCGAACCGGCTGCCGGTACCGCCCGCCAGCACCACAGCCACCGTCCGCATGGTCGGACGATACCGCAGGCAATGGCCTGGATCTGCCGACCGGGGTGGCGGGGACGAGGTCTGCCGGCCGGGGTGGCGGGGAGATCTGGCAGGGCTGAATGTACGCTAGGTAGCGCTCCGACTACATAGTGTCTCAATCTGGCAGTCGATACGGAGGACCAGATCGACGCTGGGCTTGGCGGGCAGGCGGACGACGAGGCCGCCGCCGGGGCAGCCGCGGGCGCCGCGGCCGCGTCGCGGCGCGCGTCTGGTCCTCGTCCAGCCGCGCCACCGCCGCCCACAGGGCTCGACCCGGACGAGCCTGTCCTTGCGGGGGCGGACGGACCGACGATGACACCAGGCGGAGCTGATCCGGGCAGGCCGGCGCGGCCGAGGCGCGCTCGCAAGCCCCGGCCAGTCCCGGCCCGGACCCAGCGCCGGGTCACGCAACCGCGAACCGGGAAGCGGGTACGCGCGGACCGCCGGACGGTGCGGGCCGAGAGCATCGGCCCGCCGCAAGATGTGAACCGGGGAACGGAGCCGGGCCGGAGCCGGCCCGCCCGGGCAGATCTGAGCCAGGTACCGAATCCGGTGGAAGCCCGCGACGGGTTGGTGGGCGACGGCCGTCTCCTCGCCGGCGAGGGCTCATCCGGACACCAGGAAGGGCCAGACCGGGAACAAGACCAGCTCAGGGTGGACGATCGCTTGCCGGCAGTGGGCGAAGGCTCGGCGCCCGCCCCGGACGACCCGGTTGTTCCCGGCCTGCGCCCGTCGGGGAAAGGGCAGCTGACCGAAGGCGACGGTCCGAAAGTCAGGACGCCAGTGGGCCAGCTGGCCTGGTCCGATCTGGACCATGCGGTCCGGTCGGCCCAGCACTGGGACCACGGTCCCCGGACGCGAGATCGGGCGCAACCGGGGCGGGGTCCCGCGGGGGCAGGCCAGGTGCTGCTGGCCAGTGACGGGCCACCCGTTGCCGACGCTGCGGGAACGGTTCCTGCTGCGGCGTTCCTGGTAGAAGTCCGCCGCCGGACGCTCGGCTGGGCGGAGCGGCGATCCCTCGGTCTCATCTCCGCCTGCGGCATCTCGGTGGCGCTCGCGGCTTGCGCCGCGACCTGGTTCTCGGCCGGGAGCAGGGTTGACGACCTCCGCGCCGTGGTCGCGCTAACCGCCGGTTATCTGGTTCTGCTCGCCGGAAGGAGTCTCGCCGGTTCCCGCGCGGCCCCGATTACGGCGGGGGCGGGCGGAGCCACCGTCGGCACCGACGGCACGCGCTGGCTTGCCGCACTAGGCCTCTGCTTGTCGGAATGCGCCATCTACGCCGGGCTGGCCGCCGGGGCCCCAGCCGAGCATTGGCCAGGTACGTGGATGCTCGCGATTGCGGTGCTCGGCCTGGTCAGCGTGCGGGACATGATGACCGCCTGTTCGAACCCGACAGGCTTTGGCGACCGCTCCGACACGTTGCTTCAGCGACTCGCCAGAGCTGTCCTGACCATGCCGCCCGGCGGGCGCCTGCTAGTCGTCGCGCTGACAGCTCCCGCCTGGGGAGCAAGAGCTTCCCTGTTCGCGCTGCTGAACTGGGCGATCATCTCAGTTGGCTACGGCCTCGCAGGCCGAGCTGTGCCCGCCTTGGAGAAAGATCCGGCGGAGCTGGTCAGGCTGCGCGATGACGGCGCGGTCGCACGCACTCTCGGCATGCTCGTCCGCGGCCAGCTGCTGCCGCTACCGCCCGCGATCCTGGGCGTCGCAGCGGTCGCCACGCTCGTGATCCTCGGGCTGCACGGTCTGCCCAGCATCCTGATTGCCGGCCCGGCGATCGTCATGCTGTTGGCCGCCCCAGGATCCAGTAACCGCCACTCCGGCCGGTCCGACTGGCTGGTGCCGGTGCTGTTGCTAGGCGCTCAGATCCTCTACCTGGCGGGCGCCGGGTTTGCGACCGGCGTGCCGGGTCCGGTGATCTTCGTGCTCTGCAGCGCGTTGCTGCTGCGCTACGCCGACCTGGCGTTTCCCGGCAGGCCGGTCATGCTAGTCGCGCCGCGGCAACCGGAGTCAGAGGCTACGGAGTCAGAGGCTACGGAGTCAGGGGCTACTGAGCGCGGCACCGGCCTCGGCTGGGAAGGCCGGTTGCTGTTCGCTGGCGTGGCTGCCGCTCTGGGTATAGCGACCTACGCCTACATCGCGCTCGCCGCCTACCTTGGCGGCCTCATCGGCGCCAAGGCGGTGGCAAGTTGCCTGCGGCCCCGAGCCGACAACGGTCCGGCGCTTAGGGGTGGACCGGGAACGTCTCGCCAGGCCTCAGCCGCCAGCCGTAGACCTTGAAGTAGTGCGTGGTCGGCGGCCCGAACAAGGTGAGCAGGTACTGCCCGAGGGGCGAGGACAGGTTGACCGCGGCCATGACGGCGGCCGGGTGCTTTGCCGCCATGTCGGCTCGCACCTGGGCTGTTGACGGCTTTTTTACGGAGTTCTGTCCAGTGAGCAGGAAGTCGATGTACTCGGAGGTCTTCGTCTCTCCGGTCCGGCCGGCCCGTGCCTGGCGTCCCTGCGCGCCGGGCGTTATGAAGTCGCCGCCAATGATGGTGCCCGGCACGCCAGTGTTGGCGTCCCAGCGCAGCACCTGTGACGTGGCCGCCCATGGGTAGGGCACCAGCATCACCGGAGAATTGTCCTTGAGGTGCAGCGCGGCGTAAGTCTCCCGCCAGCCGGTGGGCAGCGGTTTGGCGTTCTGGACGGCGTAGGGAGAAGGCAACAGCGGCAGCAGCGCGACGACGGCTATGCCAACGGCGATCCTGGCGCCGTTCTGCCGGTTCGCGAACGGCTTGGCGCCGGAGCGGGCCAGGTCCAGCGCGTAGGCCAGTACGACGGCGGCGGCGGCGTCGGCGAGTATGCACAACCGGTCGGGCACCATGCCCGAGATCACCGGCAGGTGCTCGAAGAAATGCCACGGCAGCAGGAAGCCCGGCAGCGTATGCGGATACGGCTGAACGTCCGGAAACGGCTTGACGTTTGATATGGGCTTGGAGCCCATGCCGAGCCACTCGAGCAGGATGCAGGTAAGCCCGGCCGCGCGGATCGCGACGTTCTTCCAGAAGTAGACGATGGCGACCAGCAGCACGATGATCAGCGGGATGCCCAGGTAGGCGAGGTACTCCGGGGCGGGCTGGGTGTAGTGGAGGACGATGGGGGCGGTGCCTGAAGTGTGCAGCAGGACGAAGTCACCGGGCGTGACGAACACATAGGGGATCGTCCCGAGGTTCGTGAGGTGCCCGTTGTAGAGGATAGTGACCGTGGCGGCGGCGCCGTGCGCGGCGATGCCATGGAACTGGACCCACAGGCCGCGCGCGCAGAGGATGAGTGCGACCACAGCGCCGGTGCCTAGGCCGATTAGCGCAGGCGGGATCGCGGCGCGGATTGACCGGGGACGGCTGATCGCCAGCACCACGAGGAAGATCACGACCGCGATGACGGTGTCGACCAGCGTCTCCTCGGCAATGAAGACCTGGCCCGCGACGAACAGACCGAGCCAGATCCCGTTGCGGACCGGGCTGCCGTCCCGGCTCACTAGCCGGAGGACGCGATCGACGATGAGCGGGGGCAGCATCGCCAGCACCAGGGAGTAGTGCCCGATCCCGGAGTTGATCAGGGCCGGCGAGAAGCCGTACAACGCGCCGCCCAGGGCCGCGGCGAGAATACTGAAGCGCCAGTGCCGCAGCACGTAGAACATAGCGGCGGCCGACCCCGCGAACCCGATCACCATCAGGGTAGTCAGGGCAGTCTGCGGGCCGAACAGAATGGTGATCGGCGATATCAGGACGCCGGGCAGCAGGAATGAGGTGTTCCACATCATATTGACGCCATGCGGGTAATTCATGGTCGTCGTGATGAGGGCCGGCAGATGGAAGTGATCCACGGCGTTCGCTGAGTACCGAACGAACCACGTCGCCTGGTCGACGTCCGCCGCGTCACCATGCTGCAGGCGCCCGGCCGGGTCGATCCACAGGTGCGACGTCACGTAGAAGGCGCCGAGGATGTACAGGTAGATGGTGATGGCCTGGGGACTCCTGGCCCACGCCCCTATCCCCCGAGGCTGCGGCTGCTGTGACGACTCGGCCACCTCCGTGGCAAGTCTGGTCACCGCTGCCTCCTATCGGGGAAGATCAACTTGTCGACGCGGCTGGACGGTTTCTGCCGGTCTGACGGCATCGCGTAGCGGCAAAGATAGCGCAGTCCAGGGACTCGCCCGACGCCGGCTCGGCTAACATGATCGTGCCTTAACGAAGATTTCCACAGCTTTGCGCGACGCCGCCGCGAAAATTGCACTCGTTAGCTTACGGTACGGTCAACTGCGACCGGGCGCGTCGGCCTTCGTCACATACTTGACCGTGCTGCGTAGGCCCCAAACTGCCCGGTGCAGTCGCAGGGGTTAAGTTGGTGGCTTCGCATGAGGCGCCGCGCTTCTTCAAGGAGTCAATTCGTGCACGACACGAAGGCCGGCCGGATACAGGTCACTGACGAGTCAGGCCCTAGACCCGGCTGGCTGAGCCGGGACAGCTTCCTCTGGCTGATCTTGGTCACGGTGCTATTCCTGGCCGCGGAGCTTACCCCGTCGCTGCTCCGGATGCCGCTTGGCCCGGACGAGATGACCTACATCGCCAGGACGAGCGCGCACGCGTCCGGCGTCTTCCTGCCGCCGGTTCATGGTCACGGTGTAGGCCTGCTGGCGGCACCCGTCACGCTGCTGACCACGTCTCTGGTCGCGCTTCGGGTCTGGATGGCGGTGCTATCGGCGCTCGGTCTGTTCCTGGCCGTGTTGTGCTGGCGGGGCCTGCGCCCTGCCTGGGTCCTCGCACTTGCCGCGCTCATCCTCGGCAGCCTGGCCATCACCCAAAACAGCGGGGTCCAGGTCTACCCCGACTGGTGGGGCGCGGTCGGGATCCTGGCCCTAACCGGGCTGTTCCTGCACGCGGTCAACGGCACGATGCGCCCGGGACTTGTGCTGACCCTGATCGCCGCGGCCAGCTTCTTGATCGTGATGATGCGGCCGCAGAACATCGTCTTCATTCTCGGCCCCGCGATCGCCGCCGTGCTTTTCGTGCCGGCCTGGCGCAAACCCAAGGTGCTGCTGGCCATGGGCGCGGGCATCGCGCTCGGGCTGATCGAGTGGGCCGCCGAGGCGGTCTACTGGTTCGGCGGCCTGGCCAACCGCATCCACCTGGCCGGCCAGGAGCCGCCGCGCCTTCGCCCGTACTTCTCGTTCTTTACTCAGGTCAAGGTGCTCAGCGGCCCCTGGTACTGCCAGACCAGTCAGGGCTGCCCCGGATTCTCGATACCAGGCGAGCTTGTGTGGTTCGCGGCCCTGCTGGGCCTGGCCATCCTCGGCCTCTATGCCGCATCGCGGACTAACGCGAAGGCCTCGTCGCTGCTCGCCGCGTTCACCGGGCTGTGGGTCCTCGTGCTCTACGGGTTCCTGGTGCCGTTCGGCGCCCCCCGCTACATCCTGCCGACCTTCGCGCTGTTCGCGATCCTGGCCGCCGACGGGATCGGCTGGCTGGTCACCACCTGGAGATGGCGGACCGCGGGCGTCGTCGTGGCGTGCGGCTTCCTGCTCACAGGCATTGTCACCCAGCAGTTCGTGCTGCGCGATGAGGTCTCGAGCCAGACCTCGGGCCGGTCCTATGCCTCAAGCGCCGCCCAACTCGCGAGGCTGGGCGTCCACCCGCCCTGTCTGGTCCGTTACAGCACGTCCGTCGCGTACTACCTGGGGTGCTACGCGCCGTGGAGCGGCGGGGGACTGCAAGAAGTGTTCGCCCTGACGCCGCAGGGCCGGCGCGGATGGCGACTGTTGCCCCTTCCGGGCACGACGCAGGTAGTGTACGTGCCCATCCATGGAGGTAACCAATAAATAGCGGGGAACGGGGCTCAGTCTAGTGCTAGCCGTCCGGGCCCGCGAAGGCGCTAGCGTCGCCGCAGACAGGCGCGTTGCCGGTTATGCCGCCGTACTTCCCGGCGAGTTTCCGGCTAAGCCCGGAACTGGCCCGTCTCGATGGAGTGGCTGCGCCTCTCCGGCCGGCCGAGGATCCGCCCGGCGCTGAGGCGCGGTGCGGCTTCAGCCTGGCGTGGCTCGAGCCAAGGATGCGGGCGGCCTGGCCGGTTCGGTTCTGGTTAGCCGACTTGGGGATCCTCGTGTCTTTGGCGATCGCTGTGAACAGCCTGGCTGCCTGCGGTTGCGCCCACTCGACCCAGGCCTGCGGGTCGCCTGGGTACGGCTGGGTGGGCGCCTCGATGAACTGGACCGAGCCGGGCTTGATGCCCCGAAGTTCGTCCGCGATAGTGAACAGCCGTCCTGGAGTGAGGCCGGTGTCGGTGGCGATGTACCTATGCCGGGCCACGTCGTTAATCACCGACAGGAGCTTGGCCGGACTGTGCAGCAGCGGGCTGTGCTCGATGCCCCGGACGAGCGAGGCCATCAGGAACTGATCACGACGGATGCGCTGCAGGTCAGAACCCTGGCCGATATACCGGACGCGCCAGAATGCCAGTGCCTCCCGGCCGTAGATGTGGTGCTTGCCGGCGCTCAGGTTCAGGCGCGACCGCGGGTCGTGCACGGCTACGGGCAGGCACACGTTGACGCCGCCGATGTCATCGATGACGTGCTCGAACCCGGCGAAGGTCAGCTCGATGAAGTCGTTGAGACGGATGCCGGTGGTCTGCTCGATGGTTTTCCACAGGCAGCCCGGCCCGCCGTAGGCGAAGGTTGCGTTGAGCTGCTCGACGTAGCCAGCGGGCTGGGCCAGCTGGCCGGGAGTCCCGTCCTCGGGACTGCAGCTGAGGATGGGCACGACCGAGTCCCGCGGGATGCTCAGCACGACGGCCTGGTGGGCGCCAGGCGCGATGTGCAGCACCATGGCGGTATCTGAGCGCGCGCCGGAGATGCCAGCCTGGCCGCCGATCTTGCCGTTCGCGCCGGACCGGGTGTCTGAGCCGATGAGCAGGATGTTCAGCGCGTTCGGGTCAGCGGGCGGACGATGGCTGCTGGCCAGATCGTTAGACACGTCGACGTGCTTGATCGCCTGCCAGTCACTGCGGAAGGCGAGGTAGACCGTCAGCGAGCCGGCGACTAATGTCGCGGCGACCAGGACGGCAACGCTGCGCAGCACGATGGACCAGGGGGAATGGCGCCGGACCAGGCCGCGCCGCCAGCTCGCAGATCCAGGCGGCGCGTCGTTCCCCTCGCCCAGCGTCATACCTTCCTCCGGGCAATTCCTGCATGCCTAACTGATAGTTGACCCTTAGGCACGACCGGGAAACGCGCGGAGCGGTGAATTTCGGCTAACTATCAGCCTGGTCCGCTGAATGCGTTGCTGTCCTTGCAGATGGGGGTGCTGCCGGTGATGCCGCCGTAGGTGGTGGCCAGGTTCTGAATGCCAGTGCCGCTGCTCTTGCTGCCGCTGCCGCTGCCGGTACTGGCCGACTTGAGCGCGGTGAAAGTCGAGCCCAGGATCAGTGTGACCGTGCCGGAGGTCAGGCTTGCTTCCTGCCGGACGGTCACCGAGCCGAGCAGCCTGGCCAGCGTATGGACAGCCGGCAGCTGGGCGGCTGTGGCGTACTCGATGACCGATCGGGTGTAGTTCTGGACCGCCGCGTCGCTCGGCGCGCCGATGACCTTGAAGCCGCGGCTGGTCAGGCTGGCGGCGGTAGTGGTAGCCAGGCCGCCGATGGTCGTTCCGTTCAGCACGTGCACCTTGACGTCCGCGGGGCTGACGGTAGCGATCACAGCTTTCTCGCCCTTGTGACTCTTGGGCGTCTTCGGCAGCCTCGTGTCGTGCGCGATGGCAGTGAAGACGTCGTTGGCCGCCGGCTGGATCCACTGGACCCAGTTCGGGTTTCCCTGGGACTGCGGCTGCGCGGAGTGGATCCACTGCGCGTTGCCCGCATAAGTCGTCCAGGGCGCCGTGATGAACTGCACCTTCTTGGTTGAGATCCCGCGCAGGTACTCGGCTAGCTGGAGCATGCCGCTCGGAGTCAGCTGGTTGTCGGTGGTCAGGTAGCCGTGGCCGGTTATCGCCCGGATGACGGCGAAGACCTTGGTCGGGCTCTTCAGGAAGCCGCCGTGCACGATGCCCTGGAGCAGGGAGGCCATGAGGAACTGGTCTCGCTGGATCCGCTGTGGGTCGTCGCCCAGGCCCAGGCCTTCTCTGGTCCGCCAGAAGGCAAGCGCCTCCCGGCCGTACACATGGTGCTTGCCCGCGGACAGATGCAGACGGGAGGTGGGGTCGTTGACAGCCATCGGCAGGCACACCTCGACGCCGCCCAGGGCATCGACGACGTGCTCGAAGCCATTGAAGGTGAGTTCGACGAAGTGGTTGATATGGATGCCGGTGGTCTGCTCGATGGTCTTCCACAGGCAGCCCGGACCGCCATTGGCGAAGCTCCCGTTGATCTGCTCGACATAGCCGGGGGGCTGCGCGGTCTGGCCCGGCGTTCCCGGCTCGGCCGTGCAGCGCAGGACCGGGACAACCGAGTCGCGGGGGATGCTCAGCACCACGACCTGGTGGGCACCGGGCGCGATGTGCACCAGCATGTCGGTGTCGGAGCGCTGGCCGGTAATGCCGACGTGGCCGCCGATCGTCCCGTTCACGCCGGACCTGGAGTCCGAGCCGATAACAAGGATGTTCAGCGCGTGCGGGTCCGTGGGCGGCCGCTTGCCGGTGAGATCTCCGGCCACGCTGATGCGGTTGATCCCGTCCCACACGTTGCGGTACTCGACATACACGGCGAGCGAGCCGGCCGTCATGACGAGGGCCAGCAGCGTCGCTACCGAGCCGAGTATCAGCGTCGACGTGGAGTGCCCAGCCAGCCAGCGGCCCGGCCGGCCGGCGCATGGGATTCGACTCCGGTCGCGGCTTGCCCGGCTCGCGCCGACGATGCGACCGGCCATTGTCGGACCAGCCAGGACCGGACCAGCCAGAATCGCCGGGATTGTCGTAGCGGCTCATCGCTCCTCGGGAGTCGTTGCCAACGGACTGGGGCGGGGACCTAGCCGCTAGATTGCGAACTATGGTACGTGCTATTTCTGTAACGAAATCACAGTTAGCTGATAACCAGCTGAGAGGAAAGCCACGCCACGCTGGAGGCTCGCGACTCGAGCAGCAGCCCAGGGCAGGTAAGCACGGCTCGCCGCCGGGCCGGCCGGGATCGATCGTTCTGCTGACCCCGCTCCGCCTCTACAGTTGAGCCGTGCGCCATCCCGATAGCCCGAACAGCGCGGGCACAAACGAGCGGCCGGGGCTGGTGGAAAACACGGGGCCGGAGCTAGCCGGGCTGGCCGAGGCCGGGGTCGAGACAGCGGTACCAGAACAGGCGGTATCTGGTTCGCCCGCGCTGGAGACAGCAGTGCGGGACGATGCTGCGCCGGGCTCGGCCGGGTCCGATCCGGCCGAGCCGGCGAGTGCCAAAGGCGCTGAGTCTGAGCCGACCGTCGCGCTGGCACCCATCGCTGATGAGCCCGACGGCGATCGCGCCGTTGCCGCCGGGGTGCGCGCAGTCTTCAGCGGAGCACGAGCAGCCCTGGTCAGAACGCCGGCCCTCATCAGCAGAACACCGGCCGTCGTCAGCAGAACGCCGGCTGTCCTGGCCAGATATGTGGCTGGCTCGCGGGAATCGGTAGCCGTGCTCGGCCGGGCCTGGCGCCGCCGCAGGTCGGCCACCCCGGTGCCCGGCGAGCTCGGAGTTCCGGCCGACGCAGCTACCGCCCTGCTCGGCCGGCTCACCGTCCTGCCCGCGCTGCTGATCGCGGCCTGGCTGCTGCCGGCGTTGCCGCTGCTGCTCGGCGGAAGCTTCCTGCCGGTACCGATGCTGCTGATCTCCGTTCCCCTGGCCGTGGCACTCACGGTTAATGGCCTGCGCGAGGTGCCAGCGAGCTGGCCCCAGCTGCGGAGCTATGGCAGCACCAAGGCACGCACCTGGGCCGCGTGGTTCGGGCTGCTGGCTACGGTCGCTGTGGTGGTGGGGCTCATTGCCTGGCAACTCAGGGAAGGATCCGAGGCGCTGATCGTCACCCGCGACCCGGGCACCTACCTGCAGACAGGTTTCTGGATCGCGCAGCACGGCTCGCTGCCTATTCCGGCGGGGCTGAACGCGTTCGGCGGACCGCACCCCGGACTCAACTTCGGCAGCGTTGGCTTCCTGGCCAGCCAGCACTCGGTGGTGCCGGCGGTCCTGCCAGGGCTGCCGCTGCTGCTGGCCGGCGGCTTCTGGGTACACGGGATAACCACTGCCACGGCGCTTGGCCCGGTCCTCGGCGGTCTGGCGACGCTGGCCTTCGCCGGGCTGGTCGCGCGCCTGGTCGGGCCGCAATGGGCCCCTGCTGGCGCGCTCGTACTCGGCCTCAGCTTGCCGCAGCAATACGTCAGCCGGACTTCACTAAGCGAGACGGCGCTGGAAATCATGCTGTTGGGCGGGCTGTGCCTGCTGGCCGACTCGCTGGCCCTGAAGGGCAGGGTGGCCCCGGTACCTGTCGCTGCGGGCGGCGAGGCCGGACTGGTACCCGACGAGACACGCCAGTACGGGCTGCGCCAGTACGGGCTGCGCGGGAGCTGGCGGCGGCTGGCATCCTGGCGTCACTGGGCTGGCTGGCTGACACCGGAGCGAGCACTGGCGCTTCTGGCCGGCCTGTGCCTCGGGCTCAGTCTGGTGATAAGCCTGGACGGGTTGGTCTACGTCCTTCCCGCGATCCCATTCGCGGCGATCCTGATTGGCGGCCGCAAACCACAGGCGACCCCGTTCCTCATCGGATTTGTTGTTGGCTGCGGTTATGGAGCACTGAGCGGATACTTGCTTGACCGGCCGCTCATCGACTCGGTCGGGACGACCCTGGCGATCGCCGGTGTCGCAGCCGTGTGGTTGGCTGCGCCATCGATCGTTGCCTTGCAGCTGCCCAAGTTCGCATCGATCCGCCAGGGCGTGCCGCGGCTGCTAGCGCGGCGGCCGCTGCGCTGGCTGCCTGAGCTTGGCGCGTTGCTGGTCGTGGCCGTGCTGGCCGGTTTCGCGGTGCGGCCATACGTGCAGACCGTACGCGGCCACCCGAGCGTAGCGGTCTATTACTTCGTCAAGGAACTGCAGCGCGCGCAGGGCCTGCCGGTCGATCCGACCAGGCTGTATTCCGAGCAGACGCTCTACTGGGTGGTCTGGTATATCGGCTTGCCGACCGTGCTGCTCGGCGCTATCGGCGCGGCCCTGCTCGTCCGCCGCTGCCTGCGAGGGCTGCTGACGTGGCGTGACCCAGCCGGAATATGGCGAATCTGGGGATTGCCGCTCGCCATCATCTGCGCCGGTTCGGTTGTCGCCCTGTGGGCGCCGGACATTGTGCCCGATCAGCCGTGGGCCAGCAGGCGGCTCCTGGTCATTGTGATTCCGGGCCTGATCATCTGCGGCCTGTGGGCGGCGGCGCTGCTGGCCGGACATGCCCGCAACCGGGGCGCGCGACCGGTGACCGCGGCGGTGGCCGGGCTATTCTGCGTCGCCGCGATGCTGGTGCCCGCGGTGTCCACCACGTTCGGGATCGGGCTCAGCCACGAGGGGAAGGCGGGCGGCCTGAGACCCGTGGCCCAAGGCCTGGCGCTGCAGCGTATCGGCCGCGGCCAGATCAACGCCGTTGCCTCGCTGTGCGCGCAGATTCCGCGCGGCGCTTCGGTGTTGATCCTGTCCCGGCCGGTCGCCCAGGAGTTCACGCAGACGATCAGGGGCATGTGCGGGGTTCCGGTGGCGTGGCTGGCGGGGCAGCCTAGGGCTGCGGTCGACACCGTCATCAACTCGATCGCCGCGGCCGGGCGGCGCCCTGTGCTGCTGGCATCGCGGCGGGCACTGATAGCTCCCTATGGGGGCTCACCGGTCCGAGTCCTGAACCTGGCCACGTCGGGAGATCCGCATCAGCTGACCCAGCTGCCCACCGCTCTGGCTCCTGTTCGCTATGTGATCTGGATGACCTCACCGGTCGGGCCTGGGACGGGCGCCTGAGGCTGGGTTTCGGCGGCTTGCATTGGGTCCGGGCGGTTGGTTGCGCGGTTCGGCCGTCGGTTGGGCTGTCGGCTCATGATGATTTGCCAGCTGGCGCCGCTCTTCCATGCCCGAATAAAGAGGTTCTACCCGGCATTATGACCAGGTCGTGTAAGGTGCTCCTGCCGAGAGCCGGATCGCCCAACCCCGGGCGACGGTCGCGTGCGTTGACGGAGGGTGTCGGGGGGCAGTGACTGATCTCGTCGGCCCGGCAAATGCCACGGCCGCGCCAGCAGCTCCCGCGATAGGCGGGCATGGGCAGGTCCAGCCGGCCGGGACGCGGCACCGGCCGCCGATGATGGCCGTTCCCCCCCTGGTCACCCTTGCCGTCTGCCTCTGGGCGATCGGGGGTTCCTCTTTCTGGCGCGACGAAGCGGCCAGCATGGTGGCGGTGCAGCGCCCGTTCGGCCAGCTATTGCGGCTGCTCGGGCACACCGACGTCGAGCACGGCGTCTATTACGTCATGCTGTGGCCGATCGTGCACCTGGCGGGTACCGGGGAACTGGCCACCAGGCTCCCGTCCGCGCTGGCCATGACGGTCGCGGCAGCGTTTGTGACCGCGATCGGCATGCGGCTCGCCTCGCCGGCAGTCGGCCTCGCGGCGGGCCTGGTCTTCGCGATATTGCCGTCCACGAGTGTGTACGCGCAGAACGCCCGGCCCGATGCGACGTCCGTGGCCTTCGCCACGGCCGTCACCTACCTTCTGGTGCGGGTCTTGCAGGCCCGCCAGTCACGGCGCCGCTGGCTGGTGGGCTACGCCATCTGCTTGGCGGCTCTTGGCTGGGTGAACGTACTTGCCCTGTGCCTCGTCGCGGCCCATGCGGTAACGGTCGCGCTGGCGGCGCTGCGCGAGGAGGACCGGACGGCCGCGAGGCGGCTGGTGATCGGCTGGGTTACCGCCGTCCTAGCGGCCTTCGCGGCGACGAGCCCGTTGATTGCACTCGCCTACGGCCAGCGAGCGGCGGTCAACTGGATAGGCTCGCCCACCTTTCACATGCTCAGGTTCCTGCCGACACTGATCTCTCCGCTGCCGAACGGGCGCGCGTATGATGCAGCGTCCGCCGCGGGCATCGTAGCCTGCATCGGCCTCGGGTTGCTGGTCAGCAGTGCCGGAGGCAGGGTGCGGCTGACCGACCGCCGGCCTGCGGGTCTGCTTGAGGTAATCCTTCCCTGGTTGCTCGCGCCGGGAATGGCCTTGATTGCCGTCTCTTTCATCAAGCCGCTTTACTTCACCCGCTACGTACTGTTCTCCGTCCCCGCATTGGCCCTACTGGCGGGCGCCGGCATCGTCGCGCTCGGCTTGATCGCCGGGTCGACCGTGATACTGGTGCTCGCGCTGGCGGGCCTGCCGGCGCAGGCCGCCGCCAGGGCGGCGGCCGGGCACGGCGAGAACATAAGGCGCGCCGACAAGATCGTCGCCGCCAGGGCCAGGCCCGGTGACGCGGTGATCTTCTACAACCCCAGCGAAGAGAGCCTGGTGGCCGCTTACCCCTACGGCTTCGCGCAGCTCAAGAACATCGGCCAGGCCAAGACCCCGGCCGAGTCGGAGACGCTTACCGGCATACCCGCGCCGGTCGCAGTCATCCGGCACCGGGCCGCGAGCGCGCAACGGGTCTGGCTCGTCGACTTTAAGCACCCGGTCCCGCTGTACAACGACATCAACGGCCTTGGCTTCGTCCTGGTGCACCAGTGGCGCTCAGGCGACCTCTGGCTGTATCTCTACGCACGTTCCGCTCCTGCTGCGCCGTCCGGCGGTGGATGAGCGGCAGCTCGAAGGCACCAAAAGCACCTTCTATTAGAGCAACATTCTATATCAGACAGATATGCCCGGACAGGGTGGTATGGTGCGACAATCATCAGCGTCACGCACCAGTTCGTATCGCTGCCAAGCCTCAGCTCCAGCGTTGCGGGCAACGGCAACGCTCCTGCGGGCAAGCGAGAGCGCACGCTGGCAGGGGCAGACCGATGAGCGGATTCGCGCACTGCATCGTGGTCCCCATTTGGATGAGGAAGACTCTGCACGGGAATTGATCAAGTTGTTGTCTGAGATCACGGGCGACCTTGACAGCACGGCATGCCGGAGGAAGTATCCTCGGCGCAAGATGATCAGATTCGCCACTGGTGGGATAGTCAGATCCGTGGCTGGATACCGCGCGACGACCCGGAGCGAGAACGGGCGCACCCGCGCTGAGCAGCTTCAGCGCCTGTCAACGTCATGACCACATCGCTTAGTCACGACGACAACGAGCGCAAGCGCTCGGGAGCGGCGCATACCGATTCGGCGGTCGCCAGCTTGACCAGCCAGCCCGAAGTGGTGACTAGCGGCCAGAAGACCGCGCGTCGCGGCCGACTCAGGTCTCGGTTCCGGATCGCGGCCGGGGTCCGGGCTGCGGCCCGGTTCCGGATCACCTCGCCGGTCCTTCTGGGGCTCATCGCACTGGTCCTGTACCTGGCCGCGTGGCTATTCACAGAGGCACGGCCGCTTATATTCCACCCGGAAATCCCCCAGCTTGACCAGGCGAGCATGGACCCGAATTTCTACACCTGGGCCCTGAGCTGGTGGCCATATTCGATCACGCACGGGCTTGATCAGCTGCACCCGACCCTTATCGGCGCGCCCCAGGGCTTCGACCTGGCCTGGATCACCAGCGTTCCGCCGCTCGCCCTGCTCGCCTGGCCGCTCACTGCGATTGCTGGACCCGTCGTCAGCTTCAACCTGCTGGCCGCCATCGCGCTACCGGTTTGTGCCTGGGCCGCGTTCGTGTTGTGCCGTCGGCTGACCGGACGATTCTGGCCGGCCCTGGCCGCGGGTATCGTCTACGGGTTCTCGGCATACCAGGCCGATCACAACGCCGCGGGTCAGCTGAACCTTACCTTTAACCTGCTGCTCCCGCTTATCGCTTATCTCGTGGTGGTGTGGTGGCAGGGCGGGCTGGGCCGGTGGGGTTTCACTGGCCTGCTGGCGCTCGGCATCGTGCTCCAGTTCTACCTATTCCTCGAGACCTTCGCGGACATGACCGGCGTGTGCCTGATCGCCCTGCTCGCGGGCTTCGCGCTGGCGGGACGCGCGAACCGGGCGCGCGTCGCGAAGCTCAGCAGACTCGTGGGCCTTGCCTACCTGATCGCGCTGATCTTCGCTGGCCCCTACCTGTGGTATGCGCTCGCCCATGTACCGAGCGGCTTCCAGCGGTCTCCCACCGTAGGCGCGCTCGACCTATCGAGCCTGGTGCTCCAGCGGCCCGACGCGACCTTCAACTGGTTCGCGCACGAGATCACCAACCACGCGACGCGTTCATCGCTGGGCGGGTACGTCGGCATCCCGCTGCTCGTGCTCGCCGTTGCGCTCCTGGTGTTCGCGTGGCGCCACAAGCTCGTGCAGTTCTTGTTCGTGATGATCGTCTTCGTGATAACCGTGTCGCTTGGCCCGATGCTGACCATCGACGACCGGACTGTCGCCACCCTGCCGTGGCATCGCCTGTGGTACCTGCCTCTCCTGCGCAGCGCGTTCCCGGCGCGGTTCATGGTGTTCGCCTACCTGGCCTTCGCGATCATGATCGCGGTCTGGCTGGCCGGTCCATGGCCGGCACCGGCCTGGTGGCGGCGGGCATGGCAACGATGGCTGGTGACCGCTGTGCGGTGGCTGGTGGCGCTGGTCGTGCTCGCGTCCGTAATCACGAATCTGCCGGAGGTCTCGGCGCAGCCGCTGCCGTCGCCGGCGTTCATCACCTCCGGCGAGTACCGCCAGTACCTGAAGCCCGGTGAAACCGTGATCGTGCAGTCGAGCCGGGGCAACGCTGGCCTGCTCTGGCAGGCACAGACCGGCTTCTGGTTCCGGCTGGCGGGCGGATACGTCAACGCCGCGCTCGCCCACTACCACCTGGCCGTGCCGATACAACTCGCGCTGGTAGCCCATGAAGGACCGGTTAGCGGAACGACTGCCGGGCCGAAGACAGGCCCAACCAAGACCAACCTCAAGGCGCTGCAGGAATTCCTTGTCAAGGCCAAGGTCGGCGCGATCATACTCGAGTCGAGTGGCGCGTTGAACTGGCCGCGCCTCCTTGACCGCATCGGAATGCGAAACGTGCAGGTCGGCGGCGTATTCCTGTACCGGCCTGGGCCGCATGGCTGGAAACTGCACCAACCCCGGAGGCGGCACCGATGAACTCTCCTGCGCGCCGGACCTCCCGCACGCGGTGCTGAGCCCGGGCGTCGGGCTGAGGAAGATCTCCCGCACGCTGTGCTGCGCCTGCGCGGCCGGGCGGCTGCGCTGCGAAGCTCGTCAGTCCGCGGTCTAAGGTCCTCGGCCCACGATCGGGTAGACGATCACGCCGCCGATGTGCTGCCCGTGCAGGCCGACCTTTGCAAGGATCGCGGGCCACTGTCCCGCCCAGCTCGACTCGACCAGGATGGCCGTCACGTTTGCGGTGCTGAGAGATGTCCAGAATCGCGCGACCGCGAGCGGCGTCAACGGGCTGGTGGCGAGATCGGCGACCGGTGGCGGCAAGTCGGTCTGGCGCGCGAGTAGCGAGCCGAGATACCCGCCGGCGAGCCGAGGGTAAAAGTCGGTTTCTGCCTGCCACAGCATCCCGGCGTTCCCCCGGCCCGAGATCACCAACACAGTGCCGCCCGGAGGCAGGTAATGCTGATACTCCCCGGTGGTCACGAAGGCCGGCAGGCCAGGCTGGCTGGTCAAGGTCAGTGCCGGCGTGTTAGCGGCGATGGCAGCAATGGCGAACCCGGCCAGCAGCCAGCGCGACCAGGACCATCGCGCTGGCTGCGCGAGCCACAGGGCGATCACCACCGCCAGGGCCAGGAAAACGAAGACCATGAGCCTGGCCGGGTACGCGCTATGGGCCATGGGCAGCATCCAGAGACGTGACCACGGCATGTGGTACACCTTGCGCCCGTCGATGTGCACAATTGGCCCGAGCGCACCGATGATGAGGAGCACGATCATCACGATCAGGAACCTGGTGATTTTCCTCGACCAGAAAACCAGCGCGAACGCTACGGCGATCACCAGCAGCGGTATCCCCACGTAGCCGTCCAGGCCGGCGATCGACAACGGCGCGGCGTAGTGGGCCAGCCAGCTCCAGCCAAAGGTCTGCCCGGTCCTCGGCGCCACAAGGCCGACCAGGTCAAGTGCCGTCTCGATAGGAGTCTGGCCGAATCGCTTGGGCGGCTTGTTGTTCAGGGCGTAGGCCAGCCATGGGGAAGCGCAGACAAAGGTGATCAGGTACGCGATGCCACCCAGCAGGCTGAGCTCTCCGAGCCGCTTCCGGTATCGCCGGCCGGCCAGCACGAAGCCGACAGCCAGAGCCAGCGCCCACACGAACGTCATCTCGGCGAAGGTCTCGATGGAGAGGTAAAACTGCAGCACCAATGCGACGACGAGCAGGCCGACAAAGCGGGCTGAGCTCATTCCTCGCTCCCACCACACGACCACCAGGTAGGCCATCAGCGGCAGCAGCAGGCCGAAGGCCAGGTCCAGTTGGCCCGCTATGATGTGGTTCAGCTCGTATGCCGAGAACCCGAAGACGGCGCCTCCGGCCAGAGCGGGCCAGAACTGCCCGGTCAGCCGACGGCACAACACGAACGCTGCCCAGGCCGATACCGGGACAGAGGCAACGACAAGCAGGTTGAATGCCACCACTGGCCCCGCAGCCAAGGTCAGCGGAGCAGCCAGCACAGCCAGTGACGGGATCATCGTTACCCATGCAAGGGCATGGCCCGTGGGTGCGCCGACTGCGGTCGTGTGAAACGGATTGAGCCCGTGCCCTATCGCATAAGGCCACCACCGGAGGATCCAGGTGAAGAAATTCGGATCCATGTTCAGCTGGTCGAGTTGCGGCTGACCGGGGTGGGCAACCAGTGGAAAAGTCTCAGCTACGACCCAGACGGCCAGATTGATCGCAAGCGCGACGAGACCCTGACTGGCCGGAGACGCGGTACTGAGCCGGGCCGTGAACTGCCGGACGCGCGCGGCCAGCGGCACAGTCAGCGGCTTGGACTCAGCCGGGGCCTGACTTGCCACCATGAATTCCTCTCGAGTCGTGGGTGCGACTTGTTGTCAGCCCGGCCTGTCGGGCCGCAGACGGGCGATACACCGAGACGCCGTCCGCCCGGTATAGCAGCCTGAACCCGGTCTCGGCCAGGAATCGGTTGATCTGCGGGTAGTGCGTGTTCACCGGCCGCTGACCGGCCCCGCCGCTAAAAGTCCAGCGCTGTGACCAGAGCAGGACCCAGCCGACGTGCAGCGTCCGCAGGTCCCGGCGGGAGGCGGCCAGCTGCGCAGGAGCGATGCTCTGGCCCTCCTGCAGCGCGACCAGCGTGGCATAGAAGGAGTGCCGCTTGATCCCATTTATCGTGCGCTCGGGGACCCCGGAGGTATACGAGTCACCGCGCGGATGTCCGTCCTCGACGGCGAGTTCCAGCGCGTAAAGCGGGAAATCAGAGCCGAACTGGTGCGGGCCGCGGATCTCGAACGGGACGTCGACCACGACGGAGCCAGAATGATCGGCAGCGATCGCCTGGTCCACCGCTGGCAGCGTAGTGGGCACGATGACCTGGCCGGCATCCCCCGGCCAGCCTGCCTCGAGCGCGGCGAGTACCGCCACCACGACCAGTGCGGGCCATGCGGCCCGGCGCAGCCACTCGACCGCGGCCCCGCCCAGCAAGCACGCACCGACAAGACCGAGGAGCGCCAGCCGGTCGGCCTCGCGGAACATCGACAGCCCCGGTATCCGGATGAGCCAGGTGTATGGCATCAGCAGCGAAACCCGGAGCCCGCGCCAGCGCTCGGCGAGCGGAACGAGGTCATGGCCCGCGACAAACAGCGTGGGCCCGAGCGCCAGCATCGAGCTGCCCAGCCAGAGCAGGCCGAGGTACCGGGCGGCCGGCCTGCGCCAGCTGACGACCAGGCCGAGCACTGCCAGGACGGTCAGCACCAGGCCGAACGTTGCGAGCAGCTCGCCGGTTACGTGCTGGCGGTACCCGGACGCCAGCCAAGTCAGCCCGTAGTCAGCCAGCCGCGGGGATGGCGCGAACAGGCTGGGGAACTGCGCCGCATACTTGACGTACTGAGCGTCTGGCGGCGGTTTCGTACCGCCTTCTCCAGCGGTCTGAGCGATGGCGGCAAGCTGCGGGATGGCGATCACGACAGCAGTCACGGCACCGGCCGCGACGGCACGCAAATGCAGGGCGGCGGGCTGGCGCAGCAGCCATGGGATCAGCGCCGCGGCGGCGAGCACGACAGCAAGCGCCGCGAACTCCTGGTCTACCAGCACCGACACACCCAGCACTAGGCCGAGGAAGATGCCGCGTCCGGTACTCGGACCGCGGCGTAGCCGAACTGCCGCCTCCAGGGCCAGCGGCAGGAACACGCAGCCCATGGCGGTGTGTAGGTGCAGCCAGTCCTGCGAGGCCAGCATCCCCGACGTCCCGTAGAACAGCCCAGCGGCTACCGGGCCGACCAAGCCAGGCAGCCACAGCCGGGCGGCCCGGTACATCGCGTACCCGGCAAGCCCGGGCGCCACGATGACCAGCAAGTTGTACGAGACCGGGGCGCCAAAGGCAATGGTGACCGGCGTCATCAGCACGCCCGGCAGCGGCATCAGTGTGTCCAGCCCCATCCGGACGCCCACCGGAGCAGCCAGGTGGCTGCTGACCCACGGGTTGCCCAGGTGGATGATCTGCCTGGCCACCCACCACATGCTCCAGACGTATTGAGACTGATCCGCGCTGAGCGGCATCCGGCTGGGGAAGTAGAGGGCCCGCGGCCAGGTCGCTAGCACCCCGGCAGCGAGGAAGGCCGCGAGTGCGAGGAGTTCCTGTGCCCAGGCACCCCTGAACAGCCGCGTCATCCTGGCCGGCCTCGCTACCGCGGGCGGGGCCTGCGCCGGCGCCGGCGCGGCCCCGCTGCCCAGGACGGCCTCGCCCACCTAACCTCCGCGCAGACTCCGGGACGTGGTCAATGCATCCGCCTGACCGAGCAGCCGCAACTGCTGGCCGAACGGAGGCAGGACGGTCGCTCAGGGTAGTCTGCGGATCGCACCCGTGATGGCCGACCAGATAAGTTACGCGGCTGCGCCCGGTCAGGCTCCCAAGTCAGCAGAACAGTACCTGAGAAACAAGTCAGCAGAACAGTACCTGATAACCTCTGTGCCCACATATATCTGACATGTCTGTTGCGTCGCTGGACGTGCGGACCACAGCACGGGTCGCAGGAAGGTAACGAGTTCCGCTTGGCTCGCAGCGGCTCTCTCGCCGGTCCGCAGTCAGCTGCACACGCCGGGCAGCCGGTCGACGGCAGATTGCGCTATTTTAACCGCATGCGGCTAGGTGTCCATGACGTCCATGAAGAGGCGGCGCGCCTCCCGGCCGGGGCAAGCAGATAGGCGTAGGACGCTCCTGCCTCATCCGACGCCAGGCAGGTCCGCCATCTGCCCGGCCGCCCAAGCAGGACTCCGGTGACTCCAAGTGGCTGGCGGCGTGTGTAGAGCGCGGCGCAGTCCGGCCGTGCTTCATCGCCACGAAGGAGTTCCGGGTCATCCGGCTGCGCACCCGCTACCGCCGGGACCTCATCAATGAGCGCAGCCGGGAGAAGAACCGGGCCGAGAAGCTGCTGGAAACCGCGGCGATCAAATTGTCATCGGTCATCACGGACCTGCATGGTGTCACAAAGGGCCAGGCCCGGCACAAGAAGGGCAACACCTACCTGGGCGGCGTCCTCGGCGAGACCGCCGTCTTCGCCGGGAGAACCCAGACCCGCGAGGGTGCCCGCTGCCGCAAACTCGCCCGCAGTCGCGGCAAGAACAACAAGGCATGTGTCGGCATCGGTAACACCCAGCTGAAGGTTTACCACCAGCTGCTATCCAACCCCGGCATGCGGCATCAGGACCTCAGCCCCGACTACTCCGAGCGCCGCGCCCAGAACCGCCGCGAGATCGGCTACCACGTCCGCGAACTCGAAGCACTCGGCCTCGAAGCCACACTCTGCCGCATCCCCGGACCAGACCCCGGACCCAGTCATGCAGCCCCCCGGCCGCGTAACCCCTGACCGCAGTCACCGGCGGACCACCGAGCCGGCTCCGCCGGCGCTGCCTCGCTGAGGCCCTATTTTCGGGCTAGCCAGGTGAAGCCCACCGCGCCGGCACCTCCCCCGGGCCGCCCCATCGTCAGCGTCCGCTAACCGCCGGCAATAAGGCAGCGATCTCCGGAAAGTGCACTCCCGGAAACGCCGGACCTCGGCCACACCCACAAGCCCGGCACATCGTCATCGGCTAGCAGCCAATGGCCCCGGCCCGGACCGGTCCCATGTCACTCGGCGAACCAGCGGTCCATACTCTGCTGGCGGACGACAATCGTCGATGCCGCTGGTGGCGTTCGACGCAGAGAGTCGGATTCGTTTCGCCGTGCTCAGGCGGGGCTGGGACTGGGCTGGGGGCGAGGATTTGCCAGCAGGCGCTGGTGCCCATAAAGTTATGGGACACGACGCGGGGTGGAGCAGTTCGGTAGCTCGCTGGGCTCATAACCCAGAGGTCGCAGGTTCAAATCCTGCCCCCGCTACCAGGTCAGAGGCCCCTTCCCGATTCGGGAGGGGCCTTCTGCATGCTGTTTGTAAACGGATTTGTAAACCAGCGCCCGCCGGTCACGCTCCGCCGTGCGTGTCTCCGCCGCTTTCAGGGACCACCAGGACGGAGGCGAGCGAGCCGCCCACGATCAGCTCAGCCAGCGTCTCGGCTACCTGCCGGTCGGCCGCCAGGTCGGCCTGGACCTACTGCCTCATCGTAAACGCCACGTCAGCGTGGCCTAGCCGCACGCTGAGCGCTTTCCAGTCGATCTTCGCATCGCGGCCAGCCGTCGCGTAGCTGTGGCGAACGTCGTGCAGGTCGATGAGCGGCAGCCCGGCCCGTTCGGATAGGCGCTTGAACCGTCGGGTGATCGTGTCGGGGTGCGGGGGGCGGCCGTCCTCCCAGCAGAACAACAGCCCGTGATCCTGGTAGTCCGGCCCGTGTTCCTTGCGCTCGGCATCGAGCTGCTCGACGGCGCTAGACCACGCGCGGGCGGCAGCATGATGATCGCCAAAGCCTGCGCCCTTGCAGCGATCTACGTTCGCGAAGGCGCTCCCCGCGATCTCGCGCTCTCCAGACGCGGCAAGCCCTCCGGAACGCCGATCTCACCGAGCGGCGGCCCTGGCCCTGAAGTCCAGCCGGAGCAATCCACGTGGAACCCGGCTCTGGTCAGGACGGAAAGCATCACGGCCGGGCGAGCGTGAGCCGGGACATAATGCTTTGACGACGCGATTACTGTGTCACCATGCCGATTCCCGCCTCGCCGCGTACTGCCGACCAACCCGATAGCACAGGCAGCGAACGTCAGGTCCTGGAGGCCTTCCTTGACTTCCACCGCCAGGTGCTTGTCAGCAAGGTAGAGGGCATCTCGGAGAACGAAGCCCGCCATCGGCGCGTACCGTCGAAAACCACGCTCGCCGGCCTGATCAAGCACATGATCGGAGTCGAGCGAGGCTGGTTTCAGGAAGTGCTGGCTGGACGAAAGCCAGAGGAAATCGGTCCCAATGTCGGAGGCGGCGACGAAAGCTGGGACCTGGCCGAGAACGAAACAGTCAGCTCGCTGATCAAGGAATACGAGCAAACCTGCGAGCAGTCGCGACAAACAGCAGCACGGTTGGCTCTCGATGACGCAGTGCCCGAGCCAGACATGGGCCAGGTCTCACTACGGTGGGTCTACGTCCACATGATCGAAGAAACCGCTCGGCACGTCGGACACGCAGACATCCTCCGGGAACAGACCGACGGCGCCGCCGGCATTGACGGCGATCCCGCGGTCACGACCTGGCTGCACCGTATCGTGGTGAATGCCGCCCTTGCTAACCCCGAACATGCACGGAGCCACCTGAGTGGAGGACAGCAGTGAACCAGGACGAGCTGTTCCGCAGTCTCCCAGGCAGGCTCCGCCTGATACCGCCGAGGCTGGTGGCTCGTGCTGGCTTTGTTCATGCAGGTGAGCGCATCCTCCGTTCGTAGGCCACGTTGCGGAGGTTGCCATGGCGTCCCGGATCAAGCGCGAGGTGCCGGTCACGGTGAACGATGTGCTGGATGGGCACGTGAAACTGGACCTTGAATGCCTCGACCGCCTCTACCTCCACGGCTACCTGGGCCAGCTGCAGGTCAGCGGCCAGCTCGTGCAGTTCCTGAAGCACCGCGGCTTCCCGATCCCGTCGGCGGCCTGCCTGCGGCAGATCGGGGACTCCTTCCGCCGCCGGGTGGCCTCCTTCGCTGAGGCCAACCACATCCCGGTGGTGCCGCTGAAGGCCGCCGACCGCAACATCGATGTGATGCAGCCGTACCTGGACGCCGCGGCCCGGTCCGGGCGGTCGCAGGTCGCGGCGATCGGGGTGGCGCAGGAGCCGCAGCGGGTGTTCATCGCCCGCAAGCGCGACACCGACCCGTCCCGGTGCCCGCAGTTCTCCTTCGACAAGAAGGACCGCCGGGTCACCGTCTACTACTTCTACCTGTGGGACGCGGCGTTCGGCCCGGCCTTCATCAAGGTCTGCACCTATTGCCCCTGGCCGATGAAAATCTGGGTCAACGGCCACGAATGGGCCAAGCAGCAAGCCCGCAAGCTGGGCCTGGGCTTCACCGAGCTGTCCAACGGGTTCGCCGCCTGCGACGATCCGGCGCTGCTGCAGCGGATCTGCGACGCGCTGCAGCCCGGCACCATCGAGGTGTTCTTCCAGCGCTGGCTGCACCGGCTCCCGCTGCCGTTAGCGGCCGCCGACCGGGACGCCGGCTGGTGGTGGGAACTGTCGATGGCCCAGGTCGAGGTCTCCCGCACCATCGTGTTCACCCAGCCCCGCTACGCCCGCGCGTTCTTCGACGCGCTGGTCACCGACAACCTCGACCTCGGCCGCCCCGACACCATCGAGATCATCTTCGACCGGCAGGTCCGCAGCGACACCGGCGGCGAGTTCAAGACCAACGTGATCACCCGCGGCACCGAGGTCACCGTCAACGCCTTCTACAAGCACTCCCGCATCAAGCAGTACCTGAAAGACGGCCGCGCCCTGCGGATCGAGACCGTGGTGAACGCGCCCGGTGACCTGGGCTGCCAGCGCCGCCTGCACAACCTCGACGAGCTTCAGGCCCGGGCACGTGCGATCAACAACCGGGTGCTGCAGACTGAACGTGCCGGCCAGGCCTGCGTCCTTGCGAATCCAGTCTTCGAGCGGATCGCGCACCCGTCGGTCACCGCCGACGGGCGGAGAGCTACAGCCATGCGTTTCGGCGACTCTCGGGTCCAGGCCCTGGCCGGCGCCCTGTCCGTCACCGTCTGCGCCGTCACCGGCATCACCAACAGGAGCCTGCGCGCCCTGATGACCGGACTGCTCGGCGCCCCCTACGGCATGACCCAGGCCTGCTACGACCTGGCCCGCCTGCGCCGCAACGGCCTGATCACCCGCCGTCCCCACGCCAACACCTACGACCTCACCCCCGACGGGCTCGCCTTCGCGATCTTCTACACCAAAGTCCATGACCGAGTCCTCAGCCCCCTGTTCGCCGCCGGCCAACTCCCATCACCGCCGCAGCTCCGCGCCGCCCTCAGCACAATCGAACACCACATCGACCAGCGCCTCGCCGCCGCCAGGCTGCCTGCAGCAGCCTGACAAACTCGGCTCAACTGTCAAACCCCTAGCGACAAAGGGTCGCTAGCGACAAAGGGTCGCTAGATGAGTACCCGTCCAGGTCCCGACCGCCATCCCGGATGGAGACGCCCGAGTGATCGACTGGGCCACACACGGGCCACAAGCCCCGGCCACTCGCGGGTAACCACGGTCACCACCGATCTTCCAAGCTGGGACTACCGAACGGCGCCTGACAGCAACGTTGACAACAAACGCCCCCGCACAGCGAGCCGACCTGCCAGCAGCCGTTCACACCCGGAGATCGCGCGGGCGTTCCTCGTGCCGGAAGCGACCATGGCCCAGCGGATCGTCCGGGCCAAGCGCAAGATCAGGGGCGCCCGAATTCCGTACCGCGTGCCCGCGGCAGCCGAGCTTCCCGGCCGCCTCACGCCTGTCCTGGCGGTCGTCTACCTGATCTTCAACGAGGGCTACGCGGCGACCGCCGGCTCGCTGCTGCGGCCCGACCTGTGCTCGGAGGCGATCCGGCTCGCCCGCGTGCTCGCCGAGCTGATGCCCGACGAGCCGGAGGCCCAGGGGCTGCTGGCGCTGCTCTTGCTGCTGCACGCCCGCAGCGCCGCCCGCGTCACCGCTGACGGGTCGCTGATCCGCCTGGCCGACCAGGTCCGGCGGCTCTGGGACCGGGACCTGGTCGCCGAAGGACAGGCCATCGTGCGTGCGTGCGTCCGGCGCGGCCGCCCTGGCCCGTACCAGGTCCAGGCCGCCATCAACGCTGTCCATTCCGTCGCGCCCAGCTTCGACAGCACTGACTGGCGCGCCATCCTGACGCTTTATGACCGGCTATACACACTCACGCCGACCCCTGTCGTCGCGCTCAACCGCGCCGTCGCGCTCGCCGAAGTCCACGGCCCCGCAGTCGGCCTGGCCGCAGTGGACGAGCTGGGTTCCTCGGGCCTGGACAGCTACTACTTGTTCCACGCGGCACGCGCCGACCTGCTGCGCCGTCTCGGCCGCGATGCCGAAGCCGCAGCGGCCTACGACGACGCCCGAGCGCTCACCGCCAACCCTGTCGAGCAGACATTCCTTGACGCGCAGCGTGCCGCGATCGGCTAAAAGGGGCCGACACGCCTGCGCACCGGGCGTGAGTTTATTGGCCTGCGCCGCTGGAGGGCTCGATGCCGCGCAGTCGCAGCAGCGCAGAGCCCCGGCCGCGACGAGGCCGCGTGACATCGCCGGGAAGACCCGCGGTCAGCCCGCCGGCGAGTGATCGAGCTCGAGGCCGTACTCGGTAAGCGAGCGCCCGGACGCAGGTCGGCTGGGTAGTTCCGGCTTGCTGCTGGATTGCATCTGGAGATGCAATTCAGATACAATGCTGCCATGTCTACATCGACTGTCGGGTTCGCGGTGGCGGATGAGGACCAGGACAGGCTGGCCCGCCTGGTAGAGCACTTCGGGGGCGGTAACCGGTCGGCCTACCTGCGGGCGACGCTGCCGGTCATGGAGTCACTTGCCCGGGCAGAACGGCTACGCGAGCTTCAGGCGCGCAACGCGGAGCGAGCCGCGGCGGCGGGCCAGGATTATCAGTCCCTGCTGGCGGAGATCCGCCAGGCCTACAAGGGCGGGACGCGGGAAGGTTGACTCTCCCCGGGCCCGTCCCGGTGCCGGTCGTGTTCGACGTGAACGTACTCGTGCTGGCGGTCGCGGCAGGCGAGTCCCCGTTCCGGAGCTGGCCGTCCCCGCCGCCGACGTCAGGGAACCCGAGCGCGGACTGCCTGGGCGTGATCAACGACGCGGCGGAGTTCGCGCTCTGGCTGTCGCCGCACATCCTGGCCAACACCGGCCGGGTCCTCGCCGCGGTGCTGAAGACCCCGGATGAGGAAGTCGACGAGTACCTGCAGGTGCTGGCCGAGATTGCCGAGGCGTCCGGCGGCGGCATCGCTGACCCGGCCCAGACAGTCGGCGACTGCCCGGGCTGGGAAGACAACCGCATACTGGACCTGGCCGCGGCGGTCGGCGCGTTCCTCATCGTCTCCGCCGATGCCGACCTGACCAGCATGTCGCCGTGGCGGGGCCGTCCGGTCATTGAGCCGCCGCAGTTCGCTTCGCAGGTCGACGCTTCCCGGCGGGCACGCAAGCGACAGCGGTGAATCGTGTCGTCTGCCTCCAGCGGGTGCCGGACACGGTTGAACAATGCCGAATTGGCTCAATACCCAGAGGTCGCAAGTTCGGCCGCCAGGCCTGTCGGCCGTGACGTATCCATTGGTGACCTACGTGACAGATGGGATCGCCAGCGCGATGGCACAGGCGAAGGTCGCCGCAGGTGGGCGCAATGTGCTGGTCCACGGCGCGTATACCGCACAGAGGGCGCTCGACGCCGGTGTGCTCGATGAGTTGCAGACTCACCAAGTTCCTGTGCTGTTCGGGGGCGGGCGCCGACTTTTCGAGGTGTTGCGGGCGAGAATCGAGTTGGAGATCGTTCGAGTGATCGACACGCCAGAGGCCACACACATCCGTTACCGATTCCGCCGCTGACTGGATCGCCAGGGCCTCTTTGGTTGTGGCGTATGCGCGGGCCTTCTACCGAGGACACCGTGAACCCGCACTGGGTCACGGTGTCTTTTTCTCGCGGTTTCGCGGGTTGCCCAGGGGCTGGTAATGGATTGGCCCACGCGCCAGGGCTGGCTCTTCAGGCAGGAGAAGGAGCGAGCACCCACGCCCCTCCACTCTCAACGTATAGCGCACCGGGGGGCTTGCGGCAAGACCCCGGTCGTGCCGCATAATCGCTGGCCGAGGCCAGAACCTGCGGAAATGGGAGTCACATAGCTATGACAAAACATGCGGTGGTAATCGCCGGAGGAGGTCCGACCGGGCTGATGCTGGCGGGCGAGCTGGCGCTGGCGGGCGTGGACGTTGCCATTGTCGAGCGGCGCACCAGCCAGGACCTGGACGGCCCGCGCTCAAGGGGTCTGAACTCACGCACCATCGAGGTTCTCGATCAGCGTGGAATCGCTGGCCGGTTCCTCGCGGAGGGGCAGGCGATACAGGTCGCGGGCTTCTCCGGGATCCGTTTGGACATCAGCGACCTTCCCACCCGGCACAACTACGTACTCGCGCTGCGGCAGAGCTACTTCGAGCGCATTCTGGCCGGCTGGGTCGGCGAGCTGGGGGTGCCGATCGCTCGCCAACGTGAGGTGACGGGCTTCGCGCAGGACGACACCGGCGTCGACGTCGAGCTGTCCGACGGCCAGACGCTACGGGCGGACTACCTCGCCGGGTGCGACGGAGGACGCAGCCTGATCCGTAAGGCCGCCGCCATCGAGTTCCCCGGCTGGGACCCGTCAGTCAGCTCTTTGATCGCCGAGGTCGAGATGAGCGAGGAGCCGGAGTTGGGCATCCGATATGACGACAAGGGCACTCAAGCCCTGGGCAGGCTGGAAGACGGGAAGCGGGTAGGGGTGGTGGTGAGCGAGCGGTACGCCGCGCAAACCGGGGAACCGACCTTGCGTGATCTCAGCCGCGCGCTCATCGCGGTATGGGGAACCGACTACGGCGTGCACAGCCCGACCTGGATCTCCCGGTTCACCGATATGACCCGGCAGGCGGCGTCCTACCGCAAAGGACGGGTGCTGCTGGCCGGCGATTCCGCGCACGTGCATTACCCGGTCGGAGGGCAAGGCCTCAACACCGGCGTGCAGGACGCGGTGAACCTGGGATGGAAGCTGGCCCAGGTGGTCCGGGGGACATCGCCACAAAGCCTGCTCGATACCTACCATGCCGAGCGGCACCCGGTCGGTGCCCGCGTGCTGCAGAACACCATGGCGCAAACCGCGCTCACCCGTAGCGACGCACGGGTCGACGCCCTGCGCAACACCATGTCCGAACTGCTGGGCATGGACGAGCCGCGCAAGCGGTTCGCCGCGATGATCTCTGGCCTAGACATTCACTACGACCTCGGTGCGGGACACCCGCTGCTCGGGCGCCGCATGCCCGACCTCGACCTGGTCACCACCAACGGCCCGCTGAGCGTGTTCACCCTCCTAGGCGATGCCCGGGCGCTGCTGCTCAACCTCGGTGCGCCCGGCGGCTTCGACATCACCCCATGGGCGGACC
The DNA here is from genome assembly GCA_963804435.1 of uncultured Actinomycetota bacterium. Classification (GTDB taxonomy): domain Bacteria; phylum Actinomycetota; class Actinomycetes; order Streptosporangiales; family Streptosporangiaceae; genus JAJYUU01. Next base: position 5,184,130 of record CAWDQI010000001.1, on the reverse strand, counting down.
GGGTCCAGCTGACCGACGCTAAATATGCTGGCCCGTGGGAGCTTCCGCTACTCGGCGCGGTCACTGCGCCCGCTGCCGTGCTGATCCGGCCTGACGGACATGTCGCCTGGGCGGGAGAACCAGCCGACCCAGGGCTGCCTGACGCGCTAACCACTTGGTTCGGACCGCCTAGTGCGGTGTAGCGCGACGAGGTGCTCGCGGCTGACCCGATTTGGTCGGAGTGGGTCCTCATCGTCCCGGCTGCCATCGGCCAGAGCGAGCCCAGCAGACCAGGACGTGCCCGTCTGGCAATCCGACGACAGCGCCGCGGTTACAGGGGACGGTGATCCTATAGTCGAGCCGTGGAACTGGACCGCCGGACGTTGAGTCTGCTGATCATGAATGCGTCTTTGCCCATGGCGGCCGACGGCGTACCAGCGACCATCCCCCGCCAACTCGATGACGACAACCCCGTCATACCGCTGGCTATCGACATCGACAGACGATGTGGCCCTGGCAACGCTGCTGAGCTGGTCTGAGCAGGACGACGGCTACCGGCCCGCCCTGTGCAATGCCGCGCTCGTGAGGCTGGAAAACGGCCGGTGGTCCCTGACTGACTTCAGCGCCGGGGGTGCCGCCATCGGACTACCCGCTCAGCGATCGTAGGCCAGCCTCCCGCGAAGGGCTGCATATCCGGCTCTATGAGGGATCCGGCAACGAAGAGGAGGACATGGAGGGCCGGCCGCATGGATCGCGGATTCGCAAGCGGTGGGTCGCCGCGGCGATACAGGTCACCTCCCAGGTGCACGCGCTGCGTATCGGCGACCGCCAGCGCGGCATTCCCTTCCACGGCTACGCGCCCATCGCGGTGCGCGTCGCGCACGACAAAGTGAGCCGGACCGCACGTGCTTGTCTCGGGCATGGTCGGCATCGACCCGAGCCCCGGCAGGCTTGCCGGAAACACGATCCAAGATCAGGCACAACAGGCCCTGACGAACTGCGAGGCCATTCTCCAGGCCGGCGGCGCCAGTATGGACGACGTCATCGAGGCGGGGGTACTGCTCACCAAGCCGGCCGACTTCGGCGGCATGAACGAGGAATACGCGCGGTGGTTCCCGTCCGAGCCGCCGACCCGCTACGTCGCCAAGCTCGGCGTCGAGCTGCCCGGTCTGCCCGTCTCGATCCGTGTGACAGCATTCATCACCGGACACTCGAGCCGGGCCGAATCCAGCTGGGTCACGGCGGGCCCGTTTGGGATTGATAAGGCCAATAGTGTGCGTGCTACGGCCCGGAATCCATGGGCTCGGCATAGAGACTGATCATCGAGCGCGACCGTTGCTGGACGCGCACTCGTCCGGCGCCGTCATGGGCCCTGCATTCTGTTCGGACCTTACAACCGATCAGCCGCAAGTGCTCGTCCTGACGGATCGCCTCGGCCAGATCGAGCGCTGCTCGCTCGTCCGTCAAGACTTGCTCGCGCTGGCGCCCGGTACCGTCGAGCCAGACCAAGTGAGCCGTCACCGTGCGGCGGTCGACAGTCCAGCCAGCTTCTTCCGGCTCGTCCTTGAAGGGCTCGAACAAACTCGACACCGAGCCGAGCGTAGTTGGCGGCGGCACGCAGATGATCGGGCGCGGAGCGCCGCCCTCCGACTAATTCTCTTTGCGTGGCTGGCCCCTGCGCGCCTAGCGTTCTCGATGGGCGCGGCGGACGGGCCCTGTCTGCGAGCCGGCAGATCGGAGGTGCAGAGCGGAATGACTTGTCACCTCCTCGCGCTCTGCTTCGATGCGAACGACCCGCTCCGTCTCGCGCGCTTCTGGGCGGGCGTCCTGGGCTGGGAGATGGTCGACGACCCACTAGACGGCATTGCGCTTCTGCCGAGCGATGACACCGGGTTCCGGATCCGATTTCTGCCAACTCAGGAGCAGAAGGCCGGCCAGAACCAGATGCACTTCGATCTGACGAGCACGTCGCTCGAGGACCAGCAGCAGACGGTGGCGAGGTCGCTCGGACTCGGCGCCCGGCACATCGACATCGGTCAGCGCCCGGAGGAGGGTCATGTTGTGCTCGCAGACCCCGATGGCAACGAGTTCTGCGTCATCGAGCCGGGCAACAACTTCCTCGCCGATTGCGGCTTCATCGGAGCGCTTGCGTGCGAGGGTTCGCAGGAGGCCGGGTACTTCTGGAGCGAGGCGCTGGGCTGGCCGCTGGTCTGGGATCAGGACCAGGAGACCGCGATTCGCTCGCCGCACGGCGGTCCGAAGATCACCTGGGGCGGTCCACCGCTGACGCCGAAGACCGGGAAGTACCGGCTGCATTTCGACCTCGCTCCACCCGTCGACGGTGATCAGCAAGCGGAGGTCGACCATCTCGCCTCCCTCGGGGCAACTCGCATCGACATCGGCCAGGGCGAGGTCAGCTGGGTGGTCATGGCCGATCCCGATGGCCATGAGTTCTGTGTGTTGACCGCCCGATAGCGCGACCAGATCCCCGGTAGCCGGCGACCCGCACAATCGCTCCGGGGAGCAACTCAGTCACGTTCGAGTTTGGGACGCGGCTCGGGCATGCCGGTGTAGAACGTGGTGGTGCGGTCGGCGGCGGCCCGGGCCTCGGCCGGGTTGGTGCCGAAGGCCACGCTCGCCTCATACCAGGCGCCGCTGGACGCGGCCAGGAACCGGTGGCCCTCCTCGGACGCGGACCACTGGGCCACCTTGGCCGGGTCCACTGCCAGGCGGCTGGTCAGGTGCAGGTACAGGCCGATCAGGCCGCTGTCCCAGCCCACCCCGACCGCACCGGGGCCGAACTGCGCCCACCGCTCGTCGTCCACATGCGCGATGTGGTCCAGCCGGAAGAGGGTCCGGCCGTTGCCCTCGTCGGCCAGCCGCAGCTCGATCGAGCTCATGTCGCCGCCCATCTCCCAGGTCGCGTCGAAGCCGTGCGGCGGGTCGCAGCGTGTGACGGTGCCGCCCGCGTTGCCCTCCAGCTGGTACCGGCCGCCCTCCTTCAGCTCCCCGCGCACCGGCAGGAACCAGCGCGGGATGCGTTCCGGGTTGGTGCAGGCGTCCCAGACGTCGGCGAGTTCGGCCGGGTAGCTGCGGGACACCGTGACCACCCGGGCCTTGCCAGCTTCCAGCACGCGGCCGCTCACCTCGCGGCGGACTGCGCTGATCTCCTCTGTCACATCGATCATGGTTTCTTCCTCCGCTCGTGCTTGCCTCGTGCCAGCTCGGTGGCCAGCGCGTCCAAGTGCGGCGTCCAAGACCGGCGGAACTGGTCGAGCCAGGCGTCGATGCCGCGCAGCGGCTCGGGCGCGACCGCGTAGAGGCGGCGCGCGCCGTCCGGTCGGACCGTGGCGAAACCGTTGTCCCGCAACACCTTGAGGTGCTGAGAGACGGCGGGCTGGGAGATGCCGAACTCGCGCTGGATCACCTCGCAGAGCCCGCCGGAGGTGAGCTCGCCGTCCCCGAGCAGCTCCAGGATGCGGCGGCGCACCGGATCGCCGAGTACGTCAAACGCGTGCACCGGGCCAAGATATCAGTAGACGCTTATATAAGTCAAGCCTTATAGGATGCCCGGCGCAGCATCGCGGCTAGTGCGGTGACCTCGGCGGGACCCGGTGCCGAGCACTCTCTCGACGCAGTGTCAGCGGTCCTAAGTACGGCCAGCTAGCCCCGAGCATCTTGTGAGCCGATTTGTAAAACGGGACGGCCGGCGACACGCTCCAACGCGTAAGACGTACCGCGCCGGAGGGCTATCAGCCGAGGCCAGCACGCCGCCGGCAGATTGGTCGGCACGCTGTAAACGGCCGTCGTCCGGCTCATAACCCAATTTGGTGGTTGGTGGCTGGAACGCGCCGCCAAAGCGCGCCGCGGTGACCCTGACCGCTCTATCTGTACACGCCACCAGGCGCGAGGCGCGATCCGCTCGTCCCGAACGTCGATGCGGACGCCGCAGAGGCCTGGTACTGGGTTTGGACCCGGCTGCTCGACAGCTCGGAGTTGTAGAACGCAACGTCGGAGATTGTCCCCGCGAAGTAGTTGTTGGTGGGTGAATCGGGCCAGCCGGCGGCGTCCTCGTAACCGACACGCCAGTAGCCCAGGTAGCCCTCCGGCGGCCTGGTGGTGACTTTGCGGCTCACGAGATGTCCATCGACATACAAGTTCAGGCCGACGGGGCCCTGGGTGGCGACGACCTGGTGCCACTTCCCGTCGTTGTAGGACCCGCGCGACCGAATCGTCAGGGGCTGACCGTCGTAGATCCCGAAGTTGAGCTGGCCGTCGTCGGAGATCCATACCTGCCGGTCCCTGCTGACGGACCGCCCACGGGGAGAGGTGCCGAAGCCCATGAGGTAGCCGCCCTCGGTTGTCGTGGTCTTGAACCACATCTCCTCGGAGTAGGTGGTGGGATTGGTGATGGGCTGGGACGCCACGATCTGGCCGCTGGAGCCGTTCAGGGTAATGCCGCGGCCCGACACCCCCTCGACCCGGCTCGGGGCGCCGTAGGTGATCCCCTTGACCGAGTAGTTGCCGATGTCGCCGTTGCCGCTCAAGTCGGCAGCCGTCCGTCCGCGCGCGTCGTCGAGCGGCCAGTACAGCGACGGACGAGCGGAGAACACCGCGCGGCCGTAGCGGTCGGTGGGGCGCCGGGTAGCTACGTTGGTGATCGAGACGGTCTTTGACACGCTGGGCGTCCCCCTCGAGTTGAGGGCAAAGAGCATGTAGGGGCCGGGCAGGGCGATCCCGGGGTCGGAGGGGATGGCCAGCTTGTAGGTGTCGCCGCTCGAAGACACGATCGACAGTGGGATGCGGCGCTGGTCATTGTCCACGGCGTGGGTCGCCTCCCCGTACCGCACCATGGCGAATCTCGAGACCGGACCACCGGTCTTGACCGAGATCCTCTGGCCGGTTGCCGCAGAGGTCGGCGCCGACTTGATGGTCGGCCGGGTGCGCAAGGTGCCGTTGGAGTTGAACAAGTAGGGCGGGCTGAAGATCTGCCCGTCGGGATGGTTAGTGTCACAGGAGCCGCAAAGTCCGCCACCACCCGACAACACTCGACCGTCGGGGAGGAGGATGGCTGCCGAGTGGTAGTTGCGGGGCTCGGCCTCGGGGGCCATGACGCTGAAATGGCTGGTTGCCGGGTTCCAGAGCTCGGGGTTGAGCAGTGAGTTGCCGTCGCTGAAGGGCAGCGCATACGTTTGCCCGCCCATGGTCACGACTTCGCCGTTCGGCAGCACCACGCTGTTCGCGAAAGCGCGGGGATAGTGCATCGAGCCGACCGGGGTCACCTTCGCGGCCCCGGTGCTGATGTTGATCTCATACGCCCGGTTCGTGGCGAACGAGTCCTGGTAGGCAGGGGCACCGCCAATGGTGATGATCTTGTCGACGTCGTAGTACACGGCGTTGCCGTTCATCGCGTCCGCGCTGGTGCCCCGGAGCCCGGCCCGTTTGATGCTGCCCGACCCGGTGGTGGTGATCCAGTTCATCTGTTTCGAGGGGCCCGCCTGGAGCACCTTGCCGCGGGAGGCGGCGATGAACCATCCATGGTTGTCGGCCCGATACACGCCTTGGGGATCGGCGGTGTACATCGGTTTGGCCCGGACGTTGGTTAGCTCGCGCCAGCTCCCGGTCCGCGACCACACCTCGCCGAGCTTGCCGCCGAGCAAGCCCGACCACGAACCGCCGAGGGTGAAGACCTGGCCGTTCGAGAGCAGTGTCATGCCCTGATAGCCGCGGCCTACGTTCATCTGCGGTCCCTTGATCCACGAGTTGGTCCTGGGGTCGTAAATGCTCGTCTGCTGGTCGCTCAGGCCGCCGGTAACCATGATCTGCCCGTTGGGCAAGATGGCAACGCCGGGACAGAACATGTCGTGGTGAGTGTTGGTGATCGTCTCCTGGGTGACCTCGCCAGTGGTCAGGTTCAAGATGGCGGTTTGCGTCTCGTTCTGGCCGTCTCCGTAGCTCATGTCCTGGTCGGCCGACCACACCAGCATCTTGTTGTCGGGCAGCAGCGCGGCGGCCACCGGAACGAGCGGGAAGCCGATCGTGGGTCCCCACTTGCCCACGACCGACGGGTTCGTACTCAGGTTCTGTGCCTTGATCGCGCTCTCGACCGCCGGAGACTCCACGTCCGGGACCCCCTCGAGGGAGATCCCGGCGGCGGTGACGAAGGATCCCGAGCCCGCGGCGAAGGACAGGGCGGTGAGCCTGACGAAGCGGGTGTTCACCGGGTTGATGCCAACCTGTTTCGTCGCTGCGGTGTCGGCCCATGTGCCCGAAGCGACGGCCACGAAGTGGACACCGTCAGTGCTGACACTGACCTCGAACCGGCCGATCGCTCCGTCCGGCTGAGCGCTCAGGCGGGGCTGGTAGGTGAGACCGGATACGATCTGGGCGCCCCGCATGTCGATAGAGATCCACTGCGGCAAGGCGGCCGTGGGCGACGAGGGCTGGCTGCTCCAGTAGGTCGAGGGGTCGGAGTCGAGTACCGCAGAGGCCGGATGCCTGCCTAACTGATCGCTCGCCGTCGCGGTCCATCCCTCCGGCTGCAGAGTTGGGGCGTCGGGAATGTCCGCCGCCGCCGTGGCCATCACCATGTGGGCCATGGCCACCTTGTAGGGCACGGCCGACGCGGAAATGGGCTTGCCCGACGGGTTGGCAGCAGACGGGCCCGAGCGGCCCAGGGCCGACCTCACCATGAGTTGGGGGCCGACGAGAGCCGTCAGCACGGCTGCCGACAGCAACCACCACTGACCGAGATGCTTGGAATACCGGCGTGTGCTCACAAGCGAGCCCCTTCAAGCAGATGTCCGATCACTTCGCGTCGCTCCGCCATGGCCTATGGCCACAGCTCCGCTATGGCTCACCACTCCCCGCCTGGAACTTCGCCTTCCTACCGACGATGAGCTCGGCGAGTTGGCTGACCTCGCGGCGGCGGGCATTCACCATTCCGGACAGGTCCCGTTCTTCGTCTCCTGGCCCAGCCTGCCGCCAGACCAGAGGGCGCGGGCGCTGATGCAGAGGCACTGGCAACGGCAAGGCAGTTGGTCTCCGGACGACTGGTCACTTGGGCTGGCTGTGTTTGCCAACGGCCAGGTGGTCGGGGCGCAGGAGATTTCGGCTTCCGACTTCCCGATCCTGCGGCAAGTCAGCAGCTTCTCATGGCTGGGCTTGAAGTACCAGGGCCACGGATTCGGCACGGAGATGCGGGCTGCGGTCCTGCATCTCGCGTTCGCTGGGCTCGATGCGGCCGACGCGACCTCGGGGCTTTTGCCGATAACGCTCCTTCGTTCAGGGTCTCCGAGAAGCTCGGGTACGAACCCGACGGCATCGAGCGGTTGGCAAGGACGGGCGAGCTACCACAACACTTCGACTGCGTATCTCGCGCGCGCCGGGAGAGCAGCCAGCGAACACCAGTCTCGATAACAGGACTGTCGCCCTGCCTGCGACTGTTCGGGCTCAAAGGGCATGACGAGCGGTGCGGGCTGGGCGCAAGCCGCCGGAGAGATCCTCGCACTGATAGGCCCGAGCGGGTCGGGCAAGTCAACCCTGTTGTACTGCCTGGCCGGCATCCTTATCCCGAATCGGCTGGGCGCTCTGTGTAACGATGTTGCCGATGACAGCCCTGACGCCGGACTATGACCGAGACCCCGAGCGGTGGCAATCGTGGAAGCCTCCGCAGGACGTTCACGACATGATCGCCCCGGAGCTACGCGGGCCGATCCTTGATATCGGCTGCGGTGAAGGGCGCCTTGCGGCTGTCCTCGATCGCGGTGTCAGGTGGGCCGGGGTCGACTCATCGCCTGCACAGCTCGCCGCCAACCCGTACAAGCCCGTGGTCCTTGCCGACATGAGGACCTTGCCATTCCGCGACGAGTCTATCGCTGAAGTGACGCACCTCTGGTGCCTGTATCACCTCGAAGACCCTCTGACCGCGATCAGGGAGGCGGAGCGAGTGCTGCGCCCTGACGGCCGGTATTACGCGTCATGCGCAGCACGCGACAATGATCCCGAGATCATGTTCGAAGGCTATCCGCCGTCGTCCTTTGACGCCGAAGAAGCTGCGTCGATCGTCGGGTCTGTGTTCGAGGACGCCGAACCCGAGCAGTGGGATGGGAAGTTCTTCGCGCTGGAAAGTCGCGACAAGGTCCGGGCCTGCTGTCGTGCTCACTACATACCGGCGGACCGGGCCGAAGAGGCTGAGGTGCCGCTGTGGCTGACGAAGCGGGGCGTCTTGATCCGCGCTACGAAGCAGTGACCGATGGCGCCCGGAGGGAGGGGCCGGTCACGCGATGGCGGCGACGATCGTGTAAATCCCGAAGCCGAGCAGGATGGCCCCGGTGATCCGGCGGACCCAAGCCATCGGGATCAAATTGAGGCTCTTGGCGCCAATGCTGACCGCGACGGCCGCGACCGCCCACAGGCCGAGGGTGGCACCGGCAAACACCAGCAGAGGGTCGTACCTCGCGGCCAGGTTCGCGGCCGTGACCTGGGTAATGTCGCCCCACTCGGCGACGAAGATGACGGCGAAGCTGGCGCCGGCGACGCGCCAGAACGAGTCAGCTGGGCCGCCCAGCCGCGCGGCATCTGCGCCTTCTTCGGGCCGCTGGCGGTAACTGCTCCGCCACAAGTACACCGATCCGGTCAGGAACAAGGCAGCGACGACGCCATCGACTACCTGGTGGGGAAGGAGCGCCAGCAACTGACCGGCCGTCACCGCGATCGCCATATGCAGGGCAAATGCCACGGCTGCGCCCGCCCAGACCCACGAAGCCCGGTAACGGGTGCTCAGGACGAGCGAGGCAAACATTGATTTGTCCGGCAGTTCGGCCAGGAAGGTAATCGCGAACGCGACACCTACCACCGCGACGTATTGCATTAAGGATTCCCTCGGTCGGTACCGCCGACCGGGGATCTCGCGGAGAGACTTCGGCCGGATGCGCTCTACAGCCGAAGGTCTCGTCCACCACATATCGTGGCCCGGTGGCCGGGCGCCGCAGCGCCGGTATGTCGGCCAGCCAACGAGGGACTACTCCCCTTCGTGATCAGGGTACCGGATAGCGAGCCCGCCGGGCGCTGTTACGCCGGGGCTAGTGCTGTCGCGACGACGATCATCAGGCCTGGCCCGGCGAGGAGCAGGAGGGTAACGGCGGCTAGCTCCAGCCGGCGGCCCGCCGAACGCGCGCGGCCTGAGGGTGCCGTGAGCCGCTCCACCCTGGCCAGCGTCGCGTGGTTCGTGGCGCCCAGCGCGCGCATCGGCACCGGCGCGCCGGTGCCCATGGCGAGCAGCGCAGCCACGAGCGGGCCACGGCCGACGCTACGCGCTGCGGTGTCGTCGGCGCACATCTCTGCCAGCTGCGCCACTTGCCGCGGGCCGGCCGTGAACAGGGGCACAGCCGAGAACACGGCGCCAAGCCCGCGGGTCAACGCGGTCAGAAGATGGTGGCGGCCCGCGATGTGGGCTCGCTCGTGCGCAAGCACGGCACACAGTTGCTGGGCGTCGAGTACGGCCAGTGCCCCGGTTGTCAGCACGATCGTGGCGGGACGGCCGGGCAGGCAGTACGCCACCGGCTCGCGGGCGTCCAGGACGAGGGTGTCGCCGGGCCTCGCCGCTGTCCCGGCAGCTGCGGCGGTTAGTTGCTGGCCGGCCATCCGCGCGGCCTCGGCGTGGCTCCGCGTCCCCCGCTGCGCTTGCTGGAGGCCGCGTCCGTAGCGCCACGCCAGCACCACAGCCGTGATCGTCGCAATCACGACAGCCAGCCCGAGCAGCAACTCGAACATCGCGCTGCGGTACACCACCGGTGCGCAAGCGCCGCCTGTAACCGAGCGGCATACCGCTTCGGCGAGGCCGGGCCAGCCTGCGACCACCGCTCTGACCAGAAACTGCAGTGCGATCGCCGCCGATACCAGCGCCGTTGTCATCGCGGTCAGCCAGGCCGCAATCCCCAGCCCGACGCCGAGGCCTCTCGCGGTCAGGCGCGTGAGCACCTTGGGCGCATGCCACGCCACCGCCAGCGCGTACAGCGACAGCACCAGTGCCTGCGTGATCTGGGTCGGCGTCATCGGGTCTCCGTGTCCGCAAGCCGGCGAACCGCTTCACGCAGGGCCTTCGACTCAGCGTCGCCAATCTGAGCGACGAAGTGACTCAGCACAGCTGACGTATCACCGCCGCCGGCCAGCGCTTCATGCATCAGCCGCGCGCTGTATTCCTCCCGGCTGGCGGTTGCCGCGTAACGGTAGGCCTTGCCCTCCTTCACCCTGGCCAGCCACCCCTTCCGGTGCAGGTTGTCCATCGTGCTCATCACCGTCGTGTACGCGATGACGCGCTCGCGCCGGAGTTCGTCGAACAGCTCGCGTACGGTCACGGGCTCGTCCTTAGCCCAGACGAGGTGCATGACGACCGCCTCGAGATCGCCGAATCCGCGCACGCTGCCTCCCGTTCTCCTGGCCAGCATAGATGGCTGATGTGGCCCGAATCAGCTGTCTTGGAGATGCTACTGTCTACGTACGTAGATAGTAGGTACGGTCGAGGGGATCGCGCAATGAGTAGCAAAGGCCGGCAGCAGGCTCGCGACAAGCTCGCCAGAATCCGGGCCGAGCAAGCCCGTCAGCGGCGGCGCAGGCTCTGGCTGGCGAGCGTTAGCGCAGTCGTGGTAGTGGCAGCGGCGGTGGTGGGCATCACCCTGGCGGCCAGTGGCGGTGGCTCGCAGGCCTCAGCCGGGGGCTTGCGGCGGCTCGACCTGGCGCCCCTGACGGGTCTCGGCAGGCTAGCGCCGGCGCAACCCGGTGGCCCGCTCGGCCCGGAAGGCGTGCCCATTCCGCATGCCGCTCCACTGGCCGGCATCGCTTCGAGCGCCCACGGCCAGCGGGTAGACGGCATTCGCTGCCTTAGCAACGAGCAGACCCTCTTCCACATCCACGCGCATCTGACAATATTCGTGAACGGCGTTGCCAGGCAGGTGCCGGCCGGCATCGGGATCCCTGGCGCGAGCGGCCAGAACACCCCCCAGGGTCTCTTCATCTCGAGCGGCAACTGCTTCTACTGGCTGCACACGCACGCCGCCGACGGGATCATTCACATCGAGTCGCCAGTGCACCGCGTCTACACTCTCGGCAACTTCTTTGACGAGTGGGGACAGTCGCTCGGGCCAGCCCGGGTCGGGCCGGCGAGAGGCCGGGTCACAGCCATCTACAACGGCCAGCTTTACCGCGGCAACCCGCGCAACATCCCCCTCACCGCCCATGCCCAGATCCAGCTGGAAGTTGGGACCCCCCTCGTCGGCCCGGAATCGATCACCTGGCCCTCCGGCCTGTAGGCGCCGGAGCAGACCGGCGTCACAAGCCGAACAGCCGCACGCCGTTATGCCAGAGCACGTTGCGCAGCCATTCGCGGCCAAGTCCCAGCGCGGCCAGCCCGCTGATCTGGGCGGCGTAGGCGTGGGGAATCGTCGGGAAGTCCGAGCCGAACACGATCCGGTCGCCAAGGACGCCCACCCGGTCCACCAGGTGCAGCGGCGACGGGCCGAGGTACGGCGGGTCGGTGAAGATCATCGCGGTGTCGAGCCAGACGCCGGGATGCTCCTCGGCCAGGGCCACGAAGGCGTCGCTGTCGGGCGCGCCAAGATGGGCGATAACCAGCCGTAGCCCGGGAAACCGCGCGAGCAGTCGCCGCACTGGAGCCGGACCGCACCACTGCTCGTTGCCAGACCCGTCCGCGACCGCGCCCGCATGCAGGATGATCGGGGTGCCGGCTTCCTCCAGAAGTCTCCAGGACTCCTCGAGCAGCGGATCAACGGTGTCGAAGCCGCCGACCTGAAGGTGAACTTTGACGCACTTGCCTCCGGCCGCCAGGCATCTGGCGGTCTCCGGCCCGACGCCGGGCTCGGGGAAGATGGTGAAGGTGGGAATGACCGACGGGTCAGCCGCGGCGAGCCCGAGCGTGTGGTCGTTCAGGAAGCGAAGCATTCCGGCCCGGTGCGGGTACGCCAAAGTGGTGTGATGACGCACGCCCAGCCCGTCCAGGACGCGTTTCCGGACAGCCTCGGAGTACCGGTAAGTGATCGGCCACGCTGGTTCCAGCCGGTCGAACCATCGCCACACGGCATCCTGAAGGTTGGCGGGCAGGAAGTGGACGTGCGCGTCGACAATGCCGGGGAGACCCAGCGCAGCGGTGAAACCGGGAACGTCGTCGTCAGTCATCGCCAAGCAGGCTAATACCCACCGAGGGCCGCGCCCGGCCCGGCCTGCGACCGCGCACGGCAACTCACTGGGGCATAATTCCGGTTTATACGCTTAAAGTAAACATCAGCGTTACCAGAGCGACCTTCCAGCTTTCCTGCAGGGTAAGCTCCTAAGCTCTGGCCTGCAGGAACGGGGTGAACCACAGCAGGAAGGTCGGGAAGGTGCCGAACAACGTGATGATCTCTCACCGCGGGGCGAAGTACGCCATCGGCCAGGGACCCCACTTCTACGGAATCTGGGACGTCGCGGCGCTCGAGTCGCAGCCGCTGGAGTGGTGGCACAAGACGCCGGAGGGCTGGGCCGCCGCGTGGACCCGGTTCGCGTCCGCGGAAGTTCCCGGCACGATCGAGCCGGTCAGCCAGCCAGCCGTCGAGCCCGCCGCAGCTGCCACGACCGGCGTCAACGCCGGCCGACGGCCGCTGCTCGGAGCGGGCCTCCTGGCCGCGGGCGTCGTTCTCGGCGTTGTCGGCCTGTTCGGTGACTACGTGGCAGGCTCGAGCCTCGCGCAGCAGGCATCCAACCTCGTCCCGCACGTGATCTACCTCGCCGTCTGGACCGCGAGTGCAGTGCTCATCATGTTCGGCGGCGCCCGTCTCAGGGCCGGGGCGCTCCTGGCGACGGGCCTTAGCATCGTTACCTTCGGATTGTTCCTGGCGGACGCGGGCACGCCGATCACGTATGGCGCGCACACCGCCGGGGCTGGCCTCGTGCTTAGTCTGCTGGGCTGCCTCGCGTGCGCGATGGGGTCCGCAGTGGCGCTCCGGATCGCCCCGGCGAACCGGTTCAGGCGGCCACTCGGCCACGAGACCGTGCCGCTCAGTATGATCATCGTCGCCGCACTCGGCACAGCGATCGCGTTCGCGCCGTCCTGGGACAGTTACGCGCTGCACGCACTGAATGGATTCAGCCAGACGATCACGGCAGGGAACGCGTTCGCGAACCCGGCTGCAGTGATAGCAGGCGACGTGGCCGTGATGGCCGCGGTAGTCGCGGTCGTTGCGGTTGCAGCCTTCTGGCGCCCGGTCCGGCTCGGGGCCGCCCTCGTTGCAGGCGCGATCGTCCCGATGCTGGCCCAGGTGATCTCGGCGCTCATCCTGGTCCGCGAGCCAGCATCGCCGACACAGTTCGGCATTTCCCCGGCCCAGGCCGCCGGACTCGGGCTGACGATTCAATCCGGGCTCACCGTGATCTTCTGGGTCTTCTGCGCCTTCGTGGCGATATTGATCCTGCTGTGCGGCTGGATGATCATCTCGCCCGCTGCCGAGGCGCCGAGTCAGGCCCAGTGGCTGCCCGCCGGTCCTGGCGCCGGCGCGCACGACTACGCAGCCACTCCAGTCGCCAGCTACGGCCAGTTCGTGCCGGTGTCGGCACCTCCGGCGGCTCAGGCCCCGGCATCCGGGTCAGCACCCGCGGCCCAGCAGTAGCCAGCCCAGGGTGCCGAGTCCCTTCACCCAGGCCCTGAGCAAGCTCGACGCGGAGGCCTTCCAGTCGCTCTACGGCCGCTGGGATCCGCTTTCCCCGGATGCCGTTGCGCGGCTACTGGCGCCGACCACCGTCCGGTGGTATGTCGCCCACCGGCGGCTTTTCGGGCAGCGCGGGCTGGCGCGGCTGCCCGCCGTGCACGAGGACATCGACGTGGTCGTCAGCATGGAGGATCTGGCGGAACTCCGCAGCGCGCTGGCGGACTGGGACCTGTGGGAGGCGCATGCCGGCGCGTTACGCCCGCTGCTGCCCGGCCTGAGCCTGACGGAGAACCGCGAACAGCTCTGGGCCCGGCTGGACGCGCATCACCCGTGGCAGTTGGACGTGCTGCTGGACCGCAGCGGCGACGAGTGGATCTTCAAGCGGGACGCCAGCATCCGGCTTCCGTGGGAACGCGCGCTGCACTCCGTCGACGGCGTGCCGCACCTTCGCCCCGAGCTGGCCTTGTTGCACAAGGCACACCTGGACCGGCCCAAGGACCGCGCCGATCTGCAGGCGGCCGTACTCGACCCGGCAGCCCGAGCGTGGCTCGCCGATACCCTCGATCATCTCGGCTACGCCGAGTGGTCGGAGCTGGCCCGCCAGGCCAACCAACAATAAGAACTGGGAGCAGTCCCGGTCGAGCCGATAATGTCCGGTCATGGACCTCGACCTGGCTACGGCGACAGCGGCCGACCTGACCCGCGCTATCCGCGAACGCGGTATCTCCAGTCGTGAACTCCTTGACAAGCTCGTCGCCCGAGCAGCAGAGCTCAACTCTGCCCTCAATGCCATCGTTGCCTGGGACGTCGAACGAGCCCGGGAAGCAGCTGCCGCCGCGGACGACGCGACGGCGCGAGGCGAGCTAACTGGCACGTTGCACGGACTGCCGATGACCGTCAAAGACGTGTGGGAAACCGAGGGCCTCGTGACCACCTCGGGCGCGCCCGAGCTGGCCGAGTATGTGCCAACAGCCGATGCGCAGGCCGTTCGGCGACTGAAGGATGCAGGCGCCATCATCTTCGGCAAGTCGAACACCCCGATGTACGCCGGTGACTGGCAAACCTATAACGACGTCTACGGCCGGACCAGCAACCCCTGGGACATCACCCGCACGGCCGGCGGGTCTTCGGGCGGCGCGGCGGCGGCGGTCGCGGCCGGTCTCACGCCGCTCGAGCTTGGCAGCGACATCGGCGGGTCGATCCGCAACCCCTCGCACCACAACGGCACCTACGGCCTGAAGGCGTCCTGGGGAGTAGTGCCAGTCCGCGGCCACATTCCCGGCCCGCCCGGCAGCCTGATCACGGTCGATGTCGGGGTGGCTGGCCCGCTGGCCCGTAGCGTGGCCGACCTGCGCACAGCCTTGCAGGTGGTCGCGGGCCCGCTGCCGGAGGACGCCGTCGGCTGGCGGCTCGATCTCGACGAGGGTCCGCCGATCAGCGGACCGAGGGAGCTGCGCATCGCGACCGTCTTCGCGGACGGCAGCGACATGCTTCCGCTCGGCGCTGACGTCAGGGCCTGCCTGGACGGCTTCGCCAGTCGGCTAGCCGACGCGGGCGCCCGGGTCGACGCCGTTCCGCTGCCCGTGCCGCTTGCCGATGGCTTCAAGACGTGGCTGGACATCACGATGCCGATCATCGGGATCGGCCTGCCCGAAGCTGACTTCGCCGCCTTCGCCGAGCTGGAGAGTGTCGCTGGGGACGATCCTTCGCTAATCGCTCTGCGCGCGATGGCCAGCCGGTTCCGGACCGTGACGCGCGCCACCGAGTTGCGCCAGCGCCAGCGTGCCGCCTGGGCCGACTTCTTCGGGCACTACGATGCCGTGCTCGCGCCGGTGATGCCAACGGCCGCGTTCCCGCACGACACCGACAGGCCGATCGCCGAACGCGTGCTCGACGTTGACGGCGCCGCCGTTCCGCACTTGATCGCGGCCGCGTGGTGTTGCGCGATCGGCGCGGCTCTGCTGCCGGTGGTGGCGCTGCCGATTGGCCCCGGCCAGGCCGGCTTGCCGGTCGGCGTGCAGGTGGTCGGGCCGTTCTTGTCGGACGTGCGGCTGCTGCGGATCGCTGAGGTCCTGGACGCCGCCGCCGGGCCAGGGTTCAGCGCACCTCCGCTGACTTAGTCCTTCCGGGCGACCACGATGTCCCGCATGATCGCCTGATCCACCCGGTGCCGGAACTGCCCGTAGGGTCCGGACTCGACGAGCACCAGGCCTGCCCCGGCCAGGATGCCGGTCACCGTTTCGCGGGGCGCGACGAAGGTATTCCAGGCGATTCCGATCGCGCCGCCCGGCCGGAGCAGCCGGGCCCAGGCGGGCACGGCATCGCTGAGCAGATCGGCCGGCCGCCGGGCCAGCCCTCTGGCGCTCTTGCTGCCGTGCTGTACTCCATACGGCGCGTCGGTAACGATGAGGTCGAACGTCTCGGGGCGGAAGAATTCCGGGGCTCGGGTGGTGTCGGCGCAGATGACATCGAGCCGCTGAGTGTGTCCAGCCTTGTGCTCCTGTTTCGAAGCGGCCAGGCTGACCTGCAGCCGACGACCTTCCACCTTGCCCTCGCGCCGCACCGGCCCGTCGTACTCAGCCCTGTGCTTGATCCGCTTCCGCTTCAGCCACGTCTTGATGAACGTCGCGTAGGCCTCGAAGTCCCGCTGATCCACGTCGATGCCGGCCGCGTCATACCCGTACATGAGCGCCTGATTCAGCGTGGTGCCCCGCCCGCAGAGCGGATCAAGCACCGCTAGCTTGCGGTCGAGCATCTGCCCGGCGAATGCCGACGCCAGCAACGTCACGTTCAGCAGCAGCTTGGTGAACTGCTCGTTGGTCTTGCCCGCGTACTTCTGGATGCTGATCAGGTCATCGTCGTACCGGTCCAGGCGGCGCAGGTCAACCGGCCGGAGCAAGCCGTCCGTCCGCTCGAACAGCGCGTAGCAGACGGAGACATTGGACAGGAACGCGGTCTCCCGCGGGCCGATGCCAGCTGCCTCGAACTCCAGGTACCGAACGCCGCCCAGTTCCGCTAGCGCCGCCGGTGAGAGCCCGCCGCCTAGGACCGAGTCGCTGAACGCCGCGAGCTCGGCCGCGCCCAGTTCGACAGACGCCGCTGCGTAGACGCGGTTCGCCGACGGCAGCAGCAGCAGTGCGTACCGGGTCATGAGATCCAGCCTTATCACCCGGCTGCTCGCCTCGTGGCTTGACTCCGTACCTAGGTACGGCCGGTACGGTGCAGGGATGGCCGGGATGACGATCGGGAAGCTGGCCGCCGCCGGAAGCGTCGGCGTCGAGACCGTGCGCTTTTACCAGCGGCGCGGCCTGCTCGCCGAGCCCGAGCGCAATGGCTCCGGCTACCGCGAGTATTCCGAGGCCGATAGTGCCCGGCTGGTCTTCATCCGGCGGGCCAGGCAGCTGGGCTTCACCCTCGGCGAGATCGCCGAATTGCTCGGGCCTGCCGAGGCACGCTCCACCGAGGGGATCGCCCGTGCCGCCGGGGCGAAGATCGCAGCTCTCGATGATCAGGTCAGGGAGCTGACGCTGCTGCGCTGCCGGCTTCGCCGCCTCGTGCACGTCTGCGAGCAGGGAAACGGCGAGGACTGCGCGACGCTATACGTTTCAGAACGGAGCGAGTCAAAGTGACCAACGCGCGAGTCGTGACTGACGCCAGCTTCGAGGCCGAGGTACTGAAGAACCCGAGGCCGGTCATCGTGGAGTACTGGGCGGAATGGTGCGGCCCCTGCCGCATGGTGGCACCGGTGCTGGACTCAATCGCCGCTGATCAAGCCGGCCGGGTCGATCTTGTCAAGATCAACGTGGACGAGAACCCCGTTACCACCCAGCAGTTCGGCGTCCTCCATGTGCCGACGGTGACGGTCTTCTCCGGCGGCAAGGTTGTCAGCAAGGTGATCGGGGCGAGGTCCAAGGCGGCGCTGCTGCGCGAGTTCGGCGGCTTCGGCTAGCGACTGGCGACCCGCTTGCGCGCAGGCGGCTCGTGCCGGAGCAGACCTGAGGTGCGGAACAGGAACTCTGCGTAGTCCTCCGGGGCGGCGTCCGGCTCTGGCAGGTAGCGGTCTGCTGCAGTCACTAGCTCGGTCATCCTGCGCTGCGCATAGTTGTACTCGGCGATGACGCTCCCGATGCGCTGAAATAGCCGGCGGACGAAGCCGGGCTGGTGCTCTTGGCTGTGCTTCATATATCCAGTCTGGCCGCCCGCGGTCGCTAATTAAAGTGGCAGTAGAGACGATTGACCTCGATATCCTGCCATCCTGTGTGGCATGATCGTCTCATGCTGGAGAACGTTGCCGCTGTGGTCCTTGACGGATTTACTCCGTTCGAGCTCGGCGTGGTGTGCGAGGTATTCGGCTCCGACCGGACCGCGGAAGGCCTGCCCGGCTATGACTTCGCGGTCGTGGCCGGCGAACCGGGCCCGCTGCGGACTCCGGCAGGCTTCACACTGGACACGCCGTTCGCGCTCGACCGGCTTGAGCAGGCCGACTTGATCGTCGTGCCGGCCAGCGGTGACGATCGCTGCGGCCGCGATGAGTGGCCTGCGCCGCTGCTGGCCGACCTGAGGCGCGCGATCGACCGGGGTGCCCGGGTGCTCAGCGTGTGCACCGGAGCGTTCGTGCTCGGCGCGGCCGGCCTACTTGACGGCCGTGCCTGCACGACCCACTGGCGTCATGCCGACCGCCTGGCCCGCATGTACCCGGCCGCGAAGGTAGACCCGTCGGTGCTGTACGTGGACGACGGCCCGGTCGTCACCAGCGCGGGCACGGCCGCGGGCATCGATGCCTGCCTGTACCTGGTCCGTAAGGAGCAGGGCAGTGCGGTCGCGAACGCGATAGCGCGCCGCATGGTAGTGCCGCCGCACCGCGACGGCGGGCAGGCGCAGTACGTGGACCGGCCGGTCGCCGAGCCGGACTGCGACACGCTCGGCGATGTCATCGAGTGGATGCAGCGCAACCTGGACCGGTCCGTCACCGTGGATGAGCTGGCCAGCTTGGCGGTTATGTCGCCGCGCACGTTCGCGCGCCGTTTCGTGCAGGAGACTGGCACCACGCCCCAGCGCTGGCTGACCGGTCAGCGAATTCTGTTCGCGCAGCACCTGCTTGAAGCGACTGACGAGACCGTGGACGTGATCGCGGAACGGGCCGGTTTCGGCAACGCGGCCACGTTGCGTCATCATTTCCGTACGTGGCGTGCGACTACGCCGAACGCCTACCGCCGCACCTTCCGCGAGAGCCGGTAACGGCCAAACCTATGGAAGTTCGGTGTTGCCGGCGCGACACCGAACTGCCATACGTTTGCGCTAGCGGGCGGGGGCCGGCGCGGCGGCCGCCATCCGGGCCCGGATCTTGCCGGGAACCAGTTCGCCTGCCGCGCGTGCGTTGTGCAGCGCCCGGGCCCACCAGGCCAGGTCATCCAGCGCGATCTGCAGGCTCACCTCGGTTGCCGGATCGGCCGGCTCGCCGGTCTCGGTGAACGCCTTGTCCACGAACGGCAAGATAACCGTGCTACGCAGCGGGACCGCCTCCACTTCCACCGCCACCTGGGCGAGGTGCTCGATCGCGCGGATGCCGCCGCCCACGCCGCCGCTGTAGCCGACGGCGGCGAGTGGCTTGTTCCGGAACGCGAACGAGAGGAACACGCTGTCGATTGCGTTCTTCAGCTCGCCGGGGATGCTGTGGTTGTACTCCGGCGTGATGACGAGGTAAGCGTCGGCCTCGGCGATCTTGCGATTCCACCGGCGGACGGCGTCGTCCGAATACGTCGGGTCGCTTAGGTCGCCGATGCTGCCCATGTGCTCGCCGAACATCGGCAGCGGCCAATCCCGGAGGTCGAGCAGTTCGGTCTCGAACGCCTCGTGCATGGCCGCGCGGCCAAGGACCCATGGCACTACCTTGTCAGCGGCCCGGGTGGGCCGGGTGCTGCCGACTATGACCTGAAGCTTCATCCGGTTCCTTCTCGCTCGTCGTCGTTGGCTGCCTGTTGGTCGCGCCAGGCGCTACCTGACGAACCGCGCTACGACGCTGACCTGCGCGTTACCCTTGATCATGCCGAGCTGGTTCCAGCTCATTCCGTAATCGGCGCGGTTGATCTCCGCGTCGGCCGCCAGAGTTATGGCGCTGTCGGTAGCCTCCGTGATCCGCGCGTTCACGGCCAGCGGGCGCGTTTGGCCGGCCACGGTCAGCGTGCCCTCGGCTGTCGCGCTGTCGCCGCCCTGCCGGACGATGCGGGTGAGGTCAACCACGATCTGGGGATGCGCGCTGGCGTGGAAGAAGTCCGCCGACCGCAGGTGCTCGTCACGCTTGCTGTTCTTGGTGTCGAGCGACGCCGCGCCGATCTCAAGCCGGCCGCGGCCCGTCCCGTCAGGGAGGATCTCGCCAGACCCGCCGACCTGTCCGAATGATCCGCGAACCGTGACAAGTCCCCAGATCGTCTTGTGCTGGATCCGTGCGGATGAGCTGCTTGGGTCAAGCTTCCAGCTGGCCGTGCTGGCGCTGGTCGCGTCCGTGGCCTGGTTACTGTTTTCAGTGCTCATCGTTGTAAGCCTCGATTTCCGTAGACGATTGATTTAGACTTGAATCATCACTGCAGAAATAGTACCGGACGAGATAGTCGTGTCAACCGAGTCACCTAGGTACGCTGGACCCGTGACCGCAGAGAAGATCCAGGGCCGCGACGCCGAGGACCACGACGCCGAGGACCACGACGCCGAGGGCCGGCGGGTGCTTGTGGGCCAGACGGCGAGGTTCGCGTCGATGTTCGTTCGCTGGATGGAAGGGCGAACCTGCGACGGCCTCAGCTACTCGCGCCTGCGCTTGCTGCAGGCGCTGCACTGCGGCGGCCCCGGCATCATGCGCGATCTCGGCGAGCAGCTCGGCGCGACGCCGCGGAACATGACCGCCCTCGTCGATGCGCTCGAGGAGGCGCAACTGGTGGTACGGCGACCGCATCCCACCGACCGGCGAGCGACGCTGATCGAACTGTCCGAGGTCGGCACGCAAGCAGCCGGGCAAGCGCTTGAGCCGCGCCTGGACGCCATGGCCGAGCTGTTCGCGTCGCTGTCCGCCGCGGAGCGCGAGGAGTTCTCTGCGCTGATCGTGAAGCTGACCAGGGCAATGGAGCCCGACCACGGCAAATGCTGATCAGGTGTTCGCGCGGCGGCGGTAGGCAAAGAACACTCGGTCGGATTCATCACTGACCGGGCTGCCGTCCAGACTGGCCTGTTCAAGCAGTTCGAATCGCTTTTCCAGCGCAGCATGAATCCGGGCGAGCGGCACGCCGAGCTCATAGATTCGCTCATGGTGCAGGCGGTAGACATCGGCGTGTGCATGTTCGAAGATTCGGGTCTCCCATAGCGACAGGTCGCCTTCCGCCGACCGCACCGTCATGACGACCACGTTCCCGTCAAACTCGTCGACGTACGCCGGCGCGCCGTCCAGGCGGCGAAGGCGGCCCGCCGTGTTGACGTCGAAGATGAACAGCCCGCCGTCGGCCAGGTGCTCGTGCACCCGGCTGAACAGCGACAGCCAGCCGTCGAACGACGGCACATGGTTCAGCGTGTCGAACATGCAGATCACCACGTCGAACCGTGCGGGCAGCCGGAAGTCGGTCATGTCGGCCTGTACGAGGGTGGCCGCAGGTGCTGATTCCGCTGCTTGCGCCAGCATCTGCGGCGAGCGGTCTATCCCGGTCAGCGCGAGACCGGGCGTCAGACCCGCCAGCAAGGCCCCGGTGCCGCAGCCGAGCTCCAGCAGTGTGCGTGCTAGCGGCAGATGCTTGCTGATATACGCCTGAACTCTCGCGACCTCCTCGCTGCGGTCGCCCATGATGCGGTCGTAAAACGCGGCGAATCCCGTGTAGTCGGTCACGCCGCAATCGTGCCGGATTGCATCGGCAGGCCGGCTCCGTTCCGGCTATTGCGGTTCACCGTGACTGGGCTAGCGCTCGATCGAGGTCCGCGATCAGGTCCGCGACCGGCTCGATGCCGACCGACAACCGGATCAAGGACTCCGGCGCAGTCTCGCCATGCCAGCGGGCACGTCGTTCCCAGCTGGACTCGACCCCGCCGAAGCTGGTGGCGGACGTGATCAGCGCCGCCGCTGTGACAACCGTGTCCGCGTCGGCAGCCGTACCGTCCAGCTCGAACGAGAGCAGCGGGCCGAACCCGCGTGGCATCTGCACGCTGGCCACGGCCAACGTCTCCTGGTTCAGGCCGGGATAATGCACGGCCCGTACCCGCGGGTGAGCCGCAAGATGCTCAGCGAGGGTGAGCGCACTGGCCGACTGGCGCTCGATCCGGAGCGGGAGCGTTTTCAGGCCGCGCAGCGCCAGCCAGCTCTCCATGGGCCCGGCGATTCCGCCGCCGAGCGTCCGCCAGCTGCGCAGCTCCGCCGCCAGGGCCGGATCGCGGGTCATGACCGCGCCCATGACCAGGTCGGAATGCCCGGACGCGGCCTTGGTCAGCGAGCACAGCGAGGCGATTGCGCCGAGGTCAAGCGGCCGCTGCAGCAGCCCGGTCGCAACCGTATTGTCGACGATCATCGGGGCATCAGCTGCCCTGGCCAGGCGGGCGAGTGCGGCCAGGTCGGCTACCCGGAGCAGCGGGTTAGTCGGCGTCTCGGCCCACAGCACGCTGCGCGCCTCGCGAAGCTGGCGTGCTACCTCCAGGTGATCGCTCAGGTCGACCAGCACCGGCTCGGCACCGTGCGGCCGCAGCTTCTCGGCGAGCACCCGCGCGTTGTAGTAGCCGTCACGTGGCAGCACGATCCGGTCCCGGCCGTTGGCCAGCGCGAGCATCAGCGCCATGGACGCGGCCTGACCCGAGCCGAACAGGATTGCCTCGCCGTCCTCGATCGCACCCAGTACCCGTTCGAGAGCGGTCCAGCTCGGATTGCCGCCGCGGCCGTAATCCTCGGCGCGCGGCTCACCCCACGACACGAGGATGCTGGCCAGCACCGGCGGCTGCGTCACCGGATCGCCGCGCTGCCCGAGCGAGCCCGCGTGCACGAGCATCGAATCGGCGGACGGGCCCGGGTCAGTCACGCTGCCCTGCCTTGCTCGCGATGGTGCCCTCGGCTGCGCCCCTGCTGCTCATTCCGCTGATCGTAGGCGCAAGCGGCGGCCTTCGTCAGGCCGGGCGGCGCCGGATCAGGACGGCCCGGCTGCGGTGTCAACCCCGCCTCGGCGTTGCGTGCGGCTCGGCCAGCGGTTGCGTGGCCGCACAATCGTCAGTACTATACTCAGTATGATACTCAAGAAGAGGCTAACGTGAGCGTCCCGCACGCGCTGCTGGCGCTGCTCAGCGAAGGCCCGAAATACGGTCTTCAGCTGCGCGAGGAGTTCGAGGCCGGGACCGGCGAAGTGTGGCCACTCAACGTCGGGCAGGTCTACACGACGCTGCAGCGCCTTGAGCGAGACGGGCTGGTCGAGTCGGACGGCTCGGCGGACGAGGGACCGCACAAGAGCTACCGGATCACGCAGCTGGGCGAGGCCGAGCTGGCCGACTGGCTACGTACGCCACCAGACCTGGCATCACCGCCCCGCGACGAATTGGTCATCAAGGTTCTGGTCGCGCTCCGGGTACCGGGCGTGAACGTGGCCGAAGTGCTGCAGGTCCATCGTCGTTACCTCATCCAGCTGATGCAGCAATGGACACGGATCAAGGAAGACGCCGCGGAGGACGACCTGGCCGTCGCCCTGGCCGTGGACGCTGAGCTCTTCCGGCTGGACTCGGTCGTCCGGTGGCTGGACTCCGCCGACAGCCGGATCAAGCGCGCCCCTGTCACGCAGGTGCGGCGAACCCCACCGCTACCGAAGCTGCGCAGGCCGGTTGGAGGCCGGCGATGACCGCGCTCGAGTTGCGGCACGTGTCCAAGATCTACGGTGACGGCGCCGCCCAGGTGCGGGCTCTGGACGAGGTCAGCCTGACGGTCGAACCCGGCGCGCTGGTCGCAATCATGGGTCCGAGTGGGTCAGGCAAGAGCACCATGCTCACGATCGCGGGCAGCCTGGAAGACCCGACGAGTGGCGAGGTGCTCGTCGGCGGCAGGCCGCTCAGCCGGATGTCGCGCAATGAACGGGCGAGGCTGCGCCGGCGGTCGATTGGCTACGTGTTCCAGAACTTCAACCTGCTGGCAGGCCTGACCGCTGCCGAAAACGTCTCGTTGCCGCTGGAACTCGACGGCACCCCGGCGAGGTCGGCGCGAGCGGCCGGCTTGCGGGCGCTGGACGAACTCGGGCTCGGCGACCGGGCATCCCGCTTCCCTGACGAGCTGTCCGGCGGCGAACGCCAGCGCGTTGCGATCGCCAGAGCCGTTGTGGGGGAACGGCGCCTGCTCCTGGCCGATGAGCCATCCGGCGCGCTGGACTCCGCCAACGCCGAGGCCGTCATGCGGCTAGTCCGGACAGCCTGCCGGGGCGAAGTCGCGGGAGTCGTCGTTACCCACGATGCGCAGCTTGCCTCGTGGGCCGACCGGGTGGTGTTCCTCCGAGACGGGCGCATGATCGACCAGACCTCGCCGCTGCTTGGTCCCGAATCCCTGCTCACGCCCGGCCACGGGCAATGACCGCCGCGGTCCGATCCCGGCCCGGCGGGCCAGCCCCGGTGTCGGGCGGCAGCCCGGCGCGGCGGGCAGTTGTCCGCTGGGCCTGGCGGATGTTCCGGCGGGAATGGCGCCAGCAACTCATCGTGCTCGGGTTGCTGATCGTCGCGGTGGCTGCTGCCACCGTAGGCATCGCCGTTGCGACCGGTGCGCCGACTTCGCCGAGCGCCGAGTTCGGCACGGCGAACCACCTGCTCACCATCACTGGCTCGCCATCGCAGCTCGCAGCGGGCATCCGGGCCGCCGCCCGCGACCTCGGCAGTATCGAGGTCATCGAGCATCAGAAAGTCAATATTCCTGGCTCGGTCAACACCACCGACCTGCGCTCGCAGTCGCCGGATGGCAACTACTCGCACCCGATGCTGCGCCTGGATGCGGGCAGCTTCCCCGCCGGGCCGGACCATGTCGCTGTCACCGCGGGCGTGGCATCGATCTACCAGCTGGGGATAGGCAGCAGCTGGCACGAGAACGGCCGGGCGCTCACAGTTACCGGGATAGTGGAGAATCCCGGCGACTGGCAGGACCAGTTCGCGCTGGTCGCACCGGGGCAGATCAGCGCACCGCAGGAGGCAACAGTCCTGTTTAACGCCGGCCGCGCGCAGCTTGACCGGCTCGCTCCGGCCGCGAATGAGCAAGTGCAGGGCCGCGCCCCGTACAATCCTGGGTTCCCGCCCGCCGCCGTGCTCGTGTTCGACACGCATCGCGCTGACGTTCGTCGGGCTGATCGCCGTGGCCGGTTTCACCGTGCTCGCCCATCGGCGGTTGCGGGCGCTGGGCATGCTCGGCGCTGTCGGCGCGACGGACCGGCACATCCGGCTGGTCGTGCTCGCCAACGGCGCCGTGGTCGGCGTCATCGCCGCGGTTACCGGCACCGCGGCCGGCCTGCGCCGGCTGGGCGGCCTTCGTCCCGCACCTGGAGACGATCGTCCAGCACCGGATCGCGGCCTTCAGCCTGCCCTGGTGGGAGATTGCCGCGGCCATGGTGCTGACGGTGCTGACGGCGGTCGCGGCAGCATGGTGGCCCGCCCGCGCTGCCAGCCGGGTGCCCATCGTGGCTGCGTTGTCCGGTCGCCCGCCCGGCCCGCGCCAGGGCCGCCGGTTCGCCGCCGTCGGCACCGCGGTGCTCGCCGTTGGCCTGACATTCATCGCGCTGTCGGGCCAGGGGAGGGTGGCGGCGCTGCTCATCGTCGGCCTGGTCGCGACGACGGCAGGCATCCTGCTGCTCGGGCCGCTAGCCATCGCCGGGCTGGCAGCTCTGGCCAGGCGTACGCCGGTGGCTGTCCGGCTCGCGCTGCGTGACCTGGGCCGGTACCAGGCTCGGTCCGGCGCCGCGCTGGCGGCGATCAGCCTCGCTGTCGGCATCGCCGCCGCGATCGCGGTCAGCGCGGCCGCAGCCGCGGCTGCTCCCGGCCACACGGGCGCTCCCGCTGGCTGGGCCAACTTGCCCGCCAACCAGGTCATGGTCTACGTGTCGCCCGGCGGGGCCGTTAATCTCCCGGAGGTCGCTCCGGCAATGAGCACCGGACGGCTCACCCTACTGCGCGACCGCGTCGGCGCCCTGGCCGACCTGCTGCATGGCAGCCGCGTCGTGACCCTCGATGCGGTCACTGCGCCTGGGATTCAATTCGAATCAGTCGGCGGGCCCGGTCCCGGCCCGGTGAGCGGCAAACCGAGCGCTGTCCTCGCCAAGTCGGTCACCGGGCCGGACGGCCGCCACGGGTTGCAGCCGGTCGTCCCTGTCTACCTGGCCACATCCGCGGTGCTCAGCTTCTACGGCATTTCCCCGGCGGAGATCAGACCGGCCACAGACGTCGTTACCTCGCTCCCGGATCTGTCCGGAAGCAAGCTCATGACCTTTGCCTTGGCGGCCGCGTGCGCGCACGCGGGCGGGAATGGCTGCGTGCACCCAGGCAAACACGCTGGGTCGGCCGGACGGAGCCGGCCGGGCGTGAGCGACCCGGTGATTCAAGTGCTTAGCCAACTGCCGCACTATTCGTCGGCGCCAGCCACGCTGATCACTGCTCGCGAGGTGAAAGCGCTCGGGCTGACGCCGGTCACGGACGCCTGGCTGATCGAGACGCCCCACCCGCTGACAGCTACGCAGATCACCCGGGCCGATCACTGGGCCGCGGCCGCCGGGCTGACCGTCGAGACGGCGACCCGAACTGCCCAGGCGTCGCTGGTCTCGGTCAGCAATAGAGCCACCGCGGCCGCCGTGGTAGCGGCGCTAGTTGTGCTGGCCATGACGATCGGGCTGATCCGCAGCGAGACCGCGGGCGACCTGCGGGTGCTGGCCGCTACGGGCGCAGGCAGCCGAACACGCCGTCTTATCACCGGTGCGACCGCCGCCGCCCTAGCTCTGCTAGGCGCGCTGCTCGGCACGGTCGCCGCCTATCTCGGCGTCATCGCCTGGAACCGCGGCATCCATAACCTCGCGCATGCCCCGGTCGTCAGTCTGGTGGTTCTGATCGGCGGCCTGCCGATCGCGGCGCTGGCCGCAGGCTCGTTGCTGGCCGGCCGAGAGCCCCCGGCAATTGCCGGGCAGCCTCTCGACTAGCCCGGCAGAGTGAAGGACGCATTGTCGGCAGATCGAAATCATCAAGTCCGGCAGAATGAAAGAGTCTATCTCGGCAGAACGAAAGCTCAGTGCTAAGATTCGGGTGTGCTGCACGGAGTCAATTACATCCCGAGAAGGGCTGCGAGCCTCGTTCGCGAGGCGCTCGAAGACACCCGCGTCGTCGTCGTCAACGGCGCGCGCCAGTCAGGCAAGAGCACTTTGGCAGAAGCCGTCCTTCGTCAGGAGCCGAACGGAGTTGCCAGGTATCTGGATGATCCGGTCACTCGTGCCGCTGCCCAAGAAGACCCTGTGCGGTTCGTTCGGCACGACGGGCTTATGCTCATCGACGAGGTTCAGCGAGTTCCAGATCTGTGGCTGGCAATCAAGCACATAGTCGATCGTGAACCTCGGCCCGGCCGATTTCTGCTAACGGGCTCCGCTCGACTGCTCGGTTTGCGGACCTTGCCGGACGAGTTGCCTGGCCGGTCCGAGACGGTCGAGTTGTGGCCGTTCTCTCAGGGGGAGATTGGCGGCGAACCAGACGGCTTCGTGGACGCTGCCTTTGCACGGGGGAGTGACCTGGCGACCGGAGCGTCGCGATTGCGGCGGGGCGATTACCTAGCTCGAGTGGAGGCCGGGGGGTATCCGGAAGCCCTCCGAAGAGAGACGCCGCGCCGACGGGACCGTTTCTTCGCCAGCTATCTCTCAGACCTGCTAGTGCGCGACGTCAGGCAGGTCGCCGAGATCGAGCGCGCGGACGATATGAGACGCCTCTTGTCGTTGCTCGGCGCACAGGTCAGTGGCCTGCTCAACGCGAACAGGCTAGCGAGCGAATTGAGCGTTACCGCACCGACTGTACGAAATTATCTAGAAATCCTCGAGACGGTTTACCTCATCCGTCGGATACCAGCATGGTCGTCGTCCGCCACGACGCGCGCTGTTGGGAAACCGAAGCTCATTTTCGTTGACTCTGGGCTAGCCCGCTATCTATCGACCGGCGCGGTCGCGACAGCACCAATTGGCCCGTTGATCGAGAGCTTCGTGCTCGCGGAGCTGGCTAGGCAGCTCACCTGGGCTCGTACCACTGCTCGCCTCTATCACTATCGGGACCGAGATCAGTACGAGGTCGACGGTCTGCTCGAAGACAATGCTGGCCAGCTGGTCGGTATCGAAATTAAGGCGGCCGAGACTGTTCGCGCTGCGGACTTTCGTTCGTTGAGGATCCTTCGAGATCGTCTTGGGCCAAGATTCCGCGCCGGCTTCGTCCTGTACTGCGGTGCGGAGCCGCTCAGCTTCGGGGACCGTCTTGCCTGCCTGCCAATCTCAGCTGTGTGGTCAACACCCGGAGCCGCAGCCTGACCGGGGTCGGGGCCGTGATCATAGGCTGGTCAAGTCCTCGGCGAGAATGGCCCAGCGCTCGTGATCACGCCACTCACCGTCGATCAGCAAGTAGTGGGGTGAGAAGCCTTCTCGCCAGAAGCCGAGCCGGCGCACGATGGCCAGCGAGCGGGCGTTGTCGGGTTGGATATTCGCTTCCAGCCGGTGCAGCCCGAGGTGGCCAAAGGCGTCCGTGATCACGGCCGCGAGGCCGGCTGTCATGAGGCCGCGCCCGGCATGCGAGGCGAAGCCCGCGTAGCCCAGATAGCCGGACTGAAGCGCGCCCCAGACGATGTTGTTGATATTGACGTATCCGACCAGGCCGCCACACTCGCGATGCCGGATCAGGTAGCTGGCCTGATCCTCACGTGCAGCCCGGTTCAGGAAAGCAGTGAATCGCTCGGCCGAGTCCGGCGCCGATGCCCACGGCTGATGCAGCGCCTTGCTGGCTCGCGCCGCAGCGATGAACTCGCCGGCGTCGGCCCGCGACGGCGGCGAGAGCGTTATGACCGCGGTCACGCCGACGGCTCGAACGGATTCAGTAGAGACGCTGCGCCCTGAATGTCTGAAGTGTTGCGCGTGACAAGAGTCCAGCCTCGGGCGTTCGCCGTAGCAGCGATCAGTCCGTCGATGACCGGCATGGGATTCGGCACGTTGAGACGTCCCCATTCCTCGGCCACGCGCGCGTCGATGGCCGCGACGCGATCTCTGAAGGCGATCAGGAGACCGGATAGCCAGCGTTCAAGCAGTGCCGCCTGCGGCTCGTCTTTCCTCCGAAGGCGCTCGATGCCACGACGTATCTCACCAAGAGTGAGCACGCTGAGGAACAACTGGTCAGACCTGACCTGGCCGTACCACGTCAGAAGGTGAGGGTTCGGGTCACGTTTGCGGAGTTCCGAGACAACGTTGGTGTCGAGGAGGTAGCTCACGCCTCGATTGCCCAGTCGGAGCTAGGCGGCAACTCGACCGAGCGAGATAGCTCGAGATCGTCGAACCCCGGACCCGACCTCAGGTACTCCTTGAACTCGACGGTCTCACCCTTCAGCCGACGGTAGTCGGCGATATCGATGACAACCGCCACCTCGTGGCCGTGTTTGGTGACAACTTGCGGGCCTTCGTCATGGGCGGCACGGATGACCTCACTGAAACGCTGTTTGGCATCTTGAACTTGCCACTGCATTGAGGCTCCTATCTGTCTGGACAGACTAGACAGATCATATCACGCCCCGTCGCCTGCGAATCAGTCGCTCAGGATCGAAGCCGGCCGCCAGCGCGCGGAGGGCCTGATCGAGGTACACCGTGAGGTCGGCGTCGGCGCGGTCGGCCCACTGGTCGTACGCGGACCGGCAGACCGCCAGCGTCGCCCGGCCGATCGCGAGCGGGTACAGCTCGTCGGCTGCTTGCCCGAGCCGGACGGCGGCGAACTCGCTGACCGCCCGCTCCCAGTCGTCGTAGTGGTGCGCCGCGCTGGCCTGCAGCGCGGGCACCGAGCCGATGAGGTTCATCCGGGTCCGCAGCTCGGGCACGTCCTCGGCCCGGTACCGGTTGACGCCGATGACCGCCTGCCGGATCGCCGCCATCAGCGGCACGTCCGGCGCGACGGCGGCAAAGGCCGCGCGCAAGGCCCTGACCTCGCCGTCGAACGCATGCCAGAGCACGTCCGCCTTGGAGTCGAAGTAGCGGAAGAAAGTTCGCCGGCTCACGCCCGCGGCCACCGCGATCTGCTCAACGGTGGTTTCCTCGAAGCCTGCCTCGGTGAACAGGCGGAGCGAGATCAGCTCAAGCTGCCGCGCGCTAGTGCCGGGCGGCCGCCCTCTGCGTCCGGCGTGCGCCGGGTTGTCCTCGGCTAGTGCCACGACAGCTGCTCTCATAGCCTGATTTTGCTCCGCCGGTCTTGATTATGTCACCGGGTGACGATTAATGTACTCGCTATTCGTCACAGTGTGCCGAAACTAGGGAGCACGACATGGCCGACAGCGCTACCGAACTACTTGACCCGCCGCCCGCTGACCAGCTTCCCGTCGCTGGCGAGCTCGCCCGAGCCCACGAGGTCGCCGACATCCAGCCCGATCAGGTAATCGCAGCCGACCTGCTGGTCGAGGAGATCTCCATCGACGGCATGTGCGGTGTCTACTAGCGGCGGCGTGAGGGCTACAGCCTTCGACCTGGACGGTGCCTGGCGGCTGCACCCGCAGGTCTCTGTCCGGCCTGAGCGGTTCGGCGCGCTGCTCTACCACTTTGGCACCAGGCGGCTGTCGTTCCTGAAGAGTCCTGCGTTGCTGACCGTCGTGCAGTCCCTAAACAGCCAGCCGAGCGCACGCGCCGCCTGTACGGCCGTCGGCATCGGGCCCGCCGACCTGCCGGCCTACACCGGAGCGCTCGAGATCCTCGCGGCTAGCTCCATGATCTGCACGAGGACGGCGTGATGACCATGACAGCTCCCCCGGCGGCACGAGCAGGCTCGCTCGTGGCCGAATTCCGCTATGGCCTGGATGCGCCGATCTGCCTGACCTGGGAACTGACCTACGCCTGCAACCTGTCCTGTGTGCACTGCCTGTCCAGCTCGGGCCGGCGCGACCCGAACGAGCTCAGCACCGCGGAGTGCAAGCGGGTCATCGACGAACTTGAGCGCATGCAGGTCTTCTACGTCAACATCGGTGGCGGCGAGCCGACCGTGCGGCCGGATTTCTGGGAACTCGTCGACTACGCCACGGCTCACCACGTCGGTGTCAAGTTCTCTACCAACGGGCTGCGGATCACGCCCGAGATCGCCCGGCGGCTGGCCGGCAGCGACTACATCGACGTGCAGATCTCGCTGGACGGTGCCACCGCCGAGGTTAACGACGCGGTCCGCGGCGACGGCTCCTACGCGATGGCGCTGCGCGCGATGCAGAACCTGGCCGATGCCGGGTTCGCTGGCTTTAAGATCTCCGTGGTCATGACGAGGCATAACGTCGCGCAGCTCGACGACTTCACGGCGCTGGCTGACCGGTTCGGAGCACAGTTGCGCATTACCAGGCTGCGACCTTCTGGCCGCGGTGCCGATGTCTGGGACCAGTTGCATCCGACCCCGGCGCAACAGCGCCAGTTGTATGACTGGCTGCTGGCGAGTGGCGAGAATGTGCTGACCGGCGACTCGTTCTTCCACCTGTCCGGTTACGGCCAGGAACTACCGGGGCTGAACATGTGCGGCGCCGGCCGGGTGGTGTGCCTCATCGACCCGGTCGGCGACGTTTACGCGTGCCCGTTCGCCATCCATGACGCGTTCCTGGCTGGGAATGTCCGCGGCACCGGCGGATTCGCTGACGTGTGGCGCCACTCCGAGCTGTTCGCCAGTCTGCGGGTGCCGCAGTCAGGCGGGGCCTGCACCTCCTGCTCGGCGTATGACGCCTGCGGAGGCGGGTGCATGGCAGCCAAGTTCTTCACCGGCCTGCCGCTTGACGGACCCGATCCCGAGTGCGTTCGCGGTCATGGCGAGGCTGCGCTCGCGGTCGCGGACAAGGCCGCTGCGCCGCGGCCGTCCGGCGATCACTCGCACCGGGCCCGGAAACCGGTCCCGGTCACGATTGGCCCGCGGCCGACCGCCTCGCGCCCCGTGCCGGATCGCGCGTGCGACCAGAGCCCGCTGGCCGGTTTCACCGTCCCGGATTTTGCTGTCCCAGCTGGGCCGTAATGAGCTCCATCGGCCGGGTCGCCCTGGTGACCGGGGCTGCACGTGGCATCGGCGCCGCAACCGTCCGCCGGCTCGCGGCGGACGGGTGGTCGGTACTTGCCGTCGACTTGGCCGACACAGATGTGGTCAGCGTGCCCTATGCGCTGGCCGGCCAGGCCGACCTCGCCGCTGCCGTCACCGAAGCGTCCGGCTCCGCAGGCGATGGCGGGCGGGTGGCCGCTTTCGCTGCTGACGTTCGGTCAGCAGCTGCGCTGGCGGCGGCAGTCGGCGAGGCAGAATCCCGCTGGGGCGGACTTGACGCCGCGATCGGCTGTGCCGGGGTGATCGCTGGCGGACAGCTGCAGTGGGAAGTGCCTTGCGATCAAGAGCAGGCCGTGGTCGACATCGACCTCGGCGGCGTGCTGAACCTGGCCCGGGCCGCGATCCCGGCCCTGCTGCGCCGGGCAGAGCCGCGCAGCGGACGCTTCCTCGCGGTGGCATCAGCTGCTGCGACCCGTGGCCTGCCGAAGCTCGCCGCGTACTGCGCGGCCAAGGCGGGTGTCGCCGGGCTCGTCCGCGCACTCGCGGTCGAGCTCGGTCCGACCGGGGTGACGGCCAATGCGGTCAGCCCTGGCTCAACTGCCACCGCGATGCTGGACGAGAGCGCCCGCCTGTATGGCCTGACCGGTGCCTGCGACTTCGCCAGCAGTCAGCCCGCCGGCCGGCTGCTCGACCCGGCTGAGGTCGCAGCCGTGCTGGCCTTCCTAGCCGGGCCCGGTAGCAGCGGCATGACCGGCGCGGTTGTGCCTGTCGACGGCGGACTGGCCCTATGAGAGCGCCCCCAACTGAGGGCGGCGCCGTGAGGGCGGCGCCGTGACGACGCCGCCGCTGCCGCGTGGCTTTCGCGTCGAGCTGGACCCGGGCACCAAACAGCTCAGCGACGGCGCGTTGTTTGGCGGATCGCCGGCCAGGGTGATGCGGCTCACCCCGGCTGGCCAGGCCGCACTGGCAGAACTGCGCAGGCCGGCCCGGTCAGCTCGGGCGCAGCTGCCCTGCTTGCGCGTAGGCTCACCGATGCCGGCATGGCCCACCCCGTACCCCCGCCGCACAACGAACAGCATTCCCGGCCGGACGTCACCGTGATCGTCCCGGTCCGTGACCGCGCCCAGCTGCTGGACCGTTGCCTGGCCGCGGTCGGCGGCCTGTACCCGGTCGTAGTTGTCGACGATGGTTCGGCCGACCCGGCCGCGATCGCCGCGGTCGCGGCGCGGCACGGCGCCCAGCTGCATCGTCGGCGGATCAGCGGCGGCCCGGCGGCCGCCCGGAACACCGGCCTGGCTGGATTTGCCAGCGACTTGGTCGCGTTCCTGGACAGTGACTGCGCGCCGCCGCCGGGCTGGATCGCCAGCCTTGCGCTGCACCTGGATGATCCGCTCGTCGCCGCCGTGGCGCCCCGAATCGTCGCGCCGGCCGCGACGACAGCAGCTGGCCGCTACGACCAGGTTCGCGGCAGCCTCGACCTAGGCGAACGGCCCGCCAGGGTCCTCCCGTCCAGTCGCGTCGCCTACGTGCCGACTGCCGCCCTGCTCGTTCGCGGTAAGGCTCTGGCCGACGTCGCTCGCTGCGTCGCGCCGGCCAACCCGGCAGGCAGCGGGGACTCATCCGGCCCCGCGCTGAGCTACTTCGATCCCGCTCTGCGCTATGGCGAGGACGTCGACCTGATCTGGCGACTACACGAGGCTGGCTGGCGGATCCGCTACGAGCCGTCGGTCCAGGTGCCGCACCAGGGACCCGCGAGCTGGCCGGGGCTGCTCGACCGCCGATTCCGGTACGGCACGTCGGCCGGCCCGCTCGCGCGCCGGCACCCGGCGAACATGGCCCCGCTGGCCCTCCAGCCCTGGCCCGCTGCTACGGTGGCGGCGCTGCTGGCCCGGCGGCCGGTCATCGCGGCGGCGTGCGTGACTGCGTCCTGGCTGAACCTCACCGGCGCGGTGCGCCGGGCCGGCGTGCCCGCCGACGGCGTGCTGCCGGCAACGCTGACAGCCGTGCACCAGACCTGGCTCGGCATCGGCCGGTACGTGACCCAGTTCGGCGCGCCCGGCTCTTGCGATCGCACTTGCCGCGCCCGGCGGCAAGACGGCGCTGCAGCGATGGGGCCGCCGCGCCGCGGTCGCGTCCCTGCTGCTTGGCCCGGCCCTGACCGCCTACGAGCAACGGCGCCCGCAGCTGGACCCGGTCCGGTTCACGGCTCGGTCACATCGCCGATGACGTCTGCTACGGGGCCGGCGTGTGGAGCGGCTGCCTGCGCGAGCGCACCCTGGTCCCAGTTACGCCAGTTATCAGCCGGCGCCCGGTGCGCATCGCGGGCCAGCCGGCCGAAGGAGAAAGCTGAATGGCAGGTGCCTGGTTCGAATCGGTGGCCGAGGCGCAGCGCCGAGCGCGCAAACGGCTGCCCAAGTCCGTTTACGGAGCCCTGCTGGCCGGCTCAGAACGCGGCCAGACGCTAGCGGACAACGTCCAGGCCTTCACCGAGCTTGGCTTCGCGCCGCACGTCGCCGACCTGGCCGCGCAGCGGGACCTGGCAACTACGGTCCTCGGCCAGCCAATCTCGCTGCCGGTGATCATCTCGCCGACCGGCGTGCAGGCGGTGCATCCCGACGGGGAAGTCGCGGTGGCGCGCGCCGCCGCGGCTCGCGGTACCGCGATGGGATTGAGTTCGTTCGCAAGCAAGCCGGTCGAAGAGGTCGTCGCCGCCAATCCGCAGACCTTCTTCCAGATCTACTGGTGCGGCAGCCGGGATCAGATCCTGGCCAGGATGGAACGGGCCAGGGCCGCCGGGGCAGCTGGCTTGATTCTCACCCTGGACTGGACGTTCTCGCATTCTCGCGACTGGGGCAGCCCGTCCATCCCGGAGCGCGTGGACTTGCGGACGATGCTCCAGCATGCGCCGGAAACGCTGCGGCGGCCGCGATGGCTGGCTGACTATGCCCGGACTGGCAAGCTGCCCGACCTGACCGTGCCGAACATGGCCCTGCCGGGAGCCCAGCCGCCTACCTTTT
Organism: uncultured Actinomycetota bacterium; assembly: GCA_963804435.1. Classification (GTDB taxonomy): domain Bacteria; phylum Actinomycetota; class Actinomycetes; order Streptosporangiales; family Streptosporangiaceae; genus JAJYUU01. Next base: position 5,149,212 of record CAWDQI010000001.1, on the reverse strand, counting down.
TCGGCGCGTACGCGGAGTGGATGCAGACGCCGCCGCCAAGCTGGGAAGATGTCGCCTGGCTCCGTGCCCAGTGGCGGGCCCCGTTCCTTCTTAAGGGCGTGAGCCGCGTCGACGATGCCCGGCGGGCCGTGGACGCCGGGGTAACGGCGATCTCGGTGTCCAACCACGGTGGCAACAACCTGGACGGCACGCCCGCAACGATCCGCGCGCTGCCGGCCGTCGCGGACGCTGTCGGCGACCAGGTCGAAGTGCTGCTGGACGGCGGGATCAGGCGCGGCAGCGACGTGGTCAAGGCGCTGGCACTCGGCGCGCGCGCTGTGATGATCGGGCGGGCTTACTTGTGGGGACTGGCCGCCGGCGGGCAGGCCGGGGTCGAGAACGTCCTCGATATTTTGCGTAACGGGGTCGATTCAGCGTTGCTCGGCCTTGGCCGGTCCGCGGTGTACGAGCTGACTCGCGACGACGTTGTCATTCCGCCAGGCTTTGCCCGCTGTCTCGGCGAATCACCAGCGTGGCCTGGATGAGCGGCGTCCAGCACCACGGTCAGCCTTCCTGCGGCAGGTCTCTGATCATCTCAATGACCTCGTCACGCCCGTACCCCTGACCCGCGGCGAACTCGATCAAGCTCCGGACCTGGCCGATTACTGCCCCGCGCTGCGGGGTGCCGGCCACGCTGATGCCGCTGCGGCTGACCCCGCTGTCGCCGGTCGCCTACGTCGTCATCAAGGTCCTGACTGCCCTGGTACTTGGCGCCTGCTCGGTCGCTGCGGTATACATCGTCGGCGCTATCACGAACAAGGCGTCGATGCCGACCTACCTGTGGATCGTCACCGGGATTTGCGTCTGGATCGGCTCGCTGCTGTTCGCGGCGTTCGGCCTGTTCCTCGGTTACCTGCTGCCCGCCGAGAACGTCTTGCAACTGCTCGGGCTGATCCTGGCGCTGCTGTCCTTGATCGGCGGCCTGTTCATCCCGATCAGCCAGTTCGCGCCGACCGTCCAGGATTTCGCCAAGTGGAGCCCGCTGTACGGGCTCAACCAGCTCGCACATACGCCGCTGCTCGGCAATGGCGTGGACTGGACGTGGGTCGTCAACGTGCTCGCCTGGCTGATCATTTTCGCTAGCGGAGCGGTCTGGCGGATGCGTAAGGACACCGGCCGGCCGTAAGCCGCCGCCGTCGCTACCAAAGCTCGTCCTCGACAACCGCATACCGGATCTAGCAAGATCGGCCTTCATGAAGCTGGACAACGAGTTCACCGTCCGGGTGCCGATCGAGCAGGCGTGGGCGATTCTGACGAACCTGGTGCTGATCGCGCCGTGCATGCCCGGCGCGCAGCTGACCGGCGTCACCGACGGCGTGTACACCGGCAAGGTGAAGGTCAAGGTCGGCCCGGTTTCGGCGGAGTACGCCGGCACCGCGCAGTTCAGTCAGAAGGACGACGCGACCTACCGCGCCGTGATCGACGCTCGCGGCCGGGACTCGCGCGGGCAGGGCAACGCCACCGCGGTGATCTCTGCGCAGCTCCGGCCCGACGGTGATAGCACGATCGTGACCGTCGACACCGACCTGACCATCGCCGGCCGCATTGCCCAGTTCGGCAGCGGGATGATCAAGGAGGTTTCGGCCAAGCTGCTGACCCAGTTCGTTCAGTGCCTCGAGGCCAAGCTAGGTGGTGACGTCCCGGCGCCAGCTGAGTTGCCCGAACCGCCGCCTCCGAACGGCGACCTTGCTGCCGTCGGGCGCGAGGCACCCGGACCTCAGGCGGTGCTCGCCGCAGCCGTCGAGCCCGAGCCGCTGAACCTCATGAGCGCGGCTGGCCTCGCGGTCTACAAGCGCGTGGCGCCGCTTGTGGTCGCGATCGTTGTTGTCATCGCGGTCATCGTCTACCTGGCCACGAAGTAGGTACCGACACGACCGGCGTTTGCGCACTTTCCGTGACACTGCCAGGCCAGGGCGGTAACCTGCTACGCGGTCCAGCGAATAAGCGCCCGAGGGGTCATGCCGAAGCCTGCCGGAAGCGGCCTGCGTTACGTTCCCGGCCTAGACGGGCTTCGCGCACTCGCCGTTCTTGCCGTCGTCGCTTACCACGTCAACCTCGGCTGGGCGCAGGGCGGCCTGCTGGGCGTCGGCATTTTCTTCACCCTCAGCGGCTACCTCATCACTGACCTGCTGCTCGCCCAGCAGGCTGCAACCGGCAGCCTGAGGATGGTCAGCTTCTGGCAGCGCCGAGCGCGCCGGCTCCTGCCGGCCTTGTTCGTCATGCTCGCAGTGGTGGCCGGCTGGGTTGCGCTGCTGCAGCGAGTTCAGCTGCCAGCATTACGCGGCGCGACGGCGGCGGCGGCCGGTTACGTGAGTAACTGGTGGCTGATCGCGCACAACTCCTCGTACTTCGCCCGGTTCGGGCCACCATCGCCGCTCGGTCACCTGTGGTCGCTCGCTGTCGAGGAGCAGTTCTACCTGGTGTGGCCATGGCTTGTCCTACTCGGCTTGTTCCTGGTGCGGGGCCGGCCGGACAACTCGCGCGGTTACTGGCTCGCCGCGGCAGCCATGATGCTCGCCGCGGCTTCGGCCGCGGTGATGGCTGTGCTGTACCACCCTGGTTACGATCCGACCCGGGTTTACGACGGCACGGACGCCAGGGCGTTCGCGCTGCTGATCGGGGCAGCGCTCGCATTCGCCCGGCCGAGCCGGATGATGCCGGCGGACCCCGGGCGGCGGGCCCGGCTCATCCTGGACGGTGCCGGCGCCGCCGGCCTTGTCGTGATCGCGCTCCTGATCTGGCGCACCAGCCAGTACTCACCGTCTTTGTATCGCGGCGGGATGCTGGTGCTCTCGGTGGCGACAGCCGCGGTTGTGCTGGCCGTCGTCTCGCCTGCCAGCCAGCTTGGCTGGGTCCTGGGCTGGGGCCCACTGCGGTGGCTCGGGCTCCGCTCCTATGGCATTTACCTGTGGCACTACCCGATCATCGTGCTGACGACCCCGCCTGGCGCCGCAGACAGCTTGCTCCGGGGGTCGCTTCAGGTGGCCGCGAGCGTCCTCGTTGCCGCGCTGTCCTGGCGCTTCATCGAGGAGCCGATCAGGCAGGGCGCGATCGGCCGCTGGCTGGGGCCGTTGCGAGCCGGGGCCTGGCAGGCTGCACCGCGCCGGGGCTGGGCCGCGGTCGCGGCGGTGTCGGGCGTGCTCGTCATGACCGTGGCCGCGCTGACCGGCGTGGTGCCGGCGGCGTCAGCGGGCCAGGATGGCGGGTCAACGACCGCGCCGATGGCCGGACCGGCCGCGCTGTCGGCCACGCAAGCCGCTCGTGCCCGCCAGATAGCCGCCGTCGGCAAACCACCGCCCGTGGCGGCGCCGGTGCTCACCACGTCCTGCCGGTCGGTGGTCCACTTCGGCGACTCCACCTCCGACGGGCTGGTCTTGCCTGCCTATCAGCCGGATCCGGTGTTGCGCATCAGGGCGCAATATGCCGATGTGGGCGTAACCAGCACCCGGTACGAGGTCTACGGTGGCACGTCGATCGTGGAGACGATACTCAACGAGCCGAACGCCTACACGCTGGCGCAACGGCTCGTGCGCGCCGGCTACCGCGGCTGCTGGGTGCTGGCGCTGGGTACCAACGACACCGCCGACGTCGCGGTCGGCTCGAACGTGGGCCGGGCCGAGCGTATCCGGCGGATGATGTCGGTGATCGGGACCGAGCCGGCCTTGTGGGTTAATGTCCGGTCGCTGCTCGCGACCGGCCCATATGCAGAGAAGAACATGCAGGCCTGGAACCGGGCCCTGCTGCATGCCTGCCGTCGCTATCCGAACATGCGGGTCCTCAACTGGGCCGCGCTCGCCCAACGGGACTGGTTCATCTTCGACGGGATCCACTACACATCGGCCGGCTATGCCGCCCGGTCCGCCATCATCGCGGGCGGGCTCGCCGAGGCGTTCCCGCAGCCCGCGTCGCTGAACCGGCTGCCCCGCCTCGCTGTGCAGATGCTGGTGGCCAACACCAGGGCCAGCTGCCTCGTCTATTAACCCCGGATCGCGACGACAGGCAAGTTGACGGGAACACTTACCTGCCACACTGACCTGCCAGACTGGTGCCGATGCATGCGCGGATCTGGAAGAGCACGGCCACGCTCGCCGACGGGCGCGAGATCATCTATTTCGACGAGGCTCCCGGGCTCGGCCGGGCCGGTTGGCCGGACCGCCGCGATTTGCCGCCTCCCGCCAGCGCTGACGGCGCGGCGGCTGCGGGTTACGGACTGCGCTTGGATCCGCTGACGGGGGAGTGGATAGCGTTCGCCGAGCACCGGCAGGACCGCACGTTCTTGCCCGCGGCCGACAGCTGCCCGCTTTGCCCGTCGCGGCCTGGGAACCTGACCGAGATTCCGGCGCCCGGTTACGACGTAGCGGTGTTCGAGAACAGGTTCCCGGTGCTCAGCAGGACCGGCCCGAGCGCAGTCGCCGCCGATCATCTCGGCGTGCGGGCCGCAGCCAGCGGACGGTGCGAGGTTATCTGCTTCACCGCGGATCACGACGGTTCGTTCGCCATGCTCAGCCCCGAACGCGCCAGTACGGTGCTGGCGGCCTGGGCCGACCGGACGGCCGCGCTGGGCAGCAGGCCAGGTATCGAACACGTCTTCTGCTTCGAGAACCGGGGAGCGGAGGTCGGCGCCACCCTGCAGCATCCGCACGGCCAGATCTATGCCCTCCCGTACGTGCCGCCGCGGTCCCGGCAGCTGCTGGCAAGCGCGCGGACCTACCAGGCTCGCCACGGCACCAACTTGTTCGACGACATGGTGGCGGCCGAGATCGCCGACCGCCGCCGGATCGTCCAGCGGAACGAGCACTGGGTGGCATTCGTGCCCGAGGCGGCGCACTGGCCGTTCGAGGTAATGCTGTACCCGCTGCGCCGGGTGCCTGACCTGGCGAGCCTGGCTGAGCCCGCTGTCGCCGCCTTCGGCGAGATATACCCCGCGGTGTTGCGCCGGCTCGACGCGTTGTTCGCGGCGCCCATGCCCTACCTGGCCTCCTGGCAGCAGGCGCCAGCCGTGCGACTCGGCCCGGCCCGCACCGAGAGTGCGCTTTACCTGCAGGTCATGCCGCAGCGCCGGGCACCGGGGAAACTCAAGTACATGGCGAGCACGGAGACCGGCGCGGGCATCTGGTCCAACGATGTGCTGCCGGAGAATGCGGCGCGCATGCTGCGTGACGCGTGCTGATGCAGCGAGACGGATTGCCGCCCCTGGTGCGCCCGCAGTCGCTCGCCGGCTGGTTCTCGGCGGGCTTCGGCGCGCCACCGGAGCTGATCTGGCACGCGCCGGGGCGCGTCAACCTGATCGGCGAGCATACCGACTACAACGATGGCCTCGTGCTCCCGTTCGCACTAAGCCGGGGCGTGCTGGCTGCGGCCGCTGGCCGGCCGGACGCGCTGCTCGAAATGCGCTCCCGGCAAGTGCCGGGCGAGGTGGCGAGCATCCCGCTGGACCAACTGCGGCCGGGATCGGTAACCGGCTGGGCCGCGTATGTCGCGGGCGCGGCCTGGGCACTGCAGGCGGCGGGCTGCCCCGTCGGCGGCGTGAACGTCGCCGTCGACGCCGATCTGCCCATCGGTGCTGGGTTGTCCTCATCGGCCGCGCTGACGTGCTCGGTAGTGAGTTGCCTGGCCGCTCTGGCCGGAGGTGCTGGCCTGTCCCGGCCGGAGATCGCTGCGCTCGCCCGGCGTGCGGAGACCGACTTCGTGGGCATGCCTTGCGGGATCATGGACCAGTCAGCCGCGATGCTGTGCCAGGCCGGCCATGCTCTGCTGCTCGACTGCCGCAGCGGAGAATCGGCAGCGGTGCCGCTGGATCCTGGCCACCATCGCCACGAGCTTCTCGTTGTCGACACCGGTGTCCGGCACGAACTCGCTGACGGGCAGTACGCGGCGCGACGGCAGCAGTGCCGGCGGGCCGCCAGGCTGCTTGGCGTTCACTCGCTCCGCGACGTCGTCGACGCGGCTCAGCTCGGGGGGCTAGCTGACCCCATCCTGATCCGCCGCGCCCGGCACGTGGTGACCGAGAACCAGCGAGTGGAGCGGGTCGCCGCACTCCTGCGCGCTGGCCGGATGGCCGAGTGCGGCACGCTGCTGACCCAGTCGCACGTGTCGCTCCGCGATGACTTCGAGGTGTCCTGGCCCGCGGCTGACACGGCAGTCGACGCGGCGCTGGCGGCGGGTGCGCTCGGGGCCCGGATGACCGGCGGAGGGTTCGGCGGCTGCGTCATCACGCTGCTGCCGGAGGCGCGCATCCGCGCGGTCGCGGCTGCGGTGACCGATGCGCTGGCCGGCGCCACGCCGACCGAGCCGGCTTTCATGATCGCGCGGCCGGCCGACGGCGCCAGGGCGGCGTGGCCACCCGCTATGGCGACAGGATCTCGGCCAGGTTGAACTTCACCGGCTCCTCGAGCTGCTCGAACCCGCATGACCTCGGGTCACGATCGTCGCGCCAGCGAATCCACTGCGCAGTGTGACGGAACCTCGTTCCCTCCATGTGCTCGTAGCGGACCTCGGCAACTCGCTCTGGCCGCAGCGGCACGAACGATAGGTCCTTTCCGGCGTTCCACCGGCTGCCCTCGGCTTCGCGCGGGTGCCGCACCTGCTGCTGCAGGCTGCCCCAGTCCCACGGGTGCCCGTCGAAGCCGGTGACCAGCGGCTGCACTTCGGTGAACAGTTGACGTCGCATCGCCATCGGGAATGCGCCGACGACGCCGACGCTGGCCAGCCGCCCGGAGCCGTCATACAGGCCGAGCAGCAGCGAGCCGATCGCGTCGCCGCCGCTCTTGTGCAACCGGTACCCGGCCACGACACAGTCGGCGGTCCGCTCGTGCTTGATCTTGAACATGACGCGCTTGTCCGGCTGGTATCCGCCGTCCAGTGGCTTGGCGACTACGCCATCCAGGCCCGCTCCCTCGAACTGGCTGAACCAGCGGGTAGCCGTTCCCTTATCGCGGGTGGCCGGCGTCAGGTACACCGGTGCCGCTGCCGTGGCCATAGCCTCCTCCAGCATGGCCCGCCGCTGCTCGAACGGGCGGCCGGTGAGGTCCTCGTCGCCGAGTGCCAGCAAGTCGAAGGCGACGAACGCGGCCGGCGTCTGGCTGGCCAGCAGCCGGACCCGGCTGTCCGCCGGGTGGATGCGCTGCAGCAGCGCCTCGAAGTCCAGCTTGCGGCCGTCGGCATCCGGGATCACGATCTCCCCGTCGACCACGCAGCGCTCGGGCAGGCTCGCCCGCGCTGCCGCGACTACCTCGGGGAAGTACCTGGTCATCGGCCGCTCGTTCCGGCTGCCGATCTCCACCTCTTCCCCGTCGCGGAAGATGATCGAGCGAAAGCCGTCCCACTTCGGCTCGTAGCTCAGCGCGCCATCGGGGATGTCCTTCACCGATTTGGCGAGCATGGGTGCGACAGGCGGCATCACCGGCAGATCCATGGCCCCATCATGGCCGAAGGCCCGCCGGAAGCTAACGCCGATCCCCGGATCGACCAACTCATGGCTGCGGCCGATGGCCGTCAGAGGTCCCGCAGAACTTTCCTGCCGACCCTAGTGGTGTGGCCGGCAGGAGGTCGGCCCACCGAGGGAAGGACGGGCATGAACTGGCTCTGGATCAGCCTGCCGATTATGGCGGCATTCTTCATGGCGATGACGGCGGTGCCGTTGTGGCTGACATTCAGGCGTCCTGACACTGGCCCGCACGCCGTGATTCCCGTTCGCGGCTAGAGGCTCAGGTGAATACGGAGGGCCCGGTCAACTTCCGCCAGCAGCGCCGACGGAAGTTGACCGGCCTTCTTGCCGATACGCTCGATCGCCACCGACCGGACCTGCTCGGCCTGCGCTTTCGAGTCCCGCCGGAGGCCTGTCTGGCTGGCCGGGAGCAGAACCTGGAACGGATGCACCCGGCCGGTGCTCGACGTTACCGGCACGACGGTGACAGTTCCCCGGCCTAGTCGCCCGGCAGCGGAATTGGCCGCGTCGTTGCTGACAATTACCGCCGGACGAGACTTGCTCGCTTCAGAGCCCATTGCCGGGTCGAGATTGACTATGACGATTTCACCGCGCCGCATTCAGCCGTCCAGCCCGTCAGCGGCTGCCGAGTCCCACCCGGCGTCGTCTTGAGATGAGTCCCACGATTGCCAGGCATCCTCATACGCCGCTTCCAGCTGGCTGGAGCGAAGCAGCGTGACGGCCTTGTACACGACAGCCGACCGCGATTGCATGTCATGTTCCTGGGCGTAGGCGTCAAGGTAGGCGACCTCTTCCGCCGGGAGGCTCACACTGACTTTCATACTTTTAATACTACTACTCGAGCTACCGCGATAGCTACCGTGAAACTATGCTGAGGTTAGTGAGAGTCCTGATATGAAGGCATCAACGTGTGCACGTGGTAGGGCGCGAGGGAGCCATCAATGAAAGTTCCGCTCACTATCGGGGACTACCTCAGCCGCGGGGCGGCCGTGTACGGCAGCCGCACCGCCGTCTTCGACGAGCCGGAGACTGCCGGATCGCTCGGCGCGCTGACTTACCGCGAACTGGAGAGCCGCGCCCGCGGCATGGCCCTGGCGCTTGAGCGGTTGGGCATCGACCATGGCGAGCGGGTGGCGATCGTCAGCCCGAACGCCGCCAGGTTCCTGATCTCGTTCTTCGGCGTCAGCGGCTACGGCCGGATCCTGGTGCCGGTGAACTTCCGGCTGAACGCCGACGAGATCAGCTACATCATCGGGCACTCCGGCAGCACCGTGCTGCTTGTCGACCCGGAGTCCGAGGAGAGCCTGCGCGACGTGCAGGCGAAGCACAAGATCGTGCTTGACGGCGTAGCCGATGCTGAGTTGTTCGCGGCTGCTGCCGACGGCGCCGAGCCGGCCGCGTGGCTGGCCGACGAGGACGCGACCGCCAGCATCAACTACACCAGCGGCACGACAGCGCGCCCCAAGGGCGTGCAGCTGACGCACCGCAACTGCTGGCTGAACGCGGCCACTTTCGGCTGGCACACGGCCGTGACCGATCGGGACGTGTTCATGCACACGCTGCCGATGTTCCACTGCAACGGCTGGGGCATGCCGTACGCAGTGACCGCCATGGGCGTCCCGCAGGTCGTCGTTCGCAAGATCGACGGCGAGGAGATCCTGCGCCGGATCGACGAGCGCGGCGTGACGCTGCTGTGCGGTGCGCCGGCCGTGGTGGCCGCGATCCTTACCGCCGCCGCGGCCCGCCGGGCCGCCGGGCAGCAGATCCCTGGCGCGGGGACGGTTCGGATCGTAGTCGCGGGGGCGCCGCCGCCGTCGAAGACCATCGAGCGGGTCGAGACCGAGCTCGGCTGGGAGTTCATCCAGATCTACGGTCTTACCGAGACCGCGCCGCTGCTGACCATCAACCGCGCGCCGGCCGAGTGGGACGGCCTGCCGCCCGCCGACCGGGCCCGGCTGCAGTCCAGGGCGGGCGTGCCCGCGGTCGGCGTGCAGATCCGGACCGACGAAGAGGGCGAAGTGCTGGCTCGCTCGAATCACGTATTCGCCGGCTACTGGGAGCAGCCGGAGGAGTCGGCGAAAGCGCTGGACGATGGCTGGTTCCACACTGGCGATAAGGGCCATGTCGAGGCCGGCGACTACCTGGTCATCTCGGATCGGAAGAAGGACGTCATCATCTCCGGCGGGGAGAACGTGAGCTCCGTCGAGGTCGAGGACTGCCTCTACCAGCACCCGGCCATCGCCGAGGCCGCCGTGATCGGCGTGCCAGACGCCAAGTGGGGCGAGACAGTGAAGGCTCTGGTCGTGCTTCGCGACGGCAGCCAGGTCACCGAGGCAGAACTGATCGAGCACTGCCGGTCCCGGCTCTCGCATTTCAAGTGCCCGACCTCAGTTGAAGTGCGCGACGCGCTGCCCCGGACCGCGACCGGCAAGCTGCAGAAGTTCAAGCTACGCGAGCCGTTCTGGGCAGGCCGGGACCGCAAGGTCAATTAGCGTTTGCTCTGGCCCCGGCCATTATTCCGGGCAAGCGAGCAGGAAGGCTGCAGGTGGCGAGTTCGGGTGAGGCACGCGCTGCTGGCAGCGGCGCGGCGCCGTCACTGACCACTATCGAGCAGCGCGGCATCGAGCACATCCCGCCCGGCGATCGCTGGGGCAGGCCGAGCGGGCTGTTCTGGATGTGGGCCGGCGCGGTGTGGAACGTGGAATTCGTGTACTACGGGGCGATTGCGGTCGTCTTTCTCGGTCTGTCGTTCGCGCAAGCCGTCCTGATCATCTTGCTTGGGAACGTCTCGTACGTGCTGACCGGACTGGCAAGCGTCCAGGGTCCCCAGGCTGGCACTACGACCTTCGCTATCAGCCGCGCCGCGTTCGGGCCCAGAGGTAACAAACTGCCATCCTTCTTCAACTGGATCACTCAGGTCGGATTCGAGATCGAGGGCATCGCCTTCATCGTCTTCGCCGCGATAGTGCTGATGGCCAGGGCCGGGTTCACCGCTGGTACGGCCGCGAAGATTGTGTTCGTCATCGTCGCGGTGGCCATCCAGGCGGTCTTGCCGACGCTTGGCCACGCCGCGGTGCTCAAGGTACTGCGCTGGCTGGCGATCCCGTTCATCGTGCTGTTCGCGGTCATGGCGGTGCTCACGGCCGCCAAGGCCAGCCTCCATGCCGCGCCGCACGGCGCGGGATGGGGCATGATGCTCGTTTTCCTGGCGCTGGTGATTTCCGCCGGCGGCCTCGGCTGGACCGAGAACGGCAACGATTACTCGCGCTACCTGCGGTCGTCCACCAATAGCAAGCGGATCGTCCTGGCGGTGGCCCTGGGGGCGGCCATCCCCTCGGCACTCCTGGAGATCCTCGGCGCCGCGGTGGGAACGGCAGTGCCGGAAGCAGCTAACTCGCCGACCGGCCTGGTGGCAGGATTCCAGTCCTGGTTCGTGATCCCGTTCCTAATCTTCGCGATTCTCCAGCTGTTTGCGATCAACACCCTGGACCTCTACTCCTCGGGCGTCACGCTGCAGAGCCTGATCCCGAGTCTGAAGCGGATTCACTGCGTTGCCATCGATACCGTTGTCTGCGGCGTCATCGCGGCCTATGCCGTGTTCTCGTCAAGCTTCTTCGGGCTGCTCACCGGGTTCTTGCTGTACATCATCTTGTGGCTTGCGCCCTGGTGCGCCATCTACTTGGTGGACAGCTGGCTTCGCCGGAACCGGTACGACCATAACGCGCTCCTGAACGAGCGCGGCGGACGCTATTTCCGGAAAGGCGGCGTGCACTGGCCGGCGATCATTGCTCAGGTCGCCGGCGGCGTCGCCGCGTATCTCTGGCTGAATGCCTCAACCGGAGGCGTCCTGGCGTCTACGGGCCCGCTGTCAGGCCGCGCCGCTGGCTCGGACTTCAGCGTCTTCATCGGGCTGGTCGTCGGCGGGCTCGTCTACTACCTGCTGGCAGGCCCGGCTGTGCGCGCCGAGGGCGAAGCGACCCCGGTACCGGCCGCGACTCCGTAGCAGCTGATAAACCGCTGGCCAACCGCAGCCGGCATGGCTACCGTCGTGACCCGCTGAGCTGGCTATAGAGGCGGGAGGAGTGACGCGATGGCTGCAGTCCGGACGGCCATGGTGACCGGACCAACCATGGGATCGGAGCCGCGACGGCGCTGGCGCTGGCACGCGAGGCCTGCGCCGTGCTGTGCACGTTCCTGCGGGTCGAGGATCAGGTCGATCCCGGCATTCCTCGGGCCTACCGGGATCACCGGTCGCGGGGCGCCGAGCACGTCGTAGCCCGGATTGAGGCGACGGGCGGGCGCGCTATCGCGGTCGAGGCCGACCTGTCGGACCCGACTGCGCCGGCGGCGCTTTTCGACGCCGCCGAGCAGGAGCTCGGCCCGGTCGAGATCCTGGTGAACAACGCCACCGGCTGGGTGCAGGACACCTTCGCGCCCGCCGATTCCGACCGGCTCGGCCGGCTGCTCCAGCCGGTCTCCGCGGCCACCTGGCAGCAGCAGTTCGCCGTAGATGCGATGGCGCCCGCCCTGCTGATCAGCGAGTTCGCCCGACGGCATATCGCGCGTGGCGCGACCTGGGGCGCATCATCGGCCTGACGTCGGGCGGCGACCTCGGGTTCCCCGAAGAAGTGTCCTACGGCGCGGCCAAGGCGGCGCAGGTCAACTACACGATGTCCGCGGCGTTCGAGTTGGCGCAGTACGGGATCACAGCGAACATGGTGTATCCGCCGGTCACCGATACCGGCTGGGTGACCGACGCGGTCCGCGAGGTGGTCGGGCAGAGCAGACCCTCATCCACGTGGCCAGGCCGGAGCAGGTGGCCGATGTGATCGCGTACCTGGCCTCAGATGCCGCCGCCCTGATCACCGGCAACACCATCACGTTGCGGTAACCCGCCGCTCGCGCCTGCCCGGCTTACCGGCTAAGGTCTGCGAGCGTGAGCGCGCCACGCGTTGCCCTTGGTCCTGGCCGAATCGGCTATGTAGCCCGCGCGATCAGCGACGGCGGAGGCAAGCCGGTCGGCATCGACGAGACCGCCGATGCCCTGGTCTGGCTGGCGCCATGGGATCCCGATGGTCTGCGCAGCGCGCTCGCTTCGACTGGGGCGCGGTGGGTGCAGCTGTCGGCGGCGGGTGTGGAGCCGTTGGCGGCGGCCGGGGTGCTGGATCCGGGACTGACCTGGACGTGTGCTAAGGGCAGTTACGCCGAGCCGGTGGCCGAGCATGCGCTGGCGCTCGCGCTGGCCGGCCTGCGCTGCCTGCCGCGCCGCGTCGTCGCGACGTCCTGGGGTCCGCCTGGCGGCGAGAGCCTGTATGACCAGCCGGTCACGATACTCGGCGGCGGCGGAATCGCCGCGACCTTGCTGGAATTGCTCGCGCCGCTCCGGGTTACGGCCACCGTGGTGCGGCGGTCGGCCGGCCAGTTGCCCGGCGCGGCCCGGACGCTGCAGCTGGACGGCCTGACTGCGGCGCTCTCCGAAGCCAAGGTCGTCTTCCTCGCCCTGGCCCTGACCCCTGAAACAGATCGGATCATCGGCGCAAGTCAGCTAGCCACGATGCGGCCGGACAGCTGGCTGGTGAACGTCGCGCGCGGCCGGCACGTCGACACCGCCGCGCTGGTGACTGCCCTGGCTGACGGGGTTATCGCTGGCGCGGCCCTCGATGTCACCGATCCGGAGCCGCTGCCTGACGGGCACCCGCTCTGGATCCAGGAACGCTGCATCATCACCCCGCACACCGCCAACACCCTGGAGATGGCAGAACGCCCGTTCGCAGACCGGGTCCGCGAGAACGTTGCGAGCTTTGCCGCCGGCGAAGCGCTGGTTGGCCTCGTCGACCCCGCGGCGGGCTATTAAGGGAACGTGGTCGCCGCTCGTTGCGGCCGCGTAAAGTCGTGTCGGCGGGCGGCCGGGAGTGCGCGTGGTCAGGACGCGGAACGGCCGTGCCGAGCCGACGCAGCCAGGTACGCGGCGCCTCTGGGCGAGAGCCGGTAGCCGACATCCAGGCTGATGGTGAGGCCGAGTTCCTTGAGCCGGCGGACGTGCAGCTTGAAGTCCGCGCGCTCCCAGCCGAGTGCCTCCGCGAGCTCGGTAGAGACGACGCCCGGCCGGTCGGCGATCTGGGTGAGCACGGCGACTGTCCACGGTCCGCGCTTACTGGCGGCATCCATCCGGGCAAGTCTGCCCGCGATTGCCGCCACTTCCTGGCTCGACAGCGACGCGGCTGCCGCGAGCTCGGCGCGCGGATCCGGGCCGTCCAGCCGCCGGAACCTGATGCAGTAGAGCGGTAGCTCCGGATCTCGGCGAAGGTCAGCCACGGCCGCCCTAACATCGGGGAAGCCCGCGTCCCGCGCTAGCTCAGCCGTGATGTCGCCGGGAGTGATGATGTCAACCGACTCGGCCTGAACCATGTCTATGCCGGTGCGGTAGTGATGACCGGGCACAACCTGGGCCCGGCGCCACTGGCGGAAGGCCACGGTGATGCTGCCGTCATGAAGACCTGAGCGCAGGCGCTGTTCGAACTGCACTCCGCGACTTTACTGCCCTGCGGTCCTGCGGCGTGGCCCTACAGAGTGGCCTGAGCGATCATCGACAGACTGATCGGCTGCAGCGAATCCTTCCGCTCCCACAGCTGGGCCGGCACCGCGTGCCGCTGCTCGACATGCTCGGTCGCGGCGAAACCGTGCTCGGCCAGCAGCCCGCCCATGTCGGCCGGGGACAGGAAGGTCAGCCACGGCTCGCCGCGGTCCGCCGCCGCCGACCCGACCTGGCTGACGTACAAGTCGCCGGCTTCGTCGCGCAGTGACTGGGGCAGCATGTAGTCGGCAATGAGATGGGTGCCGGCCGCGAACCCGGCCAGCGATGCCAGTGTCGAGTCGATTGCCGGGCGGGGCAGGTACATGATCACGCCCAGCCAGCTGACCATCGCAGGCTGGCTGAAGTTGAAGCCGGCCGCCTGCAGCGCTCCGGTCAGCGAGTCAGCGCCGAGGTCGGCGGCCACAAAGGTGAGGCTCGCCGGAGTGCCGATCCCGGCCATGGCCAGCGCAGCGCGCTTCCATTCCTGGGTGCCGGGGTGGTCGACCTCGAAGACCTGGACCTGTCCGGCCAAGAGGGACCGGTAGCCGAAGCTGTCGAGCCCCGCGCCGAGCAGTACGTATTGCCGCACTCCGCGATCGACCGCCTCGGCCAGCCGGTCCTCGGCGTACCGGCTGCGGCAGATCACCTGGGCCCGGGCAGCGGACAAGATCGGGTGCGTCGCGTGCCCGCGGTGATAGCTGAGCAGTTCCGCGGCATGCTCGCCGAGCAGTGCCTCGGCGACCGTGTCGGAGAATATGTACGGGGAATCGTCGACGATGAGATGCGCCGCACGCGCCGCCGATGCTGTCATTGCCGTACTACTCGGCTTGATTTCAGTCACGCAGCGAATAGTAATAAGACTTTTTGCCATCATATCATGAAATAAAATTATTGGTAAGAGCAAGCCAATTACGATGTGACAACTATTGCGCGAACCAGTTCCGCCCCGGATGAGGTGGCTCGGGCGGCACGCTGTTCGCAGGCGGCTGCTGGTGGACAATAGGCGCATGAGCGGGACTCAAGGCGATGGCGGCGCGGTCGTCAACGAGCAAGCGTGGCGGGACCCCGCGGGCGGGCTGCGTGAGTACGTTGACAGCTACGTTGGCTTCCGGCAGGCCGGGGTTGAGCCCGCGCGTCATCGCGGGTTGCCGTCCCCGTCCATGACGCTCATCTTCACCCTGGACGACCCGCTCGTCATCGCGGCGCACCCAGATCCCGCTCAGCGGCCAGGCACTTTCGATGCCCTTGTCGGCGGCCTGCACACAGCGCCCGCGATCATCACCCACGACGGCAGGCAATCGGGAGTCCAGCTCGGGCTGAGCCCGCTCGGCGCGCGGACGCTTCTGGGTTTGCCTGCCAGCGAGCTCGCCAGTATCGACGTGCCTGCGCAGGATGTGCTCGGCCGGTTTGCCGACGAGGTGCAGGACCGCCTTCAGTGCGCGGTCAGCTGGCCTCAACGGTTCGCCATCCTGGACAAGATGCTGCTGGCGCGCATCAGCAATGCGAGCCGCAAGGCGGCCGCGGCCGACGAGGTCAGTTACGCCTGGCGGCGGATGCTCCGCACCGGCGGCACCGTCGCGGTGAGCGAACTCGCGGCCGAGATCGGATGGAGTGACCGCCATCTCAGGGAGACGTTCCGCGCCGAGACCGGGCTGGCGCCCAAGGCGGCGGCCCGGGTGATCAGGTTTGACCGGGCCAGGCGGCAGTTGCAGCGGCGCGCAGCGGCGGGTGAACCGCTGCGCCTGGCCGAGCTGGCCGCCTCGTGCGGCTACTTCGACCAGGCCCACCTGGACCGGGACTTCGCTCTTATGGCGGGGTGCGCGCCGACTTCCTGGCTGGCTGAGGAGTTCCGAAACTTCCAAGCCAGCGCGGCCTAGCTGGCGCCAGGCTGGCTTCATGAGCGATAAGACACCAGCACCGCAGGTATGGCCGACACTCCGGGCGCGCGACGCCAGGGCACTGATCAAGTTCCTCGTCGACGCATTCGGCTTCGAGGAGACAGCCGTCTATGGCGAAGGTGACCGGGTCGATCACGCCGAGCTCGCCTGGCCGCCCGGCGGCGGCATCATGCTCGGTTCGGCAAGGGAGAGCGACGCGGATGACAACTGGCGCCTCCAGCCGGGCGGCTTCGGAGCTTACGTGGTCACCGACGAGCCGGACGCATTGTTCGCCAGGGCGACTGCAGCCGGGGCGGAGGTACTGAGCGAGCTGCACGAAACCGACTACGGTTCGACGGACTTCGCAATCCGCGACCCAGAGGGCAATCGCTGGTCGTTCGGTACCTACCGCGGCGCTCCCCGCAGCTGACCACGTGCTGGCGCGCCACATTCCGGTCATAAGGTCACTGGCAGCGTGCAGCAAGTGGCTTAACGTCAGAAAGATGAGTACTGGGTGTCGCTGCAACGACAGCCAGCACTCATCCTTCTGACCTGGTGATCTTCCAGCGGACGGTGCCGCCACCGCTTGTGCATTCCCGGCGACCCTTTTAGAGCGTTTTGGGTGGCTTAGGCTTCGAATCGATGAAAGTTCAGATTACCGATGCGGTCGCCAACCTCCGATTTGCGAGGTAGGGAGCGTGTTAACCGTCCGGAACCTGGCCCGCGAAGGCGGATGCCCAGTGACGAGCGGGCCCGCTCGTGCCGTTCGGCACCCTGTTTGCCCGGTGCTTGTCGCGATATCATCGCCAGAACCCGGAGCAGGCGGTGATTTCAAACCTAATGGTGGCTAGCTACGACTTCATCATCGTCGGCGGCGGATCGGCGGGCTGCGCGCTGGCGAACCGGCTGTCGGCCGATCGCGCCAACCGCGTGCTGGTGCTGGAAGCAGGTCGGCCCGACTACCGGTGGGACGTCTTCATTCACATGCCGGCCGCGCTGACGTTCCCGATCGGCAGCCGGTTCTACGACTGGAAGTACGAGTCCGAGCCCGAGCCGTTCATGAATGGCCGCCGGATTTACCACGCCCGCGGCAAGGTGCTCGGCGGGTCGAGCAGCATCAACGGAATGATCTTCCAGCGCGGCAACCCGCTCGACTACGCCCGGTGGGCCGCCGATCCTGGCATGGCGAACTGGGACTACGCGCATTGCCTGCCTTACTTCAAGCGGATGGAGACCTGCCTGGCCGGGGCGGATGAGTTCCGTGGCGGCGATGGCCCGCTCGTCCTGGAACGCGGCCCTGCCGACAGCCCGCTGTTCCGCGCGTTCTTTGCCGCGGTCCAGGAAGCGGGCTACCAGCTGACCGACGACGTGAACGGGTACCGGCAGGAGGGGTTCGCGCCGTTCGACCGGAACCTGCACCGCGGCCGGCGGCTGTCCGCTGCCCGCGCCTACCTGCACCCAGTACTGAACCGGCCGAACCTCAAGCTGCTCACCCGCGCGTTCGTGACGCAGATCCTCCTGGATGGCGCCGGGGCGACCGGCGTCGAGTATCGCCAAGACGGCAAGCTGCAGACAGCGCGGGCAGGCGAGATCATCCTGTCGGGCGGCGCCATCAACAGTCCGCAGTTGCTGCAACTATCCGGCGTCGGCAGCCCCGCCATCCTCGAGCCGGCCGGCGTCAAGGTCCGGCACGAGCTGGCCGGAGTCGGCGAGAACATGCAGGATCATCTAGAGGTCTACGTCCAGCACGGCTGCAAGCAGCCGGTCTCGGTCGCGCCCGCGCTCAAATGGCGGAACCGGCCGCTCGTCGGTGCCCGCTGGCTGTTCCTGCGCAGCGGCCCTGGTGCGACTAACCACTTCGAAGGCGGCGGCTTCGCCCGCAGCAACGACGAGGTCGGCTACCCGAACCTGATGTTCCACTTCCTGCCGATCGCGGTGCGCTACGACGGTTCCTCGCCGGCCGGCGGCCACGGTTACCAGGTTCACATCGGCCCGATGAACTCCGACGCCCGCGGCAGCGTCCGGATCACCTCGGCCGATCCCATCGCAAAGCCAGCCCTGCGGTTCAACTACCTGTCGACCCAGCAGGACCAGCGCGAGTGGGTCGAGGCGATCGGTGTGGCCCGTAAGATCCTCAAGCAGCCGGCCATGGACCCGTTCAACGCGGGCGAGATCTCGCCGGGTCCCGCCGTTCAGACGCCGGAGCAGATCCTGGACTGGGTTAAGCACGACGGCGAGACGGCGCTGCACCCGTCCTGCACCTGCGCGATGGGCGTCGGCCCGATGGCGGTCGTCGATCCAGCCACCATGCGGGTGCACGGGATGACCGGCCTGCGGGTCGTGGACGCCTCCGTGATGCCGTATATCACCAACGGCAACATCTACGCGCCGACGATGATGATCGCCGAGAAAGCAGCCGACGTCATCCTGGGGAACACGCCGCTGCCGCCGCTCACGGCCGAGTTCTACGTCCGCGAGCAGGCCGGCGCGGCGCCACCCGAGCTGACCGAGCCGGCCGGATAACCGCGCGTGAAGCACGGGATCTTCCTGCCGCCGTTCGCGGAGCTCGCCAGCCCGCGCCGGGTCGCCGAGCTAGCCGCAGTTGCCGAGCAGGCCGGCTGGGACGGGTTCTACCTGTGGGATCACATGCTAGCCGAGCCGGGCATGGCGGTGGCCGAAGCCTGGACCGCGCTCGCCGCGATCGCCATGACGACGAGCAGCATCAGGCTGGGCCCGATGGTCACCCCGCTGGCCCGGCGGCGGCCGTGGGTGCTTGCACGGCAGATCGCCACGCTCGATCAGCTTTGCGGAGGCCGGCTAGACGTTGGCATCGGCCTGGGCGACGACGGCTGGCGTGAGTTCAGCGCGTTCGGCGAGGAAACCTCGCCGCGCGCCCGCGGCGAGCTGCTGGACGAGTCTCTAGACGTCGTGCTGCGGCTTCTGGAGGGGAACGAGGTCCACTACCAGGGCAGCCGTCTCGCGGTCGATTCCGGGCCCATGCTGCCGCGACCAGTGCAAGACCCGGTGCCGGTCTGGGCGGCCTGCCGCTGGCCGAACCGCAGGCCACTGGCCAGAGCGGCCAGGCTGCAGGGCTGCTTCCCGATCTTCCCCGGCTCAGGGCAGCGTCCGGCGCCGCCTCCGGTGGCCGATCTGGCCGCGCTGCGGGCAGAGTTGACCGCCCTGGGCGCACCCCGCTCGCTTGATATTACCGTTCGCTGTGCCTTGCACCGGCTGACCCCGCCCGAGCGCGGCGACGTTGCGGCCGCCCTGCGCGAGGCGGGCGTGACCTGGCTGCTCGAGGGCTTCGGGCCTGGCCAGGACGCCGCCGAGGTGGAGGCATACGTGCGCGGAGGACCACCGGTAAGCCGCGACGGTCCGGATGACTGATCCGCGAGACCCGCTCGGACTGCGCGCTGACGCGCCGATGCTGGCCGCCTGGCTGGACTTCACCCGGCGGGCCGACGCCGGCGAGCTGACGCCGATGAGCGTCCCAGGCCACAAGCAGCGGCAAGACCTGGTCGGCGCGGTGGTGGCCGGTGACGCGCCGTTCTACGGCGGGCTGGACACCATCAAGCACGCTGACAACCTGCGAATCGAGGCCGAAGCGCGGGCAGCGGACTTGTGGGGAGCGGACTGGTGCCGGTTCTCGGTGGCCGGGATCCACGCACGGTAACCAGGCGCTCGCGCTTGCCGTCGGCCAGCCCGGCCAGGAAGTGATCATCAACCGGACCCTGCACAGGTCCTTGCTGCTGGGCCTTGTGCTGGCGGGTCTTCGGCCGGTCTGGGTTCGGCCGGACATCGATCCATCGTCCGGGCTGCCGGCCGGCATCGCGGTGCAGGCGGTGCGCGATGCGCTCGCCGCGCACCCGCAAGCGTGCGCCGTGTTCCTCGGCGACCCAACCTACGTCGGTACCATCAGCGACCTGTCCGGTCACGCGCAGGCAGCGCATGACGCCGGAGTGCCTCTCGTTGTCGATGCGGCCTGGGCCGCGCACCTGGGGTTCCATCCCGAGTTCCCGCCGCATGCCATCGCCGCCGGCGCCGACGCGATGGTGACCAGCGCGCATAAGGCGCTGCCCGCGTATACGCAGGGCGCGCTGGTGCTAGCCAGGACCACGCGACTGGACGTGGCCCGGCTGGACCGGGCATTCGAGGCAACTCACACGACCAGCCCGACCGGCTCGATCATGGCGAGTATCGACGCAGCCAGGGCGCTGCTGGCCGCGCACGGCGAGCGGCTGTGCGACCGGCTGCTGCGCGGCGTCACGGCGGCGCGCAAGCGGCTGCGCGAGGTGCCGGGAGTGGACGTCCTGGACGGGCCCGGCGTGGAGCCGACGAAGCTGGTCGTGCTGCTGGCCGGGACCGGCGCGCACGGGAACAAGGTGGAGGCGGACATCATCGCGGCAGGCATGCCGGTGGAGATGGCTGACCGCGACACCGTGGTGCCGATCCCAACGATCGCCGACGACGAGGAACAGCTCGCCCGGTTCACCGAGGTGCTGATCGAGGCGATCGAACGACATCGCGGCGCGCCACGGCAGCTGGCCGTCGCCGCGTCGTGGAGCGTGGAACCGCAGACAGTGCTTGCGCCGCGGGATGCGTTCTTCGCGCCGAACGAGATCGTGCCCGCGGCCGCCGCTATCGGCCGGGTCAGCGCTGAGCTGATTGCGCCGTATCCGCCGGGCGTTCCGGTGCTGGCTCCCGGCGAGCTGATCACGTCCGAGGCGGTGGCCGCCCTCCGCGAGGTGGCAGCCGACGGCGGCCGCATCGCGTACGCCGCCGATCCGAGCCTGGCCACCTTCCAGGTCGTGGCGGACTAGCGGTGACCGAGCCGTCACGTTAGACCGAAGCAGCGCGATGCCACGTCTGCGCTGGTTTGGCGATAACACACGATAAGCCGGATGAATCATGAGATCAGCGGCCGCGGCCGTTCGGCGGACTTGGTAGGGCGGAGTTGTCATGCTGACACTCTCGGTGGGTATGCCTAGGCACAGGGGACTGCCGGATGGCTAGTAACCGGGGGTGGACGGCCATGTCAGGATCCCACCTGTCAGTCATTGTCATGCCGATCGTGATCGCGATCTCGCTCGTTACCTGGATATCTGCCGTCTTCTACGCGAACGCGCACCCGCGCAAATCCCACCCGTACCGGTCGCGCACCGACGTGGCCGGCGGCACGTTCCAGGCAGTCGAGGGCGGCCGCCAACTGATGCCGATCCCGGAGCGCCCCGTCGACGTGCCACCGCAAAGGTCGGCGGAGGAGTCGGCAGCGGAAAAGGCGCACCAGGAGCCAGCAAGTACGAGGTGAGCCGAGTGCGCAGTCCGAAGACTCCTTGGGCGCCGTCCTATTTGTGGCTTATTCGGCCTTGCGCTCGCCGTCGTTATCCCACTTCGCACGCACTCGGCGGTATCGTGCCGTTGACGCCTGCCGTCATCGCACACTCCGGGAGCAGCCGTGGGAGTTCAGCCTGGCCATTCGCCGCAAGCCGCCGTCGCCGATCCGCTGCCGGAGGCCATTGCGCTTGCGCGTGCCGCCGCCGAAGCCGGCATCAACCTGAAGTTGCTCGGCGGACTGGCGGTCCGCGTGCTCTGCCCGGACCTGCCGCCACGGCAACGAGCCGGTCAGGACATGGACTTCGCCTGTCTGTCAAAAGGGCGCAAGGATACCGCCGCCTTCCTTGAGCGCAGTGGCTGCGAGCCAGACCGCCGGTTCAATAACCTCAACGGCGACCGGCAGATGTACTTTAACGCGCCGTCGGGCAGGCCGATCGACGTGATGGTAGACCGGCTGTCGATGTGCCACGTGCTGGACTTCCGGCAGTCTTTTGGCGCGCATCCGGTCACCCTGGGCGCGGTCGACATCCTGCTGTCCAAGCTTCAGATCGTCGAGCTCAATCCCAAGGACGTCTGGGACATCTTTCAGCTGCTGAGCGGACTGCCCGTGAGCGCGCCCGGCGCGGAGATACGCGGCGCGGTCACCATCGACCACGACCGGTTCGGAAAGGTACTCGGGTCGGACTGGGGCTGGTGGCGCACCGTAACCGGGAACCTGGACAAGCTGCCGGGCCTCGCGCAAAGCAACCCCGAGCTCGTTCCGCGTGACGCGCCATTCGACCCGATCGCCCAGGCTGAGACGCTCGCGCAGATCGCGCAGGCAGTGCCCAAGGGCATGAAGTGGAAAATGCGCGCGAACGTCGGCGACCGCGTCCGCTGGTACGAACTGCCGGAGGAAGTCGGCCACTGACCGGTCTCGTTCGGCGCTGACAGCCAGCTACGGGACCACCCGATCGGCTCGCCAGCCGTCGCTCCGAACACGCCGGGTTGGCGTCGCTGCGTGGACGATTGAGCGGTTATCAATCTTGACGTCCGGTTCCGCTGGGTGCTACACCCATGCACATGCTGTGCAGCAAAGGCATGATAGGCGCATGAAGATTTTCTTTGCGACCGATATCCATGGCTCTGAGGTCTGCTGGCGGAAGTTCCTCAACTCCGCTGCCTTCTACAAAGCCGACCTGGTCGTGCTGGGCGGGGACGTCACGGGCAAGGCGATGGTGCCGATCGTGGCGCACAACGGGTACTGGCAACTCACCTTCCGCGGACAGACCTACCGGCTGGAGAACAAGCAGGCGCTGGAGGAGATGCAGACGCGAATCCGCAACAGCGGCTTTTACCCTGCTCTCGTCAGCCCCGATGAGCTCACGCACCTCGGTGAGAACGCGGAGGCCGTGGACCAGCGTTTCAGCGCGGAAATGATCGGCTCGCTAGACCGCTGGCTGAACATGGCTGACGACAAGCTGCGCGGCGGGCAGATCCCGTGCATCCTGAACGGCGGGAACGACGACATCTTCGAGATCGATGACGTCATCGAGTCTTCGCCTTGCGTGAGCTTTGCCGAGGGCAAGCTACTCGATCTCGGCGGGTTCTCGCTGGTGTCGATGGGCTGGACCAACCCGACGCCGTGGGATACCTACCGGGAGGCGCCCGAACCCGATCTGGCCGCCAAGATCGACGCGGTGGCTGGCCTGGTCCCCGACATGAGTCGGGCGATCTTCAATTTCCACGCGCCGCCGTACGGAACCGGGCTCGACGAGGCTCCGGCTCTTGACGAGAACATGCGCCCGATGCACGGTGGCGCGGTGATGAAGGCGGTCGGGTCGACCGCGGTTCGCGATGCGATCAACAAGTACCAGCCGCTGCTCTCGGTACACGGCCACATTCACGAGAGCCGCGCGATCAAGCGGATGAACCGCACCCTCGCCATCAACCCCGGCAGCGTCTATAGCGACGGCGTGCTGCAGGGCGCAGTCATCGAGCTGGACGTGAAGAAGGCGAAGGTATCGCGCTACCTGCTCGTAAACGGCTAGTCATGAAATCGGCACAACTGAATCACAGGCAAGTACCGATATGCCCAGAAGTACCGATAGCTCTATGGCAGCATCTTCATGAAGCCCGCACCGGGCGACTCACTCAATAGGCAATTACTGAGAGGCGCAGATGGCAACAGAATCGGTCAGTGAGGCTCCGGCGCTGTTTCTCCGGAACGCCACCGGCCTCGTGCGTGGCTGGACTGTCCGGGACTCGGTGATCTACGCGGTCCTGGCCACGAACTTCGTCACCCTGGCGATCTACGAGTTCGCCTTCGCCGCCCCGGCCTTCCCCCAGGGCCAGCTGATCACCTCGGTGGTGATCTCAGGTATCTGGGTGTCGTTCCTGGTGATCGCCTACGCCGGGCTCGTCGTGACGATCCCGCGCGCAGGCGGGGACTATGTCTGGCAGACGAGGATCCTGGGCAGCGGTCTCGGCTTCGTGATGGCAGCCACCGGGTGGTGGTTCATCCTCTGGCTGTGGGCGCCGATCTACGGCAACATCCTCGCCGTCCAGTTCTTCCAGCCGCATCTGGGCGACGCTGAAGTGGACCTGGCCAGCCGGCGGGGCCGCCTGGTTCGCCACGCACAACGGGATATTCGTCGTCTCGATGATTACCATCGCGATCGCCGGGCTCCTGGTGTCGATCGGCATGGCGGGCTACGCCAGGTTCCAGAAGTGGTGCTTCTACGGCGGCCTGGTCGGCTTCGGAGTGATCGTCGTGCTCCTGCTTATCAATAACCACCAGGACTTCGTGAACTCCTTCAATCTGGCGACGCACAACCTCTTCGGCCTAAACAACGCCTACGCGGCCACTCAAGCCGCAGCGGCGAAGGCTGGCTACGTGGCGCCCAAGCTAGCCTTCGGCCCGCTCGGGCCGACGATGCTGCTCGTCCCGGTGATGATGTTCTTCATCCTGTGGCCGAACTGGGGCGCCACGCTGTACGGCGAGATCCGCGGCGCCAACGACTTCAGGCGGGTCTTCACCGGCATGTTCGGCGGCCTGTGGATCACCGTGATCCTGACCGTGGGATTCCTGCTGCTGATCGACAAGACCTTCGGCTGGGCGTTCTACCAGAACTCAAACCAGCTGAACTTCCTGGCCAAGGGGATCCTGCCCGTCTGGCCGTACCCGGTCCTGTTCGCTGCCTGGCTGGTCCACAACACGGCGTTCCAGGTGATCCTGATCCTGGTGATGAGCCTGTGGTTCTTCGGCTGGGTCGGGACCCTGTTCCTGTCCTCGACCCGAGTCATCTTCGCGGCCGCGTTCGACCGCGTGCTGCCGGACCGGGCGGCCGAGGTCTCGGAGAAGCGCAAGGTTCCGATTTACTCGCTGATCCTGATGCTGCTTCCGGCGGTGGGCCTGAGCGCCATCTATGCCTACAACACGACATTCGTGAACTACACCTACGACGCGACGCTAGTGATCGCGGTGACGTTCTTGTTCAGCGCGATCGCCGTGGTGCTCTTGCCGTTTGTCAAGAAAGACCTGTGGCAAGCATCACCCGCTAGCAAGCTCAGGCTGCTTCGGCGTGCCGATCGTCCCGGTCGCCGGCTGGATCACCATCGGGCTGCTGGGCTTCAACCTCTATGAGTGGCTGTCGAACGACAACTACTACGTCAACCTCCACCCGTCACTCATATTCATGGGCGCGATGTACGTGCTGGCGATCATCGTGTACGTGACGGCCCGGATCGTACGCAACCGGCAGGGGATCGACCTCGGCTTGATCAACAAGGAGATCCCGGTCGAGTAGCAACCGGCGCGCTCGGCTCAGTTGGTCACGGACGACTTTCCGGGAACGGGGAAGTCGTCCGTGACCATGCCGGGGTAGGCCAAGAAATCAGATCGGCGGACAGTTAGATGAGTGAGATCGCATCATGACCGAGACCCCCGGCCGGGCCAGTGCCGTCATCATCGGGGCGGGCATCGTCGGCAACAGCCTTGCCTACCATCTGGCCCGGCTCGGCTGGACCGAGCTGGTACTGGTGGACAAGGGCCCGATGCCGAACCCGGGCGGCTCAACCGGCCACGCGTCGAACTTCATCTTCCCGATCGAGTACTCCAAGATGATGATGGAGCTGACCAGCGACTCGACCGAGCAGTACAAGGACCTGGGCGTCTTCACCGAGAGCGGCGGCATCGAGGTGGCGAGGACGCCAGCCCGGATGACCGAACTGCGTCGTCGCTGCTCGCAGGCCAAGGCGTGGGGAATCCCGGCCGAACTGCTGACTCCTGAGGGCGTGCGCAAGCTGGTGCCGTACCTAGACGACTCGGTAATCATCGGCGGGGCTTACTTCCCGACCGTCGGCGTGGTCGACTCGCTGCGCGCTGGCACGCTGATGCGCGAGCGAGCGCAGCAGCTTGGCGCGCTGACCGTGCTGGCTGGGACCGAGGTGCTCGGAATCGACAAATCCGACGACGGCCGGGTCAGCGCCGTTCGCACGACCAACGGCGACATCCAGACCGATGTCTGCGCGATCTGCTGCGGTGTGTGGAGTCCGCGGATCGCCAAGATGGCCGGCGCCCGGATCCCGCTCACCCCGATCGTGCACCAGATGATCAGCGTCGGCCCGATCGCGTTGTTCGACGACACCGAAGGCGAGATCGCTTACCCGATCGTCCGGGACGTCGACGAGAACATGTACGAGCGCCAGCACGGCGGCGACATGGAGGTGGGCTCGTACGCCCACCGGCCGATCATCGTGGCGCCTGACGACATTCCCGCCATCGAGGCCGCGGTACTGTCACCGACCGAGCTGCCGTTCACCCAGGACGACTTTGACCCGCAGCTGGCGTTGGCGCTCGAGCTGATGCCCGACCTGCTCGGCGACGAGCGGGCCGGCATCAGGTACGCCATCAACGGGCTGATCTCGATGACGCCCGACGGCCATCCGGTGCTCGGGCGAGACGCCGGAAGTGCCTGGCCTGTGGTCGGTCGCGGCGAGCTGGATCAAGGAGGGTCCAGGGATCGGCCGCGCGGTCGCCGAGTGGATGAGCGGGGTGACGCCGGAGATCGACATTCACGAGGCCGAGATCTCCCGGTTCTACCCGCACCAGCGCACGACGGCGCACGTGACCGCGCGAGCTGCCGAGGGCTTTAACAAGATGTACGGCATCGTGCACCCGAACGAGCAGTGGGAGTCGGGCCGGCCCGTCCGGGTCAGCCCGGTGTACGAGCGCGAGCGCGAGCTTGGCGCGGTGTTCCACGAGACTGCGGGCTGGGAGCGCCCGTTCTGGTATGAGCGCAACCGGGACCTGCTGGACCGCTACCGCGGCCAGCTGATGGACCGCGGGCGGCGAATGGGAATCCCGGTGGTGGTCACCGATCATCAACGCCGAGCACCTGGCCATGCGCGAGCGGGCCGCGCTGTTCGATCTGTCCGCGTTCGCGATCCTTGACGTGACCGGGCCCGGCGCGTTGCACGCCCTGCAGAAGCTGGCGGTGGCACAACTGCAGGTGCCGGTCGGCCGGGTGGTGTACACCTCGTTCCTGGACGACGCGGGCGGCTTTCGCGCGGACCTGACGATCATGCGGCTCGGGCCCCGGCACTTCCGCGTCGTCACCGGCGGTGCCACCGGGATGGCGGACTACAAGTGGATCGCCGACCACCTGCCCGACGACGGCTCCGCGGCCGTCAGCGATCTCACCTCGGCCTGGACCACATTCGGCCTGTGGGGGCCGAAGGCACGCGACATCCTGGGTAATCTCACCGCCGACGACATCTCGAACAGCGGATTCGCGTTCGGGACCTGCCGGGACATCGAGGCCGAGGGAATGACCGTGCTCGCCTCGCGGATCTCCTACGTCGGTGAACTCGGCTGGGAGCTGCACGTGCCGATTGAGCAGGGCGCAAAGCTCTGGGACGCGGTCTTCTCGGCAGGCCTGGCCCACGGCATGGTCCCGGCGGGCATCGGCGTGTACGGCACGACCGGCCGGCTCGAGAAGGGCTACCGCGCCTACGGCGCCGAGCTCGACGCGAGCTACAACCTGGTCGAGGCCGGCATGACCAGGCCCAAGGTCAAAGAGCAGGATTTCGTCGGCAAGACCGCGTACCTGCGCCAGCGAGACGCGCCGCCAGCCGCGATCTTGTGCACGCTGACGGTCGACGACCATGTCTCCGCGTCCGGCGAGCTGCGTTACATGCTCGGCGGCGAGCCGGTGCTGACCGACGCCGGTGAGCCGCTCACCGACGCCAAGGGGCGCCACTCCTACGTCACCAGCGCGGGGTCCGGGCCGTCGGTAGGCAAACACCTGCTGATGGCCTACCTGCCGCCAGCCCAGGCGGTCGTGGGTACGCCGCTGGCAGTCGAGTACCTCGGCGAGCAATACCCGGTTACGGTCGCCGTCGTTGGGTCGACGCCGTTGTTCGACCCGGCGAACGAGCGAGTCAGGTGCTAGCCGCATGGACATCCTGGTCTGCGTCAAGCGGGTGCCGATGGTGGGCGGCACGATAGTTCTCACCGACGACGGCAGCGACGTGGACACGCGGATGTCTGGCTTTACCGTCAGCCCGCACGAGGAATGCGCGGTCGAGGAGGCGGTCCGGCTCACCGAGCAGGCGGGCGGCTCGGTGACGGTGCTGACGCTCGGACCGCCAGAGGCGGCCGATCAGCTTCGCGACATGCTGGCGCTCGGCGCGCACCGCGGCGTGCTGCTCGAGACCGACGGCCGGGAGTGGGGACCACTCGCCACGGCCACCGCGATCACGCAGGCAATCCGCGAGCTGGAGCCGACCACGTTCCCCCTCATATTCTTCGGAAACGAGGCCGCCGACACCGGCGGTTACCAGGTCGGCATCCGCGTCGCGCATGCGCTGGGGCGGCCGTGCGCCGCGGGGATCAAGCGGCTCGAGCTGGCCGGTGACGTAGTCCGGGCCGGGCGGGAGTATCGCGGCGCGCAGGAGCTGTTCGAGTTCGCGCTGCCGGCCGTGGTGACCGTGAAGGAGGGCATCAACCTGCCGCGGTATCCGTCCCTGCCGGGCCGGCTGCGGGCCAAGCGCGCCGAGATCACCGTGCTGCGGCCGCAATGGCAGGCTGACGGCTTGCGCAAGCAGCGGCTGCGGCTGCCCGAGCGGTCCGCGCATCACGCCGAGATACTCGGTCACGGCTCCGCCGCGGTGCCGGAGCTGGTTCGCGTGCTAGGCGAGCTCGGCGTCCTGTCATCGCGGCCACGGGCAACCGCCGGATCTAACGGGAACGGGGCCGCGGGATGACCGAGCGCGAGGTGCCAGGGCCCGGGGTGCCGGGAGACGGGTCGGCAGGGGACGGCGTGGCAGGGGACGGGTTGCCAGCAATACTGTGCCTGCTCGAGCTCGACGGGGCGAACCCCGCGGATGCGTCGCTGAAGGCGTTGTCATTCGCCCGGTCGGTGGCCAGCGCGGCTGGGGCTAGCCTCACGGCTGTGACGTTCGGTGCGCCCGAGGGCGCCGGGCCGGGACCGGACAAGGTGGCCGACCAGCTAGCTGGCTTCGAGGTCACGGAGCTGTGCACGGTGACAGCACCTGGGCTGGCTGGTTACGCGCCGGCGGCCTGGGCTCGCGCGCTCCATCAGCTCGCTGGCTCGGCAAAGGCCCCCGCGGTAATCGCCGCCGCCACCGACCGCGGCAGCGAGGTCCTTGCCCACCTCGGCGCGATGGCCGGGCTGCCGGTCGCGACCAACTGCGTGCTGGCAGAGCCGCGACCAGCGGCGGCGGGCGAGTGGCTGCTAGTCCGGCAGCGCTGGGCGGGCAGCCTGCTCGAGGACGCGCTGCTTGAGGCGCCGTGCGCGCTGCTGACCGTCGCCACCGACGCGATAGCCGAGCCGGACCTGGGAGCCGGAACGCCAGTCGCCGAGCGTCCGCGGGTATGGGCTTTCTCCGCTCAGCTTGACGACGCCGACCTGCTGGTGCGTGCGACCGAGTCGGCCGACCTGGGCGGCGGACTGTCGCTGGCCACGGCTCGAGTGGTGGTGGGCGGTGGCCGCGGCGTCGGCGGACCAGATGGGTTCGCGCCACTGGAGGAGCTGGCCGGACTGCTCGGCGGGGTCGTCGGCGTATCCCGCGTGGTCACCAGCCAGGGCTGGCGGCCGCATCGGCAGCAGGTCGGCCAGACCGGCACCAGGATCTCGCCGGAGCTCTACCTGGCGTGCGGCATTAGCGGCGCGATCCAGCACATGGCCGGATGCCTGTCGGCGCGGCACATCGTGGTCGTCAACACCGACCCACATGCGCCGATCATGTCCCACGCCGACTACGCCGTGATCGGCGATCTTTCCGAGGTTATCCCCGCGCTCGTTGCCGCGATCAAGGCGCGCTGACCGGCCGCTGCCCCGGCGATCAGTGACCGCCGGGGCAGCTGTTAGCGGCTCGGGCGAGCCGGCTGTTGCTAGTTCGATCGGACCCAGGTGTTGGAGAACGGGCCGGAGCCCGTTATGGCGCTGGTGGTGTCCTTGTCCAGGCCGCTGTTGTCGACCATGGTGCAAGAAAATATAAAGAGTCGGTAGATCATTGAAGGGCTGGCTTCCTAGTCACCCGTCAGCCGCTGTGTTCTCGCTCGGCCATGTTCCGGTCGGCCATGTTCTCGCTCCGCCAAATCGGGACGTGAGCGCGCGGATAGCGCGATCGTCGCTCGGACGGGTAGATGGTCGGAGCCAGCCGAGGGCAGCACTGAACCGGCGACTGCGCGAACCTCGCGGCCAGCGAGCAGATGGTCGAGCTGAATCAATGGCTGCCAGGCGGGCCAGGTGCGCCCGAAGACGGTGGGCTCGAATCCGGCCAGCCGGCCTGCTATCAGCCTCGGCATATTCAAGTCTCCGGCGATCAGCGTCGGCTCAGGCCGCCGGCGCAGATACCGCCAGAGCATGCCCAATTGCGCCGGACTTGTCAGCCGGTGCGTCAGGTGCGTGTTGACGATCCGGATCCTTGCGTCGTTGGCCAGGCGCAGGCAGATGACCTGGGCCAGCCGCGGCACGCTGTCGCCCGGAGCGCGGCCGAGCGCGCGCACCTTGTAGCAGGTCACCGGCAGCGTGGTGAGTATTGCCACGCAGAGGTCACCGGACGCGCGGCCGGCTGCCCCTGAGGCAGCCACGAAGTCGGCCAGCCGGATGCCTGACCTCTGCGGCACCCGGTAGAGGGCGGCACCGAGCATTCCGGCCGCTACTGCCACCGCATCGGCTTGCGGTTCCCCGCCTCCGGCACTGGCGGCCGCCGCCCCCGCTGGCTTGGGCAGCCAGGCCTCCTGCAGGCAGATAACCGGTGCGTCGAGTCCGCAGATTGCGGCCGCGACGTCATAAGGCTCGCCTTGCCAGCCCAGACCGCAGTGCAGGTTCAGGCTCGCGACAGTCAGCGTCGTGATGGCAGTCAGGCTTGCCTCCGGATCATGATCGTGAGCTGGCGATATCCACCTGCAGGCTGTGGACGGCGCTGTGGACAGCCAGTGGATAAACCGTCGGGACGGGGGACAACATTCGGCATGCTGTGGACGGCAAAAGAATCTTGAAAAGGTTAACAAGAAGGCCTTGCGCGACCGTCAGGAGACCCGGTATTAATTCAGACACCGCTTAACGGCAGGCCACTCTGGAGGCAACTCCAGGGGATCGCACGAGGTCCGGGGGACCGGGTCTTGCGCGGTGACGGCAACGTGAGTGGTACGGCTGGGCGGGCGCAGACGGCTGAGAAATCGGCAGGTCGGCGCCGTGTCAGGCCAGTGAGGCCCCTGCATCTCATACATGCGGGGGCCTCACGCGTGTTACCCGGCTGGTCCGCCGCCGCGACACTCAGGTTGCCGGTTCTGCGGTCATATCGCAGGGCATTCCCGGTGTCAGCCCGAGGGCCCGCCTTTAACCGGATTGACGGGCTTGCGGAGCGCTGGTCGCGCTGCCGCTAAAGAATCTTGAATTGATTTACCGAAAGCTCTTGCGGTCGATGTGCAACTGGCTGTAGAAATTCATTCACAGTCAAGACGGACCGGCCCGGAGCAATCCGGGAGGGCAGGTAGCCAGGCGACTGCCTGTCTCGCCTGACGATCTCGTCGAGGCAGTGGGGAAGCCCCACACGGCTGACTGCCGAGCAATCGGCGGGAAGAACGAGAGGCTTTCCGGCGAGGCCCCTCCATCTCATACATGGGGGGGTCTTCGTCTGTTACCGGCCAGTTGTACCCGCGATAGCGGAAGCGGGGCAGGCCTGCCATAGTGGCGGCCGTGGATTATTCGGACACCAGCGGCAAGCCTGCCGCTCGCACTGCAGAGCTGCTTCGCTGGCAAGGCGCGGCGTGCCGCGAACTCGGCAGCCCGCTCTACGGCGACTTGCTGGAGCACGCCGCCGACGATCTGCTGGCCGGCGGCCCGACTGCCGACGTACTCGCCGGGCATTTCGACGACCGGCTGTCAACAGTGCTGCCGCTGCGCATGCTCGGCGGCGCGCACGCGCTCGCGCTGTCGGGCGACGCACCGGATCTGGCGGCTTACTACCCCAGCGCTGGCGGCGCCGTAGACAGCGAACCCGGTAGCCCGCACGCCTGGGCGGCGCTCCGGCGGACGCTCGCCGAGCACGCCGACGAGATCCGATCCTGGCTCGGCCGTCCGCCGCAAACCAACGAGGTGGGCCGGGCTGCCGCGCTGCTCGGTGCACTGCGTTACATTGCCGCCGAGGCTGAATTGCCAGTCAGGCTCGTCGAAGTCGGCGCGAGCGCCGGCCTGAACTTGCGGGCCGACCACTTCTGCGTGCCAGGCGAGTCCGGCTCATACGGGGATCCGGCCTCGCCGGTGGTGCTGACAGGCGGCTGGGTTGGCGATGCGCCTCCTGAAGCTCGGATCGAGGTGGTCGAGCGCACCGGCGGAGACCTAGCACCGATCGACCCGCTGACGCCTGAGGGCGGGCTCATCCTGACCGCCTACGTCTGGCCGGATCAGGCCGACCGGCTGGCCCGGCTTCGCGGTGCGCTGACGGTCGCCGAGCACGTGCCCGCTGACCTGCGGCGCGAACCGGCCGCGTCGACGTTGGCTCGCACCGAGCTAGCAGGCGGAACCTGGACCGTGCTGTGGCACTCGATCTTCCGCCAGTACCTGACTGAGGCAGAGCGGGCCGAACTGGCCGACGCAGTGTCCGCGCTGGGCGCCAGCGCGTCGCCATCGGCCCGCTTCGGCTATGTCTACCTGGAACAGTCCAGAGCTGGTGGTTGCCCCGTCACGCTGACGACGTGGCCGGGAGGCCAGCGCAGGATCCTGGGCTCGGCGCCAGCACACGGCCTGCCTGTTCGCTGGCACACCCGAAGCTGACCCGCTAGCCGCCAGCTGGGTGCTCAGCCGGTACGGCAACCCGTTCTAGCAGCTCGCGGCGCCACTGCTCGGTCTGCCTGACCTGATTGAAGGTAAAGATGTGCAGGCCCGCTACGGCGCTGGCCGGATCGCAGAGCTGACCCGCCGAGGCGGCCAGGAATCGCGCCGGGCTGTACCCGCCGGGCAAGCCGAGGCGTACCAGCATGCCGCCGTGCCCGGCCAGAAACCGGGCGGACTCCCCGACCCCTATCCGGGTCGCAGTAGCAAGCAGGCGGGCTCGCTCGACCGGGCCCGCGAGCCCGACGTGCAGCGGCAGCGCGACGCCGCGCACGCGCACGCGGCTGATCCACCGCTGCACGACCGCCGGGTCGAAGCAGAGGTTGCTGACGATGTAGGTCGCGTGCTGGCGTTTGTCCCACATGGCCTGCACGGTGATGTCATCGGCGATGTGCGGGTGGCTCTCCGGGTAGCCCGTGATGCCGACTCCAGGGAACGGCGCGCCCATCTCGGTTAGGTCTGCTAGCAGCGGCAGCGCGCCGTCATACCGGCCCGCAGGCGGATTGGCGTCGCCAGCAGGGACGAACACGTCGGTGATCCCCGCCGCGGTCAGCCGGGCCACGATGTCGGCGAGGTGTGCCCGGTCGCGCACCAGGCGGGCGGACAGGTGCGGGACGGCGCGGTAGCCCTGGGCGGCGAGCCGTTCGGTGAGCGTGATCGTTGGTTCCAAGCCCCTGGTCGGGGACGCGGTCACCGTGACGGCGAGATCGCGCGGCACCCAGGCCAGTACATCCTGCTCGACGGCTGCGGTCGGCAGCACCTCATAACGCGGCGTTTCCAGCAGCCGCGCCAGGCCACCCAGCGACCGCGGGGTCATGGCCCTCCGGCCTCCGCGGCCAGCAACGTCAGTTCCCGTTCGAGGCCGCCCGTGCCGACGTCGATAACGCGAAGCGGCAGGCCGAACCTTGCGGCTATGCCGCGAGCTTGCCGGTCGAGTGCTGCGTCGCGCCGCTGCGCGAGCCAGACCAGCCTGCGGTAGTGCCGGAAATACTCCGGCCACAGCTCCGGGTGCCGGTCCAGGCCGAGTCCGGCGACCACCGTGCGGTCAAAGCTCTTGACCAGGAAGTCAGTCAGCAGGTAGGTGCCGGGCTCGCGCTCGAGCAGTTCGCGTATGCGGCTGGCCCCGCCGAGCACGTCATAGCAGTGCAGCCCGCTGAGGCGCCGGATTCCCAGCCTGGCGCACAGTTCGTCGAGCGCACCGTAACTGCCGCAGTCCGCATAGCCCAGCGCAACCCGCAGCCCGCGCCGGTGCAGCGACACGGCAAGCCGCTCGGCAGCGGGGGCGATCTGGGCCGGGTGGTTGTGCAGCACGGCCGGCAGCGGGACGACCTCGACAGGCAACCCGAGGCGCGCTGAGATCTCGCGGATGTGGCTGGCCAGTGCGCCACACGCAATGACGGCAAGCGTTGTCGTGGCCGGCTCAGGCCGGGAACTGCAGCTGGTCGACGAAGGCATCGTTAAAGCCAGACCGGTCGGAGAGCTCGACATATCTCACCTCCGTCAGCAGCGCGAGCGCGGCTGCCCGTTCCCGGACCGACAGCAGCGCCATCTTCGCTCCCTCGCCGGCCACGTTGCCGGCGCTGACGACGCGCAGCACCGGGAGCTTAGGCACCAGGCCGAGCGCGATCGCACTTGACGGCGAAAGGTAGCTGCCGAAGGAGCCGGCGAGCAGGACTTGCTGGACGTCGCCGGGCGCGAGACCCGCCTCCTCGAGCAGAACTCGCCAGCCCGTCGCGATAGCCGCCTTGGCGAACTGGAGCTCCCGCACGTCACGCTGAGACAGGTAGATCGACGCCGAGACATCTCCGGGCTCGCCGAGCCAGTGCAGCACGAACACGCGTTCCTGACCCAGCATGGTCAGCCGCGGCGCCAGCGCGGGCAGCATCGCCGCCGCCGCTTCATCGCTGACCAAGCGGCCGGAGTGGTCGAGCAGGCCGGCTTTCAGCAGGCCCGCCACGGCGTCAACGAGCCCAGACCCGCACAGCCCGGTCGGCTTGCAATCGCCGATGACGGTCAGCGATAGCCCATCCGGATTGATCGCTACGGCCTCGATGGCACCGTCGGCGGCCCGCATTCCGCACCGGATTGCCGCGCCCTCAAAGGCCGGGCCGGCGGGCGCTGCGGTGGCGAGCAGCCAGTCCCGGTTGCCGAGCACGATCTCGCAGTTGGTGCCGATATCGATGAACAGCCGGGTCCGCGCGTCCCGGTTCATGCCGGAGGCGAGCAGGCCGGCGGTGATGTCGCCGCCCACGTAGGCGCCGAACGCCGGGAACAGGAACGCCCTCGCCCGCGGATGCGCCGGAATCTCCAGGTCGGCGGCGAGGACTTCCGGCAACTGCCTGGCCGACATGATGAACGGGGCGACGCCAAGCGGCTCGGGGTCGATGCCGAGCGCGATGTGCGTCATGGTCGCGTTCCCCGCAATGGCCACCTCGGCCACGTCGGCTGGATCCGCGCCGGCCTGCTGCGCATACCTCTGCGGCCAGTTCGGCCAGCGTCTCATGGGCGAGCCCCGCGAGTACGCCAAGCGCCGCCGGGTCCAGCATGGTCGCGCTGATCCGGGTGATCACGTCGGCGCCGAAAGGCTGCTGCTTGTTCAGCATGGACGCCACCGCCAGCGGCGTGCCGGTGGCGAGGTCGAGCAGGGTGGCGACGACCGTGGTGGTGCCCAGGTCGAAGGCGATGCCAAGCAGCCGGCCGGTGGTGTCGCCAGGCTGGACGTCGATGAGGACGTCGTCGACGATCACAGCGGTCACCTTGAAGTCGGCAGCGCGCAGCCGCAGGCCGAGGCTGCGCAACACGGCCAGGTCGACCCGGAGTTCGAGATCGTCGAGCGCGGCCAGTACCCGCTCGATGTCGGTCTGCTGGTCGGCGAGTGATGGCTCGGACAGCTCCAGGTAGCGCTTCTGCGCCGCCGGCCGCAAGATGACCTGGCGGCCCACCCCAACGGTGGCCGCCTTCGGCCGGGTCACCAGCGGCGGCACCTCGATCTCGACATCGGCCTCGGCCAGCGCCCGGCAGGCCAGCCGCCAGCCGTCCCGCAGCTCGTCGGGGCTGAACGCGCGCGCATCCAGCGAGGAGGCGGGCACCGTGCCGTCCAGGATCCGGACCTTGCACTTCTTGCAAGTACCATGCCCGCCGCAGGTGGAGTCGATCGCGATGCCGTTCCAGCTTGCGGCGTCGAACACGGTGACGCCGGGGGGCACCCGCACGCGCAGGCCGTTCGGCAGGAAACGGAGCTCGACCCGAGCGGGCAGCCCCGTCAGATGCTCGGCTGCGGCGGTGGTCACTGTGCCTGCGCCTGCCTCGCCCGGTGCGCGGCGATCCAGGCCGCCCCCCAGGGATCCCGGTTGGTCAGCAGGTCGGCGGCCTTGACCGACTGGACCAGTTGCGACGACCGGGCGTCCATGATCGCGCTGGTCAGCCCGCTGGCGATCGCAATGGGCAGGAACGCGGCGCCGATCGAGGCGCGGTCCGGCATGCCAAACGAGACATTGGATGCGCCGAGCGTCATGTTCACGCCGAGCTCCTCGCGGAGCAGCGCGATCGTCTCCAGCGTCCGCAGCACCAGCGACGTGTCGGCTCCGACCGGCATGGCCAGCGGGTCGAACACGATGTCCTCGATCGCGATGCCGTACTTGCCGGTAGCGACGTCGACGATCTTGCGGGCCAACTCCAGCCGCCGCGCTGGTTCCTCCGGGATCTCCTCCTCGTCATTAGGCAGCGCGATAACCGCGGCGCCATGCCGTTTGACCAGCGGCAGGATCGCATCCAGTCGCTCGTCCTCGGCGGTAACGGAGTTGACTAGCGCCTTGCCCTGGTAGACGGCCAGGCCAGCCTCCAGCACCTCGATGATCGAGGAGTCCAGGCACAGCGGCAGGTCGCACCGGGACTGGATCAGCTCGACGGCGCGCGTCATCAGCTCGGTCTCGTCGCACAGCGGCGCGCCCATGTTGACGTCGAGCATCATCGCGCCGCCAGCTAGCTGCTGCGACACGTCGACTTCGATCCGGGACAGGTCGCCCCGGCGTAGCTGCTCCTGGAAGATCTTCCGGCCGGTCGGGTTGATGCGCTCGCCGATAATGCAGAACGGGTTGTCGCCGCCGATCCTGATTTCCCTGGTGGCCGATGACAGCACGGTCTCCACTGGCGCGACTCCTCAGGCCACAGCGACGGCACGCCGTCGCTGAATGAGTTCCTTGGCCCTGACGACGGCCGCGGAGGCATCTGATGCGTAACCGTCGGCTCCGACCACGTCGGCGTACTCCTGGGTGACCGGCGCGCCGCCGACCATCACCATCACCTGGTCGCGCATGCCCGCCTTCTCCAGCGCGTTGATGTTCGCCTTGAACATCGGCATGGTCGTGGTCAGGAACGCCGAGAACCCGACGATGTCCGGCTGATGCTCGCGGATCGCGTCCAGGAACTTCTCCGGCGCGACCTGCACGCCCAGGTCGATGACCTCGAAGCCAGCGCCCTCGAACATGATGTTGACGAGGTTCTTGCCGATGTCGTGCACGTCACCTTTGACGGTGCCCATCACGATCTTGCCGATGGTCTGCGCGCCAGTCTCGGCGAGCAGCGGCCGCAAAATCTCCAGCGCGCCTGCCATGGCCTTGCCGGCGATCAGCATCTCCGGCACAAAGAAATCGCCGCGCTCGAACCGCGC
The DNA here is from genome assembly GCA_963804435.1 of uncultured Actinomycetota bacterium. GTDB lineage: Bacteria > Actinomycetota > Actinomycetes > Streptosporangiales > Streptosporangiaceae > JAJYUU01. The sequence continues at coordinate 5,111,927 of CAWDQI010000001.1, read as the reverse complement.
GCCGACCTCCTCCAGCGACGGGATGAGTGATTCATACAGCAGCTTCTCAGGCCCGAGCCCTAGCTCCAGGCCCTGCCTGGTCAGGCTGAGCACCTCGGGGGCGTTACCGGTCAGGGTGTAGTCGTAAAGCTGGCGAAGCAGCTCGTCCGGGGTCACGCGGCACCTTCTTCCTTGGTTCTGCGCAAGGGCTGGGACACGGACTCGGCAGCCGCGAGTGGCGGCTCGTGGCCGAGCAAAGCCGACAGGGTACGCGCAGCCGCCATGCAACTGGCCGCGGCATCGGTGAGCCGCCCGCCTGGCAATCGGCTCGCCGGTCCGGACACCGACAACGCGCCGACGGCGGCAGTCCCGACGCCGAATACCGGCGCCGCCACCGCCACGAGGCCGGGCTCGAGTTCCTCGATGGTTACCGCGTAACCGCGCTCGCGGACGGCGGCTAGCTCTGCCGCCAGCGCGGACCGGCTAGTGATGGTCCGATCGGTGCGCTGTTCCAGCCGGCCCTGCGGCAACTCGGCCGTGCCGAATGCGAGCAGTACCTTGCCAAGGGCTGCGCAATGGAGTGGCACGGCCAGGCCGACCCAGTTCGTGCCGCCGATCAGGTACCTGCTGTCGACCTGGGCGATCTGCTCGACCAGCCCGCCGTCACGCGGCACACCGAGATTGACCGTTTCCCCAGTCTGCTCACCTAGTTGCTCGAGAACCGGCTGCGCGATGCTGACCAGGTCGGTTTCGGCGCCACCGCGCCAGGCGTAGGAGACAAAGACCTCACCAGGGCTGAACCGGCCGGCGACGTCCCGGCGGATCAGCCCGTTGCGCTCCAGCGCCATCAGCAGCCGCGACGTGGTGCTCTTGGCCAGTCCGCTTGTGGCGGTCAACTCGGTGAAGGTCACCGGTTCGCGGCAACGCGCGACCTGGACCAGCAGCTGGGCTGCCCGGTCGACCGCCTGGGTTCCGGTGGGACTAGTCATTGGCCGGGATCCCCCCGTGGATCAGTTCCATATGACGGAACTTTGTTCTACGATGTGATCCTAGTTTCGAGCTATTCCTGCCGGTCAAGCTCGCTCACTGAGGTGACTATGTTCCGCAACACGATGCCGAGGTACGAAATCCTGTCGCCGGACGCGATCGCGGTGCTCGACAAGGGCTGGCGGCGGATCGTGTCGGAGATTGGCGTGCAGTTCGCCAAGCCCGAGGCGGTCGAGATGTTCCAGAAAGCCGGCCAGCGGACCGAGGGCGAAGTCGTCTACCTGGATCCGGAGTTCGTGCTGGAGCAGGTCGCGAAGGCGCCGAGGGAGTTCGACGTCCAGTCCAGGAATCCCGTCAACAGCGTCCACATCGGCGGGGACCAGATGGCCTTCGGCGCCGTGTACGGGCCGCCGTTCGTGCGGGACGGGGCCGTCCGCCGGGACGCCACCCTCGACGACTTCCGCCGGCTTTGCATGCTCGCGCAGTCGTTCGCCGAACTGGACTCCGCCGGCGGGGTCATCTGCGAGCCGAATGATGCCCCGCTCGATTCCCGGCATCTGGACATGATCTACGCCCTGCAAACCCTCACCGACAAGATTTACATGGGTAACGTGGTGTCCGGACCAAACGCGGCCGACACCATCGCGATGACCGAGATCCTCTTCGGCGGACGGGCCGCGATCGAGGCCGTTCCGGCCACCATCTCGCTGATCAACTGCAACTCGCCGCTGCGCTGGGACGACCGGATGCTGGACGCCCAGTTCGAGTACTGTGCGGCCGCGCAGCCAGTCGTGCTGACCCCGTTCCTGCTGATGGGCGCGATGTCGCCCGTGACGATCCCGGCGGCGCTGGTCCAGCAGCTAGCCGAGGCCCTGTCCGGGATCGCGCTGGCCCAGCTGATCAGGCCGGGCTGCCCGGTCATCTTCGGCTCGTTCCTGTCCAACATCGACATGCAGTCAGGCTCGCCGAGCTTCGGCACGCCGGAGTCGGGCATCGGGCTGCTGTGCACCGGCCAGCTGGCCCGCCACTTCGGGCTGCCGTTCCGCACCGGCGGCGGGCTGAACTCGAGCCAGACCTGCGATGCGCAGGCCGCTTATGAGTCGCTCATGACGCTGCTGCCGACGTTCCTGGCCGGCACGAACTGGGTGATGCACGCCGCGGGCTGGCTGGAAGGCGGCCTGGTGTCGTGCTACGAGAAGTTCATCGTCGATATCGAGCTGCTGCGAATGCTGCGAGTGGAGTTCACCCCGCTGGAGATCGACGAGGAGTCGCTGGCCTTCGGCGCGCACGAAGAGGTCGGGCACGGCGGCCACTTCCTCGGCGCGCAGCACACCATGGAACGGTTCCGTGAGTGTTTCTACCGCCCGCTGCTGTCCTCTACTGCGAACTACGAGCGCTGGCTGAAGCTTGGCGGCAAGGACGCTACGATCCGGGCCGGCGAGATCTGCGCGAAGACGCTGGCGGAGTACCAGCAGCCGCCGCTGGACCATGCCATCCGGGCCGAGCTCGAGGAGTACGTCACCCGCCGCCGCGCCGAGCTCGGCGACTGAGACCCGCGCCGTTCCCGCGGAACGCCGCAAGGTCAGCTTGGCTTCACCGCCTGGAGCGTGAAGCTCAGCGGCAACCGCTCGGGCCGATCGGTTAGTCGCCACTCGCCGTCGTCGCTGCGCACCATCTGGCCGGGTATCGCCTCCCACGGGACGGACTGATGCTCCTCGAGTGCCGTGAGCCGCAGGCCTGAGTCGAACAGCGCGGTGACGATCTCGCCGAGTCCGTGGTTCCACTCGTGCGTGGTGTTGTGTGCGAAGACCGCGCTGGTCTCCACGTAGGTGCCGCCCTCCGTCCACGTGATCGGTTCGGCCTGCTCGAAGTAGGGGTGGCCGATCAGCAACTGACCGTCGGGCAGCGGATCGGCTAGTGACCAGAGGACGGGGTGACCGTCGCGCACAAACAGGCGACCGCCGGGCCTGAGCAGGCCGGAGACAACCGCGGCCCAGCGGCTGATACTCGGCAGCCAGCAGAGCGCGCCGACGCCGGTGTAGACGAGGTCAAACGCCGAGCGGCCGAGCACGTCGGCGGCGGCGTACACGTCCGACTCGACGAAGTTCACGTGGGTGGCGGTGCGATCGGCCAGGGTGCGGGCCTGCGCGATCGAGGCGGCCGAGAAATCCAGCCCGGTGAGCGATGCGCCCAGCCGTGCCAGTGAAATGGTGTCGGTGCCTATGTGGCATTGCAGGTGCGCTACCCGAAGCCCGCGGATGTCGCCAAGCCGCTGCCGGTCGAATCGCACCACGTGACTCAGGTACCTGGGGTCGGTTACGAACTTCTGCACGTTATAGTCGCGCGACATGGCGTGTGCCGGAGCCCGCTCATCACAGTTAGAGCGGTTATTATCCAGATATCCCGAATAGTCATGCATAGGCCGATTATCTCACCTAGTCATCCTGCTTGGTCACGGATGGCGTGCTACGATTGCTACGGGGGCAGATTACAGCCGAGGGAGCGACCGTGCGCACAATCAGCCATCGAGAACTACGGAACAACAGCGCGGAAGTGCTCCGTGCCGTCGGAGCCGGGGAAATCATCGAGGTAACCAATCATGGCGAGGTTGCGGCAGTGCTGGTGCCCCCGTCGCTTACTCCGTACGAGCGGTTGGTGGCGGCCGGCAAGGTGCGTCAGCCAGTAGATCGTGCTGTTGACTTGCGTCGCATCCAGCGCGCGAGGTCGAGCGAGACCACGGCAGAGATCATCGCTGACGTTCGAGGCGATAGGTGATCATCTACGTTGACACGTCGGCGGCGATGAAGCTCTTGATAGAGGAGTCCGAGTCGAGTGTGCTCGCCGATTTCCTGGAGCAGTCACGGACCACGGCCTCGGACACGCTAGTGGCATCGCTCCTTCTGCATACAGAACTCCATTGCGCTGCCAACCGGCGGTTGACGGATATTCGTCCAGAAGCGGTCGCTGAGGTGCTGTCTGCGATCGCTCTGGTCGACCTCGAGAGCGGCGATCTTACAACAGCCCCTCTCCTGCCAGGCCGGCTTCGGTCCGCTGACGCGATCCACCTCGCAACCGCACTGCGGGTCGACGCTCGCGCGATGGTCGTCTATGACGAGGAACTCCAGGCTGCGGCCAGGACCGCCGGCATCACCGTTGTCAGCCCGCAGGAACCCGGATAGGTTTCACCAGGGCCTGCGCGCCAGTAGCTTGTGCTACGAGTGCGCCAGTTGGGCACGATCTGCTGAGCGGAAGGGCATGGGGAATGCAGGCCGAGATCAAGGGCACGACGATGCCCATCTTGCAGGTGTCGCTCGAGCCGGGCGAGGAGGTCGTTTCCAGCCACGGTGAGCTGGCCTGGATGACCGCCAGTATCAGGATGTCGCAGACCACGAACACCGGTGGTGGCGGCGGCGGGCTCATGCAGGGCCTGAAGCGGATGATCGGCGGCGGCGGACTGTTCCTTACCAGGTATCAGGGGCCCGGCGCGATCACCTTTGCGGCCAAGGTGCCAGGCCAGATCGTGCCGGTCGACATCGAGGGCGGCCACGTCTACTACGTGCACCGGCACGGCTGGCTGTGCGGCACCTCGGGGATCACGCCAAGCGTCGGCCTGCAGCAGAGCTTCCGAGGCGGCCTCTGGGGCGGTGACGGCTTCATCCTGCAGAAGCTGGCAGGGCAGGGCCGGGCGTGGATCGAGCTGTCGGGAGAGCTGACCAGCTACGAGCTGCCGCCGGGGCAGACGCTGCTGGTCCACCCCGGCCACGTGGGGATGTTCCAGGGCACGGTCCAGTTCCAGATCACGACCGTGCCCGGCATCGCCAACATGATGTTCGGCGGCGACGGGTTCCATCTGGTGGCCCTGACCGGACCCGGGCGGGTCTGGCTGCAATCCATGCCGCTGCCGATACTCGCCCACGCGCTGTCGGAGTACCTGGGCAACAACGACCGCACTGCGGCGGTCGGTGGCGGCGCGATGGGCGGGATCATCGGCGACATGATGCGCGGCTAGCCAACCGGGACTCGGCAACGGCCCCGCGCCCGCCGCGATCACGAACCTAAGCCAGGATGGTGTGGTGACCGGCCTGACCGATGGCATGACCGCGGTGGTATTCGACTTCTTCGGCACGCTGACGCCGATCAGCCCGCCGGAGACCTGGGCGGACCACGCGACGCGGCTGGCTGCCGTCATGGGTGTCCCGGCCGCCGCGCTGCTTCACGCGCTCGACGAGAGCTTTCCGGAGCGCATTTCCGGCGCGCTCGGCGACCTCCGGCAGACTCTTGCGACTCTCGCCGCAAGGCTCGGCGCGCAGCTCAGCGACGGGCAACTGGACCGGGCGGTGCAGATCCGCCGCGAGGCCCAGGAATCGATGTTCACGTTCCGTCCGGAAGCCCTGCCGGTCCTTCGCCAGCTGCGCGGGCAGGGTTTCCGGGTGGGCCTGCTGTCGGATTGCACGATCGAGCTGCCGGAGGCGTGGCCGCGGCTAGCGGTGGCCGGACTGGTGGAAGCGCCGGTGTTCTCCTGCCTGGAGCAGACCCGCAAGCCTGATCCGAGGCTGTTCCAGAAGGTCGCGGCCGAGTTGCAGGTCGCGCCCGGGCAGTGCCTGTATGTCGGCGATGGCGGCGGCCGGGAACTGACCGGGGCAGCGGCGGTAGGCATGCGCCCGGTGTTGCTCGCAGGGCCGGACTGGCACCCGCACGGCGCCCGTGATCGGGAGCCGGACTGGGACGGCCGGCGTATCAGCTCGCTCACCGAACTGTGCCAGTGACCGGGGTGCCGGATGCAGTGGTTCTCGGCGCCGGCCCGAACGGCCTGGCGGCGGCGCTCACCCTGGCGCGCGCCGGGCTGAGTGTCAGTGTGTTCGAGGGAACGGAGACGCCGGGGGGAGGCTGCCGCACGGAGCAGCTCACCCTGCCTGGGCTCAAGCACGACGTCTGCTCGGCCGTGCACCCGCTCGCCGCGGCATCGCCGTTCTTCCGCTCGCTCAACCTTGCGACTTCAGGCGTCAGGCTGCTCACGCCGGAGATCGCGTTCGCGCATCCGCTCGATGGCGGCGGAGCCGCGGCCGTCACCGGGTCGGTGGCGGAAACCGCGGCCGACTTGGGCGCGGACAGGGCGGCCTACGAACGGCTGCTCGGGCCACTCGTTGCTCACGCCGACGAGGTACTGGCCGTGTTCCTCGCCCCGATCCGGGCGATACCGCCGCGGCCGGCCCCGACCGTGCGGTTTCTGCTCCGGGGCGTGCTGCCAGCGTCAGTGCTAGCGCGCAGGTTCAGCACGCCGCAGGCTCGGGCGCTGGTTGCGGGCGCCTCCGCGCATTCGTTCCTGCCGCTGAGCACGCCAGTCAGCGCCGGGTACGGACTGTTGCTGACGATGCTCGCGCATCACGTCGGCTGGCCTGTGGTCGAGGGCGGGAGCGGCCGTCTGGTCGACGCCATGGTCTCCGAACTCCGCGCGCACGGCGGCACCGTGGTGACGGGGCAGTGGATCTCGCGGTTGCAGGATTTGCCGCCCGCCCGGGTCACGCTGCTGGACATCACGCCCAGGCAATTCGTCGGGCTGGCCGGCCGGGAACTGCCGGCCAGATATGCCCGGGCGCTGGCTAGATTCCGGTACGGGCCGGGCATCTGCAAGGTCGACTGGGCGCTCAGCGGGCCGGTGCCGTGGAGGGCGAACGCCTGCCGGTCCGCCGGAACTGTTCACCTCGGCGGGTCGCTCGAGGAAATAGCCAGTGCTGAGGCCGAGGTGACAGCCGGGCGGCATCCCGAGCGGCCGTTCTGCATCGTGGCGCAGCCCGGCCTGGTGGATTCGTCCAGGGCTCCGGCCGGCCGGCAGGTCTTGTGGGGCTATTGCCACGTCCCGGCCGGATCGACGATCGACATGACCGCGCGGATCGAGGCTCAGATCGAGCGGTTCGCCCCTGGCTTCGGGGATCTGATCGTGGCCAGATCCACTCGGACGGCCGCCGAAGTGGAGCAGCACAACCCTAACTACGTGGGTGGTGATATCACCGGCGGCCTGGGCACCCTGTGGCAGACCGTCTTCCGGCCGGTGCCGCGCTGGAACCCCTACCGTACGCCGCTGCCCGGCGTCTACCTCTGCTCGTCGTCGACGCCGCCGGGCGGCGGCGTCCACGGCATGTGCGGCCTATGGGCCGCCCGCGCGGCGCTAGCCGACCATGCGATTACTGAGAAGGCGGCTCGTACGCCAGGTTGGGGCGCAGCCACTGCTCGGCCTCGGTGACGGTGATGCCCTTGCGCGCGGCGTAGTCCTCGACCTGATCGCGGCCGACGCGCCCGACGGCGAAGTACCGGGCGGCGGGATTCCCGAACAGCAGGCCGCTGACGCTCGCGGCCGGAGTCATGGCGAACGACTCCGTCAGGCCGAGCCCGATCCGGCCCGCGTCGAGCAGGTCGAAGAGCTTCTGCTTCTCGGAGTGGTCCGGACAGGCCGGGTAACCGAAGGCGGGCCGGATACCGCGGAACCGCTCGGCGTGCAGGTCCGCTAGGGTTGGCGCCGCATCCGGCTCGTACCAGTGACGGCGGGCCTCCAGGTGCGCATACTCGGCGCTTGCCTCGGCCAGCCGGTCGGCGAGCGCCTTGACGGTGATCGCCCGGTAGTCATCGTTCGCCGTCTCGTATCGCCGGGCGAGTTCCTCCGCGCCGGTGACGCACACCGCGAAGGCTCCGACGTGGTCGCCGGCCGGCGCAACGAAGTCGGCCAGGCTCCAGTTGGGCCGGGTGTCGTTGCGGGCCATCTGCTGGCGCAGCATCGGGAACCGCGGGCCGCCCTCGAGCACGATGTCGTCGCCGTCGGATCTGGCTGGCCAGAAGCCGAAGACGCCCCGTGCGTGCAGCAGCCCTCCGTCGATGATCTCGTCGAGCAGCACGTTCGCCTCGTCGAACAGTTCCCTGGCCGCTGGCTGCTCCAGAATCGCCGGGTACTTGCCCTTCAGCTCCCAGGCCAGGAAGAAGAACTGCCAGTCGATGAGCTCGCGCAGCCTGCGCAGGTCCGGTTCGACGATGGCTGTGCCGGTGAAGGCGGGGACGGGCAGGTCATCGAAGCTGACCTGGGCCCGGTTGGCCTGGGCCTGCCAGAGCGGCAGCAGCGGCCGCCGCTGCTTCTCGGCGTGCTCGCGGCGGAGCCGTTCCTGGTCCGCGCGGTTGGCCTGATCAAGTTCCCCGGCCCGCACCGGGTCAAGCAGATCCGACACGACCCCGACGACCCGTGACGCATCAAGCACATGCACCGTGGGCTGGTCATAGGCGGGCGCGATCCGGACCGCGGTGTGCTGGCGAGACGTGGTCGCGCCCCCGATCAGCAGCGGCAGGCTGAAGCCGCGACGCTGCATCTCCTGCGCCACCCCGACCATCTGGTCGAGCGAGGGCGTGATCAGCCCGGACAGGCCAACGGCGCTGGCGCCCTCGGCGATGGCGGTATCCAGGATTTTCTCGGCCGGCACCATCACGCCGAGGTCGATCACCTCGTAGTTGTTGCAACCGAGCACCACGCCAACGATGTTCTTGCCGATGTCATGCACGTCGCCCTTGACCGTGGCCATCACGATCTTGCCTTGGACCCGCCCGGCGTCGACCCGCCCTTCGCGCGCGAATTTTTCCTTCTCGGCCTCCATGAACGGTTCCAGGTAGGCCACCGACAGCTTCATCGCCCGCGCGCTCTTGACCACCTGGGGGAGGAACATCTTGCCCGAGCCGAACAAGTCTCCGACGATCTTCATGCCGTCCATCAGCGGGCCCTCGATGACATCGAGCGGCCGGTCGGCGAGCTGCCTGGCCTCCTCGGTGTCAGCCTCGATGAAGTCGACGATGCCGTGCACGAGCGCGTGTGCCAGGCGCTTCTCGACGGGCGCCTCGCGCCAGGATAGATCGAGCTCGCGCTTGGTCCCCGTTCCCTTGACGGTGTCCGCAAAAGCAACCAGCCGGTCGGTCGCATCCGCCCGCCGGTCAAAGATGACGTCCTCGACCAGCTCGAGCAGGTCCGCCGGGATGTCCTGGTACACCACGAGCTGGCCGGCGTTGACGATACCCATGTCCAGGCCGGCCCTGATGGCGTGGAACAGGAAGGCCGAGTGCATGGCTTCCCGGACGACATCGTTACCGCGGAAGGAAAACGACAGGTTGGAGATGCCGCCGCTGGTGCGCACGCCGGGGCAGCGTTCCTTGATCAGCGCCAGCGACTCGATGAACGCCTTGGCGTAGCCGTTGTGCTCCTCGATCCCGGTCGCGACCGCGAGCACGTTCGGGTCGAAGACAATGTCGGCTGGATCGAAGCCCGCCTGCTGGGTCAGCAAGTCGTAAGCACGGCCGCAGATCGACACCTTGCGCTCCACGGTGTCGGCCTGGCCTTGCTCGTCGAACGCCATCACGACCACGCCGGCCCCGTATGTGCGGATCCGGCGGGCCTGCCGGAGGAACTCGGCCTCGCCCTCCTTCAGGCTGATCGAGTTGACGACGCCCTTGCCTTGCACGCATCGCAGGCCAGCCTCCAGCACGCCCCAGCGCGAGCTGTCGATCATGATGGGGATGCGCGCGACTTCCGGCTCGGTGGCGATGTAGTTCAGGAACGACGTCATCGCCTGCTCGCCGTCGAGCAGGTCGGCGTCCATGTTCACGTCCAGCAGGTTGGCGCCGCCGCGGACCTGCTCGAGCGCGACGTGCACGGCCGCCTGGTTGTCGCCGGCCTCGATTAGGCGGCGGAACCGCGCGGACCCGGCCACGTTGGTCCGCTCGCCGATCATCACGAAGCCGGTGTCCGGTCCGATCTCGAACGGCTCGAGGCCGCTGAACCTTGAGATACTACGGGCCGGCGGCACGGTTCGCCTCGGTAGCCCGGCGACGGCCGCGGCGATCTTCTCGATATGGCCGGGCCCGGTTCCGCAGCAGCCGCCGACGATGTTGACTAGCCCGGTTTCCGCGAATTCCCGCAGCATCCTGGCGGTGTCGTCCGGCTGCTCGTCGTAGCCGCCGAACGCGTTGGGCAGGCCGGCATTGGGATGGCTGCTCACGTACGTGCCGGCTAGCCGGGATAGCTCGGCCACGTGCGGCCGCATCTCCTTGGCGCCGAGGGAGCAGTTGACGCCGACGATGAGCGGGCTGGCGTGCCCGATGGCGGTCCAGAATGCTTCCACTGTCTGGCCGGATAGCGTCCGGCCGCTGAGGTCCACGATCGTGACAGAGATCCACAGCGGCAGGTCGGGCGCTACCTCGCGGGCCGCCGCGATCGCCGCTTTGGCATTCAGGGTGTCGAAGATCGTCTCTATCAGCAGCAGGTCGACGCCGCCCTGCGCGAGCGCCGCGATCTGCTCGGCGTAAGCGGCCTTGACCTGATCGAAGGTCACGGTCCGATACGCCGGGTCGTCCACCCGCGGTGATAGCGACAGCGTGACGTTGAGCGGTCCGACCGAGCCGGCCACGAGTTTGCCGCCGGCCTTGTCCGCGGCCTGCCTGGCCAGCCTCGCGCCGGCCAGGTTCATGTCGCGAACGGAACCCTGTAGGCCATAATCCGCCTGGCCGATACTTGTCGCGGTGAAGGTGTTGGTGGTCGTGATGTCGGCACCTGCGGCCAGGTACTGCCGGTGGATGTCCAGCACGACGTCCGGCCTGGTGAGGTTCAGGATGTCTGGGTCGCCTGCGACGTCGTGCGGGTGTTCGCCGAAGATCTCGCCGCGGTAGTCCCTCGGTGTCAGCCCGGAACCTTGCAGCATGGTGCCCCACGCGCCATCCAGCACGAGGATGCGCTGGTCAAGCAAGCTCCTGATGGCTTCCGCAGCTGCCACGATTACTGCCTCTTCTTTCACTTGCCTAGAAGAGGCGCGAACCTGACGCGGGACTCTTTAGGCGTTTTTGTCCTGGTCGCCAAGCTGTCATCAAATCTCTCCAGGTGATGGCATACTAACGCATCAGCGCTTCTGGCGCTTCGGGCGGGAAGGGCCGGCGCTCCGCAGGCTAGGCGAACTCAGCGCGCAGCAGTTCGGCCGCCCGCGTCATCGCGGCCAGCTTGCCGAACGCCGACTCGCGGGGCAGATATTTCATGCCGCAGTCGGGCGCCAGGACGAGGCGGTCAGCCGGGACGTACGGCAGCGCGCGCCGAACCCTCGCGATCACAACCTCCGGCGTCTCCACGGCCCAGTCGTTCAGGTCCAGGACGCCGAGGATGACCGTCTTGCCGCGCTGGCCAGGTCGCCCAGCACCGCGCAGTCCAGGCTGGATTGTGCAGTCTCGATCGATATCTGGTCGGCAGTGCAGGCGGCCAGCTCGGGCAGGAAGGAGTAGCCCGACGGCCGGTCATGGATGATCGCGGCATAGCCGAAGCACAGGTGAACCGCGGTCGGGCCGGCCGCTCCGGCCAGCGCCGCGTTGAGCACCGCAACCCCGAACTGCCTGGCCGCGTCCGGCCGCGCCTGCAGGTAGGGCTCGTCGAGCTGCACGATGTCGGCACCGGCCGCGAACAGGTCGCCGATCTCGTCGCGAACGGCCTGCGCGTAGCCGAATGCGGCGTCCTGGACGCTCGGGTAGTAGTCGTTCTGGGCTTGCTGGGCCATTGTGAACGGGCCAGCCACGGTGATCTTGATGGTGCGGTCAGTCTGGGCGCGCAGGAACCGCACGTCGTCGACGCAAACCGGGGATCGCCGGCGGATCGACCCGACAATCCGCGGCACCGGATTCGGGTGGCCGCTGCGGTCGAGCGCGGTGCCGGGGTTGTCGATATCTATGCCGTCCAGCGCGGTCGCGAACGCGTTGGAGTAGCTCTCGCGCCGGATCTCGCCGTCGGTGATGATGTCCAGCCCGGCGTCCTCCTGCGCGCGGATCGCCAGCATCGTCGCGTCCCGCTGCGCTTGCTCAAGGTAGTCCGGATCCACCCGCCAGAGCTCGGCCGCCCTGACCCGGGGCGGGAACCGGCCAGCCAGCTTGGCCCGGTCGATCAGCCAGTCAGGCTGGGGATAGCTGCCGACAAGCGAGGTGGGGAAGAGCAAGGCGGCCTCCGGAGCTGGCGCGGCTGGGGACGGGTTGGCGGGCCGGACTCATTCTGGCCGGAATCCCACCCGAGTTGCCAGCCCGTCGAGGGAGGCGATGCAGGATGCCGCCCAGGATCCACCTCAGCCGCCGACCTCCGTGAGCCGCATGGAGAGGTAACGGCGTTCCGGTTCGGTGGCAACCTGCTCTAGCGCATGGCGGTAGCTGTCGGCCGCCTCCGCCCTGCGTTCGAGCCGGCGCAGCAAGTCCGCGCGAGTGGCCGGGAGCAGGAAGTAGCCGGCCAGAGCGCCGCCTGCCTCCAGCGACTCGACCAGCTCGAGTCCTGCCGCCGGTCCGTACGCCATCGCGACCGCCACGGCTCGGTTGAGCTCGACGACCGCAGACGGCACGAGTTCACGCAGGCGCCCGTACAACTGCGCGATCTCCTCCCAGTCGGTGTCATCGGCCCGGGCGGCGTCGGCATGGCAGGCGGCGATGGCCGCCTGAATCTGATAGGGCCCGGCCTGCTGCCGCCGCAGCGCTGCCTGTAGCCGCGCGCGTCCCTCGGAGATCTCGGCCTGATTCCATCGCGCCCGGTCCTGATCCTCGAGACTGACCAGCTCGCCCGCGTCGTCGATCCGGGCGGCGCTCCTGGCATCCTGCAGCAGCATCAGCGCCAGCAGGCCCGCTGCCTCCGGCTCATCGGGCATCATGCTGGCCAGCAGCCGGCCGAGCCTGATCGCCTCGGCGGTGAGGCCAGGGCGGAGCAGGTCCTCACCTCCCGACGCGGAATAGCCTTCGTTGAACAGCAGGTAGAGAACGGCCAGAACGCCGTTTGTCCGCTCGGGCAGCAGGTGCGCAGGCGGCACGCGGTACGGGATCCCGGCGTCGCGGATCTTGTGCTTGGCCCGGACCAGGCGCTTGGCCATCGTCGCCTCGGGCACCAGGAAGGCCCGTGCGATTTCTGAAGTCGTCAGGCCAGCCAGCGTGCGCAGGGTGAGCGCGACCCGAGCTTCCAGCGTCAGGGCCGGGTGGCAGCAGGTAAAAATCAGCCGCAGGCGGTCGTCGGTAACGCCGCTGTCGTCGGGCCCCGACGGGCTGGCAGCTTCGTTCGCCACAGCCAACGAGGCCACCTCCTTCAGCTTCGTGGCCTCGGTCTTGCTGCGCCGCAACCGGTCCAGTGCGCGGTTGCGCGCAGTGGTGGTAAGCCAGGCGCCGGGACGGTCCGGCACGCCGTCCGTCACCCACCTGGTGAGCGCAGCAGCAAAAGCCTCCTGTGCGCATTCCTCGGCGAGATCCCAGTCCCCCGTCATCCGGATCAAGGTGGCGACGATCCGCCCCCACTCGTTCCGGAACGCCTCGGTGACGGCTGCCTCAGCCGCTGCCGCTTGGCCAGCCCTCGTGCCGGCCACTAGGTCGCCAGGATCGGGCGCACCTCGACCACGCCGCCGTGCTGCGCGACGGGATGCCGCGATGCCACATAGATCGCCTCGTCGAGGTCGGCGCACTCGATCACGTCGTAGCCCAAGATCTGCTCCTTGGTCTCGGCAAACGGCCCGTCGGCTACCAGGACCTCGCTGCCGCTGGCCCGGACCGAAGTCGCGGTCCTGGATGGTTGAAGCCGCGCCCCGTCCAGCAGCGCCACGCCACGGGCGGCCATTTCTCGCGCCCACGGCATGTAGCACGGTTCGTCCGGCTCACCCGCTACCGCCGCCGGGATAGTCCTGGGCGCGGTGTCCTCAGGTGCTTCCTCACCGCACATCAGCAGCATGTACTTCATCGCTTCCTCCTCATCTCGAGCCTCCGCTGGGGCGACGAATAGGCAATCCCGTTATGGACAGCGGCGGGACGGTCGCGGCCGGGTGTCCATCGCAGGCTATGCCGTTCGTCGTGTCGTCGAGAAGCAAGCAAGCCTTGCCCCGATCAGGCTCAGGAGGCCGAGAGTGACGCTGCCAGATATCACTTCCCAACAGACCTGGCTGGCCGCCCGGAAGGAACTGCTCGTCAGGGAGAAGGAACTCACCCGCCAGCGCGACGCGCTTAACGCCGAACGCCGGCGGCTGCCGATGGTGCAGGTCGACAAGGACTACTTGTTTACCGGTCCGGACGGGGCGCTCAGGCTGGCCGACATGTTCGGCGACTGCCAGCAGCTGATCATCCAGCACGTCATGTACGACCCGAAGTGGGATGCCGCCTGCCCTGGCTGCACGGCCGCGCTCGACGAGGTCGCTTCGGGCCTCTTGCGGCATATGCACAGCCGTAACACGGCCTTCGCCGGGGTATCCAGGGCGCCGTACGCCAAGCTCGCGGCCTACAAGAAGGCTCGGGGCTGGGAGTTCGACTGGTATTCGTCGTTCGGCAGCGATTTCAATTACGACTTCCAGGTAACCCTCGATGAGGCGGTCGCGCCCGTGGTCTACAACTACCGAACGCTCGAGGAGGCGGGCGAGGACCCGCTCACCGAGCCGACCGAGGTGGGCGGACTCAGCTGCTTCCTGCGCGACGGCGACCGCATCTTCCACACCTACTCGACTTACGCCCGCGGCACCGATCAGATCGGGGGCGCGTACTCGTTCCTCGATCTGACTGCGTTCGGCCGGTCGGAGGAGTGGGAGGCACCCAAGGGCCGGGTCGCCAAGCCGCACGGCCCGGATCCCACGTTCACCGACTGAGCGGTTGCCTGGCAGGCAGGCCTGCCCGCTCGAGGAGGGCGGGAATCGAGCTTTCGGCGCCGATCGCCATGACGTGCACGCCGGCCACGCCCGGCACCTGCGCGAGCTCGGCGATGATCTCGGCGCACAGCTTCTCGCCTTCCTCCCGGAACCTGTTGGGCCCGGCAGCAGCCAGCCGGTCGGATACCCAGTCCGGAATGGATACGCCGGGGATTCCGCCCATGTGGGCGAGGGCACGGTGCGACCTGATCGGGCCAACGCCGGCAAGGATGCGGCACCGCCGATCGAGCCCGAGATCGCAGATACTGGCCATCCACGCTGCGAAGGCGGGCACGTCGAAGACGAACTGAGTCTGCACGAATTGCGCGCCCGCCTCGACCTTGGCGGCCAGCCGCCAGGTAGCCGCGTCCTCGCGAGCATGCGAATAAGCCGCCGGCACGTTCTCGACGGCACCGAGCAGCCAGTTCGGCGGCGGTTTCAGCGCGCCGCCGGACATCAGCCGCCCGTCGTCGCGCATCGCCGTGGCGACCTTCAGCAGCCCGATGCTGTCCAGGTCGAAAACGGCTTTGGCGTCCGCGTGGTCCCCGTGCCGCGGGTGGTCGCCGGTCATGATCACCACGCTCGGAATGCCGAGCGCCGATGCCGACAGCAGCTCCGACTGCAACGCGATCCGGTTACGGTCGCGGCAGGTGAGCTGCATGATCGGCTCGACTCCGGCGGCCAGCGCGGCGAGGCATCCGGCGAGGCTGGACAGGCGGACCGCCGCGCTCTGATTGTCGGTGATGTTGACGGCATCGACCCAGCCGCTCAGCAGCCTGGCCTTGGCTGTGACTGGCGCGATATCAGCGCCGCGAGGCGGCCCGATCTCGGCGGTGACCGCGAACTCGCCCGCCGCGAGCCGGTGCCTGAACCCTAGCGACTGACCCTCGAGCACGCCTGAGCATAACCCGGCGACCTGTGAGCACCCGACCGGCCGGAGCGCTAGGCAGGCGCGTGAAGTGCCTTTTCCGTTCTGAGCTGCCGCCTCGCCACGCTGAGCCGTCCCAGCCCGGACAGGGCCGAGGCGACCTGCCCGGCCAGGACCGCCGGGGCTGACGTCGACTCAGCCAGTCCGATCGTGTGTGCAGCGGTCAGCATGGCCGGCCGGATATCGCCGACTGCGGACACCACCTGCGCCTTGGCGCCGGCGTCTCGGGCCTGGCCGCACAGCTGACGCGCGTCCGCCGACTCGGGATCGCCGAGCACAAGCATCAGGTCGCTGGCCGCGGCAACCGCGAAGATGGTCCCGGCCCGGTCGGATGGCTCATAACAGAGCTCATCCGGGCTGACTCTCGCCGCGGGATAGCGGGACCGCAGCGCCGCGACCACCGGTGCGCCAGCCTCGGTCGCGAGGCCGGGCTGCAGCATGTACGAGACGTCCCGGGCGTCGCCAACCTGCAGCGCTGCGGTCCGGGCGACGGACTCGACGACGGTAACGTGGCCGGGTGCCTGGCTGGTGATGCCGGCCGTGGCGGCATGCCCGGGCTGGCCGATCAGGACCAGCTGGTGGCCGCGGTCGGCGGCGCGCCGCGCCGCGTCTTGGGCGGCGGCGACTATCGGGCAGGTGGCATCTACTACCGTGGCGCCACGCTGCGCGGCCTCAGCCCGGAGTTCCGCGGTCACGCCATGGGCCGGGAAGACAACCACATCCCCGGCTGCTACGTCGGCGAGCGAGGATGCGATCACGGCGCCCTGGCCCGTGAGCTCGGCCGCCAACTCGGCTGGGATCGCCTGCAGCGTGAGCACGTAGACAGTCGGCCCGCTGCCCGCATGCTCGGTCGCGGCTTGCCGGGCGGCACCAGCGGCGCGCAGGGCGCCGCTGCACCACGGGCTGCCTGCCATGAGCAAGGAACGGCTGGCGGCGACCGCGGTCCATTCCTCGACGGCCGCGCGGGCGGCCGCGATCGAGAGGGCATCAGCCGGAGCGGCGCCGGCAGCCATCGCGGCGGTGCTGCCGTCCTGCTGCGGACAGGTCGTGACGTACAGCACGGCGTCGTAGTCGCCCGTGCTGTCGTCGCTGCGCGGCACTTCCGCGGTTCGCACCGACCTCCCCTTGGCCAGCAGGGAGCCGGCGATCAGCGGCGCCGCATGGCAGCTGAGCATGCCGCTGACTGGATCACCCACGTGGGTGGGTACCAGTACCTCGCCCCGCGGAATATGGATCCCGGACACCCGGATTTCCCGTACCGCTGGTCGGCTCATCGGCGTGTCGTCCCCCGGCGCTCCTCGCTGCGGGCGGCGCTCCGCCTGAACACCGCCAGTACCGCCAGGGCTGCATTCCCTGTCCCTGGCCGGGTTTCTCCCTAGCGCTCGCCAAGTTTCGGTCTCGTCCGCCGAAACCTTCTCGCTAGGAATAATAGCCAATATCTTGTACGCTACTTCCGGGTGGAGTGCGGCTACGTGTGGATTGCCGGTATGCAGAGCCCCGCCACCGTCGAGAGGAGCAACGCGCGTGTCCAAGACCGACGAATTGCTGGAGAACAACCTTCGCTACGCCGAGACCCACGGCGGCCTGCTGCCGCTGCCGCCATCCGCCGGCCTGGCCGTGGTGGCGTGCATGGACGCCCGGATGAACGTCTACGGCATCCTCGGGCTGGCGGAGGGCGAGGCGCACGTTATCCGTAATGCGGGCGGAGTGATAACCGATGACGAAATCCGGTCCCTGGCCATCAGCCAGCGACTGCTCGGCACGACGGAGATCATCCTCATTCATCACACCGACTGCGGCATGCTCACCTTCACCGACGACGCATTCAAGGCCGCCATCGAGACCGAGACTGGCATCAAACCGCCCTGGGCCGCTGAGGCATTCGCCAACGTTGACGAGGATGTCCGGCAGTCGATCCGGCGGATTCAGGCTAGCCCGTTCGTTCCGCACACCGACGCGGTCCGTGGATTCGTCTTCGACGTGGCAACCGGCAAGCTACGCGAGGTCAGCTAGCCGCCGTTGCGGCGTCATTCAGCCGCATCCGCGGTGGCGTCACAGCTCGGGATTCTCGCCGCGGCCTTGCTGCTCGGCGAGGAACCGCTCGAACTGAGCGCCCAGTTCGTCGGCGGTCGGAACCTGGTCGCTCTGGCTGGCGAGCAGGTTGTCCCGGTCGGCCGTGAAGGCGTCGTACTGCTGCTCGAGCGCCTGCACGACCTCGGCCACCTCCGCCGAGCCCTCGACCTGCCGCGCAATTTCCAGGTCAGTACGCCGTGCAGACTCACGTAGCGCATCCGCAGGCAGCGCCAGCCCGGTGACGCGCTGCACGGACTCGAGCAGCGTCTCGGCGGCTGCGGGGTAGGCGGCCTGGGCAAGATAGTGGGGCACGTGAACCGCGAAGCCGATGGCGGCCCGGCCCTCCTGGCCTAGCCGGTACTCCAGCAGCGCTGAGGCGCTGCCAGGGACCTGAAGCTTGTCTACCAGCGGCCGGTAGCCCTCGATGAGATCCGGCTGGGTCGCGTGTGCGGTCACGCCTAGCTGCCTCGTGTGCGGCACGCCCATCGGAATGCCCTGGAAGCCGACGGCAAGCCGGACCCGCAGGTCCGCGGACAACTGGCGCACCGCCGCGGTGAACGCTTCCCACTCGCGGTCCGGCTCAAGCCCGGCCAGCATGAGGAACTGCGTGCCTTCGGCGTCTCGCAGCAGCGAAAGCGCGAGCTCCGGTGTGTCGTAATCTTCCCAGTGATCCTTGGCGAAGGTCATGATCGGCCGACGCGACCGGTAGTCAAGCAGCGAGTCGAGGTCGAACGAGGCGACGACCTCGTGCTCCAGCGTGGTCATCAGATGAGTGGTCAGGAGCCTTCCGGCTGCACCGGCATCGATGAAGCCGTCAAGGTAGTAGAGCATCACCAGGTTGCCGTCGGGCTCGGGTGCGGCAGAACCCATCTGGTACAGGTCAGCCGGATTATGCCGCACGTCTAGTAGCCCTTCGCTCTCGCCGTTAGTTACCAGTCTTACCAACGACTGCGCCCCGCTGATAAATCCCGGCACGATAAACGTAGCGGTTAGCCGGGAATATGCCCTATTCGGCGGCCCGGTCCCTGGAGTCCCACCGGGCGAGCAGGCCGGCCATCTCGGCACTGATGAACTCGAAGTAGCGAACGGTGGCGGCCATCCGGGCACCAGCGGGGGAGTTCGCCCCGAGCACCTCGGCGCCATCGCGGAGTTCGGCCGCCCAGCGGGTGAATTGGCGGTCGCGAAGCCGGACGATGTCCTGCCAGACGTCCACGGACATCCGGTAATGCTGGCGCCGGGAGCCGGGCTCGCCTTCGGCGACGACCAACCCGACCTGGATCAGGTAGCGCACACCGCCGGACACCGATGCGGGGCTCGCCTGGAGCAGGTCGCCGAGTTCGGCCGCGGTCAGCTTGCTCGAATCGGACGTCAGCAGCGCCACGAAGATCCTCGCGGGGGTCCGCGGGAAGCCGGCCTGGGTCAGATGGCCGGTGAAGCGCTCGATGAACTCGCGTACGGCCGCCGGGTCACGCTGCCGCGCGACAGCCGGGCCATCAGCCGATTCCCCGCCAGAGGCGGCACTGTCTTGGCGGGGGGCACTGTCTTGGCGGGGGGCACTGTCTTGGCGGGGGGCACTGTCGTGCCCGGCAGCACTATGGTGCCGGTTGGCACCGTCGTGCCCGGCTGCGGCGCCTGGCCGGGTGGCACTCTCTGGCCGGTTGGCACCGTCGTGCCCGGCTGCGGGGCCTGGCCGGGTGGCACTGTCGTACCCGGCTGCGGGGCCTGGCCGGGTGGCACTCGTACCCGGCTGCACTGCCTGGCCCGGCTACCGGGTTCGCCGCCGTGCGACTGCCCGCGCCGTCCGTCGTGTTCCTGGCCGTCACGAGTACTCCAGAACTTCTCGGTTTCCTATATTCAGGAGTTTATGAATTTGATGTAAGGTGTCACACCGTGAACGTTATCGAAGTCTCCGGGTTGCGGAAAGAGTTCGGCAGAACGGTGGCGCTGGACGGGCTCGACCTGTCCGTCGCGGCCGGCGAGGTCCATGGATTCCTCGGGCCGAACGGCTCGGGCAAGACGACCACGATCCGGGTACTTCTTGGCCTGCTGCGGGCTGACGGCGGCACAGCCCGACTCCTCGGCGGCGATCCGTGGCGGGACGCCGTTACCTTGCATCGCAGGCTGGCCTATGTACCCGGCGATGTCACCCTGTGGCCGAACCTGACTGGCGGCGAGGTCATCGATCTGCTCGGCAGGCTGCGTGGCGGGCTGGACGCCAAGCGCAAGGCGGAACTGCTGGACCGGTTCGACCTCGATCCGACCAAGAAGGCGCGGGCGTATTCCAAGGGCAACCGGCAGAAGGTCGCGCTGGTAGCGGCACTGGCCTCGGACGCCGAACTGCTGATCCTCGACGAGCCGACGTCCGGCCTCGACCCGCTGATGGAGGCGATATTCCGCGGCTGCGCCGAGGAGGAGCGCGCCCGCGGCCGCACCATGCTGCTGTCTAGCCACATCCTGTCCGAGGTCGAAGCGCTGTGTGACCGGGTAACGATCATCAGGGCTGGCCGCGCCGTTGAGAGCGGCACGCTGGCCGAGTTGCGGCACCTGACCATGACGTCAATCTCGGCCGAATTGTCTGGCGCACCGGCCGCGCTGGACCGGCTCGCTGGCGTGCACGACCTAGTCATCGATCGGCTCGAGGACGGCGGCAGCCGGGTTCGGTGCGAGGTGGACTCGGACAAGCTCGAAGACCTGCTGCGGGTCCTGGTGAGCGCGGGTGTCCGCACCCTGGTAAGCCAGCCGCCCACGCTCGAGGAGCTGTTCCTGCGCCATTACTCCGGGGATGAGGTCGCCAGTGACGCAGCACCGTCGGTGCAGGGATCATGAGCGGGCCCGTTGGCTCGCCCGCGCCGGTGCGGGCCGCGGCCCCGCGGCCGGCCGTAGCCGCGGGCCGCCCTCACGGCATGCTGGCAGGCGCGCGCGAGTTGACCGGACTAGCCCTAGGCCGGGACCGGCTGATGCTCGTCGGCTGGCTTTATGCACTGACCGCGATAGCAGTTTCGGCCGGGTACGGCGTGAAACTCGTCTATAAGACCGCGGCGAGCCGGGCCACGCTCGCTGCGACTGTCCGCGGCGATCCGGCGTTGGCTTTCTTGTACGGGCAGTTGCACGGCATGTCACTGGGCGCGGTGGCGTCGTGGCGTTACCTTGCCTACGCTGCCCTCGCCGCTGGGCTGATGAGCATCTTCATCGTCGTCAGGCATACCAGGGCCGACGAGGAAACTGGTCGCCTGGAGCTCATCGGCTCGACCGTCGTGGGTAGGCACGCGCCGCTCGCCGTGGCGCTGCTGGTGGCCTCGGCCGCCAATCTGATTGTGGTCGTGGTGACCACCGCCGTGCTGGTGGTCAGCGGCCTGCCGCTGGCTGGCTCGGCGGCATTCGGCCTGGCTCAGGTCAGCTGCGGCCTCGTCTTCGCGGCAGTGGCCGCCACAGCCGCGCAGATCAGCGGCACGGCCCGGGGCGCGCGCGGACTTGCGATCGCCGCACTCGCCGTCTGCTTCCTATTCCGCGGGATTGGCGACTCGGGCGGCAGCCACGGGCTGACGTGGATGACCTGGCTGTCACCCATCGGCTGGACCGAATTGGTGAGGCCGTTCGGCGGCGACCGGTGGTGGGTTCTCGCGTTGCCGGCTGCGGCCACCGCAGCCGGGATCGGCGCCTCGTTCTGGCTGGCCGGGCACCGTGATCAGGGCGCTGGCCTAATACAGCCGCGGCCCGGCCCGGCGACGGCCGGTGGTCTGCTGGCTGGTCCGGTCGGTCTTGCCTGGCGGCTAGAGCGCGGGACGCTCGCTGGCTGGGCGGCCGGCTTCCTGGTCGGCGGCCTAGCCATCGGCGTGGTCGCGAACGGCATCGGCAAGCTCATCGGCTCTGGCCATGGAGTAGTTGAGGCGATCGACAAGATTGGCGGGCAGACGGGGCTGACCAACGCATACCTGGCTGGTTGCATGAGCCTGATCGGGCTGGTCGCGGCCGCGTATGCGGTGTCGGCCGTGCTCCGCCTGCGGTCAGAGGAAACCGAGCAGCGCGCGGAACCATTGCTGGCAGGCCCGGTAAGCCGGCTGCGCTGGGGAGGCAGCCACCTCCTCGTCGCCCTGGCCGGCACCATCGTGGTGCTGCTCGCGGGCGGCCTGGGCGTCGGCATCGGGTTCGGGGCGGCCATCTCGGATCTGGGTACGCAGGTACCCCGGCTGCTCGGGGCCGGGCTCGCTCAGGTGCCTGCCGCGCTCGCGGTGGGTGCCGTCGCCGTCGCGCTGGTAGGCGTGCTGCCGCAGACGAGCGTGGCCGGGGGCTGGATCGCGATGGCCGTAGCCGGGTTCATCGGATTGTTCGGGCCGGCCCTGAACCTCGCGCAGGCCGTGCTCGACATCTCGCCGTTCACCCACGTGCCGAAAGTGCCCGGCGAAGCGTTCAGCGCCGTGCCGTTGCTCTGGCTGAGTGCGTTCGTGCTGGTATTTGCGGCCCTGGGGCTGGCAGGCCTGCGACGCCGGGACATCGGCTAGACCGGGTAGGGCTCGCCGATGGTCGCATAGGTGCGCTCGTGGGGGAGTCGCCAGGTCATGTGGCCGGGCTGATCTTGGCTCAGCTGCCAGCCGGGCGCTTGCTTGGCCCGGTGATGTCTTCTGCACGCGGGCGCCAGATTACATTCACAAGTGCGCCCACCCTGGTCGAACGGGATCGTGTGGTCGATGTCGCAGCGGACCGCGGTGCGGCGGCAGCCAGGGTAGGAGCACGTTCGCTGCCGGATCTGGACGAGGTGGCAAAGCGAGCGAGGCGGGTGGTAGCGGCCGGATTCGCGGGCGTGGCTGCAGTCGGCGGTTTCGAGGAACTTGAGTTTCGAGCGGAGCCCGACGGCCCATGCGATGCCGTCCGGTGTCGGCGGGGGCGGACGTGCCGGACCGAACGCGACGGGCGGGGCGTGGTCGGGGGTGCCGGGCGGGGCGGGGCCGCGCCGGGCACAGGCGTGTGCAACCGCGTAACCGTCGCGGTCGGTGACAGTTAGGCACCAGTGGGCAGCCGGGTTCATCAGTCCGGCCAATTCGCCGGAGGTGGCCGCATCGACCGGGCCGTGTCCCGCTACCTCGCCTGGGTTGCTGGTCAGGCCGAGCCAGGTCGACATGGGCATGGTCAGGTTGATGCTGCCGGTGAGCTGCGGCCAGCCGAGGTCTGCGGGACTGGTCGCGGCGGCGCGCGTGACTCCGCCGGAGGTGACGGCCCCCGCGAGCGGCGAGTAGCCCGCCGGGCCGCTCCCGCGGTTCGCGCGGCTATCGCAAGAGCTGCCGGTGTCGCGGCTGCCGGTGTCGGGGCTATCGGTATCGCGGCTGCCGGTGTCGCGGCTGCCGGTGTCGGGGCGGCTGCGGTCTGCCGCGCTGCCGCCATCGTCGTGGGGGCTGCCGCCTTGCGGGCTCTCAGCGCCGGTCGCGTTGTTGGTGCTCGCGGACGACGCGGCCGGTGCGGGGGATGGCAGGAGGCTCTGGATGGTGCGGCCGCTGAGCAGCGCGAGGTAGACAGCGGAGCGGAGCTGGTCGATGGTGCCGGCGGCGCCGCGCCGCTGCAGCCAGCGGGCAAATGCGGTGAGCCGGACGCTGGCGTGGATGACATCGGTGTGGCTGAGTTCACGGCCAGCCAGGGCGGCGTTGCCGGACGGCTCATGCCAGATCTGCACCTCGGTGTCTTTGCGGGCGGCCTGCTTCCGCCGCTCGGCGGCGCTGGGGTCAACCTCGAGGATCGCTCGGGCCAGGGCCGCGCGAAGCTGCCCGCTGGTCATGCCGCCAGCTCGGCCGAGAAGCTTGCATGCGATCGCTTGAGCATCCTCGTCGGAGAGGCTCGCGAGCATGTCGACGATCAGGCACGCCTTGGCCCAGTCGATAGTCCCCGCTTCCAGCGCGGCCAGCACTTCAGGCAGCCTGCTGAGACCCGAGCACACCTCCAGCAGCCGTCCGCTGCCGCGGCCGGTCAGCCGCAGAGCGGCCGCCATCTCGTCGCTGACGTGCTCACTCAAGTGCGGGTTGTCCAGCTCGCGGGACTGGCGGGAACGGCGGTCGGCCAAGGCGATCACCGCGGCGGCCTGGCCGGCCTGGGCCCAGGAGGTGAGCCGCTGCCAGGAACACAGGACGCCGATCAGCTCCGACTCGCCCAGCGGCGGGTAGCCGCCTGCGGTGGCCGCAGCAGTCAGCCGGGCCAGCGCGGGGCCCGGCGGCATCGCGTCGGCGGCGCCGCCGGAGGCGAACCCGGTGCCGGCCGCGCCGTCCTGGTCGTGGTGCAAGAATCCTGCGGCCATCGACTCGCCCGCGCCGGTCGATGGGCCGGCTTCGTATTCGGCCCGGATGTCAGTGGGCAGTCCGGCCAGCCAGGCGGCTTCCTCGGCTTCGTCCGTCCCGTAGAACGCGTCCTCGAGCCACCACGGAGCCTCGTCAGGCCCTGGGTTCTCATCGGCGCGCGGCAGGTGATCGATCATGTGTCTGATCACCGCCTCTCGGGTGCCGGTTGCTCGTTCATATTATCGAATACCACTGACAATCCTGGGGTCCACGGCGCGCCGGGGTGTGGCGCTCGCAGACGCGCATGGGGCGCTATAGGGGACTAGCCAGCCGCGACAAATCGAGGGTGTCGGCGTCGAGGCTGCCGACAGATGGGCGGAGTGCCAGCTCTACGGCCTGTGCGTGCGTCAGCGCGGATCCCGCCCGGTGCGCGAGCTCGTACGGGCCGTCGCCCATCAGCTCCCGCAGCTTGCGCTGCTCCCGCTCCCGAAGGCCCTGCTCGAGCGCAGACCACTTGATCAACCCCAGCTCGATGGAGCGACTGAGATCCGCGTCAGCGGCGCCATGCAGGCGTCCGGCTCTCTCGTAATCTCCTTGCCAGGTGGCGCAGCATGCGGCGCCGAGGACCAGCTGGCTGGTATCGATCTGGAGACCGGTCCGGCGGGCGACCTGCAAGCAGCGCCGGATCAGCGGAGCCGCGGCGGCGTACCGCTCCTGCATGAGTCGCAAGAGGCCGAGATCCGACCGCAGGAAATAAAGGAACAGGTCGGCGCCGAGTTGTTCGGCCAGCGCAACCGCCTGCTCCAGGTGGTCGTTAGCGTCCGCGAGCTGTCCAGCCATGAGGTCGAGGCCGTAGAGATGCTGCAGCACATTCGCGGTCAGCAGGTCATCGCCAGCCCGGCGGCTGCAGTCCAGCGCCTCCAGGCGGAGCCGGCGGGACTCCTGCTCGTCGGTGGCCGCCATAGCCAAGCTGCTGAGCTGCTCGCCGAGCAACTGAACGTCGCCGATCCGGCGGGCGATCGCGACGCCCAGCTCCGCCTCTTCGCGGACAGTCTCCAGATCGTGCGTGTAGTAAGCCGCTTCGGCGAGCTGGCCGTGCAGCCGCGCCGCCAGCGCATGGTCGCCGACGTGCTCCGCCATAGCCAGGCCGCACTCGGCGTACCGCCTGGCAGCTGTCAGCTCGCCGGGATCCTGCCGCAGGAAGAGCCCGATCATCTGGGACATGGCCAGCATGGCGCTGGCAACCAGCGGACTCGGCCCGACGCCCGGCCGGTCGACCGCGGGCTGCAGGTAGTCGAGCACGTCGTTGTGGCCGCGGCTGATCGTGAACCGCTGCAGTGCGACCGCGAGCCGCATGATGTCGGCCGGGCGGTCCTCGGCCTGGAAATGGGCGAACGCCGCACGTAGGTTGTCCCACTCCGGATCGAGCCTGCGTAGCCAACGGCCCTGGTCACGACCCAGTAGCGGTTGCGCTGCCGCGTTGGCAAGACTGAGGTAGTAATCGGCGTGGCGGCTCCGGAGCCGCAGAACCGCGGCGTCTCCGGCCGTTCGCAGCAGTTCCTCGGCGCTGTACTGCCGAATCGTTTCCAGCAGCCGGTAGCGCACCGGGTCTGCTGTCTGGTCGGCGACGACCAGGCTCTTGTCCACCAGCGAGTCAAGCACATCCATCACAGCGAGCACATCGGCAGAATCCGTCGCGCACACCTGCTCGGCAGCCTCAAGGTCGAACCCGCCCGCGAACACCGACAACCGGGTGAGCGTCTCCCGCTCGGCCGCGTGGAGCAGGCTGAACGACCAGTCGACCGTCGCCTGCAGGGTCTGCTGGCGCGGCATCGCGTTCCGGCTGCCACCGGTCAGCAGCCGGAATCGCTGGTCCAGCCGGCCGGCAACCTGCGCCAGTGACATGGACGACAGGCGGGCCGCTGCCAGCTCCAGAGCTAGCGGGATCCCGTCGAGGCGACGGCAGATCGAGACCACCAGTGGCACCGACTTTGGGTCCAGGACGAACCCCGGGTTCTGGGCCCGGGCCCGCTCGGCGAAGAGCCGGACCGCGTCGCTGGCGGCTAGCTCCTCGGGATTGTCTGCGTCCGCTTGCGGAAGCGAGAGCGACGGCACCCGGTAGACCCGCTCGCCATCGATGCCGAGCGTCTCGCGGGAGGTGGCCAGGATCCGGACTCGCGGGCAGCGCCTGATGACCTGGTCGCAGAACTTAGCCGCGGCGTCGATGACGTGCTCGCAGTTGTCCAGGACAAGCAACAGGTCCTGGTCGGCAAGCGCGTCGGTCACCGATTCAAGCAGCGATGGCCGGCACTGATCGGAAAGCCCGAGCACCCCGGCGACTACGGCGGCGACCTGCCCACCGTCGGTCACCTGGGCGAGTTCCGCGAGCCATACGCCGTCTGCGGTGGTGCCGATCAGCTCCGCGGCCACCTGCAGGGCAAGTCTGGTCTTGCCACTGCCGCCTGGCCCGGTGAGCGTCACCAGGCGTGCCGACCGCATCAGGTCCCGCACTTCAGACAGTTCGCGTTCGCGCCCGATGAAGGCGCTGACGACGCACGGCAGGTTGTTCGGCAGTTCAGGGTTGTCTAGCGAGCTCAGCGGCGGGAAGTCGGCTGTCAGGAAGCTGGCCCGAAGCTGGAACACGTGCTCCGGGCGGCCGAGGTCCTTCAGCCGGTGCTGGCCCAGATCAATAATGCTGACGCCATCGGGCAGCCGCCCGGACAGCAACTCGGCCGTCGCACCGGAGATCAGTACCTGACCGCCGTGCGCGACCGCCTCCAGCCTCGCTGCGCGATTCACGACGGGACCGAAGTAGTCGCCGTCGCGTTCCTCGCATATCCCGGTGTGCAGGCTCATCCGCACCCTGATCGGGCGGCTGGTTGGCCATGGTTCGGTAACGAGTGCCAGTTGTGCTGCCAGTACCGCGCAAAGAGCTGAGTCCGCATCGGCAAAAGCCGCGCAGAAGGCGTCGCCGACGGTCTTGAAGACGTAGCCACCGGCCTGCTTGATGGCCTGCCGAAGCATGTCGTCATGGCGGCGCAGAGCTTGCGCCATCGCATCCGGCTCCGATTCCCACAGCCGGGTTGATCCCTCGATATCAGTGAAGAGCAACGTGACCGTGCCCGAGGGGATCTGCACCGTTTCGGTCACAGTCAAAGGATAGGGGGGTGCTAGGCAGCGCATCCAGTTAGCTGCGGCTGTCCGGGTGGATCGTCTTATGCTCGGCCAGCATCTGAACGTACTGCGCGATCTTCTTCGCCCTGGTCGCCGGCCGCTTGACCGTGCTGATGCGGTACAAGATGGCGTACCTGTTGATGCTGCTGAGGGTGTCGAAGAAAGCAGATGCGGCCGGGTTCACGGCCAGGGCCCGCGCAAGGTCGTCCGGGACCGTGATGCTCCGCTGCCCGGCGTAGGCGGCGTCCCACCTGCCGTCAGACTTCGCTTTCTCCACCTCGCGCAGGCCAGCCGGACGCATCCGGCCCGTCATGATCAGCGCCTCGGCCTTCTCGGTGTTGATCTTCGACCAATTGCTCCTCAGGCGCCGCGGAGTGAACCGCTGCAGCCAGTACTCGTCGTCAAGCCCGCGCTTCTGAGCATCGATCCAGCCAAAGCACAGCGCGACGTCCAGCGCCTCGGCGTAGGAGGTCGTCGGCTCGGGCGCGTCCTTCTTCGCGAGCTTGAGCCACACGCCATCCGACCGCGCGTGCTCGGCCTCGAGCCAGTCGTGCCAGTCGGTCGCCGAGGGGAACAGCACCGCGTCCAGGTTGCTGCCGGTCATAGCGTCAGTGAACCATCCGAGTCTGACAGTTGCCGCCGCGCAACGTCTCCTGTGCTAGTTCCCGAGGTCGCGAAGGATCTCCATGACGTGGGCCCGAGCGGTGGACTCCAAGGCTCCCGCGCTGGCCAGGATCCTCGCTGCAGTAGCCTCATCGTTCCGGTAGAGCCCGAGCAGGAGGTGCTCCGTGCCGATGTAGTTATGGCCTAGCTCCAGAGCGACCGCCAGGCTGTCCCGCAGCGCTCGACGGGTGTCATCGGAGTAGGTCTGCGCGTTCTTGCTAGCCGTCGCGCTCGGCCCGGCGGCGCGCGCTGAGGATGGTATCGTCGCGCGCACGAACTCATAGCTGATATCCATCGCCGCGAGCACGCGCCCGGCGATGCCGTCCGGCTCGGCGAAGAGCCCGAGCAGCAGGTGCTCGGTGCCGACAACGTTCTCGCCGCGGTCAAGCGCGGCCTGCTCGGATGCGGCGACAACCCTTCGGGCCCGGTCAGTGAACCGCTCGAGCGTCCAGGTGGTGGTCCCGGCGACCATGTGGGCCGCGATCGCGGATGCGAAGCGCTTGTGCACGGCCTGCTTGCTAACGCCTAGCGCGGCGCTGATCTGTGACCACGATTGCCTGTCACGTCGGCAGCGGTCGACGAAGTGCCCAAGCAGCGCATCGCTGGTCTCCTCCAGTTGCGCGACGGCGGCGGCGGCCGCGACCAACTGGTCGAGAGGCTGGTCCGAGCTGGCATCCTCACGGACCATGTTGATGAGCTCTTGGAGCGTCGGCGGAGGTGTCATGGGTCAACCATAGGTTGACGACCGGCACGCGTCAACTTTTGGTTGACCAATTTCTCGCGCGGCATACTGTCCCGATGGGCCCGAATGAGCTGAGCCGGTCGCGCCGATTGCTGGTGCTGGCAATCTGCTGCATGAGCCTGTTCATCGTTGGCCTGGACGTCACCGTGGTCAATGTGGCCCTGCCAGCCATCGGCCGCGAATTGCACGCAGGCGTTTCCGGCCTGCAGTGGACCATCGATGCCTACACGCTGGTGCTGGCCAGCCTTCTCGTGCTGGCTGGCTCGACGGCTGACCGGGTCGGCAGACGGCGAACTTTCCAGATCGGTCTGGCGACTTTCACGTTGGGCTCACTGCTGTGCAGCGTCGCGCCAGGCCTCGGCTGGCTCGTCGCGTTCCGCATGTTGCAGGCTATCGGCGGCTCCATGCTCAACCCAGTTGCGATGTCGATCATCACTAATACGTTCCTTGGCCAGAAGGAGCGGGCGCGGGCGATCGGCGTCTGGGGTGGGGTGGTCGGCCTCAGCATGGCACTCGGCCCACTGCTGGGCGGGTTGCTCGTGGAGGAGGTCGGCTGGCGCAGCATCTTCTGGATCAACATCCCGGTCGGAATCGCGGCAATCGTGCTGACGGCCCTGTTCGTGCCCGAGTCCAGAGCACCGCATGCCCGGCGTCCCGACCCGGTTGGCCAGTTGCTGGTGATCATCGTGCTGGCCGCGCTGGTCTACGGCCTCATCGAGGGTCCAGGCCGAGGCTGGACATCCCCCGCGATCCTAGGTTGTTTCGCAGCTGCGGCCGCCGCGCTCGTCGGCCTCCTCGCCTATGAGCCGCGTCGCGAAGAGCCACTGATCGACGTTCGCTTCTTCCGCAGCGCGCCGTTCTCCGGCGCCGTGGTCATCGCCATCTGCGCCTTCGCCGCGCTCGGCGGACTCCTCCTCCTCAACACCCTGTACTTGCAGGAGGTCCGGGGCTTCTCGCCGTTGCTGGCCGGCCTCTACACGCTGCCGATGGCGGCGATGACGGCGGCCTGCTCGCCGCTGTCTGGGCGCCTGGTCGGATCACGCGGCACTGGGCCCTCGCTGATCGTGGCGGGCCTGGGCATCAGCGCGGCCGGGCTGATCCTGGCGCACGTCGCCACCACCACTCCGACCATCGTGCTGGTAACGAGTTACTTGTTCTTCGGCCTCGGCTTCGGCATGGTGAACGCGCCAATCACCAACAGCACCGTCTCGGGCATGCCGCGATCGCAAGCGGGGGTCGCCGCCGGCGTCGCGTCCACCAGCAGGCAGATCGGCTCTTCGCTCGGCGTGGCCGTGATCGGCTCGGTGGCGATCACAGCGCTGCACGGCCCGTTCCGACAGAACTTCGCTAGCGCCAGCCACGTCGGCTGGTGGATCGTCACGGGCTGTGGCATCGCCATCCTCGGACTCGGCCTGCTAGTCAGCGGACCATGGGCGCGCGAAACCGCGCGCCGCACCGCGAATGAGCTCATGCCGACAACGAGCGCGAAGCCGGCCGAGGTCAGCACCGCCGCCGATTTCCGCGCCGGTGCAGCGGCGGGGGAGAGTTAGCTGGGCTCCTCCTCAGCTGCTGTCGACATCAGGGCGAAGGTCGCACCCTGGTCGTCACTGACGACCGCCATCCGACCGTACGGGCTGTCCCAGGCGGGCGCGATCAGGCTGCCGCCGAGCTCGACCGCGAGCCCGGCTCATTCGCCAGGTGGACGCCGAGTGCGCGCGAGCCTGCCAGCTGCCGAATACGGCACCGCCGGGGTCCATTGCGACGAACATCCGGCCGACGTCCATCACCTCGAACGGATCCATCAACAGCTGGCCACCGGCGGCCTTGATCGTCGCGGCCGTGGCGTCCGCATCATCAGTGGGAGGTACGTCGTCCAGAACGTCGGCATGTCCGGCGGCCCCATCTTCGGCCCGATGCCGGCCACCGGCAAGCTGCCGATCTGGCACATCGAATAGCCCCCCGCCTCCGGCGGGCCCTCCTGGATCTCCCAGCCGAAAAGGCGGCCGTAGAACGCCTTGGCCTTCGGAATGTCCGAGACGCCGAGGTCTATCCAACATGGCGTGCCTGCGGGCTAGGCGGTGATGCGAGTGACCATCGTTTCCCCTCCCATTGCCGCTAAGACGTGGCCGCGAGAAGCCTGAATGCTGGTTGGCGAGGGAAGCGTACTGCGACCCTCTGACACAGGTCCGCGTAAGGATGGAGTAGCCCGCGACGGAAGCCAGTAACCGCCAGCAAGAATGAAACAACGCGGCGCGGTGTTGGGCTCGGCATGCAGACATGGGACGCCATCACCGCTCGCCGCGACGTCAGGTCCTACACCGGCCAGCCGATCAGCTCAGATGAGCTGGATCGCATTCTCGAGGCGGGCCGCCGGTCACCGTCGTCGCAGAACACTCAGCCTTGGGACTTCGTCCTGGTCACCGATCGTGACCAGCTGCGGCAGCTGGCACGGGTCGGGCCGGGGGCCGGGCACGTGGCAGGCTCGGCCGCCGCGATCGCGATGGTCCTCAGCGGTGATCCAAGCGCTGCGCGGCGGGCGCAGTTCGACCTCGGTCAGGCAACCATGAGCATCATGCTGGCCGCCGCCGACCTGGGCATCGGCAGCGGGCACGCAGGAGTCCGCGACCAGGACCTGGCCCGGCAACAGCTCGGGCTGCCGGATGACAAGACCTGCGCGTTCCTGATCTCGTTCGGTTACCCGGCAGACCGGCCGCTCGCCCCGATCAACCGGCCGGACCGGCGCCCGTTCGAGGAAGTCATGCATCGCGGCCGCTGGTAAGGCTGGTCACGGCGGGTAGCAGTAGGAGTCGCTTGACGCGTCGCCGCCCTGCAGCCTGACCTGGTGCGGACGGCGGCCGCGGAACGCATCTCCTTCGAGGAAGAACCGCTGATCAACCGACATACCACCATCCTCGGCGACGTCGATCTTGGCCATCCAGGCGCCGATGCCGTTCGGATAGAACTGGTCGTCCCACGAGCCGTACAGCGAGTTGGTGAAGTAGACCCGCCGCGAGTCCCGGCTTACCTCGACCATCTGCGGGCCGCCGTCGAGCCGCTGAGCTGGCCGGGCCGGATGGGCCGCGCGGCGGACGATGCCGCCGATATGGACTGACCCGGTTTCCTTCGGGTGGAACGGGTCGGAGACGTCGTACTGCTTCAGCTCGCCGGTGCCCCAGCAGGAGACATAGAGCTTTTGGTCGTCGACCGATAGCGCGAGGTCGGTCACGAGCGGCGGCACGGCGCCGAACGGCTGCAGGGCCGGCGGCAGGTTGGCCGGATCGGCTGGCTCGGCCGGGATCGAGATCACCTTCTGCGCTGCCCAGATGCCGTCATCCTGCTGGTGCCAGAGCCAGACCGACGCGGACAGATCCTCGACGCTGACTACTACGCCGACGAAGCCGTACGTCTGGGCAGGATTGTGCGCGGGCCGTAGTTCCAGCGCCATCTGGTGCTCGTCGCCCAGGTCGATGGTCTGAATGTTGGTGGCAGTCTTCATGTCCCAGAAATGCAGGCGGTGCCCGTATTTGCGGCCCAGCAGCAGCTCGGGCACCACGCCGTCCTCGATCATCGACGGCGTGCCCCACTCCGAGGTGATGGCTACGTCGTGGTTAATGTGCCACCACACGTCATAGGCGAGGTACTGGTCACCGCGATCGGCCTCCCAGGGCCCCGTTACCTCGAAAGTATTGTGATCGAGCAGCGCCACCCCGCCCGGTCCGTCCTCGTTGCCGCCGCCCAGGCAGGATACGAACAGGCCG
Organism: uncultured Actinomycetota bacterium; assembly: GCA_963804435.1. GTDB lineage: Bacteria > Actinomycetota > Actinomycetes > Streptosporangiales > Streptosporangiaceae > JAJYUU01. Next base: position 5,079,684 of record CAWDQI010000001.1, on the reverse strand, counting down.
CCCGGCCCGCAGTGCACCGTATGCGGCCGCGAGTAGCCAGCCCGCTTGGCCAGCTCGTCCGGGCCCAGCACCTTGACGATCTGCGGCGCCGCCGGGTTGTCCTTGGTGTCCAGCACATAGAGCCGCGACGAGCGGATGCCGGGCACGATGAGGTAACGCCGGTCGCCGTGGTCGTGCCCGCCGCCGGGGCACAGTGCGCTGGAGCACGCGTTCCAGCCGAAGTGGTGCACCTCGTCGCCCAGGTTGGTGAGCTCGGTGAAGCCCGACGACGGTGCCGTAGCTGTCGGACGCGGGGTCGACGTCCACCACGGCCATCGCATCTGGCTGGTCGGCCGGGCGGGCGAACGCGGCCACGTAGGCCAGATTCTCGGCCGGCGCCTCGGCCGCGTCCCGAGGCGAGCGATAGAAGGTCGGGTCGGTGTGGTGTCTGGCCTGCGACTCGTGCTCTGCGGTCATGCGAGGAGTCTGGGCGATGGCTCACACCGGCGTCAACGCGACCGGCGGCTATAGTGGCGGCATAGCACTAGTTTCTTGTTCATGCCGTTTTACGCGGTTTGGCCCGCGCTGCTGAAGCGGGCGGCCACGGAGGGATCTCCCGTTGCGTCCTCAACGGCTCTGGTTCTCCGCAGCGTGCGCGGTCGCTGCAGGTGCCGTCACGATCGTGACGGGGTGCAGCGGCGGAGGCGGCCAGTCCTCCCCGGCGTCGGGTACGCGAGCGCCAGCACCATCAGGGACATCCTCAGCACCATCAGGGACATCGCCGGCGACCCGGCCGCCGGCTGACAACGGCCCGGCCAGCGTGCCGCCGCGCGAAGGGAGTGCCGCCCGGAAAGCGGCCGAGGCCGTGCAGGGTCCAGCTGCGCAGCCCACGGCCGCCCAGCTGATCGCGCTGCGCGCGCAGGCGCGCGAGATCTCCAGGCTGACCCCGCGCCAGATGGCGGGTCAGCGCGTCATCTACAGCTACAACGGCCTGACCGCTCCGCCGGCGTTGCTGTCGCTGATCCGCCACGGCGATGTCGGCGGTGTCATCTTCTTCAGCTTCAATATTTCCGGCGAGGCGCAGATCCGCCGCGTGATCGCGCAGATGATCGCGGCTAACGCCAGCCCGCTGAACCCGGCGCATAGGTACCCGCTGTTGCTGATGACCGACCAGGAGGGGGGCGAGGTACGCAGGCTTCCCGGTGCCCCGCTGCAGTCGGAGGCGCAGATTGGCGCCGCGGCCTCGCCCGCCTCGCAGGCGGCAGTGGCCGGCGCGGCCGCGGCGGCGAACCTGCGCGGCGTGGGCATGAACCTGAACCTGGCCCCGGTCCTCGACGTGTACCGCCAGCCCGGCGACTTCGACGACCAGTTCCACCGGTCCTACAGCATGAAGCCCGTCGTCGCGGCGGCGGCCGGGGCCGCGTTCGTCGCGGCGCAGCAGTCGGGTCACGTCGCCGCGACCGTCAAGCATTTCCCCGGCCTCGGGGCCGCCAGCGCGCCCGCTGACACTGACCTCCAGCCGGTCACCATCAACTTGTCTGCCCGCACTCTGCGAACCGTGGACGAGTTGCCGTACCGGGCTGCCTTCAAGGCCCGGGCGCAGTTGACCATGGTGTCCTGGGCGATTTACCCGGCACTTGACCCGAGGCTTCCGGCGGCGTTGTCGCCCACGATCGTGCAGGGCGAGCTTCGGCACCGGCTCGGCTTCACCGGGGTAACGATTACCGACGCACTGGGCGCGGGCGCGTTGCGCTCGTACGGCTCCCTGCAGAACAAGACGCTGCTGGCCGCACGGGCCGGCATGGACGCCCTGCTGTGCACCGCGATCAAGCCGCTGCCGGGTTGGAAATGCGTGGCCGGCCTAGAGCGCGGCTATCGGACGGGCGCACTCCCCCGGCAGGCCTTTGAGGCGCAACTTGCGCAGCTGTTGCAGCTGCGAGCCAGCCTGCCGTCCTGAGCGGTTTATGGCCCGGCGCGCCCTTCGCGCCGTAGCATGGCTTTGGGCGGGCGCGTTCCCCCGGGCACGAGCACCAGCACGTGCATAGCGCGCGGGTCCAGAGAGGCGCCCCTTGCGCCAGCAGCTATGGCTGAGGTTGTCAAGCGTGGCCGTGGCCGGGCTTCTGGCCGTCGTGTTCGGCGGCATCGCCCTAGCGGTTCCGGTCACCGTGACAGTGGGGAGCGAAGGACACTCAGGGTCGGGGATCCCCCGGATGTCTGCGAGCCAGCTGGCCGGCCAGCGCGTGATCTTCAGTTACTCCGGCCACGCAGTGCCGGCCAGCCTGCTGTCGCTGATCCGGCACGGCCAGGCTGGCGGCGTGATCTTCTTCGGCGGGAACATCTCCAGCCGCGCGCAGATCACCGCCGTCATCAAGCAGCTGATCGCGGCCAACCGCAGCACCAGTAACCCGGCCCGCGCTTACCCGCTCTTGCTGATGACGGACCAGGAAGGCGGCCTGGTGCGGCGGCTGCCGGGAGCGCCCAGGCTGTCGGAGAAGCAGATCGGCGCGATAACGCCGATGTCAGCGGCGGTGGCGGCCGCGAAAAGCGCCGGCAAGAACGCGGCGGCCAACCTGCTCAACACCGGCATGAACGTGAACCTGGCTCCGGTCCTGGACGTGTTCCGCACGCCGGGCAACTTCATTGATCAGTTTCAGCGGTCGTACAGCATGCGGCCGACCGTGGTGTCCGCACTAGGCTCGGCTTTCATTAGGGCCCAGCAAGCCGGCCACGTGGCTGCTACCGCTAAGCACTTCCCCGGCCTGGGCGCGGCGACCACGAACCAGAACACTGACATGGTGCCGGTCACCCTCAATGTCTCGCGCGGCACCCTGATCGCGCGGGACGAGTACCCGTACAAAGCGGCCATCAGCGCCGGGGTGAAGCTGGTCATGGCGTCGTGGGCGGTGTACCCGGCCTTCGACCCCAGCCGCCCGGCTGGGTTGTCGTCCAAGATCGTGCAAGGTGAGCTGCGGCAACGGCTGAAGTTTCCGGGCGTGACCATCACCGACGCGATCGGCGCGGGCGCGCTACGGTCTTTCGGCACCACGGCCAACAAGGCGCTGCTGGCGGCTCAGGCCGGCATGGATGTGATCCTGAGCGCGGCGGGAACCGTCTCCGAGGGATCCCAGTGCGCCAGCGGGCTCCTGTCCGGCTATCAGAATGGCAAGCTCGGCCATGCTGCGTTCCTGGCGGCGGTAGCGCGGATCCTCGCGCTGCGCAAGGGCCTGCCGGCCTGACCGGCCGCCCCGGTAGTGCTAGGGCCGCGGTGGTAGTTGCTGCAGCGCCCAGGCGTTGCCATCGGGATCGGCGAAGGTGACGAACGAGCCCCACGGCTGAACGTCGATCTCGCTGGCCTGCACGTCGTGCTCGAGCAGCGATTTGCGAGCCGCCGCGACATCAGCCACGACAACTTGGACGCCGCGCTGCGAGCCGGGCGGCATATCGGTGATACCTGTTCCCATCACGATCGAGCATGCCGAGCCGGGCGGAGTCAGCTGAACGAAGCGCAAGCTCTCGTTGACCTGATAGTCGTGATCGGCATTGAAACCGACCTGATCGGTGTAGAAGGCCTTGGCGCGGTCGACGTCGGTCACGGGGATTGCGATGAGCTCGATTTTCCAGTCCATGCGGGCCACGTTAGCTAACGGGTCTGACAGTGCGTAGCGGGGTAACGGGGCCCGGCGGGAGCGCAGGCGCATAGGCCGTCAGGAAGAAGCCGCGCACTGGCCAGCCGATGTTGATGTTGTGACGGAAGGTCGTGGCGGTCGCTGGCGCCGAGGCGTCGAACAGGATGTGCACAGCGTCAGCCGGGCCGGTATTCGGGTCGTATACCCGCAGCGTCACGGCGGGGCCGGCCAGCTGGTAGGCGTAGGCAAGTACCTGGTGGTTGTGGCCGAGCATGCCGGGGTTCGCCGACGCGACGGTAACGAGGCCGAGCGCGGCCGGCTGGCCAGTGTCGATGCTCGCCTTGACTTGCGGCCATTGCTGCTCGATCGTCCGCCAGGGCAAGCCGCGCTGGCTGACCAGCGGCCGCCCGAGAACGCTGAAACTGGTGTCGGCATCGGGGAGGTTCATCCATTGGTAGTACTCGGCGACGCCGGCCGGCACGTGCCAGGAATCAACCAGCCGCTTGACAATGAACCGGAACAGCGGGGTGCCGGGCGCTGGCTGGGCGACTGGCGGCGCGGCCCGGGCATGCCAGTAGTCCAGCGCCGCGAACACCATGCCACCGCACAGGCCTAACGCGGCGTTGCCGACGCCGATGCTCCCGAACGGCGTGGGCACAGACACGGCCGGCGCCGACGGCCAGGAATTGGTGAAGGCAAAGCCATCGCGAGACGGCAGGAAACTGGCCGGCGGTTGCCTCATGCTCTGATTATGAGTCCCGCAGCGCAAGACGCCAGCGGCAGTTTTCAGGCGCCGAGCGCGTCGATGCTTGCCACCTCATCCGGCGTCAGGCTGAATCGGAACAAGTCGATGTTGGCCTTGATCCGTTCCGGATCGGCTGACTTCGGAATGACGGTGATGCCGTGCTCGAGGTGCCAGCGCAACACGACCTGAGCCGGTGTCATAGCGTGCGCGGCGGCGATCTTCGTGAGCACCGGGTCGTCCAAGTTGGTGTCCCGCAGCGGGCTGTAGCCTTCGAGGGCCACGCCTCGCTGCTGGTGACCGGCCACGATAGCTGGATCGTAGCGGGCCGGGCTCCAGTGCACCTGGTTCACCGCCGGGGTGTGGCCTGATTCGGCGGTCAGGTCATCGAGTTGATCCAGGTCGTAATTGCTCACGCCGATGTCCCGGACCTGGCCGGCGGCCTGGAAGCCCACGAGTTCGTGCCACAACTTCCTGCTGTCGGCGGCACGGGCAGGCGGCCAGTGGATCAGCCACAGGTCCAGGTAATCGGTGCCCAGCGCACGCAGCGAGGCTTGTAGCACCGCTGGTGCCCGGCCCCCGTCAGACGGCCTGATCTTGGTTGTCAGGAACACCTCAGACCGGTCGATACCGCTTTCTCGCAGCGCTTTCCCGACTTCATCCTCGTTACCGTACATTGTTGCGGTATCCACATGCCGGTAACCGGCGGCGAGCGCCGCGAGGATCGCCTCGCGCGCGCTATGGCCCTTCACCTTCCAGGTGCCGAAACCCGCGAGTGGCATCTGCCCGCCGCCGGGCAGCCTGACTGACGGGACTTCACCTGGCCTAGTCATGCCGCCATTATCAGCACACTTGCGTTCCGCTGGCGGCAGTGAGGTGGGCAAACGACTCCGCTAGCCGCTCGGTGACCGGACCTGGTTTGCCGGTCCCGATGACGCGCCCGTCCAGGGAAAGCACCGGCGTCAGGCCACCCATCGTGCCGGTAACGAACAGCTCGTCCGCGCTGTAGAGCTGGGTCAGGCTGTAGTCCCCGATGGTGCAGCCGATAGCCGCCTCGGCGGCCAGTTGCAGCACGGCCTGCCGGGTGATGCCCTCCGGGCACGCGGCCGTTGACGGGGTACCGAGGTGCATGCCGTCGACCAGGAAGATGTGGGTGGCATTCGTCTCGGCGACAAAGCCGCGCTGGTCGAGCATCAGCGCGTCGTCGGCGCCGGCGGCGTTCGCCTCGATCTTGGCCAGGATGGAGGTCAACAGGTTGTTGTGGTGGATCTTCGGATCCAGGGAGTCAGGCGCTGACCGCCGCACGCTGGCGGTGATGAGCGTGACCCCGCTGGCGTCGTAGACAGGGGCCTTGTGCTCAGCCAGCACGATCAGCGTCGGCCCAGACTGATTCAGCCTCGGATCCATACCGCTGGTGATCTTGACGCCACGGGTTAGGGTCAGCCGGATGTGCACCTCGTCGGTCATCTGGTTCGCGGCCAGGGTCCGGCGGATTTCCGCGGTGATGTCCGCGTCGGACGGGATCTGCGTGAACGCCAGCGCCTTCGCCGAGCGCCGCAGCCGGGCCAGGTGCTCGCCGAGCCGGAAGATCCGCCCGTTGTACAGCCGAAGGCCCTCCCAGACCGCGTCGCCGCCCTGCACGACCGAGTCGAACGGACTGATCGCGGCCTGGTCCCGGTGCGTTCAGCCGGCCGCCGACGCTGACCGTCAGGTCGCGGTTGCGCTCGTCGAAGGACTGGAGCACATTTCCTCCCGGAAGTCATGGCCGACCGCGTCGAGTTAGCCTAATCGGCGCGGCCCAGTCAGCGCTGACACGGGCCGTGGTGCTGCAGACTGATCGAGTGGAGTTGCTCATCGCGCGGAATCCCGATCGGGAATCGAGCTTGCCCTACCTGCTGCGGGTACCGATTGGCGACGGGCTGGTCTTCCGCGCTCGCGACGTTTGGCCGCGAACCACCGCTGTCTATCTCCATCCAGTGTGGCCGGACGAGTGGCCCGAGGTACCGGACATCGTCGAGCGGGTGCCGGTGCGGTCGTGCGTACGGCGGGGTGCCGCCATCGACCTGATCCTCGATCGCGGCCGGGAGAACCGGTCCCAGATCGTCTACACGACGGGCCGGGGCCGGGAAATGGTGTTCTGGCAGTCGCCGCGCACCCGCAAGCAGGCCCGACCGAAGGTGACGACCCCGACGGCGAGAGCGTCAGCGATCGCGGATCTCACCGTCATCGTCGACTCCTATGAGCACTACGCCTACAAGTTCTCCGGCAAGCAGGTGACCGTTGTTCGGAGAGCGCTGGCCTGCGGAGACTACGGGGTCGAGCGCGACGGTCGACTCATCGCCTCGGTGGAGCGCAAGAGCCTGCAGGATCTGGTGTCATCGCTGCAGAACGGTCACTTGCGTTTCGCAGTAGCCGAGCTCGCGAGCCTGCCGCATGCCGCAGTCGTCGTCGAGGACCGGTACTCCCAGATATTCGGGCTGACCTGGGTCCGTCCCTCAGCCGTCGCCGACGGGCTAGCCGAGTTGCAGGTGCGCTACCCCAACGTGCCGATCGTGTTCTGCGAGACTCGCAAGCTAGCCGAGGAATGGGTGTACCGCTATCTCGCCGCGGCGTTTGTGTGGAGCGATAGCGCCTCGGCTGACGGCACGGCATCGGCGGGCGGCACCGCATCGGCGGGCGACAACGCACCGTCGGGCGACCCGGCAGCGGCGGGCGACACCGCACCGGTGGGCGACACCGCACCGGTGGGCAAGGCCGACGTGGCGTCCGCCGCCGAAGTGCGACTCTGGGCGCGCATGAATGGCATCAACGTGCCCGACCGCGGTCGGATCCGGCCCGACGTTATCGAAGCCTGGCGCCAAGCGCATGAGTCTGACTGAGGAGAACAGCCGCAGTGCGGCTCTGAGGTCATGAGGGCTGGACGGCGTCACGAGGTTCCGCCTGTCCTCAACATTTCATCGATTTCGCATGCACAAACCATCTTAAAAACCTCCGCATAGCATGCGAAATCGATGAAGAGTTGCGTCGGGGCGCGGCCCGCGGGGTACCGGGGAGCGGCGCGGGCGGGATCGGCGTCAGGGAATCAGACGGTGGGCGGCGAGTTCGGAATAGAACGGCAGGCACTGAGCGGCCAGCGGCTCCAGCTCGGCCGGCAGCTCGTCCGCGACCGGCTCCCGGTACTGGCCGAACCCGGTCGACCTCCACACGCTGTCGTACCAGTGACGGGCCCAGACGCCGTCGGTGGACCGCGGCCCGGCTGGCCAGGACAGCATCGCCGCGCCGAATGGCAGGCCGAGTGCGTCGCAGAGCGCCTCGAGCGCCGCCCGCGGGTTGCGCAGGATGTCGGCGGAGTCGATCACCGGGCCGCCAAACGCGCGGAAGATCTCGGCTTGCTGCTCCAGTCCGAGATCCGCCAGCGTCGGCTGTGACCTGACGCGCGCATACGAGGCCAACAGCCGTCGTGGATCCCGGATCAGAAACGCGTGCGAGAGCCGGCCTAGAAGGGCGCGGTCAACCTCCGGCAGCAGGTGGTGCGTCATGTGCTTCTGGTAATAGACCGACTTCCCGGCCGGCAGCGGAGCCTGGGCGAGCTCGGCCAGGATGTGCCGCCAGTCACACGGCATGCTGGCGATCACGTCGTCCCGGCCGGGGTGGTGCAGGCCAGTCCGGGCCAGGTAGTAGCCATACAGCGGCTCGTCCACCACGACGGCGTCCGGCCGGTTCCCGAAGGACCGCATGAGCGCGGTCGACACCGTGCGCGGCCCGGACCACATGGCGATCCTGGTCACGCTGCCCCCGGCCGCGCCTGTCGCATGAGTCATAGCACCACGACCGAGCGCAGCACCTCCCCGCGGTGCATCTTGGCGAACGCCTCCTCGACCGCGGTGAGCGCGATCGTCTCGGACACGAACTTGGCCAGCGGCAGGCGACCTTGGAGATGGAGGTCGACCAACATCGGGAAGTCCCGCGACGGCAGGCAGTCGCCGTACCAGGAGGACTTCAGCGCGCCGCCGCGGCCGAACACGTCGAGCAGCGGCAGTTCCAGCAACATCTCTGGTGTCGGCACGCCGACCAGGACGACGGTGCCGGCCAGGTCCCGGGCGTAGAAGGCCTGCTTATACGTCTCGGGCCGGCCGACGGCCTCGATCACGACGTCGGCCCCGTTCCCTTCGGTCAGCTCCCTGATCTTCTCGACCGGATCAGCATCGCGGGAGTTGACCGTGTGGGTGGCGCCGAACTGGCGGGCCCAGTCCAGCTTGCGGTCGTCCACGTCCACCGCGATGACGGTCCGCGCTCCGGCCAGCGAGGCGCCGAGGATGGCCCCGTTCCCGACGCCGCCGCAGCCGATGACTGCGACCGAGTCGCCTCGTGTCACGGCGGCGGTGTTCAGCGCGGCGCCCAGGCCCGCCATTACGCCGCACCCGAGCAGGCCGGCCACCTCGGGCTTGATTGCCGGGCTGACCTTGGTGCACTGACCGGCCGCGACCAGGGTCTTATCCGCGAACGCGCCGATGCCGAGGGCCGGCGACAGCGGCGTGCCATCGGCCAGCGTCATCTTCTGAGTGGCGTTGTGGGTCGCGAAGCAATACCAGGGGCGGCCGCGCAGGCAGGCCCGGCACTGGCCGCAGACCGCTCGCCAGTTCAGGATCACGAAGTCGCCGGGCTCCACGCCGGTCACGTCCGGGCCGACGGCCTCGACCACGCCGGAGGCTTCATGGCCGAGCAGGTACGGGAAGTCGTCGCCGATGCCGCCCTCACGGTAGTGCAGGTCGGTGTGGCACACGCCGCACGCCTGAACGGCCACCAGTGCCTCACCCGGACCCGGATCGGGCACGATCACGGTGGTGACGCTGACCGGATCGCCCTTGGCGGCGGCGACGACGCCGTTGACCTCATGTGCCATCCTGCTACTCCTTACTAGTTCAGATACGCAAGGTATTGGCCGTGCTGCTCGCGGTAGGCGGTCAGCAGTTCGCGGGCCACGGTCGTTCCGGGCACGAGCGGGTGCAAGGCGAGCGCCACGGCGGCCAGTTCGGCGTCCCCGGTCATCGCGGCCAGCACCGCTGCCCGTTCGTACTCCTTGACCTGCTCGACCAGCGCCCTGGCCGGCCTCGGCAGGTCAGGCACCGGAACCGGCGCGAGCCCGGCTGGCGTGACCTCCGACGGCACCTCCACGACGTCGCTGGCGTCCAGAGCAGCGATCGAGCCGTTGGCGTTCGGAACGTTCACGATCACCCGGGCAGGCTGCTTGCCGGTCAGGCCGTCGATGACACGCAGCGCGAGGCCCTCGTAGCCGCCGATGCCGGTGCTGTCCAGCGCCGGGCGATCCCGTGCAGCTTGCCTGGCCCGCGCCTGATCCTGCCCGCTGGCGCCCTGCATGTCGGTGCGCATGTAGGTGTCTCGGCGCACTCCGAGGAGCTGCGAGTACGCCGCCCAGGCATCGTTCACGTCGCCGTCGGCGAACGCCTTGCCCACCGCGGCGAGCATCTCTTCGTTCAGCCGCAGGATGTCCTGGCCGCGACTGGCACCGGCGGCGGCGACACCGCGCAGATAACGCTCCGGGTCGTAGTAATAGAACACGTACTCGGTCGGTACCGCGCCCACCCGGCGGACCAGCGCCGGGTCGAACGCAGCGAACCGGTGATCGTAGGCCTGCAGCTCCTCGAACCGGTCGAGCAGTTCGCCCATCCGGTCCCGCCCGTCAACTTCCGCGGACGTGATCCAGCCCAGGTGGTTGAGGCCGGAGTACCCAAACATTGAGGGAACGGGGTTGTCGCGGGGGCTGCCGTCGTCCGCCGGACCGCCGCCGCGTAGGAAACTCGCCAGGTGCTCGGCCGTGCCGCCGGGGGTGTCGCAGACGCCTACCGCCCGGACCAGGCCCTGATCGGCGATGGCCTGCGTGATGAGGCCGGCCGGGTTGGTGAAATTGATCAGGGTCGCTTCCGGCGCGTGCTTGTGGAGCAGCTCGCAGTAGGACAGCACGACCGGGATGGTTCGCATCGCCATCGCGAAGCCGCCGGCGCCGGTGGTTTCCTGCCCGACGACGCCGCGCTGCAGGGCAACTTGCTCGTCGATGACCCGGCCCCGGTCGCCGCCGACCCGGAGCGCGGAGAACACGAAGTCCGCACCGGTCATTGCCTGCCCGGTGTCCGGCGTCACCGTGACCGTGCCGGGCCGGCCGAGCGCCGCGGCGATCTCGACCGCGAGCCGACCGGTCGTGTCGCGCCGCCCCTGGTCGGGCTCCAGCAGGCAGATCTCGTCGAAATGATGCGCGCCGCCGGTGAGGACCGAGCGGACGAACGCCGGCATCCGCACGCCGCCGCCGCCGAGGATGGTGAGTTTCATGCGCTGAGCTCTCCCGCCTTAACCGCAACGGTGCTGAGTCCTTCGACGTGGACCGGGCCGACGGCGCCAAGCCGGCCGGCCGCGGCCGACCCCGCCCTGTTAGCCGCGATGACTGCCTCGGCCAGCGGCACGCCCTGCAGCAAATTGCCGATCATGGCGCCGGCGAACGAGTCGCCCGCCCCGGTCAGGTCGGCGACGTCGACGTGGGCGACACCGTCGCTTACGGCGGCCACTCCATCCGGTCCGGCGATCAGCGCGCCGTCAGCGCCCATCTTGACGACCACGGCCGTGCCCCAGGTGCCAGCCGTCGCCAGGGCGGCGTCCAGCGAGCTGGCGCCGGTCAGCTGGAGTAGCTCGGACCGGTTCGGGGTGAAGACGTCCGCGAGCGGAATGCAGTCGAGCACGGCCTCACTCGCAGGGCCGATCTCGTTGAGTGACACGTCCAGGAGCACCTTGGTGCCCTGGTCGCTGGCCGCGGCGAGGAAATCGGTCACCCCCTTCCCGGCGTGCACGTAGATCCAGCTCGGCCGGCGGCCGCGCAGCACCTCAAGCCAGCGGGCGCGCTCGGGCGGCTCATCGTCAGGGATCGGCGGGAGGTGAGTCACGAACGAGCGGTCGCCGTCGTAGTTGAGCACCATCGTGATGCCGGTCGCAGGCCGCGGCACGCGGATCGACGGTGACAGGTCCACGCCCTCGCGCTCGCAATGCTCGGCAACCACCCGGCCGCCAAGATCATTGCCGAGCCGGGTGCACACGCCGGCCCGCACGCCGGTGCGCGCTGCCGCGGTGGCGCTGGTCACCGCGCCACCGCAGGAGATCGCGAACTCCTCTGCGAAGATCTCCTGGCCGGGCCTGGGCAAGGCCGGCACGTGCCCGAAGACAAGCTCGAGGAACACCGAGCCAAAGGAGATCACGTCCATCGCAACCATCCTAGTAACGCTCTTGGACGGCGCTGACCTTGTTAGCCGGCCAAGACGGGCAGGCCCGGAGCGAGCCCGGCGAGAGCATCGCTGAGTTCCTGAGCCGTCACCCGAATCAGCGGGACCCGGTACCTCGGCGGGTCAGGCAGCGGCACGAGCAGAGCGGGCGTGCATCGCCGGACTCCCACTACCGGAAGGCTGAAGAACGCGAGATCCCCGAGTTGACGGCCCAGACCCCGGTAGGAGACCGGGACCGACGGGCTGAGCATGACCTCCAGAAGGACGCCGCGCTTCACAGCGGAGATCCGGAGTTGCTGAATCTCGTTCCAGGGCAGTTCCCTGATCTTTCCTGACCGGCCCAGCCGGATGCCGGTTGAGCTGGCCTCAAAACTCTGGCCACCTGATCTGCCCATGATCCAGGTGAGCACACCCGCGCCGATTCCGAACAGAACGAAGGCGACGACGGCGAAAGACCGGGAAGGCTTCGCCCCGAACAGGAACGCGACATACGCGATCGCGTACCAGACGAAGAACATCCAAAGCCCGCCGCGGGGATAAAGGGCCGCCGGCCCACGCACCAGCGCCGTAACTGGGGTGCCCGTCATCTGTTGCCGCTCTCCAGGGGACTGACCGAAAGTATCGCCCAATGCGACCGCGCAGAGCTAGAGGATCGGGCCGGGCGACGTCTGGAGGGGCACCGTGCTCGGCCCTAGCGGTGCCGTGTCCGGTGCATCGGCCGGCTCGGTGCTCGTCTGCGCGCCGGCGGCGAATACATAGCAGCCCGCCGGATCGAGCGCCAGGCCAACCGTCTCGCCCCGGTCGGCGCGCACTGGCGCGAACACGCCGGTCAGGCGGCCGTGGCCGGCAATGTCGATGGCGTGCTCGTAGCCGCGCCCGCGGAACGCCACGTCGGCCACGGTGCCGATAAGGTGGTGCTCGCTGTTCTGGGTGCCGGTTATGCGGACCCCCGTCGGCCGGATCAGCAGCAGCCGCGTCGCCAGTCGGTACGTGACCGCCGGATGATCGCGCGCGCAACGGGCGCAGCAGGGCTGAGCCGTCCGGCGCGATCTCGATGGTGCCGTCCGGCCCGCGCTCCGCGTCCGACCGAACCCGCAGGCTCAGTTCGCCGGACAGGCCGGTGAACCGGGCCACGAACGGGCTCGCCGGCTGGTGTAGATCTGCTCGGGCTGGCCGAACTGCACCAGGCGGCCCTTCTCGAGCACGCCGACCTGGTCGGCCAGCGCGAACGCCTCGGCCTGGTCGTGGGTGATGTAGATGGTGGTCGCGCCCGCCTCGCGGACCAGCGAGGAGATCTCCACCCGCATCCGCTCGCGCAGGTCGGCGTCGAGGTTGGAGAGCGGCTCGTCGCACAGGATCAGCCCGGTGTCGGCGACCAGCGCCCGGGCCAGCGCCACCCGCTGCTGCTCGCCGCCCGACAGCTCGTTGGGATAGCGGTCGGCCAGAGCGCCGAGCCCGACCCGGTCGAGCATTGCCTGGGTCCGGGCGCGGGCAACTCGGCTTGGGCAGCCGCTGGCGCCGCAGCGCGAACGCCACGTTCTCGCGGACCCGTCAGGTGCGGCCAGAGCGCGTAGTCCTGGAACACCATGGACAGGTCGCGCCGGTCCGGCGGCATGTGCGTCTGGCCCGTCGGCAACTGTGCGTGCTGCCGATGGTGATCTTGCCGGAGGTGATCCGCTCGATGCCGGCCAGGCAGCGCAGCAGTGTCGTCTTGCCCGAGCCGGACGGGCCGAGCAGCACAACGAAACTGCCCGGCTCGACTACCAAGCTGACGTCATTCAGCGCGACGCTGCCACCGGGGTACGTCCTTGGAGACCCCGTCGATGGCGATGCGCTCAGCCACGGGTAGCAGCTCCGATCCGGCGCCAGCCGGCCGGCGCGAGCAGCCGGTAGCCGCCCAGCACCAGTGCAACCGCGGCCAGCGCGATGCACACGGCCAGCACTGACTGGGCCATGCCGACTCCGAAGTGATAGTTGCTCAGGTTGTCCTCGATAGCGACCGACGCCGGCGGATTACCCGGCGCGTAGAGCAGCTGCGAGATCGGCAGCTCGAGGAACACGCCGCAGAAAGTGAGCAGCCAGGCCATCGTCGAGCGGCCGGGAGATCACGGGCAAGACACCCCGCGCCCAGGCCGTGATCTCGCCGGCGCCGTGCGTCCGCGCTGCGTCCCGCAGCGACGGCTGGAGCTGCGACACGGCGCCGACCAGCACCCGGGCGTTGGTCGGCAGGCTGGACGCGGTGTAGGCGATGACGAGCAGCGTCGCGGTCTGGTAAAGGTTGATGCCAAGGCGTGACAAGATCGGCAGGTTGTAGGCGAAGATGTAGCCAGCCGCGAACACCACGCTCGGCAGCGCGACCGCCGCGAGCAGCAGGAAGTCCAGCACGCGCGATGGATTTCTGGCGACGTTGGGCGAGCAGCCAGGCGGCGACGAAGCCGCCGACCACTGTGACTGATGCGCGACACGGCGCCGTAGCCGAGCGAGCGCTCCAGCGGGCCGAGCAGGTCGACCTGACTGGAACAGCGCGCGGTAGTTGACCAGCGTGAGGGTGAACGAGCCGCCGAAGTCGCCGAGCAGCGAGGCGCTGACCGCGCCGAAACCGGGAACGCCGAGCGCGATCAGCGTAGAACAGCCCCAGCGATGACACTGCCGCGATCTTTCCGCGCGTGGTCAGCCGGCGCCGGACCGCCTGCCTGGTGCGACCGGACAGCATCTGATACGAACGCCCGCGCAGCGCTCGGGCCTGCAGCGCCAGCGGGATGGCCACCGCGGCGACCAGCAGCCATGCCCATCGCCGCAGCGGTCGGGAAGCTCGGCGGGAAGTTGTTGATCGCCGCGTAGAGCTGGTAGGTCGCCAGCGAGAAGTTCGAGTTGTACGCAAGCGTCGCGGCGACGCCGAAGTCGCTGATCGACTCGGCGAAGCCGATCGCCAGCGCCGACCAGATGGCCGGCGCCAGCATCGGGCCAGATCAGCCGCAGCGCTGGCGGCCCGGCCTGCGCCGTGCACCCGGGCCGCGTCCTCGAACTCCTGGCCGAGCCCGGCCAGGCCGCGCCGTGACCGCCAGGTAGGTGAACGGCACGCGAGCGCAGCCCGAGCAGCAGCACCACGCCGAACGGACCCATGATCAGGTGTGTCACCCACGGCCAGTCCAGCCCGAGCCGGTACATCACGCCGTCCGACTGGACGATCCGCTCCCAGCCGATCGCTGGCAGCCAGGACGGCAGCAGCAGGACCAGCCACATGCTAGCGGGCCACGAATCTGCGGCCCGGCAGCGTCGTCCGGTTGGCCAGCCAGGCGATCGGGAAGCCGATCGCCAGACCGAGCGCGGCGGCGGCAGCGCTCACCCACAGCGAGTTCGTGATCGATAGGGCGGTTGCGCCGGTCCAGCACCTGCCGCAGGTACGTCAGCGTGAACCACTGCGCACCCTGGCCGAGGAGCCTGTTGGTCGAATAGGTGCGGCGAGATAGCAAGGATGAGCGAACTCGCGCAGGGAACCAGGATGAAAAGGATGATCGCGATCCAGAACAGCGGCTTGCCGATCAGGCCGCCCAGCGCCCGGCCCGCGGTCAGCCGGCGCATTCGGTGCGCGATCCAGGCCCAGCCGCGGCGGCCCGGTCCCGCGGTTGCTGGACCGGGCACGCCAGCGCGTTCGGTGGTGGCAGTCACGGGCAATCTCCCGGCCAGCAGACCAGGGTCATGCGCGATGGCGGGTTGGCCGTCATTACTTGACGATGTTGGAGTCGAACCAGGTGTTGATGGTCGCCTCCTGCGGTCCCCAGTTGTACGGGTCGATGGTCTGGGTCTTCACCGAGGCGAGCGACGGCAGCGCCGGCAGCGGGTTGACGCCCTGGACGACCGGGTAGTACAGCGAGTCGCCGGTCGGGTCGCCGGTCTGCATGACCTTCTGGCCAGCCGGTGACAGCACGAACTCGATGAACTTCTGCGCCTCCGCCTGCGACGGCTGCCGGAGCCTTGGCGTCGATGCCGATCGCGCTCGGCAGCAGCGTGACCGGGTTGAGGTACTTGACCGCGAGCTTCTTGTCAGCGATCGCGGCACCGATTCCAGCGGAGCTCTGCACGAGCGCCAGCTTGATCTGGCCGCTGGTCAGCGCCTGCAGGGTCGGGCCGTTGGTCGGGTGGATGATGAGGCCGTTGGCCTTGAGCCTGCTGAAGAACGCCTCGCCCTGGCTGACGCCGCCGAGGTAGTTCATCATGCCGGCGATGAACGGGTAGGTCGGGCCGGACTGGGACGGGTCGTTCATGCCGACCACGCCCTTCCACTGCGACGACAGCAGCTGCTGCCAGGTGGTCGGCGGGTTGGTCACCTTGGTCTTGTTGTAGACCACCGCGGCCATCATGGTGACGCCGGTCGGGACGTAGCTCTTGTCGGCCGGTAGTGACGCGGTACCGAGGCTGTTGAACTGCACGTTGGGCTCGAAGCCCTTCAGCAGCAGCCCCTGCTGGTCCAGGCCAGCGAACGCGGTCGCGCCGTCTACCCAGAGCAGGCCCCAGTTGGGGTTGTTCTTGGAGGCCTCGATCTGCGTCAGCAGCGGACCGGTGGAGTTGTCGTCAAGCGTGGTCGGGATGTTGGGATACGCCTTCTTGAAGGCGGCGACCATCGCCTTGTCGTAGCCCTGCGCCGAGTAGACGACAAGCGTCGGCTTGGTCGAGCCCGAGCCTGAAGGTGGCGAGGAGGATGAGGTGCCGGATGAGGAGCAACCTGCGATGGCGACGGCCCCAACAGCGAGGGCGCCTGCGAGTATGCGGAAGTTACGATTCGTCGAAAAGGGGGTCATGGCCAGCGAGTCTGGGGCAGATGACCGACTGGCAGGCAACCGTAAGGTTTCCGGGAAGAGAAGTAGTTATCACGAAGTGGCAATAACGGCGGTCAGTTCACGGTCGTGACGGTCGTTAGAATCACCAGCTAACCCCCTAAGCTCGGCGTACCGGACAGCGCGGCGTCAGCCGCCCGGTGCATCGCCTCGCTACCTGGTTGCCCGCGCGGCGGCGGTCGGCCGGCTTCCGGCCGGCGATCGTGGCGGCGGAATTGTGAAGCGGAGTGCGCCCTTCTTCGGTAGCTGCCAGACCGGCAGGGCGTCAGGCGTGACCGTCGCCAGAGCCGCCTCGAGCTGCGCCGGAGTGATCTCGCAGAGCTTGATCAGGTACCGGGGCGGGTCGGAGAACGGAGAGGTCATGGCCGGCTGGCCGCGGCCGAAGCCGAACGGCAGCAGCAGCGCGCCGACGACCAGCAGCAGCGCCTGACGTCCCACGCTCGGCCGGTACACGATCCGAGCGGCCGGGCTCAGCCGGATCTCCAGGAGCAAGCCGTACCGGCGGGCGACCATCCGCAGCTGGGCGATCTCGGGCCAGGCCAGGTGGACTTGGCGCAGCTTGGGGCGCTTGCGGTCAGTGAGCACTCCGAGCCAGATCCCGTGCGCGTCGGCGCGGAAGGCGTGCCTGCGGACCGTGGCCAGCACGCACATCAGGGTGATGGCCCCGATCAGCAACGCGCCGAGTTCGGTGCCGCCGAACCATATCGGCATCTCATTGGCTAGCCGGTAACTCGTGAATACAACTGCCGCTGCCACAATGGCGAACCAGAGCGGGACGAGCCACAAGAATCCGCGCGGGTAACGGCTGGCGGGCCCCCTGACCAGGCATGTAATAGTCTCCTCCACCGCTGCCTCCCCGTTATGGTCCCTACCAAATACTGGATCTTGCCGGCCAGGTACGGCAAGTACCAACTCTTCGTTAGCTAGGACGAATCGGCGCGCATATCGGATGACCTGAGCCGCTGCGTACCGGCGCGGGGCTGCCGGACTGGCCAGTTGCCGGTGTCCTAACCTGGGGTCAGCCAGCGTCGGCTACGAGCGAGTAACGAGGGATTGTATCCATGCAGATCGCCGAGATAACCCGTCACGAGACCAGCCGCCGGGCCGCCCTGCTGCATGTCGACTCCTACGACATCCAGCTCGATCTGACCCGAGGCGACAAGGTCTTCCGGTCCGTATCGGCAGTTACCTTCGACTGCACCGAGCCAGGCGCCTGCAGCTACGCCGACCTGGCAGCCGAGACCGTGCACGAGATCACGCTGAACGGGAGGCCGATCGACCCCGACGCAGCCTGCGCCGACGGCCGGATCGCCCTGCCGGGCCTGGCCGCGCGCAACGAACTGCGGGTCGTCGCCGACTGCGCCTATACCTTCGACGCCAAGGGCATGCATCGCGCGACTGACTCGGCCGACGGTCGCGTCTACTGCTACACCAACTTTGAGCCAGCTGACGCGCGGCGGGTGTACGCGAACTTCGAGCAACCGGACCTGAAGGCGGCCTTTACCTTCCACGTCACCGCGCCGGCGCACTGGACCGTGCTGTCGAACCAGCCGACGCCGGAGCCGGAGAAACTCGATGACGTGGCCGGTGCCGACGCGGCGACCTGGCATTTCCCGGCCACGCCGCGGATATCCACGTACCTGACTGCGGTGGTGGCCGGCGACTATCACTTGGTGACCTCGACCCACACGTCGCGTGGCCAGGTGATCCCGCTGGGCCTGGCCTGCAGGCAGTCCCTGGCGCCGTACCTGGAGACCGAGGACATGTTTGCCGTCACGGGGCAGGGCCTTGATTACTACACCGGCCTGTTCCGGTCCCCGTTCCCCTTCAAAAAATATGACCAGGTCTTCGTGCCCGAGTTCAGCGCGGGCGCGATGGAGAACGTCGGCTGCGTTACCCTCTCCGAGCGCCTGCTGTTCCGGTCCAAGGTCACCGACATGATGTACGAGCTGCGCGCGACTGTGATCCTGCACGAGATGGCGCACATGTGGTTCGGCGACCTGGTGACCATGAAATGGTGGGACGACCTGTGGCTGAACGAGTCGTTCGCCGAGTTCAGCGCAGCGCTGTCGAGCGCCGAAGGGACCAGGTTTACCGACGCCTGGACCACGTTCTCCGGGTCCCGCAAGACCTGGGGCTATATGCAGGATCAGCTGCCGACTACGCACCCGATCGCGGCCGACGTGGCGACGCTGAGCGAGGCGATCGCCAACTTCGACGGGATCAGCTACGCCAAGGGCGCCTCGGTGCTGAAGCAACTGATGGCGCACGTCGGCCGGGAGAACTTCGTCGCCGCCATCCGCGCCTACTTTGCCGAGCATGGCTGGGCCAACGCCACGCTGGCGGACCTGCTGGGAGCGCTGGAGGTGAGCTCCGGGCTGAGCCTGGGCGACTGGGCCAAGGCGTGGTTGCAGACGGCTGGCCCGAATACGCTGCGCAGCGAGTTCTCGCTGGACTCCCGCGGGCGCTTCACCCGGTTCGCCGTCCTCCAGGAGGCGTCCCCGGAATACCCCACCCTGCGCCCGCACCGCATCGCGATCGGCCTGTACAACCGGACCAGCGACGACGCGCTGGTGCGCACGCACCGGGTCGAGGCGGAGGTGACCGGCCCGCGAACTGAGGTTCCCGAGCTGGTCGGCGTGGGGCAGCCCGACCTGATCTTGCTGAACGACGATGACCTGACGTACGCCATCGTCCGATTCGACCAGCGGTCACTGGTCACCCTGGCCCAGTCGATCGGGAACTTCACCGACTCGCTGGCCCGGACGGTGTGCTGGAGCGCGGCGCTGGACATGGTGCAGCGCGCCGAGTTGTCCGTGCCCGCTTTCGTGCAGATCCTGGTCGGCGGCATGGGCCAGGAACCGGGCGTGTCCGTGCTGCAGATCCTGCACATGACCGCCGCGCGGGTGATGGCCGTCACCGCCGATCCGAAGTGGCTGCCGGCCGGCAAAGAACAGCTGGCCACGGCCGCGCTCGAACTGCTGCGCGCAGCCGAGCCCGGCAGCGATCATCAGCTGGCCTGGATCCAGCTGCTCGGCTGGACGGCGGTGACGCCGGAGCAGCTCGACTTCCTGGCCGGGCTGCTTTCTGGTCGCACGGAAGTGCCGGGGCTGGCGGTCGACACCGAACTGCGCTGGGCCCTGCTGCGGCGGCTTGCCGCCCTGGGCACGGCCGGTGACGCCGACATCGACGCGGAGCTGGCGCGAGATCCGACCGACGCCGGTCGCCGGCACGCGGCGGCGTCCCGAGCCGCTATCCCCGACGCCGAGCACAAAGCCGAAGCCTGGCGGCTGATGGCCGAGAGTGAGGAGCTCGGCCACGAGGGAGTGCTAGCCGTGGCCGCCGGCTTTGGCCAGCCGGAGCACGCTGACCTGCTCGCCCCGTACGCGGACAAGTATTTCGAGGTGCTGCCGGCGATCTGGGAAACCCGTGGCGAGCATATGAAGCGGGTGCTCGGCGACGGCCTGTTCCCGTACTGGGCGGCCTCACCATCGTTGCTCCAAAGGGTCGACGAGTTTCTGGCCGCGCAGGACCGCGATCCGTCGATGGTCCGGGTGCTCATCGAGCGCCGGGACATCATCGACCGGGCGCTGCGGTCCAGGGCGCTGCCTGCTTGATCTCCGATTAATCGCATGGAAAGGACGGCCGATGCCATCAGCGGAGATCACCCGGCGGCAAACGAGGGAACGCGCCAGGCTGCTCGGCGCGGTGTCGTACGACGTCACCCTGGACCTGAGCAAGGGTGACACGGTCTTCGGGTCGACGTCGGTGATCAGCTTCAGCTGCGCCGAGCCGGGTGCATCAAGTTACGCGGACCTGATCGCGGCCCACGTGCACGAGATCACGCTGAACGGCGATCCGCTCGACCCCGCCACTGTCTGGGCGGATGGCCGGATCGAGCTGCCCGGCCTGACTGCGCGCAACGAACTGCGGGTGGTCGCCGACTGCGCTTATGCCAGCGACGGCACCGCTTTGCACCGGTCGGTCGACTCGGCCGACGGCAAGGTCTACTGCTACACCAAGTTCGAGCCCGCGGCGGCTCGGCGCGTGTTCGCCAACTTCGAGCAGCCGGATCTCAAGGCGGAGTTCACCTATCATGTCGTCGCGCCTGCGCACTGGACGGTGCTGTCCGGCCAGCCGACGCCGGAGCCGGAGCCTGCTGCGGAAGGCGCGACGGCAACCTGGCATTTCGCGCCGACGCCGCGCATCTCGACTTATCTGACCGTCCTGGCTGCCGGTGAATACCACCTGGTCCGGGCGACGCACACGACGCCGCGCGGTCAGGTCATACCGCTCGGCGTCGCCTGCCGCCAGTCTTACGCGCCTTTCCTGGAGGCCGACGACATCATCGGCTTCACCCGGCAGGGCCTTGACTACTACACCGGGCTGTTCAGGATCGACTACCCGTTTGCCAAATACGACCAGGTCTTCGTGCCAGAGTTCAGTTCGGGCGCGATGGAGAACGTCGGCTGCGTGATCTTCACCGACCGGCTGCTGTTCCGGTCAAAGGTCACCGACTCCACGTACGAGCGCCGGGCCAGCGTGATCCTGCACGAGATGGCCCACATGTGGTTCGGCGACCTGGTGACCATGAAATGGTTCGACGACCTCTGGCTGAATGAGTCGTTTGCCGACTACTGCGCTGCCCTGTCGAGTGCCGAGGCAACCAGATTTACCGACGCCTGGACGACGTTCTCCGGCTCGCGCAAGACCTGGGGTTACGCCCAGGACCAGCTGCCCTCCACGCATCCGATCGCGGCGGACGTCCCCACGGTGACGGCCGCGGTGGCGAACTTCGACGGCATCAGCTATGCCAAGGGCGCGTCGGTGCTAAAACAGCTGGTCGCCTACGTGGGCCGGGAGAACTTCTTCGCTGGCATCCGCGCCTACCTGACCGAGCACGCCTGGGCCAACGCCACGCTGGCCGACCTGCTGCGGGCGCTGGAGGCTAGTTCGGGCCAGGACCTGGGTGACTGGTCCAAGGCCTGGCTGGAGACCGCCGGGCCGAACACCCTGCGGCCCGACTTCACCCTGGCTGCCGACGGGACGTTTACGGAGTTCGCGGTCGTGCAGGAAGCGCCCGCCGAGCACCCGACCCTGCGGCCGCACCACATCGCGATCGGCCTGTACAACCGGACTAGCGACGGCACCCTGGCGCGCACGCACCGGGTTGAGGTCGACGTGGCTACCGCGCGAACGGTCGTGCCGTCGCTCACCGGCCTGGCCGAGCCGGACCTGATCCTGATCAACGACGAGGATCTTGGTTATTGCCATCGTGCGGTTCGACGACCGGTCGCTGGCGACCCTGACCGAATCGATCGGCCAGCTGAGCGACGGGCTGGCCCGGACAGTCTGCTGGACGGCGGTCCTGGACATGGTCCGCCAGGCCGAGCTGCCGGTGCCGGCCTTCGCGGCGATCCTGGCCGCCGCGATGGGCAGCGAGAGCTCGATCTCGATTTTGGAGCTGCTGCTGGGCAGCGGCCCAGAAATCGTGGCCAGCTTTTCCGATCCGGAGCATGGGCCTGCCCGCAGCGCGCTGCTCGCAACCGAAGGAATGCGGCTGCTGCTTGCGGCTGAGCCGGGCAGCGACCGGCAGCTCGCCTGGGCTCAGTTCCTGGCCCGGACGGCAACGACGGACGAGCAGCTCGACCTGGTCGCCGGAATCTTGACGGGGAACGTGGATGTTCCGGGGCTGGCTCTCGACGCCGATTTGCGGTGGACATTGCTGAGCCGGCTGACCGCCACTGGCCGGGCCGGCGATGCCGAGATCGACGCCGAGCTGGCCAGGGACGAGACCGACAGTGGCCGCCGCAGCGCGCTGGCCTGCCGGGCGGCTATCCCGGATGCCGCGCACAAGGAGGCAGCCTGGCGGCTGCTGGCGGAGAACGAATCGGTCGGCTTCGAGACGGCCATGGCAGTCGGCGCCGCTTTCAATCAGGCCCGGCACGCCCCGCTGCTGGCTCGCTACGCGGACCGTTATTTCGCGCTGCTGCCCGAGCTCTGGGAATCGAGGGGCCCGCAGCTCCGGCTCGTGCTCGGCCGCCTGATGTTCCCGCGTACGGCCGCGTCGGCCAGGCTCATCGAGCAGGTCGACGAGTTCCTGGCGGCGCAGGAGCGGGATCCGGGCATGGTCAGGCTGCTCGTCGAATGCCGCGACGTCGCCGAGCGCGTCATCCGGTCCAGGGCGCTACCGGGTTAGGGATGTCACGCTGCGTTGCCGAGCAGACGGTTACCGTTACTTCTGGCCAACACGCCGCGAAAGCTCGATAACGTAGCGGTCACAGTCAGCTGTGAAGCATGATGTAGTGACTTCAGATCGGGAAGAGACGCCGCATCTGTCTCAGGGGTAACAGGCATTATGGCGACGGGATGGCCGCGGAACCAGCAGGACCTGCGGTGGCCCGACTCGGAGGAGGACACCAGTCCGGGCCGGACCAGCCGGGGTGAGGCAGCCTCCTTTGACGGTGGTTTCGGCTCCGACCATCCCAGCGGACCGCTCCCGGTCAGTCCCGCAGTGCAGCCGCAGCAGCGTGGCCGGATAGGCCGCGGTAAGTCGCGGAACGCGGGCCGCGGATCCGGACCGGTCCCAGAGGCGGATGCGGATTATGACTGGATCCGCTACCTCGGCGAGGCCGGGCCTGCCCAGGAGGCGCAGAAACCGCCGCCAGCCGCCCGCGAAGATCGCGATCTGACCGCAGACGTGACGGGTAACGCGGGTCCCGATTCGGGCCGCGGCGCCGGACGGCTGCGGCCACGGCGGCACGCGGCTCCCGCTGATACGACTACCGGCGAAGGCGCGTCCGGGTCGGCCACCTGGCCCGGAGCCGTCGGCCGGCGGAGGTCGATGGCCGCAACGCCGCCAGTTCCGGCGGTCCCTTCGGCTCCGGTTAGCAACCCCCCGTGGGCCAGGACCGAGGCCGAGCCCGCATCGCGGCCGGTACCGCCGCCGCCCGCCGATGCCAGGTCGTATGGCCACCGGCCGCGCGAGGTGCAGCCTGATGGCCGCAGGTCGCGGCACGGGCTGCCTGGCGATGCGCGCCCGGGCGACCTTCGGCCCTCGGCGCCGCAGCCCGGTTCCGGCTGGCCAACTGCCGCGCAGCCGGGCCCCATGCAGCCGGGCCCCGTGCAGCAGGGCCCCGTGCAGCCGGCGCCCGTGCAGCCGCGCGCCGGGCCCGTCGCGAGAGCACGCCCGTCCCGGCGATCGGCATCCGCCGGTATCGGCGCCACGCAGCTGGGCGACTCAGCCCGACGCCGTGAGCAATACCGGACCGTTTGACAATCCGTGGTCAAGTGGTCCGGACGCGGCGGCGCCGGACGTGACCAGGGCGCGGCCCGCGTACCCGCAGACGGGCCGCGGACCGGGAGTTACCCGCCCTGGCGGCCTGCCACCAGCACCGGCCCGTTCCGCCCCGCCGCACTTGGCCCCGCCGCGGCGGGGCCAGCCGACCCCGGATTCGGCACCCATCGCCGGGGCCCGTCCCGCATCGGCAGCCCACCTGGGTGTCGCGGGTCTAGCGGCCGCGGGGCTGGCCGCAGCCGAGCTAGATGCGCCGCCCGAGCCGAGGCGGCGAGGCAGCGACAAGCGGCGAGGCGGCGACCAGAAGAGCAGACGGAAGACCAGCGGCCCCAAGAAAGCAGCCGTCAGTAGCGGCGCCCTGGCTAATCGGCCCGCGCCTGGCGCGACGCCACAACGTGCCGCTCTGGCTGGGACTTCCGCGGTTGCCTCAACGGCGGTGCAGCCCAGGCCGGCCGACAAGGCGCCGGGCGGAGCAACCAGTACGCCAAGGCGTTCGCGCGCGAGCAAGAAGCGGCGCAGGGCGCTGAAGCGCACCCTGGCTGTCGGTACGGGCATCGCGGTTGGGGCGGCCGGAGCCGTCGGCTATGAGTTGCTTCGATCGGCCGGGCCAGCGCATACCGTTACCGCTCCCAGCCGCCTGCTGAGTTACGCGCAGGTGCCGGCCCTGGCCAAGAGCATGAACGCCGAGGCGTTGCGGGCGGAGATCGTGAAGGCGGGCAAAGGCGAAGCTAGCCAGGTGGTCGATGGCGTCTACGAGGCTCGCACCGGAACGGCCGCTAAGGGCGGTCCGGTGATCATCCTGTTTGTTGGCGGCCACCTGTCCGGTTCGGCAAACTCGTTCATCTCCAGCTTCACTGGGCTCTTGCCAGGCGCCTTTGCCACCAGCGCCGGCACGATGGCCGGCCAGGCGGCGTGCGTGCCCAGCTATTCGGGCCACCTGGCCGAGTGCGCATGGGCCGACAACGACACCTTCGGGTTCATTGCCTCGCCGGCCCTAAGCGCCACTGCGCTGAGTGCTCAGCTACGGCAGATCCGCCCGCTCGTGGAGCACACGGTTAAGTAAACCCGCGGGGGGCTCCGCCCCCCGTGCACCCCCGAGGGCAAATTCCTACTCGGACGAGGGCTTCGCAGTCCCGTCGTCGTGCGGCTTCGGCGTCCGCAAGGACAGCCTCGCGATCGCGATCGCGACACCTCCTGCCAGGACCGCCAGGCCTGCCAGCTGACCGCCAATGAGCCGGCTGTCGAGCGGAACCGTTGCCGCCACATCCGCCGCGTGAATTACCGTGTGCGGCTTCACCGGCGGCAGCCCGATCGAACTCGCGCCAGGGGTGGGACTGATCGGACCGGCCGAAACCGTGGGGAACAGGTTGGCCGGGTTGCCGGGCGAGGTCCCCGTTCCCGCAATCGGAGGCAGAGATGCCGGCGGTAGTGTGATCGTCACCGATGGGCTGGCCGAAGGTGACGGGTTTTTCGGCGGGGAGACGGCTACGACGTCGGTAGCTGAGCCGGTGAACGACCGCGCCTTCCGGGCCGAGGCTGTGGCCGATAGCTGCACCTGCTCACCCAGCGCCGCCTTGCGGCCGACCTGCACCGTCAGCTGGAGCTCGTCGACCTGCCCGGTGGACAGGTTGCCCACATTGCAGGTGGCGCGGTGCGCTACCGGGCACACGGTGAACCGCGGCGAGCCGACGTACAGGGCGTAGGCGACCTTCGCGTGCACGGTGACGCCGACGGCGCTGGCCTTCGTGGTCCACACCCAGATGGCGAAGCTCGCGGGGTGGCCGGCTTTCACTTGTGAGGCGGCGGAGAAGGACTGCACCCGAACGCAAAGCTGCGGCGTCTTCTTCCTCACCGGGGGCGGCGAGCTCGTGTGTGTTGGTGTTGGGGTCGGGCTTGGCGAAGTCCGACTTGGGCTCGGACTCGGGCTTGGGCTCTTGCTCGCTGACTTCGTCGGGGTTGAGCTCTGCGTTTTGGTCGCGCTCGGAGATTTGGTGGGGGACTTCGTCGGGCTCGGGGACTTGGTGGGGCTCGGGGACTTGGTGGGGGACTTCGTCGCGCTCGGGGACTTGGTCGGGGTGGCGGAGTTGGTGGAACTCGCCGACGAGGACACGCTGCGCGACGCGCTGACTGTCACGCTGCGCGTGGGGTGCCTAGCCGGACCGGTTGGCGTCGCAGGGTCGCGGGGCGCCTGCATGGCCTGCGCGGTCAGAATTGCGCTCTTCGGTACCGATGAGCAGGCCGTGTTCACGATCGGCCGATTGCCCGCCACCACGGCCAATGCTTCGGACGCCATGCTCGCGGTGAGGAATGCGATTCCCGCGACCGCGCCCACCGCGGCCGACTTGAGGATCAGGGGCCTCACCAGTGCAACCTCGCTTAAGTTCGTCGGCCGGCCAGACCGAAGCCCGTCCTCCATGCTTCCCACATTATGCACGGCATGCCAAGAGGCCCATACCAGCGCACATTCGCCATCTAGGGTTCACCGGCGAGTCACCCTGGCCGCGCCCGGGCAAGCTCTGAGGTGCGTCCCTAGGTCGCCTTCTGCCCGCAGAAGCAGGTTTTCATGCAGCGGACAGCTTCTGGTGCCGGTAAAGGCGCAGCCCCGGCCTGGCTCGCCATTCGAAGGCCCTGCTCGGCACTGGCCGAAGTCAGCGTCGCGGGCGTGCGTGCCGAGGGCACTGCCGCTTGCGGCTCAGCGGCTGGCGGACTCACCCGAACCTGATCATCCCAGGTCGTGTATGATCTCCTGGCGCGATGATCCTGCGACCGGGTATCCGGAGCGCACGACCTCGCCGGTTCGCCCCCTTAGCTCAGTCGGCAGAGCGTCTCCATGGTAAGGAGAAGGTCTACGGTTCGATTCCGTAAGGGGGCTCCATGAGGTCTTCACATTTCACCAGTGTCCAACTTCACATTTGGCACTGACATTCTGGCGCGGTGGCGCTGCGGGTCGTGGTGCCTGCGGTTCGGGGTCTGGGCTGGTCTTGTGATGCTGGCCGGCGGCGTGCTGAATGCATGCTGAGGCGGTGTGGCCGCGCGGTGGCAGGGCGGAGCGGGCGGGCTGCGCCAGGTTCAGGCCGGGCGCGGGTGTTACGGCCCGGCGGCGAGCGTGGCGAGGGTCTGGCGGCGCCGCTTGCGTGTTCTGGCCGACAGGCCGAGCGAGGCTCTGCGGGCGGCGTCGGCCTGGCGGGTGCCGAACGCGGTCAGGATGCGCTGGTTGCGGACGGCGAGCAGGCAGGCGATCCACAAGGTGAGCGGGGCCAGGCCCATGAGGCGGCACCAGCCGCGGCTGATGCCGGTGGTGGCTGGGTCCTTGATCGTGGGGAAGGTGCGCTCGGCGCTGGTGCGGCGGGTGTAGGAGCGGCGGTGCGCCGCTGACGGGTAGTCATGCTTTTGCGCTGTCTTGGCGCAGACCTCGGGTCCGACGGTGATGGTTTGCTGGGTGCAGCAGGCGGGCGGGTTCTCGGGCGGCGTGAGGATCTCGGGCCGGCCGCAGTCCAGTTTCATCGAGGCGGGGCGGAGCGGGCAGCGGATCTTGCCTGCTGCGGCGGGGCACATGACGCGGTGGTAGCGGCCGAGCCGCCCGGCCAGGCTGGTCGACGCATGGGTGGCGGCGCCCGCGGAAACCGTAGATGGCCTGATCAGGGTCGGCGACGACGACCAGCGGCAGGCCGACGTCGTAGAGCTTGTTGAGGATATGCAGGTCGGCGGTGGAGCAGTCCTGCGCCTCGTCGCCAACCAGTTCGGCGCGTGAATCACCAGGATCTGGTGACGACCGCTCACCAGCCCGGCGGCGAGGCTCGGTTCGTCGCGAACGGCCCGCACGGCCACGAGGGTGCGCCCGGCACTACTCGAAGATCCGAGCCCCGGTGACCGGCGGGTTCACCCATTCGAGTGAGGAGGAATCAGGTGGTATCCCAAATGGAATCACAACATGCGGACGCAAATGAGGAGCTTCTCCTGGAGTTGAAGTCGAAGAACACGACCAGAAGCGTCAAAGACTTCTCGCCTGAAGGCATCAGGCTCGAGTCCAATCTCGAGGGAGAGGCCAAAGGCGTGTACAACGCCACGTTCTACGCGACGATCACCATGCTGGTAAAGCCAGATCGAACCATTGACTACGAAGTACGACAGATCCACACGACCAGCGACGGCGACACTGTCCTCGTGTACTACAAGGGGAAGAGCATCATCGAGAGCCCCACCCACAATAAGTTCGTGGGCGAAACCACGTTCCAGACCTCATCAACGAAGCTCGCATGGCTGAACGGAATGAAAGCTCGGCACGAAGGAGAGTACAACCCCGTCGCGGGCGAGAATGACTTTCGAGTGTACGGGAAAAGGTAGCTTATCTCTCAGGGCGATGCGGGCACTAAAGGGCCGACGGATGGACCGAGAAGGTGATACCGGTAGCCAGCATCTGGAGATCTTCGCAGGTGAACTTGAAGCGGTGATCAGGGAGCTGCCAGAGATGGAAGGCCAGGGTGGCGGTGGCGTGTAGAGGCAATGCCACTTCCCCGTCACTATGACCGTTACCATCGCTGTGCCTCCCACCGATTCGACCGTTATGCGATGAGTCAGTTGCCAGCGGGCATTGTCGGCGATTTCTGGGGGCCTGGCCGCGCATTATTCGAGTGATGCTGCCGTCCTCGATCGTGATGTCCTCGATTACACGCTGCGCAACTACGTTGCCTCGGGCTTGCACCGACTCGAATCGCATGGCGCCGTTGGGTAGCCGGGACCGCCAGCAAGGCGGTCATCCCGGACGACAGCGGTTCCGGCGAGCGGAACCGGAGCAGCACCGGGTAGGTGGTGTGGCTCTCGGCCACGTCTGCGGCCCAGCTTTCCCACCGCGCGTACAGATCCGGCAGCGTATCCAGGGTCGACACCCCTGTTCCCAGCGCGTAGTAGGTGCGCGCCAGCAGTTCCGGGGCCCCACGACGGCACCCCGGCCCGCTCGCTGAGCAGAGCCACCTGAGTCTCCCGGCGGTTGAACGCCGCGTACAGGGTCGGCAGGTAGGCGATCTGCAGCGTGAGGATCACCAGGCCGGTCGCCGCGGCCAAGAAAACGGTCACTGCCGGCGCCGTCCCGGCTGGCACGGCGATACCGACGGTGAACAGCGAGGACCCGGCGTCGATGAAGGCGGACGCCACGCCGTCAGCGGCGAACGGCCACAACAGGGGGGCAAACCCGACGCACGCCACGGTTAGCCACGCCGCCAGCTGGGGCTAGCAACACTGCCGCCGCCCGGGTAACGCGAAGCTGATCCCGCCGCCGGAAATCACTGACGCGGGCCGCTACCTGCTCATAAGCCCAGTCGACTATCCCGTCCACCCACCGCGTCAGCCGGCTCTTGACCGGCCGTGACATGATCAGCGTGACGGTGACGCTGGATACCGCTACGAGCAACAGCAGGCCGCCAGCCACCGCTGCCGCCACGCGGTCGGCCAACGGCGTGACCATGGCATTCTCCTCCGCGTCACCAGGCTGCCCCGAACCTACCCGCAGCTGCAGAATCCAGATGCCCGAAGCGGGTCACAAGAGATGCCCTTGACGAGAGAAGACTGCCTCGCAGGAGACGCTGAGCGGAATCCCGCTGTGATTGGTGTTCATGACCAGCGTCGGCCGACCTGATCACGGTGTAGGTGAACGCGCCTATCGGCTGGTCGTCGGTCTCCCAGCCGAGCACGTCCGAGTAGAGCGACTTGGCACCGACTTGGCACTGGCCACGTCCGTGTGAAACCCGCCAGGGGGACCTGCCCGCGCAGCTTGTGGTCCCGGAAGCCGGGGGAGTCGGCTGAGGTGACCTGGCACGCCGCCTGCCTTCCCCGTTGCCAAGTACGTGATACGTCACGTATACTCTTTTGGCAGGACGGTGACCGGCTCGCCGGGGCCGGGACACGTGACGGCCGAGATCGGGAGCCCGGACATGACAAAGCGCGCCCGCGATCCGGCTACACGCGGGACTGGCAGCATGGTGGGCAGGATTGTGCCGGCCCACCTGGCCTGCCGTATCGGCGCCCGGGCGCGGGCCGGGGAGGGAAATGCCTGGGCCGCGGTCGTCTCTATCGCGCTGGGGTCGTTCGCGCTGGTGTTCTCGGAGCTGATCCCGGTGGGGCTGCTTTCCGATATCAGCGGGCACCTGCGAGTCTCGATCGGGATCGGCGGGCTGATGGTGGTCGTGCCGGCCGTCGCCGCCGCGGTCGCCGCGCCGTTGCTGACCCTCTGTTCGGCCCGGCTGGAGCGGCGCAGGGTGCTTGTCGGGCTCAGCGCGCTGGTCGTGGTCTCCGACGTGATCGGCGGTATCGCGCCGGACATCGGGGTGATGCTTGCGGCACGCGCCATGCTGGGGGTATGCGTGGGCGGGTTCTGGGTGTTCGGGGCCGGGGCCGCGATCAGCCTGGTGAGCGAGCAGGCCCGGGGCGCCGCGATGGCGGTGGTCAGCTCGGGGATCTTCATCGCGACCGTCGCCAGCCTGCCGGCGGCGTCGCTGATCGGCACGCTCACGACGTGGCGGGCCGCGTTCGCGGTCGCGGCCGTCCTCGCGGTGATCGCCGTGGCGGCCCAGCTCGCCGCGGTTCCGCGGCTGGGTCCCGGCGGCCGGGTCCGGCCTAGGTCGCTGCTGACGGTGGTCACGCTGCCGGTCCCGCGGATAGGCCTGGTGGCGGCAGGGGCGATCTTCTTCGCCAACTTCGCCGCCTACACCTACATCGGGCCGCTGCTGCACGCCCGGGCCGGCCTCGGCGCCGGTGCGACCACGCTCGTGCTGCTCGGCTTCGGCCTGGCCGGCGCGGCGAGCAACTTCACCGCAGGCGTCACCGTCCGCGCTCACCTGCGGGCCACCCTGATGGGCTCGGGCCTGCTGATCGCGCTCAGCGCGCTACTGCTTGCGACGGTCACCGGCGCGCGCCCGCTGACCATCGCGCTGGTGGCCGTCTGGGGCCTGGGCTTCGGGGCGGTGCCGGTGGCCGCCCAAAGCTGGATGGCCCAGGCGATGCCGGCCAACGTCGAAGGAGGTCTGGCCCTGTTCGTCTCCGCGCTGCAGGGCTCCCTAGCCGCCGGATCGGCGGCCGGCGGCGTGCTCTATGACGCCATAGGACCGGGCGGCGCTCTGATTGTCGCCACCGTCGTCGCTGCCCTGGGAGCGCTGTCCCTGCTCAGTCGCGCCGGAGCGGCCATCAGCTCTCCGCGAGCAGGCTCCGTAGATCTGACCCGCGAGCGGGGCCGGGAATCCCCGGCACCGTTTCAAGGCGCGATCGATGGAGCAACAAGCAGAGCAGAAGGAACACGCTGAGTTGAGGTTCGCGGCCCAGCTTGGGCCGCTACGAGGAAGGAGAACTGCCATGCCCAACGCGGTTGTGATGACCGGATACGGACCGCCCGAGGTGCTGACGTGGGCCCGGGTTCCGCTGCCGGAACCGGGCCAGGGGCAGATCAGGATCAAGGTCAGGGCCGCCGGCGTCGGCCCGACCGATCTCGAGCTGCGGGCCGGCTATCTCAAAGATGCCATCCCGCTGCCCCCTGACGCCGTGCTCGGCTTTGAGGCAGCAGGCACCGTCGACGCGGTCGGGCCCGGCGTCACCGGCACTTCGATTGGCGACGCCGTGGCGGCGCTGCTGTTCAGCCTGGGCGGCTACTCCGAGTACGCGATCGCGTCCATCTGGACCCGCAAGCCCGACGGGGTCTCGTGGGTCGATGCCGCCGCACTGCCCAGCTCGGCCGAGGCGGCCGCCGGTGTCCTGCGGCAGCTGAACGTCACGACCGGCGAGACGCTGCTGCTGTTCGGCGGCGGCGGATCGGTCGGCATCATCGCCACCCAGCTCGCGGCCGCCCAGGGGATCACCGTGATCAGCGCCGTCGGCGAGCGCGACGACACCCTCGCCCGCGAGCTAGGAGCCACGCCCGTGCGGTACGGCGCCGGCGTGGCCCGCCGGGTCCGCGCGCTGGGCGCGGTGGACGCCGTCTTCGACGCGGCCGGCACGGGCGTCCTGGCCGACGCGATCGCCCTGGCCGGCGGACCCCAGCGCGTCATCACCTTGTCCGACCCGGCCGCCGCCGACTTCGGCGTCACGCTCTCCCAGCCCGCCAGCGACCGCGCACCCGGCGCCCTGGATGACACAATGCCACTGCTGGCCGAGGGCCGGCTCCGCCTGCGCGCCCGCAAAACGATGCCCATGCACCAGGCCGCCGACGCCCACCGCCAGCTCGAAAGCGGCAACGTCCACGAGCGCATCATCCTCACCCTCGAGTAACGCCGGCGGAAGAGGGGCGGCCAGGCCGGCCGCTCGTGACATGTCGCCTAGACCTGCACGGAGGCCCGGCTAGTGGCCCTTGATCGGCGTTCTCAGCCGGGCGACCTCAGTCCGGCTGACGGCTCTGGCCCGCGCGAACTGCTCCGCTACCGCTCCGCGCACGGCCGGTGGGTGGTCGCGGCGATGATCTTGGGGTCGTCGGTGGCCGGGATCGACTCCACGGTGGTCGCCGTCGCGCTGCCCGCGATCGGACGGAACCTGGACGCGAGCTTCCAGGCCCTGCAATGGACCGTCACAATCTACACGCTGACCCTCGCCTCACTGATTCTGCTGGCCGGCTCGCTCAGCGACCGCTGGGGGCGGCGGCGGGTGTTCCTGGCCGGGCTGGGCTGGTTCACCCTGGCGTCCGTGCTGTGCGCGGCCGCGCCCAGCATCGGATGGCTCATCGCCGCACGGGCCGTGCAGGGTATCGGAGGTGCGCTGATGACACCGGCCAGCCTGGCCATCATCGAGGCGACGTTCCAGCCCGGCGACCGCACCCGCGCGATCGGGACGTGGGCCGGCTTCAGCGGGGTGTCCGCCGCGATCGCGCCCTTCCTCGGCGGGTGGCTGCTGCAAGCCGGCAGCTGGCGGGCGATCTTCCTGATCAACGTCCCGGTTGCAGCGGTGACCGCGTGGACGACGCGGCGCCACGTTCCCGAATCCCGGGACATCTCCCTGTCCGGAAGCGCCGACTGGCCCGGTGCGCTCGCCGGCGCTACCGCGCTGGCCGCGATCACCTACGCGATCATATTCCTGCCTGCCTCGGGCGTCACCTCGCCGCAGTTCGCCGCTGCCGTGATCCTCGCCTTGGTGTCCTCGGCAGCCTTCGCCGTCGCTGAGCGGCGCGCGAACAATCCCATGCTCCCGCCGGCGATCTTCGCCCCGGCGCAGTTCCGCGCCGCCAATGCCGTCACCTTCGTCGTCAACGGCGCCCTCGGCGGCTTCGCATTCGTCTTCATCCCCGCCCTGGAGATCATCGCCGGCTATAGCCCGGTGGTGGCGGGCTCGGCACTGGTGCCGGTCACGGCCGTGACCTTGCTGCTGTCGGGAGCCAGCGGCCGGCTCGCCCAGCGCATCGGCCCTCGGCCGCAAATAGTGGCCGGCTGCGTGCTGTGCGCGGTCGCGTCCATACTCGCCGTGCGCATCGGCTCCCACGCTGGCTACTGGACGGCCGTATTGCCGGTGGCCGTTCTGTTCGGCCTTGGCCTGGCCTCCCTCCTGCCGCCCCTGACCGCCAGCGCGATGAACTCCGCCCCCGACTCCCAGGCCGGCCTCGCCTCCGGCGTCAACAACGCCGTGGCCCGGGTCGCGGGCCTGCTCTGGATCGCCGCGCTGCCGCCCATCACCGCTCTCACCGGCGCGGCCTACACAGACCCGGTACGGTTCGGGTCCAGCTTCGCCCAGATCAGCTGGATCTGCGCGGCAGCGTTCGCTTGCGCCGCGGCGCTCGCCACCTTCATCACCCGGCTTAGCCGCCCCACCCCGGCACCACCGGCGCTCATCCAAACCCCTGTGCCCCACCTCACCTGCCTGATCGCCTTCAGCCGCGCACCAGGACAAACCCGCGAACCAAACAGCAGCCCAACATGCGACCTCTCCCGTGCAGCCGATCCTCCGTCACCGCGCGGCCCCGGATAGACCATGTCCAAGGACCGGCCTGAGACATTCAGCGACGGCGTGATCGCGATCCTTATCACGATCATGGCGGTGGAGTCGCGCACCCCGCGCGGCACTACCTGGGCTGCGCTGCGCGAGGGTCTGCAGGTGCTGCTGGCCTACCTGCTGAGTTCGAGAACATTGGCAGGTCCGCGCGATCGAGCCCGGCCATAGCGACGCCGCTGGACGCCCGGGCGCAGGCCGCGTACGGGCAGCGCAGCCAAGTGGGGAAGGTCCTGGAAATCCACCAGGAGCTGCCCGGCCGCATCCACGTCGTCCTCATCCGCCAGCAGGTCGGCTTCTGAACTGCCGAGCCGGCGAGATCTGCCCGTAGCCACCACCAGGAGGTAGCCCATGACTCTCAGCGCGATGCCGGACGACCGCGAGCTGGCCCTGGCGCCGCTGGACGAGATAGTCGATCACGTTCGCGGCTCGCCCGCCGGCCACCTGATCATCGAGTACGGCGATTACGAGTGCCCATACTCACGGCAGGCGTTCCACGCGATCGAGCAAGTCGAACGCCAGCTTGGCGGGAACATGCGGTTCGCGTTCCGGCACTTCCCGCTGACCGCCATCCACCCGCACGCCCTCGCCGCGGCGGCCGAGGCCGAGGCCGGCGCGCACCATGGCCGGTTCTGGGACATGCACGAGCTGCTGTTCCACCGGCAGAAGGCGCTCGAAGACGGCGACCTGCGCAGGTACGCCGCCCAGCTCGGCCTGGACGTGGCGGCTTTCGACCAGGACCGGGCCAGCATCGAGGTGGCGGACCGGATCCGCCGGGATGTCGACAGCGGCCTGGCTTCGGGCCAGGTGGTGGGCACGCCGACCCTGTTCATCGACGGCGTCGTCCACCGCGGCGGCTACGACCCGCCCACCCTGCTGGCCGCGGTGGCCCCATGAGCCGCCCTGCCCGCATGGCGCGCAGTATCAGGCTGGCCCAGCTGGCTGACACCGTCGCCGGATGCGAGGACTGCCTGGCGATCAGCTGACGGTGATCAGAAGCCGAGGCGCTCCTTGACGATGATCGCGGTGACCCGGCCGGCGGTGATCGCCGTGTTGATGATGAGGATGTTGTTCACCCCGCTGGGCACTCCGTAGGCTCGCCGGGCCCGGGCATCCTCGAGCGGGTAGCAGTATTCATAGATACGCCGCAGCCCGGTTGCGACGTCGCTGACGATCTTCTGGGCGCCGATGACGAGGATCACGCGGCCCGCACCCGACACCAGCGGGCCCAGCTGGCTGCCGCTGGCGGAGGCGATGAGCAGCGATCCGCCTTCGGTCAGCGCGTGTACGCTGCCGACAACGTAGTCCGGCGACCCGGCCAGGGTGCGCATCTCGCGCTGTTGCATTTCCCGATCCATCCGGTACAGCCGCAGCCGGAGTGGCTGATAGCGGCCGGACCGTTCGATGTCGTCGGCGACGCCGATAGCTTCGAGGGTCTGGGAGGTGTTGTTGTACACCTCGGCGCCGTCCACGAGGAGGGAACCAACCAAGCCCCTCGCGTCGGCACCCGTGGCGGCGAGCAGCGGCCGGATGCCGTTGCGTTCGAGTGCCGCAGCGGCCTTGGCGATCCGCTCGTCGGAGGCGAGTTCAGCGAACTCGGAGGACACCGCAGCGTCCGGACTCGCCACCGCGGGCGGCTCAGTCACCGCCCACCTCCGCCAGCCGCCGGTGGATGAGCGCCACGGCCATTGATCCCTCGCCAATGGCGGCTGAGCAGCGTTTGACCGACCCGCAGCGCACGTCTCCTGCGGCGAACACGCCGGGCCGGTTGGTCTCCAGCGGCAGCGGCTCCCGGCGCAGCGGCCAGCTGCCTCCCGGATTACTGGCGGCATCGCTGCCGGTCACCAGGTACCCGGCGGGGTTAGCGGCCAGCCCGATCCCCGCGGCGCCGCCGGTGCGGGGGGTGCCGCCGATGCAGATGAACAAGGCATCTGCCGGCAACCGCACCGGTTCGGTGCTGTCCCCGGAGCGCACGATAACCGCACGGAGACGGTCATCAGCCTCCAGGCCCGCCACCTGCGTGCGCACCCGCACATCAACATTCGGGATCGCCGACAGCTGATCGATGAGGTACTGCGACATCGACGCGCCGAGGTCGCGGCCGCGGACCAGCAGCGTGACCTGCTGCGCGTAGCGGGAGAACCGGACGACCGCCTGGCCTGCCGAGTTGCCGCCGCCCACTACGACAACCTGGGAACCCGTGCACGCCAGCGCCTCGCTCGGGCCGGCCCCGTAGTAGACCCCCGCGCCGAGCAGGTCATCGATCCCGGGCACGTCCAGGCGGCGCCACGCGACTCCGCTGGCGAACAGCACCGCCCGCCCGCGTATCAGCGCGCCGTCGGACAGTTCGGCGGTATACCCGGGCCCATCGGCCGAGACGCCGACCAGGGGCCTGGCCAGCAGCAATTCGGCGCCGAACCGGCGCGCCTGCACCGTCGCGCGCGTCGCCAGTTCGCTGCCGCTGATGCCGTTGGGGAAACCGAGATAGTTTTCGATCATCGACGTGGTCCCAGCCTGGCCACCCGGTGCCACGGCTTCGACGACGACGGTGCGCAGGCCCTCCGATGCCGCGTTGACGGCGGCGGCCAGGCCGGCCGGTCCCGCTCCGACGATCGTCAGGTCGTATTCCGGCAGTGATGGGGCCGCGACCATGCCGAGGCCTGCGGCGACCTGTTCCACCGTCGCAGATGCCAGCCGCGACCCGTCCGGCAGGATACACAGCGGCAGCGCCGATGGCTCCACTTCGGCGACTCCCAAGACCGCCCGCACTGCCTCGGGCTGGCCGGCGTCGACCCACTCGAACGGGTAACCGTTGCGGCTGAGGAAGTCCCGGATCGCGTACCCGCCGCGCGAGGCCGACGTGCCCACCAGGACGACGCCCGGCGTGACCGGCCGGGCGTCGTAGTCGAACATCGACATCAGTACGGCCCAATCTCTCACGGGTGGGACGGCGCCGGCGGGGCACCCTGGAACTCGAACACGAGCTGGTCGAGATAGCACCAATACCAGTCCTCGCCCGGTTCGTACCACCGTACAACCGGATGCCCGGCCACGCGGAAGTGTGCGGTCCCATGCCTTCCCGGAGGGTTGTCACATCATCCGACGTGACCGCATTCCTGGCAGACCCGCAGATGCGCCCAGTCCCGGCGGCCCTGAGCCAGCAGTCCTCGCGGCCTGGATGGATGGGCGGAGCGCCAGGTCGCCGGCCGGGCGACGTCCTCGCAGGGCTGGTAGTCGATGAACAGGAATGCTGCGTTTTCCGGGGTGATGAGATGATCGGCGAGCGGGTCGCGCACCGGGCGCTGGTCACGGGAGCGGCGCCTTCTCGTAGCGGAACTGGGTGCGGCCGAAGCTAGCGGTCATCAAGGTGAGCGGCTGTCTCCTGGTGCTGGTGATCTGCGGTCCGGTGCGAGTTTTCGGATCTCGAGCAGGTCCAGGCCGAGCGCCTCGATCTCGGCCAGCACGCCGTACAGCGCCGACGGGTCCAGCAGGCCGGTGAGCACGGTGTGCGCGCCGTGGTGCTGCGGCGCCAGCGCCGGGAACGCCGATAGCACGGTGGCGCCCAGGTGCCCGTTGATCCGGATCATGTACAGGGCGGGTGCCGGGTCCATGACGCCATGGTCACGGGCGGGCAGGTGACCACGGATCACCGGGATCCGGTGACCACCGGGCTAGCGCGTGCGGCCAGCGGCCAGCAGCCGCAGTTCCCTGGCGCGCTGGACGGCCGAGGACCGGTCACGAACCTGGAGCTTGGCGTAGATGCTGCGCAGGTGCGTGCTGACGGTGTTCGGCGAGACGGACAGTTCGCCTGCGATCTCGGGCCGGGACAGGTTCGTCGGCAGATACCGCAGCACCCTGAGCTCGCCCGGGCTGAGCTCCTCCGTCGGCGGCAATGAGGACTGCTCTTTGGCCGCCGGGGATGAGCCGTGCAGGATGTCGACGATGTCGGCGAGCAGCGCGCCGTGCGCGGTCTGGTGCCGCGGCAGCGCCTCGAGCAGCTCCCGGGAGCCTGTTACCGCGAACGGCAGGACCAGCCGGTCAGATTCGGCCAGGGCCAGCGCCTGTTCAGCCGCCTGGTTCGCCGCGCGCTGGTCACCGAGCTGGCGGTAGGCGAGCCCGGCCAGCAGGTGCGCCTCAGCGACCGTGACGTAACCGAGGACCGGTGCCGTGCCGTCCAGCACATCTCGCACCGCGCCCAGGGCCCCGGCCGGATCGCCTTCCGCGAGGCAGATCACCGCGCGGGCATTACGGATCTCACCGGAGCTGGCCCGCTCGTCATCGAGCGCCGCGAGGCAGGCGCGGGCTTCGCCGGTCATCCCGAGGCGGGCTTGCGTGGCGACCAACCAGCCGGTCACCTGGCTCGCTAGCGCCTGCGATCCCTCCAGCTGCGATCCCAGGTGTTCGGCCGCGCCGAACTCCTCGAGCGCCTCGAGGCGGCGGCCGAGACCGGCGTGCAGTATCCCGGCCGTCTGGTGCAGCAGCAGCCTGATGTCCGGCCCGGTGTCTGTCTGCAGGGCCTGTCTGGTTCGTTGCAACCACCGCTCGCCCTCGTCGAACTCACCCAGCCACACCATCGTGCCGGCGAGCGTCATCAGCGCGGGTGCGATCACCGGCTCCGCGCCCCAGCCGTACCGCTCGGCGAGCGCGATCGCCTCACGACAGCGCGCCTGGGTCATGGCGAACGGGTGGATCTTCGGCATGGCAGCGCCATGGAAGATATACGCGAAACCGAGCTGCGCGAGGCAGCCGACTTCAAGGTACGGCCGGCCGATCTCCCGGGCCAGGACGGCGCCCTCCCGGAGGTGGCGTTCAGCGTCTGGCAGCCCCAGGGACCACGCCTCGGCGGTCCCCAGATTCATCAGCGCCACCGCGCGCAGGTCTCTGTCGAGCGCGATGTCCTCGTCGGACTGCCCGGTGACCGGGGAGCCCAGGAATCTGACCTGCTCGATGACGCCGGTCAGGTGACCGCGCCGCCTGGCCAGCGACAGCTTCAGCGACGCGATCGCCACCCGGAGGCGGCGCTGGCGATCCGGCGGCGCCGTCCCGGCGTGCGTCTCGGCGACCGCCAGGTGGGCGGCCGCCTCGTCCAGGCGTCCCTGGACCAGGTCACCCATCGCGCGCACCAGGGCCAGCTCGGGGTGGTCCGTTCCCGGCGGGAAGGCCCGCACTAGCGCCTGGATGGTCTGCGCTTGCCCGTCGAGCGTCAGGCTGAACGAATGGTCGGCCAGCAGCCGGGCCGCCTCAGGCCAGTCGCCCGCCGCTTGCGTGTGCCGGATGGCCTCGACCACCTGGCCCTGCAAGGTGAACCATCCGGCGGCGCGCCGGTGCAGCCCCGGCACGTCCCCGGGCAGCGTCCGGCGCAGCTCCAGCCGGAGGAGATCCGCGAATAGGTGGTGG
Source organism: uncultured Actinomycetota bacterium (assembly GCA_963804435.1). Taxonomy (GTDB): domain Bacteria; phylum Actinomycetota; class Actinomycetes; order Streptosporangiales; family Streptosporangiaceae; genus JAJYUU01. The sequence goes on along the minus strand of CAWDQI010000001.1, from coordinate 5,040,574 downwards.
TAGCGGAACCAGGTGCGCTCGGGGTCCAGCGACACGACAAACGCGTTGGCGTCCTCGAGTTCCAGCAGGATCCGTTCCGAGCCAGGGCGGCCGGTCAGCAGATCGGCCAGCTCGCCGTTGACCCGATCGAGCAGGGAGGTACGCAGGAGCAGATCCTGGACGTCGGCTGGCTGGCGGTCGAGCATCTCGGCGATCAGGTACTCGGCGACCGTGCGGTCGCTGCCGGAGAACTCTGCGACGAACCGCTCCGGGTCGGGGTGACCGGCCAGTGAGAGCGCCGCGAGCCGCAGGCCCGCCGCCCATCCTTCCGTCCGCTGGTGCAGCAGCGCCGCCCCGGCCGCGGACAGCGCGATGCCCGAGGCGGCGAGCAGCTCGCGGGTTTCGCGCTCGGAAAAGCGCAGGTCGGCAGCGCGGATCTCGGCTAGCTCGCCCGCCAGGCGCAGCTGATGCAGCCGCAGCCGCGCATCGTGACGCGTGGTCAGCATCGCGTGCACCTGCGGAGGGAGGTTCATCAGCAGCCGGGTGAGCTGAGAGAGCGCCTCTGGCGAATTCAGCTCATGCAGATCATCAATAACCAACGTGATGCCGCCGCGAGCATCGGCGAGCTCCGACAGCACCCGGTCGACCATCGCCGGTGCATTGAAATCAGGTGTCGCTGCTAGCGGTTCCGCGCGGCCGGCAGTGGCCGAAGCGTGCCGGACCGCGTCGAGCAGGGCAAGCCAGAACTGCTGGGCGTCGTCTTGGTCGCGTTGCACCTGCATGACGGCGAACTGGTGCGGCTGCGCCGGACGGCCGGCCCAGGCGCGCAGCAGACACGTCTTCCCGCTGCCGGCCGGAGCCGAGATGATCGTCACTTTCCGCGCCGCGGCGCGATCCAGGGCAGATACAAGATCACCCCGGTCAATCAGCCGGGGTGTTGCTGGAGCCACCGTCAAAGGCCTTCCTTGATATCTACACCTGACACCCCTAGCATCGGTCACGCAGTCCTGGCACCTTCTCTCGGTACCAGGCCAGCGCACGTACTGTCAACGGCGCGCGAACCTCGGTTCCGCTGCACTCTCATCCAGTGCCGCCGCGATCCCATCCCGTCCGGCGTTGTCCCTGGCGGGGCGAATCAGCTGGACCCGGTGACGACTCTCAGCTGCCTCGTGGCAACCCTGGGTCCGTCGATCGCTGGTTAAGGAGAACGAATGACACTGGACAACCAGCTTCGCTGTGCCGGTGAAATGAGAAGGGTAGCCCCGCATATGCAATAAAAGGGTTCAGGGGTCATCGTCCACGTGGCCGCCCACCCAGGAATTGAGCCATCCGGCGGCATACGCCGTGAGCAAGGCCGCTCTTGTCCACCTGACGCACATACTCGACGTACAGCTCCGCCCGCACGGCATCCGGGTGAGCTCGGTCGCGCCACAGCTGCTCGAAAATGCCGCCAACCGGCCGCATTGCCGGAGGAGATGATGGCGCCCTCGGCCGCGCCGAAGGCGATCGCCGACAGGATCGCATTCCTGGTCAGCGATGCCGCGGCGCCAGTCAGCGGAGCGATGCTGCCGGCGTACGGCGCTTAAGGAGGCTGACGGCGCGACGCACTTGCCGCGCCGGCAAGATCGGGGTCAGCTTCGACGGCGACATCTGCACGTAAGCCGCTTGGCCGACGCGATCGCCACCTGAAGGTGGCGTCGGCGATCTGGTGGCGCCGTTTCGACGTGTCTCTCGGCAACCACCAGGTCGGCGGCCGCCTGGTCCACGCGTCCCCGCACAACATCAGCCATTGCACGGACCAGGGCTAGCTGGGGATGATCCACTCCGGCTCACGATGGCGGGAAGCCCCACAGCCCCTCGTTGCCAGGCCAGCGTCTCCACTGTCAACGGCGGTGAATCACCCGGATCCGGTGACGACCTCTCACCTGCCTGGCGATGAGCCTGGGGCAGTCGCGAAAGGCTCGCACGGCCGCAGGGACGTGGCCCGAGATTCCAGGGAGATACCGTGACATCACCAGCCTCCGGCTCCAGCAGCGCCGCGGGCCTTCCCGACTACGCGCCTGTTCCCCGGTCCGCGCTGGGCCCCCGCCCTGCACGAGCAGGGGTAATGCTCGGCGCCTCGGTCGGGACCTCGCTGCTGATCCATTGCCCGGTCGTGGCTTCCGCGCGGAGCTGGGTAATCTGCGCGGCGACCATCATGGTCGACGGATGCACAGGTGTCCGCTCGGCTTCGATCTGGAGGACTCAATGCCCGGCGCTTCCTCATTGCCCTTCGGTCGCCTCTATGGTCGATGAATGAACGGGCTTGCCTCTTCCGTGCCTGCGGTGCGGGTCGAGGGTGTGCTCAAGCGCTTCGGGGCGACCGTAGCGCTGGATGGCGCCGGGCTCGAGGTCCCCGCAGGGATGGTGTTTGGCCTGCTGGGCCCGAACGGAGCGGGCAAGACCACGCTGGTCCGCATTCTGGCCACGCTGCTGGCGCCGGATGCGGGGCGGGCGGAGGTCTTCGGCCACGACGTCGTGCGCGAGCCTGCCGCCGTCCGCGAACTGCTCGGCCTGACGGGGCAGTTCGCGGCGGTCGACGAGCTGTTGACCGGGCGCGAGAACCTCGAGATGTTCGGCCGCCTGTTCAAGCTGTCCCGCGAGGAGGCCCGCCGCCGGGCCGGCGAGCTGCTGGATCGGTTCGACCTGGCGCAGGCTGCTGACCGGCCGGCCCGGACCTACTCCGGCGGCATGCGGCGCCGGCTCGACATCGCCTCGAGCCTGCTGACCCGGCCGCGGGTCCTGTTCCTCGACGAGCCGACCACGGGACTGGATCCGCGCAGCCGCAACGAGATCTGGGCCATCATGCGCGAGCTGCGCCGCGGCGGGGCGACGCTCCTGCTGACCACTCAGTACCTGGAGGAAGCCGACCAGCTGGCCGACCGGATCGCCGTTATCGACCGCGGGAAGGTGATCGCGGAGGGCACCGGGAACGAGCTCAAGGACCGAGTCGGCGGGCAGATCCTGGAGGTGGAACTGGCCAGCGTGGGGCAGCGTGACCGGGCGCAGGCGGTCCTGGCGGGGGTGGGCTGCGGCGATCCTCAGCCGGACGAGCGCCCGGACCGGCTCACCCTTCCGGCCCCGCGGGACGGGCTCCAGCTGGTTGAGGAGGCGGCCGCGGAGCTGCGCCGGGCACAGATCGGCGTCAGCGACATCGGGCTGCGCCGGCCCACCCTGGACGACGTGTTCCTGCAGCTGACCGGTGCCCCGCCCAGCGAGGACGGCGGCGGGCCTAGCTCGCGCAGCCGGCGCGGCCCCCGGCCCCAGCAGCCGGCGCCGGACGTGCCAGCGCCTCGCAGGCCGGTCCTGCCGCTGCGGCGCCCGTCACCGCAGGCCGTGCGCTCGGCGGTCACTGACACCGCCGTAGTCACCGGCCGCAACCTGCGTCACTTCATCCGCCAGCCCGACCTGCTGGTCTTCTCCACCATCCAGCCGGTCCTGTTCGTGCTGCTGTTTGTCTTCGTGTTCGGCGGCGCGATCGGCCGCTCGCTGCCGCACGGGGTCGCCTACGTCGACTTCCTGCTGCCCGGAGTCTTCGTCCAGTCGGTCACCTTCGGCGCCTCGCAGACGGCGGTCGGTCTGAAGGAAGACCTTACACGCGGGGTGGTCGACCGCTTCCGGTCCATGCCGATGGCCCGCTCGGCCGTGCTGGCCGGCCGCACCGTGGCGGACCTGATCCGCAGCATCCTAATCATCGGGCTGATGATCGCCGTCGGCTACCTGGTCGGGTTCCGCTTCCTCGGCGGGGTAGCCGGGGCGGTCGCGTGCATCGCCGTCGTCGCCGCCTTCGGCTTCGCCCTCAGCTGGATCTTCGCCTTCGTGGCGCTGACCGTCCGGGGCACCGAGGCGGCGCAGTCGGCCGGGTTCGTCGTGATCTTCCCGCTCGTCTTCGCCAGCTCGGTATTCGTGCCCGTCTCGACCTTTCCGGATTGGCTGCAGGCGTTCGCGAAAATCAACCCCGTCACCGTCACGGCCGACGCCGCCCGCTCCTTCGCGCTCTTCGGCACGCCAGCGTCGCTGGGAGTCGCCGCGGCTTCGATCGGCGGCCTGCTGGCCGTGTTCATACCCCTATCCGTATGGCGCTACCGGAGGATGAGCTAAGCCGCGTTCCGCTACCTGAAGATCTCATCACGTCACCCACGGAGAGTCTCGCAGGACACATCCCTAGGGTCGGCGTCTAGCGCGACTATGGTCCGGTGAGAAGTTTTTGCTGGCGGCCGGTCGGATTCGGAGCGAGGCGTTCGTAGCGGGGGTGAGATGCGGCCGGAGGAGGCCGCCGGGACAAGGGAGTCATGAGATGACGCGGTACCTGATCTCGTTCGATGACGGCGCGATGACCTTCCCCGAGGAGGAGCTGCCCGACGTGGCCGAAGCCGCGCTCAAGGTGGTCCGGGAGGCCCAGGACGCCGGCGTGTGGGTGTTCGGCGCCGGGCTGGAAAGCCAGCGGGCGAGCGTGGTGGCCACCGACGGGATGGTCACCGACGGCCCGTACCCGGAGACCAAGGAGGTCATCGGCGGGTTCGCGGTCGTCGACGTGCCTGCCCGCGAGGAGGCGCTGGAGTGGGCTGCCAAGATCGCCGTCGCCTGCCGCTGTGCGCAAGAGGTCCGGGAGCTCCTGCCCGACCCGACCGGCTGATCGAAGGCCGGGCATGGCCAGGGGGATCCGAGATCGGGCAACGCCTGCACGAGGCTGTTGGTCGCTGCCTCGACCATGAGGTCCAGGCGACCGGCCGGCCTCAGCCATGAGACCGGCGGGGCCCGCCAGGATAGGGGCCCCGCCAGGGATCGGCGGGCCAAGCCACGGCCGGCCAGTTCGAGCCGGGCGACAGTCGGCGCACCCCACCTCGTCGCGCACGTCCGCGCCAGATTCTCTGCGGTGACCGGGGTTCCGTTGGGGCAGGCGGCCAGGTTGGTGATCTAGCCCTTGATCGTGGCCAGGCCACTGGCCTTGGCCTCGAGACGATGGCTCAATTCGTTTGCTCGCTCCGGCCGGCGAGTACGTGCTATGACCGAAGGCTGTGTCTTTTGCGATCACGACAGGTTGCGCGAGGCGGACCTGTACTTCGAGAACGACTTCTGCATCTACTCCTCGACCAGAGACCCTCGTGATCCGCCCGACGTAACTCCCGGCTCCGGCGCCATCGTCCCGAAAGTTCGCCGAGCTTCCCCGTTCGACCTGACCGCCGGGGAGTGGGCGGCGACACGGGAACTTCTGCTTCTGGTACGAGCCGGGCTACGCAAGCGGCTCGCTCCCGCGGCTACACACTCGGCTGGAACGATAAGGACGGGCTCCACCCCCCACCTGCATATCATCCCGCGCTTCGATGACGAGCCGATGGCGGACCACGGCGGCCGATCGGGAATCAAAGATCACGCCAATCGGCGACCTGATCCGTGGCGTCCCGGCACCGGGAGGCACACAGCCGGATCATGAAACCAGCTCCGGCAGGAGCCGAGAAAGACGATGGCATGGTGGCGGTCAGCTGCACGACGGGTCTCCCGGCACTGGCCGGGGCAGGGCTACGTCCTCCAGCACGGCCCGGTAAACATGGTTGGTCCTGGCCTCGCGGGGCCGGTGCCGAAGCTGCCGGGCAGGACGCGGGCCGAGCACGGTGCGTGACGCGCTATCCAGCTTGGCGAAGACCTTTACGGGCTGGGACTGGACCGTACATGCCGCGGTCTTCGTCCGGGTGTTCGGCACTGCGGAGCGCGCTAGTCAACACTCGCCCTCACAGGGGTGAGGCTATTCCCTGGCGGCTACCAGAGCGACGGGCTCACGGGTGTTCCAAGTGACGGAGCTGACGCTGGGTTCAAGGCAGAGGCGGCTGACAGCGGCGCCTCCCAGCCGCGGCGTGACCGTCGCCTTCATCGAGGTCAACTGGGGGACGGCGTTGGCGGCAACTCACATTGTCGCCGGTCCTTGACAGAGAGCCTGGCGATGCGAACCATCCGGCCTTGGCGACTCGCGACTCCCTGATCTGGGGAGAATGATGTCGGGCGCACGTCTGCTCTTGGGGCGGCTGATGAGCGAGTATGGCATCAGGGTGTCCGACCGATCGGCCCCGGTGACGAGCTTGCCTCGCCAGGCGTCTGGGGGATCTGACCAGGAACTTCGAAGGCTTCCCGGCCGTCAAGCATCACCAGGGTGGGCGGGTGAGCGGGCTCGAAGCTGATGGCCAGACTCGCGAGGCGACACGGAAGTTGTCGGAGATGAAGAACTTGCCCTGGTCGGTGACGATCGTCGTCGGGTCAGCGCGCTCCGAACTGCCGAACTCGGCTTGTGGGCAGCGCCTTTAAACCTTTGGGCAGCTCAGGCCATGATCACTGATTTGCGGTGCGCCGGGCGTATTTTCTGGTTGTAGTCCGTCGTTCGAGGGAGGAGGGCTGCAAGTGGATGGAGATGGTCCTCCCCTTGCTCCATCGGCCGGGTTGCTGATCGGTCGTGACCACGAGGCGGAAATCATCGGCGCGTTCGTCGACCGGGCCGCTTCCGAGGGCGGTGCCCTGCTGGTTGAGGGAGAAGCCGGGGTTGGCAAGACAGCACTCCTGGCAGTCGCGGCCGCTCGCGCGGCGGCTGCAGGCATCAGGGTGCTGCCCGCGGTAGGAGCGGAGTTCGAGGCTGATGTCATGTTCGCAGCGCTCCATCAGCTGCTGCATCCGCTTCTTGGATCGCTTTCTGAGCTTGACCAGGCGCACCGTAAAGCCCTGACCGTTGCCTTGGGCCTCGGCGAGGGTTCGGTGTCCAGCCAGCTGTTGATAGCCAATGCCACGCTGGCCCTGATCCGCCATGCGGCCGCCGCGACGCCTGTGCTCGTGATCGTTGATGACGTGCCCTGGCTGGATCGTTCCAGCGCTGTCATCCTCGGGTTCGTGGCACGCCGGGCAGCCGGCAGCCGCGTCGGGCTGCTTGCCGCCTCGAGGCCAGAAGAAGGGAGCTACTTCGAGGGAGGTGGCCTGCCGCGTTATGAGTTGCGGCCGCTGGACCGGGGAGCGGCTGCAGCGTTGCTTCAGGATCGGTTCCCTGCGCTGGCGCCGCGGGTTCGGCAGCGCTTGCTGGCCGAGGCGCAGGGGAATCCGCTGGCACTGCTTGAGCTGCCGGTGGCTCTGCACGATGTCGGCCATACTGCGCCAGGCGCGGTGCCGTCGGTTCTCCCGCTTAGCCGGCGCCTGCAGGGTGTATTCGCCTCACGGGTCATGAACCTGCCACCCGCGACCTTCGATCTTCTCCTGCTGGCAGTTCTGAGCGGGACCGCGGACTTGCGTCTGCTGCGGGCTGCCGGGTCAGGGGCAGAGGACATCGGAAACCTGGCGCCGGCAGAAAGAGCGGGGCTGGTGCGAATTGACTCCGCGGCTGGCAGGGTCGTGTTCCGCCATCCGCTTATCCGATCCGCTGTGGTCGAGATGGCGACTGCTGATGAGCGTCGGCAGGCCCACAGGGTGCTGGCCGAGCGGCTTGCGGACCAGCCGGAGCGGCGCGCTTGGCATCTGGCCGAGGCGGCCGTCGAGCCGGATGAGCAGCTTGCTGCGCTGTTGCAAAGCGTGGCGCATGCGAACCTGCGCCGCGGCTGGGGAGTCGGGGCGATTAGCGCACTCCTCCGCGCGGCCGAGCTGAGCCCGGCTGGGAGTGATCGTGCCAGCAGGCTCGGTGAGGCGGCTTATCTCGGCTCCATCGTGACCGGTGATTTGCGTGATGCGCCTCGCCTGCTCGAGGCCGCGCGTCAGGCGGACCCACGGGAGGGTGGGTCGCTGGCTGCGGCGGTGGCTGGCTCGTACTACCTGCTGAACGCCGACGGTGACGTCGATACCGCTCATCGGCTGATGGTGGCGGCGATGCAGACCCTGCCCGACAGCCGCAATGCACACGACAAAGTGCTGATCGAGGGGCTGTACACGCTACTGCTCGTGTGCTTCTTCAGCGGCCGCGCCGACATGTGGGAGCCGTTCGACGCAGCCATGAGCAGGCTGGCGCCCCGGCCGCCGGAGCTGCTGGCCATTCTCGGTCAGACCTTCTCTGACCCTGCTCGCCGCGCGCTGCCCGTACTGGGCCGGCTCGATGCGGCCATCGGCGGGTTGAGCCACGAGACGATACCCGCCCGCATCATCCGACTCGGCATTGCCGGTGCCTACCTCGACAGGCTGGCGACCTGCCGGGCAGCGCTGTGGCGAGTAGTGGCAGACGGGCGAGAGGGTGGTGCGATCACCTCAGCCATTGAAGCCCTGTTCCTGCTGGCTAACGACGCATTCTTCAGCGGCCAGTGGGAGCAGGCCGACGAGGTGATCGAAGAAGGGCTGACGCTGTGCGAGACCCACGGCTACCCGCTGCTTGCCTGGCCAGGGATATTCCTTCAGGCGCTCCTGGCCGCAGCCCGCGGCGACCATGACATCGCCTTCTCCCTTGCCGACCGGATGGCTGCATGGGCGGCACCCCGCGGAGTCCGCGTGGTCCACCTGTATGCCTTGCACGCCCGGACACTCGCCGCGCTCGGCCGCGCGGACTTCGAGGCCGCCTTCCATTACGCGTCGGCGGTTAGTCCCGCCGGAGTCCTGGCCCCCTACGTCCCGCACGCGCTGTGGCTCATCATGGACTTGGTCGAGGCCGCTGCGCGTTCTGGCCGCCGGGCCGAGGCGGACGCCCACGTCTCCGCCGTGTCCGCGGCAGGTGTCGCGGGTATTTCACCACGCCTCGCCATGATCGCCGCCGGTGCCGCCGCTATGGCCGCTACCGACCAGGCATGCTGCGATCGCTTCGACGCCGCCCTTGCCATCCCCGGCGCTGACCGCTGGCCATTCGACCAGGCCCGAATCCAGCTCTCCTACGGAGAGAGACTGCGCCGCATCAAGGCAACCACCGAAGCACGCGCGCATCTGGCCGCCGCCCTGGAGACCTTCACCCGGCTCAGAGCCCGCCCCTGGGCCACGCGAGCCAGCAACGAGATGCGAGCCACCGGCCTTACCATCGGCCAGGCACCCGCGGAGGGGCCAGCTTCACTGACCCCACAGCAACGACAGATCGCCCAGCTCGCGGCGTCCGGGCTGACCAACAAGCAGATCGGCGAACGTCTCTACCTCTCCCCCCGAACCGTGGCCACCCATCTGCATCAGTTGTTCCCCAAACTGGGCGTAACCACCCGCGCCGCGCTGCGTGACGCGCTCGCAAGCCAGCCCCCGGAACGCCCATAGCGGACGGTCAGTGCTTCATGCCGCGACATCGCGGCCATAACGTCGTCCCAGCACGCTGCCCGATCTAAGTCATTTGATCGAAGCGATGCCTTCTCCGCGTACATAGCGTGACTGGCGTGCAGTTCCGCAACCCATCAAAGGAGATCATCATGAGCACGAGGAACATCGTCCTGGTGCACGGCGGGTTCGTCGACGGATCCGGCTGGCAGGGTGTGCATGACCTGCTGTCCAAGGACGGCTACCACGTCGCCGTCGCGCAGAACCCGACCCTGTCGCTGGAGGACGACGTAGCGGTCACCCGGCGCCTGATCGACGAGCAGGACGGCCCGGTCATCCTGGTTGGCCACTCCTACGGCGGCGTGGTCGTCACCGAGGCGGGCATGCACCACAAGGTCGCGGGCGTCGTGTACATCACCGCATTCGCGCCGGACAAGGGCGAATCGGTAAACACGCTGATTGCCGACCCGCCGCCCGGCGCCCCGGTGCCACCGATCCTTCCGCCCAGGGACGGCTTCCTGTTCCTGGACCGGGACAAGTTTCACGAGGCATTCGCTGGCGATCTTTCCCCGGAGCAGGCCGCGTTCATGGCCGACTCCCAGGTCCCGTGGGGCGTGAACGCGCTCGGCGGAGCGATCACCGAGCCGGCCTGGCGGATGAAGCCCAGCTGGTATCTGGTCGCCACCGAAGACCGGATGATCCCCCCGCCAGCCCAGCGCGCCATGTCCCAGCGCGCCGGATCAACCGTTACCGAGCACGCCGGCAGCCATGCCATTTACGTGTCCCAGCCTGCTGCCGTGGCCAACGTCATCGCCCAGGCCGCCCAAGCTACCAGCCAGCAGGCCTGACGCCTGGCACAACGGCACGCTGAACCCTGGCGGGGCAGCCGTAGCTGCCCCGCCAGCGCGGATGATGTCCGACCCTGATAACTCCGCCCAGCCGAACCACGATCACCTTGATCAGCCCAGCGGCTCAGTCGTCCAGTTCGCCGGGTCCGGCCCAAGCATCTGCACGTGATGCAGCAGGCCCATGGCCCGGTCAGGCAGGCTGACCGAGACCCAGACGAACATGCCGTGCAAGCTCGGGAGCACACGTCCTGCCGGTGCTCGCCGCCGGCCTGGCCGCCCGGACCCGCCGGGAGGTTCACGTTCGTCGTGACAAACACACCGCGGGCGCCGTCGAGGGAGACACTCTGTATCTGGCCAGCCGTGAACGACGAGCCTTGCGAGTAGGAGGCTGGACGACGACCCTCATGCCGCGATGATCCGGCGTTCTTCGCCCCGCGCCCGCCTGCTCGCCATGGCGGCTGCCGGTGGCGGTCGGCCGGATGGCCTCGCCGGGAGGTGCGTGAGCATGGATGAGAAGGCAGTGCGCGCCGTCTGCCGGCTGACCTCGCATGCCGGTGGCATCGACGACAGCTAGTCACCCGCGATGGCCCCGCCACTCCGACTCACTCGACCCCTATCCCGGCCGACCGCCCACTGTGCCGCCGCCCAACGGTCGTTCGACATTAGTGTTCGAGGGCGTCTCGTAGTTGACGGCTCTTCGCGGCAGCTTCGGCAAGAGTTGATGGGTTCTGCCAGTGACCAACACTTCGCCCGCGCTGGTTTGATCGATCCGAGCATTGAATGCCGCCTTGGCCGGTGCTTGAGAAGCACATCAGGAGGCCGCCTGGCGGACCCGGTGCAAATGCGGTAGCGTCTGCATCTCCCTGCGCCCTCAGGTCCTGCACAGCTTGCTGTGCCGTCGGAAGTATGCCGGTGGCCCGGTCATGGGAGCCGAGGTTCACGCTGTCTTTCGGCGAGACGATGTGGGCGAGCACGCAGGCGAGCCGTTCGGCCGGGATAGTCCGCGGCATGCGAGATGCCCTTCTCAGAGCACCATCCGGCTCGCTCGTTGTCGTGCCCGCGTCCGCTGCGCGGCCCATCCCGCGCCGCGCACGGCAGTTGTGGCGATATTGCCGACGGACCTGTGAGATTCCGGCCGCTTCTGTGGGCACTTCCGTGGGCCCTGCTTCGTGGTGCAAACCACGCGACGAGATTTCAATGCACCTATGCACACTTTCTCGCCGCAGGCCAAAAGCCGGAAGGGGAAGATCATGACGCGGATGTCAACGTTCTGGCGCGTTATCGCACCGGCGGCGGTGGCCGGGGGGCTGGTCGCGGCGGGCATGATCCCGGCACAGGCTGCCAGCCCGGCGACCTACAAGGTCTCGATAACCGCTAGCGATAAGCTGGGACCCTTTTACGGCTACACGCTGGTGTTCTACAAGACTGCCAAGTACGACACCGCCACCATCCGCGGCAAGGTAACCGGTGCCTCCGCTGGCGACGTTGCCGCCCTGCTGGCCGAGCCGTTCGGCGCGAAGTCCTTCGTTCCGACAGGCGCCCGGGTGAAGCTTGCCGGCGGCACCGCGCCTTACTCGTTCACCGTCAAGCCGGTGCTCGCCACCCGCTACAAGGTACAGGTCCTGACCGGCAGCCATGTGGACGTGACCTCCGTCGCCCGGACCGTCTACGTGGCGTCGGGCGGCTATTCGAACAGCGTAAGAACGCGGTGTTCTGGCGGGCGCTGCACGACGTCGTGGAAGTCCTACACCCTGGTGCCCGCGTCGGCGTACAAGACCGAGTCCGGCAAACGCTGGTACTTCTACTTCGCGCTGGCCCGGCATAGGCCGAAGTACCTGTACCGGTATAAGGACGCGACCGCATCGCCCGCACGAAAGATCAATGCTGGCGAGTTTGAAACCACCTTCAAGTTCCATTACATGACCCGCCTGAGGAACCCGCAACCCGACGTATGGGCCCAGGCATGCACCAAGGACACCGAGCGCAAAGACGGCCTGGGACTGCCCCGGCCTACCGGTTGCGGGAGCAAGAAGATCTTCACGTTTGTCTACGTGGGCTGAGCTGCCCGGACCTCGCAGCCATGTTCCGCCAAAGCCAACAAAGGGGTCGGCCTGAAGGCTCGCCGCAGGGTCCGGCCTCGCGCGATCCGGTGACGGAGCGCCAGAGCCTGCCACCCGGTGCGGCAGCCTCGGTGCAGCAGTAGGCCGGAGGGATCAGTTGTGCTCATTGCAGCCCGGCTGCAATGCCAGTGCAACAACTCCGCCGACCATGGACAACACGCAGCACACGGCGATCCTTGCTGTCCGAGATCGCCGCCGCAAGCTGCAACAACCCGGCGGGACCGCCGTTAGGGGACCGCCATCAGACGCCGAGGTATTGAACATGACCGAGTTCGAGTCTTCATTGCAACAGCCAGTCGCGGCGGATCAGCCAGTGGCTGCGGGTCAGCCGGTCGTTGCGGACCAGGTCGCCGCGCCCGGCCAGTGGGCGCCGACGGGTCAGCCTGCGCCGATCTGGGAGGCCGCGTCATACGGCCTGCCCTCACCGTACGGCGAGCCGGCGCAGCATGGAGAGTCAGGCCTCGCGTTGTCCGCGGAGCCTTCTCCGATCTTGGTCAGCTTCCCCGGCGCGGCGAAACAGCCGCGCGTGACGGTGGCTTTCCGCGCGATCCTGGTCATCCCGCAGTTGATTATTCTTGGTCTACTCGGCATCGCCGCCGAATTGGTTGCGATCATCGGCTGGTTCGCGGCGCTGTTCTCCGGGCGGCTTCCTGGGTGGGCGCACCTGTTCTTGACGGGCGTGCTGCGCTGGCAGGTTCGCGTCTGGGCTTACTTGTTCTTCCTGACCGGCGTGTACCCGCCATTCTCCCTGGATGACGACAGCTATCCTGTGCGGCTGGTCACCAGGCCGACGAGGCTGAACCGGCTCGCGGTTTTGTTCCGCCTGATCCTGCTTCTGCCCGCCGCTTTCGTCGCCGCGATTGCGACTGACGGCCTGTTCGTCTTGTCGTTTTTCGGCTGGCTGATCGCCCTGGTTACCGGCAAGCTTCCCGATGCCGCGCATCAGGCGGTCGCGGCCGTGGTTCGCTATGCGGTGCGGTACTCCGGATTCGTCTTCATGGTGACCTCCCAGTACCCGAAGGGAATGTTCGGAGACCACGGCTCGCCGCCCGCGGCGTTCGCCGCGGTCGCGGCTGCCGAGCCGATCGCTCCGGCTGTCGGCGAGCCTGGCCCGCAAGCCACTGCCTATCCGTGGCGGCTGACCTTGCCGGGGCCAGCCAAGGCGACAGTTACAGCGGTTCTGGTGGTCGGGCTGGCGGCGTTCGCGGCGATCGGGATCGCCGACTCTCTGACCGCCAAGACGGCGGAGTCCAACGCCATCAGCCTCAGCCAGGTCGAGCAGGCAAACAGCGCACTCGGCAAGACCCTGGCGGCGTTCCCGGCCCAAGCCTCGGCCTGCAATGGGCAAATAACCTGCGTCACCGCGCTTGACCGCAACGCGGGCAATGCACTGCACGCTTTCGCCAGCTCCATCAGGTCGGCGGGAATTTCCGGAGCGGCGTCACCGGCCGCCGGTGTCCTCGCCAGCGACGCCGAAAAAGCCGGGCGGGACTTGGACCAGCTCGGCGCTGCCACCTCGGTTGCCCAGTATCAGAGCGTTGCCGCCAACGGGACCCTGCAGCAGGACCTCAGTGTCCTCGGGCCTGCCTACAACGCGCTGATCAAAGAGCTCGGCGCCAGCTGACTCAGGGCGGCCGGACGCGGGACATCGCCTCGGGCCCCCAAGGCGGTCTAGATTAGCTGGCGACACAGGACTTCACGCGCCAGTGGATTGGTACAAAAGAACCGATGGCCGGCGCCCGGCTGCTGGAGGATGGGAGCTGACCAGTGCGCCGACTTGTCAGGCTCGCCCCTGGTAAAGCGCTGGACCAAGTCAGATCTATTGGCTCTTAAGACTGTTCCCATGACTAGGCGCTGAGCGCCGCCAGCGCTCCTGGCGGCAGCGACAGTGGATGACTGAGCGCGGCCGATCAAGCAGTTCGCTGCGCCCAGTCGGCGTGGTCTCGCTGCGGATGCCGGCCATCGGCATGATCAAGCAATCCCGACTAGGCCGCCACTACTGGCACCCGCGGCGGCCGTCGCCGCCTCGACCAGCCGCGCTAGCTTGATCCCGACACTGGCCAGCGCCGCGCCAGCCTGTGGTGACATTACTGTGTCGGCCGAGGGCGTCGCGGGGGCCAGACTACCCATTGCCGCCAGTACCTCCGAGACCGGAGCGCGCCCGCGGGCAGCGCCAGGAAGATCACCAGGGCACCGGGAAGGGCCTGGCTGAGCTGCCCTGTCGCAGCACGCGCTCGGCGCCCGGCACCGGGTCGGCCTGGTGCCTGACCACGGTGACGTGCGCCCGCAGCGGTGCCAGCAAGCCAATCAGGGTCCGGGATGCCGCCTGCGCCGAGGATCGTGACAGCCTGGTCGTACAGGGAACGGCCGCCCGGCTTGCCCCACTCGCTGGCCCGCATGCGCTCGGGAAACAGCCGGAGGCCGGCCAGCGCTAGGGCCAGAGCGTGCTCGGCCACCGGCTCCGCATTGGACCCTTTGGCGCGTCCAGATGCGGCCGTCGCCGAACAAGGATTCGGTGGCGAAACTCTCCACCCCGGCCTCTGGCCGCTGAATCCAGCGGGTGTCTGGTGCGGCCGTGACTGCCTCGCGAAAGACGCATGATCACAGCGTGGGGGCGCGCGTCTCATCCGGCCAACCCCGCAGCTCAGCCATGCGCGAGTTGTCAGTGAGCGCAACCTCGCACCGAATTGCTGAGGTGCCGGACGCTTTACTGCTTGTACGGGTCGGTGTTAGGCAGCCATGCGTCCGGCCGGTGGATTCCGATATCGCCGACCCCCGCGGTGAGGGCGTCCACTACGGCCATGACTGCGGCGCGGTCCTCGCCACGGCGCCAGACCAGGGACCAGGTCCAGTAGACCTGGGGCGCGATCACGGCGCGCCGCGTCAGGTCGGGCGGCAGCGGCGTAGCCTGGCCCTTCGGCGAGTTGACGATAGGCCGGTGGCTGCGGCGGACATGGTCGAAGAAGGCGGGGCCGGTGATGCCGCCGTCGCAGATCCGTACCGCGTGAGCGCCTGTGTCGCGAGCCAGTTCCCCGGCGTAGAGATTCCAGGAGGCCCAGGAAGCGGTGTCCTGATCGAGGAGTACGACCGTGTCCTGGGCGAGGACATCGCTGGTGTCCTCACCGGCGGCGACGGCGTAGAGGCGGTCGGCACCGATCAGCCCGGCTCTGAGCCCGTACTGCTCCAGGTCCTGTGTGCGTACCCAGCACACCGCCAGGTCCAGTGTGCCGTCGGCGACCCGGCCGGCTTGTGCGTGCGAGGGCGCGATCCATGCGTCTAGGTGCAGTTGCGCCACTGTGGCAGTGCGGGCGGTCAGGTCTGCGGGCAGCCAGTTGACATAACCGAGCCGGACCGGTTCGGAGCCAGACATCTGGGCGGCGCGGCGCTGCAGGTCATCGGCCCGTTCCAGCAACGCGCGTGTGTGCGGCAGCAGGGCCGCGCCGGCCGGGGTGAGAGCCACTGAGCGGCGGTCGCGGTCGAACAGCCGCACCCCGAGGTCGTGCTCGAGGGCCTTGATTTGCTGCGACAGGGAGGGTCCGGCGATCAGCAGCTTGTCGGCAGCCCGGCCGAAATTGAGTTCCTCGGCCACCGCGAGGAAGTACCGCAACTGGCGCAGCTCCACTTCGCCAGGCTACGTGCGAGGCAGCGCCTCTCAGCAAGAAAGGGAACGCGCCCTTGCCTTGGCTGGCCCGCTGCCGCTAGCGGCAGTTGCGTCCTTGGGTGAAGCACTCGATGTCATTCTCGGCCTGACGGGTCCAGGAGGTATGCCGGTCTATAGCCTGGAATGACCAGGCCAGGGCGAGGGCATAGCCCTGGCTTTCCGCAAGCTTCAGGCGTTCAAGGACGCGCTGGCCTCGCTGGCGCAACTCGGGCCAGGTGTCCTCAGCCGTCGATGTAGCGAACTCGCCAATGATGCCGGGATAGCGTGGATCGAAGGGGCTCCGTCCGAGGGCATGGCTGCCGTCCGTGTAGTGATGAAACTGGTTGATGTCAGCGTATAGACGGGTCTGGCGAATGGTCTCGACCATGCTGAAGCCGATTGTGGACTTGAACCCGGCCTGGCGTATGGCAGACATGCTGTCCTCCAGAAACGCCCGCATTTCGCTCTCATTCACCGGGTGGTCGTTCCTGCGGTCTGGATGCCAGCCGTTGGTGACCCACTCTGGCTCATTGAACACATCCCAGGCGTAGATGGCGTCCCTGTAGCCGCAGGACAGCCGAAGAAGCGGCCGGAGTACCTCTTCGACGAACCGCGGGCGGTTGGCGGTAATGGCCTCGACGCGTCCGCTCTTCACCCATCCCTCGTCTGGAACGCCCTGCCGGAGGGCGGGGTCCTCCCTGCGCACTGGCCATACCCCCGGCTCGCAGAACTTGTAGTCAGCAAGCACGGGCAGAAGTCGGACAGGATGCGGCTCGGTGCTCTGCGCTGCGAAGCTCTGGAGCATTGCCTCAAAGTGGTCCTGGAACTCGCTGGCAAGGGCGGGGGGACCAAACCTCCAGTCGGCCCTGTCGGGTCTCGCGAAGCGATCCAGCTTCGGCGCGTCAGGGCCCGTGCCGTAGGTGAGACCGTCCCCGAGGATGAACCAGCGGACCACGCTAATCCCGATCGCGGCCAGGTGCTGCAACTGCTGGCTGATATGCGGGACCCAGGCCGGGTCAGTGCCACTCCGCCACCCGGGAGGGGCAGGCCCAAAGTCCCAGCCGTAGCTGAGCCAGGGATAGTTCACTCCAGCATCCATGGCCTCTCTACCTTGCCAGTAACTGCTAGCCCGCCAGCAAGCCGCGCCCTCCGAGCTGCCGGTTTGTACTAATAATCGTCCATTGCCCCACCGCGCCGCATCCCGGCGAAACGCAATCTTGTGGCGGGTGGGAGAGCTACGGCGACACCATGGCACCCTGACGACTAAGCCGCGCGGACTCACCCGAATTCCAGGCATTTGCGCGGGATCTGCATGAAAGCTTGATCGGGCAAGCTGTGCGTTCCGCGCTTGGGATAAGGAGGTCCATGGTGCCAGCGACGCGACGAGCCGTTGCGATGATTTTCGCTATGGCGGCGGCTGTCTGCCCGATAGCGCTCATTCAGGCCAGCGGGGCGGTGGCCGGAACGCACGTGCCCGCTCCTGGTGTGGCGGTGGCCTTGGGAGGGGCCTGGGGAACAGCGCGGGAGGTGCCCGGCACCGCCGGGCTCAGCCTGTCCGGCTTCGCTCGGGTGCGCGCGGTGTCGGCGCCTCGGCGGGCAACTGCAGCGCGGGCGGGTTCTACTGGGCCGGCAACTACCACCCGTTCGTGGTCAGCCAGGTGAGCGGCAGCTGGCACACCGCCGTGGAAGTACCGCACGCCGCCGCGCTGAATCGCGCCGACGTCGCGGCGGTCACTTCGGTCTCATGCGCAGCGGCGGGCAACTGTACCGCTGCCGGCTACTACTGGGACGCCTCCGGGCTACGCCAGGCGTTCGCTCGGCGAGGTCAAAGGCACCTGGCATCGGGCCACCGAGCTCCGCGGCAGCGCCGCCCTCAACCGAGGCGGAGACGCAATGATCGATTCGGTGTCGTGCCGCTCGCCTGGGAACTGCAGCGCTGGCGGGTAACTACACCAGGGGTAACGGCCGGCAGGCATTCGTGGCCAGCCAGGTAAAGGGGACCTGGCGTACAGCCATCGAGGTGCCCGGCACCCGCGCACTCGATAAGGACGGGCACGCGGAGGTCGACTCTGTGTCGTGCGCCTCGGCGGGCAATTGCAGCGCCGGGGGGTTCTACCATGCCGGTGTCAGGAACTCGCAGCAGGCGTTCGTCGTCAGCGAGGTGAAGGGCAAATGGCACGTCGCCATCAAGGTTCCCGGCACAGCCAGCCTGAACAAGACGTGGGACGCGGCGGTCTACTCGGTGTCATGTGCCTCGGCGGGCAATTGCAACGCCGGCGGGTACTACAGCGACAGGTCCACAGCCTTCCAGGCGTTCGTGGTCAGCGACGTGAACGGCCGCTGGCGCACAGCCATCGAAGTGCCCGGCACCGCCGCCCTCAACAAGACCGGGGAAGCAGCGGTCTATTCGGTGTCATGCGCGGCGGCGCGCAAGTGCAGGGCTGGCGGGTCCTACCAGGACGGCTCCTCCCACACTCAGGCGTTCGTCGTCAGCAAGACCTAGGCACCAACTCGGCTAAGGGAAGGTCTCAGGCCGTCGCGCCCGCAGTACAGGTAGAGCAGAGCCCAGGCAGCGTAAATCTCGCCGGTCGGCGGGTTGCGGACCGGGCCGGTCAGCTCCTCGAACACCCCGGTTCAAGATCGCAACCGCGGATTCTGGGCATTCGCGGGGCATGTGCGTCAAGCTTGACCTTCTATCTTTCCGGATGATTTGGTCAGCAATCAGGGCAGTAGGTACGGTCGTTGAGATGAGCGGCACTTCAGAAGACAACGCCTGGTGGGACTCGTTGTACCGCCCAGGGTCCTCGGCCGCCCAGCTTCCGCCGGTCGTCGAGCAGCGGTCACCCCCCGGCAGGCACGGGAGGCGGGGCAGGAAGCGGCGAAAGCTTCCGTATGTGCTGATCGCCCTGGCGGTAGTCGCCGCGGCAGGTATCAGTGTGGTCCTCGTGCTACCGCGGGGCGGGTCAACCCAGGCTACTGGCTACCTGCCGACGGGCTCCTCAGCTGGGCAGGACGCGCAGCAGACAGCCCGCGCCTTCCTGCGCGCCTGGGAGGCCGGCGACGTTCAGCGAGCGGCGAACTACACCGATCATCCGGCCGCCGCCAGGGCCGCCATTACGGCCTTCCGGAAAGACCTCCATCTGAGGAAACTCACCAGTATCGCCGGGTCGGCAATACCGATCACATCGAACTCGGCGACGCCTCGGGAGAAGGTCACCTATGCGGCCAGCGCCAGCGTGGCCGCGTCGAACGGCGCTGCGGCGGTCAATGGAACCTGGCGCTACCATGCATCGCTGATTGCGTATCAGGCGAAGAAATCCCAGTACTGGTACGTCGCCTGGGCGCCCGACGATCTTGCACCAAACCTCACTGCGTCTACGCACCTTGCCGCCGTCCCGGTCGCACCGCGAGTCACATCCGTCACCGATGCCAGCGGCAACGATCTCACCAGTTATGGTGACGCCGGGCTGACGACGATCGCCGCGCTCCTGGAGAGAGGCGCGCCCCCTGGGTACGGATCCCCTGGCTTGAACGTCGAGATTCGGACCAGCTCGGGCAAGCTACTCGTCAACAGCAAGGCGGTCGTGGTCGCGCCGAGGAACATCTCTGCACTCGCCACAACGATCGACGCGGCAGCGGAGCAGGCTGCCAGGTCTGCTGTCGCCAGGCACAAGAACAGCTCGATGGTTGTCATTCAGCCCTCGACCGGCAAGATCCTGGCCATCGCCAATAACGCCGGCTTCAACGATTTCGCGCTCACAGCGGCAGTGGCGCCCGGCTCAACGATGAAGACCGTCACTGCGACTGCGCTGTTCACGGAGGGCGTGCTCAATCCGGGCAGCCATGTTCCGTGCCCTAAGACTTTCACGGTTCAGGGGATCACCTACCACAACGACCAGGGCGAATCCGAGTCGGCGTCGACCCCATTTATCACTGACTTTGCCCTGTCCTGCAACAACGCTTTCAGTACGCAGTGGGAGCATCTGACCAACGGCCGCCTGGCCCGGACGGCCAAGAAGTATTACGGCCTGGACCAGAACTGGGACATTGGCATCGGCAGGCTTTCCGCAAGCTACTTCAACGCCCCGGCGTCGGCATCTGGTTCCGAACTGGCTCAGGAAGCCTTCGGTGAAGGTTCGCTGACCGCTTCGCCTCTGGCCATGGCTTCGATTGCTGCCACCATTGCCAGCGGGAGGTTCCGGCAGCCTTACCTGGCAGCGGGTAGCCCGCTGGTCACTGCAAGACCGCTTCCTGTTACGACCGACACCTGGCTGAAGCAGATGATGCGGGCCGTCGTCACCAGCGGCACCGCCGCGCCCATCGGGTTCGGCGCGGGTGTTTACGCCAAGACTGGTACCGCGGACATCAAGGGCCAAGGGCAGCCAAACAGCTGGCTTCTTGCCTTCGAGCCGTCGAAGGATGTCGCAGTTGCCGACCTGGTGGTCAACGCCGGTTATGGCGCTCAAGTCGCTGGCCCTGAGGTCAAGGCGTTTCTCGACAGCTACTGATCCCGCCTGCCGCGATCGAGTAACGGTACACGGGCAGTAAGCCCTGGCCACGCAGTTGATCTTGGTGGCTGCACGGCGGCGCAGCGCGGGTGCTTGGTTACATGCTGAGCAGTGCGAGGACGCGTTCGATGTGCGGGATGGCTGGTTCGCGGACGACGTATCTGGTGATGCCGTATTCGCCGGCTTGCGCGAGCAACTGGGCGGCCATCTGCTCGTAGCTGCCGATGAGCAGGAAAGGCGTGCTGGCAATGTCGGCGGCTGACGCTCCCAGGATGCGGCCGGCGATTTCCTGAATGCCGGCTGCCCGGTCGCCGGTGACTGTGACCTCCTGCACCAGTGCTTCGATGACCGGCGCGGTGCCGGCGAGTTCTGCTTCCTGGCCGACCAGCCGGAGCTGGCGGTGTAGGTCCGCGCCCGACCAGCGGACCTGGTGGTGGTGGCCGTCGGCAAGGGTGCGGCCGAGGCCGCTGAGCCCCACAACGTCAGCATGGCGGGCGGCCGCGCGCAGGACTGCGGGGTGACCGCCGCCAACCACGAGCCGGACACGGCCGGCGGCTGGCAGGCCGTCCAGCCGCGCCCGCGCAGGCTGAGATACCTGCCCTGCAATCACCGCAGCATCAGAGGTCGTGGCCGTCCTGGCCCTGTCGTCGTCCCTGCAGGACATGCGCGCGCATGGGCAAGATCGTGATCGGCTTCTCCAGGACAGGCGAGCCAGTGACTGCCGATCAGCTCAAGGCAGCAGGCGCTATGACTGTCATCATGCGGGACGCACTGCTGCCGAACCTCCTGCAGACACTGGGAAACACCCCGGTGCTCGTGCATGCGGGCCCGTTCGGGAATATCGCGCATGGCAACTCGTCGGTAGTCGCCGACCTGATTGGCATTCGCGGTGGTGATTACCTGATCACTGAGGCAGGCTTCGGTGCCGACATGGGCGCCGAACGCTTCTTCAACATCAAGTGCTGTGTCTCTGGTCTCCGCCCCGACGCAGCCGTCGTGGTTACCACTGTGCGAGCACTCAAGGCGCACTCTGGAAATCACCGCATAGTAGCGGGCCGCCCGCTGCCGCAAGCCCTGCTGTCAGAGAACCCCGCCGGAGTCCACATCGGTGGAGCCAACCTGCGCAAGCAGATCGAGAACGTCCGGCTGCACGGAGTGACTCCCGTGGTTGCCATCAATGCCATGCCAGACGATTTCCCTTCCGAGCACGCGGCCATCAGGGAGATAGCCGCCTCACTGGGCGTGCTCTCGGCCGTATGCACTCATTTCACCGACGGAGGCGCAGGCGCCACTGAGCTCGCCGAAGCGGTGGCCGAGGCGGCCGAGGAGCCGAGCGCATTCCAGTTCCTATACCCGGCAAGCGCCTCCCTGCAAGAGAAGATTCTCGCAATCGCGACCCGGGTATACGGTGCCGACGGGGTTGACTGCTCCGCAGCCGCCGCCAGCCAGTTGCGCAGCTACGAGCGCAACGGCTTCGGGGATCTGCCAGTGTGCGTGGCAAAGACGCAGCTGTCGCTCTCGGCGGACCCGGCACTGCGTGGCGCGCCGACCGGATGGCGGCTGCCGGTCAGGGAAGTGCGCGCGTCGGTCGGTGCCGGTTTCATCTACCCGGTCTGCGGAGACATGCGCAGATGCCGCTCAGCGGCCGCAGCCGTAGCTATCGGAGCGGGGGCTGTGCGCGATGACCGCCCGGCTGTCGGTAGGCCAGCTCACCGGGGATCAGGCGGCTGAACTCGCCGCCGATGCGTCCGCGCTGCAGGTCAGTGCCGCCGCGCTGATCCAGGCCGATGCCAGCTCTTACTAGGCTGTGCTTGCCGCCCACGGTCCCGCCAGTGTCGCATCCGACGTCAGCCAAGCCGACCAGGTCGCAGCGCCCTCAGCGCTTCCGCGGATGTGCCGCTGCAGATGCTCGGGCTCGGCGCAGAGGTGGCGCGCCTCGCAGGGCGGCTGGCAGCCGACGGAAACCCGAATCTGCGCGGCGACGCCGTGACCGGGCTGCTCCTGGCCGAGGCCGGCGCAAGAGCTGCCGCGCTGCTCGTCGGCATCAACCTGGCCGGCGCACCCGATGACGACCGGCACGCAAGAGCCGGGCATTGCTGCCGGACGTGGCGAACGCGGCGCGCACCTGGCGCGAGTGTCCAGCCACGCAGCCTCAATGATCAGCGGGGCCGACGCATCGTGATGCCGCGGCCGGCCGCATCCGGCATCGGCAGCATGGCGTGCTGCGCGGCGAGCGCGCTGACAGCCGCGCTGTGTTCGGGCGGAATGGCTGTCACGCGTTCGGTGGCCAGGTCGACATGCAGGAACATGAGCTCGTTCGTCGCCGCCTCGGAGCCCGATGCCAGCAGGATCTGGTGGAAGACGTGCAGTCTCTTGGAATCGCAGCCGAGAAGGTGCGAGGTGTAGCGCAGCTGCGCTCCGGCCCGGACGCTGGCGCGAAAGCAAATATGGCTCTCGACCGTGTACATGCCGCTGCCAGTCTGGGCCCGATAGGCGGCACCTAGGCCGACGTGGTTCAGCAGCGCCTCGGTCGCCTCGGTGAATGCCATCGAATAGTAGGCATCCATCATGTGACCGTTGTAGTCGATCCAGTCAGCCGGAACGGTGCGGCCGCCGGTCTGGAGCACAGACGCCGTGCTCACCGGCCGCGCCAAATCGGCTTGCGGCGCTCGGCGAAGGCCTGAGCGCCCTCGCGCGCATCAGCCGAGCCCAGCATCGCGCGGTAACGGGGCAAGTCACCGGCGCGCAGGATGTCAAAGCCGCGCCGGACATCGCTCGCTTCGGTCGCGCGGAGGATCTCAAGCACCGCGCCGACCGCCAGCGGCGCGGCCGCGCAGATCGCTTCGGCCAGCTCGGCGGCGGCCGCCAACAAGCCGGACGCGGGTACCACCCGGTTAACTAGGCCCCATCTCGCCGCCTCGGCCGCACTCATCCGCCGTGCGGTCAGGAGGTACTCCACCGCGATGGGGCGGGGCAGCCGGGCCGGCAGCCGCAGCAGCCCGCCGGCGTCGGCGACCAGGCCGAGCGTGACCTCGGTCAGGGCAAACTCGGCATGATCGGCGGCCACCACCAGGTCCGCGGCGAGAACCAGCTCGAAGCCACCACCGAGCGCCATCCCGTTGACCGCGGCGATCACTGGCTTGCCGATGTCGAAGAACTCGGTCAGCCCGGCAAACCCACCGGCGCCGTGATCGGCCTCGACGCTTTCCCCCGCGGCGGCTGCCTTCAGATCCCAGCCGGCGCAGAAGAAGCGCTCGCCCGCGGACGTCAGCAAGCCGACTCGCAGGTCCGGATCGTCTCGCAGCCGGTCGAAGGCGGCATACAGGGCCTGACTGGTCGGCACGTCGATGGCATTGGCCGGCGGCCGGTCAATCATGATGACCAGCGTCTGCCCGGAAACTTCGGTCCGGACCGGCCCGGTGCCTGCCGGCCCCCGGCCAGCTCGTGCCGGCCGACTCCGTGCCGGCCGGCTCGTCGCTTGCCTGCACCGGCTGGACGTCGCTGCCAGACGACATATCAGCCTCCGTGTGCTCGCAGGAGCGACCGCGCGATGATGTGTCGCTGTATCTCGCTGGTGCCGTCCCAGATCCGCTCGACCCGCGCGTCGCGCCACCAACGCTCGACTGGCAATTCATTCATCAGTCCCATGCCGCCGAAGATCTGTACGGCCTTGTCAGTGATCCGCCCCAGCATTTCTGATGCATACAGCTTCGCCATCGCCGCGTCAGCGTCTGTCAGCACGCGCGCGGCTAGCCGGGCGGCCGCTCGCAAGGTCAGCAGCTCGGCGGCGGCCAGCTCCGTCGCCATGTCGGCAAGCTGGAACCCGATGCCCTGGAACGACCCGATCGGCTGGCCGAACTGGTGCCGTCGGGCGGCCCAGTCCGCAGCCGCCGCCAGCACCCGCTCCGCGCGCCCGACGCTAGTGGCGGCGACCGTCAGCCGGCTTGCGCCGAGCCATTGTCCCATCAGTTCCAGACCGCGGCCCTCCTCGCCGAGCCGGGCGGAAGCAGGCACCCGGCAGTCGGTGAAGCTCAGCTCGCACTGGTGGTAGCCGCGGTTCGAGACGCAGCGCGGGCCGCGGCTGATCCGCAGTCCCGGTGCGTCGCAGTCCACCAGCAGTGCGGTGATGAGGGTGCGTGCTCCGGCACTCGTCTGCTCCGCTCCGGTAACGGCGAACAGGATGATGAAGTCGGCGACGTCCGCGTGGCTGATGAAGTGCTTGGTCCCGTTGATCACGTAGTCGCCGCCGTCCCGCGTGGCGGCCGTCGTCATCGCCCGCACATTTGACCCGGCCTCAGGCTCGGTCATGGCCACGCAGTCGTGCCGTTCGCCCCGGATCGCGGGCAGCAGGTAGCGCTCCCGTTGCTCGCCGGTGCAGGCCAGCAAGATGTTGCTCGGCCGCTCGACCAGCATCTGCAGTGCATAGCTGGCCCGGCCGAGTTCCCGCTCGACCAACACGACCGAGACCGGGTCAAGCCCGCCGCCGCCGAGCTCCGCCGGCATGTTCGCCGCGTACAGGCCAGCGGCGATCGCCTTCTCCCGGATGGCGGCAGCGAGGTCGGCGGGCACGTCGTCGAGCCTCTCAACCTCGGACTCGTGCGGATACAGCTCACGGATCACGAAGTCGCGGACCGTCGCGACGATGAGGCGCTGCTCGGCGCTGGGCTCGAAGTCCACCGGACTCAGCCCTCCGGAATGCGAAGGCACATGCCGACATACTCGGGCCATGGCAGCGACGCAGTGCGAGGCCGCGATCTAGCCGCAGCCTGTCGGCCACACCGGGGCCGAACGGCGCGACCCGACCCTCGACGGCATCAACGTGCAGCAGCATCTGCTCGGCGGTCGCGACGCAGCCGCGCACGGTCGGTGAGCATCTCGTGCAGCAGGTGCAGTCGCTTGTCATCGTGGCCGAGGACGCTCAGCGTCAGCGTGAGCCGCTGGCCGAGTTTGACCTCACGAAGATGACGCAAGTGAGTTTCGGCGGTGTACAGCGACTTCCCGCTGGCACGGTACGCCTCGTCGATGCCGATGAACCGGAAGAGCGCATCTGCGTTGTCGCCGAAGATCAGCAGGTAGGCCCATTCGCTCAGATGGCCGTTGTAGTCGACCCACTCCGGCACGACGGTGGCGGTATGGAGCTGCAGCGGCGCGGCGATAGCGGCCGCCGGACCCGACCCAAACTCGCTGCCGCCCGCGCCTGTCGCTTGACCGCCGCCAGTGGTCATGGCTGCTGCGCCTCGGCCGCTCCGCCGCGGTTGAACTCGACGGGCGGGAAGCGGGCCATCTCCTCCAGGTCGGCCAAGTCCATGTGGTTACGGATGTACCGGTGCGACGCGTCGTAGGTAGGGGCGAAGTCCCACGGCGTCTGGACGCCGGTGCCGAGCGCGTTGCTAACCGCGATCCGCCGCCGCTGGCTCTGGTGAACATCTCGATCCAGGTTCTGCAGGTCCCAGCGCGCAGGCGACATCCGCCCGGAACTCGGCCACCAACCCGGCCGACTTTGGGTCGTCGGTCCGGTTCACTCGCTCGTGCGGGTCGGACGCGAGGTCGAATAGCTGGTCTGGGTCGGCCGGTGAGTGGATGAACTTATGGCGGCCCCGGCGGATCATCACGATCGGCGCGATCGCGCCCTCGGCCAGGTATTCCGCCACGACCTCATCGCGGTCCGGGTGACCCGATAGGTGCGGCATCAGGCTCCGGCCGTCAAGCGGGCCGACGATGCCCGACGCGTCGCCGTCGTAGGCCAGGCTGACCAGGGTCGGCAGCAGGTCCATCGTCGACACTGCCGCTGGGACCCGTGCCGGCGCAAACAAAGCAGGCGCGCGGACAATGAGCGGTACCCGAACGGCGCCCTCGTAGAAGCTCATCTTGTACCAGGCACCGCGCTCACCCAGCATCTCGCCGTGGTCACTGGTCACGATGACGACCACGTCATCGAGCCGGCCGGTCTCGCGCAGCAGGCCAAGGAGCGCGGCGATGTGGTCGTCAACGTAGGAGATCGCGCCGTAGTAAGCCCTCCTGGCGGCACGCACCTGATCAGCGGTGACCGTCACGCCGTCCATCGCGCAGACCGCGCGGAGCCGACGCTCGTGCGGGTGGAGCAAGGCCTCCTCGTACCCGATGCGGGGCATTGGGACGTCCTCGTCACGATAGATGTCCCACCATTTCCGCGG
Source organism: uncultured Actinomycetota bacterium (assembly GCA_963804435.1). Taxonomy (GTDB): domain Bacteria; phylum Actinomycetota; class Actinomycetes; order Streptosporangiales; family Streptosporangiaceae; genus JAJYUU01. The sequence goes on along the minus strand of CAWDQI010000001.1, from coordinate 5,014,090 downwards.
GATGGTGAAGGGGTCGTGCGGGTGACTGAACGAGACCACGTAGCAGAACGGCCGCTCGTCGCCGGAGCGGATGTGCCCGAACAACGACCGCTCAGCTACAAACGCGACCTCGTCGTCGAAGTCCAGTTGGTTGGAACGCACGCACGGACCGGCCTGGATGACCGAGGCCATGTCGTGATACCAGCTTGGGCGCTCGTGCGGCCGGTCCCAGTCAGGCGTCCAGCCGTAGTCGGCGGGATAGATATCGGTGGTGAGCCGCTCCTCGAAGCCGTGCAGCTGGTCCGGCCCGCAGAAATGCATTTTGCCCGACAGGACAGTGCGGTAACCGGCGCCGCGCAGGTAGTGCGCGAAGGTAGGGATCTGCGAGCTGAACTCCGCCGCGTTGTCGTAAACCCGGCTGCGTGACGGCAGCAAGCCAGTCATGAACGACGCCCGGGCCGGCGCGCACAACGGACTGGCAGTGTAGGCAGCGTCGAACACGACGCCGGACTCGGCGAGCCACGACATGGCCGGCGCCTGCGTCACCGGGTTGCCATAGCACGGCAACGCCGACGGCACCATCTGGTCGGCCATGATGATCAGCATGTCCGGGCGGCGGCCTGCAGGCACCTTGATCACCTCCCGGAAGCGTCGGCCGTCGGCTCGTCCCGCTCTACATCGGCGATGGCCACCTCCAGCGACGGGGTGTCGGACAGCAGCTGGCGGGTGTACGGCTCGACCGGGTCGGCAAGCACATGTGCCACCTCGCCCAGTTCGACGATGGCGCCCTGCCTCATCACCGCAACCCGCTGAGCGATGGACCGCACCAGCGGCAAGTTATGCGTGATGAACAGCATCGAGAGGCCGAGGTCACGCTGCAGGTTGCCGAGCAGTTCGACGATGGCCGCCTGAACGCTGACGTCCAGGGCCGAGGTCACCTCGTCGCAGACCAGCACGGTGGGGTCGCACACCAGCGCCCTGGCGATCGCCACCCGCTGCCGTTCGCCGCCCGAGAGCTGGTCGGGGAAGCTTCGGGCGTACGCAGCCGGCAGCGACACCCGCTCGAGCATCTCGGCGACCCGCCTGTCGGCGTCACGGCCGCTCGCCGTGCCGAAGACCTGGAGCGGCTGCCCGACGATCTGGCCGATCGTGCGGCGCGGGTTCAGCGAGCCATACGGATTCTGGAAGATGTACTGGATCTGCCGGCGGGCCTCGCGTGCTGCGCCCGCGCGCCGAAGTCTGCAGCTCGGAGCCCGCGAGCGCGATCGTGCCGGTCCAGTTTCGGTGCAGGCCGGCAATCGCGCGGGCGATGGTGGTCTTGCCCGAGCCAGACTCGCCGACCAGCGCCAGGCACTCGCGCGCCGCCAGGCTGAGGCTGACCGAATGGACGACCTCGTTCCCCCCGTAGGAGGCGACAACGTTCGCGAGCCGGAGCGCAGGTACCTCAGCGTCGTCCTCCGCCGGCATCTCGATCGGGTCCCCGGCCTGGCCTCGCTGCTGGGTCAGTACGAGCTCGGCGCGGATGCACCGAGCCGAATGGTCCGGGCTGATCAGCCGCAGCTCCGGCAGCGCCTGCGTGCACTGGTCGATGCGCAACGCGCAGCGCGGCGCGAAGTCGCAGCCGGCCGGGCGGTCACCGGGCGACAACGCGTGACCGGGGATGCCGACGAGTGACCGGCCGCCGGTCAGGCGCGGGATCGCGCCGATGAGGCGCTGGGTGTACGGATGGCCGGCGGCCTCGAAGAGCTGGTCGGCGGTCGCGAGCTCGACGATACGACCCGCGTACATGACCGCGACCCGCTGGGCCAGCGTCGCGACCACCGCCAGGTCGTGACTGACGTACAGCGCGGCGACGTCGTGCAGCGTTGCGAGCTCGCGGACGGTCGACAGCACGTGAGCCTGGGTCGTGACGTCCAGCCCGGTGGTCGGCTCGTCGAGCACGATGAGGCGGGGCCGGTTCGCGAAGGCCATCGCCAGTCCAACCCGCTGCTGCTGGCCACCGGACAGCTCATGCGGGTAGCGCTTGAGGAAGCCTCGGTCGTCGGGCAGCGCGACCTCGCGCATCATCTCCGCCACGCGCTCGGAGGTGTCGCGCCGCCCGCTGCTGCCGTGCGCCTCCAGTACCTCCCGCAGCTGCAGGCCGATCCGCAGCGCCGGGATTCAGCGATGATGCGGGGTCCTGGGGAACGTAGGACACGACGGAACCGCGCACTTTGCGGAGCTGCTCCTCGTCGAGCGTGAGCACGTCCCTGTCGCCCAGCAGCACCGAGCCGCCCGCGATCCGCAGCCCGCGCCGGGCGTGGCCGAGCAAGGCCAGGCCGACGGTGGTCTTGCCGGACCCGGACTCGCCGACCAGGCCGAGGATCTCACCGCGGGCGATCCCGAACGACACGTCGCTGACGACCGGCGTGCCGGTCGAGCCGATCTCGATTTGCAAACCCTGGACGGAGACCGCTGCGGTGATGGGCTCGGCTGGCGGCTCGGCTAGTTCGGTACTCACGCCACACCTCGAGTCCGGTCGATGCCTGCTGCGGTACGCGCGATGCCGTCGCCGATCAAGCCAGTGCCCATCGTCAGCAGCGCGATGGCGATGATCGGCGCGACGGCGCCCCAGGGCTGGACCGGCAGGACGATCTGATTCTCCTGGATCATCGTGCCCCAGTTCGCGCCGTTGGGATTGGGTGCGAGCCCGAGGAACGCCAGCGCCGGCGATGACAGCGATGGAGTACGTCACCCGCAGGCTGGCCTCCACCATGAGCGGGCCGAGAGTGTTGGGCAGGAGTTCGCCGAACAGGATGCGCCAGCGCGGCACGCCCATCGCCTCGGAACACGCGATGAAGTCGCGCTCCACGACTGGCTGCGCGGCGCCACGTGCCACTCGCGCGATGCGCGGCACGGTGGTGAGGGCAATGGCCACCACGATGACCCAGGTCTTCGGCCCGATGATGGCGACCGCCACCAGCGCCAGCATGATCTGCGGGAACGCCATGATCACGTCCATCCCGCGCATGAGGACGTCATCGAGTGCGTTGCGCGAGTACGCCGCCAGCAGGCCGATGACCACTCCCACGACCAGCCCGATCGCAGTGGCGACGACGGCCATCACCAGGATGCTGCGGCCGCCGTACAGGAGCCGGCTGAGCACATCCTGGCCCAGGTAGTCCGTCCCGAGCACGGCCTTGCCGCCCGGCAGCGTGTTCGGCGCTCCGACCGCCGCGCTCGGGCCGTACGGTGCGACGTATGGTCCGATGATCGCCAGCAGGGCGAGCGCGGCGACGAGCAGCACGCCGATGCGGGTCCGCCAGAGCCGCAGCGACCGGCGCAGCAGCGACGACGCGCGGACCGCCGGCGGCGCGAGCTCGCCCGCCTGCACGATCTCAGCGCCACTGGGCGGATTCAGCGGAGCTCACAGCCGGGTCCGTAGTCTCGGCGTGACCAGGATCGTGGCGATGTCGGCCAGCAGGTTCAGCACCACGTACAGCGCGGCGATGAGCATGGCCAGCGCCTGGACAACCGGAAGGTCATGGTTCAGGACCGCCTCCTGCACAGCACCTCCGATGCCGGAGTAGTTGAAGACGTACTCGACGACGATGATGCCGCCCGCCAGGTAGGCGAGATTGAGCGCGATCACCTGGAACACCGGCCCGAGCGCGTTCGGCAGGGCGTGTCGGATTAGCACGATGCGTTCCGGCAGCCCCTTGAGCCGGGCCATCTCCACGTAGTCGCTCTCCAGTACCTCAATCATCGACGCCCGCATGATCCGGCCTACGTACGGCGCGACCGCAATCACGAGCGTGAGGCAGGGCAGCACCAGCGCGGCCGGGTTGTCCCAGGGCCGCGATCCCGGCGGAACCGTGCTGACGGCGGGAAGGACATGGAACACCGTGGTGGCGAGCAGGATGCACGAGCACGACGGCGACGACGAACTCCGGCAGCGCCGCCAGCACGAGCAGCAGGTTCGAACTCACTGTGTCGAAGAGCTTCTCGCGCTTGAGCGCTGCCCATGAGCCGATCACGATCGACAGCGGAATCGACACCACGGCCGATATCAGGACCAGCACGCCGGAGTTCACCAGCTTGGGCCCCAGCAGCGTCGTGACCGGCTCCTGCGCAGCCAGCGACTGGCCGAGGTTGCCGTGCAGCACGCCGACGATCCAGGTCCAGTACTGACTGAGTACCGGCTGGTCGAGGTGCAGTTGCCGGCGCAACGCGGCCAGGCTCTGCGGGGTCGCCGACCGGCCGAGGATGGCCAGCGCCGGGTCGCCGGGCAACGCCTGGGTCGCGGCGAACACGACGACCGAGACCAGGAACAGGACCAGGACTCCGAGCAGCACCCGGCGCACGATGAATCCCGACACGCCGCCGGATGCGAGCCTCCTCACGACGGTCGGCCTAACCGCGGGCTAGCCGAACCAGATCGTGCGGTAGCCATGGCCGAAGCTATCCAGGTTGAGGGTGCCCTTGCTCGGCTTGAGCCCCTTCACGTTGGCCGCGTAGCCGTCGATGAGACCACCGAAGAACGGGATGATGTACCCGCCGATGTTGTACTCGAGCTGCTGCATCTCGTGCTCGATCTGGATGCGCGTGGCGGAGTCGGTCGTGGCCAGTGCCTGGGTGTACAGCGACTCGAAGTTGGACCCGGTGCCCGACTTCGGCGGCCAGTGGCACTCGTTGTACGGGAGAGTTCGGCAGCGAGCCCTGCTGCACCTGGTTGAGGTAGCTGCGGGTGCCCCAGAAGTCGACCGAGAAGGCCAGCTTGAGGTACTGGTGCCCGTAGTAGTTCGGGTCGTTGATCACGTTGATCTTGACGCCCGCGGCCGAGGCCTGGTTCGCGAAGACCGTCGCCGTCTCCACCATGCCGGCCGCGCCGTTGGTGGTGTGCAGGTCCACGCTCAGGTTCGCATGGCCGGCCGCCTTGAGCAGGGCCTTGGCCTCGCTGATGTCCTGTGTTCGCTGCGGCAGCGAGTGGTCGTAGCCGGGGTCGAAGGGGGCGTAGAGGTCATTGCCGATGAACCCGTAGCCGGAGGCGACCTGCTCGAGCATCCCCTGCCGGTCGACGAGCAGGCGCATCGCCTGGCGGACCCGGACATCGTTGAAGGGGGCAGGTCGATCGCCATGCATATCGGCAGCCAGCCGCCGGTCTTGGAGACCAGCGCCCCCAAGCCGCGCGCCTGCACCACCTTCACCTGCGAGGGCGGGAGGTCGGTCATCGCGTCGATCTGGCCGCCGAGCAGCGCGTTCACCTGCGCCGTCGAGTCGCTGAAGTCGGTGATCGTCACCGTGTCGAAGTACGGCTCGCCGCTGCGCCAGTAGTTCGGGTTGCGCTCGTGGACGCTCTGCTGACCGGGCGTGAACGACTTGAGCTTGTAAGCGCCGGTGCCGATCTGCGGGTGCGGGTAGCCCTGGTACCCGACCGGCACGACGCAGAACGTGTAGCTAGCCAGCGTCTGCGGGATGGTCGAGTCCGCGGAATGCAGCGGGAGCCCCACGGTGTACTGGTCCAGCTTCTTCATGCCCGCGATGTCCATGGTTGCGGTGGCGGCGTACCCGGTGAGGCCGAACTTCTTCGTCCCGATGCGCTGGATGGAGTAGATGACGTCGTCGGCTGTCAGCGTCTTGCCGTTCTGGAACTCGATGCCCTTGCGCAGCTTGATGGTGTAGTGCGTCGGGTTGTCCTGGGTGACGCTCTCGGCTAGGCCGTTGGTGGTGAGCTGGTAGTTCTCGTCGAAGAGCAGCAGCGTCTCGAAGGCGCTCACCAGCCGGGCCTGGTCGGGCTTGGTGATGATGTTCTGGCCGTCCATGATGTCCTTGGAGCCGCCACCGGTGACTCCGAGCCGGAAGTTGCCCCCGCGCTTTGGCGCTCCTGGGGCACCGCCTCCTGTTGAGGTCGGGCCGGGCGATGAGCTGGTACCGCAGGCCGCAGCCAGACCCCCGACGACCGCCAAACCTGCGGCGCCGCTAAACAGCTGCCGCCGTGAGAGTTCCGTCATTTCATGACCCTTCTGTTCGCCGACCTCCTGCGCGGCGCATTTGGCCGGTGGGCACTTTTCGATGGAGCTACGAACGATGTCCTCGTGGTGCCGGTCGAGCGGGAATAACCCCACGAGCCAGAGCACTCGCCATCAAATGAGCGAACGGAGGTGCTGGTAACGCAGCTCACGAGAGTCCCCTTCGCTGCCGAGAGCAAGCGATTCTGCGAATTGGCGTCGGCCCTGATCAGGCGGGATGTTCGCGCGGTAAAAGATCCGAGAACTGCAGTCTTCGTAAATTCCCTGCGGCTCAGATCCATTTCCGTTCCCGACTAAGCGCTCTTGCCAGGTAACGCTGACGGTGCGGACCGGGTTGTGGCCCGCCGATCGAATCGCCGTTCACGATATGAACGAAGGGTGCATTATGTGCTATGGTGGAGTGTAGGGACGGTGTCAGGTAGGTGTCAATAGACGCGGCTTAGGCCGGCCAAAAAGCAGGCGATGGCCGTTCGGCATCCGTGCGCCGATCAGTGGCCTCGCTGTCGCCGCCCGACTCCGGTACTCCCGGACGGAGCGCGCCGAGCGAGAATCGCCCGAGCAGGGTCAGCAACTCGGCCAGAAAGTCATCACGGTACCGTTCCAGCTCGGCGACGGACCGGCCCGCAGCCTCCCGGTTACAGCCATCGATCATCCGCTCCCGCAGCTGCGCGGTCAGCGGCGGCGCAGTCAGCCGGGTCCAGGGCTCCAGCAGGGCGGCTCCGAAATGATCGAGCATGTGGGCCATCCCGTCGGCGCCGCCGGCTAGATGAAAAGTCAAGCACGGACCCATCAGGGCCCAGCGCAGGCCAGGGCCGAAAGCAATGGACTCATCGATCTCCTCGACGGTCGCCTCGCCCGCCGCGACCATGTGCAGTGCCTCTCGCCACATGGCCTCTTGCAGCCGGTTGCCCACGAAACCCGGCAGCTCGCGGGTCAGCTGGAGTGGCCGCTTGTCGACGGCCGTGTAGAACTCGCTCAGCCAGGTCACGGCCGCAGGGCTGGTCTGCTGCCCGCCCACAACCTCTACCAGCGGGATGAGGTAGGGCGGATTGAACGGATGGCCTACCACGCAGCGTTCGGGCCGGGCGCAATCGGCCTGCAGTAGTGTCATGCCGAATCCGGATGTGCTCGACGCGATGACGACTTCCGGCGGGGTCAGCCGGTCGATGTCCGCCAGCACTGCCCGCTTGATGGCGCTGTTCTCCGGTGCGTTCTCCTGCACCACGTCAGCGTTGGACACGGCGCCGGCGAGGTCGGCGTGCAGGACCAGCCGGTCCGCGCTGGCTCCCGGCCGCAGCCCGATCCGCTCGAGTAGCGGCCAGATCTCGGCGCGCATTCGCAGCAGTTCGCTCCTCGCAGCGGGCGCGGGATCGTAGACATCGACATCCAGGCCCATGCGCAGGTAGTGCACCGCCCAGCCGCCGCCGATCACACCTGCCCCGACGATGCCGACTCTGCGCACCTGGTCCGGGGGAACTGCGGTCACGGTAGTCCTCCTCTAGACGCCTGTCTCGGTGAGCCATCCGGTCACCAGGTCGCGAAGCATGGCTCGATGCCAGGCGAACGCATGGTTCGCTCCGTCGATCTCGACGTAGCGGCGCGGCTGCCCGGCCCGTTCATACAGCAGGCGGCTCGCGTCTGCGGGGATCCATTCATCGGCTCCGCCGTGCACCACCAGCAGCGGCCGGGGCGCTATCGCGCCAACTACGTCGGCGGGGCGCGGCCAGGTGCTGGCCTCCGCCTGCTGGCTCAGCTCGGTCGACGTGGTCGCCAGGAACCTGGTGAACGTCCGGTCCAGTTCGGCCGGATCGGCTGCGGCGAAGGTGAGCCCGGCAGGAGCCGCGATGGAAGCAACGGCGCGCAGCCGCTGGTCTGCTGCCGCCGCCTGAACTGCAGCCCAGCCGCCCAGGCTATGCCCAGCCACGGCCAGCCGATCTGGGTCGACGCCTGGATAGCCGGCATCCTGCAGGTGATCAGCGGCCGCGCGCACGTCGTGCGGGACTGTGCGCAAGTCATAGCGGCCAGCGCTGCCCCAGCAGCCCCGGTAGTGGAAGATCAGAGAGTTCCAGCCGCTGTCGCGAAGCGCGATGGCAATGTCGAGGTTCTTCTCCAGGCCAGGGCAGCCGTGCAGGAGCAGGACCGTCGGCTTGGGTGCTTCGCCGCGGGCCAGGTACAGCACGCCAACGAGCTGATTGCCGGCGCTGTCGAACGTTACGCCGATGATGCCCTCGTCTTCGCGGATAGTCATCGGCGCGGCTGGCCGGTCAATATCCGACGTTGTCGAGGCCCTTGAGGCCGAGGAGCTCACGCGCTTCGGCGGGCGTGGCGATCTCCAGGGACAGCTCCGCCAGGATCCTGCGGATCTTGGCGACCTGGTCGGCATTGGACTCCGCGAGCTGGCCCTTGCCGAGATACAGGCTGTCCTCTAGCCCGACGCGGACATGCGACCCCATGATGGCCGCGGCCGTGACTATCCCCATCTGGTACCGGCCAGCTCCGAGGGTGGACCACTGGTAGGCATCGCCGAGCAGCCGGTCGGCCGTCCGCTTCATGTGCACGATGTGATCAACGTCCGGGCCGATCCCGCCCATCGTGCCGAAGATGGTCTGGATGAAGATCGGCGGTTCGACCAGCCCCTTGTCGAGGTAGTACGCCAGGGTATAGAGGTGGGAAACGTCGTAGGCCTCGGCCTCGAACCGGGTGCCGGTTTGCGGCCCGACCACGTTGAGCATGTGCTCGATATCGGCATAGGTGCTCACGAACGGCTCGGCCCTGGTGCTTTCCAGGTACGGCTCTTCCCAGTCGTAGCGGAAGCTGCCCCGGTATCTGTCGATCATCGGGAAGCTGCCGTAGTTCATGGTTCCCAGGTTCAGCGTGCAGAGCTCGGGCCGCAGTTCCAGCACGCCAGCGAGCCGTTCCTGCACCGTCATGCCGGTGCCGCCGCCGGTGGAGATGCTGATGACCACGTCACAGCGGTCACTGATTCCCCTGGCGTATTTCGCGAAGATCGCGGGGTCGGCGGTGGGCCTACCGTCGCCTGGGTCGCGCGCATGCAGGTGCAGCACAGCGGCTCCGGCGGCCGCGGCGGCGACACCCTGTTCGACGACTTGCTCCACGGTGTAAGGCAGATGCGGGGACATTGAAGGCGTGTGTCCGGAGCCAGTGATCGCGCAGGTAATGATGACCTTCTGGGAGACCGCCATCGTAGCCGCCCTTCTTGCCCGCGTTGGCGTCTGTTCACGATATGAACGTTATGTTCTTATCGTGACGATGCTATCAGGCCATTTTCGGAATGGTCAAAGGTCACTTCGCGACACCCGCGGACCAATCTGGGACCACTCATGCAGGTAGCGACGGGGCTTGTGGCCGGCTGCCGCGCGCGAGCAGAGCAACCGCTCACGCGATCAGATCACGGATGCTCTCTGCGGTAGCAGCGGCCTGACGCCCGATCTCGTGAAGCCGCCGGGCCGGGTTACGTGGCGCCGGTCCCCATACGTTGACCACGGCCATCGGATACTGGTGCGAGTTCAGCACGGCTGCGGACACACCGGACGAGAACTCCTCGTACTCCCTGATGCAGAGCGCATAGCCGACGCGGCGCGCGGCATCCAGCTCGCGACCCAGGTCTTCTCGATCGGTGATCGTGCGATCGGTGTAGCGCTGCAGCTCCTTCGGCAGGATCGCGACCCTTTCATCGGCCCGCAGCCAGGCAAGGAATATCTTGCCGCCGGAGGTTGCGTGCAACGGCAGCGGCCTGTTAAGCCAGCTCGGCACGACGACGCCCGGCGGATCCACCTGGTCGACGTACACCAGGTTGAATCTCTTGGCGACCGCGAGGGTAACGGATTCCCCGAACTGCAGTGCCAGGTCCTCCAGCAGCGGCCGGGCCCGGCGTACCAGAGCGTCATCGGTGACCGCGGCGGCGATCGCGATCGCCCCGTATCCCATGGTGTACCGCTGAGTGATCACGTCACGGTCAAGCAGGCCGTGGTATTCCAGGGTTCGCAGTAGCCGCCAGGCGGTACTCCGGTTGATGCCAGTAGCCTGCGCAAGCTCCAGCACGGTCGGCGGCGTGGTGCTGTTGGCCACCGCCTTCAGCAGCACTACCGCCCTGTCAACCGCCTGAATGCGCTGGTAGCCAGTACCGGTGCCGACGCCATCCGGCACGCTGTCGTCCGACAGGTCCGCGAGCGACTCGCCCGCCGCCAGGTGTCCAGAACCGATCAAGCGAGGCGAGCTACGGGCGCTCGCTTCCGACCGTTGCACAGCTGCAGCATAGCCATTTGTCGTGCTAGCGCCATCCCATCGCCCGGCAGGCCGGGGCTGTCACGGGAGGCTTATGAATGCTGCCTGCTGACAAATGCCAGGCACGGTCGGCGTGATGGCTCGATCGGTCAGCCTGCCTGGGGCTCCGGAGCCGTCTCGGCAGTTGATGCCGCCTGGTCGGACTCCGCCCGTTGCTGTCGATCCCGCTGCAGCCTGCGCAGCACTGGTAGCGCCGCGAAGTAGCATCCGGTTACGGCGATGCCGCTCACCCCGACGTCGATCGAGATCCGGCCCTGCTTGGCCCAGTAGACATCTTTCAGGTCAAGCAGCAGAGCGAACTCATCGACGATAAGCGCCAGGCCGCTGCCGTAGCTGACTGCGACTGCCGGGTGTCGCCGGTGCCGCTCGTCGCCGCGGACGGCGACCGCGCCGACGCCGGACAACATGGCGATCCCCCACAGGTAATGATGCAGGTGCTCACCGCCGACGCTGATGTTGCGGAACGGCCCCACGCCTGCCCGGATGCTATACGTGAGCGCGCGCAGCCCGCCAAAGGTGGCTGCGAAGGCCAGCCAGCTGAGCAGGGCGGACCGCTGCCCAGAGCTGAGTTCCTCGTGGTATGCGCGGCTTACCGCAGTGGCCGTCGGTGCCAGGTTCGTCACATGCCACCATTACCCCTCGCTGTCGGGCGCAACCCGCAGGTCCCGCCAGCGTTGACTCACTCCGACAGTTGACGCTAACGTTCGTGTCAGCTATCGTTAGCGTCAACTGTCGGAGTAGTTCTTCCTGCATCTTAGGAGAAAGATCATGGGTCAGCCGGTCGCGTTCTTCGAGGTGATCAGCCCGGATCAGGAGCGAGCACAGAAGTTCTACAGTGAGCTGTTCGGCTGGCAGGTGGCCGCCGATCCGGCGATGGGCGGGTACGGCCTCGTCGACACCGGGTCCGGCGAGGGCGCGATCGGGGGCGGCATCGGCCCGTCGTTCGAGCCGGGAGATAAAGGTGTGAAGATCTACATGCGGGTCGACGACCTGAACGCCTACCTGGACCGGGCCGAGAAGCTGGGCGGCAAGCGGCTGGTGCCGCCCACGGACTTGCCGGGCGACTTCGGCAAGTTCGCGATCTTCACCGACCCGGACGGGAACCAAGTCGGGCTGTGGAGCTGAGCAGCGCATCGATGACCGGCGGCACGGATGACGCGCAGGCCCGCAGCGAGGACGCGGCCGACGGGGCGTTGCGGGCGATAGCCGAGCCCCGGCGGCGGGCGATCCTACGGCTGGTTGCCCACGACGAGCTTGCCGCCGGGGAGATCGCCGCGGCGTTCGAGATCACCAGGACGGCGGTCAGCCAGCACCTCACCGTGCTGAAGAACGCGGGCCTGCTGTCCGAGCGACGTGACGGCACCCGGCGGCTGTACCGAGCGCGGGCCGAGGGACTCGACGCCCTGCGACATGTCCTCGACGACATGTGGTCGGCGTCGCTGGACGCAGCCAGGCAGATAGCCGAATCGGAACGAGGTATCGCCGATGATGAGCATGCCGCAACCGCCGGATGATCAGGAGGCGCACAGTGATCCCAGCGAATGAGTCGGCCGGCCACGCCGCGGTCAGCGTGTTGATACGGCCGCCGGTCCGGCAGTCGGTCCTGGTCCGCAGCGACGCTGAGCGCACGTTCGAGGTCTTCGTCCGAACCATCGGCAATTGGTGGCCGGTCGACCCGTTCTCAGCCGGCCGGGACAAGGTCCGGGAGGTCACTATAGAAAGGCGTCAGGGCGGCCGCGTGTATGAGACCTGGCACGACGGCACCGAGGTTACCTGGGGGGAGCTGCGCGCCTGGGAGCCCTCCCGGCGGTTCGTTATGACCTGGACCGGTACGCCCGCGCCGACGGAGGTGGAATTCGCCTTCGCGGTCCTCGGCCCGGCGCTGACAAGGGTGACAGTCGAGCACCGCGGCTGGGAAGCACTCACCGGTGAACAGCTCAGCCAGGACTGCGCGCTGCCAGGCGGTTACTCCGCCGGCGCCTACTCCGCTGGCTGGCAGCAGATCCTGGCCCGGTTCGCCGCAGAACTGGACGCCGCCGGCCCGCTCGCCCCCGCTGCCAGCGATCCGGAACGACACCCAGATGGCCAGGACGGAGCCAGGGAGCGCTGACGTGGAAGCCAACAAGCAACGATCCCGCCGCCTCTATGAGGAGTTGTTCGGCCGAGGTAACTACGATGCGGCCGACGAAATCCTGGCGCCTGATCACATGGGCCACGGCGGGTCCGCCGGATCACCTCCCACAACCGGCACCGCGGGCATCAAACAGATGGCGGCGGTGCAGCGCAGTGCGTTCCCGGACCTGCGCGTGATTCTGAATCGCCAGGTAGCGGAAGCCGATCACGTAACGACCCACTGGACGGCGTGCGGCACCCACCAAGGGACGCTGAACCTCACGACGGGAACGGCGACGGCAATAGTCGAGCCCACCGGCAAGACCATCTCGTGGGACGAGATCCGGATCGACCGGTACGTCGACGGGCGCATCGCCGAGTCCTGGTACATCCCTGACCGGATGACCTACCTGCAACAGCTCGGGCTCCTCCCGGCCATGACCCCCTCGGCGAGGGCCAAGTGATGCCCGACGACCTGAAACCTGGAGTAACGCTCCCAGCCGCCGACCCTCAAGGAGGGCACTGACATGCCATTCGCGGCACTTGCCATCCATCACCCTCGTCCCGAGCACCGAGACGAGTGGATCGAGGTCATGAAGCAGATGCGCAGCGGAGCGGCACCTCCGCCCGGGCTGATCGACCGGGCGGGCTACGCCGACACGAAGGGCGGCCGGCTAGTCGGGCTGTCGCGCTGGGAGTCCAGGGAGGCGCTCGACGCCGTTATCGGCGCTGCAATCGACGGGGCGGCAGCGCTCGACGCCATCTGGGCCGATCAGCCAACAGACGTCTTCGTGCTGGAGGAGCTGGATTAGGTCAGGATTTCCTGCACCCAGCGTCAGTCAAGCGGCGCAACAAGCGACGCGCCGGTCGCAATCCCAGCCGGCGACTTATGGCAACGGACGGCAGACGCGGGACTACGTGTACGTGGGTGACGCCGTGCGGGATGCGGTGCCCGGCAGTTGAGGGACGAGATTCGCTGTGAATAACAGGCCAGGCGGGGTGTCCTGGTTACCGTGGTGGATTCTCAGCGCTATTTGCTGAAAAGCCACCACGATGATGATGCGCAGGGCAGCGGCGATGTCCCTGGCCTTGGGTGACAGGTCCGCGTCTTGTTCACCGCGAACATGTCGGCCCTCTCCAGGATGCCGGCCTTGGCCGCCTGCTGCCGGTCGGCCTCCATCTGGGCGTGCTCGGCCGCGACGATACGGGCCTTCTCGGCGTCAGTGCGCAACTTCGTCCGCTCGGCGTGCAACAGCCACGTGAAAGTGTGACGCAGGTCATAGTGCTGATTCTGGTGTTTCAGGAGTGGCTGGCGGGATTTCGGTGTGCACTGTGAGTGACCGATATTGCTCAGGCTTGTGATGGTTGCTGGTAGTAACCCGTCGCCCTGACCCGCGCCACAGCGCCGATATGGCTGGCTCCCGAGGTTCAGCCGACCGGCGGTGCCCCTGGGCTACCGTTCGCGCTGTTGCGCCTGACCCCTTCGGATCGTGGGCTCTCACCGTCGTTCGCGCCGCCCGGTGCTGCATGGCGTCCGCGGCCGCCACCAGCGGCGGCCAAGTTCGCTGAGGATTGGCGTAACTGCCGGGATCGCGGCCGGCGTGATATCAGTCGGGGTCGTCGTGGCGACGGGCATCAGTCCTGCCGTTACCGTGACGAGCCGGCAGGCCAGCGGGCCGGGCACATCAGCCGTGGCGGCAGCGTCAGGCCGGGGCGCAGCGGCTACGGGGCGACGGCGGCAACCGGGGCACCCCGCTGTTGCGGCGGCAGCGCCGGATCGGTCCCCCCACCAGACCAGCGGCCACCAGGCCAGCGGCCAGCAGACCAGCGGCCAGCAGACCAGCGGCCATCGCCAGGCGCCAGACCGGTCCCGCCACCAGGCCAGCGGGCATCGCCAGGCCCTGGCCTGGGCACCGGCACGTGGGGCGGGAACTTACCTGTTTTACGATTCAGTCATACCTAACGCGATCCCGCCGCATCACCTGATCGCCACGTACGCCACCGGAGGGCATCCGACCCCGCCGGCCGACGTGGCCGGCCGCGGGCCCATACTGTGGATCGATGTCGATGGGTCTGACCCGGCGGCTTCGGCTCTGGACATCGAGCCTGGCACCGTCGCGCCTTCGGTCGCTCCGGTCTGGGTCCGGCAGAAGCTGACCGCCAATCCGAAGGCCCTGGCCGTGCTGTATAGCTCGATCTCGGAGTGGCCAGCCATCCAGGCCGCCGTCGCCACGCTTCCCTCGTGGATGCGCTCCCGCATCCGCTGGTGGATTGCCGACCCGACCGGCTATCCGCACATCGTGCCCGGCTCGGATGCGACCCAGTGGTACTGGGGCTCCGGCTACGACATTTCGACCGCGACTTCGCGCTTCTAGGACGCCGGGCCGATCGCCTATGACCGTAATGCGATCAAGGCCCCTTGTTGAGATCGATCGAGCCGCCCCTGGTCTGGATGCTGAGGCGCGCCGGCGCACCCCGTCCGACGCGGCCATTGACGGCCCGCCCCCTCGAATCAGAGGCCGCGCGCACAGACGAGAATTCGGAGTTGATCGACCCAAGGGCAGTCCGCGCGTTCACAAGTGCCGACGAGCCACGCGGCAAGGTGACGCCGATTGCCCCGTCAGTGTTCCTAAATACGGCGTGACAACCTGGGTCCAGGCTGCCGTGGAAGTTGATCGTGCCGCTCTGCGCCTGCACAAGCGAGTGCCCACGAAGGCGTGTCGAGACCGTGGTGATCGTCCCGTTGTCCGTAACGGCGCTGACCTGGCCGCTCACCTGCCTGGTGTTGATCGAGCCACTCGCCGTCTGCAGCGCGACGGTGCCGGAGACCTTGGTCGCCCAGATCGATCCGTTGGTGTCTTGCAGCGCGAGATCGCCAGTCACGCCAGCTGCCTGGAGCGTACCCGCCGCGACTGCGACCTTTGCGCTGGCGCCCGGTGGCACCGCCACGTTGAAGTCCACCCACGTGGCCAGGAGGAGGCCGCGCTGAATCGAGACGGTGACTGTAATGACAGCTCCTTGCTGTCGGTAGCTCGTGTGAATGGCATCGGTGATACCGTTCCGGTGTTCTGTGACGCTGACCTGGCCATCGGGCCCGGCACTCACGTGCACACTCCCTGCCGAGTGGAGGAACCGCAGCACCACCTGGTGGTCTATCTGAAAGACCGTCGTGCCTGGTGCTGGATGGCGCGGGGCGGCCGAGGGCCATGTCGCTACTATGAGCGCGATCGCGGCTAGCAGCAAGGTACCCACGAGCGTCAACCGCCGTGGACGCCGCCACGCCGGCGGGACATGTGCCTCCACCGCCGCGGCCAGGGAACCTGACGACGCCTTGCTGCGCATGGTCGCGATGGCGGCAGAGATGGCGGAGTGTAGGCGGCGGCAAGTGGGCTCAAAGCGGGCCCTCTGCCGTCCCCAACGTGTCAGGTGGCTGCGCGACTCGTCGTCGGGTCCTCCTTTCTCGGTGCTCATGGCGTCCTCCTGCTCATGGTCGTAGTACCGTGCACGACGGTTCGCAGCGCCGGCTCATCGCAATTGCTTCGGCTCCGATGACTTCTCGGGTACGGATTCAGCGCGCCGGGCCGCTGCCGCGGGGCACCGTCGGGTGGCTGCGTTTGGCGCCCCGAGGGCAGTGAACCGCAGGCACGCAGTCAAAAGGGGAAAGACGTTGTCGTCGGCTACCCGAACCGGAAAGCTGGCGTTCAGGACCGAGAAAAACTGCTCCACCAGCCGGTCTTCCCGGCAGTGAGCGACTCATACGCCTGGCGGAGGTAAACGTTCACCCGTCATTCCCGATGGAACGGGCGGATGCATCCTAATAGATAAATTTACGATTTACCTTTTACGCCAGGAAAGATCTAGAATGCGCCCGCGCGGGCGCCTGAGCGCGGGAGCCCCGCGGCATGATGATCAGGCGGCCCTCGCCACTCGAAAATTCTGGCTGTCGGGCCTGTCGAATTTGTGCTGACCGTGCGACGTACAGGTATAAGAAGCAAGCAATCGCGCTTGAAGGGAGAGCCGTCATGGCTCAATACGCGGTCCTGATCTACGCACAGGACTCCGCCCACGCCCCTGATGCGACGCCGCAGGACACCGAGAGCTGCGACCGGCACGGCGACGAGCTGGCCCAGAGCGGCTCGAGGGTCGCGGCGTACGCACTCACGCCCAGGGATATGGCGACGTCGATCCGCGGCGACATCATCACCGACGGCCCGTTCGTGGACTCCAAGGAGGTCGTTGCCGGCTTCTACGTGATCGAGGCGCCCGACCTCGATGCAGCACTGGCAATCGCCCGGCTCAACCCCGTCGTGCAGGATGGCGGCGGTGTGGAGGTCCGGCCAGTTCACAGCGCCTTCGTGCGGGGGCAGGATCAGATAACCACGTGACAGACGCCGCAGCCGTTAAGACGGTGATCGCCGATGCGCATCGTCGCGAGTGGGCTCTGGTGCTGGCCGCGACGGTGCGCCTCGCGCGGGATCTGGATCTTGCCGAGGAGTGTGTGCAAGAGGCGTACGCCTCCGCCCTGACGACCTGGGTCCGCTCCGGCATCCCGCGCAATCCAGCCGCCTGGCTCACCACCACCGCGAAGAGGCGCGCGATAGACGCGATACGACGCGATGAGGCCTTGCATTCCAGGCTGCCGCTGCTGGTGGAGCCCGAAGAATCAGTGGACGAGGTCGCCGTGCAGGAACTGACCGATGAGGACGCCGGAGATCCCACCGAAGCCATACCGGATGAGCGGCTGCGCCTGATCTTCACGTGCTGCCATCCGGCGCTGGCCCAAGAAGGCCAGGTGGCACTCACGCTACGACTGGTATGCGGGGTATCGACCCCGGATATCGCACGGGCCTTCCTGGTCGCTGAGCCGACCATGTGGGCGCGGATTACTCGGGCCAAGAAGAAGATCTCCACCGCTCGGATCCCGTACCGGGTCCCCCGGCCTGCCGACCTGCCCGATCGGCTGCGTGCTGTGCTCTCTGTCATCCACCTGCTCTTCACCACCGGTCATGTGGCGCCGTCGGGTGCGGCGCTGGTGCGCGCCGAGCTAGTGGACCAGGCGATGAACCTGGCCCGGATGCTGCGCGAGCTGATGCCCGACGAAGCCGAGGTGCGGGGGCTGCACGCGCTGCTGCTGGTGACCGATGCCCGGCGCGCGACCCGCGCCGGCGCCGACGGCCAGCTCGTGCGGCTGAAAGACCAGGACCGGTCGCAATGGGACCGAGCCGCGTTGGCCGAAGCCGACGAACTGATCACCGGCTGCCTGCGCGCCGGCCCGCCGGGCCGGTACGTGCTGCAAGCCGCGATCGCATCGCTATATGCCGAGGCTCCCTCATACGACCAGACCGACTGGCCGCAAATCATCACCATGTACGACAGGCTGCTGGAGGCGTGGCCGTCACCGGTCGTGGCGCTGAACCGTGCCGTCCCCCTATCGATGGTCGCCGGACCGGAGACCGCGCTCGCGGAAATCGAGAGAATCGAACGAGACGGACGCCTGTCGGGATACCAGTACCTGCCCGCGGTCAAGGCCGACCTGCTCAGCCGACTTGGCCGCACCGGCGAGGCAGCCGCCGCCTACAGGCAGGCGTTCGCCCTCACAACCAACGATGCCGAGCGCGCCTTCCTCACCGAGCAGATCGCCGATCACACCCTGCCCGCAAGCCCCGCCGAGGCCGGATGACTCAAAAACCGAATCTCCGGACACGCCGGACAGATTCATATCTATGTATGACCCAGCGTTTACAGTTATCTCGTGTTTTCCATCACCGTACGTGAGGACCGGCCCGTCCCTAGCGCAGCCCGCGACTATCTCATGCCGCGCGAAAAGGTGGTGCTCATCGTGCGACTGCACCCGGTTTCGCTCGCGCGGTCGCTGGCCGTGGCCTCAGTCGCCTTGCTCGCCGCCAGTACCTTGTCCGCGACCTTCGCCGCTGGCGATGGCCCGGTCGAGGTAGTGCTCTGGGTCCTGTCGCTCATCGCGCTCGGCTTCTTCGCCTACCGGTACCTGGACTGGCGCCTGACCTTCTTCATCGTGACCAGCAACCGGCTGATCCTGATCACCGGGCTGGTCGACAGGAGCATCGGGATGCTGCCGCTCACGAAAGTGACGGACATGCGGTTGGTGCGCACGCTCACCGGCCGCTCGTTGGGCTACGCGCAGTTCGTCATCGAATCCGCGGGCCAGGACCAGGCGCTGCGCACGGTCCCCTTTGTCCCGTACCCGGTGTCGCTGTACCAGCAGATTTTGCAGATGATCTTTCCGGAATCGGAGCAGGACAACCCGAACCCGGCGGAGCGGCTAGGCAGCGATCCGGGGTACTAGGAACACTGGCAGCCGTGACCACTGAGTAGCCGGCCGCTGACGGGCTCGCGGGGCCGTTATGTAGGCGCGAGCGCAGGCGCGAATCTGGTGCCCGAAGGTACGTGGCTGCGGCTATCCAGTGGGCGGCGGTCGTCCCCGGCGGCAACGCGTTGTCGGCGTTCGCCGTGGCGGAGATCCCGGCCGGCAACCAGAAGTTCAGCGAGGCGGTGTACGACCCGACCGGCGGCGCCCCGATCACCGGCGGGGACCGCCCTGCAATCACATCCGGACTCCGCAAGCGCCTAGTCCCGGCGCGCAAGCCGGGCATCGCCAGGACCCGCTGACCAGCGCCGCGGTTCCTGCCCACCGAAGCCGACGCATAAGTCTCTAACTGTGATGTATACGCCAGGCCCTCCAGATCCCGGCATAGGCGGCGACCTGAACCTGGAGCGTGCACCATCTGGTGCCCAGCTGGTTGGCTGCCATGCGGGCGCGGGCATGCTGGTGGCTGTGGCGGCTCACGGGCCGGCACGGCCTGGCGGGCAGGATCTACGCGCTGATCAGGGGGAGGGCGTGGGCCTGGGCCGGCTTCCTGGTCGTGCTGCCGGACCGCGTCGAGGCTCTGGAGGACCGCACGATGCGCGGGACGTCGGCTCGGGGGAGTCCTGGCCGGGCGCTGGAAGCCCCGGCAGGCTCGCGGCGTGCCTTGGCCGGCTTGGCTGCGGTACCACGAGAGCACGCCCTGTTCTGCTCAGTGCTACTGCTGGCCGCCATTGTGCGGCTAGTAGTCGTGCTCGGCTATCCGCCCGCGCTGTGGTTCTTTGATAGCCTGCCCTACGTTCATGCCGTATTGCCGCTGTCGCCTAATCGCGTCCGGCCGATCGGCTACTCGTACTTCCTGGCACTGCTGGAGCCGTTTCACAGCGTGTGGCTGGTCACCGCTGCGCAGGCCGTCATGGGCCTGGCGATGGGGACAGCCGTATACGCGGTGCTGCGGCGGTACAAGCTACCGGCCTCGGCGGCAGTCCCCGCGGCCGTCCCGGTGCTGCTGTCTGCTTACGAGCTCCAGATAGAGCATTACGTACTCAGTGACACGCTATTCGGGCTGCTCGTCACCCTCGCGGTGGTGATCGTGCTGTGGTGGCCGGTGCCGCCGACGTGGGTATGGGGGCTGGCCGGACTGGTCCTGGCGTGGGCCACCCTGGATAGGGAGCAGGGCGTTCTGCTGCCGATTCCGTTCGGCTTGTTCTTGTGCGTACGGCTCGCCAGACGAGTTCCGGTACGGAAGGTTCTGACGGCCCTTGTCGCGATGTGCGTGACGCTGGCACTGCCGCTGCTGATCTACGCCTGGTGGTTTGAGCAATCTAACGGGTCGTTTCAGCTGACATCGGGCACCGGAGTGTTCCTCTACTCGAGGGTCAGCACGTTCGCCGAGTGCTCGGTGATCAAGCCGCCGGCCGATGAGCGGTGGCTGTGCATCTCGACGCCGCCCGCCAAGCGGCCGGGCTCTATCTTCTATGCCTGGAGTGCTACGTCACCCATCAACGTCAAGCCGCCGGGCGGCTGGGCATTCGATTCGCAGGTCGACAGCCTGGCCACGAATTTCGCCAGGCGCGCAATCGACGCGCAGCGGGGAGCCTACCTGACCTCGGTCTGGCACTCGATAGCGGATAATTTCGAGCCGGCGTTCATGGGCAGCCAAGCCTGGTACTCCGAGAAGCAGTACTTGTTCCCGGCGGCCACACCCGAGTCGCTGCGCGCTCTAGCCCGGGCAAATCGCGAGCTGCCTTACTACCAGGCCGGGTATGTCTACGACGGCCGCCGTGATCCCAGTACCCGGATCGTGCGGCCGTTCGCCGGATGGATCCAGACTTACCAGCGATTCGTCGTGCTGCCGGGGCCGCTGCTCGGGCTGCTAGTGCTGGCGGGGCTGGCAGGCATCGCCTTTGCCTGGCGGCGGCTGGGGGGCCCAGCGCTATTGCCGTGGCTGACGGGCGCGGTGCTGATCGTCACGCCCGCCGCGACCGCTAACTATGGCGCCCGCTACGTGGTCGCCAGCATCCCGGCCTTCTGCATCGCGGCTGCGATCGGGCTGAAGGACATCATTGATTGGGTCGCGGAACCGGATGAACGACGCGACCCCGAGAGCTGAGCGAGCCGACCCCGGCCGACGGTGTGTGCTGTCATAAGATCCGCGCTGGAGCCAGCGTCCAGGCAGTCGGCCGCGATGGAGCCCTTGAGAGCGAGCCGGGCCCGTTCTTGCCAATACCGGACGGGACCAGCGGAGGCCGGGCGCCAAGCCGTGACCAGCCACCTCGGGATCGGCACGCTGCGGCCGACGCGCGTGCGCCCCCGGGTCCCCGGTGCGCCGCATGCCAAGGACGCTACCCAGATCCAGCCGGGTTACGGGTCTGTCCCGGCAGGCCAGGCGCCCGCACCTCGCCAGTCGGCGCGGATGGAAATGTCACGGTAACGGGGACCTTTGGCCCGACGATGTCGATGATCGGTGCGGGGTCGCCGGGCCGACCGCGGGCGATCCGCGGCCGGAACTCGTCACCCGCGCGTGACAACCTGGGCGGGCCGAGCTGGGTCTTAGGGTTATGCGGCGGGCTGCGAGCGAGGACGAGTTCGCTGAGTTCGTCGCGGGTGCGCTGCCGCGATTGCTGCGCTTCGGGCATGTGCTCACCGGCAACCCAGCCGCAGCGGAGGATCTTGTCCAGACCGCCCTGGGCCGTTCACTGCGCGCCTGGCGGCTGCACGGGATCGATGACCCGCACGCGTTCGTGCGAAAAACCATGGTCAACAGCTACGCATCCTGGTACCGGCGACAGGGATCGAGGGAGATAGTCACCGCCGACCCTCCCAGCCGGGATAGTACGGACGACATCTCCGCTCGGCTGGACGACCGGGATGCGGTATGGCGGGCCCTGCTGGTTCTCCCGCCCAGACAGCGAGCAGTTGTGGTGCTGCGCTATTACGACGACCTGTCCGAGCTGGAGATCGCCGCGGTGATGGGCACGACGGCCGGGACCGTCAAGAGCCAGTCAGCCCGCGCGCTGCGACGGCTAGCCGAGATACTCGCCGTGGTCGATGCTGCTGACCACGGAACGACCGGAGCACGTCATGACTGACCTTGAGGACCGGATCCGCGAGTCACTCCGGGATCCGCGGCGGCAACTGCCCGGCTGGCCCGAGCCGATGCCTCGCATCCGCCGGGCCGCACGCCAGTACGCCGGGCTGGCTAGCGCCACAGCGGTGTTGCTCGCCGGCGCGGCACTGCCACTAGCCCTGCTTTCCGGCCTCGGCACCCACGGCTACGCCGGTAAGCCGTCCGCGACGCCTGGCCCCACCGCGCACACGCCGCCGCCTCGGTTCGCTAAGCCGCCGCCCTATCCGTCGTGGGCGGAGCGACTTGGGGGAGAGGTCGCCTACCAATGTGGAGACGTGATCTGCCTGATGCGTCCCGACGGCACCGGGAAGCGAGGCGTGCCAGGCAACGGGCCGTTGCCCCTGCCGCAATTGGACCCGGCCTGGTCCCCGGATGGCAGCCAGCTGTCCTTCCGCGGCTACTACGGTCAGGGCGACGGACAGTACGACCTCTACGCGGTCAGCGCTACCGGATGCCGACCGACCCGGCTTACTCGAGGGCTGAATGGCGAAAGTTCAGCCTGGTCGCCGTCCGGGCGCCAGATCGTCTTCTCGGTACCCTTCGGCCTCTACGTGATCAGCTCGGACGGCACCGGCTTGCACCGCCTCATCGCGAACCCGACCAAGATCTCGTATGGAGTCGACACCCCGGCGTGGTCGGCGCTGAACCGGATCGCCTTCGCGAGCTACGTGGGCACGCATACGACCGAGATCTATGCGACGAGCGCTAACGGTACCGGACGGGTAGCGCTCACCCATGGAGGTAACGGGTTCAGTGCCCCCTCGTGGTCGCCAGACGGGAACTCCATTGCATTCGTGGCCGGGCCATACACCTCGTCGGTGGTCGACGTCGCCAGCGCGACCGGAACTGGTGTCCGGCAGCTGAGCCCGAGTACCTGGATCAGCTACAGCCCGACCTGGACTCCGGGCGGCCAGATCGTCTTCCTCCGCCAGCTGCAGGCACCGACAGATTACACCGCCGCAGTAACCAGCGCCTACATCGTGAATCGGGACGGCACGCGGCTGCGCCTGCTGTACCCGGACCTGAACGCAAGCCGGATCGCCTGGGGCCCTAGGACGTTGTCGCCCGCAGCCTGCTGACTTCCGGCCCGCCCCTAGACACCGCGGCAGCCGAATTCATCCGGCGGGAGCTCGGAAAGGGGCAGCTCGGCGGGCTCGGCCTACGAGTCGATGATTGCCGCAAGACCCATGCCGACCTGGTAGCGAAAGGCGTGGAATTCGTGCCGGAGCCGGCCGACCGCCCCTACGGCACCGAAGCCATCATCCGCGATAACTCGGGCAACTGGCTGGTGCTGGTGGAGTCCAAGGAGTTCTCACCCGAAGCCTTCGGCTGACCTTGCCATGGCGGCACCTTGACCGCCGTACCTCTGACGGCCGCGAGCACCTATTCAGATCGGCAGCAGAGCCTTCGATGGCGGGTCTTCTGGCTACGCCACGCGATCCCTTTGCCAGCGGGCATCATCAACCTACTGATTTGGTACGGCCCGGACGCGATCGCCGGACATGACGTCGGAAACATAGGCGCAGCCGCCTAAACTCTCCGCTCGCCGAGGGCAGGGAACGCGGCCCGCGGCAGCCTACTGACTCTCGGTATCGATCGTTACACGTGGGCCTCGAGCAAGTGCGCTGCGAGAAAGCTCGATGTGCGCATTGGCGGGATCTATGCTCTCGAGCGCGTCGCGAGCGATTCCCCGCATCACCGTCCGGCGGTGATAGAGGCTCTTTCCGCCTTGATTGGGGAACACTGCCGCGAGCAATGGCTCGTTACGGATCCCAATAATCCCTTCTCGAGGTTGCCCGCAATGCGACCAGACATTCAAGCGGCCATTTCGGTCGTTGGGCGCCGCGAGATCGCGCATGACCGCCGACTTGCCGTTCTTCGGGAAAATGGACCTCGCCGCCGCGCAGCTCCTTGGCGCAATCCTGCGTAGGGCCGGTGCCAACACAGCCGGGCTAGCGAGGCTGAAGCTGGGTTATCTGTAGCAGGACGGCCCGGACACGGCCCGACGACCTAGGGGACGACCCATAAGCGCAGGTCAGCCAGGCATGTCGAGATTCCGCGAAGGAATGCAGCGCTACCACGCCCAAGCGGCGAAGGCGCCGACGCGGCCTAACCGGCGAGCCGGATGTTACTACGGCAATCGTTGCCCGCCAGGAATAAGCGACTAAAGGCACCGGCAACGCTGGCGTAGACAAGCCTGCCGCTTCCGGGACAATGCCGATCAGCTATGGCCGAGGGCCGGCGGCCCGCTAGCGGCTGCTGGCCGTCGGCGCCGGGGACCCAGCGAGGCTGGCAACCCGGGCAACCTGAAGCCCAGATAGTCGTCTTGGCCGCGTCCCAGGCCAGCAGGACCGCCACGGTCAGCACGAGGAAGCCGTCCGGCGGCTTGCCGCTAACCATGGTGAATAGGGGCGATCACCGGCAGGTTGCCAACAATCGGCTGGCGCACGCCCGCTACCGCAACCTGGGTGCCCGTGATCGGGCTCCCGGCCGCCGCGGGAGCGCCGTCTCCTGCCCGTCGGGGCGGATCGGTCGCGGGACAAATTTACCTTCAGGGCTCGTGCACGGACAGTCGGGAGGTGATGGCCGCCTCTGGCCGTTTCGTCCTGCGCTTTCTCGCCAGGTGGCCGCCGGTCACGCCCGAGTCGAAGATCATCCGGGCGGGCGGCTGCGTTTACCGCAACTTTCCGCCGGGAAGAATGCATTCGGTTATCGGTTCCATACGCACAGTAAATGGTTCGTCGTCCATAACCCTGGCACTTCCCCGCGGGTGCGCAGGGCTAGGAGCCGGGAACTGGTCGAAACGACCGGCGCTACCGGATCAATTCCCCGTGCCGCCGTGTGCCCGCGCGTCTTGCGGGAGGACCAAGCCAGGTTCTCCGCGGCAAGAGGCGCGGAAACCGGCAGCGCGCCCACTGTCGCCGCTGCTGGCGAGTCTCGCCAGGAACGGCGGAGCGTGATGGTCACGCGGCTCGACACGAGGAGGCAGTTACAGATGCGGATCGGCCTGATTGCCCCACCTTGGGTACCGGTTCCACCACCGGCCTACGGAGGGACCGAGGTCGTCATCGACAACCTCGCGAGGGGCTTGCAAGAGCTCGGTCACGAGGTTCGGCTGTTCACTGTGGGTGAGTCGCAGTGCCCGGTCCCGACCGACTTCCTGTATCCGAATGCGATCGCGCCTATTGGCGTGACCGTTCCGGAGACGGCGCACGTGCTGGCGGCGTACGAAGCGCTGGCGGACATGGACGTCATCCATGACCACACTTTCCTCGGCCCGCTGATCTCCGGCCTGCGCGGCATGCGCAGGCCGCCGGTCGTGCACACCAACCACGGCCCGTTCAACGGAGAGACGCAGCCGGTGCTCGCCGCAATCGCCCGGCATGCCAGCATTGTGGCCATCTCGCATTCGCAGGCTCGCCAGGCCCAGGAGTACGGCGGTGCCCAGATCGCCGACGTGATCCATCACGGGATAGATCTCGATCTGTACAAGCCAGGACCCGGCGGCGGCGGCTACCTGATGTTCATCGGCCGGATGTCACCGGACAAAGGTGTGCACCACGCCGTCCGGGTCGCCAAGAAGGCCGGCAAGCAGCTGGTGCTGTCGACCAAGATGCGCGAGGACAAGGAGATCGACTATTTCGAGGCGGAGATCCGCCCGCTGCTCGATCCGGACGACGAGGTGCCGTCGGAGATCCCGTTGGCACGCAGGATCGAGCTGCTGCGCGGCGCCGATGCGATGCTCAATCCGATTACCTGGCGCGAGCCGTTCGGCCTCGTTATGGCCGAGGCACTAGCGTGTGCCACGCCGGTGCTCGCCTTTGCGAACGGAGCCGCTCCGGAGATCGTTGACCGAGGCAGGACCGGGTATCTCTGCCGGGACGAGGTGGAGATGATCAGCGCCGTTGATCGGGTGGGTGAAATCGACCGTGACCAGTGCCGTGGCGCCGCCGAGAGGCGGTTCTCACTGCAGCGGATGGCGCGCGACCATGAGCGGCTCTATCGCCGCATCCTGGAGCGCGAGTCCGGGCTCATCCGCCGCATCCCGGCAGCAGGGCGGCGGCTCATCAGCGCCTAGCGGCCGCAGGTCGCCGGCAGATCAGGTGCCGGCGGCCTCAGCGCGCCGTCATGCCCCGGCCGGAGGTCCCCAGATGACCCGGCCGGAGGCCTCCAAGTGACAGAGCCATGGTCATCGGGCGAGCTCCCGCCCGGCCTGGGGACCGCCTGCAGCCCCGTAACGCTGATCGAAGGTTCCACATTCTGCATCAGCGAATCGGGCGGCGACATCGTGCCGGACCGGCAGCACGGGCTGTTCGTCCGCGATACCCGGATGCTGTCGCGATGGGAGCTGAAGGTCGACGGCATCGAGCCGCAGCCGCTATCGGTGCAGAGCCCGGAACCGTACGCGGCCACGTTCCTCGCCCGGATGCCGCCGCGGGCCGGCCAGGCGGACAGCGCCCTGCTGGTGGTCCGGCGCCGGTATGTGGGCGATGGCATGCGCGAGGACATCACCTTGCGCAACACGTCGGCCACCCTGAAGCGGTTCCGGCTGGCGCTGACCGCCGAGGCGGACTTCGCCGACTTGTTCGAGGTCAAAGGGCGGTCGAAGCCGAGGGCCGGGGCTAGTACTGGCACGGCTGATTCCGGCCTGGTCATCACCAGTGGCAGGCGCGAGCGCCGGCAGGAACTGCGGATCACCGGCGACCAGCACCCGGCCGTCAATGACGACGGGGTGCTGTCCTGGCGCCTGTCGGTGCCGGGCCACTCCGAGCGCACCGTGAGCGTCGAGGCGGTACCGGTCGACGACGGCGTGGCGATGAAGCTGCGGCATCCGCGCGGCCATGCGGTCGACTCGACCCAGCCGGCCAAGCGGCTGCGCAAGTGGCGGCAGCGCGGTCCACAGGTGCGGACCCCCAACCGCGACCTTGCCGAAGTGCTCGGCCGCAGCGTCGAGGATCTCGGCGCGTTGCGCATCTTCGATCCGGAGCATCCGCGGTGGCCGGTGGTCGCCGCCGGCGCGCCGTGGTTCATGGCGCTGTTTGGCCGGGACTCGCTGCTGACCGCGTGGATGCTGCTCCCGTGGGATCCGGGGCTGGCATTGGGCACGCTGCGCACGCTGGCCGCCTGGCAGGGCAGCCAGGCCGACCCCGCGTCGGAGGAGGAGCCGGGCAAGATCGTACATGAGGTGCGCTTTGGTCCGGCGGCCTCGTTCGCGCTCGGCGGCCGCAGCGCGTACTACGGCAGCGTGGACGCCTCGCCGTTGTTTGTCATGCTGCTCGGCGAGCTTCAGCGGTGGGGCGGCAAGGAGAGTGCCATCGCGGCGCTGCTGCCGCATGCGGACCGGGCGCTCGACTGGATCGAGACGTACGGCGACGCCGACGGTGACGGCTTCGTCGAGTACTGCCGGAAGACCAGCCACGGCCTGGTCAACCAGGGCTGGAAGGACTCCTGGGACGGCGTTAACTTCGCCGACGGCACCATCGCCGATGCGCCGATCGCGCTCGCCGAGGTGCAGGGCTACACCTACGCGGCCTACCGGGCCAGAGCGCAGCTGGCCAGGCAGGCCGGTGACGCGCGGGCGGCTTCGGCCTGGCGGAAGAAGGCCAAGCAGTTGAAGCGCGACTTCAACGCCAGGTTCTGGCTGCCGGACAAAGGCTGGTACGCGATCGGGCTGGATGCGGATAAACGCCCTATCGACTCGCTCGCCTCCAACATGGGGCACTGCCTGTGGACCGGCATTGTCGATAAGGACAAGGCGTCGTCTGTTGCCAGGCACCTGATGTCGCCGGAGATGTTCGGTGGCTGGGGAATCCGGACGCTGGCCTCGTCGATGACTGCCTACAACCCGATGAGCTATCACAACGGGTCTGTGTGGCCGCACGACAACGCCATCTGCGCCGCTGGGCTGATCCGCTACGGCTTCATCGAGCAGGCCCAGCGGGTAACGGATGCGATCGTCGACGCGGCCGCCCCGTTCGGATACCGGCTGCCGGAACTCTTTTGCGGCTTCGCCAGGGAAGAGTTCGCGACGCCGGTGCCGTATCCGACGTCGTGCTCACCGCAGGCCTGGGCAGCCGGTGCCCCATTGCTGCTGCTGCACAGCCTGCTCCGGTTCACCCCGGAGGTGTCGAGCGCGCAGCTGTGGTGCGCGCCCGAGGTGCCCGAGCGTTACCTGCCGTTGCGCGTCAGCGGACTGCGGGTCGGCAAGTCGCGGCTAGCCGTGGACGTGAGCGACGGGCAGTGGGAGATCACCGGGCTTGAGCCGGTGACCATGGAGATCATCCCGGCTCCGTGGTCGGCCCAGTCGGGCTGACGGCGTGCGGCCGTCAGCCCGACCCGCATGGTTCAGCTAGTTAACTGGGCTTGTAAGGCTTGCCGTCGTACTTGTTGCCGTGCACCGAGGGGTGGATGGGCGGAGCGAAAGAGACGACGTCGATCGGCCGGACCCACGCCGGCGGTGCCGGATTGGGCAGTGTGCTGGTCTTGTCGCGGGGCCGGTACCCAGCGCCACTGATCGAGTTGTAGCAGATCGCGTCGGCGTTACCGGAGTCGCTAACGCCAGCCTGGTCGCCGATCAGCTTGCCCTTGCCGGTCAGGAAGCCGGTGATGTTCGCGTCCGCTGACGGCTCGCCGCCGGCGTACCCGTGGTAGTTCCGGATCGCGTTGTAGCAGGCGGTGTCACGCGTCGGCGTGCGCGGCGACTTAGAGCAGGTCGAGTCGACGTTGAACAGAGCGACGCCGACATCGTTGTTCAGCAGCGTGTTGAACTTAATGCTGGCATTTTTCACCAGCGGCGAGATCTTGCCGATGCCGCAGACCGAACCGCCGCCACCGAAGACGAGCACGCCCGACGCGGATGCGTTGGCGCTTCCGGTGTAGTTATTGCCAGTGATCGTGCTGTCGGTGACCGTTCCGGTCGCACCCAGCGAGATCTGGACTCCGTTCTGCGCGATCGCAGTGGTGGGTCCGGCTCCGGTCACGGTGACACCGTTGATCTTGCCGGTCGAGCCCGGACCGTCAACTGTGACGCCGTTTTTCTGGTAGCTCTCGATCGTGTCACTGGCTAGGTTGACGTGGCCGATCTGGCCGGTTGGCGCATAGCCTGCCTGGACGTCAACGCCGCCCTGGCAGCCGTCGCTGGTCGCGTCGCCGCCAATCTTCTGCACGATCGAGTCGTTCAGCGTCACCGCCGCGCCGCCCCCGACCAGCACGCCGTACAGGCTGTTGTAGCAAACGTTGCTGACCCACTGCCCCTCGATCGTGATGTGACTAATCGAGACCGAGACCCCGGTGCTGTTGCCGCCGGCGAGCTTAGCTCCGCAGACTTCGATCACGGACTGCGGTATCTGAGTTTTGGTAGCCACGTCCTTGGCCTGGCAGTTCGTCGTCGACAACCCGAGGGTGGTGTTCTGGCCCACCGCCGCCGGGAGTTCCACCACGGCCGGGCCCTGGCTGGCCGGTGCCTTGCCACGAGTAATGACGAGGCTGCTGGTGATTGTGACCTGCTCGCCGTAGGTGCCGGGGCAGACCTCGAGCGTCGGCACGACCGTGGGGTGCGTGCTCTCGTAGGCCTCGGCCGCGGTGACCGCAGACTGCACGGTGCTGTAAGCGGCGGTGCTGCAGCTGGTGTTGGTAGTCGATGTGCTGGTCGGGGCGACCCAGAAATACGTCGTGCTGATGGCAGGCACGGCCGCTGCGGCCGCCGCGGGCAAGGCGATCGCCCCGGCGCCCGCCACGGCAGCCGCACATGCCAGCACGCCGGCCGGTGACCGCCGCCGGCGCTCGCCGGCTCGTCAGAGCGCCAGCGCATGGCCGCGGTGGCCGAACGGTAATTCGTGGCATGAGTCAAGTCTCCTCATCTATCGGCATAGAAGAAATGCCGGACTTAGCTATGATGCGGGGGAGATACCACCGGTTTACGTCGGCAAACTAAAATTCTGGTCATGCCCGGCAGACCGCACCGTGATGACCGGGCGGCGTCAGGTGTCCAGCATCTCGATGAACATGCGTGAGCCTGGCGGCGCGATCTGGCCGAAGTCGGCCGCGGTGGCCGCGCCCTCGCTGGACCCGAAGCCCGCGTCCATCGCGGCCTGGTCAGCGAAGTAGAGCTCGGCGATCCGGTGGTAGGTCTGCTCGCCACCATCCAGCACGGCGGAGAACTTCCCGGATTCGAACCGCTCCAGGCCAGGGATCTTACGCACCAGCGGCACGTGAACGCTGAGGTAGTGGTCGTCGAAAGCGGCGGGGTCATCGGGCTGGGTGTACAGAACCACGAGTTTGACTGTCATGCAGCGAACCTACCGATCAGTCCCACCCGTGTCATCAGACCGCGGCGAGCCCAGTTAGTGCTCTCCGCCGAGCTCGGAAGTCCATACCACGACCTTGGTCCGGTCCCCGCGGAACAGGTCACGGGCAAACTCGAGGGGCTGACCGGCTTGCGCGTACGCGGTGCGCTCGACCAGCATGAGCGGCGCGCCTTCGTCGACGTCCAGCGCCTCCGCCTCGCGCACGCCAGCTACTACCGGCTCCAGTGATTCACGCGCCCGGTGCGGGCGCAGCCCGTAGTTCTCAGCCAGCAAATCGTACAAAGAGCCGTCAAGGCGGCAGTCGAGCAGGCCGGGGAAGAGCTTCACCGGGAATTGCGAGTGCTCGATCGCGATGGGACGGCCGTCGGCGAGCCGGATCCGCCTGACATCGTGCACGTGCTCTCCGGTTTCCAGGTCAAGCGCCGCCGCCGCGGCCGGGCTGGCCGGGATCTGCGCCGCCGCAAGGACGCGCGCTCCGGCGACCTTGCCATGCCGGCGAAGCTGCTCGGAGAACCCGGCCAGGGTCGTGAGGTCTTGTTCGAGCTTGGGCTCGGCCACGAAGGTCCCGCCGCCCCGGCCGACCGTCCGCGTCACCAGGCCACGCTGGGCGAGTTCGCCGAGCGCGTGCCGGAGCGTCATCCGGCTGACGCCGAGCCAGGCGGCCAGGTCGTGCTCGGTCGGCAGCCGGTCGCCGGGACTGAGCTGGCCCGCGGCAATGGCGTCGGCAAGCCAGTCCTCGATCTGCGCGTGCGCGGTAATGCCGGGCTGCTTGATGATCATCGGCGGCTTCCGCGGCAGGGCCCCCGGCTCGGCCAGCGTGGTCTCACGCCACGAGTGCTGCCGTCGTTGCATGCTCCTAGTGTCTCCCTTGCAGCGCGCGCGTCGCTGACGGCCGGCTGCCAGCTGACCGAGGCCGGTACCTGACTGTGAGCCGGCAGTACTGTCGAGCCGGCAGGACTGTGAGCCTGGCAGTACTGTCAGCCGGCAGTACTGCGAGCCGGGCAGTACTGTGAGCCGGCAGTCGGGCGGCGGGCCGCGCATGCCTTGCGGATGCGCCAGCCCGCCGCCCGTGGAAGGCGCGCCGCCCTCCCCGCCAGGACCGAGTTCCGCAACTGAACCCGGCTTGGCCCCTACGGCGCGCCATCCGGCCTAGCGAGTCGCTAGGCCGCCCCCTCGGCTGGGATCGGCTCGCCACCGGGAGCGGTCACCGCGGCGAACTGCTTGGTCCGTCCCACGAGCAGGTAGTAGATGGTGCCGAGCAGTACGACGAAGATAAGCACCGTCCACAGGATCGGGATGTCGTTCAGGAAGCCGATGTGGAAATTGAGTATCTGCGTTTTCGCTACGATTACTTGCTTCGGCTGCGGATTGCTCGCGGCTCTCGGCCAGGCGAAGTTGACCAGCATCGCGCCGCCATACAGCAGCCCGACGATATTCACGACCAGTCCCCAGCGGTGGAGCTTGAACGGTGCGTCGGTCTTCGGCCAGCCTCGCACCCTGGCCCGCAGGATGGCGAGGTTGCCGAGGAAGTAGCTCAGGTAGATCATCGCCGTGGCCGCGATCGCGATAATGCCGGCCCCCGAGAACTGGATGAACGGTATGGCCGCGATGACCGCGATCGTGATGCAGGTCCAGGTCGGGGTGTGCAGGCCTGGCGATACCCTCGAGAGCTGCCGGGAGAACGGCAGCTGATTGTCCCGTGCCATGCCGAAGCCGAGCCGGATCGTGGCCGCCATGATGGACAGGCAGCAAACGAAGATGGCGGCCGAGACCACCAGCAGGTAGATGGTGGCGAAGTGGGGCGAGAAGTTGGCCTCGATGATGTTCTGCGGACCATAGGCTCCGCTGATCGCGGCTTTCATGTTCGGGATCGACATCAGGGTCCCGAGCAGGAATACGCCGCCGATGATGAACGCGCCGATGATCGAGAAGAGGACCGCTTTCGGCGCTGCGCGCCGCGGATCACGGGTCTCCTCGGACAGTGTGGAGGCGGTGTCGAAACCGTAGATCACAAACAGCGACATGAACATGGCGATCAGGAACGTGTTCGCCCCGACGTGCAGCCCACCGCTGTTGGCGACGACGTGGAAGCCCTGGTGGTTGTGGAACACCATCAGCACGATCGCGAACACGAACATGCCGAGGATCTCGAACAGCACACCCGTGTTGTTGATGATCGCTACCAGCCTGACCCCGTAGATGTTCAGCACGGTGATCACCACCAGGGTGATCAGCGCCACGACGAGTTCGGTGTTCAAAGTCAGGCCGAGCGAGTGCCAGCCCAGGCCATTGATTGCCGGGATGAGTGCCAGCGGCAAGGTGGCCACCACGGAGCTCACAGTCAGGATGCCGGCGAACAGGTAGATCCAGCCGGTAAACCAGGAGTAAGCGCGGTTCGCCATGTACTTGGACCACTGGAACACCGACCCGGCCAGCGGGAAATGGCTGGACACTTCGGCGAAGTTCAGCGCGATGATGAACTGGCCTAGCGCTACGGCCGGCCAAGTCCAGATGAATACGCCGCCGATCGTCGTGAGCCCCAGGTAGAAGAGGGTGAAGATGCCGGTCGACGGTGAGATGTAGCTGAACGCCACGGCGAAGGAGCTGAAGGTGCCGAGAGAGCGCCTGAGTTCCTGCTTGTAGCCGAACCTCGCGAGGTCGGCGGAGTCCCGATCATGGCTGGCTGACGTCCTGGCTCGCGCTCACGGCAGCTCCTCCTCGCCTGCATGCAACAGGTGAACTGAGTGACCCCAGTTGGCAGGAGCGTAGGGCGTGACCTATATAACTGTCCAGACCCTATGACCAGACATTCGTAACAGCTAACCCTGATCCGGAAGAATTCGCGTATGGGTTGCGTATGGCTTAGCTTCCGTCTAGACCTTTTGCCGGATGCCTCGTAGCCTGCGAGAGTGACTGACCTGTCGCGGGCTGAGCTCGGTCGTGCAGACGCCTTGCTCGCCGGGGTTCCGAGCCTGGCCGGCACGCCGCGGCAGGTCACCGCGCTCCCAGGCGGCCTGACCAATCAGAACTTCAAGGTCTGCACGCCGCACGGCCAATACGTCGCGCGAGTGTTTGCCGACGGTGCGGATCTCCTGGCGATCGACCGCGAGCGCGAGTACCGCAACTCGGTGCTCGCCGCCGCCGCTGGCGTCGGTGCGCCGGTGATCGAGTACCGGCCGCAGGATCGCATCCTGGTGCTCGCCTTCATCGAGGGCCGGACGCTGACCAATGCCGACGTCGGCCAGCCGGCCATGCTGCGCCGGATCGCAGCGGCGTGCCGGACCCTGCACGGAGCCGGGCGGTTCAACGGCGACTTCGACATGTTCGAGGTGCAGGCCTCGTATTACGCGACCGCGACGGCGGCGGGGATGCGGATTCCGGCCGGCTACGACAATCTCATGCCCGCCTTCATGGCGGCGCGCCAGGCGCTGGCCGCGCGGGCTGAAGGCACCGTTCCCTGTAATAACGACCTTCTGGCGGCGAACTTTATCGACGACGGCGAGCGGATCTGGCTCATCGATTACGAGTATTCAGGTAACAACGATCCCTGCTTCGAACTCGGCAACATCGCCGGCGAGTGCGGCCTTGACGACGAGGCGCTGGCCGCCCTGGTGACCGCTTATTACGGTCGGCCGCGGCCCAGCCGGATCGCGCGGGCGCGGCTGTTCACGCTGGTATCGCAGTACGGCTGGACGCTCTGGGGGGCCATCCAGCACTCGGCGAGCCAGCTTGACTTTGACTTCTGGTCCTGGGCGATGGAGCGGTTCGACGCTGCGGCGGCCGGCTTCACAGCCCGGGCTTCGAGCAGCTGCTCACCGACGCGCAGGATGAGGACTGACGAACATGACGCAGGCACTGCCGACCAGGTCCCAGGCCGTGATCATCGGCGGCGGCGTTATCGGCACGAGCGTGGCCTATCACCTGACCGCGCTTGGCTGGACCGACGTGCTGCTGCTCGAGCAAGGGCAGCTCTCCTGCGGAACGACCTGGCACGCGGCTGGCCTGGTCGGCCAGCTCCGGGCGTCGGAAGCGGGCACGCGGCTAGTGCAGTACTCCACCCGGCTGTATGAGCGGCTGGAAGCCGAGACCGGCCAGGCGACCGGGTTCCGCCGGTGCGGCGGGGTGACCGTGGCCAGGACTCCTGACCGGCTGGAGGCGCTGCGCCGGACCGCGGCGACCGCGCAGGCATACCAGATCGACTGCGAGCTGATCAGCTCCGCGCAGGCCGGCGAATTGTT
Organism: uncultured Actinomycetota bacterium; assembly: GCA_963804435.1. GTDB lineage: Bacteria > Actinomycetota > Actinomycetes > Streptosporangiales > Streptosporangiaceae > JAJYUU01. The sequence continues at coordinate 4,979,672 of CAWDQI010000001.1, read as the reverse complement.
CCCCGGAGTGCGGACCGATGACCTGCTGGGCGCGATCTGGCTGCCTGGTGACGGCCGGGCCAACCCGGTTGACCTCACTGCCGCGCTGGCCCGGGGAGCCCGGCAACGCGGCGCGACGATCGCCGAGCGCGTCCGCGTCACCGGCATCACAACCCAGGACGGCCGGGTGACGGGAGTCCGCACCGACGCTGGCGAGGTGGAGGCCCAGATCGTGATCAACTGCGCTGGCCAATGGGCCAAGCAGGTGGGCGCGCTGGCCGGCGTCACGGTGCCGCTGCACTCGGCTGAGCACTTCTACGTGGTGACCGATCAGATTGACGGCGTGCCTCCGGACCTGCCCGTCCTGCGCGACCCGGACGGCTACACCTACATCAAGGAGGAAGTCGGCGGCCTGGTTGTCGGCGGGTTCGAGCCAGTAGCCAAGCCCTGGGTGTCGCCGGACGAGCTGCCGTACCCATTCGAGTTCCAGTTGCTGGGGGAGGACTGGGATCACTTCAGCGTGCTGATGGACTCTGCGCTGCACCGGATCCCCGTGCTGGCGCAGACCGGGATAAGGAAGTTCTATAACGGGCCCGAGAGCTTTACCCCGGACAACCAGTTCATCCTCGGGGAGGCGCCCGAGCTGCGCGGATTCTTCGTCGCGGCCGGCTTCAACTCGGTCGGCATCGCCTCGGCTGGCGGTGCTGGCCTGGCGCTGGCGCAATGGATCATCGATGGCCAGCCCGCCAGTGACCTGACCGCGGTGGACATCAGGAGGTTCGCGCCGTTCAACGGTAACTCCCGCTGGCTGCGCGACCGGGTCGGCGAGGTGCTCGGCCTGCACTACGCGCTCGCCTGGCCGAACCGGGAGCTGGAGACGGCCCGGCCGTTCCGGCGGTCACCCGCCTACGGCTTGCTGCGCGATGCGAATGCCTGCTTCGGCTCCAAGATGGGCTGGGAGCGGGCGAATTTCTTCGCGCCGCCGGGGGAGCGGCCGCAGATCGAGTACTCCTGGGAAAAGCAGAACTGGCAGCCCTGGTCCTCGGCGGAGCAGCTGGCGACGCGGCAGCGGGTTGCGCTGTTCGACCAGACCTCGTTCTCCAAGTACCTGGTCGTGGGCGCGGACGCGACCGAAGCGTTGCAGTGGCTGTGCACGAACGACGTGGCGGTGCCGCCGGGCCGGACCGTCTATACCGGGATGCTGAACGATCGCGGTACCTACGAATCTGACATCACCGTGACCAGGCTGTCCGCGACCGAGTTCCTGCTGGTCGCGAGCGCGGCAACGACCGAGCGCGATGCCGACCACATCCGCAGGCAGCTGCCGCCGGGCTGCCGGGCGAGCCTGGTCGACGTGACCTCGGCCTACGCCGTTTATGGCGTGATGGGCCCGCTGTCCCGGCAGCTGATCTCGCGGCTGACCAGGGCTGACCTGAGCGACGCCGCTTTCCCGTTCGGCACCAGCCAGCTGATCGACCTCGGTTATGCGACGGTGCGGGCCACCAGGATCACCTACGTCGGGGAGCTCGGCTGGGAACTGTACGTGCCGACGGAATTCGCGGTCGGCGTCTACGAGGACCTGATGTCGGCTGGCGCGGACCTTGACGTCGTCAACGCCGGCTACTACGCGATCGAGTCGCTCCGGCTGGAGAAGGGTTACCGGGCCTTCGGCCGGGAGCTCACCCCCGACTACAACCCGGCCGAGGCCGGCCTGCTGTTCGCCTGCAAGCTGGCTGGCGGTACCGCGTTCCTGGGCCGCGAGGCAGTGGAGAAAGCGAAGGCAGACGGGCCACGGCGGCGGCTCGTCTCGGTGCTGCTCGGCGATCCCCGCGTCATGATGTGGGGCGGCGAACTGCTACTGCGTGACGGCGAGCCGGTCGGACAGCTGACGTCCGCGGCCTGGGGCGAGACAGTTGGCGCCGCCGTTGGGCTGGCCTACCTGCGCGATCCGGCCGGTACCGCGGTCACGGCGGAGTTTGTCCGGGCCGGCCGGTATGAGGTCAACGTCGGCGGGCAGCTGGCCGCCGCGGTCGTGAGCCTGCGGCCGCCATACGACCCCGATAGGAAACCTGAGTAAGCCTCGTCCCACCGACGGGGCTGCGTGCGGTCAGAGCAGGAGAAGTGAGATGACGGTCAGCGTCTTCGATCTCTTCAAGATCGGCATCGGCCCGTCTAGTTCGCACACTGTCGGCCCGATGCGGGCAGCGGCGATGTTCGCCACGTCGCTGGAGCAGGAGGGACTGCTGCCCGCCGTGTGCCGGGTCAAGGCCGAGCTGTTCGGCTCGCTGGGCGCCACCGGACACGGGCACGGCAGCGTGAAGGCCGTCGTGCTCGGCCTGTCGGGCGAGCAGCCGGAAACCGTCGACCCGCAGGCTGCTGATCCGCTCGTCAACTCGGTCCGGCAAACGGGCATGCTGACGCTGCTTGGCCGCGTTCCCATCCGATTTAACGTCGATGACGACGTCATCCTGCACCGGCGCAAGCGACTGGAGTTTCACTCCAACGGCATGCGCTTCGCGGCACTGGACGCGGCGGGTGCGGAACTGTCGGCCCGGACTTACTACTCGGTCGGGGGCGGCTTCGTGCTGGGCGAGGACGAGGCTGGCCGCCCGGCCATCGTGGCCGACCCGACGCCGGTGCCGTACCCGTTTGCTAGCGGCGCCGAGCTGCTCGCGATCGCCCGGCGCACCGGCGCTGCCAGTCAGCGGCATCATGCTGGCCAACGAGCTGGCCCGGCGGGATAAGGCCGAGGTGGAGGCCGGACTGCTGCGGATCTGGGCCGTCATGCAGGAGTGCGTGACCCGCGGCTGCGCGGCTTCGGGGGTGCTGCCCGGCGGGCTGAAGGTGCGGCGCCGGGCCGGGGCGCTGCAGCAGAAGCTGGAGCAGACAGGGGACGCGGCCGACCCGCTGTACGCGATGGAGTGGGTCACGCTGTACGCGCTGGCCGTGAACGAGGAGAACGCGGCCGGCGGCCGGGTAGTGACCGCGCCGACCAACGGGGCCGCCGGGATCATCCCGGCCGTGCTGCACTACTACATGCGGTTCGTGCCCGGCGCCGACGAGGCCGGCGTGGTCCGGTTCCTGCTGACGGCGGGCGCGGTCGGCGTGCTGTTCAAGGAGAACGCATCGATCTCCGGCGCCGAGGTCGGCTGCCAGGGCGAGGTCGGCTCGGCCTGCTCGATGGCGGCGGCCGGGCTGGCCGAGGTGATCGGCGGGACGTCCTGAGCAGGTGGAGAACGCCGCCGAGATCGGCGTCGAGCACAACCTGGGACTCACCTGCGACCCGGTCGGCGGCCTCGTGCAGATCCCATGCATCGAGCGGAACGCGATCGGGGCCGTGAAGGCCATCACGGCCGCCCGGATGGCCGTGCGCGGCGATGGCGAGCACAAGGTTTCCCTGGACAAGGCGATCAAGACCATGCGGGAGACGGGCGCTGACATGAAGGTCAAGTACAAGGAGACCGCGCGCGGCGGCCTGGCCGTCAACGTGATCGAGTGCTAGCTCGCGCGCTCCGGCGGCCGCGGCCAGGCGAGCGCCCCCCGAGGATTAGAGCGTTTTGCTACCTTTGCGTGTGCGGATGGGCAGTAGCCGACCAAGGCGTTTAGCGTCGGAGTGACGCCGCCGCTATTCTTTTGGCGGCACTTTCACATCCACGCTAAACGCGCCGACGAGCGTCGAGAGCGGTGCGTGGCGGTTTGCACCTAACAGGTCATTTGTCGGGGTGAACCGCGCTGCTGCGCCCCCGGCTCCTCGCCCCTGGCCTCTCGGGCCGCGGCCGATTAGTTCGAGCCGGGCTGGGAGGCGGCAGTCGCCTGCGGGTCGGCGGCTACAGCGTCGGTGGCGGGCAGTACAGCGGCCGGAGGCGCGGGCGGCGCCGGGGCCTCGGTAGCGGCCGGCTGCTGTACCGCGACGGCGTGCTGGCCGGAGGCGCTGCGCTCGCGGAGGTAGGTCTGCACGATGACGCGGGCATAGCGCAGGCCGTAGGCCAGATTGCGGCCCTTCTTGCTAACGCCGGACATCCGCTGCCGCATGACCGTCGGGACCTCGGCGACCCGGTAGCCCTGCAGGAGGGCGCCGATCAGCAGTTCCGAAGTCTGGTACTGCGGCTGGGTCTGGGTGACTGTGCCGGTCAGCTCGGCGCGCATCAGGCGCAGCCCGCTGGAGGTGTCGCTGAGATGGGTATGCGTGAGCGCGCTGATCATCCGGGCGAAGAACTTGACGCCCAGATTGCGGAAGGTGTCGGTATTCTCGGTCTGGCCGAGCTGGCGGGAGCCGAGCACGAAGTCAGCCTGGTCGGCTTCCATCAGCCTGACCATCCGCGGCAGGTCCGCCGGGTCCCATTGGCCGTCGCCGTCCAGGGTGCCGATGTACTCGGCCCCCCCTTCGCGGGCGATCCTGTAGCCGAGCCGGAGGGCGACGCCGTGCCCTCGGTTGGCCGCCAGCGTGCACACGAGGGCGCCGTGCCGCTTCGCCACCTCGCCGGTGTTGTCGGTGCTGCCATCGTCGATGACAAGCAGCGACACCGGTACGTCGGCGATCTGCTCCGGCACCTCGTCCAGGACGGCGCCGATGTTCTCCGCCTCGTTGTAGGCCGCGATCACGATGACCAGGGGCTGAAGCTTCAGGTCCGGGTAGGTGCTGGCGAAAGCGGTGAGTGCGGCCGTGGTGACCGCGGACGTGTCTGGCGCCTCCCGCAGGCCGTGATAGGTCACTTCGGAGGGCTGCTCTCGCCTCGGCATCTGCGTCGTCTCCCAGTCGCGCCGAACGGTTATGACGGTCCACAATAGCCGCATCTTGGACGCGCCGACGTCGGTCACATGAATCGTGTCCCGCACCAAAGTCCGGGTCATGCCAGTTAACGACGGTACAGCCAGCAGCTCGCGGTTGTGCGCCAACACCAGGTCCGGCCGCAGTTCGCGGCTGGCGCACGGCTGTGGCCTGCGCGAGGCGCACAAACCGCCCGATGCCCTGCTGTCTAGGCGCAGCTGCGGGCCTGGTACTGCCAGACAATCTACCCGGTGGCGCATGATGAAACTGCGCGCGCGCCGGGAGTTAGTGACGAATTGGTAACGGCGTGGCGTGGAATCGCAGCCGGGAACAGGAGCGGGCCCTCCGCGGTTAAGGGGTCTAGATTGCCAGCAGTACCGCCTGGCGGTCCGGGCAAGCTAGCCCCTGGCGAGCGCCGAGCGCTCGCCGGGAGGTTGCGCCGAGCCGGTTGAGCAAGCCCAGATCCCAGTCGCGGTTTTTTCCCGGTAAGCTAGGTCAGCCCCGGGGCTATGGCGGGGGTCCGGTCCGGCTCCTTCGCCTGGATCCGGACCGAGCCTGGCGGGCAGGGCGGCGGAGTAGCTCAGTCAGGCAGAGCAAGCGGCTCATAATCGCTGTGTCGCCGGTTCAAGTCCGGCCTCCGCTACGGAAACGCGCTGGCAACCGGCATCCGCGACGGCTGCCTGCCAGGCAGCTTCCGATGATCAGACGAGAGAAAGGCGCGCCTCAGTGGCTGCGACTGACGTCAGGCCCAAGATCACTCTGGCCTGCCAGGAATGTAAGCACCGGAACTACATCACGCGTAAGAACCGCCGCAATGACCCCGACCGGCTTGAGCTGAGCAAGTACTGCCCGTTCTGCCGTAAGCACCAGCCGCACCGCGAGACCCGCTAGCAGCCCGGCACCGGGTTTCGCTCAAGGCTGGGGCCAGATGGCGGTCAATCGGGACTTCGCGGGCCGGACCTTTCCGGCATCCGAACCCTACGAAGTGTCGCGGGTCAAGATCTCCGAGTTCGCGGCCGCGATCGGCGACCAGAACCCGTTGTTCCACGACCGGGCGGCGGCCCAGACGGCCGGCTACCGCGACGTTATCGCGCCGCCGACCTTCGCGATCGTGATTAGCATGGCCGGGTCCGGCACGGCGCTGGCCGATCCGGGCCTCGGCCTGAACTACGCGATGGTCGTCCATGGCGAGCAGCGGTTCTCCTACACCCGGCCGATTACCGCCGGAGACGTCGTGACCGCGCAGGTCACCATCACCGGTATCCGGGACGCCGGGCGGAACGTAATGATCACGACCAGCACCGAGATCCGGACGATGGCCGGCGAGCATGTCTGCACCGCGGTGTCCACCATCGTCGAGCGCGGCAGTTAGGGCGACGAGCCCTGCCCTACCGGACAGGCTCAGCGGAGCAGGTTCAGCGGGGCAGGTTCAGCGGGGCAGGTTCAGCGCGGGCAGGTTCAGCGGGGCAGGTTCAGCGGGGCAGGTTCAGCGGGGCAGGTTCAGCGGGGCAGAGAGGATCGCGGCGTGACCGAGCAGGTGACCTACGACACCATCGAGAGCGGCGCCGAGCTGCCAGCCGTGCGGTATCCGGTGACGCGGCTCAGCCTGGTCAAGTACTGCGGCGCGTCCGGTGACTTCAACGTGATCCACTGGAACGAGCGGATCGCGAGGGCGGTGGGCCTGCCCGACGTGATCGCGCATGGCATGTTCACCATGGCCCAGGCGGGCCGATTCGTGACCGACTGGGCCGGCCCGAATTCCGTCGTCACCGACTTCGGCGTGCGGTTCTCCTCGATGGTGGTCGTTCCCGACGATGACGTCGGCGCGACCATCGACGTCAGCGGCCAGGTGGAAGAAAAGCTGGCCGACAACAAGGTCGCGATTGCGCTGACTGCGAGGTCAGCCGACACGAAAGTGCTGACGAGGGCGCGCGCTATCGTCCGGCTGCCCTGAACCACGACACCGGGCCGGCCATGGGGGAAGCCGAGTCCAGGCGGGACTACAGCGCGCGCTGGAACTGCTTTCGGGCGAGGCAGGATCACGACCGGCGCCGATATGATCGCACAGGTTTGAAGCCGGGGCGCCGGGTGAGTTAGCCTGCCGGGCCACTGCGGAGGTGGCCGGAAAGCAGGTAACTGACATGACTACGGCGCCGATCCCCGACCGGGCCCCTGAGCCGGATCGGCCGCGTGTCGACGCCGGCAAGCTGTGGCCAGGCGGCATCGCCACTGCCGTCGTTGCTGCGCTCGTCGCGCTCGTCGGCGTGCTAGTTTGCCGCTGGCTCTTCAACGTTCCGCTGTTGTCACCGCGGCACGATGGTGCTTACGGCGATGTGCATACCACCGATCTTGTGCTCGCCGCCGCCGCGGCCGCCTTGTTGGCGACGGGCCTGGCCCACCTGCTGTTGCTGAGCACGCCGCGCCCGCTTACTTTCCTCGGGTGGATCATCGGGCTGGCGACGGTGCTGGCAGTTCTCCTCCCGTTCAGCACGACCGCGCCGCTGGACGCGAAGCTGGCCACGGCCGCCGTCGACCTTGTGCTCGGCATCGCTATCGGATCGCTGGTTAGCGGCGTCGCGGCACGGTCGGTCCGGATCGCGCCGAGCGACACTGCGGGCTTGCCCGTGACGGACCCGGAGTATGACGAGCGGCGGAGCCTTCCCGGACGCCTGCGCTAGTTTGTCGCAGGCAGCTTGACCAGCGTGAGGAAAAAGTCGTCAATCTGCCGGACCACGTCGATGAAGCGCTCGAAGTCCACTGGCTTGCTGATGTACGCGTTAGCGTGCAGCGAGTAGCTGCGCAGGATGTCTTCCTCGGCTTGCGAGGTCGTGAGCACCACCACCGGGATGGTCAGCAGGTCAGGGTCGGACTTGAGCTCGGCTAGCACCTCGTGGCCGTTGCGCCTGGGCAGGTTCAGGTCGAGCAGGATCAGCCCCGGCCGGGGCGCATCCGCGTAATCGCCGTCCTTACGCAGAAAGCGGATGGCTTGCTCGCCGTCGCCAACCACGTGCAGCTCATTGCGAATCCGGTAATGCTCGAAAGCCTCCTTGGTCATGAGCACGTCACCGGGATCATCCTCGATGAGCAGGACGTCTACTACGTCGAGCCCGGGCCGGTCAGTCATCATGTGTCTCCTCGTTGGCAGCGGCGGCTACCGGTAGGGTGAAACAGAACTTTGCCCCGTCCCGGAAGCTGGTATCGAGCCAGATCTTGCCCCCGTAGTGCTCGACGATCTTGCGGCACATAGCTAGCCCGATGCCCGTTCCCGCGTACGCAGTCCGGTCATGAAGCCGCTGAAAGATCACGAAGATCCGGTCTGCATATTCGGGCTCTACCCCGATACCGTTGTCGGCGACGGAGAACAGCCAGTAGTCATCCGCCCGCTCTGCCGACACCTGCACTACCGGCGGCTTCTCGCCGCGGAACTTGATGGCGTTACTGATCAGATTCTGGAACAGCGACGTGATCAGCGACAGTTCGGCGCCCACGGAGGGCAACTCGGTCGCCTCGACTGTTCCGCCCGCCCGCCGTATCTCGCCGGCCAGGTTCACCCTGGCTTGGGACAGCGCGGTCGCGCAGGAGACGAGCACTGGCTCGCGGTCCGCGCGGCCGACCCGGCTGAAGGCGAGCAGGTCGTCGATCAGGGCCTGCATCCGCTTAGCGCCGTCCACGGCGAACTCGATGTACTGGTCAGCCCGGGCATCGAGCTGGCCTGCGTAGCGCCGCTGCAGCAGTTGGCAGAAGCTCGCTACCTTGCGCAGCGGTTCCTGCAGGTCGTGTGAGGCCACGTAGGCAAACTGCTCAAGCTCGGCATTCGAGCGCTCCAAGTCGTGCGCCCTGGTCTGCACAACAGATAGCTCGAGCAGAATGCGCTGCCGCATGCGGTTGACGTCTACCGCGAGCTCATGTACCTCCCTGGGACCGCCCGCGTCGACTTGGTGCTGGAAGTCGCCGCGTGCCACCTGACGCGCGTCGCTGGCTAGCCGGGTCAATGGCCTGATCGCCGCGGTTCGCAGCCCGATCGCTACGGCACCGACCACCAGCAGCAGCGCGATCGCTATCGCTATGCCAGTGACGTTCAGAACGGTGACGGACGAATGCAGCGCGTCGAGCGCCCCGTCCCGCTGGGCTGAAAGGTAGGCCTGCAGTGCGATGGTCGGAGCGCGCAGGCTGTCAAACAGCGCCTTGCCCTTGCTGACATCCGGGCTGATCAGTGGCTTGCCGGTGGCGGCGACCCGAGCAATGGCAGGCACGGCGTAGCTGGACCGCCAATGATCGGCCGCCGTCAGCACGCGAGCGAGATCTCCGCGCGCAACAGGCATCCCGGCCAGCAGCGTGCGAAGCTGGCTGACCGCCGCGTTCTGACTGGCCATACCCATGGTGTACGGGGCGAGAAAGGGCTTCTGGCCACTCAGCAGATAGCCTCTCAGGCCAGTCTCCTGGTTCAGCAGCGCGGCATAGAGCTGCGTACTGCGCAGCGCGGCTGGATCGAGCATGTCCGCTACTCGCGCGCGAGCCTGGCTGAGACTATTGAGGGCAACGGTACCGATCACTATCGCGGCGATACTCAACAACCCGATGAGAACCGTGCCGACGGTGGCGATCCGGCCCAGCGGCCAGCGGCCTGCGGCGTCCTCAGCGATGGCGGCAAGCCTGCGCGGTTGACCTCCGGCTCCCCGCTCTGACTGCCGGGCATTGTTGCTCGCTGGCTGTTCGGCTACTGGGTCTACTGCTCCTGGCTGATGCGTGACTGGCGGGGGAACAGCCGGGCCTGGCCGACTCGCGGTCATGGTGCCGCGAGCGGCGCGCAGCTCACCATCAGCACGGCCAGGTCATCGTCCAGGTCACCGCCGTTAAGCTCGCGGGCCTCGCTGATAACCATATCCAGCAGCGCGGCGCCGTCGAAACGGCCGGCGGGCGCACCAGGTGGCTGCTGGGCGCGCGCCTTCTCGACCAGCTTGATAAGCCCGTCGTTGCTCAGCCGGTCCGGGCCGGTGCCGACTTTCCCCTCGATTAGCCCATCGGTGTAGAGCAGCACCGACCAGCTGTCGCCAAGCTGGACCTCGCTGCTCGGCCAGTCCACGGCGTGGCTGATACCGGGCGGCAGGCTGACGGGAGCCTCCAGTTCCCGCACTACGTCCGGACCAATCAGCAGGGGCTGCGGATGGCCGGCGATGTGCCAGCCGGCCACTGGTCCGGTCCGGAGCTATCGACAGCATGCACAAAGTGGCGAAAAGACGGTCCTGAAGCCGTTCGTTCTCCAGCACCTGCTGCACTGCGGACAAGATCTCGGCTACCGGGCGGCCAGCCAGGACCATGGTCCGCCACGCCACTCGCAAACAGACTCCCAGCGCGGCCTCGTCTGGCCCCCTCCCGCAGACGTCTCCGACTACGGTGTGCACCCAGCCATCGGCGGCCTCGACTACGTCGTAGAAGTCACCGCCGAGGAGCCTCTGCTGGCCGCCGGAACGGTACCGGGCGGCTACCGTCAGTCGTCGGTCGGCCAGTATCGGCGACGGCAGCAGACCGCGTTCAAGCCGGGAGTTCTCCGCCGCGTACAGCCGCGCCATATTTAGCTGCTGCTGGGTCTCCTCCGCGCGACGGCGCTCCATCGCATAGCGCACGACCCGGTTCAGCAGCATGCCGTCCACCTGGCCCTTGACCAGGTAGTCCTGAGCGCCGGCGCCCACAGCCGCCTCGCCCAGATGTTCGTCAGACAGTCCGGTCAGGACCACCACGGCTAGGCTAGGAACAACCTCCTGCAGCCACCGCACGCCTTGCAGGCCGCGAGAGTCTGGCAGTTCCAGGTCCAGCAGGACGCAGCCCACCCCGTCGAGCAACGGCTTTGCTTCAGCCAGGGATCGCGCCCGGCGCAGCAGGAACGGGGACCCGGCGTCCAGTAGCAGTTCCTCCACTAGCAGCGCGTCGCCGTCGTCGTCCTCTATCAGCAGGACGGGAACACGATCAGGCAGCGCGCCTCCATAGGGCACACTGCCTGAACTGACGTCTTCTATTGCCATCTGAAAGCGCTAGTTCTCTTTCGTGCTAGGTCCCTGCAATGACTCAAGTCCGAGCCAGCATAAGGCCGATAACGATCCCCATACGCGGCTCACTGCTAAAAGTACTCACAAGGCTGAGTCACCGGCGCGATTCACCCTGCCGGTGGCCCGCACTGCGCTGCTGACCTGGGCTAACCGCCGGCGGCGTCAGCAAGGATGTAACGGTAACTCGCCTCGCTGACCGCGACAGCGGCCCGCACGGCCAACCACCGGCCCCCAGCCCCGCCCGGTGAGCACCAGCCTGGTCTACGGCCTTCCGCAGCCCGGCCAGAGCCGCGAGGTAGTCCGCTGATTCCTTCGCATACCGTCCTGGCACCGATAGGTCCCGCGCAGGCGGCCGCGCCAGCGTGATCATCGTTGTCAGCGCGGAGCGCTCCGGAGGCTTCGCGGCCGCGTTCAAGCGTGTCACCCCTTGGCAACCGGCCCCGCCGTCTTGGATGGCCACTCAGGTCTTACGGGCCGTAGCGGGTGATCAATTACCGGTCCCCGTAGCTTCGAGGAACGGACCGCCTTATCCCGGCACGCCAGCTACCCGGATATGTGCAAGGCAAACGATCGGGGGTAGTGGCTTGCGGACGAACCGCACGGAGAGTGAGGCACTACAAGATGATCAGGGTGACGAGAGAGCTTGCCGAACGCATGGCCGACATAGCTGAGCTCCTGGTGTCCGAGGATTCTGCTGACGCGCCGGTCCGGCAGCTTGCAGAGCTGTCGCTTGAGCTCATCCCGGGAAGTGCTGCGGCTGGTGTCGTAGCAGCCGGCGATGTGGCCTGGACCCAGGCGGCCTCGAGCCCTGGCGTCGCTGAACTGCATAAGCTGCAGCTGAGCAGCGGCGACGGGCCGGTCGCCGAGGCTTTGCGCTACGGCGAAGCCAGGCGGATTGATGACATTGACGCCGAGAATCGCTGGCCGGAAATACGCCGGGCGATGGCCCAGGAGAACCTGTTCAGCTGCCTGGTGCTGCCGCTGCGCACCGACCGCGAGCCCGGCGGGGCGCTGGCGATCTACGGGCAGGACCGGGACGCCTTTACGGGCGCCAGTCACGACCTAGCGCTACTCTTCGCCGCGCAGGGTGGCGTGGCGGCCCGCAACGCGGCCGCCTACCGCAACTGCCGCAAGCTGGTCGAGAACCTTCAGATTGCGCTGACCTCACGCGCCGTGATCGAGCAGGCAAAAGGCATCATCGTGGCTGAGTACGGCGTCACGCCCGAGGTGGCATTCAAGCGCCTGAGCTTGGTGTCCCAGAACTCCAACCGGAAGCTCAGAGAGATCGCAGCTGACGTCGTTGAGGGCCGGGTCGACCGTGATCAGTTCGGCGGCGAGAGCTGAGCTGGATGACACCGCGGAAGCCTGCAGCCCGCGCCCGCCCGTTAGGGGACCCCCTGGCGGCCGCCTCAGCGCTCGGGAAGACCGCCACCAGCCGGGCGAGTCCGGTGAGCTCGAAGATGCGAAGGACAAGCCGGGCGGTGGCGACAACGCGGAGCTCCGCCCCGGCCGCGGCAGCGCATTTGCCCACGACCGCGAGCGCCGTCACTGCTGCGCAATCGCAGAACAACGTGTCGCTCATATCCGCAATCACGACGGCGAAGCCCTGGTCGACCGCCGCTATTAGCGCCTGGCGGACATTGTCCGCGTTCCCGATATCCATCTCCGGGGGCATCCGGACAGTGCGGCAACGCTCAGCGGGCGGTCCGGGGTCAGCGGGCGCAGGGCCCAGCTCGCATTCTTCGCACACGTTAGTGCTCCCAGCCTCAACATTAAGGTGACGCCGGGCCGCGTCTTTGACCCGAAGCGGCCATGCCGGGCAATCCGGCGGACCGCTGACTAATGGTTAGCAAACTGTGGCCAGCCTGGCAAGCCTTACGCGGGTGCTCACTGGTCGGCTGCTCGTGGCACTTTAGTGGCTGGGTCGACGTCGTGGTCCGTTTCCGGTGCAAACAGTTTCGGCTAGCGGGCGGCGAACGCCGCCAACAAGATCGGCATCCCGCTCCAGGTAGCGCCGGATGGCTGCAAGCGTGCGCCGTAGCAGGCGCCTCTTGTCCCGCACCGGGATCCAAAACCAGCCCAGGCCGGTAATGAGCAGGATTAGGCCGGCGGTCTGGAGATTAAGAAACGACGTGTGGACGTGGACGGCGAGCAGCAGGATGGCGCCGCCAGCCACCAGGGCGAGGCCGGTCCCGGTACGAAGTCCGGGACCGGAGTTCAGGCCAACGGTGCTGAGGTCGGGGGCGCTGAAGTCGCGGGGCCGTGGCCGTCTCGAAGGTCGCTGCGTTCTCACCGAACTGCTCCAACAAGTCGGCTGCGGCGGTTCGCGTAGCTGCCTGTCCAGTAATGAGGTGCCGAATCATCTGAGAATCATGCTCTGCCGAAACATCGCGGCGGCGTTTTAAGCCGCCTGATTGCGGTAGCTCGGCTACGGCGCCCGACCTTCGCGGGCCAGCCCGTTAGGAGCCGGAGTGACCACTGACGTGACGATACAGGCCGTCCGGCCGACCAGCTACGTGATACCGACGGATCGCCCCGAAGCGGATGGCACGCTGAGCTGGAACAAGACGACGCTAGTCGTGGTCCATGCAGAGGCCGGCGGCCGGACCGGCCTTGGCTGGACTTACTCCACGTCGGCCGCCGCCCAAGTGATCAGCAAAGTGCTGGCTCAAGTAGTGGTGGGCCAGAGACTGCAGGAAGTGCCCGAACTCAACGAGGCCATGTACCGCTCAGTACGGAACCTGGGCCGTCGCGGCATCGCGGCGGCGGCCATCTCGGCGGTCGACATCGCCCTCTGGGACCTAAAGGCCAGGCTTCTCGACAGTCCTGTCACGGACCTGCTCGGCGGGGCCTGGCCCGTGCCGATCTACGGGAGCGGCGGATTCACCTGCTACGACAACCAGCAGCTGCGCGACCAGCTGGCCGAGTGGGTCTACGACCTGCGGATTCCTCGCGTGAAGATCAAGATCGGCGAGTCCTGGGGAACCAATCAGGGCCGGGACCTTGAGCGAATCGCCCTGGCACGCAGCGTTGTCGGACCGGAGACTGATCTCTTCGTGGACGCCAACGGCGGATATAGGACGCCGCAAGCAGCAGAAGTCGCGGCGAAGATGGCCGAGTACCGGGTCACCTGGTTTGAAGAGCCCGTGTCATCAGACGACCTCGTCGGGCTGGCATCGCTACGGGCGCAGCTTGAGCCGGACATTGCGGCCGGCGAATACAGCTGGACTCTGGAAGATTCGGAGGGGTTGCTGAACGCCGGGGCAGTGGACTGCCTGCAACTCGATGTCACCCGGTGCGGCGGGATCACCGGCTTTGTCCGCGCTGCTCAGCTGGCGCGCACGCACAATCTTGAGGTGTCCGGTCACTGTGCGCCGAACCTGCATGCCCATGCGGCCGCAGGCGCAGCCAACCTGCGACATGTCGAATACTTCCATGATCATCAGCGGATCGAGAACATGCTCTTCGAGGGAGCGCTACCGCCGATTGGAGGCACGCTCACGCCCGATCCCAGCCGGCCCGGCCTCGGCCTGGAGCTTCGTGGAGCGGACGCTGAACAGTACCGGCGAGAGTAAGGGGTTGCGAATGCCGCGAATGCCTCGGGCTGCCTTCTGGTTACGAATCCCCTACTGACACTGGTCCGGGTCGCCGGCAACAGCTGACCGCCAGCCCGCATGTGCGTGCCCGCTACCCGGATCTAGTCAGCGATCACCTGGCACCGGTAGGTTGAGGCGTGCCCTCTCCTCCTCGCCGTAGCGGGCCGTAACTATGCCAGAGCCAGGCTTCGGGGTTAGGCTCGTCAACGGGCTGCCGGTAATCACTGCCCCGGCTGAGATTGATGTCGGGAATGCACCACAACTCCGCGGCGCGCTGCTCGCCGCCGTCGCTGAGCACCAGCCGGTCATCGTCGTAGACATGGGAGGAACCGAGTTCCTAGACTCCACCGGACTGAATGTACTGGTCCGGGCGCTGAAGCAGGCCGACGACGACGGCGCGGAGCTCCGCCTGGTCGTTCGCGGCGCGGCGCTGCACCGGATCTTCAATGTGACCGGCGTGGCCAGCATGTTCAGCATCTACGACAACGTCGAGGACGCACTGCACGCGGCGCCACGGCTGGCTTAGGCATCGCGCCGCGCTACCCGGGCCTATGGACCAGCTATGACTTCAGCTGCTCGATTTTGTCGCGGAACAGCGTGGTGGCGATGGTTGCCCCGAATGCCCCGTCCAGCACTGCGGGCGCCGAAACGTCGCACGGGTCAAGGACCAGCTCACGGACGGGCGTCAGGGCGATGTCGAGCCGGCCCCAGCTGAGCTTGGCGTCGGGCCGGGAGCGGGCGTGGTGCTGGGGGACACAGTCGCTGACGGCGTGGCAGTAGGGGAGGGTGTCACGGTCGGCGTGCCAGGGCTCGGTGAGCTCGGGCTAGGTGAGCTCGGGCTGGGTGAGCTTGGGCTGGGTGAGCTCGGGCGGGCATGGGGCGGGTGCGAACGAACGACGCTCGGGGGATTGAGTAGCTGCGGCGGCTGCACCCGATGAGTGCTGGGGACTAGCCACAGGGCTACCGCTGCGACGACCACCGCGCCGACAGTCGCGATCCCCCCGACAGCGGCGCCGCGCACGAACGCTCGGCGGTCGCTGGTGCGCCGCCACTCCGTCGTCCGCCGGGCCCGCAGGTCAGCCGGCAGCGCGGCCCGCTGTGCGGCCCAGCTGTTTACTGGCGCGGCCGCGAAACCGAGCGTCGGGAACAGCAACAGGGCGGCGAGCAGCAGCCCGGCCGTCTCGGGCGCCTTGGTCAGAGCGCCCGCGATGCCGAGCAGGCCCAGCAGGGCAAGCGAGGATTCAGCCCAGTTCGCCCGCAGCGCCTCCCACCATTTCTGCTTCTCGCTGGTCTTCGGCGTGCGCAGGAAGGCGGCCTTCTCGGCAAACAGGGCGAGAACCGAGGCACGGGCCACCACCAGGGACGTCGACTGCCAGATGAAGAACGCGCCGACCGCGTCTCGCCACGAGGCGCCGGTGCCGCGGCGGAGCAGGGCGACAGCCCGGACCAAGCCGAGCAGAACCAGGACCGGGACTGTCGCTACTAGGAACGCGGTGAGCTTGCGGAATAGCTCGCCGCCTCCGGTTGCGAGGTTCACCGCGCCGGCCAGCAAGAACACCAGGAATACCAGCCCGAGCAGGTCGCCGTACCACTGCAACGCGCCGGCGAGGTATGACCAGCGCTGGCCCGCGCTGAGCCGGTTTTCCTTCGACGTCCGTCCTGGCAGCAGCGAACGCCAGTGCATCCGGAGGATCTGGATACCGCCAAAACACCACCGGTACCGCTGGCCCTTGAGGGCCTCGAAGGTTAGCGGCATTATGCCTTTTCCCCAGGATTCATCGACATGCAATCCTGACCAGCCCGCGCGCAGCAGCCGCAGGGACAGCTCCGCATCCTCGGTGATGCACCATTCGTCCCAGCCGCCGAGCTGTTCGAGGGCCACCCGGCGGATCAGGCCCATGGTGCCAGCGAAGATTGCGCCGTCTCGCTCATTGCGGGACGGCTGCGAGACGGCGAAGAAGTACTTGTAGGAGTAGTAGAGGCGCCGGTAATAGCGCGATCGCGACCAGCCTCGGTAGTCCTGCGGTGCCTGCGTGAACCCCACCCAGCTGTCGGCGAACAGCGGTGCGCACCGGCGCAGGAAACCCGGCGCCAGCTGGTAGTCCGAGTCGACAACCCCGATAACCTCGGCGCGGGCGTCGGTAAGCTCGCGCAGCGCATAGTTCAGCGCTCCGGACTTGTAGCCAGGCCAGTCCTCGAGGTGCGCGAACTTGGCCCCGTGCCGGGCGCACCAGTCCCGGACTGGCAGCCACAGCGCTGGGTCATCGGTGTTGTCGTCGATGACGACGATTTCGTAGCGCGGGTAGTCGAGCCTCGCCAGCGATCGCAGCGTGTCCAGCACCATGTCTGGCGGTTCGTTGTGCGCTGGCACGTGCAAGCTGACGAACGGCAGGTCGCCGTCGGCAACGCGGCCTGGCTGCACCTGGCTCTGCCGCCGCCGCCAGTGCTCGGACCCCAGCGCGTCGCAGATCTCCCAGAGATAGGCGCTGGCCAGCAGGGCGGCCATGACCTCGAACAGCCAGAGCAGCAGGCCACCCGCGGTGTCGGCGGCGCCCAAGTGGCTAGCGAATGTCCAGTCGAGCACGAAGGCCAGGTAGACGACGAACAGGAAGATGGCCGACGACCAGGCCAGATGACCGCGGGCACTCCATCGCCGGGTTACGGGCAACCAGACCAGGCTGGCCACGGCAAGACCGGCCGCGCCGTCGATGGCATAGTGCTCAGAGTCTCCCAGCAGCCGGAGCGCCCCGACGACGACCCCGGCAAGCACAACCGTGCCGCCAACCGAGAAGGCGATACGCCTCGTGGTCGGCCAGAAGCCGGACGTCCGGGTCCGGCGCCGGGCCTGGACGAGCAACGCCGCGGTCCCGATGGGCGCGGCAATAACTCCGGCCAGTACCAGTGCAGCTAGCAGCAACTACTACCTCCGACGTTGCGCCAGCCCACCGGAATGCGGGCCGGCGGCACGGTGGCTTGGCCACTATTGACCAAGCTACTGGCTGCCCCAGACCACCCGGCACATGCACCGAGTATCCTATTACCGGATGGAAAATGCCATTTGCGCGCACTCAGCCGAGCTGTCCGGATGGGACGGTACGACGCCGAAGGCAAGTAGTGGTCCGGCCTGTGCGTCCACCGGTCAGTCCTTGCTGGCGAGGTCAGACCTCGCGCCAGCGCGCCTCGCAACAGGAGTAAACGCCGAAGAGCACAAGCCCCACCGCGATAAGGCCGAGCAGCCATGGTCCGAGCGGCGTCTTTGCCAGCGTGATCAAGGCCGAGTCGATGCCCTTGGCCTTGCCAGGCTTAGCCTGGACCGCGGCGACGACCAGGAAGATGCCGACGGTAGCGAAGACGGCGCCGCGAGCCACGCCGCCAAACTGGCCCAGCCTGGTCACGGTCTTCCTGGTCGCTGGCGATGCCGTGCCCATCCGCATGTCCCGCATGAACTTTGCCTGGTAGGCCTGGTAGGCAAGGTAGACGCCAATCGCCACGATGATGACGCCGACAACGCCCACAGCGAACCGGCCGCCCGGGTGCTTGAAGGCCGTCGCCGTCAAGTCGACCGATTGCTTGTTGCTCGACGTCGGTGCGCCGAGCCCGAGCGCGTACTTGAGGATGCCGTAAGTGATAAAGCCGTAGAACAGGGCTTTAACCAGCCGCACCAGGCGCTGGGATGTCTTGTGCCCGTCCGGGCCGTTGGCTCCCCAGATGGCCTCGGACAACCGCCACAGAGTCAGGCCGGCGAATCCGCCGACGAGCAGCCACAGCAGTACTGAGCCGAACGGGGTGGCAGCTACCAGCCGGACTGCTCCGCTGTTGTCAGCCGGAGGGTGCGACGCGCCCAGTGCGATCTGGATCGCGATGATTCCGACCAGCGCGTAGATGACGCCGCGTGCGCCGAGGCCAGCGCGGGCGAGTACGGCCATGGGTTTGCTATTAGCTGCCTGCCGACCGGCGGTCCGTGCGTGCGCAGTGCGCCGGCGTCCCGAACGTGTGACCATCGAGTCCTCCTTAGGACGCGACGGAACTGTCCGGTAGGGGAGGTTGTAAACGTCGCGGTGGACTGCGCCCGGAGGCCTGTCGCGCCGCGGAGCACCCAGGCCAGCGGCGGGGCTTCTACTCCAGACGAACCCCGGCCGAGCCTGGGGTCCCGGCCAGACCTCCCGATGCTCGCTACCCGAGCCCTGCGCCGGTATGCGGGCCACGGCCGGTTAAGCCTCAGCGGATGGGCCCGCCAGTGGCTTGCCTGCTGGTGGTATGAGCTAGCCGGGGACACCTCGCTGCCGAGTTGCTGGTAGTCCGAGCTGACTGAGGCCAACGTGGGGCTGAGGGGCCTTGCGGGCATCGATCCAGGCGTCGACAATCGCCCACTGAAGGCGGAGCCACTCGCGCCGGCTCGCATCACTGGCCGGGAGGTTGCCGGCGTCCTCATACCACCAGCGGACGATCATCGGTTGGCCAGAGACCGGCAGTGCTCGCCACACCAAAGCGGGACTGACCAGCTCGTCAAGGCCGGTGTGCGCTACCACCGCTACGTTCAGGTCTGGCCGTTCCCGCAGGCAGGCCAGCAGGCGCTGGCTGCGGCGGCAGCACGTTGGGATTACTGGCGGCCTCGGCCGCCGCCTGCCGCCGGCCGGCGTGGCGCAGCCTCGCGATTGTCCTGTGAAGCCGGTGAGGCGTCCAGTTGCCGCCCTCGGGGAACAGCAGTATTGCGTCCTCCCCGCGCATGCTCCTGGCCAGTTCAGCGATCCGCTCAGGGGCGGTTCGTCCGGCGGTGGTTCGTCCAGACACGGTTCGTCCCTCCCCGCGGCGTATGAAGCACGACGGCAGTCGGCTCAGCAGAACGTCAAGGCCAGGATCCCAGCGCATGGTGTCCGCCAGCACGATGACCGGGCGCCGCTGGTAGCGGGACGTCAGCAGCTCGACGAGAGCGAATGAGTCGCCGGGACCACCGTGCCTGGCGAGGATGAGTAGCGGCTTTCCGGTAATACGGTCGGCGTTGGGCGGCTCCTGCAGATCGACGGTGAAGCCGAGCAGCGGCCTGGCCGCAGCCACCAGCAGGCCTAGCGCCGTGCGCAGCAGGGCCTCGTGCGCCCGCGACCAACGGAGATCGTCTCGGCGCTTTGGCACCGGGTGCCGGACCCACAAGCCTGCGCAGCAGACGAGCAAACAGGCGTCGACCGCGAGGTAAAGGGCGCCGAACAGGGCAAGCCGGGGCAGCCGACGGCGACGGCTCAGCGGCGCTATCGCTACGGCGGCCGCGGCCGCTAGGAAAAACAGCAGAACAAGTACAGCTGCCACCGGCATCCAGAGCGGATCGATGAGGAAGCGGCGGACAAGCACTGGCGGTGGTCTCATGCGCGGTCTGGCTTCCGGGCCAGGTACTGCGACGCGGCCTGGTAGCCGCGCTCTATCCGGCCCTCGACCGCGCCCGCATGCCGGTAGCGCACCGAGACCAGGGGTATCTTCTTCTCGCCGCTGGGCAGTACGTGCACGCGGACCGTGGGCGGCAGCGCTGCCATTTCCTCGACGAATCGATGCCGCCTGGCCACCTCGAATGAGGTCAAGCACGCTTCCCAGAGCGACCGCGGCGGCGTTAGGGGCTGCTCGACGCGGCCGACATGGAGCACGTAGATCTCTGTCGCGCCCAGGGCTATGGCCCGGCCGACGGGGATCGAGTGCACCAGGCCGCCATCCATGAAGTGCTCTTTCCCGATCTGGACGGGCGGCAGCAGCCCCGGCACAGCGCACGATGCCATGACGGCGTCAGCTAGGTCTCCGGTGATGAACCAGTGCGCGGCGGCGCGCTCGATGCTCGCGGCCACGCACTGGAACGGCACGTGCAGTTCTTCGAAAGTGGCCGGCAGGTGGCTGGTCAACAGCTTGCGGAGCGGCGCGGGCGAGCAGAGATGCGTCCGGTACTTGGCCAGCGTGCCCACCCGGGCCAGCATCGCGCCGGAGAACATGCCTGCCTCGGTGAGCGATCCCCACAGACGCGCAAGTGCCTGGACGCCAGCGAGCGTCGGATCGGCCGCGATAGCAGCGCCATTAATGGCCCCGACGCTCGTGCCCACCACCAGGTCTGGCCGGAATCCGGACTCCAGCAGCGCGCGGAGCATACCTACCTCAATGGCCCCTAGCACCCCGCCGCCGCCAAGCACGATTGCCGCACGGCCCGCCTGCAGCGCGGCCTCTGTGCTCATCTTCCTCACCGTCTGGTTCTGGGCCGATAACGTTCCCGGCCCGGTCAGGTGTAAACGGCCTGGTTGCGGGCAGTTGCGGCCTCTCATACACCAGCCCGGCAGTGTCGGAGGCGCGGGGTGTCCGACGCTCGCCGGGCGGCGTGACCAGCCATCGCGTAGCCGAACGGGTGAACGACCGCAGCGTGACTGACCGGGCGAGGGAGGAAATATGACGAGGACCGTCGTAATCACTGGGGCTAGCGCGGGCATCGGCAGGGCCACCGCGAGGCTCTTCGCTGAGCGGGGCGACAACGTAGCGCTCATCGCCAGAGGCCAAGCGGGGCTGGACGGTGCCGAACGGGAGGTCGCCGAGGCCGGCGGGAAGCCGTTGGCCCTGGTGACCGATGTGGCGGACTTCGGCCAGGTTGACGCCGCAGCTGACCAGGTGGAGGCGCAGCTTGGGCCGATTGACATCTGGATCAACGTCGCCTTTGCCGCCGTCTTCGCGCCGTTCCAGGAGATCAGCGCGGCTGAGTTCCGACGCGTCACCGAGGTGAGCTACCTGGGCTTCGTGCACGGGACGATGGCGGCCCTGAGCCGCATGCGGGCTCGGAACGCGGGCACGATCGTTCAGGTCGGCTCCGCTCTGGGCGAGCGCAGCATCCCGCTGCAATCTGCCTACTGCGGCGCGAAGCATGCGATCAACGGCTTCACGTCGTCGCTACGGTGCGAGCTGTTGCACGACAAGTCGAAGATCCAGGTCACGCTCGTGCAGATGCCAGCCGTGAACACCCCGCAGTTCTCCTGGGTGCGCTCCCGGCTGCCGCACAAGCCGCAGCCGGTTCCGCCTATCTATCAGCCAGAAGTGGCAGCCAGGGGCGTGCTGTTTGCCGCTGACCACCCTGAGCGCAAGGAGTACTGGGTCGGTGGCACAACCGCCGCCACGATCCTGGCCAACCGCGTCGGGCCCAGGTTGCTGGACAGGTATCTAGCCCGCACTGGCTACTCCTCGCAGCAGACCAGCGAACCAGCCCAGCCCGGACGGCGCGACAACCTGTTCGAGCCAGTAGACGGCCCGCCTGGGACTGAGCGCGGCGCGCACGGCTCGTTTGACGACCGGTCTCATCCGCGATCGCTGCAGCTGTGGCTTTCCCAGCATGCCCGGCTTGCGGTCGGCTCGGCGGCCACCGGAGCGCTCATTGCCGGACGTCGCCGATGACGGCGGCCCCGGTGAAGGCATCGGCGGTCCTGTCAGCCGGCCGGGCGTGTTACGGGCTGGTCCTGCTCGCCTTCCCGGGCCCGGTCATTAGAGGCTCGGGTGCCGCGCCCAGCCGAGAGTCATGCCTGGTAGTGCGGTTGCTCGGCATCCGCCACGTGACGCAGGCCGCTGCATCAGTGCTGGCGGGCCGCCGCGTGCTCGTTGCAGGTGCTGTGGTCGACAGCCTGCACGCCGCGTCGATGCTCCTGTTGACGGCTGCGGTGCCTCGCCTGCGGCGGGCTGAGCTCGCCG
Source organism: uncultured Actinomycetota bacterium (assembly GCA_963804435.1). Taxonomy (GTDB): domain Bacteria; phylum Actinomycetota; class Actinomycetes; order Streptosporangiales; family Streptosporangiaceae; genus JAJYUU01. Next base: position 4,957,593 of record CAWDQI010000001.1, on the reverse strand, counting down.
ATGGGGCCGTCGCCGGGCTGCTGGCCGGCGTCGGGCTGGCTGTCAGGTTCGGTCCATCCGGCGGAAGGTAACTTCCTTCAGCAGCAACCGGATCGCGGCCGCTGCAGGGATCGCGACAAGGGCGCCGATCAGCCCGAGCAGCGCTCCGCCCACCAGGACGGCTACCACGGTCACGGGGGCTGGCACGTCCACGGTGCGGCCCATAATCCGGGGGACAAGCAGGTAATCCTCCGCTAGCCGGTACGCGACGTAAAACGCCAACGTCAGCCCGGCGACGGGCAGCGACAGCGTCAGAGCGACCAAGGTGACGATGAGACCGCCGATTGTCGAGCCGATGACGGGCACCAGGTCGAACAGCGCGACCAGCAGCCCTAGGAGCGCCGGGTAGGGAATCCCGAAGGCGATCATCCACAAGTAGGTACCGATACCTGCGACGACCGAGGTGATGACGTTACCCAGCAGATAGCCGCCGACTTTGGTGAAGATCTCGTCGCCGATGAGGATCACTCTCGGCCGCCTGGAGTGCGGCGCCAGCCGATACAGGAACAGCTTGATGCGCGGCAGGCCTGCCAGGAAGTAAACGGTGAGCACCGCGAGCACGACGGCGGAGGTAGCAGCACTGAGCACGACGACGCCGGCACCGAGAATGCCGCCTGCGATCGAGCTCCCGCGGCTGGTGATTAGCTGAGTCAATCGCTGCTGCAAGTGATACCTGTTGTTGAGTCGGCCGAGTTCGGTATGGGGGTTGCGCAGCGCGTCCAGGTAGTGCGGCAGATGGCTGCTGAGTGCCGCCAGCTGGTTCGTCACCGGCGGGATTGCCGCCAGGACGAACGCGGCCAGTACCGCCGCTGCCCCGAACACCACGATGAGCACCCCGCACCAGCGGGGCATACGGCGGCTCAGCCAGCTGACGACGGGGTCGAGGCCGGCCGCGATGAACAAGGCGAGGCCGATGAGCACCAGCACCGACCGAGCCTTCGCGATCAGCTCAACGATTCCGTAGGTGACAGCGACGCCCGCCGCGGCGGTCATGCCGATAAAGAAAGGCGAGCGGCGGTCAAGCGGGCGGCCAGGGCGGCCGAAACCGCCGGTCTCCTCGGCCGCCTCGGCAGCCTCGGCCACCGCCTCGTTGATCTTGTCGTCGGCAGACTCAGCCGCCGGGTCGCCCATTGACCCGGGACACGTTTCCGCGGACACTGCCGAGCCGGGTCCGGATCTGGGAACGGTCGCCATGCTGGGGAGCCTTCCGCGGGCGCGCTAGCCGCAGCGGCGAGGCCTCGTCGGCGGCGCGCCGGTAGCTACCGCGGGGGCACCAGCCGAAACGTCGAAAGGCAGCGGTGCGGACCTGTCAGCGGCCAGGCGGACGGCCGACCCGCAGTACGAGCATCGTGAGGTCGTCGACGAGCCTGCCCGCGGAGAAGTCGAGCACTAGTTTGCGCATGTCGGAGACGATTTCCGCGGCACGCTTGTCAGCAATGGCGGCAAGGCTATCGGCGAGACTGTCCTCGAAGTAGGTCGCTTTGGGGCTTCGTGCGGCAGCCAGACCGTCGGTAAAGAAGAACAGTACGTCTCCGCTGGTGAGCTTCAGTTCCAGGGTGGCGGGCTCGGGATCTGGAAAGATGCCGAGCGGGACGCCGCCGCCGGGCACCAGCTGGGCACGCCCGTCCGGCTTGACGAGTACTGGCCCCGGATGACCGGCGCTAGACAGCACGACGTGCAGTACGCTGTCATGCCAGCTCAGGTGCGCGGCGCTGGCCGTGACGAAGCGGCCGCCGAATTCCTCGGCGAGCATGATCTCGTTGGCCCCGCGGAGCACCGCGGCCGGATCAGCGTCCCAGTGGGCGAGCACCCTGATGGCGTGCCGTGCAGCTGCCGTTGCGGCCGCTGCGTCCTCGCCCTTGCCGCAGACGTCCCCGATGGCCACGCCCCAGCCGCCCGGTGTCGGGTAGGCATCGTAGAAGTCGCCGCCCACCTCACGGCCGCGCGTCGGCGCCATATGCGCCGAAGCGATCTCCACGCCGGGAACGGGCTTAAGCACCGGCGGCAGCAAGCTAGCCCGCAGCGCCTCGGCGGCCTCTGTCCGCCGCCTGAGCGTCCGCCGGCCCGCAATGGCGAGCGCTAGTAGCGTCCCTATCTCCTCGGCCAGGGCGGCGTCGGCGAGGCCGAACTGACCGTTGCTGAAATGGTTGGCCAGGGTAATGGTGCCGAGGGGCGGGGTACGCTCCGCAATCGGTACGCAGAGCAACGACGCGGCACTCAGCGCGGACAGTAGCGGCCTGCCGTCGTTGCTGGTGCCTAGCAATGTGTCATCCTCGGCGTGGGTGACAAGGAGCGCCTTGCCGGACTCGATGACCTGGGTGGGCGCCGAGCCCGGCGGGGGATCGACGGCGGCGGCCGCGTGCGCCTGGCCAGCCGACTTGTGATCGTCCGGGCCCGCGACGTAGTGCCTGCGCAATTGCCCTCTGCGGAGGACGTCGATGATGACCCAGTTGGCAAGGTCGCCGGAAAGCAGCCGGGCGCACCTTTGCAACAGGACGGATTCGCTCACCGAAGCGCTCTCCAGCAGCAGCCTGCTTGCTGCCGCCAGCAAGTCGAGTCTGCGAGCGGCAGCGGCAACTGCGGGGGCATCACTACCGTCGAGCCGTTGCCCGGCGACCACACCCGACGGGCTAAGTGCGCCTTCGGAACCGACAGCCACCAGCAATCGCTCTGCGTCGCCCCGCACGCTGACCGGCTGAATGACGATCTCGCACCGAATCGGGCCCGCGCTGCCCAGCATGCCGGATTTGAGCCGCGCGGACTTACCGGTACGGCCGACGGCAGCGAGCTGCGACCGCACCGCAGCCCTGGCCGCAGGGTCGACGAGCGTGGTCAGCGCCCGCCCGGTCGCATACCCTGGGCCGACGCCGAGGAGGTCGCAAGCGGCCGGGTTGGCTCGCAGCACCGTTCCGTCGTGATCGACGACGTAGAGCGGCATGGGTGCGGCCGCGAACACTGATTGCAAGAGCCGCCGTTCGGAATGCAGCCCTCGCAGCGAGCGAACGTCTCCGCTAGCTCCGGTCTCGGTGCCCGTTTTCCCAAGAATTTCAATAGCGCCGTCTAGTTCCGCGAGCGCGGCTTCGAGCAGAGTTTGCGAGTCCGCACTCGGCAGCGTTGCCGCCAGCCGCAGCGCGGCCGCCCGCGACGTCAGCGCGGCAAAGTCGGTGTCCGGCAACGGCCTGTCAGGGTCGGACACGGCATTGCCAATCATCTTCGTGGCCAAGCCGCGATGCTATCGCCACTTGAGCGGTGTTGTTTCGGAAGCGCACTGGGGGCGGAGCCTCGCGTCGGTTAAGTTCGCTGGTCGCCGGCGAGGTAGAGCAGCCAGCCGCGGCCACGCCGACGGCTGCCTGGAGGCAGTGATCGCGAGGGGCGCATTGCCAGTCCTGGCGCGACACCTTCACCCCCCTGTTTTCTGCCCGCGCTTAACAGGCTTCAGCTCGCCGAGCTGACCGAGTGCCTCCCGCGGCACGCGCCTTCGCCTGCCGTCGTACGCGTCGAGCACTCGCTGGGCCACATCGGTAGCCCGCAGGTTGCTGCGCTGCGATACCTCACGCATCTTGGCCAGAGCCTCGTCCGCGGTGCAGCCGAGCGCATGCATCAGAACGCCCTTGGCCTGATCGACGACGGCACGGGACCTGGCCGCGTCGCGCAACTGAACCGCGGTCCGCTGCGAGTCTCCGTATTCGGATACCGCGCCGACGAGCCCGCTGCCGTAGGCAACCAGCAATTCGGCCAGCTGAAGCTGGTCGGCATCTACTGCCCGTGGCCGCACCCCGAACAGTGACAGCGTGATAACGACCGGGCCGTGGTAGCTGAGTGATACCGAGCTGCGAACGCCTACTCGAAGGGACGCGGCGGCGTATTCCGGCCATCGTGTCTCGGTCAGCGTGTCGGGGCAGCTGACCGGGTTCTTGTCGGTCATGGCGGCGATCACAGGCCCGCGTCCCGCCTCGAGTTGAACGGCGAGGAGCCGGGACGGATCGGGATGGCTAGCGGCCTGGCTAGCCAGCTCGCCGTCCTGCCAGAGGGTCACGCAAGCGGCGGCGCATCCGGCCACCTGGCTTGCCGCTAGGAACGTGAGCTGGCTGAGAGAGCGCTCCTCGGTCGTCGCTGCCAGTTCGAGCAGAGCGGCTGTACGGTCGGCGAGATCTGGGCCGGGCATAATTTACAGGCTATGCTCCGTCGGCGCTTTCGATTGCGCCGTCAAGCCCTGATCGACGCTCTCGTAAAGCGTAAGCCGGTCAGCCAGGCCCGTGATCCACAGCGTCTTGGTGTAGCGGTAACGGGCTCCAGCCAGGCCCAGCATGCCCCCCGCTCCCTCGACTTTCTTCCAGTGCCCCACGATCACTGCCAGCGCGCTGGTATCAAGGAAATCGACGCCGGAAAGATCAATAATTATCCGCTTATGAGTTTCTTGTACTTGGGTCAGGCGTTGGTCGAGCTCAGGGCTGGTCACTATGTCCAGGTCGCCGCGCACGGTGATGACCATGCTGTCACCACGGCTTTCCGAGGAGAGCCAGACTGCTTCCACGCGCCACCCCAGGAGACTTGAACTCTGGCATTAAAGTTATACCGGTTTAAAGGTAGAAGCGCATGCCGCCCGGCGAGTGCATACAGGCGGTTTCTCCGGGCAGGTTACGAGGTCAGTGATTGGGTAGCCAGCGAGCGAGGCGGCTCAGCCGAGCTGGCAGGCTATCTAAGCTGGGACAGCTTCCGCGCGCAGGCGGGCTGGTCGGGCTGGTGCAGGAGTTGATGTGGAGGATCCTGGTGTGGTCGGTGAGACGTGCCGCCACATCGCATTGCTTTACCGGGAGCCGAGCGAGTACTCCGCGGCCGTTGACGACTTCGTGAAGGCCGGAATAGCGGAGCAGGAGCCGGTATTCGTCGCCGTTCCCCAGGCCCAGCTGCCCCTCCTATCCCAGCCGACCGAGGACTCGCTGGTGAACCTCGCGGAGATGGAGGAACTCGGGCGCAATCCGGCAAGGATCATCGCGGCGCTGCGGGTGTTCGCGGACCAGCACGCCGGTCGGCGGATCCGTTATCTGGGCGAGTCGCTGTGGCTGGGCCGCACGATGGCCGAGCGGCGCGAGAGCGAGCGGCATGAGGCTCTGCTCAACCTGGCCTTTGCCGAAGCTCCGGTCACGATGATGTGCCCGTACAACGCTACCGCCCTGCCCCGGTCCGCGATCACCAGGGCGAGGCGCACTCACCCGCTTGTGCTGAGCGGCGGCCGACAGCGCAGCAGTCGTCATTACAGCGGGCCGGATGAGTCTCCAGCCCAGCTGACCGAGAATCTGCCAGCGCCGCCAGCCAGGGCTCAAGTCCTGGAGTACGACCGTGACCTGCACCGGGTGCGTGCCTTCGTGGCGGCTGCGGCAGATCGGGCCCGGCTGTCCGCAGAGCGCAGCACCGACCTGGTGATCGCGGCGAGCGAGGTCGCAGCGAACACGTTGCAGCACACCACAGGAAGCGGCGTCATCCGGCTGTGGCACACGACGAAAGAGATGCTGTGCCAGATCGACGATGGCGGCTACATCTCCGACCCGCTAGCCGGCTACTTCAGGCCGACAGGCGATGTGCCAGGGAAGCAGGGCCTGTGGCTTGTCAACCAGATCTGCGACCTGGTGGAGCTCCGGACAGCCGAGACCGGCACGAGCATCAGGCTGCATATGCGCCGGAGCTAGATCCGAGGCCCGCGTTTGCCCGCCGGCCTGAGGGTAGCTGACCTGCAGTAGCACGCAGGTCTGGTCGCCGGGAGCGCAGGATGAGTTTGCCGCCCGCCCAGCAGCGGGTCCTGGACGGAATGGCCGAGGCCATGCAGGCCAGCGAGCCGCGGCTGGTATCGATGTTCGCGATGTTTACCCGGCTCACCAGGAATGAAGCCGCGCCGGGCCGTGAGCAGTTGGCGCGACGGCCGCTGCGAGATTTCCTCAGCCTTCTGGCGTTCTGGCGTCCCGTCGGCGCTAGCGGCCGGCGGAGTTCTGCCCGCTGGCGGCGCGTGCGGCTAATAGCCCAGCTAGCGATAGGCGTTGCCCTGTTCGGGCTGCTGACTGGCATGAGCAGTGGCAGCTCGGCGGGGTACCCCATGTCGTCTCACCGTGCGCAGGCGACGGCTCGCGTCGCGCACGGCAGCGGGTGCCCGGTTCAGGCCGGCGCGGTACCAGCCCAACCAGGCGGTAAATGAGCTCTTTGCGGGCGAAGGGCCGGGCGATACGCCCGCAGCCCTTCGTCCCGTCGTCTCCTTGTGGTCCGTCAGTGAGCGACGCCGCCAACCTGCGAGAGTCGTTGGGCCAGGTCACGGACGGTTTCAAAAAACGCCCGGTATGTCCGCAGCGCCCCCCGGAGCTGCTCGGTGTCGGCCGGGTCGCTGCTCGCGGAGCCCGCCGCTGGCCGCATGCCATTTTGCCGTTCGCGCAGGGACTCCACCAGGGAACACACCGCAGCATCCGCGGCCTCGGCGGCGAGCTGCACCGATCCGCGGGGATCATCGACAAACATGGCTTGGATGTCGTGCCACTGCTGGCCGAGCGCGCCGATGCCCTGTTGGCCAGCCCGGCCAGTCGTTGCGGCGGCCGGGAACTGGCCGTAGGCCGCAGCGGCAGGGCCGGCCGGGGACATGTCGTCAGACAGTTCGTTGTCGGACATTTCGTCGTCAGGCAGTTCGTCATCCGCAGACTCAGAATCGGCCGGGGACACGGCCTCATTCGCAGGCGGTGCGGCGTCGCTGTGCCCAGGTCCGGCCAGCGGATCCGCTCCGGTGGCTGCTTCCGTCGTCGGCGTGCCGTTCGCGCTCGTCTGGTAGCTGTACGGCGCGCCTTGCTGGCGGTTGTATGGCGCGCCCGGCTCGTAGTCGCCTGCCCGCGAGCCCGGCTCCTCGTCGATGACCTCAGCTACGATCACTTCGGATTCCGCGTCACCGCGCTCTTCGTTATCGGCCGGCGAAACAGCCGGGTCGGCGTCTTCGTCCATCTCATCGTCGACCGCAAACGGTCGGCCTGGCTGTGTCGTCACTGCCTACCTCCGTGTTATCGCTGGTGATAATCGGTCTGATCCTGGTCCGGCGTGGCGACATAGCCGTCTCGGCTGGCATCTGGCGCCAACTGACCATTAGCGGCTCCTGCCAGCCCATTGCTGGCGGCCGGGTCGGCTGACATGGCGTTGCCGGCCGGCATGGCGTTGTTAGCAGCAGGCACGGTTTGGCCAGCGACAGCAGTCGGCTCGCCCAGCAGGTCGGAGCACAGCGCCCGATAGTGGATGAACGCTTGACGCAGATCCTCGGTGGCTGCGTTGCCGCCTGCCGCGCTAGCGCTGATGTCCTGCGCCGCGCGGAAATGCCCGACCGTCTGCGCATGCTCGACCGAGAGATCGGCCATCATCTGCTTCTCATCGTCCACCGGGTAGCCCCGTTCCCGCATCACGGTGGTAACGAGTGCGTAGGCATCTTGCACAGCCGATTGGGGAGCGTCCACGAACTCTTCCTGAATTGCAACCCACCGGTCGGCGTAGCGGGCCCTGGCTTCCGCAGGCAACGGCTTGATGTCCAGTTTCCTGACCCTGCGCTGGCGCTCGGTCAGTTCCGCGTCTGCTTTTATCCTGCTGTCCTGCTCACTGAGCACTCGCTCATATTCGGGGCCGAATTGCTGGCGCAGTCTGCGCCGGCGAGCCGAAATTCCAGCCGCGCCAAGCAACGCAATGACCACAAGTATCACGACGATGACGACGACTGTTGTCCCGCCTGACATTGGAACCTCCTGACTTCGGATCCCTTCCCGCTCCCCGCGAACGGGCCGTTCAAACGCTCGGTTAATGAGCGAGAACTGCCATTAGCTGAGCTCGCAGGGTTGTCCGGCCGCGGTGCAACGAGACATCACCGCGCCCAGAGGCCTCCCCATCAGTACCGCCGCCTCGCGGTAACTGAAGCCTTCGACATCGATCAAGTAGATGGCTTGACAGAAGCTGCTGCTCGGAAGCGAGCACGAGATGGGGCTCGTGCTGGCCCTTCCGGTACCCGGAAATGAACGCGTTCACCATGATGCGCAGCAGGCAGCCAGCCCGCGCGTTAGGGCCGGACCGGTACCAGTAAAAGCCGGCGCAGGCGTGCAGCATCGTCTCCTGAACGAGGTCCTCGGCGTCCTGCCCGTGCCGCGTCAGCCGGAGCGCATTCTGGACCAGCGCGGCGCGATGAGGGAGCGCTTCGCGTTCGAATCTCTCGACCAGCTGCTCGCTCATCCGGTGGTCCGCTGCGGCTGCCATTCTTGCCACCTCCCCGGGCTGCGCGCTCTAGGTACCAGGCAGGTGACGAGGTAAACGAAAGCGTCGTGGTCAAGTGAGCAGCACGCCGAAAGACTCAGGCGGTAGCTGGATGACGCCCGGGCCGGATTTGATGCCGCCCTTGGATGCGGCAATCATCGCGCCGCCGGTGCCGTCGGCGCCTTCGATGGGCAGCTCACGCGTCACGGCTCCGAGGTTCGCGGCGATCCTGAGCCGGCCGCGGCTGACGACGATCCAGCGGCCATCGTCATCCCAGCGGGCGCTAACCCGGTCAAGCCTCGGGTCGGTAAGCTCCGGCCGTCCCCGGCGCGGCGCGATCAGCTGCCGTACCAGGCGAGCAATTCGCGCTGCCGAGGGCCGTCGAGCTCTGACCAGTCCAGCGTGGAGCGCGCAAACGTGGCCGGGTCCTGTGGGTCCGGCACCTCGGCCGACTGCCCGCCGTACCGGGCGATCTCGGCACGCCCACCGTCGGACACTGCCTGGCCGACGGCGGCGTCGCGATGATCGGTGAAGTACTGCCAAGGAGTGGTTGCGCCCCATTCCTCACCCATGAACAGCATCGGCGTGAACGGGGCGGTCAACACCAACCCGGCGCCGACCTTCAGCAAGTCTGCGGACAGGCTCGCGGATAGCCGGTCGCCCGGTTGCCCACCTGATCGTGATCCAGGAGATAGCCGACGAACCGGTGCGCCGGCACCCGGAACACATCGATCTGGCGGCCATGTGACCGGCCCCGGAACTGTGACCAGTCGCCGTCATGAAAGAAAACCCGGGAGACCGTCTTGGCGATGGCCGACATAGAACCGAAGTCGCAGTAGTAGCCCTGCCGTTCGCCGGTGATGGCTGCATGCAGCGCGTGGTGGAAGTCGTCACTCCATTGCGCGGTGAGACCGTAGCCGCCCGCTTCCCGCGACGTCACTAGCCGGGGGTCGTTAGCGTCGGACTCCGCGATCAGGACAAGCTCCCGGTTCAGCCGCGCTGCCAGTGCCTGCACCTCGGCCGCGAGCTGCTCGAGGAGGTGCAGTGCACGGCGATCGTCCAGCGCGTGCACGGCGTCGAGCCGCAACCCGTAGAGATAGTAGTCACGTAGCCACATGAGGGCATTTTCGATGATGAAAGCCCGGACTTCATCCGAGCCCGGCCGATCGAGGTTGACCGCGGGGCCCCACGGGGTAACGTGCGCGCCGGTGAAGTACGGCCCGGAGTCGGCAAGCCGGTTACCGATGCCCACGTGGTTGTAGACGACGTCAAGCAGTACGGCCAGGCGGCGGGCATGGCAGGCATCAACAAACCGCTTGAGCCCGTCTGGCCCGCCATACGGTTCGTGCACGGCCCACAAGCCGATGCCGTCGTAGCCCCAGCCATGCCGGCCGGGGAACGATGCGACTGGCATCAGCTCCACGATGTCGACGCCCAGGTCGCGCACGTGATCCAGGCGCTCGATTGCAGCGTCGAATGTGCCGTCGGGGGTGAATGTGCCAACACGCAGTTCGTAGATCACCGAGCCGTGCAGCGGGCCGCCCCGCCAGCCAGGATCGGTCCAGTCGAACCTGGAATGGTCATAGCGCTGACTCGGACCGAACGGTCCCGCCGGCTGCCGGGGCGAGCGAGGATCCGGCAGCAGGTCGCCGCCGTCCAGCCGCAACCTGTAGCGCGCATCCGGTCCCGTGTCCGCAACCGTGACCGTCCACCAGCCCCGGCGCGCCGGAGACGTCTGGTGCGGCTGCCCGCAGATCTCGGCCGTGACTTGCCGGGCGGACGGCGCCCACACTCTGAACTCGGTCACGCCGTGCCCGCGACATCGTCATCGGCCCGCACCAGCAGCGCTACCGGCAAGGCTGCCGGCACGTCAGCCAGCCTGAGGCGCCTGCTGGCGCGCCCGGCGGCGCGGAATTCGGCGCCGGTGACCAGGTCCTGCCAGTGGCCCGATGGCACTGCGAGCACCGTGTCCCGCCAGCCACCGGACCGGCGCAGCCCGCCAGGAAGCCTGGTCGCAACGGTCACGGCCCGACGGGACCGGGAGAAAGCGACGACGTGCGCGGCGGCCGCGCCGCTGGCCTGCAACTGCTGGTACTCGCCGGTAAACCAGTCCGGGTGAGCCCGGCGAAGCCGAAGGGCCTGGGAGGTCACCAGCAGCTTGGCCGCATCCAGGTCGGCGACCGCGCCGCCGGCATCGGCGCGCTGGACGCCTGCTGGCGGGGCCGCCCGCTGAGCCAGCGTGCCGTCATCGAGTGCCGTCAGCATGTCCTTGCGGCGGTTGAGTCAACGGACCGTCGATTGTCCGGATCTACAAGTGCCAGGCCGGCTAGCTCACAGCCCTGGTACACATCCGGCACGCCTGGCATGGTGAGCTCGACCAGCTTGGCGCCCAGGGAGTTGGCCCGCGCGTCGGGACCGAGCCAGCCGACGAATGCCGCGACCCGGCTAGCTATCTCGTCGTCGGCCAGCGCCAGCTGCGCGAACTCGATCATCGCGGCCTCGTAGTGCGGGTCGGGTTCTGTCCACGACGTGGTCCTTCTGGCCTCGCGCATGGCCTTGAGCAGATAATCGGCCAGCCGGTCGGCTTCGATCGGCCAGGCGCCGACGATCGTCTGCCAGAGCAGGTATTCGGTTGGCCAATAGGTACCCACGGGGGGCTCCGCCCCCCGTGCACCCCCCGAATGCGAACCCTGTGTTCGCCTCCGTGTACCCCCCGAATGCGAACCCTGTGTTCGCCTCCGTGTACCCCCCGAATGCGAACCCTGTGTTCGCGCCCGTGCACCCCCCGAATGCGAACCCTGTGTTCGCCCAGCGATGCTCCTCGCCCGCTGGTGCCAGGCCGCGACTTCGTGTCCCCATGTCTCGGGTGACTCGGCGAGCGCCGCCAGGCGGGCCCGGACGTCTTCCTGGCGCTTGCTGTCATGGGTGGACAGGGTCGTCATGGTGGCCGGCCAGTCGCGTTCCAGCCGCCGGGCAAAGCGGTGAAACGCAGTCATGCCGCGGCCGGGATGATCGGGATCGGCTCCGACCTCGTTGGCGGACACCAGCCGCGTCCAGCGATAGCTGGCCGTGTCCTCGACGCCTTTCGCCTGCACTGCCGCGCAGGTCTGCTGGAATCGCACGATGAGGTCGTCGCGGGCGCCCTGGTAGTTCGCAGCCACAGCCCGGCCGAGCAGCAGCAGGACGACAAGGTCAGCCGCAGCCTGCAGGCGGCCTGGAATCCGCCGTCTCGCCTGCGCGGCTGCCGCGGTGATCTGGGCCGCGCTGTCGCTGGCCACCGGCTGGCCGGGGATTACGTAGGCGCGGTAGACGCCGAAGGCAGCGAGCAGCTCGGCCAGGATCGCCCGCCGGTCCGTCAGCGGGAGTGCCGCTAGCAAAGGCTCGCCGAGGCGGCCGAGCACCCTTGCTAGCCAGGCTCGCCGAGGCGGCCGAGCACCCTTGCTAGCCGGGCCACCTCCGACGCGAGCTGCTGGTCGGCCACCTCGTGCCTGGCTGCCCACGCCTCCGCGGCAAAGTCTGTGCCGCCGCCCAAGCGGACGTACTCGGCGGCCAGCCGCTCAGCGCCCGCCGGATCGGTGAACAGCTCACCGATGGCCGCCAGAGCGTCATAGCCGGTAGTACCTGCGCATTGCCAGTCGGGCGGCAGCAGCTCGCCAGGACTGAGAACTTTCTCTACCACGGTCCAGCAGCGGTCAGTCGCGGTTGCGAGCTGCCGCAAGTAACCCCGCGGATCGGCGAGCCCGTCAGGATGGTCGATCCGCAGTCCGTCGATGAGTCCCTCGGCTACCAGGCCGAGCAGCAAGCCGTGACTCGCCGCGAACACATCGGGTTCCTCAACCTTGATCGCGATCAGCGAGCTGACATCGAAGAACCGCCGCCAGTTAAGCTCTGCGGCTGCCGATCGCCAGTCGGCGAGCAGGTAGCACTGAGCCGTGAGAAGCTCGTCCATCGGCAAGTGCTCAGTGCCAGGCCGCAGTGGCAGGACGTGATCGTCGTAACGCAGTACCGGCTGGCTATCAGCATTGGGTAGGTCCAGTTCGCTTACGGCCAGCTCGTCCGCGCAATAACGCAGCGGCTCGGCCAGGATCGGCAAGAGCATCCGGCCGCCATGGACGTCCCAGTCAATGTCGAACCAGTGCGCGACGGGTGATTTTCGGCCGTTCCGCAGTACCGACCAGAGCTGGCGGTTCAGGTACTCGGGCACTGGAACGCCCATGTGGTTCGGCACGACGTCCACGATGATGCCGATGTTGCCTTCGGCGAACCGCGCGGCCATGGCGCGAAAGCCGTCCTCACCGCCGAGTTCGGCCCATATCTGCGAGTGATCCACTACGTCGTATCCATGAGTCGAGCCAGGCGCAGCCTGCAGGATCGGCGACAGGTAGGTGTGGGTGACGCCCAGCGCGGCTAGATAATCGGCGATTGCGGCGGCATCAGCGAACCCGAAGCCCGCATGCAGTTGCAGCCGGTAGGTGGACGCGGGCCGGCCCCGCCAGTCGCCTGCGTCAGACACGGCGCAGCAACCGGACCGACCTGCTGGTCATGCGGATCACCTCGCCCGCCTTCACAGCCTGGGCGGGGCCGGGCGGCAGCTCCGGGTCGGCGGTGTCGAGCACAGGCTGCCAGTGCTCGCCGTAGCCGGGCGCCGGGATGTTGAAGTCCACGTCGTGCTCGCCGGCGTTGAAGAGCAGCAGGAATGAGTCGTCGGTGATGCGCTCGCCGCGCGGGTCGGGCTCGCTGATCGCGTCGCCGTTCAGGAACACCATGAGCGACTTTGCGAACCCGGCCGCCCAGTCGCTGTCCGCCATTCGCTCGCCAGCCGGCGTCAGCCAGTCAATGTCGCCCAGGTGGTCGCCCGTAGCCCGGCCGCTGTGGCCGGTAAAGAACCGCCGCCGCCGGAACACCGGATGCTCGGCCCGGATCCGGATCAGCGAGCGGACGAAGGCGTGTAGGGCCGACGACCCCGTTCCGTTCCCGGTGACTGCAGAACCAGCGGTAGCGCTGGCGCCAACGTCAGCCGGCCAGTGCAGCCAGGACAGCTCGTTGTCCTGGCAGTAGCCGTTGTTGTTGCCATGCTGGGTGCGCCCTAGCTCGTCGCCGGCCAGCAGCATCGGCACGCCTTGCGAGAGCAGCAACGTGGCCAGCAGATTGCGCTGCTGGCGGGCCCGCAGCGCCAGGACCGGGGCGTCCTGCGTCGGCCCTTCGGCACCGCAATTCCAGGACCTGTTGTCGTCGCTGCCGTCCTCGCCATCCTCGCCATTGGCGTCGTTGTGCTTGCGGTCATAACTGACCAGATCGGCGAGGGTGAAGCCATCGTGGGCGGTAACGAAGTTCACGGAGGCGATCGGCCGCCTATTGTCACTGGCGTAGAGGTCAGCCGAGCCAGTCAGCCGCGATGCGAACTCGGGCAGTGCGGCTCGCTGGCCGCGCCACAAGTCCCGCACCGCATCCCGGTACTTCCCGTTCCACTCGGTCCATAGCGGGGGGAAGTTGCCTATCTGGTAGCCGCCCTCGCCCACGTCCCACGGCTCGGCGATCAGCTTGACCTGGGACACGACCGGATCCTGCTGGACCAGGTCAAAGAACGCCGACAACCGGTCGACCTCGAGAAATTGCCTGGCGAGCGCGGCGGCCAGGTCGAACCGGAACCCGTCAACGTGCATGTCGAGCACCCAGTAACGCAGCGAGTCCATGATCAGCTGCAGCACGTGCGGGTTGCTCATCAGCAGGCTGTTGCCGGTACCGGTGGTGTCCAGGTAGTGCCGGCGGTCCGGCTCATCGGAGAGCCGGTAATACGCGGCGTTGTCGATGCCGCGGAAAGACAGCGTCGGGCCGAGGTGGTTGCCCTCGGCGGTGTGGTTGTAGACGACGTCGAGTATCACCTCGATACCAGCCTCGTGCAGCGCCCGCACCATCGACTTGAACTCGGGTACCTGCTCGCCCAGGTGGCCGCCGGCGCTGTAGGTGTTGTGCGGGGCGAAGAATCCGATGGTGTTGTAGCCCCAGTAGTTCGATAGGCCGCGTTCGGCCAGGAAGCCGTCGCTGACGAACTGGTGGACGGGCATCAGTTCGATCGCGGTGACGCCGAGGTCGAGGAGGTAGTCGATGATCGCCGGATGCGCCAGGCCGGCGTAGGTGCCGCGCTGATCCTGGGGCACGGCGGGATGCAGCCTCGTCAGCCCGCGCACGTGCGCCTCGTAGATGACGCTCTGATGGTACGGAGTGCGCGGCGGCCGGTCGTTGCTCCAGTCGAAGTACGGGTTGGCCACGACGCTCCGCGGCACGTACGGCGCGGAATCGCTGCCATCCGGCTGATCCTCGTCTCCGAACCGGTAGCCGAAGGCGGCCTGATCCCAACGCACCGAGCCCTCAATCGCCTTGGCGTACGGGTCGAGCAGCAGCTTGGCCGGATTGCAGCGATGGCCGGCCTGGGGGTCGTACGGCCCATCCACCCGGTAGCCGTACCGCTGCCCTGGGCCGATGCCGTGCAGGTACCCGTGCCAGATGAAGCCGTCGACCTCGTGCAGGCTGACCCGCTCCTCGGCCGACTCGCCGGTCCCGTCCCGGTCATCGAACAGGCACAGCTCGACCTGCTCGGCTATCGCCGAGTAGAGCGCGAAGTTGGTGCCTACGCCGTCGTAGCTCGCGCCCAACGGATAGCTCACTCCCGGCCATGCTGCCTTCGCTGCCATGTCTCCCTCAGTCACTCGTTACTCAGTCACTTGTCCGTTCGTGCTCGGCGGGCGGAGCCACCCCCTGCGGAGTGCGCGGAGTTCCGGGTGGCCCAGCCGCGCCCGCCCCGCGATCGGTGAAGCCGACCGTTACCTTCTGCTCGGGCCGCCGCTGATTCTGCAGCGCCTGGAGTGCCATCGACGCGAGGTCGGCTCCGGTGAGCCTGGGCTGAAGGATCGAGCGCGGCCACAGCCGACGGGCCAGCACAACGTTGATCTCAGCCGAGCCCACGGGGGCCCTGCACTCCAAAGTAGATCTAGCCAACCAGACCGAGCGCGGTGGCGAACACCCCGTACACCGACGCGGTTCGCAAGCAATGGTTGCACGGACGCCATGTTTGCCCTATGAGCGCGGGGTAGGGGCCGGACATCGCGACAAGAGGATGGAGCAACGTGATCGCAGACGCCTTCGAAGTTCTCAGCGCTGACCACAGTGAGGTCAAGCAGATGATGGCCGAGCTTGAGGCAGGGCCGCATCGGGGTACCGGAGCAACCCCAGCGCAGCTCGATGGCCGGAGCAAGGTCGCCCAGAACCTGATCATCGAATCATCCAAGCATGAGGCAGTCGAGGAGCAGCATTTCTGGCCGACGGTACGTGATCGCATTCCGGACGGAGATCAGCTGGCCGATCATGCGATTCGTCAGGAGGGCGAAGCCAAGGAGGTCCTGGCCCGCCTGGACAAGCTCGTCCCAAGCGATCCGGAGTTCGAGGATCTGCTCGCGAAGTTCATCCCGGCGGCCAGGGAGCACATCTCTTACGAGGAGAAGCAGGTCTGGCCACCGCTGCGTCAAGCGCTCAGCACCGCCGAGGCCGCACAGCTCGGAGAGAAACTGACCGACGCCAAGAAGACAGCTCCGACCCGGCCGCATCCTCATGCGCCAGCCAGCGCCGGCGTCCTGAAGACCGCGGGCCATGCCATCGCTGCCACCGACAAGCTAAGGGACGCCGCCACAGGTCGCGGAGAGGACTGAAGAGGCGAGCCTGCGACGGGCCGATTCGGACGAGTGAGTCTGCTTTGAAAGGCTCGGCCACACCTCCAACCAGGAAACGAACGCCATTCGTCGCGGTCGTGCGCGCGGCTACATTTCGTTCCTTCTACCGCGCTCGTGGGCTCGGGCCGCAAGTTCACTTGCTGAGGCGTGTAAACCAGGGCGAGGCGGGCAGTTGACGCCCGCATCCGCGCGGCTGGATGGTCCGCGCCCGTTACCGGAGGCTGCCGATGACCCAGATGGCGGACTCGCCGAGGTGGTGGGAGCAGGCTGCTTGCCAGGCTGCGGACCCAGAACTGTTCTTCCCGGTCTCCGAGACCGGCCTGGCAAAAGCGCAGGTGGCGCGCGCCAAGGCCGTGTGCGGACGATGCCGTGTCCGGCAGCAGTGCCTCGACTACGCCGTGGCCACCCGTCAAGTGCACGGCATCTGGGGCGGCATTAGCGCGGCAAACCATCAGGTGGCAGGCAGCCGGCTGATCAGGTGAACCGCCGGAGAAGCCGGACTTGGCGGACGAGAGTCATCTGTCCCGGATGCGCATATGCAGGCGGACGGTGGTGCCGCCCCTGCTGGTTCTCAACTCGGCAAGATCGCACACCTGGTTGACGACCCACAGCCCGTGGCCGCGGGCGTCTGGCGCATGGCGGGTGCGCCCGGCTAGCGGGTCGGTGATCCAGCCCTGGTCCTGGAGCTGGCAGAGCACCTCCGCCTCGGTGTGCCAGATGTGCACCGTGCCGGCACCTCCGCAATGGCGGAGGGTGTTAGCGGCGATTTCACTCGCCGCGAGTACGAGATTGCTCGCACGCTCGTCAGGCAGGCCTGCGCGGTTTGCGTGGTCCGCCACCAAGCTGCGCATCTGCCGGAGGTCGGTCTCGTATTCGAGGGTCTCGGCACTAGCAGGCGGAGGCGGCAGCGGGCGGTCACATTCGGGCGGCACGTGCCCAGCCCCGGCGTATCGGGCAGCGGCTGCCGCACGTCCGTTGGCGAGAATGCCGGGATGGGTGCGCCCGGCCGCGCCGATCACCGAGGGCGCGAGCCCCATCACGTCGTACGGGCACGCGATGCTAGCCGACGCCTCCGAGAACGCGACATTGATCAGAGCCTCGTGCCTGGTTGCCTCGCAAATTTCCGCAGCGGAGCGGCCCGGCCAGATCGGCTCGCCGATATAACGGACCCTCTGCCAGGGGTGCCCGTCGATGAAAGCCCGCACTTCGGGGATGATCCGGGCTGGATTGCGGCCAAGCTGCACCATGTCCGCGAAGCGGAGGTCTCCGGATTCGGCGAGGTGCTCCCGCAGCAAGCCGCCTTTGCGGCCCGGCACCGCGATGAAGACGGGCTCACCGCCCGCAAGGCCAGCATCCGCGAACGCGGCGAGCTGCGTCAGGTAATCAAGCTCGTCACGATAGAAGAAGGCCAGGTGGCTGAAACCGCCATGGCTACGAGTGGTTTCTGGCGTCGTGTCGCCTTGCGCCGCCTGCCAGGTCGCCATGCGCCAACCGCCTCCCCACCGGCCCCGGCCATGCAGCCGCTCGGGCCGCTCTGCCCCGAATCAGAATACGATGACGCCCTCTGCGGCGAGTGCACCCGCACCAGAGGTGGTCCGCCGCCCAGCCGGACCGGCACAACGATCGCCCCGGACTGCACCAGATCTCGCCGGTCAGCGCTCAAGACAGCAGCGCTGCGCGAGTATCCCCTCCAGAACGGGCATCCGATTCGTAAAGGGCTCCGTTGGCACCCTTCCCTCACGGCGGCACCCAAACATCTGCCCAGGCACCTCAGCCTCGCCAGACGCACGGACTAACCAGGCATGGCTCAACAAACACGCTGTGGCGGACCGTCGGCGTCTAAAATATCCGGGCACGCCGCCATCTGTTTGGCGCCGGACAGCTGAGAGGCCGAATCCTGGCTGGTCCCGGCAACGTCAGAATTGCCGCAACCCAAGGGCCGTCCCTGCCAGCGCCCGGCCGGCTGGATCCAGCACTCGAGTCGCTGCTGCTGGCGTCTGGCGGCACGACAGATCAGTCGCGCCCGAGCAGCGGCCCGAGGGGGCCGAGATCCAGGTTCAGGTCTTCCCGAGCTACCTCGAAGTAGTCGCAAAGTTCGGACATGCGGCTGTCGAGCGCCATCAGCGTTGATCCGACTTGCTCGATCTGGTCGTCCGTCAGGTGGCCCTGGTCGACTCGCCGGATGGCCTGGCGCTCCATCAACTGCCGGAGCAACTCGACGATCGTTAGCACCAGGGTGGCCAGGCCGCGTTCGACGGTGGCGCGATCCATGGCGATATGGCTTGATATACCGGGAACGGTAGGGACGGCATTCGCTGAGTCATCCTGCCACTCCGATGCCTGCTGCAGGCCGCCTTGCCGGTCGGTCACGTCGCTCTCGCTCCGAATCCGCCATCACAGGCGGCCATATCTGCCCGAACCGAGACCACAAGTGCGCGCAGCGAAATTCTCACGAGTTCGACGTTGGCGATGGAGAGGGTGACGTCGCCGGCGATCACGACGCCGCCTGCGAGAACACGATCAAGAAGGTCGACCAGCGCTACGTGCGGCTGGGGTGTGCAGGCGGCCATCTCTCCGGTAGTGAGCGCCGGCATAAGGCGTTCGGCCCGTCGGCGAATGAGTAGGCAGGCCATGGTCCGGTCACTACGACGCTCAGTGCTCCTGCCTGCGCGGCGATCGCCCTGGCGGTCTCGCCGAACTCTGGCAAGCTTGCTGACTCGACGAGGTAAGCCGCATTGAGCACCTCCAGGCCCGCGTCAGCGGCCGCGCGCGTGTCGTGCAAAGGGTGCAGGTGCGAAGCTACGGCCAGTCGGCCGAGCGCCGTGTGTATTTCCTCGCCACATCGGGCCGCCAGGTGCTGGCCCTCAGCTCGGGCAGCCAGTTCCGCGCGTCGGCGCGATAGGTAAGCTGTGCCGGACTGATCAGCAGGATCTGAGCGTAGAGCACCGGCCGCGCAGCCGTCACGAGGGTGCGCCGACCGCTCAGGTGTCCTGCGTACGCTACGCAGGTTGTCTGGATCGGCCCAGGCCTTGATTCCGCACTCGGTGCGATGAGCCAGCCAGCCGAGCGTCTGGCAGAACTCGTCCCCGCGCTGAGAGAGCAGGCGGCGCACACCGTCGTCGGTCAGGTAAACGGTAGCCAGCCGCAACGGCAGCGCCGGACCCAACGCGGCGACGGCGGCGACCACGTCGTGGTGACGTCGGGCAACTGCCTCGAGCTCTGCCGGGGCCGACAGCTGGTCTTGGAGCTGTTCCGCGCTGAACGCGCCAGGATCTACCGACTCGACGACCGCTGTCAGCGAGCCGCCGACCAGCGCTCGGATCTGCCCTCCGCCGATGGCCCGCAGGCCGGTCAGTCCAGCTTGATCGAGGTAGTGCGTGATCGCATAAAGCCAAGTCGCTCGCTCCGCGCTCGGTCCCGCGTCGTCATAGGCCCGGAAACGGCCGCCCACCCCGGCTGAAGTAGTCACTGGGATGGCTTCCGGCGACGCGGCGCCGACCCAGTGCCGGTGCCGGCGTGCCCGTTTCGGGAATTTGCCGCCACGGGGCGATCAGCCTCAAGCGCACCGATGCGCTCTCGCAAGAGCCGGTTCTCGACCGCCAGGTCCCGGGCGCCGGATGAGAGCGTCGGATCGTGCTCCCACCAGTCGATTCCCATCTCTTTCGCGCGGTCCACCGACGCAATAAGCAGGCGCAGGCGGATGGTGAGGAGCTCTATATCGAGCAAGTCCACGCGAATGTCGCCCGCGACGACGATGCCCTTGTCCAGTACGCGTTCCAGAATGTCCACGAGGCTGGCGGGCTCGCTGTGCGTCGGGAGCCGCGGGGCACTAGCTGACGCTGGACTCCGTGGGTGGGTCATACGCCCCCTTAGGCCCGGTCACTGCTCGTCATCGACGTGTCCGCGGTGATGGCGCTGCCCGCGCTCGCACCGGACCAAGTCGCCGTTGCTGTCGAGAGTGACCTCGTAGATGGCCAATATGTCGGTGGTGTCCGGGATGCGACGCAACTCCATGACTTCGACTCCGACCTGCCAGCCATCGTCTTCGCGCACCACGGAGACCACGTTCTCGGGGCAACGTCCGGTCAGGCTAAGGACGTGCTCCGCGGCGAGGCGCGCGGCCCTCATTCCGTCGGATTGCAGCCGGCCCGGCCGCTGGTGCGCGCGACCTTCGTCCGCAGCGCGGCGCCCGTTCCGTCTCTGGCGTTCCGCATCGTCGCGAGGGTAGCGCTCGCGCTCTCGCTCTGAATCGTCGCGAGGGCTGCGCTCCCGGTTAGGCGCCCGGGTGCTAGGACGGTCAGCCACGGTCGGCCTCCGAAAGCCCGCTCATCCCAGAACGGGCTCGCATGAGTCTGGCGACGAGGGCGTCTTCGGCCGCCGTGCACTCTTCCGCTGAGATCACGCCCGCCTGCCGGGCCTCGTCGAGGTCCGCCAGCTGTTTGTAGGTCTCGGCCGGGTCGTACTCCTCCTGCGTTGCCTGATCGAGCACCTGCTCGGCCAGCCAGGCAACGCCGCGGACGGGCGCTAGCGGAAGCGAGATAAGTCCGGTTAGCAAGCCCACTGTTCCATCTCCGGTGATTGCGCGAAGTCGTAGGCCGGGAAAGGGCCGACGAGGCGCAGCCGGATGCGGCTGTCCCAGCGCCAGCCCAGCTCTTCTGCTGCCTGCTCGAAAGCGGATCGGTCCGGCCGCCGCACCAGGAATGCTGCGTCGACCGCCGTATCCGGCGATGCAGGGACGCGCTCGGCGATGGATGTGACATGCGGTTCGAGGGATTCCCTCATGACCTCCATGTCCGCTTGCTGCTTTCCCTCCAGAGCGCGCGCGACCAGCGCGCCCAGCTGGATTGCCTCAAGACGATGCGTCTCTGCATCGCGCTCCCGGAGCCACGCGCTTATGCGTGCGACCTGCGGCTGCTCAGCGAGCACTTCGCGGAGGGCGACACCATCCTTATACCTGCCCTTGATAGTGAACTGCTCATGATTGTCGATCCGTTCCAGCGCGCCTGCAAGCATCTCGCTGTTCGGTTCGAGCAGCCCCGCTACCACCGCAACCGGGTCCGCCAGCGCGCCACCGAATCGCATCGGGAGCACCGGATACGACTGATAGATGGCTTCGATTACCCGAGCGTGCGCGCGCAAGTCTGCCGCCGTGCCCAGCGGCCGGGATGACGGCAGGCGGCTTGCGAGCGCGGCGATGGAACCATGCGCGAACACATGGACTTGAGCGTCGTCGATGCCATGCAGATCGTCCGGCACTGGCAGCCCGGCCGGGACAATGCCGTATACATAGATCCACGCCGGTTCGGCGACGCCCGTGCGCCTGCCCGGGCGCCGCGCCAACGGGCGGCTAGTGGACGCGTCTCGCGAGCTGAGTCGGCCCGCGCTCATTCTTCGTCATCCCGTCGACGCGGACGCGCGCGGCGGCGGTCAGAGCCATTGTCCTCCGAGTCGCTGTGACCGAGTACTTCGTGTGCGGTCTCTCTAACTCCTGCCAATGCCCCCCGGGTCTTGGACCGCGCGCCGCCCTCGGTGATGCTGCCCAGGAGATCCGGCAGGCCCTTTGGCCCGTTCTCTCGCAGATCAAGGCGATTCACAGCTTCGGCGAAGCGCAGGTAGGTATCGACGCTCGCGACGACTATCCGGGCATCGATGGTGAGCAGCTCGATTCCAACCAGGGCTACCCGGACGTAGAGATCGATAACGAGTCCCTTGTCCAGGATGAGCTCGACAACCTCGGCTAGCCCGCTCGGTGTTGGCCTGTCCAGATAGCCGCCGCGCTGTCGCCGCGTAATTGTGGTGGTACTAGTCATCGCTACCTGGCCCCGGCCCTGGCCGGCTTGCGGCCGCGCGACGATCTGCCATCGCCGTCACGGTCGCGACCCGCGCGCCGCGCCACTCGAGGCTCCCGGTCTTCGTCGTAGTCGTCCGCCCGGGTTTCGTCGTAGTCGGCCCGGTCTTCCTCGTGCTGGTCCTCGTCCTCCTCATCCTCGTCGTAGTCCTCGTCGGCCCGGGTTTCGTCGTAGTCGGCCCGGTCTTCCTCGTGCTCCCGGTCCTCCCTGTCGGAATCCACCCCTGCCGAGGCCTGGTCCTCGCCGCGAGACTTTCGGTCGCCGTCCCCCTGGTCCCCGCCTTCGCCGTCGCTGACTACTTCGCCATCACGTATCTCTCCTCGCCAGCCCTCGACCTCGTCGGGGTTCGTGATCACCTGGGTCATGACGTGCCGGCGGAAATGCTTGAGCTCCAGGCGGACCCGCCGACCCTGCGCTCGCCACAGGTTGCCGATGTTCTCGACTACGCCCCCAGGGTGGTATTCGAGAAGGACCAGGACTCGGGTAAGTTCCGGCTCGCCGAGGGCGTGGAAAGTGACGGTACCGTCGACGTGGCCCTTGTCGCCCTCGGACTTCCAGACGATCCGGTTGTCGGGAATCTGCTCGATGATCGTCGAGCGCCAGCTTCGGTGCGACAGGAACACCTGCGCTTTCCAGTTGAGCTTGGCCTCCTCCTCCTGGCTGACGGTCTCGACTTTCTTCATGAAAGTCGGGAACTCCTGGAATTGCGTCCAGACGTTGTAGGTCAGGTCGAGCGGCGCGCCGATGTCGATCTGCTCGACGATATTGGTGACCTTGAGGCCCTTCCCGCCGCGCTTCCCGCCCCCTTTTCCACCGCCGCCAAGCGACTTGCTGATCATGCCCGTCGCGCCACCGAAGGCGGCCTTAGCCAGCCCGCGCAGCGGCTTGCCCTGAGCAGCGTCCGGCGCGGCTGCCTTGAGTGCCTTAACAGTCGGACCCCCGTTCTCGGCGTAGTCAGTGAGCATCTCAGTGGCTGAGCCGACTTTCTCCGTGCCGACCTCTATGGCGCGATGTGCCAGAGCTCCGAGGAATGACCCGAGTTCTTGCTTTAGCTGATCTGTCGGCAGTTCGTCCATAAAGCTCTGCAGCGCGCCGCCGCCCGCTGTCTCTGCTGTCCGTTCACTCATTCGCTGTCACCCCCTGGTCCGGGATGCCGAGGATCGCGGACCCGATCGTCCGCCGTCCTGGCGTTGCCTGGCGCCCCGGCCGCTGCGCGGACTGCCGCCGTCGCGGCTCTGCCGGGAAGGACTCGCGGGCGGCGTCTTCCCGGTCCCGCGACTGCCCGGTGGCACGAGTGCCGTGCGGTTCTCTGCTGGACCCTGGACGGCGCGGCGCCGGGACATGGCCCTCATCGTCTTCGTCCGGGTGCCGTTTCCGGCTGGCATCAGCAGCACGGTCTTCGTCGCGATACCTTTCGTCCCCATCCCCGTCCTCGTCCCCGTTCTCGTCTTCTTCGTCGCCGACTGCGGCGCCGCCATTGCCGCCTGCGCCTGCGTTGCGCATCGCGTCGCCCCGCTGCCGTAGCCCCTCACTCAATGAGTTGATCTTGCTGCTGACGGCCCCAACGGCAGCTGCCTTGCCGGCGTCGACGAGACGACCTTTCATCTCGCCCGTCAGATTCGTGAACTCAGGGGAAGAGGTGAGGAGCTTTGCGCCCTGCTGGAGCAGACCGCCCGGGCCGCTGGGCAGTCGTCCGCGGCCAGCTAGTGCCGCGAGGGCTAGCGCCCACTTCATCTTGTGAAATTTGCCCAGTATGTACCCAGCCGTGACGGCAAGGCCCAGGCGGGATCCGTTATTCATGGCATCCCTCCATAACGCGAGGGCACCTGCTTATGAAGAACCGGCCTCTCTGAACCCGGAACTCCGCCGTCCCCCCACTACGGTGCGGTGTACCACCCAGCGGGTACCCACTTGCCCAAGATGCAAACAAGCCCCACATGCCTCAGTGACCACGGCTGCAATGCAGGCACCACGATCAGGCAAAGGCTCCGCCCGCGCCACGCCGCGGCGGGGTGACGGGCACTGGGGAGCGGCGTCAGCCGCGATGCGCTGGGATATCTCATGCTGAGCTCACCAAGGCCGAGCTCGCGAAGTGACGCAAGACCGCGCTGCGCTGCTGGAGAAGATGACTGCGCTCGGTGTCGCCTGAGGAACTCCGGGTGAGCACCGCCGAAGGGGGCTCGTCCAGCTGGAGTTGAGCGGGTCAGTTGACGGTCAGGCATGCAGCTGGTGCCAATCCGGCAGCCGACGCCTCAGTGACGGCCACGGCCCGCCCGATGAGGTCGATCTGGTGGACCAGCCTGACGTCCTGGAGCGCTCATGATCTTGCCGAATACCCGAAATGCGGCCGGGTTGGGCAGGCGATTGCCTTACTTGCCGTCTGCCTCGGCAAGGCGCTCGACGAGCTCATCGACGTTGCCCGTCTTAGGCAGGTCTCGCTCGGCCAGCAGGTCGCTCAGCTCGGCCTTGGTCCGGCCCTCATAGCGGGCGCGGGCCTTCTCGTGTGCCCGCCTGGCCCGCTGGCGCTCGATCCTGCGAGCCTCAAGGACCAGGTCACGCTCGGCCTGCTCGACCTGCTCGGCCTGCTCGCCGGCGGTCCGATCGAACGACTCGGCCCGCTTGCGAATGACGACCCCAGCAGACTCAGCCCGCTCGCGTGCAAACTCGCTGGCCGACTCCGCCCGCTCCCGGGCCGCACCCGACAGCGTGCCCAACGCCTGCGCCCACTGGACGGCGATGCCCCGGTTCATGTCCACAGCCCGCTGCACGAAGTCGAAGTAGCGCTCTACTGCCGGGACCAGATCAACCTGCGGCAGCAGCACAGGGAACCGGTCCGCCAGCTTCCCCACGCCCTGCGTCCAGAGCCCAGCGGCCCTCTCCGCTACAACGCTTACTTCGGTGGCCGCCGAACTGTATTGCCTCGTCATGCTCCGCATGTCACACCTCCAGGGTGTAGGGACAGACCTGCTAAAAATATGAAGCCCCCATATACCCGGGGACTGTCCGTCTAACGGCACCGGGCTTCCGGGCTTGGCGGGGAGGACCATTTATCACCGGGATGACCGGGCAAGCTCGCTGCCTGGCAAATACGTCAATGTCCTCGCGGCCGCCCAGGCACGCGTCGTTTAGCGATCGGGTACAAGTGCGCTGGTCTGCTTGGCCCGGCTGACAGCGGCGCGCGCCACGTTCGCCGACGTGAGCCTGACCGACGAGAGCTGGGATGTACTGGCCGATCCGGAGGGCAACGAGTTCGGCCTGCTCCGCGGCAGGATCTGAGCTCAGGTCGCCGCAGTGACGGCGTCGCCAGCCCCGGGGAACTCTCACCTGGCCGCGTTGCGGCGGCACGAGCCACATATGAGTAGAAGCCGACGCGGTCACGCTGGCTCGCTCGTGTCAGGGAGGCCTTCTTGGCAGGGCGCTAGCATCCAGCGCCGATAGCGGCGACGGGCAGCGTGCTGCCAGGTTGTCCTCGCGCGGGCGGCGACGTCCTGGCCTGCGCGGGCGTCCCGCGCGAAGAACAAGCCGTAGCTGAACGCGACCTCGCCGGCCGCGTGGGCCGAGATCGCCAGCTTGCGTTCCAGCTGACGGCTGACCACGATGTCGTGATGATCGCCGAGAACGGACTGCATCTTCTTCATCTTTCCGGCGAACCGGTCTGCTGGGCCGCCGAAGACAGGAGTTGCCGCCTCGGCTGCGTATCTCGCCTGCTTGGCAGCCTTTCGTGCTTGATGAAGCGCGACGTTCGCTGGCTGCCCCACCGGAGCACGCATTGCCCGCCGCATACGGCGCCGCATTTTGCGGTAACCGCGGTCGACCGTTGCGGGCAGGATCAGCCCTGCTGGCAGCCGCGCCCGGTCGCCGAGCGGCGGCGAAGTGATCAGGGCATCCAGGGCATCGAGCAGCGCGTCGTAACGCTCAGAATTCAGAGCGGTCAGCACGTCTGCGCGGGCCGTCGCGCGGGCCTTGGCGAAGTAGGCCTGAACGCGTGCCTGCACGGGACCGAGCAACTGCTCGACGTCGGTGCTGTCGACGTGCCGCTGCAGGCGGCCAGCTTGCACCTCGGCGTCACGTGCCGCACCGAGCAGGTCACCGAGCCATTTCAGTCCTCGCGCCAGGTCCGCCGTTCCGTCGCGGCTGATGATTCTGCCGAAGGTTCGCAGCGTACTGCGTAGCCGACGGATGGCGACCCGCATCTTGTGGACAGAATCCGGCTCGTCCCGGCGAACCATTGGATCCAGGGCCTTGAGCGCCTCAGCGTGCTCCTTCAGGTAGGCAACGACGATCTGGTACGCAGGCGCTGCCGTATCGAGCGGGGCTTGCTGGCGCGGCGGCGACAGCTGACTGCCGAGCACGCGCTCGAGCTTCGCCGACTGGTCGGCCGGCCTCAGCCCGTTGCGTCGCAGCACCTTGTCGGCTGCCGAAAGCAAGCGGTCGTCGCCTCCGGTGAGCTCTACTTCCACCTCGCGCCAATGCGAGTCCGAGGTCGGATTGCCGTACCGCTTTCCGGATACATCATCATCCGCGACCTTTGCCAGCGACTCGCCGGCCGGATTGAGCAGAGTGGTCACGCGTCGCCGGGTTGTAAGCGTTGCGACAAGACGCAACTCCTTTCCCCGCGTGTAGGCACGCACGAGGTCGGCCAGCTCTGCCGGCACCATCCGTACCGTACCGGGAAGGGGCAGCTGGATTTCCGTCCGGGTCTGGTTGCCGGCCGGAAGCTTCATATGCCACCCGGCGTCACTTCCGCCGGTGCGCCGGCGCAGCGTGATACCTGTCCGGATCAGCCGCAGATCGTCGGTGTCAAAGTACTCGGCCTGCAACACCTGCTCATCAGGTCCTGACGCCCCGGCCACCTGAGGCAGATCGTCGAGCCGGGGGAGCGCTGTGTCAGCGGGCGCGCTGTACTTCGCCTCTGTCTCTTTCATACTGACTGCCATCCCGGTGCGCTACCCACGATCCGCGCTCCGATGCGTCGCTCGTCGCTGCAGCTGCTTGCCGCTCGGCCGGTAATGCCGTCGGGGATCGGTCTGGCGGGCCAGCTCACGCGGGAGCTCTGCTATCACGTGGCGTGGCCCATGGCAAACATCTGCAAGTGTTGGGGACAGCGACGAAAGTGTGTCGTGGCCACGCCCGAAATAACGTTCGAGCCGCCATGCTGCCAACGCTCCAGCGGTTGTCCGCTATCCGAACAGCACGATCAGGGCGCCAACGAAAGGCTTGACGGGCCAGGACCACATACCGGCTTAACTCGCCCAGGCGCTACGGGCCCGAACTTGGTGGCTGAGGATCGAGCCCGGCAACGGACTCACCGGTCAACGGTCAGCGCCACGCCTCGAGGGGCCTTGGACCTCGACGTCACCCATCTGCTGGCTCCCCGAACGGGGCTGAACTGGCCCGCCCGCCGTGGCGCGTCTCTCGCCTGGGCTGACGCACCTTGCCAGGCCGGGCTCCCCCAGTACCTGGTCGCTGGACAAGATCGAGTCGCTCAGGTCGCAGCGGTAAGCCGGCACGGCGCAGTGCGACCATCGCAACGTCGTCTTCGCGCGGCCCGAACAGCGACATCAGCTGGTTGGCGAAGGCCTCGATGTCGACGTCGGCGGCCTGCTCCGCCGCGGCCCGCAGTTTCTCCAGGTTGTCGTCCAGCAAGATGTAGCGCTCCTCGACCAGGCCATCGGTCACCAGCACCACGGTGCCGCCGGCGGGCAGGACGGTCCGGTGGGCGTGCGGCTCATGCATCGGCAGGCCGAGCATGAGGCCGCCTTCGCCGGCGTAGCTAGCTACGCCGCCCGCGACGATCAGGGGCGGGATATGACCGCAGTTGACCAGGTCAAGCTCGCCTGTCACGGGGTCGAGCAATGCCAGGCAGAGGGTGGCCACGATGCCAGGGTGGTAGCGCTGCAGGACGTCGTTGACCAGGCCGGTGATCGCCACTGGCGAGTGGCCTTCGGTCGCGAAGGCCCGCAGCGCATGCCGCAGCTCGCCCATCACCGTGGCCGCGTGCAGGGAGTGCCCCTGTACGTCACCGATGGCCACCAGGATCTTCTCCTGCCAGCTCAGCGCCTCGTAGAAGTCGCCGCCGATCTCGGCCTGGTCGCTGGCCGGGATGTAGCGCACCGCGATCGCCAGTCCTGGCAAGGCCGGCAGCGAGGCTGGCAGGAAGCTGCGCTGCAGCGTCATGGCCACCAGGTGCTCCTCCGCGTAGGCGCGCAGCGCTTCCACCGCGAGCGCCACCGATTGCACCAGCTGCCGTTGGATCTGAGTGGCTTCCGCGCTGGCCACGCCCGCCGCGGCGACGACCAGACCGACCGGCGGCCGGTCAGGTTTAGTCCTGGCCACAGCCAGGCTGATGTCGGCCCGGATCGTGCTGTCCGGCACGAGGCTCAGCCACTCCTGCTGGTCCAAACGCGTGGCCTCGCTGACCTGGCCAGGGCCGAGCAGCCGGTCAGCGACCCGGTGGGCCAGTTCGACCGGCCCGCCGCGCTGGACAGGCACCGGCTGGCCCGGCGACGACGCGGTGCGCCGCAGCTGGCCGTCCGGCTGGATCAGCATCAGCACGGCCGGGACATTGAAAATGCGCGCGGCACCGGCCGCCGCGGCCCTGGCCAGGCCATCGAACGTCTGCGCCGCGTTGATATCGAGGGTCACGCTCGTCAGCCTGGTCAGGAGCGTGGCGGTCAGCTCCGCGCGCTGCCGGGCCCGGTAGTAGCGGAGCGCGGCGGTGACGGTGGCCAGCAGTTCCTGCGGTTCGGTCGGGTCGATCAGGTAAGCGTCGGCGCCCTGGGTCAGCCCGTGCGCGCGATCGGCCACCTCAACAGCCGTGGCCGAGACCTGGATAACCGGGATCGCGGCGGTAGCGGGATCGGCCTTTATGATCCTGCACACGTCGAACCCAGTCATGTCCGGCAGGTTCACGTCCAGCAGCACTAGCTCCGCGCCTGCCACCTTGGCCAGTGCCTCCGCGCCGGTGCCGGCCTCCTCGACGCTATGGCCCGCCCGGCGCAGCCAGGTGCCGAGTATATAGCGCTTGGCTACGTCGTCGTCGACCAGCAGTACTCTGGCCAGTTCCTCGGTCATGGCATGTCCTTGAGAACCCGGCGGATGGCGAAAGCCAGCCGGTGCGGGCTGAGCTCGTCCTTGCGCAGCAGCCCGGCGGCGCGGGCGGCGGCTCGATGTCCAGCCCGGTGATGATAATGGCCGGAACCGGCACCGGTGCCCTGGCCAGCAATTCCCGGCCGTCCAGCCCCGGCATCAGCATGTCAGCCAGCAGCAGGTCCACGTGCTGCTCCGACAGCATCGCCAGCGCCATGCTGCCGTCCGCTGCCTCCAGGATCTCGGCCGCGATCGGCGTGAGCATGGCCCGCAGTACGGCGCGGAATGCGGCATCGTCGTCGACGATCAGGACGGTGCCTACCCGGGCCGGGCCATGCGGCAGCCGCAGGGTCACCGTCGTGCCTGCGCCAGACTCGCTGGACAGCCTGAGTCCGCCGCCGATCAGCCCGGCCAGCCGCCGGGCGTAGGGCAGGCCGAGGCCCGTGCCGCCGCGCCGGACGCCCGGCACCTGGTAGAACTCCTCGAATACAAGCTCTTGCAGGCCGGGCGGAATGCCGATGCCGGTGTCGGAGACGCTGATCTCGACGTCTGACCCTGCCATCCTGGCGGTCAGCCTGACCTCGCCGCTATCGGTGTACTTGATGCCGTTAGACAGCAGGTTCCGCAAGATGCCGGTGAGCGCATGCTCGTCGGTCAGGATGGTCTGTGGCGCGTCCTCATGACTGACCAGTACCTCGACCGAGCTGGCCGATGCCATCGGCCGGACTAGCGCCCTGAGCCGGCCGAGCAGCGCGGGAAGGTCGACGTACGCCGGATCGACCTGCAGCCGGCCGGACTCTGCCTTGGCCACGTCCAGCAGATCATTCACCAGGGTCAGCAGCGTCGTGCTCGAATTGCGGATGAGCTCGACCTGGTACGCCTGCTCCGCGGCCAGGCTGCCTGGCGGATCGGCCAGCAGCTTTGCCAGCCCGATGATCGAGTTCAGCGGCGTACGAAGCTCGTGGCTGATATTGGCCCAGAACCTGTCCTTGGATTCGGATGCCGCCCGCAGCCGCTCTGATTTCTCGTCGAGCTCGGCATACAGCGCGACGACGCCGCGGTTGGTCTGCTCTAGTTCTTCCGACAGCTGCCCGTACAGCGCCATCACGCCGCTGTTGGTCTCTTCCAGTTCGGAGTTGAGCAGGAGGAGCTGATCCTTCTGTTGCTTCAGGTCGTCGAGCGCCGCGATCAGGTCCTGGTTCTGCCGTCGCAGTTCCTCTAGCGCCGGGGCCGGGAACAGCCGGGCCAGCCGGGCACTGATGGCGCGGGTGTCCGGCCGCGGCCCGACAGGCCGCCGCTTGGTCATGACCACCACGTTCCCGTCGATGGTGATCTTGTCCATGAGCCGGTTCGCGGCCGCGATGCCTTCGGACGGCGGGGCGCCGTCGGAGGAGACCGTGACCACCAGGTCGGCAGCGTCGAAACCGAAAACGATCGCGGCCAGCCGGCCCGCCTGCACCGCGTTGCGGCTCACCTCACTGAGCGCGGTGGCGACGCGCACCTGATCCTGGCGCTCCAGGTTCAGCTCCGCTGCGACGCTCCGGCCGAGTTGCCGGGCAGCAAAGACGTCGGCCTGGTCGCCGATCTCCAGCCGGGCCAGCTCGGTGCTCATGGCCGGAGCACCAGGATCCCGGCGTCGTCACGATGCTTACCTGCCGCGGCGAGCAGCGCCGCCGCGATCAACAGCGGGTCACGGGCTGCCAGGCCGGGTAGAGCCTGCGGATCCCAACGGCTGGACAGTCCATCAGAGTGCAACACGACAACCGCGCCGGGCGGCAGCTCATACTCGAACTGCCGGATCGAGCGCGCCTGGTGCCCGGCGATGCCGGGCACCGACAGCATGCCGGACCTGGACTCCCCGGCCAGGATCCAGCCGGCGATATTGCCAAGCCCCGAGAAGCTGGCCGCCCGGCCCGCCACCGACACGACGGCCGCGGCTCCGCCGCGGGTGCGGCCCAGCCGCTGATGCACCCGCTCGAGCAGGGCAGCCGGCTCGTCCGCCGACCCGGCCAGCACGGCGTCGACTGCCTCGCGCGAGGCGGCCGCGGCGAGCGGGCCGTGCCCCAGACCGTCGCACATCAGCGCCGGTAAGCCGCCCGTCAGCCTGCAAGACGCGTGAAAGCGTCGCCGCATTCGGTCTCGCCGGCGATCGCCCGCAGCAGGCCAGCACAGCGCGGCGCGGCTGGCGCAGGGCCCGGCGAGAACCGGGCCACCAGCGCGGTGCACAGGCCAGGCACCGAGTAAAGATCGCTGAAGTCGGCCAGCCTGCTGGATAGCCCCGAGGCCAATGCCCAGGGTGCCCGCGGTCGAATGGCCGTCACGCAATGCAGCGCGAACGTCGCGGAAGCCAGGGCCAGAGTCGATGGTGACGAGTTCTAGACCGGGCTGGGCCGGATCGCGGGCTGATCCGCAGCAGCAGCGCGCCCTGCTGCGCGTGCTTGTGCAGGTTCGACGCCGCCTCGGTCACCGCGAGCGCGACGTCGTTGGTCCGGGCCGCCGGGAACGACAGCCGCCTGACCAGCGACTGCGCCATGCTGCGGCAGGCTGCTATTGCGCTCGGCGTCCTCGACCCGGATCCAGCGCATGTCCGCGACGCCCGGCGAGGCAAGCGGCCGGTTCAGCGCGACCACTTGGCAACCACGACGCTGGTGCCCTCGCCCGGCTTAGACATCAAGTCGAACTCGTCGACGAGCCTGCGGGCGCCGGACAGGCCGAGGCCCATCCCGTCGCCGGTCGTCCAGCCGTCAGTGAGGGCCAGGTCGGTGTCGGCGATACCAGGGCCCCGGTCACTGAAGGTGACCCTGATGCCGGTGCGGCCGGTTCCGGACGTCACCGTCTCGACCATGGCGACGCCGCCGCCACCGTGGATCAGTGCGTTGCGGGCCAGCTCGCTGGCCGCGGTGACCAGCTTGGTCTGATCGACGAGAGACAGGCCGCCGTGCCGCCGCGGCCACCCTGACCTGCCTTCGCACCCTGACGACGTCATCTCCCGAGAGGATCTGCAGCTCATCCATCGCGGGCTGCGAGCAGTCGCAGGCCCTTCTCGGCATTCAGCGCCGTCCGCACGCCCTTCAGGGACAGGCCCAGCTCGGTCAGGGTGATCGCGACCGCGGGCCGCATGCCGACCAGCACCGTCTCGGCGTCGAACAGCCGGGAGATTGATCCGATCATCGTGAGCATCCGGCCGATGAAGGAGTCGACGATCTCGACCGCGGTGATGTCAATAATCACCCCGTGCGCGCCGGTTACGGCCAGCTCCTCGGCCAGGTCTTCCTGCAGCTGGAGGACGGTGGCGTCCTGCAGGTCGATCTGGATCGAGACGAACAGCGTGTCACCGATCTTCAAGATCGGCACCCGGTCCATCAGGCAGGCCCGACCTTCAGGCCAGACCGGCTCAGAGCGTGGGCGAGCGCGTCCGCCAGCGTCGCCTTGGTGGCGATGTCACCGAATTCGATTCCCAGCGACACAATGGTGTGGGCGATCTGCGGCCGGATGCCGGAGATCGTGCACTCGGCGCCGAGCAGCCGGGCCGCCATCACGGTCTTGAGCAGGTGCTGGGCCACCTCAGTGTCAACTGTTGGCACGCCGGTGATGTCGATGACGGCATGGTCGGCACCGATGGCCACCAGCGCGTCGAGCATCTTTTCCATCACCAGCTGGGTACGGGCCGAGTCCAGGGTTCCAACCAGCGGGACCGCGATGATGCCGTCCCAGAGCCTGACGACAGGCGTGGACAGCTCCAGCATCGACTCAGCGTGGTCGGCGATGATCTGTTCGCTGACCGCCGAGTACGTCTCGAACGTGTACAAGGCAAGATCGTCGACCATCCGGGAGAAGGCGAGGAATTCAGGCAGCAGGCTGGCGTCGCCTGCGAGTAGCTCGTAAACCGCATCTTTCATGGCAAAAATACTGGTCGCGGTCTCGGCCGGTGTCGCGCCTGAGCGGGCACGTGACCGGGAGAGCTCGGCCAGCGCGGCACCTAGCTCGCCGACAGCTGACTCGTCGGCGCCCGTCATGGCGCACACGACGGCCGCGTAGATGTCTGCGAGCTCGCGCCCGATCTCCTCGGTGCCGCTCGGGCCTGGCCCGCTGGCGGCGACGGCCTCGCTCCAGCGAGCAGGATCTTGTCGCGGTTGTCGCGCAGGAAAGCGCCATCCGCGGCTGGTTGCTGTCTACATGCATCTGCGCAGTCCATATCTCGTAGGCGTATGCAACGCGTACGCGTCGGTCTACCGTAACGGCTTCCCCATGACCGCGTCTGCCGCAGTAATGCGATCACCAGGGTACATCTCGGCGAAAAGGCGCCGATCGACAGAGTTGGCGGTTATGCCGCTAGTGGCGGGTTGACTGCTACCCTCGCGTGCGCGAAGTAATCGGTCGTGCTCTATGCGTTGCCGACCCGGCAGCCGGGCAGAGCGGATGCGGCGACGCGCTGCCGGCACTGCCGCAGACGCGGATCGCGGCCCGATACCTTGTGCCCAGCCAGACCGGTCGCCGGCGGAACTGGTTTCGACGCCATCGCGAGGCCGGACGGCACGGTCGTGCTGATCGTCGGAGACGCGTCGGGCACGGGATCCCCGCCGCGGCAGCGACGTGGGAGCTGCGCGCCGTGTTGAACGTGCTCGTAGCGGCGCGAACAACAGCTCCCTTAAGTGCACTGGTGGCATGCGGGCCTGCCCGGCGGCAGGGGACGCAAACAGCTGCATGGCACGCACTGCCAGCGTTTACACCGCGCAGCGGGGGTACCTCGGCTTGCGGGCGCCATCCGGAAGTTCCTTGCACGGCAGAACCGACGCACCCGAGGGCAACCGGCGGGCGGCGCGGCGCGTCTTCTGCCGAGGCTCAAGAGAGACCTGATGACCGGAGGGTAGAGGATCATGAAAGGCGAGTCGCGGGATGCGCTGCCGGGGACGGCGGTGCATGGCATCGACAGGATGGTGCGCAACGTCGAGACCGGCCGCTTCGAGCGCAGCCTGTCGGCGTTGACTGCGGCGGGGGCGCTTATTACCGCTGCTGAGATCTTCTTCGAGCACGACAGCGCGAGCTTCGGCAACAAGATGATGTGGATGCCTGTCGTGCTCGGGCCGGTCGGCGCCGCCGCGGGCGTCGCGGGCTTTTTCAGCCGGCGGATGGCCAAGACGGCGCTGCCGGTGGCGTCCGCCATCATCGTCGCCAACGGCTTGCAGGGCACCTACCTGCATGCTCGCGGCATCGCGCAGAAGCCGGGCGGCTGGTCCAACGCCCGCTACAACATGGAGATGGGGCCGCCGGTGCTCGCGCCGCTGCTGGTCACCATGGTGGGCGGCATGGGCCTGCTCGCGGCGATCTTGCGGCGGGAGAAGTGAGCGGGCGGCCAGGCCCGCCGGCGAACGGCGACCGGTTCCCCGGGTTCGACCCGCTGGACCAGGCGCCATCCTGGGATCCGGCGACGGCCAGTGTCGTGCTGGCCCGCCTGGAAATCCCGCCGGACATTCGGTTCTTCACCCCGGCGGAGGAAGCCGTCGCGACCGCGCTGTGTGACCTGCTGCTGGGCCAGGACGGCGAGCTGCGGGTGCCCGTTCTGGAGCTCATCGACGCGCGGCTGGCTGAGGGGAGAGACCGACGGCTGGCGGTATGAGGACATGCCCGAGGACGGCCAGGCCTGGCGTGACGTCGCTGGCTTACCTCGATGAGGACGCGCAAGCGAAGTTCGGGCAGCCGTTTGCCGAGTGCCCGGCCGCTGATCAGCGTGAGCTTATCCAGGCGGTGCAGGACGCCGGTTCGAGGGACTGGCACGGCCTGAATGCCGCGCATGTCTGGAGCTTGTGGACGCGGTACGCCTGCACGGCTTTCTACGCGCATCCGCAGGCCTGGGCGGAGATCGGCTTCCCCGGTCCGGCCTATCCGCGCGGCTACAAGAATGCGGGCGTCGACACGCGCGAGCCGTTCGAGGTCCGCGACGCCGCGCCGTCCGACGATCCTGTCCGGGGCGCACCTGATGGCCAGTGTGCGGGACCGGAATGAGTCGGCGTGGCTGCTCCCGAACGACGGCACCCGGACGAATCACCGGCAGCGCTCCGACATGCGCCGGTACGCAGATACCGACGAGGTCGACCTGGCGGTGGTGGGCTGCGGCGCTGGCGGCTCTATGCTGCTGCAGCGGCTCGCCCGCAAAGGATGGCGGGTGGTCGGCCTGGACGCCGGCCCGTTCTGGGATCCCGACGCCGACTGGGTCAGCGACGAGGCGGCTCGCACCACCTGTACTGGACCGAGCCGCGCGTGATCTCCGGGGCGGACCCGGTGCCGCTGGGCTCGAATAACTCGGGCCGGGGCGTGGGCGGGTCGATGGTGCATTACGCCGGCTACACGCCCCGCTTCCACCCCAGCGACTTCGCCACCCAGTCGAACGACGGCGTCGGTGCCGACTGGCCGATCAGCTACGCGGACCTGAGGCCCTACTACCAGGACATCGAGGAGGAGCTTCCGGTGGCCGGCGAGCGCTGGCCGTGGGGCGACCCGCACTCCTACCCGCAGCGGCCGCATCCTGTGGGCGGCAACGGCGAGATCTTCCTGCGCGGCGCCCGCGCAGGCAGGCAGTCACCGCGAAGGTCGGCCCGGTCGCGATCACGAACGGGCGCTTCGGCAACCGGCCGCACTGCATCTACCGCGGGTTCTGCCTGCAGGGCTGCAAGGTCAACGCGAAGGCATCCCCGCTGATCACCCATATCCCGGACGCGCTCGCGCATGGCGCCGAGATCCGGGCCGATGCCATGGTCACCGGAGTCGAGGTCGACGAGCGCACCGGCCGGGCCACCGGCGTGCACTACCTCCGGCGACGGCGTTCCGCATTTCCAGCGGGCGGCGGCCGTCGCCCTGGCCGGCTATTCGATCGAGACGCCCCGGCTGCTGCTGAACTCGGCATCCAGGCGCTTTCCCGACGGGCTGTGCAACGACTTCGACCAGGTCGGGCGCTACCTGATGGTGCAGGGCGCGCCGCAGACAGCCGGGCGCTTCGACGCCGAGATCCGGATGTACAAGGCGCCGCCGCCCGAGGTGAGCAGCGAGGAGTTCTACGAGACCGACCCGGCCAAGCCCTACCGGCGGGGGTTCTCCATCCAGACCGTGTCGCCGCTTCCGATCACCTGGGCCGAGCACGTCGCCGCGCAGGGGCACTGGGGCAAGGCGCTGCGCGCAGTACATGACCGACTACGTGCACTGGTCCTGCCTGGGAGCGCTGTGCGAGTTTTTGCCGCTGCCCGGGAACCGGGTCACGCTCGCCGACGAGAAGGACAGGCATGGCCTGCCGGTCGCGCAGTTCTCCTATTCGCAGTGTGACAACGACCGGCAGCTCATGCGGGCCGCCCAGGGCGTCATGGAGCGGATCCTGCGCGCGGCGGGCGCCGACGAGGTCATCACCATCGACCGGTACGCCCACCTGGTCGGCGGGGCCCGGATGGCCGCCGACGAACAGCACGGCGTCGTCGACGGCAACTGCCGCAGCTTCGCGGTGCCGAACCTATTCATCACCGACGGCAGCGTCCTGCCGACCCAGGGCAGCGCCAACCCGGCCTGACCATCATGGCCGTCGCGGCCCGGGCCGCCGACAACATGGCCGCCAGTATCAAGCGGGCCCGCAGCTGACGAGCTGCCTCGCCTTAACCGGATACAGAAGGAGAACAACAGATGACCGCACCTACCGTTGCCGACTATCTGCTGGAGCGCCTGCGCACCTGGGGCGTGGACAAGGTCTTCGCCTTCCCCGGCGACGGGATCAACGGCATCCTGGCCGCCTGGGGCCGGCGGGGAACAACCCGAAGTTCGTGCAGTCCCGGCACGAGGAGATGAGCGCCTTCGAGGCGGTCGGCTACTCCAAATTCACCGGCCGGGTCGGCGTCTGCATGGCCACCTCCGGGCCCGGTGCCGTGCACCTGCTCAACGGCCTGTATGACGCCAAGCTTGATCACGTCCCGGTGGTGGCGATCGTCGGGCAGACCAGCCGGTCGGCGATGGGCGGCTCCTACCAGCAGGAAGTTGACCTGCTCAGCCTCTACAAGGACGTCGCCAGCCAGTACGTCCAGATGGTCACCGTCCCCGAGCAGCTGCCCAACGTGCTCGACCGGGCGATCCGGATCGCGCTGGCCGAACGGGCACCTACCGCGATCATCATCCCCTCCGACGTGCAGGAACTGGAGTACTCGGCGCCGACCCACGCGTTCAAGATGGTCCCCTCCAGCACCGGGCTGGACTGGCCGACGGCGATCCCCGATGACGAGGCGATCCTCCGTGCCGCGGACATCCTCAACGCCGGCAGCAAGGTCGCCATCCTGGCCGGGTCCGGGCGCCCGCGGTGCCCGCTCCGAGCTCGAGCAGGTAGCCGACCTGCTCGGCGCCGGCGTCGCGAAGCCGCTGCTGGGCAAGGACGTCCTCGCCGACGACCTGCCCTACGTCACCGGCTCGATCGGCCTGCTCGGCACCCGGCCGAGCTACGAGATGATGAGGACTGCGACACGCTGCTGACCGTCGGGTCGAGCTTTCCCTACACCCAGTTCCTGCCCGCCTTCGACCAGGCCCGCGCCGTGCAGATCGACATCGACGCCAAGTACATCGGGATGCGGTACCCGTATGAGGTCAACCTCGTCGGAGACGCCGCCGCCACGCTGCGGGCCCTGATCCCGCACCTGGAGCGCAAAGAAGACCGGTCCTGGCGCGAGGACATCGAGGGCAAGGTGGCGCGCTGGTGGGAGGTCATGGAAGCCGAGGCCATGGTGGACGCTGACCCGGTCAACCCGATGCGGCTGTTCCACGAGCTGTCCGCCCGGCTGCCAGACAACGCCATCGTCACCGCCGACTCCGGCTCGTCGGCGAACTGGTACGCCCGGCAGCTGAAGTTCCGCGGCGACATGCGCGGCTCCCTGTCCGGGAACCTGGCCACCATGGGACCGGCCGTGCCCTACGGCATCGGCGCCAAGTTCGGCAACCCGGACCGGCCCGTGATCGTGTTCGCCGGCGACGGCGCGATGCAGATGAACGGCCTGGCCGAGCTGATCACCATCAAGCACTACTGGCAGGAGTGGGAGGATCCGCGGCTGATCATCGCGGTCCTGCACAACGATGACCTGAATCAGGTCACCTGGGAGATGCGCGCGATGGAAGGCGCCCCGAAGTTCACCGAGTCGCAGACGCTGCCCACCGTTGACTACGCCGCCTTCGCCGCCAGCCTCGGCCTGCAGGCGATCGCCGTGGACAAGCCAGAGGAAGTCGGACCGGCCTGGGACCTGGCCCTTGCCGCCGACCGGCCGACCCTGCTCGACGCCCGTACCGATCCCGACGTGCCCCCTATCCCGCCGCACGCCACCTTCGAGCAGATGAAGGATGCCGCGGCCGCGATGCTGAAGGGCGACGAGAACCGGTGGGGCGTGATCAAGGAGGGCGTCATGACCAAGGTTCAGGAGTTCCTGCCGCATGCACGGAGCTGAGCGCAGCGCCCGGCATCGCTAGCAGCTTGCCGCCGAGATGAAGGGACCGGTGATGAGCGGGATTCCATTGCAGGCGCTGCGGGCGGTTCCATACCTGATATCGACCGACCTGCCGGAAGCAGACGGGACGCTGGCCTGGGACCGCAACGACCCTGGTGGTCGTGCACGCAGAGGCCGGCGGTCAGGTCGGCACTGGCAGGACTCATTCCACAGCAGCGGCACAGCGTCCGCCACGGCATGCCGGGCTGATTACGGCGCAGCGGCAGAGGACATGGAGGCGACGGCATGCCAACGATTGCAGTAGTGGCGCACGTCGGCAAGAGCTTCGGCGGCGGCCTGGGCGAGCTCAGGGAGGTGCTGGCTCGGGAGGGGATTGCCGATCCGCTGTGGTATGAGGTCAAGAAGAGCCGCGAGGCGCCCAGGTACGCGCCGAGGTCATCTTCGTCTGGGGAGGCGACGGAACCGTCCAGCGTTGCATCGACGCGGTAGCCGGGACCGAGGCCGTCCTTGCGATCCTGCCGGCCGGAACAGCGAATCTATTGGCGACCAACCTGGAGATCCCGGCTGACCTTAGTGAGGCGGTTCAGGTCGGCCTGCTGGGGGATCGTCGCCTGCTGGACACCGGATCGGTGAACGGCGAGCATTTCGCGGTAATGGCTGGCGCCGGATTTGATGCCCAGCTGATCAAGGAAGCCGATCGGGGGATGAAGGACCGTGTCGGCCGCGTGGCCTATCTCTACACCGGATCCAGGAACCTCAGCGCGCGCCGGGTGAATGCGGTCATCGACGCAGACGGCACGCGCTTCTTCAAGGGCCGCATGTCGTGCGTCCTTGTGGGGAACGTCGGCAAGGTTCTGGGCGGGGTCGAGGCCTTTAGCGGGGCGCAGCCAGACGATGGGCTGCTCGAGCTCGGTGTGGTTACCGCGAAGAATCCTGTTGAATGGGCCCGCGCCCTCGGACGGATCGCGCTGGGGAATGCCGAGGAGTCGCCGTTCGTCGAGGTGACGCGGGGCAGGAAGTTCAGAATCCGCTTCGATCGGCAGCTTGCGTGCGAGCTTGACGGCGGTAGCAGGCCGGCTGTGGGGAAGATGCGGATCAAGGTCCATCCGTCGTCGATCAAAATCTGTGTGCCTGCGAAGGCAGCGGGTGGGCTATCGGACGGCCAGGCCTGAGCGGGTTGCGCCGTACTGCGTGCTCTGTACGCCAGTCAAACTAACTCCGGCTGGCGCGGGTTGCGGCGAATTCACCTGGAGACCGCCCAGCGCCGCTGAAACGGTAACGGTTACACACGCCGTTCGCCATGCGGGTCGTCGCAGTAACGGGCGCATCGCGATAGCTCGCGAGACGCCGCCGATCATCGTGAGCCTGCCGGATTGACTGCGGCTGGTTGCTCGGGAGCGGCAGGCTGCTCGGCGTGGCCGCCGATCGGCCTGGTCCAGGGAGCGGCAGGCCACTTCCAACTGTGGAATGTGTGGTCATTCTGCTGGCGCGGGCGGCTTAGCCCGAATTAGTGGCTGCGCTTCCAGGCACGCTGCTGAGTCGCCCGCGATGATCCTGGGTTTGGCTGGATGCTGGTCGATCTCGCGCTACCGCGGAGGGCCTAAGAAGCAACGTGACAGCGGTCAACCACAGTGCTGCGAACAGCATGCCGCCGAGAACGTCGGTTGGGTGATGTTCGCCTCGGTAGATCCGCGATAGGGCCACCAGGACCGGCATCGCGATCGCGGGAACCAGGAACAGCCATCGCCACCAGCCTCGGGAGAGGCCGATGACAAAGATGGCGATGCCCCCGTACAGACAGCAGGTGGCGGCGGTGTGGCCAGACGGGTACGCGGAGGTGGGCAGGTGCCGGTCGAGATGCAGGCCAGGTGGTCTGGGTCGCTTGACGATCGCGGCGGCTGTCAGGAAGGAGGTGATCTCGCCGGCCATCAGCGCTCCCATGTAGACGACGGGCCGCCACCGGCGCGTGACCGCGAGGAACACGACACTCGCCAGCAAGGCGGCGATGACAATCCCTGCCGCCCCGCCGAGGGTGGTGAAGATCAGGCTCCAATGCGTCTCGGCGGGCGTGCGATGCGAGGCGAACCAGCGCGGGATTACGCGGTCGCCGAGCACATTACCGGTTCCGTACTTGGTGATCAGTTCGCCGAGTCCGACGATGACGCCGAGGATCAGCACCCAGCTGATGACGATTCCGGCAGCGATTAGGCCATAATGGCGGCTGCCCCGAGCCGGACCGGACCTAGTGCCTTCTGGCTCAGCGAGCACCAGGTCGCGCGGCGTCTCAGGTTCCAGCCCCTCGGTAACCGGATCCGTTACCCGCTGGCCAGCCGCTGGCCTGCTTAGTTCGAAAGCGAACGCCGTAATGCCGAGCCAGATCACCCCGATCGCCCAGCCACCGACAACGTCGGACACGTAATGCACGCCGAGCAGAATCCGGCTGATCCCGACGATGAGGATGATTGCGGCCACGACCACCCTGAGCACGGTCCGCCCTCGGCCGCGAGCGGCGGGCAGGAACACCAGCAGTAGCGCTCCGTAGCAAACCATCGAACCGAGCGCGTGCCCGCTAGGGAAACTGCTGCCGGTGCCGTGCGCGATCGGGTGCGCCAGAACCGGCCGAAGGCGGCCGACCAGAGACTTCAGGACCGGATCCAGTACCAGCGCGCCCGCGCCTGCCACAAGCAGGTACAGCGCAAGTCGCCACCGCCGGCGTATTGCCAGCAAGATCACGGCCAAGCCGACGACAATGCACAGCACCGCAGTGCTGCCCAGCAGAGTCACAGCGTTCAGCGCCGAGATCAGCGCCCCGTGACGCGCAACCAGGTTGTTCAAGTCAACAGCCCAGGTGCCGTCAACCGATTCCAGCGGCGCCCAGCGCAGCCGGACGAAGATCAGCAAGAGCGTGAATACCGCCGCGGCGACGCTGACTGCCGTCAGCGGCGCGAGACGTCGCCAGTCCAGCCTGCGAAGTAGCACCCGCGCCACCTGCCCGCGGTCGAGGCGTTCACGCATGCCTTGATCGCGCCAACCTTGGCAGGGCTCAGAATTTGCTGGCTTTGGCTCGCCGAATTCGCGTTGAGAAGCGGGCATCGACCGAGTCCGCCGCGTCCTCGGCCCTGCCGTCGCTGATGTTGTCGTCGAACGCCACCTTGACCGCGACGATCACTGTCGTATCCGGGCTGGAGCCCATGTGCTGCAGCAGGCCGACCTTTCGCTGCCGGGCCTGACGACGGGATTTCCAGGTGGCGCGTCCGAGCGAGGTCCCCTTGGCCGGGGCCCCGAGCGCAGGGCAAGCAGGACGGCTCCGATCAGCCCGGTTACGCTTAATGACCGCATCCCAGCCTTTCGGGTTTGCCAGATTCGAGGTCCGCGTACGGTATCTGGCCGTTTTGTTCCGAAATCGCCGAGGCCGGCTTGTCTACGTCCGGCGCGAAGCGCTGTGCTGCGGCGACTAGCCAGCCAGGCGGCGGCAAGGCCGGCTGCTACTGCTGCCAAGCGCGGCAGCCATGACCGGCTCAGCTTCCGGCCGGCCGCCCGGGCGCGCTGTTCAATCTCCTCAATCTCTCCGCGCGCGTGCTGGCATGCATCAGCGGAGGCAGCCGGATTCCTGAGCGCTGCAGCCGCGGTCTCTGGCTCGTTCCTCACGAGCTTTGCCCTACCCGCAGGGCTGCGCCGAAACGGGGGGCGAGCATGACTGTGCGGCTGCGGCGACTCTGCGGCCGTGCCCGGCGCACTCCCTAACCGCGTCTGCCGTGAGTGAGCTCTGAGCGGCTGATGCGGAGCGACGCGATGGCTCGCTATACCCTGGTGAGACCGCGCGGCGAAGGCCTGGTGCTCCTCGCCTCGCTCGGCGAGCTAGGAGTGACTACAAGGTTTGCTCCGGTGAGAGGCGGAGGTGCTAGAGCGCATCGGTGCTGGCGACCGGCTCCGGGATATTCAGGCGATCACGGATACGGCGCTGTCCCGGCTCAGTCACGAAGAACTGCTGGCTGAGCTGCTAGATCGCGCCAAAGAGATCTTTCAGGCTGACACCGCTGCTGTGCTGCTGCTGGACCGGTCCGGTGACTACCTGGTCGCGGCAGCGGCACTGGGCCTAGAGGAGGAAGTGGCGCAGGGGGTCCGTATT
Organism: uncultured Actinomycetota bacterium; assembly: GCA_963804435.1. Classification (GTDB taxonomy): domain Bacteria; phylum Actinomycetota; class Actinomycetes; order Streptosporangiales; family Streptosporangiaceae; genus JAJYUU01. Next base: position 4,915,055 of record CAWDQI010000001.1, on the reverse strand, counting down.
CCTCTTGGCGCTGGCTTCGCCGGCCGGATCGCGGCCGAGCGCAAGCCCGTCATTCTCGACAAAATCGACGAATCTACTGTCGTGAACCCGATTCTGCTGGACAAGAACATCCAGACGATGATGGGCGTGCCGATGGTCGCTGGCGGTCAGGTGATCGGGGTCATGCACGTGGGCTCGATGAAGGACCGCAGCTTTACGCACGAGGATGCCGAACTGCTGCAAGTCGCCGCCGACCGCGCCGCGGCGGCGGTGCAGTCCATTGCGGCCCGCGCGGACAATGTCGCGGCTGCCGCGCTTCAGCGGAGTCTGTTGCCATCCGCGCTTGCGGTTGTGGCCGGAGCGGACCTTGCCGCGCGCTTCATCCCCGGTCAGGGGAACGTGGGCGGGGACTGGTATGACGCCTTCGTTCTCCCGTCCGGAGAACTTGGCTTGGTCGTCGGTGACGTGGCGGGCTCGGGATTGCCGGCCGCAGTCGTGATGGGCCGGATGCGCAGTGCCCTGCGGGCTTACGCTCTGGAAAGTCCAGATCCAGCCGACGTGCTGGCAAAGCTCGATCGCAAGATGCAGCATTTCGAGCCTGGTGCGCTGGCGACGGTGCTCTACGCGGTTCTGGATCGAACGCTCGACCGGGTACGTGTGTCGTGCGCTGGTCATCTTCCTCCGGTCGTCGCGGCGCCAGGGCAACCCTCCGAGCATGCCGAAGTCCACGCCGACCTCATGATTGGCGTGATGCCAGGCGTCGAGCGGCAGGCCGCCAGTGTCAAGATCCCGCCCGGAGGACTGCTGGCCCTCTACACCGACGGCCTGGTCGAACGGCGCGAGATCCCACTCGAGGACGGGCTCTCGCACCTGAAGAACGTCATACGGCCGGCGCCACCAGACGTCGTCTGCTCAGCGGTTATGAGTGCCATGGTTGGCGCCGAGCGGACACGCGACGACATCGCACTGCTGGTCTTCCGGCGGCGCGAAGGCCCCTTACCGGCAGCGGTTTGACACCCAGCCGTGTTCAGATGCCGAATACTTCACGATTCTGCTGGCTGCGGCCACGCAGGCGCCGGACGCGGGGGACTTCGGCGAGCACGCGATGCCACTAGCGACCGCACGTTCGGCCTTGCTGTCGTTTTGGATACAACGTGCTTACCCGCGCCGTAGCGGGGTAGCTGAGCGCGGTCGCAGCCTGGGGTTGGCCGGTGCTCGAAGGGGCATTGCGCCGGACGCAGGTGGGGTACCCCGGGCTGCGGCACTAGTTGCGGGCACCGGTCTGCCGTGAAGCTCAATTCAGGCATTAGCCAGGGGCCGAGGTCGGACTTCTCCTTGGGCTGGCTGCCTGTCATGGCCAAGGTGGTCGCGAAGCTCTGGCCAGATACGTTCGTCAACCATTTCCAGCCAAATGTCGGCATGGCAGCCGTCACGGCGCTAGAGGACGCTGGCTGGCGGGTGGAGATCCCCGCTGGCGACTTGTGCTGCGGCCTGACCTGGGTGTCGACCGGCCAGCTGGGCGTGGCGAAGAAGGTGCTGTCGCGCACAGTTGCCCGGCTGGCCGAGCCGGCCGCGACGGCAGGCGCCCTGGCGGACGGCGCTGCCGGTCTGGCGGAATTGTCGCCATAACGCGCTTGTGCGCCGACGCGGATAGACGGGGTGCTGGCTAGCCGGATGCGAGCGGATCACGCGGCACCAGGGTGCCGGTCGGGTCGCTCATCACGCCAGTGCCAGTCGCATTCGCGCTGTCCGGGCTCGCGAGTTCGCCCGAATTGGAGGATTCGGGTGGTTCGGGCGCCTCCGGCGCAGGAATGTTCCGCGCGGCCGGGTCTTCTGCCGGGCTAGCGTGATGATCGCGGCGCGCGGCGGGCCCAGGCACGGCCATCGGGTGCTGCAAGCGTTCCAGCGCGGCGTGCGGTAGCTGACGAAGATGCAGGTCACGGAACACCTGCGCCCTGGCCACCAGGATGACCCCGGCCACCATGGCCGCCACGCCCGCTACCTGCAGCGCCAGTAGCCACGGCGTGATATCTATCGTGTCCCCGAATACCACCACGCCTAGCACGATGCCAGCGGTCGGCTCGGCTGCCGTCACGGCCGGAAGCGACGCCTGCAGCGGCGCGGCGTTAAAGGCATTCTGCATCAGCCAGAACCCGATGATGCTGGCCGCCAGCGCGCAGTAGCCGGGCCAGCTGGTCAGCAGGCTGGCCGCGTGGTGACTGTCCAGCATCTGGACACTGCGCCTGGTGAATGCGTCCGCGATGCCGAGAACCAGTCCGCTGGCGGTGCCGGTCAGGGTCGCCCTAACCTGACCGGAGCGTTGGCGTCCGAGCCGAACAAGGACGGCGGCGATTACCGCGATGACGGCAGCCGCGGGCCAGTGCGAGAAGGACCCGAACGACTCGGACAAAGCCCCGACTTCGCGTGTCGCCGAGAGCGCCGTCACACCGGCGGTGAGCAGGGCGGCGCCCGCTACGTCGGTCTTGCGCAGCGCGTTCCCGGATAGCGGCGCGGCCAGCGCCAGGGCGAAGATCAGGCTCGTGGTCAGGAGCGGTTCGCTGACCGACAGGGTGAGGTGCCCGAGCGTCCAGGCCACGAGCAAGTAGCCAGCGGTCATCACGGCGATACCGACGAGCCAGCGCCGCTTATGCAGAAGCGCTTTTATCAGGCTTAGCCGCAGGAATTCCGCCGAGCGGACCTTCTCAGCCGCCTGCTGTTGGAGCACGAAGCCGATTCCGCAGAGCATCGCGGCAACGAGCATCACGGCTATGTACATGCGCCCAAACCTTCCAGCGGGCTGCTAGCCCGGCTATGCCAAGGTCGCGCAGCACCGGACAGCCGAGTTCCCAGGCAGGAGTATCCGGTGCGGTGATGAGTCACGAAACTATCTTCGCGCAGCCGAAGCACCAGTGTGCGAACCTGCCCGGCCAGCCCGGTGGCGGGCCTCGCCTGCAGGCCCGCGAGTCCGCAGCATGCCGGTTAGCTCTGGATGCGGCGAGGCAGTGGCGGCGGGGCCGGGGTGGCGGCCGTCTCTGCCTGGGCGGCGGCGGCCCCGGATCCAGCGGCGCCGCCTGCCCGCGGGTCAGGCCGGCCGGCCGATTTGTGCTCCATCACGGCATTGATCTCGGCCCCCACTAGTACAGCCAGGCCGACTAGATAGAGCCAGAAAATGAGGATCGCCACGCCGGCCAGTGCACCGTAGGTCTTGCCGTAGGAGCCGAACTTGGCCACGTAGAAGGAGAATCCGACAGAGGCGACGAGGAAGATGGCCGTCCCGATGAGGCCGCCGGCGCTTATCCACTGCCACCGCGGCGCAATCCGGTTAGGCCCGCTGTAGTAATAGACCGCGAAAAGCAGGCTGATCAGCACGATCGTCACCAGCCAGCGCAGCACTGTCCAACTGATCAGGAACGCGGTGCCGGAGACGCCGAAGTGGCCCTCGATGCCGTGCGCGATGGGCTGTCCGAACACGATGAGTGCGGAGGCGGCCCCGCCGATCACAATGGTCGCGAGCATCAGCGGGAACGAACGCAGCCGCCGGGCCAGGAACTTGCGGTCGTCCGGCACCTCGTACGCCACGTCCAGGCTCTGCTGGAGGGCAGCCATCCCCCCAGATGCGCTCCAGAGCGCGATCACGATGCCGACGACCAGGGCGGTTAGCGAGCTTTTGGAGGATTGCGCAGCGGCATGCGATAGCGCGTTGCTAAAGACAGTGGCCGCGTCCGGCGGCAGCGTATTGCTGAGCGCCGAGACGAGGTGGCGAACTGTGCCTGGGTTGACATGTGCCAGGCCGGCCAGGCCCAGCAACGCGATCAGCGCCGGAAACAGCGCCAGGAACCAGTGGTAGGCGAGGCTCCCGGCAGCCATACTGCACCGGTCGGCGACGTACTTCCGGCCAGCTAGCTTGATCGTCTGGCCCCGGCCAGCTGGGCCGTGCCGCAGTGCGACGTCTGGATTGCCGCTGTCGGCACCTTCCGGCGGAAATGTCTCGACCACGCAGCTCCTCCTTGGTCTTGGCGTCCGCGCCAGCTACCCAGGTGGTCCGCAGCCATGCGGACGGGTCAGCTGCTGGCACTCGCTGCGGCCTTCAGGTCGATGACCAGGCCCGCAGACGCGGCTTCGCGTTCTCGGGAGTCGGCAGCCCTCAGCACGGCCCCCGCTGGGGCTCGCCGGGGTCGCGGTGTACGTAGCTGGTCACGCCCTGGTCAAGGCCGCGCTGTTCCTCTGCGTCGGCATCGTGCTGCACCGGCTCGGCACAGTTGACGAGTCCTCGCTGCATGGTCGCGGCCGCCCGCTACGGCTGACCGGCATCGTGTTCACGGTGGCGGCGTTCGGACTGGCTGACCTGCCGCCATTCGCCACGTTCCTGGGTAAGGGCTGGATCGAGGACAGCAGTTCCGCGCTCGGCTTGCCCTGGCTGACCGCGCTGTTCGTGGTGGCCTCGGTGATCGTCGGCGGAGCGGTGCTGCGGGTGGCCGGCGGGGTGTTCTACGGACTCGGTGATGCGCCGGGCGAAGACCCTCAGATGGCCCGCGAGTCCAGCGAGGAGACCTGGGAGACCGTCCTGGCCAAGCACCGGACGCCACTGACCATGATCATTCCTGCTGCCGGGCTGGCCGGTGCCGCGCTCCTGCTGGGATTCGCCCCGCACCTGGGCGGCGTCGTGGAGGGCGCGGCTGTCCGGTTCCAGGATCAGGCGGGTTACGAGGCGACCGTGCCGTCCGGGGCCCAGCTGGCGCACCCGGTCGCGCTCTACAAGCCGGAGCCTGCCGTCGTCACGCTGTCCAGCCCCCTTACGGCCGTGGGCTCCGCGACCGGATCGGTCCTGCTGGCCGGCGCTGCTCTGTACTGGCGGCGACTACCGCTCTTGCGTCGGGGCTTCGAGCCCGGAACCGGCCTGGTTCGGTCCATCCGGCGGTTCCAGAGCGGCGTGGTCAACGACTACGTGACCTGGATCGTCCTGGGCCTGGCGTGCGTCGGCGGCGCGCTCACCGCCACCATCAGGTAGTTAGGCTGGTCGGTGATGGGGGCGCTAGGAGCATGAACCGAGACCGGGTCTACCTGCTCCTGATGAGTATCTGCATCGGGGCGGTCGCGCTGTCCTGGACGGTGATTCGGATCTACTCGGTCACGGCGGCGATCGTGGTGTCGGTGGTCGTCATGCTGATCCCGCCGATAGCAGTCATCATCGCTAACGCAGGCGACGAAGGCACCCGGCGGCGCTGAATCGGCGCCGACGGGCATTTTGGGGTAACGGGTACCTGCTAGCTGTCCGGCCCAGCGTCGGCGCGACCTCGGTCAACGCGCTCTCGCCTGGCCAGCGGCACAACAATCCACAGCCCGGCGAACAGGCAAAACACGCAGGCCGTGATGACGATCGCGGCTACTCCGGGCACCACGAAGCTCGCGATCAGCAGGACCGCGCCGGTAACTGCCAGCGCGACCGTGATCAGCCCGCATATCGCCATGGCGTTAGCGACCCTGACCAGCCGTTCCTTCTGATGCCGCCGGAACACCAACCGGTGATAGGCGACGGGGCCGACAAGCAGCGCGGTCGTTACCGCCGCCAGCACAAGGTCAGCCATGTACAGCCCGCGCTGTGCCGTGCTCAGCTTGGTGAACCGAGCGCTGAATGGCAGGGCGAGGAGGAAACCGAACAAGACCTGCACGCCGAGACCGGCGACACGCAGTTCCTGCACCAGTTCGCCCAGGTTCCGGTCATCGCGAGCATCCTGTGACTCGTTCCGGGTGTCATCGCCGGGCTTGTGGTCCGCAGCGTTGATGTCCGCCATCCAAGCAACCTTTCCCCGGGGAAGCGCGCCGGTCACCGGTCGGCTAGCCCAGCCACCGGGCTCAGCGGCTGCCCGGACAGCCGCACCGCCGTGCGCAGCATCCCGGCGTGGACGAACGCCTGCGGCAGGTTGCCGCGCTGCTGCCGCTGGTGGACGTCGTACTCCTCGGTATAGAGGCCGGCCGGGCCGCATGCGGACCGGCTGCGCTCGAACCAGTGAGCCGCAGCGACCTGATCGCCGCAGACGCTGGCCGCCTGCGCCATCCAGAAGCCGCACAGCAGGAACGCGCCCTCGGCCTTGTGCATCGGCCGGGCGTCTTGCCGGAACCTGTATACGAAGCCGTCCTCGGCCAGGTCCGCGGCAACCGCCCGGATGGTGGCCACGGTCCGCGGGTCATCGGCGCTGAGTCCGCCGTTGATAGCGGGCAGGAGTAGCGCGGCATCGACCCGTTCGTCGGATGGCGACCGCTGCCAGCGCCCGTCCGAATGAACGCAGTCGCTCAGCCCCGCGAGAACCTTATCGGCGATCGAGCTCCACTGCGCCGCTTGCCGACCGCTATGACTTCCCGCCGGGCCGCCCTCGGCGGCGGACGCGATAGCACGCAATCCGGCCACGCAGGTCAGTCGTGAATGAGCCCAACGCTCATTGTCAAGTTCCCAGATGCCTGCGTCAGGTTCGCCGCAGCGTTGCTGGATCGCGGTCGCGGCGATTTCAGCCGCCCGCCAATCCTCCGGACCGAGCATGTCGAGGCGGGCCGCCGCCGCGAGGAGCTGCAGTGCTTCACCGAGGTTGTCGAGCTGGAACTGCCGGTTCACCCGGTTCCCGGTCCGGACCTCCCCGCCGGGGTACCCGGGCAGTCCCAGGCTGCGCTCGGCTGGGACGCCGCCGCCGACGACGGTGTAGGCCGGCTTCAGGTCCGGCCCGTCGCACTGGAGTCGCTCGGTAATGAACCTGACCGCGCCGTCGAGTAGCGGATGCCGTGCGTGCGCCGCCACCGCCAGCCCCGCGTAGCACTGGTCGCGGATCCAGGCGTAGCGGTAGTCATAGTTCCGGAAGCTGTCCATCCGCTCCGGCAGTGACGTGGTGGCCGCGGCAACCATCGCCCCGCTGCTGGCAGTCAGCCCGCGCAGGACGGCGTAGGCATGCCTGGCATCACGGACTGCTATCAGGTCGGTGCAGTCAGGCATTCCCGCGGACCATGCCGCCGTGGTTGCCTGCCATGCCCCTTCCGGATCCGGGCGGGCACCAAGCGGCCGGTCGCTGAGCTCCAGCATGAAGTCGTGATGAGCGCCGGCCGCCAGGTTCAGCGTCATGACGAGCCTGCCGTCTTCGTCGGGCCGCGCGCGCGCCGCACCGGACCAGCGCATCCTGATCAATCCGCTGCGGCCGGTCCAGCAGCCGCGCGAGCGTTGCAGGTCGCGCATGGCGCGGCGGCCGAAACCGCCGCGGACATCGAGCGTCACTTGCAGCCGGGCGGGACCGGCGAGGGCCTCGACCCGTCGCAGCAGCACGGCGGTATGCGGGCAGGCGGGCATTGCCAGCGCCTCCCGGCACTCAGCGACACCGCCGCTGACCCAGCGGCTGCGCCAGATGAGGGTTCCGGGCTCGTAGTAGCCGCCCCACACGTAGTGGGGGTCCGTCGGGGTTATTGCGTAGCCGCCGCGTCCCCCGAGCAGGGCAGAAAAGACCGCGGGACTGTCCCAGCGAGGCATGCATAGCCAGACGATCGCCCCGTCGGGGCCGACAACTGCGCCCCGCTCGCCATCGGCGATCAGCGAGTATTCGCGCAGCACCCTGGGCGACCAGTGAGTGATCATGGCGATCCAGCTATCCGACGGAGCCACATCCAAACGGCTGGCGACCGGTTTGGGCAGCACCGATGTTTGCGCATCGCTGCGCGGGTATGCGTGTCAGCGTCAGCAAAGGAGGGAACGCGATGGCTATCGTCCTTCTCGTATTGCTCGTCATCCTCATCCTGGGCGGCCTTGGCTTTGCCATCCACGTGCTGTGGTGGATCGCACTCGCAGCGCTGGTCCTCTGGCTGCTCGGCTTCCTACTGCGAATGGGGGAGACAGCGGCCGCGCCGCGCCGCCGCCGCTGGTACTACTGGTAGGCCGCCCCTAACTTTGGGGTGCACGCCTGCGGCCCGGTCCGGAGTTTCCTCCGGCCGGGCCGCCCTGTTTGAGCGCTGCAGCGGTTCGATGCTGCAGGCTCGCGGCGTCACTTGCTCGGCTTGGGTACCTCGCAGTGCACCTTAGGGTTCGCGCCTACATAGTTGAGCGGGCCCGCCGCGATTGTTGCCGCGATGGTCCCTGCCTTGGCGCAACTCACGGACTCCGTGTAGTAGTGCCGCTGGAATCCGGCGAGCACGCCGATAACAAGCCAGATGACGAGTACTACGGCGACGATCTTCATTAATGCCTCCGGTTAGCCGGTCGTTCGACCTGATCGCCCGCGGCCGTGGCCGGGCCGCAGCTGCGGAAGCAGGGCGACCGGTTTGGCCGGCCCGGAAGCTACCTTTTAGGTGGAGAATCAAACCTCGCGACCTTGAACGTCACGCACTGCGTTGGCGCGCGGTAACGGGTCGCCTGGTGATCCGGCGCCCAGAACTGCTGCGCTGACCAGCAACGGAGCGCGCGTCGCTGTCCAGTAGGGTCGCATGTTCCGGTGCCTGCGCCGCGGTGGCGAGCCCGCTGGTCATCCAGGTGAGCATTGGCGGGATCTGGGCTCGCCAGGTCGTCATCGTGTGCCCGCCGCCCGGCGTGATGACAAGCGGCACCGCTGCCTGGTGCAGCTGCAATAGCTGCCAGAAGTACTGGGCGTTCGCGACGCCGGCCGTGTCGGCTGCGCCGGCGCCGAGCCAGAATTGCGGCAGCGCCGCGCCCGGTTTAAGTGCGCGGACCTCGGCGATCGGGGTGTTCGCCAGTCGCAAGGAGCGGCTGCCGCCGAACGGGTCGACCAGACCGGCGCGGTTCGCCAGCTTGTTCTTGAGCGGGGCGAAGTAGCCACTCATCGCCGCCGTAAAGCCGAAGCCGCGGCGAAACTGCAGTGCCATATTTGCCGCGCAGAACCCGCCCTCTGAGTAGCCGGCCACGCCCCAGGCCGGCCCAGGTGGCTGGACGCGCAGGTATTGCGTGATCATCAGGGGCACGTCTTTAGCGAGGAACGTCAGATCCGGCGGGCCGCCGGCCTGATTGAGGCACTGGAGCGAGATCCGGCTTCCGCCGTTGGCATCTGGCATAACCAGCACGGCGGGCCGGGCCTGGCCACTTCCCACGAGCTGGTTGAGCGTTACCTCCACGCCCACCACATCGATCCAGTCCTGTGGTTCGCCCGGCTGCCCGTGAATGAGCTCGATCACGGGGAACTGGTAGTTCCCGAACCGAGGCTGGAAGTACTGAGGCGGAAGGTAAACATAGACCACCCTGGTCAGGTGGCTGCGCTGGCCATGCAGGACCAGGCGCAGCGTGTAGCCCTGCTGCATCGCCAGCTTGATGTACACCCGGCGCTGGTCGAACTGGCCGCCCACGGAACCGCCAGCCAGCAGGCTGCTCTGGCGGACCGTGGCGCCCTGGCTGATGCCTTGATTGGTCAAGTCGGCGGCCGCGGCGCCCCAGGTCTGGTAATAGCCGAAGTACCTGTTCACGGCCAGCACGCCGAACTGCATGGCAACCACGAAGCCCAGGATGGCTGCGGCCACCCGGAAGACAGCGCGGCGCGCTCTGACTAGCCACCACATGAGCCCGCCGAACATCGCGAGCAGCAGCACGAAGAGGGTGGTGCTTTGCGGTTCCAGCATCTTCCTATCCCCGTGGTCGGGGGTCAGGGACGTGAGGATTAACGCGGGCCGTCCCCCGATGATTGCGGGTCAGACGCGTTGTAACGGAATCCGTAACAACCCAATACCGGCTCATTGCCTACTGCTGGCCACTGCAATTCGCCGGATACCGTGCGGCTAACCGAGCCCGGTGCGCTGCGCCGAGTCCGGCCGCCAAGGCCGCTCCGGCCCGCGCCTCCGGAAACCAGATGTTTGAGTTCCCCGTGACGGGCACAACATCGGCAGGCGGGCGTCCCCCGTGCCCGCAGCCTGGGAGCGACGATGAAGACGCTGATGACGCCGACCGCCAACTTGCGGCCTGGCGACCTAGAGACACGAGAAGATAGCGAGCTACTGACGCTGATCCGGTCCGCACCGCGCGGCAGCTACCTGCGGGACACCGCATGCGAGGTGCTCGTCACGCGGTACCGGCCGCTCGTGCGATCCTGCGTGCTCCGTTACCGGAACAGCACCGAGCCGCAGGAGGAGCTGATGCAGGTTGGTTACGTCGGGCTGCTCAAGGCGATCAACAACTTCGATCCTGCGGTCGGCGCCAGCCTGGCCAGCTACGCGCAGCCATGCGTGAGCGGCGAGATCAAGCGGCATTTCCGGGACAAGCGCTGGCAGGTGCATGTGCAGCGGTCCCTTCAGGAACTGAGGCTGGAGCTGCGGAATGTCACTTCCGAGCTGACGAACTCCCGCGGCCGGACGCCGACAGACGCCGAATTGGCGGAGCACATGGACATATCCGAGGAGAGCGTGCGCGAGGCAAGGCAAGCTGACATGGCCTTCCAGGCAGCCTCGCTTGACTCGCCGCTGACTGGCGTCGATGGCACGGCAATCCTTGCTGACCTGCTCGGCGCGGACGACCCCCAGCTTGAACACGTCATCGACATGCAGGCCGTGTGGGCGCACTGGGGCGACCTGCCCGAGCGCGAGCAGCGGCTCCTGCTCATGCGCTTCTACGGCAACATGACCCAGTCCGAGATCGGGGAGCGGCTCGGCGTCTCCCAGATGCACATATCCAGGCTGCTGGCCGAGGCCCTGCGTTTCCTGCGGGACCGGCTCGTCGAACCCGCGGCTTCTTCGGCTTAAGAGGAGCTGCGATGCATCAGCGCAACCCTCGCTGGCACGTCTCAGGCCGGCCGACCCAGAAGGGACTCTTGTCATGAAGACCGCGACGGCCCTCGCCCTCGTGGCTGTCGGCGCGATATTGGCGTTCGCGGTTACGGCGCAGCCTTCCTTCTTCAGCTTCCATGTGGCCGGCTGGGTGCTGATGCTCACCGGCGCCGCCGGGGCCGTCATCCCGCGCCGCGGCTACGGCTGGATGCGCCGCAAGCTGGTGCTGAGCCCCGGAAACAGCCGCCGGAAGGAACTCGACATCCGGCAGCGGCGCTACTCGCGGCTGCTGGTCCCCGGCGGCATCCTCGCCGAGGCAGGCCCGGAAACGTCGGTGTCGGCGCAGCAGGCGCCAGTCGAAAGCGAGACGATCGAGGAGTACGTCGAGGAGTAAACGGCCGGTGGAGGCCGCACTGAGCTGCCAAAACCCCCGGGGTCGGCCCGATCGGGTTGAATCTCGGTGAGCGAGACCCTAAAATAGCGACCAAGCGGTGTCTACGACGCAGGCACGCCCTCACGCCAGTAATGGCGTAAGCACCGATCTGTAGTCCGCACACGGACCTCTTGGCCAGCACCTGCTGGCCGGTCCACGCGGCTAATGCGGGTCATGGTGCGCTCACGAGGGTGTGCCTTTTCTTACCGGCCTGCGAGCCCGCATCGGCCATGCTAAGTCGAGGCCTCTCTGGTGATCGCGCTGCGGCCAGCGCCAACCATCTAGGAGGCACTTCCATGAGGATCGCCCTCATCTCGGCGCACTGCCCGGTCGGGCCAGCCGCAGGCACCTGCGGTGAGCCGCGCCAGCCTTCGTCGCTCGCCCGCGCGCTGGCTGGGCAAGGTCACCGCGTCACCCTGTACACCAGATGCGAGAGCCAGGACCACCTTCGCACCGGCATCCTGAGCGGCCGGATTTCAGTCGAGATCGTCCCAGCCGGCCCAGCCCGGCCGCTGAGCGACGATCAGCTCGCCCGGCACATGCCTGAGTTCGCCGCCTACCTGGCTGATCGCTGGCAAGCGAGGCGGCCCGACATCGTGCATGCCTTTTCCTGGACGGGCGGGCTGGCCGCGCTAGGCGCTGTGCGCGGCTCCGGTACGCCGGTCGTGCAGACCTTCGAGTCGCTTGGCTCAACGCAGCGACGGCTGGGCGGGGACGAGTCCGTGTCGGTTGGCCGGATCCGGCTCGAGGCTGCGATCGGCCGCCAAGTAGGCGCTGTGCTGGCAAGTTCCACTGAGGAAGCCCGCGAGCTGGCCAGGCTGGCGGTGCCCAGGTCAGCGATCCAGGTCGTCCCATGCGGCGTGGACACCGGCGTGTTCACCCCTGCCCCTGAGGGCAAGCGCGCGGCAAAGGGGGCCAAGCACCGCCTGGTGGCCGTCGCCGGGGAGGACAGGCCGCGAGGCGTGGAAACCGTCCTGCGCGCGCTCGCCCAGGTGCACGACGCCGAGCTGATCATTACCGGCGGCCCGGACGGCAAGCACCTGCCGCGGTCCGGCCCGTTCCGCGAGCTCGCCAAGCTGGCGGATGGCCTCGGCGTGCGCAGCCGGGTTAAGTTCGCCGGTGAGGTGACCGGGGCGAGCCTGGCGGCACTGCTGCGGTCCGCTGATATCGCCGTCAGTGCCTCCCCCTACGAGCCGAGCGGGCTCGCAGCTCTGCAGGCCATGGCCTGCGGCACGCCGGTGATCGTTTCTGCTGTGGGAGGGCACCTCGATTCGGTCATTGACGGCACCACCGGGCTGCTTGTTGCGCCGCTGAACCCATCCGGGCTCGCGCGGCAGCTGCGCAGGCTGCTCGCGACGCCTGCGCTGCTGGAGGGTTATGGCATTGCGGCAGCCGACCGGGCCCGGTCACGCTACGCCTGGGAGCGCATCGGAAGCGAAACGCTGGCGGTGTACCAGCGGCTTCTGACCGCGAAGATGCCGGCCCCGGCGGTTGCCGAGGATGAGCCGGACTACCTGGCAGACACCGGTTACGACGAGGCCGACCGTGCCGTGGCGGCTCTCGCATAGGAACTCTGGGTCGGGGCTGGACACCGGCCGCGGCAGCTGACTTCCTCCCTGGCAGCTGCCGCAGCCGCGTCCATCGCGATGACCGGACATGCTTGACTGGCGTTGCCCCAGACAGCTGCGGCCCGGTGGAGACGGAGTCCGGGACGCGACCACGTTCCCCGCCAGGAGCCAGAAATCTTGAGTACAACCGAGCGCGTTCTGCTCGCGGACCACACGACGCTGCATCTGGGCGGCCCGGCCGCGCGCTTCATCGCCGCGGCCAGCGAGGAAGATCTCGTCGCCGCAGTCCGGGCCGCTGACCTGGCGGCCGAGCCGGTGCTCGTGCTCGGCGGTGGCAGCAACCTGGTCGTGGCGGACGCGGGCTTTCCCGGCATGGTCGTGCTGGCCGCGTTCGCGGGGTTCGAAGTCGTAGGCAGCGGCGATGGTCCCGTCCCCGGCAGCGGCGACAGCCCCGTTCCCGCTAGCGGCGATGACCCCGTCCCCGCCGGCCCGCTGGTCGAGGTGACAGTGGCGGCTGGCCAGGACTGGGACGAGCTGGTGCGGCAGTGCGTCAGCACCCTCCTTTCCGGCATCGAGTGCCTGTCCGGAATCCCGGGCTTGGCCGGCGCGACACCGATCCAGAATGTCGGCGCCTACGGCCAAGATGTCGCGCAGACCATCACGTTGGTCCGCGCATACGACCGGCTGCGCGGCGAGGTTGTCGAACTGTCCGCCGCCGACTGCGGCTTCGGGTACCGGACCAGCATGTTCAAGCGCGAAGCCGCCGCCGGGCTGGCGACCGAGGCGGCGCCGTATCCCTCGCCCCATACCGCCGGCGCGGCGCCGCATCGCGCCCCCCATATCGCGGGCGCGACCGGCCGGTTCGTGATACTTAGCGTCACGTTCGGCCTGACCGCCAGCGCGTTGTCGGCGCCGGTCCGGTATGCCGAGCTCGGTCGGACGCTGGGCGTGACCGAGGGCGACCGGGTACCGCTCGCCGATGCGCGGGACGCGGTGCTGGAGTTGCGTCGCGGCAAGGGCATGGTGCTCGAGGACGCCGATCCCGACACTCGCAGCGCGGGATCCTTCTTCACTAACCCGGTCCTGACCGCGTCTCAGTTCGAAGATCTTGAGGCGGTAGTCGCGGCCCGCGGCGCCAGTGCTGGCGAAGACAGTGCTCGGCCGACGAGGGTGCCGCACTACCCTGGCGGCCACGGCCGGGTGAAAGTGTCGGCGGCCTGGCTGATCGAGCATGCTGGATTTACCAAGGGCTACGCCCTAAGCCCGGATCCGGACGCGGCGCGGATTTCTTGCAAGCACACGCTCGCTCTTACCAACCCGGGCCGGGCGGATACGGCCGGCCTGCTCCGGCTGGCGCGGCACATCCGAGATGGGGTGCAGGCGGCGTTCGGCGTCGAGTTGACCGCTGAGCCCACTCTGGTCGGCGTCGAGTTGTAGTGCTCGCGCCCGGCGGCAGCGGCGCTAGATCAAGGCGGTGCCGCGAGCCAGTCGCTAATGCCTGCGAGCAGTTTGTCCCGGATGTCGGCAGGCGCAGCGGAACCGAGCACGGACATCCGGGCTAGCTCGGCCATTTCTGGGTCGGTGAGCCCATGCTCCTGCCTAGCCAGTTCGTACTGGGCTGATAGCCGCGGACCGAACAAGAGGGGGTCATCAGCGCCGAGCGCGACCCGGACGCCCGCGTCCAGCAGCGGGCGCAGCGGCACCTCCTGTGGCGTGGCGGCCACGCCGAGGGCCACGTTCGAGGTCGGGCAGACCTCCAGCGTGACGCCAGTCGCGGCGAGCCCGCGCAGCAGGACGGGATCGTCCGCGGCTGAGATGCCGTGCCCGACACGGTCGGCGTGCAGGTCATCGAGGCAAGCCCGGACGGCGGCCGGGCCGACGAGCTCACCGCCATGGGGCACGGACAGCAGGCCCGCTTTCGCGGCGATCCGGAATGCAGGGGCGAAGTCGGCAATCGTCCCCCGCCGCTCGTCGCTGCTGAGGCCGAAGCCGGTAACGCCACGGCCTGCATAGGCTCCGGCTAGCCTGGCCAGGGTGCGTGCTTCCAGCGGATGCTTGGTGCGGTTGGCGGCGACGATGATCCCGATGCCTACGCCCGATGACGCCGCCGCCCCTGCTGCGGCATCCAGCACCAGCTCCAGCATCGGGGTGAGACCGCCGAACCGGCTTGCGTAGCCAGACGGATCGATCTGAAGCTCAAGCCAGCCCGATCCCTCCGCCTGCTCGTCGCTGGCAGCCTCCGCTACCAGGCGGCGCACGTCTGCTTCGGTCCTGATGGCCGACCGGGCGATGTCATACAGCCGCTGAAACCGGAACCAGCCGCGCTCGTCGGCAGCGCTGAGCTCGGGCGGCCAGTCCTCGGCCAATGCTTCAGGCAGGTGAATACCATGCTGCGCGGCCAGGTCGATGAGCGTGGAATGCCGCATCGAGCCGGTGAAGTGCAGGTGCAGGTGCGCCTTCGGCAGGGTATTGATCGGCCGTGGCATCAGGCAAGTCTGCCAGCCAGAATGGACTGCTAGGGCTCGAGTTGGCGCGCTGCTAGCGCTCGAGCTGGCGTGCCAGGAAGAAGCCATCCAGCCATGGGGCCGGGCGACCAGCCGCTACGAGCGGGCCGAGCCAAGCAGCTTGGCGAGCCTGCTGACACCCTCCTCGAGTTCGGCGTCGCCGAGCGCGCAGGACAGCCGGAAGTAGCCGTCGGTGCCGAAGGCCTCGCCTGGTACGACCGCTACGTCGGCCTCGTCGAGCAAGACTTCGGCGAGCTGGGTAGAGGTGGCGGGCCGGCGGCCGGCGAGTTCCTTCCCGAGCAATCCCCTGACCGAGGGGTAGCAGTAAAAGGCACCAGCGGGCAGCGGGCAGACAACGCCGGGGACGTCGTTGAGCATGGCGGTCATGACCTGGCGACGGCGATCAAAGGCAGCCCGCATCACGGCCACCGCGGACAAGTCGCCAGACACGGCTGCCAGCGCCGCCGCCTGCGCGACGTTACAGACGTTGGACGTCGCATGGGACTGCAGATTCGTCGCTGCCTTGATTACCTCGCCAGGACCGATCATCCAGCCAACCCGCCAGCCGGTCATGGCATAGGTCTTGGCGACCCCGTTCAGCACCACGCAGTGATTAGCGATCTCGGGGGCAACGGTCGGCATCGACACGAACCGCGCGTCGCCGTAGACCAGGTGCTCATAGATCTCGTCGGTGATCACCCACAGGCCACGGCTTGCGGCCCAGCGGCCGATCTCCGCGACCTGCTCGGGCGGGTAAACGGCGCCGGTCGGGTTGGACGGCGAGACGAATAGCAGCAGCTTGGTCCGGTCGGTGCAGTGTGCCTCCAGCTGTTCGACCGAGGTCAGGTAGCCCATCGTCTCGTCAGTGCGCACCAGCACCGGGACGCCGCCGGCGAGCGCGATCGCCTCGGGGTAGCTAGTCCAGTACGGCGTCGGCAGCAGCACCTCGTCGCCAGGATCGAGCAGCGAGGCAAACGACTGGTAGACCGCATGCTTGCCGCCGTTGGTGATCAGCACCTGGCTGGGGGAGACCTGCAGGCCAGAATCGCGCGCCGTCTTGGCTGCGACAGCCTCACGCAGCTCTGGCAGCCCGGCGGTCGGTGAGTACTTGTGGAACCTCGGCTCCGCGCAGGCGCGCTGGGCTGCCTCGACGATGTAGCCGGGGGTCGGGAAGTCTGGTTCGCCGGCCCCGAATCCAATCACCGGCCTGCCTGCCGCCTTCAGGGCCTTGGCCTTGGCGTCTACCGCCAGCGTGGCTGACTCGGTGATAGCTGCAATCCGCGCGGATATCCCAGCAGAGGTTTGAGGCATGGCATCCATACTCCCATCCGGGGGTGAGTGCCTGTCTCGTATCCCGCCGTAAGCCGACCGCGGCGGCCCAGGGTACATACCGGTTAACACCGGTATACGGCGGGTTCTGCTAACCCCGCCCGACGCCTCAGTCGGCTTGACCTTGCGGTCGGGCCTGCCCAGTCTGGCCCCTCTGGCTGAGCCGGCCAGCGGTGCTGCGAAGGTCGTCGGCGGCCAGCCGGAACGCCTGGCCGAGCGCCTGCGGTGTCAGGCCATGCGCGGTGATGCCGTCTCGTCCGGTCATGTCCCCGGCCGACAAGAGGGCATTGAGGATGGCCTCCTCCGTGGCCTCGGCGACGGCGGCGAACAGCGCGCTCAGGTGTTCGTGCGGGAGGGCGCGCAACTCGATCGGCGCCGACGCCGATCCGGGCCGGAAGTACTCCGGCGGAGTGCCGGTATTGCCGGTCGAGAATGCGAGGAATATGTCGCCGCTGGAATCCGAGGTGCCACCGCCAGCCCGGCCGAGTCCGATGCTGGCCCGCTGTGCGAGGCGCCGGCACTGGTCGCCGAGCACCGGAGCGTCGGTGGCGATAACGACGATGATCGACCCTGCGCCAGCAGGCGCAGGCCTGGCCGGAAGGTAATCATCCGGCGTCGGCACCGCGGTTCGGGGCAGGAACCGGCCGGCTGGCACTCCGTCGACGCGCAAGTCGGCTCGGGCTCCGTGGTTGGCCTGCACCAGCACGCCGACAGTCCAGCCGCCGGCCTCGCCGGCCTGGCTGGGCAGAACCCGGGACGCGGTGCCGATGCCACCCTTGAACCCGTGGCAGATCATGCCGGTGCCCCCGCCCACGCTGCCTTCCGGCACCGGGCCCGGCGCGGCGTCATTGAATGCAGCCTCGACGTGTTCGGGCCGGATGTGCGCGCCCTCGATGTCGTTCAATATGCCGTCGTAGGTCTCGCCCACGACCGGCATGGACCAGAACAGCGCCTGCCCGGCTGTCCTCGCCCGGCCCAGCCTGGCGTCGATCGCCGCGAGCGCGTCGCGCACCACCCCGACGCTGTGAGTATTTGTCAGGCCGATGGGCGTGGTCAGCAGCCCCGACTCGCTGAGCCAGGCGGTCCCGGTGAGTTCCCCGTTCCCATTCAGCGTGTGCACGCCTGCGCAGAGCGGCGTGTCGCGAACGTAGCCGGGGACGGGCCGGATGACCGTAACGCCCGTGCGCACCGGACCGCGGCCGGGCAGTAGCGGGCCAGTTCCGCTGATGAGAGTCGTGTGCCCGACGAGGACGCCGGCGACATCGGTGATCGCATTGTGCTGCCCCGGCGTGCCATCCCCGACAGCCAGCCCGAGGTCGCGTAGCCGCACTTCGTTACCTCCTCGGTAGGCAGGGCGGCTGGCCCGGTTGGCGCAAGCCGGCCGATACTGATGCTAGTGAAGTAAATGTGGAGGAGCGGTCCTGTCGGGCCCGGGCCTGAGCAGGCCTACTTCCGGCGGTTCGACGGCAGGCCTGCGGCCACGTACACTTCAGGATCTGGTGGTGGTCCACCAGTGGCACGTGCTGCCCGCACGAGCCGGCACAGGGCAGTAGCTCAATTGGCTAGAGTTCCGGTCTCCAAAACCGGCGGTTGGGGGTTCGAGTCCCTCCTGCCCTGCGAGTACGGCCCGTGCATGCACGGGAGATGGCGGCGCCAGCCGACAGGAAAACGTTGCTCAGGTGAGGACATGGCGACTCAGACACGTGGCCCGGCTCCCGAGAGGGCCGCAAAGCCCAAGGGCCCGGCGAAGCAGGGCCGGACTACCCCGGCCCAGTTCGTCACCGAGGTGCGGGACGAGCTTCGCAAGGTGGTCTGGCCAACCCGCAAGGAGCTAGTGACCTATACGACGGTCGCCCTTGTTTTCATCCTGATCATGGTCGGGATCGTTACGGGCCTGGACATCGCGTTTACGAGGCTGGTGAACTTCCTCTTCGGCTGAGGTTTGCTCGGCTGGGTAGTTTGACGGCTGGGTAGTGAGCCGCGAACTGAGCGTGGCAGCATGATCACATGCCGACCTTGGACCGCAGCATGGAAGCTCGGTCCGACAGGATGTTCGGTAACGCTGATTCCGGCAGTGCTGGGAGTCAGCCAGAAGCGCAGCGAGAGCGCATCGAGAGCGCAGGGAGAAAGAGAATCGTGTCCGAGTCTGAACTGCCGCTAGGCGATCCGGCGGCCGGCCGATCCGGCGGCCGGCCAGTCTGGCGACGCGGCCGACTTCCTGTTGGGCGGTGTCGAGCCCGCAGCGGACGCTGACCAGGTCAGCGACGTCTTCGCCGCGCCCGCCGCGGCTGAGGATACTGCCGCCGAGAACGGCGTTGCCGAGAACGGCGTTGCTGAGGACAGCCTTGCCGAGGCCAGCGGCGCTGACGGCACCAGTCCAGACGGTGCAGGAAGTGACGACGAGACTGACCCGGTCCAGGAATTCAAATCCGAGCTGCGCACACTTCCGGGTGACTGGTATGTGGTGCACTCCTACGCCGGATACGAGAACCGGGTGCGGACCAACCTGGAGAGCCGGACCCAGTCGCTGAACATGGAGGACTACATATTCCAGATCGAGGTCCCCACGCATGAGGTGATCGAGATCAAGTCCGGGAAGCGCCAGCAGGTCCAAGAGAAGGTTCTGCCCGGTTACATCCTGGTCCGGATGGATCTCACCGACGAATCCTGGGCAGCGGTACGGAACACGCCGGGTGTTACCGGATTCGTCGGCCTGTCCAGCAGGCCGTCCCCGCTGAGCCTGGATGAGGTGGCCAACTTGCTCGCCCCGGTGCCGGAGGAGAAGGCGGCGAAGAAGGCCGAGACCATGCGCGCGGCCGCGGTCGACTTCGAGATCGGCCAGTCGGTTACCGTTATGGACGGGCCGTTCGCGACCCTTCCCGCCACCGTGAACGAGATCAACCCGGACACCCAGAAGCTAAAGGTGCTCGTGTCGATCTTCGGCCGCGAGACGCCAGTGGAGCTTTCCTTTGATCAGGTCAGCAAGATCTGACCGGCACCAGCTGCCTGGGCCGCGCGTTCCGGCCGCACGCCCGCCGGACAAGCCGCCAGCCCGAGAAAACCCCGCCCGCAAGTAGAAATGACAGTGAGGTAAGGACCCAGAGATGGCTCCGAGGAAGAAGAAGGTCGCTGCGATCGTCAAGGTGCAGCTGAACGCAGGCGCCGCCACTCCCGCTCCGCCGGTCGGCACTGCGCTGGGCCCGCACGGCGTCAACATCATGGACTTCGTCAAGCAATACAACGCCGCGACGGACGGTCAGCGCGGCAACGTCATCCCGGTGGAGATCACGATCTATGAGGACAGGTCGTTCACCTTCATCACCAAGACCCCGCCAGCGCCCGAGCTGATCAAGAAGGCGGCCGGGGTGCAGAAGGGCAGCGGCGAGCCGCACAAGACCAAGGTCGGCTCGGTGACCACGGCCCAGGTACGCGAGATCGCCCAGACCAAGATGCCCGACCTGAACGCCACTACGATCGAGGCGGCCGAAAAGATCATCGCCGGGACCGCCCGGTCGATGGGCATTAAGGTCGAGGGCTGACGGTTACTAGTGATGGCGGTCGCGCCGGGTGCGCGCGGCCGGTGGCAGGGCCAGGCGCTGGCCCGCTGACCACGACCTCCGACAGATTCAAAAGGAGCAGCAATGAAGCGCAGTAAGTCTTACCGGAAGGCCGACGAGAGGGTCGATGCCGGCAAGTTGTATACGCCCTCGGAAGCGGTTGCGCTCGCCAAGGACACCTCGACGACCAAGTTCGACTCCACGGTCGAGGTCGCCTTCAGGCTCGGCGTCGATCCGCGCAAGGCCGACCAGATGGTTCGCGGCACGGTTAACCTGCCGCACGGCACTGGCAAGACGGCCCGTGTGCTGGTCTTCGCCACCGGTGAGAGGGCAGAGGAGGCTAGCGCGGCCGGGGCTGACTACGTTGGCTCGGACGAGCTGATCGAGCGCGTGCAGGGCGGCTTCCTCGACTTCGACGCCGTCGTCGCCACGCCCGACCTCATGGGCAAAGTCGGGCGCCTCGGGCGGGTGCTCGGTCCGCGCAGCCTGATGCCGAACCCAAAGACCGGCACCGTCACGATGGACGTCGCCAAGGCCGTGACCGAGATCAAGGGTGGCAAGATCGAGTTCCGCGTCGACAAGAACAGCAACCTGCACTTGATCATCGGCAAGGCGTCCTTTGACAACCGGGCCCTGGTGGAGAACTATGCGGCGGCGCTCGACGAGGTCATGAGGCTTAAGCCGGCAGCGGCCAAAGGCAAATACCTGAAGAAGGTCGCGATCACCACGACCATGGGGCCGGGCATCCAGGTCGACCCAGGCATCACCAGGGGCCTGACAGCAGAAGTCGACGGCCAGCCGGCCGCAGTCTGACCCGCGGGCGCCTTTGACCCGCGGGCGCCTTTGACCCGCGGCCGCCCTTGACCCGCAGCCGCCTTTTACATGCGGGCAGCCTGACGGTGCGGCGCGGTGCGGTCGGAACGGCCCCCTCCGCAGTCGCAATGTGCTTGCCGGTCGCTGGTCCTTCATCGGGCTAGGCGATAACCGGGCGAAGGCTTCGCCTGTCGGCCGGGCCCGGCGACTTCGCGCACGCCGAGCCCCGCGGCTCAGCAGGGCGGCGGGAACTTAACGCCTTTATAGGATAAACCGGGTGCCTCTAGGGTTCCGGCTCGCACGTTCCACCGATAGCGGCCTCCATAAATCGGGCAAAGTATCCCTACCAAGTGACCGAAATCGGTGGAACCTGGCCGCGGCGTCGCGATTCTAGACTCGCCACCGTCCTTGGTCACGCCCGCAATCGTACTGGTTGTGCATTTTCTCCGACAGGTCCTCGCTCCAGGCAGGCATTTGCCCGCGCATCGGGCCCGCGGGAATCGCGCTGGCGGAAACGGCCGTTCGCCAAGGTGATGGCAGCCGGCCGGGCCGAGGGCCGGCCCCGAGGGAGAGCCGGAGCAGGCCGGCCGTCGGCGCCCCGGCGCCCCGGCGCAACTCACGCGATTTGGCTGGCCGGGCCTTGGCCGCGTACCCTGAAATCCTGCCAAAGACCGTCGGCTGTCGCCGCGCGTAGAGCGCGGCGGCTGAAGGCCCGCCACGCGGGCGGCCCACGCAGGCGAGTGAGCCAGACCGGGCGTGCACTATGTGCCGCTCAGGTTTCGCCCCGTGCGCCTGCGTACGGGGCGTTTGCGTGTTTAGGCCTCGCCGGCGCCGAACATAGCCGGGCGCATCGCTAGTAGGTGAAGTGCCCGGACCGAGAAGGGAGGCCCGTGGCGAGGGCAGAGAAGGTGACCGCGGTCGCCGAGCTCACCGAGCGATTCCAGAGCTCGTCAGGCGCCGTGCTGACCGAGTATCGCGGTCTGACGGTGTCCCAGCTAGGCGAGCTTCGCCAGACGCTGGGCCCGAACGCGACGTTCTCGGTCGTCAAGAACACGCTTACGAAGATCGCCGCCAACGAGGCGGGCGTCACCAGTGAGCTCACCGACATGCTGGTCGGGCCGTCGGCTATCGCATTCGTTCAGGGTGACATCGTCGAGGCCGCCAAGGGCCTGCGTGACTTCAGCAGGGCGAACCCGCTGCTGGTCATCAAGGGCGGCGTGCTCGACGGCAAGGCGATGAACCCGGCGGACATCGTCAAGCTTGCTGACCTTGAGCCGCGCGAGGTGCTACTCGCCAAGCTCGCTGGCGCCATGAAGGCGTCCCTGTCTGGCGCCGCAGCGACGTTCGCGGCGCTGCCTACGCAGATGGCGAGGCTGCTGGCGGCGCTCGAGGAGAAGAAGGCGAGCGGGGGCGACGATTCCGGGCCTGAGGCACCAGTCGCGGCCGGATCAGGTCCAGCTCCGGCAGGAGATGCGCAGGCAGCTGAACCGGCCGAGGCCGGCACCGAGGAAAGCTAATCAGTCACCACGACTGATCTGACCAGATCCCGCAGGTGGCTGACGGCCATCGGCGACACACGGAATGAACGGAAGAGGAAGCACCACCATGGCAAAGCTCAGCGCAGACGACCTGCTCGATGCGTTCAAGGAGATGACGCTGATCGAGCTCTCTGAGTTCGTGAAGCAGTTCGAGGAGACCTTCGACGTGAAGGCGGCCGCGCCGATGGCGGTCGCTGCTGCCGCTCCGGGCGCTGGCGGCGGTGCCGCGGCCGAGGAGCCAGAGGAGAAGGACGAGTTCGACGTCATCCTCGAGGCCGCTGGCGACAAGAAGATCCAGGTCATCAAGGAGGTCCGCACCCTGACCAGCCTCGGGCTCAAGGAGGCGAAGGACCTAGTCGATGGCGCGCCAAAGCCGCTGCTTGAGCGGGTCAACAAGGAAGCGGCGGACAAGGCAAAGGCGGCCCTGGAGGGCGCCGGCGCCACTGTCACGGTCAAGTAGCGGGGGCACGAACTGGACTTGGCCCGCTGCGGCTGCTGCCGCAGCGGGCCAATGTCATGACGGATCTCGGAACGCCAGCGACGCCTCGGGGCTGCGAGAAGCAGTGAAGAGAGCGGGCCATCGGCCGGTTCTCGCCGAACCACTAGGCCTACCCGTTATCTTCGGATTCTAAACTCATTACCCAGTGTGACCTTCGTCTCATAGCCTCTAGTTGCGACACAAGGCTTCCAGGACTTGACGTTTTGCTTCGAAGGAGCGATGCTCCTTTGCAACCGTGAACCTCATAGTGACGTACAGTTGACCAGCGGTGTGTCGTTCGACTACACTGCCAATTTGCGCTGCACCCACTCGTCCTCGGCTCCCAAACCCCTAGCGGCGTAGCCGCGGGGCGTTTAGCGTGCGCGCGATGCACCGTCCGTCACAAGCTCGGAAGGACCCCTGTTGGCAGCCTCGCGCAGCGCCTCAGTTACCGCCTTTGGTCCCCGTCGTGTTTCCTTCGCTCGTATCACCGAGCCACTAGAGGTGCCCAGCCTCCTCGCCCTGCAAACCGAGTCGTTTGACTGGCTGCTTGGCAACGAGCGCTGGCGTGCCCGGCTCGAGGCCGAGAAGAAGGCGGGGCATAAGAATCTCCCGGAGCAGTCCGGCCTCGAAGAGATCTTCGAGGAGATCAGTCCGATCGAGGACTTCACCGGGACCATGTCGCTCTCGTTCCGCGATCACCGGTTCGAGCCGCCCAAGTACTCCGCCGAGGAGTGCAAGGACAAGGACATGACCTACTCCGCGCCGATGTTCGTAACCGCGGAGTTCATTAACAACTCCACTGGCGAGATCAAGAGCCAGACCGTGTTCATGGGCGACTTCCCGCTTATGTCGGCCAAGGGCACATTCATCATCAACGGCACCGAGCGTGTCGTGGTATCACAGCTTGTCCGGTCGCCGGGCGTCTACTTCGACCGCCAGGTCGACAAGACCTCCGACAAGGACATCTTCAGCTGCAAGGTGATCCCGTCCCGTGGTGCCTGGCTGGAGTTCGAGATCGACAAGCGGGACGCGGTCGGTGTCCGTATCGACCGCAAGCGCAAGCAGAGCGTGACCGTCCTGCTGAAGGCGCTCGGCTGGGATGAGGCACGGATCCTTGAGCGGTTCGGCCAGTTCGAGTCCATGCGGGCCACCCTGGAGAAGGATCACACCACCGGCCAGGATGACGCGCTGCTCGACATTTACCGCAAGCTGCGGCCCGGCGAGCCCCCGACCAGGGAGTCGGCGCAGGCGCTGCTGGAGAACCTGTACTTCAACCCCAAGCGATACGACCTGGCCAAGGTCGGCCGCTACAAGGTCAACAAGAAGCTGGGGCTGGGGCAGCCGATCAACCAGGGCACGCTGACCGAGGAAGACATCGCCGCCACCATCGAGTACCTCGTCCGGCTGCACGTCGGCGAGGAGGAGATGAAGTCCGGCAGCGAGATGATCCCGGTTGAGACCGACGACATCGACCACTTCGGTAACCGTCGTCTGCGTACCGTGGGCGAGCTGATCCAGAACCAGGTCCGCCTTGGCCTGGCCAGGATGGAGCGGGTCGTCCGCGAGCGGATGACGACCCAGGACGTCGAGGCGATCACGCCGCAGACCCTGATCAACATCCGGCCGGTCGTGGCCTCCATCAAGGAGTTCTTCGGGACCAGCCAGCTGTCGCAGTTCATGGACCAGACCAACCCGCTGGCTGGCCTGACGCACAAGCGGCGGCTGTCCGCGCTCGGACCCGGCGGCCTGTCCAGGGAGCGGGCCGGATTCGAGGTTCGGGACGTGCACCCCAGCCACTACGGCCGGATGTGCCCGATCGAGACCCCGGAAGGACCGAACATCGGCCTGATCGGCTCGCTCTCGTCCTACGGCCGGGTCAACGCGTTCGGCTTCGTGGAGACGCCGTACCGCAAGGTCAAGGCCGGCAAGGTCACCGACCAAATCGACTACCTCACTGCGGACGAGGAAGACCGGCACGTCATCGCGCAGGCGAACGAGCCGATCGAGACCGACGGCAGCTTCACCGGCGACCGCGTACTGGTCCGGCGCAAGGGCGGCGAGGTCGACTACATCAAGCCCGATGAGGTCGACTACATGGACGTGTCGCCGCGCCAGATGGTGTCGGTCGCGACGGCCATGATCCCGTTCCTCGAGCATGACGACGCCAACCGGGCGCTGATGGGCTCCAACATGCAGCGCCAGTCCGTCCCGCTGCTGCGCAGCGAGGCCCCGCTTGTGGGCACCGGCATGGAATACCGCGCCGCTGTCGACGCCGGCGACGTGATCGTGGCCGAGAAGGCGGGCGTGGTCGAGCAGGTCTGCGCCGACTACATAACCGTGGCCAACGACGACGGCACCAGGACTGACTACCTGGTGGCCAAGTTCCGGCGGTCCAACCAGGGCACGTGCTTCAACCAGAAGCCGGTTGCCCTTGAAGGCCAGCGGGTCGAGGTCGGACAGGTCATCGCCGACGGCCCGTGCACCGACAACGGCGAGATGGCGCTCGGCCGCAACCTGCTGGTCGCCTTCATGCCGTGGGAGGGCCACAACTACGAAGACGCGATCATCTTGTCCCAGCGCCTGGTGCAGGACGACGTGCTGTCCTCGATTCACATCGAGGAGCACGAGGTCGACGCCCGGGACACCAAGCTGGGCCCGGAGGAGATCACCAGGGACATCCCGAACGTCTCCGACGAGGTGCTGGCTGACCTGGACGACCGGGGCATCATCAGGATCGGTGCCGAGGTAGTCACAGGCGACATCCTGGTTGGCAAGGTCACCCCCAAGGGCGAGACCGAGCTGACCCCGGAGGAGCGGCTGCTGCGGGCGATCTTCGGGGAGAAGGCCCGCGAGGTCCGCGACACCAGCCTGAAGGTGCCGCACGGCGAGTCCGGCAAGGTCATCGGCGTCCGCGTGTTCACCAGGGACAACGGTGACGAGCTGCCGCCCGGCGTGAACGAGCTTGTCCGCGTCTACGTTGCGGCCAAGCGCAAGATCACCGACGGTGACAAGCTGGCCGGCCGGCACGGGAACAAGGGCGTTATCGCCAAGATCCTGCCGGTCGAGGACATGCCGTTCTTGCCCGATGGCACTGCGGTCGACATCGTGCTCAACCCGCTCGGCGTGCCTGGCCGAATGAACGTCGGTCAGGTTCTGGAGACCCACCTCGGCTGGGTGGCCGCCACCGGCTGGCAGATCAACGGCAGCGACGCCGACTGGAAGAACCGGCTGGCACAGATCGGCGCCGACGCCGCCGCGGCTGGCAGCAAGGTCGCGACGCCCGTCTTCGACGGCGCCAAGGAGGAGGAGATCACCGGCCTGCTCGCGAGCACGCTGCCGAACCGGGACGGCGACCGGCTGGTCGGCGCCACCGGCAAGGCTCAGCTGTTCGATGGCCGGACCGGTGAGCCATTCAAGGACCCGATCTCCGTGGGCTACATCTACATCCTCAAGCTGCTGCACCTGGTGGACGACAAGATCCACGCCAGGTCGACAGGCCCGTACTCGATGATCACCCAGCAGCCGCTCGGCGGTAAGGCCCAGTTCGGTGGCCAGCGCTTCGGTGAGATGGAGGTCTGGGCACTGGAGGCCTACGGCGCGGCCTACGCGCTCCAGGAGCTGCTGACCATCAAGTCCGACGACATCCTCGGCCGGGTCAAGGTCTACGAGGCCATCGTGAAGGGCGAGAACATCCCCGAACCTGGCATCCCTGAGTCCTTCAAGGTGCTGATCAAGGAGATGCAGTCGCTCTGCCTGAATGTGGAGGTGCTCTCCAGTGACGGCGCGGCCATCGAGATGCGTGACACCGACGAGGACGTCTTCCGCGCGGCGGAAGAGCTCGGCATTGATCTGTCCCGGCGCGAGCCGAGCAGCGTCGAAGAGGTCTGATCCGCCACGAGAAGGTCAGCCACTCGACGGTCAGCCACTGGGCGGTCAGCCGCGCCACGGTCAGCCACGAGATACCTAGCCACGAGACGTCCGACGAACTACCCCAGGGGAATATAAACGTGCTAGACGTCAACTTTTTCGACGACCTGCGGATTGGCCTTGCCACAGCGGACGACATCCGGACGTGGTCGCATGGTGAGGTCAAGAAGCCGGAGACCATTAACTACCGGACCCTGAAGCCGGAAAAGGACGGGCTCTTCTGCGAGAAGATCTTCGGCCCGACCAGGGACTGGGAGTGCTACTGCGGTAAGTACAAGCGCGTCCGCTTCAAGGGCATCATCTGCGAGCGCTGCGGTGTCGAGGTCACTCGGGCCAAGGTCCGCCGCGAGCGGATGGGTCACATCGAGCTGGCCGCTCCCGTTACCCACATCTGGTACTTCAAGGGTGTTCCGAGCCGCCTCGGTTACCTGCTCGACCTGGCGCCGAAGGACCTGGAGAAGGTCATCTACTTCGCCGCTTACATGATCACGTACGTGGACGATGACGCCCGTGCGCGTGACCTGCCGAGCCTCGAGGCCAAGATCACCGTCGAGAAGAGCCAACTTGAGCAGCGCCGGGACGCCGACATCGAGGCGCGCCAGGCGAAGCTGGAGAAGGACCTGGCCGAACTGGAGGCCGCGGGTGCCAAGGGCGACGCGCGCCGCAAGGTCCGGGAGTCCTCCGACCGTGAGTGCAAGCAGATTCGGGACCGCGCGCAGCGTGAGATCGACCGGATCGAGGAGGTCTGGAACAGGTTCCGCAACCTCAAGGTGCAGGACCTGGAGGGCGACGAGCTGCTGTACCGCGAGATGCGGGACCGGTTCGGCCGGTATTTTCGCGGCGGCATGGGCGCGCAGGCGATCCAGGAGCGGGTTGGCAGCTTCGACCTCGAGGCCGAGGCCGCGAACCTGCGGGAGATCATCCGGACGGGCAAGGGCCAGCGGAAGGCCCGGGCGCTCAAGCGGCTCAAGGTCGTGTCGGCGTTCCTGAACACCACCAACAGCCCGCTCGGCATGGTGCTCGACTGCATCCCGGTGATCCCGCCGGACCTGCGGCCGATGGTTCAGCTGGACGGTGGCCGGTTCGCCACCTCCGACCTGAACGACCTGTACCGCCGGGTCATCAACCGGAACAACCGGCTGAAGAGGCTGCTCGACCTTGGCGCGCCCGAGATCATCGTGAACAACGAGAAGCGGATGCTGCAGGAGGCCGTGGACTCGCTGTTCGACAACGGCCGCCGCGGCCGCCCGGTTACCGGTCCTGGTAACCGGCCGCTCAAGTCGCTGTCCGACATGCTCAAGGGCAAGCAGGGCCGGTTCCGCCAGAACCTGCTCGGCAAGCGCGTCGACTACTCAGGCCGCAGCGTCATCGTGGTCGGCCCGCAGCTCAAGCTGCACCAGTGCGGCCTGCCGAAGGAGATGGCGGTCGAGCTGTTCAAGCCCTTCGTGATGAAGCGGCTGGTGGACCTTAACCACGCGCAGAACATCAAGTCAGCGAAGCGGATGGTGGAGCGGGCCAGGCCGGTGGTCTGGGATGTGCTCGAGGAAGTCATCACCGAGCACCCGGTGCTGCTGAACCGCGCGCCGACCCTGCACCGGCTCGGCATCCAGGCCTTCGAGCCGCAGCTAGTCGAGGGCAAGGCGATCCAGATTCACCCGCTCGTCTGCACCGCGTTCAACGCGGACTTCGACGGTGACCAGATGGCCGTGCACGTGCCGCTGTCCGCCGAGGCGCAGGCCGAGGCCCGCATCCTGATGCTGTCCACCAACAACATCCTCAAGCCCGCCGATGGCAAGCCGGTGACCATGCCGACTCAGGACATGGTCATCGGGATCTACTGGCTGACTAGGGAGAAGGACGGGGCTCCGGGCGAGGGCAGGGTCTTCGGTAGCCTGGCCGAGACACTCATGGCCTACGACCGTGGCGACCTCGACCTCCAGGCCAAGATCACCATCCGGCTGGCCGACATCACCCCGCCGCGCGGATTCACCCCGCCGGAGGGCTGGGAGCCCGGCAGGCCGCTGCGGCTGGAGACCACGCTCGGTCGCTGCTTGCTGAACGAGACCCTGCCGGCGGACTACCCGTTCGTCAACTTCGAGGTCGGCAAGAAGCAGCTGTCCGTGATCGTGAACGAGCTCGCCGAGACCTACCCCAAGGTTGAGGTCGCGGCGGCGCTGGACGCGCTGAAGGATGCCGGCTTCCACTGGGCAACCAGGTCCGGCGTCACGATCTCGATCGAGGACGTGGCCGCACCGCCGAACAAGCGGGAGATCCTGGACACCTACGAGAAGCGGGCCGAGAAGGTGCAGCGTGAGTACGAGCGCGGCCTTATCACCGACGACGAGCGGCGCCAGGAACTCATCGAGATCTGGACGCACGCCACCGCCGATGTGGCGACCGACATGGAGAAGGCCTTCCCCGAGACCAACCCGGTCTGGATGATGGTCAACTCCGGCGCTCGCGGAAACCTGATGCAGATCAGGCAGATCGCCGGTATGCGCGGCCTGGTGTCCAACCCCAAGGGCGAGACGATCCCGCGGCCGATCAAGTCCAGCTTCCGCGAGGGCCTGTCGGTGCTGGAGTACTTCATCTCGACGCACGGTGCCCGCAAGGGCCTCGCCGACACCGCGCTGCGCACCGCCGACTCCGGGTACCTCACCCGGCGGCTGGTGGACGTGGCCCAGGACGTCATCGTGCGCGAAGAAGACTGCGGTACCGACCGGTCACTGCCGATGCGGATCGCTGCGAAGGGCACCGACGGCGTCCTCCGCAAGCTGCCGAACATCGAGAACACCGGCACCGGCCGCACCCTGTCCGAGGACGCTGTGGCGGCTGACGGCACGGTGATGGTGACTGCTGAAACGGACATGACCGAGGCCATGATCGACGCGCTCGTCGGCGCTGGCGTGGAGTCGGTGCGCACCTACTCGGTTCTGGTCTGCCAGGCCAAGGTCGGCGTCTGTGCCAAGTGCTACGGGCGGTCGCTGGCCACCGGCAAGCGGGTCGACGTGGGCGAGGCGGTCGGCATCATCGCCGCGCAGTCCATCGGCGAGCCGGGCACCCAGCTGACGATGCGTACCTTCCACACCGGTGGTGTGGCGGGCCTGGACATCACCCACGGGCTGCCGCGCATCCAGGAGCTGTTCGAGGCCAGGATTCCCAAGGGCCTGGCGCCGATCAGCGAGGTCGATGGCAAGGTCAGGATCGACGAGCAGGACAAGGCTCGCAAGATCGTGATCGTGCCGGATGACGGCTCGGAGGAAGTGCCCTACCAGGTCTCCATGCGGTCCCGGCTGAAGGTCAGCGATGGCGACCACGTCCGGGTGGGCCAGCAGCTCATCGAGGGCGCGGTCAACCCGCACGAGGTGCTGCGCATCCTCGGCTCGCGCGAGGTGCAGTTGCACCTGGTGCACGAGGTCCAGGAGGTGTACCGGTCTCAGGGCGTGTCGATCCACGACAAGCACATCGAGATCATCATCCGGCAGATGCTCAAGCGGGTGAACGTGATCGAGTCCGGCGACACCGACCTGCTGCCCGGCGAGCTGGTCGAGCGGCCGAAGTTCGAGGAGGTCAACCGTGCTGTCGTCGAGGCCGGCGGCACCTCGGCGGCAGGCCGTCCGCAGCTCATGGGCATCACCAAGGCGTCGCTGGCCACCGAGTCGTGGCTATCGGCGGCCTCCTTCCAGGAGACCACGCGGGTCCTGACCGACGCGGCGATTCACGCTAGGTCGGACTCGCTGGTCGGCCTGAAGGAGAACGTCATCATCGGCAAGCTGATCCCGGCGGGCACTGGCATGCAGCGCTACCGCAGCCTGCGGGTGGAGCCGACGGACGAGGCAAAGGCGGCCGTGTACCCGCCCGCGTCCTACGACAGCCCGGCCGACTACGCCTTCGGTCAGGTATCTGGCCAGGCCATTCCGCTCGAGGAGTACGACTTCGGCGCCTACAACAGATAACAAGGGAACGGGGTCGTCCTTAGAGGCTGCCTGACGACGATGCTGCGGGCCGCGCGGGTCAATCGACCTGCGGGCCCGCAGCGTTCCGGCTCGGCGGGGCCTACCCAACGATTTCATCTTCGTGCCGGGGTACCAGATCCTGCTCGCCTGGATCGCGGCTCCCGGCGGGCCGGCACCCGTTCTTCAGAAGCGGCCGTTGATCCGGCCCGCTTGGCCATCGCGGTCAGAGCGGCGGCGTCGGCGGGTGCGGCGGCGTTCTGGTCGTTGTTGAAGTAGGCGAAGACGTCCGCATCCGGCGGCCAGGTGTCGGCGACGCGGTGCAGCCAGGTCCGCAGTGCCTGGCGTCCGTACCGCGGCCACGGTTGCGCTGCTCCTTCATGCAGTCGCAGGTAGCCCCAGCCGGCCGTCCGCCAGAGCGGACCCAGGGGACGGCCACGCCGGTCCGACCAGCACAGCGCGGCGTCGTGCTGGCTCAGCAGTTGCCTGATCTCCGCGGTGAACCAGGATTCGTGCCGGAACTCCACGCATACCCGCAGCTTGCCGCCACGCCTTCCGGCGCGGTACTGAACGGCGAACTGGCGGAGGGTCTCGTCGAGCGCACCAGGGTCGGCCGGCATGTTCGGGGGAAGCTGCACCAGCACCGGGCCGAGCCTGTCCCCGAGCTGGGACATGCTCTCGATCAGCCGTCCGACCGGCTGCGCCGGCTCGCGTAGCCGCCGGACATGTGTCAGGAACCGGCTGGCCTTAACCGCCATGACAAACCCATCAGGCGTGCGGGCGCGCCAGTCGGCGAATGTCTTCGGCGCGGCCAGCCGGTAGAAAGTGCCGTTGTTCTCGACGGTCGGGAATGCTGCAGCGTAGTACTCCAGCCACTTTGCCGCCGGCACGTCCTGGGGGTAGAAGGTTCCGCGCCAGTCGCGGTACTGCCAGCCGGACGTCCCTATCACCATAGGCATGCGGCGGTCCCCTCAGGTCAACAGGCGATCAGCTTGTTGCTGGGCCCGTCACCAGTCTCCACCGCCGCCCTGAGTGGCCGTCCACCGGCCGGAGGCTCCTTGCTGGCGGTCAGCCGACTCCCACGGACGCGTTCCCGTAGTAGTCCACAGCGACGCAGAACGCCACCGTCGCGCACGAGATTGATGTGAACCCGTAGAAGTTGCTGTTGCTCTGCGGATCAATGTTCTCCGGTGCGGACCAGGTGCCGTCATACTCGGTGACGACGTTGCCTGTCTCGTCCGCTGCGACGCAGAAGGCAGCCGAGACGCAGGAGACAGAAGTAACGCCAGCACCGTTTTCTACACCTACTGCCTTGGACCAACCGGTCGGCGTGTACGCGAAGGCCTGGCCGAAGCCGTCCATCGCGGTGCAGAAGGTCGAAGTTGGGCACGAGACGGTACTGAGGGGCTGCAGGACCCCTGGATCGATAGCGGCTGGCGCCGACCATGATGTCCCGTTGAACGTTATGGCATCGCCGTTGGCATCGACCGCCGCGCAGAATGTCGCACTCGCACAGGAGATCTGCACGTATGCAGCCGGGGAGTCAATCTGTGTCTGGGTACCCCACGATTTGCCGTTCCATATCGAGGCAAAGACGCCGGTATTGAGGTTGCCGAGGGCCATGCAGAACGTTCGCGACGTGCATGACACCGAGGTGAGATAGTTGCCGGGCAGACCGCCGGGGCCCCAGGACGTGCCGTTCCAGACGTACGTCCCGCTCGCGTACAGGCCGTTCTGATCATCGACGGCCATGCAGAAGCGGACGCTCGGACACGACACGGAGACAAGCCCGACGCCGTTCGGTACACCCGCAAGAGGGCGATCAGTCCACCGCGAGCCGTTGTAAACGGCCATTGACCCGGTCTGGTCCACAGCTACACAGAACGATGATGTGGCGCAGGAGACCGACGTCGTGAACCCGGAATAGCGCAGGCCGGTCGACGTCAGAGACCAGTTTGTGCCCTTGAGAAGGCCCGCGCTGCCGCCGGCGCCCAGCACGACGCACGAAACCGAGCTCGTGCAGGACGCGTCGTACTCGCCGAGGACGCCCGACTGCGAGCCGCTCCACTTCCCGCTCGTCCGGGTGTAGTAGTTGCCGTCCGCGCCCGTAGCCAGGCAGTACTTGGACGTCGGGCAGGAGATCGAGTTCAGGCCGGTGCCGGAGCTAACCGGCGTGGCGGCACTCCACGTCCCCGTGTAGGTGAAAGCGCTCCCGGAGCTGTCCACGCCCGCACCGTCGACGGCAACGCAGAATTTAGGCGCTGCGCACGACACCTCCGGCAGCGGATCCGTGCTCGTGTCGAAATGAGTCGCCATGCTCCAGCCGGAGCTGTCGTAGCTGTAGGCACTGCCGTTGATGTCAGTGGCCATGCAGAAGGTCGTCGACTTGGCACAGGAGACGGACTGGATGGCGGCGTTGCCGCCGGGCATGGGCGCGGGTGCGGTCCAGCTGGAACCGTCAAAGATTGCGGTCTCGTCCGCCCCCGCGGCTACGCAGAGGCTCGCGCTGGCGCAGGAGATCTGGCTTGCCCCGGCGCTGACGTTAGAGGTCAGGCCGGAAGTCGGTCCCGGCGCCCAAGTCCCGCCACGCTCCAGCGCAGTCGCGCCGGTCTGGCTGACCGCGGCGCAGAAGCTCGTAGTCGGGCAGGACACCGCCGTGGTCATGCCGGTAACCGAGCCGGGCGGATAGTCCAGCACTCGCCGCGGAGCCGACCACGACGACCCGTTCCAGGTGACCACGTCGCCAAAAGCGTCGATGGCCACGCAGTCACTGGCACTCGCGCACGACAGCCCCGCCGGATAGCTACGCGGCGGATCAGCCGCAGTCGGGGTGCCGAACTGCATAGCTGGCCAAACCGTCTCGGCAGCACCCGACGTGGTCGTGCCGCCCGGGCCTGTCACCTTGAGCTTGAAGGCGTATGCCTGGGAGGCCGAGCCAGTGAGCGCAGGTAGGGTCACGACTTTGCGCACCGTCCGTGGTGCCTTCCCCGCCGCGCACGGCAGGGACACCGGTAGCCCGGCGATCGCTGGACTGGCCGACAGTTCACAGCTCGCCGATCGGCTCACCGTGGCGGTCAGGGTGGCGCTACCTCCGGCCTTGGTCAGGCCGCCCGCAGGCGCTGCGGTCAGATCCGCGGTCGGCGGCTCCGGCAGCACCTTGACGGTGACATACCGCGGTTTCGAACGGCCGCCAGAGCCTACTGCTGTCACGCCGAGCCGGTAAGAGCTGACGATCGTTCCGACGTTGGCAGGCAGCAGGACCTTGGCGGTAGCGGTCCCGCTACCGCAGGTGACGGTTAGCGGCAGTCCTCGGAGACTAGGTCGGCTTGCGAAGGTGCAGCGGCTGGCGTGCAGGACCTTGGCGGTCAGCGTCACCTTGCCGCCGGTGTGACCGAGCGTCATCTTGCTCGCACGGAGCGACTGGACCACAGGTTTCGGCAACGTCGCCGCGGTCGCGAGCGCTGGAGCGGCGGACATCAGAGCGATCAGGGTGGCGAGTCCGGCCACGCAAGACCCGCGGAAGCCGAGTTCGTTGTTCATTACGGTCCTGCCTCGGGTGGTGTGCGAGCAAGGCTGTGGCGACAACGCAGTCGGAAGTAGCTCTGTGACTATAGGGCCAGTTGAATCGGGAATAATGTTATATCTGAGTAACGTTCTCAACCTGCGGTGGTCCTTGTGTGCTGATGTCTAGCCGATGAGGGGTACCGCGCCGCTCAGCCTCCGCTAAACTTGCGATGAGCGGAGGACAAGAAGCCGGCCCGTTTTGCCAGCGCGGCAAGGGTTGGGTATTCTGGTTCTCCGTGCCCATGCCTTATGGGCGCGTGCTTGTCTGAGTGACCGCGGTCTCTTTGCCAGGTGCCGGGAAGCTACGGTGCCGAGGAAGTACAGCGGGCCAGGCAGGCAGCGAGACTTCCCTTCCGGATTCCGGGCTCACGGTGTGTCTGGGCAGATTGTATGTCTGGGCAGACAGTGTGTCTGGGCAGACAGTGTGTCTGGGCAAAACAGTGGCCTGGTTGAGTCGCGAACGGCGCAGTTTGGGCCGGGCGACACGCCCGACCGCGGGGGCCGGACGGGCAAGGAAACCAGCAGGCCAAGCACGTCCTAGGCCGCGCCCAGAGTGCGGTAGAGCGATATGGCCGCGTCGCGAGACACGGCTTAGACAGGCCGCGTCAACCGGCGCGGCACCGGCTGGCTCAGCCGGCAGGTACAGCCGAGAGACAGACAACCAATAGCGCGCCAGACGGCGCGTGGCAGAGAAAAGACGGAGACGCGTTGCCCACGATCCAGCAGCTAGTCCGCAAGGGCCGGCAGGACAAGGTAGCCAAGAACAAGACTCCGGCGCTTAAGGGCAGCCCCCAGCGCCGCGGGGTATGCACGCGCGTCTATACCACCACGCCAAAGAAGCCGAACTCGGCGCTGCGCAAGGTGGCCCGAGTCAGGCTCACCAGCCAGATAGAGGTCACGGCCTATATCCCCGGCGTCGGGCACAACCTGCAGGAGCACTCGATCGTGCTGGTCCGCGGCGGCCGGGTCCGCGACCTGCCCGGTGTCCGCTACAAGGTCATCCGCGGCTCACTGGACACCCAGGGGGTCCGCAACCGCAAGCAGGCGCGAAGCCGCTACGGCGCGAAGAAGGAGAAGAGCTGACATGCCGCGCAAGGGCCCCGCGACCAAGCGGCAGCTGGTGACCGACCCGGTCTACGGCTCGCCGCTCGTCACCGCGCTGGTGAACAAGGTGCTGAAGAGCGGCAAGCGGTCGCTCGCCGAGCGGATCGTCTACGGTGCGCTCGAAGGCTGCCGGGACAAGACGGGCAACGACCCGGTGGTCACGCTCAAGCGTGCTCTGGACAACGTCAAGCCGACGCTTGAGGTTCGCAGCCGCCGTGTCGGAGGCGCCACCTACCAGGTGCCGGTCGAGGTTCGCGCCTCCCGTAGCACCACGCTGGCGCTGCGCTGGCTGATCGCGTACTCGCGCCAGCGCCGGGAGAAGACCATGACCGAGCGCCTCATGAACGAGTTGCTCGACGCCAGCAATGGCCTCGGGGCAAGCGTGAAGCGCCGCGAGGACACCCACAAGATGGCCGAGTCCAACAAGGCTTTCGCTCACTACCGCTGGTAGCGAGCTCACCAGATCAACAGGGAACGAGGATCAGTAACAGTGGCCGGGACACAGACCGCTACCGAACTCGCCAGCGTCCGGAACATCGGCGTCATGGCGCATATCGACGCGGGCAAAACCACTACTACCGAGCGGATCCTGTTCTACACCGGCATCAATTACAAGATCGGTGAAGTCCACGAGGGCGCAGCCACGATGGACTGGATGGAGCAGGAGCAAGAGCGCGGCATCACCATCACCTCCGCTGCCACCACGGCCATGTGGCGTGACCACACCATCAACATCATCGACACGCCCGGCCACGTCGACTTCACCGTCGAGGTGGAGCGATCGCTGCGCGTGCTCGACGGCGCCGTGGCCGTCTTCGACGGCGTGGCCGGCGTGGAGCCGCAGTCTGAGACTGTCTGGCGGCAGGCCGACAGGTACGGTGTGCCGCGGATCTGCTTCGTGAACAAGATGGACCGGGTCGGTGCTGAGTTCCACCGCTGCGTGGAAATGATCGCCGACAGGCTCGGCGCGACCCCGCTGGTAGTTCAGCTGCCGTGGGGCGTCGAGTCCGACTTCCGCGGTGTGATCGACCTGATCAACATGCGCGGGCTGCTCTGGCAGACCGAGGGCAAGGGCGACACCTACGACATCGTCTCGATCCCGGACGACCACGCCGAGGCGGCGCGGGAGTGGCGCGACAAGCTTGTGGAGACCATCTCCGAGAACGACGAAGAGATGATGGAGCTCTACCTGGAAGGCAACGAGCCCGCTGCCGACCACCTGATCGCCGCGATCCGCCGCGCCACTATCGCCGGCAGCGTGACGCCGGTGCTGTGCGGCAGCGCGTTCAAGAACAAAGGCGTGCAGCCGATGCTGGACGCGATCGTCGACTTCCTGCCGAGCCCCGTCGACATTCCGTCGATCAAGGGCCATGCGGTCGGTGACGAGGAGACGGTCATCGAGCGGCACGCGGACCCCAGCGAGCCGTTCTCCGCACTGGCCTTCAAGATCATGTCCGACCAGCACCTCGGCAAGCTGACCTACATCAGGATCTACTCCGGCACCCTCGAGGCGGGCACCCAGGTGCTCAACTCGACCAAGGGCCGCAAGGAGCGGATCGGCAAGATCTACCAGATGCACGCGAACAAGCGCGAGGAGCGCCCGAGTGCGATCGCTGGTCAGATCGTGGCCGTGATGGGGCTGAAGGACACGACCACCGGCGACACGCTGAGTGACCAGGCCAAGCAGGTCATCCTGGAGTCGATGACCTTCCCGGCCCCGGTCATCAACGTGGCCATCGAGCCTCGGACCAAGGCAGACCAGGACAAGCTCGGCACGGCGATCCAGCGGCTGGCGGAAGAGGACCCGACCTTCCAGGTGCGGACCGACGAGGAGACCGGCCAGACGATCATCTCGGGGATGGGCGAACTCCACCTCGAGGTTCTGGTGGAACGCATGCGGCGTGAGTTCAAGGTCGAGGCCAACATCGGTCGCCCGCAGGTCGCCTACCGCGAGACCATCCGCAAGAAGGCCGAGAAGGTCGAGTACACCCACAAGAAGCAGACTGGCGGTTCCGGCCAGTTCGCCCGGGTGATCATCAACCTCGAGCCGACCGGCGGCGACGGCGGCGGCTACGAGTTCGAGAACAAGGTCACCGGCGGCCGGGTGCCGCGGGAGTACATCCCGTCGGTGGACGCGGGCTGTCAAGAGGCGGCTGAGTTCGGTGTGCTGGCCGGCTATCCGATGGTGGACGTGAAGGTCACCCTGACCGACGGTGCCTACCACGAAGTCGACTCATCCGAGCTTGCCTTCAAGATCGCTGGCTCGATGGCCTTCAAGAAGGCCGCCGGGCATGCCGATCCGGTCTTGCTCGAGCCCGTGATGGCCGTCGAGGTACGGACGCCCGACGACTACATGGGTGAGGTCATCGGCGACCTCAACAGCCGTCGAGGCCATATCCAGGCCATGGAAGAGAGGTCAGGGGTACGGGTCGTCCGGGCCCTTGTCCCCCTGTCTGAGATGTTCGGCTACGTGGGCGACCTGCGCAGCCGGACCCAGGGCCGGGCGGACTACAGCATGCAGTTCGACTCGTATGCCGAGGTTCCGCCCAGCATTGCCAAGGAGATCATCGCCAAGGCACGCGGCGAATAGACAGAAGTAACGACGATCCGAATCAAGCAGCGCGCGTGAGCGCCTGGCCCCACTTCGGTGGGGAAACGATCGCAACGAGGAGACACAAGTGGCGAAGGCCAAGTTCCAGCGGACCAAGCCGCACGTCAACATCGGCACCATCGGTCATATCGACCACGGCAAGACGACGCTGACCGCGGCGATCACCAAGGTGCTGCACGACAAGTATCCCGACGTTAATCCCTTCTACGCGTTCGACCAGATCGACAACGCGAAGGAAGAGAAGGAGCGCGGGATCACGATCTCGATCTCGCACGTGGAGTACCAGACTGACAAACGGCACTACGCCCACGTCGACTGCCCTGGTCACGCTGACTACATCAAGAACATGATCACCGGTGCCGCGCAGATGGACGGCGCGATCCTGGTGGTGGCGGCTACCGACGGCCCGATGCCGCAGACCCGCGAGCACGTGCTGCTGGCCCGCCAGGTTGGCGTGCCGTACATCGTGGTCGCGCTGAACAAGGCGGACATGGTCGACGACGAGGAGATCCTGGAGCTCGTTGAGCTTGAGGTACGCGAGCTGCTCACCACCTACGAGTTCCCCGGCGACGACGTACCAGTGATCCGGGTATCCGCGCTGAGGGCGCTCGAGGGCGACGCCGAGTGGGGCGAGAAGGTCGTCGAGCTGATGACGGCCTGCGATGACAGCATCCCGGAGCCGGTCCGTGAGATCGAGAAGCCGTTCCTGATGCCGGTCGAGGACGTCTTCTCGATCACTGGCCGCGGCACCGTGGTGACCGGCCGGATCGAGCGCGGCGTCATCCACACCGGCGACGAGGTCGAGATCATCGGCATCAAGGAGAAGCCGGCCAGGACCGTCGTCACTGGCGTCGAGATGTTCCACAAGATCCTCGACGAGGGCCAGGCGGGCGACAACGCCGGCCTGCTGCTTCGCGGTACTAAGCGCGAGGACGTCGAGCGCGGCCAGGTCATCATCAAGCCGGGCACCAACACCCCGCACACCGAGTTCGATGCCCAGGTCTACATCCTGTCCAAGGATGAGGGCGGACGGCACACGCCGTTCTTCAACAACTACCGGCCGCAGTTCTACTTCCGCACCACGGATGTGACCGGCGTGGTGCACCTGCCAGAAGGCACCGAGATGGTGCTGCCCGGCGACAACACCGAGATGAAGGTCGACCTCATCCAGCCGATCGCCATGGAGGAAGGCCTGCGCTTCGCTATTCGCGAGGGCGGCCGGACCGTCGGCGCTGGCCGGGTTACCAAGGTCATCAAGTAGCACGACGGGCCCGGGGGAAACCCCGGGCCCGTTCCACGGCCGCCCGCAGCACGGGGCGGCACGACAGCGGCACGACACGAGCGAAGGACATCGAAGCCACATGGCGGGACAGAAGATCCGCATCCGGCTCAAGGCCTATGACCACGAGGTCATTGACAGCTGGGCGCGGAAGATCGTCGATACGGTGATTCGTACCGGCGCCAAGGTCGCCGGCCCCGTGCCGCTGCCGACCGAGAAGAACGTCTACTGCGTCATCCGCTCGCCGCACAAGTACAAGGACTCGCGCGAGCACTTTGAGATGCGCACGCACAAGCGGCTGATCGACATCATCGACCCGACGCCGAGGACAGTCGACTCGCTGATGCGGCTGGACGTGCCGGCTGGCGTCGACATCGAGATCAAGCTGTAGCGGAAGCCCGGAGAAGGAAAGCACCGAGATGACCAAGCAGATCAAAGGGGTCCTGGGCACCAAGCTCGGCATGACCCAGGTCTTCGCCGATGACGGCAGGATGGTGCCCGTCACGGTGGTCGCGGCCGGCCCATGTGTCGTCACCGCGGTGCGGACGCCTGACGCTGATGGCTACTCAGCCGTGCAGATTGGTTACGGCGAGATCGACCCGCGGAAGGTGACCAAGCCGGTCGCCGGCCACTTCGCCAAGGCCGGCGTGACCCCGCGGCGTTACCTGGTGGAGCTGCGGACCGACAACGCCAGCGACTACACCCTCGGCCAGGAAGTGACGGCCGAGACCTTCGCCGCGGGCGAGCTGATCGACGTGACCGCGACCAGCAAGGGCAAGGGCTTCGCCGGCGTCGTCAAGCGCCATGGCTTCAAGGGCCTGAGCTCCTCTCACGGCACCAAGCGCAAGCACCGCGCGCCGGGCTCGATCGGCGGCTGCGCTTACCCGGGCCGAGTGTTCAAGGGCGTCCGGATGGCCGGCCGCATGGGCGGCGAGCGCACGACGACCCCCAACCTGACGCTGCACGGCGTTGACGCCGACCGCGGGTTGCTGCTTATCAAGGGCGCCGTTCCCGGCCCGGCCGGCGGCCTAGTGCTCGTCCGCAATGCCGTCAAGTCCCCAGTGAAGAGTGAGGCGAAATGAGCCCGGCCAAGACGAGCTCCGGCGCTGCGGGCAGCGCCGCTGCTAAGCCGCGTGCCGCCAAGGCCGCGGCGGCGGCTCCGGCTGCTGTGCTGCCGCCGGAGATCTTCGACGCCAAGGTCAACGTGCCGCTGATCCACCAGGTGGTGGTGGCCCAGGAGGCCGCTGCCCGCCAGGGCACGCACTCCACCAAGACCCGCGGCGAGGTCCGCGGCGGCGGCAGGAAGCCGTACCGCCAGAAGGGCACCGGCCGGGCCCGTCAGGGCTC
This sequence comes from uncultured Actinomycetota bacterium, assembly GCA_963804435.1. Lineage (GTDB taxonomy): Bacteria > Actinomycetota > Actinomycetes > Streptosporangiales > Streptosporangiaceae > JAJYUU01. The sequence continues at coordinate 4,874,340 of CAWDQI010000001.1, read as the reverse complement.
GATCAGGGCCCCGCAGTTCGCGGGCGGTGGCGTGGTGTTCGGGCCGCAGCCGAGGTCCTACGAGCAGCGCACGCCGAAGAAGATGAAGGCCGCCGCGCTACGCGGCGCCCTCTCCGACCGGGCCAGGCACGATCGGGTGCATGTGGTGGCCGGCCTGGTCGACGGCGACACGCCGAAGACCAAGACCGCGGTGCTGGCGCTGGCGGCGCTCACCGGGCCGACCGCGCACGTGCTGGTCGTGATCACCAAGGGAGATCACGTTTCCAGGCTCAGCCTGCGCAATGTTCCTGGCGTGCACCTGCTGGCCGAGGACCAACTAAACACCAGAGACGTCCTGGTGAGTGACCACGTTGTCTTCACCCAGGAAGCCCTCGACAGCTTCGTCGCCCGCAGCACGGCTAAGCAGGAGGACGGACAGCAGTGAACAAGACCGTAAACCCGCGGGACATCCTGGTGCGCCCGGTCATCTCGGAGAAGAGCCTCCGGCTGGCAGACGACGGCAAGTACACCTTCGTGGTCGCGCCAGGCACGCACAAGACCCAGATCCGGCAGGCGGTGGAGGCCACCTTCAATGTCAAGGTGACCGGTGTCAACACGATCAACCGGCAGGGCAAGCGCCGCCGGACCCGGTTCGGCTGGGGCAAGCGGCCAGACACCAAGCGGGCCATCGTCAGTCTCGCCGCTGGCGACCGGATTGAGCATTTCGGCGGACCGGTCAGCTAGCCGGCGATCACTAGGAGCTTAAGCAGAATGGCTATCAGGAAGTACAAGCCGACTACCCCCGGCAGGCGGGGCGCGAGCGGTGCTGACTTCTCCGAGGTCACCAGGGACGAGCCGGAGAAGTCGCTGGTGCGCCCGCTGCATGGCACCGGCGGCCGGAACGTGCACGGCAAGATCACCACACGCCACCAGGGCGGCGGGCACAAGCGCGCCTACCGGCTGATCGACTTCCGGCGCAGTGACAAGGACGGTGTGCCGGCCAAGGTCGCGCACATCGAGTACGACCCGAACCGGACCTCCCGCATCGCGCTGCTGCACTACGCCGACGGCGAGAAGCGCTACATCATCGCGCCCGTCGGCCTGAAACAGGGTGACCGCGTGGAGAACGGCCCCGGCGCCGACATCAAGACCGGCAACTGCCTGCCGTTGCGCAACATCCCCACCGGCACGATGGTGCACGCCATCGAGCTGCGGCCAGGCGGCGGCGCGAAGATCGCCCGGTCCGCCGGGTCCGGGGTGCAGTTGCTGGCCAGGGAAGGCAACCGGGCCACGCTGCGCATGCCGTCCGGCGAGATCAGGCTCGTCGATGCCGCCTGCCGGGCCACCGTCGGTGAGGTCGGGAACGCCGAGCAGGGCAACATCAAGCTCGGCAAGGCAGGCCGCAGCCGGTGGAAGGGCCGCCGCCCCACCGTGCGCGGTGTTGCGATGAACCCGGTCGACCACCCGATGGGCGGCGGCGAGGGCAAGACCTCCGGTGGCCGGCACCCGGTAAGCCCGTGGGGCCAGCCGGAAGGCCGCACTCGCCGGGCACACAAGCCCAGCGACAAGATGATCACCCGCCGGCGCGCCAAGAAGAAGCGGTAGGAGCACTCAGCGATGCCTCGTAGCCTTAAGAAGGGTCCCTTCGTGGACGACCACCTGATGAAGAAGGTGGACGTGCAGAACGACAAGGGCACCAAGAACGTCATCAAGACGTGGTCGCGCCGCTCGATGATCGTCCCGGCGATGCTCGGCCACACCATTGCCGTGCACGACGGCCGCAAGCACGTGCCGGTCTTCATCACCGAAGCCATGGTCGGGCACAAGCTGGGCGAGTTCGCCCCGACCCGCACCTTCCGCAGCCACGTGCGCGACGACCGGCGCAGCAGGCGCTGACCGCGGCCAGGCCCTACAGACCAGGCAGATACCCGACCAGACAGACCCAGGCAAGCAACGGCCGACACGAAAAGAGCGAGACTGAGATGGAAGCTAGGGCTAAGGCGCGGTACGTGCGCGTCACGCCGCGAAAGGCCCGCCGCGTGGTGGACCTGATCCGCGGCATGCCCGCCGACCAGGCGCAGGCAACCCTTGCCTTCGCGCCGCAGTCGGCGAGCGACCCCATCGGCAAGGTGCTGGCCAGTGCCATCGCCAATGCCGGGCACACGAGCCACCTCGATGCCAGATCGCTCGTTGTGAGCCGCGCCTGGGTGGACGAAGGGCCGACGCTGAAGCGTTTCCGGCCGCGGGCTCAGGGCCGCGGTTACCGGATCAACAAGCGCACCAGCCACATCACGGTCATCGTTTCCGACCGCGGCAGCGCGACAAGCGGTGCGCCGAGCAGCAGGGAGAGGACCCGCTAGTGGGCCAGAAAGTGAATCCGCACGGGTTCCGGCTAGGCATCACCACCGACTTCAAGAGCCGGTGGTACGCCAACAAGCTGTACAAGGACTACGTGAAGGAAGATGTCGCCATCCGGCGGCTGCTGCAGCGTGGCATGGAGCGAGCCGGGATCTCCAAGGTGGAGATCGAGCGCACCATGGACCGGGTTCGGGTGGACATCCATACCGCCCGGCCGGGCATCGTCATCGGGCGTCGCGGCGCTGAGGCTGACCGCATCCGCGGCGACCTGGAGAAGCTGACCGGCAAGCAGGTACAGCTGAACATCCTCGAGGTCAAGAACCCCGAGGTCGACGCGCAGCTAGTCGCCCAGGGCGTGGCCGAGCAGCTGTCCAGCCGCGTGTCGTTCCGCCGCGCCATGCGCAAGGCGATGCAGACGGCGATGAAGAGCGGCGCCAAGGGCATCCGGGTGCAGTGCTCGGGCCGCCTGGGCGGCGCCGAAATGTCGCGCTCGGAGTTCTACCGCGAGGGCCGCGTGCCCCTGCACACGCTGCGGGCCGATATCGACTACGGCTTCTACGAGGCCCGCACTACCTTCGGCCGGATCGGCGTCAAGGTCTGGATCTACAAGGGCGAGGCAGCCGCGACCAGGGCCGAGCGCGAGGCAGCCGCAGCTGCGCTGCGGGCCGGCCAGCGCCCGGCCGGCGGCGGCCGCGACCGCGACCGGGACCGGGACCGGGAGCGGGAGCGCCCGCAGCAGCGGCAGCCCCGGCGCAGGCCAGGCTCTCCGGACGGGACTGACCGCCCGACGGGGCCAGCGGCTGCAGCCGAGGCATCCGATGTCGTGACCGAGGCCTCGGCCACGTCAGGCGAGGAGGGCTAGTCATGCTGATCCCGCGGCGGACCAAGCACCGCAAACAGCATCGCCCGGACCGGTCTGGCGCGGCCAAGGGCGGCACCAGGGTGGCCTTCGGCGAGTACGGCATCCAGGCGGTGGAGCACTCGTACGTAACCAACCGGCAGATCGAGGCCGCCCGAATCGCCATGACCAGGCACATCCGCCGTGGCGGAAAGGTCTGGATCACCATCTACCCGGACCGCCCACTGACCAAGAAGCCGGCCGAGACCCGGATGGGTTCCGGCAAGGGCGCGCCCGAGTGGTGGGTCGCCAACGTCAAGCCGGGCCGGGTGATGTTCGAGCTGTCAGGCGTGCCCGAGCCAGTCGCCAGGGAAGCGCTCCGCCGGGCCATGCACAAGCTGCCGATGAAATGCAAGTTCGTTAAGCGTGAGCTGGGTGAGGCGTGATGGCCAAGGGACTGGCGGCCGCTGACCTGCGGACCTCGACCGAGGAAGAGCTGGATCTGAAGCTGACCGAAGCGAAGATCGAGCTGTTCAACCTCCGCTTCCAGGCGGCCACTGGCCAGCTGGAGAGCCACGGGCGGCTGCGTGCCGTCCGCAAGGAGATCGCGCGCATCTACACGGTGAAGCGCGAGCGCGAGCTCGGCATCGTGGTCGTGGAGGAGGAGTCAGACGATGAGTGAGGACACCACAGCGGCGCAGACACGTGGCTACCGCAAGGTCCGGGAGGGCCTCGTGGTGCAGCGACAAGATGGACAAGACCGTCGTCGTCGAGGTCGAGGACCGGGTCAAGCACCCCAAGTACGGCAAGGTCATCCGCCGGACGAAGAAGTACAAGGCACACGACGGCGAGAACGCCTGCGGCGTTGGCGACCGGGTGCTGCTGATGGAGACCCGCCCGCTGTCAGCGACCAAGCGCTGGCGCGTCGCGGAGATCTTGGAGAAGGCCAAGTAGCAACGGGTACCGGCGGGCAGCTTGCCCGCCCGGCCCGGCCAGGACCGCCAGACCTCTCGAATCCCGATATCAGGGGCAGGCGCGTGAAGAAGCAGGAGTTGACGTGATCCAGCAGGAGTCGCGGCTCAAAGTCGCCGACAACACCGGTGCCAAGGAGATCTTGTGCATCCGGGTGCTCGGCGGCTCGGGCAGGCGATACGCGGGCATCGGCGACATCATCGTCGCCACCGTCAAGGATGCCCTCCCGGGCGCCGGGGTGAAGAAGGGCGACGTCGTGAAGGCCGTCGTGGTGCGCACGCGCAAGGAGCGGCGCCGCGGCGACGGCTCCTATATCCGCTTCGACGAGAACGCCGCCGTGCTGATCAGGGACGGCGGAGACCCGCGCGGCACCCGCATCTTCGGCCCGGTCGGCCGGGAGCTGCGGGAGAAGCGCTTCATGCGGATCATCTCGCTAGCGCCGGAGGTGCTGTGATGGCCGGGCCAAAGAAGACGCAGCCGGGCAAGGCACGGCGCATGAAGATCAAGAAGGGCGACAAGGTCGTGGTCATCGCGGGCAAGGACCGCGGCCGCGAGGGCACGGTCATCTTGGTCCACCCGGACAGCCAGCAGGTCCTCGTGCAGGGCGTCAACATGATCAAGAAGAACACCAAGGTCAACTACCAGGGCCGCCGGGGTGCCAAGGAAGGCGGCATCGTGCACCAGGAGGCCCTGATCCACGTCAGCAACGTCCAGCTGATCGACCCGGACACCAAGGCTCCGACCAGGGCCGGTTACCGGATCGACGGGGACAAGAAGGTCCGGATCGCCCGGGCCAGCGGTAAGGACATCTGATGGCTGCCACCACGACCAAGAACGCCGGCGCGCGGCCGGGCCGCCGCCGACACAGCCAGCAGCGGCGCGGCTAATGCCGAGGAGCGCGTGCCGCCGCGCCTGAAGGAGCGCTACCGCGCCGAGATCGCCGCGGCCATGCTCGAGGAGTTCGGCTACCCGAACGTCATGCAGGTGCCCACCGTCACCAAGATCGTGGTGAACATGGGCGTCGGCGAGGCGGCCAGGGACGCCAAGCTCATCGATGGCGCGGTCCGGGACCTGGCGATCATCACCGGCCAGAAGCCGGCCGTGGCCAGGGCCCGCAAGTCGATCGCGCAGTTCAAGCTGCGCGAGGGCATGCCGATCGGCGCGCATGTCACGCTGCGCGGCGACCGGATGTGGGAGTTCTGCGACCGGCTGCTGTCGATCGCGCTGCCGCGGATCCGTGACTTCCGCGGCCTGTCCGACCGCCAGTTCGACGGTCGCGGCAACTACACCTTCGGGCTGACCGAGCAGCTGATGTTCCACGAGATCAACCCCGATCAGGTGGACAGGCAGCGCGGCATGGACGTGACCATCGTCACGTCCGCGACCACCGACGCTGAGGGCCGCTCTTTGCTGCGGCGCCTCGGCTTCCCGTTCAAGGAGAACTGAGCAGTGGCGAAGAAGAGCCTCATCGCCAAGGCCAACCGCAAGCCGAAGTTCGAGGTGCGCGGCTACACCCGGTGCTCGCGCTGCGGTCGGCCGCGGGCCGTGTACCGCAGGTTCGGCCTGTGCCGGATCTGCTTCCGGTCGATGGCGCACCGCGGCGAGCTGCCCGGCATCACCAAGTCCAGCTGGTAGCCCCGCCATCGGCGGCATCCAGCGAACACAACCAGGCGCGCGAGCGCCGACACAGATAGACAGTCCTGGGCGCGACCAGCGCCCACTGACCACGCCGAAGGTCCCGCGAGGAAACCGCGGCGAGGAGGGCCATCAGGCCATGACCATGACCGACCCGGTCGCAGACATGCTGACCCGTCTGCGCAATGCCAACTCGGCCTACCACGATTCAGTGATCATGCCGCACTCCAAGATCAAGGTGCACATCGCGGAGATCCTCCAGCAAGAGGGCTACATCGCCAGCTGGAAGGTGGAGGACGCCGAGGTTGGCAAGAACCTGGTGGTCTCGCTGAAGTTCGGGCCGACCAGGGAGCGTTCCATCGCCGGACTCAAGCGCGTGTCCAAGCCCGGCCTGCGGGTGTACGCGCGCAAGGACAACCTGCCGCGCGTGCTCGGCGGGCTGGGCGTGGCGATCATCTCGACGTCCGCAGGCCTGATGACTGACAAGCAGGCGAAGAAGAAGGGCGTGGGCGGGGAAGTCCTCGCCTACGTCTGGTAGGGAGCCAGCTATGTCACGAATCGGACGGCTGCCAGTCGTGGTCCCGGCTGGCGTTGACGTCACCATTGACGGCCGCAAGGTCCACGTCAAGGGCCCGAAGGGCGAGCTGAGCCTGGAGGTAACGGCGCCTATCGAGGTCGCCCAGTCGGACGGCGTGATCACCGTGACCCGGCCCAGCGACGAGGGCGAGGTTCGCGCGCTGCATGGCCTGTCGCGGTCCCTGATCGCCAACATGGTCACCGGCGTCACCGATGGCTACCGCAAGACGATGGAGATCGTCGGGGTGGGCTACCGGGTTCAGGCCAGGGGCCAGGACCTGGAGTTCGCGCTCGGCTTCAGCCACCCGGTCCCGGTGCCCGCCCCGGCCGGGATCACCTTCCGGGTCGAGACGCCGACCAGGTTCGTGGTGGAAGGCATCGACAAGCAGCAGGTCGGCGAGGTCGCCGCTAACATCCGCAAGCTGCGCAAGCCGGACCCGTACAAAGGCAAGGGCGTCCGGTATCAGGGTGAGCAGATCCGCCGCAAGGTCGGGAAGGCTGGTAAGTAAGACATGTCTGGCACCAAGACCAGGGCGCACGGCCGGATCACCGGCCGTACCGCGCCGCGCATTTCCTCGCTCCAGCGGCGGCACCTGCGCGTGCGCAAGAAGGTCGAGGGCAGCGCGGTCCGGCCCCGGCTTGTCGTGACCCGCTCGGCCCGCAACACCTTTGCCCAGCTCATCGACGACACGGCGGGCAACACGCTCGCATCTGCGTCTACCCTGGAGGAATCCATCCGCGTGGCGGCCGGCGACAAGACAGCCAAGGCGAAGCAGGTCGGGGCGCTGCTGGCAGAGCGGGCCGTGCAGGCGGGCATCAGCGCCGTGGTGTTCGACCGCGGCGGTTACGCCTACCACGGCCGGGTCGCCGCGCTCGCTGACGGCGCGCGCGAAGGCGGGCTCTCGCTATGACCGGCTTTACCCGCCGGTGCACCCAAGCAACTCTGCGCACCCAACGACAGAAGAGGAAGATCTGATGGCAGCAACACCGCGGCGCGGCGCCGGAGGCGGCGGCGAACGGCGCGAGCGCCGCGACGACCGCCGCGGGGCGGGCGCCGAGAAAGGCACCGCCTACCTCGAGCGCGTGGTCACCATCAACCGGGTGGCCAAGGTCGTGCAGGGCGGCCGCAGGTTCAGCTTCACCGCGCTGGTCGTGGTGGGTGACGGCAACGGCATGGTCGGCGTCGGCTACGGCAAGGCAAAGGAGGTTCCGGCCGCCATCGCCAAGGGCGTCGAGGCGGCCAAGAAGTCCTTCTTCCGGGTGCCCCGCATTGCCGGCACGATCCCGCACACCGTGCAGGGCGAGGAGTCGGCGGGCGTGGTACTGCTGAAGCCGGCCAGCCCCGGTACCGGCGTCATCGCCGGCGGCCCGGTCCGCGCCGTGCTGGAGTGCGCGGGCATCCACGACGTGCTGTCCCGGTCGCTCGGCTCGTCCAACCCGATCAACGTCGTGCACGCCACCGTGACGGCGCTGAAGAGCCTGAACCGGCCGGAGGAGATCGCGGCCAGGCGCGGGCTGCCGATCGAGCACGTGGCACCGGCCGCGATGCTCAGGGCCCGTGCTGCCGCGGCGACCGGCGCGACCGCTGGCGCTGGCACCGGGACCGCGGCCGAGAACAGCTGAGGCGGAGCGACGACACCATGGCAGAGCTGAAAGTGACCCAGATCAAGTCGAAGATCGGCGGCCTGAAGGCGCAGCGGGACTCGCTGCGATCGCTTGGCCTGCACCGCATCGGCGACGTGGTTGTCAAGCAAGACCGGCCCGAGATCCGCGGCATGATCAAGGCGGTGCGCCATCTGGTCACCGTGGAGGAGGTTGACTAACGATGGCAGACACCGACGCCACCGCCAGCAAGGCTGTCCAGCCAGGCGGCACGGAGCCGGGCGGCCGGGCCGGGCTGAAGATCCACCACCTGCGGCCCGCTCCGGGGGCCCGCACCGCGCGCACCAGGGTTGGCCGTGGTGAGGCCTCCAAGGGCAAGACCGCCGGCCGCGGCACCAAGGGCAGCAAGGCGCGCAACCAGATCCCCGCGGCCTTCGAGGGCGGCCAGATGCCGCTGACCCGGCGGCTGCCGAAGCTGAAGGGCTTCTCCAACGCCCGGTTCAAGACCACCTACCAGGTCGTCAATCTGGACCGGCTAGCCTCGCTCTATCCATCCGGCGGCGAGGTCAGCCCTGAGAGCCTGGCCGCCAAGGGCGCGGTCCGGCCGGGCGAGCTGGTGAAAGTGCTCGGTCAGGGCGAGATCACGGCGGCGCTGCAGGTCAGCGCGCACGGCTTCTCGGCCGCGGCCCGCGAGAAGATCACCGCGGCGGGCGGAACTGTTACCGAACTGTGAGATGACTGCCGCCGTAAGTAAGGCCCGGGTCAGCTTAGACTCCGCTGGCCCGGACTGGCGCGCGGTCCGGCCGCGAGCTTCTGCGTGGCTATCGCAGCTAGATCATGCAAGTTAGACTTTGGCGAGCGTTGTCGCTAGCGGCGGCTGGCGCGGCTGTCCCGCGACTGGGAGCGGCAGATGACGTTGAACTATCGAGTAGGGGACGGCGCATGCTGACCGCGTTCATCCGGGCGTTCCGGACGCCTGACCTGCGCAAGAAGCTGCTCTTCACGGTATTTCATCATCGCCGTGTTCCGGCTCGGACAGCAGCTGCCGACGCCCGGCGTGTCGCAGAAGGCAGTGCACATCTGTCTGGCCGGGACCAAGCACACCGGCATTGTTCCAGCTGCTCAACCTGTTCAGCGGCAACTCGCTGACCAAGCTGACGGTCTTCGCGCTCGGCATCATGCCGTACATCACCGCCAGCATCATCCTGCAGCTGCTCGCCGTGGTCATCCCGCGGCTGGAGACGCTGCGGCAGGAGGGCCAGACCGGCCAGGCGAAGATCACCCAGTACACCCGGTACCTCACCGTCGGGCTGGCGATCCTGCAGTCCACCGGCATCATCGCGCTGGCCCGGTCCGGCGAGCCTGATCCCCGGCTGCACCGCCAACCTGATCCCGAACCCGTCGGTGTTCACCATCACCACGATGGTCATCATCATGACCGCCGGCACGGCCGTGATCATGTGGCTGGGCGAGCTGATCACCGACCGCGGCGTCGGCAACGGCATGTCCGTGATGATCTTCACCCAGATCATCGCCGTGGTGCCCGGCCAGCTGAAGCTGATCCGGATAGAACAAGGGCCCGGTCGTGTTCATCCTGGTGCTGATCATGGGCGTGGCGATCATCGCCTTTGTCGCCTTGATGGAGCAGGCGCAGCGGCGGATCCCGATCCAGTACGCCAAGCGGATGGTCGGCCGGCGGATGTACGGCGGCACTTCGACCTACATCCCGCTCAAAGTCAACCAGGCCGGCGTCATCCCGGTCATCTTTGCCTCGTCGCTGCTTTACATTCCGCAGCTGGCCGCTCAGCTGTTCGGCAAGAAGCTCAACGGCCAGCTTGTGACAACCGGCTGGGCGGGCTGGGTCGAGACCAACCTGGTCGGGCAGAGCGCCACGCCGGCCTACGCCATCGCGTTCTTCCTCCTCATCGTCTTCTTCACCTACTTCTACGTGTCGATCACCTTTAACCCGACCGAGGTGGCCGACAACATGAAGAAGAGCGGCGGCTTCATCCCTGGCATCCGGCCGGGCGGCCCGACGGCTGGCTACCTGAGCTATGTGCTGAGCAGGCTGACCGCCGCCGGATCGCTCTACCTCGGGATCGTCGCGCTGATCCCGATGGTCGCAATCGGCTTGCTCGATGCGACCGCGCAGTTCCCGCTCGGCGGCACCAGCATCCTGATCATGGTGGGAGTCGGGCTTGACACCGTGAAGCAGATCGAGAGCCAGCTGCAGCAGCGCAACTACGAGGGCTTCCTGCGGTAGTGCGCATCGTCCTCGTCGGGCCCCCCGGTGCGGGCAAGGGGACACAGGCCCAGTTCATCGCCTCACACCTGTCGATCCCGAAGATCTCGACAGGCGACATCTTCCGGTACAACGTCAGCACCGGCACCGAACTCGGCCGCCAGGCCAAGGCGTTCATGGATCGCGGTGACCTGGTCCCGGACGAGGTCACCATCGCCATGGTCGAGGCCCGGCTGCTGGAGGATGACGCGCAGAGCGGCTTCCTGCTCGACGGCTTCCCGCGCAACGTCCCGCAGGCCGAGACGCTGCGCAAGCTGCTGGCCGGCTGGGATACGCAGGCTGGACATCGTGCTGGAGCTCGTGGTAGACGACGACGAGGTGGTCCGGCGGCTCTCCGGCCGCCGGACCTGCCGCGTTTGCGGACGGATCTGGCATGTCCTGTTCGAGCCGCCTGCCAGGGCTGGCTTGTGCGACGACTGCGGCGGCGAGCTGTTCCAGCGCGACGACGACCGGGAGCTGACGATCCGGCACCGGCTCGACGTCTACGCCGAGCAGACCCAGCCGCTGATCGCCTTCTACGCTGACGACGGCATCTTGCTCGGCATCGACGCCACCGGTCCGGTGGAGGAGATCACCGCGCGGTCCATGGCCGCCTTGCGCCGGTTCCTCCTCTGAAGCCGGCATTGGCCCGGCGCGGTACCGTGAATAGCAGTGCAGGGGAGGCGCTATGCGGCTAAGACGGGACGAGCCGATCCAGATCAAGACCCCGGCCCAGATCGCGATCATGCGCGAGGCCGGGCTGGTCACGGCAGCAGCGCTGCAGGCCGCGGTAGCCGCCGTGACGCCGGGGATCAGCACGGCCGAGCTCGACGCGATAGCGGAGCGGGAGATCCAGCTGGCGGGCGCCGTTCCCTCCTTCAAGGGCTACCACGGCTATCCGGCGACGATCTGCACGTCGGTCAACGACCAGATCGTGCACGGCATCCCCAGCTCGCGGCCAGATGCTGCAGGACGGGGATGTGATCTCCATCGACTGCGGCGCCATCGTCGGCGGCTGGCATGGCGACTCTGCCGTTACCGTCCTGGTGGGCCAGGCCGCTGGCGGGACGGCGGCCGTTGGCGCTGGCCCCGGCGTGGCGGAGCCGTCCGGCCTGCTGAGCGCCTGCGAGCAGGCGCTCTGGCACGGGCTGGCCCAGGCAGTGCCGGGACGCCGGCTCTCCGATATCTCCCACGCGGTCGAGCAGGCGGCGCGTGCGGCCGGTCCGTACGGGATCGTGCGCGAGTACACCGGCCATGGCATCGGCACGCAGATGCACATGGACCCGCCTGTGCCGAATTTCGGGCGGGCCGGGCCGGGGGCCGGTGCTGGAGGAGGGCATGGCGCTCGCGATCGAGCCGATGCTCGTGCTGGGCCAGCCGCAGACCAAGCTGCTTGACGACGACTGGACGGTCGTCACCGAGGACGGCAGCTGGGCGGCCCATTTCGAGCACACCGTGGCCATCACGGCTGACGGGCCCTGGGTGCTGACGGCCCGAGACGGCGGCGCGAGCGGGTTCGCGACGCTGGCGGGGCGGCAGCTGCCGGAGCGGGTCCCGGCCGGTGCTGGCGAGCAAGCTCAGACGCGGGAGTAGACGTGGCATATGACCCCAATATCCGAGCATCTGACGCGGACCGGGACCGGGTTGCCACGCTGCTCAGGGAGCACCACGCCGCAGGCCGTCTGACCGCGCAGGAATTCAGCGAACGACTCGATAACGCATTCGCTGCCAGGACCGTAGGAGACCTCGACGCGCTGCTGAAGGACCTGCCCGGCATCGACCTCTACCGGCTCCCTGACGCGCCGCTGACCCGTCAGCCCAGGCAGGTTCAGCAGCCGCCGGCTCGCCGGGGTGACGGCCATCGCAGCTCGGAAGCCTGGCGGGCCGCCTGGGGCAGCTGGTTCACCTGTACCCTGATCTGCTTCGTGGTGTGGGCCCTGTCCGGTCGCGGCTACGTATGGCCGCTGTGGGTGGCCGGGCCGTGGGGGGCGGTGCTGGCCGGCAGCTGGCTCACGACCGCGGCCGTCCGGGGCGGCCCGTCCCGGCAAAGCCTGGGCGACGGCCATAGGCCGGGGGAGCTGCCAGGCGGCGACGACCTCCCCGGCCGGCCACGTTAACGGCTTGTGTTGCCCGGCGAGCCCCTTCGCTGGCCGGCAGGCTACGGCTGCGCCGCCTGGCTGCCACGCCAAAACGTGGGCTAGCCGGGCGCACTAGGGTGTGGTCGTGGCGTCCCTTGTAGGCGATATACGAATTTTCGGCGGCAGCCGATGGGTGCCGAACGAAGCGAACTGCGTGCCTTGCCTGCCGGGCCGGTCGGCCATGGCGGCTGGCGGAATATCATGCTGGCCGGGGCGGTTATACGCGTCGATCACCGGCTAAACGGGCTGGGTTCGCGTTGAGAGCGGACCTGAAGTAGACTTTCCCACGGCCCAGGGAGCTGTCGTCTGCGTGCTGCGCTAACAACGTTCACGACGACTGCAAGTCAGCCGGGCCGCCCGTCCCTGGATCTCCACCGGCCGGGCGACGATCAGCCTTAACCACAAGCGCCAGCTTGCAGGCACGACATCAAGCTGGCCGTAACAAGCAGCGAAGCGCGGAGGGCATGGCCAAGAAAGACGGCGCCATCGAGATCGAGGGAACGGTCGTGGAGTCGCTCCCGAACGCCTTCTTCAGGGTGGAGCTGGACAACGGGCACAAGGTCCTGGCCCACATCAGCGGAAAGATGCGGATGCACTACATCCGGATCCTGCCCGATGACCGGGTCGTCGTCGAGCTGAGCCCCTACGACCTTAGTCGTGGGCGGATCGTCTACCGGTACAAGTAACAACAAGCAAGGCGGGTCGGCCAGCCGGCGCGCCACAGGAGAGACCAGGCAATGAAGGTCAAGCCGAGTGTGAAGAAGATCTGCAGCAAGTGCAGGATCATCCGCAGGCACGGCCGGGTCATGGTCATCTGCTCTGATCCGCGGCACAAGCAGCGTCAGGGCTGAGGCCCGGACCGGGTGTCCAGGCACGTTCTGGACTAGCCGACAACTGAATCAAGAACGCACCGCAATCCGCTGCCGGCCAGTTCCGGCAGCGGAGCACCCCCGGAGGAGGCCGGGGCCGTGTCCGGGCAGGGACACGGGGCGGCGCGCACGACCTCCGCATTGACAGAAGGAGAACTGCCCCGATGGCACGCCTCGTTGGCGTCGACCTCCCGCGTGACAAGCGGCTCGAGGTCGCACTTACCTACATTTACGGCATTGGCCGTACCCGAGCATTCGAGACACTGGCCGGCACGGGCGTGAGCGGCGACACCCGGGTCCACTCGCTCAGCGATGACGACGTCATCCGGCTGCGCGACTGGATCGAGGCCAACTACAAGGTCGAAGGTGACCTGCGCCGCGAGGTCCAGGCCGACATCAGGCGCAAGATCGAGATCGGCTGCTATCAAGGCATCCGGCATCGTCGCGGGCTGCCGGTGCACGGTCAGCGCACGCAGACCAACGCGCGTACCCGCAAGGGCAAGAAGAAGACAGTGGCCGGCAAGAAGAAGGCCGGCAAGAAGTAGTCCGCTGCGGACCGCTCCCGCCGTCGATCGCGGGTTGCGGGCACGCAGTAGGTCCGACCACCTCCGCAAGGTAGAGGGAGCAGAATGCCTCCGAAGAGCCGCACCGGCGTCAAGAAGGTACGCCGGAAGGAACGCAAGAACATCGCGCATGGCCACGCGCATATCAAGAGCACCTTCAACAACACGATCGTGTCGATCACCGATCCTGGCGGCAGCGTGATCTCCTGGGCCTCGTCCGGGCAGGTCGGCTTCAAGGGCTCGCGCAAGTCCACTCCGTACGCCGCCCAGATGGCCGCCGAGGCCGCCGCGCGCCGGGCGATGGAGCACGGCATGCGTAAGGTCGACGTCTTCGTGAAGGGTCCTGGCTCGGGCCGGGAGACCGCGATCAGGTCGCTCCAGGCGACCGGCCTTGAGGTCGGATCCATCCAGGACGTCACCCCGGTTCCGCACAACGGCTGCCGCCCGCCCAAGCGGCGCCGGGTCTGAGGAGTAAGCAACACATGGCTCGATACACCGGTGCGGACTGCAAGCGCTGCCGCCGCGAGAAGACCAAGCTGTTCCTGAAGGGCGCCAAGTGCGACTCGCCCAAGTGCCCGATCGAGATCCGGCCATACCCGCCGGGCGAGCACGGGCGTAACCGGCCCAAGGAGAGCGAGTACCTGCTCCAGGTCCGGGAGAAGCAGAAGGCCAAGCGTATCTACGGCGTGCTGGAGAAGCAGTTCAGCAACTACTACGAGGAAGCCGCGCGCAAGCGCGGCAAGACCGGCGAAGTGCTGCTGCAGATCCTGGAGACCCGCCTGGACAACATCGTCTACCGGGCTGGCTTCGCCAAGAGCCGGGACATGGCCCGCCAGCTGGTCGGGCACGGGCACGTCCTGGTCAACGGCAAGAAGGTGGACATCCCCTCCTACCGGGTCAGCGAGAGCGACATCGTCGAGATTGCGCCCAAGTCCAGGGAACTGACCCCGTTCATCGTGGCCAGGGCCGAGGCTGGCGAGCGCACTCCGCCGTCGTGGATCGAGGTTATCCCGGACAAGATGCGCGTACTCGTGCACACTCTCCCGGTCCGGGCGCAGATCGACACCCTGGTTCAAGAACAGCTCATCGTCGAGTACTACTCGAAGTAAGCAGGTGGCGATGGCGGCCAAGCGCCGCCAGGGCCAGTCTGTGTCAGAAGGGACGCAGTTTGCGGCGAACGCCAGCCGGTCTGGCGGCGCCGAGTCTGCGGGCAGTGCCGCTGGTGGCCATCCGCCAGCGAGAGTCGCGACTGTCATATAGCGGGCAGCGCGGAAAGGAAGAGTCATGCTCATCGCCCAGCGCCCCGGCCTCGCCGAGGAGCAGATAGACGAATTCCGGTCCAGGTTCGTCATCGAGCCGCTGGAGCCAGGGTTCGGCTACACCATCGGAAACTCGCTGCGCCGTACGCTGCTGTCGTCGATCCCCGGTGCGGCGGTCACCAGCATCAGGATCGAGGGCGTGCTGCACGAGTTCTCGACGGTGCCCGGCATCACCGAGGACGTCACCGACATCATCCTGAACCTCAAGGAACTCGTCGTCTCCTCCGAGCACGATGAGCCGATGCACATGTACCTGCGCAAGCAGGGCCCGGGCCCGGTCACCGCGGCCGACATCGCGCCGCCGGCCGGCATCGAGGTGCACAACCCCGACCTGCACATCGCCACCCTGAACGGCAAGGGCAAGCTGGAGATGGAGCTGACGGTCGAGCGCGGCCGCGGGTACGTCTCCGCCGCCCAGAACAAGCAGCCCGGTCAGGAGATCGGCCGGATCCCGATCGACTCGATCTACTCGCCGGTGCTGCGGGTCACCTACAAGGTCGAGGCGACCCGCGTCGAGCAGCGGACCGACTTCGACAAGCTCATCCTCGACGTCGAGACCAAGGCCAGCCTGCGTCCACGGGACGCGGTGGCCAGCGCCGGCAAGACGCTGGTCGAGCTGTTCGGCCTGGCCAGGGAACTGAACCTGGACGCCGAGGGCATCGACATCGGCCCGTCGCCGACGGACGCGGCCCTCGCCGCGGACCTTGCGCTGCTGATCGAGGAGCTGAACCTCACGGTCCGCTCCTACAACTGCCTCAAGCGCGAGGGCATCCACACCGTGGGCGAGCTTGTCGCCCGCAGCGAGCAGGACCTGCTCGACATCCGCAACTTCGGCGCCAAGTCGATCGAGGAAGTCAAGCAGAAGCTCACCGACATGGGCCTTGCGCTGAAGGACTCCCCGCCCGGATTCGACCCGGGCTCGGCGGCCGACAGCTACGGGGCCGACGACGAAGACGACTACGTCGAGACCGAGCAGTACTGACAGGCCAGACGCCTGCCGGTACTCAGTCGCCTGTCAGTACTGAACCGAGGAGAATCGTCCGATGCCCACGCCCACCAAGGGCCACCGACTCGGCGGCAGCCCGGCCCATCAGCGGCACATGATGGCGAACCTGGCCACCGCGCTGTTCGAGCATGGCAAGATCACCACGACCGAGGCCAGGGCGCGCAGGCTGCGGCCGCTGGCCGAGCGGCTGATCACCTTCGCCAAGCGCGGTGACCTGCACGCCCGGCGCCAGGTGCTCACCGTGGTGACCGACAAGAGCGTGGTGCACACGCTGTTCGCCGAGATCGGGCCGAGCTTCGCCAGCCGTGACGGCGGCTACACGCGGATCACCAAGGTGGGGCCGCGCAAGGGTGACAACGCCGCGCTGGCGGTCATCGAGCTGATCCGCGAGGAGGCCGAGCCGAAGACGCGCCGCCGCCGGGCCCGCCGGGCTGCGGCCGTCACGCCAGCCGCAGGCCGAGCGGGCCGCGGCCAGGCCGCCGCGGCCAAGGCCGAAGATGCTGAGGTTGCTGCGGCCGATGAGGCGGGCGCCGCGGATGAGGTTGCTCTGGCCGATGAGGCCGGAGCGACGGATGAGGTTGCTCTGGCCGACGAGGCGGGCGCCGCGGACGAGACTGCCGTGGCCGATGAGGCAGGCGAGACGGACGAGGCCGCTACGGCCGACGGAGTCGTCGCGACCGACGAGAAGGCCACCGACGCGTAACGAGGCGGCAGAAGGCGAGCCCGGCCGGTCAGATCCGGCCGGGCTCGTCTTGCTCCGGCTCCGCGTCGACCTCAGTTACGACGGCTCGCCGTTCCATGGCTGGGCCAGCCAGCCCGGCCTGGAGACGGTCCAGGAGACGCTCGAAGCGGCCCTGTGGCGGGCCATCGCGCTGGACGAGCCCGCTGCGCTGACCGTAGCCGGGCGCACCGACGCGGGCGTGCATGCCCGCGGCCAGGTCGCCCACCTCGACGTGCCGGCGGAGAACTGGGCCTGCAGCAGCGGAGTCGGCGCTGCGCCGGCTGGCCCGCCTCCTGCCGCCGGCCATCAGGGTGCACGGCCATCGCACCTGCCCCCGACGGGTTCGACGCACGGTTCTCGGCGCTCTGGCGGCGGTATTCCTACCGGGTTTGCGACGATCCTGAGTTCGCCGATCCGCTCCGCCGTCACGACACGCTGTGGTACTCCCGCCCGCTCGACCTGGACCGCATGAACGAGGCAGCGCGGGCGTGCCTGGGCGAGCATGACTTCGCCGCGTTCTGCCGCCGCCGGGACGGCGCGACCACGATCCGGCAGTTGCTCCGGCTGGACTGGACGCGCGCCGAGCCCGGCGTGGCCGTGGCCACGGTGTGCGCCGACGCGTTCTGCCACAACATGGTCAGGGCCCTGGTCGGCGCGCTGCTCAGCGTCGGCGACGGCCGCAAGCCGCCCGCCTGGCCGGTCGAGGTCCTCGCGGCCCGGGTGCGCGTTCCGGCGGTCCGGGTGGCGCCGCCGCATCCGCTGTGCCTGGAGGAGGTCGGCTACCCAGGCCCCGCCGAGATGGCTGCCCGCGCCGTCGCGACGCGACGCACCCGGCAGCTCGATCATTAGCCAGGGAACGTGGCCCGACCTGGCGAGCCCGGCCTGGTCAGATCCGGGTGGGCTGGCCGTGCTCCGGCTCCGTACCAAGCAAGCGGCCGCTCGCACGCCACGCCCCGTTCCCCGGAAGACCCTGACTTACGGGGTTCCGGTGGCCATCCGGTTAGCGAGGCTGACGTCCGCGGTCTTGTCCAGCATCTGGGTCATGAACCGCACGAGCTCGGACCACTGGTAGTTGTTCTTGGGCTTGCGCAGGTCTGTGAACTCGGCCCAGATCAGGATGAGGTAGTGGCCCTTGGCCGCGGCTTCCTCGATGCCCGTGCCCTTGCCGATCTTGCTGGTCGGGCCCTTGTGCGCGCGGAGCTGCGCGACGAAGTTGACTGAACCGGCCGAGCTCGCCGCTTTCTTTGCTGCCTGCCCGGTCTTGAGGTTCAGCACCCCGATAGTGCCCATCATTTTCAGGCTCGTGCCCAGGTAGGTCGCCCGAACGACTTGGCTGCAGCCGCCTCGGCTAATGGCCGACTGGAGACCCGACCCGACCACCGCCGGGCCGCAGTGCTTGCTCTCCCGGCTCACGGTGCGGGTGACACTGTCGCCGCCGATCGTGAAGCTGGCCGGGTATAGCTGGGCAACCGTGAGCGGCTGCGGATCCGACCCGCGCGAGCCGATGTGGCCGTAAACGCCGAGGGTCGGGCTTGGCTGCGGCGATGGGGTGCTCTTAGCGGGCTTGTGCAGAGCGCCGGACTGAACGACCTTGGCCGGGTGGTGCAATACCACGTACGTCAGGGCGCTGGCGGCCGCGAGCACCAAGAGCAGGGCCGCCGAGAACGCCACCTTTACGCTGGCCGGCCGCTTCCCGCGGGGGCGCTGAACGGCGTGCGGGCCGGTATGCGCCCCCGGACCGCGGCCGGACCGGCGCGCTGCGCCGGCGGCTCTGCCCTCACCAGTTGCTGCGGCGCCAGGTGCTGCCGCTGCGCCGCCGGCGACCGCAGCGGCGCTTGCTTCTCTGGCCCCCGCTGCTTCTCGGGCCCGCGCGAGCGCGCCGCCGGCCGCACCAGTCGCCCCGGCAGCCGCCGGCCCGCGCATGCCTGCCACTGGCACCGAGGCTGCCGCTCCGGCGTCGCTTCGTCCGGCGGCGTCACCTCGCCCTGGCGGCAACGCCGCTGGCAGGCCCGGTCGTTCCAGGCCCGGCGCAGGTCGGCGCGGGAACGGTGCGCTTCCAGGCGCCCGGTCACTGGCAGGCCGGCGATCGGCTTCGTCGGCGTAGCCAGGTCCGGCCGGGCTGGTGCTGGGCCGCGACGGTCCGGTGCCCGGCCGGGCCGGCATGGTCCAGGTACCCGTCGCCCGGCCGTCCTCCACGGCCTGCCATGTCTGCGTGGATGTGACGTCGGCGGCAGGGTCGCTGACGGCGAGCACCGAATAGCCCGGATCGGACCGGGAACCCAGTTGGTCGCGTTCGGCCGTGGTGCGGTCAGCCGGCTGTGCTGGCTGGTCGGACGGATTCCTCGGCCGGCCTGGCTGGCGGTTCCAGGCCGCGAACTGGCCAGGAGGGTACATCGGCGGCGGCTGGCCGGGGACCGGAGGATATCCGCGGACCGGTCCCTTGCCCGCACCCCCGCCGGCCGTCGAGCCGTACCAGGAGGACCCGGTGCCTGCTGTGCCGGCCTGCGTGGCCGCGGGCCCGGCGGCCGGGGACCTGCCGCTGTCATAACCCGGCACGAACACCGAACCGGTACCGGGCGCCGCCTCGCCGCTCCGCTGGTTCGCCGCCGGGGGCGGGCTGCTTGATCGCTGACCGGGGATTACCTGCCGCCCGCTCACCGCCTGCAAGTCGGCGGAAGGCACGGTGCCGCCTGCGGACGGCCGGCGGTGCGCGGCGGCGGGTTGCTCCGGCGCCTCACGCGATGCGTCTGCTCCGCCGCGCCCCGACCGGTGATCGCCCCGACGACTGTCCTGCTGGTCGGGGTCGCCGCCGGATCTGCGCATGCGGCGAGCGTATCGCTCCGCAGAACCAAGTTCGGCTCGTCGCGTTTTTCTTTGCAGCAACCTCTTGGCGCGTCCGGCCCGCCGCCAGGGCACGAGCCGCCTGATGGCCCGGGCCGGCCAGCTACCGGGAGGACGGCTGGCCACGTTCCCGGCAAAATCGGCTCGCTGGGGTGGCTGCCAGGTCCAGGCACCGGGGTGGCCGGCCCTTGACTGGTCCAGTTTGATCCGCCGTCGGCTGCAGGCCCAGGTGGCGGCTCGCTTTGACCGTTGCCGGTAACGGCCGGTATCCTTCTGAGGCATCCATGTGTGCTGGCATGCCCGCTGGGCCCGTCTCGGGCGCGCGAGCTGCGGCCGGTGCCTGCGGATCCCCGCGCCAAGGCAGAACACGTGTTCAGCGCGGGCCAGATTCAGGACTCACACGCGAAGGCTTATGACTGTGCGCACTTTCAGCCCGAAGGCCGCTGACATCCAGCGGCAGTGGCACGTGATCGACGCATCGGACGTCGTCCTCGGCCGGCTGGCCAGCCAGACTGCGGTGCTGCTGCGCGGCAAGCACAAGCCGGTCTTCGCGCCGCACGTGGACACGGGCGACTTCGTCGTCATTGTCAACGCGGCAAAGATCGCGCTGAGCGGGAACAAGCTGCAAGACAAGATGGCCTACCGGCACACCGGTTATCCGGGCGGGCTGCGATCGATGTCCTACGCCGAGCTGATGGCGAAGAGCCCGGAGCGGGCAGTCGAGAAGGCCGTCAGGGGCATGATGCCGAAGAACGCACTTGGAAGGCAGATGCTGCGCAAGCTCAAGGTGTATGCGGGCCCCGAGCACCCGCACAAGGCACAGCAGCCGGTGCCATTCGAGATTTCGCAGGTCGAGCAGCAGGGTGGCCGGGCCGCCAAGTAGCGCGAGCACAGTCAGAGCCGGGCAAGGCAACTGAAGCCAGGCAAGAGAGTCAAGCGGGAAGTACGAGGAAGAAAACGTGGCCGAGTCCACCGAGACACTGGATGCTGGCGCGGAGGCCGACCTGGCCGCCGAGGAGCACCTGTCGGAGTACACCACCCAGACCAGCGACGCGCCCAAGCCGGCGGCGCGCAAGCCGGTGGTGACCGGCAAGGCGCTGGGCACCGGCCGCCGCAAGGAGGCCATCGCGCGGGTCCGCATTCAGCCAGGCAGCGGGCAGTGGAAGATCAACGACCGGTCGCTGGAGAACTACTTCCCGAACAAGGTGCACCAGCAGCTGGTCAGTGAGCCGCTGGTCACCCTCGGCGCGGACGAGCAGTTTGACGTGGTCGCCCGGATTGACGGCGGCGGCGTGAGCGGGCAGGCTGGCGCGCTCCGGCTTGGCATCGCCAGGGCGCTGATCCTGGTGGACCCCGACAGCCGGCCGATGCTGAAGCGTGCCGGGTTCCTGACCAGGGACGCGCGGGTCACCGAACGTAAGAAGGCCGGCCTGAAGAAGGCCCGCAAGGCTCCGCAGTACTCCAAGCGCTAACCGCCGCCCGCACGGCACCGGGATCTCGGCGGGATGGGTCAGCTTTTTGGTACGGATGGCGTCAGGGGCGTCGCAGGTCGCGAGCTGACCGCGGGCCTGGCCTTGAGCCTGTCCGCAGCCGCTGCCAGCGTGCTTTCTGGATCAGGCGCATTCGCGACCGCCAGAACTGCGCACCGGCGGCCGTTCGCGGTCGTCGGCCGGGATCCGAGGGCTTCCGGCGAGTTCCTTGAGGCCGCTGTCGTGGCCGGACTGGCTGCCAGCGGAGTCGATGTGGTCAGGCTCGGCGTCATGCCTACTCCCGCGGTGGCATACCTGACCGCTGAAATGGACGCCGAATTTGGCGTCATGCTGTCGGCGAGTCACAATCCGGCGCCAGACAACGGGATCAAGTTCTTCGCCGGCGGCGGCGTCAAGCTCCCGGACGCGGTCGAGGACGAAATAGAGGCGCGGCTAGCTGGCCAGCCTGGCGCAACTGAGCCTGCCGCTGGGCGCCCTGGGCCCAGCCAGCCTGGCACTGGCGCGCCCGGGCCCCTGGGCGTGCCGGAGGCTGGATTTGGCCGCGTGCGGGACGCGGCCGACGAGGGCGAGCGCTACCTCGTCCATCTGCTGAGCACGGTGCCCGACCGGCCTGGCGGCTCGCTGGCAGGCTTGCGAGTCGTGGTTGACTGCGCGCATGGCGCAGCGGCCGGTTACGCGCCAGACCTGCTGCGCCGTGCGGGCGCTGACGTGGTCGCCATCGGGACTGAGCCGGACGGCCTCAACATTAACGAGGGCTGCGGTTCGACCAGCCTGGGTGCGCTATCGGCGGCGGTGCTTGAGTACGGCGCGGACGCCGGCATCGCGCACGACGGAGACGCCGATCGTTGTCTGGCCGTCGACGCATCGGGACGGGTTATCGACGGGGATCAGATCCTGGCCGTGCTCGCGGTCGCGCTCAAGGCCGAGGGCAGGCTGGCCGGCGACACTGTGGTCGCCACGGTCATGGCCAATCTCGGTTTCCGGCACGCGATGCGCGGTGCCGGCATCGATGTGGTCGAGACGCCGGTGGGCGATCGCTACCTGATAGCGGCCATGCTCGACGGCAAATACGTCCTCGGCGGCGAGCAGTCCGGGCACATCATCATGCTGGACCACGCAACAACCGGCGACGGGCTGCTGACCGGGCTGCAGCTGCTGGCTGAGACAGTACGTCAGGACCGGCCGCTGGCCGATCTGGTCACCGTGATGACGAGGTACCCGCAGGTACTTATCAGCGTTCCCGGTGTGAACAAGGCTCGCGTCGCCTCCTCTCAAGAGCTAGCGGCGGCGGTGGCCGGCGCCGAGGCAGAGCTAGGCGAGGCCGGCCGGGTGCTGGTCCGGCCGAGCGGCACCGAGCCCGCGGTACGTGTCATGGTCGAGGCGGAGGACCCCGGCCAGGCTGAACGTCTCGCCGCGCAACTTGCCGACGCGATCAGAGACCTGCGCTAGCCGCACGTCAGCTGCACGATTGCGGTAACGCCGAAATCGCCCCGAAACGGGCGACAGGCTTCGCGGGAACGGGGGCGCCGAACTTCTTTTCATCGATTTCGCACGCTTTGCAGACCGTTTTAGTCTAGTTTGCACCTGCGGAATCGATGAAGAGAAGGGGCCGGGGCTTATTTGCCGGCCTCGCGATGGCCATTCGAGCCTGAGGCCTGAGGCGCGGTGGACCTCGTGGCAGGCTTAACGCATGATCGTGGGCATCGGCGTCGACATCGCCGAGGTCGCCAGGCTGGAACAGGCCCTCGCCAGGACTCCGGAGCTGGCCGCCCGGCTGTTCGCTGAGAGCGAAATGGGCCAGCCGGTCCGCTCCCTGGCTGGTTGCTTCGCGGCCAAGGAGGCAGTGGCCAAGGCACTCGGCGGCCCGTCAGGGCTGTTGTGGACGGATGCGGTTGTCGGGCATGACGACCTCGGGCGGCCTCAGCTGGGCATCTACGGCTCGGTGGCGGCTGCCGCGGCGCGGCTGGGAGTGACGTCCTGGCACCTGTCCATCAGCCACGACGGCGGTCTGTGCGTCGCCATGGTCGTCGCCGAGCGATGAGCGGATTGCCAGAGAGAACAATGAGCGGCTTGCCGGAAAGATCAGGGGGTGACCGATGAGGAACGCGCACACGGTGGCGGCAGTTCGGACCGCCGAGCAGGCGCTGATGGCGAAACTGCCCGAAGGGGCGCTGATGCAGCGAGCCGCCGCCGGCCTGGCGTCGGTATGCGCCAGCCTGCTCGCCCAGGTCTACGGGTCGCGCGTGGCGGTGCTGGCAGGCTCAGGGGATAACGGCGGCGACGCGCTGTATGCGGGCGCGCGGCTGGCCGGACGGGGTGCGAACGTCGTTGTGATTGCCGCTGGCTCGCGGCTGCACGAAGGTGGCCAAGAGGCCGTGGTGGCGCGCGGCGGCCGGGTAGTAGCCGCAGCGGAGGCGGCGACCGGCGACACCGAGGCCGCCGGCATCACGGCCCAGGCGCGCGCCGCGATCGCCGCTGCCGACCTGATCATCGACGGCCTCACCGGCATCGGCGGCCATGGCGGGCTGCGACAGCCCGCGGCCGAGCTGGCCGCGCTGGCCGAGCAAGCGCGCACCGATGGGGCCGTGGTGATTGCGGTGGACCTGCCGAGCGGCATCGACGCTGACACCGGCGAGGTGCACGGCGCCGCCGTCCTGGCCGACGTGACGGTGACCTTCGGAACCTGGAAGCCGGGCCTGCTCATCGACCCTGGCGCCAGCTATGCGGGCGCGGCCGAGCTGATCGACATCGGCCTCGGCCCGTACCTGCCCGAGCCAGCCGTGATGGCGATGCAGGCGGCCGATGTTGCCGCGATCCTGCCGCGCCCGTCGGCCGAGTCGGATAAGTACCGCCGCGGCGTGCTCGGCGTGCTAGCCGGCAGTGAGCAGTACACCGGTGCCGCGGTGCTTTCGGTCGGCGGGGCGATCCGGGGCGGCGCTGGCATGGTGCGGCTGATCTCGGCGCCTGCCACCCTCCAGGTAGTCAGGCAGCACTGGCCGGAAGCCGTCCTGTCGACCGCGGACCCAAGCCAGCCGCAGGACACGCTGCGAAACGGCTGGCCGGGTTCAGGCCTGGACCGCAGGGCCGGGCATGGGTACCGGTCAAGGCGCCCGCGCGATGCTCGCCGCGCTGCTGGCGACCAGTCTGCCCGCGCTTGTGGACGCCGACGCGCTAACGGTCATCGCCGCGCACCCTGATCTGCTGCCTCGCGACGCGCCCACGCGTGATCACGCCGCACGCGGGCGAGCTGGCCCGACTGCTGGCCGCCGACCGGGTGGACATCGAGGCCCGCAGGCTGCATTACGCGACCGCCGCCGCTGCCAAGGCTCGGCGTCACCGTGCTGCTGAAGGGATCCACCACGGTCATCGCGCGGCCGGAACCCGGCCAGCCCGGTCCTGGTCAACCCGACCGGCTCGAGCTGGCTGGCCACGGCCGGCTCCGGCGACGTGCTGTCCGGCCTGGCGGGCTCGCTGATCGCGCAGGGCGCCGCGCCTGCACTCGCGGCGGCGGCGGCCGCATACCTGCACGGGATGGCCGGCCGCCTGGCCGCGCGAGATGCGCCGATCGGGGCGGCCGACATCATTGCTGCGATTCCCACCGCAATCCGCGCGGTAACGATCGAAGGTCCTGATCAAGGGAACGGGCTCCGGCGTGGCCGGCGGATATCAGCCGGCGCGCGGTCTGAGGACTGAGAACTGAGCGCCTCGCCCGTTCCGGCCGCCGACTGCGGGCGCGCGGCCTGGGGAGCGAACGCCTCGCCCGTTCCGGCCGCCAATAGCGGGCGCGCGGCCTCGGGAGCGAACGCATCGCCCGGGCCGGCCGCTGCTGGCAGGCCGCGCCAGCAGCCTCCGTTACTGACTCTCGGCCTGGCCGCCGAGATACCGGCTGAGGAACCGGTCGGCCGCGGCGAAGAACTTCAGCCTGTTCTCCGGCTTGGCGAACCCGTGGCCCTCATCCTCGAACAGCATGTAGTCGTGCTCGATCCCGGCCTTCTCCAGGGCAGCCACGATCTGCTCGGACTCGGCCTGCTTTACCCGCGGGTCGTTGGCCCCCTGCGCGATCAGCAGCGGGATCCGGATCTGCTCGGCCGCCGACAGCGGGGAGCGAGACCAGAGGAAGTCCTTGTCCTTTGCCGGGTCGCCGACCCGGCGGTG
Organism: uncultured Actinomycetota bacterium; assembly: GCA_963804435.1. GTDB lineage: Bacteria > Actinomycetota > Actinomycetes > Streptosporangiales > Streptosporangiaceae > JAJYUU01. Next base: position 4,848,997 of record CAWDQI010000001.1, on the reverse strand, counting down.
GAACTGAGCAATCATGGGAGCCCAGTACGGCGGAATCGTCTCGATCAGCGTGATCAGGTTGGACGGGCCGACAATGTCGACAGCGCAGCGGAAGAGGTCGGGAGTGAAGGCAGCACCCGCAAGGGCCGCGTATCCGCCGTACGAGCCGCCCATAATCGCGACCCGCGAGGGGTCAGTCCAGCCTTGGCTGATCGCGTACGCGACGGCATCGCTGAGGTCGTTTTGCATATTCGCGCCCCATTCGCGGTCGCCCGCGTTGAGGAACGCCTTGCCGTAGCCGGCCGAGCCGCGGAAGTTCACCTGGATGCACAGGTAGCCGCGGTTGGCCAGCCACTGGGCCTGCGGGTCGAAACCCCAGGCGTCGCGTGCCCACGGACCGCCGTGCACCAGGAGGACGGTGGGCAGATCGGTCCGGCCCGGGCCCGGCGGGAAGGTGAGGTATCCGTTGATCGTCAGGCCGTCACGGGACTGATAACTCAGTGGCTCCATGGCCGCCAGCTCGTACTTGGACAGTTCCGGCTGGTGCTCGAAGAGGAAACTGCCCGTGCCGGTTGCGGTGTCGTAGGCGTAAAACGACACCGGGCCGGCATCGTTGGTGAACGACACCAGCCATACTCGGTCGGCGTCGTCGGCGTCGGCGAATACAGGATCGCCGGGATGCAGCGCGCGGATGGCGTTCAGATGCCTGGCCACCGACGGGTCAAGCACGCGGTACTCCGACCTCGCCTTGAGTATCGTGACGATCTGCGGTTCGCGGGTGTCGGGATTGAGCCGAACGCTGCTGACATCCGCGGCCGGATCCTCGGCCAGGACCTCGGTGGCGCCGCTGGCCAGCTCAACCCGGATCAGGCGGGCCGCCTGCGCGTCGACCGAGGACACCAGGAGCAGCGATCGGCCATCAGCACTGAACGCGATCGGGCCGCTGGTCAGCGAGTCCTCGGCCGGGATCACCAGCAGCTCCCGCCAGTCGCCATCGGCGCCGTCGCGGACCACGAGCGACATCGAGCCATCGGGATGCGGCCGCAGGCGGCCCGCACCACCAGCTGCGCGTCGGCCAGCATTCCGATCAGCCCAGGATTGACCAGTTCCTTGGTGAGCTCGCCGGTCTGCAGATCGAGCCGGTATACGTCGTGCAGCTGCGGGTTGTCCTTGTTCAGGCCTATCAGGATCTCGTCCGGGAAGTCGCGCTCGGTCGCGATCAGGTCGGTCTGTACCCCGTCGAACGGAGTGAGGTCGCGGCGCTGCATGGTCGGCAGGTCGACGTCGTGCAACCGCCAGTTCTCGTCGCCCCCGGTGTCTTGCAAGTACAGCAGGTGCCGGCCATCGTGCGCCCAGGCGAACTGGCGGATGCCCCGGTCGGTGTCGTCTGACACGACGCGCGCAGCATCCCAGTCCACCCCCTGGCCCGGCCTGACCGGGGCGAGCCAGACATTCAGCACGCCGTGGTGGGGGGCAATCCAGGCAAGCTGCGAGCCGTCCGGGGACAGCCGGGGGCTCACCCGCTCGGGGTTGCCGAACAGCACGGTCAGCGGGATCAGATCTGCCATGCCGCTTGCTTATCACGAAGCAAAGACAATCGACGAACCGGGCCGCTGGCGGATAGCGTGGCCGATCCGGGCGCTGGGGGCTGGCACACTGGAGCGTCATGGACGGTCAACCAGAGGCCCTGATCGACCTGGACGCGATCCAGGCGAACGTGGCTGCGCTCTGCAGGCATGTCGGTGCCGCCGAGGTGATGGCCGTGGTCAAGTCCGAGGGTTACGGCCATGGCATGCTGCAGTCTGCCCGCGCCTCGCTGGCCGGCGGCGCGACCTGGCTTGGCGTGGTCCATGTCGGCGACGCGATCGATCTGCGCAAGGCCGGGTTCACGGTGCCGGTACTGAGCCTGCTCGGCAGTCCTGACGCGCCGCACGCCGATGCGATCAGGCACGACGTCGACCTGACCGTCGGCACTGTGGCCCTGGTCGACCAGATCGCCCGCGCAGCGCAGGACGCTGGCAAGCCCGCGCGGCTGCATCTGGAGGCCGACACCGGCATGTGCCGCGGTGGTGCGACTAGTGCCGACTGGCCTGGCCTGGTGCATGCCGCCCGGGCCGCGGAGGCGGCTGGTCTGGTGCGGGTGGTTGGGCTCTGGTCGCATTTCGCCTGCGCTGACATTCCCGAGCATCCGTCGATCGGCCGGCAACTATCCGCCTTCCGCGATGCCGTGGGCCTGGCCGAGCAGGCGGGCATCCGGCCCGAGGTACGGCACATGGCCAACAGCCCGGCGACGCTAACCCTGCCGGAGTCCTATTTCGACTTGGTTCGGCCGGGCGGGGCTGTCGTCGGCCTGTGCACGCTGCCTGGCGGCGTGCCCGACTGGCTTCGCCCGGCGATGACGCTGCGCGGCAGGCTCGTACAGGTCAAGCGGGTGCCTGCCGAGGTCGGTGTCTCTTATGCCCACCGGTTCGTCACCAGCCAGGAGACCACGCTCGGGGTGTTCCCGCTCGGCTACAACGAGGGCATCCCGCGGCACGCCACTAACAAGGCCGAGGTCCTGCTCCGCGGCCGGCGATTCCGGATCGCCGGAACCGTCAACATGAACCAGATCATCCTGGACCTGGGCGATGAGCCGGCCGAGGCAGGAGACGAGGTTGTCCTGTTCGGTCCGGGGGACCGCGGCGAGCCGACCGCGCAAGAACTGGCCGATTTGCTGGGAACGATCTCCTACGAAATCGTCACAAGGTTTACGGGTAACGTGCCGAGAACTTACTCTTGGGTAACAGCGGTCGGCGATCCGGCCGCGGGCAGCGCGACGGCCGCACTGCCACTGAACGGGAGAACCGATGGCCAAGTGGCGGCGGCTCACTAGCGTCGCTGGCCTTGCCACCGGGATCGCTGCCGCCGGGACCGGAGCGGTGATCGCCGCCGAGAAAGTGGCTGTTGGCCGCATCCGGTTGCGCCCGGACCAGGCCCGGAACGAGCCGTTCGGGCAGTTGCGCGGACGCCCGGTCACGGTGGTCGCTGACGACGGCGTGCCGCTGCACGTCGAGATCAGCGGGCTGGACCGGGCGCCGGTAACCATCGTGTTCTGCCATGGCTACACCCTGAACCAGGACGTCTGGCACTACCAGCGCCGCGACCTCGCGGCCGATGCCCGGCTGGTGTTCTGGGATCAGCGGAGCCACGGCCGGTCTGGCCGCAGCGATCCAGCGCATATAGGCATCGAGCAGCTCGGCCGGGACCTGGCCGCCGTGCTCGCAGTGACGGCACCAGGCCGGGGGCCGGCCGTGCTTGTCGGGCACTCCATGGGCGGCATGACCATCATGTCGCTCGCGGCCCAGCGCCCTGACCTGTTCGGCGGCAAGGTCATCGGCGTGGTGCTTCTTTCCACCACCGGAAACATGGTCGACGCCACCAGCTGGCTGCCCGCGCCGCTGCGCCCGATTGCCCGGTTGGCCGTGCCGGGACTGCTGCGCGGCTCGTCCAAGCCCAGGCGCGCGGCCGTTATCGAGCGGATCAGGGCGGCTGGTGGTGATCTTGCCTTCCTGTCCGCCCGCTTCATCGCCTTCGGTGATCCGGATGTCAGCCCCTCAATCGTCGACTTCCTCGAGCGCGTAATCCGGGCCACACCCGTCGACGTGGTCGCCGACTTCTACCTGGCCTTGCTCGAGCACGACGAGCGCGCGGCGCTCGGCACCCTCGGCAAGGTCCCAACGCTGGTATTGACCGGTGAGGACGACCGGCTCATCCCGGCCCGGCATGCGGCCGACCTCGCCGCTGCTATTGCGGGTGCCAGGCTGGTCCGCCTGCCCGACACTGGCCACATGATCATCCTTGAGCGCCCGGAGATAGTCACCGAGGAGATCTCCGATCTGGTGGCGCTCGCCCTTGACATGACTCCGGCCCGGCGGCGTCCGGCGTGACCAGCCCGGCGCCAGCCGTTGACGAGCTGGTCCTCGTGTCCACGGCAGACCAGATGCGCGACCTGGGGCGCAGGCTCGCCCGGCTGCTGCGGGCGGGTGATCTGGTCGTCCTATCCGGGCCGCTCGGCGCCGGCAAGACCACCCTGGCCCAGGGCATCGGGGCGGGTCTGGGCGTGCGCGGGCCGGTGACCTCGCCGACGTTCGTTATCGCCCGCGTGCATCCGAATCTGGGCATCGGGCCGGACCTCGTGCATGCCGACGCCTATCGCCTGGGCAGCCGGGCCGAGGTCGACGACCTGGACCTGGACGCCGACTTGGCCACCGCAGTGACCGTGGTGGAGTGGGGCGAGGGCCTGGTCGAGGGACTTGCGGACAGCTGCCTGCAGCTCGCCATCGAGCCGGCCGTCCTGGCCACCGAGCAGGAGGGGAGCGGCCCGCCGGCCGAAATCGCCGGTGGCGAGGAAGCCGAGCTCGCGGCCGAACTTGATCTGCCCAGGACAGTGCAGGTCCGGGCGTTTGGCCACCGGTGGCTTGAGGCAGCCGGCACCGCCCGTGCGGTGCTGGGCGGTGAGCCGCGCGGCCGCTGAAACCGTTCCGAATTGTCCACGGCAGCACTGTTCGCGCTACTACACTGCGGGGGGTAATTCTTGCCGTTACGCCGTGGCTAGCCGCGGTCCCTATCTGCCTTCAGGAGGCGCGCCGTGGCCCAGCAGGGCTCCCCGCCCCGTCGCCCGTCGCGCCAGCCAGATATTGAGCATCCCGGCCGCGGTGACCGCCAGCCCCGGCCCAGGCGGGCAGAGCGGCCGGACCGGGGCGGCAGGCAAGGTTACGAGGCGTTCGGACCTGACACCGATGCTGACCTCCCGCCGTGGGCGCCCCCGAGTCAGTATCAGGAACGGCCCGGCAGATCCCGGCAGCGTCCGTCCGGGCAGCGCGGCGGCCGCGTCAAGGACCGATACGCCGACCCGTACGCCGATCAGTATGACGATCCCCACGCCGCTACGGCCGACCGCGGTCATCGCCAGCACAGTGCTGACCAAGACCGTGCTGACCAAGACCGTGCTGACCAAGACCGCGCCGCCCAGAGCCGTGCTGACCAGGACCTTGCCTACCACGCCGGGGCTGACCAGGACGGCGGCTACGACGAGCCTCGCCACAGGGACGGTGGCCACAGGGACAGCGGCTACGCGGACCGCGGCTACGACGATGCCGATGGTGCGGGCGAGCGCTATCAGGGCCGCCGCCGGGGACCAGGCACGCTCGTCGGAGACGATGAGGACGTCCGCGTCGGCAGCTACGAGCCCGCTGAGACAGGCGCTGAGCCGGACGCTCCCGGCCCCGGCCGCGGCACTTCCCGTCGCAAGGGCCGTGCGGCGGCGACCAGGCTGCGCAAATCCCGCCGGCGGGTCTACCGCTGGGCCGAGATCGCCATTGTCATCGTGCTGCTGGCGGCCGGCGGCATCTGGATCTTCGGCCGGTCGACGCCAGCCCGCACACTGTGGGTGACAAACCTGCTCGCCGGTGAGTACAAGTCCGTTCCCAACGCGTGCGCCGCGGTGAATACCCGCGTGCTGGACGCCTACCTGCCAAAGTCCGGCCGCACCCAGCGGGTCTCGGTCGGCGGCGGCACTGACAGCCAGTGCAGCTATAGCTTCGACCAGCAGCCGACATTCCTGGTGCTTCAGGTCACCGCCGAAGCGCTGCAGCCCTTTGCCGCGGCCGGGAACAATGGCAGCGCGACCGCTAATGCGCAGCTGGCCTTCGCGACCGCCCAGCAAGCGCTGGCCCGGCCGCCGAAGAGGTCCCCGCTGCCGCCGGCCACGATCACGCCGATGGCCAGGCTCGGGCAGCAGGCGGTGGTCGCCGTCCAGCACGAGCACGCCACCGGAATCGGCACCGACGTGGTCACGATCTTGACCAGGCAGCGGAACGACTTGATCACGGTGTCGTGCTCCGGGCAGGAATCCGGCCACGGGTTCGGTCCGGTGTCAGACGCCACGCTGATGGCATGCGCGCGGGCGGCGGCCGCCAGCGTGCTGGTCAAGGCGGAGAGCGAGCCAACGGCCTGACGGGCGGGCTGGGCAGCGGCCCGGCGGCATTAGGCTGAGCTACCGTGCTGCTGCTGGCCTTTGATACCGCGACGCCGGCGGTGACCGTGGCCCTGCACGACGGCGACGGCGTCATCGCCGAGGCATCTGCCGTCGACGCGCGCAGGCACGGCGAGTTGCTCGCGATCTTCATCGAGAAGGTACTTGGTAGCGCGGGCGCCGGTACCTCCGACCTGACCGCGGTCGCGGTGGGCACCGGGCCTGGGCCCTATACCGGCCTGCGCGTCGGCCTGGTCACCGCCAAGGTCCTGGCCAGCACGCTCGGCGTCCGGCTTGATGGGGTTTGCACCCTTGACGTGATCGGCGCGCAGGCCGCTGCCGAGGCTGGCGGGCATGACTTCCTGGTTGCGACCGATGCCCGGCGCGGCGAGGTTTACTGGGCCCGCTACGCGCCGTCCGGCGCCCGGCTGGCCGGGCCTGACGTCGGGCCGCCGGCCGCGCTGCCGACCGGGCTGCCGGTCGCCGGAGATGGGGCGTTCCTGCATTCCGGGCTGGCCTGGCAGCCGATCGGCCCGCGCTTCCCGGCGGCGGCGCAGTTGGCCGTGCTGGCCGCTCGCCGCGCGGTCGCGGACGAGCCGCCATTGCCAGCCGAGCCGCTCTACCTGCGTAGGCCGGACGCGCGGGAGCCGGGCCGGCCCAAGCGAGTGACGCCATGACCAAGCCAGCGCTTCGCCTCATGACCAGAGCTGACCTAGACGCCGTGCTGAGCCTTGAGGTTGCGTTGTTCGGCCCCGAGGCGTGGTCGCGGCAGATGCTGACCGGTGAACTCAGCCAGCAGCCTGCTAGCCGCCACTACCTGGTCGCAGAGGACAACGAGGGCATCGTCGGCTATGCCGGCCTGCTGGCAGCCGGGGGGCAGGCTGACGTGCTGACGATCGCGGTAGCCACCAGCCGATGGGGTCAAGGTATCGGCACGGACCTGCTCGCGGCGCTGCTGGCCGAGGCGCGACGGCGCGGTTGCACCGAGGTGTTCCTGGAGGTCAAGACCGATAACACCCGGGCGCAGCGGCTGTATCACAGGTGGGGATTCACCGAGATCGGCATCCGCCGCGGCTACTACCAGCCATCTGGCGCCGACGCGATCGTGATGCGGCGCGATCTGGCCGTGGCAGCTGAGGCGGAGCTGGCGCAGGCAGGGCAGGCGGAGCAGCTGGCGCCGCACGCAGCCCGCCGGGGCGAGGAGGCCCGATGACGGCGCCGCTGGTGCTGGGCATCGAGACATCCTGCGACGAGACCGGCGTCGGCCTGGTTCGCGGGCATGAACTGCTGGCGGACGCGGTCGCTTCGAGCGTGGATGAGCACGCCAGATTCGGCGGCGTGGTGCCTGAGGTCGCCAGCCGCGCGCACCTGGAGGCCATGGTGCCGACGGTGGACCGGGCGCTGGCCAAGGCCGGGGTGCGGCTCGGCGATGTCGACGCGATCGCTGTCACCGCTGGGCCCGGGCTGGCCGGCGCGCTGCTGGTCGGGGTGTGCGCGGCCAAGGCCTACGCAATGGCACTCGGTAAGCCGCTGTACGGCGTCAATCACCTGGCCGCGCACGTGGCCGTCGACCAGCTTGAACACGGCCCGCTGCCGACGCCTGCCATCGCCCTGCTGGTCTCCGGCGGGCACTCGTCGCTGCTGCTGGTGCCGGACCTGGCCGCCGATATCGTCCCGCTCGGCGCGACAATCGACGACGCGGCGGGCGAGGCCTTCGACAAGGTGGCCAGGGTGCTCGGCCTGCCGTTTCCCGGCGGCCCGCAGATCGACAGGGCAGCGGCGGCCGGCGACCGGAACCTAGATCGCCTTCCCGCGCGGCAAGTACCGCGACGGAACCAGCGACTTCTCCTTCTCCGGCCTGAAGACCGCGGTGGCCCGCTGGGTCGAGGCGCGCGAGGCAGCCGGCCAGCCAGTGCCGGTCGCCGACGTCGCGGCGTCTTTCCAGGAGGCGGTGGCAGACGTGCTCACCCGCAAGGCGGTCGCGGCCTGCCGGGCGCAAGGCGTCGATCACCTGGTCATCGGCGGCGGGGTGGCGGCCAACTCCCGGCTGCGGGCGCTGGCCGCGGAGCGATGCGCAGCGGCCGGGCTGGTCCTGCGGGTGCCGCGGCCCGGCCTGTGCACCGACAACGGCGCGATGGTCGCAGCGCTCGGCGCGGAACTAATCGCCCGCGACGCTGCGCCGTCGGCCCTGGACTTCGCGGCTGACTCCTCGCTGCCCGTTACAGCCGTGACGGCCGCCTGAGCCCCGCTTCGTCAGCCGGGATTGCTGCCCTCGCCGCAGTCGCTCGCCGCCGGCCCAGGTTTGACGAGCCAACGGGGGGAGGCTACAGTTCGGAACTGGCACTCACTAGGGTAGAGTGCTAACGCGACGAGGTTGGTCTGGCACCCGCGACGGCAGGCCGACATGGTCGACTCTCTAATTCAGCTAGCCCTTTCCGGAGGGGGAGGTCAGATCGTGACGACCGCCACCAAGGTTGTTCTGAAGCCGCTCGAAGACCGGATCGTGGTGCGCCCGCTCGAGGCCGAGCAGACCACCGCATCTGGCCTGGTGATTCCCGACACCGCCAAGGAGAAGCCCCAGGAGGGCGAAGTCCTGGCCGTGGGCCCCGGCCGTTTCGACGATGCCGGCGCCAAGCGCGTCCCGATGGACGTCAAGGTCGGCGACGTCGTGCTGTACAGCAAGTACGGCGGCACCGAAGTGAAGTACCACGGCGAGGAGTACCTGGTGCTCTCCGCCCGCGACGTGCTCGCCATCATCGAGAAGTAGCGAGCGGATTTTGCGCGCGGGCCTGGCCCGCGCCGGGCGGGCGGCTGCCTGTCCGGCACCGCCCCGGCTCGGTTCGCGGCGTCGCGGAGGCAGACTCCTGCGATCGGCGGCCCGGTCCGGGGCGGTGGCGTGAAACCAGGACTTAGTTACATCCCGCAACAGATCTACACAAGGACACTGAGGTAACCAGATGGCCAAGAGCCTGGTATTCGACGAGGACGCGCGGCGCGCCCTCGAGCGCGGCGTGAACCGCCTCGCGGACGCCGTGAAGGTGACGCTCGGCCCGAAGGGCCGCAACGTCGTCATCGACAAGAAGTGGGGCGCGCCCACGATCACCAACGACGGCGTGACCGTCGCGCGCGAGATCGAGCTAGAGGACCCGACCGAGAATCTCGGCGCTCAGCTCGCCAAGGAAGTCGCGACCAAGACCAACGACGTGGCCGGCGACGGCACCACCACGGCGACCGTGCTGGCCCAGGCCATGGTCGCCGAGGGCCTGCGCAGCGTTGCGGCAGGCGCCAACCCGATCGCGCTGAAGCGGGGCATCGACGCAGCCTCGGCGGCCGTCGCTGAGGCCCTGCTCAAGTCCGCCCGCGAGGTCGAGGAGCGGAGCGAGATCGCCAACGTGGCGACGATCTCCGCGCAGGACGCCAAGATCGGCGAGGTCATCGCCGAGGCGTTCGACAAGGTAGGCAAGGACGGCGTCATCACGGTCGAGGAAGCCCCGACGATGGGCATCGAGCTCGAGTTCACCGAGGGCATGCAGTTCGACAAGGGCTACGTCTCCGCTTACTTCGTCACCGACCCGGAGCGGATGGAGGCAGTTCTTGAGGACGCCTACATCCTGCTCACCGGCGGCAAGATCTCCTCGATGGCGGATTTCCTGCCGCTGCTGGAGAAGATCGCCCAGACCAAGAAGCCGCTGCTGGTGATCGCCGAGGACGTCGATGGCGAGGCGCTGTCCACGCTCGTGGTCAACAAGATCCGCGGCCTGCTCAACGTGGCCGCCGTCAAGGCGCCGGGCTTCGGCGACCGGCGTAAGGCGATGCTCGAGGACATGGCCGTGCTGACCGGTGCGCAGGTCGTGAGCGAGGAGGTCGGCCTCAAGCTGGACCAGGTCGGCTCTGGACGTGCTCGGCCAGGCCCGCCGGGTGGTGGTGACGAAGGACGACACCACGATCATCGACGGCGCTGGCGACCAGTCCGCGGTCGAGGACCGGATCCGCCAGCTGCGGACCGAGATCGAGAACACCGACTCGGACTGGGACAAGGAGAAGCTCCAGGAGCGGGTCGCCAAGCTCGCAGGCGGCGTTGCCGTGCTCCGGGCCGGCGCGGCCACCGAGGTCGAGCTCAAGGAAAAGAAGCACCGGCTCGAGGACGCCATCTCGGCGACCAGGGCCGCCATCGAGGAAGGCATCATCGCCGGCGGTGGCAGTGCGCTGATACACGTGGCAGCTCAGCTCGGCGACCTCGGCAAGACCGGCGATGAGGCGACTGGCGTTCAGGTGGTCAGGCGGGCCCTGTACGCGCCGGCTCGGTGGATCGCCGAGAACGCAGGTGCCGAGGGCGGCGTCGTGATCGCGCGAATCGCCGACATGCCGGCTGGCCACGGCTACAACGCGGCGACCAACGAGTTCGGCGACCTGCTTGCGCAGGGCGTCATCGACCCGGTCAAGGTGACCCGCTCGGCGGTGCAGAACGCAGCATCGATCGCGGGCATGCTGCTGACTACCGAAGTGCTCGTCAGCGAGAAGCCGGAGCCCGAGACGGCCCCGGCCAACGGCCACGGGCACGGACACCAGCACTAACACGGGCGGCTCGCAGCCTCCCCGTGCCACCGGCCCCGTCACCGCGCCAAGCGCGGCGACGGGGCCGCGGTCATGCTCGGCCTGCACAAAGCTGCTATTCCCGGCCTGAGCGGCCGCGGCCGTGGGGCTGCCGGCACGCGGCAGCCGTCCGGAACGCGATCCTGACATTGCGGTATTGTCCGCACTCAGGCGGTAATTAGCCATCAGAACATCACTTCCATATGTGCGACAGTGTTTAACGCGCTAATGCAGATTCCACGAGCAGCCGGTGCACTACATATGGTGGCGGCATTACCCTCGTGCCGGACTGACACATCACTGTGACCTTTCCGTTGCCTTTTTTGATGTTGCCTTTACCTCCACTATGGGGAATCACGCCTTCGTAGGGATGAACGCGTGATACCGCCACTGAGCAGGGGGACCCAGGTGGAAGCGCAGCTAGACGGGGTCAGACACGCCAACGTGGGCAACCTGACCGACCTCGCGGCCCGAGGCCAGCCTGCCGCCATAGACATGTTGCTGCGACAAATCAGGCCAATGGTGGTCCGCTATTGCCGGGCTCGCTTGAGTCGCATTTCTGGGCATTATCACGCTGCCGATGATGTGGCTCAGGAGGTGTGCATTGCCGTCCTTTCCGCGCTCCCGCGTTACCAGGACATGGGACGGCCGTTCGATTCATTCGTGTTCGGGATAGCGTCGCACAAAGTGGCGGACGCGAAGCGATCCGCCGCCCGGCTGGCCATACCGACGGAGGACTTGCCCGACTGTCCGGACGACCGGCCCGGGCCGGAGGAGACCGCAGTCGCCTACCTCGAGGCCGAGCGCGCGCGAGCGCTGCTTGCCAGGCTCCCGGTCCACCAGCGCGAGCTCCTGGTGCTGCGCGTGCTGTCGGGACTGTCTGCCGAGGAGACCGGGAACGAGCTCGGCATGTCGGCCGGCGCAGTCCGTGTTGCGCAACATCGCGCGCTGGCGCGACTGCGCGCCATCGCCGTTGAGGAATCGATCGCCTAGCCATTGCGCCAGCCTGGCGCAGCCGAGGCGAGCCGGGCCCTCCCCCGGGGTCAGCCGGATCGCCGACTGCCAGGGCCGCCGCATCCTTGCTCCCCCGTGGCAAGGATGCCGGCCCTGGCGGGATCGGGGACCCTGCCGGTGGCAGGGATCCTGGTCCAGGCCCCGGCGGCTGGGATCCGCAGCCCCCCAAGGATCCCGGCCGCCGCGGCCGCTTGCGGCGGGCAGCGCACCGTCGGCAGGCAGCGCACCGTCGGCAGGCAGCGCAGCCGTCGGCAGGTCAGCGCACCGTCGGCGGGTCACGCACCATCGGCGGGCAACGCACCGGCGGCCCGGCCCGGCGCGGCGGGCAGGGCACTGGTAACGAAGCCGGTGGCACGCGGTCACTAGGATGTATGGATCCCAGCGCCCCGGCAGACGGAATGTGAGATGAGCGACGACAAGTTCGGCCCGCCCGCCCTGACCTTCGATGACGTTCTACTGCTTCCGGCACATTCCTCCATAATGCCCAATGAAGCGGACACCACGGCCAGGCTGACGCCGCGGATCTCGCTGCGCATCCCGCTGCTTTCCTCAGCCATGGACACTGTCACCGAGGCCAGGATGGCGGTGGCCATGGCCCGGCAGGGCGGTGTCGGGGTACTGCACCGCAATATGTCCGTCGAGGAGCAGGCCCAGCAGGTCGACATGGTCAAGCGGTCCGAGGCTGGCATGATCACCAACCCGGTGACCTGCCGGCCGGAGACCACGCTGGCCGAGGTTGACGAGTTGTGCGGTCGCTTCCGGATCTCTGGCGTCCCTGTCACCGATGATGACGGCGTTCTTGTCGGCATTGTCACCAACAGGGACATCCGCTTTGAGTCCGATCACCGGCGCCGGGTAGCCGAGATCATGACGCCGATGCCGCTGGTGACCGCGCCCGTCGGGGTGACGCGGCCGGAGGCGCTACGGCTGCTCAGCACCAACAAGGTGGAGAAGCTGCCGCTGGTCGACGCGGTGGGCCGGCTGCGCGGCCTCATCACCGTCAAGGACTTCACCAAAAGCGAGAAGTTCCCGAACGCGACCAAGGACGCCGAAGGCCGGCTAGTCGTCGGTGCCGCCGTCGGTGTCGGCGAGGATGCCAAGCGCCGGGCGCAGGCGCTGCTGGACGCTGGCGTCGATTTCCTGGTCGTGGACACCTCGCACGGGCACGCTCAAGCCGTGCTCGACATGGTGGCCCAGGTGAAAGCCAACTCCAGGGTCGAGGTCATCGGGGGCAATGTGGCGACCAAGGCAGGCGCGCAAGCCCTGATCGACGCGGGCTCAGACGCGGTGAAGGTGGGCGTCGGGCCCGGCTCCATCTGCACGACCCGGGTAGTGGCCGGCGTGGGGGTGCCCCAGGTCTCGGCCATCTACGAGGCGTGGCTGGCTTGCCGGGAGACGAACGTGCCGGTCATCGGCGACGGCGGCGTGCAGTACTCCGGCGACATTGCCAAGGCCATTGCCGCGGGCGCGGACACGGTGATGCTCGGCAGCCTGCTGGCCGGCTGCGAAGAAGGCCCTGGCGAGTTGGTCTTCGTGTCCGGGAAGCAGTACAAGCTCTACCGCGGCATGGGCTCGCTGGGTGCCATGCGTAATCCCGAGCGCGGGGGCTCCTTCTCCAAGGATCGCTACTTCCAGGATGACGTGCTGCGCGAGGACAAGCTGGTCCCGCAGGGCGTGGAGGGCCAGGTGCCGTACCGCGGGCCGCTCACTGCGGTCGCGGACCAGCTTATCGGCGGCCTGCGCGCGGCCATGGGTTACTGCGGCGCCCGGACGATCGCCGAGCTTCAGCGGGCGCAGTTCACCCAGATCACCAGCGCAGGACTGGTCGAGAGTCACCCGCACGACATCCAGATGATCGCCGAGGCGCCCAACTACGGCAGCCGGCGAAGCTAAATCCGGCACGCTAATCCTGGCTGCCGGGCTCGTTCGCGGACCCAGGGTGGGAGAGCAACGTGAGCGTGGTAGAGATCGGGCGCGGCAAGAGCGGACGGCGGGCGTATTCGCTCGACGAGATCGGCATCGTTCCGTCCCGCCGGACCAGGCATCCCGAGGAAGTGTCGATCGCCTGGCAGATTGACGCGTACCGGTTCGGGATGCCGCTGGTCGTGGCTCCGATGGATAGCGTCGTCTCGCCGGCCACGGCGATCAGCATCGGCAAGCTCGGCGGACTGGGCGCGCTTGACCTGGAGGGCCTGTGGACCCGGTTCGATGACCCCGAGCCGCTGCTGGCCGAGGCGGCCGAGCTTGACGACGAGGCGGCGACCAGGCGGCTCCAGCAGATATATGCCGAGCCCATCAAGGAGGAGCTGATCGGTCAGCGGATCGAGCAGATCAGGGCGGCCGGGGTCACCACCGCGGCCCGGCTCTCGCCCCAGCGCACGGTGCGTTACTACAAAGCTGTTATCGATGCGGGCGTCGACATCTTCGTGATCCGCGGCACGACCGTATCGGCCGAGCACGTGTCGGGCACGGCGGAGCCGCTGAACCTCAAGCAGTTCATCTATGAACTCGACGTTCCGGTGATCGTTGGCGGGTGCGCCACCCATACGGCTGCGCTGCACCTGATGCGGACCGGCGCGGCGGGCGTGCTGGCGGGCTTCGGCGGCGGCTCGGGCCACACGACGGCGGCGGTCCTCGGCGTCGCGGTCCCGATGGCAACGGCCATCGCCGACGTGGCTGCGGCCCGGCGAGATTACCTGGACGAGTCGGGCGGCCGCTACGTACACGTCATCGCCGACGGGGGCATGAGCCGCAGCGGGGACATCGCCAAGGCCCTGGCGCTCGGCGCCGACGCGGTGATGGTCGGCTCACCGCTCGCACGGGCGTCGCAGGCACCCGGCCACGGGTATCACTGGGGCAGCGAAGCGCACCATCCCGACTTGCCGCGCAGCGCGCGGCTTAAGGTCGGCACCATCGGGTCGCTCGAGCAAATCCTGCTCGGGCCGTCCAGCACCTCGGATGGCTCGATGAACCTGATGGGCGCGCTCCGCCGAACCATGGCGACCTCAGGGTATTCGGACCTGAAGGAATTCCAGCGGGTGGAGGTCGTGGTGACCCCCAGTGCCACGACGCGCTGAAATCCGGGTCTGGCCCGGTGGCCGATCGTCACATAGCGGCAGCAACGGGCAGAACGGATCGGCCGATCCGTCGGCGGCCACGACCCGGCTCGGCCCGGCCGAACGAGCGTCCGCGCTGGCCGCGCTGGCCGATGCCGAGCATCAGGTGCTGGTAGTCGGCGGCGGCGTTGTCGGTGCCGGGGTTGCCCTGGATGCCGTCACCAGGGGACTGACTGTTGGCCTGGTCGAGGCGAGGGATTTCGGCTCGGGGACCTCGTCGCGATCAAGCAAGCTCATTCACGGCGGGCTGCGTTACCTTGAACAGCTCAACGTGTCGCTGGTGCGGGAGGCGCTGAGCGAGCGGTCGCTGCTGCTGCAGCGGCTGGCGCCGCACCTGGTCCAGCCGGTCTCGTTCCTGTTCCCGTTCAGCCACCACGGGTGGGAGCGCGCCTATGTCGGCGCCGGCGTCACCGCCTACGACATGCTCGGCCTGTCGATGGGCCAGACCAGGGGCTTGCCGCGGCACAGGCAGCTCACCAGGCACGGCGCGCTGCGGCTGGCACCGGGGCTCAAACGGTCCGCGCTGACCGGCGGGCTGGTCTACTGGGACGCCCAGGTCGACGATGCCCGGTACGTCGTGACGCTGGTGCGGACGGCGGCCGGCTTCGGCGCGCACGCGGCATCGCGCACCCAGGTCACCGGATTCCTGCGGGAAGGGGAACGGGTCACTGGCGTGCGGGCTACCGATCTGGAAACCGGCATCGAGCTAGAAATCCGGGCCCAGCAGGTCGTGAATGCCACCGGGGTGTGGACCGACGATATCCAGGAGATGGTGGGTGGCCGCGGCACCATCAACGTCCGCGCGTCCAAGGGCGTGCACCTGGTCGTACCCCGCGACCGTATTCACTCCAGCACCGGCATCATCTTGCGCACGCCGGTCAGCGTCCTGTTCGTGATCCCGTGGGGCCGGCACTGGATCATCGGCACCACGGACACGGACTGGTCGCTGGACAAGGCGCACCCGGCCGCGAGCCGCGCCGATATCGACTACGTGCTCGGCCAGCTGAACACGGTGCTCGCCGTACCGCTCAGCCGCGATGACGTCGAAGGCGTCTACGCGGGCCTGCGGCCGCTGCTGGCCGGGGAGTCGGAGTCCACCTCCAAGCTGTCGCGCGAGCACACTGTTGCGCACCCAGTTCCCGGCCTGGTGATGATCGCTGGCGGTAAGTACACCACCTACCGGATCATGGCAAGAGACGCGGTCGACGCTGTCGCGCACGGGCTTGACCGCAAGGTCGCGCCGTCTTGCACGGACAGCGTGCCGCTGGCGGGCGCCGACGGCTTCGTCGCGATGTGGAACTCCCGGTACGCGCTGGCCCATTCATCCGGCTTGCACGTCGCCAGGATCGAGCACCTGCTGCACCGGTACGGCTCGATGATCACAGAGGTGCTGGCCCTGATCGCGGCCGAGCCCGGACTGGGCAAGCCGCTCCAGGGGGCCGAGGACTACCTTCGCGCGGAAGTGGTCTACGCCGCCTCGCACGAGGGCGCGCGTCACCTGGATGACGTGCTTGCCCGGCGTACGCATATCTCCATCGAGACGTGGGATCGCGGACTGTCGGCGGCCGACGACGCGGCGAACCTGATGGCCGGCCCGATGAAATGGAAAACGCGCCAGGTCGCCAGGGAAGTGGAAAACTACCGCGTCCGGGTTTCCGCCGAACGCGCCTCCCAGGAGGCCGACACGGACCAGGACGCGGATGCGATCAGGCTCGGGGCGCCG
This sequence comes from uncultured Actinomycetota bacterium, assembly GCA_963804435.1. Lineage (GTDB taxonomy): Bacteria > Actinomycetota > Actinomycetes > Streptosporangiales > Streptosporangiaceae > JAJYUU01. The sequence continues at coordinate 4,832,559 of CAWDQI010000001.1, read as the reverse complement.
GAGATCGTCCCGGTCGTGGTGGCTGAGACGACTGCCGGCTGACGGCGCCGGCCCACTGGCTAGACTTCGGCCCATGCCCCGACCACGCGTCCTTTCCGGCATCCAGCCCACTGCCGACTCCTTTCACATCGGCAATTACCTGGGCGCGCTCCGCCAGTGGGTGGCACTGCAGGAGACCCATGACACCGTGTACTGCGTGGTCGACCTGCACGCCATCACGGTGCCGCAGAAGCCTGCCGAGCTGCGCCGCCGCACGAGGGTTGCCGCCGCGCAGCTGTTCGCCGCGGGCCTGGACGCCGACCGGTCGATCGTGTTCGTGCAAAGTCACGTACCGGAGCATCCCGAGCTGGCCTGGGTGCTCGGGTGCATGACCGGGTTCGGCGAGGCCAGCCGGATGGTGCAATTCAAGGACAAATCGGCCAAAGGCGGTGCGGACGCGGCCAGCGTCGGGCTGTTTACCTACCCGATCCTGCAGGCGGCCGACATCCTGCTCTACGACGCCGACCAGGTGCCGGTCGGCGAGGACCAGCGCCAGCATCTGGAGCTCACCAGGGACCTGGCCCAGCGGTTCAATCACCGGTTCGGCAAGACTTTCGTCGTTCCCGGCCCGTACATCCTGCCCGAGGTTGCCAAGATCGCTGATCTGCAGGATCCGGTTGTCAAGATGAGCAAGTCGGCGTCCGCGCCCCAGGGGATCATCGATGTGCTGGAGCAGCCGGACGCGATTCGCCGCAAGATCATGCGCGCGGTGACAGATGCTGACGGCGAGGTCCGCGCTGATGAGGCCGCCAAGCCCGGCGTCACGAACCTGCTTCGCATCTACTCCGCACTGGCCGGCGAGCCGGTGGGGAGCCTTGAGCAGCGGTACGCGGGTGCCGGGTACGGCACCTTCAAGAAGGATCTGGCTGACGTCGTCGTCGACGCGTTCGCGCCGATCAGGGAGCGGACCGAGAAACTGCTGTCCGACGAGGCTGAGCTGGACCGGTTGCTTGCGGTCGGCGCGGCCAAGGCGCACAAGATTGCGGCGGCGACGATGGCGCGGGTACGAGACAGGGTCGGGTTCTTGCCGTTGGCAGCGCAGTAACGGGTGGCAGTACACGGGCCGCATGGGCCTTGGTGCACGACCGCGCGCCGGTGCCTTAGGCAAACGGTCCGCCTGGTGCCCGAGCCGTCTGCGCAACCTTGATCGCAGTTCTCCCCGATAATCGCGGAGAACTGCGATCAATAACCCGCCGCGCTAATGGGGAGCCGGTTCGAGCACGTTCCCTTCGTCATGATGTGTGTTGGCCCGATACCTGGGTAGCTGGCCGGCGCAAGTGAAACAGTCTCTGCTTGCGCAAGGAGTGATCATGATGGCTGGGACGTTAACACTACGAGTCCGGCGCAGCCGCGGTGCGCTCAGCGGCGTGCTGCTCGTGCTGCTGGGCGTCTGGGGTGCGCTTATCCCGTTCGTGGGCCCGTATTTCCACTATGCGTACACCCCCGACCGCACCTGGGCGGTCACTGCGGGGCGGATGTGGCTGGAGGTGCTGCCAGGCGCGGTGGCGCTGGTGAGCGGCATTGTCGTGCTGCTCAGCCGGCTGAGGCCGCTGGCGGTGTTTGCCGCCTGGCTCGCGGCGCTGGCCGGGGCGTGGTTCGCCGTCGGGGGCGTGGTGGCCGGGCACTGGACGACGCTGCCGGCTGCGGGCACGCCGGTTGGCGGCTCCGCCAGGGTGGCGCTCGAACAGATCGGCTTCTTCACCGGCCTCGGCGTGGTGATGGTTTTCGTGGCCGCGCTGGCGCTCGGCAGGTTGACCGTGATAGCCGCGCGTGACGCGGTGACCGAGCCGGTGGTGGCTGCCCCGGCCGCGGAAGCGGCTGCCGACACCGGGCCGTGGCGGTTCCCGACTGTCCGCCTCAGGAAGGCCGAGCTACGCAAGACCGGGGCCGGCTCCAGCCAGGCCAAGTAGCGCGGGCTCGCTAGGCGTTACTGCGTGTCGCTGCTGCCGGGCCTCATCCGCCTGCGCGCCCGGACCAGGCCGCCCAGGCCGAGGCCGGCAGCCGCGACGGCTGCGCCGGCTAGTGCATAGCCCGTCGCCCCACCGTGGCTGGCGGGCTGCGGGCTGGCCACTGCTAGGGCTTTCGCGGTACGGGCTGCCTTGACGTCCCTGGCTGCACGCTGCGGATGCTGACCGGGAGCGGCGGCGGCGGCAACCAGTGGCGGCACGAGCTCACCGACCGGCTTCACCTTGCCGTTCATCGCGAAGCCCCAGTTCAGCAGCCGTTCCGCAGCGGCGATCTCCTGCAGCGGCGTGCAATGCAGCACGGTGACGATCAAGGTAACGCCGTTTCGCCTGGCCAGGCCCATGTATGTCGCCTCGGACTTGATTGTCCAGCCGATTTTGCCGCCGATGCCGCCGGGGTAGCGGGTGAGCAGGGTGTTCTGGTTGACCATGGTCTCCCAGTCGTGCGGCTTGACCTCGAACTTGCTGGTCAGCGTTTCGTCGTAGCGCATGAAGGCGGGCATGGCCAAGGCCTGGCGGGCGATAAGTGCCTCGTCGTAAGCCGACTCGACTTGGCCCGCCGCTGGCAAGCCGTTCGGCAGTTTTGCCACCACGTCGTAGGCCTGGAGGTGGCGTGCCTCGGCGTTGATGAGAGCCATGCCCTTGGCGAACGAGCCCGCCGCCTGGGTCAGGGCAACCGCCGCATCGTTCGCGGAGATCAGCAGCAGGGCCTTGAACAGGCTGGCTACCTGATACGTGCGTCCGGTGATGAGCGGAGCCAGGTTCGGCTCGACCGAGGTCGCCAGCTTGGTCGCCGGGATCATGGCCGCGGGATTCAGTCTTGGGATCAATGTGATTGCCGTCAGCACCTTGAGGGTGCTGGCCGGGCCGAACTCGCCATGCGGGTCCCTGGCGGCGAGCACCTGTCCGGTGCCCGCATTGGCTACTACCCACGCGGAAGCTGGCACCTCAGGCAACTTCAGGCCGCCCCGGGCCGGATCGTCCACCACGACCCCCGTGCTGGCCATCAGCGGGCCGCCTACCTCGCGTGCGGCGACCGATCCGATCGCTGGCATGCGCGCAGGGCCTTGTCCGCCAGCCGCGGCCCGTACGCCAGCTGCGGCGCGTAGGGCGGGCGCGCCGCGTACGGCGGCCGCACCGCGGGCGCTGACTGCGGCGAGCGCGCGGGTCTCGGCGGCGCTGGCACCCGGCCCGACGATCACGACCGGGCAGGCCGCGGCCGCGAGCACTACTAGCCCCACCGCCGGTCGCCAGCCTGGCTTCATCCTGCTCCTCGATCCTGCGCTTCGGGCAACCCGGACGCTCCGGGGTGCTTGCTGATCGCGACTGGGCCAGAACGCAGCTTAGGTCGTAAATGCGAGTCCCATCTCACGCACTGTGACTTTCCCCAGGTCAGCGGCCTTCGGCACGCACGACATTCCGGCGGTAACGAACTTATCCTGACGACCTGCAAGAAAGTTTGCGAATGTTTTGAGGATCGCGGACCTTACTGCGGGAAATCGTGGCGTAGCTCACAGAAGCCGGGGACACGCTGGCGCCGTAGTCTTGTCGCATGGGTCGCACATCGGAGTCCGGTACGCCGATCGCGCAGGTCTACGGGCCTAAGGACGTCCAGGATCTCGACCCGGCGGCTGACCTTGGAGAGCCGGGCGCATTCCCGTTCACCAGGGGCATCTATTCGACCATGTACGTGACCAGGCCCTGGACGATGCGGCAGTACGCCGGATTCTCGACTGCCGCCGACTCCAACAGGCGCTATCACCAGCTCATCGAGGCCGGCACGACTGGCCTGTCGGTGGCGTTCGACTTGCCAACCCAGATGGGCTTCGATTCCGACGCGGAGCAGGCGAGGGGCGAGGTCGGCAAAGTCGGGGTCGCGATCGACTCGATCGAGGACATGCGACTGCTGTTCGACGGCATCGGCCTGGACAAGGTCTCAACGTCGATGACCATCAACGCCCCGGCCGCACTGCTCCTGCTGCTGTACCAGCTGGTGGCCGAGGAACAAGGCGTCAGTCCGGCAGCGATCTCCGGCACGATCCAGAACGACATCTTGAAGGAATACATCGCTCGCGGAACCTACATTTATCCGCCCCAGCCGTCGCTCCGCCTGGTTGCCGATACGTTTGCGTACTGCCGGACCGAGATTCCGCGCTGGAACACGATCTCCATCTCCGGCTATCACATGGCCGAGGCTGGTGCCACGCCGGTACAGGAGATCGCGTTCACCCTGGCGAATGCGCGCGAGTACGTGCAGACCGCTCTCGCGTCCGGCCTGGCCGTGGACGAGTTCGCGCCCAGGCTGTCGTTCTTCTTCGTGGCCAGGACAACCCTGCTGGAGGAGGTCGCCAAGTTCCGCGCCGCCCGGCGGCTCTGGGCGCACATCATGCGGGACGAGTTCGGCGCGCAGGACCCCAGGTCGCAAATGCTGCGCTTCCATACCCAGACCGCGGGTGTGCAGCTCACCGCGCAACAGCCGGAGGTCAACCTGACCCGGGTCACCCTTCAGGCGCTGGCGGCGGTGCTCGGCGGCACGCAGTCGCTGCACACTAACTCCTACGACGAGGCCATCGCGCTGCCCACGCAGAAGGCGGCCACGCTGGCCGTGCGCACTCAGCAGGTGCTGGCGAACGAGACCGATCTGACCGCCACTGTCGACCCGCTCGCGGGCTCGTACGCGATCGAGTCACTGACTGATGAGATCGAGGCGCAGGCACGCGACCTGATGGAAAAGGTGGCCGGGCTTGGCGGCGCCGTCGCCGCGATCGAGCAGGGCTTCCAGAAGGCCGAGATCGAGCGATCGGCTTACCGGATCGCGCGCGAGGTGGACAACCGCGAACGGATCGTGGTCGGGGTGAACGCCTTCACCAGCCCGGCTGAGGAGCCGTACGAACCGTTGCGCGTCAATCCCGCGATCGAGCAAGAGCAAGCGGTCAGGCTCGCGGAACTACGGGACAGACGCGACTCCGCGGACGTGCGGCGGCGCCTGGATGAGGTACGGAGCGCGGCGAAGGGCGAAGTCAATCTGCTCTACCCGGTGCGCGAGGCGCTGCGGTCGCTGGCCACGATCGGCGAGGTTTGTGACGCCCTGCGGGACGTCTGGGGCGTATACCAGCCGCCCGAGGTCTACTGATACTGCCGACTACAGGCGGCACGCGACAATCGCGCAAGACCAGCGGACCAGTAATCCGAGCGGTACGATACTGGCCAGTAGAGGGAATCTCCTCCGAATCGTCTGTCACATGCGGCTATGTTTCGCGAGCGCAAAGGCTGGTAGCTGGGGCAGTAGATTCACGGGAGTGCAGTGCTTTACCCGGCGTGAGAGCGGCGGGTCAGTTCTGGAGCGGGCATGTACCGGGCTCGTGCCGGGAAGGGTGCCAATGAGGGCAGCCATTCCGGCCCGGCCACGCTTGCTAGCGGACTGGAGTGGTTCGAGGTTCACATGAAGACGTCGCTCAGCGCCGGATGGGACCGGCCCGAAATCCCCCGGCACAACCGTGCCGCGCGAACGGTCGAAGAGGCAAGTCTCGTTGCCGACGGGGAGGCAGCGCATGGCCGAGCATGATCTCGAAGGGGAACTCGACGCGTTCCTCGCCGGACATGGGCCAGAGCTCATCGAGTTCCGGCGGGATCTGCATGCCCACCCCGAGACCGGCTACCACGAGTACCGGACAACCAGGCGGATCGCGCTGCGGCTTGAGGCGGCCGGCCTGAAGCCTGCCATCCTGCCCAAGGGCACCGGCCTGACCGTCGACATCGGCGACTGGCTCGGCCGACGAGCCGGTCGTTGCGCTGCGGGCCGACATCGACGCGCTGCCGATCAATGACGAGAAGGACGTGCCGTACCGGTCGATCAACCGGGGAGCCTGTCACGCCTGTGGCCATGATGTGCATACCTCGATCCTGCTCGGCACGGGCTTGTTCCTCGCCAGGGTCGCGGCGGCGAGGGCCCTGCCGGGAAAGGTCAGGCTGATCTTCCAGCCGGCCGAGGAGGTGCCCGGCGGTGCGGTGGACGTCCTCGCGGCGGGCGGCATCGCGTCGGTTGACCGGATCTTCGCACTGCACTGCGACCCGAGGCTGGACGTCGGCAAGATCGGCACCAGGACGGGACCCGATCACGGCCGCCTGCGACAAGCTGACGGTGAAGGTGACCGGACCGGGCGGCCACACGGCCCGGCCGCACCTGACCGCCGACCTGGTGTATCGCGCTGGGCAAGATCATCACCGAGCTGCCGGCCGCGCTATCCCGCCGGGTTGATCCGCGGTCCAGCCTCAGCCTGGTCTGGGGCCGGGTAAACGCCGGATCGGCAGCCAACGCCATTCCGGACGACGGCATGGTGGAAGGCACCGTGCGCTGCCTGGACGACACCGCCTGGCATGAGGCGCCCGAGCTGGTCAAGGCGCTGCTGGAGTCGGTGGCGAGCGCCTACGGCGTTGTCCCGGAGATCATCTATCAGCGCAACGTGCCGCCGACGGTCAACGAGGCGATAAGCACGGCGATGTTCGAGGCGGCCGCTGACCGGGTGCTAGGACCGGATTCGATCACCGAGGCACCGCAGAGCCTCGGCGGCGAAGATTTCGCCTGGTATCTGGAGTCGATTCCAGGCGCACTAGCGCGGCTGGGCACCCGGAACCCGGAAGCTCCGGCCGACTTCGACATTCACCAGGGCATCTTCGACGTCGACGAGCGGGCGATTGGCTGCGGAGTGCGCCTGCTGGCCGCGACAGCGCTCACTGCGATGTCGGCAGGCGGAGAAGTGACGCCAGACGCCATGCCGGGCGCTACCGCCACCCGGAAGCAAATTGCGGGTGCGGCCCTGGCCTGAGGCCAACGGCCGTCGCCCCGGCGGGCAGCAGGCCCGCGGGCACCCGTGCTTGCCCGTGAGCTGTGCTTGCCGGCCAACTGTGCTTGCCGTTGAACGTGGCCTGCCGTTGAACAGGGCTTGCGGGCCGAAATCGCCCCGTACCGGCTGTTGCGCATACAGTGGGGCCGGGTGATGGCGGCTGACTGGTGGCCGCCTGACGGCTTCCGGGCCTGCTACCGGACTTACCGGACTGGAGCGGCAATTCGTGTCGTGCCAGCATAAGGAGGCAGCGATGCGTGGAGCAGCGCCCGCTGGCGCGGGTTCCAACGCTGGCAGCAGCCCTGCCGTGGACCGCAGTGACGCCGGCCAGGGTGACCCCCGCGGCCCAGCCACCAGGGATGATGCGCGCGATTCGGCCATCGGCCAGCCACAATCAGGCCAGCTCCGATCCGCCCCGCCAGCCGGCCCGCCCGCCGCCAGCGAGCCGCAACCCAGCGCGCCGCCCGCCGGCCCGCCGCAGCTCAGTCAGCCGCCACACAGCAAGCCCGGCGCATCGCCGCTGACGGGGCCGGCCGGGCCGGTGAGGGCCACCGCAGTCGACCAACTGACAACGGGCAAGGCCACCCCGGACGGGAAGATCCTTTATCGGCGGTTGACGCCCATCGCCTTGGCGTGGGCCTGGCTGGCCTTTGTCGTTTTCTGCCTGGCCGACGTCGTCATCCCGGCCCACAGCTATCTGTCGCTGGAGGTTGTCGCGGGCCTGCTGACCGTGTCCGCCCTTGTCTATGCCTGCGCGTTGCGGCCGAGGGTCATGGCCGATGAAGAATCTGTCCTGGTTCACAACCCATTCCGCGATCACCACCTTCGCTGGGGCGCGGTCAGGGGAGTGTTCCTCGGCGACTCGGTCGAATTTAGTTGCGCCAGGCCCGCTCCGATGAAGGACAAGACCATCTATTGCTGGGCGCTGTACACCGCTCGCCGGTCGCGGATGCGGTCGCAGATGCAACGCTCGCTGCTCAAAGTCGGGCGGAGCGCCCGGCTTCCCAGTGAGTCTGCCGACCTGCAGCGGACGGACGTAGTGCAACTCATGGCTGTCGAACTCGGCCGCCGTTGCAAGGACGCCCGTGAGCGGGGGGTTGCGGAGGCCGTGCTAGAAAGCCAGTGGGCCTGGTTGCCGCTCGTTAGCGTCCTGGCGCTAGCTGCCGCGACGCTGGGGCTCATCCTGCTCCGATAGCTTGCCGCGGGTGCCCCGCACTAGCTGCCAACGGTGGTGCACGGCCGCAGCCGAAGCCAGGCAACGTAGTCCGCAGGCGCGCCCGCTACTTCGGCAGCGTCGGCCAGGATGCCGAGGTAACGGGCCGACGGCAGCCCGCCCTCATAGTCGTTCAGCACGTACAGCCAGGCGAGCACGTCACCGTCGACGGTGCTGACGCGGACCTTCGACTTGCGGTAATAACCCAGCGTTACGCCGTCCCAGCGGTCGAGGGCGGCCTCGTCGGCCTCGGTGATCTCGTACAGGGCAACGAACACCCGGTGGCCCGAGCCCTCGACCACGGTGGCCAGGGCGCCCTCCCAGCCGATATCCTCGCCGCCGAAGGTCAGCCGCCAGCCTTCCAGCCAGCCAGTCCCCTGCAGCGGAGAATGCGGGCAGCGGTGCGCCATCTGCGCGGGATCCATATTGCTGCCATAGGCCGCGTATATCGCCACGATTGACAAGAGTACGAGTCCGCCGGGCGCGATGCGGCGTTACCGTTCGCGTGCGCGCAGTCCGCTCGGACATGACCGGCCGGCCCGACCCGGAGGATCCCTGCACCGCGCATCCCGGAGCTGTGACCCCCGGCCTGAGGAGTTGTCGGCCCCAGCCTGTACATACAGTTAGCACTCAGGTAGCTTGTTAATTCCGCTCCGGACCCTGGCGGCAGCTTCGTTCTACGAAAGCTGTCGGGCAGGAATCCGGAGCTTTTCTGTGCCCGGCAAGCCGCATTCAACTGAAGAGTGCCTGGATGAGGGGCTTGCAAAAGACGTGCGGGCCTGGGATCGAGCTAGCCGGACGTTGGGGGGGTACGCCAGGCTGGCTCTCCCGGGCCCGCACTGCATGGAGATTACCAAAGGTGAATGTATATGTGGCTTCGTACCCACAAGAGGGCTGACGGCGCTGGTCATGTCGGGTACGACGATGCTGGCCGAGCGTAGGCAAGCCGAGCAGCCTCGCTGCGGTGTCGAGCAGCGAAGATTGGCAGCTCGCCGACACTGAACTCTCACTGCAGCCCGCCCGGAGCCAATGCAGCCGGCACCGGCCGGATACGACAGAATGAGACAACGTGAGTCAGCCGCGCGCGAGCATCGCGATCATCGGAGGCGGACCGGGCGGGTACGAGGCCGCCCTGGTCGCCGCGCAGCTGGGCGCCGAGGTGACCGTCGTCGAACGCGACGGCCTCGGCGGCGCATGCGTGCTGACTGATTGCGTGCCGTCCAAGACCCTGATAGCCACCTCCGGAATGATGGCCGCACTGGACGGGTCCGCCGCCCTGGGCATTCAGCTCAATTCGGCGGGGAACGGGGTCCTGCTAGATGCGCCGCGCCTGTATGCCCGCGTGCGGTCGCTCGCAAGGGCGCAGTCGGCGGACGTTGCATCGCGCCTGTCGGCCGAAGGCGTCAAAGTCATCGCCGGAACCGGCCGCCTGGTCGGGCCGCGCACCGTTGCGGTCGGCGACACCACAATCGAGGCAGACGCGGTACTGATCGCGACCGGTGCCGAGCCCCGGGTCCTGCCAGGCGCAGAGCCTGATGGCGAGCGGATCCTCACCTGGCGGCAGTTGTACGACCTGGACCGGTTGCCGGAGGAACTGATCGTCGTCGGTTCGGGCGTTACCGGTGCGGAGTTCGCTAGTGCCTACCAGGCCCTCGGCTCTCGGGTCACGCTGGTGTCCTCGCGCGAGCGGGTGCTGCCACATGAGGACGCTGATGCCGCAATCGTGGTCGAGGATGTCTTTAGGCGCCGAGGCATGACAGTGCTCGGCCAGTCAAGAGCCGAACGCGTTACCCGAACCGGCAGCGATGTGTCGGTTGTGCTGTCTGATGGCCGCACGGTGCGCGGTTCGCACTGCCTGCTCACCGTCGGCATGGTCCCGAGCACCGGCGGCCTCGGCTTGGCCGAGCAGGGCATTGCGGTGGATGACCGAAATTTCATATCGGTCGACAAGGTATCCAGGACTTCGGCGCCGGGAATCTACGCGGCGGGTGATTGTACCGGCGTGCTGATGCTGGCCTCTGTTGCCGCAATGCAAGGCAGGATTGCGATGTGGCATGCGCTCGGCGAGGCGGTTACGCCGCTGCGGCTTAGCCATGTCGCGGCGACTATCTTTACCGAGCCCGAGATCGCGACGGTCGGCGTGCCGGAACTGGCCGTGACATCCGGCGCCGTCCCGGATGCGGTCGTGGTGAAACTTCCGCTTGCTACCAACGCCAGGGCGAAGATGCAGGGCTTCCGGGATGGCTTCGTTAAACTCATCGCCCGGCGGAGCAGCGGGGTTGTCCTCGGTGGCGTCGTGGTGGCGCCGCGGGCCAGCGAGCTGATCCTCGCCGTCTCGCTGGCGGTCGAGCAGATGCTCACTGTCGATCAGGTCGCGCATACGTTCGCGGTATACCCATCGCTGTCCGGCAGCCTGACCGAAGCCGCACGCAAGCTGATGCGCCCCGCAGACAGCACCGCCGTCTAGGCGCCGCCCAAAGGCACCTATAGCCCTTGTTCCGTGACTGCTGGCCCCAAACTAGGTCAAACCCGGCGGCCGTCTGGTGCACCTACGTCCTTGATAACTCAGGGCAAGCAGTGCGTCACAACGGGCCGGACCTCGCAGTAGCCGGCCCAATCCGGAACATACTTCTGATGGAGTCGCAACATGCGGGATGCAACCTCACGTGCGTCCTCTAGCGAGTGCGCCTCGACCACGGCGAAGCCGTGGATCGGCAACTGCGCGTCGCTCTGGAGCATGCCGCTGGGGGACAGTTCGACCCGCGCTCCGTCGGCAGGTGACGCGAGCCCACCGGTGATGACGAAAGTGCCATTCTCGACTTCATCCTCAACGAACTCAGTCATCGCCGATTGCAGATCGGCGGCCGAACTCGTCAACTGCTCCACGGTTAGTGTCATGAAGAATTGCACTCAGTGAGCCTATCGCGTGTCGCGCACTCGCTAGCTGATAAGTTCGGCGTCCCCGCCAGCGGCGCCGGGCCTCCTGGCGAGATCATGTCGGCCGGATACGACGGCCAGCCCCTCGGCCTGCAAGGAGACGTCGCGCAGACCGCGTCCGCGCTACGTGGCGCGCCAGGCCGCATCTCCGGCTGCGGTTGTTACGGCGTGATCGCGATGGCAGTGGGGCTGGTGCCGACCTTGATTGGCTTGCCGGCCTTGTTGGAGGTGGTGTTGATGGGGATCACCGTGCCCGAGCCGTTGATGACGATGTAGACGGTCTTGCTGTTCGGAGTGATCGCCATATCCCAGGGGAAGGACCCGGCGGCTATCCTGATGGGCTTGCCGGCCTTGTTGGTGGCCGTGCTGATCGGGGTCACCGTCGTCACTCTGGTTCCGGAGTTGCTGACGACGTAGACGGTCTTTCCGTTCGGGGTGATCGCGAAGAACCCGGCGGCGACCTTGATCGGCTTGCCGGCCTTGTTGGTGGCGGTGTTGATCGGGACCATGCCCCGCATGCTGAGCACGTAGACGGTCTTCCCGCTGGGGGTGATCGCGATGCCCCCGGCCCAGCCCCCGACGCTGATGGGCCTGCCGACCTTGCCGGTGGCGGTCTGAACCGGTGTCACCGTTCCCTGGAAGAGGCAGCACTTGCCGAAGTTGAGGACGTACGCGGTCTTACTGTCCGGGGTGATGGCGATGGCACTGGGCTGGGGTCCGACCTTGATTGCCTTGCCGGCCTTGTTGGTGGCGGTGCTGATCGGGACCATGCCCCGGCTGCTGAGCACGTAGACGGTCTTCCCGTTCGGGGTGATCGCGATGCTCCCAGGGTAGTTCCCGACGTTGATGGGCTTGCCGGCGGTGTTGGTGACCGTATTGATGGGCGTGACGGTGTCGGTGATCGTGTCTTCGATGCCGACGGCGACGACATAGGCCTTCTTGCTGTCCGGGGTGAACACGATGCCGCCGGGGCCTTCGCCTACGTTGATGGGCTTGCCTGCCTTGTTGGTGGCCGTGCTGATCGGGGTTACCGAGTCCGCGTCGGCGCCAGCGGCGTAGACAGTCTTCCCGTCCGGCGTGACCGCGATCGCGTCGCCGAAGTAAGGGCTGCCGCCGTTGAGGTGGATCTGCTTCCCGGCCTTGTTGGTGATGGTGTTGATGGGGGTCACCGTGGCCCTGTCCGCGCCGTTGAGGACGACGTAGGCGGTCACCGGGCGAGCAGGCCTCGCCGCGGAGGCGGGTGAGCCCGCGTTGGCAGCCGGGCCGGCCGAAGCCAGCGCGGCGGCAGGCAGCAGAATCGCGGTGCAGGCGATCGTAACGGCGGCTGACCGCGGCACCGCATGGCTGGTCAGTTTCATGAGATATGCCCCCCAGGGCGTGGCCGGATGTACCCGCGCGGCGCGGGCATCTGCCGCGTCCTGCGCAAAGCGTGCGTCAGGCCCGCGCCGGATACAAGGGGAAGGCTCCCCACGCCGACAAAGGTTCCCCACGCCGGCAAAGGCGAGGGAGAGGGGCAGCCGACCCGCCTGGCGAGAAGTGCAACCAACTACCACGCGCCCCGCTGGCTGCCTACGTGGTCAGCTGCATGCGCCAGCTGACGGCACGCTCAGGACGTGCCAGCGGGTCAGCTGTCGAGAGCGCCGGGATGATCCGGGACGTCGACGGCATGCTCGGTGAGCGCAGCCAGGGGAACGATCGCCAGAGCTCCCTCATGTGTAGAAGCCAGGACAACGTGGGCGGCGACGCCATCGCGGTAGGCTCGCAGCCAGTTCGCCGCTGTCACGCACCACCGGTCGCCCGGCACGAGGCCCGGAAATTGGTACTGCGGCATCGGAGTGCTCAGATCGTTGCCGATGCCACGCTGGTGATCAAGGAATTCGGCGGTGACCACCGCGCAGATGGTGTGACTGCCCAGGTCCTCCGGCCCCGTACTGCAGCACCCGTCCCGGTAGAAGCCGGTGACCGGGTCAGTGCCACAGGGCTCAAGCTCACCGCCAAGCACGTTGCGATCGGTCACCCCAGCAGTATCGGCCCACCGGGCGCCAGCTACAAGGACGGGCCCCGGACATGCACGCAGTCGGCTGTCACTGGCGCGCGGGCCTAGTGCGTGGGGTGGCCCAGATCGGGGTCGTCCGGCACGTCCAGGCCGTGCTGGCGGAGCCGCGACGCCCTGATGTCGTCGGCGTAAGCAACTACGGTAAAGATGCTGCCGCTCAGGATCAGCAAGACCATCATGCCCGCGAACCAGGCCGGTGCGGGAGACAGCGTCAGCAGCAGCGTTGCGACGATCGCGCAGATCGGGATGATCACGGCCAGATGGCGGAGCAGGGTCCTGGCGCGCCATCCCGCGTCGGTCAGCTCGTGCCGTACCCAGTCCCGGTTTTCCGGCGGCAGCCGGAAACCCACCGCAAACCGCAGCCAGCCGGCGGCGCTTGGGTCACCCGGCAGCCGTGCCATCAGCGGATCTGGCAGATCACGGCCCCGGCCGGTACAGTCTGGCCGACCTGAATGCTCAGCCCGCTGACTGTGCCTGCTTTATGGGCGGTCAAGGGCTGCTCCATCTTCATGGCTTCCAGCACCACGATGGTGTCGCCCGCGGACACCTGCTCGCCATCGGCGGCCACGATCTTCACGATCGTGCCCTGCATGGGGCTTACCAGCTCGTCTCCGCTCGGTGCGCCGGCGCGTGCCGCGCCGCGCCGCCTGCCTGACCGCGGCCGCACCGCGGCCGGACCGGTGCCGACGGCGGCGACCGCTGCGCCGTGACCGGCCGGGACGGTCACCTCGATGCGCTTACCACCGACCTCGACGGTGATCTGCTCACGCGGCTCAGCTTCGGCGGCATCGCCGACCGGGCCCTGGTAGGGCGGGATCTCGGCCGAGAACTCGGTCTCGATCCAGCGCGTGTGCACCGCGAAAGGCTCACTGGTGAAAGCCGGGTCGCGCACCACCGCGCGGTGAAACGGCAGGACCGTTGGCATTCCGTCGATTGTGAACTCAGCTAGCGCGCGGCGGGCTCGCTCGAGCGCCTGCTGCCTGGTCGCGCCCGTGACGATGAGCTTCGCGATGAGTGAGTCGAAGGCCTGCGGAACGGTCATCCCGGCGCCGTAGCCGGCGTCCAGCCGCACGCCGGGCCCGGACGGCTGACGCCAGCCAGTGATGGTCCCCGGTGCCGGCAGAAACCCCCGGCCGGGATCCTCGGCGTTAATGCGGAACTCGATCGAGTGGCCACGCAACTCAGGGTCGCTGAAGCTGAGCGGTTCCCCGTCGGCGATGCGGAACATCTCGCGCACCAGGTCAACGCCGCTGACCTCCTCAGTCACCGGATGCTCGACCTGAAGCCTGGTGTTGACCTCAAGGAAGGAGACGGTTCCGTCCTGGCCGATCAGGAACTCACAGGTACCCGCCCCGACGTAACCGGCCGCGCGCAGGATGTCGGCCGACGCAGTTCGCAGCTGCTTATCCTGCTCGGCGGTCAGGAACGGGGCCGGCGCTTCCTCGACGAGTTTCTGGTGACGTCGCTGCAGCGAGCAGTCCCTCGTCGACACGATGACGACGGTGCCGTTTGAGTCGGCCAGGCACTGAGTCTCGACATGCCGCGGCCTGTCCAGGTATCGCTCGACGAAGCACTCACCGCGGCCGAACGCGGCGACTGCTTCGCGAACGGCCGACTCGAATTGGCTGGCAATCTCGTCATCAGACCTGGCCACCTTCAGGCCGCGCCCGCCGCCGCCGAAAGCCGCCTTGATCGCGATCGGCAGCCCGTGCTCGGCGGCGAATTCGGCCGCCTCCTGGGCACTGCTGACCGGGCCGTCGGTGCCCGGCGTTAGCGGCGCACCGACCATCTTCGCGATGCGCCGCGCCTGGACCTTGTCGCCCAGTGCCTCAATGGCCGCCGGGGGTGGCCCAATCCAGATCAGGCCCGCTTCGATGACCGCCCGCGCGAAATCGGCATTCTCCGCCAGGAAGCCGTAACCGGGATGGACGGCATCGGCGCCGCTGGCCGCTGCGGCGTTCAGGAGCTTGCCTATATCAAGGTAGCTTTCGGCCGCCGTCTGCCCGCCGAGCGCGTACGCCTCATCAGCCATCGTGACGTGCAGCGCATCCAGGTCGGCCGCACCGTACACGGCGACGCTGGACAATCCGGCGTCCCGGCAGGCCCGGGCGATCCGCACCGCAATCTCACCCCGGTTGGCGATCAGGACCTTGCGCACGTGCGTTGTCTCCTCATTTCGGCTGTGAGGAGTCTAGGTGAGAACGTGCCCGTCCGCCGGACCGGGCATCCGGCCAGCGCCCAGCCCCAGCGGGCGGCCAGGCGGTGAGTTAATGCAGGCCAGTTACGACGCCGCAGCTACTGCTGAGCTAGGGCCGGGCACTGGCGCGCCAGGCGCCGGGGCCGGGAGTTAGCTGCGGCCGCATCATGGCGGCCCTCGCCGACCAGCCCCGGCGTGACCGCAGCGGGTCCGGCCGGCGCGGGCCGGGCCGGCTGGCCCGCCCGGTCAGCACGACGACGACGGCGGCAAGCTCAGCGGCGTCGGGCTCGCCGCGCACCACCGACAGCAGCGGGCGGGGATAGGCGGCTGCGGGATCGGGTGGCATGAGACGTCAGCCCTTCGACTTGCCGACGCCGAGGCCGAACTGGCGGTGCACTCTAGCCCAGAAGGCGTCTCGCAGCCATTCTCTGGCCTCCTGGTAGGACCGCAGCGACAGGTTGAGCTCCTTCTCCGCGTCGACGAGCAGCTCCTTGTCGATGACCGGCGGCAGGATCGGTCCGGGCAGCAGGTCCCGGATGTTGTCCTCGCCTCGGGTCAGAATCCACTTCTGTGCCACATGCTCGCCGGCTTCCTCGACCCGTTCGCGGTCCGGCCCCAGCCTGGTCGATGGCAGATGCGTGATCGGCATGGGCCTGGACATCGGCCGGCTCATATGCCGGTCGCCGAAGACCTGAGCCGGCGACGGCGCGCCTTGGGAGCTCTGCACTGGCATTGCTTGGTCGGCCCTGACTGGCAGTGGCTCGGCCGCAGCGGACTGGGCCGGCTCAGGCGAGAGCTGCCGGGTGAAGTAAGGCTCCATAAACGACCGCTCGAGCACGTCGACCGTGTCCGATTCCCAGACCAGCCGCTCTGCCTGGTTCGTGCCGTATGGCGGCTCTATGCCCCATAGGTGAATCCGGACGCCGTACGCCTGAGCAGCCTCGACCGCCGGCACCATATCCTCGTCACCGGCCACCAGGATCGCGTCGGTGATGGCGCGGTGCCGGGCGAGTGCCTCCATGTCAGCGCGGATCTGGGCGTCGACGCCCTTCTGCTGGCCGCGAGCGTTCAGGTTGCCCAGGCGCAGCTTGACCCACGGCATCTGGGCAATCACCCGCTGGTCGATGGTGGGCACCCGGTCCCTGGCGGCGTCGTACCAGTAGACCCGCAGCAGTTCGCCCCGGATGTGATCCTCGGCATGCCTGGTCAGGGCCTGAATGAGCTTGTCGGCGTCGACCCGGTACTCACGCCGTGATGCGGCGCTAAAGAGCAGTTCCCCGGCCGAGGCGTAGATATAGCCGACATCCACCATGATGGCGTAGCGGGACAGCAATGGCAGCGACGGCCCGGTCTCGGTCATAGTACTGACGACTCTAACCGCACTGGCGAGTGGTGAGCTGCCAGAAGCTGCTAGCGTAGCGCGATCGCCCGGTTACGATGAGGTGATCCTGCCCTGGTCAGGTGTGTTACAGCGGGATATTGCCGTGCTTCTTCGGCGGCAGGGTCTGCCGCTTGGTACGCAGCGCGCGAAGGGCACGCGTCACCGACGACCGGGTCTCGGCCGGCCTGATCACCGCGTCCACGTAGCCGCGCTCGGCCGCTATGTACGGGTTGAACAGGGTGTCCTCGTACTCGGCCGACTTCTCCTTGCGCAGCGCGGCCCGCTCAACGGGGTCGGTGACCTCGGTGAGGTCGCGGCGGTACAGGATGTCGACTGCCCCGTCGGCCCCCATGACGGCGATCTGCGCGGTTGGCCACGCGAGGTTAATGTCGCCGCCCAGGTGCTTGGAGCCCATCACGTCGTACGCGCCGCCGTAGGCCTTGCGGGTGATCACGGTGATCTTGGGCACGGTGGCCTCTGCGTAAGCGTAGATCAGCTTGGCGCCGCGGCGGATGATGCCGCCCCACTCCTGCCCGGTGCCAGGCAGGAAGCCCGGCACATCGACGAACGTCAGTACCGGGATGCTGAACGCATCGCAGGTGCGGACGAACCTGGCGGCCTTCTCCGACGCGTCGATGTCCAGCGTTCCGGCCGAGTTCATCGGCTGGTTGGCGACGACGCCGACCGAGGAACCCTCGACCCGGCCGAAGCCCACGATCATGTTCTGCGCGAAGCCCGCGTGTATCTCCAGGAACTCGCCGTCGTCGAGGACGTGCTCGATGACCGTGTGCATGTCGTAAGGCTGGCGCGGCGAGTCAGGGATGACGGTGTCCAGCTCGGCGTCGTGCTCGCTGAGCTCGAGTCGCCGCCGCCGGATCCACCGGAGCCGGGCGGCCGGG
This sequence comes from uncultured Actinomycetota bacterium, assembly GCA_963804435.1. Lineage (GTDB taxonomy): Bacteria > Actinomycetota > Actinomycetes > Streptosporangiales > Streptosporangiaceae > JAJYUU01. The sequence continues at coordinate 4,815,029 of CAWDQI010000001.1, read as the reverse complement.
CGGCTCGTCCAGGTTGTTGGAGGGCAAGTAGGACAGCAGCTCCCTGGCGAAGTCAAGGCAGTCCTGCTCGTCGGCGGCCTGGTAATGCGCGACGCCTGACTTCGCGTTGTGCGCATGCGCCCCGCCGAGGTCTTCCTGGCTGACTTCCTCGCCGGTCACAGTCTTGATCACATCGGGCCCGGTAATGAACATGTAGGAGGTCTTGTCCACCATCAGGGTGAAGTCCGTGATGGCTGGCGAGTACACAGCGCCGCCCGGCGCACGGGCCCATGATCAGCGAGATCTGCGGTATTACTCCGGAGGAGATCACGTTCCGGTAGAAGATCTCGCCATACAGGCCGAGCGCGACAACGCCTTCCTGGATCCGCGCGCCGCCGCTGTCGTTGATGCCGATCATCGGGCAGCCGGTCTTCAGCGCGTGGTCCATGACCTTGACGATCTTCTCGCCGATACACCTCGCCGAGCGAACCGCCGTTGACGGTGAAGTCCTGGCTGAACACGCAGACCGGCCGGCCGTCGATCGTGCCGTAGCCAGTCACCACGCCGTCGCCGTATGGCCTGTTCCTCGCCATGCCGAAATCGGTAGCCCGGTGCCGGGCAAGCTCGTCGAACTCGGTGAAGGAGCCCGGGTCCAGCAGCGCGTCGATCCGCTCGCGCGCGGTCATCTTGCCCTTGGCGTGCTGGCGCTCGACCTGCCCGCGCGGTGCCGGCGTGGATCGCCTCATAACGGCGCCGCTCCAGGTCGGCAAGCTTGCCGGCGGTGGAGTGCGGGTCCAGCTGCGCCGCGTCGTCGGGCCCGGCGTTCGTCGGCTGCATCGTGCTGCGGGACTGGATCGGTGGCCATGCCGGACAGGTTAGGGCAGAATCGCCAGGCCTACGTCACCGGCGGCCGGGAAGTCTGGCCCCTGCCTCACGCCAGCGTGATCTGCCTACCCCGGTAAGTTCGCATCCATGCACGATGCTGATCCGACTGTCTCGCTCGGCGGAACCGCTCAGCCGGCGGAGCTGCACCGCGCGCCGCTTGACCAGCGGGCCCTGCGACGGCGATCCTCAGCGGCTCGGATCTCTGGTCCGAGCTGACGGTGGTCGCCAGCACCGGATCGACAAACGAGGACCTGCTGGCGGCCGCCGGGGCGGGCGCGCCGCCGGGCACGGTGCTGGTGGCCGAGGAGCAGACGCGCGGTCGCGGCAGGCTGGACCGCAGCTGGCAGAGCCAGCCCGGCGCCGCGCTGACCTTCTCGGTGTTGCTGCGCCCGGCGGACGTGCCGCCGGCGCAGCCGCGGCTGGCTGCCGCTGCTGGCCGGAGTTGCGGTGGCGGCCGGATTGCGCGCTCAGGCCGGGCTGGAGGTGAGCCTGAAGTGGCCTAACGACGTGCTGGCCGGCGGGCAGGCGGCAAGCTGGCCGGCATCCTGGCCGAACAGTCCGGGACGCGATCGTCGTTGGCATCGGCCTCAACGTCGGCCAGCGCAGCGACGAGCTGCCGTCGACGCAGGCCACGTCGGTATGGCTCGCAGGCGCCACCGGTGCGGACCGAGAGGCCATCCTGGCTGCGGCGCTGCGCGAATTCGAGCACTGGTACCAGCGCTGGGCCAGCGGACCGCGGCCAGGCGACGCGTCGGCCAGCGGACTGCGCGCCGAGTACCTGAGGTACTGCGCGACGATAGGCAAGGAGGTACGGGTCGAGCTGCCCGGCGGAGCGTGCTGACCGGGCGGGCCGCGACGTTGACAGCGTCGGTCAGCTGCTCGTGAGCGCGGCCGACGGCGTCCATGCGGTCAGCGCCGGCGACGTCGTGCACCTCCGCTGACCCCGGTCAGTCTGGCCTGGCGAGCCGATCGCGTCAGGGCAGCGATTTCATGCCAGCATGGGGCCTATGGCCACCGGCACCGGACTCGCCGAGGGCGAGGAAAGTCGTCCTGAGAGCTGCATCAGCACTGGAAGACAGTGCTGTGGCCGGTGCTGATGCTGGCCGCGACCGTGGTCGGTGCTGCTCGTGCTGCTGCTCCTCCTGCCGCGGACTGGACGGCGACCAGCCAGGCTTGCTCTCGGCGCGATCGCGCTGATCGTCGTCATCATCTGGGTCGCTGTCCCGTTGCTGCGCTGGCGTACGACGAGCTACGAGCTGACTAACCGGCGGCTGCGGCTGCGCACCGGGATCCTGACCAGGTCGGGCCGCGACTTCCCGCTGTCGCGGATCAGCGACGTGTCGTTCGCCCAGAGCCTGCTCGACCGGCGTGCTCGGCTGCGGCCGGCTGGTGGTCGAGTCGCCCGGCGAGCACGGCCAGCTCGTGCTGACCGAGATCCCGCAGGTCCAGGTCGTCCAGTCGACGCTGTTCCAGCTGGTCGGGGATGAGCAGGTCACGCCTGGCCACGGGAACAGCAATAGTCAGCGCCTGGTTAGCCTGAGAAGCCACATCTTCGGGGAACGAGGCGGCCTTCGTGTCAGACTTGCCCAGCCAGATCTCGGTCCGTGAGGTCGGCCCGCGGGACGGCTTGCAGAACGAGCAGCCGGTAGCCACCCAGGCGAAGATCGAGCTCATTGACCGGCTGTCGGCTACCGGAGTACAGCGGATCGAGGCCGTGTCCTTCGTCCGCCCGGATGCCATTCCGCAGATGGCTGACGCCGACGAAGTCTGGCGCGGCATCGAACGGGCCGAGTCGGTACGGTACTCGGCGCTCGTGCCGAACCTGCGCGGGGCGAAACGCGCCCTGGACAGCGGGCTGGCCGAGATCGAGGCGGTGGTCTCGGCCTCCGACACGCACAACCGCAAGAACGTCAACCGGAGCACGGCAGCAGTCGCTCGACGACATCGCCGAGATCATCAAGCTGGCTCATGACGCGCGGCGCCACCTGCCAGGTCATCGTGTCGACCGCGTGGGGCTGCCCCTACGAGGGAGACGTGCCCGTCGACCGCGTGGTGACCGTGGCGAGCCGTGCGGTAGCCGACGGCGCCGACTCCATCTCCTTCGGCGACACCACCGGGATGGCGACGCCAGGACGGGTGCGCAGGCTGGTGGGGGAGTTCCGGTCGGCGCAACCGGAGGCGGCCCTGAACCTGCATTTTCACAACACCAGGGGCACCGGGCTTGCCAACGTGCTGACCGCGCTCGAGCTGGGCGTCGCCGACTTCGACGCGTCCGTGGGCGGCCTGGGCGGCTGCCCGTACGCGCCCGGCGCCACCGGCAACATCGCCACCGAAGAACTCGTCCACATGGTCGAGGACATGGGGGTGGCCACCGGGATTGACCTGGAAGCCATGATCGACGCCGCGGCGGACGCGGAGCGGATAATCGGCCGCCAGCTGCCGTCGCAGGTGCTGCGGGCCGGACCCCGTTCCCGCACTATCAGGGCGTGAGCACGGCGGGCTGGCCATTGCAGCGACGGGCCGTGGCGCCAGACCTCGTGCTAACAGGGCCGGGCCCGCCGTGGCGGCGGACCCGGCCCGTTACGTTGGCCGGCTTAGCCCTCCAGCCTGCGCAGGGCGCGGATGAAGGCCTGCCCGCGCGGGGTGCCGATGCCGGTCATGTTGTCGTAGCCGGGCAGCGTGACCTGGCCGGTGTAGCCGAACATCTTGGGGCTCTGGTCGTCGAACTGGTCAGGGCCTGGATGCCGCAGGCGAACGGGTCACACGCCACGCCGCGGAACTCAGCCGGAGTGTGCCTGGTGATCGGCAGCGTGTCGTGCAGCGCGCCGCGTCCCGGCCAGCCGGTACAGCACCGGGTTGATGAACCCGAACGAGTGCCGCTGGCCCTGCTGGGCCGCGGCCACGATGCCGGCCACCAGCGGCGCCGACTCGCTGGTGCCGCCGATGTCGATCTGGATGTAGACCGGTGGCTTGTTCGGCGCCGTCTGGAACTGAGGAACCCGACGGCGAAGCCGGTGAACGGGTCGGCGTCCGCGCTGATGTCCGGCGCCGAGCGGACCAGGCCGCCGCGGTTACCCGGCGCTGTGGCGAGCGGCCGGCACCACGCCCTTCTGGTAGCCGGGCTGCGCCCACAGCAGGCTGGGACCGCCGCCGGTGGCGCCCTGCTCACCCAGGAACACCCAGCCGTGGTGCAGTGTCAGGAGGGACTCGCCGGTCGACCAGCCGGTCTCGAACAGCCGGTTGAGGTGCTGGCCGATGCCGAGGGTGGTGCCGCCGACCGCGATGGCGTACGGGTCGTCGGACGGCGATCAGCACGCCGGAGCCGTCGCCGGAGGAGAAGTACATGCCGACGCCCTCGGCGGCCGCGCGCACCAGGTAGGCGTCTCGATGCGGGTGAGCTCGGCGGCTGCGTCTCGCCGCGCCCCCCAGGAGTTGGAGGCGACGGTGGCGAGCGGGTGGCGGCCGGTTCCGTTGAGCACGGCGATGTCGGCGTTGAACAGGCCCTGCAGGCCGAAGTCGCCGTTGTTGCAGCTGTCGCCGCCGACCACCAGCTGGTTGGCGCCGGGCGCCATGTCGTAGGAGGCCTCGACGTCGAGCTGCTCCTCGATGTAGAACGGGTCCCCGCAGGTGTTGCTGGCCGAGCGACAGCTCGGCATACCGGTTGCTGGACGGCGCCGGCATGTGCATTGCGCCTGGCGTAGTCCTGCAGGGTCAGGAACATGTCCGGGGTCAGGCCGAGCTCGACCAGCGCGACCGTCTGGCCCTTGCCGGTGGCCTTGATGTTCATTTCGTAGGCCGCGCGCAGCTGGATGGCGCCGTAGCCGCAGACCTGGGTCGGGAACGTGGTGCGTGCCGAACTGCTTGGGCAGGTTCGTGGCAAAGTGCTGGCCGTACTAGCGGGAGCAGGGCGCGGACTTCCTGTGCTGTGGCCGCCTCGGCCGCGGCCTTCGGCTCGTTCGGGCTGTGCGGCTTGGCGCTCGGCCGCTCCAGCGGCAGCTGCACGGCGGCGTTGTCCAGCCCGGTCACGCCGAGCACGCTGCTGGCCAGCGCGCCGGAACGGTCACCGGCCGGTCGTTGGCGCGCAGCCTGTACGGCCGCCGGTGACGCCGTTCCGACGGACCGGTAATTCGTCATCTGGACCTTGAACGCCGCGTTGATCGCCGTGACCGAGCCGGTGGCCCGGACGTAGTTGCGCTGCGAGTCAGTGTGAACAGCGGCGAAGCCCTGCCCGCGCAGCCAGGACGTCGACCTTGGCCGCCGCGGCCTTCGACGGCGCCGAACCTGGCAGTGAAGGCATCCGGGCTCAGGTAGTGATGGAACAGCTTGTTACCGGGCGTGCTCACCGCGGTCGCATACCTCGCAGCAGCAGCCAGGTGCGGCTTCAGCCACACCTGGACCGACAGGCGCACGGCGCCGTTCACCGGACCGATGGCCCGGCTGCTGCTGGTAAACGGCGCAACGCTGCCCGCCAGGCGCACGGAGTGCGGAGACGGCGACGCCCCGGCCGTCCCGGTAAAGCTGACAATCGTGAGGCCTGCCACCGTCGCTGTAGCGCCGAGGCCGGCCAGCCATCTTTGTCTGGACACTGGCTTTCTTCTCCCGTCGAAGTGCTTGCGCCGGGCTGGACAGGCGTAACCCCCGCAGACCGACTTCCGCCGAGTCTTGGTCTATACCATTGCGATGCGCAACGAAAGCACCGTGAATGCTGAGTATGAAGTTTTACCGAAGTAAAGTTCGCAAAGTCATTTGATCGACCGTCTACGGACGACGTGCCGGAGAGACATCGGGCAGAGTCGCCACCCGGTCGGTGCCGTTAAATGTTTGATCGCGACTTATCCGGGGATCTGGCGGGCGCTCACGCCGGTTGCCGCATAGGGAGTCAAAAACATGGCTATCTTCAAGGGCCGCAGGTGGCTCTACGTGCTCTGGGTGCTGATCGGGATCATCGTCGCCGGGGAACAGCACTACATCACGCTGGGCTTTCTCAAGCTAGTCTTGTCGGCGCTGCTGGCCGTCTTCTTGTGGCCGCTGGAGCTGCTCGGGGTCAGCCTGCACATTCACTAGTCACTGCCTGCCGTACGCTCGCCAGGGTGAGCAGTGCACAGGACAAGAAGGCAGCGGCCGGCGCACCCGGAACTTGGCCAGATCAGGGCGAAGATTAGCCGCGGCGGGGCCGAGCGCTATCACCAGCAGGCGGCCGCTACGGGCAAGCTATTCGCCAGGGACCGGATCGCCATGCTGGTCGATGCCGGCAGCTTCACCGAGGACGGCGCTTTCGCCAACGTCCTGGCCAGCGACCTGCCGGCGGACGGCGTCGTGACCGGGACGGCGACCATCGAGGGCCGACCGGTCGCGCTGATGGCCAACGACTCGACGGTGAAGGCCGGGTCGTGGGGCGCGCGGACCGTCGAGAAGATCATCCGCGTCATCGAGAAGGCTTACACGGCCGGGCTGCCGATGATTTACCTGGTCGATTCCGCGGGTGCGAGGATCACCGATCAGGTTGAGATGTTCCCTGGCCGCCGCGGCGCCGGCAAGATCTTCCATACTCAGGTCCGCGCCTCGGGCTCGATTCCTCAGGTCTGCGCGCTCTTCGGACCGTCCGCAGCCGGCGGTGCCTACATTCCTGCGTTCTGCGACTTCGTTGCCATGGTGGACGGCAACGCGTCGATGTATCTGGGCAGCCCCCGGATGGTCGAGATGGTGGTCGGCGAGCACACCACGCTTGAGGAGATGGGCGGTGCGCGGATGCATTGCTCGATCTCAGGATGCGGTCACTTCCTGGCCAGCTCTGAGGCGGAGGCCATCACCGCGGTGCGCGACTACCTCTCGTACCTGCCTGATAACTGGCAGCAGCAGCCGCCGGTCCGAGAGGCACGCGAGCCGAAGCCTGTCGACCTGCGCGGCATGGTCCCGGTCAGCGAGCGCCAGGCCTTCGACATGCGCCGGTACGTTCGCGGGCTGGTGGATTCAGACTCGCTGTACGAGATTCATGCCCTGTGGGCCAGGGAGCTGGTGGTCGGCTTTGCTCGCCTGGACGGCCAGCCGATCGGCGTGGTGGCGAACAACCCGATGTTCAAGGGCGGCGTGTTGTTCGTCGACTCAGCGGACAAGGGCACCAGGTTCATCCAGCTGTGTGACGCGTTTAACCTGCCGCTGCTGTTCCTGGCTGACGTGCCCGGCTTTATGGTGGGAACTGCGGTCGAGCGGCAGGGCATCATCCGGCACGGTGCCAAGATGATCAGCGCGGTTGCGGAGGCGACCGTACCGAAAATCTGCGTCATCGTGCGGAAGGCCTACGGCGCGGGCCTGTACGCCATGGCCGGGCCGGGGTTCGAGCCGGACGCAACGCTCGCGCTGCCCACGGCCAAGATCGCCGTCATGGGCGCCGAGGCAGCTGTGAACGCTGTCTACTACAACCGGCTCGCGGCCATCAGCGACCCAGCCGAGCGGGAGGCAGAAACCCAGCAACTGCGGGCGGCGTACGAGGCGGACATCGACGTGCTCCGGCTGGCGGGCGAACTGGTCGTCGATGACGTCGTCGAGCCAGAGGACCTGCGCGCCCAGCTGATCCGCCGGTTCGCCGCCGCGCGGGGCAAGGACCGGTCGTTCTCGCGGCGCCGACACGGCGTTACCCCGGTATGACCGTGCCTGCGGGCGACTAGGGAGCTGATGCGGGCCCGGGCTAGGCCGGTGCGTGACTCGCCGGGCGGCTGGCGCTGAGCTGATCCCGGCCCGTTACCTGTGCGTGACTCGCCGGGCGGTCGGCCGTGAGCCGATCAGGCCCCCGTTCCCCGCTGGAAACCGAGCGCCGAATCCGGCGCGAACCCTACCATTTGCGCAGGTCAAGGTCACAGTAGCGGCAAGACATCGGGCGTCGCCGCGTTTTAGCTGGCCTGCAATCGCCGATCGCGCCATACCATCAGTCCATGACCAGCGTGTTGCTCGCCGAGGACGACCCGGCAATCTCCGAACCGCTTGCCCGTGCGCTGCGGCGTGAAGGCTATGACGTCGACGTTGCCGCCGATGGGCCAGGAACCCTGGAGGCCGCCAAGAACGGCGGCATCGATCTCATCGTGCTCGACATCGGGCTGCCCAGAATCGACGGCCTGGAGGTGTGCCGGCGGATCCGGTCGGCTGGGCAGTCGGTGCCGGTGCTGATCCTGACCGCTCGTGCCGACGAGGTCGATACGGTCATCGGACTGGACGCCGGCGCGGACGACTACGTCACCAAGCCGTTCCGGCTGGCTGAGCTGCTGGCCAGGGTCCGGGCTCTGCTGCGGCGCGGCGCGACAGAGACCAAGGTCGTGCAGGGCGTCCGGGTGGACACCGACGCGCGCCGGGCCTGGCTCGGCGAGACCGAGATCGAACTGACCTCCAAGGAGTTCGACCTGCTGGCGCTGATGGTCGCGGAGGCGGGCAAGGTGGTCACGCGCGAGCAGATCATGCGACAGGTCTGGGACAGCAAATGGTGGGGCTCGACCAAGACCCTGGACATGCACGTCTCCTGGCTGCGGCGCAAGCTCGGCGACGACGCGCACAGCCCGCAATACATCACGACGGTTCGCGGCGTCGGCTTCAGGTTCGAGCGCGGCGACTGACCATACGCTGAGGTTATGGCCCTGGCCTGCAATGCCCGCGAGCGGCACCAATGAGACGCCGGCTGCTGATCTCAATGGTCGCGGTCGCGGTGGCGGCTGTGCTCGCGCTTGGCACGCCGCTGGCCTTCGTGCTGCACCGCCTCCAGCTGAATGAGGTCAGCCAGTCGCTGCACCGCGATGCCCAGGGAGCGGCGGCGGCGCTGTATGAGCGGCAGAACATCCCGGCGCCGATCAACCCCGCGCAGGTGGCCCGCCGGGTGCCGAACGACAGTTACGTCGTGATCAAGGAAAACGGGAACGTCATCTACCGGGGCGGCCGGCAGCCGCCGCCACATTCGTACCGTTCGGCTACGAATACGGTCGGCCCCTTTACCGTGACCGTCGATGCTAACAACGCGTATCTGTCCGGCGAGCTGACCGGGGAACTCCTGCTGATCGGCGGTGTTGCGCTGGCCGCAGTAGGTATCGCGGTGGTGCTCGGGCTCCTGTATGCCAGGCGTATCGTGCGGCCGCTGGAGGAACTGGCCGGCGCCGCCGACCGGCTCGGTTCCGGCGACTCGAGCCCGCTTGGCCGCAGGTACGGCATTCAGGAGCTGGACCGGGTCGCCGAGGGCCTGGACAGTTCGGCCCAGCGAATCAATGACCTGCTCTCGGCCGAGCGCGACTTCGCCGTGGACGCCTCGCACCAGCTCCGGACTCCGCTGACGGCGTTGTCGATGCGGCTGGAGGAGATGGTGGCGGCGGCTGACTATCCCGACGTCGTTCGCGAGGAGGGCGCGGCCGCGCTGGCCCAGACAGAACGGCTCGCCGACGTCGTCGGCCAACTCCTCGGCCGGGCCCGCCGGACCGCGATCGGCGCGCCTACGGTTGCCAGCGTGGACGACATAGTCGGGCAGCAGGTCGTGGAGTGGGAGCCGGCCTTCCGCCGGGTGGGACGTCGGCTCGCGCTGACCGGGGAGAAGGGCCTACTTGCCTTCGCCACGCCCGGCGGGGCCTCTCAGGTAATCGCGACGCTGCTCGACAATGCCCTCGTCCACGGGGCGGGAACCGTGACAATCAGGACGTCCCGTACCAGACGGTCGGTAGTGGTCGAGGTGCGGGATGAGGGCAGCGGCGTCCCGCCAGAGCTGGCGCCGCGCATTTTCGAGCGGAGCGTCAGCGGGTCGCCAAACGGTACTGGCCTCGGCTTGGCCCTGGCGCGCACGATTGCCGCGACCGACGGCGGCCAGGTCGTGCTCGTCCGGCCCCGGCCTGCCGTTTTCGCGGTGTTCCTCCCGCACGCCACGGCCGATGTCGAGAAGCCGGCGGTGGTCGGACCCGCCTGAGGCGGCCGTAGGCTACGGCAGGTAGCCGATCATGGGATCACGAGGAGGCCGGGTGGGAACGTCTGCCGCTGCCGACCGGCAGCCAGTCGTGGGCATGGTCGGGGCGGGCCAGCTGGCGAGGATGACCGCAGCGGCCGCGGTCGGCCTCGGAATCAGGTTCCGGGTGCTGGCGGCGGCGGCTGACGAGAGCGCCGCGCAAGTAGCGGCCGATGTCTTTGTCGGCGATTACACCTCGTATCCGGACCTGGCCGCCTTCGCGGCCGGCTGCGACGTCGTTACCTTCGATCATGAGCACGTGCCTCAGGATCGGCTTGCCGCACTTGAGCACGCCGGTCACACGGTGTTCCCCAGCGCCGCGGCACTCTGGTTCACGCAGGACAAGCTGGCCATGCGTGAGCGGCTGACCAAGCTGGGCGTTACCTGCCCGCGATACCGCCCGGTTTCAAACCTGGCCGACGTGGCGGACTTTGCGGCGCGGGCAGGCTGGCCAGTCGTGCTCAAGGCGGTGTCGGGCGGATACGACGGGCGCGGCGTCTGGGTTTGCGGCAGCGCCGCGGAGGCCGCAGCGGTGCTGTCGCATGGGGTCAGCCTGATCGCCGAGGAGTACGTGCGGTTCGAGCGGGAGCTGGCTGTCCTCATCGCCCGCTCGCCTAGCGGGCACGGTGCCGCTTATCCGGTAGTCCAGACGGTGCAGCAGGACGGGATCTGCCGTGAGGTTCTGGCGCCCGCACCTGGCCTGAACCCGGAACTCGCAATGGAGGCCGAACGGCTCGGGCTGGGGCTGGCCCGCGATCTGGACGTTGTTGGCATGCTGGCCGTCGAGCTGTTCCAGACCAGGACCGGGCTGCTGGTCAATGAGCTCGCCATGCGCCCGCATAACAGCGGGCACTGGACAATCGAGGGGGCGCGGACCTCCCAGTTCGAGCAGCACCTGCGCGCGGTGCTGAACTTGCCTCTCGGCTCGCCCATAATGGCCGCCCCCGCGGTGGCGATGGCGAACGTGCTAGGTGGCTCAGACCCCGACCTGAGGGCCAAGCTCAACCATGTGATGGCGGCGGACCCGGCGGTGAAGGTGCAGCTCTACGGCAAGCCAGTCCGGCCCGGGCGCAAGGTGGGCCATGTCACTGCCTTGGGCGCCGACCTGGCCGAGGTGCGCGACCGGGCCAGGCGAGCGGCCAGTTACCTGGCCACCGGAAGCGAGGAGTCATGACGACCGCCGGGGGATGCGGATGAGCGGCCGCACCGTCGTCGGCGTGGTGATGGGCAGTGACTCCGACTGGCCGGTCATGCAGGCTGCCGCCGACGTGCTGGCCGAATTCGGCGTGCAGTACGAGGCCGACGTGGTCTCGGCGCACCGGATGCCGGCCGACATGATCAGCTACGGACAGGCGGCGGCGGGCCGCGGACTCAGGGTGATCATCGCCGGGGCAGGCGGCGCCGCGCACCTGCCCGGCATGCTCGCGTCGGTGACGACATTGCCCGTCATCGGGGTGCCGGTTCCGCTCAAGTACCTGGACGGGCTCGACTCGTTGCTGTCCATCGTGCAGATGCCAGCCGGGATCCCGGTGGCGACGGTTGCCGTCGGCGGCGCCCGCAACGCTGGCCTGCTCGCGGTCCGGATCCTGGCGGTGAGCGATGCCGCTCTCTCCGAGCGGATGGCAGCGTTCCAGGCGGAACTGCGGTCGGCCGCCCAGGCTAAAGGCGACGCGCTACGGGCTCAGATCCGCCCCGGCGGGGACCGGTCCGGGTAGGCCCACCCGATCATCCTTGGCTGGATCTCACCCGCCGGTGGGCCAGCCTTGTCCCAGGCGAGCGCCTCCCCCGGGGGATCGCGCGTGGGTCCCGGCGAGCGCCGGTGCCGGGCAGGGCAGGGCCGCGCCGGTTCCGCCCCGGGGGATCCCGCCTGGCTTCCGGCGAGCGCCCCGCCCTGGGGATCGCGCCTTGGTTCCGGGCGAGCGACTCCCCTGAGGGGATCCCGCCTGGTGACCCGTCACGCACGCCCGGTTTGTACCGGTCTAGGCCGCCGCCTGGGGATGTCTCGTCTGGCCCTAGCCTGTGAATTTTGACCTTCCACCGATTTGGGCCTCTTGGCTGGGATGGTTTGCCTGATTTATGGAGGCCGAGATCGGTGGAATGTCAGTGGGCGCCACCAATCTGTAGCGTATGGAGCACTCACCGCTGCCCGGTATCACCAAGTTAGCCGGGATTGTCACCACAGGACAGCTGATCTCCAGTGGCCTGGCCCGCCACCAAATGCGTGCTCTGATCCGCCGCGGCGACCTCATCGCCCTCGAACATGGCGTCTACGCCACGGCAGATTTTGCCGAGCGCCTGCAGTTGCTGCCGAACGGGCCGGTTATATTGCGCGCCGCGAGCGCGCTGGCTACCGCCGCGCCTGGCTCCGTAATCAGCCACCAGACAGCAGCACAGCTTCATGGCTTGGACTTACTCGGGCCACCCTGCTTGGAGGTTGCGATCACGCGTCCTCCGGGAGTCGGTAGCAAATCCGGTAAAGCTGGCGTGCACGTTTACACAGCCAAGCTGCCTTCTAGCCACGTTGGCGCAAGGCTCGCCATACCAGTGACGACGGTGGCCAGGACAGTGATTGACCTCGCTCGCAACGGTGATTTCCGCGCGGGGGTTGTCGTTGCGGACTCCGCCCTTCACCAACGACTGACTTCCACGAAGGATCTGCTCCGGGTGCTCAACGATTGTGTGCGCAGCCGCGGAGTCCGAACAGCGTCGGAGGTCGTGCAGTTTGCTGACCTGCTAGCGGAGTCGCCGCTTGAGTCGATCGGACGAGTGGCTTTCCGGGACTGTGGGCTCCCGCCGCCGGAGCTCCAGGTCGTGGTGCAATGCAAGGAAGCCAGCTACCGTACGGACTTCCTATGGCGGCGCTTCTGGACCGTGGCGGAGGTCGACGGTGCCATGAAGTACGACGACCGGACCCAAGCTATGAAGCAGCTGCGCCGAGATGCCGATCTCCGCGCGGCCGGATACGAAGTCTTGCATTTCGGCTGGCAAGAAATAATGTCCAGGCCCTGGCAAGTGGCTGGAGCGATCCGTGCGGCCTTCGAACGAGGTATGCGCCTGCACGCGGATCTGCCCGACCAGTCGCCTGACGGCTTTGCGGACGAGCTCGCCAACAGCTGAAGCCAGGCTGCTCCCGGGAGATACGGCGGGCCAGATGGCCCTTGCTCGGCGCAAGGGACCGGACTCCGCACCCGGACCTCGGATGGTCCGCGGCCCATGGGACCGGAACCCGGCCAGCGTTGGCCAAGGCACTTGGACGTCCTACTATCGAGGGCATGAGCTATGACTTTCCTGCCTTTGCCCTGTCCGACGAGCACGAGGCGCTCCGCGAATCGGTCCGCGCCCTGGCCGAGGACAAGATCGCGCCGTATGCGGCGAAGGTCGACGAGGCCGCCCAGTTCCCGCAGGAAGCTCATGACGCCCTGGTCAAGGCTGACCTGCATGCCATCCACATCCCGGAGGGGTACGGCGGCGCTGGCGCGGACGCGATTGCCGCGGCCATCGTGATCGAGGAGGTGGCCAGGGTCTGTGCGTCGTCCTCGCTCATCCCGGCGGTTAACAAGCTGGGAACTGTGCCGCTGCTGCTGGCGGGGTCGGCGGAGCTGAAGGAGAGGTTTCTGCCGCCGGTGGCCAGCGGGGTAGCGATGTTCTCTTATGCGCTGTCGGAGCCGGAAGCCGGGTCGGACGCGGCCGCGATGAAGACGCGCGCGGTGAAAGACGGCGACAGCTACGTGCTGAATGGCACCAAGCGCTGGATCACCAACGCGGGCGTGTCGCAGTACTACACGGTCATGGCTGTCACCGAGCCTTCCGCGGGCACGGCCGGCATCTCGGCGTTCGTCGTCGACAAGAATGACGAGGGTTTCTCCTTCGGCGCGCCGGAGCACAAGCTCGGCATCAAAGGCTCACCGACTCGCGAGCTGTACTTCGACAACTGCCGGATCCCGGCGGACCGGCTGATCGGGGCTGAGGGCAGCGGGTTCAGGACGGCCCTCGCCACGCTGGATCACACCCGCATTACGATCGCGGCCCAGGCGCTCGGCATCGCGCAGGGAGCGCTCGACTACGCGACCGGTTACGTGCAGGAGCGTAAGCAGTTCGGGAAGGCGATCGCCGAGTTCCAGGGCATCCAGTTCATGCTGGCGGACATGGCGATGAAGGTCGAGGCCGCGCGGCAGTTGACCTACGCCGCCGCGGGCCGGTCGGAGCGGGCCATGCAGGGGGATCGCGCGCCCGACCTCACCTTCATTTCCTCCGCCTGCAAATGCTTCGCCTCCGATGTGGCCATGGAAGTCACGACGGATGCCGTCCAGTTGCTCGGCGGCTATGGGTACGTCAGCGATTACCCTGTGGAACGGATGATGCGCGACGCGAAGATCACCCAGATATACGAGGGGACCAACCAGATCCAGCGCGTTGTGATGGCCCGGCAACTGCTTAAGTAGCCGAGCAGCAGCGTTTGCGCTGGTCGGGGCCCGTTCGTCGGGCCGAGCTGCGGTTGGCCACGACGGCGCAAGGACGAGATACAGCCGGCCCGTGACCGCCAGCGCCATGCCGACGACCCCCGTGAGCGGCTCTTGAAATAGCCCCGGGCCGCGGTCATTTCTGGTAGCCGAGCAAGTCACCGGGTTGGCACTCGAGCGCGTCACAGAGCCGGGCCAGCGTTGTGAACCGGATCGCGCGGGCGTGGCCATCCTTGAGAACGGACAGGTTGACGACCGTTATGCCGACTCGGTCGGACAGCTCGGTCAGGGTCATGCTGCGCTCGCTGAGCAACGCGTCGAGACGGACCTGAATGGCTGCGCCGCCCTCCGCCGCAGGTACAGAGCCGTCGCCGGAAGGTGTCTTCGAACGGTGCACTGGATCCGAGGAACCTGCACCCGACCGATCACGTCCAAACTCCTAGCTAACGCATGAGGAGGCGGCCAAATGAAGATGCTCAGGTCCGGAGTCGGCCTTGCGGGTGCGCTCGCGCTCTCTGCCTGCGCCACCAGCGTTACCGCGCAGCCGCCACGCCATACGCAGCATTCAACGGGGAACGCAGCCGGGTCGGTCGCCGGACTCGTGACACAGGGGCACTCGCAGGACGGCACGGTGACCGGCAGCTTCAGCCGAGTGGGTGGCCCGATCGCATCCGATGGAACGCAGCCTGCAGAGCAATCACTGTCAGGGACCGTTCAGTTCATCAGGTCGCGCAGCGCCGGAGCGCCCGCACAACGCGGTCCGGTCGTTACTGTCACCGTCCGCGTTGGCAGGTCGGGTAAGTTCTCTCTTCGGATGCCCGCCGGACGCTACCAGGTATGGGGCCGTTCGCCATCGATCATCGAAGTGCTACCGTCCGGGGCTCAGCGGGAAACTCCGTGCTCGGGGCCGCTGTCAGTCACGGTCATACCGAACCGCACCCTACGGCTCGCCGTCACCTGCAACGTCCCGTAGATCGGCTGCGCCCGTCCGGTAGATGCGGCCAGCCGTATCGGCGAATATCGCCTGCCGCTCCGGCGCGCTCAGGCTGGCCGTCAGCTGGGCTGCCGCCGCCACGACGGTCGCGTAACTGGCGGCCAGCGTGCAGACCGGCCAGTCGGAGCCGAACATCAGCCGATCCGGCCCGAAACTCTCGATGGCGAGATCGAAGTACGGACGGATATCGGCTGTGCTGGCCTCGCCGAGGATGCCCGAGAGCTTGCACGCGGTGTTAGGCAAGGCGGCCAGCGCGGTGAATGCGGCGGCCCAGGCTCCATCGAGGGGCTCTCCGACCGCAACGTTGCCCAAGTGGTCGAGCACGAAGGTCAGCTCGGGCATTGCGGCTGCCGCAGCGACCACCGCGGGCAGCTGGCCCGGCTGAAGAACCAGGTCGAAGCACATCCCGGCGGCCGCTACCGCGGACAGGCCGCGCCGGACATCCGGCCGGTCCAGCCAGTCTGGTGCTGGCTCGGTCAGCAGCGGATGCCGGATACCCGTCAGGTACCGGCCACCGGGCAGGTGGCTGAGCCTGATCAGCTCGGCCGCGACGTCCGGCCCGGTTAGATCGGTCCAGCCGACGACCGCCGCGACCAGCGGTTCGGCCTCGGCGAGCGCGAGCAACTCGGGCGTCTCGCCGGGCTCGGTCACCGTCTGCACGATCACAGTGGCGGTGACGCCCGCCGCCGCGGCCTGAGGTGCCAGGTCATCGATGGCGAACGGGCGGCGCAGTGGAGCGAGCGCGTCGTCAGATTCCAGCCATGGCTGAGCGCGTGCCGCCGGATCCCAGACGTGCTGGTGGGAATCGATGATCGCCTCGGAGCGTAATGCCACGAAGGGACTCTAAGCCCGGCAACGTGATCTGCCCAGGGCCGGGTGGATCGTGGCACGCTGTTGGTTGTGGTCTAGGCGGGCGAATCCCGGATCGGAGCGGTGCCATGTTCGAGAGGTTTACCGACCGGGCGCGGCGGGTTGTTGTTCTGGCGCAAGAAGAGGCCAGGATGCTCAACCACAACTACATCGGCACCGAGCACATCCTGCTGGGCCTTATCCATGAGGGAGAAGGCGTTGCAGCTAAGGCACTTGAGTCGCTGGGGATAAGCCTCGAAGCCGTACGGCAGCAGGTTGAGGAGATTATCGGCCAGGGCCAGCAGGCCCTGTCGGGTCACATCCCGTTCACGCCGCGGGCCAAGAAGGTGCTCGAGCTCTCCCTGCGAGAAGCGCTTCAGCTTGGCCACAACTACATCAGCACGGAGCACATCCTGCTCGGCCTGATCCGTGAAGGCGAGGGCGTTGCCGCCCAGGTGCTGGTCCGCCTCGGTGCTGACCTGAACCGGGTCCGGCAGCAGGTGATCCAGCTGCTAAGTAAGTACGCGGACAGCCCGGAGCCCCCGACGGCCGGAAGCGCGTCGTACAGCGTCAGTTCCCGAGTCCTCCGGGAAAGGCCCAGCGGGTTGGAAGCCGAGCTAGTCGCCGTGCTGGCTGACATCCAGCGTCGGCTGACCACAATCGAGAGGCATCTGGGCATCACGGCGGCCTTGGAGATGACGGCTGGGGAGGGACCGAACAGCGTGCCGGAGTCTGCCGCGCCTGGGGCCGGGCGGCAGGCTGACGAGCCAGAGGCGGGGCCGGCGCCGGGCGAGAAGTAAGTGGCAGCCGCGAGCTGAACCGGAATCCTGAACTCAGGCGCAGCGCCGGACTCGAGTCGGCGGGCTAGAGACCCAGGTCGTCGAGTTGCTTGTGCAATTCGGCCCGCGGCCCTGAGTTCTGAGCCGGACTCGCCTGAGCGGCCGACTTGGGGCTAAGGGTCGCGCTGCCAGGCTCAAGTCCGGCCGGGCGACTGACCCCAGTCGGCGTGCTGGTCATGGCTCGCCTGCCAGCGGTCGAGCGGCGATCGCGGAAAATCCAACCGCCCACCACGCCAGCCGCAAGTCCGCCGATGTGGGCCTGCCAGCCGATGCCCGCGTGCGGGAGTAGCACGGTGAACTGGTAGGCGAAGCACAGCGCCATGACGGCGCCGATCATGATGTCGATCGCGTGCCGGTCAAAGAATCCGCGCACCAGGATGTAACCGAGGTAGCCGAACACCACACCGCTGGCGCCCACTCCGACAGTGCCCGGCGAGCCCGTGAACCATGCCGCCAGTCCGCTCACCAAGATGACGAGGGCGGTAAGCCCGAGGAAGCGGATCACGCCGCGGTAGGCGGCGAGGAACCCGAAGATGAACAGCGGCCCCGAGTTGCTCTCGATGTGGGTCCAGCTAACATGCAGGAACGGGGCGGTCAGTATGTACGGCAGGCTGCCAAGGTCGCGCGGCTTGATCCCGTAGTCCTGGGTGAGCTGATAGTGATCGGCCACGTTGACCAGCTGAATTATCCAAACCAGGGCCAGGAAGCCGACCATTACGAACAGGGCCTTGCGGGCCTCGTCGAGCACGGACTGAGCGTCTTCGGCCCCCATGCTCCAGCCCAAGCGCCGTGCGTTGCTCATCAGTCCCCCCACCGCCGTCGAAACCTCACCCCTGGGCGGCAAGCCACAGTCGGGTTATGTACCGAAGCTAAGCGCAGTCGTGCCATGCATGGACCGTAACTGCAGTGTGGCCGTCATGGAAGCGCGATGCTGCCGAAGTCGAGGGGCCGCCCCAAGGGAGACACGCCGGCGGTCCGGCGTGTCGCGCCCGGCCCGCCGCTGAGCTGTGATCACAGCAGCCGGTCATTACGCCCGGTAATTGTTACGGTACGTATTGCCAAATTGTGATCTGCACGACACTAATTACGGGTTTCCAGCACAGCTTTTTCGGCGGAAACGCTTGGTCGGCGCTGTGAGTTCTGGCAACGTTATGCCGCGACGGTGCTAGGCCCGAAAAGCGGCTTCGCGCTTGACCGCAGGAGCCGCGGGATTTCGGCCGCGCCGTCGTGCGACTCGCTGCCCTGTACCGCAGCGGTCCGCGCGCCGGGCAGCTGGCTCGGCCGCGCTTGGCCGACGGAAGGACTGCATTGTCACAGCACAGGAGACGGCCCAAAGGTACGCGCCGTCGGCGCAGGCGGGTAGGCGTCTTCATGGTTACCGCGGCAGCGGCAGCCATATCGGTGACGACAGTCGCGATTGTGTTCATCATTGGCCGTCCCGGATCGGTCGCGGATCCGCTTGGCGCGGCCCTGGCGCAGGTGTCGAGCGGCAAGTCGGGCAGCGTGCTGGTGCAAGAGCGAAAGAACCTGATCCTGCAGGATGCCGCGACCCAGGCGTTCAGCGTGACGAGTGCGCCCAAGATCTCGACCTCGCCGCCCCCTGCACCGCCGGCGCAGGTTGGCACCGCGCCGGCGGCCACGGTCGCGTCCGGGCCGCCGCCCGACCCATCCAGCGCGCGGGGCATCGCTTACCGGATGCTCGCATCCTTCGGCTTCAGCACCTCGCAGTTTGGCTGCCTCGATTCCCTGTGGAACCAGGAGAGCGGCTGGCAGTACAACGCGCAGAACGCGAGCGGCGCATACGGGATCCCGCAGGCTCTGCCAGGCTCGAAGATGGCCAGCTCCGGAGCCGACTGGCAGACGAACCCGGCGACGCAGATTAATTGGGGCCTTGGCTACATCAAATCGGTCTACGGAACACCGTGCGGTGCCTGGGACCACGAGGTCGCATATGGCTGGTACTGAGCCGCCGAGCCTGAGGTAGGGGTCGAGCTTCTGCATGCTCACCCGCAGGCCGCGGAGCCGCTGAGCTCGCGCAACGGAGTATCGGCGGACGAGATTGCGCGGCGTTGCGCGGAGAACGGAACGCCAAGCCCGCGGCGCGGCTGGCGCCCGTGCCTGATTTTGCCGCAGGTTTGACCACGCAAATGGTTCCGGTGGGTCGCGGAGCCTTGCTCTCGTGGGCTGTGAGAAACCTCATACGCCATTTATGACCGTTTCGCTCTGCGGTCGGCTCATCAGACGGCAAGCTGGAAGGCTGTTAGCACCCAGCGTGCGCGCCGGCTGGCCTTCGCAGGCCCCGTCGCCTTGATCTCGCGTCCCGTCCGCACGCCGCTCCTGGTCGCCTAATCACCGGAGCTGACCTGGGTGGCAGAAAGCGCCGAACGCGCTTGAGCAAAGGTAAATCTTGTCCCGGCATCAAAAACCCATGACGATTTCGGCTGTCCTCAGCCATTTCGCCAAGCTCAACGGGGTCGCCGCGCAACGGCGCCAATCCCTTGCCCGGAACCGTAAACCGCCAAAACTGATCCTGGCTGTCGCAAGCTCGACCCTGGCGGCAGCTGCCGCGGCGGCAGCCATCTGGCCGGCTATGGCCACTGCCCAGCCTGCGGGGCCCGCCAAGATCACGAGCACGTCAGCCAAGGCGGCGACCGCCGTGGCCGCGGCCTCAGCGGCGAGCCAGACATCCGCGCAAATCGCCGTCAAATTCGAGGCCGCGACTCGCCTCGATGCGGTCCGAATGGAGGTTGCGCAGGCCCGGCGCGCGGAGTATCTGGCCGCGCGTCGACTGGCCGCCCGTAAGGCAGCGGCTCGCCGTCAGGCGGCGGCTGCGGCCACGAGCGGAACCAGCGGCACCACCGGGCCGAGTACGGCTGCCGTACCTGCCCAGCCAGCGGTCGCCGCCGCGGCCACGGGCTCACCGCAGCAGATAGCGATGGGAATGCTCGGCTCATTCGGCTGGTCCAGCGGTCAGTTCTCCTGCCTCGACGCGTTGTGGAACAGGGAGAGCGGCTGGAACCCGTACGCTACCAATGCCGGTTCCGGCGCGTACGGCATCCCCCAGGCACTGCCGGGCAGCAAGATGGCCTCGGCAGGCGCCGACTGGCAGACCAACCCGGCCACCCAGATCAGATGGGGGCTCGGCTACATCCAGGCAACCTACGGCTCCCCGTGCGGTGCCTGGGGGCACGAGCAGGGTTACGGCGGGTACTAGGCAGCACGCCACGGGCGGCCGCGCGCTGTTGCAGCGCCCGGCCGCCCGCTGCTTGCCGAACGGCGGGGCCGCTGGTTCGGCCTAGCCGATGGGCAGCGGCCTGAAGGTCTTCATCGCGACATGGAAGATGCCGGCCGCGGCCGGAAACGTCGACGCGGGCGCCCACAGGGTGAAGGTGTAGGGCTGCGTGCCTGACTTGGTGACCAGCTTCACCAAGATGACCAGCTCAGTGAAGTTGCCGCCCGATGGCTTATGCCAGCCGAACTTCAGCTCCGCAGCCGGCGCGGCCTTGAACCCGCCCACGGACTTGAATCCGATGGGCGCCAGAGTCAGCAGCCGGAAGCCGTGGTAATCGGCGAAGTCCAGGTCGTACAGGTAGTGGGCTTGCTGCAACGGCTTGGCATAGTTCCAGGACCCGAGGCCTACCGCCAGATGGAAGATGCGAGCCGGCTGGTTGAGATGAGCTACCAGATTCCCGATCGCCTGCTTCCAGGCAACCGGCATCCCGATCTTGAAGCCCGCATTTGTGGAGCCAATCAGCGCAGCCGGAAAGTGGTGCCAGATATAGCCGGCCGGCAGTACGGGCGGGGTCGGGCCTGTGCTCGGCGTGGGGGAGGGCGTCGGGGACGGCGAACTGCTGGTGCTCGGGCTGTTGGTCGGCCTCGCAGATCGGCTCGGGCTCGCTTTGCCGGTAGCACTCGGGCTCGTGCTGGGCTTGCTGCTACTGTGCGTCGTCGTCGTCGTCCTCGGGGTTCCGCCCGTCGAAACCGGCGGGTCGGTGGTCGGGGTTGGGTGCACGGAGCGCAACGAATGGTCGGACGCGGAAGATGTTGAGCCCGAGTGGACGCCCACCAACGGAACACCCGGAGGGTTCTGCAACGCCTGAGCCTGCTGGCTATGCGTGTAGGCGTCCCAGCCGGCATACGCCGCGACGACGATCGCGCCGATCCCGACGGCGGCAACCATGATCCGCCAGCGGCCCGAAGTGCGCTTGGCCGGGCTGGAAGATGGCCCGTCACCGCCTGAGCCGCCGTGGCCAGAGCCGCCTTTGCCGCCACCCGGCCCGCCTGGGCTGGCGGCGACGTCGCGGTCCTTAGCACCGGCCGGACCGGCGGCGGATCCGATCGGCTGCCAGAGTATCGGCCCGGCTTCCCGGCCCTTCCCGGCCCGGTCGGCACTCGCCGCCGCCTCAGGTGCTGACTTCGCTGACTCGGCCACTGCCTCCGGCGGCACTGCCATGCCAGTCCCGGTCGGCATTGACAACTCGGTGAAGACCGGAGGATCGAGGAACGACGCCGCCTGCGGAACCGGCCTACTCGTCTCGGTCGGCCTGCCGGGCGGTGCAGGCTGCGCCTTTGCACTCTCGGCTGCGGCGGCGGCGCTGTCAGCGGCAAGAGCGGTCCCGCCCGCGGCCGCGTCGGCCTTGTCCGCAGCGGCGGCGAGCCAGCCGGCGCCGAGCGGCCTGGCACCGGTCCTAGCGGCGGTCGCGGCCTCGGCGAGCAGCCTGGTCGCCGTGCTCGCATCCGGCCGGCCGCCCGGATCGCGGCTGAGCAGCGCGTCGATGACCGGGCCGAGCGGGCCGGCGGATGGAGCTCGCGGCGCGTCCTCGTTCGCCACTCCGGCGCTGATCACCGACGATCCGCCGACCCGGTCGAAAGGTCCGCGGCCCTCGACGGCCGCGTACAGGGTTGCGCCCAGTGACCACAAGTCCGATGCCGGGGTCGCGATGTCGCCGCGGATGCGCTCCGGCGCGGTGAAGCCGGGGGTGCCCACGACCATGCCGGCTTGCGTCATTGACGGGTCCTCGGCGAACGTGGCAATGCCGAAGTCAGTCAGTACCGCCCGGCCGTTCTCAGTGACCAGTACGTTGCTGGGCTTGACGTCGCGGTGCAGGACTCCGGCAGCGTGCGCGGTAGACAACGCGCCTACCAGGCTGGTGCCGAGTTCGGCCGCCTCCAGCGGGGGCAGCGGGCCGTCCTCGGTAATCACCCGGTCCAGCGACCGCGCCTCGACCAGCTCCATCACGATCCAGGGGGTGCCGTTCTCCTCGACGACGTCGAAGACCGTCACCACGCTGGGATGGCTGAGCCTGGCGGCTGTCCTGGCCTCGCGCAGGGTCCGCTGGTAGATAGCCTCGGCGTCGGCGGGTGGGGCGACCGCGCTGATCTGGACTTCCTTCACCGCGACATCTCGGGCAAGCAGCTCGTCGCGGCCGCGCCAGACGATGCCCATGGCACCGCGTCCTATCGGACCCTGCAGGCGGTAGCGTCCGGCAATCAGCCGACCGGTGCCCATTACCGAGTGCATGGCGGGACCCTATCGAGAGCGACCACTCAGAGTCCTGAGAGGAAGATGTGAGTTCTGACCGACGACGGTTTCGCCGACGAGCACTTTTTGCCGACCACAGCGTAGCGTTCAGACGTCCCGATTTTGTTACTGTTGCGGCCTCGTCATCTCCAGGACATCCAGCGCTTGGTCTAGCTGCTCCGCGGTGATCTCGCCACTGGCCACGTGACCGCGCGAGACGACGACGTCCTTGATCGTCTTGCCCGTCGCCAGCGCCTCGTGCGCGACCGCCGCCGCTGCTTCGTAGCCGATGAACCGGTTCAGGGCCGTCACGATCGCTGGCGAGGACTCGGCATTACGCCGCAGCCGCTGCGCATCCGCCGTGATCCCGGCGACGCACTTGTCCGCCAGCGCCAGCGCGGCCGAGGAGAGCAGCCACACAGACGACAGCAAGTTCCTGCCGATAACGGGCATCATCACGTTGAGCTCGAAGTTGCCGGCCGCACCGCCGAACGCGACGGCCGCGTCGTTGCCGATGACCTGGGCGCAGACCTGGCTTACCGCCTCGCAGATGACCGGGTTGACCTTGCCTGGCATGATCGACGAACCCGGCTGCAGGTCGGGGATCCTGATCTCGGCCAGTCCGGTCATCGGTCCCGATCCCATCAGCCGCAGGTCATTGCAGATCTTGTACAGGCTGACCGCGATGGTCCTGGTCACGCCGCTGGCTGCGACCAGGCTGTCGCGTCCGCCGGCTGCTTCAAAGTGGTCCCGGGCCTCGGTCAGCGGCAGCCCCAGCTCCTCCGCCAGCCTGCTGATCACCGCTTCGGCGAAACGGAGAGGTGCGTTCAGCCCGGTACCGACCGCAGTCCCGCCGAGCGGCAACTCCGCTACGTCGGTCACGACGGCGGTGGCTCGCTCAGCGCCATGCCGGACCGCGGCCGCGTAGCCGCCGAACTCCTGGCCGAGCGTGACCGGCGTGGCATCCATCAGGTGCGTCCGCCCGCTCTTGACAACCTCGGCAAACTCGAACGCCTTCTCCTCGAACGCAGCGGCCAGGCGATCGAGCGCGGGCAGCAGCGACCAGACGATCAGCCGGGCAGCGGCCAGGTGCATCGCCGAGGGGAACACGTCGTTGGACGACTGCGACGCGTTAACGTGATCATTGGGGTGGACGGGCCGTCCCAGCCGGCGGGCGGCCAGCGTCGCGATGACCTCGTTCGCGTTCATGTTGGACGACGTGCCGGAACCGGTCTGGAACACATCAACCGGGAACTGGTCGTCGTAACGGCCGCGCGCGACCTCCGCCGCGGCGTCGTGAATCGCCGCCGCCATGTCCGGAGGCAGCACACCGAGTTCGCCGTTGACCACGGCGGCGGCGCCCTTGATCGACGCCAGCGCGCCGATCAGACCGCGGGACAGCCGCTCGCCGGAGATCTGGAAGTTCTGCACGGCCCGCTGCGTCTGCGCCCCCCACAGCGCATCGGCGGGAACGGCGACCTCACCCATCGAGTCGTGCTCTATTCGCACAGTCGGGAGGGTACCCCCCGACGGCCCCCCAGGTGGCTTGCCCTCCGCGGCTGTCATCGGGCGTCAGTTCGGTCCGGAGCCGATTGTCAGCAGCGGGCTCTTCGGCGCGGTTACATCGGCGAAGAAGTCGTTGCCCTTGTCATCGACCACGATGAATGCGGGGAAGTCGCGCACCTCGATCTGCCAGATCGCCTCCATGCCGAGTTCCGGATACTCGAGTACTTGGACCTTGGTAATGCAGTCCTGCGCCAGCCGCGCTGCGGCGCCGCCGATCGAGCCGAGATAGAAGCCGCCGTGCTCCTTGCAGGCCGCGGTGACCGCGGCGGAGCGGTTGCCCTTGGCCAGCATCACCAGCGAGCCGCCTGCGGCTTGGAACTTGTCCACGTAGGAGTCCATCCGGCCCGCGGTAGTCGGGCCAAAGGACCCGGACGCGTAGCCCGCAGGGGTCTTGGCCGGTCCCGCGTAATAGACGGCGCGGTCGCGCAGGTAGCCGGGCATCGGCTGGCCCGCGTCCAGCAGGTCGCTGATCTTGGCGTGGGCGATGTCGCGCGCCACCACCATCGGTCCGGTCAGCGCCAGCCTGGTCTTGATCGGGTAACGGGATAGCTCAGCCCGGATCTCGGCCATCGGCCGCGACAGGTCAATCCTCACGACTTCGCCGTCGAGTTCCGACCCGGCCGCATCCGGAAGATACTGCGCGGGGTCATTCTCGAGTTGCTCAAGGAAGACCCCGTTCCCCGAAATCTTGGCTTTTGCTTGCCTATCCGCTGAACACGACACCGCGATCGCCACCGGACACGATGCGCCGTGGCGGGGGAGCCGGATTACCCGCACGTCGTGGCAGAAGTACTTGCCGCCGAACTGGGCGCCGATGCCGGCCTGGCGGGTGATCTCGAGCACCTGCTGCTCAAGCTCACGGTCGCGGAAGCCATGCGCGTCCATCGAGCCGGCCGTCGGCAGCGCGTCGAGGTACTTGGCCGAGGCGTACTTGGCCGTCTTCAGCGCGTACTCCGCGCTGGTTCCACCGACCACGATGGCCAGGTGGTACGGCGGGCAGGCGGCAGTGCCGAGCGACCTGATCTTCTCGTCGAGGAAGGCGGCCATCCGGGCGGGATTGAGCACCGCCTTGGTCTCCTGGTAGAGGTACGACTTGTTGGCCGAGCCGCCGCCCTTGGCCATGAACAGGAACTTGTACTCGTTCCCGCCGGTCGCGTACAGCTCGATCTGGGCCGGGAGGTTAGTGCCGGTGTTCCGCTCGTCCCACATCGTGACCGGAGCGAGCTGGGAGTAGCGCAGGTTCAGCGTTGTGTAAGCGTCGTATACGCCGCGAGCGATGTGCTCCTCGTCGCGGCCGTCGGTGAGGACCTGCTGGCCGCGCTTGCCCATCACGATCGCCGTGCCGGTGTCCTGGCACATCGGCAGAACCCCGCCTGCCGCGATGCACGCGTTCATCAGCAGGTCGCGGGCGACGAACTTGTCGTTCGGCGATGCCTCCGGGTCGTCCAGGATGGCGCGAAGCTGCCTGAGGTGAGCGGGCCGGAGCAGGTGCGCGATGTCGTGCATGGCCGCTGCGGTGAGGCGGGTCAGCACCTCGGGCTCGACCTGGACGAACTGCCGCCCGAGCGCCTGCTGCACGGTGATCCCGTCGGCGGTGAGCAGCCGGTACCCGGTGTCGTCCGCGCCGGTTGGCAGCATGTCAGTGTAGGAAAACTCGGGCATTGGGACACATCCTCGTGGCCGGCCGTTGACCCTCTCATCGTATTTCGCAGCCGGACAGGTCTGTGCCGGGCCAGGTCTGGTCTGGCTTCGCTGCCGGCGGCCGGGTCCTAGGCGCCAGCGGCTGGCGCCGCCGGCCCCACCCGGCTAGCTTCCGGCAGCGGGCGGCTGCGGCTACATCGTCGATATCTGTCCGGCGCTGGGCATGTTGCCTGGAATGCGGCCGATCGCATCGCGCGCCATGACCACAACCGGCCCGATGAGGGCCAGGGCGAACGCGCCCCAGAGGTAACTGTGCGCCCGCGGGCCGTTCCAGGTGTCGCTGGCTGTTCGCACTGGGTTGACGATATGCGCGGTCACGGTGAACCGGGCAGGAACACCGAGATCGCCCGCACGACCAGTGCAAGGCCGATCACTGCGTCGTTCCGATCCCAGCGCCGCACGGTTTCCTTTGGGCCGGGCGGAGGCGGGGAGAACTCGTATTCGGCTGGTCCCCTGGCCATTGGGTCTCCCGAGTCTGGTGATATATCGGGGCAATAGTCGACCTGTCGGGTGGCGGCAACCAGCGCTGTTTGGGCCGTCAGGCGACCTTCCACCGGTTTCGGTCGCTTGGCTCGGATGGTTTGCCCGATTTGTGGGGGCCGAAATCGGTGGAAGGTCAACTGTGCCAATCTCAGCAGCAAGCGGGCGGACCCTTTCGGGTCCGCCCGCTTGCCGCAAGGCCCGATCTTGCTCGTGGCTGGCTAGTCGGTGACCGGGCCGGCGACTGCGGCGGCGGGCTGGCGTACCCGGATGGCGACCGCGATCACGATCAAGGCCACCAGGTCGAAGATCGCCGCCGCGGTGAACGACGCAGCCATGCCGTGCACCCGGACATGCGCCAGCTGGGCGGCGGCGCTGGCGCCGGCCAGCGGGTGCGACGCGGCGGCCCGGCTTGCCGTGCCGAAGATCGTGACCAGAATGGCCAGCCCGAGTGCGCCGCCCACCTGCTGCATGACGTTGACCATGCTGGCGGCCGCGCCCGACTCCTTCGCCGGCACGCCGGCCAGCGATGCCATCGTTAGCGGCACGAAGACTATTCCCATGCCAGTCCCGAGCATCAGCATCGGGATGAGAACGCCGGGGAAGTAGCTGGTGCCCGTGGTTAGCTGGCCAAGCCAGGCCATCCCCGCGACCACTGGCACCAAGCCGGCAATCATCAGCGGCTTCGGGCCGAACCTGGCGACCAGTCTCGGCGCCAGCCGGGACATCGCGAACAAGGCACCGGTCATCGGGATGAAGGAGACGCCGGCCTTGAGTGGGCTGAAGCCGAGCACCTCCTGGACGAACTGAGTGAGGAAGAAGAACGACCCGAACATTCCGCCGACGAGCAGCAGCCGGGCCAGGTAAGACGCCGCACGGCTGCCGTCACGGAGCAGCCACAGCGGCGTGATCGGCTGGCTGGTCCGGGTCTCGTTCAGCACGAACAGGCCCAACAGGACAACAGCAGCCCCGAAAGAACCCAGCGTGCCTGCGCTGGACCAACCGGCTGAGGCGGCGTTGATGAAGGCATAGACCAGGGCCGACATGCCGGCCGTCGAGGTGATGGCGCCGAGGGCATCGAACCGGCCCTTCTGGCGCTGCGAACGGGCCAGCAACCGCGGCGCGGCGGCCACTACGGCGATGCCGATGGGCACGTTGACGAAAAAGACCCAGCGCCATGACGCCCATTGCGTGATTACGCCGCCGAGCACGAGGCCGAGCGACGACCCGCCCATCACAACGGCAGTGAAGATGCTCAGTGCACGGACCCGTTCCCTCCCCTCGGGGAAACTCGTGACGATGGCCGCGAGGACCGCAGGCGAGGCGATGGCGCCGCCGACGCCCTGGACCGCACGGGCGGCCAGCAGGGTGGCGGCTGATGTCGCCAGGCCGCCCGCCAGCGAGGCGACGGTGAAGATTGCGAGCCCGGCCATGAAGGCCTGCCGCCGGCCAAGTATGTCGCCAGCCCGGCCGCCTAGCAGCAGCAGGCCGCCGAAGGTCAGCGCATAGGCGTTGAGCACCCAGGACAGGCTCGTGGCGGACAGATGCAGGCCGGCCGCCATAGACGGCAGCGCGACGTTCACGACCGTCATGTCCAGCACGATCATGAGCTGGGCGCTGAGTACAACTGCGAGGGTGATATTGCGCCGGTCGCGTGAGTGGCGCGATTCTGGTTGGTGCGCCTGCGCCGCGACAGCCTGACTGGCTGGTGCGGGCGGAGCTTCGATTGAAGTGCGAGCAGGAGAAGGCATGGTTCCTTCCAGGAACGTTTTGTGTACGGCATGCGCAGGCGGAAAGACTGCGTACTCGCGGGAGCTTGCCGGTGGCGCAAAGGCCGCGGTGCCGCGCACGGCAGCACTGCTTACCTCGATCTAGGCCGCGTGGTGAGCGCTCGCCTTTGCGGCCCAGTTGAGCTATGCTCAATTCGGAGGCTCCCTCCGGTAACTATACGGAGGATCCCTCCGCTTTGCAACTCGAAATGCAGGAGTCTGTGATGGGCGCTATCGGGCCGGCTAGCCAGGCCGGGCCGCCGATGCGGGCAGACGCGCGCCGCAACTACGAACGGCTGCTGGCCGCAGCCGCTGCGGCGTTCGCCGAGCACGGCGCTGACGACGTTTCGCTTGAGGAGATCGCGCGGCGGGCCGGAGTTGGAATCGGCACCCTGTACCGGCACTTTCCGGCCCGGCAGGCGCTTCTGGAAGCGGTCTATAAGGATCAGGTCGACGGACTGGAAGTGCTGGCAGGCAAGCTCGCGGCCGCGGAGTCGCCGGCCGACGCGCTAGCCGACTGGATGCGTGCGTTCGTCGCGTTCGGCCGGACGAAGCGCAGTCTTAGCGCTGCTCTTGTCGCGACGATCGGCAAGGACTCGGAACTCATGTCGCGATGCAGCGCCACTCTCCGGAGCTGCACCGACATGCTGCTGGATCGCGCTAAGCAGGCTGGCCTTGTGCGCGAGGATGTCCGATCGGCTGATGTCCTGCGGCTGAGTCACGGCCTTCTCCTTGCTACCGATGCGGCACCGTCCGATCCGGCTCAGGCTGAGCGCCTGATGGGCTTGCTCGTCGACGGCCTGCTGGCGGGCGGATCCGGTCCACGCTGATAACGCCCGAGGCGGTCCTCCCGGGTCTGTGCGGGTCGTCCCTCGTGCAGGTGCGTCGCCGCTTTGGGCAGGAGTGCTTGCGCCGCGTTGTCGCGGGTAGCAACGAGAGGCTGGGTCGTCGGCTCTCGGTTGCGTTGCCGCGGCTGTGGTCGGCTACCGCACCCAGCCGAGGTGAGGACGGTGAACGTGAGCAGCATCCCCGAGCAAGGCATCAGCCCCGAGCACCTGCACGACACGGTCGACATCGACGAGGCGGGGCGTCAGCTGGAAATGGCCGCGCATGATGTTGCGGTGGCATCCAGCTGCATCGGCTTAGGTGATCTCGACCGGGCGCACACCAGCATCATTACCGCCCGTGCTGCCGTTGATGCAGCGGAGAACATCCTGCGGGTCGCGCTGAACTTAGGTTTAGATTAGTGTGTGACTCACACATTAGAATTCGAGGCAGGAGGTGCTGACGCATGGCGCATGCATCTGGCTCTTTCACCGTCGCCTCCTGGGACGAGAACACTTATCAGGAGCTCAGCGACAACGGAAAGCTCACCAAAGCGACCGTCGCCTTTGCCCTGACAGGTGATCTCAGCGGCAACGCGACCTGGGACGCGGTCATGTGTTACCGGCCGGACGGCACCGCAACCTATACCGGCATGCAGCGAGTGGACGGGCAGCTTGCCGGGGCGGACGGAAGCTTCGTCGTCCGGGCCGACGGCGACTTCGTCAACGGCGAAGCGCGGTCACGCTGGCAAGTCATAACGGGCTCGGGCACGGGTGGCCTGTCAGGCCTTACCGGCAGCGGCACCGCTGTCGCCACCGCTGAGCCGCCCGGCCAGTACACCCTCGAATATGACCTTGGCTGACCGTCACACGTATACCGAGCACGCGCAGCATGCAGAGCACGTCAGTCTCGAGGGGCCCGCCAACGTGTTCGGTGCGCTGGCGCTGGTCGTCTCGGATCAGATAGCCGACGCGACCGCTGCGGCGGCAGGGCGGTCCGAATCGGCGCCGGCCGCGCTGGCAGCGTTGCTGCACTTCCTCGATCGCCCGTCGGTTGACCTGCTCCGCCAGGTGCTCGGCCTGACCTCGTCGGGAACCGTCAGGTTGCTCGACCGGCTGGCCGAGGCTGGCTTGATCGAGCGCGTGGCGGCGGAGGACCGGCGGTCCACAGCTGTCGTGCTGACCGATGCCGGCAAGGCAGTGGCCGAGGACGTCTGCCGCGCCCGCGCCGGAGTGCTCGACCGCGCGCTGGCTGCGCTGGCCCCGGCCGAACGCGCGGACTTCGAGCGGCTCGTCGGCAAAATGCTTGTCGGCATGATGCGGGGTCCGGGCGCCGTGCGCTGGATCTGCCGCCTGTGCGACACCGGCATTTGCCGCGGCGCACCGGGTGGCTGCCCGGTTGGCAATGCCGCCCTCGCGCGCTATGCGGGGGTCGCGCCTACCTAGCCAGCCGGGGCAGCAGCGCGGCCGCCGCGGTCACGCCCCCCACAGTGGCCGCCACGAGCACCGTCAGATCCACGCCGAGATGAGCCGGCGTGCCGATCAACAGCCCGCGCAACGCATCGACCTCATACGACAGCGGGTTGCATCTGCTGATCACCTGGAGCCAGCCCGGCATGATCTTTTCCGGGTACAGCGCGCTGGAGCTGAAGAACAACGGCATAGTGATGGCCTGCCCGATCCCCATCAGCCGGTCTCTCGACAATGCCAGCCCGGCGATCGTCATAGACAGGCAGGAGAAGAACGCCGAGCCGAGCACCACGACCGCGGCAGCCCCGAGCAGCTTCAGCGGATTGCCAGTCAGTGCGACGCCGAGGATCGCCGACAAGATCACTACCACCGTCGCCTGCACCACCGACCGGACGCCGGCTGCGAACGCCTTCCCGGTGATGAGCGCCGACCGCGGGGTCGGCGTGACCATCAGCTTGGTCAGCACGCCGGCGTCGCGTTCCCAGATGATCTGGATGCCATAGAAGATGGCGATGAACAGCGCCGACTGGGCCAGGATGCCCGGCGCCAGGAAGGCTAGGTAGGGGATTCCACCCGGCGTCGGAATCGCGTGGATCTTGGTAAAGACCTCGCCGTAGATCAGCAGCCAGAGTGCTGGCTGGATGGCCCTGGTATACAACTCGGTCCGGTCATGCCGGATCTTGCGCAGCTCAACCCAGCACAGGGTGAGGATACGGCTGGCCAGCCGCCGCAGGACGGCAGCCGGGGTGTCGGCCAACGGCAGCAGCACGGCCGAGAAGTCAGCGGGTCGGAGTGCGGCGTTCTCAGCCGAGACGGCGGGCGGTACGCCTGGCGCGGCGGACGTCACGGATGCCTCCTGATTCTGCGTCCCCGTCAAGAGCGCCACCGGTGTAGTGGCGGAAGACGTCGTCGAGCGTTGCGCTCTCGCTCAGCATCGCCTTGAGCAGGCCGGGCGAGCCGGTAGCCCGGATGGAGCCTGCGTGCATGAGCGCTATCCGGTCGCAATAGGTGTCGGCTTCGTCCATGTAGTGCGTCGTCATCAGCACCGTCATGGCCGCCGCCTCCCGCAGACTGGCGATGTGCTCCCATACATCGGTCCGCGCGATGGGGTCGAGGCCGACGGTCGGCTCATCGAGCACGAGCAGGCTGGGGGAGTTGACCAGCGCCTGCGCAAGCTCGAGCCGCCGGATCATGCCTCCGGAGTAGGTCTTGACCAGCCGCCCGGCCGGCTCGGTCAGCCCCATCGCGGCCAGCGCGCCCTCCACCCGCTCGCGGCGGACGGCCCGCGGCACATCAAACAGGCGCGCGAACAGCTCGACGTTCTCCCGCCCGGTGAGCGTGGCGTCGGCTGACAACAATTGGGGAACGTAGCCGATCATCCGGCGCACTAGCATCGGGCGCGCGGCCGTGTCGACTCCGAACACGCTGATGGCCCCGGCCATCGGTGTGAGCAGCGTAGTCAGCATGCGGATGGTCGTTGTCTTGCCCGCCCCGTTCGGGCCAAGCAGCCCGAACGTCTCTCCACGCTCGATGCGCAGATCCACGTGGTCGACGGCGGTGTATGAGCCGAACCGGTAGGTGAGACCCGAGCAGACCACCGCGCTGCCGGCGAACCCTCGTCGCGCGGCCGCCGGCGCCGGGCCGCCCGTCGTGTCAGGCAACGCCGTGGTGTGAGGCAACGCCGTGTCAGGCAACGCCGTGTCAGGCAACGCCGTGGTGTCAGGCAGCTCGGTCAATGCTCCCCATTCCCTCGGCGAGCCTGACCAGTGCGGGCAGCGCCGCGGCGAGAGCTCGCCGGTCAGCCGCGGGCAGGCGGGCGAGCGCCTTGCCAGCGAGGTCGGCTCGAAGGTCTCGCCACTCAGCGAGGCGCTGAGCGCCCCGGCCGGTTATCGTCAGGAGCGCCGTCCGGCCATCTTCGGCGCTGCGGCCGCGCCCCAGCAGTCCGACGCTCGTCAGCTTGCCGACCAGTGTGCTCACCGTGTTAGGCGCGAGATGCAGTTCCTGGGCCGCATCGGCCACTGTGATGCCGGGTCTGCTCGCGGCCAGCCGGAGCAGCTCCGACTGCGCGGGCGGCAGGGGCTCCTGCTGCCACGCCTGCCGCGCGGCCCGGCGCGCAGTCCGCCGGAGCAGGCTGACAGCAGCCATCAGCTCGGCGCCTAGCTCGGCAGATGAATCGTTCACAGAGCTAACTATATCGCGGCAGACGTTCGCGGCGTCTGGCTAACCGGTGCCAGTTACTGCGCGCCGACCTCGGCGTCGTTAAGGCCGTACAGCCGCGCGGCGTTTCCCGCGCCGATCATCCCGGCGACCCTGATCGCATCGGGCTCGGTCCAGTGCCCGCCGGCCACCCAGCCGCTAAGGACTTCGGCCATCGCCTGTCGCCATAGCTGGGCTCCGAGGTACACAAGCTCCGGCAGGCCGTAGGCGTCGGAGGAATACAGCACCTTGCCGAATGGGGCGAGTTCCAGGGTTTCGGCCAGCAGGGCCGCCGCCCGGGCGCCGGTGTAGTTCACCATCAGGCCAACATCCAGGTAGACGTTCGGGTACGCCTGCGCCAGGAAACCGGCATTGCGATGGAACGGGTAGCAGTGCAGGAGGACCACGGGCACGCCGCAGCTGGCCAAGAAGTCGCGGGCCAGCGCCGGATCGGCGCGCCGCAGGTCAAGGTCGGGATCGCCGAAGCCAGCGTGCAGCTGGATCGGCAGGCCCCGGTCCGCCGCGCACCACAACAAGTGGCGGAGCAGTACCGGATCGGAGACCCGCGCCTGGCCGGTTGCCTCGGCGCTACGCAACCAGTCGCCGGCCGCGGCCTGCACGGCCGCCGGCGCCGGCCGGGACGGGTCGAAGTCCAGCCCGAACCGGTAGGCCACGATGCTCTTCACCGCAGCGGCCTCCGCTGACCGCTGCCAGAGCAGCTCGGTGAACCGGTCACCGAACTCTGCGGCAGCGCACCCGCTCGTGGCGAGTTCCTCGGCTACCGCCTCAAGCCGGACCACCTCGCGAACCGCGGCCTCGGACAGCTCCCCAAGATCAGCAAGGCTGGCCGAGCCGGGCGCGGCGAACCCGGTGTCGACCAGCAGGCAGGAGCAGCCCGCCGCCGACAGCAGCGCCTCGGCTGGCCTGGTTCCCGCCAGCGAGTTCCGGTACCCGAGGTACGCGTCAGCTGCGGCCGACGAGGCGAGGCCGAGGACCGGGCCGCACCAGCGCCGGAGCGCGAAGCCAAGCTGGCTGTCGAAGTGCGTCGTACCAGGCGGGGCCTGCTGGTCCGACTCGGTCAGGAGGGCCTCGAACTCGGGCTCGGCGACGGGCCCGAGCAGGACCGAATGCACGTGGTTGTCGACGAGCTGCAAATCCTCGATGATCTCAGGCAAGCCCATGCCTGAACGTAACCCACTGCTGCCCCCGGCGCCCTGCCGGCCACGACATTCGGCCTTCGCCGGCACCGCTCGGTCGGCTCGCCCGAGCTAGCCGCAGATACCTCGGCGGTGTCGCAGAGCCTATCGGCGCGCCCGGAGGTCTCCGCCGACGAACGCAAGCGCCAGGACGGCAGCACTCCAGGAGTCCCGCTTGCCGATCGAGCGAAAGCTGGCAAGGCTGACCGCGACGTCGAGCGAATCACTTGCCAATGCCGCCGTGGTCCAGCGACGGACGTCCTTATCGCCGCCTGACTTCGCGGCAGCGACCGCGCCCAGGCCGAGCACTAGGTCCCTGACGCCGACTGTCCGCATCAGCAGCAACGCCGCGCTCGTTGGCTCCTCCCGGCCTGACAACCGCATCGGCGCTGCGGGTGCGGCGACAAGCGCAACGCCTACCGCGGCTCGTAGCCAGCCCATTGCCTCGCTGCTTCTGATCGACACGGTCGCAGCGTATTCCAGGACGGTGACGGCCGGGCCCGAACCCGATGCTGCAGCGCGCCGGAGGGCGAGCCGCGCAAACCGTCCGGGGCCCCCCGTTCGGCTAGCCTGCCTCGACGCGCCGGTTTCCCGTCAGGAGGATCCAGACCTGGCCCGGCGCGAAGGTCATGCGCTTACCGGACGGAGTCGTGAAGGTCGTACCGCCGTTCCAGTTCGGCCGCGACCAGCGGGCCGCGTAGGCCTTTCCGTTCCGCAGCACGATTGCCGTGCCATGGCCTGTGCTCACCGCGAACGGCGGCGGGAGTCCGTACTCCAGGAAACCGGACTTCCGCACGACCGTGTGCTGGATCACCACGGTGGCGGCCGAGAACCGGATGCCGCTTGAGGTCATCGCCGGGACGCCATCCATCGAGATCAGCCAGCGGTGCTTGCGCGCAGACCACGTAAAGCTGAACTTAGCCGAGGGGTAGGTAACGGTCTTCGACCTGGTAATGCGGCCGCCGAACGGCGCCGGGCCGAACCTGAAGCCGATGTTGTGCGCCTTGCTGGCGCCCCTGGCCTCCCTCAGCAGAACCTTCGTGCTCGCGAAGAGGTTGTAGGGCGCGATCCGCTGGTAGTTCCGGAAATACCCGCCAGCAATGCCGGCGTAGAGGTCGACGATCCGGGCTTTTTCCACCACGGGAAGTAGCTGGCCCTGGGCGCCAGAGAACGCGAACGCCGGGCGGCCGAACTGGCGAAGCAGCTGCACGTCGTCTCGCCGGGTGCTGCGCACTGGTCCGATGACCGGCGGGAAGTGCGAGGAGAAGACCGCCATGAACCGGGTGAGGCCGCCTTCCACTGGCAGTACGTACACGATGTCAGCATCGTTGATGCCGGTTTGCGGTCGCGCGTAGATGATGTTGTCGATCTTGACGATAAGCACCCGTGCCAGCTTCTTCACTGATTCCCCGGTGAAGGGAGACAGCAGCCGGTACGGCTTGGCTACGGCATGCGTCGGCGTCGGCGTCGGCGTGGGCCCAGCCGTGTGGGCGGCGGGAATCACGCGGCCAGGTATCAGCACCAGGACTGCTGCCACTGCAGCGGCGGTCGCAAGCGCAGCCGCAGCCGAGACGATTGTCTTCGCGCGAGTCCACGGCAGCAGCGTCCTGCTTGTCCATGTCCTAAGCCATCTCATGGCTATCCCCGATCTTCTGCGATGCCGGGTTCGCAGGACAGGCTATCTCCGCGGGTCGGCTAATCCAGCACGCTTCCAGTCTGGAGCTTATCGACCGCCGCACTGGCCAAAGTTCACTAAACGCACAGATCTCGGACTGCCAGGCGATCAGGGAGTCCGGTTGTTGTCGATCTGGTCGAAGTCGCCGTAGCCGTTGTACGTGCCGCCGCCCCCGGACCACTGCCACATCAGGGCGTACTGGCTAGCACTGGTGATGCCGCCGAAGAACCGCGCGCAGGTGCTCGTCCCGGCCAGGCACCAGCCGTTCGGAACATGGGCCAGGCTGCTGGTGTCGCCCAGGTAGGTCCACTCGTAGGTGTTCGAGATGGTGGAGTACTTGCCGGTGCCGAAGATCGACGCCCAGATCGGCGGAGCCGAGTACACCCCGGCCTTGTAGCTGGAATGGCTGGTCAGGTAGTTGGCGAACCCGTTAAAGTCGGCCCGGTCCACCTGCGCGGCGATGTAGTTGCGCCGCACCCTGCCGCTGCATGGTGAGGTGTAGACCGCGTTCCAGCCGTTGTCCGGCGCCGGCGTGTAGCTCGGCGCGTTGCCGGGCAACTCGACGTCCAGGAAGACCACCGGGTAGCTCACCTTCGGACGCAGCGCGTTGAGGTCGCGTATCGCGGCCGCGGCCTGCGCCTGGCCCCATGCCACCGCTTCCCTGCTCGTCCCGTTGAAGTGCGGATCGACGCCTGGCCCAGCCATGAACCAGTACGCACCGGTGCCGATGCCCAGGTGGTAGGTAGTGAAGTTGGTCCGGGCATCGCTGGCGTCGGTCTTGGACCATACGACCTTGCCGCCGCAGTGCTGCCAGTTGGCCCAGTTCCCGATCATCCCGATGTAGCCGCCGTAGCTGCCGCCGATAGCAGGCTCCCCGTACGGCGCTGGTCCTGGGATGGCCATGTAGTTGCTGTCCGTTCCGTACCAGAACCCGGCTGGCGAATCGGACTGCCGCGCCGCGGCGCCGCCCGCCGCTGCCGTGCCGCCCGCCGCCGCCGTGCCGCCCGCCGCTGCGGTGCCGCTCGCCGCCAGCGACGACCCGGCCGCACTCAGCACGGTCGCAGCGGCCACGATGGCCGCTGCTAGCGCGCCCGCGGCCCGGCCTACGGCGCGCCGGTCGTGCCTGGTTCGCAGTGCCATCACGATGTCAGCGTCCTTCTGTTGGTCGGCAAGTCTGTCGGTCGGCAAGCTACCTCAAGTACGCCAGCGCGCGGCTAGAACCTGATGAAGTGCTGGAAGCACTCGAACGCGATGTCGCGCTCGGCAAACGCGGCCGCTTCGGCTCGCTTGACCGCCAGGTACGCAGCCGATCGGAGCGGTCCTAGCGCCGTCATCAGCAGTTCATCGTAGGCAAGGGCATCAAGTGCTTCGGCCAGGCTGCTCGGCAGGCGGGTGGCCCCGGCCGACTCGCGCTCGGCCTCCGACATCGTGGCCGGGTCAACGTTGACTGGCTCGCCCGGATCCAGCTGTCGCCGGATCCCATCTAGCCCGGCGTGGATCAGCCCGCCCAGGGCCAGGTACGGGTTGGCGCTCGAGTCGGACGGCTTTAGCTCCAGGTTCACCGAGCTGGCGGCGTCACCGCGCAGCGGGGAGCAGATCCGGACCGCGGCCTCGCGGTTCTCCATCCCGTAGCAGTTGAACGCGCTGCTCCAGAACTGCGGCTGGAGACGGCGGTAGCTGTTCACGCTGCCGCAGGTCAGCGCCACCAAGGCCGGGAGGTGTGCCAGGACGCCGCCGATGAAGTGATAGCCGATCGCCGACAGGCCATAACGGTCGGCTGGGTCGGCAAAGACCGCCGTGCCGCCGGTCGAACCGGCCTCGGCCAGGCTGGTCAGCGAGGCATGCAAATGAGTGCCGTTACCCGCCTGATCCGGTATCGGCTTGGGCGCCAGGCTTGCCCATAGCCCGCGGCGGAAGGCGACGCCGCGAACGGTCTCCCGGTACAGCACGTGGTTGTCGGCCGCGCGCAGCGCGGGTGCGTGCCGGATGGTTATCTCATGCTGGCCGTGCCCGAGCTCGGGGTAGTAGTGCTCGACCTGCAGACCTTGCCCGTTCAGCGCCCGCACCAGATCGATGATGATGTCGTGGGCCTGGTGGAATCCGGTCGATGAGTAACACAAGCTGTCATCGAGCGGCACCAGCCTGTCCGGTCCGCCGCCCGGATCGCTCTCGCGCCGCCCGATGGTAAATTCGGGCTCGAATGCGGCTGCCATCGCGTAGCCCTCGGCCGCCAGCTCACCGATCGCCTGCTTCAGGAAGGTGCGGGCGCACGCCTCCCACGGCTCACCGTCCGGCTTGACCAGGTCAGAGAGCATTGCTCCGGCGCCCGGCGCATAGGGCAGGGCAACGAGGGTGGCGGGATCGGGCTTGATCCGGATCTCGCCGACCGGGCCCATGCCGGCCACCGGCTGGAGAGTGTCCAGCATGGTCATGGCCATCATCGCCACCGTGTGGCCGATGCCGCTCTCGATGCGCTCCGGCAGGAACGCGGCGGATGTCGCCTTGCCACGGATGACGCCGCCATGGTCGGCATAAAGAAACCGGGTCAGCTCAAGATCGCTGGAGGCCGCTTTCGCCAGGGCATCCTTGACCGCTGCATCGCTGTCGCCAAAATTCATGCGTCAGGCGTAGCACGACCATCGGCTGTTCGTACAGAATCCCGGCCAACGAAGCCATTGCCGCCCGCGCCGTAGGCGGCAATGTCGTCGGCGATCACGTTCGTGTCGGCCGCCTCGGTGGCGGTCGACGCAGCGATCGTCGCCGCCTCGACGCCGTCCTCATGCACGTACTTTCCCCCGCGCAGCGCCGACGCCGCGGCGGCGATAACCAGCACGGCAATCGCCATGGAGAAGACGATCACCAGGCCGTGGTGGAACGGCTGCGAGATCAGCTCGGGGAAGAACGTCCTGCCGGTGAGCACGGCCACGTTGTGCGCGGGCAGGTGCCTGAGCACGCCAGTGGGGGCGAGCAGCGAATGCACCGGGTTGTAGCCCAGAAACGCGGCGAACAGGCTGCCAACGGGCGGCAGCGAGCCGATGTGATGCGCGATCGGGCCCGGTACGCCCTGGGCAGTCAGCCCGCTGGTCAGCGTCTTGGGCAGGGTAGCCGCCAGGCCGGCGATCATCAGCGAGAAGAACACGCCGATGGACAGCACGAAGCCGGAGTTCTGGAACGTGGCCAGCATGCCGGAAGCCGCGCCGCGCTGCTTGGCCGGGACGCTGTTCATGATCGCAGCGGCGTTCGGGGCGGAGAACAGGCCCATGCCGGCGCCCGCCACGAAGATCAGCGCGGCGAACTCCGGGTAGCTGAAATTCACCGGGATGAACAGCAGCCCGCCGAAGGCAACCGCTGATACCAGCAGACCGCCGGATGCGAACGCCCGCGCCCCGTGCTTGTCGGACAGCCAGCCGGATACCGGGCCGGAGACCACGAATCCGAACGTGAGTGCCAGCAGGTAGATGCCCGACCAGAGCGGTGTGTCGGCGTAGTTGTAGCCGTGCAGCACCAGCCAGATGCCCTGCAGCCAGATAATCAGCATGAACTGGAGGCCGCCACGGGCGATCGAGGCCAGCAGCGTAGCGGTGACGCCAGCCGCGAATGCCCGGATCCGCATCAGGTGCAGGTCGAACATCGGCGACTCGACCTTGGTCTCGATGATGCAGAACGCCAGCAGTAGCGCGACGCCGCCGAACAGGCCGGTCAGCACCAGCGGGCTGGTCCAGCCCATCGAATGGCCGCCGTACGGCTGGATGCCGTAAGTGATGCCGGTCAGCAGCAAGATGAGTCCGACTCCGAAGGTGAGGTTGCCAAGCCAGTCGATCTTGGCCGGCGTGCGCACGCCCAGCTCTTTCAAGCTCACGTACGACCAGATCGTGCCGCCGAGACCGATCGGCACGGACACGATGAAGACCAGGCGCCAGTCGACCGCGGCCAGCACGCCGCCGAGGATGAGGCCGATGAACTGGCCGGAAATGCCCGCCACCTGATTGATGCCCATGGCGGTGCCGCGCTGGTTGGCCGGGAACGCGTCGGTGAGGATGGCTGGCGAGTTGGCCATCAGCATGGCTCCGCCGACCGCCTGGATGACCCGGAAGCCGATGAGCCAGAGCGCGCCGCTGCCTCCGGTAAACGGGTCGAACGGCAGCGCCAGCGCGCCCAGGCCGAAGATGGCGAAGCCGGCGTTGTACATCCGGACCCGGCCGTAGATGTCCCCGAGCCGGCCGAGGGTGACGACGAGCACGGCGGAGACGACCAGGTAGCCCATCAGCATCCAGAGCAGATAGCTGATATTGCTGGGCTGAAGCGGGTCCAGGTGAATGCCGCGGAAGATGGCGGGCAGCGCGATGATCACGATTGACGCGTTGACCGTGGCCGCGAGCATGCCGAGCGTGGTGTTAGACAGCGCTACCCACTTGTAGCGCTCGTCGCGCAGGCTGCCATTCGCTAGTCCAGCGGTTGCCAGCCCGCTCCCGGGTCGTTCGGTGTCCCCAGGCTCACCCATGTGCTGTCCTCCGCATCGGTGCCGTCCGCACCTCCTCGCCGTGCAGATACTTGCTATTTCAAAACTAACAGGCACCGGAGGTGACCGGAACTGTGCGGGTAGCCACCGCTGGCGTTCGGAGGGTAAACGGGGCCGGCATGGCACGCGGCCCGCGCACGCTCGGCGGTAGACCTCACGGGCAGCGGCCGCGTGCTCGCGCGGCCGCGCCCTCAGCGGGAGCTGGCGACTATAGATCCCAAGGGGGCCGCCGACGACCACTCGGCGGCCAATAGCTGGGGAGTATCTTTTACAGAGTGACACCCCGCCCGCCGCCACGCGATCTTCGTGCCTCTGATTTCGATCGCGACCGGGTGATTACGCTGCTCAGCGATGCCGCGGCCGATGGCAGGCTGACGTCCGAGGAGCACGCGGACCGGGTTGGGCGGGCACATCAGGCACGCACGCTCGGCGACCTAGTGGTGCTAACCGAAGACTTGGCAGAGCCATCGGCGCAGCCCATCCGCCTCGACGGGCGCAAGGGCGTCGCGGGCGTCTTCGGCCGGGACGCCAGGGGCGGCCGCTGGGTCGTGCCGGCCAGCCTGCCCGTGGTGGCATTCTTCGGCGAGGTGGAGCTAGACCTGCGAGACGCGCTGCTGCAGAGCGGCCGGACCATCATCTACGCAACGGTAGTGGCTGGCACCCTGCATGTGATTGTTCCCGATGGCGTTGGCGTCGAGATGAACGGCACGTCGGTCCTCACCCGCAGGATCAACCGGACGGCGCGGATGCCCGGCCATGGCGTCGGCGGTCCCGGTGATCCGGCAGGCGGCGGGCGGACCGTGATCGAGGTGCGCACTGTCGCGGTGGCCGGGACTGTCAAAGTCACCTCACCGAAACGACCGGGCTGGCTCGGCGCGCTGCGGCGCGGCAGTCTCCCGCGCGGCAGCTTCCCTGATTAGCCGGCGGCCGTTCCAATCGGACTAAGCTGTCGTAAACCGGATATAAGGACCGGTTTACATATAGTCGACAGACGAGTATTTGGAAACCTTCCAGAGCTGGTGCTCGCTGTGGATCTTCCGCACCGTCCCGGACCTGGCCCGCATCACTAGAGATTCAGTGATAGCGCCGCCAGACCGGTACCGGACCC
This sequence comes from uncultured Actinomycetota bacterium, assembly GCA_963804435.1. Lineage (GTDB taxonomy): Bacteria > Actinomycetota > Actinomycetes > Streptosporangiales > Streptosporangiaceae > JAJYUU01. The sequence continues at coordinate 4,774,036 of CAWDQI010000001.1, read as the reverse complement.
CGGCCAGGAGATCGCCATCGGTGATCCCGGTCGCTGCGAAGAACGCGTCATCGGACGCCACCAGGTCGTCGGTGGCTAGCACCCGGCTCAGGTCATGGCCGGCGTCAATGGCCTTGGCCCGCTCGGCATCGTCGCGTGGTGCCAGCTTGCCCAGGATCACGCCGCCGAGGCATTTCACCGCGCACGCGGCGATGATGCCTTCGGGCGTACCGCCGATCCCCAGCAGCAGGTCGATGCCGGTTCCCTCGCTGGCTGCCAGGATCGCGCCGGCGACGTCGCCGTCGGTGAGCAACTTGATCCGGGCGCCGGCCTCGCGGACCTCGCGGATCAGCTCGGCATGCCGCGGCCGGTCCAGGATCACGACGGTCACATCGGACGGCGAGCAGGTCTTGGCCCTGGCAAGAGCTGAGATGTTCGCAGCCGGCGGGGCGTCCAGGTCTACGACGCTGGCCGCCTCCGGGCCTGTGACGAGCTTCGACATGTAGTAAACGGCAGACGGGTCGTACATCGATCCGCGCGCACTGACCGCGAGGACGGATATCGCGTTGGGCATGCCGTTGGCCGTGAGCCTGGTCCCGTCGATCGGGTCGACGGCAACGTCACAGAGCGGGCCGCTGCCGTCACCGACCTGCTCGCCGTTGTACAACATCGGCGCCTGATCCTTCTCGCCCTCGCCGATGACCACGATGCCGTTCATCGATACCGTGTTGATGAGCTGACGCATGGCGTTGACGGCAGCCGCGTCGGCGCCGTTCTTGTCACCGCGGCCTACCCAGCGGGCCGAGGCCATCGCCCCGGCCTCGGTTACCCTGGCGAGCTCGAGCGCCAGATTGCGGTCCGGCGCGTGGCGGCCTGGGGCGGGCGGGGCCATCGCCGGGTCGGCCGGTGAGCCCCTGGCCGCTGCCTGATCCTCACCCATGCCCACTGCACCTTCCCTGTTGGTTGGCGTTGGTGGAATCCTATGTAGCACGTCGGCCACCCGGCCGACCGCCCTGTGACGGGCTCGTTCGGGAAGGCCGGAATCGGATGCCCCATCCCGTGACAACCGAGCGCAGTACGGCCGACAGAAGCGCGGCCGATGGCAGCACGGCCGACAGCAGCACGGCCGACAGCAGCACGGCCGACAGCAGCACGGCCGACGGCGGCACGGCCGACAGCAGCACGGCCGATGGCAGCACGGCCGACAGAAGCCCCGCTGATGAGAAGCGGGTCCCTGCAGCCCGCAACCCTGAGCGGGGCACCTCCGAGCGGGGCAACTCTGAGCGGGGCAACTGAGCGGGGCAACTCTGAGCGCGGCGCGTCAACCAGAAGCGTGCTCCTGGCGGCAGCGCGCGAGGTCTTCATCCTGGAGGGCTACGCGCAGGCCGGTGTCACCGATATCGTCGCGCTGGCAGGCGCGAGCGTCGGCAGTCTTTATCACCATTTCGCCGGCAAGGCAGAGTTGTACCTTGCGCTCTTCAGCGAACTTAACGACGAGCTTGACGCCAGGACCCGCAGCGCAGTTCGCGCCAGCCGTGCGGCGGGCGTTACCGATCCGATGGAACTCTTCGTTGCTGGCGCGCACGGTTACCTTGAGGTCTGCATCGAGCAACGCGAGCTTTCCGCGATGTTCGCGCGGGGCGACGGGCCGCCAGGATTCGACTTGCTTGCGCGGCGTCGGCTGGTCGCGTGGGTCGCCAAGAACAGCGAGTTCTTCGCACGCAGTGGCGAGCCGCTCGATGAGGCAGTTGCCGTCGTCATGACCGGAGCGATGCTCCTCGCCAGCGCCGAGGTGTCGCAGGCCGCCGATGCCAGCCGCGCGCGTCACCTGGCTGATGGCGTCATTCAGGTGCTGTCGAGAGTGCACGTGCGGTCTGGCTGATCTGACTCAGAACGGGGCTCCGGGCGTGGGCTCCTCGTGCTGCTGATGCTGCTGGGCCATTGCCGTGGCGAGCCGGGCACGCGCGCCCTCGAGCCATTCCTCGCAGATCGCCGCCAACTGCTCGCCCCGCTCCCAGAGCTGCAATGACTGCTCGAGTGTCAGGCCGCCCGCCTCCAAGCGCTTGACCAGCTCGGTCAGTTCATCCCTGGCCTGCTCATAAGCGGGAGGCTGCGGATCGCCGCCACCAGGCTGGGACCCTCTCCCGGCCGGAGCCGACGTGCTCTTGCCGGGCTTTCGGTCTCCGTCGCTCGCAGCTGTCACGATTGCCAGCCTAACGGGACGCGGCGGTAACGGATTAGCGGCGCTTGTCCGATGAACGTATGCCGGACGCCCCCCGTCCGGTACAGCCGAAGGGACCGTCATGTGCAGCCCCGATCATCCCGGCGTCCGGCGCTCTTGCGCACTCTCGCTGCGCACTGCATGCAATGCGCGGCCCACTACTTGGCTGCAACGTCGCGAGCTAGCGTGGCTTACGGCGACAGTTCCCAGCCTGCCTTGTGCAGGCAACACGCGCTGCCGGGTGCCGCGCACCCGGCCCGGCTACCTGGCCGAGCTGGGCGACTGCTGGTACCGGCCGCCGGCGAGCTGGCGGCTAGGCGCACCGCGCAGATAGCGAGCCTGACTCGCCTTCGCGGGCGAACGCCACGCTAGGTGCCCCGGCCCGCGGTGACCTGGAGGTGATCGTCGGCGAACCGGAGGTCGAGCACCTCGCCGTCGGACACCTCGGCAGCGGCCCGCACGACACGCGCATCTGCGTGCTGCACGATCGCGTAGCCTCGGCGCAAGGTAGCGGCGGGCGACAGGCTTACCAGCCTGGCCCGGATGTGCGCGATGTCGTCGTCCGCCCGGTCCAGCCCCGCGGCGACGGTCAGCCTGGCCCGCTCGGCCAGGCCGAGGATCTGTTCGAGCTGCCGGTCGATCTCGCGCAGCGGGCTGGCGATCGCGGGTCTTGACCGGATAGCGGTCAGCCAGGAACTCTCCCGGTCGAGCCGGCCGGCCAGAGCCCGGCGTGCCCGCGTCCGCAGCTCGCCGATCAGCCCGAGCTGCTCGGCCACGTCGGGCACGGCTCGGCGCGCCGCGTCGGTCGGCGTGGAGGCACGTACGTCCGCGACGAGGTCCAGCAGCGGCACATCCTGCTCGTGACCGATAGCGCTGATGACCGGCGTGACACAGGCGGCCACCGCGCGGACGAGGTCCTCGTCAGAAAACGCCAGCAAGTCCTCGATCGATCCGCCGCCGCGGGCGATGATGATCACCTCAACCGCCCGGTCGGCGTCGAGCCGGTGCAGCGCGTCGATGATTTCCTCGGTGGCGTGCGGACCCTGCACGGCGACCTGCTCGACCCGGAATCGGACTGCTGGCCAGCGCCGGGCCGCATTGCGGAGCACGTCACGCTCGGCAGCCGAATCCCGGCCGCAGATAAGGCCAACGCCGGCAGGCAGGAAGGGCAGCTTTCTCTTGCGCGCGGCCGAGAACAGGCCCTCGGCGGCGAGCTCCGCACGGCGCCGCTCCAACCTGGCCAGCAACTCTCCAATGCCGACGGCCTTGATCTGGGTGGCGGTCAGCGCGAACGACCCCTTGGCCGAGTTGAACTCGGGCTTTGCCCAGACGACGACGCGTGCGCCTTCAGCGGGCGCCGGATTGGTGGCGTCCAGTACCGCCGCAGCGCAGATAACGCGGACCGACACCGCGGCCACCGGATCTCGCAGCGTGAGGAAAACAGTGCCGCCTCGCCTGGTCAGCTCCGCGATCTGGCCCTCGACCCACACCCGGCCGAGGCGCCCGATCCAGTCACCAACGAGCCGCAGCACCGTTCGGACCGGAACGGGAGCCTGCTCCGAGGTCTCAAGCGGCATGCCGGCCCTTGGTTTTAACCGCTGCCGGCGACCGGCGGGGCTGGGCAGCGCTCACCCGCCGTTCTCCACCTTCTCGATCCGGCGCTCCAGCATGCCGAGCACGTCAGGCCGCTCGGCATTCTGCCGCTCATAATTGGCCAGCACTTTCAGCTGATCCGTCGTCAGCATGCGCAGGCGGGCGCGGATGGACGCGAGCGACAGATTGTCATAATCAGCCAGCGGTAGAGCTGGGGAGGCAGTGGCGGGCGCGGCATCGGTCGCGATGGGCCTGCCGGTCTCGGCGGAGCCGGTCCGCGAGGCGTCCTTGGTCGCAGCCGGGCTGTTCGCTGCAGGGATAGTGCCTCCAGAATGGGCCGCTGCGGCGCCTGCGGACGGCTCGGGCAGGCTGTCGCTGGACATCTCGTCGGCGGTGAGCACCCGTACGTTGCCGGTCCGATCAAGCGAGCGCCACCGGGATTCGGCAGTCGGCCGGCTTGGCTCCGGACGCTGCTGCGGAGCCGGCACTTCGGGCGGCAAGGTTCGGGAGGTCCCGGTGCCGGGCTGCGGCCGCACTGGGGCCGGGCCCGTGCGGTCGGCAGCCAGCAGTATCCGGCCGATCCCTGAGAATACGGCCCGGAGGGCCCCGGCCGGAGCCCGCTTAATCTGGTCGGGGATCTGTGAAATGCCCATAACTGATCGGTCTCCTTCGGCACTGCGACGGGGTGCCAGCCGCAGCTAGCCCGTGAAGGCCGGCCATCGTGCGGCATTTCCCTCGGGACATTGTCGCTGGCCCGAGGCGGCGCGCAAGCCGCGGCTGCCAATAATTGGCTCGAGTCAGGCCAGCCGCTGGGTCAGGGCTCGTCGGCGGTCACCTAAAATGAGCCCATGCCTGATCAGTCCCGCCGTGTGCTGCTCGCCAAGCCCCGTGGCTACTGCGCTGGAGTTGACCGGGCCGTGCAAACCGTCGAGAAGGCACTGGAGCGCTTTGGCGCCCCCGTGTACGTGCGCAAACAAATCGTGCATAACACCCATGTCGTCCGCGCCCTCGAGGACCGGGGCGCGATCTTCGTCGAGGAGACAGAAGCTGTGCCGGAGGGCGCAGTGGTCGTGTTCTCCGCACACGGGGTATCGCCGGAGGTGCGCGAGGAGGCGATAGGGCGCGGGCTGCGGACTATCGACGCGACGTGCCCGCTCGTTACCAAGGTGCATAATGAGGCCCGCAGGTTCGCGGCACAGGACTACGACATCCTGCTGATTGGCCACGAGGGTCACGAGGAAGTGGTCGGCACCACCGGCGAGGCGCCGGCCAACATCCAGCTCGTCGACGGGCCAGCCGGGAGCGAATCGGTCGAGGTGCGCGACGACTCGAAGGTCGCCTGGCTGTCCCAGACGACGCTCTCGGTCGACGAGACGCTCGAGACCGTTGCCGCGCTGCGCAAGCGCTTCCCGCTGCTGCTCGACCCGCCGAGCGACGACATCTGTTACGCGACGCAGAACCGGCAGCTTGCGGTCAAGCAGATCGCCGGGCTGTCCGACGTGGTAATCGTCGTCGGTTCAACCAACTCGTCCAACTCCGTCCGGCTGGTCGAGGTCGCGCGCGATGCGGGCGCTCGAGCCGCCTACCTGGTCGACGACGCGTCCGGGATCGATCAATCCTGGCTGGACAATGCCGGCACCGTCGGCGTCACCAGCGGTGCTTCGGTTCCGGAGGACCTGGTGGACGGCGTGCTCGCCAAGTTGGCCGAGAGCGGTTACACCGACGTCGAGGAGATCGAGACGGTTCCGGAGCGCATGCAATTCGCCCTGCCGCACGAACTGCGAAAGCCTGCGGGCAGCCCGGAGGCCTAGCCGCTGCCCACCGGTGCCGCTACCAGCACTACTAGTCGCAGTCGCAGGTCAGCCGGCCGCGCTGATTGCCCGTCCGCCGCCGATGAGGTGCGGCGGGGCAGTGGGCTCGCGCGCCAGTGCCGCCCTGCCTACCAGCTCAGGCCCGGTGTCCGCGAAGAGGTCCGGCGCCGAGAGCGTCCGCACCGTTTCCTCAACTGGTTTGGGCGGTTCGAGCTCGCCCTCTACCAGACCGAGCTCGTTCAGCTTGCGGGCGCTCACCAGGACGCGGCTCTCGAGCGAGCCGACCGTCCTGTTATAGCTGGACACCGCCGTAGTCAGCGCCTTGCCCAGGCCATCAACGTGCCTGCCAAGTCCGGCGATGCGCTCGTAGAGCTCGCGGCCAAGATCGAATACCGCGCGCGCATTGTCTGAGAGCGCTTCCTGCTGCCATGCGTACTGGGCCGTGCGGAGCATGGTCACCAGTGTCGTTGGCGTCGCGATGTGCACCTTGTGGGCCATCGCGTACTCAAGCAGTGCTGCGTCGTGCTCGAGTGCTGGCGCCAGGAATGCCTCACCGGGAATGAACAGGATGACGAACTCCGGCGACGGGCCGAGCGCCGCCCAGTACGCCTTGGCGGCGAGCCGGTCGACATGCTCGCGCAGATGACGCGCGTGCGCCGCGATCCGCGCCTCCCTAATGTCGGCTGAGGAAGCCTCGGCAGCCTCCAGGTACGCGGCCAGCGAGACCTTTGAGTCGACGACGATGTTCTTGCCGCCGGCGAGGCGGATCACCATGTCCGGGCGGAGTGCCCCATCGGGTGTCGTTACTCCTACTTGCTCGTCGAAGTCGCACTTGTTGCTCATCCCGGCTAGTTCGACCACCCGCCGGAGCTGCATCTCTCCCCACCGGCCGCGTGCCTCGGGCCGGCGCAGGGCTGTGACCAGGGCCTGGGTCTGCGCGCGCAGCTGATCCGATGACTGCCGCGCGAACGCGACCTGCTCAGACAGCGCTGCATGGGACGAGCGGCGCGCTGCCTCGGCCTCTCTGAGCTGGCTCTCCACCCTGGCCAGGGTGTCGCGCAGCGGCTGGACCAGTTGCTCGACGGCCGCCTTCCGGTTGTCGAGCTCGCCGGTGGCTTTCGCACTGGCCGCGCCGAACTTGCCCTCAGCGATTTCGAGGAACGTCCTGGCGCTTTGGTCCAGTGCCTGCGCGGACAATGCCCGGAATCGGTCCGCGAGCTGGCCGTCGATCAGCTCGGCCCTTTCCCGTGCGGCGTGTTCCATCAGCGCGGCGCGGTCCTGGGCAGCCCGCGCGCGCTCCTCGGCGGCGCGAGCCTGACCCGTCAGGTCGGCGGCAACGTTAGCCAGCCGGCCGCGGGCCAGCAAGTAGCCGATCGCGCCGCCGAGAGCGGCTCCGAGCACGAGCCCGATGAGCAGCGAAGTCGCGTTCATGTTCAGCATGCTTGCAGCCGGGGACGACAGTTCTCCGGTCCGACACGCCCACTAGACTTTGCCGGTGAGCCTGTCCATCGGGATCGTCGGTTTGCCCAACGTCGGTAAATCCACCCTGTTTAACGCGCTGACCCGGGCGAGCGCCCTGGCGTCCAATTACCCGTTCGCGACGATCGAGCCGAACGTCGGCATTGTCGGGATCCCGGATTCGCGGCTGGAGGCGCTATGCGGGCTGTATGACTCGGAGAGGATCGTGCCCGCAACAGTCAGGTTCGTCGACATCGCCGGCCTGGTCCGCGGCGCGTCCGCCGGCCAGGGCCTCGGGAACCAGTTCCTGTCGCATATCCGTGAGACCGACGCCATCTGTCAGGTCGTGCGCGTCTTTGATGACCCCGACGTCAGCCACGTCGACGGCGACGTCTCACCCGAGCGCGACATCGAGACCATCGCCACCGAGCTGATGCTGGCCGATCTGCAGACACTGGAGAAGGCAGTCCCCCGGCTGGTCAAGGAAGCCAGGTCGGCTAAGGACCCGGAGCGCACAAGGCGGGCGGCGGCGGCAGAGCAGGCACAGCAGCTGCTCGACAGCGGCACGACTCTGTTTGCCGGGGCCGATGCTGCCGGGATCGACCTGGCCGACCTTCGTGAACTGCAGTTGCTGACGGCCAAGCCGTTCCTCTATGTATTCAATGAAGACGATTCTGAGTTGCACGATGAGCAGCTCAGGAAGCGGCTGGCCACCCTGGTCGCACGAGCCGAGTCGATCTTCCTCGACGCCAAGACCGAGGCTGAGCTCGCCGAGCTGTCCCCCGAGGACGCCGCCGAAATGCTGACCGAGCTCGGCCTCGGCGAGCCGGGACTGGCGCAGCTGGCCAGGGCCGGATTCGCCGCGCTGAAGCTCTCGACGTTCCTGACCGCGGGTCCCAAGGAGGCTCGGGCCTGGACGATCCCGGTCGGCGCGACCGCGCCGGAGGCGGCCGGCGTGATCCATTCCGACTTCCAGCGGAAGTTCATCAAGGCCGAGGTCGTGTCTTTCGACGACCTGATGGCCGCCGGGTCCATAGCCGCGGCGCGGGCAGCGGGCAAGGCCCGGATCGAGGGCAAGGACTACGTGATGCGCGACGGCGACGTCGTCGAATTCCGTCACGGCGGCTGAGGCGGCGCCTCAGCGAGGCGGCGACGCCGCCATATTCCGGTCGGCTTTCCTCCACGTGATGGCAGCTTGCGAGTAGCGGGTCCGTCACTGCACTCAGAGATCAGAAGTCGCCAGGAAGTCGGCAAGCTCCAGCAAGATAGCGGACTCGGGCGCAGACCGGGCAGCGGCCATGGAACGGAGCACCTGTGCCAGGCCCGCGCCCGCGCGGTCGCAGATCAGTTCCGCCAGCCTCTGCGGAGACTCGATCTCGCGCCCGCTGGTGAACCAGTTCAGCGATGCGTCAGGCTCCTCGTCGCTTTCGCTACTGTTGCGCCACAACTGAGCGAAATAGGTAGCGCTCTGGGCGTCGTAGCCCCAGGTGCTGGCATGGTCGTAGCCTGCGAGCGGGAGCGCGTAGCGGCTCACAGCGATCACCTTCCATCGCTTTCATGAGCAGTATGCGCAAGCGTTCTGACAAAAGCGTCAGACGGCTTCGGGCTCGGAATGGCCGCCTCCCGCTCCGCCGCCCTCTGAGGCGGCTTCATCAGCGGTGCCCGCGCGGATCGCCATCACCGACCAGGCGCCGTTGAGCGCCGCCATGTCCTGCGCCTGCCAGCGCGATATCTGGGCCGCGATCATCCGGCAAGGGCTAGGGCGAGGGTATTGCCACGGTCGCCCAAGGACCATTGCCAAATGCTGGGGAAGGACTCCCCTTGCGAGCATTCGCCGCATTCGGCAGCATCCTTACTGCAGGGCTATATGGCGTGATCGGCCCGGTAACGGGTCAGCGCCCGGAGGGGGCTTCCGATGACTATCAGATCCTGGCTAGCCGGCGTGGCGACGGTGGGCGTGGTGGCGGCGGGTGTGGCGATGGCTGCTGTCCCTGCCGCGTCAGCCAGCGGGCAGTTGCCGCACCCGGCTGTGGTGAAGAAGGTGACGTCCCAGAAATGGGCCGGCTATGCAGCGCTCGCTGACAGAAGGAAAGACTTCCGTTACGTGGCTGCCGACTTCATCGTCCCGGGCCTCAATGTCTGTCGCGGGCAGGATCAGCCGGGGGGCGTTACCATCACGCAGTGGATAGGCCTGGGCGGCTACAACCGCGGCATCACCGAGCAGATCGGGGTGGTTGAGCACTGCGATTTCATGGATGATGTGGAATTCGAGTACGGGGCGTTTTACTCGGGAACGTCCGGCTCTGGCAGCTTCCTCGGATGCCTCGAGGCGCACGGGAGCACCTGCCCAGATGGGGTTGAAGCCGGTGACAGAGTCGACTCTCGGTCTACTACAACGGCAAGAGCTACCGGCTGATCCTGCGTGATGTGACCAAGAAGATATCCAGAACGGTTTACGAGCGCTGCTCGAAATGCAGCAGCAAGTCCGCTGAGGCGATCAGCCTCGCGGCCAGTACCGCCACGAACCCCCCGCTGGCACTCCTCTCTAACGTCAGCTTCTTCGGTGTGCGGGTCACCAGCGCCGACGGAAAGCACGGCACGATGGCACCGCAACCCCGGTACTGGACAACCGTGGAGATCACCCGGCTCGACACCGCCGGCGATACCGTGGGCAAGCCATACCCGCTGCTCAGACAGGGACGGGCGTTCAACGTGTTCGCCTATGCCTTTACCGGCCCGTGAGGCGGGGAGGGTAAGGCACTATCGATCAGCGCGAGGCGGCTGCACCGGTAGGCACAGGGCCAATGATCAGGCAGTCAGACCGGATAAAACGGGCGCCAACCTTGGCTGAAAGATGCGAAATATGTCTGGGAGGCTGGCGGGGCGAAAACGACCGGAAGACCGGCGATCAGGCGAGCCAGCTGGGAGCTCCCCGGAATGAGATTCGCCCGCGCTAGCAACCTCGATCACCTGATGTCGGCCTTTGAGCCTGTTATCGCACGTCAGCGGGCATGCAGGACGCTCATCAGGCCGGGATTCTGGCGAATCTAGCTGGCCGTTGCCGGCGCCCTGCAAGCGACGGTAGCTTGCGGCTTGGAATCTGCGTACGCCGCGTACTTGACGTACTCGCAAGGTCAGGTTGGCTGGAGCCGCCCAAGCCACACGGAGCACCACCATGTCTGCAGTTCACTACGAGAGCTATACCTCGGCCCGGGACCATCTCAAGGACATCCTTGACCAGGCTGAGCGCGGACAGGTGGTTACCGTCCGGCGAGAGTCAGCAACGGCGGCTGTCCTCGACGCCGACCGCCTGCGGCAATATCTGGTTTCAGTCGTGCGCCCATGCGTCAAGGTCGTCGCAGAGGCCGAAGGATGGTCGGCGTTCGTGCCCGGCCTGCCGGTAGCTGGTGCAGGCGCCACCCTCGAGGCGGCGGTAGCCGACATGGCGGACGCCTTGCGCGAATACGCCGAGGACTGGCCACGCTTGCAGCACGCGCCGAACCACCGCGAGCACTGGGGGCTGGTGCAACTGGTCGCTCTGAGCGATGACGACCAGCTTCGCCAGTGGATCACCGGGTCGGCGCGATGACCTGGCCGGCTCCCACCGGTAGTGATCACCAGGCCTTCTGTGAGGCTGAGGGCCTGGGAGCCGGTGCGGAACGCTAGGGGAAGGACCAGCGGGCACCATGCCGTCACATACGAGCTCCACCTGCACGACGGCAGGATCCTGAGGACACGGATCTCCCGTCCGCCGGACAGGAGCACCTACGGCGCAAATATCTGGAGTCACATCCTCCGCGACCATCTCGACGTGGACGAGCAAACCTTCTGGGCGTGCATCCAGAACGGCGTAAAGCCAGATCGCGGGCAACCTAAAGCCCCAGCGGAGGCACTGCCCGCCGAACTTGCGCATCTGCTGGTTACGCGCCTGCAGCTCTCAAGCGCCGAGGTAGCGCTGATGACAAGGGACGAGGCGATCGCGCGTATGCAGCAATTCTGGAGCGAGCCCGGCTGAGATGAAATGGCGAAAGGACAGGACGTCCCTCCGAACGGTGCGCTGCAACCACTGAAGGATAGGACCTGCCCCCGCACGTACGCGGAACCCCCGCACGTACGCGAAACCCCCGTATCCGCTGTTGCGTTCGCTGGGGAGGCTCTGGCCAACCGCGCCAATGCGGGCAGACCGGTGCGCCGGCGCGCAGACCGCAAGGCTGAAATCTGACGCTCCGATTCGGCATCTTGTCTCGGGCCCGCGCGCTCGTGGCCGGCGCGGTTGAGCGCGGGGCCGGAACTCGTTCAGCATCGCGAGACGGAACGACCGACTGGTTGTCGCAGCAGTGTTGAAGCTGGTCAGCCTGGCTCGCCACCCAGGCCCAGACCGGACGGGCGGCTCAAGTCGCGAGAGAAGGGCGACCTGTCGGCAGCGGCGGATACCGTGGCCCGCGTGAGCAGTCAAAGACTGGATCTTTACCAGTTCGAGCTGGAACCCGAGGTCTGTGACTGGCTGGACAGCCTCAGCGACTTCGACTACAAGCGCGCCGACGAAGTCGCCGGCATGCTGGCCGAGAAAGGCAACTCGCTCGGCGGACCCTGGTCGGAGCATCTCGAAGGCCAGGTCTGGGAACTACGGCTGCGGCTTGCCCAGGTCGCCGTCAGGGTAACGTACTGGTGTGCGCCCGACGGGAGGATCGTGTTCTTGACCGTGTTCCGAAAGACTCGCCAGCACGACCAGCGGCAGATCGACCGGGCCGTCCGCGCTCAGCAGGTCTGCGAACGCGACCACCAGCGGCCAGCGGACCAGGTCTACGAAAGGCACGCATCATGACCGGCTACCACACCCGGTGGGTAATGCCGGACGCCGACGCTAGCGACCCGCAGCGGATCGCCATCCGGGAGGCCCTTGCCTTCGGCAAAGCCGTCTACGACCGGCGCGCGGAACTGCAGATGAGCGTTGCCGAGCTCGCATTGCGCGCCGGCATGACCACCGACGAGATCGAGTGCATTGAGGAAGGCGGCACCGAGCCCACCGTCGCCCTGTTCCGCCGCCTCGCCGCGGCGCTCGATGCCGACGTGCGCATCACCGCCGGCCATGACCTCGGTTCAGTTGGTTTCGTAACCCACGCCGCCTGACACGCTGACCGCCGCGAGACCGGCCATCGCCGTGCGTCGGCAGCCAGCTGACCACGCACTCTAGCTCGCCCGACACCGACGCTGGGGAAGCGTCCCCTGCTCGCTCCGGCCTCGCCGACGCACCATAGTTCTGCTGGGCGTCGTTGCGTCCCGTGCACGTCTGGGCGGCAGGCGGTGGACCGTGGTGGCCAGCCTCAACCCGCCGGTCGGCTCCATCGACGCGCTTCTGAGGGTTGTCGCCATCTCGCCGTCTGATGCCTGGGGCGTGGGCACCACCGACTGGTCCAGCACCCTGATCGAGCACTGGAACGGCAAGTCCTGGCAGAACTAGCAGCTGGCCGCCATCGGGGAGGCGGTTGCTGGGGTGGGCGGCGAACCAGCGTGTCGACCTGGACGGCGCCCAGGAAATGTCATGCGGAAATGTCGAAGCGGCGCGAAGTCGCTCGACCTGGAAGTGACGGCTGGTCATCATGTCCGGGACGGCCCGGACCCCAGCCCGAGAGTGACAAACCTGCCCGAGAGCAGTAAGGGAGCAGCAATGAGGTTTCTGATGATGCACCGGCTCGACGAGCATGCCCCGGAGGCATGGAACCCCAGCCAGGAGTTCATCGAGAAGATGGGCGCGTTCATCCAGGACTCGGTCGACAAGGGCATCCTGATCACGGCCGAGGGCGTCCACCCGTCCGCGCAGGGCGCACTGGTCCGCAAGACCCGTGGCGCTGCGATCAAGGCGACTGACGGGCCGTTCACCGAGGCCAAGGAGGTCATCGGCGGCTTCGCGCTGATCAACGCCCGGGACCGGGCTGAGGCCGTCGAGTATGCCAAGCGGTACGCCGACCTGTTCGACGAGGTCGAGGTGGAGGTGCGCCAGGTCGTGGAATTCGACGACCTTCCGGCTCAAGGCTGACCGCGGGGCGCCTGAAACCGCGGCGGCGGCCGGTGGCGGGCTGGTCCTCTTGTCATTGCGCGCAGGCCAGCCCGCACCGGGGGCGCTACGCCCCGCAATTGGCTCCAGCTAAAGCTGGCAGACTGATGGCGGTGGCGGCGCGCGCCCTGATGTGCCGACCGGCAGCCGTCGGCGCCCCGCCAAGTTGGGGGCGCTGTGTCCGGGTGGTTCGAAGCCCAGTTCATCGATACCGGACGGCTGCCGTTGTTCTGCTTCTTCGTAGCGTTCGTAGCGGGATTCGGCTGCATCCGCGTGTCGGCGCGGCTCATCCGGGCGAAGGTACGGTGGTGGCCAGGAAAGAACTTTCATGCTGGCACGGTGCATGTTCACCACATGGTCTTCGGCGTGGTATTCATGGCCATCGGAGGCGTCGCCGGGCTGGCCGCGCCAGTCTCCTCACTGGCGTGGCGTTCCGCACCGGCGGCGTTGTTCGGGCTCGGCACCGCTCTTGTGCTCGATGAGTTCGCCCTGATCTTGCATCTGCGCGATGTGTACTGGTCCAACGAGGGACGGTTGTCGATCGACGCTGTCTTCGTGGCGTCCGGAGTGACCGCGCTGCTGCTGATCGGGGCAAGCCCGGTGAAGAGCGTGGCTAACTACCACCATCTGTCGAGAAGCCCGGCTGCGGTCCTTACGTTTGTCCTGCTCTTGGCGGTGATGTTCGCGCTCGCCGGGATCACGATGCTGAAAGGCAAGGTCTGGACCGGGCTGATCGGCCTGTTCGTGCCCGTGCTCCTCATTGTCGGCGCTATCCGCCTTGGGCGGCCATACTCGCCGTGGGCTCGCTGGCGTTACCAGCAACGGCCGGGAAAGCTCGCCACGGCCGTGCGCCGCGAGCAGCGGCTACGCCAGCCGGTGATCCATGCGAAGATCCGCATCCAGGACCTGCTCGCTGGCCGGCCCGACCAGCCCGCAATCGCAGCTGCGCGTCGTGCGCAGCCGGAGCGAGTACCGGGCTTCACTGCCACCAGGCCAGCCAGGGGTGAGCGGTTTGACGACGTGACCTGACTCGGTCAGGGTCAGCCTCCCGCAGGCGGCCAGCTAGGGACTGGTGTACTGAATAAGCCAGGTCCGGCCACCGTCATCGGTGCGGACGATGCGCTGGTACTGCCGCAACGAGCTGGGGCCGCGGTAGTGCGTCACGATGCCCACGACCCAGCCGAGCTGCGGAGACAGGAAGCTGGCAGCCTCGGGCTGGGTCAGCTGGCCGACGTTGCCTTCGCGGGTCAGCCGGCCGCCGGAACTGGTCACCAGGGCCCACGGGGCGCTGCCCAGACCGCACGCCGGGCACGAGTCGACGAAGGCAGCAGCCGTGGGGCTGATCGCCGAGACCGCCCCGGCGTACGAACCGGGGGAGTTTGCGCGCACGCTGACGCCCGGATGCGGGAAATACTGCTCCGCGAAGATCGCGATCGCGCCGCCAGGGCCAGCGTAATAGCCGATGTGCGGCTGTTGGCTCATGCCGGCGCCAGGTCCGATGTCGACGGCCCAGGCGCTGCCGGCCCCTGCGCATTGCACGGTCATGGTGGCCGGGTAGCCGGCCGAGATGCTCCTAGGCCCGGCGGCGACCTGCGCCCAGGTGCGACCGTCGTCAGTGCTCCGGAACAGCCGGCCATCAGCACCTAGCCATCCGATCTCGGCGTTGTCAAAGCACACGGTCTGCGCGTTCTTCGGCGCGGGTAGAGTCCGCCAGCTGTGCCCGCCGTCGATGGTAACCAGTACTTCGCCGCCAACCTCAGGAGTAGCGGTCCCTAACTGGCTGATGTCACTGCCGCCGGCGACCGCGAACCCGACCGTCGCCGAGACGAAATGCACCGAGCGGATGAGCGGGCACGGCTCGGCCAGCGCGGTCCAGTGTGCGCCGCCGTCGGAAGTTGCCAGCAGCGAATCGGCGCCGACAGCCCAGCCGGCCCCGTTACCAATGAAATCTACCGACGTCAGGTTCAGCTGGCCGCGGTCCTGCACGGTCCAGTGGCGGCCGCCGTCGGCGGTGGCAAGGATCATGTCCTGGCCGACGACCCAGCCCTGAGCTGCTGACACGAACTGCACGCCGGTCAGGACGCCAGGCGATAGCCAGTGGTCAGGAGTCACCGGGCAGCCCCGGCGGGCAGTGACCGGGCTCGCCGTCCGCGAGCCCGGCGAGGGGGCCGGGTGGATAGCGGCAACGGGCGTCCGTCCGGACTGCGTCCCTGCCGGGGCCGGGCCAGCTGACTGCGGGGCCGAACTAGCTCCGCAGCCGGCCACCATGATCGCGCCGGAGATGATGGCCAGGTTGCGAATTCGCATGACCTTAGGACACCACTACGGCGCTCTCAGTTGTGCGCGCCGCGCGTGACCGGTGCTACGGCGCGGCCCCATGACTGTGCCCCGCCGTAGCTATGCTGCCAGTGATCGTGGACATCTGGAAGCTGTACGGCCGCCGGAGATCTTCATGCAATCTGCACAGCCGTGGAGCGAGCACGCGCTGCGAACCGCGCGCACGTATGGTGCCGCGGCTGATCATTACGGCCTCGGCTCGCTTAGCTTCTGGGACCGGTTCGGCGCTTTGACGGTGTCGCGCCTCTCGCTGCCACCAGGCGCCGCAGTTCTTGACCTCTGCTGCGGGGCTGGAGCTTCGGCGATTCCGGCAGCTCGCGCCGTCTCCACCACAGGGCATGTGCTCGGCATCGACGTCGCCGCTCCACTGCTGGAGCTAGCAAAGGCTAGGGCTGCTCGTGAGGGTCTTGGCAACATCGAGTTCAGGCGAGGGGACGCCATCAGCACAGGTTTGCCGAGCGGCACCTTCGACGCGGTCGTGTGCGTGTTTGGGGTCTTCTTCGCGCCTGACATGTCCGCCTTCGCGGCCGAAATGTGGCGGTTGGTCCGGCCTGGCGGCGCGCTGGCGATCACCACCTGGGGACCGGGCCTGTTCGAGCCGGCCAACTTTCATTTCTGGGAGTCGGTCCGCGAGGTCCAGCCGTCGTTGTACAAGGCATTCAACCCATGGGATGAGATAACCACCCCGCAGGCACTCGGCGACGTGTTCGTCCGAGCCGGCGTGCCCAGCCCGGCCATCGAGGCAGCCTCGGGCGTGCACCGGCTGGACGACCCAGGCAGGTTCTGGGACATAGTGCTCGGATCCGGCTACCGGGCGACGGTCGACGCCCTCAGCCAGCAGGAAGTTGACCGCCTGGGCGGTCGGCTCCTTGGCGAGCTGCGAGCGAACAACGTCATGGAGGTGCGGACGGACGTTGTCTTCGGGGTAGCCGAGCGGCCAATCTAGCCGGTCTGGGGCGCCCGCGGTCGCGGGCGCCCCAGACCTGTTCCGAGGACCTCAGCTGTCTCCCCAATTACTGAAGTCCAGGTTCACTGTGCTGGCGCAGCCGGGCTTCGGCGGGGGGACCAGTGTGGTTGCCGGGCACGGCGTCAGGATCAGCGGCGGCCGGGGCTTCTGGTTGAAGTTGAAGTCCGGCAGGATGCTGTTCGCCAGGTTCTCCCGGACAACGGGCCGGGAATCAGGGCGGCCGTCGGTGGCCGGGTTCAGCCTGTTGCCGACCAGGAAGTCGTCCTCGATGAACTTCAGCCAGGAGTCCGATGACAGGTTCTGGTGGTCGATGAAGCCCCGCCGGGCGTAGGGGCTGATGACGATGCCCGGTACCCGGATCCCGTATCCCTGCGAGTCGACGGCCGGCGGCACGACGTGGTCGTAGAAGCCGCCCCAGTCATCCCAGGACAGGAAGATCGCGGTGGAATTCCAGTCCTTGCTGCGCATGACCGCGTTGATGATCCGGGTCACATACGCCTGGCCGGTACTCACGAGCGCGGGCGGGTGCTCGCTGTCGGCCGCGTTCGGCACGATCCACGACAGGGCCGGCAGCGTGCCAGTGCTGGCCTGGCTCATGAACGTCGACAGGGGCTGAATGTTGCCTTCCTGGTGATCGTGCTTGACGTCGGTGAAACCTGGCAGCGGGTTCCAGATCGACGGCACACCCTGCGGGTTGGTAGCCGACTGGGCGCCGTGATCGAGGTAATAGCCCCAGCTCACGTGGTAGGCGTGCAGCAGCCACGTCAGGTCCGTCCAGGCGAACGGGCGCGGCTGGGCCGCCGTGCGGTTGCGCGGCTGGTTGGTGCCCACGCAGCTCATCGGGTTGGCCGGGTTCTTGCAGTTCGCCGACCAGGCCGAGACCACGTACATGTGGGCCGGCAGGCTCCAGGAGTGCTCGGACTCGAACATGCGGTCGTCGAGCGCGTAGTTATTGGCGTAGGCCCAGTAGTTGGGAATGTCCGAGGCGACATGATGACCCATCACGTCAGTCACGCAGGGGGTCTTCTTGCATCCGAGCTCCGCTTGCCCGACGAATCCGTCCATCTTGCCGCCGTCCACGTCGGCGATGCTGTTGCTGTTTTGATGCGGGCCGCCCTTGTTGCTGTTCGCGTGGTCGACGTACGGCTTGATGCAGCCGCCGTTGGCCGGGTCCTTCACGCAGACGCCCGCAGGGATGCCGTTAGCGCCCGGGTAGGTGCCGAAGTAGGAGTCGAAAGACCGGTTCTCTTGCACGATGACGACGACGTGCTTGATCTTGTGAATGCCCTGCAGGCTGGCGGTGAGCCGGAAAGGCGTGTTGTGGGCCGACGCGCCCCCGCCCACGCTAACCGCCACGGTGGCGGCCAGTGCCGCGACCGCGCACGCCGCTATTAACAGGCGAAATCTCATGCAACTCTCCAGGGTCTCGGGGCCTGAACGTCTGGGTGACCCAGCTCCCGCCGCGACGACAGCTGGGTCACGATTGAGTCCAGCAGGCGTGCCTGTGATCTCTCTGTGAATCGCATGGGCTCGGCACGGACTATCCCTGAGTGACTACACAGGAAACAGCCACCTGATACCCGGGCGGCAGCGCCTAAGGGGCGCCGACACGATAGCGTGAGCCGGGAATCTCAGCTGGCCGGCCGCTAGCGGGCCGCGCTGGTATCGATGACAACGGGGACATCCGCCGCCAGGCCGTTGGCGCGCATCGCCTTGCGGTAGGCCACGGCGACGGCGTCGAATTTCAGGTGCAACTCGGCTGCCAGGTCGAACGGAACCCGGTCCGGCCGCTGCGATTCGACCACCAGCTGATCCTGACCGAAGATCGTGTCCTCGAAGTCCCGGATGACCTGGTCGCTCTGCTCAAGGTTGTAGTTGCGGCCGATGATCACGTATCCGGCGCACCGGTCGGCGTCGATGGGCTGGGACGCGAAGAAGTAGACCATGCCGCGCTCGCCGCCCCAGCCGAGCCGCAGGGCGATGGTGTACGGCAGGTGCAGCTCGTACCGGCTGCGGCGCTCAGGCGGCCCTGCGTCCTCGTTGCCGAAGACAGGAAAGTCATCAGTGTTCGGCGCCTCCGGCCGGACGATCGTGTAGTGCAGCACGTGTCCTTCCGTCTGCACCTCATGACGGGGAACGACGGGGCGGTCCGGATCGCCGAGCAGGCCAGGGTGCACCCAGGGAAAGTGCCCGAAGTCGGTGAAGTTCTCGACCTGCCGCGCCGCATCGCAGCGCCAGCGATAGGGACCGGCCGTGACGACGGCCCAGCGGTCATCCTCAAGCTCGGGCACCTCGGGCAGCGGCCAGCGCGGCTCCGCTAGCGCAACCCAGATAAGTCCGTAACGCTCCTGCACGCGAAACGCAGCCACCCGTGCTTTTGCCGGCACCCTGGTCGGATCTGCTAGCTGCGGGATCGCGACGCACCGGCCGTCGGCGTCATAACGCCAGCCGTGATAGGCGCACACGATCTCATCTCCGTTGACCGTGCCGAGCGACAAGGCTGTTCCGCGGTGCACGCACAGATCGGACATGGCCCGCGCGCTGCCGTCCCGCCCGCGCCACAGCACGAGCGGCTCGCCGAGCAGGTCGGCGGGCATCGGCCCGGCGCCAAGCTCAGCCGCGAACGCAACCGGGTGCCAGCACGAGCGCTGCGCCGCTAGGTCAGCGAAAACGCCAGGGGCACTCATGGGACCCGATCCTGGCCGCTTGCGGGCGAAAGGAACACGATGCGCATAAGGCCTATTGTGGGCCGCGCGCGTCGGCGTGTCTTGTGACGGCCGGATGCGCCTTGAAGTGAACTTCGCATCGGCATGAATAGCAGTGTCCCGCCCCCACGGGGGCTGGGGCGGGACACTGGCCAGGGGGTTGCCCGGCCGAAGGGCCTGGCCGGGCGCGGTCAGCGGGCCGGGGGTGCCCGCTTGTGGGATAAATGGCGCCGAAGGTGCACGGGGGGCGGGCATTCGTAGGTTCGACGCGGGGTGTGCCGTGCTGGTTTCACTATGTAACCGAGATCACAACTGCGGGTAACTTTGCCGCCTGGTTATCCGGGCATGCCGTGAATGTCTGGGGAGCCGCGGCCAAGTCTCCTGGCTTTTGACCGATCTGCGCGCTTGGCGTGGTGTCCTACAGACTGTCGCGCTGGAGCTGGAGAAACGACCGTTCCGCTTGGTTAGCGGTACGCGCGATGGCCGCGTCGTAGGCGGCTGCCGCTTCGTCTGGGCGGCGGAGCCTGCGCAGCAGGTCTGCGCGGGTCGCGTGATACAGGTGGTAACCGTCGAGGCTGAGCTGGTCAACGATGTCGAGTGCGGTCGCCGGATCATAGACCTCGGCAACAGCGACGCTGCGGTTGAGCGCCACCACCGGCGTGGGCGCTATAGCCATCAGCTGGTCGTACAGCGCAAGGATCTGTCGCCAGTCGGTCGCCGCGGCGGCCGGAGCATCGCTGTGCACGGCATTGATCGCAGCCTGAATCTGGTATGGCCCTGGACGGTTGTGGCGCAGGCATATGCGCACGAGTTCCTGGCCCTCGCTGATCATGGCGCGGTCCCACCGGCTACGGTCCTGGTCGGCGAGCAGGACGAGGGCGCCGCCGGGGCCAGTGCGAGCAGGCTGGCGCGCCTGGGTCAGCAGCAGCAGGGCGAGCAGGCCGAGCACCTCGGGTTCGTCCGGCATGAGCTCGGCCAGCAGCCTCGCCAGCCTGATGGCTTCGGCGCACAGGTCGATGCGGGCGAGATCAGGGCCGGCGGAGGCGGTGTATCCCTCGTTGAAGATCAGGTAGACAACCGCTAGCGCGCAGCGGGAGCCGGTCTGGCAACTCGGCCTCGCGCGGCACGCGGTAGGGGATGCCGGCGTCACGGATTTTCCGCTTCGCCCGGACCAGGCGCTGGGCCACGGTCGGCTCCGGTACCAGGAAGGCGCGGGCGATCTCGGGCGTCTGCAGCCCGGCGATGAGCCGCAGCGTCAGGGCAAGCTGAGCTTCCGCGGCCAGCGCCGGGTGGCAGCAGGTGAAGATCAGCCGGAGCTGATCATCTTGCACCGGTCCCACCTCCGTTGGCTCGGCGTCATAGTGGAGCAGCGCCGCCTGCGTCTCGCGGCCGGAGCGAGACGACTCCCGCCGCAGCCGGTCTAGCGCCTTGTTACGAGCCGTGGTGACAATCCAGCCGCCCGGATTGGGCGGCACGCCGCTGGTCGGCCAGCGTGCCGTGGCGACGGCGAATGCCTCCTGAACCGCCTCTTCGGCGATGTCGATATCGCCGAAGAGGCGGATCAGCGTGGCGACCGCGCGGCCGGAACTCTCCCGGTAGGCCAGCTCGATGGCGTCCGCGGGCGTGCCTGGCACGCTCCTATTCCTCCGGAACCTGCTGGAACGGCCGGACCTCCACCGGAGCGCCACAGGCGGCCGAGCCCTTGGCCGCCCAGTCGAGGGCTGCATCCAGATCGGGGGCCTGGATGATCCAGAACCCGCCTAGCTGCTCCTTCGTTTCCGCGAACGGCCCGTCGGTGGTGACGACCTCGCCGCTCTGCGCGCGAACAACCGTGGAGGTGGCTGGCGGGTGCAGGCCGCCCGCGAAGACCCAGGCTCCCGCCGCCTTAAGGTCAGCGTTCAGAGCATCAACTGCGTCGTATCCCTCCTGCATCTGCGCCTCAGAGGGAACTGGCTCTCCCTCGACCATGTGCACGGCGAGCAGGTACTGCTTCATCTCGGGTCTCCTGTTCTGTCGTCCGCTGCCGGGCGCTGCGGCGGCGCCGGGCCTCTCATCCCCGTTACGAAGACCGGCCACCGGAATCGACACCTCGCCGAAACATAGCGGGCCGCGTTCCGGCCGGCTCGCTAGCGCGCGGGCTGCAAGTGGTCAAGGAGATCGTCGACGAGATCCTGTGGATGAGCGTGGCCTTTTCCCGTCTTCGACAAGTGTCCGCTCAGTGCGAGGTCAACCGCCCCATGCGCGGCAGCGAGGATCAGCGCGGCAACGCGCTCAGGGTCGCCAGCCGGCAGATCCCTGCTGGCCTGCGCTGCCGTTACCGCCGCTACCAGGGCGGACCGAGCGGTCGTGGCGGCCTCGGCCAGCTCGTCCGAGTCGGTGGACCAGGAGCCGAACGTGAGCTTGAACCGGGCCGGGTTGCGCATCGCCCACCGCACATAGCCGTGCATCATTGCCCGCAGGACCTGGCCGGGTGAGTCGCCGGCGCGGCCAGACGGCGGTGGGCGGTCCTGGCGAGCGAGCTCCCGGGCGGCGATGGCGGCGAGCAGGTCCTCCTTGCCGGCGAAATGCTTGTACGGCGCGTTGTGAGAGAACCCGGCCAGGCGGCCGACCTCTCTGAGCGTCACCGCCGCTGGGCCGCCCTCGTCGAGCAGCTGCGTGGCCGCGTCGATGAGCCGATCCCTGGTGGAGTCCACCAGGCCAGCGTAACGTCTGGTTGACGCGGTCAACCAAGCTCCCGCGCTGGCCGAACGGCGTCAAGGCTGTCGCGACCGGGCCGATCACGCGTTGCGAATCGGCTGCGCTCGCGAATTGGCGGTGAACGTTTCATGGACGCGCGGGTCGTCTGAGACGCGGGCTCGCGAGCCAGTTATAGCGTTCAGATGTGACCGCTCTGCGGGTGATCTTGGTGTCGGACACGCACCTGTCGCAGGTCGCGCCGGAGGCAACAGCGAACTGGGATGCGGTGCTTCGTCACGTCGGAACGGCCGCGCCTGACATAGTCATCCACCTTGGTGATCTGACTCTTGATGGCGCTCACAACGGTGCCGATCTGGAATACGGCCGCCTGCAGCTCGACCGGCTGCCGGTTGCGTGGTACGCGGTTCCCGGTAACCACGACGTCGGTGACAACCCCTGGCCGGGCGCACCGGCCGACGTCACGATCGACGCTGTCCGGCATCGCCGCTGGCTCGACATCGTCGGTGCCGACCACTGGTCTCTGACCGTCAACGGCTGGACCATGCTGGCGATCAACGCCCAGCTCCTCGGTTCCGGGCTCGAAGCCGAGGCGAGGCAATGGTCCTGGCTGGAAGAGCAGCTGAGCAAGCGTGACACCGACCATCGCCTTGGGCTTATCGCGCATAAGCCCGTGGCCGCCGCGGATGCGGAGCTTGCCGCTCGCCGGCCTACCGATTCTGGCCCCGGCCGGCCTATGACCGTCTCAGCGTCCTACTCGAGGGCGCACCGGCCGCCTTGGTGATGAGCGGCCACGTGCATCAGTTCCGCCAGCTTGACCTCGGCGGGACCGAGCACCTGTGGGTGCCCACCACCTGGGCCGTACTCCCGGACCAGGTGCAGCCAGTGCTGGGCGCCAAGCGTTGCGGGATCGTGGCCGTCGAGTTCGCAGCCGGGGAGTCACCGCAGCCGGTGCTGGTCGAACCTGCTGGCATCGCGCAGCTGACGTTGGCCAGCGACATACCCGACCCCTACCACCGCTGACCACGCCGTGCCCGGTCGTCGGGCCACCACGCTCGCACCGGCCCGCGCCCCAGGATGGCTAATGCCAGCTGGTATCGCATGGCCGTCTGTGATTACCTGGCAGCGCAGCGGGTGCTGAGGGCGCAGCGATCCCGAGTAACAGTGGTAGCTGGGCGGGAGGGTCCGATGGGCCGAAAGCAGCGGATTAGTTACGTACCGCCGGAGGCGATGGACGCGCCGATGCAGGAGGAGATGGAGCGGTGCCAGCGGGAGGGCACTCCGCGGCCGGAGAGTTCGGCCGTCCGCGCGCACGTGCCAGCCTGTTTCTGGGCCTTCGCGCAATCCTGGCAGTCGATCTTCCGCGACGGCGTGTGCGACCACGCCATCAAGGAGCTGTGCCGCGTCTACGTGTCGCGGTCAGTGAAATGCGAGTACTGCGGCAACCAGCGATCCGAGCAAGCCAGGGCCCAGGGGCTGGCCGAAGCTCAGTACGACGACCTGCTCAATTTCGAGAAGTCAGCGCGGCTCAGCGAGCGTGAGAAGGCCGCGCTGGCCTACGCAGAGGCGATTACGTGGCGTCTTGACTCGACCGACGCGCTCTGGGAGCGGCTGGACTGCCATTTCTCCGAACCAGAGCTCGTCGAACTGGGTTGCTTCATCGCGCTGACGATGGGCCAGCAAAGCTGGCTGCGCCTGCTCGACATCGAGCACCACGAGGTAATGCCCGGCACCACCGCGTCCATGGCGCCCGGCTTTGACAGCGCCGACAACCTCGCCGCGTCGAAGGCCGCCGAGGATTACTGGGCCAGAACAGATCACTGAGGGGAACGCCAGCCGCCCGGAAGCGCTGCCCAGGCACACTTGACTTCGGGCTCGGTAAGTTGTAGCTTACGGTAAGTCATGACTTACCAACAGGTCCTGGACGCTCTTGGCGACCCGACCAGGCGTTCGATCTTCGAGCGCCTAGCGGGGCACCCCCAGGCGGTCAGCGAGCTCGCCCGTGACCTGCCCATCAGTCGGCCGGCCGTCTCGCAGCACCTCAAGGTGCTCAAGGAGGCCGGGCTGGTCATCGACAGGCCGGACGGCAACCGCCGCATTTACCAGGTGAACCTGGACGGCGTCGGCGCCTTGCGCGCCTACCTCGACCAGTTCTGGGACGACGCGCTGACCGCCTTCCAATCCGCAGTTAAACGGCACGACTAGGAGAGCAACATGCAGGCAACAGACACAGCCGTCCGCACGTCAATCGTCGTGGACGCTCCGATCGACCGCGCGTTTGCCGTATTCACAACCGACATGGGCAGCTGGTGGCCACCCTCGCACCACGTCCTGCAGGCCGAGCTTGCGGAAATGGTCTTTGAACCGTACGTGGGTGGCCGCATCTATGACCGCGGTACTGACGGCAGTGAGTCCCACTGGGCCCGCGTGCTGGCCTACGAGCCGCCCCGCCGGCTCGTCTTCAGCTGGGACATCAGCCTCCAGTGGCAGATCGAGACCGATCCCGGCCGGACGAGCGAGGTGGAAGTCCGCTTCAGCGAGGAATCCCCCGGCCGGACGCTCGTAGAGCTGGAGCACCGCAATATCGACCGACACGGCGATGGCTGGGAAGGAATGCGCGAAGGCGTGGCTGCC
Organism: uncultured Actinomycetota bacterium; assembly: GCA_963804435.1. Lineage (GTDB taxonomy): Bacteria > Actinomycetota > Actinomycetes > Streptosporangiales > Streptosporangiaceae > JAJYUU01. The sequence goes on along the minus strand of CAWDQI010000001.1, from coordinate 4,749,582 downwards.
GAAGAGGGCTGGGGGAAGGGCCTGAAGGCCTTCGCCGAGCGCCTGACCCGCTGAACGTCAGCCGGGCGCGGGGAGCGCACCGCCGCCTCTGTCGGCCGCAGCGCTCCCCGCGCTACTTGGGCGCCTCATAGAGCTCTGCGACGCGATTAATGCGCGCAACCGACCGGTTAACCGGCACCTCGTGTCCCTCTAGCGCGCGCAGGATCTCCTCATTCCAGTTCGACAAGAAGGCCATTCCATCCGGTTCGCCGCGCAGCCGGAACCAGACCGCAATCCTGCTGTGCGGGAGTGCCACAAGCTCGGCAATGGCCAGATCGTCCCAGCGAGCTTCCCAGGTCGGCACAAGCCAGCGGCTGATCACGATCCCGCGGATCCGGACGCCCCAGTCGAACAACTCCAGCACGGCCAGCGATCCGCTGGTGATCAGATACTTGCACATGACCCCGCCGGAGAAGGACGCCTCGGGTTCGCCGCCGGGGGCGCCGATGACCCGGGCGCACCTTGCCGCCCGCCTGATCGCGTTGAAAAGTCCCAGCGCGGCGGCGAGAGCGAGCACCACGACAAGCACGATCGCTGTAAGCACTCGTCCTCCTGCCGGCAAATGAGTTGGCTGCCAGCGATTCTTGCACCGCCGGCGTGGGGTCCGGCAACGTTGCCTCGCCCGGTGCCGGGGCGGCTGTCAGCCCAAGTAGGCTCGGTTTTCATGAGCGACCAGCTGACCAGCGCAGAACCCGAGCCGGACGCCAGCCCGCAGCCCCCAGCGGCTAAGCGAGTGCCGAGTGAGCGCACGCATCACGGCGACACATTTATCGACGAGTTCGCCTGGCTGGCCAGCAGAGACGACCCGGCGACGATCGCGTTCCTCGACGCCCAGAACGCCTATACCGCGGCAATGACCGCGAACCAGGCGCCCCTCCGGGAGACGATCTTCAGCGAGATCAAGTCCCGGACCAAGGAGACCGATCTCTCCGTGCCGGTCCGCAAGGGCGGCTGGTGGTACTACGCCAGGACCATTGAAGGCAAGCAATACGCGGTCCACTGCCGCCGCGCCGTCCGGCCAGACGATGCCGGTCCGCCCATGACCGAGGACGGCGGCCCGCTCGACGGCGAGCAGATCCTCCTGGACGCCAACGACCTGGCCGGAGACAGCCCCTTCTTCTCGATGGGTGCGTTCGACGTGAGCCCGGACGCGCGCCTGCTTGCCTACTCGACCGACATGTCCGGAGACGAGCGCTTCACCATGCGCTTCAAAGACCTTCAGACTGGCCAGACGGCTCCCGACGAGATCCCGGACACCTTCTACGGCAGCGCCTGGTCGGCGGACGCGGCTGCGCTGTTCTACGTGACCGTCGATGACGCGTGGCGGCCTTACCGGGTCTGGCGGCATCTGATCGGCACGCCGGCCAGCCAGGACGTGGTCGTTTTCGAGGAGCACGACGAGAAGTTCAATGTGGGTGTCGGCCTGTCCCGGAGCCAGCGCTTTGTCATGATCGCCAGTTCGAGCAGGCTCACCAGCGAGATGCGGCTCCTGGACGCGGCGAACCCGGCCGGCGAGTTCACCGTCGTTGCGCCGCGCCAGCCCGGCGTCGAGTACGACGTGGAGCACCAGGTTCTCGCGGACGGCACCGACCGGCTGCTGATCCTGCACAACGACGGCGCCCTCAACTTCGAGCTCGCCGAGGCTCCGGTCGATGACCCGACCCGGTGGACGCCGCTGATCCCGCATCGCGACGACACCCGGCTGCTGAGCGTCGACGCATTCGCCGGGCAATTCGTCGTCTACCTGCGCCAGGCTGGCCTGACCGGCCTCCGGATCGTTCGCGCCGACAGCACCGAGCACGAGATCGCGTTTCCCGAACCCATTTACTCGGTCGGCCCGGGGGCGAATCCCGAGTACGACACCGGCACCTTCCGCCTGGGCTATGTCTCCATGGTGACGCCGAATTCGGTCTACGACTGCGACGTAGCGACCGGCGAGCTGACGCTGCTCAAGCGGAGTCCGGTACTGCCGGGCCCGGATGGCAGGCCCTATGACCCGGCCGAATACGAGCAGCACCGGCTCTGGGCCACCGCCGAGGACGGCACTCAGATCCCCATCTCACTGGTCTGCCGGAAGGGTACCGAGCGAGACGCAAGTGCCCCGTTCCTGCTCTACGGGTACGGCAGTTACGAGCATTCGACTGATCCGAGCTTCTCGATCTCGCGCATCTCCCTGCTCGACCGCGGATTCGTTTTCGCGATCGCGCACATCCGCGGTGGCGGCGAGATGGGCAGGCGCTGGTACGACGACGGCAAGATGCTGAGGAAGATCAACACGTTCACCGACTTCATCGCCGCCGCGCGGCACGTGGTGAAGGACGGCTGGACGACCCAGGAGCGGCTCGTTGCCCGCGGCGGCTCGGCCGGCGGCCTGCTGATGGGCGCCGTGGCGAACATGGCACCGGAAGCGTTCGGCGCGATCGTCGCCCAGGTCCCGTTCGTCGACGCGCTGACCTCCATCCTCGACCCGACGCTGCCGTTGACTGTTCCGGAGTGGGAGGAGTGGGGCGACCCGCTGCACGACCTCGAGGTCTACCGGTACATGAAGTCCTATACGCCGTACGAGAACATCGCCGCCGGCCAGGTGTACCCGCCGATCCTGGCGGTCACCAGCCTGAACGACACGCGGGTCCTCTACCACGAGCCGGCCAAGTGGATCGCCCGGCTGCAGGCGTCGGCCCGCGGCGGACCATTCTTGCTCAAGACCGAGATGACGGCCGGGCACGGCGGCCGCAGCGGCCGTTATGACGCCTGGCGTGAGGAGGCGTTCGTGCTGGCCTGGATCATCAGCACGGCGACCGGCCGCAGCTGACCAGGTCAGTGCGGGAACAGGCGGGCGACCAGCCGGTCCGGCACCACGTCCACCGCGAAGGGCTTTTTGGCGGGGAACGGGGCCGTCCCAGACACGCGGCCGGCTTGGAAGTACTCGGACGTGTCGGCGATGCCGTCGTCCTCGTCGGCCAATTCGAACACGGTTAGCGCCGGCCGATCTGGGTCCACGATCCAGTACGACGGCAACCCGAACTGCGCATACGCCGCCTTCTTCCGGTTCAGGTCAATCAGCGCAGTGGCCGGCGAACGCAGTTCCACGATCAGCAGCGGTGGCACCGTCACCTTGGCATCGCCCGCATGCTCTTGCCGGATGACCACGATGTCAGGGTCAAATTCGGTGATCCTGCTGAGCTGAACAGCGGGCTCGGCTACCACCCTGAGGTCCGGCGGGCACGCCGCCCGGAGTTCGGCCACCAGCTCGGCAGCGGCTTCCTGCTGGGTTGTTCGGGGCGGCGGGCTCACGAGCACCGTCCCGTCTAGTAGCTCATACCGGCGCCCGTCATCGGGTATCAGGTCGAGCTCATCGACCGTGTAGGGCTCGCCTGGCCGCGCCCAGACTTCGATGCCGCTCACAACCACCATGCTGCACCACCTCCCTCATGGCCGCCGCACGCAGTGGGGCTTTGGACAGTTCCTGGTGATTTTGAAGCCCGCGCTTCCTTGCACCGGGTCGGCCGGCGCGATCCCCTCGCTAGCGGCTAACCCGCCAGCGCTCTTCGTAGTGGCTCGCGGTCGGCGGCTTCCCAGGCAGCTGACCGGCTCCGCTAGACCGGCGCAAGCCGTCTATCGAGATTGCGGTCAGCCGCCGCTTGATGCCGACGTCTTCTTCCGACGGCTCGGCCGGGCCGGACCGGCCTAGTGTCTCGATCAGCCAGGCAATGTCGAGCACCGTGACGTCCGGCCGCAACTGGCCCGTCTCGCAGGCCCTGGCCAGGATCTGCTCGAGTAGCGCCCGGCTCCGCTTACTCGTTGCCCACATCTCCGGCGTGGTCTCGATGGACCCAGCCAGCGCGCCGAGCGTGCCCGTTCCCTGGCTGACGCATGCGCCGATATATCCGGCCAGGCCGGTCCAGGCGTCTGGCTCGGCAAGCGCTGCCTCTGCGGCCTCGATCGTGGCCGTCATGGCCATCATGCACAGCTGCCGGAGCAGGTCGGCCTTGCTGCCGTACCGGCGGTAAAGGCTGCCCATGCCGACCCCGGCCTGCTCGGCGATGACGGAGACCGGAGCGTCGGCCCCGTAGCGGCTGACCACGCTTCGGGCCGCGTCCAGTACCCGCTGGTCGTTGCGCCTGGCTTCGGCTTGGCGGCCCCGGCCGCGGACATTGTCGGCACGGGGCCGCGGCGCTGGCTTGGTCATGGCAGTTAGCTTACGTTCTTACGGAGCGCTTCGCTCCGGTAGACTATCTTCCGGAGCCGAGCGCTCCGAATACTGGGTTGCAGGCAACCGGAGGACCCCCATGCGCGCAGTCGTACTGACCGAGTTCGGTCCCCCAGGGCAGCTGGTCCTGGCCGAGCTTCCGGATCCGGTCGCCGGCCCAGGGGAGGTCGTCATCGCGGTCGACTTCGCCGGCATCACCTTCGTGGAGACGCAGATCCGGTCTGGTCATCCGCCGCATCCGGCGATGGCACCGGTCCTGCCGGTAGTCCTTGGCAATGGAGTCGGGGGAACGATAGTGGCCGTTGGTCCCGGCGCAGCGGCGGATTTCGCGCATATCGGCCGGCAATTCGTGACGACCACCGGGGGATCCGGGGGCTACGCCGAATCGGTGGCAGTACCCGCGAGCGAGCTGATACCCGTTCCTGCGGAAGTGCCGATTGACCAGGCGGTGGCGCTCCTGGCCGATGGGCGGACCGCCATGGGCCTCATGCAGTCCGCCGCCATCAGGCCCGGCGAGACCGTGCTGGTCGAGGCAGCAGCCGGCGGCGTCGGTTCGCTGCTTGTCCAGCTTGCGCGCAATGCTGGGGCCACGGTCGTCGCGGCTGCCGGCGGGCCACGCAAGGTGGAGGCAGTCGCAGGCCTCGGTGCCGCGACCGCGGTCGACTACCAGCAGCAGCGCTGGCCGGAGACGGTGATGGCCGCGGTCGGCCCGGTCGATGTGGTCTTTGACGGCGTTGGCGGCACGATCGGCGCGGCGGCGTTCAGCCTGCTCCGTGATGGCGGCAAGATTTGCATGTTCGGGATGGCAAGCGGCAGCTTCACCGTGGTGCCCGAGCAAGAGGCCGCCGCCCGGAACATAACGGTGCTGCGAGGGGTCCCAGTGACTCCGGCCCAGGCGCGCGAGCTCACCGCTGCTGCCTTGGACGCGGCGGTCGCCGGCGCCGTGCATCCGTTGATCGGCCAGCGATTCGAACTCGCCGACGCGGCGCAGGCCCACGCCGCGATCGAGAGTAGGTCGACGATTGGCAAGACGCTACTCACCGTCTCCTGAGCCGGCTGGTGCGTAACTGACGCCGACTAATCGGCGCGGCGCGGGCCAACAGTCCGGTCTGTCGGCTGCTGTGTCACAGCGGTGTCACGGGCCATCAGGTTTCCTGCTGCCTTAGGTGCCCACGGACGGTCGCAAGTCTGGCGGCCGGACGAGGGGACTACACCGCCGGCCGGCCCGGCGAGTCGCGAGAGGAAACGCAATGCTGAACTCCGGGCGCGAGCAGCCGCTCGACGCACGTGCCGTCTCCTTTCACGCCTTCCCCGCGCCGGGATGGTCGACGCCGGCAGTTGATCCAGACCGGCCGCCTCCGGCGGGGCGCTCTGCCGCGGACACCCGGCTGACCTGGCCGCCGGGCGACGTACGGGCGGCCCAGTCCCGGCCGCCCGCCAACGTACGGGCGGCCCAGTCCGGCCCGATCACGCAGAGCCGCGTGGCTACCCCGGTCGGCTGGACCGCTCAGCCCGGCAGCCCTGGCCGAACCGCGCTCGGCCAGGCTGGCGGTCATTGCCAGACCCGTTCCGAAGCTGACAGCAAATCAGACGTGTCAGCTCCGATCGGCCAAATGAGAGTATCCGATGATCTCGATTGGCTAATAAGCCCAATTGGCTCGCCAATTCGGCCGGCCGACGGCGCGCCGGCCGTGTCAATGCCGGGGTTGGCTGGGCGTTTTGCCGCAGAATGGTGCCCGACAAGTGCAACGTCGGTCCGCGCCGCATTGCGGCGCGTGCGCGGGAGAACGAACGGAGGTGTGATGGTTCGCAGGGCAATACTCGATCGCGGTGACGACCTAGCTGCCGACGATGAGGCCCTGCCCCTCAGCCAGGTTCCCGTCGCGCGGCCTGAGCAGGCCAAAGCACACTGGCCTGGCGCTGGCGGTAGATGGCTCGTCTGGGTCGCGCGCGCCATTGCCTGGGCAGTGCTGCTCCTCGTCGGGTACCGCGGCGTGCTGGCCACCATCCAGGGTCAGAGCACGGGTACGCCCACGCGTGCGGCCGTAGCCGGTAGCGGCGCGCGGTTTCCGGTCCCCCTTGCTGAGGCCTACGCCGAGCAGTTCGGCCACATCTACCTCAACTTCAGCCCGGCTACGGCGGGCCAGCGCGGCCGGGAACTCGCCCGATTCCTGCCTTCGGGCGCCGACGCGCAACTTGGCTGGAACGGTGCCGGAGTCCAGCACCTGCAGTCCGAGCAGGTGGCTGGCGTCACGATCACGGGCTCTCACACCGCAATCGTCACGCTGCTTGCCCAGCTCGGCGACGGCCGCATGATCGAGCTGGGCGTGCCCGTTTATGCCGGTCACGGCGCCATGATTGTGTCCGGGAACCCGGCGCTGCTACCAGGGCCTGCGAAGGTCTGGCCCCCGTCCGGCCAACTGACTTCGGATCAGGCCACCCAGACGGCGTTGCAGAGTCAGCTGCCCGCGTTTTTCCGGGCGTACGCGAGCGGTGACCGGACGACGCTGTCCAGGTTCGCTGCGCCTGGTGCGCACATCGCCGGGCTCGGCGGCGCCGTGAGATTCGCCGCGATCGACCGCGTGTTCGCGCCGGCCGGCGGTAACCGCCGCCAGATTTCTGTCACGGTCACGTGGGACCTGTCTCCGACACCGCCATCGCCGACGGGCGTCGCGGCCGCGGCTGCCGCGCTGCCGATGACCTACGAGATGACCGTAGTCCGGCAGGCGGGCACCTGGGACGTCCTGTCGATCGGCGCGTCTACTCAGTCGCAGGGGCCGCCTTGATGCCTAGCCCGCCCGCCCCCGCCCCCGCCCCCGCTGGCCGCGCTCACTCACCCCCGGAGACTCGATGTCGGCTCAGATTATGTCCGCAGCGCATCCCCTTGCTCTTAGCACTACTGGCCTCGTGTCCTACCTTCAGGGTCTTTTCGGCCCGCTATTCCTGGGCATCGTCGGTATCGTCGCGATTTTCTTCTTGTTCACTCGCGAGATCATCCGGTTCGTGCAATTCATCGTGCTGGCAATCGCCATTGCCGTTGTCTTCTACACGCCGAGCATCGTTCAGACCATCGCGTCGGGCATCGCGAACGCCCTCGGCGTGCACTGAGCGAACTGCCAGCCGCAGCCGGTCTCGCTCTAGCGGACGGAAGGAGGCAGCGCGTGGAACTACCGACCTACACCAACATCTGGAGGATCGAGAAAAGGCTATACAAGCTTTATGACTTCCGGCTGCCCATGCCGCTGCCAATGGGTCAGGTGGCGGCGTTCCTGGCGGTTGGCCTCCCGTACACGCTGATCCTCACGATGATCGGATTGCCGTTCAGCCACACCTGGGTGTGGGTGTACGTGCTGCCGCCAGGGCTGCTTGCCTGGCTGGTGACGCGGCCGGTGCTGGAAGGCAAGAAGCTGCCCGAGCTAGTGCTCTCCCAGCTCCGCTACCTCGGTGAGCCGAAGACGTGGTGCCGGATGGCGCCGCTGACAGAGAAAGACGACATCATCTTCGTGGCGAAGATCTGGCGCGCCCCGGCCTCATCACGCCCGGCGGTCGACATCCTGGCCGCGATCGCCCCGGCCGTGAGGGAACAGGCTGCGGCGGCCGCCGTGCCAGGTCCGGCCGACGCTCGGGCTTCCGACGAACCGGTCGCGGCAGTACCGCTGTCGCCCGGCGTAATGCCGGTGCCTGCCGATGAACCGGTGCCGCCTGACATGCCCGGCCGGTCGGCGCGGCCGGCGCCTGAGCGCGCCAGCGTACCGGCAGCCGCGACGTCTGATTCGGCGCCGCGCCTGGTCCGGCCAGTGGTCACTATCAAGGCCGACGGCGCGGCCACCCGGCCCCTGAATGTCGTCGAGCGAGCGCTGCGTGCGCCTGCGGGCAGCCAGGCCGACGTCCGGCGCGAACAAGTTGTGATAGTCCCCGGCGGCCACCGGCCAGGCAAACCCGATCCGGTGGAGCGCGACCAGGCCCGGGCACGGTTGCCGCTGCCTGGCCCCGCCCGGATCGTCGTGCTTGGCTGCACAGCCGGAGCCGGCCAGACGGTCACCACGCTGCTCGCCGGCCAGGTGCTGGCAAGTTTGCGCGCCGAGCCGGTGGCTGTGCTGGACCTGCGGCCTGGCCCTGGTTCGCTCACGGAGTTGGCCCGGTCGATTCCTCGGCTGCTGCCTGGCCTGCGCCCTGCTGCGGACATTGGCGAGCACGCACGCGCCAGCTCCGGCCTTGGACTCTTGCGGGAACGGGGCCTGCAGGTGGTAACTGCTGAAAGTCGGGATGACCAGGCCGCCGACCCCAGCAGCCTGATTGACGCCGTGGTAGCTCGTTACCCACTGACGCTTGCCGATCCCGCAGCCGGGCACGTGCCGCGGGCGCTGCATGTTGCCGACCAGCTCGTGCTGGTTGCGCCCGCGAGCGCTGACGCCGCGCATTCCCTGGCGATGACGCTGGAGTGGCTGGAGGCGCACGATCACCGTAGCCTGGCCGGGACCGCCGTGATAGCGCTGAACGGGGTAAGCGCGCATACGGCCGAGTACGTAGCCGGCGCGTCGGCGGTGGCGACCGGACGCTGCCGAGCGATCGTCCGGGTGCCTTGGGACGACCAGCTGGCCGGGGGCGGCCCGCTGGGGAGCGCGACGATCCGTGCATACACCGCCCTGGCCGGGCTCATCGTGTCGGGCCTGGCCGATCCGGCCGCAGCCGAGACGGGTCAGTTCCCGCAGGGTGCACGGGGGGCAGAGCCATCGGTGAGAAGCCGGTGAGCGCGCGCACTGCCCGGCGGACCCGGCTCGCCGTCCGGTATTTCGACGACCGGATCCTGCTGACCGAGACGCACGCCTGGGCCTATTACCGCGTCCCCACCGTGACTTATGAGTTCACTACGGCCGCCGAGCGCGAGACGCTGGCTACCAACATCACGGTCGCGCTCGCGACGATCCGGATGGCCGACGCCGAGGTACACCTCCGGATCGCGCACCGCCCGTACCCGGCCGCGGACTGGGCGACGAAGCTCGATCAGACCTCGGACGGCGGTCCGGGCTGGATCGCCTACCTGGAGGAGATGTACCGGCACGTCTGGGCGAAGGACTTCTGGACCAAAGAGGTATATCTCGGTGTCCGGCTCGGCCAGCGGGGCGTGCGGGCGCAGCTTTCGGGCGGGCTGCTTCCCCAGCTGGCCGGTTCCTACCGGGCCGCCGAGCAGGCCCTCGGGCTGATCGACGAGGCGGTGCCTGCCAGCGAGATCGCGCGCTGGACAGAGCAAGCCGAGCGGCTCGGCCGGGCGCTCGGGTCGGGCGCGCTGGCCGCCTCCCATGCCACTTCCGACGAAATCGCCTGGCTGTTCCGTCATGCACTGTGCGGAACAGTCACCGAGCCGCAAGCCTCGGCCGCCCGCCGACGGACCTGGGGCGCCGGTGAGATCGAGTCGCTGCTGGAAGGCCAGGTGCACAACGGCCGGACCGTGCTGCGGCTGGAACACCCGGCCGGGGAATCATGGTCGTCGTTCCTGTCCTTCGCGCGCTTCCCGGATGTCATGTATTTCCCCGAGGGCGAGCCGTGGTTGCATTACGCGGATGCCCTGCCGTTTCCGGCGGAAGCCAGCCTCCGGATGAGGCTGATCGCGCCGGCCAGGGCAAGCAAGGACGTCAGCCGGCGGCTCGCGCACGCCAGGGACATGGACGCCCACATCAGGGAGGCCGGAGCGGACCTCCCCATCGCGCTGGCCGAGCAGATCGAGGCTGCCAGGCTGCTTGAGCACGGCATCACCAAGGAACGGCTGCCGTTTGTTTATGGCTGGCACAGGCTGATGGTGACTGCACCCACCCGCGAGATCTGTGTTCGCCGGGCCGAAGCGGTAGTCGAGCATTACCGCGACATCGGCATCGACGTGGTGAACTCGACCGGCGACCAGTTCTCGCTGCTTTGCGAGTCGCTGCCCGGCGACAGGATGCGGCTCAGTTCGTATTTGCAGCGCCAGCCGCTGTATACGGTCGCGGGCGGGATGCCAACCGCCACCGCAGATCTCGGCGACCGGATCGCGGCCGATGCCGGCTGGATCGGGCCGTATATCGGCGAGACACTCGGCCGGGCGCGCGCGGTTGTGCACTTCGACCCGCTGCTGGCGGCAGCACGGAACCGGCCAACTGCGGTGGCAGTCACCGGCGAGCCCGGCGGCGGCAAGACGACGCTGGCCCTGCTGCTGATGATGCAGCTCGCTCTTCGCGGCGCGACGGTCGCGGTGATCGATCCCAAGGGCGATGCCGAGTCGCTGGTGGGCTGGCTCTCCGACCGCGGCCGCCAGGCCAGGGTGGTTCCGCTGGGTAGCGCGGCGCCCGGCCTGCTCGATCCGTTCTCGTTCGGCGACGATCTGGCGGAGCGGCGGACGATGGCCACCGAGACGCTGCGGCTGTTGCTGCCCCGGATGAGCGAAGAACGCGAGAGCGCGATGATCCAGGCGGTCGGGGCGATCGCGGCCGGCGAGCAGCCAAGCCTGGGCAAGGTGGTCTCCCACCTGGAAGAGTCGCAGGACCCCGCTTCGGTCAATCTCGGCGCGGTGCTGCGCTCGATGTCGGAGATGCGGCTCGCCAGGCTGTGCTTCGCCCCGTCGGGCGGCGAGCGGATCGACGCCGCTGGCTGGACGACAGTGTTTACGCTGGCCGGGCTAACGCTGCCGGACACCGCGGTCCAACGTGACGATTACTCCTACGAGCAGCGGCTTTCTGTCGCGCTGCTGTATTTGGTGTCTCAATTCGCCCGCAGGTTGCTGAACGGCATGGACCGGCGGCTGCCGAAGGCTATCTTCCTGGACGAGGCGTGGGCCATTACCTCGACGCCGCAGGGCGCGAAGCTCATTCCTGAGGTGTCCAGGATGGGCCGGTCGCGGAACACCGCGCTGATTATGGTGTCGCAGAATGCCGGCGACTTGCTGAACGAGCAGGTCACCAACTGTATTTCCAGTGTTTTCGCGTTCCGTTCGTCCGAGCAGGCCGAGGTCGCAAGCGTGCTGACGCTACTCGGCCTTGAGCGGTCAGACGAGCACAAAGCGGCATTGCGGGGACTCGGCAACGGCGAGTGCATCTTCCGCGACCTGGACAGCCGGGCCGGCCGGATCGGAGTCGACCTGATATCCAGCGAGCTGCGCAAGTGCCTCGACACTAACCCGACACGCGCTCGTCCCGGCCAGGTTCCGGCCGGCCAGTCACCTGATCACCAAGCCACGCCGGAAGCCGGCTGACGCGGGCTGCACGCAGCGAAATCTCCCAGGAGCCTCCCGGATGCGCAGAAGGCGCGTGCCACGCAAGACGGCCATTGTGCTGGCCGTGCTGGCGTCCGTCGTCTTCCTGCCGAGAACTGGCCAGCACGGTGTTCCCCCGCAACATGTTCCTACGCACCATGTTGCCCCGCACCATGCGCTCGCCGCTCACGTCGGCGGGCCCGCTGCGGTCACCGCGACAACGGTTGCTTACGTAACGCCCGCGGGCGGCCTATGCTCAGTGCCCGGCATCGGAGACATCGGCGGGCTGCTAGGCCTGTGCGCGCTTGGCAGCTCGGGCCTGACTGGCGAGCTCAACAACATCTGCCAGCCGTCGCTGCCGAGCCCGGAACCCGCCAGCGCTGGCATCGACTCAATGGTCGCGCCGCCGCCGAGCGGAAAGCAGCCGTCCACCCTGTATGCCGAGTACGGCGTGGCTGGCGACTACTGGGCCGCAACCAACCTGCAGTGCTCCGACATGACCTCGCTGATCGGCAACAACGTTGCCGGGATGGTGTTCGACGTAGCGAAATCGATCGACCGGGTCACGATCAGCATCTATCAGTCCGCGGCTGGCGAGGGCATCCTGGCCTGGCTGCAGCGAGTGACCGACACTTTGATCACCAGTCTGGGCAAGGCCATCTACTTCCCCTATCTCGCCGTGGTCGTCATCCTCGCAGCCATCTGGCTCGCCTGGCAGGGGCTGATCCGCAAGCGCGCGACGCGGACTATCGAGGGCACGATCTGGATGGTGGTAGCGTGCGCCGCGGCTATCTTCCTGATCGGACAGCCGGCGGATGTTACGGGCCTTGGACGCGGTGTCTCCGACGGCGTCTCTCAGGCCCTGAACGCGGCGTTCGCCAAGCTCCCGAGCCCGGGCGCGAGCGCCTGCGTTCCCGTTCAGAGGGGAGATCCGCAAGCACAGTCGGCGAGCTACAGCTATACCTCGGGCAGCACGGTCGTCGACCAGAACGCCGACGAGCTGTGGACCGTGCTGGTCTGCAAGCCCTGGCTAGTCGGGGAATTCGGCACGTCACAGTACTCGCCACCGGGCGTCAAGCCGAACGCGGTGAACCGGTACGCGCGTTCGCTGCTGTGGGCGCAGGCGATAGCGGTCAACGAGAAGCCGTCGCAGGCACTGATCCAGGCCAAGCAGGCGACGTACGCCGGCATTGCGGGCAGCATCCAGACGAATGACCCGGCGGCGTACCCGCTGTTCCAGGGGAAGCAGTGGACCACCCGGCTGGAAGTCGGATTCGCCGCGCTGTTCGCGGCGGTCGTCGCCGGGGTGCTGGTGCTGCTCATCTCGGTGACGCTGATCCTGCTAAAGCTGAGTTTCTTGCTGCTGCTCATAGTCGGCCCCTTCTTCCTGCTGATCGGCGCTCACCCCGGCTTCGGCCGGGTGGTCGCCATGCGCTGGGTAGAAATGCTGATAGGCGTGCTGCTCAAGCAGGCAGCGGTCGCGCTCGTGCTGAGCGTGTTGCTCTACTGCTACGCGCTGATCATGGGCACAACTGACGCCGTCCTGCCCTGGGCACTGAAGATCTTGATGATCGCCCTGGTGACGGTCGCAGCCTTCATCTACCGAAGGCCTTTCCAGCACCTGTTCTCGGCGGTTGGCTACGGCATGACCGGGTCGGCCGATCGCGCCGATGCGGACCTGGCTCGCGCGGGCGCGACCGCGCGGGCCAACACCAGGACCGCAGCGACTCTGGCGGTGCCGACGTTCGCCGCGTATCGAGCGGGCCGCTGGGCCAAGCGCAATCCCGGTCAGGCTGCGAGCCTGGCCATGGCGGCGGCGGCAGGCGGCGGGGCTGCGGCGGTAGCGGCCGGGCTGCAGGCTGGCGAGGCCGGAACCGCGCCCGCGGCGGACGCAGCCGCGGCCCCGGACATGGTCACTGCCGCCCGGGCCGGCCTAGGCGCGGTCGCCGGCTCACGGGGCATCGCTGGCGCGGCAGCGGCTGCGGGCGCCAGCGGGCCTCGTACTGGCAGCACCGGTGACGCCAGCCCGGCGGCAGTCGGCACGGAAGACGCCAGCCAGGGGGCCAGCGCAGCCGATAACCGGATGTCGTTCGCTGCGCGCGCGCGTGCCTGGGCCACCCAGGCGCCCGCCGCGGCCGAGCCGCCGCCGCTTAACCTGCCGCCGCGAGATGGCGGCGCTTCGGGCGCGGCGGCCGGAGCGCCAGGTGGCGCGCCCGTCTGGCCCGCGGGCCGGGTATCCGCGGCTCGGTCGCCATCAGGTCTGGCAGCGCCACGGCAAGCAGCGCCACGGCAAGCAGCGCCACGGCAAGCGGTGCCCCGCTCGGCAGCCGCACGACCGAAGGCGCCCGGGCAAGCGGTGCCCCGGCCCGCCGTACCCCGGCAAGCGGTGCCCCGGCCGGCCGTACCGCGGCCCGATCCCGGCCAGGCTCGGGCCCGGCAGTCCAACGCGCAACAGGCGGCCCAAGGGCAGTCCGGCCGGGTTCGCGTCCGCCGGACGGCCGGGCCACCGCCGCAACGCCAGGCAGGCAGGCAGACGGTCGGCCATCAGGTCACGCCGCCGCCCCGCCGCCCGCCGGGATCCGACGGCCAGCCGGACGGTGCGCCACCGCCGGGCCAGCGAGTCCCATGGCAGGGGCAGCCCATGACCGGTCCGCTTTCCAGGCGGGATCGAGCCGAGACGGCCGGGCGCGCCGTGCCGTTCTGGCTTCGGCCGCTGCGGCGGAAGTAGCAGCGCGGTGGACGCCAGCCCAGCTCAGCGCCGGATCGTGTTCGCGCTGGTTGTCTTCGTGCTGGTGGCGCTGGGTGCGTATCTGCTCCGGCCTGCAGCGCACGGGACTAGCCGGTCCGCTAACAGGCCCGGCCGGGATACCGCCGTCACCGCTTCGCGCAGCCCCCCGGAGCCCGGCAGCCAGCCATCAGCTAGCGGGCCGGTCCAGTCTCGTCAGGCCGATATCTATCGATGGCTGCCGTTCACCCAGCCGGGCCTGACCGCGGCCGCCGCCACGGTAGTGCGGTTCGGCGATGCCTACGCCACGTTTTCTTATACCGAGAACGCCGCCGCATACGTCCGGCCGATGCAAGCGCTGATGTCGTCCTCGCTCGCCGGGCAGATAGCTGCCGCCTATTCGGCCCCCGGCGTCGCTACGGCGCGGACCAGCAGCAAGCAGGTGTCCAGCGGGGTTGCGACGATCGCGTCGATCCGGGCATTCGGACCGGACAGCCTGACCTTCGTCGTGCAGATCACCGAGCGGCTAGCGGATGTGACTGGTCACAGCCAGAACACCACGGCGTACGCCGTGACACTGACCGGAAGCGCCACCGGCTGGCAGGTCAGCGCCATCGAGCTGGCCACGACGGGTAATTCGTGATCAACGGAGCCGCGGCGAGCGGCCGGCGGCGCGGCTTGGTCGTCGGCCTTGTCTGCGCAGCCAGCGCGGTGCTGATGACCCTGATCCTGGCGCCCACAATGATGTTCGCAAGCGGCGGCGTGATGGCCGAGTCGGGGGCCTCATGTACCTCCCGCAATGGCGGCACCGGCGCCCAGCCGGTGGCCAGTCAGTCCGCGCGCGACTCGATTCCGGCTAACTATCTCGCGCTGTTCCAGTCGGTCGGCGCTCACAACAAGGTGCCCTGGGTCATTCTCGCTGGCATCGCGAAGGTGGAGAGCGACGACGGCCGGAGCACGCTGCCGGGCGTGCATAGCGGCGCCAATGCGTTCGGGGCGGCCGGGCCAATGCAGATCGGCATCGGCGGCGCGGCGGGGAACCAATGGGGCGGAGCGCCGGTGCACCCGGCGAGCGAGGTGGTCAACGGAGTCGCTACGGACGCCAACAACGACGGCACCGCGAGCGTCTACGACCCGGCGGATGCCATCGCTGGCGCCGCAAAGTACCTGCTTGCGCACGGCGTGCTCAGCAACGTCCCGCAAGCGATCTTTGCCTACAACCACCTTGAGTCCTACGTCCAGGCCGTGCTCTACTGGGCGGCGCTCTACGCGCGTGGCGGCTACACGGTCAGTCAGGTCACCACCGTGAGTGCGCCAGACTGCCTGCCAGGTGTGAACCAGGCTCCGAACGACACGGCTGCGACTGCCATCGCTTATGCCGAACAGCAGCTGGGCAAGCCTTACTTGTGGGGCGGGTCCGGGCCCGACGCCTTCGACTGCTCCGGGCTGGTCATGACGGCGTACCGCGCGGCCGGGATCGACCTGCCGCGCACTTCGGAGAAGCAATGGGCGCGCGGCCCGCGAGTTAGCCCCAGCCAGGTGCGGCCGGGCGACCTGGTGTTCTTCGCCGGCTCCGATGGCACGGTTAAGTCACCCGGTCATGTCGGCCTGGTGATCGGGGGCGGCCTCATGATCGAGGCCTACGCGACTGGCTATCCGATCAGGATCGCGCCCTACCGGGACCGGCAGCCGGTCGGCTTCACGCGTCCCTGGGCGCACGGCGGCGTCAGTGTAGCGGCCACGGCCGCGCACGCAGATTGATCATTCGGGTGCTCCTGTTCGGAGGGGTGGCATCGGTGCCGACTGTGTGGGGCATGCTGGCCGAGCTGGCCTGCGGCAGGACGAAGACAGCCGGGCGGTCGGCTTCTCGGCCGCGGTCGGTACCAAGTTCCAGCTCGTAGGCAAGCCGGTTATGGGCTGGCGCGGGATCGTCGACTGTGAGGTTATCGAGGCGCGCGAGCCGTCCTTGCTCCGTTACTCGTGGATCGGCGGCGAGGGCGAGAAGCCTTCCTCAGTCACCTACCGGATCGAGCCGCGGGCAGGCGGTACGCGGTTCACCTTCGAGCACACCGGCTTTACCGGCCTCGGCGGCTTCTTCATGGCCCAGCTGCTGGGCCGGGTACGCACCAAGATGCTCACGGCCGGCCTTCCGGCGGTGCTCGATGACCTCGACGACGACGGCGTCCTGCGCGCTTCCAGTAACCTCCGGCCCGCGCTCCTCCCGTAACGCGGGCGGCTGCGCGGCGTGGATCTGCGCTCTTAGTTCACGCAGGGTATCCCGTTCTTAGCGATAACCGCGCCGCCCTGCGGGCCGGTGGTGGGAATCGCCTGAGTCGGCTTCGGCTTCGCAATGGCGACGCTCATGCTGACGACCGGGACTGTCGCCCCGGCGCCAAGCAGCACCTCGACGTGGCCGGCCGCAACCGAAGCGCTACTAACGGCCTTAACGCCGAACAGCTCGGCGATCTTACCGGCGCCGGCGGTCGCGCCGGCTCCGTACCGGACCTGTGTCGTCGCCAGGTTGCTCGTGGTCGCGACCTTGCCCGCCTTGTAACCGGCGCGCACCAGGGCCGCCGAGACATGATGGGCCAGCATGCTGACGCCGCTGCCGTTGAAGACGTCGATCGTCGGCTTAGGGCCTGCCAGCGGCAACCGGTGCGTGTGCCGCGTCGCGCCGCGCCTGGAATAGAAGGCCGCATGCACGATGGCCTTGATAGAGGCCGGATCGACAACGTTGGCGGACTGGCTGTCGATCGTCTCGTAGCCCTTGATCGGCAGTGTGTGGAAGACGAGGTTGCCGCTCGTCAGGTTCCGTGCCTCGGCTGCGAAGTCGAGCAGGTTCCAGCCGGCATCGACGATGACGTACTGCCTGGCCACGGTCAGCAGCGCCTGAATCTTCGTCAGGTCGCTGAGCACGCCGGCGGTCCGCAACTGGTGCATCACGGAGTCGACGAATGCCTGCTGGCGATGGGTGCGATCGAGATCGCCGTTCGCCAGCCCATCGCGCTGGCGAACGAATGCCAGTGCCTGCGAGGCGTTCAGGTGCTGGTAGCCAGTGGGGAAGTTGGCGCCGGACTTCTGGTCATAGACCCGATGCTTGAGGCACACCTCCACCCCGCCCAAGACCTTGGCCAGTTCGTAAAACCCGTACAGGTTTACTGCTGCGAAGTGATCGATGTGTACGCCCGTGAGTTTCTCGACGGTGGCAACCGCGGCGGCCTGACCGGCCTCGTTCCCGAGGAAGGCCAGCCTGTCCTTGCTGATGTACTTGTTCTTGGCGGTGAGCTGCTGCTCCCGGTAGAACAGGCTCACGCCATAGGCCTGATCGATCTTGCCGACCTGCTGCTGCCCGATGGTTCCGGCGAACTGGACCCAGTCGTCACGCGGAATCGAAAAGCCCACGGCTCTCCGCCCGCCCGCGAAGATGTGGATGAGGATCAGCGTATTCGTGGTGTTCCCGCCGGTGCCTGCGGCTACTTGCTGGGCGTTGCCGGCATGCAGCTTGTTCAGGATGTGCGCGGGCAAGATGGTGCCATTCCAGTACCGTCGGCTCTCCAGGCCCATCAGCAGAATGTTCTGCGCGCCGATCGACGGGCCGCTCTTAATCGCATGCGAACTGCCGATGCTGCTGACGGCGCGGACGGTCATGTAGGACAACCCGCTGCCGACCAGAGCAAACATCGCCACGATGCAGGCCAGCGCGTAACCAGCCCGGAAACCCATCCGGCGTGGCGTGAGGAGGGGTTCCGGACTGCCAGCGGCCCCGGCGCGCCTTCGCGCATTGCCAGACGCCGGCCGCCCCGCCGGACTGCGATCACCGGTCACTTTTCGGCCTGCCTCCGCCCGTCGAGCACCATCACTGGCCAGTACACTTCGGAAGATTACCCGCAAGCTGCGCCTCCACCCGTGCACGCCGACCTTCTGGCACGATAACGAGTAAGCATCGCCGCGGGCGGGCAGGCACCAGGCAGGCAGCCGGGCTGGTAGAAGGCAGTGGGGAAAGATGCTGGACCCGACAGGTAACGACACCAAGCTCCGCATTCCGGACAATAGTGAGATCAACCAAACATCCAGGCTCGGCGTTCCAGCCGCCCGCAGTCGCCGCCGTGGGGAGTTCGCTAGCTCTGGATCAAGACGCCCGGCCTCGCCGTCAAGCCCGCTGGCGCTCGCCTGGGGATCACGTCCTGGCCGGCTGGGCGTATTCACCATCATCGCGGCCGCGCTAGTCGGGGCGGCGGTTACCGCGATCTCCAGCCGCGATCCCGGCGTGACCCTCGGCGTTTTCATCATCGGCGGCACTGCGGTGGCCGCCTCTGTTGTCCGGCTTCGTTCCGTTTATATCATATTTCCCGTTCCGGCCCTCGCTTATGTGGGCGCAGCGGTCATTGCCGGGCTCATACACGACCGCGCCACCGACACGTCCAACACAGCGCTGACCCTGAACGGTGTCCAGTGGATCGCCAGCGGGTTCGTCGCCATGACGGCCGCAACGATCCTGGCCATCGTGATCGCGGCGGGCCGCTGGCTGTGGCGGCTCTGGGTAGCCTCAAGGACCTGATCGGCCGGGGCTAGCATCAGGCAGCGGCGGCAATGACGGTCAGGCAACTAGATCCCAGCCCTGTTCGATCCGGCGACGCAGGCCCGGTATGCGCCGTTAACCCGCTAGGCGCGCGAATGCCCCGCGCGGTGGGCTAGCGTCGGCAGCGTGTGCCTCCTCATTGCCCTGTTCCAGGCGGTTCCCGGCGCGCCACTGATAGTTGCGGCCAACAGGGACGAGCGGTACGACCGGCCCGCCGTGCCAATGACTGTTTTGCGCGACGGCGCGCCCCGGATCCTCGGCGGCCGGGACGAGCTGGCCGGAGGCACCTGGCTCGCGGTGAACGACCGTGGCGTGGTAGCCGGGCTTACCAATCAGCCGTCTGCGGATGGCCGGGATCCTAGTAAGCGATCGCGAGGCGAGCTCCCGCTGATGTTCACCAGGCACGCCAGCGCGGCGTCGGCCGTTGACGCGGTCTGCGCCAAGCTTGATCCGGCCAACTACAACCCGTGCTGGATGCTCGTGGGCGACCGGCAGACGCTGTACTCGATCGGCCTGGCCGGCGCTGGCCGTCCCGAGGTCGAGCAGCTCGGCGGCGGCCTGCATGTCCTGGAGAACGCGCCGTTGCGGGCGGGTTCGGCAAAGGCGGCGCTCGTCCGCCAGCTGGTTGAACGGGCTCGATCGGAGCAGCCGGATGACGGAGTCGACAGCACCGTCGGCGCGCTCGAGCAGGTGTTGCGCGTCCACCAACCCGCCGTGCCCGAGCCACGGACCGACGACTCCGGCCGCGTCTGGCCGCCGGAAATTTCCGCGCCGTGCGTGCATACTGCCGGCTACGGAACACGGTCGGCACTAACGGTTGTCGTTCCCAGCCACGGGCTGCCCGCGCTGAGAGTCGCCGACGGTCCGCCGTGTGAAGTGCCGATGCAGGAGGTAACGGGCCTGTGGGCGGGCGGCCCGGGCTAGCATCCGGAATCAGCCCGCCGCATTCTGCCGCCTGGCCAACGGCGCGCGGGTCCTCGGCGCTCCCACCGGGCCATGCCGGTTGGGCGTCGGTGTGAACGTGCCGCCCAAAGAAGAGTAGCGGCGCTGCGGCAGCGCCGCCCAACGTTGCACTCGCTGACGCCAGCTTTATCGGCGTAACGCGGTGGGGCGATGGCCGTCAGCAGGCTTACTGGGCGCTGGCCGGCGGGGGCACGCCGCGCCGCGGTCCTGGCCGTGGCCGGGAGAGCTCATCCGGCAGTTGCAGCAGCGGGTTGGTGGCGCTGGCGACCACGTCGCCAGCGATATCGATTACCTTGCGGCCCCGGTTTCTGGCTGCTTCCCTGAGTTGCTCAAACGCCTGGCGCGGCTTGATGCGGTGCCGTTCGGCGAGCACGCCGATGGCCTGCTCGACCCGGATGCGGGTGGCCAGCGCGTGCTCAAGCTGACCGACCGTGGCTCGCAGCCGGCCGGTCTCACCGGCCACAGGCTGCCCCGCTGGCTTGGCCGGGTTCGACTCGGCCATTCCGCTCTCCGCCGCCAGCAGATCGGCGAGGATCATCGCGCAGGTCAGGTCCGGCAGGTCCTCGCTGCCCACCCGCCAGCCGTCCTTGGTCCGCCGGACCACGGCGTCGTCTGGCACGAAGGTGGCAACATTCGTACCTTCGGCCGAGGTGCCCTCGACCACGCTGGCGGTGACGACCGCGCCGCCGAATTCGGGCCCGGCCACGGTGTCGGCAGTGACGGCCTCACGCAGGGGGGCAGCAGCCGCGACGCCAGGCTGCGGCGCCCCGAGGCGTTTCACCGCGTGTGCCCGACGCCGCTTGCCCGTCATCGCGTACCCGCGAGCTCGCCGAGCCGCTGCTTGACCGCAGCCATGGACGGGTTGGTCAGCGCGCTCCCGTCGGGGAATAGGATCGTCGGCACCGTCTGGCAGCCGCCATTGACGGACATGACGTAATCCGCTGCGGCGGGGTCTTCCTCGATGTTCACCTCGGCGATGTCGATGCCCTCAGCCGCAAGCTGACTCTTGAGCCGTCGGCAGAAGGCACACCAGGTTGTGGTGAACATGGTCAGCGGCAGCGCCACTCTCGTACTCCCTATCCGCACGGCGTATCTACTGCACTTTACTAACGTCGGCGACCGCTGTGCACTTCCCGGCGAAGCCAGCCAGTAGACGTCGGCGCCATGCGCCAGTATGAGGAAAGCGAGCGGGTGAGATGGAATCTTGGCCGGAGCCTGGGCTGGCGCTGACCAGAGCCTGAACCTTGAGCCTGAGCATTGTCAGGAAGATTTGGCCAGAACATGACGGGCAGATGGGAGAGCGCGTGGGCGTGCCGGACGGGCCGGATGCGGTGCTGGCGAATCTTGACCCCGAGCAGCGTGAGGTGGCGCTGGCTGCCCGCGGGCCGGTATGCGTGCTCGCCGGGGCCGGCACCGGCAAGACTCGGGCTGTCGCGCACCGGATCGCCTACCTGGCCGCGACCGGGCAGGCCGATCCCTCTCGGGCCCTGGCGGTCACCTTCACTACCCGGGCCGCGGGCGAGCTTCGCGGCCGGCTTCGCCTTCTCGGCCAGCTGGTACCAGGCGCGGGAATCGACAAGGTGCAGGCGCGCACATTCCACGCTGCGGCGCTGCGGCAGCTCACTCACTTCTGGCCGTCCACCATCGGCGGGCCGCCGCCGCAGGTACTAGAGTCCAAGATCGGCCTTGTGGCGGAGGCTGCCAGGCGCCTTCGGATCTCGGCCGGGCTGCCCGAACTACGGGACGCTGCCGCCGAGATCGAGTGGGCAAAGGTCACTCAGATCAGGCCCGACGACTACCCGGCGGCGAGTCAGAAAGCTGGCCGGACTCCGCCGCTGGACGGGGCCGCGCTGGCCCGCGTCTATGCCGGCTACGAAGCGCTGCGGACCGAACGGCACCTAGTCGATTTCGAGTCCGTGCTTGAGCTGACGGCGGCGATCATCGCCGAGTACTCGGCCGCGGCCCGCTCTGTCCGGGACCGCTACGCAACGTTCGTCGTGGATGAATTCCAGGACGTCAATCCTCTACAGAAGCTGCTTCTGGACATGTGGCTCGGCGGTCGCGACGAGATCTGTGTCGTCGGTGATCCTCGGCAGACCATCTACTCGTTCACCGGTGCCACGCCTGCCTACCTGACCGCGTTCGCGGCCGAGTTTCCCGGCGCACCCGTTATCCACCTCGTCCGCAATTACCGGTCCACGCCGCAAGTGGTGATGCTAGCGAACAAGCTGCTCGCCACCGGGCTGGCAGCTGCCCTCTCCGGCACCGTCCGGGTCGGCGAGGAAGCGCCACTAGTAGCGCAGCGGCCAGCTGGGCCATCACCGGCCCTGACGGAGTACCCGGACGAGCCCGCTGAGGCCGCGGCGGTAGCCCGGCAGGTGCAGTCGCTGGTGAAGTCCGGCATGCCGGCTGGGGAGATTGCGATCCTGGTACGGATCAACGCGCAAACCCAGGCCTTGGAGCAAGCGCTCGCCCAGGTGGGGGTGCCGTTCCAGATCCGGGGTGCCGAGCGGTTCTTCGACCGGACCGAGGTCCGCCAGGCCGTCGGCCTGCTCAGGGCTGCGGCCCGGTCTGCGTCAGCCGACGACGACGCGTCAGCTCAGGTCCGGCCGGTCCTGGCCAGTATCGGCCTGACGGCACAGCCCCCGGTGGGCCGCGGCACGGCTCGCGAGCGCTGGGAATCGCTGGAGGCGCTGGCGCAGCTGGCGGCCGATTTCCTTGCGGCGAACCCCGGCGCTGGCTTGGCTGGACTCGCGGCCGAGCTGGCCGTCCGGAGCGCGATCGGCCATGCGCCGGCCATGGCCGGAGTGACGCTGGCCACGCTGCACGCGGCCAAGGGTCTGGAGTGGGATGCCGTCTTCCTGCCGGGCTTGACCGACGGCACGCTGCCGATCATTTACGCCCAGAGCGATGACGCTATCGAGGAGGAGCGGCGGCTCCTCTACGTGGGCGTGACGAGAGCGCGCGAATGGCTGTACCTGTCCTGGGCCCTGGCGCGATCGGCGGGGGGCCGCCGGACGAGGAAGCCGTCCCGGTTTCTCGACGACCTGCTCAGCGGGCGGCCGGGCTCGCGGGCCGCCGGCCCCAAGCCCGCAGCCAGCCGTCGTGGTGCCGGGGCCGGTCCGGGCCCGAGCCCGAGCGATCCGCTATTCGCCCGGCTCAGGGAATGGCGGCTGGCGACATCCAGGGAGCAGAGCGTGCCTGCCTACGTGGTCTTCTCGGACGCGACGCTCCAGGCGATCGCGGCTGCGCGCCCGGCTAGCCGCGCGGAGCTAGCTGGCGTCCCCGGTGTCGGCGCCGTCAAGCTGGACCGGTACGGTGCCGCCGTGCTGGAACTTTGCGCGCAACCTGACGGCCCGCAAGCACGGCCGGGACCATGACCAAGGCGCTCGACGAGGTGGTGGCGCTGCTCGACCTTGAGCAGATCGAGGTCGACATCTTCCGCGGCCGCAGCCCGGCGGGTGAGCAACGGCAGCGCGTGTTCGGCGGCCAGGTGGCGGGCCAGGCGCTGGTTGCGGCCGGCCGCACAGTTGCGACTGAGCGGCCAGTGCATTCGCTGCACGCCTATTTCATCCGCCCCGGCGATCCGAACGTGCCGCTGATCTACCTGGTGGAGCGGGTGCGCGACGGCAGGTCGTTCACGACGCGCCGCGTTACTGTCGTCCAGCACGGGAAAACGATCTTTACCCTGTCGGCGTCGTTTCATCGGTCCGAGCCGGGCTTCGAGCACGCGGACGCGATGCCGGTAGTTCCCGGTCCGGATGAGATCGAGCCGACGGCCGACCGGCTGCGGCGCCTGTTCGGCGCGGACGTCGACGAGTTCATCGGAGACAACCCGATCGACATTAGGCACGTCGGGCCGCTGACGGCGGAGGCTGAGCGCGACCCGTCCCTGGCGTCGACCCGGAATGTAGTCTGGCTCCGGGCCAACGGCGACTTGCCCGACGACCCATTGCTGAATGTCTGCCTGATGACCTACGCGTCGGACATGACCCTCCTGGACACCGTATTGCTGGCGCACCGGGTGTCCTGGGCTGGCGGCAAAGTGACTGGCGCCAGCCTCGACCACGCGATGTGGTTTCACCGCCCGTTCCGGGCCGACCGCTGGTTGCTCTACGTCCAGGACTCGCCGTCGGCCAGCGGTGCCAGAGGCCTTGCCAGGGGCGAGGTCTACACCCAGGACGGCGAACTTGTGGTCTCGGTGGTTCAGGAAGGCCTGCTGCGGCGCCGCCAGCCCAGTTGGTAACGAGCGAGCCGCAGCCTGGCTACGAAAGAACCTGCAGGTAGAAAAAGAGTTGCCCGCGTCCGCTGCCGGTACGTAGGCTTCTCCGTGTCGAACGTCGAACCACCGCGCCCGAGAGGAGGCACCGAGATGCTGATCACAACCACGTCGGCTAAGGCCGCTCAGCGACCGCTCGCTGGTTCCGGCATCGGTGCCCACCTCTGCGATGGCCTGGTCGACGCCGCGCTCGTTGGCGTGTCAGGCCCAGAATTGGGCGCTCCGATGGGCATCGAGACGGCCGCCGCGCTGGCCCTGCCGCGCGTTAAGTGGGCCGCCGCCATCAGCGGGGGACACGCGCCCGCCAACGCTAGCGATGCGGGCCGCCAGGTCGGCATCCAGGCCACGACCGGCATCCAGGCGAAGACAGCTCAGTACATCCCGCAGCAGTTCAAGGCACAGCAGTTCAAGGCACAGCAGTCCGACGCACAGCAGTACGAGCACGTGACCCGTGTCAACCCGACTTTCCGGGGTGGAGTGGGTCCGCATCCAGCGAGGGAACCGGAACCGGTCTAGGACAGACCGGCCAGATCCTCTCCCAGGCCGCGGACCCGAAATCGGGTCCGCGGCCTTTCGTATGTCTGAGGCCGCAAATTGTCAGAGGCATGAGAGAAGCTCGACGAGTAGTGGAGAGGGGATGGCACCGATGCAGTGGCCCGGCACATCAGCCGTGCTGGAAGGACCAGCCGATGATCCCAGCGGCACCGAGCTCACCGGTCAGGCATTCGGCAGCGCCGAACTGCCGTGCAGGGACGACCCGGAACTGTTCTTTGCGGAGTCTCCGGACGATGTGGAGCTCGCAAAGTCGCTGTGTGGAAGCTGCGCGGCACGGCTGGTCTGCCTTGCGGGAGCCATGGAGCGCGCCGAGCCTTGGGGTGTCTGGGGCGGCGAGCTGTTCCTGCGGGGCGAAATCGTCCCGCGCAAGCGGCCGCGTGGGCGTCCGCGCAAGGACGCGGTGGCGGCGTGAGCCAGTGCCGCACACCGCAGGCAACCGACTTACTCACGGATGGGGATGTGCAATGACGCACGTAGGACAAGAACTGGCACGAGACCGACAGCGAACCTTGCTCGCGGTCGCCGCCGCTCAGCGCGACGGCCAGCGAGCATGGCTGCACGGCCGGATCACGCGGCTAGCTGAGCGCGCAGAGCGCAGGCAGCACAGTCACGCCGATCAAGCCTTCCGGCTGGCCGACGAGGCCGACCGGCTCAGGGCGAAGCTCGCCGAGATCGAGTCGGGCAGCTAGCTGTCGACGCCGGGCGGGCCCGGGACACCGACGAGGTTCCCGGGCCCGACGGCGTCCGCGGGCCGACCGGCGGCAGCGGTCGTGACGGCGTTCTCGGTCCTGGCAGCCTTCTTGGTCGCGGCGGTCCCGGTCCTGGCGGCCTTCCTGGTCGTGGCGGCGTTCCCGGTCGTCGCGGCGTCCGCGGACCGGCCGTCAGCAGCAGTCCTCGCGGCGTTCTCGGTCCGGGTGCGCTTTCCGGTTCCTGCGCCGTTCGCGGGCTGGAGATCGATCCGTGTCCCGGTGTCGTCCACGGCTTCCTCGATCACGGTGCTCTGGCCCGGACTGTAGCCCGGTATCCACCTCAGTACCTCCGCGCGGAACGGGCCTGCGGACTCGAGCTGGCACAGCACGCCGATGCCGGCGGTCGAGACCCGGTGTATCAGAACGTAGGACGGGGGCAGGTTCAGGCGCCTGGCCACGTTAGCTGGCCTCATGTCCGCGACGCGGGCCGCCTCGCTGCGCATCCACTCCCGGCTGAACGCGAACTGCTCTACTTTGGATGGCTCGGCAAGCGGAGCCAGGAAAGCGCGCAACTCGCCCAGGTCGATGCTGACGTCACGGCGCAGGAAGCCGTGCTCGCGCAGGTCCTGCTCGACCAGCTCGATGTCCCCGTCGTGATGCATCAGCCAGAGCAGCCGGCCGAAGACCGGCGGCAGCCCGTCCGGCAGCCGATCTACGGCGCCGAAGTCGAGCACGCCGAGGCGCCCGTCGTCTAGCAGCCGGAAGTTACCGGGATGCGGGTCCGCATGCAGCAGGCCGGTCCTGGCCGGGCCGGAGAACAGGAACCTGACCAGCAGCAAGCCGACGCGATCCCGCTGTTCCTGCGTTCCCGAGTTGATGACCTCCGCCAGCGGAGTGCCGTCCATCCATTCGGTGACCAGGACGTGATCGGTTGCCGCCAGCACCGCGGGAACGGCGATGTCCGGGTCGGCGGCGTAAGCGTCGGCGAATGCCTGTTGCGATGCTGCCTCCATCCGGTAGTCGAGTTCCTCTACAACCCTGGCCCGCAGCTCGTCCAGCATGGGTCTGACATCAAGTCCGGGCATCAGCAGCCCGAACATCCGGCCGACGCGGCTGAGTTGGGCAAAATCGCTGGCCAGCGCCTTTCCGGCACCTGGGTACTGGATTTTCACTGCGACCGGCCGCCCGTCCAGCCAGACGGCGCGGTGCACCTGGCCGATGGACGCGGCGGCCGCTGGGCTGTCGTCGAATTCGGCGAAGCGGGCCCGCCAGTCCGAACCGAGGTCGGCGGCGAGAACCTTGTGCACGGTGGCGGACGGCAGCGGCGGTGCTGATTCCTGCAGCCTGGTGAGAGTCGCACGATAGGGCCTAGCGATTTCAGGCGGCAGCGCAGCCTCGAATATTGACAAGGCCTGGCCGAGCTTGAGCGCGCCTCCCTTGAGCTCGCCGAGTACCCGGAAGATCTGCTCCGCGGTCCGCTGCTGGATCTCCTGCGCGACGATCTCGGCAGGCCTGCCGCCCAGCCGCTTGCCAAGCCCGAGCGCTGCCCTTCCGGCCATTCCCAGGGGCAGTGAGGCAAGCTTGACCGTTCTCGTCACGGCACGGTCCGGCAGCTCGTTCATGATCTCCATTGTTAGCTATGGCTGGTTGTCCCCGCGCCATGCTAGCGACTTGCGCCGCAGCTGCAGGCACGGTGGGGCAGCCAGGTCCGGCGCCGCCACTGCCAGCCCGGCAGCACGAGCTCAAGGGTGCCGTTCGCGGTTGCCTCGGCGAGCGGCGCTCGGTCGGCGAAGGCGATCGCCTGTGCGGCGGCCTGCGCGGCCACCGCCGCGGCCAGCGCGGCATCACAGGCCTGCGGCAGAGCGTCGCGCCCAGACAGCTGCGCCAGTATCAGCGGCCAGGCTGGGTCGCGTTCTGCCCGCGTCAGGTCGAGGCAGCGCAAGCAGGCAGTGACGCCAGGACGTACCAGCGGCCCGACGATTCCGATGGCTTCATTGGCGGAAACGGTCAGGTGCGGCACGCCGCTGCGGCGCAGCGCTTCGGATCGCGCTTGTTCGGGTCGGCCCACCAGGACCGCGAGGTCTGGTGCGGATGCCGCCGGTTCTGCTCGCCGACCGGCGGCCGCCGGCGTGGCGAGCCCAGCGCTGGTGAGTAGCTGGCCGATGGTATCGGCAATCCGTCCGGTGCCTAGGACGTGCACTGCTGTCGCCGCGCGGCGGGCCATGAGCTGCGCTCCGCCGTCGCTGTCCTGCCGGGTCATGGACGCGGTCGCAAGTTCGCCCGTCAGCTCGTCGCGTAGCTCGGCCGGGATGGCCTGACGGAAGACCGCGGAAAGACGGAAGACCGCGGAGAGATCGACGAGCACGCCCGCGGCAGCGAGCGTGGCGAGGATCCGCTCGGTGACAGCAGCGGCAACTCCCTGGTGGTCGGCCTCCTTCACGACCTGACAGCGGTCTCGGCTGCCGTCGAGCAAGCGGAAGACCGCCGCCGCGCCGCCTACGCCGGTGAGAGCCACTGCGCGGCGAGAGTCGACGCCGATCTGCACGGTGTCCCGATCCCGCCACAACGGCAGCAGGCCTGGTCTGAGTGCGGGTCTCATGGGATCAGGCTGGCACGCGGGACCGACAAATCAGCGCGGGCCGCAGCGGCGGGCAGGCCAGCCCGCCCCCGGCGAGGCAGCCAGGCAGGGCCGGGCAGGCCAGCCCGGAGCCAGGAGCCCCCGGCTCCGGGACCGTTCGCCCCCCTTCCCCAGAAGCGACGAGCTGCCTGAGCCGGAGGACTCCTGGCAGGCGAAGCTAGGCCTGCCAGACCGGCTGGTCAAGCCGGCCTGTGGACGGCGATGTGCAGATGATGGGGACGGCCCGGCGTGTTCCTGTGGACAGCCGCGCATCCAGCTGTGAATTGGCCGGGTAACGCCCTTCACGGAGCAGCATGAACTGGCCGGACGCTTTGCACGCCTTGTGGATGGATATTGCTGTCGGTTCGCCCCGGTGCTTGCCGCCCGGTGCTTACTGCCCGGCGCTTACTACTCGGCGCCTGCCGACCAGGTGCCTGCTACTCGGGCGCGCCGTCGTCGGAGTCGTGCTCCGGATCATCGCCAGAGCCGGCCGGGCCGTCCTCGGCCCGCTCTCCGCTCAGGTCTGAGATGTCGAAGTCCGGCTTACCGCGGACGAAGCCATCAGGATCGTCGAAGTCGTCGGCGGTCGGAAGCAAGTCCGGGTGCGCCCAGATGCCGTCGCGCCCGGTGACTCCCCGCTCGGCGGTCAGGCCATGCCAAATCGCCGCTGCCTCCCGGAGCCGCCGCGGCCGCAGCTCCAGGCCCACGAGCGTGGCGAACGTCCGCTCCGCCGGCCCGCCAGTTGCCCGGCGCCTCCTGATGGCTTCGCCGAGAGCGTCAGCCTGCGGTAGCCGGTCCCGGGCAGTCGCCTCGACCACGGTCGAAACCCAGCCCTCGACCAGTGCCAGCATGGTCTCGAGCCGGGCCAGCGCGGCCTTCTGCGCCGGCGTGTCCTCAGGCTGGAACAGGGCCGCGCCCGACAAGGCCTCGTTGAGTGCCTCCGGATTGCTGGGGTCGATCTGCGGCATAGCCTCGCGCAAGGCCGAGGTATCGACCGTGATACCGCGCGCATAATCCTCGACCGCGCCGAACAATCGGGCCCTGAGCCATGGCACATGGCCGAACAGCCGGTGGTGAGCTGCCTCGCGCAGCGCGAGGAACAGCCGAACCTCGTCCGCGTCCACCGATAGCCCGGCGCCGAACGCCGCAACGCCGGCCGGCAGTAGCGCGGCAGTGCCCTCCGGCCCGAGGGGAAGCCCGACGTCGGTG
Source organism: uncultured Actinomycetota bacterium (assembly GCA_963804435.1). Classification (GTDB taxonomy): domain Bacteria; phylum Actinomycetota; class Actinomycetes; order Streptosporangiales; family Streptosporangiaceae; genus JAJYUU01. Next base: position 4,720,495 of record CAWDQI010000001.1, on the reverse strand, counting down.
GAGCTGACGACTTCGGCGGCGAGGGCACCCACCGCGGCGCCCGTCTGGCCGCCCACCATCATCCCGCCGATCCGCTTCATCATCTCGCCGAGGCCGCCGAGGCCGCCAAGACCGCCGACCATCGCCCGCATTTCAGGCGGCAAGTCGGCGGCTATCTCGCTGGGGTCGTCTCCGAGTAGCCCGCTCATGGCTTCCACTGCCCTGGCGGCGATGGGATCGCACAGCTTGGACCAGACCGGCAGGGTGGCCTCGACCCACTCCGCCCGGCTCCAAGCCTGTACTGTCCTGATCCCGCTCGGGAATTCGGTGACGTCCTCAAGCCATAGGTCGGCCAGTCTGAGCGCCTCAGCAACCTTGGCGCGATCGCTGTCCAGGACGCTCGCGTCGCCCTCCTGCGCGACGGTCTGGCGCGCGATGTTCTTGGCCAAGTCCCAGTTGACTGGGCCGCCCTGCCACGACATGAGATCCGCGAACTGCCGCAAGGCCTCGGCGAACTGCTGCGGATCGCCCAGCGGGCCCATGCCGCCGAACGGATCGAGCGGCCCGGAGCCGCCAGCCCCGGAGCTCCCCGAACCACCGGAACCGCCGGGGCCACCAGGGTCGTCTGGGCCGTCGCCGGAGTTACGCCCCGGGCCGAAGCCGAAGGGAGGCTCAGTCATCTGCCCGGCCTGTCAGGCAGGATGGAAGGGTCCACACTCGCCAAGCTATCCCAGGGAAGGTCCGTGGTGAGTAACCGAGTAGCCCAGGTTCGCCATGAGCGCAGCCCTGTCGGCGGATCGGAGACTCAGCGCGGCGGGGGCGAGCAACGCAGGCGTGGCCGCGGTGAGCAACGCAAGCACGGCGATCAGACCCAGGCCGGGCCAGCCGAGGCGGACTCGGCCGGCCGGGGCGAACCGGCGACAGCCAAGGCCGGGATGGCTACGACCGCAAGGGCCGGGACCCCTGCGGCAGCACCCGCCGGGGCGGCCAGGACAGCTCACGTAGCCGTGACCGCCGCAGCTCAGCCGGGCCACCGTGCCGACCGGCCAGGCCCGGTCATCGCGGTCACCGGCGCGGCGCGCGGGCTCGGACTCGCCCTGACGGGCCGGCTGGCGAAGTCTCCGCTGGTCGGCCGTGTCGTTGCGATCGACGAGGAGCGTGGTGATGTCAGCGGCGTGACCTGGCGAATCGTCGATATCCGGGACCCGGCGTTGGCCGGCCGGCTATCCGGTGTCGACGTGGTCGTGCATACCGACCTGGACCTGTCTCCGGAGTCCGATGCGCGGGCCCGGCGCGCCTTCAACGTTCGCGGCGCCCAGACGGTGCTCACCGCGGCCGCTGCGGGCGGCGTGGGCCGGGTGGTCCTGGTGACCAGCGCGATGGTCTATGGCGCGCGTCCGGAAAATCCGGTCCCGCTGCCCGAGGATGCGCGCCTGAGCGCGGAGTCCGACGACAGCGTGGTCGGGGACCTGCTGGAAATCGAGCACCTGGCCGAGCGCTCACCGCGGGCACATCTGGGCCTGGAAATTGCCGTTGCCCGTCCGGCGGCGCTGGTTGGCGACGGCGTCGACACGCTCATCACCCGGCATTTCGAGGCCCCGCGCCTGCTCGCGGTAAAGGGATTCGCTGCCCGCTGGCAGTTCTGCCATCTCGACGACCTGGTCAGCGCACTGGAGCTGGCCGCGGTCGGCACGGTCAGCGGGGTGTTCGCGGTGGGCTGCGAGGGATGGCTGGAGCAGGAGCAGCTGGAGGAGCTGTCCGGGATGCGCAGGATCGAGCTCCCGGCCGGGCTGACGTTCGCCACGGCGCAGCGGCTGCACCGCGCCGGCATCACGCCAGCCCCCGTTACCGACCTGCGTTACGTCGTGTACCCGTGGGTGGTGGACTGCCGGGCGCTCCGGGAAGCGGGCTGGCAGCCGACCTATGACAACGAAGAAGCCCTCCAGGTCCTGCTTGATCAGCGGGCCGGGCACCATGCGGTGGCCGGGCGGCGGCTGGACAAGAAAGACGCGACTATCACCGCCGCCGGCGCGACCGTCGCGGTCATCGGCACTGCCGCGATCGTCCGCCAGGTGCGTAAGCGCCGGCGCGGGTCCTGAGCGGAGTCGCGGTATCGCGGTCGCGGTAACTTTGCATCGTGACCGTAATCCGGATGACCGAGCTGCGGGCCGGTCCCTTGTCGGTGGACGAGGTCCGCGCCGCGGTGGCCGATCCCGCCGCCGGGGGCATCGCCATCTTCATCGGTGCAGTCCGTGATCATGACCATGGCCGGGGCGTCACGACGCTGTCGTACGACGCGCATCCCTCGGCGGCCGCCGAACTCGCCAAGGTCGCGGAGAAGGTCGCGGCCAGCCACCCGATCCTCGCCCTAGCCGTGGCCCACCGGACCGGTGACCTGCAGATCGGCGACCTCGCCGTCGTCGCGGCCGTTGCTGCCGAGCATCGTGATGTTGCTTTCGCCGCCTGCGAGCAGCTAGTGGACGACGTAAAGGCTACGGTGCCGATCTGGAAGCACCAGTTCTTCACCGGTGGTGACAGCGAGTGGGTGAACAGTGCGTAGGCTTCCGCCTGTGCCCAACCGCCGCGCGCCCGCACCGAACCAGCTTGCCACCTTGCTGATTGCTGGCGCCTGCGTGCTGGCAGGCCTGATCGTGGCGGCCGTGACCACAGTGCCGTACGTCGCGCTGACTCCCGGTCCCACGCTGAACACTCTCGGCAAGCCGTTCGGTAAGCCACTCATCCAGGTCATCGGCCGGCGCACCTATCCGACGACGGGCAACCTGAACCTGGTCACCGTGTCCTACACCGGCGGCCCCAATACCGACTTCAATATCTTCAGCGCACTGCGGGCCTGGCTGACGCCGGAGGACGCCGTCGTTCCCGCCAGCGAGATCTACGCGCCCGGCCAGACACAGCAGCAAGTCGTGCAGCAAGACACCCAGCAGATGGTGGGCTCGCAACAGGACGCCACCGCGGCCGCGCTGTGCTACCTGAACATCAACGTCAAGGTCCTCGGCACGGTCGTATCGACGGCGAAGGGCACTCCCGCCTACGGCGTCCTCCATCCTGGCGACGTGATCACGGCCGTTGGCGGGATCCCCGCCGATTGTCATCGCAGTCTCGTGACCATGATCAGGAACCGCAAGCCCGGTGCCCCGGTCAGCCTGACCGTGGAACGCAAGGGCGTCACGAGGACGATCCGGCTGGTTACCAAGGACGTCAGCGGCCAGCCGGTGGTTGGCGTGGGGCTAACGCCGAGCTATGTCTTCCCGTTCACCGTCAAGATCAACTTGCCGAATATCGGCGGGCCAAGCGCTGGCCTGATGTTCGCGCTGGGGATCATCGACAAGCTGACTCCGGCCAACCTGACCGGCGGCCGCTTTATCGCCGGCACGGGCGAGATCTCGCCAACCGGGGTGATCGAGCAGATCGGCGGGATCCAGCAGAAGATGGCGGGCGCCAGGTCGGCGGGGGCGACGATCTTCCTGACCCCGGCACCCAACTGCTCGGACACGGCCGGCGCGGTTCCCTCGGGACTCCGGCTGGTCAAGGTAAGCACGCTGGCGGGTGCCATCCACGACCTGGCTGCGATCAAGGCGGGGCGCCAGGTCCCGTCATGCTGACGACCGGAAAATCAGGGTGGCTCTGCCGCCGTACGGGCCGGAGGCGCTGGGTTGAACTCCCGGCATAATCCTGCTGAATGGGCGCCCGTTAGTGGCCCGCCGGGCCGCCACCGCGGCACACCGGGGCCGCCGAGGGCGTACGCTCGGAGGTGACGGGACACCCAGGGCGGGGCCTTCGGTTATGCATGCACTTTGGGGCTTCCCCGCACCTCCTGGCATAGCGGAATGAAGGGAGCGGTACTGGTCGTGGCACCTCGTGTGCTGGTTGACGCGACTGCGGTGCCTGCCGACCGCGGTGCACTCGGCCGCTATGTAGACGGCCTGGTCAGTGCGCTGGATGCGGCTGGAGCTGACCTCGCGGTGGCCTGCCAGCGGGCAGATGAGGAGCGATACGGGCGGCTCGTGCCACACGCCAGGGTGGTAGCAGCTCCCCCGGCTATCGCGCACCGCCCGGCCAGGCTGGCCTGGGAGCAGAGCGGGCTGCCGCTGGTGGCTCAGCAGGTCGACGCGGACGTCATCCACTCCCCGCATTACTCAATGCCGCTGCGGCCGAACAAACCCGTCGTGGTCACCGTGCACGATCTGACCTTCTTCACCGAGCCGGACGCGCACAGCCCCGTCACCGCCACTTTCTACAAGGCGGCCATCCGCACCTCCGCGCGCCGGGCAACCAGGCTCGTCGTGCCGTCGAAGGCGACCAGGGACGAGCTGGTGCGCGTGCTCGCCGCTGACCCGACGCGGATCGACGTGGCCTACCACGGCGTCGACCACGACCTGTTCCACCGGCCTGACGCAACCCAGCGCCGCCAGGTATCGGACCGGCTGGGGCTGCACGGAAATGACTACGTCGCCTACCTCGGCACGCTTGAGCCGCGCAAGAACGTGCCGGCCCTGATCGCCGGCTGGGCCGCGGTCGCCGCGGACATGACCGACCCGCCGGCCCTGGTGCTCGCCGGCGGCAGCGGCTGGAGCGAGGAAGTCGACCAGGCCGTGGCCGCGGTTCCGGCCAACCTGCACCTGGTCCGGCCTGGCTACCTGCACTTCAATGATCTGCCCGGTTTCTTCGGCGGCGCCCTGGTGGTCGCGTTCCCCAGCACCGGCGAGGGCTTCGGGCTCCCTGCCCTGGAGGCCATGGCCTGCGGAGCCGCGGTTCTGACGACGCACCGGACCGCCCTGCCCGAGGTTGGCGGGGATGCCGTCGCCTACACCGAGCCTGACTCCGACAGCATCAGAGCGGCGCTGGCGGCGCTGCTGGAGGACCCAGACCGGCGGACCGCGCTTGGCGATGCCGGTTATGCGCGGGCGATGGAGTTCAGCTGGGCTGCCTCGGCAGAGGCGCACATGATCAGCTATGAACGGGCTGCTGCGCAGGCGGCCGAGTAATCAGAGCCGGTCGGCGCCGCCGCGCCCCCGCAGTTCCTCGACGACCTGTTTGACCTCCTGGGCCCGCGACCGGGCGCAGACCAGCGTCGCGTCCCCGGTATCCACCACGACGATGTCGTCGAGGCCCACGACGGCGATCACCCGGTCCGTCGTCGACACGATGACCGAATCCTTCACGTCCCGCGCGATCACTTCGGCCTGGCCGCCGATGATCAGGTTCCCCGCGTGATCGGTTGGCAGGGACTCGCCGAGCGAGTCGAAGTCGCCGACGTCGCTCCACGGCATATCAGCGGGCACGGTGGCCACCTTGCCAGCAGCGGCCGCGCCCTCGAGCACGCCATAGTCAACCGATATCTTCTCCAGGCCCGGCCAGACCTCGGCTAGTACGGCGTCACGGTCGCCGCCGTGCCAGGCTGCCGCGATCCGGGTGATGCCCGCGAACAGCCGCGGGCGCTGGCGGCCTAGCTCGCTGAGGAAATCCCGTACCGCGAACACGAACATCCCGGCGTTCCACAGGTACTGGCCGGACTCGAGGTAACCGGCAGCCAGCGCGGCCGACGGCTTCTCCTTGAACTCCGCGACCACCCTGGCGGCTGCCGGCAGGCCGGTGTCGGCGAGCTGAGCCGGGCCTAGCCTCAGGTAGCCAAACCGGACGTCGGGATGAGCTGGCTTGATGCCAACCGTGGTCAGGTAGCCGGCCTGGGCCGCAGCTGCGGCCTGCCTGATGGTCTCGCTGAACCGGTCTTCATCGCCGATGAGGTGATCGGCCGAGAAGGCTGCCATGATCGCGTCCGGGTCCCGCTGCGCCAGCACGGCGCTGGCCAGGCTCACCGCTGCGCAGGAGTCCTTAGGGGAAGGCTCGACCAGGATGTTCTGCGGCAGGCACCTGCGGCAGCTGGCTGGCGATGGCCGCAGCATGCGCGGTCCCGGTGACCACGTATATATCGCCGTCAGCCGAGAGCGGTCTGATCCGATCGACGGTGGCCTGTAGCAGGGACCGGTCCGTCCCGGTGAGCGGATGCAGGAACTTCGGCGCGTCGGCGCGGGAGAGCGGCCACAGCCTGGTGCCGCTGCCGCCTGCCAGAATCGTGGAGTAAAGCATCCTGTAACTATGCCCGACGCGGCGAGGTCCCGCGCGCGGGAGCCGCGTCATCTCCTGGCTGGCCGGCGACATGGGCATTCCGGCCGTGTGGCTCGGCATTATGGAGGGAACGTGGGCCCCGAAGTGGGACTGAGCATCGTCTGGCGGCCCCCGTTCGCCGTAAACATCCGCCAGGCGCTCGTCGTGCATCGCCGCGGTCCAGGCGATCCTGCCTTCCGCGTCGACTCAGCGGGCGCCGTCTGGCGGACGTCGCTCACACCGGACGGGCCCAGCACGCTGCGGGTGAGCGCCAGCCCGGGCCCGGTGGATGCGGGCCAGGCCCGGTGGATGCGGCAGGCACTGTGGCCGTCGCAGGCACTGCGGTGGCGGCGTCAGCCTGGGGCCCGGGAGCGAACTGGCTGCTTGCCACCCTGCCCGGGCAGCTAGGCGCTGCGGACGATCCGTCGGGCTTCGTTCCGGTCCATGCACGAATGCGGGATCTCGTCCGGAAGTTCCCGGCGCTGCGTCTCGGCCGCACTGACCGGGTACTCGAGGCGCTCGTCCCGGCCGTGCTCGAGCAGAAGGTGGTCGGCATCGAGGCGCACCGCGCCTGGCGCCGGCTGCTGCACTGGTTCGGCACGCCCGCGCCGGGACCGGCACCCGCCGGGATGCGGGTGTTCCCGTCGCCTGCGGTCTGGGCCGCCATCCCGTCCTGGGACTGGCACCGGGCCGGGGTCGAACCGGTCCGGGCCCGGACGATCGCGGGCGCGGCCAGGGCGGCGCGGCGGCTTGAACAGGCGGGCTCGCTGCCTGGCGCCGAGGCCGATAGCCAGCTGCGCTCCCTGCCGGGGATCGGCCCGTGGACGTCCGCGGAGACGCGGCAGCGGGCCTGCGGAGACCCTGACGCGATCAGTGTCGGTGATTACCATCTGCCTGCGATAGTGGGCTGGACGCTGACGGGGATGCCTGCGGCCGATGACGCGAGCATGCTGGCGCTACTGGAGCCGTATGCGGGTCAGCGCTACCGGGCCAGCCGGCTGATCGAGCTCGGTGGCGGGCAGCCACCCCGCCGCGGGCCGAGGACGGCCGCGCGGGACTACCGCGCCCTGTAGTCAGTTGAGGACGCTTTGGCCGGTAAAAGCCCGCTAAAGTACCCATTCAGTCGAGCGATGTCCGGTGTCCCTGCGGTTGCGTCTCCTCAGGCCGGGCACTCAGCGCGTGACCGGCGAGCGGGACTGAGGGTGCCGGTTCTGGCCTGCGCCCGGTAGGGTCGCAGCGTCAGCGGGATATTAACGGGGCTTGACGGAACCGAGGAGATTAGAGTCGATGGCTGACCGCCCGCGCCTCACCGTGCTGGGGACCGGCTACCTGGGTACTACCCACGCGGTTTGCATGGCGTCGGAAGGTTTCGAGGTCCTCGGGTTCGATATCGACGCCGATAAGGTGGCGCGACTGAACCGCGGTGAAGTCCCGATCTACGAGCCGGGCCTTCAGGACATGCTGGCCGAGGGCCTGAAGTCCCGGCGACTGACTTTCACGAACTCCTACGAGCAGGCCGCGGAGTTCGGTGACGTACATTTCCTGTGCGTTGGTACCCCGCAGCGGCGCGACGGCCACGGAGCCGACCTGTCTCAGGTGGAGGCCTGCCTCGACGGCCTTGCGCCGCGGCTGACGCGGCCCTGCCTGATCGTGGGAAAGTCGACCGTGCCAGTCGGCACCGCGGCCGGCCTAGGGCCGCGGCTGGCCCGGCTGGCGCCGGCGGCGAGTCGGCCGAGCTGGCCTGGAATCCCGAGTTCTTGCGCGAGGGTCATGGCGTCCATGACACGCTCCGCCCCGACCGCATAGTGGTAGGGGTCACCTCCGCGCGCGCCGAAGCCGCATTGCGCGAGGTCTACGCTCCGCAGCTGGCGGCAGGCATCGACTTCTTCGTCACCGACCTGGCGACGGCCGAACTGGCGAAGGTCGCTGCCAACGCGTTCCTGGCCACCAAGATCTCATTCATCAATGCGGTCGCCGAAGTCTGCGACGCGTCGGGCGCAAACGTTGCGACCCTGGCCAACATTCTCGGCGCGGACCCGCGAATCGGCAATGCGTCCCTGCGGCCAGGCCTCGGCTTCGGCGGCGGGTGCCTGCCCAAGGACGTTCGCGCCTTCCTGGCCAGGGCCGAGGAGCTTGGCGCGGACGACGCGCTGAAGTTCCTGCGCGAGGTCGACGCGATCAACCTGGGCCGCCGCACCGGCATGGTGAACCTGGCCTGCGAGGCACTCGGCGGCTCGGTCGCCGGCAAGGTGGTCTGCGTGCTCGGGGCGGCCTTCAAGCCCGGTTCGGACGACGTCCGCGATTCCCCGGCACTGGATGTTGCGCAAATCCTGCACGGTCTCGGCGCGGAGGTCACCGTGTACGACCCGGCCGCGATGGAGAACGCGCGCATGGCCTGGCCAGAACTGACCTACGCGCCATCGGTCCTGGCCGCGGCCACCGGTGCGGATGTCGTGCTGCTGCTCACCGACTGGCCTGAGTTCGCCGGCATCGACCCGGATCAACTGGCCGGTGTAACCGCAGCCCGCAACATCATCGACGGCCGGTATGTCCTGGACCCAGCCCGCTGGCGTGCCGCTGGCTGGCAATACCGCGCCTCCGGCATCCCCGGCGCCAGCACTGCGGCAGTCCGATAGCTGACCGCAGGGAAGTAGATCGCGCGTCACCTCGTTATCGCTGCAGTCCGCCTCGCCCCGCAGGACCAGGCGGCCGCGTCCTAGGGTGGGATGAGGCCGAATGCCCGGTAACGAAAGAGGTAGCGCCATCAGCTACGACGAGCACAGCCCCGGCAGCGCGCAGCACGGACCTCCGGACTCCCCGCCGAGCGCGAGCGCAATCCGCCGGGCACTGGCCAGGGCCAGGGACGGCAAGTCGCTCGATCAAGTCGAGGCCACGGTCCTGCTGCATGCCCGTGGCGCCGATCTCACCGGGCTGCTGGGGCACGCTGGCAGGATGCGCGACGCCGGCCTGGCGGCCGCGAACCGCGCTGGCGTTATCACCTACTCGCGCAAGGTCTTCATCCCGCTGACCCGGCTGTGCCGGGATCGCTGTGCCTACTGCACATTCGTGACCGTACCGGGCAAGCTCACGGCCCCGTTCCTGTCTCCGGACGACGTTCTCAAGATCGCCAGTGATGGCGCATCGCTCGGCTGCAAAGAAGCCTTGTTCACCTTGGGGGACAGGCCAGAGGCGCGGTGGAAGCAAGCGCGCGAGTGGCTGGACGCGCACGGATACGACGACACGCTGTCCTACGTACGGGCCATGGCGATCGGCGTGCTGGAGCAGACCGGGCTGCTGCCGCACCTCAACCCCGGCGTCCTGAGCTGGCAGGACTTCCAGCGGCTGAAGCCGGTGGCGCCGTCGATGGGCATGATGCTAGAAACCACCTCCAGACGTCTGTTCACCGAACGCGGCGGCCCGCACTTCGGCAGCCCGGACAAGGACCCGGCCGTGCGGCTTCGGGTGTTGCAGGACGCGGGGCGCAGCAACGTGCCGTTCACCACCGGGATCCTGATCGGCATCGGCGAGACGCTAGCCGAGCGGGCGGATTCGATCTTCGCGATCCGGCAGGTCGCCCGCGAGTACGGCGGCATCCAGGAAGTCATCGTGCAGAATTTCCGCGCCAAGCCGGATACCAAAATGCGCGGCGTTCCCGATGCCGAGCTGTCCGACCTCGCCGCCACGATCGCGGTGGCCAGGCTCGTGCTCGGCCCGTCAGCGCGCATCCAGGCGCCGCCCAACCTGATCGGCGACGAGTATCAGCTGATCCTGTCCGCCGGCATCGATGACTGGGGCGGGGTCTCGCCGCTGACGCCTGATCACGTCAACCCGGAGCGGCCCTGGCCGCTGCTTGACGACCTGGCCGCCCGGACGGCAGCCGCCGGGTTCGAGCTGGCCGAGCGATTGACGATCTACCCCGGTTACATCCGCGAGCCGTGGCTGGACCCGCGGCTGGCCGGCCATGTCGTCGCGCTGGCCGATCCGCGCACCGGGCTCGCCAGGGCCGATGCGGTGCCGCGGGGCCTGCCCTGGCAAGAGCCTGATGGTGGCTGGGGTGAGTCGAGCGGGCGGACGGACCTTCACACCGCGATCGACACGACCGGCCGGACCAAGGACCGTCGCGACGACTTTGCCGAGGTCTACGGCGACTGGGCCGAGGTCGGCGCCCGGATCGGCACCGCCGCGCCGCGCAAGGCGGAAGCCGAAGTGCTGGCGGCGCTGCGCAGCGCCGAGCGTGACCCGGCGGGGATCAGCGATGACGAGGCACTCGCCCTGCTGGATGCTGACGGGCCGGAACTCGAGGCGCTGGCCGGGCTGGCCGACGGGTTGCGCCGTGATGTCGCCGGGGACGAGATCAGCTACGTCGTTACCCGTAATATCAATTTCACCAACGTCTGCTACACCGGCTGCCGGTTCTGCGCGTTCGCGCAGCGGCGCACGGACGCGGACGCTTACACGCTGTCGCTGGCGCAGATCGGCGACCGCGCGGCCGAGGCCTGGCAGGCGGGCGCAACCGAGGTGTGCATGCAGGGCGGCATCCACCCGGACCTGCCCGGCACCGCGTATTTCGAGATCGCCGCCGAGGTGAAGCAGCGCTGCCCGGACATGCACGTGCACGCGTTCTCGCCGATGGAGGTCATGAACGGGGCCGCCAGAACGGGCCTGCCGGTGCGAGAGTGGCTGATCCGGGCCCGGGCGGCTGGGGTGGATTCACTGCCGGGCACGGCCGCCGAGATCCTCGACGACGACGTTCGCTGGGTGCTGACTAAGGGCAAGCTGCCGGCTGCCGCCTGGATCGAGGTCATGACGACGGCGCACGAGCTGGGCATCCGCACGACCGCGACGATGATGTACGGACATGTCGACAAGCCCGCGCACTGGGTCGGGCACCTGCGGGTCATCCGGGCGATCCAGGAGCGGACCGGCGGCTTCACCGAGTTCGTGCTGCTGCCTTTCGTGCACGCGAGCTCGCCCATCTACCTGGCGGGAATGGCGCGGCCAGGACCGACGAGGCGGGAGAACAGGGCCGTGCACGCGGTGTCCCGGCTGATGCTGCATGGCGCCATCGGAAACATCCAGTGCTCCTGGGTCAAGCTCGGCGCTGAGACGTGCCAGGACGTGCTGCGCGGCGGCGTCAATGACGTCGGCGGCACCCTGATGGAGGAGACCATCAGCCGGATGGCGGGCTCGGAGAACGGGTCCTACAAAACCATCAGCCAGCTAACCGAGCTAGTGGCGCCGACCGGGCGGCCGTTGCGCCAGCGGACCACGCTGTACGGGACGCCGTCCGCCGAGCGGGTGGCCGCGGCCGCGGCCAGCGACGGCGTCTGCGCGTCCGTCCGCGGCCCGCGGGCGCCGCTGCCGGTGCTGCAGGCCTAGCTCAGCCCGGCGAGGCCGGTCGTGCAGCCGTCCTGGCATCGCGCAGCAGTCCGGCGTCCTGCGCTTCCGCTACGCAGGACGCCGGCCGCCATCAGCAGATTCTGGCTCAGTTGTCGGCTTGCGCCGCCTCGACTATTACCCTGGCGACAGCTCCGGGGTCGGAGATCATGGACAGATGCCCGGCGTTGATCTCCCTGATGTGAGCGTTGGCGCGCTTGGACATGAATAGCTGCTCAGCCACGGGGAGCACGTGATCAGCCGTGCCAATGACCGACCAGGACGGGATGGTCAGCCAGGCGGGAACTCCGGAGGGAGCCGCGGCCGCGCTGAAGGCTAGCGGGCGCTGACTCGCGGCGAGGACGGCGGCTTCGCCGGTCGGCAAGCCGTTGGCGAAACATCGCGCGAAGCCGATGTAGGACGGGTTTGCCGCTGCCTTGAGGTACAGGTCCACGTCCCCGGCCGGAGCTGCCGGGTAAGGCACGAAGTTGAAGACGTTCGCTGGGTTCCCGCCGAGGCAGGATCCGGGCTGAGCGGCTACGAGCTGCAAGAGTGTCTCGCCCTGTGCAGGTATGAACGCGTCCACGTAGACGAGGGCCTTGACGTTGGAGTTGCTGGTAGCGGCGTTGGTGATCACCGCTCCGCCGTACGAGTGGCCGACGAGGACAATCGGGCCGCTGATGGTACTGAGGAAGTCCGACAGGTACGAGGAGTCATTCGCCAGGCCGCGCAGTGGGTCTGGAGGCGCGTCGACCACGTAGCCCTGCTGCTGCAGCAGGAAACTGACGCGGGCCCAGCTGGATGCATCCGCCCAGGCACCGTGCTCAAGGACGATGGTGAGCTTTGGGCCCAGCGGCGTCTCCTGGGCAGCGCGGGGCTGCGCAGCGGCCAGCTGGGTAGCGGATACCAGCAGACCGCCTATGGCGAGGATGGTGGCGCTGAGCAAGGCACGGGGTCCTGGGCGCAATGCGCGCCGGGTTCTCTTCATCGGGTTACCTTTCACGATCTATTGCGGTGAGGTGGCCAGCTGGGTAGGGGAGACGGTACGTGTGCCGGTGCTGGCCTGGCTTCAGTCGGATGACTGCGCCCAGTGGTCTCCGCAGGCCCTTAAGCCGGTTGCCGTCTGGGGCTAGCGGGGGTCTGCGAAGTGCATTGCAGGGCGTCCACGCGGAATGCAGTCACCTGACCCAAGCGATCCGGCATGCTCCCGTCCTAGGTTCATGAAGTGCTTACTTTGCCTTCAGGACGCCTACGATGAACCCGTCCGGCGCATTTCGGAATGGGAGCATTCCGACGGTGCTGCTTGTACATGGCGCGTTCGCGGACGGGTCGATCTGGGCTGATGTGATCCCCGAGCTGCAAGGCGCGGGCATCGGGGTCATCGCCGTGGCGAATCCCTTGCGCACCCTTGCGTCCGACGCTGCCTATGTCGCGAGTATCGCGGCGGCGATCGACGGGCCCGTTGTCCTCGCGGGGCACTCCTACGGCGGAGCCGTCATCACGGCTGCCGGAGCGGCGGACAACATTGCGGGCCTGGTGTACGTGGCCGCCTACGCGCTTGAAGAGGGTGAGAGCGCACTCGATATCTGCGACCGGTTCCCTGGCAGCCAGCTGCTGGCCGCCCTGCGCCCCGGCACCTTCTCCGACGGCAGCGGCGATCCCTGTGTCGAGCTGCACATCGATCACGAAATGTACCCGCCGCTGTTTGCCGCCGACTTGCCTCGCCGCACTGCCGCCGCTGCGGCGGCGGCGCAGCGCCCCATCGCGGCCACGGCCTTCGCGGAAAAGGCAACCGCGGCAGCCTGGAAGACGACGCCCAGCTGGTACCTGATCGCGACTGACGACATGATCATTCCGCCCGAAGCCCAGCAGTTCATGGCCCGGCGCGCCGACGCGCACACCACAAAGATCCGCGCCTCGCACGCCATCACCCTGACGCAGCCGGCCGCGGTGGCCGAGCTGATCGCCGCAGCGGCTGCGGCGTCTGTCCGCGCTCCTGGCGCGGTCTGACAGGCAGGTCCGCTGTGAGGAATCCCGACCCGGCGTCCATGCCGGGTCTCGAAGGAAGGAACTGCATGACCACGGTTAAGAACGAGACGACGATCAGCGAACATGAAGCCGGGCAGGTGGACCGGGCGAACGGCTCCGGTCTCACTCCGGTCATGTTCGTCCACGGCCTGTGGCTCCTGCCAAGCAGCTGGGATCGCTGGGCCGCAGTTTTCGAAGCTGCCGGCTACGTAGCGCTGACGCCCGGCTGGCCCGATGACCCCGAGACGACCGCCGAGGCCGAGGAGCACCCGGAGGTGTTCGCGCACAAGTCGATCGGCCAGGTCGCCGACCATTTCGCCGCTATCGCGGACTCCCTGGCGCGCAAGCCGGCCATCATCGGCCACTCCTTTGGCGGCTTGCTGGCCCAGATCCTCGCGGGGCGCGGCCTGGCGGCCGTGTCGGTGGCGATCGACCCGGCGCCGTTCCGCGGCGTGCTGCCGCTGCCCATCTCGGCGCTGCGCGCAGCGTCGGCAGCGCTGGGCAACCCGGCGAATCGGCACCGCGCGGTGCCGCTGAGCTACGACCAGTTCCGCTACGCGTTCGCCAACGCCGTGTCTGAGGACGAGGCAAAGCAGCTGTACGAGACCTTCGCCGTACCTGCCTCCGGCCTGCCGCTCTTCCAGGCCGCGGCAGCCAACCTCAATCCGTGGACCGAGGCAAAGGTCGACACCGAGAATCCCGACCGCGGCCCGATGCTGCTCGTCTCCGGCGAGAAAGACCACACGGTGCCATGGGCTATCACCAATGCCTCCTTCAAGCACCAGCACCGCAACAAGGACGTGACGGAGATCGTGGAAATGCCCAACCGCGGCCACGCCCTCACCATCGACGGCGGGTGGCGGGAAGTCGCCGACACCGCCCTGGCGTTTGTGCAGCGCTTCGCGCCTGCACGGCCGGCCGGAGCCTGATCCGGAAGGGCTCGAGGCCTGCTGGTGCCGCGACGCGGGTATCAGGACACGGGGGCACGGCCGTCTGGTAGCGCTGCCGGTACGTGAGCGAGGCCCGGCGGGGGAGATCTAGCTACGGAAGGAAGCCCAGTGGACCTTAACCTCGCTGGCAAGATCGCGGTGGTCACCGGAGCAGGCAAGGGCATCGGGAAGGCCGTCACCCTGGCCCTGGCCGATGAAGGGGCGCAGGTCGTCGCCGGATCGCTTACGACGGGATCCCTCGAAGGCATAAAAGGGGTGACCCCGGTGGCTGTGGACCTGTCCGCGGCCGAGGGGCCGGCCCAGCTGGTCGGCCGCGCGATCGAGGACCATGGCCGGGTCGACGTACTGGTCAACAACGTGGGGGCAGTCCGGATGCGGCTGGCCGGATTCTTCGGCACCAGCGACGAGGATTTCGCCTGGGCGATGCAGATGAATTTCTTCATCGCGCTGCGGGCCAGCCGCGCTGCCCTGACCGCGATGGTGGGCAAGGGCAGCGGCGCGATTGTCAATGTCGCCTCTGTCAACGCCTTCTTCCAGCCCGATGCCGCCACCATCGACTACGGGGCGGCCAAGGCCGCGCTCGTCAACCTGACCAAGACCCTCGCCGAGGAGTTCGGGCCGCGAGGTATCCGCGTCAACGCAGTCTCGCCCGGCCCGGTATCGACCGACTTGTGGCTCGGCGAGCATGGCGTGGCCGAGACCGTCGCGAAGGCCACCGGCGTCGACGCCGACACTGCCCGGGCGACGATCATCTCGGGGATCGGAGGGTTCGCGACCGGCCGGTTCACGACACCGGAGGAAGTCGCCACCCTCATCACGTTCCTGGCCTCCGACCGGATCGCGAACGTCACCGGCGTTAACTACGTCATCGACGGCGGCCTGATCAAGACAACCTGAAGCCAGCCGATGCACGGGGCCGAGAAGTCCGCTCCCCGCCGCAACCAGCTGGCCCTGCTGACGGCGATCATGGGATGGTCCGCGTCTTCTCGATCGGCGTCGCCGGATTCGGCCTGTTCTCACTTGTCTGCGCCCTCTCACCCAACATCGGGGTGCTGATCGCGGGGCGTGCCGTCCAGGGCGCGTTCGGGCACTGCTGACTCCCAGCGCACTGGCGGCTATTGTTGCCGCCTTCCTGAACCCGAGCGCGGCGCGATCGGCTCGCGGACCCGTGGGCGAGCATCGCCACCGTTGTCACTGCGCTGGCCGGCGGTTACCAGGTGGGCGCCGTGTGGCTGCCGCTGACATTTTTGCGATCAACGTTCCGTTCGTCGCAGTCACCCTGGCCCTGATCACTGTGGCGTCCGGGTCCGCGCCGCGCAGCGCCGCGCCTAGCCGGGTGGACGGGCTCGGCGTGTTGCTGACCTTCCTCGGGCTCGCCGGACCGCTGCTCGCCCTCGTCGACCAGCGCAACCCCGGCGCCAGCCCGGCCAGGCCGGCCCCGGGCGCATGCGATGCGCGCGGCCTGCCGCCGGTGGGTTCCATGCCAGGTCGTCCCGACGCATGTGATCATGGACCTGAGGGCACCTTAGATGGGATCAGTCAGTGCCAGCAGTCAGTTCGCTATTCGGACGCCAATCTCAACTACAAGCGCTTGATCAGCTATTCGACGACATTCACGAGCATGGCGGTTGCCTGGCAGTAACCGGGGGCCCGGGGGTGGGCAAGTCGGCGGTCCTGCGCGAGGCCGCGACGCGCGCGGCCCGTCGTGGCATCCAGGTCCTGCGGGCCACGGGGGTGCCATCAGAGGCATTGCTTCCCTTCGCCGGGCTGTACCAGCTGTTGCGTCCCGTCCTCGGATACATGGACGGGCTCGCGGCGCCGCAGCGCCGTGCGATGCAATCGGCATTCGGCTTGGCCGAGGGAATTTCACCCGATTTCTTCCTGACAGCCCTCGCGACGCTGAACCTGCTTGCTGACTGCGCGAAGGGATCGCCGGTCCTCGTCATCGCCGATGATGCTCAGTGGCTCGACCGCTCTACCTTCGATGTCCTGGCCTTCGTCGCACGGCGACTGGACTTCGAGCCCGTCCTGCTGTTCAGCGCGGTCCCGGACGGCCACCAGAGTCCTGTTACGGCCGCAATGCCTGCCCTGCATCTCGAAGCCCTGCCCGCGCCCGCAGCCGCCGCGCTGCTGGATAGCCGCGCTCCCGGCCTTCCGGACTCGGTGCGCGCCCGCTTCCTGGACGAGGCAGCCGGCAACCCGCTGGCACTCGTGGAGCTGCCCATCGCATACCGGAAGGTCCGCCAAAGAGCTGAGCTGCCGCAGTGGCTGCCGCTCACGACGCGCCTTGAACAGGCTTTTGCGGCGCGTGCGTTCGAGCTGCCCGACCAGACCCGGACAGCGCTCCTGGTGGCCGCCCTGAACGACGGATTGCTGATCAGCGAATCCCTGGACGCCACCGCACTGCTGCTCTCTGCAGCACCGACACCCGATCTGCTGGCTCCGGCCACAGACGCCGGGCTGATCGAAACCGACGACACCGAAGTGCGGTTCCGTCATCCGTTGATGCGCGCCGCAATCCGCCAGGAAGCAGGCATCTCGCAGCGGCACGCCGTGCACGCCGCGCTAGCCGAGGTGCTCCAGAGCATGCCCGACCGCCAGGTGTGGCACCGGGCGGCGGCGATCACCGGACCCGATGAGTCCGTAGCCGGTGCGCTGGAGGCGGCAGCCGCACAGGCTCAGCAGCGCGGCGGCACTGCCGTCGCGGTATCGGCGCTGCAGCGCGCGGCAAACCTCAGCGACGGCGAGCAGCGTCCCATCCGGCTGCTGCACGCCGCTGAGCTGGCGTTCGAGCTGGGCCGGCACGACCTCGTGCGAAGCCTGCTGGCGGAGGCAGAGCCGCTCGGCCTGCCCGCCAGGGATACGGCACGGCTGACATGGATCAGGGAGAGCTTCGCAGACGGCATTCCCGCAGGCGCCGCCGGAGCGCGGTCGCTGACTGGTGCCGCGGAGCGGGCCGCCGCTGACGGTGACACAGACATCGCGCTCAAGCTCCTCAACGGCGCTGCCCAGCGCTGCTGGTGGACCGAGCCTGCACAGGCGACACGGGACCAGATCATCGCTGCCGCCGAGAGGCTCAATGTCGCCGACAGCGATCCGCGGCTGCTGATGATCCTCGCGTTCGCGGCCCCGATCGACAGAGGCGCAGTCGTTATCGACCGGCTGTCCCGGCTGGTGCCAGCCGCGGGAACCCGCGCAGGAGCCGACCGCCTGCGCGGGATCGCGGCAACAGCAGTCGGTGCGTTCGATTTGGCGACAGCGCCGCTGGCAACATCGGTGGCGGCGCTGCGGGATCAGGGTCGGCTCGGTCTCCTGGCCCGAGCGCTGACAGTGCAGGCGTGGAGCTCAGCGCAGCTCGCCGACCTGGGCGCTGCGATTCCGGCCGCCGACGAGGGCCGCCGCCTGGCCCAGGAAACAACACAACCGTTGATTGCCGCCACGGCCGAGGCAGTTCAGGCGATGCTGGCAGCGCTGCGCGGCGACCACGAGACGGCCGAGGCGCTCGCTGCGCAGGCCGAGCGGGATGGCGTGCCGGCCGGCGCCAACGCGGTGCTGGCGGCAGCGCAGTTCGCCCGCGGGCTCGCCGACCTCAGCGCCGGCCGGCCCGCCGACGCCCTCCAGCATCTGCGGCGCATTCACGATGACGCCGACCCGGCCTATCACCATGCGATCAGATGCTTCACGATCGGCGATCTCGCGGAAGCCGCCTACCGCAGCGGAAACCCGCAAGGCATCGCTGTCTTCATGGCTGACATGGAAGCAGTCGCCAGCCAGACTCCGTCCCCAAAGCTGCATGCCGACCTGCGCTATGCCCGCGCGGTCCTGGCCGACGACGTCAGTGCCCCGGCATTCTTCGACGCGGCCCTCAGGCCCGATATGACGTCGTGGCCGTTCCTCAGGGCCCGGGTCCAGCTTGCCTACGGGGAGTGGCTTCGCCAGCAACGGCAGAACGCGGCTTCGCGGGCGCCGTTGCGCGCCGCCTGCGAGGCATTCGACGCACTTGGCGTGATCGCGTGGTCGGACCGGGCGCGCCAGCAACTGCGCGCGACGGGAGAGACGAGCCGTCCCCGCAGCCCCGAGGCGCTCGATCAACTCACACCGCAAGAGCTGCAGATCGTCCAGATGGCGGCAAGAGGGCTGAGCAACCGCGAAATCGGCCAGATGCTCTACCTGTCCCATCGGACCGTCAGCTCGCATCTGTACCGGGCCTTCCCCAAACTCGGGATAACCTCCCGGACCGAGATACGAAGCGCGCTCAGAACCTTATTCCGCTGAGCCGATGCATCCTGGAGTTGAGCCACAGGGCCATCGGGCCTGCCGAGCGGCTGCGGCGAGAGTCAACCCGCAGCCCGTTGACAGATCAGCACCTATGGGGCGAGGTCTAGCTCGGGCTGCGGTCTGCGCGTAGTCGTGAATGTTGCCCACACCACTTTGCCGTGCTGATCGGGCGTCGCGCAGGAACCCCAGCTCTCGCTGAGCGAGGCCACCAGATGGAGACCACGGCCTGACTCCTCAAGCAAGTCCGGCTGGCGGAGCACTGGGGCCGCCGTGCTCGGGTCGGCGACTGCGCACAGCACGCAATGCCCGGCGCACAGCAGGCCAAGCCGGATCCGGCCCGGCCCGGCGGGCCAGGGCGCAGCACCGTCCGGCGCGAGTTCGTGGCCCTCAGGCAGCGCGTGCCGGAGCGCGTTGGTCAGCAGTTCAGATACCACGCTGGCGACGTCGTGGCTGCGGTCAGCCACGCCCCAGCGCAGCATCGTCCGGAGCGTGAACGCCCTCGCCGTGGTGACCGAGTGGGGCGTCAGGGCCGGCGTGCGGGTGGCCACCCTAGGCAGCGGACCCCACCTGGCACCTATCGGGCCAGGCTCAGCTGGCCACCTTGCGACCGGGAACGACGCCATGTCGATGGCCGACTGCAGCCATGGCCAGTCCGCGCGTCGGGCGGCTGGCGCTAACGGGGCCGCGCGGGCCGTCATCTGAGTCCCAAGGTGATCAGCTGGCCAAGGTCAGGAGAACGAGATTCGGGAATGGTCACATACTGCCCTATGCACGGGCCAGTCGCAAGGGTCATCTGCACGTGCATATGCGTTGTTATCTTGCGCCATGCAAGCTAAGCTACCTCCGTTTCGTGCATCTGCACATGCATTTGCAATCAGAATCAACCTTCGGCTGAGTCAGGAGATAACAATGCAGGTCACAAATGGCGTTGCGGCGAGCGAGCTGGATTCGGTGCACTGGCGCAAGAGCAGCGCCAGCAACCCCAGCGGTAACTGCGTCGAAGTCGCCGCCCTGCCCGGCGGGGACGTGGCGATGCGTAACTCGCGACACCCGGCAGGGGCAGCGCTTATCTACACCCGCGCGGAGATCGCGGCTTTCCTCTCCGGCGTGCGTAATGGCGAGTTCGACGACCTTGCATGCTGATGCGGCTGGCCTGGCATCCCGGGACCGCATTGGAGTAATGTGACGCTGCGGTCGAACTACGCCGGATGCCAGGCCAATCGGAAGATTGTGCGCATGGGAGGGGCTGCCCGGCTGTTAGCGCCGCCGTTTCCTGGCCGTTTGCCGTGCACTGGCATCGCTGCCGGGATCTGGCGGCGCGTCGGCCGAGCAGATGCGGGATCGTTGGTCTGGCCAGGTACTACGGGTGTCCTGGCAGGTGGCGCGGGAGCGATTGTGAGCGAGGCTCAGCAGCCGGATCGGGAGGACGCGGCCGAGCTGGCCGGCTCGGGTCCGGGTGATCCGGAGCCGGCCCTGGCGGATGCCGCCAGCGGACCGACGGTGCTGCGGATCCTGCTCGGAACTCAGTTGCGCCGTCTGCGTGAGGCGGCCAGCATCACGCCAGAGGACGCCGGTTATGCGATCCGGGCCTCCCGGTCCAAGATCAGCCGGGTCGAGCATGGCCGCGTCAGTTTCAAGGAGCGAGACGTAGCCGACCTGCTCACGCTGTATGGCGTCACCGACGCCCGCGAGCGCGAGCATTTACTGACCCTTGCGCAGCATGCCAACTCGAGAGGCTGGTGGGCGCGCTACGACGACGTGATGCCCGACTGGTTCGCCACGTACGTGGGCTTGGAGCAGGCAACCTCGCTCATCAGGACTTATGAGCTGCAGTTCGTGCCAGGCCTGTTCCAGACCGAGCAGTACGCCCGGGCAGTGACCTTGCTTGGTCACCGCGCCGCGCCAGCCGATGAGATCGAGCGGCGGGTAAGTCTCCGGCTGAAGCGTCAGCAGATCCTGACCGTCAGTGACCCGCCCCGGGTGTGGGCAGTCATCGACGAATCGGCCCTCCGGCGGCCGCTTGGCGGCCGGGACGCCATGCGCGCGCAGCTGCGTCACCTGATCGGGCTGGCGGAGCTGCCGCACGTCACGATCCAGGTCATGCCGTTCAGCCAGGGCGGGCACTCGGGCGCTGGTGGCTCGTTCTCGATACTCAGGTTCGCCGAGCCGGACCTGCCCGACATCGTTTACATCGAGCAGCTGACCGGGGCGCTGTACCTCGACAAGCCCGACGAGCTGGACCGTTACCGTGAGGTCATGAACAGCCTGAGCGCGGAGGCCGATACGCCCGACGATAGCGAGCGGGAGCTCAGGAAGATCATCAAGGCGATATAGCCCGCCACAGCACGGCTGGACGGCCGGGATATTCTGGTGTTAAGTACCGTAATAATGGCTAGAAAGTGACCCCAGGAAGGTAGCTGTAAATGGCCAGTGAAGGCGCGCTGAGCGGAACGGCACCGGTATCCGGCGAGGCGCCCGCGTTCGACACCAGCGTGGCGCATGTCGCCCGGGTCTATAACTACTGGCTGGGCGGCAAGGACAACTTTGCCGCTGACCGGGCCGCCGCCGAGCAGGCCATGGCTGCGTTTCCGGGCATCGCCCTGTCTGCGCGGGCCAACCGGGCCTTTCTTCGCAGGGCCGTTACTTACCTCGCCGGCGAAGCCGGGATCCGGCAGTTCCTGGACATCGGCACCGGGATCCCGAGCGCCAACAACACCCACGAGGTCGCGCAGTCGGTCGCGCCTGAAGCCCGGATCGTCTACGTCGACAACGACCCCGTCGTGCTCGCCCACGCCAGGGCCCTGCTGACCAGCACACCCGAGGGTGCCACCGACTACATCAACGCAGACCTGCGACAGGCCGACCAGATCCTGGCCGGGGCAGCCTCGACCCTGGACTTCACCAAGCCGGTCGCCATCATGCTGATGGCAATCCTCCAGCACCTCAGTGACGAGGACGGTCCGCAAGAGGTGGTCGGCAAGCTGATGGCGGCGGTTCCGTCGGGCAGTTTCCTTGCGTTGTCACACCCGGCCAACGACATCCACGCTGCCGAAATGGCGGAGATGGCGAAGAGCCTGAACCGGATGATGGCCGAGAAGGTCACGTTCCGCGGCCAGTCGGAGGTGGCAAAGCTCTTCACCGGGCTGGAGCTAATCGAGCCGGGGATGACCAATGTCCCGGACTGGCGGCCGGCGACCGAGGAGGAGGCCACCAGCCTGGCCGCGTTGTGGGGCGGCGTGGCGCGAAAGCCGTAGCACCAGGACGCCCTCAGGACGGCCGTATGCTCCTGACGGCTGCCGCGAGCCGACGTTAGTTCAGCCAGCGCGCCTGATGATGTCTGTCATCTCAGCGGCGCTGAACGCGCTCATCGTGCTGCTGCGGATGTTGCCTTGCGAGCCCACCTGAAGCAAGACCGCGACTCCGGTCGCTTCGTCGGGGAAGTCTGCGATGCAGACGAGGTCGTACTGGCCGATGGTCCACAGCAGTTCCCTGATGGTGCCGCCGTTACCTTCGACGAGGCTGGTTAACTCCTGCGCACGCTGCGTGGTCTCTTGGAAGTTCTGGATGCCCTGCTCGGTCCAGTGGATTAAGGACACATACGTTGCCATGACGACGCCCCTAGCCTGCGAATTGAGTTTGCAACTTGTTCGTTCCCCAGCCGACAGCAGGTCAGGCCGTCGGCGGAGCGTCGGCACCACGCGACGCGTAGGGCCAGATTCGGAGTCGGCGACATCGCAGTCGATGAGGCCGATGGCTCGGTAGAAACCAGTCGGTGCGGATTGGCAGTCGCTTGCCGACACTCTACGCTCAGCGCCCACGCACATCCGCGATGCGTTTCACCAATTCACTGGCATTCCACATCGCAGCCAGCTTGCGTCAACGAAAGGTCTTCCAGTTCGATGACGCGGCCGGCTCAGCCTCAGGCCGCGAAGCCAACGACGGAGCCGTCTGTCCCCGACAGGCGCGCCGCCTTCGGCGCGAAGCTGGCCCTTATTACAGCCGGAGCGTGAAGTCGTCAGGGTCGCGAGCCGGGCGGTCGGCGGCCGGCGCTGCCGGGTGCCCAACGCCGATCGCGCCCATCGGTTCCCAGCCAGCCGGCAGGCCCAGTGCCTGCGCGGCTACCTCCCGGCAGAACAGCGTGCTCGATACCCAGCACGAGCCAAGGCCTTCCACCGCGAGCGCCACGAGCAGGTTCTCCACCGCCGCGCCCATGGCGACCACGAACATGGTCCGCTCGGAAGCATTGCGCCGGGCATCGGGATAAGTGTGGGCCGCGTCCGCGACCAGGCACGGCACGATGAGCAGCGGTGCCCGGCGCAGCGGTTCGCCGCGCCGGACGCGGTTGGCGATCTGCTCTGGCGTGAAGCCGTCGGCGGCGAGGTCAGCGCGCCAAGCTGCCAGCATGTCGTCCAGCAGCCGGGTCCTGGGCTGCGCAGACTCCAGCACGGCGAACCGCCACGGCTGGCTGTGGTGCGGGGCCGGCGCGGTGATCGCCGCAGCGATGGCCCGCCGCACGGCCTGCGCTGGCACCGGCTCCGCGGTGAAATCGCGTACTGTCCGGCGCGCGGTCAGCACGTCAGCCGCGCCGAGCCGGAACATGTCTTCGTCGGCGGGTCTGATCAGGGCGGCTGCGCCGGGGCCCGCCTCGTCGGTGACCAGATTGGCCAGGCCCCGCACGATCGCGACCGGAACCCCGGTCGTCTTCTGCTTCACCAGGTCGGCTGCGGCCGCGATCTCGTCAGCCACCGCGGCGACGGTGACCTCAAGCAGGTTCCCGAATGTGTCCGACTCGCCGCGAAGATCGCGCAGGGGCGCTACGCCAGCCGCGCCGATGGCGGTGTCAGTCTGCCCCGCGCGCCACGGCCGGCCCATCGTGTCCGTGATCAGCACGCCGAGCCGCGCGCGGCTGCGGTCGGCAATGGCCTTGCGCAGCCGCCGTGCGGAGTTGTCCGGATCAACCGGGAGCAGGACCACGGTGCCGGGCGCGGTATTCGAGACGTCTACCCCGGCTGCCGCCAGCACCAGCCCGTGCCTGGTCTGGCTGATCGTCGTGGGGCCGCGGCGCGCGACGACCCGGACGGTCTCGGCGTCAATGGCCGATTCCCGGTCCGCCGCGACGACCCGGTCCTCGGCCTTGCTGACGATTTTCGAGGTGATCACGAGTATGTCGCCGTCGAGCAGCCCGGGTCCGGCTAGCGCGGCATCGGCGATCAGCGTGGCCAGGTCGTCGCCGGCCTTGATCTCCGGCAGTCCTTCGACCGGCAGGACCGTGTACTGAGCCGGGGCGTTCACTGGCGCACCTGGATCGCCAGGTCGAGGGCGGCTCTGGCTATCTCGGCGGACGCCGCGACGTCGGTCATGTAGAGGGGCCTGGCCCGCACCGCAATATCCGCCAGTTCCGGTGCATCAACGGCGTCCTTGTCGCGGTCGTCGACCAGCCAGCCGTCCAGGAGGCCGGGGCCGTAATGGGCGCCGACCGCGGTGGCCGAGGTCTGCACTCTGATCGCGGTCAGGCAGGCGTCGGCCATGCCGCGCACTGGCGCGCCGCCGATGATGGGCGAAACGCCGACTACCGTCTGGCTGCGCACGGCGTCGGCGATGCCGGGCACGGCCAAGATGACGCCGATGCTGACGACCGGATTCGACGGAGGCAGCAGGACGAAGTCGGCCGCGGCAATCGCCTCCAGCACGCCGGGGGCCGGCGCTGCGCCGTCCGCCCCGGTCGGCGTAATGCGCAGCGCCGGGACTGCCGCGTGCAGCCGCACCCACCACTCCTGGAAATGCATGTCCTGCTCGGTGCCGTCCACGTCAATCGTGACGTGGGTGCGGACCGGGTCGTCGGACATGGGCAGCAACGTTATGCCCGGCTGCCAGCGGTCACACAGGACCCTGGTCACCTCCGACAGCGTGCGGCCTTCCGCCAGCAGCTGCGTCCGCAGGACGTGCGTGGCGATGTCCCGGTCACCCAGGCCGAACCAGCCCGGGCCGGCGCCATAGGCCGCGAGCTCGCTGAGCACGGTGAAGCTCTCGCCATCCCGGCCCCAGCCCTGCTCCTCATTGATGCCTGCGCCGAGCGTGTACATGACGGTGTCCAGGTCGGGCGAGACATGCAGGCCGAACGGGCTGAAGTCGTCCCCGGTGTTGCCGATGACGGTGATGTCAGCGTCCGGGACTGCCGCGCGCAGGCCACGCAGGAACCTGGCACCGCCAACGCCGCCTGCCAGAACTGTGATGCGCATGCAGGCAGTCTTCCATCAGCGCGCCGGGCAGGCGTCCGGTGCTGTCCCAAAAGGGCCGTGGGCGACGGGCGGGAGTAGCCACGCGGGTCCCCGTTCCCAGGAAAATCTGCGTGGACTTTCACCTCAACATGGGGCAACCGGGTGGCCATTATCACGTATCTCCCTTGACGCGATGCAAGACACGCGCGTGTAATTCCATCCATGTAATTCTCGCGCCGCAGAAGGTGAGGGGCGGGATCACGGGGAACCGACTGGCAGGAGGTGTGCAGTGGCAGACGTCATCGTCTCGCTGGTGCACGACGCGCTAGGCATCGGCGCAGATGATGCCGGGGAGCAGAGCTGGCAGGATCGCGCGCTGTGCGCGCAGACCGATCCGGAGGCCTTCTTCCCGGAGAAGGGCGGCTCCACCCGCGAAGCTAAACGGGTGTGCCGCAGCTGCGAGGTACGTGCCGAGTGCCTTGAGTATGCGCTCGGTCACGATGAGCGATTCGGGATCTGGGGTGGCCTGTCCGAGCGAGAACGGCGCCGGCTAAAGCGGCAGGCGGTCTAGCCGGGTTGCGGTCTAGTCGGCCACTTCGGTTGGCCCGGCTTGGTCACGGTGCCGGACGGCCTGCCTGCATCCGGACTGGCCATCCAGGCGGGTCAGATTCGCGTATTGTTCACGGGAGCCCCCACCGGGGCAAGACGGCACAGTCGCGCCGTCTGCCCAGCTAGCGAACCCGGACAGCAAGCGAATCTCTTGTCGCCCACCGACTCCTACCCCCAGCACGTTGTCACCGCGGTGATCGTCGCGCACGATGGCGCCGGGTGGCTTACGCATGGGCTCGAGGCGCTGAGCAATCAGACCAAGCCAGTCCAGCGAGTCGTTGCGGTCGACACCGGCAGCCGGGACCGGAGTGGCGCGGTGCTGGCCGCCAAGCTCGGTCAGGGTGCTGTCTTCGGGATGGACAGGTCTTCCGGCTACGCGGCCGCAGTCCGGCGTGCTGTACAGCACAAGGCGGCCAGCACTCCGCTCGCGGGAGGTCAGCCGGGCCGCGGCCAGTCTGCGGACCAGGTGGAGTGGCTGTGGCTCCTGCATGACGACTGCGAGCCGGCGCCTGATGCACTCGAGCAACTGCTCCGCGGGGCAGCCGAGATGCAGTCGGCGGCGGTAATCGGGCCGAAGCTGATGGACTGGACTGACCGGGACGTCATCGTGGAGGCCGGCCTGACGATCGACTCCGTTGGCCGACGTATTACTGGCGTTGAGCCGGGCGAGGTGGACCAGGGCCAGCATGACGGCGACCGGGACACCCTGGCGGTGAGCAGTGCGGGGATGCTGGTCCGCCGGGACGTCTGGGAGCAGGTGGGCGGCTTCGACCCTGGCATGACGCTGTTCGGCGAGGACATCGACTTCTGCTGGCGGGTCCACGCGGCCGGCTACCGGGTTCGGCTGATCACGGACTCGGTCGTCTACCACGCACGGGCTGCCACCAAGGGCCGCCGGGCGATCTCGGTCGGCCGTCGCGCCCGGCTGCTCGATCGTCGCAACGCGCTGGTCACCTTGCTGGGGAACCTGCCGTTCGGCCAGATGCTCGTATCGCTTGCCGGCAATCTCACCCTGTCGTTCCTGCGGACCTTGTTCTACCTGGTTGCCAAGCGACCGTCGGCCGCTCTCGACGAGTCCGCTGCCGTGGTTGGCGTGGTTGGGCACCCGATCCGGCTGGCCAAGCTACGGCATCGGCGGGCCGTCGGCCGCAGGCAGGCCTACGGGCGGTTGCGCGGCGACCTGCCGAGGGGCCGGTCCATGCGGCGGGCGGCCGAATTCGCAGCTGTCATGTTGTCGCACTCAGCCCCGGAGGATGTGGCCGGGGCCAGGCACGCCACCGACGACCCGACAGACGACGAATCGCTGCTGATCGACACCGGTTTCCTGCAGCGGGTACTGACCAGGCCCGGTGTCCTGCTGGTGCTGGCGCTGATCGCGGTGGCGATCGCGGCGGAACGCTCGGTTATCGCGGCCGGCACGCTGGGCGGCGGCGCGCTGCTGCCAGCCTGGGAAGGCGCGTCCGGACTGTGGTCGCAGTTCCTGTCGGCGTTCCACCCGAGCGGGATCGGCTCGGCCAGCAGCGGCCTGCCGTATGTCGGGATCCTGGCAGTGCTGGCCTCGGTGCTGGGCGGCAAGCCGTGGCTCGCCATCGACGTGCTGCTGCTCGGCAGCGTTCCAATGGCCGGCATCGCCGCCGTCCTGGCCCTGCGGAAGGTAACGAAGTCCGTTCCGGTGCGAGTGTGGGCCGCGGCGTCCTATGCGCTGCTGCCTGTCGCCTTCGGCGCCATCGCCGCGGGGCGGCTCGGCAGCGCTGTCGCCTTCGTGGTTATCCCGCTGATCGGCCTGCTAGCGGGCCGGATGTTCAGCAAGCCGCCGAAACTCGCCCGGCGGGCCGCCTGGGCTACCGGCCTCGCGGTCGCCGTGGGCGCCGCGTTCGTGCCGCTGCTGTGGCTGCTGGCGCTGGCCGGCGCGGCACTGGCTGCGGTCATGCTGTACCGGGCTGGCCGCGGGATGCTCGCCAACCTTGCCATCGCGGCGCTGACGCCGCCGGTGCTGTTGATGCCATGGCTGCTGCCTTTGTTGAAGCATCCGTCGCTGCTTCTGCTCGAGGCCGGAGTGCAGCGTCCAGGCTTGGCTGTCTCCCGCCTCCCGGCCAAGTCGCTGCTGCTGCTCAGCCCTGGCGGACCCGGCTTGCCGCCGTACTGGGTGAGCGGAGCCCTGATGCTGGTAGGGCTGGCGGCCTTGCTGGCCATCAAGCGCCGGCAGCTGGTGATCGGTGGCTGGATCGTGGCGCTGCTCGGCCTGGCTGCGGGGCTGGCTGTCAGCCGGGTCACCGTCACGCCACCAGGTGGTCAGCCAATGGCGCCATGGCCCGGCGCGCCGCTCGCGGTAGCGGCGGCCGGGCTGTTGCTCGCAGCGGCCACCGGCGCGAGTGACCTCGGCGGGCGGGCCGTAGCCGCCGCCGGCCGGAGGGGGCGGCGTCGGCTGACCGGCTTGCGCGCCATTCCGCTGGCAGTGCTCACGCTGGCCGCCTGCTCGGCACCGCTGCTAGCGGCCGGTTACTGGCTGCTGCACGGGGTCGAGGGCCCGCTGGCCCGCGCCACCGGCCAACTAGTGCCGTCTGCGGTTACCCAGCTTGGCGGCAGCGGCCGGCAGCTGCGCACGCTGGTGCTGACGAAGTCGGGCAGTCGCGTTTCCTATCTGCTGCTGCGCGCCGGGAGCCCGCAGTTCAGCGACCCGGGGCTCACGCAGGCACCCGCCGCGCAAACCGCGCTCAGCAGCGCGGTCGCCGCCCTGGTCGCGCCGGGCGGCGGCGAGGCGGCAGAGCAGAGTCAACTGCTTGCCCGGTTCGACATCGGCTTCGTGCTGGTGCGAGGACCCGGCAGCAGCCAGCTTGCCAGCGTGCTCGACGAAGTCGCGGGGCTGACCGCGGTCACCCAGAGCGCGCCATACCTGTGGCACCTAACCGATCTTCCGTCCCGGGTAAGCGTGGTGGAGCCGAACGGAACCATGGTCGCCGTTCCGTCCGGTCCGGTCGGAGTGTCCGCGGCCGGGCCTGCCGCTGGCGGCACACTTGAGCTGTCCGAGCCGGTCGGCGGCTGGTCAGCCGCGCTCAACGGACATGCGCTCACTCCGGTTGCCTCGCCAGCAGGCAGCTGGGCGCAGGCGTTCAAGCTGCCACCAGGCGGCGGGACCCTGACGGTCAGCCGGAACGGGCTCGTGCACGACATCCTCACCTGGCTAGAGATCCTGGCGTTCCTGGTCGTCGCCGCCCTAGCGCTGCCGGGAGTCAGGACTGCAGCCGAGATGGAAGCTGCCGCAGCGAGTGAGCAGGCCGAAGAGCCGACCGGGCAGACAGCAGACGGGACCGACACCGAGGGCGACGCCGCCCCGGTAGGCGTGCCGGCCGTCGCGTCGGTAGGTGCAAGCCTCGCCGTTCGGGGGAGCACCGCGGTTCGGGGCACCGCGGTTCGCGGAACCACAGTTCGGGGAACCGCTGGCGGCGCCGGCCGGCATAGTGCCGGCGACCTCGCGGGGCTGGCTTCCGGCGACCGGCCAGGCTGGGATGGCACGAGTCGTAACGCCGGCCGTGACGTGGACCTGGGCCCTGGGATGCCTGGGCCTGGCGCGCGTACTGAGGCTTTCGCGCGTACTGAGGGTTTCGCTGCCACTGAGGGTTTCGCTGGCACTGAGGGTTTCGCTGGCACTGAGGGTTTCGCTGACACCGAGGGTTTCGCTGGCACTGAGGGTTTCGCTCGCCCCGACGACGGCGCTCATGGGGTGGCCGGGCCGCGGGCGCGCGCTGGCGCGCACAGTGGTCCTGGCGCTCGCGGCGGCGCTGGCGGGCGCAGCCGGGCCGGCGCTCGCGGAGGCCTAGGTGCCAGCGACGACGGCGAGGAAGCGGATGAGGCCAAGAGCCAGGGGAGGCGGCTTGGCCGCGTTGGCCGGGGGCATGGTGGCAGGAAGGCGGCCCGGCGCGGCGAGTCCCGGCGGGGCGACCCGGAACGCGGCGACGTGCAGCGCGGTGACGTGCAGCGCGGCGACGGACAGCGCGGCGACGGACAGCGCGGCGAGAACCGCGCTGCGGGCAAGTCGCGAAGGCTCGGCCGGAAGGACAAGCGCCGCGGCATGAAGCTAGACCCGCCCTCTCGCGATGGCGGCGAGGCCGGACGCGCAGCCGCGGCGGCTGGTGTGTCGCTGGCCGCAGCGGCCGGTTCGGCCGCCGCCCGAGCGGCGGCAGCGAGCGCGCTCCGGCCCGACGTCAGGGGCAGCGCTGCCGGTTCCGCATCCGCCGGGCGCGCCGCGTGGCCGGCCAACCGCCCAGCCGGTTCTTGGCTGGCCCGCCGGATGGCCGGATGCGGCCGGCGGCGTATGGAGGGGCCGGACCCGGCGCCCAGTCAGCTAGCCCAGAGTCCTATCACGAAGACGCCCTCGGATACGACCCGCGCGCAGCCAGGGCAGCAACCGGCCCTCGGTCACCGTCGGGCACACCGTACGACGATCCGCCGTCCCGCGACCTCTCGTCCTCCTACGGTTCCGGTTACGCCGCGCCCTCGCCATCGGGTGCGCGTTATCAGGAGGATGCCGACGCTGGCCACCAGCCGTCTGGCTACCGAGGCGATGACGGATACGGCCGCGGCTACGGTGATGACAACGGGTACCGCGATGGATCCGTTGGCTATTCGCCG
The DNA here is from genome assembly GCA_963804435.1 of uncultured Actinomycetota bacterium. GTDB lineage: Bacteria > Actinomycetota > Actinomycetes > Streptosporangiales > Streptosporangiaceae > JAJYUU01. Next base: position 4,690,302 of record CAWDQI010000001.1, on the reverse strand, counting down.
GGGGCGGGCCACGCAGCGGAGGCGGGCTACGCACCGGACGCTGGCTACGCACCGGACGCTGGCTACGGCCACGACCGGGACGACGCCGGTTACCGCCCCGGTCCCGGTTACGGCAGCGGGTCTGGATACGCCGCCGACTCGGGCTATGAGCCAGGCCGATACCCAGCCGGCCCAGTTCCTCGGTCCCAGCCGCCCGCAGACTGGCAGGACTCCGGCTGGCACGACACACCGACCGCACGCGGTCGCGCTGGCCAAGGATCCGGCTGGCCAGAGCCCGATCCGCAGCCGGGCTGGTCGCAGGACTACCAGCGGCAGGACTGGCCCCAGGAATACTCAGCAACTGGGCCTGCGACTGGCCGCGCTTCGGCTTGGCCGGTGCCCGACCAGCAGCCCTGGCCGGATGCGGGCGACGACCTAGAGGCACTGCCGTCCGCCGGGGAAGTGCATCACGACTGGCCAGGACGCGACGACCGGACTGGCCAGGGCTGGCCAGCCCCTGGGCATGAGGCTGAGGGGGAGACGTGGTGAGCCGCATGCGCTACGGCAGGCTGCTGTTCGCGGCGCTCGTCGTGCTCGCCCTCGGCGGGCTTTACGCCGCCGCCGGCTCGAGTCATACCGCCGCAGCCTCCCCGGTGAAGGCCGCACGGGCTAGCACCGTGCCCGTCACTACAGCGACCCGAGTCTGCCCGGCACCCGGTTCTGCTGGCGTCACAGCTGCCTCCGTTGCCCTGGCGGCGGTACCCGGTTCGGCCTCGGTCGGCCAGGCCGTGGTCAGCAGGCTGACGCCGGGCGGAGGCACGACGACCGGCCAGGCTATCGCGACTACCACCAAGCCCGGCCTGCTGCATATCCTCACCGTCACGGCAGCGCGCCCGCTGACCAAGGCTCAGCAAGTCGGCCAACCAGGTTCGAGCTCGAACGTGACCACCCATGCTGCCCGCGGCGGCGTGGTTGTCAACGCCACCGGCGCGCTGGCCCAGGGCCTGGAGGCTGAGCAAACCGGCCCAGGCGGGCTGGTCACCGCGCAGTGCGGCTCGCCGGGGACGAACTTCTGGTTCGTCGGGCCCGGCCAGGCCTCAGCCGCCGCTATCGACTTGTACCTGATGAACACCGACAGTCAGCCAGCCGATGCTCAAGTCTCGATGCTGACCGACGTGACCAAAGGCGGCCCGCTGCTCGGCAATGCCGACAACGGCATTACCGTGCCGCCGCACAGCATGGTCGTGCAGTCACTGAGCGCGCTGCTGCGCTACTCCAAGGTCGCCGCGATCAACGTGAGCACGAGCGTCGGCCGCGTGGCTGCCGCAGTGCGGGAAAGCCGGTCCGGCAAGGATGCCGGCAGCTGGCTGGCGCCTACCGGGGCGCCGGCGGAAACGCTAGTCATACCGGGCCTGCCGCGTGACTCTGGCCCCCGCGTGCTGTACATCGCGGTGCCGCCAGGCGCGGCCACCGCTCAGGTTAAGATCACGGCTGTGACGACGCGCGGCTCGTACCAACCTACGGGCACGACCGGGATCGGTCTCCTGGGCGGCTCGGTGGCCGCGTTTCCGCTCCCATCCCTGACCGGCGTCTCCGGAGCCATCAAGGTGTCGGCGAACGTTCCGGTGACGGCGGCCTTGCTTATTCCCGGCGGTCCAGCCGGAACGCCGGGCGCGGTGGCCGCGAGTGCCGGCCAGCTCGTCCAGCAGGGCGTCGTCGCGGATAATCCGGCGAGATCCGCAGGGCAGACTCAGCTCATCTTGTCCGCGCCGGGTAAGGCTGCGACGGTGCGGATCACCGTGGCAACCGCGGCAGCTGCGGCCAGCCAACCCGGCACCGTTGTTCAGATCAAGGCCGGGGCGTCGGTCATGGTCCCGGTCGGCGCGCCGAACGGGACGAAGGTGTCCGCGTTCACCGTCGTGGTGACGCCGCTCAGCGGCTCCGGCCCGGTCTATGCGAGCCGCATCATCAGCACCGGGCACGTCGTCCGGTCGGTACTTCCGGTGCCCAGCTCGCCGATTTCGATCAGCTTGCCGCCGGTTCAGGAATCGCTGCCGGCATTCCTGCACTGACCCTGCCCGGCGGGCCGCGCTCGCCTACTCGTCGCCTGGGTAGCCAGGGTCGACTGTCTGCGGATCGACGCCGAGCCAGTGCGCGAACTGCTCGACGATCACGTCGAGAACCAGCTCCGCTAGTTCTTCCTCACCGTCGGCGCGCGCCAGCAGCGGTCGCCGGTACAGCACGATACGGGCCGGATGCGGCTCGGCCACCGGAGCTGGCGCCGCGGGGGGGATCGGCGGCAGCAGGCCGGGCAGCTCGAACGCAGGCGTTGCAGGCGAGACCGGTGGCGCTGGGGAGATGGGCTGCGTCGTCGAGGCTGGCGGGCCAGTGAACTCCAGCCTGGCCAGCGGCACCGGTTCAGGATCGTCGGTCTCGGGACCCCCAGGCGGGATCTCCTCTACGGCGAACTCGATCCCGGATAGCTCAGCTTCCCAGCGCGGCTCTAGCTGTGACACCGCCAGCAGGACGAGGTCGTCGAAGCGCTCCGCGCGGGTGCGGTAGAGCGGGACGTCCGGCGGAACGAGCGAGCCGCGCAGGCCGCGGCCGTGCCGGTCCCGCCGATGGGGCCGCCCCGTTCGCGGCGGGCTGCCGCTCTTGCCGTCATGCACAGTAACCGAGCGTATCCCAGTTGATTCCGGCCTGCCTGGGCGGCGGCATTGGGGCGGACCGAGACACGATCGCGCAGTGTGCCCCAGGTGGTGGCGTTACCGTCTGCCGGTCGATACCGTCAGCCGTTGTGAGCGACGATCACGACCCGGCACTGCCCGCCCCGTGCCCACGGCGGGCTTCGTCCCCCGTGCACCCGCCGGAACCCGCGCGAATTCTGGCGGCCCGTTGAGCTCTCGCCAGTGCTCCCGGCCGGCCTGCAAGCAGGCTGCCCTGTACACGCTGACTTACGTGTACCGGGACTCCACGGCGGTCCTGGGGCCGCTCGCGGCCTTCGTCGAGCCGCACTGCTACGACCTGTGCGCGCGCCATGCCGACCGGATGACCGCGCCACGCGGCTGGGACGTCGTGCGGCTCCCGGTCAGCGAGCCTGAGGACGATGCGGCTCAGGCCGATGACCTTGAGGCCCTGGCGAATGCCGTGCGCGAGGCAACCGCGCCGCAGACTGCGGCTGAGCCCACTGGCCAGGGCGTCGAGGTAGGCCGCAGAGGCCACCTGAGGGTGCTGCGGTCATCCCCAACAGACGGCGGTCGGATCCGCTAGCAGTCGTCGGCTCGGCTAGGCTGCCAGCGGGGCAAACCGGAGCGAGCGTCGGCAAGCTGAGCTGAGCGACTGGAGACTTTATGAAGATCGATGACTGGCTGCTCGAGATTTTGGCCTGCCCGAAATGCCACGCCCCGCTCCGGGTCGACGACGCCGCTAGCGAACTGGTTTGCACTAGTCAGGACTGCGGGCTGGCCTACCCGGTTCGGGATGATATTCCCGTATTGCTGATCGACGAGGCGCGCGACCCGGCAGCCGGCCCAGGGCGGGAGTGAACGTTCATCGGTACTCGCCGAGTGCCGGGTCCGGAGGCCATCGGGTCAGGTAAAGGCGGGGCTGGGACCAACGGCGGAGACAGCGATCGCAACCCCGTTCCCCGCCCTATCCCGGGGAGCGCGGACGACAGTGAGCGGCAAGGCGGCGGCGGCCACACCGGCAGGCGCGCCGTCGTCGCTGCGCTTGGCGCCAACCTGGGCATCGCGGTCGCCAAGTTCATTGCATTCCTGATTACCGGATCGGCATCGCTGCTGGCTGAGGCCGTTCATTCGGTGGCCGACTCGGGCAACCAGCTGCTCCTGCTGCTCGGCCGCAGCCGCGCGCGGCGCGCGGAGACCGAAGAGCACCAGTTTGGCTTCGGCGCCGAGCGGTACTTTTACGGCTTCCTGGTCGCCGTCATGATCTTTGTAGTGGGTGCGGTGTTCTCAAGTTACGAGGGCATCGAGCGTATCCGCCATCCTGCCCAGCTGACCTCGCCCGTGGTTGCGCTGGCCGTGCTCGCCATCGCGATCATCCTGGAGAGCTTCTCGCTGCGCACCGCGATGGTCGAGTCCAACCGCAGCCGCGGCCGGGCCGGGTGGCGGAGTTTCATCCGGCGTGCGAAGGCTCCCGAGTTGCCGGTCGTGCTGCTAGAGGACGTTGCCGCGCTCTGCGGCCTTGGGCTCGCGCTGCTCGGCGTGACGCTTGCGACGATCACGCACGATGACCGCTGGGACGGCGCTGGATCGCTGTGTATCGGCGTTCTGCTCGGCTGCGTCGGCGTTGTGCTGGCCGTCGAGATGAAGAGCCTGCTCATCGGGGAGTCGGCGAGCTTCGACGCGCAGGTAGCCATCGTCGCCGCCATCGAGGCCGGTGCTGAGATCGAGCGGGTGATTCATCTGCGCACGCTCCATATCGGACCGGACACGCTGCTGGTCGCCGCCAAGGTTGGCATCGTGGGTTGCGACACCGCCGCCAGCGTCGTCGCGGGCATTGATGCCGCCGAGCGCCGGATCCGCGCGGCCGTGCCCATAGCCGAGCTCATCTTCCTGGAGCCCGACATCTACCAGGCGGAACGCGCCGACGTGACCGATCCGGCAATCAAGGCGGCCCGGCGTTCTGACGAGGATGATCTAGATCAGGAGTAGCTAGCTGGCCTGCTGACTGGCGAACCCGACCATCCACGTCGGCGCGATCCGGACGTAGGCGATGTCGGGACCCCAGCTTGACGGGGAGGCGCCGTAATGGCGGGTCAGGTGATGGTCAACCCAGGGCAAGTCGGGGTGCCCCGGATTGAGGAACTCCGCATCGCCGTGCGTGAATACGCCGTAACTGTCGCCCTCGAGGTAAGCGACGCTGACCTGCGGCCGGCTGCGCAAGTCGGTCGCCTTGACCGAGGAACCGCTAGTCGTGAAAATCCAACGGGCTTTCAGCAGGTGGCCGTCGACGCCGCTGATCCGGGGCCGTCCATGCGCGCTGACAGTACCGATGGCTAGTGTGCGCATGCCGTCCAGGTGCCCGACCAAGTCCGCAGCCGAGATTGCCCGGTCCGGGCTGATGATCGAGCGCAAGTGTTCGCTGGCTCCCGATAGCGATCGATCGAGCAACTGCTGGAGCCACTCGAGGTCATCGGCTTGCTCGTACATGTTGGCTCCCGGTGTTAGGCGCGCTGGCGGGGCCTATCCGCCGAGGGTCGTGGCTAGGCGGCCGGTATCGCGCAGCACCGCCAGGTCTGGGTCCCGGCCGGCATTGGCCCGTATGTCTGGATTGAGCGCGACCGCCTCGCCTACTGCCGCGGCCGCCTCGTCCAGCTGGCCCGCTCCGGCCCGTGCGCACGCGAGGGTATAACTGGCCATGCCACGGGCGGCCGCCGGCGCGCCGAGGTAGCCAGCCATCGCAACGGCGTTCTCTGCGAGGGTTACCGCCCGGTCGGGCTGGTCATGGGCCAGGTAGTAGTCGCCGAGGTGACCGGTCGCGTGCCAGAAACCGCGGACGATGATCTGGAGCCACAACTGCCGACCGCGCAGCCAGGGATTGCGCGACGGGTCAAGCAGGTCGTCGGCCGCGGCCGAATGCACGCCCGCGATCAGGTCACCGGCCACTTGCCAGCTGTCACGAGCAGCCGGGCCGGCCGGGGTGGCGGCCAGTGCCTGGTACAGGTCCGCGGAATCGTGATCGACGTCGCCGAACTCGGGTGGTATCTCACCGGCGTCGATGGCCGCCAGCCGGATAACCTGCTGCCGCCTGAACGCTGTGTTATGCGCGACGACCGGAATGGCGGCCCACATGGCCGGGTTGCCGGTCTCGGCTGCCGGCGCCGCAGCCAGCAGTACTTGCTCCTGCGTCGCGGCGAAGCCGATCAGGCCGGTAATGGCGGCGCGCAGCCGATTGATGTCAGTCATGCGGAGTCCCCTGCTTCCCCTGGCGCTGGCGCTGGCGCTGGCTTGCGGGCGATGAACTTCAGTACGTAATCCACGCTCACCGTGATCGTGTCGAAGCCCAGCGTCTGGAGCCGCCCAAGCAGCGAGGCTGGGTCGACAGGGTTGTAGGTGTCCTCGGCGTGGAAGTGATGCAACTCGTTGCTGGGCAAGCTGTCCGAGCCGATCAGCACACCGCCCCGCCGGAGCACCCGGAAGGCCTCAGCCAGGATCGCGTTCTGCAGCGCCAGCGTCGGCACGTGGTGCAGCATCGTGAACGAGCCGACCGAATCGAAGGACTCATCCGGGTAAGCCAGTTCGGCGGCGCTGCCGGTCGCGATCTGAACGTTGGTGCCCGCATAACGGTCGGCGAGCACTTCCGCGGCATCGGGATCAACCTCGACGGCGGTGAGCCGCGCGACCTTGTGACGCAGCCATTCGGTCGCCGCGCCGGGGCCAGGTCCGACCTCGAGCATTTCCTTGCCAAGGTCGCAGTCCCTGGTCAGGACGGGCAGCACCTCGGTCTGCATGTGCTCCGCCCAGTCGGCGCTTCCGCACACCCGTGCATGGTTTTCATTCATGGTCCTGACATTAGGAAATGCGGCCGCCACGGGCCAGGGCGTAGGCTGCCAAGCTGTGTCGCTGGAAGGACAGTCGCTGGACGGGCAGTCGCTGGACGGGCAGTCGCCGGACGGGCAGTCGCCGGACGGGCAGTCGCCGGACGGGCAGTCGCCGGACGGGCAGCGGGACAACTATTGCGCTGCGGACGAGCTATACCCCGATGCCGCGATCGTCGTGGCGACCTTCCCCATGCCTGCGGGGCTGGTCTTTGACTGGCACACGCACCCCGACCACCAGCTGGCCTGGGCTGCCAGTGGCGTGCTCACGGTTCGTACCAAGGAAGCGGCCTGGGTACTGCCGCCGACCAGAGCTCTGTGGATCCCGGCAGGGCTACGGCACGAGACGCTCTCAGACGGCGCAGCCACCATGCGGTCCGCCTACCTTCGACCGGGGTTGTGCCCTATCACCTGGACAGAGCCGACACCGGTCACGGCCAGCTCGCTGTTGGCCGAGCTCATCGGCTACCTCGAGGCGACTGACCTAGAGCCAGATCGCCGAGCTCGGGCTGAGGCAGTCCTCGTAGACCTGCTTCAGCCGGTCGCGATGACCACGATTGACTTGCGCAAGCCGGCCGACAACCCGGCCCGGCGAGTAGCAGACCAGCTGGCTGCCGATCCAGCCGACGGCCGCACGCTAGCCGAATGGGGCCGCGAAGTCGGCGCGAGCGAGCGAACGCTGGCACGGGCGTTCCTGGCCGGCACCGGGATCAGCTTCGGGCGCTGGCGGACACGGCTCCGGCTGCAAGCAGCTCTGCCTGAGCTGGCGTCCGGCGAACCTGTCGCCAACGTGGCGCGGCACGTGGGCTACGAGTCCGACAGCGCCTTCGTCCAGGCATTCCGGCGCGAGACTGGCATCACCCCCGCCATGTTCTACCGCGGGCAGCCCGGACCTGGCGCTGCCTGAACTACGTCCGCTGGCGATATGCGAGCTTCGTTCGGTCGCGGGTTGTCACTCGGCCGGCGCAAGCGCGATTCGTTGGGCGTGGTTCTCACAACGCCGCCCCTCTTCTTTGGTCGGCCCTGTCACAACGCCGCCCAACGCGCCGTGGGCTGAACTTCGAGCCGTGCCGGCTTTTTGCGACATTAAATCCGGTCTGTCCGTAGGGGTACCTGCCGTCGGCGCGCATCCGGCGCTCGAGGGCTTGGCGGCGGTGCCGCGGACGGCTGGCTGTACCCGGCGGAGTCGGGAACTCGCCGGTCCAGGCGGAGCAGGCGCAGCGCGCGCTCCTGCTCGAAATCCAGCGCGCGGGCTGGGGGCGGCTGGATCTTGCCAATGCGGCGCCCGAGCTCGGCTACCTCGGCCCGTACCCGCTGGTCAGCCAGCACCCGGATGGCGAACGCCAACGCTACCGGGCTGACGTCGTAACGGCGTTCGATCGACAGGCCGAGCGCGGCGGCGGCGAGGTCGGCGTCGGTGTATTGCCGGTGACCGCCACCCGGCTGCGGGTTGCGGTCCGCCGCGGCTGTCCCGTTCGGCCCGGCAGCCGCGGCTCGTCCGGGTGGGCGGCGCCCAGGCCGACGGCGAGCGCCATGCCGCACCGCTGGCAGCAAGCCAAGAGACTCCCGGTAACGCAGCATCCGAGGCGTCAGACCGAGCCGGCTGGCAGCCTCAGTAATTCGCACGGCCAAATCTTACAACTTCTCGTTAAGAACACTGCACTCGGCGTGCGCTCGGCGGCCGCGGTGGCATACGGTCGTCCTGTGGCCCGGGACTGGGGCCGCGCTTTCCGCGAACTTCGGAGGAGCCTGAATGCCCGCTGAGACGATTCCGTTCAAGGTTGCCGATCTGTCGCTGGCCGACTTCGGCCGCCGGGAGATCCGGCTGGCCGAGCACGAGATGCCCGGCCTGATGGCGGTACGCGCCGAGTGGGCAGACTCGCGGCCGCTGGCCGGCGCGAGGATCACCGGCTCGCTGCATATGACCGTGCAGACGGCCGTGCTGATCGAGACCCTCGTGGCGCTCGGTGCGGACGTTCGCTGGGCGTCGTGCAACATCTTCTCCACTCAGGACCATGCGGCCGCAGCCGTCGCCGTTGGTCCAGACGGAACGATCGACGAGCCGCGCGGCATCCCCGTGTTCGCCTGGAAGGGTGAGACGCTGGAAGAGTACTGGTGGTGCACCGAGCAGGCGCTGACCTGGCCAGGCCAGACCGGGCCCAACATGCTGCTGGACGATGGCGGCGACGCCACGCTGCTGGTGCACAAGGGCGCCGAGTTCGAGACTGCCGGAGCAGTGCCCGCGCCGCGCGACGACGACCCGGAAGAGTGGCACGTCATCTTGTCCGTGCTGAACCACGCGCTCGCCGAGACCCCCGGCAAGTGGACCGCGATGGCGGCCGGCATCCAGGGTGTGACGGAGGAGACCACCACCGGCGTGCACCGGCTGTATGAGATGGCCAGGGACGGCTCGCTGCGTTTCCCCGCGATCAACGTCAATGATTCGGTAACGAAGTCCAAGTTCGACAACAAGTACGGCTGCCGGCACTCGCTGATCGACGGCATCAACCGCGCCACGGACGTGCTCATCGGGGGCAAGGTCGCGGTCGTCTGCGGCTACGGCGATGTGGGCAAGGGCTGCGCTGAGTCGCTGCGCGGGCAGGGCGCCCGGGTGATCGTGACGGAGATCGACCCGATCTGCGCGCTGCAGGCAGCCATGGATGGCTACCAGGTGGCGCGGCTCGAGGACGTCGTCGGCACCGCCGACATCTTCGTCAGCGCGACCGGCAACTTCCACATCATCACAGCCGAGCACATGAGCCAGATGAAGCACCAGGCGATCGTCGGCAACATCGGCCATTTCGACAACGAGATCGACATGGCCGGGCTAGCCCGCCTCCCTGGCATCAAGCGCACCAACATCAAGCCGCAGGTCGACGAGTGGACTTTCCTGGACGGGCACTCGGTCATCGTCCTGTCCGAGGGTCGGCTTCTGAACCTGGGTAACGCCACCGGGCACCCGAGCTTCGTGATGTCGAATAGTTTCACCAACCAGGTGATCGCCCAGGTCGAGCTGTTCACCAAGGCTGGCGAGTACCCGCTCGGCGTGCATGTCCTGCCCAAGCACCTGGACGAGAAGGTGGCCCGCCTGCACCTGGACGCGCTCGGGGTCAGGCTCACCGCGCTGACCAAGGAACAGGCCTCCTACATCGGCGTCCCGGTCGATGGCCCGTACAAGCCAGACCACTACCGGTACTGACCGGCGGCGCGAGCCGACCGGGCAGGCTGACCGGAAGAAGCGGACCTTGCAGGCTGACCGGAACAATCGGACCGGGCCGGCTGACCGGAACGGCGGTCCGGTCTCCGACGTCGCCGATGCCGGTCTCGCGCTGGCTGGCGAGCCCGGCATCGCCTGGGCCGAGCGCGCGATGCCAGTGCTTGGCATGCTGCGGACGTCGTTCGCCGCGCAGCGGCCGCTCGCCGGACTGAGGATCGCCGCCTGCCTGCACATTACGGCTGAGACCGCGGTCCTCGTCCGCACTCTCGCTGCCGGCGGCGCCCTGGTGCAGCTTGCGGCGTCGAATCCGCTATCGACGCAGGACGACATCGCCGCGGCCCTGGCGGCCGAGCCCGGCATTACCGTCCACGCCCGGTCGGGCGTCGACCGCGACAGCTACTATGAGCACATTCACCGCGCCCTGGATAGCGGCCCCGACCTGGTCATGGATGACGGCGGCGACCTGGTCAACACGCTGCACGAGGCGCGAGCCGAGCTGATCGCCGGCGTCCGTGGCGGCTGTGAGGCAACTTCGACCGGGGCGGCCAGGCTGCGGCGGATGGCGGCGGCGGGATCGCTGGGCTTCCCAGTGGTCGCAGCTGACGTGTCGTCGACCCGTCGGATGATCGACCACAAGTACGGCACCGGTCAGTCGGTCCTGGACGGGATCCTGCGGGCCACCAACACGCTCGTAGCTGGCAAGACCATCGTGGTGGCCGGGTTCGGGCCATGCGGCTCGGGCGTCGCGGAACGGGCGCGCGGCCTCGGCGGCCAGGTGATCGTGACCGAGGTTGATCCAGTCCGCGCTCTGGGCGCAATCATGGAGGGATTCCGGGTCATGCCGATGAGCGCCGCCGCTCTTCAGGCCGAGCTGGTGATCACCGCCACTGGGTCGCGGAATGTCATAGGCACGGCCGAGCTTGCCCTGCTGCCAGACGGCTCGATGCTGGCGAACGCTGGCCATTTCGATGTTGAGATCGACGTGGAGGCGCTGGCTGGTATGGCCACGGAGATCAATCTCGCGATCCGGCCGCATGCCGACGAGTACGTGCTCGCCGACGGTCGGAGGCTGATCCTGCTAGCAGAGGGCCGCGTCGTGAACCTGGTGGCAGGCGAGGGCAACCCGGCGGCGGTCATGGACACCTCTTTCGCAGTGCAGGCGCTTGCGCTTGCCTGGCTCGCGGGCGGCGAGGTCGGCATCGGCGGCGAGGTCGGCATACCCGCCGAGACCCCCCGAGGTGGCCAGGTACTAGACGTGCCCGCATCGATCGACGCGCAGGTGGCGAGCCTGACGCTGGCTTCGCTCGGCACGAAGATCGACGCGCTTACCGACGCGCAACGGCGTTACCTTGAATCCTGGCGGCGAGGATCGTAGCCGTCAGCCGGGGGGCGCGAACCCAGCCGGCGGCCCGGAGCCGGGTGGTGCCGGAGATGCGGCTGGGTGAGCGGAGTCGGCTGGCCCAGTTGAGCTTGGTTGCGAAGTCACGGCAGGTTCCCGGCTAATACCGGGGGACGCCCCCGGCCGCCCCGGCTGGAGTGCTCCCGGCTCCGCCACGACTGGCTGCACCGGCTGCGTCATCACCAGGTTGGTCGCCTCCGTGATCGGGGGCAAGGCCGCCAGCCTGGCCCGGTCACGCTGGCGCCGAAGCGCGAGCACCGCCGCCAGGTAGGCCGGAGGCGGTGTACCGGGCGGCGGCGGCGGGCTCACCTGGGCCGCGACCGCCGATGCCAGTCGCGCGCCGAGGTCGTCCCTCGCGGCCGCCTGCAAGTCGTAGTAGCGGCGCAGAAAACTGCCAGCCGCCTCGGCCGTCGCGTCGGATAGCCCGGAGATCTCGGCCAGCTGCGCCCAGCCGGCCAGCGGCGGTGGCACGAACAGAAACTCCGGCGTCAGGTTCGGCACGCGCGGCACCCGTTCCTGGATCACGTAGGTGCCGGCGAATAGGTCGCCGAGCCGCTTGCCCCGCGCGGACAGCAGCGAGGTGAACAGAGCCACCGGCGCGAGCACGGTGAATTCGAACAACCCCGCCAGAGCCCGGATCAGCGCCTGCCGGAACCGTTCTGGCCCGCCATCATCGCTGACCACTCGCAGGCCCATGGCCATTTTCCCCAGGGTCTTGCCGCGGCTGAGCGTCTCGAAGATCGTGGGGTAGCCGACCATGATGGAAACGCCGGCCACGCTAGCGATCGCTATGAACGCAGCCTCATTCACCTGGATGGACGAGACCACGATGGCCAGGATCAGGACGGCGGCGTATTGCAGCAGCAGGTCGAGCAGGACCGCCACCATCCGGCTCGGGAATGCGGCGACCGGGACGTCGAGAACGACCGCTTCGCCGGTAACGACCTCGGCCACGGCGCGTCCTCCTGGTCAGCGGAGACATCGGTCAATATCAGGCCAAGGCTATCGATGGGCGGCGCAGTAGTCTCCACCTGTGGATCTCGATGTTTTCGCCGCCACGCACCAGTCGGAGTGGGCCCGGCTCGACGATCTGGTGCGGCGCCGGCGGCGGCTATCCGGCGAGGAGGTGGACGAGCTAGTAGCCGCCTACCAGCGCACCGCCACGCAGCTGTCGGTCCTGCGCAGCGCCGGTGGCGACCCGGCGCTGGTAGCCCGCCTGTCGGCCCGGGTGGCCAGGGCGCGGGCCGCGGCGGTTGGCGGCGCGCATGCCTCAGGCTGGCGGTCGGTCGGCCGCTTCTTCGCGGTGACGTTCCCGCTGATGGCCTACCGGGTTCGGTGGTGGTGGCTCGGTACCGCGGCGGCCTCACTACTGGTCGCCTTCGTGATCGGCTGGTGGGTGGCCCGGACGCCCGGCGTGCTGAACAGCCTGGCGTCGCGGCAGGATCAGATCGGCTACCTGCGTGCGTTCCGCAGCTACTACTCGCAGTACAACGGCCAGTCGTTCGGCTCGGAGGTATGGACGCACAACGCGACCCTGGCCGCGCTAGGGCTCGTCAGTGGCATCTTCCTTGGCATCCCGACCCTGTTGTTCCTGTGGGACAACGCTGCGAATATCGGGGTGGCTGGCGGCGTACTGATCGCGCACGGACGCGCGGGGGAGTTCTTCACTCTCATCCTGCCGCACGGCATGCTTGAGCTATCCGCGTTCTTCCTCGCCGCAGCCGTGGGCTTGCGGCTTGGCTGGACCATCGTCGATCCCGGTCCGGTGCCGCGCAGTCAGGCCCTGGCCGAGCAGGGCCGCGCGGCGATCGCTGTCGCGCTCGGCCTCATTCTGGTGCTGCTGGTGTCGGGGTCGATCGAGGCGTTTGTCACGCCCTCCTCGCTGTCGGCCTGGGCGCGGATCCTCATCGGTGGCTGTGTCGCGGCCGCGTTCGTTGGCTACGTGCTCGTGCTCGGCCGGCGAGCCTCTGCAGCCGGGCTTTCTCCGGATATCGAGGATGCCCCCGACCTGCTACCGGTTGCTGGCTAGAGCCGAGCACAACCCGGGCTGGGTCACAGACGGCCGGCTGCCTTGAGGCTCAGGTATGCGTCAGCAAGGGCGGCCGGCAGCGTGTCGGGCGGCGCGTCAACGACCTGCACACCGCGCCGCTGCAGCAGGGCTGACGCGCGGGACCGCTCCGACCTGGCTCGCTCAGCGGCAGCCGCGGCGTAGACGGCCGTGGGAACGCCCCGGCCGGCCGCCAGTTCGGTCAGCCTGGGGTCGGTGACCGCGCCGACCAGAAGCCGGTGCCGGGATGCCAGCATCTGCAGTCCCGGCAGCAGTCCTTGCTCAAGTGCGGACGGGTTCAGGTCAGTGAGGAAGACAACCAGGCAGCGCTGCCTGGCCAAGCCCATGACCGCGCTCGCGATGAGCCTGGCGTCTGGCTCGATCAGTTCGGCGTCCAAGTTGGCCATCGCGTCGGCGAGTGCGGACAAGTTGCCAGGCCGGCTGACTCCGGTCACCCGGGCGCGGACCCGCCGATCCACGGCAAGCAGGTCGATCCGGTCCCCCGCCCGGGTGGCGAGCGCCGCGAGCAGCAGCGCCGAGTCCATGAAAGTGTCCAGGCGCGGCACCCCGGCGACGCGGCCGGCTGCGGTGCGGCCGGTGTCCAATACGACAACGATCCGCCGGTCCCGCTCGGGCCGCCAGGTGCGCACGACAACCTCGGTCCGCCTGGCCGACGACCGCCAGTCGATGGAACGGACGTCGTCGCCGAGGACGTACTGGCGTAGCGAGTCGAACTCGCTGCCCTCGCCGCGCAGTAGCGACCGGTGCTGCCCCTCCAGATCACGGAGCATGGCTAGCTTTTCGGGCAGGTGCTTACGGCTCAGGAACGGCGGCAGCACGCGGACAGTCCACGCGACGGCGTGATGGCCCTGACGGCCGGCCAACCCGAGCGGACCGATGGACCGGATAGTGACTTGCGCGGGCGAGGTATCGCCGCGGCGGCTGGGCGTCAGCCCGCTGCTCAGTGCGACATGGCCGCCGGCGGGCACGCTAACGCTGAACCTATTCGGTTGCGCTCCGGCGCTTGGCCGCCAGGCGTCCCGGACCACGGCGCGCAGCGGCCGGCGGCCGGCGTTCTCGACGCGCAAGGTCACCGAGCCGGACTGGCCAAGCGATAGCCTGGTATCACCAGTCCGGCTGAGCCGCAGGTCGCGAACCCTGGCCGCGAGCATCACGTCACCGCTGATCGCGACGACGATCAGGAGATCAACGACGACGACCGCGGCGACCGTCCGGAACGCCACCACCGCGAGCAGGCCGACCAGCGCGGCTAGCGCGGCCCGGCCGGTCAGCACCATGAGTCACCGCATGAAGTCACCGCGGCACCTGCACAGAGGCCAGGACTCCCTCCAGCACCCCGTCCGCGGTGACGCCGTCAAGCTCGGCTTCGGGCCTGAGCTGGATGCGGTGCCGCAGGGCCGGCCGGGCGAGCGCTTTGACGTCGTCGGGCGTGACGTAGTCCCGGCCGGAAAGCCAGGCCCAGGCCCGGCTGCTGGCCAGCAGCCCGGTGGCACCGCGCGGCGACACCCCGAGTTGCAGCGAAGCCGACATCCTGGTGGCCCGGCAGATGTCGACGATGTAGCCGGTGACCTCGGCCGAGACCAGGACCTTACTGGTTGCCTGCGCTGCGGCGGCCAGGTCTCCCGCGCCGGCCACGGGGCGCAGCCCGGCCGCTGCCAGGTCACGGGGATCGAACCCGCCCGCATGCCGGTCCAGGATGGCGACTTCATCCGCACGCTCGGGCAGCGCGACCGTGAGCTTCATCAGGAACCGGTCCAGCTGGGCCTCGGGAAGCTGATAGGTGCCCTCGTACTCGACCGGGTTTTGCGTCGCTGCGACCAGGAAAGGCACAGGCAGCGGCCGGGGCGTGCCCTCGACCGACACCTGCCGTTCTTCCATCGCCTCGAGCAGCGCTGCCTGGGTTTTCGGCGGCGTCCTGTTGATCTCATCGGCCAGCAGCAGGTTGGTGAATACCGGGCCCTGGCGGAACTCGAACTGCGACGTCCTGGCGTCGTAGATCAGCGAGCCAGTCACGTCCCCCGGCATCAGATCCGGAGTGAACTGCACGCGCTTGCTGTCCAGCGACAGTGCCGCCGCGATGGCCCGGACCAGCAAGGTCTTCGCCACGCCGGGAACGCCCTCAAGGAGCACATGACCTTGGCAGATCAGCGCCACTAGCAGCCCGGTGATGACCGAGTCCTGCGCGACGACGGCCTTGCCGACCTCTGTCCTGACTTCGGCCAGCGCGGCCCGCGGATCACCGGTACCAATCACTGCGCTCGTACCTTTCTCTCCAGGTCGTCCAGCTCACCGGCCAGAGCGACGAGCGCCGCGTCGGTGTCCGGCGCGGGCCCGTAAAGCACCTCACTGACCCGCCCGGCTTCGGTACCGGACAGGGCGGCGAGCGCTGTCGCCACAGTGTCTGCCGACGTGTCGCGCGGAAGCCCAGCCAGCGCGGCCAGCCGGTCGATCAGCGCGGTGCGCAGCGCAACAGCGGCCCGGCCGCGCGCTCGCCGTGCCTGGTAAAGCCGACCATGGCCCTCCACCGTTTCCGCCGCCCGGACCACGACGGGCAACCGCTCAGCCACGATGGATCCGAGCCTCCGGGCTCGCCACAGTGCCGCGAGCAGCAGCGCAACGCCGAGCTGGAGCGTCACGAGCCACGCACCGAGCGGGATCAGGCTGGTGAGCGAGCGCGGCCCGGCCGGCGCACTCGCACCGGACTGGATGGCCTGCGCAGGCACTAGCCAGACCACGCGGCGAGTCGAACTCAGCAGGTTGAGCGCGAGTGAGGCGTTGCCGAGCTTGGCCAGATCCTGATCGGTCAGGAACTCCCCGGAGCCGAGCACCGTGATGACATTCCGGTCCACGGTGAACTGAAGGAGCGAGGACAGCTGGCCATAGGGATAGCACAGCTGCGCTCCCGGCAGCGGCTTGCTCACGGTCATGGCGATGCCGCCCATGGTGGCGGTGCCGGCTAGCCGCGCTGCCGCCAGCGAACACACTGGGGCGGTTGGTCCGGCGATGGAGATGTCGGTAATCGCCACGGCCGGCGTGAACGCGGACAGCGTCGCCTGATCGGGCTCAACGAGCACGATGTTCCCTGTGGGCCTCGACATCGCGGCGAGCTGGCCGCTGGAAAGGAACTGCGGGCTGGTAACGACGAGCGTGGCGCCGCGGGCGGCTCGGACAGCTGCCGCCGGCGTGACCTCCCGGATGACTTGTTGCCCGCGCTCGGCCAGGATGTCGGCCAGGGCGTGCGTTCCGGCCATACCCGTGCTCGCCGGATCAAGATAGTTGTTGGTTATGCGCGCTGGCTGCAGCACCGCGATCACCGTAGCTCCGGCGATTATCAGCACGATGATCGCCGCCGGCAGCCGCCATCTGCGCCAACCGTCCGTCGCGGGGAAACCGGGCGCGCTGGCCTGCCCGTAGCTGACCCGGCCTGGCGGCGCCGCGGTTACGGTCATGACTGTGCGCCGGAAGAAGGGGCGCTCAGCGAGCTGACGCTGGCGGGCCCGGTGCCAGCGGACGCGCTGGCCGCGGCGACTGACAGCCTGGCGGAACGGATGGCGTTGTCGAGCTCGCGAACTCGCTCGTACCCGGCGCTAGTGCCGGCCCTGCCGCCATACCTGACGTCATCGAACAGCCGGGCAGCCTCGGTCAGTTGGCCGGTCAGGGCGGGCATCGGCAGGCTGGCCTCGGCGGCGAATTCGTCTGCGGTGCGGCCGGGCCTGGCAGGCAGCACGCCGCGTTCCTGCAGTTCCTCGGCCACAGCGCGCACTCGCTCGATGAGCGCCGCGGAATAATCGCCCGCGTCCGCATGGCTGTCGGCGAGCGTGCGATGGTCACTGGCGCTCATGGCCTGCCCGGCGAGCGGCTGCCCGCGGGCGAGCCGCCGCGGTGTGGCCTGCCGCACCTGGACCAGCACCACGGACACAATAAGCGCGACGAGGATCAGCAGGGACACCAGCGCCCACCAGCCGCCGGGCACATTCGAGTTGATCACGGAGAACAGCCCGTCGAACTGCCGCCCGATCCACTCGAGTATCCGCTGGAACACTGAGGGCTGGTAGATGGACTTCGACAGCTCCCGGCGGGCAAGTTCCTGCGCGGCCTGGCGGCCGATCCCCGGCAGGCCTGCGGCGATCACCAGGCTGTCGACGACGGCGGTTGCTGACCAGGTACAGGCGGCTGCCAGACGCCGGCGAACTCGTCGCCGGTCAGCTGCTGGGTTTGCGCGGCGTTCCGTAGCACCAGATCGAGCCCTTCCCTGCGCATTCTCAGGTCGACGTACAGCAGGACAGTAACCCCGGCGCTGATCGGCCTAGTGATGGTCGCGCTAACAATCCCGCCGAAGGCACTGATGATGACCGCAGCCACACCTGTCATAGCTGTCGCGCCGAACATGCTGGCACCGCCGCCTGCCGCGTTCGCCATGAAGGTGAACGGTACCTGTACCACGATCGTCGCAATGATGACGATGATCAAGGTAAGCAGAAAGATGCCGAACAGGCGCCAGAAGCTGCGGCGGGTCAGGCGCCATGATCGCTTGACGGCAGCCCACGGGCCGAGTCTCTCCAGCACGACGGCCGGAGCTGTCAGTCCAAGTCGCACCCAAAGCAAAGGCTCGACGACGATCAAGCTGATCACGCCGAGGAAGACGCCGAGCGGCCCCAGGTGCAACAACCCCAGCAGGACGATGACCAGGAAAGGTGGGACGGCGGCGCCGATAAAGATGATGACGAGCAGGACGGCCGCTGCCAGCACCGGCCCAATCCGGCCGAGCCGCCAGGCCTCGCCGATGCTGATCTTGCGGCCGAGTACCCCGCGGCCGATGACCGCAGTTAGCATGCCCGTCAGCACGTTCTCGATAACGAGCGCCAGCACGATCGTGCCAAACACCAACGGGATGAACGTCGCTAGGAAGTTGTTCACTTGCGTTGCGCTGATAGTGCCGTTTGGCTGGATGGTTAGTCCGTTGCTCGTGGCCGAACGGACGGCGAGCCTGATGGCGGTTGTGATGACACCGGAGATCGTCACCAGGATGGCGGTCAGGCCGAAAGTCGCGGCCGGGTTCCGGCGGGCCGAGGCAACCGTCCCGTTGTAGATGTCGCCGAGCGCGAGCGGCCGGAGCGGTATTCCGCCCGGCGCTGGTGCGGTCGTGTAGTTCCACCCGCCCGGACCGGGCGGGCCGTAGCCTTGCTGGCCGTAGCCGGGCTGACCTGGCGGGGCCCCATAGGCGGGCGGTGGTTCCCAGCCTTGCTGGCCGTAGCCGGGCCGACCTGGCGGGGCCCCATAGGCGGGCGGTGGTCCCCAGCCTTGCTGGCCGTAGCCGGGCTGGCCGTAGCCGGGCTGACCTGGCGGGGGCCCAGAGGCGGGCGGTGGTCCCCAGCCTGGTTGGCCGTAACCGGGCTGGCCATAGCCGGGCTGACCTGGCGGGGGCCCAGAGGCCGGCGGTGATCCCCAGCCTGGTTGGCCGTAGCCGGACTGCTCATATCCGGGCTGACCTGGCGGCCCGTAAGCGGGCGGGGGTCCGTAGGCGGGCGGGGGTCCGTAGGCGGGCGGCGGTCCCCAGCCGGGCTGACCAGCGCCGGACGGGCCCGGTTCGCCTGAGGCCGGCTGGTCCTGCTCGCCCGGCTGGCTGCTCTCGGTCATGTCGCTCCTCGGCGGCCCTCGCGTCGTCTGGCCCATCGCCAGGGACTGCCGCCCCCGTTGGCGCCAATGTTCCCACGACAGTCTCGGAAATCGGTGGCGAATATAGTTGCGAAATCGAATATTCATGACGAACCGGTAACGGGGGCCGGAACCATGGCGCGGCCGAAGTCGCGCGCGCAGTCGTCAGCATGCAGACTCACCAACATGAACACTCCCGCGTTCCAGTGGCTGGAACCGCCGGACGGGCCCGCCATCAAGCTGCTCGACCAGACCAGGCTGCCGGCCGAAGAGGTGTTCACTACCTGCCGCGAGGTGGCGCAGTTGGTGGATGCGATCAGCAGGCTGGCGGTCCGCGGCGCGCCGTTGCTCGGCCTGGCAGGCGCCTTCGGGGTGGCGCTGGCGGCCGCCAGCGGCGACGACGTCGAGGCAGCCGCGAAGACGATAGCCAGCGCCCGGCCGACCGCAGTGAACCTGGCCTGGGGAGTCCGCCGGGCGCTGCGCGCATATCAGACGGCCGCTTGCGGTCCGGACCCCGTTCCCTCCCCGGATGCAGGTGCCGTCGCCGCCCTGCAGCAGGCCCGGGAGATCGCCGCCGAGGATGCCGCGGCCAGCTCCGCCATGGCCGCGCATGGGCTGGGCCTGGTCCCGGACCGCGCCCGGATCCTCACCCACTGCAACACCGGATGCCTCGTCTCGGCCGGAGAGGGCACCGCGTTCGCCGTGGTGCTGGCCGCGCACCGGGCCGGGCGGCTGGCCCATTTGTGGGTCGATGAGACCAGGCCGCTGCTCCAGGGGGCGCGGCTGACCACCTGGGAGGCGCGCCGGTCGGGCATCCCGCACGCTTTGCTGGCCGACAGCGCGGCCGCTTCGCTGCTGGCCTCGGGTCAGGTTGACCTGGTGCTGACCGGCGCCGACCGGATAGCCGCTGATGGCAGTGTGGCCAACAAGATCGGCACTTACGGGCTGGCAGTCCTCGCCAGGCAGCATGACGTACCGTTTGTGGTGGTTGCGCCAGTGTCCACGGTGGACTTCGACACGCCCGATGGCGCCTCGATCACGGTCGAGTTCAGGGCCGCAGCTGAGGTCACGAATGTAGGTGGCCGACCGGTTGCCCCGGCTGGCACGCAGGCCTACAACCCGGCCTTCGACGTCACCCCGCCACGGCTAATCACCGCCATCGTCACGGAACTAGGGGTGATTCAGCCGGTCACGGCAGGTAATCTGCGAGTCCTGGGCTTGGTGCCGATACGATAGCGGGTCCCCAAGCCGCCCTCTACGTGGAACGATGGGGAATATGAAGGGTCGTGTGCTGGTCGTCGACGACGACGCCGCTCTGGCCGAGATGCTCGGCATCGTGCTGCGCGGCGAGGGCTTCGAGCCAACTTTCGTCGCCGACGGTGACCGTGCGATTGAAGCATTCCGCGACACCAAACCGGATCTGGTCCTGCTCGACCTGATGCTGCCGGGCATGGACGGCATCGACGTCTGCCGCCAGATCCGGGCGGAGTCCGGCGTGCCGATCGTCATGCTGACCGCCAAGAGCGACACGGTAGACGTCGTGCTCGGGCTCGAGTCAGGCGCCGACGACTACATCGTCAAGCCGTTTCAGTCCAAGGTACTCATAGCCAGGGTCAGGGCCCGGCTGCGCCGGACCGATGACCCGGCGCCGGAGACGCTGACAATCGGCGAAGTCACGATCGACGTCGCGGGCCACTCGGTGCAGCGCGCCGGCGAGCCGCTGAGCCTGACGCCGCTTGAGTTCGACCTGCTGGTAGCGCTGGCACGCAAGCCTCGCCAGGTCTTTACCAGGGAGGTCCTGCTGGAGCAGGTCTGGGGCTACCGGCACGCTGCCGACACCCGCCTGGTGAACGTGCATGTCCAGCGGTTGCGGGCGAAGATCGAAAGGGATCCGGAGCGGCCGGAAATCGTGGTGACGGTCCGCGGCGTTGGTTATAAGGCGGGACCAGGCTGACCGGGTTGGCGCTGACCGCGTCCACCCGGGAGGGGCGGTTCAGCCGGGAAAGACCGTACAGCAGACAAGGGCCGTACAGCGGAGAAGGGCCGTGAAGGGAGCAGCCGCAACATACGCCGGCGTCCAGGCCGGCTATCGAAACTGGGTAGCAAGGCCGCGCCCGGCCGTGCTGGTCGCCGCGCAGACTCGGCTGAGACAGTTCACCGATCGTTGGCGCCGGTCGCTTCAGCTGCGCGTGACGACCGCGACGCTCGTGCTGTGCGCGATCGTAGTATCGGTGCTCGGCTACTTCCTGATGCAGCAGCTCGTGACCAACCTGTACACCAACGAGGTGCGGTCTTCGGAAAACATCGCCTACCAGGGCCTGAACGCAGCGCGCCTTTCCGGTCTGTTCACCTCCCGGAGCGCGCCTGGAGGCCAGGCCCGTCAGGCCATGAGGAACCTGGCTCAACAGCTTCAGTCCACCGGCGGCACCCCGTACGCCGTCGCTGTCACCGTGAGCCCGCAATATCAGCGGCCTGTCCTCAGTACCGGTTCGACCGTCGGCTTCTACAGCTCGCAGCCGGTACTGCCGGCCAACATCGTCACCAAGGTGCTGGCCGAGCAGAGAGCCGCAGTGGCAGGAAAGACGTCGCCCTCGATGCTCAGGGCGTGGGCCAGGATGTCTGTCCTGCCTTACCCGAGGCCGCAGCCTGGCGTGATCTTTGGTGCGCCGGTTGGCCGGGCCTTTCAGCTTTACTACTTCTTCCCCCTGACCGCCGAACAGCAGAGCATCGCCAGCATGCAGCGCACGCTGCTGCTTGTCGGCATCGCCGTGGTGTTCCTGCTCGCCGCGATCGCCTGGCTCGTGACCAGGTGGGTGGTGGTCCCGGTCCGGCTCGCGGCTCAGGGTGCCTGGCGGCTGTCCACCGGCCAGCTGAGCGAGCGGATGGAAGTCCGCGGTACCGACGAGCTCGCCGCACTAGCGACATCCTTCAACGAGATGGCCGCCAGCCTGCAGGAGAAGCTGGCGGAACTGGAGGACCTGTCGCAGGTACAGCGGCAGTTCGTGTCAGACGTCTCGCACGAGCTGCGGACGCCGCTCACCACGATCCGGATCGCGTCCGACGTGCTGCTGGGCGCGAAGGATGAGATGGAGCCCGACGCCGGCCGGTCGGCAGAACTGCTGCAGAGCCAGTTGGAGCGATTCGAATCCCTGCTCACTGACCTGCTGGAGATCAGCAGGTACGACGCCAACGCCGCGACGCTTGACGCCGAACCGGTGGACGTCTCCACGATCGTGCGGCAGTCGGCCGATGTGGCGCAGCAGCTAGCCGAGCGGCGCGGCACGAAGATCGTTTTCAGGCTGCCGGCCGAGCCATGCGTTGCCGAGGTAGACCGCCGCCGGGTGGAGCGGATCCTGCGCAACCTGCTACTCAACGCCGTCGAGCATGGCGAGAACAAGCACACCGTCGTCACCGCCGCCATGGACTCGGGCGCCGTGGCGATCTCGGTCCGCGATTTCGGCGTGGGCCTTCGGCCTGGCGAGGATCAGCTCGTCTTCGACCGGTTCTGGCGCGCCGACCCGGCGCGGGCTCGCACCTCTGGGGGCACCGGCCTCGGGCTGGCCATCGCGCTGGAAGACGCCCGGCTGCACGGCGGGTGGCTCGAGGCGTGGGGCGAGCCGGGCCGCGGTTCAGTTTTCCGGCTGACGCTGCCGCGCGTGGCGGGCGGCGAGATGCACGGGTCGCCGCTGCCGCTCGGGCCCGACCCGAGCCACGACCTGGCGCCCTCGGATAGCACGACGGACCTGATTGCGAGCGTGCGCTCGGCGAATCTCAGCCCGGCGGCGCCAGTCAGCCTGGATGGCCTGATCACGGGCGATTCCCCGGCAGGCGCCGTCAGCGAAGTGCCGGCTCATGGCTAGGATCGCCTCCGTTACCCGCAGACGCAGGCGCAGGGTGGCACGCACCCAAACCCTCGCCGTGCTGACGGCGGCTGCGCTGGCCACCGCCGTGGCTGGCTGCGCAGCCGTTCCCTCCGGTGGTGCGCCGCAGAAGGTAACCGGCGGCAGCGGGCAGCCGCTGGCCTACGCGCTGCCGATGCCGCCGCCCGCGCCGCAGGCCGACTGGTCCGTTGATGACGTCGTGCTGGGCTTCCTGCATGCCAGCGCCAGTTTCGCGGGGAACTGGGCGGCGGCGCGGAAGTATCTCACGCCGCGGCTGCAGACCACGTGGAAGCCCGGAGCGGTCACGGTGGTGGCCCCTCCGTCGCCGGGAAACTTCAGAGCTCTTCGCCCTCAGGAAACGGGGCCGGGCGGGCCAACTCAGGAGGGGGTGACTTTCACCGGCCGGCGGCTCGCCACTCTGACGGCGTCTGGCCAATACCTATACGGGCCGGGCAATCCGGTGGTATATAGCTTCGCACTCGTGAAACAAAGCGGCGTGTGGCGGATCGGCAGCTTGCCGACAGGCGTGCTGCTGCTGACCCAGGTTGACTTCCAGGATGTCTACCAGTCCAGCAATCTGTTCTTCTTCGCTCCCTTGTCGCTATCGGTGCCGCAAAGCGACCTGCTGGTGCCCGATCCCGTGTATGCCCCCATTCAGGGCACCACGCGTACGACGTCCGCCTCTAACGCAACGCTGGCCACCAGCCTGGTCAAGGGCCTCCTCAGGGGCCCGGGCAGCTGGCTATCCGGCAACGCGACCTCGTCGGCCTTCCCGGTCGGCACCACCCTGATCGGCAGTCAGGTCAGGATGAGCGGCCAGACCGCAATCGTGAACCTCGGCGGTAAAGCCCTGACGGCCGGGGACACGCTCTTGAACTGGATGGACGAGCAGTTGCAGGCAACGCTGACGGACAGTTCGTACTCCCCGGCGGTGGCGCGTTCCGTTCTTCTTGAGGTTGGCGGAAAAGTTCACCAACACAGGGACAACGTCGCGAACCTAATTCCAAGGGTTGGCAGCGTCCCGCAGGCATCGCAGGCGCCGGTGTTCTTCCAGAGCGGCCCGTCTAGTGTCAGCCAGCTGGTGCCCTGGACGGCGCCGCCATCCGGAAAGTCAGCCAAGCCAGCGCTCGCTGCCGGGCCTGCGCAGATCGGCCATTCCGCGGTAACGGCCGTCGCGGCATCAAATTCCCACAACAGCTCGCGGATGCTAGCGATAGCGGCAAAGATCGGCCGCGGATGCGCCGTCTATGCGGGCATCAGCCGCAACTCCGGGCGGTACCACCAGTACCTGTTGTCCCATACGGGCGGCGCCTGCACGTCGCTGAGCTGGGACAGGAACGGGAACCTCTGGGTCGCGGCCGGTCCGAGTGTTTGGCTGATCGAACCGGACCGGGCACCTGTGCAGGTCAGCCTGCCTGCGGGGTTTCCGGCCGCAAGGGCGGGCGGGCGGAAGGGCCCGCGCGTGCTCGCGCTGCGGATGGCACCAGATGGGATCAGGGCGGCCTTCCTGGTCCAGACCGCGACGGGCAACCGCGTGCTGCTTGCCGCGGTCCGGACTAGCGGCCGTCTTTCGTTCGGCCCGGCCGTCAGCGTCGGCACCGGCCCGTCGGATGCCAGGTCCATTAGCTGGTACAACCCGTACAACCTGGTTGTGCTGGCTGGCTCCACGGTTGACGAAGTACCGCTGACAGGCGGCGCTGGCCAGCCACAGCAGCTTGGCGTGGCCCCGGATGGCGCGCAGTCGATCACCACGAATGGCACCGAACTCGTGGTCGGCACCAAGGGCGGCGGTGTCCGCTGGGCCGCCAACTTGGCTATCGGCTGGACCGCGCTGCCTAAGACTAAGGGCTGGGCACCGGCCTACCCGGGATAGCCCGGGTGGGCCTCAACGGCGTCGGCAGGCTGACAGCGGCATGCGGCGGTTTGCGCGGTTATGCGAGACGTTGGCGGGACCTCCCCAGGTCCCGCATCCTGACATTCGGCCAGTGTGCGACTAGCGTCATGTCATGGCACCCGTCCGGGTCCGTGGTTGCGCCAGGCCAGCCGTCCTGTCAGCAGGGCAGCGAGCCAGGCTAGCCGATGCCAGCCGCAGGCAAAGCGGCCCACGTAAGGCGACTTCTCGTCGACTGATCACGGTGCGGCTTAGAAGTAAGTCCTGCCCCGCCGGGGGATCAGATGTCCTCCGGGTAGGGAGAAGGGTAGTAGTGGCACAAGCAGCCGCGAGTCCCTCAGCAGGCGGATGTGGGGTAGAAGACCAGGTCGGCCGGACGGGTGCCGCTTTCGACCGGACACGGAGGGAGTTCCTACGTGGACATTATCTTCATAGCCCGGCACACCGACGTGCAGGAGAGGTTCCGGCAGCACGCGGCCGCGAAGCTTACGAGGATCGAGAAGCTGGACAACCGGGCCATCAGCGTTGATGTAGAAGTCTGCACCGAACGCAACCCACGTCAGTCAGACCACAAGGAGCGGGTCGAGCTCACCGTCATCTCGAAGGGCCCCCCAATCCGCGCGGAGGCTGCGGCTGAGGACAGATTCGCGGCGCTGGACATGGCGCTGGCTAAGCTGGAGTCGCGGCTCAGGCGGGCTTGCGAGCGGCGTAAGGACAGGCACGGCGCCCACGCGGCAATCCGCCTCGGCGACCTGCCAGCGGCTGACCTGGCGTCCGACGCGGAGTCGCCTGCAATCCGGCTCGGGGCTGGCGGAGGGCTCCTGGCCAGCAACGGCGCGCAGGCGATCGCGGGCATGGCTACCGCTGCCGACGAGGCTGACGCAAGGTCAGCGGGCGAGCCCGACAGCGAGCCCGAGGACCTGATCCAGATCGAAACGCAGGGCCAAGGCCCGCTAGTCGTGCGAGAGAAATTCCACGCGGCCATTCCCATGAACATCGACCAGGCGCTGTTCGAGATGGAGATGGTGGGCCACGACTTCTTCCTGTTTACTGACGCCGGGTGCGGCATGCCGAGTCTGGTGTACCGGCGGCGCGGTTACCAGTACGGCGTGATCAGGCTGGTGGAGGAGCAGGCCCCGCTGGCTGCGAGCGCCGACACGCCCGATATCGCTGAGTCGCCCGGTCACCCAGCGCTGGGCAAGCTCAATGGCCAGGTCAAGAAGGCCGCGCCCGCAACTGAGCCAATAGCGGGCGTTGCGGAGCGCGCCGCTCGCCCCGCCCGCACTGAACCGGGACGCGATGCGGGCACCTAGCGCGTCCGGCTGTATAAGGGATCCGTGCACTTCCGCACATTCGCTCGCCCGCACCAGGCCGGCGCGCCGGCCTGGTGCCGGGCTTGCAACCGGAGCCAGCGTCAGAAAGAGTTCAGGCACGGGCAGCGCGGGCTCCGGTTCTGGCGGGCCGGACGGGGGAGCACGTGCCGGGCCGCTGAAGGAGGCAACGATCATGGGCCGCAATGCCGGGGTCAGCTCGCAGGCTCCCGACAGCCACCTGATGGCCGACGCTAGCGCGGCACGGCCGGACGCGTCGCCATTTGAGCCCATCCGCACGCTGATAGTCGATGATCATGCGCTGTTCCGGCGCGGTCTGGAGATGGTGCTGGAGTCGGAGCCGGACATTGAGCTTGTCGGCGAGGCCGGTGACGGCGAGGAGGCCGTGAGAAAGGCCGGGGAGTCACTGCCTGACGTCGTCTTGATGGACATCAGGATGCCCCGGATTAGCGGGATCGAGGCCTGCCGGGGGCTGAAGGACGTGGCGCCCAGCGCCAAGATCGTGATGCTGACTATCAGCGACGAGGAGGAGGACCTCTTCGATGCGATCAGAGCCGGCGCCAGTGGTTACCTGCTGAAAGACATCCCGCTGGACGAGGTAGCCGATACCGTGCGGGCAGTGCACGGCGGGCAGTCCCTGATCAACCCGTCTATGGCCGGCAAGCTGCTCACCGAATTTGCCGCCCTCGCCAGGCGGGACCAGGAAGAGCCGCCTCAGCAGTTGCCGGCGCCGCGGCTGACCGACCGCGAGATCCAGGTGCTGCGCCTGGTCGCGCGCGGGATGAACAATCGCGACATCGCCAAGGAACTGTTCATCTCCGAGAACACGGTGAAGAACCACGTCCGCAACATCCTGGAGAAGCTCCAGATCCACTCGAGGATGGAAGCCGTGATGGTTGCGGTCCGGGAGAAGCTGATCGAGTTCGGCTGAGCAAGCCCGCGGCCGCGGGGGCTACCGGCTAGTCGGCTGCCTGCGGCTGCCTCCAGTCGCGCTGTCAGCCGCCTCCGACAGCAACACCCTGTCAGTTTGACAGCCAACTGCGAGCAATTTGGGATAGTTTGTGCCTGCGCAAGTGCCAGGGTGTTGATGGCCGCACTGGAGCCGGCCCATGCTGGCGTAGGAGTGGCGGGCGACCTAGCTCGCAAACCCTGGCCGGCCTAATAAAATAGATACTGACGGTTACACGCCCTGAGTGGCGAGCGCGCAGCGTAGCCGCTGCTCCAGGTGGGCGGGCTCGACCTGCTGAAGCTTGACGTTGTCGCAGCCGACCCAGGACGCGGCCTCAACCAGCGCCTGCGCCATCGGCTCGGCCGCCCCCGCCTTGTCCATGGTCAGCTTGCGCGCGATCAGGGTCCTGCCGCTCCGGGCCGGGTCCACCCGGCCGACCAGCTGGCCGCCGGCGAGCAACGGCATGGTGTAGTACCCGTGGACCCGCTTGGCTTGCGGAACGTAGGCTTCCAGGCTGTGCTCGAAGCCGAATACCCGCATTGTCCGTTTACGGTCCCAGACCAGTGAGTCAAAGGGCGAGAGCAAAGTCGTCCGGTGGCGGCCGCGCCTGGCAGCCGGTCTGGCCGCGGCGGCCTCAACAGCCAGGCCGTCGTCTTGGTCCAGCGCGCCCGGATCGGCCCAGGCCCGGACTGCGGGACCGAGTTTCCCGGCCGAGACCTCGACCGGAACAAGGCCCGCCGCCTCGGCGGCCGCCGGGGCTGCGGCGGCCGGCGGCGCGCCCGCTTCCCGCAGTGACGCGCTGCCATAGCGAACTCGCTGATAGTCCGCCAGGTCAGCCTGGGTTACGACGCCGAGAGCCCGGGCTGCCACTGCGGCCAGGTGCGAAAGGCAGTCCGCATCGCTGATCACCGCGTCCGCCAGACCGTCGGGAAGCACGCGCTCGGGCAAGTCGTAGACCCGCCGCCAGCCGGTCCGCCGGGCGCAGATGACTTTGCCGGTGTCGAGCAGCCATTCAACGGCGATCTTGGTGTCGGACCAGTCCCACCAGGCCCCGCCGTTCTTGGCGCCGCCAAGCTCGGTCGCTGTCAGCGGGCCCTCGGCGCGGATACGCGCCAGCACGCGCTCGCAAACATCCGGGTGGCTCTGATGCCAGCGCAGACCCCGCTCGGCGAAGGCCCGGCGACGGAACTCGTAGTACGGCCACTCCTGGATCGGCAGCACGCAGGCGGCGTGAGCCCAGTACTCAAACGCGGCCGGCCTGCGCGCGTGCCAGTACGCCTGCTCGATCTTGGCGCGGCCGATGGCGCCAAGCCGGGCATAGGCAACCAGCTCATGGGACCGGGCGAGCACGCTGATCGTGTCCAGCTGCACGGCGCCCAGTCGGTTGAGCATGCCCAGCACGGCGCCACGGCGCCCCTCGACACCCACAAGACCCTGCGCCCGCAAGGTCATATGACGTGCTTCGTCCTGGCTGAACGTGAGAACGGGCGCCGGAAGGTGAGAGGTGGCCACATTGGCAGGCTACTGGGGCCTACTGACAATGGGCCTTAGCATCAAGAAAAACTGTCGAAAGGCGTATATATCAGAATAAGTAACTAGATTGAAGCATCGTGGCGGTCTGCGGAGCGGCCGGTCTGCTTGGCGGCCGGTCTGCTTGGCGGCCGGTCTGCTTGGCGGCCGGTCTGCTTGGCGGCTGGCCAGCGCGGCGGGCGTTTAATACCAGTCGTCGAAAATACCGGTAGCAACCGCCACGAGGGCACCTAGACCGGCGAGGCCGAGGCTTGCCCAGAACAGCCACCAGGTCGGCCCGAATACCAGGGCCAGGCCGCCGATGAGGAAGCCGACCATTATTATCGAGACGGCCACCCAGGAGACGGCACGCCCGTGGAAAGCCGGAAAAGATACCGGCGTTCCGGGCACCTGCGACACGAACGGGATCACATGGTGCCCGGCGCCCGCACCTGCACCAGCGGTCGCGTCGGCCCCATATCCCGGACCGTCGGCCGCGGCGCTTCCCGCAGTGGCTGGCCCCATCTGGTTAGCCATGCGCGCTGCTCCTCTCCTGACGCCTCGTCTGTGAACCTATCATTGTGGTCAGGGACTCATCGTGGGGCGCACTCGACCCCTCGGGTGCGACCAGGGTCAGTCCAGAGCGGGCTACCGAGTACCTAGCCAGACGATCTGCAGGGAGCGGGACAACAGTGCCAGCCATCATTGACAGCATGCTTCGCGCGGGCGAGGGCAAGACGCTGCGCAAGTTGAAGGCGATTGTCAGCCAGGTCAACTCTATCGAGGACGACTTCAGGTCCCTCACTGACGCCGAGCTGCGGGCGATGACCGACGAGCTCAAGGAGCGCCACGCGGACGGCCAGACGCTCGACGAACTGCTGCCCGAGGCGTTCGCCACGGTCCGCGAGGCGGCCACCCGGGTGCTGGGCCAGCGCCACTTTGACGTCCAGCTCATGGGCGGCGCCGCCCTGCACATGGGCAACATCGCCGAGATGAAGACCGGCGAGGGCAAGACGATCACCGCGGTGCTGCCTTCATATCTGAACGCGCTGTCCGGCCGGGGAGTCCACGTGGTCACGGTCAACGACTACCTGGCCAAATTCCACGCCGAGTGGATGGGCCGGATCCACCGGTTCCTTGGTCTCGAGGTCGGCGTGATCCTGGCGAATATGGATCCGGAGGAGCGCCGCAGGCAATACGCGGCCGACGTGACCTACGGCACCAACAACGAGTTCGGCTTCGACTACCTCAGGGACAACATGGCCTGGGGCATCGAGGAGTGCGTACAGCGCGGCCACGCCTTCGCCATCGTCGACGAAGTGGACTCGATCCTCATCGACGAGGCACGCACCCCGCTGATCATCAGCGGCCCGGTCGACGAGAACAGCATCTGGTACCAGACGTTCGCGAGGATCGCGCCGCGGCTTCGCCGAGGCGAGGATGGCGAGGGCGATTACGAGGTCGATGAGAAGAAGCGCACGGTCGGCATCTCCGAGTCGGGTGTCAGCAAGGTCGAGGACGAGCTGGGCATCGACAACCTGTATGAGCACGTCAACACTCCGCTGATCAGCTTCCTCAACAACGCCATCAAGGCCAAGGAGCTCTACACAAGGGACAAGGACTACGTCGTCATGAGCGGTGAAGTCCTGATCGTGGACGAGTTCACCGGCCGCATCCTGCACGGCCGCCGCTGGAGCGAGGGAATGCACCAGGCGGTCGAGGCCAAGGAGGGCGTGGAGATCAAGGACGAGAACCAGACCCTTGCCACGATCACGCTGCAGAACTATTTCCGCCTCTACGAGAAGCTCTCCGGGATGACCGGAACGGCGATGACCGAGGCTAACGAGTTCCACCAGACCTACCAGCTTGGTGTCGTGCCCATCCCGACGAACATGCCGATGATCAGGACCGACCAGGCGGACTTGGTATTCCAGAGCGAAGAAGCCAAGTGGGACGCCGTGGTCGATGACATCGTCGAGCGGCACGAGAAGGGCCAGCCGATCCTGGTCGGGACCACCAGTGTGGAGAAGTCGGAGCTGGTGTCCCGGCAGCTCAAGCGCAAGGGCGTCCCGCACGAGGTACTGAACGCCAAGTACCACGAGCGGGAGGCCGCGATCGTGGCCCAGGCCGGCCACAAAGGCGCGGTCACCGTGGCCACGAACATGGCGGGCCGCGGGACCGACATCATGCTCGGCGGTAACCCGGAGTTCCTGGCCGACATCCAGCTGCACCAGCGCGGCCTGTCCCCGGCCGAAACCCCGGAGGACTACGAGGCGGCCTGGGGCGAAGCGGTAGAAAAGGCCCGCAAGGCCGTCGCCGACGAGCACGAAGAGGTGGTGGCCACAGGCGGCTTGTACGTGCTTGGCACCGAACGGCATGAGTCGCGCCGCATCGACAACCAGCTGCGCGGCCGCTCCGGCCGTCAGGGTGACCCTGGCGAGTCCAGGTTCTACCTGTCCCTCGCGGATGAGCTGATGGTCAGGTTCAACGGCGACAAGATCGCGCACCTGATGCAGATGCTCAAGACTCCGCCGGACATGCCGCTGGAGTCCAAGAACGTGAGCCGTGCGATCCGGTCGGCGCAGAATAACGTCGAGCAGCTCAACTTCGAGATCCGCAAGGACGTGCTCAAGTACGACGACGTCATGAACCGGCAACGCAAGGTCGTCTACTCCGAGCGCCGCGCCGTCCTGGAGGGCGCAGACCTCACCGAGCAGATCGACGGCATGATCGACGACGTGGTGGAAGGCTACGTCAAGGGCGAGACAGCCGCCGGGTTCGCTGAGGACTGGGACCTGGACAAGCTCTGGCGCGCGCTCCGGCAGCTTTACCCGATCAGCATCACGGTCGACGAGCTCGTCGAGGACGCAGGCGGCGAACGGTCGCACCTGACCAGCGAATTCCTTGTCGAGTCGGTAAAGGCCGACGCGCACGCCGCCTATGCGCGGCGCACCGAGGAGCTCACGCCCGAGGTCATGCGCGACGTGGAACGCCGGGTGGTGCTGTCGGTGCTCGACCGCAAATGGCGGGAGCATTTGTACGAGATGGACTACCTCCGCGAGGGCGTCAGCCTGCGTGGTTACGGCCAGCGGGACCCGCTGATCGAATACCAGCGCGAGGGCTACGACATGTTCACCGCGATGATGGACGGAATCAAGGAGGAGTCGGTACTCAACCTGTTCAACCTGCAGGTGCAGGTCGAGGCTGACCCGATCGTTGCCGACGAAGCTGACGCCATCCAGGTAGCGCCGCCCGCGCAAGCACGTCAGGAGGTCCAGCCGCGCCAGCCGGCCCAGTCCCAGCTGCAGTCACAGCCCCGCCGCCAAGCCCCGTCACGTCAGCCGGCTCAGGCCCGCCAGCAAGCACAGTCCCGTCATCCGGCACAGCGCAACGGCCAAGGCCAGCCCGCCCAGGCCGAGGACGACCTGCCCGCGGGCCTAGCACGGGGCCTCGCCCGGCCGCAGCGCGCGGGTGGCCTGAGCTACAGCGCGCCCGCCGAGGACGGCTCGGGCCGGGCGGAGCACAAGACGGCGAGCGCGGCGGACGGCACGAACTACGCCGGCGTCGGCCGCAACGCGCCCTGCCCCTGCGGGTCGGGCCGCAAGTTCAAGCAGTGCCACGGCGACCCGCGGGCCCGGCAGTAATAGATCGCGATAGATATCGGGAACGGGTCCGGCTGGGCTGGCAGTCTCCAGTCGGGCCCCGGCATCGAGCGGGAGCCACCCGCCTGCCCTGGGTCACGCCGATTCGATGGCGGTGCAGCACCATCGCTCGCCCGTCGTCCGGTATGGCCGTGTTTCGCCGCGTTCGAGCCGCAGCGCCAACGCGCGCACCCGAGGG
Source organism: uncultured Actinomycetota bacterium (assembly GCA_963804435.1). Classification (GTDB taxonomy): domain Bacteria; phylum Actinomycetota; class Actinomycetes; order Streptosporangiales; family Streptosporangiaceae; genus JAJYUU01. Next base: position 4,658,024 of record CAWDQI010000001.1, on the reverse strand, counting down.
CCGAAACCAACCACCGCCGTCAGCTCGAGCACGTCCTGGCTAGGCGCAGATGTCAGGATCCTGCGGACCCGGGGACGCTGGTCGCTGACCAGTGCCGGACCGAGCTGCCTGATCCGCTGGCGGGCCTGCTCGGTCGTCCACGGCGTCAGCTGCTGGGCTGGCCGCGATCCAGCCAGCGTCTCGGCCAGCACCTGGGCGAACTGGCTGGCCCAGAGGCCAGCAGTGTCCGGCGCCGGCAGCTTCCGGCCGGGGCTATGCTCGTCGGCACCGGGCTCACCGGCATAGGACTCATCGTTGCGTGGCTGCTCTTCGTTGCCTGGCTGCTCATCGTCGTAAGGCGGCGCGGCGTCGGGCACGACGAGCCTGCGCACCGCGATCGCGTCCGGCACCGGCGCCTGCCTGCCGCTCTGGGGGCGCGAGGCGGGGAGGATGGGCACGACGGCTGGCCTCGCCGGAAGCTCCGGAGGGTGCCAGGGTAATTGCGGGGGCGGAGTCTGCTGCATGACTGGAGTTGTACTCGGTGCCGGTGACATTTCCGGGCCGGAATGCAGCGGGCCGCCCGGTGGTTCTTGCCCAAGGCATGCGAATCAACCGAGGAGCCTGACGTGTCACTGCCACCGCTGGTCGAGCCAGCCGCCGATCTGAGCGTGGATGAGGTCAAGCGCTATTCGCGCCACCTGATCATCCCCGAAGTCGGCATGACCGGGCAGAAGCGGCTGAAGAACGCGAAGGTGCTGTGCGTAGGGGCGGGCGGGCTGGGCTCGCCAGCCCTGCTATACCTGGCCGCCGCCGGTGTGGGCACCCTCGGCGTTATCGATTTCGACGTAGTGGACGAGTCGAACCTGCAGCGGCAGATCATCCACGGCCAGTCCGACATAGGCCGCCCCAAGGCCGAGTCGGCCAGGGACAGCATCAACGAGATCAACCCGTATGTGAACGTTGTGGTGCATGAAGAGCAGCTCAGCGTGGACAACGTCATGGAGATCTTCGCCGGTTACGACCTGATTGTGGACGGCACGGATAATTTCGCCACCCGTTACCTCGTCAATGACGCTTGCGTGCTGCTCGGCAAGCCCTATGTATGGGGTTCGATCTTCCGCTTTGACGGCCAGGCCAGCGTCTTCTGGGCCGAGCATGGCCCGTGCTACCGGTGCCTCTACCCGGAGCCGCCACCGCCCGGCATGGTGCCCTCGTGCGCCGAGGGAGGCGTGCTTGGCGTGCTCTGCGGTTCGATCGGGTCGATCCAGGTCACCGAGGCGATCAAGGTGATCACCGGCATCGGCGAGCCGCTGGCCGGGCGCCTGATGATCTACGATGCCCTGGAGATGAACTACCGGACCGTGCGGGTGCGCAAGGACCCGGAATGCGCTATTTGCGGCAAGAACCCGACGATCACCGGACTGATTGACTACGACGCGTTCTGCGGCGTCGTGTCCGCCGACGCGCAGCAGGCGGCGTCCGGATCGACGATCACGGCTTCCGAGCTCAAGGGCATGCTCGACCGGGGCGATGAGATCTTCCTGGTCGACGTCCGCGAGCCGAACGAGTACGAGATCGTGTCTATTCCGGGCTCGGTGCTCATTCCCAAGGACCAGTTCCTGAATGGCTCGGCCCTTGAGCGTCTGCCGCAGGACAAGAAGATCGTCCTGCACTGCAAGAGCGGCGTACGTAGCGCGGAATGCCTGGCTGTCGTCAAGGGAGCGGGCTACTCCGACGCCGTGCATGTCGGCGGCGGCGTGCTCGCCTGGGTCAGTCAAGTAGATCCAACCTTGCCAACGTATTAAGGCCGGCCCCGTAAAATCCGGGTGTGACGTGGCAGCCAGAGAGGGCCGGCGCCTGGCCGGGTGACCCGGCGCGGTATGACATCCGGGCAGAGCTGCGCGGATACGGGTCGTATAAGAACGACCAGCTGATCCCGCCACGCCGCGGGCGGGGCCGGGCGGCCCTGTTTGGCTTGCTGCTGGCCGCGGGACTCTGCGGCCTGGCGGTGTCGGCCTTCGGAGTCGCGCACCAGTTGCTGCCACGTCAGTTCACTGTCGCCCAGCAGCGGCGGATCATGACCTGGCAGATGACCCGCCGCTGGCGGGCCGAATCCGCCGGGCAGATCTTCCCCCAGACCGTCCGCTACGACCTGTCTGCGAGTGTCCTGGACTCGAGCCAGGGCCTGGTTCTGGCCGCGCACAGGCTTGGCATTGCCACCCAGACCAGCTGCGCAGCAGGCCTGACGGCCAAGGCCGCGCGGATTCTCGTCGCGCACGGCTGCTCGGCCGTGCTGCGCGTTTCCTACCTTGACGCTTCCGGCAGCCTCGTCGCGACCATGGCCGTCGCGGTTCTGCCGGACGCTCAGGCCGCCCGCATGGCGACGGGAGAGCTCACCGGTCCCGGCAGGAATCCGGCGCTGGTCCAGTCGCTGCGAGTTGCCAGGACGGCTGCGGCAGCCTTCGGCGATGCCCAGCGGCAGCTGTCCAGCACCAGCTACGGCGGCCCATACGTGATCATGACGACGGTCGGCTTCGCCGACGGGAGGCACAAGGTGCGGGTGTCTGCCGACCAGTACCTCGATCAGGAGATGCTGAGCCTGGTGCACGGCCTGTCCGGGTCGGTGGACGCGGCACTGGGCCGCCCGCCGACCACGCCGGTGTGCCCAGGGGCACCAGGATGCTGACCCGGCCCGTCGCGGCGATCGCGGCAGTGATCTGCCTGGCGGCTATCGTCTTGTCGGCAGCGGCCATCGGGTCGGCCGCTCCTGCACACGCTGACGCGGTACGCAATACCGAGATGTGGGTCCTGACCGAGCTCAACGTGCAGCCGGCCTGGAGCATCACGAAGGGCCATGGCGTGGTTGTCGCGGTCATCGACAGTGGCGTCAATCCAGATGTTTCCGACCTGGCCCGTTCGGTCCGCACCGGCCCGGACCTCACCGGGGTACGGACGCCGCGAGCTAATCCGGCTTGGGGCGTGCACGGCACCTGGATGGCGTCGCTGATAGCTGGCCATGGACACGCAGACGGCAGCGGGATCATCGGGGTTGCGCCGCGGTCGACGGTGCTGTCGATCCGGGTGATTACCGATCCTAACGACCCTGGATACAGGGCCTACGAGCATCAGCCGGCCTCCCGTGGCCAGGCAGAACTGGCTACCGCGATCCGGTATGCCGTCCGGCACGGGGCGCGCGTGATCAGCATGTCGCTGGGCTACACGCTGGCGAGCCGGGCAGTCCGCGCGGCGCTGCAGTACGCCTACAACCGGAACGTGGTCGTGGTTGCCTCGGCCGGCAACTCCGGCGGCGGGATCCGGAAGCCCGGTGCCCAGAGCGGCGACGGCCATGCGCCGTACTCGTTCCCGGCGAACTACCCGGGCGTGCTAGCGGTTGGCGCGGTGAACGGGGCGGGCCAGGTCGCGCGCTTTTCCAGCGAGAACTTCTCCGTCCAGGTCGCTGCCCCGGGCTTCCGGGTCCCGGCGCAGGGCCGGGACGGTCAGTACTGGTACGTCAGCGGCACGAGCCCGGCCTGCGCGCTTACCGCCGGCGTAGTCGCGCTGATCAAATCCGCGTATCCCCGGCTGACAGACTCCCAGGTCATCTCAGCTATCACTGAGACCACAAACCCCGCCAGTCGGCCACCGGGTGGCTACGACGATCAGATCGGCTTCGGCGTCGTCGATGCCGGGGCGGCGCTGGCCATGGCCAAACGCCTGGCCAGCAGCAGGCCACCGTCGCGAGGCCTGCAGCCGTCGGCGCACTTTGGCGGCGGCGTCGCGGCGATCTCACCGCCACCAGTGCCGCCGCGCGGTTCCAAGTCGCTCATCCTGTACTGCCTGCTCGGCGTGCTGAGCCTGGCTATCGTGGCGATCTCGACCAGCAGGATATTCAGCTACCGTGACCAGGGCGAGACGTGATCGACGATTACGCGGCCCGCGTACTGGACGTGGTCGACTCGATCAAACCGGGAACTGTCATGTCCTACGGCGACGTGGCCGAGTTCCTCGGCTCCGGCGGGCCGCGCCAGGTCGGCCGCGTCCTGGCCCTATGGGGTGGCGGTGTCGCCTGGTGGCGGGTGGTTCGAGCGGACGGCATACTGCTGCGCGGCCATGAGCGCGCTGCACTGGCCAGGTACGAGGCTGAAAACACCCCGCTGCGGCAGCCCGCTTCCGGCGGCCCGCCCCGGATCGATATGAGGCGCGCCCGCCAGCCTGGTTAACCCCGATTGTCGGTGCCGTCTGCTGGAATCGAAGCACGATGGAAACTCAGGCGCCCACCTACCGGCTCGTTCGGCTGCCAGGAGCGGCCGTGCATCTCCCGCTGCCCGACGACGGCCAGCGGCGCGTCATTGAGCACGGTGTCATTGCCAACACTGGGGGGCCGTTGCTGGTGCTGGCCGGGCCCGGCACTGGCAAGACCACGACGATCGTGGAGACGGTGGTCGACAGGGTCAGCCGCCGTGGCATGGACCCGAGCCGGGTGCTGGTGCTGACGTTCAGCCGCAAGGCGGCAGCGGAACTGCGCGAGCGCATCATGCTGAGGCTCGGCCGCACGCTGCGCGAGCCGCTGGCGCTGACCTTCCACAGTTACGCCTACGCGTTAGTGCGCCGCGAGTACGCGCTCGCAGGCGAGCAAGCACCGATCCTGCTGCCGGGACCCGAGCAGCTGCTGGAGGTGCGCCGGTTGCTGCGCGGCGAGGCCGCCGACGGCGCATCCGGCTGGCCAGAGCGGCTGCGGGCCGCCGTCGGCACCCGCGGCTTTGCAGCCGAATTGCGGGATTTCCTGCTGCGTGCCGCCGAGCGAGGCCTGGACGGATCTGGCCTCTCGGCGCTGGGCCGGTCACACGGCCGGGATGACTGGGTCGCCGCTGGCCGGTTCCTCGATTCCTACGCTGCCCGGTTCGACCTGGCGCCCGTTCCCGCCTATGACTACGCCGAGATCGTGAGGATCGCTGGCGCGCTGCTGCGGCGCCGGGCGGTACGGTCCCGGGAACGCGATGCGTACGACGTCGTGCTCGTTGACGAGTACCAGGACACCGACCCGGCCCAGGAGGAGCTCCTGGTGCAGCTGGCTGGTGACGGCCGCGAGCTGATCGCAGTCGGCGACCCGGATCAGTCGATCTATGCCTTCCGCGGCGCCGATGTCGACGCGATCAGGCGGTTCCCTGACCGGTTCCGCGCTCCGAACGGCAGCCGGCTGAGGTGGTCGCGCTGCGCACCTGCAGACGCAGCGGACCCGTGCTGCTCGCCGCCTCGCGGCGAGTTGCCGCGCGGTTGCCCGCCGCGCTCAGCCAGTTGTCACTGAGCCAGTTGTCACAGGGCCAGTTGTCACCGGGCCAGTTGTCACCGGGCCAGTTGTCACCGGGCCAGTTGTCACCGGGCCAGTCGTCGCAGAACCACCCGTCACAGAACCACTTGTCGGCTTCGCCGGGCCAGCGGCAGGCCGGCGCCAGCAAGCAGCACCGCCAGCTGATTCCTGTCGGCTCGGCTCCTGCGGGCTCGATTCGCATCATTACCGCAGCCAGCGCGACCCAAGAAGCCGCGCTGGTCGCCGACACCCTGCGGCGGGCTCACCTGATGGACGGCATCGCATGGCACGACATGGCTGTGCTTGTTCGCTCGGCCGTAAGGCAGGGCCCGCTCCTGCAACGGGCGCTGACCGCTGCTGGCGTTCCGGCCGCTGTGGCAGGCGACGAACTCCCGCTGACGGCCGAGCCGGGCACGCGTCCGCTCCTGCGCCTGCTCACCTGTGCGGTGCAGCCGGAGTTGCTGGACGAGCAAGCCGCGGCGGAGCTGCTGACCGGACCGCTCGGCGGGACGGACGCACTGGGCCTGCGTCGGCTGCGCCGCGTGCTCCAATCGGCCGCCCGAGCCGCTGGCCAGCCTCCGGCGGACGAATCGCTGGCGGCCGCCATCAGCGATCCGCGCGAGCTCACGCTGGCGGGCTGGCCGTCGGCACGCACCGCCGACCGGGCCGCCGGGTCGGCCATCGCGGCCGCGCGCCGGGTTGCTTCGCTGCTGCAGGTGGCCAGGCAGGCGGCGCAAGGCGGGTCGCCGCATGAGGTGCTGTGGGCGGTCTGGGATGCCTCCGGACTGGCCAGCCAGTGGCAGTCGGCCAGCGCAGCGGGCGGGCCGCGGGGCGCGGTGGCCGATGCCGACCTGGACGCTATGGTCGCGCTCTTCGACGCGGCGGCCAGGTTCGGCGAGCGGCTGCCAGACGGGTCAATCCGGTTGTTCCTGGACAGCGTGTCGGGGCAGGAGATCGCCGGGGACACGCTCGCCGCGCAGGCTCCGCGCGGCGACACCGTCACTGTGCTGACTGCGCACCGGTCCAAGGGACTGGAATGGGAGCTGGTCGTGGTGGCCGGCGTCCAGGAGGGCAGCTGGCCTGACCTGCGCCAGCGCGGCTCGCTGCTGGGCATGGACGAACTGATGGACGTGGTCGCCGGACGCGAGCCCGACGCCGGCCGGCCGATCGCGGCGATTGCCGCGGTGCAGGCCAGCGCCAGGCAGCTGGCCGAGGAACGCCGGCTGTTCTATGTCGCAGTCACCAGGGCGCGCAGCCAGCTCGTCGTGACCGCGGTCGGAGCTGCGGACACCGAGGAGCGGCCATCGCGGTTCCTGGCCGAGCTGGCGGGCGATGAGATCGCGATAGAGCAGGTCTCCGGTACTGGCCGCCGGTGGCTCTCCCTGCCTGCGCTGACAGCCGACTTGCGGCGGTCAGCCGCCGATAGGAGCCTGCCAGCACCCGTGCGCGCGATCGCCGCAGGCCAACTGGCGAAGCTGGCCGAAGCGGGCGTGCGCGGGTCCAGCCCGCACGAGTGGTATGCGCTGACCGAGCTGACTGCCGCAGACGAGGCGCTGCCCGGTCAGGTGCGGATCTCGCCCTCGCAGGTGGAGAAATTCACCAAGTGCGGGCTGCGATGGCTGCTGGAGGCCGCAGTCGGCGCGCAGGCGCCGGGCGCAGCCCAGGCCTTCGGCATCGTCGTCCATGCTGCCGCCGCGCTAGCGGCCGATGGTGGCGACGATGACGAGGTGACCAAGCGGGTCGACGAGCTGTGGCAGCACCTGGATTTCGGCAGCCCCTGGTACAACAACAAGCAGCGAGCCAAGGCAGCAGCCATGGTGGCCAAGTTCCTCGACTGGCAGAGGCGGAACCCGCGCCAGCTTGTCGCCGTGGAACAGCAGCTCAGCGTCCAGATGGGGGAGGTCACCATTACCGGCCGGGTTGACCGGCTGGAGCGGGACAGCCGTGGCGCCGCGGTGGTGGTCGACGTCAAGACCGGGTCAAGTAAGCCGGCCAACGCCGAGCTGGACCGGCACCCGCAGCTTGGCGTCTACCAGCTCGCGGTCCTGCTGGGCGCATTCGAACAGCTCGGGCTCACCGAGCCGGGCGGCGCGGAACTGGTTCAGGTCGGCAATGCCGCGCTGTCGGCCAGCGTCCGGGTGCAGCCGCAACGGGCACTCGGGACCGACCCGGATCCGCAGTGGGCGCAGCACCTGGTGGAGACCGTAGCGGCCGGGATGGCTGGGCCGGTGTTCCAGGCGACGGCCAATCCCGGCTGCCGGATGTGCCCGGTCGCGACAAGCTGCCCGGTCGACGAGCGCGGCAGTCAGGTGACGCCGTGACGACAGTGCCGCCAACCACGGGGCCAAGGTTCAGCCCGGCGCAGCTGGCCAGGATGGTCGGTGCGCAAGAGCCGACCGCTGAGCAGGCGGAGGTTATCGGCGCTCCGCTGGCGCCGATGGCGGTGATCGCCGGCGCCGGGTCAGGCAAGAGCGAGACGATGGCGGCCCGCCTGGTATGGCTGGTCGCGAACCAGATGGTGAGCCCGGATCGCGTGCTAGGCCTGACGTTTACCAGGAAGGCCGCGGCCGAACTCGCGGGACGCGTCAGGGACCGGCTGACCGGCCTGCGCCGGGCCGGCCTTGTCTTTCCGGGGAGCACGACGCAGGAAGGCAGTGTTTCCGGCGGCAGTGTCTCTGACAGCGGTGTTTCTGGCGGCAGTGTCTCTGACAGCGGCGTTTCTGACGGCGGTGTTCCTGACGGCGGTGTTTCTGACAGCACTGAGGCCAATGATCCGGTTATCTCGACCTACCACTCCTACGCCGGGCGGCTGGTCGCCGACAACGCGCTGCGCGAGGGCCTGGAGCCCTCCCTCAGGCTGATCACCCCCGCGGTCTCCTGGCAGCTCGCAGCCCGGGTCGTTGCCACCTATGACGGCCCGATGGACTCGACCGACTGGACTCCGGCCACCGTAACCTACGCGGTGCTGACGCTGGCCGGCGAGATGGCCGAGCACTTGCGCGAGCCGGCCGACGTGCTTGAGGTCGGCGAATGGCTTGACCGCTGCCACGGGGGGCTCGGAGGCCGGGTGCCTAAAGTGGTCCGCGACGTGCTCCGCAGCCAGCGCGTGCGCGAGCAATTGCTCCCGCTTGCCGCGGCATACGGCGCAACCAAAGCGGCCAGGGAAGTAATCGACTACGGCGACCAGATGGCCATTGCCGCCCGGATCGCATCGCGCCATCCGGCGGTCAGCCTCACAGAACGAGCCCGTTACCAGGTAATTCTGCTCGATGAATACCAGGACACCTCGCATGCGCAGCTTGTGTTGCTCAGGTCGCTGTTCGGCGCTGGACATCCGGTGACGGCCGTGGGCGATCCGTGCCAGTCCATCTACGGCTGGCGCGGCGCCAGCGCTGGCAACCTGCGCCGGTTCAGCACCGACTTCCCGCGGGCGCCCGGCCGGCCCGCGCCCGTGCGGGTGCTGTCGACGAGCTTCCGCAACACCGGGCGCGTGCTGGCGGCGGCCGGCTCGATTCAGGCGGAGCTACGGGCAAGCGCGCCCGACGTGCCGTTGCTGGTGGCACCGCCAGGCCGGGCCGACCGAGGCCTTGTCCGCTGCGCGCTGCTGGAGTCGGCTCAGGCCGAGGCCGCTTGGGTCGCCGAGCAGGTGACTAGCCTGCTGGCGCTTCCAGCCGGGACCGCGCCCGACGGCCAGCCGTGGCCTGACGAGCGCGCAGCCGGAGTGCAGCCTCGCGATATCGCGGTGCTGTGCCGCAAGCGGGCCCAGTTCCCGGCGATCCGGGCCGCGCTGGAGGCACGCGGAGTGCCGGTCGAGGTTGTTGGCCTCGGCGGGCTGCTCACGGTGCCGGAGGTGGCCGACATAGTCGCGACGCTCCAGGTCATGCATGATCCGGCTGCGTCCGGGGCGCTGGCACGGCTGTTGACATCGCCGCGGTGGCGGATCGGGCCGGCCGACCTGGTCGCGCTGGGCAGGCGGGCGCGGCAGCTGGCCAGGTCGGGCGAGGCGGATATCTCACGCCCGCCAGATGGCGACCACATCGCCGGCGCGATCACCGACCTGACCAGCGACCCGGGCAGCCTGGTCGAGGCGCTGGACGACCTGGGCAGCCCGGCTGGCTATTCAGTCGCCGGGTACGACAGGCTGACTGCGATGGCTACCGAGCTGCGCGCGCTGAGAGGGCGTGCGGCCAGACCGCTTGCCGAGCTGGTGACAGAGGTCGAGCAGATGCTGGGGCTTGACATCGAAGTCGCGGCCAGGCCAGGGGCGGACCCAGCGGCGGCCCGTGCCGATCTAGATGCGTTTGCTGACGCGGCGGCGGCCTTCGCAGGTGACGCGCAGGAGCCGACCCTCGGCGCGTTTCTTGCCTACCTTGCTGCCGCCGAGTCGGAGGAGTTCGGGCTGGAAGCCGGTCAGGTTGGCGACACAGACTCAGTGAAGCTTGCTACGGTCCATGCCGCCAAGGGCTTGCAGTGGCCTGCCGTGCTGGTGCCCGGCCTGGCCGAAGGCCCGCAGAAACACGTCTTCCCGTCCCGGCCACGGCAGACGACGCGATGGACGGAGAACCCGCGACTTCTGCCCTTCGGCCTGCGCGGGGACGCCGCCGACCTGCCTGAGCTGGCCGGGCTGGAGCCAGCCGAGCTAGCCGAGTTCGGCGCAGCTTGCGCCGCGCGGGACGTGGCGGAGGAGCGCCGCCTTTGTTACGTGGCGGCGACCAGAGCCGCCTACTGGCTGGGCTGTTCCGGTTACTGGTGGGGTGACGGCGTCGCCAGGGCTGGCCCGTCGCAGTTCCTCGACGATGCGCGAGCCGCCTGCGTCGACGGCGCGGGCGAGATCGATGTGTGGCATCCAGAACCAGACCCCGACGCCGTCAATCCGGCGCTGGCTGAGCCCGTAACCGCGCAATGGCCGGCCGCGGCCGCGGCCGGCGAACGGTATGAAGCGGTCCGCGAAGCCGGTGAGCTGGTGGAGGTCGCGATGCGCGAATTGGCCACGATGCGCGCGCAGTCGGCGAAACAGCCGGACGGCCAGATGGTGCCGGAAGGCGGCGATCCGTACGATGAGCGGATTTCGGACTGGATTCGGGACACCGAGTTGCTGCTGGCCGAGCGTGCCCGCGGACGCGCAAGCGAAGATGTCATCGTTGGCTTGCCGCTGCGGCTTCCGGTGTCCGCGCTAGTGACGATGGCCAGGGACCCCGGAGAGCTCGCTCAGGCCGTGCGCAGGCCGATGCCGCGTCCCCCGGCACCGCACGCAGCGCGGGGGACCACCTTCCATCAGTGGCTCGAGCAGCGGTACGGCCAGGCTCAGCTGATCGATGCCGACGATCTGGCTGCGGCCGCTGACGACTTTGCCGGCCCGGCCGAGGACGCCGAACTCGACGGGCTGAAATCGGCGTTCGAATCCGGCGAGTGGGCAAACCGATGGCCGGCTGAGGTTGAGGTTGGGTTCGAGACGCTCATCGGCGATCGGCTCGTCCGGGGCCGGATCGACGCCGTGTTCGCCGACGCGCCGGACGGAGGGTACGACGTTGTCGACTGGAAGACGGGCCGGCAGCCCCGATCGGCTGCGGAAAAGCGGTCAGTCGCCGTCCAGCTCGCTGCTTACCGCATCGCGTGGGCGGCGCTGGCCGATGTGCCGGTGGCCGAGGTTAGGGCCGCGTTCTACTACGTCCGCGACAACGCCACCGTGCGCCCGGCTGACCTGCTGGACGGGGCTGGCCTCGCCGCGCTCATCGATGATCTCGAGGTTGCGTCTGGGCCGGTCGGTTGATGGGTTGTCAGCGGGTGGTACGGGCTAGCTTGAGCTGCGGCCAGGCGCCCAATCGGTGTTCATTACGCGATAAAACAGGCGCTCTTGAAGTCGTGTTTCGCGACGTTCCACCGATTTGGGTCACTCTGCCGGGAGTATATGCCCGACTTGTCCAGCCGAAATCGATGGAACCTTGGCTAGCGCTAACGGAAACGCCCGCTCAGCAGTGGCCGAATCGGCGCGGCCCAGCCTTGAGTAGGTTGCGTTCCCAGACTGGGTAAGATGCGCGGGTCGGACGGGATGGAGGCACGCGGTGACGGAACGTCGAGTGGCCATGAGCGATGGCATTGCCGAGCGCGTCGTGCGGAGGGCCGTCTCGCGCCTGGCGAACACTTATGCCAACTCGCCGGCCCGGGCGAGCACTGCCAAGGACATGATCGTCCGCGCATTCGAGGGCAAAAGCGAGGAAGCGGACGCCGTCGACGGCTATGCCGCCTCCGCGGCGATGGCTGCGCTGGCGCACGGCATCGAGGCCGAGGTCGGCACCGGACTGGATTGGCTGGCTGTCGCTGCGCTCCAGGAGTGGGATTTCCATCACCCGGAGAACCCGCTCTAGACCGGGTACGGCACGCTTATCGTGGTGTAGCAACGGTCCGGCCCGCGGGCCGTCGGCCGCAACGGCCTATTCCGGGCCCGCGGAGAGGTGTCTTTCCAGCGACGCCATTTTCGCGTTCAGGCCGTCGGTGACGCCGGGCCGGATGTCTGCCTTAAGTGTCACGCTGACCCGCGGTGCGCGGGTCGCGACCGCATCGACCGCGGCTTTGACCACGGCCATGACCTCGTCCCAGTCTCCCTCGATCGAGGTGAACATGGCATCCGTCCGGTTCGGCAGGCCGCTGGCCCGCACTACGCGGACTGCGTCAGCGACATAGTCGGCCACATCAGGACCGACGCCAAGCGGCGTGACAGAGAAAGCGACGATCATGCGATCCTCCCGAACCCGCTGCGACGACCGATCCTGGCTCGTCACGGTAGCAACGGCGGCAGTGGCGCTATCCACGCGGTCGCGCCCGGGCCCGCCACTACGATCGTGACCATGCGAAGGAGCACCCTGGACGTTCGCCAGTACATCGAGGAGCACGCGGCGGAGTTTTTCGGCTCGCTCGGCCAGTGGCTGGCGATTCCGTCGATTTCCGCCGACCCCGCGCGCCGCGAGGATGTCGGCCGATCCGCCATCTGGCTGGCTGAGCACCTGAAGGGAACGGGGTTCCCCGTAGCCGAGGTGTGGACGACAGGCGATCCGGATTCACCGGGACTCCCGGCCGTGTATGCCGAATGGCCGGCCAGCGATCCGGAAGCCCCAGTGGTGCTGGTTTACGGCCACCACGACGTTCAGCCGGTGGAGCCGCTCGAGGAATGGGACAGCCCGCCGTTCGAGGCAGTGCAGCGAGACGGGCTGCTGCTCGGCCGGGGCTCGTCCGACGACAAGGGTCAGGTGCTGTTCCACGCCCTCGGCGTAAGCGCCGCCCTAGCGGCAACCGGCGCGACGGCTCCGCCCGTTACGCTCAAGCTGCTCATCGAGGGCGAAGAAGAATCCGGCTCACCGCATTTCGCTGACCTGTTGCGCGCGAAGCGCGACCGTCTGGCCTGCGACGTCATCGTCATCTCCGACACCACCATGTGGGCGGCTGACGTTCCCTCCATGTGCGTGGGGATGCGCGGGGTGGTCGAAGCGGAGGTCAGCCTGCGCGGACCGGAGCGCGACCTGCATTCCGGATCGTTCGGGGGCGCGGTGCCGAACCCGCTGCATGTTCTCGCCGACCTGCTCTCGGGACTGCACGACAGCGACGGCCGGGTGACCGTGCCCGGCTTCTACGATGACGTGCGGCCGCTGCCGCAGGCCGAACGCGAGCTGATCGCGCGGCTGCCATTCGACGAAAGCGCCTGGCTCGCCGAGGCCGGCCAAAGCGGCGCGGCGGCCGGGGAGGCCGGTTACGGGACGCTCGAGCGAGTGTGGGCCCGGCCGACCGCGGAAGTCAACGGCATGTGGGGCGGTCACACCGGACCCGGCGGCAAGACGATCGTGCCCGCCCAGGCGCACGCCAAGCTGTCGTTCCGGCTCGTCGCCGACCAGGAGCCCGCCGACGTCATCGCCGGGCTGCGCCAGTACGTCCGGGAACATACGCCAGCCGGGATCGAGGCGACGGTCATTTCGGAGGGGAACGGGGTCCGGCCGTGTTTCGCGGCCATGGATTCGCCGGCGGTCCTAGCCGGGCGCCGCGCGATGGAGCGCGCGTTCGGCACGGAGGTCCTGTTCACCAGGGAAGGCGGCAGCGGCCCGGAGGCCGACCTGGCCGATATCCTCGCCGCACCGCTGGTCTTCGTCGCCGTCGGCCTCGACGCGGACCGGATTCATGCCCCGAATGAGCGCGTCGATATGGGGCTGCTGCTCAAGGGCGCCGAGGCCTCGGCCTATCTGTGGGGCGAACTCGCCGCGATCGGCGGCCACTTGACGGCGGGCAAGTGAGCGCTGGGGCCAGCGTGCCCGGGTCGGCACTGACGGGGTCGGCACAGACCGGGCCGGCACTGACCGGGCCGGCACTGACCGGGCTGGCACTCGCGCGCGGCGAGGTGGACCGATCCGCGCATTTGCGTTCCGATGACGCCTGGCTAGATGCCGCCTGGACGGATTCGCGGACGCGCGTGCTCGTCATCGAGCACGGCCGCGCGCTCTGCGCCATCGATGACCGGCAGGCCCGGCTGTGGTTCGAGTCGCCTGCGGATGCACCGGACGGCGTGCGCTTCCTGCTGGGCGTCGACCACGAGGGCATCGCGTACTTCGGCGTGACCGGCCCGCTGCCCGAGCTGCGCGAGCCGGATGAAGACGGTGTCCGGCCGGTTCCGCTGCGGGAAGCCGGGCCGCTGCTCTCGGACCGGGACGCCGGCCTGATGACCCACGCGGTCGCGCTGAGTAACTGGCATGAGACGTTCACTCATTGCCCGCGCTGCGGCTCGCCCACCAACCCGATCACGTCCGGGCACGCGCGCAAATGCCCGGTCGATGGCAGTGAGCACTTTCCCCGCGTGGACCCGGCCATGATCGTGCTGGTGACCGATCCCGCCGATCGCTGCCTGCTGGCCCGCAACGCACAGTGGCCGGAACGCCGTGTTTCCATCCTGGCCGGATTTGTGGAAGCGGGCGAGTCGGCCGAACAGGCGGTGACCCGCGAAGTGCACGAGGAGACAAGCGTGGTCGTCGGCGCGGTCAGGTATCTCGGTAGCCAGCCGTGGCCGATGCCGCAGAGCCTGATGCTGGGCTTCCGCGCCGAGGCAACCGGGGTGGACATCCAGGTCGATGCGAACGAGATCGCCGAGGCCCGCTGGTACAGTCGCGACGACTTGCGCAAGGCCGTGGCCAGCGGCGAGCTCCTGCTGCCGCCGCCAATCTCCATCGCGCACCGCATCATCGAGTCCTGGTACGGAGAAGAACTGCCCGGCGCCTGGTGACGGCGGCTGGTTGTCTGTCTCATTCGCCGGCGGGATTGCGGGCCCCGCGCACGGTAACGACCGCAAGGCCGACGGCCATGAGCAGCCCGGCGCATAGTGCCGCGCCCGCGTCGTGGGCCGGCCGGGCGGGCCAGATCCAGGGCGTCGTCAATGTTGGGCCGTGCCAGTCGGTGTACAGCCCGTACGCACCGACCACCATGAACGCCAGCGGACCGGTCCAGGCCAGCGCGCCGCCGAGCGCGGCCGCGCACAGCAAGCCAATGCCGGCGAGCCCGGCGACGTTGCGCAGCACGTCTAGAGTTCCGCCGGCCAGGTGCCCGCCGGTTCCGGCGATTGCCAGCGAACCGGCGGCAATTACCGTCAGCGCCACCGTGGTGGCCAGCCGAAGGAGCGGCAGCCGCAGGCCAGTTGCCCGTTCCGGCTCACCGAGCGGGCTCGCGGTGGTGACCGCGACGACCGCGGCAGCCAGGGCCTCGAATATCAGCGGCAATTGCAGCGCACCATAGGTGTCCCAGTGCCAGGCCAGCGCGATCCGCAGCCCAACCGCGCAGGAAGCAAGCGCTCCCAGCGTCGCCGGAACCCGACGGCTGACCAGATGGAGCCACATCAGGCGCAAGCCTGCTCGCCCCGGCCGCAACTGCTGGCTCGTAGCTGAAGCGGACTGCGTCGTCCGCACCGGACTGGCCGTCATGGCAGCTGCGCCACGGTGATCAGGCCAGCGCGTAGCGCGGCCAGGTGCGTTGCCAGCCAGGCGTGCTGGACGGTGGCTGGCAGCGCGGCGAACCGTGTTGTCGCAGCCAGGCCCTGCGCGCTGAGCGGCCGCCATTGCATCGGCGCGGTAACCCCGTGCAGCAGGGCGGTAGCGACCGCTTCCTGCGCTTGGCCCGGCGCTTGGCCTGAGACCAGGCCGGCGACAATATTGACTGCGGTATCGCCGCGAACCATGGCGACGAATTGCGCAGGGGTCGTGCCCTGCTGGCCCGGTAGCTGATCGGGCAAGACCAGCAGGCCCGGCATGCCGACCGAGACCCCGTTACCCGAAAGCAAGGAGAACGTCGGGGCGCTCTGGCTGACCCGGTCAGGCACGCCGGGAAGGCCCGCCACCTCAGTCAGCAGCGGCTTCAGGGCGGTCGTCACGAGCGGCAGGTAGGCCGCGTATGCAGGGTTCAGGCAGACGGGAACTTCTGTGCGACTGCACACCGGCGTGTAGTGAATGGGCCTGTCATTGGCCGCGTCATGGAGAGCCGGGATGATCACCATGCCATGTGGGTCTGACCGGCCGGTGCCGACCAACGCGACGGCCGCTATCGAGGCGGCCAGGCCCACCGCGGCGATGCCTGCAGCAGACCGGCGCAGCCATCTCCCGCCGGCCTGAGCGGGCAGGCCGAGGGCGCCGATGCCCATGAGCGCGACCCCGGTGAGGAAGATCACCTGTGCGATGGAGAGGTCTGGCAGATAGGGATAGAACGTGCCGACGGCAGAGTCTGCGCCGATGTTCGCGGAGCCGGCCAACTGCGGCGAGAGCAGCCAGATCGAGTGATCGGTCTGGGCCCCTTGGGAGCTGAACCCGAGCGCGAAGAAGGCGCCCACGGTAACCAGCGGTGCAGCGAGCCGGCTCGGGAAGAGGGCTCCGGCGGCGAACCCGATCGCTGATACGGCCGGGATCCCGGCGGCTCCGACCGCGGCCGGCCACCAGAGCGGGCCGCCCCAGCTGACCTGGTGCCCGATCAGCGCGTAGGTCACACCCACGCACACCAGGTAAGCCAGCATTGCCCACGCAGTGGTCGCGCCCCAGGTGATGAGTTGTGCTGTCCAGCGCGGCCTGGCGGTCGTCCCGGTCAGGTCGGTCATCTTCCGGCGGCTGTCCCGCCAGCCCATCCACGCGGCCGCGCCGGTAACCGGCGGTACGAAATCCAGCAGGGCGTCGTGTTGCATGGTCATGGCGCGCAGGGTCCACATAGCCGGCAGCTGCATGGTGCTGCGGTAGGCGTTGTAATAGAACAATGCCGCGGCTACCGGCATCATCCACAGCATGGCGTTGCGCCGCAGTTCCAGGCGTAGCAGGCGGCCGATCGCCAGCCCAGCCCTACGCGGCTCGGGCCTGCGCAGGGAAACGGCCGGAGCGCTCGCGGCGCTCATGACCGTGCCGCCGCGAGTACCGCGCTGTATCCGCGCTCCAGCGGCGCATCGCCCACGGTGTGTCCGTCGCCGCGGGCGGTGAGCTCAGCAGGTGTGCCGTGAAACACGATCTTTCCCTGGTCCATCAACGCAACCTCCGTGCAGGCCGCACCGACGTCCTCCACTAGGTGCGTGCTGACCACGACGGTGGCGGCCTGGCCGAGATCCCGTAGCAGCGCACGGAAGGCGACCCGCTGCTCCGGGTCCAGCCCGGCGGTCGGCTCGTCCAGCAGGAGCAGCTGCGGCTCGTTCACGATCGCCTGCGCGATCCCAGCCCGGCGAAGCATTCCGCCAGAGAGGGTCCGCAGCTTCGCCTTCGCCTTGCCGGTCAAGTCAACGCGGTCGACGGCGGCGGCAACCGCGGCCGATACCCGCCCGGACGGCACCTCTTTGAGCAGCGCGAAGTACTCCACGAACTCCGCCACCGTGAATCCCGGGTAATAACCCAGGTGCTGGGGGAGGTAGCCGAGTCTGCGGCGGATCTCCCGGCGCGGGCCGTAGCCGCCAGGATCATGGTTCAGCAGTCGCAGTGAACCCGACGACGGCGGAATCACGGTGGCCATCATCCGCAGCAGCGACGTCTTCCCGGCCCCGTTGGGTCCCAGCAGACCGAATACCCCGGGGCCGGTCGTGAGGTTCACTCCGGCCACCGCCTGAGTCCGGCCGAATCGGCGGGTCAGTTCACTGATCTCGATGTTCATGCGGTCAAGACTGCCTGCAGGGGCCGAGCCGCGTCGTCGCACTAGGGAGCGCAATGGGAGTCAGACCACGGTGGCAGTTCAGTCCCGACTGCGAGCAGCCTCATACCTGGGTATGCACTCGCCGGTCTGACGACTGCGCAGCTCACGCAGCCTACGCTGGACTCGTGCAGCCAAGGTCCAGCATTGTGCCCGTAGTGAGGAGCGCGCTGCCCACGCTGGCCACGGCGTGGTGGCAGGGCCTTCTCACCGTGCTGGCTGGCCGCGACCCGGGTCCGCCCTGGGGCTGGCGGTCCCGGCAGCAACGGTGGGCGGCCTACGGCGGCCTCGCCGTGGTTAGCCTGGCGCTGGGCCTTTTCGACGGTGGTACCCAGAGCCCGAACCAGCTGCTGCTCGGGCTAGCAGCAACAGCGCCGCTCCTGCTAGTCGTCCGCTATCCGCTGCTGGGCTGGCGCATCGCCTGGCTTGCGCTGCTGCTGACCCCGCTGGCGGATGCGCGCTGGCGGGGCGGCTGGCCGTGGGGTCCGGCACAGATATTTGTGCTGCTCGCGCTGTTCTGCGTGGCGGGCCTTCGCCATCCGCGGCCGGTGTTGTGGTGGATGTGGGCGCTGAGCCTCGCTCCGTGGTTCTGGTGGCTCATTGCGGACGTGCGGAACCTGAAGGGGCCGATCGCCGCGACCGTCGTGTTCACGGCCGTGACTATCGCGGTCGACAGTTGGCGCTCGCGGCGACGCGCTGAGCTGAAGTTGACGGCCCAGGCCGAGCGCATGGAGCTGGAGCAAGGACGGCGGGCAGTGCTCGAGGAACGGGCCCGGATCGCGAGGGAGCTGCATGACGTTGTGGCTCATCACATGTCGCTGATCGCGGTGCGCGCAGAGACCGCGCCGTACCGCCTGAGCGATCTGCCCGAGCCGGTCAGCGAGGAGTTCCGGTCGCTGAGCGAGGCGGCGCGCGCGGCCCTGTCGGACATGCGGCGGCTGCTCGGCGTCCTGCGCAACGACCATCAGGCCGCCAGCCGCGCACCGCAGCCTCAGCTATCAGACCTGCAGGCGCTCGTCGACGGCGCCAGGCTGGCCGGGATATCAGTCGAGCTGACGGTGCCTGCCGAGCTGGCGGTGCCGGCTGGCGTCGGCGTATGCGCCTACCGGATCGTGCAGGAGTCACTGTCGAATGCAAGCCAGCACGCCCCGGGAGCGGCAGTCACCGTATCGGTGGCTCACCGCGGCGGCGCGGTAACGCTCCGGGTGGCGAACGGCCCGGCCGAGTCGGCCGGCCCGGCCGAGTCAGCCGGCCTAGCCGGTAACGGCCTCGCACGGGGCCACGGCCTGGTCGGGATGCGCGAGCGGATCGCCACGCTCGGCGGCACGCTCTCGGTCGGAGCGGCACCAGATGGCGGCTTCGTCGTATCAGCGGTGCTGCCGATCGGTGACGTTGCATGACCGCGGGTGGCGACACCCGGCCGGCCCGGCCGCAATCACTCGCTGCCTCATCGCCGACGACCAGGCGATGGTTCGGGAGGGATTCGCCGCCGTGCTGGCGGCCCAGCCCGGCTTGATTGTCGTCGGCCAGGCTGGCGACGGAGCCGAGGCGGTCAGCCAGTCGCTGAAGCTGAGACCGGATGTCGTTCTCATGGACGTCCGGATGCCGCTGCTGGACGGTCTGCAGGCCACTCGCCAGATCCTCGGCGCAGCGGAGAGCCAGCACCGGCCTAGAGTGATCATGCTGACGACGTTCGACCTCGATGACTACGTGTACGAGGCGCTGCGCGCGGGAGCCAGCGGTTTTCTGCTGAAGGACGCAACTGCCGCCGAGCTAGTGAACGCAGTCCGGGTGGTGGCTGCGGGCGAAGCGCTGCTGGCCCCGTCAGTCACCCGGCGGCTGATAGCCGACTTCGCCCGGGGGCCGCGCCATAATGCGCTGGTCCCGCCCAGCCTGGGTTCTCTCACTCAGCGGGAGACGGAGGTGCTGCGGCTTATCGCGCGGGGCCTCTCCAATGCCGAGATAAGCAACACACTGGTAATCGCCGAACAGACCACCAAGAGCCACATCGGCCGCATCCTAGCGAAGCTAGGTCTCCGCGACCGGGCCCAAGCTGTGGTGCTCGCCTACGAATCGGGACTCGTTGCCCCTGGCCATTGAACCTTCCCTCGGCCCGGAAGCCAGGTGCCCGCGGCCTGGGGCCGGCTTCGCTATAGGTGCCTTGACGATGCATCGCTTATCTACCTATCATCGGGCCATGAACGCACCGAGAGTCCCGATGCGCGAGCCGACGTACTTCGTGCTGGCCGCCCTCCTCGACGGGCCGCTGCACGGGTACGCGATCATCAAGCGGGCCGGGCAGTTGTCGGGCGGTCGTATTCGCCTCGCTACCGGCACCCTGTACACAGCACTCGACCGGCTGACCGACGAAGGCTACGTCCGGCTGGTCAGTGAGGAGACAGTCAACGGCCGGATCCGCCGCTCCTACGGCCTCACGGATGAGGGCTCGGCGGCCTTGCGCGCCGAGGCGGCACGGATGGCCGAGGCCGCACGGATCGTGACCGAGGCCGACCGGGGCGCCGCGGTCCGACCGGTCCTGCCTGGCCGCCAGGTGCGTCCAGCGTGAGAGCGCTCGAGCGTCGTTACGGCCGGCTGCTGCGCGCCTATCCGGCGAGCTATCGCCGGGAGCGCGGTGACGAGATCCTCAGCACGCTGCTGGAAGCTGCGTCTGCCGGCCAGGGCTGGCCCTCGCTGCGGGACGCCCGCGCGCTGGTCATGGGCGGGCTGCGAGTGCGCGCGGCGCAGAACCACCGACTCGGCACGGCAACCAACCTGCGCCTTGCCGCGCTTCTCGGCGTCGCCCTGTGGCTTGCCCTAAACTGCGCACTCGGCATCTCGCGGTCGTTCAGCCCCAGCGGTCATGCCGTGACGGGCCAGCCTGGTTTCCAATGGCTCGTCTGGCCACTGGTGCTGGTGGCGGTCGTACTGGTCTGGTTCGCGCCGCGGGCTGTCGCGCTGGCGGTTCCGCTGGTCGCGGCTGCGGCATCGGTCGTCGCCTGGCCGCCCAGCCAAAAGCTGCTGGAGTTCACGTTGGCGCTGCTGGCGCTCGCTGCTCTCTCGCTCGGCCGGGAACGGCCGCCACGATCGTGGCTGTGGTGGCTCGCAGCCTTCGCGGCGTGGGCGGCGCACCCCTTCGCAGCCGGGTTCGTGAGTCGGCAAGTCCTCGGCGCCGCATGGGTAGCGCTGATCTTCGCCGTTCTAATCGCGCTCGTGCTGTGGATCGTCGTCGACGCTCGGCCAGCGATTGCACTCGCCGTTGTCATCGTGCTCCTCGGAGCGCCCGCGCTCGCAAGAGGTGGCATCCACCTCTCGGCTGGCGCCGGCTACCTAGTCGCCGCCGCCGTGCTGGCGATACCGGCTCTCGTGCGGCTGCGGCGTCAAGCGGTGCTGTAGAGCAAGCTGATCAGCCGACGGCCGCGAGGATCGCGTCGCTGACGGCGGACATGTGACGGGCGCCTTCCGAGCGTGACACTAGCTTCGCGGTGACATAGCCAACGGCGAGGTTCCGCTCTGGGTCGGCCCAGCCGATGCAGACGTAGCTGCCGTTGTGGCCGAACGCCGCCGGGCTGGCCACGTCCCCCATCGGATGATGGCGGCCGCCGACCCGCGCGCTGCCCTTGCGCCCGCCGCCGAGCTGGAAGCCCTCCGACCAGCGGATCGGCAGCTTCAGGTAGCGGTCGGTCTCGCCATCGCACGACGGCCGGGTAGCTTGCGCGATCGTCTCCGGCTTCAGCACCCGGACGCCATCGAGCACGCCGCCGTTGAGCAGCGCCTGGTAAAGCCGGGCCAAGTCGCGGGCAGTCGCGGAGACGCTCGCGGCCGGGATGACCGCTTGCCGGGTCGACCGCCGGTTGATCACCAGCTGGGTAGCCAGCTCGGCTGCCCCGTAGCCGGAGACGGGGACATGCCGGGGCCAGTGTTCATCGGGCAGCCCGAGGTAAGTGTTGCGCAAGCCGAGCGGATCGAGCAGTTCGGTGCGCAAGGCATCCCGGACGGGCATTCCCGTTACGCGCTGCGCCAGCTCCCCGAGTATGAAGCCGTAGCAGATCACGTGATACGCGGGCACCTGGCCCGGCGGGTACGCCGGGGCAGCTTGTTCGATCGAACGGACCGACGCTGCCCAGTCGCTCATCGCCAGTGAGTCGCGGGCCATGCCGCGGGCAACCGGCAAGCCGCTGCGGTGCTGGAGCACCTGGCGGATCGTGATGTCCTGCTTGCCGCGCTGGCCGAAGGCGGGCCAGTACCGGGCCACCGGATCATCCAGCGACAGCTCGCCGCGTTCGGCCAGCAGGTGGACTAGCAACGCCACCATTGGCTTGCTGGCCGAGAATAGGAAGAATAGTGAGTCAGGTTGGCAGCTGACGGAATGGTCCAGCACTATCTTGCCGTCGGCGATCACGCAGAGCTGCGCCGGGCAGCGGCGGGATTCGACGAGCCGGATGGCCTCGTCCAGGCGAGTCGCGCCGGTGCTGGTCATGACGGTGCAGGCCGAGTCACGGCTGGTCGAGTCACGCAGGCGCGAGCTTGGCGACCGCGTCGGCGATGTCGACTCCGGGGGCCGGCACTATCGCGATGACCGGAGTGTCGAGACCGGTGCCGTGATAATCGGCGACCCGTTCCCGGCAGTGCTCGAGCGCGCCGTGGATGACCAGCTCGTCGACCAGTTCATCGGGGATCGCATCCAGCGCGCCTTTGCGGTCACCGGAGTTCCACGCCGCCAGCATTGGCGCGATCATCTCGCCGCGGCCGAGCCACTGGTGGAACGCGGCGTACACAGGCACGGTCAGGTACGCCGCCAGGTCATCCGGCGGCCGATGTACCTGGCCGTGTCGACGTCGGTCGTCGGGCAGACGAAGATCCGGGCGACCAGTTCGCACTCGTCGCCGGCCACGCCGCGCACCTTGGGCACGTCGGACGGCGACAGCCAGTTGGTGATCGCGATGCCGGCCTCGGCGGCGGCCAGCCGCACCATGCCGGGCCGCAGCGCCGCCAGGGCCAGCGCCGGCGGCCTGGCGGGCGCCGGATCGAGCCGGAAGCCGTCGACCGAGAACGTCTCGTACGTCTGCGTTACCTTGCCTCCGGCGAGCGCTTCGCGCAGGAACCGCAGCATGTCGCGGGATCGCTGATACGGCTTCTCGAACGGGATGCCGTTCCACTGCTCGACGGCGACCTTCGAGGAGGTGCCGATGCCCATCACGAACCTGCCGGGAGCCAGGCCGGCCAGCGTCCCGGCGGACACCGCGAGGGCGACCGGCGCGCGGGTGTAGATGCTGACGATCGCTGTGCCGAGCCGCAGCTGCGGCGCCCACTGGGAGGCGAGGGCCAGCGGGGTGAACGCGTCAATCCCGTTCAGCTCGGCCGACCAGGCGTCGGTGTAACCGAGGTCGGGCAGGCTGGCGACCAGATCTCGCTGCTCGGCCAGCGGCATTCCGGACAGCGGCAGGGTCAGACCCCAGCGAGATTGTGATCCCATGGACATCCCTTCGCGGCGTGCTCACTTCCCTCGCGAGTATGCCAGGGCCCGGTCGTGCAGTTCGTGCAGCCGGGTCGCGCTCTGCTCGTCGGCCGGTGTGTACGTAGTCATCCGGGTCCCGAGGCGCTGGCCGAGCCAGAGGTGGGTGTAGTTGAGCTTGAGCAGGCCGACATCTGCGTGCAGGTAGCGCTTGGTCAGGTTTTCCGGGCTGGCAACTTCGTGCCGCTCCCAGAGCTCGGAGAACTCGGGCGACGCCTTCAGCAGCCTGGAAACCAGGCACTTCCAGGCCGGCTCGGCCATGTGATCGGCCATGGCGGCGCGGTACTCGGCCACCATCCGACGGGTGGCTTCCTCCCAGTCGAGCGTGGCCGCCCGGCAGGCCGGGACGGTGAATATCCGCCACAGCGAGTTCCGCTCCTCGAACGGCAGGTCGTCGCAGCGGACCCATGAGCAGGTCGAAAGCCCGATTCCAGGCAAGCAAGTCGATAGCGGGCGTTGCGGATGCATGCCGGGAACGGCTCCAGTTGGTCGAGCAGCATCTGGGCGGTCGGCGGCAGCGACGCGCATTCGGCCTGACCGCTCCCTCCTGAACGCTCGGCCAGCCGGAACAGGTGGGCCCGCTCATGCGGGTCAAGCAGCAAGGTGCGCGCAACGGCCTCAAGGACCTGCGGGGAAGCGTTGATGTCCCGGCCCTGCTCGAGCCAGGTGTACCAGGTAACGCCGACTCCGGCGAGCGTTGCGACCTCTTCGCGGCGCAGTCCAGGCGTGCGCCGGCGGGAGGCCGGCGGCAGGCCCACCTGCTCGGGCGCGATCCGCTCCCGCCTGCTGCGCAGGAATCCGGCCAGCTCCTGCCGGCGGTGGGCAAGGTCCTGCCGGCGGTCAGCGCGGTTTTGTCGGTGCCCAGCCGTATCGTGCTGACTGTCGGCGAGCTGGTCGAGGTCGGGCAGAGATTCGAGTGCCTGCTGGCTCATGGATACTATCATGCCTTATATATAATGCTGTTGCCAGGTAGTAGTAGTACCAGTATAAGTAGACTCTAGTACCTGGCTAAGTTTCTCGGCGAAGCTAGCTTCATGCCTTCCACACTGAAGACCCGCAGCTGCGCAGCGGCGGCGTGGACCGGACCGCAGCCAGCCACGCCCGGAGAACGGCCCTCGCACGCTAACCCCGGCGGGCCTGACCGTCATCCTCGTCGGGGTACTGCTACCCATGATCGACTTCTTCATCGTGAACGTGGCGCTGCCCACGATCGACGGCGATCTGAGGGCCAGCCAGCCGCTGCTCGAGCTGGTCGTGTCCGGCTACGCCACCGCCTACGCGCTGCTACTGGTCCTCGGCGGCCGGCTGGGCGACAGTATCGGCCGCAAGCGGCTGTTCCTGCTGGGCATGGCCGCGTTCACAGTCACCTCGCTGGCGTGCGGGCTGGCTCCGACCGCTACGTTCCTGGTAATCGGCCGGGTCGCGCAGGGCGCGTCGGCGGCCATGATGGTCCCGCAGGTTCTCGCGACTATCCAAGCGGCGACAACTGGGGAGCGCCGCACGAGGGCACTAGGCCGGTACGGCGCGACCGGCGGCCTGGCTGCTGTGCTCGGCCAGGTCCTCGGCGGGCTGCTCATCTCGGCGAACATCGACGGCCTCGGCTGGCGGCCGATCTTCCTGGTCAACGTCCCCATCGGGCTGGCGGGCCTGCTGCTAGCCAGGCGGTACGTGCCGGACACCCGGCACGGTGCGCCCGCGCCGATCGACGGGCCCGGCACGGCGCTGCTCGGCCTGACCGTGCTGGCCCTGCTCATCCCGCTGACCGAAGGACGCTCGCTGCGGCTGGCCGGCCTGGACCATCGCGCTACTGGTCGTCGCACCGCTCGCGGCCGTTGCCTTCGCGCGGTTCGAGCGCCGGGCCGAGCGAGCTGGCCGCACGCCGCTCGTGCCGCCGTCCCTGCTGCAGAATCCGAGCATGCGACGCGGTTTGATGCTGGCGCTACCGTTCTTCGCCGGATTCGGCGCGTTCATGTTCTGCTACGCGCTGTTCGTGCAGGACGGGCTGCACGCCAGTGCGCTGAAAGCGGGTCTCGGCCTCGTGCCGATGGCGGCCACGTTCCTGCTTGCATCCCTGTCGACATCCAGGCTGCTCGCGCGGTATGGCGCCAAGGTGCTGGCCGCTGGAGGCGTGCTGCAGGCTGCCGGGCTGATCATCCTCGGGGTCACGGTGTACCTCGGCTGGCCAGGACTGTCCATCGCCTGGCTGGCGCCGGGCCTCGCGGTCGCGGGCCTCGGCCAGGGCCTCGTCATGAGCCCGCTGTTCGGGGTCGTGCTGTCTGACGTCCCGCCGGCCGTGGCCGGAGCGGGCAGCGGCGTACTCACTACGACGCAGCAGACCGCGCTGGCCTTGGGGGTTGCCACGCTAGGAAGCCTGTTTCTCGCGCTGGCCGCTGGCCGCACGAGCATCAGCACGGCGTTCATCATCGTGCTGGCCGTGCAGGTCGTCGTCGCGATAGGCGTGGCAGCCGGAGCGCGCAGGCTGCCGAGCTGGCGGCGGCGCCAGCGCGTGGTTCCGGTGAGCGCCGCAGTGGCCGAGTTCTAAGCGGTCGTGCTGACGGGAGCGCGCCGGCGGCCGGCGATGTCGCCGGTGCGCTGCTCGCGCAGCGCACGCAAGTGGACGGCGGCCCAGGTGCGGTAGGGCCGCCACGCATCCGAGACTTCGGCGAGGGTGCGGCCGGGGCCGTACCGCTCGGCGATCTCGGCCTGCAGCCGGCGTTCGTGGCGCGGCAGCGCGTCAGGGGCGTTCGCGCCGCGGGCCACGACGAGTTCGGCAGCGAACGGGCCGAGGCCCTTGACCTGCTGCACGCGCTCCACAGCCTGGCCGGGGTCGAGAGCGCGCAGCGCCGCCCCGTCCAGGAGCCCATCCAAGGCGGCCTCGGCGACCGCTCGCAGGTATTCACCCTTACGGCCAGGAAGATCCAGGTCGAGCCGGGCGAGGATGTGCGGTGCGGGGAACGCGCCGTTCTCGCCGTGGCGGGCGATCAGCTCAGCACGCAGCCGGGCGGCCAGCACGATACGCAGCCGCTGCGACAGCACCGACCACGCCGCGGCCTCGTAGGGGGAATGGAAACCGCACGGCCGCAGCCCGGGCAGCCGCGCCTGCGCGTCGGCGATCGCAGGGTCCCGCCGACCCACCTCTGGCCAGGCACGCCCGTCGACGTCCAGCGCCAGGAACCGGCACGCCTGCGCGGCGGCGGCATCAAGATCACCGTCGCCAGCCAGCACCACGTGCGCGGTATCCCCGCCCTGGGTCACCTCTGCTTCGGCGCGGCGCCAGTCACCCTCGGCACAGAACACCGTGCGCAGCCCCGGCCCGGCTGGCTCGCCTGCCAGCGCTGCGGGGGTAAAGCCCTCCCAGAACCGTCGGCTGGTCTCCAGCGACCACGGGCCTAGAACTTCGAACTCGGCCACACGTCTTGCCATCGCCTGCCCCGCTCGATCACCGATACCCGCACGGTAACGGCTGGCACCGACACAACGACCAAGATCGATCAGGCTCGGGACGCCACGGACGAGCCCGCCGATCTTGGCCGCGCAGCCGATCAGATCGCTGGTTCGAGTGCGCCAGACAAACGTGCTTGCGCCGGCCTTCGTGCGTGCGGTTGCCGGGCAGCGCTGACGTCGGGTTAGGTAATGCAGGGCCAGTTAGGGATGGTCGATTTCAAGCCTGCTGCCCGTGGCGGCGGCGATGGACTGCAGGTCGCCTTCGTCGGCGCTGACTACGCGGTCGCGCCGCCGTAGTGCGCCCTCAACGACGCACGCGTCGACGATATCGGTGGTCGCGGCGCGTGCTGCCAAGGCTCCGACCGATCGGGCCCGGGAATCGTCGAGCGCTTCGACATCGCAGCCCGAGAGCATCCGGGCCAGCAGGACCTGGCGGTTTGATCTGCGCCAGGACTGGGCGACAACGGGCGCCTGCACGGTCGGTACCTCGCGGTGCAGCAGCAGGGCGCGGTGCCGAGCCCACATTCGCCGATCGCCGCGGTCGGCTGCGATGAGCGCTCCGGTGTCGTAGGTGACGCCCGTCATGCGCTCTGGCGCCCGGTGCCGGGATTGGTCTGGCTGACTGCCCGGGCAGCCCACGCGTCAGCGTCGGCGATTTCGGCTGCGCTGAACGCGCCGTGGTCGTGCTCGAATTGGCTGACTGCGGCTAGGCCCGCGCGAATGGTGAATTCTTTGCGCGCGGTGTTGGCTAGCCAGGCGCTGTAACTGAGGCCTTGCTGCTCGGCTGCGGCAGCGATCTCGGCATCGAGTTCGGGTGGCATTGAGATGGAGCGCTTCTTACGAACTGCCATGACAGCACGGTAGCACAGCAGTAGGACAGCCCATCGGAGCCGCCAACTTCGGCCTCGCCAGCGTCGGGGCCTACAGCGCGATGCAAATCACGGTGCTGTGCACTGGTAATCCCGCGCTCGGTTCGACCCAGAAGATTCTCTACTCGTCGGCCAATGGCGGACGGCGCTTCACTAAGGTCGGCACGCCGCCTGCGGGCGGCGATGGTGGGGTGCTCGCCGAGCCGACTCCCCGGCATGTCTTCGTGGCTACGTCCTCGGCGGCGACATGGATCTACGCCAGCACGGACGGCGGGCGGCACTGGCGTACCAACCTGTTCCTTGGTGACGCCGGGAAGGGCTGGAGCGATTTCGGCTTTACGACCGCCACGTAGGGGGTGGCGATCGAGGGCAGGCCATTCAACGGCAGCCATCTGTACCTGACCCGGAACGCCGGCGCTGGCTGGCACAAGGTGCGCTTCTAAAGCGCCGGTCAGCCCGTCAGCGCGAGCGTGGCGCCATCCGGGTCGGTCAGGCGGTGCGCGCCCTCAACGGCAGGGAACTTGGCCAGCGGGCCGCGAACCCAGGCCTTCGGGCCGTCCGGGCCGACCAGGATGGTGCCATCGGCGTCGCTCGCGACCAGTTCGTCGCCGACTCTCAGCAGGACCGGCCCGTCGCGGCTCGCCGAGATCGCCGTCCGCCCGCCCGCGAGTGCGGCGAGCACTGCGCCCGGATCATCGGCCTCCGCCTCGATCCAGGTGGTCGGCGATCCCGGCGGTGCATCGGATCCCGGCTGGTGCCAGTCGCTGCCGCCGACTGGGATGGCCGCCGGATCCCAGGCCAGCCACCAGCTGATCGGCATAGTCCACTTGGCATCGAGCCAGCTCCAGTGCCATACCTCGAGCAGCGGCGGGCGGCGTTTCATCGGCGCGGTCCATGCGAGCTGGCCGCCGTAGGGATGGTTGATCGATAGCAGGCCGCCCGCGCGCTCGCATTCGGCCAGCCATTCATCGGCGGGCGCCCGAAAGTCGATCCACCCAATGTCCCCGAACGCGTTCGCGTGCCCGGCCTCGACGGTGACCTCCTGGCCGGGGATCAGGATGATCCCGTGGGCCGCGGCCACCGCGGGCAGCTCGGCATGGTGGCTGACCGTGTTGTGGTCGGTAACGGCGACGTAGTCCAGTCCCCGGCCAGCCGCGAACCTGGCCAGTTCAGGCACGGTCATGACCCCATCGGAATGAACAGTGTGCGTGTGCAGGTCGCCGGCGAGCCAGCGGCGGCCCGGCGTAGCCGGCAGCACCCGCGGCGCTGGCCGGTCGGTCAGCGGTGGCATCGGCTCGGGCGGGTCGGCCGGGGTTAGCTCGCCCGGCGTGCTCGACACGTCGATAGTGACCCGGTATTCGGCGCCGGTCGGCGGGACCCGGTACAGGCCGATCACCACCTCCCAGCCCCCCAGCTCGAGCTCGCCCGGCAGATAACCCGGCGTGGCCTCGGTCGGGGTAATGACGAACAGCCGGCGCGACCCGCCAGACCAGCCGCGAAAGCCCGCCGCGCCGATGCAGCCGAGGTCCATGATGGCGCCGGACCGCTCGTACTCAAGCTCGACCCGCAGCGCACAGGCGCCGGGCGGGACCTCGAACGGCAGATAATGCCAGGCCGAGCTGAACCGGTCCGCTAACGTCCAGCGCCCGGCGTGGCGGGTCGTGGCCATGACGTCCATCTGATCAGATGGCCGCGCTCGCGGTGACTATTGGGGCGCGCCTGAGCGCTTGACCCGAAGAATTCAACAGCCGTAGAATTCATCTAACGTTGAATTAACTCGCGGCTCGGAGGACTGTCAAATGTGGGCGATGATCGTCAAGGAATTCCGCCAGCTACGACGAGATCGCCGGACGCTGGCGATGATGATCGCGATGCCCGTCATCTTGCTCGTGGTGCTCGGCTATGCCGCCAGCTTCGATGTCACCTCGATCCCGGTGGCGATCGCCGGTCCCGATGCGGCCCTGGTAGCCAGGACGCTGCCCAAGCCATTCGACGTGGTCAGCATGGACGTATCCGCCAGTCAGACGGCGGCGCAGGACCGGACATGGGCGCAGGACCAGCTACGCGACGGCCAAGCGGCGGTCGCGATCGTAGCTGGCGGCACCGCGCCGCTGGCGGTCCTGATCGACGGCAGTCAGCTGTTCACCGCGCAGGCGACGCTTACCGCCGTATCCAGGCTGCACTCCGCGCCAGGCGGTCCGGCGACCAGGCCGCAGGTCACCATCTTGTACAACCCGAAGCTGACAACTTCCGCCGTGATGATTCCGGGCCTGGCCGGAGTGGTGCTGGTGTTCATCGGCACGATCATCACCAGCCTCGGCGTCGTCAGGGAACGCCAGTCAGGCACCCTCGAGCAGCTCGCGGTGATGCCGCTGAAGCCGCGTGATGTGTTCCTCGGCAAGCTCGTGCCGTACTTCGTGGTCGCCGCTATCGACCTGGGGCTGGTGCTCGGCGCCGGAATCGTCGTCTTCGGGGTGCCGTTCCGCGGGTCGGCGGCGGTGTTCGCGCTCGGCGCGCTGCTGTTCCTGTTCGTGACGCTCGGCACGGGCGTGCTGATCAGCACCGTGTCCCAGAACCAGGGCCAGGCGATCCAGCTCGCTTTCATGCTGATGCTGCCGCAGATCCTGCTGTCCGGCCTGATCTTCCCGCTGGCCTCGATCGCCGCCGGTGTCCGGTGGATCTCCTACCTCCTGCCGCTTACCTACTTCAACGAGATATCCCGCGGCGTGATGCTGCGGGCTGAGCCAATCGGCCCGATGTGGCAGCCGTTCACGTTCCTGGCCCTGCTCGGAGCGCTCGTAGTCACCTTTGCCATCTTGCGCTTCCGTAGTTACCTGGCCCCGACTCCCGGTGGCCGGAGGCGACTGCACCGGCGCGGCGGAAGTGTCCTCGCGGCACCGAACGGTGAGCCGGCATGACCGGGCCCGTGGTTTTCGGGGGGTGCGCGGGGGGCGGTGCCCGCCGTGGGTTTGGCGGAACGAACCTTTGCGTCAGCTACGACGACACGCGCGCACTCGATGACGTGTCGGTAGAAGTGCTGACCGGCCAAGTCACATCAGTTGTCGGCGGCGACGGAGCTGGCAAGACCACGCTGCTGCGCTGCCTCGCCGGGGCGCTCCAGCCAGCGAGCGGCCGACTCCGAACGCCAGGCTCGCGCCAGATCGGCTACCTGCCGGCCAGTTCCGGCACGTACCCGGATCTGACCGTGGCGGAGAACCTGGCATTCCGCGCTACTGCCTACGGCTTGTCCCGGCTGGCCGCGGACCAGCGCACTACGGAGCTGGTCGCGCTGGCCGGTCTCGCGGCGGCCAGAGACCGGCTGGCCGGTCAGCTGTCCGGGGGGATGCGGCAAAAGCTTGGCGTGATCGCGGCGCTGCTGCATCGGCCGGAGCTGCTGATCCTGGACGAGCCGAGCACCGGCGTCGACCCGGTCAGCAGGTCGGGCCTGTGGCGGCTCATTGCCTCCGCGGCCGCTGACGGCGCCGCGGTGATCCTGTCGACCACCTATATCGATGACGCGGAGCGGGCAGCCACGGTCCTGGTTCTGGACTCCGGGCGGCAACTCGCCGCCGGAACGCCCGAGCAGATCGTCGCAGCCGTGCCGGGCACTGTGGTCAAGGCCGCGGCACGCCCGGGCGGCGCGGCTGGTTCCCGTGCCTGGCGCCGCGGTGCGAGCTGGCGGGTCTGGTGCCCGCCGGACAGGTGCTCGGCGGAAACTGCGCTGGCCGGCCAGCCGGTGCCGGCGGACTTGCAGGACGCGGTGACTATCGCCGCCCTCGCCCGCGAGCTGGCTGGGTCGTCGGCACACGCAGAGCCTGCAGCAGTCGCCGAGTCCGCCGAGCCCGCCGAGCCCGCCGAGTCCGCCGAGCCGACCGGCCCACTGGCCGAGTGTCTGGGCGTCACCCGGCGGTTCGGTGATGTCACTGCGGTCCGCGCGGTCAGCATCAATGTCCGCCGCGGTGAGATCGTCGGCCTACTCGGCGCGAACGGCGCGGGCAAGACAACCCTGATCCGGATGCTGCTCGGCCTGATACCAGCGTCCGAAGGCCAGGTCCGGCTCTTCGGCGAGACGCCAAGCCGGCGGACTCGCCAGCGAATCGGCTACGTTTCCCAGGGCCTTGGTTTGTATGACGACCTGACCGCGGCGGAAAACATGGCGTTCGCCGCCGCGGTGTTCGGCACTCCGGCGGGTGGCCTGCCGGCCGCGATCACGAGCCGCGCCCGGGTACCCGTCGGCAGGCTGCCGCTCGGCCTGCAGCGCCGGGCCGCGTTCGCGCAGGCGCTATCGCACCGGCCGGACCTGCTGATCCTGGACGAACCCACGTCCGGGGTGGACCCGCTCGGCCGGGCCCGCTTGTGGCAGACGATCAGCGGCGCGGCGCGGCGGGGCGCTGGCGTGCTGGTCTCGACGCACTACATGGAAGAGGCGGGGGAGTGCGACAGACTCATCATCATGGCGGACGGCGCGGTGGTGGCAGCGGGGACCGCCAACGACATTATCGGGGGCGCTCAGGTCACGGTGGTGGAGGCCCGCGACTGGCCGGTGGCGTTCGGCAGGCTTGAGCAATCCGGCCTGCCGGTTTCACTCGCCGGGCGCGTGCTCCGGGTGCCGGGCGCGAGTCCGGCCCAGGTCACCGAAGCACTTGCCCGTGGCGGACCCGCCGGATCCGGCTCGCGCGTCTACGCAGCCGCGGCAACGCTGGAAGAACGGTTCTTCGAGCTCGTCCTGCACACCGGGCGGGACGGCGGATCCCGGCGCGCGGTGCCCGCATGAGCCGATCAGCCAGGACTGGGCGGCGCGCCGGGCACAGCGGCACGCGTGCGGCGATCCTCGAGGCGGCGCGCGGCCAGTTCGCGGAGAACGGGTACGACGGTGCGACGATCCGAGCGATCGCCGCCGTGGCCGGCGTTGATCCGGCGCTGGTGCATCACTACTACGGGAGCAAGGAACGGCTTTTCGCGGCGGCCATGGAACTGCCGTTCGTGCCGAGTGAGGCCATCGGCGCTGCGCTCGCACCGAGCGCCCGCCGGCCAGGCGAATCCATGGGCACGCAGATCGTCCGGTCTGCGCTCGCTTTGTGGGACAGCAGCGAGGTCCGCGGTTCGTTTCAGGCGCTGCTCCGATCGGCGCTGACCAGCGAGCGGGCCGCGGCCATGCTCCGCGAGTTCGTGACCGAGGCGATCCTCCAGCCGGTGGCCAGCGTGGCAGGCGGCACTGATCCGCAGTCGACCCCGTTCCGGGCCTCGCTCATCGGTTCTCAGATGCTAGGGCTGGCAATGGCGCGGTACGTGCTCAAGTTCGGCCCGGTGGCTGCCGCCAGCCCGGACCAGCTCGCCGACGCGATCGGGCCGACCATCGATCGCTACCTGACCGGCCCGCTATGACCAGGGGAACGGGGCCACATTTGGCTCGACCCAGCCCGCCCGCGCGACCTGCCCGGCTAGTACCGCCGCGCTGTAGTGACGGCTAAGCAGCCGCTTGTCCAGCAGCGCCGGATGACGGCGGGCGAAGTCGGCGAAGTCGCCGGTCTGTCCGACCGAGCGGTCTGCATCGACGTAATGGCCGACGATCTCGGTCCAGGCGCGCGTCATGGTGGCGTTGTACTTCTGCGGCGCCTTCTGGTACGCGGCGAGGTGCCGGATCCATCCGCTGACCTTCCCGACCGCCGCCGCCGTGCCGTGTTCGCGGGCAGTCAGGAACGCCAGGTGGACGTGCTGGTAGTGACCGAAGCCGCCGCCTGGCGGCACGATCTGAGTCAGCATCCGCGTTAGCTCGGCGGGAATCGCGCCAGACATGGCATGGTCCTTCATCAATGCACCTCCGTCAGGGCGCGGGCAACGGCGTGAAAACCGGCCACATCCTGCGCACTGACCGACGCCAGCGCGGTCCGTTCCAGTTCGCGTATCGCGGACTGCACCGCGGCCGCGGTGCGCCGCCCGGCCGCGGTCAGCACGATCCGCAACGACCGCCGGTCGGCCTGGTCGGGCTCGCGGACGAGCAGGCCCTTGCGCTCAAGCCGGTCGAGCACGCTGGTCAGCGTGGTCGGCCTGGTGCCGGTTTCGGCGGCGAGTTCGCCAACGGCGCGCGGTCGGCGGTCCGCAAGCACGGCCAGCACGTTCTGCTCGGAGCCGGTCAGTTCCGGCTCCGCGAGCCTGACCGCGAGCAGCTGCAGGGTCACGTGGGTCGCCCGGTGCAATGCCGTCACCACGCCGCCCGTGCTTGTAGTTAGTGCGGTATTTCTCGTTACGGCGGTGCTCTTAGTTACGGCGGTGCTCTTAGTTACCACGAGGTCGGATATTACCATATCGGAGTAACTGCGATGCTCGGGTGCGCGTTACCATCCCTTGATGAACCCGATTCTTGGCGACTGCTCGCTCGACAGCCTTCGCAAGCGAACCAGCCACAAGTGGCGGACCTATCCAGCCGACGTGCTGCCGGCCTTTGTGGCGGAGATGGACTTCGATCCGGCGCCGGAAATCAAGGACGCGATCAGAGCGCAGCTCGATTCCGGCGATCTCGGCTATCCGCACAAGGGCGAGCTCGGGGAGGCGTTTGCCGAGTTCGCCGCCGACCGGCTGGGCTGGACACTCGACCCGGACCTGGTCTTCGCGGTGCCAGACGTCATGACCGGCATTTCCGAGGTGATCCAGGCGATCACCGAGCCCGGCGCTGGCGTCGTGATCAACCCGCCGGTGTACGCTCCGTTTTTCTTCCGGCTCGAACTGGCGGGCAGGCGGATTGTCGAGGCGCCGTTGCAGCGCCGCCAGGGCGGCGGCTACGACGTGGACATCGACGCGCTCGATCGCGCCCTCGTTCAGCCAGGCACCGGCGCCTACCTGCTCTGCAATCCGCACAACCCGCTCGGCCGCGTCTGGTCACGGGATGAACTGACCGCCGTCGCCGACCTGTGCGACCGGCGCCGCGTGCCGATGCTCATCGACGAGATCCACGCGCCGCTGGTGCTACCGGGGGCGCGGCACGTGCCGTTCCACACCATCGACCATCCAGCCGCCCGGCAGGCTGTTGTCTTTTCCTCCGCCTCCAAGGGGTGGAACATCCCGGGCCTGAAATGCGGCATCGCCGTCGCCGGGCGAGCAGACGCTGCGGCCATCCTGGCGCAGCGCTGGGAGGCACTGCTCGCCTCGCACCTGGGAGTGCACGCCTCGGTCGCGGCGCTACGGCACGCGCGAGGATGGCTGGACGCTGTTGTGACGCAGATTGACCTCAATACCCGCCAGCTCAGCGCGTTGCTGGCCGAGTGGCTGCCCGGCGTGGGTTACCGGCCGCCGCAGGCCAGCTTCTTGGCCTGGCTCGACTGCCGGGATCTGGGTCTCGGCGACGATCCGGCCGCGGTATTCCTGGACCGCGGCAAGGTCGCGCTGTCTCCCGGTCCTGACTTCGGCACGCAAGGGCGCGGGTGCGCCCGGCTGAACATCGGCACCGCGCCAGAGCTGATTGCCGACGCCGTGGAACGCATGGCCGCGGCAACGGCTGGCTAGCCGGGCCAACCCCCGAACCAACGACCCGATGACTGCGGGAGGGCCGGCAGCCCAGTTCCGCTTACGGATTGCCAACGATTGGCGCCGGCTATTGCCGGGCATCGCCGTGCGCTGCCACGATCATGACCCAAACAGCCGCAGGACACCCGCAGTCGGGACCCCCGACAACCCGCTGAAACCGAAACCACCCACAGCCTCGCGAACCCAAACTCAAGAAGGCAGCGGAGAGACAAGATGCCATCTCCCGGACTCGTGCGCCGGGCCTGGGTACTGCCCGGCGCCGCCATTTCTTGCGTGCTGCTGTCGGCGTGCGGCAGCGGCTCGCCGGGCCCGGTGGTGACGGTAACGCAGACATCAGGCGCGCCGGTGTCGTCGTCGGCGGGAACCGGCCCGGCGGCTGCCGTGCCGCCGGCCATCATCGCGGTGACCACTGCGGGAGCGCTGGTGACGCTGAACCCGACGACGGGCATCGTGACTCGCACACTCGTCGCGCGGCATGTGTTCGGGGACGAGCTATCAGTATCCTCGACCGGGATGGTCTATTTCGCGGTCGCGCAGGGGTGCTCGAGCGAGGTCGACGGGATACCCGTATCCGGCGGTGCGGTGGCGGAGATTACCCAAGGCAGCCTGCCTGCGGTCAGCGCGGACGGCACCAAGATCGCGTACGCGAGCCAGCCGGACCTGTCACCCGGCTGCGTGCCAAGTAACCAGGACCTGGTCGGGCTGTACCACCTCGAGGTCAGGACGCTGAGCACCGGCAGCGATGTCACCTACCCAATGGAGCCGACCGGCCAGAACGCGGGGCTTCCGGCACCGATCTCGCATCTGTCATGGTCGGCCGATGGGCACCACCTGGCCGTGTCCGTTGCCACGATCCAGGACAACGAGGGCTGGAACGTCGTGATCGTCGACACGGCGCAGGCCCATTACTACCTGGCGGGCGCCGGCACTAACTATCTGCCCGCCACCGGCGCGCCGACGCCCCGCCGCAGCTACCTGCGGGAGGCCGTGTACCTGCCCAACGGCGACCTGTTCGTCAGCCGGGCGTGTTGCGACGGTCTCCAGGTCCGCAACACCTCGCGGCTGATGTGGGAGGTCAACGCCGCAGGCACGCTCGTGCATCAGGTCGCGATCGGGTTTCCCAACCTCGATCACACCAGCCTCGACGCCAGCCCTGACGGACGGTGGCTGCTCTACCTGGCCGGTCATGACCTGTACGTGTCGCGGGGCGGTGCTACGCCGAGCAAGCTGACGAGCGGCCTCGTGGCGGCCGCCTGGGGCTAGCCCCGGGCTGGACGCGCTAGTGGGCGGGCTGGCGTTCGCAGTGGGGCTGGTGATTACGCTGACGGCCTCGCTGGCGATACCTGTGGCGATTCTGACCTGGTCAGCCGGTTAGTTCCATGCGAATGTGGAACCGAGTCCCACGCCCAGTTGATGGTGTTGGAGGGGTCATATGGGCAGGGATGTCCCAGCTATGACCGTCAGTCAGCAGGACCGGCGCGCCTACCGGGAGAAGGTGCGGCAGTGCCTTGACGTCTTCGCCCGGATGCTCCGCGAGTCCAGATTCGACACCGAACCTCGCCATGTTGGCATGGAGATGGAAGTCAACCTGGTCGACTCGAATGGGATGCCGGCCATGACCAACACGGCCGTGCTGGCCGCCATCGCTGACCCGAGCTGGGCGAGCGAGCTTGGCCGGTTCAACCTGGAGATCAATGTCCCGCCGCGGCAGCTGACCGGTGCGGCGTTGAGCGCGCTCGAGGAAGGCGTACTTGCCAAGCTGGCGCATGCCTCCGGCCGGGCGCTGCACAGCGGAACCCGGCTGGTGATGATCGGCATCCTGCCCACGTTGCGGCAGGGTGACGTGACTGATGAGGCGATGTCAGCCAACCCGCGGTACCGGCTCCTTAATGATCAGATGATCGCCGCCCGCGGCGAGGAGATGCGGATCTCCATTGACGGGCCGGAGCGGCTGCTCACACACGTCGACACGATCGTGCCGGAGGCGGCCTGCACGAGCGTGCAGTTCCATCTCCAGGTCAGTCCGGAGGCGTTCGGCAGTTACTGGAACGCGGCTCAGGCGGTAGCCGGCATTCAGGTTGCGCTCGCGGCGAACTCCCCGTTCCTGTTTGGCCGGGAACTCTGGCGCGAGACCCGAATCCCGCTCTTCGAGCAAGTCACTGACACCAGGCCGGAAGAACTCAAGCAGCAGGGCGTGCGGCCGCGAGTCTGGTTCGGCGAGCGATGGATCACCTCGGTGTTCGATCTGTTCGAGGAAAACCTGCGCTACTTCCCGGCCCTACTGCCGCTGCGCGAGGACGAGGATCCGGCTGTGGCCCTCGACAGCGGCGAGGCGCCGCAGCTGGCCGAGCTGACGCTGCACAACGGCACGGTCTACCGGTGGAACCGGCCTGTCTACGCAGTGGTCGACGGGCGGCCGCACTTGCGGGTAGAGAACCGGGTACTGCCGGCCGGCCCGACCGTGGCGGACGTGATCGCGAACGCGGCGTTCTATTACGGCATCGTGCGGGCACTGGCCGAGACCGAGCGCCCGGTCTGGACGCAGATGTCGTTCGCCGCCGCCGCGGACAACCTGGTCGAGGGTGCCCGGCATGGCATGGACGCACGGGTGTACTGGCCGGGAGTCGGCGAGGCACCGGTCGCTGAGCTGACTCTTCGACGATTGCTGCCGCAGGCGTGGGAGGGACTGCGGAAATGGGGCGTCAATGCGGACGACGCCGATCGCATGCTCGGCATCATAGAGCGGCGCTGCCTGACCGGCCGGACCGGCGCGACGTGGCAAGTGAACACGGTCCGCAAGCTTGAGTGCGGGCTCACCGACCGGCGCGAGGCGCTGCGCCAGATGACCCAGGGCTACATCGAGCGGAGCGCCACGAACGAACCCGCGCACCGCTGGCCGGACCTGTAGGCGGGCGGGCGTGCCGACGCGAGCGCCGGCGGGCGCGCGGACCGGCTGGGCCAGGTAGCTATCATCACTTTATGTAGTGCTGTCGCTCCGTAATGTAATGGCCGACACGGGACTGGCGGAGCTCCGATATCGCACCTGGGGGGTGGACGATGGCGCTCATATCCACCGCTGAGCAGGCAAGTCCGCGGGCAGGTCGCACGACCGGGATAGATGCGCAACTGGCTCGGCGATGTGGTGCCGAGTTCCTCGGTACCGCAATCCTCGTATTTGCCGGGGCGGCCGTGGCTACCGTGGCGTTTGGCTTCCGCGGCTATGGAGCTAGCGTCGCCGCCGGGATCGTGGCGGTGGCGCTGGCATTCGGCCTGGTCTTTATCGGCATATTCGCGATGATCGGGCCGATCTCAGGCTGCCATATCAACCCCGCGGTCACGATTGGCGCATACCTGATAAAGCGCATCAAAACGATAGATGCCGTCAGCTATGTGCTGGCGCAGCTAGCTGGCGGCATCGTCGGCGCGCTGCTGCTGCTGTGGGTTCTGCACAGCTCACCGATCTACGTCAAGGGCAGGGTCGGCCTCGGCGCCAACGGCTACGGGAGCCTTTCCCTGCTGCACATGTCGGGCGGAGGTGCGTTCCTGGCCGAGGTGATCCTCACCGCCATATTTGTGCTGGTCGTGCTGAGCGCGACGAGCACTGACGCCAGCCGCGCGGTTGCGGGCGTCGCCGCGGGCCTGACTCTCGGGTTGGCGGTCCTCGTAGCGGTCCCGATCGATGGCGCGTCGATCAACCCGGCGCGCAGCCTTGGCCCGGCGCTGATCACTGGCGGGCTCCCGCTGAGCCAGGTCTGGGTGTTTCTTGTCGCGCCGGCCGTGGGCGGCGTCCTGGCAGCCGGGATACACCTGCTGCTCCATAATGTGCAGGCAAGTCCGCGAGCCGCCCGGCAAGGCGAGCCCGTGATGGCGCAGTCGGCTGCCGATGAGGAACTCCGGCCGTCCGACCAGGGCGCGGCTGCTGCAACGACGACGCCTGGCACGGGAACTGGCCCGGTTGCGGCCGGGGACCGGGCCGATACCGCGCCGGCGCCGGCGCCGGGAGAGCCGCCGCCGACGCCGGGTGAGCCGCCACCTGTCCCGTGAGGAAGTTGCCTCGCAGCCGGGCCCGTGAACGGTGGGCCGGCTGGGTACGGGCGCCGGCTAGTTGTCCAGGCCGAGCGTGAAGGTTGGCTTGGGCGAGGTTTCGGGCAGCCGGTGCTCGTCGGCGAGTCGCCGGACCGCCGTGCCGGTGGCCAGGAACTCGGTCGCGTGCTCCCCCCAGACGTGGTTCTTCACATCGACGGTAACGCCGACGATGCCAGAAGAACCGCATTGCTCGGCCTCGGCCTGCATACGCGCCAACGCTAGTTCGCGTGCCTCGTAGACGCCCTGGGTGAACTGCACCATCTCCTGGTTCTGGCCGGTCTGGCGTAGCGACTGCATGACGCCCTGATGCGCGATGTGGTAGACGCAGGTGCCGAGAACGAACGCGACCGGCACGGCGCCAGCGGCGAGTAGCCGGAAGAAATCCTGCGCGGACAGGTCGGATGTGAACGCTCGCCCGTCGGGCGCGCGGTGCGCACCCTGGCCGGTCAGGTGCCGGACGGCCGTGCCGGTAGAAACGAACTCCAGGCAGCCCTGGCCCCATGCGTACATCTGCATCCGCAGTTCCACGCCCACTATGCCGTCGGCGCCCAGATGATCAGCCTCGGACCGCATCCTGGCCATGGCCAGTTCCCTGGCGTTGTACATGGCCTGGGTCAGAACCTGGAGTTCCTGATTCTGATTCCAGCGGCCGACCTGCAACCCGACGTGGTAGATCGAGGAGCCGATGACAAAGCCGAGCGGCTCAAAACCAGCTTCGCCCAGCAGCACGTACTCCGACACCGAGAGGTCGGAGGTGAACACACCTGCCGGGTTAGCGCCCGCGGTCTGCGCGAGCCTGCCGCCGGCTGCCTGCGGCTCCCAGGTCGCGCTCTGATTCTGCTGACTGGAAAACAGTGGCATGGCGCCTCCCCGATTTGCCACAAATAGTCATCGGCAGCCTACTGCGGGGCCGCTGAGTCTGTCTCGCCGCCGACTGCAGCGGTCCGGCGTACCTCGACCGCAAGCTCGGGCCTCAGGAGTCCTGTCTCGGCGTACGTCCGGTAAGCCCGCATGTCGGCCTTGGTGAGCGGAGGCGGCGCGAGCGACCGCGGCCATAGTCGGCGCGCCCGCACCACGTCGAGTTCCACAACGTACAGGGTGATCTGGGCCTGCAGGTAGAACCACGCGAGCAGGCCGAGCACGACTCCGAATACGCCGTACGCGGAGTTGGTGGCGTGTTGGACGATGGTCCCGCCGATCACCTGCAGAATCTGCCATGCGATAGCGGCGAGGACTGCGCTCAGCCGCATTTCCCGGCCAGTGACCTCCTTCGAGGTAGCGATGCGGAAGCCGAGCCAGAACAGGACGATGTTCAGCAGGAGCGACACTATGACCGCAGCGACCTTGGCGAGCATGCCGCCGAGGTGACCGGTACCGCCAGCGAGACCAGACAGCGCGATCGTGACGATCTGGCCCGGCCCCAGCACGGCGATCAGGCCCAGGCTGCGCAGCAGGTTCTTGGGGAATCCCGGCCGCCGGAACTGCGGCACTCCCCAGACTGTATTCATCGCATTCTGCATGGCCATGGCCACGCCGCGCCCCGCGTACAGGGTCAGCAGGATGCCGATGACGAGGGCGAAGCCGGTCTTGGTCAGGCCCTGACTCGGGCTGGCGCCCAGGTGCGTGCCGATGACTGGATACTCGCGCAGCGCCAGGGTCAGCCGCTTCCCCAGCTTCGCATTGCCCCTGGAGATGATGTCGAGAATGCTGTAAGCCACGAGCAGCAGCGGGAAGAGCGAGGCGAAGGCGTAATAGGCAATCAGCGCGGCGAGATTACCCGCCTGGTTGTCGCTGAATTTCTTCCACGTTGCCACCGCGACGGCGAGCACCGGACTGCGCTGCTGCAGCCGGTCTGCGGCGTGCAGCAGTTGCGCGGGCCGGCTCAGCCGCGATCCGCCGTCGGCTGGCCCGTCCTGCTTGCGATCCCCATCGCGCCTCTTGTCGGCGTTCATGATGCCGGGACGTACCCCCGCTGAGCTCGGCTATCCAGACCCACGGGCGGCCATAGGCTGGCCGGGTCCTGCGACTAGCTCCAGTTCGCCGGAAGGGGCCGGGTGGCCCGCGGCACAGCGCAGTTCGGCGCGGACCGGCTCGCCGCAACCGGCGTGCTGCAACACCACCGGAGCGCCCTCCGGAGCCAGCCACCGGTCGCCCCACTGCATTAGCGCCACGAGAACCGGGAGCAGCTCGCCGCCCTTGTCGGTGAGCCGGTAGCCCATCCGGGTTCGCTGGCCTGGCTCCCGGTATGGCTCGCGCGCGAGCAGGCCGTCGTCCACTAGCTCGCGCAGCCTGGACGCGGCCACCGGCTCGCTGATCCCGACGCGCTCAGCAAACTCCTCGAACTTAGTCGCGCCATAAAACGCTTCGCGCAAGATCAGCAGCGCTGACCGGCTGCTGACCACGTCGAGTGCGCGCGCCATCGAGCATCTGGTCGCCTGCCAGCTGCCGCGCGGCGACAGCGCCCCGGTCAGCCGGACCGTGTCAGCGGTCGGCTTTGGCCGGCCCGGTGCTGTCTCCGTCTGCATGCAAGCCACTCTAGCTGACTTGTGCTCTACTAAGTTAGCCACGTAAGGTCTGGCTATGCATTTGCTAAGCCAGCAGTCTGGCGAGGGTGCGGGCAAGGCGGGCGGCCTGGCTACAGCCCGGACTATCCGGCCAGGCCAGATCCTGGTCATCGTGTGCGCCGGCGTGGTGATGGCCAGCCTGGACCTCTTCATTGTCAATGTCGCGCTCCCGCAGATCGCCGTGGACCTGCACGAGCCCAGCCTCGGGGCGCTCTCGTGGGTGCTCAACGGTTACGCGATCATCTATGCGGCGCTACTGGTCTTGTTCGGCCGGCTGGCCGATCAGCACAACCGCAAGGCTGGCTTCCTGCTTGGCGTCGCCATCTTCACCGCGGGATCGGCCGCTTGCGGCGCGGCGGTCAGCGTTCCGATGCTGGTCGCGTTCCGCCTGGTGCAGGCCGCGGGCGCGGCGCTGTTGACGCCGACCTCGCTCGGCCTCGTGCTTGCCAGCTATCCGGCTGAGCGGCGCGGCGGTGCGGTACGGGCCTGGACCGCGGCCGGCGGCATGGCCGCGGCTCTCGGTCCGGTAGCAGGCGGGCTGCTAGTGGCGGCGAGCTGGCGCTGGGTGTTCTTCGTCAACGTCCCGATTGGCCTGGCCGCGCTGATCGTCGGCTGGCGGAGCCTCCCTGATGTCCCCGGACACAAGGGGCCGCGACCGGACGCCCTGTCCGCGCTTCTGGTGACCGCGGGGGTCGGCGTTCTGACGCTTGGACTGGTCCGCGGCGGCACCTGGGGCTGGACGTCGGCCACCACCGCGGCCATGCTGGCGGCTTCTGTGCTGGTGCTCGGCTTGTTCACGCTGCGCTGCCTGCGTCATCACAATCCGCTGATCGAGCCGGGCCTGTTCCGCGTGCGAACGTTCTCCGGTGCATCGGTGGCGATGCTGCTGTTCTCGATCTCATTCGGAGCAATGCTGCTATCCAT
This sequence comes from uncultured Actinomycetota bacterium, assembly GCA_963804435.1. Lineage (GTDB taxonomy): Bacteria > Actinomycetota > Actinomycetes > Streptosporangiales > Streptosporangiaceae > JAJYUU01. The sequence continues at coordinate 4,615,646 of CAWDQI010000001.1, read as the reverse complement.
CGTGTTGTGGATGCAGGACGTCTGGGGCTGGTCAGCGCTGCGGACCGGCCTGGGCGTAGCCCCAGGCCCTCTCATGGTCCCGCTGTTCAGCTTCTTGGTGACCGGGCGCCTACTGACCAGGTACGGCCCCGCTGTGGTGATCGGCGCAGGCGCCACCGTGTTCGCAGCGGGGATCGGCTGGTGGGCCGCGGTCGTCCAGCTACATCCCGCCTACCTCGAGATCTTGCCCGGCATGATAATCACCGGCATCGGCGTAGGGCTGACGCTGCCATCACTCATGTCGACCGCAGCCAGCTCGCTGCCGCCGCCCTCGTTCGCCACGGGCTCGGGCGTGGTCAATATGCTGCGCCAGGTTGGCTTCGCAGTCGGGGTGGCCATGCTAGTGGCGGTGCTCGGGAGTCCCCGCGGCGCGGCCGCTGAGCTCACCGCGTTCCGGCACGGCTGGTACGCCACCGCAGCGGCCGGGCTTGGCGCCGCCGCGTCGGCGATCGCGCTGCGCCGCCGTCCAGCTGCGGCGCCTGCCGTGCAGCGAGCCGACTAGACCAGGCGGGCCAGCACGTCCGAGGCGACCCGCTCGCCGGACCTGACCGCGCCGTCCATGTAACCGGCCCAGATCGTGGCCGTCTCGGTGCCGGCCCAGTGGATAGGGCCGATCGGGGAGCGCAGCGCATGCCCGTAGCGGGTCCAGACGTTCGGCCCGAACAACGTGCCGTAGCAGCCGCCGCTGAACCGCTCCTGCTGCCAGTCGAGCTCCAGGTACCCCTCCGGCTTGCCGGCGCGCGGGCCGAAATACCGGACAAGCGAATCGACCACAGTGCGGCGACGCAAGTCCGCCGGCTCACGGCCTAGTCGGCGCGCCTCGTCCCCTTCCAGGAATGCGAGCAGAATGCCGGGCGAGCCGTCGGGCGGAGAGTTGTCGAAGACCACCCGTGCGCCCTCGCCGTCGCCGGTGGCCTGACCAGACAAGCCTTCGTTGCGCCAGAACGGCTCGTCGTAGATGACCTGGCATTTGATCACAGAGCCCATAGGAGTGCGCTGGGTGAGCTGCTCGCGCCAGTGTGGCAGCGCAGGTTCGTACTCGATCCGCCCGGCTAGTAGCGGCGGCGTCGTCACGATGATCTGGCGCCCGTCGAGCTGGCCGGACGGGGTAGTCGCCGTGACCTTTTCGCCGCTGACCTCGATCCGGCTGACCGGCGACTTGAGCCTGACGATGTCTTCGAGCTTGGCGGCCAGCCGCTCGGCCAGCACCGCTGAGCCGCCGACGAACCGGTCCTGCTGGGCGCCGCCAGTAGTGTCGATCAGTCGCTGGAACGAGCCGCCCGAGTGCGAATAGAACAGTACGTGCAGCATGGACAGCTCACCGGGCTCGGCGGCGAAGACAGCCTCGGCGCCGAGTGCCAGCAGAGTTTGCGCGCTCTTGCTGGCCGTATTCCTGCGCACCCAGGTCTCGAACGTCTGGCCATCAAGTCTCTCCGCGTTGGCCGCTGTCCACGGGGTGTCGGTCGGCACCTTCGTGGCCATGGCCTCGAGCCGGGCCTGAGCCTGGCCGATGTCGGCCAGAACCAGCGGGTTGATGCGCGGGACCGTACCGGTGTAGGTGCCGCGTTTGCCGTTAAAGTGCAGCACCTTCTGGCCAGTGTCGTACGTAGGGAACGTGGCGACTCCAAGCTCCTCCGCCAGCGCGAGCAGCCTGTCTTGCGTGGGGCCAGCCCACTGGCCGCCCATCTCGACGATCTTGCCGTTGCCGATGTCCTGGTTGACCACCCGGCCGCCGACGCGGTCCCTGGCCTCGAGCACAAGGACGGAGCGTCCGGCCGCGGTCAGGTCCCGCGCGGCGATCAGCCCGGCGAGCCCAGCACCGACCACGAGGACATCAGCCGCTCCGGCCATCGCAGTTATCTCCCGGTCCCGAGTTGTCCAAGCAGCTTAGGGCGACGTCGCGGCCGTTTCCGGGCCGGGGTAGCTAGCTAAGTCTCAGCGCTTCAGCTGGGGACAGTCTCGCGGCCCGAAGGGCCGGGTAGAGCCCGGCGAGGACACCGACAACTAGCGCCACCGCGACGGCAGCGGCCAGGTCCGCGGCCGGAACCACCGCGTGCCAGTGGCGTGCCGTGGCGAACACGGCGGTCGCGAAGCCGCCCAGCACCGCACCAGCCGTGCCGCCCGCGCCCGCCAGCAGTACGGCCTCGGCGGCGAACTGCAGCGCCACGTGCCGACGGCTGGCGCCGATGGCGCGCCTGACTCCGATTTCATTGCGTCTCTCCAGCACGGATATCACCATCACGTTGCCGATACCGATGCCTCCAACGAGCAGCGCGACCGCGCCGAGTGCGAGGAACAGGCCCTGGAAAGCAGTGGCCGCATCCGCCCTGGCGATCAGTGCTTCGGCCGGGTCAGTGACCACCGCATCCTGCGGCGCCGCGGGGTCGGCGGTGGCGGCCAACACGGTTTCCACCGCTGGCACACTCGCCGGATTCGTCCGGACGTAGACCTCTATCGGGGCGGGGCCGGAGTGCAGTAGGCGCTGCGCTACCGGGAACCCGATCAGCGCGGCCCGGTCCAGCTCCGGGGCGAGGACCAGCGGCTTCAGGATCCCGGTTACGCCGAACCAGTGACCGCCAAGCCACACCTCGACCTCGCCGCCGGCCCGGTCAATCCCCAGTGCCTGCGCCGCGTCGGCGCCTAGCACCACGGCCGGGAAGCGAGCAGTAGCAGTGTTCAGGAATCGGCCAGCTGCCAGCTGGCCCTGCACTGTGCGCAGCAGTCCCGGATCCGCCGAGTAGACGGCGATGGCGTTGGTGTTAGCTGTCGGGATCCGGTCGGTCCGGTAAACGTCCGCAGGCACGTCACCGATCGCCGAGGCGGTGATCACCGGTCCGATCCGGGAGATCATCGACGGCGCCGTTACCGGCAAGCTGGCGGTTTGGCCCGTGAAACTCTGTCCGGGTGTCACCGTTAGCAGGTTGGTCCCGAGCGTGTCGATCTCCGCAACGAGCTGCGCCTGGCTGGAGCTGGAGATGCCGAGCACCGCGATCATGGTGGCGATCCCTAGTGAGATGCCCAGCGCGGACAGGATGCTCCGAGCTGGCCGAATGCTAATGCCCCGGACGGCGAGCGGGAGCACGTCCGCCGCACGCAGCACGCTAGCGGAACGCCGTGCCATCATGCCGCACCGCTGCCGTGCTGGCTGCCGCTGCCGTGCTGGGTGACACTGTCGTGCTGGGTGACACTGTCGTGCTGGGTGATGCTGTCGTGCTCGATGAGCCCGTCCCGCAGCCGGACGGTCCGGTGCGCGACCCGGGCAATGTCCGGGTTGTGAGTCACCACCAGGATTGTCACCCCGCGGGCGTTCAGGGCCGACAGGATGGCGACGATGCCCGCGCCTGCCGCCGAGTCCAAGCTCCCGGTTGGCTCGTCGGCCAGTATTATCGCCGGTTCGCCGACCAGTGCCCGCGCGATAGCGACGCGCTGACGCTCGCCGCCGGACAGCTCAGCAGGCCGGTGCGCGGCCCGGTGACCGAGCCCGACCTGGTCGAGCGCGGCGCGCGCAGCAGCTCGCCGCTCGGCCACTGGCCGGCCGCGGTACAGCAGTCCGCTGGCGACGTTGTCCACCGCGGACAGGCCGGGCAGCAGGAAGAAATGCTGGAAGATGAAGCCAATGCTCGCGGCCCGGATCCCTGACAGCGCGCGGTCGGGCAGCCCGGCCACGGACTGGCCGGCAATCCGGACCGTCCCGCTGGTCGGCCGCTCGAGCGTCCCGGCGAGCGCCAGCAGCGTCGACTTGCCCGAGCCCGACGGGCCGATGACGACCGTGAGTTCGCCGGCGGCGACCACCAGGCTCACCGACCGCAGGGCGGCTACCGGCGGAGAGCCGGGATGAACCTTGCTGACGTCGCTTAGCTCAAGGGCATTCACTGCGCCGTCACCACCGTCGCGCCGGGAACCAGGCCGCCCCCGCTGACCTGGACCCGGCCGCCTGCGAATACCCCGGTATGCACGCCCACCAGATGGTGAGCTCCAGACGGCAGCACCACCTCCAGTCCGTAGCCACCGCCAGCGAGCGCCAGCAGGGCGCTGACCGGAACCGCCAGTACGGCGTGCAACGACTGGACGGTCAGGGAGATCTGAACCGGCACGGCCACGCCCGTGCCGGTGGAGTAGGCCCGCACCGGCAACACGATGAGCTGGCTGGACGCGGTCAGGCTCGACCCGCCCTGACTCGACCCAGCTTGCGGTGCACCGACCGCCACCGCCGCGGACGGCGGTCCGATCGACGTCACCCGGCCCGGCGTGCTCAGCTGGGACGGCAGGATGATCGACACGCGCTGGCCCACCAGTACAGTCGGCATGTCCGGCGTCACCGGCACGGTGACGACCCTCTGATCGCTGGTCACCAGGTACGGGAGCTGCCCGGCAGCAGCCGGCTGACCTGCGGCGACCTGCCAGCCGCCGACTCGTACCCGGCCAGGCAGGAAGACAACCTGACCGAGCGGTATGGCGCCGGTCTGGCTGTATCCGTGCGCCGCCTGCCAGCGCTCGACCGCGATCATCGTGGCCGCCGTGAACTGGCCGGTCGGGACCGTGAGCAAGCCCGCAGCGAAATGTCCGGCGATCAGGCCTTGCTGCAGCTCACGGACATCAGGCCCGTCAGTCATGCCGAGCTGGAACGACCGCCAGGCCGGCACGGATCCGGCCATCAAGATCACCGGCAGGTTATCTACCCGGTAGAGAGCGCGGCCGGGCGAAATGACCCGGCCCGGCCGCGGCAGCCAGGTGTAGGTTCCGGACACCGCATTGATGACTGGCGCGGTCGGCTGGTATCCCAGCGTCCCTTCGGTGAGCACTGTGGTGGCCAGGTCTGTTCGCACCACCTTGGCTGTCGTCATCCTGGGGGCGGTCGCGGCCGGGGCGGCCGGGGCTCCGGTCACGCTGATCGCGGCGACCGCGCCGGCCGCTGCTGCACTAGTAAGCGCCGCGCCGAGCACTGCCTGAGATCGCTTCATGGTCCCGTTCCGTTATCGCTGACCCCGGCGGGCAAGAAGTGCCGGCAGACTGTATCGGCTGCCCGGAACTGAGGCGAGTAGCGGCCGAAGTCGCTACTGATGCCCGCCACGCTGCCCAGGTTGAGCTGGCCTTGCGTCGTCGGATCGAGCATGCCGATGTCGTGGCTTCGCATGCACTGCGCGTACTGGGTCAAGGCCGCCAGGTGCGGGGCAGCCTGAGCCGCCGCGCCTGCCAGCTTGTCGTCAATGATCGCCTGGATGAGGTGAATGCATTTGGTGTAGGCCGGTCTTGTCGCAGCATCCTGGGTGGGCATGTCGATGCTCAGCCCGTTGTGCCCTGGCCGGTGGAAGGGGTCGGACATCGCGACCCCATGCGCACGCATGCACTGCGCGAACTCCACCATGTCCTGGTCGGATTGCTGCGTCGTCGGCGGCTGCAGTGCGCCGCCCGACCGGCCAGACTGGCCGGACAGGCTCGCTACCGCCGCGCTGCCGGGACCGGAGTTGCCCGAGCCAGCAGAGCAGCCAGCGATCGCGGCGGTAATGGCGCACAGGGCAGCCAGTGCGCCCAGTGGGGCCGCCGCGGGCCGCCGTTTTCTCAGGCGTGAATGCTGATACGTCATGTTGACCTCCTCGCGGCCGCGGCTGCTGCCGGGCCATGGCACAGCCTGCCGGTCGGGTTATCACGGCAGCGTCACACCAGGCAGCGCCGGGCGGCCGAGATGCCCGGGCGCGGCCGGCCAGGTCCGCAGGCCATCGCGCTGCCGCCGGATCGGCCAACGGGGGCTTTGTGACCTGCGCGTGATCCGCGAGGGTGCACGATGTCAGGATGCGGGTGCTGGTAGTAGAGGATCACGTCGAGCTGGCCAACGATGTGGCCGAGGGCCTCCGGGACCAGGGCATCGGCGCCGACGTTGCCTACGACGGATCGGAGGCGATCGAGAAGGCGCTGATGACCGGCTACGACGTTGTCGTGCTTGATCGCGATCTGCCCCGCATTCACGGCGACGCGGTGTGCGCGACGTTGGTCGGCTCCGCTTCGCGGGCCAGGATCCTGATGCTGACGGCGGCGGCGGCCGTGGCTGACCGAGTGGACGGGCTGAGCCTTGGCGCTGACGACTACTTGGTCAAGCCGTTCGCCTTCGAGGAACTCGTGGCCAGGGTCAGGACGCTGGCACGGCGGCAGCCCTCACCGCCGCCGGTGGTCATTCGCGGTGACCTGGTGCTCGACCGCGCCCGGCGGCGGGTCAGCCGGGCCGGCCGCCGGTACCGCTCACCCGCAAGGAGCTCGGCGTGCTCGAGGAACTGCTGATCGCGGACGGTGCCGTGGTGAGCGCCGAGGACCTGCTGGAACGCGTCTGGGATGAGAATGCCGACCCGTTCACCCGCACCGTCACCGTCACCATCGGCAGGCTGCGCGGCAAGCTCGGCGAACCTGACCCGATTGAAACGGTCGTCGGCAGCGGCTACCGGGTGCCATGAGCGCGCTCCGCCGGCCCGGGCCGCGCCGGTTCTGGCCGCAGCGGATCGGGCCGCGGCTGACTGTCCTATTCGCCGGGCTTTTCCTGCTGGCCGGCTCGATCCTGCTCGGGCTGACCTACGGACTGGTTGCTGCCAGTCTGCCAGTGACGAAGTCGCCGCCCAGCCAGACCAAGCAGGAGCAGCTCCGGGTGGCGCGGATCTGCAACAACAAGGCACGCGGTAACACCGGCGAGGCCAAGCACTGCGAGCAAAGCGCCTACGCCGCCGGCGTGGGCGCTGGCTCGTCCGACCAGCGCGGCCGGGCGCTGCACAGCCTGCTGACGTACTCCCTGCTCGGGCTCGGCGTCCTCACCTGCGCATCCGGCGGCCTTGGCTGGCTGGTCTCGCGCCGAGTTCTGGCCCCGGTCCGCACCATCACCGAGACCGCCCAGCGGGCCTCGCAAGCACACCTGGGCGAACGGCTGGCATTGACTGGCCCGCAAGATGAGCTGCGCGAGCTGGCCGACACCTTCGATGACATGCTGGACCGGCTAGACCACGCATTTACCGCGCAGCGGCAGTTCGTGGCCAACGCCTCGCACGAGCTGCGGACGCCCCTGACGGTCATGCGAACGGCCATCGACGTGACCCTGGCCAAGCCGGACGTGAGTAAGCAGCAGCTCGTGGACATGGCCGAACGCGTCCGCAGGTCTGTCGACAAGGCCCAGCAGATGGTGGAGGCGCTGCTCACGCTGGCGCTCAGCGAGCAGGAACCAGCTGCCAGCGAGCACTTGGACCTGTCCGCGCTGGCCGAGGATGCGCTCGACCTGGCCCGGCCCGGCATCGACAGCTCGGCCCTTCGGATTGACACCGAGCTGGCTCCGGCCCGCATTCGTGGCGACGCCCATCTGGTGGAGCGGATGGTCTGGAATCTCGTTGACAACGCTGTCCGGCACAACGAGCCGCGGGGCTGGGTCCGGGTCAGGACCGGTAGCGCCGACGGAACCGCGTTCTTGCACATCGTCAACAGCGGTCAGCAGATCCCGGATGCTGTGCTCGCCGGCCTGCTCGAGCCGTTCCAGCGGCTGAACGGGCGCTCCGCTGCCGGCGAGGGAGTCGGTCTCGGGCTATCCATCGCTCATTCGGTCAGTGTGGCCCATGGCGCGACCATGGCGATATCGAATCCGGTCCATGGCGGACTGGAGGTGCGCGTCCACATGCCGGAGTCGCGTTAGCTGCAACCTTGCGTTAACCGCGCCGCGTGACGGCGCGCCAGCCGCCGGCCCGGTTGTTGGCGATGATCTGGCGGAACATCTCGGCCAGGGCCGGTGTGTTGATGGTCTCAGCGACGTCCGGGTCGGCAGCGTGGACCAGGTCGCGGACCTGGCGGCAGATGTCCTGCTGCCAGTCCGGCAACGCCGAAATATAGGCGTCGACTCGCGGGTCGGTTTCGTAGCTCATGAACGGCTATTGTCGCTCGGCTTGCGGCTCAGGTGCAGCCATGACCGTAGCAGAGTTCGCCCGCCGCACCTGTGGGGCCCGCCGCCACCGCAGACTTTTCTCGCAAATACTGAGCCGCAGCGCTAACTTCGTGGCCCGGATGGTGACATGGTCACTGTTCGCGAGATCATGTTCTGGTGCATACCGTCGGCATGGTCCTGCATCCTGAGCGTGACTCCTCTGAGGCCGTGACCGATGTCCTGGGCTGGGCTGCGCGCAGGCGCATTCAGGTCCTCGGCATCAGCACCGAGATCCGTCGGCTGAACTGCGCCGCGATCCCGGTTTCGGCTGCCGAACTCGGCGAACGCGCAGACCTGCTCGTCAGCCTGGGCGGCGACGGCACGATGCTGCGAGCAATGCGCCTCGCCGACAGGCAGAGCGCTCCGGTGCTCGGCGTGAACCTCGGCAAGCTGGGCTTCCTGGCCGAAGTGGACGTTCCCGATCTGGCAGCTGCGCTGTCCGCCATCGATGATCACCGGTACACGATCGAGCCGAGGCTTGCGCTCGATGCCGTCATTGGCGAGCAGGTGGTGACGGCGTTTAACGACGTCGCGGTGGTGCGCTTTCCCGGCGAGTCAGCCGCCCAGCTGGCGCTGCGGCTGGCCGGTCAGCCGTTCGTCAGCTACGCCGCCGATGCCGTGGTTGTCGCCACGCCCACCGGGTCCACTGCCTACAGCTTCTCGGCCGGCGGCCCGATCGTGAATCCGGCGGTCGAGGCGCTGCTCGTCACGCCCGCGTCACCGCACTCGGCCTACAACCGCGGCCTAGTTGTCTCGGTCAACGACAGTCTGGCCCTGGAGATCATGCCCCGCAGCGGCAGGCTCGCCGTCGAGGTGGACGGCCAGGTCGCCGCCCACGTTGAGCCCGGCGACATCATCGAGCTGCGGCCGCGACCTGGTGCCGCGCACGTGGTCCGCCTCGGCCGTACAACTTTCTACGAGCGGGCCCGCCGCAAGCTCCGGCTCACTGACTCCGCCGAGATCCCCATCGACTGGCCTACCTAACGGCCCGCGGGCTGCTACGGCTAGGGTGGCCAGGACAGGGAGGAGGATTGAATGTCATCGGCATCGGAGCCTGAGCATCTGAGCAACCACCACCGCAACACGCTGCGCCAGCTCTTCCAGCATCCGGTCAGCCACAACATCGAGTGGGACGCGGTGATGTCGTTGCTAGCGGCGGTGGGCTCCGCCGAGCCGCAGCACGACGGCAGGGTCGCCGTGACGCTCGGAACGCAGACTCAGTACTTCGACCATCACGCCCGCAAGGACATCGACACGCAAACCGTCATCGATCTCCGCCGGATGCTCAGCCAGGCCGGTTACGCGGCCGACGGAAAGCAGGACTGACCGCGTACCGGCGGCGCTGGGTTGCCCGTGAGCACCGTGGAGGCTTACATGACCAGTAACGACTTCCCCGCTCCCGACAGCGGTTTCGTGATCACCCACTTCCTGGTAGTGGCCGATCAGGACCGGTCCCGCGATTTCTACCAGAAGGTCTTCGGGGCCAAAGTCGTCCTCGAGCGCGACCCGGTCATCATGAAGATCGCCAACAGCTGGCTCATCCTGAACGTGGGCGGCGGCCCGACTGATGACAAGCCCGAGGTCACCCTCACGACGCCGGCCGACAAGCACAACACGAGCGCCTTCTTGAACGTGCGGGTCGCTGACATTGCCGCGGCATACGCCGAGTGGTCGGCCAGGGGCGCCGAGTTTCTCACCGAGCCCAAGGACCACGCTCACGAGATCCGGGCCTACATCCGCGATCCGGACGGCCACCTGATCGAGGTCGGCCAGTCGAAGGCGCGGCCAGATACCCAGTAAGCGGGTGGTGGCGGATCCGTCTACGCGACGTCCCGGCGAGCGCTTACGTTGAAGTGCTGCCCGGCCGGCCGGTCGGTGGGCCGAGACGGTAGCCGAGTTCGTCCTAAGTCTCCTCTGCCCTTGCTCCGTCGCGTGGGATTGCGAGCGCCGCGGTGTGGAGTCCTGCTGGCTTGGTGAGCTGGCGACTGACGCCGAGCAGAGGCCTGTCGGGTCCCGCGGTCCGCGGCGGGCTCGCCGCTATGTGCCCTCTCGTACTCCCGGATGACGCTGGCGGGCAGTCGGCCATGCGCTGAAACGGTGAAGCCCTGCTGTTCGGCCCAGGCGCGAATCTGCCCGCTATGGGCCCGGCTAGCCGCGGTCCTGGCCGTTCCTTTGGACCGCCGCTGAGGCACCAACCTGGCGCGTTCCACGAAAGGTGCCAGCCGATGGCGCAGGTCGGCGGCATGCCGTGCGTTCAGGTCTAGCTCGTAGGCTCGGCCATCGACGCCGAACTCCACGGTCTCATCGGCCGGGCCGCCCGTGAGATCGTCCTCGAGTTGTACTTCGAGCTTCTGCATTGCTTCCCCCCGCGTTGAGCATTGCTTTTGGCCTGGCCAGGCTCAGGAACTGAGTGGTGGTCTCTGGCTTGTTCCCTCCTGCTGCGAACTAATGCCTGCGGGCGCGTTTGTGCAGTTCAGGGCTCCTGCGCTGGCGGTCCGGCAGGTCCAGTGAGCTCGCGTCAGGCCGCGCCGTAGCCGCCGGCCGAACCACCTGCGGCTGTGCCTTGCGGGCCGCCGCCAGTCAGCCGGTAATACATCAACGTCACCACGACCGCAATGAACGGCGCGATCACGGTTCCGGTAATAACGTCACTGATCCCGTAGCGCCATCCGATGGGCACGGCGACGAGCACCAGGCCAATGACGATGGAGGCCGCGATAAGGATAAGGAATACGAGCACCAGGGTACCGAATACGTTCCACCCGTTACCCCGCACGAGCTGCTGGCTGCGCCCGAAGGACGCCATCGCCCCGGTCTGCTCGATGACCACGACTGGCATGATCACCGCCCAGATCGTGATCAGGTACAGGCCGGGCACGATAATCAGCCACAGCCCGATCCAGATCGCGATGCCCGCTAGGATCGACGCGACCGCGACCGCCCCGAGGTTCGGCAGCACCGATTCCATGGTCTGGCGGATCGACAGGTCGGCCCGGCCGTCCGCGACCACATCCTGCACGGCCTTAACGAGGGACGCCTGCAGCAGGAAGCTTGCGAACAGGAGTACGAGATACCCGAGCACGACCCCGAAGCGGCCTAGGCCCCAGGCCAGTAGCGCCGTAACAATCGCGGCCACGAAATAAATAACGAAGGCGACTGCCAGGAGATGACCGGCGTGCGCCCGGTACACCTTCCAGGCATCGCCAATCACGCCGGATAGTGGATTCATGGCCCGGATCGTACAGTGAACGCAACGGACGGGGAGGGAAAGGCGGAAAAGCCTCGACATGGCTGATTGGATTCTCCGCGGTTGCTCCATGGCGAGCCGGAAACCCCTGCTCAGGCAGCACCGCCGGGCGCGGGTAAACTCGTCCCGCCGACCGATCAGGCCGCACGAAGGGCTGCCGGACCATGCTGTCGCTGGTGCTACCGAAAGGCTCGCTCGAGCGCGCCACTCTCGACCTATTCGATGCCGCCGACCTCACGGTGCGCCGCTCGTCGGACCGTGACTACCACGCCACGATCGATGACCCGCGGATTGAGCGAGTACGGTTCCTGCGGCCGCAGGAAATCCCGTCCTACGTCGAGCAGGGCCTGTTCGACTTTGGCATCACGGGTCGCGACTGGATTACCGAGACGGGTGCGAACGTAGCGTCTCTCGGCGAGCTGCAGTATTCCAAGGCAACCTCGGATCCGGTGCGCGTCGTGCTCGCGGTACCTGCCTCGGTGCCCTGGCAGACCGGCTCCGACCTGCCCGACGGCGTGCGGATCTCGACCGAGTTCCCGGCGCTCACCCGCAGGTACCTGGATGAGCACGGGGTCAAGGCGGTCGTAATCCCATCTTATGGGGCAACCGAGGCCAAGGTCCCGGACATCGTCGACGCGATCGTGGATCTCACCGAGACTGGAGCTTCGCTGCGCCGCAACGGCCTTCGGATCCTCGACACCTTGCTGACCAGCTACACCGAGCTCGTCGCCAACCACGAGGCCTACGCGGACGCTGCCAAGCGGGACGCCATGGAGGACGTGGCACTGCTGCTGCGCGGCGCGATCAGGGCGCGCGGCCATGTCCTGCTCAAGCTCAACGTCAGCGCAGCCGACCTGGCCGCGGTGACCAGCTTGCTGCCCGGCATGTCTTCCCCGACGATCACCTCGCTGGCCCGCGGCGATATGCACGCAGTCGAGGCCGTAGTGCCCAAACAGGGGGTCAACACCCTGATCCCGGCGCTGAAGTCAGCTGGCGGGCGGGACATCCTCGAGGTTCCGATCAGCAAGATCGTCGAATAGCGGGATCCGCGACCGCGGCCGCCGCTATCGACCCGGTTAGGGTAGATGCGTGCTCGATCGGATCGACCTTCGCGGAAGAATGCCTGGCCGGATGGCGGCAGCGGACCTGTCGGCCATGCTGCCCCGGGCCGCGCTTGATGTGAGCGCGGCAATTGACCAGGTACGGCCGATCTGCGAGGACGTCAGGCTGTACGGCGCCGGGGCCGTCAGGGAATACACAGCGAGGTTCGACGGCGTGGACCTGCCCGGGACCGCGGTGCCACCGCAGGCGCTGGGCGCCGCGCTCGCGGGGCTGGATCCGGACGTGCGGGCAGCCCTTACCGAGGCGGCGCGGCGGGCCAGGCTCGTGCACAAGGCCCAGCTGCCGGCTGAGTCCTGGACGGCCGTAGCCGCCGGATCCACTGTCACCGAGCGGTACTTGCCGGTGCGCCGGGCAGGCGTTTACGTACCGGGCGGACTGGTTGCGTATCCGTCCTCGGTGCTGATGAACGTGATTCCCGCGCAGGTGGCCGGAGTCAGCCAGATCGCTGTCGCGTCTCCGCCGCAGGCCGAGCAAGGCGGTTTGCCGGACCGGTCGATCCTGGCCGCGTGCGCGCTGCTTGGCATCACCGAGGTGCACGCGGCGGGCGGCGCCCAGGCCATAGCCATGCTCGGCTACGGCACCGAGGACTGCCCGCCGGTCGACGTGATCACCGGGCCGGGCAACGTATACGTGGCCGCGGCGAAGCGGCTGCTCCGCGAACGAGTTGCCATCGACGCCGAAGCCGGGCCGACCGAGATCGCCATCATCGCTGATGACGGAGCCGATGCCAGTTTCATCGCTGCTGACCTGGTCGCCCAGGCCGAGCACGATGAGCTGGCAGCGTGCTTGCTGATCACCACGAGCGGCGCGCTGGCCGACCGGGTGGACATCGAGCTGGCCAAGGCCGTACCGCAAGCCCGGCACGCCACCCGGGTGGCCACCGCGCTGTCCGGCCAGTCCGCCTGCGTCGTGGTCGACGACGCGGACGGGGCGCTGGCAGTAGCTGACGCCTGGGCACCTGAGCACCTGGAGATCCAGGCGGCGGACGCCTCGATCCTGGCCCGCCGCGTGCGCAATGCCGGGGCCATCTTCGTTGGGGCTTGGGCACCGGTGTCGCTGGGCGACTACCTAGCCGGCTCGAACCACGTGCTGCCGACCGGCGGGACCGCCCGGTATACCGGCGGGCTGTCGGTGACCACGTTCTTGCGCGGGATCCACGTCGTCGAGTGCGACCGGGCGGCGCTGGCTGCCGTTGCCCCCTACATAGAGGCGCTGGGCGGAGCCGAAGACCTGGACGCGCACGTGCAGGCGGTCCTCGTCCGGGTCGCCGGGTCCCAGGTACCGCGGTGACGGACGTGACCGCAGGGACGCAGCGGCCGCGCATGCCGATCCGGGCCGACCTGGCCGAGCGGCATCCCTATGGCGCGCCTCAGCTCGACGTGCCGGTCCGGCTCAACACCAACGAGAATCCGTACCCGCCGCCGGCCGCCCTGGCCGCAGACATCGCCGCCGCTGTGGCTGGCGTCGCGGCTGGGCTGAACAGGTATCCGGATCGGGACGCGGTGCAGCTGCGCGCGGCGCTGGCCCGCTACCTCGGGCACGGCCTGACCGCGGCCAACACCTGGGCGGCCAACGGCTCGAACGAGATCATCCAGCAGCTGCTGCAGGCATTCGGAGGGCCTGGCCGCTGCGCGCTCGGCTTCGAGCCGTCCTACTCCATGCACCCGCTGATCGCCCAGACGACCGCTACGGACTGGATAGCGGCGGAGCGGACGAGCGATTTCAGCCTCGACGCCGACCAGGCGGCCGAGGCGGTCCGGAGCCGGCAGCCCGACCTGGTGTTCGTCACCTCTCCGAACAACCCGACCGGCTTGGCCACGCCGCTCGCAGTGATCGAGGCGGTATGCGAGACGGCGCCCGGCATGGTGGTCGTGGACGAGGCATACGCCGAGTTCGCCAGGGATCGGGCGGCCACCGCGGTTGCGCTGCTGCCGCGGTACCCGCGCCTGGTCGTGGTCAGGACCATGTCCAAGGCGTTCGCGCTGGCCGGGGCGCGGGTCGGATATCTCGCTGCGGACCCCGCCGTGGTAGAGGCGATGCTGCTGGTCCGGCTGCCCTATCACCTGTCCACCCTGACGCAGGCGGTCGCGCTGGCGGCGTTGCGGCACTCGGCCGAGCTACTGTCCTCGGCCGCGCAGATCCGGGCCGAGCGCGATCAGCTCGTCACGGCGCTGCGCGACCTTGGCCTTACCGCCGCGGACTCCGATGCCAACTTCGTGCTGTTCGGCCGGTTCACTGACCCGCATGCCGTCTGGCAGGCGCTGCTGGACGGCGGCGTGCTGATCAGGGAAACCGGCCCGCCCGGCTGGCTGCGAGTCAGCATCGGCACCGGCCCCGAGACGGCCACGTTCCTGTCCGAAATAGCGCGCGTGTTGGGCGGCCGCCCGGAACTGGTGCAGCGGTGACCAGGTCGGCCCGCATCGGCAGGGTGACTACTGAGACGCAGGTGCTGATCGAGCTGAGCCTGGACGGCGCCGGGATTGGCCGGGCCGAGACGGGCGTGCCGTTCTTTGATCACATGCTGTTGCAGCTGGGCCGGCATGCCGGACTCGACCTGACGGTGCAGGCACGCGGCGATATCGAGATCGACGCGCATCACACCGTTGAGGACACCGCGATCGCGCTCGGCCAGGCGCTGCGCGAGGCGCTCGGGGACAAGGCCGGGATCACCAGGTTCGGCGACGCGCTCGTGCCCCTAGACGAGACACTCGTGCGCGCCGCCGTGGACCTGTCCGGTCGGCCGTATGTCGTGCACACCGAGCCGGACGGCCTGGCGCCGTTGATCGGGACCTATGACACGACGCTGACCAGGCATTTCTTCGAGTCACTCGCGCAGGCGGCCGGCATCTGCGTGCACCTGGACGTGCTGCGGGGCCGCAATCCGCACCACATCGTGGAAGCTCAGTTCAAGGCGTTCGCGCGGGCGCTGCGGACCGCGGCCGCGCCGGACCCGCGCTCTGGCGGCGCGGTGCCGAGCACCAAAGGCGTGCTCTGACCCGTGCGCGGCGAACGGCCGGTGGCCTTCCGGCGCGAGTTAGCTGTGGCGGTTCGCGTTGGCCTGGATCGCATCGTGCACGTAGTGCGAAAAGCCGGGTTCGATCTCGTCGTAGCTGGCGATGTAGCGGGGATCGGAGATGTACATTGCCGCCAGATTGCGGTGCATGTCGTAGCCGCAGTCGTAGAACCAGCGGCTGATGTGCTGCCGGTGTGCCTCTGCGAGGTCCATCGCCGCGATCCCGGCAGAAGGCTCGCCGGCCCTCAGCGCATCGGCGAAGCCGGTGATGTTCGCGTCCGCCTCGGCCTTGATCGCGATCCAGTCCTGCCTGGTATAGGCCGCCGTCTGGCGCTGCGACTGCTTCCAGGCCTCGGTGTCGCCCCAGCGTTGCTGGGCCTCGGCCGCATGCTCGTCCATCTTGTCGGTGCCGAAGATCTCGAACTGCTCCTCCGGCGTCAGTGCGATGCCCATCTTCCTCGCTTCCATTTCTTTCTCGATCGCGCGGATGAGCGCGGCTGTCCGCTCGTTCCGCTCCCGGAGCAGCCGGTGCTGGCGGCGCAGATGGTCATCGGTTCCGGCGTCCGGGTCGGCCAGGATCTCGGCGATCTCATCGAGCGCGGAAGTCCAGCTCCCGGTAGAACAGGATCTGCCGCAGTCGTCGCAGGTCAGCGGCCGAGTACAGGCGGTAGCCGGCCAAGCTGCGGCCGCTCGGCGCGAGCAGCCCGAGTTCGTCATAGTGGTGCAGGGTGCGCACCGAGACGCGGGACAACGCGGCTGCCTCACCCACGGTGTACTGGCCGGCCGAGTGATCGGTCGCCATGACCTCCGCCTTCCTCGAATTTTGCTGTACCCGACCACTGTGCGGCCTGACGTGGCGTGAGGGTCAAGCGGCTAGGAAGCGCCAGGCGGCGCAGTGGCCACTGCGCCGCTGCGAATGCCGAGACACGCGGGCTGACTGTCGTGGGCACGATCGGTGCGACGGCGCGGCAGCGTGCGGACACCGTCGGGGTGCTCCGACCCTGGCCGCCGTTAGCGACTTACTTAGCGGCCAGCGCTGCCGTCGCCGAGCCAGCAGCCGGGGCAGATGCGGATGTAGGGGATCGGGTGGCCGGAGGGCCCAGTTGCCGCGGATCCGGCCGACACCGCCGTTGCGGCGAGGACGTTGTTGTAGAGCGCAGGCGCATCGAGGGTCGCCAGATGCGGCACGCGCAGCGGGCGGCTGACGGCGCCTCGATCGGGCAGCGTGACGTACATCAGCGCGGTGCCCTTCGCGGCGCGGTAGACGAGCAGGAGCGGGAAACCGCCCCCCGCGCCGATGGCCTGAGCCGCAGGGGAAGTCGCCGTAACGACCTGCGGCCCGAAAGCAACCGGCTTGCTCCAGATGGGCGGGCTCGCGAGCGGGTCTGCCGTGAACGCCCGGAAGATCTGGTTGCGCGTGCCGCTTCCGCGCCAGAGGACATAGAGCCTGCTGGGCCTGCCGACGAGGTTAACCTCAGCGACCGCAGGTGAGGTCGTGGTGCTCGCGGAGGGTATAGCGGTGACATCGCTCCAGGTCACGACACCGGCGGCGGACGGTGCGCCGGCGATCACGTCGACGGCATTGGTTCTGGCGGCCCGCCAGGTCACAAAGACGGACCGGGAATGCAGCGGGCTGTAGACGGCTGGGCCACTCATCGTGAAAGCGGACGGAATGCGAAGCCCTCTCTTCCAGGTGACTCCACCGCCTTGCCGGGTGGTACCCACCGAGTACATGATTTGCGCGCTGCCGTTCTGCTTCCATACGGCAATGATCTGACCGGCCGGGTTGCCCCTTAACGGCGCAGCAGAGGGTTGTTCGTCCGTGCGGGCTGACCCGGAATCGACCGCGGCCGGGCGGGTCCACTTCGGGCCGCTGAGCTTACTGGCGGCCGCGAAGAAGATCTGGTCGCCGTGCCCGGTTACTGGTGCCCGGGCCCACAGGATGACCGGATCGGCCTTCTTGGCCGGGAAGTCGATTGCCGTCAGCGCTGGCGCACGATTCGTTAAGGCACCGGGAACGGGCAGTGCGCTGGAAAAGCCAATGCCGGTCAACGGCCGCGCCGCGGGCGAGTCCGACGGCGCGCCGGGTGCTGCCGAAACGGGACTGCCAAAGCCGGCGATAGCGATGGCGGCCGCCGCGATCATGGCTAGCGGCGCCAGCGAGCGACTGACTCTCAGCATGGGCCGTCTGCTCCTCACGCCAACGCCCGAGTCCTGCACCTGCGGGAAGAACCCTTCGGCTGGCCCGCTGTCATCCTAGGACAGGCCAAAGCGCGCTTGTAGGCTTACTAACTGACACGGGCAGCTTCCGGGTAGACGAGGGGACAATGGCTTCAGGTCCGGTCCCCGGCGGCAGCACGTTCGGCGCGCTGCTGAGGCAATTGCGCGCGAGCGCCGGGCTGACCCAGGAGGGACTGGCCGAAGCCGCAAGTCTTAGCCCCCGATCGGTCAGTGACCTTGAGCGTGGCATCAACCTGACGGCGCGCCGGGAGACGGCGCGGCTGCTTGCCGATGCGCTGTCGTTGACCGGGCCGGCTCGGGCCGGATTCGAAGCGGCAGCCAGGGGAGTCGCGGGCGCGGGAGCACTGGGCGCTGGCGGAGTCGCCGCGGCGACCCGGACGCTGCCTAGGGACACCAGCGCCTTCACCGGCCGGGAGTCCGAGCTTCGCCAGCTCCTGGCCGCGGCCGGCGGGTCCGGGCCGCCCAGCCGGGTGGTCGGCATTCACGCCATCGGCGGGATGGCCGGCATCGGGAAGACCGCGCTCGCGGTGCACGCTGCTCACCGCCTCGCTCCGGAGTTCCCGGATGGCCAGATATTCGTTCGGCTGCATGCGCATACGCCAGGGCAGCGGCCGGTGGATCCAGCCGACGCGCTGGCTAGCTTGCTGCTCACTGTCGGCGTGGCCGCCGCCCTCATCCCGCCAGGGCTCGAGGAGCGGATCCGGCTGTGGCGCGATCACCTAGCCGGGAAACAGTTCCTTCTAGTGCTCGACGACGCCGCCGGACACGAGCAGGTCCGGTCGTTGCTGCCAGGAACTGATGGCTGTCTGGTACTTGTCACCAGCCGCCGCCATCTGACCGCGCTCGAGGACGCGCAATCGATCAGCCTTGACCCGCTCACGCCTGACGATGCCGCCGCCCTGGTGATCAAGCTCGCCTCTCGGCCGGGTCTCGATCCGGATGACCCCGCGTTGCGCGAGATGGCCAGGCTCTGCGGCTACCTACCGCTAGCGATCGGCATACTTGCCAGGCAACTGCATCACCACCCGGCCTGGAGCATCGCCGAGCTGGCCGGTGACGTGGCTGCAGCGCAGGACAGGTTCACGCTGATGCGCGCAGAGAACATATCGGTGACAGCTGCGTTTGACCTCTCCTACCAGGACCTCACCCCCGGTCAGCGGCGGCTGTTCCGCCGCCTTGGCCTGCTGCCGGGAACCGACGTAGACGCTTACGCCGCCGCGGCGCTGGATGGGACCGATCTTGCCACCGCGCGTGCGCATCTCGAGGCACTCTACGATCAGCATCTGCTGACTGAGCCAAGCCGCGGCCGGTACCGCATGCATGACCTAGTTCGCGAGCATGCCCGTTCCCTCGCGGCGGGTGATCGGCCAGCTGATCATGAGGCAGCTGTCGACCGGTTGCTCAGCTATTACCTCCATACGGCGAGGTCGGCCGACCGGCACCTGACCGGCAATTTGCCCGGTCCGGTGCGGGCCGTGGCCGGGCAGCCGCCGGCCTGGGCACCTGACCTGGCAGACCGCAACGACGCCATGGCGTGGATGCAGCGCGAGCGGCCGAACCTGTACGCGGCTGCGGAGGAGGCAGCCAGCCACGGTCGCGACGAGCTGGCCATTGGCCTCGCGGCGGCCATGCATGCCTTCTTGCACCTCAGAGGTCACTGGGACGAGGCGCTGGCGCTTCACAGCATGTCGCTCGATGCCGCGGTGCGGGCAGGTGACCAGCGAGCGCAGGCCGCCGCCCTGGTCCGGATCGGCGGCGTTCAGATCGGCACCCGTGATTACGGAACCGCAGCCGCCAGCCTGACGCGGGCGATGGAACTGTACCGTGCGCTGCGCGACGCGCCGGGACAGGCGCAGGCGCTGACCGAGTTGAGCGCCACGCTCTATCTCACCGCAGATATCCAAGCCGCAGCGCAAGGCCTCTCCGAGGCGCTTGACCTGTACCGGCGCCTAGGTGACCGGCGAGGTGAAGCGGTCGTGCTCAGCCGCCTCGGCAATGTCCAGCTCGCGGCCGGCGACTACCCCGCGGCGATCATCGTCCTAACCCAGGCATTGGAGCTGTCCCAAGATCTAGGTGATCAGCTCGGCGAGGCGCACGCTCTCAACGAGCTGGGTGCTGTGCTGTTCGCGACCGGCAGCTTCTCGGCCGCAACCGAGAAGCTGCGGCGCGCGCTGGCCGCCTATCGCGATCTCGGCGACCGGCTCGGCGAGGCGAATGCCCTGAGCGATCTCGCTGCGGTCCAGCAGGCGGCAGCAGATTACGCAGCGACCAGCGCCAGCCTGACCAAAGCCCTGGAGCTGTACGGAGAGCTTGGGGACAGGCTCGGCCGGGCCAACATCCTGAACCAGTTTGGCGCGGTGCACCGGGCGACGGGGGATCACCAACGCGCCGCCGCCGGCCTGCGCCAGGCGCTCCAGCTGTACACCGAGCTCGGCGACCGGGCGGGCGAGGGCGAGGCCCTCGCCAACCTAGCGGATATCGTGCTGGCCGACGGCGACGTCGGGGTCGCGCACCAGCTTTTCGAGCAGGCCAGGGAAATCGCAACACAAATCGCGTTGCCGCTCGTCGAAGCGACAGCGCTCGAGGGAATCGGTCGCTGCCTGATTCAGGAAGGGCAGTCTCCGGCGGGCGCGGCAGTGCTCAGTGAGTCGCTGGAGATCTACCGGCGGATCGGCTCGCCCGGCGCGGAGCGCGCGGCGAAACTTCTCGCCGAGCTCGGCGGCTGATGCGGCTGGGCATTCCCGGCCGTGATCATGGCCAGCCGATTCTGGCTGGTCAGTGCACCCACCGGCTACTTCGTCCCCGAAGAAGCACCCGACCTGGTCACTGCCGCCCTGCTCGACTTCCTCGACTAGCGCGCAGCCAAATCGCGTGGTGCTAGCTGGCGCCGCCGCGGACAGGCAACCCGCGCGCGACCAGATGACGCGCTGGGCTTACTGCACGCGGCGGCACGCGATGTCGGCTGGCGTCAGCGCTGCGTCAGGCGCTCGGTGTCGACGCGGCCGCGACCGAAGGCATCGATCCGCTTCCACCGCCCGGGAAGGTCGAGGAGTTCGAGATGACCGATTCGCTTCGGCAGCGCCGGGTCAACAACGAGGTTGTCCCCTCGCGGCTCAAGGCCGAGTGCGGCACGCAACAGGAGCAGGGGTGCGCCGGTTGACCAGGCCTGCGGGCTGCAGGCGGTGGGGTAACGCACCGGGTAGCGCGTCGAGCTGCGCGGATAGCCCCCGAACGCCTCGGGCAGTCTGCCCTCAAATACTTCCGCCGCCTCGATGATGCCTGCGAAGACGGCGGCGGCCTCGTCTTTGAACCCGTAACGGCGCAGGCCCCAGGCGATGAAGGAGTTGTCGAATGGCCACACAGTGCCAACGTGATAGCCGATCGGGTTGTAGCGAGCCTCTCCTTCGGCCAGCGTGCGTACCCCCCATCCAGAGAACAGGCGCGGGCTCATCAGGTGCCGGGCGATCGCTCGGGCCTTGGACTTATCGACGATCCCGCTCCAGAGCAGGTGCCCGTTGTTGGAGGTGAGGGAGTCCACCTGGCGTCCGTCGGTGTCGAGGGCGACGGCGAAGTACTCGCCGTCCTCGACCCAGAAGTCTCGGTTGAACCTGCGCTTCAGGTCGGCGGCCTCCTTCTCGAGCCGGTCGGCGAAGGCCGGGTCATGCCATACCAGCCGGGCCAGCCGGGCAGCGCGGACTTTGGCGTCGTAGGCGTAGCCCTGAAGCTCGCACGTAGCCCTCGGGAAGCCGGGCAGGTCGCCGTTTCGATAGGAGATCGAGTCCCACGAGTCCTTCCAGCACTGGTTCTCCAGGCCCGTCTGCGCGTTGCGGCGCTGGTACGACACGTAGCCGTTCCCCTGCAGGTCGGCGTACTCATCGATCCAGTTGAGCGCCGCCCGTGCCGCGTGCTCGAGGTCACGGACGAGTTTTGTGTCACCGGTCCAGCGTTCGTACTCGTCAAGTAGCACGACGAAGAGCGGCGTGGCGTCGGCGGAGCCGTAGTAAGGGGAGTGCGGCCGCTCTTCGAACGCGGTCATCTCCCCGTAGCGCATCTCGTGCAGGATGCGGCCGGGGTCCTCGTCGCGGAAGTCATCGATCCGGGTGCCCTGGCGTTCGGCCAGCGCCATGAGCGTGGTCGCCGCGAGCTCCGATGTGAACGGCAGCGCCTGCAGGCTGGTGAAGATGCTGTCCCGGCCGAAGATCGTCATGAACCAGGGCAGCCCCGCGGCGGGCAGGGCGCGGTCGGGCATGGTAAGCGTCGAGAAGCGAAGAGCCGCCAGGTCGGTCAGGCAGCGACGGTAGATGAGGTCGAGCGGCTCCCAATCGCACTCCAGGCGCGGCGCGTGCCGCAGCCATTTCTGGAGTCCTCTGGCCATGTCCCGGCGAACGGTGTGCTGCCCCCTGATCACTGTGGGCGCCTCGGCTACCCCCTCCAGCGGCCCGATCGACGCCACGACATCCAGGTCCGTCTTCCACTCGCCGTGCGGGGGAACGGTGACCTTGAACGAGAGGCCCTTCTCGTCGATCGCGGCCGGCGAGGTCGACGAGATCCACGTCTCACGGGCGTATGTCTCGCGCCGGTAGTCCAGCACCAGGCTCCCGTCCACGACCCGCCTCTGGTACTGCCCCTTCTTCTTGATGGCGTCCTTGACCTCGAACAGGTCGGCGAAGTCGCTCGCGGCGTCGATCCGGATGTCCAGGTCAACGGGCCGGTTTTCGTGATTCAGGACGCGGAGCTCCTCACGGAAGCCATCGGCCACCTCCCGCTGGCGGATGACTGACAACTTGCTATCTACATAAACCGTGCCACTGCCGGGCACGAGGAAGAAGCGGGACTGGAAGTACTGCAGGTCGTCTGTAGACAGCGCGTTGAGTCGCTGGCCGTTCACCGTCAGCACCCAATGGGAGAGAAAACGGGTGTCAAACGAGAACAGACCGGTCGGGTCCGTCAGCGACGCGTTGATGTCTCCCCGGTCGTCGCTGACCACAAACGTGTTGCCTTCGAGGATCTGCACAAGCTCGTCGCTCATATTGCCCTCCGCTGGGCCATTACGGTGTCGGAATCTATTGGCGCCGCCCAGCCGGTGGAGCCGGGCGGACCGGGCAGGCAGCGCTGGAACATCATGAGGGCGGTCACGCTGCCTTCACAGGTGAGCAGGCCACGCAGCAGGGCGGCCTGGGCGTTGAGCCGCCCGGTTACTATGGCTTCGAAGCGCGGTCGTTGTATCCGCACGACCGCGTCGGCTGAGCGGTTCTGACGGGTAACAGATACGTCGCCGTCATTGACCGTCAAGTGCCATCGCTCGATGTCCTTGCCATTGAGGACGTCGAAACGCAGCGTCGCCGATTCCCCCTCAAAGGTCGCGAGGTGACCTGGTTCGGCAAGGGCTGCAAAGAATTGGGTCACCGGGTCGTCTGCATCCTTGCTCGACCCGGCACGTGGTGCTGACATTGCCACCCCTATTGGCGCTATGGATCACGGTCGGATGCGAGCAACCGTAGGCAGCCGCTGGCGAGTCGGCATCCCCCGGACTGGGTGATCCGCGTCGCGCGGCCGGGCGCAACAGGCGGCCACGAGTCCGCGAATGCTGCGGCGGTGTAAGAATCGAGCTGTCAGCGCGCCACTGGACTTGGGCGTTGCCGCTTCGGGAAAAGATCGTGACGCTGCTCGCCCAGGGGGCCATGGTGACTCATCCTGTGGTTTCGTTCGCCTACTGCCCAGGCGTGGACCGCTTCCCCCCGGATGCCCACGTCGACTTGTGCGGCAGCTGGGCGGCGGATGGAACTCCCAGCCCCGAGTCCTGGTCCCGGCACCCGATGACGCGCTCGCGGGACGAGTCCGGTGCGGTCTGCTTCACCGCCGATGTGTCCTTTGACCAGCAGGCTGTCGGGGTCCAGCTCGCGTGGGGAACATGGCTCCGCCTGGGCGCAGCCGCACCCGAGGTCTGGGGCATTGCGGCGGAAGTGCCTGATCTCACCTCGACCGCTCAGGTCAGGTCTCTGATCGTTGCGCCGGCTTCGGGGCGCCGGCAGCAGGAGACCTATCGCCTGTCCTGGCACCGCCTGCAGGGCGCGCAGCGATATTTGCTCTCCGCGGCTACGGCGCCGCCGGTGAGATTCAGCGTCTGGGCGCCGAACGCCACCGCGGTCGACCTGGTCTTCGGACAGCCAAGCGGCTACATCGCCAACGATGGATACGGCGTTGACTCCAGCCACGCCGCCGTTCCGCTCGTCCAGGAAGCCGACGGGATCTGGGCGGCTGCCCTGCCTGCATTCGAGCGCATGACCGGAGCCCTTTACCTGTACCGGATAATCCGCCCTGACGGGACGGTGAACTGGGCCACCGACATGTTCTCTCGCCAGCAGTGCGGCCTGGGCGATGTCGATCCGGACGGCGCCCACTATGACGGCCCCGTTTCACTTCTCGACGGACGGCCAAGCTGCTCGGTTGTCACCGACCCGGACATCATCGCCCCTTGCCCGGCGGACCCGGCGAGCCGGGCAGTTCCGGCAGAGCAGTTCTGGCGTGACGAGTTCGATCCGGCCCGGCCGGTACCGGATCGCGTCGAGGACTTGGTGATCTACGAGCTGCATGTCGGCGCTCTCGACCCGGCGACGACGGCAGCGGGCACCTTCATCGACGCCATCGATTTCTTGCCCTACCTCGAGGATCTCGGCGTCAATGCCGTCGAGCTGATGCCGATGTTCCAGTTCGACGGCAGCCTCTCGTGGGGATACGGCAGCTCCCAGTTTCTGGCCATCGAGTCAGCTGCTGGCGGGCGGGACGCGCTGAAGCACTTCGTTAAGGCCTGCCACCAGCATGGCCTGGCCGTCATCATGGATGTCGTTTACAACCACTACACCAGCATGGCGGACCGGGCGGCCTGGCAATACGACAGCACCAGCCCGCCGGACAACTGTTACTACTGGTACGACGGTGAGCCCGGGCAGTACGCGTTCCCCGAGGGCGGGTATCTGGACAATGTCTCCAGTGGCTGGGCGCCGCGGTACTCAGCAGATCAGGTCCGGGCCCTGTTCGTGAGCAGCAGCGTGCTGCTGTTCGACGAGTTCCACGTGGACGGCCTGCGCGTTGATCAGACCGCCTCAATCCACCTGTACAACTCGCGGCACGCTGACGGAGCGGCTGTGCCAGCCGCCAACATCGCGGGCCGCAAATTCCTGCGCGAGCTGTGCCAGACGGTGAAAGCCCTCTGTCCTGCCGCCATGCTGATCGCCGAGGACCACTCGGGCTGGGATCAGGTAACGAGGTCGGCCTTTGCTGGCGGCGTGGGATTCGACGCCACCTGGTACGTGAACTTCTACCACCACCTAGTCGGCCAGCTGAACGCCGGACCACAGTGGGCCAGCCTGCTGCTGACCGCCGGGCAGCAACCAGACGGCCCGCTCCAGATGGGCTACTTCGCCGGCGCGCTCGCGGCCAGCGGCGACCGCAAAGTCGTGTACGAGTCCAGCCACGATGAGGCCGGCAATGACCCCGGCACGGAGCGCACCATTCTCGCCGCGGTGAACGGAGCTCCCCTGGTTGGCGAGACCCGCAGCTACGCCGAAGCCCGCTGCCGCTTCGCCGCTGCGATGACCATGCTCTCCGCCGGAACCCCCATGTTCCTCATGGGCGAGGAAGTAGGCGCCCAGAAGGCCTACACCTACGACAAGTTCAACGAGGAAAAAGAGGACCTGCCTGGTCTGCAGCAGTCGACCGGCGCGCTGCTCTGGAAGTTCTACCAGGACATCATCCGCTTCCGGCTCGGCTCAACAATCGTTAAGTCCGTCAACATCGACGTCTTCCACGCCAATGACGACGCCCGAGTGATCGCTTTCCGGCGCTGGGACGATACCGGCGAGCTGCTCGTTGTAGGGAGCCTGAACAACTCGCCATTCAACTCGCCCGGCTACCTGCTGTGCGACGCGTCGCTGGCCGACGGGGGCTGGCGCGAGTGCCTCAACAGCGACGCCAGCGAGTATGGCGGCTGGAACGTCGGCAATCTCGGCGCGGTGCTGCGCGCCTCCGCGGGCCAGCTCAGCGTGGTGATCCCGGCGAACAGCGTGGTGGCATTCAGCCGCACGGCCTGAGTCATCGCCCCCGGGCGGGTGGGATAGCTTCCGCCACCACTCCATAGATCTGAGCTGTCTGTGCTCCGAGCCGCCAGCCTGGATGATGGCGTTGTGATCCCTGCGGAGTTCATCCGGTCAGCTACCTTGCTGACCACTGTGCCACTCGTGCCCGAGCTCAGCTTGTATCTTGCCAGCGACGTCTACGCAGTGTGGGAGCAGACCGAAGCAGCACTCGGCCAGAAGGAGCTGCCGCCGCCGTTCTGGAGCGTCGCCTGGCCGGGCGGCCAGGCGCTGGCCCGTTACGTACTAGATCATCGGGACCTGGTGGCTGGGCGGACGGTGGTGGACTATGGCTCGGGCTCGGGTCTTGTAGCTCTGGCGGCGGCGAAGGCAGGCGCCGCCATCGTCACCGCCGTCGAGCCGGACCCAATGGCCCGGACGGCGATCGCGCTCAATGCTGCGGCCAACATGCTCCCGTTGCCTGTCTGCGTGGGCGACGTCCTGGCGAGCGAACAGGCACCGGACGTGGTTGTTGCCGGCGATGTCTGGTATGACCAGCAGCTAGCCGAGCTCGTCGGGGCCTACCTCGGCCACGCTGCCCGCCACGGTGCCAGCGTCCGCATCGGCGACATCGGCGACACCGGCAGAAAGTACTTCCCGTGTGCGGGCAATCGCCGCGTGGCCACCTACGAACTGCCGTCGACCGTCGCGATCGAGGGCCGGGAACGAGTCAGCGCCTCAGTCTGGCAAGTCTCCTAGGCCGGGGTGAGGCCAGCTCAGCCCGCACGGGTGCCCAAAGTCATCGGCGTGGCCGGGAGGGGCCGATTCCATTCGGTCTGGATCTTGACTTCTGTCAGGCCGAACCATGATCGCCAGGCTCGTCCGAGATCTCGATGATGTGGAGCGGTTCATCGAGATCTGCCGATGGCTGCTGCCACTTAGCCGCGTTCAGGGTCAGGATCGGGCAGATAGCGACGTCCGCGATCGCTGCAGCGTGGGCGTCCCACGGGTCCAGGCCGGTCCTGGCCAGGATGCTGGCAAGCCTGGAGGCTTGCTCGGCGCCGCTCAAACGACCGGCCGTAGCGCTGGTCAGCAGTTCCAGAGCGGCCAGCAGGTCATCGGCTTCGTCGCTGCCCGCATCGAGGGAAGCACCAGCACTAGCCAGTGCCGGAATGACCATAGGTTGGCTGCGGCCGTCCAGGCCCTGGATCAGACCGATAATGTCAGCGTCACCTCTGGCTACCGCGATCAAAACGCTCGCATCCAAGATCAGCGGCGTCGGCACAGCGTCCGTCACGGGGCCAGCTGCTGATTCACCTGGGCGATCATTCGGGCGACGCGGCCCTCGTCCGCTTGGTCACTCTTGGCCTTCCAGAGAGTGCGCCTGCGACGGTCGCGGTAGGCCTTCTCTGCCATCGCCTCGTTGAATGCCGCCGAGACTGATGAGGCCAGCCCGGTATCGACCAGCCGCTCGGCGTATGCACGTAGCTGGGAGTCCACGGTGATCGTCAGCCGGGCTTTCCTCTCACTCATACCCGGATCATACTGCGCCGTGCTGACAACCCGGCCAGACCACGCAGGAGCCAGCGACCTTCCCGGGCAGAGAACTTTTCGCCCATACCGGCACCGGCCGTGAATAACTTCGTGCTCGTCAGGCGTTTGTTTGAGTGAAGCACCTGGTAGATGCGGATTCCGGGGGCAGATGCCCCCTCGGCCCGCGAAATAGAGCCGATCGAAGGAACCGGCGGGGGTTCTCCGCCGTCAAAGTAACTATGGATCACCGAATACCAGCCAGCCGGATATCCGGCCAGGAGGGCCAGCATGATCGGGAAGCACGACGCAGACTGCGCGCCGGCGCTTTCGGACGGGGGCGCGACATGACCAGGCGGAACGTGACCGAGATGGAGTGCGAGGCACTGTTTGCCTCTGCGCTGCAGGGATCGGACGCCGTTACTGCCGACGCTGCGGCGGCTGCCATCAGCGGCACCATCCGGCGCCTCGGCCCTGACGGGTGCGCCGACAGGATGGCCCAGGAGTTCGGCGATCACCCCGAGGAAGCCCGCGATCGGATGCGGTGGGCGCGACACCTGGTCGGCGATCTGTCGCCCGGTCTCGCGGGCCTGGCGTCGGCGCTGTCCCGCGCTGCCTGAGCCGAACGCGACTCTGTGAGATTGCGCGTCTGCCCGCTGCCGCCGCTGTGCGACCCTTGATCGATGTCCGCGCAACCACTTCCGGGACTCTTGGCGCACTTGGCGCCCCTGCTCGACCACTACGGGTATATCGCTATCGGCAGTTTCGTGATGCTGGAGGACTTCGGAGTCCCCGTGCCGGGCGAGACGATCCTGATCGCAGCAGCCGTCTACGCCGGCGCGGGCAGGCTCAATGTCTTCGCCGTCGGCCTGATCGCTGTCGTGGCCGCGGTGGTCGGCGACAACATCGGCTACGCGATCGGCCGCTTCGGCGGCCGCGCGCTCGTCCTCCGGTTCGGCAAGTACGTGTTCCTGACCAGCGAACGGCTGGACAAGGCCGAGAGTTTCTTTAGCCGGTATGGCGGGATTGTCGTCACGGTGGCCCGGTTCATCGAGGGGCTGCGGCAGGCCAACGGAATCGTCGCCGGGATCAGCGAGATGGCCTGGCCGCGCTTCCTCGCCTTCAACGCGCTGGGCGCTGCTTTGTGGGTCGCCGTCTGGACGTCGGTCGGTTACCTGGCTGGCAATCACATCACGACCATCTACGACGCCATCACCCGCTACTCGCTATACGTGCTGATCGCCCTGGCGGCAGCAGTCGCCGCGCTCGTCATCCGAACCGTGGTCCGGCGCCGGCGCCGGGCGCAACCGGCGGCCGGGAACGAGCCGGGCGTGGCCGCTGGCGTAATCGGAGTAACTGCTCCCGAGCCCGGCGTGCAGCGCGGCGCCCTCCACACCGACTCGGTTGACGAGTCCGATAGCCGGCCGAGCAACCCTCACTACTGCACTAGCGAAGTCGTCGAGCGCGAGACCCAGGCCGATGAACAGGATCAGCAGCCCGCCCCCGGCCATGATGAGACCGGTCACGAGCCAGATGACGGGAGCAGGCAAGCTCAGGACACCGGCAGACCCGAGCGCCAGGCCGACGGCGAGGCAACGGAGGCAACCGACGATAACCCAGAGGCATGATCGCGGGTCCTAAGAGCATTCGGGCTGCGCGGCTTAGGTGAGATCGTGACACCCTGATGTCAGTCTGGCAGGCACAAGTCTGGCCATATCGGGCGCTTCAGCCTGTCAAACTGACAGGGTGTTGAGTTAGGTCGTTGGTCGCGCCCCCGCTGAACGGTCTGGTAATCGCCAATATCCGTCTATAGCGCGCTGAGGAAATCCAGCACCCGGCGGGTGAGCAGAGCGGTTGTGTCCGGGTCGAAGGACGGCAGCGAGCTGTCGGCAAAGTTCTGCTGGTCGCCCGGGTAGAGGAAGAGCCCGGCGTCCTTGGCCGCGTAGACGAGGGCACGGGCGGCGTCGATGTCGCCCTCGCCGACAAAGATCGGGTCGGCGTCCATCCCGTGTATCTGTACCGGAACCGAGTCCGGCCACGCTGCGCCGAACCCCGACACCGGCGCGCAGGCGTAGAAGAGCAGTGCACCGTGCGCCCCCGGCCGGGTCTGCGCCAGGCTCTGGGCTGGGAGAACGCCCAGTGAAACCCGGCGTACACCAGCTCGGCGGGCAACCCCTGCACCGTCCGGGCGCCTCGGCGGATCATCTCGCCGAAACCGACATCATCGACATAAGCCACGCCATCTTCGATGGTGTCGAAGGTTCGGCCCTCAAAAAGGTCGGCGTGTGCACATTGTGCCCGGCCGCACGCAGCTCATCGGCGAACGCGATGACGCCGGGGTCAGGCCCTGTGCGTGGTGGAAGACCGCTACGTCAGCATCTCTACACTCCATTCCGCAGACGTCGCGATCGGACTACCGAGCGCTCCGGAAGGTACCGAGCGCCTCTGACAGTGCGAGGCCGCCGACTCGTTCCAGGGCGCTGATCGTGATGGCCGGGCGCCCGGTCTGGGCGGCCAAAACCCGGCACGATCTTTGCCCCGGTAGCCTGGGGCCACCGGTGGACCGCTGACCCGGGCACAGTGACGATCATGAAACGGGAGCTACCGTGAACAGCCGCAAGCCGAGCGTGGCGGTGCTCGACTACGGCTCGGGCAACCTGCGCTCGGCCCAGCGCGCGCTGCAGCGGGCTGGCGCGGATACCGAGGTAACGACGGACTCCGACACGGCGCTGCGCGCGGACGGCCTCGTCGTGCCGGGGGTTGGTGCGTTCGCCGCCTGCATGGCCGGTCTGCAGGCGGCAGGCGGCGACCAGGTCATCGCTAAGCGGCTCGCGGGCGCGCGGCCAGTCCTGGGCATCTGCGTCGGGATGCAGGCGCTCTTCGAGGCCGGCGAGGAGCATGGGCAGCGGACCCAAGGCTGCGGCTGGTGGCCGGGGGTCGTGCATAGGATCGCCGCTCCGGTGCTCCCGCATATGGGCTGGAACGTGGTCGCCCGTCGCCCCGCCCAGTCCCGCCTGCTCGCCGGGATCGATGACGACGCGATGTTCTACTTTGTGCACTCCTACGCAGCGACGCAGCCCCTCGCCCGCGGCCGGTGACCAGAAGCCACCCGGCACGGGCTGGACCACCCACGGCGAGGAGTTCATCGCGCTGGTGGAAGACGGCCCGTTGATGGCCACCCAGTTCCATCCCGAGAAGTCGTCGGATGCCGGAGCCGTGCTGCTGGCGAACTGGCTGGAGACGCTGCGATGACCGCATCGGAACTGGGCTGGCCCCAGCCCGTCCTGACACTGCTGCCCGCAGTTGACGTATCGGGCGGCCAGGCCGTCCGGCTGGTCCAGGGTGCGGCGGGCACCGAGACGAGCTATGGCGACCCGGTCGATGCCGCGCTGGCCTGGCAGGACGCGGGCGCGCGCTGGATTCACCTGGTTGACCTGGACGCGGCGTTCGGCCGGGGCACAAACGGCCCGCAGATAGCTGACCTGATCGGCCGCCTGGACGTGCAGGTGGAGCTGTCAGGCGGGATCCGGGATGACGCGGCGCTCACTGCCGCACTGGCCACTGGCTGCGCGCGAGTAGTGATCGGAACGGCGGCGCTGGAGAACCCGGCGTGGGTACGCGAGGTCGTGGCCCATTACGGCGACCGGGTCGCGGTCGGACTGGACGTGCGCGGTACCAGGCTGGCGGCTCGCGGCTGGACTTCTGATGGCGGAGAGCTCATGGAGGTGCTCGGCCGGCTCGAGGACTCTGGCTGCGCCCGGTATGTGGTCACTGACGTAACGAAGGATGGCATGCTGTCCGGGCCCAACCTGGATCTGCTGCGGGCGGTATGCGCGCAGACCGACCGGCCGGTGATAGCCAGCGGCGGCGTTTCCAGCCTGGCCGACCTACGTGCGATCGGCGACCTGGCGCCGCTGGGCGTGGAGGGCGCCATCGTCGGGAAGGCACTCTACGCAGGGGCGTTCACGCTGCCAGCGGCGCTGGCGGCGATGGCCGAAGGCCAGGGAGCACGATGACAACGGGAGCACGGCCGCGGCGAGTTTCCAGCGGCGCGCAGTGGGAACCGGTCGTCGGCTACAGCCGGGCCGTCGCGGCCGGCGACTATGTCTTCGTCTCGGGCTGTACCTCAATCGAGGGCCCTGATTTCGTGCACCCCGACGATGCCTACGCGCAGACCAAACAGGCCATCGCGAACGTAAGAAAGGCGCTCCAGGAGCTCGGGGCTAGCCTGGCCGACGTAGTCCGGACCAGGGTTTATGTCACTGACATCACCCGCTGGGAGGAATACGGCCGGGCGCATGGCGAGGCGTTCGCCGGGATCATGCCCGCGACCTCCATGATCGGTATCAGCGGGCTGGTCGATGCGCGGATGCTGGTAGAGGTGGAAGCCGTCGCCTACAAGCCGGGCATCGGCGCGGACAGCGCGCCGGCCGCTGAGGCGCCATGACGGTCGCCGTGCGGGTGATCCCCTGCCTGGACGTCGACGGCGGCCGGGTCGTCAAGGGCGTCAGGTTCGCTGACCTACGCGACGCCGGCGACCCGGTCGAGCTGGCCGCTGCCTACGATCGGGAAGGCGCCGACGAGCTAACGTTCCTGGACATCACCGCGTCCAGCGACCAGCGCGAAACCATGTACGACGTGGTTCGGCGCACGGCCGAGCAGGTGTTCATCCCGCTGACGGTCGGCGGGGGGGTGCGCAGCACCCAGGACGTCGACCGGCTGCTGCGAGCGGGAGCGGACAAGGTCGCGCTGAACACGGCCGCGGTGGCCAGGCCGCAATTGCTGCGCGAGGCCGCGCTCCAGTTCGGCGCGCAATGCGTGGTGCTCTCCGTCGATGCCCGCCGCTGCGCGCAGACGAAGTCTGGCTTCGAGGTCACCACTCACGGCGGCCGGCGGGGCACCGGCATCGACGCGGTTGAGTGGGCCGGTCAGGCAGCTGCGCTCGGCGCCGGGGAGATCCTGCTGAACTCCGTGGACACTGACGGCACCAAGAACGGGTTCGACCTTCCGCTGATAACGGCCGTGCGTCAGGTGGTCCACGTTCCCGTCATTGCCAGCGGGGGTGCGGGGGCGCTCAGCCATTTCGGACCCGCGATCGACGCGGGCGCCGACGCTGTGCTCGCGGCGAGCCTGTTTCATTTCGGTGAGCTCAGCATCGGAGCGGTCAAGGAGGCGCTGGCGGCGGCCGGTCATCGGGTGCGGCCCGTTACCGCGAAGGAGGCTTCGTGATGCGGATTGCGGCCGCGGACTCGGAACTCGACCCGAAGATCGCCAGCCCGGCTGAAGCGGAACGAGGACGGCCTGGTCGCCGCCATCGCCCAGCAGCACGACACCGGCGAAGTGCTGATGCTGGGCTGGATGGACGACGAGGCTCTGCATCGCACACTGACCAGCGGCCGGTGCACGTACTGGTCGCGGAGCCGGCAGGAGTACTGGGTCAAGGGTGACACGTCTGGTCACGTCCAGCGGGTCGTCTCGGTCGCCCTGGACTGCGACGGCGATGCGGTGCTCGTGAGGGTAGACCAGACCGGCGGGGCCTGCCACACCGGGGACCGGACCTGCTTCGACGCGGGTCAGCTTCCTGCAGCGGACTGAATCTTGACGGGCGGTGCAACCGCGCGCGTCGCCGCACCGGTCAGGTGGGTATGAAACGTCGGACGGCGCAGCCGCGCGTATGACATCGGCCAGGGATGACGAATTCACCGAGTACGTGACAGCCCGGCTGCAACAACAGCCAGTACTCATACTTCTGACGTGCCGTAGTCCCTGGCGGCGGGCCTACCTGGCTGCGGCCGCGACCCGGGCTGGGGTGAGGCCGGCGAGGCGGCACTGCGGCCGCGTGAGCTGGGAGACCCTGCCCGTGCCGTCGTACGCGCGCTTGCAAGTGGCCTTCGCGCCAGCACCGCACTGGTGGATGAGCGCGCCGCCAGTGGTGCTGGGCATGGTCACCGTGATGCAGCCATTCCTGGACGTGCCGTAACTGCCCGGCCGGTTCGCGGCCCACACCGCGATGGCGGCCAGGATGAGCAGCACGGCGGCACCGAAGATCGCGACCCGGCGCTTGTCGAGCCCGGTCATCTGCTCGGCGGGAGGCATGCTCGCGAATGGCATTAAGGAAAGTATAGGCAACGCTGCCGGGCCCGCCGCGGCACGTGCTGCCTGGTCACGGCCCCGTGGCCTGGTCGCGTGCGATCTGGGTGAACGCTTCCAACGCCTCGGTGTCTGAATAGTGCTGGAGGACATACTCGGCGGCCCAGCCGACCGCATCCGGGTAGCCGCTGGCACCGATCAGCCTGGCAGCGTCGGCCGTGTCGTAGCGGGCGTTCCGCAGCGTTACGTCGGGGCCCAGCAGGGCCCGGCCGGCACACGGCTCGCCCTAGGCCATCCCGACGCTGCCAGGTCATGGAGACAAGGCTGCGTGATCAGAGGGCCCGTAGCCGCGCGGCTCTGGTCACCGAGCGTGCTGTCTTGCCGCTATTAGCTGCATATCACCGGCTTCCGTGGCTTTGGCCTGCTAGACCTCTGAGCGGGCCATCTAGCGGAGGTAGTTCGATGCGGGGATTCTTGCGGCCTGGGCGCCGTGCCGGGGGATGGGTAATCGCATTGGCAGCGAGCGGCTCGCTCGTCGCTGGCTTGACATCGGTTGCCACCGCATCGACGGCAGCAAGCGCTGGCGCGGCGGCCCGGCAGGCGGTCAGCGCGAACCCCCCAGGTCCGTCCGGGGGTGGCGGCCCGGCGCGGGTTTCCGCGCCTGCGTTCGTGGCCAGGCCGCATGCGCTGCGGCTGCCCGCACGGGAGCGGATGGTGTGCGCGACGCCGTCAAAGCCGGGCCAGATGGCCTGTCAGGCAATCCTCCCCGGAGCGGCGGAAAACAGGCCCTCAGGTGCCTTCCGGATTCCGCAAGGTTACGGTCCGGGCACCCTGCAAAGCGCCTACCGCCTCGTGGCTGCCTCAGCGCACCGGGGCCGTGGCGAGCTGGTCGCGATTGTCGACGCGTACAACAACCCTGACCTGGTCAGGAACCTCGCCAGCTACCGGCGGCATTTCCGCTTGCCGGCCTGCTCCACGAGGTCCGGCTGCCTGCGGATCGTGAACCAGTCGGGCCGGGCCGGCCCGTTGCCGGCGGCCAATCGCTCTTGGGGCCTGGAGGAGTCTCTGGACCTCGACATGGTCTCGGCCATCTGCCCGCACTGCCGCATCCTGCTGGTAGAGGCGCGCTCTAACTCGACCGTGAGTCTCGGGACAGCAGAAGACACCGCGGTCGCCAAGGGCGCCCGGTTCGTGTCCAACAGTTGGAGCGGCGGGGAGTTCATCGGACAGGACGCCTACAACCATTACTTCAATCACCCGGGCGACG
This sequence comes from uncultured Actinomycetota bacterium, assembly GCA_963804435.1. Classification (GTDB taxonomy): domain Bacteria; phylum Actinomycetota; class Actinomycetes; order Streptosporangiales; family Streptosporangiaceae; genus JAJYUU01. The sequence goes on along the minus strand of CAWDQI010000001.1, from coordinate 4,581,083 downwards.
CCATCGTCTTCGCCTCCGGTGATTTCGGCTATGGCGCTCTGTACCCGACCGACACGCAGTTCGTCACCGCGGTCGGCGGGACGAGGCTCACGCACCGGCGCTCCGCCCGACGGGCCTGGACCGAATCGGTCTGGGGCAGCGTCAGCGACAGGAACGGCGGGACCGGTTCCGGCTGCTCGACGCTGGAAGCCAAGCCCAGCTGGCAACTGGTCGATGCCACCGCGGCTCGAGGCTGCCTGAACCGGACCGAGAACGACGTCGCCGCCGTGGCCGATCCGAACACCGGCGTGGCGGTCTACGACACCTATCGGACGGGCGTGCCTGCCAAGATCTTCGAGATCGGGGGCACCAGCGTGGCCACGCCGATCATCACTGCCGCCTACGCGCTGGCCGGCGTGCCCGCTCGCGGCACCTATCCGGCGTCGTACCTCTACCGGCACGCATCGCAATTCAATCCCGTGACGTCCGGCACCAACGGGCGGTGTGAGTCCAGCCGGCAGTACCTGTGCACAGGCAAGCGCCGGTACAGCGGCCCAACAGGTCTCGGCACGCCGAACGGCACCGGCGGATTCTCCAGCGGAGGTGCCGGAGTAACGCTGGTCGATCCGGGCGCGCAGGATGCCAGCGCCGGCTTGGCATTCAAGCTCACGGTCCGGGCCGTCGACAGCGACACCGCCGCCAAGTCGCTTGCCTACGCCGCTACGGGACTGCCGAGCGGCGTGACCATCCGCTCCGCGCGGGCCTCGCTGGACGCCGTCATTAGCGGCAAACTTCCAGCCAGGGCAGGTACCTACCACGTGACTGTCACGGCGAAAGACCGGCGGACGCACCGAACCGGGTCCACGCGCTTCTATCTCTACGTGGTCCCGTCGATGACCGCCGCAGCCTCGCTGGTCCCCGGCCCCGGTTCCGTCGAAGGCGGGAACGGCCTGGACGGCACGGGATGCCTGTCCGCGGCCACGCCGCCAACGGCCGGCCTGCGTGTCGTCATGCAGTCCTGCGGCGACGCCTCGGCGTCGCAGCAGTGGGACTATTTCTCCGGCGCGGCACCGGGCGCAGCAGGCTCACTCGTGATCGCCAGTGGCATCTGCCTCGGCCTCGACCGGAGCGGCGCGGTGCTGCAGGCTTGCAACGGCTCGCGGAGCCAGCAATGGGAATACCTGCCGACCGGCGCGGTGTCGGCATCCGGATCGCTGATCACGCTGCTGTACAACCCCCCGTCGGGCCGCTGCCTGGACGGGCGGAACGTCTCCGTCCCAGGCGAGCGGGTGACCACGTCACGTTGCAGCGTGGCCGATTCGGCCTACGGCCAGGAATGGAACTTCAACTTCGGCGTCGCGATCGTGTCTGGCCGAGCGGGGGAATGCATGTCCGCAGGCGCTGGCTCCGCCGTTGCCGCCGGGTGCACGCCGTCGGATCCGCCGGAGAGCTGGCAGCTCTCTGGCGGCGCGATATCCGGCGGCTCCGGCTGCCTCGAGGAGAAGGGCTTGCTGGACGGCCAGTTCACCAGTTACGAGAACTGCGGCTTCGTGATCAACAGCGCGACCGGGTTCTGGGTACCCGGGCCTGCCGGCGAGCTGATCAACGCCAATTCTGGCCGGTGCCTCGACAACCCGGGCCTCGGACGGCGGCTAGTGCAGGAGGATTGTTACGGCCAGCCAGGTGAGGTTTGGGCACTCAACTGAGCGTTAATACGGCAGGTGGGCCAGGGTCGCGCCGGAGGAGGTTTTGACCGCTAACTAGCTGCGCGCGGCCCCCGGGCGATCTGGGCCGTCGGCGGGAAGGATCGTGAACGCCTGCCCGTTCAGCGGCCGTATCACCCGGAAATGCCGCTCGTCGAGGGTGAGCACGCGCGGGCCGGGGTACTGCTCCACGACGTCCGCCGCCTGCGCCACGTCCCGCCGTATAAGTGCCGTACGTTCTGACCGGGCGGCCGGCGAAGGCCGAATCGAGTGGCCGTTGTCTTCTGGCCTGCAGGAGACTGGCCGCCGCACTCAGGGCGCGAATGTGGCGTACAGCAAGTAAGCGTTCATGGCGATGATGGCGCCTGCGGTGCAGGCTGCCGCCGCCGTCGTCACCGGCCGGTTGACCAGTGGGCCCATGATGTCGGACCGGCGCGTCAGCGCGACGAGCGGGACAAGCGCGAACGGGATGCCGAACGACAGCACGACTTGAGAGATCACCAGGCTGGTGGTCGGCGGTAGGCCAGCTGCCAGCACAGCGAAGGCGGGCAGCATCGTGACGCCGCGCCGGAGGAATACCGGGACACTGCGGTCGATGAAGCCGCGCATGACGACCTGCCCGGCATAGGTGCCGACGCTCGACGACGACAGCCCCGAGGCCAGCAGCGCGATCGCGAAGGTAAGCGCGGCACCGCCGCCGACCATCCGCGCTAGGTCGGCATGCGCGGCCTCGATAGAGCCAGCGACCGCGCCGGACGACTGCCGATGGCCGAACAGGGCCGCAGCGACGAACAGCATGGCCAGGTTCACCACGCCGGCCGCGCCGAGGGCGATCAGCACATCGATGCGCTGGAACCGGAGCAGTTCGCGCCGCTCGCCGTCGTCGCGGCAGGCGACCCGCGACTTGGTCAGCGCGGAGTGCAGATACACCACGTGCGGCATGACCGTCGCCCCGACGATGCCGACGGCCAGCAGCAGGCTCGCGGACGGGCCGAGCCGCGGCACTAGGCCGGCGACCATGCCCGTGGCGCTGGGATGGACCGCGGCCAGGTCATAAGCGAAGCCCAGCAGCACGATCCCGAGCAGGCCGATGATGGCCAGCTCGAACCGGCGGTAACCGCGCTGCTCCAGTGCGAGGATGCCGAACGCCACCGCCGCCGTGATCAGCCCGGCGATCAGCAGCGGCGTCCGGAACAGCAGGTTGAGCCCGATGGCCGCGCCGACGAACTCGGCGACGTCGGTGGCCATCGCCACCAGCTCGGCTTGCACCCACAGGCCGCGGGATACCGCCCTGGGCAGCTGGTCGCGGCAGAGCTCTGGCAGGTCCTTGCCGGTCGCGACGCCTAGCTTGGCGGACAGGTACTGCACGAGCATCGCGATCAGGTTGGCGACCACGATGACCCACGCGAGCATGTAGCCGAAGGACGCCCCGGCGGAGAAGTTGGTGGCGAAGTTGCCAGGATCAACGTAGGCGATCGCTGCGACGAAGGCCGGGCCCAACAGCGCCGCCAGGCCGCGCAGCCGCCCGCGTGAGCGCAGCAACCGCAGGTCAGCGCCTGCCGCCCGGGCGGCTACCTCGCTTTCGGCAGTCAGCGGCGTGTCCTTGATCATCGGCCGTTGGCCGGGTCAGCCGATGGACGGGCCGAGCCCGAGCGACTGGGGCGTGCTCGAGTCGGGCGACGGCTGGTGCAGGCCCTCGTCCAGCGGTCCGAACTCGGTCATCAGCGCGGCGCTGCCGCCCCACGGCGTCTGTTCCTCCGCGACCAGGGTGTTGGTGGTGAGCAGCAATCCAGCCACGGACGCGCCATTCTGCAGCGCCGAGCGGGCTACCCGCAGCGGGTCGATGATGCCCATCTCGATCATGTTGCCGTACTGGCCCGCCAATGCGTCAAACCCCTCGTCGCTGCCGAGCCCGGTGAGCTTAGCCACGACCTCGTTACCGTCATAGCCCGCGTTGGTCGCGATCAGGAAGGCCGGCGCGGTCAGCACCCGGCGGACGATGGCGACTCCGGTGGCGTAGTCGCCGGAGACGTCCAGGTCGTCCAGCGCCGGCGCGGCGTGCAGGAGCGCGGACCCGCCGCCAGCCACGATGCCCTCGGCCATGGCGGCCCTGGTGGCTGACAGCGCGTCTTCGACCCGGTGCTGCAACTCCTTGAGCTCGGCATTGGTCGGCGCGCCCACCCTGACCACCGCGACCCGTCCGGACAGCGCGCCGATCCGCTCGGTCAGCACATCCTCGTCCACGCCGAACGTGGCCCGGTCCCGTTCTGCCCGCAGCTGGGTCAGCCGGAACTTGACCGCGTCCGGCGAGCCGTGACCGCCGATGATCGCGGTGCGCTCCGCGGTGACCCGGACCTGCGCTGCCCGGCCAAGCTGCTCGGTGGTCATGGTCTCGAGGCTGAATCCCGACTGCCTGCTGTAGACCGTGCCGCCGGTGATGGCCGCGATGTCCTCTAGCTTGTGCAACCGCCGGTCGCCGAAGCCGGGCGCCCGGACTACGCAGCACCTGAAGACGCCGCTGACGTGGTTGTGCACCAGCATGGACAGCGCGGTGCCCTCAACGTTCTCGGCAATGATCACCAGCGGGCGCGGTGCGCGCATGATCTTGTCGAGCACCGGCATGAGCTGCTGCACCTTACTGATCTTCTCACTGCACAGCAGGATGTAGGGATCGTCGAGGACAGCCTCCAGGCTGGCCGGGTTGGTCACCAGGTAGGGAGACAGGTAGCCGTTCTCGAACTCGAAGCCCTCGACGAAATCCACGGCCATCCCGTTGACAGCGGACTCCTCGACCGTGACGATTCCGCCGTCGCCGACTGTGTGCAGTGCCCGAGCGATCACCGCACCGACCGGCTCGTCGTCGTTGGCCGATATCGCCGCCACGCGCGCGTAGTCCTCTTCGGTGGAGACCGGATGCGCGACCTGCTGGAGATGCTCGATCAGCCGGCCGACGGCCAGGTCGATGCCGCGCTTCACCAATACCGGGTTGGCGCCCTCGCCGATTGCCCGCATGCCCTCGCGCACGATGGCCTGGGCGAGGACGGTGGCCGTGGTGGTGCCGTCGCCGACAATGTCATTGGTCTTGATGGCCGCTTCCTTGACCAGCTGCGCGCCCATGTTCTCGAACTGGTCCTTGAGGTGGATCTCGCGGGCAATGGTCACGCCGTCGTTGGTGACTACCGGAGAACCGGTGATCTTCTCCAGGATGACATTGCGGCCCTTAGGCCCGAGCGTCGACTTGACCGCCTCGGCCAGCTGGTCCACGCCTGCCATCAGCAGGCTCCGGGCTTCGGCGCCGAATCGGAGTTCCTTGGCCATGAGTCCTCCTTGAGAGCAGTCTGGAGATTTTCCTGGTGGCGCACGAGGGTGATGGTACGGGTGACTCAGGGGACGAGGATGGCGCGGCCGCGGACCCGGCCCGCGTCGAGGTCGGCGATGGCGTCGGCGGCAGCGTGAAGGGGGTAGGTGCGGGTGTGCAGGGTGACCCGGCCGGCCTGCGCCAGCACCATGAGCTCGGCCAGTTCGTTGTAGGTGCCCACGATGTTGCCGATGATGTTGCGCTCGGTCGAGATGATGTCCAGGGTGGGAACGGTGACCGTGCCGCCATAGCCGATGACGAAGTACGAGCCGGCCCGGCGGGTCATGGCCCAGCCGTCTTTCTCGGCTCCTTGCTCGGCGACGAAGTCCAGCACGACCTCGGCTCCGGCGCCGCCGGTGAGCTCGAGCACGGCCGCAACCTGGCCGCCGTCCGCGACGACCGTCTGATGCGCGCCGAGCTGCTCGGCCAGCTTCAGCGCATCCGGGTTGCGGTCCACCACGATGATCTTCGTGGCCGTCAGCGCGGCCAGGCACTGGATGCCGATGTGGCCGAGCCCGCCGGCGCCGATCAGCACGCAGGTCGTGCCCGGATACAGCAGCGGGATCGCCTTGCGGACCGCGTGATAGGCGGTGATGCCCGCGTCGGCCAGCGCGGCGACGTCCTGCGGGCGGGTGGTCGGGTCGAGCTTGACGCAGGCACGGGCGGAGGTGAGCAGGTACTCCGCCATGCCGCCGTCGGTGGACAGGCCGGGGAAGCTGCTGTTGCTGCAGTGCATGTCCTGCCCGGCCCGGCAGGCCCGGCACAGGCCGCAGGTTGGCGTCGGATGCAGGATAACCGTGTCGCCGACCGCGACGCTGGTAACGGCGGAGCCGATCGCCTCCACCCAGCCGGCGTTCTCGTGGCCCAGAATGTAGGGCAATGGCGTGCCCATCGCGGCATCCCACTGGCCCTCGATGATGTGCAGGTCGGTCCGGCAGACCCCGGCGCCGCCTATCTTAACGATGACGTCCAGTGGCCCGGTGATGACGGGCTCGGGCACCTCGTCGACGGTCGGCGGCTGGTGGAACGCGTGCAATCGGACGGCCTTCATTGGTTCTCCTCGCACTCTACGGACTCGCCGTGGCCCGAACTCTCATAGCGATGCCGGAGCATGCCCCGGCAGATGCTGCCGTTCGCCTGGAGGCTGATGGCGGTGACCCGCGCCTTGCGCAGGTGCAGCGACACGGCGTCGGCGCCGATCGGGCCGCCGGTCGCCGGATCGACGAGCAGCAGGGCGTCGTCACCGGCTGGCAGGCCGAGCTCCGTGCGCCGCTGCCTGAGCCGGTCCAGCGCGCTCGACGCCGGCACCTCGCCCAGGGTGAGCTCGCGCAGCCTGGCCTGGTCAGTGCCGCTCGCCTGCAGGCTGCGGCACACCTGGTCGGTGCCGGCCAGCACCGCCTTGCGCAGGAAGTCCCGGCGCAGGTCGTGCAGCTCGCCGACGGCCTCGCCGTCGAACGACCGGGCGAAGCCGGCCTGAGCCGCGACACCGCCGTTGATCGCCTCGGAGGCGAAGTGGTCGTCCAGGATCACCTCCGCGGTGCGCACTCCCGGCAAGGCGATCACCGCGTCGTAGGCGTCGGCGACCATGAGGTAGGCGAAGTTGGGCGCGCAGAAGTAGGTGGGCAGGCGGAGCCTGACCAGTGCATCTCCGTCCGCCGACACGGTGCACGCGGCCACGAAACCGAGCGAGGTGATGGGCTCGTCCAGCTCCGGGTCGCGCACCGTGCCCAGCGCGGCCAGCAAGGGCTGCCAGGCGCGCGCGCTGCTAGCTGCCGTGGCCGTCATCTTCTAGACGACCAGTTGTGCGTCGTCCTGAGCCGCAGGTGTCCCGGCGCCGGCTGGCAGCTCAAATCCGGCCGGCACGTCGATGCCGTACAGCCGGGCCGCGTTCAGGCCCATGATCTTCTTCTTGCCCGCCGTGCCCAGCCGGGGGTAGTCGGAGAACTCCGGGTCGTCCGGGTAGTCCCAGTCAACGAAGCCCTCGACCTGCCACTTCGGCTCCCAGATCGCGTAGTCGCTGCCGAACAGCATCTTGTCCTCGCCGAGCCAGAACAACAGCTCGCCCATCACCTTGGCGAAGAACCTCGGCCGGGCGTGCATCAGCCCGCCGGTCACGACCGCGAGGCCGGCGTAGACGTTGCGCTCCTGCGTCGCCATGAAACAGAAGTCCTCGATCCGCGGCAGGCCCACGTGCTCCACGATGAAGTTCAGGCCCTGGAAGTCGGTCGCCGCGTGATCCACGTCGGAGACGTCGAACGCGTCCTTGTCCAGCGGCCAGATCGTCGGGCCCTTGTGCACGTGGATGTTGGTCACGCCCAGTTCCTGGCACGCCTCCAGGTAGCGGTACGCCGACGGGTCGGTCAGCTTCCAGCCGCGCGAGCCGGCGTTCCACTCGGCGCTGTAGAGCTTGCACCCCTTGGACCCGTACCGCTCCACGTTCTGGCGGAGGATCTTCAGGCCCTCGTCGCCATCACGGGGATCCCAGCGCGTGTTGTACACGAACTTGCCGGGGTGCCTTTCGCCCATCGTCGCGTTGCGCTCGGTGGTGTTGAAACCTTCCTTGTACCACTCCAGCAGGTAGGTGGGCTGGAAGATCGCCACGTCCACGTGGCCGTCGCCGAAGACGTCCGTCATCAGGTCATCTTCGGAGTACTTCTGGAAATGCTCGAGGCTCCAGTGCGTCGCCGGCGGTCCGAGCCCCTGGTAGGCGTGGAAGCACTCGATCCAGCCCTTCGCGTACTGCTCGGCGCCTGGCACCCAGTTATCCGGCGCTGCGTTCCAGTAATGCATGTGGCCGTCGACCACGAAGTATTTCTCGCCGTTCTTCTCGTACACCGTGCCTCCTTGCAGGCTGGATCGGGTGCTTCCGCGCTCCGCCGGTTACGCCGACACCGGCGTCAGGTCGAAGCCGAGGTACTCGGCAGCGTCCTCCGGGTTGGCGACCATGATGGTCCGGTCATCGGTATGGATCATCCGGCCGTAGTGGGTAGACATGTTCTCCTCGAACTCGGCGGCGTCGAAGAATCCCGGCTCCTCGCCGAGTGCCTCGGAGACCTCGTCGTAGACGACGTCGAACCGGCCGACGCCGTCCACCCGGATCATTGAGGGGAGCGGCATCACCGTGACGTTCGGCTTGGTGTCGCAGTAGGCCGCCACCACCGCGCCCACCTGGTTGTTCATCAGCGTGAAGCCGCACATGTTCGATGCAGTGTTGTCGGACTTGTACGGGCTTGCTGTCGTCGCGAACGTGCTCACTGCGCCAACTCCTTCGGTACTTCGAGGCTAAGCTCGGAAAGGATTGAGGTGAAGCGGCTCTTTGCCGCATCCAGGCCGTCCTCAAAGCGTGGCGGCTTGGCGTCCGGCTGCGACCACAGCGGCTGCAGGGTACGATCCGCGGTGATGCAGCGCGGCACCCAGGTGGACAGCCACTGCTGCAGCAGCGACTTGTTGTGATCGGCGAATTCCCTGTCCGCGGTGAGCAGCTCGAACATCGCGATGGTGTAGCGCAGGTCACGCTCGGCGAAGTCGTACTCGGCGGCGCCGGTGACTGTCGGGGTGATGAAGTCGCCGTTGCGCGGCGCCGCATGCATGACCAGGTGGCTGCGGAACAGCTCGCCGACCAGCGGTTCGAAGACGACGTTCGCGGCGAAGATCGCCTCACACCAATCGTCGATCGCGGTGAGCTGCTCGGCTACCTCGCGCACGCCCTGCCAGGCCGGGTCGTTGTTCCAAGCATCTAGGTGCGCTGCGCCGTCGAAGCCGTCAATCTCCTCGGTCAGGGTCAGGTTGTACAGTGCCAGGTCCTGGGCGGCGCGGATCCGGTGCATGCTGTTGACCGAGATCGCGTTGTTGTGCATGTTGGTCGGCGCGCGCCGGTTGGCGTTGGCATAGAGATACAGCCCGAGCCCGTGGTCGACGTGCATCCACGCGCCGACGTTGCGCTCCACGAAGCGCACCCAGTTCCTGTTCCACTGGTCGAAGGCCTTGGACTGGCGCGCCGCGTCGATGTTTTGGTTTACCTGCCGGACGACGTTCGAGTTGTACCGGTAGAGGCTCAGCTCCCACTCCTCGTTCGGGTCGCGGAACTCGTGCCAGCCGAGCGCCGGCCAGTCGTAGCCCTTGCCGCCCGAGCCGGGGTAGCGCTCCGGCTCTGGCCGGTCCGAGCCCCAGGCCTTGAGCGCGGTCCACTCCAGCGGGTACCCGCCGCGCCCGTCGGAGAAGCCGTAGAGCCAGCCCTGGGCCAGGTAGTGTCGGGGGTCGGGCTGCACCTCGACGGTCACGTCCTCATAGTGGGATTGCTTGCGCTTCTGCGGCGTGTAGTAGTTGAACCGCCGTGCCGTGGAGTCGGGGAAGGTCTTGGCTCCCGCCTCGGCGTCGGTGAAAACCGGCTTGGGAACGCTGCGCTCACTAACAGCGCGCTCCTGCGTGGTCTCGCTCATGGTCCCTCTCTCAGTCCTCCGGGTTACCGGTGAAGGTGAACTTGTCGTAGTAGATCCGTTTCTCCTCAACCCCCAGCGCTGCGAGCAGCGGCAGTGCCGCCTCGACCATCGGCGGCGGGCCGCACACGTACGCGTGCGCTCCGGTCAGGTCGCTGGCGTGCCGTTTCAGCACGTCGGTGATCAGACCGGTCTCGCCGTCCCAGACGTCGTCCTCGGCCGGCTCAGACAGCGCAGGCAGGTATCGGAAGTTCGGCAGCCGTTCCTCAAGGTCCCGCAATTCGGCCTCGAAGCACAGGTCAGAGCAGGTCCTGGCGCCGTAGAAGAAGGTGGCCCTCCGCTTGATGCCGCGTTCGGCCAGGGTTCGCAGCAGCGCGAGGATCGGCGCCAGCCCGGCCCCGCCGCCCACGAACACTAGGTCGTTGTCGCCCTCGCGGAGCGTGAAGACGCCGAACGGCCCGGTCAGGTCCAGCCGGTCCCCCTCGGCGAGCTTGTCCGCCAGGAACCGCGAGAACTGCCCGTCGGGGTAGACCTTGATGATGAACTCCAGCAGCCCGCCCTCGCGGCTGGACGTATTGGCCATGGAGAACGACCGGACCGTCTGTTTTCCCAACATCCCGGTTCCCGGGATGCCGATGTCCAAGTACTGGCCGGGGAAGAACTTGATCTCGGTCGGCTCGATCAGCCGCAACACCAGGTGCCGCATATCGCGGGTAACGGGGTCCTTGGAAACCACCTCGGCCACGGCCTGCTGGATGGGCAGGCCTGAGCGGATCATCTCCTCGTCATAATTGAGTAGCTCGATCGTGACGTCCTCGTAGGCGTGCGCCCGGCACAGCAGTGTGTAGCCCTCGTCGAGTTCGTAATCGGGCAATGCGAATGTGGAGTACTTGTCGAGTTCGATGTCGTCGCCGTCAAGGACAAACGACTTGCAAGAGGCGCACTGGCCCTCCTTGCAGCCGTGCATGAGCATGATGCCCTGCTCGGCGGCAGCGCGCAGGATGGTCTGTTCCTCGCCGACCTCGATCTCGATGCCTACTGGCTCGAACCGGACGACGTGCTTGCCGGACATGACGCACCCCCTTGCGGGCTGCTCGACGGGTGTGGGGGTTGGCGGGGAGGGGGCTGCCGATCGGCCAGCCCCCTCCCCGCTCCGCTACGGGCGGTGCGGGTCTAGGCGGCCGGGGCGGGCCTGCCAGCGGGGCCCTGCCGGTTATAGTCGGCGGCGAACGCCTGCCGCTGCTCGTCCGTCATCTCGTTGAGCAGCACGTTCGGGCTCGCGATCGGCCCCATGCGACGCAGGTGATCCAGCGTCCACATCTTCTTGGGGTCGAGGTTCAGGTGCGGCTGGGCGACCAGGGTGTTGCCGTCATCGCGCACGTAACCCATGTCCGAGACCGCATCGGCCCAGTTCCAGCCGTGGTACAGGGTCTCCCACTCGCGCTTGCCGATGAGCTGGCCCATGTTGGGCGTCTGCCGGCCCTGGAAGGTAGGCCGGAAGGCGACGGCGTCGGTCCACCGGCACTGCTCGTGGCAGTAGGTGCGCCACTGGCCATCCACCTGGTCCATGACCATGTCCTCGCGGACCAGGCACGGGACCATGCAGGTCCAGCAGCGGTGCGGGTACACGTAGTCGACGTTCTCGGCCACGATCGGGTGGTGACCGTTCGGCATGGACAGGCGGTTGTAGTTCTCCCACCACTTGCCGTACTTGTCATACCAGCCCGGGTACTTGTACTCGAACCACTCGAAGTCCTTGTCGGTCATCGGGTCGATCCGCCAGTAGTTCGCCAGCCAGCCCGTCGCGAAGAACTGGGCTACCTCGTGCACGTAGCCCTTGTTCCAGATCTGGTTCCAGGCTTCCTCGATCAGGTCGTGGGGGATAACCAGGCCGTACTTCTCCAGCGGCACGAGGTAGCTGCGGTAATAGTCGTCGTAGATCCACCGGCGCCACATCTCGGCGTAGGACTCGCGGTCCTTTCGCCGGTCCTTGGTGCCGTACTCGATGAACGTGCCGATAGCCGCGTCCACCACCCGGTGGTTGTTCCACCAGGCGTACCGCAGGTCGCGCTCGAGCAGCTGGTGGTTGCTCTCATCGGCTAGCGCCATGAGCAGGGTGGCGTAGCCGTTGCTGATGTGCCGGGACTCGTCCGACTGCACCGAGTGGAACACGGTGGGCAGCAGGTAGTCGCCGTTTGCGGCGGCTTCGGCAGGCATGGCCACGAACAGCGTATTGGTGAATGCCGTCTCGGCCACGATGGTCAGGTAGATGCTCGCCGCGGTGATGGCGTCACCGGTGATGAAGCCTTCGGCGAACTGGCGCCCGATGGTTCCGCAGTAGTCGTTCTGGAAGTTGCGGAGACTGCTGTTGAAGCCAGCCGGGTCGATGTAGTTGTTCATGTACAGGCGCTTGAGGTTCTGCTGGATCGTCGAGTGCCGGACCTCGTCGATCATCTGGATCGCCTGGCCGTTGTGCAGCTCCGGGTTCGGGACCGTACGGAAGAGCAGCGGCATCGCCCGGGCGGCCGAGATCTCCGGCAGCGGGATGATCGACAGGAACAGCTTCTGCCACTCCAGCCAGCGCTCCTGAACCTGGCGGAACATGTTGCCGCGGATAGCGCCGTCCTGCGCGCCGTAAACGCGGTTGTCCTTCTCTTCCTGCATCGGGAAATAGGACCGCAGGACCTGCTTCAGCGGGTCCTTCTTCTGCGCTTTCTGGAACGTGTAGTCGGTGCCGTACTGTGACACGGGCTCGTGATACAGCGGTTCCCAGGCGAGTTCCTGAATCTTCTGGTGGGCCTTGGCAACGCTTTGGCGACTCATGGTCACCCCTTCCTTCACTCCGGCCGACCCGAGACGGCCCTGCTTGCGGCACTGGGCTTCCTGCTGCCAGCGCCGGCGTCACGCCTCGGTGGCGGACGCGCGAATCCCGGCACGGGACTCCTCGTTGCGCCGATCACACATCGCGGCAACCGCCGAGGAGCTCTCAACATGAGACACGGATGTTTCCCGCATGCTCCACCGGTAGTTCGCGGCTAGCGGCGGCTTTCAGTGGTAGGCGAAGACTTCACCGGTCCCCGAAGACCGCGTCTCTCAGCTGCGCAAGCTCAGCCCGGATGTGCGTGGCCACCTGCCGGTTGCCCTCCGCGGCCGGCGCTATGCCGAAGGCCCTGAGCAGGGCCGCGGCCGGCTCGCCGGGGTCACCCGCCTCGCCGAGAACCGGGTGCAGGCCTTGCGCAGCCAGGTGGTGGAACACCACGTTGACGACGCTCCACGGGTTGTAGGTTTCGCGCTCCTGCTGGTCCGCTGATGCCGCAACCGGCTGCGTCATGAGGCACCTCGCCTGGTAGCTTGTCCGGCTTTGACCGTCGGCTCAAGGAATGGAAAGCCGGTTAGAGCGCGCCGGAGGTCTCAACTTGAGACAGTTATGGTCACAGTCGTGTTTACCTTGAAGGTGACAGTATGGTCGGCCGCGATCCGTCGGTGGATTAACAGCTAACGCTGCCCGGCGTAAGCGGCAAGGCGTTACGGCAGGGAGGCGCATGAAATTGTCCGCGGCCAAATCCCCGCCAGCCGCGGCCGACGACCGCCGACTGGCGCGAGCACGAGAGCGATTCCTGACCGCCGATTCGGTCGAACCGAATCAGGTCCGCGACACGATCCTGGCCTCCTGGTGGCGATCGCGCCGGTCCCGGGTGGCAGCTGACCGCATCGATCTCAGTTACATCCGGGACCCTAACCTTGACACCCCGCTGACCCGCAGCGCCATGCCGGTCCTCCGCAACCTGCGCGAGCACTTGGACGGCCAGCCGATCAGCGTGATCCTGACTGATGCCGACGGTCTCGTATTGAGTCGCCTGGCGGCGGACGCCGAGCTCGACCGGCATCTGGACGGCGTCCGGCTCGCGCCAGGGTTCAGCTACGCCGAGGACCTGGTCGGCACGAACGGCATCGGGACCGCACTAGAAGGCGGTCGGCCAATGCACGTCTTCGGTCATGAGCATTATGCCGAGCACCTTGAGGACCTGGCCTGCGCGGGCGTGCCCATCAAGCACCCGATCAGTGGCCGCACCGTCGGCGCCGTCGACCTCACCTGCTGGCGCAAGGACGCCGACCCGCTGCTCATCGCGCTGGCCAAGACTACCGCTGACCAGATTATCCAGGCTCTGCTGACCGACTCAAGCGCGCAGGAGGTTCAGCTCCTCCAGGAGTACCTGCGCGCCTGCAAGCGCACCAGCGGCATCGTCCTGGCGCTCAACCCTGACGTCGTGATGCTCAATGACTACGCCAGACAAGTGCTCGACCCTGCCGACCAGTCGGTGCTGCTCGGCCAGGCAGCGCAGGCACTGGGCAGCGGCCAGATAGGCCCGGTGCAGGTTGCGCTGCCGACTGGCGTTACCGCGCGGCTCTACTGCCGGTCGGTGGGCGACGGTACGGGAGCGGCCGCTGGCGGCGTCGTGCACGTCAAGCTGACCGAGACGGCCAGCAAGATCGCGGCCGAGTCGGTGCCGCACGTGCGGATGCACCTGCCCGGCCTGGTCGGCACGGGCCCGCTGTGGGTGCGCGGCTGCGGCCAGGTCGAGGACGCGTACGGCTCGGGTGAGTGGCTGGCACTGGCAGGCGAACCTGGCGCCGGCAAGCTCGCGGTGCTGCGGGCCGTCCACCAGCGGCGTAACCCGGCTGGCAGGTTCAGGGTGCTGGACTGCTCGCAGGCCGCCGACCCAGACTGGCTGACGCTGGCGCGATCGGAGCTGTCCGCCGCGTCCGGCAGCCTGGTGATACGGCGTGTCGACAGGCTCGGCAGCCGGCGGCTGCATGCGCTGGCGGCGTCGCTGCAAGAGGCCTTCGCGGCGGACCGGCCGCGAGAGCTCTGGGTCGCGGTTACCTTGGGCCAGGACAGGACCAGCCCCGACAGGTCTGGCGCCGACCTGGACCGTCTCCTGCGCTTCTTCCCGCGCAGCGTCGAGTTGCCCCCGCTTCGCCATCACGTTGAAGACCTGCACGACCTCGTGCCGTTCTTCCTGGGGCGGCTGAACCCGCCCGGCCGGCTGACCTGCTCGCCTGAGGCCATGCAGATGCTGCTGCGCTATAGCTGGCCAGGAAACTCGGCGCAGCTATGGCAGGTGCTCCGCCAGGTTGTTCAGCACCGGCGGACCGGTGTTATCGAGCCTAAAGACTTGCCGCCCGAGTGCCGCACGGTAAGCCGCAGGCTGCTGAGCCCGCTGGAGTCGATGGAGCGCGACGCGATCGTGCGGAGCCTGCTCGACTACGACGGCAACAAGGTAAAAGCGGCTGAGTCACTGGGCATGTCAAGGGCCACCATTTACCGCAAGATCCGTGAGTTCGGGATTGTCATTCCGGCCAGCTGACACTGCTGACTCAAACTGAGAGACTGGCGCGTCCGGCGCGGAGGTACAGGTTGGTCATGGCCCGCGTGCGCGGGCAGGCTTCCAGGCGAAGGAGACGGCCATGACCGCTGTCGGCGCATCAGCCGGAGAGTCCGCTCGACCGCAGGCGGTGAGCGAGGTAGTCGAGGTTGTGGAGGTGACGGAGGCAGCAGCATCGGGCCCGCTGGCCGGCGATCCGATGGCGCTCGGCCTGCCGACCTTCATCGTGGGCTCGCTGGCGCTCGGCCTGACGCTCGTCGGCATGGTCCCCGCCGCGGCGGCTGGTGCGCCGCTCGCGATCATCCTGGCGGCGACGTCCATAGGCCTGTTCGCGGCCACGATCTGGAGCGCGCTGGTCGGCCAGAGCGCTGTCGCGAGCGTGTTCGGCACGTTCGGCGGATTCTGGCTGAGCTACGCGGTGCTGGTGCTGGGGCTGACCCACAACTGGTTCGGCATCACTGCCAGCGCGGTCGCCAGTACGCAGGAGCTGTTCCTGACCGCGTGGCTGATCATCATTGTGGCGCTCACGCTCTCGACGCTGCGGCTGCCGGTCGCCTACACCGCGCTGCTCGGGCTTGTCGACCTGGCTTTGCTGCTCGTCCTGCTCAGCGTGACCCAGGCGTCGACCGGGCTCGCTAAGACCGGTGGCGTCGTCGTGCTAGCGTTCGCCGCGCTCGGGATATACCTCTTCTACGGCACTGCGTCGGTGGCGACCGGCGGGCGCGCGGTACCGCTCGGCAAGCCGCTGCTGCGGAGCTGAGCAGCGCAGATCCGGGACCGCAGTAACGACGGCTGTCAAAGTAAGGCGGGGGACAGCAAAGTAACCCTGTGATTCTGCTTGACCCGGCATCGCCTACCTGGTTTGGTTTCTACCCATGGTCGGCGATGGAGCGGGGGCGCGGCTGTAGTGACATGGGCTGTCGCGTTCACGGTCTGTTCGACCCTGTTGTGCATCGCGGCCGTTCTCGGTCTGCTCGGCATCGCGCACGTGCGGCTGTCCGGATCGGAGAGCATTGAGCGTGACGGGCTGGCAGCGGGAATGCGTGCACCGGCCTGGTCCCTGGCGGACGAGGCCGGGCGTGTGCACGCGTCACCGCCACCGGCACTGCAACTTGTCGTGTTCGCGGACCATTCGCTGAAGTCGTTCCCGTCGGTGGTCGAAGGCCTGCGTGATCTGCTCGCCAGCGATGCGGCGCTGGAGGTCGTGCTGCTGCTCCGGCAGCCGAACGCGATCGCAGGGCCGTTGCTGCAGGAAATGGGCCTCGGCCGCATCGCGGTACTGGCCGGGTCGCCGGCGCTGTACGCGCGCTACAACGTCAGGGTCGGGCCGTTCCTGATCTTCGTGGACGCCGGCGGCCTGGTGCGCGCGTCGAGCCTGGTGAACTACTCCTGGCAGGTCGCCAAGCTGCGGCAGATCGCCGGCCTGCCGGTAGCGGTGGCCTGATTGATGGTTGTCCTCGCGCTCGGGGCCAAGGCCGCGGTTGCCGTGCTTCTCCTGGTCGCGGGCGGCGCCAAGCTCGCCGACCTGGCCGGCTTCGCCAGTTCGATTCGGCTCTTCCTGCCGGCCGCCGCACCGCGGCCAATGCTGGCCGCCCTGCCCGCGGCCAGTGCCGGGCTGGCGCTGGCGGAGCTGCTGACTGGCGCTGCCAGCCTGTGCTTCCCGGCGGCCCGCTGGCTGAACTGGCTGGTGCTCGCGCTCGCCAGCGGCTTCCTCATCGTCGCCGTCGTCGGGTACGCGAGATACCGCGGCCGGCCGTGCCGGTGCTTCGGCGCGCTCACCCGCCGCGCCTTCGGGCTTCGCTCCATCGGGCAAGCGCTGCTGATCGCGGCCACGGCCGCGGTGGCGCTCCGGCCCGCCGGGCCCGGGCAGCTAGACCTCGGACTCGCTGATCACCTGCTCCTACTTGCCGCTGCCGGCCTGCTGGTGCTGGCGGCTTTCACCGCGGCCAGGGCCCTGGGAACAGGCAATGCCCAGCCGGGAATGGCGGCCTGATGCGCGTGCCGGTGTACCTGGAGGTAGCCCAGTGGGCGCTGCTGTTCGGGCTGGGACTGCTGGTTGTGGTGCTGTACCGGCAACTAGGCAGGCTCATGGGCAAGGCCGCCAAGACACCCGAGCTCGGCCCGGGGCTGGGCACAATGGCGACCCCGTTCCGGTATCAGCGGCTGCCGGACGGCACGACCGCGCAGTTCCGGCCGGGCGGCGGCCAGCGATCGCTTGTCGCCTTCGTCGACCCGACGTGCCCGGCTTGCGAGCAGCTGGTGACGAACCTCAGCGCGCTCGCGGACGACGGTGAGCTGGGCCGCGCCCGGGTGCTGCTGCTCATCTCCGACCCGCCGACCTACCTTGGCATCTCGGCTGCGTTCCGGGCGACGACGCTGGAAATCGGCAGGCCGCTGTCTGCCGAGGAGGTCAGGGGATACCGGGCCTCGGGCACCCCGCTGCTGGTCGCCGTCGACGGGGACGGCATAGTCCGGGCCGCCGGAGTGGCGCGGCGCGCTGCGGAGATCCAGTCGTTCGCGGCTGCGGCGGCGACCGCGCCCGGCACGTTGACTGAAGCGATCACGAGCACCGAGAGCGAGGCGGTCCGATGAGCTGGAAGCGGGCAGGCGAGCAGTTCGACGCGCGTGTCGGTGCCCTGGCCGAGCGTGTCGTGCGGCGAGTCAGCAGGCGCGATGCGCTGCGCGGGGCAGTGCTGGGCGGCACCGCCGGGATCGCGTCGCTGGCCCTAGGCGACCGGCCCGCGCTGGCGCAGGCCTGCGTGTGCGGCCCGACTCGCCGTTGCACGGGCTGTCCCGACGTGGGTTGCCCCGACGGCTACCACCTCTGCAAGGGCTCGTTCACCAGCAATTGCTTCAACCGCCAGGGGTACCGCTGCGAATGGCCGCAAGGGACGTGGATTGCGTGCATGGGCATCGGCAAGGGCTTTGGCTACAAGGTTTGCTACGACTGCATCGGCAAGTCGGGGTGCCCCGGCTGGTGCACGTGCCTGAGCAACTGCATCTGCTGCAACTGCCTGACGGTGCGGGATGTGAAGACCGAGCAGAACCGGATCCAGCGGGAGACGGTCGACTTGCACGAGATCCAGCCGGCTGGCTCACAGTGACTTCACGGCTGGCCATCGGTGGCAGTGTGACCGACGCAACCGGGCGGCTGCTGCTCGGCGTAGCGGCGGTGCTGTCCGGCCTTGCCGCGGGCTGGCTGTCGGCGGGCAGTTTCGGCGTACTGGCCGCGATGGCCGTGCTGCTGGCGGCCGGAACTGGATACGGGAAGGCCTACTCGCCCTGAGGCGCGAACTCGGCGGCCTCGCTGGCCGCCGCTCTTCCGGTCGGGAGAGCCGCCAGGGTCAGCTCCGTGCTGGCGGCCTACGCCGTTCCGGCCGCTGTCACCTGGGCTGGCCTCGGCCTCGTTCTGGGGGCCCTGGCTCTTGCTGCACCGGCGGTCGCTGCTGGCGCGCTGGCCGCAGCCGTCGTGTATGGCTTCGGCTATGGCGTCATCGAGTTGTCGGGCCGGGCGGGGCCGCGCGCGCCGGGCAGCAACTGGCAGGTCCCGCAGCACATGCTTGTCGGTGCGGGGCCCAGGCGCCGGATGCTGGTCTGGGGACTGTACCTGGGGCCCGGATTCCTGACTCGCAATCCGTATGCCGGGTTCGGCATGACTGTGGTCCTCGTCGGCTGCGCCGCCCGCCCGCTAGCCGGGCTGCTAGTCGCCGCAGGCGCTGGCGCCACGCACGGGTCCGGCCGGGCGCTGGCCCTGCTCCGGGATGCACGGCTCCGGGATGCACGGCTCCGGGATGCACGGCTCCGGGATGCCCGGCTCCGGGATGCACGGCTCCGGGATGCACGGCTCCGGGATGCCCGGCTCCGGGATGCACGGCTCCGGGATGCGCCGGTGCGGGCGGCTGAGCCGTTCGAGCTGCTGCTGACGTCGGTGCGGTGGCGCACGCTTGACGGACTCGCGCTGCTCGTGGTCGCGGGGGCCGCCATTATCAGCTGCTGGTTCCGGTTTGGCTAGCGGCGTACCCGACGCACCATAAGGAGAGCTGTGAAGCGCAGGACTGCTACCGGAGGCAACGCCGCCGGGCAGCTGGGAGTCGTCGCGGCGGTGGGAGTACTTGCCGCGCTGGTGGTACCGCTCGGGCCGATCTCGGTAACTACGGCGGACGCCGCAGTGGCCGTCGTCGCGCCGACGGCTAAGCCAGCGGTGGTCGTCGGGGCCCTAACCATTGCCCCCGGCGCGGCGGCGGAGCTGCATGGTCACGAGCAGTTCCGGCTGACGACGCATTCGGCCACCTCCCGCAAGCAGCAGCTGCGCGCCACTGGCGTGCTCGATGCTCGCGGGCATGCCTACGCGGGCCGCGTTATCGCGGGCCGAACGCGAAACTGGCTAGTGGTGCCGCACGGCGCCATCCGGCTTATCACCATCGTCAGCAGCATCAGGGTGACACCGCCGACCTTGACCTGCCGATTCACCGAGACCTATAGAGGTACCTACCAGATTCGAGGCGGCGCGCGAAGGTATGCCAGCGCCAGGGGCGTCGGCGGCTACGTCACCAAGATCGCCGGCAGGCTGGTGCGCAAGAAGGGCCGGTGTACCTCGGCGATCGCGTATTTCTCGCAGTCCACCGTTACCTCCGGCTCGCTCCGGTGGTAGTCATGCCGGGCGCCTGACAGGATGCCGTAATGACTAACTTGCGGGAGCTTTCCGGACGTACCTTCCTGGTGACGGGCGCCAATACCGGGATCGGGCTCGCCACAGCGCGTTCGCTCGCCGCCCGCGGCGGCCGGGTCCATGTCGCGAGCCGGTCGCCGGAGAAGGGCCAGGCGGCCGTCGCGGGCATCATCGCCGACACTGGCAACCAGGACGTCAGCTTCCTCCAGCTCGACCTGGCCGACCTCGCGTCGGTGCGGGCCAGCGCCCAAGCCTTCCTGGCCACTGGCGAGCCGTTGCACGTGCTGATCAACAATGCCGGGATCGGTGGTCAGCGCGGACTGACCAAGGACGGTTTCGAGTTGATATTCGGAGTCAACCACCTCGGCCATTTCGCGTTCACGATGGCGCTGCTCGACTGCCTGA
This sequence comes from uncultured Actinomycetota bacterium, assembly GCA_963804435.1. Classification (GTDB taxonomy): domain Bacteria; phylum Actinomycetota; class Actinomycetes; order Streptosporangiales; family Streptosporangiaceae; genus JAJYUU01. The sequence goes on along the minus strand of CAWDQI010000001.1, from coordinate 4,561,146 downwards.
CCGCCAGCAAGGCCCGGATCGTCAACGTCGCTAGCGACGCGCACTACCAGGCCAAGGGGATCGACTTCGGGCTGCTCCGGCGCCGGACCCGGACGATCACCGGTATGCCCGAGTACGCGGTTTCCAAGTTGGGCAACGTCTTGTTCACCCAGGAGCTGGGCCGCCGGCTCGCCGGAACCGGCGTTACCGCATACGCGCTGCACCCCGGAGTCGTGGCCTCCGATATCTGGCGGCGCGTGCCGTGGCCGGTCCGGCCCCTGATGACGCGGCGGATGCTGACCGTGGAGCAGGGCGCTCAGACCTCGCTGTATTGCGCCACTTCGGCTGAGGTCGCCGCGGACAGCGGCCTGTACTACGACAATTGTCAGGTCCGCGAGCCTAGTGCGATCGCAACGCCGGAGCTCGGGGCGCGGCTCTGGGCACAAAGCGAATCCTGGATCGGCAGCTGAGGATTCCGGCTCTCGCGACATACGGCCTTGAGTTGGCGTTAAAGTCGCACAATGCGGGCAACGCGGCGGGCGGCACGGCTGGCGCTGCTCGCAGCGACCCTGCTCGGGTGCTGCAGCTGCGCTGGCAGGGCGTCGTTCGCGGTTGGCGGCGCGTCCAGCCAGAGCGGAGCGTCAGCTGTTACCGGCCCGTCCGCCGCGAGCGGGTTGTCATCGGCCAGCAGCCCGTCGTCCAGCGCTTCCGGTCAGTTGCCCGGGGACTCCCCCGAGCCGATTGTCAGAGGCACGGACGGCTCGCCCCCGGTAGCGAATGCAACGGCGGCGCCGCCGTCGCACAAGAAGTCACGGGCCCGGCCGCTGACTGGAAAGATCATCGGCATCGATCCGGGTCATGACGGGGGAAACTTCAACGATCCCGCCTTCATTAGCCAGCTCGTGTGGAACGGCGTGGCCTACGAGACCTGCGACACCACCGGCACCGAGACCACCGGCGGCTACACCGAGGCCCAGTTCAATTTCAACGTTGCTAGTGACCTGCGAGCGGACCTGACGAGAGACGGCGCCAAAGTCGTCATGACCCGGAACACCAACAAGGGCGTCGGGCCGTGCGTGACGAGGCGGGCGCAGATCATCAACCTCGCCCGTGCCGACGTTGCCATCGACATTCACGCCGACGGCGGTCCGTCCTGGGGACGGGGCTTCACCGTGCTCGAGCCAGTCGCCGACGGGCCCAACGACAAGGTGATCGCAGCGTCGGCCAGGTTCGGCGCGGACGTCAAGGCCGCGTTCCTTAAGTACACGAGCATGCCCGTGAGCGACTATTACGGTCAGGGCGGCATCATCAGCCGTGATGACCTGGCCGGCCTGAACCTGACGACCGTGCCCAAAATTCTGGTCGAATGCGGCAACATGCCGAACGCGACCGATGCCGCGCTGCTGACGGCTCCTGCCTTCCAGCGCAAGCTGGCCAGCGTCATGACTGCGGCGATCGTCGCATACCTGACAAGCTAGCCACGAGGAGATCGGAATGCTGGACCATCTGTCGTTGCAATGCGCCGACATCGCGGCCAGCGCTGCCTTCTACGACGCGGTGCTGGCGCCGCTGGGTGGTAGCCGGATCATGGACTTCGGCGAGGTGATCGGCTATGGGATACCGCCGAGTCCGGAATTCTGGATCGGCCAGCAGGCCACCGGAGAGGGATTCCGCGAATCCCACGTTGCCTTCACCGCTCCGGACCGGCTCGCTGTGCGGGCCTTCTTCGACGCTGCCGTCGGGGCAAAGGCCGAGGTGCTCTATGAGCCGCGGCTCTGGCCCGAATACCACGCGACCTACTACGGCGCCTTCGTTCGCGATCCGGACGGCAACAACGTCGAAGCGGTCTGCCACGGCCCCGAGTAATCGGGTCTGACTCATAGGCCTGACTGCCGGGGCTTGGGCGATGAGGCGGCGCGGTCCGATGCGGGGTCGCGTCAACGACCTTTTGCGCCTTTTACCAGTCTATGCGTCCTGGCTCATAGGGGGTCGGAGTGGCATTGCCGCCCCAAGTGGGCGGCTCCGTCACAGCGACGCCCAATGACTGAAGCGCGACAGCCCTGAACAAATGCGACAAATCCGCTGTCCGTTGGATGCTGGGATCGGCAGTACGTGTTGTGGCCGCACATCGTCGCGGCGATGTTGGCCGGCCGCGGTCAGGCTAGCTTGAAGGACTCCTTGACCGGCGGCCGCGCCTGCAGTGGCACAACCGGTGAGCCGGCGTACTGGCTGCGGACGCTGCTGATCCACTGCAGGCAGCGGCGTTCCAGCGAATTGTCGTCACCCTGCAGTCGCCCGCGGGTGACCAGCGCTCCGAGGTCAGCGCCCTTATAGCGGAAATCACCGGCGGCCAGGATCCGCAGGAAGAAGGCCTCGGACTCATCGACGATGCCGTGCCAGTCGGTCGCGTGGCGGCGGAAGTCGGCGGTTCCGTCCGGTGCGATCGTGTAGACGCCGGTGCGCGGAACCCTGGTCAGCAGGTTGACATCGCCCGCTGTCTCCTTGATGATCAGCTGGCTCCAGACATCGACGGCGGCCTCACGCGACCAGCGCTCGTTGATCTCCTCGATATCCACGTCGTAGTCGAGATCCAGGTACTCGAGCAGGTGGAACAGGAACAGCGGCATGTCGGCGTAGGCGCCTGCGGTGACGTTCGTCATCGGGCTGATGCCGCTGATACGAGGATTCAGCTCGCCCAGGTAGAGCTCGCCCGATCCGGTGTCCACCAGGTAATCGACCTCGAAGAACCCCAGGTAGCCCTCACCAGCGAGCTTGTCGCCAAGCTTGCGGGTCAACTGCCTGGCGCGGTGCTTCTGCTCGGCGGTCAGCGACGCCGGGTAGTCGTTACCCGCCCAGCCGCCGCGGTAGGGCGTGAGCTCCGGGTGACCGGTGATGTCGTTCATCAGCGGCCCCACCAGGGTGCCGTGCCTGGTGAGCACGGCCTCGACGGCGACGGCCCGGTGCTCGATGCGGCGCATCACCTTGAGCTCCTCGCCGGCCAGCGGCTCCTTGGCCGCGGCCGCCGACCATGCGTCCGCGCTGGCGATGAAGAATGTCGTCTTCCCGAATCGCCGTAGGGCAACTGCACGACGAGGTCGGTGCCGAGCCCGGCAGACGCAGCGAGGGTGAGCAGCTCGGCATAACTCGAGGCCCGGCCGAGCGCGTTGGGCACGCTGGGCACTCCAGCAGCATTGCCCAGCTGAGTTGTCACGATCTTGGAGTCCAGCCTGTGCCGGAGTGCCGCCGGAGGATGCGCGACGCGCAAGCCGATCTCGGTGGCCAGCGCCTCGGTCTGCTCGTCGAACATCACGAAGGTAACGAGGCCGCCAAGTCCGTGCGACTGCACCAGCCTGCGGACCTCCGGGTGGCGCAGCAGGTAGTTGCAGATGTCCTCGATCGACTCAAATTCCGGCGCCCGCCGGTCGGCCGGCACGAATACGCTCGGGTGGCTGCCGTCGAACGAATCGTAGTAGCAGACGTAACGGAAGTTGCGTACCCAGCGATCGATGCCGAGCAGGTTGAACGCGGTAGGCGAGACGAAGTAGATCGGCCGCAGGTTGGTACGGAAGAACTCTCTTAAGTCGGAGACTCCGCGCATTCTCCCTGATGTGCTCACATTCGCGGGATACCCATCCGAGATCCCGCTGAACCTGTACCTTGCGCAGACTGGCATGCTATTTGCGGTCAGTCCGTGCGCCTGCGCCGGGGGTCAGATCTGGCGTTCCAGCGTGCTGACCGGCGCAGTCGTGCAGACGTTCGCGGGCTGGCTGTTAGTGATCTTGCAGATGGCGGCGGTGAACAGGTTCGCCGAGCCCACGGCCCCCTGCGCGACTGCCGTCGAGGGCTTATGCAGGTCGGCCGCGATCTGCTGCCAGGACAGCCCTTGCAGCACCTGCGGGCTGTAGGTAGAGCTAGCGGTGAACCTGTTGCCGATGTCGATGAACGGGTAGCTCGTACCCCCCGGTGAGTACTTCGTCCACAGCCGCTGTTGCGCGGCGGTCGTCGCCACCAGCGTGTTCCTGTTCACGTCCTGGTTCTCGACCGGGGTGAAGACCAGGTACTTGCTGGAATACGTCGAGTTGTAGAAGGTCAGGGTCGCCGTATTCGGGTACACGTCCGTCGCGCTGGAATGGATGCCCTTCAGCGGCGTGAACGTGCCGAACCGGCTGAGCGCGACGGCCATCGCCCATCGCTCGGCGGCGCAGTACGGGCACCACTCCGCGCCGATGTAGAGCATCTCCGGTTTGCCGCCGGAGGCCAGCGGCGGGCCTGTAATAGTCGTCAGCGCCCGCGGCGACGAGCTGCCGATGCCCACTGCGGCAAGCGTGCTGGCCGGGACTGACAGGTTCGACTGAACCGAGGCCGGCAGCGCACCGTTCGAGCTGCCAGCCTGGGACTTCTTGTTCAGCTCGAAGAACACGATAATGGCCACCACGACCAGTACGACCACTGAGATGCCGCTGATTGCGATCAATCGGCGGCGTCTCTCAGCCTCTTTGGCCGCTCGCTGCTGCGCGGCTATCCGCGCCCTCGCCGACTGGTCCCTGTTGCGCTCAGCCTTGCCCATGCCTAGGTTCGGTCCCTTTGATCAGGGCGAGCTTCCCGGGGCAGCACCGCGCGACCCAGGTCGGGGTCGGCCAGACTGCCAGCGGTGCTGCTGCTCGCCGCAAATGAGCGGAGTTAGATCGCCGCACCTCGCCGCTCAATCATGCCACGGACCGGCCCTGGCGACGCTGCCCACCCCGACTAGCGCCGACGCGAGTGAACTCGGAAGTATCTAAACTATTCTGCCTGAATCTCGACGTCGTATGACTTAGATGCTGGACTCCAGCGTCTTGATTGCAGCCGAGCCACACACCGTTGCCGGAGTATTGTTTGTCATTTTGCAAATGCTGGCGGTAATGTAATTGGCGGCTCCGTCGGCGGCTTTGGCGATCGGGCTCGACGGATCATGCAGCGCCGCGGCTACCTGCGCCCAGGTCTTGCCTGCTAGCACCCCAGGGTTATAGATCGGGTTCCTAATGACGGCCTTGTTGCCAAAGTCGATAAAGGGATATCCGGTGGATCCTTGGCTCGTTGTATCGTATTTCTTCCAGAGTGCTTCCTGGGCCGCGGTCGTGGGCTGCAAGGCCCCACTATTAATGTTCTCATTCTCGACCGGTACGAACGTCAGGTACTTGCTCGTGTAGCCAGCCTTGTAGAAGGTGAGAGTCGGTGTATTCGGGTCCGTATCGGTTGACGATGAGTGGATACCTCGAAGCGGCGTCGTGAAGCTGCCGAACCTGCTGAGCGCCACGGCCATGGACCAGCGCATTGCTGCGCAGTACGGGCAATACTCTGCCCCGATGTACAGCATTTCGGGCTTGCCGCCACTGGTAAGCGGCTTGTCGCTGATCGGAACGACCGGTGAGTTTCCTGCATAGCCGGGGACCGATCCGGCAGCGATCTGGTCGAGCGTGGCCGCCGGCACGCCCGTTACATCCGCGCTGACGCTCGCTGGCAAGATACTGCCGTTTACGCTGCTTGCCGCAGCCTTGCTTGGCGGCGACTTGAGGCTATAGGCGACGACAAAACCTATTACGACGGCGATGACTACGAAGATGCTGCCACCGGCAATGAGAGCGCGACGCCGACGCTCTGCCCGGCGAGCCGACGCCTGCTGCGCGGCGATTCGCTCCCGGGCGCTCTGTTCGCGGAGCCTGGCGGCCTTACTCATCCTGACACTCCCTGGAAATATGAATGGACGGCTCTGACTAGCTGGATGAGCCCTTGACGGGACTGCTGTCGGCAACGCCAGCTCCCGCCGGGGGCCCCCAGAAGGTCGCCTGCACAATGAGCAGGACGAAAAGCAGGAAGGTCACGACGTGGACTGCGGTGCACCACAGACATATGGCCCGCAGTGTGACCAGCTCTGTGTAGATCAGGTACAAAACGAAAATGATGCCTACGACCACGCTGCCCAGGCGGACGCGCCAGGTCAGCACCGGCAGCCTCTGCCGCCACGCTGAACCGGACAGCCAGCCGCGATTCGGTAGCCACGCCCAGCTCGGTTGCCAGGCCCACGGGGAGTTAACTGCCACCATCAGGACATAGAAAGCCAGGCCAAGCTCGGCAACCGGGAATATGCCGAAGAGCTTCGATTCTGGACTGGTAGTCACCGCTGCGCAGTTCACTAGACCGTTGTTGCTGCAGACCAGGATTCCGGCAGTGGTCAGATGCGCAATAGTGAGGTAAATCGAAACGCCAAGTCCGACAACCGACAGCACAAGGGCAGCAACTCGCAGCCACGCCGGAGTCGCATTGCCCGGAACCGGTTCCGTCCGCCGCAGTGCCGGCTGCGCCTGACCCGCGCGGCCGCTCGCACTAGTGGCCTTCTTGTCTGTGCTGCCACTGCGCCTCGACGCAGAGACCGGCTGCCTGGACGGAGAGACGGGCTGCCTTGATGCTCGTTGGCCACGCGAGGAAGTGCTCTGGCGCGATGCCGGAGAGGCGCTAGCTGGCCGCCGATTCTGGTTAGCCACCGTGGATCCTCAATGTGATAGGGCAGATAACGCACGGCACCGAGATGCTGACTCGGGCTCCCTCATCCGCCGATGTGACCGTCTCGCCCTACTTCGTTAGCCTAGCCGAACCTTCCAGCTCAGACCGCCAGCTGGACTTATTGCCTGATCGCTGACCCCGACTTCATCTAATGTTAGGCGACTCGGAGCGCGCCGACAGATCATAGCGAAGGCGACTCAGCTTAGGACTGGTTGAAGATTCCCTCTGCGTGTGCTGACTGCGATCAACGAACAGGCTGGCCGCGCTCCCCGCACACCACGGCTTGGCGCAGCGAGTCAGGACGTGTCCACGTTTCCTGCCACCCGCTACCTATGGTAGCTATCGTTCATTGAACGGCCGCTCAGGCTTGCCTCACGTCGCGTCGCCGGGCTCGTCGGTTATCTGGCGTTTGCCCCTTTACCTGGAGCTTGCCCAGGCGTTGCCGCGAGCCTGAGCGCGCCATAGACGCGCTGAGTACCCAGGTGGCCAGGCCCACGTGCGGATGACCAAGCTGAACAACCCCGAGGAGCGGAGACTTTCGACTGGCCACCAGCGGATACCTCAAGCTGGCCGCTGACACTTCAGGCCCGGTTGCACCCATGGCGATTCCCCTCGCTGTAGGTCGCTGTGCGGCCATAGAGTTCCTCTCCGGCCGTTGGCCGCAGGAAGAGCGCTGAGCCAGCTGGTACACCTTCCAACGGGTCTACGCCCGCTGTCAGGGCGGCCTCAAGGGTCCGCAGGCCATAGCCCGCCATGTTCTTCCATGACATACCAGGCTCGACATGGGTCAGCGCTGAGACGAGCTGCCGCACGGCCGGAGCGCCGACGCGCATACGGGAAACGCATTGGGCGTGCCAGGCCAGGTAACCGGCCGCCTTCTATTAGATCGTCAGGCCGGCGGCCTGGCCTGGCCGGGCCACGGCTGCGGGCTGTCAGGACCGCACGAGGCGGGCGATCGCATCGGAGGCTTCGCGGACCTTGGCGGTGGCGGTGTCGCCGCCTTCGGCGACCGCGCCCGCGACGCAGTGGCCCAGGTGCTCCTCCAGCAGGCCGAGCGCGACCGATTGCAGCGCCCGGGTGGCGGCGGCGACCTGGGTGAGGATGTCGATGCAGTACTTGTCGTCCTCAACCATCCGCTGCAGGCCGCGTACTTGGCCTTCGATGCGGCGCAGCCGCTTGATGTAGGCGTCCTTGTTTTCGGTGTACCCGTACATGCCGCCCTCCGGCCCGAGCAGGTCATCCTGGCCGAGCGCCCGCGCTCGCGCTGCCAGGCTACCCCGGCGACGCCAGGCAGTGCGGCGTCCCGCCTGCTTGCGAGGCTTCGCGATCGGGCCCTGACGTAACGCCCGCGGGCACGGCTCAGCCGGACGAGCCGTACTGGATCGGCACGCTGATCACCTGCCTCTTCGTCCAGGTGCTGGCACCCCCCAGTAGCTGCCAGACGGTCAGCGTTTTCCCTTGCACGGCCAGCGCATCGACCTCGCCGCCGGTGCCGGGGGCCAGCGTCGCGGTCCCGGGCGGCAGCGGGGGCAGCGCATCCCAGCGGCTGCCGTTGCCGGAGATCACTTCGGCCCGGCCGCCGGCCGTGACGACGGCGGCTGTCCCGGCCGGCCCGAACGGGGCGGACGTGACGACAGCACCACCCAGCCGGAGCGGCGGGGACAGTGCCCAGTGGCGGCCGTTGTCAGCGGACCAGGCCGCGAGCACGCTTGCGGTGTGCCCGGAACCAACGGCCAGCAGCGCCACGACCTTGCTGGGGGTAGCGGTAAGCCGCAGGACACTGACGCTCTGGGCGGCTAGGGCCGCGGGCATGGCGGGACCAGCCGGCCGCCATGTCCCCGCGGTCCCGGCGAAGATGCCCGCGGTGCCGGGGCGGGAGCATGTCCCGGCGACCAGCGGCACGCCCGACGGGGTGTACGCGGCGGCGGTCAGGGCCCGCAGCCCGCAGCGCCGGCCGGCCTCAGTGGCGGCGAGGGAGCTACGGCTGGCAAGGGTGGTCCAGCTGGTGTAGGCGGGTGCGGCCAGCTCGACGGTGCCGCCGGCGAGAAGTGCCAGCAGGCGCCCGGTCCCCGGCTCCGCGGCCAGCGCGTCGGGGATATTGGCAATCACGCCATCGAGCGGCCCGGTCGATGACCAGGCCCGGCCGCCGTCGCCGCTCACGGTCAGCGGCGTGTAGGTGAGGTACTGGCTCGGCCGGAACGCGGTTATGAGCGACGGCGCAGCGGCGGCCGCGACGACCAGGCCGCCGTTGTCAGCAACTCCGGCCGGGGTGACCAGCTTCCAGCTGCGGCTACCGGAAGGGCGGACGAACAGCTGCCAGAAGTTGTTGTGCGAGGCGACCGACCCGCCCATGACCGCGACGGCCCAGGTGCCGGCGGCCGTGGCCAGCGATGTGGTCAGGAACGGCGCCCCGCCCGGCGGCGCCTCGGCCGCAGGGCCGGACGCTGCGGGGGCCGCGGTGCCGCACCCCGCTATCAGCGCCGCGGCGGCAAAGGCCACCGCGACCGCCATGGAGCGTGCTGGCCGTCTCATGAGTGGCCCAGCAGTTGGCGGGCGGCGTCGGTCAGTTGCGCGGCGAATGACGACTTGGTGGCCTGGGTTCCCGGCCCGGTGTCGAAGTTCAGTTCCTGGCGCAGGTGGCCGGCCTGGTCGATGACGAACGCGTAGTCGCCGTGGCCGATCATCGACCCGGCCGGCAGAATTTGCGCGTCGGCCACCCCGTAGTGTCTCCAGATCTGCTGCAGCTGGGCGCTGGTACCGGTCAGGTACAACCAGTTGGTCACCCCGGTCAGGCCCTCCTGCCGGTCGAACGCCTGGATGTAGCTCACCTGGGTGTACAGGGGGTTGTAGTTAATTGCGACCAGCTCGACCTGCCGCGACTGGGCGGCGAGCAGCTGCCCGGCCTGCCGGAATTCCTGGGCGATCAGCGGGCAGTCCACCGAGCACGTGTCGTCCAGGAACGTCAGCAGCACTACCTTGCCGCGCAAGCTCGCCAGCGTCGCCATCCGGCCGTACTGGTCGGTGAGCGCAAATGCGGGTGCCGGGAAGTCTTCGGGAGCACTGGAGCCGTTGATCGCCTGCGCCAGGATCGTGTCGGCAACCGGGTTGGCCTGAGCAGCGGCCATCGGCGCCGCGCCCAAGATGATCAGCCCGATCGCACCGACGGCCGCCACGGACTGGATGCTGGCGGCCGCGACCGTCTGGCCCACCGCCTCGGGCCGGACCTGGCCACGCGCCAGCCGGACCCGGTCCCGCCAGCCTGGCGCCGGCGTGACCGCGGCGGCAGGTTGTGCTGGCGTCACCGGCGCGGGGGTCAGGGCGAGGTACCCCGCGATGGCCAGCAGGATGAACGGGATCATGCTATTGGGGTCGGTGCCTAGGCCGCCGAGGAAGCCGAAGTCCTCGATCAGCACCCAGTCCGCCAGGCACAGAACCGTGAAAAAGATGAGCACCGGCCGGATCAGCCGCGACCGGCCGGTCAGGAACACCACGCCCGTCACCGCGAGCGCGGCCACGGCGAACAGATTGACTGCGAAACCGTGCGCCTCGTCGAACCCGGTGAACGCGGTGATCCACGCGGACAAGACATGCGGCTGCGGGGTCGGGGCCATCGCGGAGGTCATGGTGGCCAGGGCGCCCGGCTGGCCGTGCACGGTGCCCTGCCAGAACCCCCGGCCCGGCCAGGCCTGCAGCACTGCCATGCCCACCAGGAACAGTCCCATCCCGCCGAGAACCGACCGGCCGAGGCGACGGCTGCGCCAGGCACGCTCTGGCAGCGCGATAAGAGCGCCCGCAACCGCGTAAATGAGAACCGCGCCGGGCGCGCCGAACAGCCAGGTCAGGCCGGGGGCGAAGATCCCGCCGAACGACTCGCCGAACGCCCATACCACCATCCCCCAGCCGATGCTGACCAGGCCGGCGAGGCGGGACAGGGGTCCCCGCGCGGCGGCGATCATCCAGATTCCTATCCCGACCTGGATCCACACTGCCGAGGCGCCGGCCTGCATCGGGTGATACGACCAGTTCGTGCCGGCCCAGTTCACCACCTCCTGAACCCATCGCTGCGAGGTGGCCGCGATCGGCTCGATCACCTGCGACGGAAGGCCCACCGCCATCTTCGGCTGCGCCTGCAGGAGCCCGTCGAGGATCCATATCAGGCCGAAGCCGATCCGCAGCAGCCGACGCCACGCGGGTTCGGCCGCGACCGGGCCGGCCGCGCCTGCCGTGACAGCGCTGGGCAGCAAGGCCCGCATCGTGACCCACACCAGCCCGAGGACCGCGAATATGGCCAGCGCGATCAGCCCCTGATGCAGCAGCGCCGCCTTGAACGCCGCCACAACAGTCGGGTCGCTGGGATCCAGTCCTGTATTCATGCCTGGCATGACGTCACCTGGCCCTCCGCGGCTTCCGGTGCGGCCGGAGCCGCCTCCTCCAATGGGCCCGCACGCCGCCGCCGGGCCGGGCTAGAGACCGTCTGGCCGAATCGCCGCAGCCGCACGCTGCTGGCGACGACGAACACTGACGAGACTGCCATCGCCGCCCCGGCGATCAGAGGGTTCAGAAACCCGGCTGCGGCCAACGGGATCGCCGCGACGTTGTAGCTGAACGCCCAGGCCAGGTTGCGGCGGATCACGCTCAAGGTGGCGCGGGCCAGGCTGACCGCCTCCGGGACCACGGCCAGGTCATCGCGGAGCAGGATCATGTCGGCGGCGCTGATCGCCACGTCAGTCCCAGAGCCGAGCGCGAGGCCCAGGTCCGCAGCTGCCAGCGCTGGCCCGTCGTTGATACCGTCCCCGGCCATCGCGACCCGTCGGCCCTTAGCCTGCAGTTCCCGGACTACGGCGGCCTTGTCGCCTGGCAGCGCCCCGGCGATTACCTCATCGACGCCGGCCTGGGCCGCGATCGCCCGTGCCACGACGTCGCTGTCCCCGGTCACCAGCACCGTGCGCAGGCCCAGCCGCCGGAGGCCGGCGACCGCTCCGGCGGCCGACGGCTTGATCGTGTCGGCGACCGCGACCGCGCCGCGGGCCTGCGCGTCCCAGCCGGCCAGCACGATGGTCCGGCCTTGCTCCTCCCACTGGGCGCACTCGCGGGACAGGGCATCGGGGATTGTGAAGCCCTGGGCGCGGAACAGCGCCTGCCGCCCGGCGGTCACCTCGACGCCGGCGACAACGCCGCAGACGCCCAGGCCGGGCAGCGCGGTGAAGCCGGCCGCCTGCGGCAAGTCCCCCAGGTCAGCTCGTGCGAACCCGCTGACCGCGGCCGCGACCGGGTGGCCCGAGGCCTCCTCCACCGCGCCGAGATAGCGCAGCAGCTCCTCGCGGCTGGTGCCAGGTGCTAGCTGCATGCCGGTCACCGCCATCACTCCGGTGGTGATGGTCCCGGTCTTGTCCAGCAGCACGGTGTCCACGCTGCGGGAGGCCTCCAGCGCCTGGTAGCCCTTGATGAAGATGCCCAGCTGGGCGCCGCGCCCGCACGCGACGACCAGGGCGGCCGGGGTCGCCAGGCCCAGCGCGCACGGGCAGGCGATGATGAGGACGGCCAGGGCGGCGCTGAACCCCCGCTCCGCCGGGGCTCCGGCGAGCAGCCACCCTGCGAACGTCAGCGCCGCGGCTGCGAGCACTGCGGGAACGAACACGCCGCAGATCCGGTCGGCCAGCCGCTGCGCGGATGACTTGTCCGCCTGCGCGTGCTCGACGAGGTCGATCAGGTGGGCCAGCTGGGTGTCATCGCCGGTATGCGTGGCGGCGATGACCAGCCGGCCGCTCACCACGACGGTGCCCGCGGTCACCGCGGTGCCCGGGGCGACTTCGGCGGGCACCGATTCCCCGGTCATCATGCTGGTGTCCACCGCCGAGTCGCCGAACTCGACCGTGCCGTCGGCGGCGATCGCCTCCCCCGGCCGGACCACGAACCGGTCGCCCGGCCGCAGCTCCGCGACGGGTATCCGCCGCTCGGTCCCGTCGGGTTGGAGCAGGCCGGCGTTCCTCGCTCCGGCCCTGGCCAGCTCGCGCATCGCATCCCCGGCGTCGCGGCGGGCCCGGGCCTCATACCACCGGCCTGCCAGCAGGAAGGTGGTTACCGACGCGGCGACCTCCAGGTAGATCCCGCCGCCTGAAGCGTGGATCAGCAGCTGCAGCGGGCTCACCCGGGTCGGCGCGGCGTCCAGGACGAACATCGCATACACCGACCAGCCGCAGGCTGCGGCGATTCCCAGCGACACCAGCGTGTCCATCGACGCCGAGCCGTGCCGGGCCTGCTTCAGCGCCGCGGCGTGGAACGGCCACGCCGCCCACCCCGCCACCGGCACGGCCAGCGCGATCAGCACCCACTGCCAGCCGGGAAACCGGAACGCCGGGAACAGGGACAACTGCACCGACAGGTCGCTCAGCGGCACGAAGAACACCAGCGCGACGATCAGCCTGCGCCGCAGGTAGGCAACCCGGACAGCATCGGGAGTAGGCCCTGGGGCCGCCGTGCGGTCAGCCGAGGCGGGCGGCGTCAATTCGGCGTCATAGCCCGCCTGTTCCACCGCATCGATCAGCTGCTGTACCGCGACCGACGGCGCTGCCGTGACGATGGCCTTCTCGGTCGCGAAATTCACCGACGCGGTGACATCCGGAATCGTGCCGAGTTTCTTCTCCACCCGGGCCGCGCACGCCGCGCACGTCATGCCCCGTATCGACAGCTCGACCTCTATGAGCCCCGGCGAGGAACTCTTACCGGTGACCGCAGCCGACGCCATTCAGCCTGCCTTCCAGCCCGAGCAGCCCCGTCCCTGGGAGCCCACGTTGCGGGCGGCGGCCCGCAGGTACAGCGGTTGCCGCCGCACGCCGGAAATCTACACAGAAGTGAAAGCGCCATGCAACTTTACGAGCACGATAAGCGCACCCAATTCGGCGCGCAGATACCCCCGCCCGGTTTCTCCGATTACCCTCAGGTGGTACCGCGCATACCCGTCCGGGGTTCCGAAAATACCCGGCCAGGGTTTATACCGCGAGAAATGCGGGGTCAGTTCCCGCCTATTCACGTGCCTCTGCTTGCGCAGATTACGCGGAGCGGATTAGCCTTTCACAGTCATGCAGCGCAGCGAACTCCGATTGCTACCGCAACACGCGGAATGGTCCTGTGCCGCCGCAGGGTCGCCCGGATGACAGCACCAGCGTGGCTCCCGGTCGGCTTCGCGGCGGTCATGCTGCTGATCGCGGCGTGCTGCGCGGCTCGGCTTGCGATCTGGCGGGTGCGCGGTCGGACCACCGAACTCGAGGCCGATGCCCTGCACGTCCTCATGGGCGTGGCGATGGCCGGCATGCTCGAACCGCGGCTGAGCCCGGTCCCGGCCGCCGCCTGGCGGGCCCTGTTCGCTGCCGCGGCAGCCTGGTTCGCCTGGCGGGCGATCAGTGCCCGCGGCCGCCCCCGCTCTCGCAACTGGCGCTGCGCGCACCCGGGGCCGCACGCCGTCGAGTGCGCCGCAATGATCTACATGCTCTTGCCGGCCCGGGTCGCGGGCCACGCGACTGCGATGGCGATGCCCGGCATGACCGGAACAGCCGCCACCGTGAATCCCGCGCTTGCATTGGTCCTCGCGCTGTTCATGGCCGGCTACATCCTGTGGACCTCCGACCAGCTCGCCGCTTTGTCACGCGCCGGAGCCGCCGCTGCATCAAGCGCGGGCACGGGGAACGCAGGCACCAGCGCGGCCAGCTCGCATGACCCCGCTCCCGCCCGTGCGCTCACGCATCGCCGCTCCGGCGCGTGCGGCGGTGGCGCCGTTACCGCGCCGCTCGCGCCAAAGTTCGCCGCCTGTTACAAGATCGCGATGAGCGTTGCCATGGGCTACATGCTCATTGCCATGGTCTGAAGCCAAAGCGCCTGTCGGCACCCGGAACTGGACATTAGGGCGGGCGCCGCGCGCACAACTCAGATGGATCCGGTTGCGGCCGTGGCCCCTGCGGAGGTACAGACGTTGCCCGGCTGGCCGTGGGTCAGCTTGCAGATGGCCGCGGTGATCATGTTGACCGCGCCGTCAATTCCTTTGCTCACGGGGCTCGACGGGTCCTTTGGCTCAGATTAGTGCGCATCCGAAGGGCAGAGGATGCGGTCGAGGGGACTGCCCCGGCCGCGGAGTTCCCGGCCGTAGCGCCCGATCGCCGACCTGGCGGCTCTGCGCCGCGAGGGGCCGCCGCCGGGACACTTTGGCATACGTGCCTCGCCATCTTCGTGTCCTCCTGACTGCGCCCGGCTAAAGGTTCTTCCGTTTGATGGCTGTTCGAGCGGAGTGCCAGAGGGTGCGGAGGTTCTCCCAGTCGGGATAGCGTTCGGTCATCCGGGCGACGATGCTGGCCGTGGTGGTCTCCTCGGCGGCGATCCGGGTGAAGTCCCGCAGGTACTGCTGGGATTCGGCGATGATCTTCGGGTCGTTGTCGTTGGCTACTTGCTTGTGACCGGCGACGACGACGGCGGGGTCGAGCGCGGCGACGACGTCCAGGTTGGCGATCCACTGGTAGCGTTCGGGTTCGCCGGTCTCGGCGGTCATCATGTGCACCTGGTTGTAGGCCAGGTCGCCGGTGATGACGGCGGCCAGCGACGGCACGTGCAGGACGGTGGAGTGCGCGGTGTCGGCCTGGCCGATCCGCAGGACCCGCAGCTCGTTGCCTTCCAGATCGAGCGCGTCGGCCGTCAGCAGCCGAGTTGTGCGGTCGACGACGAACCTCGCGCCTAGAACTTCTCTGGGTGGGTGAGGGCTACGAACAAGTAGATAACGAGCGCGATACCGCCCACGAGGCCGATGATGTTCTCGACGCTAATCATCTTCTGCTCCGATCTTCGGGTAGGTGCGGCTGGCTACGCGGCGGCGTTCCAGTCGCGCAGGGCACGGTCCAGGGTCAGCTCCCGATGGCGCAGGGCCCACCGGGCCGGGCGCAGGCCCATATCCCTGGCAGCGACGGGCGGGATGGCCAGCACCGGGCAGCGGGCATGCGCAAGGCAGTAGCGGGTCGTGTGGCCGTGCCACATCCGGGTCAGCGCCCCGCGCTGTCCAGCACGCACGATCAGGAGGTCATCGCTGGCGTCGGCGGCGTCGACGAGCGCCGGGCCCGGCTCACCGCGGATGATGACGCGGGCGATGTCCAGGTCCGGCGGGGCGCATCCCCAGGCTGCGTCGAGCGCATCATCGAGCCGCTGCCGGGCGACGTCGGCCCAGCTGCGGCGGAGAGAGGCAGAGGGGCAGCGCCGCTCGGCTAGATCGCCGCCGGGCGGAACCCAGGCAAGCACGGCCATGAGCGGGACAACGTTGCGCTGCGCAAGATCAAGGGCGTAACGCAACGCGGGAAGACTGCCTGGCGAGCCGCTGGTACCGACGACCAGCCGACCCGCGCCCGACATAAACCTGATCATCAGGTGCTCCGGTGCGCGAGAACCGATAATGCACTACGCGCCGACCAGAGCTTCCCGGCTCACCTGGACATCATCGTAACTCGGCCGCAGCCGAATGTGGCGCATGGAGTCCGCGAGCGTTTCGTATGATCGGCGCCGGCATTCCCCCGGCCAGATCTTGTGACCTGCCGGCCACGATGCTGCCTACAGGTGCGGCCGAGTTTGTCGCGTCCAGTCGCCCGATATCTCCGGCACGAGCCAAGGACGCCTCGCTGCAGTCCAGGCCAGCGACCGAGGCAAGGCGCTCAGGTTTGTTGCTGGACAGCGCTATGGCGTCGGGCGGGAGATCTGGAACGACCATGCCTGCGGGTCACGGCGGCGCTGCTCGTGGAATTAGTGCCAGCGCCGCGGCGCAGGTCGAGGTCTGCAGTTGTGCTCCAGCAGAGAACGCCGTCACGACAGCATCCGCGGGATTCGCGGCCTCCGGGCTGATGGTAAAAGCTACCGGGAGATCGTGAAAGTGCTGCGAGACAAAGGCACACGTCCGCGGCGCAGCGCGGACTGGCACGGGACTACCGTCGCCCGAGCTGCGGCCGGCCACGAGGGCATCTGCGCGCCCGTACCGCCTCCCGAGCCGAACCTGAGCACTCGGTCGCACAGCCGCAGACGACCCGCGAGTCTCGTTCGTAAGGCGCCGGTGCGCTGGCGATGGCAGCTGCGGGCACCTGCGCGCGAGCTGCCGGAGGAGCGGATGCCCAAGCGTGTGGTACCAGCCCCCGCATGAACGCTCCCTGAGATTACCGGCAGGCCCGGAGGCTAGACACAGCCGCGCAAGGGCAAGCTCATTTGCTCCCCGTTCGTTTATTACGACACGTTCTGGGCTGTTGCGGGCGGGGCTGCCCCAGTCATCGCGCTGGCCGCAGTGGTCTCCTTTGGGCAGTTAACAGACCCGTCCGACAAGGTAAAGTGGGAGCTCCTGTTGGCGGCATGTTTATCTGATGCCGAAAGTTGTAGTTCAGGCAACGCTTATTGAGCACGTCCGATGAGCCTTCGTGTGATCAGGCCGTTGCTGAGGTGGGCGCGCAGTGAGGTGATCGTGTCCTTGCCGACTGCGCCGGCTAAGCGCTCTTCCGGGTGATGGCTGTTCGCGCGGAGTGCCACAGGGTGCGGAGGTTCTCCCAGTCGGGATAGCGTTCGGTCATCCGGGCGACGATCCCGGCCGTGGTGGTCTCTTCGGCGGCGATCCGGGTGAAGTCCCGCAGGTACTGCTGGGATTCGGCGATGATCTTCGGGTCGTTGTCGTTGGCTACCTTGCTTGTGACCGGCGACGACGACGTCGGGTTCGAGCGCGGCGACGGCGTCGAGGTTGGCGATCCACTGTGCCCGTTCGGCTTCGCCGGTTTCGGCGGTCATCATGTGCACCTGGTTGTAGGCCAGGTCGCCGGTGATGACGGCGGCGAGCGACGGTACGTGCAGGACGGTGGAGTGCGCGGTGTCGGCCTGGCCGATCCGCAGGATCCGCAGCTCGTTGCCTTCCAGGTCGAGCGTGCCGGTCGGTCAGCAGCTGCGGCAGCACCTTCTCGCCGGCCACCGGGGATCTCGCCGGGGAACAGCGCTTCCCAGTATCCGGCCATGGCCGGGTCAGCCGCCTGGGCGAGGACCTCGGCGGTGGCCAGGCCGGTGGCGCCGGGGAAACGGTCGATCAGCCGGGCTAGGCCGAGCCAGTGGTCGCCGTGCCCGTGGGTGATGTAGATGCGTGACAGCCGCCGTCCCTTGTGTCGATCCAGTCGGCCAGCGCGTCCACCTGGTCGTAGGTGATCAGGCGTGTCGACGAGGACGGCGTCTTGGTCGCCGTAGATCAGCGTCGCTGACGACGGGGACCAGGTCGGCACGTCACCCGGGCCCTCAGGCGCGGCGGTGCTCGCGAACGGCCGGCCCGGCGTGGTGTAGACCTCGATCGCGAGGTCAGCGGGGGCGCGTGCGGTGTCGTCGGACGTCATGGTTGCCGCCTGTCTCGAGGCTGGGCGGGGCCCTCGGGTTCGGGCGGGCCCGGTCACGGGTCGATATCAGGATGACGCTCGTCATCCACATGGAAGAGGATGTCAGATATCATCTTGATGGTCAAGCACACACGCAGCGGGAGGATCCGATCATGGGCACGTCTCAGGCGGCCAAGGCGGCCAGCCATGACCGCATCCTCGACATCGCCGCGGCGCGGATCCGCCGAGCCGGAATCGACGGCCTGTCCGTCGCCGAGCTCATGAAGGAAGCCGGGCTGACCCACGGCGGCTTCTACCGGCACTTCGACTCACGAGAACAGCTCATCACCGAGGCCGCCCAGCGGGCACTGACCCAGGGCAGCGCCTGGACCATCGCAGCCGGCCAGCTCGGCGGGCAGCGCGGATACACCGCGCTCATCGACGGCTACCTCAGCACCTGGCACCGCGATCATCCCGAAGCCGGCTGCGGCGTCGCCGGCGTCGCCGCAGATGCCGCCCGCGCCGGCGGCCCCGCGCAGGCCAGCTACAGCCGACAGGTGAAGGAATGCCTCGCGGCGATCGCTGACCTCACCGGCAATCCCGACCACCAGGCCGCAGAACGCGAAGCGGTCCTCACCCTCAGCGTCCTAGTCGGCGCGATCTCCATCGCCCGAGCGGTCGACGACTCCGACCTGTCCGAGCAGATAATGACCAGGCCGCAGCGTGCGCAAATTCAGCTCTCACGAACCGAGAACATGCAGGTCAGAACGGCGAGCCATCCCAGAACCCAGAATCGTGAGCCAACTCGGGTCAATTCCTTTGCTCACGGGGCTCGACGGGTGGCGCATTGCTGCAGGCACCTGGGCCCAGCTCAGATTGGCCAGGGCCGATGGCAGCCCTTGGTGTCCAGGTTTCTTGCCACGCGCAACCGATGGTAGCTATCGTTCGTTGGATGGTGACCATCGCTAATCGGCGCGGCCCTCTGACGACCGCGGTTCTTGTCTTTAGCTGCGTTGGTATTGCTGCCGCTGGCTGTGGTAGCTCCTCGACTTTGTCCTCGCCGCCATCCTCCACCCCCTCATCGTCCGCCTCAGCTGGCGCCAGTGCGACGGGCACCGTGAATGTGGCCTACGCGGCCTCGCTCACGTTCCTCAACGAGAAGGTCGCCGGGCCTGCGTTCGCCACGGCCACCGGCAACAAGTACCTGGGCCAGGGCGCGGCGTCCGGCACCCTGGAGTCGGAGATCGCGGCTGGCGCGATCCACCCGAACGTGTTCGAGAGCGTCGGTGGCGACAACATCACGCCGTTGGAGCCGAAATTCACCAAGTGGTACATCCAGTACGCCGGCACCCAGATGGTGGTGGCCTATAACCCCAAGAGCAAGTATGGAAGCCAGTTCAAGGCGATAGCCGCTGGCAGGGAGCCGCTGAAGAACCTGTTCACCCTGATGGAGAAGCCGGGCTTCAAGCTCGGCCGGACTGATCCCAACATCGACCCGCAGGGCCGGGACTTCGTCTACATGCTCGAACTTGCCCAGTCCTACTACCACCTGCCTGCGGGCACCGTTACCAAGATCCTCGGCGGCCCGCCCGGCTCGGCGTCCTCGTCGGAGATCTACGCCGAGTCCTCGCTGGACTCCACGCTGTCGAGCGGGCAGCTCGACGCCTCCAGCGCGTTCATCACCCAGGCCATCGAGCTGCGCCTGCCCTACATCAAGCTGCCGGCCGCCATCAACCTGGGCAGCGAGGCGCTCGCGGCCCAGTACGCGAAGGCGACGATTACCGTTACTCCGCCCGGCGGCACGCCGAAAATGAAGAGCGGTTCGCCGCAGGTGATCGACATCACGATCATCGGCACGCCGACGCCAGCCGCGATCGCGTTCGTGAAGTACACCCTCTCGCAGGCGGGCCTGGCGCAGTACAAGCAAGGCGGATTTACGCTGCTGACGCCGACCGTGACGGGTTCGCAGAGCGCTATCCCTGCGGCTATCAGTAGTGAGCTGGGCGGCTAGCCCGGCGGCGGCGGCCGGCGGGGCCATCCGCGGGGACGCGCCGTCCCCCGGTCGGCCCGGCCGGCCTGGGCCGCCGCTGGCACTGCCGCGCAAGCTAACGTCGCTATCCGGGATCGTGTCGGTTGCCGGGGCGGCCCTGATCTGGATCGCACTGCTCGGCCCGGTGATCACGCTGCTGGCGCATCTGTCCGGCAGCGAGGTCGCGCATGCGCTGAGCTATTCCGGCGCGCTCGACCCGCTCGTCGTCTCGGTTGAGTCCGGCGGCGTCACGCTGGCCGTGCTGTTCCTGGTATGCACGCCGCTGGCGCGGATGCTGGCCAACGGCACGCTGCCCTTCCCGCGGATCTGGGAGGCGGGCCTGCTCTGCAGCCTGCTGCTGCCTCCCCTGGTGATCGGGCTGCTGCTGGTCTTCATGGTCGGCCCCTACACGACTTTCGGTAACTTGATCGCCCACCTCAACCTGTCGGCCACCAATACCTTCCTCGCGCTGGTCATCGCCCAGGTTTATGAAGCAGCCCCGTACTACGTGCTCGGCGCCCAGGCGGCGTTCAGCTCGGTGGACCCGCGGCTCGAGGAACAGGCGGCGCTGCTTGGTGACCGGCCGCGGCGGGTGTTCCGGCGGGTCACTCTGCCGCTCGCAGCGCCTGGCCTGGCCATGGCCCTGGCTATCGCCTGGGCCAGGGCGATGGGAGCCTTCGGCGCCGTCCTGATCATCGCCTATCATCCGTACGGGCTGCCGCTGCAGATCTTCACGACGCTGCAGGAGACCGGCCTGCCGTCCGCGCTCCCTTACGCGCTCGTCCTGCTGGTGGTCGCCCTGCCGCTACCACTGGCTGCCTATATCTGGAGCGCTCGTGCTCGAGGCCGACGTCGAGGTTGACCGGCGGGCGTTCACCGTGCGCGCAGCCATAACCGTCAAGCCGGGGGAACGGGTAGCCCTCTTCGGTCCGTCCGGCGCCGGGAAGACGACGCTGCTGGAGACGATCGCCGGCCTGGTGCGGCCCCGGGCCGGCAACGTGTCGCTGGCCGGCCGGGTGCTGACCCGGACCGGCCGTCCCAAAGTGGACATCCCGCCGTGGCAGCGGCGAATCGGCCTGCTGCGCCAGGACCCGGGCCTGTTCCCGCATCTGTCGGTTCGCGACAACCTCAGTTATGCGCGGAACGCGGACCCCCATGGCGCCGAGCTCGTGAGCCTCGCCGACCTTCTAGGGCTCGGTGACCTGCTGGCGGCGATGCCGACCCGGTTGTCCGGCGGCCAGCAGCACCGGGCCGCGCTGGCCAGGCTGCTGCTCGCGCACTGCGACGCGCTGCTGCTAGACGAGCCTTATTCCGGGCTCGATGCGGCGCTGCGCCGGACGCTCACGACTCTAGTCGTCCGGATGCTGACCGAACGGAGTGTGCCGGCCATGCTGGTGGCGCACGAGCTGGCGGACGCGCAGTCTTTTGCTACCACGATGGCGGTCATCGACCAGGGCGCCGTGCTGCAGGTGGCGGACCCGGATCAGGTCGTGCTCAGGCCAGCCTCACGTCGTGTCGCCGAACTCGTCGGCTATCTCGGCTTCGTCCCGTTGCCGGGCCGTGCCGGCGACGTTGCGGGTGTCCATCCGGACCGGGTCATACCTGGCGCCGCGCCTGACCGCGGGCTTGTACTGTCCGGCACGATACTGGCGAGTCGTCCGTCCGGAGCGGGCTGGGAGTGCGAGCTCCAGCTACCCGGCGCCGCGGTTACCGTCAGGCTGGCTGACCGGCCCGGCGAGGCGGGGACTGTGCACGTGGTCACCTGCCTCGATCCGCCTGTCTTCGGCGCGGACACGTCATGACCAGCCGACCGCAGGAGAATCCGGACGCGTCGCAGCTCGCCGATGACCAGGCAACCGACCGCGACCACCCGCACGCCGGCGGGATCAGGACCGGCTCCCGGCTTCGGCTCGCCCGGCAGGCCAGGGGCTATTCCCAGCAACAGCTGGCCAGGATGGCCGGGGTATCCAGGCAGGCGGTCTCTGCGGTTGAGTCCGGCCTGTCGGATCCGTCGCTGCGGGTAGCACTGGCGTTGTGCCGGGCGCTCGGGCTGACCGCTGAGGAGCTGTTCGGCCCGGTCCTGCCCGAGCCGGCGGTACACGTGCGGCCCCTCGCGCCGCTGGGAGAGGCTGGCGGCCGGGTGTCGCTTGCGTCCGTGGGCGAATCCCTCGTGGCCTTGCCGCTGTCCGGCGCGACCGTGACCAGGGCCGGTTTCGTCCCGGCTGGCGGACGGGTCCGCGAACCGGCCAAGGTGACTCCGCTGGGTCCGCAGCGCCCGACGCTGGTCGTCGCCGGATGCGACCCCGCCCTGCCGCTCCTGGAGCTGCCACTGAGCCTGCTCGATCCGCCAATCTCATTCATCTGGTGGCCATGCGGGAGCCACGAGGCCCTGCGGCTGGCGGCGGACGGCCTGGTGCACGTGGCAGGCGCCCACTTGCGCGGGCGGGCGGGCGATTACAACACCGGACCGGCCGCCGAGTTGTTGCGACACGGCGCCGAGGTGATCGGGTTCTGCTCCTGGCGGGAGGGGCTGGTGCTCCGGCGCGGACTTGCGGACCGCGTCGCGACGCTGTCCGACGTTGCCGCCGCCCGCCTTCGGATAGTTAACCGGGAACCAGGAGCCGAGGCGCGGCGGGTGCTGGACCGGGAACTGGCCAGGCACGGTATCGCCGCCGATGAACTGCCGGGCTACCAGAGTGTGGCCACCGGGCACCTGGAAGTCGCGGCCGCGATCCACGCAGGGCTGGCTGACGCGGGAGTCGCCAGCGAGCCAGCTGCACTGGCTTATGGACTTGGCTTCGTTCCCCTGGCCGAAGAGCGTTTCGATCTCGTGGTACCTGCCGCGCACTCCAGCTCGCGTGAGGTGCAGGGCCTGCTCAGAGCGCTGTCCTCGCAATGGTTGCTGGATCAGCTGGCCAGCCTGCCGGGCTATGCGCTGTCCCAGGTCGGCGAGCGACTGGCCAGCCTGCCGCCCGGCTAGCCCGCCTTCCTGGCCAGCAGCAGCGTGGTGAGGTACGGAACCACCAGCTGGCCGTCCGGGAACCGCCGGGCAAGGATGGCTGCCACCTGGCCGAGGACCGACTCCCTCAGAGTCGGCTCAAGCTCGATGAAGTAGGACTTGCTCCGCTCGTCGGTGATCCAGTGCTCGGCTGTCAGCCGACGCACCCATGGGACCACGGTCACGCTGGTTGCCTCAACCAGACCGCTGGCCCAATCCGGCGCCATCTGTTCGTCGCTGCGGTGCTGCCACAGATAGCCCGGACAGGACGAAGACACCAGCGCCTGGTAATCATCGAACCAGGCCTCCCCGTCAGCGTGCGCCCGGTTCCACCAGGCCGCCCAGAAGCCGCCGGGCCGCAGCACCCTGGCTACTTCGGCGGTGGCGAGTTCCGGGTCGAACCAATGCCAGGACTGGGCGAACGTGGTTAGGGCAGCGGTCGCGGAGCGGATCGGCATGTTGTTCCCATCGGCGAGCGCGCAGGCCGCCCATGGGCTTCGCGCAAGCGCGAGCCGCAGCATTCGCTCCCCGATGTCTAGCGAGACCACACGTGCACCGCGCTCGGCGAGCTGGCGACTGGCGATCCCGGTACCTGCTCCCCAGTCCAGCACGAGCTGGCCGGCCAGTGGCCCGGTTCTTGTTTCCAGCTCGTCGAACAGGGCCGCCGGGTACGAGGGCCTGGCTGCGTCGTAGTGACTGGCGGCTTCGTCGAAAACCGAGAGGGGCATGAAGGACATAGTGGCCGGCTCGCCTACGCCGACGATGAACAGCCCAGCGCATCCTCGTGATCCGGGCAAGATGACTGATATGAGAGTCCTGGTGGTGGGCGGTACTCATCATGTCGGCCGTGCTGTGGTCGAAGAAGCGCTTGCGCGCGGCGACCAGGTCACCACGCTGACCCGAGGCGTGAGCGGCCCTTCCGCGCACGGCGCGCTGGCGCTGCACGCCGACCGCACCGACCCGGTGGCGCTGCGTGCAGTGCTCGGCGACGCGACGTGGGATGCGGTCATCGACACCTGGAGCGGAGCGCCGCGGGTAGTGCTCGACGCGGCGACGCTGCTGGCCGACCGGGCGGGACACTATGGCTACGTTTCCAGCCGGTCGGTTTACTCCTGGCCCATCGCCATCGGGCTCGATGAATCCGGGCCGGTGGTGACTGGGGATCCGGATAGCGACGACGCGGCGGACTATGCGGCCGCGAAGCGCGGCGGGGAGCTTGCTGCCCTGCAGGGCTTCGGCGCGAACACGGTGCTAGCCAGGGCGGGCCTGATACTCGGGCCGTACGAGCGAGTGGGCCGGATGCCGTGGTGGCTGCGCCGGATCGAGCGCGGCGGAGATGTCCTGGCACCAGGCCCGGCCGACCTGGCGCTGCAATACATCGACGCCCGTGACCTGGCTCGCTGGCTCCTGCATGCGGCAGACGCTGGGATCTCGGGTGCCTTCAACACCGTGAGCCGTCCCGGCCACGCGACGATGGGGGACCTGCTCGAAGCGGCCGTCGAGGCCACCGGCTCGTCAGCGCGGCTGGTCTGGGCCCCGCCCGAGGTGATCCTGGCGGCCGGGATCTCGCCGTGGACAGAGTTGCCGGTCTGGGTACCACCTGACAGCGCA
This sequence comes from uncultured Actinomycetota bacterium, assembly GCA_963804435.1. Taxonomy (GTDB): domain Bacteria; phylum Actinomycetota; class Actinomycetes; order Streptosporangiales; family Streptosporangiaceae; genus JAJYUU01. Next base: position 4,536,635 of record CAWDQI010000001.1, on the reverse strand, counting down.
CTTGCCGGGCTGCACGCGGGGGATGTCACGGCCGCCCTCACGGCCGGGCTCGTCTGCCGGCCTATGCGGGAGACCGTCGCCGACACCTGGGCGTGGCTCCAGGCTGAGGGCGATCCGCCGGATCCGCCAGGGCGAAGCGGCCACGGGCTCGACCCCGACCGGGAGCGGGGGGTACTGGCGGGAATGCGCGGGTGAGGCCGATGCGGCCTGGCCGGATCCGCCCGAAGCGGTGGCCGGCCGGCTGGCCGGATCCGCCCGAAGCGGTAGCCGTCCTAGCGACCGGATCCGCGTGAAGCGTGGCCGACCAGCCGGCTGGCCACGCCGCGGCCAGTCCAGACGCGGCTGGCCAGTCTCAGAGGACAGGCGAATTGCTAGCCGGAATGACCGTAAACCGGAACGATCATGCCCCTGGCAATCGTGGCGAACGTGAGGTTGAACCCGGCCACCGCGGGCGAGACATCTGAGTCGACGCCGAGATGGTCGGTGTTGAGGGCGTGCACGGCGAAGATGTAACGATGCGGGTCGCCCGGTGGCGGGGCGGCCCCGCCGAAGTCTTTGGTGCCGTAGTCGTTGCGAACCGTGAATGCGCCGCCGGCAGCGCGCCGGGAGCGCCGCTGCCCGCGCCGGTAGGAAGTTCGGTGACGGAAGCCGGTATGTCCAGCGCGACCCAGTGCCAGAAGCCGGAGCCGGTCGGGGCATCCGGGTCGTAGCACGTCACGGCGAAGCTCTTCGTTTCCTCGGGGTACCCATGCCAGCGAAGTGACGGGGAGAGGTTCTGGCCGCTCATCCCGAAGCTGTTATACACGTGCGCCTCTGTCATCTGCTGGCCATCGGCGACGTCGTCGCTTACGACGGTGAACGAGGGAACTTGCGGCAAGAAGTCATAGGGGAGCGGGGCTCGGTCCGGCATCGGTTCCTCCGGGTAAATAGGTTGAGTCGGCCTGGCATGCTCACGCTACTGAAAGCGGCTCGACTGAGCACCGGCATGGGCCGATCGGGGGCGCGATGGTCGCCGGGCGGCCCTCGGCAGCTCCGACGGCGCGAAAGTCCGGTCCCGCGCAGGGCCGGCAGCCACTACCGTTAGGTGGCAAATGATCAACTGTGTGCACGCGTGGCGAGAGGCGCACACGTCGCTACGGGGACCGGTTGAGAGGGGTCGAGCAGGCCGGTGAGGGTCGCGCAGGGGACGGTCACAGGGGCTAGACACGGGCCGGTCACATGGGCTAGACAAGGTCCGGTCACCTGGGCTAGGCGAGCCCTACTGGCGGCCGTGCTCATCGGTGCTGCCGTCATCCCTGGCCGGGCCAGCAGCCAGCAAGGCCATGCCTGCCAGGCCGGCCGATGCCAGACCCCTGGCTCGATCCTGTGGACGCGGCAGCTGTCCGGTTCCTGGCTTGCCGAGCCCGGCGTTGCGGGCACGGTGCCAGCCCAGGTATCGGCGTACGCCGCCACCGATGGCCACATAGCCGTGCTCGGTTCCGGGACATCGGTGCGGGCCTTCGCGGCCGCCAAGGGTGAGCCCCGCTGGCAGACGTCGCTCTCCGGCCTGCCGCCGGGTTCCCAGATCGTCGGCGTGCGCGCTTTCTCGAGCGTCGTAGCCGTCGGAGTTCAGCCACCAAGCACAAGTGCCGTCGGGCGCGATGAGGTAATTTTGTCCGCTGCCACCGGTCGGCAGATCCGGATTTTCCCGGCTGCGGCGTACGGCGGGGCCATTGCGGCAGACAGTTACCGCACCGTCATCGTCGGCGCTCATGCCGTCACGGCTTACGTCAATGCCAGCGGACGGGTCTTGTGGGTGCGGTCGACCGGTCGCCCGGCCGAAGCCTGGCGGGTGGCCGGGCAGTACGTCTACGTGACCCGGACCAGCCACGGATACCTGGGCTCGGCGCCAGTTACCGCCCTGCTTCGGATCAGCCTGCGCACTGGCGCGTCGAAAATCCTGCGACCAGTACAGCCGGGCTTTCCGGCCGGGTCGCTCAGCGGCGCGGTTGTCCCCCGGGCCAGTACGGTCAGGCCTCTGGACGGCGTCGTGCTCTTCGCGGGGGCAGCCGGCGTATGGGGTTTCAGCGGGGATAACGCGCAGCCGCTCTGGCACCTCGCCCCGGCAGCGCTGGAACTTACCGACGCCAGGACCGGGACGGTGTATCTGGCGATGGGAGGCACGCTGAAAGCGGTGAATCCGGCCACGGGTGCGGTCCTAAGCGTTGCCGCAGACTCGGTGCTTTCCAGCCTCTACTCGGTGAACGGCGGCGTGGCGCTCGGCCTGGACCAAGGCGGGCTCGGCGACGCGTGGGGCTATAGCCCGGCGAAGAATAAGGTCATCTGGACATCGAAGGCGCTGCCCTGGCCGCACTTCTTCGTCGACTTGTCTGGCCTGGGCGGCAGCGATAACCCTGCCAGCAACATCGTCTTGCTCGCGACCTGCGGCCAGGTAGGCCCGGCGACGGCCGGAACCTCCGGGGCGGCGTGCCTGAAACCGGAACTGGTCGCGGTACTGGCCTGACAGGCTGGAGCGCGGCCCTCCGGCAGCGTCAACGGCCAAACATCGGGTTGAACGACGTAGCCGGTCTGCAGGGGCTGGCCTTCACCACGGTATGAGTGCGGGCCACCGGGCGGACCGGTGTGCAGCCTGGGCCCGATCGTGCTATCAGGACGATCGATACGACTGCCAGCGCCAGGACGAGCGGGAAGAACAGCACCACTGGCTGCCTTGGCATGAGCCTTATGTGCCTTCTTGTGCGGACACTGGCTGATATATGACCCATCCGGGCCACGACGCGCCTTATCCCATAGCGCACCTGCTCGATGCGCGGCATTTCCTCGTCGCGAGTCAGTCTGGAAAAGATCGCATAAAGAGCTGCAAGTCGTGGGTCTGAGCCCCGCAGCGTGCCCTCGATGCGGTAGAGCACCCTGCGTTGACGTGCAGGCAGGCCCATCGAACCCTCCGATCTGGCCTCTGGATTTCCCCCTGTGGCTCAACTTAACAGGCCGTCTGTGATCAACCTGTGACCGGGTTGATGTGCATGGGTGACATCTGTCATGGCCGGATCCGGACTGCTCGCACAGGCGACGCTGCAATGCTTGGTTCGACGGCTGAGGTGAATCCGAGGAGCGCGCACGCCAGTGCGGCCGTTACGGTCTGTACCAGGCAGTTCCCCGGCAGGCGGATTGGCGCGGGGAGGATGTCAGGGAGGTGCACGGATGCCTCGAGCACTGATCCTGGGTGGCACCGGCCTTATCGGCCGCGCGGCCGCGGGCCGCCTACTGGCCGCAGGCTGGCAGGTCGACGTGACGGGCCGGTATGCGGGGCACCTGTCGCCTGAGCTGGCAGATGCCGGGGTCAGGTTCATCCCGGCTGATCGAGCCGACGGCGGGGCGCTGGCCGCGGCGGCGGGCGACGGCGCTGACCTGCTGGTGGACTGCGTCTGCTACACCTCCGCGGACGCGGTCCGGCTGCTGCCACTGGCGCGCGCCGCCACCAGCACCGTGATGATCTCGGCCAAGGCCGTGTACGTCGACGCCGCCGGGAATCACCTCAACTCCGAGGTCGGGCCGCGGTTCGACGGTCCGGTTAGCGAGGACCAGCCAACCATGGCTGCGTCGGACAGCGATTTCCGGAGCAGGGAAGGCTACGGGGCTAACAAGGTCGCGGCCGAGCACGTGCTGCTTGACAGCGGGGCGCCGGTCACCGTGTTGCGTCCGTCCAAAGTGCACGGTCCGGGAGCACCGCGGCCGCGCGAATGGGTGTTCGTCAAGCGTGTCCTTGACCGGCGCCCGGCCGTGTTCTTGGCGCGGCGCGGCGAGGGGATCGACCACACCACCGCCGCTGCCAACGTCGCTGCGCTGATCGAGACGGTCGCTGCTCAGCCCGGCCGCAGAGTGCTGAACAGCGCGGACCCCGATGCGCCGAGCGGGCTGGAAATAGCTCGCACTATCGCCGCCCTGCTGGACCACAGATGGGAAGAGGTGCTCCTCGATGCCGGCGCGGAGCCGGAACTCGGACATCATCCGTGGGACGCGGAATACCCGATCGTGCTCGACATGACGGCCGCGGAGAAGCTCGGCTACGTCCCGGCTGGCAACTACGCGCAAACTGTTGCCGCGGAGGTGGACTGGCTGGTCTCGGCGGCAGGCGCCGCTGAGGATCGTGCGGCGCTGCCCTGGCTAGGGAACGGATACTTCGACGCGATGTTCGACTACGCCGCCGAGGATCGCTACCTGGCCTATCGCCCGGGCCGGGCGAGCCCGTAGCCCTGGCCCGCTCCGCCATGCCCGCACCCCAGCTCCGGTCCACTCAGCCGCCGGCGCGGATACCGGTGACGTCGTAGAGGTGATGCACCGGATCGTGAATAAAGTATCGCGCGAAGGTCTCGACCGTGAACTGGGCGCCGTCGCTGCGAAAGCCGGTTCGCTGCCACTGGTCGCCGGTGACGAGGTCGAACCTGGCCGCGATGGCCGCCGCTGCCGCCTCGAGTTCGATCGCCACAACGGCCGCGTCTTGCTCGGCGTAAAGGTCGTCGACCGCCGTGGCATCCTGGTCCCAGTTCGGATAGCGCGGCCCGTCAAGGGTCAGCATCAGGTCCAAGCGGGTGCCGTACAGCCGCAAGACATCGCGAACGTGGCAGCCATATTCGAGCGGCGACCACGTGCCCGGCACCGGCCTCGTGCGTCGGTCGGAGCCCGTTGCCAGCACCTGCCCCCACCGCTCGGCGTTGACGCGGGTCATCCCGGCCACGTCCTCCCGGGCGAAGCTCTGAGTATCCAGGCCGCACTCCGGGCAGGGCCGGCGCAGCACCCATGTCCAGTCTTTCGTGTCCGGCCTTATGGTCAACGTCGTCTCCTCCCAGGTCCACGTGCGTCGTCCAGGCAAATGACTCGCGGCGGCGAAGTTCTGAACCGTACTGTCGCCTGATATGACGTGCTCACGGTTAACGTCGGCAGGCCGCAGCCCAATCCCTGGAAGGGCCTGGCTGCGACCGGCTGCCAAGGCGCTACCCGAGTCATGCAAGGAGCGCGCCTGTACCCGGTTGTCGTCCTCCTAGCCGCCGGCCATGGCGGCGACGACCAGGTACGGTTCTCTGCCCGTGACGACCTGCTCGGGGAGCGGGCTGTCCGGTTCTTCGTGTGACAGATCCTCCTGACACGCAAAGAACCGGATGAACGCCCGGCGGCGCTGAGTGTCGTGATCGCGGATCGTGCCCTGCAGCACCGGGTATCTGGCCTCCAGCGCGTCGAGCACTGAACGCTGGGTGACCTGCCCGGCCACGGCCAGTTCGATCTCGCCCTGGATGCGCGCGAGCGTCCGCAGGTGCGCGGGCAGAACGATCCGGATCATGCCAGCGTCTGGACCTCGACGGACAGCACCGCCGGAAGGTCTCGTACGATCGGCGCCCAGGTGTCGCCGGAGTCTGGTGAGCCGTAGACCTGCCCGCCGGTGGTGCCGAAATACACGCCGCAGTCATCGAGCGAGTCCACGGCCATCGCGTCGCGGTACACGTTGACATAGCAGTGCTCTTGCGGCAGGCCGTTTGTCAGCGGTTCCCAGTCGTCGCCGCCAGTACGGCTGCGGTACACGCGCAGCTTGCCGTCGGGCGGGAAATGCTCGGCGTCACTGGTGATCGGGACCACGTATACGGTCTCGGGCTCATGCGCGTGCACGTCGATCGGGAACCCGAAGTCGCTCGGCAGGTTGCCGCTGATCTCACGCCAGGACTCGCCCGCGTTGTCACTGCGCATGACGTCCCAGTGCTTCTGCATGTACAGCACCTCGGGCCGCGACGGGTGCATCGCGATCCGGTGGACGCAGTGGCCTACCTCGGCCTGCGGGTCCGGGATACCTTCCGAATGCAGGCCCTGGTTGACCGGGCGCCACGTCTCCCCGGCGTCATCGGACCGGAACGCGCCCGCGGCGGAGATGGCGGCGAAGATCCGCTTCGGCTGGACCGGATCGAGGATGATCGTATGCAGGCACATGCCGCCGGCTCCGGGCTGCCACGAGGATGCGGTGCCATGGCAGCGCAAGCCGGGCAGCTCCTGCCACTCCTTCCCTCCGTCGGTTGACCGGAACAGGCCCGCGTCCTCCACGCCCGCGTATACGGTGTCGGGGTCGTCGAGCGACGGCTCCAAGTGCCACACCCGGGCAAATTCCCACGGATGCGGCGTGCCGTCGTACCACTGATGGGTTCCCGGGGTGCCGTAGTAGCTGAACTGGTTGCCCACCGGGTCCCAGGTCTTGCCGCCGTCATCGGAGCGCTGCATCACCTGGCCGGACCAGCCGCTGGACTGGGATGCGTAGAGTCGGTCCGGATCGGCAGGCGACCCCTTGACGTGGTAGACCTCCCAACCGCTGAAGAAAGGACCGCTGACGTCCCACTTCTCGCGGTTGCCGTCCGCGGTTAGCACGAACGCGCCCTTGCGCGTGCCTACGAGAGCCCGTACGCCGGTCATGCAGTGCTCCTGTCCGTGGTTTACGGTCTAGCGACGCGTCGATGCTACGCCGCGCTGCCGACAGTTCGCTGCGAGAAGTCTCTCGCCATAGAACGACGAACGGCGGCATCCCGGATGGACAACTTGCGCAGGGTCGGCTGCCAGCAGGGCGATATCGCCTACAGTGCGCTGATGGACAACGACATCGTGGCCGCGTACCTGCATCGCATCGCCGTGCTGCGGCCGGTGGCGGCCGATGCCGACGGGCTCCGGCTGCTGCACCGAGCTCATCAGCTGACAGTTCCGTTTGAGAACCTGAGCATCCATCTGTCCGAGGCGATCTCGCTGGCGGAAGCGGATCTTGCCGCCAAGATCGTGAGCCGGCGGCGGGGCGGCTTTTGTTATGAGCTCAACGGGCTCTTTGCAGCCCTGCTTGAGTCGCTCGGCGCTGAGGTCACCCGGCTGGCCGCGCGGGTCCACGGTGATGATCGGCTCGGCCCGCCGTTCGACCACCTGACTTTAGCGGTACGCCTGCCGGACGGGAGCGGGCCCTGGCTCGCGGACGTCGGCTTCGGCAGTCACAGCGTCTATCCGCTGCTCATGGACAGCAGGACGGATCAGGCCGATCCGGCAGGAACGTTCCGGCTCGCCGACGCCGAGCACGGCGACGTGGATGTGTACAAGGATGGTCAGCCGCAGTACCGCATCGAGACGCGGCCGCGCTCCCTGGCCGACTTCGAGCCGACCTGCTGGTGGCAGGCGACATCGCCCGAGTCGCACTTCACCCAGGGAACGGTCTGCTCGCGGCTGACCGATGACGGCCGGATCACGCTGAGCTCAAGGACGCTGATCCGGACCAGTGGCACGGCGCGCTCGGAGGAGCAACTTGACGATGACGCTGCGCTGCTGGCTGCCTATCGCGAGAACTTCGGCATTCTGCTGAGCCGGGTTCCGCGACGAAGTTGACCGGGAAGCTACTCGTTCTGCGTCATCGCCCAGTCCTGCCGGGCACGGCGGTGTGGGCGAATACCAGCGATCGCCCCGCCCAGCCGTGAGGCGGCGGCCTGCGCTGGCATTATGACCGGATGAGCAAGTCGGTGGATTTCGCCGCCGTCCCGGAGGACAGGCGCGCGGTGGAAGTGGAGCAGCTATGTCGCGCCATGGAGGAGGCAGATAAAGACGGCTATTACGCGCGGCTGACCGTCGAACGGCCGTGGTCGGCGCATAATCCGGTGCTTGATGGCGAGTTCTCGGCGCCCCGCGCGATCCACTGGTACCTGGAGCGCGAGCTCAGCCGCCTGGCTGCCGCGGGGGCCCGCATCTCGGTCAGCCGCGGCCGCCGCGCGCTCAGTCTGCACGATCCGGCGATCGGCCCCGCCGTCGACGAGACGCGCTGGGACTTGCGGCGCAAGAAGCTGTTCCTGTTTGGTCCGGAACGCATGGCTCTATCGATCGACCGCCTGCAGCACTACACCGGGACACCGGCGGAGGAGTTTCAGCGGTACGTCCTGCTTACTAACTACTCGTGGCACGTCTCGGAGTTCCGGGCCGCGCTGCCCGGTTGCACCGGCCCCGATTCCGACGGGCGCCAGATGCCAGCTTGGCATCACGCCCTTCCCGGCCGCGCCGGGCTCACCATGATCAACATCGGCGTCGGTCCGTCTAACGCCAAGACCATCACTGATCACCTCGCGGTGCTGCGCCCCGATTTGGTGCTGATGATCGGCCACTGCGGCGGGCTCCGCAATCACCAGGAAATCGGGGACCTAGTTCTGGCGACCGCGTACCTGCGAGACGACCGCGTGCTCGACGACGTCCTTCCGCTCAGCGTGCCGGTGGTCTCCAATCACACCCTGAACACGCTCTTGCTCGACGAGCTAACGGCCCGCAGCCTGCGCTGCCGCCTGGGCATCGTCTTCACGACCGCCAACAGGAACTGGGAGTTCCAGTTGGGCTCAGTGGCCGACCGGCTGCGGCTGTCCCGCGCGCTTGCGGTCGATATGGAGTCGGCGACGGTGGCGGCGAACGGGTTCCGCTACCGGATACCGACCGCAACTCTGCTCGCTGTCAGCGACAAGCCGCTGCATGCGCTACCCAAGCTGAGCGCCGATGCGCAGGACTTCTACGCCGCCAGCCGGAAGCAGCACGTGGAGATCGCGATCTCGGTGGCCGAGAAGGCTCGGCGGCTGTATCCCGCCGGCCTGCCGACGGCCGATATCCGCTCGGCCGATGAGCCCTTGCTCGGTCTCACTGAGCCCGATCCCGCGCCGCCGACCGGCCCGCTGCAGCCCGGCCCGCTGTAGCCCTGAGCACCGAGCGGCGACGCAGGCTGCGGGCTGATGGCGACCCCGTTCCCTTATTGGTTGTTGTCGGTTAGGTCCTCGCTTGTGGCTAGAAGTTGCCCGACTGCGGGATGCCTGCCAACGCCAAGTCAGGCGCCAGCGGGCCCTGGCGATGCGCGGACCACAGGTCCGGTGCGCACGGGAAGAGTCCGGATGCACCGAGGTTAAGGTAAGCCGTTGCCCGTCCGGCGCCCTGCAGGCTCGTGGACAGCAGGCACGACCCCACGTCCTGTTCGTTCATCCCGCCGGGACCCGGGCCTCGGACGAACCATACGACGAAGGTCGTGGTGGCGTACGGGGATGCCACGTTGACCTCGAAGGCGATCTGCGTGAACGTGGCAGCGCTGCCGGTGCCTAGGCTCACCTGCAAGGTGCCTTCGCCGTTGACACCGAGGTCAGAGTTAATCGAGTCGGCGAGATCTCCGAACGCGACCACATTGCGCTCGGCCACCGGCAGGGCGATCTGCCGGGTTTCCTCGTCGAGGAACCGGGACGCCGAGGTGAGGACCTGAACGTCGTAGAAGCTGCGGTCCGCGCGCCTCTGATCGAAGGCGTGCTGGACAGATCCGCCGACGACGAGCGACACCGCGACCACAAGAGTGGCCAGCCACCACCAGCGTCGCAATGCGTCGGCGAGCCCGACGTCGCCGGGGCTGACCGCCGACGGGGGTTGCGCGGTCCTCGTCGAGCCAGCGATGTCGTTTCCCAACGCGCACGCCTCCTCGTCGGACGGCTGCAGCGGCGGGGCGCTGAATAGTCTGCGGCCAGCCAGGTCCGCCATTCCTGCCGCTTACCTGGGTTGAGTGCCTAGCCGCAGGTTACCGTGCCGAGCGGGTCGTATGCGAGGCCCTCGCCTGTCACCATCCGGCAGCGGACTGCCCGCCTATGCCGCTGCTTGACGGGCTGGGGAAGCCGGGCAGCACGGTGAAGGCGCTGCCTTCACGGGCCGATCCCTGCTGGCGGGCGCAGGCGGTGACTGACCTGCAAGACCAGGTCGCCATCAGGGCGCGCCCGACGTCGCGTCGAACTCGGTCGCCACGATGCGCCGGTCATGCACGCCGGCGGCGAGGTCGGAGGCGAGCCACACGATCGGCGGGCCCATCACGGCTGGGTCCAGCAGTGCGGTCCGGACCTCGGCGGGAACCTCATCGGGAACCATCCCAGTCCGGGTGGCACCGCCGGGAAGCAGGATGTTGACGGTCACCGAACTGCCGGCCAGGTCTGCTGCCATCACCCGCGACAACGCTTCGACGCCGGCGCCCGCGGGCCCGTACGGCACGAAGCCGCGGCGGACCATAGTCTGCTCATTCATCGAGATGTTGACGACCCGGCCGCCGCCCTCGCGGAGCATCAGCGGTACCAGCGCGCGGGCCATCAGAAAACAGCCGACGACCTTGGTCTCCACGACATCACGGAATCCGGCCGCGGCGACCTCCCAGAACGGCTGCGGCTCCGACATGAACCGGGGATTGACCGTCCGCATGCCGATGCCTGCGTTGTTGACGAGCATGTCGACGCCGCCCCACGCTCCCCGAGCCCGATCAACGCAATCGGAAACCGAGCGCTCGTCACGCACGTCGAGCTGACACGCGATCGCGGTGGAACCGAGCGCCTTCGCGGTTGCTTCCGCCCGGGCTTGCTCGCGGCTGGTGACCATCACCCGGGCACCCGCCTGAGCGAGCGCGGCGGCCATCGCCGCACCCAGGCCGCTGCTGGCGCCGGTCACCAGGACGCGGATGCCGCTCAGGTCAGTCATATGACTCGTCTGGGCGTTGATACACAGCTACACATGAGGCCCTCGGATGTTAGGCGGACCGCGCGTTCGGCAGCGCGGGTGCTATCGCGATCAGGTCACGATGATTACCTGGACGCCTACCGCGTCGTAGGTGCCACGTGCTCGTGCGTCCCTGGTAGCGAGGGCTGCCCCGGCCTCCTTGGAGGCCAGTGCCACAAGAGCGTCGTAGACGGCGCCGCCGGCGATGCCGAGGCGGCTGAGCGTGTCCGGCAGGGTGCGGGCCCGGCGGCTGCTCAGCACCAGCGGCGCGGGAAAGCGGGCTTTGAGCAGGCGGGCGGCGTCGCCGGGTGCCAGCCGGGCGTCGCCGGGCAACCTGGTCAGTACGGAGTAGGTCTCGGCGAGGGCGTGGCCGCTCAGCGTGATCTCCTGCCCGCCCCACCAGCGGGCCACCGCGACATGGTCGTGATGAGAGCGGACCAGTAGAGGAACGGCGACGCTCGCGTCGACGGCGACCGTCACTTGCGGCCAGCGTCGATGAGGGCGAAGACTATGTCGTCATCGACCGGGGTCTCGCCGGCCGCGACGAGCACGCCATCCTCTTCGACCAGGCGCGCTGTCCGGCCCGCGGGCACGAGTTGGACGCCAGCGCCGTACGCCGAGATGTCGACCCTCGTTCCAGGGAGCAGTCCCAGCGCGTCACGGATCGGCTTGGGCAGCACGACCCGACCTGCCTGGTCAATGACAGCTTCCATGGGAATACGATACCATCGCAATCCCATAACTAGGCCGACTCGATCGGCTGGCAGCCGAAGACGCGCCGATCACCTGCTGCCAAGCCGCGCCGATTGCCGCATGAGTATTAGCGGATGCGGCCGCGGTGGAGAAAGTAGGCGCGTGGTCTGTCCGTGTGGCGATCTTCGCTAGTCTCGCCAGCCATGGAGAATAGCGCCATGTCGGTATCCTGAGCCGTGGAGCTGCGCGGCAAGACTAGCCAGCCGGGCATGCAGGGATGTGTCAGTGACGCCGAGTGAGTTAATGGAGCGGCTGTCCGGGCTGCGCAGAGCACAGATTGGCGGGCAGCGGGCACCGCACAAGCCGCTGCTGTTGTTGTGGCTGTTCGGCAGGTTCGCGGCAACTGGCTCGGCACAGGCCTCATACGCTGAGGCAGCGGATCCGGTTAGCCAGCTCATCAACGACTTCGGGCCGCCGGTCAGGAGCCGGGCGCTGGAGCGCCAGCGAGCGGCGATGCCGTTCGTGCATCTTGAGCGCGAGTTGTGGGAGCTTCGCGATCGCAGTGGCGATGACATAGATCCGAATGCACCCGAGAGAGCGCGATGGCTGCTAGATCATGGCGCCATTGGAGAGCTCCGGCCCGAGGTCACCGCGCTGCTCGCTGACAGTGCGACCCTGGCCGCAGCCGCGCGGCTGCTCCTGGACCAGCACTTCACTCCCGTGCTTGGCGAGATGATCTGTGCAGCGGTCAATCTTGACCTCGCCATCCTCGAGACGCCCCAGATCTCGCGGGCCTCGGCGCGTCGACCACGCGCGCCCGGGTTCGCCGAGGAGGTCCTGCGCGCATATGCCTACCGGTGCGCCATGTGCGGATTCGACGGTCGGCTAGGCCGGAACCCCGTCGCCATCGAAGCAGCGCACGTGCGCTGGCACAGCCAGGAGGGCCCAGACGACTTGGCCAACGCGGTCGCATTGTGCTCGCTGCACCACGCGCTCTTCGACTGTGGCGTCCTCGGCCTCCGTCCCGACCTGCGAGTCACCGTATCCCCGCTGTACGTTGCGACCAGTCAGGCAGGCCGCGCCATCGACGCCCTCGCTGGCCAGCCGCTACTGGACGTCCGGCCAGGCCAGCCGCCCGTCGATGTCATCTACGTCAACTGGCACACGATTCAGGTCTTCAAAAGCCACGGCCACCGGGCCGCATGAGGACGTCCCGACTCGCGGTACGTGCGGACGTTGCCAGAAACGGGCGCCGTTGCCTCTGGACGGCGTTAGCGGCGGGCATGCAGCGGGCACGAAACTAGCTTGTGCTTGCGGTCATGCTGTAGGGGTGGAGTGGTCCTGGGTTAAGACGCTGGAGGAGGTCGAGGAGGCGCGGGTTCACGCGCGTCAGCTTGTCGGCTTGGACCTGGCCGCGGTGCGGTACTGCGACGTGGACTATGCGCAGCCCGACCGTCAGGACGGCGTGCTCGGCGCTCGGCAAGTTGTGACCGAGGATGAGTGGCGCGAGCCTTCGTGGCGGTATCCGTTCGGGGACTCGGTTGATCATGGCGTGGAATTCGAGACCGTCTGCGGCAGGCGGTTCACAGTCAGCTGGGACAGCCCTGGCTGGCACGAGGGGATCTGGATCCGGGAATGGCCACTGATTGAGAGCGTCGTTACCCCGGAAGCCAACGTAGCGATCTGGGACGTATCTCGCGCGGGCCGATGGAATCAGTTCATCGGCCAGCCGGTATCGGATGTGCGGTTGGCGTACAAGCCGTGGGCTCCGGATGACGGGTACTGGTGCTCGCGCATCACCCTGGGATTCCGCGGTGCCGACATTGAGTTGTTACTGGGCGAGGGCGGCGACCCAGACAAGCAGCTGCATCCGTCGGCAGACAACATCGCAGTGCTGTTCCCGCCCGCGGCCCTGCCCGACTGGGAACGTCAGTAAGGCCCAGCTTGGAAGGTGTACCGCAACGAGGTCGCACACCTACTCTCCTGCGGATAGCTCTAGCCGTTCGAGGCTGTGAAATACCGCTGGTGACCCCGGCTAATGTCACGCTAATGGCACGACGATCTTGCCGTCGCGGCGGGAGCGCCGCGCAGCCGCGCTTGGTAAGAACTTCTTGGATTAACTCAGCAACCGCGAAGCTGTGCCCGCAGGCGGAGGGAGGAACTCAGCGACGGGGCCGGCGCCGTGTCGGCGCATAGCGTCGACCTTGGCGGCAAATGCCTGGGGCTCAATGATGGGCGTTCCGCGCCAGGGCGACATGGAGAGCAGATCAGTGTCGTTGGAGACCACGATCAGCGCGCCCACGTCTACTGCTAGGTCGAGAATGAGGTTGTCCTCGTGGTCCGGGCAGTCGTGCACTGTCCTCGGAACGTCGGTCACGATGCCGCCGCCACTGTGTTCTGCCGCTGCCAGCAAGGCCATGATGTAGGCGTCCGCCTCAGGCTGCTCCCACTTGAGGAGGTCGGTGAGAACCCGGTCAATGATTTCGGAGATGTGTGGCGACAGCCACAGGGAGAACTCGGCGGCGTCGACGATGATGCCGACGCAGTCAGCTGATGGATTGCCGGAGACTGGCGGCGGTGACGGCCAGGACCTGAAGGGACTGTTGCCGCCGGCTGCGGCAGTCACCAGCAGATTGATGTCGTACACCACGGCAGTAGGGACAGCCGCGAGGTAGCTCACTTCCTGCGACCCTTAGCGGACCCCTTCAGGAATTCTTGGACTTGCGCGGGGACTTCAGCGGGCTCTATGCCGAGTTCGGCGATTCGCTGCTGGCCGTAAGCCTGCGCATCGCGAAGCTGATCGGCAATCATGATCGACTTCATGACCTTCAGCGTGGCCCGAAGGTAGGCCGATCTGTTGCCTGCGCCGAAGTATTCCACCAGTTCGTCCAGCACAGCCCGGTCTTCCGGCTGGACCGCGAAGCCAAGAGTCTGGGCAGTCATGGCTTCATTGTAGTTTCGGTGCAGACGATCAGCAAATTATTGCAGATCAACGCTACCGGGCCCTCGCCGTGAGACTCTTCCGGACTCGATCAGGCCGTAGCGGTCACGAGGCGCGTTGAGCTGGCTTAGGCGGTCAATGCCGAGAGGTCGCGCACGAGTTTCCGACCTGGGTTTGGGCTAGCTAGCGCGCCTGGAGGGAGTCAAACCCCCGGTCCGCTCAGCGGTCAGTTGATATCGAACTCGTTGCCTTCCGGGTCCTTCATCCCGACCGCATAGTGGTCCAGCCCTTCCTCGGACAATGCGCCAGTGATGGTGGCGCCCAGGCCGGCCAGCCGGCTGGCCTCCGCATCGACTCGCTTCCTGCGAGTCTCGATCGGGTCCGTCCGCTCGCCACTGGCGTGGATGTCGAGGTGCAGCCGGTTCTTGACCGTCTTGGCATCTGGGACGACATGGAACCAGACGCTCGGCCCGTGGCCCTCCGGGTCGCTGATCCTGTCCGCCCCGTCGACCAACTCCTCCTCGGGCACCCCCAGCTCGCGGTAGAAGTCGTTCCAGGTAGCGAATCCAGCCGGGGCTGGCGCGAGCTCATAGCCAAGCGCCGCGGCCCAGAACCGAGCCAGCCGGTCCGGGTCGGCACAGTCGATGACCAACTGAAAGCGGACAGGCACCGGTTTCCTTCCCAGGCCGCTCCGGTAGTTACTGACATCCTGCCAGATGCTTAGCGGCGCGGGGCCAGAGCGTCGGGTCAGGGTGACCGCTGGTGTCTGCTGAGAACCGTTGCTCGTGGCCCGTTTGTGGCACGTGGATGAGACTAGGAGTCTGCCAGCCACGCCAGCAAGCGGCCCTGCGACCAGCAGCGGCCGATGGCCTCGGCGCGCAGAGCCGACCGGTCGAACACCGCCAGGCCGATGATGCTGTGGCCAGAGGCGCGGCGATCGCCGAGTGTCGGTATCGTCGGCGCGACTCCGACCCCTTCCGCTGACACCCACGCCACCGCCCGGACGACCGCCGCTTCGTCGAGGCGGTGCAGGAAGCGCAGGCGGCTCTCGAGCGGGAAGTGCGACAGCGCCCACGTCGTGGTGATGACAGGCAGGGCGTCCGCAGGCACACGAGCGAAGGCGTCGGGCATCACCTCGACGGCGTCACCTTGCAGCAGCAGCGGAGGTGCCGTCGCCGCCAACGCCATCTCCGCTTCTAGCCTCGCGACCCGCTCCGGCTGATCCGGCCACAGGCAGGCACGCAACCATCGGGCGTCATCCTCGTCGGTCACGTCCACCGGATCTAGGTCGACGCCGACCCTGGCGACGACCTCGGGCATCGCCCGCGTCGGGATGGGCCGGTCTCCCACAATCGAAGACGACAGCTGCACGGGAGATGACGGGTCGCCCAGCGATTGTCCGTTGCTGTACGTGATGCCAACGCGATCGACATTGAGATTGAGCCCAGCCGAACAGCCCACGTCAATCAGCCCAACCGCATTCGCGCCTACCCGGCGCGCCGCCTCGGCAATGGCCGGATACAGCACGGCGCAGCGTCCGGTCTCGTTGGTCCGCGTCCGCCGGCGCACGGCGATGGCAACCACCGAGTGGGTCATTCGCAGCAGCGTGTCGATCGCCGCGCCAGCGGCAGCGTCGCCGTCCGCAGCGGCATATGCCGCGGCAAGCGCCGGGGCGCGTCCGGCGAGGGCGAGGTAGTGCAGCGCGGCGAGGATCACCGTGGGGTGCCGCTTGCGCGCCGGCGCCGCCTCGATGGCGCGCAGCGCCTCGTCTGACTCACTCAGGGCGATGGCGACGCGCTCGTACAGCGGCGAAGTTTCGGCGGCGTCGACCTCACCGAAGTGTCGGTACACCTGAGCGAGTGTGCGGGCCCTACCCACGGGTACGGCGCTTCCTGCAGTCGGCCCTGGCATCCGGACGATTCTAGCCATTGGAACAACAATCCCCGACCCTTCGCCTCGCACAACAGCGCCGAGGAGATCCTCGACCGACTTGCCGGCTACTACCGCTCCCTCACCAAATAGCGAGCGTTCCAACCTGACAGGAAACTAGGAGCTGAGGTGCGATATGCGGTCAGCCTGCCTTCGCCGAGAACTCGAGCGCGTCATCCCCAACGCCGTAGTCATTTGGCACCGCCATCTGACGAGACGGCTCGGGCCGCCTGCCTCGGCCCGCGGCGACGGCTGCTCCGGATGGTTTGCCCGCCGTGTTTGGGCAAGGTCGCGAGAAGCACCTTCGCGACCGTATTCCGCGGCAGGGCGCCCTGCTGTTCACCGGCTCGCGAGGCGGCCAGTATTGTCTCGCACCGGCTCTGGGCCTGCAATTTCGGGTTGGCGCGCCTGGCAGGACTCGAACCTGCGGCCGGCTGCTTAGAAGGCAGCTGCTCTATCCGGCTGAGCTACAGGCGCCTAAGCGCACATTCTGCCCGATGCAGATCACGTAGCGGACACGCCTTCTGTGCGAGGTGGCTGCTTTCTCTCTCAGGCGGCGGACTCGGCTGACTCGTGCGGGGCCGGGGCCGGCGATTCGCCGGAAGATCCACTGAAGGTCGCCCCGCGCAGCGCCGGGATCATCGCGCCGAGCACCAGTGCCCCGGCCACGCAGGCAAGGCCTCCGGTTACCACCGAGAACCCTGGCGAAACAAGCCGTGCGACGCCTCCGGCTTCCACGTTCCCTATCGCCGGAGCGCCGGTCACCTGGGCTAGGTACAGGCTGGACACCCGCCCGCGGAGCCGGTCGGGGGTGTAGTGCTGCAACAGGGCGTTCCGCAGTATCTCCGAGATCATGTCGCCCATCCCGGCCGCCGCGAGGAAGAGCAGGCCGAGCGGCAAGCTGCGGACGAGCCCGAACGCGGCAATTGAAAGTCCCCACAAGATCCCGGCGCCGATGACGACCATGCCTGGCCGCCGGAGCCGGCCGGTCCAGCCGCTGGTCGCGGCCCCGATGAGGGCGCCAAGGCCGGGCGCCGCGACCAGCAACCCGAAGGTGGCCGAGCCGCCGTGGAAATGCGTGCTCGCCAGCGCCGGAAAGAGCGCCGTCGGCATGCCGAAGATCATCGCGTTGGTGTCGACCAGCAGCATGCCGCCGACTACCCGGTTGTGCCGGACGTACCGGAAGCCCTCGGCCAGCGACCGAAGTCCAGGTCGCTGCGCCTTAGTCGTGGGCGGCAGGGGCCGCATCCCGATCATGGCCAGGCCGAACACCACGAAGCACGCGGCGTCGATGGCATAACAGGTAGCGAGGCCAGGGCCCGCGATCAGCAGGCCGGCGAGCGCGGGGCCGCCCAGGCTGCCGAGCTGGCCAGCAGTGGAGTTCAGCGCCGCGGCGGCCGGCAACTTGTCGGCGCTGACCAGCGCTGGGGTGGCCGCGGTTGACGCCGGGGCGCTGAGTCCGGACAGCGTGCCGATGCCAAAGGTGATCACGTAGAGCGGCCACAACGCCGGGTGGCCGGCCAGGCTGTTGACCACGAGCAGGGCAGCGAGCACCGCCTGGGGCAGCCGGACCGCCATGAGCAGCATGCGCCGGTCGTGCCGGTCGGCCAGCATGCCGCCGGTGAGGAGCCCGGCCAGCATGCCGGCACCGTCTGCCAGGGTTAGCAAGCCGACCGCGAGGGAGTTGTGGGTCAGCCCGTAGACCTGCCAGTTGGCCGCCGTAGTGGCCACGGCGTTCCCGGCGGTGGCCACGAACCGGCCGGTGAACAAGCGTCGGTAGTCCCGGCTCTCGCGCAGCGGGGCAAGGTCGATCGCGATCTGCCCAATGCGCACTACAAGCTCCGAGATAGGGGGTTAACGGCGGCCTAGGCAGGTTACTTGCTACTCGGCAACGACCCGCCCATAGGGTCAGACCCGAGCCGACTCGCGGCATCGCCTCCCGCACGACACCTTGACAGTTTGACAGCCACCAGAGCCCGGTTTGTCAGCTTACGTTCCTGTCAAACCGCCAGGGTGTTGCGGATCGACCGTTAAGGGGAACGGCGGCGCAATTGGCTAGCTCAGGCCTCGGTCAGCTCAGCCTTGTCGAACTCCCAGAACGCGCGCAGCGCGGCGAGTTGGCCGGCCCCGTTGCTGCGGTAGGTATACACGCCACGCACGACGGCGACATGCTTGCCACCGGGCAGCACTGTCCGGATGACGCCGACGTCGGCGACCTCGTCACCGCATAGGTAGGAGTTCTCGATTTCGAATGTAATCAGGTCATTCGGGGCAATGACCTTGTCGTAAAACGCCGCAATCGCTTCCGGTCCGCGGTGACCAGTGCCGTCAGGGTCGAATGCCGACGGCCCGATCGGATCCTGGACTACCGCCTCCGGGGCGAACAGGCTCAGCCAGGCCGACCGGTCTTTCGCCTTGACCGCCGCCTGTGACTTACGGGCCAGGTCCCGAGCTGTGCACGTATCGTCCGGCATGGCCGCTTTCTCCCTCCGGCATTCGGTACCACATTCGCCGGAAAGTAGAACAGGTTCTAAACCGAACTTCAACCGAGTCGGGGCCTGAACCGTCGCAATGGAATGGCTGCTCCACCCCGACACGACCCTCGTTGCCGCACCTGGTAATGGGTATGTGGGACAGTTGATCGACTCAACCGAAGGAGTGAAATGGCTCTCCCAACACTTACACCGGAGCAGCGCGCCGAGGCGCTGGCCAAGGCGCAGGCTGCTCGTAAGAAGCGCAGCGAGTTGCTGGCTTCTGTCAAGTCCGGAAAGGTCAGCATCGCCCAGGTGCTCTCCAAGACCGACGACATCACCAAGAAGACCAAGGTCGCCCAGGTCATCAAGGCGATGCCAGGTTACGGCCCGGCCAAGGCCGCAGCGGTGATGGAAGAGGCTGGCATCGACGACAACCGTCGGGTCGGGGGCTTGGGCGAGCAGCAGCGCAAGAAGCTGCTGGAGGCAGTATCAGGCTGAGCTGAGGCCGGGCGGCCGCCCGCGGCAGGGCGCTGCCCGGGTCAGCTCCCCGCTTCAGGCCGCCTGGCTCAGCCCAGGAAACCGCGCGGCAGGGCTCGCCCGGCCGGGCCCCCGCCCGGCCAGGCTCGCTGTCCCGGCCAGGCTCGCTGTCCCGGCCAGGCTCGCTGTCCCGGCCAGGCTCGCTGTCCCGGCAGCAGGTCAGCGGTGCCCGCTAGCAACGACGCAGGTTGCGGAACTTCGCCGTCAAGGAGATCCAGCCGCGGCAGGCCGCCCAGCCCGCCCCGGCCGAGCGGGTGCGTCGCTGTAACCGACGTGGCTGGTTGGGCATGATGCAGCGCAGGCCCGTCGGCTTCGGGAGTTGGCAGGCGGCCGGCAGTCGCGCAGCTAAGGAGCACGCCATGCACCAGCCGCCTATCCCGCACCTTGCTGGGAGCGACCCGGACATTGCTGAGCTGATCGAGGCTGAGGCGCGCCGCCAGCGGGAGAAGATCCGGCTTATTCCGTCGGAGAACTACGTCTCGGTCGCAGTGCTCGAGGCGAGCGGGACCGTCCTGACCAACAAGTACTCGGAGGGCTATCCGGGCCGCCGGTACTACGAAGGCCAGCAGTTCATCGACCCGCTGGAGCGCATCGCGTGTGAACGGGCCGAGACGCTGTTCGGTGTTGATCACGCGAACGTGCAGCCTTACTCCGGGTCGCCTGCGAACCTGGCCGTGTACCTGGCCTTCCTGCGCCCCGGTGACACCGTGATGGGGATGTCGCTGCCGATGGGCGGTCACTTGACGCACGGCTGGCCGGTGTCGGTGACCGGGAAGTGGTTCCACGCGGTGCAGTACGGCGTCCGGGCTGAAACCGGCCGGATCGACCTGGACCAGGTTCGTGACCTGGCGCGCCAGGAGCGGCCCAAGGTGATCTTCTGCGGCGGGACCGCGATCCCGCGAACCATTGACTTCCCCGCGTTCGCCGACATCGCCCATGAGGTCGGCGCCGTGCTCGTCGCTGACATCGCGCACATCGCGGGGCTGATCGCGGGCGGCGCCCACCCGTCGCCCGCCGGATTCGCCGACGTCATCACGACAACGACGCATAAGGCGCTGCGTGGCCCCCGCGGGGCGATGATCATGTCGACAGCGGAGCACGCCTCGGTCGTGGACAAGGCCGTCTTTCCCGGCCTGCAGGGCGGCCCGCACAATCACACCACCGCCGCCATCGCGGTCGCCCTGCGCGAGGCCGCCCAGCCGTCTTTCGGAAAGTACGCGCACCAGGTCGTGGCCAATGCGAGGGCCCTGGCGGATGCTCTCGCCGCCCGTGGATACACCCTCGTCTCCGGAGGCACCGACAACCACCTGATCCTCCTGGATCTCACCGCGCAGGGGATCGGCGGCAAGCCCGCGGCAAAGGCACTGGACCGGGCCGGCATCGAGGTGAACTACAACACCGTTCCGTTTGACCCGCGCAAGCCGTTCGACCCTTCCGGCCTCAGGATCGGCACGCCGGCCATCACGACGCGGGGACTGTCGCAGGCGCATATGGGGCAAATAGCCGCGTGGATGGACGCGGCGATCATGGCGGCGGCAAAGGACGACGACGAGTCGATCGACACGATCGCCGCCGAAGTCCGGGATCTCATGGTCGGATTTCCGATGCCGGGCTGGGCGTCGGCCTAGCGTCGCAGCACCGCCGCGCCGAGCGGTCTATCGAATGGCGGTGATCAGAAGCCGCCACGCGGGTGCATCGATGGCTTCCCGCTGCGGCGCCGAGCGCGCTGCTGCGACGCGCAACAGGCACGGCCACGCCTGCGACCTTGCTGTTTCCGATGAACGAATGTATGTTCGAAACGTGAGGGCTGCCTGACTTCCCCTGGGCGGCGAAGCGGCGCCGGACGGTGCCACGGTCCCAGGGAGCGGCAAGATGCGGCCCATCCGCGGCGAACCAGTCGAGGTATGGCAGCGGCACGGCAGGCCCGCTAGGTTTGTCTGGCGCGGCCGCATTTACACGGTGTTGTTCATACGCGACAAGCGCACCGTGCCCGACGCGGCGGACGAAAGCGGCGACCCCGGCAGCCGGGAGTGCTGGCTTGTGGAGGCGACGCCGGAGCGGGCAGTGCCCGCCAGCATGTTCGAGCTCTGTCACGAGGCCACGGCGGATCGGTGGACGTTATCGCGGAGCTAGCTCGGCCAGCTCGCGGGCAGCCGGCGTGTCGCTCGGGCGATCACCGCATCGGGAAATAACCTGATCTTCGCCGGCGGCCGCCTAGCTGGGGCTGCGTTGCCACGGAAGAGAAAGCCGTTTCTGGTCATGCTCCCTCCATGGCTGTCGCGGCCAGCGCGCGAGGCTCCGAAGTTCGCAGTCTGGGCCGGCTCGGTCGTGCTAGCCGTGGCCTTGCTCACTACCGTCGTGCTGTTTCCGGCCGGGCCCGCGCCGGCGGCCGAGGCATCCGCAGCTCGCCTGAAGTCGGTCAGTTACCGCGGTTACACGTTCAAAGTCCCGGCCGGATGGCCCGTCATCAATCTGGCCACGGATCCGGGCACGTGCGTCCGGTTCGATCTGCACGCCGTTTATCTGGGCACACCCGGTGCGAACGAAACCTGTCCGAGCTGGCTGGTCGGCTCCACCGAGGCGCTGGTCATTCAGCCCGCAGCCGGGCACCTGCAGCGCACGTCGACGGAGAACTCGGTCTCGCATCTGATCACGGTGCGTACGCCGCGGATCAGCGTGATCGGGACCTTCGATGCAAACCCGACGGTCATTTACCGCGTGCTCGCCAGCGCCGGGTTGCCGGCGCCGGCAATCGAGGTGCCCAGCCCTGGCCGACTGGCCGCCAGCGTGATTGGCGGCGGCTCTGCGGCGCAGGTGCTGACGATCGCTGGGGGCCTCCGCGCCGCATCTGCCCGCCTCGTGTTCGGTGTGGCCAAGCCAGCCCTGCCCGCACTCGTCGCCAACTACAACGGCCTCGGATTCGATTCCTGCGCGACGCCGAGCGAGAGGCTCATGAGGGCCTGGCGCCGGTATTCGCCCTACCGGGCTGTCGGGATGTACATCGGCGGCTCGAACCGAGCCTGCGATCAGGCCAACCTGACGCCGAGCTGGGTTCGCCGGGAAGCCGCGGCCGGGTGGCGGTTCATTCCGCTGTACGCCGGACCGCAAGCCAGGTTCGGCCAGCTGGACTCGCGGCCTGGGCAGGGTACTGCGGTGGCTCGGGATGCCGCCCTGCAAGCGGAGCGACTCGGCTTCGGGCCACGTACGCCGATCTACTACGACATGGAGAGTTACCCGGCGGCCGATACCTTGCTGGTGGTGCGTTTCCTGTCGGCCTGGACGAAGGAACTACACAGGCTCGGCTACTCGTCAGGCGTCTACAGCAGCTCGGATACGGGTATCGCGGATCTGGCCCAGCGCTACGCCCTCCGTGATTTCGCTCCGCCGGACGTGATCTTCGATGCGCGCTGGAACGGGCTGCCTCGCATCTCCGACTCGGTGTACGCGCATAGCTATTGGGCCCGCGGCAGGCGCCTGCACCAATTCAGCGGGAACGTCATCCAGACCTTCGGCGGCGACAGCATGAGCATCGACGAGGATTACCTCGACGTGAGCCTGGCGATGCCCGGCGGAACCTCACTGGCTGAGCCGGGCGCGGACTGGGCGCACGGCCGTGTTGCGGTGTTCTACCGAGGCGTCGATCACCGCTTGTGGGAGGAGTCCAATACCGGCAAGCACGGCGGCTGGCGGCGCACCGACCTGGGCGGCTACTTAACCTCCGACCCGACGGTCGTCCGGGTGAACGCGGCCGGGATCGATGTGTTCTACCGCGGCAGCCACGGCTATCTCTGGCAGCGGAGCCGGACTGCTGGCGGCTGGCAGCGGGCGCGCAGGCTCATGCTGATGGGACCGCTCGGCGGTGGCCCGAGCGCGGTAGCCCAGCCGAACGGCGTGATCGACGTGTTCTGGAAAGGCTCGAGCGACGACCATCTCTGGCACGGCCAGTACAGTCCCGGCGAGGGTTGGACGGGGCCGCAGAATCTGCAGGGCAGTCTGGCGAGCGGCCCCTATCCGGCCGAGACGAGATCCGGACAGGTCCAGGTGTTCTGGAAGGGCACCGACGGCAACCTCTGGCACGTGGTCAGGGGCCTCGGCACGTCGTTCACCCGCCCCGTCGATCTGGGCATGGGGCCGCTAGGCGGAGCGCCCCATCCCATCGTGTTGGCGAGCGGCGAGATCGAGGTGTTCTGGCGAGGCCGGACAAAGCCGTCAGCGATCTGGGCTGCCCCGCTTCGCGGCCGTCGTGTTCGCGGCCGTCGTGTTCGCGGGCCGATGCGCCAAGGCAGCCTGATCAGCGGCGAGCCGTGGCCGGTTGTCGCCGCGGGCACCGATTGGATTCTGTACCGCGGCAGCGACGGCAGGCTCGGGGACATGGTGCGCACCTCCAGTGGCCGGTGGGCGCGGTCCTATGCGGCCGGTCCGGCGATCTCTCCGCGATCGCAGCCGTTCGCCGAAGCGAGCGCGCCTGGTGCGCCATTGGAGGTCTTCTGGACCGGAGCCAATGGTCACCTCATGACTGCCGCGCTGACAAAATCAGGCCACTGGCAGCGGCCGGTCGATCTCGGCGGAAAGGTAGCGCCGTCAGCACTGCGCTGAAGCCGCATCAGCGCGCCGGGCCGAAGCCGTCAGCACTGCGGTCCGGCCGCGGCGGCGACGACGGTCCGGCCCCGTTCCCCCCAAATGGGTGCCTGGTTGCCTCCGCAGCTTCCGGTCGCCGGCGGTAAGCGGATGGGTATCCTAATGCCGCCCGTCCGGTCGGCAATGCGTCCCCTCCAGGCATCTGTTCGCGGCGGCGGGGGATTATGGAGCAGAGGGTTTCGGGGGAACCGCCCGTCACGTTCCCGTAATGTGTACCTGTCTGACCCAGCTACAGCCGTCTGTCACGCTAGGAATCCCATGACTGCAGTTCCGGAGAAGATGGCACGTGCCGCCTGGCGCCTTGTACCGGCGCCGCTCGAGCGCAAGCTGCGCACCGAGGCGGGCAACCGATTCGCCCGGTTCGCGGGAGTGGCGGTAGTTGCGGTCATCACCAGTCAGGTTGTGCTCGGGTTGCTGACCGGACCGGTCAACCTGACCGCCGGGCTGTCGGGTGTTCTTGCCGGGATGAGCGCGGCCCTGGTCAGCTACGTGCTAAGCCGCTGGGCCTGGGAGCGCAAGGGCAAGCCGGATTTGCTGCGGGAAACGCTGCCGTTCTGGGCGGTGTCCGTGGCCGTGTGGATCATTCTGGGCTTGACCTCGCGCTACGCGTACAGGTGGGCGCACTCGCACGACTACACGCACCTGGAGAAGCACCTCATCGTCCAGGGCGCATATCTCCTGATGAACTGCGTGACGTTTGTCGGCCGGTTCCTGATCTTCCATTACCTGCTGTTCGCGCCGAAGAAGACCGCCAAGCACGCCGGGCCGCCGGCCGAACTGGCCACCGCGGACGCTACAACGCACTCCCAGGACGCCAGTTCTGTTGCGCTGCTGACCGGGGATTCGCCCACTCAGCCCCGCCGCCGGGCCTAACGCGGCCCGGCCAGGTCGCCGCCACTTCGATGCGCGGGCCTGCGGCTGCCCGCTGTGCCATGCTGGAATGCCGGTGGCGCCGCTCAGGGGAGCACTACAGCCGCGCCAGCCCGGAATCGTCCGGGCCTGAGGAGGTGGGGCGTCGTGACCTGGCCGAACGGGAGGCCAGCGGCAATGAATCCGGTCATCGAGGAGTCCTACCGCATCCTGCGGTCCCGGATCGACCTGTCCAGGCTGCCCAAGCTCAGTCGTGACGTCATGGAGCGGGTCATCCATGCCAGTGCGGATTTCGACTATTTCACCGATCTTGTCTGTGAAGAAGAGTCGCTGGCCGAGGCCGTGGCTGCGCTGGCGGCGGGCGCACCGGTCCTCGCGGACACGATGATGGTTGCCGCCGGGATCACGGGCTGCCCAGTGCGCTGCAAAGTCGGCGAGCCGCTCACCCACAGGCTGGCTAGGACGGCAGCTATCACCAGGGCGGCAGCGGCCGTCCGGCTGGCGTTCGGTGAGGTAGGCCCCGGGGCTGTGTGGGTGGTCGGCGGCGGCGCCACCGCCCTCGCCGAGATCCTCAGCCGCAGGGTAGAGCCTGCCTTTGTGATCGGCCTGCCCGTCGGCTTCGTCGGAGCGGCCGAGACCAAGGACGCGCTACGTGCCAGCGGGCTCCCGGCAGTGAGTAACGTGTCTGAGAAGGGCGGCCCCGCCGTTGCCGTAGCGGCATTTAACGCATTGCTACGGCACGCGCTGACGGTGCCGGGGTCACGAGCAGGCTGGGGCCCGGACGCGCAGGCCGCGACCGTAGAAGACGATGGCGCTAGCTGGTAGCGCTGGGACGGGGGGCCGTTGTGGCTCAGGGCAGGCACACTGAGCCATGGGCCGATGAGACGGGGTCTCCGGCCGCTGGGCCTCCGGTCCCTGGGTTTCCGGGCGGCCAGCTAGCGGCAGACCGCCTGTTGAGTCAGAACTCGTTCCCATCCGACCAGCGCGCCGCCGTGTACCGGGTCATCGAGGAGCGCCGCGATGTCCGCCGGGGTTTTCTCCCCGACCCCATCCCGGCCGAGGTTCTTGAACGCATCCTCGCGGCCGCTCACCGGGCCCCGTCCGTCGGATTCTCCCAGCCATGGGATTTCATCCTCATCACCGATCCGGATCGGCGCGCCAGGATCAAGGCACTGGCCGAGCGGTCTCGAGAGGACTTCGCAGCCGGCCTGCCGGGCGCGCGGGCTCGGGCATTCGACCGGCTCAAGACCGAGGCGATCCTGCAGACGCCGGTAAACATCGCCGTCACTTGCGATCCCACCCGCGGTGGCCGGCACACGCTGGGCCGGCACGCCCAGCCGCAGACCGCTGTCTACTCCAGCGTGCTGGCCGTCGGCAACCTGTGGCTGGCGGCCAGGGCCGAGGGCCTCGGCGTCGGCTGGGTGAGCTTTTTCAGCGAGCGCGAGTTGGCGGCCCAGCTCGGGCTGCCTGCGCACCTTGAGGTGGTGGCCTACCTTTGCGTCGGCTACGTGTCCAGCTTCGCGCCCGAGCCGGAGCTGGAACTCACCGGCTGGGCCCGCCGCCGGCCGCTCGGCTGGGCCGTGCACGCCGAGGAGTTCGGTCGGCGTGAGCTGCCCGGCCGCGAGGCTGTGAGCCTGCTGGACGAGGTCATCGCGGCGATTCGGCCCCTGGACGCCGAGGCTGTTGCAGCAGCCAGGCAACGGCAGGCGCAGATGACCAAGCCGGCCGGGTCTCTCGGTGTGCTCGAGGACATCTCCGTGCAGCTGTCCGGCCTGGCGGGCAGCTGTCCGCCGGCCGATGCCGGAGCCGGCCGCAGTGGCCGTGTTCGCCGGCGACCACGGGGTGCACGCCCAGGGAGTCACGCCCTGGCCGCAGGAGGTCACTGGCCAGATGGTGGCTAACTTCCTCGCTGGCGGGGCGGTCGTGAACGCGTTTGCCGCGCAGGCCGGTGCTGAGGTAGTCGTGGTCGACGTCGGGGTAGCGTCCGACCTCGGGTCGGTGCCCGGCTTGCTGCCGCGCAAGATCGGAAGGGGAACGAGGGACTTCACGGCCGGTCCGGCCATGAGCCGCGCGGAAGCCGTGACCGCGGTCGGCGTGGGTATCGAGGTGGCCAGGGACCTGGTGGCAGCCGGGAACCGATGCTTGCTGACGGGGGACATGGGCATCGCCAACACGACCGCGTCAGCGGCGCTGATCTGCGCTTTCACCGGCAGGGACGCGGCCGAGGTGACGGGTCGGGGCACTGGCGTCGATACCGACACGCTGACTAGGAAGATCGACGTCGTCCGGCGGGCATTGGACCTGAACCGGCCCGATCCAGCCGATCCGCTGGCGGTGCTGGCGGCCGTTGGCGGTTACGAACACGCGGCGCTGGCCGGGTTCATCGTCGCGGCCGCAGCGCTCAGGGTCCCTGTGATCCTGGACGGCGTTATCGCCGGCGCTGCTGCGCTGGCTGCGTGTGCGCTCGCGCCAGGCGCGGCGGCTTGCCTGGTCGCTGGACACCGCTCGGTAGAGCCTGGACACACCGTGACGCTGGATCACCTGGGCCTGCGGCCGCTGGTCGACCTCGACCTGCGCCTCGGAGAGGGCACCGGAGCACTGCTAGCGCTGCCGATCCTGCAAAGCGCGGTCCGGGCCCTGCGCGATGTCGCCACCTTCGACTCGGCAGGCGTGACCGAGAAGAGCTAGCTCAGCGCTCGATCGTTGCAGGAACGTGACGAATACCGCTAAAAGCCTCCTGTGCCGGTGGCACCTAGTTCGAACGGGTCGGGCGGCATTGTGACATGGCCGCCCTTCTTTGGTCGGCGCAGTCAATCCAACGCCCAACGCGGGTCCTCAGTGATCTTGAGAGAGTCCGGCTAACGAGTCGATATGCCCCTTTAGTCCGGTCAGCGGCAAGGCGCCGTGCACTAGTCAGTACCCGTTTCCTCATTGCTGCCGGTAATCTGCCCTAGCGGCGCACAATTGCCTCAAGGCCTGATACTGGCGCCCGCGGGGCTGGACATTGGGAGGCCTACGGTCGAAAGTCATGGTGACGAGGCGTGACGCGCACGCTCCGGTCCGCTGACCGGCTGGATAGGGCACGAGGCGGGAACTGGCAGGGCGCCGCGCCGACTCGCGGTTACGCGGCGTAACGCAAACCCGGCTCAGAGGTAGTGAACTTGTAGGACCAACTAAGGATGACCGATCGGCTGGGGCAGGAGACCCGCAAGTATGACCGAGGGACGTGACACGGAGTCCGTGCCGGTGCCATGGGACGACGCCGGCCGGGTAGTTCCCGCTGCCGTGGGAACTGCAGCCGATCGTCCTCGCACTGCCGCCAGAGTCGCCGATCCTGAGGCCGTCCCTGCTGGCCCGCCAAGGTCGCCGCGCCCCACGCCGCCCGCCTGGCCCGGGCAAGCCTCCAGCGAGATCGCCTCGCGTCAGGATGTGCCCGCCCCTTCGCCCAGCGACCGGGGCCGGATGCCCGGCAGCCTCGGTCCGTCGGGCGGCGGCCGCGGCCGGTCTGCGGCTGAGGCAGCCCCGGACCCAGCTGAGGCAGCCTCGGACCCAGCTGAGGTCGGCCCGACCCAAGACCACCCCGAAGCGGAACCGGCCGCGACACCCGGCGCGGGTAATGGGGCCGACGGCCGGGGCGAGACGCAAGTTGGCGCCGGCCGCGAGTACGACGGTCCCAGCGATTCCGGCAGCATCTGGACGCGCCGTCTGGACAAATCCGGCGAGAGTCAAGCCCAGTCCGCGGGCACGAGCGGGGCCAGCAAGGGCCTGGCGGATGATGCGGACGAGCCGTTCGCCCGGGTCGACGCCCGTAAGCTGGAGGCGGCGCTGCTCGGGTTGCGGCATCCGATCGTGACGGTGCCGCTCAGGCTGGAGGCTCCCGGCGTGGCCGAGGCCAGGCTGGAGCGGGTGAAGCTGCTCAGCCAGATCGACGACTACTTGCTGCCAAGGCTGAGGCAATCTGGCGCGCCCATTCTGGTGGCACTGGTGGGGTCAACCGGGGCGGGCAAGTCCACCCTGCTGAACAGCCTGGTGGGCAAGCAGGTCAGCGCCACCGGCATCCGCCGTCCGACCACGAACAGCCCGGTGCTGGCGTGCCACCCCGACGACATGCGCTGGTTCGCCGAAAACGTCTTCTTGCCGACCCTGCCCCGAGTGCGGCAGCAGGGCTTGGCCATGCCGGGCCGGGACGGCTTGCTCGTGCTCGCCGCCAGCGAGGGAATGCCGCAGGGCGTTGCCCTGCTGGATACCCCGGATATCGACTCGGTGGTCCAAGCACACCGAGATTTCGCCAACCAGTTCCTTGATGCCTCCGACCTTTGGCTGTTCGTTACGACTGCCCGCCGCTACGCCGATGCCGCGGTGTGGGACATGCTCAAGGACGCCCGTGACCGCGGTGCTGCCCTGGCCATCGCAATGTCGAGGGTGCCCCCCGGCGCCGCGCGGCAGCTGTCCGCGCACTTCGATGCGATGCTCGAGGCGAACGGCCTGCGTGACGTGGGCCGCTTCGTCATTCCTGAAACCGTGATCACTGATGCCCAGTTGCCGGCCGACGTCGCCGAGCCTGTTCGGCGGTGGCTGGCCGATACCGCTAAGCGCGAGGACCGGCGCGTGGCGGTGCTGACTCAGACCATGTCCGGGGTGCTCGACACCTTCCGCAGCCGCGTGCCCGCGCTCGCCGATCAGGCGATGGAACAGCTCGCGTTGCGCCGCCAGTTGCGGGAGGCTGTCGACACTGCGTACGCGGACAGTCTGAGCGAATTCGATCAAGCGACGGGTAACGGCTCCTTGCTCAGTGGCGAGGTGCTGGCACGCTGGCAGGACTTCGCGGGAACCGGCGACCTGCAGCGCACATTGCAGGCCCGGCGCGCCCGCAGTGCGAGCGGCAAGGCCAAGAAGCAGCAAATGCCGGCCAGAGCTGCCGCGCTCAAGGCGGCGCTTCAATCCAGCCTGGAGGCACTTGTCGTCGCAATGGCGGATAAGGCGGCCGAGGGCGCCGTGGCTAGCTGGCGGCTGCTGTCCGCCGGGGAAGCGCTGCTCGACGGGCTGGCCACGGCGACGGGCCGGGGCGGGGACAGCCTGGCGGGCAATGCCGCGGGCGGCCGCTCATCACAGGTAAGCGAGGCGGAGTTCGTCGCCACCGCGCTTGCCGACCTGGGGGTTGTCTCGGTGGCCGACTTTACCAGCAAACCGGCGGATCCCGACGCCCTGACCAGGGCAACTGTGAGCCTGGCGGAGTCGGCCGCCCGCGCGATCCACAACTGGCACGAGCACGTTCGGCGCATAGTCCGGGCCGAGAACGTCACGAAGCGCTCGATCGCGAGGGTCATCTCATTCGACGATGAGTCGCTTGCCCTGGTGTTGACCATCGGCGTGCTTGGCTATCCGGAACCCGATCGGCGCGCGGCCGACGCGCCGGGCGCAGTACCACAGCAGCTGCTTACTTCACTATTCGGCGCCGGCCTATTGCGCGACGTGGGCGCCCGGGTGCGCCAGGACCTGCGCGACCAGGTCGGGAAGTTGTTCGAGGACGAAGCGCGCCGCTACTTCGCGATCATCGACGCTGCGGGCGCGCCCGAGGAAACTGTGGCAACCCAGCTCCTCCAGGCGGGTTACGAGCTTGAGGGAGCGCGATGAGCGCAACCCTGACAGCGCAGCTGCCTGGGACTGCCGAGCGCCTGGGCCTGTCCAGCAGGCTGGCGGCGCTGGCCAGGCTCGTCCAGATCGGCGATGAACGACGCGGGCCGGACGGTTTCAGCGATGAACTGCTGACCGAAGCCGGTGACTTGCTCAAGCGTGCCGGTCAGCGGCTCGTGCTGTCGGCCAGCCATACCGTGGTGTCGCTCGCGGGCGGCACGGGCAGCGGGAAGTCCTCCCTGTTCAACCAGCTATCAGGCGCCGACTTCTCTGCTGTCGGCGTGACCCGGCCGGTGACGAGCGAGGCGCACGCGTGCGTGTGGGGTATAGCCGGATCCGGCCCGTTGCTTGAGTGGCTCGGCGTGCCGGGGCGGTATCGCTATGCCCGGGCGAGCGCACTGAGCAGCGGGGAGCCGGCCATGAACGGGCTGGTGCTGCTCGACTTGCCCGACCACGATTCGGTGATGGGCCACGCTACGGGCCTGGTCGACAAGCTTGTCGGCCGGTCCGACCTGCTCGTCTGGGTCCTTGACCCGCAGAAGTACGCGGATGCGGCCGTGCACAGGCGGTTCCTGGTTCCGCTGGCCGGTCACTCCGAGGTGATCGCTGTTGTGCTAAATCAGTGTGATTTGCTCACGGCAGCCCAGGTTGAGGACTGCGTGAACGACCTGCGGCGACTGCTGGATAACGAGAACCTGCCTGACGTTCAGATCCTCGTCACCTCGGCCACGACCGGGGCTGGCATCGAGGAGCTGCGCAAGCTGCTGATCGACGCGGTGTCGGCCCGAAAGGCAGCGGCTGCGCGAATCTCCGCGGACCTTGACAAGATCGTTGCGCAGTTTGAGCCGTTCGGTGCCCTCGAGTCCGCCGACGAGGAAGGCGCGGACGACATGCACCTGGCCAACGGGCTTGAAGCCCAGCTGGCCGGGTCATTCGCCAGTGCCGCGGGCGTCGGCGCGATTGGCGATGCCCTGCATAGCGCCCGCGAACTGAGAGCCATGGACTACGTCGGCTGGCCGGTCACCTGGCTAACCGAACGCATCAGGCGCCGGGACCCGGCTAGGAAGGTCCGGCTTGGGCGGCTGTGGGACCAGGTACGAGGAATCACCGCTGGCCCGTCGGGCGCGCAGCAGGCTGAGATCGACACTGCGCTGACCAGGATCGCTGATCATGCGGTGCCGCCGCTGCCCAGGCCCTGGTCGCGGACGGTGCGGGCTGCAGTGCGGTCGGAGGCCCAGGAGGTCCCGTCAGCGATTGGCGCGGTGATCGGCGATGCCCTGCCGCATGCAGTCGTTGACCGGTGGTGGCGGATGATCGGGGTCGTGCAGGGCCTGCTGCTCGGCTGCGCACTGGTCGGGATCGCCTGGTTCATTTCCTTGCTGGTCTTCGGCGTGGGCGGGGTCGGGTCCGGCATCCCCGGACTATTCAGGGATGTGTGGATGCTCCCGTGGGTGGCCCTGCTGGCAATAGCCGGCCTTGTCGGCGGTTGGCTGACGGCGCGGATCTGCACCAAGGCGGTCCGTGCGGCGTCCGAGCGGGACACGGCGGTACTCCTGGAGGATATTGGCCAGCGGCTGACTAGGGTGGCTTACGACCTGGTAGTCGTTCCAGCGGACGATGAGCTTTCGGAGTTCCTGCGCTTCCGGGCCGAGCTGCAGACAGCGGCAGGCGGCAATCTGACGCGCTAGCCTCCCGCTGCCGGCTGGTCGCTGGGCCGTGGCGGGCCGCGCTGGATCTTAGGCCTGGCCCGGCCATTTCCGCGGCGGGACATAAGGGGTTAATCAGTCAGGCTGAAGCCCTGGCTACGACGTTCCATCGATTCCGGCTCGACATTCCGGGCATATCTCCATGTCACAGCAGCCCAAATCGGTGGAACGTCGACGATCTCGGGCGTCCGGCGAGCGACATTGGTGCCCGCAGATCGAGTTGCTCTCCGCTTTCCGGGCAGCGCCATGTGCTGGCGCGGATGGTCTCATAGTTGCAGCGATCATGCCTCTGGCTGTCCACAGGAACGGCGATGCCGGCGCAGTTACGCACAGGCGCGCGATCAGCTAAGGCATGGAGACAGTCCGCCGCGCATTCTGGACGCGCAGGCGGGCGGCAGCGGGCCGCCGCCGCTAGGCGACAGGCGAAGCGCTGCGGCAGCCGCAGCGGAGAACTCGCCGCGTCCCAGAATCGAGGAGCCGGTGATGGTTAACGAGGCACACTTCAGCGTGACTGGCTACGTCGCGACGCAGCCAAGGTTCGGGTTCACCCGTACTCAAGTCCCAACGCTTTCCATGCGGGTCGGCTGGACGCCGCGGCGGCGGGACCCGAAAACGGGGGACTGGGCAGATGAACCGAGCTCGTTCGCCACAGTGCTGTGTTACCGCAAGGTGGCCGAGAACGCAGCCGCATCCCTGCGCAAGGGCGATCCGATCCTCGTGAAGGGAACGTTGCGGACCAGGGAGTTCGAAGATGCAGCCGGGAGCAAGAGGATATCGGTTGACGTGCTAGCCGAGTCGATCGGCCACGACCTGTCCCGCGGCATCTCCGTGTTCACCCGATCGCGCGCCCAGCTGGCGCAGACAGCGTTGCAGCAGTGGCAGGCCGAGCACGGCGTGGCGGTGCCGCAGCCAGATGGCGAACCTGGATTGGCTGAGGCAGGGCAGGAAGACCGCGCGGTCAGCGATTCCGAGCGCACCGGGGACACAGAGCCGCAAGATCCTGAGAAGTCAGATCTGGACCGGGCGGACCTGGCGGCGCCGGATTCTGGCGCAGCAGAACTGGAGACGCCCGACGACGAGATGTTCGACGAAGACGAGGCGATCGAGATCCTGGAAGGTGCCGAACCAGTTGGCGCACCCTCCTGACTGCCCGTCGGCTAGGTCCGGGCCGCGGCCTGGCGGCGTCCGCGGCCGGGGTCCGCGGCCGGGGTCCGGTCCGGCCGTGGTCTGATCGCCTTCGTGGAGGTTCGGCACCAGCCTGGTCGCATCAGCAGCCCGGCTTGGGCCGGACCCCGCGCTGGGCTCTAACGCCGCAAGCCGGGCTACGCTGTCGGCCGGTTCGTAGCGGAGCGCCATAGCCCCTACCCTGGTGGTATGCCGGAGTTCATCTATCAGATGAGCCGTGTCCGCAAGGCGCACGGCGACAAAGTCATCCTCGATGACGTGACACTCGCTTTCCTGCCCGGAGCGAAGATTGGCGTTCTCGGGCCGAACGGAACAGGTAAATCGACGCTTTTGCGGATGATGGCTGGCGTCGAGCAGCCATCTAATGGCGACGCGCGCCTCATGCCGGGCTTCACCGTCGGCATCCTCGACCAGGAGCCCAGCCTGGACGACTCCAAGACGGTTCTTGGCAACGTCGAAGAGGGCGTGGCCGAGACGAAGGCGCTCCTGGACCGGTACAACGAGATCGCTGAGCAGATGGCAACCGACTATTCCGACGAGCTACTCGAGGAGATGGGCAGGCTGCAGGAGCAGCTTGACCACAAGAATGCGTGGGACCTCGAGAGCCAGCTCGACCAGGCGATGGACGCGCTGCGCTGCCCGCCGCCGGACGCTGACGTGTCTGTGCTGTCCGGCGGCGAGCGCCGCCGGGTTGCGCTGTGCAAGCTGCTGCTGTCCCAGCCGGACCTACTGCTGCTGGACGAGCCGACAAACCACCTGGACGCCGAAAGCGTGCAGTGGCTGGAGCAGCACCTCGAGAAGTATCCCGGCACGGTGGTAGCGGTTACTCACGACAGGTATTTCCTGGATAACGTGGCCGGCTGGATCCTCGAGCTCGACCGAGGCCGGGCCTTCCCTTACGAGGGCAACTACTCCACCTACCTGGAGACCAAGGCTGCCCGGCTGAAGGTCGAAGGTCAGAAGGACGTGAAGAAGCGCAAGCGCCTAGAGGACGAACTCGAGTGGGTTCGGTCAAGTCCGCGCGCGCGCCAGGCGAAAAGCCGGTCCAGGCTCCAGCGTTACGAGGAGATGGCTGCTGAGGCTGACCGGAACCGGAAGCTTGACTTCGAGGAGATCCAGATTCCGCCCGGCCCGCGGCTGGGCACGCTGGTCGTCGAGGTCACCGAGCTGAGCAAGGGCTTCGACGACCGGACCCTGATCGAGAACCTCGGCTTCAGCCTTCCGCAGGGCGGCATCGTCGGTGTCATCGGACCGAACGGCGTCGGCAAGACGACATTGTTCAAGATGATCATCGGGGAGGAGCAGCCCGACTCCGGAACCATCAAGATCGGCGAGACGGTCCAGATCGCGTACGTCGACCAGTCACGTGGCCGGATCGACCCGGATAAGAACGTCTGGGAGGTCATCTCTGACGGCGAGAGCTACATCACCGCGGGCAAGACCGAGATTCCCAGCCGCGCGTACGTCGCAGCGTTCGGATTCAAGGGCGGCGACCAGCAGAAGCCGGCCGGGGTCCTGTCGGGCGGGGAGCGGAACCGGGTCAACCTGGCGCTCACCCTCAAGCAGGGCGGCAACTTGCTGCTCCTGGACGAGCCGACCAACGACCTTGACGTCGAGACGCTGTCCTCGCTGGAGAACGCGCTCCTGGAGTTTCCTGGCTGCGCAGTGATCACCAGCCACGACCGGTGGTTCCTTGACAGGATCGCTACCCACATCCTGGCGTGGGAGGGCGGAGCCAGCTGGTTCTGGTTCGAAGGAAACTTCGAGTCCTACGAGAAGAACAAGATCGAGCGGCTCGGCGCGGAGGCTGCCCGGCCGCACCGGGTCACCTACCGCAAGCTCACCAGGGGCTAACGCCACCGTCGGCGGTCAGCCGGGCCATCCTGCTCCCAGGTTCACGACCGGGCAGTCGGTGCGGCCCAACACAGTGCGGCGGGCGGGCAGTGCGGCGGCCAGACAGTACGGCGGGCAGATAGTTCGGCCAGGCAAACAGGGCGGGGCACGCGGACCGAAGATCCGCGGCCCCGCACTGCCCTTTCCGGCGTGTGCTCACCCGGAGCAGCCGGCCATGGTCAGCTACTCGACGCCGCTGAATTCATGCTGGACGTCACCGGACGCGTCGGCGTGGCCGCCTGGGCCGTCAGACGGCGCGTTCTCGGAGCTGTTCTCTGACGCGTTCTCGCCGCCCGTGGCCGCGGCCATAGTGGCGTCCGGCGAGGTTTGGTTGCCCTGCTGGATGGTGTCGGTGTCAGGACCTATCGGCTCCTGACTCACGACCGCATGCGGATGGGTGCTGGCGCTGGCCGCGGCGGTCGCCCCGATCCCGCTGCCTGCCAATGCGAGGGTCGCGATCGCGCCGGCTGCGATTCTGGACTTGATGCTCATTGCCTCCACCTTCTCCTTCTGGTTTGTGCTGACACCTCCAGGTTGCGTTATGGGCGATGAGATAACCGTGTGAGACAAATGTGAGAAAGATGAAGTGAGCGGCTGAAGGAAATCCCGCGGCAGCTAGCAGGCCGCAGGGCCGCAAGCCGGGAACTCGATCCGGACTAGAGCTCCGCCGTCCGGGTGATTGGCCGCACTCGCCCGGCCACCATGTGCCTCCGCAATCGAGGCAACGATGGCGAGCCCCAGGCCTGCGCCGCCGTCGGCCCGGCCGCGTGCTTGGTCAGCGCGGCGGAACCGCATGAAGGCGTGCGGCAGGAACTCGGCCGGGAAGCCGGGACCATGATCGCGTACCTCTATCGTCACGGTCTGGCGTCCATCAGCCGCCATGAGGTGGCAGGTCACCTCCACGGTGCTGCCTGCTGGCGAGTGCTGAACCGCGTTGTCGATCAGGTTGTCCAGGACTTGCCGGAGCCGGTCGGGATCCGCGACGGCGGTCAGCTGATCGTCGGTTCGGATGGCAATAGTGACGTCGTGGTCCGCCGCCCGTGGTCGGAGCCCGCGTGCGGCGGCCGAGATCACTTCAGGTATCTGGGTGGGGGTCAGGTCCAGGAATGCAGAGCCTTCGTCCGCCTGCGCGAGCAGCAGCAAGTCCTCGGCGAGCCGGATCAGCCGATCAGTGTCGCCGGCCGCCGCGGTGATTCCGGAAAGCAACGCTGTCTTGGCCTTGCCTGGCCGGGCTGCGAGCTGCAGTTCGGCCTTGAGCGCGGTTAGGGGCGTGCGCAGTTCGTGGCCCGCATCGGCGACGAAGGCCCGTTGCCGGGCCAGGGCGAACTGCAACCGCTCCAGCAGTCCGTTCATCGTGACGGCGAGTGCGGCAATCTCATCCTTGGTGCGCTGGCACGTCCAGCCTGGCGGCTGAGTCATGCTCGGTAATGTCGTCGATTCGCCGGCGCAGCCGGTCCACCGGCCTTAGGGCAGCTCCGGTCAGCAGCCACGCGCCGAGGCCAGCGACAACGACCGCCACTGGTCCGCCGATCAGGGCAACATCGCCGGCTCGGTCGCGCGCCGCGTTGGCGACACCCGTCGCGACTCCGACTACCGTGACAGCCTTTCGTCCGCCTTGATTCGTCCGGGTCGCCAGGATCCGGACCGGCTCGCCCTCGATTCGCGTGGTGAAGGTAACCGGCCCGCGGGTGGTAGCTCGCAGCTGTGGGGTAGTCAGCAGCGCGTCGGCAGGCCCGCCGCCTTTCGGATATAGCACCCGTCCGGCGGGGCTGAGAAGCTGCGTGAATTCGTCGGCTCCTGGCGGTGGCCATTGTCCGGTCTGATTACCGAACTGCGCTGGTCCGTACTGACTCAGGCTGGGCGGCAGCCTGCCGCTGGCCAGAGCCAAGTCAATCGCTGCCGCCCGCGATCGCAGTCCGCTGTCGAGCGCGGCGTTAAGTGACGAAGACAGCTGGCTGATGAACGCAAGGCTGGCCACGACGATCAAGACGGCAGTCCCCAGGGCGAACACCAGAGCCAGTCGCAACCGCAGGGACATTGCCGATCAGCCGTCGCTGGTCGAGTTGGTCCGCAGCCGGTAGCCCGCGCCGCGTACCGTTTCGAGTTGCGTCACGTGGAATGGCCGGTCGATCTTGCGGCGCAGGTAGCCGACGTACTGGTCGACGACATTCGAAACGCTGTTGGCACCGTAATCCCAGGCATGGTCCAGAATCCGGGTGCGAGTCAGCACCTCGCCCGGATGCCTCATGAACAGCTCAAGCAGCGCGAACTCCTGCGCGGACAGAGCGAGTTCCGACTGCCCGCGCCATACCTGCCGGGTCGCCGGGTCCAGCCGCAGGTCGCCGACCTGGAGGAGCGCCGGACGCTTGGGCGCTCCTCGCCTCAGTAGCGCACGCAGCCGGGCGACGAGTTCGTCGAAGCTGAACGGCTTCGTCAGGTAGTCGTCCGCTCCGCAGTCCAGCCCGCGCACCCGGTCGGCTGGCTGCGTGCGTGCAGTAAGCATGAGCACTGGAACCCAGCAGCTGGCCTCTCGCAGCCGCCGGCACACCTCGAATCCGTCGAATCCGGGCAGTAGCACGTCGAGTATGACGACGTCATAGCTGAATTCGGTGGCGCGCCAGATCGCATCTGGCCCGTCGGGCGCGATATCGACCGCGTATCCAGCCTCGGCGAGTCCCCGCCGGAGCAGCGCGGCGGTGCGCACATCGTCCTCTACCACCATGACCCGCATACCACTACGGTATGGCTGCTGTCATGTGAGAAAGATGTGAGGACGACCGGTACGTCAGTGGCCTCGCGGGACCAGGGGCGAGCGAAGATCAGCGCGAGTATCCGGACGATCCTGGCATATGCTCATGTATTTGTGGCCCTGCCGGCTTTTGAACACAGACGCGAGGTGTGCTCCGGATGATCAGCGAAGGCCACCTGCCAGCCAGTGCCGATGAGACTGGGACTGGCCGGAGCGCGTCCCTGCCGTCCCGCGCCCGGGTGGTAGTCATCGGTGGCGGCATCATCGGCACGTCTGTTGCCTACCACCTGGCGCACATGGGCGTTCGGGACGTGGTGCTGCTAGAACGTGACCGGCTGACTTCAGGTACCACGTGGCACGCGGCCGGGCTGATGGCGACTTTTGGTTCCACCTCGGAGACGTCGACGGAGCTGCGCAAGTACACCCGCGACTTGTACCTGCGGCTCGAGGCCGAAACCGGCCTGGCCACCGGCATGCGGCAGGTCGG
Source organism: uncultured Actinomycetota bacterium (assembly GCA_963804435.1). GTDB lineage: Bacteria > Actinomycetota > Actinomycetes > Streptosporangiales > Streptosporangiaceae > JAJYUU01. Next base: position 4,498,357 of record CAWDQI010000001.1, on the reverse strand, counting down.
GCTGATCGAGCTGGCCATCGAGCCTGGCAGGCTCGAGGAATACCGCCGGGTCGCCAACTTCAACCGCCATTGCGGCGTCGAGGTGCACGAGATCTCCGCCAGTGAAGTCGCTCAAGTTGTGGCCGCTGGCCCGGACCGACGACGTGCTGGCCGGCTTCTACATCCCGGCCGACGGCCGGGTGAACCCGGTCGACGTCACGATGTCGCTCGCCAAGGGCGCGCGGCAGCAGGGCGCGAGGATCATCGAAGGCATCGCGGTCACCGGTTTCCTCCGCAAGAACAGCACGGTCACCGGCGTGCGGACCAGCCACGGCGATATCGAGGCGGAGTACGTGGTGAACTGCGCGGGCATGTGGGCCCGCCAGGTCGGCGAGCTGGCGGGGGTGGCCGTTCCGCTGCAGGCGGCCGAGCACTATTACCTGCTCACCGAGCCGATCGCTGAGGTAGGCCGAGACTGGCCGGTGCTCGAGGACCCGGCGAACTACGGCTATTTCCGCGAGGAAGGCGGCGGTCTGATGCTCGGTATGTTCGAGCCGGTCTGCGCTCCGTGGAAGGTCGACGGCATCCCGCCGGACTTCTCGTTCGGCGAGCTGCCGCCGGACTGGGACCGGATGGGCCCGTTCCTGGAGAAGACGATGTCCAGGATCCCGATCTCCAGCCAGGTTGGCATCCGCAAGTTCTTCTGCGGCCCGGAAAGCTTCACCCCGGACCTGGCTCCGGTCATCGGCGAGGCACCGGAGCTGCAGAAACTACTTCGTCGCGGCCGGCCTGAACTCGATCGGCATCCTGACCGGCGGCGGCATTGGCCGGCTGATGGCGCACTGGATCGCCGAGGGCCGGCCGGACGTCGACGTCACCGGCATGAACATCGACCGGCTGCACGCCTACCAGGCCAACCCGGAGTACCGGGCGACCAGGACCGTCGAGTCGCTGGGCATGGTCTACGCCACGCACTACCCGGGACGGTCGATGCGCACTGCGCGCGGCGCGAGGCGATCCCCGATCCACGACCGGCTAGTCGCTGAGCGCGCTTTCTTCCGCGACGTGAGCGGCTGGGAGGGTGCCGACTGGTACGCGCCTGCGGGTACCATCCCCGACGGCAGCGCGCCGGATCCCGGCGAGCTGTCCTGGGGGCGCCAGGACTGGTACGGCAACTGGGAAGCCGAGCACCACGCCTGCCGTGACGGCGTGATCCTGATGGACATGTCGTTCATGGCCAAGTTCGCCGTGCAGGGCCGGGACGCCGGCCGCGAGCTCGACCGTATCTCGGCGAACGCAGTCAACGAACATCCCGGCGTGATCACCTACACCCAGTGGCTGAACGACGACGCGCAAGCTCGAGGCCGACCTCACCGTCACCAAGCTCGACGACGACGATTTCTACGTCGTCGCCTCCGACACCGCGCACCGGCATGCGCTGACCTGGATGCGGCGGCAGTTCGCCGCACGTGATGCTCATGCGTTCGTCACGGACGTAACCTCGGCCTACGCGCAGATCAACATCCAGGGCCCGCGCTCGCGCGCGCTGCTGGCGTCGGTCACCAGGGCTGACGTCAGCGACGCGGCATTCGGGTTCCGCGCTGCCAGGCACATCGACATCGGGTTCGCCCGGGTGCTGTGCATCCGGATCACCTACCTGGGCGAACTGGGCTACGAGCTGCACATTCCTGCTGAGCAGGCGGTGCACGTCTACGACCGGCTGGTAGCGGCGGGCAGCGAATTCGGCCTGCGCCATGCCGGCCTGAAGGCGCTGAGCAGCCTGCGGATGGAAAAGGCCTACCGCGACTACGGGCACGACATCGACAACACTGACACCGTGCTTGAAGCGGGCCTCGGCTTCGCGGTCGCGCTGGACAAGCCGGGCGGCTTCATCGGCAAGGATGCTGTGCTCGCGCAAAAGGCCAGCGGCCCGCTCGAAAGGCGCCTGGTCCAGGTGCTGCTCGCTGACCCTCGAGCCGCTGATGTTCCACGCCGAGATAGTGCAGCGGGACGGCCTCGAGATCGGCTACATCCGCGCAGCATCATACGGCTGGACCCTCGGCGGGGCAGTCGGGCTCGCCATGATTTCCTCCGGCGGCAAGCCGATCGACCAGGCGTATCTAGATTCCGGCGACTGGACAGTCCAGATCGGTGATCGCAGCTACCCGGCCCGCGTCTCGCTGCGCCCGTTTTACGACCCGGCGAACGCGCGCATCAGGGGGTAGCGCGTAGCGGGCCCAGAACTTTAGCGGCAGTGATCACGCCGTTAACGACCGTGTAAGAGCCCTTGTAGAGCTTCACTGAGCCATCGGTCTGGAACGCTTGCAGGGTCAGGCTGACTATGTTTCCGCTGACCGAGAAGTTCGTCAGCTTGTCGTCCGCAGTGCCCGCGTATCCCTTGCTGAAAACGGCGTAGGACCCCCTCTTGCCAGTGAGCTGCCAAGCGTCCTGGTACCGATGCTGATTGATCGCCCTGAAGTAGGCGCGCACTGTCGCTGCCGGGCCCAGCACATGCAGCCTGGAGGTGTTGCCCACCGTCGGCGTCGAGGTCGACGGTTGCGCCCGGTGCAGCAGCGAGTAGCCGATTCCGCCCAGCCCGGCTAGCCCGGCGATCACGACAATGCTCGCCAGAACCTTCCGGCCCCTGCGACCGCGAGCCTGCGCTGCACCGTCTGCCCGTTTCGTCCCCGTTACCGGAATGACGTTGTCGTAGACAGTTATCGGCGCGCGTCCGAAGCCCGCCCGCTCAGTCACATGGCGCTGCGGATCCTGCGCGCCTGCCGCGGGATTTTGGGAGGGAACGGGGCCGGCCGGACGCGCGGCCGCACTGTCAGGCAAGTCATGCCTGGGACCTGCCTCGGCGGCGGGTTTTGCGGCGGACCGGTCCGGCGGCCTCGGCTGGGCCGGGACTCTGACGGGCTCGACCGGGGCAACCCCGTTCCCGGACCTGGCAATCCCGGCCTCGCGGCCGCCCGCCAGCGCCGCGCTCAGCGCAATGACGAAATCACGGCAAGTCGGATAGCGGCGGCCCGGTGACTTGGCCATGGCAGTCGCGATGACCCGGTCGAGGGCGGGCGGAAGGTCCGGGCGTCGCTGGGTCAGCCGGGGCGGTTCGGCCTCCAGTTGCGCCCACATCAGCGCCATGCTGTCGTCGCGGCGGAAGGGCGGCGTGCCGGTGAGCATCTCGGCGACCGTGCAAGCCAGCGCGTACTGATCCGCTCGCCCGTCGACCGGCTGGCCCTGGATCTGCTCCGGGGACACGTAATCGAGCGTGCCCAGGAACTGACCGGTCGAGGTCAGCGTGGTCGGGCTGAGCGAGTACTTGCTCAGCCCGAAGTCAGACAGGTATACGTGTTCAGAGTCGCCGCCGCCAGCCTGGCCGAGCAGGATGTTCCCTGGCTTGACGTCGCGGTGCACGAGGCCGCAGGCATGAGCGGCATCCAGGGCCGAGGCGACCTGGCTCACGATTTCCAGCGCGCGGGCCGGGCTCAGCCTGCCTTCGGCGTCGAGCAGCGAGCGGACGTCGCCGTGACTGACGTACCGCATCGCGATGAACAGCACGTCGCCCGATTCGCCAGCTTCGAACACCGGAATGATGTGTGGATGGTCGACGCCTGCCGCTGCGCGCGATTCCCGGATGAAGCGCTGCCGGAAGGCCTCGTCCTGGCCCAGGTGCGGCGCCAGCACCTTGAGTGCGACCAGCCGCCCGAGCCGCAGGTCGAGAGCGCGGTAGACCACAGCCATGCCGCCGCGGCCGATTGGCTCCTGGATTTCGTATCCGGCGACCAGTTCGCCGGGAGCGAGATCACCTTGCCCGGGCCGGACGTCCTGTGTCACTGCTAGCCTCCCACCCCGGGGCTGCTCGGCGACCTGGACCAAGCGTCGGCAGTGCCACGGTTCGTCCCAGGTGAAAAGGGGTCAACTTAGTATCCTGGCCGCGGCCCGTTCGCCGCAAATGGCTTGTGTCGGCTGAGACCGAGATGTCGCTGAGCCGGGACCCTATCTAAACCGGGCGCCGCTCGTGGCTAGCCGTTGCCAGGTCAGGCCGGGCTGATGCCAAGATCACGATGGCCGATCTCGCCGGGCTCGTTGACCAGGCTGTGCGCGGCCATGACGAGGTAATCCCACAGTTCCGTGTCATGCGCGGGATCGAGCTCCAACTCGTCCAGAGCGGTTCGCATATGCCGTAGCCAGGCGTCGCGCTCGGCTGGGCCGATGCTGAAGTGCGCGTGCCGCATCCGCAGTCGAGGATGACCGCGCCTTTCCTGGTAGTCAGCCGGACCGCCCCAGTACTGGATGAGGAACATGCGGAGGTGCTCCTCGGCCGGGCCGAGGTCACGGCTGGGATAGACCGGCCGCAGTTCAGGATCGGCGGCGACCTCGGCGTAGAAGCGGCTCACCAGGCGGCGGAAGACCGGTTCGCCGCCGATGGCCTCGTACAGGCTCAGTGCGTGAGTCTCGCTCATAACGCTCCCAGGGTATCCGTTCGCCGCGATGGAAGATCGCGGCCAGGAGCGGGCTCCGGGGGCTGCCTGCGGACCTCCCGGCCTGCCGGCGCGCGGTCGGCGGCGTCCTGAGGTCGCGGGCCGGCGGCATCGTGGGGTCACGGGCCGGCGGCGTCCTGAGGTTACGGGCCGGCGGCGTCCTGAGGTTACGGGCCGGCGGGATCTGGTTGGCGCGGCACGGAGGGCGCTTGCGTGGCCGGGTCTGGCGCGGCGCTGGCGGCCGCAGCCGCGTCCAGCGCCGTCTTCAGGCGCTCCCGCAGTTCCCTGGCCACTCTGACTTTGGCCTGCGGCGCCGTCCGGGCGGCGACCCGGATCAGAACGGTGTCGGCCGAGACGTTCTCCACGCCCCAGACCTGCGGGCGGTCCAGGATCACCTCGTGCCAGGCGGGCTCCTCCCACAGGGCAACAGCGGCACCTTCCAGCGTTCCGCGGGCTGCGCCGACCGGCAGCTGATAAGGCACCGGGAAATCGATGACGGCCCGGGCCCAGCCGTGCGTCTCGTTTCCCGCTGCCTTGATCGTGCCATTGCGGATATGCCAGACCACGCCATTGATGTCGCGCAGCCTGGTGATGCGGAGGGTGACGGCCTCCACCGTTCCAACCACGCCAACGTCAACCACATCGCCAACGCCGTACTGATCCTCCAGCAGGATGAACATGCCGGCCAGGAAATCTCTGACCAGGTTCTGCGCGCCAAAGCCGAAGGCAACCCCGAGCACCCCTGCGCTGGCCAGGACGGGCGCCAGGTTCAGGCCCATATCGCCAAGGATGATCACGGCCGCGATGGCGAAAATGGTGACCGACGCAGCATTGCCCAGCACAGTGGCAAGCGCCGTAGCGCGCTGGCTGCGCCGTTCGCCGAAGACCCCGCGGCGGCCGGCCTCACCGACCGCCTCAAGCTCGTGGCCGGTGGCGGCCCGCGTCGTCAGCCGGTTGATCAGGCGCCGCGCCGAGACGCGCAGCAGCACGGCCAGCGCGAGCACGAACACGATGCGCAGGCCGAGCCGGACCGGGCCGGCCAGGTACGCGGTGGCGAAGTCGGCCGCGTGACTGTTGTGCGTCAGGTCCCAGACCGTCCGGCAGACGATGCTGGGCTCCCGGCCGCAGGCCAATGGCAGGGTCTGCAGGCTGGCCGGGGCAGCGGGCGCCGGCCTAGCCAGGGAAAGGCTGATCGCCAGCGTCGCCATTGCCACGCCCCGATCTTATTGACAGCGTCAGCACAATGTCGTAACGAAACCCGAGGTACTCGTGAGGCCAATGAGGAAAGGCGGCCGAATTGATACTAACAAGATGCGAGCAGCAAGTTACAATGCGTTAGTTGGCGTGATCCGCTCAGGGTGACTCGGGCCTTTGAAGCGCAGATACCAAGCACGGGAGGAGACCGGTGTCAGCCGAGCGGAGCGTGGCAGCCCCGGCTGCCACTGCCGGAGTCCGGGGCAGGCAAGAGGCCGTCCTGCTCGGCGCGGCCCGTCACGATCTGACCGTCGCCCGGCAGATCAGGGCCCGCGCGATAGTCGCCGGCGCGCAGCAGGCGGAGATAGCGGCCGCCATCGCGAGCGAATGCGGCAGCAGCAACCTCAAGGCCTATCGGCTGGCCCTCGGCATTGCGCTCGCTGACGTGGCCGCGCAAGTCCGGGCCAGGTTCGAAGCGGACGGCCGGGGAGTGCCCCGGTTCAGCGAGACCCTGCTGTCGGCCTACGAGAGCGGTCAGAAGCGACCAGGGCCTGAATACTTGCACTACGTCTGCGCGGTCTACCAGGCCGATCCGGCCGACCTAGGCCTGGGCAGTCGGTGCCTATGCGGCCACTCGCACCGGCCGGCCGTGTCGGTGCCGTCGCAGTGGGCTTGCGGCCGGGGTGAGATGCGAGGCGCAGAGGCGATTCCGGCCGGGCGGGTCGGCGGCGCTGGCTATCGGATGGCGACGGCCGGGGCGGACGGCCAAGATCGGCTCGAAACAATGCCGTCGACGTCCCGACTCGACTCCGAGGACGACGACTACGCGCTGCGAGACATCCTGATCCGGCGAATGGCCGAACCGGGCTGCCGGGTCGACAGTCGCTTCCTCGGTGCGGTGGACCGCATCCGTCGGCGGATGGACGACGCCCTCATGGGCGGGCGAGCGTCTGCCACGATGATCGACAGATGGGAACAGGGCACGGCCGGGTACGGCCGCCAGTACATGACGGTGCCGCCGCTCCGGCTCCTATGCGACGTGCTGCTCGACTTCGCCGACGTGCGCCGGATGTGCGAGGAACGCCAGCCGCTTGAGTTCGCCGATCGGCTGTGCCGCCTCGCCGCTCAACTGGCCGGGCTGGCGGGCATCGCGATGCTCGATCTCGGCGATCACCGGCTGGCGCGTTCGTTCTTCCATACCGCCCGGACTGCGGCCGACGAGACGGGCGACCGCCAGTTGCGTGCCTGGGTGGCGGTGCGGGAGGCGCTGGTGCCGCTGTATTACGGCAACCCCGGCGAGGCAGCGATGCTGGCAAAGGCGGCCAGCGACCTGGCCGGGCGCCACCTGTGCGTACCAGGGGTCATGGCACCGGTCATCGAGGCCAGGGCGCAGGCCCGGGTGGCCTCGCTTAGCCGTCACGGGCGGCGGTCGACCCTTGGCCGGGCAAAGGCAAGCCTGGACCGCGCCCAGGACAAGCTCGCGGACCTGTCACCGGCCCAGCGCGGCGACACAGCGCTCGGCTACACCGAGCGCCAGCTGTACTTTCACATGGGCGACGCCCTGGTCAGTCTCGGTGACTGCCAGGGGGCCGGACTGGCGTTCGGCCAGGCGGCCCTGCTGTATCCGGCCACTGAGGTACTTGACTGCGCGCTGATAACGCTGGGGCAGGCGCGCTGCTTGCTGGAGTCCGACGAGCCCGAGCAGGCCCTGCTTCTTGGCCGCGACACTATGCTCGCGCTGCCGCCCGAGCACAGGACCGAGGTCGTGGCCCAGGTAGCCAGGTCAGTGGGCCAGGAAGCGGCGGCACGTTATCCGCAGCTGCCCGCGCTCGCCGATTACCGGGATGCGCTGCAGAGCGCGTAACGGTGCTGGCCGGTGCGCCGCGCTTGCCGGTGCGCACTGCGTTTGCCGTTGGACACTGTGTTTGCCGTTGAACACTGCACTCGCCGTACCAGAATCGTCAGCCGACCGGCAGGCCGGTCTGCGCCGCCGCGAAGGCCAGCGTTTCAGCCGACAGCCCGATCGAGCGGCTGACGGCCCTGGCGCCGTGCCCGACGTTGCCCTCACGACGCAGCAGCACCGGCCGCACGTCCGCTGCTGCGGCGGTGGCATGCTGCAGCGCCGCGCACATCTTCCGGGCGTGCAGCGGATCAACTCTCGTGTCGCCGTCAAAAACGGTGAACAGGATCGCCGGGTACCGCACGCCTGCCCGCACCCGGTGGTACGGCGAGTAACCGAGCAGCCAGCCAAGTTGCTCTGGGTCAGCCGCGGTGCCGTACTCGTCGTTCCACGACTCGCCGAGACCGAATTGCTCGTACCGCACCATGTCGAGGAGCGGTGCCGAGCACACCGCGGCGGCGGCTAGCTCGGGACGCTGGGTTACCGAGGCGCCGACTAGCAGCCCGCCATTCGATCCGCCCCACACCGTCAGCTGCTCACTGGTCGTCCGGCCGTCGGCGATCAGTTTCTCCGCCGCGGCCTGGAAATCGTCGAACACGTTCTGCTTGTGCTCCCGCATGCCCGCGCGGTGCCACTGCTCGCCTTCCTCGCTTCCGCCGCGCAAGCCGGCGATGGCGTAGATCCCGCCGGCCTCGACCCACGCCAGGATGGCGGCCGAGAAGGCAGGCGTCAGGCTGACATTGAAGCCTCCGTACCCGTACAGGATGGCCGGACGGGCCAGAGCGGGAACGGGGACTATCTCGGTCCCGGCTGCTCGGTCGGCACTGGGGTCGACAGCGGAAACGACGACCATCCTGACCGTGGTCCCGTCGGCTGAGACGAAGGGGACCTGCTCGGCCAGGACCGGCGGGAGGTCGACGTTGCCGGGCGCGCGCTGCCACACCTGGACACTGCCTGCCACCGCGTCGAAGCGCAGCACTAGTCCGGGTGTCGCGTAGTCGGTGTAGCCGAACCACGCATCGTGGCCGCCCTCAGGGCGCTCGCTGAGACCGCCGATGGTGCCGAGGCCGGGCAGCTCGACCTTGCCGAGCTGCGCGCCGGTGGCCAGTTCGTGCACGCTGAGCTCGCTGATCGCGTGCCGGCACCGAGAGGCGAGCAGCAGCGGCTGGTCCAGCTGCCGGTCGTCCAGGATGGCGAAGTCGCTGAGCACCGCCTCGCTATCCTCAGCCAGCAGGTCCTGCCAGCTCTCCGCGGCCGGAAACGCCGGGTGCGCAGGGTCAGCAACGGCGATCCGGCGCCGCGGTGCCCCGGAATCCGTCAGCAGGTAAAGCCTGCCGTCGCGTCCCGCGACTGGCCACGTCCTGGCGTCCACTCCCTGCTGCAACACCATCAGCTCGGGCGCGGCCGGGGGGGTCCGGGTCAGGTCGGCCACCCAGACGTCGTCGCGCGGCGCCGTCCCGGCCGAGGCGGTGATGACAAGCCAGCGGCCGTCGCGGCTGACCGAGACGCCGTAGTAATTGGTCTTGTCCAGGCCGTCGCCAAGGATAAGCACGTCATCGCTGGCAGGCGTGCCGACCCGGTGCAGGTAGACCCGGCGGTGATACTGGTCCTCGCCCGCCGGGACCGCGTCCGGGGCTAGCCTTCGGCTGTAGTAGAACGCCTCACCATCAGGCAGCCAGGCGATGGCTGTGTAGCGGCAGCGGTCGATCGGGCCGTCCACGTCCGAGCCAGTCGCCACGTCCATGACCCGCAGTACTGATTCCTCCCGGCCACCCTCGGACAGCTGGTAGGCCAGAAGCCTGCCCTCGTGGTCGGGCTGCCAGCTGTCGAGCGTGGTCGCACCGGACGGGTCGACCGCCATCGGGTCGATCAAAACCCGTTCGCCCTCCCGGTTGTCTGCAAGCTCGCCGCCGCCTGGCCCAACACGGTCCCGTTCGCCCTCCCGGTTGTCTGCAAGCTCGCCGCCACCCGGGCCAGCGCCGTCCTCCCGCGCACCCGCCTCCGCGCGGCCCGTGGTCGCCGTATAGAGCACCGCGTGCTCCTGCCCGGCTTCGCGCCGTGTGTAGAACTGCCGGTTGTCGCGCCAGGTCGGCGTGCCGACAGCGCCGGCGCCGAGCAGTTCAGTCAGCCGTTCCCCGAATCTCTCGCGGCCACTCAGCCCGGCCAGGTAGCGGGCGTAGAGCTCATCCTGGGCCCGGAGCCAGTGCTTGGTATCCGGACTGGCCGGGTCTTCAAGCCAGCGGTAGGGATCAGACACCTTCCGTCCGTGAATCGTGTCGGTGAGATCCTGGCGAGGAGCGGGCGGGTAGGCAAGACCGGTCATGCAGGCACCTTAGTGTTATGTCGGCGGCAGGATCGCGCGTCGTTCACCTATTAGATGTTGGCGAACGGGGCGGCCGGCCGTCACACTGGTCACGGGTGCCCCGGCGGCACGTGCGCCTGCTGATGGTGTCACCCGTTGTGACGGGAGGTGTAGGTGCGGCGCGTGTTGCTGCTCAATATCACGTATGAGCCGCTGACCACGGTCGGCTTGCACCGTGCGGTCTGCCTCGTGCTAGGGGAAAAGGCCGACGTACTCCACGCCGACGCCGACGGCTTTCAACTGCATTCAGCGTCCATCCGGCTGCCAGCGCCCTCGGTGATCAGGCTGCGCCGCTACGTCCGGATACCGCATCGCAGCCGCGTTCCGCTGACCAGGGCCGCGCTAATGCGCCGCGACAATTACCTGTGCGCCTATTGCGGGACCAAGGCAGACACCATCGACCACGTGGTACCTCGCAGCCGTGGCGGCCCGCACGCGTGGGAGAACTGCGTAGCCTCCTGTACCCGCTGTAATCACCGCAAGGCGGATAGGCTGATCGAGGAACTGGGCTGGACGCTGCCGCGGCTGCCGGCCGCCCCTCGGGGGCCGCACTGGCGGCTGATCGGCGCCGCCGATGACGGCGATCCGCAATGGGTCGCCTACCTGGAGCCAAGCGCGGCCTGAGCGGCCTAGCCCGGTTCGGTTTCTGCCGCGACGAGCCGACCGCAAGGCCCACCCGATGACACCCTGTCAGTTTGACAGGGATAAAATGTAACAAATCGGCGAGTTATTGCTGTCAAACTGACAGGGTGTGGGGCGCCCGGCTCAACCTCGCTGTAGGTTTGCACGCTTTTATCCCGTTAGGGCTCGCGGGGAACGATGGGAGATGACCGCGATTTCGCCCTCCTCAGTCAGCATCACGCGGACCCCGTTCCCAAAATGCTGGCGCAAGATGCCATCGCGCAGCACCTCGCTGGCTGGTCCCGAGGCCGCGATCTTGCCATTCGCGAGCAGGAGCAGCCGGTCGGCGAACTGGCCGGCCAGGGTGAGGTCGTGAATAGCGGACAGCACGGTCAGGCCGCGCTCCCGCCGCACCTCGTCGATGAGCTCGAGCGCGTCCATCCGGCGGCCAAGGTCGAGCGCGCTGGTCGGCTCGTCGAGCAGCAGCACTGGTGCCTCCTGGGCCAGCGCCCTGGCTAGCACTACCCGCTGCAGTTCGCCGCCGGACATTGCCCGCAGCCACCGGTCGGTCATCCGGCTAAGGTCCATAAGGTCGATGACATCCTGGCAAATGCGGCGGTCGGCTTCCGTTTCAGAATGGAGGTAGCCGATATGCGCCGTCCGGCCGAGCAGCACGTATTCTGCCACGGTCATGTCGGGTGGCAGCACCGGCCGCTGCGGCACGTAGGCAACCAGGAGGGCCAGTTCGCGCCTGCGAAGCCCGGCTGCGGGACGGCCGCACACAGTGATCCGGCCGGAATAGGGGACCAGCCGTGCGATGGCATTCAGCAGCGTGGTTTTGCCGGCGCCATTCGGCCCGATGACGCCCAGCCATTCGCCGTCGCCTACAGCCCCGGTGATGCCATCGAGCGCGTTGGCGTTGCCGTAACTGACCGAGAGTGTGTCGAAACTGATCATGAAAGGTCCTGCCTTGCCCGCCGGGACCTGAGCACGAACAGGAAGAAGGGGGCTCCTGCGAGCGCCGTAATCACCCCGATGGGTACCTCTGCCGGGGCTTGGACGGTCCGCGCCGCGACGTCCGCGAGCACCAGGAAGGCAGCGCCACCGATCATGGAGACCGGGAGCAGAGCGCGGTAGCTCGGGCCAGCGGTTAGCCGTATCGCGTGCGGCACGATGATTCCGACGAACCCGATGAGGCCGCTGACCGCGACGGCCGCTGCGACGCCGAGGGTGGCCGCGATCACCACTGTGAGCCGCAGCCGGGCGACGTTCACGCCGAGGCTCGCGGCCTCGGTTTCGCCCACGCGCAGCACGTCCAGCAGGCGCCGGTGGATCAGTAGCGCCGCCGCCGACACGGCGACGTACGGCAGGATCAGCCACACATCCGACCAGGTTGACGCTGACAGGCCGCCGAGGATCCAGGAGTACACGGTCGCCAGCGTCTGGGTGTGCTGCTGCTGCAGGTAGGTCTGAAAGGCCGTCAGCAACGCGGCCACGGCTATGCCAGCCAGCAGGATAGAGCCCGTGTCGCTGCGCGAGGTGGCAAGCTCGCCGCGCCCAGCGCCCATGCCAAGCACGTACGTCAGCAGGACCGCGAATGCGGCGCCCGCGAAGGCGGCCGGCGGCTCGAGTGCTGGGCTCGAGCCCGATACCACCACGGCGGTAGCGCCCAGACCCGCTCCGGCGGCCACGCCCAGCAGGTAAGGATCTGCCAGCGGGTTCCGGAATATGCCCTGATAGGCCGCGCCGCCACCGGCCAGCATCGAGCCGACCAGGGCGCCGAGGACGACCCTGGGAAGCCGTATCTGCCAGACAATCGCCGAGTCGAGGGCGGGTACCGCCAGGTGGGGATGCCACGGCAGCTTCACCACGATCGCGGCCAGGACTTGCTGGAGCGACAGCCCCGCCGGGCCTACCGCGACGCCGACGATTAGCGCGATCGCCAGGGCAATGCTGGCCAGCGCGATCACGCGGCCGGGCCGAGTTGGGCTGGCTCGCTCCGATGACCGCGATTCGGCGGACCGTTGCCTGGTCGGCCCAGCCAGGGCGGGGCCGACCAGGCCCGCGGGAGTCGCCGGGCCCGCCGCGGAATCGGGCAGGCCAGCGGCGGGGGCCGTTTGGCCTGCGGCCAAGGTCGTCGCCCAGGCCGCGCCGACCCCAGCGGCCCCACCGGCCGCCGGGGCTGACGGCCCGGCCGGACCTGATGCCGCGGTTGGCGAGTCTCCCGCCGGGTCCTGCCTGCTCGTCGTAGTCAATGCGACCCGGCTGCGACGCTCGCCGCGACGGTGTGGAGGAGTTGCACGACCCTTGGCCCCCAGCGCGACGCAATGTCGGCGTTGAGCAGGATGATGTGCTTGTCCTTGACGGCCGACACCACGGACCAGCCGGGCCGGCCCGAAACCGTCGCGGCGTCCTGCCCGCCACCCGTCGGCCCGGCATCAGCGAGGATGATGTAGTCGGGGTTGGCCTTGAGAACGTACTCGGCCGACAGTGTCGGATAGCCACCGGCGGCTGCCGCGCCCTTCGCGGCGTCGGCAATGCTCTTCATGCCGAGCAGGGACAGCAGGCCGCCGATAAAGGTCGAGGACGTTACCGAGTAATAAGGATTGGTGGCCAGCTCGTAGTAATAGGTGAGCGACTTGACGTGCTTTGGCTCGGACGCGATGATCTTGCTGATCGCCAGCCGGAGCGTGCCGTCTTCCTTGCGCGCCTGGGCGGCGTGCCCGGTCGCCTCGCCCAGCTGGGTGAACTCGCTGTACACGCCGGCCAGATTGGCAGCGGCCGGCAGGTCCAGCACCGGGATGGACAGTGCCCTAAGTTTGGCGGTGATCCCGCCGAGGTCGTTGGAGATGATCACCAGGTCAGGCTTGTAGGCGGCGATGCCTTCCGCGTTCGGCTGGTAAGCCGACAACTTGGTGACCGGCGCCTTCGGAGGGTAGTCAGACAGGCTGTCAACGGCCTTGACCTGGTTGCCGGCCCCGATCGCGTACAGCATCTCGGTCGCCGTCGGGGAGAGCGAGAGGATGGCCGCCGGGCGGGCCGGGATTCGCAACTTGCCGGCGGCCGTGCTCACCGTCACCGGGAAACCGCTGCTGGCCAGCGTCCCGGCGGACGCGGTGCCAGCCGGCCCGCTGGCGGCTGAACCGGCACCGGCCGAGCCGGCTGAAGAAGTGCCGCACGCAGCGCACGTGACAGCAAGGGCTGCGGCAGCGCAAGCCGCGAGACTGCGGTTGAGAGACTGCATCTGATCATCCTCCGTCGGTGCTGGAGGACGAAGTGCGTCCGCTGCGACGCCGACGGGCATCGGAACGAGCCGCCCTTCCTCCGAGGACAGGTCGTTGGCGTCAGCCAGGCGTCCGGGCTCGTCCTCGTGCGAGGCATCACCGTTGCGGGACAGCGCCGGGATCTCACCGGCTTCGCTGGGCACAGCGCCCTCCCAGGGACCAACAGCCCCAGGATGCCCGGAAGCTTATCGCAGCCGACGGGCTACCGGGTGCGACTACCGTGCATGGCCAGCCCGGCTACCGGAAGCAAAGGCCGACAGCACGCTCAAGGCCCCTCCATCTCATACCTGGAGGGGCCCGGTAGGCCCCGCGGGGCCTTGCGGCCCAGGAGGGGCCTTGCGGCCCAGCGGGCCTTGGCGACCATTGTCGTGGCTCAGCGCCCGCTCGTCCGGCAGCGACACGCCGCGGAGCTATGCCGAAATGGCGTTCAGCCGGCGATTCAGGAAAGGGATCTTCCCGGCCAGCGTGACATTGGCCGGGCAGACGGCCGCAGACCTGGGAAGGGCTCTGTTCCCTTCACGATTTGCCGTCAATGAGTAACGCAGTGTGCAACACTCGCTGATAACTGGTGAGGCGCTGGCGGCGTGGGTGCCCCCGAGCTCACGTCGCTGCGTCTGCAGCACGCGCCCGGCTTTCTGACCTACCGGGCGAGCGGGCCGACCGGGTTAGCCGCATGAGGCAGCCCCTGGGCCAGGCTGGCATGCGGCTGTCCGGCCGGCCGCGCCGCCGTGCGCCAGCGCGTCCCCGCCGGGTAGCGTTCGGTGTATGACCGATACTGCTAACCAGCCCGCGCACCCGCCGTCCGCCCCGTTCGGGCGCATGTTGACGGCGATGGTTACCCCGATGGACCGGGACGGGGCCATCGATTATGCCGGCGCTGCCCGGCTCGCCGAGTACCTCGTTACCGAGATGCGCAACGACGGCCTGGTAATCAGCGGCACCACCGGCGAGTCGCCGACGACCTCGGGGGAAGAGAAGTCCCGGCTGCTGGCGGCCGTGCTCGATGCTGTCGGCGACCGCGCGACCGTGCTGGCCGGCGTCGGCACCAACGACTCCGCACATAGCTGCGAGCTGGCCAGGGCCGCCGAGCAAGCCGGAGCGCACGGTTTGCTGGTCGTGACGCCCTACTACAACAAGCCGCCGCAGAGCGGACTGGCCGCTCACTTCGCCAAGATCGCCGACTCGACCGGGCTGCCGGTCATGCTCTACGACATTCCCGGCCGCACCGGCACGCCGATCGCGGCCGAGACTCTGGTCGCGCTCGCCGAGCACCCTAGGATCGTGGCGGTGAAGGACGCCAAGGCCGACTTCGGCGCTGCCTCCTGGGTGATGGCGCGGACGTCCCTGGTCTTCTACAGTGGCGACGACATGGTCAACCTGCCGTGGCTGGCGCTCGGCGCGGCCGGGTTCGTCAGCGTCGCGGGCCACGTGGTTGGCGACCGCCTGCACGAGATGATCGACGCCTACCGGTCCGGACAGGTCGCAGACGCGTTGCGCATCCACCGGGAACTACTGCCGGTTTACACCGGGCTATTCCGCACGCAGGGAGTCATTCTGACCAAAGCCGCGCTCAGCCTGCTTGGTCTGCCCGGCGGGTCGGTCCGGCCGCCGCTGCCCGATGCCACCGCGACTGAGACGGAGAAGCTGGTCGAGGATCTGACTGCGGGTGGTGTGAAGCTCAAGTGAGTCACCCCCATCCGGAGCTCGGCCCGCCGCCGCCGCTCCCGGCTGATGGCCTGCGGTTGGTCGCGCTCGGCGGGCTCGGCGAGATCGGCCGCAACATGACCGTGTTCGAGCATGCCGGACGGCTGCTCATCGTGGACTGCGGCGTGCTCTTTCCCGACCAGGACCAGCCTGGCGTCGACCTGATCCTGCCGGATTTCACTGCGGTCGCGGACCGGCTCGATCAGGTCGAGGCGCTCGTGCTGACGCACGCGCACGAGGACCATATCGGCGGGGTGCCGTACCTGCTGCGGCAGCGCAGCGACATCCCGATCGTCGGGTCGCGGCTCACCCTGGGGCTGGTCGCCAGCAAGCTCACCGAGCACCGGATCACGCCTGAGACCGTCGAAGTCGAGGCCGGGGCGATTCGGAGTTACGGCCCGTACGACCTCGAGTTCCTGTCGGTGAACCACTCGATCCCGGACGCCCTGGCCGTCGCGATCAAGACATCGGCCGGCGTCGTCCTGCATACCGGTGACTTCAAGATGGACCAGCTACCGCTCGACGGCCGGCTGACTGACCTGGGCGGATTCGCCCGGCTCGGGTCGGACGGCGTCGACCTGCTGCTCTCTGATTCCACCAACGCCGAAGTTCCCGGCATAGTCGACTCGGAGCGGCTTATCGGGCCGGTGCTGTCCGACGTGTTCGCCGCGGCCGCGCAGCGGATCATCGTGTCCTGCTTCGCCAGCCACGTGCACCGGGTGCAGCAGGTTATGGACGCCGCCGCCGTGCACGGCCGTAAAGTCGCGCTTGTCGGCCGGTCGATGGTCCGGAACATGGGAGTGGCGCGTGACCTCGGTTACCTCCACATTCCGTCAGTGCACGGCGGGCTGCTGGTCGACCTGAAAGAGGCGGAGGAGATGCCGCCCGACCAGATCGTGCTCATCTCCACCGGTTCCCAGGGCGAGCCGATGTCGGCCCTGTCTCGGATGGCCGGCCGCGACCACCCGATCCGGATCGCCGAGGGTGACACGGTGATCCTCGCCTCCTCGCTGGTCCCTGGTAACGAGGCAGCCGTTTCCCGGATTATCAACGACCTGACGAGGCTGGGCGCCCGGGTCGTGCACAAGGGCAACGCGCTCGTGCACGTGTCCGGGCACGCCGCTGCGGGTGAGCTGCTGTACGTGCTCAACCTGGTGCGGCCGAGCAACTTCATTCCCGTGCACGGCGAATGGCGGCACCTGAAAGCACACGCCGACCTGGCCGCGCTGACCGGCGTGGCGGAGCAGAACATCGTCATCGCCGAGGACGGGATCGTCGTTGACCTGGTCGGCGGCCAGATCGCGGTCACGGGCAAGGTGCCTTGCGGATACGTCTACGTGGACGGCCTCTCGGTTGGCGAGGTGACCGAGTCGTCGCTCAAAGACCGTCTGATACTGGGTGATGAGGGCTTCATCTCCGTCATCGTCGTGGTCGACTCGACCAGCGGAAAGCTGGTGGCGGGGCCGGAGATTCATGCCCGCGGCTCGGGCATCGACGACGCCGGGCTGGCCGAGGTGCGACCGCTGATCGAGCAAGCCCTGGCCGAGGCCGCCAAGGACGGCATCGACGAGGTGCACCAGCTTCGGCAGATCGTGCGGCGGGTCACCGGCCGGTGGGTGAGCGACAACTACCGTCGCCGGCCGATGATCATCCCGGTCCTCATCGAAACCTGACATGAGTACCAACTAGCCGTCACGTTCTTCGGCCGTCGCTAGCTGGAGCAGGCCGTGGACGAACACCAGCAGCTGGCCCTCAGCGTGAACGAGCCAACGGGACGGCACCTCAGGGTTGACTTGCCGGGCGTCCGGGAATGCGCCGATGGCATCGCCGACGACGCATTTCCAGGGTGCCAGTGCCTTCCGCGGCGGGCGGAGCGAATCAGCGGCACGAACGAGCCAGCCGTGCAGGATCACCCCGCCCTCACCGGCCGTGGCCTCCCAGCACAGATCAGGCCACAAATGAGGCACCCGCCAGCTGTATGCGGTGAGGTCGACGACGCCAGCGGACCTCGCCTGGATGTCGTCCGGCGGGCCGAGCGTGGCCACGTACAGGTCAAGACCACTCGGCGCCTTCCGGGAGCGGAGCATGAACTGCCACCGGTTATGCGCGGCCAGGTATTCCGCGCGCGTCGCACCAAGCGAGGCATAGCCAGCCTCGACGAGGTCAGGCCGGTAGTCTGCCATCCGCCTTAGCAGCATCAACTGAAACTCGCGCCGCGCGAATCCCCGCACTACTCCCCCCGGCTGACTGGCCTTACAGAGTGATCTGCCTACCAGTACCACCTGCTGCTGACAACGGGGGGCCTTCCGCCGCGCGGCTTCCGACGCCCGCCGATCGTTCTATCGCCACCTGTCGGCCGCTCCGGCGCTCACGCTGTCATAGCTGGCGCAGCTTGAAGCGCTGTAGCTTGCCCGTGTTGGTGCGGGGGAGCGAGTGGACGAACTCGATGGAGCGCGGGTACTTGTACGGCGCGATCCGCTGTTTGACCAGGTCCTGCAGCTCGCGGATCTTGGCGTCGCCGGGCGCCGCGCCGTCACGCAGGATCACGAAGGCCTTGACGATCTGGCCGCGGGCCTGGTCCGGGACGCCGACCACGCCGCACTCAGCCACGTCCGGGTGGCCGAGGAGGACGTCCTCGATCTCCGGGCCGGCGATGTTGTAGCCGCCGGAAATGATCATGTCATCCGACCTTGCCTGATACCAGAAGTAACCTTCCGCGTCCCGGATGTAGGTGTCGCCGGTCAGGTTCCAGCCGTCGCGGACGTAGGTTCGCTGGCGCTCGTCGGCCAGGTACCGGCAGCCGGTCGGGCCCTTGACCGCCAGCCTGCCTGGCTCGCCGTCTGGGACTGGCTTGCCTTCGCCGTCGATGACGGCTGCCCGGTAGCCGGGTACCGGCTTACCTGTCGATCCGGGCCTTATGGCGTCGTCAGCGGCCGCGATAAAGATATGCAGCATCTCCGTGCTGCCGATGCCATCGATGATCTTGACGCCGGTCGCTTCATAGAACTCCTGCCAGGTCGGGCCAGGCAGGTGCTCGCCGGCTGATACGGCCCGGCGCAGGCCGCGTAGCTGATCGGCCTTGCCTGCTGCCAGCATGGCCCGGTACGCCGTAGGCGCGGTGGACAATACGGTCACGCCGTGCGCTGCAATGGAGTCGGCTAGCTCGGCAGGCGTGGCCTTCTCGAGCAGCAAGGTGGCAGCGCCGACCCGCATCGGAAACAGCAGGAGCGCGCCGAGCCCGAAGGAGAAGGCCAGCGGGGGCGTCCCGGCGAAGAGGTCAGCGGGCACTGGCTTCAGCACGTGCGCAGAGAACGTGTCGGCCACGGCGAGCAGATCCCGGTGGAAGTGCATGGCGGCCTTCGGCTGGCCCGTCGTGCCGGACGTGAAGGCGATCATGGCGACGTCGTCGGCTGCGGTCTGGACTGAAGCGAACCGGGTCGGCTTGACCCCGGCCGTCATGGTCAGGTCATCGGGTGCGTCCCCGCCGAAGGTGACGATCTGCAGGCCGGGCACCGACGCTGCGGTCAGCTCGCCGGCGAACCGCTGGTCGCAGAGCGCCAGGTTGACCTGAGCGACGCTGCAGATCGCGGCCAGTTCCCCTGCCCGCAGCATGGGCATCGTGGCCACGGCCACGCCGCCAGCTTTCAGCACACCGAGCCAGCTCGCGGCCAGCCACGGATTGTTCGGGCCGCGCAGGAGGACCCGGTTGCCCGGAATCAGGCCAAGGTCCTCGGTCAGGACCCTGGCGACCTGGCTGGCGCGGGCAGCAACGTCGCCGTAACTCCAGGTCTCACCTGGCGACAGCAGGCATGGGCGATCGGCGCCGCCAGCCTCGATCGTGGGGTTCAGCAGAACATCGGCGGCATTGAGCCTCTCGGGGTAGCGCAGCCCAGCGAGGCTGAAATCCAGGTCTGGCCACTGCTCCGGAGGCGGCAGGTTGTCCCGGCAGAAGGTGTCGGCATGAGCGGACGGCGAGAGCTGCATGTCCGGACCTTTCTCCAGTGCACCAAGTATCCGGTTAGCGTGACGATAGTCAATGAAGCGGTAAACCGCCGCAGCTCACATGCGGAACTGAGCTCTACGGCGCGTTCATAAGCGCGGCGCTGCGATCGGAGTTGATCTTAGAAATAGGGCGTGGATGTGACAGAGCCGCCCGAAGAGAGGGGCGCCAGGGCCACAACCACGCCCCATGGCGACCGACAGCTGCCGACTCCCGAAAGGGGCATAAGGCAAATATCCGGCGAAGGATCTCGGGCCTTCGGCAGGAAGCTGGCTGGCCGAGCCGGGCCCAGGGCCATGTGCTAGAGGTAGCAGGACGGCCGGTCACCGGACATCTGCGTTAGGGCCTTGTTAGCTACCGATTTGCCGGTCTTCAACCGTGTACGGTGAGGCCGGGATGCGCTACGGTCCCAGGGTGATCCGCATTAGCCGATAGCGGGTGCCCGAAGGTAACGGGGATCGGCCCGGTGCCGGGGCGCGCCGACGCCGATTGACGAAGAGAGTAATGAGGAGCCGTCATGGCTTATCAACCGTATCCAACTTCGGGCAACAACTACTTGCCCGAGCCGCCGCAGGCGCCGAAATCCGTGCTCAACGCGGTCAAGCTCATGTACGTCGGCGCCGGGCTGAGCCTGATCGGGCTGATTCTCGGGCTGGCAACGATCGGGAGCTTGAAGAACGACATCCTCACGGCGGCGCATAACGCGCACAAGACGCTGACCGCTTCCCAGCTGCACACGGCCGAGGTCGCGGGGGTGGCGTTCGTCATCATCACTGGGCTGATCGGGGTCGGCCTGTGGCTGTGGATGGCCAGGATGAACAGTGCCGGCAAGAGCTGGGCGCGAGTCGTCGCGAGCGTCCTGTTCGCCCTCAGCACGCTCTCGGTGTTCACCTCGATCGCCCGGCCGAGCGCGATCGAGACGAGGATCCTCGGCTTGCTGGTCTGGCTTGCCGGCCTCGGCGCGATCGTGCTGCTGTGGCAGCGCGAGTCGTCCGACTTCTTCACTTCACAATCGTCAAGAAGGTAACGGGGTCAGGTGTGCCACCCGGTCGCCGGCCGGTTCGGGCCTCCCTGGCCCGGTCGCTGCCTAGATGACCGCGAACCCCTGGACCTCGACCAGCGCCGCCGGGTCCCATAGCCGGGCCACCCCGATGGCTGCCATGGCCGGATAATCGCGCCCGGCCAGCCGCCGCCACACGGCGCCGATTTCCCGGCCGTGCGCCCGGTAATCCTCGAGGTCGGTCGCGTAAACCGTCAGGCTGGCCAGGTCGGTCGGCCGCCCGCCGGCCGCTGCCAGCGCGGTGACCAAGTTGCCCAGGGCGACCTCGAATTGCTCGGTCACAGACGCGCCGACAACTGAGCCGTTCCGGTCCAGTGCGGTCTGCCCGGCCAGGAAAATCAGCCTGCTGCCGCTAGCGATCACCGCGTGCGCGAATCCCGACGGGGCCGCCAGCTCAGGCGGATTCACTCGCACGATACCCATCTCCTGGCCCTCCATCGCCTGTCCCGCGCCGTCACCGGTAATGGGTGCGGAGTTGCTGTGGCTATATAGCAATAGCAACTTCCCATCCACGAAGGTGTGATCCCCGCCAGGTGCGCGCAAAAGTAGTTGCAGCGATCAGGGGCGCCAGCGAGCATGCCGCGTCGCCACAACTCCTGACCTGAGCAGCTCAAGCCGCGGTCGCGGCCCGTCTGTCCGGCCAGTCTGCGGTGGGCGGCTACCTGGCTGCCACTGCACCGGCCAGCGTGCGCCCGGACCGGAGTAGCCCTGCTCCGCGGCCGCATGCAGGGTCCAGTTGGGGTCGAACAGGTGCGCCCGGCCAAGCGCGCACAGATCCGCGCGGCCCGCCAGGATGAGCGAGTTGACATCGTCGAAGGAGGAGATCACGCCGACCGCGATGGTCGCGATGTCGACCTGGTTCCTGATCGCGTCGGCGAAGGGCGTCTGGTACGACCGGCCGAACGCCGGTTTCTCCTCCGGCGACACCTGCCCGGTCGACACGTCGATGGCGTCAGCGCCCGCTGCCGCGAAGGCGCGGGCAATCACCACGGCGTCAGCGCCGGTAATGCCGCCCGGTAGCCAGTCGCACGCCGAGATCCGGACCGTCATCGGCTTAGCCTCCGGCCACACGGCCCGGATAGCGGCGAATACTTCCAGCGGGTAGCGCAGCCGCCCGGCCAGCGAGCCGCCGTACTCATCGGCCCGCTTGTTGGTCACCGGCGAGATGAACGACGACAGCAAGTAGCCGTGCGCGCAGTGCAGCTCAAGCAGGTCGAACCCGGCTCTGTCCGCGGCCTCCGTCGCGGCCACGAACTGACCGGTGATCTCCTGCATGTCCGCTACCGTCAGCTGGCGCGGGACCTGGCTAATGCCCGGCATATACGGCAACGGCGACGGGCCGCAGACGGGCCACGTTCCCCGCGAAAGGGGCTGGTCCATGCCTTCCCACATCAGCCTGGTCGACCCCTTGCGGCCGGAATGCCCGAGCTGGAGCCCGACCTTGGCCGCGGACTGCTCGTGCACGAACGAGGTGATCCGCCGCCACGCATCCTCGTGCCCGGCGGTGTACAGGCCGGCACAGCCTGGCGTGATCCGGCCCTCGGGGCTGACGCAGACCATCTCCGTCATCACCAGGCCGGCCCCGCCGAGTGCCTTCCCGCCGAGGTGGACGAGGTGGAAGTCGGACGGCGTGCCGTCGGTGGCCGAGTACATGTCCATGGCCGAAACGACGACCCGATTGCCGAGCTCCAGTTCGCGCAGCCGGAACGGCTGGAACATCGGCGGCACCACGTCGCCGGGTCCCATCCCGCGCCGCTTGGTGTACCCGGCGAACCAGGTGTCCATGGCGTCGGTGAACTCCGGATCGCGCAGCCGCAGGTTTGCGTGGGTGACGCGCCGGCTGCGGGTCATGATGTTGAAGGCGAACTGCTCGGGTTCCTGCCCGGTGTACTGGCCGAGGTTCTCGAACCATTCGAGGCTGGCCTGCGCCGCGCGCTGGGTGGAGGCGACGACTGGCCGCCGCTCGGCCTCGTAGGCGGCCAGCGCCGCCGGGGTGGTCTCGTTCTCGTGCAGGCAGGCGGCTAGCGCGAGCGCGTCCTCCATCGCCAGCTTGGTACCCGAACCGATGGAGAAATGCGCGGTGTGGGCGGCGTCGCCGAGTAGCACGATGTTGGCGTCGCGCCAGCTGGCGCAGCGCAGCGTGCCGAAGCTCAGCCAGCGGGAGTTGTTGGCCAGCAGGGCGTGGCCGGCGAGCACACCGCTGAATAGCTCGGCGACGCGCTCGATGGAGCGGTGGTCCGAGTCCCCAGGCGCCAGGTCACCGGCCGCCGCGGCCAGCGCGTCGAAGCCCGCCGCATGCCAGACCGCCTCGTTCATCTCGACGATGAAGGTGCTGCCCGAGCCGTCATAGGGATATCCGTGCACTTGCATGACGCCGTACGGGGTCTGCTCGACGTAAAACTTGAACGCGTCGAACACAAGGTCGCTGCCGAGCCACATGTACTTGCAATTGCGAACATCAAATTCGGGACCGAACGTGGCCAACCTGCTATTTCGGATAGTGGAGTTCGCGCCGTCGGCGGCGACGACCAGGTCGTAGCTGCCTGCGAGTTCGGCTGCTGGCGGCGCTTCGCAGCGGAAGTTCACGGTGACGCCGACGGCGGCACAGCGCTGCTGCAGGATCTCTAGCAGGCGCCGCCTGCCCATGGCCGCGAACGCGTGCCCGCCGCTGGTGATCACCTGGCCGCGGTAGTGCACGTCGATGTCGTCCCACCGGGCGAACTCGCGCTCCATCTGCCGGTAGATCTTCGGGTCGGCATTCTCGATCCCGCCGAGGGTCTCGTCAGAGAACACCACGCCGAAGCCGAAGGTGTCGTCGGCGGCGTTCCGCTCCCATACGGTGATCTCGGCGCCGGGCAGCAGCTGGCGCGCAAGCGCGGCGAAATACAGGCCGCCCGGCCCTCCCCCAGCTACGGCGATGCGCACGGTCCCTCCCGCTAGGTTGCGGACCAATGCCACAGGTCGGCTGATGTCGGTCCGGGCCGGCGCGCTGGCTGTGCAGCGGCGGCGGCCACCTTCAGCGCGGCGCACCAGCCGCTTAGGCCGAAGCTATGGTGTAGCTGCGACGACCGTCAACAGAACGCGACGGTAGCTAGTCCAGCGGACCTGTCCGCACCAGGGTGGCCGGCCTGATCGTGACCGCGAAGGGCAGCATGGCCCGGAACTCCTCGTCGCCGGCCACGTCGGCCACGCACTCGTACTTGCCGTCGCGCAGCTCGAACGCGATTAGCCGCGGCCGGTCCTGTGTTGGCTCGACGATCCAGTACGCCGGGATGCCGAAGGCTTCGTAAACGTCCTTCTTCCTGTTCCGGTCATACAGCCGAGTGCGCAGCGAAGCGACCTCGACGGCCAGTAGCGGCGGCGTCTCCCCGTAATACGTATCGAGCCAATCCGCTCGGACGACCACGACGTCGGGGACTCGGTGCTGGAACTTGTTGATGTTGACGCCCGCGCCGCCCAGAACAGCCAGGTCGTCTGGGCACGCCAAGAAAAGCATGACCGTGAGTCGGGACACTACGAGCTGGTGACGTGGGGACGGCGCCGGGGACACGATCAGCATCCCGTCATCGAGTTCGTAGCGGAACTCGTCCTCGGGCATGTCTTGCAGGTCCTGGGCTGTCACCAGGCGATCCTGGCTCAGCCAGAGGTCCGGTTTGGTCATGCTCACCATGGTGCCTCCATAACGTCATGGCTGCCCAGGCCGAGCGCCAGCACGAGATAGATACCCGTCTCCGTCCACTTCAACGGCCAGTACCGGCTGACGGGTTGGTAGGCGACAGCGACGCGCACCCCGTGGCTGGCCAGGCATTGCACGAAATTGCCACTCATTGACGCGCAGGCCTGCGGAACGTGAGTGACCGCGTGCCCCGGTCGCGTTCGCCGGGTGGCTACTGGTGATCCAGGCACCCGGCGCGTCGTTGGCGCTGCGGACCTGCATCAAGACAATCGCGCCGTTGGAGTCGCCGAATCCGCCGAGGCCGCCGGACAGCCCTCCCTGCATTCTGCCGAGGGTCAAGGGCGAGCTGTTGTATCCGCTTGCGGGCCAGGTCGGCATTCCAGCCGGGGTTCATGTGCGCGCTGAACCTCAGGTGATCCTCGACGCTGAGATTCGCGCAGGTGGGCGTGTCCTGGGCTACGAAACCAACCTTCGCGAGCTGGCCGGGCCCGCTGGCGGGCTTGCCGCCAAGGACCTCAATCGTACCGGTGGTGGGCATCAGCATGCCGGTGGCCAGATTGAGCAGCGTCGTCTTGCCGGCCCCGTTCGGGCCGACTAGCCCTACGACGTGCCCCGCCGGAATGCTGAGCGTGCATTCCGCAAGGGCCCATCTTCGGCCGTACTGCTTGCCGAGCCCGCGTGCTTCAAGTACGGCGGTCATAGTGCTTCCTCCTGAACGGCGGACCGCAGGGCCCGCTGGAATACGGCTTCGATGCTGTCGTCATCGAGCCCTGCGTCTCGTGCCTTCCGGAGCCAGGGCAGCGTCAAGCCAAGGTCGGCGTCTGTCGCTCGGCGCGGTTCGGGCGGAGACGCACCTAGCCGCCTGCCAACCAACCGCCGACACACCGGATGGGGTTCGCGAGTCCGGCTCGAATGCTGGCTAGGGTGAACACCATGGCGACTCGTGCGCCCAAAGGCGCAGCGCGCCCACGCGGCGGCACGACCAGCCGGAAGCGGCAGGCGGCAACTTCTGCGCGCGGCCGGTCCCGATCTTCGGGCCGCGGCCGCGGCACGAGCACGTCGCGGTCAGGTAACCGGGGCAGGTCAACTGGCCGACGCTATGCCAAGCCAGCGCCGCCGACCAATCCGTTTGTCATCCTGGCCGGATGGCTGGTCAGCCTCATCTACACGGTGTGGATGGCACTAGCGCACACGGTCGGCGCGGTGTGCCGGGCGCTTGGCCGCAGCGCTCGGGACCTCGATCCGCTGCATCGCCGCGACGGCATCGGGCTCACAGCGCTCATCGCGGCGATCGTGGCGGCGGTAGCGACATGGTGGCACGCCACCGGGCCGATCAAGCCGCTCGGCACGGCCCTCGTGAACCTGCTCGGCGCCGGCTCCTGGACAGTGCCGATCTTGCTGGCGCTGCTTGGCTGGCGGTTCCTGCGGCACCCTGACAAGAACGCTGACACCGCGCGGATGGTCATCGGTTGGACCGCTCTGCTCGTCGGGGCCCTGGGTCTGCTGCACGTGGCGTCGGGCACGCCAGGCCTGTCCGGCGGTCTCGGCCGGATCAGGTCCGCGGGCGGCCTGATCGGGTATGCGGCCTCGGCGCCGCTTGTCCACGTCATCTCCAAATGGGCCACGACCCCGGTACTCGCTCTGGTGGCCGGCTTCGGGCTACTGGTCGTCACGGGCACTCCGCTGCACCGCGTTCCGGATCGGGTGGCTGAACTGCACGGATTCGCACGCCGCCGGGATGCCGATGCCAACGGCGACGGCGACGCCCACGATGCCGCGGCCGGACAGTCGCGGTTGCCAGCCCGGCTCGGCCGGCGGCGTCCGGAGGCACTCGAGGTGGGCGCCCGCGATCGCCCTTATGACACGCCACTTGTCGGCGGCATACTCGGCCGGGGCCGGGCCAGCGGCCTGAAGGACGCTAAGCAGGGCGATGACGGCGCGGGCGCGAGTGCGGCTGATGCCGCCGCTGCGTCGGACGCCCTGGCGTTCGCGGCGGGACCGGACCGCCACGGCGCTGGAGACGCCGGCTGGCACGATCCTTGGGGGCCAGGCGGTGGTGCGGACGCGGCCGCACCGGGTGCTGGCGGCGCTTTCGGCCCTGGCGGCCATGCCGCCAAGCCTGAGCAACTCACCCTGGCGGCCGTTACCGACGGCAGCTACACCCTGCCGCCGATCGCGCTGCTCAAGCCGGGCACCATCCACAGGGTGCGCACCAGGGCCAACGACGGAATGGTGGAGGCTCTGTCTGCCGTCCTCGACCAGTTCGAGGTCGACGCGCAGGTCACCGGCTTCACCAGGGGACCGACGGTGACCCGGTACGAGATCGAACTCGCGCCGGCGGTCAAGGTCGAGCGCGTCACCCAGCTATCCAAGAACATCGCCTACGCCGTTAAGAGTGCCGACGTTCGCATCCTCTCCCCGATTCCCGGCAAGTCCGCGATCGGCATTGAGATACCGAACACTGACCGGGACATCGTCAGTCTTGGCGACATACTGAGGTCCCCCGTCGCCCTGGCCGACCAGCATCCGATGGTCGTCGGCCTGGGCAAGGACGTCGAGGGCCGCACCGTGATCGCCAACCTCGCGAAGATGCCTCATATGCTCATAGCGGGCGCAACGGGCGCTGGTAAGTCAACGTGTATAAATGGTTTGATAACCTCCATTCTGCTGCGATCGACACCGGACGAGGTGCGGATGGTGCTGATCGACCCCAAGCGGGTCGAGCTGGCGGCCTATTCAGGTGTGCCGCACCTGATCACGCAGATCATCACCAACCCGAAGAAGGCCTCCGACGCCTTGCAGTGGGTGGTGGGTGAGATGGAACGCCGCTACGACGATCTTGCGGCGTCTGGATTCCGGCATATGGACGACTTCAACAAGGCCGTCCGGGCAGGCCGGGTGACGGCGCCGCCTGGCTCCGAACGCGTCTACGTGCCGTACCCCTACCTGCTGGTCATCGTCGACGAGCTTGCCGACCTGATGATGGTGGCACCCAGGGACGTGGAAGACGCCGTCGTCCGGATCACGCAGCTGGCCAGGGCTGCGGGCATCCATCTGGTGCTCGCCACTCAGCGGCCGAGCGTCGACGTTGTCACCGGGCTGATTAAGGCCAACGTTCCCTCCAGGCTTGCGTTCGCGACCTCCAGCCTCACCGACAGCCGTGTCATCCTGGATCAGCCGGGCGCGGAAAAGCTGGTGGGGCAGGGGGACGCGCTCTTCCTGCCGATGGGCACCAGCAAGCCGATCCGGCTTCAGAACGCGTTCGTCACCGAGAAGGAAATCCGCGAGGTCGTCGCACACTGCAAGAAGCAGGCGGAGCCGGCGTACCGGGACGACGTGGTCGCGTCGGCTGGCAAACAGCGCGAGATTGACGCCGACATTGGTGATGACCTCGAGCTGCTGGTGCAGGCGGCCGAGCTGATCGTCAGCACTCAGTTCGGCTCGACCTCGATGCTGCAACGCAAGCTGCGGGTCGGCTTCGCGAAGGCAGGTCGGCTCATGGACCTGCTGGAGAGCCGCGGAGTAGTGGGCCCGAGTGAGGGCTCGAAAGCGAGGGACGTACTCATCAGGCCCGACGACCTCGCCGGGTTGCTGGCGTCTCTGCGCGGCGAGGATTAGGCGACGATAAGACGGCCTGCGCGCGTCGCCGGTCTCGGTTGCCGGCGCCGCGCCGGGAGCGAGAGACTTTATCGACCACTCCGAATGCCGTGCGGTCCTCGCCGGACGGTAACCGGGTGTCTACACTGGGTGACCGATCCCTGAGGGGATCCGAGGGAATCCAACATCGGTATGAGGGCCCGCACGGGCCCGGGGCGGATGCAGCATGACTAGTGGAGGCACCGCGTGAGCATCGGTGACACCTTGGTGGCGGCGCGCCGTCAAGCCGGTCTCACCACCACGCAGGTCAGTCAGCGGACTTGCATCAGGGAGACGATCGTACGCGGCATCGAGCGGGGGGACTACTCGGCCTGCGGCGGTGATTTTTATGCGCGCGGGCACATCCGCAGTATGGCCCGCGCGGTAGGGCTTGACCCGGACGAGCTAATCAGGGAGTACGACGCGACGCAGGCGCCGCCGCAGCCGATCACTGCGGCCGACGTGTTCCAGCCATTCACTCCGGTCAGGCTTAAAGAGCGGCGCCGGAGGCCGAGCTGGACGGCGCTGTTGCTGATCGGCTTCGTGGTCGTGCTCGGCATCGCCGGCTTCCGGTACTTCGGGCGATCGAACCATTCGAGCCCGCCCCCCGCGGCGTCGACGCACCACAGAACTAAGCCGAAGGTTACGCACACGGCCGTGCCGGTCGTTTATAGCCATCTCGTGCTCAGAATGACAGCAGCTCCGGGGCGGGACAGCTGGGTGCAGATCAGCAAGACGTCCGGTCAGGTGCTCTTCCAGGGTTTGGTGTATCCCAACACTCCCAAGACGTGGAACGAATACGTGAAGGTCCTGGTGGTGATCGGCAATCCGGCCGCGATAACGATGACCGTGGACGGCAAGGTGCACCCCCACATGGGCACGCATGTGGCGCGCTTCACGTGCACCATGAGTGGTTGCCGGGCGGGCTGAACCGGGCCAGTGTGGCCTGCTGGTGCCTGCGCACCCGGCGGGTTACCGTAGTCTGCCGGTGTGTCGTCCAGCGCGCAAAATCCCGGTGCCACCAGGCGAATCGTCCGTATGGTGACGCTGGGCTGCGCCCGGAATGAGGTGGATTCCGAGGAACTCGCCGCCCGGCTCGAGAACGGCGGCTGGCAGCTAGCCGACGACGCGCGAGCGGCCGACGTCGTCCTGGTGAACACCTGTGGCTTCATCCAGGCGGCGAAAAGGGAATCAATCGACGAACTCCTGGACGCGTCCGCCGGCGGAGCGAAGGTCGTGGCGGCGGGCTGCCTGGCCGAGCGTTACGGGTCCGGGCTCGCTGAGGCGATGCCAGAGGCACAGGTTCTGAGTTTCGATGACTATGCCGACATAGCGGCCCGGCTTGACTCAGTGGTAGCCGGGCAGCGGTGGGCGGCGCACGAGCCGCGAGACAGGCGCCGACTGCTGCCGCTGTCGCCCGCAGACCGTCCGGGCACGATGTCCGTCCACCCCCCTGGGCACGGCGGCGGCATTAGCGACCTGCCGGCTGGGATCGCGCCCGCGTCCGGACCGCGGGTCTTGCGGAAGCGCCTTGGAGGCGGCGTGGTTGCGCCTCTCAAGATCGCTTCGGGCTGCGACCGGCGCTGCACGTTCTGCGCCATCCCGGCGTTCCGGGGCGCGTTCGTGTCGCGACGCCCGGAGGACCTAGTGGCTGAGGCCCGCTGGCTCGCCGATCACGGTGCCCGGGAACTGCTGTTGGTCAGCGAGAACTCGACCTCTTACGGCAAGGATCTTGGCGACCTGCGGCTGCTGGAGACGCTGCTGCCGCAACTCGCCGCTGTCCCCGGTATCTGCCGAGTCCGGGTGAGTTACCTCCAGCCGGCCGAGGTGCGACCTGGCCTGATCGAGGTGCTGGCCGGTACTGACGGCGTTGCTCCGTACTTTGACCTGTCCTTCCAGCATGCCAGCGGCCAAGTACTGCGGTCCATGCGCCGGTTCGGTGACCGAGCGCGATTCGGCGCGCTGATCGAGCAGATCAGGGGGCTCGCGCCGCAGGCCGGAATCCGGTCGAACTTCATTGTCGGCTTCCCAGGCGAGACCGAAGCCGACGTGGCGGAGCTGCAGACCTTCCTGTCCGATGCCAGGCTCGATGCCATCGGCGTGTTTGGCTACTCCGACGAGGACGGCACCGAAGCGGCCGGTCTGGACGGCCAGTTGCCCGAGGACGAGATCAACAGGCGGGTTGAGGAACTGGCCGGCCTGGCGGACGAGCTAATGGCTGAGCGCGCGGCCCAGCGGATCGGCGAGCGCCCCGAGATCCTGATCGACGAAGTACTCGACGAAGGCCGCTATCTGGGCCGGGCCGCTCACCAGGCGCCGGAAGTTGACGGGTCCACCGAGGTCCGCAGCGATCGGCGGCTGTCGCCCGGAGACCTGGTCAGGGCCGTATTCGTGGATAGCGACGGAGTCGACCTGACGGCCGAGGCCGTCGCCGACTCGTTCGCTGGACAGCGGACTCGCGTTGCGCCGGCCAGCTGAAGGCCCGGCTGGCCAAGGCGGTGCGGCTGGGCCCGCCAGTGCGGCCGGGCCCGCCAGTGCGGCTACGGCTGGCAGTGCGGCTACTACTGGCAGTGCGGGCGCGCCCGCCAGTCCGGCCACGGCTGGCAGTGGGGGCGCACCGGGCAGTTCGGCCACGGCTGGCGGTGCGGGCGCGTCGGGTAACGCGGCCACGGCTGGCAATGCGGGCCCAGGTCCGGGCGCGGGCGCGGCCGGCGGCGCCGGGGGCGCTGCCGGGCTGGTGAGCGCAGCGGCCGGAGGCCCTATCACCGCCAGCGCCCCTAGCCTGGTCAACATAGCCAACGCGCTCACGGTGCTGCGCCTGGTGATGGTTCCGATCTTCGTCTGGTTCCTGCTCGATGGCGGAACGGGCGCACGCACGATCGCCTTCGTCGCGTTTGCGCTCGCCTCGATCACTGACCTGCTCGACGGGGAACTGGCCAGGCGCCGCAGCCTGATCACCGACTTTGGCAAGATCGCGGATCCGATCGCTGATAAGGCACTGACCGGCGCCGCGCTCATCACGCTCTCCTACCTTGGCGAGTTGCCTTGGTGGGTAACCGCGGTGATCGTGGTCCGGGAAGTGGCAGTGACCGCACTGCGCTTCTGGGTCATCCGGCAAGGCGTCATTGCCGCGAGTCGCGGCGGCAAGATCAAGACCATGCTTCAGGTGATCGCCATCAGCCTCTACGTGCTGCCCTGGCACATTCCCGTGGTCCGGGAGATCGTGATGGGAGCGGCGGTCATTGTGACGCTGGTGACCGGGGCTGACTACACGGCCCGCGCGATCAGGCTGCGGCGGGCCGTGCATTGACGCCCGGCTCACGGCCGCAGGACTCGGCGGCGCCCGACTCGTGGGCGCCCGACTCGGCGGCGCCGGACCTAGCGGCGACGGACCCAGCGGCGCCGGACCTAGTGGCGGTGGACGGGATCACCGAAACGTCTCACCAGCTGGCTCGCGAAGCGATCGGGCTGCTGATCTCGGCGGGCCAGACGGTCGCAGCGGCGGAGTCCCTGACCGGCGGCCTGGTGGCGGCGGCGCTGACCAGCGTGCCCGGGTCGTCCGCGGTGTTCCGCGGCGGCATCGTCGCCTACGCCACGGAACTTAAAGCGGCCCTGCTCGGCGTCCCGGCCGACCTGCTCGCCCGGCACGGCCCGGTCGATGCCGACGTGGTAGCGGCAATGGCAGCCGGGGTACGCAAGCGTCTGGGAGCCGCCTACGGGCTGGCGACGACGGGCGTGGCCGGGCCAGGTCCAGCCGACGGACGGCAGGCCGGCACGGTGTTCATCGCGGTGCTGGGGCCGTCAGGCCTTGTCGGCTGTCAGCTGAAACTGGCCGGAGACCGGCCACTGGTCCGCGAGCAGTCAGTGAGGGAAATCATGTCGTTGCTGGTCAGGACGTTGCGGGAAGATCGATCGTGATTACAGTGTTACGGACATGTGAACACGCGGCAATGCCCTCTCCCGCACGGTCAGTAAGGACAGGTACGGTAGAGGAGTCAGCAGATCGACCTCAGGGAGGGAGAGCGACGATGGTCCTGCTTCGTCACTTGCTCGGTGACGCGCTACGGCGACTGCGTCTTCGCCAGGGTCGCACCCTACGTGAGGTCTCCGCGACCGCCAGGGTCTCTCTTGGCTACCTGTCCGAAGTAGAGCGTGGTCAGAAGGAAGCGTCCTCGGAGCTGCTCGCCTCGATATGCGATGCCCTCGGTGCCCCGCTATCACAAGTTCTGCGTGAAGTGTCCGATAGCTTTGCTTTGGCGGAACTTCAGAATGAGCCTGTCTTCGGCGTCCCGCTTGAGCCTGCCTTGGCCCGTTCGGGAGAGTCTGCTGACAGCTCCGAGCCAGTGCCTGCTGGCCCCTCCGCCGCGCACCGGCCTGGCGTGAGGTTGGCGCAGCCCGCCAACCAGCGTCTCGTCATGCCGCAGCGCAAAATGACCGTGCGCACAAGCCAGCGGGTGGGCCCGTCGGGCGAGCCAATGATCGAGCAGGTATCCCTGCCATCGGACGAGCAGAAGTTCGACAAGCTGGCCCGCGACATCACGAACATGGTGCCGGTCTAGGCCGTCCTGCTGTCCGCGGGGTGGTCAGGCGGACGACGAAGTCCAGGCAGCCGGATTGTCCGCTAGCTTCTGCACGCTCGCGGGCAGGTTGCCGGAGACGATGTGCTCGAGCGTGACTTCCTCGAGGATCGCGCGCTCGTTGGCGCGCAACGCGATCCACACAGCCTGCAGAGGCTCGGCCGCGCCGACATAGCCCAGGTTCTCCGGGCGCTCGCCCCTGACTCCGACCAGCGGCCCGTCGATCGCCCGGATGATGTCAGCCAGCGAGATCTGGCTAGCCGGGCGGGCGAGCCAGAATCCGCCGTCGGGCCCGCGCTGGCTGCGCACCAGGCCAGCCCGGCGAAGCTGGGTCAGGATCGCCTCGAGGAATTTGCCCGGAATCGACTGCGTCCTCGCCAGCTGGTCAGCCGTGACGTGCCCCCCGTCCGAGGCCGCAAGCTCGATGACGGCGCGCAGTGCGTAGTCGGAGCGCGCTGAGAGACGCATATGCAGCATTATGCAGGTAACGGGGACCGGCGGGGGAACGCCGCTCCGGTTGCCGACGCCCGCAGAGCCATACATGGCCTGGCCAGGCCGACTTAACGTGGTGGATTCTCCACGTTATCTGCCGACAATTCACCTCGTTGAGTCGGTTCCCGCTGTCTGATCAGGCCGAGGACCTCGGCCGCCGCTCTGGAGTTGCTTCGCGCGGCGCCGAAGCTGGCGACATAGGCGGTCGCCTCCGGCCGCCAGGCCGGAACGCCCATTTCCAGCAGGATCGCGTCTGGCCTGGCGGCCAGCAGCATGTCCACAACCTGAGTGGCTAGCGGATGGCGGTGCGCGTCCCGGACGACGATGATCAGTGACCGGCCGGCGGCGTCGGTCAGCAGCCCGCGCACAGCGCCGGCCAGGCTATCGGCCGGCGCGGCTGTGCTGATCTCCCGGTAGCTGCCGGCCGGGACGAACGGAGCAAGGCCCCACGGAACGGCGCCGACGGCAATGTTGGACGGCGGCACGAGCTGGACGACCAGCGGCCGGTGCTGCGCTGGGAGAGCGCCGGTCACCTGGATTGCCCGCCGCGCCGCCGTCAGTCCGATCGGGCCACCGCCGTTCGCCGGGACCGATGGTGAGGCGGAGGCCGAGCTGCCCGGCTGACCATCGCGTGCGATCGCGGGCTGGCGGCCGGTCAGGTCCGAAGTCCAGGCGCGCAGCTTGGCCACCCGCGCTGCGGCGTCCTCCAGCCGGTCGCCAGGGAGCCGGCCGGACCGCGCCGCGTCGATTATCGCTGCGCGCACGGCCAGGAACATCAGTCGGTCGGTGTCGCGGCCCAGGCAGAGCAGGTCGGTCCCGGCGATGACGGCCAGCACAGCGGCCTCTGGGATGCCATATGGGTCGCTCACCGCTCGCATCTCGAGGGCGTCCGAGAGGATGACGCCGGTGAAGCCGAGCTCGTCCCGCAGCAGTCCGGTCAGCGCGCTGGCCGACAAGGATGCAGGCAGGTCTCCGGTCAGCTCCGGAACGCGCAGATGGCTCGGCATGATCGCCTGGACCCCCGCAGCGATAGCCGCTGCGAACGGAGGCAGGTCGCGTTCCCTCAATACGCTGAGAGGCGCGTCTACGGTGGCCAGGACCAGATGGGAGTCCAGCCGGGTGCTGCCGTGACCGGGAAAATGCTTCGCGCAGGCGGCGACGCCAGCCGACTGCAGGCCAGCCACCGCGGCGGCACCGTGCCGGGCGACCAGCTCTGGGTCCGAGCCGAACGACCTGGTGCCGATGACGGGGTTGTCCGCCGCGGTGTTCACGTCGATGGCAGGCGCCAGGTCCAGGTTGATGCCGAGCGCGGCGAGGTCCGAGCCGAGGGCCGCGTATACCGACCTGGTCAGCGCGACGTCGTCGACTGCCCCGAGAGCGGCGTTGCCGGGATAGTCGCTGCCGGTGCGGTGCGA
Source organism: uncultured Actinomycetota bacterium (assembly GCA_963804435.1). Lineage (GTDB taxonomy): Bacteria > Actinomycetota > Actinomycetes > Streptosporangiales > Streptosporangiaceae > JAJYUU01. The sequence goes on along the minus strand of CAWDQI010000001.1, from coordinate 4,463,973 downwards.
GATCCGGGTGACGTCGCCGCCCTCTTCGTCGATGGCGATGATCGGCTCGGCGGCCGCACTCCGGAGCCTGCGCGTGAGGCGGGTCAGCTGCTCCCGGTCCTGCACGTTCGGGCCGTAGAGGGTCACGCCCACCAGGCCGGAGCCAAGCGCGGCCCGGATCCACTCGGGTTCCGGTTCCGCCGGGAAACGGCGGTATCAGGATTGCGTCGGCTAGCCGGCCCAGGCTTGGGTCGGCATCAATCTCCCTGGTCATCCCTTCACGGCCCCCGCGACCAGGCCGCCGACGAGCCGCCGGCGCACGAACATGAAGAAGATGATCACCGGGATCGTGTACAAGGTCGAGGCCGCCATGATCGGGCCCCAGTCCGCGCCGCCTCGGCTGAAGAAATACGTGACGTAGATCGGCAGCGTGTAGTCGCTCTGTGCCTGGCCCAGGAAGGTCAGCGCGACGATGAACTCGTTGTAGGCGGTGATGAAGGCGAAGATGCTCGTCGCCACCAGCCCGGGCGCCACCAGCGGGAACAGGATCCGCCAGAAGATACGGAAGCCGCTGGCGCCGTCGATGGCCGCGGCCTCCTCAAGCTCCCGCGGGATCGTCGCGACGAAGTTGCGCAGCATCCAGATCGAGACCGGCAGCGCCTGGGCCGAGTACACGATGATCAGGCCGAGCAGGTTCTGCAGCAGGTTGAGCCGCTTGAAGTCGAGGAACAGCGCGATGATCAGCGCCTGCGCCGGGATCATCTGCACGATCAGCAGCATCACCAGGAAGCTTGCGCGCAGCCGGAACCGGAACCGGGCCACCGCCACCGAGGCCAGCAGCGAGACCAGCGAGGCGAACAGGACGGTGGACAGCGTGACCAGCAGGCTGTTGCGGAAGAACAGCCAGACCGAGCCGATGCCGGACACCTGGCCGCTGATGACCGCGCTGAAGTTCCCGAGCGTCGGGTGGGACGGCACCAGGCTGGGGGTCAGCGAGTAGATCTCCTGCGACGGCTTGAACGCCGTCGAGATCATCCAGAACAGCGGGAACAGGGTCACCAGCGCGATCAGCAGGCCGAAGCCGTTGAGGCCGGCCCGGCGAGCGCGGCGTGTCGCCCGGGCCCTGGACCCAGCCGTGCGCGCCACGGCGCGCGCCGCCTGACCGGACGCGCCGGCCAGTTGCTCGGTCCGCGCGGTCATGTCAGCGCCCCCTGCCGGACCGAGGTGCGCACGTAGCCGACGGTCACCACCAGCAGGATCAGCGCGAAGATCAGCGCGATCGCGCCGCCCAGACCGTAGCTCGGGTTGAAAGTCTCGAAGCCCTTGTCGTACAGGTACAGCGACAGGTTGTACTCGTTCTGGTTGCCGGGGAATCCGGTGATGATGTAGCTCTGCGCGAAGATGTTGAAGTCCCAGATGACCGACAGCAGCAGCAGCACCAGGAAGATCGGCTTCAGCAGCGGATAGGTGATCCGCCAGAACCCCCGCCACGGGCTCGCGCCGTCGACGCGGGCGGCCTCGTGCAATTCGTCCGGGATCGTCTTCAGCCCGGCCAGCACGGTGACCGCGATGAACGGGAACGACTGCCAGACCACCAGCACGGCGATGATCACGGTACGCCTGGAAGGCGCCGGTGGTGGTCCAGTTGTAGCCGGCCCAGTGCGGTGCCGCCGCCCAGCCAGTGCGGCAGCCTGGACAGCGCCCAGTCGACGCACGCCGCCATCGGGGTTGACCAGCCAGTAGAACAGCACGGCGGCCGAGATTGGCGGTGTCGCCCAGGCCATCAGCGCCGCCGTGCTCACGAACACGGCCATCTTCTTGCCGAGCCGGTTCAGCAGCAGCCCGACGACCGTTCCCGACGAGCAGCGTAGCCGGCACGACGACTGCGGCCAGCAGCACGGTGGTGCGCAGCGACAGCCAGAACTCAGGGTCGTTGAACGTGCTGGTGAAGTTCGCCAGCCCTACCCACTGCGTCGGCGCCGCCCCGGTGACCTGCATCAGGCTGTAGTTCTGGAACGAGAACAGCCCGACCTGGACCAGCGGCCAGAGCAGCACTAGCGCGATGCCGGCCAGGGCCGGGAGCAAGCAGCAGGTAGGGGACAAGCTTGTGCCGGCGAACGAAGCCGCCGAGCCGGGCCCGAAGCGGTCCGCGCGAGCCGGGAAGCCGGCCTGACCGCCCGGCCGGAAGCGCGCTGGCCTGGTGCTCGATCGTCTCGGCCATCGGTGTGGTCAGCTCCTTCCGGCGGCTGGTTGCGGGTAAAGTCTGGCGTCCCGGCCGACCCGGCCCGCATGGCAGGCCGGCCGGGAGGCTTACCGGTAACTCAGGTCTCGCTGCCGGTGTTCAGCACGTTCTGCAGTTCGGTGTTGGCCTTGTTCACTGTGGCCGTGAAGTTGGCGCCCTGCATCAGTGCCTTCATCATGTTGGGGATGATCTGGTCGGTGGCGTCGGCGGTGGCCCAGTTCTTGGTGTTGAGCGGGGAGATCTGGGTGTAGCCTGCCGCCTTGGCGAAGCCGGACATGATCGGGCTGCCGGTGTACACCCCGCTGGACAGCTGCGAGGTGAACTCGGGGAAGAAGCCCTGCGAGTTGGCGAACGTGGTCGCGTTCGACGGGCTGTCCATGACTGAGATCAGGTCCCAGGCCGCGGCCTGGTTCGGGCTCTTTGCCCAGACGCCGAGGTCCGAGCCACCAGCGAAGGCTGGCGCCGGGTTGGGCCCGTTCTCGCTGGGGATCGGGAACGACGCCCACTGCGACTCGTTCTTCGTGCTGACTGCTTCAGCGAGGACTCGGCCCAGGGACCGTCGATGTACATGTCCAGGGTGCCCTTGGCGAAGTCCTCGTCGCTGCCGCCGGACGTCGCGCCCGGCGCGCCGAGCTCGGTCTGGCCGATGTACTTGGCCGGCGAGACGTGATCCTTCATGCAGCAGGTCGGCGTAGAACTTGATGCCGGCCTCGGACTGCGGCGAGTTCAGCTCCGCCGTCCACTTGCCGCCGGACTGCACCGCAACCTGGCCGCCAGCGCCCCAGATAAAGCTGACGATCGCGTTGGTGAAGTTGCTCGGCGCGCCCAGGCCGTAGGTGCCGGGATAGGCCCGCATCAGCGCCTTGGCGTCGCTGACCAGCTGGGCCCAGGTGGTGGGCGGTGCGGAGATGTCGGCCTTGGCGAACTGGTCCTTGTTGTACCAGATGCCGCGGACGCCGCCGAACCACGGCACCGCGTAGATGTTGCTGTTGACGGTGTCGTTGGCCAGGTTGCCGGCGATGATGTCCCGACGCCGTTTGACCAGGACATGCACGTCGCTGGTGATGTTGGCCAGCGCGCCCTGGCTGGCAACCCCGGGAGTGTCGGTGTTGCCGAGCTCGGTGATGTCCGGGCCGCCCTTGCCGCTGGTGAGCGCGTTGGTCCAGTCCGTGGTGCGGTTACCCCACGGGATCCAGTCGACGACGACCTTGGTGGTCTTGTACTGCGGGAACTGCGTGTGGAACTGCGCCACCACGCCGTTCATCCAGGTCGACCTGGGACGCGACAGACGGCACCCATCCGCCAGACGACGAGCTTGGCAGGGGCCGACGAACCCGATGGTGGGGAATTGCTGCTGCTGGATCCGCAGCCGGCGATGCCCGCGGCTGCTCCCGCGAGCGCGACGGCCGCGCCCAACGCGGCCGCCGATCTGGTGAAAGTCACTGACCGATCTCCCTTCCCGGCTTTTCAGCGGAAGCGACGTCCTCCGGGCGGACGTCTCCGGCCGAGCCTGCGCCTGGCGGCGGGCACCTACGCTAGATGGCGGACTTGAGTGGTTAAGCCCGTCCCGCCACGATTGGTGCCAGCCAGGCGATGACCCTGACATTTATCTGACGAGAAACTAACAGGAAACTTTCCTATAAGATAGAGTCCGTTGCCATATTGAGATACTGAGCGCGTTCATGCAGGTCACGGCAAGATGAACGCAGGCGCGGGAAGTGACTGGCTGACAGGCCAGCGCCGGGGCGAGGGGTGGGGCATGCAGCGGAGGCCGGGAACGCCGAGCCTGTTGCGAGAGCTGAATGACAGGTCGGCGCTTGAACTGCTGCTCACCGGTGGCCCGATGACCAGGGCGCAGCTGGGCGAGCACACCGGGCTGTCCAAGGTCACGGCTTCGCAGCTGCTGGCCAGGCTGGAGGAACGCGGCCTAGTCGCGGTGGCCGGGGCCCAAGCCGGCGGGCGCGGCCCGAATGCGGCGCTGTATGCCGTGGTGCCGTCCAGCGCCTACGTGGCTGGGCTGCATGTCGAGCAGGATGAGGTCAGTGCCGGAGTCGCCGACGTCACCGGGAACGTGGTCACCCGCATCTCGGTGGACCCGAACGGTGCCGACGACCCGGTCGCCCTGGTGCGCGGGGCGGTCCTCGCGGCCTGTGCATCAGCGGGCGTGCCCCCGGACGCACTGCGCGCATTCGTGATTGGCACGCCTGGTGTGCTCGACCCTCGTACCGGCGATCCGCGGCTGGCGGTTAACCTGCCCGCCTGGCACGAGGGGGTCCTCGACGCTCTACGCAGCGATCTGGGTCGGCCGGTGACGATCGAGAACGACGTGAACCTGGCCGCGATGGCGGAGCGGGCGGTCGGCGCCGCAGCGGGGGTGGACGACTTCGTCCTGGTCTGGATCGGCGTCGGCCTGGGCCTGGCCACGGTTCTGGGCGGGCGGCTGCACCGCGGCGTCGGCGGGGCCGCGGGCGAGATCGGCTACCTGCCCGTGCCCGGCGTGCCACTGCCCGAAGACCTCACGCATCCGGCGACCGGGGCCTTCCAGCGGCTAGTAGGTGCGCAGGCAGTCGTGCCGCTGGCCGCGAAGTACGGCTTTGCCGACGGAACCGCGGCCGGCGCTGTCACCGCAGCCGTCACCGCGGCGGCCATTGGCGACGAGCAGGGCCGGGCGTTCCTCGCCGAGTTGGCCAGCCGGGTCGCGACCGGCGTGGCCGCCATCTCGGTGGTCCTTGATCCCGGCCTGGTCGTCCTCGGCGGCGATGTCGGACTCGCCGGCGGAACCGAACTGGCCCGGCGGGTCGCCGCCGAGGTCGGCCGGATCTGCCCGGCGCGGCCTGACGTGGTGCCGAGCGCGGTCACTGGCGGCCCTGTGCTCCGTGGCGCGATCCTGGCCGCCGTCGAGCAAGCACGAGCCGAACTGCTCGCCTCAGTAGCCGGCCCGGCTTAGATACGGTCCGAGTCTTCCCGCCGCGGCGGCGCACTGCGTGGCCACGCCGCGAATCGCTCTCGTAGCCTGGAGACATCCTGCGAGCTGAGCCCGTAGCGGCTAAATGCCTCCTCCTTCATGCCGTCGAGGCGGCGGCCGGCATCCGCGAAGTCTCGATCGCTAAGGCCGGAATCCAATCGCTTCGCGAAGCCGATCACTTGGCCCACGCTGTAGCGGTCCAGCGCGGCCGCCGTGTCCACATAGTCACGCTCATAGGAACGGCTGGCCAGTGCGCACACCTTTCCGCCGACCACGTCTTCAAGGTCCAGCACCGGACCGATATCCATGATCACCGGACTGCAGCGCCGCTCGAAGTAGGCCATCTGGAGCATCATCCGCTCACCGTCTGGCGCGCTGACAATCCACTCGGCCAGTCCATCGCCCATACCGGGGAAGATGTCCGCTAGCCCGGCCGTTTTGTCCCGGCGTTCGGTTTCCAGGCCCGCGCCGACTAACGCCGCCTCTGCCGCGTCGGCCGCGGCCGCGACACCGGATTCCTGGTCGGTGAATAGATCGACGTCCTCGGTAAAGCGGTCGATGATCCCATGTGCATCAGGGCGTTGCCGCCGCCCAGCGCGAATCCGTGCTCAGCCGTCGCGCGAAGGCCTATCGCAGCGACCCGGCGGTGCAACTCGATGACGGGCATCAGGCGGCCCTGGCAGCGCGCAATTCCGGGTGACGCTCTTCCCAGGCCCGCCGTACGCCTTTGGGCAGGTGCAGGTCCGCCCAGATGGCGCGCAGCGTGTCACCGTTCAGGTAGGTGGCGAGATCCTCCTGCCGACTGACTTCCACCAGCACGTTCTCATACATCGACCGCAGCATGAACGGCTTGTCCAGATCGAACGTGTGATCGGGGCTAGACCAGAACAGCCAGATCGGAAGCTCTACCGTGCCGTGAGTCGGGCCGTGCAGATCCGCCAGGTCAGCGGCCACTACCGCGTTACGGCCCGGGCGCGACTCGTACCTCGCCTCAGTAGCTTGCACCTCATCCACGGCTACAGCGTAGCCCGTTGGCCGAGGAAACGAAACTCTGTTCTAATCATTCCATGCCCGTGTCGTGGCGGCAGACAATGAATTCCAGGTCAAAACTCGATCTTGTGAGGACGCGCGTTGGGCAAAGCCATCATTCTTGACTGCGATCCCGGCCATGACGACGCTATGGCCATCCTGCTTGCCCGCGGCTGCCCGGAGATTGACCTGCTGGCCATCACGACCGTGGCCGGCAACCAGACGCTGGAGAAGACAACGCTCAACGCACGCCGGGTGTGCACGGTCGCGGGGATCGACGATGTGCCGATTCATGCCGGCTGTGATCGGCCGCTGATGCGTCCGCCGATCATCGCCGCGGACATACACGGCGAGTCTGGGCTGGACGGCCCGACATGGGGCGAGCCCACCGTGCCAGTCGCCGACGAGCATGCAGTTGACTACCTCGTGCGCACGTTGATGGCCTCCGACGGAGAGATCACCCTGGTGCCGGTCGGGCCGCTGACGAACATCGCCGCGGCGCTGGCGCGGGAGCCACGGATCGCAGTCCGCACTCGTGAGGTTGTCCTGATGGGCGGGTCCTACACCCGCGGCAACGTCACACCGGCGGCGGAGTTCAACATCATGGTTGATCCCGAGGCGGCCGCCATGGTCTTCCGGGCCGGCTGGCCGGTCACCATGGTCGGCCTCGACCTGACGCATCAGGCACGCGCCGAGCAATGGGTGATCGACGAGATCCGGGCCCTGGACACTCCGCTGAGCAGCACTGTCGTTGAGATCCTCGAGTTCGTCCGCGGCACCTATCGCCAAGCCGACGGCTCGACGGGGCCGCCAATACACGATGCGTGCGCGGTTGCGCGTGTCGCCAGGCCGGACCTCATCCGGGTGAAGGATGCGTTCGTCGCTGTCGAGACCACCGGCCAGTGGACGGCCGGCATGACGGTCACGGACTTCTCAGGCCAGCTCGGCCAAGCCAGCAACGCGCAGGTGGCGACCGAGCTCGATACGGCAGGATTCTGGGCCATGATGCTAGACGCGCTGCGAGCGCAGAGCTGAGGTGCGACGTGGGCCAGGTAGTCGTTGTCGGCTCGATCAATGCCGACTATGTCGTGCGGATCGGTCACCTCCCGCGGCCGGGGGAGACCGTAGCGGACGGCTACTTGGATATCCGCCCTGGAGGCAAGGGTGCAAACCAGGCCCATGCCGCTGCCAGGCTCGGCGCTTCGGTCGTCATGGTCGGGGCAGTCGGCACCGACGCGGCTGGACAAGAGCAACGCGCCGCACTGGACCTCGCCGGCCTCGACACAAGCGCGCTGCTGCAGTGCGACGGACCGAGCGGCGTTGCGGTGATCCTCGTGGACGAGGCGGGCGAGAACATGATCGCCGTGGCCCCTGGCGCTAACCGGCAGCTCACAGGCGAGGCGGTCACGGTCGGCCTCAGCGGCCGCATCCGTGCAGGCACCGTCGTCCTCGCCAGCTTGGAAATACCGCTCGACGCGGTCGTGGCCGCGGCCAAGGCGGCCGGGACTGCCCGCGCGACCATGATCATTAATCCGGCTCCCGGCCGGCCGCTGCCGCCTGATCTGCTGGCGGGCGCCATCCTGACGCCGAATGCCGGCGAGCTCCGCCTGGTCGCCCCGGATGCAAGGTCCGAGGACGAAGCGATAGCTGCGGTGCTCGGCGCTGGTGCGCGTGCCGTTATCGTCACGCGCGGCGCCGCCGGCGCATCGCTCTACGAGCGTGGCCAGCCGGGAATCCACCTGCCCGCGCCGCAGGTCGCCGTCGCGGACACCGTCGGAGCCGGGGACGCCTTCAACGGCGCGCTCGCCGTCGCGCTGGCCGACGGTGAAGCGCTGCAGTCGAGCGTACGCACGGCGGTTGCGGCCGGGGCTTTCGCCTGCACCGGGCCGGGAGCAAGGGGCGCACTGCCAACGCCGGCCGACGTCGAGGCCCTGCTGGCGGGCGGGGGCCAGGTCAAGGGTGTTGCAGACGATGCGCGCCGTTAATGGCGGTATCGGTTGGTCATACCCATTGCGCCGCTAGGTGAGCTACGAGAGAGTCCAGTGTCATGGAATATGTGATGGCCAGCCGCTGGTCGCTGATGGAAAAGTTTGAGATCACCGATAGCTCGGGCGCACCGCAGTTCGAGGCGCGAGGTCATCTGGGCTCGCAGATCACCCTCCAGGACAACTACGGCCAGGAAGTGGCTGATATCCGCAAGCACATGTTCACCGACACCCATGAGGTGTATCAGAACGGTCAGCGGATGGCGCGGGTCCGGCACGCGGGGATCTTCGGTGACCACTACGACATCGAGTCCGGCTTCGGCATGCTGACGGCTCGCGGTCGCTTCGACGGCGGCGACTACACGGTGAGCCGGGATGGCACGCCCGTAGCCCGGATGGTGCGCCAGTTCTCGTTGCGGGAGAAGTTCGCTGTCGAGATTGCCGACAACGAGAATCAGGCGTTCCTGCTAGCGCTCGTGCTTGCCATCGAGGCCATCCACGACGAGCGGCGCCAGGATAGCGGCGGCATGTTGGGCGGGAACTTCCTCTAGGCTCACTGGTCGTGCGCCTTACTGAGATTCCCACACCCGCCCTTGTCGTCGACGGCGACGCCCTGGAGCGCAACATTGCCACCATGGCGACGGCGCTGCCTGGACCGCGGCTGCGGCCGCACGTCAAGGCGCACAAGTGCACAAGCCTGGCCCGGCGCCAGGCGGCCGCCGGCAATCTGAGCTTCACCTGCGCCACCATCCGCGAATGCGAGGGCATGGCCGCGGCCGGCCTCGGCACCGACCTCTTGCTGGCGAACGAGGTGCTGGACGCCCGGCGCATCGGCGCGCTGGTGGCTGCCGGTGCTCGGGTCACCGTTGCCGTGGACTCGGCGCAGACGATCGAAGCGGCCGCTGCCGGGGGAGTGCGCGAGGTCATCATCGACGTCAACGTGGGCTTGCCGCGGTGCGGCTGCGCGCCCGAAGACGCCGGGCGGCTGGCGGAAAAAGCCAGAGCACTAGGCCTGGACGTCCGCGGCGTCATGGGGTATGAGGGGCACGTCGTAGGGCTCGAGGACGCCGCTGAGCGCGAGCGGCAATGCCGAGAGTCAATGGCCCTGCTGCTGACCGCTCACGCCGACGTCGGCGGCGAACTCGTGTCGGCCGGCGGGACCGGCACTTACGCGCTGAACATTTGGGCGTCGGAGATCCAGGCTGGCTCTTACGCGCTGATGGACGTCGCCTACGGTCGGCTGGGGCTGCCCTTCGAGCAGGCCGTGTATGTGCTCGCCACGGTGGTGTCGAGCAACCGTGACTGGTCAGTCGCCGATGCCGGGCTTAAGACCGTCGGGATGGACCACGGCAACCCCGTCATCGAGGGGTCGACGGTGTGGTTCTGCTCCGATGAGCACACAACGTTCTCCCCGCCGGTCTCGGTCGGGGACCGGGTCATGCTCGTGCCGGGCCACGTCGACCCGACGATGGCCTACCACGAGCGGCTGTACATCTACTCGGGCGACGACGTACGCGAGGTGTGGCCGGTCGACCTGCGCGGCTGGTGAGAAAGGACCGGGGACCACGTGATCGAGCTGCGGACCATTCGGCGGCCCTGGATCTGTCCGGAGAACTCGTCTGCGACTGGCGGCCCGGTGGGCCCTGGTGACCGCGTGGGCCGTTAGAGCCAGCACGGAAGGCCGAGGTCAGCGTTGCACTTAGGGCTAGGCTCGGGCCCGTGGCAACGATCGTGGCGTTCCATGCTCACCCGGACGATGAGGTGCTGTTGACCGGGGGGACGATCGCCTGGCTCGCGGCCGAGGGCCATCGGGTGGTCATCGTCGTGGCCACCAACGGTGAGATATGGCCTGACCAGCACTGGGGCCAGCGGCTGGATGAGCTGCGGGCCAGCGCCGCGATCCTCGGCGCGGACAAGGCCGTGCATCTAGGCTACGCCGACAGCGGGCACGGACCGGTCCTGTTCGAGGACCCGCCGGGCGGTACCACCCGGTTCGCGCGGGCGGATGTTGAGGAGGCCGCGGGGAAGCTCGCAAGCCTGCTGACGGACGAGCATGCCGACCTGCTGCTCAGCTACGACCCGCAGGGTGGCTACGGCCATCGCGACCATGTCCGGGTGCACCAGGTCGGCGCGCGGGCGGCCGAGCTCGCCGGGGTGCGAGTCGTGGAGGCGACGGTGCCACGCGAGCTGGTTGCCCGGTTCGCCCGCTTGCTGCTGCTGCTCCGCCTGGTGACTCGCCATCGTCTCGATGAGATGCGCGGGTACGGCATGCCGCAGTCGGCGATCACGCACCGCATCGACGTCCGCAGCTACGCGGTGCAAAAGCGCGCGGCGCTGGCGGCGCACCGGACGGATGTGTTCGGCAAGGGCCGAACGGCCAGACTGTTCCGCGCGCTGGTCAGATCCCCCCTGCCGGTATTCCGCATCGCCTGCGGGACGGAATGGTTCGCCGAACCCGGCGGACGAACGGGCGCACTGTTCGCCTCTGGCCAGGCTACCGGGGCCTGATCGACCGGATCAGTGCGCAACTTCAGCTCCCGCTGACCAATAACCCGCAGGTCAGCGACCTGAGCCAGCCGCCAACCAAAACCGTGGCCCGAGTCACGAACCGCTTGGGTCGCTAGCCGACCTTGCCGTGGGCGTAGATCGCGGCCTCGAATCCAGACTTGTGGGACACCGCCCCGGCACCCCACAGGGATCCCGTGCCTGGGATCAGCGCGAGAGCTATGGCGCCGGGACCGCGGACAACGGCCCACCGCCCGGCTCCCGAGCGGTGTAGCAGCCAGAAAGCACTGGTGTGCGTGTTGAGCGCCGTCAGCCACAGTCCGCCATGGCCGTCGGGCGTGATATGCGTCGGGTCGAACCCGTTTGGTGGCGCATAGCTGGTCCAACGTCCGCGGCGTAGTTGCAGCAGCCGTGCCGTTCCTGGCCCGCCGCCCTTGCTGCCAATAGCCCAGACATTTCCGGGTGAGAGGGCGAGGATGGCATTGAACTGCAGGCCGCGCAGCGCAGGCCTGGTGATGTGGTGCCACTTGCCGCCTGCGTAATGCACGATCGAGTCTTCGCCGACGTTGATTCCGCCGACCGCCCACATGTCGGTCGGCGACAGGGCGCTCGCGAAGGAGATGTTCCCGCCCAGCCCCGTCACCCTGGTCCAGGTATGGCCGTGCAGGTGCCAGGTGCCGATGCCGGGGAACGCGCCCGAGCCGCCGAATACCCAGACGTTCGTCGGGCTGAACGCCGTAACCCCGGTCAACACCCGCGGCAGCCCGCCAGACTCACTCCAGCGATGGGCTACTGTCCAGCGGCCGCTGTGCCAGTGCAGCACATATCCGCCCTCGTTGCTGACCGTCCATGCGTCGGTGCTCGAGTCGGCGCTCACGGCCCACAGGATGCTGGTTAGGTGCCGCGGCATCGCGGTGGCGGTCCAGTGGCCGTTGTGCCAGCGGGCGGCGGCCGGCACCCCCCCAGTGGGTCCGGCGAAATCCGCGCTGCCGACTGCCCAGGCGGAGCGACCGCTGACGGCAGTGATAGCGAAGTACGCGGAGTTTCCGGGGACGTAAAGGTGGCGGTAGACGAGCCGCCAGCCGGGCACGCTCAACGCATCGGCAGGGAGCGCGGAACTCAAAGCGACCGCTGCGGCTGAGGCGAGAGTGACGGCAACGTATCCGCGACGCAGGTTTCCCATGACAACCTTCCCAGATACCCCGATGTTGCACTAAAGGATGACGCACCTCGACGGGTTGTACAAGGTCCGCTCGGGACCCTTCGCGCGGGTAGAACAAGCTAGCTTTGGGCCCAGGCTAGGCGCGCAGCCGCAGGCCGCGCGGGGTCGGCCGGAAACCGGACGCTTCTAGCGCCCTGGCCAGCGGGGAATCGTAAACGCCGCCGCCGTCGGCGCGCTCGACGGTGAGCCTGCCGAGTGCGCCAGCCCGGACCGCCGCCGCCAGCGCTGCGACGGCCGGCTCCAGCAGGTCCGGATCGCTCGTCCAGGACAGCAGCGTCTTGCCGCCGCGCTCGACATAGAGCACGAGTTCGCCGTCCGCGAGCACGACCAGTGCCCCCGCCTTGCGTCCGGGCCGGTGCCCGCTGGCACTCTCCTCCGCGTCCGGTCGCTCCGGCCAGGGGAGTGCGGCACCGTAGGCGTTGGCTGGGTCAGCGGCAGCTAGCACGACGATCCGCCGGTCAGACTTGGCCGCCGCGCCGCCGGTATCCCACGGATCGGGCTGCGCGCTGAAGCGCGTGGCATCCGCCATCGCGCGCATTCGGTCCACCGCACCCGGGAGCGCGAATTGGGCCGCGCCGAGGCCTTCGACGAAGTAGCCCCGACGGCACTGGCCGGCCTCCTCCAGCGCTCGGAGCACCGGATACAGCGCACCGAAGCCGCCAGCTACGTGCTCCGCGGCCGCGGCCCCGCGAATCAGGATGCCGTGCCGCTCCAGCAGCGCCAGCGCCTGCGCGTGCCGACGCCTGGTGGGATCAGCCTCCCGCCGCGACAGCGCGGACCACCGGCCGCTGACGGTCGGCGGCCCGGTGCGCGTTGGCAGCGCTGCCCGCCCGTAGCCGGGGCGGCGGGAGATGGCCAGTCCCGGACGAGTCGGCGCGCGCCTCGCGCCGTCGGCCCCGGTCTTCGTCTCGCCGGGAGCCACCGGCCGCCCGGACCCGAGCACCGTCCGCAACGGCGCCAGGGTGTCGTTGGTGAGCTGCCCGGCCCAGACCAGGTCCCAGATGGCGCTGGCCACGTCTCGGTCGGTGGCAGCCAGCGCCTTGGAGCTCTGATCGGACCGGCCGGCCGCGACCCGGTCGGCGATGGCCCGGAAGAACAGCGCGCCACCGCCGTCCAGAGCGGCCAGCACCGCTTCATGCACTCGCGGTCATGGTGATCTCGCCGGGCTCCGGCAGCAGCAGCGGCGCCGAGGCGGCGGGCGCGAGGATGAGCCAGCCGTCGCTGCCCGGCAGCGCGCCCGCCCCGGCCCAGACCACCTCGCCCGCAGCGGTCAGCTCATCCAGCAGCGCAGGGGAGTAGCCGGGCAGCCGGCCCGGCAGCACCAGGGCTTCCAGCGAAGAGGCCGGGACCGCCGCGCCGGCGAGTTGCTCGACGACGTCATAGACCGCATCAGCCCGCGCGGGCCGGGCCGAGCGGGGCTGAGCGGCGTAACGGTCCCCGTTACCGGACCGTGGCGGGCTTGACCGTGGCGGGTTTGTCTGCTGCCAGGCCCGATCCGCGCGCTGCCAGGCGGGCAGGAATGCGGCGAATGCGGTCGGCGGGGCCGGTTCCACCTCCTTGCGGAGCTTGGCCAGGCAGCGGCGACGCAGCAGGCGCAGGACGCCGACTTCGCACCACTGTGTGCCTCCTGCCGGGTGGAAGTCTCCCTCGGCCAAGACGCCATCCGCGGCCAGCCGATGCAATGCGCCCGTGACCACGGCCACGCCGAGCCCGTAGCGCTCAGCGACGGCCGCGGCGCTGAACGGGCCATGCGTGCGGGCATAGCGGAGCACCAGGTCCCGCAGCGGATCGGGGACGGGCTCGGTGAAAGCCTCGGGTACGCCGGGCGGAAGGGCCACGCCGAGGGCGTCGCGCAAGCGGCCAGCGTCCTCGATCGCGCTCCACCGCTCCTGCCCGGCGATGCGCACCGCCAGCACCCGGCGCTGAGCGGCTAGCCCGGCCAGCCACGCCGGCGCCAGCGGCGGGTCGGCGGAGCGGAGGACCACCTCTTGCGTGGTCAGCGGACCGAGCATGCGCAGCATGTCGGCGACCGCTTCGGCGTCCTTACAGGCCCGGCCGGGTGCGAGGCGCTGAAGCTCGCGTTCGGCCTCGTCCACGACGAGCGGGTCGAGCAGCTCGCGCAATTCGGCCTGGCCGAGCAGTTCGGCCAGCAGGGCCGAGTCAAGCGCCAGCGCCTGGGCGCGGCGCTCGGCTAGCGGGGCGTCGCCCTCATACATGAACGCGCCGATGTAGCGGAACAGCAGCGACTTGCTAAACGGCGAGGCGGTCGGCGTCTCGACTTCCACCAGCCGCACCCGGCGCGCGGCGATGTCGCGCATGAGCGCCGTCAAGCCGGGCACGTCGAACACGTCCTGCAGGCACTCGCGCATCGTTTCCAGCACGATGGGGAAGGTGCCGTACTGGCTTGCGACCGCGAGCAGCTGGGCTGATCGCTGGCGCTGCTGCCACAGCGGTGTCCGGCGGCCAGGCTGCCGCCGCGGCAGCAGCAGCGCACGAGCGGCGCACTCGCGGAACCTCGACGCGAACAGGGCGGAGGCGCCGAGTTCAGCGGTCACCAACTGCTCGACTTCGTCGGGATCGAGCATGGCAATGCCCGCGGGCGGCGGGTCGTCGGCATCCGGGACCCTGATCACGATGCCGTCGTCGGTGTGCAGGGCTTGCACGTCCATGCCGCCGTAGCGCTCGCGCAGCCGCGCGGCTATGGCCAGTGCCCACGGTGCGTGCAGCTGCGAGCCGTACGGACTGTGGAGGACGAGCCGCCAGTCGCCGAGCTCGTCTCGGAAGCGCTCGAGGACCAGGGTGCGATCGTCGGGCAGGTACCCGGTGGCTTCCCGTTGCTGGTGCAGGTAAGACACGAGGTTAGCTGCGGCGAGGGCATCCAGTCCCTCGCCGCGGAGCCTCACGGTGGCCTCCTCGGGCGGGCTGGCCCCGAGCTCCCGGCAGAAGGCGCCGAGTGCCGCACCCAGCTCAGCCGGCCGGCCGGGCGCGTCGCCTTTCCAGAACGGCAGCCTGCCGGGCTGCCCGCCGGCCGGGGAGACAAGCACCTGGTCTGCGGTGATGTCCTCGATCCGCCACGAGGTTGCGCCGAGGACGAAGACATCGCCGACGCGCGACTCGTAGACCATCTCCTCGTCGAGCTCGCCCACGCGGCGGGAATGCCGTCCGGACCGGTCGGTCTGGCCGCCAGCCAGGAACACACCGAACAGGCCCCGGTCCGGGATCGTCCCGGCGTTGCTGACAGCTAGCCGCTGGCTGCCGGGCCGGCCGCTGAGTGTCCCGGTCGTGCGGTCCCAGACCAGCCGCGGCCGCAGGCCGGAGAAATCTTCGCTCGGGTACCGGCCGGCCAGCATGTCAAGGACGGCGTCCAGCACTGGCCTAGTGAGCCCGCTGAACGGGGCAGCGCGGCGCACGGTCTGCTCCAGCTCGGCGACGTCCCAGTCGTCCATCGCGGTCATCGCGACGATCTGCTGGGCGAGCACGTCGAGCGGGTTGCGCGGCATGCGCAGTTCCTCGATCTGGCCCGCGCGCATCCGCTGGGTAACGACCGCGGACTGGACCAGGTCGCCCTGGTACTTGGGGAAGAAGATGCCGCGGGACTCATCGCCAACGTTGTGCCCGGCACGGCCGGTGCGCTGCAGCCCGCTGGCTACCGAAGGCGGTGACTCGACCTGAATGACCAGGTCGACGGCACCCATGTCGATGCCGAGTTCGAGGCTGGAGGTCGCCACCACGGCCGGCAGCGTGCCGGCCTTGAGCGCTTCCTCGATCTGGCTGCGTTCCTGTCGTGAAACCGAGCCATGGTGGGCCCTGGCGACGATGCCGGGAGCGCCGCCGCTGGCGCCGGCCTGGCCCATCAGCTGGGCAGGCGGCGCGGTCGCGCCGTCGGCATCGGCGTAGTCGTCATCGGGGTACTCGGTGGCGGCTCGCTCGGCGGCCAGGTCGTTGAGCCGGGCGCACAGCCGTTCGGCGAGCCTGCGCGAGTTAGCGAACACGATCGTCGAGTGATGGCTCTGGATCAGGTCGAGCACGCGTTCCTCGACGTGCGGCCAGATCGAGTGCTGCCGGGCTGGGTCGCCGCTCGCCGGAGCCTGCCCGTCCGCGGTTGGCATCCCAGCCCGGCCGGCCAGGCCATTTGCCCGGCGTGCCGGGGCCAGATTGGCGTCGTCCGCGGCTGGCAAGTCCGCCATGTCCTCGACCGGAACGACGATCTGGAGATCGAGCCGCTTCTGGCTGGGCGGGGCGACTATGGTCACCGGCAGTGCGCCGCCCAGGAAAGTGGCAACTTCCTCGGGCGGCCGGACAGTTGCCGACAGGCCGATGCGCTGGGCCGGGCCCTGTTCCGCGCGAAGCGCATCCAAGCGCTCGAGCGAGAGCGCCAGGTGCGCCCCGCGCTTACCGCCCGCGAGCGCGTGCACCTCGTCGACGATGACGGTCTGCACGCCCCGGAGGCTCTCCCGCGCCTGGGATGTCAGCATCAGGAACAGCGACTCAGGCGTGGTGATCAGGATGTCGGGAGGCTTGCCCGCGAGCTTGCGGCGCTCGTCGGCAGCGGTGTCGCCAGTCCGGACGCCGACCCTGATATCCGGCTCCGGCAGGCCGAGACGGCGGGCCTCGTGGGTCACTCCGGTCAGCGGTGAGCGCAGGTTGCGCTCGACGTCCACGGCCAGCGCCTTGAGCGGCGAGATGTACAGCACCCGGCAGCGTTGCCTCGGGTCGGCCGGGCCCGGCTCGCTGGCCAGCTTGTCGATGGCCCACAAGAACGCCGCGAGGGTCTTACCGGAGCCGGTCGGCGCTATCACCAGGGTGTGCTTCCCCTGGCCGATCGCGCTCCAGGCCTCGGCCTGCGCGGCCGTCGGCTCGGCGAACGCCGCAGTGAACCAGGCCCTGGTGGCAGCGCTGAACCCAGCGAGCGGGGGTCCCTTGGTTGCGCCGGCCATGACACCAGTTTGCCTGGTGCTGCCGACAGTTCGGTCCGTCGCTGCGCGCCAGCCTTGGCGATGCCCTAACGTCTCGCTTGTGCGCCGGCGCGGTCAGCGTCCGGGAGGCGACGGGTGCCTGGGCTGATAGAGGGGGAACGCTGAGCCGTCAGGCAGGCGGATGGCTGCCAGCAGCCCCCAGCCCTGATCGGAGACGTCCCGCGCCACTTCGACTCCCTTGGACCTCAATTCAGCCAAGGTGGCGTGGATATCGTCGCACATCAGGTACAGCTCGTGACGGCTCTCACCATCGGCCGGATGAACGGCAAGCTCGGCCGGGGGGAGGGCGAAAATGAGCCAGCCCCCGCCCGCATCTATCGACGTCATGCCGAGCACGTCCGCGAAGAACGCACGGACCTTCTCAGCCTCTGCGGAGAACACGATCGCATGGATCCCGGTGATCACGCCGTGATCCTATCCGCCGCCAGGCCAACGATCGGGCCGTGGCGGGCGCGGGCCGCCCGCGCGTTACGGAGCCAGCTCCCAGGCGTGCAACCGTGCATCTGATCCCCTACCCCGGTCGCAGAACGGGCGGCCGGTGTTCTCGCAGCGGCAGCCAGTTGACGTGCCTGATACCAGCTCGGTATCATTATGATATCAATTTTGCTCGCCACGAGAGGCTGGGTAATGAATGGCACGGACAGCCCCAAGACCGACTGCCGGAAGAGGGATGGCCCGGCTATCTCCGTCCGTAATCTGGGCAAGCGTTTCGGTGACCGAGTCGCGTTCGAGGATGTCTCCTTCGACATCGGTTACGGCGAGGTCTTCGGTTTCCTTGGTCCGAACGGCGCGGGGAAGACGACGACCGTGCGAACACTCGGCACTCTCATCGCGCCGACCGCGGGCTCGGCGACGATTGCCGGGATCCCGCTCACGCCCGGCAACGGAGTGGAGATCCGCCAGCGGATCTCGATCATGCCCGAATCGCCAGGCCTGTATCTCCGGCTGACCGTGGCCGAAAACCTTGAATGCTTCGCCGACCTCTATCAGGCGCCCGACCCCAAAGATCGCATTGACCGCGCGATGCGCGCGGTCGGCGTGGCCGACCGGGCTCACGATGCTTGCGGCAGCCTGTCCAAGGGCCTGCGCCAGCGGGTCGCCCTGGCCAGGGCGCTCCTCAGCGACCCAGAGATTCTCTTCCTCGACGAGCCGACCGCTGGCCTGGACCCGGTCGCCGCCCGCGACGTCCACGAGCTCATCGACGAACTCCGCCGCAGCGGCGTCACGATCTTCCTCACCACGCACCGCCTCGAGGAGGCCGAGCGCCTCTGCGACCAGGTCGCGATCCTGAACACCAGGCTGCGCACGATCGGCCGCCCCGACGAGCTCCGCGACCAGCTGTTCGCCAGGACGCTGCGGGTCAGTACCGTCAGCCCGCTGCCTGATCCTGGCCGGGTCTTCGACGGCGTGCCGGCGGTGGGCGGCTGGCACGCCGACGGCAAGGCCAGCTACGTCCTGCTTGTGTCGGACCCGGCGGACGCTGCCCCGGCGGCTACCAGAGCTCTGGTCGCGGCCGGTGCCGACGTGCTCTCGATCGGCGAGTCACGGCACTCACTCGAGGATGTCTACCTTGAGCTCATCGGTAAGGACGAGGAGGCGAGCCGCAGATGAGCATCAGCACAAGGCGGGTCCGGGCGATATTCCGGAAGGAGCTTCGCGAGTACCGGCGCAACATATCCCTCGTTGCGGGTATGGCGATTGTCCCTGTCCTGTTCTGCGTGCAGCCGCTGGTCCAGGTTTTCGCGCTGCCCGCAGCTGCGTCCGGGACACTCGGGCATGAGCATGTTCTGCTCTATTTGCTGGGCATCCCGGCCATTGTGCCGGCTTTCGTCGCTGCCTATTCCGTGGTCGGCGAGCGCCAGCAAGGCACCCTTGAGCCCGTACTCACCACGCCGATACGCCGCCAGGACCTGCTGCTGGGCAAGGCTGTGGCCGCCCTCCTCCCGTCGATTGCGGTCGCCTACGCGGTCGCCGCGCTGTTCCTCGCCTGCGTCGAACTCTTCGCGCATCCGGGCGTCGCGTCGGCCCTCGTCCGCGGTCCGGACCTGCTCGCCCAGTTCCTCTTCACGCCCCTGCTAGCCGGTTGGTCTATCTGGGTTGCGATCGCTATCTCGACCCGATCCGGTGACATCCGTACCGCCCAGCAACTCGGGGCGCTGGCCAGCCTGCCCTCGGTCGCGGTGACAACGCTCATCGCGCTCAACGTGATCCGGCCATCGCTCGCGCTGGCCATCGGCGGCGCGGGGGTGCTGCTGCTCCTGAACAGACTCGGCTGGCGGATCACCTCCTCGTTCTTCGACCGCGAACGGCTCATCGTCGGAACCAGGTAGCGGCCCGAGCTGACCAGGTTCTGGCCGAAACTTCGCCACCTAGACCCGACAGCGCAACCGGGCGCGGGCGAGGACCTTCCGCTAGCCGGCCGAGGGCACCGGCTGCTTGGCCTTGACCGCGGTCCGGTACCGGTCGATGACTAGCCCCGCCAGAGCCGGGTGCTCGCCTAGCGGAGCGGTCACCCAGTCGGCACCGCTCTGAGCCAGCTGGTCCTGGAAGGTGCCCGGCGCGAGCAGGTAACTGGCGACCGCGACCGGCAGCCCGGTCCGGTCGCGCAGCTCGGCCACAGCCTCGCTCACAGTCGGCCGGGCCGCGGTGGCGAACGCCGCCACCACCGGCGCGCCGCGCAACCCGGCCAGTAGTTCCGCCTGCTCCTGAACGTCGCCAGCGGCCGACGGATCCGACGAGCCGGCCGCCGCCAGCACGACCGGGATGCCTTCGGGGACGCCGACTTCGGCGAGCCGGGCGGTGAGCGCCGTCAGCAGCAGCTCGTCCGGCCCGAGCGGGTCGGCCACCCGCGCCCCAGCGGAGTTCGCCGCGTCGGCAATGTCCGCTTTCAGGTGATACCCAGTCGACAGCAGCAGTGGCACGATGACCGCGCCTGCCCCGGCCGAGGAGAGTTCATCCGGCAGGGATGGTGCCGCGTGGCCGAGGAACGCGACCCGGACGTCGAGTACCGGCGCGAGTCGATGCACCTGCCGGGCGAGCGCGCGGACAACGTCGGCCGCCGCGGGATTACGGCTGCCGTGAGCAACGGCAAGCAAGGCTGGCTGACTCATGCCGTCGCCGCCAGGAGCTCGCGCAACCGGACAACTTCGCCGACGACTACCACCGCGGGAGGACTCACCCCGGCCGTCTCGGCATCGGCGGCGATATCGCGCAAGGTCGAGGTCAGCACCTCCTGATCGGGGGTGGTGCCGTTGCTGACGATCGCCACCGGCGTGGCGGCGTCCCGGCCGTGCTTGATCAATTCGGCCGCTACCAGGTCCAGGTGCGCCACCGCCATCATCAGCACCAAGGTGCCCGGGCCGCGCGCCAGCGACTCCCAGTCGACGGTGGCACCGGGATGGGACGGGTCTAGATGCGCGGACACGACCGCGAAATCCTGCGTGATCCCCCGATGGGTGACCGGAATGCCGGCATATGCGGGTACGGCAACGGCGCTCGTCACCCCTGGCACCACGGTGAAAGGCACTCCCGCGCGGACGCAAGCAATGGCCTCTTCGCCGCCCCGCCCGAACACGAACGGATCACCGCCCTTGAGGCGCACCACCCGCTGACCGGCCAGCGCCCTGGCCACGATCAGCTCGTTGATCTGCGCCTGGCTGAGGTTGTGCGCGTGCGGCTGCTTACCGGCATCGATGATCTCGACATCCGGGTCGAGCTCGGCGAGCAGCTCGCGCGGCGCGAGCTTGTCGGTGACCACTACATCGGCTTCAGCCAGCAGCCGCCGCCCGAGCACCGTGATCAGTCCCGGGTCGCCCGGCCCGCCGCCGACTAGAGCGACGTGACCGGTGCTGCCGCCGGGCCGCTGAGGCCGTACCGGCAAGCTCCCGTCCGCAAGCGCCAGCGCGATAGCGGACCGCAGCCGCTGCGCCCGGCGCGGGTCGCGGCCGGCGGTCACCGCTACCTGGACGTCGCCGTGCCTGGTCACGGCCGGGGTCCGGGCAGCAGAGACCGTTCCGTCGTCCGCGCGCACGCACCAGATCCGGCCGCGTTCTGCGTCGGCGGCTACCCGATCGTTCACCGCCGGATCGTCGGTCGCGGCGTGCACCAGCCACGCGGCGGACAGATCGCCGTCGCGGTAGCCGCGCCGCAGCACCGTCACCGGCAGTGCCGACAAATCCGGGCACACTTCGGGCGCGATGACGACCACGTTGGCGCCGGAGTCGAGCAGGCTGACGGTGCGCCGCAGCGCGACCCGGCCGCCGCCCACCACGACCGCACGGCGCCCGGCCATAGCGAGCATCAAGGGATAGGAGGGAACGGGGTCCTTCGATGGCGGGCGGCCGTCCGCGGCCGCGCCGCCATTAGGCGAGGTGGCGCGGTCAGGGGCCGGGCGCGCGAACGCAGCCGCGCCGTGCCGGTGGCCGCTCACGACGACCTCCCGGCGGCCGGCTGCGGCCGGATCACTGCCACGAACTTCAGGCTGAACGCCCGGGCGCAGGCCCGGCACTCCCACTCGCCGGCGTCGGCGCCGGACGGCCGCAGGTTCTCCTCGCCGCAGTACGGGCAGTAAAACGGCACCTGCCGTTCCCCGGTCATGACAGCAGCTCCGCGTCGGCGCGCCGGACCCAGCTGGCAAACTGCTCACCCGAGCCCCGGTCCGCCTGGTAATTGCGCAGCAGCCGCTCCACGTAGTCGGGCAGCGCGTCGGCCGTCACCTTGAGCCCGCGCAGCTTCCGCCCGAAGCCGGGGTCGGTGCCGAGAGACCCGCCCAGGTGCACCTGGAAGCCCTCCTGGCCGTCGACGATCGAGCCCTTCAGCCCGATGTCGGCGAGCTGGAACCGGGCGCAGGAGTTCGGGCAGCCGTTCACGTTGATCGTGATCGGCGTGTCGAACCCCGGCAGCCGCCGGTCAAGCTCGGTGTACAGATCGCGGGCGCGGCCCTTGGTCTCGACGATCGCCAGCTTGCAGAACTCGATGCCGGTGCAAGCCATCGTCCCGCGCCGGAAGACGCTCGGACTGGCGGTCAGGTCGACCGACTCGAGCTCGGCCACTAGCTCGGGCACAGCCCGTTCCGGCACATCAAGCACGACCAGCTTCTGCTCGATCGTCGTGCGGACCCGGCCGGAGCCATAGGCTTCGGCCAGATCGGCCACTTGCCAGAGCTGCGTGCCTGAGGTGCGGCCGGTGTGCGGGGCCACGCCGACGTAGTACAGGCCGTCGCGCTGGCGGTGCACGCCGATGTGATCGCGCGAACCCGGCGCGGGTGCGGGCGGCGGCGGGCCATCGGCGAGCCCGTTCCCGCCCAAATACTCCCCCTCCAGGACTTCCCGGAACCGCTCGGCGCCCCAGTCGGCGACCAGGAACTTCAGTCGGGCGCGGCTGCGGAGCCGCCGGTAGCCATAGTCGCGGAATAGCCCCGCGACCCCGGCCCAGACCTCCGGCACCCGCTCGGCGGGCACGAATGCGCCGAGACGCTGGGCCAGCATCGGGTTGGTGGACAGACCACCGCCGACCCACAGGTCGAATCCGGGCCGCCCGTCCGGCCCGCGCACACCGACGAACGAGACGTCGTTGACCTCGTGCGCGGTGCACTGGTTCGCGCAGCCCGAGATGGCGGTCTTGAATTTGCGCGGCAAGTTGGTGAATTCAGGGCTGGTGGTCGCGACCTCCTCGGTGGCCCGCAGCGCAGCGCTCGCGTCGAGCACCTCGGCCGCGTCGAGGCCGGCCACCGGGCAGCCAAGGATGTTGCGCGGGACGTCCCCGCAGGCCTGCTGACTGGACAGGCCGACTTCCTCAAGCCGGGCCCAGATGGCCGGGATGTCCTCGATCGAGAGCCAGTGAAACTGCACGTTCTGCCGGTCGGTGATATCGGCGAGGTCGCGGCCGTACTCCTTGGCGACGCCGGCCACCGCGCGAAGCTGATCGGCTGTCAGCTGCCCGCCCGGGATCCGCACCCGCATCATGAAGTACGGATCCTCGATCTCGGCGTCCTCAAGCGCGCCCGTCCGGCCGCCGCTTATGCCGGGTTTGCGCTGGGTGTACAGGCCCCACCAGCGGAACCGGCCGCGCAGGTCGCTCGGGTCGATCGAATCGAAGCCGAGCTGGGAGTAGCGGTTCAGGATGCGGTCGCGGACGTTCAGCCCGTCATCATCCTTCTTGAATCTCTCCGCCGGATTGAGCGGCTCATGGTGGCCGAGGGCCCACTGGCCCTGGCCGCGAAGCGGCTGCGATGGCATGGCATGGTCCTTCTGCTGGCGTGCTGGCTGCGGTGGCGGGCGAGCACCGGGAAGCTCGCGGTGCCCTGAGCGCTGGCGGTACTGGGCCCCAGATGAGAGTCAGCTAGCGTCCGGCTAGCAGACGGGCTGGGTTACGGAGTACCTGGGTCAGCAGGAAGGACGACAGATGGCGCTGGATACGCGCAGAAGATCAATGTGACGGCGGCAAACCAGGCGCAAGTCCGCGTAACGCCCGGATATCAGCCCCAGGTCTGGGCTGGCGCTCGGGCAGATCACAGCGGCCTCCAGGGGTTTGGCGCTGGCGCTCGCGCGCAGCGACTACGGAGTTCGGGCGGTATGAACGCGCTACGCTGCGCAGACTGCACTGCCTTCACGCTAACATCCCTAACCGGCCGCGGCGCAAACTGATTCCTTCTGTCACCCAATCTTCGCTGGCCTGGCCGACATTGGGCTTAGTCGCGTCAGTGCCGGGTAGCTGGCCACCACACCGAGCCCCGAGTTCCTGGCAGAGAGGTTGGCCCGTGGCGGTCCGGGCAGTAGGGCCAGAGGCAGTAGGGCCAGATGCAGTAGGGCCAGATGCAGTCCGGCCAAGGACGGTGCGGCAGGCGGGCGTTGTCGTCAACCCAAACAAGGTGGGCGACGCCCAAGACTTCAGGCAGGCTGTTTCCGAGGCCATGTACTCCCACGGCTGGCAACTGCCGATCTGGCTGGAGACGACCGCCGAGGATCCTGGCCAGAAGCAAGCACGACAGGCGGCAGCAGCGGGTGTCGAGCTTGTGCTCGCCTGCGGCGGTGACGGCACGGTTACTGCCTGTGCGGAAGGTGTGGCCGGTACCGGGACGCCCCTGGCCATCGTGCCGATAGGAACCGGGAACTTGCTGGCCCGCAATCTCGACTTGCCCCTCGATCTCGATGAGGCCCTCGTCGTCGCGCTTACCGGGAAGGACACGCCGATCGACGCCGGGACTGCCAATGGCACGCCTTTCGTGGTCATGGCTGGCCTCGGCCTCGACGCCAGGATGATCAGCGACACCAGCGAGCCGCTGAAGAAACGATTCGGCTGGGTCGCCTATGCGATTTCCGTGCTCAGGCACCTGCGAGACCGGCCGATACGAGCGACGCTTGTGGCCGACGGCGGCCAGCCGGTTCGGTTGCGGTCAAGCGCCGTGATTGTCGGAAACGTTGGCTGGCTGCGCGGTGGCGTGCCGCTGCTGCCAGACGCCCGGCCGGATGACGGCATGCTGGACGCGGTCGCGCTGCGCGCGCGGGGCTGGGTCGGCTGGCTCGCAATCGTGGCTCACGTTTTGCTGCGCCGGGGCAGGTCCGGCCGGGTGACCAGGCTCGTCTTCCGGGAGTTGACCGTGACGACGCTCAGTGCGCAGCCCTGGGAGCTCGATGGCGAGTTCATGGGTACGACTAGTCGCCTGGTAGTCGCTGTACAGCCCGGCCGGCTGCTGCTACGGTTGCCGGCCGAGCGCCAGTAGCGAGCTTCTCCAGGCCGTCCGGATGGCTGGCGCCCGTTCCCCGTCGAACGGAGCCGCGTGCGCCGGAGGCCCTCGGGCCGACTGCTTATGTTCCGGACGCCTTGCGGCCGCTGCGCTGTCCGCGTCGACGCGTCAGCAGTGTGATCCTGCGCTCAGTGAGCTGCTGGGTATGCAGGCTGAGCCAGGTGCACACCGCCGCAAGCGGCAGCTCGACCAGGACCGCGAGCACGATGGACTCGGGCCGCTGAGCGGAAGGCGTCGTCAGCACGTCGAACCACACATCAACCACCAGCAGCGTCGCGGTTGCGGTTGCCGCGGTGGACAGGTAGCGCGACCGGCGGAGGGCGAAGTACGCGGTGCTGGCCAGTGCGATCAGCAAGATGACGTCGAACCCAGCCCAGGCTGTGTCGTAGTTCGGCGACAGCTGCCGCGACGGCAGCGTCTCGCCCAGGTAGATCGTCCAGGGCAGCAAGATCAGCGAGAACAGGGCAAACAGCGGGCCGGCCCACCGCACCACGCGTGCCTCGTCGATCAGGACTTCGTTCTCCGGCTCCGGCGCCCGCTCGACCAGGGCATCGATCCTGGTGAGGACCTCGGCTGGCTTGCCGAGCAGATCGCCCGGCTTTCCAGCCTCCTCCTCAGGGTCAGGGCTGGCCTTCACTCGTCCCTCCGTCGCATCAGCGCGTCCAGTCACGGGTTGCGTTGCCCGAGTGAGCGAGGTCCCGCGTGCCGCCGACTTACCCGGCTCCGCCTATTCTGAACGCGATCCGGAAGCCCAGCCTCCGCCCCGGCCATCACATCCTCCTCGACGGCTAGCGCGAAACGCGCGCCGGCCCGGACTGTCGGTGGCTGGTGACACGATCGGGACATGACAGAACTCAGCTGGCAGCAGTTCGCGTTAGCAAGGCCCGACCTCGCCGATGCGGGCAGGGCCTTGCTCTACCAGTTCGGCGTCGGCCTTGCATTCTTGTCGACGGTGCGGCCGGACGGCGGCCCGCGCCTGCATCCGGTGTGCCCGGTCCTGGTTGACGGACGTCTGCTCGCGCACGTCATTCCGTCCCCCAAGCGCGCTGACCTGCATCGCGATCCGCGGTATGCGCTGCACTCATTTCCGGCGGATGGTAACGAGGACGCCTTCTATCTCACCGGGCTGGCCGGGCCGGTGGGCGACGGGGAACTCGTTACCTCCGCCACCGCGCAGTTCTTGTCTGAGCGCGGGCTCGCCGGCGAGCCGGATGACTTCTCGGACGGCGAGTTCTTCGAGTTCCGCATCGGCCGGTGCCTGCTGACCAGGACAACCGGTGACGGGGACTGGCATCCGCGGCACGAGACCTGGACGGCTCGCGGTTAGTTCGACCCAGGGTCAGTCACGCTGTGTTGCTGGGCCTTCATGGCGATAAGTCCGGCTGGTCATTAGCGCGTCATTCAAGGTTCACGGCGACCGGGGACCCTGGCCGCATGACCTCTAACGCAGATGAGCAGTCATTGCTCGGCAGTGATCATGTGGGCGCCGGTCATTCTGATGCCGGGCCGTCCCGTCGCCAGGTGCTGGCGGGCGCCGGCGGCGTCGGCCTGCTCGCCGCCGCACCTGTGGTCCACGACCGGCCGAAGAAAGCGTTCGCGAGCGTTGCCTCAGCCGCCGACGGAACGCCGGAGCAGATCCACCTGACCTGGGGCGCCGATCCGGCCCGGAGCATGGTCGCGTCCTGGGCATCACCGGGCCCGGCTACTCGCCCGCGGGTGTTGCTCAGCGGACCGCGCGGCTCGGTCGTGCAACTGCCGGCCGTCCAGCGGACCTACACCGACGGGATCAACGGCGAGACTGTGTGGACGTATCACGTCGAGATGCACCGGCTTGAGCCGAACGAGACCTACACCTACACGGTCACCGCCGACAACGACAGCGCCGCCGAGCCCTTCACCGCGACGTTCCGGACGGCGCCGGCCGGGCGGGCGCCGTTCCGTTTCACTAGCTTCGGTGACCTGGCGACGCCGAACACCGCCTGGGTGCTGTCCTACGGCCAAAGCGCGTACGCGGTGGCGGCGGTTGAGTCCTTCACTCCGCTGTTTCACTTGCTGAACGGCGACCTCTGCTATGCCGACCTGAACCCGACGGTGCAGCCAGAGGTCTGGCGCGACTTCGGCAACAACAATCAGGCTTCGGCGGCGAATCGCGCATGGATGCCGTGCCCGGGCAACCACGAGATCGAGTTCGCCAACGGCCCGCAGGGCCTCACCTCTTACCTGACCCGCTACACGCTGCCGGACAACGGCATGCCCCAGTTCCGCGGTCGCTGGTATTCGTTCCGCGTCGGCTCGGTACTGTTCGTCTCCCTGGCCGCCGACGAAGTGGTGTACCAGGACGCCGGAGCCTTCGTGTCCGGTCCGAGTGCGCTCGTGCCGGTGGCGCCTACCGGCAATCCGGCGATCCCACCGGGTACCTCGTTCTACGTCCGGGGCTACGCGGGCGGGGCGCAGACCAGGTGGCTGGAGCGCACGCTGCGGGAAGCGCGTGCGGACCCGTCCATCGACTGGATCGTCGCGCAGATGCACCAGATCGCCTGCTCGTCGTCGGCGACAGGCAACGGCTCGGATCTCGGCATCCGGCAGGAGTGGCTGCCGCTCTTCGACCGGTATCAGGTGGACCTGGTTCTGAATGGTCATGATCATGACTACGAACGGTCGTTCCCGTGCCGCGGTTTCGACAGCATGGTCGGCACGGAAGCATCGACCGGCGCCCCGGTGGACACGATGCGCCCGCACCCGGTAACCACCACGGACGGGGGCGTATTCGACACGAGCGAGGGCACCGTCCATTTGGTGCTCGGCTCGGGTGGCACTAGCGCGCCCCTGGACAAATACGGTATCGACAGTGCCGACGGGCTGACCCAGGCGAAGGTGTTCACCATGCCTAACCGGCCGGTTCCAACCGGAACCCCGAACGTCTACGCGCGTGCGGCAGCTGACGCGCGCGAAGATGCCATCTGGTCGGCGCGCCGAGACACGTCAACCGGGTACGGGATCGCCGTGTTCGATGTGGATCCCGGCGAGGACCGGGACGATGGCCTGACCTGCATCACCGTGCGCTATTTCCACGCGCTCGGAGCGGACCCGGTCAACCCCGCGACGGGCGCGAAAGGCGCGCCGACGCCGAACTACACCGAGTTCGAATCGTTTACCCTGGTCCGGCCGCGCACCGACCGCAATCACGAGAAGCGCTGGCAAGCCGCCGCTCGGCGGTGATACTAGGCAACGGCGCCTGGCTGGGACGGTCCCGGGTATCGGTCCCGGCTGTTATCGATGCCGTGCCGGGGCCAGCGGGCCGAGCATTAGACGGCTTTCTGCGCCCTCCATCGCTCGGCCCGGCGGGTGCCCGCCGGTCGGGTGAGGTTCGTTCGTCACGCCAACCGGACCGGCCTAACTTCCGTTATCCGCCTACGTGCTGCATGCTCTGCCAAACTGCGATCGCGCCATAGCCAATCCCGGCGATCGTGGCGGCAGCCACGAGGACGATGACCAGCTTGAGCAGCGACCGCCAGAACGCCACAATGGCGATCGCGGCAACCATCACCAGGATCCGTACCGCATCCGCATTCTGAGCCGCAGCCTGCATATTCACACACCTCCCTCCGGCTGATGCCGGTAGGAGGGCCAAGCCTCGGCGCCTGCTCACCGCGCCGGCGGCACCTTGCATTCGCCGACGGGGCGGGTAGCATAATCTGCATCGCCTGGCCCTCCTGCTGTGGACTCGGCCCGGTGACTGGCACGGTCGATGGCGTCAACATCGGCCGTGCTTTTGTTTGTCTTGGTGCCATTTACTACCTCAACGCCACCATTGAGGTGCTGGCCGTATCGCCCCTTCCCCGCGTTCCCGGCCTGGTTTGCAACTTTCAGGCCCGCACTATAACGGTCTCATGGGGTTTGTCATTTGCCAATGGCGTTGACCAGTGGAACTGGCCAACGGCGTGCTACCGTCAGGTGGCTGGTGTGGTGCGCTTCGGCGTACAGCTGATGACGGGCATGTGGCCAGGTTGGATGACGCTGACGATTTGGCCAGTTCAAGTGCAACGTCGGCGTCCGGGCTGGCCCCGACTGCTCGCTGCCGGTTCGTTGCCGGGTGGTCCATTTAGGCCAGTAGTTTTTTCTGCGACACATGGGGTTGGGCGCTACGTCAGTCAACGCCATTGGTGTACGATACTGATCCGTGGCAAATGCCAAAGGCGATAGTCAAGAGCCTTTGCGCCGTGCCCGCCCACCGTCGCGAACGCCGCCCATCGCCCCTGGCGCAAACCCAACTATTCGCCAGCGCGAGTTGGGCATGCGGCTGCGGGAGTTGCGTAACGATCTTGGGCTGACTGTCGAAGATGTCGGGCGGGCGATGCTCTGCTCCGCTACCAAGATCAGCCGCCTGGAAACCGGGACCCGCCGGGCCAGCCCACGCGACGTGCGGGATTTGTGCCGGATCTACGGCGTGACCGACCAGGCGGAAGCCGACAAGCTAATGGAACTCGCCCGCCAATCTCGCGAGTCTGGCTGGTGGACCCAGTACGACGAGCCGCTTCTTTCGCCGCTTTTCGGTCTCGAGCAAGAGGCCGCTGCGATCACGCAGTTCTCGATGCACTTCGTGCCGGCCCAATTGCAGACCAGCGATTACGCCCGGACGCTTATCCGGGCCGTCGAGCGCAAGATGCAGCCTGAGGTTCTGGAGCAGCGGGTCGAGGCGAGGATGCGGCGGCAGCAGCTGTTCGAGGGCGACGCCCCGCCGCGCTATCGCGTGCTGCTCGACGAGGCAGTGCTGCAACGCCAGGTGGGCGGCCGGGCCGTCATGCGAGCTCAGCTCGACAAGATCCTGGATTCCGCTGCCAGCGGGAAGGCAACCGTTCAGGTCATCCCGTTTGACGCGGGCGCCCTCGCAAGCACCGACAGTAATTTTAGCCTCCTGGAGTTCGGGGAAGATCTCCAGCAAGGCCCGGTCGTCTTTCTGGAGGGTCTTTTCTCGAACCGCTACCTGGAGCGCCCGACGGAAATCGAGCGATATCGGGAAGCGGTCGACTACCTTCGTGATGCCGCGCTGAGTCTCCAGGACTCTGCAAGCCTGATCACCAAGATCCGGAGTGCGCATTACGCCTGAGAGAAATGCCGACATGCGCGCTAGAAACATGACACCCGTTACAAGGAGTAAGGATGCTACCTTCCGACGCGAGCTCCCTCGGTGAGCTCTCATGGCGCGTCGCCCGGCTTTGCGAAGCCGGCAGCTGCGTGCGGATCGCGCCCAAGGATGACATGGTTCTCATCGGCGATTCCAAGGATCCTGATGGCCCGGTCCTCGCGTACAGCCAGGCCGAGTGGAGAACGTTTGCGGAAGGGATCAAGCAGGGGGATTTCGACGACCTCCTGTAACAATGGCCGAGTTTGCGAAGAGGGCTGGCTGCGAGGCGGCTGGCCCTCCGGCCTCTCGGCCTGTGCTCACCGGCTCTGACAGTTGCAGGTGGGCCAACCGGACCGCGTTTGAGGTGGCGCGGCCGTCCGGCTACCCTGGCGGCCGTGCGACTAACGGCGTTCTGGGAGCGAATGCGGGCGCAGTTCGGCGAGAGCTACGCCGAGAGCGTGGCTAAGGACTTTGTCATCGCCGGACTCGGCGACCGTACTGTCAACCAGGCCCTCGCCGACGGCGAGGACGTCAAGAACGTTTGGCGCGCCGTCTGCGATGCCTTCCGCCTGCCGGATCGCGTGCGCTGAGACGGCAACGTCGGCTGCCACTTCCATAGGGCGCAGAAGTTCAAAACGAGGTACGCGACCCTCGGCTTCAGCGACAACGCGAACCTCGGCGACGGCACCACGTGGCCCAAGTCTTAACGCACTGACCGAGCTGACCGCCGCCGGCGATGCAACGATCGGCGCGCTGGTGAAGAAAGCGGTGAGGTGAGGACCGGGCAAGCCGCTGGACGCCGCCCTAGTCCCGGCGGCCAGTGACGGCCAGGGTAATGCCGAGGCCGATCATGGCCAGGCCTCCCGCGCCGCCGATCATTTCCATGCGGCGTGGCGAGCGGCCGAACCAGGATCGTGCCCCGCCCGCGACCGCGGTCCACGCCGAGTCGCTGAGAAGGGCGATCACCACAAACAAGAATCCGAGTAGCAGCATCTGCACCGTTACATTCCCGGCGGACCGGTTCACGAACTGTGGCAGCACGGCGGCAAAGAAGACCGCCGTCTTCGGGTTAGCAACGCCGACTAGGAAACCGTCACCTACGGCTCGTCGCGTGGTTCTGGCCGGAGCGAGCGTGCTGGCCATTGAGTGTTCCTTGCGCTGCATCAGGGCCCGGACACCCAAGTAGACCAGGTACGCCGCACCGGCCAGTTTCATCGCCGTGAACAGGACGGCAGATCGCTGGATGAGCGATCCGACACCCAAAGCAGCGACGGCAGCCAGAGCGAACTCGCCAAGCTCGTTTCCCGCGACCGAAGCGAGCGCAGTGCGGCGTCCATGGGCCAGCGTGCGGCCCACAACGAACAGAACGCTGGGACCGGGAATGACGATGACGACGAACGCAACAGCGGCGAACTCAAGGAGCCGCGCAGGCTGGATCATGTCTCCAGGCTAGCGACCGCCAGATACGGTTCGCGAGAGTAATTCGACGCGGTGCAGAACCCGGTCGCCCGCGCTGTCGGCAGAAGATTTCGACCGAGACGGCGTCAGACGCACCGCCTCGCCGGTCAGCGGGGTCGGTGGCTAGGGTTATCCTCGCCATCATGCCGACGCTGGCGGTTGTAGGTGCCGGGCCTAAGGGCATCGCTATCGCTGCCAAGGCACGGGCGCTGACGGCTGCTGGCCTGGATGCCCCGAGGGTCGTACTCGTGGACCGGGGCGACATCGCCGGAAACTGGACCGGGCGGCAGGGGTTCACCAGCGGTCGGCTGCCTTTGGGCACGCCTCCGGAGAAGGACGTCGGCTTTCCCTACGCCAATAGCTGGGGTTCGGCCTCTACCGCCGTCACTGCGGCGATGGCCGAATACAGCTGGCAGCGCCACCTGATCGCGCACGACGCCTATGCCGACTGGGTCGACCGCGGCCGCTTGCGGCCGACGCACCGGCAGTGGGCTTCCTACTTGCGTGAAGTCGCTGAGCGAGCCGAGATAGAAGTCGTTTCCGGTGAGGTCGTAGGCCTGGAGGCTCAGGGGGAGCAATGGCGGCTGGCAATCCGTGGGCGGGACGCGATCTGGGCGGACGGCGTCGCCTTCACTGGCGCAGGCCCGCCGATTCCCGTTCCCGGCCAGCCGCAGGAGCATCCTCGGCTTCTCGACGGCCGTAGCTACTGGCTTCGAGAGCCAGCTGTCCTAGCCAAGGTTGCCCGGAGCGTCTGCGTGATCGGCAACGGAGAGACAGCCGCCTCGGTCGTAATCAGCCTGCTGACGCAGTCGCATAAGCGCTCGACGGTCGACGTCCTGACCAGCCGCGGGTTTCTGTACTCGCGCGGCGAAAGCTATGAAGAGAATCGTTTCTTCTCCGACCCTGGCGACTGGCCTGCACTGGCCGAGTCACACCGGCGTGAATTCCTCGAGCGCACCGACCGTGGCGTCATCTCCCAGCAGGCAGAGGCAGTCCTCAACCTGTCGCGCGGATTCCGGTCGCTCGCCGGGCGGGCGGTAGGGATCGACCCGGGCGAGCGGCAGGTCGTCGTGACGATCGAGTACAGCGACGAGCGCGAACGCGTCGCATACGACGTCGCTGTCGTCGCGATTGGCTTCGATGCTCGCTGGTTCGAGCGGTTGCTCGGACCCGAGGGCCGCTCTCGGCTCGATGGCGCGCTCGCTGGCGGCGACCTGGAGCGGCGGATCGATATCGATCTTTCGGTGGCGGGCCTGAGGCCGGCGCTGCACCTGCCGGTCCTCGCCGGGCTAGCGCAGGGACCCGGCTTCCCGAATCTGAGCTGCCTTGGCCTGCTGAGCGACCGCATCCTGCGCCGGTACGTCAAACTGGAAACGTCGGCCTTTAGCGCGACGGAAGGGATGGAGCTTGCCTGATACGGCCGATCCGGTGTGGGAGAGCGACGACTACGTCCGTCGCACGGTTGTGATGCCGATCGTGCTCGCTGAGCGGCTCGCCGCCAGGGCCGAAATGCGTGCTTTGTCGGTCAGCGACCTGATCGTCGAATACGCAGAGGAAGGCTTGCGACGCGACGCGGCGGATGGCACTTAAAGACGAGGCTGCAAGTCGGGGCTGAGGCTGGCGGCCGTACTGATCGCTTGCGGTGATGTAGCTGATGATCTCGTCCGCGCCGTGGCGGTCCGGGTCAAGGTCGGGGTTGTAGATGCACACTGACCAGCCCGCGCAGCCGTCCGCGGTGAGAGCCGCAGACGTGATCTGGCTCAGCTGGTCCCATGTCAGGCCCCCGGCCTGGGCGTAGTCCGCCGCGGCCAGGCTAGTGGTCGCGAGCACGTCGAGGTCTACGTGAAGTCACCAGGGCGCGGGCAGGACCCGCGCCCACGCGGCTGCGGCAACTGGGCAGTCAGCTGCGGCGAGCTCAGATGGGCGGATCAGTCGCCGCGAGCGACCCGCTAGTGACGGGACGCGCGCGGAGGCCAGTTCGTCCTCGTCGCGAGGACCGACCGCAACAACGTCCTTGGGCCGAATCCTAGGCAAAGTGTCGCGCAGTGGTGGGCTGAGATTTGCGTCGAACATTCGCAGCGCCAGCCCTTTGATCGTCCAAGGCCGCTGGACCCGGGCGGGCCAGTTCAGCTAGATCGGCTCGCCGAGGTCTCGCGACATCCAGCCGGGTGTGTCGAGGCGCACGGGCGGAGTGCCGACCAGTTCTGTCAGGTGCGTCTCAAGGTTCTCGAGCTCGGCGGGGCCGATCTGCCGCTCCCATTGATCGCGCAGCTCATCGAAGATCGCTTCACCTGTGCGCAGCACCTCGAAGCCGAGCGGGGTGACCTGAAGGTGCATGCGTCGGGCGTGGCGGGGGTCTGTGTCGCGTGTCACGTATTCGCGCTGCTGCAGGACCGCGATAGTTTTCGCCGCTGCCTGCTTGGAGACGGACAGGCGGCGGCCGAGTTCTGAGGCGTTGCCGGCGCCGGCGGCGATGGCCCGCATAGCGAAGTCATGGACGGGACGCACATCCTCGTAGCCGCGGCGGGCTAGCTCGGCTGTGGCGGTGTCCACCAGTGAGCGGAAGCCTCCGAGCAGGAGCAGGGCGAGATCGGCGCCGGAGCGGGACATGGGAGAAGACTACGGCAGCGATTGGACAATGACAACCAGGTTGGCTAGAGTCAGTGACATCCAGGTTGTCCAAGCAAGGAGAAGAGATGGACGTCACGCCAGCTGGTCCCCCGCTGCCGGGGATCACGCATCACTATGCGGAGGTCAACGGGACCAGGCTGCACTACGTCGCGGCGGGGACCGGCGGATCTCCGGTCCTGCTGGTCCACGGGTTTCCCGAGACCTGGTGGGCCTTCCGGAAGCTCATCCCGCTGCTCGCGGCCAGCCACCGGGTCTTCGCCGTCGACCTGCGCGGCTTCGGTGACTCCGGCAACGAGCCGGGCGAGTACGGCAGCACGACGTCGGCCCAAGACCTGCACCTTCTCATCGGGCAGCTCGATGCCGGGCCGGTCCACCTGACAGGGCAGGACATCAGCGGGGCGACGGTCTTCCGCCTGGCGGCCACGCATCCGCAGGACGTGCTCAGCCTCACCGCCATCGAGATGGGCCTGGCCGGGTTCGGCCTGGAGACGCTGGCCGACGTCACCCACGGCGGCACCTGGCACATCGGCGTTCTCGCCGCGCCCGGCATCCCCGAGATGCTGCTCGCAGGCCGCGAGCGCGAGTTCCTGGGACAATTCGCGTTCCCGGCGATGAGCGCGACGCCGGGAGCGATCACCGGCGCCGACATCGATGAGTTCGCCCGCACCTACTCGCGCCCCGGCGGCTGGCGCGGAGCGGCCGGCCTCTACCAGTCGATGCTGCGGGAGGGCCCCGACATCAGGGCTCTCGCCAAGACGCCCGGGCTGATTGTGCCCGTGCTTGCGGTCGGCGCGGGGGGAGGCGCCTTCACGGCTGGCACAATGTCTCGGGCCGCGTCGGGCGAAGTCAGCTCCGTGTCACTCGACGGCGTGGGCCACTACGCCGCCATGGAGGCCCCCGACGACCTGGCGAAGGCTCTTCTCGACTTCACCGCAAGCGTCGACGCCGCCTGACTGCAACTGCATGCCGACACCCGGCCAGCATGTCAAGGATGCAGCACTGGCGGTAGTTGGCGTGAGTGCCCAGGCTACGTCCATGACGTCCCGCCAAGTCGGCGTGTCCGCTTCATGATCGAACAATTGTTCGTTACAGTGAAACCGCTGGCGTACTCCGCGCACCACACGGCAGCCACGAGTGCGAGGGCGGCGCTTTCGCGGACCTCAATTGTCAGAGGGGGCGCGTAACGTCTCCGCCAGCAGACAACAGGCTGCTCCGTCGGTCCGCCGGGTCCGGCAGGCAGGTTAAGCCATGCGCACGCGAGCGGCTCGGCGTAGCCCTCGGTCCCACCCCACAGGAGTCTCAGATGGCACCGAACGACAGAGCGGGTAGTGGCAAGGGCATTGGCGGCGACAGGGACAAGTCCCTGGAGACCGCGCTCGCGCAGATCGAGCGGCAGTTCGGCCGGGGCGCCATCATGCGGCTCGGCGACGATACCCGCGCGCCCGTTGAAGTGATCCCGACCGGCTCTATCTCGCTCGATGTCGCACTCGGCATCGGTGGATTCCCCAAGGGCCGGATCGTCGAGATATACGGGCCAGAGAGCAGCGGCAAGACGAGCCTAGCCCTGCATGCCATCGCGAACGCGCAGAAAGCCGGCGGCATAGCGGCGATCATCGACGCTGAGCACGCTCTGGACCCCGAGTACGCCAAGAAGCTCGGCGTCGACACCGACGCGCTGCTGGTATCCCAGCCCGACACCGGCGAGCAGGCGCTGGAGATCGCGGACATGCTTATCCGCTCCGGTGCTATCGACATCATCGTTATCGACTCAGTGGCGGCCCTAGTGCCGCGCGCCGAGATCGAGGGTGAGATGGGTGACAGCCACGTCGGCCTGCAGGCCAGGCTCATGTCTCAGGCACTCCGGAAAATAGCCGGCGCGCTTAACCAGACAAAGACCACAGCTATTTTTATTAATCAGCTGAGGGAAAAGATAGGAGTGATGTTCGGGTCGCCTGAAACGACGACGGGCGGAAAGGCGCTGAAGTTTTACGCGTCAATTCGCCTGGATATTCGCCGCATCGAGACGCTGAAAGACGGAACGGACGCAGTCGGAAACAGGACGCGTGTAAAAGTGGTGAAGAATAAGTGCCTGGCCGAAGGCACGCGGATCTTCGATCCTGTAACTGGCCACACGCACCGCATTGAGGACATCGTCGACCGGCAGCTCCCCGTTCACGTCGTGGCCGCCGACAAGAATGGCGCCCTGCACGCGCGGCCCGTGACGTCCTGGTTCGATCAGGGTGAACAGGAAGTGATTGGGCTCAAGCTCCGCGACGGAACAACGCTGTGGGTTACGCCTGACCACAAGATCATGACCGAACAAGGCTGGCAAGAGGCTCGGAGCCTGTCTCGAGGAGACCGGGTTGCCAGGCCAAGAGCGTTTGCGGGCTTCGGATCAGAAGCACCTGTTTCTCCCGAACAAGCGCGGCTTCTGGGATATCTCATCGGTGACGGCTATGTTGGCGGCAAGACGCCCGTTCATTTCATTAACACCGTCCAGCTCTTGCACAACGATGTGGCTCGGATCGCCGGGGCAATGGGATGCGAGACCAAGTCAGCGGGCGATATCTCGGTAGCAATCTCGCACCGACGGGGAGAGAAGAACGGCGTACTCGAACTTTGCCGCTGGGCAGGCATCTACGGGCATCTCGCTCCGGAGAAGAAGCTCCCGCCAGCGTTCTTCGCCCCTGGTATCTCTGCTGAGATCGTTGGCAACCTGATCTTCGGCCTTCTCGAGACAGACGGATACGTCTCGCGCGAGCAGACGGGAGGACTCCGGGTTGGGTTTGCCATTACGTCCGAGCAGCTAGCTCATCAGATCCACTGGCTGCTGCTTCGATGGGGCATCGGAAGCGCCGTCCGGGTTCGGGATCCTCGTGATCAGCGTGGCGGACTTATCAAAGGCCGCAGGATCGTTGCCAAGCACCCGATATGGGATGTCCGAGTATCCGGGGTGGAGAACGTCGCGGCCTTTGCCGCTGCAGTTCCGATGTGGGGACCTCGCGGGGAAGTGCTTACACAGGCGCTTGCGAAGCTAGACGGCAGCTACCGCGGGTCGCAGCGCATATATCTTGCCCCAGGGCTGGCACAGCAAATCCTTGCGCATCTCGAGCAGCGTGGTGTGACGGCTGTATTGGCCGCTCAGCTGATAGGTGAACACGCAGGCAACCCTCAAGGCGGCATGAAGGTTGTTCTTGGTGCTTCGCGCATGCGCCGTGACAGAGTCCAAGCACTCGCTGAAGCTCTCGATGACCCGTTCATTCGTGACCTCGTCGCTGACGATCTGTGGTTCTCCCGGATCGCTGAGGTCTTGCCTGCTCGCCAAAGCAGAACTTTCGACGTCGAGGTCAGAGAACTCCACAACTTTGTGGCGAATGACGTGGTTGCCCATAACTGCGCTAGCCCTTTCAAAGTTGCAGAATTCGATATTCTGTATGGTCACGGAATTAGCCGTGAAGGCAGTCTTATCGATCTCGGCGTGGAGCAGGGCATCGTGCGCAAGTCCGGCGCCTGGTACACCTACGACGGCGACCAGCTCGGTCAGGGCAAGGAGAACGCCAGGAACTTCCTGCGCGACAATCCGGACCTGGCCAACGGGATCGAGAAGAAGATCAAGGAGAAGCTCGGCGTGGGCGCGAAGCTCGATGCGGATGCTGGGGGTCCCGTCGCGACTCCGGGCATTGCGACGGTGACAAGCCTGCGCGCTGAGTAGGACCGCGATGCCAGCCGACCCCGGCCAGGACAGAGGCGGAGCCACCAAAGCCCGATCTGCCACCGGCCGCGCGAGCGCGACCCGAGCAGCTGACCGGAGGACTGGTTACGGCATCGGCCAGCGAACAAGCTCCTCCGCGAACCTGGAGGCGCGTGATCGCGGGGCTGGCTCGGATTCCCGTCCGTTCGCGGATCAGCAAACCCGCCGCGAGGCTCGCCGGAAAGCAGACCCGGACGAGGACCCAGAGGCGGGTCCCGACGCGGATCCGGAGGCAGTTGCCCGCCAGATCTGCCTCCGCCTGCTGGCCGGCGCACCGCGGACTAAGGCGCAACTCGCCGCCGCGCTGCGTCGGCGCAGGGTGCCGGAGGCCGCGGCCGAGGCAGTGCTCGCGCGGTTCGCCGAGGTGAAGCTGATCGACGACGGCATGTTCGCCCGAGCCTGGGTCGAGTCACGCCACCTTGGCCGCGGGCTGGCCGGCCGAGCACTGGGCGCGGAGCTACGGCAGCGCGGCGTGGCGCAGGAGGATATCCGGGCCGCGCTCGAGGAGCTCGATCCTGACCAGGAGCTTGCGACTGCCCGCGAACTAGTGGCGCGGCGGCTTCCAGCTACCGCGAAGATGCCCGCGCCCGCTCGGATGCGCCGGCTGGTCGCCATGCTGGCGCGCAAGGGCTACGGACCGGCTCTGGCTTACCGCGTAGTGCGCGAGACCCTAGAGAACGAGCGCGGACATGGCCCTGTTGCCTTCGACAGTCTCGCTGATATGCCCGAGCCGGGCGATCTCGACGAGCCCGACGACACCGACAGTGCCGACCTAGCCGGTTACGGCGCCGAAGCCGCCGAGACCTAGCGCGCGGACGAGGCTCGACCAAAGATCATTCGCAGGTGCTTGCTCAAATCGTTATAAGCGCTTAGCTTTACGGCAGCGAGGTTTTCTGTTCCGTGCAACCTAGTTCGGCGTGTGGAAACACTGAAGATAGAAAGCGGAACGACGACGGCAGGGCTGATCGACCCGGCCGCCGTCGGGCCTTGACAGTAAGAGACGAGCGAGCGGGCGATCGTGGACCGGCGGCGACTGACCGCCAGCCGGCCAGACCGATGGCCCGACAGGGAGGAGGGAGTGGCGCTGATCTGGCGCTCGGCACGCGGGAACGAACCGCGGCGACCGGGGCGCGCCTGACGAGGCCGCAAGCCGATGCCCGTGCGGTGGCATCGGGGTGTCGCCGCCAAGGCTCGCGAGTATGGCTCCGCACACGGAGCCGGGCTATTGCGACGAGATCAGGCCTGTCTGTTACGGCGCCGCGGCTGCGAATCCGCAGCCAGCGCAGATACCGGGCAGCCGCTGCTCGGGCAGTAGTCCCTCGCTGCATGCATACGTGCTTGCTGACGGCTGGCGATGTGCGCGGGCCAGGTGGAGAGGGGTGGGCTGTGAACAGCGGCGCTGTGCTCGCACTGGCGATCATCGGATGCCTGGCCGCGATCAGCACTATGACCGTAGCTGGTCGTTGTGCTTCGGCGCGGAGGCTCGCTGGGCGGCGGGCCCCGGCGACCCGAAGCCGATGTCCAGCTCCTCGAAGCCGACACTGCCCGTCTTCAGGCTGATGCCGCAGGTTACGTGGCCGATCTCAAGGCCAAAGCCGAGCAGGAAGCGGCAGCCATCCTCAGCAAGGCAGCAGCGGCGGCGGCAACCGAGGCAACGGCCGCTCGCCGCGACGCGGAGACTGCCAGGCGCGACGCCGAGACAGCCAGCCGGGCAGCCGAGACTGAAGCCAAGGCAGCTAAGGACGAGGCGCGGCGGCTACGCGCCGACCTTGAGCGGCGCGAGGACCGGCTGGGCGAGCGGGAGCAGCGTATCGATGAGCTAGCACGCAAGGCGGAAGAGCGAGCGGCAGAACTCGACGCGAGAAGCGCCGAACTCGATCAGCTCGCTGCTGAGCGCCGAGCCGAGCTTGAGCGCGTCGCCGCCCTGACCGCCGACCAGGCGAAGGCCGAGCTGGTGGCCGGCATCGAGAACCAGGCCAAGCGCGAGGCCGCGCTGATTGTCCGCGACATCGAAGGCGAGGCGCGGCGAGAAGGCGGCAAGCGCGCCCGCAAGATCGTGACCTTGGCGATCCAGCGCGTGGCCAGCGAGCAGACCAGCGAGTCGGTCGTCTCCGTGCTGCACCTGCCGGGGGACGAGATGAAGGGCCGGATTATCGGTCGCGAGGGCCGCAACATCCGTGCCTTCGAGTCCGTCACCGGCGTGAACCTCATCATTGACGACACGCCCGAGGCGGTTCTGCTGTCGTGCTTCGACCCGGTTCGCCGCGAGGTCGGCAGGCTGACGCTGGAGCGTCTGGTGCTGGATGGCCGGATTCACCCGCAGCGGATCGAGGAAGCATACGACCGCAGCAAGGCTGAGATCGAGGCCTTGTGCGTCCGAGCTGGCGAGGACGCACTGGTCGACGTCGGCATCACCGACATGCACCCGGAACTCACGAACCTGCTGGGCAGGTTGCGTTACCGCACTTCGTACGGCCAGAACGTGCTGAAGCACCTGATCGAGTCTGCGCACATTGCGGGCATGATGGGCAGCGAGATTCGGCCTCGACCCGGTGCTGATGAAGCGGTGCACGCTGCTGCATGACATCGGCAAAGCACTCACTCACGAGGTGCAAGGCAGTCATGCGCTGATCGGCGCCGAGATCGCCCGCAAGTACGGCGAGCCCGACGACGTGGTGCACGCCATCGAGGCGCATCACAACGAGGTCGAGGTTCGCACGGTGGAGGCCGTGCTGACGCAGGCCGCCGACGCGATCAGCGGCAGCCGCCCTGGTGCCCGGCGGGAATCGCTCGAAGCCTATGTGAAACGCCTCGAGCGGCTTGAGCACATCGCCATGGCGCAGGACGGCGTCGAGAAGGTGTTCGCCATGCAGGCAGGCCGCGAGATCAGGGTGATGGTAAAGCCCGGCGATGTCGACGACATCCAGGCCCAGGTCATCGCGCGCGACGTCGCCAAGCAGGTCGAGGACGAGCTGACCTACCCGGGCCAGATCCGGGTGACGGTGATCAGGGAGTCCCGCGCCATCGAGTTCGCCCGATAAAGCAACGATGCAGGTAACGGGGCCGGTCCCCTGGCCTCAACGGCTCGCCGTGCTCGTCCTGCGCGAGGCGGATGTTCAGTGCAACCAGCTGTCACGTGCTATTGGGGTGTCTTGGCTCACGATCATGGATTCCTGGCGGGATCGGCCTGCTGAACTGCGTGTTCGAGGCTTCACGTGAGCCTTCTTGCGGACTATGTCCGGGTCTTAGAGTGGCCCTGGTGTCCCCGTATCTGCGCACGGTGAAGAGGAAGAGGCTGATTCCGGATGGCTGACGAGGTCCGGTTCGCGGCTGACCTGTACCGGGGAACGGCAGCAGGTTACGAACGGTACAGACTGCCTTATCCAGCGGCGATGACCGCGGATCTGGTCCGCAGCGCCCAGGTATCCGGGCGTGGCCGGTTGCTGGACCTGGCCTGCGGAACTGGCCAGCTCGCGTTTCCGCTGCGCGGCTGGTTCGCCGAGGTCTGGGCTGTCGACCAGGAGCCGGACATGGCCGAGGCGGTCCGGGCCAAGGCCGCCACTGCGGGGGCCTGGAATCTCCGGCCGGTGGTGTCGAGCGCGGAGACGCTTGGCGCCCAGCCGGAGTACTTCGAGCTGGCCGTCATCGGCAACGCGTTCCACCGGCTGGACCGGGATCTGGCCGCTGGCCGGATCTTCGGCTGGCTCCAGCCGGGTGGCCACCTGGCGCTGTGCTGGTCTTCCCAGCCCTGGATCGGTGAGCAAAGCTGGCAGCGGGCTCTGGCCGCCGCCTTGGACAGGTGGGAAGCGGCGCTCGGCGCAGATCAGCGGATCCCCGCTGGCTGGGAAAGAGCGCGGTCGCGCAGGCCCGACTCCGAGGTGCTATCAGACGCCGGATTCGAGCTGGCCGGAAGTCATGAGCTCGCCATCGACCACCGCTGGACCCTGCCAGAACTGGCAGGGCTCATCAGGTCGACGTCCTTCCTCCCGGCCGCGGTACTCGCTGACCAGGCCGCCGCATTCGACGCCGACCTCGCGGCCAGCCTCGGCCCTCACAGCGACGATGGCGTTTTCACCGAGACCGTGAGCTTTGCCTACGAGCTGGCCCGAAGGCCTGACTAACGCCGTCCCGGCTTCGATCGCACTGCTGCTGCTACAGCACGAGTGTGCACTAACTTGAGCCTTAGTCGGGGACAACCAGCTGTCACGTGCTATAGGACGGCCGCCAGCCCTCTCCTTCGTCGGGCGCCTAGGCGCCGCACGGCATCTGGCCACCGGCCGCCACATCATCGGCGGCGGGCGGGGTGTCATGCGATTCATGGCCGGCCGACTCCGTTAGCTCGTTCGCGAGGTGATGCGCGGGTGATCCCGCCAGGCAGGCATCGTGGCCATGTAGTCGAGCGTCTGGCGCTCGATCTCCTCGCGCGGCGTGCCCGGGTGGCGGCGCGCCTGCCAGGCGGTCATCCGTTCGAAACGCTGGTCGAATGACTGCAGCTGGCCGTTCTCGTCGGTGCAGT
Source organism: uncultured Actinomycetota bacterium (assembly GCA_963804435.1). Lineage (GTDB taxonomy): Bacteria > Actinomycetota > Actinomycetes > Streptosporangiales > Streptosporangiaceae > JAJYUU01. Next base: position 4,421,845 of record CAWDQI010000001.1, on the reverse strand, counting down.
GGGTGCAGTACCGGCCGGTTTCGATCGGCATGCCGCAGCTTCCGCAGGTGTGAGTGGTGGTCACGACGGGTTCCCCTCGCTATGCCCAGCGGCAGCCGGGGATGGAGTTACGGATTGAACGAGCGCACGGAGCGCGCCCAGCAGCGCGCCCACCTGTTCCGGGGGCATCCGCCCAAGCGCACCGGCGAGCAGTTCTTCGCTGAGCACTTCGCGCTGGCGGCGGAGGGTGGTCTGCCCGGCCAGGGTCAGCCAGACCAGCGTCCGGCGCCGGTCGGCCGGGTCGCTTTCCCGCTCCAGCAGCCCCTGGCGCTCCAGGTGACTGACGATCTCGCTCACCACCGACTGCGCCCGGCGCAGGTGCGCCGCCGCCTCGCCGATCGTGAGGGGCCCCGCCAGCGCCAGGTGCTCCAGCACAGCCAGCGAGGCGTTCGCCAGCTGGATGCGCGGCGCGTCCCGCCGGTGGAAGGTCAGGTACACGGCCCGGAAGAGTTGCTCAAACTCCCCGGCTGGTTCGGTGTCGCCGCTCACCAGGCCAGAGTCCCCAACCTGCGATCCATCGTCAATCCCGATGCATCCCAGGCCGACGACTACATCATCACCGCCGCCGACCCCTGCCCCACGACCTCCATGGACCCCTCGACAGCGTCCACCGCGATACGGGTGCGCACACTCACTGAGCCAACTCGGGTCCTCCGAGTCGCTGGCCGGTTCGGGCCCCGGCGAACCGGGTCGACCGCCCTAGCCAGCCTTGATCGTGATCTGCGGAATGCCTGGCGGGGTGAAGCCGAGGATCTGGCCGTAGAAGGACAGTTCGGCCTCCAGCGCGGTGATCACCGTCTCCGCTTTCCGGAAGCCGTGAGACTCGCCCTGGAACGCTATGTAAGCGTGCCGGATGCCATGCGCGGCCAGATCGGCGACAATACTTTCGGACTGCGCGGGCGGCACGACCGGGTCGTCGAGCCCCTGCAGCAGGAGGATCGGGCAGGTCGCCGCGTTGACGTGGCCGACCGGGGCCCGCTCCTCGTAGACAGCCTCGGAACCGGGCATCGGCCCGATCAGGCCGTCGAGGTAGCGGGACTCGAAATCATGCGTTTGCTCCACGAAGCCGCGCAGGTCGGACACGCCGTAATAGGAAGCGGCGGCGCTGAAGACCACCCCGCGCCTGCTCCCCGTGGTAACCGCCGCGAGCGCCGTCCAGCCGCCGGCCGACTTGCCGCGGATGGCGATCCTGGCCGGATCCGCGCCGGCCTGGAGGGCAACCCAGCCAGCCGCGGCGATCGCATCCTGGACATCGACCACGCCCCATTGCCGCCGCAACCGGTCGCGGTACTGGCGGCCGTAACCGCTGGAGCCGCCGTAGTTCACATCGATGATCCCGATGCCGCGGCTGGTGAAATATGCCTTGGTCAGATCGAGCGTCGCCGACACCCGCGACGTCGGGCCGCCGTGCACCCAGACCACGTACGGTGCCGTATCCCCGGCCGGGCCGCTGGCGTCCGGACTCGTCGGCGGGTAGAGCAGGGCGTGCACCACCTGGCCGTACGGGCCCTCGAAGTCAACGTGCTGGGGCACTGGCAGGTAGGCCTCGTCCGGTAGCACGCCAGAGTCGCGCTGAAGCACCTCGGTCTTGCCGGTGGCGGCGTCGACCTTGATCACGGCCGACTGCGTGGCCGGCCCGCCGGCCACCGCGCCGATCGTCCCGCCGTCCGCCGACAGCGCCATGTCGAACTCCGCGAACGGCGTGTCCAGGTCCTTGAGCTCGCAGGACTCGGGATCAAGGATCGCCAGCCGGGCCGCGCCGGCGCCGTGGATGACCGCGAGCCGGCCGTCGCCTAGCAGCGCGAACGGCCGCGCGCCCAGCTGCCAGAGCGGCCCGGCGAATTCCTCGTCCGCGGGAAACAGCGCCATCGGCGGCTCGCCGCTGAGGCCAAGCTGGTAGATGTTCCACCAGCCAGGCCAGTCGGTGGCGACATACAGGCTGGAGTTGTCCCGCCAGAGTGGCGCCAGCACTGATTCGCGCTGGTTGCCCGTGAGCAGCCTGCCCTTGCCAGGCACGCCATTGTGCACCGGGGCGACCCGCAGTTCGGTCCCCTCCCACGGCATGTGCGGATGATTCCAGCAGATCCAGGCCAGCCAGTTGCCGTCCGGCGATGGCGTGGGATAGGCAAAAAAGTCAGAACCGGTTACGAGGGCCCGGATCGCATCGGGCTTCTCAGCCGCGGAGCCATCCAGCGGCACGGCAACGATGGCCCGGCTGACCTTGCCGCCGTCATGCCGTTCCTGCACGCACCAGACTTCGCGGCGGTCGGGCGACAGGGCGAAATCGGCGTACCGCAAGCCTGCAGCGCCGAGCGTGCCGGTGCCCGATGCCGCCGGGACGGCGGCCGGATCAGGCGTCAGCGGTGCCGGGTCCGCCCCGCCGGCAGCCGTGCCCGGAGCCGTCAGGTACAGCCGCTGATCGGCGAAGTTGGCGAACAGGATCTGGTGCCCACGGGCCGACTTACCCCCGTGCTGGCCCGTCAGCGCCGACCGCGGAATGGGCAGGTAGGCCAGACCGCCATACTCGTGCACACGCGTCCGCGCGTTCCACGGGGCAGGCAGCAGGGCCGTCTGCTTGCCGCCCGAACTATGCATGACGGTGGTCCTGCCGCCCTCATCCGGCAGACCCTGCTGCCACCAGGCATCGCTGCCGATGATCGTGGGAAACGAGCCGGTTACCTGGGCGGTCGCGATCTCGGCCGCCGTGATGGGGGACGGCCACTCTCCGAATGGAACCGCGGGAGCGGTGACCTGTGCATTGAGCTGCTCATCTGCTGCGATGCTGTCAGTCACTGCCGGGTCGGTCACGACCTTGTTCCCGCTCTCTGTCATACGCATATGGTGCCCTACCGGGCGACGAACAGACGCGGTGAATCCACACTCGGGCCATTCGTCCTGTTCGCGGCGGCGGGAGGTGAGCGACCGGCCGCTACGGCGGGCGCCGGCAGCCTGACCTGGCCGCCGCGTGGCCGCCAGCGGGCCCTCGGGCATCTAACCTAGAGGGCATGGCCGGCGTCACGCAGCGAAGCTTCGAGATCCGCACCTACGGGTGCCAGATGAACATGCATGATTCCGAGCGGCTGGCCGGCCTGCTCGAGTCAGCCGGGTACCGGCGGGCCGCAGCCGGGGCCGATCCCGACGTCGTCGTGTTCAACACCTGCGCGGTCCGGGAGAACGCCGATAACCGGCTTTACGGGAATCTCGGCCACCTGCTGCCGGTGAAGAACTCCCGGCCTGGCATGCAGATCGCCGTTGGCGGCTGCCTGGCGCAGAAGGACCAGGCGGCAATCACCCGGCGGGCTCCATGGGTCGACGTGGTGTTCGGCACCCACAACATCGGCTCGCTGCCGGTGCTGCTGGAACGGGCCAGGGTTCAGCAGCAGGCTCAGGTGGAGATCCTGGAGTCCCTGGAACGGTTCCCGTCGGTGCTGCCGGCCAGCCGCGAGTCGCCGTACTCGGCCTGGGTCGCCATCTCGGTCGGCTGCAACAACACCTGCACGTTCTGCATCGTGCCGAGCCTGCGCGGCCGGGAGGAGGACCGCCGGCCCGGTGACGTGCTGGCCGAGATCGAGGCGCTCGCGGCCGACGGAGTGCTGGAGATCACGCTGCTCGGCCAGAACGTCAACTCCTACGGCGTGGGGTTCGGCGACCGGCTCGCGTTCGGCAAACTGCTGCGCACGTGCGGGAACGTGGCCGGCCTGGAGCGGGTGCGGTTTACCTCGCCGCACCCTCGTGACTTCACCGATGACGTGATCGCGGCGATGGCGGAGACGCCGAACGTCATGCCGCAGCTGCACATGCCGTTGCAGTCCGGCTCGGATGCCGTGCTGAAGGCGATGCGGCGCGCTTACCGCCGGGACAAGTACCTGGCGATCCTGGACCGGGTCCGGACCGCGATGCCCGATGCCGCCATCACGACCGACATCATCGTGGGCTTCCCCGGTGAGACGGGGCAGGACTTCGCTGACACGCTGGATCTGGTTCGCGAGGCGAGGTTCGCCGGGGCGTTCACGTTCCAGTACTCGATCCGTCCCGGCACGCCCGCCGCCCAAATGCCGGACCAGGTGCCGCCAGCCGTCGTCGCTGAGCGGTACGAGCGGCTGGCCTCGCTCGTCGCCGAGGTGTCCTGGCAGGAGAACCTGAGGCTGGTCGGCGCTGAGGTCGAAGTGCTCGTCGCCGCCGGCGAAGGCCGCAAGGACAGCGCTACGCACCGCATGTCGGGGCGAGCCAGAGACAACCGCCTGGTGCACTTCGCCCCGCCCGACCCCGCCCCGCGGCCAGGAGACGTCGTCACGACGGTCGTGACCGGCGCGTCCCCGCATTATCTGCTGGCCGACAGTGGTGTCGTCGGCGTGCGGCGCACCAGGGGCGGTGACAACTGGGCGATGCGGCAGGCTGCGGCCACCGAAGACGGAGGCGGCCTAGCAGGCGCCGCTGGAGCCGGGGCCGGCCGCTCGTCGCCCGCCAGCCAGCCCCTCGCCACCCAGCCTCCCGGCAGCCAGCCCGTGCTGCTGGGAATGCCGTCGCTCGGAGCTCCCGCTCCGACGGCCCGCTAGCGGCGACCAGGTCTAGCGGTGACCAGGTCTAGCGGTGACCAGGTCTAGGCGCGCTGTTCCTCAGTGTCAGCGTCCCAGCCAGCGTCTTCGGCGTCGGTGTCGTCGTCGCCGAAGTCATACTCGTCGTCATCAATGTCCAGATCGTCATCGGTGTCGAACTCGTAGTCGCCGCCGGGCGCGGCGATGTCATCGGCATGTGTCATTTGCTTCCCCCCGGACAGCAGGGCCACGTGGCCACATCGCGTGTGCAGGAAGGTACCCAGCGCTGCCAAACTGATGCAATGCTTCGGCCAGTGATCACGGTGGTGGGTCCCACCGCGGGCGGCAAGTCCGAGCTCTCCCTGGCCTTGGCCCACGCGCTCGACGGCGAGGTCGTGAACGCGGACTCGATGCAGCTCTATCAGGGCATGGACATCGGTACCGCCAAGCTCACGATGTCCGAGCGAGCTGGCGTGCCACACCACCTGCTCGACATCTGGCCGGTGACGCAAGCGGCCAGCGTCTCGGAATATCAGGTGCTTGCCAGGAACGCGATCGACGATATCCGCCTCCGTGGGCGTACGCCCATCCTGGTGGGCGGCTCCGGCCTCTACGTACGGGCCGCGATCGACAAGCTGCAATTTCCCGGCACGGATCCTGACCTGCGTGCCCGGTTGGAGAAGGAGCTGACTCAGCTGGGCCCGGCCGCGCTGCACGCGCGGCTGTCGGTGCTGGACCCGCCGGCCGCGGCAGCGATCCTGCCGGGCAATGGCCGCCGGATCGTTCGGGCTCTCGAGGTAATCGAGATGTCCGGGCGGCCATTCAGCGCGACTCTTCCCGACTACGAATCGGTATACCCCGCGATCCAGCTGGCAGTCGAGCTGCCACGGGCGGAACTGGATCAGCGGATCGCCGACCGCGTGGACCGGATGCTACGGCTAGGGCTGGTCGACGAGGTCCGTCAGCTAGAGCTGGCGGGCTTGCGTGACGGTAAGACGGCGAGCCGCGCGCTCGGCTATGCGGAGGTGCTGCGGTTCCTGGCGGGCGAGTGGAGCCTAGGGGATGCGGCGGCGCACACGATCATGGCGACCCGCAGGTTCGTGCGCAGGCAGGAGTCGTGGTTTAGGCGCGACCCGCGGATTAGCTGGCTGGAGGCGGGGCCAGGCTTGCAGGCTCGCGCGCTTGGGGTGATCCGGGCCGGGAGCTAGCGGGCAGCGCCGGGATATTCCGGCGCCAGAGGGTAAACGGCGCCGGAACACCCCGACGTCGCCCGCTAGCATCGTTGCATGCGGTTCGCCAAGGGGGAGGGCACGGGGAATGACTTCGTGATCATTCCCGATCCCGACGGGGAGGTTGAGCTGACCCCTGAGCTGGTCAGGCGGTTGTGTGATCGGCACTTCGGCATCGGGGGGGATGGCGTGCTGCGGGTCGTTCGGTCCGCGGTCGCTGGGGAGGCTGGGGCCGATCCGCGGGCTGAGTGGTTTATGGACTATCGCAATGCTGATGGGAGCGTTGCGGAGATGTGCGGGAACGGGGTCCGAGTCTTTGCGAAGTGGCTGATTGAGGGGGGCCTGGCGAGCGGGCCGAGGCTCCTTCTGGCTACCCGGGCGGGGATCAAATCCGTCTGTGCTGAGGCCGATGGGCAGTTCACCGTGGATATGGGGGCTGCGGCGGTTGTTGGCAGTGGTGCGGTCGAGGTGGGCGGTCGGACGCTCCATGGGCTGGCCGTTTTGGTGGGTAATCCGCATCTGGCTTGCATGATCGACGGGCCGGTGGCGGATGTGGATCTCAGCGATCCTCGGGTGCTGGGGCCAGCGGAGCTGGTGGGGGGCGCGAATGTCGAGATCGCGCGGACGGTTGGGCCCCGCGAGATTGAGATGCGGGTTCATGAGCGCGGATCGGGTCTCACGTTGTCTTGCGGAACGGGCGCGGTTGCGGCTGCCGTTGCGGCGGCTGCGGCAGCCGGCGAGTGGCCGGACGGGCCGGATTTGCCGTGGACTGTACACGTACCCGGCGGAAGGCTGGCCGTGCTACCGAGCAGCACGGCCAGCCTTCTCACCGGTCCTGCGGAAATCGTCGCTGCTGGCGAGTTGTCGGCCAGCTGGCTCGCTGACCTGTCGCCGGTCGGGTCGGGCCCATCGTGAGTCCGTTCAGGATCCGGCCGGGCGGGGCGTCACCGTCGGCCGGGGCTGCGGAACGGCCAGCCGGAGCCCGACGTGCACGAGCGTCCATCCAGTCCGCACCCGGAACGCCTGAAGCGGGGCGCTCTGCCGGACATCGTGCTTGCTGGCCGCGGCGCGTAGCTCTGCCGTCCGCTGACTCGCCAACTGCTGAAGCAGATGCTGATTCATGGTGACACTGTCCCTTCGTAGTCGCTGGGTGGTGCAGGCTACTCACTGCGCGGCTGAGACACGTCGCCGCTGGTCTCGGGTATCGCGAGCGCCGGGCTCGCCAGCACGCCGCTGGCCGGGCCGGGCCTTGCGAATCCTGATGTCGCCACTGAGCGAGCGGCACTTGATCTCCACGGCGGCGTCGGAGTCATCGCCGTCGCCCGGCTCAAGGTCGCTGCGGATATCCCCGCTGGTACTGGCGAGATCCAGGTAGACGCCTAGACCGGGTACGACGGCAACCTCGATGTCGCCCGATGTGCTCGCCAGTTCCACCCGGCCTGCGGCTAGCGCGCCGATCTCGATATCGCCACTAGTGGTATGAGCGGCGATTGAGCCGGAACAAGAGCCGATGGCGACATCGCCGCTGGCGGAGTTCAGCCGGGCGTCGCCATCGATCTGGCTCGCCTGAACGTCACCGGAGGCGGTCTGGACGGTCAAGTTCCCGCCTGTCTTATGCAGCAGCACGTCTCCGCTAGCGCTCTGGACGGTGACATCGCCGGTGATCAAGGCGGCCGTGACATCGCCGCTGGCCGTATGCATTGCAAGCGCGCTCAGCTCGCCGACGCACGATAGATCGGCAGAAGCGGTCTTCGCCGCGCAGCTGGAGCCGGCCGGGGCCTTGATGATCAGATCGAGGCCTTTGTTGAAGCGGAACGAGCCCAGCCGTGGACCGCGCACATAAAGCTGGCCGTCATCGAAGCTGACCTGCACTTGCGCGACTAGGTCAGCGATGCTGCCGTTCTTGCCGGTCGGCAGCACCTCGACGGTGACCCCGGCTGTCGCTTCGCCGGCCACCACGATGCTGCCGGATGCCCATGAGTCGATGCTGATGTCGACGGGGTCAGAGCATGGAAAATCCCAGTTGGTCATGACAGAGCCTTTCTGTAAACAGGTACGACGGGGAGACGGGATTGGCATGCCGGCTAACTGCGCGCGAAGCCGGTGTATCGCTTGCCGACGATCGGCCTGCCGGGTTTGCCTGGCGGGAACGGTGGCCGCGATTTTGGCCCGCGGCCGGACTGGTTATCGAGGCCACGGCTGACCGCATGGGCGAGCCAGGCGTTCACCGACTGGCCCGTGGCTGCGGCGGCTGCCTCGACTCTGGCCTTGAGCCCCTCCGAGAGCCGCAGCGTGATCCGCGCCGTGCCGGCCTCATCGGAAGCATCACTCGGTTCAGGGCCAGACTCCTCCGGCCCGTGGTCGACGTTGACGACGAACTCCGGCTCACTGCCGGAGAGGCGGACGTCGATGGTCGCGCCGTCGATGGCAGCGGTGATCTCGTCGGCCGCGGCCGACAGGACGTCAAGCAAGGCCAGCCGCACCGACGAGTCCAGCGTCTCCGCCAGCATCTCGGCCGCCCTGGCGACGTCCTCGCCGGCGAACCGGGTTATGGCGGTGAGTTCCCGGCGGAGCGATTCTGCGTACGTGCTGAGGTCCATGACGTCATTATGACGCCACAGATGACGTCAAGTCAAGCCACTCGCGACGTCGCAGTGACATCGTCGTGGCGACATTATCAGCGGGACACCAGCTCCCGTCGTGGCGACGCACCGAGCGGCGGCAGCACATGTCTGAGGCTGGCGGCCTGGCATGCGTGGGCTGGAGCAATTATGATGCCAATGTGCCTAGTACTAAGCCCACCGTTGAGATTGATCACTCCAGCCCGGTGCCGCTGTACGAGCAGGTCGCGGCGGCGATTCGCCGAGCCATCGCCGACGGCGAAGCGCACCCAGGCGAGCGGCTTCCGCCAGCCAAAGACCTGGCGGCGGTGCTCGGGGTCAACGCCAACACCGTGTTCCGGGGGCTTCGGACGCTGCGCGACGAGGGACTGGTTGAATTCCGGCGCGGCCGCGGAGTGTCGGTGACCGGGAACGCCCCGGAGCGCAGCGCGGTAGTGGCGAAGGCACGTGAGCTCGTCGCAGTGGCGCGGCGATACGGCTACCGGCGCGAAGATCTGGCCGAGATTATCGAGCAGGTGTCCTGGGAGCTGCCATGAAGGTCGGCCCGGTTGGCTGACGGCCCGGTGCGGGGATAGAGCCGGACGTCCTGATCAAGGAGGCGCGGAGGCAAGCGGGATGCGGGACCGTACTCGTCCGGCAGCTGGCGTGGTCAAGAATCGGCGGTCAGTGCCCAGCCCGGCAGCGCCCGGATGGAGGCGTCTAGGACCTCGGCGATGTGAGCCACCGGGAGTTGGTGGCCCGTTGCGGCCATTGCCTTGGCGATCTGGAGTGAGCAGCCGGGGTTCGCTGAAACCAGCAGGTCGGCGTTGGTCGCGAGGACGGCCTTGGCCTTGCGGGTGCCAAGCTCAGTGGCTGCCTCTGGTTGCACGAGGTTGTAAATGCCAGCTGAGCCGCAGCAGGTGCTCCCGTCGGCGATGTCGACCATCGTGACGCCGGGGATGCCGCGCAGGAGGGTGCGCGGCTGGGCCGTGATTCGCTGGGCGTGGCCGAGGTGGCACGCGTCGTGGTAGGCGATCGTCAGCAGTAGCTCCGCCCGTGGTGCAACCGGCCCCAGTTCGGCCAGGTACTCGCTGAGATCGCGAACACGGCCGCTGAAAGCCGCTGCGCGTTCGGCCCAGACCGGATCGCCGGCCAGCAGGTGACGGTACTCCTTCATGGCCGAGCCGCATCCGGCCGAGTTCACGATCACCGCATCGACGCCCGCCTGCTCGAATGTGGCGATTGTCGTGCGGGCGAAGGCAGCAGCTTCGGCCCGCCGGCCGCCGTGCAAGGAGAGCGCGCCGCAGCAGCCCTGGCCGGGCGGGCAGATGACGTCGCAGCCCTCGGCGGACAAGACCCTGGCCGTGGCCGCGTTGACCTGAGGGAAGAAGACCTGCTGGACGCAGCCGGTGAGCATGCCGACGACCGCGCGCCGCGGTCCCTGCGCTGGAACCCGGGCCGGAACCCGTCCCTCGCGCGCGGCCGTTCCTGGCCGACTGGCTGCTAGCCGGCCCGTTCCGGCTGACCTCGATCTGGGCTGGCCCGCCCGCCGCCGCGCGCGGATGCGCTTATCCGCGCGCCTCGGACCGGGCGCGACGGCCAGCGCAGCCACCGCCTCGGGCGCGAAGCGCTGAAGCAGCTTGCTGGTGGCCACGACCCGGTCCAGGCCGGTTAGCTGAGCGGCACGCAGCGGGCCAAGCAGTGCGCGGAGCCGGCTCGGATACGGGAACGTTGCGAAGATCGCAGCCCGGATTGCCCGGTCGCGCCGGGACCGGGCTGGCAGCACCGTCGGCCGAACCTCCCCGGCAGGACCCTCACGTCGGACGCCTGCCGCTTCGGTGGCCCCTGCGGGCTCAGGCTCCGCCCAGCTCCTCGCCGCCTCGATCAACTGGTCGTACTGCACCCCCGACGGGCACGCCGTCACGCAGGCCATGCACCCGAGACACCGGTCGAAATGCTCGGCCGCCGCCTCGGTCCCCTGCCCGCTGTCGAGGATCTGGCTGATCAGGTGGATGCGCCCGCGGGGAGAGTCCATTTCCTCGCCCCACAGCTGATACGTCGGGCAGGCCGGCAGGCAGAACCCGCAATGCACGCAGTCGCTCGCCAGTTGCCGCAGTTCCCCGTCCGGATCGAGCAAGCGACCATCGCCCTCCGCCATCAGATGCCGCCCGCGATCCGGCCGGGTGCCATCCGGTACTCAGCATCGAACTGCTCCTTGACCGCGCGCATCAGTCCCAGCGAAGGTACCGGACCCCACACGTCCACCACATCCCGCACTTGGGCTGGCGCCCGCAACACCACCGCGCTGCCCGCCACCGGCACCACCCCACCCGCGCTACTCAAGATGCTCCGCAACTCCTCCACGAAACGCCTAACCGCCTCCGCCTGCGCTTCCCCCGGCAGGTCCACTTCCAGTACGCCAGCCGCCGCCGATCCTGCGACGGCCGGATCCAGACCCTGCGCGGAGGCGGCCTTCCGAATCGAGCTCAGCACCGAAGCGAGCTGACCGGCCCAGAACGCCAACTGGAGCGTGGTCCCGTTGCCAGGGGTGCGCTCGCGATCGTCGGCCGGCAGTCGGCGCAAGGTAAACGCGCCGACTGTCCGCTCGACACTCGCAAGTGCACTGTCCGCGAGCACGGGATGGCCGAGGCGGCCGGCGGCCCGTTTCGGCTGGGCCGGCGGCTGTCCGGCCGTCGCGTGCTCCCCGAGCAAGGCGACCATTCGATCGGCCCGACCGACGGCGCTTGCCTCGTCGCCTTCGAGCAGCACGCCGACGGTGATTGGAGCCGCGGCAGCAGGCCAGTACAACTCGACTGCTGACGGCGCGAGTGGTGAGCTGGCGATGGCTTGCACGGTGGCAGCAGCAGTCTCGGGATCGGGGCAGTCGAGCGTGACGGCCAGGGCTGACTCCGGCTGGGGGTGCAGGCGGAAGGTGGCTTCGGTGATCAGGCCGAGGGTGCCGAATGAGCCGGCGAACAGCTTGCCGAGGTCGTAGCCGGCCACATTCTTGACGACCTTGCCGCCGGATCGGGCAACCGTGCCGTCGGCCCGGACTGCGGTGATGCCAATGAGCAGGTCGCGGGGGGCGCCGTAGCGGAACCTCAGCGGGCCGGCGGCCTGCGTCGCGAGCATGCCGCCAATGGTGCCTCCGCCCGGCGGGTCGAGTGCGAGCCGCTGGTTCGCCGCGGACAGGACTTTGCCAAGGTCCGTGAGGAGGAGTCCGGCCTGGACGCTGACGACGAGGTCTCCGGCCGCGTGCTCAAGCACCTGGTCCAGGCGGCGGGTGTCGACGATCAGGTCGCAGGATGTTGGCGCGGCGCCCCAGTCCAGCTTGCTGCCCGAACCGCGGGGAACCACAGTCAGGCCGAGTGCGGCAGCGGCGCGCAGCAGTGCCGCGGCCTCGGCAGTGGAAGCAGGGGCGGCTGTATAGCGGGCCGGCCGGTCCGCGACGACGTCGGCCGGCCCGGCGGGAGTCACGTCGGCGCAGGCATCGGTGAGTTGCCCAGGAACGCTGCCTGCTGCCATGGCCGAGCCCGTCATCACCACCTCGTTCCCTCAGAATTGATCGATCAGGCCCGCTGCGACCAGAGGATGCGGGGCGTGACGCATCCCCGGCACCTCCCCGCACAGCCGCGGGGTGGGGAACACCTTGCCCGGGTTGCACAAGCCTGCCGGATCGAACGCACAGCGCAGCAACTGCATGGTGTCGAGATCATCAGCCCCGAACATCCTGGGCATGTAGCGGGACTTGTCGACGCCGACGCCGTGCTCGCCCGTGATGGAGCCGCCGTGCTCGATGCAGAGGTCCAGGATCATTCCGGACAGCTTCTCGGCCGCCTCCTGCTCGCCCGGGATGGCGTCGTCGAACAGCACGAGCGGATGCAGGTTCCCGTCGCCCGCGTGGAACACGTTGGCGACCCGGATGCCGTGCTCGGCCGACAGCTCGCTGATCCGGTCGAGCACCAGAGGCAGCGCGGTCCTGGGCACGACCCCGTCCTGCACGATGTAGGCCGGGCTGATCCGGCCGACCGCGGCGAACGCCGACTTTCGGCCGGTCCAGATCGCCGCGCGCTCGGTGGCGTCCTGCGCGGCCCTGATCTCGTAGGCGCCCTGCGCTGTGCAGATCGCCCGGACAGCTGCCGTTTGCGCTTCGACGTCGGCTGCCGGGCCGTCGAGCTCGACGATGAGGACCGCGCCCGCGCCCTCGGGGTACCGGCAGTTCACGGCGGCCTCGGCGGCCTCGATGGCCAGCGCGTCCATCATCTCGATCGCGCCGGGCAGGATGCCCGCGCTGATGATCGCCGACACTGCGGCGCCGCCTGCGCCCATCGTGGTGAACGCGGCCAGCAGCGTCGTGACCGCCTCCGGGATCGGCGTCAGCTTAACCACAATTTTGGTAACGATGCCGAGCGTGCCCTCGGAACCGGTGAAGGCGCCGACCAGGTCATAACCAGGGGCCGCACCGGTCCCGTCGCCTAGCCAGGTCAGCTCGCCGCTCGGGGTCACGATTTCCAGGCCGGTGACATGGTGGACGGTGAACCCGTGCTTCAGGCAATGCGCACCGCCGGAGTTCTCGGCCACGTTCCCGCCGATAGAGCAGACGATCTGGCTGGACGGGTCGGGTGCGTAGAACAGGCCGTAAGCCTCGGCGGCCTTGCTAACGGCCAAGTTCGTCACGCCGGGCTCGACGATGGCCCGGCGACTGACCGGGTCGATCGCGAGGATGCTGCGCATCTTTGACATCACGATCAGCACGCCATCGGCCCGGGGGAGCGCGCCGCCGGACAGGCCGGTTCCGCTGCCCCTGGCGACGAAAGGGATGTTCCGGACGGCGCATTCGCGCACGGTCGCGGCCACCTCAGCCGCCGACTGTGGCAAGACGACCAAACCAGGACTGCACCGGTACGCGGTGAGCCCGTCGCACTCGTAGGTGCGCAGCTGCTGCGGGTCGGTGAGTACGTTATCGCCGCCGCAGATCGCCGCTAGCCTCACCGCGAGTGCACTGTCCATGACTCCAGCATCCCTCGCCTGCGGTGTACTGGCTAATTCCAGCCTTGCCCTGGACGGAGCCGCCAGCGAGCCTTTCTCAGGTCTAGCCACAATGATCTCATTATATGGATAGTTAGTATCAATATGTGAGAGAAGCTGGGGCAGGGTCCAGTAGCCTGGGCGGCTCGCCGGGAAGCGATGGCCGGTCGCCTGCCGTTGGCGCGAGTCCGGCCGTGGCCGGTGATCGTCGGCGCTGGCTCATCCTTCTGATTGGCCTGGTTGCCATGACGGCCGGTTGCACATTCCAGTACGGCATTGCATATCTGATCCCGGCGCTCCGGCACGACGGGTTTTCGCTGGTTCGGGCAGGCTTCCTGGTGGCATGCCCGACGATCGGGCTGCTGCTGACCTTGATCGGCTGGGGTGCCGTCGCAGATCGCCGCGGAGAGCGGCTGGTCTTGGCCACCGGGCTTGGCCTGGCTGGCATAGTGCTGGTCGCCGCGAGGTCTGTGCATGGCTATGGGGGGCTGGCGGTTTGCCTGGCGCTAGCCGGAGCGGCCGGCGGCTCAGTGTTCGCCGCCAGCGGCCGGCTCATCCTGGGCTGGTTCGGGCGGCACGAGCGCGGCCTGGCCATGGGCATCCGGCAGAGTTCGCAGCCGCTAGGGGTCGCGCTAGCGGCGGCGACCTTGCCTGCTCTTGGCGCCAGCGGAACGACCGTTCCGCTGGCCGCGCTCGGCGGATTCTGCCTGGTCGCCGCCGCGCTGGTCGTGGTGTTCGTACGCGATCCAGGCCGGGGTGCGAAGCCAGCGCACGATGCCTCGACCAGACCGGCGTCGCCCTACCGCCAGCCGGTGCTGTGGCGCATCCATGCGGCGAGCGCGTTGCTGGTCGTGCCGCAGTTCACCGTCGCCACGTTCGCGCTGGTGTACCTGATCGATGCGCGCGGCTGGGACGCGGTCTCGGCCGGCCGCCTGCTCGCCGTCGGCCAGGCCTGCGGCGCGCTCTCGCGGCTGGCCGCCGGTTACTGGTCAGACCGCGTCGGCAGCCGGATGGGACCGATGCGCATCCTGGCCGCCACTACTGCCGTTGGCATGTTCGGCCTCGCGGCGGCGGCCGCTGCCGGGTCCAAGGCAGCCGTTCCCATCCTGCTGGCGTGCAGCGTCGTGGCGGTCAGCACGAACGGACTTGCCTTCACCGCGGTGGCCGAGTACGCCGGGTCGTCCTGGGCTGGCCGCGCGCTCGGCATCCAGAACACCGGCCAGAACGCGCTGGCGGCCGCTACGCCACCGGTGCTCGCGCTGACGATCGGTTCGGCCGGGTTTGCCGTCTCGTTCGCCGTCGTGGCCGTGTTCCCGCTGGTGGCGGCCGCATTCGTGCCGGTCTCGGCCGAGCGAGCGGCGGCCGGGGAGCGGCCGGACCGGCCGGACCGGGTGGACCGGGTGGCCGGTCCGGAGCCGCCGGAGCGGCCGGCCTACGGCATCCGCTCGTAAGCCGGCAGCGTCAGGAACTCGACATAATCGTCGGCCAGCGCGACTTCGGTGAACAACGAAGTGGCTTGCTCATACCGGCTGGTGTCAAAGGCGTCGCCGAGTTGAGCCTTGATCGTCGCCAGTTCCTCGCCGATGAGCTGCTCCACCAAATCCCTGGTGACCTTGGGTCCCTCGGCCAGCTCGATGTCGTTGTGGAGCCACTGCCAGACTTGCGATCGGGAGATCTCGGCCGTTGCCGCGTCCTCCATGAGGTTGAAGATTGCCACGGCGCCGTTCCCGGCGAGCCAGTTGGCTAGGTACTGCAGCCCGACGTTGATGTCGTTGCGCAGGCCGGTTTCGGTGATCTGGCCCGGAGTCTTGCTGATGGCCAACAACTCCGTCGCGTTGACGTGCACGTCATCGCGCCGCTTGCTGATCTGGTTCGGCTTTTCGCCCAGGACGCCGTCGAAAACCTCGCGGCACAGCGGCACCAGGTCAGGGTGGGCCACCCAGGACCCATCGAAACCGTCGTTCGACTCGCGGGTCTTGTCCTCGCGAACCTTGGCCAGGGCTGTGGCGGTGACGTCGGGATCGCGGCGGTTCGGGATGAACGCGGCCATGCCGCCCATCGCGTGCGCGCCGCGCGCGTGGCAGGTCTTGACCAGCAACTCGGTGTAGGCCCGCATGAACGGTGCGGTCATCGTCACCGCGTTGCGGTCCGGCAGGACGAATTCGCGTCCCCTGGTCCGGAACTTCTTGATGATGCTGAACTGGTAGTCCCACCGGCCCGCATTAAGTCCTGCGCTGTGCTCGCGCAGCTCATAGAGGATCTCGTCCATCTCGAAGGCCGCCGGGATGGTCTCGATCAAGACCGTTGCCCTGATCGTGCCCTGCGGAATGCCGAGTGCGTCTTGGGCCAGCAGGAAAGCGTCATTCCACAGCCGCGCCTCAAGATGGCTTTCCATCTTCGCCAGGTAAAAGTACGGGCCTTTGCCCTTGGCGAGCTGGCGCTGCGCGCAGTGGGTGAAGTACAGCGCGAAATCGACCAGGCTCCCGGACGCCCGGCGACCGTCGATCAGGAGGTGCTTCTCATCCAGGTGCCAGCCGCGGGGCCTGACCACGATGGTGGCCAGTTCATCGTCTGGCCGTAGCTGGTAGGCCTTGCCCTCGTCGCTCGTGAAGTCGATGGCGCGGTCGAGCGCGTCTTTCAGGTTCAGCTGCCCTGTGATCATGTTGTCCCAGAGCGGCGTATTGGCATCCTCGAAGTCGGCCAGCCACACCTTGGCGCCTGAGTTCAGGGCGTTGATGGTCATCTTCTTGTCGGTCGGGCCGGTGATCTCCACCCGCCGGTCAATCAGGCCGGGCGCGGCTGGTGCCACCTGCCAGGACGTATCCGCCCGGGTGGCCTCGGTGCTGGTCAGGAAGTCCAGGCTGGCCCCCGCTGACAGCTCCTGCTGCCGCGCCGCCCGTGCTGCCAGCAACTCCTGACGGCGCGGGCCCAGCTCACGCTGCAGGGTCGCGACGAGGCTGAGCGCTTCGGGGGTAAGGATCTCGTCATACCGACTGCCGGACGGACCGGCAATCTCCACACCGCTTGTCATTGCACGCTGCTCCTTACCGTCTGGCCGGCCCGGCCGCCGCCATCCGGCCGGGCCGGCCGTGACTATCCGGCCGATAGCGTCCGGCCGCTGCACCAGACGGTAGCCCATGCAGTCGTGGCCGAAACCCCGAGCCGGCGTGGCACATTACTCACATCACCGCGCCATCCGCGCACGACCGAGGACCGCGGGCACATCCAGAGCCTGCCGGGAGTTAATCAGATGTGTACGGATGCACTCCGTGGCACTATCAGCGTCAGGCCCGCTGCCAGCGGGCGACGGATCACATGAATTTTCCGTCGTAACATGACATATGGCTTACGAGCGTTTAACAGGCCCCTGGCAGGCCCGGTAGAGGTGGCATGAGCGTCCTATCGAACGACAACACCGGCACCGACATTTTCCCCGGCGCACAGGCTGAACCGCAGGACGGAGAGCTGGACCTTGAGGAACGGCATGCGCTGCGGCGCGTAGCCGGGCTGTCGACAGAGCTTCAGGACGTCAGCGAGGTCGAGTACCGGACCCTCCGGCTGGAACGAGTGGTGCTGATGGGGGTCTGGACCGAGGGCACGCTGGGGATGGCGGAGAACTCACTGCGCGAGCTCTCCCGGCTGGCTGAAACGGCCGGCTCGGAGGTGCTGGACGCGCTGATCCAGCGGCGCGGCCGGCCGGACGCCGCTACCTATGTCGGAGCGGGCAAGGCGCGGGAGCTGGCCGAGATAGTTGCCGCGCACGGAGCTGACACGGTCATCTGCGACGGCGAACTCACGCCTGGCCAGCTGCGGAGCCTGGAGAGTGCCGTCAAGGTCAAGGTTGTTGACCGCACCGCCCTGATCCTGGACATCTTCGCCCAGCACGCGCGCAGCAAGGAAGGCAAGGCGCAGGTTGAGCTTGCCCAGTTGCAGTACCTGATGCCGCGCTTGCGCGGCTGGGGCGAGTCGCTGTCCAGGCAGGTCGGCGGCCGGGCAGGAAGTAACGGCGGCATCGGCGGCCGCGGCCCAGGCGAGACCAAGATCGAGACCGACCGCCGCCGGATCCGGTCCCGGATCTCCAAACTGCGGCGCGAAATCGCCGGCATGTCGGTTGGCCGCGAGGTGCAGCGCGGTCAGCGCCGCCGCCATTCCGTGCCGTCGGTGGCGATCGCCGGCTACACCAACGCCGGCAAGTCGAGCCTGCTGAACCGCCTGACCGGCGCACAGGTCCTGGTGGACGATTCCCTGTTTGCCACCCTCGACCCGGCCGTACGCAAGGCGAAGACCCCGTCCGGATGGCCGTACACGCTGACCGACACGGTCGGCTTCGTCCGGCACCTGCCGCATCAGCTCGTCGACGCGTTCCGGTCGACGCTAGAGGAGGTCGCCGACGCCGACCTGATCCTGCACGTGGTCGACGGATCCGACCCCGACCCGCGATCGCAGCTCGCCGCGGTCAGGGAGGTGCTCGCCGAGGTGGGTGCCGGCGAGGTGCCCGAGCTCGTCGTGATCAACAAGGCGGACAATGCGGACCGGATAGAGCTCGAGGGCCTGCAGCTGGCCGAGCGGCAGTCCGTGGTGGTGTCGGCCCACACCGGCGAGGGCATCGACAAGCTGCTTGCCGAGATCGAGCAGCTGCTGCCGCGGCAGTTCCGTGAGGTCAGCGTCAAGATCCCGTATGACCGTGGCGACTTGCTGTCGCGTGCCCACGACGAGGGAGAGGTACTGACCGTCGACCACGGCAGTGACGGCACCGAGCTCACGGCGAGGGTGCCGCTAGGGCTCGCCGCGGAACTGGCCGGCTTCGCCCGGACGAATGTGGCCCATTAGGGAGTGCCAGGGCTTCAGCGCTGTATTTCGCTGAATCCACGATGCAATTGCGTAATGCAGATGCACGTTCGTCTGCACGCTCCACCGGGCCGTTAAGCGGCTTCGTGGCTGACGTTTAAACCGCTATTAAGGAAACGTGGCCTGACCGCATACGCGCTGGCTGCGGCCTTCCTCAGCGCCACGCGATTGGGCGCTTGGCCCGCTGCAAGCGCGCCAACTGCGGGCCCGGCAACCTGCGAGGCTGCCGGCGGGTCACGCGCCGCGCATTGGCGGGAGCCAGTTATGATGGCAGACCGCGACTGCAGTCGATGCTTATGCGGGCCTTTACAGGCATCCGCATGTGCAATACCGTGACTCAACCGATATGTTGGTGTGCCGCTAACCACGCCAGGATAAATGGGTAGTCGCGCAAGACGTTGTTTAGCTTGGCGTTCCGCCAGGTTCACGCTATTGTCCGACGCTCGGTAGGAGAGGCCGCATGGTTGCTCGGGATCCCGTGCGCCGCAGCGATCCTCGTCCGGGCCGCAGCGATGCTCAGCTGGGCGGTGCCGCGTGACTGTGCGCCTGCTGACGAACATTGGCCGGCTCTGGACCGGGTCGGAAGTGTGGAGCAACGCCGCGATCCTCACCCACGACGACCGGATTGCGTGGGTCGGACCGGCCTCCGATCTGCCCGCCAGCATCCCGGGCGTGATTCACGACATCGTCGACGTCGACCACGTAGAGAATCTCGGCGGCGCACTCGTCACGCCCGGCCTGATTGACGCCCACACCCATCCCGTCTACGCAGGCAACAGGTGGGCTGAGATCGCCATGCGATCGGGCGGCTCGTCGTCCAGCGAGATAACCGCAGCGGGCGGCGGGATTACCTCGACCGTCACGATCACCAGAGGCACTGACCCGTGGACACTGTGCAGCGGCGTCCGGGAGCGACTGCGCGCATGGCTGCTCAGCGGTACGACAACGGTCGAGGCGAAGACTGGCTACCACCTGACCAGGGATGGCGAACTAGCGGACATCCGGCTGTTGCGGTCGCTGGAGAACGAAGCGGGCATGCCTCGCGTGCATGCCACTTTCATGGCGGCCAACGCGGTGCCGCCGGAGTTCTTCGGCCGGCGCAACGATTATGTGGACGCGGTTGGCGGCTGGTGCGCAGACGCGGTCGCGGCGGGCGCGGACAGCATTGACGCTTACTGCGGCGAAGGAGGTTTCACCGCGCACGAAGCCAGCTGGATCCTCAACGCTGGCCGGGCCGTCGGGCTGTTGCCGAGGCTGCATGCCTGTGACGGTCGCACCGGCGCGGCCCTGCTCGCGGCTGAGCTCGGTTGCGCGTCGGCTGACCTGTTGTACGGCGCCGGTGATGACGATGTGGCTGCGATCGCCCAGGCCGGCGTCGTCGCCGTAGTGTGCCCGGCGACGGCGTCTGACTCCCGTCGGATGCCGCCCGTGCGCGCGTTGCTCGACAAGGGCGTCCAGGTGGCGCTCGGCTCTGCGCACTCGCCCGGAGGCAATGGCATCACCTCGATGCCGCTGGTCATCAGCCTGGCCGTGTCAGCATTCGGAATGAGTGTCACCGAGGCCCTGCGCGCCGCGACCGTTGGTGGCGCCCGGGCGCTGCGGGCGCCGGACCGGGGCGCAATGGCCCGCGGGCGCGCGGCCGACATCGTTGCCTGGGACGCTGACCATGAGGGCGCGTTCGCCTGGTCATATGGCATGAAGCCGATCCGCGTCTGGCGCGGCGGCGAGCCCGCCCAAGCCTGAGCCCGGCCTTTCTGCTTCTGCCCTGGCCCCGTTGGTGGCGCTTGGGGGGCGCACGTGGGTTCTCCGGGGCTGAGCGAGCGCGGAGCCCAGGCATAGGTGTGGTTCTCCGGGCTAGGCTGAGGGCGGAGCCTCGGCGTAGGTGTGGTTCTCCGGCGCTGCGCGAGGGGCGGAGTCTCTGCGGGTGTGGCAAGCTGCCTGCATGGCTTCGGGACCTGCACGCCGCGCCGCGCCGGGCGCGCCGGGTGCGTCAGCGACGCCCGCTCCGGTCACGGTGATCGTCGGTGACGAGGAACTGCTGGTCGAGCGGGCCGTCCGCGCTGCTGTGACGTCCCTCGCGGCCGCCGGCGAGCCATCTGAAGACGCGACCGACATGGGTGGCATCGACGTGCATGAGGTTGCGGCCGCTGGCCTACCGGCCGGCGACCTGTCCGCGCTGACGGCTCCGTCGCTGTTCGGCGACGGCTGCGTGGTGGTGGTGAAGGGAGCGCAGGATGCCGTTAAGGAAGTGTCGGCTGAACTCACCATGCTCGCGCAGGCGCCCTCGCCGGACGTCTTCCTGGTCATCACCCATGCTGGCGGCGCTAAGAACAAGGCCTTGCTCGGCACCCTGGTCGAGGCCGGTGCCAGGAGGGTCGACTGCCCCAGCGTCAAGCGCTTCAGTGACCGGATGGATTTCCTGCGCGGTGAGTTCCGGCAGGCCGGGCGAAAGGCTGACGACGGCGGCCTGCGGGCGCTACTGGATGCAGTTGGTAACGACCTGGCCGAGTTGGCTTCTGCGTGCAGCCAGCTGGCGGCCGATACCACGGGTGTCATCAACCAGGCGGCGGTCGCCCGGTACTACCACGGCCGGGCGGAAGCGACGGGCTTCTCGGTGGCAGACCGTGCCTGCGAGGGCAAGCTGGCCGACGCGCTGGAGCAGCTGCGCTGGGCACTAGCCACTGGCACATCGCCGGTGCTGATAACAAGCGCGCTGGCGCAGGGTTTGCGCACGCTCGGCTTGGTCGGCGCCGCTGGCCGCGGTTTGAGCCCGAACGCGCTTGCCGGGGAGCTGGGCATGCCGTCCTGGAAAATCGACAAGGCGCGCCAGCAGCTGCACGGCTGGACCTCGGAAGGGCTCGCCACCGCGCACGCTGCGGTCGCCGAGGCCGACGCTGCGGTCAAGGGTGAGGGCGCCAGCGCCGGATATGCCCTGGAACGGGCGATCAGCACGATCGTGGCCTGCCGTCGGCCTGCCGGCCCGGCGACTCGCTAGCCCTAAAACGGACATCTCGCTATCGACGACGCCTGCATGTGCGACACCCTGGCAGTTTGACAGGGACGTAACCGGGTAAGTCGGGCGCGAACGGCTGTCAAACTGCCATCCCTGAAGGAGCGGGCCGGGGTCAAGTGGCGGTGGCCTGGGGTTTTGCGGGTGCGGGTTGGCTGTCAGGGCATGCTGACGCCTGCCGCCGGCGATGCTGGTTTCCCGCGCAGCTGCCGATGTCTGGGTGGGCGGCCGCTCCGGTCAAGGACCGGGCCGTGCCCGGCCGCTGGAGGCGGCGCCGTCAGGCGTCCTTGAGGGGGTGGCCGCTCACCCGCATGATGGAAGGCTGCGGGGACCGGGGCTGCGGTGCTGGTGGTGGTGTGTTCGGTTTGTGGCTGCCCCAGGGTCGGGGAAGGTTCTCCGGGAGCGGCAGTGCCGCTGGCTGCAGTCATCCCTTCGCGTGTCCCCGGCGCGGCCGGGGTGCATGGGGCAGGTGCGGGTCAGGGCCAGGCGGGGCCAATCAGGGGGACGCTCGCGCCGCCGCGGGGACGGGGAGCAGGCAGTTGCACGGCCTGCCGCCTGGTCGCCGGCCGGGTGTCATCCGGCCGGTGCTGGCTCGGCCGCGCAGCGGATGTGCCCGTCGCGCAGGCCGTAGAAGACGAGGGTGAGCAGTTCGCGGGCGGCGGCGACCTTGGCGATGTTGCGGGCCTGGGGGCCGCGGCGGGCGATGATGGCGTCCTTGATCTCGCGGACGCGGAACCCGGCGGGCTGGTGCTGGATCGCCTCGGTCAGCGCCCACCGCAGCGGCCGGGAGCCTTGCTTGGTGATGTGCCCGCGCGACACCTTGGCGTCGGACTCGTAGTGCCGCGGGGTCAGGCCCGCCCAGCTGGCCAGCCGGCCCGGCTTGGCGAACCGCGCGACGTCGCCGATCTCGGCGATGATCACCGCGGCCAGCACCGGGCCGATGCCCGGCAGCTCCTGGATCGCCCGGTAGCCCGGGTGGCCGGCCAGCTGCTCGGCGATCACCTGCGACAGCACGGCGATCTCGGCGTCCAGCACGCCGATCAGGTGCCGCAGCGAGGCCACCTTGCCGGCATAGGGCTGCGGCAGCGCCAGCCCGTCCAGCCAGCTGCTGCCCCACCTGCCGAACAAGTCCGAGCAGGTGACCGGGATGCCGAGCTTGGCCAGCACCGCGTGGACCTGGTCCTTGCAGCTGGTCCGCTGCCCCACCAGCTTGCGCCGGTAGCGGGTCAGCTCGCGCAGCTCCCGGTAGAACGCCGGCGCGATCCACGCCTCGGCCAGCCGGCCCATCCGCAGCAGGTCCGCGAGGTCGCCGGCATCGCGGAAGTCGTTCTTGACCCGCCGGTAGCTGAATGCCTTCACCCCGGCCGGATGGGCCAGGTGCACCTCCGCGCCCGCGCCGGCGAGCACGTCCGCGGCCCAGTACCAGCCGTAGGTCGCCTCGAGTACCACCTGCGGGGCCCGGCCGCCCGGGCCAGCTCCCGGCGTAACGCTTCCGGGCTGTTGATGATCCGGGCCGAGCCGAGCCGCCGGCCATCCTCGGTCATCCGCACCAGCACACTGCGCCGCCGGTGCAGATCCATGCCGACCACCTGCCGGCCGTCGTAGTCTTCCATTCAGGGCCTCCCATGCCTGGTGGAGACGGATGCTTGCAACTTCCAGCATCCGCCAGGAGCGGAGGCCCGCTCCTTCATTGCATCAGGGTGTGTCAAGCTCGGGTCAGTTCCAGGCGCCAGAGTTACGCCTGCGGTCCGTGTCGGCGCGCAGAGTGGTCACGTCGATGGTTTGCGTGACCGGGACCGCGCTCGCGAGTCGCCGATCGTGGGTAACGAGGATCAGCGTGCGCGAGTACCCCACCAGGGCTTGCTCCAACTGCTCAATCGCCTCGATGTCCAGGTGGTTAGTCGGCTCGTCAAGCACCAGGAAGTTGACTCCGCGAGCCTGCAGCAGGGCCAGCCCGGCCCTGGTCCGCTCGCCGGGCGACAGGGCGCTTGACCGGCGCAAGGCGGCATCACCGCGCAGCCTGAACTTGGCCAGCAGCGTCCGGGCCTCTTCCTCGCCCAGCCCTGCGGCTGCGCGCACCACCTCCACGACTGCGGCCTGGGTGCCGAACTCTCGCCTGGTCTGGTCCAGCTCCCCGAACACGACGCTGGGGCCGGCGTACCGCTGGCCGCGATCCAGTGCCAGGCGGCCCAGCAGCCCGTCGACAAACGTGGTCTTGCCCGAGCCGTTGGCGCCTGTTACCCGGATCCGGTCCGCCGGCCCGATCGTCAGGTTGACCGGACCCAGGGTCACCTCGCCGCGGCTGAGGACTGCGTTGGTGAGCGCTACCGCCACCTGGCCGGCTCGCTTCGCCTCGGCGATCTCTAGCCGCAATTGCCAGGGCTCGCGGACCTCGTCGGGGGCATCCTTCTCTAGCCGGGTAATGGCTCTGTCGGTCCTTGCCGCCTTCGCGCCAGTGCTCTGGGCGCCCGCGATCTTGTGAGCTTTTATGTGCTTGTCTGGATCAGACTGGTTTCGCGGGTTTGCGGCCCGCTGCGCGCCTGAGCGGGCCCACTGGCGCTGCTGCCGTGCCGCTTCCGCCAGCTTGTCGCGCTCCCCCTGGTACGCCGAGTAGGCCTCGGTCGCGCGCCGCTTCGCCATTTCCCGCTCGGCTACGTAGGCGTCCCAGCCACCCGAGTACACCGATGAGTGCCGGGTGAACTCGTCCAGCTCCACCACCTGGCTGACCACCGCTGCGAGCATGGCCCGGTCGTGGCTGACCAGGGCGATCCCGGCCTTACTGCGGCGCAGGCGGGCCTCGAGCAAAGCCAGGCCCTGGTCGTCCAGGTCGTTGGTCGGCTCGTCGAGCAGCAGGATGTCAGGCTGGGCCAGGAGCACCGCTGCCAGCCCGAGTCTTGCCTTCTGGCCGCCGGACAACTCGGCCACGTTCCCCGCCAGCAGCCGGGCATCCAGCCCAAGCTCTGCGGTGACCTGAGCCCTGCGCTCTGGGAAGTCAGCTCCGCCGAGGGCCAGCCAGCGCCGCAGGGCCAGGTCGTAGGCGTCGTCGGCGCCGTGGTCACCGCGCGCGAGCGCCTCCGCGGACGCGTCGAGGGCAGCCTGCGCGGCCGCTACCTGGGTGCGGCGGGCCAGGTGATCAGCCAACGACTCGCCGGGCCGGATGTCAGGCTCCTGGGCCAGGCGGAGCACGGTGGTGGTGGCTGGCGATCTCGTCACGATGCCGCCGTCCGGCTCGAGTTCGCCGGAAAGGACCCTGAGCAGCGTGGACTTCCCAACCCCGTTAGGGGCCACGATTCCGGTGCGGTCGCCGGGCCCGATGCTGAGGCTGACGCCGTCCAGCACGGTGAGGCTGCCGAAGGAGACGCTGACGTTAGTAGCAGCCAGCCTGGACATGGAAACACTCCCGGCTCACGGCAGGCTGGTTAGCCCGGCCGTGCGTCTGCCCAGGGTGACGCGGAAAGCGGCGGCTCAAGCCTTGCCGGCGAGCCAGCCGCCCAGATCCTGCGGAAGCCTAGGCGCTTTTGAGCTGCTCAGCGCGCTGTGCGATTGCCGACTTGCGGTTGGCAGCCTGGTTCTTGTGGATGACGCCCTTGCTCGCGGCCTTGTCCAGTTTGATAGACGCGGCCCGCATCGCGGCCTCGGCAGCCTCGGCATTCCCAGCCTCAGCAGCCTCGCGGAACTTGCGCACGGACGTCTTCAGCTCGGACTTGACCGCCTTGTTGCGGAGCCGGGCCTTCTCGTTCTGCTTGTTGCGCTTGATCTGGGACTTAATGTTTGCCACGCGAATGCCTCGTTAAAGTCTGGTCTAGGTGGTCCGTGGTGCCCCGCACGAGCCGTACCGGGACGGCTCGCGGCGTCGCGCCCTGCGTTGCGAAACTAACCCGGGACGGCGAACACAGTGCATATAACACAGGGCATCTAACACAGGGCGGCAAGCACATCGCGGCATACGCGGGCATGCAGGCAGCCAGTAGGTAAGGATAGCCGAGAATCCGCCGGGCTCTCAAACTCAGCCCGTTCGCGGGTCTGTCTTCGCCGGTCGCGACCGGCTCCCGCGGGGTTCCAGTCGGCTTCCGCGCGGTTCCGGGCGGGCTCCTGGTCGGCTCCCGCCGGGTTCCAGCTGGGTTGGGTCGTCCCTGAGCTGACGGATCCCGATGGGTGCCCCAGGTAGCTGTGGCGAGCGCACCCGGCTGGGCGTGCAACGATAGATGCGAGAAAGATCTGCCGCTGGCGCGCAGCGCAGGCCGGCCCTCCGACGGCTTCCGGTGCCAGCCGCGCCGCGCTCTCCCGAGCTAGCCGCAGATCCACCGACCCTGGCCGAGCCAACTAGCTACCTGGCGGATGCACTGTGTCAGTTACGCCGCAGCAGCCCACGAAGCAGCTGTCCGCGCCCGAGCCTGCCCGGACTCCACAGTCGATTATCCGTAATTTCTGCATTATTGCCCATATCGACCATGGAAAGTCCACGCTGGCCGACCGGATGCTTCAACTCACCGGCGTCGTGGAAGGCCGGCAGATGCGCGCCCAGTATCTGGACCGGATGGACATCGAGCGCGAGCGCGGCATCACGATCAAGAGCCAGGCGGTGCGCCTGCCTTGGCGCGGCCCGGACGGCACCCAGTACGTGCTGAACCTGATCGACACGCCCGGCCACGTGGACTTCACCTACGAGGTGTCCAGGTCACTGGCCGCGTGTGAAGGCGCGATCTTGCTCGTGGACGCGGCCCAGGGCATCGAGGCCCAGACGCTGGCCAACCTCTACCTGGCCCTCGACGCCGACCTGCACCTGATCCCGGTGCTGAACAAGATCGACCTGCCCGCGGCCCAGCCGGAGAAGTACGCCGCCGAGCTGGCGAACATCATCGGCTGCGACCCAGGTGAGGTCCTGAGAGTCTCGGCGAAGACGGGTGAGGGCGTCGAGGACCTGCTCAACGCGGTAGTCGCGCAAGTCCCGGCGCCGAGCGGTGACCTGGAAGCGCCGGCCAGGGCGCTGATCTTCGACTCGGTCTACGACACCTACCGCGGTGTCGTCACTTACGTGCGGGTCGTCGACGGCAGGCTGGGCAAGCGCGAGCGGACTCTCATGCTGAACACCAAGGCTGTGCACGAGACCCTGGAGATCGGCGTCATCTCGCCCGAGCCGGTGCCGTCGGACGGGCTGGCGGCAGGCGAAGTCGGTTACCTGATCACCGGCGTCAAGGACGTCCGGCAGGCCCGCGTTGGCGACACGCTCACCACGGTCGCTAACCCGGCGACGCAGGCGCTGCCAGGGTACGCAAACCCCAAGCCGATGGTGTTCTCCGGCCTGTATCCGGTGGACGGCGACGAATATCCCGAGTTGCGGGACGCGCTGGACAAGCTCCGGCTGAATGACGCTTCGCTGGTCTACGAGCCGGAAACCTCGACCGCGCTGGGCTTCGGCTTCCGCTGCGGTTTCCTCGGCCTCCTGCACATGGAGATCATCCGGGAGCGGCTGGAACGCGAGTTCGACCTGGTACTGATCTCGACCGCGCCGAACGTGGTGTACCGGGTGGCAACGGAATCCGGCACCGAGATGATCGTCACCAATCCGAGCGAGTTTCCCGAGGGCAAGGTCGCCCAGATCTTCGAGCCCGTGGTCAGGGCGACGGTGCTCGCGCCCACCGACTACGTGGGCGCGATCATGGAGTTGTGCCAGAGCCGCCGCGGCGTGCTGCTCGGAATGGAGTACCTGTCCGCTGACCGGGTCGAGATCCGGTACACGATGCCGCTCGGCGAGATCATCTTCGACTTCTTTGACCAGCTCAAATCGCGGACGCGCGGCTATGCCTCGCTGGATTACGAGCGCGCCGGCGAGCAGGAGGCCGACCTGGTCAAGGTGGACATCCTGCTGCAAGGCGTGCCGGTGGACGCCTTCAGCCAGATCGTCCACGCTGATAAGGCCCGCGATTACGGCCTGAACATGACGGCGAGGCTCAAGGAGCTCATCCCGCGGCAGCAGTTCGAGGTGCCGATCCAGGCGGCGATCGGGTCCCGGATCATCGCGCGCGAGAACATCCGCGCCATCCGCAAGGACGTGCTGGCCAAGTGTTACGGCGGCGACATCACCCGGAAGCGCAAGCTGCTGGAGAAGCAGAAGGAAGGCAAACGCCGGATGAAGGTCATCGGGCGGGTCGAGGTGCCGCAAGAAGCATTCGTGGCCGCGCTGTCAACGGAGCAGGCACCAGACAAGAAACGCTAGGCGGCGTTCCCGGCGCGAGCGGACCGTTCGGACGGCACCAGAACTGGCAGCAGGACATCGCGTACCTGAGCTACGGCGGAACGCCAGTTCGACGACACCCTAGGACCGGGCGAATTGGCCGCTCAGGCTCGCGACTATCAAGATCAGCACCAGAGCGAAGTACAAAATCCCCAGCGCGCCGAGCACGATGCCTGCTATCGCCATGCCCCGGCCTCGCTCGTTGCGAGTGGTCGTCTGGCGAAGCCCGACCACGCCGAGCACCAGGGCCGGGATAGCCAGCAGGATGTTCCCCACAATCAGCAGGCCAAGCACGAATTGCCCGAATCCGCAGACCAGCGCCGCGATGGCCAGCGGGTTGGTGCGTGACCCCCGGCCGAAGGGCTGCGGCTGATATCCGGGGTACTGAGATCCGGGGTCCGGGGCGAACTGACCTGGCTCGCTGACGGGACTGGGCTCGCTGACGGGACTGGGCTCGCTGACGGGACTGGGCTCGCTGACGGGACTGGGCTCGCCGAACTCGCCGATGTCAAACTGAGCAGTGTCGTGGTGGCCGGGCCGGCTCGCGCGTAAATCCGACGCCGGGCCCGGAGGCAAAGGTGCCGCATCGGTCGTGCCATCGGCGCTGGTATCGCCGCGCCCGCCTGACGTCATCGAGTAGTCCCTCTGCCGTCCCGACGCCAGCGTTAGTTGTTGAAGTTGTTGAAGTTGTTGAACTGCGAGTTTACGTGGTGCCAAAACGCGATAAAAAGTATGATACCGATCACGGATATCAACGTTCCTATGATGCCCAGAACTACGCCCGTCATCGCCAGGCCGTGCCCGTCTTCGCCAGTCTGCTGGATCTGCCTCAGGGACATCGAGCCGAGAACCACAGCCGGGATGCTCGCGAACGGTCCGGCAATCACCACCCCGATGGCACAGCAGAGGGCTGCTATTGCGAGTGAGTTCGTTCGGCGGGGCATTGACTGCCAGGGTGCGCCCGGCTGGCCATAGGGATACTGAAGGCCTGCTGGGCCCGGCTGGCCGTAGGGATACTGAGGGCCTGCTGGGCCCGGCCAGCCTTGCTGGCCGCCCTGGCCCTGGTCTCCGGGACCGGGCCACCCAGGCTGGCCGGATTGGCCTGGTGCTCCGGGACCCGGCCAGCCACTTGGCCCCTGCTGACTGGAGCCCGGCTGATCGTTGAATCCGCCACCTGTACTCATAGCTGCCCCCTGGCCCAGTAAACGCTGCTCCCTCGCTGCGCCAAGTATCGGGGGACCACGGCGCCGTTGGCGAGAGTTATCACGATATGTTTCGCGGACAGCGGCTGCGGACTGACCGCGCATTGGGCGTCAATGCGGACGTGCCGCCCCTGCAGAAGGGCGGCTACGCCGCACCGACGCCCCTCGCGGGGCTGGTGCCGTCTACGCAATCCTCTTCAATACCTCGAATCGAAAACACGTCAGCCGGGCGGCCGGATTTCCAGTCGACTGAGCTATAAGGCGTCGGCTAGCGTCGAGGCATGTCAGCTGCACGGGTCGTCTCAGTGAACCGCGGCCGCGAGGCCGGCCTGCTCATCGGCGGCGAGCCCGCCCGGACAGCAATCGACAAGCAGCCAGCCGCCGGGTCGGTCGCGATCGGCAAACTCGGCCTGGACGGCGACGAATGCGCCGACAAGATCAATCATGGCGGCGTCGATCAGGCCCTCTACGTCTACGGCAGGGAGGACCTGGACTGGTGGACCGAGCGGCTCGGGCGTGAGCTGCGCGACGGCATCTTCGGGGAGAACATCACGACGGCCGGGATCGACATCAGTTCCGCGCTGATTGGCGAGGTCTGGCAGCTTGGTTCGGCCCTCGTGCAGATCACGGCGCCGCGCATCCCGTGCGTGACCTTCAAGTCCTGGCTCGGCGAGCCGCAGTGGGTGAAGCGGTTTGCGGCGGCCGGCATGCCGGGGGCCTACCTGCGGGTGCTCGCCGAGGGCGCAGTGCGGGCGGGGGACGGCCTGACCGTGCTGAGCAGGCCGGACCAGGCCGTGACCGTCACCGAGTCGATGCAGGCCTACTACGGTGATTGCGAGATCATGCGCAGGCTGCTGGCGGTAGAGGGGCGGGGCGGGAAGTGGGACGAGATCGGCGCGGCCGTGCTGGCCAGGGTCTGACCCGAGCCAGCGGGGACCGCTGACTGTGCCCGGCCAGCCACCGGACGGTCAGCGGGTGCCCGCCGATGGCAGCCTGCCCGAGGAGGCCGTCAGCAGGCTCGGCCGTGCCCCTTTCGGCGTCTACGTGCACGTTCCGTTCTGCCAGACCAGGTGCGGGTACTGCGACTTCAACACCTACACAGCCAGCGAGCTGGGGTCCGGGGCCTCCCGTGAGTCGTACGCGCAGCTCGCCATCGAGGAGGTTCGGCTGGCCGCGCGCACCCTGGCGGGCCGGACCGGGCCGGTCCAGACTGTGTTCTTCGGCGGCGGAACGCCGACTCTGTTGCCGCCGTCCGACCTCGCGGCGATCCTGGGCGCCATCGACGGCGAGCTGGGGCTGGCGGCCGGTGCCGAGATCACGGCCGAAGCCAATCCGGAGACGGTCAACGAAGGGGTGCTCGCGCAGCTCCGCGACGGCGGGTTCACCCGGATATCGATAGGCATGCAGAGCGCAGTGCCGCATGTCCTGGCCGTGCTGGACCGCGTACATCAGCCAGGCCGGCCCGAGCAGTGCGTGCGCTGGGCTAAGTCGGCGGGATTCAGGCAGGTTAGCCTCGACCTCATTTACGGCACGCCAGGGGAGAGCGACGCCGACTGGGAGCATTCGTTGGGCAGTGCCCTCGCTGCCGGGCCAGACCACATTTCTGCCTACTCGCTGATCGTGGAGGACGGGACGCGGCTGGCGGCCAGGATCCGGCGCGGCGAGCTGCCCATGCCCGACGACGACGTGCTGGCTGACCGTTATCTGATCGCCGACGAAGTCCTCGGCAAAGCCGGCCTGACCTGGTACGAGGTCTCGAATTGGGCGGCCGGGCCGGCCTTCGAGTGCCGTCACAACCTGCTGTACTGGACCGGTGGCGACTGGTGGGGCGTTGGACCAGGGGCGCACAGTCACGTGGGTGGCACCCGCTGGTGGAACGTGCGGCATCCGGCCGCGTACGCGCAGCGGATCACTGCCGGGATCAGCCCCGGCCAGGCCAGAGAAGTCCTCACCGACAGCGAGCGGGCTACCGAGCGGGTGATGCTCGCGACCAGGCTGGCGGCGGGGTGCCCGTGCACCGAGCTGGCACCCGGCGGTCTCGCGGCCGCAGCCCGGGCAGTGGAGGACGGCCTGGCCTGCCGGGATGCCTTCGACACGGGCACGGTCCGGCTTACCCAGCGGGGCCGGCTGCTAGCCGACGCGGTCATCCGGGGCCTCACGAGCTAGAACCGGCTCGGCGCGACTGACTAAGCCGGCTCGGCGCAAACTGACTAAGCCGGCTCGGCACGGCTAGGCATCCTGACCAGCCGGTCAAGGCATGTCGGCGCCTTTGTCATCGTTCAGCAATAGACTTGGCACTCAAGGTCTAAGAGTGCCAGGGAGGTGATGGCGTGCTCGACGACAGGAAACTCGCGGTCCTGCGCGCCATCGTGGAGGACTTTGTCTCGACCAACGAGCCGGTCGGCTCGAAGACCCTGGTTGACCGGCACAACCTGGATGTCTCCCCGGCCACCATTCGCAACGACATGGCTGTGCTGGAGGAGCAGGGCTACATCGTCCAGCCGCACACCAGTGCCGGCCGGATACCGACCGACCAGGGATACCGGCTGTTCGTGGACCGGCTATCGGGGGTCAAGCCGCTTTCGGCCGCCGAGCGGCGGGCCATCGAGACGTTCCTGGCCGGGGCGTACGACCTTGATGACGTCGTGATGCGCACGGTCCGGCTGCTGGCCCAGCTGACCAGGCAAGTTGCCGTCGTCCAGTATCCGTCGCTGACCAGGTCGACGGTGCGTCACCTCGAGCTGGTGCCGCTGACCGACAGGCGGCTGTTGCTGATCCTGATCACCGATACCGGCCGGGTGGAGCAGCGCACGGTTGAGTTGCCGGCTCCTATCGCCGAGGACTCGCTCACCAAGTTGCGCGCGGTGCTGAACGCCTCCCTGGACGGCCGCCAGCTGGCGGAAGTTGCAACCGTCCTCGCCGACCTGCCCGAGCGGGTTGCATCGAGCGAGCGGCAAAACGCGGCCGCCGTGTTTTCCGTCATAGTTGAGACGGTGGTAGAGCGGCACGAAGAGCGCGTAATGGTGGGAGGTGCGGCGAACCTGACTCAGGCCGACTTCTCCCGGGGATTGCATGAGGTGCTCGAAGCGTTGGAAGAACAGGTGGTCCTCATGCGTCTGCTCGGTGAGTCAGGCGACCATCCGGCGGTCACAGTCCGAATCGGATCGGAGAATGAGGTACAGGGACTGCGCAGCACGTCACTGGTGACTACCGGCTATGGCGCCGGGGAGCACGCTTTGGCCAGGCTCGGAGTGCTTGGCCCGACCCGGATGGACTACCCGACAACGATGGGAGCGGTACGCGCGGTGGCACGATACGTAGGCCAGATCCTGGCGGAGTCCTAGGAATGCCGGTGGCAAACGACTACTACGGCATTCTGGGCGTGCGCCGGGACGCCGGCGCCGAAGAGATCAAGAAGGCGTACCGGCGGCTGGCGCGCGAGTTGCATCCGGATGTCAATCCGGATCCGCACCTTCAGGAGCGATTCAAGGAAGTTACTCAGGCCTACGAGGTGCTTTCCGACCCGGAGAAGCGCCAGATGTATGACCTCGGGGCTGACCCTTACGCGGCGCGCGGCGCCGGGCCAGGCGGCTTCGGCGCGGCCGGATTCCCGTTCACCGACCTGATGGATGCATTCTTCGGCGGCGGCGCGCAGCCTCGCGGCCCGCGTAGCCGGGCCAGGCGCGGACGCAATGCCACCATCCGGGTCGACCTGGACCTGTCGGAATGCGCGTTCGGCACCACCAGGGACCTCGTCGTCGACACTGCAGTGGTATGCCCCACCTGCTCAGGCGAGGGCACAGCGCCGGGCACGCACCCGGTGGTCTGCGACATCTGCAACGGGCGCGGCGAAGTCAGCCAGGTCACCAGGTCGTTCATCGGCCAGATGATGACCTCCAGGCCCTGTCCTGGCTGCGGCGGTTTCGGCACGGTCATCCGCAAGCCGTGCCCGGAGTGCGATGGGGACGGCCGGGTCAGGACCCGGCGGACGATCAAGGTGCGCATTCCGGCGGGCGTCGAGGATGGCACGCATATCCAGCTAGCCGGCGAGGGCGAGACCGGCCCGGGCGGCGGGCCGCCCGGCGACCTTTTCCTGGAGATCGTGCAACGGCCGCACCCCATCTTCGAGCGCCAGGGCGACGACCTGCACTGCACCGTCACCATCCCGATGGTCGCCGCGGCCCTGGGCGCCACGCTGGAAGTGGAAACCCTCGACGGTCCGGCCGAACTGGATATCCGGCCCGGAACCCAATCGGGCCACGCCATCCCCATGTATGGACAGGGAACGGAGCGGCTCAATAGCTCCGGCCGTGGCGATCTGATCATCCATGTCACGGTGGAGACGCCGAGCAAGCTCGAGCCGGAGCAGGAAGAACTGTTGCGCCAGCTCGCCAAGCTGCGCGGCGAGGAAGCACCGCCGGGCAAGTTCGCGCCGGGTCAGCAGGGCTTCTTCTCCCGGCTCCGTGATGCGTTCAACGGGCGCTGACGACGGCGTTGACCTGACCGCCTGCCGGTCCCCGGCCCAGGCCGCCGATCGTGAGACCACCCGTTTTCTTTGCTGCGACTCCCGACCTGGCGCGGGACCGGATCGTGCTCGGGGGGCAAGAAGGCCGCCACGCCAGCACAGTACGTCGGCTAGCCGCCAGCGAACGCGCCGACATCACCGACGGCATCGGCCACGTCGCCGAATGCGTTGTCGCGGCGGTTCGGCAAGGCGAGCTGGAACTGACAGTGCTGCGCCGCAGAACCGAGCCGCGGCCGGAGCCGCAGCTCGCGGTGCTTCAGGCGATACCCAAGGGAGACCGAGGCGAGCTCGCCGTCGAGTTGCTGACCGAGATCGGAGCGGACACCATCGTGCCGTGGGCGGCGGAGCGGTGCGTGGCGATCTGGCGGGGCGACCGCGCTGCGAAGTCGCAGGCGCGCTGGATGTCGGCCGCGGTGCAGGCCGCGAAGCAATCCAGGCGGTCCTGGTTCCCGGCCGTGACGAGCCAGGCGGATCTGGCCGCGGCGATCCGGCGCGTCCAGGACGCGTCGCTGGCCATCTTGCTCGATCCCGCCGCGGGAACCTCCGTGACAAACCTGAAGCTGCCGGTGGCTGGTGAAATCGTGCTGGTGGTTGGCCCCGAAGGAGGTGTTTCCCCGGCCGAGGCCACTGCCTTCAGGTCCGCCGGAGCCGTCGCCTGCTCGCTCGGGCCGACGGTGCTGCGGGCGTCGACGGCGGGCGCTGTCGCAGCAGGCGTTGTGCTCAGCGCCACCGCCCGCTGGGCTGCACCAGGGGCCGACAGCTAGCGCTGCGGCCACCGGGTCGGATGGCAGGGTACGCGGTCGAGGGAGCCGGTCCCGTTGGGCCCGGCCTGCGCTTGCCTCAGGCGGAGTTATTGGACTGGTGCCTCGCTGGCTTAGCCGGGAACAATCCGCCCAGAGCGGGGCTGCGGGTCGCGTTGGGCTGCCCGTTCGCTGGTTGCTTCTTCGTCTTCTTCGGACTTGGCGTGCTGCTGCACGGCGACTTACTGGTGTGCACGTTCGGCACGGCTGCCTCCGCAGGCAGGATCACCACGTCGGTGGTTGTGCGGGCGACGCCTGCGCTCGCTCCTGGCGTCGGCTGGCCGCCTGCGCCAGGCGACGGGCTGTTGGTCGGCGTTGGCGTGGTGCCAGATGGCGTCGGCGTCGGCGAGCTGGATGACGGCGTCGGCGAACTGGTCGGCGACGATGACCCGCTCTGGCCCGGTGACGTCGTCGGTGATGCCGACGGCGATCCGCCGCGGGGACCGGGTTTCGTAATGCACGGATAGGGAGTGCTCGACGAGCTTGACGGCGTTGGCGAGCCAATGGACCCAGGCCCCCGGATTTGCGCGCTGGACTTGCCAGCCTCCCCACCGCTGCCGCCGTAAGGCCCGCCGCCGTGGCCGGTCCCCTGCTGCTGGCTGTTCGCGCTCGGATTCGACCCGATGGCCGGGATCCTGATCGCCGCATATGCGCCGACGGCGACGATGAACACGGCGACCCCGAAGGCGGCGAGTGGGCGAAGCAGGCTCCACGACGAGGGTTTGCCGCCCCGGGTGTTCTCCGCGACCGGCTCGGGCAGGTCGGACAGGAACCATTCGGAGATCGTCCGCAGCTTTTCCCCGACCTTGCCGTCGGCCGGGATCTCTTCGGTGTATGCCCAACGCAACTTGCGCCTGACCAGGCGGCCTGCCGAGTGCGCGCCCGCAGATGCCAACCGCAGCTTGTCCGCGACGTGGCGGCCCGCCGAATATGCGCCTTCGGTCACCCGCATCATCAGTCGCATCCAGGCCGCTGCAGCCCACGCGACCGGCAGCGGGTACGGCCGACGGTGCAGCCTGGCTTGGATAATCTCCAGCCCGCCCAACCTTGGCTCGATCGAGTCGGCAGCCGAGCGCAGCGCGTGACGGAACATCTCGTCCTCGGGCGTGCTCATACCTCACGCTCCAGCACTGCGCGCAGCGCTTGCATGGCCCTAGCGGTATGGCTCTTGACCGCGCCGCGGCTGATCTGCATGGTCTCGGCGATTTGCGCCTCGGACATATCCCCGTAGAACCTAAGCACGAGCGCTTCACGCTGCCGGGCCGGGCAGGGTCCGCAGCGCCGCGATCACGGCCGATCGCTCGAACAGCGCGATCGCGCCATGCTCGGCGCTCGGCATGTCCGGCGGAGGCTTGGGCGAGTTCCGGTCCACGACGACCCGGTGCCTGAGCACGGATCGCGATCTATTGACCACCGATTGCCGGAGGTAGGACAGGGCCTTCTCGCTGTCCCGCAGGCGGCGCCAGCCGCCATGCATCGCGACAAACGAGTCCTGCACTACTTCCTCCGCGGTTCCGATATCGCGCACCAGCAGCGCCGCGAGGCGAACCAGCGAGCGGTAATGCGCGCTGTAGAGCTCCGTCACTGCCCGGTCTGCTTCCAGGTCGACCGGAACTGAACCCAGGGCAACATCTGCCACCAGGGTTTCGGTCACGTGAATTGGACGCGCAGCGACGTCCGAAGGTTCACCCGCTGTCATCACGGGTCTTCGTCAGATGCCGCTGTCGGACCCGCCCGCCTAGCCTTCTGCACTTCCCCCCACGCCCATCTCATGCCTCGCAACAACGCCCGCGCATGTACTCACCCGGGGCGACGGAAAGCCAGAAACTGGCGAGGCCGTTGCACCAGAGGGGTGGTGCATCGTGGGTTCGCAGTGCTGCAACCATATATGTCGGAAGCGCCTCGGACCTGGCATACGTTAAGATCTGCACCGTGTCCGAGTGCCTGTTCTGCCGCATTGCCGCAGCCGATGTTCCCGCGACGATAGTGTCCAGCAAGGATCGGACTGTCGCGTTCCGTGACATCAATCCGCAAGCACCTGTACACGTTCTCGTTATCCCGCGTGCCCATCACGCCAGCCTGAGCGAGCTGGCCAAGGCCGAGGACGGCCTGCTGGCGGAGGTCGTCGGGCACGCCCACGATGTCGCGGTCGCCGAGGGAATCGCCGACGGCCGGCTACCGCGTGGTCTTTAATACCGGCGCGAACGCGGGCCAGACCGTCGGCCACGTGCACGCCCACGTTCTCGGCGGCAGGCCGATGACGTGGCCACCAGGCTAGGCGAGGGTGAGCCGGATATCATGGTGAATGGGCCGGCCTAGGCCTGGGCCGCGGCAGGGAAGAGCCATTGACTGACAATCCGACCGATACAGCGAAGAGCGGGCAATCCGCCGACGGTAGCTCGCAGGTCAGGATGGTGATCCCGGACGACCAGTCGATGGTCAGCCTGCTGGGATCAGGCGACGAGCTACTGAGCGTGATCGAGCACGCGATCAGCGCGGATTTTCACGTCCGGGGCAACGAGATCACCATTACCGGCCCGGTTCAGGAGACCGGTGTCGCTGCGCGGCTGTTCGACGAGCTCCTCCAGCTGGTCGGCGCGGGCGCGGAACTGACCGCCGATTCCATCGAGCGCAGCGTTTCCATGCTCAGGCGCAAGACCGGCGTCCGGCCGGCCGAGGTGCTCAACCTGGACATCCTGTCCAACCGCGGCCGCACCATCCGGCCCAAGACGCTGAATCAGAAGCGCTACGTCGACGCCATCGACAACCACACCGTGGTGTTCTCGATCGGCCCGGCCGGCACCGGCAAGACCTACCTGGCTATGGCCAAGGCGGTTAAGGCCCTGCAGGCCAAAGAGGTCAACCGGATCATCCTGACCCGCCCGGCGGTGGAGGCGGGCGAGCGGCTGGGCTTCCTGCCGGGGACCCTGTACGAGAAGATCGATCCGTACCTGCGGCCGCTGTACGACGCCTTGCATGACATGGTCGACCCCGACTCGATCCCGCGCCTGATGGCGGCCGGCACGATCGAAATCGCCCCTTTGGCCTATATGCGGGGTAGGACCCTTAATGACTCATTTATCATCCTGGATGAGGCGCAGAACACCTCGCCTGAGCAGATGAAGATGTTCCTCACCCGGCTCGGCTTCGGCTCCAGGATCGTGGTCACCGGCGATGTCACCCAGGTCGACCTGCCGGCCGGGACGGCCAGCGGCCTGCGCCTGGTCCAGGACATCCTTGACGGCGTTGAGGACGTGTACTTCTCCAGGCTGACCAGCCACGACGTGGTGCGGCACAAGCTCGTGGCCGACATCGTCGATGCCTACGAGCGGTATGACGCCCGGCAGGCGACGGCCGAGCCGGGGCGGCTCCCGGCCGGGCGGCAGCGGCGGGATGGTTACCGCGCCCGGTGACGGTGCATAACCCGGTGACCGTGGCCAGACGGGGGCCCAGATGAGTATTGAGATCGCCAACGAGTCGGGCGTCGACGTCGACGAGTCCCTGCTGGCCGGCCTGGCCCGGCACGTACTCGATGACATGCGCGTTCACCCGCTCGCGGAACTGTCGGTCCTGCTCGTGGACGAGCCCGCCATGACGGAGCTCCATGTTCGCTGGATGGGCGAGGACGGGCCGACTGACGTGCTGGCGTTCCCGATGGATGAACTCAGGCTTCCGCAGCCGGGTAGCGCCGCGCATGGCGACCACGGCACACGGGATCCTGAGGCTGGGCAGACCCTGCTGGGAGACGTGGTGATCTGTCCGCAGGTAGCCGGGGCGCAGGCGGCCGAGGCCGGCCATGCGATGCAGGATGAGATCGACCTGCTATGCACGCACGGAATCCTGCATTTGCTCGGCTACGACCACGGCGAGCCCGAGGAGCACGCGAAGATGTTCGGCTTGCAGGACCGGCTGCTTGCGTCCTGGCAAGCCGCGCGGGCCGAAGCTTCCGCCGACATGTCCGGCCGCGCGGCTCCAGGCCCGGACGGCGCCGAAGGGCCCGGGTGACCGGTCATGGACTGGCTGCTGGTGGCCGCGTTCGCGCTGATGCTCCTGGCTGGCTGGTGCACGAGCGCGGAATCCGCACTGTTGCGAGTCTCCAGGGCGGGCGCTAAGGAACTCGGCAGATCGGCGGGTGAGGCCGGCGAGCCGTTGCAGGCGGTGCTGGCGGACGCGCCCCGTTACCTGTCAATTGTGCTGTTGGCGCGAGTAGCCGCCGAGATCAGCTCAGCGGTACTGGTGACCGCGGTCCTGGTGCACTTGTTCGGGGTGACCTGGAAGGCCTTCCTGATCACGGCGGTCGCGATGACAGTGGCCAGCTACGTGCTGGCCGGGCTGATCCCGCGCAGCATTGCCCGGCACTACCCGGTCAAGGTGGCCATTGCCGCGGCGGCCGTGCTGCGCCCGGTGATCAGGCTGCTCGGGCCGCTGCCGCGGCTGCTCGCCGCCGCGGGCGCCGCGCTGACGCCGGGCCCCGCGCGCCGCGAGGGTCAGTCCGGGTCCGAGGAGGACCTGCGCGGCCTGGTCGACCTCCTCGAGCAGCGGCAAATCATCGAGCCAGGCGAACGGGCCATGATCCACTCGGTGTTCGAGCTCGGCGACACCATCGTCCGGGAAGTCATGGTGCCTCGAACCGACATGGTCTTCGTGGAGCGCGGCAAGAGCCTTCGGCAGGGCCTGTCGCTCGCCCTGCGCAGCGGCTTCTCCCGGATTCCGGTGATCGGCGAGAACCTCGACGACGTCGTCGGAATCGCCTACCTCAAGGACATCATGACCCGGATCCACGAGCACCCGGAGGGCGAGACGGCCGAGACGGTCGACTCGATCATGCGGTCGGCCACATTTGCGCCGGAGAGCAAGCCGGTCGATGACCTGCTCCGGGAGATGCAGGCCAGGCACGTGCACATGGCGATCGTGATCGACGAGTACGGCGGCACGGCCGGCCTGGTCACGATCGAGGACATTCTGGAGGAGATCGTCGGCGAGATCGCGGACGAGTATGACCGGGAACGCCCGCCAGTGGAGTGGCTGGACGAAGGCTCGGCTCGCGTCAGCGCGCGGCTGTCGGTGGAGGAACTTGAGGAGCTGTTCGACGTCAGCATCGACGCCGAGGACGTGGAAACTGTCGGCGGCCTGCTGGCGCACCGGCTCGGCAAGGTGCCGATTGCCGGCTCGACGGCGACGGTGGTCGGGACTGCGGCTGACGGCCGAGAACCTGACCGGGCGGCGCAACCGGATCGGCACCGTCACCGTGCAGCGCATCGAGCCGGCCGATGATCAGGCCGTCGCGGCGACGGGACCGGGATCCGCGGCGGCGCGAGCGTCGCGCGCGGCCACGGCGGACGGTGTTGCGGTCACCGAGCCCGGCCCCGCGACCAGCGGCGCAACGAGCGGAGCGCGGAGCGGAGCGACCGGTAGGGAAGGGAACGGGGTCGGTCCGAGCAAGCCGCCGCCGGTCTAGGATCAGCACCGTGACCGAGCTTGGGCCGGAGGAACCCGGCCCTGATTACGCTGGCCTCGAAGAAACCGGGCCAGAGGACATCAAGATCATTACCCTGGCTCGGGCGGCTCGGGCCAGGGTTGCCTCTGCCGAGGGCGCCGCAGTACGGGACGAGACCGGGCGCACCTATGCCGCCGCTGCTATCGCACTGCCCTCGCTGCGGCTGTCGGCCTTGCAGCTCGCGGTAGCCATGGCCGTGTCTAGCGGAGCGGCGAACCTCGAGGCGGCGGCGCTGGTCAGCGATGGCGGTACCGCTGATCCCGGCGACATCGCAGCGGTGCGGGAGCTTGGGCCGGACGCGGTCGTGTTCCACGCAGCGCCCGACGGCAGCATCGTGGCGGTCCTGCGTCCTTGACGCCTCTTCCTGGTTATCGTGGTGGATTCTCAGCGCTATTTGCTGAAAATCCACCACGATAAGGAGATGGCAGCGCTCGTTGGCTGGCTGCAGTCGGCGCGGCTGAGTCAGCGCAAGCCGGTGCGCGGTGGTCGGCCGCGGCTGGCGCCGGGCACGGTCGGCGTGCTCCTGGGCGCCGCAGCCTGGGGAACTGCCGGCACTGCCGCGCATTTCGCACCAGCTGACGCCAGCCCCGCTTCGGTCGGCGCCGCGAGGATCGCGCTCGGCGGCTTGCTGCTCCTCGCGGTCGCGCTCGCCACGGCGGGGAGCCGCCGGGCTGTTGCCGGCCTGCTGTCGGGCGGACTGGTTTCCCGCGCCGTCCTGCTGCTCGCGGCCGCGGCGGTCGCCGGTTACCAGGTCTGCTTCTTCACCGCGGTCCGGGAAACAGGCGTCGCGATCGGCACAGTCGTTGCTATCGGCAGCGCGCCGGTATTCACCGGGGCGCTCAGCCGGCTGACCGGCGGATCGCGGCTAGGCCGCAGGTGGGTTATCGCCACCGCATCGGCGGTCGCGGGTTGCGCCGTGCTGATTTCCAGCGGTCATCCTGAGGGCGCTACCGCTGCGGGAGCCGCGACCGGCGGTGCCAGGCCGGCCGGGGTGAGCTTGGCCCTTGCAGCCGGGCTCTGCTACGCGATCTACGCGGTGACGGCGGCCAGGCTGATCTCGGCCGGAAGCCCGGAAACCGCGGTGATGGGCCTGCTGTTCGGCGCTGCGGCCGTGCTCTTGTCACCGCTGCTGGCTGCCAGTTCGCCAAGCTGGGTCCTCACTGGCCGCGGCCTCGCCGTTACGGTTTACCTGGGCCTCGTGACCACGGTCCTCGCCTACTTGTCCTACGGCCGCGGTCTGCGAACCGTGGCTGCCCCGGTGGCGGTTACCCTCGGGCTGGCCGAGCCGGTGGTTGCGGCGATTCTCGGGCTCGTTGTGCTGGCGCGAACGGCTAACCGTAGCGGCGGTGATCGGCCTGGTTCTGGTCGGCCTTGCCCTCGGCACGCTGGTCGGCGCCAGACCGCCTGGCAGTGCTCCGGGTTAGGGCCAGAGCGCCTCGGTAGGGGAGAATCACCATCGTGGCAACCCCGTCCAGCGCGTCAGCAGCCCAGGGGCCGACCGGATTCCGGTCCGGATTCGCGTGCTTTGTCGGCCGACCGAACGTGGGCAAGTCCACCCTGATGAACGCCCTGGTTGGAACCAAGGTCGCAATCACCAGCAGTCGTCCGCAGACCACCCGCCGGGCGATCCGCGGCATCGTGCACAGGCCGGACGCGCAGCTGGTCATCATCGATACGCCTGGCCTGCATCGGCCGCGGACCCTGCTCGGCGAGCGGCTCGATAGCCTCGCCCGCTCCACCCTCACTGAGGTCGACGTCATCGGCCTGTGCATACCGGCCAGTGACCGGATCGGGCCGGGCGACAAGTACCTGGCCGGCGAGCTCGCGGCCGTCGGCAAGACGCCGATAGTGGCGATCGTCACCAAGACAGATCAGGCCTCTCGCGAGCAGGTGGCTGCGCAGCTTGCGGCCGTTGGCGAACTGGGCGACTGGGCTGACGTGGTGCCCGTTTCGGCGGTGGGCGGGTTCCAGCTGGACGTGCTGGCCGACGTGCTCGTCTCGCACCTGCCGCCCGGCCGGCCGCTGTACCCCGACGGCGACCTGACCGACGAGCCAGAGCAGCAGCTGGTTGCCGAGCTGATCCGGGAAGCGATCCTCGAGGGCGTCAGAGACGAGCTGCCGCACTCGATCGCGGTGGTCGTCGAGGAGATGACCCCGCGCGAGGGACGTGACGACCTCATCGACGTGCACGCGATCATGTACGTGGAACGCCCCAGCCAGAAGGCCATCGTGCTGGGGGCCAAGGGCGCCCGGCTGAAGGAAGTCGGCACCGCAGCCAGGCGCCAGATCGAGGCGCTGCTCGGCAGCCACGTCTACCTGGACCTGCGGATCAAGGTGGCCAAGGACTGGCAGCGGGACCCGCGGCAGCTGCGGCGGCTGGGCTTCTACGACTGAGATGTGTCAGGCCCCACCGCCGGGAGGATCGCCTCAGGCCGTTGCCGAGGACGTCGGCGGCGGAGTCGGCGAAGGCGGGGACGAGGACGAGGGCGAACCGGATGGCGTCGGCGATGGCGATGGCGGCTTGGTCGGCGATGGGGACGAGCGTGGCCCCGGCTTAGTTATCGGGGGAACTGGTGAGGTCTGCGACGGTTCATTGGCCGGGCTTGGAGCTGGCGGCGCGCCAGCAAAGTAGTGCGCTCGCACGTGGGTCCGGTGCCGGTGCACCACTGTTATCTGGTGCGGTCCGGCCTGCGATGGGCTAGGCAGATTGGTGGTCGGGTTAGGCGCCAGGACGCGGCTATGCGAACGAGCCTGCGCATCGGGTGCGCCCGAGAAATAGGAGTACAAGGCCGCGCCTGCCGCAACAGGCGCCAGGAGCAACGCGGCCAGCAGCATTGAAACGGTCGTGA
Organism: uncultured Actinomycetota bacterium; assembly: GCA_963804435.1. Taxonomy (GTDB): domain Bacteria; phylum Actinomycetota; class Actinomycetes; order Streptosporangiales; family Streptosporangiaceae; genus JAJYUU01. The sequence continues at coordinate 4,379,448 of CAWDQI010000001.1, read as the reverse complement.
GCCGCTTGCGTGCGGGCTTAGCCGACCGCGTGTGCTGGTCGGGGAAGCCATCTGGCCCGAGCGGCCCTTGGCGCGCAGCGACGGCATCCCGGTACGACCCCGCGTCGGGATCGAACACCGCCCAGAATGTGCGGCCCCAAAGGGAGGCAGGCAAGCTGGCCATCGGCAGGGAACCTAGCTGCTCAACAGCCAGCTCGCCGCAGTCGACGTCCTTATCCGGCCCCTCCGCAGTATCAGCGGGGAACCACGGCGAATGCTCGAAGCTCCTGACGGCATCGGTCAGCAAGGTCTGCGCGTGGTCTGGCGAGATGCCGAGGATGGCCGGCAGTTCGGCTGGCCGCACGCCGTGCCGGTACACCAGCTCGAGTACCTCGCGCTGCAGGACCGGCAACGCGCCCAGCGCGGCTAGCACGGGGCCTTCGCGCCCGTCCGAGGCATCGACATCGGAGCTCAGTTCCCCCGGGCCGGTGTCGGCGATCTCATCGCCTTCGCGCTGCCGTGAACTGGTCAGTTCGAAGACGCCCAGGCCGTCTGGAGGTAGCGGCTCAGGTAGCCCAGGATGCCCGTTGCTGCACTCCGTGCGTGCAAGCGCGAGCAGCCAGGTGCGCAGGCGGAACCGACTGTCCAGGCGCTCGACGAGCAAGCAGGCGGCGATCAGGGTCGCCTGGGTGGCCGCCGCGGCTTCCGCCTGATCGCCAAGCAGGCTGCTGCAGTAGTCAAAGACATGTGTTGCATAAGCATCAAATAGGGCAGTGAATACTTCTACGGATCCTGGGTCTGGCCGCGGTTCCCCGCCCGGCGCCAATGCCTGGCCGACCTCGCCCACGGCGCCCGGCTCGTCCGGGCTGGCCAGCCCGTCAGATTCGGCCGGCCCGTCACTTTCCGCGGGCGCGTGTGCCACCGCGGCCGCGTGTGCCACCGCGGCCGCGGGTGCCACCGCGGGCGGGTGAGCCTCGCCTGATGCGTCCGCATCGCCCGACGCCTCATCCTCTGCCTCTGCGTCTGCTAGCGCCAGGGCGTCTGCCAGGGCCTCGGCGTTTGCGAGCATCGACCACGCATGCTCCGGTGGGACGCCGAGCACAGCAGGCAGATCTCCCGGCCTGATGCCGTGCCGGTACACCAGATCCAGTATCTCGGCGTCCTGGTTCTGGTCGGACGGCTGGATCTTAGCCACGATGTCCTGGCGCGCCAGGGCGAACAGCCAGGCTCGGAGCCGGTCTGGATCAGCCAGCAGCGATTGCGCCGCTGCCATGGCAGTTTCCGTGGCGCTCGCGGCTGCGGCCTCATCGCCAACCAGCCGGCTGCAGTAGTCGAAAACGCGCTTCTCGTGCTCGTCGAGAATGGCGCCATACGCGCTCAGGTCGTCCGCGCCGCGCCGCTCACCATCCCGGCCAGCCGGCGGACGGTGACCGGAGCCTGCGTGACCGCGGGCCCGCCCGCGGCGACCGCTTCGTGATGACAACGGCGCCTCCTTCCACGGGCCGTCCATCAGATCTGGCGCGCATCAGAATGTCATGACGCTTCTTCGGCCGTTTATAGACGGTAGCCGAAGTAACGTCACGAACCCAGGGGAGCTGGCTCGATCTTGCTATTCCGGCTGAGCGGACCGCTAAGCACTGGTGCCCAGCGCCGTCCTAGTCAGGTCCAGTTCCCAGGACCGGCGCACGGCGCGCCCTTCGAACCCGAGCTGCTCATTGATGGCGATCATGTGATCGTTCGGCCCGGCGTTGCTGGTCAGGACGCAGGTGAGATCGGGTTCGCGGCCGAGTACCTGGTCGAGCATCGCGAGCTTCACGAGCAGGCCGAGCCTGCGCCCGCGATGCTCCGGCAGCACTGCGGTCATCTGCTGGAATCCCCAGCCGGGGCTGCCCGGATCGGTCCGAACCTGGGTCAGCGCGACCAGTTGTCCTGACTGCTCATGCCGGGCAGCAACCGAGTAGAGCCTGAACCGTGCCGCAATGCCAGCCTGCTCGGCGTCTCTGATCACGTCGGCGTCCCAGAACTCGGGTTCATTGTCGGTGGGCGCATCGGCCATGGCGCCACCGATCCGGACAACATCGTTGATGTATTCCTCCGGGGTCACGCCGAGCCAGGGCACCAGCGCGTACCCGGTGGCGTGCCGAGCGGCTTCGGCGCCCAGCTCGCTGACCCTGGCCGGAAGGCCGGGGCCGACCTTGAGAAGGCGGAACACCTCGGCCATGCCGCTGGCAGCGCCGGCGGCGGCCGCGAACGACGCGCCCGGCGAGCCGTCGGTGACCTCGCCCGTCAGGCGCGATCGGCCAGCGAGCCGGGCCTGGCGCGCGCAGTGCGCAAGCAACCGGCTTCCGAGTCCCGACCGGCGGCTGTCCGGCGCGACGGCCAGCACGCACATGGCCATCGAAAGGTTCTCACGCTCAGGAAGGATGAGCAGATAACACCCGACTGCTTCTCCTGCGTCGTCGGTGGCCAGCCACGTTTGTCGCGGATTGCTGGCGAACCCGTGGGCCCACCAGGTGCTGAAGCTAGCAAATGACCGAGCCGGCAATGCCGGGTCGTCGTATGGCCGGCCCGACTCGATGATCTCGAAGCAGCCGCGCAGCCGCTCCTGGTCGGCCGTGGCGTCGAAACGCTCGATGTGCATTCCAGCAGTCAACAGCCTGGCCAGAGGACCGGACAACGCATTTAGGAAGGACGCGATCAGGCGTGCGCGGCCAGCTTGGCGGCGTCGTCAACCGCCAGCTCAAATGACTGGAAGTAGTCGCCGACGCGGTGACCGAGCTGGGCGTTCACGCCGATCATGTGATCGTTCTGGACCGCATTAAAGGTCATGATCTGACGGATCCCCGGCTCCTCGGCAGCCAGCCGCGTCAGCATCTCCGCCTTGATCAGCAGGCCGAGCCGGTGCCCCCGATGCTGTCGCGTCACGGCGGTCATCTCCTGGAAGCCCCACCCCGCAACGTCCGGATCGACGTTCAACTGGGTGAGTCCGGCCATCCCGCCAGTCTCGTCGTGCATGGCCGCGACCGAATACCAGCGCGAGCGCTGGGCGATGACCCGCTGCTCGGCGGCGCGCAGCCGGGCGGCATCCCAGCTTTCGCGCTCGAAAGCATCGTCGTGCGGGGCATCGCCGAGCGCGGTGTAGAGCGCGCAGGTCTGATCGACCAGATCGTCGGGCGTGACTCCTGTCCACGTGCGCAGCGAGTACCCGGAAGCCTGCCGCAATGCCGCTGCGTGCAAGTGAGGCAGCCTGGCATGCAGGTCGGCGCCGACGTCGAGCACCCTGCGCGCCTCCCGCATTCCGGCGCGGGCTCCGACTGCCGCGGCGAACAGCCCGCCGGGCGAGCCGACCCTCGTGTCCGACATCAGCAGCTTGCGGCGGGCCTGCCCAGCCTGTCCGGCCGCGTGCGCCAGCAGCGCCGTGCCCACGCCTCGCCGCCGCGCGGCCCGAGCCACGACCGGCGTGATGAACCCGTTGTTCTTGTTCTCGCGCTCGGGCAGCCCGAGCACGTAACACCCGACCGGCTCGCCCGATTCGCTGGTCGCAAGCCAGATCTGCTGTGGGTCCCCGGCGAATCCGTAGATCCACCACCCGCGGAACATGCCGAACGACATGGGCGGGGCATTCGGGTCGTCCTCCGGCAGGCCCGAGAGCACCATGTCATGACAGGCCCGAAGGCGATCCTCGTCCGAACGCGGGTCGAACTGTTCGATGCGCACGGCCGCCAGCTAAGCCCGCCTCGCTCCCAGGCCGCAAGTCAATATCGGGCCGGGAGGAGGCGGCGACCCCGTTCCCATCCTGATGATCCCGGCTGCGATCGCAGCGATACCAGCGTCTGGGGCGTTCGGGAGATGGGGCGCGCACCCCGCGGAAGGCATGGTGCTTTTACCGGATTCGGGTGACCGCCGCCTCGGGGCATGTGATGATCTGCTCACCTGGGACGATGTTCCAGCAGGACGCTGGGGACAAGCCCGCGGGGGGAGTCGTCGTTGAGTTTTCTGGGGCGTGGCTTTCGGTTCCGTGCCACTGGAAGCGGCACGCTGCACTGCCATCGATGCGGTGGGGATCGCGAGTATCAGAGCTGCACTGCCCGGCGCTGGATTCACGTCCTGTTCATCCCGGTCATCCCGCTGGATCGCGTCGCCGAGCATGTTCAGTGCACAGGCTGCCGGACGCGGTACCGGATCGAGGTGCTGGCCCTGCCGACGTCGGCGCAGATGCAGGCAGCGCTCCCGGCCGGCTCGCTGGCCGCGGTCACGATGATGCTGCGAGCCGGGGACCAGGCCAGCGGCCCGGCCCGCAGCCGTGCCGTCGAGGTGGTCCAGGCAGCAGGACTGCCCGGCTATGACGACGCTGCGCTGGGAACGGACCTGGCCGCCGCCGCTGAGCCAGATCGGGACGTACTGGCGCCGCTGACCGTGCTGGCCGGCCAGCTGATGATGCCTGCGCCGGAGTGGTTCCTCGCCGATGCGGTCCGGGTCGGCCTGGCCGACGGCCCGCTGTCGGAGCAGGAACGGGACGCCGCCCGGCAGATCGCGGCTTGCCTCGGCCTGACTGCGGCGCGGGCGCACGACGTCATCTGGCTCACCGAAGAGGGCGCCGCCGCAGGCTGACCGTCGCCGGAGGCCCAGGGGGCGGGCGGACGGCGGCCACGCGCAGGCGCGGCGGACGGCGGCCACGCGGGCGCGGCGGAGGGTGGCCACGCGCAGGCGCGGCGGACGGGTAGCCCTGCGTCCGGCGCGGCGGGCGGGCAGCCCTGCGTCCGGGGTGGGCGAGAATGGGAACGTGGCCATCTACCGTGACGACGGCATCGTGTTGCGCACCCACAAGCTGGGCGAAGCCGACCGGATCGTCACGGTGCTGGGCCGCCGGTCCGGGCGGATCCGGGCGGTCGCCAAGGGCGTACGCCGGACCAAGTCGCGGTTCGGCGCCCGGCTGGAGCCGTTCACCCACGTGGATCTGCTGCTGTACACGGGGCGGTCGCTGGACGTGATCACGCAGGCGGAGACGCTTCGGCCGTACGGGGAACAGCTCGTCGCCGACTATCCCCGCTACACCACCGGCACTGCCATGCTCGAGACCGCCGAGAAGCTCACCCCGGTCGAGAAGGAGCCGTCGCTGCGGCAGTTCCTGCTGCTTGTCGGCGGGCTGCGCACGCTCGGCGAGGCTCAGCATGACCCGCGATTGGTACTCGACGCCTTCCTGCTGCGGTCGCTGGCGGTGGCCGGTTACGCCCCGGCGCTGGATGAGTGCGCGGTGTGCGGAACCCCGGCGCGGGAGGCGCAGGCGTCCGGTGGCCTGCGTGCGTTCGGGCTGGCGTCGGGCGGACTGACCTGCCAGTCATGCCGCGCGCCGGGTGCGGCGACGCCCTCGGCTGCGACGCTGGCGCTGATGAGCGCGCTCCTGCGCGGCGACTGGGCGCACGCCGACGGCAGCGACCGCAGGCACCAGGTAGAGTGCAGCGGTTTGACGGCCGCCTACCTGCAATGGCACCTGGAGCACTCGATCCGGTCGCTGAAGCACGTGGAGCACGCTTGATCACCGGGGGCAAATGCCGATGAGCCGGAACGTCATGCCGCCGTACCCGCACCCGGCGGGCGCGCAGCCACCGAAGATCCCCGGCGAGCTGGTGCCGCGGCACGTGGCGCTGGTCATGGATGGTAACGGCAGGTGGGCCAAGCAGCGCGGCCTGCCGCGGACCGAGGGCCACAAGGCCGGTGAGGGCGCCCTGTTCGACGTGATCATGGGCGCGATCGAACTGGGCATTCCGTACCTGTCGGCGTACGCGTTCTCCACCGAGAACTGGCGGCGCTCGCCCGACGAGGTCCGGTTCCTGATGGGCTTTAACCGGGACGTGATCCGTCGTCGCCGGGACCAGCTGAATGAGATGGGCGTGCGGGTTCGCTGGGCGGGCCGGCGTCAGCGGCTGTGGCGCAGCGTTATCTCCGAGCTTGAGGATGCCGAGCGGATGACGGAGGGCAACTCGGTGCTGACGCTCCAGTTCTGCGTGAACTACGGGGGGCGGGCCGAGATCGCCGACGCGGCAAAGGCGATCGCGCTGGATGTGGCCGCCGGGCGGCTACGGCCGGACAAGGTCGACGAGCGGACCATTGGGCGTTACCTGGACGAGCCGGACATCCCGGATGTGGACCTGTTCGTACGGTCATCAGGGGAGCAGCGCACGTCCAATTTCCTCCTCTGGCAGTCCGCGTACGCGGAGATGGTGTTCATGGACACGCTGTTCCCCGACTTCGATCGCCGCCACCTATGGCATGCCTGCGAGATCTACGCGAGCCGGGACCGCCGCTACGGCGGCGCCGAGCCGAACCCGCTGCCGGGACCGGGACCGGACCGGCCGAGCATCGCAGGTCAGACCTGGGCGTAGGACCAGACATCGGCAACGAGGAGATCCTGCGGCAGGCCCGGCGCTGAGGTTGGCAGGCCTTCAGCTCTCCCGGCAGCGGCGACCTATGCGGCGGATCACGGGCCGTGCCTACGCTGCGACCGGCGACGCGCTCGGCGAGGATCCGGTTTGCGGGTACCAGCCGGATAAGCCATCCGACATCAGTCAGTAATACGGGAATGGCACAATGACCGGCATGTCGGCCGTTGATAAGGGTCAAAGTGACTTGCCGACGGCCCGTGATGCCCGCCGGCGGGGTATGCCGACGGTCCGAGGGTCGATCTGGTTTCTTGAGCGCACACAGGACGTCGTCACTGTCACCGTGGGGCTGATCCTGATAGTCCTGGCGGCGGTGCTGCTGTTTTCCGGGATCGTCGATTTCATCGACGGAGCCTGGGGCTCGGTTGCGGACGGGGCGCCGCGCCTGCTCGATCAGGTGCTCTTCGTGCTGATTATTGTGGAGATCCTGCACACGGTGGTGCTGTCGTTGCGGGCGCATCGGCTCGTCGCCCAGCCCTTCATCGTGGTCGGGCTGATCGCCGTGATCCGGCGCATCCTCGTGGTGCTCACGCCTGGCAGTCACACCACAATCGGTACGTCGGAGCTGGCGCTGCTCATCGCGATGGTGGCGGTGTTCGTGGCCGGCCTGATAGCGGTCAGCATCTTCGAGAAAGCCGGTGAAGGCGAGTAGTCAGCAGGCTAGCGGGTGGCCTGGAACGCGGCGACGCCGAGCGCGACCAGCACGGCGAGCACTCGGCCCATCCGGCCTGCCGCCGACAGCCGCGGCCAGGACAGCGCCGCCAGCCAGGCCAGGACTGCGGCCACGCCGCACAAGGCGGCGGCGCCGGTGGGTCCGCGCACGGCTAGCCCTGTTATCAGCAGCACGACCATGAGCAGCGGGGCCACCCAGGTTGGCAGCTGGTAGAGGTAGAGCAGCGGCTTGGCGCTTCGCCGCTCGGTGGCCTGCCGGGCAGCCGACGCACCCGGGGTGAACAGAGCGTCACCCTTGGGCAGCGGCCTCACCCGCTGTCTGGGCGGCCGGTTGCTGCTCACTCTGAGTCCCTTCAGCCAGGCTGCCTGGCCGTTCGGTCAACTGTCACGACGGTTGCCGCCCAGGTTACCGCCGGTTACCACGGGCTTGTCCGGGCGGCGGTCACTGAAAGTCATGCGACGGCAAGGCCGGGCTGCTACTAAGCTGGCAGCACCGCCACCCGCCTCATGGGTTTCGCGCACTTCAGCGTAGGTGACAGGCACCCCGCACAGCCCAGGCCGCCGACCGCCAGCCGGATGGAGAGAAGAATGGCACGCCGCAGCGATCACATGGAAACCATCGTCAGCCTCTCTAAGCGGCGAGGCATCGTCTTCCCGTCCAGCGAGATCTACGGCGGCTTGCGCGCGGCCTGGGACTACGGCCCGCTGGGCGTCGAGATGAAGAACAACATCAAGCGCCTATGGTGGCGGACGATGGTCACGCTGCGTGACGACGTTGTCGGCCTTGACTCAAGCGTCATCCTCGCGCCTGAGGTGTGGCAGGCCAGCGGACACGTCACGCAGTTCGTGGACCCGCTGACCGAGTGCCAGTCTTGCCATTACCGCTTCCGGGCCGATCAGCTCATCGATGCGTACGCGGACAAGCACGACGGCAAGCCGCCCGAGCATGGCCTAGCCGACCTCGCCTGCCCGCACTGCGGGACCAAGGGTGCGTTCACCGAGCCGCGCATGTTCAACGGCCTGCTTCGGACCTACCTCGGCGCGACCGAGGACGAGTCCGGGCTTGCGTACCTGCGGCCAGAGACCGCCCAGGGCATCTTCATCAACTACAAGAACGTCCTCCAGACGTCGAGGAAGAAGATTCCGTTCGGCATCGGCCAGATCGGCAAGTCGTTCCGCAACGAGATAACGCCCGGAAATTTCATCTTCCGCACTCGCGAATTCGAGCAGATGGAGATGGAGTTCTTCGTCAAGCCTGGTACCGACGAACAGTGGCACGAGTACTGGATCGATGCCAGGGAGGCGTGGTTCCTCGACCTGGGCGTGAGCAATGACAACCTGCGGCGGTACGAACACCCCAAGGACAAGCTGTCGCACTACTCCAAGCGGACCGTCGACCTGGAGTATCGCTTCGAGTTCCCCGGCAATGAGTGGGGAGAGCTCGAGGGAATCGCCAACCGGACCGACTTCGACCTGTCCACCCACGCGAAAGCATCCGGCCAGGACATGTCCTACCTGGACCCGGAGACGAACGAGCGCTACATCCCGTACGTCATCGAGCCGGCCCTCGGGGTCGACCGGTCTTTGCTGGTGTTCCTGCTGGAGGCCTACACCGAGGACGAGGCGCCGGACGCCAAGGGCCACATGGAGAAGCGGACGGTGCTGCGGCTAGACCCGCGGCTGGCTCCGGTCAAGGTTGCCGTCCTGCCGTTGTCCCGGAACGCGGACCTGTCACCCAAGGCCAGGGACATCGCCGCCGCGCTGCGCCAGCACTGGAACACCGAGTTCGATGACGCAAGTGCGATCGGCCGGCGGTACCGCCGCCAGGACGAGATCGGCACCCCGTACTGCGTGACCGTTGACTTCGAGTCGCTGGAAGACCAGGCCGTCACGGTGCGCGAGCGGGACTCCATGAAGCAGGAGCGGATTGGCATCGACAGCCTGGTCTCGTACCTGTCGGAGCGCCTGACCGGCTGCTGAAGCGAGAGGGCGCTCGACATCTGGGGGCTTCATCCAACCGTCCGGCTGGGTCGCTCATACCCTGCATCGCACTGCCCAGGCTGTGGCCGCGATTTCGAAGGGCCCCGCGGGCAGCAGCTCGCGGCAATGCTCGCGCAGTTCGACCAGATGCTGCGCCGTCAGGGCACCGGCATACTCTCCGGCCGGACCGACGCCGAGCGTGTACGGTTCCCACCACTCCTCGAAGCTGGGGTGAGTCACCCGGACGGCTAGCGTCGTAGTCTCAGTGCCGGTCAGCCCTGCTCGGCCGAACAACCGAGCTAGGTCACCCGCGCGGGTGCCCGGCCGTCCCGACTCGTCCGTGACGGCGGGGTTAAGATCACGCGCGGCCCGCCAGAACAACGAGAGCGGCCCCTTTTCACCGCCGTGGTCCCAGACGCAAGCGGCGACGATTCCGGTCGGCCGCGTAACGCGGCCCATCTCGCGTAGGCCCGCCACCGGGTCCCGCATGAAGTGGACTACCAACTGGGCCAGCGTCTGATCGAAGGTCACGTCGGGATGCGGCAGCGCCTCCGCTGCGGCCTGCTGGACGTCCAAGCTCGGGAAGCGGTCGCGAACCGACGCTACGAACGGCTGGGACGGGTCGACAGCGGACACGGCCGCGACGCCGAGTCGGCTCACTAGCTCGGCTGTAAGCGCACCCGGCCCGCAACCCACGTCGAGCGCGCGATCGCCGGACCGCGGGTCAGCGAGATCCGCGAACTGCGCCGCTAGCGGCGTGGAGTAGCGCCCCATGAACCGCCCATAGGCATGGGCGCTGACATCAAAGCTCACGAGTTGACGCTAAAGGAACGGCGTGAAGTTGTGGTGGAATGACGGCGATGACAGCGCAGTCATATTGGCTCGCGCCTGCACGTTAGACCCCGGCATCTATGGTGTTCGCTTGCGCTGCAGCGTTCTTGCCGAGGCCGATGGGGCCCCACTTCAGGAACGCTCCAACTGCAAGCACCGCGACGACGACCGGAATGATGATCCGCCGCTGCCGCCGGAACCGGGCTGGAAGCGAGACATCCTTCATGTCGTCGATTGACATGAGGCTCACAGCATGACCCCCGGATTGAGCCGGCGAGCGGACCGAAGGTTATCGGGACCAACGGCCAAGCGTCTGCAGTCCGCCCACTAACAGGCTCGCCGCCGCCTAGCTGGTCACTGAACTGCCGCCGGTCAGCGCAGCCAGCACCGCCTCGATCGGCGGCTCGACACCTGGCGCCGCTGGCAACCGCGGGCATCGCCGGAAGATCTCCGCGGCGGCCTGGTGGAATCCGTCCGGGAGGCCGGCTGAAGCCATGCACTGGGCGATTTCCTCCATCTCGCCCACCCAGCGCCAGCCCTTACTGACTGCCGACCTAGCCGACCGCTCCGATTGCGCCTTCAGCCGAGGCTGCGAGAGCGCCCATTCTGACAGCAGCGCTTCCTCGACACCCTCCGCTTGAGCGAGGGCGCGAGAGGCCAGCAGCAGCGCTGCCGATGCCTTGGTCCACGACGCGAAAGCCATCTTGACCGCCGAAGCGCCAAATGCTGGACCGTCGATGAGCCGGAGGTCGAGCGCCGTCCCTTCGAACAGGTCGCGCACCACGGGGGCGTGCTGACCCGATAGGTACATTCGCGTGATTGTTCCGGTAACGGGGGGCTGGCCGATGATGCCGCCGTCGACATAGGTGCCGCCGTTACCGGTTATGAGCTGTGCGACCTCGCGTGCGGTATCAGGCGCTATGGCGTTAGCGTCCACGTACAGGCCGGTGAATCCGTGCACGGCCCAGGCGACGTCGAGCGCCGCGTGCGGCGGGCAGACCGACATGATGATGCCCGCGTCAGCTGCCAGTTTCCGGGCAGTGCCTACGTCGGTCAGCCCGGCGGCCTGAGCCCGCGCCGCGGTCTGCGGGCTGCGGCCCTCCGAAGCCCACAGCACCTGATATCCGGAGCCGGTCAGGCATCGCCCGAGGGCCGCGCCCATCTCACCCGGATGAAGCACGCCAACGACTGGGTTACTGGACATGCAGTCATTGTTGCCGATGCCGACGCCGATGCCGATCGGAGCCGCGGCCGACCGGCAGCCGGCCGCCGGCCGACGGGCAGCCGGCCAGCGGCCAGCGCCGGCTACGGCGCGACGTTCCCCGCCTTGCGCTCGGCTGTTGTCATGATCCTGTGGACGAGCACCAGGAACGCCTGAACCTGTGCGCGATGGGTTCGGAGGTAGAAGCGCTGCTCGGCTGTCCAAATCCGGAACTGAGCCCTCACCGGGGGCCCTGCGCAGGCGAGGAATACGTGCGCCCAGTGTCGATCCAGACTGCGGATCGTGGTGTTGGCCGCACCACGGCTGACCGCACCGTCGATGTGCCCCGCTATCCAGTCGACGAAGTCTGGGAACGAGTTGATTACCGAGTTGGGCGACCCGTACGGCTGGTGCGGCCAGCCGAAGCGCGCCGCGCAGGCGCGGAGCCCTGGCAGCGTCGCGCGAACTGCGGCCGGAACCACGTTAGACAGCTCGACCTTCAGGAACGGGTTCGCTAGCCGACTGCCCGCAGCCCGAATTGGCACGAATGGCACCTGCGCTGCCTTCTGACAGGAGCTCAATTTGACGGTGAAGGCTTTGGAGCCAGACGGCGCGACGAAGCCGGCAGCACCCGATGGGAACGTCCCGGCTCGGGCGAGTTGGGCCAGGTCCGGGAACTGGGTGAGGTCGTAGTCGCCGCGCGCAGCCCGTACGGCCGTGATAGGAGTGACGTGGTACCCGTACCGGGCCATGCACTTCGCGATCGAGTGGCTTTCCAGCGCCTGGATCTCGCCATAGAACAGGGCACCGGCCGTGTACTGCGCACCCGTCGCCGGCATGATCTCGCCGATTGCGCCGCGGTCCAGCCTGGCCAGCCAGGCGCGCCGAGCAGCAGCCTTGCGAGTCGCGGCTGAGCTAGCGGCGTGCTTGTGCCCGTGCGAACCCGGCCGGGGCGATCCGCTGGAAAGCACCGACGCCGATACGGCTGCCACGGCGACGACGGCGGTCGCGGCGGCGAGCGGTGCAAGCAACCGGCGCCCGCGGGTACCACGTACCGTGCGGCCCCGGCGGCTTGCCGCACGGCCTAGCCGGGTGGCCACGTGCAGCGGCGGCGCGCTGCCATCGGGTAGGGTCCGGGCTACTGCGTCAGCCGCGTTCCTGATCCGGTCTTCGATCGGGTTCATTGGTTCTCCCCAAGCAAGCGGGCGAGCGCTGCCAGCGCGCGCGAGGTAGTGGACTTGACGGTGCCGTGGCTGATCCCCATTGCCTCGGCGATCTCTGGCTCGGCCAGGTCGAGGAAATAGCGCAGCACCAGCGCTTCGCGTTGCCGTTCCGGCAGTTGCCGCAGCGCAGCAAGCACCTCTCGGTGTTCTTCACCGAGCAGGACGTCGTGCTCGGCCGAGGCCGAGTTCGCGGGCACCACCTGGACTGGTCGTCGCCGGTTTCTGGCCTGGGCCCGGAGCTCAGACCGGCATCCGTTCACCACGCTGGAGCGAACGTACTGGAGCGCCCTGTCGGTCTGAGCAAGCTGACCCCAGCGGCGGTACAGCCCGACAAAAGCGTCCTGGACGACATCCTCGGCGGCCGGCCGACTGCCGAGCATCACAACGGCGAGCCGGATCAGGCCGACAGCATGGGCCTCGTACAAGGCGGCGACCGCGCGCTCGCTGGCACCCACAATGCCGTCCGTTGATCGGGACGCGGCGGTAGCTGGTTGCTCTATGTCTATCTCCACGTACCAGAGACGCCGGGACCGGCACCTAGTTGCCTGGCCGAGCAGGCTATCTCAGCAACTGGCTAGCCGCGGTCCGCGCTGCTTGCCACGGAGAAGTTGTTCACGTCTCGGGCGACGGCCGTCGTCCCGGCTCCGCGCAATGGTCGATAGGCTCGGTATGAGGGCCATCTGGCCGCGAGATCACTGAGCCGCGCCGCGCCCGGCTCGAGGCGCTTAGGCGGCATCTGAGGAGTGCAGAGCAGTGCCGAAGCTTGTCTACGACTTCACTGAGGGCAACAAGGACCTGAAGGACCTGCTGGGCGGCAAGGGAGCCAACCTGGCGGAGATGACCAACCTGGGTCTCCCCGTTCCCCCCGGATTTATCATCACCACCGATGCGTGCCGCTACTACCTCGAGCATGGCACTGTGCCGGAGGGCCTGGCGGCCGAGGTGACCCGCCACCTCACCCAGCTCGAAGAGAAGATGGGCCGCAAGCTCGGCGATCACGCCGATCCGCTCCTGGTCAGCGTCAGGTCCGGGGCCAAGTTCTCCATGCCGGGCATGATGGAAACGGTGCTCAACATCGGCCTGTCGGACGAGTCCGTGCACGGCCTGGCCAAGCAGGCTGGCAGCGAGCGGTTCGCCTGGGACTCCTATCGGCGGCTGATCCAGATGTTTGGCAAGACCGTGCTGGGCATTGACGGCAGCCAGTTCGAGCACGCCATCGACCGGGCCAAGGACGCCAAGGGCACCAAGAACGACCTGGATCTGGACGCCGAGGACCTGCAGCTGCTGGTGGAGAGCTTCAAGGCGATTGTGCGGGCCGACGCGGGCCGGGAGTTCCCGCAGGAGCCGCGCGAGCAGATGGACCTGGCCGTGCAGGCGGTGTTCAATTCCTGGAACGCCGACCGGGCCATCCTGTACCGGCGCCAGGAGCGGATCCCGGCCGACCTCGGCACCGCGGTGAACATCGTGGCCATGGTCTTCGGCAACCTCGGCATGGACTCCGGTACCGGCGTCGCCTTCACCCGCGACCCCGGCAGCGGGCAGCAAGGCGTCTACGGCGACTACCTGCAGAACGCACAGGGCGAGGACGTGGTGTCCGGTATCAGGAACACCGTGCCGCTGCAGGACCTGCAGAAGATCGACCCCAAGTCCTACGCCGAGCTGATGCAGATCATGCAGACGCTGGAGACCCACTACAAGGACCTGTGCGACATCGAGTTCACGATCGAGCGCGGCAAGCTGTGGATGCTGCAGACCCGGGTCGGCAAGCGGACCGCCGCGGCCGCGTTCCGGATCGCCACTCAGCTCGTTGATCAGGGCCTGATCGACATGGACGAGGCGCTGACCCGGGTGACCGGCAGCCAGCTCGCGCAGCTGATGTTCCCCCGGTTCGACGCTGGCTCGGACGTCAAGAAGATCGCCAAGGGCGTCAGCGCGTCGCCCGGCGCGGCGGTCGGCAAGGCCGTCTTCGACTCGGCCACGGCGGTGGAGTGGGCGGACCGCGGCGAGCACGTCATCCTGGTTCGGCGCGAGACCAACCCTGACGACCTGCACGGCATGATCGCCGCCCAGGGCATCCTCACCAGCCGTGGCGGCAAGACCAGCCACGCGGCAGTGGTCGCCCGCGGCATGGGCAAGACCTGCGTCTGCGGCGCGGACGAGCTTGAGGTAGACGTCAACGCCCGCCAGTTCACCGCGCCGGAAGGGATCACGGTCCGTCAGGGCGACGTCATCTCGATCGACGGCACGTCCGGCGTGGTGTACCTGGGCGAGGTCGCGGTCGTCCCGTCTCCGGTCGTCGAGTACTTCGAGGGCAACCTCGACCCGCAGGCCGACGAGCTGGTCAGCGCGGTGCACCGGCTGATGACGCACGCCGACGAGCGGCGCCGGCTCGGTGTCCGGGCGAACTCCGACACCGGCGAGGACTCGGCCCGTGCGGTGCGGTTCGGTGCCGAGGGCATCGGGCTCACCCGGACCGAGCACATGTTCCTCGGCGAGCGGCGGCAGCTGGTCGAACGGTTGATCCTGGCCGACGACGAGGCCACCCGCACGTCCGCGCTGGACGCGCTAGAGCCGCTGCAGCGCGGTGATTTCGTGGAGATCCTCGAGGCGATGGACGGACTGCCGGTCACCATCCGGCTGCTCGACCCGCCACTGCACGAGTTCCTGCCCGACCTCACTGAGCTGTCGGTCAAGGTCGCCCTGGCCGGTGACAACGCCACGGCGCAGGAGCACAAGCTCCTGGAGGCCGTCCGGCGCCTGCACGAGCAGAACCCGATGCTTGGCCTGCGCGGCGTTCGGCTCGGGCTGGTGATATCCGGCTTGTACGCGATGCAGGTGCGGGCGATCGCGCACGCGGCGGTCAACCGGGTCAAGGCGGGCGGTAACCCGCGGCCGGAGATCATGATCCCGCTGGTCGGTGCGGTGCAGGAGCTCGAAGCGGCGCGTGAGGAGACCGAGAAGGTGCTGGCCGAGGTCGCAGCCGAGACCGGTACCTCCGTCCACACCCTGATCGGGACGATGATCGAGGTGCCACGGGCCGCGCTGACGGCGGGGCAGATCGCCCAAGCGGCCGAGTTCTTCTCATTCGGCACCAACGACCTGACCCAGATGGGCTGGGGTTTCTCCCGCGACGACGTGGAGGGGTCGTTCTTCGGTCGCTACATCGACCTGGGAGTGTTCGGCGTCTCGCCGTTCGAGACCATCGACGTCGACGGCGTCGGCCGGCTCGTCAAGATCGCCGTGGAAGAAGGCCGGGCGACCAGGCCGGACCTCAAGGTCGGCGTCTGCGGCGAGCATGGCGGGGACCCGGAGTCGGTGCACTTCTTCCATGCAGCCGGGCTCGACTATGTGTCCTGCTCACCATTCCGCGTGCCGGTGGCCCGGCTGGAAGCCGGACGTGCGGCCGTGATGGAGACTGCAGGGGGCAGCGACAGCAGGTGACCAGCGGGTACGACCACCTGGCCACGGCCCGGTGGGCTGCCGAGCCGCCGAAGACGGCCGGCGGCGCAATCAACGGCAACGGGCGCGACCCCTTCACCAGGGATCGCGCCCGGGTGCTCCACAGCGCTGCACTCCGCCGGCTCGCCGCCAAGACGCAGGTAGTGGCGGTCGGCTCGGGCGATTTCCCGCGCACGCGCCTCACCCATTCGCTGGAGTGCGCTCAGATCGGCCGCGAGCTTGGCGACGCGCTCGGTTGCGATGCCGACCTCGTCGATGCCGCCTGCCTGGCCCACGATCTCGGCCACCCGCCGTTCGGCCACAACGGTGAGGCTGCACTCGCTGAGGTCGCCGCCGGCTGCGGAGGATTCGAAGGGAACGCGCAAAGTCTCCGGTTGCTCACCCGACTGGAAGCGAAGGTGCCCGGGGCTGGCCTGAACCTGACGAGGGCGACCCTGGACGCGACGCTGAAGTACCCGTGGCTCGGACCTGCGCCGCTTGACCGAGCGGGGGCGCGCGCGGCCGGCAAGTTCGGCGCCTACGCGAGCGATGCGGCGATGTTCGCGTGGATCCGTGACGGCGCTCCTGATGGTCAGCCGTGCCTGGAAGCGCAGGTGATGGACTGGGCCGACGACGTGGCCTACTCGGTGCACGATCTGGAGGACGGCCTGCATGCCGGCCTGGTCACGCTCCGCAAGCTCCGCGATCCGGCCGAACGGCGGGCGGTGGCCGAGTTGACGCTCACCGCATACTGCGCGCCGGGCAGCACGACTTCGGCCGAGCTTACGGAGATCTTCGCCGGGCTGGTGAGCCTGGACTGCTGGCCCGCTGAGTTTGACGGCAGCCCGGTGTCGGTGGCGGCGGTCAAGAACCTGACCAGCGAGCTGATTGGCCGCCTGTGCCGGGCGGCCCAGCAGGCAACCCGGTCCGAAGGCCGTCCGCCGCTCCGCCGATATGCAGCCAGCCTGTCGGTGCCGCGGCAACAGCGGCTTGAGTGCGCCCTGCTGAAGGGCGTGACAGCGCACTATGTCATGAGCCGGTCTGGCGCGAAGGCCGCGCAGGCGCGCGAGCGCGAGGTGATAACCGAGCTTGCGGAAGCGGTCATGGCCGGGGCTCCGGTCACCCTGGACCCGATGTTCCGGCCCGAGTTCGAGCAAGCAACCGACGACAGCGGCCGGCTCCGTGCGGTCATCGACCAGATAGCGTCGCTAACCGATACCTCGGCCCTGGCCTGGCATCGGCGCCTTCACGCCGAGGGCACTTAACCGTTCAGTCGCCGTTGAGATCGGCCGACACTCGGCATAAGTAGGGTGATAACGGACGCCGCATCCGGTGCGCGCGCAACGCTTCACCGATTTCGCAGCCTGTGGCGACCATTTTAAACCAGTTTGTGGCTGCAGAATCGATGAAGAGTGGGTGTCGCGCGCTGTGGGCTACGGATCGGCGAGGCGTTCCATCAACTGTCCAGCAAGGCGGAGCAGTTCAGCCTCGGTTCTAGTTAGCTTTGCTGTGATCGCGGCGGCGAGCCACCGGTCGCTTCGGTCCATCTCAGCGCGCAGTGCCCCGACGCCGGGCGGCGTCATCGTCAGCAAGGACTGTCGGCCGTCGCAGGGGTCGGGTTGCCTGGACAGGAGGCCGTCGACCTCCAAGCTTGTTAGCGTCCTGGTCAGTGACTGCGGTTGGATCCGGTCGGCCGCAGCTAGAGCACCCGGAGTCATCGGGCCGCGCCGGTTCAGGTGGCCAAGCACGCTCAGCTCCAGCGACGTCAGGCCGCCGGCATTTCGTTCGGTCCGCAGCCGACGGCCCAGACCGAGGACTCCGCGCCGTAGAGCCGTCGCCGCTTCGTGGTAGTGATCACGAGGCACAACTAGTACGCTAACACGTACTAGATCGAATCAAGTGGGAGACCCGTTAGCTGTTAATCCGACTTCTTGTAGTCAGGTAGAACGTATGAATCCATCGAGGACTAGCCAGGCGGTTGCGCTGACCAGGGCTGGGCTTGACCGGCCGCATAGCCCTGAGGGCGATCCGGGCGCTCAGGGCGTTCTGTGCGCTGGCATGGCATTTAGCCCGCCGCCGTGGTTGCGGCCAGGCATCGAAGCGCGCACCAGATTTGTCGACGAGGAGGTGCTGGCGGCCATTGCCGCGGGCGTCCGCCAGATCGTCATCTGCGGGGCAGGCTATGACGACAGGGCGCTGCGATTCCGGTCCCATGGCGTCCGGTACTTCGAGCTTGACCACTCCGCTACGCAGGCCGACAAGCTCCGGCGGTTGCGGGCCGTCGCCGGCCAGGCGACAGCCGGGCCAGCCTGGCATGGCCAGCATGGTGGGCAGGACGAGACGACCGAGCCGAGTGGACCCGATGGGCGTCGCTGGCCGGGTGGTTTCGGCGTGTATGATCAAAATGGCGGGCAGGACGAGCTGAGCCGGCTGGGCGTGACGCTGGCAGCGGCTGACTTTCGCACCGACGAGGTCGGCACCGTGCTCGAACGCTGCGGGCACGATCGCGATTCGCCGAGCCTGTTTATCTGCGAGGGACTGCTTGTCTATCTCGATCAGATGACCTGCCGCCAACTGCTCGGCGGGCTCGCCATGTGCGGTGCGGAGGACAGCGTGCTCGCGGCGAGCCTGGCCATTCACGCCGACGGCCTGGACTCGGCCGAAGTGGCGGTGGCTGCGAACACTCGGCGCCGGAATGGCGACGCGGAGCCCTGGCGCACGATCTTGCCAGCCGGCGAGCACCTGATGATGCTCGAACAGGCGGGATGGGTCGTGACCGGCATTACCGACTCGCCGGTCCCGTCCACGGATGTCAGCCACGGCCGCCGGTCGATCCTGGTGACCGCCCGGCCGGCGGCGTGACGGCGTCGAATCCGGCATGGGCGGCATGCCCGGTGTGGTCCCCGGCACGTGCGGCGAAACCTTCCGGCAGTTGAGCTCTGCTGGCTACTGAGCGTGAGAAGGTGTCACGCATGGAAACTAGCGTCATCGACTTCGTTCCCTGGGGGCTGGACGCGGACTGGCCGTCGCGGCGCTGGATTGAGCCAATCCCCGGCCGCAGCGCCGACCGGTCGAAGGGCGTTCGCCTCGGTCATGCCAGCAACTCCGCCATGGTCCTGACCTGTACTCTGCCGCGTGATCGTTACGACGCGGAGTTGAGCTCGACCGGCACCGATCCCGTCCGCGAAGTTGCCTTCGACACCACTTATGCGCAGGTCAACCTGGCGCTGCATCAGATCAGGGCTCCGGGTGCGCGGCCAGACGGGCTAATCGAGTCGTTAGTCAGGTATGCAAGTCAGCAGGCGAACCGCTACCGGGACTGGCCGCAGACGCAGTGGGGCGTCGAGCCGGCCAGCACAGCAGGGCTCGCTAGCTGGCAGTCAGGCTTCAGCCTGGCCTATCCAGGCGTCTATGTGATCGTGCACGCCTGCGGCATCGCCATCGACGAGATACGGCTACAGCAGATCGGCGATCTCGCCGACTACGACCATGGCCGGGACCAGCTAGAGATCGGCGCGATGCATTGGGAGCTGTGGCCGAACCGTCCCGACCTTGGTTACGACGACCTGGCCAGGACGCTGGTAACGCTCTGATCCGCCGGCCGGTGCCAGGGGATGGCCGATGCGACTGTGCTGCCTTGCGCCCGTGCTGCCTTGCGCCTGTGCGGCCCGCCGGGCATCCCGAGCGTTACGGTCGGCCCGTGATGATCGCGTTCACAGCCTTGTCGGTATCGGCCAGGTCGGGCAGCACCTCGTCGGCACCCGCCTCGGCGAGCTGCAGCTCGGTGAACTGGCCCGAGGCGACTCCGACGGAGCGGGCTCCGTGCGCGACCGCCGCTTCGATGTCGCTTGGCGTGTCACCGACCAGGACGGTGGCGCGGCCAGCGAAGTCGCCGCCGTAGCGGGCAGCCGCATTGCGCCTCGCCACCGGCACCAGGTCGGCGCGGATGCGGCTGACGTCCCCGTATCCGCCGATGTCGAGGTCAAGGTGCGCGGTCAGGCCGAGAGCGGACAGCTTCACCCTGGCCATGGCCGGGATGTTCCCGGTCAGCAGCGACTGAATGACCCGATCGTCACCAGTCAGCGCGGGCCGCCCGGCATGATTCGCAAGGGCCGCGATGGCCGCTGCAGCGCCCGGCAGCACGCGACCACGGTCCCGCACGATCTCGTGCGCTCGCGGCGCCAGCCGCGCCAGCACGGCCTGGAATCTGGGTACCTCGGCCTCGGCGTCCGGCACTCCAGCGAGCGACAGCACTTCGAGCGCGATCGCGCTGTCCGTGCGTCCGGCCATCGATTGCAGCCCGGTAGGGAGCGGCAGCCCGTAGAGTTCAGCCAAGGCGAGCCGATATAGCTCCGCACCGCCAGGTGCGGCAACCAGCGTGTAGTCGACGTCCCAGAGCACAAGTAGTGGCTGCACGCCGCGAAGTTACCAGGTCTGGGTGATTTGCTCCGCTGGCGGGAGCTGCGTCACGACTAGGCTGGGCGAGCAGCGGCAGCAGGTTTCGGGCTGCGGGCGGGAGCGACGGGGCGCGCACGCGGCTGCCGGGTAGCACGATGGGAAGCGGCGGAAGGGCGGAGATGGCGGGCCGGATCCGCGACGAGGACGTTGCCCTGGTGCGGGAGCGCTCCGCTATCGAGGAGGTCGTAGGGGAGTACCTCCAGCTCAGGAGCGCAGGCGGGGGCTCGCTCAAAGGACTGTGCCCGTTCCACGAAGAGAAGACGCCGTCCTTCAACGTGACGCCAGCCCGCGGGCTGTGGTACTGCTTCTCCTGCAGCGAGGGCGGAGATGTCATCAGGTTCGTGCAGAAGATCGACAACCTCGGCTTCACCGAGACAGTCGAGCGGCTGGCGAACAGGGCCGGCATCGAGTTGCGGTACGAGCAGGGCGGCCACATTCCCGGCCAGGAGCAGTCCCAGCGCCGCCGGCTCATCGAGGCGCACCGGGCGGCGGCCGAGTTCTACGTCGAGCAGCTCGGCACTGCGGCCGCGGTGGCCGGGCGCGACTTCCTGTCGTCGCGCGGATTCGAGCCGGCAGATGCGGAGCGTTTCGGGGTCGGCTTCGCGCCGGCTGACTGGGAGTCGCTGACCAGGCACCTGCGCGGGCGCGGGTTCACCGAGGCCGAGTTGCTGGCTGGCGGCCTGGCGAGCCAGGGCCGCCGCGGCCTTATCGACAAGTTCCGCGGCAGGCTGATCTGGCCGATCGCCGACGTCACCGGAGAAGTGATCGCCTTCGGCGCGCGCAAGCTGGCCCCCGACGACGACGGGCCCAAGTACCTGAACACGCCCGAGACGATCCTGTTCAAGAAAAGCTCCGTCCTGTACGGGGCGGACCGGGCCAAGCGTGACATCGCCCAGCGCCGGCAGGCGGTGCTCGTCGAGGGATACACCGACGTGATGGCCTGCCACCTGGCGGGCATCACCACGGCCGTCGCAACCAGCGGCACTTCCTTCGGAGACGGCCACATCACCATCCTGCGGCGGCTGCTAATGGACGACAGCCGCTTCCGCGGTGAGGTCATCTTCACCTTCGATGGCGACGCCGCCGGACAGCGCGCTGCGCTGCGGGCATTCAGCATGGAAGAGAAGTTCGTTACCCAGACGTTCGTGGCGGTGCAGGGCGACGGGCTGGATCCGTGCGACCTGCGGCTGGCGCGCGGTGACGCGGCTGTCCGCGACCTGATTGCGCAGCGAGTGCCGCTGTTTGAGTTCGCGATCCGCAGCGCGATCGAGGACCACAACTTGGAGACCGCCGAGGGCAGGCTGGCCGCGCTTGATGCGGCCGCGCCGATCGTGGCCAGGATCAAAGATCGCGGGCTGCGGCAACTGTATGCGGTCAGCCTGGACCGCTGGCTCGGCATGATGGACGAGGGTTTCGTGCTCGAGCGCGTCCTCGCGCACGCGAGCCCCGCCAGGACCGGTGGGAAAGCAGCGCAGGGCTCTGATCGCGCGCGCGGGCGGGATTCAGGCTATGCAGGTAACGGGGTCCCGCAAGGGCGCAGTCTTGACCAAGGGCACCCGGTGCCGGAGAACGCGGCGCCGGCCGGTCAGCACGCGAATGGCTTCGGTCCGCGCGGTCCGGCGGCGGGCGAGCAGGCCGGAAGCGCGTCGGCCCGCAACGGCGCTGGCACCGGCAGTTCGCGGCAGGCCGCACCGCGCAGCCCCTACGACCAGAATGACCCGGTAGTCAACGTCGAACGCCAGGCGCTGAAGCTGGCCATCCAGCGGCCGGCCTTGTGCGGACCAGCCTTCGATGAGCTGGCGCCTGCCGTGTTCACCGTGCCGGCGCACGCCGCCGTCCGCCAGCTAATCGGCTCTGAAGGCGGAGTCGCCGGAGCCCGCTCGGCGCGGGAGTGGGCCGAACGGCTGCGCGCCGCGGCTCCGAACGACAATGCGAGGGGCTTCGTTACCAGGCTCGCGGTGGAAGCCATCGAGGTTCCGGGCGCGACCGGCGAACCAGACGCGAGGTTCGCTGAGGGCGTGCTGGCCCGGGTCGAGGAACTGGCGGTGAGCCGCGACATCGCGACCGTCAAATCCCGGCTCCAGCGCCTCAGCCCGGTCACGGAGCAGACCGAGTACAACAGGATGTTCGGCGACCTGGTAGCGCTGGAGCAGCGCCGCAAGGTGTTGGCCGAGCGCGCCGCGGGAGCGCTCTAAACACAAGATCGCGTTTCTGCGCTACTAACGCTTTGGTGACAATATTGAGTCCGCTGATCAGCGGAATCCAGATGCACACTGGCTGCATGAGCCTTACGGCTGCACCCCCGGTAGATCAGGTAGCCGACCTCATCGCACAGGCCCGCGAGCGCGGATCGGTCTCGATGACTGAACTGACCGCCGCCTTTGATCGCTGCGACCTCTCGGCGGACGCCGTAGACAGC
Source organism: uncultured Actinomycetota bacterium (assembly GCA_963804435.1). Classification (GTDB taxonomy): domain Bacteria; phylum Actinomycetota; class Actinomycetes; order Streptosporangiales; family Streptosporangiaceae; genus JAJYUU01. Next base: position 4,356,807 of record CAWDQI010000001.1, on the reverse strand, counting down.
GTGCTGAAGGTTCTGGCCGACGAAGGCATCGACGTCATCGAGGCCGCGCAGGAGACTGAGGAATTCACGCCGCGGCAAATTCAGGCCGAAGCACGCCGGGCGGTGACCGGCGACCTTGTCCGGATCTACCTGCGCGAGATCGGCCGCGTGCCACTGCTGACCGCGCACGACGAGGTCGAGCTCGCTAAGGCCATCGAGGCCGGGCTGTTCGCTGAGGAAAAGATGCAGGCGCATGTGCAATCACCGAGCACAGGCGGGCTGATGGGCGAGCTCATGATGGTGGCGGCCGACGGGATCGCGGCCAAGCAACGTCTTATCGAAGCCAACCTGCGGCTGGTCGTCTCGATCGCCAAGCGGTACATCGGCCGCGGCCTGGTCTTCCTCGACCTGATTCAGGAGGGCAACCTCGGCCTGATTCGCGCGGTGGAGAAGTTCGACTACACCAAGGGCTACAAGTTCTCCACCTACGCGACCTGGTGGATCCGGCAGGCGATCACCCGCGCGATCGCTGACCAGGCTCGCACCATCCGGATCCCGGTCCATATGGTCGAGACCATCAACAAGATGGCGCGCGTCCAGCGGCAGTTGCATCAGGACCTGGGCCGTGAGGCCACGCCGGATGAGATCGCGGCCGAGATGGGCCTGCACTCGGACCGGGTCGCCGAGATCCAGCGCATCGCCCAGGAGCCGGTATCACTCCAGTCGCCGATCGGCGAGGAGGACTCCGATCTCGGCGACTTCATCGAAGACGCCGACGCGGTCGTGCCGATGGAAGCGGCCGCGTTCATCATGCTGCAGGATCAGCTCGACCAGGTGCTCGACAACCTCAGCATCCGCGAACGGCGGATCATCCAGCTGCGGTTCGGCCTCACCGACGGTCACCCGCGGACGCTGGAAGAAGTTGGCAGGGAGTTCGGGGTTACCAGGGAACGGATCCGCCAGATCGAGTCCAAGACACTCGCCAAGCTCCGCCACCCCAGCCGCGCCCAGATGCTGCGTGAGTACTTGGTCTGACCTGCTGGTTACGCCGCCGCGCGGCGTGCTATGGCCGCTGCGGTGGCGGCTGGCCGATGTGACTGTTGGTAGTCGCTGCGAAAGGGCTGTTTCCCGCTCCGCCATCTGAGGTCGGCTCGGTGTGCCGGTTTCCGTGGCCGTTTCGGTGCTTCATGCCGGGAATGTGATCAGAGACCGTATGGGCAGCCGAGTGGGCCAGGTGGGGAACGTGCTCCTGCAACCCGTCGCCAACCTTCTTAGCGGCTGAGCTGAGGACTTCCGTTGCTTGTGCCTGGATGGCTGCCGCGGCCTGCTGGACCGCTGGGTTCTCCGCGGTAGTACGGGCGAACCTGACCATCTGGTCGTACCGCTCCCGGCCTGCCCGCGCGCCGGCCACAAAGCCCATGGCCAGTCCGGCGACAAAAGTAACTCGATACAGAGACATCTGGACCTCTCCTGAAAAGTCATCGACGCGTCCCTGGCAGCATCCCCCTGGTTTCCCCGATATGCCAGTAACGCCGATCTTCACGGTCATGCCCATCCGACCGGCGGATATGCCCGGCTGCCGGCCGGTTATGCGACGGCGTAGCTGGGCTGCTCCGGGTACAGCGCCGGTACGCTACCCTTGTGCGCGCGGTGCTGATCACCTGAGCCGGTCCGGGCAGGGAGCAAGCGTCGTACGGTCCCGCGTAGCTCAATCGGCAGAGCGTCCGGCTGTTAACCGGCAGGTTATAGGTTCGAGTCCTATCGCGGGAGCCAACTAAGTTGGCAGATCAGAGGGTTAACGCCCAGGTCAGCGGCCAACTAAAGATCATTTGGATAAGGTCACTACAGTCGGCCTCAGACGACTTCAGGACCAAGATCACCTGACACAATTTGCGCGGCCCGATCGGCTGGCACGCGTTCTCAGGACGACGGCATTGCTGATCGCTGAGCTAGATTCATCTCTAGGCCTAGTCGTCGGTGAGGAGATCGTCGAGCGCGGCCGCGTCTAGAAGGTTCGACCACACCAGTTCGCCGGGAGTGGCGGACCGGCCAGGCATGACGTCCAGGAACCATCCGCCCGGGTCCGCTACGGCTGGGACGGCGGTCAGGATCAGTGCGGTGACGTTCTCGCGTCCGGCCCGCTGATCCGGATCCCGACGTAGACCTCATGCTCGGTGCGGCGCACCAGCACCGCGATGGCGCAGCCCCCAGCGTCGTCGGACTGCTCAGCCGCGGTCGCGGCCGACGCGAGCACCAGGTCTGGGACGACTGTGCGGATCTCGTCGACGGCAGCGGCGGCCAGCTCTAGCCGGATCCGATCCTCGTCGTCAGTGGTGGGCAGCAGCGGGCTGATCAAGGTGTCGGTGGTCACCGGCCTGGCGGCCGTGCGGTTGTGCTCGGCGCGCCAGCGCCTGCCCTTATCGGTAAGGTCGGCGTAGAAGTCGTCGGGTGAGCCTGCCTCGCGTCGGCCGGCGGCCACCAGCCACCGGCGCGGCAAGTCGCACCAGACCGCGCCCCGCCATCGCTCGATCTTGACCTTCCACAGCACCTGGTCATCGATACTTGCGATCCGCCCGGTGGACGGCGGGTCGGTCCTGCACGCCTCCTGCGCCTTGCGCATTACCGGCGCGTCCAGCCGGTCCAGCGGTAACGTCGCAGGCGGCAGCTTGGCGTAGCCAAGGTCCGCGCGGACGCACCGGACCGTCGGCCTGACGGCGCCGGGCAGGCCGGTCACCCGGCCCCGCCAAGTTCCTCGACCCTCTCCGCACTCAGTCCGCTCAGCAGCCGCACCTCCGCATCGCGGCTGCCATCCAGCGACGCCAGCACCACCTTCACCCCACGTTCGATCTCGGCCCGGCGGTGCTCGGTGTAGAACGCGACCGCTTCGGCCACGTATTGCTTCTTGGTCATGCCGAGGAAATGCGCGGCGTGACTGGCCAGCTCGTCGGTGCGCTCGTCGATCTTCAGCGGAGAGGTCATCGTGGTCCCTTCGGTACCTGATACAAGATAGTACCTAAGTACCGGTGAACTGACGACCGAGCGGGGCGGGTCCGTCTGGACACAGCCGTTCGCTTTGGTTGGTCGGCCTCGACCGCGCCTTCGGAGTCACGACAAGGTGTTCGCATGCGCCCAGCAGATCGCTGATACACGAGAGCGGCCGCCGAACACCGTTCCCGGCATCCTTGAGGAACTTGAGCGGTCGGGGCTGGTGCAATATGCCTCGGCGCTGCGCAGTCTCACCGTATGAAGGTCCTCCGGGTGGATCGCGCTAGAGCTACTCGTCTGCCGCCCTAGCCGCGCGCGGCCCTGAGGCCGGTCAGAGCCTCAGTGAGCGACGCCTCCAGGTAGCTGATATTGCCCGTGGCCTGCAGCATGGTCGCACCGCCGGTAACGGCCGCCAGGATGGCGCTGGCGGCCTGGGTCGCGTTGATGTTCTCGTCGATCTCCCCGGCGTCGATCAGGGCCTTAACGCCAGCAGTGAGGTACCCGAGCCACCGGTCGTACAGATCAGTAATGATCGCTTCGGTGGCTGGGTTCGCCAGGCCCAGCTGAGAGGTGAGCGCCGACAGCGGACAGCGGCGCCCCTGGGCGGCATACCTCTCGATCACTCGTTCGCGCCAGTCCCGCCAGCTAGGCCAAGAGGTCAGCTCGCCGAGCATGGGCTGCTGGTCGGCCAGGATCTGCTCCGCCTCGTGCCGGGCCACGGCCAGCAGCAGATCGGACTTGCCGTCGGGAAAATAGTGGAACAGTTGGCTCTTGCTGGTCGACGTGGCGTCGCGGATGTCGTCGAGGCTGACGTTCACGACGCCCCGGTCGCGGATCAGCATGGCGGCGCCCTCGACGATGCGCTGCATAGTCGCGGTTCCTTTGGCCGTCAGCACGCGATCCATCCGCGATCTCCACTGCTCGAGACACCAGCGGCCGACTGTGGCGGTGACACTGTGGTGGTCACATGTTGCGGTGGCACTGTGGCGGTGTCACAGCCGGGGTACTGGACTTAACGAGCTACCTTACCAAGATATGGACTACATGGTCCAGCATAGCCTTGGGGACCTGGACGGCCATCATTGCCAGGAGCCTGGCGCGACGTTAGACGCGCCTGAGCAGGCGCAGATTTGACGGGGCAAGTTTCTGGACTTTACAGTCCAATAGAGTGAAGAGCGGAGTGGACCTAATGGTCCAGCTGACCAGGTCTGCGGCGGGTGCTGAGTTGCGGCGCGTGCTGAGAGCGTGTTCGCCTCATCGTCAGGGCGCCGTGGGCAAGACCTCCGAAAGGAACTCGCCATCATGGATCTACAGCTCGTCGGTAAGCGGGCTCTCGTCACCGGATCGAGCAGCGGTCTTGGCGAGGAAATCGCCAAGGTCCTGGCGGCCGAAGGAGCCGCTGTCGTGGTACACGGACGAGACGAGGCCAGGACCGCGGCGGTTGCTAAGTCGATCAGCGAGGACGGCGGCGACGCCAGCATTGCCATCGGCGATCTCAGCACGGACGTCGGCGCCGACCAGGTCGGAGCCGCGGCAGTCCACGAGGGGCCGATAGACATTCTCGTCAACAATCTCGGGGTCTACGACCCGCAGGCACAGTGGAGTGACACCCTCCCCGACGCCTGGGCGGATTTTTACAACATCGACGTTATTTCCAGCGTGCGGATGATCCAGCGGCTTGTCCCAGGTATGCGTGCTCGCGGCTGGGGACGGGTCATCCAGATCAGCAGCGTCCTCGGCCACCTGCCGAAGGCGACTCAGCCCCACTACGCCGCCGCCAACGCCGCCCGCGACAACCTGGCCGCATCCCTCGCTCGTGACCTGAAGCATTCCGGTGTCACCTCGAACGCCATCGCGGCAGGAAGCATCCTCACCCCCGCTAGGAAAGATGCCGTGATCGGCGTCGGCAAGCAGAATGGCTGGGGAGAAAGCTTCGGGGAAATCGAACAGAAGTACGTCAACGCGAACAACCCCAACGACACCGGACGCCTCGGCCGTCCCCGCGACTACGCCGACGCCGTAGCGTTCCTGGCCAGCCCGAAGGCGGGCTACATTAACGGCGCCACCCTGCCGATTGACGGCGGGTGGTACGACGCGTGACCGCAAGCGCCCGTGTCCCAAGGGCCAAACTCGACGGGAAGTCGGCGGCTCCAGCCAGCGGAGCACTCAAACGGCAGTGGCCTAGCGGGAATCGTCCCGGCTAGGCCACTGCTCGCCTGCTGGGGCCGCCGGTGGACGGCGGCCCCGTTCCCTCTATCTAGCCCATCATCGGAGGCGTGACGCCTTCGAGGTCCTTGCGAGTCACCCGGATCATCGCCAGGGTGATGATCAGCGCGATCACCGCGACCATGGCCGACACCTCGAAGCCACGGGAGAACCCGACTGCCAGCGAGTGGTCGGTGATTGCCTTCCTCGCCACCGCCAGCTGGGTCGCGGACAGCTGGACCGCATGACCCGCTGCTGCCGCCTTCGCAGCCGCCGCGTGGGCCGCCGCGGCCGAGTTGCGCGCGGTGTTGGCCACTACGGTCCACGCGACGGTGCCCAGGATGGCCAGGCCGATGGAGCCGCCGACCTGCTGGCCCGTGTTCACCAGACTGGATGCCACGCCAGCGTCGCGCTCCTGGACCTTGTTCAAGGCGACCAGGGTCAGTGGCATGAACAGCATGCCGAGGCCTGCGGCCGTCAGGATCAGGGGGCCAAGCAGGCCTCCCACGTAGGTGCTGTGCTCGGTGATCCGCGACAGCCAGAACATTCCGCCGGCTGCGAGCGACGAGCCCGCGATCAGCAGCGGCCTGGCACCGATCCGGCCGACGAGCTGGGCACTGACGCCTGCCATGACCATGATCGTGCCGACCATCGGCAGGTAGGCCACGCCGGTCTTCACCGGGCTGTAACCCCACACGGTCTGCACGAAGATCGTCAGGAAGAAGAACATGCCGAACAGCGCCGTCCCCACGCACAGCAGGATCAGGTTCGCGCCGGACCGGTCGCGGTCCCTGAAGATGCGAAGGGGCAGCAGCGCGTGCTTGCTGCGCGATTCGATGAACACGAACGAGAGCAGCAGGACCACCGCGGCCCCGAGCGAAGCGAGAACCTTGGTGTCACCCCAGTGCGAGACGCCGTTCGCGGTTGTTGCCGCGCTGGACAGGCCATAGACGAGGGAGGCCAGGCCGAGGGTGCCAGTGATCGCGCCGGGCAGGTCGAACCGGCCGGTGTGCCGCTCGGACTCGGTCAGCACCCTCGGCGCCATCAGCAGGACCACGAGGGCGATCGGCACGTTGACGAAGAAGACCCAGCGCCACGAGACATAGGAAGTGAGCACGCCGCCGAGCAGCAGGCCGATGGCGGCGCCGCCAATGCTCATGGCTGCGTAGACGCCCATTGCCCGGTTGCGCCGCGGCCCTTCCGGGAACGTGGTCGTGATCAGGGAGAGCGCGGTGGGCGCGACGATGGCGGCGCCGACCCCCTGGATCGCGCGGGCTCCCAGCAGCCACACCTGGGTGGTGGCGAAACCGCCAGCCAGGGATGCGACCGCGAACAAGGCGATGCCGGCAATGAAGACGCGGCGCCGGCCGAGAATGTCGCCCGCTCGCCCGCCGAGCAGCAGCAAGCCGCCGAAGGTGAGAGCGTAGGCGTTCACGACCCACTCCAGGCCAGAGCCGGAGAAGCCGAGCGCGGCCTGAATGTGCGGCAGAGCGACGTTGACGATGGTGGCGTCGAGCACAACCATCAGCTGGGCCGCGGCGATGACCACGAGCGCCAGGCCGAGGCGGCGGTTGGCTGGGGCGGAGGCGCCAGCGGGCGAGCCGTTCAGGACGGCGGCGCTGCCCGGCTGCTGTGCCAGTCCCGGTGACTTAGCAGGCATCTGCGAGTGACTCCTTCATTACAGTCCGTGTCTGGTACGGGCGCACAAGATCACAGGTGATCAGTACGGCGTTGCTTTGGGGTTAGCGGCCTGTTACGGGCCGCGCAAATCCAGGCGCGAAGACTGGCTCCTTATAACGGGAGTTCTGCGCGCTGGCGAATATTTACATGAGCTACGGACAGATCGGCCGGACTTGCTGGATTCAGCTGGCCGCTGCAGTCGGGCTCACGGGGCTATTCACCTCCCCCGTCGAAGCCGGGGGACCGCTAGGGGTTTTTCCTGGCGACTGCTCCTGCAGGCCCGCCGCGAGCAGGCTAGCCAGGCTCCCCGCGATATCACTGAGACCGGCCGTCCCGGCGGCGACCGGCCCGGAGCCTTCTGCTCCTGAGTTGCCTGCGGTTGCCCAAGTGCCGTTGCTGCCTGGACGGCTGCTGTCGGCGCCGAGCATCTTGCGGATCAAGCTAAGCAGTTGCGCCCGCTCGTTTTCGTCGAGGGCCCGGTTCCACGGCATCCGGGAACTGAGTTCCTCTTCGACCTTGGACTTCAGCGCTTGGCCGTCTTCGGTGAGCACGAGATTCTTGACCCTACGGTCCGCCAGGTGCGGCTCGCGGCGGGCCAGTCCCCGCTTCTCCAGCATGTCGGCCACCAGAGTGACGAAGGACGGGTCGCAATGCATGCGCTTACCCAGTTCCTTCATGGCCATCGGGCAGTCGAGCGTGTGCAGCGCCTTAACGAACGGCACCGGCACGCCTAGCCGCTGGGCCAACTGCTCGCCCTGGCTAACGATGTTCCCGATCAGCTCGAAGAAGCCGTTACCAAGGTCCCAGTCTTGCTGAGTGGGGCGGGACTGCTGGGTCACGGTAAACTACCTTCTTCTTGGATTGAGCTGCTAAATGGTTGAGCGTCTCAAACGTTACTGGGCTCAGTTGAAGTTGTCAATCTTTTAGGAACTCAACTGTTGAGGTCGTCGCTCAGGCCCGCGTGGCGAGGCTAGCGGAGCTTTGGTGGCGGCCGTCGGCCCGGCCAGCGCGGCGAGGGTAGCGGAGCTTTGGTGGCGGCCGTCGCTCAGGCCAGCGCGGCGAAGCTAGCGGAGTTTTGGTAGCGGCCAGCGGCCAGCGGCCGGCGGCCAGGCGGGCACGACGGGCCTAGCGGCGTTCGAGCAGGCCCTTAATGTAAGCCGCCTGCCCGGCATGCTGGAGATCGTCGGACAGCACGCTGACCAGCCGCGCTGCCATCGTTACCGGCGGATCCCAGCGCCGGTCCACGACCTTGGCGAGGTCTGCGTCGGTCAGGTCGCTCACGAACGCAATCGTCTGGTCATAGGTCGCGTCCTGATACCCGGCCAGCAGGTCGCCCGGTGCCCGGACGACTGCGACTTGATCGGGATCATGTCCGTAACCGATGTCGCCGGGATCCAGTGGCAGGCCGAACTGCTCTTCCCAGCCCGAGAACCAGACCTGCTCCAGGCCGCTGACTGCGGCCAGGTGGTCATCCTGGACCCTGGTAAGGTGCCAGATCAGCCAGCAGATTGAATTCGCCTGGCTGTCCAGCCGGTATTCGAGGTCCGCGTCGTCGAGGCCTTCGAGCACCTCGTGCACGACCTCGCGAACGCGGCCGAAGCCATCGACGAGCAAGCTTGCACCGGACATGAACAGTCGCCTCCGATCAAGTGCCTATTGTGCTGGCGGGCCGGCTGGCATTCGCTATCGGGGGTGCAGCACGTCCGCAAAGTCGAGCAGCGTAATGATGCCGAGTATCAGGACTACGACGCCGCTTCTCCACCTCGTCCGGCGGCCGCCGGACAGCCTGGTCTTGGCTACCTTCACATCGCTGTGCGCTGCCCTGACCTTCTGGCCAAACCAGCCAAGCGCAAGGCCCACGACAAGGAAGACGATCACGAACGCGATCGCTGCCGGACTCATTCGCCAGTCTCTCCTCCAAGCGAGCGACTGCCTGCGGCGATGGTCTGCATCACCCAGGCGGACTCCAGCGGAAACGCCGGTGGCCGTCGCTGGCAGGATGGACTCGGCGGGGAGCACCTGCGGGCAAAGACGGACATGCACGGCTAATCGCGAAGGAGAGCAGCACACGAATGGGTGAAGCACTGACTGCCAAGACCATCAGCATCACCGGATTCGGTGGCGATGAGATCGAGGCCTATCTGGCCGTGCCAGACGACGGGCCCGGCCCGCGCGGCAGCGTTGTGGTGATCCACCACATGCCTGGCTACGACTGGCCAACTAAGGAGATCGTCAGGAGGTTCGCGGCCAACGGCTACGCCGCTCTCATGCCGAACCTGTACTACCGTGACGCGCCGGGCGCGAGCCCGGATGATGCGGCCGCGACCGCGCGAGCCAAGGGCGGCGTACCGGACGAGCGCCTCGTCGGCGACGTCGGGGGAGCTGCCGACTACCTGCGCGGCCTGGACGGCTCGAACGGGAAGGTCGGCGTGATCGGCTACTGCTCCGGCGGTCGCCAGTCATTCCTCGCGGCGTGCAGCCTGCAGTTGGACGCGGCCGTTGACTGCTACGGCGCGTTCATCCTGAACCCGCCGCCCGACGGCATGCCACTCAAGGCCGTGCCCCTGCCCGGCCTGGCCAAGGACCTGTCCTGCCCGCTCCTCGGCCTATTCGGTGCGGACGACCAGTACCCGGCGCGGGACGAGACCGCGGCGCTGTCGAAGATCCTCGACGAGGCCGGCAAGGCGCACGAGTTCCACACCTACGACGGCGCCGGGCACGCGTTCTTCTCCGTGAACCGGCCGGCCTACCGGCCCGAGGCCGCCAATGACGGCTGGCAGCGAATCTGGGATTTCTACGGCCGCTACCTGGCAAGCTGAGGGACCGAACGGAAGCCGAGGAACTGGCATGTGTACCTACAATACCGAGAAGATTCAGGTCACCGGCAGCGGCAAGGGCGCAAGCGGCTGGTTCGCGCTGACGGACGCCACCGTGTACTTTGACCACCCCGTGCACGCGATGGCCGACCACACGCTCAACATCGATTTCCTCAACCCGGGCAAGGGCCCTTCCGCCCGGGTAGCGGTGGAACTGACGGCCGAATCGGCGCGCGCGCTGGCCGCGGCCATCGAGGCCGCCCTCGCGGCGGTGCCGTCCGCTCTCATTTCCTGACCAAGCGCGGAGGCTGACTGGTCGACCACGACCAGCCGTCTTCCGTCGTTTCCGGGTACGGAGCGGCCACCGCACGGGGCCGGAACGGTTTGCGCCGTCCGCAGGGCGTGCGACTATCAAAGGAACACCGCGGGTCGGGCGGGAGGATGTCGGATGAAGTTCAGGGTCGATCGTGATGTGCTTGGCGAGGCCGTAGCGTGGGTGGCCCGGGAACTCCCGACCAGGCCGGTTGTTCCGGTACTGTCCGGCCTGCTGTTGCAGGCGCGCACCGACGGGTTAACCCTGTCCTGCTTCGACTATGAGATCTCCGCCCGAGTGGAGTTGCCGGCCGAGGTCGGCGAGCCCGGCACGGCCCTGGTGCCGGGCAGGCTCCTAGCGGATATCACGCGCAGCCTGCCGCCGGACGACGTCGAGTTCACCACTGCAACCGGTCTGGTCGTGCTCACCTGCGGCAGCGCGGAGTTCGCGCTGGTATCGCTGCCGCTGGAGGAGTACCCGAAACTGCCGGAGCTGCCCGCGGTCGCTGGCACCGTGGACGGTGGCGTGCTCGCATCGGCGGCGTCCCAGGTCGTCCCGTCGTCAAGCCGCGACGACACGCTGCCGATGCTGACCGGTGTCAACATCGACTTCGACGGCCATGCGCTGACACTGGCCGCGACCGACCGGTACCGACTCGCGGTCCGGACCGTGCCCTGGATGCCAGCGGACCCAAAGGTCCGGGCGTCCGCGCTGGTCCCGGCCCGGACCCTGGCCGATGTCGCCAGGACGATGGGACCGGGCAAGCCGGTGACGATCGCCTTCGGCCCGGCCACCGCCGACGGTGCCCGCCCGGCCGACGGGATCATCAGCTTCGAAGGCGGCGGACGACGGCTGACAGCGCGGCTGATCGGGACGGACTTCATCAGGTACGAATCGCGGTTCCCGGCGAGCTTCGAGGCGCGAGCCGAGCTGCCCGCCGCGCCGTTCACCGAGGCAGTCCGCCGCGTGTCTCTCGTCGCCGACCGGGCTACCCCGGTGCAGCTGGCATTCCGCCCGGACATGGTGGTGGTAGAGGCGCAATCCGATGGCCGGGCCCGCGGGGTCGAGTCGGTGCCGATGCACTTCACCGGGACCAGCCAGGTGATCTCCTTCAATCCGCACTATCTTCTCGACGGGCTGACTGCGGCCGCACTGTGTGGGCAAGCACCGGGTGGGCAAGCACCGGGCGGCGAAGCGGGCCAGCAGATCCCCGGCGCCGGCCGGATCCGGCTTGACTTCACCAGCCCGGCGAAGCCGGCCTTGATTACCTGGATCGACGGAGAAGCGACGGCTGACGGCGACGAAGCGCGCCCCGTTACCGAAGCACCTGACTCAGGGGGGAACGGGGGCGCCAGGCACGACGCGGTCGCTCGTTCCGCCAGCGGGCACGAGCCGACGCCAAGACCGGCCGCCCAGGCGATCGCGTTCCGTTACCTCGTGGTGCCGCTCCGGGCGCCTGCTGCAGGCTGACTGGGCCAGCCTGCTACCAGGGCTTTCGTCCGCAGCGGCCGCGGCCGCCGCCGAAGACCCGCCGGAGCAGTCCGCGGATGACCGCGAAAATGGCCAGCAGGATCCCAAGCCTGCTCGGGAAGAAGCGCAGCTGCGGCAGGTAATCGAGAACGATGAGCAAGCTGGCCAGGGCCGCGATCAGCGTGCTGAGCAGCGCGAGGCCGCCGCGCATGCGGCCGCGAGCGCGGTGGTTCCAGTCCTGCCCGGTCCGGTCGCCGGCCCAGCCGACCGCCGGCTGGGGGGCCGGGCGTGATCGCGAAGGCGGCAGCGGCGTCCCGGCCGACGGGACATGCGGCAGGTCATAGGTGATCCGGCTGAGGTCGCTCTGGGTCTTGGCGGCGAACACTGTATCCAGCCGCTGGTTGAACTCCTCCAACGTCAACCGGCCGTGAGCGTAGTGCTCCTGGAGTTCCGCCGCGACCGATTCGCGTTCCCTGTCGCCGATGCGCAAGCCCGGTTGCGTCGTCATCTGTCCTCCGTGCCATGGGCCGCGGTAGCTGAAATCGGCGGGCCCGACCGCCGTGATGCTGAAACGATATATCGCGAAGGTGCTGGCCGCAAGCTGCGGCGAAACGGGCGAGCGGCGAAGCGGCGGGCTGCGAAGCGGGGGGCGGCGAAGCGGCGGGCGGCGAAGCGAGCGGCGAAGCGGCGGGCGGCGGCGGGGCGTGAGGCGCTCGCCTGCCTCGACCGCGGCGGACGCGCCTGCTAATTCAGGAAGTAGCTGCTGCCGCCGGTCTCCGGGTTCGTAACCAGCGCCGGTACCGAGACCGACCCCGCGTGCGCGAAAACCAGGGTCAAGGTGATCTCGGTCCCGGCCTTCATCCGGCCAGCGCCGATGACCAGCAGATGCGAGCCATTCGGGTCAAGGCCGACCGAGGACATCGCCGGGATCGCGATGGAGGGCACCGTCCGCATCACGACAACGCCCGGACGAGCCGGTGAGCGAAGCATCACTCGCCCGCCGACGCTCAGTCGGGCAGCAACGATCGTGTCGGCTGGGCCGTTGTTCTGCACGTCGACGTAGGCCTCGGTAGTACCGGTCGCGCTGGGCTGGGTCACTTGAGCCGATGTGAGCTGGATCACCGGTCCGGACCTCGGTGCCGCGCCGCAGCCGCTGACCAGTATCGCCCCGGTCACAGCGGCCGCACTGGCTCCCGTGCGCCAGCCCATCCCGGTGGGCGCTGGCCTGAGTGTCGTGGTTCGCCAGCGCCCGCGCGACGCGGCTCGCCCGAGGCAGTGCGGGCCCGGCGTGAGGAGGCGCGTTCGGAACATGATGCTTGACCTTACCTGCCTGGCTTTCCGGGCCATTCTCGCGCCGACGTCTGCTTCAGCGGTGCTGTTCATCCTGGACGCGGCTAACTTGGCCGCCAGCCGGTACGGGGTGGCTGGCCTCCGCTGCTGGTTCCCCGACGCCCGGTCGGCTGCCCGATATGAGTGGCCGATGTCACGTTTTGCTAGCCGAGTGCGGCACATCCCGGTGGCTGCTGCCACGTGCTTGGCGACTACATCGATAGGAACTTGTGACATATCGTGCATCGCATCGACACCGGGCTGCAACTACGCTCGCAACGAACCGTAGCCGGGAAGGCGGCTGGTCTCGACCGAGGGTAACCTCGGCCAGGCCTCGCGCCTCGCCCCGGTTCCGGGCGGCCGCAATGAGGCGGAGGCTGGGAAGTGGCTGTAACCACGCTAAGACGAAGTACCGTCCTACTCCGGTACTTTAGGTACTCTTGGCGGGTGCGGTCTGATTCGGCGCACTCCCACTGATTTCGGCACCCGGACAACTTGAACCGGCTCGGGCGTGTATCGCGCCGCAACGAAGGAGTACACATGTTCGAACGCAGACGCAAAATACGCGTCGCGGGAGTTGCGGCAGTGGCCGCGACCGCATTGCTGGCCGCAGGTTGCGGGTCCAGCTCAAGCGCTGGCGCCCCCAGCGGCTCGTCCAGTGTTAAGGGCGCCACGGCGACTCTGCCCATCATCAGTGGCACGGGTGCCAGCTGCATTTACCCCTTCACCACGACCCAGTGCTACAGCGTCGCTAACTACGAGGACTTCGAGTACCAGATGGTGCTGCCGCTCTACATGTTCGGCGGACCAAGCAACACCTCGATCGCGGTGAACTATTCGCTGTCGCCGGCCTCCGCGCCGGTTTACAGCAACGGCGGCAAGACCGTCGTGATCAACCTCAAGCCCTGGAAGTGGTCGAACGGCGAAACCGTCACCGCCAAGGACCTCATGCTGAACCTGAACATGCTGGAGGCCGAGAAGACCGGCTACGCCGGCTACACCCAAGGCCTGCTGCCGGACAACATGACGTCCTACACGGCCACCGGGCCTGAGCAGGTGACCCTGCAGCTCAAGCAGGCCTACTCCAGCATCTGGTTCACCTACAACCAGCTCGCGATCCTGACGCCGATGCCGCTGGCGTGGGACGTCAGCAAGGCCGGCGGGGCGGCCGGCAGCGGCGGCTGCCTGACCGACAGCGCTGCCGACGGCTGGGCCAAGTGCAAGGCCGTCTACACGTTCATGAACGCGCAGAACAAGATCACCTCGACGTACGCGACGAACCCGCTCTGGCAGGTCAACGACGGACCGTACAAGCTGACCTCCTACAACGTGAACGGCAACATGTCGTTCGTGCCGAACCCGAAGTACTCGGGCCCGCAGAAGGCGACCGTCGGCCTGAAGTTCGTGGAGGCCACTACCGACACGGCCGTCTACACGGGCCTGAAGACCGGCGCATACAGCTCGTCCGGTCCGAATGCCAGCGTGCCGTCGACCGACCTGGCGCCGGCCGGCAAGGGCTTCCTGCCTCCGAGCAACCCGCTCGCGTCGTCTGGGTACACCCTGTCGCCTGCCTACTCCTTCGGCATCGGGTATGCGTACATCAACTTCCACAACCCGACGTACGGCCCGGTGTTCAAGCAGCTGTACTTCCGGCAGGCCCTGATGTACCTGAACAACCAGGCAGGCATGTCCAGCTCCGTCGGGCGTGGCTACGCCTACCCGACCACCAATGGCGTCCCGCCCTACCCGCGCAGCCAGTGGGTCACCCCGACCATGACGGCGAACGGCGGACAAGGCCCGTACCCGTACAACCCGACCAAGGGCGAGGCGCTGCTGGCCGCACACGGCTGGAAGAAGGTCGGCGGCGTGCTGACCTGCGAGAGCGCCGGCAGCGGTGCTTCCAACTGTGGTGCTGGCATTGCCAAGGGCACCCAGGCGAAGTTCGCCATGCTGTACACCTCGGGCGTCTCCACCCAGGCGGACCAGGTTGACATCCTCAAGTCTGGCCTTGCGCTGGCGGGCATCCAGCTCGCCGCCACCGGTGAGACGTTCAACACGCTGCTCGGTGACACCGTGCCTTGCAAGCCGACGCAGGCGACCTGCAAGTGGACGTTCCTGTACCTCGGCGGCTGGCTGTTCAACGGTCCCGGCTTCGAGCCAACCGGTGAGCCGCTGTGGCAGTCTGGCGTTCCCAACAACTCGGGCAGCTACGCCGACCCGAAGATGGACCAGCTCATCAAGGCGACGCAGACCAGCAGCAGCATCAGCGCATTCGACGCCTACGCCACCTACAACGCGGACCAGGTTCCGTCGCTGTGGCTGCCGTGGCAGACCTCGGTGGTGGCAACCGACGGTGGCCTGCAGCAAATCAATGGTGCGAGCACCGGCCCGGTCACATGGAACCCGTTGCTGACGTGGTTCCCGCAGTACTGGACGTGCAGCAAGAAGACCTGCTGACGCCCATTCGCTGGCAACAACAGTAGGAACTGAAGGTACGGCCCCGGCCGCCGCGCTGGCTAACCGCCAGCGCGGCGGCCGGACCGGAACAGAGGGTGTTGTAGGCAAGAACGGGTCGGCGCACTATGGAAGGAGCCTGGTAATGGTGGCTACCCATGCGTGGCTGGCCCCGCGGCAAGGCGGATGGGGGGACATGCAGTGACCGGCTACCTGATCAGGCGGCTCCTCCAGACGATATTTGTCACCCTTATCGTGACGATAATTACTTTCATTCTGTTGCATCTCGTCCCTGGGGGCGAGGTGCACGCGGTGCTCGGCATCCGGGCAACCCCGGCCCAGATCGCTTCCTTCTCCAAGCAGTGGGGCTTTGACCAGCCGTTTTACGAGCAATATGGCAAATGGCTCTGGCAGGTACTGCACGGGAACTTCGGCTACGACCTGAAGCTAAGCGCGCAAGTGTCCACCATACTGGCGCAATGGCTGCCGAGGACGATCGTGCTCGCGTTCATCGGTACTGCCGTCGGCTTGATAATCGGCGTCCCGCTCGGCATCTTCCAGGCCGTACGTCGCTACTCGGTTGTCGACCACGTGCTGACCGGCATCGGGTTTGTCGGCTACGGGGCTCCCACTTTCTTCGTCGGCATCCTGCTCGTCCAGTGGTTCGCCATCGACCTGCACTGGTTCCCTGGGTTCGCGCCGCAGTGCCCGGCTAATACCTGCTCGATCGGTACCATTCTTTCCCAGCCGGCCGCCCTGGTCCTGCCCGTCGCCACCTACGCTTTCGTCGCGTTCGCGCTGTGGAGCAGGTACATGCGGTCCTCGGTGATGGACAACATCGTGCAGGACTATGTGCGGACCGCCCGGTCCAAGGGCGCTAGCGAGCGCCGGGTGCTATGGGGACACGTCTTCCGGAACTCGCTTATCTCGATCGTTACGCTGCTTGGCCTGCAGCTGCCCGTCGTCATCGGCGGCGCGATCTTCATCGAGGTCGTGTTCAACTACCCGGGCATGGGGCTGGGGTTCTACCAGGCGGCGCTTAACACCGACATCCAGCTGATGCTGGCGATCACTGTGCTGACCACGCTGGTAACCATTCTGGGTAATTTGCTTGCCGATCTCGGCTACGCCATGCTCGACCCGAGGGTGAGGTACACCTGATGGCAATGATGCCGCACGCTGACCCGGCAGTGCCAGGAGCGCTCACCATAGAGGCGCCGCCTGTATCTCCTGCAGGCGGTCAGCTTCAGGCCACCAAGCCGCGGAGCATGTTCCGGCGCGGCTGGGAGGTGTTCGCGGAGAACAAGCTGGCCCTGGTCGGCCTCGGCTTCGTGGTGTTTGTTCTCCTGTTCTCCTTTGTCGGCCCGCACATTTACCACACCGAGCAAGTCAGTACGAACACCAGCCTGTACGCCTGCCACCCGGGCTCAGCGCACCTACTCGGCTGCGACGAGCTCGGCTACGACGTGGTCGGCCGGCTAATGGTGGGCGGGCAGAACTCGCTTCTGGTCGGCCTGGCGGCTGCCTTCGCGGCCTGCCTCTTCGGGTCGATCTACGGCGCAGCCTCCGGGTTCGCCGGCGGCTTGGTCGATGCGCTCATGATGCGGATCGTTGACGCTCTGCTGTCAATTCCGTTCATCCTTCTAGTAATCGTCCTGGCCGTGCTGATCCACCCGAGTGCGGGCACGCTGATCCTGATCATCGCGCTGACCTACTGGCCTGGTCCGGCCCGGCTGGTACGCGGTGAGACTCTGTCGCTGCGCACCAGGGAGTACGTCCAGGCGGTCAAGGTGGCGGGCGGGCGTGGCTCCCGCGCGGTGCTGCGGCACGTGATGCCGAACGCGATCGGCGTCATCATCGTGCAGGCCACCTTCGCGGTCGCGGACTCGATTCTTACCCTCTCCGGTCTCGGCTTCCTCGGCTTCGGGATTCAGCTGCCGTCCACGGACTGGGGCTCGATGCTGGGCAACGGCTTGCAATTTGTCAACCTGGGCTATTGGTGGCTGATCTATCCGGCCGGCCTCATCATCATCCTTACCGTGGTGTCCTTCAACTTCATCGGCGACGCGCTCCGCGACGCCTTCGAGACCCGGCTGCAGCGCCGGTAGGAGAGGTGAGCTAGTGGCGCCGCTACTTGATATCAGCGACCTGCGCACCGAAATCCGGCTGCGCGAGGGCGTCGTGCACGCCGTCGATGGAGTCTCGCTCCAGGTGGAGGCGGGTGAGACGCTGGGCATCGTGGGCGAGTCCGGCTGCGGCAAGACGATGACCGCCCTGTCGATCATGAACCTGCTGCCGACCGGCGGCCATATCGCCGGCGGCAGCATCAAGCTCAACGGCCAGGAGATCAGCTCGCTCTCCGACGAGCAGATGCGCAAGATCCGCGGCAACGAGATCGGCATGATCTTCCAGGATCCGCTGACTTCGCTGAATCCCGACGATGACGGTGGGCAAGCAGATCGCCGAGGCTGTGACCCTGCACCGGGAGGTGTCCAAGCAGCAGGCCATGGAGCGGGCGGCCGAGGTACTCGACCTGGTCGGGATCCCGCGCGTCAGCGAGCGGATCAAGGAGTACCCGCACCAGTTCTCCGGCGGCATGCGCCAGCGCGTGATGATCGCGATGGCGCTGGCCTGCGAGCCGAAGCTGCTGATCGCGGACGAGCCGACCACCGCGCTCGACGTCACGATCCAGAAGCAGATCCTGGAGCTCATCGACGACCTGCGGCACCGGCTGGGCATGGCGGTCATCCTGGTCACCCATGACCTCGGCGTGATCGCGGGGCGCGCGGACCGGGTCGCGGTGATGTACGCGGGCAAGATCGCCGAGCTTGCCGACACCGAGACCCTGTTCGCCCGGCCCCGGCACCCGTACACCGAGGCGCTCTTCCAGGCCCTGCCGGACAAGGCCGCGGACGCAGGTGAGCGGCTGTACTCGATCCCCGGCTTGCCGCCGGACCTGGTGAACCCGCCGGCCGGCTGCCGCTTCGCGGCCCGCTGCCGGTATGTGACCGACCGGTGCCGGGCGGAGGAACCGCAGGCTGACTGGTGAGGTGGCCGGGCCACGAGTTCCGCTGCTTCTACCCGGTCGGGCCGTCGGAGCGCACGCAGACGGGCAGACTGACCGGCTTCAACCAGGCCAAGGCAGAGGCGCCAGTGCCTGGGCCGGGCATCGGCGATGTGCTGCTGGACATCGAGCGCCTGGTCAAGGACTTCCCGGTGACCAGGGGCGCGGTGCTGCAGCGCCGGGTCGGCTGGCTGAGCGCGGTGGCGGACGTGAGCTTCGCGATCCGCCGCGGCGAGACGTTCGGCCTGGTCGGCGAGTCCGGCTGCGGGAAGACCACGATCGGCAGGCTGGTGGTCGGGTTGGAGAAGCCGACCAGCGGCTCGATCAGCCTCGGCGGGCAAGGACCTGGCCAAGAGCAGCGCGCGGGAGTACCGCCGGGAGCGCCGGAACATCCAGCTGATGTTCCAGGACTCCTACGCCTCGCTCGACCCGCGGATGCGGGCCGGCACGCTGCTGCGCGAGCCGCTGGTCATCCAGCGCATCGGCAACAGGCAGGAGCAGCGGCAGCAAGGTCGACGAGATGCTGGACAAGGTCGGCCTGCCCGCGTTCGGCGGCCGAGCGGTACCCGCACGAGTTCTCCGGCGGCCAGCGCCAGCGGCTCGGGTTTGCCCGCGCGCTGATGCTGCAACCCGGAGCTCATCGTCGCCGACGAGCCGGTGTCCGCGCTGGATGTGTCCATCCAGGCGCAGGTGCTGAACATGATGAAGGAGCTGCAGCACGATCTCGGGCTGACCTACCTGTTCATCTCCCACGACCTGGGCGTGGTGCGCTACCTGTCCGACAAGATCGGCGTGATGTATCTGGGCAAGCTGGTCGAGGTCGGCCCGGCCGAAGAGGTCTACCTGCGGCCCGCCCATCCCTACACCAGGGGCCTGCTGGACTCCGCGCCGGTCGCCGACCCGGAGGCGGAGAAGAAGAAGGTCACTGAAGGGGTCAAGGGCGAGCTGCCCAGCGCGATTCATCCGCCGTCCGGCTGCCGGTTCCGTACCCGCTGCCCGCGTGCGCAGGCGATCTGCGCCGACGTCGAGCCGCCGATGACGCCGTTCGCCGGCGAGGGTCACCTCGCGGCCTGCCACTTCCCGCTGCAGAACCCCGTGGGCGCGGCCATCACGTCTGCAGCGGATCAGCCGGCGATGCCATAGCCGGGTTGGGCCGTCCGCGGAGTATGGCGGCCTGGCGCGTTGCACCGCCAGGCCGGAGCTGACTGCTGCATGACCTGTGGGGGCCACGAGCGCGTGAAGGTGTACATGCTGCGTGGGCGCGACCAGGGGATCGTGCAGTGACCGGATACGTCATCAGACGGCTGATCCAGGCGATCGTCGTCACCCTCATCGTGACGGCGGTCACCTTCGTCTTGCTGCACTTCGTACCGGGCGGAGAGGTCCAGGCGATCCTCGGCATCCGCGCAACCCGGGCTGAGATCGCTAGTTACAACCGGCTGCTGGGCTTCGACCAGCCGGTCTATGTGCAGTATGGAAGATGGCTGTGGGCACTGCTGCACGGCGACCTGGGTTTCGACCAGTACGCCAACGCGCCCGTCTCGACACTGATCGCCGAGGCGTTGCCGAAGACAATCGTACTGGTGGCCCTCGGCTCGGCCGCTAGCCTGCTGATCGGCGTCCCGCTGGGGATGTACCAGGCGCTCCGGCGCTACTCAGTCATCGATCACCTGCTAACCACGGTCAGTTTCATCGGATACGGTGCCCCAGACTTTTTCATCGGCATCCTGCTGGTCCAGTGGTTCGCCATCGAACTGCACTGGCTGCCGGGCTTCGCGCCGCAAGGGACGTCGGTCGGCGCGATCCTCTCCGATCCGGTGGCGCTCATCCTGCCAGTGGCCACGTTCGCGTTCGGCGAGTTCGCGGGCTGGAGCAGGTATATGCGGTCGTCGGTGCTGGACAATATCGTCCAGGATTATGTGCGCACTGCCCGCGCCAAAGGCGCTGGCGCCAGCCGGGTGCTCTGGGGCCACGTATTCCGCAATTCGCTTGTTACGATCATGACGCTGCTCGGCCTGACGCTGCCGTTCCTGATTGGCGGAGACGTGTTCATCGAGGTCGTCTTCAACTATCCAGGCATGGGCCTGATGTTCTTCCAGGCGGCTCTGAACACTGACTATCCGCTGATGCTCGCGATTACCCTGATCACGACCCTGTTGACGATCCTCGGCAATCTGCTCGCCGATATCGGCTACGCCGCTCTGGACCCGAGAGTGAGGTACCACTGATGGCCATGTCTGGCAGCGGGAAGTTCACTACTCGGCCACAGCTCGCGGGCTCCTTCGGCATGGTGGCGTCCACGCACTGGCTTGCCTCGGCCGCCGGGATGGCGGTGCTGGAGCAGGGCGGCAACGCGTTTGACGCCGCTGTCGCCACCGGGCTGGTCCTGCAGGTGGTGGAGCCGCACCTGAACGGTCCCGGCGGCGAAGTGCCGGTCATCGGCTTTGACGTCGCCAGCGGGCAGGCCTTCGTGCTGGACGGCCAGGGCCCGGCGCCTGCCGCGGCGAGCATTGACGCCTTCGCCCGCCTCAGCCTGGAACTCGTGCCCGGCACCGGCCTGCTGGCGGCCTGCGTGCCCGCCGCCTTCGGCACCTGGATGCTGCTGCTGGCCCGGTACGGGACGCTGCGATTGCGCGACGTCATGCAGTATCCGATCGGCTATGCCGAGCGGGGCTACCCGATGCTCGCTGCCGCAAGCTCCGCGATCGCGGCCGTCGCCCCCACCTTCGCCGAGCACTGGCCGGGATCGGCGGAGATCTACCTGGCCGACGGCGTGCCAGCAGCGGGCAGCCGGTTTACTAACAAGCCGCTGGCCGCCGTCTACAGCCGGATCCTGGCCGAGGCCGAGCAGGCCGCGGCGGGCCGCGAGGAGCAGATCGAGGCGGCCAGGCGCGCGTTCTACGAAGGGTTCGTGGCCGAGGGCATCGCGGCCTACCTGGACGGGGCCGAGGTCATGGACGTGACCGGCCGCGCGCACAAGGGCCTGCTGACCGGCGCCGATCTGGCGAGCTGGCACGCATCGGCTGAGCCGCCCGTCACCTTGGACTTTCACGGGCTGACCGTGTGCAAGACCGGCCCGTGGGGGCAGGGACCGGTCTTCCTGCAGCAGCTTGCGCTGCTG
Source organism: uncultured Actinomycetota bacterium (assembly GCA_963804435.1). Taxonomy (GTDB): domain Bacteria; phylum Actinomycetota; class Actinomycetes; order Streptosporangiales; family Streptosporangiaceae; genus JAJYUU01. Next base: position 4,335,391 of record CAWDQI010000001.1, on the reverse strand, counting down.
GACGGACTCGGCATCGAGAACTCGCGGCCGGGTAGCGCCGAGTTCGTGCATGTCGTCACGGAGGCGGCGAAGCTCGCGTTCGCCGACCGGGAGGCCTGGTACGGTGACCCGCGGAAGATCGGCCGTCCCGCTCGCCGAACTGCTGTCGGCTGACTATGCGAAGGCCCGGCGGGGCCTGGTCGGCGAACAGGCCTCGGCCGAACTACGGCCGGGATCGCCGGGCGGCGCCGTTCCCCGCCTGCCGGGCTTCGCGGTGCCCGCGGGAGTGCTGGCAGCCGGCGCGGGCGCGGGCACCGGCGAGCCGACACTATCGGCCACAGGTGGCGGGCTGTCAGCGCCGGAACTCGGCCCGGGCGATACCTGCCATCTGGATGTCACCGACCGGTTCGGCAACATGGTCTCGGCCACGCCGAGCGGGGGCTGGCTGCAGAGTTCTCCTGTCATCCCCGGCCTGGGCTTCTGCCTGGGCACCCGAGCGCAGATGTTCACCCTGACACCGGGCCTGGCGAGCACGATCGCGCCCGGCCGCAGGCCCAGGACGACGCTGTCACCAAGCCTGGCGCTGCGCGGCGGCGAGCCCTACCTGGCGTTCGGCACGCCCGGCGGCGACCAGCAGGATCAGTGGTCGCTCGCCTTCTTCCTGAACCATGTGCTGTACGGCATGAACCTGCAGGAGGCCATCGACGCCCCGGCGTTCCACACCGATCACTTCCCGTCGTCGTTCTACCCGCGCGCCTCTCAGCCGCGCTCCCTGGCCATCGAATCCAGGGCTGGTGCCGACGTCATCGCCGAGTTGCGCCGCCGGGGACACCTCGTCGACGTCAGGCCGCCGTGGTCACTGGGCCGGCTAAGCGCGGTGGCCCGATCTGGCGGCTTCCTGTATGCGGCGGCGAATCCGCGCGGCATGCAGGGCTACGCCGCGGGCCGGTAGCTAGCGGCTGCGGCTGAGCCAGACTGGCACGCCCAGGCCCACCGCCACTACGCCGACCGTCGCACCGATGATGCGGACCACCGAGGAGATTCCTCCGGTCGGCAGGCTCGGCAGCCCAGTAACGCCGACTGCCAGCGCGGAAAGGCCAAGGCCGAGGCCGAGGAGCGGCAGCTGCCTGCGCAGGACGCTGTAGTCAGCCCGGCTCTCGGCCATGTGCGCAGCCAGCAGAAAGCCGACAATCGCGGCGCCGAGGACGGCCGTGTGCCAGGGTGGCGATCGGTGCAGGACCTCCAGTACCAGGACTGCCACGGTCATCGCCTCGGCCCACGGCAGCATCCTGACCAGGCTGACAGCGCGTTCGGCGAGCCGTCCGGTGATGGAACTGTCGTCGTATCCCGGCGCCGGCGTGGCCGCGACGGCCATCTGGCCCAGGCTCGCCGTAGCGGTGATGATCGCCACGATGAGGGCGATCGTGGCTCCTACCCGGGCGGCCGGTAGCGGCGCGGCCGACCACCAGATCTGGCCCGCGGCCAGCACGGTGGCGGCGGCAACGTAGCGCCAGGGGAACGGCGGCCCAGCCGGCCGCTGGCCGGATGCCTGCCGCTGCTGGCCGGTCACCGGCGGACTGGCCAGCTGCGCGCCTGCCCCTGCTGGCCGGTCGCCCGCGTGCTGGTCACGTGCAGCGCGGTCACCGGTGCACCACCATGACGCGCCGGGTATAGGGAGCGAGCGGCTCGTCCAGGCTGCTGACGCCATCCCAGTGCACCACCGGGATGCCGATCTGAGTCAGCGAGAATCGGATGGACTGCTGCTCAAGTCGCCAGATCCGGGTCGTCAGCTGCGACGCTCTGTTGCCAGGAAATTCCGGTGCCGCGTTCAGAACGTCGACGACCAGTACGTTAAAGCCCCGCTCGCGAAGATCGCGCAACGCCTCGACCAGCCGCGGATCAAGCAGCGGGCTAAACACCAGGATCAGGGCGCCCGGCGGCAGAGCAGCGCGGGGCAGTCGCGTCAGTTTCGCCGCGCGGTCCCAGCCGCCCGGATTGGACATCAGCAGGTCGACCAGGCGTTGGAAATGGCGCTGTCCCTGCCCAGGCCCGATCCAGCTCAGCCGGCTGGCGTAGATAATCAGCCCCACCCGGTCCCGGCGGGCCAGGTAGTGCGCGATCGTTCCGGACGAGCCCCGGACAACCAGATCGAGCGAACTCGACCCGTGCTCGCCGACGTCGGCCGTCTCGTCCGCGATGACCACGAGGTTCTGGATCCGCTCGGCCGCGAACGTGCTCAAGTGGATAGTGCCATGGCGGGTCGTGGCCGGCCAGTTGATTCGCCGCTGCCTGTCTCCGGGCACGAACTCGCGGACGCCGGCGAACTCGCCGCCCTCGCCGGTTGCCCTGGCCGGATGCTCGCCCAGGCGGCTCGGCAGGCGGCTCAGGACGACGGTGCTTGCCAACCGGGCCGGTTCGGGCAGGCAGTTCACGCGAGGCAGCGAGATCAGGAACCTGCCCTCGGCGAGCCGATGGCTGTCGCGCAGCGTGCCCGCGAGCATGCCGAGGGGACGGTTCCCCCATCGCCTTGGCACGAACTGAAGGCGTGCCCGCCCGGTTGCCGTGCTGACCGCGCCGCCCGCGTCGACGTCGTCGGCGGCCTCGATGATGAGCTCGGCGTCGAGTTCGCCGAGACCGCCGATCTCCGCCCGGACGGCGGCCGCCGCGCCCTCGACAACGGTCGTGTCGGTCAGGCTGACCCGCACGCTCACCTCGGCCGGCCGGTCGGTGCGCCAGGTGGCGAGCAGCAGGACGGCTGGCGCCGCAAGACCCGCGAATTCTGGCCGCCGCGTGATAATCGCGATGACCAGGCCAGCCATCGCCAGCGTCAGCAGCCTGCGGGCATGCGGCGATACGTCCCAGCGAACCGGCACGCGCCGCAGGCCGCTTTCATACAGCTGGCCGGGAAGGCCGACCGGGCCGGGCGGGTCAGCCACCGACTGCTGCCGGGTCGGTTCTCGGCACCGGGACGGTGGCGAGGAGGGTGGCGATGACGTCGTCAGATTTGACCTGGCGGACCCATAGTTCAGGGCGCAGGGTGATGCGGTGGGCCAGGGCGGGGACGACGACGTTCTTGACGTCGTCGGGGATGGTGTAGTCGCGGCGGGCGAGCAGGGCCTGGGCCCGGGCGAGCTGGACCAGGGCCAGGCCGCCGCGGGGGCTGGCGCCGACCTGGATCTGGGGGTGGGTGCGCGTGGCGGTGATGATAGCCACGATGTAGTCGAGCAGGTCGGGGGCGACCTCGACCTGCTCCAGCGATGCCCGCATCGCGATCAGCTCGGCGGCGGCGGTGACCGGCTGGAGTGAGGCGGTTTCGTGCGCGCGGTCGAGGCGGCGCTGCAGCATGGCGGTCTCATCGGCGGCGCCTAGGTATCCCAGCCGCAGCCGCATCAAGAACCGGTCCAGCTGAGCTTCGGGCAGTTCGTAGGTGCCCTCGTACTCGATCGGGTTGTCGGTGGCCAGCACGACGAAGGGCCGGGGCAGCGGCCTGGTCACACCGTCCATGCTGACCTGGCCCTCGCCCATCGCCTCCAGCAGCGCGGCCTGGGTTTTGGGCGGCGTCCGGTTGATCTCATCGGCGAGCAGCAGCTGAGTGAACACCGGGCCTGGCCGGAACACCATCTGGGCGGTCCGCTGGTCATACAGCGGGGCGCCGACGACATCGGATGGCAGCAGGTCGGGTGTGAACTGTATCCGGGCGAAGTCCAGCCCCAGCGCGGTCGCGAACGACCGGGCGATGAGGGTCTTGCCCAGCCCGGGCAGGTCCTCCAGCAGCACGTGCCCGCCGGCCAGGATCCCCATCAGCACGAGCTCCAGGCTCCGGCGGCGGCCCACCACCGCCCGCTCGATCTCATCCAGCACCAGCGCGCAGCGCTCCGCGGTCCGGGCCGGAGTCCAGGTCGGTTCGGTCACAATCGCTCCAGTCGGTTGATGATGGCGGCGAGGGTGCGTGGCGGGATGCCGCGCCGCTTCTGATCGCTTTCGGCTGGCCGGAGCGGGTCCAGCCAGTACCAGAGCACGCCGTCGCTTGCTCTGGGCAGCAGCAATCGCCGGGCCGCTTCGGGATCGGTGTACAGGCTGACGCCGTGCCGCTCGGCGAGCCTGGCCGCCAGCAGGTGCTGCAGGGTCATGCGGAGCTCAGTGTCGTAGCTGACCATGGACGCTGACGCGTCGGCCAGCATGGCACGCTTCCGCCAGTAGCCGGTGAAGCTGGTATGGCCGGCCCCGAGCCATGGCACCTGCTCCGCGAGCGGGCGCGCGGTGGGCGGCACGATCCAGCGCAGCGCTACCAGCGCGACGACCGCCCAGATGACCACCGCCACGACGGCGGCGCTACGGCCGGCGTACAGGTAGACGGCGACGCTGGTGACGGCGACGAGCGTTGCCGCGATGACGAGTTCCGGCGCGGCGGCCCGCCAGCCCTCGGCGCCGGCCGGCGGGATTCCCTCGCTGCCAGGCAGCTTCTGCGCGGTCACGGCGGGGCCCCGCCGACCGGGCCGGTGCCGACCGGGCCGGTGCTGGCCGGGCTGCGGCCGCTCATCGTCCCCTCGGTGCCCGCCGTGACTCGCAGCTCCGCCGAGATCTCGTCCAGCGCCGTTGTCGCATCAGCCTTGGCGGTGCCGGACAGCGGATGCGTGGAGAATCTCGCTTCGTAGAACAAGGCGGTCAGCCGGGCCGCGGCCGGGCCGTGCAGGAGCCCTGACGCGGTGGCCCTGGCCAGCAGCTCATCCGGTGTCTCGGCGGCGGCGCGTGCGGTACCGGCGGTGGCCAGGCTGCCCTCCATGGCCAGGTAGCAGGCGATGATCGCGGCCCGTGCGTCGTCTACCGCGCGCAGCGCCTCCCGGCCGGACTCGACAGCCCGCTGCAGGCTAGCGCCTTCCTCCTCCGCGAGCTCGTCGGCGAAGGCCGGCCAGGCTGGCTTGCGGCGGACGACGACGAGCACGCAAGCCGCGATCGCTGCGACGAGCAGCAACGCGATCAGCGCATACAGCAGGTAGGTCAGATGCAGCGTATGGACCGGATGAGACCGGACTGGCAGCGTCCGCTCTTGCCCCGGCCTCTTCTGGGTCTTGGGGAACAACAGCTTCAGCAGGGTCGACCGATGTCGGTTAGCCACGTAGTTGATAAAGACGATGACCGCGATGGCGATCATCAAGACGGCGGTGCCCCAGCGCAGCAGGTACCTTAGCTGGCTGCGCAGGTGACCCGGCATTGGCGAGCGCCTGGCCAGCATGGCTAGCGCGAGCAACAGCACGGCCAGGAATAGCTCGGCCGCGACGCCGATGGCCAGCGGGTGGCCGCGCCAGGGCCCTCCGGTGCCAGTGCCCGTGCTGGCCGCGCCGACTCCGGCGATCGCCGCCAGCAGCAGCAATCCCGCCAGGGCTGGCCGAAGGTACCGGGAGTGGGGCTGCGACTGGCCGACGGAAGGCTGCAAGGCAGCCCGCGTTTCCCCGTTGACCACTGCAGAGTCCCTAAAACTCAAAAGCGACGCTTGCCCCGATTTAGGCTTCTCGGCCAAACCCTACCCTCCGGAAGTTATCCCGGTGTAGACCTGAGACACTGCAGCTCTCATGACCGTGTGTCTTGCCAGCGCGAGTCTGACGATTGTGTGGGTCTCACCACTGCGACCAGTCTGGATCAACCTCAGGTCTGATGCGGCCGGTGGCTGAAGCTGAGATGGTGGTCTCGCAAATCGGGGAAGCCGGAGGAACATTGATCGGGGAATCTGCGCCGCTGACCGGAGAGCAGGCCTGGCAGCCTGCGCCGGGGGCGGTGATCCAGGCAAAGGGCCTCACCAAGCGGTACGGCAACATCGTGACCGCGCTCGACGAGCTCACCGTGACCGTGGAGCCGGGCATCACCGGTCTCATCGGCGCGAACGGGGCCGGCAAGTCGACACTCATCAAGATCCTGCTCGGGCTGCTGGAGCCGACCAGCGGCACGGCCCTCGTGCTCGGCCACGACTGCGTCACCGACGGCTTTGAGATCAGGACGTACACCGGCTACATGCCGGAGCACGACTGCCTGCCGTCGGACGTGACAGCCACCGAGTTCGTCACGCACATGGGCCGCATGTCCGGGCTGCCAGCGACAGCGGCCAGGGAGCGCGCCGCTGACTCACTGCGGCACGTCGGCCTGTACGAAGAGCGGTACCGGCAGATCGGCACCTACTCCACTGGCATGAAGCAGCGCGTCAAGCTCGCTCAGGCCCTTGTCGGCGACCCCAGGCTGATGCTGCTAGACGAGCCGACAAACGGCCTTGATCCAGCGGGCCGCACCAGCATGCTCGAGCTGATCGCCAAGATCGGGGCCGAGTTCGGCATCTCGATCCTTGTCGCCAGCCATCTGCTCGGTGAGATCGAGCAGATTTGCGACGGCCTCGTCGCGATCGATGACGGACGGCTGCTGCGGGCTGATTCGATGAGCTCGGTGACCCAGGCCAGCGCGGCCCTTCTCGTCGAGGTCGACGAGGGCATCGAGCAGCTGCGCGCCGAACTCGCCGCCCGCGGGCTCAGCCCGGTCTCCTATCAGCGGGGGCTGCTGGTCCAGCTAGCCGGAGACGAAACCTACGACGCGGTGCGTGACGCGGTGGCCGATCTCGGCCTGCCGCTGAGCCGGCTGGAACAGCGCAGGCACCGGATTGAGGAACTGTTCCGTGCTGATCCGTCGGTGTCAGCCGCGGCTGCCGACTCAGCGCCTGACGCGCCCGGCATGACAACAGGAGCTGCCAGTGTCAGCTAATGCCGAGACTGCCAGCGGGCAGCTCGCCCCCGCGGCCGATGGCGGCGGGGTCATCCACAACATTGGCTACCGGCGATACGAGGGCGCCCGGCTGGGCCGGGCGCAGATCGTCCGGGCGCTGGTCTGGCACAGCTTCCGGGCGGCTTTCGGCATCGGCCGCGGCGCCAAGGCCAAGATTTTCCCGGTCCTGCTGGTCGCGCTGCTATGCCTGCCGGCCGCTGTCAACGCGGTGGCGCTGGCTACCAATCCCGGCAGTCAGCCGATCGTCGGCTATGACAATTACGTTCCGCAGCTACGGGCAATCGCGGTACTGATCTTCGTGGCGCTGCAGGCACCGAACCTGGTCTCCAGTGACTTGCGCAGCCACACGCTGCCGCTGTACTTCGCCAGGCCGATTCACCGCATCGACTACCCGGTCGCCAAGCTCCTGGCGTTCGTACTCGCCTGCCTGGCGCTGATCGAGGTCCCGGTGATCCTGCTGTACCTCGGTATCGTGTCGCAGCAGCACGGACCGAGCCAGGTATGGGCCCAGACCCGCGCGCTCGGACCGGGACTGCTGTACGGGGCAGCCTGGGCCGTCCTGCTGGCCAGCATCTCGCTGCTGCTCGCATCCAGCACCGGCAAGCGCGTCTTTGCAATCTGCGCTACCGGCATCCCGCTCTTCTTCACTTTTATCCTGGCCAGCGTGCTGGGCCATGTCGGCGAGCAGGCCTTCGGCCCGGGCGCCTTCGGCCAGCCGTCGGCGCTGGCCAGCCTGGCCGGCTTGCTGAGCCCGTTCACCCTGCTCGGGGGCGTCTTGCACTGGTTCCAGGGCACGACACTAGGTTTCCAAGCACACCCTTTCCAGCAGGTAACCATCGGGAGATACGGCGGGGTCTACTTCGCCGTTTTCGTCGTCCTGACCGTGGCGGCCATCGGCGGGCTCATCGCCCGCTACCGGAGGGTCGGTGTGGCATGACGACCATTGAGTTTCGAGCCGTCTCGCGCTGGTACGGCAACGTGGTGGCCGTCAACGACATCACCATGACCATCGGGCCTGGCGTCACCGGCCTGCTTGGTCCCAACGGTGCTGGCAAGACCACGATCATGCACATGATGGCCGGTTTCCTGCCGCCCTCCCGAGGCGAGATCACGGTGGCCGGGCAGAGCAGCTGGCGCAACCCGGCCATGTTCCGCCGGGTGGCCCTAGTGCCCGAGCGTGACTCGGTGTACGCGTTCCTGACCGGCGCCGACTTCGTCGTTGCCACGGCTAAGCTGCACGGCCTGCCAGATCCTGACGGCGCCGCCCGGCGCGCCATCGAGATGCTGGAGATGACCGACGCCCAGGACCGGAAGATCGCCACCTACTCCAAGGGCATGCGGCAGCGGATCAAGGTAGCCGCTGCCCTCGTGCACGACCCGGAGATCGTGCTGCTGGACGAGCCGTTCAACGGGATGGACCCGCGACAGCGGCTGCACATGATGGACCTGCTGCATGCCCAGGGGGAACGGGGCCGGGTCATCGTGTTCAGCTCGCACATCCTGGAAGAAGTCGAACGGCTATCCGGGATCATCCAGGTCATCGTCGGCGGCCGCCTCGCCGCGTCCGGTGATTTCCGGGCTATCCGGCGGCTGATGACCAACCGGCCGCATGTCTTCATGGTCCGCTCATCCGATGACCGGGCGCTCGGCTCCGCGCTTATCGGGCTGCCCGCTATCAGCGGGGTGGAGTTGACCGGGCACGGGCTTCAGGTGCGCGCGTCCGACTACGGCACGTTCACCAGGGAACTGGCCGGCCTCACCCGCGACCGTGGCATTCGCCTGACCCAGGTGCTGCCAGCCGACGAGTCGCTGGAAAGCGTCTTCACTTACCTGCTGGCGTCCTGATGGGTCAGCGGAACGAAAGAACGGGGCAGCCGATGTCCGGCCTGTTCAACGGCGTCATCATAAGGCTGACGCTACGCGCCGCCATGAGCCGTAAGCGGGCACTGCTATTCGCCGTGCCGGCCATCATCCTGATCGGGATCTCAGCGCTGCTCAAGGCGACAGCCACCGGCAACGAGTGGCCGCCCCTGGTCCTCGGCCAGATCGGCTACCTAGTCCTCGCGCTGACGGCGCTGATAGTCGGCGGCAGCGTGCTCGGTGCCGAGATCGAGGACGGCAGCATCGTGCACCTGCTCGCCACGCCGGTCAGCAGGCGGACCGTGGTGCTCAGCAAGTACCTCGTCGCGGTGGCGCTGACTGTAGCGTTCGCGGCCGTGCCGGAATACCTGGCCGGGGCGATCGCGACCGGCGCGGGCAGCAAACTGGCGATCGGGCTGTTCGTCGGCGCGCTGGCCGGATCGGTCATCTACAACGCGCTGTTCGTGATGGCGACCGCGGTCTTCAGCCCGGGACGGGCGCTGGCCCTCGGCCTGCTTTACGTGCTGCTCTGGGAAGGCCTGCTGGCCGGCCTGGTGCCAGGCGTAGCGCTGCTCTCGGCCGGGCACTACAGCCTGGCAGTCGCTAACTCGATTGCGAACAACGCAGACCTGCACGCAAACCTGAACGCGGGCACCGGCGTCGGCATGGGACTCGCGGTGACGGTCGTGGCCCTCGTACTGGCGGTCAACCGGCTGGCCGGATTCTCCCTCAAGGGCGATGTAGCCTGACCGGATCACCGCGGGGTGGTGTCGTCGGGCTCGAAGGCCGGCCCGTGGCCGGGGATGATGACACTAGCGACGGCGAGGATCCGGGCCCGGCTCGCGGTGAGCACCGCCGGGTCGGGCGCGAACGGGTCATCCGCAGGTCCGTCGGCTGCCCACCAGGCGTGCGTGCACGCGTGCATTCCGCCGGGCGTGGCGGCCAGCGTGGTGATGTCCTCCGGGGTGTGGCCGGGCGTGGCCATCAGCCGGACCGACTGGCTGATGACATAGCCGTCGGCCGGCCTGCTGATCCACAGGTCGCCGTGGTAGATGGCCCAGTGGTCGTGAATCCGCGCCGCCGGGAACAGCGCCGCGTTGATGGTGTGATCGGGGTGATGGTGGCTGAACACGACGTCGGTCACCTCGGCCGGCGTCACGCCATGCCCGGCCAGCTCAGCCAGCAGGCAGTCTCTGGACGCGACCATGCCCGGATCGACGATGATGACTGCGTCGGCATCCCGGATCAGCGTGACCGTGCTGGCCACCCGCTCGCCGTCCTTGCCTTCTCGGGCATACCCGGCTAGCAGGACATCGACGGCCGCCGGCCCGGTCAGCGGAAAATCAGATTCGGGCATGAGGCCGGACCCTACCGGGCCGGCCCGGCGCTGGCGGACTTGGCCGCTGCTTTCAGCTCCTTCTTGTACGCCCGGACCGCCCCTAGCGACTCCTCGTCGGTGATGTCGGCCACCGAGTAGTGCGAGCCTTCGGTGCCGAAATGTCCGGCTGCTTCCCGCCAGCCGGCGGCCGGACCCCCAGTTGCTTGCCCAGCAGGGCGGCGAAGATCTGCGCCTTGTAGCCGCCGAAGCCCGGCAGCTCGGCGAGCCTGGCAACTAGCTCGGCGCCAGAGTCAACCCCGTTCCACACCTGAGCAGCATCGCCGTCGTAGCGGTCCGTGATCACCCTGGCCAGGTCCTGGGTGCGGAGAGCCATCGCCTTCGGGAACCGGTGCAGCGCCGGGCGCTCGGCGAATACGGCCGCCAGCTCGTCCGGATTGAATGCGGCCAGCTCGGCCGCGGTAGGCTCGTGACCGAGGCGCTGGACCAGCTCGTAGGGTGAGCTGAAGGCCTTCTCGAGGGGTACCTGCTGATCGAGCAGCATCCCGATCAACAGGGCGAGCGGGTTGCGGGAGAGCAGCTTGTTGGCCTCGGCGTCGACCGGGAGCGATAGCGTCATGGCAGTCATCATCTACCATCAGGTCGGGCCCCGGCCAACCCGTCGGCCAAGCCTGTTGCCACTGGCCGGGAACTACCGATCGAGTGGGATAGTTGATACATAAGGGGAACGCAGTTCCCCGAAGGGAGCCCGGCATGACACCGCATATGAGATATGGCCTCATTGGCCTCGTCGTCGGGCTGATCTTGTTCATCGTGAACCCGTGGCTTGCCATCGCGGTCATCGCTCTCGCTATAGCCATCCCGGTGGTGGCTTACCGGATGCTCTCGCCGTCGCAGCGGGCCAAGGTGCGCCGTGCCCGCGGCCGCAAGCAGATCGGCAGCTAGCGACTGGCCAGCGGATTGATCGCCTTCAGCCGCGGGAAGCGGCTGAAATCGCGATCGGCCGTCCAGAGTTCGCGCACGCCGTTGCAGAGGCATAGGGCCACAATCCGGGCGTCGTGTCGGCGGTCCAGCGACCTTTCCGCTGCTGAGCAGCGAACTCAGCGTCGTCCAGTAGGTTTCGCCCTCATTCACCGGCACAGCTGACGGCGATTCCGGCCAGGCGGCAATCTGGTCCGACGCTTCGGCTGGGCTCGGCGGGTCGTAAATACGCAGATGAGTGACGATCGAGGAGAACTCGTGCAGGCAGGGCCATGGCAGCGCCCACTCGCAGGGCTCTCCGCTAGACGGCGAACCGCGGTTGCGGCTTGCTGGTGGAACGGCGAGTCCTGTCTGTGCGCGTAGACGAGGATGTTGGTGTACTTCGCTGCCCATATCGCCGTACAGTGCGCAGGTCACGCACGCGGCTAAGATGTTCCACGCCGGCTACCGCGCCCGTCGCCTGGCCAGCAGGTGACGGCTGGCAGCGCGTTAACGCGATGTCGCCGGCCGCTCAGACCGGTTCGCTGATCTGCAGTATCGCGCCGCGGCTGATGAATGGATGATCCTCTAGGAGCCTGACGGCCGCGTCGCTATCGGCGGCCTCGAGCACTGACCAGCCCATCAAAGGCTGTGCGGCGATTTTGTCCCCGACACCAGCTGGGCCGATCGTCATTGCGGAGCGGACCGGGGCGCCTACTTCGGCCAGCGCCGGACCGGCCTGCTCGGCCCACCGGATGAATGCGCGCCGGGCGTCCGCGATGGAGTCCGGATCGGATCGCATGTCGCCGGCGTAGTAGGTGACGAGAAACTTCGCCATGGTGCGGCTCCTACCGTGACCGCGTGCGGTGCTCAGGTGCTGCGTGCCGGCGTAGCCAGGTCTGCGACTGCCCGGACTCAGCAGCGATAGCCGCCCACGTCCATTCCCCGGATCTGCGGTTGCTGATGTAAGCGGCGACGTCCGGATAACCAAGGCGGGCGGCGACGTCGGCCGCGCGCTGGTGGGCCTCGTGACGCTTGGCGGCGTGCGCGACGCAGTCCAGCCCGTGGCGGCGGAGCGCGGAGCTGACGGCATGGTGGGACAGGCCGACCTCAGCGGCAATGGCGCTCACGGTCTGATGCTGCTCAACGTGCCGTTCCCGCAGGTAGGTCGCAACATCGGGATAGCCGAGCAGCCGCAGCGCCGGGCGCCAGCGGATGTCGGGCCGCTCACCGGCCTGCCGCCGGACGACGCGTGCTGCAGCCGGGTCGATGCGGTCCAGATGGCGGGCCAGCCAGTCCTTGTGCAGCCCTGCCTCATGACTGATCGCCGCCATGCTGGCACCATCCCGCGTCCGGGCGATGACGAACGCCTGGATGTCGGGGTAGCCATGCTGCCGGGCCACCTGCTCGGCGACGGCCATGCGCTGGCGGTCGGCGTGGTCTCGGCGGGCTTGCGCGGCCGCGGACGGAATCGCCGCGCGCGCGAGCGTGACCTTCCGGCGGCGCTGCCTTCGCGGACAGCCGGCTCGAACAGCAGGCGCGCGGTGAACGCGGCCGAGCGCAGCTGCGGGTCTCCGGCCCCTCCAGAGACTGGCCGCGTTCCAGGCCGAACGCCTCGCAGTACTGCTGCTTCGTCCAGCCATGCGAGGCAAGATGAGCCGCGACTGAGCGGAGCGACCGGCCGCACAGATGGCACGTCACCAGCGAACCCTCGACGATAACCTCGCCGATAGACGCGTAGAAGGCCGTGCCGTCAGCCAGCACCCCGAGGACAGGACGCAGTTGCCCGCCCGATCGCCGTGACGCGTCCGGACGGGTCTCTCCCGCCGGGCTGATCATCTCAGCAGACATGACCGGTCTCCCGCCCATCAGCTAGTCACATCGAGACTACAGACGCAGGCCGGATCTTGTCATCCGCCGGTGTCAGCACGCTGTGGCGGCCGGCGGCAAGCAGGGCGGAGCACCCCGCGGGCCAGGGACGACGGATCTCGCTGACGGCGGTACTAGCCTTGGCCCATGTCTGCAGAGCGGGATTCGTCGCTGTCGCTGGCCGAATGGCTGGTGCTGTGCCTGATCTGCGAGCGGCCCACGCACGGCTTCGCGCTGGCCGCGCTTCTGGGTTCCGAGGGCGAGATGGGCCGGGTGTGGCGGGTTCCCAAGCCGGTCGTCTACCGGGCGCTGCAGCGGCTCGAGCTCCTCGGCCTGCTACAGACTACTGAGCAGCAGCCATCGAGCCACGGTCCCGTGCGCTCGCTGGTCGACGCGACGCCGTCCGGGCGGGATGCGGCCGCGGCCTGGCTCAGCAGGCCAGCTGGTCACAACCGGGATGTGCGATCAGAACTGCTCGTGAAGCTCGCCCTGCTCGCCCGCAGCCACGCAGATCCGCAGCGGCTGCTGAACGCGCAACGGGAGCAGCTGATACCGGTCGCCCGCGCCCTGCAGGACCGCCTTGACGCCGCGACGGGCTTCGACCGTACCCTCATCCTGTGGCGGTCCGAAACGATGGCGGCAACTCTCCGCTTCCTCGACGCGATGGGCGCCCAGCAGGCGAGGGCCCGGTAACAGGCCATGCCGGCACCGGCAAAACGCCGGGCCCGCGGTCCGGCATGCGCCCTTGTGCTGCGCTGGCATCCGTAGTCTCACAGCGACTACTGGCCTCGATCTGCATCTCCGGGCTGGCTAGCGCGCGGAGCTGCCGCAGGCCGCCACGGGCGGTGGCCGCCGCCGTCCCCGCACGCAAAGAGATGATTTCTCATGACGGTGACCCTGGACCGCAACGTCGAGGCATTCATCGGAACCCCGCGTCAGCTTTTCATCAACGGGCAGCGGGCCGACGCGGCCTCGGGCAAGACGTTTGAGACGCCCAACCCGGCCACTGGCGAGACACTCGCGTGTCGCCGAAGGCGACGCCGAGGACATCAACCGGGCCGTCCAGGCAGCGCGCGCCGCGTTCGACGGTCCGTGGAGCCGGAAGTCGCCGTCTGACCGCGGGCGCATCATCTGGCGGATCGGTGACCTGATCCTGGAGCACGTGGACGAGCTCGCGCAGCTCGAGTCGCTCGACAATGGCAAGCCGTTCGCGGCCGCGCAGGGCGCTGACGTGCCGCTGGCCGCTGACCTGTTCCACTACATGGCAGGCTGGGCCACCAAGATAGAGGGCAGCACGATCAACATCTCGGTGCCATACATGCCCGGCGCCAACTTCCACTCTTACACGCTGCGCGAGCCAGTCGGCGTCGTCGGGCAGATCATCCCGTGGAACTTCCCGCTGCTGATGGCGGCGTGGAAGCTCGGCCCGGCCCTCGCAACTGGCTGCACCGTGGTGCTGAAGCCAGCCGAGCAGACTCCGCTGACCGCCCTGCGGCTGGCGGAGCTGATCGCCGAAGTCGGCCTCCCTGATGGCGTGGTAAACGTGGTACCCGGTTACGGCGAGACGGCGGGCGCGGCACTGGCCGCTCATGACGACGTGGACAAGGTAGCCTTCACCGGCTCTACCGAGGTCGGCAAGCTGATCGTCGCCGCCGCGGGCGCCAGCAACCTGAAAAAGCTCTCCCTGGAGCTCGGCGGCAAGAGCCCGAATATCGTGTTCGACGACGCCGAGGACGGCGCCATCGAGGGCGCCGCCAACGCCATCTTCTTCAACCACGGGCAGTGCTGCGTCGCCGGCTCCCGGCTGTTCGTGCAGGAGAGCAGGTACGACGAAGTTGTCGACGGCGTCGCCGAGATCGCCAAGTCCATCAAGCTCGGTTCCGGCCTCGACCCGACCGCGCAGATGGCACCCCTGGTGTCGGACGAGCAGTTCCGGCGCGTCCACCGGGTTCCTCGAGTCGGGAAGGGCCGACGGCGCCACCGCGCTGGCCGGCGGCGGCCGGTCCGGCGACCGCGGCTATCTCGTCGAGCCGATTGTCCTTACCAACACCCGGCCGGACATGAAGGTCGTCCGTGAGGAGATCTTCGGGCCCGTTGTCGTCGCCGCGCCGTTCAGCAGCCTGGACGAGAGAGCCGCCGTGGCCAACGACTCCGATTACGGCCTGGGCGCCGGTATCTGGACCCGCGACATCTCCAAGGCCCACGCGCTCGCCAAGAAGATCCGCGCCGGGACGGTGTGGATCAACTGTTACAACGTGTTCGACGCCGCACTGCCATTCGGCGGGTACAAGCAGTCCGGCTGGGGCCGCGAGATGGGCGGCGAGGTCCTGAACAACTACACCGAGGTCAAGGCAGTCACCACCCTGCTGTGAGCACCCTGCTGTGAGCACGCGGCGGGCAGGGACGCCCGGTCATGTCAGCTGCACAGCCGGAAGGCAGCGCCGTGCTGCCAGCATGGGGTCATGGCGCTAACAGTGCGCCTGCGAGTGATCGGCGTGGTCCGCACCAGCCATCACGAGCTGGACACCACGCCGATCCAGGTAGGACTCAACCGCGCTGAGCACGGCACCATCGAGGTCGCTGAGCCCTACCGGGACGGCCTGGACGGGCTCGCCGGATTCGACTACGCCTGGCTAGTCACCTGGCTAGACCGCCCACGCGACCCCGGCGGTGACCCTCCGCTGCGGCAGGTCCCGTTCCTGCTCCGCCCACAGCAACGCAGGATGGGCATCTTCGCCACCCGCGGGCCGCGGCGGGTCAACCCTGTCGGTCTCAGCCTCATCCAGCTTCTGGAGGTGACCGGCCAGGCTGTCACATTCGCCGGAGTCGACCTGCTCGACGGGACACCCGTCGTCGACCTCAAGCCCTACGTCACCCGGTTTGACCGGCCGCCCGGCGATCCGCGATGCGGCTGGTTCGACCAGATCACCATCGCCGACGGCACCACGCCCGAGCAGCTCGGGCTACCTTGAATCGCGCAGCCTGACTCACGCCTGGCGGCCAGCGGCCGGCCGTCGCCGCCACGACCAGCGCGGCAACTAACCGCTCTTTAATCCCGGCGTAGGCAATGAGTACCCACCGCCCAGGCAGCGGGTCGCGTCATCCCTCCGACGCGCCCCGCTCTCTGTGTTCCTCGGCCAGCCGGGAAATCGTGCCCTCCGACGCCTTGTATTTTCTTGCTGAGCCAAGAAGGGGTCCGCCCGGCCGCCTGTACGTCATGACGAGGTTGTGCTTGGCGAGGTGGGGGACCAGCTCGGGCGTCAGCTCGTCGCGCTTCTCAGCGAGCAACCGCATCCGCGCCATGCAGAACGGCCTCGTTGGGTTGTCCGGGTCGCAATCGGCACCGGCGAGAGCGGCCGATGGGAACGCTGGATTCGGGCAGTCGATGTCGGGCGCACGCCAGACCTTCGTGGTCCGGTCGAAGTTCCTAGGGTCGGGGAAGCGAGCAATGGCCTCTGGCATCAAACAATCGAACGCGCGAGTCGGTTCGGGCTCTCGCTCCTCAATTACGGCGCTTCCTCCTTGAGCGGGTCCAGCCTTATTCCATCCGGCTCGTGAACTGGTTCATGTCGAAATAGTCCCGCCAGGCGTTGATCTTGCCGCCGCTGACCTCGAAGGTGCCCATGACCGGCAGCTCGAACGACTTGTCGGGGAGCTTGAAGACGTCCACCCGCTCCGTCATCACGACCGGACCATTGGCCGCGATGTTGATGACGCGGAAATCGATGCCCTCGATGCCTGGCGGGCCTGGGCGCAGGACCGAAGCGATCGTGTTGGCGATGTCCTCCCTGCCGGTGACCGGCTCCTGCGGGATGTTGTGGTAAACGGCGTCCTCGGTGAAGAATGCGGCCAGCTCGGCTGCTCCCATGTTGTCGGACCACGCGGCGCAAAACCTGCGCACCACCTCGATCGGGCTTTCCATCTGGCTCCTCCTGTGCTCTGACGGATTTGGTTATCCCCCTCAGACCGTGCTTTGACCGGCATTTATCACGTTCCAGGCGCTGGCCCGACCGTCCTACCAGGGAAGATCTTGCCCAGCTCATCGCCCCTCCACAACTATCAGCCGTCTGCCGGGGGCTGGATTCACCGGCGGAAGGAGCTAGCCAACGCCTGGCAGCGGGTCCAGTGCACTCTGGCCACCCTGTCGCGTTTGACGTGCGGAGGGTGAGCCGGTGACCGACGGCATCCCGTTACCCGGCACCGGGCCTATGAGGCGTACATCCGCAGGGGCACGCGCGAGCTTGAATCGTGGGCCAACATGCCGGAGGCCCCACGTCTGCGTCCGGCCCAACTGCGTGATGATGAGAACAGGGCTATGAGCGATACCGAACGCACCGCCTACCTGGAACGGCAAGTCGCTGGTCTCCTGGAGCTAGTCGAGATCCTGTCCAAGCGCATCGATCAGCGGGAGTTCGACGTCGTGGCAACGACAGCTCTATCGACGTGTTCAATCTCAAGCAGGGCATGGAGGACGCTAGGGTGCTGGCGCTGGCAGCAATTCAGCGCGTTCAGGACAACGGTTGTGCGCCGGTGTATTGGCACCACCGCAAGTGAGCGCCCGCCCTGCTGAATGTTTCGCTCGTCTGTAGTCCAGCAGGCTCGGCGTCGCGCGAGCACAGATCCGTCAGTTTGGCGCGGGACACCGGTTGCCACGCGCCGGGAAGAACGGCGGCTTGCCGTGGACCCGGATGGCGGAATCGGCGCGCTCCGGCCGGGCTCGTGCTGCTGCAGACCTGACCCGCGGAACGGGTCAGATATTAAGCAACCGAGCCCGGATCACGGGATTAGTCCGCTTGGTCGGGCTCGGCTGCTTGGTGGTAGGTGGCGTGGCTGATGAGTAGTCATGCGGCGACGGCGCAGGATGCGCTGGCGGGCCTGGTGACCGGCTGCGGCTTGCGGATCGCTCGCAGGGGCCGGGCAACTCCGCGCAGCAGGTCCGCGATGGTCGCCGCGAACAAGCCTGCCTGGACATCGGCGTACCGGATCTCGGCAGTGCTCTTCGGCCGCTCGATCTGGTAGAGCGGGTAGGAGTTGTACGCGGTCATTGCCTGGTCTCCCTCTGCTGGCGCTGGGTGGGGATTGGCCGCGGTGGCGGGTGGCTGCTAGCTGCTGGTGCTGGATGCGGTAGCTGGCAGGTCTGGCGCAGTATGCGGGCCAGGCTCGCGGGTTATGTGGCCCTCCGGCTTGCGGTCCTGGCGATGGCGATGAACTGCCGCAGCGGCCGGGACTGCGGGACGGGCTGCGCGTGCCGGGCCCGCCGGGCCTGTCGGGCCAGGCGTTTCGCTGCGGCCTGCCGGTGCAGGTCCTTGGTCTGCTCGGCGGCGACGGACTGCGCTATCCACGGGTTCATTTCGTCCTCCTCGGGCAGCGGGCTCCTTGCGGCCCCCCGGCGGCCGGTCCTTGGCGGCCGGTCACCTGTGCAACGAGCCGGTGCCGGCCAGATGGACAGCCAGCCGGAAACTAATTTCGGGCCGTGTGGCCAACTCAAGATGGGAGCGATAGCAGCCGGGCGAGCTTGCCGATGCACGGACTCAGCTCGTCAGCTTCGGACTGGGGCAGGCGGCAGACATTCTGGCTATCGGCAGCGGGCAACGTCGGCGGCTGCTGTTTCCTGCTCCATCGATCGCGCCTTGAAACGGTGCCTGGCACGACCACCATCAGCCCGCCGATCCCGATCGAGACTCGCAGGTGCCCGATGATGCCGGAGAGCAGCCCCACCGGGATCAGCTCCGAGAACACCAGCGCAACGACCCCAGCGCGATAGAGACCACCGCGGGCCAGGCATTGCCCTCCCCGGCCTGCACCCCGGCGCCTATGCGGCAGGCCAGGTGCGCCGGGACCACCCTGCGGACCGCGGTGCGGATGCGCCTGCGTACGGGGGTCACGGGCCCCGCCGGCCTGGTGACCTGGCCGCTCCCGGCGGTGAAGGCGCCGGTCCCCGCTTCGCCATGTCGCGGCTGCGCTTTTGTCATGTCCAGGCTCCCGATGTCGGTGGTTACCTGTCCCGGCCCTGCGGGCCGGTCTCCGGTTCTCCTTGCCAATAGACGTGATGTATCACGTAATTGGCAACCGGGAAGGCAGCAGGCCTGCCAGGTCGCCTGAACCGGGTCGCCCAGGCCTCTCGGCACCGGGACCTGCGGGGCAGGCCCCGCCTCGCGCGCCGGGCTCGGTCCAGGTCAGGCAGGCGGCGACTTCTGTCTTGTCTTCGCTTTGCCCGGCGATGATGAGGGATGCTGTGGGCGAGCGCCTCCAGGCTGGCGCCGTAGCCGCCGCTTGACCGCCGGGGGAGGTGCGTAATTCCTCGATGGTCCTTCGTCGCCGGGTGTGTATGCCGTCACCCGGATTACGAGGATCTCGTTGCCCGCCGGTCGCAGGAGCGAACGCCGCAGGGGCGGCCGGGACCGCCAGTCCGGCTCGGGCGGCGGGGCCTCGTCAGTCCTCTGCTGGGTGCCAGTCGACGGGCGGCGGGAGCGAGCCCTGCTTGATGACGTTGGCGTACACACTTTCCAGTGCCTCGCTGAGCGGCCCCACCAGGCCTTTCGGCAGCCCGCCGAAGAACAGGCGCCGCACAAGATCCACGTGCCCCGGCGCGGCCTCCTCCAGAACCTGCCGCCCGCGGCCGGTCAGGGTCACCTCGGTCACCCGCCTGTCAGCGGCGGACAGGCCGCACGACACCAGGCCCCTGGCGCTCATCCGCCGCACGTGGTGGGACACCCGGCTGCGCTCCCAGCCGATCTGGGCGGCGAGCACCGTGATCCGCATCCGCCCCCCGTCGGCGACGCTCAGCGCCGTCAGCACGTCGTAATCAGGCAGCGACATGCCGCTGTCCGCGAGCAATTGGCGGTTCATCTCGTACGACAGGCGCAACTGGACCCGGACATAGGCCAGCCACGCCCGCTGCTGGTCCCCGTCGAGCCACCCGCCAACGGGCGCCGTGCCGGGTTTGCCGTTACGTGACATATCATCCGAGTTTACTACTCGCGGCCGCGACCGTCGCGCAGTGGTCCGCCCTGTGGCTGCAGCGGGGCCATTGACGCAACCTGTGGGTAAGTCCTTCGTTGCAAAGAGCATGAGGTACGCGTGGCCCGCCAGTCATCAAGCTGGGCGTAGAAGGACCAGACATCGAAGTCCTTCACGCCGTTCTGCTTGTTCACGTAGTGGACGCCAGTGCCCTGGCACAACGCGGCCCAGCAGGCGGCCGGCATAACGGCCGGAGCCTTGCGGATTACGTGCGAAGAGCTCGGCCTCGGCGGCCAGATTGCTCAGGCGCACCAGATCTGGTAAATCGATACTTAGCGATGCACCCTTGAGCTGGGCATTTGGCGTACCACTCCTGATGTCAGCGAGCATGTGGATCTATTACGGGGAATGGGCGCGTCGCGCTGGCCGAGCGCACCGGTGCGGCGGCTCTTGCGGCTCCTCCGGCGCAGCGGAAGTCACTCCTCCTAAGACGTCGCACATTCCGGTGTCGGCTTGGCGAGCAGCTTCGGCATTACCCTGCCGAGCGCCGCGCGGTCGGTCGGGGTCAAGCGATCGGTGAACAGCGACGCTACAAGCTGCAGGTGCGAGTCAATGGCAGCAAGCAGTGCGGCCTGCCCGGCATCAGTCACGGCAATCTCCATGCCGCGCCGGTCGTCGCCGGCGGTGCTGCGGGTGATGACTCCCGCCTTCTCCATCCGGACGAGCAGTCGGCTCACGCCGCTTTCGCTGAGCAGCATGCGATCCCGCAGCTCTTTCTGACGCGCCCGCATGCCGGGCAGGTCGGCTAGGTGCACGAGAACGTCGAACCACTCAAGCGGCAACTGGTGCTCGCTCAGCATCTCATCAGCAAGCTGCTCGACAATCCGCCTGTGCACTGCGAGAAACGACTGCCAGAGAGCGGTTTGCTGATTCAAACGAGCTAGCGCCTCCGCGAGCTCGCAAGCCACTTCCGCCGGGCGTTCGCGGCTCGCTCGGGGAGACTGCCGGATCGGCCTGCTTTGTCCGTTCAAGGTCACTGAATGCACTCACCTTGGCGATTTCTGCCCATACGAGGTAGCGACTACGTGAGCCGGCAACGGGCGGCCCGCACCTCACAATACTGAGACCGACGAGACCACCCGGCGACGTAGCTGCGTGAGCTTCAGAGCAGAATTCCGAGCCGGTCACCAAAGTCACTCCAGGTTACGGACAATTGCCCGCGCAAGCAACTTCTCGACTCGCTTGCTTGCGCAAGTAAGCATGCTATGCTGCCCATGACCGGCTCGTCCCGGGCCGGGCGTGGCCAGGGACGCCGTTCGCAGCGGTTCCTACCGCGACTCCGAACAAGCACGAGAGCACAGCAGCCCATCATCACCGGAGGCGAACACGAATGACTACATCTACAGCAGAGCCAGGCTCCCCCGCGCGGCGTCGGCTGCTGACACGCCGGAACCTTCTCGCGTCCACGGGGCTGGCAGCGGCCGGCGTGTCCGCGGGGCCGCTGCTCGGATGGGGCAACGCCCAAGCCGCCGTCTCCGCCGACTGCCCGCCGGGAACCACTGCGCCGGTCCCGCCGGCGGCGAGAGGCCCGGCCATACCCGCGTCCGGGTACCTGGTCGAGGAGATCGCCGACCGCGTCTACTGGCTAACTGACGGCCTCTACCAGATGATCTTCGTGACAACTGCGGAAGGAGTCGTGGCGGTGGACGCCCCTCCTACCATTGGAAACAACATCCTGAGGGCTATCGCGACGGTCACCAGCTCCCGCGTCACGCATGCCATCTACAGCCACCACCATGCCGACCATACCGGCGCGATGATCCTCTACCAGGGAGCCCGCTTCTACGCACACATGGAGGTCGCCGACCTGCTGAGGCAGACGAACGACCCGAACCGCCCTCTCCCTGATGTCACGTTCGACCGTCACCTGACGGTCCATGCCGGCGAGGACGTCTTGGACTTGGCCTACCACGGCCCGAACCACTCACCGGGCAACATCTTTATCAATCTGCCCGCACAACGGGTCCTCATGCTCGTCGATGTCGTCTTCCCCGGCTGGGTGCCCTTCGCCTACCTCGCGGAGTCGCAGAACATCCCGGGCTGGCTCGATGCCCCGGCGCAGGCGCTCCGCTATCCGTTCGACACCTACATCGGGGGGCACCTGACCCGCCTCGGCACCCGCGACGACGTGATCATTCAGCAGGAGTACGTGGCCGAGCTTAGGGCGCAGGCCGCTAACGCGATCGCTACCTTCAACCCTGCCACCGTCTACCAGTCCGTGGATCCGACGAACCCGTGGGCCATCTTCCGCGCCTACCTGGACGGCGTCGCCGGCCAAGCCGCAAGCGCGGTCATCCCCAACTGGGTCGACCGGCTCGGCGGCGCCGATGTCTATACCCTGCCCAATGCCTACCAGCTTGTTGAGTCGCTACGGATCGACTACGGCCAGCTCGGCCCATTCGGTATCCACCCCTGACAGCCGAGACTCCAGCCGACCGTGCGTGGATGGGTCACTCGGGCGAGATTGCCTACAGGCAGTGAACATGCTTCCTGCATAAGCATGTGCCACGCAACGTCCTCAATTCAGATCCGCGCGCCGGGTCGGTCATCGCATACCACTGGGCGGCTGGCAGTTGGCACCAAGTCGCCATGGTGCTCGCAGAGCGGCTGCCGACGATCATGCCGGAGCTGGACTGCCCGGCCGCGCTGGAGGTGAGATCGATTCATTCGGTGGCCGGGGGCTGCCGGCGGACCGGCCGCTGGTGGTGACGCCGCCGTTCTGCGCCCCGCATCACACGGCCACGAAAGCGCGATCGTCGGTGGTGGCAGCGGCGTCATCAGGCCCGGCGCGGCGTCACTGGCCCATCACAGCTGCCTGTTCCTGGATGAGGCGCCGGGGTTCGACCTGGAATGTGCCGGATGCGATGCGCCAGCCGAGCGCAGCATGGCCAACGCAGAACCGGATGTTCCTCGGCCCAGCGGTTTACAAGTTCGGAAAGGAGATGTCAGGGTTGTGCTCGGACAGCGTTGAGGGCGGCCCGATGAGGTTCGTATCTGCCGTCCCGATGACTGCCTCGTTCTTGCCGTCGTAATCGAACTTCCTCAGTACGTGCTTGATCGCCTCGAGCCTGGCGCGCTTCTTGTCGTTACTTTTGACCACCGTCCACGGCGCGTGGCGGCTGTCGGTGTAATGGAACATTGCCTCTTTGGCATCGGTATAGGCATCCCACTTGTCCAGGGACTCGATGTCCATCGGGCTCAGCTTCCACTGCCGGACCGGGTCGACCCGGCGGATGACGAACCGAGTGCGCTGCTCGGAACGCGTCACCGAGAACCAGAACTTCGTCAGATGCAGCCCGGAACGGACCAGCATGCGCTCGAACTCCGGCGCCTCTCGCATGAACTCCCAGTACTCATCCTCGGTGCAGAAGCCCATCACTCGCTCCACGCCCGCCCGGTTGTACCAGGAACGGTCGAACATGACGATCTCGCCCGCCGCCGGCAGGTGCGGAGCGTAGCGCTGGAAGTACCACTGGGTCTGTTCCCGCTCGCTCGGCCTGGCCAGCGCGACCACGGTGGCGCCGCGCGGGTTCAGGTGCTCGGTGAACCGCTTGATCGTGCTGCCCTTGCCGGCCGCGTCGCGGCCCTCGAACACGATCACGATGTGCTCGTCGGTGGACTTGACCCAGTTTTGCAGCTTGACCAGCTCGATTTGCAGCGGGCGCTTGAGGTATTCATATTCGTCCCGAGTCATCTTCTCGGAGTACGGGTAGTCCTCGCGCCAGGTGTCGACCACCCGGCCGTCCGGCCAGCGCAGAACTGGGTCGTCGTGTTCATCGTCGTCGTCCACGCGCAGCCCAGCGATCAGGCCGGGATCGGACGCCCAGTCCTCCGGCAGCGCATTGAACCCAGCAGCTTTTTGACTAGTCACGTGACTAGCACAGCATCTTCCGGACCGCGGGTCACCAATGGGCAGAACTTCCCGGGGCAACTTGCAGCACCGAATGATCACGTTTGATTGCGCACAACCTGGCCGTTGCGGCGAAGCGCTCACGGTAGATCCGCTGGGCGAGGCGGGCACAGCACTCCCTTGCGGAGTAAACACGGCTCACAGCTAAGCACGTTGAAAGCCAAGGCGGTGCCTGGCAGCGACGATCATCCGCCGCGGCCGCGGGGGCCTGATCGGAGCCGTGCCGGGCGTCAGCGACCTGGGCGCATGTGATGTTCGGTTGCGTTGGGTTCAGCTGGTCAGGTCGGCGAGTATGTCGGTCAGCTGGGTGATGGTGGCTGCGATCCAGGGCAGTGCGAGGGGGTCGGGGGCGGCGAGCGAGGCGTCGCGCTGCTGGTCGTTGTCGCCGTAGAGCAGGGCGGTGGCCAGGCGTAGCCGCAGGGCTGCTGGGTGGTCGCCGAACGCGCTGCCGGGCAGTGTCGCGGCGCCGTACCGGTGGAGCAGCAGTCCGGCGAGGCCGGCGCTGGTGGTCACGCCGTGCCGGCGCTTCAGGTGGTCACGCCATGGTTCGAAGTCGGGGTACAGGTAGAACGCGGCCTGCGGCGGCGGGACGAGGAGTCCGGCGGCGGTGCATACGCCGGCCACGGCGCGGGCGACGGTGGCGTGCAGGATCCGGCTGCGCGCGATGCGCTGGCGGATTTGCGGGGTGTCGGAGAAGGCCAGCGCGGCGGCCTGCTGGATCGGCGCGGCGGGCGCTGACCAGATCTCGCTGCCGGCGCCGAGCAGGGCCTGGCGGAGCCGGCCGCCGAGGGGGGCGTCGGGCATCCGCGCGACGCCGATCCGCCAGCCGCCCAGCGCCAGGCTCTTGCTGACCCCGGTGGTGACGACGGTCCGCTCCGGGGCGAGCTGGGCCGGGCTGAGGACGTTGGCCGCTGTGTCGTGGACCAGGTCTCGGTAGATCTCGTCGCAGATGATGATGAGTTCGTGCGCGGCGGCCACGGTGCAGAACGCCCGGACGGTGGCCGGGGCTGGCAGCCGTCCGGTCGGGTTGTCGGGCAGCGTGACCACGGCGGACCGGATCCGCCGGCCGGCGGCGGCGGCGGCCGTGATGGCAGCATCCAGGGCGCCGGGGTCGCAGATCCCGCCTTCGCCGGGCGCGGCGGCGACGAAGTGCGGGCGGACGCCGATCATGGTGGCCTGGGCGGCGTAGCTGACCCAGCTGGGCCGCGGGAGGGCGACGTCACCGCCGATCGCCAGTAACAGCCCGAACAGCAGCGCCTTGCTGCCGGGCCCGCAGACGACTGCTTGCGGGCGGGTCGGCAGGCCGCGGCGCTGCCAGTAGCCGGCGGCTGCCGATCGCAGCGCGGGATGCCCGGCTACCGGCCCGTAGCTGTTGCTGGCCGCGGCCGCGGCGAGGGCGTCGCGCAGCGCCGGGTGGACCGGAAGCCCGGCCTCCCCGAACGCCAGCGGCAGCACCGGCTGCCCGCGGCGCCGGCGCGCGGCCATGGTCTCGTTCGCGGCCAGCGTGGCCGAGACCGGCATGTCCCGCACGATCAGCTGCCCGCCGGCGGGCGGCACCGCTGACACCGTCGGCCGGGCGGGCGTGGCGGCGCGCCTGCTCGCCGCTGGCGGGACGGTTTTCATCGCAGCGGGCTTGCCGGTGACGGCGGCGTCGTCACGATGGCGGGCGCGGTCGCGCGGGATGCGAGCAGGACGCCGGCGCGCCCTGGATGGCCGGCCGTGGAAGGGCAGAGGCGGATCTGGTTGATGATGACCTCCTGGTGAAGCCGGACCGGGCGGGCAGCCGGGGCAGCGCGGCTGGTTCCACTGTCGGCGGCCGCGGCGGTCTCCGCCACACAGGATCGCCCACAGGATGGCCCACAGAAATCCGGAGCGACGGCGCTCTCTCCCGGTGATCGCGCTGCGCGGGGTGCGCGTCGTGCGCGGGCGGTGCGCTGACGGTGACCGGTTCGGCAAGGTCAGGGTGCCGGCGCTGGCGGCGTGTCGGGGCCGGTTAGCGAGATGGCGGTGGCGGGCGGGACTGCGTACTGTTGAGGCCAGGGATTTGGGGCTGGGCGGGTGCGAGGGACGCTGGGGCGGTGGCGGAGCAGCCTGCGCTTTCTTTCGCCGGGCTGCTGCGGCAGCTGCGGGCCGAGGCCCGGCTGACTCAGGAGGAGCTGGCCGAGGCAGCGACCCTGTCCCCGCGGTCGGTCAGTGACCTGGAGCGGGGCATCAGCCGGACCGCGCGCAAGGACACTGCGGTGTTGCTGGCGGGCGCGCTGAGCCTGGCCGGGCCGGCGCGGGAGCTGTTTGTCGCGGCGGCCCGGGGGCGGGCGGCGGCGGCGGAGGTGCTGGCGGCCCGGCGCGCAGGCGCGCCGGGAGCCGTCGCTGCCGCGGTGACCGGCGGTCTGCCCGGTGAGGTGGCGGGGGTGACCGGCGGCGCGGGCGGCTGGGCGGGGACCCTCACGTTCTTGTTCACCGACATTGAGGGCTCGACCGGCCTGCTGCGGCGGCTGGGGGAAGGCGCGTACGCGCAGGCGCTGGCCGGTCATCATGCGGTGATCCGGTCGGCGCTGGCCGCGCGCGGCGGCACCGAAGTGGTGATGCAGGGCGACGGGTTCTTCGCGGTGTTCTCCTCGCCGCGGGCGTGCGTGGCGGCGGTGCTGGAGATGCAGCAGGCCCTGCACGCCCGCGACTGGCCGGGCGGGGAGCAGGTCCGGGTGCGGATGGGCATCCATTGCGGCGAGGCCGCGGAGACGGCCGCGGGGCTGGTGGGCCTGGATATGCACCGGGCTGCCCGGATAGCGGCGGTCGGCTACGGGGGGCAGGTGCTGGTGTCGGAGCCGGCGGCTGGCCTGGCGCGGGACTGGCTGCCAGAGGGCGTGGCGCTGGCCGATCTGGGGGTGCACCGGCTGAAGGACCTGGGCCGGCCGGAGCGGATTTTCCAGCTGCGGGCAGCGGGCCTGCCGGCGGAGTTCCCGCCGCTGCGGTCGCTGGGCAACCCGGACCTGCTGAATAACCTGCCGGCTCAGCTGTCGGCGTTCATCGGCCGCGGGCGGGAGCTGGCCGAGGTCCGGGCGCCTGGTGGAATCCTCCCGCCTGGTCACGCTGACCGGCGCGGGCGGGTCCGGGAAGACCCGGCTGGGCCTGCAGGTGGCCGCCGGGCTGCTGGACGGGTCGGGGGACGGGGTGTGGCTGGCCGAGCTGGCCGCGGTCACCGACCAGGACGGGGTCCCGGCGGCCATCGCCGGGGCGCTGCGGATCCCGCCGCAGCCGGGCCGGGACGTGCTGGACACGCTGGCCGATGCGCTGGCGCCGCAGGACATCCTGATCGTGCTGGATAACTGCGAGCACCTGATCGGCGGCTGCGCCAAGACCGCCGAGGCGATCCTGCAGCGGTGCCCGAAAGTCCACGTGATCGCGACCAGCCGGGAGCCGCTGGGGATCGCCGGGGAGACGATCTACCGGGTGCCGCCGCTGTCCCTGCCCGAGGCCGGCGACGACGACGGTGCCGCGGCCATCGCGTGTGACGCGGTCGCGCTGCTCGCGGACCGGGCCCGGGCGCAGGGGGTCGGCCTGTCTGTTGATGAGGAGACGGGTCCGCTGGTGGTGTCGGCGTGCCGGCGGCTGGACGGGATGCCGCTGGCGATCGAGCTGGCCGCCGCGCGGCTGCGGTCGATGTCGCTGGCCGACCTGCATGCCCGGCTGGACCAGCGGTTCGGGCTGCTGACCGGCGGCAGCCGCACCGCGCTGGAACGCCAGCAGACCCTGCAAGCCACGGTGGCCTGGTCGTACTCGCTGCTCGACCGGGCCGAGCAGCTGCTGCTGGCGCGGCTGTCGGTGTTCGCCGGCGGCTTCGACCTGGCCGCGGCCGAGACAGTGTGCGGCTACGGGACCGTTGACGCGGCCGAGGTCGCCGTGCTGCTGGGGTCGCTGGCGGACAAGAGCCTGGTGGTGACAGAGCCGGCGGCGGCGGGCCTGCGCTACCGGCTGCTGGAAACCATCCGCCTGTTCGCCGCCGAACGGCTCACCGAGGATGGCAACAAAGAGGCCGCCACTGTCGCGGCGGCGCACTGCGCGCACTACCTGGCCGTCGCCGAGACGGCTGCCCCTCATCTGACCGGCCCCGAGCAGGGAGCCTGGCTGGCCCGGCTGGAGACCGAGGACGCCAACCTCCTGCGCGCCGCCGAGCACGCGGCCGGCGAGCCCGATGGTACCGCGCAGGTGCTGCGGTTCGCGATCGCGCTGTGGCCGTACTGGGCGGCATACCGGAAACAGGAAGCGGCTGGGCTGGTGACGGTGCTGGTGTCGGTGCTGCGGCGGCCCGAGGCCGCCGCGGCCCCCGCGGTCTTCGCCGAAGCGCTGTACGCCGCGTCGCAGGTGGCCGGCGCCGACCCGAGCACAAGCGTTCAGCTGGCCGAGCAGATGGACCAGGTCGCCGGCGAGCTGGGCGACAACCGGCTGCTTGCGATGTCCCGCGCACAGCTGGCCGGGGGGTACTGGGCCCGCGGCGAGCTGGAGCGAGCACGGCCGCTGGGACGGGAGTCGGTTCAGCGTGCCCGTAAGCTCGGCGATGACGTGCTGCTGGCTAGGTCGCTGCTGGCATGCATCCTCAGCGAGCACCCAGTGCTCGGTGGCGATGCGGCGACCGCCGGGCCGCTCTACGCCGAGGCCATCGCCTGCACCGAGCGTTCCGGCGACGTTGCCGTTAGCAGCGTCCTGCACAATAACGCGGGCATGTACAGGCTATACATCGGCGACATCGCTGCTGCGCGGGCGCATCTGGAGGCCTCGATCCGGACTGCGGAGATGATCGGAGCGCCACCGGCCAACGTGTTGGACAGCCTGGGCGAGGTGTTGCGGGCCGACCACGATTTCGACGGCGCGCGATCCGCATTCGAGGACGCCCTCCGGCTCAGCCGCCGCGCCGGCCAGAAGAGAACTACGGCTGACGCTATCCTCGGGTTGGCCTGCCTGGCCGTTGACACCGGTGAGTGGCACCGGGCCGCTGCCATGCACGGTGCCGCGCAAGCCTTGGTCGACCAGACCGGATTCGTGTGGGACCCGGATGAGGCAGAACTCCGTCAGGAAAGCCTCGACCGGATAGCGGCGGCCCTGGGTTATGAGCAGCTCAAGCACGCCTACGCCCAGGGCACGGCGCTCAGCCTCGACCAGGCCATCGCCCTCGCCCTCGGCAAGTCAAGCCTGCTCTGACTGCCCGCGAAGGAACCGCCACCGCCCACACACGCTCAACGCCGCCGCGTGCGGACGAGAGGCTTGCGGACGCGGTCATACATACTGCATGGCTTCCATCCAACCAATGCGCCGTCCTGACTTGCTCACATCGGCAGGCAGATCCGCGCGTGAGGCTGGTCATCGCCTCCCACTGAGTGGCCGGCTGGCAATTGGCCTCGGGCCGGCCTGGTGCCGGGCGGCGTTCGGCTGGACCTGTCGAGCGATGGCAGCTGACGAATTGGCGGCAGTGGCCGCGGCGAAGCCGGACCTCCGGTGCCGTCGCAGCTGGTCAGGTCGCTGCTAGCGTGTTCGCCGTCGAGTGCTGAGGCCAGGCGGGCACAGCATTTCCTAACGGTGCTTCAATCCAGGTGTTGGCAAGACACTGCTGGCGGAGCGCCTGCGGCCATCGAGTCAGGGCTGGCCGGGCTGCCAGGAGCCGGGGAATTCCCGCGGCGCGTCCGGCCCGTCATAGCGGGCGAGCGGCCGGAAGATCCGGTTGTCCTGGATCTGCTCGAGCACGTTGGCCATCCAGCCGATGACCCGGCTGCAGGCGAAAGTGGCGCTGAACATTTCCCGTGGCAGGCCCGCGGCCTCCAGCACGACGCCAGCGTAGAACTCGACGTTGGCGTACAGCTCCCGGCCTGGCTTCAGCTCGGCGAGCAGCTCGACCGCCGTCTTTTCTACGAGCTCGGCGAACTCGACCCGTTCGCCGTGCAGTTCCCTGGCCACTTCGTGCAGCAGTTCCGAGCGCGGGTCGACGGTCTTGTAGATCCGGTGACCGAAGCCCATGAGCTTGTCGCCGTTGCTGATGGCTCGCCGCAGCCAGGTCTCGGCATTGTCCGGCGAGCCGATGGCGTCCAGCATGTCGAACACCCGGGCCGGCGCCCCGCCGTGGAACGGCCCCGACAACGCGCCAAGCGCCCCGGTCACCACTGCGCCGAGGTCTGCGCCGGACGAGGCGATCACCCGTGAGGTGAACGTCGAGTTGTTGAAGCCGTGGTCGATGGTCAGCATCAGGTACCGCTCGACCGCGTACCGGCTCCGGTCGTCAGGCTCCTTGCCGGTGATCATGTACAGGTAGTTGTCGCTGTAGCCGAGATCGACCCGTGGCGGCACCGGCGGCTGCCCGCTGGCCAGCCGGAACAACTGCGCGGCCAGGGTCGGCATGACGGCGGCGAACCTGGCCGCCTGCTCTGCGGTTTCCTCGGCCGTCTGGTCCGTCCATGGCTTGCAGCCCATGGCCTGCGCGGTCACCGACACGGCCGTGCGCAGCGAATCCAGCGAGCCGGGCCGGCTGAGCCTTGCCACCGCGGGCAGCAGTTCCGCGACGCCGTCGGGTAGCTGCCGCAGCGCCGCGGTCTGGCGCGCGAACTCTTCGCGTTGCGCCGCAGTGGGCAGCTCGCCGCGAAGCAGCAGATGCCAGGCGTCCTCTACCCTGCCCCGCCGGGCGATGTCGACGGCGTTGTAGCCGCGGTAGTGGTAGAAACCCTTTCGCCCCAGCACATCAGACACCTCAGTGCGGGCGACGGAGACGCCCGCCAGGCCGGCAGCGGCCTCAAACGGCTCGGGGATAGCTACGTCTTGGATGGCGCTCATGAGTCTCCTTGGGCGTGCGGGAGGATCTGCTCTAATGTTGATGACTACCGCATGCTTGTGTCAATGTTGATCATAATCAACTTCAGTCGTTAGCTGGACGTCCGGCGGCGGGCGGTCAGGGAGATTTTTTCCGGTAACGTGGCCGGCTACGCAGGGCGGCCGGGTCCCTTTTTCGGCCGACCTGGCGGTAATCCGGAGCGGAGGGCGAGTGACCGAGTGGATCGGCGCGGCCGAGGCCGCCGAACGCCTCGGCATCAAGCAGGCCAGCCTGTATGCCTATGTCAGCCGCGGGGTCCTCAATCGGCGCCGGGATGCCGACGGCCGGGCCAGCATTTTCGACTCCGGCGAGATTGAGGAACTGGCTCGCAAGGGCCGCCCACGGCGTTCCGGCGGGCCGGCTGAGCTGGTGATCGAGACGGCCGTTACCGAGATAAGGGACAGCACCCTCCGGTACCGGGGGCGAGACGCGACTGACCTTGCCATGCATCGCAGCTTCGAGGATGTCGCCTTGCTGCTGTGGACTGGCGAGCTGCCGGCCGAAACCCGCCCGGCTGGCGCGGACGACCGGGATGGCGCCGCCTGGCAGGCCACCGCCGAGGCGCTCGCCGTCGGCCGGGCTGCGCAATCAGCCTTGCCGGATGGCACGCTCCCGTTGGAACGGCTCCAGGTGATCGTGCCGGCGCTCGCGGCAACGGACCCGTTCCGGCTGCAACTGGACCGGCCCGCCGTGGTCGCGGCCGGCCGGGCGATGATCGCCGGCATGACGGGCGCGCTGCCGGCAGCCAGCGGGGAACCTGCGCCCGTGGGGCCGGTCGCGGCGAGGCTGGCCGCTGCGCTCTGCACCCGGCCGGTGCCGGACGGGCTGATCCGGGTGCTGAACGCGGCCCTCGTGCTGCTGGCCGATCACGAGCTGGCCGCGTCCACGCTGGCGGCGCGAGTAGCCGCATCCATGCGCGCCGACCCCTATGCCGTCGTGGCCACCGGGCTCGGCGCGATGGGCGGTGCCCTCCATGGCGGGGCCGCGCTTGGCGCCGAGCTGATGCTCGGCTCGGCGGACTCTGTCGCGGACGCGCCACGGGTGGTGGGCGACCTGCTGCGCCGGGGAGAGCGACTGCCCGGCTTCGGGCACTTTGTCTACACCAGCGGTGATCCGCGCGCGAACCTGCTGCTCCAGCTCGTCGGCGAATACGCGCCCGGCTCGCCGCAGCTCGCCATCGCCATGGCTGTCACCGACGAGGCCCGGCGCCGGGCGCTGCCGGAGCCCAATATCGAATTCGCCCTCGCCGTGCTGGCGCGCGTCGCGGGCATGGTTCGCGGCGCTGGCGAGGCCATTTTCGCCACCGGCCGGACGGCAGGCTGGCTGGCGCACGCCCTCGAGGAGTATGGGCGCAACATCCCCATCCGCCCCCGCGGTGTCTACACTGGCCAGTCAGCGACCTGACCGCATGACGGAGTGTGTGTCCGCTGGCTGATGGGCAGGTGTCCGGCATTGATGATTGAGATAATCGCCATCGACACGCCATCGCTGGGCGACCGCGGGTACCTCGCCACGGACGGCACCGTTGCCCTGGTCGTCGATGCGCAGCGCGACTTCGACCGCGTCCTGGCCGTCGCCGCCGACCGCAGCGTGAGGATCACGCACGTGTTCGAGACGCACGTGCACAACGACTACGTGACCGGCGGGCTTGCCCTGGCCACCGCGGTGGGCGCGCAGTACCTAGTGAACGCTGCCGACCCGGTTTCGTTCCGCCGGACCCCGATCGCCGACGGCGACCTGGTCAAGGTCGGCAGCATGAGGGTCACGGCGCTGGCCACGCCCGGCCACACGTTCACTCACTTGTCCTACGCGCTGGCCGACGGGGCCGAGGTAATCGCCGCCTTCACCGGCGGGTCCCTGCTGAACGGAACGACCGGCCGAACCGACCTGCTGGGCAGCGAGCACAAGCGGAAGCTGTCTAGGGCTCAGTTCGGCTCGGCGCACCGGCTTGCCAGCGAACTGCCGGACGCCGCCTCGATCTGCCCGACACACGGCTTCGGCAGCTTCTGCTCGGCCACTCCCGCGATCGGTTCGTCGTCGACGATCGGCGACGAGAAGCGGGTTAACCCGGCCCTGACCAAGGGCGAAGCCGAGTACGTCGAAGAGCTGCTCGCGGGGCTGGACGTTTACCCCGCCTACTACGCGCACATGGGCAAGGCCAACCTGGCCGGCCCGGCTGCGCCCAACCTGGTCCCTCCGCGGCGCGCGAAGCCGGCCGAACTCCGCCGCCGGATCGACGCTGGCGAGTGGGTCGTCGACCTGCGATCACGCACCGCGTTCGCCGCCGGTCACCTTCGTGGCACGCTCAACTTCGAGTGTGGCCCGAACCTGGCGACCTATCTGGGCTGGCTGATCCCGTGGGGCACCCCGCTGACGCTACTCGGCGACAGCGCCGGGTCGGTAGCTGACGCTCAGCGCGAGCTATGCCGGATCGGCATCGACCGGATCGAGGCCGCGGCCGATGGCTCGCCGGAGGTCTGGGCGGCGGGGGAGGCGCTGGCGGACTTTCCGACCGCCGATTTCGCGACGCTCGCTGATCGCCTGGCTGAGGCTGATCGGGCGCCCGGCTCTATGGTGCTGCTCGATGTGCGGCGAAAGTCCGAGTGGCGGGACGGGCATATCCCCGGCGCTGTGCACATCCCCCTGCACGAGCTTTCGTCGCGGATGGGCGAGATCCCTGGCGGCGAGATCTGGGTCCATTGCAAGGCCGGCTACCGGGCGGCAGTGGCCGCGTCCCTGCTGGCGGCGGGCGGCCGGCAGATCGTCGCGATCAATGACGACTTCAGCTCGGCGCTGGCGGCTGGGCTCCGCACCGCCTCCGGTTAGGATGCGTCGCCGATGACCCGCCGTGCAAGCTGGGTAAATCGCTATAACGGCCCCTTCGCCGGCGGTTGCTGCGGGTTGTCCTGCAGGCTGCGGGGAATCAGAGCGGTTGGCCGGGCATTATCGCCAGCAGAACCGTCTGAACGGAGAATCTGATGCCTGTACGTCGGCTGAATCACGCTGTGCTCTATGTACGCGATCTTGCCGCAAGCGTTGACTTCTACACTGGCGCGCTCGGCTTCGAGGTGCGCGCCGAGGTTCCGGGCCGGGCCGCGTTCCTGCGGGCGCAGGGAACGGCCAACGACCATGACCTCGGACTGTTCTCAGTGCCCGACGGCCAGCTGCCGCACGGCTCCTATATCGGTCTGTACCACCTGGCCTGGGAGGTCGGGACGCTGGCGGAGCTGTCAGAGGTGCGGGACCGGCTGTCCCAGCGCAACGCGCTGGTCGGCGCGAGTGACCACCGGGTGTCGAAGTCGCTGTACGCCAAGGATCCCAACGGGATCGAGTTCGAGGTCATGTGGCGCGTACCGGCCGAGGACTGGGATCAGGAGATGTCCAGCGGGGCGATGATCCAGCCCCTGGACCTGGAAGGCGAACTCGCCCGCTGGGGTGACCGGGTAACCGGTGCCGCGGCCGGCTCGGTGACGTGAGTAGCTGACCTACCGATTAGCCGGGCAGCGGTCGGTGGCCGGCTGCCGCCCGGGTCCTGCGGCTTGGTGCTGACCTCGATGGTGCCCTTGTAACCGATGCCTCGGACATGCACGACCGGAGCGTCCGCAGGAAGGCGGCTCTCCAGCTCCTCCTCGGCCGACCAGGCCTTGCTTACCCCGAATCCCTCGAGGTCTACCCGCACGCCCACCGGCACCAGCACGTCGATGCGCGATTTGTAAGCGACCGCCACCAGCGTCGTGACCGGTGACGTTAGCTCGGCGACGCGAAGATCGATGTGCCCGGTGCCTTTATAGACCACGGCGGAGAACCGCTCCGGCACGCGCCAGCGGCCGCCCCGGCGGATCGGGCCCTTGTAGGCGATCGCGAACCGGCCCGGCCGGCGGCCTGCCACTGCCTGCGGGGCCGGCCGGGTCGTTGGCCCACTCGACTCGGGCAGGTCCTGAGTAAGCACCGCCAGGTCGCCGCCGACCCGCGCGGTCAGCGCCGCCCGCATGCGCTGATCGAAATCCTCGTCGTCCAGCCGGCCCTCCGCGAAAGCCTCCTGCAGCCGGTGAGCGACGACATCACGGTCGCGATCGCCGACCCGGATGTCCGGCTCAGCAGGACCGGTCCCACGCTGCCCGGATGCATCGCGCCGGGCAGTATCCGCGCTAGGCTCCGCGGGATTGCCCTGATGGGAAAGGTCTTCCGGCTGGCTAGCTGGCTGCATGGCTACCTCCGCGATTCAAGATGTATCGCAAGATAGCTTAGCGGACAGGATCCGACTCGGGCGGAACCCCGCACGCTTACGAGCGTCAGGCTCGGGAGCTGACCAGCTGGCGGTACAGATCAGCGGTCTGACGGGCAATCCGGTCCCAGCTGAAATCCGACTCGGCGCTGACCCGGCCGCGCGCGCCCATGGCTGCGATCCGGGTCGGATCACGCAGTAGCGAGTTGATGGCGGCGGCCAGCGCCTTCTCGTCACTAGGCGGGACGAGCAAGCCCGTCTCGCCGTCCAGTACGACTTCCGGGATCCCACCGACCGCGGAAGCGACGACAGCAGCTCCGCACGCCATGGCCTCGAGGTTAACGATGCCAAGCGGCTCGTAGAGGGACGGACAGGCGAACACCGTGGCGTGACTCAGGATCTGGATCACCTCTTGCTTGGCGAGCATGCCGGGAATCCAGATCAGGCCGGACCGGGTTGCCCGGAGGTGGTTGACCAGGCCAGTCACCTCGGCCTCGAGCTCCGGAGTGTCAGCCTGGCCGGCGCAGAGCACGAGTTGTGCCGCCGCGTCGATCTGCTCGGCCGCACGCAACAGGACCGGCAGGCCTTTCTGCCGGGTAACCCGCCCGACGAAGACCACCGACGGCCGCAACGGGTCGATCCCGAGCGAATCGAGCACATCCCGTCTGTGGTCAGGCTGGTACTGCTGAGCATCGATGCCGTTATAGATGACGTGCACGCGCTCGGCCGGGACCGCCGGATAGGTCTGCCGGATGTCGGCGGCCATCCCTTGTGACACCGCGATGACGGCGGCGGCCGACTCAATTGCCGTGCGCTCGCACCAGCTGGAGATCGCGTATCCGCCGCCCAACTGCTCGGCCTTCCATGGCCGCAACGGCTCCAGCGAGTGCGCGGTCATGACGTGCGGCACTCCGTACAGCAGGCTAGCGAGATAGCCGGCCAGGTTGGCGTACCAGGTGTGCGAATGCACCAGGTCCGCATCGGCTACGGCCGCGGTCATCGAAAGGTCGGTCGACACCACCTGCAGCGCTGAACTCGTGCCTGCAAGGTGCTCCCACGGCCGGTGCGCGATGGCGCTGGCCCGGTCCTCGCCCTGGCAATGCACGGTCAGGTCGATCAGCCCGGCCAGCGATCGGGCCAGGTATTCCACGTGCACCCCGGCGCCGCCGTACACATCCGGGGGAAACTCGCGCGTCAGCATCGCCACGCGCAGCCCTCCGGCCCCGGCCGGCTGGGTCACGAGGATACCTTCTGGCCCTTGCCCACCACGGTAATGCCGCCCTCGGACACCACGAATCCCCTGGCCCGGTCATGCTCCTTGTCCACTCCGATGACCGCGCCCTCTGGCACATCCACGTTCTTGTCGATGATCGCGTTCTCGATGACGGCGTGCCGGCCGATCTTGGTGTTGTGCAGCACCACCGCACGCTCGACCCTGGCCCAGCTGTTCACCCGCACGCCCGGCGAGAGCACGCCATCGCGCACCAGCCCGCCGGATACGATCACGCCGTTGCTGACCACGCTGTTGATCGCGCGGCCGACCCGGTCACCGTCATCGTGCACGAATTTGGCTGGTGGCTGCGACGGCACGTGCGTGAGAATCGGCCACTTGTCGTTGTAGAGGTTGAAGACCGGATGCACCGCGCACAAGTCCATCTGCGCGTCGAAGTAAGAGTCGAGCGTCCCGACATCTCGCCAGTACCCGGCGTCGCGCGGCTCCGCCCCCGGCACCGTGTTGTCGAGGAAGTCGTACACCTGGGCCATGCGCTGGCGGACCAGAAGGGGAACGATGTCGCCGCCCATATCGTGCCTGCTGCCATCGTCAGCCGCGTCCTGGCGCAACGCGTCGACCAGCACATCGGTGCTGAACACGTAGATGCCCATGGAGGCATAAGCCATCTCAGGCCGCCCCGGCATGCCGGGCGGATCCGCTGGCTTCTCCAGGAACGCCTCGATCGTGCGGCCGTCCGGATCGGCTCTGATCACGCCGAAAGCGGTTGCTTCTTCCTTGGGCACCGGGATGGCCGCCACCGTCACGCCGGCGCCGTGCGCGATGTGCTGATCGATCATCTGCTGCGGATCCATCCGGAAGACGTGGTCAGCGCCGAAGACAGCGACGATGTCCGGCTGATCGTCGAAGATGAGGTTCAGTGACTGGTAGATAGCGTCGGCCGACCCGGTATACCAATGCGGCCCGAGCCGCTGCTGCGCCGGAACCGGCGTCACGTAGTTGCCGAGCAGGCTGCTCAGCCGCCACGTGGTGGTGATGTGCCGGTCCAGGCTATGGCTCTTGTACTGGGTGAGCACGCAGATCCGCCGCATGCCGGAATTGACGAGATTGGACAGCGCGAAATCGACGAGCCGGTAGAACCCCCCGAACGGGACCGCGGGCTTCGCCCGGTCGGCGGTCAGCGGAGCGAGTCGCTTGCCGGCGCCGCCGGCCAGAACCATGCCGAGAACCCTGTCGGTCGTCACTTGCCCCACCTCCAGCACCAGACTGCCCGGCGACCGTCGTGGTTACCAGTGTGGTCCGTGAAAGTGGCGGAATAGTATTCGTGACCGGCGATCCTGGCTTCGGGCCTGTCGGCCGGCGGCTGCACTAAGCCGAGGGCGTGTCGATCTGTTTGGTACGACGCGTAGTCGCACGCATCGCCAGCATCCGTGCCGTGCTCACAGTGACGCCCAACACGACTCCCCAGATGAGCGCCTCACGCAAACCGACCTGCGGATCCTCGGGATGCTCAGGCGGCTCCTTGCCGGTCAGCTTCGTCCAGCCGAAGGTGATTAGCTTGCGCGCCCCGTAGGCGGCAGCGGCTCCGGCCAGCGCGTTAACCGCGCGGGCGCTACTGCTCTGCTTGCCTGCCATCTGCCGTCCTCCCAGCTCTTCCTCGCTGCGCCTGGTGGTTCTTGGCGGAAGCCCGGCGCGCCCCGACTGTGATCATGCCATGGACCGGTCGCCGCGGCTGACTATGGGTCGGGAACTCTCAATGGCGGCCGCCAGCTCGGCCGGGTGGCGGGTTGCCACGAGCCAGTACGGCGCGCCGTCATCGCCTTCCGGTACCTCGACGAAGACCGCACGGTGCAGGTACGGGCGGATGAGCAGGTGCGCCCGCGGGTCCGCCCGCGGCCCCCGCAGCGCTCTGGCCTGCGCCTCGTCGAGCGGCCGGACCTCGCCAATCGCGGACAGCGGCAGGGTCGCCTTGTCGGCCCTCAGCACTCCGCCGGACACCTCGAGAGTCGCGCGGCCCCAGTTGAGCAGGAACGCGGCAAGCACGCCGAACAAGGCGGCAAACACCGCGACCGTGGTGACGAGGTTGAATCCAGTCCAGACGACAGCCCCGAGCATGAACATGGTGACCATGCCGGCCAGCCACCAGGTAAGTGGCGCGCGAAGGCGCTCATGGTAGGAGTGCATGCCACCCAAGGTACTGGACCTCGGGCACCGGCCCCTTAACGTACGGTCCGCGCTGTCTTGTCGTTCCCGCCGGCCGAGTTTCGCGTTGCCAGCGGCGGTCGGCCATGACCGCCGGCCTGACATCGCTGGCGTAACTTGTACTGCGTGACAGGCCGACGCAGTGAAGGCGCCAGCGAGCCGCCGGCCACTGGCGCCGAGAACCTGGCCGGGGGCGCTCAGATCCAGGCGGGCGGCGCGAGCGAGCCGACTGAGACAACGGACGGACGCGGCGGTCGCGAGCACCTCGCCGGGCGCGGCGAGCAGCCGATCGGGCTGCGGTCGGCAGTTCGCTGGCTGCTCGGCCGCGGTCAGGCCGTATCGGCCACTCAGCCCCACGCCATGGACGGCGGAACCGGCCCCGGCGAGTCTGCCACGCTGGAGGAACTCGTCGCGCCGGAATTGCAGGTCTCCAGGCTGCTGCGGCAGGCTGCCGCCTGGTCCTGGTGCCTGCTGCTGACCGCTGCCGCCATTTACCTGACGTTCCGCCTGTTGGTGGCGTTGCGGCTGGTGGTCTTGCCGTTCATGGCCGCCTTGCTGTTCACCGCGCTCTTGCAGCCGCTTCACTATGCGATTGCACCGGATAGGAATGCCGAAACTGGCGGCGACCTGGTGCGCCTTCCTGCTAGCACTGCTGATCATTGCCGGGGCGATCACCCTGTTCGCTAACCGGGTCAGCGCCGACTACCCGACGCTGTTCGCCGAGGTGCAGCGCACCACAGCGCAGGTGCAGCGCTCGCTGGCGGGCCCGCCGTTCCACCTGAGCCCAGCCCGTCTCCAGCAGCTCGGCAACGACGTGGTCAAGTTCATCTCGCAGCACAAATCCCAGGTGGCGGGCACCGTGGTCACCGGCGGCAAGTACGCCCTGGAGTTCCTGACCGGCGTTGTGGTGGCCCTATTCATGTCCTTCTTCCTCCTCAAGGATGGCCCTCGGATCTGGTTCTGGCTGATCAGCGGGCTACGGCCGGAGGCCAAGCGCCGGGTCGGGAAGGCGGGTGACGCCGCCTGGCGAGCGCTGGTGAATTACGTGCGCGGTACCACCGCAGTGGCCGCGATTCACTCACTCTTCCTCGGCCTGGCCTTCTGGCTGCTGGGTCTGCCGCTCCTCGTTCCCTTCATCGTGCTGGTCTTCATTGCCGCGTTCGTGCCCATCATCGGCATCCTGGTGGTCGGCGCCCTGGCGATCCTGGTGGCACTGGCGACAAAGGGTTGGGTCGCCGCGGTGATCTTGCTGGCAGTGCTGATCGTGGAGAATCAGATCGAAGGCCACCTGCTTCAACCGCTGGTCGTGGGCCGGATCGTCAGGCTGCATCCGCTGGCGATCATCGTCGTGCTCGCCGTTGGCGCCATCATTGCCGGGATCCCTGGCGCCATCATTGCGGTGCCGATCACGGCGGTGATTTCCTATGCCTGGCCCGCCCTGCGGGGTCCGCGCCCCGGCGACTAGCCTTCGCGGGGACGGTCCGCCCGCCCATGAGCCGAACGCCGGGAGGTAGCCCATGACCTGCGCCTGCACCGAGCCAGGGTCCGTTCCGGTACTGATCCGGCGTCTCGATCCCGGCCTGCCGCTGCCGCAGCGAGCCCATCCAGGTGACGCCGGCAGCGACCTGTTCATAGCCGCCGACCTTGACCTCGCGCCTGGCCAGCGCGCCATCGTCGGCACCGGCGTGTGCATCGCGCTGCCGGATGGGTACGCCGCCTTCGTGCATCCTCGTTCCGGGCTGGCCGCGCGCCACGGCGTCACCGTCGTCAACGCGCCGGGCACTGTCGACGCGGGGTACCGTGGCGAGATCAAGGTGATCCTGCTGAACACCGATGCCGAGCATCCGGTGAGCTTCCGGCGAGGTGACCGGATAGCCCAGCTTGTTATTCAGCGAATAGAACGCCCGATATTTACAGAAGTCGAGATCCTGCCTGGATCGCACCGCGGGGCCGGAGGCCATGGCTCGACCGGCGGTCATGCGATGGCCGGCGATCCTTCGGAGGGTAACGAGGTCCTGGCGGGGCCGTAGCCCGGCCAGGAGGTTAGGAGCGTGCGGGGTGTTCCGACGACGTAGTCGTACTGGTCAAGACGCGGCTGGCCGCGAATCGTCCGGCGCGAACGACCCGGCAGCCCAGGACGAGCAGGACTTTGCCGAGGACGGCGAGTTTGATGATGAGGACCTCGTATACGAGGAAGACGACGAGCTTCGACGAGGTTGCCCTCGGGGATGAGGACGAGGCGGACGAGCCTGAGGCCGCCGGACGAGCTGAAGTGGCGGCCGGCACCGGACGCCGCGGGCTGACCTCGGCGACCCCGTGACCTGGACGCGGCTGCGCGATTCCCCGGCGGAGAGCCAGGTCGTGGACCGCCCGGCCGGGCCCGTGGGACAGCGAGGGCGGCTATCCGGATGTCGAGCGCATCGACTTCGGCAGCCTGCTGATCCCGGTCCGCGAAGGCTATGACGTCCAGGTCTTCATGTCCGAGGAAGAAGGCATCTCGATCGCCGTGGTGCATGGCGAAAGCGGGATCCAGCTGCAGCCATTCGCCGCGCCGCGAAGTTCAGGGCTGTGGAGCGAAGTCCTGCCGGAGATCGCCGACGAGGTCGCGAAGGCAGGCGGTCAGAGCAGCGACCAGGCAGGTCCGTTCGGGCCTGAGCTGCTGGCCAAGGTAACCCCGGAGGGAGCGGACGTCCGGGTGCCGCCGCAGCCGCTGCAGATTCCTGGGCGTCGACGGTCCGCGGTGGTTCCTGCGCGGCCTGATAAGCGGTCCGGCCGCGACCGACCGGCGCCTAGCGCGGCCCTTCGAGGAGATCTTCGGCGACGTGGTGGTGGTGCGCGGTGAGCATGCCGAGCCGCCCAGAAAGCCGCTCGACATCCGGCTGCCGGATGAGGCCAGGCAGGTCCTGGAGAGCCAGCTAGAAGCAGGAGCCCGACCCGCTCAGCCCGTTCGAGCGCGGCCCGGAGATCACCGAGACGAGGTAGCCGGGCCGGGCCCGGCCTCGCCGGGTCGGTGATCCGAGGCAAGGAGCCGGGCCAGGTCGTGCTCGACGTTCTGGCTGGTGACAAACAGCAACTCGTCACCGCCCTCCAGCGGGTCGTCAGCGCTTGGCACGATGACCCGGCCGTCGCGCAGAATCGCGACGAGCGCGGTGTCGGCCGGCCACTCGATCTCGCCGACGCTTCGGCCAGCCAGCGGCGCATCGGCCGGCATGGTCAGTTCCACCAGGCTGGCCTCGCTCTGCCGGAACGTCATCAGCCGGACCAGGTCGCCGACGCTTACTGCCTCCTCGACCAGAGCCGACAGCAGCCGCGGGGTTGAGACAGCCACGTCGATGCCCCAGGACTCGTTGAACAGCCACTCGTTGTTGGGGTGGTTGATCCGGGCCACCACGCGCGGCACGCCGTACTCGGTCTTGGCGAGCAGGGAGACGACCAGGTTCGCCTTATCGTCGCCGGTCGCCGCGATGACCACGTTGCAGCGTTCGAGCTGAGCGTCGTCCAGCGCGCTGATCTCGCAGGCGTCGGCGAGCAGCCACTCGGCCTTCGGCACGCTGTGAACCTTGATGGAACTCGGATCCTTGTCGATGAGCAGGATCTCGTGCCCGTTCTCCAGCAGCTCCTTGGCAATCGAGCGGCCTACCGCGCCCGCACCGGCGATCGCGACGCGCATCAATGGCCTCCCTTTCCGGGGTCGTCCGCCGAGCACGGCCACGATCTCATCGAGGCGGCGCTCTTCGGCGATGACGTGCACCACGTCGCCTTCTTGCAGCACCAGGTTCGTGCTCGGGACGAGCGCTTCGCCGAGCCTGGCGATGTAGGCGATGCGAGTGCGGGCAGCCAGTTCGAGGTCGCAGACCCGTCTGCCCGAGCCAGCCGTCGGAGTAGGCCACCTCGGCCAGCACGACGGCCCCGGTCGGGTCCCGCCACAGGGACTCCGCCCCTTCCGGCACGAGCCTGCGCAGCATCTGGTCGGCGGTCCAAGCGACCGTGGCGACGGTCGGAATGCCCAGCCGCTGGTAGACCTCGGCCCGGCGCGGGTCGTAAATGCGCGCGACCACCCGCTGCACGCCGAAGGACTCCCTGGCCACCCGCGCCGCGATGACGTTGGAGTTGTCACCGCTGCTGACTGCGGCGAACGCGCCGGCCCGCTCGATTCCCGCCTCGGTCAGCACGTCGCGGTCGAATCCGATGCCGGTCACCTTGGTGCCCTTGAAGCCCGAGCCCAGTTTCCTGAAGGCCTCCGGATTCTGGTCGATGATGGCGACCGAGTGATCCTGGTCCTCGAGGATATGGGCGAACCTGGATCCGACCCGGCCGCATCCCATGATCACGATGTGCACGTGCTTCCTTCCACCCAGAGCGGTGCAGTCCAAAGTATTCCCTGGCGCAGCACCGCTAGCCAGACGGTACCCAGGGCGATCGCGGTACTCAGTGCCACGGGCACGATGTAGCTCGTGACCACCGAGCATGCGCGTGTGCCTCAGGCCGGGGACATCCTGGAACTCGCCGTGGATGAGGCTGTGCACGGCGGGTGGTGCGTCTCGAGGAAGGATGACACGGACTGGGTGATCTTCGTGCGTCATGCGCTGCCCGGTGAGCGCGTCCGGGCGGTCGTGACCCAGAGCACGGCCAGGTTCGCCAGGGCGGACGCGGTCGAGGTACTCCAGCCTTCGCCGGATCGGGTTGCGGCGCCCTGCCCGTACGCGGTTCCTGGTGGCTGCGGCGGCTGTGACTGGCAGCACGCCAGCCTGGCTGCGCAACGCGAGCTGAAAGCTGCGGTGATCCACCAGCAGCTCCGCCGGCTAGCCGGCCTTGATCTCAAGGTTGAGGTACAGGCCCTCGACGGGGACGACGCCGGCCTGGGCTGGCGGACCGTCGTTTCGTTCGCAGTGAACGATCGAGGCAGAGCCGGGCTGCGCAGGCACCGTTCCCATGACGTGGTCGAGATCGATCAATGCCTGATCGCTCATCCGCTAGTCACCAGCGCCGGCGTGACCGGGAAGAAGTGGCCGCCGGGCGCGTCGGTGCAGGTGTGCGTCGACGCCCGGTACCGGCGAACGGGGCGTGCTGATCACAGGCGCCAAGCCGGCCTCGGTGCCGGGCTGGCCGCCGATTGAGGCCGACTCGGTGCAGCTTGCCGGGCGCACCGGCGCCCGGACGCCCGTCCGCGGCCGGGGCTACCTGATCCAGCGGGCGGCCGGCCGGGACTGGCGGGTCAGCCTGGGCAGCTTCTGGCAGGTGCATCCTGGTGCCGCTGACGCGCTGGCCGGCGCAGTCCTCGCCGCGCTCCACCCGCAGCCGGGGGAGACCGCGCTCGACCTGTACTGCGGGGCCGGCCTGTTCGCCGGCGTGCTGGCCCAGGCGGTCGGGCCGGACGGCGGCGTCATCGCGATCGAGCACGACGGGGCGGCGGTCCGGGACGCGCGGCACAACCTCCGCGACTGGCCGTGGGCCCGAGTACACCGCGGCGATGTCGCTGCGGTACTCAGCCCGGATTGGCGTCGGCGAGGCGTCGATCGCAGTCCTGGACCCGCCGCGGACCGGCGCGGCGAGGCCGGTCATCGACGCGCTGTGCGGCCGGAGGCCGGGACGGGTTGCGCAGGCTGGCCTACGTTTCCTGTGACCCGGCAACCCTGGCCAGGGACCTGCGGCTGCTGATCGACGGCGGCTGGCGGCTGACCGGCGTGCGCGGATTCGACGCCTTCCCGATGACCCACCACGTGGAATGCCTGGCCACGTTGTGCCGGTAACGGTCCCGGGCCCGGCCGCGCCGGGGCTCGTCGCCGGCCAGAGCGGTCTCAGGCGGTCTTGAGCACCGCCTCGACCTCGAGGGTGAGCTGGATCTTCTCGCTGACCACGACGCCGCCGGTGGGCAGTGCCATGTTCGCGGTGATGCCGTAGTCATTGCGGTTGATCTCGCCTGAAGCCGAGAACCCGGCACGAGTACCGCCGAAAGGATCGGGCCCGAAGCCGTTCACCTCGACGGCAAGCTCGACCGGACGGGTGACCCCCTTGATGGTAAGGTCGCCGGTCACAACGTAGATGTCGCCTTCCTGGCGGATCGCGGTGCTCTTGTAGGTCATGGTGGGGTAATTCGCTACGTCGAGGAAGTTCTCCCCCTTGACGTCCTCGTCGCGCTGGGCGTTGTTCGTCGCGAGCGACGTCGTATCAATCGTTGCGACCGCTGAGGATTCGAGCGCGTTTGCCGTGGTGACGATCTGGCCTTCGAACGTGGTGAAGTTCCCCCGGACCTTGCTGACCATCAGATGCCTGGCGACGAAGCCGACATGAGAATGGACGGGGTCGATATCCCAGGTTCCGGCTACGTAGCCGGTTGCTTCAGCGGTGCCTGCCGACATGGTCTCCTCGCATTCAGGTAAGAGCTGATGGGACGCGCAGATGCCGAAGATGAGGCGGACTTCCATCCTTCGCTTACCCCGCACGTGGCGCAACCGAACTGCTGACAACGGGACGGCCAGATGCGTCGTCAGGACTATTCGCGCAGAATGCCGGGCTTAGCATGATCCAGGCGGGAGCCTAGGCGCACCCTCGGGCGTCATTCCGGCGTGCCAGTCCTCCCCGGCTCGACCCGGATGAACAAGCCAAGAAAAAGATGAGTATCAGGTGTCGCTGGCGCAGCAGCTACCACTCATATTCTTCGCGGCAGGCACGCAGCGGGCGCCGCAGGTTAGGCCCACGAATGCGGCGTGCTCAGCGCGCGCCGCAGGAGGTCAAGGCCAGCCTGCGACGGCACGCTCATGCGCACGGTTCCGGGGAT
Organism: uncultured Actinomycetota bacterium; assembly: GCA_963804435.1. Classification (GTDB taxonomy): domain Bacteria; phylum Actinomycetota; class Actinomycetes; order Streptosporangiales; family Streptosporangiaceae; genus JAJYUU01. Next base: position 4,290,412 of record CAWDQI010000001.1, on the reverse strand, counting down.
ACCCAGGCCGGAACCAGGCCGGACAGTAAGTCCGTGATTCGCCAGGTGGCCGACGAGGCCGGCCTCGTCAGGTGTTCGCACGAGCACAAAGTTTGCCTGCGACGGGATGACCTCAAGGCCTGCCTCACCGAGCACCCGGACCATAATCTCGCGAGTCCGGAGGACGTGGTCTCGCACGCGCAGGTAATAAGCCCGATCCCGCAGCACTGCCAGCGCCGCGGCCTGGGCGAGCGTTCCGACCGAAAAGGGCTGGCGAATCGACCGGAGCGCAGCGACCACTTCCTGGGTCGCCACCAGGTACCCGATGCGCAGGCCGGCGAGGCCGCCGATCTTGGAAAAGGTCCGCAACACGGCCACCCGCCCCTGCGCTACCAGGGGCATGCAGGTGAGAGCGTCGGGATCGTCGGTGAAATCAATGTATGCCTCGTCGACGACGACAAGCGCGGACCGGCAGCTGCGAGCGAACCGCTCGATGTCTTCCCTGGCTCGCACGGTTGCCGTCGGGTTATGCGGGTTGACGACGTAGGCGATATCGGCTTCGACATCGGCCATCGCGCGCAGGTCGTGCTTCCAGTCGGCCAGCGGCACCTTGGTCAGCCTGGCGTTCACGATCGCCGTGCTGGTCTCGTCAATTCGGTAGGCGGGATCAGCGGTGACGGCGTGCCCGCCACCGGCGAGATAGGCCAGCGCGAGCAAATAGATGAGCTCGTCGGATCCATTGCCGACGAGGATCTGCTCAGGGTCGACGCCGTGCCTGCGGGCCAGTTCCGCGCGGAGCTCGTCGGCCAGCGGATCCGGGTACCGGTAGGCCTGCGGTATCTTGGCGGCAATCGCATCAGCGACGAGGCCGCTGATTCCCAGGGGTGACTCGTTGGACGCCAGTGAGCCGTCGGGGCTCGCGGCTCGGAGGCCAGGGCGGTATCCCTCGACTTTCTCAAGCCACGGACGGGGCGTCGCGCTCACGCCTGGAGCCTTCCGCCGAGGGCCAGGGTGACCTGTTCCGCGCTCCGGCGCACCTCTCGGGCGACGACGTCAACGCTGTGCTCAGACGCCATGAGGTAACTCACCCCAACCGCTCCATGCGGACCGAGGTGGTCAAATACCGGAGCCGCCACGCACTGGATCCCAGGCGCCGTGGCGCCGTGGTCGGTGGAGTACCCCAGTGCGCGTACGGACTCCAGTTCGGCGGCGAGCGCCGCGCCCTCGGCTGCGCCGCTACCGCCGCTGCATCCGGTTGCCGGCAGGTGGGCCGAGATGTCGCCGGCCGGCAGCCAGGCCAGGCAGCTCTTTCCGACCGCGGTGAGATAGGCAGGCAGCCGGGCTCCGATCGAACTGGCCAGCCGGATACCCAGGCCGCCGGGATCCTCCTTGCACAAGTACACCACGTCCGTGCCATCCAGGATGGCGTAGTGCGAGACCACATTGAGCACCCTGGTGAGGCGGGACATCTCCGGCGTGATTCGCGCTACCGATCCAGCCGACCGCAGGAACGAAGATCCGATCTCAAAGGCCTTCAGGCCAACGGAGTAGCCGCTCTCGTCGGCCGCGACGGTCAGCGAGTCGGTCAGCTCGCACAAAATGCTGTGAGTGGTGCTCTTAGGAATGCCGAGCTCGCGGGCGATCGCGCTCAGGCGCATCGGCTGATCGGCTCGCGCCAGCAGTTCTAGGATCTGGACGGCCCGCTGCACCGAGCTCATCGACCGCTTCCCGGTTCCGCCGCCCGGGTTTCGTCAGCCGACCCGGTGCCCAGGTACAACTGGCCGAAGTCGGGCTGGTTCAGCAGGGTAGCCGGATCCGAGTCGAGCACGACCCGGCCGCCGGCCAGCACGTAGCACCAATTGCTGATGGCCAGGGCGTCACGGGCGCGCTGCTCGACGAGCAGGATTCCGGTCCCCGACTGCGCCAGCTGCGTTACGTGCTCGCTGAGCACGGTCGCGGCCATCTGCGGAGAGAGGCCGGCGGTGGGCTCGTCGAGGACGATAACGGCCGGCTCCATGATGAGGCAGCGGCCTAGCGCGAGCAGCTTGCGCTCACCGCCGCTAAGTGTCCGCGCCCGCCGGGCCTGCAGCGGGGCGAGCAGGGGCAGGAGCTCGTACAGCCGTTCCAGCCGCTCGGCCAGCTTGCGTTTCGGCAGCAGGTAGCCGCCCATCTCGAGGTTCTCATGGACGGTGAGCGTGGCGAAGACGTCGTTGAGTTGCGGCACGTACCCCAGGCCCGCCCGCGTGAGCACGGTTCCGCTGGCACCAGTGACATCGCGGCCGTTCAGGTGCACTGTTCCGGCCACCGGCCGGAGGCGGCCGGTGAGCGCCTTCAGCAACGTCGACTTCCCAGCGCCGTTGGGGCCAACGACAGCGACGACCTGCCCGCTGGCCACCTGCAACGAGACATCATTGACGATCGGCGCTGCGGAATAGCCGGCGCTGATCCCGCGCAGCTCCAGGCTAGGCGTAGCGCCCGCAGGGGTCTCAGCCGGTGAGGTAGGCATCCAGCACCCTCTGGTCGGCTCTGATGGCTCCCATCGTTCCGTGGGCCAGCTCAGCTCCTTGCGCCATCACGATCACGTGGTCACACAGGCGCTCGATAACTGCCATCTCGTGCTCCACGATGAGCATGGACAGGCCCTGGGCCTTGAGCTCCAGCAGATGAGTCTCGATGCGCCGGGTCAGGCTCGGATTGACGCCCGCCATCGGCTCGTCGAGTAGGAGGATGCGTGGCTCCGCCATGAGCACGCGCATGATCTCCAGTAGCCGCCGCTGCCCTCCGCTCAGCGTGGCCGCCCGCTCGTTGGCCATGTGTGTCATGTCGAACTGGCCCAGCAGGCCGGTGGCTCGCTCCAGCAGCGCCGCTTGGGACTTGCGCCAGTACCACTGCCCGAGCAGCGCCTGGCCGAGAGAATCGCCGCGCTGTCGCTGAACCGCCGTGAGCATGTTCTCCAGCACGGTCATGCTGGGGAACTCGCTGGAGACCTGGAACGTGCGCCCGACGCCGCGCCGCGCGATCTTGTAACTAGGCAGGCCGGTCACGTCCGCGCCCTCGAGCAGGACCGTGCCAGATGTCGGTTTGACGGCTCCGGCGATCATGCCGAGGGTCGTGGACTTGCCGGCCCCGTTCGGCCCGATAAGCCCCGTGATCTTCCCCTGGCTCAGTCCGAACGAGATGCCCAAGACTGCCTGCACTCCGCCGAACGAGCGCGTCAGATTCCGCGCCTCGAGGATGAGCTGGCCAGCCCCTTCGTCTGCGCCGCGGGCCGACGTCATGGCGCCGCACCTCCCGCTGGGGATGCGCTGACGGGTCCCTCCGGTTTGGCAGTTTCCCGAAGTCCCGGCAACCTCATCACGCGCCGGCGCTCGGGCAGGACGCCCCGTGGCCAGAACCACAGGAAGATCAGGCTGATCGTGCCGATGGCGACCCATTGGAGCGACTCGGTGAGGCCGGGCGGCCCGAACTGAGGAAGGAAACGGACCGCCTCGAGGAAGGCCACGGGCACGAGGACGGCTCCGAGAATCGCGCCCCCGTTGTTCGCCGTGCCGCCGACGATTAGGGCAGTGAAAAACACGAAGGTCTCCGGGTACAGCCACGCAGATGGCGACCACGCGGTGATTGAGCCGACGAGCAGGGCGCCGCTCAAGCCGGCGATGAAACCGCCGACGATGAACGACGTCATCCTCAGGCCAGCGACGTTCTTGCCAAGTGCCGCGGCGGCGTGCTCGGCGTCGCGGACGGCGCGCAACGAGCATCCGAGCGGCGATCCCGTGATGCGATGGACCACCAGGTAGGTCAGGATGGCGAAGACCGCGGTGAGGCCAACGTAGAACCACTGGTAGCCCAGCAGCGAGAAATTCACGTCGCTGGCGAGCGGATGCGGGATCACCGAGAGGCCCGCCGCGCCGTTGAACAGGCCTACCGCGTTGGTGACCACGGATGTCGCTACCAGGCTGACGACCAGGAAGACCATTGCTTGGTAGTCGCTGCGGAGCCGGCGCAGGGCGACCGCGCCGAGCACGGCCGACAGGAGCCCGCCGGCCACGGCGCCGCCAAGGATCGGCAGCGGAAAGGGCAGCGACGCGCCAAAGAAGTACCGCTGGAAGCTTCCTTGCGGCTGGGGACCGAGCGTCAGTACCGCATAGGTGTAGCCGCCAATCGCGACGAACGCGATGTACGCGAAGTTCAGGATCCCGGTGTAGCCGTACTGAAGGTTCAGGCCAAGGCAGCCAATCACGTCGACGGCCAGGTAGATAAGCACGGTGGCGATGTAGAACTGCCATGCGGGGCTCACGCGGCCACCGCCTTCGCGGTTGCCACTTCGGCGAGCAGGCCCTGCGGCCGGACGAGAAGCATGACGATCAGCACCACGAACGCGACGGCGTCCTTATAGGTGGGGCTGACGATCGTGGCCGCGTATTCAGTCGCGATGCCGATGACCAGGGCGCCGAGCATCGCCCCGTAAGGATGGCCCACGCCTCCCAGCACGGCAGCAGCGATGATGGGCACGAGCAATGATCCGCCAGTAGTGGAGTCGAAGCTGCCGATCTCGAGCGTCAGCGCGACGCCCGCCAGTCCGCAGAGGAAGCCCGAGAGCAGCCAGGCCAGGCTGGTAATCCGGCGCGTGTCGATGCCGCTATTGCGGGCGAGCTCCGGGTCAGCGGCGGTCGCGCGCATCGCCTTGCCGAGCTTCGTCACGCTGAGCAGCCCGTGGAATGCCAGCAGGCATACGATGGCGATCAGCACGATGTAGAGCTGGCTGACCGTGAAGATCATTCCCAGCGGGTGAATCGTGGCGCCGGGCGAAAGCTGGAGGCTGAAGAAGTTAGGCCCCCAGATCGCCTGCAGCAGGTTCTGCGTGATCAGGCTGACCGAGATAGTCACGATGATCATCACGAAAAGGCTTGCGCCCCGCTTGATGAAAGGCGTGTACAGGAAGCGGTTCAGCCCGGCTGAGAAGACCGCGCCGAACAGCCCGCCGATCAGCAAGCTCCACCAGCCGCCGATGCCTACCCTGGACATCGCATAGGCGGCGAAAGCAGATGCAGTCATCACGTCGCCGTAGGCGAGGTTCAGCACGTTCGTGACCCCGAACTGCACCGTGAATCCCACGGCGGCGATCGCCAGGATTGAGGCCGTCTGGAGGCCGAATCCCAACGTTGTCAGCACGGGTGACGTCCTGGTTCATCCTCGCTGGCAAGACTGCTGGCGAATGGGTCCCACGTCATCTTCAGGGTTTCATCAGCGGGGCGATCTGGCTGGCCGTCACCGAGCCGACTTCCTGAACGGAGCCGCTGGTCTCGTAGCCTGCCAGCTCGAAACCGCCGGTCGAGTTGTGCCACTGGTTGAAATCGATGACGCCAGCCGCCCCGACGAACTGGATCTGATGTCCCGCTCGAAGGGCCGCGACTCCGTCGGCGTAGCTATGCACGATCGTCTTGCCGCTGCCTGGATTGGTGACAGCTGCAACATGGGCGTTGACCGCGGCGGGACTCGTGCTGTGCGCGGCGAGTGCTGCCAGCGCCATGGCGATGGTCGCGTCGTAGTCCGTCATCGAGTAGGAGTCGGTGCTCCACTGACTGGGCTTCGGGACCACGGCGCCGGATGCCAGCAGCGCTGCGTTGTAAGCGGACCACGACGCGCCCGCGGCTGGCGCATAGGGTTGCTCTCCCAGGTAGTACTGATGCAGTGCGGACTTGCCGATGGCTCCTGCGACCGCGCCGAGCCATACTGGCTGCAGAGTCCCATCGGTGCCGATCATTGGGATCAGGCTGCCGCTCAGCTGCTTGAGCTCGGTGAGGTAGGTCGCCGCTTCCTGTGGCGAGGTCTCAGTGAAGATGACCTGCGGCTTGGCGGCGATGAGGGCCTGCACCTCAGTCCGGTACGAGCTCTGATTGGGCGCGAGGGCCTGCGTTACGACCATCTTGCCGCCGAGTTGCTTGAACGCCTTCAGCAAGGTCGGCAGGTTGGACTGCGAGCCCACGTCGTTGCCGAAGACCGCTGCGCCGCGGAGCTGCTTGTGCTGGACCGCCCACAGCGCCATCGCGTAGCCCTTGACGTCGTCAGCCGGGGTGATCCGCCAGAAGTAGGAGAGCTTGGTGTGGTCGAACGACGCCTCGCCGGAGTCCGCGAACATCGGGATCTTGGCGCCGTTAATCAACGGCGCGGTCGCGTCGGCCTCGTCAGAGCTCGGGCCGAGCACGCCAAGTAGGTTCGGCGTCGTGGCGACGAGCGAAGTCGCGGCGGGCACGGCGTCGGCGGGATCGCCCCGCGTGTCGACCGCCTTGCAGCCAACGGTCTTCGTCAGGACACCGCCCGCAGCGTTGATCGCGTGCGCGGCGGCCTGGCAGCCGGCCATCATCTCCGGTCCGAAGGCGGCATCCACTCCGGTGAACGGGTTGAAGGCCGCGACCGTCAAGGTGCCGCCCGAGGTACCCGAGGACGTGTTCCCAGTGGCCGGGGTGCCCGGCGGGGAGCCGCAGGCAGCGAGCGCGGCCAGCGAGGCCAGGGCGACCGCACTGATCAGCGGGCGCCGCGGCCGCGCCGCCCATGGCGCGATGCGCATCATCCGGTGCCGCCAGTGCCCGGCTTCAGGGGACGTCTGTGCAATGGATGGACGCCACATCGGCCGGGTCCTCTCACTCGTTCAGATATGAGAACTCTGTCTTGAATGCTGAACATGGTTGGAGTGGCGGCCTCTCGCTGTCAACACACCTGAACTCAATGCAACTCAAACGTGTCCAAAGAACAGCGCGTTAACAGGGCAGTGCGGAAGGCCAATGGCAGTTACCGCATGATTCGCCGACCCGGCCGTCGCACCGGCGGCCCGGCCGGGAAGATAGGCCTATGCAACTTCGAATCTTCACCGAACCGCAGTATGGCGCGAGCTACGACACGCTGCTGCGGGTAGCCGTGGCCACCGAGGAACTCGGCTTCGATGCCTTCTTCCGCTCCGACCACTACCTGAAAATGGGCAACGTCAGCGGGCTGCCGGGCCCGACCGACGCATGGATCACGTTGGCCGGCCTCGCTCGCGAGACGTCACGGATCAGGCTGGGCACGCTGATGAGTCCCGCCACTTTCCGGTTCCCCGGCCCGCTGGCGATCTCGGTCGCGCAGGTTGACCACATGAGCGGCGGGCGGGTCGAGTTCGGCTTCGGAGCCGGGTGGTTCGACGCCGAGCACGCTGCCTACGCGATCCCGTTCCCCCCGTTGCGGGAACGGTTCGACCGGTACGCCGAGCAGCTGGCGATCATCACGGGCCTGTGGGAGACGCCGGTCGGGGAGACCTTCGAGTTCTCGGGCGAGTACTACACCGTGACGAACTCTCCGGCGCTGCCTAAGCCGGCCCAGCGGCCGCGGCCGCCGGTGCTGATCGGCGGTTCCGGGGCGAAGCGCACTCCTAAGCTCGCCGCGAGCTACGCCGACGAATACAACGTGCCGTTCAGCGGCCTTGAGGACACCGCGGCCGCGTTCGGGCGCGTCAGGGAGGCCTGCGCGGCCGCGGGCCGGAAAGAGGGCTCGATGACCTACTCGGCTGCGCAAACGGTGTGCGGCGGGCGCACGGACGCCGAGCTCGGGAAGCGGGCGGCTGCGATCGGCATGAAGCCGGACGAGTTGCGGAAGAACGGGCTGGCCGGGACGCCGGAGCAGATCGCCGCCAAGATCGCCGACTACGCTGCGCTCGGGGCGACGCGCATGTATCTGCAGGTACTCGACCTGGACGACCTGGATCACCTGGAACTGCTGGCAGAGCTCATTCCGGCGGTCGGCTAGCGCGAATCCGCGCTGATCGGCCCGCGGTCAGCAGGAACGCAGGCGCCCGGCGAGCTACGGGCCGAACCCGCGCCATGGGTCGTAGTCGACCTCGAGCGGTTCCTGCGGCGGCCGGTCAGGCTCCGGCACGTGCTGCAGGTTGAGCCGGATCCGCGTCCAGGTCGACGACCGGCCGCGCATGGAGTCGACGAGGATGTCGGCGGGCTCGAGCCGGGCGGCAACGTCCGGATGACGCTCCTTCCACCGGTCCAGGCCCGCCATCGCCTCGGCCTTGCTCGCGGCCCGTGCGATCTCGATCAGCGGCATGGAGGTGCGCCGCCGGCCGGTCGGGCCCGCTGACTTGCCGGGCGCCGGCGACGGGACGCCGGTCCGTCGCTTCGACGGCTGCACTCGAGGGGCTTCCCCGGCCTGCTTCTCGAAGTGCGGCGGCCATGGCGCATCCGGCAGCCCGGCGGCCTCGTCAGCCTCGGCGAGCTCGAGCAGCCGGTCCAGCGAGCCGACCGTGTCGTCGATACCCGCTCCGGGGTCGCCCATGGCCGCGTACCGCGCCGGCACCGTGTCGATCGTGAACGCCGCCGGATCACAACCCGGCACCTCATCCCACAGCAGCGGCGTGGAGACTCGGGCATCCGGGGTCGGGCGGACCGAGTAGGCCGATGCAACCGTGCGGTCCTTGGCGTTCTGGTTGTAGTCAACGAAGACCCCGTGCCGTTCCTCTTTCCACCACCGGGACGTCGCCTCGTGCGGAGCGCGCCGCTCAATCTCCCTGGCCAGCGCGACCGCAGCGCGCCGGACCTGGCTGAACGTCCACCGCCGCTCGATCCTGGCGTAGACGTGCATGCCACGGGAACCTGAGGTCTTCGGCCAGCCAGTCAGCCCGAAGTCGGCCAGCACCTCTCGGGCGACAAGCGCGACCCTGACGATCTGCGCCCAGCCAATGCCGGGAACGGGGTCCAGATCGACCCGCAGTTCATCTGGATGCTCGAGGTCGTCCGCGCGGATCGGATGCGGGTTGAGGTCGATACAGCCGAGGTTGACAACCCAGGCCAGGCCAGCGGCATCGGAGATGACGATCTCCTCGGCCGTACGCCCGGATGGGAAGCTGAGCACGACCGTGTCCAGCCAGTCCGGCCGGGAAGCCGGAGCGCGCTTCTGGAAGAAGGCCTCGCCCTCGGCGCCGTTGACGAATCGCTTGAGTACCAGCGGGCGGCGGGTCACGCCGCGCAGGGCGCCGTCGGCGACGCTGACGTAGTACCGGACCAGATCCATCTTGGTGTGGCCGGTCCTGGGGAAGTAGACCTTGTCCGGGTTGGAGATCGTCACGGAGCGGCCCGCGACCTCGATGGTCTCCTTGCGGTCAGGCATGCCGACACAATAACTCGGAGATCCGACTCTCGGCAGCGCGGCAACCCGCCGCCTGGCCTGACCGTCTGTTCCCGTGGCCTGAGCGGCGGGCGGTGCCATCAGGCCCTGGAACGGATCGATCCCATCACCGGCAAGGTGACCGGACCGGCGAACGTGCCCATCACACATTCATGGGTGGACCTCGCTGCCGGCCGCGTCATCCTGTTCCCCGGCCAGGGCTCGCCGGTCTTCGTGATTGACCCGCGGACGCTCGCGATCCGCCAGACTTTCCACGTCAACGGCGACGGTTGGCAGGGCGCGACTGGCGTTGCGGTCGGACCCGATGGGCTCTACGCGGTGTCCGACAATCGGGTCGCCCGGCTCAGCCTGACCTCCGGCCGGGTGATCTCGCAGGGGCCATGGCTTCCGTTCGGCTTCGCCGGCACGTTGACGGTGACCCCCGGGAGCGTCTGGCTGGGCACGGAGGTTGGCACGTTCCGGCTTAACCCACTAACGCTCGCGCCCACCGCGCGCGAGATCGCTCCAAGTCAGGCGCTGGAGGCTACCGGCGATACGGAGCAGGTCACTAGTGCGCTGACGGGTCGGTGTACGTGAGCTCTTCGGGCGGCCTCGCGCGCTTCTCAGATCCCGGCTGCCGGCAATAAGGGAAGGTGCCCGCGGCAGGCGGCGAGGGCGTGGCCGAGGTCGCCAATGCTTGGGATGTTGTCCTACCGGCGACGGAATGCCGCGTCCAGCGCTGTCGTGCCGACGTTCCACATGTTGTCCGCGACGTTGATCGTGACTCCGGGGGGAACGATCTGGTCGATGCCGTCAAGCACCTCGGTGGACAGGTCGATCCCGTCGGCGGCGAGGTAGCTGTCCAGGTGCTCGATGGTGCGCGGGCCAATGATCGTGGAGGTGACCGCGGGGTGGCGGGTTGCGAACGCGACTGCCATCTGGATGAGCGTCAGCCCGGCCTTGTCGGCGAGCGCGCCGAAGGCGTCGGCGGCGTCGAGCTTTGCCGCGTTAGCCGGGTTGGTGGCGTCATAGGCCCCGGGGAAGCGCGCCGCACGAGCGGACGAGCCCGGCCCGCTGACCTCCTGGCCCTTGCGGTAGCGGCCAGACAGCCAGCCGCCGGCCAACGGGCTGTAGGCCAGGACGCCCATTCCGTGGCGCAGGCAGGTCGGCAGCACGTCGTACTCGATGGCGCGGGTCAGCAGAGAGTAGGGGGGCTGCTCGGTCCGGAACCGTCCGTGGCCGCGGCGATCGGCCGTCCACTGGGCCTCGACGATCTGCGAGGCGGGCACCTTTGACGCGCCGAAGGAGCGGATCTTGCCCGCGTGGACGAGGTCGGACAGCGCGCCGAGGGTCTCGTCGATATCGGTGTTCCGATCGGGAACGCCCACCTGGTAGAGGTCGATCCAGTCGGTCTGAAGGCGGCGCAGCGAGCCCTCGACCGCCTCAGTGATCCACCGACGCGACGCTCCGCGACGGTTGAGGTCCTCCCGGCCGAATGGAACGCCGAACTTAACCGCGAGCACCACGTTGTCGCGCCGCCCGCCCGCCAGCGCCTTGCCGAGAATCTGCTCTGACTCGCCGGCGGAGTAGCCATCGGCGGTGTCGATGAAGTTGATCCCGGCGTCGAGCGCCTTGTGGATGATCCGGACCGCGTCGTCGTGATCGGTGTTGCCGAAGGCGCCGAACATCATCGCGCCCAGGCACATCTGGCTGACCGAGACGCCGGTGCGTCCTAGAGGTCGGTAGTCCATGAAGAGCTCCTTGCGTCGGCCGCGATGAGATCACGGCAGTGAGATAGAGTGCGGAGCGAAACGGAGAGTATGTCCGCTTAACCGTAGCGGATATCGGATAACCTGTCCACTTGGAGTCCTGATGCCCCCGAACCAGCTCTCATCACCGACGAGACGTGCCGATGCCGAGCGCAACCGCGACAAGATCCTGGCGGCCGCCCGGTCCGCGTTCGCCGACTCCGACGCCGAGGTGTCGATGGCTGAGATCTCACGACGCGCCGGCGTGGGGATGGCGACTCTCTACCGAAACTTCCCCGGCCGCCGTGAGCTCCTCGAAGCTCTCTACACCGACAAAGTCGATGCCGTCTGCGAGGCCGCTGAGACGGTCGACGGCGAGACACCCGGAGCAGTGCTGATGGCCTGGCTGCACGGGTTCTTCGCCTTCGCGACCACCAAGCACCACGTCGCTTCCGAGCTGCTCGCCCACTCAGATAGCAACAACCCCGTCTTTGGCGAGAGCCGCGCCCGAGTGCTCGCCGCCGGCCGACCGCTGCTGGCCGCCGCCGAGCGAACCCACGAGGTCCGGGACAATCTCACGCTCGAGCAGATCCTCGACATGGTCGTCGCCATCGCCACAATCCACCGCGACACCCGCTACCTCGAGCCGATCCTCCAGGCCGCGCTCGATGGCCTGCGCCCGCCGACCGATGGGAAGCCCGCATAGCGCGCGCCGACCTATTTCGGCTTGGCGGCCTTCGCGCCGGCCTTCGGCTTCGCCTTCTTCGGGGGCATCTCGCTGACGTAGGCCAGTGCCCTGGCGACCCAGCCGGCCGCTTGCTCCGAGTCTGTGCGGAAGGCCGCCGGAAGGCTCAGGTAACCGCCCATGGGCCGCTCCTCGGGCCCGAACGGCCCGGCTCCGTCGATGGCGGCGAGTTCGTCGCGATCGGGATCACTCAGACGCACACCGACCGCCGCGCCGAACAGTCCGGCGAACATGTTCCCGTTGACGAATGCGCCGAGGTTGCCGAACATCGGCTTCATCTCGACCTCGGGAACCTCGGGCACCAATGACCGGAAGTAATCCTTGTCTGCCTCGGTTGGCTTCGGTATCTGCATGTCTGCCGCCTCCCTCATTTCCGCCGACCGGCTTGGCTGTTAGCCTGCCACCTCCGGCTGCGGGGGGCGCTCCGGACAGTCTGAACGGGAGATGCGGCACTAAGGCGAGGAGAGACGATGCCGGATGACGGACTCACGCTGGAGCGAGTTAAGGCCGCGGCGTCGCGGCTGGACGGGGTCGCTCATCGCACGCCCGTACTGAGCTCCTCTGCGCTGGATCAGCAGTGCGGCGGGGAGGTGCTGCTGAAAGCCGAGCCGTTCCAGCGCAGCGGGTCGTTTAAGTTCCGCGGCGCCTACAACCGGCTCAGCTTGCTGGACCCGCCTGCGAGAGCCGCGGGCGTCGTCGCGTTCTCCTCCGGCAACCATGGCGCGGCTGTCGCACTGGCCGCCAACCTGCTTGGCATCACTGCGGTGGTCGTCGTGCCGGCGAACGGCTCGGTCGTCAAGCTCGCCGCGATCGAAGGCTACGGCGCCGAACTTCGCCGCTACGATCCCGGCCGCGAGAGCCGCGAGGAGGTAGCTGCCGAAATCGCGGCGGACCGAGGCCTGACCTTGATCCGGCCGTTCGATGACTATGACGTCATGGCCGGGCAGGGCACCGCCGGGCTTGAGCTGACCGAGCAGGTACCCGGGCTCGACCTGGTCCTGGTCCCAGTAGGCGGCGGCGGCCTCGCCGCCGGCGTCTCCACCGCCGTCAAGGGCCAGCTGGCCGGCACCGCTGTCGTCGGCGTCGAGCCGGCCAGCGCCAGCGACACGAGCCAGTCGATGCAGGCGGGCCGCCGGATTGCCATACCCGAGCCGGACACGATCGCCGACGGTTTGCGGGCGCGCCAGCCCGGCGAGCTGACGTTCGCAGTTAACGCCCGGCTGCTCGACGACGTCGTGACCGTTTCCGAGGCCGCGATCGTCGAGGCTATGCGCTTCTGCTTCTCCCGGCTCAAGGTCGTCGTCGAGCCCAGCGGCGCGGTAGCGCTCGCGGCGCTGCTCACCGAGGCGGTCGCGCCGTCGGGGCGCACCGTCGTCGTGCTGTCGGGCGGTAACATCGGTCCGGCCGATTTCGCCGTCCTAGCGGGGTCCTGACCGGCCGCTGGTCAGCCTTTAGTCCCGGCGAGCCGCAGCGCCATCTCCACGTATCGGTCCTGCAACTGCCCGAGGCTGAGCGGGTAGTTCTCCTGCGTCCATACGCTGATGTTCACGCACATGTTGCCGATCGTGGCCGCGGCCAGTGTCGCGGCGCCGAGGTCATATCCGCCAGTCAAGGCGAACGCGCCAGCCTGAGAACCGGCCAGCAGGATGGCGGTCAGCCGGTCCCGGATCTGCCGGCGCAGAGCGATGATCTCCTGCCGGCGCGATCCGGTCAGGGCAGTAAACTCGCGGTTCGCGACCCGGGATGGCTTTCTGCGGCCGGCCGTGTGCGCGACGATGGTCCGCACGGTAGCGGCAAGCAGCGCAACCGGGTCCGGGCCCGCGCTCGCCAGCGCGGCGGCCAACTGGGCATCGAACTGCAGATGAATATCCCGGACCAGCACATAGAGCAGCTGTTCTTTCGAGGTGAAGTGGTTGTATAGCGCGCCTGGCGACAGGCCGCAGGCGGCGGTGATTTCCCGGACGCTCGTGCCATGCGTGCCCTGGCTGTAGAACAGCTCGATGGCAGCCTCAGCAAGGCGGCATTGCAAGGTTGTGCCGCCGATCGGCAGCCGGTCACCGTCGAGATCCAGGTCGGTTTGGGCGGTCATGACAATTGGCTACCCCGGCAGCTTTCGGACATGAGTATGTCTTTGACGCTTTCTTGGCCGGGCTGGTTGTCAGCGGGCCTCTTGACAACAAGCGGCCAGTCAGCGTACGACTAGATCGCTGTATGAACGCTTGTTTATGCCGATACAGCGTCAGGGCGCGTCCGCAGTGACGGCCGCGGATGCGTGCCATAGGACCCGGGCCGAACCCCCCTCCTCCCGGCCCGGGTCTGGCCGCGCATCCCGGTTAACAGCGAGATCCGGCCTCCCGGCTAGGCCTGGCGTCGGCAGCCCGGCCAGGGCCTCCTCAAGTGCCTTGTCGTCGAGTTCAAGATCCTTGAGCGCTCCGCTCAGGTAGTCGCCGTAGGCGGCCAGGTCGAGCAGGCCGTGGCCGCACAGGGCGGTCAGGATGACCTTCTCTTCGCCGGTCTCCTTGCACCGAAGCGCCTCCTCGATGCAGGCCGCCACGGCATGGGTTGGCTCCGGGGCCGGCACGATGCCCTCGGTCCTGGCGAACCGGAGGCCGGCCGCGAAGCACTCTGACTGGGGCTTGGCTACCGCTTCGATCAGGCCCAGTTCGTAGATGTGCGAGAGCAGTGGTGACATGCCGTGGTAACGCAGCCCGCCGGCGTGAATCGGGTCCGGGATGAATTCGTGTCCAAGGGTGTGCATCTTCAGCAGCGGCGTGAATCCAGCCGTGTCGCCGAAGTCGTAGGCATAGACGCCCTTGGTGAACGACGGGCAGGCGGCAGGCTCAACGGCGCGGATGACCGGGTTCATCCGGCCAGCGAGCTTTTCGCGCAGGAACGGGAAGGTGAGGCCGCCGAAGTTGGAGCCGCCGCCAGTGCAGCCGACGATAACGTCAGGCGTGTCGCCAGCCATGGCCATCTGCTTGAGCGCCTCCTCCCCGATGATCGTCTGGTGCATAAGCACGTGGTTGAGCACGCTGCCGAGCGCGTAGCGGGTGTCCGGGTCCGCGCCAGCCACCTCGACGGCCTCGCTGATCGCTATGCCCAGACTGCCGGTCGAGCCAGGGTTCGCCGCGAGCACGGCTCGCCCGGAGCTGGTCAAGTCGGACGGGCTCGGGTGCACGGTCGCGCCGTAGGTCTCCATCAGCATCTTGCGGTAGGGCTTCTGATCGAACGAGGCCCGCACCATCCATACCTCGAGCTGCAGTCCGAACAGGGCCGTGGCGAATGCCAGCGCGCTGCCCCATTGGCCGGCACCGGTCTCCGTTGTTAGCTTCTTGACTCCCTCGGCCGCGTTGTAGTAGGCCTGCGGGACGGCGGTGTTCGGCTTGTGCGACCCCGCAGGGCTCCCGCCTTCGTACTTGTAGTAGATGCGAGCCGGGGTGCCCAGGTCGCGCTCCAGCCGGCGAGCGCGGAACAGCGGCGTCGGGCGCCACAGCCGGTAGACGTCGAATACCTCCTCCGGGATAGCAATGTGCCGCTCCGCCGACACCTCCTGGGCGATCAGCGCGCCGGGAAACAGCGGTGCCAGGTCGTCCGGGCCGACCGGCTGGCCAGTGCCGGGGTGCAATGGCGGCGGTGGCGGACTCGGCAGGTCAGCCACCACGTTGTACCAGTGCTGCGGCATCTCGGATTCCGGCAAGAGGTACTTAACTTGGCGGTCCATGGCAGCCTCCGGGTGGCGATCAGCTGAGAATCGCGGAAATGCGATACAGCGCAACGCTAGCCGAGTTCGCGCCGATCCAGGAAGCACCGCAGATCATCATGAACGAGAACCATTTGACCAGGCGGACGCGTTCGGGGCTCGGCGACCAGCCGGTGCTGATAGCCGCGTCGGCGGTGACGGCTGCGACGAAGGCTAGCTCGCGACACAGACAGGTTGCGAGGCCACCG
This sequence comes from uncultured Actinomycetota bacterium, assembly GCA_963804435.1. Taxonomy (GTDB): domain Bacteria; phylum Actinomycetota; class Actinomycetes; order Streptosporangiales; family Streptosporangiaceae; genus JAJYUU01. The sequence goes on along the minus strand of CAWDQI010000001.1, from coordinate 4,274,851 downwards.
CGCGCATGCGATCGTTGGCCGGTAGAAGTATCGGCGTGGAGGTGGCAGTGCGGCGGAAGCGCGAGGAGCGCCGAACCGACGATCACGCCGATATCCCCGCTGATGAATGGCTGAGTCAGTTCCGCCCGGTGCGGCCAGACGCGTTTACCTCGGCCGACCGAGATGCAGCGCCGCGGCCGGCCACTAACTCGGACTCCGACCCGGGCTTGCGACCGCGCGCCGACGGCCCGGCTGGTTCGCCGGATCGTCGGGGCAGCCTGCCGGGCAACGGGGGCGGTTCGCCCGCACGGGAGAGCGGGCCGCCAGGTCGTGATGGAGCGCGCGGCGAGCGCCGGAGCCCTCAGGATCGGGACGGCTATCGAGGCCAGGAGCCACGCGCAGGCCGGGATCAGGTGTTTGGCCGGGATCAGGTGTTTGGCCGGGACGGCGGGTTTGGGCGGGATCCGAGACTTGGCCGGGACGGCGGGTTTGGCCGGGACGACAGGCTTGGCCGGGACGACAGGCTTGGCCGGGATCCGGGACTTGGCCGGGACGACAGGCCTGGCCGCGGCGGCACGCTTGGCCGGGACTACCAGCCGCGGCGTGACTACCGGCTAGACAGGGATGAGCGGCTCGGGCGCCGCCTAGGGCAAGCCGAGCAGCAAGCGCCGGCCGAGTATTGGGCCGAGCCTGGTGTTCCTGGCTCAGCCGACCGGATCAGCCATGACGCGGGCGAACCCGAGGCCGGCCGCAACGACCTCAAGGGCCGTGCGTGGGCCGCGCGCCAGCCGGTCGCGCGCGGCTCCATCGATGATCTTGACCTTGGCCAGGTCCGGCGCCAGCGGGAGGACGACCCGAGGGGACCGGACGGCTACCGTGCCGAAAATCCTCGTTCGCGCGACCGACAAGCAGATGCCGTTTTGGAGCGTCCTGCCGGCCGCGGTCGGCTAGCCGATGGGTACCACGAGCCGGACAGCAACGGCGACCACGACGGCTACCCGCCCCAGGAAGGTTACCGGCGACCCAGCCGCTACCGCGACCCAGGTGGCTACCGCGGCGAAGACGGCTACCCGCCCCAGGACGGCTACCCGTCCCAGGACGGCTACCCGTCCCAGGACGGCTACCGCGGCCCGGACGGCTACCGCCGCCAGGACGGCTCCCCCGGCCGGAAGGGCTATATCCATCCGAACACCTACCGCGATCCGGACGATTACGTCGGCCGGGATAACTACCGTGACCCCGAGGCCCTCCGCGGTCGGCCCGGTTACGGCGGCATTGATGACGACAGCAATCGGGACCACTACCGCGGTCCAGCTGGTGCCCGCAATTCAGATGGTCACCACGAGCCGACCTACAGCGGCGCCGACGGGTACCGCGACCCCTCTGGCTACCGCGACCCAGATAGTTACCGACATCGCGACGGCTACCGCGGCCCCGACGGCGTGCGGCCCGACGGCATGCGGCCCGACGGCATGCGGCCCGACGGCATGCGGCCCGGCGCCCCACGGGCGGACAGCCGCAGATGGCCGGAACGCAATGCATGGCGGCCGGAAACCTACGGCGACAGCACGATTCCGGGCAGGCAGGCTCAGGAGCGGGACGTCTACGTGGTCACCGACCTGCCCGAGCGCGGGCCTACCAGCTACCGGCCGGAACGCCAGGACGTGTACCGAGACCCGGACGCTCGCTGGGTTACGGACGGCCCTCGCGGCAGTGGCGCCCGTGGGCCGGACCCAGGCGGGTTCGGCCGGGCCGACTTGCTGCGCCCGGACGGCTTCATGCCTCAAGGCGGTGTCCGTCTCGGGGCCAGCCACTCCGACCATGGTGACGGCGGCTATCCACAGGTTCCCGGCACGGACCGCGCAGAGCGCGCCGACCCGCAGGCGGACGGCACTGTCCGGTCGGCTCGCCCAGACGCGCCGCGGATGTCGGGCGTCCCTCTTGAGCTTCCGGCCGGATCCCCCGACGTGCCACCGGGGGGAAATGGCGACCCCGTTCCCCTCGTCATTGATCCAGCCAGCCAGCCCGCGATCGCCGCGAGCTCGCGGAACGAGGATGCGGAACGGACCAGCCCGTTGCCGGCGATCCTGCCTGGCGCGACCGCTGTACCGCGACCGGAACCGGTCGCGGTGCCCAGGGGACCCTTCGAGGCCGCGCGGCCGAGCCGAGCACCGTCGGTGACCGGGTCCGTCGAGCCGCCTCCGGCCACCAATGCGGTGATCCGGCCGACGGCTGCGCTGGCGCCATTGCCTGCCATGCCGCATTCCGCCGGACTGGCGGCGCTGCCTTCGCCGGTGCCCGAGCCGCCGCCGCGCGCGGTTCCTGAGGCCGCGGCCGCGAAGCTCGACCAGCTCAAGGATCTGTATTTCGCCGCCGAGGCTATCGGGGAAGAACGGCTTGAGAAGCATTTTGACCAGGTCAGCGAGCGTCAGCGCGAACTGATCAAGGAGTTTTTCGACAGATCCAAGCCGGCTGGCTGAGTTAGCCGAGGGCGCGCTGCATGAGCAGCGTTCCGATCCATCTGCCGTGCTTGTAGCCGACGTCAGCGAGGCGTCCTGCCTGGGTAAATCCGCAGGACTCGTGCAGGCCCACGGACGCCTCCGCGTCAGAGTCGGCGATGACCGCGATCATCTGCCGGGAGCCCGCTTCGGCGCATCCGGCCATGAGCTCAGTCAGCAACAGCCTGCCGATGCCGAGGCCGGCCTTGCCGGGCGCTATGAAGATCGAGTCCTCGACGGTGGCCCGGTAGGCGGGCTTACGCCGCCACAGGCCTGCATAGGCATAGCCGGTGACCTCGCCGTCAGCGTCCGCGACCAGGAATGGCAACCCCAGCTCGTCTAGTTCCTCGCGCAAGCGGGCCCAGGCCGCTCCGGTCCGCGGTGACTCCTCGAACGTCGCCACCGAGTGTGTCGCGTACCAGCCGAAGATGCCGCTGACCTGGGTGAGGTCGGCGGTAGCGAGCCGCCTGACGACGACGTTCAGGACCGCCTGCCCCATCGGGCCCGGAAGGCATGCGTGAGGTTCTCGGCCTCCTGCTCGTCGATCCTGACCAGTTCGGCACCCAGGTCCGCGTACTCCCACTCGACGATCGCCGAGTCCAGGCGCCAGGTCAGGTCGCGGCGCAGCGTCTCGTCGACTGGGCCCGCGTCGGAGAGCGTTCTGCGAGCCAGGCCCGAAGCCGTGCGATTTCCTTGGTTCGCGACGATCACGTAGTACTGAACCGCGCTGTTCATGATGCCTCCCTCACCTGGCTTCGGATCGGAAGTCGCCAATCTCCATGCAGCGCGGCGGCGGCTTCGCTTCGACTGCTGCGGAAACCTGGCGCGCGCGCAGCCGGGCCCGTTCGCCTGGCGATATGGCCGGATCGGTGATCCGCACGTACGCCTGGTGCGTCCGCTGCACCACCGCCCAACTCGCGGGCGTGTGGAACTGGATCTCGAAGGCGAGCCCGTGAGCGGGATCTCGCCATCGGGTCCAGATGCCCTTGTATTCAGGGCTTTCCCAGCGGTTCCGTCTCGCTTCGAGTTCGAAGCCCTGTGTCTTGAGAATGCGGTGCACCAGCCAGGTCCCGTCGGTGTAATCCGGTGGCTCGAAGGCGAAGGCGTACCTGATCGCGTCGTAGATAGCCCAGGCCAGGTCCTCGGCCGGGCGTCCGGGGTTGCGGGCGACGAGCCTGGCCAGCTTGGCCGCGAAGCGCTCGGCGGACTTGAGGCTGTTGGCTTCGCTGCCGGGCGCAAGGCCGCCGTAGGGAAGCTGGGCCGCGGTCCGCCGGATCGCGGGGGTTAGGCCGCTGCTTCCGTAGCCGCCAAAGAGGTTCTGGCCCTCCGCGGTCCGACAGGCGGTCATGACACGCTCAGCCAGTTCGCCAGTCTCGTCGTTCGGCCGACTAGTGGATGGCCCGGCTGCGACGTCGTGCTGCGCGGTGGTGTCGCTCGGCCCTCTGGTCTCGGGCTGGCCCGGGAAGTCGGGCCGCGGCGCGACGGGCCGGGCATCGGGCCGTGGCTGCACGTCGGGTCGCGGCTGCACGTCGGGTCGTGGCTGCACGTCGGGTCGCGGCTGCACGTCGGGTCGTGCCTGCACCTCGGGCGGCCGCGTTCCGCCGTTGATGCTGGCGGCCGACGCATTGCCAGGAGGCCAGGGCCCCAGCGCGAGGTCGGCGCGGCCGCCAGGCCGGTCATGCTCGGAGTGGCCGTTGCCCGTGAGCGGCGTTGCGTAGGGGTCCTGCCAGTCGGGCGGGGCTCGCCGCGGCGTGTGGCTGCGGTCATTGCCGTTAGGCGCGAGCTCGGATGTGCCGCGCTCGCCGGGCTGCAATCCAGATCCGGCTGGCAGGCGCGGTCCCGGCTTGGCGATGCCGCCATCTTCGTCTCCTGGGCCCGGCCGGTTGGGCGTGATGACACCGCCGTCTGCCGGGATGGGGGCTCGGCCGTTCTGGGCATCGGACGATTCGGTCGGGGCGAGACTGGCTGCATCCCCGTGGCGCGCGTCGAAATCCGGCAGGGCCTGCTCGATCGGGCAGGCTCGGGGCGGCGTGCCTTCAGATGGCCTGGTCGAGAATCACCTGGCTCGGGGCGGCGGGGCTCGGGACGGCCCTGGTCAAGGGGCTCGGCCAGTTCCGGTGCGCGCCGATGTCCGGTGGGCGGGAGTTCCGCAAGCGGCTCTGCGCCAGCATGCTCGCGCTCGGGGGCGGGCAAACCGAGTTCGAGCTGCTTGAGCCTGATGGGCAGCGGGCGCGCCGTTCCCCCGTCGTCATAGGGAGCAGACGGGTGCCCGTCGGGCAACCTGGCCAGCCTTGACCGCAGATCAGCGAGCGAACCCGCGGGCGGCCGGCTGAATCGGGAGGCGTCCCGCTCTGGGTCGAAGCGGCCCGCGGCCGCGGCGGGAGCTTCGGGACGAGTCTCGGCCCGCCGGCTGACGGAACCAGCAGCCGCAGGCAGCGGGCGCGAGGGCGCCGCGGCAGGCTGGCCGGACTGCCTCACGGGCGGGATTGGTGCGGCTAGCGGGGTCGGTACGGCTGCCGGGATTGGTGCGGGTGGCGGGATCGCTGCGGGTGGCGGGATCGCTGCGGCTGACGGGGTCGGTGCGGCTGACGGGGTCGGTGGGGCTGGCGGGGGCGGCGAGGCTAGGGGCGTCAGCGCGGCTGGCGGGATCGGTGGCGCCGGCGCTGGGGCTGAGACTGGCCGGACGGGCGTGATGTTGTCGGCAGACCCAGAGTGGGAGGCGGCCTTACCGGGACGCCCGAAGCGCGGGAGGTCGACTGTGCTCTCGCGCGGGTCCTGTTCGTCCCGCGGGTGAGTCGGCCCTGGCATAGTGCTTTCTCCAGCCTTCTGGCGATTCGCCCATCGTAATGTCAGTCGGCACGTTTCGCCGCCCGGCCTGGTATCGCCGGAGGGCCAGAACGCTGGCCTGCCGCCGGCGGTCACAGCGGCCTGACTCGCTATCGTCGGACCTGTCAGCACAGTCCGGCCGACCCGGAGCCGAGATGGGGACCAGTGACAATAGCCGCCGCCAAAGCCTGGTCAGGTGGCTCCACTGGGCCGGTTCCGGCTGGCGCCGTGCACCTGTGGATGGTGCCGCTCGACGTTCCGGTCGGGGACTCGCGCCCCTTCCTCGATGCGGCCGACCTAGCGCGGGCGGCCGGCTACCGGCGACCGGCCGACGGAATCAGGTTCGCGGCGAGCCGAGCAGGGCTGCGGCGGCTCATGTCCGGTTACCTCGATGCTGATCCGGCCAGCTTGCGCTTCCGGCCGGACCCGACCGGTCGGCCAGCCGTGGCCGTTCATGCCGCGGCTAGTGATCATGCGCCTGGCGATGCCCGCGGTTGCGATGCCCGCGACCGTGAGTGCCGCGACGGTCATGCCCGCGACTGCGATGCCCGATCTGGCGACCAGGCAACCGACGATGGCTTTGAGCTTGTGCCGGGAGTCGAGTTCAGCCTGTCCCGGACCGAGGGCGTCGCGCTGATAGCTGTGTCAGCGGCCGCGGTCGGCGCCGACATCGAGCGGGTAACGCCGCGGACGGGCCTCGCCGATCTCGTCGCTGCTCGGTTCCCGGCGCGCGAAGCTGCGTGTCTGGCGGATGGCTGCAGCCTGCCTGCCGGCCTGGGCGACCCCGCGCTCCGCGGCTTCTACCGGCACTGGACTGCCCGAGAGGCCTACCTGAAGGCGATCGGGTGCGGACTCGCGGGACTCCGGCGCATCGAGGTCACGTGCCGGCCGCGCCCGGAGGTCAGGTTCGGCGGCGCGCTGGCCGACGGTTGGCAGCTGTCGTTCCCCGCAGTCCCGGCCGCGTACGCAGCAGCGATCGTCGCCCGACATCCGGTTACCCGGTGCTGCTGGCTTCGGCCGCCGCCGGCTTAGCCATCCCACGTCTCCGCGTCGGGCATCGCGGGCAGGATGCGCCCGGTGGCCGACCCGAGCCCGATCCTGACGCCGTCCAAGCCGGGCGCGGTCGCCGAGAGAGTGACCTCGTCGCCGTCCTGCAGCCACGCACGCGACGATCCATCCGGCAAGGTAACGGGGTCCCTGCCATTCCAGCCCAGTTCGATGAGCGAGCCCCGTTGCATGTACTCAGGCCCGCTGACAGTGCCGGACGCGAATAGGTCGCCGGTGCGCAGGGACGCGCCGTTGACCGTCATGTGCGCGAGCATCTGAGCCGGGCTCCAGTACATAGTGGCGTACGGCGGCGTGGCGATCAGATGGCCGTTGAGGCGCACTTCGAAGTCGATGCCCAGGCCCCAGTCGGCCGACTCGGTCAGGTACTCGAGGAGCTTCGCGTCACGGGACGCTGGGCGGACGCGCGCGTACTCGAGCGCCGTGAGCGGCAGCACCCAGGGTGACACTGTGGTGGCGAACGACTTGCCGAGGAATGGCCCGAGCGGGCGTGATTCCCAGGCCTGGATATCGCGGGCAGACCAGTCGTTGAGCAGGCAGACACCGAATACGTGCTCAGCGAAGCGCCCTGCGGGGACCGGATCGCCAAGGTGGCTGGACACGCCCACCACGAAGCCGAGTTCGGCCTCGAAGTCAAGCCGGGCGCTCGGACCGTAGACCGGTCCGTCGGCGCCGGGCAGCCAGGACTGGCCGCAGGGACGCCGGATTCCGGTCCCGGATGGGACGACGGTCCCGGCCCGGCCGTGATAGCCGATCGGCATGTGCTTCCAGTTCGGGGTCAGCGGCTCGGAATCCGGCCTGAAGATCTTGCCGACGTTGGTGGCGTGATATTCGGAGCAGTAGAAGTCGGCATAGTCAGCCACGGTGAACGGCAGCCGGAGCTGTATCACCCTGGCCGGGATTAGCAGATCCTCAAGGGCCGGACGATACCTGTCCAGTGACAGCCACTCGATCAGCTCCGTGCGGAGCTGAGCCCAGGCCAGGTGCCCGGCCGCGAGCAACGGGTCCAGGCTGCCGGAGCTGAACAGATGCGCACGAGTCGGCAGCAGCCTTTCGGTGGCGGTGGTCAGGTCGAGGACGCGGTCGCCCACGGCGACGCCGATCCGGTAAACGTCCGCGTGGTGGGCAGCGGTGTAGGACCCGTAGGGAAGTGCGGCCAGCCCGAATACGTGATCGGGTGCCAGTTCCAGCCAGCTTGCCGCCTGCGTCATGTATGCCTCCGCGTGCTGGGCCTGGCTCGGCGTCCCGTGGCCTCGCTGATGCCGATCAGTTTGCCGGCAACTCAGTTCCTGGTGATCAGGCCAAGCGTAACGAGGTCGGTGATCGGTTCGTCGGTACTGCAGGTGCCGAACGATGTGAACAGCTCACGGACCGCGGCGGCGGTGTCCGCGTCGAGGCCTGCTACGGCCGCGGCAACCGCGTGGGCGTCGGCCTCAGCCAGCAGGCCGGCGACCTGGTCGGCGCTCGCGTCGTCCAGGGCCGCCGCGACAGCCAGCATGACATTGAGGAAGCCATGGTGCTCGAATCCGGTGCCGGCGGCCCGGTGCCGGACCGCATGGTGCAGACCGGCGGTGCACTTGAACGCCAGCCGCTGCGCGGTCAGTTCGGTCAGCGACGTGGCGAGTGCTCGCTCACTGGGGAAAGCGTCGGCGGTCGTCCCTCCAGTCCGCAGCTTGGCCAGGTAGCCATGGTCGGCCAGGAGCTGAAGAGAATCCTTCGTCAGCTGGCCAGCCGGGATGTCGGCGAACGCGGTCGCCCCGGCTAGCGGCGTCCGGTCCAGGGCAGCTACCAGGTCGGCTACCGCGTCCAGGCCGCCGGCTTGGCCGACCGGAACCTCGACAGCGCGCAGGCGCAACCTTGGGTCGGCGAAGACAGCGTCCACGGCGGTGTCAAGGTTGGCCGCGCCTCCTGGCAGCACAAGGGCCAGGTCCTGCTCGGCGATCGCCGCCGCTGTTAGCGCCGCGCTCAGCGCGGCGATCTTGGCGTCCGGGCAGACGAACGGCCCGGACATCTCGCGGTACCACGCTGTCTGGTGGCGCTGATGGCCAGCGACCGCCTCGGCCATCTTGAGGGACGCCGGCGGGAACAGCGACGCGTCATCAAACAGCCCGCGGAACAGGACGGGGCAGGCGCTCGGATCCTGCCACGCCGGGCGCGGCTCAGCGCCGCCACCTGTCGCCATCTCAGGGCTGGGCATGCTGAAAGGGTGGCAGAGCGTCGCGCAGGCGTCCAACCAAAGGATTGGGACGCGATGACTTGCGCTCCGCGCCTTGCGCGCCGATACGGCCACGTGCGGCGTCGAGTTCCTCGCGGGTAAGCGCTCCATGCTCGGCTTCCCACTCGGCGACAGCCGCAAGCCCGTCCCGGACCAGGAGAGCGCGCCGTGCAGCTGCCGTCATCCATGCCGACACGCTCATGCCTTCGGCGGCGGCAGCTGCGACTACGCGGGCGTGGACGTCAGGATCGACCGTGATGGCGAGCTTCGGAGATGGGTTGCCACGCGGCATCCACCAAACTATGCCACCAAGGTAGGACCGGAAGGTGACTGCGAGCCCAGGAGGCGACGCGGACATTGACGTTGGCCCGAGGTGGGTCGCCGCCATCCCTGAAGTTGCTCTGTACTTAGCTGTCGATCTGTCTAGGATCGGGTAATGACTGAACGATCAGACAGCGCACGGGGTAACGGCGCGGAGGCCGTCGCCATGGCGGCGGTTGGTGGCGACCAGTCGGTCGGCCGGCCGTCAGCTCGCGTTCCGGATCGCGCGCAGGTAGTGATTGTCGGCGGCGGGGTGATCGGCTGCTCCATCGCTTATCACCTGGCGCATCTGGGCTGGACCGACGTCGTCCTGCTCGAGCAGCACGCGCTGACAGCTGGCACAACCTGGCACGCTGCCGGGCTTATCACCTCGGCGGGGATGACCGACGAGACGTCGCTGTTCTTCAGCCGGTACTCGCGGGACCTCTACTGCCGGCTGGAAGCCGAGACCGGGCATTCGACCGGGTTCCGCGCCGTCGGTCACATCTCCCTCGCCACGACGCCCCAGCGGCAGGAGGCATTGCGCCGGGAGGCGGCCTGGATGCACGGCTTCGGCGTCGAGGACATTGAGATCTCGCCCGGCGAGATCGCGCGGATGTGGCCGCTGGCTCGCACCGATGACGTCCTGTCCGGCTTCTACGTCGCCGACGAGGGCCGGGCTGATCCGGTCGGGGTAGCGACCTCCCTGGCCAAGGGCGCCCGTAATCGCGGGGTGAAGGTTATCGAAAGTGTGGCGGCGACTGGCGTGGAGGTCCGCGGCCGCCGGGTCAGCGCGGTGCTGACCGAGAACGGCCGGATCGAGACCGAGGTGGTCGTCAACTCGGCCGGCATGTGGGCGCGCCAGTTCGGCGCGCTGGCCGGAGTCTCGGTCCCGTTGCAGGCAGCCGAGCACTACTACCTGCTCACCGACACCGTGCCGGGGATGGACCAGGACTTGCCGGTGATCGAGGACCCAGACAACTACGGGTACTACCGCCCCGAGGGCGACGGCATGCTCGTCGGCCTGTTCGAACCTGTCGGCAAGCCGTGGTCGCTGGACGGCGTGCCCAGGGACTTCTCCTTCGGGAAGCTACCGCCGGACTGGGAACGGATGGAGCCGTTTCTCGGTCCGGCGCTGGCGCGGATCCCCTGCCTGGCCGAGACGGGCGTGCGCACCTTCTTCTGCGGGCCCGAGTCCTTCACCGCTGACGTCAGGCCGCTGATCGGGCCCGCGCCGGAGCTGGACGGCTATTTCGTCGCCGCCGGGCTCAACTCACTCGGTATCCTGTCCGGTGGCGGCGTCGGCAGTGTCGTCGCGCAGTGGATCGCCGACGGCGTCCCGCCGGTCGACACGGCCCATATCGCGGTCGACCGGACCGCAAGCTACGAGACGTCGCGCCGGTTCCGCGCGGAGCGGACGGTCGAGCAACTCGGCGTGCTGTTCGGCGACGCCGTGTGGCCGACATGGCAGCCGTCATCCGGCCGGAACATCCGGCGGTCGGTGCTGCACGACCGTCTTGCCGCGGCGGGCGCGCATTTCGGCCAGTCGGCGGGTTGGGAGTATCCCGAGTGGTTCGCCGGCGCCGGCGAGCATCCGGCGACCAGGCTCGACTTCAGCCGGCCGGATTCGCACTCGATCGTCGCGAGCGAGCACAGGGCGGTACGCGAAGCGGTCGGCGTGCTGGACATGAGCCTGATGGCTAAGTTCATCGTGCAGGGACCGGACGCCGGCGCCGTGCTCAATCGGCTCTCGGCCAGCGACGTGACCGCAGGCCTGGCCCGGATCGTCTACACCCAGTGGCTGAACGAAGCAGGCGGCATTGTCGCCGACCTCACCGTTACCTGGCTGGAGCCGGAGAAGTTCCTCGTCATTGCCAGTGACGTGATCCACCGCCGGATCGAGCCACTGATCAAGCGCGAGGTCAGGCCGGGCGAGTTCGTGACTGTCACCGACGTGACCTCCGGCACAACACTGCTCTCCGTGCAGGGGCCACTGTCGCGAGAACTGATCAGCCGGCTGACCGACACCGACCTCTCAGGGGACACGTTCCCCTATCTTCACGCTCGCCAGGTTCACGTCGGCTACGCGCCCGCGCTCGCGGTACGCGTCACCTACGTTGGCGAGCTCGGCTACGAACTGCATGTGCCGGCGGAATACGCAGCGGGCGTTTACGACGACCTGATGGCCGTCGGCGCGGACCTCGGCGTGCGCCCGGTTGGGCTGTCAGCCATGTCCAGCCTGCGGCTGGAGAAGGGTTACCGTGACTTCGGCGTCGACATCGACAACACCGACAACCCGCTGGAGGCTGGCCTTGGCTTCGCGGTGGCCTGGGACAAGCCGGGCGGGTTCGTCGGCCGGGATGCGCTGGTCAAGGCGCGTGCCGAGGGGCCGCCGCGGAATCGGGTCGTGAGCCTGCTGGCTGAAGACCCGCCTACTCGACCTGTTTGGCAACGAACCGGTGCGGCGCGACGGTGAATGGGTCGGCTACGTCCGGGCCGCCGCCTTCGGCCACACGATGGGCGCGGCGGTCGGGCTTGCGCAGGTGAGGTGCCGGGAGGGCGTGACTGCCGAATGGCTGCAGGAGGGCGGATTCTCGGTCCGCACCGGCAGGACCGGCGACGCGCCAGTCCGGCTGCGGCTCGGCCCGCTCTACGATCCGCAGCGGATACGCATCCTCGCCTAGCTCGCCTGAAGAGCCACTTCAGCCCAGTTAGCTTGACGTCGAGATAATTCGGTGGCTAGGCTGGCAGAAGATAGCTTGATATCGAGATAGTTGTTTTGCGAGCTTCGCCTTCCGTTCAGCGGGGCCTATCTCCGGGGGCAGGACACGCCCGGGGTCCGGCTAGCGGCAAGATGCATGCAGGGCGTGTCGCGGGGCAGCAGCATCGGCGACCCAGGGCCCATCTCCAGGAGGCAGGACAGCAATGACCGGGAACAGCTTCGGCAGCCGCGCGGACCTCGCGGTCGGCGGGACGAGCTACCAGATAGACCGGCTGGACGCAGTGGACGGCGCCAGCGACCTGCCGTACAGCCTGAAGATCTTGCTCGAGAACCTGCTGCGCACCGAGGACGGCCTCAACGTCACCGGCGACCACGTGACTGCGTTGGCGCAATGGGACCCGGCGGCCGAGCCGGACACCGAGATCCAGTTCAGTCCGGCCCGGGTCATCATGCAGGACCTGACCGGGGTGCCCGCGGTGGTGGACCTGGCCGCCATGCGCGAGGCGATGCAGGCACTGGGCGGAGACGCCGGGAAGATCAACCCGCTAGTACCCGCCGAGCTGGTCATCGATCATTCCGTCATTGCCGATGTATTCGGACGGCCTGATGCCTTCGACCGGAACGTGGAGCTTGAGTTCCACCGCAACCGTGAGCGGTTCGCCTTCCTGCGCTGGGGCCAGGAGTCGCTGCGGCAGTTCAAGGTGGTGCCGCCGGGGACCGGCATCGTGCACCAGGTGAACATCGAGTACCTGGCGCGTGTCGTCATGACGCAGCAGGCCGACGGCGGTGCGCTGGCTGCCTACCCCGACACCTGCGTCGGTACCGACTCGCACACCACCATGCAGAACGGCCTGGGCGTCCTGGGCTGGGGCGTCGGCGGGATCGAGGCGGAGGCCGCTATGCTCGGCCAGCCAGTGTCCATGCTGATCCCGCGCGTGGTCGGTTTCCGGCTGACCGGACAGCTGCCGGCCGGGGCTACGGCCACCGACCTGGTTCTCACCATCACCGAATTGCTGCGCAAGCACGGCGTGGTCGGCAAGTTCGTGGAGTTCCACGGTGACGGAGTGGCTGCGGTGCCGGTCGCCAACCGGGCCACGATCGGCAACATGAGCCCCGAGTTTGGCTCGACGTGCGCGATCTTCCCGATCGACGCCGAGACGCTCGCCTACCTCAAATTCACCGGCCGTTCGCCCGAGGTGGTCGCGCTGGTTGAGGCCTACGCCAAGGAGCAGGGCCTGTGGCATGACCCGGCCGCGCCGCGTCCGGTACTCCGAGAACGTGGAGCTCGACCTGTCCACCGTGGTGCCGTCGCTGGCCGGCCCGAAGCGACCGCAGGACCGGGTTGCGCTATCCGACGCCAAGACCTCCTTCCGCGCGGCGCTCGGAACCTACGTGCAACTGGACAAGCTGGATGACGACATCGCCGACACCTTCCCTGCCTCCGACCCGTTCGTCGCCGGCCGCGAGAACGGTGGCGGCGTACGATCAGACAGCGGACCCGGCGGCGCACCGGCCTGGTGCCCGGCCGACTGCGGCTGCCCAGGTCACGCTCGACGATGGCACGAGGACTACCGTCGACCACGGCTCCGTTGTGATCGCCGCCATTACCTCCTGTACCAATACCTCGAACCCATCGGTGATGATCGGCGCGGCGCTGGTGGCCAAGAAGGCCGTCGAGGCCGGCCTGGAGCGCAAGCCATGGGTCAAGACCACGCTGGCGCCCGGTTCCAAGGTCGTCATGGACTACTACGAGCGAGCCGGCCTGACGCCGTACCTGGAGAAGCTCGGCTTCAACCTGGTCGGATACGGCTGTACAACCTGCATCGGCAACTCCGGGCCGCTACCGGAGGCGATCAGCGCCGCAGTCGCCGAAAACGACCTGGCGGTGGTGTCGGTGCTATCGGGCAACCGCAACTTCGAGGGCCGGATCAACCCGGACGTGAAGATGAACTACCTGGCCTCGCCGCCGCTAGTGGTCGCCTATGCGCTGGCCGGAACGATGGACATCGACCTGACAACCGAGCCGATCGGCACGGGGTCCACCGGGCAGCAGGTGTACCTGCGCGACCTGTGGCCGACCCCGGCAGAGATCCAGTCGATCGTGGATACCGCCGTCGCGGCGGAGATGTTCACCCGCGACTACGCGGACGTGTTCAGCGGTGACGAGCGCTGGCAGGAACTGGATGTGCAGCCGGGCGAGACGTTCTCGTGGGATCCCGAGTCGACGTACGTCCGGCATCCCCCGTACTTCGACGGAATGCCGCTCACGCCCGGCCCGGTGGCCGACATTCACGGCGCCCGGGTACTGGCCATGCTGGGCGACTCAGTGACCACCGACCACATCTCGCCGGCCGGCGCTATCAAGACCGATAGCCCCGCCGGAAAGTACCTGGTTGAGCACGGGGTGCAGCGGTCTGATTTCAACAGCTACGGTTCCCGGCGCGGCAACCATGAGGTGATGATCCGCGGCACGTTCGCCAACATCCGGCTTCGCAACCAGCTGGCACCCGGCACGGAGGGCGGCGTGACCCTCAAGCTGCCCGAGGGCGAGGAGATGTGGATCTATGACGCGTCGCGCGAGTACATCGAGGAGACCACGCCGCTCGTCGTGCTCGCCGGCAAGGAATATGGCTCCGGCTCGTCGCGCGACTGGGCGGCGAAAGGCACGGCGCTCCTTGGCGTCCGGGCCGTCCTGGTGGAGTCCTTCGAGCGGATCCACCGGTCCAACCTGATCGGCATGGGCGTGCTGCCGCTTCAGTTCAAGCCGGGGGAGAGCGCAGCGTCGCTGTTGCTGACCGGGCACGAGGTGTTCGATATCACGGGCATCGAGGCGATGAACTCCGGAGACGTCCCGCGCGAGGTGACGGTGCGCGCCGACGACAAGGAGTTCCACGCCATCGTGCGGATCGACACGCCAGGTGAGGCGGAGTACTTCCGGCACGGCGGCATCATGCAGTACGTGCTGCGCTCACTGCTCGGCGCCGGCTGATAGTCCGGGCCGGGCGGGCCGCCCTGGGTCCTCGGTCGCGGCGGCGGGCAAGTCTTGCCATAGGGCGTGGTTGCGGCGCTGCCGACCAAAGTTGAGCGGCTCTGTGACAGTCACGCCCTAAGGGCCAAGCTGCTGGCGACGGCGCAAATTGCGTAAACCTTACTTTTCAGGCGGAGCCAGGGTCTACGTCCCGCTCGAGCTTCTGTCATATACAAGGCAAACGTCCCATGTGACTACGAATGACGCTACTGTCGTGCCGGTGAGGAGACGTTTGCTATCTAGCAAGTGTTCAGAGTCGGTCGTGCCAGGCGGCGAGGAACGGTCGTGAGCATCGCGGGGGCATCGGCGTCGCTGTCCACTCCGGGCCTCTGGCTGACCGGCATCGAGCGGGCCGTGATGCTGGCCGGGCTAGCCCTCGCACTCGGCGGACTGGCTGGCCGCAGCGTCCTGCGGCACTACAAGGGCGCGCGGCCCGGTCCGCTGCCCACCCCATGGGCAGTGCGCGGCTCGCTTCTCGGCGCCGCCGCGAGCGCGGCCCTGGTAGTAACAGCAGTCGCCGGGCCGGGCGTCGCCGCTAGCCTCGCCCAGCCGCCGGCGCCGGGATTGCGCAACGGCGCCATCGCCGGAATCGCTCTGATCGAACTGGCCCTGTTCGCGCTCGCTGCGTTGGCGCTGCGGTTTCAACAGACGGGCCTGGGCGCCGGGATGCTCTGCGGCGTGGTACTAGCCGAGGGCATCCGCGCCCACCCAGAAGGCCTGATCCCGGTGGCCGGCGCGCTGCTCACCTACACCCATCTGCTACCCGCTGTGCTGTGGGCAGGCATGCTGTTTTATGCGCTTCGCACTGCCATAGCCTGGCGCGACGATCCGGTCGCTGCGCATGGCGCCGTCAAGCTGTATTCCGCCGCAGCCGCGTGGCTGTTCGTTGTCGTAGTCGGGACTGGTCTCCTCTCCGCTCTGGTGCTCGTACCGATCGGCTCCCTTCTGACGACGTCGTACGGGCTCTTCCTCATCGCAAAGGCCGCGGTGGTTTGCGTCGCAGCGGGGCTTGCCGTCGCCGGGCGCGCCTGGTCGCGCCGTCGGCCTGAGTCCGCCGATGGCCCGTCGCTCGCGACGAAGCTCGAGGTAGCAGCGCTGGCCCTGGTGCTGGCCATTACCGGCATCTTGACCGTGCTCACGCCGCCTAAATCGACTTCAGCCGTGTCGTCAGGACTGCCTCGTCCCGTCGATCAGCTCACGGATGATGTCGGCGTGCCCGTTGTGCTGGGCGTACCACTCGATCATGTGCAGCATGGGGAGCCCAGCGGCGGCTCGCCCGGCGCGACGCACGCGGTTAGCCTACGACGATGTTGACTATCCGCCCCGGTACGATTACCAGCCGCCGGACCACGCGCTGGCTCGTGAGCTGCCCGAAGTCGGGGTGCGCGCGAACGAGCGCCTCGATCTGCGTGGCGGCTGAGTTAGCCGGCACCTCGACCCGGAACCTGGTCCGCCCGTTGATCTGAACCGGCAGGACGACCGACTGCTCAGCGGCCAGGCTCTCGTCCGGGCGCGGGAAAGTCGGCATAGGCCAGCGAATCCGGATGACCGAGCCGGGCCCACAGCTCCTCGGCGATGTGGGGCGCGAACGGGGCGACCATGAGCACCAGAGGCTCTGCCAGCTCGCGCGGCAGCGCGCCTTCTCTGACCGAGATCCGGTGCGCGATCGTCGTCAGCTCCATCAGCCTGGCGATCACGGTATTGAACCGCAGCCGGCTGAGGCCCTGCCGCACGTCCGCGATTGCACCGTGCATCGCGCGCCGCGAGGCTGGGTCAAGCGGCGCGTCGCTGACCGTTGGCTCCCCGGTCTGCTCGTCGACGAGGCACCGCCACAGTCGCTGCAGGAAACGGTGCACGCCGATAATGTCGCCGGGCTGCCACGGGCGGCTCGCCTCCAGGGGACCGGACGCCATCTCGTAGAGCCGCAGCGTGTCGGCACCGTACTGGCGGAAGATCTCGTCCGGGCTGATGCCGTTCTTCAGGCTCTTGCCCATCTTGCCGGACCGCCTGGTCGCCGGTCGCCCGCGGTAGAGGGCCGAGCCGTCGGCCTGCCGCGTCACCTCGGCGGCCGGCACATGCATGCCGCGGTCGTCGGTGAAGGCATCGGCCAGGATGTAGCCATTGTTCACCAGCCGGCGGAACGGCTCTCGAGTGGACACCAGGCCAAGGTCGAACAGGACCTTGTGCCAGAACCGGGCGTACAGCAAGTGGAGCACGGCGTGCTCGACGCCGCCGACGTACAGGTCCACGCCACCGCTGCCGTCCGGCCCGCTACCGTCCGGGCCGCTCCGTCAGGTCTCCGCCGTCCGGTGCCGCCATCCAGTACCGCTCGACGTCAGGGTCGACGAATGCGTCGCCGTTGGCCGGGTCGAGGTAGCGCAGGTAGTACCAGCATGAGCCGGCCCACTGCGGCATTGTGTTCAGCTCCCGCCGGTAGCTGCGCGGCCCGTCGCCCAGGTCGAGCGTCAGAGCCGCCCATTCGTGCGCCCTGGCCAGCGGCGGCACCGGCTGGCTGGCAGGATCCTGATCCACGTCGGGCCGGAAGTCGCTCATCTCCGGAAGGAGCACGGGCAGCGCATCGTCAGGCAGAGCGACCGGCTGCCATGCTCGTCATACACGATGGGGAACGGCTCGCCCCAGTAGCGCTGCCGGGAGAAAAGCCAGTCCCGCAACCGGTAACGCTGCGCCGCATGGCCATGCCGGTTCCGTTCCAGCCAGTTGATGGCGGCGTCAACCGCGGTGGCAATGTCCTGGCCGGCATCGGTTACCGTGCTGACTGGCAGCCCATACTCGGCGGCGAAGTCCATGTCCCGCTCGTCGTGGCCAGGCACGGCCATGATCGCGCCGGTGCCATGCGCCATCAGCACGTAGTCGGCGACGAATACCGGCAGCCTTTCGCCGTTAGCGGGGTTGATCGCGTAACTCGCCGGTGAATACGCCCGTCTTGGCGCGCCCGCTGCCGGCCCGTTCCCGGTCACTGAGCCGCGATGCCGCGGCGCGGTATTCAGCTACGGCCTGCGCCGGCTGCCAGCCGCGGCCTGCCTGGTCGGCGGTCGCACTACCCCGCGCGCTCTCGGCGCCGGCCGGATAACGCCACCGGTCCTTGGTGCCAGCTGGCCAGGTCGCGGTCACCAGGCGAGCTGCCAGCGGATGTTCCGGCGCGAGCACGACATACGTGGCATCGGCGAGCGTGTCCGGACGAGTGGTGAAGACCGTAACGGCATCGGACGCACCCGCGACCGGTAGGCAGATATCCGCCCCCGCGCTCGGCGCCGATCCAGTTCCGCTGCAGCTGCTTGATGGGCTCCGGCCAGTCCAGTGCGTCCAGGTCGTCGATCAGGCGTTGCGCCATGGCGGTGATGCGCATCATCCACTGCCGGAGCGGGCGCCGATACACCGGGAAATTGCCGATGTCGCTGCGGCCATCGGCCGTGACCTCTTCATTAGCCAGCACCGTGCCAAGGCCAGGACACCAATTGACCAGCTCCTCGGCTACATAAGCCAGCCTGCGGTCATCGATCAGCCCCGCGCGCTCGTTCGCTGAGAGCTCCGCCCACGGCCGGCCGCCGGGCACGAGCCTGCGGCCGGTGGCGTACTCATCTGCCAGCTCGCTCACTGGGCGGGCCCGGCCGGTCCGCTCATCAACCCAGCTGTTGAAGATCTGCAGGAAGATCCACTGTGTCCAGCGGTAAAAGGCCGGGTCGCTCGTCAGCACGCTGCGACGGCGGTCGTGGCCCAGGCCAAGGCGGCGCAGTTGCTCGCCGCATGTTGGCAACGTTCTGCTCGGTCGTCTCGCGCGGATGCTGGCCAGTCTCCAACGCGTACTGCTCGGCAGGCAGGCCGAACGCGTCGAAGCCCATAGCGTGCAGCACATGGTGGCCGGTCATCCGCAGGAAGCGCGCGTAGACATCGGTGGCGATGTAGCCGAGCGGGTGGCCGACGTGGATTCCCGTGCCGCTTGGGGCCGCAAACATGTCAAGTACGTAGGCCTTGGGCAGGTCGGCCACTCGCTCGAACCCGGCGGCCAGGGAGCCCGACGGGTTGGGGGAGTTGAAGGTGCCCGCCCGTTCCCAGCGGTCCTGCCAGCGCGCCTCGATCTGGCCGGCCAGCTGAGCGTCGTAGCGGAACTGCGCACCGACTGACGCCGCGTTGCTCTCGCCGGCGGCTTTCGTTTGCTCGCTCATGGCGCCGTCGCCCTTCGCTTGGCAGGAGAAATAAAAAAGCCCCTCAGCGCATGAGGGGCGGCCACGCTGACTTAACGCGTCAACGCGGCCAGGGGAGGAGCAGGCTGCCAATTCGTGCCATGAGTGCAGCCTAGCCCTCTAACGCCAGGCGCGAGGAGCTTTCGACGTCGGTTGAGCTCCTCAGCCGGAAGTGGCCGCCAGCGCCAGCGGGAGCACGGCGGTGGCACCCGCCTGGCGGAGCAGCATCGCCGCGACCGTCAGGGTCCAGCCCGTGTCGATCCGGTCGTCGACGAGCAGGATGGGGCCGGGCGCGTCGGCAAGCCCGTCGCGCACCGCGTCCGGAACCGTCAGAGTGCTCCAGACGGCGCGCAGCCGCTGGGCGCTGTTTTGCTGCCGGGCAGGCGCGCCGTCGCTGGCCGGACCGCTGTCGGCATAGTCGAGCGAGCCGAGGTAGGGCATCCTGCCGATGCTGGCGATGCGACGCGCCAGACTGGTGATCAGATGCGGAATGGGAACGCGATGGCATCGACGCAACGGCAGCCGGCCGCTGCGCCCAGTCCCAGTCCGCCAGGACCTTAACCACCGCGTCGACTACGTCGTCCGGGACTGCACCGCCTCCCGGAGGCTGCCAGCGTCCCCGTCAGCGAGGAGAACCCGCAGTCGCGGTCCCCAGCCGAGATCGGTCAGCCGCCCAGCGCCCGGCCCGGCTCGGCCGCCAGGTCCAGGCTCGATCTTCCCCGAGACGTCGACGCCTAGCTCTTTCATGCCAGTCGGCCACATCTTGCGCGGCTCGATCTCCACGCCGGGCCTGAGCAGATGGTCACGGGCGGCCGAAGTCGCGGTCTCTGCCACTGCCAGCGGCCAGGCCCGCCGTGTGCAGTTATCGCACCGGCCGCAGGGCGCGGCTGCCGGGTCATCGAGCTCGCGGCGCAGGTACTCCATCCGGCACCCAGGCGTGGCGATGTAGCCCAGCATGGCCTGCTGCTCGCGGGCGCGCTCGGCGCTGACGCGGGCGTAGCGGTCCGCGTCGTACGACCCACGTCCTGCCCGGTAGCCGTCCAGCCGCCGCTCACCCGCCGGACCGCCGCCATCGACGTCCAGGACCTTCAGCATCATTTCGAGCCTGCTGCGGGACAGGTCAACCCGTGCCTCCAGCGCGGCAGTGGACAGCGGGCGGCCCGCCTCAGCCAGCGCAGCCAGCGTGCGGCGGACCACCGGCTCCGGGCGGGAAGGCCAGCGAACCGAAGTAGGCCCAGATGTCCGCGTCCTCGCGGCCTGGCAGCAGGATCACGTCCGCGTGGTCGACGCCGCGGCCTGCCCGGCCGATCTGCTGGTAGTAGGCGATCGGCGATTGCGGCGCGCCGAGGTGCACGACGAAGCCCGAGGTCAGGCTTGTCGAAGCCCATGCCCAGGGCGCTGGTCGCAACCAGGGCCTTGAGCTGGCTGGCCAGCAGCGCGTCCTCGGCGGCCTGGCGCTCGGCCGGCTCGTCCTTGCCGGTATAGGCCGCTACCTCGTGGCCGCGCTCGCGCAGGAAAGCCGCTGTCTCGCGAGCAGCGGCCACGGTCAGCGCGTAGATGATCCCGGAGCCCGGCAGCTGGTCCAGGTACTGAGACAGCCAGGCCAGCCGCTGCTGGGCGGCCGGTAGGTTGACGACGGCCAGATGCAGGCTGTCGCGGTCCAGTTGGCCGCGCAGCACCAGCGTCTCGGCGTCAGACCCGGCGCCGAGCTGCTCGGCGACGTCCCGGCTGACCCGGGCGTTCGCCGTCGCGGTAGTGGCTAGGACTGGTACGCCGGGCGGCAGCTCGGCGAGCAGAGTCCGCAGCCGCCGGTAATCCGGCCGGAAGTCGTGACCCCAGTCGGAGATGCAATGCGCCTCGTCCACCACCAGCAAGCCCGGCTGAGGCGATCAGCTTGGGCAGGACCAGATCGCGGAAGGCCGGGTTGTTGAGCCGCTCCGGGCTTACTAGCAGGACGTCCACCTGGCCGGCCGCCACCTCGGCGTAGACCTCCTCCCAGTCGCTCGGTGTTCGCCGAGTTCACGGTCCGGGCCCTGATCCCGGCCCTGGCCGCCGCCTCGATCTGGTTACGCATGAGCGCCAGCAACGGCGAGACGATGACCGCTGGCCCGGAGCCGCGGGCTCGCAGCAGCGAAGTGGCAGTGAAGTAAACGGCCGACTTGCCCCAGCCAGTGCGCTGAACTACCAGCGCGCGAACACGGTCCTCGACCAGCGCCCGGATCGCGGTCCACTGATCCTCGCGCAGCACGGCAGCCGGGCCGGCCAGGGCGCGCAGGCAGGCCTCAGCTTCCTGCGCGCAGCTGTGTTTCCCGGCCTGGCGCTGTCCCCTGCCGCTCTGTCCCGTGCCGCTCTGTCTCGTGCCGCTCTGTCTCGTGCCGCTCTGTCTCCTGCCGCAGCTGGACCGGCGGTGCGGCTTCATTGGTCACATGTTCCTTCGTATCAGGTGCGGCCGACACTCGTGCGATCCGGGCATAACAACCCGCCGCTGGCGCCCGGCTAGCCTGGGCGTGCCATCGACCGGGAGGACTGAGGTGAAAATCAAGGACGCGGCCGCTGCTCGCAGGCTTCTCACGCCTGCGCGCGGCGGTGCGTTGCTCGTCATCGGGGTCCTCGCGCTCGCAATTAACCTGCGATCGGCCATCACGAGCCTGCCGCCGGTCTTCCCTGAGTTGGCATCGGCCCTGCACATCTCCGCGTCCAGCCTGGCGCTGCTGGCGGCCGTCCCGGTGCTTGTGCTTCGGCGTGTTCTCCGGTTCGGCCGCGCCCGCTGAGCCGGCGCCTCGGCGAGGAACGGGTGCTGTTCGCCGCGATGCTCGCTGCTCGCGGCGGGCCTGCTGCTGCGCGGGTTCAGCCCCACGGTGCTGCTGTTTCCCGGCACGATCGTGGCAGGCGCCGCTATCGCGCTGATGAACGTGCTGCTGCCCAGCCTGGTGAAGCGCCGCGATGCCGGAACGGGCGGGGCTGCTGATCGGGTTGTATCTGCTGATGCTGGCAGCTGGCGCCATCGTCGCGTCGGTGCTGGCAGTGCCGGTGTTCAACGCGGCGAGCGGGTTGGCCGCCGGCGGCCACGCGACGGAGGGCAGCGCGGCCGTCCGCATCGCGCTCGCATTGTGGGCAGGCCCGGCGCTAGTCGCGGCGCTGATCTGGCTACCGCAGCTGCGGCATCGGACGTTGCCAGAAGGCGGCCTGCGCCGCGGCCCAGGTCGCCCGGCCGGCCCGCTCGCCCTGAGCCGGACCCCCCTGGCCTGGCAGGTCACCTTGTTCATGGGGCTCCAGAGCCTGTCTTACTACGCCACCCTGTCCTGGTTCCCGACGATGTTCCGGGATCGCGGCGTGAGCGCGGCCCACGCCGGGGTGCTGCTGGCCCTGATGAACCTGGGCAACGCGGTGACCGCACTGGCGCTGCCAATGCTGGCCCAGCGAGCACCCGATCAGCGGCGGCTGGCAGCGGTTTCGATGGCGGCAACGGCGGCCGGGCTGGCCGGAGCAGTATGGGGTCCGGCCGGGCTAGCCCCGGGTTTCATTGTGCTGCTAGGCCTGGGCCAGGGTGCTTCGCTGGGCCTTGGAATCTTCTACACCATGGCCCGCGCGCCGGATCCGGTGAGCGCTGCATCGTTGTCTGCCTTCGCCCAGGGATTCGGGTACCTGATTGCCAGTGCCGGGC
Source organism: uncultured Actinomycetota bacterium (assembly GCA_963804435.1). GTDB lineage: Bacteria > Actinomycetota > Actinomycetes > Streptosporangiales > Streptosporangiaceae > JAJYUU01. The sequence goes on along the minus strand of CAWDQI010000001.1, from coordinate 4,252,352 downwards.
CGCTGACAATCGGTTTCGTGCATCAGGCCACGGGCGGCTGGACTGTGCCGGGCCTGATCTTGCTCGTGCTGGCGGTGGCCCAGCTGATCACTGGCTGGCTGGCGGGCCGCGCGCTCACCGTGCCGGCCGCGGTCGGCCGGGCTTAGCTACGACAGCCCTGGCCGCACCCGACCGGCCGGCCTAGCCGTAGCCGAACGGTCGGCCTAGCCGTACCTGATCGGCCGCTGCAGCAGCCACTGCCAGAAAGTACGGCGAGGCGGTCTGGCGGTGAAGCTGCCGCTGTTGACCTTGCCCGACACCTCGACTCGCAGGATCACTGGCGCTTCGGGATGGGGGCGTGTCTTGACAGTGCCGCTGCGGACGGCGACGTTGTCGGTGTCGACCACGATCCCGGGCCTGGTGATCAGAGTCAGCGCGCCTGACCGCACCTCCGCGTCAATCTTGAGCGTCGGACTGGTGATGATGGCCGCGGTCAAGTCGAGTTTGACGGCGCCGCTGGTGACCCGGACCTCCATTCGCTGCGGTACTACCCACTGCCCGTCCCGCCTGGCGGCGCCGCTGCCGCAGTCAATCCGGACGAGATCCTTCGGCTGGCTGGGCGCCATGCTGCCTGGCTGCGCACCGAGAGCGGGCAGGTCCGCAGTCAAGACCGCGAGCTCGCTGTAGGTACGCGCAGTGAGCGCGGCCTCCAGCCGCTCGTCTAGTTCCTCCGCGGTCAGCCTGCCGTCGCCTGCCGCCACCCTGAGCGCTTCAACTACCCGGTCCCGGTCGGAGTGCGAGGCACGCAGCTTCGCCGGGGCTGCCTCCTCGGCCGGACGGCCGATCGGGGATACTTCGCCTGTCATGCGACATACTGTAGGGGCCGATCATGGCCGGGCGGTATCCCAGCGCAAGACCTTCGCAAGATGCCTGCTGGCAGGCGGGAGCCACTCGCATAGCCGGGCACCGGGGTGACACCGTCGTCAGGTAACAGCATGCCGTCACAATGGCTCGCGGCCACCGCTGAGGTACGGTCTCAGGATGGCCGAAATACACTCGATAGGTCCGGCCCGTTCGGGCGCCCCTTGCTTGGGCCGCCGCGCGGGCTCCCAGATGCGGCCGAGCCCGAGGAGCTGACCGGTGAGCGTGCTGGAGAGCATCCGCAGTCCGCGTGATCTGAAGGACCTCAGCCCGGAGGACCTGCCGCTGCTGGCCGCAGAGATCCGCGATTACCTGATCCGGGTAGTCTCCAGGAACGGCGGTCACCTGGGCCCCAACCTAGGCGTCGTGGAACTGACCATCGCGCTGCACCGGGTCTTCGACTCACCGGTTGACCGCATCGTCTTCGACACCGGGCACCAGTCCTACGTGCACAAGCTCCTGACCGGCCGGGCTGCCGAGTTCGACGGGCTGCGCCAGCGAGGCGGCGTGTCCGGTTACCCGAGCCGGAGCGAGTCGGTGCACGACGTGATCGAGAACTCGCACGCCTCGACCAGCCTGTCGTACGCCGACGGCCTGGCCAAGGCCTACCAGCTTCGCGGCGAGACCCACCGCAGCGTCGTGGCGGTCATCGGGGACGGGGCGCTGACCGGCGGCATGTCCTGGGAAGCGCTGAACAACATCGCCGGGGCGAAAGACCGGCGGGTCGTGATCGTCGTCAATGACAATGGCCGGTCCTACCAGCCGACGATTGGCGGGCTGGCCGACCACCTGGCCTCGATCCGGGTATCCCAGCGCTACGAGCAGGTCCTGGACTACATCAAGAGCTCGCTCACGCATGCGCCGCTGGTCGGCCCGCCGCTGTTCGAGACGCTGCACGGGATCAAGAAGGGCCTCAAGGACGTCCTCCAGCCACAGGTGTTGTTCGAAGACCTGGGGCTGAAGTACCTCGGCCCGGTCGACGGGCACGACGAGCATGCGGTTGAGCACGCGCTGCGGCGCGCCCGCGACTTTGGCGGGCCCGTGCTGGTACACGTGATCACGCGCAAGGGGTTCGGTTACCCGCTGGCGGAGCAGAACGACGAGGACTGCCTGCACCAGGTCTCTCCAGCCGCGAGCCGTCCGGCCGGCGGGTCACCCGCCCGGTCCGCGGCTCCCGGCCGCCCGCTAACGCAGGTCTTCAGCGAGGAACTAGCTGCCATCGGCGCTAGCCGTCCGGACGTGGTTGCGATCACTGCGGCGATGCTCCACCCCACGGGGCTGGCCAAGTTCGCCTGTACCTTCCCCGACCGGGTCTTTGACGTCGGGATCGCTGAACAGCACGCAGTCACCAGCGCGGCCGGGCTGGCGATGGGCGGGATGCACCCGGTCTGCGCGATCTATGCCACCTTCCTGAACCGGGCATTCGACCAGTTGCTGATGGATGTGGCGCTGCACCGGCTGCCGGTCACCTTCGCACTGGACCGCGCGGGCATCACGGGGCCGGACGGCGCCAGTCATCACGGCATGTGGGACGGCTCGATCCTTCAGCTCGTGCCAGGCCTGCGGATCGCAGTGCCGCGAGATGGTTCCAGGCTGACCGAACTGCTGCGCGAGGCGATCGCGATCGACGACGGGCCTACGGCACTCCGCTTCCCGGGCAGGCTGGCGCCCGCTGATGTGCCGGCCGTGGCGCAGCTTGGCTCGATGGACGTGCTGAGGCTGCCCGCTGACCCATCCAGGCGCGACGTTCTCCTGCTCGGGGCAGGTCCGATGGCGGGCGTCTGCGCCGAGGCGGCCGACCGGCTAGCTGATCAGGGCATCGGAGTCACCGTCGTCGACCCGCGCTGGGTCAAGCCGCTGGACGCCGCGCTGCTCGATGCGGCCAGGCAGCATGGCCTGGTCGTGACCGTCGAGGACAATGGACGGGTTGGCGGATTCGGCGATGCCGTCGCCCGGCTGCTGCGCGACTACGACATCGACACCCCGGTCCGGACGTTCGGGCTGCCCCAGGAGTTCCTCGGGCACGGCGAGCGCAACGCGCTGCTTGAGGATTGCGGGCTGACTCCGCAGCAACTGGCCAGGGTCATCACCGAGCAGGTCGCCAGCCGCACGGCCGAGCTGGCGCAGGAGCAGCAGGCCTGAGCGACCGGGCCAGCCAGGTCATCGGCGCTTACGATCCGTACCGGTGCCCGTATTCATGCCGGTGCCCGTACTCATGCCGGTGCCCAGGCGGAGGAACCGGCTGCCGGGCGGCACAGCGGGAAAGTATCCGAAGGACCGGCCGAGGTCGGCCCTGGTGAACGTCATCTGCCAGATCTGGCCGGCGTTCGCGCCGAAAACCGAGCCCGGGCAGTCGGCGGAGCCGCTGGCGGACCGGTAACACGACGCGTCGCCGGTCATCGGGTGCGTGACTGGCCCGGCCGGGTTGAACATCGAGACGTAGCCAGCCAGGTGCGGGGTGTAACCGCCGAACGCGGCAAATTCGAAACTGTTAGCCGTTCCTGTCTTGCCGGCTTGCGGAACGTATACGCCGCCTCTGGTGACGCCGTCGCCTCGCGCTGTCCCGCTGGTCAGCACGCCGGCCAGTACGTAGGTCGCCGCCGCCGCGACGGCCGCGGACATCGCCCGGTGGCACGCGGCGGACTGAACCGGCAGGGTGCCGCCGGTATAGCTAACGATCCTGGTGATGGCCACCGGCGCACAGTAAATGCCGCCGGACGCGACCGTGGCGTAGGCGGCGGCCATGGTCATGGGCGACACATCGACCGCGCCGAGCGTGAATGACGGAAGGTCGTCGGCGGGCGGCTGGTAGGCGGCCGTGCCCCGCTTGCCCGCGCCGCTTAGCAGCGCGCTTCCGTCGGCCCGGTGCACACCCATGCTGACCGCCGTCTGGACGACCTCGCACAGGCCGACGCGCCGCTCGAGCTGGGCGAAGAACACGTTGATGGAATGTGTGGTGGCGGTGTAGAGCGAATAGGTGCCCTTGCCTGGTCCCTCGGCGTTCGAGACCGGGAACGGTCCGGTTGGCTCGTTCTTGCAGTTGTAGTAGTCGCCGAGGACCGATGGGGAGACCACCCGCATGGTGAAGCCGAAAGGTGTGCCCTGCTTCAGGGCAGCGATCAAGGTGAACAGCTTGGACGACGACCCGGTCTGGACCCCGATGCCGCCGTTCTCGGCGGTGTCGACTGCATAGTCGATGCTGTCCTGGCCCGCGCCGGTGCCGTACCGGCGGTCCACCGCGATCGCCTCAACGTGCCCGGTGCCCGGCTGGATAAGGACCTCGGCGGCAGCGTTCCGGCCGCGGTTGAAGCCCGATGGGGGCGGCGGCACCATGAAGCTCACCGCGCTTTGGGCCGCCCGCTGATCCTGGGCGTTCATGGTGGTGTAGATCTTCAGGCCGCCAGTGGTGTTGAGCTGCTGGTAGGCCCGGCGGTAGACCGGATTGACCCGCAGCAAGGCGAGCACGTAGTCGCAGAACCAGGCCGAGTACCCCGCCGACGGGCTGTTGCAGCCCTCCAGCAGGGATTGCACTGAGTAGTGCAGGGCCAGCGGTGCCCGCTCCGCGGCCGTAGCCGCAGCCCGGCTGACGTCGCCGAGCTGCGCCATCCGGGCGAGCACGACATTGCGCCTGGCCCTGGCCGCGGCGGGGTGAGCAAGCGGGTCGAACTGCGCCGGGTTCTGGACAAGCCCGGCCAGCAGCGCCGATTGCGTCAGGGTTAGCCGGGCCGCGGTCGTGGCGAAGTAACGCTGTGCGGCAACCTGGATACCGTACGCCTCGTTATCGAAATACGCGACGTTCAGGTAAGCGGCGAGCAGCTGGTTCGCCGTCAGCTCATGCTCGACTGCCGCCGCGATGCGCAGTTCGCGGAGCTTGCGCGCCGCACTGTCGGTCACCGCGGCCCGTTGCTGCGCGGTATTCGGCGCGGTCAGCACGAGCGCGTTCTTGACGTATTGCTGGGCCAGCGTGGACCCGCCCTGAACCCCGCCGCCGGACAGATCCATGGCGATCGCGCGCAGGGTCCCTCGCAGGTCGAGCGCGCCGTGCTGGTAATACCGCGAGTCCTCGATGGCCACGATCGCCTCCCGCATGGCCGGCGCTATCTCGCTGTACGTGACCGGGACCCGGTAGATGTGATTCGGGTAGTAGTAAGCGATCAGGTGGCCGCGGGCGTCGACGATCTCGGAGCGCGCCGGGACCTGCGCCAGGTTCGGCACGGCCAGGTCGTTAAAAGTCTGAGCCGCGTCGCGCGCTGCGATTCCGATGACGCCCGCGATTGGCAAGCCGACGGCGCTTACCAATAGTCCGGCCAGGACGGAAAGGGCAGCTACGCCCACGACGGCGTGTATCGCCATGCTCTTCCGGCCGGTCGTGCCCCGAGAACTCACTGTGGATCCTTGCTGGTCATCCCCGTTGCATCCGCCGCGCACGCAGGCCCGCAGCGGCGTGAGTGTTTCTGCCTGACCTGCAATTGATGAGATATCAGCGATACCCCGGTGGGGCTAAAGACAATGAGGGGCGGGCCCTAAGGGAAGGTAAAGGTAGCGAGGAGCCGAAAATTGGGGTCGGCAATCCGCCAGATGACGGCGGGGCCACGCCGTCGGCGTTTCGTACCCGCGTCACGTCGCGTCGCGACTTTTCACCCTCGATTTGGCAGCCTGCGCAGACCCTTTTCACCCGATTTGTTCCTGCGAAATCGATGAAAAGAAAGCGGTTGCACCGCGTGGCGGTCCCGAGCGGTTCGGGATTGGGTACCGGCCGCGCGGCGCCTGCCCGCCGAGTCGCGGCGGCTCGCAGATTATGTCATCAAAACTGATAAATAGTTCTATATCAGTCAGCCGCGATAACTTGCCGCGGCCCGCGGCCGTGGCCGTGGCCGTGGCCGCGGCCGCGTCACGCGCCGCGACAGGGCAGAATCGCATGCATGCAGACTCTTCAGGTCGCCGTGGTCGGCTCCGGCCCGGCCGGCCTCTACACTGCCGAGGCGCTCATCAAGCAGGCCGCGGCGCTTGACCCGCCCAGGTCGATCCTGGTGGACGTGCTGGACCGGCTGCCAACGCCGTACGGCCTGGTCCGGTACGGCGTCGCCCCCGACCATAAATCGATCAAGTCGATCGCCGAGTACCTGCGCAACGTGCTCGAACACGATGGCGTGAACTTCATCGGCGGAGTCCACCTGGGCGATGACGTTACCCGCGACGACCTGCTGGCTGCCTATGACGCCGTGGTGTACGCGACCGGTGCGATGCGGGACCGCCACCTCGGCATTCCCGGTGAGAACCTGCCCGGCAGCGTCGCGGCGACCGACTTCGTGAACTGGTACTGCGGCCATCCCGACATCGACCCCAACGCGTTCACCCTGGACGCCGAGTCAGTGGCCGTGATCGGGGTGGGGAACGTGGCCGTCGACGTCGCGCGCATCCTTGTCCGCAACCCGGAGGAATTGCGCGAGACTGACGTATCCCAGCCAGTGCTTGATGCGCTGATGGCCAGCAAGGTCCGCGAGGTGCACATGATCGGCCGCCGCGGCCCGGCGCAGGCCAAATTCACCACCAAGGAGCTGCGCGAGCTCGGCGAGCTGCCGGGCGTGGACGTCGTGGTCGGCGACGGCGAAGCGGACCTGGACGCCTTCGACCCGACCGGCGAGAGCGCCCGCCTGGCCAAGACGGACCGGCACGTGCGCGGCAATTACACGGTGATCTCCGAATGGGCCGGGCGGGCGCCGGCCGGCGACGGGCGCAGGCTGACCGTCCGGTTCTGGCTGCGGCCCGAGGAGATCAAAGGAGGGAACGGGGTCGAAGCCCTGGTACTCGAGCGGACCAGGCTCAACGAGTCTGGGCAACTCCAGGGGACCGGGGAGCGGGAAATACTGGATGTGCAGATGGTGCTCCGGTCGGTGGGATATCAGAGCGTGCCGCTTGGCTGGCGTGCCGTTCGACGAGCGATCGTCCATCGTGCCGAACGAGGCTGGCCGGGTCCTCGGGCAAGATGGCCAGCCACTGCCGGGGGAGTACGTCGCGGGCTGGCTGAAGCGCGGTCCGACCGGCGTGATCGGCACGAATAAGTCCGACGCCGCCGAGACGGTCAGGTCGCTGCTGGCTGACCTGGCTGGCGGTCCGGGCCCCGGCGACGTGCAGTTGCCCAGGGCCGGCTTGCTCCGGATGCCGTCAGCCACCGGAACTGATGGCGAGTCGGCCCGCTCACCGGTGCACAAGGTACTGGCGGGACGCGGCCTGCGGCACGTCAGCTACGCCGACTGGCTCAAGATCGAGACGGCCGAAAAGGAACTCGCGGCCAGGCTTGGCCGCGGCGCGCGGGTCAAGCTGGCGAGTCGTGAAGAGATCCGCCGGGCTTGCGGCCTAAGCTAGCGCTGGCTCTGGATCTCGCCCCCGGGAAGAGTTTTGGCTTCGTTAGCGCTGGCGGGGGGTAACAGGATGAGAGTCGCGCAACCTCGGCGAGTACAGGCTCGCAACGGCCATCGCGGCTGGCTAGCCCGCAGATTGCAGTTGGTAACGCTGCGGTAAACCTTGGTAGATATTCCTCCCATCGTGTGCGAAGTATGTACACATGGGAGTACCGTCTTCCGGACGCGTACGTCCCGGCGACTAGGCCGGATATGTCGTTGTAAATCCGCTGATGTGCAAGTCGTCGGGGCTGCCAGCCCTCACGCAAACCGCGAGGGACATCTTTGGTGGAAGCACCGCGTTATCTGGAAACGCCAGGCCATCAGAACTCGCCTGAAGCCGAAGTTGAGGAACTACGCGGAGACCGGCAAACACAGCACGATGTGCTGGAGGCGCTGGCGAACTGCAGCAACCACCGGAAGTGGTTCGCAGGCTTCGCTGCCCCTTATCTCGGCGAGCATCCGATCGAGATAGGCAGCGGCTTCGGTGACTATGCGCTGGAGTGGCTGCCGCTGGTAGAGAAGTTCACCGCCACCGAGGCAGATCCCGCGCTGCTGCCCCGGTTGCAGCAGGAAATGGCGGCCCATCCAAATGTCACGGTGCAGCAGTTGCTGCTGCCGACCGAGGAGCGCGGCGACCACTCCTGCCTCGTTTCCTATAACGTTCTCGAGCACATCGACGATCACGTTGGCGCGCTGCAGAGCATGGCCCGGCTGGTCCGGGTCGACGGGTACATCGTTCTGGTCTGCCCGGCGTTCCCGTTCGCCATGAGCCCGGTGGACATCGCCACCGGGCACGTGCGCCGGTACACGAAGCGGTCGATGCGCAAGGCGCTGACCGATGCCGGGCTGGCAGTAGTCGACGTCCGGTACGCGAACTCGCTCGGCCTGATCTGTTACTACGCATTCACCAGCGTGCTGCGCCGCCAGCCATCTACCGGCGGCACCATCAGCTTCTATGATCGCCTCGTAGTGCCAGCAGTCAGGTTCCTCGAGCGCCTCGTCGGGCGGCCGCCCTTCGGCCAGTCCGTCGTCGCGGTCGCGCGGGTGATGGAAGATGCAGATCCGGCAGCTGAGGCCGTCACAGGGGGCTGACCTGGGCTCGCCCCGCGCGGCGCCAGCAGATGCGGCGCCAGGGGCAGAGCAGCCGATCGGGGGCGAGCGGCGTCGCTTGTCGGCAGGGCCAGTATGGATGCTGCTGCTGCCGCCGCTTGTCACCCTGGCAGTGGTGCTATGGGGCATCGACGGACCGTCGTACATACCTGACGAAGCAGCGACGCTCTCCGCGGTCCATCGATCGTTCCCTGAGCTGCTGCGGATGCTCCTCCACATCGATGCGGTGCACGGCCCCTACTACATGTTCATGTGGGTCGTCGTGCGGCTTGGCGGGACCAGTGAGCTAGCAACCCGGTTGCCGTCCGCGCTGGCGACGGTGGTGACCGTGGCGGGCGTCGCAGCGCTTGGCCGACGGCTGGTGTCGCCACGAGCGGGCCTGGCCGCCGGCCTCGTATTCGCCTCCGTGCCATTTGTGGCCTTTTTTGCCCAATTCGCGCGACCCTACGCGATCATGACGGCGTTCGCTACGTTCGCTAGCTACGCACTGGTCCGAGTGCTGGATGCCGAGCCTGGCCACCGCCGCGGCTGGCTTGTGGTCTATGCGACGTTCCTGGCCGGGCTTGGGGTAGCACAGGTCTTCGCCCTGCCGCTAATCGGGGCGCACGCTGTGACGGTGGCACTGCGCTGCCGGCCAGGCGGCAACGAGCCTCGCAAGTGGCGGCTAATCCTGGGCTGGCTTGCCGCAGCGGTCGCTGCAACCGCGGTGGCTGCTCCCGTCCTCGTGCTGGGCTACTTTCAGCGCCAGTCCTTCAACACGCTGGTCTACCAACCCTGGATTGCGAGGCTGCAGGAGTTCTTCATGAGCCGCGCGCTGGAGAATACCATCGCCCTAGTCCTGGCGTGCGGGATCGCCGCCAGCATGCTGACCGGTCGGCTGCGATCCAAGTGGCCAGGCAGTTTTCTCGCGCTGTGCTTGCCTTGGCTGGTTGTGCCGATAGCGGTGATGCTTGGTGTATCGCTCATCACGCCCGTGTACGCGACTCGCTTTGTCGCGTACTGCATACCAGCGGTCGCGCTGCTGACCGGGGCGGCGCTGGACGCGCTTGGCTGGGTGGCGGGGATCGCCGCGCTCACGGCGATCGTGGTGGTCGGGCTACCTTTGCAGCGGAACATACGCACTGCGACCGCGCATGGCAACAACCTCAGGATGGAAGACCAGATCATCGCCGCTAACCGTCGCCCCGGCGACGCGGCCCTGTACAGCCTGCCCAACACGCAGTACCAGCAATTCGCCTACCCCTACGGGATGTGGTCACTGAGTGACATTGCACTCGCGGAGACGCCGGCTGCGTCAGATAGCCTCACGGGCACGCACGTTGACCCCCAAGTTTTGGTTGACCGGCTCGCTCACGTCTCCCGGGTGTGGCTCGTCGGTGGCGGAGCGGGTTCAATCGCCATTAACTCCGGCATCGTCGAACGTGCTGGCTTCCGGTTCGTTCACAGCTGGCCGCCATACAGCCTCGACCTCTTTGCCCGGCCGCGGGGCTCCGGATAACCGTCCGCGGCCAGCCCGCCGGCTGCAGTCGCTAACTGCTCAGCAGCACGTAATAGGGCGACCCCTGGTAGGTCAGGGTTATCCGGCGGGCCCGGGGATACCGCTGCCGGAAATAGAGCGCTTCTGGCTTGTTCAGGCTAGTCGTGACAAGCGCCTGCGTCCGGGGTAGCACGCTGGTCCGGAAGATACGCAGGTAAGCATCCATGTCCTGCTGCGTGAACACCAGCGTGTACGGGTCGGCCGGGATGGCCGCAGGCCTGAGATCGGCGACGAAGTAGATAAGGCCCGGGTATCCGTTGCGGAACGAAACGACGTAGGTCGTACGGTCACCGACGATCGCGTGCAGCCGGTTCATCAGCCGCACGAACTGAGGCATTGACTCGTGCCCGGACTGGCAGCAGACCTTCGCGCCTGCGAGCCCGGCGCCTACCCGCTGGCCGGCGATGGTGGCCGGAGCGCCCGGAACGGGGTACGTCGCGAGCCGCTGCCGGTCCAGATACGGATCCTCGAGCCCAGCCCGGATATGCGACGGCGCGATCACCTTCGCCGGCAGCAGCCAGATCCCGGCGGCGAGCAGGGCGGCCCCGGCCACCAGCAGCGCCACCGGCTGGCCGAACCCGGCCAGCCGCGGCAGGATGAGCCGCGGCAATGTCGTCGCGACCACGATTACCAGCGCCGGGAAGATCATCATTGTCCCGGTGAGGTGCGCCGCGTCAGACCGCAGCAGCGCGCCCTGGTATAGCAAGATCGTTGTCACCAGGACAGCGACCAGCATGATCCTCTCCCGCGACCATTCCTCAGCGACCCGGAACGGCCGGAACTGCAGGACGGAGACGAGGGCGAGGACTGCCAGTATGAGGGGCAGCCACTCGAAGATCCGCAGCCAGGGCTCGGCATTGTGCCACGTCGGCGAGGAGTGGTTGCTGCCTCCGAATCGCGTGTTGCTGTACCCGCCCGCGACCGCCTGCGGGATGAGGAAATACAGGTACAGGAACCGGCCGAGGACGCCCTTCACCGCGTAGAAGGCCAGCACCGGGACCCAGACGAGCGCGGAGCCAGTCAGCACGCCGAGCAGCGCCCGTACCGCCGCCCGACCGGACGCCGTGCCGGTGAGGACCAGCAGCGCCGAGACAACGAGCGCTCCGACTGCGCCACCGATCAGGTTCTCCTGCGCAATATACGACAAACCTCCCCACAGAACGCCCAAGGCCGCGCCGCCGGCAAAGCCGCGCAGGGAGGTTGACCGCTTGATGACTCCCGGCAGCAGCACGACGAGCGATACGGCCCCTGCGTAGCGCAGCGGGTTGGCCCAGGCCCAGTAGCCGCCGTAGATGCCGCCTGGTGCGAATCCGATCAGCAGTTGCGCGGGATAGATCAGTCCCCACATCAGCGACGCGAGGAGTCCGCGGCCGTACCCGAACGCCAGAAAGAGCGCCACGAAGAAAACCGAGGCGCCCGCCCACTGGAACATCGCCCAGGATTCACGGAAGCCAACCACCGAGAAAGTGGAGACGTGACGCATGAAGAGGTACGAGAAGAGCTGTGCGCCCGGCCCGTACTGGATCGCAGCCGGCCCGATATAGGGAACGTTCCCCTTAGAGATGGCCTGCAGGCCTTGCAGGAAAACGTCCTCCTGGTAACCAATAGCGCCACCCCGGTTCAGGTACCAGGGCGGTCCGTAGAAGTAATAGGCCAGCCCGAGTGCGGTCAGGATCCCCGTCGCGACTAGGGCGAATCGGCCGAGCCGGGCTCTTGTGGCGCTGGCTGCTGCGGGCGCCGTGCTTTCCGCCGCATCGCTCGGCGTCACGATGCCACGAAGCCATGACCGCCAGCTCAGCGGGTGCTCGCGGCCGATCTTGAGCACCCGGGCCGCGGCGACCAGCAGCAGCATGGGGGCGAGAGCTCCCAGCAGGCAGGCACTGGTCTCCCAGCGCTTGTCCAGGTAGCCGAACGTGAGCCACACTGCCGTAGGCGGAAAAGTAGCCTTAGCCCCGTAGTAGACGATGATGAGCAAGGTCGGGAACCAGAGCGTGACGGCCAGCCAGATCGCTGCCCTCATTGGTGCGCCGACGGCACCGTCGAGCAAACCGGTGGCCAGCTTTCTTACCGGCCGGATCAGCGTCGCAACGACCACCAGGCCCACGGCGACCAGCATGACCAGGGCTCCGTTGATGATGTCGCGCTGCGGTACGGGCAGGGCGCCCTTCGGCCGGACGGTCAGCGCAATCGCGATCGCGAGAAGGCTGGTCGCCGCCAGCGAGACCAGGGCCGCCCGAAAGAATGGTGCAGGCCCTGAATCGACTATTCCGAGGACGCGGTCGAGCGCACGAGGTCGCAGCGTCGCCGGATCTTCTGTCGACGGCAAACGTTGTCTCGCTAGTTTCACTCAGGGCTCCCCGTGCCTGCGTCGGCCGCAGCGTGCGCCCGTCAGGCTAGCAGAAGCGGTACATAGGCCTGATACGTCGGAGATAGAGGTAATAGCAGGCCCGCGCGTCTCCTTAAAGTTTGAGCGGTATCGCGTTCACGTCTGCCTGCGAGGTCGTCACTACAAGTGACGGATCGTTCGCCGTCTGCAGTCACGCGGGCTGACGACTGTTGCGGATTTCACCCGGCCAGGGTGATCTGGCCTGCCTGATTGCCGGGTAAGGCTCGACCGTCCGGCTGGGAGGTGCCGATGTCCGCGGTAAAGACCCAGGCCGAAGGGCCTGCAACGAAGCCGGATTGGCCGTCGCCGAATCGCGTGCTGTCCCGGTCAGAGCGCGTCATCGTCGGCAAGGCCGCTAGGACCGTCGTGCCGCGGGAAGACCACGCGATGCTCGACTTGCCGTGGGACCGGCCAGAGCCAGTGGACCTGCTGGAATCGCAGGCACGGTCGCGTGTACCCGACCTCGTGCCGGTCCGGTACGGCCGGATGCTCGTGTCCCCGTTCGCGTATTTCCGGGGGGCAGCGCTGCCCATGGCAACCGACCTGGCTGCCACTCCCGTGACCGGGTTCATGGTCCAGGCATGCGGTGACGCGCACCTGTCGAACTTCGGCGTGTTCGGCACGCCCGAGCGCAGGCTCGTCTTCGACATCAACGACTTCGATGAGACGCTGCCTGGCCCGTGGGAGTGGGACGTCAAGCGCCTGGCGGCGAGCATCGAGGTATCGGCACGGGAGAACGCGTTCACGCGGAAGGAGCGCCGCGACATCCTGCTGGCCGCAATCGGCCAGTACCGGCAGGCCATCCGGGGGTTCGCCGGCATGACGAGCTTGGAAGTCTGGTATTCACATGCGGATCTGGACCGTCTTAGGAGCGAGCTCAAGTCCGGGCTCACCGCCAGAATGCGCAAGATCGTGGACGAAGGGCTGGCCAGGGCGCGCACCAAGGACAGCATGCAAGCGCTGGCCAAGCTGACCGCCGTTGTCGACGGCCAGCGCCGCATCGTTGCTGATCCACCGCTCGTCGTACCGATCTCCGACCTGGTAGCAGCCAGCGAGAATTCCGCCGGAGCGGAGGAGAAGATCCCCGATCTGCTGCGGGCCTACCGGCGCACCTTGCGCGAGGACAGCGCGGCGCTGCTCGGCAGGTATGAGCTTGCCGACATCGCGCTGAAGGTGGTCGGCGTCGGCAGCGTGGGTACCCGGTGTTGGATCGCCCTGATGCTTGGTGGTGACGACTCGGACCCACTGTTCCTCCAGATCAAGGAGGCGGAGGAGTCGGTGCTCAGCAGCTTCGCCGGGCCAGGGGAGTATGCAAACCAGGGTCAGCGCGTCGTTGTCGGCCAGCGCTACACCCAAGCCGCCAGCGACATCTTCCTCGGCTGGATGCGGATCCGCTACGGCGCCGACGGGCGGCCGCATGACTACTACGTTCGCCAGTTGCGGGACTGGAAGTTCTCCCTTGACGTCGGCGCCATGGTGCCAGGGGGGATGCGCCGCTACGGCCGGCTCTGCGGGTGGACACTCGCCCGCGCGCACGCGAAGACCGGCGACCGGATCGCCATCGCCTCCTACCTGGGCTCCTCCGCCACCTTCGACAACGCGATCGCCGACTTCGCGGCGGCCTACGCTGATCAGACCGAGCGCGACTACGCCGACCTTGTCGGTGCCGCGGAGACCGGCCGCATCACGGCAGAGCGCGGCCGCTAGCGGCCGCGGAATCCAGCGACTGCGGACCGAAGGCGACCACATCGCCGCCTGGCAGGTGAAACCCGCACGGGCCGGCGCATCGGGCGCACCAGGTTCATCCGCAGCGGGTGATGACTATGCCGTCCAGGCAGCCACATCGTGGTGAGACCAATTCCGCCCGGCGCCGCTGCCGGGCCAGCACTCACGGAGATGTGATGGCAACACTCACTGCTTGGAAGTTCTCTACGCCATACGGCGCCGACGACGCGCTGGGCACCCTGGAGAAGCTGCAGAGCGAGGCTCTGATCCAGGTCCAGGACGCTGCCGTGGTCAGCTGGGAGGCCGGCCGCAGGAAGCCCAAGACGCGCGAGATGCATTCGATGAAGAAGGCCGGGGCGCTCGGCGGCGGGTTCTGGGGGCTGTTGTTCGGCCTGATCTTCTTCGTCCCGATCCTTGGCCTGGCTATCGGGGCCGCAACGGGCGCGCTATTCGGCTCGCTGTCCGATGTAGGAATCAGCGACGCGTTTATCGGTAATGTCCGGCAGAAGGTGACGCCGGGAACCTCGGCGCTTTTCCTGCTCAGTTCAGACGCGGTAGTCGACCGAGTCAAAGCCGAGTTTAAGGGCGCCGAGGCGGAGCTGATCAGCACGAATCTGTCCGCTGACCAGGAGGCCAAACTGCGCGAGGCCTTCGGACACGAGGACGACTGAGGAATGCCGGGCTGGTTCTAGGCAGCTGCCGGTCAGCGAAGACTGGTAGATCCGCGGCGGCAATGATGCGCTCTAGTGGAGATGGACAAGTACTACGTTCTTCAGAACGATCATCAGCACGCCCAGCCCGGCAGCGATCGATGTGACGGCAATCATCTGGGCGCCGCGCAGACCCGCTGCCCGGCATGCCGACCATGCGTAGATGGTCAGCATGAAGATGGCGGCCGCCAGCGCAGCAGTTGCGGCCGCTGAGGACGAAGCGCCAGCTATCCGGGCCACGGCGAGCACCAGCACCGGAGTGAACGAAGCACTCACGATCGGCCAGGTCGCCGCCAGCGTGGCGAGAGCGTCTGGCCATGTCGGCGGCCGCCCGTGATGAATCGGTCCGGCGAGCAGGCGGGCGTACACGTCGGCGATCCAGTACACGCCCAGGGTGATCACCACGGAAACTGCGAGCGGGAGGGCGGCCAGGTCAGCACCGGCAGAAGCGAGCACGGAGGCGGTGATGATCGTCCCGTAGATGCCGTCGGCGTGTCGCTGCCGAAGCGCGCCGCCGGGCGTGCTGCGTGACGGGGATCTTGAACTTTCCGTCACGGTTTCCCCTCGCTTATCTCGGTGCCTCCCGATGGTCGAACCATTATGCACAGCGCATGGGTGGGTCAGGTCTCTCGACATAGTGCTAAACCGGGCCGGCCATTTCAGTGGGCCCTCATTTAGAACGTTGAGTATTAATGCGACATGCCGGAAAGGAAGGCCATAGTGACCGGCACGAACGCGCCGAAGGCGCCGAACGCGTCGAACGCGCCTTCTGCCGCCCGGTCAATGATCCTGCCGCTCGCGCTGGCTCAATTTATAGCGAGCTACGCGGCCACCAACATGAATGTGGCCGTCAGCGCGATTGCCAAGGACCTGAGCACGAATGCGATCGGGGTTCAAACAGCGATCACCTTGTTTACCCTCACGATGGCGTCGCTGATGATCCCTGGCAGCAAGCTGACCGATATCTGGGGTCGCAAGAACTGTTTCCTGATCGGCCTGGTCATCTATGACGTCGGGGCGCTGATCGCGGCGCTCGCGCCGGGACTCGGGGTCCTGATCGGCGGATACTCCTTGCTGGAGGGAATCGGCTCGGCCCTCATGATCCCGCCGATCTACATCCTCGTCACGGTCTCCTTCCCCGACGTCAAGTCACGAGCGAAGTACTTCGGCGTGATCAGCGGCGCCGGCGGTCTCGGCGCGGCCACTGGGCCATTGATCGGCGGCCTGGTAACGAGCGCGATCAGCTGGCGCGCCTCGTTTGGCCTGCAGGTCCTGGTGGTCGCCTGGATCATCCTTCTGGCTCGCAAGATCACTGACCCAGCACGGCAAGGCCGTCGGCCGCATTTCGACCTGACCGGGGCTGTGCTGTCAGCGGCCGGGCTGTTCTTCGTGGTGCTGGGCCTGCTGCAGTCCAGGGAGTATGGCTTCTTCGTCTCGCGCGAGGACTTCTCGATAGGCAGCACGGTGGTGATACCCAAGGGCTCAATCTCCCCGGTCTGGCTGTTCATCGGCATCGGCGCAGTTTTCTTGCTGTGGTTCTTCCTGCATCTGCACTTTGGCGAGAAGAAGGGCCGGGACGTCCTGCTTCGATTGAGGCTGTTCGGCAACCGGGTGGCAAACCTTGCGCTGGGAACGCAGGTCATCCAGTGGCTCGTGTTGCAGGGTTCCTTCTTCGTGATCTCGCTCTACCTGCAGGAGGTCCGCGGTAACAACGCGATCGAGACCGGCCTCATCCTCACTCCGGCCACGATCGGCATCCTGGCTGCCGCTGCCGCGGCCGACCGGCTCGCGCGCCGGCGTAGTCAGCGGTCGCTGATCATCGCAGGCTTTCTGGTGACCACGGTGGGGATGATTCTGCTGCTGATCCTGGTGCGGAAGGACTCGGGCAACCTCAGCTTCGTGCCAGGACTGCTGCTCTTCGGCGCAGGAATCGGAGTCATGCTGACCTCCTCCGTCAATGTCGTCCAGTCCAGCTTCCCCGACACCGACCAGGGGGACATATCAGGCTTGTCACGCAGCGTGTCGAACCTGGGATCATCGCTGGGCACTGCACTAGTCGGCTCCATACTGGTGGCCGCCAAGCAACCCGCAGGTAAGCCCTTCGGCCTGTCCCTCGCCACCCTCGTGGTGATCACGCTGATCGGCCTGCTCCTCGCTGTCCTCCTCCCGCGCGAGTCGGCGACGGTCATGGAGCCCGCGCAAGCAGACGGATGACGGTTACCGGGCTTGCAGGAGCCGGGTGGCCAAAGCACGCATCCGCTCGGCGAGTTCGGGAGGTTCCTGCACGGTGAAGTTGAATCCGAGCATTGCGATATGGAAGGCCAGCGAGTCCAGCGAATCGGAGCCACTGGTCAGCACGCAGCTGTCAGCGCTGACGGCCTCCACGAAGGCGGTGGTCGGCGGAACTTGCGCGGCAACATCGCTGGCAGGCGCGTGCACGAGCACCCTGGCCTGATAGCGGTACGGCGCCGTAGAGACCGCGTTGGCTACGAAGGCGGCAGCGTCCGGCGGGTCACGCGGCTCGAACCTGATCCCGGTCAGGCGCGGGGACTCGATCCGATCGGCCCGGAAGGTCCGCCAGTCGTCCCGCTCCAGGTCGAGGGCGACCAGGTACCACCGGTAGCCCGCCTGGACCAGGCGGTGCGGCTCGACGCGGCGCTCGGTCAGGTCGCTGTCGAGGCCGCGCCGGTAGCCGAAGACAATCCGCTCCCGGCTACGGCAGGCACGGGCGATCGCGGTGAGCACGTCGGCGTCGACGGCGGCGCCCGGCAGGGTGAGCGGCACCGTGGCATGGCTGATCGCACCGGCCCGCTCGCGCAGCCTGGACGGCAGCACCTGTTCCAGTTTGGCTAGCGCGCGGACGGACGCCTCGCCGACTCCGGTCACGGCGTGACTGGCCGCGGTGCGCAGGCTGAGCGCCACGGCGACGGCCTCGTCATCGTCGAGCAGCAGCGGTGGCAACGCGGCGCCGGCGCCGAGCCGGTAACCGCCAGCCACGCCCGGCGCGGCGTGCACCGGATAACCGATCGTCCGCAGCTTGTGCACGTCCCGTCGCAGGGTACGGACGGTGACCTCGAGCCGGTCCGCCAGATCTGCGCCCAGCCACTCCGGCCGGGCCTGCAGCAGCGAAAGCAACCGCAGCAGCCGCGCCGAGGTTTCCATCATGATTCCCAGTCTGCCAGCCATCGAGGACCGTTCCTGTCCGCATTACGGTCTAACGTCGCTGGAATGGACATCGACTGGAACGCCGAGCTGGCCGATCAGCTCGAATGGCACTGGCAGCAACAGCTCCGGATCCGCCTCGACGGGCTGACCGACGATGAGTACTTCTGGGAGCCCGTACCCGATAGCTGGAGCATTCGCCGCCGCGGTGAGAGCACCACCCCGCTCGCGATGGGCCCCGGTGACTTCGTCATGGACTTCGCGATGCCACCGCACGACCCGGAGCCAGTGACGACCATCGCCTGGCGGCTCGCACACATCATCGTCGGCGTGTTCGGCTCCCGGAACGCCTCCCACTTCGGCGGACCGCCCGCCGACTGGCCGACCTGGGACTACGCCAGCACGGCCGACGCAGCGCTGCGCCAGCTCGACGAGGGCCATGATGCCTGGATCAAGGGCGTCCGCGAGCTAGGAGCGGCGGGCCTGGCGGAGCGCTGCGGGCCCGCCGAAGGACCGTTCGCCGAGTACTCAATGGCCGCGCTCGTCTTGCACATTCACCGCGAGGTGATCCACCACGGCGCTGAGATCTGCCTGCTCCGCGACCTGTACCTGAGGACTGGGCGCTGACCATGCCCTATGAATTCCAGGTCGTGGTCGACTGCGGGCAGCCGCGCTCGCCGGTACGGCGTCCGGTGCCGAGGTAGACCGGTAAGGCCATCTGCGGCATAGTTGCGCGGTATCTGAGCCAGTTCACGGGGAAGCGCTCGGAGCAGATCGTTACGAGGTGGAACGATGTCCTACCAGCCCCCGTTCGACGGCAACTGGTTGGGCCAGCACCGAGGGTGGGCCGCCTACGATAAGCCGCCGCCGTCGGTTCAGGCTGCAGTGAAATTCATCTATGCGGGCGCGGCTATCCAGGAACTGTGGGTCATTTTCAACATCGCCGCCATCCGTAACCGCCTTCAGCTCGCCCTCAGGGTGGCACCGACGACAACGCTCACAGCGAGCCAACAGCACATTTTCGAGGGCGTCGGGGGAGGGTTTCTCATCTTTGGCGGCATCGTCGGCGCTTCGCTGTGGCTGTGGATGGCGCGCAAGAACCGAGCGGGCAGGAGCTGGGCCCGCATGCTATCGACCGTGTTCTTTGCCTTTCTCACCCTCGGGATGCTTGCCGTCATCTCGCAGCCAGTTGGAGTCGCGGGCAAGATACTCCCGGCAGCAGAATGGGTGGTTGGCGTCGTCGCGGTCGTGCTGCTGTGGCAGCGGGAATCTGGCGGCTTCTTCGCCGCCCGGTCCCAGCGCTACTAGCGCCCGGCATGCCGCGATCTGGCGCAGTACCGCGGAAGGCACCGCCAGGAAAGCCGAGCACGCCATATACGCGAACATTCTCAACATCACCCTCGACTGCCGCGACGCGGAAGCCCAGGCCGCATTCTGGGCAGCGGTGACTGGCTGGACAGCCCGCGAGCGGGACGCGACCCCCGGCTACCTCTACACCTTGACCTGATTCCGTCCGGCGGTGATCTGCGGGTCGAGCTGGCCAGGACTGGTTTGGGAAGTTTGCGAAAAGTGCCCCGCCGCGGACGTTACGATGACGCGGTGTCGTACCAGCCTCCGTTCGATTGGATGTCCTGGGACCTAAAGTCGCTGGGCGTGAAGGATGAGCCCCCGTCGTCGGTCCGGAATGCAGTGAGGCTCATGTACGCGGGAGCAGCCATCGAGGTCGTTAACGTGATCTTGCTCGTCGCGATAATCCACAGCCTATTCCAGAGCTTCTTCAGCCAATATCAGGGCGTCCTCGGTGCGTTTCCCCAGGTAGGGCCCATATTCGCCGCAGTGCACTGGACCGAGGCTTCGATATTGAGCACGCTCGTCGTGGCCGCCGCGATTCGCATTGGCATGTGGTTGTGGATGGCCAGCAAAAACCACGCGGGCAGGAGATGGGCACGCATCCTCTCGGCTGTGCTTCTCGGCATCTATACGCCCGTCTTGATTGCAGACCTCGCGCGCGGCCTGAGACTCCATGCAGTGATCTCGCTGGGCATACTCGAGACAGCGATCTGGCTAGTCGGCGTCTGTGCGGTAGCGCTGCTTTGGCGGCGAGAGTCGAGCGAGTTTTTCACCACTCAGTCCCGACGCTTTTAGTTGCTAGCTGCCTACTACGTCTGCGAGGACCGCGGCGCGTCCGTCGACCGCGCCTCCCGCCCGGTCTCGTGGAGCCACGGTCCCCAGACACGACGAGGTTGCATTTCACCCCCTGTGCCGGGAATCTAAGGCGATTAAGAACCGGGTTGCACCTGGACGTCTGGTTCGGCCCGGAAAATGTACGAGAAGTCGCCGACCAGCTGATTGCCCGCGGCGCCACGTTCCTGCATGACGGTCAGCAAGGGCCAAACCGCTGGGTGACGATGGCAGATCCGGAGGGTAACGAGTTCTGCGTCAGCTGACGGCGGCCCGGACGGCTCGCGGACCGTGCCGTCAGGTCTTCCGCGCGGCTCCGGCGCTGACGACGATGCGCCGGTGGGCATCTCAGTACCAGCGCGCCAGATCGTCGTAGATCACGCCAAACTTCAGCGCATGCTGGGGTCGCCGGAGCTGGCCTGGCTAGTGGACCGGATCCGCGGCAGGCTGGAGCGGGGCGAGCCGATCGACGGGACTGTCACGCTCGTCGGTGCGATGCCGACGCAACGGCGCGCGGCGGCCCGGCTGCTTGGCCGCAATGTCGGGCGCGGCACCTCGCTCAGCGTCCCGCTGCCTGCGGTCGCGGCAGAGCTCTGGCGGGCGGCGGCCGCGCCGAACCTGGTCCCGGCTGTCGAGGCTCTCGGCGGTCCGGTCCGCAATCTAGCGGCGGAGCGCGCCACCGACCTGAAGCGCTGGGCCGATGCGCTGGCGGAAGTGCGGGCTAGCTGGCTCTCGCAATACGCCTGGTACCGGGAGTGGCTCGATGCCATCAGCCGCGACGGGACGGTGACCAGGCTGATCAGGCAGGGTCAGGCGAACGTGATCGGCCAGGCAGTGGCAGTACTCGAGCGCCTGCCGAACGGGCCGGAGCCTAGCACAGCCGTGCTTGCCAGCCCGGCCAGCCGCGAGGCCGAGCAAGCGCTGTGGAGCGCGGCCGGCGTGGTCGCCGACAACCTGGCCAGTCAGGTGCTGGTGTTCAACCTGAAGTCTGGCGGCGAGCCCGTCGGCCGCTGGCTGAGCGAGGCGGCCGAAGCGGGCCTGCCGTTCCGGCTCACGCTCCGGCAGATCATGGCGGCGCCGGTGCTGCCCTGGGCGCTGGAGATCTTCGTCTGCTCGAGCACCGCCCTGATCGCGGATGCCGACCAGCTTGGCCCCGCCGGCCCGGCGCTCGTCTGCACCGAGGGCCAGCCGTCGGTGGCCTGCACTCGGCTACTTGAGTCCGCCGCGAGCAGCGGGTCGGCAGTGCGCTGGCATGCCGATTTCAGCTGGCCGGGCCTGCGCGGAACGGCTACCGCGATCCGCCGGCTGCGCGCCGAGCCGTGGCTGATGGCGGCCACCGATTACCAGGCGGCGCTGGCCGCCGGAGCTGATCCGCTCAGGGGCAAGGCCGAGCCGAGCCCGTGGGACCCGCGGCTGGCCGAGCTCATGCGGATGACCGGACGAGCCGTGCTCGAGGAGCGCGTGCTGCCCGGCCTGCTGGCCGAGCTCGCTGCCCGAACCGAGCCTCAATTACCAGTCAGCGGGCGCTGAACCGGCCGAAGGGCTGGGGCAGCTTTCCGTCAGCGCTGGGTGCTGATGAGCTTGCGCAGCAACGCCCTGGTGCGCGGTCCTTCGTCGCCGCGCGCGTATTCCCCGGCGACGAAGTCGGTGACTCCGGCGTCGGCGAGCGCCATAATCTGACCCTCGACCGCGTCCTCATCGCCGACGATCGCTACGTCGCCCGGGCCGGCCGCGCCCTCCCGATCGAGCATCGCCCGGTAGGACGGCAGCTGCCCGTAGATGGCGAACGCCTTGGCCGCATCCGCCCGGGCCTGCCCCGGATCATCGGTCACGCAAACCGGCAGGATGCACACGACGCGCGGATCCGGCCGCCCAGCCTCGCTGGCGGCCGTCGTGATCGCCGGGACGATGTAGTCGCGCACGGTGGCCGGCCCGGTCATCCACAAAATGGTGCCGTCGGCGTATCGCCCGGCCAGGCGCAGCATCTTCGGAGCGAGCGCGGCCAGCAGCAGCGGCACTTTACGGCCGGAACGCGGCGTCGACAGGCCGATGTGAGCTCGCAGGGTCTCACCATCGAAGTCCGCTGGCTCACTCGACAGCAACGGGACAAGTGCGGCCAGGTATTCGCGCATGTGCCGGGCGGGCTTGTCGAAGCTGTAGCCGTACATGTCCTCAATCACGATCTGATGCGACAGCCCGATTCCGAGTGCGAGGCGGCCGCCAACCGCGAGGTCAGCGGTCAGTGCCTGCTGGGCGAGTACGGCCGGGTGTCGCGGGTACGTCGGCACGACCGCTGTGCCGAGTTCGATGCCGGGCACCTGGCTGCCGGCGACGGCGAGCGCGGTCAGCGCATCCAGGCCGAAGATGTTCGACATCCAGGCCGAGGCGAACCCGTCATCAGTCGCAATGCGCAGTTGATCGGCCACGTTGCCGAGCGCGTCCGGGCCGCTGGGTTCAGCTACCGAGGTGCCGATTCGCATAACAATCTCCGTCCGATGTAACTGGACCCCGTTCCCCTTCATGATCCGAGGGGTGTCGGTCCGATCCTGACGGGAACGTGCGGCCGGCGCAAGCCCGCGTCCGGCGGCTTGGGTGGTATACCTGCGGCGTACCTAACTTGCGCAAACGTGCGGGTCTCGGCTGCGACACGGGAACAGTTCACTGGTATGAAAGCGGCATAACCGACGCGATTTGCCGCGCAACTGTCTGGGTGCTGGGGCGGTGACGGAGGATGCCATTTGAACCGGAGGGCCTGACCTCTTTTGCTGATAAGGGCGCGGGGGACAATAGCGACATGGATTCCGCCGCACCTAGACGCGCTGACCGAGCTGACCGAGCCGCGGCGGCAGAAGCCGAGCGTCAGGCAGCGCGCGAGCGGGCGAGAAAGCACCAGCAGGCAGCTGCCAGGGCGCGGGCCCGGACCGCGGAACGGGAGCGCGAGACCGCTGAGCAGGCAAGCCGGGCGCGGGTCCTGGTCCAGCTGCCGCCAGATCGTTACCTCGACCGCGAGGATGGCTGGCTCAGGTTCGGCCAGCGGGTGCTGGAGCTAGCCGAGGATCCGAACGTCCCGCTGCTCGAGCGGGTCCGATTCTGCGCGATCTTCGCTAGCGCGCTTGACGAGTTCTTCGGCGTCAGGATCGCCGGGCGGATGCGGCGGATGGCTACCGGTCTGCCAGTGGAGAACGCGTCAGGTGCGCCGGCTGAGCAGATCTTGGAGAACGCGTTGCAGCTGGCGGGCGAACTGTCCCTCCGGCATTCCCGTTGCTTTACCGACATGTTGCAGCCGGCCCTGGCCGCCGAGGGGATCGAGATCCTGCGCTGGAAGGAGCTGGTGCCCGACGAGCAGTCCCGGCTGGCGACGCTCTTCCGCGAGCGCATTTACCCAGTGCTCACGCCGCTGGTCGTGGACCCCGCGCACCCGTTCCCGTTCATTTCAGGCCTGACGTTGAGTCTGGCTGTGACCATGGCGGACCCCGACACCGGCCAGACCATGTTCGCGCGCGTGAAGGTGCCGCCGCTGCTGCCCAGGCTGCTCGCCGTCGCGCCAAACAGGTTCGTTCCGCTCGAGGACGTCATGGCCGCGCATCTCAGCGATTTGTTCGTGGGCCTGGACATCCTCGAGTACCACGTATTCCGCGTGACCAGGATCAGTGACCTGGAGATCGACGAGGACGTCACCGAGAACCTGATGAAGTCGCTCGAGCGTGAGCTGATGCGCCGGCGGTTCGAGCCTGCGGTGCGGCTCGAGGTGGAGGAGTCAATCTCCGATGACGTGCTCGACCGGCTGGTCACTGAGCTTGGCGTTGACCGGCGGGCTGTCTACCGACTTCCAGGGCCGCTGGATTTGTCCGGCCTGTCCTCGATCGCTGACCTGGACATCCGGCAACTGAAGTACCCGAAGTTCGTCCCGTCCGAGGCTGCCTTGCCACAAGAGGCCGGCGGGAACGTGTTCAAGGTGCTGACTGAGCGTGACGTGCTGGTGCACCACCCGTACGACTCGTTCACCGCCAGCGTGCAGCGCTTCATCGTCGCCGCTGCCGCCGACCCGCGGGTGCTGGCGATCAAGCAGACGTTGTACCGGACAAGCGGCGACTCGGAGATCGTGGACGCGCTTATCGACGCGGCCGAGTCTGGCAAGCAGGTCGTGGTGGTGGTCGAGCTGAAGGCCCGCGGCGACGAGCGGGCCAACATCGACTGGGCGCGCAAGCTTGAGCAGGCCGGCTGCCACGTCGTGTTCGGCTTCCTCGGGCTGAAGACGCACTGCAAGATGGCGCTGGTCGTGCGCGAGGAGGCGGACGGGTCGCTGCGCCGGTTCTGTCACATTGGAACCGGTAACTATCACCCCAAGACTGCCCGGCTGTATGAGGACTTCGGCTTGCTCACAGCCGACCGCACGGTAGGCGAGGACATCACCGACCTGTTCAACCACCTGACCGGTTTCAGCCGCCGGACCGACTACAGCCGGCTGCTCGTCGCGCCGGCCAGGGTGCGGAGCGGGCTGATCGAGCGGATCGACGCGCAGGCGCAGTTGCAGCGGGAGGGCAAGCCGGCCCGGATCCAGTTCAAATGCAACGCGCTGATCGACGAGGCAACGATCGATGCGCTCTACCGTGCATCCATCGCTGGCGTTCCGATCGATCTGTGGATTCGCGGCATCTGCTCGATCCGGCCGGGCGTGCCGGGCCTTTCGGAAACTATCCGGGTGCGCAGCGTCGTCGGCCGGTTCCTCGAGCACTCGCGGATCTATGCGTTCGGTGCCGGTACCGAGGAATCGCCCGGCGAAGTCTGGATGGGTAGCGCCGACCTGATGCACAGAAACCTGGATCGCCGGGTCGAGCTGCTCATCCGGGTGACTAACGAGGCGCATCGGGCGGAGTTGCGCCAGCTGATCGACCTTGCCATGGACCCGCGGATCGCGTCGTGGTGGCTGGGCCAGGACGGCACCTGGACCCGCCATCACCTCGATGAGTCCGGAGCCCCGCTGACCGATATCCAGGATCTGCTGATCAGGTCGAGGCGGGTCCGAGGGTCCGATGGGTGATCAGCAGGAGGCCGATGAGGTTCGGGCCGCCGGCGCCGTCGTGTGGCGACCGGCTGGCCGCGGCGCCCAGGTCGCGGTAGTGCACCGCGCGAAGTATGACGACTGGTCTTTCCCGAAGGGCAAGGTGGAGCCAGGCGAGCATCTCTTGCTCGCCGCGGTGCGCGAGGTGGCCGAGGAGACAGGGCTAGAGGTAACGCTTGGCCGCAGGCTGCCCGAGGTCCGCTATAACTCTGCCGGGGCAGTCAAACGGGTGGATTACTGGGTGGCCACGACGACCGGCTCGGGGACGGCGTTTGCCGCCAACAGCGAGATCGACCAGCTGGCCTGGCTGGCTGCGTCCAGGGCCAACGTCTTCCTTAGTTACGAGCGAGATGCGGAGACGCTCCGCGAGTTCCGGACCGGGCCTCGCCGAACGTCGCCGATGATCCTAGTCCGGCATGCCTCGGCCGGCAGCAAGTCGGCCTGGCACTCCGATGATGTCTCCAGGCCGCTCGACGCCGCCGGAAAGAAGGACGCCAAGCTGCTGGCCGCGCTGC
Source organism: uncultured Actinomycetota bacterium (assembly GCA_963804435.1). Classification (GTDB taxonomy): domain Bacteria; phylum Actinomycetota; class Actinomycetes; order Streptosporangiales; family Streptosporangiaceae; genus JAJYUU01. The sequence continues at coordinate 4,226,660 of CAWDQI010000001.1, read as the reverse complement.
TGAAGTGCTTTGGCGAGTGCCGCGTGCTGAGTTCGCCCGCTGAGCGCTGCGCGGCGACCGTACGGCCGTACGCCGCCCTGGCCGGGACGACTGTCGAGATCGACGCGGCTCTGGAAGTAACTAAAGGCAGCGACCCCGGATCCGCTGGGGTCGCGGCGAAGATCGGGGCGCAGCTCGCAGCCGACGAGCAGCCAGTGGTGGTGTGCGCCCACCGGGAGAACCTGGCGATGCTGATAGAAGCCGCATGCGTCCAGCTCGGGGCAGCCGCGCCCGCCGATCGGCCGCTGCGCAAGGGCGAGTTCATGGTGTTGCACCGCGCCGCCGGCAAGCTCGCAGGTGTCGAGCGGCATCAACCCGGCGACGTCGGCTGAGCGCGGGCACCAGACGCGGTACCTCCGGCTGCCTGGGCGGTGCTACGCATGACTTTGAGTACGAAGACGACCAGGCCGGCGGCGACCGCCGCGGCGCCGATGCCGACCGCAGCCGGATAGCCCCACTGGCTGGCGGCCAGCCCGCCAACTACGGAACCGGCCAGTCCGGCCAGGCCGCTGGCGGCGGATAGCAGTCCTTGCGCGTCTCCCTCGTTATCCGGTGCGAGCTGGCCGGTGAGCGCCGGCGGTGCGACGCTGAGGAATGACCAGGCGAACATGATGCCCGCGAACGCGAGGAGGGGGAGTGCGGCGCCAGTGTGGCCGACGGCGGCAAGGACCGCCAGTGCGGTGAGCAGGACGACCCGGCTCGCGAGGGCGCCTGCCAGCGCGGCGGCCGGGCCGCGCCGCTGGCTGAACCGCCCGGCCACCACGAACATGCCGGACAGCCAGGCGGCGAGCAGTAGGGCTGCGCCCTGGCCGACGCTGAGCGAGGTCTCCAGCCAGGCTAGGCGCCGGTTCCACTCAGCTCTGGGCCGGCGTTCGACGATCAGCAGGTTGGCGACTGTCACCGCGCCGGCGAATCCAGCGCCGTTGCAAAGCGCAAGCGGCACCTGCGCGGCCGGCCCGCCAGCGGGAACAGCCATAGCGACACCGCGCACATCACTGCGCACCCGGCGGCAAGAGCGCGGTAGACCCGGAACCGGTCCGCGAGGCTGCCTGCCAGCGGTGCCGCAATCGAGCCCAGGCTGAAAGCACCCATGACCAGGCCGACGTGACTGACGCCGTACCGGATCGCCACGATTGGCAGCAGGATGGGCACCAGGCCTACCGCTGAACCGTTGACCAGGGCGAACGGGGCGAACCAGGGCTCAAGCAGTCGGGCCGGGGCGCGCTGGCATCAGCGGGTCGGTCGCTGGCCCGGTCCGGCGGGCCGCCGACCTCAGATCCGGACATCAGGGCCCGGTCATTCCTGGGGGTCTGCTGGTTGCCAGTCGAGGGTTGGCGGGAGCGCGCCCTCCAGGATCAGGAGCCAGCGCTTGACCTCGATACCCGCGCCGCCGCTGTAGCCGCCGAGCCCGTCGCTGGCCAGCACCCGGTGGCACGGGACGATCACCGGTATCGGGTTGGATCCCATGATCTTGCCAACGGCCCTGGCTGGCACGATGTCGTTGGTTACCCGCAGGCCGCTGCGACGCGCAAGCTCGCCGTAGCTGGTTGTCTGCCCGTAGCCGACCGACGCGGCGAGCGTCTCCAGCACCTGGCGCTGCTGCCCGGCCGTGGCCGACCAGTCGATCGGCAGGTCGAAAGCCTTTCGGTGGCCACGGAAGTACTCGGCGAGCTGCGCGCGTGCGGCGTCGGCCAGCTCGCGATGGTCATCGTTACCTTCTGGCGCTGAGCCGAATCGGACGCACGCCACGCCGCCGCGGCCGCAGCCAGCGCAGACCTCGCCAACGGGCGTGGACAGCTGGGCCCAGGAAAGCCACGTCATCTGAGCATTCTGCCGGTTGCCGCATCGGCATTGCCAGCGGCGGCGCCGTCGGCTGCAGGTCGGGCCGAACGGCGCGCCGCCCCGGCCGTCGCGCGGCGCCGAAGTGTCAGAAGCCGGCGATAGAACTGCAGATAACAACGGAGGGAGAATGGCGATGACCGACGATATTGCGGATGCCGTCGAGGCCGAACTCATCGCGCTGGCGGGCTTGCTAACAGAACCCATGGAGCGGGAGTGCCTGCGGTGCTTCCTGCTGAGGATGCTCAACGAGTTCGGCTGCGATGGCACCCACCGGTGGACGGTCCAGCTGGCGTGACCTGCGCGCACCCCTGGCGACGGCGTTGGTCGGCAAGCTGGCAGAGCTCGGCGGATGCTGTGACTGCGAAGTCGTGCTCAACGTTTTCCCGCATTACCCGCAGGGCGATCGGCTGCTGCCGTGCGCGGGGCAGCCGCAGCGCAGGTTCGGCCGTGCCGTGCAACCTGCGGGTCCTGCGCCGTACCGCATGAGCTTCCGACTGGATAGCGGGGGGCCGCATGCTGCTACTCGTTGCCTTTCTCCAGGATCCGGAGCAGCGCCCTGGCGACAGGTATGGCGGCTAGCTCCACTTGCCATGGCCTCGCTCCGTAGCCGGCCAGGTCGGCGGCGACGGCCGTCAGGCGTGAGGTCTGCGGGTGGTTGCCAGGCCAGCCGCCGTACCGCGTCCGGCGGCACGCAGGTTCTCCGCAGGCATGGCGTGCTCATCGGCGAGCGCGGCGACGACGGCACGGACCGCCGTCAGCCGTTTCGCCGCTTCGGGGTCGCGTTCCTGCCAGCGGTGCGCCGGCGGCGGCCCATCGCCGGGTGGCGCGGACGCGGGCGGGCAGCGCTCGGTCTGGCTGGGCTCTGGCCCGGCCGATGGCCCGCAGCCATTCCGGCATGTGGCGCCGCGCGTTGCGGCCGGAGAAGCCGGCGACAGCGCTAAGCTCGGCCGGCCCAGTTGGCATCAGCCGGGCGGCTTCGACGATGGCCGAATCTGGCAGCACCTTGGTCGGTGACATGTCCCGGCGCCGGGCGATCTTGTCTCGTTCCAGCCAGAGCTCCTGCACGACGGCTAGGCCGCGGCGGTTGCGGACCCGGTGGATGCCGGACGTGCGGCGCCACGGATCCGCGCGCGGCGGTGCCGGCGGTGCGCCGAGGACGGCCGCGAACTCCTGCCGGGCCCATTCGAGCTTGCCCTGACCTCCAAGCTGTTCGGCGAGCAGGTCACGCAGCTCGACAAGAACCTCGACGTCGAGCGCCGCATAGCGCAGCCACTCCTCCGGCAGGGGCCTGGTCGACCAGTCGGCTGCGGAGTGGCTTTTCTCCAGGCCTAGGCCCAGCATCGACTCGACCATGGTCGCCAGGCCGACGCGCGGGCAGCCGAGCAGCCGCCCGGCAATTTCGGTGTCGAAGAGCTGACGCGGCCGGTACCCGAGCTCGGCCAGGCACGGCAGGTCCTGTGACGCGGCGTGCAGCACGGCCTCGGTGTCCGCTAGCACGGCGTCGAGCTCCGACAGGTCCGGGCAAGCGACAGGATCGATCAGGACGGTGCCGGATCCCTTGCCGCCGGAACTGGACGAGGAATGCGCGGTGACCGTACCGGAACCCGGAGGCGCGCTCGGCGTCGACGGCGACCGGGCCAGTGCCGTTGGCCAGAGCTTCGATGGCCGCACGCAGGGCGTCGGGGGTCTCGACCAGAGGCGGCAGTCCGTCTCTCGGCTCAAGCAGCGGCTCGACCGTGCGCTCCACGACGGTCGGCCCTGCGGCAGTGGGGCCGCCGGCGGGCCCTGCGCCGCTCGCGGGCCCTGCCGCCTCGGCGGGCTCTGCGGGCTCAGCAGCCTCGGTGGCGTGGGCGGGCTCCGTGCTTGCGCTGTCGGTCTGGCCGCTCATAGCCGCGGCCTGCGGCGCTGGGGACGCAGCGACGCGACGCCTGGCGGCAGCGGCGGCAGTCCGGCGGCTGTGCAGATCACCTCGCACCAAGCCGCCACATGTCCGTCGAGCTCGGCTGACATGCCGTCAGCGATTGCGGGTGACCACGATGCCCGCAGCTCAAAACCGGTGGAGGCGGGCTCGTCCTGCTTGCTGCCGAAGCCCTGCGTCACGACGGTGGTCACGGTTCCGCTGATCTTCCTGTATCCGGCGCTGCGCGCCTCCAGCGCCTCGATGAGCCAGCTCCAGCCGACCTCGTTGATCAGCGGATCGGCAGCCATCTCCGGCTCAAGCTCGGCCCGGATGTAGCCGATGATTCGATACTTCCCATCCCAGCCCGGCTGACCCGCTGGGTCAAATAACAAGACGAACTTGCCAGCAGCCGATCTCAGCGTCAGTGTCAGAACTGGCCAGGCTGTCGGTCACCGTCACGGCGACGGCGGATGCGAACGGCGCCAGCCGACGGGGCGGCGGCTCGTTCTCGGATGCCAGTCTCCGCCCGGACCCGAAGCTGCTCGGCGATCCCTGCTTCCATCTCGGTCACTGCCCGCCGGAACTCCGCCCCGGCCCCGCTGGAACTGGTGTTCACTGGCTGCACAGCGGGCCTCAGGGTATGCGCGTCGGGCACGGGCCAGCGACCGTCATGCCACGCGATCGCGGAGGCCGGCCGTCCAGACCGGCTTCGAGAACGGCCGGGATGCCGCCTATCAGCAGGGCCGCTCCGCACGTGAGGCAGTACCACTCTGGGCAACACAGGTCAGGACTATCCGGGCACCGGCCTGCGATGGCAGTGGTGCTGGCTGATGGAGCGATCCAGGCCGCAGTCAGGACAGTGCCGGATGATCTCAGCCATCGGGCCTCCTTACCTCTCGGCTCCATCGATGCTGGCACGAGACTGGTCGCAAGCCCCGGACCTGCGGCGGCGTGTCATGCGCTTTTGCCATGGACGATGCCAGCCGCCTCGGATCGCGCGAGCGGTCCAAACGTGGAATGCGAGGTGGCGGCCCGTTTCCTAGGAAGGCACCCGGCCCGGCCGGCCCCGTTCCCCCAAAAAAGCTGCGATACGGCTCCGCCCAGTTAGGTGCGAGAGCCCAGATCGCATCGAACGCCAGGCTTTGATCCGCTTCGGCACATTTCTACGAGGCCGTCCCTAGGGAAGCAAGCGCCAGCCTGTGAAATCATCACCTGGTGACGCCGAACTCCAATGAGTCCCCCTTCCTGCTCGCCTGCCGAAGGCAAAAGGCGCCGCATACGCCAGTTTGGTACATGCGCCAGGCGGGGCGCTCGCTGCCGGAGTACCGCGCGCTTCGCACCGGCACGGCCATGCTCCAGGCGTGCGCGACCCCGGACCTGATCACCGAGATCACACTCCAGCCTGTGCGCCGGTACGACGTCGATGCCGCGGTCTTCTTCAGCGACATCGTGGTCCCGCTGCGCGCGATCGGCGTGGGAATCGACATCAAGTCCGGCATCGGGCCGGTGGTGGATCATCCCATCAGGTCCGCGGCCGACCTCGCACCAACTGCGGCCGCTCGAGCCCGACGATGTTCCTTATGTGACAGAGGCTGTCGCGCAGCCTGGTCAAGGAGCTTGGCAGCACGCCGCTGATCGGCTTCGCGGGCGGACCGTTCACGCTGGCTAGTTACCTGCTGGACGGCGGCCCGTCGAAGAACTTCGAGATGACCAAGTCGATCATGTACGGCGAGCCTGAGCTGTGGGCGGACCTGATGGGCAGGCTCGCCGACATCACCATCGGTTTCCTGCAGGTTCAGGTTGCGGCCGGGGCCAGCGCCGTGCAGCTATTCGACTCCTGGGCCGGCGCGCTGAGCCCGGACGACTACCGCAGCTGCGTGCTGCCCCACAGCAAGCGGATCTTCGCCGCGCTCGCCGGCACCGGAGTGCCGCGGATCCACTTCGGCGTCGCCACCGGCGAGCTGCTCGGCCTGATGGGCGAAGCAGGCGCTGACGTCGTCGGCGTCGACTGGCGGGTGCCGCTTGACGAGGCGGTGAGCCGAGTCGAGCCCGGCAAGGCCCTGCAGGGCAACCTCGACCCTGCGATCTTGCTGGCTCCCTGGCCGGTCATCGAGCAGCGCGCCCTGCAGGTGCTGGAACGCGGCCGGACTGCCGAGGGGCACATTTTCAATCTCGGGCACGGCGTCCTGCCGCAGACCGACCCGGACGTGCTGGCCAGGCTGACCGAGCTGGTGCAGACAGCCTCGGCGCAGCCAGCCTGAGCCATTCCGGTGAGCGATGGCCAGGCCCCGTCCGGCCTGGCCATCGGTATCAGCCGGCGCTGTCGGTCGGCTGGGTTGGCGTTGCCCGGCGGCCGCCGAATCGCCGCCAGCCTAGGTAGCCGATGCCGCCGAGCACCAGGATGAGGATCAGGAACGGCAGGACGCGCCCAGCGCCGTCAGCACCAGCCCGGTCGCGTGCCGCAGTGCCCGCCAGCCAGCTGCCAGCCCGGCCAGGAACCCGTGCTTCGACGGCATCTTGGACTGGACGGCGGGCCCGGGACTGAGCAGCGTCATGGTGACGGTGGCGTAGCTGGTCTCCTGGTTGAGGGCCCGCTGCTGGGACAGCAGCGAGTTCAGGTACGACTGGTCCTGGCTGATCTGCTGCTGCACCTCGAGCAGGCCCGGCACCGAAGCCGCTCGCTTGAGCAGGCCCCGCAGCGCCGCGATGGCGTCCTGCTCCGAGATCACCAGGCTGTTTACGTCCGCGACCTGCTGTGTCACGTCCGTTGCGTGCTGCTGCATGGCGAGTTGCTTGCCCAGCGTCGGCGACGAAAGACTGACCCAGCACCATTTGATAGGAGGGAACGGGGACCTTCAGGGTCAGGCTGACAGTTTCCCGGCTCGACTCGCCCGGGCGATTTTCCCGACACCTGCTCGTCCGCGGTGTAGCCGCCAGCACGCCACGACGATGGCGATGGCGTGCTTCGCGGCCGCCGCGACGTCAGCCGCGCGAACCGTCAGGCTGGCGGTGTAGATGATGCTCTGGGTCGCCCGGATCAGGCCCGCTGTCTCAACCGCGCGACCGCGAGGATTGGCGACTGAAGCGCCGGCACCGGTGGCGGTGCCGGCGGCGACGTGCGGAGCACTCGGAGCGGTTGCGGGTGCTGCGGCGGCGTAACCGGAGCCAGTAGCGGCGGAGGTGGCGCTGGTACCGCTGCTGCACGCTGCGAGCAGCAGGCAGCCTGAGAGCAAGACGGCGCCGCCGATCGCGATGCGCCGGCGGCGAACTCGACTAGTCATACCCTTCGGACGCGCCGGTGCTCAGCGTGGTTGCACGAATAGCCATAATCGGTGCCGTGAGCTTTCCGAAGATAGAACTGCACGTACACCTCGAAGGCACCGTCCGGGCCAGCACGCTGCTGCAGATAGCCACGCGCAACGGCGTTGCGCTGCCCGCGGACACTATCGAGGGACTGGCCGGGCTTTATGAGTTCACTGACTTCGCCCACTTCATCAAGACGTGGACTCTCACCACATCGCGCTGCGGACCGCGCAAGACTTCCGCCAGGTCGTGGTGGACTATGCCGCCGAGGCAGCCAGTCATGGCGCGGTGTACATCGAAGGGATCTTCTCCCCGTCTGAGCCGGTCGCGCGCGGCGCCCGCTGGGACGAGGTCTTCACGCGGCTATTGCGACGGAGCCCAGGAAGCCGTGGAAACTCACGGCGTCCAGGTGCGCCTGACGCCGGATGTCACACGCGGCTTTCCGCTGGAGGCAGCCGAACAGACCGCGGCGTACGCGGTTGCCTACGCCGATCGCGGTGTTGTCGGCTTGGGGCTCGGCGGCAGCGAGGCGGACTACCCGCCGGAGCCATACGCCCGCGCGTTCGCGATAGCCCGGGACGGCGGTCTGGGCTCGGTTCCGCACGCAGGCGAAGTTGCCGGCGTCGCGTCTATCCGGGCCGCGCTCGATGTCCTGGGCGCTGTCCGGCTCCGGCACGGCATCCGGGCGGTCGAGGATTCTGGCCTAGTACACGAACTAGCCAATCGCGGCGTGGTGCTGGACGTCTGCCCAATCTCCAACGTGCGCACCAGGGTGGTACCTTCGCTCGCTGCGCACCCGTTGCCCGCCCTGGTCGCGGCCGGAGTCGCCTGCTCGGTATCGACCGATGACCCGGCCATGTTCGATACGAACCTGAGCGCCGAGTACGCCGCCGCCAGTCAACTGGGTGTGCCGCCGCAGGACTGCTACGCGGCCGGGGTAACGGGCGCGCTGGGCGGCGAGCAGGTCCGTGACCGACTTGGCCGGATAGGCTCCGACTTTGACTGGGCTGCAGTTGCAGCCGCGGCGAGGGAGCACTGATGACGGGGAATCCGGACGTCCGGGCAGCGCCGCGTTCCGTCGCAATCATCGGGGGAGGCATCTCGGGCCTGGCCGCCGCATTCCTGCTCAGGGACAGTGGACTGGCCGTCACCGTGCTCGAAGGCTCGCCCCGCGCTTGGCGGGAAACTTGCGGTGTCCGAGGTGGCCGGAGTCGCCGTCGACGCTGGCGCCGAAGCGCTGCTCGCACGACGGCCCGAGGGCACCAGCCTGATCAGCGAGCTGGGATTGGCCGGCGAACTTCAGCTGCCAGGCACGACCTCGGCCAGCATCTGGACCCGCGGGAGCATGAGGCCGCTGCCGCGGCGCCAGTTCATGGGCGTGCCTGCCGACGTCGGCGAACTAGCCGCCACCGGGATCCTGTCCGAGGACGGGCTGGCCAGGGCGATGCTGGACCTGAGCCTGCCAGCGGCAGACGCCGACGGCGACGAGTCGGTGACCAGCAGGGTGGGCGGCCGGTTCGGCCCGGAACTGGTTGACCGGCTTGTTGAGCCCTTGCTCGGCGGTGTCTATGCCGGCCGCTGTGAGGACCTGTCATTCGAGGCAACGCTTCCCGGCCTCGCGCAAGCGGCGCGCAAGCACAGTTCGCTGACAGCGGCAGCGGCGGAACTTATGCCGCCGCCTGCTCGCTCGCGAGCCGCCGGCGCCGCCTATCTTCACGACGCTGACCGGCGGCCTCGGCACGCTGCCAGCCGCGATCGCTGCGGCGTCCGGCGCAACTGTCCGGACCAGGGCGATGGTTCGGGAGCTGAACAGGACCGCCGTCGGCTGGCGGCTCACCGTCGGCTCGGCGCATGCGCCGGAATACCTCGGGGCGGACGCGGTGATCATCGCGGTTCCGGCCGTTCCGGCCAGCCGCCTGCTGGCCGGCCCGGCGGCCCAACCCGCTGCTGCGCTTGGCGAGATCAGGTATGCGAGCATGGCGGTGGTCACGGTGGCCTATCCAGGCGCCTCCTTTCCCGCGCCGCCGACCGGGAGCGGTTTCCTGGTGCCAGCCGTAGATAAGCGAGCGATCAAAGCAGTCACGTTCAGCACAGTCAAGTGGCCGCATTTGCGTGCCGCCCGGCCCGACCTGCACATCGTCAGATGCTCGGTGGGCCGCTTCGGCGAAGACGCGATCCTGCAGCGCGAAGACACCGAGCTCGCCGCCCTGGCCGCCGCTGACCTGGCCGCTGCCACCGGCGTACGCGGTCGGCCCGCCGACGTCAGGGTCACCAGATGGGGCGGCGGCTTGCCGCAGTACACCGTGGGCCACCTCGACCGGGTGGCTCGCATCAGAGCCGGGCTAGCGGCTCAGCCGGGACTCGCTGTCTGCGGTGCCGCCTATGCCGGCGTAGGCATTCCGGCCTGCATCGCGACCGCCAAGCAAGCGGTAGATCAGGTCGCTGCTTACCTCGACAGTCTCGGCCCAACCGGCTGAGTGAGCAGGAGAAACGTGTTGATCAAACTGGACCGGGACGGGCCTGTCTGGGTGCTGCGGATGCAGTTCGGCGAGAACCGGTTTAGCTTGGACTGGCTTGAGGCCGTGAACTCGGCATTCGACGTGGTCGAGGCAAGTGACCCGCCGTGTGCCCTGGTGACGACCGGCGAGGGCAAGTTCTACAGCAACGGCATGGACCTGGAGTGGCTGGCCACGGCTCCGGACCGGGCGGCCGAGTACCTGTCATCCATCTACGGGATTCTCGGCCGGATGATGGGCTTCCCGGCGATAACGGTCGCGGCGGTCAACGGGCATGCCTTCGGCGCCGGAGCACTCCTTGCTACCGCGCACGATTTCGCCGTGATGCGCGAGGACCGTGGCTACTGGTGCATGCCGGAGGCCGACCTCGGGCTGCCACTCACGCCGGAGTACCTCAGCGTGCTGACCGCGAAGCTGCCGAGCCGGGCTGTGCAGCAGGCGGTGCTGACCGGTCGTCGTTACGGTGGCCGGGACGCGCTGGCCAGCGGCATCGTGCATGACGTAGCCACCGAGGACGAGGTAGTGACAGCGGCCGTGCGACTCGCGGCCGAGATGGCCGGCAAGGACCGCCGGACCGTGGCCGAGCACAAACGCCTGCTCTACGGCAAGACAATCATGACCTTGCTCCGCTGAGCTTCAGGCGGCTCGGCAGCAACGTTGCGCCGAGCGACAGCGTTGCGCCAGACGACTGGTCAGGAACTCGCCAGGATCTGCAGAGCACGAATGAACTGGCGCTCGAGCTCGCCGCCGAGCGGCGCCAGGAACTCCCGTTCCACTTCCGCACGGGCCAGGCCGGCTCCGGTGAGGCAGTCCTGGCCGGCCGGGGTGAGTTGGACGATGTTCCGGCGGCGGTCCTGCGCGCTGCGATGCCGGACGACTAGGCCCTTGCCCTCCAGCGTGTCGACAAGCGCCACCATCGTGGTGCGGTCGACGCTCAGCTGGTCAGCTGCTTCCTGCTGCGACAGCGGGGTCTCAGCGCCTAGCACCGCCAGCACCGCTAGCTCACGGCCGTCGATTCCGTAAGGCGCCATCGCCGGGGCGGAAGCCTGGACAAGCCGCTGCTGGGCGTGCTTGAGCAGATATCCGAGGCGCGACCCGAGAACGTCTGGCAGCTCACCTGGCATGGACTCACTGTACAGTCGGCTGATACTCAGTTATACTGATGATCAGCGCAGCTGACGATATGCCGGTGGCGGTACGAGAGGCGGGTCCCCATGGCAACCAGCGGGCAAGTGACCTTCGGAATCAAGACTTCGCCTATGCACACGAGTTACCAGGCGATCTTGCGGACCTGGCAGCAAGCCGATGAGGTGTCCGAGATCCAGCACGCCTGGCTGTGGGACCACATGTTGCCGCTCACCGGTCCGAAAGACGGGCCGATCTTCGAAGGCTGGACCCTGCTGACCGCGCTCGCGGCGCAGACGCGGCGGCTCAGGCTCGGGCTGCTGGTCACGAACAACCAGATCCGCCAGCCTGCCGTGCTTGGCAAGATTGCCAGCACGCTCGACGTAATCTCCGGCGGGCGACTGGTGCTGGGCCTGGGCGTCGGCGGCACGCTGCCAGCCGGCACTCCGCGGACTCCCGACCAGCACCCTGGACTCGCCGAGTACCTCGCATTCGGGCTGCCGGTGACGACTCCCGCGGAGGGCATCGGCCGCCTCTCGGAGACAATCACGATCGTCAAGCGCATGTTTACCGAGGACGAGTTCGATTTCGACGGGCGCTACTACACACTGACAGGCGCACGGAACGAGCCAAAACCCGTCCAGCGACCGGGGCCGCCTGTTCTTGTCGGCGGAACGGGCACCAGGCTGCTGCGACTTGTAGCCGAGCAGGCCGACATCTGGAACATCCCCGGCCCGCCGCACGCAAGCCTGCAATTTGTCGCCGAGCGGAACCGCGTGCTCGACCAGCATTGTGCTGACATCGGCCGCGACCCGGCCGGGATCACCCGGTCGGTACAGCTGGTGATCACCGCCCGCGACCCGGCTGAGGTTCGCGCCACGATTGCCGAATTGATTGGGCTCGGCTTCGGTCATATCGTGCTCGGCGTCCGGCCGCCGGCGCCTGACAACGTGCCCCGCTGGCTGGCCGAGGAGATCATCCGGCCTGTGATCGCCGAGGTCGCCTCGGTTCCCGGCTGAGACTTGTCCGCCGGTCTGGCGCTAGCTCCCAGCTGAGATCATGGGCTGCATGAGTGGCCGCGTACTGGGGGTCGATGCCTGCAGCGCGGGCTGGGTGGGCATCGCACTATCGGGCAGCCAGATCACTGCTTATCTGCACGCGAACATCGAGGCGCTGGTAAAGCAAGCCACCGCCGACGGCCCGCTCCAGGTCATCGGCATCGACATGCCCATCGGCCTGCCCGACGCGAGTGCCCGCCGCACCGACCTGGAGGCGCGAGCAGCCGCCGGCCCGCGCTGGGCGTCGGTATTCGTGACGCCCATCCGGGCCACGCTGGCGATCACCGACTACCGGCAGGCATCCGAGCTCAACAAGGAGCGGACTGGCCGCGGAATCTCACGCCAGGCGTTCAACCTGCTGGAAAAGATCAGGCAGGTTGACCGCTGGCTGCCCCTGGCACCATGCCGGATCATCGAGGTACACCCGGAGCTGAGCTTCGCCGCGATGGCCGGCGCGCCGCTGCAGGCCGGCAAATCCAGCTGGGCCGGGCTCGTCACGCGCCGCCGGCTGCTCGCGGACGCCGGCATCGTGCTGGCTGACGACCTGGGCCCGGCCGGCCGGAGGGCTGGCGGCGACGACGTGCTGGACGCCGCCGCTGCGGCCTGGTCAGCGCGCCGGGCGGCGAACGGCCAGGCGCGCCGCCTGCCCGCCGAGCCGGAGCAGTTCAGTGACCAGATCGACTGCGCCATCTGGACGTAGTGACGCCAGGACTGGGAAGATCCGGCGCATGCCCGCTCAGCTGATCCGCGCCGGTGACCTTTATCCCGGCGCTCCGTATGCCTACGCCGCGGTGGCGCCGCCAGGCAGCCTGATCTTCACCGCCGGCGCCTGCCCTATTGACGGGAACGGGGACGTCACTGCCATCGGCGATTACGTCGGCCAGGCCCGGCTTGCGATGGGCAACCTGGTGACAGCACTCGAAGCGGCCGGCGGCTCGCTCAGTGATGTGCTGAAGAGCACTGTCTATGTCGCCTCCGCGGATAGAGCCGATCTTCACAGCGTGTGGCAGGTGGTGCATGAGGCATTCGGGGAGCACGACGCACCGAGCACGCTCCTGGGCGTCACCGTGCTTGGCTACTCGGGCCAGTTGGTCGAGGTCGAGGCCGTCGCGCTGGCCAGCGCTGCCAGCCAGCCGGACTCCGGATAACTAACGTGACGGATCGGGCTAGGCGTCCGATCAGCCGCGTCAGCCGTCGGACCGGCTGCCCGGCGGGCGTCCCGGCCGCCGCATCTGTTGAGCGTGCCTGGGGAGCCGCCCGGCGTCGGCCAGCGCGCGGCGGAGCAGGAACTCGATCTGCGCGTTCGTGCTCCGCAACTCGTCGGCGGCCCATCTAGCCAGCGCATCATGAACAGCCGGGTCGAGCCGGAGCAGGATGCCTTTGCGCTCGCTCACGGAGATACCGTGCCCTCCGCTACTGGTAGAGAGAGCCAGTGTTGACGACCTGCTGGGTAGCCTGCTCGCTGCACAGGACGACGAGCAAGTTCGACACCATCGCCGCCTTCCGTTCCTCGTCCAGTTCGACGACGCCCTCATCCTGGAGCCGTTCCAGCGCCAGCTTCACCATGCCGACGGCACCCTCGACGATCCGTGAACGCGCCCCGACAACGGCGCTTGCCTGCTGCTGGCGAAGCATGGCCTGCGCGATCTCCGGTGCGTAGGACAGCCTGGTAAGACGCGATTCGATGATCTCTACCCCGGCTGGCTTGACTCGGATGGCGATCTCAGCCGACAGCTGCTGCGTAATCTCCTCGGCGTTGTCGCGTAGCGAGAGCGCGCCGCTGCCGCGGTTGTCGTAGGGATAGGAGGACGCAATGTGCCGGACCGCCGTCTCGGTCTGGATGGTGACGAACTGGGTGTAGTTATCGACGGCAAAGACGGCGGCCGCGGTGTCCTTAACCTGCCAGACAACCACGGCAGCGATCTCGATCGGGTTGCCGTCGGCGTCATTGACCTTTGCCTGAGCCGACTCCTGATTGCGGATCCGGGTCGAGACCCTGACACGGTGGGTAATTGGATTCACCCATTGCAGTCCAGGCTCGCGGACGCTGCCCTGGTACCGGCCGAAGAGCTGGATAACCCGCGCCTGGCCTGGCGCTATGGGCGTCAGGCCGCCCAGTTCTATCGAGCCAGCAACGATAAGGATCACGCCGGCCCAGCGCAGTGCTATCGCGACATCGTGGCTCTGGCTGCTGGCTTTCACCATCAGCACGATGCCTGCTATCAGCATGACGAGACCGATCAGGAGCATCACGATGCCGGGCAGATGCCATGCCCGGCGCTCGGTTATCTGCCGAACGTCGGGTACCGTGCGCTCCTCGACTGATAGTTGTGATGCCATCAAATCCACCTCCGGTTGACGCTCTTGATAGCACCATGATATCAGTTTTGGGTGCGCGGCTGTTAGCGGCGCGCGGGTGAGTCTGGGTGGAGGGAATCGACGTCGTCAGCCAGTCTGGAGCGCTCGAGCTAACCGGATTGCGTCGCGGCTACGGCGACGTCGTTGCCCTGGATGGGCTGAGCTTCACGGTCCCGCCCGGTCAGGTCTTCGGTCTCCGTTCAAGGCGCCGGTGGCGATGCCGGTGCTGGTTGCCGTCAGCGCGGCGCCCGCCTGGACAGGTAGCCGTGTCCGCGGCGATCACCCTGGCCGCGACCATCGCGATGGCGCGATTGGCTGGCACCATCTACGAGCGGGCCACCTTGTGCTCGGGCAGCAGGGTGAGGCTGCGGCAGGTGCTCAGATCCGCCAGCTAGCCCCTGCCAGCCGCTCTGGTAGACATGTCGGTATGGCTGGCAACTCCGAACCCGGGCAGGCAGCCGCCCGCCCGAAAGCCCGTGACCTGAATGAGCTCGTTCGCTACGTCATGTGGTCGGTGTTCCGGGTAACCGGCCCGGACGCGATCGGCGCGGGCGCGCCTGCCGGGGCTGGCGCCGCCGGTGCGCCGGTCGCCGCCAGGGCTGCCGTCGCCGGCGGCCGGGTGAGCGGCAGGCCAGGGCTGGCCGCCGAGGTAACCGAGCTGTGCCGGCAAGCTGCCGGCAAAGGCGTTGTCACTCGCGGCTGCTACGACCTGCAGGGCATGCGGGCGGACGCCGACTACATGTTCTGGTGGGTTGCGCCTACCGCCGACGACCTGCAGGAGATGTACGCCAAGTTCCGCCGCACCGGGCTCGGCCGGGCCAGCGAGCCGGTGTGGTCAGCGATGGCGCTGCATCGGCCGGCCGAGTTCAACAAGAGCCACATCCCGGCATTCCTGGCCGGGGAAGAGCCAAAGAACTACGTCAGCGTCTACCCATTCGTCCGGTCGTATGAGTGGTACCTGCTCGATGAAGCCGAGCGGCGCGAGCTACTGGCTGAGCACGGCCAGATGGCGCGTGAGTTCCCCGATGTCAGGGCCAACACGGTGGCCTGCTTCTCGCTGAACGACTATGAGTGGATGCTGGCCTTCGAGGCCGACGAGCTGCACCGGATCGTGGACCTGATGCGGCATCTGCGCGGGGCCAGGGCCCGCCGCCACACCAGGGTGGAAATCCCCTTCTATACCGGCCGGCGTAAGCCGGTCGACGAACTGGTTGCCGCCCTCCCGTGACGGCACAATCGCTGACCGCGCAGTCGTGAGGGTCTCTGGACGGTCAACAGCCCAGTCTCCCGGCACGCCCGGTTCCGGCGCTGACGCTAGCGGCGCAGCTTAACGGCCCAGGGCCGTTTTGATGTCGGTCCGGTGGTCGTCGGCATGCCGGGCAGCGATCTGGGCCAGGCGCCGCACCCGGCCGTCGCCTGCGTCCAGGTCCGTGGCGGTGAGGTCGCTGATCATTGCGATGAGGTCGTCGCCGCTGGTCTGCAGATGCTGCATCGCGCCCGCCTGCGTCAGGGTTCCTGCCGTAGCCGCATGGGCGGCGTTGAGCGCATCCACCAGCTCCGAGTTCAGCACCGGGCTATCCCCGGTGACTATCAATCTGATCCAGTTGCCCAGGTACTCATAGGCGTCGGCGACGTGGTCGACGATGATTCCCGCAGACCTCGCGTCGCCCTGGTCGCGCAGCGGCGAAGCGTGCCAGTCGTCGTCCGTGCAAGTTGCCACGAAGGCCAGTAGCCGATCCCGCGCGGCCGCAATCTGAGCTGCGTGCTCTGCCGGGCTGTTTACATCTGCCATGGTCCGGAATATATAGCGGCCAGCAGTTTTCTCATCACGTCGCGTCATGGTGCGCTAACCTGTTGTTCACCTGCCTGGGGGATGGGCCAAAGGAGAGGCAGGACCAGAGTGTCCAGTAATTCAAAACGCGGGCTCAGCCCCGCGGCTGCTGCCGCGCGCCGACCTCGGCGGCTCTTAGGAGTCGGCGGGCTCGGTGCTCGTCGTCGCCAGGATGAACCCGGTATCGCGTCACGGCCACGCCGCGTAACCTGCCCGGACTGCGGGATCCGAATCCGGGATGCGGTCGCGGCTCGGCTCGGGTTCTGTGACCGCTGCAAGGAATTCACCGGCATGTGCGGTGCGGGCCGGAGAATCGTCTCTCCGGACATGATGACCCTGACCAGCTGGCATACGCCCTGCACGCTGCCCGGCACGCTGTCATGGGAATTCAGCCTGCACGGCGAGGTGCTCCACACCATGCTCTGCGTCGAGCATGACTTCCAGGTGAGGACGGGAGCAGCACCGTGGATCGGGGAAGCTCTCCCGCTAGAGGACGCTCCCGAAGCCAGATAGCTGATACCCGGGCAAGTCCGCGGTGGCTGCGCTAACGATGGGCTACGAGCGCGCCTTGCGGAGGAACGTGGTCAGCTGGGGCAGTGGCCAGGTGGTGATCACGTCGTCGGCGTTGAGCCAGCCGCGCTGGGCAGTGGCCACGCCGTACTGGAGGTAGTCCAGATCGCGCAGCGAGTGCGCGTCAGTGTTGATCGCGAACTTCACCCCGGCGTCACGAGCCGCTTGGACGTGCGCCGACGGCAGGTCCAGCCGGGCCGGATGCGAATTAATCTCCAGTGCCGTACCGGTCCGCGCACAGGCGCGGAACAACTCCGGCAGATCAACGTCGACGGGCGGCCTTCGGCCGATCTTCCGGGTCAGCGGGTGCCCGATGACGTGAACGTGCGGGTTCTCGCAGGCGGTAATGAATCGCCTGGTCATTTCGGCCCGTGGCAGGTCGAAGTGGGAGTGAACCGAGGCGACGCAGACGTCGAACCCGGCCAGGAAATCCGCCGGCCAGTCGACGCTCCCATCCGGCCCGATGTTCAGCTCGGTGCCGTGCAGCAGCACCATGCCGCCGCCTGGCCCGGTCGCGATCGCGTTGCTCAGTGCCCGTACTTGCTCGCGTTGCGCCAGCATCTTCTCATCAGTCATCCGCTGCATGACTGGTCGATCCTAGAGCGGCAAGTCATCTATCAGCGCTAACGCTGGTCAGGATACAGAAGTAGAACAGGAAATCGGACAGAACGTTGCCCGTTATTCCCGGTTCTACCGGCTCAAGTCAGGTCGGCACCATGACTTTTACCTGACTTTTAGCGGCCCCGGAGGCCCCTGTGACCAGGAAAAACAACACCGCACCGCGCCGATTGAACGACGACAACACCGTACTACGGCGCATGACCGGCGCCGCTGTCCTGCTGGTAGGCGGCATCGCCGCCGTTGTCAGTTACATGCATATCTACAAGATTGCCGTCCAGCTCGGCCAGCCGGCGCTCGCAGCCTGGCTGATGCCCTTGTCGGTTGACGGCACGGTCGGCGCGGCGTCAGCCGCGCTGCTGTGGGCAGCTCGATCCGGTCAGCGCTCGCCGTGGACGGCTCGCGTGGTGCTGACGCTCGCGTCATGTACCTTGCTGGCTAGCCGCTTTGGCGGGTCGCATGGCATCGCCGGCATCATCTTGTCGGCGTGGCCGTGTCGCGTTCGTCGGGTCGGCTGAGGTTGCGCTCGGCATGGTCCGGAAGTCGGCAAGCGCCGCGGTTGCTGGGCCGGCCAGCTTGCCGGACATCGACGCGGTCACGGTTACCTCTCGTCCGCCGCTATCGCTGGCGTGGCCACGACCGGACAAGCCGGCAAGCGTCGCGGCCATCGAACCGGCCAAGCCCCGGCCACTTGCGCGGTCAGTTAACGCGGCTAGGCCACCTAGCCGTGACCGGAGAGCAGCTTCCATCGTGGCCAAGTCGCCCGACATCTCGGGGGCACAGCTCGCGGCCAAGCTCGGGCTGAGTGTGCGATCCGGTCGCCGATCGGCCACGGTCAAGGCCCAATAGCTTCGACTTCGGCAGGACAGGCCCGGCCCCCTTCGGGCCGGGCCTTCTCCATCTCCAAAGCGTGTGCATTGGTTAGCGGCGCGGCCATCCAGAAAGCCGTATGGTGCCGTCATGGCACGAAGATTTCAGGCTCTTACCCGCTGTGCGATCTGCACTGCGGAAATCGTGAGCTTGAAGGCGGAAGCTAAGGGTTTTATGCAGCGCTTGGCGCTCAGGGGGGCTGTGCCGCAAGCAGCCGCTACTACGGTGAACGGCACGGCCATGTGCGCGATGCACGCGAGCGAGGCGCAGCAGGTGCCGCCTCAGCGCTAGATTGTCCCGATGATCGCGCCGTGGCGACGCTGACGCTCATAGGCTTCCGTCGTGATCGCCGCCGACTCGCAGCCGCTCTGGCCGGGCGAACTGACCGCATGGGGCACGCTGGCCGTGGCCGCCGTAGCCGTGGCCGTCGCCCTCTTCGCTGAGTGGCGTGCTGGCGTCAGGGTCACCAGCGAGCGCAAGCACGCGGCGACGGTGCTGGACGATGAGCGCAAGGCTGCCGAGGATCGGCTGACCAGGCAGCTAGAGCACTCCGACCAGCAGCTAGCCGACGAGCGAAAGCTAGCCGACGCACGGCTCCAGGCCCAGATGGCGCACTCCGACCAGCAGTTGCGGGAGGAGCGGCAACAAGCACAGGACGCGCTCCAGCTCTCGGAGGCTTACACGATTAGGGTCATCGTCGGGCAACAGGATGGCCGGATCACAGATCCCAAAATCGCCACGAACCCAGAAGACGTCCTGCGCAGCCTGGTAGTAGTCGTAATCAACGAGGGTCACTTCACGGTCACGGACGTTGCCGTGGGCCTGTACAGCAGCGATGGCAGTATGACCGAGCCGGCCCTGATCGAGCGGATTGCGGACGACAAGCTGCCGGATAGGTTCATCGTGGGTGCGCCCCTTTACGTGAGCGACCGGACGCTGGCACCGAGCGCGAGCGGGCTGCGGTTCGCTGGCAGTGCCCGGCTGGACTATCAACTGACCGGCGCCTACCCCATTGTGCGGTGGACTGACCACTGGGGCCAGATGTGGGAGCGCTCCAAAGGCCGGGTCCGTAAGACCAGCGCTAGCACGATGATGACAGCGTGGCCTTAGCCGCCGACCTCATGCCTCGGCTTGTACCAGACCGAACCGCATCCCTCAGCTCGGCAGCAGACCCACAGGTGGCCCATGCGGTTCGTCTGGGCGGAAGGGCATTCGCAGGGCATCCAGCCGACCTTGGGGTGATGGTTTAAGCGTGACCGTTGACCGCGTGTCGTGTCGCCGAGGCATCGGGCGGATAGTGGGAGCGGTGGTGGGATGTCAGCACTCTCGCACCACGTCAGCGATAAACGGCATCGAGGAAGACCATGAGCGAATCTGCCGCCGGGGCCGAGCTTCCGATCCCAGCAGGAGTCATCGGACGGCTAAGTGAGGTGGCCGCGCGAATGGCCGCCAGGAGCCACGACGCGCGTCCGGCGGAGGCCGCTGCGGTGGCGACCACGCAGGCCAAGGCGCTCGAGCTGCTGTCCCCAGGCACCTGGATCCCGGGCAGCGAGCACGTTCGCGTCTATGTGATAACGATGACCGGCCGATTCGCCCGCGGCAGCTCGCCCCTCGGCAAGCCTTCGGAAGGAACCGTGATGACCGCGACGTTCAACGCCGACACGCTACGCGGGCTCGACACCATGATCGGCGATCAGGACGACCGCGCCCTGCTGCCGCAACTTGGCCCGGTCTCGATCCTGCCTATCCCATGACACTGGCGGTCAATGACCGGTTATACCCAACTCACCGTAATGCGGCCGGGCGCCCAAAGGTGCCCCTTCGCGCACTGCTTCGGGTAGCACCACCAGTCCGGGCGCTGGCCGTCGAGATCGAGTATGTCGCCGCCGCGGTCGATCACCGAAGCCATGCCGCCGAGCCTACTCGAACGCGCGTTCGATAGCCACGCAATCGCCAGAACGCCCGCTAGGCGTGCGGTGTGAACGACGTTTTGCAGCTGCCCTTCCGGCTGCCCTTGCTCACGTAGACATCGACGATGACCTTGTATCCGGGTGTGGCGCCGCTGATGTAGTACGGGACTGTCGCTCTGCCCTTGGCATTAGCGGTGCGATGGTGTTTGCGGTTCACCGTCCGGTAGTGCGCGACTGTTGTGACGCTTGCATGGGCCGCGGTCCTGACCCGGACGTCGGTGGTGGTGTAGTCGCGGGGGTGGCTGTTGCTCATTGACGCATGGCAAGGCAGCGCCCTGGCTGGCGCAGCGGATGCGGGCGGTGCCGCCACGGCGACGGTGATCGCCATCGCCGGGAGTCCTACAGCAGCCGTCATCCAGGTACGCAATCCCATGTCTAACCTCAGTCTCTACTTGTCGCGGCGGCCGATCTCGGCCTGGTAAGACGATCTGGACTTATCGGTCCGTAGTTCCTGACGCGCATCAGCGCCGTTTGGGTTACGCGGCGGCAGGGCGGAGGTCTGACGCATGGGCCTGAACCGGACGGACCTCCCAGCCGCGCCCAGCAGGAAGCGCAGGGTCAGTAGTCGGCTCCGGCCACGCGGCTTGTTGCAGTCCTTTGGCATTATCCTGGCTTGCTGCCGTCCGCCTTCTGCACGATGTCTACTTGCACGTCCTTGCCGGCCTCGTTCATGAGTACCTGAACCACGTCGCCTTGTTCCAACGACGCCAGCTCTCCCTCCACCGGGCCGATAGTGAACTCCGCGGTCAGGTGACGGTCCAGGTCATGGAGGAGGAACGTCAAGCTGTCGCCGCTGAAGACGACGTTCCGCACTGGGCCGGTCCACTTCCCGGCGGCATCCCGTGCAGACGCCGCTCGGCTGCCCCGCGAATGGCGGGCGGCCCTTGAGGTCCCGGCCTGCTCGCGTCAATCTCAGCCAGCTCCGACCGGATCTGCTGCTCCAGCTTGCTTACCGTACCGTTGTAATGTGCCAGTGCCAGGTCCAGGCGGAAGTCGAACGAGCCGGACACCTTCGGCCCGTAGTGTGGTCGGCGGAACTGCTGCCGATTTGATCGATAGAGTCTGGAGCCGCCGCGGTCGGCGCGCTGGAATCCCTTGGCGAGCGCGCACTCCCGCGTCTGCCTGGCTCCCTGGAAGATCACCCGCTTCTGGTGATGTAAACCGGCCCGGTGTAATCGCCTTAAGGGTCGGCGTGCCCTGAACGTAGTGGCCGCGTGACCCTCCGGTGCGGTAGCGCATCTCGAACCGATCGGGACCGCGACGCTTTCCGACCGCCTGCGTAGTGGCCTGCCCCGCGCCGTTCTTCGACCAGCGAGCATCCTGTCACGAGTGGTAGACGGCTTCCCCGGAGGCGAGCATCAGGTTGCTTGCGCGCGGTTCCCTTGATGTTCTGGACGGTCAGCAGCAGATCGGCGCACTCATCGCGCTGCGCCTGCCACCTGTCCACAGCTTCTTGCTGTTGTCTCGCTGCCTTCTTCTCCCGATGCTGCCCGAGCACAAGCCGCCTCCTTAACGCGCCAGCCGATGCAGGCCGGCCCGTAGTTCTTGACGTCCACTGTCCGTCATTGGATTACGTCCGGTATCGGACGGGATAGACACTGCTCGCGGTCGTGGTCACCTGAGCGCGATCAGCGCGACTACCAACGAGACGAGTGATGCCAGTCCGCCAGTGGTGGCGAGCCATTCTTTCGGCGACGCCCACAAGCCGCGGTTAAGGTCGCGCCACATCTTCGGCACGAACGTCATCTTCACCTTCTGGAACTTGTGCTCGCGGATGTGGCAACCGAGCAACAGCCCGGTTGAGTTGTTTCGGCAGAGATGGGCGCCGCGGGTGATCGCCCCGCACCAGACGGGCGCCTGGACCGGAAGTAGCCGAGGGCGCCGATGGAGAAGATCAGGATGAGCGCGTACCCGAAGTCGTGGGTCACCAGGCCGACGATCGCTAGAGCCAGAGCGAGGTAACCCCAGTACCGCCATAAGCGCTTCATGATCGGAATGTAACTCGCATAAGGCCGCTCGCATAGATCGAATCAGTCCGTGACGACGGCTTATCGCAACTCACAAGTGATCTCGCGTAGATCCCAGTCGGCCTCGATCTTGCGCAGCAGCTCCAAAGCCTCGCGCACGTCGGTAACAGTGCGCTCGTGAGGGTGGCCCCGTTCGTCCTGCCAGGTGATGACGGCCGACGTCGTGACGCCTTCTCGCCAGTCATCAAGGTAGTGCAACCGCATCTTTTCCTCATTGGCGCCGCGCCGCAGGCGCTGCGTGCGCTCGTTTATCCACTGCGAACGGGCCGCACGGGCCTGGTCAGCTTCCTCCTTGCTGACCTGGCTGCCGTGCCTGCTGATGACGAGGGACTTAATCCATTGCTCGTGGCTGAGCTTGATCTGCCTCAGGCGGTCAGCGGTGTAGTGCCCGACTTGATCATCGACCCGCTTGTGATCTTTGCTGCATAGCAAGATCAGGTTGTCGTAGGAGTCCACGTCTACGACCTGTCCGGCCTCGGGCCGGACGCAGCTTGCGCGACTATGTGGGCTTCCTCGCCGAAGACCGAAGGGTCGTCCGTCCCGGTGCCCTCGGTAACTAACTGGACGCGACAGATTGAGCACCGGCCGCCTGCGGTCACCCAGAGGATCTTGCGAGTCCGCTCGCTGATGGACATTGCGTCAGGTTACTTCCGTGTTCGCCGCTCGGCCACGTAGTAGCCCTTGCCGCTGGCGCTCACGATCAGGCCCTCATCTCGCAGCGTGGTCAGCGCCTTCGCTGTCGTCTTGTGGCTGACCCCGTACTCTTGCGCGAGCGTCAGGATGGACGGAACGCGGCCGGTAGCCTGCCCTTGGCCATGTCGGCCCGGAGCAGTTCGGCCAACTGTTCGTAGAGCGGCACGGGCGAGTCAAAGTCCAAAGCCACGGTCACACACTGGTCCCCCCGTGCATGTGCGTAGACGTTGAGGTTTACCCCTACGTGTAGGTGTTCACGCCTACGTGTAGATGTGTACTCTGATCCGTAAGCCAGCCTGGCTCGGCAACGGACGAGAGCCGACTCGTCCCGCCAGGCTGGCGCATGGGAGGCACCGTGTTAGGCCCTGGCGACGAAGCGGACCTGATCGACCTGGCATTCCACTGGAACGAGGCATACGACATCGCCGTACTTGACGGCATCTGGACGCCATGGCTATTTGCACCCCTCTTACCGTTCTGACCGCCGACACGGCAGACAACTACGGACCATGATCCGCAGCGACTACGCCAAGGTATCCAGCCGCGCAGGGGCCGCAGGGTGCGGGTCACCGAGTACCTGTCGGAGAGGATGAGCACCTGACGAACCCGGACATGGAAGAAAGCCCCTCGCATTAGCGAGGGGCTTCTGCTCGTGTCGTGAGGCGCTTACAGGACAGAGAGAGCAAGATCAAAGGCCCCCTAGGCTGGCAGTCACCCCGCGACTGCTGGCTTAGGGGGCCTTTTTGCGTTTCAGATCAGATGGATTGCCGCTGGGCTATTGTCCGGGAGCGGTACGGGGTAGTCGCGCGCGGATCGCTCGGGTGCAGCAACGCCGCCTGGGACCCAGGTCACGAGCGTGACCCGGCCGACGGCATGACAGCATGTGGTCACGCGGCCGGGCGGCCGGAGCGGCTGGCAGCCGGGCCAGCCAGCCGCGTGGCATCAGGCGCGAAAGGGCGATGCATCAGTGAGCCAGCCGCTGGAGAGTTACCAGGACGAGATCTACCTGACCGGACTGACCGGCACAGTACCGGCGTTCCCGACCGATATCGCCGGGCTGGAAGAGGCAGCGCGCAACATCATGACGCCGCGCGCTTACGACTACGTGGCCGGCGCCGCCGGTTCGGGCGACACCGCGAGGGAGAACCTGGACGCTTTCCGCCGGTGGCGGATTGTGCCGCGCATGCTCACCGACGTCAGCACGCCCGCGTTCACCAGCACCGTCCTTGGCGCCGGCTTGACGGTGCCGTTCCTGCTGGCCCCGATCGGCGTGCTCGGCATAGCCCACCCCGACGGAGAACGCGCGGTTGCCAGGGCGGCCGCAGCTGCCGGCGTGCCGATGATCCTGAGCACCGCGGCCTCCACCGCGATCGAGGACGTGGCCGCGGCGAACGGGGATGGCCAGCGCTGGTTCCAGCTTTACTGGCCCAAGGACCGCGCGATAGCCGCGAGCTTCCTGGGCCGGGCGGACGCGGCCGGCTACAGCGTCCTGGTCGTCACCCTGGACACCAGGATTCTGGCCTGGCGGCCCCGCGATCTGTGCAACGGCTACCTGCCGTTCCTGCAGGGCATCGGGGTGCAGAATTTCCTGTCCGACCCGGCGTTCCAGGCCGGTCTGGCTCGTCCGGTCAGCGAAGACCCGGACGCAGCCATCTTGCGCTGGACCCAGATCTTTGGCGACACGTCATTGACCTGGGACGACCTGCCGTTCTTGCGGCAGCACTGGCACGGGCCGATCGTGCTCAAGGGCATCCTGACCGCGGCCGACGCCATCCGGGCCGCGGCCGGGGGGATCGACGGCGTCATCGTGTCCAATCATGGCGGCCGCCAGGTAGACGGCGGCATTGGCGCGCTCGACGCGCTGCCGGCCATCGCGGATGCCGTCGGCTCGCGGATGGCCGTCCTCTTCGACAGCGGAATCCGCGGCGGCGCCGACATGGTGAAGGCGCTAGCCCTGGGCGCGCAGGCAGTGCTCCTCGGCCGTCCGTACGTCTACGGCCTAGCGCTCGGCGGCGAGGCTGGCGTCCGGCACGTGCTCCGGGCGCTGCGCAACGAGTTCGAGCTGACTACGCGGTTGGCCGGGCTCTCTCGGCTGAGCGAACTCGGTCCCGATTGCCTGCAACGGCGTCCGTAACTCCGGCGGCCGCGAGCCAGCAAACGAGAGAGACCACGATGGACCTCCAGCAGATCGGCCTCCGGCACCCAGTCGCCGACCTGGTCAGGGACATCCAGGCGAACCGGACCGGGATCCCGCGGCGCACGTTCGTCGCAGAAGGCCTGTATGAGATCAACATGGTGCTGGCTACCGGCGTCGACGTCGATTCGTTCCTGTGGTGTCCCGAGGCGGCCTACTCCGACGAGTCCGCCAAGCGCGCCGTCGAGCTCGCCCAGCGGGCCCGCAGGGCCTACCAGATCTCGGCCAAGACGCTAGCGCGCCTGGCGGAGCGGCCGAACCCGGACGGCCTGCTGTGCATCGCCCAGTTGCCTGACTGGCAGCCAGACGAGCTCGAGCTCGCGCCCGACTCGCTCATCTTGGTCGCCGACGCGATGGAGATACCGGGCAACCTCGGCACGCTGATCAGGACACTAGATGCCTGCGCCGCCGACTGCCTGGTGCTGACAAGCAAACGCACCAGGCTGACCCACCCGAAGGTGCTGCGCAGCAGCCAGGGCATGAGCATGAAGGTGCCGTCGATCGAGTTCGCCGAGATCAGCGACGCGATCGCCTGGCTTCGGCAGCAGAGATTCACCGTGTACCTGGCCGACACTGACAACAGCATCGGCTATCGGCAGGCTGATTACGGCGGCCGGACCGCCATCGTCGTCGGCAGTGAGCGGTACGGTATCTCGCCGCCCTGGTACCAAGAGCGCTACCAGCGGATCGGGATTCCGATGCTCGGATCGGCCGACTCACTCAACGTGTCGGTCTCAGCTTCCGTCTTGCTTTACGAGGCCCGTGCCCGCAAGAACGGCTGGTGACCGCGGCCGCGACCTGAAGCCGTCCGCGTTCCCGTGATCATGCCCGGTTACGGCGTTATTGCGGCCGCATACGGGATCGTCCAGCGCTGGTAGACGACGCCGGTGCAGCGCGCAGTCGCGGCATCGGCCTGGCGCACCCGGCCACCGCGGGTTGCGGCCAGGCACTGGCCGGTGGCCGCGTTCTTGAGCTGGCCGACAGAGCTGGCGAGCCACCGCTGCGCCGCCCGGCCGCGGCAGGTTTCCAGCAGCACGCGAGCGGGCTTGCCCTTCGCGCCGGGAACGCTGGTCACGCACAGCCGGCCCGCACGGATGGTGCGACCAGGCCCCACCGTCCACCGCTGCCGGCCCGCGCCGTTGCAGCTGCTGACCGTCACCTGGCGGCCGGCCGCGGCCGCAGCGGGAAAGGCCAGGCAGAGGCTCGCCGAAGCGGACGAGACCACAGGCCCGGTCGGGATTGGCGGTCGTTGCGGGCCATAGGACGGCGGAGCATCGGCTGGGTGCGCAGCCCAGCCGCGATTGGGCTTACGGGACAGCCGGAAGTCCAGTGTGCCGCCTTGCGTAATAGCATCGCGCGGGGCATACGCGCGGTACCAGGGCGTGCTGTTCCAGCTCGCCGACTGCACGTAAGGCGCGATCGGAGCTGCCCCCGTGCCGACGACGTGCAGGGTCCGGCCGGTCGGCAGTTCGATGACCGCGCTCGGGAACAGCGGCGAGCCCAGCGCCAGTGTCGCCGTTCCGGGCGTCATCGGGTACATGCCGAGCGCGGCCCAGACGAACCAGGCGCTCATGGCGCCCAGGTCGTCGTTACCCGGGATGCCGCCAGGACCGTCCGTCCACAGCAGGTCCTCGGCGCTGCGGACTGATCTCTGCGCGGCATACGGCTCGCCGACATAGTCATATTCCCAGGGCAGTTCGATACTCGGCTCGTTGCCCATGTTCGCGGTGGGGCCATCGCTGCGTTCGGTGAAGCCAGACAGCACGCTGTTGAGGTATCGCCGCATCGCCCGCGCGCCGCCTTTAGCGCGAGCCAGGCCGGCGACGTCGAACGGCACCATGCCGGTGTACTGCCAGGAGTCACCCTCGACGAAGCCCCGACCGGACCGCGGGCTGAATCCCGGCCGCCAGCGGCCGCTCGCCAGCCGGGGCTGGAGGAATCCGGTGGCCGGATTCAGCAGGTTCTGCCAGTCCTGCGCCCGATTGCGGAAGGCGGCCTGATCGGCCGGATCACCCAGGTCTCCGGCGAGCGCGGAGATCGCGAAATCGGCGGTGTCATATTCCAGTGTGCTCGCGACGGAGCCGTGGTAATTGCAGCACCCGTAGCTGCCGTCATCTGGCAGGTAGCCATCGGCGTTGAGATAGTTCAGGCCCGCCCGCACTTGCGACGGCTTGCTGCCTTGCGCGATCATCGCCGTCAGCGCACCCGAGGAATCGAATGCCCTGGCGCCGAACGCGTAGTAGTCGGCGAGGACCGCGTCGGCCGGGTCGCCCACCATGATGTAGGAGTCAGGGCCATAAGCTGGCCACCGCGGCAGCATCCCGGTCTGGCGATAACTGTGCAGCAGGGACTGCGCGGCACCGCTAGCCACGGCCGGGTCGAGCAAAGCCGTCAGTTGAGCCTGCGTGCGATAGATGTCCCAGCCGGACAAGTTCGTGTACTCCGCGACCTGGCCTTGGTCGACTGCCTGCACGGCGCCATCCGCGCCGACATACTGGCCGTTGTCATCACTGAAGACGGTCGGTGCGAGTAGCGCGTGGTAAAGGGCGGAGTAGAAGACGGCGCGCTGCGCTCGCGATCCGCCGGTGATCGCGATCTTGCCGAGCAGGGCGTTCCAGTGCTGCTCGGCAGCGTTCTGGACCCCCGTGAAGTTCCAGCCGGCGTCCTCGGCCGCCAGGTTGGCCGCCGCGTTGGCCGCGGAGACGTAGGAGATGCCGACCTTGGCGAGCACGATGCGGCTCGGGCCCGCGGGGAAGCTCACGTAGGCGCCGACCGCACCAATGAGGGCGGGGCTCGTTCCGGCGCCGCGTGGCAGCATGCCGTAGTAAGCGGTGGGCGCTAGGTCGCTGATTCCTAGTGCGGCCGCCGAGAACGCCGGAGGCAGCCGGTGCGGTCCGACATTGACAACGGATAGCCGGGTGGCCTGCGCGTGCAGGCCGGTAGCAGCGCCGCTGGTGAAGGTGCCGTGACTGGTTGCCGGGCTGCTGAACTGCATCTCGAAGTACAGGGTGTAAGGCTTGCCGACGCCGCAGAAGTTCTGCGAGGTGACGGAGCCATGCACGGTTGTCGGGCTGTCTTGCTGGAAGCTCACCGCGCTGTCGCCGCGCTGGCTGCCGTTCAGCTTGAAGATTAGGTTCGCCTGGTGGCCGGCCGGGATGCTAAAGGCGGCCAGTCCCGTTCGGGTGGTGGCCGTGAGCTGGACCCCGATGCCATTCGCCAGCGCGACGGAGTAGTAACCCGCCCGAGCATGCTGCTTGCTGTGGCTGAAGGAGTCCGACGCTGTCGGCACGACCCGGCCTACGGTCGGCAGGACCGGCACGTCTCCGGCTGCTGGGCAGCCCGGCCCGGACATGTGCGTCAGGCTGAACCCGGTAATCGCGGTGGAACGGGCAGAGTAGCCCGCGCCTTCGGCGGGCTGGGTCGTATCTGGGCTCCATTGCAGCATCCCGAACGGCGTGTCCGCGCCTGGGAAGACGTTACCCCCGCCGGCCGTGCCGATGAACGGGTTGACCAGCGCGGCCAGGCCGGATGCCGCAGAGGCGACGGGCTGGGCTGTCTGGCCCTGCCTCGTGTGGGCCAGCGCGGTCTGGGCCCCGGCTGATCCGGCCGAGGCTGATGTGGCTGGCTGCGCAGGGGAGCCTGCCGGCACTGAGAACGCGCCGACCGCCAGGACGGCAGCCACCGCCCTGGCAGCCCTGGACGATGCCACCGTTCTATTACAAGCAGCCCGATCCGCTGGCCGAGATCTCGCCCCCACAGAAGACAATCTTAAAGATTGTCAATATTTATTACGATGCCTTCCTGGGTGGACCGGGCGATCACGACGGTGGCAATCTCGTCCGGCGAGGGATTCTCCTCCCGGTGCGGAACGTGCGGAGGCACCCAGACGTAGTCGCCGGGCCGCGTTTCCAGCCTGACCTCAGCGCCGGTATCGGGATCGCGGAAGACAAAGACCGGGCAACCGGAAACGACGTAAATCCCGGTCTCGGACTCGCCGTGATGGTGGTTACCAGACTTCACGCCCGGAGGTAGCTCAGTCCGGCCCATCCACAGCGACTGCGCCCCGGTCAGCTCGCCCGAGATCGCGGCGGACCGGACCATCCCGCTGGTCTGGGCGGTGGCGCCGGACAACTCGCCCGACCTGACCAGCTGGAGCCGGGCAGGCCCGGCGGGCCCGCCGGCGGTCATTCCTCCTCGAGCGTCAGTGACACCGAGTTGATGCACCAGCGCTGATCGGTCGGGACGTCGTAGCCCTCGCCCTCAAAGACATGTCCGAGGTGCGAACCGCATGAAGCGCACCGGACCTCCGTCCTGATCCGGCCGAGCGACCGGTCCTCGAGCAGCACCACCGCGTCGTCCTCGGTTGGCTGATAGAAACTCGGCCAGCCGCAGCCGGAGTGGAACTTCTCGCCCGAGCGGAATAGCTCGGCACCGCAGGCGCGGCACCTATAGACGCCCACGGTCTCGGTATCGGTGTACTCGCCGGTGAACGGGGCCTCGGTGCCTGCCTCCCGCAGCACGTGATACTCCTCTGGGGACAGCCGGTCCCGCCATTCGTCCTCTGACAGCTCCACCTTGTCCATGAGCGTGAGACTACCTGGCGGCCACCTCTTAGCCGGCAGGACCCGGTTCTACGCAGAACACGTTGCCTTCCGGGTCATTCATTATGATATGTCCGTCGAGTCGCCGGGCCACTGAGGCGCCGAGTGCTTCCAGTCGGCGAACCTCATCGCCGATCGCGCCGGGCGCGCGGAGGTCGAAATGCATCCGGTTCTTGGCCGTCTTGGGCTCGGGCACTCTGACGAACCAGATGTTCGGCCCGCCCCAGCCCGCCGCCTCGACATAGGCCCGCTCGGCCGTGGCGTCCTCGTCCACATCGGTGCCAAGGGCCGCAGCCCAGAACCGGGCCAGCACCACCGCGTCCGCGCAATCGAAGGTCACCGACTTAATGACAGCCGCCATAGGCGCCAACCTACGCTGGCGGCGTTGGCCTAATCCACTGGTTTCCCGCTCGCGCCACGCGAACCAGGCCGGCGCCGCGACCGGATCTGGTGCAGGTCAGGTCGTAGTCATGGGGTCGCTGCTCGGGCAGGCGGCGGGCGGCTCGCAGGAGCGAAGTGATCGACAACGAGCGGAACGTCCGCGGCTGGCACCACGAGGTCGAACGAGCCGGATGGCGTCAGGCAGGTCACGACGACGAAAGTTGGAAGGACCACAACGCCGGCGGCCTTGCCTCCCTTCTTCACACCGGGCTCTCGGTGATCGGCTGGGCGGGTCACCACAGACTTGATCGGCCCGCCTATGTGCTGCCGGGGCCGTCGTAGGCTCCAGAACGGTCGCCATTGCGCGTCGCGGCTGGACAGGCAGAGCCATCCCTGCCGCAATCGGGTCGGATAGGGCGCGACCGATCCTCGCAGGAAGCACGCCAGTGTCCGCGCCTCGCCACCGTCGAGCGCTGCGATATCGGCTCGGCTCTGTACTGGCGAGGGCGGCTTGATGAACCGCGAAGGATGCGTGAGCACGCCGATCATCCCGTACGTCCCGACCGAGTTTGGTGGTCGCCTTCGCAGCGACATGAGCACGATTCTTCGTCACCGCCAGGCGGCGGCGCCAGAGCCGGAACGGCCATTCGCCATATGGGTCAGGAATGACGAGCCGATCCGGACCCCGGCAGGCGCGCGGCAGTGACCCAGTCGAGCCTGGCTTAGGTGCTGTCACGCCGCGCACGTCTCGTGAAGCCGCGCCTCACCGCCTGCCCCGACTTCAGCCGGGGCGGCTAGAGCACAACCTCATAAACCGGCTCGGCGATCTCAGCTTCCCGCAGTTCGATGTCGGCCATGTGGCCCGCAGCCTGCACGTCACGGGAACCTGCCGCTAGCGCATCGAGGTCGACCTTGGCCGCGGTCACGATCAGGAGCTGAGCGAGGTTCTTCATCGGGACCTGGGCCTGCGACTTCGCCTTTCTGATCGCGGCGATCGCTCGTGAAGCGGCGACCAGAACTGCCTCATCGCCTAGGCCCGCATGCTCGCTCAGTTCTGCGGCGGCCGGCCATGGTGCCCGGTGGACCGTGCCGTCGTGCCACCAGGACCAGACCTCCTCGGTCACGAACGGAAGGTACGGCGCTAGCAGCCGGACCACGGCGGACAGCCCGAGCCGCAGCGTTGCCTGCGCGGACGCGGCCGCTTGCGGGCCGTGCTCCCCGTAGGCTCGCGACTTCACCAGTTCGAGGTAGTCGTCGCAGAAGAACCAGAAGAACCTCTCGGCTTGCTCCAGCGCGGCCGCGTGGTCGTAGGCGTCCAGGGCGTGCGTGCACTGCTCGGTCACCGCGGCTAGGCGACGCAGCAGCGCGCGGTCGATCGGCTCGGTCACCGCGGCTAGGCGACGCGGCAGCGCGCGGTCGATCGGCTCGGTCACCGCGGCTAGCGCGACGCGGCAGCGCGCGGTCGATCGGCTCGGTCACCGCGTCCGCGCCGTCATTGTCCGCGGCGCTGTCGGGGCTGATGCTGAGCACGAACCGGCCGGCGTTCAGGATCTTGATGGCGAGCCGCCGGCCCGACCCTGATCTGGGCCAGGTCGAAGGCGGTGTCCACGCCCAGCCGCGCACTCAGTGACCAGTACCGGACCGCGTCGGTTCCGTGCTCGCGCAGCAGGTCCATGGGTGTAACCGCGTTGCCCTTGGACTTGGACATCTTCTTGCGGTCCGGGTCAAGGATCCAGCCCGAGATCGCCGCGTGCCGCCACGGCAGCACGCCCAGCTCGGTGTGTGCGCGCAGCACCGTGTAGAACAGCCAGGTTCGGATGATCTCGTGCGCCTGCGGCCGCAGGTCCATCGGGAAAACGCGGGCCATCAGGTCCTGGTCGGCCGGCCAGCCGCCCGCGATCAGCGGGGTCAGCGACGACGTGGCCCAGGTGTCCATCACGTCCGGGTCAGCCGCGAACCCGCCAGGCATGCCGCGCTGCTCGGGGAGGTAACCGGTCGGCGTGTCGGCGGCCGGGTCAACTGGCAACTCGGCCTCGGCGGGCAGGATCGGCTTATGCTCCTCGATCAGGCCTGCGTCATCGAGCCGGTACCACACCGGGATCGGGACGCCGTTATAGCGCTGGCGGCTGATCAGCCAGTCCCCGGTCAGCCCCTCCACCCAGTGCTCGTACCTGACCCGCATGTGCTCGGGATGCCAGCGCAGCTCGCGGCCCCTGGCCAGCAGCGCGTTCGCCAGGTCCTTGGACCGGCTGCCGTTGCGGATGTACCACTGGCGAGTCGTGATGATCTCCAGCGGCGCCTGGCCGTACTCGTAGAACTTCACCGCGTGCCGGATCGGCTCGGGCTCGCCGCGCAAGAGGCCGGCCTCGTACAGCAAGTCGGTGACCCGCTGCCTGGCGGCCTTAGCCGACAAGCCTGCGAGTTGCTCGTAGGCCCGCGTTCCCTCCCTTGTGCTGATCCCGGGCGGCGGTGCGGGCAGCAGTCGGCCGTCCTTGCCGATCACCGGTCGCGTATCCAGCTGCAGGTCGCGCCACCAGGTGACGTCGGTCATGTCGCCGAACGTGCAGACCATGACCAGGCCGGTGCCCTTCTCCGGGTCGGCGAGGTGGTGGGCGAGAATCGGCACGCGCACGCCGAACAGCGGCGTCGTCGCCGACGAACCGAACAGGCCGGCGTAACGCGCGTCGTCGGGATGGGCGACCAGCGCCACGCAGGCCGGCAGCAGTTCCGGCCTGGTGGTGGCCACCTCCAGCTCGCCGCCATTGTCCGGCGCGCCGAAGGCCACCCGGATGCAGGTGCCCGGGATCTCGCGGTCCTCGATTTCGGCCTGCGCCACCGCGGTGCCGAACGTCACGTCCCACAGCGCAGGCGCTTCGGCCTGATAGGCCTCGCCTCGGTCAAGGTTGCGCAGGAAGGCAAGCTGGGAGATCGCCTGCACCCGCTCGTCGATGGTGCGGTAGCTCGCGTCCCAGTCCACCGAGAGGCCGAGCCGCCGCCAGGCCTCGGCGTAGGCGTTCTCGTCGAGCTCGGTGAGCTGACGGCACAGTTCCGCGAAGTTGCGCCGGGACACCGGCAGCTGGTCGGCCGGGGCCAGGGCACGGAAATTGCCTAGGGCGGGCGGGGTCAGGCCGGGCTGATATGGCAACGTCGGGTCGCAGCGCACGCCGTAGTAGTTCTGCACGCGGCGCTCGGTCGCCAGCCCGTTGTCGTCCCAGCCGACCGGGTAGAAGACTTCCTTGCCGCGCATGCGCTGGAAGCGCGCGATCACATCGGTGTGGCTGTAGGAGAAGGCGTGCCCGAGGTGCAGCGATCCGCTGGCCGTCAGCGGGGGAGTGTCGATGGCGAAGACGTCATCGCGGCCCTTGGAGCGGTCAAACTTGTACTACACGCTCCTTGGCCCAGCGCTGCGTCCACTTGTCCTCAAGCCCATCGAGGGACGGCTTGGCAAGGATGCGAGGTGTTTCGCTGGTCATGTCGGCCAGGATAGCGCCCGGCGACCGCGCTGCGCACGCGCATATCGGCCCGCGCCGGTGGAACGGGGCCTGGGGCCAGTGAGTGGCGGCGTCGTGCGTAAATGGGTGCCGAGTTTGGGTGCCCCTGGCCACCCAAACTCGGCACCCATAGATGATCTTGAGAGCCTTTTGTCGGCATTGCGTGACAGGCTCGCGGTCATGACAATAGATGACCGCGCCCTCGCCTGGATGCTCGCCAGCCAGCGGGGCGTTTTGTCCAGAGTGGACGCCCTCAACTGTGGCCTGACCGCCAACGGCATCCGGCACCGCACTCGGCCAGGCGGACCGTGGCAACGGCTGCTGCCTGCCATATACCTCACAACGACCGGCGCGCCCAGATATGACCAGCTCCTAATGGCGGCCACGCTGTACGCCGGCCCTGTGAGCGTCATCACTGGACCAGCCGCTTTACGCAACCACGGAATCCGTGCCCCTGACAACAGGCACGTGGACGTGCTCGTACCTGCCAGCCGGAAGCGAGCGAGTCACGCCTTCGCGGCGATCCATCGCACGCGTAGGATGCCGTTTTCGTTTGCCGTCGACGGGAGTCTCAGGTTCGCCTTACCGGCGCGCGCGGTAGCCGACACAGTACGCGGCCTGAGCAAGGTCAGCGATGCCCGCGCCATTGTGGCGAGCGCCGTCCAGCAGCGCAAGTGCACGATTCAGGAACTCGGTGTCGAACTGGCTGACGGTCCAATCCGCGACTCCGCTCGGCTGCGTGCCGTGCTGCTGGAGGTCATGGCCGGAGTTAGATCCGCTCCGGAGGCCGAGCTCCGCGATCTCATCAGGAAATCCGGTTTGCCGCTACCGCTGTTCAACCCGCAGCTGTTCCTGAACGGGGAGTTCCTGGCCACGCCGGATGCCTGGTGGCCAGATGCGGGCGTGATCGCCGAGGTCGACTCCCGCGAATGGCATCTGTCGCCGGCAGACTGGGAGAACACGATGCGGCGGCACGCCCGACTGTCCGCCGCTGGGATCATCGTCCTGCACATCAGCCCGCGCCAGTTGCACACAGAACCGGACCGGGTGGTTCGGGACATCGCTGGCGCGTTGCGGGCGGGACGGCCGGTGCCGGGGATCGCCACAAGGCTGGCCGCGGCCTGAGGCGCGCGCGGCAACCCGGCCGCGGCCTGAGGCGCGTGCGGCAACCCGGCCGCGACCTGAGGCGCGCGCGGCAACCCGGGCCAGTGAGCTCTCGCTCGCTGCGAACTGAGCTGGGCCCGCGCCGCTAAGGGTCCGCTGGCGGGGCGGTGCTGAAGCCGGCCTCATAAGGTTGTGCCCATGAACACTCGCCCTCTCGGATCCACCGGTGTCCAGGTCACTCCGCTATGCCTCGGCGCGATGATGTTCGGCGGCTGGGGTAACCCCGATCACGACGAATCGGTCCGGATTATCCACGCGGCGCTAGAGTCCGGGATCAACTTCATAGACACGGCCGACGTGTACTCGTCCGGCGAGTCGGAACAGATCGTGGCCAAGGCGCTGACCGGCGGGCGGCGGGCGAACGTGGTCCTAGCGACCAAGGTGCACGGGAACATGGGCGACGACGTGAATCAGCGGGGCAACTCGCGCCGCTGGATCGTCAGGGAGTGCGAGAACAGCCTGCGGCGCCTGAACACCGATTACATCGACCTCTATCAGATCCACCGGCCGGACCCGGCCACTGACATCGACGAGACGCTGGCCGCGTTGTCCGACCTGATCAGGGCGGGAAAGATCTGCTATGCGGGTAGCTCCACGTTCCCGGCCGCCCAGATCGTGGAGGCGCAGTGGACGGCGCAGCGTCGCGGTCGGGAGCGGTTCGTCTGCGAGCAGCCGCCGTACTCGGTGCTGGTCCGCGCCATCGAGGCCGACGTGCTGCCGACTTGCCAGAGCTATGGCATGGGCGTGATCAGCTGGAGCCCGCTGGCCAGCGGCTGGCTGTCGGGCAGCTATCGCAAGGACGCTGAGATCCCGGTCAGCCGACGGGCGACGCGCTTGCCGCAACGGTTCGATATGAGCTTGCCGGGTAACCGGCTGAAGCTGGACGCTGCAGACCGCCTCGCCAAGCTCGCGGCCGAGGCTGGCATGTCACTGATTCACCTGGCGCTGGGCTTCGTGCTGAGCCATCCGGGCGTTACCTCGGCGATCATCGGTCCGCGGACCATGGAGCACCTGGAGAGCCAGCTCGGCGCGCCGGCGGAGGGGCTGCCCGCGGAGCTGCTGGACCGGATTGACGAGATAGTGCCGCCTGGCGTGAACTTCAATCCCGGCGATCGCGGCTACGACCCGCCGGCGCTTGCCGATCCCACGCTCCGCCGACGCGGCTAATGTCCAGGCGGTCGGCCGCCAGGCCAGGTCGCGAGCGCCGTCACGAGCCGAGCGGCGATCCCACGGCGGCATGCCGCTCGGACCCGACGACCCGCTACGTTTCCGGGCCAGATACAGCAGCTCGGCAAGCTTTCATCGGCCTGGCCAGCCTGACCGCGTGGCGGCGAACCGCGGCCCGGCTAGGCGCCGCCCTCGCCGTGCTGGTGCTAGCGGCCGTTACCGCGCTTGACGTCGCGCACTCGCTCTAAGCGCCTCGCTGCGGCATGACAACTGACAGCGCGGCGGCTAACAGCGCGGCGGCTGACGGCGGGGCTGCTGACAGCGCGGCTGCTGACAGCGCGGCAGCGCGCCTGGAACCGCGTGGTCAACGGCTGCGTCTCATCGGCATGAAGACAGCGATCGTCGTGACAACAGCAATCCTGGTATCCGCGGCCGCGGCCGGCTGCGGATCCGTACGTGCACCCGCACAGCCCGTTGCCGCGGTCAGTCGCACGACGCCCGTAACGGTGGGCGCGCCGCCCACGGCGGCCGGGAACCGGAAGCTGGCCGCCGAGCAGGCACGATGGCTCATGTCGCTGGTGCCGTTGCCACCTCACGCGCGAGCGCT
The DNA here is from genome assembly GCA_963804435.1 of uncultured Actinomycetota bacterium. GTDB lineage: Bacteria > Actinomycetota > Actinomycetes > Streptosporangiales > Streptosporangiaceae > JAJYUU01. The sequence continues at coordinate 4,190,335 of CAWDQI010000001.1, read as the reverse complement.
GCGCAAGGCGCCGGCCTCACTGCCAGGTCCGGCGATGGGAACTCCCTCGGTGGAGTCGCTCGTCGACAGGTCACTGTCGTGGCGCCTGCGAATGCCAGTCAGCCAGGCGATCGCCTGGCTGCAGGCGCACCACCCGCGCGGCCTGGCGCAAGATGGATCGTTTGGACCTGGGTGGGGCGAAGCCATTGGGTATAGCTACGCCGGCCACTCAAGCCGGGCTTGGGAATCAGCCGACCTGGAGGTCGAGGTCACCCAGGCGGGCGGCGCCAGCGTGTTGCGTGCCGACGCGGTCGTGGTATGGCTGGACCCGGCCCCTGTCCCGGACAATGGCTCAGGTCCGCGAGTGCACCTAAACGTGACCGCAAGTTGCCCGGCCAGCGATAAGTCGACCGGCGGGGTAACGAATAAGGGTTCCGAACTCCGCCGCCGGCTGTTGCCCGCCGGCGCGCCGACGGCCGGGCTGGAGTGCCGCTATTACGGCATGAACGGCCATCCGTGGCAACTCCGCGCCCAGACCAGGTTGACCGCCGCGGCCGCGAGTCGGCTGGCTAACTCGATACAGCGGGTATCGCTCAGCCATCCCGTGGGTGGCATAACCTCTTGCCCGATGGATGACGGGTCTGCCGAGATCATCGCGCTGTCCTACGCGGCCGGCCGACAGTCGACCTGTGGGTCACGCTCAACGGCTGCCGTTCTATCGCCAACGGCTTCATTGCGACAAGCCTGTTCTGATGAGCCGGGTTTAGCTGGCCCCGGCGAGCCGGGTTTAGCTGGCACCGGGTTTGCTGCCGTGCGGTCGCCAGCCCACGTCGCTGGCCCAGCGGCCAGCGGCGGCGACAACCACGTCGACAACCGGGTCCTTGATGTCGGAATAGGTGTCCAGGTCGTCCACCGCGGCGGCGAGCTCGAGCTTGAACCGGCCATACCCGGCCACCGCGTCCGGATGAGCCCGCAGCCAGTCTCGGAACAGCAGCGCGAGCCGCTCGTTCGGCGACCCCACCACACGGACGTGCAGGTTCACATCACCGGCGGGATGGTCCCGCCGCGTCCACAGCTGCTTGACCCACAGCTCCGGATCGCTTACGTCTCCGGCGGGAACGTGGTCGTGCCCGTACGGCAGCCGCCGGTAGCCGCGCCGTCCCAGGGGCTTGTCGAATGCCGCCGCTGCCTCAGCCAGGTCCCGGACCGATAGCTGAAGGTCGAGCACGTCCTTGGCGGGCATCTGCGGTATCGACGTGCTGCCAATGTGATCGGCATATACGACCAGCGGGCCGAGCGCCGCGCAAATGTCGACGAGCTCGGCGGCTGCCCGCCCCGGCCAGCGCAGGTCGTAAGGCACGACAACCACTGCCGGCGCGGCTGACATCTCACTCACGACCTGCGATGGTACCGGTTGAGTCCGGGTGGCAGTTGGGCTCAGGTCGCTGGAGCTAGTGCTTCCATGATTTCGACAGCCCTGGCGACGGCAGCCAGCGGCTCGGCATCAGGCGACCCGATTTGCGGGTCCCAGTTCAGATCGTAGAAGACCTCGGTGAAGCCGACCTCGCCCAGCCCGGCGGCGTCTGCCTTGATCTGGTCGTAATCCCCCGATAGCAGCAGCCGCTGTCCGTCGGCACCCAGCACGGGCGCGCCAGCGCGCACAACTCCGCGGCAGATGAACCGCATCGCCTGGGGATCACGCCCGGCCGCCGCGGCTGATTCCTTGACGATCGAGACCAGGTTGCCGACCCGGGACAGGTCGGTCCGGCTGGAGGTAACCCAGCCGTCAGCGATCCGGCCGATCCGTTCCAAAGCGGGCTTCGCCATTCCGCCGAGGAGCACCGGCGGGCCGCCCGGCTGTACCGGCAGCGGCCGCTGCGTCCCGGCCGGAATCTGGTAGAACTCGCCGCTGAACTCAGCTTCGCCGTCGGACCACAGCCTCTTCAGCACCCCCACGTACTCTGCTGCCCGCGCGCCGCGGCGCGCCATGTCCGCCCCGGTCAACGCGAACTCCTCGGGCATCCAGCCGATGCCCAGCCCGAGATCGTGCCGCCCGCCAGACAGCACGTCCACCGACGCGGCCAGCTTGGCCAGGTATCCCGGCGAGACGTAAGGCATGTTGATCACCGCGACGCCCAGCCGGATCTGGCTGGTGACGGCCGCCGCGAACGACAGGGCGGCCATCGGGTCGAGCACGCTGCGGTACACCGGCTCCATGCCCGAGCCCGACGGGATCAGCAGCCGCTGAAAGGTCCAGAGCGATTTGTACCGGGCGCGTTCCGCGGCCGTGGCGAAGGAGGCTAGATTCTGCGGTGTGGCCCAGGCGCCTGAGACAGGGGCGCCGAATCCGATGTCCATTCTGCACACTGTAACGGGCTCGTCCTGACGGACGGCCGGGCAATCCTGAACGATGACGTTCCGTAAATAAATCCGGAGGCAGTAGTGGTGGCAACCGACCCGCGTACCTGGATCGCAACGCTGCGCGAATCACATGACAAGCTGACCGGCCTGCTCGAGCCGATGACGCCGGAGCAGGTCCGCGCTCAGTCGTACGACGAGGACTGGTCAATCGCACAGGTGCTATCGCACCTCGGCAGCGGCGCGGAGATCGCCCTGATGATGCTGCCGGGCGCGCTCGGCGAGGCGGAGCCCGTAAGCCGGGACGCGTTCGGCCCGGTATGGGACGTCTGGAACGCCAAGGGGCCGGACGAGCAAGCCGCCGACGCGCTGGCGACAGACGAGAAGCACGTCGCCACGCTGGAGCAGCTCTCCGACGAGCACCTGGCCGCGATACGGATGGACTTCATCGGCATGCAGCTGGACGCGGTCGGGGTGGTGAGGCTGCGGCTCGGCGAGCACGTGATGCACACCTGGGACATCTCCGTTATGCAGGACCCGGCCGAGAGGGTGCAGGCCGACGCGGTCGAGTTGCTGATCGACAACGTCCCGCAGTTTCTCGCGCCGCGGCTGGGCAAGCCGCTGGATGAGCCGTTCGCCGTGCGCATCACCACGACCAGCCCCGACCGCGATTACCTGCTGACCTCCGGCGAGTCGGTCAGCATGACCAACTGGACTGGCGAGGGCCCGGACGGCGCCGAGGTGCCGCATGTGACCATGCCAGCCGAAGCGCTGCTGCGACTGGCCTACGGGCGGCTCGACCCTGAGCACACGCCGGACACCGTGTCCGGCGACCCGGACACACTGGACAAACTGCGGGTCATATTCCCTGGCTTCTGACCACGTGGCCAGCTGGTTAGGGACTCGTGTGGTCACGTGCGCGGCGCAGGCTGGCCAGGCTGCCGATTGGAGCGGGTATCGCGCTGAGCGGGGTAGCTCTCGTTGGGCGGCGTTGTGGCGCTGCCGCCGCTAGTTCGGCGGCGTTGTGAGAGTTACGCCAAACGATGCCGGACCGGCGCACCACGCAAAGGCCGTGAATCGGGTGATGCGTGCGGCTGCTGCAGTGATGAGCGCGCCTCAGGCCAGTGCGGCCAGCGCGAGCTGGGCGGCGTCCTGGGCGCAGCCCCACGAGAGCGTAACGCCGGAGCCGCCGTGGCCGTAGTTGTGCACGACCGTGACGCGGCCAGCCTGCTCGGCCTCGAGCCGCACCGAGGTCCGGGCTGGCCGCAGCCCGACCCGGTGGCCGAGTACGGTCGCTCCGCGCAGCTCCGGGCGGACCTGGGTGCACGCCGCTATGATCCGCTCGGCAGTGTTCGGGTCGGGTTCCCGGCTCCAGTTGCCCGGCTCCTCGGTCCCGCCGAGCACGACGGTGTCGCCGTGCGGGAACAGGTAGGTGAGGTCATCGTGCCCCGCGCCGGTACCGACGAAGAACTCGGTGAGGCCCGGATTGCTCGCTACCACGACCTGCCCGCGCACGGGCGTTACGTCCGGGTCCGGCACCAGGTCACGGGCTCCGCAGCCGCCACAGTTCACGATGACGCGGGCAGCCGGATACTGCCTCGACGCATCCGCAAGCGAGGTGAACATGTGGGGGAACGGGGTCCCGCTACCCGCCCGGTGCAGGCGCGCTTGCAGGTAGTCAAGGTAGTCCGGCATCGACACGACCGGCGCAGCCAGCCGCCAGGCTGACCGATACCCAGGCGGGATCTCAGCCGGCCCGCACCTGGTCGCGTCGCCGTTCGCCGCGAGCTCGGGCGGCGCCAGAGCCTCTGCGCGGTCCGCGGCGATCCCGCTGATCGTGCGCACGATGTGAGCCAAGCCGTTGGCGCTGAGGTCAGTTAGCCGGTCGCGGGTCACGTCAGCCCAACGCGTGATCCGGTCATCGAGACCGACCAGGTGCGGGCCCCAGACGGCGCCCGCCGCGATCGAGGTGGTCTGCGCCGGGAACTCGGCAGCTGCGATGGCGACGCTGGCTCCTGACTCGGCCAGGCAGATCGCCGTGGACAGGCCGATAACGCCAGCCCCGATGACGAGAACATCCGCGTCCGTCGTGGTCACAGTCAGACCATAGCCGCTGCTCGCCGGTAGCTATGGCGCAGTCACCTCCCGGTAAGATCACCTCTGTCCGTTAAGGAGGAGGCGCATGCCTAAAGACCGCGGGGCGCGTTATCACCTGCCACGCGGCAGCTGCCAGTCCGGCCGATTCGAGGTCGAGGTGACTCCGGCGGTTGCGGGCTGGACGTATGCGTCACTGCGCGTCCTCAGTCTCGCTCCGGGAGACAGGGTTAGCATCGAGACCGGTCCGGCGGAAATGCTGGTTCTGCCTCTGACGGGCGCCTGCGAGGTCAGCGCTTGCGGCCAGGACATCGCGATCGAGGGCCGGCTCAGCGTCTTCAGCCGGGTGACGGACTTTGCCTACGTGCCGAGGGACGCCACGCTCACCATCGCGAGTGAGTCCGGCGGCCGGTTCGCGCTGCCGGCCGCGGCCGCGTCCCGTCGGCTGCCCGTGCGTTACGCGGCTGCCGCCGACGTCCCGGTCGAGCTGCGCGGCGCCGGGCGGGCGAGCCGCCAGGTGAACAACTTCTGCGCGCCGGATGCCTTTGACTGCGACAAGCTGGTCGCGGTCGAGGTCCTGACTCCAGGCGGAAACTGGTCATCGTATCCGCCGCACAAGCACGACAGGCCCGGGCCTGGCGAAGCGGTGCTCGAAGAGATCTACTACTTCGAGCTAGCCGAGGCAGACCGCGGAAATGGTCTTGGCTATCAGCGGGTGTATTCGTCGGCGCCGGATCGCCAGATCGACGTGCTCGCCGAGGTGCGCAGCGGCGACGCGGTCGTGGTTCCGCATGGCTATCACGGTCCGTCCATGGCGGCGCCCGGGCATGACATGTACTACCTGAATGTGCTGGCCGGACCGGCCGAGCAGCGGACGATGGCGTTCTGTGACGACCCGCAGCACGCGTGGATACGCGATACCTGGCGCTCGCAGGCCGTCGATCCGCGGCTGCCGCTCACATCGGTCGGGGAGACTGCCCGCGGCTGACGGGTAGCGTGGGCGCCGCTGGGACCCTGGGACCTGCCGCACTGAATTGTCAGAGGGTGGTGGCACCATGGCCGCATGACTGTAACAGGACACTTGGGAGCCGTCGCGTTCGACGCGGCGGACATCGACAGGCTCGCCTCCTTCTACGTAGAGCTCACTGGCTGGGAGATCGTCGAGAAGGACTCCGACTGGATCACCGTCCGGACGGGCGACGGCCAGGAGATCGCGTTCCAGTTGGCACCGAACTATCTCCGGCCCCAGTGGCCAGGGCAGGAGCACCCGCAGCAATTCCACCTGGACTTGCTGATCGATGGGTACGGGGCGGCGGCCGAACGGGCAATCGACCTCGGCGCGACCAGGCTGGCAGACGGCGAGACCTGGATCACGCTAGCCGACCCGGCCGGCCATCCGTTCGACCTGTGCCAGCGCGACGGCGTCGGCCCGGTGATGGGGCTGTTCGCAGTGACGGTCGACGCGCCCGATGCGGCGGCGCTGGCCCGGTTCTACGCCGCACTGCTCGGCATGGAGGTGACCTACGAAGGTCCGGAGGGCGCCCTCATTGCCGGTGACGGCAAGAGCGTGATGTTCCAGCAGGTCAGCGACTACAACCCGCCGCGGTGGCCGGACCCGGCCTACCCGCAGCAGGCACACCTGGACATCAGCGTCGACGACCTCGACGCGGGCGAGACGAGGGCCCTAGAGCTGGGTGCGTCGCGGCTGGAGGGCGGGGGCGAGACCTTCCGGGTCTTCGCCGACCCGGCTGGCCACCCGTTCTGCCTCACCGCGTAGCGCTCCGACCGCCTGGGCCCGGCGCCACGCCGCTGGGTCCAGGTCGGCGTCGCGCCCTGCCCGTGCTGTCGCCCCGCCTGGCCGTGCTGTCGCCCCGCCAGGGGCCTTGCGGAATCCGGCCGGGCCAGCGAAGGTAAGCCCCATGATGATCGTGTCTGATCTTGAGCTGGCCGAAGTCGACCTCGTTGGCGGCGAGCTGACCGGCGAGAGCTACCACCAGCGCCTGGCTGAGCTGACGGGCCGCGGCGAGTTCAGCTGGCTGGCAAGATCACCGCTGGCATTCATCGTGCTGGACCGGGAGTCCGCCGAGTTCTTCCTGCGGTCGCGGGCGACCACGTTCCCCGGCCGCGAGATCGCTGACCTGTTCGGCGTTACCGCCGGCCGGCTCCGCGAGCAGATCGATGCGAACATCCTGAATCAGCAGGGCGAGCGCCATCGGCGGCTACGGGCGCTGGTTGGCGGAGCCTTCACCCCGCGCGCCGCGGACCGCTGGCGCCCGGTCATGCGCGGCTTCCTCGACGAGCTCTGGCCGGCCGTCGCCGGCCGAGCGCAGCTGCGAATTCGTCTCGGCTATCGCCAAGCCCTATCCGGCCCTGACCATCGCCGCCGTGCTCGGTGCGCCGCGGACTGATGCATCGCAGTTGCAGGAGTGGTCGAGCCTGATCCAGCGCCAGTTCGACATTCAGGCACTTTCTACGCAGGTGCCAGAGATCGAGCGGGCGGCCGTGGAGGTCTACGACTACGTCGAGCAACTACTGTCGCAGCGTCGGGCGGTACCGGGCGATGACCTGCTGACGGCGCTGCTGACGGCCGAGGAGGCGGGCGACCGGCTCTCGCATGCCGAGTGCGTCAACCTGGTGCTGAACGTGATCGCCGGCGGCATCGACACCACGCAGGCGCAGTTGTCGCACGCGCTGCGGCTGTTCGCGGCCCGGCCGGACCAGTGGGAGGCGCTCCGCCAGCAGCCCGACTTGGTGGGCCGCGCGGTGGAAGAGGTGCTCCGCGCCGAGCCGATTACACCGTTCACCGCGCGCATCTGCAACGAGGCGGTCGAGTACCGCGGCGTGCTGTTCCCGGCCGGCACGATCGTGGCCGTCTGCGCCGAGCGCGGTAACCGGGAGCAGCTCGGCGGCGAGGACTTCGACATCGCCGCGACCCGCGACGGACGGCTGCTGACATTCGGCGCCGGCCCGCATTTCTGCCTCGGCGCGAACCTGGCCAGGGCCGAGCTGGAAGAGGCCCTGACCTTCCTTGCGCCGCGGATGCCCGGCCTGGCGTCCGCCGGCCCGGCCGTGCTGGGCGGCGTAGAGGGGATCTTCGGCGTCGACTCGCTGCCCATCCGGTGGTGATGAGCCAGCCCGGCGGGCGTGCTAGCGAGCGCTACCGCCAGCCATGCTGCCGCTCGAGGGCGATCCGGACTCGTCAGGCGACCCGGCACCGTCAGGCAAACCGGCCGGCAGACATCCCGGCCCCGCCTGCAGCTGCTGCTTCGGCCGCAATGCTGCCAGCGATTGCACTGACCGCCTCCGCCGCCCGTGTGTGCAGCCCGCCGCCGAAGGTGATCCTGGCCACGCCGAACCCGGCCAGCGCGGCGAGCGTCGGACCACCCGGCACGAACATCGCGTTGACCGGCCCTGGGATCCGCCGGACCAGCTCCGCCAATACCTCAGTCGGGGCGAGGATCGGGTACACGCAGTCAGCGCCGGCATCCAGGTAACGCCTGGCCCGCGTCACCGCCTCGTCGACCGCCTCCTCGGCCGCCGCCCCCACTGCCGGGCCGGGTCCGGCCACCGCCGATCGGGCTGGCTCGCGCACGAACACATCAACCCGCGCGTTGATGACCAGGTCCTGGCCCGCTTCGGCGCGGACGGCGGCGAGGAACTCGGCCTGCTGGTCCGGGTCGGATAGCAAACGCGTAGCCGGGTCGGAGTCCTCCAGGTTGCAGCCAGCAATCCCGGCCTCGCTCAGCCGCCCGACGAGTTCGCCGGGAGACAGCTCGTAGCCGTTCTCGACGTCGGCGGTCACCGGCACGCCGACGCTGCGCGCGATCCGTGCCACGGCCGCGAGCATCTCCTCGCCCGGCGTCTCGCCATCGCGGTAACCGAGCGTCGCTGCCACCGCGCTGCTTGACGTCGCCAGCGCCGCGAACCCGCTGTCGGCGAACGCGCGCGCACTCACTGGATCCCAGACGTTCGGCAGGATCAGCGGCTGAGGGCCGGAATGCATGGCCCTCAGCCGCCGCGCCGGCGACAACTCTGCAGGCGACAACTCTGCCGGCGCCAACTGTGCATCCCCGGCGGAGGCTCCCGCCGTCATGGCTGGTACGAGCCGGGCACCCAGGCATGGGTGCTGACCCCGATCGCGTTCCAGGCGTTGATCGTCACGATGAGGCTGACCAGCGCGGCCAGTTCGTCCTCGCCGTACTCCGCGGCCGCCTGAGCGAAGTCGGCATCCGGCACGTGCGTCTGCGGCATCAGCGTCATCGACTCGGTGAGGGCCAGCGCTGCCCGCTCCCGGCCGGTGAAGAACGGCGTCTCACGCCAGGCCGGCAGCGCGTAGATCCGCTGCTCGGTCTCGCCCGCCGCCCGCGCGTCCTTGGTGTGCATGTCGATGCAAAAAGCGCAGCCGTTGAGCTGGGAGGCACGGATCCGCACCAGCTCGCGCAGCCGGACATCGAACTCGACCCGGTCCAGTTCCTTGGTCGCCGCCTGATCGAGATGCGCCACCGCCCGGTAGAAGCCGCCCGCGTGCGCCTCAAAGTCGAGCCGAGCCGGGATCGTCTCGGTGGTCTGCGTCGCCGTCATGAGATCTCCTTCGTTGCGTTTCCTTCTGCTCTTCACGCTAGGGGGCAAGAGGCTCAGCCATAAGATCCAATTCCATGAAGGGAACGTGGGCCACTTCGGCCGGACTTGATCTTCACCTCGAGCTGCCCGGCTCCCGGCCGCGGGCGGCTCTTGAGACAGCGCTGCGTGACTCGGTCCGCAGCGGCCGGCTGGCGGCCGGGACGGCGCTGCCCTCTTCCCGCGCGCTCGCGCGTGATCTCGGCATCGCCCGGAACACGGTCGCCGAAGCCTACGGCCAGCTGGTCGCTGAAGGCTGGCTCACCGCCCGGCACGGATCGGGCACGTGGGTCGCGGAGCGGGGCGGGCCGGGGCGGCAGGCGGCCCGGCGGAAACCCGGCTCGTCCGGTCCGGCAACTCGGTACAACTTGCGGCCGGGGACTCCTGACGTGTCCGCGTTCCCCCGTGCGGCGTGGCTCGCTGCCGCACGCAAAGCGCTGGCCTCGGCGCCGGGCGCTGACCTCAGCTATGCCGACCCGCGCGGCCTTGAGGTGCTGCGCGTCGCGCTGGCCGAATACCTCGCCGGGCTCGTGGCGTGGTCGTGACCCCGGATCGCGTCGTGGTGTGCGCAGGGTTCGCCCAGGGCCTGGAGCTCCTCTGCGAGGTGCTGCGGGCCAGGGGAGTGGGCAGGCTCGCCGTCGAGGCTTATGGCCACACCGGTCACCGGGGACTCGCCCAGCGACCATGGCCTCGGCTTGCGCCGCTGCCGGTCGATGCCCGCGGCGCGGTCGTCCGAGGTGACGACGAAACGCTGCCGCGGCACCGGTGCCATGCTGCTGACGCCCGCGCACCAGTTCCCGCTCGGCGTGGCCTTGGCGCCTGAGCGCCGGCGGCACGCGATCGACTGGGCCGCTAGTACCGGGGGCCTGATCATCGAGGACGACTACGACGGTGAGTTCCGGTACGACCGCCAGGCTGTCGGCGCGCTCCAGTCGCTTGCGCCTGGACATGTTGCCTATGGCGGCACGGCGAGCAAGAGCCTTGCGCCCGGGCTCAGGCTGGGCTGGCTAGCGTTGCCGGAAGGCCTGGCGGACGAGGTCATCGAGATGAAGCGCGACACTGTCCGCTTGAGCAGCAGCATCGACCAGCTGACCCTTGCTGACTTCATCAGCTCAGGTAGCTACGACCGCCACGTGCGCCGGGCCAGGCTGGCCTACCGGCAACGCCGGGACCGGCTAGTCAGCGCCCTTACCCGTGAAGTCCCGGCTGTCAGTGTCAGCGGCATCGCCGCCGGGCTGCACGCCCTCGTCCGGCTGCCGGACGGAGTGGCGGAGGACGAGGTAGTTGCCCGCGCGGCGGCACGCGGGCTGGCATTGCTGGGGCTGGCCGATTTCCGGACCGGCGAGCAGGACCTTGGTCCGGCCATCGTCGTCGGCTACGCGACTCCGCCTCCGCACGCTTTCAGCACGGCGGTGGCGCGCCTGTGCGCCGTCCTGCGCGAAGCCACCGCTGGACGCTGATGACCGTGGTGCATTCTCAGCGCTATTTGCTGAGAATGCACCACGGTCTCGGTCCTGGCCTCACTACATGGCTGCCGGGTCACCTTCAGGCGGGCCGACACGTACGAGGAAACCCACGAGGACCGCAGCAGCGACGAGGATGGCAGCGGCCCAGCCGGCCGCGTCAGCGTAGCCGTGCACGAGCCCGGCGGCCAGCGATGCGTGCGCCCTGCCTGCCAGGTAGGCCGCCGTAGCCGCCGCGGCGACCGTGTTAAGCAGCGCGGTGCCGACGGAGGCGCCGATCTGCTGGGCCGTGCCGGCCACGGCCGAGGCCACGCCAGCCTCCCGCGGGCTGACGCCGAGCGTAGCGGTCGAGAATGCTGGCACGAAGACCGCGCCCATGCCGAGCCCGAGCAGGATCTCGGCTGGAAGCACGTGCAGTGAGTAGCCGTCGCCGGAATGCAGCAGCGTCAGCGTCGCCATGCCAGCGGCTCCGGCCAGCAGGCCGGTGGTCATGAGCCACCCCGGCGGCACCCTTGGCAACAACGCTCGTGACATCAGTGTCGAGCTAGCCAGGACGGCAGCCGACAGTGGCAGGAACGCCAGGCCAGCGCGGACTGGCGAGTACCTCAGCACAACCTGGAATTCGTAGGTGAGCAGCAGGAACAGCCCGTACATGGCAATAACCGCCAGCCCGATCGCGAGGTAGGACCCGCCGCGATTGCGATTGCCGACTATCCGCAGTGGCAGCAGCGGCGCTCCGACCCGCGCCTCGGTCAGCACGAACGCGCCCACCACAGCCAGGCCGGCCACCAGGGTGGTCAGCGTGAAGGGCGCCGACCACCCCCTGGACGCCGCGCTGAACAGCCCGTACACGAACAGCACCAGGCCTGCGGTGACGAGGATGACGCCCGGAAAATCGACGGGGCCGCCACGCTGCGCGGGCATGGCAGGCAGCACCCGGCGACCCGCGACCAGCGCGCCGACTGCGATAGGCACGTTCACGAACAGGCACCAGCGCCACTGCAGGTACTCGGTCAGGATGCCACCGAGAAGCAGCCCAAGCGCGCCGCCGGTGCCTGCGATCGCGCCGAACACGGCGAATGCCTTGGCGCGCTCGCGTGTTTCAGTGAACGTCACGGCCAGCAGGGACAATGCCGTCGGCGCCAGCAGGGCAGCGCATGCGCCCTGCGCGGCGCGAGCGGCGAGCAGGACGCCGAAGGTAGGCGCCAGGCCGCCGGCCGTCGATGCGACTGCGAAGCCGGCCAGCCCGATCAGGAAGGCGCGCCGCCGGCCGATCGTGTCGGCTACCCGGCCGCCGAGGATGACCAGCCCGCCGAACGCGAGTGTGTAGGCGGTGATCACCCACTGCCGCTGCGGATCCGAGATCGACAGTGCCCGCTGCGCCGACGGCAGCGCGATGTTGATGACCGTGGCGTCAAGCGCAACCATCAGCTGCGCCACTGAGACGCAGGCCAGTCCGAGCCATCGACGCGATGGTCCAGCTGCCGCCTGACGTGCCGGAACTTGTCCGCTGGATTCGGTTGCTGTCGTCATACCTTGGAATCATAGATAACTAACAGTTAGAAGTCAAAGCATTAGATGTCGAGCGTTTGTGCTAGCATTAGCTCATGAGACCAGCGCGCACTCCTATCGGCCTTCAGCTGGCCCAGGTAGCCAGGACCGTCAGCCGCGCGTTTGACGAGGCGCTTGCGGTGGCTGGCGGCTCGCTGCCGGTGTGGCTCGTGTTGCTCAACATCAAGGCACGCAGCCTGCGCAATCAGCGTGAGCTGGCCGAGGCGGTGGGCATCCGGGAGGCAACTTTGACCCACCACCTGAACGGCATGGAAGCGAGCGGGCTGATCACCAGGCAGCGGGACCCGGTAAACCGCCGGATCCATGTGGTGGCCCTCACCGAGGCCGGCGAGGCAGCGTTCCTGCGCCTGCGCGATGCCGCGATCACATTTGACCGGAAGCTGCGCCGCGGCATCAGCGAGCAAGAGATCGCCGACCTCGACCGGGTGCTTGGCCGCCTCGCGGCGAACGCGGGCGTCCAGGAGGACGGCGCACCGTGGGCGGGTCTAGCCGAGGACAGCCGATGAGAGATCAGCAGATGACAGGGCGCAGGCGTGGCAAGGAGGCACACCCAATGCCGGACCAGCCGGGGACAGGCCAGCCGGGGACAGGCCAGGCGGGGACAGGCCAGCCGGGGACAGGCCAGCCGGGGACAGGCCAGCCGGCGACGAGCCGCAGCCGGGGTAACGACGTTCAGCCGCTGCGGGAACGCGCGAATCGCCCGCTCGGCCGCCGCGTACAGGCACGGGTCTTCCGCGTGATCAACGTCCCCATGCGCGCTTTGCTCAGTCTGCCGATCGCGACTCCGCTTGGCAGAAGCCTGATGTTGGCGGATATCACCGGGCGTAAGACCGGCCGGGTATACCGCCAGCCGCTGAGTTACGTCCGCGATGGCGACGTGCTGCTGACACCCGGTGGCGGGAACTGGAAGCTCAACCTGTCCGCCGACGTGCCAGTTCGGCTGCGCCTGCGCGGCAAGGACGTCATGGCCAATCCCGAGGTCGTCAGCAACGTCGACGAGATCAGCGACCTGCTGACTGTGATGGCGGCCGCAAATCCGCGGGCCGCTGCGTTCATCGGCGTCCCCCGCGATCAAGAAGGCCGCTTCGACCGGGCCGGGCTCGAGAACGCTGTTCGACACGGATTCCGTATCGTCCGCTGGCACCTCTAGCGCGACTCGCCGACCAAAGTCTCCAGGCCTCGGCGGAGCGGCTAAACTAACACGTGAGTGGCGGCTAGATTAACACAGAGCCGACGTCCAATTGAACACTGCCGTGACATACTCGGTACATGGCGCATGTGCCTACGTCACCAATCGGCCGCATCCTTCCGCGCCACGCCACCCCCGCCATCGTGGAGGCGCTCGGTGACACTCGGGTGGTCTTGGTCAACGGCGCGCGGCAATGCGGCAAGAGCACCCTTGTCGGACAGATAGCCAGTACCCGCGATGCTCAATGGCGCAGCCTGGACAGGGCGGCGACGCGACAGGCAGCGCAATTCGACCCGACCGAGTTCGTCGCAGGCGCTGACTTTATGGTGATAGACGAGGTTCAGCGCGTCCCTGAATTGCTGCTGGCCATCAAAGAAACGGTCGATGCCGATCCCCGCCCAGGTCGCTTCCTGCTCACCGGTTCCGCGCGCGTGCTCAGCCTCCGCGGGTTGCCCGACGCCCTACCGGGCCGGATGGAAACCATCGAACTCTGGCCGCTATCACAAGGCGAAATCGACGAAAAGCCCGACGGATTCGTCGACGCCATCTTCGAGCATGGGCCGGAGTTGCGCTACACGTCTGATGTGGATCGTCCGGGTTATATCGACCGGATTGTCCGAGGTGGCTTTCCGGAGGCAGTCGCGCGCTCAGGCTCTCGGCGAGAACGCTTCCTAGACTCCTACGTCGCTGACATCGTCAACCGGGACGTCATTCTGCTGTCAGAGATCGAGCGCGGCCCAGAGATGCGGGCGCTCATTCGGCTCCTCGCCGCGAGATCTGGTCAACTCCTGGTTCCTGGAGCGCTAGGGAACGAGCTGGGACTGCCACAGCCGACCGTCAAGCGCTATCTCGGTCTACTGGAAGAGGTATTTCTCATCAAGCGAGTACCAGCCTGGTCGCGAAACCTGAGGTCTAGAGCGGTCGGAACTCCGAAGGTCGCGATGGTGGACTCCGGAATCGCGGCCAACCTGTTGGACCTCGACGCCGGCAGTCTCCGCCAGCCAGTTAGCCCTCTTGGCCCACTCCTTGAAGGATTCGTCGCGATGGAGATTGCTCGCCAGCTCACCTGGTGTCAACAACGCGCCGAGCTGTATCACTACCGCACGAGAGACAAAGTCGAGGTCGACATCATCCTGGAAAACCGCAGGGGCCAGGTCGTTGCGATTGACGTCAAGGCGGCATCCACTGTCAGGGGTGACGACTTCCGCGGACTTGGGCATCTCGCCGACCGTCTCGGCGACGATTTGGTAGTTGGCATCGTGCTGTACACCGGCCAGCAGACGCTTCCCTTTGGTCCACTGTTTCGGGCAATCCCGATTAGCGCCCTGTGGGGAACGCTGCCGGTCTGAGCAAAGCGCGGAGCTGCCGCATTCTTTGTCGGCCCTGGCTGCTTATGCCGTCGGGCTAGCCTGTCCGGGTGAACGCCGCGGTCCATCGGTCAATGCCGCCGCGGACCAGACCGCCTCCGAGCCCGGCGAGGATGGCTGGATCACCGCGGTCGTTCCCATCGAATCGATGCAGCACGCGCGTTCGGAGTTCCTGCGGCTCGTCGCCGAGGTGGCGGTAGTCAAGCCGGCCAAGCTCCGCGCCGAGATGGCTAGCACCGCGCGGCCTCGCTGCCACATATGGGTGCTACCGCGCGTGCAGGGCCGCGATCCGGGGTCGGCTATCCATGCGACACGCCGACCCAACATATGGTGCATGAAATTGTCGTACCTCCTACATATGGTGGCCATGCAGCAACGGCCCGGCGGAGGAGAGGCACATGCCCGCAACCATGCAGGTGCGCAAGCGCAACGGCGACAGCGAGCCAGTCGATGTCAACAAGATCGTCCGCGCGGTGCAGCGCTGGGCAGGCGATCTCGACGATGTGGATCCGATGCGGGTCGCGACCAAGACGATCAGCGGCCTGTACGACGGGGCGACGACGGCCGAGCTTGACCGGCTGTCGATCCAGACCGCGGCGGAGATGATCGCGACCGAGCCGCAGTACTCGCGGCTCGCGGCCCGGCTGCTTTCCGGTTACATCGGCAAGGAAGTGCGCGGCCAGGGCATCGCGTCGTTCAGCCAGTCGGTCGGGCTGGCCCACGCTGAAGGCCTGATCGGCGACGAGACGGCCAGGCTGGTCAAGGACAACGCCCGCAAGCTCGACTTCGCCATCGACGACGACGCGGACCTGCAGTTCGAGTACTTCGGTATCAAGACGGTGTACGACCGGTACCTGCTCCGGCACCCGGCCAGCAGGCTGGTGCTCGAGACGCCGCAGTACTTCCTGCTGCGGGTCGCGTGCGGGCTGTCCCAGACGCCTGCCGAGGCGATCGGCTTCTACCGGCTCATGTCCTCGCTCGCCTACCTGCCGAGCTCGCCGACGCTGTTCAACTCCGGCACCCGCCACGCCCAGATGTCATCCTGCTTCCTGGTCGATTCGCCGCGAGATGAGCTGGACTCGATCTACGACCGGTACGCGCAGGTCGCCCGGCTCAGCAAGTTCTCCGGCGGGATCGGGATCGCGTGGTCGCGGATCCGCTCCCGTGGCGCGCTGATCCGCGGCACGAACGGGCAGTCCAACGGCATCGTGCCGTGGCTGCGCACGCTGGACTCCTCGGTCGCGGCGGTGAACCAGGGCGGCCGCCGCAAAGGCGCGGCCTGCGTGTACCTCGAGCCCTGGCACCCCGACATCGAGGAGTTCCTCGAGCTGCGCGACAACACCGGCGAGGATGCGCGCCGGGCGCACAACCTGAACCTGGCCAACTGGATCCCGGACGAGTTCATGCGCCGGGTCGAGGCTGACCAGATGTGGTCACTGATCGACCCCGACCTTGTACCGGAGCTGCCCGACCTGTGGGGCGATGCCTTCGACGCGGCCTACCGCGCGGCCGAGGCGGACGGCCGGTACGTGCGCCAGGTGAAGGCGCGCGACCTGTACGCGAAGATGATGCGCACGCTGGCCCAGACCGGCAACGGCTGGATGACCTTCAAGGACTCGTCGAACGCCAAGTGCAATCAGACGGCCGCGGCACGGCAACGTCGTGCACCTGTCCAATCTCTGCACCGAGATCGTCGAGGTCACCAGCGATGCCGAGACCGCGGTCTGCAACCTCGGCTCGGTCAACCTGGCCCGGCACCTTAACGCGGGCTCGGATGGCACGGCCCGAAATCGACTGGGCGAGGCTGCGGCAGACGGTGCGTATGGCGGTGCCGTTCCTGGACCGGGTGATCGACATCGGCTACTACCCGAGTCGCGCAGGCGGCGGCTTCTAACCCGCGCTGGCGGCCCGTCGGCCTGGGCGTCATGGGACTGCAGGACGTGTTCTTCGCGCTCCGGCTGCCGTTTGACTCCGCCGCGGCGCGCGAGCTGTCCGCGCGGATCGCCGAGGAGATCTACCTGACCGCCCTGGAGGCGTCCGCTGACCTGGCCGAGCGGCACGGCCCGCACCCGGCGTTCGGGCAGACGCGGGCAGCGGCCGGGTTCAGCTGCAGCACGACCTGTGGGGCGGTGGCTGGCGCGCAGGCAGACCGCTGGGATGCCCTTCGCGAGCGCATTGCGGGAACGGGGTTGCGCAACTCGCTGCTGATCGCGATCGCTCCGACCGCCACGATCGCCTCAATCGCGGGGTGCTATGAGTGCATCGAGCCGCAGGTCTCGAACCTGTTCAAGCGGGAAACGCTGTCCGGCGAGTTCATGCAGGTCAACGGCGCGCTAGTGACAGAGCTGAAGGCCCAGGGCCTATGGACGCAGCCGGTGCGCGACGCCATCAAGCGGGCCGACGGGTCGGTCCAGGCATCGACGGAGCTGCCGGCCGAAGCCCGCGAGCTGTTCCGCACCGCCTGGGAGCTGCCGCAGCGGGCACTGATCGACATGGCCGCTGCGCGCGCCCCGTTCGTCGACCAGAGCCAGTCGCTGAACCTGTTCATGGCGTCGCCGTCGATCGGCAAGCTCTCCTCGATGTACCTGCACGCCTGGAAGTCCGGCCTGAAGACGACCTATTACCTGCGGTCGCGACCCGCCACCCGGATCGCCGCAGGCCACTGTCGCAACGCTTCGGCCGGAACCGGGGAGCGGCTGGCAGGCGAGCCCGCTACCGATGAGGCGGCAGCCGCTGCGGCGCTGGCGTGCTCACTGGAGAACCCGGAGACCTGCGAGGCGTGCCAATGACCGTCGCCGAGATGAGCCCGCAGCCGCGGATGCTGCTCGACCCGGGCATGGACCTGACGCTCCGGCCGATGCGCTACCCGCAGTTCTACGACCGGTTCCGCGATGCGATCAGGAACACCTGGACGGTCGAGGAAGTCGACCTGCACTCCGACCTAGCCGACCTGGCCCGGCTATCGCCGGCCGAGCGGCACCTGGTCAGCAGGCTGGTCGCGTTCTTCGCCACTGGCGACACGATCGTGGCGAACAACCTCGTGCTGAACCTCTACCAGCACGTCAACTCGCCGGAGGGCCGGCTGTACCTGTCCCGGCAGCTATTCGAGGAAGCCATCCACGTGCAGTTCTACCTGACGCTGCTGGACACCTACGTGCCGGATCAGCAGGAGCGGGCGGCGGCGTTCGCGGCAGTCGAGAACATCCCGTCGATCCGACGGAAGGCGGAGTTCTGCTTCCGCTGGATCGACTCGATCTACGAGCTGCGAGAGTTGCGGACCGCCGCCGATCGGCAGGTCGTTCCTGCTCAACCTGATCTGCTTCGCGGCCTGCATCGAGGGCCTGTTCTTCTACGGCGCGTTCGCCTACGTGTACTTCCTGCGCTCCCGCGGCCTGCTGAACGGGCTGGCCTCGGGCACGAACTGGGTGTTCCGCGACGAGTCCATGCACATGGCGTTCGCCTTCGACGTCGTCGACACGGTCCGCGCTGAGGAGCCGGAGTTGTTCGACGACGATCTGGCTGGACAGGTCAGGGACATGATCGCCGAGGCCGTGGAGTGCGAGGTGCAGTTCGCCGAGGACCTGCTCGGGCAGGGCATCCCCGGCCTGTCGCTGAGCAGCATGCGCGATTACCTCCAGCATGTCGCCGACCGGCGGCTGGTGCGGCTCGGCATCGAGCCGCATGTACGGCTCGGCGAACCCGCTGCAGTTCATGGAGCTCCAGGACGTGCAGGAACTGTCGAACTTCTTCGAGCGGCGCGTGTCGGCCTACCAGGTCGGCGTCACCGGCACCGTCGCGTTCGACCAGGACTTCTGACGAGGGGGAGCTCGGCAGCGTCAGCCTCCGATGAGGACGCCCTTGCCGGTGAGGTCGGCGATAGCGGCCGCGTCCAGTCCGAGCCAGTCGCTCAGCGCTTCCGCATTGTGCTGGCCGCGCTCAGCAACAGCCCGGCGCGGCCCCGCCGACGCGCCCGAGAAGTCGTAGGGCATCGCCGCGACCCGGCGATCGCTGCCAGGCACGCTGACTGAATGCGCGCCGCCGGCGAAGACCTCGGTGCTGTCGCGCAGTTCAGCCCAGGCGATGCCGGCCCCCTCCAGCGCCCTGAGCAGGCTGGCCCGGTCGGCGAAGCTGCTCATCCAGTTCTGGATCGCCTGCTGGCGCAGCCGCGCCTTGGCCGGGAGGTCGCTGCCGGGGGGAGCGGGATCTGCGATGAGGCCGCGTCGTGACAGCATCGCCCAGGCGTGCTTGGGCGGCGCGGCGATCAGCAGGGGTCCGCCTGGCGCCTGCCAGATCGTGCCGCGCGAGGTATACGGCTCGCCGTTTCCGGCGATCGCCGCGTGCGCGTGATCATCGCTGGCCGCTACCGCCGCGAGCATGCTGAGGCCGATGTGCTGGCCGCGGCCGGTTGCCGTCCGCTGATGCAGCGCGGCGAGCACCGCGATCGCCGCGTGCAGGGCGGTAACGGTGTCGGAAAGCGCTAGCGGCAGGTCGGCAGGCGTCCGGTCATCGAGCTCCGCCTGGCGGGCGAGCAAACCGGACTCGGCATGGATCACCGGCGCGAGCGCCCGGCGCTGTGCGTCCGGGCCATCGGGACCGAAGCCGGTCACCGACAGCATGATGAGCGCCGGGTTCGCGGCGGACAGCTGCTCGTAGCCAAGGCCAAGTCGCTCCACCACGCCCGGCCTGAAGTTCTCGATGAGCACGTCCGCGTGCCGGGCGAGTCCGCGGACCAGGTCCGTTCCGCCCGGCACAGCCAGGTCAATGCCGACGCTGCGCTTGCCCGCGTTCATCTGGCTATACATCCCGCTGCGCTGGCCGGCGGCCACTCCGAAGTGCTCGGTGATATCGGTCCGCGGACCCTCGATCCTGAGCACATCGGCGCCGAGGTCGCTCAGGATACGAGCCGCATAGGGACCCGAGATGGCCTGCGACATGTCGATGACCCGCCAGCCCGGCAGCAGCGGAGGCCACATGCCTTCCGCGCCGCTTCCGGCCGAATCAGCCGCGGGCTCAGTCACCTCGTTACTCCGCTTCCAGCCTGGTCAGAGCAGCTGCGACCAGAGTCCGATGCGCGGCCCGGAACTTCTCCAGCTGGGCCTCAGGCAAACCCCAGCTGTCCATCTGCCCGGTGGGGCGCAGGGCGGCATAAAGATCCCAGTACGGCAGGCTCGACAGATCCACTCCGGGCATTAGGCCGCAGTACTGCCGGGTGAACTCGTCCATGGCGGCGTCGCCATAGTGCATGAGGACCTCAAGCCTGGCATTGCCGAGGTCGGCCAGCGGGTCACCGAATGCGGCGTCCTCCCAGTCGATGACGCCGACCAGATTGCGATGCCGCCACAGCGTGTTGCCTGGCCAGTAGTCGCCATGCAGGATAGCGGGCTCGTTGACCCGCGGCGGTGGCCAGTTGCCCGTCAGGGCCGCCCGGACGGCCGCTTCACTGACCATGTCGTCGAGGACAGCCGGCCACGTCCCCAGCATTCGAGAAGAGACGCTGCCGATAGCGGGCAGGAAAGCAGCGTCGGATCGCGTGATGCCTGCTCCGTGCAGATCGGCCAGGGCGGCCGCGAATTGCCCGGTAAAGTCCGGTGGCGGGCGCGGACCGGCGGGGGGCTCGCCGTCGATGAACTCGAGGATCAGGCATGGCGCCGGCAAAACGGCGCACGATTCGTCCGCGTGGTACGGACGCGGCACCCGCAGGCCGGCCGCGTGCAGCAAAGTCAGCAGCCGGTACTCGGTGCACGCAACTCGCGGCTTGGAGCGCAGGTCGGCCGCGCCATACTGGCGAACGACCAAGTTGCGCTCCTGGCCGTCACATCTCGTTGCGGCCACGGCGGTGACCTGGGCAGACACGCCTCCGGTCAGGTTCCAGGCGCGCGCCAGCCGCAGGCCCGGATCAACCTGCCGCAGCAGCTGCGCGAGGCTGGCGGCATCCGGAGTCACAAACCGATCATGCCAGAGCTTTGCCTGGCCGGTTCTTCTACACTTTGCCGGTATGAGGACCGGAGAGGTATCGGTGTCATGACCTCCGGCGAGACGGAGCATTCGTCGTCGTTCGAACTGGGCACCGACGGGCCTTCGGTCATCCTGGTCGGCGTCGATGACTCGACGAACTCGATCCGGGCTGGCTGGTACGCAGCCGGGCTGGCGCGGCGGCAGGGAGCCCGGATAGTCGCGGTTTTCGTGGAGCCGATCGCCTCGTTCGGGTCCGCTGGCCCCGGCGGTGCCGCACTCGCGGTCGCCAAGGACGAGGCGTTCCGCGCCACCGCTCAGGAAATGGAAGAGCGCGCCCTCGTCATTGGAGCCGAGCTCGGCATCTCGATCACGTTCGTGGCCGCGCGCGGCGACCCGTTCAACGAGATCCGCAGGATCGCCGATGAGGTCCGCGCCGATGCGATCGTGGTCGGCGCGTCCGCACAAGCCGGTCACCGGTTCGTCGGCTCACTCGCGGTCCGGCTGGTCCGGGCCGGGAAGTGGCCGGTCACAGTCGTGCCCTGACGCCCTGTCGGTGCGGGCTCGCGGCCGGTATCGTCGTGCCGGCATGGCAGGCCAGGTGAATATTTCGGCGGCGCACGGGCAGAGCGCGTCCAGCGACAGGAGGAGCGACTGTGCTGAGGTCCTTGCAAGCCGGCCCGGAGTCCCGGCTCGATTTCTCGATGACCGAGCTGCACGCTGAGGTTGCCCTGTGATCCCGCGCTGGCTGCACGCGCTAAACGAAGCGCTGGCCTTCCTGATCGAGCTGGCCGCCTTGGCCGCCCTTGGATGGTGGGGCTCCTCGACAGGTCACACTCGCGCTAGCCATCTGGTCCTGGGCATCGGCGCCCCGCTGGCGGCGGTTGTGCTGTGGGGGCTGTACGCCGCTCCTCGGGCTGTAGTGAAGCTGCCGCTTTCCGGGGTGCTGCTGGTAAAGGCGGTCGTATTCGGCAGCGCCGCATTGGCGCTGTGGGACCTCGGTCAAACGGGCCTCACGATCGCGTTCGCGGTCGTGGCGCTTGCTAACACCGGGTTGGCGACCGCCGACCGTCAGGCGCTCATGAACACCAGCCGGTGATCGCCGGACGCCACTAGCGGCGTGCTGGTGCCGCGTCGGGTGACCAGGGCCGGATGGAAGCGCCCCCGGACATCGGGGTGCCACGCGGGCGTCCCCGAGCCCGCTTAGTCGCAATGATCGCGCCACGCAGGATGAGCTCGCCACCCCACACGCCCCATGGTTCGGCCCGCTGCAGCGCTCCGTCGAGACAAGGCCCCCGCGCCGGGCACTGCAGGCACAGCGCCCTGGCCTGCCGTATCTGCTCTGGTCTCTCGGCGAAGAACAGATCGGGGGCCGCGCTGCACGCCAATGCCGTGTCGGCGTCGCGCTGCGGCTGCAGCCAGGCGCCAGGGGCGGTTGCCACGCGACGATTGCGGACCGGCTCGCGGTTGCGCTGGCCCTGGTTAAGGTTCCGGGTATGGACCGGGACCCGGTGATCAGACTGGGCGTACATGAATCCTCCTCGGCGGGCAGCGGCTTCAGTCCGCGCTGTGGAGCTTCGCGGTAAGGCTTGCTCGGCTGCATCAGGCAGATTCCTTATGTCGTCATTTCCGTGGGCCTTAGGGTCCCGATCAGGTGGCCCGGCAGGCGAAGATGGACCTCATGGGTACTCGGGTCGGCAGCCCTGTCGAAGCCAGGCCACGCGAATGGCTCGCGATGCCTGGCGGGCGGATTCGGCAGGTTGTGTCCGTCCCGGCCGAGGACAGCACTACCGAGGACACTGCCGAGGCCGGCACTGCCGAGCTGGTATCTCCCGCCGTCTGGCTGGCCCGGCTGGCGCCGACATGCTGCTGCGGCAGGCCGTGTCTGGGATCGGGCCGTACTTGTGGCGCCGCGGAATGCGTTCGCCGACTGCGTGAGCGGGAGGCCGTCTCCTGAGCCGGGCCCTGCCAGGCCTGGAGGCCCGGCGGCTGCCGGATCGCCGCGGCGGACGGCCCTGTCAGCGGGCGCAGGCATGATGGGGATGTGAGCGGCCGCGGCACGTCAGACTGGCCGGCGGACAGCCGAGCAGTTCGCCTGATCCGCCGCGATCCCGCCAGCGCGATTGACGCTTCTGCATGGCCGGCCACGGTTCCGGCCGTGGCGCAGGTGCTGCGCGACGACCTCGTCCTTGCGCCGGGCCTGACCGTCCTGGTGGGCGAGAACGGCTCGGGCAAGTCCACCGTGGTGGAAATGCTGGCCGAGGCGTGCGGGCTCAACCCGCAAGGCGGATCCGGCCAGGCGCAGCTGTTCCGAGTGCGAGACAGCGAGCCGGGGCTGGGCCAGTACCTGATCGCCGAACGCGGGCCCAATCGCGGCTGGTCCTACTTCCTGCGCGCAGACACGATGCACGGCTTCTACAGCTATCTAGAAGACAACCCCGGCCTTAGACCGGAGAACTTCCATCAGCTCAGCCACGGCGAAGGCTTCCTGGAGATTCTGCGCACCAGGGTGAACCAGGCGGGCTTCTACCTCATGGACGAGCCGGACGGCCCACTGTCGTTCACGGCGTGCCTCGGGCTGGCGGCCTTGCTGCACGACCTGGCCGAGGCTGGCTCGCAGGTCATCGTGGCCACGCACTCACCGATCATCGCCTCGGTGCCCGGTGCGACCCTCCTGGAACTCGGCGAGTGGGGCATCCGCGTGGCCGAGTGGAGCGATCTTGACCTCGTGGGTCACTGGCGCCGATTCCTGGCCGATCCGGCCTTCTACTACCGCTACCTGCTAGCCGAGTGACGCTTCGAGGGCCGAAGCACCGCGATCTTAGCCGCATTATGAGCAAATCGCCGTGCGCTACTGCTAGGCACCTCGATCGTAAGGATGTTTGGTGTTGCTCAGCCAACACCAAACTTCCATCCGTTCAGCCTGTGTCGTCGCGCCAACCGACCCAGGCCTATCACGCCGGGCTGCGGGCAAGCAGGCGGTCGACTATGGCCGGCACTGCCTCGGAGATCGGCTGGCGGATAGTTGCCGCGGCCACATCGTCGTACGGGGTCGGGTCCCTGTTGACGACGACCAGGCGGGCGCCCCCGCGGACGGCGACGGAACACAGCGAGGCCGCGGGCTCTACAGTCAGGGTGCTGCCGATGGCCAGGAACAGGTGGGATGCCTGGGCGGCAGCCGCGGCGCGGGACAGCACCTCCGTATCCAGCGCCTGGCCGAACATGACCGTGGCGGACTTGAGTATGCCGCCGCAGTCCAGGCACGGCGGGTCGACCTCGCCAGCCTTGACCCGGACTAGGGTGTCGGCCATGTCTGTCCTCAACCCGCAGCTAGTGCACACGACCCCGTACATGGTGCCGTGCAACTCGATGACCCGGTCTGCGGGCGTCCCGGCTCGCTGATGCAGGCCGTCGATGTTCTGCGTAATGACCGTGGTCTCGATGTCACTGGTGGCCAGCCTGGCCAAGGCGAGATGCGCCGCGTTGGGCTCGGCCGTCCAGGCCGGGTGCGCCAGCCTGGCCTGCCAGGACCGCTGCCGCACTTCAGGCTCAGCCACGTAGACCTGGTAGGCCGACATCTTCTCGGCTGCCGGGTCGCGGGTCCACAGCCCGGAGGGACCCCTGAAGTCGGGTATCCCCGAGTCGGTGGAGATGCCGGCACCGGTCAGGATGCCGACTTTGCGCACGCCCGAGGTCCAGGCCTCGTGGTCCAGGAGCCCGCCTGTCGTCACCAGTTCATCCTTTGCCGGCGACTCGTCCCGCGCAACTCCGGCATAGCGGCATGGCCCGTCCGTACTAGCTGTCTCGTGCCGGGTAAGGTGCCGGCGTGGATGCCGAGCAGAGTCGCCCACCAGCGGCCGGTGACTGCGGCGCTGCGTTCCGGCCGGCTGTAGCCAGCCTGGCTGCGGGTACTGTGCGCTTCTTGCTCGGTGAGTGGGACGTGGACCGTGCGGTCCGTGACCACCGCTCCGGCAAGACCGGCGCGTTCCGCGGCACGGCGCGGTTGCTGCCAGAGCCAGGGGGTAGCGCTGGGTTCGTGCTGAGTTACCGCGAGCAAGGCGAGCTTACATTCGGCGGCCACCGCGGGCCAGGCCGGAGCCTAAGCTATCGCGAGCGGCCCGACGGAGCAGCGGATGTGCGGTTCGCCGACGGCCGCCCGTTCTACCAGCTAGACCTACGAGCCGGTCATTGCCGGGCCGAGCATCAGTGCGGCCAAGACCTTTACGTGGTCTTCCTGCGCGTCGTGAGTGACGATAGCTTCACCGAAACGTGGCGGGTTACCGGTCCCGCCAAAGACTATGAGATGACGACTACCTTCGTCAGGACGGGCAGCCAGGAGTGACGGTCGAGGCGTACTCGGGCACCATTCCGCTGCTGCTCCAGGGCGCGGCCGAACGCGATGCCGACGGGATCTGGCTGCGCAGCGATCAGGGCTCCCTCAGCTTCAGCGGCGCGGTGGCGGCGGTGAGCCTGACCGCCGAGTCGTTGCGTGCCGCCAGTGTCGGCATGGGTGATCTGGTCATGCTGACGGCCAGCAACACGCCGGGTTACCTGCTGTGCTGGCTCGCGCTCACCTCAATGGGCGCCGTGGCGGTGGCGGTCAACCCGCGCAGCACGTCGGCCGAGCTGGCCGGGCTGGTGAGGCAGGTTGAGCCGAGGCTGCTCGTCAGCGACGCCGGGCTGGCAGGCGTACTCGAGGCCGCCCGGAACGACAGTGGCCGGACAGGCATCATCAGCTCTGCCCGAACCCCGTTCCCCTCCGTCATTGACGTGCAGTCGCTCGTGCCCGCCGACTGGTCGGAGCCGGCCGCGATGGCCGAACAGGCCCGCAACGTCAGGCTGCCGGACGCCGGCGTGACGCCTGATGACATCGCTGTCCTCATCCCGACATCGGGCACGACCGGCCGGTCGAAGCTGGTCATGCAGACGCATCGCGCGTACGCGATGGCGGGGGAGGGGTTCCCGTTCTGGATGGAGCTGACGGCCGCGGACCGGATGCTGACGACGCTGCCGCTGTTCCACGTCAACGCGCCCGCGTATTCGGTTATGGGCTCGCTGGCCTGCGGGGCCGGGCTGGTGCTCGCTGAGAGGTTCTCGGCCGGCGCTTTCCTCGATATCGCCCGCAGGCACGGGGCAACCGAGTTCAATGCGATCGGCGCCATGCTGGAGATCTTGATGCGGCAGCCGGAGCGGCCCGACGACGCTGATACGCCGCTGCGGCTGTGTTACACCGGACCGGCGCCGGACCGGGACCGGCAGCTCGAGATCGAGCGGCGATTTGGCTTGCGGATCGTGGTCGGGTACGCGATGTCGGAGTCTCCGTACGGGTTGATCTGGGCGCACGGCACGCGTCCGTACGGCACGCTCGGCTCCGTGCGGCAGCATCCGCGCCTCGGCACGGTCAATTTCGCGAGGGTAGTCGGCGTCCGCGGCGGCGGCCCGGGCGAGGGCGGGCAACGCAGCCGTGCGGCCGGCGGCGGCCTAGGCGGGGCCGGTGACGACGTGCTCGGGCCTGGCCGGACAGGCGAGCTCCAGCTCCGCAACCCGGTGCTTACTCCCGGCTACTGGGGCATGCCCGAAGAGACGGCGGCCGTGATGACTGACGATGGCTGGTTGCGCACCGGCGATCTCGTGACCGTCGGCGACGACGGCACCTACACGTTCGTGTCCAGGGTCAAGGAAGTCATCCGCCGACGCGGCGAGAACCTGTCCCCGCTGGATGTCGAGGACGTTCTCGGCGCTCACCCGTCCGTCCTCGAGTGCGCGGTAATCGGCGTGCCGTCGGAGCTGTCGGAAGAGGACGTCAAGGCGTTCATCGTGCCGGCCGCCGGGCAAGCGGTCGACTTCGCCGATCTGCGGGCGTTCGCGGCCGACCGGCTTGCCGCCTTCAAGGTGCCCCGATACTGGCAGCTGATCGACGAGCTGCCGAGGACGCCGACGGCGCGAGTCGCCAAGCACCGCCTGCCCGCGGGCCACTCACCTGCCGAGTACGACGCCGAGGCGCCCGGACTCGCTGAGCCGCCGGGACCCGCCGAGGCGCCGGGACTTGCCGAGCCGCCGGGACCCGCTGAGGCGCTGGGACAGAGGGAGGCACTGGGACTGGCGGAGCCGGCGGGACGGGCGGAGCCGCCGGGACGGGCGGAGCCAGGGACGGCCACTCCTGCGACAGCATGAGCCATGAGCTGTGGGGCGCCGTACCGGCCCAAAGCGCCCTAACTGCGGCAGATCGCTCGCGGCCCGCTGAGTGGAGCGCGTTTTCAAGATCGATGCGCAGGCAGTATGTGGCGTAGCTGTCGTGTCAGCGACAGCCAGCGCTCATACTGCCGGCCGCCGTTCCCCGTGAGCCCGAGCAATCGCTCGCGGCGAGTCTCAGAACACGGCGGTTTCCCGCTGCCCCAGCCCAAGATACCTTTCCAAAGACTTCTTTCGAAAGCTATCGTTGCATACATGGCAGAGCCAGGCGCATCCGAGCGCACAGTCACGCGACTGAATGATCCCAAGGCCCTCCGCGCCCTCGCGCACCCGACCAGGCTCGCCCTCGTCGGCCAGCTCCGCATTCACGGTCAGCTGACCGCGACCCAGGCCGGGGAGTTGCTCGGCGAGAGCTCGGCCAGCTGCTCGTTCCATCTGCGCCAGCTGGCCAAGTACGGCCTGGTAGAAGAGGCGGGCGGCGGCCATGGCCGGGAGCGGCCGTGGCGGGCGACGACGATGTTCACCAGCTGGCCGGAAGTAGCCGAGGATCCCAAGGTAGAGGCGGCCGCCGGCCTGCTCAGTAACGCGGTGGCTGACATCTGGTTCCGTAGCCTGCGGCGCTGGATCGAGGTCAGGCCGGATGAGCCGGAGGACTGGCAGCGAGCGGCGGAGTTCGGCGATACGGCCGTTTACGTCACCGCCGATGAGCTGGCCGAGCTGGGGCAACGCATGCGTGCCCTGGTCGACGCTTACCTGCCCCGGCAGGCTGACCCGGATCTGAGGCCACCGGACGCCCGGCTGGTCAGCGTCCTGCACATAGCCCACCCGTTCGTCGAGCCGGGCCGGCCGCCATCCGCGGAGGGACCGGCCGATTCCCCCTCTTCGCAGGAGGAGGACCGGCCGGGTTCCGCGAAGGATCGGCCGGGTTCCGCGAAGGATCGGCCGGGTTCCGCGAAAGCCTGGCCGGGTTCCGCGGCGGCCGGTCGGCCCTTAGAGGCAAGCCGCGCGCGGGCGCAGGAGAGCTGACATGCCGGAAGCAACTCAGGCAACGAGTGTCCCGGAGCGCCGATCCAATTCGCGGAGATCCCGGCAGTGGCTCGCCAGCCGGATTCCGGTGCTGCTCCGCCAGACGCAGTTCCGGCGGTACTGGAGCGCGCAGACCATCTCGATGTTCGGAGATCAGATCTCGGGCATCGCGATTCCGCTGGCCGCGGTCCTGGTGCTGCACGCAACGGCCGCCGACATGGGATACCTGACGGCCCTGGTGTGGCTGCCGAGCCTGCTGTTCGGCCTGCACGCCGGGGCCTGGGTCGACCGGCGCGGGCAGCGCCGGCTCACCATGATCGGCGCCGATCTCGGCAGGTTCACTCTGCTCGCGAGCCTGCCGCGTGTGTTACGCGCTGGGCGTTCTGACGCTGGCCCAGTTGTTCGCCGTGGCATTCGGAACGGGCGCGCTGAGCGTCTTGTTCAACGTGGCTGACTCGGCACTGTTCGTAGCCGTGGTTCCGGCTGACAGCTACCTTGACGGCAATTCGCTCATCTATGCGAGCAGGGCGCTGTCGTTTGTCGGCGGTCCCAGCATCGGCGGGCTGCTCGTGCAACTGTTCTCGGCCCCGTTCGCCATAGTTGCCGACGCGGTGTCGTTCCTCGGGTCAGCCTTCTTCTTGCGCCGCATCCGGCCGGCCGAGCCGTCGGCCGACGACAGCACCGCAAAGGGCTCGGTGACTGCGGGTGCCCGGTTCATCGCTGGCTCGCCGATCGTACGTGCTTCGCTGCTCGCGGTCGCGACCATCAACTTCTTCAACCTGATGTTCTCGGCCCTGTACCTGCTGTACGCGGTGCGAGAGCTGCACTTGCGGGCCGGCCTGATCGGGGCGGTGCTCGGCGCTGCGGCCGTCGGCGGGGTGCTGGGCGCCGCGGTCACCAAACGGCTCGCAGACCGGATCGGGGTGGGCCGCGCGTACGCCGTCGGGCTGCGCGCTGTTCACCTTGCCGCTCCTGCTCGTCCCGCTGGCTGGCGGTCCGAAGCCACTGGTGCTCGGCACCTTGTTCGTGGCCGAGTTCGGATCGGGCTTTGGCGTCATGGTGCTGGACATCAGCGTCGGCTCGATCTTCGCGGCGGTGATACCGAATGACGTGCGGTCGAGGGTCTCCGGTGCATTCCAGGCCGTGAACTACGGCACGCGCCCGGTCGGCGCGCTGCTGGGAGGTTTCCTGGGCACGGTGATCGGCCTGCGACCGGCATTGTGGCTAGCGGCCGCAGGCGGAGTGCTGGGATTCTTGCTGCTGCTGCCATCGCCGATCCCGGCTTTCCGGATGCCATCGGGCGCGGATACGGACGGCGCGGCGAATGGCCCCCCGGCGGGCAGCACAGGTGGCAGCGTCGGGTCCGGCAGTCAGGCCGCTGCACGGCCGGCGCGTGATTAGAACACGGATCAGCACCTGGATAGGCCAGCAACTACTGCAGCAGATCACTGAATTCCACCGCTTATCGGTGCTTGCCACGGAAATGCACGACGTGTCACGATCAGAGCGGCGAGCATGCGCCGCCAACGGCTGTCCGGCCGGTGCCATCGGGCAGCTGCCGGATAGACCGGGCTGGGGCACCTTTTGAGGAAGGTGACCAGCATGGCCATACATGTGACCGCGCGCCGGGTCCGGGTTCTCGCTGTCGCTCTGCCAGTAGCGGCGGCGGCGGCGTGGATTGTCCCGGCGGCGCCGCCCGCGCAGGCGCGGCCCGTTGTCCCGTCGGCGTCCTTTTCGGCCCGCGGGTTCCTCGACTCGGTTGCCGCGACCTCGGCCCGGAACGCCTGGGCGGTCGGGCAAGCCGGACCTGCGTTCAGCTCTAAGCCCAGGACGCTGATCGCGCGCTGGGACGGCACGGCGTGGAAGCGGGTGCCTAGCCCGACCCCGGCATCCGGCGGCAGCCTGTACGCGGTGACCGTAACCGCCGCACACAGAGGGTGGGCAGTGGGCGAGAGCGGCAGCGCCACCGGCACCAATACCAAGACGCTCATCCTGCGCTGGAACGGCACGTCGTGGAAGCAGGTGCCCAGCCCGACCCCGGCAGGCGGCGCTACCCTGTACGGCGTGGCCGTAACCTCGGCCCGCAGTGCGTGGGCGGTCGGCTGGGCTTACCGTGGCGAGAAGACGCTGATCCTGCACTGGAACGGCACCACCTGGTCGCGGGCGCCCAGCCCGACCCCCGCGGGCGGCGCAGTCCTCACTGGCGTGGCGGCGACATCGGCATCCAGCGCGTGGGCGGTCGGCTATGCCTCCTTTAACCCCCATGCCAAGACCCTGATCCTGCATTGGAACGGCGCGGCGTGGAAGCGGGTGCCCAGCCCGACTCCCGCGGGCAGCTCGGCGCTCTACGGCGTCGCGGCGACCTCCGCGTCGAGCGTGTGGGCGGCCGGCTGCAGCGCCTGCGGCAGCCCTAAGCCCAAGACGCTGATCGTGCGCTGGAACGGCACCACCTGGACGCGGGTGCCCAGCCCGACTCCCGTCGGTGGCGCAGTCCTTAACGACGTGGCGGCGACCTCGGCCCGCAGCGCGTGGGCTATCGGGTTGGCCGGCAGCTTCGCCAAGCCCAAGACCCTGACCGAGCACTGGAACGGAACAGCATGGAAGCGGGTGCCCAGCCCGACTCCCGCCGGCGGCGGCATCCTCCTTTCCGTCGCCGCCAGCTCCGGTTCGAACGCCTGGGCGGTCGGGGAAACCGGCACCTACTCCACCCCTAATCCCAGGGTCGTGGACTTGCACTGGAACGGCACCGCGTGGAAATGACCGGTCCCAGCTAGCACCCGCGCACCTGTCGGGGCGCCGGCAAGCTTGCTGGCCCGTTTCTCGTGCGCCAAGCAGGTCAGGAGACCTCGCTGACCTGTTCGTCCCAGCCCCGCTGTCACCACCGAGTGCGACGGTTTGTTTATCCCGTCCCGTGGCGCCGGGGTCAGCTTCGCCGGCGAGAGATGCCAGGTGCTTAGCAACGAGGCGCAGCGCAGCTTCGGCTCTGGTCCTTGACCGGGCGGAGCACCGCGGCGAGCACGTCACGGATCGTCCGGTACAAGACGCTCGCCGCGGCGCTGGCGCCTGCCAGCTGGCATGAGTCGGCCCAGGCTGTCTGCAGCTGATGACCTCCGATGTGACCAGGAGCCGCGATAGCTTTGCTGACCTGCGCCGATCTCAGATCCGGAAGAACAGGTTCAGGAACCGGTCAGCCAGTGCGGCGTCGCCCATCGCGGTACCGCCGTTAACCCGGCCGAACGCGGTGAGCACCATGCTGCCGGGGTCGAACTCCAGCACCGCAGGCAGGTCCTCGACGGTACCGGGCTCGTAGCTCATGCCCTGGTCGCTGATCGAGACGCGGAAGTCGTCAGCATTGCGGCCGCTGACGCGGACCCCGATGTTGAACGGGCTGAGATCGGCGTCCGGCCTGATCGTCGACTGCCAGATGATGAACATGAACGGAACAAGCAGGTCAGCGGTGTCAGCCGGGAGCGCGTGGGCCCGGCCGCTACCTTGCCTGATGTCCCAGGTATGAACTCCGTAGTCCATGAGCTGCCCGGCCGCGTAGATGAACGCCGGCACCGGGCCCATGTAGAAATGCGGAACGATCAGGCCGGACCACTCATCGGCCGTGAGCGGCTCGAGGATGCCGATCATCTTGTCGAGGTCGGCGCGGGCCCGCGTCATCATCTCCTGCTGCGACAGGCCGCGGAAGGACTGCGCGCTGTGGCCTGCCCGCTCGTGCATGCCGACCAGGCCGTAGGGGCCGGCGCCTCAGTTCCGGCCCTCGCGGTGTCGAAGGCCTGGAAGTATCCCTCGGTCGTGTCCACGACGTGGCCGATAACGTCCTTGACCTTCCAGCTCTCGCACGCCGTCGGCGCGTCCCAGGCGCCGGGCTGCTCCGCGAGCGTGAACATCTGGTCAGCTTCGCGGCGGACGACTCGCAGGATGGTGTCCTTGCCCTCGTAGGTCATGGCGTTCCACTCGCTCATGTCCTCACCTCTCTTGGCAGCGCTGGCGGTGCCCTGTTCGGGATGTGAACTGCTGTGCGGCTTACAGTTGGCAAGCCCAGCGCATGCTCGCGGCCGTGTCAACGGTCATTTAGAAAGGGAACGTAGCCAGCTTGTGGCCAATGATCGGGTCGCGCGCGGTGTGCAGGGTAAGCGCCTTGCGCAGCCGCGCTGGTCAGTCGGTTGCCGGCTTGTCAGCCGGCCAGGCTGAGCGTAGCGAGCGCAGCGCCGTAGCGCATCGCCACAAGCTGGCCGATCGCCTGGTGCGCGCCAAGCGGCGCCGCGCAGGGTGCGCCAAGCGCTGCGCTGAGGTCATCGAATACCGCAAGCGAGGTGCCGGGCCCGATGAGGCAGGGCGCGAGTGCGGGCCGCGAAGCGCCGGAGTCACTGAGCCTCGTCACCGCGTCGGCGATGCTCGCCGGGTCTCCTAGCGAAGCGGGCATAACCGGCACAGACAGCCTGGAGGCTAGCAGCACCGCGACAATCGAGGCCTCGCCTGCCGCCTCCGAGCCGACGTCGGCAAGCACGACGACGCCGCGCCCACCGACAGAGATGCTCAGCCCGGTCGACCGGGCGTGACGGGCGAGGCCAGCCTCCGCCAGCCTCGCGTGGAGCGCTTCGGCTAGTAGAGGGTGCGGGCCTAGATGCGCCGCCACGACTGCCGGCACGGCCGGCTGCGCGGCGATCCGCCGGAGCGCGTCGTCGACCCTGGGACTGGGGCTTATCAGCAAGGGCACGATTACGCTGGGGAACTGCTGCTGGCCGTCGGACTCCGTTCCCTCGTCGATCACTTCGGCCAGCGCCTGGGTGTATCCCTCCAGGTAGCCGACGCGTATGTCGACGCCGGGGCAGGACAACTCGGCGATAGCGGCGACCTCGTGGCCGACGCCGGCCGAATCCTGCTCAGCGGTGCCGGGAACGGCGATCACGAGGGACGGCGCGTCCGAGGCAACCGACAGCCGATGCGGGCTGCGATGACGTCCGCCCGGCCTCTTCCTCGTCGTGCGGCGGGGAAGCGGCTCGGCTCCGGTCTGCTGCTGGCCCCGCTGGGGCAGGGCGTCACCCTGCTGGGGGAAGGAATCGCCGCGCTGCGGCAACGGCTCGAAGGCTGTTCCGGGCCGCTGCGGTAGCGGTTCGCTGCGCCTGGGCAACGGGTCGAAGATCGACCCGCCGCGCTGGGGCAGGCCGTCTCCGCGCTGGGGCAGGCGTCTCCGCGCTGGGGGAGGCCGTCTCCGCGCTGGGGCAGGCCGTCTCCGCGCTGGGGCAGGCCGTCTCCGCGCTGGGGCAGGCCGTCTCCGCGCCGCGGCAGGGGCTCATAGGCCGAACCGCCCCGCGGTGGCTCGGAGCCTGCGCGCTGCGGCAGCGGTTCCCCTCGCTGGGGCAGCGACTCGCCCGGCTGTGGTGCCGTCGGCTGGCTTTGGTCCGTCACGCTGTCGTATCGTAATAGGCTCGCCGAGCGGTTGGCGCGCGTTCTGCGATGTTCACACCAAACCACCGATTCGTACTAGTCCGCCGGCAGCATGCTCCTGAGCACGGCAATGAGTGCGCTCTTCTGCGCATCGGTTAGTCGGTTCTCGGCGCGGATGGCCGCCTCGATGTCCGGCGGCGGCGCCTCAGCCGGGTCGCTACTGGCGGCCTCGCGGTGCAACAGGCCGGCCTGCGCCAGCAGTGTCTCGGTCGACACGTTCAGCGCATCGGAGATGAGCCGGATCACCCGGACCGAGGGCTGATGCAGGCCGCGCTCGATCTGGCTGAGATACGGGTTGGACAGCTTGGTTCGCTCAGCGAGCTGACGCAGTGAGAGGTCAGCTAGCTTGCGCTTGTTCCGGATGAACGCGCCGAGCGCTTCCATCTGAGAGGCCAAGGGCTCGTTCACCGGAGCCCCCTTCCGACTGGATCATGGTGCCGCGGGATGACCGCGGCACCAGGCTTAAGGACTGCGGATGAGAGGCGCCGGCCCGGCAAGCCCCGGCGATCTTGGGCGAGTCGTCCCGACGACGGCGGCGGGCTGCTCCCGAGAGCAAGCCCGCCACGTCCGATGGCCACAGCCCCCGCGTTACCTACTTCTTGGGGGTGTCCGGCTTTGCGGTCCTAGGCCTGCTGGTGCCAGCCGTTGTCCCGCTGGGCTTGGAGCCGGTGGTCTTGGCCGTCCGGGTCTTGCTGGCCTTGGAGTTCTTCTCGGCGGCGGCTGGCTTGGTGCCCGCCGTGTCGGCTGACTTGGCGTCATCGGCTGACTTGGTGTCAGCAGCGATGGCGTGCTCCGCCGGAGCCTCGGCGACCTCGGTCTCTTCGACCGGGGGGACGGCAGCCAGGTGAGCGCCAGAGTCAGCGGGCCCGGTCTTCCTGCCATCCTGCAGTGTTGCCACGGCCTTCGACAGCCTGGTAACGCTGTCGGCTACCAGCGGGCTAGCAGCCTGGAACGCCTTGTCGGCCAGGCTGCGCTGGGTCGCGAAGAACTGGCCTGCCACTTTGCGCTGGGTTGCGAATACCTCGCCGGCCACCTTGCGCTGGCTAGCGAATACCTCGCCGGTCACCTTGCGCTGGGTGGCGATCATCTGGTCGGCAAGCTCCTGGGCGCTGGCCCTCAGCTTGGCCGGGTCCGTCAGGTGGCTCAGCGACGGAACTCGCAGGCCCGGCACCGGTAGCGCCGGGATGTTCGGCCGGAAGGCCCGGGCGAGCTCATTGCCGGTGCGAATGGCGCCGGTCACTGCCTCGCGGCTCTTGCGCACCTGCTCCTGGCGGCTCTTGCGCACTTGCTCCTGGACCTGGCGCGCCTGCTCCTGGGCCTGGCGCACCTGCTCCTGGGCCTTGCGGACGCGCTCCTGGCCCTTGTTCATGGCGGCCATCAGCTGGTCCTGCACTTCCTGCGCGACTGCGCGGGTGTCGATCATTTGGGGTTCCTCCTATAAGCGTCTGATGCAAACTATACCAAGCATCGCGCGTAGTTTGTCAAGCGGAGGAAGGTCCCGCAGTTTGCCTGTGAGCCACCTGCGCTGGCACGGCGAGGCCCGACCCCGACCGCCGTGAGGCCGTTCGGGCTGTCAGGAATGCCCTCAAGTCACGGCTTGCCTGAGCCGCCCATCATGCCGCCGTGGCCGTGGTGACAGAGGCCATGGTCGCCCGATTCGTGGCCTCGGTTGTTCTGCACCCACTGGGTGATGGCGGTCGTGACGGCGCTGGCCTGGGCCTGGGTGATGGTGTGCTTCTTGACCAGCTGGCCGAGCACCGTGTCAATCGTTTTGCGCCAGTGGCTGGACAGGTAGCTGACGAAAGCGTCGTGGATAGCGATGGCCTGCGCCTTGGTGATCGTGCCCTTGGTGATCAGTGACTCGAATGGGCCACAGCTGGACATCCCGGAGGTGCTGGACGCGATAGCGGCTGGGCTGCCCGGCGCTGCTGGTGCGCCAGCAGCGGCCATGGCAGTAGCGCTTTCCCCACCCGCCAGGAGGCCGACAGCGACCAGTCCTGCCAGCAGTTTCTTGTTCATGAATCCCCCCTGCGCTAATCTCCCTTCGGTTCTCCCTTCTGTTCTCACTCTACGGAAGCACTGCCAGCGCCGGCCTGAGCCCCAGAGCCCAGCGCGACCAGCTAGCTGTCGCTCATGAGCAGGCTGAGGCCGATGCCGAGCATCCAGACGTCCTTACTGATCGCGACTCCCTTGGGCGTGGGCCAGATGCTTCCGGGCTTGTGCATTCCGGGGGTGCGCCAGTACATGGCGAGCAGGGAGCCGGAGAAGCCGACTAGGGCGAGCCCGGCGAGCTTGCTCGGTATAAGCGGCAGCAGCAGAGCCGTTCCGGTGGCGATCTCAGAGACGGCGAGCATGCGCAGGAACTTCTCGGGCGGGATCTCCGTGAGGAAAGGGAACGCCGTCACCGCGGCACCATGTACCGCGGCTGCGGTCTCAGGCGTCTCGTTCCATTTGCTAACTCCTGTATGCAGGACGTATCCGCCAGTCGCGAGCCTGCTCGGGACGTCGCGGGCGGCAAAGGGCAGTCGCATCAGTTCTCCCATGGGGCTACGGCATCCGGCACACGCCGCGCAACGTGGGTGCTGCCACCGCGCCAAGCAGCGACGTAGAGCCTGCGGAATCCATGTGCGCGACGCCGCCATCACGGCGTGTAACCCAATGCTAGAACTGCGCCCGTCTGCTGGCAGACGCGCCACGCGGTCCCGTCGCTCGCCGCCCGGCCTGACCCTGTGCGGCCGACTAGGCCTCCTGGACGATCTCCAGGCCATTGCCGTCCTGGTCGCGGAAGGCGAACATCGGCGGCACGCCCGGCCAGCGCAGCACGTCGTCGGCGTCGACGTCGTTCTTGAGCAGGAACGCATGCAATTCGTCGGCGTCGGCGGCAGCAAGCCGGATGCCCGTTTCCACTCCTGCCGGAGCGCTGTCCTTGGCGGGCACGAGCGCGATGCTTGGGCCCGCGACTGGCCCTACCTCGATCCAGCGACCGCCGTTCCCGAGGCTGACATCCAGCCGCTTCTGGAGGCCGAGAACCTCGGTGTAGAACTCGAGCGCGCGGTCCTGGTCGCGGACGGGCACGCCAACTGTGCGGATACCGGAGATGCGCCGCTCAGTCATTGCTGCCCCCCGGTCCACTCGTCGCGAAGTCGGCTGAGTACATCAGCGACCCTGGCGTGGTGAGCAGCTGCCCGGTCTCGAGCCACGTCTTGAGACCGGAGAGGATCATCGGCCAGCCGCCGTAGATCTGGTCGTTCGCGCCTTCGCGGAGCTGATCGTGGATGAGCAGGAGCCGGCACGAATCGCCGACCGGCTCGATCTCCCAGGTCACCCTGCTGGGGCCTGCGCTCTTAACTTCGTCGCTCCACAGGGCCGTCATGGTGTGCACCAGCCGTCGCGGCGGGTCGGCCTCGAGGATCTCGCCCTCGCCGAGGAGGACCGGCGCCGCGGGGTGGCCGAACTCGTAGCCGGGCACCCGGCGTCCAGTCGGAGTTCACGCTGGCGCCGAAGTTGTACTTGCTTCCTGATCTCCGGATCGGTGATCGCCTGCCAGAGGCGCTCCGGGGTCGTGCGGATGTAGATCTCGAAGACCTTTTCCATCGGATTCTCCAGTTCCTGCTTGAGGTCGCTGAGCGCTGCGGCCCAGGGCTCGGCGTACTTGCTGACCCACCGGTCGTGGATAAGCCGGATCGGCACCGGATTGAGGAAGTGAAGCTTCTCCCGGCCCCGGCGCCTGGTAACGATCAGCCCGGCTTCCTCCAGCTGCTTCAGGTGCTTCATGACGCCGAAACGGGTCATTTCGAAGCGCTCCTCCAGCGCGCTGAGCGTCTGCCCGTCCGACCGGAAGAGCTCGTCGAGCAGTTCGCGCCGGGTCGGGTCGGCCAGGGCCTTGAATACCTCGTCCACGCTTCGATAATAGGTGACCAATTGGTCACATGTCAACCCGCGAGCGCACAGCGAGGCGAAACATGCATCCGGAGGATGGCGTACGCAGATGGGGGAGGGCCGCGTTGTGCGCCATCGGGCCGACGGCTTAACGTGCAACCATGTCTGTTTCCTGGCCGGCCGTGTCCTACGAGCAATGGAGCGCGACCTGCGACACCCTGCACGCGCACACGCAGGTACTCGGCAAGCTCGCGGTAGAGCTAGCCCCGCCGGAGCCTGAGCTGCAGCACGCGGCGCTGCGGCTGACCGCCCGGGGCTGGGAAACCGCGCCCCTGCCTGCACCCGACGGCTCCGGGCGCATCGTCGTGCTGCTCGATCTTCGCCGTCATGAGGCTGTTGTCGAGCACAGCAGCGGCCGGGAGGAACGCGTCGCGCTCGCGCCGGACCGGGCCGTGGGCACCGTAACAACAGAACTGCTCGCTGCCGTGGCCAGGCTTGCTGGCGCCGTCAAGATCAACCCGACGCCTCAGGAAGTGCCCTGGACCGTACCGCTTGATGCCGACGACGAGCACGCGACCTACGACCGCCAGCAGGTCGAGGACTACTTCGCCGCGGCTGGCCGGGCGGCTATGGTGCTGACCGAGTTCCGTGCTCCCTACCGCGGCCGCTCCACCCCCGTAAACGCCTGGTGGGGCTCGTTCGACCTGGCCGTCAGCCTCTTCTCCGGTCGCGGCGCCGACGTCCCACAGGATGACTTCATCATGCGCAATGCTAGGGACGCCCAGCAGGCGGAGATCGGCTGGTGGCCCGGCGATCCGCGGTATCCGGTGGCCGCGTTCTACGCCTATGCGCATCCGCGCCGCCGGAGGGCTTCGATCAGGCTGCTCTCACCCCGCGCGCGGCGCACTGGGATGCGGCCCTCGGGGAGTACATCCTCAACTGGGAGGACGTGCGCGCGAGCGTCGATCCGCACGCCGCAGGGCTGGAGTTCGCCCGGTCGGCCTTCAGGCACGCATGTGCGGTATGCGACTGGGACCCTGGGCTTGCCGCTTCAGCTGACGGCATGCCGCCGCCAGTGG
Organism: uncultured Actinomycetota bacterium; assembly: GCA_963804435.1. Classification (GTDB taxonomy): domain Bacteria; phylum Actinomycetota; class Actinomycetes; order Streptosporangiales; family Streptosporangiaceae; genus JAJYUU01. Next base: position 4,152,111 of record CAWDQI010000001.1, on the reverse strand, counting down.
TCTGAATCAGGTGACGAGCCCGCTGGCCTAAGCGGGCGCGCTCCGAAGCAATTGAGGCGGCCGTTAATCACCGGCCGCGGACGACCACCTGGAACTGGCATGCTTGCCGCATGACCGACGAATTGCGTGCCGCCAGCACCCGCCGGGCCAGGCTCTGGCATGCGGCCGAGAAACGGCACGTGCCGCTGCAGGCGATCCTCGCGGCCGTCGCCGCCGTGGTGCTGGTGTACCTGGCCGGCAAGGTCGTCGACCGGCTGCGCGGCGTGATCCTGCTGCTGGTCGTGGCCGGGTTCATTGCGCTGCTGCTGAATCCGCTCGTCGTTGTGTTGCAGCGCCCGCTACGCCGGCGCGGACTCGCCGTGACCGTCGTCACCTTGCTGGCCGTGCTCGCTTTCGCCGGCCTCGCCGCAGCGTTCGGATATCCGCTGGTCAACGGGATCAGCCATCTCGCCAGCAACCTTCCGACCTACGTCAGCAACGTCCAGCACGGCCAGGGCTGGCTCGGCCGCCTGGTGACTAGATATCACCTGCAGACCTGGGTGGAAAAGAACGCGCCCAAGCTTGCTGGTTACGGACGTGACCTCGCGGCCCCTGCGCTCAGCGTGGGCGCAGGAGCCTTTTCTCTGCTGCTGTCGCTGCTAACGATCTTCGCTCTAGTGGTGTTGATGTTGCTCGAAGGGCCAAAGATGCGAACCGGGCTGCTCGGGCTGATGGCGCCCGACCGGGCGACCCGTTATAGCCAGGTGGCCCGTGAAGTCAACCGGTCTGTTACCGGCTACATGCTCGGTAACTTCGCCACGTCCGTCATCGCGGGCCTCGTCGTGCTGGTTACGCTGCTATTGCTGGGAGTCCCGTTCCCGTTCCTGTGGGCGCTCTGGGTAGCGCTCGTCGACTTCCTGCCGATGATCGGCGGCGCGCTGGCCGGGATCCCGGTGGTGCTGTTCGCCTTCACACAAGGGTGATCGGCCGGCGTGATCACGGCCGCTGTGTTCCTGATCTACACCCAGGTCGAGAATCACGTGCTCAACCCGGTCATCATGAGCCGCACCGTCAGGATCAACCCGCTGCTGGTGCTCGTGGCGATTCTGGTCGGCGCGACCCTTGGCAGCTGGGTGGGTGGGTTCTTCGGCGGGTTCGTCGCCGCGCTGCTGGCGATACCGGCGGCCGGCGCCATCCAAGTGATCATCCGGGAAGTGTGGGCGGCTACGGCACCGGAAGCGGCTGGTGCGGCTGAGGGAGGCGCCGGCTGAGTGCTCGGCGGCCCGGCTCCGGCTGCTGATTAACGAACTGCAAGCCGCAGGCCGGGACCCCGGCCAGAACGCACCGTCCAACCTTGCGCGGCCAGGGGGGCGCGTTGCGCCTTGCGGCGGCACGGTGCGCCTAGCGACGGCGCAGTGGGCCTTAGCGGCGGCGCGGTGCGCCTAGCGGCGGCGCCCTGGTGCGCCCGGGCTCCGGCGGGGCGGCCGCTGCGGCTGGCAGGAGCGGCAGCCGTGACGGGGGCTTGATCTCCTCCAGCCGGAGGTAGGTAACCAGGCGCTGACCGCCCCTGGCGGCGAGCGAGGCCAGAACCTGCTGCAACTCGGCGACGTTCCGCGCGACGACCGTGAGCAGGTAGTCCATCTCGCCGGTGACGTTGTCCGCCGCGATGATCTGCGGCTGTCGCCCGGACGTGCTCCTCGAACAAGCGAGTGGCGCGCGGATCATGCCGACCGAGCGTGGCTCCTACGTACATCTGCAGCGGGAACCCGACGGCCGCGGGGTCCAGCCGGGCACTGACGACCCGGATGACGCCGGACTCCTTCAGCCGTCGAACCCGATTCAGTGTCGCCGCAGGCGACAGGCCGACCAGTCTGGACAGCTGCACGTTGGTACGGTCCGCATCGGCCTGCAGCTCGGAGAGCAGCTGCAAGTCAACTTCATCAAGTTCAAGTGCCATAGTTCGAAATATTATCTCGTCCAGCACGCTTGCAGCCGAACGCCCGGCCGTCATCGTCGAGACTGAGGTCATGAACAGCAGCCGTCGTCTCGTCTTCCCGGCCCTCGTGGCCGCAGGGGTGCTCTGGGGCACCACCGTTCCGCTGTCCAAAGTCGCGCTGGACTGGCTCGGTCCCGCCTGGCTGACCTTCGCCCGGTTCGGGCTGGCCGCCGCCGTACTCGTGCTGGTGAGCAGGTCACGGCTGCGCGCTGCCTGGAGCCCGGCCGTGGTCCTCAGCGGCGCGGCCGGATACGGCGGTTCGGTCCTGCTGCAGAACATCGGCGTCCAGCGGACGAGCGTGACGCACGCGGCGCTGCTGATCGGTGCTACCCCAGTCCTGGTCGCGATTATGGCCGCAATTCTCCGGCACAGCGTCGCGCGGCCGGTCGCCTGGCTCGGCTTCGCGTTGTCGCTGGCGGGCGTCACGGTCATCGCGGGCCGCCAGGGATCCGGTTCCACACTCGGCGGCGACGGGCTGGTGCTCGCGGCGCAGCTGGTGTCGGCTGCGTTCACGGTCTCGCAGGCAAGGCTGCTACGCGGCCGCGACCCGGTCGCGGTGACCGCGCTGCAGCTTTCGGCCGCGGCAGTGGCTGTCCTCCCGGTCGCCCTGATGACTGAGGCCATGCCCGGCAGGCCGGCGGCTCTGCCACCCTGCTGGCGGTGATCGCACTCGTGCTCGCCGGAACCGTGCTGCCGACCACTTTGTTCGCCGCGGCGCAGGCCAGGGTGCCGGCCGACGTGGCCGGAGCGTTCGTGAACCTGGAGCCGCTCGTCGGCGCGGCCGCAGGCACCATGCTGTTCGGCGACCCGCTCGGGCAGGTGCAGTTGGTTGGCGGCGCAGCGATCGTGGCGGGCATCATGCTGAGCAGCGTGCAGGCCATCAGGTCCGGCCATCAGCCCAGGGCAGCAGCCGCGTCAGCGACGGCGGCCGTGGCCGCGATTACAGCCCTCCCGCCCGCGCCAGCCATGTCGGGCCGGGCAGAATCCCCGGCATCGATGCCGGCGCAAGCCGAGTCCTGGTCGCTGCACGACCGGGCGGGCTTGGCCAGGCGCAACCGGCTGCCGCACGTCACAGCCCCTGATGCAGCCCGCCGGCGGTTCGACCGGCACGGTCCCGCGTCGCGGCCGGGCCGGACATCCAGGCGCGCTCGCGGCAGCCGGGCGCGCGACACGCGGCCGTAGTGCGGTGGCTCCGCCAGTCGAGCCCTGCGGGAGGCACAATCAGAGCAGTGCCGGCCAGCACCGCATGGTTGGCGGCGGCAGGGACCTTGGGGGATCAATGACATCCGGAGACTGGATAGCGCTGGCAGCCACAATCCTCGCAGCGATATCTGGCGCTGCCGCACTGATCGCCTACCGGCTGCAACGCCGCACCCAAGCCACCAGCGACGAGCAGCAATTCAATGACCTCATCGCCAAGATGCAAGAGGTACTAGCGGGCCTGGATAACTCGCGCACGATGACGCTCAAGAGCTATGCCGCCAATGGCGTGGCCCTCACCAGCCTTCGCGGCCAGGCGCTCGAGGCCAGGAAAGTGATCGGCAGGGCGCGACTCAAGCCGGACTGGTTCCAGAACATGATCCTCGCGTACGCCTTCAGCCAGGCCTGGGACCTGGCGAGCGCGCACGGCTACTGGGACGACGCAGTCACCGGCGCATTAGCAAGCCGTAACCATCCGGCTCATGTCAGCAGCCTGGTGGCCCGTGCTCAGTTCTATTACAACCGCGGTCTCGACAATGACTGGGAGCTAGCGCGCCGCGACGTCAAGGCTGCAGCAGACGAGCTACTGAAGGATCCCGACCACCAGGGTCATGACCTTGCCGCGCAGCAGGCAGCGATGCTGCGCCTTCAGCAAGCGGGGTTCGAGTTGGACGCTGAGGGCGAAACGGCGGCGGTGGCGTTGCTAGTTGAGGCCTTCACGGTCGCGAACACGATCGGGGCTGGGTGGCGGCAGCGCACCATGCTGAAGGGTCTCGGAGACCTCGTGCGTGAACTGCAGCAGACGATGGGCTTCCCGAATCTGCTTCAGCAGGTAGCAGCCGAAGTGTCGCGGACGGACCCGCGCCTGGAAGCTTTTCCAGCGGACATCGCCGCGATGCTGTCAGCCGCACTGGCCCCAGTGCCGCCGGATGGGACCCTGTTCGGCAGCGGAGATCACACCGGGGATGAGGATGATCAGCAGTCATGATCTGAGTTGCGTGAGCATCTGGGTCAGCATCGGCGGCTCAGCAAGGCCGACGGTCGCAAGCTGCGTCCGGGCTTGGCGCAACTGGTCGACGGCCACCATTCGGTCGCCGCGCTGAAAAGCCATCATGCCGAGCCTGAGATTCACTGAAGCCACGCCCGCGGTTTCGCCGGACTGCTTGGCGGCGGCTACCGCTTGGCTGGCCTGCTGGGCCGCCTGGGTTGGCTGGCCAGCGAGTGCGTACATGTTCGACAGGCCGATCATCGCCTGGATGATGAGCGGCTGCGCGCCGGTCTGCTGCAGCCGAGCAAGAACCTGCTTCCCGACATTCACGGCGTCAAGCGGCCGCTGGATGGTCACGAGCGCATCGCCCACGAGCGACAGTGCCATCCCGCCAGCGATGCCGTCCGGCATGGCGTGGGCCACCTTCGCCGCCTCGGCCAGCATCGACACTGCCTCGGCAGCTTTCCCGCATTGGAAGACTGCGACGGCCAGGTACGCACGCAGTTGCACCTGGGTCGTGGCATCGGGGAGCCCGGTCGCGAACGCTAGACCAGCCCGGAACTCGGCCGCCGCCGCCGCGGCATACCGGGTCGTCAGCAGCATCTGGCCGACTGCCAGGTGTGTCTCGGACAGCAGCTGGCCGTCGCCGAGCTGACGAGCGCCATTGAGGCAGGTCTGCAGGACGCTCTTGGCAGCGTCGAATTGCCCGGCGGCCGCTTGCAATCCGGCAACCTGGATCAGCGCCCGGAGCTGGCTCTGCCGGTCCCCGGCCTGGCCGAAAAGGTCCGAAGCCTCACGCATCGCCGCCAGCGCCTCGCCACCAAGTCCAGCGGCGACCCGCATCGTGGCGAGCGCGAAGGTCGCCTGCGCAGTGAGGGCGCGGTTTCCGGCGGCCTGAGCCTTGTCCTTGGCTTGCTGGAGCGAAGCCAGCGCTTGGCCCGTCTGTCCCTGGGCTTGCTGTGCCTCAGCGGCTGCCAGTAAACCCTGGAACTCGGGCGGGACCGGCCCGGAGTCAGCGAACCCAGCCACGACTTCTCCTCCCGGAGCACTTCGGCACCAGCGACACTGATCGACGACGCGCGCCGATGAATCTACCGAACATAGTCCTCGGCCCGGCCGAGCTCGCCAAGACGCTGACCCTGGCACTCGGTAGCCCCCGTTTAGCGTGACCTGAGCTCGGTGCGGCTACGCCATCCCGGCTGAGACGTCATGACGGCTCAGCCGTCCGGCGCAGATCGCAACGGCGGCGCAGCGGGCGGCGAGGCGGTCCGGCTTGCCCGCCAGGCGTGGGTTCACGGTGATGTGGCGGTGTTCAAGCGGGGCGGGCGCCAGGCTTGAGCCAGTTCCCGCCATCGTCGTCCGGCCCGGACGCACTGGTCAGGGATTGCGGATCCGCGGCCATGTGCTCAGCCAGTCGCTCCACCGCGGTTTTCAGCCTGCGGAAGTACGCGGCCCGGCTGAGGCAAAGCTTGCTCGCGGCTTCCTCGTGACTCCGCAACGGCTCGAGGTACCCGGCCATGAGCACGCTGTAGAGCAGCTTCTCCGACTCACTGTCGCCGAATGCCTGCTCGGCTGCCGTCCGCAGGAGGCTACGGACAGACTCGGCGCGCTCCGCCAGCGTTGACCCAGTCGCCAGCGCGCTACGAGCCAGCTCCCGCGGCACGCGGAAGGCCCTCAGCGCCTGGCGCACCGTAGCCGCGTCCGTCACCAGGCGTTGTGGCTGCGCCGGCGGCGGCAAGCCGATCTCGGCGTAGATCTGCGCGCGAATGTAGGAGAACATGCCGCCGGGGCCGTAGTCCAGCCGGTGGCACTGGACCACGCGGTCGCCGATGCGGGCGTCGAGTTCGGCCAGGTGCTGCGCGCCGACAGCGCGAGCGAAGTCAAGTGCGCCCGGCAGCCGGGGATCGATCGGCAGGTAGGCGAACCGCGCGCTTGGCGTGCCGCTGCGCAGGACGCCGGCGACGCCGAGCATTGCCTGGACGGTGCCCTGCCCGGTGAAGTCGACGGCAGCGTGCCAGAGCACCGAGTCACCGAGTCCCGCGTCGCGCCTTGCGCGGGCGAGCCACGGGCCGGCCAGCGGGTCCTCATCGGCGAACGCGGGTGCGGTCAGCTGGCTCATGCTGACCAGGTAGCCGCATATCTGATCGCTGAGGTCCCTGGCGACCGCGACTCGGTCCGGCGCCTCGGTAAAGAACCGGCGGGTGAGCTGCCACCACAGCGCGTCGTATTCCGTCATCACCTGGCTGATCCACGCTTCGTCGCCGGGACGGACGGAATCCACCCGAAAGCTGACGTTGCCGTGCCAGCCGAAGCCCCAGCGCACTAGCGGGTTCTCCACCAGGTGCGCCATGTCGATCATCAGCTGGGTCTCGCCGTTTTGCGCCCGGCTGTGCAGGTAGTCGACGACGCGGCGGCGCAGGTCTCGCTCAAGTTCGGGGTTACGCTGCCGCAGGTCCGCCAGTAGCGCCTTGCGCGCCAGCTGGTGCATCGTGATGCCCGAGCCGATCCGGTCAGTGATCGTCAGCTCGGCGAGCTTGCGGTACTCAGCGTCGGCATCCTCGCCCGGCAGGACGGCGCGTACCAGGTCGGGCGTAGTGATCCTGGCAACGACGGCGATGCCGAGCGCGGACGGCCGGATGTCCTGCAGCTCCGTCTCGACCAGCCGGTGCAGGAGCGAGCGCAGGATGTCGGGCCGGTCGGCGGCGCTGGATGCGTTCCAGTCAGGGTCGGCGATCGCCGCCTCGGCAGCCAGGGCCAGCGCGAGCGGCGACCCGGCCGCCCAGTCGATGATCGCCGGCACACGCTGGTCGGTGAGGCCGCGGGCGGCCAGCAGGCGCCGGGCATCGTCAGGGGCAAGCGCCGCCAGGTCGAGCCGGGCGGTGAGGGCTTCCCACCCGCCAGAGAACCAGCCAGGGTCAGGATCGCCGCGGCCAGCGATGATCACCATGGCCTCGTCAGGCAGTTCGGGAAGCAAGTCGCGCCGCAGGTAGGAGTCCAGCGCCGTCATCAGCTCGTAGGAGTCAAGCAGGACAAGCGGACGCTCGTGCTGCGCGGCCTCGCGCAACGCTGCCTCGAGCATGCCGGGCGCCGGGCCCAGGTCCCGGCCGTCGACACCGATGACGCTGCGGCCAAGGCCACGTGCTCGCCGGGCTGCCTCGCGCAGCAGCGTGCTCTTGCCGATACCGCCAGGTCCGCACACGTGCACCACGCAGGCAGGCGGGTCAGCTGAATCAAGGCACGTGTTAAGGAACGCTATCTCGCCCGAGCGACCGGTGAACCGGCAGCTATCGCGGTCCTCGAGGCGGGATGCCAGGGTCCGCCGCGGCGGATTGTCCACGATCTGTCCCCACGTTTGCTTCGCGCCGCCTAGCGCGCAGCGTCGCCATCGAACCTGCGCGACACCGTGAGCGTACCAAAGCGAGACTCAGCTGATATTGCCGCCGGGAAAGCGGTATCGGAGGGTTGACTGCGGTACGCCCGCGTGCATCGACATCGGCGTGTCCGGATGGACGAGCGGCACGCCCCAACCGGGCCGACGCGAGAGCGGGAAACTCACCAGAGGCGGGGCGGCATGGGAATGCTCAAGCGAATGAAGGACATGAAGGACATGGCCAACGCCGCGCCGGGGATGGTGCAGCAAGCCCAGCATCTGGGCGCGCAGGCGCAGATGGCCGCGGCGCATCAGGCCGCCGCGCAAGCTCAGCTGACCCGGGTGCAGGGCCGGTGGGACAGCTGGGCGGAACCCAGGTCAGCTTGTCGCTATCGGGTCCTGACTTCGAGCCCGTCGCCGCTGCGACCGGCCTGGCGAACGGGGCCTCCGTTCGCCGGACTGTCATGATCACCTCGATGCGGCAGGTCGGGATGATCAACTTCGATCTTCTTGTCGAGTTCGAGCTGACCGTCATGGCTGATGGCATGCCACCGTATCCGGCCACGATGCAGCAGCCGATCAGTCAGATGCAGATCGGGCAACTGCGGCCTGGCCTGACGCTGCAGGCAAGTGTCGACGCGGCCAATCCGGCGACTATCTGGCTCGATCTGACAAGCATCCGGTGACCATCCGGTTCGCGGGCCGGTCCGAGGGGGATCGGCCCGCGACCGGTGCCGGCCGGGCAACCCCGGCGCGTAAGCTATCCGCTAGCGCCATCTTGGTGGGCTCTTAACCCAGCCGCTGGTTGAGTTGCCGGCATGAGACACAGAAGCCTCACCGCGGGCAGGGATTCCGGACTGCGCAGGCTGTCCCGCCTTACCTGGCGAGCGACTTTGCTGAGCGCAGTGACCGCGTTCGGCCTGACGACGCTCTTCTCTAAGACGGCTAACAGCTCCGCCGGTACGGCGTCCAGTGCGCAGACCCAGCCGGCCGGCAGCGCCAGCGCCGGGTCAGGCGCCTCGCCGTCCGCGAGCGGGCACTCGCCCTCGCCGTCCGCGTCGGCATCGGCAAAAGCGCGCAAGTCCGCCGGCGCCACGACCTCGCCGTCGGCCGGCCAGACCACGGGCTCCGCGCCTAACCCGGCGACGACCACGCATTCCGCTCAACCCACGACTGCCCCGCCAGCGCCGAAGCCGACGACGCCCAAGCCGACGGTGGCGCCGCCTACCAAACCGCCAGCACCGTCGCCAAGCCCAACGCCGGCACCCACTACGTCGCACACGTCGACTCCGGCCGGCGGTTAGCGGATGGCGTCTCTGGCCGTCGGGTCATCCGGATTGCGTTCCGAGGAGCCGTCGGCTTGCGCGGCGTGGCCGGCGGTTACATCGATCCGGCCGGTGACGCCGGACATGGTCGGCTGTGGCTTCGGCGTGTTCGGTACGTTCGGCGCGCTGCTGGTTACCCAGCAGTCGTCGATGGCCGCGGCTAGGCGCATCCTGGCGGCCGAGCTGCGCGCGATCGACCGTGCGTGCTCGCGTTTCCGGGCCGATTCAGAGCTGACCGCGGTTAACCGGGCTGGCGGGGCGGAGCGGTCCGTCAGCCCGATGTTCGCGGAGGCGCTCGCCGTCGCGCTCCGAGCCGCTCAGGCTTCTGATGGCGATGTCGATCCCACCTGCGGCCGGTCCCTGGTCGGCCTGGGCTACGACCGTGACTTCGCCGAGCTCGCAGCCCTCGAGCAAGCAGCTGCGCCGTCACCGGCGCCTGCGGCCGGATGGCGCTGCGTCCAGCTGGATCAGGAAGCAGGGACGATTCGGGTTCCAGCCGGAGTTCAGCTGGATCTCGGCGCGACCGCGAAGGCGCTCGCCGCCGACCGGGCGGCCGGAGCTATCGCCGCTGCAACAGGCGCTGGCGTCCTGGTGAACCTGGGTGGCGACATCGCCGTGGCGGGGCCGTCGCCGGAGCGCGGCTGGCGCGTCCAGATCGCCGATGACCTGCCGGCCCCGTCAGGCGCCGACGCGCGTACCGTTCGTCGCAACGGCCCGGTGATAGCCATCTGGGATGGGGGACTAGCCACCTCAGGCACCGCGACACGCAGGTGGCGGCGTGGCGGGCAGGACCTGCACCACATCATTCATCCCGGTACCGGCCGCCCGGTCAGCAGCTGCTGGGCCTCGGTCAGCGTGGCCGGGGCCAGTTGCGTCGACGCCAACACCGCGAGCACAGCCGCCATCATCCGCTCGACCGCGGCCGCGAGCTGGCTGGAAGGCCTGGCGATGCCTGCCCGGCTCGTCAGGCCCGATGGCACCGTCCTGACAACCGGAGGCTGGCCGGATGAGCTTTAGCGGACCCGGCCTGTGGTACGCGACTAGGGCCGCCGGTCTGGTGGCCCTGCTGCTCCTGACGGCGACTACCGCGCTGGGCCTGCTGACCGCAGGGCGCCTCTCCGGCGATCGGTGGCCCCGCTTCCTTGTGGTCGGACTGCACCGCAACATCTCGCTGCTGGCGATGATCTTCCTGGGCCTGCACATCGGCACCACCGTCGTGGACAGTTACACCTCGATCGGCCTGCAGGACGCGATCGTGCCGTTCCTGTCCGGCTATCACCGGTTCTGGCTGGGGCTCGGCGCCATCGCGTCAGACACATTCGTCGCGGTCGTGGTGACCAGCCTGCTGCGGCAGCACATCGGGCACCGGTTCTGGCGCGTCGTGCACTGGGGCGGCTACCTCTGCTGGCCGGTCGCACTGGCGCACGGCCTGGGCATCGGAACCGACCACAGCAAGACCTGGGTCGTCTATCTCGCCGTGGCATGCGGTGCAGTGGTGCTGGTGGCAGCCGTGATCCGGGTCGTCAGCCTGCTTCCGTCCCGCCGGCTGGCGCCATGACGGTCGCCGTCGTCACCGATACCCGGCCGCGCCTCAGGCGGGTGCCGAGGCTGCTGGACGGTCCGCCAGACGGAGGCCCGGTCGGGTTGCTGGGTCACGAGCGGATGCATGGCCCCTTGCCGCTGCCGGGCCCGGCCGGCGGCAAGCGGGCGGACCGGGAGCGGGCCCGCCGGCTGATCGATCTGGTGGAGCGCGCGGGGCTGACCGGGCGCGGCGGCGCAGGGTTCCCAACCGGCCGTAAGCTGCGGTCAGTTGCCGCCGGCCGCGGGCGCTCCGTGGTCGTCGCCAACGGAGCCGAAGGCGAGCCGGCCAGCGCCAAGGACAAGCTGCTGCTATCCGTGGCACCGCACCTGGTACTCGACGGCATCAGCCTCGCGGCCTACGCCGTGGGAGCAGACCAGGCATATCTGGTCGTGCACCGGCACGAGCGGCGGCTGGGCCGGAACCTCGAAGCGGCAGCCGAGGCCCGCGCGGTGGCGGGCATCGACCCGGTGCCGATCGTGGTCGTCGGCATACCGGGGCGGTATGTGTCCAGCGAGCAGTCGGCCATCGTCGAGTACCTCAACGGCGGGCAGGGCCTGCCGACCTTCTCGCCGCCCCGGACCCACGAGCGGGGGGTCGACGGCCGGCCGACGCTCGTGAACAACGCGGAGACACTGGCGCACCTGGCACTGATCGCCCGCTACGGGGACCGCTGGTTCCGGTCGGCGGGCGTGCCCGGAGCGGCGGGGACCATGCTGGTCACGGTCACCGGTGCGGTCGCGAGGCCCGGTGTCTACGAGATCGAGCTCGGCACGCCGGTTGGATCGGTGTTGATGACCGCAGGCGGCCTGACCGAGCGGCCCCAGGCCGTGCTGACCGGCGGCTATTTCGGCACCTGGCTGCCGATCGAGACCGCATGGCAGCTGCCGCTCACCCACGTCGACGTGAAGGCGGCCGGCGGCGCGCTGGGCGCCGGGATCATCATCGCGCTGCCGGAGTCGGCGTGCGGCCTCGCGGAGACAGCGCGCGTTGTCAAATACCTGGCCGGCCAGACCGCCGGACAGTGCGGACCGTGCGTATTCGGGCTGCCCGCGCTCGCCGATTCCGTCGCTGACCTGGCCTACCACGGGACATCCCGGATTGCAGGCCAGATCAAGACGCTCGTCGGCCTGGTCGAAGGTCGCGGTGCCTGCCGCCATCCGGACGGTGCCACTCAGCTGGTCCGCAGCGCGCTGACCGCGTTCCAGGAAGATGTCTGGTGGCACCAGGAACGCGGTCCGTGTTATGGCGTCCGGCACGCTCCGGTGCTGCCCGTCCCTGGCGATATGGCCGACTGGTGACCGACCGCCTGCGGGTAAACCCGATTAAGTGCACCGCGCACGGCGTTTGCGCGGAACTGCTGCCTGAGCTGATCAAGCTCGACCCGTGGGGCTACCCGATCATTGGCCAAGGTGAGGTGCCCGAGGAGCTCGACGCCCATGCCAGGCGGGCCGTTTCGTCCTGCCCAACGCTGGCGCTGCTAGTCGAGAAAAGCCGCGACTAGCACGATCGTGGGCTTGCTTGCCCGGTCAGCGCACGGCACCGGCAGACCTGGCATCGCCGACCGCGCAAGAGAAGCGAGATCACTCATCGTGGCCAAGCCGCGCCACCGGCGTGCCTCCCCGGCAGGACACGTACATGACCACGTCGCCGCCGGCCCCTTCGAAGGTCACGCGGGCGACTGGCGCGGGCCCGCGGTTGACATCGTCTACCTGGAAACCCTGGTCGGGACTCCAGTACAGCAGGTGGGCGCCGGCCGGCAGGCAGTCAGCCATCACGCTGCCATCCGGCGACACCAGCAGGGTTCCGCCAGAACCGGCGCTGGAGGGGGAGGGAGAGGGAGAGGTTGACAGGCTGGGCGCGGGGGTCGCGCGCCGAGATCTGGCCGGCCGCGGAGTTGACGGTGACGCGGCGGGAATAAGGGTTGAACCGCTGGCAGCGGACCGACCGCCCGAGTCGTGGTCGGGATTCGCAACGGCGGAGCTGCCGAGCAGCTGCGCGGGCTGGTTAAACAAGCCGTGCGCGAGCTGATTGACGGCGAGCATGCTGCCCGCCGTCGCGGTCACGGCACCAAGCAACCAGGCGCTCGCGCCGATGAGGACTCGCGATCTCACTGGCCAACAGTGCCAGAGCTCAGATTAAGCACGGGTAAAGGCAACCACAAGCGAGGCCAGGCCGGGAACGAACTGGGACGAACCGCCGATCCATTGCGGTCATTCGACACCATGACAGCAGCATTCCGGCTACCTTCACTAGTTGTGGCGCAGCTTCTGCTCGTCGAGGACGACGCGTCCATCAGGCACGCTCTCGTCCGCGCGTTGTCCGAGCGCGGGCATGCCGTTGCCAGCACGAGTACTGCCATGGACGCACTCCAGCAAATCGTGACGGCGCCGCCTGACCTGGTGATCCTGGACCTCGGCCTGCCGGGCCTCGACGGGTACGAAGCGCTGCGGATGCTGCGGGCGGTCAGCGCCGTCCCGGTCGTCGTGGCTACCGCGCGGGACGACGAGGCCGACATCGTCCGGGCGCTCAACGCGGGGGCGGATGACTACCTGGTCAAGCCGTTCGGGCCGGGGCAGATCGATGCCAGGATCCGCGCCGTGCTCCGCCGCGCTAGCGAGGTCGATGCGCACCGGATTGCGCCGGTCCAGGTTGGCGGGCTCTGGCTGGACGGCGAGGCTTACGAGGCAATGCTGGACGGTCGGCCGCTGGATCTCAGCAGGCGGGAATTCGACCTGCTGTTCTACCTAGCCCGGCGGGCAGGACAGGTTGTGCCCAAGCGAGACCTGCTGACGCACGTCTGGCGGATGCCGTACGGCGGCGCGGACAAGACCATCGACGTCCATGTCTCCTGGCTGCGCCGCAAGATGGGGGAGACCGCGCAGGAGCCCAGGTACCTCTATACGGTGCGCGGCGTCGGCATCAAGCTCGCGGCCCCGGCATGAGGCTCCGGCTCAGCCTGCTGGTCCTGGCGATCAGCTCGCTGATCCTCGTTTCCTTCCTATTGCCGCTGGCCTTGCTGCTGCGGACCTTCGCGGCGGACAAGGCGTCCAGTGCGGCGACGGCGCAGGCGCAGTGGATGGCCCCGCTGGTTGCTACCCTCACCCCGGCGCAGCTGCGTGTCACCGTCGACGGGGTGAACGCGCACAACCCGGCCGAGCCCACCACGGTGTTCCTGCCCGGCGGCCAGGTCCTCGGCGCGCACGCCGCGAAGTCGGCCGACGTGCTGGCCGCCGAGAACGGTCGCAGTTTCACCCAGCGGGTGGCGGGCGGCGAGGACATACTTGTCGCCGTCCAGGGACTGTCCAAGGGCACCGCAGTGATCCGGACGTTCGTGCCCGCCTCGCAACTCAGCCAGGGCGTGTCGCAGGCCTGGCTGCTGCTGGGCTTGATCGGCCTCGGCCTGCTCGCGCTCAGCGTGGTTGTCTCATCCCAGCTCGCCCGGTCGCTGCTACTTCCGCTTGCGGCCGTGGCCCGCGCGTCGGAGTTGCTCGCGGACGGTGACCTGTCGGCTCGTGCGCCGGCGGACGGGCCGCCAGAGGTTCGCCAGGTGAGCCGGGGACTGAACAGGCTGGCGGCGCGAATCGGCGAACTGCTCGCGCACGAGCGGGAGACGCTCGCTGACATGTCACACCGGCTGCGGACGCCGCTGACGGCGCTGCGGATAGACGCTGAGTCGCTTCGTGACCACGCGGAAATGATGCAGGTCACCAGCGACGTGGACGCACTGACCCGGACCGTGAACGAGATCATCCGGGAGGCCCGGCGGCCGTCCGGTTCTGGCGGCAGGGTGGCGTGCGACGCCGCCGAGATCGTCCGGGACCGCACCGCGTTCTGGCAGGCCCTGGCCGAGGACCAGGACAGACGCATGGAGGTGGAGGTCGTTGCCGACTGGCTGCCGGTGCGCGTCCCCGCGCAGGACCTTGCGGCCTGCATCGACATCCTGCTGGAGAACGTGTTTGCCCATACCGCTGAGGGCGCCGGCTTCGCCGTCAGGCTGACGCCCAGGGCAGGCGGCGGAGCCTGGCTGATGGTGTCCGACGAAGGCCCTGGCTTCGGCGACGGCGGCTACCCGGTCAGCCGCGGAGCCTCCGGAGCCGGGTCCACGGGGCTGGGCCTTGACATCGCCCGCCGGATCGCCGACAGCTCCGGCGGATCGCTGACAATAGGCCGGTCGGCGCGCGGCGGCGCTGCGGTCACGCTGGCGCTGGGCGCGACGGCGGCGCCGCGCGAGGCCGAGCGTCGGCACGGCATCATCCGGCACCGGGCCGGCCGTCCCCGGCACGCGGATCCGCGGCTGACCGCGGAGTTGTCCGAATGGTCGGCGATCGTCGGGCATGACGTCACGTCGAGCTAGCGGGCCGACGAAGCCGGGCACCCCGAGGCCGGACCAGAACTGTGCCCGCCTCCGGGCAGCTCAGGAACGCGGTACCGGACCTAGGGCGGGGTAGCTGCGGGGGGTCGCGCCGAACCCGCTGAGGCACGGCGGAACCGCGGATCAGGAGGCCGTCGCGTCGCCGCTGGCGCGTTCCAGGACCTCGGCGATCGTCTCCGGCGACTGCGCTCCCGAGAACGCGTACCGGCGGCCGACGACGAAGAACGGGACGCCGGTCGCTCCGAGCGAACGGGCCATCTCCTCGTCCGCATCCACCGCGTCGCCGTATTCGTCCGTGGCCAGCACCTGGGCTACCTCGCCCGGATCAAGGCCCGCCTCGGCGGCCAGGCTCGTCAGAGAGGCGTGATCGAAGATGGATCCCTGCTCGCTGAAATAGGCGCGATGAAGGCGCTCCATGAGCTCGGCCTGATGCCCGCGGACCTTGGCCAGTTGCAATAGCCGATGCGCGTCCCTGGTGTTGCCGCTGACCAGGCCGTCCATCCGGAACGTAAGCCCGTCACCGGTCGCGCGCTGCTCCATCTGGCGCTGAGCCTGTTCGGCTTGCTCCGGGCTCATTTGGTACTTGCTGGCCAGCCTCTCCACGGTAGGTGTCGTGACGCCCGGCGGCATGGTCGGGTCGAGCTCAAACGAGTGGTAAGTAACCGTGACGTCGTCCCCGCCCTCAAACGACTCGAGCGCTCGCTCGAAGCGCCGCTTGCCGAGGTAACACCACGGGCACACCACGTCCGCCCAGATATCAACATGCATGATCGCGCTAACGTCAGCGGGCCACGCAGCCTTCCCGCGCGGCCCGCTAGCGGCCATCAGCCCAGGTCAGGCTGCCGTCCGGTGCCGGAAGAGCCAAGTCGCGGCGAAGAAAGAGACGGCCAGGATGCTCCCGGAGTACAAGACGGCGAGCCACGCCTCGTGCCCGACGGTAACTCCGGTCGAGGTGTGGCCCATCCACAGCCCGCGCATGGTCTCGATGATCGGGGTGAACGGCTGGTGCTCGGCGACGACCCGCAGCACCGCGGGCATGGACCGGGCTGGCACGAACGCCGTGCTGACGTACGGGATGAACATGAGCGCGAAGGACACGGAGTTCGCGGCCTCAGCGCTGCGGACGAGCAAGCCCAACGCGGCGGCTAGCCAGGACAGGGCGAGAATGAATAGCACGATCAGGCTGGCCGCGCCCGCCCAGGCGGCAGGCGAGGCGGCCGGCCGCCAGCCGATGCCAAGGCCGACGCAAATCACCAGGGCCGTGGCCAGCAGGTTGCGGGCCAGGCTGGCAACGATCTGCCCGGTCAGGATCGAGGAGGCGCTGATCGGCATGGACCGGAACCGGTCCACGATGCCGTTCGTCATGTCAGTCGCTACCGCCACGGCCGTCGTGCCCGCGCCGAACCCGGCACAGAGCACGATAAGGCCGGGAACGACGTAGTCCACGTACCGGCCGCCGGTCCGCAGCGCGCCGCCGAACACGTAGACGAACATCAGCATGAGCACGACCGGCAGCATGAGCGCGGTGAAGAACGCCTCCGGGTTGCGCAGCGAGCGGCGCACGCAGCGCGCGACCATCACGCGCGAGTCGGAGACAGCGTAGGCCAGGCTCATCGGGACACTTCCTTCGGATTGCGGCGGGCGCCGTCGGGGCTGGTCAGGGACAGGAACACGGCATCCAGGCTGGGGCGGTGGACGGAGATCTTCCGGGCCGGGGCGCCGGCTGCGGCCAGCCAGCCGAGCAGTGCGTGAACCTCGGCGGCCGACCCTTCGGTGGCGACCTCGACGGCCAGCAGCTGTTCGTCGGCGGTCAGCGCGGCTAGCGAGCCGACGGCCCGCGCGTAGCTATCGCGATCGGCGAACTGCAGCCGGACGATCTCGTTGCCGATGCTGGACTTCAGCTCGTCCGCGGTGCCCGCCGCCACGATCCGGCCATGGTCGAGCAGCGCGATCCGGTCGGCCAGGACGTCGGCCTCCGCCAGGTACTGGGTCGTGAGCAGGACTGTCACGCCCTCGCCGACCAGCTGGCGCACTGTCAGCCAGAGCTGCTCCCGGCTGCGCGGGTCCAGGCCGGCAGTCGGCTCGTCCAGGAACAGCAAGTCGGGTTTCCTGATCATGCTGGCGGCAAGATCGAGCCGGCGCTTCATGCCACCGGAATATGTGCCCGCCCGGCGGTGACGAGCGTCGTAGAGCCCGAAGGCATCGAGCAGCTCACAGGCGCGGGCCCTGGCGGCCGCCCTGCCGAGGCGCAGCAGCCTGGCCATCATCCCCAGGTTCTCCTCGCCGGTCAGCATGTCGTCGACGGCGGCGTACTGGCCGGTGAGGCTGATCGAGTCGCGGACGCCGAGCGGATCCGCGAGGAGGTCATGGCCGGCGATCGTGGCGTTCCCCGCGTCGGGGCGGATCAGGGTGGCCAGGATCCGGACCATCGTCGTCTTGCCCGCGCCGTTGGGGCCGAGCAGCGCGAACACCGAGCCGGTCTCGATGGCGAGGTCGACATGGTCGAGCACGACGCGGTTGCCGAAAGACTTGCTGAGGCCGCTGGCATTAACTGTGTATGTGGTACACTGATTGTCCATGGAGCAATACTGTATATGGCGCACACAGTTTGTCAAGCGAGCTGCTGGCGCCGGCAGGCGGTTGAATGGGTCGAGCACTCAGGAACGAGGAGGGGCAGATTGCCAGGCGATGGTGGAGTGCCGCTGCCGCCCGTGCTCGAGCTGATGTGGGGACGGCGCGAGCGAGGCCGTCGCGGGCCCAAGCCGGGGCTGACGGTCGATGCCATCGTCGAGGCCGCGATGCGGATTGCCGACGCCGACGGGCTAGAGGCCGTCTCGATGGCGCGGGTTGCACAGGAACTCGGGTTCACCACGATGTCGCTGTACCGGCACGTCACCGGCAAGGATGAGCTGCTCCAGCTGATGTGGAACGGCAGCGCGCGGGGCGCTGAGGCGCTGGTGCTCCACGGGGACAACTGGCGCGAAAAGCTCCGGATGTGGGCGACATTCCAGCGGGATCAGCTCGACCTGCATCCGTGGATCACCCAGATGCCGATCGCCGCGCCGCCGCTCGGGCCGAATTCGCTGACATTCGTGGAGCGGGCCCTCGAGGCCATGGACGGGACCGGACTGCCGGACGGCGACAAGCTCCGGGTGGTCGGACTGCTCAGCTCCTACACCCTGAGCGAGGCCCGGATGGCCCACGATGCCATCCGGGCGAATGCGCAGGTTCAGGCGGAGGCCGTGAGTCAGCCCGATCCAGAGTCAGCCGGCCAGGCACGGCCAGCTCGCGAGGACCCCGTTCCCTTCCCTAGCTTTGAGAGCCTGCTGCGGGAACTGGTCGACGAGCAGGCGTACCCGCGGCTGCACCGGCTCGCGTGGTCAGCAGCGGCCGAACCCCAGTCGGAGCGGGACGAGTTCCTCTTCGGCGTGGAGCGGATCCTCGATGGCGTCCAGGCGCTCATCGGTGCTCTTAAGCTGGACCGCGTTGCGTCGCCGGCCCCGGCGGCCGCGGAACCACTGAGAGAGACGGACAAATGAGCATCGAGAAGCCTGAGGTCGACTTCCCCGGCGGCGAGCCGCCAGCCGAACTTGAGATCACCGATGTCTGGGAGGGTGACGGTGCCGTCGCCAAGCCCGGCGACACGGTCCAGGTGCATTATGTCGGGGTTGCGTACTCCACTGGCGAGGAATTCGACGCGAGCTGGAATCGAGGCGATCCGCTGGAGTTCAGGCTCGGTGTCGGCCAGGTCATCACGGGCTGGGATCAGGGCGTGCAGGGGATGCGCGTAGGCGGCCGCCGCCAGCTAGTCATTCCGCCGCACCTTGCCTATGGCGAACGCGGTGCTGGCCGGTCGATAGCGCCGGGAGAGACCCTGATCTTCGTCTGCGACCTCGTCTCGGCCTGAGCCGGAGGCTAACGGCGCTGCTGCGCGGCCCGGCTGCGACGGGGCCGGTGGCCCGGTCAGCTGGCCCAGTGAGCTGGCTCGGTCAGATGGCTCGGCCATGCGGCCTAGTCGGGCGGTATGGTCAGGCGGCGCCCTGGACGGTCCCGGAGGCCGGTGAGGCGGGATCGGCGAAGAGGTCGCACACCAATTCCCGGACCCAATGCATCCGGTCGCAGGCTGTCTCGGGGTGCTCGCCGAACTCCTCGGCCATCCGGCTGGCGCAGCCGGTGGCGCCGAGTTCGCTCATGGCATGGCTGATCGCACCCGCCACAGCCTCGGGGGTAACGGCGTCCGATCGCTGCAGCGCCGACGCGAAGAGCGCCTCGCAGGCCGTATCAATCGGCCGAACCATAGCAAGCCTCCACACAATCACAGGGGGGAATCCGGCGCCAAACGGTTCGACGCCCGGAATGTGATCCTCTGGTGTAACGCTCACTTCGACCCGTATACATCCAGGAAGCGCGTCCAGCGGGCGAATTTACTTGGTGATATGACGCAGCCCGTGATCGCAGGGTGCCGTGAGTTAGATCACCACCGGTGAGCGTGCAACTACAGGGGGCGGAAGCCAGCGATTCGCCTTGGCTTATAAGCGCTTAAATGGGGCACATTGGAATTGAACACTGAAGGCGAGATCGAACCGCGACGCGTTTGATACGGCCCGGCAGCTGAGCTTGTGGCCCACCGTCCGGCGGACCGGCGTCCGCAGCTACTAACGCGCGGCCCGCTGTTCCAATGGCAGCTCCAGGCCGGGCAGCTCTGCCGATGCAGGCATCAGCAGCTCGAATACCGACCCCTTGCCGACCGTGCTCTGCACCCGGACCGAGCCGTTATGCGCCTCTGCGATCGCCTTCACTACCGCCAGGCCGAGGCCAAAGCCGCCGGTCTTCCGGCTGCGGCCCTGGTCAACCCTGGTGAACCGGCCGAAGATGCGGCCAACCTCGTTCGCCGGTATGCCCGAGCCTGAGTCGGCGACGGCGATGACGACGTTCTCGCCGTCCAGCCGCGCGCTTAGCTCGATGCGTCCGTCGGAGTCAGTGTGGTCGATCGCGTTCTCAATCAGCGCGTCCAGGGCCAACGTCAGACGGTCTTCGTCCGCTTCCAGGGTCGCCTCCGTCAGAGTGCCAACCGACCAGCGCCGGGGCGTCTGGCTCCACCGGTGCACCGTTTCCATCAGGAAGTCTGCGACGTTAACGTGCGTCATGTGCAGGAAGTCCGGGCCGTCCGTGGCTGCTAGCAGCATCATCCGGCTGGCCAGCCGTCGCATCCGGAGCAATTCGTCGACGGCAACGCGCGCATCCTTGGCGATCACCTGATCGGTCGCGGCGCGGGTGATGAGCTCGGCGTGGCCGAGTGCGATGGTGATGGGCGTGCCTAGCTCATGCGCCACGTCCTGCATAAACTGCCGCTGGTGCTCGAGCAGGCGCAGGTTGTGCTCCGACACGCGCTTCATGTCTTCCATGGCCGCAAGCCGCCTGCGGGAATGCAAGGCCATGACCACGAACATGGTGGCAAGCAAGGGGACCTCTGCGAGGTAGTCGAGGTCCTGCTTCCCCCGCAGGACCTGCCAGCCGATCACGCCGCCGGTGAGCAAGGTGACCACCAGGACCGTGAGAACCGTGGATCCCAGGCGCCACAGCCGGAAGCCGTAGAGCGTGGTGAGGCTCAGCCAGATGATCAGGAAGGGCACGGTCTGCCAGGCCGGGATGAATCGCATCGCGAGGAGGTTCAGTGCGATAAACACCATCCAGGCGATGTCCACCCAGTGTGCCTTGGCAGATCGCCCGGCCCGTTTTACCCACGCCGTGGCGCGCCGGGCCGGGACGGCGGGGGCCACGGGCTCAGCAGACAACGTTTCCATGCGAATCCATCCACTTGTCGGGCAGCTACCGAATCCTACGGCTATAGGAGCAGTTCAGGTATGCCTGCCGGGCATGATTCCGCTGGTCAGCAGCGCGCGCGGAGCCGACCGCTCAGTCGATGCAGGGCCAGTGCGGTCCGAGGTAAGGGTCGGGGGAGTCGTGGGCCCAGCGGTCGAGCAAGCCGGCGAGGGCCGGTGCTTGGGCACTGCCCACTGGCAGGTTCCGTTTCAGGACAAACACCAGCACGACGTCGCGCTCGGCAGAGAAATCGGCGACGTTCTCGGTAACGACGGCCCTACCGTCAGCCCTGGCAGTCGCCGCCACCTGCGTGTCCGGAGCGCCCCGCAAGCCAGCCTCGGCGACATGGATCGCGTCGTGATGGTACTTATCGCGGAGCAGGCCGGCTGCGGCTGCCGGGAACATCTCGTCGATTAGGAAGCTAATCAAGCCAGCAGTCCCTGACGCTGCTGCGCGGTCTTGCGGCTCCGTTCGATCATCGCCTGGTTCCGCGCGATCCGCTCGCGTATCTCCTTGGAGTGCTCAGCGGCGTAGTCGAGAGCGACGCGGACAAGCCGCGGATGCAGGTCAGACTCTTCGCTCAGCAACGTGATGCGCTGCTCCTCCGAGCCAGCCAGTTCCTGAAGCCGGGCGACGACTTCCCAGATATCCGGCCCCGCAGCGAGCGCGGCGCGTCTGTCGTGCGCAGGGCCGCGGAAGATCACTCCGGGATAGTCCAGCTGGTCGATGCCTTCGACGATGAGCTGCTCGAGCAGCGCGGTGGCAGTCACGCCGTCGCGTGCGGCACGGGCCGCGAGGCGGCTCTTGGCCGCCTCATTGATCCGGAAAGACGTGCTTCTAGCCATGGTTACCTCCAGCCACGCCAACTGTACCGCATCGTAGCGCTAGTGGGCTACGAGGCGGCTATCAGGCGGAGGCTGGCCTGTGGGGGCCACGAAGGTCGCCTCCTGGGCTGTGATTAGCGGCGGCAGCGCGGCCCGATGGTGCTGGGCCCGGCGCGAGTCGGGGTCAGAGCGGACTGCTGCGTCGATGCGCTCGTAGGCTGCCCGGTCGTCATACTCCCAGACCGCCCACCACGCGACCCTCGTCGGTTTCACATCGGCCTATCAACCTCGCTCCGTGGAGGAGCTGGACCGGCAGGAGATGAGTGCGGAAGAAGGCATGGAAGAGAGGAAGGTTCTCCCTCACGGTGTCGTAGATGCGCATCCGGTAGATCACGCTGACCGTCCTTTGTTTGCCGTGGCCGTGTGTACGGCGCGGCTGTCCATTCGGGCTAGGCCTCTTCGTCGGGTTAGCGAAAGACCGTAAACGCAGGGTCGTTTCCGGTAACCGGATAGCACAACGCGAGGTTAGAGGAACAGGCCATGATGCCATTTCAGAGTTACCAGCTATGGGAGATCGAGCGCAGCAAGACGATTGCGGAGCAGCGCGCTGCTGATGTGCGGGCCGGCGAGTTCGCAGCGGCCATGGCACGATCGTTCAGGCAGGCGGGCCGCCAGCTGCGAGCCGTGACCGCCCAGCGGCCCGGACTTGGACGTCCTGCGGCGCGAGCGGGCGCGCGCGCGGCGGCATGCGTGCGCGTATCGGACTAACCTGCCAGCCGACCGGAGTGTCGGCTCGCTCGGAGCGCCCGGCCCAGGACTGGAGGAACCCGTGCGGTACATGCTGTTTCATTGCGTCGACGAGTCCATCGAGCTGAGTCCCGAGCAAGCGGCGGAGGTGGAGGAATCGACGCTGGCATGGACCGAGCAGATGACGCGCCCCTTCGCGAGGTTCGGGCACGCGGCTGGTACCTGACCGACGAGCAGCTGGCGCAGGGCATCCGCTCGGTGGCGGCGCCCCTGCCGAACGGCACTGGCTGGGTCATCGCCGCCATGAACGTAACTGTGCACGCGGCCGAGACGCCGGTCGAGGTGCTCACCGGCCGCCACCGGCCGATGCTGCACCATGCTGCTAGCGCGATCAGGGCCGACTGGGCCGCCTGCCAGGCTCCGTCGGCTGTCACCGTCCCGGCATGACCGGCACTCCGGTGACGCGGGGCGGCTTGACGCCAGACGGGCTCGATACGGACACTAAAGTGATCTGCGGACTGATGTCCGCCAGGCGGACAGCGAACTAGTCTGCACACGGATTGCCGACCATCAAACATCCGCCCAACTTCTCGCCCGCGCCGCCGCATTACGAACTTGCCCAGCCGGGCCGCGACGAGCTTGGTGATCAGATTAGGTCCTGGCTGGCCGAGCCAGCCTCCCAGCAGAGGGGACCAGCATGACGTATCCGACATCGATCGGCGCCTCGACCGCTGACAAGATCACTGTCCTCGGGCACGATCTTGCTGCCGACCTGATGGGCAAGGTCGGCTTCGGCGAGCTCGCCATGTGGCTGGTCACTCAGCGCAGGCCGACGGCGGGCCAGGTGCGGGTGTTCGAGTCCGTGCTCGTCGCGCTGGCCGACCACGGCTTTACCCCGACCGCGATCGCGGCTCGGCTTACTTTCCTCAGCGCGCCCGACTCGGTGCAGGGAGCCCTCGCGGCCGGCTTGCTGGGCGGCGGTTCCCGGTTCCTCGGCGTCACCGAGGACGCCGGCCGGTTCCTGTCCGGCGTGCTCGCCGAGGCCGGGGATGACCTGCCATCGGACGACACTGGCTGGGACGCGATTGCGCTCGCGGCCGTGCAGCAGGCCCGCGCCGCTGGCTCCTTCGTGCCGGGCCTTGGCCATCCAGTACACAAGGTCACCGACCCGCGCACGCCGGTCTTGTTCGCGATCGCGGCCGAGGAGGGCCTGTTCGGGCCTCACCTGCAGCTGTTCGAGGCGATCGGGCGCGTCCACCCGCAAGTTCTCGGCCGGACGCTACCGCTCAACGGCGCGGGCACGTGCGGAGCCGCCCTGGCCGACCTGGGCTTGCCGCCCGATCTGCTCCGCGGCTTCGCGCTGCTGGCCCGCACCGCGGGCCTGCTCGGTCACATCGCCGAGGAGAAGCGCCGCCCGATCGGCATGGACCTGTACTTGAACGTCGAGCACAACACCGAGTACCTGCCGCCCGAGGCGAGCTGACCACATCCCGAGGAAGTCAAGGAGCCGCCATGGCACACGTTGTCGCCGTTATCGCGTCCACCCACCACCCGTTCTACTACCGGGCCAGCACATCGACCGGCGATGACCGCCCGCCGTTCGCCGATGAGTGGGTGGCCAAGATCGAGGCCTTCCGCGAGACGCTGACCCGAGCCGACCCGGATGTGCTGGTCATGGTCGGCAGCGACCACTTCCACCAGCTATGGCTGGACAACATGCCGCAGTTCCTAATTGGCAAGGCTCCGTTCTATGACGCGAACTTCTACAACGAGGAACGCGAGTTCGGCCTGCCGCGAATGATCGCGGCTGGCCAGCAAGACCTGTCGGCCTACCTTCTGCGTGAGGGCATGGACGCGGGGTTCGATCTGGCATTCAGTAACGAGCTGCGGATCGACCACTCGATCACGTGCCCTCTGATCACGCTGCGGCCCGACGCGGATCTGCCGATCGTGCCGGTCTATACCAATATCTTCGCGCCGCCCATGCCGCAACCCAAGCGGTTCGTGCAGCTCGGCAAGACGATCAGGCGGCTGGTGGAGTCCTGGCCGAGCGAGGCCCGGGTGGCGATCATCGGTACCGGCCACTTGTCGCTGGAGTTGGGCGGCCCGCGCCAGTTCGGCGAGCATGGCCCGGACCCCGAGTTCGACCGCAAGGCAGTCGAGTGGATCGCCTCCGGTGATCTGCAGTCAGCGCTGGCGGAGGTCAGCCTGGAGAGCCTCTGGCTGCCCGGCAACGCGACCCACGGCTTCATGGACTTCATGCTGATGATGGGTGTGGCCGGGGAGAACGCGAAAGCTGATTACACCGACTCGCTGGACCTGTTCCACACGATGGAGGCCTACTTCACCTGGTACCCGAAGGGGGCAGCGTGAGTAAGTACCTGCTGAACAAATTCCTCTATACCGTCGACCGCGACCCCGAGCTGGTCGAGCGTTACCGCGAGGATCCCCACGGCACGGTCGAGTGGTGGGAAACCGAGCGGGCGAACATCATCCTGAACGTGCCGCCCGGTGAACGCAGCACCTGGCTGAAGTTCACCGACACCGAGCGTGAAGCGCTCGCCACCCACGACTACGTCAAGCTGTTCGAGCTCGGGGCGCACAACTTCCTGACGCTTACATTGTTCATCGCGCTGTTCGAGCGGGACTACGACGAGCCGCTGGCGTTCCAGCGCGAGTTCGCCGCCAAGCTCAGCCACTGGAGCCTGCCCTACCCCGACATCGCCACCTGAGTTCGGCATGGCGACGCAAGACCCTCGCCGTGCTTGGATGGCCTGGTGACTGCCAGCGTGAAGCACATCGGAATCGTGCTCTTCCCCGAGGTGGAGGAGCTCGACGCGGTCGGCCCCTGGGAGGTCCTGTCGTACTGGACGCGCGCCCACCCGGAGGATGGCTTCGCCGTCTGTTGCCTTGCCGAGGCTGGCGGGCTGATCCGGTGCGCGAATGGCCTGACCGTGCAGGCGCACTACTCCTTCGCGGATGCGCCGCCGCTGGAGGTACTTATCTACCCAGGCGGGCAGGGCACCCGCCCGCAGTTGTCGGACCAGGGCACGCTGGACTGGGTCCGGCGTGAGCGGGCGGTCGTGCCGCTGATGACGAGCGTGTGCACTGGCTCGCTGGTGTACGCCGCCGCCGGGCTGCTCAGCGGTCGGCCAGCGACGACTCACTGGGCATCGCTGGACTTGCTTGCCGAGCTGGACCCGACCATCGACGTGCGCCGCGATGAGCGATTCGTGGACGACGGCGACGTGGTTACATCGGCCGGCATCTCCGCGGGGATCGACATGGCCCTGCATCTGGTTGCCCGGTTGGCCAGCCCTGACCGGGCGGGTGAGATCCGGCGCGCGATCCAGTATGACCCGGCCCCGGCGGCCTGATCCGAGCGAGGCCGGGCTCGGATGTGGTCGTCTACACCGTGCTGCGGATGGCCATCTGGGATAGCTCCGGCAACCTCCCCTCAGCCTCGCGGGCCGCGATCTGCACGCCGGCCCAGGCCAGCGCGAGGCCGTAGGCGGCGGAGCAGACCAGGAGCACCGGTGTCCGGACCACCGCCTGATCCGCGCTGGTCAGCGCCGCGGCTACTATCACCGGCGAGACCAGCACCGCAACGCCGGCCACACAGCCGAGGATGCCGCCGAACGTGTACGCCCCGTATCCCTGGGCAGCCTGGCGCATGGGGCTGCCGGCTCGCGTCGCCATCGGGTAGGGCAGCGCGACGGTGAAGATGTTGCTCAGGCCCAAGGCCGCGCCGAGGCCGGCCAGGGCCACCGCGGTGGCCGGCACTGCCTGCGTCGGATGCCTGACCGCGGCCGCCAGGCCGAAGCAGATCGCGGTGAGCAGCGGGGCCGCGATGACGCCGAGCGCGATGTTCTGGCCGGAGAAGTAGGCCCGCAAAGAGCGGCGGCTGGTCAGCGCCAGCGCCTCGATGACGAAGGGCGGGCCGGTCAGGCCGACCGAGTTGGCGTGGAAGTACCCGACGAACCCGGCGCCGACCACGGCGCTGCCAATCACTACGCCGGGGTGCTTGTGCTGACCCAGGATGGTGCTGGCGGATACGACACCCATGATGACCGCGGTCATGGCCCAGTAGATGAGTGATGTCGGCTCGCGGCGCTGGTAGATCCAGAACCGGGCGGCCACGGCGCCGCGCAGGCCGAACCGGGCCAGCGGCAGCGCGGCGGCCCGCACCTGCGATGACTGGGTGGAGGTGTCGGCGGTGACCAGGGCCCGGCTGAGCGACCGGATCCACAGCCAGCCGAGTGCGACGATGACGGCGGCCAGCAGCGCCAGCCGCAGCAACGCCGGGCCGGGGTGCCCGTGGGATACATCCTGGATCGCGTGCGCGGCCAGGCCCGGCGGCAGCCAGCGCATCCACGAGTCGACGCCAGTGAAGCTTGACGCGGTGATCCCGCCGCTGGCCGCCGCCCTGGGTATCACCTGGCCCAGCAACTCGACCAGGGCAAAGATCGGGATGATCAGGAAAGCGGCCAGGTCCTTGCCGCGGCGTGACCGCAGCATCCTGGCCATGCTGGTGGTCACCAGCCGGGCCAGCGTGATGCAGAACAGCACCTGCAACACCACCGCGACCACCGCGACGAGCACGCCGAGCCCGCCGCTGGCCAGCCCGACGGTCACCCCCAGCAGACCGATCACGTTGGCCAGCGGCCAGGCGCCGGTGGCCGACGCGGCCAGCAGCCCCACGGCGAGTGGCCGGGTGCGCAGCGGGTAGAGCGCCAGCGTGGCCGGGTCCAGGGTGCCATCGAGGCCGAATGACACGATTGGCGCGATCAGCCAGCCGAACGCGAACATGGTGAAGATGACCGTGGTCAGATCCACCGATGCGCTGCTGCCACGGAACAGGGCCAGGACCGCGAAGCCGCCGACCGCGACCACGAGGGCAAAGAACGTGCTGAAGATGAACGAGGTTTCGGCGGCGGTGGACGAGCGCAGCGCGTTGAGCAGCAGCCGCAGCTTCAGCTGGACGAGGAGCCGAGCCATGACAGCACCTCCTCGTCGCGAGCGCGCGGTCCGACCAGGTCAATGAAGGCCTGCTGCAAGGTCTTGCCACCGCGCACCTGGTCGGTCGTGCCGGTCGCGACGAGCTTGCCCTTGTCGATGATGGACACGTGATCGCAGACCTGCTCGACCAGTTCCATCACGTGGCTGGAGAACAGCACGGTCGAGCCGGAGGCGGTGAAGCGGGTCAGCAGCCGCCGGATCACATCGGCGGAGATCGGGTCGACGCCCTCGAGCGGCTCGTCCAGGAACAGCACCGTGGGGTTGTGGATCAGCGCGCAGCCGAGCGTGGCCTTCTTCCGCATGCCGCTGGAGTAGTCAGCGACCAGCCGCTTGGCGTCAGCGGTCAGGTCGAGGACGTCCAGCAGCTGGGCCGCCCGCGAACGTGCCTCGGCCACGGGCAGGCCGCGCAGCCGGCCGGCGTACTCCAGCATCTCCTCGCCGCTCAGCCGCTCGAACAGCCGGGCCTCGGCAGTGACCACCCCGATGACCGCCTTGGCGGCAACCGGGTCGGCCCACACATCCAGACCGTTGATCACAACGCGTCCTGCATCTGGCCGCAGCAGCCCGGTCATCATCGAAAGTGAGGTGGTCTTCCCGGCTCCATTCGGCCCGACGAGCCCGGCCAGGGAACCGGCCGCGATGTCCAGATCGATCCCGGTCACCGCCTGCTTGTCGCCGAAACTCTTGCGCAGCCCGCGCACTTCGATAGCTAGCTCACCCATCTCTGCCTCCTCAGCAGCCATTCAGCTGGTCCGTAACAATGCCGCTGGGACATCGCCTACGGGCCGACGGTCTCGGGGAGCTTGCCCGTGGCTCCGAGTTTGTAGGCGATGATCAGTTGCCGGTCGCTCTTGGGTACCTGGACGCCGGCGCCCGCGATGACGTAGTCACCGTCGATGGTGACGGGAGCATTGGCCCCGGAGGACATCGGCGTCTTCAGCAGGATCGCGCCGGTGGCGGCGTTGAACGCGTACAGGTAGCCGCTGTAGGTCGTGGTGAACACGACGTCGTTGGTGACCGTGGCGGCGCCGTACGGCGTAGACGGAAGCTTGGTGTCCCATTCGATCTTTCCGGTGTCCTGGTTAACCGCGATCATCTCGCCGGTGGCCTTGCCGATGGAAGCTTCGAATGCCTTGGAGCTTTCCGCAACGCCCTTCACCGTGAGTGGCACCGCCAGGTTGTTGACGGCGGCGAACACCGTCGACCCGTTGGTGGCCAACTGGGACTCGATGCCGCCGAACACGCCGGGCTCGAGGGTGAACTTCGCGGGCAGCGGCACGGGCGAGGTCGGCGTGGCGTGCTCGGTCAGCAGCCCGGCGTTCTGAGGCCCGCTATGCACGCCGACCGGAAGCTTCCAGATCACGTTGCCGGTCTGCGCGTTCAGCTCGATCAGGACGCCGGCCTTGCCGCCGTCGATGACCACCGGCTGCCCGTTGGCGGTTGTCAGGACCGGCGAGTCCTGCAGGTCCCAGTCAAGAAGGTCGTGCGGGGTGAGCTGGTAGTACCACAGCAGCTTGCCCTGCGGGCTCAGCTTGACCACCGAGTCGGTATACAGGTTCGGGCCCGGCCGGCTGGTACCCCACGGATAGCCGGCGGGCCACCCGCCCTGACCGATCGGGCCGGGGTTCGCGATACCGATGTAGAGGTTGCCGTGGCTGTCGAACGAGGGCGGATCCCACAGGCCGCCGCCGGAGTTGATGCCCGGGTTTCCCCACAGGTTCTGCACCTCGTCCCACGACCACTCCGGCGCGCCGGTGCGGGCGTTCAGCGCCCACAAGATCCCCTTGCCGCCACCGAGATACTGGCCCACCGTGGGGTTGACCGGCACGGTCGACACGTAGACGGTGCCGTCGTTGTACCCGGGCGTCATGTCGATGCCCTCGTGGTCGTTGCCGGTCACGGTCCGGCTCCACAGCTGCCTGCCGGTCGCCGCCGAGAGGGCGACCGCTGCGTGGTTGGTCGCCGCGTACACAACCCCGTTGACCACATTGACACCGTCCGGACCGCCATTGGGCGAGCTGTAGTTGTGCGTCCACAGCACCTTGCCGGTGGCGAGCCGGATCGCCATCACGTTCGACTCCATGTCCTGCAGGTACACGACGCCCTTCACGACCACCGGCGTGGTCGAGTAACCGTCGGTCACGCCGACGGTCTGGGCTTCACCAGTCGACTCGATCGGCACGCACCACGCCACGCCCAGCTTCGACACGTTCGCGCTGGTGATGGCGCTGGCGACGTCCCTGGTGTTCTGCAGGTTGCCGCCCGGCAGCGTCCAGCCCGCCGCGACCGCCGCATTAGGCGAGCTGTCCGCGTTGCCGGTGCCGGGTCCGCTAGCCGCCGTGCTTCCGGCCGACGGACCGGACGAGCAGGCTGCCGCGGGTGAGCTGGCGTTGCTTCCGCAGCCGCAGACGGCCAGGCCCGCGGCGAGCACAAGACAAACACCGATGGCCGGCGGCCGCCAGCGGGCGCTGACTCTGCTGGTCGGCGCGCCGTCGCGCCGGACCGGGCCATGCTGCCGGGCGGAGAACGTCGGGTGGCTGGCCAGTAAGTCAAGCCTGCCGCTAGCTGCGGATGTCGGTCTGCTCATGGCTGCCTCTTCGCCCGCCTGCCACAGATCCGCGCGCACTGCTCGCTGCCCGTTGTGACCGGCCGTCGTTCCCTTGATTAAACTGATATCAGTATGCTAGATCCCAGCTATCAGCAAAGTCAATGGGAAAATGCGCCGGTCAGCTGATGTGGTGGCGGTGCGCGTAGCCGATCGCGGCGGGCCGGTCCCGTGACCCGGTCTTGGCGAAGATCCGGTTGATGTGGGTCTTGACCGTGTGGCTGCTCAGGAAAAGCTGCGCCGCTATCTCGGGATTGGTCAGCCCGCGGGCGATGAGGCTCAGGATCTCGACCTCGCGCTGCGTCAGGCCGTCGGGCCCTGGCGCCGCATCGGGCGGCTCGGCGTTCGGGGCTGCCGCCGCGGCAGCGAGCAGGGTGGCATGCGCGCGCGGATCGACGACCGTCAGCCCGCCGGCCGCCGCGTGCAGAGCCTGGGCAATCCGGGTACGGTCGGCGTCCTTGGTCAGATAGCTGCGGGCGCCGGCCTGCAGGGCGGCTAGCACGGATCTGTCGTCGGCGAACGTGGTGAGCACGACGATGGCAACGTCGGGGTGCTCGGCGGCCAGCCGCCGGGTGGCGCCGATGCCATCCAGGACCGGCATATGCAGGTCAAGCAGGATCGCGTCGGGCTTGTGCTCGGCCACAAGTTCGAGCGCCTGCTCGCCGTCGGCGGCGGCGCCGACGACGTCGATGCCGGGGAGTCCGCCGAGCAGCAGGACGAGGCCTTCGCGCACGCTGGCCTGGTCATCAGCAACGACGATGCGCAACGGCGGGCCGTCGCGGACAATCATGACGCCACGCTCTCAGACTGCGGACCGGGAAGCGCAGCGCTGACCACCCATTGATTGTCGCGGCGGCCTGCCTCGAGCGTCCCATTCATTAGGCGCAGTCGTTCTCGCATGCCGGTCAGGCCATAGCCGCCGTCGACCGTGGTCACGCCCGTCGAGGTGTCCGCGCATCCGCTTGGGGCCAAGCCGTTACGGATGGTGAGCCGGACGTCGGCGTCGCCGTAATCGAGACGGACCGCGACAGGCTGGCCCGCCGCGTGCTTGGCGGCGTTGACCAGGGACTCCTGGGCAACCCGCAGCAGGGTGACGGTGGACTCGGGCGGCAGCGGGCGTGGGGTGCCGCCGGTGTCGAAACTGGCAGCAACCCCGTAGCGCTGCGCATGGGTGTCGCTCGCCTGCGCGAGTTCGGCGTCCAGCGGCGCTGTGTCGGTGCGCAGGGCATGGACGGCGCGGCGCGTCTCCACCAGGCCATCGGCCGCCATCCGCTGCGCGGCGGCGAGCATTTCGACGGCCCGGTCGACGTCCCCGCGATCGGTCAGAACCGCACGGGCGGCCTGAATCTGGATGCCGAGCGCGCCGAGGGAATGAGCGAGCACGTCGTGAATCTCACGCGCGATCCGGCTGCGCTCATCGAGGAGGTCGGCCCGGCGCTGCTCGGCCCGCAACTGCTCGCGCTGAGCAAGCAGCAGCGCGGACTGCTCGGCCTGGACTCGGTAGGCGCCCCGGTTCCGCCCGATAATCAGCCCGGCGGCGACACCGAGCGGCAGTCCGAGCAGGGTCGCAGAGCTGGCGTGGAAGGCCAAGCCGCTGATCTCGATGGCGAGGATGCCTGCGGCGGTCACTGCTAGGCCGGCGGCCAGGCTGCACTCGCCGCCGGCGATCAGTGCCGCCACGAACCCCAAGGCGACTATGGCCGAACCGCCGCTCCCGCCGGCCGACGCGGATCCGGCCGCGGCGGCCATCACGCCCAGGATCAGGGGAAGCGCCCAGGCTCGGCGGCGGAGCCCGGCTGGGTGCCACTCGATGAACGCCCATGCCAGCATTGCGGTGCCGAGCAGGCAATAACCAGCCACTTGAACGGCTAGTACGAGCGGTCGGTGCGGCGGGACGATTACGAACGCCAGCACGCCGACCCAGGCGAAGCCGAGGGCGCGGGCGATCCAGTTGACCGTGCCCAGCATGCGTCCAGTATCGCTGCGACTAGCAGCTGGTCGTCCGTCCACGCCAGCCTCCGTCTCCGGCCGAAGCGGCCGCACTGACCGCGGTCCTGAACCTTAACCGCGAGCGCGGGACTACCGCGTCAGCCCGTTGGGCCGACTCTGGGTGGATTCCGGGGCGCGGCCTAGTACCGCGTGGTACCAGGCTGCGCCTCCCGTCTCATACCCGATACCGAACGATGGTCCGATTCGCGCGCGGCCGATCGTCGGCATGGTGGATTCGTCAGCAACAAGCGAACTCACTAGGAGCATGTGATGTTGTCTCAGCTCACCGAAGCGATGATCGTCAACGGCGCCGTGCTCGCCACGGTGCTGGCGAGCGATCTTGGCAGCCAAAGGAAGATCGGCCCGATGCGGCTGTTGCGGCCGCTGGTCGCCGCCGCTGTGATCATTCCGCTATTCGTGAACCGGCCGGTCACGCATGGGTCAGGGCTCGCGGTCGAGATAGCGGGCGTCGCGGCTGGCCTGCTGGGCGGATTGGCCGCCATCGCCCTGATGGGCGTCCGCCGGAGCCCCAAGACCGGCGCGCCGGTCAGTCGGGCCGGCGCACCGTACGCGGTCTTCTGGATTCTCGTCATCGGCGCCAGGGCGGCCTTCTCCTACGGCTCAGCCCACTGGTTCACCGCGCAGATTGTCGGCTGGTCCATTGCGCACCAGGTCAGCGAGGCGGCGATCGTCGACGGGCTGATCTTCATGGCCATCGTCATGGTGCTCGTCCGCACGGTCGGGCTTGGCGTCCGGACAGCCCGCCTGCCAGCCGAGCTTGCTGTACCGCAAGAAGGCGTGAGTGTCGGCCACTGATTCGAGCGGGCCCGGCTACGGCCCGCTCCATCGCTGCCGGGGCAGTGGGCTGACCTCCGCATTCGGACGAGGCGTCGCATTTCCTGCCTCTAAGCCTTGCCGATAACCTCGCCGCCACGCAGTCCGGGCGCCGGGCAAGGTCCATCCGACCAGCCCGGCGGCCATCGCCGACATGGATGACGCGGCCATGGCCAGGGCAACCGGGGCGCTGACTGCGTCTACGGCCGACGTGATGATCGTGGCAACGCCAACGACCCCGCCGGCCCGAGCACGCCCACGGGAACTCCTGGATGCCAGGAGCCCGCCTGCCGCATTTCGCCCCCCAGGACGGATCGCCCAGTGACCCCTACGTCAGCCGGGACAGACCTTCACACACTAAGCCTCTTAGTCAGCCTTAGCTCACATTATGTAGTCAAAAGGCGTGTCGAATTGCAAATTCCAGAATGCATACGATTGCGCGGCTCGACGGGCACCTCGCCCGCAGCGGGTGAGGACTGGACGGCCGACCTGGGGTATCACGACGCGATGAGCAACCTGTCAACGACCGCGACTGGCTGGCGGCGAACAGTAACCAGGTCGGCTACGACCGCAGTCGCTGCCCTGCTGGCTGGCGGCGTGCTGCTTATCGCTGCATGCAGCCCGAGTGGATCCACTGCCTCCAGTACCAACGGTGCTAAGGCAAACCCGGCAGCGCATGTCAGTGGCTCGCCTATGCCTGCGGCAACGGCGACAGTCAACTGCAAGACCATTGACTCGCTGCGTGCGTCGCTGGTGAGCCTGTCCCACACGTCCGTGAGCCCGGGCTCGGCGACCGCAGTCGCCGCCGACCTGACGAATATTCAGAAGCAACTGGCCGCCTTGAAGAGCCAGCCGCACGGGGCGTTCTCGAGCCAGGCCAATGAGCTCACGGCCGCAATGGATCAGATCAAGAAAGCCGCAGCTGAGCTCCCCGCGCACCCGATGGCCGGGGCCAGGCAGTTGACCGGGGATCTCGCCGCGCTCAAGAGCAAGGCCCAGCCGATCATCAGCGAGATGAACAAGCTCTGCCCCAAGTCCACGACCTAGCACGGTCCGGATGCTGATGAGGCACCCAGCCCGCGGCGTTTGGTCGGCCAGGTTGATCCAGGCCACGCGCTTGGCGTCTATCTCCGCTGCCTAGCCTAGGGCGGTCGCGGCCTGCTCGCGTGAGCACCACCAGGTCGTCCGGCCGGCGACTTTACCGTGCAGCATCGGAGCGCCGCATCGCGGGCAGTGAGCGTCAGGCTTGCGGAACGAGAGGATCGGCAGAGTGTGTACTCCTCCGCCCGCCACTGATGCCTCGACCGACCGCCGCACTGCCCGGAACAACCGGTCAACGTCGGCCTGGGTAAGTTCGTTGAGCGGTCGGGCTGGATTGATCTTCGCCTGCCAGAGGACCTGATCGGCCAGCAGGTTGCCGATGCCGGCGATCGCGTCCTGATCGAGCAGCCGTGCTTTCACCGGCGCCGTGCCTCGGGCGAGCGCTTTGCGGAATTGCGACCGGGTGATCTCGCGGGCATCGGGGCCGAGCGCCTCGACCGGCGGATCGAGGCGAACCCGGCCGAGCCGGCGCGGATCGACCAGCAGCAGCGACCCTCCGTCGGCGAATGTCAGGGCGAACCGTGAGAAACGGTAGTCGCCGCTGGCGCGGCCCCGTTGCCAGTAATCGCCGCCCTCGATCTCGTCGCCGCGTCCGTCAGTTATGACGATCTTGCCGGACATGCCGAGATGGAGGCCGAGAGCAGGGCCAGGCGTGCCGGCCGCGACCACGCCCGACGTGTCGCACCAGATGCTCTTGCCGCGCCGGTGCGCCGCGGTCAATCTCCGACCGAGCAGCGCGGCGCGGATCTCGCCCGGCTGGTGCGGGCGACATACATAGGTGTCGCTGTCGTCGACGTCGAGGATCACGCGTCCGAGGGCGGCCCGTTCGATCACCGCGCGGGCTGACTCGACTTCAGGTAGCTCAGGCATGCCTCAGCAGCTTAAGGACCTGCGAACCTAGTCAAGCCACCTGGCGACCGTGTCGATGTCGGCCACGCCGTTCGGGCCTACTGGCTGCACGTTGAGGATCGTGACCCCGGCCGCGCGGTAGGCCGCGATTCGGTCGCGCACGAACCCTTCCGGACCGATCAGCGACATGCCCTCGACGAGCTCGGCCGGGACCATGGCCGCCGCTGCTTGCTTGTTCCCGCCGAGATAGGCGTCCTGGATCTGCCTAGCTTCCTGTTCGAAGCCGTAGCGCTTTAGCACGTCGTTGTAGAAGTTGCGGCCGCGAGCGCCCATGCCGCCGAAGTACAGAGCCAGCATCGGGCGGGCCAGGTCGCGCAGGTGGGTGACGTCGTCGCCGATGGCCAGCGGGCCGCCCGCTGCGATCTGCAGCGGCGGCATGCCTGCCACGCGGTCGGCCTTGCCCGCCGCGAGCGCGGCGCCCCACACATCGGCGGCGCGGTCGGGCCAGAAATGCAGCGGCAGCCAGCCTTCGGCTATGGCGGCGGTCATCTCCACGTTCTTAGGCCCGAGCGACGCAACGTAGACCGGTATTCGGTCGCGCACCGGATGGTCAATGAGCTTGAGCGGCTTCCCCAGGCCGGTGCCCCGGCTTTCGGGCAGCGGGATCTGGTAGTGGGCGCCGTGGTACTCGAGCCGCTCGCGCCGCCAGACCGCCCGGCAGATCTCGATGATCTCCGCCGTCCGCGCCAGCGGAGCGTCATACGGTATTCCGTGGAAGCCTTCGATCACCTGCGGGCCGGACGCGCCGAGGCCGAGTATGAACCGGCCGCCCGACAGCTTGTCCAGCCCGACCGCGGTCATGGCCAGCACCGACGGGGTTCTGGTGTACAGCGGCAGGATCGCGGACCCTATCTGCGCCGTGCTGGTGACCGCTGCCAGGAAGCCCAGGGTGGACACCGCGTCAGCGGTGTAGGCCTCCCCGGCCCACAAGTACCCGACCCCGGCTTCCTCCAGTCTCCTGACGTGCCGCCCAAACTCGGCCGGATCGCTCCGCATGCCGACAACCGCGCCCAGTTTCATCGCCATATCCTCACGTGTCCCGCCTGCTCATTGGCGGCAATCCCGGCCGTTCGCGCTCACCGATGGCGGGTGCCACCGGCAGGGGTACTAACAACCAGTACCACGACCCCCTCGAGATGCGTGATCACCGGCTGCAATGGTGCGGCCGCAGTGGCCTGTTCTTGGCCTCCGGCGCCGTTTAATACCGCCAATTAATACCGCCAATGTCTTGTCAGAGTCGGCATTCCTAGTGCACGCTCGGGTCTGGCGTGGTTCTAGTGTTCTGGGCGGATCAGTGGTGCCGGGGTGGAGGTCGGGAATGCGGAGAATCAACGGGGGCCGTCGGCTCGGAGCCTTAACGGTTCTAGTTGCCGTTGCCGTATTGTCGATGGCGACGCAGGGACTGACGGCGTCGGCTTCGAGGACGGGCTCGGGGGGCGGGACGACCGCCTCCTTCGGCAAGTACGGCGAGCTCGACTGCAACGGACTGAGCCCGATCCAGAAACCGCTGCGGCCGATGATGGCCTGCGCCGACCCGCGCGGGTCCTGGGGCGGCAAGTTCTACGAGAACGGCCACTACATCGGGCACGACGAGCCGTCGGTTCGGTATCTCTCCCATCGCGCGGGGTCAGGGAACGACGTCACTTTCACCGAGACCCTGCCGACTGACCCGTCCGCGAAGCCGACGGTACGTCACCCTGGCAAAGACGTGACGCACTGGTTCGAGCTGTCGCCCGCGCCGTGGTTCTCGATGGACGTCTGCGATCCTAATTCTGCCCCGCTGCTTCCGTGCGCGCCGTTGTCTGATGCCAATGCCCCCAAGGGCAA
Source organism: uncultured Actinomycetota bacterium (assembly GCA_963804435.1). Taxonomy (GTDB): domain Bacteria; phylum Actinomycetota; class Actinomycetes; order Streptosporangiales; family Streptosporangiaceae; genus JAJYUU01. Next base: position 4,115,621 of record CAWDQI010000001.1, on the reverse strand, counting down.
TTACCCTGGCGCCGGAGCGGCCTTCGTCGAGCTGCAGTTCTACCCGCCCGGCTTCGCTCCGTTCGCCGACAACACCAGCTGCGACAACACCCACTGGTGTTCGGCGCTTAACATCGACAGCCTCGAGTGCACTGGCAACGGGTCAGGGCCCTGCAACCCGAACTGTGTCGAGCCGGTCAACTTTGCCTTCATCCAGACGAATGGGGTACCCGCCGGGCCGCCGAGCCCGCAGAAGAGCAACTTGAAGACCGTCACGCCGAATGCGCAGACGCTGCTGATGAATCCGGGTGACAGGATCAAAGTGCAGATGTTCGATGCCATCGCGCCTGGCGGGCACGCGCTGGAGGCCAAGGAAACGGACCTGACAACCGGCAAGAGTGGCTTCATGATCGCCTCGGGCAAGAACGGGTTCATGAACACCGACCCGTTCACCTGCGCCGGAACGCCGTTCAATTTCCGGCCTGAGTACTCAACCGCCCAGGCGCAGAACATCATTCCGTGGGGCATCGGGCCTTACATGATCAACTCTGAGTTCGAGATCGGGCACTTCGAGGCCTGCACCCAGGTTCGCGGACCCCAGAAGCTGACGATCGGGAAGTTCAAGGACACCTACTACACCAACTGCCTCGGCCCGTACGAGACGGCGAAGGACTCCGGCTTCGAGCCGGATGACTCGCCGTGCTACAAGGCCGGAGACACCCATGGCGGCACGGCGCCGCCCAACCTCGTGACCGGGTGTAACGTCTTCTTCGACGCGATCGGTGACCTCGACTTCGACGGCAGCCCGTACTATCCGGACTGGCCGCACTCGACCGCCGCGGGCACGTTCCCGTCGCCGTTCCTGCAACAGCAGCCGACGACTGTGGGCGGAGCCAGGTACTCGGATATCCAGTTCATGACCGACTCCAGTGCCACCCAGTTCAACACCAACTGCGACATCATCACCGGCTCCGGGTGCGTTCTGCCGCCGAAGGGACCAGGCAGCTTCTATCCGTTCTGGACACTGGCGACTGTCGGCGGGCAGTGCGTCTGGGAGTTCGGAAACATGACCAACGGCAACAGCTTTGGCAAGGACGCGCAGTACGGCTCTGTGGGGCCGGACACTATCGGGGCGTTCGCCGGGCCGATCCGGGAGAACCCGAGGTGCCCGGATGCGGATCGGTGAACGCTAACGGCAATAGCCGCGGTGAAGCGCCAGCCACGGTAGTGGCTGGCGCTTCTGGTTAGCCCTGCCCCACTCTGACGCCTGCGAGGCGGAGTTCATCCACCGCACCGGAGCCGATCCCCCGAGGTTCCTGAGTCGATGCTGGCCTGACCGCCGCGATTAAGTTCGACTTGCTCGGGCACGTTCAGTCCGGTAGCGCGAGTCAGTCCGGCCGCGAGGAAGGCTACGGACATCCAGTAGCAACGCAGGGGGTGGCCGATGGTGTTGGAGGCTCCCGCCGCTCAGCCGTCAGGGCGGAACGTGCTTGAGGACCTGGATTCGCGCATACCAACGAACTTTTACTGGTATCTGGCAGTGCTGGCGTGCATCGGCGGCTTCCTCTTCGGATACGACACGTCCAACATTGGCTCGGCCCTCGGTTTCATTCCTTACCATTTGTCAAGTTTCGCGACGGGTTATTTGGTGGCCGGTGCGTCCCTGGGCGCCGCTGTCGGGGCGCTGATCGCCGGGCCGGTGACCGACCACTTCGGGCGCAAGATCCTGCTCATCACCGACGCCGCCATTTACGCTGTGGGGGCGATCTTGTCGGCGGTCACCGTGGACGCGGGCATGTTGCTGGCGTCCCGGACGCTGATCGGGCTGGCGATCGGGGCGGATTCGGCGATTGCTACCGCCTACATTGCAGAGTTCGCGCCCCGGAACCGGCGAGGGCAGCTGAGCATCATCCAGCAGTGGATGATCACTGTGGGGATCCTCGTCTCGTATCTCGTGGCCGTGCTGATTCTCAAGGTGGCGCCTGGTAGCGCGGGCGGCGCCGACTGGCGGCTCATCCTCGGCCTGGGTGGGATTCCGGCGGTGGTAGCGGTGGCGCTGCGGTCCAAGATGCCCGAATCGCCGCGATGGCTGATGCTGCACGGCCGGTACGGCGAGACCAGGCAGGCCTTCGGCCGCCTCGGGATGGAAGTCACTGATGACGAGGTACGCCGAGCAGCGGACGAGCTGGCGGGGCAGGAACGGCAGCGCCGGCGGAAGACGCAGTGGACGGCCGGGGTGCGGCGGGCGCTGATCGTGGTCTGCGTCTTCTTCATCTTCCAGCAGATCACCGGAATCAACGTCCCCTTCTACTATGGGCCGACGATCCTCTCGGGCTTTCTCCTGAGCGGGCATAATGCCGTCAGCGCCGCGGTCGCCGGGGTCGAGGTAACGGCGATCCTGGGCGCAGTCAACGTGGTCGCCACCTACTTCGCCTTCCGCTGGATCGACAAGGTGGGCCGCCGCCCGCTGGCCATCTGGGGATATGCGGGCATGACCGTATTCATCCTGGTCGCGGCGGCCGGGGTGGCGTTCCTGACCGACATTCCCAAGCTCGTGGTAGTCATGGTCGGCTTCTCGTTCTTCATCACCTCGTTCGCGATCGGCGTCGGCGGGACGGGCTGGCTGATCCAGGGCGAGGTTTTCCCGACGGCTGTCCGTGGCCGGGCGGCGGCCATCGCGGCGTGCGTTGACTGGCTGGCCAACTACGCGCTCATTGAAGCTTTCCCGGCCTGGCACCGGGCCATCGGCCTCGGCTGGGTAATGGTGTCCTTCGCCGTCTTGTGCATACTGGCGATCGGGTTCGTGTACCGCTTCCTGCCGGAAACCAAGCGGCTATCGGTCGAGCAGGCGGTGCAGGTCTTCGAACAGGAGGCAGCGGGTTCCGGTCACCCTCCAGGACGCCTTCCTGGTCGCCGCCCTAAGGACGGGCCCAAGGGGGCCTGAGCCAGCGTTCCGCTCAGCGCCCCCCAGGCGTCGCCGACGCACACGGTGCGCCAGGCCGCATAACGGACAAATAGCCTGACGACTTCAAAAAGGATGAGTGGTAGCTGCTGCTCCCGCCCTCCTCCAGCCGGCCGTCGTCGCGCAACAGGTATCGCGCGTTACGTCGCATCCGCAACGCCGCCCTCTCGGGCCCGTCCGCGTGCCGACGGCCTAGCCTGGGTACGTGCGAGTGCTGTGACCCGCGCTGAACCGCCAGCCCCAGGAGATGCTCGTGGCTACCTCAACCGACATTAAGACCGACATCGATCTCAAGCTAGCGGGTGAGATCGCTCAGCAGTTGCGCGTCGACTCGGTCCGATCGAGCACGTCGGCCGGTTCCGGGCACCCGACGTCAAGCATGTCAGCCGCGGATCTGCTGGCAGTCCTCATCGGCCGGCATCTGCGCTACGACTGGGATGAGCCGCACAACCCCGGCAACGATCACCTGATTTTCTCCAAAGGCCACGCGTCGCCGCTGCTCTACTCCGTCTACAAGGCGGTCGGGGTCGTCTCCGACGATGAGCTGATGACCGGGTACCGGCGTTTCGGCTCGCGGCTGGAAGGTCACCCGACGCCGGTGCTGCCGTGGGTCGATGTGGCAACGGGCTCGCTCGGTCAGGGGTTGCCCGACGCGGTCGGCGTCGCGCTCGCCGGGAAGTACCTGGATGAGCTGCCTTTCCGGGTCTGGGTGCTGTGCGGCGACAGCGAGATGGCGGAGGGCTCGATCTGGGAGGCGTTCGACAAGGCTTCGCACTACAAACTGTCCAACCTCATCGCCATGGTCGACGTCAACCGCCTCGGGCAGCGCGGCCCGACGGAGCTGTCCTGGGACCTGGAAACCTACCGCCGCCGGGTCACGGCGTTCGGCGCCCGCGCGCTGGTCATCGACGGCCACAACCTCGCGGAGATCGACCGCGCCATGGCGGAGGCCAGCGACATCTCCGGCGACCAGCCGACCGTCATCCTCGCCCGCACCCGGAAAGGCCGCGGATTCTCCGAGGTCGAGGACCGCGAGGACTGGCACGGCAAGATTTTCCCGGCCCCCATGGCCGAGCGTGCCATCATCGAACTCGGCGGGGAACGCAGCCTGATCGTGCGCGGCCCGAAGCCCGATCCGGCTGCCCGGTCGGCTCGCGATGCCGCTGACAGCGCCGAAGTGAAGCTGCCGAGTTACGCCGTCGGGGACAAGGTGGCGACCCGGAAGGCCTACGGCGACGCGCTGGCCGCGATTGGCGCCCGCCGCGACGTCGTCGCGATGGACGGTGAGGTCAGCAACTCCACTTTTGCCGACGAGTTCGCGCGAAAGTATCCGGAGCGCTACTTCGAGATGTACATCGCCGAGCAGCAGCTGATCGCGGCCGCGGTCGGGTTCAGCGTGCGTGGCTACCGGCCGTTCGCGTCCACCTTCGCGGCATTCCTGACCCGCGCGTACGACTTCATCCGGATGGCTGCCATCTCGCAGGCCAACATCCGGCTGTGCGGGTCACACGCGGGCGTCGAGATCGGCGCCGACGGCCCGTCCCAGATGGCGCTGGAGGACCTGGCCATGCTGCGCGCAGTGCAGGGCTCCACGGTCCTGTACCCGAGCGATGCTACCAGCGCCGCTGCGCTCGTGGCGGCCATGGCCGACACCAGCGGCATCGTCTACATGCGCACGACCCGCGGCGCCTATCCGGTCCTGTATGAGACCGGCGAGTCGTTCCCGGTTGGCGGCGCGAAGGTGCTGCGCTCGAGCGACGGGGACCAGGTGACCCTCATCGGAGCGGGCGTAACGCTGCACGCCTGCCTCGCGGCGGCCAATCAGCTCCAGGCCGACGGCATCAGCGCGCGTGTCATCGACCTGTATTCGGTCAAGCCAGTCGACACCGGAACGCTCAGGGCCGCGGCTGCGGTGACCGCCGGCAGGCTGGTCATCGCCGAGGACCATCACCCCGAGGGCGGTCTTGGGTCGGCCGTCGTCGACGCGCTAACCGGTGCCGGGCATGTCGACCTGACCGTCCGGCATCTGGCCGTCTCGGAACTACCGGGGTCGGGAACGAGCCAGGAATTGCTCGACGCAGCCGGCATCAGCGCCGACCACATCGCAGCCGCCGCCCGGAGCCTGGCCGGCTAGTGCGGAACTTCCTCGGGTATCTCATACCAGCGGACCCGCTCGCCGATGCGGCTGCGCAAGCGCCAGGCCTTGCTCTTAGGCGCTTGGTCGATCGTCAGGCGCAGTGAATCGATCTGCTTGGCGACATCACACGAGGCATCGGGCACGGGCGTTTCGGCCCATAGCTCGGCGACCTTGCCGAGGTTGCGCTCGGTCGTGTGGCAGAATCCCCAGTCTGCGCCCAGCACGGTGGTGATTCGCTGACGGCTGATCGCCTCCGGCTCAGAGTCATCGTCGCCCAGCTGATGGTCAGCGAGCAGGCAGAGTGCGTCGCCGAGGTCTTTGCGATTGATCTGCCAGACCTGCAGCTTGCTGAGCAGGAGATCGGCCAGGGTAATGGTGGGGAACGGCCCGTCGAGTCGGCCTCGCAGGTCGAGCCGGTGGGACATCGTTAGCTCATCGATGACGATGTCGATCGACCACTGGCCATCCGGTGCCGCAAAGTACAAGCGGGACTCGCCGTGCAGGTTGTTGAAGAACCGGTCCGGCAGGTAACCCTCCGCCGTCAGCATCTCCTTGATCTCTGTGCTGGCACGGGAGGCGACAGCGAAGTCCATGTCGCCGTAGCTGCGTGCGTAGGGTCCGCTGCGCACGCTGGGGCAGCGTAGCCAGATTGCCAGGCCGCCGAGCAGCCGCGCGGGCACCCCGGACTCCAGCGCCAGGCCGGCGAGTCGTTCCGCTTCCTGGCGGATGTCGGAAAGGATGCCGTTCCCCTTCGTCATCGTGGCGTGATCGTGCCGATGGCGCTATTCAGGTGGCAGTTCTTTGTACACGAAGCTGACGTTGATGCCGCGCCGGGCGCGGATGAACTTGGGCACGTAGTACAGCGCGGCACCGACCACGACCAGGCCGCCGAACCAGGCCGGGATCCACCAGAAGTTGGCGCTGTTGCCGTTCATGACCAGCAGCGGGTACTGGGTGGAGACCACCGCCAGCGCCACGAATATTGCGATGGACAGTGGCGCGACGATCCACAGGACCGGGATGCCCAGGAACTTGATATTGGCCGGGGAGGCGCGGTAGAGCTCGGGACGGCGTATCGGCAGCGCGATCGCAGCCGCGGCGACGATCACGACGCCGAGGCAGCCGGCCAGCACGATGAGCCCGAGCACCAGCTGGAAGACGTTGGAGTACACGCTCCAGATCGTGAGCCCGGCGATGATGATGTTGACGGTCACGATCGCGATGATCGGCGAGTGCGTCCGCTCGTTCACATCCGCGAGCTTCTCGGGCATCAGCCGGTCAAACGACCAGGCGAAGAACGATCGGATCGGCATGAAGGTGTTGGCGATCATCGACGGGAGGGCCCAGCACAGGAAGCAGCCGAGGATGATCACCGTGATCACCGGGGTATTGACCGACAGCGCCGCCAGGAACGGGTAGAACGGCCCGGACGGGATCTTGTACGCGCCGTTCGTCACGTTGACCGCGTACATGAAGTTGTAGCCGGTCACCCGGAACAGCAGCAGAGCGCCGATGATCAGCAGCACGACATCGAAGACCAGCGCGCCGAACATGATCGATAGCTGGCGGCGGCGGTTCGACGCGCTCTTGAGCTCGCCGGACATGTAGACCGACCAGAAGTTCCACATCATGAAGCCCTGGATCGAGAACAGCGTGGGCAGCGTGGCGCTCATGTTGCTGAGGTGCGGGGCCGCGTTGGCGGCGTGAGCGGTGGAGATCACCTTCTGCGTGGTGCCGCCGCCGAAGCTCTTGTTCAGGGTGTTGAAGTGGGTGTCGAATCCGTGCCGGCTGGCAACCGCCAGCACGACGAAGGCGACGATCATCCCGAACATCCCGATCAGGAACGCACCGTTCTGCCAGCGGAACGTCGACTTGGTGCCGCGGATCAGTATGTAGGTCTGCAGGGCGACCATGACCAGCGCGCCGGCGACTATCCAGGACTTGTTCACTTCGAACGAGGTGCCCCAGCTGATCATAGTGTTGTTGTGGAACAGGCTGCCGCCTGCGACGAGTGCGGGGCCAAGGGCGAAGATCGAGAAGAACTTGGCGAAGTAGGCCGCGCCGAGCAGGCCGCCCATGATCATGCACAGGTTGGAGATCAGTGCCAGCGGGGGACTCAGGATCCGGCTGACCCAGACATAATCGCCGCCGACTCTCGGCATGCTGGCGCCCAGCAGCGCGAACATGATGAGCACCGGGATGTTGATGATCAGGCTGAGAACCAGGACGCCGACGGGATCAGCTCCCGGAAACGCGGCCAGCGTAAAGAAGATCGACCAGGCGAGGGTCGAGCCGATCGGCGCGGAGATGACCGCGTTGAAAATGGTCGCGTCGACCGCCGACGCGGAGCGTACCAACCCGGTGCTGTTACGAACGAACAGCCGGCTTTCCTGTCGGCCCGCAGTGGTCATGAGCTCCTCCTGACTGCCCATGCCTCGGGTTGCCCCCGTTGACGCATGTCCTGAGGCTGGCTAAAGTCGAACATAATCAATAACAACTGTCAATCCCTTGAACATAAACGAGCATCATCCTTCTCAGAAGCGAACAGGAGGAGCGGCTTGCTGGCGGTCGAGCGGCGCATCAAGGTGCTGGAGCGGCTCGCAGCGGATCAGGCAGTAGAGGTCAGCAGCCTGGCCCGTGAGTTCGGTGTCTCCGAGATGACCATTCGCCGTGACCTCCGCCGCCTGGACCGCGACGGGTTCGTCCGGCGGACCTACGGCGGTGCCACGACCCGCGTCGTTCGCGCGGCGGGCGCCTTTGAGGTGACCCAGAGCGCTCGCATGCTGCATCACGCTCAGGAAAAACGACGGATCGCACTGCGAGCCGCCGAGCTGACGGCCGGCGCGCGGGTGATCTTCGTGGGCGTTGGCTCCACCGTCGAGCAGTTCGCCCAGCTGGCCGCGCCAAGGGGCGGCCTGATGGTGATCACCCCGTCCCTGGTCGTGGCCAGCCTGCTGGGAACCCGCAGAGTCCAGGTGATCATGGCCGGGGGAATGGTCCGGCAAGACGAGCTCAGCTGCGTCGGCCCCGCTGCGGTGGAATGCGTGCAGCGCTACAACACTGACATCGCGGTCATCGGTGCGGCCGGAATTTCGGCTCGCCGCGGCGTCACCGATCTCGACGACTCCGAAGCCGCAGTCATCCGCGCGGCCCTCGAGCGGACAGAGCGGATTGTCGTGCTGGCCGACGGCTCTAAATTCGGCGACGTGGCGCTGAGCACGGTCGTGCCCATCAAGCGGGTCTCCGCGATCATCACTGATGCCAGCGCGGATCCCGTAGAAGTGGATCGTATCGAGCGCGAGGGAGTGGAAGTCATCGTGGCGGACCAGGAGATAGCGGACCATGACTCTGCGTCGCCTGACCCGGCTGTTGCTGACCCGGCTGTTCCTGGCCCGGCTGTTCCTAGCCCGGCTGTTAAGGACAGGCATGCAGACGACCGCGACGCGCCCGCTCTGGCAGTTTGATGACCTCCTCGTTCTCTGACCTATTCGGTGTCAGCAAGCCGATCATCGCGATGGTTCACCTGTCGGCCTTGCCCGGACGCCCGCGCCATGACAAGGCCGGAGGCATGCGACAGATTGCCGACTCGGTGGCGCGTGATCTGGCCGCGCTCCAGGACGCGGGCGTGGACGGGCTGCTGTTCTGCAACGAGGCGGACCTGCCCTACCAGCTCAGCGTCGGCGCGGAAGCAGCCGCAGCCATGGCGGCCGTAATCGGCGAGGTTAGGAGCGAGATCCGCCGCCCCTTCGGCGTCGACCTGGTCTGGGATCCGATCTCGAGCCTGGCGGTCGCCCGGGCCACCGGCGCGTGCTTCGTGCGCGAGGTCTTCACCGGCGTCTACGAGAGCGACCTTGGGCTGATGCAGCCGGACTTCGGCTCGATTGCGGCGTACCGGGCGGACATCGGCGCCGAGTCGGTCGCTCTGTTCGCGAACATAACCCCGGAATTCGCGAGCCCGCTCGGATGCCGGACGATTGCGGAGCGGACCCGCAGCGCGGTCTTCCTCGGCGTGGATGCGGTGCTGATCAGCGGGCCGATGACCGGGGTGCCGACCGACACCGGACAGCTGCGCGAGGCGAAGGCGGCCGTGCCGCAGTCCCCGGTACTGGCCAACACAGGCGTGACCGGGGACAGCGTGCAGGACATCCTGGCTATCGCCGACGGCGCGATCGTCGGTACGACGCTAAAACGCGGCGCTGTCACCTGGAATCCGGTGGACGCTGGCCGCGCGGCCAGGTTCATGACGGCGGCCGGGCGTGCCCGCGAGAGTGCGGTGGTCGGATAGATGGCCAGGAGCACCCTCGTCTACTTCGTCAGCGACCTGCACGGATCCAGTCTCTGCTTCCGCAAGTTCGTCAATTCGACGCAGGTGTACAAGCCCACGGTGCTCATCCTCGGCGGGGATGTGGCTGGCAAGGCAATTCAGTCGATCGTGCGCGGGCCGGGCGGACGATGGCACTGCACCTTCATCGGCGTCAAGTACGACCTGAGTGAGGGGCCTGAACTAACGGACCTGGAACGGCTTATCGCCGACCACGGCTACTACCCCTACCGCGCCGAGCCCGGTGAGCTGGAAGCCATGGAAGCGGACGGAGCGCTGGATAACCTCTTCTTGCGCCTCATGCGGGAACGGCTGGCGGAATGGCTGGACATCGCTGACACCCGGCTGCGGCCCAAAGGGATCCCCCTGTACCTCATGCTCGGCAACGACGATCCGGTCGAACTCGGTGAGATGCTCGACCAAGCCCCGTGGGGCGTTCACGCCGAGGGCAAGGTGGTGTGGCTGGACGACGAGCACGAGATGATCAGCTGGGGATACGCCAACCCCACCCCCTGGCACACCTACCGCGAGCAAGACGAGCAGCAGCTGGCTGCCGCGTACGCGACCATGGCCGACAAGCTGCAGCGGCCCGAGCGTGCTGTGTTCAACCTGCACCCCCCGCCGTACGGCACGCAGCTGGACGAAGCGCCGGCACTCGACGAGAACCTCCGGGTCCAGGCGACACTCGGCCAGGTACGGTACGTGCCGGTCGGGAGCTCCGCGGTGCGAGAGATCGAGCTAGAGCGCCAGCCCCTCGCCGGACTGCACGGCCACATTCACGAGGCGTCCGGCATCCGCCGTCTGGGCAAGCGCAAGACCCTGGTTGTCAACCCTGGTAGCGATTACTCCACCGGCGCGCTCAACGGCGCACTTATCAGTCTCAACAAGGACCGGGCTGATGGTCAGCTGGTTCGCGGCTAGCCCGGCCGGGCCGCGGTGAGCTCGCCGTCCAGCTCGGTAGCTGGTGCTGAGCGGAGCGCGGATGGTGGCAGCGCGGAGGCGGCCGGCGCGGATGTCCTGATCGCCATCGACGTCGGCACCTCAGGAGCGCGCGCGTGCGCCTTCGCTACCTCCGGCGCTGCGCTGCAGGAAGTTCGCCGCTCGTACCCGACCGCGCTACCCGCCGAGGGCTGGGCGGAGCAGGACGCCTCCCGTTGGCGGGCGGCCGCGCTGTCCGCACTCGGCGGTCTGGTTAGCTCGCTGGGCCGGCGTTGCCGCGTCCACGCCATCGCGGTAACCGGCCAGTGTCCGAGCGTGGTGCCGCTGGACCGACGGGACAAGCCACTGCGGCCGGGGATCATCTACCGGGATAACCGGGCCACCGCGGAGGCAGCGTGGATGCGCGACCGGTTCGGAAGCCGGGAGCTCCACAAGCTCACCGGGCATGTGCCGGCTGCGTTCCATGTTGCGGCCAAGATCCTATGGCTCCGTGCGCACGAGCCCGGCGTGTTCGCCGCGACTCGCTGCTTCGTCCAGCCAACCGATTACGTCGCGCTCGCCCTGACCGGCAATGCCACCACCGACTGGTCCATGGCCGCAGCGACCGCCCTCCTCGATCTGCGGGCCCGCAGCTGGGCTCCCGGTCTGCTGGCCGGGCTGGACCTGGACGAAGGCCTGCTGCCTGCTGTCCGTCCGTCGTGGAGCATTGCCGGGGAGCTTCGCGCCCCGCTCATGCGTCGGCTGGGACTGACCGGCACCGTTCCGGTGGTGGCCGGAGCGGGGGACAGCATCGCCTGCGCGCTCGGTGCCGGGGTGACCGCGTCGGGTCCGGTCAGCGAGATGGCGGGCAGTTCCAGTTGCTACAACTCGGTGATAGAAGCCCCGCTGGATGACCTGGACGTCACCCACTACCCGAGCATCGCCGACAGCAGCGGCTACGTCACCGAGGTCGGCATCAACACCACCGGCGAGGCACTCGAGTGGCTCGCTCAGCTCCTCTACACCGGCCCGTCCCGCGCTCCCCGCGCGGCGGACTACCAGCGGATGGCGAGTGCAGCAGCGGCAGTGCCGCCAGGAGCCGACGGGCTGTTGTTCGTGCCGGTGCTCGGCGACGGCGAGCGTGATGACCCCGGACTGCGCGGTGCGGCGACGGGGCTCTCGCTGCGCCACCACCGCGGCGCCTGGGCACGAGCCGTCATGGAAGGGGTCGCCCTGGGCGTGCGGGCGCGCCTGGAAACTCTCGGCCGCGCATCGGTGCCTGCCACCGAGCTGCGGGTGTCTGGTGGCGGCGCGAGCCTGGCGGTATGGAACCAGATCAAGGCGGACGTGACCGGGATCCCGGTCGTGCGAGTGGCCGGCGACTCCACCGCCGCAGGCACCGCGATGCTGGCCGGGATCGGCGCCGGGGTCTACCGCGATGCTGCCGAGGCGGTGGCGGCGGGCTACCGGCCTGCTGACCGAGCCGAACCGGACCGTGCGCGGCGCGCGCTGTACGACGACCTGTACGAGCGTTACCGGACGCTCATCGGATCGCCTGTCGTCCGGCTGGAAACCAAGGAGAACTGAGATGCGCGCCCGCCTCGGCATCAACAACTGCTTCGCCGCCAAGCGCTGGCCCCGGCCGTGCGACTGGGCCAGGGTGGTGCGGGACGAGCTTGGCCTTGACCTCGTGGAGCTCTCACTCGACCTCGTCGAGAACGGGAACCTTGCGGACGCGGCGGGCCGCCAGCGCGCTGCCGGGGAGATCCTCGAGGCACTCAGCCAGCACGGACTTCAGGCCGAGACCACGTTCACCGGGCTCGCGGCGTACTCGCGCAACCTGCTGATGCATCCCGACCCGGAGTATCGCAGCGCCGCCGTGGGCTGGTATGCAAACGTCATCGACCTGACGGCCAGGCTGGGAGCCAACGGAACGGGCGGTCATGTTGGCGCCATGAGCGTTCCCGACTGGTCCGATCCGGCCCGGCGCGCTGAGCGCTGGTCCGGCCTGCAACAGAGTCTGGCTGAGATCACTCGCCACGCCCGTGAGGCTGGCCTGGACTATTTCCTGATCGAGAACCTTGCGTCGAACCGGGAGCCGTCGACGATCGACGGCGTGGAGACGCTGCTGACTGGCGGCGACAGCGAGCATGTACCAGTGCGGCTCTGTCTGGACCTCGGCCACCAGTGCGTGCCAGGGACCAGCGGGGCTGACCGGGATCCCTACGCCTGGCTGCAGCACTTCGGTGGCACACTCGCCGAGGTTCAGCTGCAGCAATCGGACGGGCTCGCTGACCGGCACTGGCCCTTCACCCCGGAGCGGAACGAGATCGGGCGGATCGAGCCTGGCCGCGTTCTCGACGCGCTCGCTGAGGCCGGCGCAAGCGACGTGTTGCTCATCCTGGAGGTCATCCCGGCCTGGGAGGAATCTGACACGCAGGTGATCGCCGAGCTGCGGTCATCGGTCGAGCAATGGGCAGGCGCGCTCACCGAGCGGGGGTTGCGATGAACAGCGGCCTCGTCCGCACCGGGCCCGCCGATGCCGATATCCACTATCAGGTCACCGGTAGCGGCGCCCAGACCCTGGTGCTGGTCAACGGCGTGGGCGATGACCTGGAAGGCTGGGCCAATCAGCTGGGCGACTTCGAGCGCGCGGGCTTGCGGGTTGTCACTTTCGACAACCGCGGGGTCGGCGCCTCCAGCCAGCCCTCCGGCCCGTACACAAGCGGCCAGATGGCAGCCGACCTGAAGGCTCTTGTGACCGAGCTGGGCGTGACGCGGTTTCATCTGGCCGGGGTGTCCTTGGGCGGCGTCATCGCGCAGGAGTACGCGGTCGAGCATCCCGGCGATCTGGCATCGCTGGTGCTGGCGAACACGTTTGTGGCGGCTGACCCGTTTACGGCGGCGGCCTTCGGGACCTGGGTCACGGTCGCCGAGGCCGCGGGGATGCCGGTCATGATGGAGCAGCAAGCGCCCTGGATCTATAGCGCGGCGTTCTACCAGCAGCACCCGGAGCGCGTGTCCGAGCTAGTCGCCGCCGCCCAGCAGAGCACCCAGTCTCCGGCGGCTTTCGCAGCCCAGATGGCGGCACTCACCGGCCATGACTGCACCGACAGGATCGGCTCAGTGAACGTGCCCACGCTGATCCTGGTGGCCAGCGACGACATAATCATCCGGCCGGAGCTGTCCCGGCGGCTGTTCGATCTGCTCGCTGACGGGGTCGGCACGTGGCGGGTCGTTCCTGGGGGGCATGCGGCCTTCTGGGAGGACCCCGGGCCGTGGAATCGGGCGGTCATAGATTTCGTGCAGGCGAACAGCGCGCGCTGACTGGCAGAAGGGTTCAATGATCATGTCGTTTCAGGAGAGATTCGGCACCAGCAAGCCCGTGATCGCGATGGTGCATTTCCCCGGCCTGCCCGGTCGGCCGCGTCATGACCGCGACGGTGGGCGAGCTCGCTTGCTGGATGTCGTGGGTCGCGACCTTGAGGTGCTGCAGGACGCTGGCGTCGACGCCGTACTGTTCTGCAATGAGGCCGACATTCCGTACCAGCTGCGGGTGGGCCCGGAGATCCCGGCTGCGATGGCGGCCGTCATCGGCGAGCTGCACTCGTCCATCCGGGTTCCGTTCGGGGTCAATATCCTCTGGGACGCCAAGGCCAGCCTGGCCCTGGCCCGCGCTACCGGGGCCACGTTCATCCGCGAAGTGCTTACCGGGGTGTACGAGAGCGACCTGGGCGTGATCGCGCCTGCGCTGGGCGACCTGGCCGCCTATCGCGAGGCGATCGGCGCAGCCGGCGTCGCCCTCTTCGACAACATCACGCCCGAGTTCAGTAGCTCGATCGGGACACGCAGCGTAGCCGACAGAGCGAAGAGCGCGAGCTTCCTCGGCGTCGACGCCATCCTCATCAGCGGGCCCGCAGCCGGCGTTCCCTTCGCCATGAGCGACCTGCGCGCGGCGAAGACAGCGGTGCCGCACACCGCAGTGCTGGCCAACACCGGAGTGCAAGCCGAACGGCTGGCTGAGATCCTCGCTGTCGCTGACGGCGTGATCGTGGGCACCAGCCTGAAGGTGGACGGGATCACCTGGAATCCGGTCGATCCCGCCAGGGCTCGCTTCCTCGTAGACACCGCCAGGCAGGTTCGTGCCTCGGTTCGCGCCTCGCCTGCGCCTGAAGCCGTCAGTTGACCGGGCCAGCCGTGACTTCGGTCATCCTGGACATGGATGGCCTGCTCATCGATACCGAGCCCGCCTGGCGCGCCGCCGAAGCCGCCGTGTTCGCTGCTCTTGGGGTTGAACTCAGTGAGGCCGACCTGCTCGAGACGACTGGCCAGGCAATCGGCGAGGTAGTAGCGATGTGGCGGCAGCGCCAGCCGCCGCGCCAGGCGCGGCGCGACGAGATGGATCAGCTGAGCGACGCCGAGCTTGCCGATCAGATAACCGATCTCGTGGTCGCTCACGTCAAGGCCGAGGGAGAGCCGATGGCTGGCGTGCCGGAGGCCATTGGGATGTTCAACCGGCACCGGCTCGGCCTCGCCATTGCCTCGTCGTCGCCGATGAAGCTCATTGACGCCGTCTGCGAACGGCTGGGGCTGGACGACATCGCAGTGCGCTGCTCTGCGTTCGACGTGGCCCGCGGCAAGCCGGCTCCCGATGTTTACCTGGCCGCGGCCCGTGCCCTGGGCGCCGTCCCCGCCTGCTGCATGGCGGTCGAGGACTCCCCGAACGGGGTGCTGGCAGCGAAGGCGGCCGGCATGCGCTGCGTAGCCGTTCCTGACCCACTGCTCGCCGGCGACTGGCGCTACGGCGAAGCCGATCTGATCCTGTCCTCGCTGGACCGCCTGGACGAGCCAGCTCTGCATCTGCTCGGAGTGTCGCCTCGGGCCGCTACAAATCGGTGCTAGCTATGACGGCGATGCGGTCGGCGGCGGCGCCGGAAGTGGATCTCTAGTCTCCCGCGGGCTGTGTTACCGGGAGCAGATGGTCGGTGGTCCACCGGACAAGAACGGGTTCGTGACCGCGCTGGACGCCGTCGTCGCCGATGCGGAAGCGGCCGAACAAGGTCGTGGTGTCCAGCGCGGTAGCCGCGGCCCATAGCAGTTCGCGGGCGGTGCCGCCGGCCAGCTGGGCACAGTGCCCGGCCAGGACGGCAGCGGCCGCGGCCTGCACGGCCGGATAGTCCGGCCCCGTGCCGGTTCTCTGGGCGTAGGCGGTGAGGAACGCGGTTTCAGCCGGTCCGACTCCGGCGCCGATTCCGGTGCGTGGCGCCCATTGGCCGATGCCGAAGATTCCGGCCGGGGCTGGCACGGCGCGGCTGAACTCCGAAACCCCGGCGGCTACCGAGCACACGGCGCGGGGTGGTTTCGCCAGCTGCAAGGCGCTTCGGATGGTGGTGACGTCGTCATCGAATGTGCCCGCGCTGAGCAGGTCCCAGGCCGAGGTGCGGCCGGCTGGCAGTTCGCGGCCGGGCCCAAGTGCAATGACGTCGATGCCGAGGGCATGAGCGGCGCCGGCAGCTCCGGCGGCGACCTGGCGCCCGAAGCTGCCCCGGCCGGTCACGATCCACAGCGGTGCAGCCTCCAGTTCGGCTGCTACGTGGCGGACGAACGGCGCCGCGTACTGGCTGGCGGGCGTCAAGACGGACACGACGTGACCGGGATAACTTTCCTGGACGTCGTC
Organism: uncultured Actinomycetota bacterium; assembly: GCA_963804435.1. Taxonomy (GTDB): domain Bacteria; phylum Actinomycetota; class Actinomycetes; order Streptosporangiales; family Streptosporangiaceae; genus JAJYUU01. The sequence goes on along the minus strand of CAWDQI010000001.1, from coordinate 4,099,627 downwards.
GCCCGAGCCGCCGTGGTTCCACACCAGAGCGCTGATGTCAGCCGCGACGCCGGCTGCCGCTCGCGTGAGGATGGTCGAATACGGGCCCAGGAGAAGATTACAGCGGGCTGCCAGGCCGGGCAGCGCGCGCGTCAGTGTGTCGGGATCGCTGCGGTCATCGTCGATGACAAGATCGACGTCACCGGTCAGGGACCGCCATGTTTCCAGCCCCAGGGCAGCTTGCCTGCCGAACCGGGCGAACCGGCCCGACAGCGACAGGCACGCACCGATGCGCAGCCGCGCGGTCACCGCATCTGCACCTCATCAGGAACTTATATCGTCCGAGCGCTGCCAGGGACCAAGACCGTAGCATCGCGCGCCAGCACGGCCGCAGCAGGCTGGCCGGGCACCGGCCCGCCCCACGAGTATCAATGGGAAACCCCAGCCATGGATCGGCGACCAGCGAGGGCCGCCCGGACCAGCCGATGATGACCGGTGAGAAACCTCGCGTAGGTGTCCCTCAGACGCCGCAGCATCGCTGTAGAACCTTCGATGTCAGTGAACAAAAAGGTGAGTGTCTGCGTGAGCAACAGCTGAGACTTCCGTTTGAGGTTGACGCTGACGTGTCGAACGGAAGGTCACTGACCTCCCCAAACGCGGCGCAGGCAGCGTACTCCAGCCACCGTGGCGTCGTCGACCGCCACCTCGGAAGGGGCAGCGCCGTGACACCCGGGCGCTGCTCGTTTCTGGGCCTGACCCGAGCACTTTTCTCACAGGCGGCCAGTAAGAACTGTGCCCGGCCTGGCGCCAACGGATGACGGCACCGCTGACACGCAGTTGTGAGGCCATGCGCGTTCATCGTTCCCGCCAAGCTCACTTGCCAGGAAGAACGTTGTCAAGAACAGCAGCGATGCGATAGGAGACCCAGCAAATGACCCTGCTTCGCCCAGGCGATCAGTTCCCCGAGCTCACCGTGATACCGCCGGGATCCCCGGCGCTGCGGCTGCCCGAGGCCCTGGCCGGCCACTTCGGCATCGTCCTGTTCAACCGGGGCGCCTGGTGCCCCTATTGCAACGCCCAGCTGCGCGCTTTTGAGCGGGCACACGACATGCTCGCCGAGGCTGGCGCCTCCGTCGTCGCCATGTCGGTCGACGACGAGCCGACGACCCGTCAGCTGGTCGCCAAGCACGGGCTGCGGTTCCCGGTCGGCCACAGCGCTGACGCGCGGGCGATAGCCGAGGTCACCGGCGCATTCATCAACGACGATCCGGTGTACCTGCAGTCAACCGGGTTCGTGCTCGACCCGGCGAGCCGGGTTGTGGTCAGCGTCTACTCCAGCGGAGCGATCGGGCGCCTGGTGCCGGACGACGTCCTCGGCCTGATCCGGTACGTGCGCGGCCACGGGGCGAGCGCGGGGTCATGACCGGGCCTGCGCGGCCTGGCACAAAGCAGAAGTCCCGGGCCCCGCCCATGTGGGCCGGGCCCGGGAGTCCTAGTCAGCCGTCCGAGGGTACTTAGGTGTTCACAATCCCGGATGAGCTTGCCCCGGCGGGCAGCGGGGTCGGTGAGCTGGGCAGTTCGGTGAGGTTCCCGCCATTGACCGCGAAAACGGACACGAAGTTGTGGCCGGCGCCGTCGACCAGCAGGTACTTGCCGTCGGGGGACAGCCGGGCGTCGATGTCAGCTCCGCCGCCGCTAACGGCTGTGCTACCGATCAGGACGAGTGAGCCGTCCGGATTGATGGAGTAGCTGGAGATGCTTCCCGAGCCGGTGTTGACGGTGAAGAGGTACTTGCCGTCGTGGCTGATCTCCACCCAGCACGGCGCGGTCTGCCCGTCCGCGTAGGGCGAGGATCCGATCGGGGCGAGCTGGCCCAAGAATCTGTCACGGTAGGCGGATACCGTGCCGAGGCCTGCGCCGTTGTGCGCGTTGCTGACGAACAGCTGCCACGGGCGAGTGGGCGAGAACTCGGCGCCGAGCTGGCCGAGGCCCTGCCCGGTGAAGGGCGAGCCCGCGGCGGCGCGCAGGCGGCCGCTCGGCAGGACGACGAAGCTGTCGATCTGCGAGGTGCCGGTGCGGGTACCGATGACGTGATCGCCGAAGGCATTGAAGAACACGTCACCGAGACCGGAGTTGTCGGGAACGGTCACCGTCGAGTCCGGGATCGGGGTCAGGCTGCCGTCGAAATGCAGGCGGAAGCCGGAGTAGTCGCTGCCGCCAGCACCGGAGTTCGCGACGTAGACCAAGCCGGACGGGGACTCTGCGACGCTCACGGGCTTGATACCGCCAGATGACACCGGCTGGCTGACGAGCACCGGCACGCCATTCGCCGTGATGCGCAGCACGGAGATCTGGTTGCTGCCCGCGTCGACAGCCAGCAGGTACCTGCCGTCGCTGGTGACTTGGATCGCGCCTTGGGATGCCAGCCCAGAGCCGAGGCCCGCGCCGCCAGCTGCGAACGGGGAGCCCTGGATCGGGGTGAGCGTCCCGTCGGCGTGGCGGTCGAACCCGGCGATGGTGTTAGCGCCAGCGGTGTTGTCGTTGAGGTAGGTGTAGCCGACGACTGGCGAGGTCGTGCTGGCGCCTGCTGATGCTGCCGCGCCGAACACGCCGAACACGCCGAGGGCGGCCAGGCTGCCGAAGGCAGCCAGGCCTACGCGCTTACGCATGTTGCTCTCCTTTGAGAGGTCGGGCCTGCAGGGATCTGCGGACCCGTCCGGGTGAGCGCCGCGCCGCGGCCGGCTTCTTACGCCATCTGCTTGTGGCGTAAGACAACCGTAAGAACTGGCGCAGGAGGTCTCGCTGATCGGGCGAGCAGGTGGGCTTGGCGTGTGCACTGATGGCTCGGCAGCGGTCCGGACTCCACTTCCGGTTACCGTAGGGTCATGATGCGCGGGCGAGCACTGCTCAGCAGGCCCGATGCCGGAGGCCCGCCGTGGTGACCAATCCGGATCGGCCGGGCCGCATCATGGTCGTGGACGACGACACGACGATCGCCGATGTGATCGGGCGGTACCTGGCGCGTGACGGCCATCAGGTGGATTTTGCCCGCGATGGCCGGACGGCGCTGCGGCGGATCGCGGAAGAGCCGCCAGACCTGGTCATCCTGGATCTGATGCTGCCCGGCATTGATGGCCTGGAGGTATGCCGGCAGCTGCGGGCGCAGTCGCCGATCCCGGTCGTGATGCTCACGGCCTTGGGCGAGGAGACCGACAGGGTCGTCGGCTTTGAGAGCGGGGCCGACGATTACGTCACCAAGCCATGTAGCCCGCGCGAGCTCGCACTGCGGGTCCGGTCGGTGCTGCGCCGGGCCCGGGGCATGGGACTGCAGGGAATACCATCCCTGGGAGTAATCGGCGACGCGATCCTCCGCGTGGATCTCGGAGCGCACGAGGCTCGGCTGGCGGGCTCGCTGCTGACCCTGACCTCACGTGAGTACGACCTGCTGGTGTTTCTGGTGTCTCATCCGCGCCAAGCGTTCACCCGGGAGCAGCTGCTGGCACAGGTATGGGACTGGTCGTTCGGCGATACCTCGACCGTGACGGTGCATGTGCGACGGCTGCGGGAAAAGCTTGAGAGTGACCCCCGGGTGCCGCGCCGGATTGTCACCGTCTGGGGCGTGGGCTATCGGTACGAGCCGGAGGAAGCATGATCTCCGCGTCGGGGTTGTGGGAGGTCGGCTATACCGTGGCCGGGATCGCGCTGCTGGCCTATGCCGCGGGCGCGGCGGCCCTGCGGCTGCTCGCCGCGCGGTCGGTGTCAACGAACTTGACAGTGATCGCGGCGGTGACGATCACCACGACACTTGCGGGCGTGGTGGTGATCGCGACAGAGATGCTTATCTCTCGCCAGGACCGCAACGTGGTGCTTGCCGTCGTCATCGTGGCCGGGATAGCTGGCTTCGCGGTCGCCCTGCTGGTCGGCAGGAGGTTGGCTGCGGCCAGCCGGCTGTTGCATGAGGCGGTGCGGGAAGTAGGCGCGGGCGGCTGTTACCGGCCGCCTAACTCGGTGCTTCCGGCCGAGCTGGCAGCCCTGTCTGCGGAGCTGGAGCAGGCGCACGAGCGGTTGGCGGAAGCACGTGACCGGGAGCGCGCGCTGGAAGCTAGCCGCCGCGAACTGGTCGCCTGGGTCAGTCATGATCTGCGGACGCCGCTGGCGGGTCTGCGGGCCATGGCCGAGGCTCTCGAGGACGGAGTCGTCAGCGACCGGCAAACGGTTGGCCGGTATCACGCGCAGATCCGGCGCGAGACTGACCGCCTCACGCTCATGATCAACGACCTGTTCGAGCTCTCGCGCATTCAAGCGGGCGCGCTGCGGCTGGCCCGCCACGTCGAGACCCTCGACGACCTAATCGGCGAGGCGCTCATCAGCGCCGAACCTCTGGCCAGGGCCAAGGGCATTCATCTCGGCGGGTCGTCTGCACCTGTCCTGCCGGTCTTCGTCGACGCTGACCACGTCGGGCGTGCCTTGCGGGAGCTGCTGACCAACGCGATCAGGCATACTCCACAAGACGGCGCCGTCGAGATCCATGGTGATGAAGAGGCCGACACGGCGACGGTGCGAGTGTCGGATACCTGCGGCGGGATACCCTGCGACGATCTTCCCAGAGTCTTCGACGTAGCGTTCCGCGGCGAAACCGCCCGCACGGCAGCGCCCGGCGAAGGGGCGGGCCTGGGGCTCAGCATTGCCCGCGGAATCATCGAGGCACATGGCGGGCACGTCGGCGTCCGGAATGCCGGACGGGGTTGCCAGTTCGTTGTCAGCCTGCCCCTGGCGTCACCACCACCGCGAGGGATCGCCGTCGGTGCATCCGGGCTGACGGCGGCAGCTGCGCTTGGCCCGACCGACCGGTGAGATGGCCTTCGCCCTGGCCGCCCGGAATGAGGTCAGGCAGGCAGCTTGGCCGCCAGCACGTCGACCGGCTTGATGTCCGGCGGCTCGACGAGCAACTCGTCGGCGCGCTGCATCAGGGCGGCGGCGATGGGGCCGTTGAGGTGAGCCTGACGGCCCGAATCAGCCGGGAAGCCATCGAAGATCCCGAACGTCGAGGCGTCGATCTGGATTGCGAACCAGGCCGTCGTATCGGGCTCGGCTTGAGCGAGCGGCAGGGCGCTGGCAAGGAACGCCGCGAGTTCGTCTGTCTTCCCTGGTTTTGCCTGCAGGGTCACTAGCAGTCCAACAGTCACCATGTGCTATCTCCACTATCTCCTGGTCTGGGGGTGAACGGGGTCAGCCGGCGCGCACGGCGAAAACTGGCTGGCGGCGCCTCGTCCGGCTGGCCATTCCCTTTGCGGTGGCGGGTGCGGCCTTGCTGCCCGGGCAGCAAGGCCGTACTGCTTTAGCGGCATCAGCCGCGGGGTTCTTACCCAAAGTTGCTGGTTGCTCGCGAGCAGCCGGTGGCGCCGGATCACCCCCGGTGATGTGGCCGGCCGCGTGTTATCCGGCCGCCATTCGTGCCCGCGCCGTCGGCCGGGCCGTTCGCCGGGCTTTCGTAGGATAGCGGTCATGGCGTCAGCGGAAGGGCGGCCGGGCGGCCCCCGGGGCCGCGGCCTGGACCGATCCCGTCTCGGCTGAGTGGCTGCGGGCTCTCACCGCTGGCGGTGCGGAGCAGCAGGCGGCGCTGGCCCGGCTGCATGAGCTGCTGGTGCGGCACCCGCGGGGGGACCTGCACGTTCGCGTTCATCCGGGCTTCTCGGCGCGCGCCGTGCTACTCAGGATACGCACGGATCCGGTCGATCACGCGATCCCGGCAACGGCCGGCCAGCCAGCAACCGTCGCACATGGCCATGCCTTTTGCAGGGAGCTGTGCTGTGCGTACAGCGATGGCGGCGGCTCGGGCCGGCCCAGCCCTGGCGACTGGGCCGGCCGGAGCACGAGCGTTACCTTCCGCGCGCGCCGTCGGCGAGTTCCCGGAAGATATCGATGTGGCCGTTGTGCCGGGCGGTCTCCTCGGTGAGATGGAAAAGGATCCAGCGCAGTGTGACCGGTTCGGTTCGCCAGCCCAGCTCGCCCCTTGACGGGCTGTCCAGGTTCAGGGAAGCCACCAGTTCCCGGTGTCGTGCGCAGGTAGCCCGGTAGTCCGCCAGCAACTGAGCCAGTGGCACCTCGACGGCGATCCGGAACTCGCGGTCGGGATCGTCGTCGGTCCACGGCGCGTCGATCGTGCCGCCCAGCATCCTGGCCTCGATCCACGAGCTCTCGACCCAGCGCAGGTGGCTGACCAGCCCGGAGATCGTCATCAGCGGCGAGCCAGGCAACGGCGCCCGGCGGGCGTCCGCATCGGACAGGCCCGCGCACTTGGCGTGCACGGTATCGCGGGCGTAGTCCAGGAACGTGGTCAGTATCGTGCGCTCGTCCCAGCTGGCGGGGATGTCGTCTGCGCGGCCGGCCGCGATCGACTGTGAAGCTGATTGTTCAGTCATGTGATTCCTCTGCTGAGCAGAGGCGCAACCGGGACTGCTATCGGCCAGTCTCCGGAGGCGCCTGGTGATGAGTGGACATCGCGCCTCCTTCCCGGTATGCCGAGCCGCGCCGTGCGGCAGCCTTCCGAGGCTAACCCGCACGGGACCGGCCAGGCAACAATACCGCCTATGTTGGCAGGCGAGCGCGGACCGCGACGGCCACTGCCGCCCCGTCCACGGGAACCGCCGTATCCACCGTGATCAGCTTCCCGATGCCGACCGGCTGGTCATACTCCGCCCGGATGTCCGGCGGGAGGCTGGCCATCACGTGTACGGGATGGCACGTCGCGGCGCGGCCGTCATAGCGGCGCGCGGCCAGCCCAGGATCGCACTGGCAGTACACCTCGACTGGGCACTCCGAAAGGGCGGCGAGTTTCCCGCGCTGATAGGAATCGTGCGGCCGGAAGTTCGCTTCCACCACCACCGAGGGGGCATCGGCCGCCAGCATCCACAACAGCTCCATCGCCGCCGCGCCAAGCTTGCGGGACCAGGCCAGATCCGGTGCCGGCGCGCCCATGGCGTCGTGCAGCGCCTCTTTGATCTTGTCCTTGCAGACAAGCGCGAAGCCCAGCTCAGCGGCAAGCGGGATGGCCAGGCTCGTCTTACCCGCCCCTGGAGCCCCGGAGACGAACACGACCTCACGACGTGACTTCCGCATACGCCCCGCCTGATCGATTCAGCTTCACCGGCCGAGACTACTGCGCCGATCCGTTCAGGTGCCGGAGGAGTTACTGGCGGATGGCGTGCGGTGAGGTGTCCCAGTTGCGCTGCTCAGGGCCCGGGGACTGGCCAGAACGGCTCGGCCTGGAGAGCCGCGGCCTGGATTGCGTCTCCGTCAAGGAGAACGCTTGCGTCCCGAAGCCCGTGCCTGGGTCACGTGCAGGTCAGCGTAACTGGCCCTGACGGCGGCAGGGGCGAAGCCCACAGTGTCAGGCGCGCATCCTCACGGCCATCCGGACCGCCGTAGCTGCTCTCGGAGCCGCCCACGATCAGCATCGGGCCGCGCCCGCTCCGCGGCCCGGCGTCGTCGTCCTGAGCTGCCTCGCGTCCGTCGGAGAACCGGACACGGAATCGCAAGTCTGAACCTCTGCGCAGGTCCTCCGGGCCTGTGGCTGCCCCGCCGTCCCATGATCCCCTGGCGTGGGCCTCCACTTCGACCTGAACGCCGGCCGGGAAGGCAAGAACCTGCAGGGCGGCTACCACCACCCGGTCCGCCGGTCCGATCAGTATCGGCCCGGCGACATAGCTACCGATCATCTCCGGCGGCCCACTCCAATCCGGCCGGCCATGGCCACTACCGTTGCCGGGCGTTTCAGGCACGCCCGGAGGGTACATCTACTGGCCGCTGAATTCCACCCGCAACTCCTTCAGCGTACGAGCGAAGTATCCCGGTACGAACTCAGGCTGAAAGCCGGACACCAGCCGGATGTCGGGAAGCTTGCGCAGCAATTCCTCGAACACGACTCGAAGCTCGAGCCTGGCCAGGTTTGCCCCCAGGCAGAAATGGGTGCCAAGACCAAACGCCACATGATGGTTGTGGCGGCGGGTCACGTCGAAGTGGTCTGGTTCGTCGAAGGCCCTGTCGTCGGAGTTGGCCGCGGCGTACATAAGCAGCACCTGGTCGCCCTCCCGCAGAACCTGGCCGTGCAGCTTGTGGTCCGCCATGACGGTGCGGCGCATGTTGAGTATGGGGCTCGCGTACCGGATGAACTCCTCCATTGCGGTAGCCCCGATAATCGAAGGATCAGCTAGCAGGATCTGGTGCTGGTCAGGGAAGCGGATGAGATTCCATACCGTCTGGCCTATCACCGATCGCGTAGTTTCCGCGCCACCGTCCAGCAGCAGCAGGCCCTCCTGGATGATCTCGGGTAGGTCGAGCGGCTCGCCGTCAACGGCTCCGTGTACCCACGCTGACACCAGGTCGTCGCGCGGATCGTCCCTCCTCGCCTCGATCAGCCCGTGAAACGCTGCGGCGAATTCCGCGATCGCTTCCGGTGACCCGGCGGGCTGGCGTGGGTCATCGTTGCGGTAGCCGGCCGCGCCCATGGTGAGCTCCGACCATTCCCTGCATTTCGGCCACAGCGCCCGGTCGAATCCCAAGAGCTCTCCGATGACCATGGCCGGCAGGGGAGCGGCCAGGTCCCCGACGATATCTGCCGCCCCATTTGCTGCCATGGCGGTGATCAGGTCGGTGGCGATGACCCGCACTCGTTCCTCGTGCCTGCGTACCGCCCGCGGCGAAAACCTGCCCGACACAAGCCTCCGTTGCCGCTGGTGCCGGGGGTCGTCTCTGTTAATCATCGAGGCGCTCATGTCGATGAGCGGCCGACTACCCATGGCCGAGCTGTAACGGGCAGTATCGCGCTCAATGGAAAGTACGTCTTTGTGCCGTGAGACGGCCCAGATCTGGTTGACCGGATCCCAGTAAACGGGTGCCTCGTCCCGGAGCCACTTGTAGGCCGGGTACGGATCCCCGGCGTACAGAAAAGGATCAAGAATATTGAGCGGGGCGCTGGACGTAAGGGTCACGGGTTTACGGCTCCGCTCGGCGAGCTACTCAGCTAGATAGGTGCGTACCTCAATTTCCGGATTTTATGGCACCGGCCTAGCCGCAGCCAGCGGATGCCAATCCTCAGGCTCCCGTCAGCTGCCTGTCAGCCGCACCGGGCCACCTCTTCGTTACCGAACCGCCCGCCGGGCCTCGGGCCCGGTTGGCAGTTTGCCCCGGCGAGCCCGAGCCGCGACATACGATGCTGCTGACGATGGAAAGATCCGGACGCCACGACTCCGTTCGCCTGAGCTACGACGCGGTTGCTGAGAACTATGCGACCGGCTTCAGGGACGAACTCGCCCATAAGCCACTCGATCGAGCCCTGTTGACTTGCCTCATTGAGCAAGCCGAAAAGGGCCTTCCGGTCGCGGACCTCGGCTGCGGTCCGGGCCATGTCTCGGCGTGGCTCGCCAGGAACGGCATGAGCGCGGTCGGCATCGACCTGTCCGCTGGCATGATCGCCGCCGGCCGGAGGGAGTACCCCGAGGTCGAGTTCCGCGAGGGGGACTTTCTCGCGCTGCCAGCGACAGACGGTGAGTTCGGGGCCGTCGTTACGCTCTATTCGATCATCCACCTGGAGCCCGGTGAGCTGGGTCTTGCTTTTGAGGAGATCCACAGGGTGCTGCGGCCCTCCGGACTTCTGCTAGTCGCCTTCCACATCGGCTCCGAGGTGCGTCATACGGCCGAGTGGTGGGGCCATGCGGTGGACGTCGATTTCCGCTTCTTCCAGCCCCCGGACATCGCCGAGGCCCTGGAGGCTGCGGGCTTCATCGTGGAGGCACGGCTGGAGCGCACCAGCTATCCAGAGGAGATCGAGACGCGCCGCGCGTACCTGCTGGCCCGGCGTGCAAATTGAGCAGTTGCCGGCGAACGAACGCCACCGCGATTCTGATATTGCGGCTTGGCCGCGCATGAGGACTATCCGCGAAGCACCGCCGTCCAGGCGCTGATGCAGAACGTGGTGCTGCCGCCGACACTGCTCGCAGGACTCTACGGAGTCCTGGCCAGGGATCCCGCGGTGCACTTCGATCGGTCGGTCACCGGCCTCGCGGGCCGGGTAGGCGTGGGCTTCTACACGGTCCAGGAGGGCTTCCTCAAGGAGGAAATCGTGATCAACCCCCGACCTACGCGTACATGGGCTACCAGGACGTCGCCGTCAGGGCGCACACCAGCGCGGGAACTGACTTGACCGCTCACTTCCACACGGGCCAGGTTCTCGGCTGGCAGGCACTGCTGCAGTCCGGCATTGTGTCGCACCCTGGGCAGCTTCCCTGATCTGCACCCCTGAGGCGCGCTGTTCCGCCGCCGCGTGCCCAGGCGGCGGCGGCCGCCTGCAGATGACAGCTAAATACTGACCCCGCAGTCAGGCGCCGTGCCCGGGCGCTGGTGACGGTGCCACGTAGCCGAAGGTGACCAGGAGCTGCGCGCCAGCTGCGTAAAAGGCGGGATCCTCAGGAGCGATTGTGTCCAACCCATCGACATACCGGTTGTACATGCAAAACGCTGCCGCGATCAGGACCGTGTCGTGGATCTCGAGGTCTGTCGCGCCAGTCAGGCGGGCTTCGCTCACATGCGCTGCGGAGACGTTGTGCCCGCCTTGCTGTACCGCCGATGCGATCGCGAGCAACGCTCTCAGCTTGGGGGTTACCGGCGCATTGCTGGCGTCGGCGCGGACCTGGTCCACTAGCGCCATGCCCTCCGGCAGCTGGATCGCGGCGCACGCGCCATGCGCCGATGAGCAGAACTGGCAGCCGTTCAGCGCGGAGACGTGAGCCGCGATCAGCTCGCGTTCGCCAGCGGTCAGCGTGCTCGGCCCGCGCAGCAGCGCCTCAGCCAGCTCGCTCAGCGGGCGGCCTGTCTCCGGCCGGAACCGGAGCAAGCCGAGGAGCCCCGGTTCGCCGGAATGCAAGTCGATGTGCGGCACGAATCCTCCTCTATCTTGGGGATGTTGGGCATAGCATGCAGCATCCGCTCGCAGGGTGGGCGCCGCCTGCGTGGGCCACGAGCAGGTGCGCGTGGTTCACTGTGCCTGGGTGAGTAGCAGCCCGGCTGGCCGGTCGCCCGGCGACGGCTGGCCACGCAGCCAAGTTCGCCGGACCACCCCTGCCAGAGTCTGGCCGGCGTACGGCGTGATCGGATGCCGGTGGAAGAGTCGGCTGGGGTCCACGCGGAAACTCTCGTCCGGGCCAAATGCGACCAGGTCACCATCCCGGCCGGGGGCGATAGCGCCCTTGGCGGGCAGCCCGGCAATCTGTGCGGGCCGGGCGGCCATCCAGCGGGCGATGTCCGCGAGACCGAACCCGCGCGCCCGCGCCTGCGTCCACACGACCGGTAGCGAGAGCTGTAGCGTGGCGATGCCGCCCCAGGCCGCGGCGAAGTCGCCCTTCTCGGAGTCCTTCAGCTCAGGCGGGCAGGGTGAGTGATCAGAGGCCACGCAGTCGATGGTGCCCGCGCGCAGTGCCTGCCAGAGCAATTCCCGGTTTGTGCTTTCCCTGATCGGCGGGCAGCACTTGTACTCAGTGGCGCCGTCCGGAACTTGCTCTGCGGCGAGCGCGAGATAGTGCGGGCAGGTTTCGACAGTGACGTGGATGCCGTCCCGCCGTGCGGCTGCCAGCAACGGGAGCGCGGCCGCGCTGGACAGGTGCAGGATGTGCACTCTCGCGCCGGTGTCGCCGGCATGCTTGAGAACACGGGCGATAGCTGCGGTCTCAGCGGCCTGCGGCCGGGACCGAAGGAAGGAAGCGTAGTCCCGGCCTCCCGGTCGAGGTGCCTGCGCGATCACGGCGGCATCCTCGGCGTGCACAAGCAGCAGGCTGCCGAGCCCGGCGATCTGCTCCGCCGCTCGCTTGAGTTCCGCGTCGTCGAGCGGCGGGAACTCCGGCACGCCCGAGTCAACCGTGAAGCACTTAAAGCCGAAGACGCCTGACTGGCGCAGCTGCGGGCGGGCCTGCCATTGTCCGGGACCGCGCCGCCCCAGAATCCGACGTCCACATGGCACTGCCCCCGCGCGGCGGCCTGCTTTGCCCGCAGCGCCTCGGCGTCAGTGGTAGGCGGGACTGAATTCAGCGGCATGTCGATGATCGTGGTGATGCCGCCAGCTGCCGCAGCCTTGGTGGCGGTGTTGAAGCCCTCCCAGCTCGTCCGGCCGGGCTCGTTGACGTGCACGTGGATGTCCACCAGGCCCGGCAGCAGTACCTCGTCGTCGGCCAGGTCGGCCACGCCGGCCCGCCCGCCCAGCTGTCCCGGCGCGGACTCGTATGGCCCGACGTCCGTGATCAGGCCGCCAGCCACGGTGACCGTCGCCGGCCGGACGCCATCCTCAGTCACCACCCGTCTGGCCCGGATTACCAGTTCAGGCAGGAGCATGAGCGCCCGCCGCCTGCAGCGCTTCGAGGTCCGGCCGGTTCAGGCCGCAACGGTCGGTCACCTCGTCCAGGCTGACCGCCCCGCAGTCCACGCCGCGGAGCACATAACCTGCCAGCGCCCTGGCAGTGGCCGGCTCATCGAGCTCGCGGCGGCCCGCCCGAGCTGCGTGTGCCGGCCCGGCGTAGGCCGGCCCCGCATAGGCCTTCAGCCGGGCGCACGCGGCCGGCATGTCACTGCGGAAAAACCCGTAGGTTGCTGCGTACCGGCTGGCGAGCTGGGCCGGATGAAGGTCCCAGCCCTGGTAGAAACCGCGCTCGAGGGAGCGGCGGACCAGCCGGGAATGCAGCTGCCAGCCGGCTACGACGTCATCGTGGCTGCCGACAGGCAGCACGTTCACCGAGCCATCCGACAGGCGCACGCCGGTTCCAGCCGCTGCAGCCTGCAGTACAGCCCGCGCGTAATCCGCCGCCGGATGATCGAGGCCCTGGCAGTGCGCCGCGATCCCGACCGCCGCTGAGTAGTCATAGATCCCGAAGTGGAAGGCGGTGAGGCGGCCGGAGCCTTCCTGCACGCAGCGAGCCACGGCGGCAGTTCCGTCAGCCGCGAGGATCAGCTGCGGCGTCTCTACCTGCACCTCGAACCCGAGACGGCCATCGGCCAGCCCGTGCGACTGTTCCAGCCGGGTGCACAACAGCATCGCCGCCCGCACCTCATCGGCCGAGGTGACCTTCGGCAGCGTCAGCACGAATCGGTCCGGAAACGGCCCGCTGGCCGATAGTGAGCCGATGAAAATATCCAGGGTGCGGATCGCCCGCCGCCGGGTAGGCCGCTCCAGGCTCTTGCAACGCAGGCCAACAAATGGCGGCGCCAGGCCGGCAGCTACCGAGTCCGCGAGCGCGATGGCGGCCTGGTGGGCATCGGCATCCTCCGCAGCGTCGCTAGGGTGGCCGTAGCCGTCCTCGAAGTCGAGGCGCAGATCCTCCACCGGCTCGGTGGCCAGCTTCGCCAGCACCCGATCGCGGACATCCGCCGCCAGCTTGGGTGGGAGGCCCATCGCACCGGCAAAGGCAGCCAGATCGGGAGCGTGCCGGCTCAGCGCGGCCAGCGCCTCGTCGCCCCACTGCCTCGCCAGCTCCGGAACGAACGAGCTTGCCGGCACGTATGCGGTCTGCACAGGTTGTCGCCCTGGCCGGTCTCCGGGATACCGCTGCGCGAGCGCACGGTCGGCCGACTCGAGCATCTCGTCGAGTTCAGCTGCGGCCGAGTCCGCAAGATCACCCGGCCGGCTGACCGGCCCTGCGGACGACCCGCCCGGCCCGGCAGGCACGGTGCTGGCCATGCGCTCCGCTCCACGTTCGGCGATGCAAGCCCGCGGGCGGTCCCCAGTGCCCCAGCTGTGCCCGAAGCTGCCCGGGCCTGCGGATTGCTAGTGTAATCGCCGGAGCACCGCCAGGACGGATGCTGCGCTGGGGCAAGAGGTGGCACGCGTGTCGGCCCTGCGGCCGCCGGCTCGCTTGGCGCAACCGGGGCCCCGGCGCGTGGTTCTGGGGGAGTCCCCAGCAAACCTTGAGAGGGCTGAGCCCATGCGCGTAATCCTGGCCCACAACCAGTACGGGAAAGCCGAGACGCGGCTAGTGCGGATCTACCGAGATGCCGATCCGCATGAACTTGTCGACTACAACGTCAGCGTGGCGCTCAGCGGTGAATTCACCGCTGTTCACCTCGTGGGCGACAACTCAAGCTGCCTGACAACCGACGCCATGAAGAACACTGTTAACGCTTTCGCCAAGGAACACGGTGAGGCAGCCCGCCAGCCGGAGTCGTTCGCGCTGGCACTGGGTCGGCACTTTGTCCGCGACGTGCCGGCCGCGCAGCGCGCTCGAGTCACGGTGCAGATGTACCCGTGGTCACGGCTGGTCAGCGACGGCGCCCTTCACCCGCACGCATTCCAGCGCGACGGCTCATATGTGCGCACAGCCGTCGTCACCTGCGAACCAGACAGCGACTGGGTGGTCTCCGGCGTCCAGGACCTGATCGTGCTGAAGACCACGGACTCGGAGTTTCACGACTTCTATGCCGATCGCTACACCACGCTGGCCGCCACCACCGACCGGGTGCTGGCGACGTCGGTCACCGCGCAGTGGTGGCACGCCGAGCCGCCCGCGGATTGGGCGGCCTCGTTCGGCGCCGCGCTCGCCACCGTGACGGATACGTTCGCCCGCCACCACAGCCTCAGCCTCCAGCACACACTGTTCGAGATGGGAACGAGGCTCATCCAGGGCCAGCCGGGCATTGGCGAGGTGCGGTTCTCACTGCCGAACAAACATCATCTCGTCGTCGACCTCAGCGCCTTCGGGCTCGAGAACCCGAACGAGGTGTTCCATGCGGACGACCGGCCCTACGGCCTGATTGAAGGCACTGTGCGCCGCGACGACGCCGCTCATCCTGGCCCGGCCTTCGATCCGGGCCTCGGCTGGTAGCCGGGTGACGGGGTAATGACAGACATCGGCGCTCCGGGCGCACCCGCCGGGTTCGGCGCGATGCCGGATCTGGCCGCCAGGCAGATGGGCGGCAGCATCATTTGCGCCTCCGATGAGTTCTTCGCCGGGCCGGAGAACCTCATCAAGTCCGAGCCGCCTGGCTTCACGCCCAAAACCTTCGGGCCAAGGGGGCAGATATACGACGGCTGGGAGACCCGGCGACGGCGCTCGGCCGGCCACGACTGGGTGATTGTCAGGCTCGGGCTGCCCGGCGTCGTGTCCGGGGTTGTCGTCGACACGGCCTTCTTCTCCGGCAACTACCCGGCCGAGATATCGGTAGAAGGATGCGGAGCCGAAGGGTACCCGCGGCGGGATGAGCTGATTACGGCCGCCTGGACCCCGCTGGTCAGCCGGACCGCCGTGGCTGGCGACAGCCGCAACGAGTTCCACGTGACCGGCAGCCGCCGGATGACCCATATCAGACTGTCGATATACCCGGACGGCGGCGTGGCGCGGCTGCGGGTGCACGGCACGGCCGTGCCTGACCCGCGGTTGCTGCCCGGGCTGGTGGATGTGGCCGCGCTCGCCAACGGCGCCCAGGTTACCGGCTGCAGCAACATGTTCTATTCCTCGCCCGCCAACCTGATCTCACCCGGAGGGCCGCGCAACATGGGCGACGGATGGGAGACTGCGCGCCGCCGCAGCGACGGCAATGACTGGGTGCAGATCCAGCTCGCGACCGCCGGCGTGATCCGGCTCGCCGAGCTCGACGCGACCCACTTCATGGGAAACGCGCCTGGCTCGGCCGCGCTCGCGGGCCGCAGCGCGCACCCGGAGCCGGATTCTCCGGCGGACTGGACTTTGCTTCTGCGCACCCGGCTGCAGCCCGATACGTTGCACCGATTCCGCCTGGAAAGCGACAGCGAGGTTGACTGTGTGCGGCTGGACGTCTTTCCTGACGGCGGCATGGCCCGGCTGCGCCTGCATGCGGCGCTAACCCAGCCGGCCAGGGACCGGCTGGCGCTGCAGTGGTTCAACCTCCTGCCCGAAGCGCAGGCGGCCCGCGTTCTGGCCGCAGCCGGGTGCGCGGGGCCTGCGGCGGAGGCGGCGCTCGCGAGGCGGCCCGTGAGCTCGGCCGCGGAACTGCCCGCCGTGCTCCGGGAGCAGATGTCGGGCTAGCCAACCCAGATCCGCACATTCGGGTGCGGGCACAATGGAAGCGTTATGGAATTTCAGCAGCCGACCACCTGGGCTGAGGCACTGCAGCTCAAGGCCGCCCATCCGGAGGCCGTGCCCATCCAGGGCGGAACCGATGTGATGGTCGAGCTGAACTTCGACCGGCGCCGGCCGCGGTTCCTGCTGGACCTGGGGAGGGTCGCTGAACTCGCCCAGTGGGCGGAGGAGAACGGCAGCATCCGGCTGGGCGCTGCTGTCACTTACACCCAGATCCTGACTGACCTGCATGCCAGGCTGCCTGGCCTGGCGATGGCCTCCCGCACGGTCGGCTCGCCGCAGATCCGCAATCGGGGCACGATCGGCGGGAACCTGGGCGCCGCATCGCCCGCCGGGGACTCACATCCGCCGCTGCTCGCTTCAGAAGCAGTGATCGAGGTCGAATCGGTCCGCGGCTCCCGCCAGATCCCGGTCGCGGATTTCTATACCGGCGTGAAGCGGAACGCGCTGCGGCCCGACGAGCTCATCAAGGCAGTGCTGATCCGGCCAGCGGCCGGCCCGCAGCAGTTCTCCAAGATCGGTACGCGGAACGCCATGGTCATCGCGGTCGCGGCTTTCGCGCTCGCGCTGCATCCCGACCGCAAGACTGTGGGCACCGGCGTCGGGTCGGCGGCGCCAACGCCGCGCCGGGCGCGCGCGGCGGAACTGTTCCTGGCCGGCGCGCTGGCCGCCGACGGCTTGTGGGAGTCGCGGGCCAGCCTGCCGGACGCTATCGTGACGCACTTCGCGGATCTCGTGGCAGACGCCGCGGCGCCGATTGACGATGTCCGGGGCACCGCCTCCTACCGGGTTCATGCACTGTCGGTCATGGCAAGACGCGGCCTGATATGGGCGTGGACCGAGTACCAGAGGATGTGAGCGGGATGCGCGTCATTTGCATGGTCAACGGCGAGCAGTATGAGGCAGACGACGTATGGGAGGGCGAGAGCCTGCTCTACCTGCTGCGCGAGCGGCTGGGGCTCCCCGGCTCCAAGAATGCCTGTGAGCAAGGCGAATGCGGCTCGTGCACCGTGTTCCTGGACGGCGCTATCGTCTGCGCGTGCCTGGTGGCCGCGGGGCAGGCACAGGGGTGCCAGGTGCGCACGGTGGAAGGGCTCGCCGACGCCGAGACCTTGGCCCCGCTCCAGCTTGCCTTCCTCGAGGCGCATGCGGTGCAGTGCGGTTTCTGTACGCCGGGCCTGCTGGTAGCCGCCCACGACCTGCTGGAGCGGCAGGCCGCGCCGAGCGACGCCGAAATCCGCGAGGCGTTGGCGGGCAATTTGTGCCGCTGCACTGGCTACGAGAAGATCCTCGACGCTGTCCGGCTCGCGGCAGCCCGGCGACAGGCCGCGGGCAAGTCCCCGGCAGGCGGCCATCGGTGACCGGAACGACGATCCTCGATGGCTGCGCCGTAGTCACGATGGACGCCGAGCGCACCGAGTACCAGGCTGGTCACGTCATCATGGCCGGTCCCTGGATCACGGCGGTCGCCCCTGGAGCGGCTCCGGCAGGCGCCCCCGGCGACAGGTACGTAGACGCCAGCGGCTGCCTCGCCTCGCCCGGCCTGGTGAATACCCACCACCACCTCTACCAGTGGCTGACGCGCGGCCTGGCAACGAATTCGGGCCTGTTCGACTGGCTCACCGGGCTGTATCCGGTGTGGGAGCACATTGACGCCGAAGTCGTGGCCGCCGCGGCGAGGGCGGGACTCGCATGGCTGGCGATGAGCGGCTGCAGCACGACCACCGACCACCACTACGTGTTCCCCCATGACGGCGGTGACGTGCTGGCGGCGACCATTGACGTGGCCCGTCAAGTCGGCCTTCGCTTCCAGCCGACCCGAGGCTCGATGGACCTAGGTGAGCGCCAGGGCGGCCTGCCGCCGGACACGATCGTCGAGAACGTCGAACAGATCCTGACCGCCACTCAGGCTGCCATCGACGTCTACCACGACCCAGAACCGGACTCAATGCTGCGGATCGCTGTCGCGCCGTGCTCGCCGTTCTCGGTAACGGCCGAACTGCTCACCAGGTCAGCGGATCTGGCCAGGCATAACGGGGTCCGGCTGCATACGCACCTGGCCGAGACGCTGGATGAGGACGAATACTGCCGGCAGCATTTTGGCCGCTCGCCGGTTGAGTATCTGCACGACCTTGGCTGGCTCGGCGCTGACGTCTGGCTGGCGCACACCGTTCACCTCGATGACGCCGCGCTGGCGTTGCTAGCCAGCACCGGCACGGGCGTAGCGCACTGCCCGTCATCGAACGCCAGGCTCGGCGCCGGGGTGGCCCGGACGGCAGATCTGCGTCGGGGCGGCGTGCCGGTTGGCCTTGGCGTTGACGGCACGGCCTCTAACGAGGCGAGCTCCTTGCTTGAGGAGGCCAGGCACGCGCTCCTGTTCGCCAGGGCGCGCTCCGGCGCGGCGGCGATGACTACCAGGGACGCGCTGGAGATGGCCACGATGGGCGGCGCCCGGGTGCTCGGCCGGGACGGCGACATCGGCTCGCTCGAACCGGGCAAGCTCGCTGACATAGCGCTGTGGCGGCTTGACGGTCTGCCGCATGCCGGCATCGCCGACCCAGTGGCTGCTCTGCTGCTCGGCCCGCCACCGCCGCTGGAACTGTTGCTCGTGCAGGGACGGCCGGTGGTTGAGCGCGGGCAGGTGCTTACGATCGACGCACAGCACGCGGCCGCCGAAGCTGCGGCCGCCAGCCGCAAGCTGCTGGCTCGGGCCGGTCTTGGATGAGAAAGGTCGCGATAGTGGCCAGCAACGCACCTGGCAGGAGGCTGATACGAATTACGTCGCCCAGCGAACGCGCGGGAAGACCGCGATGACAGCGCCAGCTGCGCCGGCCGGAGCGCCGCGGGTGCTCGCTCCGGCGTCCGCTGGAGTGGGGGCCAGCCCCATCCGGCCAGACGGCGCGGCCAAGGTCAGGGGTGAGTTTACTTACGCCAGTGATGAGTGGATGGACGGCATGATCTGGGGGGTTACGCTGCGCAGCCCGCACCCGTACGCCCGGATCGCCTCCATCGACCTCAGCGAGGCGCTAGGCACCCCGGGCGTGCACGCTGTCCTCACCCACGAGGACGTACCGGGTAGCAAGCATTACGGCCTGGAAATCGCCGATCAACCGGTGCTAGCCATGGATGTCGTGCGTTTCCACGGCGAGCCGGTCGCCCTCGTGGCCGCCGAGCATCCGGAGATTGCCCGTCGCGCCGCGGCCAGGATCCGGGTCAGTTACGAGGAGTACCAGCCGATCACCGACGCGCGCGTAGCCCTCGGCCATCCCCGGTGGAACATGGTGCATGATGCGCCCGGCGCGGAAAGCGGCCTCAGCAGGGTCGCCGCGGTGCTGCATCCGCAGGGCAACCTGGTCCGGCACGTGCAGGTCCGCAAGGGCGACCCCGCGCCGCAGGCGGACGTTGTTGTCGTCGGCGAGTACGAGGTCGGGATGCAGGACCAGGCCTTTCTCGGACCCGAGTCCGGACTCGCAGTGCCGGCCGAGGATGGCGGCGTAGAGCTCCGCGTGGCCACCCAATGGCTGCACGTCGACCAGAAGCAGATCTGCGCTGCCCTCGGGCTGCCGCCGGATAAGGTGCGGCTCACGCTGTCCGGTGTCGGCGGCGCGTTCGGAGGCCGCGAGGATCTTTCCATGCACGTGCACGCCTGCTTGCTGGCCCTGCATACGGGCAAGCCGGTGAAGATGGTGTACAGCCGCGAGGAATCGTTCTTCGGGCACGTGCACCGCCACCCTGCCGTCATGCGCTACGAGCACGGCGCGAGCCGCGACGGCATCCTGGTATACGTCAAGGCAGAGATCTTCCTCGACGGCGGTGCATACGCCTCGAGCACGCCCGCCGTGGTCGGCAATGCAGGCACGATGGGCGTCGGCCCGTACGTGGTCCCGAACGTGCACCTCGACGCGTACGGCGCCTACACCAACAACCCGCCGTGCGGGGCGATGCGCGGTTTCGGCTCAGTCCAGACCGCCTTCGCGTATGAAGCACAGATGGATAAGCTGGCGGCTGAGCTGGGGATCGACCCGGTTGAACTGCGCTGCCGCAACGCGATGCACTTGGGCTGCGAGGCCCCGACCGGGCAGATCGTAGACAGCCCGGCTCCAGTCCGGGAGCTGCTGCGACGGGTCCAGGCGATGCCACTGCCGCCGCCACAGCTGGCGGCTGGCCTGGCGGACCTGCGCGACCTGCCGGGCGGCGTCGCGAACACCACGCACGGCGAAGGCGTCGTCCGCGGCGTCGGATACGCGGCGGCCTACAAGAACGTCGGGTTCTCCGAGGGCTTCGACGACTACTCGACCGCACAGGTGCGGCTTGAGGTAGTGACCGGTGAGCCGGTGGTGACGGTGCAGACGGCGGCCGCCGAAGTAGGACAGGGCCTGGTCACCGTGGAGCAGCAGATCGCTCGCACCGAGCTGGGCGTGCAGAGGGTGATCGTGCGCGGCAAGGACACCAGCGTCGGGAGCGCCGGATCGTCATCCGCCTCACGGCAGACCTATGTGACCGGCGGCGCGATCAAGGCAGCATGTGAGCTGGTCCGGGCCGGTGCGCTTACTCTCATTGCCGCCCGGACCGGTCACCGCGCCGATGACCTGAGGCTGGATGGCGGACAGGTGATCAGTGCAGCCGACGGGCCGCTCGGCGGCCTGGCCAGCCTGCTCGGCGACGAGGTCATCGAGGAGACTGTCGAGTGGCGGCACCGGCCGACGCAGCCAGTCGACCCGGAGACTGGGCAGGGCTTTGCGCACGTGCAGTATGCCTTCGCGGCGCACCGCGCTGTCGTCGACGTGGATACCGAACTGGGCCTGGTCAAGGTGGTCGCACTGGACTGCGCCCAGGACGTTGGTAAGGCAATGAACCCGCAGGCTGTCCTCGGGCAGATCCATGGCGGGTCGGCCCAGGGCCTAGGGTTGGCCGTGATGGAGGAAATCCAGACCAGGAATGGTCAGATCAAGAATCCGTCGTTCACCGACTACCTGATCCCGACCATTCTGGATGTGCCACCGATGCAGGTTGACGTACTCGAGTACGCGGACCCGCAAGCACCTTACGGGCTCCGCGGTGTCGGGGAGCCGCCTACTATCTCGTCCGGCCCGGCCATCGTCGCGGCCATCAGGGAAGCCACCGGGCTCGCGCTACGGCGGGTGCCGGTCCGCCCCGAGCACATCACCGGCACCTGACCGCGTCCGTACATACCGCCGGGGGCAGAATTCAGCTGCCGCGGTAGGTCGAGTAACCAAACGGGCTCAGCAGTAGCGGGAGGTGATAATCGGCGGCCGGGTCAGTCACTGTGAAGGTGATGACGACCTCCGGATAGAGCGGCAAGCGGGCCGGGTTCACGCCGGTCGGCTCGGCGGCCGCTGGTCCGGCGAAATACGCTTCAGTGTCGAAGACCAGCCGGTAGCGGCCTGGTCCCAGCCCATCAGGTACGAGCCCGGACACCCGCCCGTCGGCGTCGGTGACGCCGCGGCCGACCTCAGTCGCGTCCGAGCCAGCCTGCCGGTCGAGCCGCACCGGCAGGCCGGCCGCTGGCCTGCCACGCGCGGTGTCGAGCACGTGCGTGCTGATGCCGTTCACCCGGCGCCTCCCAGCAGATCGCGCAGCCGGATCCGGTTGATCTTCTGCAGCTCGGACCGCACCACCAGCCACTCAGTCCCAGAGTCGTTGCGCAGTCGCTCGCGCAGTATGTCAGCAAGCTCGTCGGCGCTCCGGCTCGCCGCGCAGACCAGGTAAATATGGTCAAACCGCCGCTCGTATTCCCGGTTGAGCTCCGTGAGAGTGCGCATCGTGGCAGCGTCGGCCGACCGCACCCCAGCCTGCTCCCGGCGTGACCATTCCGCGGAGCGCGCGAACGGGGCGCTCGGGGAACTGCGGCTCGCTCGCTCAGCGCCCCGCGCGCCGATCCTCGGGTGTCCCGATAGCGCCTCGGCCAGGTCGGTCAGGCTCAGCTTGGCTACGACCTCATCGGACACCCGGATGCCGGCATCGACTGAGGCGTAGGGCCGCCCCGCGCAGACCTTTGCGGCCCAGGTCGCCGATGCGCAGCAAGACAGCAGCTCATTGACGGCGATGTCCGGTGGCAGCTGATTGAACTTCGCGAGCAGATCAGGTCCCACGGTGCTCTGCGAAGAACCAGATCCGCCCGTCATGGCATTAGCTTGGCGGGGCGGCGAAGCGGCGGCAAGGGTGTGCGCCCAGTCAGCCGGGGACGCGGCGGGGGTCAGCCGGCTGTTGGGGTGGTGAGGAAGTAGTCGTTGATGTATTTCTCGCCTTCGTCGCAGAAGAACGTGACGACGTGCCGGAGGTCGGGGTGGCGGGCTCGCAGCTGGCGGGCGGCGATGAGGTGCGCGCCGGAGCTGGGGCCGACGAACAGCCCGTACTGGCGGGCCAGGCGGCGCATCTCGCTGATCGCGGCGTCGCTGTCGACCGCGACGATCTCGTCGATGAGGTGGCGGTGGCGGGTGAAGATGGCGGGGACGAAGCCGTCGGAGATGCCCTCGATCAGGTGCAGGCCGGCCTCGCCGCACATCAGCAGGCAGGATTCGTCGGGCTCGACGGCGACGACCTTGCAGGCCCGGTTCCGGTCGCGGAAGCACTGGCCGACGCCGATGATGGTGCCGCCGGTGCCGACCCCGCCGACGACGGCGTCCGGCGCGGCGCCGCCGGGCAGCTGGGCGAGGGTCTCGGGGCCGAGCCAGGTGCGGTTCTCCTCGACGTTCCATTCGGAGTCGAATTGCTGCGGCGCGAAGTATCCGGGCTGGCGGCCGAGTTCGGCGACCTTGGCCAGCGCGTCGTTGACGTGGAAGTCGCCGAGGGTCATGACCTGCGCGCCGAAGGCCCGCGAGATCGCCTGCCGTTCGCCGCTCATCCCGTCGGGCATGACCACGAGCATCTGGTAGCCCTTGACGGCGGCGACCATGCTCATCGCGTTCCCGGTGTTGCCGCTGCTGGCTTCGACGATGGTGTCGCCGGGGCGCAGCAGCCCGTCCCGCTCGGCCCGCTCGATCATGTACTTGGCGATGCGGGCCTTGATGGAACCGGACGGGTTGAGGTATTCCAGCTTGACCCAGATCCCGTCCACCAGGATCAGCGGGGTGTTGCCGATCGCGTCCAGGATGGTGCCGCCGCCCGGCCGGGCCGGCCCGGCGGCGGGCACCCGCGCGTCCTGCCCCGGGGCGGCGGGGTCCCGCGCCTCGGGCGCTGCCGGGCGCGTCCCGCTCGTGCCGTTCATGCCTGCACCCTACGTGCGCGCCGCCGGCCCTGACCCGGCTTCGGCGCGCGCCGCAGCGCGGTTCGCTGGTCCGCACCCGGCACCAGCCCGGCCGGGAACCAGGACTGCGTGCCGCCACTGGGCACCTGACGGACCCCAGCGCGGACCCGGCTGGCGAGCGCAAGGCCGAAGCCGGGGCACGCCCGCCGGGGGCCGCCCGAGCAACGCCGCAGGTGCACGCGGGCTGGCCTCTCGCCGACCCCTTCTTGCCCTTCTCACGCGGAAGCTCGATGATCGCGTCCGGGCCGGGGAACACCAGCGCGGTGTGACCATCGTCGAAACGCACCAGGTAGGGCGGCTCCCCGCCCGCTCCCCGGACCTCGCTCCCTGGGTGGCTGTCGTCGAGTGGGTGGATCCGCCGTTCACTGCCGGGCACTGGATACCTGATCTAGTCCGCGCGGCGGGCGGTCAGGCGGTCGCGGCCCGCCTGGGCGCACCATCGGTGCCGACGACATGGCCGGCCATCGCGGCCGCGGTTCCCGATCACGTGGTGGTCGCGCCGTGCGGGTACCACCTGCCGGGCGCGATCGACCAGGCACGGTCCGCAGCCCGGCACCTTCCCGGCGTCCCCGTGTGGGCGATCGACGCTGACGGCATCGTGGTGCGCCCGGGACCCCGACTGGTCGACGGGGTCGAGGCCATCGCCTCGATCCTGCACCTCGCTGCCGCGCCCGGCGCAGCGCCTCACCAGGTTCACAGGGTCACAATGCCCAGCTGACGCCCGGCGCGCAGCCTCGACGAATCCCTCGAGCTGGTTGGGTCTAAAGGCGCTCTGTGAGCCAGCGCCAGCCATGCTCTGGATGGTGGACCGGCCGAATTACCGCGGCCTCGGCGGCGTCGGACAGCTGGGACATGACCTTGAGGAGCTGACGGTGGAAATCATCGGGAGTCCGGCCGTGCTCATGCCCCTGGTCCTGTACCAGGGTCACGACCGCCTGCTCGCCCCCGGAAAGCCGCGCGGTGATGTTGCCGTTGTAGTCACGGCCGACCGCGGCGATCGCAACAGCGCGGACGATGTCAGAGCCGTCGTCCTTCACGATCCAGACGTCCGGAGCAGCCATATTCACTGCCTCCCGATGTAATGCCATCCTGCGGCGAGCGAGGTGAATCGGCCCACCGCAGAGTGAGCTAGATCGGCTGGACCTGCTCGGCCTGGGGGCCCTTGGCGCCCGGCTTGGCGGTGAACTCGACTCGCTGGTTCTCCTGGAGGCTACGGTAACCGTCAGCCTGGATGGCCGAGTGATGCACGAACACATCGGCGCCGCCGCCGTCTGGTTCGATGAAGCCGAAGCCCTTGTCAGCGTTAAACCATTTAACAGTGCCCTGAGTCATTGCTTTCCTCGTGCTTGACGATCGTCGGAGGCACATGCGTGCGTTCCGGGCCGCGGTGGGCACCCGTTGGAAACTGGCTCTGGCGAAAGTGATCATGGCGCCCGCTGTCAGAATTCGCAGGCGCTGTCACACGTGCACGAACTTCGACTACAACCACAGCCATTAGACACCGCCGCGCGTGCTCGCGCCACCTCGGGTAGTCCCGGCGGCTAGTTTGCTGGCGAATATGGAAAAAGATTGCTAGTATTATGAGACTGGTGGGGTTTAAGTTCAGCGCTGGTTTCAGGCGCCGACGGCGGCCAGCCACCCGGCTTGCCGTCCGCTCAAGCCAACAGCCAGGCCTCGGCTTAACGCTGTCGGCCACAAGGCAGGCGAGATCGGAGAGATGTGATCGACGCGGTCATCGAGCGAATTCATGATCCGGCTCTCGCCACCCGGAGCGAGCGCGGTTGCATTGTTGCCGTTCTCAGCGGCGTCCTCGATGTCACGCGCTCGCAGCACCTGCGTGAGCAGCTCCTTCGCCTCGTTCGCCTAGCCAACAGCCAGCTCGTCTTGGACCTGTCGCAGGTAAGCAACGTCGACGTCGCGGGCCTGGCCGTGCTCGTCGGCACCGGGCGCCGTGCCAGGCTGTTCGGTGGCTCGCTGCGGCTCGCCGCGGTGACTGCCGAGGTGGCAGCGGCCGTGCGCGCCGCGGGTCTTGATCGGGAGCTCGAGATCTTCCCGACGGTCCGAACTGCGATCGACAGCGCCGCACGCAGATGACCGACGAGCCGACGCTCGGGCTGCATGAGCGCCAGCGCGGCAAGCAAGCGGCTCCGGCAACCTCAAGACGCCTTCTCGGCTATCCTGAGGGGGCGTTCACTTCGCGAGGCCGCGGGGGACGCTCGGCCCCCGCCCTGGACACCGGCGGGTATGCTTGGCCTTCTGAGCCAGCCTCGGGCTTGTCATGAAGATCTCGCCAGAGATTGCGTTCGAGCACTCCTGCCGTCGGTCGGCCCTGTGCGGCTCTCGTTTCTGGCATCTCGCTGCGTGCAGCGCCCCTGCGTAGCCTCAGCGCGGAACCAGGCTCGCTGCCAGCAGTTCGGTGGACTGCGACCGCTCGCGTCGCCAGTCCGGGCGCAGTTGACGCCGGCAGGACCCAGTGATTTGGCCGCGCAGCTCGCATCGCGCAAACCGACGACAGGGAGTTTCATGCCAATGACCTATGCGCTGCTCAGCACCTATCCACCCACGCAGTGCGGGCTGGCAACATTCGCTGCGGCGCTGCTCGCGCATCTGCCCCAGCCGGGCGATCAGGTAGCCGTCGTGCGGGTCCTCGATGAGCCGGAGCCGCGGGTTGCCGGCGAGGTAGTGCATAACCTCGTGGCGGGCTCCGTTGCCAGCGCTGCGGCCGCAGCCGATGTTCTCAACTCCTTCGATATCGTAATCGTGCAGCATGAGTACGGCATTTACGGCGGCCCAGACGGCCAGGAAGTCGTTGCGTTGCTGGAAGCCTTGTACGTGCCGAGCATCGTCGTCCTGCATACGGTGCTCGCGCGCCCGACGCTGAGGCAGCGCACGATCCTGGAGGGAGTGATCGCAGCCGCTGGCGCAATCGTCACTATGACGCAGACGGCCCGATTGCGGCTGCTGGACATCTACGGCGCCGACTCTGACAAGGTCTTCGTGATACCGCACGGCGCCGCCGACAACCGAGTCACAATCCCGGCGGAGGCGCCTGGCCGACCCAGGGTACTGACCTGGGGGCTGCTCGGACCAGGCAAGGGAATCGAGCACGCGATCGATTCGATTGGCCTGCTTCGCGATCGCGGGCTGCATGCCGACTATCAGATTGCGGGCCAGACGCATCCGCGCGTGCTTGACCGCGACGGGGAGGCGTACCGCCGGGCACTTGAGGCGCGAGCAAGGAGCCGAGATGTGGCGGATCGGGTTCACTTCGATGGCCGGTTCCTCCCCGCCGGTGCCTTGGCCCGCCTGATTAGCGCAGCGGATGTGGTGCTGCTGCCGTACGACTCGCCTGAGCAGGTCACCTCCGGAGTCCTGATTGAGGCAGTGACGGCTGGTAAGCCGGTTGTATCGACCAGTTTTCCGCATGCCGTCGAACTTCTCGGCGGCGGCGCGGGACTGCTGGTCGACCGCAAGGACCCGGCAGGCATCGCGCGCGCACTGCAGCGTGTGCTTACCGAGCCAGGGCTCTCGGCGCGGATGAGCAGATACTCAGCCGACCTTGCGCCGCAATTGCTCTGGCCAGCCGTCGCACGGTCATACCGGGAACTTGCCGCTTCGCTGACCGTAGAAACGGCGGGGGCACCGGCATGAATTGCCCCGCGGCCCCGTTCCGGCATCTGCAGCGGCTCACTGACAGCGTCGGCCTGCTTGAGCACGCCGAGGGCATCGTGCCGCGGTATGAGCACGGCTACTGCGTGGATGACGTCGCCCGCGGCCTGGTCGTCGTGTGCCGGGAGCCGTCGCCGTCTCAGGAACTCATCACGCTGGCGCGCCGCTACCTTTACTTCCTCGCCCAGGCGCAGGCTCCTGACGGAAAGGTCCGCAACCGGCTCGGTTACGACCGCCGGTGGCGCGACTATCCGGGGACAGAGGACTGCTGGGGCCGCTCTTTGTGGGGCCTGGGCACCGCTGCAGCGCGGGGTCCGACGGTCGGGATCCGGGAGGAGTCCAAGAGCCGGTTCGACCGCGGCGCGCAAGTCTCGTCCGCGTGGCCGCACGCCATGGCATTCGCGACGCTCGGCGCCGCCGAAATACTCGATCGGTGGCACGACCACTCCGGCGCGCTCTCGATTCTCGACAAGGCAAGCGCCATCATCGGCCAGCCTCGCGAAGACCCGGCGTGGCCATGGCCGGCGCGCAGGCTGACCTACGCGAACGCCGCCTTCGCCGAGGCCGTCATTGTGGCTGGCTGGAGACTCGGCCGGGACAGGACGCTGCATAACGGCCTGCAGATGCTCGAGTGGCTGCTGATGGCCGAGACCCGACGATGGCCATTTGTCGGTGGTGCCTGCCGGAGGCCGGGGCCCGGATGATGACCGGCCCGCCTTCGATCAGCAGCCAATCGAGGTGGCCGCGCTGGCCGATGCGTGCATGCGCGCCGCGACCGTCACCGGCGACCGCAGTTGGCTCTCTGGCGTGGAAATGAGCGTGTCCTGGTTCCTCGGCGACAACGACGCTAAGGTTCCACTGCTCGATGAGCGGACCGGCGGGGGCTGCGACGGCCTTAGCCGCGACGGGCGCAGTCGCAACCAGGGAGCCGAGTCGACACTCGCGATGATCTCCGTCCTGCAGCTCGGTCACCGCCTGTCCCCGGCGCCGCAATGAGTCAAGCCTCGTCCATGAGCGGGCTGCTGACGCGTACCCCGCTTCGGCTGGAGCCGGACCCTTCCCGCACGCTCTGCCGGCTGTTCGTTCCTGGCCAGGAGACCCTGATCCGTGGCGAATCGCGCGCGATGGCGGTTATCGATCGCGTCCTCGAGCTGAGCGACGAGGAAGTGGAACGCACCGCCACCCGGACGCTGGCCCGATTCTCCGGCGGGTATCGCGACCTAGCCAGCACACTGGAGAGCAACTTCCAGATGGTCGCCCACCGGCTCGGGAGCGAGATTCGGGTGGGGAGCGCTCGACGGCAGCTGATCGGAGCGTATTTCAGTCAGGAGTACGCGCTTGAGGCCGCGGCCCTTTTCAACCCCTCATTGGTCGCGCATCCCGATCAGGCGGGCTGCCAGCCCGGAGAAGTCCGGTTCGTCATGAGCCTGAGAGCCGTGGGCGAAGGTCATCTGTCGAGCGTCGAGTTCAGGACCGGCACTGTCGGCGAATATGGGTTCCGCGTCGACACGCCTGGCCGTTTCCTCGACACCGGCCATGCTGTGCCAGTTGCCCATGATCGCGATCTGTTCCGGGCGAAGCTTGCCGAGCTCGTCCCGGAAGACGAGAACGCGCGCTTTCTCTGGAACGTCCTGCCATCGCGGTTCACGACGGCTGAACTGAACATGGCGCTCGACGACCTCGCCAAGCAGCGGCTAACCCGCGAGGACTCAGCGGGGCTCGCGGAGAGAGTCCGGTGGATGGCCGCTTCCAGCTACGCCGTTGAGTTCGGTGAGCAGGTGGATCTCTCCGAGCGGGTGCTGTGGCCCACCAGTCCGGCCGAGATCCATGGCATGGAAGACGCGAGATTCGTGCGCTTCACCGACGGCCCCGAAGCGATCTACTACGCGACCTACACGGCGTTTGACGGCTCGCAAGTCGCGCCCCACCTGCTGGAAACGCGTGACTTCCGTACCTTCACCGTGTCACCGCTGTCGGGTCCGTCGGCCAGGAACAAAGGCATGGCGCTATTCCCCCGCCGCATCGCCGGACGCTACGCCGCACTGTCCCGGTGGGACAGGGAAAGCAACGCGATCGGCTACTCGGCCGATGGTCACCGCTGGAGCGAGGCCATCACGGTCCAGACGCCGACGCATCCCTGGGAACTGATCCAGCTCGGTAACTGCGGCTCGCCCATCGAGACCTCCATGGGATGGCTGGTCTTCACCCACGGCGTAGGGCCCATGCGCGAGTACGCCATCGGCGTAGTACTGCTCGACCTGGATCGGCCCGAGCGACTTATCGCCGCGCTGCCCGAGCCGCTCCTGGTCGCCGACGACACCGAACGCGACGGTTACGTTCCGAACGTCGTCTACTCCTGCGGCCCTATGATCCACGGCGACAAAATCGTGCTGCCCTACGGCTGCAGCGACTCGTCCGTGCGGATCGCGATAGTTGACCTCGGCCTGCTCCTCCGACGGCTCACGCGCGCTTGACCAAGCCGCCGCTTCAGCGCCGCCAGCCACGACCGGCGGCGGCTGCGGGAAGTAGCGCTGGTGGTGTCAGTGTCCGGCTGGCAGGCTCGCCCGGCCGAAGCTGGCTGCCTGTAGCCCGGCCAGGACGGTGTCGAGGCCGGCGGTAAATCGCTGGTCGCGGTTGCCGGCCCAGACATGCTGGCCGAGGGCAGTCAGTGCCGGGAACTGGTCGGCTGGTAGTGACCGGAAGAACGCGTGGAGCTGGCGCCTGGTCGCGGGGTCTTGGACGCGCTGCTCGTTGACGGTGGTGCGGTCGCTGAGCGCAAAGCCGAGGGTGTAGTCGTAGACCAGGGAGTACGCCTGGGCGGTCTGCCGGTCGGGGAGGCCGGCTTCGTGCAGCGCTGTGAGGAACGCCTCGGCCAGGGCAAGGGAGCGCGGGCCGAGCGGATCGCGGGTCTTGAGCAGGGCGGCGACGCCGGGATGGTCTTCCAGGACCGCGCGCAGCCGACGGGCCAGGACCCTGACCTGCTCAGCCCAGCCCTCAGCGTGCCCGGCGTGGGTGTCGACCTCGGCCAGCACGCCGTCCACGGCCAGGTCGCAGAGCTGCTCTTTGCTGCGCACGTGCCGGTACAGCGCGCCGGGGACGACGCCGAGGCGGGCGGCCAGGCCGCGCATGCTGAGGGCGCCTGCGCCGTCGGCGGCGATGACGGTGAGGGCCTCGGCGACGACCCGTTCGCGGGTCAGCGCCCGGCGGCGGCTCTCCTCGCCGTCGGGCGGGCTGAACCACAGCGACTGCTCGTCCGCATCGGCTGCCGGCTGCTGCGGGTTCGCCATGGTCGCCTCCTGATGCTGAGTTTGACTGTGAACAGTGTCCACAGTATAGTGAACAGTGTTGCTCGGAAGCGAATGTCGTTCACTCGAATTGCATTTTTTCCCGGGTCGCCAGGCCGCCTGGCCCGGCGAGAGGCATGAGGGAGAACGACATGACAGTCATGACCAGCTGGGACCTATTCGATGACCTGCGCAGCGCGCAGGATGAGCTGGTGCGGCAGAGCAGGATGCCAGGCCACTGGGCCTCTGGCCAGTTCGGCCAGCAGCTCGGCACCGCCCCCGCCCTTCAGGCGTGGGCTCCCGCAGTCGACATTACCGAGCGCAAGGATGCCTACCTGGTGACCGCCGAGCTACCCGGCATCGGAACCGACGACGTCGAGATCACGTTCCAGGACGGCTTGCTGACGATCCAGGGCGAGCGGCACCGCGCTGACGCGGCCGGGGAGAAGGTCCACCGGGCCGAGCGCCGCTACGGCGCGTTCCGCCGGTCGATCACCTTGCCCAGCCATGTTCAGGCGGACAAGATCGAGGCCTCCGCGCAGGACGGCGTCCTGCAGATCCTGGTACCCAAGGCAGAGGAAGCCCACGCCAAGCGCATCCAGGTACGCGCCGGCAAGAGCAAGCCGACGGTAACCGGCACCGCCGTCAAGCAACGGCGCCTGACACCGCGGGCCGCGCGCGGTTCTCCCCCCTGAACCCGCGCCGCCCGGTACGACGTCTCCTGCCATCGCCGCTCTAGGTGACGGCAGGAGACCCTAGTCATGTCGCCTGATCTTGGGGCCCCTTGGCAGGGCCATCACCACCCAGGGAGGCACTAGATGCCAACACCGACCCCCGCCAAGGCGGACCTTGAGTCGCCGGCGGCGCGGGGCGCTGCTGCGGCCAGGTCCAGCGTGATCGAGATCAGCGGGGGCGGTCGCACTGCCGTCGGCGATCGCCGGCCAGCCGCCAAGCCTGCTGTTCCGCCCGTCAGCCCCGCGCCTGCACTGGCAGCGCCCAGGCCCGCCAAGATAGGCTGCTCTGGCTACCGGGTCAAGTACGGGACCTCGGACGAGGCGATCGTCAAGGCGATCAGGGAGCACGCCAGCGAGAGCGTGGCCGAGACCGACGGTTCGCCGTGGGTCGGCGCGAGCAGCCTCACCGACGAGCAGCTGCTGGCGGTCATCGGCTGGAGCGTCACCGCCAAGACGGCGTGCGCCAGGGTGCAGGCCCACCTGGCAACGTTGAGCGCGCCTTGACCGGGTAGGTAGTTCCGGGTTGAAGTGCCGGAATGGCCGGGGCGGCCGGCCGCGAAGGCGTCGGAACTGGGCTCCGCACCCTGAGTGAGCTCGCAGCCGGGTCTGGGACACCGGCCGGGCCGAGCACGACAGCGTACGGTCACGGGTGCGTACCGCGACGCCCCTCCCCGTGCACCGCAGTTGGCGAGCCAGGCGGCCGCGGCGCTGTCGCGCGTCCTGGCCGGCGACCGCCCCGACCCCCCTGGCCGGTCCTACACCCGGCAGTTCACCCCCAGCGCAGCGGCCGCCATGTACGCCGGCGCCTACCGACATCGACGCACTGCTGCGATGATGCAGGTATGGCCACGCTGACGCTAGAGGAGATAGCAGCAAAGATCGCCAGGGCTGAGCGCGATTTCGCCGCGGCAACGTCGCAGTACGACCGGAACGTGTTGGCCCTGATACGCGACGAGTACCAGCGTTACGCCGCAGAGCGCGCCAAGGAGATGGCAAAGCAGGCTGCTGCCACGAATTCCTCCGCGTCGTGACGACGTCGCTCATGGTGGTGTGCACTCGCAACGCCGCCGCGCAGCCGGCCGTCGGTTGTGCCCTGAGGCCTGATGTTCTGGGGCTGGTTGTTAGAGAGTGAATTGACCGGGTGCGTGACGCCGGTGATCTTGGCAGCTGCGAACAGCAGCGACTGGAACGGGTGCCTGGTGCTTAATCGCCTGCCTGCCCGCCTGGCCGGGCCCGTGATTGCCGTCCCGGCCAGGGTCGGCTAGGTCACCGGTGCGCGTAACGGCGGCGAGGCCGAGACCCGCCAGACTGGCGGCTGAACAGGTGAAAGGCGAGCAGGAGCACGGCGGCGCCGGCGATGGCGGTGAGCCAGGTGTCGGCGTTGAAGAAGCCGTGCAGGGTGTGGATGTGGAATATTTTCGTGGCGGCCCAGCCGCCGCCGAGGGCTCCGGCGATGCCGATGAGGCAGGTGATGATGAGGCCTTGCTGTCTTTTGCCGGGGATCAGCATGTTGGCGAGCAGGCCTGCGCCGAGGCCGAGAACGATCCAGGCGATGATGCCCATGACGGGCTCCTTAGTCAGTGACGTGCGGCGGGTTGCGCATGAGTTGGTAGCCGGTGGTGGCGGGATGGGGCGCGGCGGGCGGCAGGCTTCCTGCATTCAGGCGCGCGGATGGTTGCCGGGTCTTGTGGTGGCTGGGGTCAGCCGGCGCGCGGCGCGCGGCGGTCGCGGCGCATGATCCGTCGCAGCTGGGTGATCCGGGCGGTGCCGGCGGCGGCCATGATCAGGGCGCCGGCGATGGCGGCGAGGAACAGCGCGACGGCCAGCGACAGGCGCAGGTGCGCGCCGAGGAAGCTGATGTTCACGGCGCGCGGGTTCTGGATGACGAAGATCATCACCACGATGAGGCCGGCGACGCCGCCGATCAGCCCGGTCCGCATGCCGCTGATCCGGGTGTGCATCCTCGCGGCCTTCAACGCGGGCGGCGGCGCGGGCGGGGAGCTGGAGCCGTTGGCTGAGGGGGGCGGCAATGGCAGCGTGCTGGTGGTGCCCAGGGGTGAGGCGGCGGTCCGGTCATGGCGGTGCTTCCTTCGCCAGCAAGAGCGGGCCGTCGGAAGCCGGGCCGGGCATCTCGCTGAGTGACCCGGTCTTGTTGCGGCCGTCGGCTGCTGACTGTCCGGGTCTGGTCTCAGCGTACGCATGAAACAAGAAACGCGCAATCTATTTCGAGAATCGTGTGGTAGGTTCCAGGGTGTGGACAGCTGGAGCTTCTTGACCAACCACGCCCGGGTATTGCTCTGCATCGCCCGCGACCCCGGCGTGCGGCTGCGCGACGTCGCGGCCAGCCTGGGCATCACCGAGCGCAGCGCCCACGCGATCGTCGCCGACCTGACCGCAGCCGGGTACCTCATCAAGCACAAGCACGGCCGCCGCAACCGCTACCAGATCCAGGCGCAGCTGCCGCTGCCCGAGCCGACCAGCCAGGAACCCGCCATCGGCGACGTCCTAGCCTTGCTCGCTGGCGACGGCGTCGAGCAGCAACCTCGGAAGCTGCCCCGTGAGCCATAAGGTCGGTTTACTGAGGTGTCTACGCGAGAGCGAGCCGGTCAGCGGAAGACGAGGCAAAAGGAGTGGCCCGCTGGGTCGTTGTATACGCGCCAGGGGATCGGCTCGCCGCCAGAACCGCGACGCGGAGAGACATGCTCGTCAACGAAGATCCCGCCCGATGCGATGACCCGTGCGTGAGCACCGGCCAGGTCGTTCACCAAGACGTCGAAGTGGACACCAGGACGCCGGGCCGCTGTCCCCGCTTGCGAGCCGTGATGCACGCCAGCCACGCCTTGGAACGAAAGCCGCTGGCCATGCGGAGGCGGCTCCAGCGTGACCCAACCCGGATACCACTCAACCGGTGTCCCGCCCAGCAACCCGGCCCAGAACCTAGCCAAGTCCCACGGGTCGGCGCTATCAAGGACGATCTCTCGTATCCAGCCGATTGCCTCGCCGTCATTATCGTTCACCTTGTCCATGGTGAACGAAGCCATACAGCCGCCAGAAGAGAGATCCACTTCTGCCGCTCTAGCGTGCTGTCTCCCGGCTGCAAGGTTTGGGGCCTTGACAGGTGGCTTCGTTCGTGGAAACTTACCGTTAGTGAAGACTTACGAAACGGTTCTGGATGCGCTCGGCGACCAGACGAGGCGCCAGATCGTCGAGTACCTACGGGGTGGGCCGTCGTCGGTGGGCGAGCTCGCTGCCATGCTGCCGGTGAGCCGTCCGGCTGTTTCCCAGCACCTGTCCGTGCTGAAGCGCAGCGGCCTGGTCAGCTACGAGGAGCGCGGCACGCGCAACATCTACCGGCTAGACCCGGCTGCCCTGGGCAGCTTGCGCGCATGGCTGGACAGCTTCTGGCAAACCGCCCTGGACAGGTACGCCGACGCGGTCCGGCAGGACCGCGGCGGCGGTAACGAAGGACCGGATAACGATCACGGAGAGGATCCCGATGCCTGAGCAGGGCGCAGCTTTCATCGACGCGGTGCGCAAGTCAGTAACCGTCCCGGCATCGCCGGACCGTGCCTTCGAGGTGTTCACCGCCCGCTTCGGCGAGTGGTGGCCGCTTGCTACCCACTCAGTGGGCATCGATAACAGCGCCCGGGTTTCCTTCGGTGCCGGGGTCGGCGGCATCATCATGGAAACGCTGGTTGACGGGACGACGTCGGTCTGGGGCACCGTTACCAGGTGGGATCCTCCGGACCGGGTGACCTTCAGCTGGCACGCGGGAACGCCGGAGGCTGAGGCTGGCCTGGTCGAGGTCACTTTCACGCCCAGCGGGCCAGGCTGCACGCTCGTCGAGCTGGTTCACACTGGCTGGGACAACAGGCCGGATGGCGCCAGCGCGCGAGCGAGCTACCAGAGCGGCTGGGACCCGGTGATCGCCCGGTACGCCGAAGCAGCCGCCGCGCTGACCTGACCCTGCTGTAGTGAGCGACCTGCTCACGATTTGCCAAACGTGCGGATGTTGGTTAGCTGAGTGGTTGATGGTCGCGCGAGAGAATCAGGTGTTGATCCGCCGTGAACTGCCTGGCGGGCATTCCCCGGTGGATGTTCTGCGGTTGCTGCGACGGGACGCGCATCTGTTCGCCCTGACTGGATCTTGGGCGGGAGGGCGTGCGATCATCGGGTCCCAGCCAGTGGCGCAGGCCACCCTGCCTCAGCCGATCTCACGGGTTCTTGGCCCGGACGCCGGGCTCGACGTCGCCGTTGGCGTCCGAACTGCCGGATCAAAGCCGCGGCCGAGCCATGATGGTCGCGCAGCTAGGTTCGGCGGCGGCTGGGTCGGTTTTCTGGGCTACGGCGCCTTCCCGACCGGGACCCCGGCGCCTGGCGGGCCGCGGCAGCTACCGCTGTGGTGGTTCGGTTACTACGACCACGTCCTGGTGAGGGAGCCTGGCACGGGCCAGTGGTTCTTCGAGGCGCTGGCGCCAGCTCGGCGCGAGGCGGAGATGGAAGCTCGGTACCGCACGCTGGCCGACCGGTTGCGATCGGTTCGGCCAGAACCGGAACCGTACCGCTGCGGCGAGTTCGCCGCAATCCCGGCACCTGACGCCCACCGGCAAGCAGTGGCTCGCGCGGTCGAGCTGATTCATGCCGGCGACATGTTCCAGGCGAACATCACGCTCCGGTTCGAGGCCACCTTCAACGGTGACCCGCTCGATCTGTTCTGCCGCGGCGCGGAGGAGCTGCGCCCGCAGTACGCGGCATTTCTGCGCGTGAGCAGTGGCCAAGCCGTCGCCAGCTTCTCGCCCGAGCTTTTCCTGCGGCGGACCGGGACCACGGTGACTACGAGCCCGATCAAGGGCACGAGCCAGCGGTCGCCGGATTGTGCGACAGCTGAGCGCCAGCGTCAGGAGCTGACGGGTTCGGCCAAGAACCTGGCCGAGAACGTCATGATCGTCGACCTGATGCGCAGCGATCTGTCTGGCGTCTGCGCACCGGGTTCGGTCACAGTTCCCCGGCTGGCCGCGGCCGAGCCTCACCCGGGTATCTGGCACCTGGTTTCCGACGTCCGCGGCGAGCTAGCCGAGGGTCGCACGGACACCGACCTCGTCGCGGCCACGTTCCCACCCGGTTCGGTCACAGGTGCCCCGAAGGTCAGGGCGATGGAGGTCATCCACGAGCTGGAGGCCATGCCGCGCGAGGTGTACACCGGCGCCATCGGATATCGCAGCCCTCAGGCCGGCCTGGAACTGAACGTGGCGATCCGCACTTTCGAATTCGCCGGAGGGCGGGTCTGGCTGGGCTCCGGCGGCGGAATCGTAGCCGACTCGGAGCCGGCCGCCGAGTACGCGGAGTGCCTGCTGAAGTCCCGTCCGCTGATCAACGCGGTGGGCGGCCGGTTCGCCAGCGAGCCTGGCCATGACGGCCCGCCAGCCAGCGCCGGCGCTCACCTGCTGGCGTTGCGCCCGCGGCCGGCGCTCGGCGTCTTCACCACACTGCGCGTGACCGCCGGAATCGCGCACGGCCTGGGCGAGCACCTGGCGCAGCTAGCCGAGAGCGCCCGGGACCTGTTCGGCAAAGAGCTTCCGCCCGGCCTGGCGGCCCAGATAAGCGAGCGCCTCGCAACAGGCCGCTCCGGCCGGCTGCGCATTAGGGTGCGCCCGCTCGGCGGCCCGCTGCAGTGTGACGTCCAGCTCGCAGAGCCCGGACCAGACCCGGCCGCCGTCCGCATGCGCGTCATCCAACTGCCGGGCGGGCTCGGCGACCACAAATGGGTTGATCGGCGCCTGCTGGAGGATCGGATCACGACGGCGGGGCTGGCTGCTGATGAGCAGCTGCTCCTCACCGACGCCGACGGCAGCGTGCTGGAGACTGATCGCGCGAATATCTTCGCCGTGCTGGACGGTGTGCTGCGCACCCCGGCCGCCGACGGCCGCATCGTGCCTGGCATCGGCCGAGCGCGCGTCCTTGGCGCGGCCCGACAGGCCGGTCTCCCTGTCGACACCGGCGCACTGCGGCTGGCCGATCTCCTGGCCGCCAGCGAGATATTCGTGACGAACTCAGTGCGCGGCATTCGCCCGGTCCTGAGCCTCGACGAGCCCGAGGCCTGCTGGCCGCCAGGCCCCACCACCGCCCGGCTCCGCGCCGCCGTCGGCTTCAGGGCTGATCAAGATCAGCAACCGCAACCTTCCAGGTCCGTCTCCCGGCAGCACCGTCCCGCCGGTCTCGGTCGCCCTGCCGCGGCGGGTGCGGTGATCGTGCTGATCGATAACTACGACTCGTTCACCTACAACCTGGCGCACTTGCTACTAGCGGCCGGCCGCCAGGTCGAAGTGATCCGCAACGACGAGGCGAGCGCCGCCGAGGTGGCCGGGCTGCGCGCGGCGGGAGTTGTCATCTCACCAGGTCCTTGTGCCCCGGCCGAGGCCGGTATCTGCGTAGACCTCATCCGCGCCCTGGATGGCAAAACGCCCCTGCTCGGCGTATGCCTCGGGCACGAGGCAATCGCCGTCGCCTACGGCGCGACGATCAAGAAAGTCGCTCCGGTGCACGGTAAGGCAACGCAGATCGAGAATGACGGGCTGGGCATCTTCGCCGGGCTGCCAGCAACGTTTGCCGCGGCGCGATATCACTCCCTGCTGGTCGCCGAACCCGCACTGCCGGGCTGCCTGACTGTCAGCGCCCGCACAGCCGACGGGTTGCCCATGGCCATCCGCCATCGCAGCCATCCCGTCGACGGCGTGCAATTCCACCCGGAATCCATCCTGACCGGCCATGGCTCGCAGCTGATCGGCAATTTTCTCTGCGGACCCGCAGCTGATCGCGCCTAGCACCGGACGCAGACCAGCCCGCCTGGCCGGTGCCCAGATTTCGACGGCTGGGTACAAGCGGGTAGCCCGCGCCTGCTGACCCGTGGCGGTCCCAGCAAAAAAAAATCCCGTGGAGCGGCGATTCCGGCCGGCCGGCGGGTCTACCTCTATAGGACCGCCACATCGGGCGGCCGCGGAAACAAACTGCTGGCCCGTCCCCCTCTTCCCCCCAACAGGGGCGGGCCAGCTCCGATTAGGAATCATGACATAGGGAGCAAGCCGGAATAGCCCGCCTTTTCCGGCAGTGACAGTTCGTGATCCACGGCCTTGGTGGGGCGGGCCAGCCATGACTCCGGACGCCTTGGGCGGCGATTCCGGGCCGGCCGCGAGGTCTCTATATACAGGGTTGGCGCGTAGCTGGCTTTCGTGCGGGCGGGTATGTGGGCGGGTATGAGGTAGCGGATGACA
This sequence comes from uncultured Actinomycetota bacterium, assembly GCA_963804435.1. Lineage (GTDB taxonomy): Bacteria > Actinomycetota > Actinomycetes > Streptosporangiales > Streptosporangiaceae > JAJYUU01. The sequence goes on along the minus strand of CAWDQI010000001.1, from coordinate 4,061,335 downwards.
GTCAGCGAGGATTTCACCAGTGTCACCGGCCAGTTCCGGAGCGAGTTGCTGGCTCACTGCTACCGAATGCTGGGCTCGGCCGAGGAGGCCGAGGACTTGGTGCAGGAGACGTACCTGCGGGCGTGGCGGTCCTATGACGGATTTGAGGGCCGTTCGTCGGTGCGGACGTGGCTGTACCGGATCGCTACCAATGTGTGCCTTACCGCGATCGAGCGGCGCAGCCGCCGGCCGCTGCCGTCGGGGCTGGGCGCGCCGACGGAGGACCCGGACGCGCCGCTGGTGGCGGGACCGGAGGTGCCGTGGCTCCAGCCGTTCCCCGACGCGCTGCTGGCGGGGGAGCAACAGGATCCGGCGGCGGTGGTCGTGTCGCGGGCAGGTATCCGGCTGGCCTTTGTCGCAGCGTTGCAGTACCTGACCGCCCGGCAGCGCGCGACGCTGATCTTGCGGGACGTACTGGAGTGGCCGGCCGCTGAGGTGGCGGATTTGCTGGGCACCACAACGACTGCGGTTAACAGCGGCCTGCGGCGGGCCCGTGCCCAGCTCGCGCAGGCGCTGCCTGCCGAAGATCAGGTTGCCGAGCCCGCCGAGCCGGACCGGCGGGCCATGCTCGACAGGTTCGCCGCGGCCATCGAGAACGCCGACGCCAGCGCGCTGACTGACTTGTTGCGGGAAGATATCGCGTTGGAGATGCCCCCGATCCTGACCTGGTTCACCGGCCGTCGGGCCGTGGCGCGCTTCACCGCGGTGCACCTTCTTATCGGGCCCGGACTGCTTCGGCTGGCTCCGGTTATGGCGAACGGGGAGCCGGCGTTTGCGGTCTACCAGCGCGAGCCGGCCGGGGAGTATCACGCGCACGCGGTGCTGGTGCCTACGGTCACCACAACGGGCATCGCGCGGATAGTCGCCTTCCAGGGCCCAGGCTTGTTCGGCTTGTTCGGTCTGCCGCGGGAGTACGGTGCCGCCGCAGGACTGGCGCCAGCCTAGGACCGGGCGGTCGCGCCGTGGCCCCCCTGAGCAGGGCGCTGGAGTTGCTCGAGTCAGCTGTCGGTTACGCGCTCGCCGTGACGCCGGGCACCCCGCAGGGCCTGCAGCGCCCCACCCCGTGCCAGGGCTGGGACCTGGAAGCATTGGTCGACCATGTCAGCGACTCGATAGCGGTGGTGCACGAGGCGATCAGCTCAGAAGGCGCCCGCGCAATCGCGGCGGCGGAGGACTGTGCGGCACCGTGGCTTGATCCGCTGGCGCGCCTGCGGGGTCAGGCAGCCGGGCTGCTGGGCGCCTGCGCCGCTGCCGGGGTGGCCGAGCGGCGGGTCGCCATCGTGGACCGCGAGCTCACCGCGAGCATGGTCGCGGTCACCGGAGCAATCGAGATCACCGTCCACGGCTGGGACATCTCAGTCGCGTGCGGCGCCCGCCGGCCGGTCCCGCCGGGCCTGGCGGCCGTCTTGGCGCCGATCGCCCCGCTCCTCGTCACCCCGGGCGTCCGGCCCGGGTTGTTCGCCGACCCGGTCCCGCTGGCCGGCCCAGTCGGCAGCGGCGACCAGCTGGTGGCATTCCTCGGCCGCCAGCCGCGTGCCACGGCAGGCGCGCCCGGCAGCGCCTAAACCTCCCAGCTGCGCGGGGTCGGTCCGCGGCGATTCTCGGTAGTCCGGCTGGTCTATATCAGTAGGCCGCCAAACAAAGCGGCACAGAAGCCATAACAACATGACAGAACCGAGGAACAGACATGACAATCGCCAACAAGGCAGTCCTGGTGACCGGGGCCAATCGCGGCATCGGGCATGCGCTCGTCGAGGAAGCCCTGAACAGAGGCGCGAAGCGGGTGTATGCCGGAACCCGCCAGCCCCTGGCGCACTCCGACGGGCGCGTCACGCCCCTGACCGTGGACGTGACCAGCGCTGCGCAGATCCAGGAAGCAGCCGGGAAAGTCGAATCTCTCGACCTCCTCGTCAACAACGCCGGCATCGCGCTCTATGACGACCTGACCGATCGCTCCGTGCTCGAACAGCACCTTGCCGTCAACCTCTTTGGCACCTACGGCGTGACCCAGGCCTTCCTTCCCCTCCTGATCCGTTCAAGCGGGGCGATCGTCAACAACGTGTCCACAATGGCCTTCGCCCCCTTGCCGCTCACCCCGGCCTACTCGATCTCGAAGGCGGCCGCGTTCTCCCTCACCCAGGCGCTGCGCGCCCTGCTGGCCACGCAGGGCGTCAGCGTTCACGCCGTCCTGACCGGCCCCACCGACACCGACATGACCAGGGGCTTCGACATACCGAAAGCCTCCGCCGAATCCGTCGCGCAAGCCATCTTTGACGGCGTGGAGAATGCCGAGGAGGACATCTTTCCCGACCCTATGTCCCAGTCCCTGGCCGAGAGCTGGCGCAACGGCGCGACCAAGGCCCTCGAACGCGAGTACGCAGCCATCGCAGAACAGTTCATCGCCGAACAGTCTGCGGCCGTCGCATAAGCACAGCCCACCACGTCAGAGACAAGGACCGATGCTGGTTCCGGTACGTCTCGCCCTAGCGAGACGTACCGGCACTGGCGATCACCTGATGATCTGAAACGAGCCAGTGTGCAGACCTCAACGACGAACTCGGAGGGGTCAGCACCGTCCGCGAGGTTAGTTCGGTGCCCGCGGTGTGCATCTGTTCCGCTGAGACAGGCCGGGCGAGGGACCGGCCTGGCTCGGCGTCGTTGCAGTATCCGCTACGCGTCACCGCTTCCGAGACCGGCGCTGCGCGCGGATGATCGCCTGTGCCCGGTCGGCGACCTGGAGTTTGGCGAAGATGCTGGAGACGTTATTGCGGATCGTCTTGGGGCTGATGAACAGCTTCCGGGCGATGTCGCCGTTTGGTTTGCCGGCGGCGAGCCGGTGGCCCGTCTGCCCCGGAACCAGTATGAATGCCGCCGACACCTGGCGTGCGACGAGGTGGATTGTCCGCGGCGCCGTAACTGACGTCCCGGCCGATGCGGCCAGCACCGGCCCCAAGGTCAAAAACAGGGCCACCGCAGTGGCCGCGATTACTAGGAGCTTGCGCATCGCTGTCGCGCTTCTTTCTTCGGTGTGCTGCCCGGTCAGCAGCGGCTTGGTGGTCACCTACGACCCTTGACAAGGCCACACTCCCGGACCCAGCGTCCCGTCGTGAATGGGACCGGAGTCCCGTCTGCGCCCGCCCGCTTCCCGAGCGCGGCAGCCTCGGTTCAGTTCGTTGGCACCGGCGATCTCGGCTCACACGACAACTGTTCGGTGCAGACATGGAAGCCAGTAAGCCGCCGAAACGGACGCCAGATCGGCGGAATTGGCGGGGTACCAACTCGGTATCCAGGCACGGAGCGCGACGTCTGCTGATCCGAGGGCCGAACCAGCCCTGCCGGCCCGTTCAGCTGGGTAGTGCCTCACCGCCGAGGAAGCGCAATACCTCGGTCACCAGCAGATCCGGCGCTGTGTCGAGAGCCTCATGCCCGGCACCTGGAAGTTCCGTCACGGTTGCCGCAGGGAGTACCGCGGCAAACTCCCGCGTGATCTGGCTAGCCCATGGCGGGCTGGCCGTGCCGAGGAGCAGCAGGGCACTCGGTCACCAGCGCCGACGGTCCATGGCGGTCACGCGCCGCTGCCTGGTCAGCGGACCCCAGACACGCTGCCAATTCTCGATACTGCGGCCCCGTTCTGCACCCCACGGATGACATCATCCGTGGCGGGGTCCCCGCTGCCAGATGCCAAGCAGGTTCCCGGCGGGATCCTCGGCTGTCGCGACCCACAGGTCGCCCTCAGGGAACGGAGGGCGGATGATCGTGCCGCCGTTGGTCGTGACCTTGTCGAGGGTCTCACCGACGGAGTCGACGTAAATGTAGGGGATGTGACCGGCGTGCCCGGCGATGGGCAGGCCGCGGATGAAGTGACCGATCACGTGGCCGGTTGCGTCCTCGAAAGCGGGCGAGTCCTCGTCGTCTCGGATGCTCCAGGCGAACGCCGCTCGGTAGAAGGCCGCCGAGCGGGCCGGGTCCGGTGCCGGGATGTGCAGGTAGGACACGCCACCGGGTCGGAAGACCCGGTGGTCTTCGCCGTCACCGGTCATCGCATTGCTTCTTCGTGGGCGGACGGCTCGAACGCCTCGCCGTCGGGGCTGGCGACGACCACCGTGTAGCCGTCGGGGTCCTTGAGCCAGATCTCCCGGTGGCTGGGGCCGTTACCCTCGCCCTCGGGCGGGTTGCGCAGCGGGGGAAGGACTACGGTCGCGCCGAGGTCGGCGGCTCGGGCCACCACTCCGTCGAAGTCCGCCGTTTCGCCGAACCAGAGAAGCATGCCGTTGCCCAGGTCTCGCTCGGGGTCGCCGATAGCGCCGTGATGGTGGTCGGACTCGAAGCGGTGGAGCTGGAGGACGAGGGTGTCCCCGGCGACGAGCCGTTCGTAGGTCGAGCCGCCATGGTCGCTGCGCAGCCCGAGCAGGTGCTGATACCACCGGCTCGACGCCTCGACATCGCGCACGGCGACGAGCGTCTGGGTCTGGGTGAGGCGGCGGACTGGCACGGCCGCTCCGATCCGGTTGCCTGCGGGGTCGTCGCACTCGACGAGGTAACGTTCGCCGCCGTCGAGCACTGGCCGCCCTGCGACGCGCCCGCCGTGAGAGTCGATCCGATGGAGGAGCGGCCAGAGCTGATCGGCGAGGATCCACGCCACCGGCCCGGCGTCTCGTGCCGCCGGGTGCTCCATGGTCCATTCGCCGATGATTCCGGGCGCTTCGAAACGGCCTCTTCCCGGATCGACTGACCACCCGAACACCGCCTCGTAGAAGGCGGCTGACGCGGTGACGTCGGCCGCGGGCAGCTGCAGGTAGACCACCTGTCCATGCACCGGGTGCGGGCCCGGTGGGGTTCGCTCTTCACCGCTCACGTCGCACCCGTCCTTCCTCGAAGTGGCGATCGCTGCCCGTGCCCGGCATCGGCCACCAGGAGCCGGCGCAGGGACCAGGCGATCCAGTCTTGATAGCGGGCGAGCGTCCAGCCTCTCTGGCGGGTGAGGCGGTCGAACACCGCCGGCTCCATGATGGCGAAGACGGTGTCGACGGCCTCGTCCTCGCCGACTTCCGCTCGCAGTGCCCCGAGTGCCGTGAGCTTGGCCACAGCCCACGTCGCCATAGTGACCCGCTGCGCACTCATCTGGGCGGCGAGGCCCGCGAGTTCGGGATCGGACCCAGCGCCTTCGAACGCCGAGAGGACTAGGCCCGACGAGCGCGACTGCGCAGGAGCGAGCACGTCGGCCAGGATGGACAGGAAGCTCTCGGGGTCTGCGGCCCTGGTTGCTGCCGCGGCCCAGTCCCGCGCAAGCATCGGCACCGGCTCGTCATCACCGGCGATGGCCACGTCGATCGCCGCTTTCAGCAGTCGGCCCTTCGTGCCAAACAGCGCCTCGACGGTCGGGACCGAGACGCCGGCCCGCTCGGCGACGGACCGTATGGTCGTCCCGGTGTAGCCGCGCTCGCCGAACAGGCTGGTGCCAGCCCGGAGAACCCGCTGGCGCGTCGCGCGGGCGCGCGCCTCTCGCTGAGGGGACCGGTAGGAACGGCGCGTCCTGGGCGGTGCCACAACCACAGGAGCAATATTAACTATGGTCTGGCCATTGTCAATTCAGTTCCTTGGCGGCTTGTGCCGCGATGACCCTGAGCGCACGTAAGCGCGGACCGGCGCCGTCGCGTTCCGCCAGACGAAGAGCCATTGTTGTAGCCGGGTATGGGTCCGGCGCACAGATCATCCTGCTCCGCATCCACCGCTCGCCGCACCGCCTGGCGTCAGCCACCGCGCAGATCGGCGGCTACGCAGGCGCCCAGCCGACGTTTCGACCGGATCCGGCAAATCCCTGTGTGGCCGACACCAGCCGCATGATTATTCGCCGTCGCGAACCGAGGGAACGTCCGGTCTATGCCGCTGGGCGCGCCTCAGAGTTGGCGTGGGCGGTAGATGTCAGAGCGGTGCTCGACAGCCATAATGGTGATGATGCGGCCGTCGTCATCGATGCGGTAGATAACGCGGTAGTCTCCTCGCCTTGCGCTATGCAGGCCTTCGAGCCCGAGCCTGAGCGGTTTGCCGACCCTGTGCGGGCTCTCGGCCAGGGAGCCATACGCGAACTCGACGGCCGCGGTCGCGACCTTCTCTGGGAGCCTGGCCAGCGCTCTCCGCGACGCGGCGGTCCAGCCGATAGCGTAGACATCCGGTGTCACTGGCCGGAGATGATCCGCAGGGCCTCGTCCTTGGTCAGCACTTCATGGCGGCCGTTGCTCATTTCGGCCAGGCTGTCGCGGATGTCGGCCAGCAGGTCCGCGCTGTCCATAATGTCGAGCGTCTCCTCGAGGGACTCCAGGTCCTCGACGCTGATGACGACAGCGGCGGGGTGCCCGTGCTTGGTGATGACAACCCGGCCGTGCTCGCGTTCAAGACGGTCCACGACCTCGGAGAGCCGGTTCTTGACGTCGGCGAGTGACATCTGCTCAGAGACTGACATGGCTACAAGTATAGCTACTTTGGAGGCATCCGGCTACTCTGGGCAGTGCACGCATCTGCCGCGGCGCGCGGGAGTTCTCATGCGGCCCGGCGGACATGGCTCTTGAAGACCTTGATGGTGTGCGAGGGTCAAGATTGGACGCTGCGCAGATCATCTCGCCAAGCACAGGCGTGAAGTGCGCGCTGCGCGGGCGGTCGCAGGCAGGGTTGGGGCCAGCACAACCAGCCACGGCACCATCACCAGGCCGGCCGCGACGAGCGCTCTGCCCATCAGCCGCAGCTGTCTGGCCGGCAGGCTGCTCAGCTCGTCGTTCTGGATCTCGGCGGAGTCCGGTGGCGCCGTCGCCTCAGTCATCGGCCGGCTCCGGCCCTGAGCCTGAGCCGCTCCTTGGTACCGCGGTGACTGACTAGGACCACGGCTAGCCGGCCGCGACGGCGAGCCAGCACCAGCCGGCGATATCGATCACCTCAGGCCGGATGCCCTCACTAGCCGCGTCTCCCAGGCCTATGCGCCTCGGCCGACCGGTGGCGAAGGTGACCGTGATGGCGGCCCCGTCGGCAGGCAGGCGCCCCAGGCCAGGCCGAAGCTGTGCCCGCCGCGCGAGGCACGCCGGGCGCCGCACAGCAGTTGCGGCGCTACCGAAGTGGCAACCATGACGGCGACGAGTTCGCCAGCCTCGTAGATCTCCAGCGCAGGAGCCGCTCGCCCGGACCGCGTGCGTGCCGCACCGACCAGGGCGTGCCGTCCATCGGCGGCGGACTAATCAGTTCCGCGCCCGGGCCGGGCTGAGCCCATCGGCCGCTCTCCGCCCCCGGGGCGGGTCCGTTGCTGTGCAGTGACTCAGCGTGCTGCCTGCAGGCGGCGAAGGACATCGGGAAGACCGACCAGCTGAACCTGATGCTGTGTGCCGAAGATCAGGGTTTGCCCGTACAGCGGCCGCTGCCCGCCGCGCTTACAGTCCTTCGCGGCGCTTAGAGCGTGTTTGAGAAGTTTTTGGATCTTGGCTGGGTGGGTCGGCAGCGGCGGTACCCCTCGGACTCGACCGACCAGCAGTGGCTCTGGTTGAGCCGCCATCGTCGAGCCGTGAGCTGTTTGTTGATGAGCGCCCCGGAACGCGTTCCGGGGCGCTCATCTCATTGGTCGATGCTGAACATGCCCTCGGGTACCCCGGCGATCTCGATCTGGCGCCAGATCGAGCGCCACTGCGGGAGTTCGTGGTAGCGCCGCAGCGCGGCGAGGCCGCCCAGCCAGCCGGTCCAGCCCGGGTACGGCGGGTTGGCGGGGTCGAACCCGCTCTCCACCACGGTGAGCCGGGTCTTGCCGTCCGAGCCTTCCAGCTCCCAGCTGTCGGTCATGCCGTCGGCGAACCGCAGAGTTGCCTTGCGGCCCGGCTCGAACTCGACGAACTTGGCCCCCCCGGGGTCCAGGTCGAACCCACCCATCGCGAAGCGGCCGCCCACATAGGGCTCGATGTCCACGTTGGCGCCGAACCACCGGTGGAATTGCTCCGGCTTGGTCATCGAGTCGAACACCTCGTCCGGTGCCGCGTCGATCACCACGGAAGCATGCAACTCGCTCGACGTGAAGTCGCACTTGGGCGTCAGCTCACGGCCGGCCAGATAGTCCGCCAGGTTGGCGATCGCCAGCGACCAGAACGTCTGCAGCGCGCCACGGGCACCGGCCGTGTCGGCCAGCACCTCCGCGAAACTCGGCAGGTCACTCTGGCTCAGCGTCACCAGCGTGCCGCCTTCGTCCTCGGCCAACTCGAACTGCACCGTGGACTCGACACCGTCGACGGTCCAGGCGAACCGGATGGTGCGCTCGTCCACATGCAGCACGCGCTGGTGCGGCATAGCGCCGTCCGGCGTGAAACGGCCCCAGAACTCGTACTTGCCGGGCAGGTCGACCTCGGCGTGCTCGGCCAGCCACACGCGCAGCGCGGCCGGGTCGGTCAACGCCTCGTACACGACCTTCGGTGGGGCCGGAACGACCGCGCGCAAGCGCAGGTCAGGCTCGATCATCGGGATCTCCCTTCGGATAGCAGGCGACGGCCAGACGGAACGCGTCGCCCTCGGAACCGCCGTAGCGGGTGAACAGGTCCTGCAGCGTCCGCTGCAAATCGTCAAGGAAAGCCGTGCGCTGCTCCGGGCGCACCCGGATGTCCCCGGACACGCCGATCGAAGGCAGATCCGGCCGGGTGAGGTCGAGCGCAGCGACGTCCGCCTGCACGTCCTCCATCAGGTCGACCAGGTAGCCCAGGCTGAGCCGGTCGCGCGTCGGGCGCAGCCCGATCCGACCCACCAAGCTCGGGGACAGCCAGTAGGACCGGCCGGCCGCCTGGTAGATCCCCTCGTGGATCCCGCGCACCCGGCGCTCGGCCACCTGGCGCACCAGGCCGGCCTTCAGCAGGCGCTTCACGTGGTAGTAGACCCGCTGCGGGGTCTGGTCGAGCTCGACCGCCACCTCGGTGCACGACCGGGGCCCGGCGAGCTGCCGCAGCACTTCGATCCGCTGCGGCCTGAGCAGGACCTCAGCCTGCTCGATCTGGTCGAGGTAGACGACATCTCTCATGACGAAAATCAGTCTTTACGTAAAGAATCTTTTTGTCAATGGGTCTCCTGGCGAGACCGGGCGTTCCTCTTAGCGCGTGCTTGAGACGCCGTCATGATCGCGGCCCAGCGGAACACGGCTGTCGCGTCCGACGGTGTCCGCGCACTTGACGCCTTGCGATTCGATGATCCCGGCGCTGGGCTGGGGATTGCGGCCCTGCTGCATCCGGGCCTGCGCCCGCAGCGCGGCTAGCATCACCTCGGTGACCTTGGCCTGCTCCCACTGCTTGAAATACCAGTACACGGTCTGCCACTGCGGGAAGTCAGCCGGCAGGTATCGCCAGGCGCAGCCAGTCCGCCACGTACAAGATCCCGTCCACAATGGACCTGCGTGGCTAGCCGCGGCAACTTCCGGAACGTCAGTCTCCCGGAACGTCAGTATCTAGGTCATGCCGGAACACGCGCCTTGCGGTAGTCGTCCCCGGACAGCGCGGCTAGCAGCCTGGCCGCATCGTAGGGTCCCCGGTGGACTACACCGTCGATGAAGAGTGTCGGCGTTCCCTGAACCTCACCCGACGCCATCCCGCTGTCCACGTCCCGGCGGATGCGGCGAAGCACGGCGTCTCCGGCCCGGTCGCGATCAAAGAGCGCTAGGTCCAGCCTGAGCCCGATGGCGTACTCGCGCAGGTCGTCGTCCTCAAGAGCGTTCTGCCGGTGGAAGAGCAGCTGATGCATGTCCCAGAAGCGGCCCTGCATGGCGGCGGCCTCGGCGGCCGCAGCCGCGGCCAGGGCGTGCGGGTGGATCTCAGTCAGCGGGAAATGCCGGAAGGCGAAGCGGACTTGTCCGCGTAGTTCCTCCTCGACTCGTTCGATCTGCCGGAAGGCTTGCCGCGAGTATGGGCATTCGTAGTCGCCGTATTCGAGGATCAGATGGCCGGAGTCCGGGCCGCGGACGTGATCAACGGCCGCGTCGACCGGCTCGAAGGCTGGCTGGCCCCCGCGCGGCGTCGTGCTGTAATCCATTGACGTTCCCTGATATCTCGTCGACGGCCAGGTCTCGAGCTGACCGTGGCAAGTCAGAAGCCGACCTGCTGGCGGATCAGGACGATGTGGATGCGGCCCGGCAGTTCCTGGTGGATCTCCAGGATCTTGCCGACAGAGCTGTGCTGACCGTAGGCGGCCTGCGCGCGGGCGTCTTCTAGTACCAGGCTGTGCTGGTAGATCCGCTCGCGGGCCGCTTCCAGGTTAGGCACCAGCTTCTGCGCGCCGACGACGAAGATGACGCTGGCGGCGCCCCAGGCGTAAGACGCGAGCTGGCTACCGGAGGCCGAGGCGATCACGAGCGTTCCGTCGCGGCTAACCGCGTGGACGCTGCCGAGAGCGTAATCGGGCTGGCCGCCGATGGCCTTCATCTCCTGCGCCTGGGTGGCGAAGTCGAGCGCGAACATGGCGTTGCGCGCCGATTCGTACGGACCGCCATCGTTGATCGCGCCGGCGATTCCGGTCTCCTCCAGCGTCATCGACGTGTTCGTCATGACCGAGGATCCACGGGGGATTCGCGCCAGCACGGCTTCGCGCGCGGCGTCCAGGTTGTCGACGACCTCGACGCTGAATCCGTGCTCCTCCAGCGCGACGACGGTCGCCGCGAGCGTCTGGTCGTCAGGCAGCGCGGTGAACCTGTCCGAAACGTGAGTAGTGCTCATGATCGTCCTCCTTGGCAGGGGTTGACCCCTCGGCAAAGCCTGGCGTCTGAGTGTTCGTGAAGAGCTAAACGGACTATACCCCGCTTAGTATTCCCCCCGGTAGACTCACTTGTGTGGACCGGCCCGTCTTGCCCCTGGCAGCGCCCAGGGGCGAGCGCGCTGACGCCGCGCGCAATCGGCTGCATCTGCTGGCGACCGCGCGCGAGATGCTCGCTGAGCAGGGCGCGGACAAGCTGACAATGGACGGGCTGGCCGAGCGCGCGGGCCTGGGCAAAGGAACGGTGTTCCGCCGGTTCGGCACGCGCGCGGGGATCTTTCAGGCGCTGCTGGACGATGACGAGCGATCCTTTCAGGAGCAGGTGCTGTCCGGTCCGCCACCACTGGGCCCGGGTGCTCCGGCGCTGGACCGCCTCGTTGCCTACGGCCGGGCGAGGATCGGCTTCCTCATCGGGCACCGCGAGATCGCCCGCGCCGCCCTGGACGGCAGCAACTCCATTCCAGCCGGATCGCAGACCCCGATCTCCCAGTTGCACATCCGGATGCTGCTACGACAGCTGGACGTCTGCGTCGCAGACCTGGACATCCTGGCCGTGCAGCTCACCGCCGCGCTGGATGGCCCGCTCCTGCTCTATTTGTCGGCGTCCGACCTCATCGAGGCTCCTTCCCAGACCGGCGAGCGGATCGCACAGGGCTGGCAGGACCTCGTACAGCGCGTCTGCCGAGGCTGATCATGCACCTCAGGCGGGCGCGGGCGGACGACCACTCCCGCAGGTTCGGTTGAAGATCTACCCGGACTCAGCGCACGGGTTCTTGTTCCAGCATCACGCGGAATTCGCCGCGGATATAGACGCATTCCTCAGCAGCACCAACTACAACGCAGTGCTTCCGGCCAGCAAATTCGTCGCCGTATCCCGCGGGGATGTCGCCTTGCTGGCGGACAGGCGACCCTGCGCATAGTGCCGGCACGCCCTCGACGGCGAGGTCTCGCCGGGCCTGGCGCGTGCGCATTCTCAGGATTTCCGCTGAGGCAGCTTAAATTTCGCGAACTTGGGTGCCGCTAGTCTCCGCAGTCGCGCGACCGCGGTCGCGGTGCCTTGCCCCGCGGCCAGCCCGAAGAATCCGGCCACGGCGAGTAGCGCCGCAGCGATCAGCAGAACCGGCACGGCATAGCGTCCCGGCCCGGAGGTTGAGGGATTAGCGACGTAGCCTAGGCTGACTTTTTCCTGCGTCGGGCTGGGCGTCGGGCTGGGCGTCGGACTCGCGGTCGGGGTCGCCGTGGCCGACGGCGACGCTGACGCTGACGGGTCCAGCTGCTGTTGTTTCTTCGTGTTCCCGGTCTGGTTCAGGACTTCGCTGGCGGCTCTGAGCGTCTCGGCCCGCATGGCGGTAGTCAGGGGGAGGTAGCCAGGCGGCAACCGGCCAGGACCGTAGCCTGGCCGCTGCCCTTGATTAGCCACGAAGTCCAGCCACTGCGCGATCTTCGCTGCTTTCCCCTTTGAGATGCCGCCCGTCGGGACCATCGCGTAGATCACCAGCGTCAGCGGGTAGGCGTTACGCACGTTCTTGCTGCCGTTGCCGAAGTTGATTTGCTCAGTGATGTGATTATTCGCAGTCCTCATGTCGCTCAGCGCGGCCGCCATCGTGGCATTAGTAGGCGCGACGTAGTGTCCGGCGGCGTTCTCCAGCGAGGCCACCGGAAGTTGGAAAGCGGCAGCGTCGGCCTGGTCCAAGATCGCGAAGAGGGCACGCTGGCCAGGAACCTCAGGCGTGAGCTTGCCGAAGTTGCCCTGCGGATCCGGCTGCCAGTCAGTGGCGGGATACCAGTTGTCGACCTGGTACTGCGCGACCTGGCCGAACGGATAGACGGGGTCATACCGATGTGCTATCGGCGGGTACGGGTCCATGGCGGTGAGCGCGTTGGTAGGTAGTTGCATGTTGAGGTAGTCGGTGTTCACATGCGTTCCCCAGGGGTCAAACGTGCCGTCCACGAACGCCTTGGCGTCCTTGTTGGCTGCTATCCAGCTGGTGAGCTCCCAGCTCATGTCGCTCTCGCCGGAGGGCACCGTCGGGATCTGAAAGCCGTCACCCACGGTCGCGACGTGCGGGTTGAGCTGCTCGAACTCCGGATCGGCGAAAAGCGACTTCGGGTCATTGTCGACCGCATTGTCGCAGACTCCGCCGCTGTGCTTAGCCGTGCCCGAACATGCCTCGTTCTCGAAGTTGTAGGACTGGGTCAGCAGCTTGGCCACGAGCCTCGGATCGAGCTTGAGATGGGTCAGCGGCAGGCCGGTCGTAGGGTTGTCGACCCAGAATGCGACCGACTCCGCTGAGATGGCGACCGGGGCATAGGCAAACGGCTTCGCACTACTGGCCCCGGTGAGCGGGAGCGTGGTGAGCGCGACGTCGTCTGTCCCGCTGGCGAAGTCGTCTCTGGCCAGCGGCTCATTCTGGGCCGAGTCGTACTGGATAGTGACCGGATCGGAGCTAGCGCAGAGGGCCGTCTGCCACGCGTTCATCGCCCGCACCAGCGTCGGCGAGCCGATCACGCTGAAATCCAGGTTGCGCAACGGGCAGTCGGTCGGTGTCGGCGCGAACTTGAGCGGAACAGTTATCCTGTCTCCCCATGAGCACGCCCCGTCGGTGCTATTGAATGCAAACGAACCAAGGTCAGTCAGGTTGGCGTCCTGGGTATGGTCATTACAGTTCACCGGCGTGTCGAAAATGTTCCCGCCCTGGCTGGGAACGACAACGAGCGAACACGGGTGGCCGGCATTGCAGCCCAGGAACGAATTCTCCTGCGCAGTCAGCAGCTGAATGGGCGTGGCACCGGTCCCGTCCGGATTGGTGGTCGCGTAAGCGGTATTCATCGGGCCGTAAGCGCTGAACGCGCCGGCCACTCCGCTGTTATTGGCACCGAAGCACTGGCTCCATTGCGTCGGATGCGTGCCCCTGCATTCGGCGACCATGACCGGGTAATCCGTGCCGGCGGGGTTGTATGCCAGATTGCTGCTCGGCGTGAACCTGGTCCACGAAACCTCCACGACCTGATTGGTCAGGTCCTTAACCTGGCTCACCGTTACGTAGCTAGGCTGGCTGAATTTCCGGCCGTTGACCTTGTCATACATCCGCGGGCCGCGAACGACCGCGCCACCCGGCGGCGTTGGCGGGGCAGTAGTGGGCGATGAGTTCCTCGGTTTCGGCGAGTGCCGCGGCTTTGGCGTGTGACTCGGGCTTGGAGTCGGAGTTGGCGTGCTCGTCGGCGTCGGCGAGGCCGTCGGGGTCGGGGTGCCGGTCGGCGTGGCGCTGCCTGTCGAACTCGGCGTGCTACTCGCCGTCAGCGTTCCCGCGGCCGAAGTGCCCGACGCGAACGCCGACGGGTTCAGGCTGACTGCTGCCGCAGATGCCTGACCGCCGGTAACGGGCAGCAGCACCAAGCCCAGTGACATCGACGCAATGCCGGTTGCCGCGGCTATTCGGCGATCGATAGTCCGCCGACCGGCACGCGAGCGCACAGGCCTGCTCATCGCGAATCTTGAGGTCCGGTGGGAGATCATGAGCGAGCCGCCTCTCGGCGCACCTTCCGCAAGTAGCTGGTTTCCAACGCCCGGCTAGGTGCTCGGCCGGGGACGCGAGCGGCCTGAACCGCTGCGTCCCCGACTGCGCACCCCCCAGCTAGAAGCCCAGGCCACACGCCGGGGTGGTGAGGAAGCCGTAGTCCTTGATTGCCTGCTGCGCTTCCTTGTTTGCGCAGAACCAGCCCGGAACCTTAACACCCTTAGCCGGAGCGAAGAACGGCTCAACGGAACTGGGAATGCCATCCTTGTCCGAGCTCGCATTGCCGTTCGCGTACCAGACGACGTCATACAGGAGCCGGGTAAAGTTGGCCCCGCCGGCGGTGGCGAGGCCAGTGTTTATCTCGGTGTTGGCACCGGTCCCCTTGGTGGCGGGCACGCCCGCGATCTCTCCCAGCACGAGTGCGCCGCGCTCGTCGCGGCCGAACTTGTTCTGCTTGCTCGTCGGGTTCTTGCCTGGCAGCGCTGAGTGGTACCGCTGAGCGATGTACTTGCCGACCGAGTACGGCACTATGACAGCGGGGTTGGGGCTCGTCTTCGTGCCGAAGTACTTAGTCTGCAGGCCCTGATTCTGTTGCACGACTGTCACGCAGGACGCAAGCGAAGTCAGTCCGAGCACCTTAAGCCAGAATTTACCGACCCCGGTCGTCGACGGCGGCGACAGGGCGTCGATCGGGGCTTTCTTGCCGCCTACCTGGTGCCAGTTGGTAATGGTGCACTCGTAGATGCCCTGCAATTGGGCGAACGTAAGGCTCTTCGGGGCATCTCCGTTGGCCGTAACGGCGTAGCTCTCAGCGTCCTCGGCCAGCGCGACATAGAGATTCTTACCCTTGGGGTCGGGATCGGTCGACGGCCGGAGGCTAGATGAGCGGGCAAAGTCGATGCAGTAGTGACCCTTGGTCTTCGCGACGTTCTCGAACGCCGCGATGCCGGCGCCGCTGCCGTCCGGCCGCGCGATCTTCCCACAGCCTTGCTTGGGCACGATCGTGCTGGTCGTGTTCAGGGGGTTATTCGGCGGTGTTGCGTCCCAGCTGTAGATATACGGATGGGTCGCGTTGTGCACCTTGTGCGCACCGTTGTAGTCGAAGGAGAGCTGATCGAAGAGGGAGTCGTTCGTGTCAGACCCTACGCCGACGATGTCGTAGTAGGCGGGCACTACCGCCTTGCCATGGGCGTTAATCGGGTCAGCTATGGCCGGTCCGGCCGCGAGCGCTGATCCGGCCGCCACTATGGCACCGACCGCGATCATGCTCAGACTCTTGTGCGTGCGCACGAGTCCTCCTGTACTTAGTCGAAGCAAGCAAGCTGTGTTCCAGCCCGCGCTGCACCTGGGGGGGCGAGTCCCCTATTCCTATCGGAATACAGGCTTTTTATCAACAGGGTTCGGGCATGATCTCTATAAATTCGCTATGAAAAGCAGGCATCTCTGGGCCGGGCGCAGTGCCACGTCCGCCCGGCCCGTTGCGCTGGCTCGCACTACGAGTCGCCCACGATGGCCCTCGCCCGCGGGTGTGAGGCATTGTGCGTGATGGACACAAGGACACCTCGGAGGTCGTCGGCACCAGCGCGCGCCGCCGCTGCAGCCGAGGGTGGCGGTTGCGGTCACCTCGCGACTCACCACTACGGTTGCCCATCCGGCAATTCGCCTGCGGCCGAAGGCGCATGAATATCCATGGCGGCGGTGCGGCGAGAGTGCCCTCTTCTGGCGCCGATCGATCGGGCCGGCGACGGACTGCCGCCCGGCAGGAGGACACTCTGCTTTGTGACCGAAACTCATTACCAGCGGCCGGGCTGGTTCACCAAGCAGATCTTCAACCGGTTCGTGGCGCTTCTCACCCGACTCGGTTTGAGCGTCTGGGGCTCGCGGGTTCTGCTGGTCCGGGGCCGGACGAGCGGCGTCTCGCGCGAGACCCCGGTGAATCTCCTCACCCTCGACGGCCATCGCTACTTGGTGGCTCCACGGGGCGAAACCCAATGGGTCCGTAACCTCAGGGTTGCCGGTGACGGCGCGCTCCGACTTGGTCGCCATCTCGAGCAGTTCCACGCCGTCGAGATCGACGACGTAGACAAGCCGCCGATCCTGCGGGCGTACCTGCGGCGGTGGAAGGCCGAGGTGGGCGTGTTCTTCGGAGGAGTGTCGGCCGATTCCTCCGACGATGAGCTGAGGAGGATCGCTCCGAAGCACCCCGTGTTTCGGATCAATTCGGTATGAGGCTCGCTCGCAACGACAGTGGCCTGACCCGAGCACACGTCGCGGCGCGGATGTCCGATGCGCCGTAATGCACGGAGGTAACAGCGCGCGCGCCAGGATCTGGTGCGGCGTTGCCGCGACGGTCGGTCGCGACCAGCTTTTGGGACCTGGCCGGTCGTCCCGGAGCTGAACTGGCGGGCCGCGACGGGGACCTACTCGTGATCGCGAGTACGCAAAGCTGCCAGCGCTTCCTCGGCCACGACCCGGAGTGCGAGCCCCGTTGCCGTTCCGGCCGCTACGACGTCGTCGTGCTCGGGTTTGGCACGGTGCGGGCCAAGCTTGATGCGGATGTCGTGTCCGGCGACTGTCACTGTGGCAGTGGTCCGGGGCAGGGCGTGTCGCTGCACGACGTGCAGGCGCGCTCCGAGGCTGCCGGTCTCGGTGAGCAGCGCGGATCGCACGGCGTCTACTGCGGAAGGCGGGCAGAGCGCCGTGATCACGAACGCGGGCCGGCCCTTCTTGCCTGTCACAGCTGTCAGCCACGAATCCAGCGCGCCGCTGGCGATCAGCTGGCCGGGCACCGTTGCCAGTATCTCGCCGGTCACATCGTCGACAGTGGTCTCGAGCACGGCTAGTGAGTCAGTGCCGCCTTCGGCGTGCTCGTCGGTAGCAGCTCCGATGACGGCTGGCAGCACGTTCGGGTAACCGGCCGTGTGGCGCGTCCCGGCGCCGTATCCGCTGGCGACGATCCGCATCAGTGGAAGCGGACCGTAGCGACAGCCGATCGCGAGCAGCAGTGCCGCTCCGGTCGGGGTTACGGTCTCGCCTACCGGACCCAGGCCAGTGACCTGCGCGTTGGCCAGCAATGCGAGGGTGGCCGGTGCTGGCACGGGCAGCAAGCCATGCGCCGACTCGACCACACCCGTGCCCAGGCCCAGCGGCGCGGCCCAGACTTCGGAGATGCCGAGCGCATGAGTGGCTGCTGCGAAGCCAATGGTGTCGACGAGCGTGTCTAGGCCGCCGAGCTCGTGCAGGTGGACACTCTCGTAGGAGCTGCCGTGAATGACGGCCTCGGCCTCGGCGATCGCGCGTACTGCCGAAGCGGCCAGCTGACCTACGGGCGCGGGCCTAGCCGTGGCGGCGATCGCGATCAGTTCGGCGCCACTCCGCCCGTGCTGGACCCGGTCCAGCTCGACCACGACCTGGCGAGCGCGAAGCCCATTGCGCTGGACCTCGGCCTCGCGCAATTGCCAGCCGCCGATTCCGGTACTGGCGACGGCGGCGCGAATTGCGTCCACTGGCGCCCCGACATCGATCAGCGCGCCCAGCAGCATGTCTCCTGACAGCCCGGCAATCGGATTCAGCCACAAGATCATGGCGCGGTGCGCTGTCGGCTCAGTGAGAACGTGAAGCGGAAGGCGGCCATAGCGCCGCTAAAGCCGGAGTCAATATTGACGACACAGACTCCGGCGGCACACGAGCTCATCATGGCAAGCAGGGCGGTGATGCCGTCCAGGGCCGCACCGTATCCCGTCGAAGTCGGGACCGCCACGATTGGCGTGCCAACGAGCCCGCCAACCGCGCTGGCGAGGGCGCCTTCCATTCCCGCGATCACGACCACCACGTCGGCGGTGCTGATCTGGTCGACAACAGCCAGCAACCGATGCAGCCCGGCAATGCCGACATCCCGGAACTCGCTCACCCTCAATCCGATGGCCCTCGACACCGCAGCTGCCTCGTCGGCAACCGCGCCGTCGGAGGTGCCAGCGGTCACGATCGCCACGGAGCACGCGCCCGGCGGCCTCGCGCGCCACGTCATCAGACGGGCATGCGGGTCGTACTCGCCGCCAGGCGCGGCGATGGCTTCCGCCGCATCCGGCTCCAGGCGGGTCACCAGTACTGGCCCTGAGCAGCGATCCAAGAGCACGCTCACGATATCGGTGATTTCCTCCGGCCTCTTGCCGGGCGCGTAGATAACCTCCGGTAGCCCCTGCCGGTCTTGCCTGTCCAGGTCTACGTTGGCAAAGCCCAGTGGCACCGAGGAAGCCACGGCCTCAGCCCGCCGGCGCTATCACCGGATCGGGCAGCAAGATATTCATGCTGCCGCTGCGCAGGCCCGCCAGATCGACCGTGACGAAGGCGAACCCGGCCGCCCGGACCGCAGCGATCAGCTGATCCCGGCTGGCAGTCAGCCCGGCGAAGTCGCTGGGGGGAACCTCGATCCTGGCGACCGTGCCGGCCGCGTGCGCACGGACACGGCACTCGGCGAATCCGGCGTCGTGCAGGGCATCCTCGGCCTGCTCGATCCGGGTGAGCAACTCGGTCGTGACGGCATCCCCGTACGCGATGCGGGAGGACAGGCACGCCGCTGCGGGTTTAGCCGCGGTGCTGAGCCCGAGCTGGCGACTCAGCGCCCGGACGTCAGCTTTGCCAAGGCCGGCATCCACCAGAGGGAAGACCGCGCCGCGCTCGCGGGCCGAGCGCTGACCAGGCCGGTAATCCGCTAGGTCGTCGAGGTTGGTGCCGAGCGCGATCCGAGCGCCCATCGCCGTCGCCACTGGCGTGATCGCATCCATCAGCGCGGTCTTACAGTGAAAGCACCGGCCTGAGTCGTTGCGCACGTACTCGGGGCGCTCCAACTCGTCGGTGCATACCTCGATGTGCGGCATCCCGCGGCGACGGGCGAAATCGCGCGCACCAGCGCGCTCACGGGCGGGCAGGCTTGCCGACACCGCCGTTACAGCCAGCGCCCGATCAGCCAGCACCATATGGGCGCACGCGGCCAGCAGCGCCGAGTCGGCGCCGCCGGAGAAAGCCGTCAGCAGCCTGTCTTCCTGCGCAAGCCGCTGCGTGAGACGCTCCAGATGATCACTCATGATGGCCTGGCTCCAGGTCGCTGAGAACGGTATGGTCTGCGGACCTTCATCGCTGCACGTACCCACGACGATTCGCGGCGAGGGCGTTGTACTGGGTGATGCGCTCGAACATGAGGCCAGTCTGCCACCATGCACGCTGCACTTCGGGGGATGGCATCGGGCATTTTGCCAGGGCGGCGAGGCAGCAACGGTGGAAGGCAGAGCATAACCCGCGTTCAGTTCGCTGGCGGATGCGAACGCCTGAGGACGTGGGTAGTCTGCGACTATGACTGATCGCGCGCCCTTCGGCCGGACCGGGCATCAGAGCAGCCGTCTCATCTTCGGCGCGGCGGCGCTGGGGTCGATGCGGCAGGAGCGCGCCGACCAGGTCCTTGCGACGCTGCTCGAGTTCGGCGTCAACCACATCGACACGGCGGCGTCCTATGGCGACTCAGAACTTCGGATCGCACCATGGATGGCCGAGCACAGGGGACGGTTCTTCCTCGCCACCAAGACGGATGAGCGCTCGGGCGACAGCGCGCGCGCCAGCCTTGAACTCTCGCTGACCCGCCTCGGCGTCGACTCCGTCGATCTCATCCAGCTCCACAACCTCGTCGAGCCAGACGAATGGGAGGTGGCTCACGGCCCCGGCGGCGCGGTCGAGGCCTTGTCCAGGGCCCGGGACGAGGGGCTCGCCAGGTTCATCGGCGTGACTGGGCACGGACTGCGAATTGCGGGCATGCACCTGCGGAGCCTGGAGCGGTTCGACTTCAGCTCGGTGCTCTTGCCTTACAACTACGCGGTGATGTCCATTGACCGGTACCGGGCTGACATGGAAGAGCTGCTCGGGGTGTGCGAGCAGCGCGGCGTGGCGGTGCAGACGATCAAGTCGGTCGCGCGTCGGCGCTGGCCGGGGGGAGCGGGGCCGCAGTTCAGCTGGTATGAGCCGCTGGCCGATGGCGATGCGCTGGTTCGGGCAGTGCGTTACGTCCTTGGCCGCCCCGGCCTGTTCCTCAACTCCTCGAGCGACGCCCGCCTCCTCAGGCCGACGCTCGAGGCCGCCGCCACCGGTGGGCCGGCTCCCGCAGACGAGGAGATGGCCGCCGACGTCGCGCGCCACGCAGATCGAGCCGCTGTTCGACGGCGCGGCGCTGGAGCGGATCTAGGCGCTCGAGCGCGATGAAAATGGCTAGCACCACGGCGTGAACGCGTTCAGCGGCTACCCGCGGCGCGAGGCCGTCGTTTCATGGACCGCGCACGCGGCCGTTCTACGGCGGCGTCACTCGGCGCCGATGACCTTGAAGTCCTGGTTGACGAAGACGTGGTGCGGCCAGTTGACGCCGATGTAGTGGACGTTGTACTCACCGTTGCTCAGCCGCACAACCCGGTCGACGATGCCCCCCGGATAGGCGGCCAGCGCAGCTTCCGTGGCCTTGTTCGCTGCTGTTCCGCTGACGATCGTCCCCGACCCGTGACTAAAGGTCGCCGGGATCTGACCAACCTGCTTGGACGTGGTCGGTGCGCCGCGCTGGAAGGGGATCACCTTTGCCGCCGCGGAAGTCGCGGATACGCCGCCGTTAACCGGCTGGACGACGACCTGGGTGGCCGTGATGGTCGTGCCGCTGGTCGTCCCGAGTACGAGGACGGGTTTGCCTGTTGTAACGGCGGTCGCCGAGGCCGGGGTCGCCCCCTTCTGGTAAGTCGTGGCGGACGCCTCGTCAACGGTTACCTGCTGGCCTGCCGATGTCGACAGTGTGAAGCTCGACGCGGATACGCTGGCGACCGTGCCGATAGCTCCTCCTGCGGCTGGTCCGGACCGGGCGTTGGATCCCCGGCCGCCGTATCCGGGCCCGCCAGCGAGGCCGCTGCTGGCAGCGGCGGGGCCGCTGCTGGAGGTTGCACTTATGATCCCGTAGGAACCGCCCGCGATCGCGATGGCCGCGGCGCCGACAACGATGGACCTGGTGAGCTTGCGGGCGAAGATTTGGTGAGCCATAGACCTCACAGTGGCAGCCGACGCTGGAACTGCACTGGACGGAACCCCGAAGGTTGCCGGCAGGTTGGCCGGCACAGCCTGAGGATTAGCTGAAGCTCAAGTGTTAACCGACGATTCGGGCGCCGCGCAGATGGCGGCTCACGTCCCCGCGTAGGTTGCGATCAGGTTCTGAATTGCCCAGTGGCTCGGCTGCCGATCCGCGGGTCCGGACATAGGCGCTGCCTCCGGGAGTCGATCAACGATCAGGAAAGTCCTCGGCGCTGGAGCGCGTGAGGGCCTGGAGGACGAAGTCGGTGATCGCCGCCGCGGAGTGATCACGCCTGGCGTTGATGGCTGCTCGCTGTGCGCCTGGGGTGAGCACAACGAGGCTGATCACCCTGCCGATTATGGCGTCGATGATCAGGTCGGGGGGCGTTCCGGCAGGCAGCTCGCCGCGGTCGATTGCCGCCTGGATGATGGTGCGGGCGCCGCCGAAACGGGCCCGGACGATGCTCTGCACCTTCTCGTCGAACTGCGGTGGGTACTGCGAGGCCTCGATCAGCACCCTGGGCAGGACCAGCGCCTTGGGGCCGACGAACATGTCGATGACCTGCTCCGCCATTCTGACCAGGCAGCCGCGCAGGTCGGTGAGATCAGCCCCGTCGACCGGTGGTTCGGCGAGGTGCTCCAGGGCAGCCAGCAGCAGGTCCTCCTTCGTGGGCCAGCGCCGGTAGAGGGCTGCCTTGCCAACGGGTGCGCGGCGGGCGACTCGGTCGAGGCTGAAGCCAGCCCAGCCGACCTCGCCGTAGACGCTGAGGGCGGCAGCAATGACGCGCCGCTCGATATCCGGATCGGCCGGACGCCCTCGCCCCGGCTGCCGGCGCTCGGCCGGTCCTCTCGGTTCCATTCCCGCGGCCGCCCTCGTGCCCACGGCCCCGAGTCTGTCACGCTGGCGGATCATGCCTTCAGGCTGTAGCGGATGGGCAGGTGCTTCAGGCCGCCCACGAAGGTGGTGGCCGTCCACTCGGGCCGGCCCGCCAGCTCGATCGACTCCAGCCGGGGCAGGAGTTCCGCGAAGAACGCGCGGGTTTCGATCCGGGCCAGGGCGGCCCCCAAGCACAAGTGCACGCCGAAGCCGAACGCAAGGTGCCTGTTCGGGTCGCGGCGGACATCGAATCGGAACGGGTCGTCGAAGACCTCCTCGTCCCGGTTGGCCGAGGGGTAGGACAACAGCACCGCCTGGCCCTGCTTCACAGGCACGCCACCGACCTCGGTGTCGGCCGCTGCGGTGCGCATGAACTCCTTGACCGGGGTGACCCAGCGGATCATCTCGTCGGCAGCGGTCGGGAGCAGCGCCAGGTCGTCACGCAGCCGGGCCAGCTCGGCCGGGTGCTCGATCAGAGCGTGCAGACCGCCAGCGATGGTCGAGCTGGTGGTGTCGTGCCCGGCCGTGGCGATGATGACGTAGTAGGAGGCGGTGTCGAAGTCCGACAGATACTCGCCATCGACGCGGGCGTTCGCGATCTCCGATGCGAGGTCATCAGTCGGCGCGGCCCTCCGCGCGGCCGTCAGGTCCTGGAAGTAGGCGAAGAAGTCGAGCAGGGTCTGCATGAGCTCCTCGGGCGTCTCGCCGCGGCGCAGTTCCTCGTCGCCGCCGCCGAACATCTCCTGGGTCAGCTTGAGCAGCCGCGGGAAGTCGGACTCGGGCAGCCCGAGCAGCGAGAGGATCACGTACAGCGGGTAGTGCACGGCGACCTGGGTGACGAAATCGCACTGGCCGCCGAGGTCGGCCATCCGGTCCACATACTGGCGGGCGAGCTCGGCCACCCGGTCCTCCATCGCCCGCATCGCCCTGGGCCGGAACCAGCCGGCGCCGATCGCCCGCACGACCTTGTGCTGCGGGTCGTCCATGTGGATCAGGGTGCGCAGGGCCGTACCTTCGGCTTCCCGCTGCTTTGCCTGGGCATCCATCTCAGCGGTCGCCAGCAGCGGCCTGGGCGCGTTGAGGAACAGGGAGTTGTTCCGCTCGATCTCCATGATGTCGGCGTGCCGGGTGATGGCCCAGAACGGCTCGAACCCGGGTGCCTCGACCCAGTGCACCGGATCCTCGCGGCGCAGCAACGCGAGCGCCTCGTGCAGCCGGTTTTCGTCGGCATACGCGGTCGGATCGGTGAAGGCCAGGCCGGCTTCAGTCACGGTGAGGGTCATCGGGGGACCTCCTGCTCGACGGGTGAAGCGCGGGCGTACGCGTCAGATGAAGCCGGCTGCGACTGCGTCCAGCATGAGCCGCAGGTGCACTCAGGAGGGAACGGCGGCCACGCTGACTCCGCCGTCTGCCATCGTTTTCGAGGTGATGAATACGCCGGCCCGGCAGTCGCCGATGGTGTACGCAACCTCGCCGGGAAGGAGCCGGGAACTAACCGGCGTGCAGTACAGCCCGGGCTGCTCGGCTCCGACCTTCCCCGCGTGCATGCGAATCCTCCGCGCTGCTGAGCGTTTCAGACAGAGTTCGTCTGATATTGACTACCATAGGATCCGGCCCGGCCGGAGGCAAGACCCTTGCCCGCACTCGATCTTGGACTGGAGTCGGTCGCGGTGACGACGCGGGGCCGTCACTGGACGCCTGGTCGTCACCGGACAGTCAGCTGGCGTCACCCGATGGGTCCGCTGAAGCGGCGGTAAGCCACTGCGCCTCGGCGGCCTCCCGGTCGGCGCTGGCTGGGGCGACTTTGCGCAATTCGGCCTTGTTGACCTTGTTCAACGTGGATCGCGGCAGGTCCCGCACGCCATAGACCGCACGGGGCACCTTGAAGTCCGCGAGCCGCTGCGCGCAGGCGGCCTCGAGTTCCGCCGCAATCGACTCGCGGTGCGCCAGTGGGACGACGAAGGCCACCGGGACCTCGTCCAGCTTGTCATCAGGCCTGCCCACGACAGCAACCTCAGCGACCAGGCCCGTTTCCAGGATGACGCGCTCGATCTCGGACGCCGCGACGTTTTCGGCACCAACCTTCAGCATGTCCTTCTCCCGGTCGGCGAACGAGAGGTAGCCGTCGGCGTGCAGGGTGACCCGGTCGCCGGTGCGGAACAATCCGGAATCGTCGAAGCTATCCGCAGTCGCAGCCGGCTGGTTGAGGTACCCGGCGAAGAGCGACAAGCCGGGCGTTCCCTTGACGAGCAGGTGGCCGGTCTCTTCGGGCTCCACGGGAGTGACCCCGTCGCCGCGCACGACGGCGATCTGGTACTCGGGAGCTGCGCGGCCCATGGACATGGGGCGGTCGGGCGTGTACGGGTTACCGACTATCGGGTGCGAGATGGTCTCGGTCATGCCCCACCAGCCAATCGTCTTGACGCCCAGCGGGCCGTCGAAGGGCATGTCGCACACACCGCAGCCGAATAGCCGGTAGCTGTGGCCGTCGGGTATCTCTCCGGTTGCGCCCGTTGCCAGGGCGCGTGCCGACAGGCCCACCAGCGAGAGCCAGGTGCAGCCGTGCTGCATGGAGACGTCCCAGAACCGGCTCGTCGACCATTTCGGTACCAGAACGAATCGCGAGCCGACCCACATGCTGGCGAGCATCTGATAGCCGAGCGCGTTCGCGTGAAACAGCGGCAGGTAGGTGAGGTGACAGTCGCTCGGGTGCAAGTCCTCGTGCACGGCATTTACCCTGGCCGCCCACAACGCGTTCGCGTGAGTCCAGAGCACGCCCTTTGGCCGCGAAGTCGTGCCGGAGGTGTACTGCACGCTCATCGGGGCCGTGGGATCGGGCGGACGCGGGCTGAACTTGTCTGGATCGCCAGCCAGCGATGTAAACGAATCGTCTCCGCGGAATGCTGGTCCTTCTTGGTCGGCGTTGTGGTCGAGGACCGCCTGGCATTTCAGGTGCGGGGCACAGGCACCGATCATCTCGGCGAACCGTGGCTCGGTGATGGCGCAGGCCGGCTGGCTGTCCTCGCTGAAGTAGCGCATCTCGTCCAGTACAGAGCGAGTGTTGGTCGTGACGGCGACGGCACCGATCGCCGCGCACGCGTACCAGGCGATGACGAACTCGGGGCAGTTATCGAGGTGGATCAAGACCCTGTCGCCTGATCCGATACCGCGGCGCTGGAGGCCGGCAGCAAGGCCAGCTGCATCTCGTGCCAGTTGGCGGTAAGTCCAGTCCCGTGGTGACCCGTGATAAGGATGCCACACGAACGCGATCTGGTCGCCGCCGTGCTGAGCGCGCATCTGGACCAGAGCCCAGACGTCGGTGCCGCTGAAGGGGTGGGTCCGAGATGACAGGAGGTCATCACGACGCATCTGGGCTCCCTGTCGTTGAATACTGGATAGCCGGCGGAGTGGGTACACTGTTGCCATGGCAGGAACACGTATTCAAGACACAGTCGCTGACGAGCAGGATCTGACCGCGCCAGGCTCCCCGGCCTGGTGGGCAGCCCGGCAGGACAGGGCGAGAGCCGGCCCGGCGCGTTCCCATCACACTCGGTCGTATCGTTTCCTCAGCGCTCGAGTTGATCGACCGCGACGGGCTAGGGGCGCTAAGCATGCGGAACCTGGCCGCAGAGTTGCATACCGGCACGACAACGTTGTACCGGTACGTCACCGGCAAGGACGAGGTGCTGGTGCTCGTTGCCGACACCGTGCTGGGTGAGACCCAGGTGCGGGGCCCGGTGGAAGACCTGGGATGGCGTGAGGTCCTTGAGGAGCTGGCGCATTCCATGCGAGCTGCGCTGGGCCGCCATCCAAACGTCGCCACGTTGTTCGCTACCGCGGTGCCCGTCGGTCCGAATTCGCTGCGGGGCAGGGAACTGTCCCTCAGCGTGCTCCGTGCGTGCGGCTTCGATGCCACTCTGGCAGCCGACGTGTACACGGCGCTGGCCCATCAGGTACTGGCCTCGGTCCTGCAGGAGCCCATGAACGATTTCCGCGAGGGAGGGCTTGGCACCTCCAAGAGCCTGACGCTGCGCGACTTTTACCGCTCGTTGCCAGCCGAACAGTACCCGCACTTGGTCGAGCTGGCCGACGAGCTGACAACGCGAACCACCGCAGAGGAGTTCGAATTCGGGCTCGGGTGCTTTCTCGACGGCGTGGAGCTGCAGCTGGCGCGGGCGCGCGCTCGGCAGCCCAGGGCGCGGGCCGCGAGGTCGCGAGGCTGACTGCAGCCCGCGGTTACCAGGGGAGGCTGGTTCCGAGTTCATGCGTCAGATTCTCGTTCAGATCGTCGGCACTGTAGACATGGCGCGGCGGTGTCTCGAACGTTGCGTAGGGGGTTAGCCGCAGCACAACCCGGTTCTCCCGGACCATGCCTTCGGCAACCATCGGACGCACTTCCTCGGGCATCGGCTCACCAGCCATGACCCCGGCGATGCGCATTCCCAGCTCCACGACGGCGTCGTGGTCCGTTTCGACCTTTGCGTCGGCGTAGACCTGCAGGTAGGTGAGCGGCCATTGCTCGTCGAGGATGCACAGCGCGACCTTCTGATTCCGCTGGACGGCCTTGGCCTTGGCGCGTGCTGCCATCGTCGAGACCAGGATGTCGTCGCCATCGAGCACGTAGTACACGACGGTCATGGCGGGCCCGTCCTGGCGCCGGTTGTAGCCGAATATCGCGGTGCGGTGACTCGCCACGAATTCCTTGCGTTCCTTGCGGTTCATGCCTGTCCTTTCGTGCCGTGTCAAGATGCGCCCGTCAAGGTGCGCTGATCAGGATGCGCCGAGGTAGATGCGTCCCACGTCGGGGCTGTCGAGGAGGTCAGCGGCCGGGGCGGACATGCGGACAATTCCGGCGTCGAGGACGGCCCCGTTATGGGCGATGGCCAGCCCTGAGCGGGCGTTCTGCTCCACGAGCAGGATGGTTCGCCCGCCGCTGCTGAGCTCGGCGAGGATGCCAAAAATGCTCTTCCGCGCCCGCGGCTCCAGGCCGGCTGATGGCTCGTCGAAGCAGAGCACGGGCGGGTCGAGCATCATGGTCCTAGCGATCTCCACGGTCTTCTGCTCACCGCCGGACAATGAGCCGGCCAGCTCGTGGCGGCGCCGGCCAACGATGGGGAACCGCTCGGCGATCTCTGCGGCCCGTCGCGCGACTGCATCGTGGTCGGTTCTGATGTAGGCGCCCATGAGGACGTTGTCCCAGACCGACATGGCCGGGAACAGGCTGCGTTCCTGGGGCACGTGCGCGAGGCCCCGGTTGAGCAAGGCCCGAGGCGACCACCCAGTGACGTCCTCACCGGCAAGGCTGACCTGACCAGCACTGGGCGCGAGCAAGCCGCTGATGACCCTCAAAACTGTCGACTTGCCGGAGCCGTTCGGGCCGATGAGACAGGTGATCTGGCCGGCGGGCACGTCGAGGTCGAGACCGCGCAGAATGTCGCCCTGGCCGTAGCCAGCGACGATGCCATGCAGCTGCAGGCCTGCATCCATGGTCAGTCTCCCAGGTAGGCGTCCAGGACGCGCGGATCGTCCTGAACCTTCTCGGGTGCGGCGGACGCGATCGGGCGACCGCGGTCCAGCACGATGACGGGGTCGCAGAGACGCATGACGAACTTCATCTCGTGCTCGACGATGAGGAACGTGACGCCCTGGGCGTGTCGCCGGCGAATGTGCTGCTCCATCACGTCGACCATGATCGGGTTGATGCCGGCGGTGGGCTCGTCGAGCAAGATTAGGGCGGGTTCGGCCGCCAGCACGCTGGCGAACTCCAGCAGCCTGCGCTGCCCGTAGGACAGCCAGCGGCCGGCCCGCTGGCATGCGCTGCCAGGCCGAACTCGTCGAGCAGTTCCCCGGCGCGGTGCCGATCGGCGCTGGACACCCGGCGGCGCAGCAATGCGTGCCAGGAGGGATTGCGGCCTAGCACGACGTTCTCGAGTACGGACAGGCCCGGGAAGACGCGTGCCTGCTGGAACGTGCGCGCCAGGCCCAGGCGCTGCAGGCGGCACGGGTCAGGACGTCGCACCGGCCGCCCGCGGAAGGTCAGGCTGCCGGCGTCGGCGGGCTGATAGCCGGTGATCACATTGAAGGCCGTGGTCTTGCCAGAACCGTTGGGCCCGATGAGCGCGCTCACCGATCCTTGCGTGACCTCGAAACTGCAGTCGTCGAGGGCGCGGACACCGCCGAATGACTTGGTCAGTCCCTCGACCGCCAGCAGCACGCTCATCCCAGATCGCCCGCGGAGAGGATGGAGTCGGTCGCGACCTGTTCGTGCGCGCCGCCTGATGAGAGGCCCGGCCGGCCGCGGCCGAAGCGGCGGGCCAGCGACGGGACGATGCCGTCCGGCAGAAGGTAGATGACGACGAGGAACAAGGCCGCGTACGCGATGAGGTACAGGTGACTGGCTCCGAACCGGTAGGCAAAGTACTGCTGGGCGGGGACGATCAGGGCCGCGCCGACCACCGGGCCCCATAGTGTGCGGCGCCCGCCGAGGAACGCCATCAGGATGGCCCCCAGCGCCAGCAGTGGGTCAATGGCGAAGCCCGGGTACAGAAACGTGACGTAGTAGGCCCACACCGCGCCGAATGCGGCGGTGAGGCCAGCGCTGACGGCGAAGGCGACTAGTTTCACCAGCTCGGTTTGCACGCCGAGGCCGCGGGCGCGGTCCTCGTCGTCACGGACGGCGTTGAGCGCAAGCCCGAGCTTGCTCGTCCGGACGACCCAGCACACTGCAACGGTGATCGCGAGCAGGATCGCCATCGCGTAGTAGAAGGGACGCTCGAAAGTCGCCGCGGCGAACGGCGCGAGCGGGACGATGAGGCCGGACGAGCCGCCTGTCAGGCTGCGGACGTTGTAAGCCAGCGTTTGAACCATGAACATCAGCGTGATGCTCAGCACCGCGAACGCGGCCGCCCGCGTGCGCAGGAGCAGCCGGGCAATCGGAAGCACCACCAGAGCGGTGCCGACGGCGATCGGCAAGATGAGCAGGAATGGCCGGTACCCACCGCCCACGCCGAGATGAGTGGTGCCGATGGCCATGGCATAAGCCCCGACCCCGAAGAACGCGCCGTGGCCGAGGGCCGGGTAACCCGCGTAGCCGCCGAGCAAGTTCCAGGAACACGCAAGGCCGGCATACATCACCGTGAAGACCAGCAGGCTGACCTGCCAGTGCTGGCCGAGGATGAAAGGGAGCGCTGCCAGGAGCGCGATGAAGGCCAGCCCCTGGGCCGCGCCGGCCGGCCGGATCCGGGTCACAACGCCCCCCGCAGTCGCCGCCCGAACAACCCTTGCGGTCGGACGATCAGGACGGCGAACAGGACGACGAGGAACGAGAACGCTGACCAGTCCGGCGAGATCGTGGCGGCGACGACAGATTCGACGACGCCCAGGATGACGGCCGCCACGATCGTTCCCGGCATGCTCAGCAGCCCGCCGAGCACCGCAATGGACAGCAGCTTGGACAGCAGGTCGTACTGGCTGTTGCCATTGAACGGGATGATCATCCCGAACACAGCTCCCGCGACGCCCGCGGCTGCCACCCCGAGCCCCATGCCCACAGCCGAGACCCGTTCCACGTCGACGCCCAGCAGCCTGGCGGCGACCGGATTCTGGGTGGTGGCTCGCAATGCTCGTCCGAGCTTGGTGCGCTGGCGGATCACGTGCAGGGTAGCGAGCACCGCCACTGCGAGGACGAAGGCAAAGAACCGCACCTCGGGGATCTGGTAGCCAGCGATGGTCCAGGAATTGTTGGAGTAGCTAGGAGTGATAACCCGGTTGTTGGTCTTGTAGATGAAGTCCAGCACGCCCTGGATGCCGATCCCCAGCCCGTACAGGACGAGCAGGCCCAGTTCGGCGCTGGACCTGCTGAGTCGGCGGAGCAGCAGGACGTAGATCGCGTAGCCGAACGCGAACATAGCGGGGACGAGGACGAGGATGGACAGGAACGGGTCGATGCCGAAATTGGTGAACAGCGTGTAGCTGAGGTACGAGCACAGGATCGCCAGAATCGCCTGGGCGAAATTGATGGTGCGCGTTACTCCAAAGATGATCGCCTGGCCGGCGGCAATCAGTGCGTAGACGCCGCCGAACAGGATTCCGACAATCGTGGCTTGAACGAACAGATGCACGGCTCAGCCTGCCCAGGCCGGCTTGGCGATCGGCTTGGTGAGGGCCTGGGCTGGCGGATACACGGGCAGCAGCTGGCCGTGTACCCACTGCACGACGATGTCGGAGCCTTGCGGCGCGCCGTAAGCGTCCCAGCTGAGGTTGCCCTCGACAGTCGGCCAGTTGCCGTGATGCAGGGCGGAGATGATCGTCGCGTTGTCGATCTTGCCGTACTTCTTTGCTACCAGCTCGAGGAGCTGGCCGCACGCGTAGGCCTCGGCTGCGGCCGGGTCAATGTGCGCGGCGGTGCCGCCGTACTTGGCGACGTAGGCCCGTTCGAAGGCGGCGTTACCTGCCGTCTTGGCTGCCGGGAACCAGTCGCCGGTACTGAAGATCCCTTCGGCATTAGCCGGCCCGACCTGCGCGGGGAATGTCGGGTCGTTCGGGCCGCCGGTAAAGAACAAGTATTTCGGCGTGAAGTGCGCTTGCACCATGCCCTTGACTTCGGCGACTGCGTCGGCGCCGCCGGTGCCCGAGACGAGCAGGTCAGGCTTAACCGCGACGAGCCTGGTCACTACGGGGCTCAAGTCGACGGTTTCGGCTGCATAGGTCGTCGTGTAGACCGTCTTGATGCCAGCAGCCTCCAGTCGCGCGCGGACCACCGCGACGATCGCGAGCGTAAACGGGTCGTCGGCAGACGGGTAGGCCGCCGTCTTGGGGCGCTGAGACTTCGGGAGCGAGAGAATGTAGCTAGCGAATGCGTCGCCCGCGCTGATGATCGGAGCGGGCTGGGCAAAGAACAGATTGCCCAGCTTGAGACCGAAGACCTGCGGAGCACCCCCGGAGGGCTCGATGAACGCATAGCCGAAGCGCTTGGCGATGGTGGCCGCGGGGATGGTCAGCAGGCTGGAGAACGGGCCGAACACCAGGTTGACGTGGTCGGCGGTAATCAGGTTCTCGTAGTTGGTCACGACCTGGGTCGGGTTCGAGGCGTCATCTACGATCTTCAGGCTGACCTTGCGCCCGAGCAAGCCGCCCTTGGCGTTGACCGTCGCGGCCCACAACTGGTAACCCTTCACGGCCGGATCGGCGAGGGTGGCAAAGTCGCCTGACAGCGACATCGACGCCCCGATCAGCAGCGGCGGTTTCGAAGCAGTCTTATTACCGGCAGACCCGGCAGTCGCGGAGGATCCGCACGCGGCCAGCAACAGTGCTGCCGCCAAGCACGCGGGTACGGCCCAACCAGATCGCCCTGCAGTTCTCGCCATGGCGTGTATCCCCTAGGTAACGTCTCCGGTTACATTGCTCCCAGGGTGGGAACACTGTTACCGTGACAGTACTCACGTACCCGAGCCCGCGTCAATGACGCAGTCACTGCACCTGAATGACACTGATTGCGCAGCCGGAAGGAGCCTTCGCTGGTGAAGATCGCGAACGTTTCAGGGCGGCTCACGCTGGTCCGCGAGGCAGGCGGCGTCGACGTCGAGACTGCCTCCGGCGGGCGGTTCGGCCCGGACCCGCAGGCCGTCTACGGCCAATGGAAGGCGTTCCGCGAGTGGGCGGGCCACGCTCCGCCAGGACCCGTTACCCCCATCGATAACGGCGAGCTCGGACCGCCGGCGCCGGCGCCAGCCCAGGTCTTCGCGATCGGCATGAACTACGGCGACCATGCCGCCGAGGCAGGCTTGGCGGTGCCGGACAGCCCGGCGACCTTCACGAAGTTTCCGACCTGCATCACAGCCCCGTTCGCCGACGTTGTGCTGCCCAGCGAGTATGTGGACTGGGAGGTCGAGCTTGTGGTCGTGATCGGAGAGCGCGCGCACCAGGTCAGCTCGCCCGGCGCGTGGGACCACGTAGCAGGACTAACCGTCGGCCAGGACCTGTCGGAGCGGATCGTTCAGTTCGCGGGCGGCGGGCAGTTCTCACTCGGCAAGTCGTTCCCTGGCTTCGGCCCCACCGGCCCGTGGCTGGTGACGCCCGACGAAGTGGGGAACCCGGACGACCTCGAGCTTGGCTGCAGTGTCGACGGGCAGGAGGTTCAGAAGAGCCGCACCTCGCAGCTGGTCTTCGGGGTGCCCGAACTCATCGCCCGGCTGTCTGCCGTGCTGCCCCTGCTGCCCGGTGACCTGATCTTCACCGGCACCCCGGCCGGCATCGGCGCAACCCGCCAGCCGCCCCAGTTCCTTCGCCCGGGCCAGCGTCCTCACTAGCTACATCGAAGGCGTCGGCACGATGGCCAACCGCCTCATCGCCCCACCCGCGTAGACATCCGCAAAGGCAGTCACCATGTCCCTGCACCGCCTCACGTCCGTCTGCATCGGCGTCCCGAACGTCGCGGAGACAGCCACCTACTACGAAGACTTCGGCCTGACCCGGCTGGCGGACAACCGATTCGCGACCGTCGACGGCGGCGAGCAGCTCCGCCTCGTCGCCTCGCCGCGGCGGCGGCTCGTCGAGCTCGGCATCGGTGTCGGCGATCCCGATGACATCGACTCGGCCGCCACACGATTCACCGCGCTCGGCGTTGCTGTCGACCACGCCCCTGACGCCGTCACCGCCACCGATTCCGGCACCGGAGTGCGGGTCGTCCTATCGATCGCCGATCCTGTCGCCGCCAGCCCGGCCCCAGCGACAGGCACCCAGAACGCGCCAGGCCGAATCGAACGGCTGACGGCGCGGGCCGAGGCCATCGAGCGCGACAATCCTGTCCGGCCGCGCAAGCTCGGCCACGTCGTGGTCGGCTCCACCGACCTTGAGGCGAGCGAGAGGTTCTTCATTAAGGGAGTCGGGTTCAAGGTGAGCGACTCGATCGCCGACGCGGCGTCGTTCCTGCGATGCTCTACCGATCACCACAACCTGCTCGTGCAGTCGGCACCGGTCCCGTTCCTGCACCACACCTCGTGGCAGGTCGACGACGTGGACGAGATCGGCCGCGGCGCCACCGCGCTGCTGAACAAGGACCCGAGCCGCCACGTGTGGGGGCTGGGGCGGCACCACATTGGGTCCAACTTCTTCTGGTATCTCAAGGATCCTGCAGGCAATTTCAGCGAGTACTACGCCGACATGGACTGCATCGTTGACGACCAGCTATGGAAGCCCGAGGTCTGGAACGACATCCGGGCACTGTACAGCTGGGGACCTCCGGTGCCAGGATCGTTTCTCGCGCCCGACGACCTCGCTGAACTGATGGCTGCCGCCCATAATCCCTGAGCCGGTCGGGCAGACTACGGTGGCATGGGACGACTAGAGGGCAAGCACGCGCTGGTCACCGGCGGCACCAGCGGCATCGGCTATGCGATCGCGGACAGGTTCCTGCGCGAGGGCGCGACCGTCGTGATAACCGGGCGGGACCAGGAGCTCGGCCTTCGCGCGGAGGCAGCGCTCAAGGCGTCCGGGCAGGCCGCGTTCGTGCCTGCCGACGCTGGCGATCCAGATGCGGTGGCCCGCTCGGTGGACTTGGCGGTCGGGCAGTTCGGCGGCCTCGATGTGCTGGTCAACAACGCCGGGATCGGGATTGAGGCGAGCCTGCTTGACACGCCCCTGGCCGACTACGACCGGGTGATGGACGTGAACGTGCGTGGCTATTTCCTGTACGCGAAGGCCGCCCATCCGTACCTGGCCCGCCGTCGCGGCTGCATGATCCACATCGCATCCGATGCGGGCATCTGGGGAGAGCAGGCCATCGGGCTGTACTCGGTTTCGAAGGCAGCAGTGGTCATGCTCGGCAAGATGCTCGCGCTGGACGCGGGCCCCGACGGCGTGCGGTCGAATGTGCTCTGCCCGGGGGACACCTGGCCCGGGATGCGGCACATGGCCCCGCCGGGGGAGGATGACCGTCCCGAGAGCGGCGACTGGCCGATCCCGCCGATTGGCAGGATCGGCCAGTCCCGCGACGTTGCCGCCGCGGCGGTTTTCTACGCGAGCGACGAGGCGGACTTCATCACCGGGACGACGCTGCTGGTTGACGGCGGCATGACCGCCGGTTATCACCAGCGTGAGCGCAGCCTGCGCACCGAGCCCGGTATGGAGCCTGGCCCTTCCCCGGCACCCGGGGCATAACCGCCGACCGGCATTGGCTGGATCGCGAGCCGGCCGTCCTTCATGACGCCGGTCTGCTGCGCTCGGCGTGCGACTGAGGTGTCGTGGGTGACAACCACCAGAGTGAGCCCGAGCTCGTTCCACAGGTATTCCAGCAGCGTCATGATGTCGTCCCGGGTGCCCTCGTCCAGATTGCCGGTGGGCTCGTCGGCGAGCAGGACCGCCGGTTTCTTCACCAGCGCGCGGGCGATCGCCACCCGCTGCTGCTGTCCGCCGGACAACTCCGACGGCAGATGACGTGCCCTGTCAGCCAGGCTAACGTCAGCCAGCGCCTGTGCCGCCCGCTGGCGCCGCTCGGCGTCGGTGACGCCGAGCGGGACCAGGGCTGCCTCGACATTCTCCTGAGCCGACAACGTGGGTATGAGGTTGAAGGTCTGGAAGATGAACCCGATCGAAGTTGCCCGCACCCGGGTGAGCTGGCTCTCCCGCAACGACGCGAGATCCTGGCCCCGGAACTCGACGGACCCGGAGGTGGGCCGGTCGAGCGCGCCGAGGATCTGTAGCAGCGTGCTCTTGCCGTGGCCGGTCGGCCCCTGGATCGCGAGCCAGTCGCCGTCCTCGATGACCAGGTCCACGCCTTGCAGGGCGTGCACCGTGCCCCGGCCTTTCGGGTAGTCCTTGGTAACAGCGGTGAGCTTGTACATCGCATGTGCCTTTCTGCTGGTTACTCGACTCGCGCTAGCGCGGCCGCAGGACGTAGCCGGACGGCACGCCAGCCGCCGAGCGAGCCGGCGATGAGGCCGCCGAGTACCGCGAGCGCGACGGCCAGGCCGATCGCGCCGATCGTTACCGGAGCGGTGAGGTGAACCGAGACGGTGTGGCTGGCGTTAGCGGCTGCGCGAGCGAACCCGCCCCCGCCGCCTGGCCCCGCCTGGCCAGCCGGGCCCGCACCGCCGGCCGCTGCCGTGCCGGTCGACGCAGTCAGTGGCGGCGCTAGTGACTGAACCAGCGCAGCGCCGCCGTAGCCCAGGGCGACCCCGGCGATACCGCCGACGATGCCGATGACGAGGGCTTCCCCCATGATCTGGCGGATGATCCGGCGGCTACGCCACCCCATCGCCTTCAGCGTGCCGAACTCGCGCACCCGGCGAGATACCGCTGAGATCGTCAGGATGCTCGCGATCCCGAACGCCGCGGCGAGGACAGCCACGGCAAGCCACCTGCCGAGAGTGTTGGCCAGGCTGGACGCGCTGGACAGCGAGCCGGTGACCTGGCTGGCCAGGTCGCTGGAGGTGGTCACGGTCGCCTTGGGCAGGGCCGCTGCGATCTCCTTCGACACGGTGCTGATGTCGGCGGAGCTCGCTGCCGACACGTAGATGGTGTTCACCTCGTTCGGCATGCCCGCCAGGCTCTGCGCACGGGCGAGCGGGATGTAGACGTCCGCACTGGTGGTCGACTGCGCGGCGCGAGCGATCCCGACGACTGTGAAGCTCTTACCGGCGACGGTGATCTTCGAGCCGACCTTGAGGTTCTGCGCTGCGGCGTAGTTGGAGTCGACGACCGCGACGTTGGCATTGGACTCCGCGGTCGTGATGCCGTGACCCGACGTGATGGTGGCCGAGTTGAGCGGCCCGAGCGAGTCGGCCGCCGGGTCGATGCCGCTCACGGTGAACGTGCTGGCGTTTATGTGCCCGCCACCGGCGCCGCCGGCGCCCGCGCCCTGCTGGGATCCGGACGGAATCGTGCCGGACAGTGACGCGTCTGTCAGCGAGAGCACGCCGGACGTGCCCGAGACGTTTTTCAGGCCCGAGATCGTGGTCGCTGCGGACGACTTCAGCGGGCCGAGTCCCGGCCCGATGAGAATGTTCCGGTTAAAGCTGGTGCCGGCCTTGCCGGCCCTGCCGCCGCCGAACTGGAACGCGGGCGGCCCGCCAGACCCGGCGGCAGGTGGCTGCGTCACAGTGACGTCGGTGCCGAGGCCATACAGCGAGTGCAGGACGGTGCCCTGGCTCGCGGACACTCCACTGGACGCGGCGATCACGGTGATCACCAGGCCGACGCCCAGTGCCAGGCCCGCGGCGACAAAGATGGCCTGCCGCATTCGTCGTCGCAGTTCTCCTAGCAAGTAGGTAGTGAACATCTCGTTTCCTCTCCTGGGTCACTGGTCCTGGTCAGCCGCCGCCGCCGAATCCGCCGCCGCCGAATCCGCCGCCGAATCCGCCGCACGCCTGGACGGCCTTGCGGAAGGCACTTGAGGCAGATCCGGACGGCGGGGTGTGCCGGGTGCTGGCACCGGGGCGGCCCGTCGGCGGCTTAACGCCGTGCTGCTGCAGGCACTGGCGGAAGGACGAGCTGCCCGCGGGCGCGGACCCGGACGGCGCCGGCGTCGAGCCGGTGGCGCCACAGCCAGCCACGGCGACAGCCATGGCCAGCAGGACTGGCGCGAGGACGCGCCGGGAAGCCGGCCGGGCGATGAATCTGCGGGGTAGGGGTGTCAAAAGGTGTCTCCCTCGCGAGCGGCGGGCCGCTGCCTGGTGGCAGCCGGCCCGGGCAGGCCCGGGTGGCCCGCCGTCAGGCAGTCAACTGAGCGGGCCTTGTGATCTCATTGCGGCCCGCTAGGAGCTTGCTGTCCGGCTGAGCTCGGCCGCGGCGCTGGGCGCCAGCGGCAGTCTGACGTGGAAGGCCGCGCCCTCCCCGGGCGCGGTTTCCACCGAGATGTCGCCACCGTGGGCGGCGGCGAACGCGGCCGCGATCGACAGTCCGAGGCCCGTGCCGCCGCGGGAGCGGGTGCGAGCGCGGTCGGTGCGGTAGAACCGCTCGAACACGTGCGACGCCTGGTCGGCCGTCATGCCGGGGCCGCGATCCGCGACAGCGATGAGCGCGGCACCGAGCGAGCTAGTGACCGTGACGGTCACCGGGGTGCCCGGCGGAGTGTGCTGCAGGGCATTGCCGACGATGTTGTCGATGACCTGGCGCAATCGTCCGTCGTCGGCCCAGGCGATGACGGGATCGGCCGCGTGCAGCGTGATGGCGCGATCCGGCTGAACCAGGCGCGCGGCACCGACTGCGGACGCCGCGATGCTGGCCAGGTCGACCGGCCGCTTCTCCAGGGGACGGTCCAGGTCGAACTGAGCCAGCACGAGCAGGTCCTCGACCAGGCGCCCCATCCGGGTTGCCTCGTGATGGACCAGCGTCATGAGCCGGAGCAGTTCGGCCGGACTGGCCGCAGCGCCTTGCTGGAGGGCGAAATCGGCGAGGCCGCGCAGGGACGTGACGGGAGTGCGAAGCTCGTGGCTGGCATCGGCAACGAACTGGCGCATCCGGTCTTCCGACACCAGGGCGCGACTCTCGCCCTCCTCGCGGGCCTGGTAGGCAGCCTCGATCCGGCCCAGCATGCCGTTGAGCGCCGTCGCCAGCCGGCCGACCTCGGTGCGGCTCGACGGATGGTCGATGCGCTTGGAGAGGTCGCCCGCGGCGATCGCGGCGGCAGTCGCCTCGATCTTGCGCAGCGGCTCAAGGCTGGTCCGGACCAGTGGCAAGCCGATGCCAGCCAGTACTGCGACTGCGACGATCCCGGCCAGCGCGTCGGCCATTTGCAGCTGCCTGACGGTGCTCAGCAGCTCATCCAGGCTGAATGCGATCACGGCATGCCGCCCGCCCGACAGCGGCCTGACGACGACCAGCCAGGAGCGCGCCGGGTTGGCCGCCTGAACCGTGAACGGCGCTGCGCGACTCCGGAGCTGGGCAGCCGACAGCCGCAGTGCCGTCACATGCGAAACGGGGTGCCCGGTTACCTGGACATGCCCGTCAGCACTCACGACCTCCACCAGGAACGGCGTCGGCAGCGACTGCGGCCGGGCGCGCGCAACCGGCGAACGTGAATGGGTCAGTTCCCGGCTGGCTACCGTGGCAAAGGTGCGCAACTGCGTGTTTGCGCGGTCGAGCAGGTACCCGCGGAGCAAGGTAGCGCCCAGCAGGCCAGTGGCTATCGAGGTAACGGCAACCAGGATCGCGGCCGCAGCCATTACTCGGGTCGCCAGCGATGCATTCGCCGCCGCAGTGCGCAGCCAGCCTCGCTGCCGGGTCACGGCGGCGGAATCCGCAGGACGTAACCGGTCCCGCGGACGGTGTGAATCAGCGGCGGCGCGCATCGGTCGACCTTGCGGCGAAGGTAACTGACACACGGCTCGACCACGCTGCCGGAGACGCCGGAACTGTAATCCCAGACGTGATCGAGGATCTGGCCCTTGCTGAGCACGCGGCCGGCGTTGACCATCAGGTATCGCAGCAGCTTGAACTCCGTGGGCGTCAGTGGCACCAGCTCGCCACCGCGGCGGACATGATGGCTCGCCTCGTCGAGGTCCAGGTCCGCGACGCTCAGCCGGGAGGCTGGCTGCAGCTGCCCGTTCCGGCGCAGCACGGCCCGGATGCGGGCCAGCACCTCGTCCAGGCTGAAGGGCTTCGTGACATAGTCGTCTCCGCCCAGGTTCAGGCCTGCGACGCGTTCCCCCACGGCACTGCGGGCGGTAAGGAAGATGACCGGAACGGGCGGGCCCGCTGCTCGCATCTGACGGACGACCTCGAAGCCATCGCCATCTGGCATCATCACGTCCAGCAAGATCAAGTCAGGTCTCGACGCGGCCGCGGCACGCAAGGCCTCGGCGCCGGTCGCCGCGGTGACGACGTCAAAGCCGGCGAACCGCAGCGATCCGGACAGCAGTTCCAGGATCGTCGGTTCGTCCTCTACCACCAGGAGGCGCGCCTCGCCCGCTGGCGCCCCGCCCCCAGTTGCAACTGACAGCTCAGCCGAAGTCCGCATGACGCGAGTGTCGGCAGGCAACCTTGCGACTGGCTGATCAGCGGCAGAATGGCTCCTGCAGATCTGCTCCGCACGAGCAGAAGCAGAGTGGCTATGCAGGCCCCCGTTCCCCTGACCTCCACCCGTCATCCTGTGACCGCGGTGTACTGGTCGACCGGGCGGGTAATCCTGGCAGAGAAGCCCGCGGCGCCAGCCGGCGGGAGCGGTACCAGCAGGGGAGAGCGATGGCAACAGCGACGAAGCCGGTTGCGGTGCTGGGCATCGGAACGATGGGCCATGGGATGGCGGCCAGTGCGCTGCGCGCCGGCCTCCCGACGATCGTCTGGGATCGTCACCCGGAGGCAACGCGCGACCTTGCCGAACGTGGTGCGGACGTCGCCGACACCGCGGTCGAAGCAGCGGAGCGGGCCGGCATCGTCGTCACGATGGTGCCCGACGCCGATGCCGTCATCTCTGTCGCCCGTGATCAGGGAATGCTCGCCGCGCTGTCCCCCGGGGCGATCTGGGTCCAGATGGCCACGATCGGCCTGGCCGGGATCACCGAGGTCATGGCCCTGGTCGAACGCGAACGCCCAGACGTGACGCTCCTGGACGCGCCGGTGTCGGGCAGCAAGGATCCGGCGGAGCGAGGCCAGCTGATCATTTTCGCCTCCGGGCCCGACGAGGTGCGACCGCGGGTCGCTCCGCTCTTCGACGCGCTCGGCCACCGAACCGTCTGGGTTGGCGCGGCCGGAGCCGGCACCCGGCTGAAGCTGGTGAACAACACCTGGCTTGCGTTCGAGAACGAGGCGATCGCCGCGTCGGTGGCACTTGCCCACCGGCTGGGCCTGGCCACCGAGACGGTGGCAGACGCGCTCAACGGCAGCCCGATCGTCTCGCCATGGCAGGCCGCCAAACTGGAACGGATCACGGCAGGCGACTTCTCGGCCCAGTTCGCCCTGTCGCTGGCGCTCAAGGACGTGCACCTCGCGCTGCAGGCAGAGGCCGGCGGCCAGTTCGCCGCGCTGGCCTGCCTGGCTGACGAATGGCAGCAGGCCGTCGACCAAGGCCTAGGTGACCAGGATCTGACCGTGGTGACGCGCGTCCTGGAGCAGCAGGAAGGAAAGCCCTGAGCCGGATCCAAGCCCTTGAACTCCGAGAGCCTCAAACGGTGCCGACGTAGGCGCCAAGGTTCAGCTCGGTGTCGCTGCGCTGCTGGAGGCCTTGCTCGAGTGCCCGCGCCCAGGAGGCCACGAAACGCTCCCGCCGGACGGCCTCGCTGGAGGCGTCCATCTCGGCGGTCAGCGCGTTGTCGGCGGGCAGCGAGGCGGCGTTGACGAAGCGCTTAATCTCAGCCAGCGCGAGGAGGTCGAAACGGGAGACCCGGCGGGCGAAGGCGTCGACGAACTCGGTGAACTGCGCGTCGGGGACGGCGCGGTTGACGTAGCCGTACCGCTCGGCAAGGTCCCCGTCGAAGTCCTGGCCGCCGAGCAGGATCTCCAGCGCCCGGCCACGGCCGACGATGCCGGGCAGGCGGGTTGAGGGACCGCCGGCGGGCAAAGTGGCGAAGCCGACCTCGAACTGGCCCAGGACGGCCCGCTCGCGGCTGGCGAACCGGACGTCAGTGGCCAGGGCGAATTCGCTGCCGGCGCCGCGGGCTCTGCCGCGGAGGGCCGTGATGGTGACCGCACGGGATTTGGACAGCCGGATGAGCAGGCGGGCCCAGTGGTGGAAGGGGTTGGGCGCGGCCGGCAATGCGTCGAAGGCGGAGGTGTCGGCAGTGAGGTCGTAGTGGGCGAGGAAGAAGTCGGGGTCGGCACTGTCGAAGACCACGACGGCCACCTGGTCGTCCTGCTCGATGCTGGTGAGCAGGTCATGCAGGGCGACGATCATTGGCGGGCTGATGAGGTTGACGGGCGGGTTGTCGAAGGTGACGCGCCAGTACTCAGGGCAGTGCCGGGTGACGGACAGCGGAGACGTGGTTGGCATGGCGTGCTCCTTTCGGCCCAGACCGGGCGAAGCGATTTAGACGTGGGGGCGTCGATGTCGAGGGTCTCGTCCAGGAAGGCGGCGTTGAACCCGCGGAGTTGCCAGCGGCCCGTACCCGGATTGCTGGCTCGCGCTCGCACATTGACGTGCCTAGGGACGGAGGATGACCTTGCCGAAGGTCTCGCGCGCCTCGATGGCGCGGTGGGCATCGGCGGCCTGATCCAGCGGGACCTCGCGGTCGATGACCGGCTTGAGCTTTCCGTCGGCGGCGAGGGAGATCAGATGTTCCATCGTCTTGCGGATCAGCGGATGCGGAC
The DNA here is from genome assembly GCA_963804435.1 of uncultured Actinomycetota bacterium. Classification (GTDB taxonomy): domain Bacteria; phylum Actinomycetota; class Actinomycetes; order Streptosporangiales; family Streptosporangiaceae; genus JAJYUU01. The sequence goes on along the minus strand of CAWDQI010000001.1, from coordinate 4,019,827 downwards.
CGATTCCCTGGATACGGGCGCGCTTGCCCATAAGTGTCCACAGGTTGAAGGAGACCATGGGATTGCTGACCGCTCCGGGTGTCACGAGCGTCCCCTGCTCGGCCAGTGCCTCGACGCTGTCGGCGAAAGTGTCGGCGCCGATCGGGTCGAAGACGACGTTTGCCTCGATCTCGCGCACTTTCGGATCACCGTAGCCCAGTGCCTCAGCGCCCAGCCCGCCTACCGCGTCGAGCCTGTCGCTGGGCGCGGTCGCATACACCTTCGCCCCGAGCGCCCGCCCGATATCGACCGACGCTTGTCCGGTGGCGGACGGGGCGCCTTGCACCAGTAGCGTGTCGCGCTGCTTCAGGCCGCCGAGGTCGACGATCGACCACCACGCCGTAAGGTACGGAGTGCCGAGCGCCGCTCCGGCGGCCGCGCTGAGCGAGTCCGGGATCGCGAAGACGTTCTCCTGTTTCGCCACGACAACATCAGCGTAGGTCCGGTCTGCGTGCGTCATGAGCACCCGTTCACCGGTGTCCTCGCGCCGTCCGGCCGCGTCGCTGCCAAGAACTAGCGGGAAGGGGCCTGCGCTGCCAGCCCGATTGGCCAGGTCGATGTGATTGACGCCGATGGCCTCGACCCTGACCAGCACCTCACCGTCGCCCGGGCGCGGGTCGGGCAGCTCCTCGGCCCGCAGCACTTCCGAGCCGCCTGCCTCATGCACCACAACCGCACGCATAGTCACAACCGTACATACGAGCCGGCGGTTGCCTGGCGGCACCCCCTGCTACGGCGAGCGCGGCGCGGTATCAGATTTGTGCTTTGCCGCCATCGACGAAACAGTTCGATTCCGGTGACGAAACTGGAGTCGTCTGACGCCAGGAACAGCGCTGCGTTGGCCACTCCGGCGGGCTCGCCCACGCGGCCCATCGGAACGGTCGACACGATCTTGTCGATGGCGTCCTGGGGTTGCGTCCCTGAACGCCAGTGACGTTGCCGCCGATCTCGGACACAGCGTCGTCGAGTTCCTCCTCGTGCCGCCCGGTGATGAAGACGCGGGCCCCTTCTGCGGCGAAGAGCTTTGCCGTGGCGAGCCCGATCCCAGCGGTGCCGCCGGTGATGACCGCTGCTTTCCCGTCCAGCTTGCCCATGATCGTTACTCCCCGACAGTGGTAGCGGAGCACCCATGGTCAGGATCGGTGAAGGCTTCGATGCAGGAAGTCGCGCATGAGTCCGGCGATCTCGTCTGCCTTGTCTTCGAGGGCGAAGTGCCCGGTGTCGAGCGCGTGATATTCGGCAGCCGGGTGATCGGTCAGGATCTGCCGCTGGCCTTCCTCGGGGAAGATTTCGTCGTTCCCGCCGGTCGCCACCAGGGTGGGCGGTGTGCGGTCCCGGATGAACTGCTGCATTGCCTCGACCGTCCGAGCGTTGTTCTTGATGTCATACAGGAGGTCGAGCATGATCTCGTCCACGCCGGGGCGGTCGATCAGCGCCTTGTCGATGACCCAGTTATCCGGATCCACTAGCGAGGGATCGCGGACACCATGGAGGTACTGCGCCCGCAGGCTGTCCAGTTCCAGGACGGCGCGCACGGCGTGGCGGTGCTCGGCGGAACCGTCCGCCCAGTACCGGCCGATGGTTGCCCACCATCCGCGGGGTTCCTCCGGGTACAGCGGCGCATTCTGAGCGATGATCGCTGAAAGCCGCTCGGGATGCCTGAGCGCGAGCCGGGACCCGACCGGCGCGCCGAAATCCATGACGTACATGGCGAACTGGCGGACTGCGAGAAGGTCGAGCAGCTTGTCGATCACTTCGGCGAGATGGTCAAAGGTGTAGCCGAAATCCGCCCGTTCCGGCACATCGCTGTGGCCGAAGCCCGGATAGTCGGGGGCGATGACCCGGTAAGCATCCGATAGCCGGGGGATGAGGTTGCGGAACATGCGCGACGACGTCGGGAAGCCATGCAGCAGAAGCAGCACGGGCGCATCTTCCGGGCCGGCTTCGCGATAGAAGACGTTAATCCCGTCGACGGTGGCGGAGCGATAGTGCGTGATCGCTTTGACGGGAACGACGGCCGCGTCGGCTATCGCGACATCCCATGGGTTCACCTCGTAATGGGCCAGAGCGCCGCCGGCCGCAAACGGATCAGCTGCGACCACGGCCCTGGCGGCATCGATCGAGTCCAGCTCGTACACGAACATTTCGCCGGTCCCGTCGGTGAACGGCCCCGCGGCAGCGAGCTTGCCCTCGGCCATCAGGCTGGCTAGGTAGTTGAGGTGCCTTGGCCGCAGGTCAGCGAGTGTCTGCTGGTCGTCGACGTAAGTAGCATGATTGACGAACTTCATCCCGCAGCCCCCTGTGTGTCCCGGTCGAGTCGGTTCGCGGCCGCCTGCGCTGCGATTGTCATGCCCGGATGGCCGCGTTTGTATCCGCCGGTGGCGGCAGGCGGCGCCGGTTAGTGCGATTGACCGCCGTGTGAGCTCCCGCCGCGGTGAGATCGCGATGGGCGGGTGTCGCTCCTGGAGTCGTGCCACCACTGGTCTTGTGCCGGCGTCGCGCCAGGTCCGGGTACATTCTCGACCTGCTCGGCCCGCAGCACGCTGGAGCCCTTGGCTACCAGGGCGGCCACGACCTGCTTGCTGTCGCTCTTGCGGCGCAGCAGGGTGGGCGGCTGCGGGCTCAGGTACTTGTCCCCCCACTGCCCGAACGCGGTGATCGGCAGGAGCAGATCGCGGCCCTTCGACGTCAGCTGGTACTCGTGGCGGATGGGTCGCTCGCAATAGCGGACTCGCTCGAGGATTCCTTCGTCGACCAGCCGGTTCAGCCGGTCGGTCAGCACGTTGCGAGCAATCCCTAGGCTCTCCTGGAACTGATCGAACCGGCGCAGGCCGAAAAGGGCGTCGCGGATGATCAGCAGTGTCCATCGTTCACCGACGATTTCGAGAGCCCGAGCGATCGAGCAGTTCTGCCCCTGGTACTCACGCTCCAGCATGCTCGCAGTCTACCAGCTGGGTTGCTTCATGAAACGTACGGTGTTAACGTGAGCTGGGTTGCATCAAGCAACTAGCTGGCGGGCGGGGTGCCGAGTCGGGGGGCTGTGCAACGCTGTTGCTGAGGTGTCCCGCGCCGCCGCGAATAGATGCCGTGCCTGGACAGTTGGGCACTGGCAGGCGTTCCCCCGGATCGTGAAACCAGCACGGGAGGGAATGAATACCCATTTCAGCTCAGCAGACACTCACGAAATTCGACGGGGCACTCATCACGATTCGCTCCGACAAGTCCTTCTTCGAGGTGATCAGCGCCATCGAGTCGACCCTGCAGCGCTTCTCGGTCCCCAAGCTGACGGAATACGTCACCCACGCCGACCGCGCGGGACTGGAGGCCTACGTCGATGAAGTGTCCGCGCCCAGCAAGTTCTCCATCTTCTGGGAAATGGAGCAGGGACCAACGATGAGACTCGCCGGAATCCCGATCGAGTCCAAGTTCTACCTGGTCGGCAACGCCGTCATCGCCCGCGGCCTGTTCCGCTACACCGGCGCCGCCGGCCTCGGAGCCCCGGTGCGCATCTGCGTCTCCCAGCGCGATGGCGAGCAAACACGCATCGACCTGGACCAGGTCACCGCCTTCTTCAGCCAGTTCCCCGAAGTTGCGCCATCCGATGTTCCCGGGCTGCTCGATAAGGAGATGGTCAAGGTCTTCCAGGACGCCGCCGCCTAGCCGACGCTACGCCGGCTCGGCGCCGCAGCGGCTCACAACCGGCGCAGAACAGTGCCGGCAATCTCCGAGGAGGTGGACGCCGTGCAGGTCCTGGAAGTCCGCAACGCCGAACTCATCAGATCCCTCACCGAACAGGCCGCTCAACAGGGCATCACCGACGCCGCCATCGTTGCCCTCATCGGCGCCGTCGACAGCTTCACCGTCTCCACCAACCCGGCGGGCGACCCGACCGCGCACACCCTTTCCTATTACCCCCTGCCAGCGGAGATGACCGGAACCGGCGAGATCATCGACGGCAAGCCCTACATCCACGCCGTCATGGCCGTCCAGGGAGACCGGGGCATCGCCGGGCACTTGCAAAAGGCCCAAATCGGCACCTTCTTCACCCGCGCTTACGTGATCCCCTCCGAGCACCCGATCGCGCTAGCTGCCGGCGAGCAGGTCGTCGTCAAAGAATTCCCCGATGACGGCCCGGCCGGGAAAGGCCGCATCAATGACACGCGAACCGCGTTCCCCTAACCGGCCACCTACGGCCGGCGTCACCATTTCGCCGCCGAGGCCAGATTCGGCGGCCGCAGATTCACGAAGGAGACGAAGAGCATGACGAACAACGACCGTCTCTTCCTGATCACCGGGGCAACGGGGAGCACAGGCCAACCCGCAGCGCGACTGCTGCTGGAGCGAGGGCACCGGGTACGCGCCTTCGTGCGCCGGGAGGACGAGCGTTCGCGGCAGCTCGCTGCCGAAGGGGCCGAAATCGTCGTGGGTGAACTGCTCGATTTCCACGAGGTGAGCTCGGCCCTGCGCGGAGTGAGCGGAGCCTACTTCTGCTACCCGATCGCCCCGGGCCTGCTCGACGCGACGGTGGGTTTCGCGCAAGCGGCCGCCGAGGCCGGCCTCCGGTCAGTGGTCAACATGTCGCAGATCTCCGCCCGCCGGGAGGCCGTCAGCAACCAAGCACGCCAGCACTGGCTCGCAGAGCGGCTGCTCGACCGCACTTCGATGCTCACCGCCCACCTGCGGCCGACGTTCTTCGCCGAATGGATGAGCTGGTGGTGGGGTCGTCAGGCAGACGAGGGCGTGCTGCGCCTCCCGTTCGGTAACGGCCGTCACGCTCCCGTGGCCGCGGTTGATCAGGCGTATGTGATCGCCGCCATCCTCGAGAACCCGGATCCGCACGATCGTCAGGCTTATCCCTTGCACGGCCCAGTCGAGATGGACTACTACGGGATCGCCGCCGCGGCTTCGCGAGCACTCGGGATTCCCGCCAGCTACCAGCCCATCAGCGTCCAGGAGTTCGCCGACGGGCTGGCTTCCCTCGGCAAGTCGCCTCATCTGATCCAGCACCTGAGCAATGTCGCCGTCGACTACCAGAACGGCGTCTTCCAGGGGACGAACAACCTCATTGAGGTCATCGGCAATCGCCCTCCCATGACCGTCGAGGAATTCGTCATCGACAGGAAGCACGTCTTCGATCGGAGCGGTCCGAACTTCGTTTCCCCCGAAGTCGAGCTGACTGCCGGGCGCCCGGTTCATCATGAACGGCGGACGCTGCGACTGCGCAGCCGCCATCGCGACAGGCTCACGGTCAAAGCCGAAAGGTGACGCGCGCATGACCGTCTACATGGTGGCGCAGGTAGAAGTCCTAGACCCAGGCAACGCGCTGGCCATCCGGGAAACGGCCGTGAACAGGCGGCTCTTCTTCATACGGGGCGTCGACGAGGCCGGGACCGCCTGAGTAGCCGGGCACCTGCAGCCGCGGGCTCGCGACGACGAGCCCGCCGCTATCCTCGCGAACGAAGACCTATCCGCGATTTCGGGCAGCCGCCACTCAGGTCCCCGCAGCGAAGGAGCCGACAGCCATGACAGCCGACCCCGTTCCCTCAAACGGCAGGGCCCGCGTTCTCGCGGACGGACATCGGATGCCGATGCTCGGCCTGGGCGTATGGCAGGTGCCGGACGGACCGGAATGCGTGAACTCCGTGCGCTGGGCGCTCGAGCTGGGGTACCGCCATATCGACACGGCCCAGGCGTACGGCAATGAAAAGAGCGTGGGCAAGGCGCTCCGCGACAGCGGAGTGGCGCGGAGCGAGGTGTTTCTCACGACCAAGTTCTTTCCCGCTCGCAAAGACCCTGTTGCCGAAGCTGAGCAGAGCCTGCGGCGGCTCGGCGTGGACCAGGTTGACCTCTACCTGATCCACTGGCCGGAGGGCGGCCCAACCTGGGCCTGGCCGGGCATGGAGCGGGCGCGGGAGCTCGGACTCGCCCGTTCCATCGGCGTTTCTAACTTCAGCGCGAACGAACTAGACGAAGTGATCGCGGCTGGCGCTAGCGTGCCCGTGGTCAACCAGGTGGGATTCAGTGCGCTGGAGTACCGGCGCGGACTGCTCGATGCCTGCCGTGAGCGGAGCGTCGCACTCGAGGCCTATAGCCCGCTGGGCACCGGCCAGCACCTCTCGAATGAGGCGGTGAGCCAGGTCGCTCACCGTGCCGGGCGCACGCCCGCCCAGGTGCTGTTGCGCTGGTGCCTGCAGCATGATGTTCCGGTCATTCCCAAGTCGACCCACCGCGACCGAATCGCGGAGAACGCGCAGGTCTTCGATTTCACCTTGTCAGAACAGGACATGACTGAGCTCGACGCGCTCGACCAGACCGACGGCACCGACCGCGCCCTCGAAAATAAGTGGTGGTGAGGAACGGCCGCAGCATTGCCGCAAGCCGGTTGAGCGGCCTACCCGCTGAATTGGAGGCGCCGTCCGACAATAGAAGTAGGTGTGATGCGCAGGAAATGTTCGCGCGTGCCTGCCGCCGATTGCTTGCGCTTGGGCGCCCACCTTGATATCCGGTCGTCTTCAGAGTCCATGTGGTGCGCGGCGCCCTGGATGAAGACCATCCAGCCTTGTCGCCCGTCCTGGTCGACCTCGTCGATCTCGAAGGACACCCGGTACTCAGCGCCTTTAATACCGGTGCGAAGGTCCTCGTCCGTCTGGGTATCCAGCGGGGTACGGAACACGATGCTTTCTTGATCCAGCTCGTACCTGACCGGGACCACGGCCACGCCCGTTCGGCCGGAGTAGGCGAGCCGGCCGACGCTGCCTGCTGCGATGAGGCGCCGGCACTCGGCCTCCTCTAGCTGCTCCACCTCTGGATCCCAGATCGTCGGGTCGCGCCTCTGCTCAGAATGCGCCGGGCTACCGGGCACCGGGCCCGCCGTGTCATCAGGCATCCGCGGTCCTCTTCACATACGGCCATGAATGGTGATCTCGAAGACGGGCATTCCCGGTGCCGTGCCTCCTAATCGCATCCGAAGACGGCGATACGCGAGGTGTCTGCCAGTCGGCTAGATCCCAGGAGCGAAGATGCCGGAGTCATCGGCACCGGTGGGCGTGAGACGTACGGGCGGACGATGGCGGTGAATACCGCGCTCAATGGCTATCTGCGAATACATGTCGGAGGGATCCGGGAGCGGTCCGGGGGCGCGAGCGGTCCGGTTACGGCATCCAGCCGTTCACGATGGCCGGGATGATCCGGTAGTCACGCTGGAAGACCAGGTTGTGGAGGTCGGCCGACGCCATCGCCCGCAGGACCGGCAACTCAGCGGCGGCCTGCTGCTCGTCGAAGACGTTGAGCGGCCAGTCGCCCGCTGTGCCCGCCTGCAAATGCGGGTGATGAGCCGCAGAGCTGTAATAAGCGCGGATGACGATCGGGTCGATCCCGGCGGCCCGTTGCTCTGGCCAGGACAATGCCCAGATCGCGTCGACCCCGCCACCGCTCCGCCGGACGCCGGTGGCGGCGATCTCGCCGGTACCAAGCAGCAGGTCTGCGTTGATCTCCGCGAGCGCCTGCCGTGCGTGCGGGTCGAGCAGCGTGGCGGCGGCGGTGAAGAAGCTTTCCTTGTCCTGCCGGGAGATCGCGCCGCCGTGAGTGCCGTCCCGCAGATCGGCGAAATGCCGCAGCAGTTCGGCGGTGTACTCCGGGCGCGGGTTCTCCATGTGGTCTACCTTCCCTTTTGAAGGCACCTACCACACGCCAACACGAGGCCGCTCAGCGCCGCTGGCTGAACTCGGGGCAAGCTCTGGGGACGGCAAGCACTCCAGCCGTAGCTCGTTATGTACGGCTGGAGTGCAAGCGGTAGATCAGGTGGTCCGTTACGACCAGAACTCGTCAGAGGCGTAGATGTCACTACTCTGAGTCCAGATCTCGGTTGCCTTGCCGTCAGGGCTGGGGTGGGAGACCAGGACCTCGTTATCGTCAAGCTGCCGGCCCTCCCGCTCGGCGCGGATGGTAAACATAGCAACGGCGTGCTGGTCGTTGGCAACGACGTCGTGCAACTCCAGGCGGAGCGTGCCTCCCGAGAGCTCGAAGAGGCGGCCGAATAGCCCCAGCACCTGAGCCGCGCCTTCGTAGTCACCGGAGATTGGACTCCGGCCGGAGACGTGGTAGCGGATGTCCTCTGCAAAGTACTTGCTCTGCAATGCCTCCATGTCGCCTCGCTGGAACGCGGCGAAGGCCTCCCGCAGCATGTCCTCGTTCGGATGTGTCATTTCCGATTCCCCCCAATAGGTAAAGGTGTCGCACTATCGTCGTGGCCGCTAAATCCGCCGTCAAGATCTAGCCCAGATCAGATCAGGCGTCATCGCCTTACCGAAGACCGAGGAAGTACACCGGCATCCTGCAACCGACCGGAACCGGCTCGCTGCGAGGATTAGAGATCAGCGGCCGTCCCCTTCGCTGCGCGATGCCAGCGGCTTCCACCACAGCAACTGCACCTCGCCTGGTGACCCGGGATAGGCGAACCGGTCAATGGCGCCCAGGGTGCAGCCCATCTTCTAGTAGAAGTGGCAGGCCGCTACGTTGACGTTGTCGGTTTCGATTTTTGAGCCAGCGGCAGCCGCGGGAACCTGCCCAATCTTCGGCGGCCCGGAATAGCGCCGACCCGATACCTGTGCGCCGCTCTGCCGGGGCGGCGCGTATGTCCCAGAGCACGGCGAGATCGTCACGGCCGCCCAGCATGCGAACACCCGGGGTATCGAATGCGATCACGGCACCGCCGAGCAGCGCGCCGTCCCGGCGGGCGCAGATGAGCCCCCAGTTCTTGATGTCAAAGCGCTCGGCCCAGCGCGCCGGTCCCGCTCCGTCGCTGGCGTCATAGTCATTGACGTAGGGATCTGTGACGGTGGTCTCGGCGAACGACATGCCGCCCAGGCCGCCACCGATGAGCGTCAGCTCCAGAATCCGGTCGACCACGAAGGCAGTGCGGATGGTCGCGTACTCATCCAGCGCGGCCAGTGTGAGGGCTTCCTCCCGAATGTCCAGGCTCACGCAGCACCTCCCGACCGGTTCGCTGAGCGTCCCAGACGCTCGCCGCGATACCCGCGATGAAAGCATCCCGAAGAACGGCCAGCAAGGACGCCCATAGCGGGGCGCGCCCATTCCGCGGGGAACCGCCGGTGCACGATCGCTGACAGGAAAGAGCGACCGAAGCAGCGGTGGCCGTCAGTTGATGTCGAACTCGTTGCCCTCAGGGTCTTTCATCGCGCCTCCGTAGTGTCGAGGCCTTCGGTGTTCAGGACACCGACGAGCACGGCACCGAGATCGGCCAGACGGCCCGCCTCCGCGTCGACGAGCTGCCTGCGCGTCTGAATCGGAACCGCGCGCCCGCTGCCGACGCCGATATCGAGGTGCAGCCAGTTCTTGGCCGTCTTGGGCTCAGACACCGAAATGAAGAGGGCGTCTGCGTCGGGCCTCGCCACCCGTGATGACATCATGGCGCGGACACTAGCGGGCATAAAGTCAGTCGGACAAGGGAACAACAGGCGACTTCGCGCTGCCAGTGAACGCGAACGCTACAAATCAGCGGGAAGGACCGTGAAGACGCCGCCGTGCTGCGGCTTCACTGCTCGGAAGTGCCGATGATCAAAGGTGAGGATCCGCTTCGTCGCGTAGCGGTCGGGCTGCGTAAGGCTCATGGTATGGGCATCGGCGATGCCCAGTTTCAGGTCCGCATATTGTCTGGTCAGATGTGCGGTACGGTCGGCATCGGCGGGCGTGAATTCGGCAACCTGATAAACGCCGTCGGCGAGGTCGTCGAGCAGCACTAATTCTGCCTGGATGCCCGAGCGGGTCAGGATCATGTAGTCGACCTCGGCCAGCACGAAGGGTGACACGATCAACGCTCCGGCTTCGGCGTCCAACAACTCTCGCACGGTCGGACCTGCGGGGTCAGTTTCGTCGTACGCAGCAATGAGGCCGCTGGTGTCGCAGATGATCACTGCTGGCCGAAACCTTCGGCCAGCACGTCGTCCACCTTTCGCGCGAGGCCTGCCTCGTCGAACCGGATCGTTCCCCATCTGCCTCGCGCGCTCGGAAGCACCTCTCCGACGCGCTTCTCGATGGCAGAGCGGATAAATTCGGCCTCGGACTGTCCGTTTCGCCTGGCCGCCTGGGACAGCCGCTGTTTGGTGTTCTCCGAAAGATACACCGTCGTCCTTACCATACACCGATGGTACCACACTTAACTGGTAAAGCACTTAGCTGGTAACCGCCCTCGGGGGCGGCGCGGCGCCGCCGACAGCGACGCGCGCCGACCCGGCGCTGGCTGCCTCGGCCGTTGCGGCCGCTGGCCGCGCTGGTCACGTGTGCGACCCCCATGCCACCTGCCGGGTGCGAGGCTTCTGGCTAGCAAAGGGCGGCGGGTGCACACCCAGCGGTGGTGCTCCAAATGACCATCACGGCAGCGTCAATCGACTGATTAAACTAGTGCTTACTATTGCCTTGAGATGATGCGTCGCTAGTTACAGATCCGGTGTATCCTGATCATTATGACGCGCATCACTGTAGAGGTCAATGACGAGTGGCTGGATGCCGCACGGCAGGCGCTAGGGACGAAGACCAAGGTCGCGACCATCAACGAGGCGCTCCGGATCCAGGCGCTCCGGATTCAGGGGCAACGGATTGCGGCGGCCTTCGACAGCGCGCAGATGGACTTTGGCGCGTCTGAAGAGGCCTTCAGCTACGGGGGTGGGCGCGACCTTTGCAGGCTCGCCGAGCACGCGCGAGACGAGCACGTCGCGTGATGGCCGCCCCCGCCTACCTTGCCGACACCTCGGTCTATGTCCTGCAGAACCGTCACCAGGTAGTCCGGGATCGTTTCGTTACGCTCCTCACGCAGGGACGGCTAGCTGCATGCCAGATGACGTCGCTGGAGTACCTCAATAACGCAGCGGACGCAGAAAGCTACGAAGCTCTGTGGGGCGCGCTCCACACTCAGCGCTGGGTCGACGTGACGAGCGAAGCGATGACCCGGGCATTGGAAGTCCACCATTCGATGGCGGAGCGCAGCCAACACCGCCATTTCCGACTGCCCGACCTGATCATTGCGGCTACAGCCGAGCTCACGAACCTGACCGTGCTGCACTACGACGCCGACTACGACCTGATCGCCGGAATAACCGGCCAGCCAACCGAGTGGGTGGCGCCAAAGGGCTCCCTCTGAAGACACAGTCTCCCGCCACGTAACCAGGGCGAAGCCGATCGTTGATGGGACCGTGCTGTTGCTGGCCGCGTACGAGCGCCTCCTCCCAGAGGGTCTTGTGCCCGAGTGAGCGACTGTCCACGGAGGCAGCACAACATCGGCATCGGGCAGAGCCCCATGCGCAGGCACGTCGTGATGCAGCTCGATTGCCTGACCCACAGCCGATGGTGAAAGAAATCGTTGTCCCTTTGTCTTCCGCGTGGGTGGCAGAGGTTAGATGGCGGTGCGGCCGCCGTCGGCGGCAAAGACCGCGCCGGTGACGTAACTGGCCTTCGGGGAGGCGAGGAAGGCGATGACCTCGGCGATTTCGCTGGGCTGCGCGGCGCGGGACAGCAGCGTGGTGGCGCCGAGGGCCTCGATACGGTCGGGCGCGGCCCCGGCGGTCAGGACTGGCCCGGGAGCGATGGCGTTGACGCGGACTCCTGCGGGACTGAACTCGGCTGCCCAGGAACGGGTCATCGAGACCAGGGCTCCCTTGGTGGCGCCGTAGGCGGCGCCCCCCGCCAGGCCGATCTGGCCGGCCATGCTGCTGAGGTTGATGATGCTGCCGCTTCCGCGGGCGGCCATTTTCGGAGCCAGCGCAGCGACCAGGAAATACGCCGCCCGCACGTTGGCGGCGAAGAGCTGGTCGAAGGTGGCCACGTCGATGTCCGCGGTTGGCCCGAACCACGAGAAGCCGGCATTGTTGACTAGGACGTCGGCCGATCCGGCCTGCTCGGCCGTGTGCTCCAGCTGGGCGGGGTCGCTCAGGTCAGCGGCCACAAAGCGGGCCTTTCCGCCTTCCGCGGTGATCGCGTCGACCACCGCGGAGCCACGGGCGGTGTCGCGTCCGTGCACGATCAGCTCGGCGCCGTTCCGTGCCAGCCGCTCGGCCACGGCCCGGCCGATGCCTGCGGTTGCACCGGTAACTAGTGCGCTCAGGCCTTCGAGGTCTCGATGCTCGTTCATGTCCTGTCCTTTCAGATTGACGGAGTCGCCATGCCGCGAGCTGGCCTGCTCCCCTCCAGCACTGCTTCGGGCGCTGTCTCGATAAGGTGCGCCACCTCGCCGGGTGGGAGACCATCGCGACGTGGCTGGAGGGGGCCTCGATGGTGATGGCGCCCGTGCGGCCGGCAATCAGCCGTTCGGCATCAGGCGGGCCGTCATCACCTCCAGGTTCGCTGCCCTGCCAGAGCATGCGCAAACCGCGCTGCTGCTCGCCGCGGCGGCCGACAGACCGGACCTGAGCGCAGCCAGGCAACCCGCCTTGAACGCTGACGGCCGATCAAGATCGTCGCTTAGCGGAGGGTCGCCGCGGAGTTTTCCGGGCGCCAGATAGCTTTGTCGGGTGGTTCCCGTCAGTTATCACGATTTCTTCGGCGGTTGTGCGACTGTCGCCGGTGCGCTGATCGGCCTGCTCTTCGTCGCGATCTCGGTATCCCCGGAGAAACTGGCAGGCGACAGGTCCAGCGCTGACCTCCAGGTCAAGGCAGGAGCGGCGTTCTCAGCGCTCGTCAATACCCTGGTGATCGCGCTAGTGGCTCTCCTGCCAGGGACAGGCTTCGGCGCCGCGATCATCGCCCTGGCGTCTACCGGGCTAGCCTCGACGATCGCACTGATCATCTTCCTATGGCGGGAGCACAAGGAGAGGATCCAGCCAGGCCAGGTCGTGTTGCTCGTCGTGCTCATCGTCCTGTACGGCCTGCAGCTGGCCAACGGCATAAACCTGGACGGGTCCGCGCGCGATCTGAGCGCTATCGACAATCAGGGCGTGCTGTCCATCGGTTTCTTCCTGTTCGCCATTGCGCGGGCCTGGCAGCTCGTTGGCGCTCGGGACACGAGCCTGCTCTCGACCGTCGCCGAGATGGCTCAGCAGCAGGTGAGAGGTCAGCGCACGGTGCCCACTGAAGCCGATCGAGTAACGAAGGCCGACCCAGTGGACAATCGGGATGACGCCGACTAGGCGCTCGCCTCGTCCGGGGCGCTGCGTGTCGTCAGGGCAGGCTGGCTGCGCATTACCGCGCCGATGCGGCCAGATCTGCCGGGCGCAGGCGATACTCCTGCAAGCGCAGGTTGTGGTATTTCTCCGTCTCGCCGGTCCACTCCATGCCGATCCGGCGTACCGTCGCCATGGCGCGCGTGTTGGACGGCCGCACGACGGCGATGACCTGTTCCAGGCCTTGCTCAAAGGCCCGCTCTGCCAGCGCTCTGCCGGTCTCGGTGGCATAGCCGTGGCCCCACGCATCCCGCTGCAGCTGCCAGCCGATCTCGTATTCATAGTCGGGCAGCAGCGGCAGCAGGGTCGCCCCGCCGATCAGGCGTCCGTCCTGGCGAACCTCGATCGCCCACCGGCCCGCTGGCGTTAGCATGCCCTCGTCCTCGGCTATCCACTGCTGCAGGATCACCCGCATCGCCGCTTCATCGCCGACCATGTCCATCGCCGGAGCGAGCCACCGCGCCACCTCCGGATCGCCGTAGGAACTTAGCGCAGCCCCGGCGTCATCGCCAGTCCACGGGCGAAGGACTAGGCGCTCGGTCACCAATCGCTCGGCCATGAGCTCACCATAGCCGGGACGGAACGAGGCCACGGCTCGACCCGAGCCGCGTCGAGGATAGTGGGCGTCTTCATCGGCGCTGCTGGCTAAAGGCAGGCGGCGAGCAGCGCTCCGGACCGGCCAGCCGCCTGCGCACGCCGGAGCCGGCCATCCGTTTGCAGACCAGCGGCACCACCGGGCGCTGGACGCGTTGGCCACCGTGTGGCTCGAGGCGACCGTGAGCCCGCTGGACGCCGGGGGCCGCGGACTCATCGATAGTCCGGATTTCCGGGAAGCAGATCGTCCGGGATCGGAACTACAGTACGAGCCATGACAGCAGCCAATGATCAGATAGCCCCGCTGCCGGAGTGGCAGGATGGCCCGATGGACGCGCAGTTCGGACCGCACCGGTTCAGCGCTGGCGACGGCGGCGGCAGCACCGAGTTCCGGGGAGCCCGGTTCGACGTTGCGGACTTGCGCGGCGCCCGGTTCACCGACTGTGACCTGACTGGCGTCACGATCCGGGACGGCTGGCTCGTCGACGTCAGCATCTCCGGCTATCTCAGCAACGTCACCGTCAACGGCGTCGACGTGGCCGGCTTCGTCAGCGCCGAACTGGACCGGCGTCACCCGGAGCGGGTGCAGTTCCGGGAGGGGCAGGACGCCGACGACTTCCGCGCGATGTGGGACACCATCGAACGACTCTGGGCGGACGCGGCCGGGCGGGCCGGGCGGCTGCCTGCGGCGGCGCTAACGGAGCAGGTGAACGACGAGTGGTCGTTCGCGCAGACGCTGCGCCATCTGGTGTTCATCACCGACGCCTGGGCGAGCCGCACAGTGCTGGACGAGCCGATGCCCTACCACCCGCTCGGCCTGCCGCAGAGTTGGTACCCGCCCGCGGACGCGGCCGCGCTGGGCATCGACCTGACCGCGCAGCCGAGCTACGCCGAGATCCTGTCCGCCCGCGCGGACCGGATGGCCGTGATGCGGCGCATCGTGGCCGGCCTGACCGACGACGGCCTGCGACGGCTGTGCCGGCGCTCGCCCGCTCCCGGCTACCCGGAGGAAGAGCGCGCCGTGGCCGAGTGCATCGCTGTGGTGATGGAGGAGGAGATCGAGCACTACCGGTTCGCGGTCCGCGATCTGGCGGTGCTGGAAGCACGATAGGCGGTCGGCAGCGAACGCTCCGTGCTTCCTGGCTGAGCCACGGCCGCCCTCAGCTAGCGCTGCAGCAGGTTGCTGATGGCGGGAACGACTTTGGTCGTGATGCTGAAGTGGCCTAGGGCATCGAAGACCTGCAGTTCCGCGCCCGGGATTAGGTCAGCGGTGTCATAAGCGTGGATGACGCTGACTATGCGGTCGGCTCGCCCGTGCAGGACCGTGACCGGACACCGGATCGCTGTGACATCGAAGCTGACCCACCCCGGCCCGTCAGCCAGGCGGTCATCGGTGAAGCCCTCAAGACCCTGAGCGAACATCGCCCGGAACGCAGCCGTTGCCTCCTTCATCCAGCCAAGGGTCCTGGAACAGCTCGACATCCGACGGGGCGAGCCCTGCCGCCATCCCGTCTCCGCGCATCTTGCTGCCGTTCTCGCCGTGCGCGTCGGTGGCTGCGGCCAGGGCCGCGGCACGATCGGGCGCGTCCCACACGGCGTGAGTGTGCGGCCCGGCTCATCGTGGCCCCTGCCCTCGGCCCAGCGCGTATCGGTCATCGAGCAGCAGGCGACGACGCCCAGAACGCGCTCTGGTGCCAATGCAGCCAGCGCCAGCGCGAACGCGCCGCCGGTCGATGTTCCTACCGGACACGCGGGCGGGCTGGCAGCACAGTTGTAGCGGCCGTCACTCGCAGGAACGTCCCCTGCTCACTAGCGGCGACAGGATCGAGAAGTTCAGTCGTGGGAACGTGCACCAGCCGGCCTGGTCAAAGTCATCGGTCAGCACAACTCGAAGACACGGACCGCGCCGGCGCCTCATTCTCCGGTCGTCAGCCAGTCTTCGGTGATGGGAGATTCTGGCGGCCCGGTATTCAGCCATGCCCGCAGGGCGCTGATGAGGGGACCGGGATTCTTCCTGGATCGGGGGAACGAGCGGCTGCTGGTGAACAGGATCCCGATCGCCGGGGTGTCGGCTTGCACGGCCCGGAGCAGCAGCGGGCGGAAGTCCTTGACGTTCTCGGTCAGCAGCCATCTGCCCTGCGCGGCGGCCCAGGCGAAGATCTCGGCATCGGTCATCGCGCGCAGGTCAGCACGCTCGGAGACGGCGACGACGTCATAGCCGGACTCGTGCAGCGCCCGGGCGATGACAGGAGAGAACATCTCATCCAGCGCGAGCCGGGCCGCTGATGAGCTGGTCACGCCAGCAGCCGCCGTTGGATGCGCCAGGCGTCCTCGGCGCGCGCGGATGCTTCGTCAGCATCGGCGATCTCGGCGTCGATCTCGCCGGGATAGTCGGCGTAATAGCTGACCGCGGTGCTGACGCGGCTGACATCCAGGGCCAGCACCTCGGCCGCCGCCTCCAGGGCGGCCGGGCCGCGCTCGTCAATCTCCCGCAGGACCCTGATGATCTCCCAGATGTCTGGGCCGTAGGCGAGCGCGGCCCGGCGGCCGGACGGGCCGTCCTTGAAGATTACGCCCGGATGGTCGGCCATGCGCAGGCCCTCGTCGATCAGCCGCTGCGCGAGCGCCGAGGTCGTCGAGCCAGTCGTGGCGGTCACCCGGCGGCGCAGCCGCGCCAGCAGGCCCGGATCGAACCGAATCGACAGCGGAGTGGTCATGCGCTACATTGTAGCGCAAGTTATACAGCTGCTGCTTGCCGGACCACGCCGCGCATGGCCTCCAAAGTAGTACCGCCGCGGGACCTCTTGCTGGTGATGCGGGCGCCGGGCGGCACGGCGAACCCACGACACATACAGCCTCCTGGGAAACCAGCCGCAAGATCGCGTTGAAGATGCCGGCCGGGCGCCTTCCCGCCAGATCGCCGACTGGGAGCGGCTGGCTGACGGTTGAGACGGCTGTGCTCTGGGCGGCGTTCTGCCCAGCGGCCGCGGGTGCCTTATGAACCGCGGGCCGGCAGAGCGGGTGCCGTCCTCGGCGGCCGGTTACGGGACGCCGGACCTGTCCAGCCGGCGGCGCGCCTCGATCGCTGCACTTCAGCCCGCGTTATCCGAACGATGCTCGCGCTGAGGCAGCCGCCGGTCCCGGCTCCTGGGGCCAGCCGCCGAAATGCGTGCAAGCTTTGGCCGCGTGCTCGGACGCCGCGCTCATCGCCTGATCCACGTCCGCGCCAGCCAGCCGGGCGTGCAAGAACCCAGCCGCGTAGGCGTCCCCGGCCCCGGTCGTGTCCACCACTTCGACCGGCACCGCCGCGACCCGCCAGTTGGTCCGGCCGTCGAACGCGATGCTCCCGTCTGCTCCGCAGGTCACTACTGCCAGCGCGGCCCCGCCCTCGACGGCGGCCTCAGCGATCCTCTCGGCGGGAAGGCCCGCAGCTTCCTGCGAGCAGAACGCGATCCCCATCCAGCGGTATCCGTGCGGCCGGATGGTGACCCCGCAGTCCTGGCTGACCAGCACACCGCGGCCCGCGAGGAACTGCCGCACACTCTGCGCACCAGGCATCAGCCCGATGTGCGCGGCGGCGCATTGCGCGGCCCGCTCCAGCGCCTCTGCGTCCGGGAGATAGCCGTCGCACACCCCGAAGTCCTCGGACTCGAAGTGCCGGACTCCGGCTTCGTCGACCTTGATCCTGGACGTAGAGGTCCGGCCGGGGAGTTGGACCAGTCCTCCGACATCGACTCCGCAGGCGGATAGCGCTTTGCGTATCTGCTGGCCTGCGGCATCCGGACCGACCGCTCCGAAATACCAGGCGGGCCGGGCGAGGCGGGTCATCTGGACGGCGACGTTCACCGCGTTGCCGCCGACAAAGCTGTAGTTGTCCCGGCCGAGGTACAGGTCGATCGTGTTATCGCCGATGGCGGCGACTGGCTGGGTCATGGCGGCCAGCCGTCAGTACTCGACCCGCTTGTAGTATCGCCGGGTGGTCAGCGGGTGGTCCCGGATGACCTCGACGTGCGCGCTGACCCGCTCGAGCACCGCCGCGAGAACCACCGGCGAGATCAGCGCGCGGACCTCAGACGAGATGCCGGGCAAGTCGTAATCGGCGGAGTCGAGCACTGTCAGCTTGCGGGTGTACTGGGAAGCGAATGCCTCGACGCGGTCAGCCAGCGGCCGCGTTGCGTCCTCGCCCTTGAGCAGGAACATGCTGACGTCGTCCTCCAGCAGTTCCAGTGTGCCGTGGAAGAAGTCGGCGGCGTGCACGGGACGCGTCCGGATCCACTGCATCTCTTCCAGGATGCACATCGCGTAGTAGTAAGCCTGCGGCCAGACCGAGCCCGCGCCGGTGAAGATGTGGTAGTTATCGGCGGCGATTACCTCGGCGACCTGGCCTGCCGTGTCCTCTGCGCTTCTTTTTGCCTCCAGCAGTAGTTCCGGCAGTCGATGCAGCTCCGCCAGGACCTGCTTGTACTGAGCGAACTCGCCTCGCGCCTGCATGATCGCCAGCACGACGATCAGTGACTGCAGGTAGTACGACTCGCTTGAGGTGTCGTCCGCCGCGTCGTTGTTGAAGTTGAAGTCAGCGTGCTGCGCTAGCGGGGAATCGGGCTTGCCGGTGAGCGTGATGACCGTGGCCCCGGCCTCCTTGCAGAAAGCCAGGGCCGCAACGCTCTCCTTCGTGGTCCCGGACAGCGATGGAATCACGACGATTGACTGCCGCCCGAGATGCACCGACCCGGTCCGCACGATCTCCGCGGCCCTGTGCACGTACACGCCGAACTCTGACCGGGTCGCCAGGAGCTGAGCGGCGGGCTGCATCAGGATCCCGGCGCCGCCGGCGCCGAGGAAGAACAGGTTCCGCGCGCCGTCGTCCAGGCTTTTGCTGATCGCGGCCTCCAAGCCCGCCGCCAGGTCGACTGCGCCGGCCTGGATGCGAACGTAGCGAGGCTCATCGAAGTTCAGCATGAACGAGTCCATTCCGGTTGGAGTGATCGTCAAGGCGGGCACCCTCTGCGAGCAGGGTGCGACCGGCGCCGTCCGGGCGGCCTACGGCCACGGTCATGCGGTCGTCTTCGGACGGTAGACCATGCCCAGGTGCGCGCCGCCGCTCACTGTGAGCATCGATCCCGTCATGTAGCGGCTGTCGTTGCCGAGCAGGAACGCGACGGTGTCGGCCACGTCCTCGGGCTCGGCGACGCGGCCGATCGGCGTAGCGCGCTCGTAGCCTTCAAAGACCTCGTCGGGAGTGCTGCCGAGCGCGTCGGCCTCCCAGCGCAGCTCACGGTGCTGCATGGGCGTCCGCACGTACATCGGGCAGACGCCGTTGATCCGGATGCCCCTCGTGGCGAACTCGGGTGTCGCCGCCTCGATCAGGCCCGTGACCGCGAACTTCGACGCGCAGTAGGCCGAGAGCAGGGGCGCGCCCCGCAGGCCGGCGCAGGAGTCGATCACCACGATCGCGCCGCCATCTTCCATCACTGGCACCAGCGAGCGCAGGCAGTTGAACACGCCGAACGCGTTGACCCGGAACTGAAAGTCCCAGTCCTCGTCGGTCGTTTCAGTCAGCAGCGCCATCCGGGACACCCCGGCAGCGAGCACCACCTGGCGGACTGGCTCGGTCAGGGCCGCGGTAGCAGCCCGGACCGACTCGGTGTTGCCCACGTCGACAGGTGGCGAGCCGGCGATGTCCCAGCCGACGACATGTGCCTCGGGGAATCGCGCTGCAACGGTCCTGGCGATCGCCGCGCCAATTCCGCTCGCATTACCGGTCACAACCGCAACGCTCATGCGCTCCCCACATGTCTGACAGGTACATGAGATGTCTGACGGAGCACGTCTGACGAGAGGACGGTACCTGGCGACACTGATCGGGTCAAGAGGGCCGCCTTGGAGCTAGGCGGCAAGGTCAGCCGCAGTCACGGCGGGGCCTAGCCAGCAGTCGCCTTCGGGCAAGGTCTCCTTGATTCGAGGCCAGCTTCTCCTTGACGAAGGAACCCAGGTACTGGACCATACAGACAACTTGTCAGCCATGTCAGACATCAAAAACTGGCTGCCGGAATGACATTCCGGCCAATCTGGAAGGCTCGCAGGATGCCTAGTGAGAGCGTCGAAGGCGCTGGCGGCGTGACCGCCGCGTCCGGAAGTGCCGGGTCACAGCCGCGATTGCGGCGCAATCTGGGGTCATGGCAGGTACTGGCTGTGTCGCTGGGCGTCACAGGCCTGAGCCTGTCGGCGAACATCAACCCGCAGGGCGCGGTCACGAGCGTCGGCCGGGCGATCCCGCTGGCGTTCACGATCTCGTTCGTGGCCGTGCTGCTGCTGTCGTACAGCTTCGTGCGGCTCAGCCAGCACTTCAACACGGCGGGCTCGGTGTTCGGCTTTGTCGGTGCCACGCTTGGTGCGCCGGCTGGCGCGATCGCCGGCTGGTGCCTGCTGGGCGGCTACCTGATCTTCGGTGCGGGCAGCTGCTACGGGGCAGCTGTGTTCTTCAACTCGCTTCTCAACGCGATGGGCGTCGCGAACCCGCCGCAGTGGATCCCCTTTGTGGTGACCCTCGTGCTATTGATCGGCGCGACCCTGCTGACCGTCATCCCCGCCCGGCGCGGCACCGACCTGATGCTCATCGCCGAGGCGATCACGGTGACGCTGATCGTGATCATCAGCCTCGTCGTGCTGGCCAAGATCTCCGGAAACGGGGCTCCCAACGGGGCGCACTTCACGCTGTCGGTTTTCAAGCCGGCGTCGGGAATCAGCAGCTCGGCCCTGTTCTTCGGTGCCGTCTACGGCATCCTGGCATTCATCGGCTTCGAGGGCGCGGCGACGATGGGCGAGGAAGCCAGACAGCCGCGCAAGAGCATCCCGCGAGCGATCTTCGGCACCGTGCTGATCGCGGGCGTGTTCTACGTCGGCACCGCCGCGATCGAGGTCATGGGCTTTGGCACCTCGCCCAAGGCACTGACCGCATTCCACGGCTCTAGCTCGCTGTTCGGGACGCTTGGCGGTAGCTACATCTCTCCTTGGGTCGGTGACGTCGTCACGATCGGCACGATGTTGTCCGCGTTCGCGGGTGCGATCGGCTGCGTAGTCGGCGCGAGCCGGCTGATCTATGCGATGTCCCGCGCCTCGCAGGCAAGCGGAAGCACGTCCCGCATACTGCGGATATCGGGGCGGTACGGCACGCCGGTTGGCGCGATCTGGGCAGGCTTCATTGTCATGGTGCTCTCAATCGTCGCGATCGGGTTCGTCTTCCGGCAGACCATCCTGAACGCCTGGGGCTGGACGGGCTTCGTCGGCACGCTGATCGTGCTGGTCGCGTACATCCTCGCCACGATCGGCGCGGCCCGGATGCTGCGGCAGAACCGGAACATCCCCGCGTGGGAGATCGTGATCCCGATCGTGACGCTGCTCGTGCTCGGCTACACGATTTACCGCAACCTGGTGCCTTACCCGACCGGACCGACGTTCTGGCTGCCGATCGCGGCCGGCATCTGGGTCGGCATCGCGCTGGTCGCCCTCATCGTGCGGCCCGCCCTCACCAGGCGGATCGGCCAGGAACTCTCCCTGGAACCTGGCCTTGTCGGCGCGGGATCGGAGGTTCCCGCCGCCGTCGCGGTCACCGATGCCGGGGCGTCCTGACAGTCAGCGTGACGCCGCTGGGCGCCGGCCGAAGGCTGGCGCCCACCGGGGTCGTCGGGCCCCGGTCGCGGTCCGCCTACACTACATCGAGCCGGTCCTTACCGAACGGGAAGCGCTTATGGCCCATTCACAGCCGATGTCGGCTCAAGTTCGCGATCAGCTGATCGCGCTGTTCGAGGCCAGGCAGATGGCGGCGGGGGACCGAGTGCCGAGTGAGGCCGAGATCGCCGAACTCTGCAACGTCGGCCGGAGTACGGCGCGCGAAGCGCTCAAGCTCCTGGAGCAGGACGGCATCGTCCTGGTCGAGCGGGGCCGCGGCCGGTTCCTGTCGTCCCTCTCCGCGCTGCACATCGACCGGCCAGTCACCCGGTTCGAGTCGACGACCGCCATGCTTGAGGCCCTGGGGTATCACGACGCGCGGGCGCTCGTGCTCTCGGCCGCCGAGGACAAGCCCGACGACGCCGAACGCGAGGCGCTCGGCCTAGCTGACGACGACTCCGTGATCCGGCTGGAGCGGCTGCGCTCAAGCGGCGACGAGCCGCTCGTCTACAGCGTTGAGACGCTTCCAAGGAACTGCATTCCCGGGCCGGTCAAGCACGTCAACTGGGCCGGCTCACTCACCGACCTGCTGGCCGCCCAGGGCTACCTGATGGCCTCCTCCGCCGCCCGGATCCAGGCCCAGAACCTGCCCCAAGAGGCGCAGGACACCTACCACCTCGCCGGACTAGGCCCCTGGCTGCTAATCACCGAGACGGTCGTCACCACGGCGGGCCGGCCAGTGCTGCGGTCACAGGACTACCACCGCGGCAGCCTGTTCGCGTTCAACGTCCTACGGCGCTAAGGCCGATCGGCTGCCTCATACAATCGGGGCCCCCAGTAACCCGCAACCAGGGAGTTGACCAGTGACTTCTGCCCATGACCTCAGCCTTCCCGAGCTGGACAGCCACGCGACTACGATCTATCAGGCACCGCGGCAGGACAAGCCGTGGGGGCACGAGCGGATCTTTGCTGTCGCCGAAGGCAAGTACGTGGGCAAGATCCTGCACATCAACGCAGGTCATTGCCTGAGCCTGCAGTACCACGACGCCAAGGAGGAGACGATCCACGTGATCTCCGGCCAGGCGCTCGTGCACTACGGCGAGGTCGGTGGCGAGCTCGCCGAGCGGACGTTCGGCCCAGGCGACACCATCCATCTGCCAGCCAAGGTGATTCACCGGGTCACCGCCGTGACCGACATCGAGCTGGCCGAAGCATCGACGGCTTACCCTGGCTGGCGCGAGGACGTCGTCCGGCTCGAGGACCGCTATAACCGCGAGGGCACTTCAGCCCCCTGAGCGTCGTCATCGGCCGCTCAGGGCTAGATAGCGGGAAGCTGGCCGCACGAGCCGCGACACCTCGGTTGAGCTAGGCACTAAGTTCGCACCGGCTGCGCTCTAGGGCCAGGGTCAGGGTTGGGCACTAAGGTTTACCCGGCAAGTAGAGGATCGCCTGGTAAACAAGTTGCTTGTTTAGTCAGATCGGGAACTCGGGATCGGATTCATGTGAATCAGCGGCATTCCGCGCGCGGTGCGATTGGCGTCTGCCCGATCCGGGCGGCATGCAGCCTCGCGTTGAACAGGTTCTGTCGTCCCGCCGCAAACCGAGCAATCCGGCGAAACTTGCCAGAAACAAGGGATCGCTCTCATTCGGTTTGATCGCGAATATAACAGATGGCCCCGGCGTGCCGCTCTGCGTAATCTGAGTGAAGGATCAGCTTCGCCAGGTTCGGGGCGGATGGCGCGAGGGGACGCGAGTGCTGTGCCAGAAATGGCTTCAGTGTCTTTCGCGGAGCTGCTGCGGCGGCTCCGGGTAGACGCAGCCCTGACCCAGGAGGAGCTCGCGGGTTCAGCAGGTCTGAGCCCTCGCTCGGTCAGCGACTTGGAGCGCGGCATTAACCGTAGTGCGCGCATCGACACTGCCCTGCTGTTAGCTGATGCTCTTCGCCTTTCTGGCCCCAGGAGAGATCGCTTCATCGCGGCAGCCCGCGGCAAGTCCGCCCTGGCGGTAACAGGCAACTTGCCGGGTGAGCTGACCGCGTTCATCGGCCGAAACCGGGAAGTGGCTGAGGTCCTGGCGCTTGTCGGATCCTCGCGGTTGATCACCTTGACCGGACCTGGCGGTGCCGGCAAGACCCGGCTGGGCCTGCATGTCGCCGCCGGGTTCGCCGGCGAGGCCGAGGACGGGGTGTGGCTGGCCGAGCTGGCCGCCGTCACGGAGGAGGACGAAGTCGCGGGAGCGATCGCGGGCGCGCTGCGGATACCGCTTGAGCCGGGCCGTGCCGCGCTGGACACCCTTGCCGATGCCCTGGCGCCGCAGGAGATCCTGATCGTGCTGGATAACTGCGAGCACCTGATCGGCAGCTGCGCCAAGACCGCCGATAGCCTGCTGCGGCGCAGCCCGAAGATGAGGCTGATCGCCACCAGCCGCGAGCCATTAGGCATCGCCGGGGAAACCGTATACCGGGTGCCATCGCTGTCCCTGCCCGACGCCGGTGACAATTCCGAGGATGCGGCCCGCGCTTCCGACGCGGTCGCGCTGCTCGCTGACCGGGCCCAGGCGCAAGGCGTCAGCCTCGCTATCGATGCGCGCACACGTCCGCTGCTTGTGTCCGTGTGCCGGCGGCTGGACGGGATGCCGCTGGCGATTGAATTAGCAGCCGCTCGGCTGCGATCGATATCGCTCAGCGAGCTGTCTGAGCGGCTGGATCAGCGGTTCCGGCTGCTCACCGGCGGCAGCCGCGCCGGGCTAGCACGGCACCGGACGCTGAGCGCGGCTATCAGCTGGTCGTACTCGCTGCTGACAGCCGCCGAGCAGGTGGTGCTCGGGCGGCTGTCCGTGTTCGCCGGGAGCTTCGACTTGGCCGCTGCGGAGGCAGTAAGCGGGTTCGGGGATATCGACACTGCGGAGGTCGCGGGGCTGGTGGGCTCACTCGTTGATAAGAGCCTGGTCATGGCCGAACCAGTCGGCAACACTGTGCGCTATCGGCTGCTGGAGACCATTCGCATGTTCGTCGCCGACCGCCTGGCCGAAGCCAGCCCCGAAGAAACCGCAGCGCCGCAGCGGGCGCACTGCGCGCATTACCTGGCTGTCGCTGAAGAGGCGGCGGATCATCTGAGCGGACCTGACCAGGGCAGCTGGCTCGCCCGGCTGGACGCGGATTACGCCAACGTGCGCCGCGCCGGACAGCATGCAGCAAGCCACCCAGCTGGCACCGCGCAGGTCCTGCGTTTCGGCGTCGCGCTTTGGCGGTACTGGACTACCCGTCACGGCAACGAAGAAGCGGCGGGGCTGCTGATGCCGGTGCTTAGACGCCCAGAAGCCGTCGCAGACGCCAAGCTCTTTGCACAAGCTCAAGTAGCAGCAGCGCTATATACGGCAAGAACAGACCTGACCACAAGCTTGCAGCTCGCAGAGGAGGGGGCCAAGCTCGCCCGCCAGATGGAAGACGAGCCGCTGCTCATCCAGGCGCTCGCGATGCTGGGCTTTAGCTACTACTTCGCCGGAGCGCTGGAGCGAGCGCGAACTCTAGGACAGGAGTCCGTCGAGCGGGCCCGCAAATACGGCGACGACGTGCTGCTGGGGTTGAGCCTGTTCATCTATCTTCTCAGCCTCGACGCGCCCTCGGCGTCAGTCTCGCTGTACGCCGAGGCCATCGCCTGCACTGAGCGCTCAGGCGACCTCCGTGTCAACGCCTACCTGCATAACGAGGCCGGCCTTGCTGCCCTGCAGATGGGGGACATTTCCGGTGCTAAGGTCCATCTGGAAGCCGGAATACGAGCCGCACAGGCAATCGGGGATTCGCACCTCGAGATGTTGCATAGCCTGAGCCACGTACGGCGGGCCGAACGTGACTTCGACGACGCGCGAGCCATATTGTGGCAAATCGTCAAGAATGGCCGCCGTATCGGCAGCAAGACAATTACTGCAGAGGCCGTCCTCGGCCTAGCGTGCCTGTCCACCGACCTGGGTGACTGGCCCCGTGCAGCCAGGCTGCACGGCATCGCCCAAGCCATGCTCGATCAGACGGGACTTCCGTGGCAACCGTTCGCCGCACGCTGCCGTCGGCAAAGCCTCGACCAGATGGAGACGGCCCTGGGCCATCAGCAACTCCAGCGGGCCTATTCCGAGGGCATGGCGCTAACGTTCGACCGGGCTATTGACCTCGTGTTCTCAGAAAGCTGACCCGGCGTCCCGGCCAAGGTGGCCGGGCGCGTGTACGCGTTTGGCGCCCCGGCCACTGTTGTGGCCGGGGCGCCGCGTGGGCCGGTTGGCCGGGTCAGCAGATCATGGCAGCGTGGAACGATTCGCGCTGCAGGTTGCCGCCGAAGAACAGCAGGCTGCGGACCTGGATGCCGGTGGTGTTGGGAGCGGGTCCGGACGTGATCTCAACGGTGGCGGGGTCGAACGGCACCGCTGTGTTGACCGAGCCGCGGGTGGCCACGGTCGCGCAGGCGGACAGGGCTCTGCTGGTGGCCAGCGTGTACTGCCCGATTGATGCGCTGAATGAGCTGGTCAGCGGCGACCCGCGGGCGGGCAGCCCGTTGGCGTTGACGACAGCGATCTTGACGTTCGCCGCCGACGGGCAGATGACCGCCAGGTGGAACGGGATGCCCGAGCTTAGCCCGCCGCCGGTGTTCTTGGTTTCGATGTAGACGGTGCGGGAGTTGGGGCCGGAGCCGGTGTAGACGCCGTTGGGGTTGAAAACCAGCTTGTTGGCGGGGTCGCCGACGGTGGCCAGGTAGGCGCACGTCTTGATGCTGGCGCGGAAGGTGACGTCGTAGCGGCCGGTGCCCAGGCTTTGCAGGGTTGTTCCGGGGGTGGCGCGGACCAGGTTGGCCCTATACCCCACCACCGCGTAGGACCAGCCGGTCGCTCCGCAGTCCACGGCTAGGTTGAACGGCCCGTCGGTGAGCCCGCCGCCTTGGTTTTTGGTCTCCACGTACACCCCGTCGGCGCTGAGGTGCCCGCCGGCGGTGAACACTTGCAGCGCCTGGGAGTGGGCGTTGATGGTGGTGGCCACGTAGGCGCACTTTTTGACGTTGGTGGCGAAGCGGACCTCGTACTGGCCGGTGCCGATGTGGGTCACGCTGGTGACGCCGTGGCCGTGGCCCAGCGTGCCGTTCCCGTTCACGCTGGCGAACAGGTTGGCGCTGGCGGCCTGAGCCGCGCCAGTGCCCAGCGCGACCGAGACCACCGCGGCGGTGGTGGCAGCGGCGGCGGCTGCGGCCAGCAGGTGCCTGGTGAGCCGGTGGATCATGGTGGATGCCTTTCTCTGGTAGTTCCCGTGCGGTTGGCTCCACCATCTGCGGCGGCCGGGGTGTTCGCCATACGTAACCGCCCACAGGACCATCCACATGATTCCGTTGCGCCAAGCCGACGTCCGCGGCCGGGGAGCGGCGGCACAGCCAGGGTTTCCGCAGCAAAAATGGCTGACGGCATCTGGCGGCGGGCGCTGGCCGAGCAGGCGTCCTGCATCACGTCGACGATCCCAGGGGCAGGTGCGTCAGCCTCAACTCAACAGCGCCGAGGAGCGCCAAGGCGGCGATGTAGCCGAGCGCCCCGTTCCCACCAGTAACTTCGCTCAGCGGATGCCGGTATCGAACTGGAAGTTGACGGTTTCGCGCTGTCCGGCAGAGACGGTTACAACCCTGGGCTGTCGCTTTGCGAAAGGGAACCCGTCTGCGGCCGCTTGTACTGTGTACGTGCCGGGCTGCAGCGTGAGCTCGTAGTGGCCTGCACCGTCCGTGCGGTCGGTAGCCACCACCTGACTTCCGCGCAATGCCTCGACTGAGGCGCCCTGAACGGGCCGGGTGTTCCGGTGCCCGACACGTGAGACCGGCGAGATCGGGCCAGCCGAGACCGTTCCGGCAATCGAGGCGACCGGCGAACTCGTCCCTGGCCGCTGGCTACCGCAGCCCACGGCCAGCCCCATGAGCGCGACAAGGCAGAGCCACCGCGCATATGCACGCATACGGCTTAGACGAAGTAACTGCCCGCTTCGGTTCCATAGCGCCGGTCGGCAGCCGACCACGACTGCCGCCGTTCGCATCGGGGGAACGGGTTCCTTGCACATGGCTGTCACGAGTTCAGATCCAGCCGCGGCGGCCGGCCTCAAGGCCCGCCTGGAAACGCGTCTCCGCTTCGACGTCGGATTCGTTGAGCCACATGTTGAGGGTTAAGCACTGGTGCCTCATTGCCTGCTATCTGCAGCCGGTTCGTGTGGAAGTTGGCCATTCTTATTCGGCACAACTGGGTAGATATTGGCAAAGGAATCGACTGACTTCTGGCTGTTGGCACCGTATGCTGCGATGGGGGCCGGGAGGATCCATGAATGTGATCGGGGCGGTGACACTCGGGGGGTTCGCTAGCCGTTGCCGATCGGATTCGGCTACGCATCGATGTGATGGCAGCGCACGACGTTGAGACCGATACCCTGACCCGGCCGCGACTACTTGCACCATCGGGCTTAGTCATCGCAGCAGAAGCATTGCACAGAGCCGAGCATCAGTTGGTGGACGTCTGTTTTGCCGAACCCCAATCCACACCCGATTTGATCGAAAGCGTCCGAGTGCCAGTACGAGATGCCCGCGCGCGGCTTCTTCAGTTTGCCCGCTCGACCCTGAGGCTTCGGGATACGGCGGCGATCGGCGATCACCACCACGGCACAAGGTGGCAGGAATTTCGGTCCATCACCATTCAGCCTCCGGAAAGCGCTCCTGTCGGGAGCTCCAGCAGCGGCCTGCCATGACTCCGCATCGCGGAAAGTGATCTCCGGCGGTCGTCGCGTACGCGCGCTCTTCTGCGCGCCGACCGCGCAAAGCCAGGCCAGGGATTATCAGGCACGCTAGCACGCCCGGCTGCCCGCCTGTCAGTGCTGCTCGGTCATCCTGGCGCCGCTGCGACAGGCGGACGTTCTCGGCTGTTCGGACGCCGCCATGCTGCAGGTTTCAGCGGCGTTGACAGCGACCGGATCATGCGGGCCACCCGGCTGGCTGGTGCCTAGTGAGCCATTCCGGCATTGTTTCCGCGTGGACATCGAGAACAACAGCTTCGAGTGGCGAGTCAACTCCGGATCAGCTGTTATGGAACTCCGCTGGCGCTGGCTGGCAGCTGTCAGATCGCATGACGGCTATGCAAGCTTTCCACCGGGCCCAGGCAACCCAGGCGTCTACCTGGTCAAGCTGACAGCCCGCGGCACCTACCGCATCCACATAGGCGAGGCCGCTAACCTCAACAGGCGACTGCGCCGATACGGCGGACGCGGCGCCGAGCATGCTTCCCAGCCGGGCAAGACCACGACGAACATGAAAGGGCGCGTCAGGCGCGTACTCCGTGAGCATGACGGCAAGATGGAGGTCTATCTTCTTGAACTCCCAGCCCGCAGCGGGCTCGCGTGGTGTGAGCATTATCCGGCCTGCAAGGACTGCCGGATAATGCTCGAGCGGCTGGTCTTGGCCACGGCCTAGGGAAGCGGCACGTAGTTCAGCATGAGGCTGAGTTCGATCACCAGCCATCCAGCAGGCCCGACACTCACGCCGCGCAGAGCATGCTGAGAAGCATCGTTGTCACCAACGCTCTGTGGCATCGGCCAGCTGAGCAGCTATCTGCTCGACGGAGTCGAGCGTGCCCTCGGCCACGGCCATAACCAGGTCGTAGACTTCATCGTTGGTCAGGGTCAGGCGCCGGCCGTTAACACCGTAGAAAGCGATGATCGCGGCCAGGCCCAGTCGCTTGTTTCCGTCGACCAGGGCGTGATTACGGGTCAGCGAATGCAGCAGGGCCGCGGCCTTGGCGTCCAGGTCCGGGTACGCGTCCCGGCCGAATGCGGTTGCCTGCGGCCGCGCCAGGGCCGACTCCAGCAGCCCGATGTCCCGCACCTGCGGCTCGCCGCCCAGGGTCCGCTGCGCCACGTACAGTAACTCCGGCAGTGTGAGGTAGATCACTGCCCGAGCCGCTCCAGGGCCTCGGCGTACCGGGGCAGCTCCTGATTCAGGACCCGGTCGAGCAACTCGGCGCGGCTGTGGCCCTCGACGTACTCACGGATCGCCTGCCGCACCACTTCCTGCATCGGCCTGCCCTCCAGCTCGGCCCGCCGCCGGAGTGACCGTGCCTCGTCATCGGTGAGCCGCAAGGTCATCGCCATGACCGCATGGTATCACGATTGATACCACCTTGCGGATCGCGCGCTCTGGCCGCTCCCAGACCGTCCCTGACGATGAGGGAACGGTGCCAGCCGCGTTGAGAGTTATGGCGAGCGCTGTAGCACCCTGGTCACGGCCTGCTGGGTGCCGTTCAGGAGCGATCACGGCGATCGGTCCGGTGAGAGGCCGGCGAGGAGGGCGTGGACTGCCAGATTCCACCGGCGGTTCACCGACGCCCTGGTGGAACCGAGCCACCCGGCGGCTTCCTGCGCGGCTAGCCCCTGGGCGAGGGCGAGGAGCCCGTGGGCGATGTCCGCCTGGTCGCCGTCGATGATCGCGGCGTCGATGCAGCGCTGGACCCGGTGCATGATGAACTCCCGGGTGGCCGCCCCGGCCTCTAGCTCGGCCGGGCCGGGATCGAAGTCGGCGAACGGCCTGGAGAACATGACCTGTGCCAGTACCGGGTTGTCCCGGACGAAGGTCCGGAGCGCCTGGACCGCGCGGAGCAGGTCGGCGCGGGGGTCATCGGATTCCGGTAGCCTGCCGAAGCGGTCCCCGAGGAGCTCACGCCGCTGCACCCCCGAACTAGCCGATCCGGCCGCCAGCGGGCGCCTCCGCGCCACGCTGTCACCGCAGAAGGCCGCTCGATCGCACGACACCCGGGCCGCCCCGGCTCACCCCGGCCGCGAAGCTCGCATCCGCCCGGAGCTGGAGACGCTGGTGACCATCACGCCGGCACAGCCAGACGGAGATGAGCGACCGCCGGACCGGCCCGGCACGCCACGCGGGCGGCACCCGATGCCCGGGCCTTGCTCCGTTTCGTATTGGCTGCGCGCCCTGAACTGGCCTGCCCGCCGGAGACGATCTTGCCGACGTTGTGCTCGCAGCGCGCAAAGGTATGGCCGCTGATTGAAGGAGCGCCGCTGTCAGCGAACCGGGTTCTTGCGCTCGGCATTCACAATCAGAACCCGCAAATCCATCAGGCGATCACCACTGGGCTGCCGATGCGGCGCCGAGCGTCACGGCCGCCAGCGGCGAGGGTCGGCAGGCGAAGAGCGTGTGAGTTATCGGAACGTAAGAACGTTCCATTGTCCTCGGTCTTGACGGAAACTGTTCGCATGACGAGCGTGGAGCCTGACGGCCGTGCGGTGCGGCAGGCCCTGGAACATGCGTGCGAGCGAGCGGCAGGGCTGGTGCGTAACGGCGCGCCGCTGGATGGACCGGTCCCTGGGCTGGACTGGACGAAAGCCCAGTTGGTCGCGCACCTGTGCGCGATATGCGAGGCGTTTGCGACGACGCTGCGGGGCGAGGACTTCGTGGGACGCTTCGGCAAGGAGTTCATCGGCAGCTATGGCTCCGGTCCCACCTTCCGCGAGGCGGTCGCTGCCACCAACGCAAAAGTCGTCAAGGACGCGTCGTTTCCTACCGCGGCTGTGGCCGCTGACGCGCTGACTTCGGGTGCGGCGACACTGCTCGCAGCGTTCAGCACGCATCACGACCTTAGCGCGCGGCGGCCCGCTCCCTGGTATGGGCCTGAGATCGCCCTGCCCGTCGGCAGTCTGCTGGCGTTGGCCGTGTCCGAGTTTCTGGTACACGGATACGACCTCGCCCGCGCCGTCGGTGCCGACCTGCGCCCCTCCGCAGCCACGGCCGCTTCGGCGACCGCGGTGGCCGCCGCCGTGATGAGCGAGATGCTCCCGCGCATTCTCGACGTGCGCAGCGCCAGCGGATTCACCGGCAGCTTCGAGGTCCGCGTCCGCGGTGGGGAGCGGTTCGTGCTGCGGATCGCGGACGGCAGGGCGTGGAGCGAGCCCGCAGAGAGCCAGGACGTCGACTGCGTGATGACCTTGTCCGCGTACCACGCCTTGCTGATGGGCTACAACAGGGTGCCGGTGTGGCGGGTCATCGCCTCGGGCAAGGCGTGGGCGTTCGGCCGTCGACCCTGGCTGGGGCTGCGGTTCGACCATCTGTTCCTGACGGTCTGAAGCTCCTCCCGAGCCCTTCGCTAAGCCCGGATGCGCGGTCCGAAGTCGCCAGGCTGAGGGCATCGCGATCAGCGCCCGCGGGCGTCGCAGCCAGCGCAGCGTCGCACGAGGCCGCTATCGGCTAGCTCGCTCGGCAACTTCGAACGGACGTCCGGTCGTGCAGGACATGCGGGCCGGTCACGGAGCGGTTAGCTCCCTGAGCGTTGCATAATACAATTGTGTTATGGCTGAACTGGAAGACGCTGAAGGGCTGCCGTCGCCGTCGTCAGCGCTTTTGCAGCTAGCCCGGCTGAAGGCCGGACTGAGCCAGCGGGAGGTGGCCGAGCGGGCCGGAGTCCCCGTGACGATGATCTCGGCGTATGAGCGTGATCAGCGGCAGCCCACGCTGGCTACGCTGCTGCGGCTGCTACGCGCGGCGGGATTCGACCTGCGCCTGCACCTGGCCGCCTACGACCCGCATGACGAAATACTGGCTGGGCTGGAGGCTGGTCGTTCCGACGCAGAGCGGCGTCATCGCGACCGCCAGCTTCAGGCGTGGCGCGAGGCGGTGCCCGTGGACGGTGTGGCTTGACCGGTCAAGACGCATCCGGTGGGCCAGGCCTGAACCCGGCGGCCATTGTGGCCGCGCTGAACCGGAACCAGGTCCGGTACGTCATCATCGACGCTTTCGCTGCCATCGCGCAGCAGGCCCCGATACCGGCGACGAGAGACATCGATGTGACGCCGGAAGCCAGTCAGGAGAATCTGGCCCGGCTGTCGCTGGCCCTGATCGACCTCGACGCGCGGATACGGACTGACGCGGTGCCGGAAGGGCTGCCATTCGGTCACGATGCCACCTCGCTGGCGGTGGCCGAGGTGTGGAATCTGGTCTGCAGTTACGGCGAGTTCGACATCTCCTTCCATCCGTCCGGCTTTCCCGGCGGCTACGCCCAGCTTGCGGTCAACGCTCATCGTCTTCGCGTGGGTGAGGTGGATGTCGTCGTCGCGGACCTCGCTGATGTGATCCGTTCTAAGGAGTCCGCGGGCCGTCCGAAAGATCTGCGGGTTCTCCCGCTGCTCTACCGGCATATATGCGCGCGCCGAGCGGAGCGCGAAGCAGAGCTGGGCTGAGACGAGGGCACCTCCTGGAGAAACTGCGGCCGCTATCTTCGGCGGCCCGGCTCCGCAGGTCCGGCTCTGCGTCGACTCTGAGGTTTGCCCGTCGCGGGCCCTCGCGAGCGGTAAACGGCTTGGGCCACTATGACCAGCCGACCATCGCAAAACACAATGCTGTGCGGCAACCGCATCGGGCAGCGGAGAGCCGTCGTCACAATCGGCCACGGTCTCGACTGGGCGCTTGAGATTGCATGAAGCGCCCCGGAGTTTCCGGGTGCTCTGAAACTCCGGGGCGCTTCAATCTGCGTGATGCACGTGCTCGAGTGATCTGGTCCCTAGGTGCAATCGACTGGACGCCTCTAGCCCGGATAAGGGATCGCGGCGCAGATCGCGCAGCTCGGGGTGACGTTGATAGCGACCAGCACGTTGTCTCGCTGCTCGCATTCGGGTAATTCGCAGGATCTGGTTGCCCCGAACCGTGTCCCTGCCTAGGTGTGGTAGGTGATTGTGACAGCGATCCGGGTACCGGCCTTGTTCAGCGCTTTGGTGACGATCGTTCCCGACGCTCCCTTGAATGTGCCGACGCCTCCGGTCACAAGGCCATGGAGGGTTTTGCTATTGCTGAAGGGCAGCACGCCGATTAGGAAGCCGCCCTTGGCGTCGACCGTCGCGAGGATCGTACCCTTGCCGGTCTTGGGATTGACCGTGATGTTGAGCATGTCGAAACCGACGATCTTGCCCTTGCTGTTGACGTCCGTGTCCTGCTGGCCAAAGTTCGTCTTGGAGAAGGACACCGTCTTTCCGGTCACGGAGATGAACGTCAGGGTGTGCGAGGTGATGTCGGCGCTCGCAGTAGCGGCGATTGCGATCGCTCCGGCGCCGCCGAGTAGGGCAGTGGCGCTGACTGCCGCGATGGACGCGCGGACCTTCATAGTGACCTCCGTGTGCCTGATGCCCCCGCCGCGCCCTGATGGCTAGGCCGTGAGGCCACCATGAGTGTGAGCACCGGACCACATGCCGTCAATAGCTGGCTAGCAGCCAATGCCTGCCCCTTCAGGTGCGACCGGTCCGGCGTCTTGAGATAGTCGGGCGTCCGGCAGCGCCCACGCCGGCGTATCCCAGCGCGCTTGTGACGCGGGCGACGCGCTGCACGGCCGAGTGACTTGACGAAGCAAACGCAGTAGCCAGCCGGCTGACGGGTTCCCGATTAGTTGACTGCGTGCCTGTGGCTGACCCGGAGCCTGTGGGCGCCTGCCGACGGGACGGCTGAGAGAAAGCCAGGCGCGTGCCAGTCATGCCGGGCGAAGCATCTCATGACCGATGTCATGACCGAGTCAGCCAGGCTGACAGGCAGGAGGGCGAGCACGGAGCCGCCGAATCCGCCGCCCATCATGCGGGCGCCTGCGGCGCCTGCGGCGAGCGCGGCATCGACGGCGGCGTCGGCCTGGGGCCACGACACCTCGAAGTCATCGCGCAGCGACGCATGCGATTGACTCAGCAACGCGCCGATGTCGACGATCTGGCGGGTCCGGAGCAGCTCAGCGGCCTGCAGGACGCGCTGATTCTCCGCGACGACGTGCGTGGCCCGGCGCTTGAGCAACTGATCGCCAAGGTCGGCCAGCCGCTGCCGGCTGTCGGTGATGTCGCGGAGGGAGGCCGCCCCCAGCGTTCGCGCGGCTGCCTCGCATTCTGCCCGCCTGGTGGCGTACCGGCCGTCGGTCAGCGCGTGCCGGATCCGCGTGTCGATGATCATCAAGCTCATCCTGGCGCTATGCAGGTTCAGGGGCAGCGCGGCATCTGCGCCGCTGCGGCAGTCGAGCAACAGTGCCTGGCCGGCACGACATAGCAGGGAGGCCGACTGGTCCATGAGCCCGGTGGGCGCGCCGACGAAGTCGTTCTCGGCCCGGCTGGCGAGCGCGGCGAGTTCGCGACGCGGCACTGACAGCCCGTAAAGGCCCGTCAGCGCGAGCGCGATGGCGCACTCCAATGCGGCCGACGATGACAGCCCGGCGCCCATTGGGAGATCGGCGTCGATTCCGAGGCTCGCTCCGCCCACGGGGTAACCGGCCTCGCGCAGTGCCCAGGCAACTCCGGCGGGGTAGGCGGACCAGCCCGTGGCCAGGCCAGGGGCCAGACCGTTCAGGGCGACGACAGCCTGCCCGGCCTGCCGGGAAGAAAGCACCAGATACCCGTCCGTCCGGCGGGCGGCGCAAACTGTCACCCCGGCGCTGATGGCCATCGGCAGCACGAACCCCTGGTTGTAATCCGTGTGCTCGCCAATGAGGTTGACCCGCCCGGGCGCGCGCCAGACGCCCTCGGGCGTCCGCCCGAAATGCTCGGCGAACCATTTCGCGGCCTTGTCGATCGCAGCGGCTCCGGTCATGGCTGTAGGCCTTTCCGGGTGCCGTGAGCCTCGGATGATCGAGACAGCATGAAGGCCCATGCATCTGTCACCATGGCGTGCAGGTCTCGTCTGGCTCGCCAGCCGAGGTCGGCGGCGATTCGATCGGATGACGCGATGAGCACCGCGGGATCAGCCGGTCGTCGCTGGGCTATCCGGGCCGGGATCTCCCGGTCAGCTACCTGCCGGCACGCGGCAAGAACCTGCAGGTTGGAGAAGCCGGTGCCGCTGCCGAGGTTGTATATCAGGTGCCGGCCGGGCAGGCATGCTTCCAGCGCCAGCAGATGCGCTTCCGCTAGGTCGGCCACGTGCACGT
Source organism: uncultured Actinomycetota bacterium (assembly GCA_963804435.1). Lineage (GTDB taxonomy): Bacteria > Actinomycetota > Actinomycetes > Streptosporangiales > Streptosporangiaceae > JAJYUU01. The sequence goes on along the minus strand of CAWDQI010000001.1, from coordinate 3,984,419 downwards.
AGTCCCTGACGCATGTCCCGTCACTGGTTGGATAGTCCTTGCCGTAGATGCTGACCGGTGGGCCGCCCCGAACCGCTGCCGCGAGGATGCTCGGGATCAGGTGAGTCTCCGGCGTGTGCCGTTCGCCGCGCCAGCCGCCCGTCAGGTCCTGGTGCGCGCCCGCCACGTTGAAGTAGCGCAGGCTGACTGCGGCGATGCCGCTCATCATCGCAAACTCGGTCAAGACCGTGTCCGCGGCGAGCTTGGACGAGCCGTACGCGCTCGTCGGGTGAGGAATCGCAGCCTCATCCAGCGGGACACTATCCTGATCACCGTAGACGGCCGCGGTCGAGGAGAACACGATGCGGCCGACCTGCGCTGACCGCATGGCGTCGAGTAGTGCCACTATGCCGCCCAGGTTTTGCCGCCAGTACATTGCCGGGTTGGCGGCAGACTCCGCCACCAGCGACTTGGCAGCAAGATGGAACACGCCGTCCAGGCCAGCCGCCAGGGCTAGCCCGGAGTCTGCCCTGACGGTGCCTAGCACCAACTTGGCGCCGGCGGGCACAGCGTCGGCGTGACCGGTGGACAGGTCGTCGAGCACGGTGACATCGTGCCCGGCTGAGATCAGCCGGGCGGCGAGCACGCTGCCGATGTAACCGGCCCCGCCCGTTACCAGCAGCTTCATGGGCAGCCTGCCTGACTTATCCGCCGGCCAGACGGTGGCCGCGAGATCCGGGCTGGCGGGCCGCTGGCAAGATCATTAACTCGCCCTAAGCCGAGCCGCGATTTCCTCTGGCACGACATCGTTGATGAAGGCGCCCATCGCCGACTCCGATCCAGCCAGAAACTTGAGCTTGTCGGCAGCCCTGCGGGGCGAGATGAAGCGCAGATGGAGGTATGTGTGCTTCGGGTCGGCCTGGGCTGGCGCCTGGTACCAGGCGGCAATGTAGGGCAATGGAACGCCGTAGAGTTGGTCAAGCTGGTTGAGTACGTGCAGGTAGATGGCGGCGAAAGCGTCGCGTTCTGTGCTGGTGAGGTCCGCAAGGTTGCGCGCGTCTCGGTTGGGGTAAAGGTGGACCTCAACGGGCCACCGGGCTGCGAAAGGAACGAATGCGGTCCAGTACTCGCTCTGGCGTATGACTCGCTGCCCGGCCTGCTGCTCGGCCCGCAGGACGTCGGCGAAGAGGTTGCGCCCGGTACGCTGGTGGTGCTGCCGCGCAAGATCGATCATTCGCTGCGTCCGGGGCGTGACAAAGGGGTACGCGTAAATCTGGCCGTGCGGATGGCTGAGCGTGACGCCGATTTCCCGGCCGCGGTTCTCGAACGCGAAGACCTGCTGGACGCCCGGGAGGGCGGCGAGCTCGAGGGTGCGGTCGGCCCAGACGTCGATGATGGTGCGCACGCGGGCGGGTGCCAGATCGGCGAACGATGCCGTGTGATCTGCGCTGAAGCAGACGACCTCGCATCGCCCCCTGGCTTTATGACCTTCCATCAGGCCGGGGATCGCATCGCTAGTCGGAGAGCCGTCTCCGGTCTCCGAGTTGAGCGACGGGAACCGGTTTTCGAACACGACCACGTCGTAGGTACTGGCGGGGATTTCTGTCAGGTTGCCTGGCGAGGTAGGGCATAGCGGGCAGGCGTCGCTGGGCGGAAGGTGAGTGCGTTCTTGCCGGTGTGATGCGACGATCACCCATTCGCCGGTCAGGGGATCGAAGCGCAGCTCCGAGGTGAACTGCGCTGGCTTCAGCGCACGCCGGTCCGGCACGCTGCGGGGCGGCCTGCCCGTTTCGTCGAAATAGATTAGTTCTCGGCCGTCGGCGAGGCGGGTCGTTGTCTTGTTAAGTGCTCCCCAGGACTGCGGGGCGGTTGCAGCACCGGCCAGCGGGCGCTTGCTCGCTGGCCGGTGGCCGTCATTGTCGGCTGTCACGTGTCCTTCCTGATGAAGCGGGCGCAGGTTCGTTGCGATTTCCGGGCGCACTGGCGGAGGCCCTGGGCGGGCGCACCCTGGCGGGGAACCTGACATTGGCGGACCGCGGCTCGCACGGGGTTTGCATCAAGCCCGGACGAAGCCGCGCGCCGCGCTACTTGAACAGGGCGTTGATGCTTGTGTTCAGGGTCGTGAGAACTGTGCCCGGATTGCCTTGTCCTCTGGTGAGCGTGTCGTCGATCGCCGTCGTGGCCAAGTTGTTGATCTGAGTGCCAGAATTGGTGATCGGCCAGAAGACTAGGTCCGCCTGATTGGCTAGCTCCGTGGTAAACGGAGTCACGTTTATGCCTTTCGCCTTGTCTACGGCCGCTACCTTGGCTGCCTCCGACGGGATGGACGGGAAGACGACGGCCTTGGCCGCGACGAGATTCTGGCAGGCAGTCGAGCCGACGAACTCAACCCACTTGGCGGCCTGGGCCGGGTGCTGGCTGACCGTAAGGACGGACTGGGCGAGGGAGTTCGAGATCGTCATCGACTTTCCGTTGGGCCCGACTGGCAGCTGAGCCCATGCGTAGGTCTGGTTCTTGTCGGTCGATGGCGCGTAGGTGCTGATCGTCCAGGCACCCTGGAACGTCGTGGCCGCGACGTTCTGGTCCATAACGGGCGTAATGCCCAGCGAGCTGACGCGGGCCTCTGGGGCGATGTAGCCGGCGTTGTATTCCTTTTCCAGCCAGCTGAACACCTGGGCCAGCCTCGGGTCGGCCATGTTGTAGGTGGTCGCGAACGGCGATTGCGGCGAGGTCCAGTACCAGCCCAGGTCCAGGGCGAACGTCGCCCAGGACGACTGGCCGGCAATGCCGTCACCGGACTCCATCGCGAACCCGTACGTCTTGACGTCGTTCTTGTTGAATCCGGGCTGGTCGCCCCGGGTCCCGTTCTTGTCAACCGTCAGGTGCCGTATCAGGGCGCCGAACGTACCGCCGTCGGTCGGATTCCAGGTCAGTCCCTGGACTGCGGCGGCTGAGGTGTCCTTGGTGTTGTACAGGAAGGCGACGGCGTCGCGGTCCTGGGAGATGCCGTAGATCTTGCCTTGCCGCACCCACAGGCTGTTGGTGGTAATGCCAGGGTTCGCCGGGATGTAGCCGTCCTTCAAGAAGTACGGTGCGAGATTGACCAGCTGTCCTGCGCTGACGAGCTGAGGGTAGTAGCCGACGTGGTCGGTGATGACGTCAGGGCCCTTCCCGGCGGCGAGTTGGGTGGTGAGGTTATTCCAGTAGTCAGTCCAGCCGCTCTGGCTGATGGTCACGGTGATGCCAGTCTTCGCATGGAACGCGTTGGCGCACGCCTGGTAGGACGACAGCTGCGTCGGATCCCATAGCCATTCATGCAACGTCACGGGCCCGCTGGCACTTGAATTGCCACTGCTGCTGCCGCAGCCGGCCGCGACCGCCGCCAATGCGGCGATGACAGCGGCCGACCAGATCCTGCGGGATCTCTTCATTTGGGTCCTTTCCTTTCTGCCATGCACTCGGCGAGATTCGCGAGCCTGGCATCGGATTGCTGGCGCCGGCCGCCGGCGGTCACTTGCCGGCACCGGAGAACTGGAGGTTTGTGACAAGCCTTCGCCCGAAGATCAGCATGAAGATCACGAGCGGGACGACCGAGACCGTCGTGGCGGCCATGAAGCCGGTCCAGTCCCGGGCTACCGCGGGCGAGCTGCGGACAAAGAACCCGAGCGCGGCCGTCAGGACCTGGGCGTGCCCGCCGGTCGTGACCAGCTGCGGCCATAGGTACTCGTTCCAGGCAAAGACGGCCTGGATCGTCAGCAGCGTGGCAATGGGCGCGGCGGACATTGGCAGGCAGATGCGCCGGTACAGCCCCCACGGGCCCAGTCCGTCGATTTTGGCGGCCTCCTCGATCTCGTCGGGGATGTTAAGGAAGAACTGCCGGAGGAAGAAGACCGCGAATGGCTGCATGAGCAGGTACGGCGCGACCAGGCCCGGCCATGTGTAGATCCAGCCGAGTTCCTTCATCAGGATGAAATTGGGCAGCACCCCGAAGATCGGCGGCACCATCAGGCCGGCCAGGAAGGCACCGAAAACCAGGTCGCGGCCACGCCAGCGCAGCCGCGAGAACGCGAAGGCGGACAGCGAGCTGAAGGCGACCGATCCGAGCGCGACCACCGTAGTGAAGATCACGGAATTAAGGAGGTTTGCCCAGAAATGCAGCTGGATGAGCTCGTTGGGGAACTCGGCCTGCTGCTGGGCAGGCGTGGCGTAGCCCAGGACGCGCAGGAAGTTCACCAGCGTCGGGTGCGCTGGCCACAGGCCGAAGTCTCCGAACAGGTACTTGTTGTGGGTCAGGGCTTCCTTGAACATCCACCAGAACGGGAAGAGGCTGATGAAGATCAGGACGATGAGGATCAGCCATGCCAGCGTCCTGCCCGGTCGGATGCCGGACCTGCGAGGCCGACTGGCCGTTGGTCGCGGGCTGATCCGGCTCTGCTCGGCGGCTTTCACGATGGTCATGTGGCCACCACCTATGCCAAGTCCGAGCGCGAGGCGCGCATCAGCTTCAGCTGCGCATAGGTGAACAGCCCCAGGATGATGAAGAGAACGACGGCCATGGCGGATGCGTAGCCCATCCTGAGCTCGCCGAACGCGGCCGTGTAGATGTAGTAGTACAGCACGTATGCCTGCGGGAGCGGTGTCTGGTAGGCGATCGACACTGTGTCGTAGATCTGGAAGGACCCGATCACTGACACGGTGAGCACCAGCGCGAGGATCGGCCGCAGCAGTGGCAGCGTGATGGATTTGAAGATCCTCCATTCGCTCGCTCCGTCGATGGCTGCAGCGTCGTAGAGATGCTTCGGGATGGTCTGCATCCCGGCGAAGAGCAGTAGCGCGGTATAGCCGAGGTTGCGCCAGGTATTGACCAGCGCCACGGTGGCGATTGCCTCATGCGGGCTCTGGTAGAAGTATTGCGCCGGCAGGTGCAGGTCGAGCAGTGCGTGGTTGACGACCCCGACGGTCCTGTCGAGCATGAACAGAGAGATCGTCGCCACCGCGACATTCGGCACTAGCCACGGAAACACCAGGGCGCAGCGGACGAATATCGACCGGGTCAGGCGCTCCATGAGGACCGCGATGCCGAGTGCGCCGATCATCTGCGTGCTGATGTTGATGCCGACATATTCGGCGGTGACCTTCAGCGCATTCCAGAAGATCGGGTCGTGGTAGAGCTCGCGGTAGTTCCCGAGGCCGATGAACTGAGGCGGCTGCAGGATGTTGTACTGGGTGAGGCTCTGGTAGATCCCGCGGATGAGCGGCGTGACGTAGAAGACTCCGAAGCCGATCAGGCTCGGCAGGATGAACAGCATGGCCGCTCGCCCGCTGCCATGGTGCGTGGCGCGGCGCCGCGCGGGCACCGGGCGGATACTGGCCGGGACTGGTACGGGCGCCATCAGCCGACCACCATGATCTCAAGTCCCTGCTGGCGCAGCAGGTCGAGCTCGGCGGCGTCAGCGCTGGGACCCGTGATGAGCAGGTCAATCCCGTCGATGCCTGTTACTCTGACGAGCTCCACCTGGCCGATCTTTGAGCCATCCGCGACGACGATCCGGCGCGACGCTGACTCGAGCATCCGCTTCTTGATCTCTGACTCGGGTGCGTTGATGTTCGTCACCCCGTGCCCGGCGTCGACGCCGGTGCACCCGATGAAGACGGTGTCCGCGTTGGCCTGCTGCAGCAGGTAGCGAGCCATCGGGTCCACCAGGGAGTGCTGAAGGCGGCGCAGCGTTCCGCCCGTGACGATCACGGAAAAGCGCGGGATCGCCGACTCCAGTTCGATGGCAATGTTCAGCGCGTTGGTGAGGATTACCAGGTCCTGAAGTTCCTCGCGTGCGATCAGCGACCGGGCAATGAACGTCGTCGTCGACCCCACGTCCAGGATCACGCTCTCGCCGGACTGGATCAGGCCCGCCGCGGCCCTGCCGATCAGCTGCTTCTCCATCGCCGAGGCGCTGAGCGATTGCTCGAAGGAGGGCTCGTCCCGGAGCCGCTCGCCGGCAGGCACCGCACCGCCCCGAACGCGCCGGATGACACGGCGCCGGTCCAGCAGCTCCAGATCCGCCCGCACCGTGACCTCCGAGATCCCGAACTCCTCGCTCAGGTCTGACACGCGCACGAAGTTGCGCTCGGAGACCAGCGCCAGCATTCGCTCCCGCCGGACCTCGCCGGGGACTGCTTCTGTGGGTGAGGTCATATCCGGAAGCTTCGAAGTGCTTCGTTTCCTTGTCAATAGGTTTGCGCTAGCTTTCCATAACGAAATGGCAACGCATGCCGCTCGGCGGAGGTTGAAACTATCCGATATGGTCTAATATTGTTCAAACTAACGGACTGCAGGCCTGGCTATGGCACTGCAGTGCAGGTGATCCAGTTGAGCTGTGCTTCTGCAAGGCAACTTTTGGCATGTTACGTCAGTTGCGATAGCATCGCGCTTCACAAAGAAATCGAAACCTATCGACAGGGGAGAGGCGACTGGCCATGACGCTGCATCCCCCGGCTGACGTCAATGAGGCCGATGCGACGGTCCGCCTCGAGATCCTGCCCGGCGAGCACTGGTGGGGAGGCGATGCCTCCGACGGGTACCGCATGCCATTCACCGACGGCTACTACGTCGACCTCCGCGAGCCAGCGGACAACCAGGCCATGCCGTTGCTCGTGTCGAGCCGGGGCCGGTACCTGTGGTCGGAAGACCCGCTGACGATCAAGCTAGATGGCTCAATGTTGATTGCGCGGCCCCATGGCAGCGCACAGATCGAGGTCGGCGGCGGCGAAGACTCGCTGCGGGGCGGCTTCCTCGCAGCGACACGCCACTTCGAGCCCAGCGGCCGCCGGCCTGCGGCCGCGATGTTCACGGCACCTCAATACAACCTGTGGATCGAGACGCTCTTTCAGCCCACCCAGAACGCTGTCCTCCGATACGCCCACCAGGCGCTAGAACACGGCTTTCCAGCTGGAGTCCTCATCATCGACGACATGTGGAGCGAGTCCTACGGGGACTGGACATTTCACTCCGGCCGGTTCCCGGAGCCACGCGCAATGGCCGAGAGCCTGCACGAACTCGGATTCGCGGTCATGCTCTGGATCGTTCCTCTCGTGACCCCAGATTCCCCGGCCTACCGGTCGCTGGCTGCTCGCGGCCTCCTAATCCGCGACGAGGCCGGTGAGCCGGCCATCGGGACCTGGTGGAACGGGCGCAGCGCGGCCGTTGACCTGCTCAATCACGACGCGCTGGCTTGGCTGCATGACAAGCTCCAGAGCCTCAGTGCCACTTTCGGCGTTGATGGATTCAAATTCGACGGCGGCGACGCTAGCTTCTACCGCAGCATGTGCCTCGGTGATTCCCAGCGCTACACAACCGCCTGGAACACACTCGCCGCGACCTGGGCAATGAACGAGTCGCGCGCCGCATGGAAAGCAGCCGGACTTCCGCTCGCGCAGCGCCAGCGCGACAAGGCTCACTCGTGGGATGAGAAGAACGGCCTGGCCAGCCTGATCCCGAACGGGCTGGCGCAGGGCCTATCCGGCCACGCATTCACATGTCCCGACATGATCGCGGGCGGTGACTACCTGGCCTTTCCGGCTACCCGAGCCAGTCCATCGTTTGATGCTGAGCTGTTCGTCCGATCCGCGCAATGCCAGGCCCTTTTCCCGATGATGCAGTTCTCAGCAGCTCCGTGGCGCCTGCTCGACCGGCACCATCTCAGCCTGTGCGTGGAGGCGGCGAATCTGCATGCTGCTCACGGCGAAGAGATCGTCACGCTCGCTGACGTGGCCGCCAGGACCGGCGAGCCAATCCAGCGGCACCTCGCCTATGTGTTCCCAGGGAGCGGCTACGAGCGCATCCGCGATCAGTTCATGATCGGAGACGATCTGATGGTCGCACCAGTTATCGCCAAGGGCCAGAGACGGCGGAGCATCGTCATCCCACCTGGCGACTGGATCGCAGACGATGGTGCCCGGTGGACGGGCCCAGCCAGGGTCGAGGTTGATGCTCCGCTCTCCCGGTTGCCGCGATTCCGTCGCTGTGGCTTGTAATCCCTGCCAGCGTGAGTAGCCGGCCAGGCTGCGGGCACAGGTCGATCGGCTGGACTAGGGCCTCAGTCGCGCCGCCGGTCGGCCTCTGCCGGCGAGTCGCGTTCACATCGGCCCGGACATGGGGCGACCGCTGCCCTCGTCACCTTGACGGGAGAGACCAGAGAAGGGTCGCCCCTTGGACCGCACGTGCATGGAGTCCGGGGCCAAGGGCCCGCCCTTCCCGCACTCGGCGCCGATGCTAATCGCCATCATCGCGCCTGGCCTCGATTTCCTTGTCGCCGAAGGCCCGTTTCCCTCAACCGCCAGCCTTGGGTCAGGCGCCCCGGCGCCCCTCGGAGGGACTGCGACGAGCCCGCACGCGGCGCCCAAGCGCGTCAGCACCTCGGTGGATTCAAGGCTGCCGGCCAGGCCGTCCGAGCGGCGCACCGCCTCGTTGCGGCCGATTCGCCGGACCGCTGCGGCGTGCTTTACTACAGCTCTAAGCCGGTCTGCTCGGTGTGAGGCAGGTGCCTAATGGCCAAGATCGTGTTCATCGGTGCGGGGAACATCGAGCTCACTCGCCGAAACCTGTCGGATCTTTTTGCCACCCCGGAACTACATGACCGCCTGCACGTCGTACTCGATGACATTGATGCTGAGCGGCTAGCGACTGCCGAGACTATTGCTCGGCGGCTCGATGACGAGACTGCCGCGCACGCTGTGATCAGTTTGTCGTCTGACCGGCGCCGCGCCCTAGACGGAGCGGACTTCGTCGTCTGCCAGCTGGAGACGGGCGGCTATCACGCTGCGCTGCGTGACTTCGAGATCCCGCACCGGTACGGGCTCAGGCAGACGATCGGTGACACGATCGGGATCGGCGGGATCTTCCGTGGCCTGAGGACCATACCGGTGCTCGTCGAAATCGGGCGGAGCATGGCCGAGCTGTGCCCGACGGCATGGCTGCTTACCTACACCGACCCGATGGCTATGAGCACCTGGGCGGTACATTCGGCGGTGCCGTCCTGCCGCGTGGCCGGGCTTTGCCACGCTGTGCGAGACACTCACGCGCTGCTAGCTGAGATAGTGGAGCGAGATCTTCGCGATGTCTCCTTCGTGACCGCGGGAGTTAACCATCAGTCGTTCGTGCTGCGCTTCGAGGCGGATGGCCAGTCGCTCTACCCCGACCTTGACGCCAGGCTCAGGGCCGATCCGGACGCGGCTCATAATGTGCGGGCCGAGATCTACCGCCGGTTCGGCTACTTTCCGACTGAATCGAGCGCGCACGCGGCTGAGTACGTCCCGTGGTTCATGCGGCACGACGACCAAATGGAGCGCTTTGGCGTCCGGCAAGAGGAATACTTGCACAGGCTGGGCAAGAAGCTGCACGCCTACCAACGGGCAAGGCGCGCCGTAGCGGACGGCCGGACGCTGCTCATAAAGTGGCAGCATCTTGAACTGGCGTCGGAGATCATTTCCGCCATGCTCACGAATACCGCGCGAGAGGTCTACCTGACCGTCCCCAACAACGGGCTGATCGCCAGCTTGCCACCGCAATGCTGCGTCGAGGTCCCGGCGCGAGTGGGCGGTATCGGCGTATCGGCTATCCCGGTCGAGGACTATCCCGTACAGCTGGCGGCGCTGAACCGGACATTCCTGAACGTCGTGGAACTCACTGTGCGCGCGGCGCTGGAGGAAGACCGTTCTCACGTCTATCAGGCCGCCATGCTGGACCCCAACACCGCAGCGACATTGACGCTGCCGGCCATCCAGAACCTATGCGACGACCTGATCGAGGCGCACGGCGAACTGCTTCCAGCCGGAATCGTCCAGCGTGGAGACATCGCCGCAGCCAGGCTGTCGACCGTGGGGGATCCGTGACAAGCACGAACGAGCCCGTGCCGGCCGAAATCCGCAGGGACCGGATCCTTGGCCTGCTCCAAGAGCAGGAATACGTCCGTATCGCTCAGCTCGCCGCAGACTTCGGCGTATCGGTCGTAACGATACGCGCCGACCTCGACCTCCTAGACGAGCAGAAACGAATCCGCCGCGTCCGGGGCGGGGCCCGGCAGCCAGCCCCAGAAGCCCACTCCGAACCCAGCTACGAGCTGTCCCTTGGCACCGCCGCAGTCGAGAAGGCAGCGATCGCGAAAGTGGCCGCCGGCATTATCCGCAGTGGCGAGTCGATTGTCATCGACTCGGGAACGACGACGACCTTCGTTACCCGGCAGCTCGTGTCCCGAACCGAGCTCACCGATGTGGTGATCTTCACTAACAGCCTGACGATCGCCCACGAGCTCGAGCCCGCGATTCCCAGATACACAGTTGTTCTAACGGGCGGCACGCTGCGCCCGGCCCAGCATTCGCTGGTTGACCCGCTGGCCGGGCGAATCCTGGAGCAAATCAACGCCGATATTGTCTTCCTCGGCTGCAATGGCCTGCATCCCAGGGCCGGTGCGACCAACTTCAGCTTGCGGGACGCGGAGGTTAAGCAGCGGATGGTGCAGGCCGCTGACCGGTGCGTGCTCGTGGCCGACTCCTCAAAGATTGGCCGTGTTGAACTCGCGCCAATCTGCGGAATCCAGGACATCGGACTGCTGATCACTGGCAAATCCGCCGATCGCGGTCAGATCATTGCACTTCAGCAACAGGGCCTCAGCATCGAACTCGTCGATGACACAAGTCCGTGACGGCGCTGCGGGACAGCCAGTCGAACAAGAACACGCCCGCTGGGCGCGGCGAACTGACCGGAGGCCCGGCAGCCTGAGCGGACCGGGCCACAGACGTGTCCGCAAGCCTTTCGGCTTGGTCCTGGAACGCGGACTTCAATTGCGTTGCAGGCCCTGGCCTGGTTAGGTCAGGCGGCGGGGGGTTCGGCGGTGTCACTGACCGGGAGGCGGACGTCCGGTCGCCGAAGTCGGCGACGAGGTCGAGGCGGCCGCCCAGGGCTTCGACGTAGCGGGCGATGACCTCGAACGAGGTGACTTCGCCGTGCTCGATCTGCGAGATCCTGGCGATGCTCACGCCCATCGTCGCCGCGATGTCTCGCTGGGCGAGGCTGAGCTGCTTGCGCGCCTGGGCAAGCTGATGCCCGCGGGCCTGGGCGAGCAGCATCCGGGCGCCGGCCTTGATCTCCTCGGGAGAGACGGCGGCGGCGTGCAGTTCTCCCTCCAGGGTTTCCCACTCTTGCGGGGTGCGCTTGGGCATCGGTTGTTACTCCTAGTTCTCTGTCGCGTAGTCGAGGTACAGCTGCTCGGCGATCGGGATGTTGTCGCGGTACCAGCGCTGCCAGTTCCCCGCCTTGTCACCGCCGAGCAGCAGCAGCGCCGACCGCGCGGGCACTCGAACGCGAATATGATCCTGATCTCCGAACGCCCCCGGGATCCGGGACGCAGTTCCTTGAGATGATGGATCGCTGAGCCTTTGAGCCGGTCTACTAACGGTCGGCCCACGCGGGCCCTTCCTCGGCGCCGCAGCCGCCGCCCGCTAGCCGACCCCTCATCCGGCAGCCCGAGTTAGTTCACGAGGTACGTTGGTCACGGCCGCCGGGTTGCAGGGCCTGGCTGGTGGACCCGGGCCTGCAAAGCATCAAGCTTTTTCACAGCTGGCTCGGCGTTAGCGAACATGCGGGCGAGCGCCGATTGCATCCGCGGATCGGTCAGGTGAGCACCGACGCCGCGGGCGGCGTTCAGCCGGGCTGCGTCCATCCAGGCTGACAAATCAGCGTCGGCCAACCACGTGGCCTGGGCGCGCTGAGCGATGCAGGTCGCCGCTATCCAGTCGGTTGCGGCGTCTGGATAGGGGTTCGGTGGGCAGAGCAGGTTCTTGTCCGTATCGTCGTTGCGGGTGGCTTCGACATACCCGGCGAGCGCGGCGTTGAAGGTCGGCTGGCAGACCCGGGTCTGCTGCAAGGTGATCAGGCCGGGGGCAAATACCGGCCGTCCGGGTGCGAGACGCAGGCCGGAGGCCGAGCAATCGACGTGAACCTGGCCGCCGTCGGTCGGGATCGATCCGTTCTCCAGCATGATTCGGTCGGATCCGATGCGGATAACTCGTCCGAGGCGAACGACGTTCTCGATTCGCCGCAGGCTCGCGAGTTCGGCTTGGCTGACGGTCGCGCACCGGTACATAGAGGGCTCGACCGCCGGGTTGAGCCGGACAAGTTGCCCGCAAGCCTCAAGCCGGCCGAAGAGATCCGGGACGTCCTCGGCTTCTGCCGCGGCCTCGAGGTACAGGGACACTCCCTCGATGAGCCAGGAGACGAGTTCGAGCGGCTGCTGAAAGGCCCGGTCCAGGAGCCAGGCGTCCCGCGGCCTGATCCAGCGCATCACTTCCGGCGGCACACCGCTTTCGAGCAGCCAGATGCATGCGTCCATCGCCGTCTTGCCGGCGCCAATGACCGTATATCCGCTCGCGGGTCCGGTCAGCCTGACAAGATCATTGACCGGAATAAGGCGCGCCCCCGGCTCAGCGGCGAATGACGCAGTGTGGGTCGCCGGGATCGATGCTTCCTGGTACCTGGCATCGACAGTGCGGCGCCGCACCCGCACCGCTGTCGTCGCACCAGTCAGCCGGGACACGAACCGGCTCCCTTCCGGCCCCTCGTCCAGGTAGTCGGACATGCCGAAGAAGCGCACCTGGCCCGACGCCAGCAGGTGCTCTTCGCACACCTTCTGGTAGTAATCGCAGATCTCGGCCGCCGTCGCCCGCTGATACAAACCCGCGTTCGGTCCGCTGCTGTCGATCGAGTCGCTGCCCAGGACCCGCGAGTTGACCCCATAAAACGCTGACGGCTGGTGGAGCCGCACGAATGGGTAGGCGTCGTTCCAGTGCCCACCGGGGCAGTGCCGTCGGTCCACGATCACCACGTCGGCGTCCGAGGCCGCGATCAGCGCATCAGCGAACGCCAGCCCGGCCGCGCCCGCCCCGACAATCAGATAGTCGGTATCAATCCGCGCCACAACCGTCGATGCTACCGAAGGCGGCTACCGCACGACCAGCGTCAACGACGCAGCTCAGAACGGCACCCGTTCCGCTCATTTAAGGGAACGCGAGCGGCGACCGCTGTAACTCGTCCGCCGGCGGGACCGACGGCAGCTCGCCTTTCAGGCCGCCCGACCGCGCTGACTGCTGTGCATGGATGCCGCAAGCTGATGGGAGACTGTACGCGCCAGCCCAGCCACGTGGAGGGAGAACCGGTGTCGGTGAGCATGGAGCTTGCGGAGCGGGAAGCGTTTCTGGCCGACGTGCACGTCGGCGTGCTCACTGTTGTGGCCGGGGAGGGCAGGGGGCCACTGGCCACCCCCGTGTGGTACAGCTACAGCCCCGGCGGGCTGGTCAGCGTGACCACGGGCGGGACCAGCCGGAAAGCCAGGGCCATCGCCGCGGCCGGGCGTTTCAGCCTGTGCGCGCAGGATGAGAGGCCGCCCTACAAGTACGTGACGGTGGAGGGTCCCGCGGTCATCGGGCCGGCCGACCTGACCGAGCGGGTCGCCATCGCTCGCCGCTACCTTGGAACCGAGGGCGGCGATGCCTACATCGCCGCTAACCCCGATATCGACGACGTGACGATCCGGATGACGCCCGAGCACTGGCAGACCGCCGACTTCAGCAAGGCCGCCGGCTAGTCGGCGCGTGGGTCAGCCAGGCCGGGCGGGGGCTCTGCTGACTGGATTGTGAGGTGGTGCGGTGTCTGCGGCTGAGTGCAGGCAGAGCGCGATAGCCTCGGCATCTCGCGGCGGAAAACTTGGAGTATTCATGCAGGCAGTAGAGCGGCATGTCGATTTGGGTGACGTTCGGTTGTCGATCGCGGAAGCGGGTGTCGGCCTCCGCCCGTTGCTGCTGGTGCATGGTTTCACCGGGGCGAAGGAGGACTTCACCCCGTGGCTTGACCGTTTGGCCGACGCGGGCTGGCATGCGGTCGCGCCCGATCTGCGCGGCCACGGTGCCAGCTCGAAGCCGGCTGCCGACGCTGCTTACTCGTTCGAAATCCTGGCCGACGACGTGCTGCGCCTTGCCGACGCGCTCGGCTGGGAGCAGTTTGCTCTGCTCGGGCACTCCATGGGGGGCATGGTCGCCCAGTTCATGGCGCTGAAGGCAGCCGCGAGGACTGACGCCCTGATTCTGATGGACACCTCGCACGGGCCGCTGGATAACCTCGACCCGGATCTCATCCAGGCGGCCGTCGCCATTGTCCGCGCTCGGGGGATGGACGGGCTCGCCCAGGTCATGGCCGAGCGCGACGGACCGCTCGAGACCCCCGCGCACCGGCGCCTGGTCGCGGAGCAGCCGGGCTACGCAGAGTTCGAGGACAGGAAGTTCCGGGCTACCTCACCCGCCCTGTACGCGGCGATGGTCTCGGAGTTCGTCACAACGGCGGACCGGCTCGACCGCCTTCGCGACCTGCCCGAGTCACTGCCAGTGTTCGTCATCGTTGGTGAGCAGGATCAGCCATTCCTCGGCCCGTCGCAGCGAATGGCGGCCGCGGTCGGCCGGGGCGCACTAGCGATCATTCCGAACGCCGGACATTGTCCCCAGTTCGAGAATCCCGACGCGTGGTGGGACGCCCTCGCGGGCTTCCTCGCCAAGATATCGACCTGACCGGCTGCCGTACTGGCGGCCGCGCATCAGCGTCGTTCTGTGCTCTCGCACGGAATCATGTGCTCTGTAGGTGCTGCGCCCGCCCTGGTGCGGGGCCTGGCCATCTGTCCCTGCCGACTCCGTATGCCTACGCACCTTGCCGTTACACCAGACTTCATCGTGGTCTCGCAGGGTGAGCGCGGGAGACAGTCGCCTCAGAAGGCTTGCGGCGAATCAGTGAATCTGATGACATGATCCGGCACGCCCTTTGCTGCCAGCCGAGGTGCGGCTGAAGACTCGGGGGACGAGGAGTGCCGGTGGCACCGAGATCGCGCATGCTTCCCGCGCTGGCGGCGGTCGTCCTGTCCTGGCTAGCCGCCGCGTGCGGCGGCACGAGCTCAGCCGCTGCGCCGCCCGCGGCCCAGTCGAATCGTGCTCTTACCGTCGCAACGACGCCCGGCCAAGCCCGAGTGCCGCTGTCCGAGACGGGCAGCACCCTGCTCTTCCCGTTGCTCAACGCATGGGCGTCGGCGTACGACAAGCAGTTCAGCCAGGTCACCATCTCGACGGCAGCCACCGGCTCCGGTGCCGGGATCAAGGCAGCCTCGGCCGGCAAGGCCGACATCGGCGCCTCTGACGCCTTCTTGTCCAGCGGGAACCTCGTCACCGACCCTAACCTGCTGAATATTCCGCTGGCGATCTCCGCGCAGCAGGTCAACTACAACGTCCCCGGCCTGCGGGCAGGCGTCCATATCAAGCTGAACGGCACGGTCCTGGCAGCCATGTACCAGGGCCGGGTCAGGTCCTGGAACAGTCCGGCAATCGCGGCGCTTAACCCGGGCGTAAGCCTGCCGCCCACCAGGGTCGTCCCCCTGCACCGCGCCGAGAGTTCGGGCGACACGTTCCTGTTCAGCAGCTACCTGGCGACCAGCGATGCCGCCTGGAACAGCGCCATCGGCTATGGCACCACGGTGGCCTGGCCAGCCGCTCCGGGCGCGCTCGCCGAGAAAGGAAACAGCGGCATGGTCGCGGCCTGCAAGGCGACGCGCGGCTGCGTTGCCTATGTCGGCATCAGCTACCTGTCCCAGGCGCTGTCGGCCGGACTGGGCGAGGCGCAGCTTGCCAACGCGGCCAGGCAGTACGAGCTGCCGACGCCCGCCACGCTGAGTGCCGCCGCCGCCAGCTTCGTCTCGCTGCTCCCGCCCAACGAGACGATCTCCATGATCAACGGCCCGGCGCCTGACGGCTACCCGATCGTCAACTACGAGTACGCGATCGTCACCACCCGGCAGCCGACCGCAGCGAAGGCCCAGGCTCTCCAGGCCTTCCTGCACTGGGCTATCACCGCGGGGAACTCGGCCCAGTTTCTCGATCAGGTGCGGTTCCAGCCGCTGCCGGCCGCCGTCGTAGCACTGGCCGACGCCCAGATCGCGAAGATCCGGTGAGAAGGGGGCAGCCGTGGTAGCGATCGGGCCCACCGCACGGCAAACCGTTAGGACAGGGAACGGGGTCCGCTCCCGGCTCAGCATGTCCTCCACGCCGCGGACCATTGGGCTGCTCATGGTCGCGTTCGTGGTGCTGTCGCTGGCATGGGGCGCGGTCGGTGCGTGGACCGCGTACCAGCACGCGTCGGCTGCCTCGGGCGTGCTGAACTCCAGCGAGCCGGTGAGCTTCCAGGCGCGGCAGATGTATCAGGCTCTGTCCGACGCGGACGTGACGGCCACCACGGCGTTCTTGTCCGGGCCAGCGGAAAGCCTGCCAGTGCGCCAGCGCTACCAGGCCGACATCGCGCAGGCAGGCGCCGACCTGTCCAGCCTGAAGAATGCCGCGGCAGCATCGGGCAACCAGCTGTCCGGCAGCCCGCTCGGGGTGAGCCTGGCGGCCATATCGACCGGCCTGCCGGTCTACACCGGCTACGTCGCACAAGCCCAGAGCGACTACGCGCTGGGTTACCAGCTCACGGGCGGATCCTTCATGCAGGTGGCCTCCGAGCAAATGCACCTGACGCTCCTGCCGGCCGCTCGCAGCATTTACGCCAGCGCCAACGCGAGCCTGGCCGCGCAGAGCGCGCAGGCAGCCGGGCTTCCGTGGGTCGTGATCGCGCTGGCGTTCTCCGCTGGCCTCGGCGTTGCGCTGTACCGGGCGCAGCGGTGGCTGTCGCGGCGGATGCGGCGCACCGTCAACTACGGCCTGCTGCTGGCGTCGGTCGCCATGATCGCGACGGCCGTATGGCTGCTGATCGCGTTCGCCGTGGCGCGCACGGACCTGCAGCATGCCGAGGCCCACGGTTCCACGCCCGCCCAGTATCTGGCCCAGGCCAGCATCACCGCCCAGCGCGCTCGAGGCGATCAGATCCTGAACCTCATCTCGCGCAGTGGCAGCACCTCCTTCCAGGGCGACTTCGCCTCGGCGCAGCGACAGGTAGGGCCGGGTCCCGGTTCGCTGCTGACGTCCGCGGCCGCCGCATCGACTGGCACGGCAGCGGCGCAGGCCGCCGCGGCCGGGCGGGGCGCGCGCGCCTGGTACGCGATCAGCGACAGGGCCTTCAGTCTCGACGTCGCGGCGAACTACTCCGCCGAGACCAGCCTGGTCATCGGGTCCGGCACCGGCAGCTCGGCCGCCGGTTTCGGCCAGCTCGAGGCCGATCTCAGCCGGTCGATCGCGGCCGACCAGACCGTCTTCTCGGCCGGCGCGAGCTCAGCCGCCAACGCGCTGACCGGGCTGGAGGTCGCGTTCATCGTCGCGGCGCTGCTCATGGCGGCCGGCTGCACGTGGGGCCTGTACCGACGTCTCGCGGAATATCAGTGACCGGGCCATGACCGCATCGATGACCCGCGAACAAGCCGCAGCCGCGGTGACGGCGGCCAGTACCGAGCGGGACAACGTCCAGGCGAACCTCCTCGACCTGGATGGCAGCTTCGGCAAGCGGATGCTGGCCGGGGCGAAGCTCGCGGGTGAGACGCAGCAGCGCTGGACCGCGATCGAAGCCGAGCTGGCCAGGTTGTGGGAAACCTTCACTGCCTACTCGGCCGTCGTGGACCGGGCCGCCCAGATCGTGGCCAGCCTCGGCCGGTCGCCGGGCGCCAAGCTCGACGAGGTGAGTGCCCTGATGACGGGGCCTTCCGTGCGCCTAACCCGGGCCACGCCGGTCGGCCAGCGGCAGCTGACTTCCGGCGCAACCACCGACCTGACGCTCCGCGAGGCAGTGTCAGAGATGAAGCGCGCCTATGCCGACGCGTCGGCTCTCTGCGCCAGGACCGAGACAATCTGGAACGAGATCTCGGACGGACTGCAGCAGGCCGGCGCGAGCCTGGAGGACGCCAAACGGATGTCGGCCGGGCTGGCCGGCACTGGGCTGGCCGACACGGGGCTCGCAGACGCGCTCACCGCTGCCGAGACCAGCCTCGGCGAGCTGCGGAACACGCTGAACACAGATCCGCTCGCGCTCTGGCAGCACGGCCACACCGACACCGGCCGGCTGGACCGGCTGCGGGAGCGAGTCACCGCCGCGTCCGTGCGGGCGGCCGACCTGGCCCGCCTGCGTGACGGGGCCGGCCGCCGGATCGCTGCCCTGACGGCGGCCATTTCGGCTGCGACCGCCGCCCGGCAGGATGCTGCGGCCGCCCAGGAGCGCACGGCCGCCAGGATCGCCGGCGCCGGGGCGCAGCCGCTGCCTGACCTCGGCAAGCTGACGAGCGCGGTGGCTGCCGTCACCGACCTGCAGGCGGCCGGGCGCTGGACACGCCTTGCCACCGAGTTGGACGCCGTGGAGAAGGACACCGCCGCCGCCACGCAGTGGTGCCGCGAGGCGGAGCGGGCGGCGGCCGCGCAACTGGACCGGCGCGACGAACTACGCGGGCTGCTGGACGCGTACAAGGCCAAGGCCGCAGGGCTCGGCGGCGCCGAGAACGCCGAGCTGGACGCGGCCTACGGGCGGGCCCGCGACGTCCTGTGGACGGCTCCGTGTGACCTGGCCATGGCGGCCGCCGCGGTCACCGGCTATCAGCAGGCAGTGCTCGCGCTGGCGAGGCAGGGGAGGAGGCCGTAGTGACGGCGACCGGTACGGCGGCGAACCCGACCGCGTCAGGCTGCACCCGGCCGGGCTGTACCGGCACCATCGAGGACGGATACTGCAACGTCTGCGGCATGGCCGCCGAGCCGGCCGCGGTACCGCGGCAGGCATCAGCGGCAATCTCGGGGCCCGGCACCATATCCGGTGGCAATGCGATGTCGGGTGGCAGCGCGCCGAGCGGCAGCCGGCGCACCAGGTCGGGAACCAGCCGGTCGGCTCGAGGGCACCTCGGTGCGGGGCTGATCGAGATCACGCCGGTGCCCGCCCGGGATCCGGCCAGCGCCGTGCAAGCCAACCCGCAGGTGCCGGAGAGCAAGCGGTTCTGCGGCAACTGCGAGCGGCCCGTCGGCCGTGGTCGCGGCGGAAAGCCGGGGCTCACCGAGGGATTCTGCCCGCATTGCGGAGCTCAGTTCTCCTTCGCGCCCAAGCTGGAGCGCGGCGAGATCGTAGCCGGCCAGTACGAGGTGCTGGGCTGTCTCGCCCATGGCGGGCTCGGCTGGATCTACCTGGCCATGGACCACAACCTCGGCAATCGCTGGGTGGTGCTCAAGGGCCTGCTCAATACCGGCGACGCTGCCGCGTTGGAGGCCGCCGTTGCCGAGCGGAGGTTCCTCGCGGAGGTCGAGCATCCGAATATCGTCGGCGTCTACAACTTCGTCCAGCACCCGGACCGGCGGACCGGGGTTCCGAGCGGCTACATCGTCATGGAGTACGTCGGTGGGCAGTCGCTGCGGCAGATCCTGCTGGAGCGGCGCAAGGCGGGGGAGTCGCTGCCTGTTCCAGTCGCGCTCGCCTACGCGATCGAGGTGCTGCCGGCCCTGGGCTACCTGCACAGCCGCGGCCTGGTGTACTGCGACTTCAAGCCGGACAACGTGATCCAGACCGAGGAACAGCTCAAGCTGATCGACATGGGCGGGGTCCGGCGGATCGACGACGAGGACAGCCCGATCTACGGGACAGTCGGCTATCAGGCGCCAGAGATCGCGACGGTAGGACCGTCACCGTCGTCCGACCTGTATACCGTCGGGCGGGCGCTGGCCGTGCTGACATTCGAATTCGCCAGCTATCAGTCCCAGTACGAGCACAGCCTGCCCGACCCGGCCAGCGTGCCCGTGCTCGCGCAGCACGATTCCTTCCTGCGGGTGCTGCAGCGCGCTACTAACACCGACCCGGATCAGCGGTTCGCCTCGGCCAGCGAGATGGCCGATCAGCTGACCGGGGTGCTGCGTGAGGTGCTATCAGCCGCGGACTCGAAGCCGCGGCCCGCCTTCTCATCGCTGTTCAGCGCCGAGCTGCAGGCGATTGGCGTGCCCGGCGCCGAGCTGGCCACCCCGGCAACGGACGTCCTATCCGCTGGCCAGCCAGCGCCACCGCCCGCAGCGGCCGTCGTGGCCGGGCTGCCGGTGCCAGTGGTCGACAGCGCCGACCCGGCGGCCGGCTTTCTCGCCACCTTGAGCACCTTGGACCCGGAGAAGCGCCGCAGTGCGCTCGCAGCGGCGGTCGCCGGGGAGCAGGGCACCCCGCCAGCGGTCGCCGATTCGGCGGAGACCCGGTACGCGCTGGCCCATGCGGTCATCGTGGCCGGCCAGGCGGCCGACGCGGAGCCGCTGCTCGCGGACGCGTACGCCGCCGATCCCGGTGACTGGCGGGTCCCGTGGTATCGGGGTTTGCATGACCTCGTAGCCGGCAATCCAGCAGGCGCGCGTGCCGCTTTCGATGCCGTCCTGGCGGCCCTGCCCGGCGAGCTTGCGCCCAAGCTCGCGCTCGGCCTGGTGGCTGAGGCAGCTGGCGACCTCGCTACTGCCGCGCGTTATCTGCAGGTGGTCTGGACGGTCGACCGCTCCTACGTGGGCGCGGCGTTCGGCCTGGCCAGGATCCGGCTTGCGGCCGGTGACCGGCCCGGTGCCATCGCCGCGCTCAGTGCGGTGCCGGACACTTCCAGCCAGCACCTGGCCGCGCAGGTGGCCGCTCTGCGGATCCGGCTATCGCAGGCCCCCGACCACCCCTGGGTATCAGCGGATGACCTGCAGCAAGCTGACCGGCAAATCAGCACGCTGCAGCTTGACGACATGCTGCGGCAGCGCCTGACCAGCGAGCTTTTGCAGGCCGCGCTGGCCCGGGTCGAGGGCGGGCAGCGGCTTCACCCCGGCAAGCTGGCCGGTAACGACCCGAGCGAGCGCGCGCTGCGTTTCGGGCTGGAGGGCAGCTACCGCACCCAAGCCCGGCTCGTCCCCGACGCCCGGCACCGGGTCGAGCTCGTGGACCTGGCCAACGAGGTTCGCCCGAGGACCTGGTCGTGACGGCGGACGGCGCGCTCGCTGAGGCTGGGCAGTGCCCGTCCTGTGGTCAGCCGGTCTGGCCGGGGGACAACTTCTGCGAGGCATGCCAGGCGCCCCTGACCGCGTCGGCGGCGCTGCCGCAGCCAACGGCGCCGGATCCGGGCACAGTCCCGCCACCACCAGCCCCGGCGGCACCACCAGCTAGTACCCCAACCGCACCTGGCGACAGCGAGGACGGCCGTACGAGCGGATGCCAGTTCTGCGGCTCCGGACCGATCAGCGCGGACGGGTACTGCGAGGCGTGCGGCCGCAAGGCACCTTCTCCCCGCGACCACATCGAGACCGACCTCGGCCTGGTGGCCGGCGTGACCGACCGGGGACTGCGGCATTACCGCAACGAGGATGCGATGGCGATTGCGGCCGCCCAGGCACCGGGCGGCCTTGTCGCGATCGCGGTCGTCTGCGACGGAGTCTCTGCTTCGAGTCGTCCGGACGACGCCTCCGCGGCAGCGACACAGGCCGCTATGAGCGTGCTGATTCCGGCAGCGCGCGACGGCCAGGACCCGACTGCTGCTTCGTTGCAGGCCGTGCGGGCAGCCCAGGATGCCGTGGCCGGCCTGGCCGACGCAGCGGGCAAGAGGGCGTTGCAGGACGCACCGTCGGCCACCTTCGTGTCCGCCGTGGTGAGCGCCGAGTCGCTGACCGTCTGCTGGCTGGGCGACAGTCGGGCCTACTGGCTCGACGCCGGCGCGGCCTCCGCCTCGCGGCAGCTCACCGCTGACGATTCGGTGGCGGAGCAGCTGGTAACGGCCGGCCTGATGTCCGAGTCAGCCGCGCTGGAGTCCCCTGAGGGGCACGCGATCACGGCTTGGCTCGGTGCGGATGCAAGCCTCGTCGCGCCGCACCTAACGACTTTCGAGCCGCCCGGTCCCGGTGTCGTGCTGCTGTGCTCGGACGGCCTATGGAACTACGAGCCGGAGGCGGCGGGACTGGCGGCGCTAGCGCTGCCTACGGCACTCACCAGCCCGCTGACCGCAGCCCGGGCGCTGGTCGAGTTCGCGCTGCAGGCCGGCGGTCATGACAACGTGACGGTTGCCCTCGTGCCGGTCCGGCCCGACGGAACACTGAGATCGCCCGCGGACCCCGTTCCCCTCCCAGGTCACGTGCCTGCGGAAGGTTTTGCCGAAACTGATGGCCAAGGAGATGGACGATGAGTGAGGCAAGCTTCACCGTCGAGGTCTTTCAGAACGAGTACCTGCCCGAAGGCGGCCAGGAAGTCAACGCGATCGTCACGGTGACGTCACCGGACACGCCACCTGTGGCTGCCGCGAGCGGCGCCGCCGCCGAGGTCGTCATCGTGGACTGCTCGGGGTCTATGGGCGCGCCGCAGACCAAGATCGCGGAAGCCCGGGCCGCCACCTCCGCGGCGATTGACGTGATCCGCGACGGCGTCGCATTCGCAGTGATCGCGGGAACCCATGAGGCCAGGCCAGTTTTCCCGGCGAATGGCAGTCTGATCGGCGCCGACGAGCGGACCAGGCAAGAGGCAAAGCGCGCGGTGGCGGCGCTGCGCCCGTCCGGCGGGACGGCCATCGGCCAGTGGCTGCGGCTGGCCTACCAGCTGTTTGCCACGCACCCGGCTGCGCTCAGGCACGCGATCCTGCTGACCGACGGCCGGAACGAGCACGAAACGCCGAGCGACCTCGAAGCGGCCATCAGCCTGTGCGAAGGTGTGTTCAGCTGCGACTGTCGTGGTGTGGGCACCGACTGGGAAGTCAGCGAGCTGCGCAAGATCTCCAGCGCGCTGCTTGGCACCGTCGACATTGTGCCCGATCCGGCCGGGCTCGCTGCCGACTTCGCCGCCATGATGGAGAACGCGATGGGCAAGCAGGTCGCCGACGTCGTGTTGCGGGTCTGGAACCCGCAGCACGCGACCATCAAGTTCGTCAAGCAAGTCGCCCCATTGGTCGAGGACCTGACCGGTCGCCGCACCCAGTCCGGCCCGCAGTCTGGCGACTATCCAACGGGGGCGTGGGGCGCAGCCGAGAGCCGTGACTATCACGTGTGCGTCCAAGTCACCCCTGCTGGCGTTGGACAGGAGATGCTTGCCGCCCGGGTCAGCCTGCTGGTCGGCCCCGATGTAGTCGGTCAGGGCCTGGTGCGGGCGATCTGGACCGAGGACGAGGCTCTGTCCACTCGGATTAACTCGCAGGTCGCGCATTACACCGGACAGGCCGAGCTCGCGCAGGTCATCCAGGACGGGCTGGAGGCGCGCAAGCGCGGCGACGAGGACACCGCGACAGCGAAACTCGGTCGCGCGGTCGCGCTCGCCGAGAAGTCCGGCAACCAGGACACCGCCAAGCTGCTCGCCAAGGTCGTCGATGTGGTCGACGCGGCGTCCGGGACGGTCCGGCTGAAGAAGGCCGTCAACGACGCTGACGAGATGGCGCTCGATACCAGGTCGACCAAGACCGTCCGGACCAGGAAGTAGCAGGGACATGGCCACATGCCCGGCGGGCCACGAGTCCGCGGCGACAGACTTCTGCGACGTGTGCGGGATGCGTATTTCCGCCGCTGCGCCGGTCGCGAGTCCCAGCGCGTCGGGCGTGAGTTCCGGCGCGCCGGCGGCGAGTTCCGGCGCGCCCGCGGCGAGTTCCGGTGCGCCCGGGGCGGGTTCCGGCGCGCCCGGGGCGGGTTCCGGCGCGCTTTCGGCCGCCGGGGGAGCAGCGTCCGTCGGCGCGACGGGTGAGGCTGCCGTTGTGGCGACCCCCGGAGCCGCTGCGGAGCAGTGCCCGAACTGCGGGGCCGACCGGACCGGCCAGTTCTGCGAGACCTGCGGCTTTGACTTCAGCTCCGGACCGGCCGCAGCGGCGTCCGCCGGGGCACTATCGGCCGCGGAAGCGTCGGCCGGGACAGGTTCGGCCGGGACAGCGTCGGCTGGGGCCGGGCTGACGGGGGAGGCAGCGGGATCTCCCGCCGCGAGCGGGTCAGTCTGGACAGCCGTCGTCACCGCCGACCGGCAGTATTTCGATAGCGTGATCGCCGCCGACGGACCAGATGCCGCATCGATCCAGTTCCCTGCCTACTGCCCGGAGCGCCGGTTCCGGCTAACCGGCGGCGAGATGCGGATCGGGCGCCGCAGCACCTCGCGCGGCCTCGAGCCCGAGATCGACCTGACCGGCCCGCCTGCCGATCCCGGCATCTCCCATCTGCATGCTGTGCTGACCGCTGCGCCAGATGGCGGCTGGTCTGTTATGGACCCAGGTTCCTCGAACGGCACGCAAGTTAACGGCAGCGAGATCACCGTCGGCGTGCCAGTGCCGCTGCACGACGGTGACCGGATCGGCCTGGGCGGCTGGACGGTCGTGTGCATCCAGGTGACCTGACTCCTATTCGCCAAGTCGGGCTCAGCGACGCAGCATGGAGGCCGGCGCGGACCGTGCTGGCTGATCGCTGAGGCCGAGTTCCGCGACTCCGGGGCCTTCGACGGTGTGCACCTAGTCCCGGCCGGCCGGTGCCGGGAGGTAGTCGCCCGGTTGGAGCAGTTCCTCTAGTAGCGCTCGGCAGTCCGCTTCGCAATCTGCGCGGCCAGGCTACCTTTCAGGTGGGCCGACTAGCCGCCTCCGCGGGACATCTGGACAATGAGATTATTGTACAATAATCTTGTTGTAGGGATGGAGGTGCCGTGCCCCGCAGCCTGGTGATGACAAGGCAGGTTAGGGACTGGCCGCATGCGCTCAGGGTGGGTGACCCGGTCACGCGCCGCCTGGTTGCCCAGGCGATCGATCAGCTGCTGGACGAGGGTCCGAAGCTCGGCCGCCCGCTGGTCGACCGGATCACCGGGTCGCGGCTGCACAACCTGAAGGAACTGCGCCCAGCTTCCAGCGGGTACAGCGAGGTGCGTATCTTGTTCATCTTCAACCTGGTGCGCAACGCGGTGTTACTTGTGGCCGGTGATAAATCCGGTCAGTGGACGCAGTGGTACCGCGACGCGATCCCGGCGGCAGAGGCACTGTACGAGCAGTACATGAAGGAGCCGGGATGAGTGAGAGCGGGGAGTTCTTCACCTATACGCGCGACCAGTTCCTGGAGGAATTCGTCCATCCCGACGACCGGGCCGCGGTGGAGGACGCGCAGGAGAAGCGAGCGCTGCACGTGCGCGCCGAGTACCTCGCCGAGATGCGCAGGAACGCAGGCCTGACGCAAGATGAAGTCGCCGTAGCAATGGGCGTAACCCAGCAGCGCGTCTCCGCGATCGAGAACGGATCCGTTGCCGAACTGTCCACCCTCGCCGACTACATCCGCGCCCTGGGCGGCGAACTGAAGGTGATCGCGGACTTCGGCGACTCCTGGCGCCGGGTCGCATAAGCCGCCTCCCCAGGTTCCGCAGCTCCAGCCTAGCTCTCGACGCGGCTGGCACCGCCGCCGCCAAGTCCTGGGCAGGCTCCGGGCAATTCGCATGCGCGTTCAGCCGCGGTGACTGTGACGACAGCACCGAGGTTTCCGGTGGAGCCAAGCCGGGCCGCCCGATGATGCCGTCGCCGATGGCTCGTCATCGAGTCGCTGTCCGGACGGGCAGGCTCTTGAGGCCATTGGTGAAGTTGGAGCGGATGCGACGAGCCTGGCCGGCCAGCTCGAGCCGGTCAACCCGGCTCAGCAGTTCCTCCAGCACGATCTTGATTTCCAGGCGCGCAAGATGCTCGCCCAGGCAGCGGTGCGAGGCCCGGCCAAACGTGACATGCGGGTTGGGATCACGGGTCACGTCGAACACGTAGGGGTCAGGGAAGGTCTCTTCGTCCCGGTTAGCGGAGGTGTACCAGACAACGACCTTGTCGCCTGCACGGATGGGCCGGCCGCGCAGCACCACGTTGCGGGTGGCGGTTCGCCGGAAGTGATGCAGTGGCGTCGTCCACCGCAGGATTTCCTCGGTCGCGGTGCTCAGGTCGGCTCCGTCCTTGAGCAGGTCCCACTGTGCGGGGTACGAGGCGAGGGCCTCGACTCCCAGGGACAGCGCTGCCCTAGTGGTCTCGTTGCCCGCGACGATGAGGAGCAGGCACATGGAGTCATAGTCATGCTGGCTGAGCGGCTGGCCGTCGATATCCGCGTGGGCCAGGAGGGATAGGAGGTTCTCGCCCGGCCGTTGCATGGCCCTGGCATGAAACCTTCGGGAGTATGCGTTCATCTCCAGCGCCGCGGGGCTTCGGAAGGGCAGCAACCGGTACGCGTCGCTGCCGGTGTCGGCATCGCCGAGATCAGGATCGGTTCCGGCGATAAGGCGGTCGCCGAGATCGATCATCAGGCCCTCATCCTCGGGCGGGATGCCCAGGATGCGGCACAGCACCCGGATTGGTACGGCAGCGGCGACCTGGCTGACGACGTCGAAGGCGCCCGGCGCCAGCGCCCGATCGAGAACGCTTCGGACGATGGCCCGGAGTTCATCGTCGTAGTGGGCCACCTGGCGGCGGGTGAAGCTGCCCGTCACTAGCCTGCGAAGCTGGCTGTGACGCGGCGGGTCAGTGTCGATCATCGACTTGCGTGCCTCGAGCGCGTCCGGTTCGAGATCCTCCAGCGATGAGGAGCCAGTCTCCGACGAGTAAGTCGCCGTGTCCTTGGAGACTGCCACCACGTCGTCGTAGCGGGTGACCGCCCAGAATCCACGGCCTGCCCGCTCAGGATGCCAGTGAACGGGGTCTTCGCGGCGCAGCAGGTCGAAGTCAGCGTAGGGAACGGCCACGGCGTAGCGATCGTGATCGGCCAGGTCGATCCCTGCCAGCGTGCCGGCGGTCGTAGTCACGGCAGCCACCCGCCAGCCACCCGCATTCGCGACGCATTCATGTTCGGGTCAGGTAGCGGTCTGTCTCCCACGCGGTCACCTCTGTTGTATACGCGTGCCACTCAGCCGCTGCCAGCACGCTGAGGTCATGGACGGCGTCCTCGCCCAGAATGCTGGCGAGAATCGTGTCAGCCCTGGCGGCAGCGATGGCGTCAGCAAGCGTTGCAGGAAGCCGCTGCGCGGACCGGTACAGATCGCCCTGCCCTCGATCCGGCGGCTCCGCGCCGTTCTCCAGCCCGGACACGATCGCGGCCAGGGTGGCGGCGACAAGCCAGTACGGGTTGGCATCGGCGGACGCGGTACGCAGTTCGATTCGGCTCGCCTCCGGGCTGTCCAGCAGAGACCGGACCGCGGCCGAGCGGTTGTCACCGCTCCAGGTCGCCGTCAGCGGCGCGAACGATCCGCGCTCGAAACGCTTGTAGGAGTTGACGGTTGGCCCGCCGAACAGGACCAGCGCGGGCAGGTGATCCAGAATGCCGCCGACTGCCTGCCGGGCCAGGGCGCTCTCGGCTCCGTCCACGGCGGCGAACAGCGGGCTCTCGTTACGCCACAGCGACACGTGAACATGGGATGAACTGCCTGATTGGCCGGAGAAGGGCTTTGCCATGAAGGTGGCGAGCAGGCCGTGCCGCCGCGCCAGTTCCTTGATCGCATACCTCAAGCGGAAGGCGTCATCAGCCGCCGTCAGTGCCTCCTGGTGGGCAAGGTTAACCTCGACCTGGCCGGGACCGTATTCAGTGAGGATGCCCTCTACCGGCACGAATTCTCCGAGACGGCCTATGTCCCCGAGTACGGGATCTAGCTCGTTCGCCTTCTCCAGGGAGTAGGCATGCAGACCGTCTTGGACCAGGGTGCCGTCCGGGCGCAGCAGGTAGAACTCCAGCTCCACCGCGACTCTCGCGGTGTAGCCGAGCGCCGCGAGCCGGGAGGTCACCCGCCGCAACACAGTCCGCGGAAAAGTCCGGACCAAGTCCCGGTGATGATCGACGACATCGGCCAGCACCTGCCCGGCCCGTTCCCGCCAGGGCAGCGGCCGGTAGGTGGAGAAGTCGGGAACTGCGAACACGTCCGGGTAGCCGGTATGCCAGCCGGTAAGCCGGGCGCCGTCCTGCACCTCGCCGACTGCGTTCCAGGTAAGAGCGGCGTTGCAGAACGGGAAGCCGGAACTGACGGCCCGGCCCAAGAACCGCGCGGCGGGGATGCGCTTGCCCAGGACATGGCCGCTGTGGTCGGGCCAGGCGACTTCAATCTCGTCGATCGTGCCGCGCGAGATTGCCTCGGCCAGCGTGCCTGCCGTCGCCGCCTGCTCCGGCAGGGTCTGGGTCATGGCGTCTCCGTCTCTGCAGCGTTCCCAGCATAGGGGGTTTGAGTAAGGCCGCCTAGAAGTCTGACAGCTCAGCGGCGATACGGCTCTCCAGGTCAGCGGCCTCCTACTCGTGAAGAGTGCCGAGGCGGGCGCGGTGCGATGAGAACGTCAAGAGCTAAGTCGATGGAGAGGACGATCGATTTACTAGTCTCTTGACCAGAGATGCGGGCAAGGAGATGTGGTCATGGGTGCAGCACTGGCGGATCGCTGGGGAGTTCCAGTCCGGGGCGGCCATGAACAAGCTGTGGCTGGTCTCGACGACGCCGTTGAGAGTCTCGTAGC
The DNA here is from genome assembly GCA_963804435.1 of uncultured Actinomycetota bacterium. Lineage (GTDB taxonomy): Bacteria > Actinomycetota > Actinomycetes > Streptosporangiales > Streptosporangiaceae > JAJYUU01. The sequence goes on along the minus strand of CAWDQI010000001.1, from coordinate 3,956,022 downwards.
GCTGGCAGGAGACCCGGCCGCCGGCGCGGACGAGGCCGTTGCCATTGGTCCCGACCTGGTCCTCGGCCAGGTGTACCGGGCCTACCTGTCGCTCTACTCCACCAACGCGGCCGGAGTCGCCGACGCAACCAAGATTCTGGACGACCTCGAAGGGGCCGAGGATCGGACCGGCCCGCGCGAAGCCCTCCACCTGCAGGCAGCGCGCTCGTGGGCCGCTGGAAACTGGACGGAGGCAGCCCGGTCGCTTGAGCGGGCACTCGTCCTCAATCCCAGGGACATGCTCGCACTTAAGGTCGCGCAGGATCTCTACTTCTTCCTCGGCCGCCGGCTGAACCTCCGCGATGTCGCCGCGCGCGTTCTGCGCGCCTGGCCGGCCGACCAGCCGGGCTGGGGCTACTTTCAAGGGATCTACGCGTTCGGCCTCGAGGAGAACGCCGACTACCGTCAGGCCGAGGCTCGCGCCAGAACGGCCCTCGACGAGAACTCTCGCGACGTGTGGGCCGTGCATGCCCTCGCTCACGTCTTCGAGATGGAGGGCAGACAGCAGGATGGCGTGGCCTTTCTTATGACTACCAAACCGGACTGGGAGTCCAGCTATTTCGCCGTGCACAACTGGTGGCATCGTGCCCTCTACCACCTTGAGCTGGGCGAGGTCGGCGAGGTGCTGGCCCTCTATGATCAGCACATCCGTGCCAGGCGATCAGCCGAATGGCTCCATATCGCAGACGCGGCGGCACTGCTGTGGCGGCTTTCACTATTCGGTGCCGACATCGGCGAGCGGGCCTCGCAACTCGCATCCGACATAGAGCCGCTGATGGACGAAGCGCCCGTCTATTGCTTCAACGACTGGCACGCCATCATGGCCCTGGGCCTGGACGGTCGGCACCAGCGCAACGAAAAGATCCTGACCGACAACCGCCGCCTGACCGTCGGAACGAACCGCGTCGCCGCCGAGCACGCTGGCTTTGCCCTGCTGGAGGGATTCGCCTCGTTCGCCGCTGGCCTGCCCGAGCGGGCCCTGGATTTGATGATCGACATCCGAGATACTGCCAACGCCGTCGGCGGCAGCCACGCGCAGCGCGATGTCATCGACTTGACCCTTATTGCCGCCGCCGCCCGCGCTAATGACCGCTCCACGGCTCGCGCCCTAGTGGACGAGCGGGCGGCGCGAAAGCCTACCGCCTCAGCAGCCGCCGAACGTCTGCTCGCTGTCAACAGCATGTGACACAGGCCAGGCTGGGCGGCGGGCGTCAGCCGGGTGAGTCCGCGCCGCAGCCGACAAGGGCACTAACGGCTTGATGACGCTAATCCAGGTCACCGGGTGGGCTCTGCTGGCTGGATTGCGAGGTAGTCCTTTGCCTGCGGCTGAATGCAAGCAAAGAGCCGGAGACGCTGCGGCGCGACAGTCTCCGGTCGGCCATGGGATGCCCAGGCCGGGCGCGGCGAGGTGCGGCCCGCAAGATGGCCTTAAGGTCCTCGTGCGCCGCATCGCCAGGACGAGCAAGGCATTGGCACGCACGCGCTGACTGATGCCGCATCGATCCAGTTGCCTGCCTACTGCCCTGAGCGCCGGTTCCGGCTGACCGGGGGCGAGATGCGGGTCGGGCGCCGCAGCACCTCGCGCGGCCTCGAGCCCGAGATCGACCTGGCCGGCCCGCCTGCCGATCCCGGCATCTCCCATCTGCATGCTGTGCTGACCGCTGCGCCTGATGGGGGCTGGTCTGTTATGGACCCGGGTTCCTCGAACGGCAGGCAAGTTAACGGCAGCGAGATCACCGTGGGCGTGCCCGTGCCGCTGCCGGTCACGTATTGGAGCGTGAGCGGCCGCAGGTAGCCGCGTGGACTTGCTGCGTTAGGGCGTTGAGCTGCTCGGCCAGGGTGTGGATCTGCTCGGTCAGATCGGTGTTCCGCTGCAGCAAGTCGGTCTGGAACTGGCTGAGTTCCTCCCGGTGTTTGGCCGCCGCTTCTTCGTTGGCCTGGTCGGTCCGGGTCTGCGCCTTCTGGGCGATGATGACCAGCGCGCCGGTGTAAAACGCCACTGCGGAGAAGACGAGGTTCAGCAGGATGAACGGCGCGGGATCGAAGCCCTTCCCGTTGAGCAGCCCGTGCCAAGACTGTCCGAGGAACCGGGTGAGGTGGTTTACGAGCACCCAGCCGATAATGATCGCGGAGCTGACGAGGAGGAACGCGACGGTCCCCATTCCGCTTGCCACGGCCTCCGAGACGCGCTCCATGAAGCTGCTGCCGCCTGCGTATGGAGACGCCGCGTCTTTGCTCCCGCTCTTTGCCTGCTGATAGTGCAGGTGAAATCGCATCGGGTCTCTCTCGGCCTGCGGCTGCCGCTGCTCAGGCACCGTCGTCGTCGTCATCTGCTCTCCTGGTCTCCAACTGGGGGCGGTATCTCATGGTCTACTTGGCCTCCGCGCGGCGGGCACTCCACTAGTGACGTGCATATCGTGCTCAGCGCTCGGCGGCGAGCGGTGCCGCGTTCACGACGTCGGCGTCTTCGTCGCGCGCAGTTGGCTGCCTCGTGATCATCTGTGTGTGAATAGCCCGTTTTATCACTGTGGCCGTGCCGCCAAGCGTAGATGAGGTAGGCGCGGTGGCGGCTGCACTTTTGACATGCCCGGCCAGGCGCGGGCAGGAAGAACCTCCGTACAGAACCGTACGCTTCCGTACGGTCTGTGCTATCGTGCAGTCATGACCACGATCAGGGCCGAGGAGGTACGGATTCCCCGGCATGCACGCGAGGCGGTCGCCCGGCACGAGCGGGTTGTCGTCGTGAATCACGAACGGCCGACCTTTGTCATCATGCATCCAGATGACACCGCGGCCCGCTCGACGGCGGTGCGGCCAGGACGGCCGCTGCGCGAGGCGCTCGGGCTGCTCGCGGGCGCGGCCCTTCCGGATCCGGGTTTCGCTGACGACATGGAGGCCGTGCTCGCCGACGTCGGGCCGGCTCCGGATGACCCGTGGGCACGCTCCTAGACACCACCGTCTTCATCGACCTTGAACGCGCTGTCCGGCGCCGGCTGCCCGGAGGCGCCATGGCCGAGGTGAGCGGGCGGCTGGAAGAGCAGCTGGGGCCCGACGAGCAGGTCGGGATCGCCGCCATTACGGCCTCCGAGTTGCTCCATGGCGTGCACCGCGCGTCCCCGGAGCACCGGGCCCGCCGTGAGGCCTTCGTCGAGGCGGTCCTGGCCGCGTTTCCGCCGCTGCCCTTCGGCCTGCTAGCCGCTCGCGCGCACGCCCGCATCTGGGCCGAACTCGCTGCTGCCGGCCAGGACGTCGGCGCGCATGACCGGCTCGTCGCGGCGACCGCCATAACGGCCGGATGGCGCGTCGGAACAGCCAATCTCCGGCACTTTGACCGTATCGCCGGTCTTGACATCCTGACCATCTCCTTGACGACCTGACAGCAGTGAGCTGACGGCACCGGGCTAACCGCCTTCCGTCTCTAAGACGTCAGACTCGGGGCCGTGCGACAGCGGCCAAGCACGGGCTTGTCCACGCCAAGCCGGCGCGGCGTTCCACCAGACCGGGCCGATGGCTCTGCGTCAAGCAGCCGCGAGAAGTTGTTGACGACGTAGCGCTGCGGAGCCAACGCCAGAGGAGGCCAGGAAGTCGACCTAAGTCACCGCGCGGCGAGCCAGGCGCCGGAACCGCCGCAAGTCCCGCGCCGATCGTCATGCACTGACCTGACACGCCGTTGCTGATCCCAGCTGGGTGCGGGGGAAGGCGCGCAGCCGTCATTTGCCCATTCCCGGCAGCTCAGGCGCCGTTCCAGTGGGTGGTGTAGTTGATGTCGCCTGCATCCGGGCAGGCTACCGCGAAGCAGAAGCACCGGATGGGCGCGTTATCGCTGATCGCCTCCAGGCTGTGCACCTCGTTCGGGGGGATATAGACCAGGTCTCCCTGGCTGACTTCCTGAATTTCTTGCCCGATTATCATTTTCCCCTTGCCGTAGAGGACGTAGTAGAACTCGTGGGTCGGGTGAGTATGCGGATCTACTGCTCCGCCGCCGACTATCTCGAATTCGTTAACTAATTCCAGAGATCCGCCGGCAGTCTGTCCACGCATCGTGCCCGGCGGCATGAGATACCAGACCGGGGTCGTGCCATTGTGCTCGGCTACCGGCTTTACTGAATTGATGTTGCGTACGTCCATCCTTGATCCTCTACTCTCGTCACGAACCCAGTTGTTGGGCTATTATGAATTTCCCCTAGCAGGCAACCGAAAGGAGCTATCATGGTGGCTTTCGCGAGAAGCATCGAAGCACTGCAATTCGACCCGGCGGAATGGTCTGATTACGGCTGGACGCCGGTGACCGACACCGACCCGCGAGACGGTACTTCCCGGCTCCATTTCGAATGGGCGGACGCACATCTGAATCTCATCGGCCACGACTTCGATGAGGTTCCGCATACGCCCGGCGGCGTCGTGTGCGAAGTGCTGTACCGGCATCTGACGCACACTCAGGCGCTTCTGATTCTCAACTGCCCGGCGATCGTTGTGGTGGCTCCGCCGGGTACAGTATTCGGGGGCCCGGCCGATGCGGACAAGCTCCGGGCATTCCTGCTCAAGCCACTCGACTCGTTTGTCCTGCACCGCGGCACCTGGCACTGGGGGCCGTTTCCGGTCAGCGCGCCCAGGGTGGAGATGTACAACATCCAGGGTCTTCGCTACGCGGAGGACAACGACTGCGCCCGGCTCGACCAGGTCGGGGCGAGCGTCGAAGTACTGACGGGAAGCGGCACCGTCGTGCGCTGACCGACTGGCATTTGATTCCTCAACCATCGACCGTCCTTCTTCAACGAGTGGGATGTCTGATAACAAGAGCGGCCCGGCGCGTGGGGCCGCTAGATCCACTTCAATGTCTCCACGCTATTGGTGGCTAGCTGTTCTGTGATCAGATTGGACATGGTCAATGCCTGGCTTCTGCTCATCTTGGGTTGTGGGCGAAGTCGCCTGGCTTCGTGTCGAGCGCCCTGGCGTAGACCGTGAAGTAAGCGTGCAGGTTATCGCGGACATCATCGGCTGACCACGAATAGATATTCAGCAGCCGCAGCATCGCGTCCAGCGTGGCATCAGCCGCGAACCTCCAGCCGCCACCGGCAGCAGCGAGCTGGAGCTGTGCCACACCGGCCCCTAGCGCATGAGCGCTCCCATGATCGGCGGAGTGATCGCGACAAACGGGAACGACAAGGGCCACATCCTGCCGCCGCTGGTCGCCCCCTAAGACCAAGAATCCACCCGCGGAACTGTCTGGAGGGCCAGTTTTGATCTGCTTATCGTGGGTTCGGGATGTGGCCTCGCGTGCGCACCTTGTCAAATCGGAGCGTCTGCGACATCGTCGAGCAAGAGCCGTCGTGCCCGTCGAAGGTCGTGGAGCACCGTCAGGGAGCACTCTTGAGCTACACGCGAATGGACCGGATGACAGCTGAGGACTGCGTTCAGCAGGCGCCCCTCCCGCCCGCAAGGATGCTGAACTACGTGCTCAGCAATCTCGAGCTCTTGAAGGACGAGGATCCGGGGACGGCTGAGCTTGACCGGTATACGCACTCGTTGCAGACTGCGACGCGCTGTATGCGCGATGGCGAGACCACCGAAACCGTCGTGTGCGCTCTGCTGCATGACGTCGGGGACGCGCTGGCCCCCGACAACCATGCCGAACTAGCGGCCGCGATCCTGCGGCCCTTCGTCGGTGAGCAGAACTGGTGGGTGGTCAAGCACCACGACATCTTCCAGGGCTACTACTACTTTCATCACATCGGCAAGGATAAGAAGATCCGCGACGAGTACCGGGGGGACCCCTATTTCGGTGCCTGCGTTCGGTTCTGCCAGCGGTGGGATCAGCTGTCCTTCGATCCTGGGTATCCAACCGAGCCGCTGAACCGCTTCTTGCCGATGGCGCGGGAGATCTTCAGTCGCACTCCCCAGGACCTGCTTGTCGCCCGCGACTGAACGGGCGCTGCGGACCGCGGTGGGAGTCACTGCGCGCGGCTCCGATCCGTGGGAGCGGATGGCACCGCTGATCAACCGCGCCGCGCCACTCTGCGGTGGTTCATGGAGGAAGTCTGGTGCTGCTTCGATGACGATCACGGCTGCCCTGGTGCTCCACCTTTTTGCTCCGGGCGCCGGGACGCCGACGGCAGCGCTGCGCGGGCGGCGAGAATGAGACGCGCGCGCTTCGGCTGGGTGACCGGAGAGCGGCGGAGCGGCCGAAGGCCGCTCCGTGGCTATGACTGGTAAGGGCTAGTGAGCAGGCCGGCGCTAGTCGCAGTTGGGCACGCCGTTCGCGGCTGTTACGTGCAGTGTCCCCGAACCAGCCGGAAGCGAGCAGAAATTCCGGTGTCCGCGCTGGGCATATGCGGAATCGGCCGACGAATTGAATTCGTACCAGCCCGGATTCCATATCAACGTGACCCGGCCCGTAATTTCATGACCCTGAGTTCCCTTTCGCGTCGGTGGATGCTGGCGCCGGATGCGCCCGCGGCTTTGGTGCGGCCCTGAACGGGGAAGGGTGTCCCCGAAAGGCTGGCAACCGGCGGTTAGACGGGGCGCTTCGCAGCTTAGTTCCGCTCAAGATTGGCTGAGAGGTCCCGTCTGAGGATCTCGAAAATTTGGCGACCGGGTTCCTCATCACCGTGCTCGGGCCGGAGTGGAGGTCCGAGGTCCAGGATCCGGCTGCTCAGGCCCGAGGATGACGTGCACGACATGGGCCGGCTCTACGGCGCCGGTCCGCCCGGCCTCCGCGGCGGGTGAGCGCAGTGGTGACATCCGGGACTGGCCGTCAGCTGAGTGGATCGCGATGAGCGAGCGCGGGCGCATTTCCGCCAGCGTCGTGGCGCAATGCGAGGCCGCTCCCCGCAAGCCACCCCGAGCGGAAGTCCGGTCATGCCTGAATAGCGCGCGTTGCCTGGCCGAATTCTTATGCATAGGCTGGAATGTTCATTGATGTTTGACGGCAGATCCAAGAGGTCCGGTGAAGCCTGGCGGCTCACCCGGTTATGCGCTTACGGAAGACGCCGAACGCCGATTACGGAGCACCCGTCTCTGTCACCCGGTTCACGAGTTGGCGAGCGAGATGGAATATTCCGTACTTGCGACCCTCTGGGAGCGCGAGGCCGAGGAGCCGACTCAGGTCCTGGGCGACTCGCCGATCTTCGCGGAGAGCGAACCGTGCAAGGCGGTAGGTCGGCTCGTGACGGGTTCAACTGTTTCCTGGGACGGGGGGACCGCGGTGAGCCCAGGCGAGAAGCTCCGGGTTCCCCAGCTCGTTCACCCGTGCTTGGTAACGACGCTGGTCCTCGGCCGTGGACATGATCTGGCGCCACTGACCGCTTGATCCCTTGTTGAAGAATCGTGCCGTATCCATCCAGATGCCCTCGACGTGGATCTCGGGGGCGAGTTCGTCGGCTCGTGCCTTCATGTTCTCGAATCTGGCAGCGGTCACCAGCTCGGGCCAGAGGCCCTTTTCTACGTCGATGCCTAGCACCGAGGCCACATGGCGCATCTGTCGCTCGAGGTCGTCCTGCAGGTCCGAGTAGTGGAGGAGGACGACGTTGGCACGGTAGCGCTGCTCCCAGAAGGTCCCCAAGTGATCTAACAGCGCAACCAGGCTGCCGCTCCAGTTGGCCGAAGGCGGACCAACCATATGCTCACGTTCAGGTCCAGGTTCCGCCTCGACCCAGGCCCAGAACTGCTCCGTCAGGTCGTCGGGCCGGCTGGGGCGTGCCCGGTTCGGTACTCGGGGAAGTCTTCGAGACCACCGGTGGCCTCGACGGCCGCCAACACAGTGGGGAGGTTCATGTTCTGGCGGTGGTTGTACGCAGACACCGCGACGTCCCTCGGATCGCGGCCGACGCAGAGGTAGGTCACCCTCTCATCGAAGGGCAGGCCATCCAACGGTGTATGGGTCTTGATGAACCGTCGATGCTCCTGAGCCTCGAGGGCGGCAACGACCCGACCGAGAGACTCACTCTTGGAGTCAAGCCATGGGGACAAGTCGTCCAAGCGGCCGGGCAAGGCTTTGCTCTGGAAGATCAGCAAGGCGCAGATCATCTGCATCCAGGTGGTCCCGCACTTCGCGGGCGTGCAGATGAGGACGTCGTCATCTCGGAATTCGAAGTCGTCCCAGCGTGCGCTATCGGAGAGGTAACTGGCATAGCGGCGCCGCGCGGGCGCTGGCGGGAAGCCGGCTCTACCTTCGGATGGAGTGGATGTTGAGGACGCTGACAGCTCCGTCACGGACGTCCCTCCTTGCCGGATCGAACCGCGTGCCAAGCCGCCCGAGCGACTTGGCTGGGGACACAAGAGTGCTCTACCCGACGGCTGCCAGCCTTCGTCACCGCCAGCCATCCCAGCGGGGCGACCAGGAGCACGAAGCCGACCACGAAGAACTCCAGTCGAGTGATACTGAAGGCGGCCAGGAGCAGGACCGGAACGAGTATCCAGCTCGACATCCACAAGAGGAAGAGTGCGGGCCCGCTGAGATCCTGATCTGACCCGCGATTCGGGTTCTTCCGGATCGGCTCCCCATCACCACATTCTTGCCGCTCATCCGGTCCAGGCTTCGGTCGTGCCTCGCATGGCTGCCCGTGGAAAGCGTTTCAGCGCAACTTCGTCCAGAGCGCCAGATTGCCTCATCTGCGCTCACCTTGTGTCTGCCTGCCGCATGGGCGGGGTAAGCGCGGATCGACGGATATTTCGTTCGCGCGCATGCTCTTCCAGCCTGATCCGTCGACGCTTGCAAAGCCGAACCGAGTTGCATGTTTATTCATAATCGCCCGCCCACGGAGCGCGCGCTTCTGCCGCGCAGCGGATCGGGAGCTGGCGGCCGAGCGGTCATGGTAGCTCGCGGCGCATGAGCCAGCGGGATTTGCCACCTCGTCGCCCAGTGGTCTGGCGGACGCGCTTGAACCCGTGCGCCTCGAACAGCTGAACGGTGCCGACGTAACCGCTGGTCTGGTCAATGCGCTCGGCGCCGGGGTCGACCGGGTAGCCTTCCAGCGCAGGCGCGCCCATCGCGAGCGCGTGGCCGACCGCGCCATCAAGCAGATAGTGCATGAGCCCCCGGCGCCGGAATCCTGGCCGTACCACGAAGCAGACCACCGACCACGTGTCGGTGTCCTGGATATGCGGGATCGTTCGCGAGTTGACCAGCGCGCGATAGGTAAGCTTCGGCGCGACCGAGCACCAGCCGGCCACCTCACCATCGACGTAGGCCAGGACACCGGGACCCGGTTCGCTGTGACATAGGTCGCGCATGTGACCGATACGGCCGGGCATGTCCAGGCTGGAATTGCGGTACACCATGCAGACGCATCCGCCGGCACCCGGCTTGCGCGGCACCATGAACGAGGCGAAGTCCTCCCATCGCCCGATCGCCGGCAGCACCTCAATTCCCATCCGCCGAGGATAGGCCAGCGCAATGATGCCTACGCCAGCATCGAGTCGCTCACGCAGCTGATACCCGGAGGGGAAGGCCTTCACCAAGTTCGACGGACGCACACTCTTTCCGCAGCGCGCTTGCTGGCGACGGAGGTCTTAGGGTGGGGAACGAGGCGCTTGCTCGCTGGCGCATGCATTGCGGCTCGGCTGACCATCACTTCACGCCCGCTCGGGCATGACCGGCCAGATTTCAAGGAGGCTTCGCCATGGGGCAGCCCCTCATTGCCGATGAGAACGGGGTCCGTTGGATCACCTTTGACCGCCCCGAAATCCGCAACGCCCTGTACACCGAAGATCTTGCCCGGATCAGGCAGGCCGTCACCGGCATTGGTGACGGCATCGAGGCGATCGTGCTGACCGGCAGCGGGGAGCGTGCCTTCTCGGCCGGGATGCATGTGGACACGTTCGCAGGCGCCGCGCCCGTGGACGGCCGGGCCGTGATCTCGGGCGTCCGCGACTGCATCGGCGCGGTACGGCTGGCGCCGGTGCCGACGGTCGCGATGATCAACGGCTTCTGCATCGGCGCGGCATTCGAGATGGCGCTTGCCTGCGACCTGCGAGTCGCTCACCCAGACGTCCGCTTCGGGCTTCCCGAGGTTAGGTTGGGCATCCCCTCGGTGGCCGAAGCCGCGCTGCTGCACCAGTATGTTGGCCTGTCCAAGGCCAAAGAGATCATCCTCACCGGCGACCTCTACCTGGTCACCGAGTTCGCTGCTCATGGCCTGATCAACCGCATGGTCGAGCCGGGGCAGCTGCGTGCGGCGACGCTCGAATTGCTCGGCTCGGTCACCGCAAGCAGCCGTGAAGTGATCGCCGCGCAGAAGGGCCTGTTCGAGACCTGGCTCAACCACGGTCTCCAGCACGGCATCGACACCAGCGTCGACGTCTTCGCCGACGTCTTCCGCGCGCCCGCAGCCGCTGAGGCGATCGCGCACTACCAGCAGTCCCACTCGCGACCCTGAGCGACCAGGCCACCGTTTCCGTCCCGGCGCCCGCCTGCCTGCCGACGCCTTCGAGTGCGACAAGGCTGCCGCGCTCTAAACGGGGAGCTCGAGATCGGTGGCCGCAGCGCCCGGGCCTGCCTGACCTGGCCAACATGTTTGGTAAACCCCACTGCGCTCAGCATCACCCGCATAATGCCGCCGAGCGCACACGCTCCGCCCGGCAGCAGCATCGGCCGGAGTTTGGCCAGCTAGCCGGGTTTTAGGGCCCTGGCATGTTTTGAGGATAAGGGCTGGTCGGCGAGGCGGAGGCTGGTGTGCCCGACTGGGCCGGTCTACGATCTTTGGACAGCAGTGGTCTTCAGTCCGTCGCGTGCACCCGTCGGCAGAAGCTGCCGCGAGTCAACGAGGACTGGCTGGTGATCTGTTTGCCTGTTCCCGCCCAAGGGGAAAACTCGATGCCGCTCTACATGTACCAGGCCTCCTATACCGCCAAGTCAATGGCGGATCAGCTTAAAAAGCCGCAAGACCCAGTGGAAGTGATCCGGCCGGCCCTGGAGGAGCTGGGAGCCACGATCGTGGTCGCGGGCTTTCCGTTTGGCGAGTATGACGTGGTCGTCGTATATGAGGCACCGGATGATATGACCGCTGCCAGCGTCGCAATGGCAGTTGCCGCGGCAGGCGAGGTCAGGTCGGGCAAGACCACGCGGCTGCTCAGCGGGCAGGAATGGCTCGAGTCTTTGCGCAAACGCAGGATTGTCACCAGCCGGAAACTGCGCCAGCCGCACGACAGCCGGTCCTGATAGCCGGAAATCTTCAAGCGGCAGCAGGTCGTTGGCGGCTTGGCTGCTCGCTGTCCGGGGTTGAGTCTCCGCTATGCAAATGTCCAGCCTGTCCGACTCATCGACTCAAGGGCTGCTGCCGACCCGCTGAGAGTGGCTGTAACTGCGTACCTGACGCGGTACACGGGTTCCTCGCGTGATCACGCGCACTGTGACTTGCGGTGCTTCCTGTCGTGGTGCGCCGAGCGCGGCCCACGATCCCGCTCCTGGACCGGATCTCCGCAGCCCTGGATGCCGACCTCATCGTCCAGATCGCCCCGCACGCTGGATAGTTCTAATCGCAACTGCCGATGACATGCACCGACAGGAATGCTCGCAACCTGGATGGAAGCGCGGCGCCGCGTCGAAGGCTGAGGTGTCGCGTTTAGCTCTGGGGAACCTCCGCGGCCTTCACCAGGCCGGCCACGATGACCGGGTACAGGTTACGCAGCGACCGGTACACCAGGCGGCCCAGGATGGTCCGGTCCCACGATGCGCCCCAGCGGATGAGGGTGCCGTCGGGTGACGGGGTCAGCGTGACCTCGGCCCGGTAATTGCGCACCGGGATGCCGCGCAGGACGGTGTAGGCCAGCCGCTTGCCAGGCTCGACGTCGAGGATTTCCTCGACCGAGACGGGGTACCGGAACCCGTACCGCTTTGATCCCTCCAGCCAGTAGACGGCGCCCTTGCCGTTCGCGGCCGCGTCGCCCTCGCTCCGGTAGCCGGCCTTGCGCCATGGTCCCCACCGCGGGTACACCATGACGTCGCTGAGCAGGGACCAGACGACCTCGGCCGGCACATGGGCAGTCTGCTCTGCCGCTGCTTCCACCTTGCGCATATACAGGTTCTACCGTCCGCCGGTCAGGCCGTACAAGAGCAAGCCGAGTTCCGTGTCCGCCACCGTGACCCGAGCCGACCCGCGATCTCAGAGCCACACGTCGTCGACGCAGCATCCGCTCATGCCGCACGTCGTGCGTTGGCTCAAGGCACCGCGGTGGCGCCCGGCGGTTGCGAGACGCAGAACTCGTTGCCGTCAGGGTCGGCGAGAATGTGCCAGCGCTAGCCGTCCTCCGCGACGGGCCGGTCGGTGAGCGGGGATGCACCGAGGCCGAGGATCCGGCTGACTTTTGCAGCTAGGTCCGCCGTGCGCAGGTCCAGGTGCAGCCGGTTGTTCCCATGCTTGTGATCGCGTACTTGCTGCAGCATTACCTCGACGCCCTGCCCGTTTTCCGGGATCAGGCTCCGGTAGGGCCCGCTCGGCACAGAGCCGACCCTGTGCCCGAGCGCATCGGCCCGCAATTGAGCCGGCCGGCGGAGATCGGAGCAGTCGATCACGATGACCAGCACGCCGTTGCGGTAGGTCTGAGGTACCCGGTTCATGGACCCATCGTCGCGGTGAAGCGCGCATCTGGCCGCAGGTAGCGCACCGGATTGACACTGTCAGGCGCTCGCGTCACTGTGGAGATGTCCGGAAGTCCGGCCGGCTTTTCCGAGACGGCTCGGTGGACCGAGGCGGTGCCGGTCATCGATAATTCGCAGGTTCACGCCGAGGGCCGTGTGCCCAGCCCGTGGCCACCACGCTTGCTCGTGATCGTGATCCTGGTCCTGGCGGGGGTAGCGATCGTGCGGCATCTCCCGCCTGGGCCTGTCTCCGCGCCACATCGTCTGGCAGCGGCTGAGTCCGCAGGTCCGGTGCAGCTAGCAGGCCTGGGATCGGGCGCGGCTAGGCTGCTCGATCATGCCCAATGCACTGGCGCCCCGGCGGTGCCGCTGCGCAGGCAGTTGTCAGCCGGGTGCCGCCGACACTCAACACCGCGAAAGTCAGCTGAGTACAGGAGAGTGAAAGTCTCAGGCACCGTAGTGCGTGGCTCAAAGAGGATCCAAGCTCATCTCACTCGATCCAACGTCCGCTCATAGCCACTGACCGCAGCTCTCGATCTTGAACGTGCTGCAGGCCGTCAGCCAGTAGATGCACGCTTCACCGGCGCGCCCGGCGACATAGCATCACCGCCGCGGGTAGTCGAGTTGAAGGCATTCGGCAAATCCGCCCGAGGCAACGACCTCTGGCTCAAGACGCGGCAACTCGAACAGGCCAGGAACAATCCCAACTTCTTCCTCTACATCGCCGAGAACATCCGGCAAGGAGACCGCGCACGGTTCACGCTGCGAGTACTCGGCGGCGAACGCCTGCACACCTTGCTACGGCGTGCGAAGGAACAGCATTACTACACCGTCCCCTGGCCCGTCGCCCAATACGACAGCTGCCCACTTCGACTCGACGGCTGCTCGCTAGCCAGCGAACAAGCGCGGGTCAGCGAGGTCAGTCCGGAACGGCTGTGTCCGCAATTGCGCGCGCCGGCGCTCCGAGCTTCTCCTCTCAGCAGCACGCGCCGCCTACGACGGCTGACGCGACACTGAAGGCTGATTCAGCCCAGACCCGCCAACCGGAGTTTCCCCTGCCGCAGAGCCACATCGCACAGCCGCGAGGTCATTGAAGTAGCGGGTAGGGCCCGTCTTCCGCTGGGCGGGGCCATCAGCGGATGACACGGCGCCTGCGGCGAGATTGAAGGCGCCATCGTCGAAACGCCTGGCGCTGGCTGCGTTTCAGTTGGACTGGTGCTCCGCCGCTCACCGCCAGGGCGCTACCCAGCTCGCGTCGAGCAGCTCTGGCTGACGGAGGTAGTCGATCATGAGGCGCACCGACTCTTGCGCGTCCCTGGTCAGCGAATAGCACTGCGACGCCGAGGTGCATCGATCCGGCGAGAATCGCCTGGCCAGCTCCACAACCTCGTCCGCCATACGGCTGATTTCCGCGCCGTCCGCCGGGTCAATCGGCCACGCGTCCCGGCCGGCCGTTGCCCCCAGCCGCGCGATCTGCGTGCCCAGCCAGTGCCAGGGGCTCGCGGTCAGCTGAGGGTCCCAGACCCGGTCGCACGGCTCGTTGCCGTCGAACTGCGGGTGGAAATGCGCTACGGCGAAGCTCCCGGGTCGGTCCGCCAGCCGGTCGAACAGGTCGGCCCGCCACAGCGGGAGATCTGCGGTGACGCGCTGGGCGGCGGACTCACTGCCGCGGCAGGGCTGGACTGCCAGCTCACGCACCTCAATCCGCGCGCCGTGCTCCATGGACGCGTCGTCCAGGTTGATCTCGAACCAGTGCCGGACGATGATCGCCGAGCGTGAGAACGCGAGGATGTGCTGCACGATGCCTCCAGGAATGGGGTCGAGGCCTGGCCGCCCCCGGTCACCGAGGCCAGAGCCGCCGGGCGAGCCGCAGCCGGCCGGTCAGGACTGGCGCAACCGCTGGCGGCCATGACCAGCCGCAGTGCCACTCGGACACCTAGTATCTATCGGCATCGGCGAACGCGAATTCGGGCACCGGAACGGAAAGCCGACTGTTCTGCCGGCATCCGCGAGGGTCATCTTTTGTGCGTCCGCGTGCCACTCGAGCGGGCCGATCCGGTCACTACCGCGTTCATGCCTGTCAAGTTGTTCATGCCTGTGGTCCTCTGCATTCGCTAGGGGGCTGTGCCGCCTGCCGGTGCCTCGTCGGCGGGCGGCATTCCGCACTGCAGGACATCTACCGGGTTAGCGAGCGTGCCGATGCCGCCGATGGTGATGCGCACCAGATCGCCGGCCCGCAACGTGAACTGCGGCGGCGGGATGATCGGCGTTCCGGTCAGCAGGAACGCCCCCGCCGGCAGGGTGCGGGCACGACCCAGCCAGGCGGCCAGTTCCTCGAACGTCCGCAGCATCGCCGATGCCGACGCTGAGCCGCGGAACGCCGCGCGGCCGGCGCGCTCGATGATCAGCTCGATGTCCAGGTCACGACTGGCCGGGACCGGCACCAGGCACGGCCCGACCGCGCAGGAGCCGTCGTACGCCTTGGCCTGCGGAAGATACAGCGGGTTTGCGCCCTCGATGCTGCGGGACGAGACGTCGTTACCGATGGTCAGGGCGACAACCTCGAAGGCCGAGGTGAGCACCAGGGCTACCTCGGGCTCGGGCACATCCCAGCTCGAATCAGAGCGCACCATGATCGTGTCGCCAGGCCCGCGTACCTGGCCGCCGCTCGCCTTGTAGAACAGCTCGGGCCTGCTGGCGCCATAGACGGCCGCGTAGACCGCTGCGTGCGCGGACTCGGCTGTCCGCGCGTCCCGCGATGGCGCGTAGGTCACTCCGGCCGCCCAGACCTGCTGCGACTCGACCGGCGCCACGACTCGCGCCGACGCGGGCAGCGCCGACCGCGGCGCGTCACTCACAGTCGGCCAGAACCGCGACGCCGGACCGGCCAGCAGCTCGTCCAGGCGGACGCCGGTAACGAGCTCAGCCGGCCCGCCCTCCGGGCTGCCGACCGCAAGGGCATGGCTGCCGTCCGGCAGCGCCACCCGGTAGATGGCCTGGCTCATCAGTACCCCCGTTCGGGATTGACGGTCCCCACCAGCCCGCAGCCTGCCGCGAGCCTGGCCACATTGTCGCGGATCCGCGCCTGCATGGCGGCCTCGTGCCTCGACGCTGTCGCGGCGACATGTGCCCGGCTTGCGGTAACCGCGCTGCAGGGCCTGCACGCGGAGTCCCAGCCGGAGCCTGCTAGCGTCGCCAACGTGTGTTAGCATCGGTACATGTCACTGAAGCGAACGAATGTTTATGCTGACGGTGATGATCTCGCGCTGATCAAGGAGATAGCGGCCAAGAGGGGCGTGCCCGAGGCCGAGATCATCCGCGAGGGGATTCATCTCGCGGCGATGAGCAACCGGGTATGGGACAGGTCCCTGGACTGGCCGACGTTCCAGGGAAGCGGTGAGCCCGCTACGAGCGATGAGGTCGCCGAGGCGGTCGCGCGCGGGGCCGCCCGGCGGTGATAGTCGTCGGGGATACCTCGGGCATCATTGCCGCATCCGACCTCAATGCGCCCGAGTCCGCGGCGTGCCGGGCAGTCCTGCAAGATGCGGGCACCGTGATCATCTCGCCACTGGTGCTGACCGAAGTTGATCACCTGGCCAAGGCCCGGTTCGGATCTGCGGCGCGCACCGAGATCATCGACGTCATCCTGGCTCAGGCCCGGCTGTCACGTTTCGAGATCCCAGCGACTCCGGTGGAGATCCTAGAGACAGCGCGTCTGGTCCAGCGGCAGTACGCGGGGCTCGATCTGGATCTTGCCGATGCAGTGAATGCCGCCCTGGCGGCCAGGTACCGCACTGATGCCCTGCTCACGCTCGATCGCCGCGATTTCCGGGCGATGCGGCCGCTCACTCCGCACAAGTGGTTCAGGCTGTTGCCGGACGACCTTTAGTGCGCGCCTACGTCCGCCGCTGTTTTGCTCGGGGCGCCAGGACGCCGCGGTCCAGGCCAACTAGGTTTGCCAGGTTTTCCCGTTCCAGTGCTCGATGATGGTGCTGGACCAGTCGGTTGCGCCCACGGCCCAGGCATCAGACGGAGAGATGGCCACCACCCCGAGCAGCGCGTCGATGGAGCTGGCTGGCGGGTTGGCGGCGGGGACCACGGTCCACCGCTTGCCGTTCCAGTGGAACGCGGCAGTTCCGCAGTAGCAGCCGTTCGGGCTGGTGTAGCCGACCGCCCATGCGTTACTGGGCGAGGTCGCCGACACGGCCCAGAGGTTTGTCGAGCTGGTAGGGATGGGGCTGGGCGCCACGGACCAGCTTCGGCCGTTCCAGTGCAAGATCAGGGACTTGAGCAGGCTGCCGGCTTGGGGCACGTTGTAGCCGACCGCCCAGATGTCGTCTGGCCCGGTCGCCGTCACTCCCTGCAGGAAGCCGCGGCCGTTGGCGGTGCCCGGCGAGATCCGCTTCCACCGCGTGCCGTTCCAGTGCTCGATCAGCGCGCCGTTCGCGGCGCCTTTAGTGGTCCCTCCGACCGCCCAGGCGTTGCTGGCCGAGATAGCCGCGACTGCGAGGAATTGGCCGCTGTTCTGCGGCAGGTTGAACAACTGCCGCCGCCAGACCTTGCCGTTCCAGTGCTCGATGATCGGCACCGCGAAGCCCAGATCGCCCGGTCCGCCGCAGATACAGCCGACCGCCCAGGCGTTCGCGGGCGAGGTGGCCGACACCGCGTTGAACCACGCGGTGGCGCCCGGAGTCGGCGTTGGCACCCGGCGCCAGGTCTTGCCGTTCCAGTGATAGGCCACTGTGCTGGACGGCTGGAACCAGGAGCTTCCGCCGACCGCCCACGCGTCCGCGGGGGACTGCGCCGACACCCCCTGGAAGCCCTGGCTGAACGGGTACGACACCCACGAACTGCCGTTCCAGTGCCAGATAGATCCGCCGGGCAGGCCCACCGCCCACACGTCGTTAGCCGATGTCGCCGCAACATGGTAGAACCGGCCTGACACGCTGGGATAGGTCGCCGGGGACAGCGGCCGGGTCCTGGCCGCAGCGCGGGCGGACGTTATCGCGCTGCTGCTGAGCGCGGCCTTCGGCTGGTGCGTCACGGCTGCCTGAGTTCGGGACGCAGTGGCAAAGCCAGCCGGTCCGAGCATCACGAGCGTGAGAACCGATAGCCCGGTGAGGACAGTCAGTTTATTCGGCCTCATGGCCCCTCCAGTACCGGACGTACGTCCGCGCAACGACGTCCGACGGAGCAAATGCTGCGCGTCCTGCCGGCAGGGATCAAGGGGAGGCCTCCCCAGGGTGGCGTAGACGGCCCGGTCCCGCACGCCGGGTCTCTGCGCCGGAAGGCGGACTGCTGGATCGCCGCATCGCGGGCTTGGCTGCGCCGACGGTTAGCCGCTGCCGCGCAGCGTCGTCATCTAGGTCGCTGCCTTGCCTCGCGGCGCGAAGTCGAATTTGACGGCCCAGGACGCTAGCGTCAGTTGCTGAAAGCGCGAGGAGGGCTGCGGCGATGGACAATTCGGGAGCTCAGTCAGTTGCGATGAGGTCGGCAATCGCCGGCGACTATCAGGAGGCCGCCAGGCTCGAAGTCAACGCGAACCGGTGCGATGACCGGTTCTGATGACGACCTGATCTCGACTGCGCCGGCGCTGTCGGTCACCGGGGTAGACCCGGAGCCGGTCACCATCGAAGGTCTGACCGCAGGCGGCGCGGCACTCCTTCTGTTCGTCAATGAGGACTGCCCGACCTCTGCGATGGCGATGCGCAACCTGGGCCCGCTGTGCTACGGCTGGGAGCAGGCGGGCCTTAGCTGCACGGCAGTCTTCGAGGACCCGCTGGAGGTCGCAATCCGGGTGGCCCGGCGGTGCCGGTGGACCGGCCGGGTCGTGTCGCAGTCACCGCCGTACGGCTCCTCGCGGGCCTACGGCCTCGTGTCGGTGCCGACCGCGTTCCTTATCAATAACACCGGCCGGATCGTGACCAGCATCACCGGATGGGACCAGCCGGCCCTCGCCGAACTCATCCACCAGGCGGCTGCTATAACCGGCCAGAACCTGACAGCCCCGCCGGGCACCGAGCCGCTGCGCAAGCCAGGCTGCTCATCCAAGGCTGCCATCGACCCGGAGCTGGCGGCCGCGATGGAGTCGGGCTCCAACGAAGACGAGCTCGAGGAGATGTTCGAGCGGGGCTGGACCGACGGCCTGCCGGTCATCCCGCCGACGGCGGAGCGAGTCGAGAAAATGCTTGGCAGCCACGACGCCGCCGTGTCGCTGGGCGTGGTCCCGCCCGCGATGGGCGAAGCCACGCTGGCGAGGCTGGCCGCCTGCGCCGTGCTGGCCGGCTGCCGGCCCGAGTACTTCCCGGTTGTCGTGGCCGCGGCGAAAGCGGCTCTGGATCCCCGGTTCAACCTGCACGGCCAGGCCGTGACGACCCAGCCCGCCGGCCAGCTCATCGTGGTCAACGGCCCGGTCCGGCACGACCTGAGCCTCAACAGCGGGATGGGCGTCCTCGGTCCTGGGAACCGGGCGAACCTGACCATCGGACGAGCGCTGCGGTTGCTAGTCTCCTTGACCGGCGGCGGCATGCCCGGCACGCTGGACCGCTCCACGCTCGGCCAGATGGGCAAGCTCGGCTTCTGCGTCGCCGAGGACGAGGAGGTGAGCCCGTGGGAGCCGCTGCACGTCGAGCGCGGCTTCGCGCCGGGCCAGTCGGTCGTTAGCCTCATCGGCACCGACGCGCCCCTGTCGATCTCCGATCACCGCAGTCGCAGTCCCGAGGACCTCGCCTACATTCTCGGCTGGGCGGCGGCCACCCAGTGGAGCACTAACTGGTGGCCGCTGAAAGAGCCCTCCGTGTTCATCATCTGCCCCGAGCACGCGGAGATGTTCCGCGCCCACGGCTGGACCAAGCAGCAACTGCGCCATTACATGTTCGACACGGTGACCAAGCCAGCCGGTGAGCTGAGGCGCGGCGAGACTACTCCGCTGGTTCACGCCTCCGACCCGGCCGCGCGTATACACAAGTGGTCCGCACCCGACGCGATCGTCCTGCTCGTGGCGGGCGGCGAGGCCGGACGCTACTCTGCTGTCCTGGGGCCCTGCACTGGCATGGGGTACCAGATCGTTTCCGCGGAGGTCGAGCCACGGTGAGCGCCGACTACGTGAGCCCGTTTGACGAGCGGGTCCGCGCGCCCCAGCCGCTAGCGCCGCGCCTGGCGAGCATCAGCGGCCTGCACGTCACGCTGCTCGACATCACCAAGAACCGCGGTGCCGAGTTCCTCGACCGGATCGAGACCTTGCTGCAGGCCCGCGGCGCGACCACCACCCGTGCGGCCAAGGAAATCTTCTCCAAGCCGGCCGCCCTGGACCTGATCGACCAGGTTGCCAGCCACTCCCACGCGGTCGTGCAGGCCCTCGCCGATTGAGGCTCCTGCACGTCGTGCAGTGTGTGCGACCTCGTTCACCTGGAACGCCGGGGCATCCCAGCGGTCGGCATCGCGACGGCCCCGTTCGCTGACGAAGCGGTCGAGCAGTCGCGCCTGCTGGCCATGCCAGGCTGCCGCATGCTGTACCTCCCGCATCCAGTACAGCTACTGACGGACGCAGAACTGGCCGGCCGTGCCGATTCGATCTTCCCCGCCATCGTCGCGGCGCTGACCACCGGCGAAAGCGCTGATTGACGGAACGGGACGGGCCGGGCGCAGCTGCGGCTCAAGCAGGTGAGTGTCGCCGCCGAGCGGGCGCGCGCCGTTAGCTGGCGCGCGCCAGGCGGCGGCGCGCTCTCAGCATCCGCGCACGCGACCAGCGGCACACTTGCGTCAGCTTGATACCTGACAGGCGATACGCCGGCGGGTGCTGGATCGGCTTTCCGATTGGTCCCTGCGGAGTTCTGGTTCATTGCGGCGGTCGTCGTTATGATCCGTTCAGGTTTGGTGGCGGGCGCGGTCCCTGGCCGCCCTACGCCACCAGCGGGCGGCCGCCTGGCTGCCCGTGAGGTGGACATCGGCACAGGAGGGCTCGCATGCGACGCGCTCGTGCACTCGCATTGATAGCCGGGACTATGCTCGTCGCTTCGGCTGCGGCCGCGGCGCCGGCCTGGGCCGGGTCTGCACCGCTCATGCCCGGGTCAGCGGCCCCAGCGGCGGCTGCCCTGCCCGCGCCGGTGCCGTGCAACACCTCGGCGGGCTCGTGTTGGCAGCCGCCGGTCGTCTCGCGCTGGCAGTACCAGCTGCAAGGCTCGGTCAACTCGGCCGGCCAGTGCATCTACCCGGCCACCGGGTTCATCAATACGGCCATTACCGGCCCGTCATTCGCGACCGGTCAGCAGGTGGCGCCATCGGTCTTCGACATCGACATCTACCAGGACGGCAAGTGCTACACGCCGAACAACTACGGCGTCCTGAACACCGCCGCGATCAGCGCCCTGCACGCGCTGGGCGACAAGGTCATCGGTTACATCGACGCGGGGACGGCCGAGACCTGGCGTCCGGACTACCAGCAGTATCAGAGTTTCAACTCAAGCTGCGGCGGCTGCCTGTTCGGCAAGCCGGTCGGAGGGTTCCGGGACGAGTTCTGGCTGAACATCAACACCAACGTGTCCGGAACGAACCCGAACACCGGGCAAACAGAGACCGCGCAGCAGTTCATCCTCGACGAGCTCGCGGCGCGGCTCGCCAAGGCCCGCTCGGCCGGAGCGGACGCGATCGAGTTCGACAACGTCGACGCCTACCAGAACAAGACCGGGCTGACGATCAGCGCGGCGACGCAGGAGCAGTTCGACGCCGCGATCGCCAACCTGGCGCACGCTGCCGGCTTCGCCGTCGGCCTCAAGAACGACCTCGGGCAGGCCAACGACCTGCAGCCCTACTTTGACTTCGCCATCAACGAGCAGTGCTGGGAGTACCGGGAGTGCAATTTCCCCGCCCCTGGGCTGCAGGCCTGGCCGTCGACATACGGCAAGGCGGTTTTCAACGTCGAGTACAAGCTCGCGACGTCGAAGTTCTGCGCCCAGGCAAACTCACCCAGCTATAACTTCAACTCCATCCTCAAAGACGTCAACCTCTACGACGTCCCCTACACCCCCTGCCGCTGACGACCGTCACTATCTCTCGCGAGGTCGCCGGCTGCCCAGTGGACGAACGCGCACATCACCGGCCTGGAGTCCCGTCGCGGGCACTTGCGCGCTCGCCGTGTCGTCGGCGGCCGGACGCGAGGGTCGCATTTGCAGACCGCCTATCCGCCCGTGCCCCGGCGGCGCGGTCGAGGCCTTGTCCAGGGCCCGGGACGAGGGGCTCGCCAGGTTCATCGGCGTGACTGGGCACGGACTGCGAATTGCGGGCATGCACCTGCGGAGCCTGGAGCGGTTCGACTTCAGCTCGGTGCTCTTGCCTTACAACTACGCGGTGATGTCCATTGACCGGTACCGGGCTGACATGGAAGAGCTGCTCGGGGTGTGCGAGCAGCGCGGCGTGGCGGTGCAGACGATCAAGTCGGTCGCGCGTCGGCGCTGGCCGGGGGGAGCGGGGCCGCAGTTCAGCTGGTATGAGCCGCTGGCCGATGGCGATGCGCTGGTTCGGGCAGTGCGTTACGTCCTTGGCCGCCCCGGCCTGTTCCTCAACTCCTCGAGCGACGCCCGCCTCCTCAGGCCGACGCTCGAGGCCGCCGCCACCGGTGGGCCGGCTCCCACAGACGAGGAGATGGCCGCCGACGTCGCGCGCCAGCAGATCGAGCCGCTGTTCGACGGCGCGGCGCTGGAGCGGATCTAGGCGCTCGAGCGCGATGAAAATGGCTAGCACCACGGCGAGAAAGCGTTCAGCGGCTACCCGCGGCGCGAGGCCGTCGTTTCATGAACCGCGGTCATCGCGTTCGGGGAAGTGCCCGCCGCGAGCGCGCGGCAACCGCGAGCCGCGCATCCTAGAAAGGAGAATCCAGGCCGCCGTCCCGAGGGGTTCCACGAGCTCAGCCACAGCGAGGGCTCCTGGAGATCCTGCGCACCCGAATCAACCAGCCGGATTTCTACCTCATGGACGAATCGGATGCGCCGCTGTCCTTCGTGTCCAGCTGAGCCTAATCGAGCTGCTGCAGGACCTGACGGCGGCAAGATCGTCGTCGCCACCCATTCACGAGTCGTCGCCGCAGTCCCCGGCGCGCGAATCCCGGACCTAGGTCACGGGGGAATCCGGCCAGCTCACTGGGACCAACGAGAACTGGCCGCGAGCTGGCGACAATTCCTCGGCCAGATACAGCCATACCTGCGGCATCTCAGCGACCAATCCCCCTTCGACGGCCAGGTTCCGTCGACTCCCGCAGAACTGCCTGGCAAGCGAACTCGACCGATAGCGCCGTACCGACGCCGCCGGCGACCCAGGGCTAGGAGCGGCAAGAGCGGTCGTTGCAGTATCGGCTGGTCATGCGTACTCATGTGGTCCCCTTTCTTGACCGACGCTAGACGTGTACCGGGGTTAGCGAACCGTGCCCAGCTCGGCACGCCCGGTGCCTGGCCGAGCGCCGGCGTTGTCCGAATCGCTGCGCGCATGTGGAGTGGAATACACGTGCGATCATGGCGACCGGGCGCATCAGCGCACGGCCGGGGCCGTAGCCCCGCCGAGGACGGGGACCCACAGGGGCCGGTGTCAGGAAGGCCTGCGGGCAGGGCGCTAGTGGCCCTGCGATGACAAGGAGTGGATATGGCCCAGTTCGATTCCGCGCCGGGTGTCAGCCTGGCCTACGACGTTGCTGGCGCCGGCGACCCGCCGATGATCTTCGTTCACGGCTGGTGCTGCGACCGTTCCTACTTCGCAGCGCAGGTGAGGCACTTCTCCGCGGCCTATGCCGTGGCAGCCGTGGATCTGCGGGGGCATGGCCAAAGCAGTGCCCCCGATCCCGTTCTAGGCGCCTATGACATGGCTGTGCTGGCTGATGATGTGCTGGCGGTGGCCGGGGCGGCCAGGCTCCGGCGGCCGGTGCTGGTAGGGCACAGCCTGGGCGCGCTGATCGGCCTGGCGTGCGCTGCCCGGCCCGGCGCGATCCGCGCCCTGGTGATGGTGGACCCGGCGCCGATCACGAACGAGCCGGCCAAGGCATTCTTCCGGGAATCCGTTGACGTCGTCCGCGCCGACCACGACCGGTCGTGGCGGACGGCGTTCGTGAAGCGCATGTTCTTGCCCACCGATGTGACCCGCAGGCAAGCCATCATCGATGGATTCCCCGCAGTCGCACCGGGAATCGCTGCCGCTGTCCTGCAAGCGATGGCCGAGTTCGATGGGGCCACCGTGCTGGGCAACGCCACAGTGCCAGTGTTGTCGATCGGCTCGGCCGTTCCGGCCAACTCCGCTGCTGACCTGCGCAGCGCCTGCCCTTCGATCACGATCGGCCAGACAGTCGGGGCCGGTCACTTCATCCAGATCGAAGTCCCAGATCAGCTCAATGCCATGATCGAACGATTCATGATGATCACTGACCTGTCCGCACGCTGGTAACCGCTCCCAGCAGAATCTGCATCGACCGGAATCCCAAATACCAGTCGGCGACCAGATCAGCCGCGCCCCTAGCGCCGCCAGCGCGGCATGATCGTGTGTTCGGGCTCTGGCCGGCACTGGATATATGTGCGACCCGTGTCGCGCGGCTAGCCTTTGATGGAGTCTGATGAGAACTAGAGGGCGCACAACGAGCCGTTCGGTGCGTCACTGGACGACGTGCTGGTCACCGTCGATGCCTCGCCGAACTGGGTGATCTGCGCGCGGCACCCGATCATCGCGCCCGCGGCACGACTCTGCCGGATTGGGGGGGCGCCCAAATCTCGCCCTTACGGGATTCTCACGTGCTGAACGAATGACCGTCGTCTGAGAGTTTTCTTATAGTCCCCTTCCGGGCGCCAGGCACGCGGACTAGTCGCTACCAGTGACCGCTTCCGTGTCAGCTAAGTCATGGATCCGGCGGACCAGCTACGCTCCACCTCGATCGTGAGCTCTAGCTGCGGATACGCACGCTGCCAGTCGCCGCGCGTCGCCCGCGGTCGCTGGCAGTTGTCCCCCTGATAGTCCCCCAGAGGGACTGTCCTTATGGTATGCCGGAACGGCGCTGCAAGGGCGATGACGCCATTTACTTCGAGCACGACCGGCCCACGCAAGGGACAGTACGCGGCACCGCCGGTGCCCGGGAACACGGCGCGGCGAGATCACCCTCGGACGCCTGCTCAGGGTCCTGAACCTGCGGCAAGGTCACGTCGAGCTCCACGGCCAGCTTGAAACCACCATCCGGGCCTGCGCTGCTTTCCCGCCAACGAGGACACGGGCTGCTCCTAGAGCCCACTGCTGGTTCAGCCGCCGGCGCGGGCACGATCCTGATCACGGCGTGAGTGAAAGACCGACCCCGAGCTGACCGGGTCGCTGCGCGCCGATCGCGACATACTGGTGGTGAAGGCGTATCGCGAGGCCCGGTAGACGTGCTGACCGAACTCCACAGGCCGCCCACTCTCGTCGTAGGCGATGCGCTCCATGGTGAGCAGCGCCGTGCCGCGGGTCTCATTGAGGATGCGAGCCTCGGTGGCCGAGGCGTTCTTAGCTGACATGCGCTGGGTGGCCGACCCGAGCCGGATGCCGGACGCTCTGAGCAGCTCGTAGAGCCCGTGCTCCTCGAGCATTTCGATGCTCAGGTGCACGAGGGCGGCCGGCAGAGAGTTATGCATCAGCGCTATCGGCTCACCGTCGGCCAGCCGTACTCGTTCCAGGGAGATCACCAGCGCACGCTCGGGCAGCTGCAGCGCCTGGGAGACCATCTCGCTGGCGTGGGCGACCTCGTTCTTGATCACAATGGTGCTCGGCACCCGGCCCGCTGACGCGAGGTCATCGTGAAGGCTGGTCAGCTCGACGTCTCGGTCGATCTTCTCCTGGGCCACTAGAGTCCCGGCGCCGCGCTTGCGGACAACGAGCCCTTTTTTCGACAGATACAGGAATGCCGCGCGTACAGTCGGCCGGGAGAGCCCAAGCCGCTCGGCGAGTTCCACCTCGTTATCGAGCCGCGAGCCGACCTTGAGCGAGCCGGACCTGATCGCCGACTCGAAGTGCTGGGCGAGCTGGAAGTAGAGCGGTACGGGGCTGGTCCGGTCGATGCTGATCGAGGCGGCACTGCCGCCTTCGGATCCCGATGTCACGCTCATCGTCCAAGCCCTCGTCACGAAGAGGCCCGTGCCTCACACCGAGGAACGGGCCTGCCTTTGGAAGCCAGTTGCCTGGCGGATTTTACTGACAATGTAACGACTTCGGCGCCCAGGCGAGTACAGGGCGGTGGCGGTCTCATGCTCGCCGCCCGCCAGGAGCGGTTACGATCCACCGGTTATTCCGCCAGCGCGGTGTCACCGCGGTCACCCATGCCGTACTGCAGCTCGCCGCGGTGATGCCGACATCCAGGCATCGCGTCTGGGCCTGCTCGAGCGCCGTGTGGGGCAGGCCGATCATTGGGACCCTGGTGTCTGGCAAGTGGAGCCTCCGCACTCAGTGTCGCGACCGGACCCGGACATCCGCCGAAGCAGCGGCTACGAGATATCTACATGCGTCACCTGGTGCGGTCAAGAGTTTGTCCGGACAAAATACTTTACTATCAAACGCTGCTGCTGGAACTCTCTACGACTTCAGGAGCTTGTGAAGCATCTCCAATATGCAAGATCATGCCAGTATGTAATTAGGTATTGACATACTTGCATGACATACGGCACCGTAGCCGCACCAAGCACTGCACTTGGGACGGCCAGCGAGGTGATCGGATGGTCAGGCGGCGGTTCGCATCCCGGATGAGTTGCGGGGACGGCTCGCGATGACTATCGACATGCAGGCGATCGAGCGCGAACAGGCGGGCCGTGGCCGACCGGCAGGACTGCGCGGCACTGCGCTGCGCCGGCTGCGCCGGGATCCGGCCGCGATATTCGCGGCGGGCCTGCTCCTGGTGCTCGCGCTTGCGGCCATCGTCGGCGGCCCGCTCGCTGCTAGGTTGACCGGCCACTCGCCCATCGCGCAGTACCCCAATGCGCTCTACCGCGATGGACTGCCGATCGGATTCATGCATCGGACGCTGAGCGCCGGCGGAACCGCGACAGATCCGCATGGCAGTCTGTTCGTGCTTGGCGCCGACCAGCTAGGACGCGACCTACTGGTGCGCGTGCTGTATGGCGCTCGCATCTCGCTGCTGGTCGCCACTTCGGCTACTGTGATCGCCGTCGTGATCGGGGTCTCGCTCGGCCTGCTGGCCGGTTATCTGGGCGGCTGGGTCGACGCCGTGGTCAGCCGCGCCACTGAGACCGCCATGGCATTCCCGAACGTACTGCTGGCGGTGGGCCTTGCGGTTGTGATCGGGCCGGGCCTGCTGAACGTGGTGCTGATCATCGCGCTGTTCACCTGGTACTACCCGGCCCGAATAGTCCGCGGTGCCACGGTCGCGACCAAGAAGATGACCTTCGTGGCGGCGGCACGCGCGATCGGCGCGCGCCCGCGGCGGCTGCTCTTCGTCCACCTGCTGCCGCAGGTTTGGGGGCCGCTACTGGTCTACGCCACTTCCATCATCGCTAACAACATCATCTTCGAGGCCGGCCTGTCCTATCTCGGTGTCGGTGTCCCGCCGCCGAATGCCAGCTGGGGGCAGATGCTCTCCGACGCTGTCAACTCCGGCATGTACCAGACCGACATCAGCCTCGCCCTCGTACCGGGCCTCGCGCTGGTGATCACGATGCTGGGCTTCAACCTGCTCGGCGATGGCATCAGGGATGCCCTCGACCCGCGGGGGCGCCGATGAGGCGCGTTGTCGTCGGTCGGCTACTCGGGGCCGTCGTCCAGATTTTCGTGGTCACGCTGCTGGCCTGGCTGCTCTTCTTCGTGATCGCACGCTTCACTGGGGCCTCTGCAGCCCAGCGCATTGCAGGCAAGACGGCTTCTGCCGCCCAGGTCGCGCTGGTAGCCAGGAACCTTGGTCTCGATAAGCCGTACTGGCTGCAGTACCTGATCTTCATGGGTCACCTCGCCCGCGGGAACTTCGGGTACTCCTACGTCCAGGCGCGGCCTGTCTCGGCGATCTTGTGGCCAGCGATCCGGGCGACCGCCTCGCTAGTCGGCGGCGCCGCGGTGGTCTGGCTGTCGGTCGCCGCGCCAGTCGGCGCCTACGGCGGACTGCGGCCGCGGTCGCTAGGTGACATCGCTGGCCGGGGCATCGCCATCCTGGGCATGTCGATCCCGGTCTTCTGGCTGGCGCCGGTTATCTCCTACCTTTTCGGGTACCAGCCCACCCAGGGCAAGCTGCTCGGCCTGCCGATCCTGCCGGTCGGCACCACGATCTTCCCGATCGTGGGCTATACCGAGTTCGGCGCCGATCCGGTGCAGTGGGCCTACCACCTGATCCTGCCGTGGATCACGCTCGCGATCGGGTTCGCCGCCGTCTACATACGCTTCATCCGGACCCTGACGGCCGAACAGCTGGCGGAGGATTACACCCGGACCGCGAAGGCGAAGGGCGCCTCGACGGCCCGCGTCCTGATCCGCCATGTCGGCCGCAACGTCACGCCCGCGGTGACAGTGCTGCTCGGAGCCGACATAGCGACCGCGCTGACCGGCGTCTTCTTCGTCGAGACCGTCTTCGCCATCCCCGGCATCGGCTACACGGGCCTGAGCGCGATCGAGAACCTGGACTACCCGGTGATCACCGCCGTCATCATCCTGGCCGCCCTGATCGCCGTGCTCGCGAACACCGTCGTCGACATCGCCCATACCGCGCTGGACCCACGGCTGCGCCATGTCGCGGACGCCTGATCCCGGCGGGGGCCACGGCGGCATTGGCGGCTGCCTGGGCGACCGGGCAAAGAGCTTCCCGTTATGTAAAGAACTGCGAGACGATCGGAGAAAGCTATGGCCGTTCTGCAAAATCGCCCCCCACGGGTGAGAACGGCGGCGGCAGCAGCAGCCCTGGTGGCTCTGCTGGCGGCGTGCGGGTCTAACTCGGGTGGTTCCGGCACGCCGTCGTCGTCTTCCGGAGGCGGCGGTGCGCCCAAGTCAGGAGTCGGGACCGGCTCCCTGACAGCAGCGATGTCTTCGGGCGCCATCGACACGATGGACCCGAACCGCTGGTACTTCGCTGTTACCTGGGGGCTGGCTAACGCGATGTGCACGACCCTGGTCCGGTACGCCGACCAGCCTGGCGCTGCGGGCACCCAGCTCATTCCCGGCACCGCCAGCATGCCGGCGGTCAGCAAAGACGGTCTGACCTACACATTCACGCTGCGTCCGGGTGCCCGGTTCTCCAATGGAAAGCCGATCACCGGGCAGGACATTGCCTACACGTTCATGCGGCTGATGAACCCCGCGATTGACACCGGGACCGGCTACTACTTCACGAACGTGGCCGGCGCCAACGCTTACCTGGCCGGTAAGGCGAAGACGATCCCGGGCATTACCGCGACTACCAACACCGTGACGTTCCACCTCACGGCGCCGGACGGCGCGTTCCTCTACAAGATCGCGCTACCGACGACGTGTCCGGTCCCGGTGGGAACACTGATGAAGGCGCAGGAGAGCGGGGTGCTGGAGGAGAACTACGCGAGCGGGCCGTTCAAGCTGCAGTCCTATGCGCCCAGTCGGCAGATCGTGATGGTCTTCAACAAGAACTACGACCAATCACTTGGCGCCCGCGGGCACGTCGCGAAGATCACCTTCGCGATCGGTGAGCAGGCCAGCCAGGCCGTCCTGCAGATCCAGGCGGGTCAGCTGGACTTCCAGACCTCGAACCTGGCGGTCGCCGACATCATCCGGCTGTCCCACAACGCCGCAGTGGCGAGCCAGGTCCATCAGTCCCAGCGGCCGGAAAGCACGTACCTGATCCTGAACA
This sequence comes from uncultured Actinomycetota bacterium, assembly GCA_963804435.1. Lineage (GTDB taxonomy): Bacteria > Actinomycetota > Actinomycetes > Streptosporangiales > Streptosporangiaceae > JAJYUU01. Next base: position 3,926,602 of record CAWDQI010000001.1, on the reverse strand, counting down.
ACGAGGTCGCGCCATTCAACAACGTCGATGTCCGCAAGGCAGTCAACTACGCCATCGACCGCACCGCGATCCTGGCCCAGTGGGGCGGACCGCTGGTGGGCACGGTGACCAGCCAGATCATGACACCCGGTGCGCTCGGCTACTCGCCTTACAGCCTGTACCCCGTGACTCCGGACCTGGCGATGGCCAAGAGGCTGATGAAGGCATCGGGAGTCAAGCTGCCGATCACCACGCAGCTCCGCACACAGAACGACACTCCCGGCTTCATCAACATGGCGCAGGTCATCCAGGCGAACCTGAAGCAGATCGGGATCAACGTCCAGATCGAGGGCACGCCGAACAGCGTCAATGGCGGCTACATCAGCAACTACAAGAGCCACACGCCGATGGGGATCGAGCCATGGTCGCTGGACTTCCCGGACGCCGAGGCGATCATCAACACCGGAATGGACCCGTCCACCCCGAACGCGGGGCCGAACCTGACGCGGTTCGGTGACCCGGCCTTTATTCCGCTGTTCAACGCAGCTGCCGCCGCCCAGGGAGCGACTCGGGCCCAGCTCTACGCCGCGCTGGACAAGAAGCTGATGACGGTCGATGCGCCCTACGCGCCGATCTTCAACGCGCGCTGGTACGACTTCGTCTCCGCCCGCGTCGGCGGTTACACGTACAGCGTCGCGATGGACGCGATCAACTACAACACGCTGTATGTCAAATAACGAGCGTCCACCAGCGAGCAAGGAGACCTGGTGACCTCAACAGGCAGCACCAGGGACGAGCTGCGCACCCGGGCCGCGGGCCTTCGCTGGCCGCGGTCCGGGCAGCGCGGCCCGGACCGCGGTGGCCGCGCTGAAGTGGCGGCGAGCGAGTCGGCATTGGCGATGCAGCCCGGAGCCGACCACCCGCTGCTGGAGGTCACTGATCTGCGGATCAGTATCCCGACTGAAGAGGGCAGCATCGAGGCGGTCCGGGGGATGAGCTTCTCGCTCGAGTCCCGGGCCACACTCGGCGTCGTGGGGGAGTCCGGGTCCGGCAAGACCATGCTCGCCCTTGCGATCCTCGGCCTGCTGCCGCAGGCCGCTCAGATCAGCGGATCGATACGGCTGGGCGGCCTGGAGCTACTGTCCTGCACCCCGTCCCAGTGGCGGTCAATCCGGGGCGCGCGGATCTCGATGGTCTTCCAGGACCCGATGACCGCCCTCAATCCCATGTACACCGTCGGTTGGCAGGTCGCCGAGGGCATCCGGCTACATGAGCGAATTGACCGGGCCAGCGCCTGGAAACGGTCGGTCGAGCTGCTTGAGTCCGTCGGCCTCCCGCAGCCCGCCCAGATGGCCCACCGGTTCCCGCACGAACTGTCCGGCGGAATGCGCCAGCGCGTCGTGATAGCGATGGCGATCGCGAACAGCCCGCAGGTGATCATCGCAGACGAGCCGACCACGGCGCTGGACGTCACTGTCCAGGCACAGATACTGGACACGCTCGCCGCGGTCCGCGCGCAGACCGGCGCGGCGATGATCCTCATCAGCCATGACCTTGGCGTCGTTGCCGATGTCGCGGAACAGGTGCTCGTCATGTACGCCGGGAAGGCCGTCGAGTACGGCACCGCGCCCGAGGTCTTCGCCGATCCCCGAGTGCCGTACACCGCGGGCTTGCTGGCCTCGCTGCCGTCCCTCGAGGTGCGTAGCGCGCGACTGCCGTCGATTCCAGGGACGCCGCCGAGCGGAATCGGCTATGGGCCGGGATGCACGTTCGCGCCGCGCTGTCCGCTGGCGGCTGAGCCCTGTGCCGCCGAGCCGCTTCTGCTGCCGGTGCTCCTGGGTCACCTGGCGGCGTGTCATTTCGCCGGCAGCACAGATGCCGACGATGCGGGTCCCGTCGCCGGCAGGCGAGCCTGGACAGCTGAGGCCAGGAAGCAGCCCGCCCCGATCGATGCCAGGGGAGCGGCTGCGGCGGCTCCGGCCGGTCTGGCCGCTGCGGTTGCCGGCGATGGCCGCGCCGCTCCGTGGAGTAGCCAGGACTCTGGCGTGGTCCTGGCTGCGACGGACCTGACGAAGAACTTCCACATCCGGGGCTCGGGCCTGAGGTCCTTCGCCACAGTGCACGCGGTCAGCGAGATCAGCCTGAGCCTGCAGGCAGGTCGCTGCCTGGCGCTGGTGGGGGAGTCCGGCTGCGGCAAGTCGACGGTCGCCCGGCTGCTGGTCCGCCTGGAGGACGCGACCGCGGGCAGCATCACGCTGAACGGGACCGAGCTGACCGGCCTGGACGAGCGGGCACTTCGGCCGCTGCGGCGAGACATCCAGATGGTCTTCCAGGACCCGTACTCCTCGCTGAACCCGCGGCTCTCGGTCGGCGAGATCGTCGGAGAGCCGCTGATTGTGCACAAGATCGCGGATCGAGCGAGCCGGGTCCGCGGCCTCCTGGAAAGCGTCGGGCTCGACCCGCATGCGGCGGTGCGCTTTCCTGGGGAGTTCTCCGGTGGCCAGCGGCAGCGCATCGGCATTGCCCGGGCGCTCGCGCTAGAGCCGCGGATTCTGGTCCTGGACGAGCCGGTTTCCGCGCTTGACGTCAGCATCCAGGCCAGCATCCTGAACCTGCTCCGCGACCTGCAGCGGGAGCGGGACATGGCGTACTTGTTCATCTCGCACGACCTGGCCGTGGTCCGCCAGGTCGCCGACAACATCGCGGTCATGCACCTCGGCAAAATCGTCGAGGAAGGCACGGCTGATGCCATCTACGCGAGCCCCGCCCACCCTTACACGGTGGCGCTGCTCTCCGCCGTGCCGGTGCCCGACCCGGCACGGGCCCGGTCGCGCGAGCGCATCCTGTTGCGCGGCGAGCTTCCGAGTGCGGCGGCCCCGCCCTCTGGCTGCCGGTTCCGGACCCGGTGCTGGAAGGCCGACAGTCGCTGCGCGACCGAGGAGCCCCCACTGCTGGAGATAGCCGGGGCGCATCGGGTGGCCTGCCATTACCCGGAGACGCAGGCGGCGGCTGTCCCGGCACAGCGGCCCGCGACCTGAGATCCGCAGGGAAGGACGAGAAGTGACTGCAAGCTACGCCTGGCCGCTCACCGTGAGCGCAGCCGCTGACCTGCATCTGCACGTCGCGACGGCGCATCGGCGCTTTGGCGTGCGGCTCTTCCGGTGCGGCGCGACCGAGGCGGAGGTCACCGGACCACGGCAGGTCTTCGCCGGAGTGGACCTGCCGCTGGGCAGGCCAGACGAGGCGTGGGGCTGGCCTGACTACCCGATCTCCCTGGACCCCGGGCTCGAAGACGGGGTCTACGTCGCTGTTCCGGTGGCAGCCAGCGAGGACGGTGCGCTGGAGCCGGTGGCAGCCAGCCCCGAGGTGGCGAACAGGAAGGACGCCTGCCTGTTCATCCTGCGCCGCAGCCCGGCGAGCGACCGGCAGATCTGGTACAAGTTGCCGACCGCAACCTACACGGCCTACAACCAGCTCGGCGGGGCCAGCCTGTACGCCAGCGCCCAGTGGGCCCGGGACTGGACGGCCCAGGGCTACGTCGCGAGCCTGCAGCGGCCTGGGAACGGCGGAGTGGGCGGCCGGGTCATGGAAGGCGACGCTCCGGACGCCTATGTCCGGACCTCGCGGCGGCAGACCTTCGCCCACTGGGACGCGCCGTTCGTGGCCTGGCTGGAGTCGAATGGCTATCCGGTCGCGTACTGCACGGACTTCGACCTGGAATACGACGAGTCGCTATTGGCCGGGGACGGCCTGCTGATCAGCGGCGGGCATGATGAGTACTGGTCCTGGGTGATGCGGCGCCGAGTGCTGGAGTTCGTGGACCGAGGCGGGAACGTCTGCTTCTTCACCGGGGACACGGCCTGCTTCGAGGTCGAGTTCGCCCCCTCCGGCGATCGGCTGTTCTGCCGGAAGATGAACGGGGGATCGCCAGAGGGAAGCGGATCGGAACGGATGGGCGCGCTCTGGCCGGTCAACGACCCCGAGGACTGGCTGACGATGTCCAGCCCGGCCTGGGGTGGCGGCTGCTGGGATGGGCGTCGTGCCATCGCGGCCTATGAGCCCGTTGTGACCAGCCACTGGGCATTCGATGGCGTGGACTTCCCGCCGGGCGGCATCACTGGCGGCGAGGCCACGCCGGTGATCGGCTACGAGACCGACGGCGTCCGGCTGGAACGGGCACTGGATCCGCCGCGCCTCAGCGAGTACCGCAAGGGCCTCGGCGCGGGTCGGGTGCTGCTGGCCCTCGGCCGGCTGCCGGCCGGGTGGGTGGCTGGCTACGACCAGGCCAACGCGGCGATGCTGCTCCGCACGGCGCCTTCGGGCGGGATGATCTTCTCCGTCGGCAGCACCGACTGGCCGCTGGCGCTCGGCGATCAGGCGATCGGCCAGATCACCGCCAATGTGGTGAGCAGGCTGGCCGACCGGGCGCTGCGGATTCACGGGCCTGTGAGCCCGGAGTCGGAGTATGTCGGCGAGGGGGACATGGTTGGCCCGGACCGGCATGTCAGCTGGTACGTCAACGGAGACCAGCTCACCTCGCTGCGGCTCACCGATGTCGAATGGCAGATCCGCTGCGGCGACCGGGTTGGCGGCGAGCACGGTCACCTGCTCACGCGGTCCACGCCAGACGACGGCTGGCTGACGGTCACCGCGACCGCCACGGACGAGGCAGGTCGTCGGTACTTCGGCAGCCGGACAGTCCGGGTGCTCAGCGAGGATGAATACCTGCGCCGGCGTGTGGTCCGCACGCTCAACGCGATCGCTTTCCCCGACGAGCAGGGTGGCGCGCTGGTCGATCAGCACGCGACGGAGGGCGCGCTGGCTGAGCGGGTGATCCCAGTGCGGCTCGGCTGGCTAACCGAGCACATGTCAGTCCTGCGTGATCTGATTAGCGACCTGGAAGCCCGGTGGACAGCCGATGGTCGGATGATCGAAGGGGCATTGCGATCGGATGAGAAGTAACACAAGCCAGGACGTTGCTGCAGAGCGTCGGCTGCGGATCGGAGTGGTCGGCACCGGCGTGATCGCGCAGGTCATGCACCTGCACTATCTGACCGAGCTAGCGGATCGCTTCGAGATCGCGGCGGTCTGTGACATTGTCGAGGCGAACGCGCGGGCTTGTGCCGGCCGGTACGGCGCCGGCAAGGTCTTCTCGGACTGGCGAGAGATGCTGGCGGAGCGGCTGGACGCGGTGCTCGTGCTGACCAGCGGCAGCCATGCACCGATCGCGATCGCCGCAGCCGAGGCCGGGATAGCTGTCTTCGTAGAGAAGCCGATGTGCTTCTCGTCGGCTGAGGGCGCCGAGATGATCGCGGCAGCGGAACGGGCCGGGGTGACGCTGATGGTCGGCTACCCGAAGCGATATCAGCCGGCTTTCCAGCGGTTCCGCGACGAGGCCGGGCAACTTGAGGGCGCGCGGCTGCTCCGGGTAACAACGCTGGAGTCGCCATCTCGGCCTTACGTTGGGCATTACCCGCTGCTGCTGCCGCTGCCGGCGCCGCCCGAGGTGGCGGGCAGGCTGACCGCGGAAGCAGCGGTGGCGGTCGCCGCTGCCCTCGGGCCGGAGGCGTCCGACTTCGACCGGCGCATCTACGCCAGCGTCCTGCTCGATACGCTTGTCCATGAGCTGAATACCGTGCGCTGCCTGCTCGGAGAGCCCGACCGGATCGACTACGTGCAGCTGAGCGACCAGGCCGTGACGGTACTGCTGCGATTCGGCGACCTTCCTGTCGCGATCCACTGGATCGACCTGCCGGGCATCGCGCGGTACGAGATGGAGTTCGCGCTGTTCGCGCCGAACCGCCGGGTGGCGCTGTCGTTCCCGTCGCCGTTCTTGCGCGGCGAGCCGTGCACGCTGACCGTCGAGGCGGGTGAGGCTGGGACGGTGCGTTCCTGGCGCACTGATGAGACCGTCTCCTACGCCAGCGCATTCCGGCGCGAGCTCGAAGAGTTCCATCACAGCGTCGTGACCGGCACCGCGCCGGCGACGCCGGGCCGGGACGGGCTCGCCGACATCGCATTGTGCGAGGCGATTATCGAGTGCCACCGGACCGGGCGGCCAGTGCACCGCCCCACCGGGTGCCAGCCGAGGCGGCCGGGTTGCGGCCGCCGGGAGGATCGATCATGAGCAGGGAGAGTATGGAGGCGAAATGGCAGCCAGGGATGATCACGATCGCCAATGCGCCGGTCAGCTACGGGGCCTTCGAGGTAACGGTCGGTCATGATCCGAACGTGCCAGATGGCATCAGCGTGCTCGACCAGGTTGCCGAGGCTGGCTATGCCGGGATCGACCTTGGCCCGGTCGGCTACCTGGGCAGCGGCGAGCGGCTCGGCGAGCTCCTGGCCGAGCGGGGGCTTGGCCTAGCGGGTGCCTACCTCGAACTCCCGTACGTCGACCACGCGGCCCTCCGGCAAGCTCTGCCCGACTTGGACGCGATGCTGGACACCTTCGATGCGATCCGGCCTTACCTGAGCGGGCCGGTCCCCCTGCCGACGCTGGCCGACAAGGGCAGCGAGGCCCGGCGCGGGCGGCCGGGACGCTCGGTAGACGATCCGTCCGCTGGCCTGGACCCGACGCAGTGGCGGGCATTTGGAGAGGGCCTGGCGATAGTCGTGGCGAGATGCCGCGACCGCGGCTATGAGCCGACCTTCCATCCTGAGACCGGCACATACGTCGAGGCGCCGTGGGAGATCGAGCGGGTGCTCGAACTATCCGACATCGGGCTCTGCCTGGAGACGGGCCACATGATGCTCGGCGGCGGGGACCCGGTGGTGATGCTGAGGGACCATGCGAGCCGGATCAATCACGTCCACCTCAAGGACGCCGTCCTCGCGGTGATGCGACGGATCATCGCTGACGAGGCGCCAGCGACCGAAATCTGGTCGCGGGAGGCGTTCTGCGCGTTGGGTAACGGTGACCTGGACGTGCCGGCCATCTTGCAAGGCCTGCGCGAGATCGAGTTCGGCGGCTGGCTGGTCGTGGAGCAGGACATCCTGCCGCGTACCGCGGGACGATTCGCGCGTGCCGCTGCGGATCAGCAGGCGAACCGTGCCTACCTCGCCGCCAGGGGGGTCTGAGATGGTAGCGCCATTCCGGCTTGGACTGGTCGGCGCTGGCCGGATGGGCCGTACGCATATGCGCGCCCTCGAAGGCGCGGAGCGAGTCACCATTTGTGCCATCGCCGAGCCGGTCGCGCAGTCCCGCGAGGCGGTCGCGGCAGCCGGGGTGCCCGCATACGCGAGCGTCGCCGAGTTGCTGAACAGCGCCGCGGTCGATGGTGTGCTGATCGCTGTCCCTACGACCCTGCACGCTGAGGTGATCGCCCAGGTCGCTGCCGCCGGGCTGCCGGTGATGTGCGAGAAGCCCTGCGGGCTGAATTCGGCCCAGGCCCAGGCTTCGGCTCAGGTCGCGCAGCAGGCCGGCATCCCGCTCCAGGTCGCGTACTGGCGCAGGTATGTGCCTGCACTTCAGCAGCTCCGGGCCCGGATGCTGGCAGGCGACCTCGGCAGCCTGCACCTGGTCTGTTGCTTCCAGTGGGACGAGCATCCGCCGTCGTCAGCATTCCTCGCCAGCAGCGGAGGCATCTTCGCCGATATGGGCGTGCACGAATTCGACCAGATCCGCTGGATGACGGGCCAGGAGATCGGCGCGATGGGCGGAGCTGCCGCCAGCCTCATCGACACGAGCGCGCGAGCCGCGGACGCGGACAGCGCAGCGGTGATCGCTCAGCTCTCCGGCGGATCGGTGGGCCTGATCTCGCTCGGCCGGTACTATCCCGGCGGGGACATGGCCAGAGCCGAGGTCTTCGGTAGCGGAGGGTATGTGCGGTGCGACTTCCTCGACCCGGCCGACGGGGAGCGCGCGCAGCTGGAGGCACTCCGGCGGCAGGCCGAGGACTTCGCCGCGATGGCCGGGGGGGCAGCGGGCTCGGGTGCTACCGCTGCAGACGCGGTCGCGGCTCTGGCCGCAGCGGAGCGGGCGAGCACGGTCGTGCAGTCTTTGGCGGCGCCGTGGTGACCGGCACGCTGCGGATCGGGATCGCCGGCTACGGGATGACGGTTCGAGCACATTGCTACGGCTACCGCGTCGCCTCGCTGCTCGGGCGGCAGTTGCCCGTCGTCCCGGAGGTCACCGTGCTGTCTGGCCGCAACGTCGGCGCGCTGGCTGCCGCGGCATCGACCCTAGGCGTCCCGGCCTGGGTCAGCGATTGGCGGGAGCTGATCGCTCGAGAGGACGTGGACGTCGTCGACATCTGCACCCCGCCGGGCACGCACGCCGAGATCGCGCAGGCTGCCGCCGCGGCCGGCAAGGCGGTGCTATGCGAGAAGCCGCTGGCCGTCTCCTACGCGCAGGCACGGTCGGCAGCAACTGCCGTGGTGCAGGCGGGCGTCCAGCATGCGGTCGGCTTCAATTACCGACGGCTGCCGGCCGTTGCCCTGATGCACCGGATGATCGCCGAAGGAGCCGTTGGCGAGGTACGGCTCTGGCGCTCCACCTGGCTGTCCGATGAGTTCACCGACCCGGCGATCCCCCACGACTGGCGCTTCGACCGGGCCATGGGCGGGACGACCATCGCCGATCTCGGCAGTCACCTCATCGACATGGCGCTATGGATGGTCGGCGACATTGACGCAGTCTGTGCCCAGTCGGAGACCTTCATACGTGACCGTGCTGGGGTGGCTGGCGGCACTGAGCCGGTCACGGTCGACGACGCATCCTCGGCGCTCGTCCGGTTCAGCTCGGGTGCGCGCGGCACGATGGAGGTGGCGCGCGCCGCTGTGCGGCGGCCTTGCGACTTCACTATCGAGGTTAACGGGTCCGACGGCACGCTGTTCTTCAGCTACGACCGGCTGAATGAGCTTTGGTACGGCAGTCGAGCTGAGGACCCAGGCCAGTACGGGCTGAAACGGATTAGGGCCGAGCACGCCAGCCACCCGTACGCCGCGCAATGGTGGCCAATCGGCCAGGGCGTCGGATACGGCTCGTCCTTCGCCAATCAGGTCGCCGACCTGCTCGAAGGCTGGCCAGAAGCACCCTGGGATCCGGGCTTCTGTCAGGGCGCCGCCGTCCAGGCGGTCTGCGAGGCGATGGAGATCTCGGCGGGCCAGGACCGCTGGGTGCCGGTCAGCGAGGTCACCGCATGAAGCCAGCACGGGACTCGGTGGCGGTGGCTCCGCTGGACGTCCTCACTATGGGCCGGGTCGGCGTGGACATCTACCCCGACGAAGTCGGCGTCAGCCTCGCCGATGTCACCCGATTTGGCAAATACCTTGGCGGCAGTGCCACGAACGTTGCAGTGGCGGCCGCCCGCTATGGTCACCGCGCGGCTGTGATCACGCGCACCGGCGCTGATCCGTTCGGCGATTTCATTCATAAGGCCCTGCGCGGCTATGGTGTGGACGATCGTTTCGTGACAGCGGTACCCGGACTGCCGACGCCCGTCACGTTCTGCGAGATCTTCCCGCCTGACAACTTCCCGCTCTACTTTTACCGGTTCCCGAAGGCTCCGGACCTGGAGATTGAATCCGCGGAGCTCGACCGGGCAGCGATCAAGGGCGCTCGGATTCTCTGGGTGACCGTGACGGGCCTGTCGGCTGAGCCGAGCCGGGCAGCGACGCTGGCAGCGCTCGGCGAACGCGACAGGTCCCACCCCACGGTGCTCGATCTGGACTACCGGCCGATGTTCTGGACCTCCCCGCAGGAGGCCAGGCAGTGGAGCCGGGCGGCGCTTGAGCTCAGCACGGTCGCGGTGGGCAACCTGGACGAGTGCGAGGTCGCTGTCGGTACCAGAGATCCCGACCAGGCCGCCGAAGCCCTGCTGGGGCTGGGCGTCGAGCTTGCGATCGTCAAGCGGGGGCCAGACGGGGTCCTGGCGCGGGACCGGCACTCGCAAGTGAGCGTGCCGCCGGTAAAGGTGCAGGTCGTGAACGGCATCGGGGCCGGTGACGCGTTTGGCGGCGCGCTCTGCCATGGCCTGCTCGAGGGCTGGGAACTTGCGGAGACGATCAGGTTCGCTAACGCTGCGGGCGCGATCGTCGCAAGCCAGATCGCGTGCTCAGACGCAATGCCGACCGCCGCCCAGGTAGCCGCAGTGCTCAGGGAGGCGGCAGGTGAATGAGAACGTGCGGGAGACGCTCATCCGCGCCCGCGTCGAGCATCCCGAGGCTATTGCCGTGGCTGCGCAAGGGCGACAGCGACGTCCTCTGCTTGGGAGCACGGGGCGGCTGATGATCATCGCGGCCGACCACACGGCGCGGGGAATCCTGAGCGTCCGCGGACGCAGCGGGGCTATGGCCAACCGGATTGAGTTGCTCGACCGGCTGATGATCGGGCTGAGCCGACCAGGTGTCGACGGCGTGCTGGGAACGGCCGACATCATCGAGGACCTGCTGCTACTCGGCGCACTGGACGGCAAGCTGGCGATCGGCTCGATGAACCGTGGCGGGCTGCCTGGCTCGGCCTTCGAGATCGACGACCGGTTCACCGGCTACCGTGCAGCCGACATCGTGGCTGGCGCGCTGGACGGCGGGAAGATGCTGCTGCGGATCGACTTGTCAGACCCTGCTACGGCGCCAACGCTGGAATCCGCCGCGGCAGCCCTGCGCGACCTGTCGGCCGCCCGGCTCATGGCGGTAGTCGAGCCGTTCATAGTGACCAGGAAAGACGGCCGGGCGGTCAACGACCTGACGCCCGACGCCGTGATCAAGTCGGTGACGATCGCGGCGGGCCTGGGCGGCACCTCGGCCTACACATGGCTCAAGCTGCCGGTGGTCCCCGAGATGGAGCGGGTTGCCGCCGCGTCGACGCTGCCCGTGCTGCTGTTGGGCGGAGACCCGTTCGGAGATCCGGACCGGATGTACGCCAGTTGGAAGCAGGCGCTGCAACTGCCCACGGTCCGCGGCCTTGTGGTAGGCCGCAGCTTGCTCTACCCGGCCGACGACGACGTGGCGGGGGCCGTGGACACCGCGGTGGGACTGCTGTGACCGGGGCAGGGCAGCATCACCTGCAGGCCCGGAGTACCGGCGCAGCGCCGTTCATCGTGGATATCACGCCGCAGGTCGCGGGCTGGCAGTTCGCTTCGCTGCGGGTCGTGGAACTCGGGCCGGGGGCGTCGATGCGCGTGATGACCGGGCCAGAGGAGCTCCTGGTGCTGCCGTTGGCTGGCACGTGCAGCGTGGGGGCCGACGGCGAACGGCTGGAACTGCATGGCCGCGATGACGTCTTCAGCGGCGTCTCGGACTTCGCCTACGTGCCCAGGGACGCCGAGATGCTGGTCAGCTCCGTCGGCGGCGGCCGGTTTGCGCTGCCGGGAGCGCTGGCGTCCCGGCGACTGCCGGTGCAGTACGGGCCCGCAGCGGCGGTGCCCGTCGAGCTGCGCGGCGCCGGACGAGCGAGCCGCCAGGTCAACAACTTCTGCGCCCCGGACGCGTTCCTGACCGACCGGCTGACGGCGGTCGAGGTCCTGACGCCGGGCAGCAACTGGTCGTCATATCCGCCGCACAAGCATGACAGGCCGGGCTCCGGCGAGGCAGTGCTGGAGGAGATCTACTACTTCGAGGTCGGGCCAGGGCCTGACGGGCCGGGCTTTGGCTTTCAGCGGGTCTACTCCTCCGCTCCAGACCGGCAGATCGATGTCCTGGCCGAGGTGCGGTCGGGTGATGCCGTGCTGGTGCCGCACGCGTATCACGGCCCGTCGGTGGCCGCGCCGGGCTATCCGCTCTATTACCTGAATGTGCTCGCCGGCCCGGGCGAGCAGCGGTCAATGGCGTTCTGCGATGACCCCGCGCACGGCTGGATCCGCAGCTCCTGGACCGGGCAACCGATGGATCCCCGGCTGCCGATGACATCTGCGAGGGAGCGGTGATGCGGCTGACCGTCGCTCAGGCGCTGGTCCGGTTCCTCACCGTCCAGTACAGCGAGCGAGACGGCGAGCGGCAGCGGTTCTTCGCCGGCTGCTTCGGCATCTTCGGGCACGGGAATCTGGCCGGGCTAGGCCAGGCCCTGCTAGAGGCAAAGGATGAGCTGCGCTACTTCCAGGCACGGAACGAACAGGCCATGGTGCACGCTGCCATCGGCTACGCGCGGACCCGGCATCGACTGCAGGCGCTGGCCTGTAGCTCGTCGATCGGTCCTGGCGCGACGAACATGGTCACCGGGGCTGCTACCGCGACCATCAATCGGATCCCCGTGCTGCTGCTACCCGGTGACATCTTCGCGACCAGAGTGGCAAACCCGGTGCTCCAGGAACTGGAGGATCCCCGATCGATGGACGTCTCGGTGAACGACTGCCTCCGGCCGGTCTCCCGCTACTTCGACCGGATCTGGCGGCCCGAGCAGCTGCCCACCGCCCTGCTCAGCGCGATGCGGGTGCTGACCGACCCAGCCGAAACCGGGGCGGTGACGCTGGCGCTGCCGCAGGACACCGCGACCGAAGCGCATGACTGGCCACAAGAGCTGTTCTGTCCGCGCATCTGGCGGATCGCGCGGCCACGGCCAGATTCGGCTGCGCTCGCCGAGGCGGCCGAGGCCATCAGGTCGAGCCGTCGGCCGCTGATCGTCGCCGGCGGCGGCGTCCGGTACAGCGAGGCGACGGCCGCACTGTCAGCATTCGTCGCGGCGACCGGCATCCCAGTGGCCGAGACGCAGGCGGGCAAGGGCTCGCTGCCGTTTGACCACCCGGCAGCGGTGGGCGCGATCGGTGCCACGGGTGCGTCTGGGGCGAACGGGCTAGCCCGGGCGGCCGACCTCGTGATCGGGGTCGGCACTCGGTACAGCGACTTCACCACGGCCTCTGGCTCCGCGTTCGGCGGCCCTGCCGTGCGCTTCGTGAACCTCAACGTCGCCAGTTTTGACGCCGCCAAGCAGGCCGCCGTCCCGCTGATCGGTGACGCTAGGACCGGGCTGGAAGAGCTGACAACCGCACTGGCGGGTTGGCAGGTTGAGCCGTCCTACCTGGCGCGCTACAGGGATCTGGCGGCCGCCTGGGACGAGGTAGTAGCTCGGGCTTACTCGCTGGGACACGCGCCGAAACCGGCCCAGTCGGAGGTCATCGGCGCTGTCAACGAAGCCTGCCGCCCAGCCGACGTGGTAGTCTGCGCGGCCGGCAGCATGCCCGGTGACCTGCATAAGCTCTGGCGCGCGGCCGGGCCGGGGAGCTACCACGTGGAGTATGGCTACTCCTGCATGGGCTATGAAATCGCCGGCGGCTTGGGCGTGAAGATGGCCGCGCCGGCCAGCGAGGTCTTCGTCCTGGTCGGTGACGGCTCCTTTCTTATGATGAGTACGGAGCTGGTCACGTCAGTTCAGGAAGGGATCAAGCTGATCGTCGTGCTGGTGCAGAACCACGGTTTTGCGTCGATCGGCGCGCTCTCGGAGTCCGTGGGCGTCCCGCGATTCGGCACCCAGTACCGATACCGGAACGCCGACACCGGGCAGCTGGACGGGGACATCCTGCCAGTCGATCTCGCCGCGACTGCCGCGAGCCTGGGCGCGGACGTGATCCGGGCCGGCTCGATCGCCGAGTTCCGGGCCGCGCTCGCGGATGCCCGTTCGGCCGACCGGACTACTGTGATCGAGATCGAGACCGACCCGCTCATTCCAGCGCCCGACTCGCAGTCTTGGTGGGACGTCCCGGTGGCAGAAGTCTCGGCTTTGCCGGCCACTGAAACCGCCCGAGGCGCATACGAGCGAAGCAGGCCGGACCGGCTGGCCGTCCGTCCGGCGTCCTCGCGGTAGACACTGCGGAATCGCTGGCCGCAGCCCGCGGCGCAAATGTCGGACTTGGCATGGGGCTCGATCCAGATACAGGCCCTGCCGCTCGGAGTCGTGTGCATCGGCGATGTTTGGCGGATCGTCGGCCGACGCGCAGCGACTCGAGGACAAGGCGATCATGGCCGGATCTCTCCACGGCTGCGATGGCTGCCTCGCCGGTCAGCCGCTCGCTAGCACCATCAGCTCACCAGCAGTCTGGGCGGACGCGCCTCTCGCGACAAACGCACTCTCTTAGCCGTTGCGGCGTCGGGGGAGTACTCGAAACAGAGCTTGGCCTGGCCGGCCAGCCGACCACTGCCGGGCTGACCCGCGCCCTGCTCGCCAATCCGATGGTTGCCAGTCTGGACCAGGCCAGAGCACTAGCCGCGGCCATCTGGCGCAGGATGCCTGACCCGCATGACTGAGGTGCGACGCGGCGGGCCGCGGTCAGCCGCGGTGGCATTCAGCGGATCTGCTGGAGCAGGGCAGGCAGGTCGGCTATGGAATCGAGGACATGATCGGGCGCCGAGGAGGCGCCGGAGTGGGTGCGGACCGCCTGGTACTTCCCGGTCTTGACCAGTACTCCGGTAAGTCCGCAGTTCTGAGCGGCGAGGACATCGTTGTCGATGTCGTCGCCGATCATCAGGGCATGCTGGGCGCTGGCGCCGAGGTGCGCCAGTGCAGCGGTGAAGAACGCCTCGGCCGGCTTGCCGACCACTTCGGCTGCCGTCCCGGTCGCTTGCTCCAGGCCGGCGACGAACGCTCCGCTGTCCAGTTGCAGGCCGGTGCTGGTGCGCCAGTACATGCCGCGGCTCATGGCGACCAGCCGGGCGCCGGCCTGGAGGTGACCGAAGGCCTGATTGAGTGCCTGGTAGCTGAACTCCGGCCCGGCGCCGCCGATCAGCACGACGTCCACGGCGGGGTCGCCGGGGCCGACGAGAACGATTCCGGGCAGGTCTGGGCTGATGTCGCCGCTGTTGAGCAGCAGGCACCGGGCGCCGGGATAGCTGGCGCGGAGGTAGGCGGCGGCGATGACGGGCGCGGTGAGAATGTCGGCCGCGGTGACGGGGAAGCCCGCGGCCGTTAGGGCCGCCGCTATCGACGCCTGGGTGCGGGAGGTCGTGTTGGTGACCAGGGCCAGCGGGATCCCGGCGGCGCGCAGCCACTGTAGCGCGGCGACCGCGCCGCTGATGGGCTCCCAGGACACGGTCAGCACGCCATCGATGTCGATCAGCACCGCGCGTGTGCGCCGCATGCGGCGACGATAACCGCAATCACGGGCCAGGCCCAGTGCGGGGCCGCGATCAGCCAGCTATGTGCCTCGGCCGCCGCCGTGACGATCTCGCAGAAGAACGCGGCCACGCAGCGCGCACAGCGGCCTACCGGGCCAAGTGGCGCGGGCAGGCTGGTCTAATAGGCGACGATGACAGCCCTGTTCTCAGCTGCCGCTGCCAGAACGGTTATGTCCCTCGGATCGCTCGTCAGGATGCGATCGCCAGGCGCGGCCAGCAGCGCAACGGTCGCATCGATCGCATCCGCGGTGCCGACCGCGGCCTGAAGAACGCCCGCCTCGCGCCCGTCCCGCTGGCTGACTGCGCGCACATCGACAGCCCGCAGCAGCCGAGCCAGATTCACCTGGCGACCATGCCGGTCGCGCCAGACTTGAGCGACGACCATCGTATTGGTCCGCAGCTCCAGGCCATGCTGCTGGGACGCCTGGAGGCGGGCGATCATCGCCCGGTCATTACGGTCAACGGCCACCAGGGCTCCGGCATCAAGGATCACCGCGCTCACGCGGCATAATCGCCTGCGACGAGGCCGAGCTCCCGTTCCGCGCGGGCGACTTCCGCCGCCGTGAGCACCCCGTGCTCGGCTTCCCAGCTGGCCAGGAACTCCGCCGGCGCTTCGGCGCGCAGCTTGCCGGCGGCAGCCTCGGCCAACCACGACGAGACCGGCTTGCCTGCCTGCGCGGCGGCCGACCTCACGGCGTCGCCAAGGTCGGGCTCGAATGAGACGCTCAGCTTGTCAACCTTCATACCGCCAGCATCTGCGGTATTCCACACCGTGGTAGCAATGCTCGTGCCGCGCTTGGTGCTCGTGTATCGCGTGATCTTGCTGAATTGGGCGCTCTTTGCTGCCCACACTCGGCATAGCTCCGCCGCTCTCTGGCCGGTCCGGCGGCCGCGAAGACGTTACGGCCTGGGCGGGCGGCTGTAACTGACCTTGAAGTCGTGCTCCCAGGTCCTGCCTCCATCGACTGACTTCTGCCAAGAGCCGCTGATGTCCGCCTGACCGGTGCTGATTGAGGCATCGAACCGCTGGGAGAACCCAGGCGCATCCCGCGATATCCGCCAGCTGCCAATCGCGCGGGCTCATCCGGCAGACGCGCGACACGCCGCGGTCATCGGCGTATAGGACCTGGTAGTCCGGCTCAGGTTCTCCCGCACAATGATCCAGGTCGCGGCAGGGGTCGCCGCATCGCCCAATCGCATTACCAGGGCCACGCCTCGCTCTATCCACTCGAAGGTGACCGACCACGGCGCGGTCTCTAGCCCGACGTTCAAGATTTCCCCGGCTTGAGGCATGTCAAGCCGGTGCTGCCGCTGCAGGCAGAAGGGCAGCGCCAGTTCGCTTACGTAGAGCCGCGCGATGGCGGCGGTGGCGCCCTGATCGGCGCTGCGGTCATCGTCGTGGCCGACGGCGCTGGGGTGATCTGGCTGGTGCGCGAGCTCGCCCGGATGTCGGTGGAGCTCGCGAGGCCGGCCAGGAGGCGCACGGCCGCCCCGCACTGCCGATGTTCTGCGCCGCAATCGGACTGCTTGTTGGTGAAGGCGGGCGTCGGGCGGCACGCCGATCCTGTGACACACCGCGCCCCCTCGGAAACTAGAAGAGCATCGCCTTGGAGATGTCGGCCGGGCATTCCCGCCAGCGTCCCAGAAGGGTATGAAGCCGCCAGCGCTACCGGACGCTCTCGGGCCCTGATCCTGCACTGGAACGGCAAGAGCTGGAATCTAACGGCGAGCCGACTGCATGCTACCGCCGACGGCCTGCATGTGGCGGCCACTTCCGCCCGCAACGCCTGTGCCGTCGGCGGCACCGCCGACCGCGCCATTGTTATGGTCCACTGGAACGGCACCACCTGGAAGCAAATGACATAAAGAAACACCCCCCAAGGCGTCGAATTGCCTGCCTGGCGCGCCACGTTCCTCCAGCAGCCAAGGAACGCGCGCAGGCGGGTCGGCTTTGTCGGCCAGTTCCACGCCGACAATTCACGACCCGGCACCACGCTGCGCCGCCAGCGGCGGATCGCCGTGTTTCTGAAGCGCTTAGCACAGACGCTGGATCAGGCACTCCAGGCCGAACGCGCCCGTTCGTCGAGTGGCCGGCCCATAGCCTGGGTCAGCTCGACGGCACCGTCCGGTGTGACCAGGAACAGGTTCTCCTTGCGGACGCCGAATCGGCCGGGCAGATAGACGCCGGGCTCCAGCGCCATGACCATCCAGCTCTGCACCGTACTGGAGTCTGCCGGGATCACGTGCGGGTCGTCGAAGACCGACAACCCGACGCCGTGCCCGCCGTGGTGGGGAAACTCTCCGTCCGGCCACGCCGCCTTGATCTGGCCGCGCATCCCGTCGAAGACATCGGCGCCGGCGGCTCCGGTGCGCAACTGGGCGGCAGCCGCGTTCAGGATGGCGTCGAGCCGGCCGAGTATGTTGTCAACCTCGGCGTTGGCGCCATTTAGATGGGTGCGGCAGGTATCGGCCCAGTAGCCGTCCGCTCCCACGCAGATATCGGCGATCACCGGCTGGCCGGGTGCTGCCCGCGTCCGTCCGGCGACCGCAATGGGGCCGCACACGTCAGCCGTGTTCGCCGCCGCAAGCAGATCCGCGCCAAAGTCGACCGGCGATCCGTGGTGGATCTGGGCCGCAGCTTGCCCTGCGCTCAGCATTTCGATCTCGGACGCACCTGCCCGCGTACCCTCCGCGACCTCGGCGTGTGCCAGCCAGCACAACTCATAAGCGTGAAAGATCTTGGCAAGCTCATCTGCGTCCTTGACGAGGCTCATCTTGTGCAGTGCGTCGTCGGCTGCCACGATCGTTGCGGTCCGGCCGGCCATAACGCCACCGGCGTGGTCGCCGGCGACGCCCAGCCGCCGGGCCGCTGACACGACACTGACCTTATGGACTTCACTGGCAAGCAGCGGGATCGGGTTGAGTTCGAGGCCGAATCCGCGCTCGCCGTAACCGACAACACGGTCCGCGTCAGCGAGCTGCTCGGCGACGGCGACTTCGTCGCGGAGCGCCACCAGAGTGCGTTCCCCGTCTGGCCCGATGACCACCGCGCCGGGGCCGCCGTAGTAACGGGCGTAGCCCGTGATCCAGGTCACCAGGGCGGGGCCAGTCACGATGAGTGCGTCCAGCTCATTGGCGGCGATCCACTGCCGCACGCGGTCGAGCCTAGGCGGCGGGGCCTCCATCGAGATCAGATTGCTCACTACCGATGAAGACTGGTGAGTTTCAGGCAGCGCCACAAGTGCCTCCTCGCCGTCCTGCGCGCCCGGCGATATCGTCGCCGTTCCCGCCCTAACGCTATAGCATATGGGCCAGCCGGGACATAGGCCCGCAACGTGAGCCCGCGCGATGCAGGAGGTATCTCCCATGAAGCAGGCTGGTCGGGTGTGCGTGATTACCGGCGGCGCTCGCGGTATCGGGGAGGCCATAGCGACTCGGTTCGCCGCCGAGGGCGCAACGGTCGCCATTCTTGACCTGGACAAGGCCGCGGCCGCCGAAACCGCAGGCCGCCTGGGCGGCACCGGACACGGATGCGATGTCGGCTCGCGGTCCTCGGTCGAGGACGCGGTCGCCGAGGTACTGGCGGCTCACGGGACCATCGATGTGCTCGTCAACAACGCGGGCATCGGGCTGGCCGGCCCGTCGGAAACCTTCTCGGATGCGGACTGGAATACCTCGATCGCGGTCATGCAGACAGGCGTCTTCCTGTGTTCTCAGGTCGTAGGGCGGCACATGCTGGCCGAGCGCCGCGGCGCCATCGTGAACATCAGCTCGATCAACGCATGGGAGGCTTTCCCGATGCGGCTCGCCTACTGCGCGGCCAAGGCTGCGGTCGTCGCAATGACCGAAGTGCTGGCGATCGAATGGGCCGACCGCGGGATCCGGGTCAACGCCGTCGCGCCGGGCGTGACCCGCACCGCACTCGTGCAGAAGGGGATCGACGACGGCGTCATCGACGTGCCTGCGTACAAGGCGCGGACGCCGATGCATCGGTTGGGCGAGCCCGACGAGATTGCTCGCGCAGTGCTCTTCCTTGCTAGCGAGGAAGACGCGTCGTTCATTACCGGGACGACGTTGCGCGCCGACGGCGGCTGGAGTGCTATGGGCTGGGTGGTCAGTCAGCCGAACTGACTCTTGACACGTCTAGATGCTATAGCGTTTGATGCTGTCAATTCGATCCCCCGACCCGGGAGGAACCGATGGCGCGAGCTGCCGGACAGAAAACCGCCGCGACTTCCTCCGAGAAGGGCCTGCTGAACACCAATGCCCTGGGCCTTTGGGGCCTGGTGATCATGGGGATCGCCTACATGGGCCTGGCGCTCACGGCGTACTTCAATTTCGGCATCATGCAGGGCCTCACCGGGCCGATCGTGCCGTTGGCCTTCGCTGCGGTTACGGTCGCGATGCTCCCGACGGCAGCGAGCTATGCGGTGATGAACAGGCGCCGTCCATCGACCGGCGCGACCCTCACCTGGCTGTGGGAAGCCACTACCCCTCCGCTGGGCGTCTGGCTCGGCTGGGTGCTCGTGATTGCTTACATCGACGGCTGCATCCTCCAGCCGGTCATGTTCGGGCTGTTCTTCAACTCCTTCCTGAACTTCTTCGGTGTCAGCACTGGCTACCTGACCGCGACGCTTGGCGGCCTGATCCCGATCGCCGTGGTCGGCTACATGACGAAGAAGGACATCCGCATCTCCACCCGGATCGTAGGTTTCTTCATCACGATCGAGGCCGGCTTCGTCGCCCTGCTGGCGCTGTACATCATCATCAAGCAGGCCGTCAACGGCCACCTGTCCTTCCGGCCCCTCGACCCGGCCGCGGCGACCGCTGGGTGGACTGGCTTCCTGAACGCACTGCTGTTCGCGGTGCTGGCGATTGCCGCCTTCGACATCGTCGCGCCAATGGCCGAGGAAACCAAGACTCCGCGCTCGCTGGTGCCGAGGGCGACCATCTACGTGACGATCGGTGCCGGGCTGTACTGGGTCTTCACATCGTTCGGGATCGTCAACGCCGTTCCGGCGAAGACCATGGCCGCATACGTGAGCTCCGGGCAGTTCACGCCGATTTACCTGGTCGCCGAGCACTATGTGAGCTGGCTGCGGATCCTAGTCCCGCTCACCGGGTTCACTGCCGTGTTCGCCGCGTTCAGCGCGATCTCGATGGCTGCGAGCAGGCAGCTATACGCCCTGGGCCGCGAGGGATTGGCCCCGCGCATGTTCGGCCGCACCGACCGCAACAAGACCCCGTGGAACGCCCAGCTACTCGTCCTCGGGTGCTGCGTGGTGCTGCCGATCCTGATCAGTCTCTACCAGGACCACAACCCGCTGACCGCGTTCGGCTGGATCGGCGAGGCGTACGTCTTCTTTATCCTGATCCCGTACACGCTGACCTGCGTGGCGAACATCTTCTACCATCTCCGCTACCACCGCGGTGACTTCAATCTGGTGACAAACCTGGTCCTGCCGGTGATCGGCATCGCCATCAACATCTACATCTTCTACAAGAACTTCTTCCAGACGTTCGTGTTGAACGCCACCAGCTTCAAGTTCCAGACCTCGATCAGCGTTGCCTGCTTTGCCGCCGTGGCGCTCGCCGTCGTGTTCACGGTGCTGGGCATCCGCAAGACCGGCAAGCTTGGCCGGCCGCGCGGATTCGTCGAGGATGAGCCGGAGGTCATCAAGGCGGCCGGCGATTGACCGCTCGGTTCGACGGCCGCCACGTCATCGTCACCGGCGGCGGCCGCGGCATCGGCCAGGCCACCGCCCGCGCGTTCGCCGCTGACGGCGCCGAGGTCTTGGTCCTGGGCCGGACTGTCGGGGACCTGCAGGAGACAGTCCGTCAGATCGGCGACGACGGCGGTGTTGCGTGGCTCACCAGGTGCGACGTCAGCGACGAGGCTGAGGTCGAGGAGGCGGTGCGCGTCGCGACAGAGCGCTGGGACCGCATCGACGTGCTGGTGAACAACGCTGGCATCGACGACGATACGCCGTTCCTCGAGATCGACCGCGCGCGCTGGCGGGCGATCATTGACACTAACCTCACCGGCGCGTTCCTCATGGCCCAAGCCGTCGCCCGGCAGATGGCGCGGACCGGCGGTGGCGTGATCCTGCACACCGCGTCTATCGACGCCTCCGGTGGCGACGGGCCGTTCGCTGCCTACAACGCGTCGAAGGCCGGATTGCTCGGGCTGAACCGGACCATGGCGCTGGAACTTGCCGCACACCGGATCCGCTCCAACTGCGTGAGCCCAGGTTTTACTCACACGGCGATGACGGAGCAGGCTGTCGGGCCGGACCTGATGGATTACCTGAACGGGTCGTTCGCCCGGGTGCCGATGAAACGGCTGGTGCGCACAGATGAGGTGGCGCAGGCGTTCCTGTTCCTTGCTTCCGACCACGCGTCTGCGATCACCGGAATCGACCTCCGGGTAGACGCCGGGCTGACGGCCAACTGGTACATTCTCGAGACGTTGCCCGGCAGCTGAGCAGTCAAGGCGATCAGCTGCCCGAGCGGCCGTTGTTCATCTTGACCTGCAGTCGGATTCTTATCGCCTAGTCGTCATTACCGGTCAGGCTCGTGTCGGCGATCCGTTTGGCGGCTGCTTCGACGTGTCGCTGCATCACGCGCTCCGCCGTGCGCTGGTCGCCGGACGTGATCACGTCTAGCAACTCCTGATGACTCTCGGCGTGGCGGCGCATCTCGTCCGGTTCCAGCGCTGCCACAGCTGCGCGAAAGAAATGGTTCATCCGGCCGCGCATCTGCCCCGCGACCTGGACGAGTAGCGTGTGATCGGCGAGTTCCCAGAGACGCTGGTGGAACTGCTGGTCGGTCTCGTGCAGTTGCACGAGATCTTGGCGCTGCGCGGCGGCTAGCATCTGGTCCACGATCAGCTGCAACTCTGCCCGCGTCGCTGGCGTGATGTGTCCATGCAGCCTCCGCACAACGAACTGCTCGAGGACAACCCGCAGGCTGGACAACTCCTCCAGCATCCGGGGAGACAGACTAGCCACCCGCGCCCCGCGCCGCGGCAGCCGTACGACCAGGCCTTCCTCGACGAGCCGCGCGAGAGCCTCGCGCAGCGGGATATGGCTGACTCCGAACTGACGGGCGAGCTTCCGCTCGACCAGCCGGTCGCCGGGCGCATAGACACCCTCCCAGATCGCCGTGCGGAGGCGGTCCACCAAGGCATCGGCCCGGTTCTGGTCGGGCAGCGGTCCGGCGGCGTTCACTTTGCTGTGCACCGATCGATGACGCACCCGGCGAGCATTGTCAGGGCCGACAGCACGGCCAAGTCCGTGAAGCGCCTGGTTGCCGGTTCGCAGCTCACGTTTCCTTCCTACTTGGCGTATCCGTAGCTGACCTTCAGACCCGCGCCTGACCCCGGCCGTTCCAGCTCACGGCCGATGCGCCACGCTGCTTCCAGCGCATCGCATCCAACGCGATCCGGATTCCGTTTCGGCGGCCGGTGCCAACCAGTAAGGCCTGCGCGGGCTGCCAGCCGCAGTTGGCTGCATTGCCGTTGAGGCTAGCCATCGGCTTCCCGTCCCGCCGCGACGGCATTGTCGGACGCCGCCAACGCCACCGACGGCGGTTCAAACAACTCCACGACGTGCCCATCCGGATCCCGCAGGTACACGCCGCGACCCCCGCGGTTTACGCCGGTGTCGACGATGACCGGTGCGCTGAATGCCGACCCACCCGCCGCAACGAGCCGGGCGAGCCTATCCTCCAAGTCGTCACAGGCCACACAGATATGTACGAAGCCCACGTCGGCAGGCCTGGAAACGTGCTTTCCCCCGGAAGGCGATACATATTCAAACAACTCAATCCGCGGGCCTTCGCCGCCGAACGCCAGGTGCGCCATGCGGACGCTAGCGCCAGCCTCGCCGACGATGGCCTCGATGTAGCCACCGGTCTTCTCCTGTTCGAAAAGAACGGTCATCCCCATCGCATCTCGCCAGAAAAGCAGCGAGCGTTCGAGGCTGGAGATCGTCAGTCCCGTGTGGTGCAGCGCTGGCATATTGGCATCTGCCTTTCAGAGTGTGACGATCAGGCCGCGTGTCGATGACGACTCGGTGCCCGGTGAAGTAGATGAAGTCCCGCAGCACGACGTGGCAGACCCCTGCGGCCACATCGGCCGGGTCAGCTGGATGGCGCAATGGACGCCGGCCGTGCCCGCCATCGCGCAGCCTTCGCGCGCTCGCCTTGCCGGTGCCTTTGGGCGCGCGCGTCGCCCTCGCTGCGACCACGCCAGGTTCCATTCCGGCAGTAAACGCTATAGCATCTGGATGCGTCAAGTGGCCCGGAGGGTGCATGGCACGAGCAGGCTTCGGGGTCGGCCAGGCCACGATCAGCGGCTGGCGCGCCGTCATCCTCGGAACTGATGCAGTGCAGCTGACGGTCCTGCCCGACAAGGGTGCGGACATCTACGCGTTCGTTGACTTGTCGTCGGGTATCGACCCGCTATTCAAGACGAACTGGGGGCTTCAACCGCCTGGGTCGCCGCCGCGCGAGGGCAGCACGGGCATGCGGTTCCTGGAGAACTACGAGGGGTGCTGGCAGGAGCTCTTCCCTAATACCAACGATGCCTGCGTCCACGAAGGCGTCGAGCTTCCGTTCCACGGCGAAGTGGCCACGCAGCCATGGTCTTGGTCGGTCGAAGCAGACGACGATGACGAGGTGGCGGTCAGGTTTGCCGTCGACTGCCGTCTGACGCCGTTCCGGCTCGAACGCTTGATGCGGCTGCGGCGAGGTGAGCGCAGGTTGGTGCTTGAAGAGTCGGTGCTGAACCAGTCCCACGAAGCGGCGCATTTCGTCTGGGGTCATCACTGCGTTCTTGGCCCCCCGCTGATTGCCCCGGACGCCGAGCTTCGCGTCGCGTGCCGCACTATCGTCACACTCCCGGAACTGTGGGAGGACACTGCCCGGCTGGCGCCGGGGCAAGTAGGCCGCTGGCCGACGGCGCGCGGACGCGACGGTCGCGATGTCGACCTTTCGCGTATCCCCGGCCCGGACGCCGCCAGCC
The DNA here is from genome assembly GCA_963804435.1 of uncultured Actinomycetota bacterium. Lineage (GTDB taxonomy): Bacteria > Actinomycetota > Actinomycetes > Streptosporangiales > Streptosporangiaceae > JAJYUU01. Next base: position 3,902,556 of record CAWDQI010000001.1, on the reverse strand, counting down.
ACGACGACGTGTACCTCACCGATCTCGACGACGGCTGGGCGGAGGCACGAAACCCTGCCCTGCGAATTGGATTCCGCCTGGACTGGGATCCGGCCGTGTTCCGGTGGCTGATTTCATGGCAGCCTTTCGGCGGGGCCAGCGCCATGCCGCTGCGCGGCGCCTACGGCCTCGGGATAGAACCGTGGACGGCCGGAGGAAATCTTGAGGCCGCCCTGGCCGCGGGCCAGGCCCTGGAGCTGCCCGGCGGCGGCCGCATGGACACTAGGCTTACTGCCAGCTTCATCGACTGCTAACGACGGCTTTCTTGGCTGGCAGTCAAGCCCGGTTGCCGGGCTGGCCGGCAACCCGCGCTGACCGAGAGGTCCTCACCACATGATCTGGCCGCCAGTGCAGTTGACTGCCTGCCCGGTCATATACCGGGCCTCGTCCGAGAGCAAGAACCACGCGACAGCCGAGGTGTCCTCCGGGGTCCCCATGCGACCCAGCGGGATCGTGTTAGTGCGCGACCGGCGTATCTCCTCCGGCGGCACCCCGCGATACAGAGCGACCTTGTCAACGACCTGGTCCTGCATGGCGGTGTCGATGATGCCGGGGACGATGGCGTTGACCCGTACCCCCTGCGGCGCAAAGGCGTAGGCGAAGGAGCGCGTGATGCTCAGCACGGCGGCCTTGGACGCTGCATAGGCCGCGCACTCGATGGTCGACGACAGCTTTGCTGATGCGGAACTCAGATTGACGACCGCCCCGCCTTGGGGCATCTGTCTGCCGAGGCGCGACGTCAAGTCCCAGACTGCTTCCACGTTCACCGCAAAGATCTCGCGCAGGTCGTGCACGCCCGACTCAAGGATGGGCCGGAGTCGGATGATTCCCGCGGCGTTAACCAGGTAACGGGCTCCGGTGGCGGCTTCGACGACCTTGTCGCGCGCCTCCTCGGAGCTCACGTCGGCGGTCAGCGTCTGCAGCTTCGGGTGGTCAAGAGCCTGGAGCCCGGCGGCGTTGACATCGACAGCGAGGACCCTGAATCCCTCCTGGAGGATCCGGTAAGCGCACGCCCGCCCGATCCCGCTGGCCGCGCCTGTGACAACTGCGTCGACTTTCTGCTCCACCACGCCGCTACCTGACCGAGCCGACGAGCATGCCCCGGACCAGCAACCGTGAACCCAGGAGGTAGACAACCAGCGTGGGGATCGACCCGAGAAGGAGGCCGGCCATGATGACCGGGACGTCGCTTCCGAATCGTCCGGTGAGCTGCGCAATGGTCGGCGTGACCATCTGGTTCGTCGGCGAGTGCAGCAGAACGATGCTGATGAACAGCTCGTTCCAGACGTTGAGGAACGTGAGCACCCCGACGGCCATGATCCCCGCGCGGCCCATGGGAAGAGCTATGCGGATGAAGATTCGCGTCCAGCTTCCGCCGTCGACGCGCGCGGCTTCGATCACCGAGTCGGGGATGCTCCGGAAGTTGGCGCGCAGGAGGTATGTCCCGTACGGGATGTTGATGGCCGTGTAAATGAAGATGGCAGGGGCGAAGCTGCTGGCCAGCCCCGCGTGGGCGGCTTCCACGTACAAGGGGATCAGGACGACGACGCCGGGCATGAACATGATCATTAGCATCAGCCAGAAGAACCCGGTACCCAGGCGGACTGGCGTTTTGGTGAACACGAAGGCCGCTAGCGCGGAGAACAGCGTGGCCATGCAGACCGCCGGGATGACGACGATGAACGAGTGCAGGATGCTCGCGAAGAAGGGCACCTGCGCCGCCAGGTTGCGGAAGTTGTCGAGGTTGTAGTGCGTCGGTAGCCCGAACGGGTTGACCTCGAACGCCTGCGTGGTGCGCATGCTGTTAAGGGCCATGAAGAGCAGCGGGTAAACCGTGGTCACGCCGATCAGGCACATCAGAACAAACACGCCGGCACGTGAGAAGCGTGAGGTCACATCAGCCGCCCTGGACCTCGCGACTCGGGAACAGCTTCACCTGAGCGATGGTCAGCCCGAGCACCACGAGGAACAGCACAAACGCCAGCGCCGCGCCGTACCCGAACTGGCCGTTCTCGAAGGTGGTGATGTAGACGTAGTAGTCAACCGTGGTCGTGGAGAACCCCGGCCCCCCGGAAGTTATGACGAAGACGAAGGCGAACAGCGATGTGAACGTGTAAATCACGTTGATGACGCTGAGGAACTGCAAGGTGTCCGAAACCATCGGGATCGTGATGCGACGTAGTCGCTTCCACCACGAGGCTCCGTCGATGGCGGCCGCGTCGTACAGGGCGGTATCGATGTTCGACATTGCCGAGAGCAGCACGACCATGCCGAAGCCGAACGAGGTCCACACCAGGGCAAGGATCACGACGGCCCGGGCCGGCCACGGGTGGGAGAGCCAGGGGAAGGTCTCCAGGCCGAACGGACTGAGCAGCTTGTCGGCCAGGCCCGATGGCAGGAAAAACGTGCTGAACAGTACTCCCACCACGACGGGCGAGAGGACCACCGGGATGAAGAAAAGGAAGCGGAAGACCTTCCAGCCGATGACCCGCTCGTAGACGAGCACGGCCACCAGGAGCGACGCGGCGAGGATCAGCGGCACAGAGACGAGAAAGATCAGGGAGTTGACAAATATCGAGCTGATCACCGGGTTGTGGATGAGTAGCCGGTAATTCGATACGCCAATAAAGTTGCTGGTCAGCCCATCCCAATTGGTGAAGCTGTGGTAGATCGTCTCAATGATGGGCACGACCATGAGGCCCAGGACGAGGATGGCGGCCGGCAGTAGGGCCACATAGGGGAAGACCTTGCGCCTGCGCCGCCCACCGCCAGACGCGGCCTGAGGCTTACCCCGAACCGCGCGGGCAAGCCTCAGGCTGCGTTCACTTGTCATCAGTTGCCCGTCCCACGTTATCCGGCGGACGCTGAGGCGAGATAACTCGTCATCTGCGACTGCATGGAACTCGCCGCGCTTGAGGGACTCAGAGTTCCGCCGAAGACGCCGTTATTCGTCTGGTACCAGTAGCTGCAGATCGATCCCGGCATGATGTTGTCGAAGGCCTCGTTAGGCGTGTAGTGCTTGACGAGCAGGTACTGGTAGATAGTCGTCAGCAGCGGCTGCGCCTTCTGGAACGCGGCCGATGGGCTGAACGACACGTTGTTCGGCAGCTGGCCCAGTTCGTTGACTGACAGCTCCTGCACCGGCAGCGTGGTGAGGAACTTTATCAGCTTGATGTCGTCCGCGACGTGCGTAGAGTTCTTGAAGACAACGTAGGAATTGTTCGGGCCACCGGACAGGCTGTGCGGGTCGGCGGCACCGGGCAGGACCGGAACCGGGAACATGCTGACGTTGTTCCCCAGCCCCTTGGTGAACTGGCTGTCGTAGAACCCGCCGGTGATGGTCATCGCCGCCTGGCCGGCCGCGAAATCAGCGATAGCCGTCGCGTACGAGAGCGAGACCGCGTTCGAATTGGTCAGCCCGTCCGCGTAGAGCTCGTGCCAGGCCGTGTAGGGCTTGACGAGCAGGGACGAGTTGAGCGACGACTTCCCGGAGTACGCGCTCAGCACACCCGGGTCGCCGACATCACCGGAGATGAGCGCGTCCTGCGTCCACGCGCCCATGTAGCCCTCTTTTTCGCCGATGTCGAATGGGGTGACCCCCGCCGCCTTGACCTTCTTGCCTAGCGCCAGCAGCTGGTTCCAGTTGGCCGGGTCGGGGTTCGTGATATGCGCCTTCGCCATGAGCTTCTTGTTGTAATAGACCATGTACCAGTAGCCAGCCCCGAAGGGGACCCCGTATATCGAGCCGTTCGGCGTGGTTCCGTATCCGTTGGTAACGAACTTCCAGCCCGTCAGCGAGTTGATGTAGCTCGTGCCCAGCAGGTTGTTGAGCGGGACCAGATATTTGCCATTTTCGATGACCTGACCGCCGACGTAGAGCTGGCCGATGTCGGGGGTTGTTCCGGCGACTTCGGAGGACTTCAGGAGCGTGTCGAAGGCGGTGGAGGCGTCGCAGGCCTCCTGAACGATCTTGACGTTGAAACCCGGCTTCGTTTTCTCGAACAGTGCGACGCCCTTGGTGAGGAAGGACTTCGATGCAGGAACGCCGCAAGAACCGGATGCTAGCGGGTCGTTCCAGATGCTGATGGTGACCTTCCCGCCGCTCGCACCGTTGCCACTGGTGGAGGACGAGCACGCGGCCCCTGTCACCACGAGCCCGAGGGCAGCGAGTGCCGCCGCGGCGCTGCGGTAGCGAGCCCGTGCGCCGGGGCGCTGACTGGTTATCGTTGGCCGTATCCGCATGGCCTCTCCTAATGGGATCTCCGCCTCCTCGCGGCTGTACCCAGCGGAAGGCTGGTCCATTGAAACCGATTCCAGTCTGGGCTGTCAAGGAACTGCGAGGTCCTCATCGAGGGTGTCTCGGCGAGGCTGACGTAGTCGCTCAGTCAAGCCACTCGGTCAAGCCAGCGATCTCAGCGGCCTCGGGCACCGTGCGTTTGATCTCCGGCGAGGCACCCGGCGCAACTGGATCTGACGGGCAGCCCCGTTCACAGGGGCGTCGCGTCCCTTCCGCACCCCGGCAGACTGCTCCGGGGCGGGCACCAGCCTGCCATCATTGCGTCCGCTCCCTAGCGTGGGTTATGTTCTTACCGCCCGGAACCGGTTCCAGGAGTGGATGATGGGGCGCGCGACGGACCTCACTATGCAGGACACGCCCAGTGACAAGGGCTCCCGCCTCACCATCACCCGGCTCGAGGCCGTGCTGCTGCGTGTGCCCCTGCCCCGTGAGTTCCGCGGTAGCCACTACCGGATGACGCGACGGTCCACCGTGCTGCTGCGCCTGCATACCGGCGACGGCATCGTCGGTGAAGCCTATGTCGGCGACGAGGACGCCGCCCTGCTCACGATCGGGCGGATCATCGAGCAGGAGATCGCTCCGGCACTGGTCGGGCTGGACGCGCTGGCCACGGAGCGCTGCTGGCAGGCGATGTACCCGGTAACCTACGACATCCTGCGGGACCGGCGGCTGGGCCTGGTTGCCCTAGCCGCCGCCGACACTGCGATCTGGGACGCGGTGGGAAAGGCGGTGGGCCAGCCGTTGTGGCGGCTGTGGGGTGGGTTCCGCCACAGGGTGCCGCTCATCGCTATCGGCGGCTACTACGGGGAGCCCCTCGGGTCTATCGCGGACGAAATCGCGACCTACCTCGAGCTCGGACTGGCGGGCGTCAAATTGAAGGTAGGGGGCCGCAGCCCCGCCGAGGACGCCGATCGCGTCCAGCAGGCCCGGAACGCGGCAGGCGACGACTTCGTCATCACCATCGATGCGAACCAGGGCTATACAGTGGCGGCCGCGGTGGAACTGGCCCGGCGACTCGACGGAGTGGGGGTCCGCTGGTTCGAGGAGCCAGTGCGCTGGCACAACGACCGCCGCAGCCTTCGTGACGTGCGCTTCCGGGGCGGGTTGCCGGTCTGCGCGGGTCAGAGCGAGTTCAGCCCCAGCGGCTGCCGCGACCTGATGGAAGCCGGTGCCGTAGACGTCTGCAACTTCGACGCTTCCTGGTCTGGTGGCCCGACCGCGTGGCGCCGAACGGCGGCCGTCGCCTGGTCCTATGACGTGGCGATGGGACACCACGAGGAGCCCCAGGTTGCCAGCCACCTAATAGCCAGCCAGCCGCACGGCACCTACGTTGAATGCTTCCACCCGGACCGCGACCCCATCTGGTGGGGGCTGATCGCAAACCGGCCACCGCTGGAGCGCGGAGAACTTGTCTTGTCGGATCGCCCCGGCCTGGGGTGGGACCTCGACGAGGACTTTATCGACCGTCATCGGCTGGACCGCGACGCACCGCCCGATCCGGAGTGATGAGCCCATGACCGACGGGACCCGCCGAGGGGAGGCGGCGCCGAAGCGCGCGACCGGAGGTCAGCCCATCATGCGCGAGGTGGCTGAACGTGCCGGGGTGGCCCTCTCGTCTGTGTCGCGGGTGCTGTCCGGGCATCCTGATGTCAGCCCGGTTATGCGCAACCGCGTACTGGATGCGGTCGCCGCGCTCCAATATCAGCCAAATTTGCTCGCCCAGAGCCTCCGGACCGGCGAGACGCGGACGATCGGCTTCCTCGTTGCCGACATCAGCAATCCATTGATGTCGAGGATCGCTGTAGGCGCCGAGGTCATGCTGCGCGAGTCGGGCTACGCGATGTTGTTGACGAACTCATTCAACGAGCCCGGCCTCGACGCCAGGCACGTTCGGCTGTTCCAGCAGCGCCGGGTTGACGGCCTGCTGCTGTCGCTCAGCGATGAGACCGATGCCGACGTCATGAAGGCCCTGGAGCAGCTCGATCTCCCCGCCGTTCTGGTGGACCGCCAGATGCAACGCATGCCCTTCGCGTCGGTGGTCAGCGACCACGCAGCCGGCATCAAGGCCGCCGTGGCGCACCTGTTCGAGCTCGGGCACCGTCACATCGGGCTCGTCAACGACAATCGCAACGTCCGACCGTCCCGCGAACGATCTAACGCGTTCCGGCGCGCTTGCCGGGCACTGCCCGGGCTGACCGGTGCAGTGCGTTCCGTCGCACCGCGACCCGAGGCGAGTTACCTGGCCGCGAAGGAATTGCTCGGGGGGAACAAGTCGCTGACTGCGTTGATCTCCGGCGGCAACCAGATCCTGGTAGGGGTGTTGCCCGCGCTCCGCGATCTCGGCATGTCGTTCCCGGCCGACGTCAGCCTTGTGACCTGCGACGACTTCCCTTTCTCTGATTATCTGGCAGTCACAACGGTCTCCCGCGATACCCGCGAGATGGGCAAGCTCGCCGCCAGGCTGCTCCTTGAGCAGTTGGCCGGCGAGCCTGCCAGACAGGTGATCCTGCCCACCTCACTGCGAGCTACCGACAGCTGTGCCCCGCCCAAGAAACAACGAGCCCTGGTGAGCTGACATGACCGAACCCCCCGCTCCGGCAGCAACGGCGAGTCTGGCCGACGGGCCGCCGCCGGACGCACCGGACCTCCTAGGTCTCATGTGGCGGATCCGGCTATTCGAGAACGAGGTAAAAGGGCTCTTCGCCCGGAGCCTGGTCCGTGGGAGTACGCATCTGTGCCAGGGCCAGGAAGCGACGGTGGCCGGAGTTTGCACTGCCCTGGCAACGGGCGACACCATGACGTGCACGTACCGCGGCCACGGCGCGGTGCTCGCCATGGGCGCACCGCTCGACAAGTGCTTCGGCGAGATCCTGGGCCGGTCAGGCGGCCTGTGCGGCGGCCGGGCCGGCTCGATGCACTTCGCCGATGTGCCACGCGGAGCATTGGGCGCCAATGCGATCGTCGGGGCCAACCTGCCGATCACCGTAGGTGCGGCGCTGTCCGCGCAGTACCTCCGCACCGGCGCGGTGAGCGTGGCGTTCTTCGGTGACGGCGCGACGAACATCGGCGCCTTCCACGAGAGCCTCAACCTTGCCGCGATCTGGCGCCTGCCTGCCCTGTTCGTGATCGAGAACAACCTGTACGGCGAGTACAGCCCGCTGGCTTCGACCACACCAATCACCCGATTGGCCGATCGCGCCAGCTCCTACGACATGCCCGGCGTGCAGGTCGATGGCAACGACGTCGTCTCGGTGCGCAGCGTCGCATTGGCGGCGATTGGCCAGGCACGTAGCGGCGGCGGTCCTACGCTCGTCGAGGCGCTCACCTACCGCCACGAGGGTCACTCGCGCAGTGACCCGGCCACCTACCGGCCGGCGGGGGAGCTTGAGAGCTGGCTCGCGCGCGACCCCATCATCCGTCTCGAGAAGTCGCTCCGAGCCCACGCGAACCCAGACGAGGACGCCGAAGCCCTGATCGAGCGAATCCGAGTGACGGCCGCCCAAGACGTGGCCAGCGCCCTCGAACGGGCGCTGAGCTGGCCCGAGCCCGATCTCGATGAGCGCTTCAAGGACGTGTACGCATGACCGAACAGACAAACTACCGAGGGGTCATCGCGCGGGCCATCGCGGACGCGATGGACGAGGATCCGAGTGTCATCCTCATCGGCGAGGACGTCGGGGCGGCCGGCGGAGCCTTCAAGACGACTGCCGGCCTGTTCGAGCGCTTCGGTCCCGACCGGGTCAAAGACACGCCGATATCGGAACAGGCGATTGTCGGCGCTGCGCTCGGAGCCGCCATCACCGGGCTCCGCCCGATCGCGGAGATCATGTTTGCCGACTTCGCCGGCGTCTGCTTCGACCAGATCGCCAACCAGGTCGCGAAGTACCGCTACATGACTGGAGGACAGGTCCGGGTCCCGCTCACCATCCGGATGAGCAACGGCGCCGGCGGTGGTTTCGGCTCTCAGCACTCCCAGGCCACCGAGAACTGGTTTCTCAACGTTCCGGGCCTCAAGATCGTCGTGCCTGGGACGGTCGAGGACATGTACGGCCTCTTGCGCTCGGCGGTACGGGAGGACAACCCGGTCATCGTTTTCGAGCACAAGAATCTGTTCGCCCTCAAGGGAGAGGTGCCGACCGGATCCGACGCGATCGTCCCGATTGGCCAGGCCGCGGTGGTGCGCCGCGGGAAGGATGTCACCATCGTTGCGACCCAGCAGATGCGTCACCGAGCTGTCGAGGCTGCCGAGCGCCTGTCCGCTGACGGACTGGAGAGCACGGTGATTGACCCCCGGACACTGGTGCCGTTCGACGACGCGTCCGTGGTCGACAGCCTGCGGGAGACCTCGCGGCTCGCCGTGGTCCAGGAGAGTCCGCCGGGTGGCAGCTGGGGGGCGAGCCTGGTAGCGCGGATAACGACACGGCACTTTGAGCTGCTCGACGCGCCGCCCCTGCTGATCTCCGCGGACGAGACCCCGATCCCCTACGCCGACGCGCTGGAGCGGGCCTGGCTACCGAGCGCCGACCGGATCGCGACTGAAGTTGAGCACCTCTGCAAGTACTAAAACTCGACATAACTCCATCGAAGCGCGCCCTTACTCGCGGTCTCAGAAGCGGGCCGACAAGCCTCCGTCAACGGTGAGGGTCTGGCCAGTGACGTAAGTGTTGGCCTCGCTGGCGAGGAACGCCACATGCCGGGCGACTTCGCTAGGCTGGGCGGCTCGCTGCAGCGGTAGTCGAGCATGCTCCACGTAGATGGTGCGGAACCAGTCGCTCTCGAGTTCGTTGACGCCGTCGACCACGGACATTGCGGTGGCTACGAAGCCCGGCGCGACCGCGTTGACCAGAACCCCGGCGGTGCCCAGCTCCACGGCGAACGTCCTGGTCGCCGCCTCCAGCCCTGCCTTGGACACGTCGTAGGCCGTAGACAGCGGTTCGCTAAGCCGACCGTGAATGCTGGTGATGTTGACGATGCGCCCGTAGCCTTGGTCCGCCATGAGTCCGCCCGCCCGGCTCATCAGGAACACCGGGGCGTGCAGGTTGACCCGGAGCACCAGATCGTAAGCGGACCAGGTCAGTTCCCGAACGCCCGCTGGCGTAAACGTGCCTGCGCAGTTGACGAGCACGTCGAGGCGACCCAGCCGCGACGCGGCGTCGTCCACCACCGCGGCCAGACCTGCCGTGTCGGTCAGATCCACTGACAGAGCGTCCACTGGACCGCCGGCAACCCTGTCGAGGCCCAGTACCTGCGCGCCCTGGGCGACGAGCTCGGTCGCGATAGCCCCGCCGATTCCTCCCGCGGTGCCGGTCACGAGCGCCCTTCGCCCCTGCAGCAAGCCGTCCATCAGCCGTAGCCCTCGCCGGCCGTCGGCGTGGGCGCAGCCACGCGCAATCGGCCGTGCGTGGCGTCCACGGCAGCGGGCAGGGACCACGGGTGCGCTTTGCCGACCTGCACCCAGGCGGAGTCCGGCATTCTCGCCTCCTCTTCATAGCTCATCGCGTCGCCGCGCCCTGGTCGAACTCCTTCTCGATGCGCTCCAGGGCCTCGAGCGTGGTGGCCTTCCCGCCGATGTCAGCCGTCCGGCCGGCGGGGTCTGCCAGTGCTCTGAGGAGTGCAGCGCGCAGGTCTTCGGCTGCGGCTGCCTCGCCCAGATGAGTCAGCATCATGCACGCCGACAGAACCTGCGCGGTCGGGTTGGCGATTCCCTGTCCCGCGATGTCCGGCGCCGAGCCGTGCACCGGCTCGAACATGGACGGGCGATCTCCGACCGGGTTCACGTTGGCCGAGGCAACCACCCCGATGCTGCCCACGAGCGAAGCCCCCAGGTCGCTCAGTATGTCCCCGAACAGGTTGCTGCTGACGATGACGTCGAATTCCTCCGGGGCCAAGATGAGGCGGGCTGCTAGCGCGTCAATGTGCATCTCCCGGACGGACACGTCCGGATAGTCCGCGGCAACCTCGCGGACGACCGTGTCCCAGAACGGCATCGAGAACGGTAGCCCATTCGACTTGGTAGCCGACACGAGCCGGCCCTTCGCTGTGCCTGTTCGAAGCCGAAGCGCACCAGCCGCTCGGTCCCGTGGCGGGTGAAGATCGAGGCCTGGACAACGACCTCGTCCGCTGTGCCCGGGTACAGGCTGCCGCCGACGTTGGTGTACTCCCCTTCGTTGTTCTCCCTGATGACAAGCATGTCGAACGGGCGTTGAGAGCGCAGCGGGCCGACGACGCCGGGAAGCGACACGATCGGTCGCACGTTGACCGACTGCCGAAGCTCACGCCGGATCGGTAGCAGGAGTCCCCACAGCGACACATGATCGGCGATCCGGGGATCCCCGACGGCACCGAGCAGGATCGCGTCGGTCTCGGCAACGGTCTGCTGCCAATCGGTTGGCATGAATTGCCCGGTGTCCAGGTAGCGGGACGAACCCCAGTCCAGGGGCAGCCACTTCAGCGTCACCCCGTGGCGAGCAGCGGCATGCTCGGCAAGATCGGCGACCCCAGGGACGAGCTCAAGACCGATCCCGTCCCCTGGGATCAGCGCGATCGTATAAGAGGACATGGCCGGGCTCAGGCCGCACGCAAGACGGTGCCGTCGATCGCGACACTCGTCAGTCCGACGTCAGAACGGAAGCACGAGCCGCTGATGAATCCCGCGTAGTCGCTGCACTGGTAAACCTTCAACCCCACGACCTTCCCAGGCTCGCCAAGCTGGTCGGTCGCCGCCGCCGGAAGGACGCTCTCTTTGTAGCGGCGGTCCGGCTGCGATTGCCGCCTGACCCGATACCGAAGACATCGTCGGCTCATTGGCTCTCGGACTCAATTGGATGCACGGCGAGGGGCGTGATCGCGACTTCCATGTAGGGAAACAGGGGAAGGCTGGAGATCATCTCGTGCAGTTCCGTGGCGTCGGTCGCAGACCAGATACCAACGTTTCGCAAGGCGCCGGGAACCCGCCAGATCCGCTGGATGGCCTGGTTCGCACGAAGTTCCTTCCCCCGTCTGAGCTCGGCGGCGAGCAGGCGGTGCCGCTCGTCGGCGGGCAGGTCGCCAGGAAGACGGACCCTGATATCGACCAGGTACTCTCCCGGACTCCCGTTCATCCGTTCCCATCCGAGTTGGCAACACGCAGGCAGCCAGGAACCTGCATCGGCCGGAGAATTCCGCGATGCTCGGTCTCGGCAAGACCGGCCTCATCTGATCCGATCCGGCACCACTGCACGGGATCACTCCGATCCACAATGGACGCGACGCCACTGGGCCTCGGGCAGCAACGCCAACCACGCGTAACCCCGTCGGGAGTCCGCGGCGGACGCGAGAGGGGCTGGGCGGAAACGATTCGCAACGATGACACCGGCTCTTCCAGTCCTATGACGGTCCCGATCCTGCCTGGTCACACACCAATCCAGCGCCTCGCATGGGCGTTGGCTTGGTTGCCTACGCGGAAGCAGCTTATCGAAGCTGGAATGGTTTCCGGAAGACCAGTCGGGCCATAGCCGTTCCGGTCGTGGCTCAACAGTGCTTGCGGCCTGCTTACTCGCGGCCAGCCCCGTCGGGGCTGTAGGGCCGCATGAACATGGCTGGCCATTGGCTTGGGCAGGTGGACATGTGCGTGCAAGCGGCGGCTGCCCGATCGATGTAGAAGCGGAAGCACCCGCCGGCTCCATGTCGTCTGCGCTGATCACCAGGTCGGCCCATCGGTCGCGGCTGACCCCTGCGAAGGTTTGTCAGTTCGTTGCAGCTCGCCAGGTCGCAACCCAGCCGAGGTCGAGACGGTCAGGCTGACCTATGTACTGCATCATGAGCTGGACCGATTCCAGCGCCTTGAGTGAGAGCGTCCGTGGCGGGCTCCTTCGCGGACTTGGCCTACCGGCGGCACGCTGTAATCCCCTCGCGACAGGTAGCGGAGCGGTCTGCTTTGGACCTCAAGCGGTCTGATGCGGAATGGTGCGGTTCGCGGTTGACAACTGTGCCAGCTGTCGGCAACCCTTGTCCTGCAAACGATTGTGGCCTGGACCGGAGTAGTGGCCGGAATGGCTCGTCGCGGAAGATCATCCGAGCGAGTCCCGATCTGCCAAGCGGAGGTCTCAAGATGATGTATCAGGGCGAGGAACGGCGGCTCGGGTGGCTGGGCACTGGCCGGATGGGCTTCGAGCTTGCCCGTCGCTTGCTCACGGCGGGATGCGACGTTGCCGTCTACAACCGAACCAGATCCAAGGCCGAGCCGCTTGCCGTTCATGGCGCGAAGATAGTCAGCTCCGTCACGGGTCTGGCCGATACCGATATCGTGTTCGTGATCGTTGGCACGTCTGAGGACCTGGTCGACGCCATCCTTGGTCCAGATGGGCTGATGAGCGAGGGAGCGGCGCCAGCTATCGTCGTAGACTGCTCTACGGTCTCAGCTGAAGCTTCGCAGCACGTCCGTCAGCAGCTCGCCGCGCGGGGAACGTCGCTGCTCGCGGCACCGGTCATGGGTAACCCCAGGGTTGCCCGGGCCGGCAAGTTGACCTTCGCGGTTTCCGGCGCAAGGGACGATTTCGATACCGTCGCCCCGTACTTGGACCTACTGGGAGCCGGGGCGACGTATGTCGGAGATGGCGAGCTGGCACGGACGATGAAGCTCTGCCACAACCTCATGCTTGGCGTGGTAGCACAGGCAATGGCAGAGGTGACCGTGCTGGCAGAAAAGAGCGGCATGAGCAGGGAAGCATTTCTTACGTGTCTCAACAAGAGCGTCATGGGCTCACAGTTCACGCGCTACAAGTCGCCAGCATTCCTGAGTCTGGATTTCAAGCCTACGCTTACGGCCAAATTGCTCCGCAAGGATTTCGATCTCGGCCTTGCTGCTGCTCGGGAGCGCGAGGTCCCTCTTCCTGTTGCTTCGCTGGTTCATCAACTTGTTCAGAGCCTTATAGGACGCGGTTACGGTGACGAGGACTTTGCGGCGCTTTTGCAGATGCAGGCTGATTCGGCCGGTCTGACCTTGCACAGCGAGCCCGCTGAGATCTCAGACGGGCTCGAATTTGATAATTAACGGTAGCGCCGCACGTCGGTTAGGCCGCGAGCATCGCGGTCAGCACTCGGCACGCGCCGCCTGGGCTTTCTGCAACTCCCGCCAGACCAGCTCCGGTGTCAGCGGCAGCTGGTCAAGTTCAAGGCCGAAGTCTTCCAGTGCATCACAGAGCGCGTTCGCGACGGCGGCGGCGGCCGGAATCGCGCCGACTTCGCCAGCCCCGCGCACGCCGATCGGCGTCACCGGCGAGGGCACCGCCGTGTGCATCAGCTCGATGGGCGGCACGTCACATGCGGACGGCGCGAAATAGTCCATCATCGTTCCGTTCATGAGCTGGCCGCTGTCGGGGTCGTAACGCAGTTCCTCGCCCAGCGCAGCACCGAGGCCCTGAACCAAGCCGCCGCGGACCTGACCCTCAATTAGCTTCGGATTCACTGGCGTGCCGCAGTCGTGCACCATGACGAATTTCTCGATCGTGAACTCGCCGGTCTCGGCATCGGCTGAGACAACCGCCGCCGCGGTTCCGAACGAGTACGCAGCATCGGGCGGCTCGAAGTACGCCGTCTCGTCCAGTCCTGGCGCCTCTCCTGGCGGCAGTCCCTGGCCGAGAATTGCGCGACTGAACACCTCAGATAGCGATATCGCAACCGCCGGCTCGAAGCGATGGCGAATGACGTGGCCGTCCACATCGATCTCGGCCGGATCGCATCCGTCGAGCATCCAGGCCGCTATCCGCAGCGTCTTCTCGCGCAGCCTGGTGCAGGCTTCCAGAAGCGCCCCGGCCGCGGCGATGACAGTCCGGGAGGCGAAGGCCCCGGTATTCAAGGGCGCCGTGCCGGTGTCGCCCGCGTGCACCCAGACGGCATCGTAATCGATGCCGAAGAACTCGCTGCACATCTGCGCGAACGCGGTCTCGCTACCCTGACCCATGCTGGACACAGCCGTATACACGTCCAGGCCGCCGCTCCGGTTGGCGCGGACCGTCACGCTCTCGTGCGCCCCGAACTGAGAACGTCGGCTGGCCAGGAATTTGGAGCTGGCGTAGCCGGTGCGCTCGACGTAGGACGAGAAACCGATTCCCCTGTACCGGCCGTTCCCGAACGGGCCATGCCCGGCCTGGCGATGGACGTCCCAGCCCACGGCCTCGGCAGCCATCCGCAGGCATCGCTCGTAGTCGCCGCTGTCATACACGGCGCCGGTCGGATTGACCCACGGAAAGTCGCGAGGTTGCACCATGTTGCGGGCCCGTAGTTCCACTGGGTCAATCGACAACCGCCGGGCCAGCCGGTCGATCAGGCGCTCGTAGGCGAAATTGACCTCGGGCTGGCCGTAGCCGCGGTAGGCGCCGATCGGCGTCTTGTTCGTCAAGACGACCCGGCGCTCGACGAACCCGCGCTCGACCTTGTACGGGCCGTTGAATACGACCGTTGACAGCTGAGAGGAGCCGAACGGGGAGTTGAGGCCGCCGAGGTCGTTCGTGTATACGTCCGACATCACCTCGATACGACCATCGGACCGCGCGCCGATCCGGTAGTCGTGAACCGATTCCCTGCCGTGCGTCGTGGCCCGGAAATGCTCGTTGCGGTCCTCCACCCACTTGACCGGCCGACGCAATGTCATCGAGTGCAGGGACGCGAGCAGGTCCTCGGGGTATGCGCCGAGCTTCAGGCCGAACCCTCCGCCGACGTCAGAGGCAATCACCCGGATTGAGCCCTCGTCCAGCCGCAGCGACTCCGCGAGCTGCTTACGGACCAGGTGCGGGACCTGAGTCGAGACGTGCACGGTCAAGTCGCGGCCGCCCGGCCGCCAGTCGGCGAGTACTGCGCGCGTTTCCATGGGCAGTCCGGTGACCCGGTTGATGACGAAGCGCCCTTCCACCACGACGTCGCACGTGCCGAAGACCGCCGCAGCGTCCGGCGAGCCCTCTGGGTTGCTGACCAGGAGGTTCGAGTCCAGCACGTCCGGGTGCAGGACCGGGGCACCCGGCGACATAGCCGACTCCACATCGCTGACGTGCGGCAGCGGCTCGTAATCGATGTCAATCAGGTCGAGCGCATCCTCGGCGATGTGCCTGCTGGTCGCGGCGACGCTGACAACTGGCTGGCCCTCATAAATCGCTACCCGGCCGGCAAGCGCGAACTGCGGGATCGCCGGGGCTCCCAGGACTGGCCGCAAGATGCCGATCGGGGCGGTCCGTGCCGCGACCTCAGTCCCGGTAAGGATCTGCAGGACTCCGCTGAGCCGCTGAGCCTGAGTGCAGTCGATCGTGCGGATCCGGGCGTGCGGATACGGACAGCGACCCACGGCCATTTCCGCCAGCCTGGCCGGCTCGAGATCGTCGGTAAATCGCCCGGCCCCGGACAGCAGCCTGGAGTCCTCTTTGCGCGGCGCGTCCGTGCCGATCACCCGGCCAGTGGGCGCCGTGGGCCGCTCCCGCTCGTGCACCAGCAGGTCAGTCACTGGCCAGCACCCCTTTGCCGGCCAGGTAGCGTTCGACGGCGGTGATGATGAACTCATAGCCGGTGCAGCGGCAAAGGACGCCCGCGAGCTCTGCTCGGATGTCGGCACTGGTCATCTGGCGTGCGGCCGTCGCGAGCGCGGTGGCCGTCATGAGAAAGGCCGGCGTGCAGAAACCACATTGCAGCGCGTGCTCGTCGGCGAACAGCTGCTGGAGCGGGCTGAGCGAGTCCTGGCCCGCCAGCGACTCGACCGTCTGCACCTGGCAGCCGTCCAGCTGCGGCGCGAACATCAGGCATGACTTGACGGCCTGGCCGTTCACGATCACTGTGCACATCCCGCACACGCCCTGCTCGCAGCCAACATGAGTGCCGGTCAGGCCCAGCGTGTGCCGCAGAAGGTCAGCCACGTTCAGCCGGGCGGGAACCTGCTGCGTCACTGTCTCGCCATTCACTTCGAACGTGATCACCGCGCTCGGCTCGGCCAGGCCGAGCAGATCGGCCCCCGCTTCGTCAAAGGGCCGGCCGGTCATCGTGCGCCCTGGCGGGACCGAGCCAGCGCGATGCCGCTGAGCACCACGGAGACCGCGCTCAGCACCGCGGCTGCTTTGCCCCACGGGTCGGCTGGGCCGGACTGGGCCAGCGGGATCGCGCGGAGCCGGGACGCCGCGTCGGCGGTGGCCGGCCGGCGCGGGGCATTCGCCAGGGTGTCCGCCCCCACCGGCAACTCGCCGGCGAGTGCCCGCTGGAGATTGCCCGCGAACTCCTCGGTCACCTTGCTCGCTTGCCGTGCGACGGCTTTCTGGCCTACGCTGCCGAGCGCGCCGGCCAAGATCAAATCTGCCTCCACGTCGACCATGGTCGAGCCGTTCACCTCACGCAGCCGGACCGAATTCATCGTCCTTACATTCCCGATCGCCCCGCGGACCGTGCGGCCAGTTGCCTGAAAGCGGATCATCTCGTTCGGGACCCGTTCCAGCACGGTGACCTTCGTCTCGAACGTCGCCGTCATCGGGCCGATGCTCTGGGTAGCGCGGACGCTGAGGTTGTCAGCATCGAGAACCTCGACTGCTTCGACTCCAGGCAGGCAGCGCGCGACCAATTCCGGCTCTTCAAAGAATGTCCAGACTGCCGCGACTGGCTTGCTGACCTGGAATTCCTCATGCAACCTCATCGCTGGCCTCTCCCTCCGGCGACCCTGCCGACGCGGTCGCGCGCATCTCGGTGAGCACCCGTCGCACATAGACCGGGACCAGGTGCCTGCGGTAGGCGGCCGACGCGCGGATGTCGTCCGGCGGGTCGATGACGGTCAGCGCGCCCTCGGCTGCCGCGGCGATGTCATCGTCGGCGAGCTCGGAGCCCGCTAGCAGTTCCCCGGCCCGCTCCGCCAGAACCGGGCAGTCCGCCACCCCGCCTAGCGCGATCTGTATGTCCCGCCAGCGGCCGTCCGGAGCCTGGTTTCCTGTGCACGCGACGCTCACGATCGCGAAGTCGTTGTGGCGGCGGCAGCACTCGGCAAAGGCGTGGAAGGCAGGCGCAGCGGGGAAAACGACCGCAGTGATCACTTCACAGGCGTCAAGCACCGTGGCATAGGGACCGGCATACAGGCTCGCGACGGGAAGCTCACGGGCTCCGCCGGGACCGGTGACCCGAACGCTCGCGCCCAGCGCGAGGCAGGCGAGCGGCAGCTCGCCGGTGGGGTCGCCGTGGGCAAGGCTGCCGCCGATGGTGCCGCGATTGCGCACCTGCCGGTCACCGATGTGCCGGACGACCGTGGCCATCATGGCGAGCCGGTCTGCAATCAGCGGCGAGTACTCGACCGTGGCGTGCCGCACCAATGCCCCGAGCACTGTCGTGTCACCATCCGCACGAACGTCAGCCAGCTGATCGATGCCGTTAATGTCGATCAGCGCGTCGGGCCTCAGCAGCCGCATGTTGAGCATTGGGGCAAGGCTCTGGCCGCCGGCAAGTACGCGCGCCGTTCCCTCATACGCAGCCAGGTACTCGACGGCCTGGCCGACGGAGGACACCCGGTGGTAGCCGAACGGCGCGGCTTTCATCGCGGGCTCGCAATTGAACACACGGCAAAGATTGCATACACGCATACCACATTTGTATACTGGCATACAATCCTGCGGCTCCTCAAGTGCCTTGTGCAGAGCCCATGCCAATAACTCGCGACGTCACTGACCGGGAGGCGGCACGTGGCCTACCCTGAGACTCCAGCCCCGGCCGTGCGCGGCGAGCGCACCGCAGAGATCGTCGCGCGGCGCCTCAGCCAGGCAATCCTCGCCGGCGAGCTGCGCCCAGGCAGCTGGCTGCGGGAAGGGTCACTGGCATCGCTCTATGGCGTCAGCCGGACCCCGATCCGCGAGGCCCTGATCCTGGTGAGCAACAGCGGGCTGATCGAACTCACCCCGAACCGGGGGGCCAAGGTGCTGCAGCTGACCGCCGGCGATGTCGCCGAGATTTACCAGCTGCGCGGCTTGCTGGAGGCCGAAGCTGTGCGGCTGGCGGCGCTCCGGCTCCCTCCGGACCTGGCCGACCTGCTCGACAAGAGCTGCGGTCGGCTCACCGAGCTGGACGGCGCCTCGGCCGCCGAGCAGCTGGCCGAGGACACCTATTTTCACTACGGCATTGCCGAGGCGTCCGGGAGTCCGCGGCTGTACGCGATGGTCAGGCAGGTCTCGGCGATCCCGATCGGCTACCGGTCCAGCATTCCGTACACCAGCCACGACCTGGCCCAGGCGCAAAGCCAGCATCGCGCCATTGCCGGGGCGCTCCGGCATCATCGCGCTGCCGAAGCGAGCAACCTCATGCGCGACCACATCAGCTGGGCTGGCCAGCTCGCGGTGCAGCGCCTGCGGCATCGGCTGAGCACCAGCTAGTGATCGGTACCAGCACGGCCGAGCGCGACAGCATGACGGGAGAGGCGGAGCTGATGCCCCAGCGGAACAATCAGAACCGCGCCGAAATTAGCCCGAACGGCATCCGGTCCCTAGCCACCGCTCTCGATCTGCTCGACTGCCTGGCGATTGAGCCCGAACTCGGGGTTTCAGATCTGGGCCGAAGGCTCGGCATCGCCAAGAGCACAGCGCACCGCATCCTGACGACGCTGAGCGCGAGGGGGTTCGTCCAGCAGGTGCCGGAGACCAGGTGCTACCGCCTGGGGATCCGGCTGCACGAACTCGGAGAGGTAGTCGCGAGCCGAAGCCAGCTCCGCGGCCTCGCACTCCCGCTGCTGGAGTCGCTGCGCGCCCAGACCGGCGAGACGGTTCACCTCGCTGTACCCGAAGGCGGGCAGATGTTCTACGTCGAGCGCCTGGAGAGCCACCAGGGGCTCAGGTTCTCCGCGCGCGTGGCCCGGGTGCGCCCCATTCACCTGACCAGCTCCGGCAAGGCCGTTGCCGCGTTCAATCCCGCGGTTGCCGAGGCAGCGATCGCACATGGCTTCGAGCGGCGCACGCCGAGGACGATCCGCACGAAGGAGCAATTCCTTCGGTGCCTCGCCGAGACCCGCAAGCGTGGCTACGCCTACAGCATCGAGGAAGACGAGCCAGGGCTGGCATCGCTGGCCGCTCCGGTGCTTGACCACGATCTGGTTGCCCGCGCGGCCATCTCAGTGGCGGGCCCGGTCGCCAGGGTGACGGGCGAGCACGCCACGCGGATGGCCAGCTGGGTGATCGCGGCAGCGAGCAAGCTGACGAGCCTGGAGGCGCAGTGGTGGAGCGGATCGGGCTATCGGTGATCAGGCAAACGACTGGCCGGGCCGCATCCCTTCCGCTTTTAGCCACCCGGACCGCCTGTTCCGTAGGACGGAACCATCGTTCCGCCATCGGGAACGAATGTCTTTCCAAATGACCTCGTCACCGTCACCATTGGGCAACGGCCCGTTTGGGGCCCGGTTCGGAGCGTCGTTCCAGGGTCCCGCTGATCCGGCCGGGTTTCGGCCGGGTCAAACGCGCCTGCGGTCTACCGGAGGGCGGCGGAGCCATGGCGGCAGGTGGAGCAGCGTTCGGGAATCCGTACGACGTGACCACGCCGGCGGGCGCGGACGGCTGGGAGTCGATGTACCCGCCGTACATGCTCTTCGGCAGTGAGACACGCGAGCGGGACGAGCAGAAGCTCTGGTTCTTCGACCAGATGCACAATCCGGAGCCGGTCTACCCGTTCGACCTGATGATGCCGGAGAGCTGGCTCGTATCGCTGAACCAGTACACGACCAGGGTCTGGAATCTGCCGACCGCGCTCGGGATCGAGCAGCGCCTCGTAAATGGCTACCTCTACCTGAGCCCGAACGTGATCGAGGATCCAGCCGAGATCGCCAGTCGCGAGCCGGTGTTCCAGCAGCGTGCTCGTTATTACTTCGAGAACTGGGACGAGATCTACGCCAAGTGGGTCGGGAAGGCGACTGACTGCATCGAGCGGCTGAAGGTAATCACCTTCGAGCCGCTGGCCGAGCGAGAGCCAGATGAGTCTGTCTTCACCGCCCGGGGCACGACAACGGCATTCGACATGCTGACGAAGTACAGCAGGCTGCTCGAGAACATGCACGAGATGGCCTACTACCACTTTGAGATGCTGAACCTTGCCTATGGCGCGTACCTGACGTTCCTGGAGTTCTGCCGGGGTCATTTCCCCGCGATCACCGATGACCTCGTCGCGCGGATGGTCGCCGGAATCGAAGTGATTTTGTATCGACCCGACGCCGAACTGCGCAGGCTGGCCGGCCGCGCGGTCGAACTCGGTATCGGCGAGGTTCTCAAAGCGCCCGGCGAGCCAGCCGAGGTGATCACCCAGCTCGGGCTCACGGCCGCCGGCAGGCAGTGGCTGGGGGAACTCGAGCAAGTGAAGGACCCGTGGTTCTACTACTCGACCGGCGCTGGTTACTGCCACGCGAACCGGGCCTGGATCGACGACCTGCGTCCCCCGTTCTCCGCGCTGCGCGACTACGTGAGCCGCGTCCAGCGGGGCGAAGATCTCTCCCGGCCGCTCGAGCAGCTGCACAAGGAGCGGGAGCAGCTGGCGAGCGGCTACCGCGGCCTGCTTGACGACCAGGAAGCCGTGGCATTCGACAACTTGCTGGCGCTATCGCGTCAGGTTTTCCCGTTCGTCGAGAATCACAACTTCTACGTTGAGCACTGGCACCATTCGATCTTCTTCAACAAGGTGCGGGAGCTCGGCGGGGCCATCGTTGCCGGCGGGATGCTCGAGCGCGACGACGACATCTTCTACTTGCACCGTTACGAGGTCTACAGCCTGCTCTACGAGACCCAGGCCCGCTGGGCACTGGGCGTGCCGACCAGGGGCGAGGTCACCTGGCGCCAGATTGTCGCCCGCCGGCGCGAGATCTACGCCGTTCTGGCAGCTTGGCGGCCACCGCCCGCTCTCGGTGTACCACCGGAGATCGTGACCGAGCCCATCACCGTCACCCTGTTCGGCATCAACTCAGACACGATCGCCCGGTGGCTGGCTGCGGAAGGCCGGGACGGCTCCGAGCGAGAGCTGACCGGGCTGGCTGCCTCACCGGGCGTTGCGGAGGGAGTCGCCCGCGTGGTCCGGAGCATTGAGGAACTGGACGAGCTCAAGGATGGCGAGATCCTGGTCTGCCCACTGACCGCTCCGAGCTGGTCGATCGTCTTCGCCCGAATCGCGGCGGCCGTATCGGACGGCGGCGGCATCATGTCGCACGCCGCGATCGTGTCCCGCGAATACCGGCTTCCGGCGGTCGTCGCCACCGGAATCGGCACGCAGTTCGTGCGCACCGGAGACCGGGTGCGGGTAGACGGCGACGCCGGCACCGTGACTATCCTCGCCCGGGCCGACGGCGAGCCGGGCGACATCCCTCCGCTCTCTGCGCCGGCGAAGGCCGACGTCGCGCCGTGAGGCTCCCGATCGGTCGCGCGAGCCAGCTGGACATTGTCGTGGACACGGCCACCTGCCGGCCAGAGCATCTCGCGGAGGTAGGCGGCAAGGCAGTCGGCCTCGGCGCCTTGCACCGGGCCGGGCAGCGCGTCCCGCAATCGTTCGTGATCGGTACCACCGCGTTCCGCGATTACGTGCGTCGCCAGTCGACTGGCCCGCCGGCCGGGACGAGCCAGCAGCGGGCTGGCCTGGATGACAACCTCAGGCGCTCGATCGAGCTGTCCTATTCGGTCCTGTCCGGTGACGGCCAGGACTTGCCGGTGGCAGTCAGGTCGAGCGCGACGGTAGAGGACTCGCGTGAGGCAAGCTGTGCCGGGCAGTTCATGACGTTCCTCGGCGCCCGCGGGATCGCGCAGGTGCTCGAGAGCGTCGAGGACTGCTGGATCGCGGCATCCGCGCCGCATGTCGGGTCCTATACCAGCGAAGTCGGCGCTGGCTCGTCCGCGCCCGGCGTCGCCCTCATCGTGCAGGAACTCGTTGACGCCCGCGCGGCCGGGGTGATGTTCACTCAGCATCCGCGTACAGGCGACCGCTCGGTCGTGGTCATCGAGTCCAGTTACGGGCTCGGCGAAGCGGTCGTCGGCGGGGAAGTCACGCCGGACCTGTTCGAAGTGAACAAGGTAACGCGGCAGATCAGCAGCCGCCGGCTCGGCTCCAAGGCCGCTGAGCACCGGCTGCGCCCCGCTGGCGATGGCGCCGAGCGGCGGCCGGTCGACGCGGCCAGGCAGAACCGCTGGTCCATCGCCGACGAGGAGGTCGCGGCCCTGTTGACGATGGCCCTTCAGCTGGAGGAACGGCTCGGCCGCGGGCTCGACGTCGAATGGGCCATCGGGGCGCTCCCCAGCCAGCCGGGAGCCGACGCCCTGTTCGCGCTGCAGGCCAGGCCCATCACGGTCGCTCCGCGCCCGGCCTCGGGCGGGCAGCTGACCGCATCCCCGGCCTCGGCCAGCGGCATCGATCTCGCTCTGGGCCGGCTCAGCGGGCCTGCCGGGCAGGGGGCCCGGCAATGACCGGGCCTGCGCTGCTGGCGCCCCCAACTGCGATGACCGGCACCGAGGAAGTGGCGGCGGTAGCCGCCGGGCAGCGCTCGGTCAGCGAGGTCGCCACGGCCGCGCTGGAACGGGTACGTGCGCGCGACGGGGCGGTCCTGTCCTTCAAGGTCATCGACGAGCAGGCCGTCCTGCGGCAGGCGGCTGAACTGGACCGGAGGCAGGACGGGTCGCTGCGTGGCCTGGTGGTCGGGATCAAGGACGTGATCGACACGGCCGATCTGCCGACCGAGTACGGATCACCGCTGTTCCGCGGCCATCAGCCGGGCGCAGACGCGGACGTCGTGTCAGGCCTGCGGCGGGCGGGCGCGCTCGTGCTCGGGAAAACGGAGTCGACCGAGTTCGCGATGTTCCACCCCACCCGCACCCGGAACCCCGCAGACCTGAACCGGACACCTGGAGGCTCGTCAAGCGGCTCGGCGGCGGCCGTTGCCGCGGGTCTGGTGCCGGTCGCCCTGGGCACGCAGACGGCGGGATCCGTCATCCGGCCTGCCGCGTACTGCGGCGTATACGGGCTCAAGCCCGCCAGGGGATGGACGTCTACCAGGGGCGTGTGGTGTCTGGCCGAGCGACTGGACACGCTTGGCATCTTCGCCAGATCGGCGGCGGATCTCGCGCTCGTGTTCAGGGCACTGCGGGGACGGTCAGGCGGCGCGGCGGCCTCCCGAGCGGCGCCGCGGCCATCGCCGGCCGGATCCGCGCCGCGCGCGTCGGTGCTGGCAGCCGAAGAGTGGGCGATGGCCGACGCCGATGTCCGCGAAGCGCTAAGCGGCGTCGCCGATCGGCTCACGGCCGCCGGATGGCACGTCCGGGAGATGGCGATGCCGGCGAGCTGGCGTCGGCTGCCAGAGCAGCACGAGATCGTGATGGCCGTCGAAGCGGCCAGGAACATGCATCGCGCCCTCGGCGCCCGCGTGGCGATGATTTCGGACAGCGCGCGTGCCGTGGTCGAGCGCGGCGACAGCTGCCCGGCGCAGGATTACCTGTCGGCGCTCGCGGCTGCCGAAACCGCGACCGGCGCGCTGGGCGCCATCGCGTCGGAGTGTGACTTGATCCTGGCGCCCAGTTCGCTGGGCGTGGCCCCGGAGGGCCTGGACTACACCGGCGACCCGATCATGTGCAGGCCCTGGACGCTGCTCGGTCTGCCCGCGGCGAACATTCCGGCCTGGCGGCGGTCGGATCGGCTGCCAGTCGGCATCCAGGCGGTCGGTGTCGATTTCGACGATTCGGCCTTCTTGCACGCACTGGTCTCGATGGAGACCGCTCTGACAGAAGGGAATTGACATGGAATACGACTTCGTCAACGTATGCCGCGAGGAGCTTCGGCTGTGCGGCGTCCACGAAGGCGAGCCGGTCGCCATCCTCAGCTCGGATGCGCCCGGTGAGCTACTGGGTCACGCTGCTGCCTTCATGCAAGCCGCCAAGGAGCTTGGGGCGCTGCCGTATCACGTCCGCGTACCAGCCAACCGGGGAACGGGCAGCGGGGGATGGGAGGTCGGCCAGACTCCGCTAACCGGCCACCCGGCGGCCATGGCGGCCCTGAAAGAGGCCGAGCTCGTGATTGACCTGGTGTTCATGCTCTTCTCCAAGGAGCAGCTGGAGATCCAGGCGTCCGGCACCCGCATCCTGCTGGCGGTGGAGCCGGCCGACGTCCTCACCCGATTGCTGCCAACCGTGCAGCTGCGCGAGCGGGTGGAGTTCGCGGGCCGCCTGCTCGAGTCCGCGGAGAGCCTGCGGATCGAGCATGACAATGGCACGAAGCTGACCTACCGGCTCGGCAAGTATCCGGTGATCACCGAATACGGCTATACCGACGAGCCCGGCCGGTGGGACCACTGGCCGTCAGGCTTCATCTTCACCGGCGCGTACGACGACGGAGTGGACGGCACGATGGTCCTGGCGCCGGGAACGATCATCTACCCGTTCAAGTCCTACACCCGGACGCCGATCACGCTGCGCATCGAGAGCGGCAAGATCGTCGACTTGTCCGGCGAGCTGGACGCTGACCTGATGCGCGACTACATGGACCAGTTCCGCGACCCGGACGGCTACGCGATCTCGCACATCGGCTGGGGGCTTAACGAGAAAGCGCTGTGGTCGGGACCCACGATGGATACCCGTGGTATCGGCCAGGAGGGACGGTCGTTCTACGGGAACGTTCTGTTCGCGACCGGGCCCAACCAGGAGCTTGGCGGGACGAACGCCTCGCCGTGCCACATGGACATCCCGGTGCACGGCTACTCCCTGTATCTGGACGACAAGCAGATCATCAACCGCGGCGACGTCGTGGTCCCCGAGATGCGGCCGCCGCAGTGAACGCGGGCGCGCGGGCGGGCACTGGGCTGCGCGGCATCGAGAATACCTGGAGGGCGATGTGAAGAGCCTGGAAGCCGGCGCAGCCATTGGGGCCGGGAAGGCAAAAGACGACTTCGGAAGCATCGAGACCAGGGGCATCGACATGATCCCCGACGTCGAGCGGAAATCTAGGCCGCTCGAACTGCTGACAGTATTCTTCGGCCCGCAGTTCGGCTACGGGAACATGCTCTTCGGTGCGCTGGCGATAGCGTTCGGCCTCGGCTGGTGGGCTGCGTTCGCGGCGATCACCGTCGGCTCGGTCGTCGGCTCGCTCGTGTTCGTCGCAGTGACACCGGTCAGCCCGAAGACCGGGACGAACGTGCAGGTCTCCAGTGGCGCGGCCTTCGGCGTGCGCGGCCGCCTGCTCGGCTCGGGCATCACCTGGTTCATCGCCGTCGGATTCTTCGTCATCTTGGTCTACACCTCCGGCGAAGCGATCATCTACACCTTTAACCGCTGGTTCGGCACCTCGACCAGCCTGACCGCGCTGTCGGTCGCCATGGTGGCAATCCTGATCGTGACCTGCCTGTCTGCGGTGCTCGGCCACCGCACACTGGAACGCAGCGACCGGGCCATCACAATCGCGTCGATCGTCGTGGGCATCGCCGTTTTCATCGCATTCGCTGGCAAGTTCCACGTCACACACGGCGGGAACTACCTGCTCGGCAGCTTCTGGCCGACCTGGTTCCTGACCGCGACCACGGCGGCGTCGCTGCCAATCTCCTGGGGCCCGTTCGTGGGCGACTACGGACGGTATATCCCCTCGAATGCGTCATCCCGCGTCGTCAGTGCCTACGGGTTCGCCGGGATCTTCCTCGGCTGCTGGCTTGCGATGGTGGCCGCGGCATTCGCAGCCACGGCTTTCGTGAACAACGCGTTTAACTTCGTGCCCGGCTTCACCGCGGCGGCTCCGACCTGGTTCCTGCTGCCTGCCCTGATCGTGCTGGGCCTCGCGTCCAACATCGCGAGTGCCGGGATGTCGCTGTACAACGCGGCCCTGGACATCGGGTCGTGGCCGTTCTTCTACCGGATCAAGCGCTGGCAGACGGCGATCGGCCTGTCCGTGATCGTGTTCGGGCTGACCTACCTGCTGGTCGTAGCGACGAACTTCCTGGCAAACCTGGAAGCGTTCGTCACGATCATGGTTGTCACCGCGACGCCGTGGATGGTGATCGTCGGGATCGACTTCCTTCAGAAGAGAGGCCGCTACTCGCCCATCGAGCTGCACACGTTCGCCATGCCCGGTGAGCGCGGCCGGTACTGGTTTATCGGCGGCTTCAATCCCATCGCGATTGTCTCCTGGGCCATCGGAGTCGGGCTCGGGCTGATGTTCTCGACGACAAGCCTGTTGACCGGGGTCCTGGAGAGTTCGGTGCAGGGCGTCGACCTGTCCTGGCTGATGGCGGCGCTCGGCGGCGGGATCTCCTACATCGTGCTTACCGCGGTATTCGCGTCCCGACAGCCCGCCCCGGCGGTTGCGCTAGCCGACGCGGACCTGCAGCAAGGCGGCGCCCTCTGATGGCCGCGTACCCGGATGCCGGGCGAAGGCAGGCTGGCCCGTGGTGAACGTCCCGACGTCGGTGTTCTTCTCCTCCGGCGACCTGCGGCTGCATGCGGTCCGGCACCCGGGCCAGGGCGGGCGCCCGGTGGTGGTCGTGCCCGGCATCACTACCCCGGCTGGCGCCTTTGCCTTCGCCGCCAGCCGACTGGCAGCGGTGGCCGGCGATGTGCTCGTACTGGACATGCGCGGCCGCGGGCTATCAGAGCGGGCCGGCTTCGGGGCGCATCGAGCATCGGATTACGCCGATGATGTCCTGGCGCTGGTCGAGCTCGCAGGCATTGACCAGCCTGTGCTGGTCGGCCACTCGCTGGGCGCACGCGTCGTGGCGTGCGCCAGGGCCCGGTTTCCGGGCGGCTCGGCCGGCGTGGTGGCGATCGACCCGCCGCTGTCAGGGCCCGGCCGCCGACCGTATCCCACCGGGCTAGACGTCTTCCTTGGCGGCATCCAGGGGGCTCGTTGCGGCCGCGGAGAAGCTCAGGCCCGTGAGCACTATCCGACCTGGACCGACGAGCAGATATCCAGCCGGGCGCGCTGGCTGGCATCATGCGACGAAGCTGCCGTTACCGAGAGCTACGCATGGTTCCACCTGGAGGCCTTCGAACCGGTCTGGCGGGACGTCGAGCCGCCAGCGCTGCTGCTGTACGGCGACAAGAGCCCCGTGGTGACCCGCACCGACGCCGCAGACCTAGCACGGGTGAACGAGCGCGCGACGATCGTTGCGGTGCCTGGGTGTGGCCACATGGTCCCGTGGGACAACCTGGACCAGACAGTGGCAGATATCGCGGCTTTCATCTCGATGCTTCAAGGCGGTCCGTCGTGACGGCACTGCCTGGCGAGAAGAAGGGACAGCCAAGCGTCGCCGGCGTGGTCGGCCAGGCGCCGCACGTGCCGCTCGACACGGAGATTGAGTCCCGCGCGGTTGCCTGGATCGCTCCCTACAGCCAAGCCTGGCATCTGGAACGGGCCAGGGATTGGCTGGTCTATCTCGATAGCTCGGCTTCGCTGGAAATGCGACTGGCGGCTGTCACTCACGACATCGAGCGGATGTTCCCAGGCGGCCCGGTGTTCAACAAGAGGCAGGGCCGCTGGGATGACCCGCACTACCTGTACGCGCACGCCTCCCGCTCCGCGGCGTGCGTCGTGCACTGGCTGCAGGAGCAGGGCGATGCGGCGGACGGCGTCTCGGTCAGCGAGGTAGACCGGCTGGTGACGCTGCATGAATTCGGCGGGCTGGATGGTGCCGACCTTGTGCAGGCAGGCGACTCGCTGTCGTTCCTGGAAACCTTGCAGGACACTGTCATCACGTGGGTGCTCGGCGGGGAGTGCGACATCGGCCAGGCCCGAGCGAAACACCAGTACATGGCGGACCGGATCCGCCTCGCCGAGGCCCGGCGGCTAGCCGAGCCGCTGCTCGGTGAGGCAATGGCTGCGCTCGATCAGGCAGTTCGACGCGGCGACAGCCGCAGTGGGCTCAACAGGACGGAGGTCAGATGACCGGCCGGCGGCGGATCGGGCTCATTGTCCCCAGTTCCAACGTGACGATGGAGACCGAGCTGCCGCAGCTGCTGGCGCGACACGTTCCCCCCGAAGGCGGAAGCTTCACCTTCCACTCCAGCCGCGCGGTCTTGCATCAGGTCAACGAGGAGTCGCTGCGCCGCATGGCCGGTGAGAGCGAGCGGTGCGCGCGGGAGATAGCGGACGCCCGCGTCGACGTGGTCGCATACGCATGTCTTATCGCCGTCATGGCCGAAGGGCCGGGCGCGCACGAGGCCGCCGAGTCGCGCCTTGCCGCCACCATGGCGGCGGCCGGATGCCCGGTCCCGGTCACGAGCAGCGCGGGCGCATTGGTCAGAGCGTTGCAGCGGACCGGCGCGGTGCGAATAGCAATCGTCGCGCCGTATGTCCGGGCGCTAACCCAGCTGGTGATCGACTATCTCGCCGCATACGGCATCTCGGTGGTGAGCTCGGTGAGCCTGGAAGTGGCCGATAACGTGATGGTGGGCCAGCTGGATCAGGGCTTGGTCATCGACCAGGCACGTGGCCTGGACCTCGCCGAGGCCGATGCGCTCGTGCTGTCCGCCTGCGTCCAGATGCCGTCGCTCGGCGTCATCGACGAGGCCGCCGAAGAGTTCGCGATCCCGGTGCTGTCCGCAGCCACTGCGACCGCCGCCGAGCTGGTGGATCTGCTGGCTCGGACCGCGTGACGCGCTGATCCAGCCGAGCGATGGGCTGGCCATGCCGAAGGACGCCCGAGGCGGACGCGGCGGACTGCGGATCGCCGGGAGTCGAACGCCCCTCGCATGCGGCGTCGGCGCACACAGTCCATTGAGGATGAGCTGCGGGGACGACGACGGGTGATCGGGCCCTGACCGCATGGGCGGCGGCCGATACACTGGGGTAGTGAGTCAGCCGCTAGCCGAGCCGCCGAGCCTGCCGCCCGCCACTGAGCAGCAGGTTCGCGCGCATGCAGCCGAGCTGGTTGACCTTGCCGCCCGGCACGGCATCACTGACCTGGCGTTCGCTTCGCCTGGTCGGCTGCTCGGCCACGTCGCCTCCGAGCGGGACCTGTTTGACATGTTCGAGTTTCAGCGTGCCGCTAGCGACCTGCTCGGCGCCGAGATCACGGTGTACTCTGACGGGGCGCTGGCCAATGATCATGTCAGCGCCGACTTGGCCGCCGCCAGTCCGCTGTGAGCCCGGACGCCCGCCCCGACCGGCACGCGCTTCTGGAGCTTCAGGCCTTACTGACTGAGATCGCGGCGCTGCGCGGTGAAGGCGACGCCGGCCGTTTTGCTGGCGACGCCCGGTACCGGTGGGTCCTGCACCGGTTGTGGATTGCGGTTGGCAACGAGGCCCTTGGCCTACACGCAGGCGACAGGGCAGGCTGTCCGGGCTGATCGGGCGTGGGCCAACCTCTACGACCTCTGCCGGGTCGATGAACATGTCGGTGCGGGCGGCCGCTGCGGCCGTCACCGTGGCGGTCGCCTCGTCGATGGCCCACGCCACCTCCGGCGACGGCGAGAGGGTGAAGGGCAGTCCGGGCACGTTGCAGGCGATGGTCATGTCGTTTCTCCTGTGAGCTGATCCTTGGGCTCGTGTCGCCGTGGCGGGCGTGGTGGTTGGTCGCGGCCGCCCGGAACTCATGTCCGAAACACCAGAGGCAGGAGCCGTGCATCTCACGGTGGTGGTCATGGCCGAGACGTGGTGGCTCCGTCTCGCGCCGCGGTTACTAGAGCGCGGTCGTTACCTTGCCGATCTGCCGGAACGCTCCCGGCTCCAGCCCTTGCCGCTCCGCGAGCAGGACGCTGAGCAGTTGGAACGGGACGATCTCGGCGATCGGACGGACGTGATCTGAGTGCGCCACCGGCAGCAGCGGGGCCAGCGGCCTGAGTCGCGGGCAGCCTGACCACGTTGGCGCCGACGGCGAGCAGGTCAGACCGCAGCCGGTCATTGGCCGGGGCGTCGGCCGCCGCGCCGGTGAGCACGATGATGCAGGTGCGGCCGTCGGCGAGCTCGAGCGGGCCATGCCGGAACCGCGGCGCGCTCATGGCTTCCATCGGCACCTTGGCTGCTCGGTAAGTTGCTCGGTACCGCCCGCTGTCGTCTTCTGCCGGTCGCGGTTGGCTCCGCGGTTGGCTCCCAAACGGGGAGCGCTCAATCCACGAGACCCGATGTCTTGGGGGTTGGCGCTAGCCGTAGATGATGAGCGCTTGGGGCGCACCTGACGAGCGACGCAACGTGACCCGCTGTTAGCACCGCATGGCGTGACGGCGGAGCGTACGTGTCTTCACAGCCTCTGGGAGAGATAACCAGCGGAGGACGACGTTGCCCTTTAGCCGCTGGCCTTGGTGGCGGTATGGCGGCTCAGGTCGGGACGTCCGCTTCGACCGCGCCGGCGGACTCTGCACGCTCTGGCACCACACCGTGCTCCGGGAAGATCGCCAGCAGCGCTAGGTAGACCACCGCGGCCGTGACGCCCGCGCTGGTGAAACTGAGGTCGACGCCGCCAACGCTCGCCGACAACGGCCCCGAGTAGATTGTGTTCGTCTCGAACAGCAGTCCAACAATAATGCCCGCCGTGAAGGCCGCGACGGCCCGGAAGTTGATACCGTACGTGAACCAGTATGGCCCCCGGGCTCCAGGGATCGCGAACGCGTGCAATTCGTCAGAGTAGAAGAATTCGTGACGCCGCCACGTCCCGAGGATCGTGATCACCATCCATGACGTGATGATCACAATCATGATCGTCACGAAGGAGTCGATGGTATTGATCGCGTTGAACACGATCACGCCGATATAGGCGACCGCGAATACGATGACGCCGATGATGAGAGCGACGACCGTCCGGCGCAGGAAGAATAGTAGAGCCTGCAGGTCGAGCGCGGAGTTGTACACGCCCGGACCGCCGTTGACGACATTGCCGAGGAAGCCATAGAGCACCAGCGGCACTACAAACCACAACGGCGAACGGGCGAAGGCCCCGTCGACGAAGGCGGCGTTGACGTTGCTGAAAGACGACGTAATAAAGGCGCCGAAGATCAGCGCTATCCAGCAGCCGATGAACAAGCTAAGCCCGGACCAGAGCCCCAGGTTTAGTGGGCGTGTCGTGCGCGGCATGTAGCGGCCGTAGTCGTTGGGCCAGGTAGCGTAGCTAACTGGGATTGAGCACGCCAAAGTCACCGTCAGGAACCAGGTCGGCCAGAACGTTCCCAGCAGGTAGTGACCGCCAGGAAGCACTCGGAAGTGCGGAGCGTACACAGCAACCATCACCAGCTGTAGGATCACGGCGGCGACCAGCCAGAACCGGTAGCTCGCGACCAGCGTCGCATGGCCGAGATAGCCGATCACGATTACGGCCAGGCACGCGATCGCCATGCCGATGGACAGAGATCCGTTACCGGTCGGGGTATTGAACAGCCGGTGGAAACCGTCGACGAACGCCTGCCCGGTCGTCCAGGCGATGATCGCAAGAAAGCCCACATCAATGAGCAGGGAGATCGCCGAGCCGATCAGACGGCCCTGCACCCCGAAGAAGGCGCCGCTCGTCACCGACTGGTTCGTCCCCGTCAGCGGGCCGGTCAGCGACGTGAAGCCGATCAGCACAGAGCCAATTGCCAGGCCGACCGTGACTGCGGCCACCGTCGCCCACCAGCCGAGCCCCCACGTGATCGGGAACGAGCCGAAGATGATGATCACGAAGCTGAACTGGACTGCGACGAAAGCCGCCGCAAGGTTCTTAGGGTTCGAGTGCCGTTCGACGTCCGGGATCTGATCGATGCCGCGGTTCTCGACCTTCCCGACCTCGTCGACCCCCTTGCCTGGCTCGACTGCGTACTCGCGGGACCGCGCCTGCTCCTCCATCACAGCTCCTCGCATTACTCCACTACAGTCGGCTGCTCCTGCGGTGCGACCGGCGAGCGGTCGAGGTGACGTTCGAACTCATCCAGCGTCATCACGTCCCCGAGCCCGATGGCGAAGTCGCGCAGCGCAGCGATGTACTGGCCGCTGCCGGGGTGGTCCGGACCGATCGGATCGTTGATGGCCGTCGTGCAGTCGGCGAGCACAATCACCTTGTAGTCGCGTGAGAACGCATCCTCGACTGTGTACCGCACGCAGAACCCGGTCGTGACGCCGATCATCACCAGCGTGTCGACCTGGGGAAGGTGTTGAAGCCAGGTGTCGAGAGGCGTGCCGTAAAACGACGAGTAGCGGCTCTTGTCGAACACTGGCTCGCCTTCCTGCGGCGTGAGCTCCTCGACGATCTCAGTCGCCTCGTTCGTCCACGAAGGGCCCGCCGGAGTTCCTGCATGCCACGTCGGCCACTTGCGCGCCCACAGCCCGACATCCCACGCGTCGCCTCTCAAGCCCCAGCGCGAGAAGATGACCTGGATCCCGGCCCGCCGACAGAGGTCCACCGCTCGGACCGAGTTCTTGACGACGGTTTCCGCCGACGGAGCTCCATCGCCGCCCGGCAGGTAGGCCGGCTGCCCGCGCCTCAGGAAGAACTTCTGCATGTCGACCACGAGCAGGGCCGTCTGCTGGGGATCGACGTGTTCCGCGACCCGATACCGCCGGTTAAGGATTTCGTCCAAGTCGAGATCGAAGGATTCGGTCATGGCGACCTCCGATAATCGATTCTCGGTTAGTGACGGTACAACTACTGACGCCACCCGTCAATGGCGCTAGCCCAGCCGTCACCGCGCCTCCGCCTTGACGTGACCACACCCCTCAAGTAGAGTCCAAAATCATCGATTATCGAGTCAATACGGCCTGGACGGCGCCTTGCGGTGAGCCACGGTCCGGCAGCGGAGCCCGGGACACCCTGGTCGGCGCCTGAACGTGGCCGGAATCTGGCACTTGCGGAGGCGTCACGATGGACCCGAGCGAGGAGATTCTCGGTCAGTTCCTTGGCAATGACGATTTCCCCGTCTCCTGGGCGTCCGATTCCGAGCAGAAGCTGTTCTGGGTCTACGACGATCTGCACTGCCCCCAGCCGCTGAGCCCGATGTTCTTTGACATTGGTGGCTGGTGGCTCACGTGCGACCATATGTTCCGCCGGTTCGGGACTCCCTTTGCGGTCGACTGGCTGGCCAAGAACGTGAACGGCTATCTGTACACCGCGGCAGTCCCGGCAGACCCCGATCTGGTACTTCCCAGCACCGAGTACGGGCACCGCTACTGGGCTCGGGTGCCCGCGGATGCGCTGTACGCCGAGAAGATAGGGTCCTACCTCGACACGGTCCTGCCGGTTTACGGCGAGCACTTTGCCGACTGGTGGCGAGACCGGCTGGTCCCTGAGATGCTGCGGAACTTCAGCTACCTCGAGACGATGCTGGACCGTTCCGCCGAGCTGACCCGCGCCGAGCTGGCTGTCCTGCTTGAAGACGCCATAGACATCCACGATCGGCATTGGAAGATCCACTGGATGCTCAACTTCGCCCAGCTGTCGGCCACGCTGCACCTGAGGGCCGCGATGCAGCGAGTGCAAGGCAACGTCGATGAGGAGCTCCTGGGCCGCCTGCAGAACTCCGCGGCTGACCGGAACTGGGACTCAGTCGAGGGCCTGTGGCACATGAAGGAACTGGTGAAGAAAGGACCGGCGCTGGCGACCGCATTCAAGGCGGGCGGCGGCCGGGAGATTTACGGCGCGCTGCAGGCTACCGACCCCGGTCGCGGATTTGTCCAGCAGCATCTTGAGCCCTATCAGCGCGAGTTCGGCTGGCGCGCGGTGTGGAGCCACGAGTTCATCTTTCCCACCTTCCGCGAGCAGCCCGAGCCGATTCTCGAGCAGGTGCGTGGCTACCTGGAGACCGATTACGACTATCCGGCCGCAGTCGAGACGGTGCGTAGGGACCTCGAGAAGGCGTCCGAAGAGCTGCTGGCAGGACTCAGCGGCGCGGCGCGAGATGAGCTCGCCGCGGCGAATGCCGTCAACCTGCGCATGGCACCGCTAACGCCGGACCACCATTTCTACATAGACCAGGGAGCGAACGCACGCCTGCGCCTGGTCCTCATGGCCCTGGGGCGTCGGCTTGCCTTGGAAGGCGTCCTGACCGAAGCCGACGACGTCATGTACCTTAAGTATGACGAGCTGCGCCAGCTGATCGGAGATCCGGCCGGCAGCGATGCGCCGACCATAGTGGCCCTCCGGCGGTCCGAGCGGGCCGCTGCCTACCAGCGCCGGCCGCGCGACTGGATCGGGACGGTAACTCAGGCCCAGCTCAATTTCCCGTACTGGGTCAACTGGGGGTACCCGGACCGGTTCTATCAGGGCGCTACTGTCGGTGATCAGCTCAGTGGCATCGGCGGCTCGCCGGGTGTTGCCGAGGGCATCGCCAGGGTGGTGCGAACTGTCGACGACTTTGACCAGGTGGCGGAGGGTGACATACTCGTCTGCCAGATGACCAACCCTGCGTGGGTAGTTCTCTTTACCAAGATCATCGCAGTCGTGACGGACACGGGCGGGACGACGTCGCACCCAGCGGTGCTGGCACGGGAGTTCGGGATTCCGGCTGTGGTGGGGACGTCGGTTGCCACCCATCACATTGCCAGCGGGGACCGCCTGCTGGTCGACGGGGGCAACGGCACGGTGGAGATCGTCGCGCACGCGGCGGGCCCTGACCAAATTGGGCGAGTTGTCGCTGGATTAGCGAACGGAAGGGAGATCGAGTTGCCGGCGGATTCGCTGATGCGGAGCGTGCTGGCCGAGCTGGTGCGGGACCGGCTCCTTGAGGGCATCCTCGACGGGTCCTATCCGCCGGACTCCCGGATCGTGGAGACCTCGGTCGCGAGGGAACTCGGCACGAGCCAGGCACCGGTTCGAGAGGCGCTTCGGGTGCTGGCGACGCTCGGCGTGGTCGAGATCATTCCCTTTCGTGGCGCGCGCGTGCGACAGCTAGATCCCGAGGAACTGCTCGAGGCGTACGTGGTCCGTTCCGCTATCGAGACGCTTGCTGCACAGCTCGCCGTACCCCGGATGACCGACGCTGACGTCGATGAACTGGTAACGCTAGGCGAGAACATGACCGAGGCAGCCAAGGCAGGGGACGGGCGCACCGTCGCCCAGCACGACGTCACCTTCCATGGGCGGATCGTCGAGCTGTCCGGGAACAGGACGCTGGTACGGGTGTGGCGTTCCCTCGAGCCGTTCTCGCGGACATACCTGACGCTGGTGATGCCCGGCTCCGATCCCCAGTGGAGCGCCGGATTGCACGCGCCCATCGTCGACTCCTTGCGGCGGCGCGACGTTCACGGCGTCGTCCGGGCGCTGGAGGGTCATTTCACCGAGGTGAGCGACGTTCTCCGGCGACGCCTCGAGGCGACCGCTATTGCGGACCATGGCGACGAGCGCAACGCCGAACGGGTACCGGCCAGTTCCCGGCGCAAGGCGGCCGCGTCACCCCGCCGGGCTCCCGGCACTCGGTAGGGCCGCCGGGATGACGCTTCCGTTTCGCTACATGCGGCCGCGGCAGCTGTCGGAGGCGTTCGACATTCTCAGCCGGTTCGGGCCCGAGGCCAGCATGCTGGCAGGTGGCACCGACCTAATGGTGGGCCTGCGCAAAGGACGGATCGCACCGCGAGTAGTCGTGGATCTGAAACGGATCGCCGACCTGGAGCCGGGCATCAGCGCGCGAGACGGGCGAGTCCGGATCTTCAGCGCCGACGCCGCTCAGCGGACGTTATCGCCGACCGCCGAATCCAGGAGCACTTCCCGGCCCTGGTGCAGGCGGCCCGAACCGTCGGATCGGTGCAGATCCGTAACCGAGCCACGCTGACCGGGAACATCTGCAACGCATCGCCGGCCGCCGACACCGCGCCCGCGCTGCTCGCCTATGGCGCCGCCGTCGTGCTGATCAGCAGCCGCGGGTCTCGCATCGTTCCCCTTGATGAATTCCTGCTCGGCCCGCGGAGCACGAGCCTGCGCTCCGGCGAGATAGCCGCGGCGGTGGAGATTCCCATGCCGCGGGCTCGGACGGGCAGCCAGTTCGCCCGGCTGACCCGGCGCCGGGGCGTGGACCTGGCGACGATCAGCCTGTGCTGCACGCGTAGGCGCGCAGGTCACCCGGTTCGCCTACGGCGCGGTAGGCCCGAAACCCTTCGTGCTGACCGACGAGACCGGCGTGCTGGCGGATCCGGAGGCAAGCCCGGAGGCGCGGACGCGGCTGCTGCGTGAGTTCGTCGCGCAGGCCACCCCCATCTCCGACTTGCGCGGCAGCCGGGAGTACCGGCGGGCAATGCTCCTTACGGTCAGCCAGCGGGCGCTGCGCGCCGCCATCGCGCAACGTGACCGGACCCGGCCGAGCTGATGGAGACGACATCACCTTCACTGTTAACGGTGAAGTCCGCTACGATCAGCGTCACCCCGCAGACAACTTTGCTCGACGCGCTGCGCTGGCAGCTGGAGCTGACCGGCACGAAGAAGTGCTGCGCTGAGGGAGAGTGCGGAGCGTGCACGGTGCTGCTGGATGGCCGCGCGGTGAATTCCTGTCTGGTCTTCGCGATCGAGGCTGGACGACGCGATCGTCATTACTATCGAGGGCCTCGCCAGCGGCGGGACGGCTCAGCAGCCTGCAGGATGCGTTCCTGGCCGAAGGCGCGGTCCAGTGCGGCTTCTGCATTCCGGGAATGGTGATGTCCGCGCACGCGCTGCTGGCCGGGAATCCGCGGCCGACCGAGGCCGAGGTACGGGAGGGCTTGTCCGGTAACCTATGCCGCTGCGCCGGGTATCAGGGCATCGTGCGAGCGGTCCTGGCTGCGGCAGCTGCCGATGGAGTCGCCGATGACCAGTGATCAGGTCGGCAGCTCGGTCCGCCGCGTCGGCGGGCTCGACCGCGTCACCGGCCAGCAGCGCTTCATCGGTGACATCCGGCTAGACGGCATGCTGCATGTGAAACTCGTTACGGTCGACTGCGCGCACGCCCGGATTGACGGCGTGAAGACCGACAGCGCGTTGTCGCTGCCGGGGGTGCATGCCGTGATCTCCGCGGCCGACCTGCCGGTGCCGATGCCAAGATTCGGCCCCGTCTACCGGGATCGGCCGATCCTCGCCGCCACGGAGACCAAATATCATGGCGAGCCAGTCGCGGCCGTGGTTGCGGAGACCGAGCAGATCGCGGACGAAGCAGCCACGCTGGTCGAGGTGCTGTACGACGAGCTCCCCGCGGTCGCCACCATCGCCGCCGCGGCTCGACCCGAGCGCGCCGCTGGTGCAGGACCCGGAGCTACGGACGGGACCGCACGCCAGAACCAACGTGCTCGACCAGTGGCGATTCGGCTGGGGCTCGGCGGAATCGGCGCCAGCCGACCTGGTGGTCGACTGCACCTATGCCTTCCCGATGGTTACCCATTTCGCCATCGAGCCGCATTGCTTCCTGGCCGCGCCTGACCACGACGGTGTCACCGTCTGGAGTGCGGTGCAGCATCCGTTTGCGTTGCAGCAGGTGATCGCGGACCTGCTCGGCCTCCCGCTCGCAAAGGTTCGCGTGCACGCCCCTGATCCCGGCGGGGCGTTCGGCGGCAAGCAGCACGCCAAGTACGAGCCGCTGCTGGCGCTGCTCGCGCTCCGGCTGCGCCGCCCGGTGCGGCTGGAGCTGACCCTGGACGAGACATTCCAGGCGGTACGGCGGACGGCCTTTCAGATCAGGCTGCGGACCGGTTTCGCTGCGGACGGCACGCTCTGCTTCCAGGATGCTGAAGCTGACGCCCTGCTGGGCGCCTATGCAGACATCGCGCCGCGGGTCGTATCGAAAGCCACGCTACCTGATGTGCGGGCCGTACCGGGTGCCGCACGCCCGGGTCCGTGCTCGCGCGCTCCTGTCGCACACTCCGCCGGCGACAGCGTTCCGTGGCTTCGGCACCCCGCAAGTCGCGTGGGCGGTCGAGTCGCAGCTGGACGAGGCGGCACGACGGCTCGGCATCGACCGGCTGGACATCAGGCTGAAGAACCTGGCCCGGGCCGGGCGAGCAGTTCATTCCGGGTGACAAGCCGGCCGATGGGGACTGGCCGGAGGCTTTGGGCCGCGCCGCCGATGCAATCGGCTGGGGAACGCCGCTGGCGCGCGACCGTGGGCGGGGAATCGCCGTTGGCGTCAAGGCATCGGCTACCACCGGGGCCTCGTACGCCGTGGTCCGGCTGCACCTCGACGGCAGTGCGACGGTCCTGGCGGCGACGTCCGACATGGGACAAGGTGCGCGCACGGTGCTCGCCCAGGTGGCCGCGCAGGAACTGGGCATCGACGTCGACCGGGTCCGGGTGGTGATGGGCGACACCGCGATCGTTCCGTTCGACCTGCAGACGTCAGCCAGCCGGTCCACCGTCTTCATGGGAACGGCTGTGCTGGAGGCGTGCCGGGACATTCACGCCAGGGTGCGCGCAATGGCCTGCGAAGCGTTCGGCCTCGAACCGGACAGCGTGCAGGTTAACCATGGGAAGGTTCGACTGCCGTCGGGCGAGCTGACCTTCGCCGAAGTGCTTTCCGCGGCGTTCGCGGGTGTGCCCGGCGAGGTGATCGGCGTCGGCTCGCGGCGCGGCGAGCGAGTCGGGACGCACCCGCTGGGCGGGCCGCCGGCGTTCTACGAGTTCAGCTGCGCCGCCTGCGAGGTAGAAGTCGATCGCGACACCGGCGAGCTGCTGCTCGTCAAGTACGTGTCCGTCGCGGATATCGGGAACGCGCTCAATCCGGCCCAGGTTGAGTCCCAGGACGAGGGCGCGGTCGTCATGGGGCTCGGGCACACCCTCATGGAGCACCTCATCCTCGACGAGCGCGGGCGCATCCTCAACCTCGGCGCGCTGGATTACCGGGTGCCGACCACGAAAGACATGCCGCTGGAACTGCGTTCCGTGCTCGTCGAGAACGGAGACGGCCCCGGTCCGTACGGATCTAAGGGCGCCGGAGAGGGCGGGCTATTCGGTGTCGCGCCCGCTGTCGCGTCCGCTGTCGCGCAGGCGACCGGGGCCGTCATCCGGGATCTGCCGCTCACCCCGGAGCGCATCTGGCAGGCGATCATGGAGCAATCATCATCGACTAGCTGAGCGATGCGCAAAGCTGCGGATTGCGCATTTGAGATGGGAACGGGGCCAGTTTCCGGCCAGGCACCATAGTCGGGCCAGTCTGAGGTCACGCTCGGCCGGAAGCGGCCTCGTCGGCTCTGGTGCGCCCGGCGAGCCGGATCAGCTCTTCATGCAGCTCGAACCACACGCTGTGGTAACTGTCGACCCGTGGCGAGGAAAAGAATCGGTGGTCTCCTGCTGCCACCGCCAAGGCGGCCCGGTCCAGGCGTGCGGCATAGCGGGAAACGGGGCCGGGTGCATCGGTGACCGAGTACAGCCAAGCGGACACCTCGGCATGGATGGCTTGCAGTTCGGCGAGGATGGCACCGTCGTACTCGGGGTCCGCATGGTCGTTCAGGGTCGGCTGGCCGCCGATGTCCCGCAGCTGCCACGCGGTGACCGTAGTCTTGATCCGCTTGTCCAGCGGAAGGAAGGCGTCCAGCGCGTCGAGCGCTCTGCCAGCTCCCCACCGCTGGCCTCGTGCCTGCGTGAGCGCCGCTGCCCGCGCCGCTCCGGCATCGGTAAGCCGGGCCGAGCCCGCGGTGACCAGGACAGCTCCGGTATCGGCCAGCTCCGCCAGCACCGGCTGAACTGCCGCGGCAGTCGTCAGCAGCGCTTCGGCGAGCATCTCGATCGAGACGATGCCCTTGATCGACAGGCAGCCGATGATGTCCTCCCGGCTCACGGTCGCAGGCCTGCCCAGATGGTTGCGCGCCGCCGTGGTGGACCCGTCGCCGGCCAGGGGCGGCAGCTCTACACCGGCCTCGGGAGCCCAGGCGGACAACGTCGCGGCCTCGGGCACCGGTACCGGCTCACCAGCGACCGCGCCTGCATACACCTCGCCGGTCGATCCGTCGATGCTGATAGTCGCGCCTGCCGGGTACGGTCGTCCGCCGATGATGACGCCGACGTCGGTCACCTTCAGGTCAGCCGCGCTGACTACAGCGGGCACCCCCCAGCCGCGCGCGACCACGGCAGCGTGGCTCGCGATGCCGCCCAGCGCCGTGAGTACGCCCGCAGCCTGTGCCATGACCGGCACGTCGTCCGGTGAGGTCTCCCGTCGAACCAGGATGAACGGTCGGCCTGCGTCGCTGGCTTCGCTGGCGGCTGCTGCGGACATGACGATCTCCCCGGCCGCAAGGCCAGGAGATGCGGGCAGCCCGCACGTTATCGGCTCCACGTCGTCGGGCCGGCCGGCCGTCAGGCGCGGCGGACTGGCCAGCAGCGACGCGACTCGCCGCACGGCCTGTTCTCTGGACAGCGGGAAGGCCGGGTCCTCGGCCATCTCGATTGCCATCCGGAGCGCGGCCTGCGGGCCGCGCTTGCCGACCCGGGTCTGCAGCAGCCACAGTTGCCCGTGCTCGATGGTGAACTCGATGTCACACATGTCCGCGAAGTGGCGCTCGAGCAGGTCGCCATACTGCCACAGCGACGTCGCTACGGCTGGCATCCGCTCGTCAAGCACGGCCACCGGGAAGGTTGTGCGGGTTCCCGACACGACATCCTCGCCCTGGGCCTCGAAGAGCACATCGCCAAACGGCGCTCGCTCGCCCGTCGCGGGATTACGGGTGAACAGGACTCCGGTTGCCGAGTCCGGATCGATGTTCCCGAATACCATGGCCTGGATCGTTACCGCCGAGCCAAGCTCGTCGGAAATACTCTCGATCCGCCGGTAGGCCGTAGCCCGCTCGCTGTTCCAGGACCGGAACACCGCCTCGATCGCCGCTCGCAATTGGTCCCACACGTCGTGCGGAGGCCTGCGGCCGATCAGGGCCTCGAACATTTCGCAAAAGCGATCCTGGCAGTCGCGAGCGAATGGTGCGCTGCCGGTTGCGCGCGCGAGCCCGGCCGACGTCTCCTCGTTGAGGCCAAGGTTGAGGACCGTATCCATCATGCCGGGCATCGACTCCGGCGCGCCGGACCGCACGCTCACCAGCAGCGGGTCAGCCGCGCCGCCGAACTGGCGCGCTGTTTGCTCCTCCAGATGGCGCATGTGCGCCATGAGCTCGGAGTCCAGGCCAGCCGGCCAGCCATCGGTCAGGTATGCGTTGCACGCAGCGGTAGACACCACGAACCCTGGCGGCACCGGGAGGCGGAGCTTCGACCTCATGACGGCCAGATTCGCGGCCTTAGCGCCGATCAGCATTCGCCAATCCGTGCCCGGCAGATCATGATCATGATCTAGGTCGAAAACGAAACCCATCGTCGTTCCTAGCTGGGTCCGGCGGCGGGCCTAGGCCATACCGGCCGAAACAGTCTGCCGCGAGCCTTGACGCGTCCTAACGCCGACATTAGCATTCTAATCGCGAATCGATTATCGCCTGTATTCCACGCGACGATGCGGTCCCGGGTGCCGAGCTCTGCACCGACGCAAAGACGAGCTCGAGTGCGGGAGTGTGGGAGATGGGAATCCAAAGCCGGAGCCATTATCTGCTGACGGTCGGCGCGGCAGGTGCCATGATCGTCGCGCTGGCCGGATGCGGCAGCGGGGGCAGCGGCGGCGGGAGCAGCGCAGCCGTCGGGACCGTTCACGTTCGGCAGTTTTTCGACGTACACCGGTCCGAACGCCTCGCTCGGGCCAGAGCAAGTCGCCGGTTGTTACACGGCTGCGCTGCTGATCAACAAGGCCGGGGGAGTGCTCGGTCACAAGGCGAGCTGCCAGGCCATTGACGACCGCGGTGACCCCGCTGACGGAGTCGCGGCGGCCACCAAGGCGCTCGCAAACACAACGAACCTTGTCGGGACCCTTGGTCCTGGCGGCCAAGCAACGGCCGTCGCCCCGGTTTTCGAGAAGTCCAAGATCACCATGTTCGCC
Source organism: uncultured Actinomycetota bacterium (assembly GCA_963804435.1). GTDB lineage: Bacteria > Actinomycetota > Actinomycetes > Streptosporangiales > Streptosporangiaceae > JAJYUU01. Next base: position 3,860,499 of record CAWDQI010000001.1, on the reverse strand, counting down.
GACAGCGGCGACTCGGCCTTCAACCACACCACCGACACCTACTTCTGGCGCATTACGCCACCGGATAGCTCAGCTGGCTACGCGATGGCGTTGTGGGCGAAGCACCTCGGATACACCAGGGCCGTCGCCGTCTTCAACGAGACCACGACGGCGCAGACTAGCGTTCCGACTCTGCTGAGAGGGTTCAAGAAACTCGGCGGCACCATGCTGCTGAACGAGTTCCTCGTGGCCGGCTCCCCCTCGTACCAGTCGATAGCCGCCCGTGTCGCGGCGGCTCACCCGCAGGTCATCTTTACCGAGACCGACCCGCAGACGGCCGCCACATTCTTCAAGGAACTGACCCAGCTGAACGGCGGGCACGTCATCCCGATGATTGGCACCCAGCCCACCTATACGCCGCAGTGGCAGGCGGCGATGGGCAAGGCCATCGGTACCTCCAGCCTGGCGTCGAACTTCGTCGCCCTGCAGCCTTACGCGCCGCCGCAGGGACCTGGTTACCAGGTCTTCAAGCCGGCATTGCTGAGCGACGCGAAGCAGATTCCTAACCCGTCCCAGTGGTCGACCGACCCGTACACGATGACCGATTATGACGGCGCGATCGTGATGGCGCTTGCCATGCTCAAGGCGCGCTCCATTCAGCCTCAGGTCTACAACTCGGCGATCCTGGCTGTCACCGAGCCAGGGCCCGGCAAGGTTGTGGTCTACTCCTTTTCCGCCGGAAAGGCAGCGCTGGCGCAAGGCAAGTCCATTCAGTACATCGGCGCTGGCGGGGCCATTGTCTTCAACAAATGGCATAACAACAGCCAGCCGTTCAGCGCCGTTGGATTCACGCTATCTGGCGGCGCCCGTACCGCCGGGATCGTGAGCGCGAAGGAGGTGGCGCAGCTGGCTCTGTAACCGGCAATGGCGGCCGCGTCCACTCCGTGCCTGATACCTGTGCCCCGGAGAATATTGAGTGAACCTATTTATCCAATACGTTGGATTTGGCGTGGTGACGGCAGCCATCCTGTCCATCGCGGCGGTCGGCTTCACGCTGCAATATGCGGTCACCAACGTGCTCAACTTGGCCTACGGGGCCATCATGACCGTCGGCGCGCTCGCCGCGTATGCAGTGAATCAGGCCGGAGTTAGCATCTGGCTGGCACTGTTGGCCGGAGCCGCCAGCAGCGCCGTGATATCCGTCGCGCTCAGCCGCGCGGTATTCGAGCCGTTCCGCAAGCGAGGGCTTCAGCTGTTCGGAATGGTCATCGTCACCATCGCGCTAGGGCTTGTCATCAGCAACGGCTTGCTCATCCTGGCCGGGCCTAACCCGTTCAGCTACAACGCCCAGTCCGGCCGGACGTATCGCTTCCTGCACATGATCTACACCAGCGAGCAGTTCGCGGTGATCGGCATCGCGCTCGTCGCCATGGTGGCGGTGCGCGTGATTCTGCAGTGGACGAGACTGGGCCGGGCAATGCGGGCAACCGCCGCGAACGAGAGCCTGGCCCGGGCGTGCGGCATCAACACGCAGGTAGTTAAGGACGCCGCGTGGCTGCTGTCCGGAGCGCTCTGCGGGGCCGCGGGGGTGGTGCTGGGCCTGTCGGTCACCGCGTGGACCGTCTCGACCAGCGACGGCCTGCTCATCACCATCGTCGCCGCCGCGGTCGTCGGGGGGATCGGACAGCCGTACGGCGCGATCCTGGGAGCTCTGCTCCTCGGCATAGCAACCTCGATCGTAGGTGGCTACTTCAACGCGTCGTATACCGACATCACGGCGTTCGTGATCTTGGTGCTGTTCCTTGTCTTCCGTCCCACTGGGCTCTTCTCCGGCGTAGTGAAGAGGCGCGACGTTGTGGTCTGAAGCGCATGTTTCGCGGCCAGCCTGGGACAGCAGCCATGGGTAGCGGCTGGGCGTACTACATCACGACGCTGCTGGTTTACCTGGGTGTCGGCATCATCGCGTGTCTCGGGCTGAACATCCAGCTCGGCCTGGCTGGCGTCATGGACTTCGCGTTCATCATCTTCCAGGCCGCGGGCGCATATGTGTACGCGATCTTCACGCTGGGGCCGTCTAGTGCAGGCCCCGGCCAGGCCGCTGGCGGCCAGAGCTATATCTGGGGAACCTTGCTGCCGTTCCCGCTGCCGTATGTCATGGCCACCATGGCGGGCGTCCTGCTGGCGTTTCTCTGCGCGGTGATCGTGCTGCCTCGATTGCGGGGCGACTACGAGGCGATGGCGTTCCTGGTGATCTCGCTGATTGTCACTGGTGTCGCTACGAATCAGGTCGGCCTGTTCAACGGCGCTAACGGGCTCTACAGCATCCCGCAGCCGTTGAGTACCGTGCTCAACCTGTCCGCGGTCCAGTACGGCTGGTTCTACGTCGGACTGACCGCGGTCATCTGCGTCCTCGCCTGGGTGGTCACCAGGAGGATCACGACGTCGCCCATGGGCCGGCTGCTCCGGGCGGTGCGCGAGAACGAGCAGGCCGCCAGGGCGCTGGGCAAGGACGCGACGAGAGCGCGGCTGTTCGGGTTCCTGGTCGGCGGCGGGCTGGGCGGGCTGAGCGGCGCGGTGCTTGCCGCCTTTGTCACCGCCTGGGCGCCGGGGAGCTGGGGATACGCCGAGACGTTCGTCTACATCACGGCGATCGTGGTCGGCGGCTTCGGCAACGACATCGGGATCCTCGTCGGGGTGCTCCTCGTCCCGATCGTGCTGGGGGAGCTGGTGCGTTTCCTGCCCTCCTACGGGCAGACGACCTGGGCCCCTGCCGCACAGTTCATGGCCTACGGCCTGCTCACGCTGCTCTTCCTGTGGTTCCGCCCCAGGGGACTGGTCCCCGAGCGCCGCCAGCGGTATGCGGGCGGCAGCGAGCAGCCTGTGCGCAGCGCTGGAAAGCTAGGCAGCCGGACCATCTGGTCGCGGCTGGGATCGGCTGGGCGGGTCAGATGACCGCATCCGATGGGGTGCTCGTCGTGAGCGGGATATCCAAGCACTTCGGCGGCGTGCAGGCGGTCGCCGACGCGTCGCTGACGGTGAGCCCCGGCGAGAGTCTCGGGCTGATAGGTCCTAATGGCGCCGGCAAGTCGACTGTTCTCGGCATGATCGCCGGAGCGCTGGTGCCGGACTCCGGCTCCATCCGCTTCGACGGCGAGGAAATCGCGGGTATGCCCTCGCACAGGGTCGGGCGCCGGGGCCTGATCCGAACCTTCCAGATCTCGTCGGAGTTCCCCCGGCTCACCGTGCTGCAGAATCTGCTTGTGGCACGTCCCGGTCAGCGCGGCGAACAGCTTCGCGGGCTGATCCTGGGCAGGCGGGCCTGGCAGGACGAAGAAGACAGGGCTATTACCCGCGCCAGGGAGTTGCTTGCCCGCTTCCGGCTCGCCGAGATGGAAAGCGAGTACGCGGGCAATCTCAGCGGCGGTCAGCGCCGACTGCTCGAGCTGGCCAGGGCGCTGATGGCAAGCCCGCAGATGCTGTTGCTAGACGAGCCGACGGCTGGCGTGCACCCCACCATGGTCGGCGAGCTCCAGGATCAGCTGCGAACTCTGGTCGCTGACGGCATGCCCATGCTGATGGTCGAGCATGAGCTTGGCGTTGTGGAGCAGGTGTGTCAGCGCGTGGTGGTGATGGCGCGCGGCCATGTGATAGCCGAGGGCGGTCTGGCCGAGGTGCGTGCACTTCCCGAAGTCAGGGAGGCCTACGTTGCCGGATGACCTCAGCCGGGCAGCCCGGCCGCACCTGGAAGTGGTCAGCGTCGCGGCGGGATACGGCACGGTACCGATCATCAACGACGTATCCCTTGATGTCAGCCGGGGTGAGATCGTGACGATCGTGGGCCCGAACGGCGCAGGCAAGAGCACGCTGCTCAAGGCGATCGTAGGCGCGCTAAGGCTGTCGGCCGGCACGGTCCGGCTGGCTGGCCAGCGGATCGACCACCTGGCCACCCAGCAGCGCGCCAGGATCGGCATGGGTTACGTTCCGCAGTCCGACGATGTCTTCACGCCGCTGTCGGTTCGTGAGAACCTGCTGCTCGGCGGATACCTGTGCGGCCGCAGGAGCCTGCCAGAGCGGGTTGAGCGAGTGTACGAGGTCTTTCCGGCTCTGCGCGACATGGGCGGCCGGGCAGCCGGCAAGCTCAGCGGGGGAGAGCGCAAGATGCTGGCGATGGGCCGGGCGCTGATGCCGGAGCCGAGCGTCCTGATACTGGACGAGCCCACCGCGAACCTGTCGCCGGAGCTCTCCGATCGCGTCCTGGAGGACCACGTCAAGGGGCTGGCCAAACGCGACGTGGCGATCGTGCTGGTGGAGCAGCGCGCCCGCCGGGCGATGGCCATCTCAGACCGGACGTATGTGCTCGTCGCGGGCAGTGTGCAGCTGGTCGGCGCCCCAGATGAATTGCTCGCGCGAGCCGACTTCGGCGAGCTGATGCTAGGGCAGGTGAGGCGATGAATACCGTGACCGCGGTGAGCGGGACTGCACTGCCGTTGCTGGCCATGACACAGGCCACACCAACGTGCTTGTGGAATGACTCGGCGACGCCAGCGGAGCTGACAGAGGCGATCGGCTGGGGTGCCGTGGGCGCCACGTGTAATCCGGTGATTGCCCTGACCGCGCTGCAAGCAGATCTGGTGCACTGGGGGCCACGGATTGCTGACTGCGCCGCTGCAGAGCCAACCGCGAGCGAGTCAGCGATCGGCTGGCGCATGGTCCGGGAGCTGTCCGCCGAAGCAGCCCGGTTGTTGGAACCGATTTTCGAGCGCCACAACGGCCGCAACGGGCGGCTGTCCATCCAGACCGACCCGCGGCTGTACCGCGATGAGCAGGCGCTCCTGCGGCAGGCGGTGGAGTTTTCCGGGCTTGCGCCGAACATGATCGTCAAGATCCCGGCCATTGCGACTGGCATCGCGGCCATCGAGGAAGCCACATTCCGCGGCATCAGCATCAACGCGACGGTGTCGTTCACGGTTGCCCAGGCGGTGACCGTGGGTGCGGCCGTGGAACGGGGGCTGCGCCGGCGCGAGGCTGCCGGACTCGACGTCACCGCGATGGGCCCGGTGTGCACCATCATGGTGGGCCGCCTGGACGACTGGCTGAAGGTCGTGGCGGAGCGCGACTCGATCACGCTCGACCCCGGATACCTGGAGTGGGCGGGCGTCGCCGCATTCAAGCACGCTTATGCGCTGTACCAGCAGCGAGGATTCCGCGCCCGGCTACTGTCCGCGGCGTTCCGCAATCACATGCACTGGAGCCAGTTCGTGGGCGGGGACGTCGTGATATCCCCGCCGTTCGGCTGGCAGGTGCGGTTGAACAACAGCGGGATCGAGCCCGTGCCCCGGATGGACGAGCCGGTCAGGCCCGACATCGTCGCAGCGCTGTACGAAAAGCTGCCGGACTTCCGCCGTGCGTACGACGAGGACGGGCTGGTCCCCGCGGAGTTCCTGAGTTTCGGCGCCACCCGCCGTACCATGCGGCAGTTCCTTGGCGCCACAGACGGGCTAAACCGGCTCGTCCGGGATGTCCTGCTACCAGATCCGGACGTCGGCTAGCGACGGCGAGATCTCGTGCTACCTGAGCCTGGCAGAGGAGAAATGCCAACTGTCCCCGCACTGGTCCTGCTGCGCCATGGCGAGGTCGCCTCACACCAGGGCGACGTCCCGCTGGCCCGCGCTGGCCGCGTCCAGGCGGAACAAGCCGGGCGCCGGCTGGCTCAGCTTCCCGCTGACCGGGTCTGGATCCTCGCCGGCCCGACCTTGCGAGCGCAGCAGACGGGACTCCTGGTATTGCACGGGCTGACGAGCGCGGATCCATCCAGCCAGGTCACCGGCCCCACCGTCACGCCCGCGCTCCGTAACCCCGACCTGTATCTGGCCGGACTTCGCGTCGACATGGTGAGCACCGCGGCCGCCATCGCGGCACAACTACCTGGAGTAACCGAGGAGCAGGTCACTCGCCACAGCTTCTATGCGAACTTCCTGACCTCAGCGGACCGGATCGGTTACTGGCTGCATCACGACGATCCGCCCGGGGACACCGTCGCCATCGTCGCTGCCCGAGTCCACCGGTTCGCAGCCAGCCTGGGTGATGTCGGCCCGGTCGATCTTGCGATCGGCATCACCCACTCGCCAGTGCTGCGCGCGCTGGCCACGCATTACCTCGGGAAGGACCCTGGCGAGCCCGACTACCTGGGCGGCTACTGCCTCGGGATGAGCGATGACTCACTCGCAATGCGCACCGTCGACTGGACGCGGATGGACCCACGTGGACCGATGGGCGCCGAATGAGCGGCATTAGTCGAGCAGACCCCGTTCCCATAACAAAGCGTTGGCGCGGCCAGGAGGCAGACAGTGCAGCAGGTAACCGAGAACGTATTCACCACCACCAAGCTCCGCGGGTGCAACCCCAGCTATGTGGTCACCTCAGCTGGCGTGGTGGTGGTCGATACGCCGCAGCTGCCGAGCAAGGCTGTGAAGATGCGCGAGGAGGCCGAATCCCGCGGGCCGATCCGGTACGTGATTAACACCGAGCACCACGTTGACCACATATTCGGCAACTACTACTTCAAGGGTGCCGGCACGGTAGTGCATCATCAGGCCGTCTACGACAACTTCATGGTCCCGACCGCCGATCTTGATCCGTTCGACTACGCAGCAGAAGCCGTCCCCACCGACGATCCCGAAGGCGCGGCGCTATTCCCGGCCCGAGACGAGTACTACGCGAACCCCAACAAGGGCGAGCTCGTGTTCAACTCGGATCTGGACTTGCGGGTCGGCGGCCATACCTTTCATCTCATTCACACCCCTGGCCATACTCCTGGTCAGGTGGCCGTCTATGTCCCGAACGAACGGGTCGTCTTCACCGGCGATACCGTGTTCTCAGAGTGCCAGACGTGGCTCATGACGTCGGATGTGAACCAGTGGGTCGCCGCCTTGGACCTCGTCCAGGACCTGGATGTCGACTTCGTCATCCCGGGCCATGGCCCTGTCACCACGAAGAAGTACCTGCCGACCCAGCGCGCCGTCCTGCTCGAGTGGGTGAGCGCCGTCGCGAACGCGGTAGCTCGGGGCTGGTCCCGCGAGGAGACGATTTCGCAGGTGAATTTCGCGGAGCGGTACCCGGTGGACATCGGCCAGGGCTACATGATGGATCACATTCAGACTCTGAACGCGGCATCGCTGTGGGACAAGCTGACCGCAACAGCGGCAGGAGACCGCACGTGACGGACGAGCTGCAGCGGTTTCGCCTCGATGGCCGGGTAGCGATTGTCGGCGGCGGCTCGGGCGGGATCGGGGTACGCACGTGCGCCGCCCTCGCTGCGGTCGGCGCGGACGTCACGATCGTCGGGCGGTCGAGCGCGAGGCTCGATGAGGCGTGCGCGGCGGTTCAGGCAACCGGCCGGCGCGGACTGGTGATTGCCGCGGATGTGACGTCAGCGCAGGAGACGGATCGGGTGGTTGACCAGGCCGTAGAGACGTTCGGCCGGGTGGACATCGTGGTGAACGGAATCGGTGGCGGCGCGGGCACCGCGCTGCATCCGGCTGAGCAGTACCCGGATTCTGAATGGCGGCGCATTCTCGACCTGAACCTGACCACCGCGCTGCATCTGTCACAGTCAGCGGCCCGGAGCATGATCGCCGCCGGGAGCGGCGGTTCCATCCTTAACATCTCGTCTGTCCGCGGGCAGCTTGGCATCGATGCCGGCTACTCGGCGTATGTCGCGGCCAAGGGAGCGCTCGACGCCCTGACCCGGCAGCATGCCACCGAGTGGGCGAAGCATCGGATCCGGGTGAATGCCATCTCCCCGACGTTCGTGCGAACGGCGCAGGCGGCAAGCCTGCTAGCAGACCAGCAGTTCTATGACCGCCTGGTCAGCCGGATACCGTTGCGCAGGATCGCGGATCCCGACGACCTGGTCGGGGCGATCTTGTTCTTTTGCTCTGACGCCTCCAGTTTTGTAACCGGACAAATCCTCACGTTGGACGGAGGGCTTACCGCGACTCAGTGATTTCGCTGACCTGAGCGAGGCGCTGGAGGGCTAGTCAGTTGACGTTAGGTTAGGCTAACCTAACCTGTGTTCGATGGAGCGGTCCTCGTCTCATCCCCCAGCCTGCGCGGAGTTCCCGACCAATGAGTGAAACCCAGACCCTGGTCCTAGGTCTCATCGCCGGCGGGACCATCCTCGTCGGTCTGCCGCTCGGGAGGGTGCGCGCGCCCCGGCCTGGACGACGCCTGTTTCTGAACGCACTCGCCATCGGGATCCTGCTGTTCCTCCTCTGGGACGTACTCGTGCACGCATACGAGCCGCTGGACACTGCCCTTGGGCATTTGCACAACAGAACTAGCGGAATCGGCCCGGTTCTCGGCTACGGTGCCCTCTTCTTCGCCGGCATCAGCGCCGGCCTGCTGAGCCTGGTCTATTACGAGCGCTGGCTGGCCCGCCGCAGCCGACCCAGGAACTTCGGCCCGGGAACCATGGCGCCGGGCGAGCTGACCGCAGCCAGATCCGGGATTGCGGGCTGGCCCGCCGCCCGCCGGCTGTCCCTGCTGATCGCGGTCGGCATAGGGCTGCACAACTTCGGCGAGGGATTGGCCATCGGCGGCAGCGCTGCGACGGGCGCGATCGGGCTCGCAACGATCCTGGTCATCGGTTTCGCCTTGCACAACGGCACCGAAGGATTCGGCATCGTAGCCCCGCTAGCGGCCCAGGGTGACCGGCCTTCGTGGGGCTTCCTCCTGCTCATGGGCCTTATCGGCGGCGGCCCAACCATAGTTGGCACCGCAGTCGGGCGGCAGTTCACCAGTTTGGCAATGAGTGTGATCTTCCTAACCCTCGCCGCCGGGTCCATCCTCTACGTTGCCATCCAACTGCTCGGCGTTGCCTTCAAGAGCGGGCGCAAGGAACTCCTGTACTGGGGCGTCCTGATCGGGCTAGCGGCGGGCTTTCTCACCGACATGATCGTGACGGCAGGCGGCGCATAACGGGAACGCGGCTCACTAAACGTTCACCGCCGGCAGCGTGGCGGGCATCAACCGCCCATACCAGCGGCGGTGCGGCAGGATCGGTGGCTGTATCTACCGGCACCAGCTCCGGCCCGTCATGACCACGGGAGCGGAGAAAATGGACGCCCTTCGCGGCGCCGTCGGCTAGCTCACCTCATGTCTGGACGATGTTGATGGGTACCTGGCGACCTGAGCGCAGGCCAAGCGCCCAAGACCCGAGGACCTCTCCACCTGCGGGCGCACGCCACTCGCGGCAAGACAATATGTTCGCTCGCCCCGGGCCTGCTCGACGGGCCACCGCGACAACCGCCGGCTGCGGGCACCTACCTGCCATGCGGCGTGGGCTGGACCTAACGCCGGCCCATGCTGGCTCTGAACATGGCTGTGCTGTCGGGCCCGCCGGGGCTATCGTCGAGCTGATCACGACGGTCCCGGCCAGGCCGCCGACGCTGCACGCAGGGCCGAAGGGCCTGGAACGAGGACGGGGCTTACGCATGACACTGGTCATGCAGGCGCTCTAGCGAAAGGATCGAGCGATGACAGGGCATCCCGAGCAGCCTGGGCTCGCGCGGTGGCCGCCTCACCTTCGCCCCGGTGGGCTGCGATGGATGAGATCAAGCTCGCACTATGAACAGACCGTCGCGTTTTACCGCGACCTCGTCGGCCTGCCTGTCGTTGGATCGTTCGCGGGCAGCTACGGAGAGGACGGCACCATCTTCGGGCTCCCGGACGTCGCCACGCAATTGGAAGTCGTCCGGGCTGACGGAACGCCGCACCGGCCGGACAGGTTCGACCAGCTCGTCTTCTACCTTGAGAACATCGCGGCGATGACGACCGCCACCGCGCCGCTGCGCGATCACGGTTACGCCCCCGACTCCGCCCCGCATCCGTACTGGGAGGCGAACGGTGCCGTCGTCTATCTCGACCCCGACGGCCGCGGCGTCGTGTACGCCCCATGGATCTTCGGCCGCGACTCCGATCCAGCCGACCGCTAGCGGGATCGGCCCGCGAAGCTGCGCCGTTCCCGGACGCCTGTCGGCGGTGCCTGAGCCACGAGCGAGCATGCCACTCAGCGCATAGGTGTGCCTAAGGGAACTGGTCCAGGTGCACGCTGCCCACCACCTTGCCGCCCCGGAAACCCGGCGCCGTTGCCGTCTTGTCATCGTGGATGGTGCCGACGATGTGAGCGGCCAGGTTACGCGGCCGGCGCCGCTGGAGCCGGTGTGGGCCAGCGAGGCGATCGACCTCATCACCGAGGTGTCTCCGGCGGCTGATCTAGTCGCCGCGCTTGCTGCTCAGGCCGAGGAGGCGCTGGTCAGAGCGGGTAACCAGTAACTACCCGGCGGCGCCGAGTCCGCGCGGTTGAAGATCACGGCTTCGAGATAGGACGCCATGAGGCCAGCAGCAGCACGTCCCAGCCACCGGCATGGCACCGGCCGGGCTGCGCTCGTTCACGGCGTCGGTTAGCTGCCGCACCGTCATCGGTGTGTTGTTGTTCTCGCGAAAGATCAGGACGAGCGCCTCATGCAACGTCATCGTCGTCGCAGGGACGGGCGGTCGCGCGCCGCCAAACGCCGCTTCGCCTTGCATTATCAGTGCCTCGAGGTCGGCCCGCCGAGCGTCGAGCGCGGAGTTGACGATTCTGGGTCGTCGGCGCATGAGGACGTGCCAGTATTGCGGCCGCCAGGGTCAACTCAGCTTGAACCTAGCTCCGCGGCGGCCGTGACTATCGCGGGCTGCCTTGTTCATTCAGGTGGTCGCGCCATGACCGGGTCGGCCGGTAGCCGAGCAGCCGCCTGGCCTTGTCGCAGCTGATGCCGGACGCGTCCGGTCGGGCGACTGGTCGCAACGAAACGGCGCTCCCATAGAATTCATGCACCAGGTCAGCCAGAGGCCGCCCTGTGAGGTTGTCGGGGGCCGCGATGTAGGCCACCTCGTGGCCGCTGACCTCAGCGTGTACTGCCAGGACCAGGGCGTCGGCCAGGTCGTCAGCGTCGGTGTAGCTCCAGGCGTTTCGCTTCATGGTCACCGGATCGCGCTGCGCGGCTGCCAGGTACCGAACGTAGTCCTGCGGATGAACGACCCAGCTCGGCCGGACCGAAATGCAGGAGATATCCGACCTCCGCACTGCCGCGTCCATCAGCTGCTCCCCGAACGCCTTGGCCAACGCATATGGGTCCTGCGGCGCGACCGGATGGTCCTCATCGACCGGAAAATAAGCCGGATCGAAGGGACGCTCGGGAAAAATGAAGCCGGGTACGGTCTCGCTCGAGACGTTCACGAACCGCCGTACGCCCGAGCGGACCGCCGCCTCTATCATGTTGAACGTCGAGACCATGTTGTTCGCGAACACGACGTGCGCCGGGTGGAACTCCGGCGTCGGGATCGCGGCCGCATGCACTACCGCGTCCGCGCCGGCCATCAGGGCAAAGGCCGATCCGGCATCGCACAGGTCGGCCTGAACATACTGAGCGCCTTGCCAGGGGTAGTCCGCCGCAGGCGGCAGCCGGTCAGTGGCGACGACCTGGTAACCCGCGGTCTCCATTGCCCGCACGGCCCGCGCGCCCACTCCGCCCAGCGCCCCGGTCACGATCACGCGCAGGCCGGAACGAATGACTGCCGCGCCAGTCCCGATGCCGTCGGTCATGCGCTGCCTCCTGCGCGAGCATCCGCTTGTGACAGCTGCTTGTTGCTGAGATTATAAGTTTCCAGCGCTTCCTTCTCCAGCAACGGCAGGCTCATCATGCGCGTCGCCGACGAAGGACCTCCGCGTCATGGCAGGCACAGCAGCGCCGATCAGGCTGATACGCAGGAGTGCCTGTCCGCGCCGGACTTCTGGCTTCGCCCTGACCGCGATCAGGTTCTGGCCAACCTGAGCCGCACTACGCCGGTGAGCTGGCAGCCCGAACCTGTCACCTCCTGGTCGCAGGGCGGACCGGGATACTGGGCTGTTCTCCGGCACGCCGATGTCCGCAGCGTGAGCAGGAACACCGACGTCTTCGTGTCCGGACTCGGGACCGAGCTATTCGACCTGCCGGTGGAGGTTGCGCAGCGCTATAGCGGCATGCTCGACATGGATGCGCCACGGCACGGGCAGCTGCGGCGAATCGTGAGTTCGGCGTTCTCCGGCCGTGCAATGACGCAGCTGGAGCCGGCTGTCCGCAGGGCCGCCACTCTGATTATCGACGCGATCGCGGCTCGCGGCGGTTGCGACTTCGCCGCAGACATTGCCCAGCCGCTGCCGATGGCCGTGACCTGCGACCTGCTGGGGGTGCCAGAAGCTGACCGGGCCGAGGTCTCGCGCCTGTCCAGCCTGTCGGTCCCGCTGGGCGACATGGAAGGCGGTACACAGGAAGGCGCGCTGGAAGCGGCCCTGGGTCTCATTGACTATTCGCGTCACTTGCAGCGGGAACGGCGCCGATCGCCGGGGACCGATCTGATGTCGGCGCTGGTACATGCCGAAGCAGACGGGCGGCGCCTGACCGAGGACGAGGCCGGGACCTACTTCGAGTTGCTGATCACGGCAGGCATCGAGACCACCGGCAACGCGCTGGCGCATGGCATGCTGGCACTCACCAACCATCCTGACCAGCACGAATGGTGGGCAGCCGACTATTCCCGCCGAGCGGCGCGCGCCATTGAAGAGATTCTGCGGTGGGCGACGCCGGTGCTTCATTTCCGCCGTACGGCGGTTGCGCCGGCGGTAATAGCCGGGCAGCCGATCGCGGTCGGCGACAAGGTCGTCGTCCAATACCTGTCAGCTAACCGGGACGCGGATGTGTTCCCAGATCCGTTCCGCTTCGATCTCACCAGAGACCCGAACCCGCACGTGACCTTCGGCGGCGGCGGCCCGCATTTCTGCCTGGGCTCGCACTTGGCGCGACTCGAGCTCCGCGTCATGTTCTGGGAGCTTTTCCGCCGCCTGCCTGACCTGAGGATCAGCGGGGATCCAGTGCCGCTGCACTCCATGTTCCTGAACGCATTCAGGCATCTCCCGTGTACATTTACACCCGCCAGATCGGGTCCGAGCGCCCGCTAAAGCACGCGATACGCGGCAAGCGCCGACTCGTCCATGATCATCCCGAAGCCGGGCAGGTCAGGAGGGCTCACGCAGCCGTCGATCAACGGCAGCACGTTAACCTGCATGGCCCGGACCAGCGGGTCCCGGTCGGGCGGGTTGTACTCGACCAACAGCCCCCGGGTATGGCCGCGGCCAGCTGAACGTGCAGGTCGTGATAACCGTGCGGGGCAACCGGGATGTCGCGCGCCTGTGCCAGCGCGGCGATCTTCATGAATTCGGTGACCCCGCCAGCAAATTGGGCGCCCGGGTTAAGGATCCCTGGCCTGCCTTGTTCGAGCAGATCCCGGAAGCCGTACCGCGTGTACTCGTTTTCCCCGCTCGCTGTCGGGATGCTGGTTGCCCGCCCTATCGCCCGGAGGCCGGCGTAGTTATCCGGCATCACTGGCTCCTCCAGCCAGTAGACGTCCAGCTCCTCCAGGCGCCTGGCCATCTGGATCGCCTCGAATACCGTGTAGCCATTGTTCGCGTCGACCAGAGTCCGGATCCCGGCCCCGACTGCCTCGCGGACTGCGCGCACCCGCCGCACGTCATCAGCAATCGCCGCGCCGCCAACCTTCATCTTGATCGCGCCTGCGCCCCCTCGACGTAGCTGGTCATCTCCTCCTGCAGGTCCGCCAGGCACTTGCCGGGAGCGTAATAGCCTCCCGCCACGTATGCCGGGATCCGCTCGTGGCAGGCTCCCAGCAGTGTGGCGACCGGCACGCCGAATACCTTCGCCCGCAGATCCCATAGCGCTAGGTCGATGGCGCTGATCACCCGTGTCGTGAACCCACGGCGGCCTAGCAGCTTGGGATTCCACATCCGCTGCCAGAGCCGCTCCACCGCCAGGGCATCCTGCCCGAGAAGGACCGGCCGCAAGCTTTCCACCGTGGCAGCGATCATTCCGCGGAGCACCGGCCAGCCCGGTGCCGCCGTTCCCGACGCCGACGCCAGTGACGCCCGCGTCAGTGGTCACCCGCACGATGCAGCGCTCGCTGGTCGCGTAGGAGTAACGGGCGTTCGAGATGGCGACCTGGAGCGGCGCGCTGTAGCACTCCAGCTCGACGTTCAGAGATTTTCATTCGAAGCGGCCCCTAGTCCCTGATGGCCCCGCCGTCCATGTGCAGGCACTGCCCGGTGATCTGCGCGGCATCATCCGAGACCAGGAACGCCACCGCGTTCCCTATGTCCTCCGGGTCCTGCACCCGGCCAAGCGGCGTCTGCGGCCGGTAGTACTCGACGAATGCCTGGTACGGTTCCAGGCCGTCGTAAGCGGCATCGATCTCACCTGGCCGTGCGAACGAGCGACGCTGCATCTCAGTCCAGACGGCGCCTGGGCACACTGCGTTGATATTGATGCCGTGCCTTGCCTCGTCGAAGGCAAGCCCTTTGGTATAGCGGAGCAACGCGGCCTTGCTGGCGCCGTAGGACCCCGCGCTCCCGCGGGCATGGTGACCGGAGATGCTCGCAATGTTGACGATCTTGCCGCGCCCGCGAGGCCTCATGACGGCCAGCGCGGCCTCGCAGCTGCGGACCACGCCTTGCAGGTTCACTTCGAACGTAGCGTGCCAGCCGCGTTCGTCGTCTCCCGCGCCGATCCCGGCGTTGTTGACCAGGATGTCGATGCCGCCGAGGCGTCGCTCTAACTCGGCGAACGAAGCCGTCACCGACTCAGCGGAGGTGACATCCAAATAGACGGCGTCGGCCGCGCCCATGGCCGCGATCTCCGCCGCATGGGCGAGATTCAGGTCGGCGACCGCAACCCTGGCCCCGCAGCGGGCGAGGACAGCGACGATGCCGGCTCCGATGCCACCTGAGCGGCCCGATCCGGTCACCACCGCTTTCATGCCTGTCAGGTTGTTCATGCCTCCGGTCGTCCGTATTCGCTAGGGGCTGTGCCGCCTGCCGGTGCCTCGTCGGCGGGCGGCATCCCGCACTGCAGGACGTCCACCGGGTTAGCGAGCGTGCCGATGCCGCCGATGGTGATGCGACACCAGATCGCCGGACCGCAACGTGAACTGCGGCGGCGGGATGATCGGCGTTCCGGTCAGCAGGAACGCCCCCGCTGGCAGGGTGCGGGCACGACCCAGCCAGGCGGCTAGTTCCTCGAACGTCCGCAGCATCGCCGATGCCGACGCTGAGCCGCGGAACGCCGCCCGGCCGGCGCGCTCGATGATCAGCTCGATGTCCAGGTCACGACTCGGCCGGGACCGGCACCAGGCACGGCCCGACCGCGCAGGAGCCGTCGTACGCCTTGGCCTGCGGAAGATACAGCGGGTTGGCGCCCTCGATGCTGCGGGACGAGACGTCGTTACCGATGGTGAGAGCGGCAACCTCGAAGGCCGAGGTGAGCACCAGGGCTACCTCGGGCTCGGGCACATCCCAGCTCGAATCAGAGCGCACCATGATCGTGTCGCCAGGCCCGCGTACCTGGCCGCCGCTCGCCTTGTAGAACAGCTCGGGCCTGCTGGCGCCATAGACGGCCGCGTAGACCGCTGCGTGCGCGGACTCGGCTTTCCGCGCGTCCCGCGATGGCGCGTAGGTCACTCCGGCCGCCCAGACCTGCTGCGACTCGACCGGCGCCACGACCCGCGCCGACGCGGGCAGCGCCGACCTCGGCGCGTCACTCACAGTCGCCCAGAACCGCGACGCCGGACCGGCCAGCAGCTCGTCCAGGCGGACGCCGGTAACGAGCTCAGCCGGCCCGCCCTCCGGGCTGCCGACCGCAAGGGCATGGCTGCCGTCCGGCAGCGCCACCCGGTAGATGGCCTGGCTCATCAATACCCCCGTTCTGGGATCGACGGTCCCTACCAGCCCGCAGCCTGCCGCGAGCCTGGCCACGTTGTCGCGGATCCGCGCCTGCAGGGCGGCCTCGTGCATCGACGGTGTCGTGGCGACATGCGGCGTGATGATTACGTTTGGCCGGTGCCAGAGCGGATGGCCTCGCGGGCAGCGGCTCGGGGTCGGTCACGTCCAGGGCGGCTCCGCCCAGGCGGCCGCCGGTCAGCGCCGCTACCAGCGCACTGGTGTCGACGACCGAGCCGCGGGACACGTTGATCAGCCACGCGCCCGGCCGCATGAGCGCCAGCCGGCGGGCGTCGAGGAGGCCGCTGGTCGCCGGCGTCGCCGGGGCGGCAACGATGACCCAGTCGCTGACCGCAAGCAGCTCATCCAGGCCGTCGGGCCCGGCTGAGCACGCCGCGCCCGCCACGCTCCGGCCGGAGCGGGTCAGTGCCATCGCCGGCACGCCGAACGGAGCCAGCAGCCCGATGACTGCCGCGCCGATGCTGCCGCAGCCGATGATCCCCGCCGTGGTGCCGACCAGCTGACGGCCGCCGGTACCGCCCCAGCTGGTAGCGGCGAGCCGGCGCGGCAGCTCGCGGGCGGCAGCCAGCATCAGGCAGATGACGTGCTCGGCAATCGGCTGCGACGCCACACCTGAAGCGCAGGTCCAGGTCCGTCCCCGATCAATGACCCCGGCCTGCAGCCAGGCTTCAACCCCGGCCGCGCACAGCTGCACCCACCTGATCGCCGGGCTCAGGGCGGCGCCCAGCCGCTCTGGCTGATCGCCTGTCCACACGATGGCCTCGGCCTCGCGCGCTGCGACGAGCTTGCCGCCGCCCGCCACGACCGCAGCGCCAATGCCGTTCCGGTCAGCCGGGCCGACCCAGACACGGGGGGCGCGCGGCGAGCTCACCATTCCGCCCGCGAGCCGTCCGGGTAACTCCACGGCGGCGGATGCCAGGCATTGCCGCCGCCTGCTGCGCGGATGACGGCCGCCTCGTCGATGTCCAGCCCGAGGCCCGGTCCGAGCGGGCGGGCGGCGTACCCATCCTGGTAGCTGAAGACAGACCGGTCGAGGAGGTAGTCCAGCATGTCGGGCGCCCCTCGGCCCGGCTCGGTGTAGCCGACGCCCTGCTCCTGAATGATGGCGTTCGGCGCGGCAAAGTCGACCTGCAGCGATGCGGCCAGGGCGATCGGCCCGATGGCCGAATGCGGGGCGAGCAGGACGCCGTATGCGTCGGCCATCGACGCGATGCGGCAGGTCTCGGAGATACCGCCAGCATGAGAGGGATCCGGCTGGATCACCGCCACTCCGCGGCCGAGTATGTGCTTGTAATCCCAGCGCGAGTACAGCCGCTCGCCGGTCGCGATCGGGATCGAGGTAAGCCGGGCAAGTTCGGTGAGCGCCTCGGGGAACTCGGGCAGGCACGGTTCCTCGACGAACATGGGCTGGTATGGCTCCAGCATGGGCAGCAGCCGCCTGGCCATCGCGGCGGAAATCCGGCCGTGGAAGTCGACGGCGATGTCGCGGTCTGGCCCAATCGCCTCGCGCACGGCGGCCAGCCGGGCGACGATTCCGTCTGCCTGCGCCGGGGTGCCGATCGGCTGCACCTGCGATGAGGCGTTCATCTTCAGCGCCGTGAATCCCCGCGCGACCTGGTCCCGCGCCTCCTGCGCGATCTCATCGGGCGTGTAGTCGCCGGTCCTGTCCGCGCCGATCCACGCGTACACCCGCATCCGGTCCCGGACCGGCCCGCCGATCAGCTCGTGCACGGGAACGCCACGCACCTTGCCGGCGATGTCCCACAGCGCCTGGTCAATGCCCGCTACCGCACTGGACAGGATCGGTCCGCCGCGGTAGAACGCCGACTTGGTCATGACCTGCCAGTGCCGCTCGATCTCCAGCGGGTTCTGCCCGACCAGATAGCCGGCCAGATCGCGGACCGCGGATACCACGGTCCGGGGCAGTGCCTCGCCGCCCGGCTCTCCCCAGCCGGTGACGCCCTCATCGGTGCCCACGCGGGCGAACACCCATCGGGGCGGGACGAGGAACGTCTCCACCCGGGTGATCTTCACGTTGCGTCCGCCGTCTCCCCGTCAGGGCGCCCGCGCGCGAGCTCGCGCAGCCTGGCCCAGCAAGGTAGGGTCCACCGCGATGCGCCCGGCCGCGCCCGCGCGCATGGACCATTCCCGATCGCCGGGTGCCATGACCTCGGACCGCGTCCCGGAGCCGCGGATCCGCGCGCGGAGCACTTCCACCGAGCCCGACACCTGCGCCGCAGGCCGGAAGGCGCCGGCATCGATGCAGAGCACAAGCGCGCCCTCGCGCGGCTCAATGCCGGCCGCATCGGCGCCGGTCAGCGAGACGGCAAGTGCCTCGACCATGGCCGACAGGCCGAATCCCTTGTGGCCGCCGGCCGGAAGCAGACTGCCGCCGCGAACGAAGTCGGCCGGATCGCCCGAAGGCACGCCCTCCGGGCTGAGGATGCTGCCCGCCGGGAGGCTCGTGCCCGCGGCCAGCGCGACGTGCACCTTGCCCTCCGCCACCATGCTGGTCGCCATGTCCAGCAGCAGCGGCGCGCCAGTCACCGGGGACGCCGATCGTTACCGGGTTGGTATGCAGCGCTGGGCGCGCGCCGGGCGCCGCGGACAGCACGAACGGCGGATCCGATCCGCCGAGGGCGACTATCGTGACGCAGCCTGCCTGATTGCCGCGTTCTGCCCACGCCCCTGCGCGTCCGGCGTGGCCGCAGCGTCGCACTGCGCTGATCGCCACGCCATGCTCCCTGCGCAGCGACGGCCGCGCAATCGACGGCAAGTGCCAGGGCGAGGTAGCCCAGCCCGCCGCCCGCGTCGATGGTCGTTACGGCGGGCCGCCGCTCGACCACCAGCGGGACTGCCCGCAGGTCGCAGCCGGGCCGGCCGGCGTTGGCGCAGTAGATCGGTATCTGCCGCAGGCCGTGGCTGGGGTGCCCGGTCTCTTCCGCGTCGACCACGTGCGCAGCGACAGCCTCGGCGACCTCGTCTGACGCCCCGGCGCCGATAAGCGCTGACCGGGCCAGGACGATCGCCTCAGCTGATGTCAGCTCGGCTAGCCCTGCGCTCACCGTCAGCCCGCCGCGGACGATGCCGTGCCGGCGGGCGATCCGCTGTCCGGCCAGGCGAAAGTCGTGCTGAGGAGCTCGGTCTCGCCGCTCGCCGCGGACCGGTAGGTGCTCTCGATGATGTCGATCACGTGCCGGGCATGCTCGGCGGTGACCGGCGACGGCACGCCCTCGCGCACCCAGTCGACGAGCTGCATGATGTCCTCGAAGACGTGTGACTCGGGGATCTGCCGGTGCGGCCCGGTCACGTGCGGCAGGACGCGCATCTGGGTATCCCAGTCCCAGGTCGGGGCGCCGGCGGTGAGCTCACGGCCGGGGAAGTCGAACGGCTCCCCGTTCAGCAGCAGGCCGGAGATCTCTCCGTCAGTGCCGAAGAACCGCGCGGCGGCGAAGTCCTCGATGACGGTTCCTGCTGCGGTTCCGTGGGCCACTGCGAACGCCCCGCCGCCGAAGTCGATCAGGGCAATCGTGTTGTCGTCCATCTGGGCGTCGATCTGGCGCCCGTTGAACTCCCGCTGCGGCAGCACGACGCCGGACATCGCGGTGACCCGGACGGCAGGGCCGAGCACGCTGGTGAGTCCGTGCAGGGCATAGGCGGTCATGTCATAAAGCGGGCCGCCGCCCGGGCGGCGGAAATACCAGGACGGGTCGATGGGCGTGCCGCCGGCCGCGAGCCGTTCGGGTTCCTCGCTCTCGTGATAGCGGCCGAACGCGCAGCCGCAGATCGCCCAGCTCAGCCGCCCGATCGCGCCGGAGGCGATCAGTTCCCTGGTCCGTGCGAGCTGAGGCCGCAGGACCTCGCCGGGTGAGGCGACAATGCGCAGGCCGCGACTGCTGGCCAGCTCGATCAGCTCGGTGGCCTCCGCCACTGTCGTCGTCATCGTCTTGTTCACGTGCACGTGCTTGCCGGCCTGCAGCACGGTCCGGACATGGGCGGCGTGCAGACCAATAGGAGTGGCAATGGTGACAGCGTCGATCTGTTCGTCGTCGGCGATTTCCTCGATGCTGGCGTACCAGCGGGGGATCCGGTACTGCTCGGCGGCTGCGGCGGCCCTGTCAGCGACCGGATCACAGAGCGCACCGACGGTCACAGTGCCCGCGAGGTCGTCCTGGGTAAGGTGCGGCAGCAGCGCTCGCTGCGTCAGCGCGCCGATGCCGACGACGCCCAGTCGCAGCGGGTCACCTGTAGCGGAGCTCATTACGCGCCTCCGGCAGATGTCAGTTCCGGCAGCCGCAGTCCGGCTGGCGGTTCGACGCTCTCCGCCTGACCCGAGGAAGCTGAGCGGCGGGCGGCTTCTATCACGTCCAGGACGTGGATCGCGTGCGCGGCTGAGGCCACTGGCGCCTGGCCGGATGAGATGCATTCCGCCAGGTGGACCACGCCGAGGATGTGGTCGGGACCACCGTCCCGCCCGGCCGCGACCGGCAGCTCGGCGAACTCTGCGGCGCCGGGTCGCAGTACTGAGACAGGCGCGGCGACGTCCAGCAGGCTGAATGCGATGGCGCCGCAGATCGCCGCGAAGCTCGCACTCGGCGGCGGCGCTGGGGGCGGTGGCGAAGTTCGCCTCTACCGAGGCGATGCACTGGCCCAGCTCCAGCACGAGCTGCCACTGGTCCTCGGCCTCAACCTTAACGACCTGCCCGCTCAGCGGACCGGCCGCGATGACGAAGCTCTGCGCGGGTCCGCCGGGCCATCGCGGCGACCCGGCGGACCGGTCCGAGCAGCCCGGTGAGGGCGTGCAGTGGGTAGACCGCCATGTCGATCAGCGGTCCTGATTCCGCGCTGAAGAACGGCGCAGGATCGGAGTCATACCCCTCCCAGGGCGGCACGCCGCCGAGGGACTGTGCGCGGGCCGAGCAGATCGCGCCGAGATCGCCAGCCTCGATGACCTCGCGCACGACGGCGAGTTGCGGGAAAAGCAGGACTGATGGAGCGCAGACGAGGATCAGGCCGCGCTGGGCCGCCTCACCGGCCAGCGCGCGCGCTCGCCCGGCGGTGACCGCCAGCGGTTTCTCGCTGTAGACGTGCAGGCCGGCCGCCAGCGCCGCGCGGGTGATCTCCTCGTGCACGGGCGCCGGCGTCAGGTTCACGATCGCATCGACGTCAGCGGCCAGCGCTTCCCGGTAGTCAGCGGTCCAGCGCGCAATCCCGAACTGCCCGGCCACCCGGCGGGCCCGTTCCGGACTCCGGCCGCAGATGATGACGATCTCCGCCCGGCCGGCGAGCCGGTGCGCCTCGGGCAGGTAATCGCGCTGCGCAACGTCGCCAGCGCCGATCACGGCGAGCCGGACCGGCGTCAAGCCGGGCGTCCCTTGGCGGCGGCACTGGCCTGCAGTCCCTCGTCGCTCTCATCGCCTCTGCCCACCAGCCGGACCACACGGTCAGTCTGACGGTGCGATTCCAAGTGGAACCGGACGCGGTCGCCCCGGTACAGGACCCGGAAGTACTCGACCGGCTCGCCCGATTCGGCGAAAGCCGTGCCTTTCACGCTCAGCAGCGGCTCGCCGATCGCCGTGCCGAGCTTCTCCGCCTCGGCAGAGGTGGCACGCGCCAGCTCGATGACGCTGTCGGCACTGGTCACGACGACGCCATAGCGATCCCGCAGTGTCTCGTACAAAGAGCGGTTGGCGAAGGAAGAATCGATCAGTTTCGGGTATGCGCGCAGCGACAGGTAAGCCTGCAGCAACGCTACTGGTTCACGCCCAGCCAGAGCGACGCGCTCCAGCAGCATGGCCCTGCGCTCACGCAGCCCGAGCGCACTGGCCACCTCGGCCGGCATCGCGACCTGCTCCTGCCGCAGCACCCGGGTGTCAACCTCCACGTGCTGGTTGCGCACGCTCTCGGTGAAGGAGTGGAGGATCGAGATCTTCTCGTCAAGGCCGGCACTGCGCACAAACGTGCCGCGGCCGCGGCCGCGGACCAGCAGTCCCTTGTTGACCGCATCCAAGATCGCCTGGCGCACCGGGGCCAGTGACACGCCAAGCAGCTCGGCAATCTCCCGCTCCGCGGGAAGCTGCTCCCCGGCGCTCAGCTCGCCGGTCTCGATCAGGTCGACCATGAGCTGGCTGATGCGCGCGTGAAGCGGCATGCTCGTATTGGCAAAGGCGAAGCTTTGCGTCAGCTCCTGCCA
The DNA here is from genome assembly GCA_963804435.1 of uncultured Actinomycetota bacterium. Classification (GTDB taxonomy): domain Bacteria; phylum Actinomycetota; class Actinomycetes; order Streptosporangiales; family Streptosporangiaceae; genus JAJYUU01. The sequence continues at coordinate 3,838,441 of CAWDQI010000001.1, read as the reverse complement.
TCTCTGCAGGGCACTCGCTGCTTCAGTCGAAGCCTGTTGAGATCGGGTCATCGCAGTGCTATTATGAGTTTATGAGTTTATTCTGTCAAGGCGGAGGCGAGGGAGGCCAAACTGAGTTCGCGTGCTCTCCCTGACGGGGAAACCTCTGCCGTGGGCAGCTACCGGCCATCGCCCCGGCCGGCCTTTGATGCGCCGACTCACATCTCCAGCCGGTCTGCGGTACGGCACGTCTGGGGAGATCCGGGATCCGGCGAGGTCTCGGACCGCATTTACGTATCCAGCGGCCTCATCCACGCCCTGGTCTTCGGCCTTGAGCCGCAGGGGTCGTTCCGTCACTCTCCTGATCACCGCACTGTCTTCGGCGCCGACGAGCTGTTGTTCGTCCTCGAAGGTGTCATGGTGATCGCGAATCCGGAGACCGGCGAGGTGCAGCGGCTAGACCCCGGTGAGAGCGTGTTCTTCCGGCGCGATACCTGGCATCACGCCTTCGCCCACGGCGGCGGTCCGCTGCGTGTCCTGGAGCTATTCGCTCCGCCGCCCGCCACGGGGGCTTCCGGCGCTTACGCGCGGAGCCGGCCATATCTGGACGGGAGCAGGTACGCCGACGATTCGCTGCTCGGGCGCCTAGCGCCGGCCACCGTCGCGCCCGGCACGCTGCGCCGCCTCGATAAGCGGGACATCGTCTGGCGCCGCGACCTGGGCGTCCTCGTCGGGCTGCTGGCAAGCACCGAGCACCTGACGGCCGGCGTGACCGAGATCGACCCGGGCCAGAAGTCCGCTGTCCACGAGCATGGCGGCGATCAGGTTCTCTACGTCACCAGCGGGCTGCTGACCGTGCGGGCATGGCAGGGTGACGCCGTGAGCGTCTTCGAGCTCGAGCCCGACGACGTCTGCTACATACCGCAAGGCTGCGCGCACGAGTACCGGAATTACGGAGCCGCCACCGCGCGAGCGGTCTTCGGGGTAGCCCCCGACTATCTGACGTGAGCCGCCTGATCGGGGTCGACGCCGGGGGGACCAAGCTGGCCGCCGGAATAGTTGATCTGGGCAGCGGACTAGTAATCCAGCGGCGTCAGGTCCCGGCGGCTAAGGCCCGCGGCGGCGACGCGGTGCTGGCCGACTGCCTTGCTCTGGTTAGGGACCTGGCAAGGAATCTGCCCGTGCAGGCCGTCGGTCTCGGTATTCCCGAGCTCGTGACGTCGGCCGGCGAGGTGATCTCCGCCGCCGCGTGGGACTGGCGCGGGCGTGACCTTGTCGCTGAGTTCGCGCCGATCGGCCCGCTCCATGTCGAGTCGGACGTCCGCGCCGCGGCGCTCGCCGAGGCGCGGCTGGGCGCTGGGCGCGGCCTGTCTTCGTTCCTGTACCTCACGATCGGAACCGGCGTGAGCCACACCATGGTTATCGACGGCCGTCCCTGGCCGGGCGCGCGCGGCAATGCGCTAGTCTCCGGAGCGCCGATGGTGGAACTGAGCTTCGGCGGCCATCAGCTCGCGGCCAGGGCCGGCAAGACCCGTGCGGAGGATGTCCTGGCCAGCCCGGCCGATGACATGATCGTCGCCGAAGCCGCCGCCGCCATCGGCACCGAGCTGGCCAGGCTGGTCAACGCCCTTGACCCGGAGGCCGTCGTGGTCGGCGGCGGCCTGGGCCTGCAGCCCCGGTTCCGGGAACGAGTGACCGCCGCCGCGCGGCCGCTCATCTACGCCAACGCCACCCGTTCCCTGGCGGTCAGCGCGGCCGCACTCGGCCAGGACGCGGGCATCATCGGCGCTGCGCTCGCCGCCGCCGGCCGGTTCGCCTTGACCTGATCGCGCGACTCCGGACTCAGCGGCCGGCGGCCTGGCCGGGCGCGGCCGGATCGAGTCGTGGCGCGGCCTCGATGAGCCTTCTGGTGTAGGGGTCGGCGGGCGTCCGCAGGACGGCGGTCAGGCCACCTTGCTCGCGCACAACCCCGGATTCCAGGACCAGGACGCGGCTAGCCACGCTGGCCACCACGCCTAGATCGTGGGAGATGAAGACCAGCGCCAGTCCGAGGTCAGCCTGCAGCTGAGCGATCACCTCCAGGACGGTCGCCTGCACCGAGACGTCCAGCGCGGAGGTGATCTCGTCACAGATCAGCAGCGAGGGCTGGGCGCTCAGTGCCCTGGCGATCGCGACCCGCTGGCGCTCGCCGCCCGACAGCTCGGTTGGATACCGCCGCCCGATGCGGTCTGGTAGCTGCACGCGCTCCAGCATCTGCCGGGCGGACTCCCTGGCAGCACTCCGGGAGAGTCCGAGCAGCAGTTGCGCCGGGCGGGCGATCTCATCAAGCACCCTGTGCCGCGGGTTGAGCGAGTCGTACGGATTCTGGAACACGATCTGGATGCGGCGGCGCGCCTCCCGCGGGCGGGCAATGGCGTCGGCTGCCAGCTCCTGGCCGTCAAGAAGGATCTGGCCACCCGCGGGCCGGTGCAGGCCGCTGATGCACCGGCCTATGGTGGTCTTGCCGCTGCCGGACTCGCCGACCAGGGCTACCGCCTCGCCGGCCGCGACCGAGAACGACACCCCGGTGGCTGCGACTAGCTCGCCTGTCCTGGACCGGTGCACTGCCCGCAGCGACCGGACCTCAAGGAGCGGCGCTAGGTCAGCACTCAGCTCCCGGATGGGCAGCGACGGAATCGCCGCGAGCGGCGGCGTCTTGCTCCATTCGATGCAGCGCACCATGCGCCCGCCTGGCGTGGCCGTCAGCGCCGGCACTGCCTCTTCGCAGTCCGATATCCGCTGGGGGCAGCGCGGGGCGAACGCGCATCCGTTCGGCCGGGCATCTACCCCGACCGCGACGCCAGGAATGCCGCGCAGTTGCCGCGGGTCACGGAAGTCCGGGATGGAGGCCACCAGGCCGCGGCTATAAGGGTGCCGCGGGCCGCTGAGTACCTCCCCAGTCGGGCCGGACTCGACGATGCGGCCCGCGTACATGACAGCAAGCTCATCGGCCAACTCGGCGATCACCGCGAGGTTGTGCGACACGTACACGATGGCAAGACCGAGTTCGTCGCGCAGCCGGCGGACCTCGTCCAGCACGCTGGCCTGGGTGACGACGTCAAGCCCAGTGGTCGGCTCGTCCATGACCACCAGCGACGGCTCGCAGACGAGCGCCATCGCGATAGCGACTCGCTGCTGCTGGCCGCCGGAAAGCTGGTGCGGGAAGCGCCGGGCAAACGCCTGGTCGGCCGGCAGCATCACCCGGCCGAGAGCCGCGAGGATTTCGGGTGTGCTGGCCGGCCGGGAGTGCACCCGCAGGAGCTCAGCTAGCTGGACGCCGACGCGCATCGACGGATTCAGCGCGGTGCCCGGATCCTGTGGCACGTAGGAAACCAGCGGGCCCCGGAGCCGGCGCAGCTCCGCCTCTGGTCGGCTAGTCAGTTGCTGGCCGCACACGACGACGCGCCCCGCCGCTAGATGAACGCCAGGGCGCGTATATCCCAGCAGTGCCAGGGCTGTCGTTGTCTTGCCGCTGCCTGACTCTCCTACGAGGCCGAGAATCTGGCCCGCGGCCGAGCCACAGGTCAATATCCTCGACGACCGGAAGTCCGCTGGCCAGCTCGACGCGCAGGCCCTCGACGATGAGCACCGGACCGCGATCGGCGAGCGGCATGCCGCTCATCGCCGGACCAGCTCCTCGTCGATGGAGGTGCCGCGCGCCCGTGCGATGGCGTCGGCGAGCAGATTCACGCCGATCGTCAGAGCCGATAATGAGGAGCGCCGGGAACGGCGACGCTCCATGGCTGGATCGTCATCCCCGGCCGGTTCTCGCTGATCATGAGCGCCCAGTCGGCGTTGGGTGGCTGAACGCCGAGACCGAGGAAGTTCAGGCTGGCCACCAGCAGGATCGAAACGGTGAGGCGGGGAGCGGCGTCGGCCACGACCGTTCCGCTGATGTTGGGCAGGATCTCGCGCAGAAGGGTGGCGCGTCGCGACTCGCCCCGAGCCGCGGCAGCCTCGACATACCCGCGGCCCCTGGTCTCGATCGTGGCCGCGCGGATGATCCGGGCGATGCCCGGCACGTGGATGGACATGACGCCGAGCACGAGGACCACCGGGCTGGTGCCCAGGCCCGTCGTCAGCACCAGCAGGAGCAGGAAGGGCGGGAACGCCAGCACGACGTCCATGACCCGCATGAGCACCGGGTCGGCTAGCGAGCGCGTGTAGCCGGCCACAAGCCCGATGCCGGCCCCGAGCATGTAAGCGAGCGCAGTCGCCAGCAGCGCGTAGCCGATGACGCTGGCTCCGCCGTCCAGCACCCTGCTCAGCACGTCGCGGCCAAGCTCATCGGTGCCGAGCGGGAACGCACTCGTGGGCGCGGCATAGGGCGGGCCGACCAGTGCCGTCGGGGAGTGCGGGGCCAGCAGCGCGCCGAATGCTGCGATCCCGCCGACAAGCAGCGTCAGGGTCAGGCCGATCCGGCCTGACCATGACCGGGTGAACCGCGGCCTGCTACGCGCACGAGAACCGGCCCGTCCTGCGATAGCGATCATGCTGCGGTCCGCAGTTTGGGCACGAGCAGCACGATCAGCAGATCGGCGAAGATGTTGATGCCGATGTAGAAAGCGGCGATCAGCAAGGCAACCGACTGGACGATCGGAATGTCGCGCGCGATCACCGCCTGAACGAGCTCAGCGCCGATGCCAGGGTAGGCGAAGACGGTTTCGACGATGAACAGCCCGCCGACTAGCCATTGCAGCGTCAGCGCGATCACCTGAACCGTGGGCGCCAGCGCGTTGCGAAGCGCGTGGCGCAGAACAACTCGGCCCTCAGGCACGCCGTTAAGCCGCGCCATCTCAATGTAATCCGAGCGCATCACCTCGCCGACGCCTGCCCGCACCATTCGGATGATGTAGGCGCTTCCGACCAGGACCAGCGTTGCCGTCGGAAGGACCAGAATCGGCAGGTTGTCCAGCGGGCCGCCCCGGACCACCACGGAAACGGCAGGCAGCCAGCGCAGCCGCACCGCCAGAAAGTAGATGAGCAGGGTGCCGGTGATGAACTCGGGGACAGCGATCATGGCCAGGGAACTGGCCGAGACTGCACCGTCGAGAGCGCCGCCCGACCGGCGGCCGGCGACGACTCCCAGTGCGACGGCCAGCGGGATCATGATGATGCTCGCCGAGCCGGCCAGGATGAGGGTGTCGACGATCCGGTAGCCGATGATCGAGGACACGGATTCTCCCGACACCAGCGAATGGCCCAGGTTGCCGTGGAGCATCCCGCCGATCCACAGGAGATATCGGGTCGCGAGCGGCTTATCCAGTCCCAGCTCCCTGTTCATGATGGCCAGCGCCTTCGGCGTCGCGTTCCTGCCCAGGATCGAGGCAGCCGCGTCTCCCGGCAGGATCTGCGTGCCGAGGAAGACAAGGATGGAGATCACCAGGAGGAGCAGCAGGCCGATCCCTAGGCGCCGCAGGACGAAACGCAGCAGCGGATGCTCGGGCCAGCCATGCCCGCCGCCCGCTGCGTATGTCGCGCGCGCCAGTCGGGCCGGCGATCTCGCCGACCGCGCCTGTGCCTGCGCTCACGCGTCCGCCTAGCTGAGCCAGAAGCTCTTGAAGTCGCAGCCGCCTAGCAGGTAGTACCTGCTCGGCACAACGCCGTGAACGTTCGGGCTGGTTGCGTCGATAGTGTCATTCTGGCCCCAGATGATGTAACCGCCTTCGTTCCACAAGCTGCTCCTGCAGGCTGTTGAAAATCGCCTGGCGGGCAGTCGGGGTCTTGTGTCGCTTCTGCCTTGTAGAAAGCCTTATCGAAGTCAGGGCGGTCCCATGCGGTCTCGTTGTAGGGGCTGGTCTTCAGCAGGGCGTCGGACCACATCACCGGGATGATGCCCTGGTAGTTGGTCTGGCCCATGGCGACCTTCAGGTAATACTGGCCGCTGTAGTAGGTATTGGCCGGGGTCTGGAACAGCTTGACGTTGATGCCGGCTGCCTTGGCCTGCTGGGCGTAGATCTGCGCCGACTGCAGCATGCCCGGCGCCGCGGTTGACGTATAGAGGGTTACATTCAGGCCGTCCGCAAAGCCTGCTTGCTTAAGCAGCGCCTTGGCTTTCTCGGGGTCGTGCGGGTGCTGCGGGATGCCGGAGTCGTAATACGGCACTCCGTGCCCGAACAGGTCGTTGCCGAGTGATCCGTAGCTCAGGTAAGCATCCTGCACAAGCTGGCTTCGGTCTGCCGCCAGCCGCATCGCCTCGCGCACTCGGTTGTCCTTGAAGGGCGCCCGATCAGTGCGCACGTAGATCGGCACGACATAGTCCGTGTCAGCGATGACGAGATTCATGCGTCGGGTCACTGGCATGCGCCTTGGCCTGTACGAACTCGAGATTGACCATCGCGTCGATCTGGCTCGCCTGCAGAGCCTGCAGCCGTGAGGTGTTGTCCTCGATGGAGACCAGTTTGAGACCGCTCAGGTAGGGCTTGCCGGTGATGAAGTAATGCGGATTCTTGCTGAAAACGCTGGAGTTGCCGGGACTCCACTGCTCGAACTTGAAGGGGCCGGTGCCGTTCGGCTTAGTGAAGGTCGTCGTGCCGTCGGGGATGATGGATTGGTAGACCTCGGCCAGCATGGCCGGCAAGTCGGCGAACGGCTGCTTGAGCGGCAGGAGAACGGTCAGGTTGTCGGTCTTCTTCGCGTTCGCGATGTCGATCGAGGCCAAGCGGCTCGCGCCGTTCAGGTTCTTGGCGATGATGCGCCGGTACGAGTAGAGCACGTCGTCCGCGGTCAGCGGCTTGCCGTCGTGGAATGTGACACCTGACTTCAGCTTGATCTGCCAGGCCGTGCCGGCCGAGTTCGGCTCGAGCGACTCAGCCAGCAGATTCTGCACACTCAGGTCGGGCATGAAATGGGTGACCCGGTCGTACAGATTGAGTCCGCGGGCGAAGTCGATGTCGGCCGTCGCCAGCTGCGGGTCCAGCGTTTCGTTGGCACCACCGCCGACGAAACCCGCCACCATCGTCCCGCCGCGCTTGACTGCCCCTGCCGCCGAGGACGAGGCCGCAGGAGAGGGCGAGGATGATCCACCGCACGCGGCGATTAATCCGGGAATGCTCAGAGCAGCACCGCCGGCCAGCCCAGTCCGGAGGAAATCGCGCCTCCCCAGGGATCTCTCAGTCACACGCTGGCCATCCACGGCAACTCCTTTCGCAGGGTGACCGCCGCCGCAGGCTGTTGAGAACTACATCGCCACCGGCGTGACCATGACCACAAAGGCTTGGAGTAGATCAAACACCCTAACCACCATGGGACCCTGACATCCAACCCTAAAACCCTGTTCGATGGTGAGATTATGAACTTATGATGTTGCGGTGTCAAGGTCGGCGCGCAACGCACGACAAGGCCGTCCTCACATCCGTTCAGCGGGGTGGCCCGTCGCGTGCCGATACCGGTACCGGTCGAATTCAATGGCGGTCTCGCGGTGCGATCGGCAGCGGCGTGTGGGCAGCTGCCGACGCGGCTGGCCGGATTCTGTCCTTGCCTGCGGCAACTGCGGTTACGCTCGCCGGGCCTTGAGTCATGAGCCGTCCCGCAGCTCGCGCAGGCGCTCGCGGGTGAAGCGGACGTCGTCGAAGGTGACGACGCAGCCGTCACCGGTCGGCGACTGTGTCTCGAAGCCGACGGAGGCGGGCGCGGACGGTCGTGGATGGCGAAGAAGCGGATCAGCTGCCAGTTCTTGCCATCGAGGGAGGCGTGGTAGGCGAAGGCGTGATCGATTCGGGAGACACGCAGCCACACCGTCCGGCCGTCGACAACGAACGCGTTGGCGTCGTCTGAGACGCCGCGGGTGACCACGGAGACGATCATGGGTTCGCGGTCGGGGGAGTACTCGAAGCAGAGCTTGCCCCAGTGGCGGTCGTCGATCCACACCAGCAGCACGCCAGCGTCAAAAGTGGACTCGAAGTTAACGGTGACGCGTGCGCTGAACTGGAAGTCACCGTCCGGGGGGACGCCGAGCAGGGTCGCGGCGTTAAGCGTGGACTCGGCGCTGAGCTCGGAGTCCGCTCCCGGGTCGATGAACATGTCGGTGCGGGCGGCCGCTGTGGCCGTCACCGTGGCGGTCACCTCGTCGATGGCCCACGCCACGTCGGCCGACGGCGAGAGGGTGAAGGGCAGTCCCGGCACGTTGCAGGCGATAGGTCATGTCGTTTCTCCTGTGATCTGATCATTGGGCTTGTATCGCCGCGCGCGGAACCCACGTTCCAAACACCACAGGCAGGGGCTATGCATCTCACGGTGTTTGTGATGGCCGAGGCGTAGCGGCTCCACCTCGCCTTGCGGTTACTAGAGCGCGGTCGTTACCTTGCCGATCTGCCGGAACGCTCCCGGCTCCAGCCCTTGCCGCTCCGCGAGCAGGACGCTGAGCAGCTGGAACGGGACGATCTCGGCGATCGGACGCACCGGATCTGAGTGACGCCGCCGGCAGCAGCGGGCCGGCGGCCGAAGTCGCAGGCAGCCTCACCACGCTGGCACCGACGGCGAGCAGGTCCGACACCAGCCGGTCATTGGCCGGCGCGTCGGCCGCCGCGCCGGCGAGCACGATGATGCAGGTACGGCCGTCGGCGAGCTCGAGCGGGCCATGCCGGAACTGCGGCGCGCTCATGGCTTCCATCGGCGCCTTGGCTGCTTCCTTCACGATCAGCGCGCCAGTCTGCGCGGCCGCGAGCGAGGCGCCGCGGCCGACGGCGAACAGCACGTTTTCAGTGACCGCCGTGTCCCATGCGCTCAGCTGGGCGTCCCACCGGCCGAGGTAGTCGGCGAGCCGCCCCGGCATCTCATATACCTCTCGCGGCGCTGGCCGCTGCACAGCGACGGCGGTGGCCAGCAGGTGCGCGGCCAGGCTGTTGAGGTAGCTCCGGGTGCCGACGGTGTGCTCAGCCCCGGAGCGCAGTTCGATAACGGCGTCGGCCGCCGCGGCAAGCGGGCTGGTCGTGTCATTGGTGACGCCCGAGGATCGCGCGCGGCCTGCGCGGCTGCTCCAGCAGCGCCGCGATCTCAGCTGAGCGGCCAGACTGCGAGGTCACCCACAGCAGGCTGTCCGGCGTTATCAGGCCGTCGGCCTGCGACAGCAGCTCAGCGGCCTCGATGCACCACACGGGCATGCCTGCCGCGGCTAGCTCAAGGAAGGCCGGGTACAGCGCGAACAGCGAGGCCCCCATGCCGGTCATGATCACCCGGCCGAAGGTGGGCAGGCGCAGCAGCAGCTGCCGGGCCGGTTCGGTGACCCCCTGGTCGAGAAGCCGCTGCAGAGCCTCAGGCTGGCTTCTGATGTCCGCTACGTACGGGGGTGTCGCGGATGCGAGCAGTCTGGTCACGGCCTGGACTCTAACAGATTTCTGTGCTGATCAAACAGTTGACGTGGTTACTACGAACGCCCTATATTCCTGCTCGTGACCGTGCCTGCGAGGCTCCCGCGATTCGACGGGTTCCTGGCGCGGTCCCGCCGGGTGGTCACGCCAGCCGAGCTGATTCCATGACGTGGGCGGTGGGAATCGACCTCGGCGGCACCAATGTGCGCGCGGCCCAGGTCGACGACACCGGCGCTGTCGGCTGCGTTCTGACCGAACGGCTGGACCCTGACCGCAGCGTCATTCCGTTCGCTCAGCTGATCGACATGACGGCTGCGCTGATCGAGAAGGCGGCGGGCGAGCCTCCGGTCGGCATCGGTGTCGGCGCGACCGGGCCGGTTGATTCGGCGAGCGGCGTGATCAGCAACCCGGACACCCTGCCGGGCGCATTCCAGGGCTCCGTTACCGATGCGCTGTCCGTGGCCACTGGGCTGCCCGTGCGGCTGGACAACGACGCGGACGCAGCGGCCGTCGGTGAGGCCTGGACCGGCGCCGGCGCTGGAGCGCAGGTTATTGTCTGCATCACCATCGGCACGGGCATCGGCGTCGGTGTCGTGCGGGACGGCCAGATCTTCCGCGGCGCATCGGGCAGCCACCCGGAGCCCGGGCACCATGTTGTCGACCCGAGCGGACCCGCCTGCTACTGCGGCGCCCGCGGCTGCGTCGAATCGCTGGCATCCAGTCCCGCAGTCCTGCGCGCGGCCATTGAGGCCGGGGCGCTGCCGGACGGCGCGAGTCCTGCGGACGTCTTCGCGGCGGCCGGGCACAACCCGGCGTGCGCGCTGATCGTCGAGCGGGCGCGCTCGGCGCTGTGCACCGCGGTGCTCAATCTGATCGCTATTCACGCTCCTGACCTAGTGGTCGTGACGGGGAACGGGCACGGCGATTTGGACGACCTGCTCCGGCAGGCTAGGCAGCAGGTCAGCGCCTATCAATTCGCGCCACCGGGCATTGACGTCCGTGCGTCGGCGCTCGGCGGCCTGGCCGGGTGCGTGGGCGCAGCGCGCCTGGCACTCATGTCCGGATCCGGCCATGGCTAGGGCCGACCGGCATCAACTGGTCTGCGAGGCAGTCCAGGCGAGCGGCCGGATCAAGGTCTCTGACCTGGCCGACCGGTTGAAAGTGTCTGAGATGACGGTCCGCAGGGACCTGGAGGAACTAGAGGCCCGCGGCGCCCTGACCAGGGTGCACGGCGGCGCGATCTCTAATGTCTCGCGCAGTTTCGAGCCCGGCTTCGCGGCTCGAAGACTGCAGCATATCGAGGCCAAGCAGCGAATCGGCGCGGCAGCCGCGGCCCTGGTCCGCGAGGGCGAGACAGTCATCGTCGACGCGGGGACGACGACGCTGCACGTCGTCCAGAACCTCCGCCGGGACCTGCGTTTCCGCGCTCTGGCGCTCAGCCTGTTCGTTGCCGATGCGCTGGCTGACATGCCGAACGTGACGCTGATGATGCCGGCCGCCCAGGTCCGCCCGTACGAGCGGTCGTTTGTCGGGTCGGCCACAACAGCGATGCTCGAGCAGCTGACATTCGACACCACGTTCCTGACCGTCGGCGGTGTCGATGTCGATGCCGGATGCACGGAGTACGAGTTCGATGACGCCGAGACGAAGAAGGCTGCACTCAGGAGTGCGCGGCGGAAGATCATAGTGGCCGACTCATCGAAGATCGGAGCTGTCGCCTTCGTGCGGTTGTGCCACATCAGCGACATCGACATCCTGGTGACCGATTCTGCGGCGCCCGCGGATGCCGTTGACGCGCTGCGCCTCGCCGGGGCCGAGGTAATCCTGGCCTGACGGCATGAATTCGATGATCTTGGCAGGTTGATAGACGAGGAAAGGTCGGAACGATGAAATCCCACCGGCTGATATTGGCTACGAGCGTGCTGTCCTCCGCGGCGATGGTGCTGGCGGCATGCAGCAGCTCTACTTCGGGGCCAGGAGCCTCGGCCTCGGGGGTCATCCATCTCACGATGTGGCAGCAGTGGGGCGGCGGGCACGAGGAGGCCGCCCTCAACTCGGCCATCAAGCAATACGAGCACCTGCACCCCAACATCCAGATCACCGAAACGCCGGAGACCAACGACGCGAAGATACTGTCGGCGATCAGCGGCGGGAATCCGCCGGACATCATCGATCTGGGCGGGACAATTCAGCTGGCATCCTGGGCCAACGACGGCGCCATCATCCGCTGAACTCGTTCATTGCCAGCAGCAAGCTGAACATGTCGCAGTTCGTGCCGGACGCGCTCAAGCCCGTCACGGTGAACGGCCAGGTCTACGCGCTGCCCTTCATGGACTTCACGGCCGGGCTGCTCTACAACAAGAAGCTGTTCGCGGCCGCGGGCCTCAATCCCAACGATCCGCCGACCACGCTGGAGCAGCTGACAACCGACGCCAAGAAGCTGACCAAGATGAGCGGCGGCAAGATTACCCAGCTCGGGTTCGCGCCTGACTGGCCCGGCCCTGACCAGGGCCAGGTCTGCCCGCTGGAGAGCTACGGCTGGCTCTATGGCGGCCAGTGGTACGACGCGGCTACCAAGAAGATCACCCCCGACAGCCCGGCGAACGTGGCGGCCCTGACGTGGGAGACAAACTTCGTCAAGCAGTACGGAGCGCAGAACATCGCCAACTTCCTGAGCAGTGCCGGCGCGTACCTGACCGCCACTGACCCGTTCGAGTCAGGCAAGCTGGCGATGGTGTACGACGGGCCGTGGGCCATTGCGTTCATCGAGGCGAACGTGCCCAAGCTGGCGAGCTCCATCGGCGTCGCGCCGCTGCCGGCGCCTGCGGCAGATCCGCAGAACAACGGAACCAGCTTCATCGACACCAACCCGCAGGTGATCCCGCATGGCGCGCAGTATCCGCAGCAGGCGTTCGACTTCATTAAGTGGGAGACCGCAAACACGCAGCTGGCGTCGAGTTTCGCGAACCTTGTCGCCAACCTGCCGCAGCTGAACAACGTGCCGTCGTTCCCGCTGGAGAAGAATGCGGGCTTCGACTTCTTCCTGAGGAACGGGGCCTCCGATCACGTACACGTCTGGCCGCAGCTGCCGACCTCCAGTGAGTACGCCACCAAGTTGTGCCAGGCGCAGCAAGCGGCCATCTACGGTCAGCAGTCACCCAGCCAGGCGCTTGCGAGCCTGACCAGCCTGACCCCATGACCAGGAGATAGCCATGGCCAGCAGCGCATCCCTCGAGCGGCGGAGGGAGGGTCGGCCGGCCCGCACGGGCGGCATGCGGCCCGCGGCGCGGGGGCGGGCCGCGCTGGCCGCGCTGCCCTTCCTCTCGCCGTGGGTCGCCGGAGTGGCATGCCTTGTCGCCATTCCGCTGGGCCTGAGCCTGTACTGGAGCTTCACCAACTACAACCTGCTGACGCCGCCGCACTGGGTGGGCCTTTCCAACTACCGGTCGCTCTTCCACGACCCGGTGTTCTGGCTGTCCGTGCGCAACACCATCTACATCACCGTCATCGGCAGCATCGCGGGAATCGTCATGGGCCTGGGCTCCGCGCTGCTGCTCAACAAGCCAGGCAAGGCGGTCACCTTCTACCGCAGTGCGATCTTCATCCCCGCGGTCGTGCCGGTCGTCTCGATGGTGATCGCCTGGGTGTGGATCCTGAACCCGGACTACGGGCTGCTGAACGGGGCGCTGCACCTGCTGCACCTGCCGACGTTCGGCTGGCTCAATGATCCGTCCACGGCGAAGATCAGCCTGCTCATCATCATCCTGTGGGGTTCGGTCGGCCAGATCATGATCGTCTTCCTGGCCGCGCTGAAAGCAATACCGCAGGACTATTACGACGCGGCCGCCGTGGACGGCGCAAGTGGCTGGAGTCAGTTCCGCCGCCTGACGTTGCCGTTGCTCAGCCCGGTGCTGCTCTACAACGCGGTCATCGCCCTGGTGTTCTACACGCAGATGTTCGAGCAGGCATTCGTGGCCAGCCCGCTCGACCTGGGAGCGCCGGTCAACTCAACCTTGTTCTACTCGCTGTACATGTACCAGAACGCCTTCACTTACCTGAGCATGGGCCGGGCAGCCGCCATGGCCTGTCTGCTGCTGGTCTTCTCGCTGCTGGCGGTGGCCGGGTTCTTCGCGCTGAATCGTCGCTACGGCCACTCGGGAGACTAGCCATGGCAGCGACAACTGAAGCGCGGGAGTCGCGCGCCGATCCGGCCATGCCGCATGCGCCCTCGAGGAAGCGGCGCCGGTGGCTGGGCCGCGGTACCCGGCACCTGGCGTCCCTCATCATCGCGGTGATCTTCCTGATCCCGCTGTTCTGGATGCTGTCCGGATCGCTGAAGTCCAATGCGGATATCTTTCGCTTCCCGCCTAGCCTCTGGCCGGCTCATCCGCAATGGTCGAACTATCCCAAGGCGCTGAGATACATACCCTTCTGGCATTATCTCGCGAACAGCACCATCGTCGCGGCCTGCACGGTGGCCGGCACGCTGGTGTCCTGCGTTCTGGCGGCGTACGCATTCTCGGTCATGAGGTGGCCCGGACGAGAACAGATGTTCGCGGTATCACTGGCCCTGATCATGCTCCCGTTCCCCGCCGTCATGATCCCGCTCTACGTCATCTTCCGGCACCTGGGCTGGATCGGAACGCTGACGCCGTTGCTGGTGCCTCCGTGGGCGGCGCAGTTCGTGACGCCGTACTTCTCCGCCGCGCTGGCGATCTTCCTGCTGCGCCAGTTCTTCCGCGGCGCTGCCGATATCGCTCATCGAGGCGGCCCGGCTGGACGGCGCAGGCAACTGGAAGATCCTGCGCAAGGTCGTGATCCCGCTGTCCCGCGGACCGATCATCACGGTCATGATCCTGACGTTCCTCACGTCTTGGACGGCCTTCATCGGACCGCTGATCTTCATCAACAATCAGTCGGAGTTCACCCTTTCACTCGGCCTGGAGCAGTATCAGAGCACGCACTTCACCGCCTATAACTATCTGATGGCCGCCTCGCTGATCTTCATGATCCCGACGCTCATCCTGTTCGTGGCCGCCCAGCGTCATCTGGTCAGGGGGATTGCCTTTAGTGGCCTCAAGAATTAGCCCGCCGGAAAGCCTGCGGTGGGGAATCCTCGGCGCGGGCGCTATCGCGGGCGAGTTCACAGACGGCATTGCGGCATCCAGTACCGGGGTGGTGCATGCTGTCGCCTCGCGGAGCCTGGCCAAGGCCGGCCGATTCGCCGCCGCCCACCAGGTGAGTACCTGGTACGGCCGTTACGAGGACCTGCTCGCAGACCCCGGCGTCGACATCGTCTACGTCGCCACGCCGCACCCCATGCACGCCGAGTGGGCCATCAAAGCCGCCAGGGCCGGCAAGCACGTGCTGTGCGAGAAGCCGCTCACCGTCAGCGTCGGCGAAGCCGAGACTGTCATAGCTGCGGCGCGGGAGTCTGGCGTCTTCCTGATGGAAGCTTTCATGTACCGCGCGCACCCGCAGACGGCGATGCTGCTAGACATCCTGAAATCAGGAGAGATCGGGGAGATCCGTGCGCTGTCGGTCAGCTTCGGCTACCGCCCGGCCACCAGCTGGGAGGCTGGCCGCGTCACCGACGCCGAGCTTGGCGGCGGGGGCATCCTCGACGTGGGCTGCTACGCGGTGTCGGTGGCGCGCCTGGTCGCCTCGGTCGCCCTGGGCGAGCAGGCGGCCGAGCCTGACCAGGTAGTGGGCTGCGCGCGATTCGGCCCGCAGGATCATGTGGACCACGTCGCGATGGGTGTGCTGTCGTTCCCCGGCGGCCTGCTCGCGCAGATCGGCTCGAGCGTGACAACGCCGCTCGACGACGCAATCCGCGTGTTCGGCAGCAATGGCGGGGTAGTCGTGCCGCGGCCGTCATGGCTGGCGGAGCACCGGGTTGCTGGCACCTCGGTCATCGAAGTCGAGACCGGCGGGGCAACGCGCGTGGTCGAGGTCGTCGCCGAGCAGGGGATCTTCAGCTATGAGGCCGATCACGTGGCCCGGTCGATCGGTGCAGGCCAGTCTCCGCTGGTGCCCTGGGCGGACACCCTGGCCAACATGCGGACGCTGGACCGCTGGCGGCGAGCCGTCGGCCTGCGTTATGACTTCGAACGCACGGCATGAGCTGCCGCCTGACTGTACTGGGCGGCAGCGCGGTGTCGACCGTCCAGCTCATCGACGCGCTGGCTGACTGGCCTGGCGGCCAGGCCAGGCGGCCGGAGGGCCTCGAGGTTGTCCTGCACGGCAGGTCCTGGCGCCTTGACGCGGTCGCTGATGCCTGCCGGATGCGGGCCGCCGCCGTGGCCCTGCCCGTCAGCGTTCGCGGCGAGCGGGACCTGGCCGCGGCCCTGGACGGGGCCGACGTGGTGCTGAACCAGATCAGGGTCGGCGGCCTGCAAGCGCGGTCGGTGGACGAGTCGTTTCCACGGGAATTCGGCATCCCCGGCGAGGAGACCATGGGTCCTGGCGGCCTGGCCTGCGCCGTCCGCACGATCGGTGCGCTGCGGCCGATCTGGGCACAGGTGGCGCACCGTGCGCCGGCGGCGCTCGTCATCAACCTCACCAACCCGGCCGGCATCGTCCAGCAGGCGGCGAGGACTGAGGCCGCCCTCCGCATCGTCACCGTGTGCGACTCACCGCTCGGCCTGCTCGACAGCGTTGCCTGCCGGCTCGGCCGGCCCGACGATGACGTGCGTTCCCGGTACGTCGGCATGAACCACGTGGGCTGGTATGTGCCAGCCGATCTCGGTGAGCTTGACCGGCTCAGCGACCTCGCCGACGGGCTGGATCCCGAGGTGGCCACCCTGCACGCGGCGATGCCCGGTCCCTACCTGCGCTACTACACGCATCCGGACCGCTTGCTGGCCGCGCAGCGCGGGGCGCCTACCCGCGCGGAGCAGCTGCTGGCGATTCAGCAGGAAACGATGAACTCCTACCGCCAGGGCGCCCTGCCAGCAACCTGGCAGCGCAAAGCGCCCTGGTATGGCGTCGCGGTGGTCCCCCTGATCGATGCCTGGCTGAATGGCACTGACCGCACGCTCATCATCGGCCTGCCGAACGCCGGCCGTGTCCCTTGGCTGGCGTCAGACGTCATCATCGAGGGTCCGGTACGGGCGCCGGTCCCCGGCCGCCTCGAGGCCCAGCCGGTCGTCGCCCTGCCCGACCTGCCCCGCGGGCTGCTGGCCCGCCATGCCGCCTACGAGCGGCTTGCCGTCCAGGCTCTGGCCGGCCAGCCGACCACTGCCGGGCTGACCCGCGCCCTGCTCGCCAATCCGATGGTGGCCAGTCTTGACCAGGCCAGGGCACTAGCCGCGGCCATCGGGCGCAGGATGCCTGACCCGCATGACTGAGGTACGGAGGTCCATCTGCGCTTGCCCTCGGCGGAATCCTGATGGCTATCTCAGGATCGGCGCGCACCCGCTCAAGCGTGCCCGCGGATCCAGCTAATCCGCAAAGCCCACCCCAGTCATCCGCATCTATCCGCCGGTCGCGCGCATGGCCTGACCTGGCCGTCGTTGGCATTCAACGGATCTGCTGGAGCAGCCGCGGCAGATCCGCGATGGAGTCCAGCACGTGATCGGGTGCCGAGGCGGCGCCGGCGTGCGTGCGCGCCTGGTACTTGCCGGTCTTGACCAGCACCCCGGTAAGCCCGCAGCGCTGCGCGGCGAGTACGTCGTTGTCGATGTCGTCGCCGATCATGAGAGCATCCTCGCGCGGTGACGCCCAGGTGTGCCAGGCCGGCGCTGAAGAATCCCTCGGCGGGCTTGCCGACCACCTCTGCTGGTGTCCCGGCGGCCTGTTCCAGGCCGGCGACGAATGCGCCGCTGTCGAGCTGGAGGCCGTCGCTGGTGCGCCAGTACATGCCCCGGCTCATGGCCACCAGCCGGCGCCGGCCTGGAGGCAGCCGAAGGCGCGGTTGAGTGCCTGATAGCTGAACTCGGGTCCGGCGCCGCCGATCAGCACGACATCCACGGCCGGATCGTCGTCGCCGGCCAGCGTGACTCCGACCAGGTCAGCGCCTATGTCGCCGCTGTTGAGCAGCAGGCAGCGGGCGCCGGGATAGTGCTCGCGCAGGTAGGCGGCGGCCACGGCGGGGGCGGTGAGAACATCGCTCGCCGCCACTGGGAAACCGGCCGACGCGAGCGCCGCCGCTATCGAGGCCCGGCTGCGGGAGGTGGTGTTGGTGACCAGGGCCAGGGGTATCCCCGCCGCGCGCAGGTGTTCCACTGCCGCCACTGCCCCGCTGATCGGCTCCCAGGACACCGTCAGCACGCCATCGATATCGATCAGTACCGCGCCCACGCGCTGCATGCGCTGACAATAACTCCAATCACGGGCTAGACCCAGTGCGGGCCGCGATCAGCCAGCTACGTGCCTAGGCCCGCCGCTGTGACGATCGTGCTGATGAACGTGGCCATGCAGCGCGCAGCGCCGCCGACCACACGTTCGGCTGCGGCCAGGTCGGTGAGCGCCACGTGGGCTTTCTGGCAGAGGCCGATATCTGGCCTATTTCGCTCGCGGACCGGGTCCAGACCGAGGTGGCGAAAGGGTGCGGGGAGGTCGGTGACTCCTACTGATCGATCACCGAGGCATGACGTGTGGTCGAAAGGAGCTGGCCGGGCTGGCAGCGGATCGTTACCTGCACTCGCGCGCCACGGCGGCTGCCGAGGCTTTGGCGAAGCCTGGCGCCCGCCGTTCACCTGGCCAATAGTCCCCCAGGCTGCCGCGCGGAGGTCCGGCCGTCCGGCGTTCTGCCTGGTAGATCTGGTGGGCGGTACTGGGATTGAACCAGTGACCTCTTCCGTGTCAGGGAAGCGCTCTCCCGCTGAGCTAACCGCCCCCGAGGCGGAAGCGGGAATCGAACCCGCGTACAGGGCTTTGCAGGCCCTTGCCTAAGCCACTCGGCCATTCCGCCACAGGCCGACCCTGGTGGGAGCCGGGCCGGTACCGAAGAGCCGAGCGGACCGTCGGCACGCGAGACGGCTTCCGGCACCTCCGAGCGGACGACGGGATTCGAACCCGCGACCCTCACCTTGGCAAGGTGATGCGCTACCAGCTGCGCTACGTCCGCGTGCTCCCGGCCCGCGACCCAATCAGGGCGCCAGGCAACCAGGTGCGTTTCAGAACTGTAGCCGATCCTGCCCGCGCGGCAAACTCGCATAGGCCACCGGGGCGGCCCCGCCGCGGCCAGGATACGACGCCACCTGGCGGATTCGCGCCGCTGGCATCGTTCCCCTGCCTGGCTGCGCTAGCGTCGGACAGCGTGGCGGTGTGGATGAACGGGGACCTGCTTCCCGACGACGAAGCTCGGATCTCGATCTTCGACCACGGGCTCGTGGTCGGGGACGGGGTCTTCGAAACGATCAAGGTCGTGGCGGGCCAGCCTTTTGCGCTCAGCCGCCACCTGACCCGGCTGAGCCGCTCAGCTGCCGGCCTCGGCCTGCCCGAGCCCGATCTGCGCGCAATCCGGGCGGGCGCCCTGGCTGTCGATCGACAACACCGCGCCGATGCCGCTGGCCCGGATGCGCATCACCGCGACCGCTGGTATTGCTCCCTTGGGATCGGAACGCGGATCTTCCGGGCTCACAGTCATCGTCGCGCTCGCCGCGCAGCAACCGGCTGCAGCGGCAGTGGACGTCGTCGTGGTGCCATGGCCGCGAAACGAGCATGGCGCCCTGGCGGGCCTGAAGACCACGTCATACGCAGAGAACGTCCGGGCGCTCGGCTATGCCGCCGAGCACGGCGCAAAGGAGGCAATCTTCGCCAATACCGCCGGCCAGCTGTGCGAGGGCACCGGTACCAATGTCTTCGTAGTATCCGGCGGGCAGCTGATAACGCCGCCGTTGTCGGCTGGCTGCCTAGCGGGAGTAACCAGAAGCCTGGTTATCGAGTGGGTTGGGGCGGCAGAGGATAACCTTCTCATCTCCGCCTTGGCAAATGCTGAGGAAGCATTCCTAACTGGGACAACCAGGGACGTGCAGCCGGTTCGGAACGTAAATGGCTCCAAGCTGCCTGCCGTCCCCGGTCCAATCACCAGAAAGGCTGCCGAAGTATTTGCGATGCGGGCGGGCGAATCACCCGATCCGTGAAATGGCCGACGCCGTTGCACGGCATTGTCATATTCACGGATGACTGCCGTTATGCGCTCCAGAAAAGTTCGTCCAGCTCGTCGTCGACGTCGATGTACTCGCTCTCGTGACCTGGCGCGATGACCTCGTAGGTCCGGCTCAGGAAGGCTGCGGTCGAGCTGCGCGGCGCCTCGAAGTGCGCCTCGCCGAACGGCGACGACAGCGCGATGTTCAGCAACTCGTGCCCATGGTCGTCACCGGGCCAGACCTGCACGTCGCCCTCGCCTGCAGGGCCTTCCAGGCCAACTGCCAGCAGATCGCGGGCAAAGATCCACTCGACCGGCTCGTCGGTGCCGACATGGAACGCCATACGGATCGCGTACGGGTCTTCAGCGTTGTAGTAGAGGCTCGCCACGAGGGGAACGGACCCGTGATCGGGCACGACCAAGCTCAAGCCGAGTTCTGCGGACACGGTCACACTGCTGTTCATCATCGGGGTTAGCCTTTGCCTTGTCGTGTCCCGGATTGCCGGGCTGCCCTTATTGGTGCGCAGTTGCCCAGCGGGTATGGCGTGCCGGGTCCGCGGAATTGTTTTCGCGGGGGGTTAATTCCGCGAAAGGAGGCGCTCGTAACCTCGGTCACTGAACTACAAACCGACTGCGACCTGGTCAAACGCTTCTCGTTGTTTAACACCGATTTAGACGCGCCGTCATCCCCGGCGGTAACAAGCCAGCAATGTGACCTCCGTCTCATCGGGCCCCAGGAAAGCCCGTTACCGGGGCCT
The DNA here is from genome assembly GCA_963804435.1 of uncultured Actinomycetota bacterium. Taxonomy (GTDB): domain Bacteria; phylum Actinomycetota; class Actinomycetes; order Streptosporangiales; family Streptosporangiaceae; genus JAJYUU01. The sequence continues at coordinate 3,818,264 of CAWDQI010000001.1, read as the reverse complement.
CGATGCTACAAGACAGTCGGCCTTTGGAATGCTTTCTAGCAAAATGCGGCGCCGCCTTGCTCATGAAGCTTTTATATATAACTCACTTAATCAAACTAAGACCGGATGTTACGAATATTCCGGACGAATCGCGCGGCCCGAAAACGTGGAACCTCGGTGGACAGGGGCGGAACCGAACGCGGTAAGGGGCAGCGGCGGAGGAAAACGACCGCGCGTTCGAGAAAATCAACTGGCGCGGCAGGGACCCACCAGCGCACGGGCCGGACCGGACTGGCGCTTGGGAGGCACGGATTGACGTCTGAGCGTCCGCAGGTCAGGACAGCGCGAGCCTGGCGCACCCATGCGCTAATCTGAGATCGCCTTGCGGCGAGGGGATGCCGCCGGCCAAGGCGAAGGGCGATTGGCTCAGCGGGAGAGCGCCTCGTTCACACCGAGGAGGTCACTGGTTCGATCCCAGTATCGCCCACCGACCGAACCAAGTCAGCCAGCACGTAGTCGGCCAGAACGACTGACCGACTGCTGAGGTCAGAGGCCAGCAGCCTTGGCGCCGTAAACGGCCTGGGCGTACGTGAATCCCTCACCGGCCGACGAGTCGAGCTGTTGGACGAGGCTGCTGTAGCTGAATCCGCCCATCTTCATGTAGCCCTTCGCAGATTCGGCGGCCTGCTGGTCCCAGTTGACCTTGACGTGGTTGACCGCGAAGAGAGCCAACGACTTGGAGAATCCCTCACCGGCCGACGAATCAAGCTGCTGGATAAGGCCCTCGCGGGAGAACCCCGAGCCCATGCTGAGGTACTGCTGGGCAGCCTGAATCGCCTGCTGCTGGGCCACGCTGTACTGCGGAGCGGCGGGAGCGGCCGGGGTGGCGGTCGCGCTCGTGGCCGCAGGCGTGGTCGCGACCGGTGCTGCCGGTGGTGCGCTGGAGTGGCTGGCGGCGGTCTTGTTCCCGCCACCGGCCGCCGAGGCGATCGCGCCGATCACGATGACCAGGACGAACAGGCCCACGATGCTCAGGCAACCGATCCGCAGGCCCTTGTTCCGCTTCTTGTGCGGCTGAGGCGCCCCTCCGGGGAATCCCTGCTGTGGCTGCTGCTGCCACGCGTATTGCTGCGGACCGCCTGGCTGTGGTGGCGACTGCCACTGCGGCTGGGGGTTCTGAGGGTAGCCGGGCTGATCGGTCATTGAATCTCCTGGTTTGTGGCAGACCTACATGACGTCCTGCTGGGTGGTCTCGTTTACCCACTGTTGTTGCGCCCTCCTGGCGCGCTGATCGATTGCGAGTTGATGCGGGCGGTCTTATCGCTCGTCTGCGAGCCAGCCTGAGAAGAGGTGCGTTGAATGGGTTGGGCACAAGCTGTAGAGGCGTAAGCCGGGCACAAAAGCGAAAAGCCCGACCGAAGCCGGGCTCTCGCTCTTCGACCGCGCTCGCCCCCCTCCCACGGAGCGCTAGCCGGAGCCGGTGAGCTGTGGACCTTCATGGTCCAAAGGGGGCTCGCCACGGATGCTCAGGTAGTGTTCACCCGCGTCGTCGAACACGTGCCTAAGCTGCGCCCGCCTGGACTAGTCGGTCAGTTGTATGCTTGTACGTACTAGCCTACAGGAATGCGACGATACCAGGCGCAATCTTCTACAGCCAGCACGCCGGGCGTAGGCAAACGAATAGGGACGCCCCCTAGGACGCCCCATCGGCTTTCTGGCTGCTATGCCCTATCAGTTCCGGCAGACGGAGCCAGTGCCGGCATGCGGAGTCAGTGCCGGCATGAGGATTGCCTCAGCGACCGTCGCGAGCGTCGTGGTGTCCAGGTCGGCTAGGCCTCCGACCACCGTCGGCTCACATTTTGGGTCGCGCGTTATGTCCGGCTTAACTGGACGGCGGATCGACGAACGAGACGAGCGTGCTGGTGCCGTCATAGATGCGCGGAGGTTGGCCCGGCTCCTCCACCACAAGCACGGGCCAGCCGTACCGCCCGGCGCCGTACAGCCTTTCCTGGTCCGCTGGTGTGGCCAGGCGGGCAGAGACGACGGCCCTGCGCCCGGCGTTGACGTGTATCCGCTCAGGGGTGTGTGAGACGTAATGGCCTACGCCGCGCCGGGTTTCGATGAGCTCTAGCTCGCGAAGCACGGCCATGGCCCTGCGTACCGTGTCCCGGCTCACGTTGTAGAGACCCGCTAGCTCCGGTTCGGACGGCAACGGGGAGCCCGCCGGTAATTGGTCGGCGATGACCTCAGACCGGATGAAAGACGCTAGCTGGACATAGGCCGGGATCGTGCTGCCGTGTCGAATGCCGCTCGAGCGATCCCAAGGAGTGTGTTCTAGTTCGCTATCGGACGCTGACAACGTGAACCCTTCGCATCGCGTCCCGACTCTACAGCGCAGCTACCCGGCAAGTGCAGACAAGCAGGCAGGCGGGGCACGGGCGCGGGTTCGTGAGCCGGGCCCTCCACTGGCGGGGGCTGACCCATGTAGCTCGAGCACTGTCGCGGAATCCGCTGCTGGGCAGGCGTTCTCGTTACGGATCGTTTACGCATTCGATGGGTTCTCTACGCGTCGCGTCGGGTACGGCCCGTGACGCTGAGTAACTAAGATGGCACCCGGAGTTTTGAGCCAGCCCCCCTGAGCGCAGACCAGCTGCGCGGTCTTCAGGCGCTCCGTGCTCTGGCGGCAAGGCGTGCCGGTCGTGCCACGGGACGGGGGAGCGGCGTGTTCGGAGTCGGACGACCCGGTAACCAGCCTGACGGCGAAGAGCCCAAGAGCGGCGAGGCATCGGATCGCGGCGGTAGCCCGGACGGCGGCGGCACCCCGGACGGCGGCGGCAGTCCCGCTCGCGACGCCAGCCCAGCCAGCGGCCCACCAGCCAACCCCAGCTCAGCCGGCGTCAGTCCAGCTAGCGGCCCAACAGCCAGCGCCAGCCCAGCGAGCGGCCACCCAGCCAGCAGGCGACCAGCGAGCGGCCCCAGCCCGAGGCCCTGGGGCGTCATGCAGACCGTGCGAGTCGTCGGCATCGGCGCAGCAGCGGTTGCCGTGGTAGCCGGCGGCGCGGCGTACGCGCTCACTCAGCACGCTGGGAGCACCGCGGCCCGCGCGGCGGCCGAGATCCGCAACCAAGTGGTCAGCGGCCCGATACACATCGCCGCAGTGACACCAGCCCGCGACGCCACCGGGGTGAACGGCGCGGCGGCGGTCGTCGTCACCTTCTCGGCGCCGCTGGCGGCCGACTCGCCCTACCCGGAACTGACGCCGAGAATTCCGGGCAGCTGGAGCACACAAGACAACTCCCAGGTCTTCACGCCGGTCACGGCGTTCGCCCCGTCAAGCCGGGTCACGCTGCTGATCCCTGGCGGGCCGGCCGGCGTGCGGTCAAGCAGCGGCGCGCTGCTCACCGACTCGCTCACCGAGCATTTCACCGTCGGTAAGTACTCGAAGACCAGGCTGGCCGAGCTGCTGGCGCAGCTCGGTTACCTGCCCCTGACTTGGTCCGGGGTGCAGAACGGCGCGACAAGGGCAGACCCATCCGGTCCGACGGCAGGAAACACCACTCCTCAGGGCGAGGCCTTTGCCCCGCCCGCTGGCGTCTTCGATTGGAGGGCCGGTTACCCGTCCACGCTCCACAGCTTGTGGTCGCCCAGTCAGCCGAACGTCATCGTCCGCGGCGCGATCATGGCCTTCCAGTCGGAGCACGGCCTGACCATCAACGGCGCCGTGACGCCGCGGCTGTGGAAGATGCTGTTCGCGGCCGAGGCGCGCGGCGAGCAGAACCAGAACGGCTACACCTTCGCGATCGTCAGCAAGCACCTGCCGGAAACGCTGACGATCTGGCATGACGGGCAGTGTCGTGCTGCACAGCCTGACCAACACCGGCATCCCCGTGTCACCCACCGTCGACGGCACGTTCCCCGTCTACCTGAGGTTCCGGAACACGATCATGAGCGGCACCAACCCAGGCGGAAGCCATTACTCCGACCCGGTGTCGTTCGTGTCGTACTTCAATGGCGGCGACGCCGTCCATTACTTCGTGCGCGGATCCTACGGCTGGCCACAGAGCCTGGGCTGCGTCGAGCTGGCGTACAACTCGGCCGTGCGGGCCTTCCCGTACCTCACCTACGGGAGCCTGGTGTCCGTCACCGGCTGACCTGGCACGCCGTCCGCCGCGGCAAGCATCACTGGCGAGCCGCGACGGCCTTGTTAGCTACCGCCCGGAACCGCAACGCAGCGGTCCGGGCGGTGCCATGCTGTGGGTGCGCAGGCGGTCCTCCAACATCGCATACAATTCGGCCGTTCCGGTTCATCGACCGTATCCGTTTCTTTACCCGGTCCTTTCACCAGATCCCGCTCAGGCCATCTAAAGTCGCAGTGAGGATGTCCCGATGCACCTGCGATCCCTGAGGGGTCCGTGTAACGGGCCCAAGCAGCACTGACCGCCCGCCACCCGCCGGCCGGGCAACTGACGCGAGTGAGCGAGGGAGACGCGTTGTCCTCATTGACGCAGCTGCGCGTGCGGATCACCGCTCTGGGCGGCGCTATCGTGCTGATCCTGGCGGCGGGGATCTGGATTGCCATGACCCACGCGTCGGCGGACTCGGATCCGACGACCGCTGCTCGCCACGGCGTTAATCCGAGCGCGAGCACCCGCACGGCAGCCAGGGCCCCAGCAGGCCCCCTGCAGTTGGTGTCGGTAACACCCTCGAGCGACGAGACCGGCGTAAACGGTGCCGCGGACATCAAGATCCAGTTCTCCGCGCCGCTGGCCGCTGGCTCGCCGCGGCCGACGATCAGCCCCAGCGTGCGGGGCAGCTGGCAGGGCGCCGGAACGAGTTCCCTGGAGTTCGTGCCGGCCGCCGCGTTCCGGCAGTACTCCCGCGTCACGGTCAAGATCCCCGGCGGCTTGCTCGGCGTGAGGTCGGCCAGCGGTAGCCTCCTGCTTCACACCAAGGTGATCCACTTCAGGACCGGCGGCTACCGCCCGGCCCGGCTGGACCAGTTGCTCGCCCAGCTCGGATATCTGCCCCTGACGTGGACTCCGGCACCTGGCGCTTCGGTGCCCGCGGCCACGGACGCGCTCGGTCAGCTCAGCGCCGCCTACTCCCCGCCGCAGGGCTCGTACAGCTGGGAGCCTGGCTACCCGTCACAGCTCAGGGCGTTCTGGCAGGGCGGGGCCTCGTCCGGCCTGATCATCAAGGGCGCGGTGATGGCCTTCGAGTTCGACCACGGCATCGTGATGGACGGCGTCGCCGGGCCCCAGGTCTGGCGGGCCTTGCTCAAGGCGGTAGCCACCGGCCAGCGTAACGCCAACGGCTACACGTACGCGATCGCCCGCGAGGCTAACCCGGAGACGCTGACGATCTGGCACAACGGCCGGAAGGTGCTGCACGTCCTGGCCAACACCGGCATTCCGGTGGCACCCACCACCATCGGCACGGCCGCTGTCTACGTTCGGTACCGCAACCAGATCATGAAGGGCACCAACCCGGACGGGTCCAAGTACGCCGACCCGGTGCAGTTCGTGGCCTACTTCAGGGGCGGCGAGGCGGTGCACTACTTCCCGCGCGGCTCCTACGGGTACCCGCAGAGCCTCGGCTGTGTCGAGCTCGACCTCAATGACGCCGCGCGGGCCTGGCCGTACCTCACCTACGGCAGCCTGGTGACTGTCGCCCGCGGCGCGCTGACGCCGAGTTCGAGCCCGGTCGCGAACTAGCAGGCGGTACCACCGTCCCGCGCGCGCAGTCCGGCGCCGATAGCATCGGGCAGGGGCATTGCACTAGGTCCAAGCCAAGCCGCCCCTGCCCAACGCGCGAAGGAGCCAGCCGTGCCTGCCGACAAGCTTCACATCACCCTCGCCGGAAGCGAGCACGTGGTGGAAGACGGCACGACGGCCGGCCAGGTGCTGGCCGACCGGGACCAGGCCAGCAAGAACACGATCGCCGCGAGGGTGAACGGCGAACCGCGTGACCTGGCCTACGAGCTGGCTGACGGCGACCGCGTCGAGCCGGTGTCCATCGACGAGCCGGACGGCCTGGCCATCTTGCGCCACTCGACCGCGCATGTCATGGCGCAGGCGGTGCAGGACCTGTTCCCCCAGGCCAAGCTGGGCATCGGCCCGCCGATAGAGAACGGCTTCTACTACGACTTCGACGTGAACCAGCCGTTCGGCCCCGACGACCTTAAGTCGATCGAGCAGAAGATGCGCCAGATCGTCAAGCAGGGCCAGCGCTTCAGCCGCCGGGTCGTCAGCGAGGATGAGGCCAGGCAGGAACTGGCCGGCGAGCCGTACAAGCTGGAGCTGATCGGCCTCAAGAGCAGCATCACCGCAAAACCCGGCGAAGCCGAGGCCGGCGACTCCGGCGAGTCGGTCGAGGTCGGCGGCGCCGAGCTGACCATCTACGACAACCTCGACCCCGGCACCAGCGAGCGGTGCTGGAAGGACCTCTGCCGTGGCCCGCACCTGCCGACTACCCGGAACATCCCGGCGTTCAAGCTCATGCGCACGGGCGGGGCGTACTGGCGGGGCAGCGAGAACAACCCGCAGCTGCAGCGCATCTACGGCACTGCGTGGCCGTCGCGTGAGGCTCAGGACGATTACCTCAAGCTGCTGGCAGAAGCCGAGAAGCGGGATCACCGCAAGCTCGGGGCCGAGCTGGACCTGTTCTCGTTCCCGCCCGAGATCGGCAGCGGGCTGCCGGTCTTCCACCCCAAGGGCGGCATCGTCCGCAAGGCGCTGGAGGACTACTCGCGCAAGCGCCACGAGCAGGCGGGCTACGAGTTCGTCTACACGCCGCACATCACCAAGTCGAACCTGTTCGAGACCTCTGGCCACCTGGAGTGGTACGCCGACGGCATGTTCCCGCCCATGGAGTTCGAGGGAGCGAAGTACTACGCCAAGCCGATGAACTGCCCGATGCACATCCTGATCTACGCGTCGCGCGGCCGGTCCTACCGCGAGCTGCCGGTCCGGCTGTTCGAGTTCGGCACCGTGTACCGGTATGAGAAGTCCGGCGTCGTGCACGGCCTGACCAGAGCCCGCGGCTTCACCCAGGATGACTCGCACATCTTCTGCACGCCCGAGCAACTCCAGGATGAGCTCGCCAGCCTGCTGGACTTCGTGGTCGGCCTGCTGCGTGACTACGGACTGACCGAGTTCGAGGCCGAGCTGTCGACCCGGCCGGAGAAATTCGTCGGCGAAATAGCCGACTGGGACAAGGCCGAGGCCGCACTCAAGCACGCGCTCGACAAGTCCGGCCTGCCTTACGTGATCGCGGCGGGCGAAGGCGCGTTCTACGCACCCAAGATCGACGTGCACGTGAAGGACGCGATCGGCCGCCGCTGGCAGCTGTCCACGCTCCAGGTCGACTTCCAGGAACCGGGCCGGTTCGGCATCGAGTACCAGGCCGCGGACGGCAGCAGGCAACGGCCGTACATGATCCACCGGGCTCTGTTCGGCTCAATCGAGCGCTTCTTCGGCATCCTGGTGGAGCATTACGCGGGCGCGTTCCCGCCCTGGCTGGCGCCGGTCCAGGTGGTCGGCATCCCGATCTCGGACGCCCACGTCGAGTATTTGCAGAACGTCGCGATCCGGCTGCGCGAGCACGGCATCCGGGTCGAGGTCGACTCGAGCGACGACCGGATGCAGAAGAAGATCAGGACCGCGCAGCGGCAGAAGGTGCCGTTCATGCTGCTGGCCGGCGACGACGACGTGGCGGCCGGGGCGGTGTCGTTCCGCTACCGCAACGGCGAGCAGAAGAACGGGGTGCTCATCGCCGACGCGATCGACGAAATCACCAGCGCGGTGGCCAGCCGGATCCAGGTTTGACGCCAGTGCCCGATGCGCGCTCTGGCGTACCTGGCGCCGACCAGGCCAGCCGCCCGCCAGCCCGGAGCGAAGGCATCGCCGAGGTGCCGGATCAGGTAGCCCCGGACGGTCTCATGCGGTTGTGGATGCCGCACCGGATGGCCTACATCAAGGGCGAGGGCAAGCCGGCCGACGGCGGTGCCAGCGAGTGCCCGTTCTGCCAGATCCCCAAAATGAGCGACGCCGACGGCCTGATCGTGGCCCGCGGCGAACTGGTCTACGCGGTGCTCAACCTGTACCCGTACAACAGCGGGCACCTCATGGAGGTCCCGTACCGGCACGTCGCCGACTATACCGACCTGACCATCGGCGAGACGGCCGAGCTGGCGGAGTTCACCAAGCGCTCGATGACCGCGCTCCGGCTGTCGGCCCAGGCGCAGGGCTTCAACATCGGCATGAACATGGGCGGGGTCGCCGGCGCCGGCATCGCCGCGCACCTGCACCAGCACGTCGTCCCGCGCTGGGGCGGCGACGTCGAACTACATGCCCGTCATCGCCCACACCAAGGTCCTGCCGGAGCTCTTGGCCGACACCCGCGTGATCCTCGCCGAAGCCTGGCCCGCCCAAGATCAAACCCAGCACCCCTAAGGGAACGGGGTCAAACAGGGGCCGGTGCCAGACGGACATGAAGCGGCCAGAGCGGAGAAATGGCCGCTTCACATCCATCCGGCCCCCCGCCCCGACCTAGTCTTGCGGTTCCTCACGACCCGCCCCGCCACGACGGCTTCGCAAATACCCAGCAACCCCGCATTTCGGACACACCTGGCCTGGGCCGACGGGCATCCGCCCGTCCACTGCTCGGCTCATTGGGCGTGAGTGTGAACGTGCCGCCCCTAAGATGGGCGGCGCTGCGAGAGTCACGCCCTATCCGCCGCGATCTTGACTACGAGCCCAGCACATCCTGCCCGTTATATGCATTTCGCGTAGCTCGGAGGCTGGCGATGGGCCACCTGCGAGTGCCTCGTTTAGCGGCGGAGTGAGGTTGCCGTCAATCTTGTAGCGGCACCTTCACACCGACGCTAAACACGGCAGCCGAGTTGATCACGTAGCTGCGGCGGCTCGTGGCTTATGGGTTGTTTGTCGGGCACGAGCCGGTACCGTCCGGGTGTCGGGCAGCCATTTCTCCGCTCTGGCTGCCCGATATCCGGTCGGCACCGGCTCCGGTCGGCACCGGCTCCGGTCGGCACCGGCTCCGGTCGGCACCGGCTCCGGTCGGCACCGGCTCCGCTGGACCCCGTTCCGCCCCTACGCCTTCTCCGCAGCCGCCACCTTCTCAGAAAGATGCGACGGAAGCGGCTCGTACCGCAGGTAGGAACGCGTGAACGAGCCGGTCCCGTGGGACATCGAGCGCAGGTCGATGGCGTAGCGGATGATCTCCAGTTCCGGGATCTCCGCTTTGACCAGGGTGCGGCCGCCGGCCACCGGCTCGGTACCGAGGACGCGGCCGCGGCGGGAGGACAGGTCGGACATGACCGCGCCGACGTAGTCGTCCGGGACGAGGACGGATACCTCGTCGACCGGCTCGAGCAGGCTGACGTGCGCCTTGGCCGCCGCGTCGCGTAGGGCGGCGCGCCCAGCCTTCTGGAACGCCATGTCGGAGGAGTCGACCGAGTGCGCCTTGCCGTCGAACAGGGTGACCCGGACGTCGACCATGGGGTATCCGGCCAGCACGCCCTGGTCCATCTGGGCGCGAAGGCCCTTCTCGACGGACGGGATGAACTGGCGCGGCACCACGCCTCCGACGATCTTGTCGACGAACTGGAAGCCGCTGCCCGAGGGGAGCGGCTCGACCTCGACGCTGCAGATGCCGTACTCGCCGTGGCCGCCAGACTGCTTGACATTCCGGCCCAGGCCCTGAGCTTTGCCGGCCACGGTCTCGCGCAGCGGTACCCGCAGCTCGACGGTCTCGACGGCAACGCCGTAGCGACTGGACAGCCGGTCGAGCGCGAGGTCGGCGTGCGCCTCGCCCATGCACCACAGCACCAGCTGCCTGGTCTCGGCGTTGTTCTCCAGCCGGAGGGTCGGGTCCTCGGCCACCAGCCGGGCCAGGGCCTGCGACATCTTGTCCTCGTCTGCCTTGGATTTGGCCTGAATCGCGATCGGTAGCAGCGGCTCCGGCATGGCCCAGGACTCCATCAGCAGCGGCTTCTCCTTGTCCGACAAGGTGTCGCCGGTTTCTGCCGTGCCCAGCTTGGCGACCGCGCAGATGTCACCGGCCGGGCACTGGCCGATGGTGCGCTGCTGCTTGCCAAGCGGCGACGTCAGGGCGCCCACGCGCTCGTCCTCGTCGTGGTCGGCATGCCCGCTGGCTTCCCGGCCATGACCGGACACGTGTACGGTCGCGTCCGGCCGGAGCGTGCCGGAAAAGACCCGGACCAGGCTGACCCGGCCGACGTAGGGGTCGGACGTGGTCTTGACCACTTCGGCGAGCAGCGGCCCGTTCGGGTCGAAGGCCAGGTTCGTTACTGGCCTGCCGTCCGTGGTGGTGACCGAAGGCATCGGATGCTCGGCCGGCGCCGGGAACGCCTGCGTCATCACCTCGAGCAGCTCGGCCATGCCGATGTGGTGCGGCGCCGAGGAGGCGAGCACGGGATAGAAACTGCCCCGCGCCACGGCCGTCTCCAGGTCCTCGATCAGGCCCTTGACGTCGATCTCCTCTCCCGACAGGTAGGAGTCCATCAGGGTCTCGTCTTCACTCTCCTGGATGATCGCCTCAATCAGGGCACCGCGAGCCTCGGCTACCCGGTCAGCGTCCGCGGCGGGCACGTCGGTGTCGGCCCGGCTCCCGCCGGAGTAGTCGTAGAAGCGCTGCGACAGCAGTCCGATCAGGCCCTTCACCGCGCCCTGACCGTCCGACACTGGCAAGTACAGCGGCGCGACCGAGTCGCCGAACGCGGTGCGGCAAGCCGCCAGCGCCTCATCGAAGTCACCCCGCTGATGGTCGATCTTGGTGATTACGACCGCCCTCGGGGTGCCGACGGCGGCGCACTCGTCCCAGAGCATCTGGGTCAGGCCGTCGATGCCGTCCGCGGCCGAGACCGTGAACAGAGCGGCGTCTGCTGCGCGCAGCCCGGCCCGGAGGTCACCGGTGAAGTCGGCGTAACCGGGCGTGTCGAGCAAATTGACCTTGACGTCGGCGTGCACGAATGGCACCAGGGTCAAGTTGACGGAGCGCTGCTGTCGGATTTCGACCTCGTCGAAGTCGCTGACGGTCGTGCCTTCTTCGACCCGGCCCTCTCGCTGGATCGCGCCGGTCGTGACCAGGAGGGCCTCGGCCAGCGTCGTCTTTCCTGCTCCTGAGTGGCCGACCAGCACCACGTTACGTACGCTTTCGGGCTGGCCGGCCGTTGTTGTCCGGCCGGCGGCTCCCGTTGCGTGAGACTTGTCCGCCATCCGCATCGCCTCCTGAAGCGCTGTGTTAACTAACCACCCTCGTCCCGAGTGTTTCGCTGCCGCAGGGCTCGTCGCGGCACTGCTTGTTGCCGCACAGTCTTCTGCTGCACGCCCAGCCTTTACCTGACAGTCGGCGATCACAAGTCCCTGGCGGGATTCGCCTCGCTCAGGGGCACCGGTAACAGACGGACCGCTGGGCAGCAAAACGCGTGAGCGCTAACTGTCGTTGGCACGACAGTTGCTGCTCAAACGTTTGGCGCGCCGATCTGGCCACGGCGGCCAAACTGTCGTACGGACATCCCAGCGCTCGGCCGGACATCTTAGAACCCGCCGAAATCGTCCATCGGCTAGCTGACGGGGCCGGTGCCGCCAGTAAGATCAAGCCGCCATGCTCAAGCACCCTGCTGCGCGAGGCGGCCCGGCCAGCAAAGTCCTGCGGCCGGCCTTCGCGCGCATCCTGACACCGGTTGTCGAGGCGCTGGCCCGCACGCCGATTACCCCGAACGCCCTGACGATCATCGGCACGATCGGCATGTCAGCGGGCGCACTCACGCTCTTTCCCACCGGTCATTTGTTCATCGGCGTCGTGGTCTGCACCGGCTTCGTCTTTACCGACATGCTCGACGGGCAGCTGGCCCGGATCAAAGGGACGACTGGGAAGTTCGGCGCGTTCCTCGACTCGACCATGGACCGAGTTGCCGATGCGTCGGTGTTCGGCGGCCTGGCGGCCTGGTTTGTCCTCGGCGGCCACGACAAGCTGCTGGCCGGGGTAGCCCTGTTCTGCCTCGTGGCCGGCTCTCTGGTGTCCTACGCCAAGGCTCGGGCCGAGAGCCTCGGCCTGAGCTGCGACGTCGGCTTCGCCGAACGGACCGAGCGGTTGCTTATCGGGCTAGTTGCCACCGGACTATCTGGCCTTGGCGTACCGTATGTCCTTCCTATCGGGCTCTGGTTGCTGGCGGCTGCCAGCCTGTTCACGTTTGGCCAGCGGGTCTTGGCCGCCCGCCGCTCAGCTGCCGAGATCGCGGCCGCTGAGACCAAGGCGACCGCGGGCCCTCAGGCTGCCGACCGGTCCGCAGCGGCAACGGCGGTCTCCAAGCAGGCGCCCGCGGATGTCCCGCCCGCGGGTCAGCCGGGGTCTGACCCGCCGGCCCGGATCAGCTCGAAGCCAGCCGCGGATCAGCCGGGACCTGACCGGCCGGCCGCGGATCAGCCCGGGTCTGACCGGCCGGGCGCGGATCAGACGTCAGGCGGACCCGCGCGTAGGCGGCGGGATTCCGCGTCGGGAGGATAAGCACATGCCGGGTTTGAAGGACAGGATCATCGACGCCGGGTACGGCGCCGGCTGGAGCCTGGTCTGTCGTCTGCCCGAATCCTGGACCTCGGGTGCTTTCCGGTTCGCCGCCGACATTGCCTGGCGCCGCCAGGGCCCGCGAGTGCAAGTGCTGGAGGGCAACCTGGCCCGGGTACTCGGGCCAGATGCCGACGGCGCGGAGCTTCGGACCGCCTCGCGGGAAGTCATGCGCCACTATGCCCGCTACTGGCTGGAGATCTTCCGGCTGCCTGTTCTCCCGGTCGAGCGACTGGTCGATGGCATGCACGACGATCACGGCGTAGAGGCAATACTCAGCACTATCGCGTCCGGCCGCGGCGTCGTGATCGCCATTCCGCACATGGGAAACTGGGATCAGGCTGGGGCCTGGATCATTGCCAAGGGGGCGGGCTCGTTCACCACGGTGCAGGAGCGGCTGAAGCCGGAGTCGGTCTACGAGCGATTCGTTGCGTTCCGCGAAGGCCTCGGCATGGAAGTGCTTCCCGCCACCGGCGGGACCCGGCCATTCGGGATCCTGTCGCAGCGGCTGCGATCCGGCAAGATCGTCATCCTCCCGGCTGATCGCGACGTCACCGGGAGCGGCATCGAGGTGGACTTCTTCGGCGAGAAAGCCAGGATGATGGCTGGTCCGGCCGCGCTGGCGGTGGCGACTGGCGCTGCCCTGATGCCGGCCGCGCTGTGGTTCGAAGAAGACGGCTGGGGAGTGCATATCGGTCCCGAGATCCCGATGCCTGCCGAAGGCACTAGATCGCAGAAGATCGTGACAATGACGCAGGGGCTAGCCACCTTTTTCGAAGCCGGCATCCGCGAGCATCCCTACGATTGGCTCATGCTGCAGCGGGTCTTCGTCGACGACCTGGATCCCGAGCGGCTGGCCGCGGCCGATGAGCGGGCCAGGCAGGACGGCCAGGTCAACGGCGAGGAACTCGCCGGGCAGGAAGTGCCATGAGAGTCGGCCTCGTCTGCCCGTACACCTGGGAGGTGCCTGGCGGCGTCCGCGAGCACGTCCGCGGCCTGGCGGAGGCACTGATAGAGCTTGGCCACGAGGTCTCGGTCATCGCGCCTGCCGATGACGACGCCGAGCTGCCCGACTACGTCGTGCCCGCCGGCCGCGCCGTTCCCGATTCCGTACAACGGATCGGTCGCCAGGCTGTCGTTCGGGTTCCTGTCGGCGAGCCGGGTGCGGCGGTGGCTGAAGGAGGGCGATTTCGACGTGCTGCACGTGCACGAGCCCGCGGCGCCGAGCCTGTCCCTGCTGGCCTGCTGGGTGGCCGACGGCCCGATCGTGGCCACCATGCACGCGGCGATGCCCAGGTCACGCGCGATGCACGCGGCCCAGCCGATCCTTGACTCGGCGCTGGAGAAGATCAGCGGCCGGATCGCGGTCGCCGAAGCGGCCAGGGCCACCCTGGTCGAGCACTTCGGCGGCGACGCCGTGCTGATCCCGAACGGCGTGCATGTCGCCCGCTACGAGAAGGCGGAACCCCTGCCCGGCTTCCCCGGCACCGGCGGCACGCTGGGCTTCCTCGGCCGGATGGATGAGCCTCGCAAGGGCATGGACATCCTGCTCGCCGCCTTTGCCATGCTGGCGCCGCAGCGTCCAGGGCTGCGGTTGCTCATCGCGGGGCGCGGCGATCCCGATGAGGTGCTGGCGCAGGTCCCTGTTCCTTTCCGGGACCGGGTCGTGCTGCTCGGCCAGGTCAGCGACGCCGACCGGATCCGGATGCTGCATTCAGTCGACGTCTTCTGCGCGCCCAACACCGGCGGCGAGAGCTTCGGCTACGTGCTGGTCGAGGCGATGGCGTCCGGCGCTCCGATCGTGGCCAGCGACCTGGACGCGTTCCGGCAAGTGCTGCGCAACGGTGCAGGCCGGCGAGCTGTTCGCCACCGGGAGCCCGGAGGGGCTGGCCGCCGCGGCCGCGCGGCTGCTCGACGATCCTGAGCACCGGGCGTCGCTGGCCGCTGCGGCCGCCGTCGCGGTCCGGGAGTTCGACTGGGCGGTGGTCGCCCGCGACATCGTCCGGGTGTACCAGGCGGTCGCCCCGGCGGCCGGTCGGGTGGCTGTCGCGCTATGACCCTGACGACCACCATCATCGTCATCGTCGTCCTGGCAATTTTCGGGGTCTACATTTCCTGGCGGGCAGGCCGGCTGGACCGGCTGCACGCGCGGCTGGAGGCGGCCAGGTTCGCGCTCGACGCGGCACTGGTCCGGCGCAGCTCGATCGCCCTGGAGCTCGCCTCGTCCGGCTTGCTCGATCCGGCGACCAGCGTGCTGCTGGCAGGCGCCGCGCATGACGCCCGGTCGCGCCCAGGACGGCCGCGAGATGCCGGAGAGCGACCTCACCAGAGCGCTGCGGGCGGTGTTCAGCCAGCCCGACTTCCGTGCCCTGCTGGCCGGCCGGGAGGGCGCCGAGGAACTGCTCAGCGAACTCGAGGGCGCCTCCCACCAGGTGTTCCTCGCCCGCAAGTTCTACAACGACGCCGTCGCGGCCACCCAGGTGGCCAGGCAGCGCTGGCTGGTCCGGATGCTGCGGCTAGCTGGAACGGCCCCGATGCCGGAGTTCTTCGAGATTGACGATTCGCTGGTGCCGGCCGGAGGTCCCGGCCCGGCTACGGACATACCGCATCTGACCTCCTGACCGATGCGCTGCGGCCGGCGGGCAAGCTAAGCGATCGGTTCGTCTAGGTGTCGGCCGCCCGTTGCGGCCGCGGCCAGGCGAGCCAGCCGCAGGTGACCGCGCCGCCGGAAACTGGGCCGAGCGCCTACGATGGAAGGACCGGTCAGAAGCAACCAAGCGAGGTCTGTCGTGTCAGTGTCGAATTCGCCCGAAACACCCGAGCGCGCCGAGCGCATCAGCGGAACGGGTTCTGGCGGAGCACCCGGCGCCGCGACGCCAGCTCAAGCACAGCAACCGGCACCGGCTCAGGCTCAGGCGCAGAAGCAGGCTCAGCCCGAGGCGCAAGCTCAGCCCGAGGCGCACAAGGGCACCAGCAGGGTCAAGCGCGGCATGGCCGACATGCTCAAGGGCGGCGTGATCATGGACGTGGTCACCCCCGCGCAGGCCAAGATCGCCGAGGATGCGGGCGCCGTGGCGGTCATGGCGCTGGAGCGCGTACCGGCCGATATCAGGGCCCAGGGCGGCGTCGCCAGGATGAGCGACCCGGACATGATCGACGAGATCATCGCGGCCGTCTCCATCCCGGTCATGGCCAAATGCCGGATCGGCCACTTCGTCGAAGCTCAGGTGCTCCAGGCCATCGGCGTCGACTACATCGACGAGTCCGAGGTGCTGACGCCTGCCGACGAGGCGCATCACGTGGACAAGTGGGAATTCACCGTCCCGTTCGTGTGCGGCGCGACCAACCTGGGCGAGGCGCTGCGCCGGATCACCGAGGGCGCGGCGATGATCAGGTCCAAGGGCGAGGCCGGCACCGGCAACGTGGTCGAGGCGACCCGGCACATGCGCGCCATCCGGGCCGACATCCGCAGGCTGTCCACCTTGTCGGCGGAGGAGCTTTACAGCGCGGCCAAGGACTTGCAGGCGCCGTACGAGCTGGTGGCGGAGGTAGCGGCCGCGGGCAAACTGCCGGTCGTCCTGTTCACCGCGGGCGGCCTGGCCACCCCGGCCGACGCCGCCATGATGATGCAGCTCGGCGCCGACGGCGTGTTCGTCGGCTCGGGCATCTTCAAGTCCGGTGACCCCGCAGCCAGGGCCGCCGCGATAGTGAAGGCAACCACGTTCCACGACGATCCTGACGTCATCGCGAAGGTGTCCCGCGGCCTGGGCGAACCCATGGTCGGCATCAACCTGGACGAGCTGGCGCCGGAGCAGCGGTACGCCGGCCGCGGGTGGTGACAGCGGCCCGCAGCATGATGAACCGCAGCCCGATTAACCAGGGCAGCATTCCCGAGGAGCCCGTTCCGATGACGCAGGGGAGCTTTCCCGAGCAGCCCGTTCCGGTGAGCCACGGCAGCTTTCCCGCGGAGCCCGTTCCCATGACGCCAGCCGGGCCGCCAGTCGGCGTGCTTGCGCTCCAGGGAGACGTCGCCGAGCACCTGCGCGCGCTGCGCCACGCGGGCGCCGACCCCGCCGCGGTGCGGCGGCCGGGGGAACTGGATAGCGTGGACGGCCTGGTCATCCCTGGCGGTGAGTCCACCACGATCTGGAAGCTCATCGACATCTTCGGGCTGGCCGAGCCGCTGCGAAAGCGCATCGCCGACGGCATGCCGGTCTTCGGATCGTGCGCCGGGATGATCCTGCTGGCGGACCGGCTGCCTGATCCTGCCTCCGGTCAGCAGACCCTCGGCGGCATCGACATGACGGTAAGGCGCAACGCCTTCGGCCGTCAGGTCGACTCATTCGAAACCGACCTGGAGATCGAGGGCATCGACGGGCCGCCGTACCGGGCCGTGTTCATCCGGGCGCCCTGGGTGGAGGAGGTCGGCGCCGGAGTCGAGGTTCTCGCGACCGAGCCGCACGCCGGTAGGATCGTCGCGGTCCGCCAGGGCCCGGCGCTCGCGACGTCCTTCCATCCCGAGCTCACCCCGGACTGGCGCATCCATGAGATGTTCGTCGACATGGTGAGGGAACGGTCATGAGCGGCCACTCTAAGTGGGCAACCACCAAGCACAAGAAGGCGGTGGTCGACGCCCGGCGCGGGAAGCTTTTCGCGAAGCTGATCAAGAACGTTGAGGTGGCGGCGCGCAGTGGCGGTCCCGACCCGACGGGCAATCCGACCCTCTACGACGCCGTGCAGAAGGCCAAGAAGAGCTCGGTGCCCAACGACAACATCGACCGCGCGATCCGGCGTGGCGGCGGGCTTGAGGCCGGCGGTGCTGCCTACGAGTCGATCACCTATGAGGGTTACGCTCCCGGCGGTGTCGCGGTACTGGTCGAATGCCTGACCGACAACCGGAACCGGGCCGCCTCTGACGTGCGGGTCGCCTTCACGCGTAACGGCGGCTCGCTGGCCGATCCTGGCTCGGTCTCGTATCTGTTCAGCCGGCGCGGCGTGGTCATCGTCCCCAAGTCGCCTGGCGTGACCGAGGATGATGTGGTCGCCGCCGTGCTCGACGCCGGTGCCGAGGAGGTCTACGACCTTGGCGAGTCGTTCGAGGTGGTCAGCGATCCCAGTGACCTGGTCGCGGTCCGGACCGCACTGCAAGAAGCAGGGCTGGACTACGAGTCAGCCGAGCGCCCGTTTCTGCCGTCGGTCGAGGTCGAACTCGACGAGGACAACGCCCGCAAGGTGTTCCGCCTAGTCGAGGCCCTCGAGGACTCCGACGACGTGCAGGACGTCTACGCCAACTATTCGGTCTCCGACGACATCATGGAACAGCTGGGATGACCGGCGGCCCCTGGTGAGCCACGGCGGCCTGGAAGTCCGGCTGTTCGGCCCAGACGACGACATCGAAGCCGAGCTGGACCTGCGGCGCCGGGCCTTCGGGCCGTTTACCGCCGCGAACCTGCCGCGGTGGCTCGCGCTGCTGCAGGCGTGCATCGACGCCGGGCAGATGATCGGGGTGTTCGACGGCGGCCGCCTGGTGGCCAGCGCGCGTTATCACCGGATGCGGCAATGGTGGCATGGCCGCTCGATGCCGATGGCCGGAGTGGCCGGGGTGAAGGTCGCGCCGGAAGAACGTGGCCGGGGCGTCGGCAGCGCGATGATGACCCGACTGCTGGCGGAGATCGTCGCTCGCGGCTATCCCGTTTCGGCGCTCTACCCGACGACGGCGCAGGTGTACCGGTCGGCTGGCTGGGAGTTCGCCGGCGCTAAGTACGAGACGGTGCTGCCAGCCCGGTCCCTGGCCTCGCTGGTGCCCGCGGACGAGGTCGCGCTGACGGCTGGCGGCTCGGCACCGGCAGCAGGCGCGGTTGCGGCCGCGCCGAAACTGCGCCGGGCCGCGCCCGCGGACGCCGAGCTCATCATCGACGTCAAGGGCCGGGTGCACGCCGAGCTCCGGGACTGCGGGCCGAACACCCGCGAGCCGGCCGAACTGGGCCGCTGGCTCGCCGACGAGGATCACTTCGGCTATCTGGCCGATGACGGTTTCCTCGGTTACGGCTGGTCTGACGACACCGACGAGATCGAGGTCGAGGAACTGGTGGCCGGGTCCGCGCCGACGGCTCGGGCGTTCTGGCAGATCCTGGCCTCGCACGGCTCGGTCGCCGAGCGGGTCCGCGCGTGCCTTGGACCCGACGATCCGGTCAGCTGGCTGCTCAAGGAGCCGTCGGCGTCCCTGCGGCGGCGGGACAGCTGGATGCTCCGGCTAGTCGACGCTCCCGCGGCGATCGCGGCCAGGGGATACCCGCCCGCGGTGAGCCTGTCGGTCCCGCTGGACATCGCCGATCCAGCGCTGCCGGCCAACGCCGGCCGCTGGACGCTGCAGGTAACCGGCGGCACCGGCATGCTGCAGCGTTCGGATTCCGGGCAGCCGGCCGCCGATGGCTTTCTGGACGGGAACGGGGTCGCCGGTAGTGCTAGCTCGGTCCTCCGGCTCGGGCCGCGCGGGCTCGCCGCGATGTTTGCCGGGGCACCGCTGGCCACGCTCCGGCTGGCCGGCCTGGCCGGCGGCGGAGACCCGTCCGCTGATGCGGTCCTGGAGAGCGCATTCGCCGGCCGCGCTTTCATGATCGACTATTTCTAGACACCCCACCGGGGCTCCGCGCCCCGTGCCCCGCCGGGCCGAGTTAGATACCAACCCGGCGCTTCGCCCGCAATGCCCCCGGGCCGACACAGGGACCCGCGGGGGCTCTGCCGTCCGTGCACCCCACGGCCGGCTGCGGGGCTCGGCAAGTATCGGCGGTGGCGGCGCGCCGCCAGCCCGGTGTCAGACGAGACCGGTATGGTGGCCACCGAACAGGTGTTCGCAGCTCAGCGGGACGGTGACGGATGCGCGTGCTCGGCGTGGATCCTGGCCTTACCCGCTGCGGTATCGGAGTGATCGAAGGCGAGCCTGGCCGCGCGCTGCGGCTGATAGCAACCGCCGTGATCCGGACCCCGGCCGAGGACAACGTTGGCGCGCGGCTGCTCGCCCTCGAGGTTGAGCTGGAACGGTGGCTGGCCGAGCATCGGCCGGACGCCGTGGCCGTGGAACGGGTCTTCAGCCAGCACAACGTCCGCACCGTGATGGGCACGGCGCAGGCTGGAGCGGTGGCGATCGTCTGCGCCGCCCGCCGCGGCATCCCGGTGGCCCTGCACACCCCGAGTGAGGTGAAGGCGGCGGTGACCGGCAGCGGCCGGGCCGGGAAACCGCAGGTCACCGAGATGGTCACCAGGCTGCTGCGGCTGCCAGACCGCCCCCGGCCCGCCGACTGCGCGGACGCGCTGGCCTTGGCCATCTGCCATTTGTGGCGCGGCACCGCCCAGGCCCGGCTAACAGAGGCCCGGCTAACACAGGCCCGGCTAACACGGGCCGGGCTAACACAGGCCGGGCTAACACAGGCCGGGCTAACAGAGCAGCGGCTGGCCGCAGCCGAGCAAGCCGCCGGAGGCATCAGATGATCGCGCATGTCACAGGTTCGGTCGCCGCGGTGTCCCCGGAAGGCGCCGTCATCGAGGTCGGCGGTGTCGGGCTGCTGGTGCAGTGCACGCCCGGCACGCTGGCCCGGCTGCGGCCCGGCGAGCATGCACGGGTCGCGACGTCGCTGGTCGTGCGCGAGGATTCGCTGACGCTGTACGGGTTCGCCAGCGACGACGAGCGGAACACCTTCGAACTGCTGCAGACCGCCAGCGGCGTCGGGCCGCGACTCGCCCAGGCCATGCTGGCGGTCCTGACACCCGATGCGCTGCGGCGGGCTGTTGCCGCCGAGGACCTGGCGACGCTGACATCCGTGCCCGGCATCGGGCGCAAGGGCGCGCAGCGGATCGTGCTCGAGCTAGCCGGGCCGCCTGGGCGCCGCCGGGGATGCCGGTGCCCACCGCGATCAACGGCCAGTCCGTGGCCGGCAGCGCAGTGGCGGGAGCAGGTCAGGGCGGGGCTGGTCAGCCTCGGGCTGGCAGGCCAGGGAAGCCGATCAGGCCATCGCCGCGGTCGAGCCGGAGCTGACCGGGCAGGACGGCGCTGGCCAGGACGGCGTCGGCCAGATGGCGCCAGTGGTGCGGCCAGGACCGCGTCGACGTCGCCATCGCGCTGCGGGCTGCCCTGCGCGTACTGGGGCGGCCGTGACCGGCGGCGGACGGGCGTTGGACAGCCACGGCGACGCGGAACGGGTCGTCTCGGCGCTGGCCGATGCCGACGAGCGGGTCGTCGAGGGTGCCCTGCGGCCCAAGCGGCTGAGCGAGCTCATCGGCCAGAACCGCGTCCGGGAGCAGCTCTCGCTGGTGCTGGAGGGCGCGCTGGGCCGCGGCCGGGTACCCGACCACGTCCTGCTGGCCGGTCCGCCCGGGCTGGGCAAGACGACGCTCGCCATGATCATCGCGGCCGAGCTCGGTGCGCCGCTGCGGATCACCAGCGGGCCCGCGATCGAGCGAGCCGGTGATCTGGCCGCCATCTTGTCCACCCTGACCGAGGGCGAAGTCATCTTCATCGACGAGATTCACCGCGTCGCCAGGCCAGCCGAGGAGATGCTCTACCTGGCGATGGAGGATTTCCGGGTCGACGTGGTGATCGGCAAGGGTCCGGGCGCAACCGCGATACCGCTGGATATCGCGCCGTTCACGCTGGTCGGCGCCACCACCAGGGCCGGGCTGCTGCCCGCGGCCCTGCGCGACCGGTTCGGCTTCACCGCGCACCTGGATTTCTACGAGCCCGCCGAGCTTGGCGTCATCGTGCGCAGGTCAGCGGGCCTGCTCGGGGTCGCGCTGCGCGACGACGGCGCGGACGAGATCGCCGGCCGGTCCCGCGGTACGCCGCGCATCGCCAACCGGCTGCTGCGGCGGGTCCGGGACTTTGCCGAGGTCCGCGGCGATGGCGTGGTAACCAGGGACTGCGCCAGGGCGGCGCTGGAGCTGTACGAGGTTGACGAAAGCGGCCTGGACCGCCTGGACCGAGCCGTGCTGAGCGCACTGGTCAGCCGGTTCGGCGGCGGACCGGTCGGCCTGTCCACCCTCGCGGTCGCCGTCGGCGAGGAGGCCGAGACCGTGGAAGTGGTTGCGGAGCCGTTCCTGGTGCGGGCCGGGCTGATAGCGCGCACGCCGAGGGGCAGGGTCGCGACGCCGGCTGCGTGGCAGCACCTCGGCCTGCCGCTGCCCCGGCAGCTGGCCTGGACCAGGCAGTTTGCCCCCATTTCTGGGAGCGCGGTACCGGACGGCCTGGGGCTAGGAGCGGCATCGGACGAGGCAGCCGACGAAGCCACCCTTTTCGACTGAGGCCGGCCGATTTCGACGCGCTGGAAGGCTCGGACTACGCTGGTTGACCTGGGGTGGAATGTCACTGCTGGTCGCGGCCTGGTCACGATCACTCGTCTGAAGCCGTAGCCTGTTGGTGCGTTGCGCGCGCGCCGCTACACTGCGGCAGTTGGTCCATGACACGCCACTTCGGCCCGCAGCCGGGCATTCCGGCCGCGTAGCTAGCTAGCCACACGGCGGCGTGGCACATCTACTCGGAAGGATGTCCCGCGATGTGGACACACGTACTCGCCGCCGCTAAGGCGACGTCAAGTGGCGGCTCGAGCTTCCTCATCATCATTGCGGTGTTCGCCGTCATGATGATTTTCCTGTTCCGGTCGCAGCGGCAGGCGCCAGCGAGCGATCCATGGACACGCAGCGACAGGTGATGGACGGCTCGAAGGTCCGCACGACCTTCGGTCTCTTCGGCACTGTCATGTCGACGGCGATGACCGCAACGTCATGGTCGAGATCGCGCCGGGTGTCCAAGTCAAGCTGCTGCGCCAGGCCATCGCCGCGGTCGTGCCGGATGAGGAGCCGGACGGCACCTACGACACGATGCCGGACACGACGGCCGACGAGAAGCCCGGCAGCCACGATGAGCGCACTGACCTGAGCATCTAAGCCCCGCCAGGACGAAACGATACACAGGGCAAACCGAAAGACAGGGCAAACCCCCGTGGCTCCTCCCAGCAATCCCCAGTCCCGGCCGGGGATATATCTCGCCGCCCTGGTGGCGCTGTTTGTCGTCATGCTGCTTGGCGTTATCGGCTCTAGCCTGGGCAGCCCAGCGGACTGGCATAAGCAATTCAAGGTCGGCCGCGGGCTCGACCTGTCCAGCGGTACCCAGGTAACGCTCGTCGCGGTGCCTGCGGTGCAGAAGAAGGGCCAGAGGCCCCCGCCGCCCAGTGCGGCGGCATTGAACAAGGCCGTCCAGATCATCACCAACCGCGTTGAGGCCACCGGCCTTACCGGATCGTCGGTTGTGAAGCAGGGCTCAGACGAGATCGTGGTCTCCGTGCCGGGGGCGGGCGCGCAGAAGGTCGAGAAGCTGGTCGGCACCACAGCGCTGCTCAGGCTGCGTGAGGTGCTGCTGGAGGCGCCTAACACGGTCCCTAGTACGACGCCGACCCCGACACCGACCCCGACCCCTTCGACGTCGCCGTCGACTCGCCGTCGAGCAAGGTGAGCGGTGCACCGAAGGCTTCGGGCAGCCCGGCTTCGTCGGCCAGCCCGACGGCCTCGGCTTCGGCCAGCTCTTCGAAGTCAACGTCCTCGGGTTCGGGCCAGGCCGTCGGCGCCAGCCAGCTAGGTGCTGCGGCCGCCGCTTCGCCGACGGCGTCGGCCTCGCCCAAGGCATCGGCGTCACCGAGTAGTTCGCCCTCGCCGACTACCAGCCCGAGTGCGAGCGCCAGCCCACCCTCAGGCAGTCTGTCGACGACTACCAGTGCGGGCGCCACTGGTGACGCGGCCGCGCTGAACGCTCAGACGGTGAAGCTGTTCGACCGGCTTAACTGCGCGAACAAGCGGTGGCAGAGCATCATCTACAACAACGACCCGAACCTCTGGGACAACCCGAATGCCCAGACCGTCGCCTGCTTGAGTGGCGTGAAGTACGCCCTCGCGACGGCGGTCGTGCAGGGCAAGGACCTGAGCGGCGTGTCGGCGCAGGACACGACTTCGCAGGGCTGGGTTGTCAACTTCAACGTCAACGGTCCGGCCGCGGCCGCGCTCGGCAAGCTCACCACGACGATGATCACTGATTACTACCCGTCGGCGCAGCAGAGCTCGGCGCACTTCAACGCGAACGACTTCACCCTGAACCAGCTAGCCGTCGTGCTGGATGGTGGCCTGCAAGGTCCGCCGCCGCAGGTCACCGGCATGATTTCGACCAACGGTCAGATCAACGGCGGAACCGGCGGATTTAGCCAGGGCCAGGCCACCGAGCTAGCCGACGTGCTGAAGTACGGCAGCCTGCCGCTGTCCTTCAGGCCCCTGTTCATCTCGTCGGTGTCCCCGCAGCTGGGTTCCGATCAGCTGTCGGCCGGCTTGATCGCGGCCCTAGTGGGCCTGCTGCTCGTGGTGGTGTACTCGTTCCTCTACTACCGCGGTCTGGGCGTGGTGTCGGTCTCCAGCCTCGCGATCGCGGCGGCGCTCAGCTACCTGGCCGTCGTGCTGCTGAGTAAATACGAGGGCTTCACGCTCTCGCTCGCTGGGGTCGCCGGCCTCATCGTCGCCATCGGTATCACCGCCGACTCGTTCATCGTGTACTTCGAGCGGCTGCGAGACGAGGTCCGGGAAGGCAGATCGCTGCGGTCGGCGGTTGAGCGGGGCTGGACCAGAGCCAGACGAACGATCCTGGTGTCCGATACGGTCTCGTTCCTGGCCGCGTTGCTGCTGTACATCCTGTCCATCGGCGACGTCCGGGGCTTCGCCTTCACGCTCGGCCTGACCACGCTGATCGACGTCGTCGTGGTGTTCCTGTTCACCAAGCCGATGATCACGCTGCTGGCCAGGACCAAGTTCTATGGGCAGGGACATCGGCTCTCCGGACTCGATCCGGCCAGGCTCGGTGCCCGAGCCCCGTTGCCGAGGAAGCCGGCGGCCCGCGACCGGAACGTCCGGTGCTGCTGCGACCTCGCGCCGCTCGACCGACACCAGGGAGGCGTGATGTCGCGGCTCGGCAACATCCCCGGCCGGCTGTACCGCGGCGAGGTGTCCGTCGACTTCGTCGGCCGGCGAAAGCTCTGGTACACGATTTCCGGGGCAATCCTGCTGATCAGCATCCTGGCGGTGGGCATCCGCGGGCTTGACTTCAGCGTCGAGTTCAAGGGCGGCTCGCTGTTCCAGGTGCCGGCGGTCGCGTCCGTGAACCAGGCCAGCCTGGTGCAGGTCGTCGCCCAGAACGGCGGGACCAACCCGACTGCCACCGAAGTAAGGCCGTTCAACGGGAATCCCGCGCGGTGGCAGGTGCAGACCAGCCAGCTGTCACCGAACCAGTCGCTGAAGATCGAAAGCGCGATCGAGAAGAAGTTCAACATCCCCGCCAGCAGCATGTCGGTCACAAGCGTCGGGTCGAGCTGGGGCTCGCAGATTTCCCAGAAGGCGCTGGAAGCGCTGATCGCGTTCCTGATCGTGATCGTGATCTACCTGTCGATCGCGTTCGAATGGCGAATGGCGGCCGCGGCTTTCGTCGCGCTCGCCCACGACATCGTGATCACTATCGGCGTGTATGCGCTGACTGGCTTCCAGGTCAGCCCGGCGACGATCATCGGCTTGCTGACCATCCTCGGCTACTCGCTCTACGACACAGTCGTGGTGTTCGACAAGGTCAGGGAAAACACTGCATCTTTGCTCGGCACCCGCAAGAGCAATTACAGCGAGGCGGCCAACCTGGCGCTGAACCAGACCCTGGTCCGGTCCATCAACACCTCGCTGACCGCGTTGCTGCCGGTCGCGGCGATCTTGGTCGTCGGCACGCTGCTGCTCGGCAATGGCGAACTGAAGGACCTGTCACTGGTCCTGTTCGTCGGCATGCTGTCTGGCACCTATTCGTCGATCTGCATCGCCACGCCGGTGCTAGCCGACCTGAAGGAGCGCGAGCCGCAGTACAAGCAACTCGCTAAGCAGGTCGCGCTGCGGGCCGCAGGCGGCCGGAGCGCCCTGCGCAAGGCGAAGGCAGCGGGCGCCAGTTCCGGTAGCGGCGCGGCCGCCGGCGGCAATGGGGGCGACGGCACTGGGGCCCGCGGTGCGAGGGCCGTCGCGGTGACCGATCCTGCCGGCGGGACGGATGCGGATGTGGTCGACAGCCAGGCCCTGTCAGACGAGGCCATGTCGGACGAGGCGCTACAGGACGAGAAGTTCCCCGGTGAGCCAGTGCCGGCCTCACAGGGCACGCCGACCGGCCAGTCTCGCGCCGCGAGCGCGAGACCGCCGGGTCAGCGGCAGCAGCCGGTCCGCAGGCCGGCGGCGAAGCGTCGGCCCAGCGGCAAGAAGAAGCGGCGGTAGCTGGCCGGTGGCCGGCAACGGGCTAGTGCGGGCCGGCGCAGCCACGGACATCATGGACTTGCTCCGGGCGAAGATTCGCGACATACCCGACTATCCGCAGCCCGGCATCGTGTTCAAGGACATCACTCCGCTGCTCGCGGACGGCCCGGCCTTCGCGGCCGTGATAGCGGCACTGGCGGCCGGCAGCGACGACGTGACCAAGGTGGTGGGCATCGAGGCGCGCGGCTTTATCCTGGCCGCGCCGGTGGCCGCCGCACTTTGCGCCGGGTTTGTCCCGGTCCGCAAGCTGGGCAAGCTGCCTGGGCCGACCTTCGCGCAGTCTTACGACCTTGAGTACGGCAGTGCCACGCTTGAGGTCCACACCGATGCCTTCGCGCCTGGTGACAGGGTCCTGATCGTGGACGACGTGCTGGCCACCGGCGGGACCGCCGCAGCCACGGCTGACCTGGTACGACGGGCCGGAGCGGAGCTTGCTCGGATCGCTGTCTTGCTTGAGCTCGGCTTCCTGGGCGGCCGCGCGAAGCTGCCGGGCCTGGAAGTACGCTCGCTGCTTGCCGTGTGACCCCCCGGCCCGTGTGACCCCCCACCCCGGCCCGTGTGACCTCCGCTGGGTCGTGCAACGTGCGGAGCCCGGCACGTCCCGAATCGTCCACCGATAGACTTGTTGACACGGCGGACGTGAGGAGCGCATGTGGCCGGTGACGTGGTGACGGCCGGAGCGGCCGGAACCGATGTCACCCAGGACCTGCCCGAGGCGGATGACGGGGTGACATCGCCTCGCGGCATGCCCGCTGGTCCACGGGCCGACACGGAGCCAACGGCCGACACCGAGGCACCGGCCGACACCGAGGCACCGGCCGAGCGGGAGCAGCGCGGAGGTCAGGGCCGCGCCGCCGGGACAGGCAAGAAGTCGCAGGGACGCCAGGGATCAAACCGAGCCGCGCGCAAGGCCGCGCAGCCTGCCGACGCCACTTCTGCCGGCCCGGCCCAGGCGGACGGAGCAACTGGGGCGGCGGCGGTCCGCCGCAGGCTCGCCCGGCTGGGTCCGGCCCGCGTGGGCAGCGTCAACCCGGTCCTGGAACCGCTGGTCAAGACGGTCCGCACGACGCACCCCAAGGCCGATATCCGGCTGATTGAGCGCGCTTACGAGGTTGCGGCGCGGCTGCACGCTGGCCAGTCCCGCAATAGCGGCGACCCGTACATCACCCACCCGCTTGCCGTCGCCACGATCCTGGCCGAGCTTGGCATGAACCACGACACGATCTGCGCGGCGCTGCTGCACGACACCGTCGAGGACACCCAGTACACCATCGGCCAGCTCCGCGAGGAGTTCGGCGATGACATCGCGACCCTGGTCGACGGCGTCACCAAGCTGGACAAGGTCAAGTACGGCGATGCCGCCCAGGCCGAGACCGTGCGCAAGATGGTCGTGGCGATGTCCCGCGACATCCGGGTACTGGTCATCAAGCTGGCCGACCGGTTGCACAACATGCGGACGTTGCGGTACCTGCCGAGGCCTAAGCAAGAGAAGAAGTCGCGCGAGGTGCTGGAAATCTTCGCCCCGCTCGCGCACCGGCTCGGCATGAATACCGTCAAGTGGGAGCTTGAGGACTTGGCGTTCGCCACGCTGTATCCCAAGCGCTACGACGAAATCGCGCGACTGGTCTCGGAACGGGCGCCGAGACGGGAGATGTTCCTCCAGGAAGTGATCGAGGACGTCCAGGAAGACCTGAAAGACGCCAAAATCAAGGCGGTGGTCACCGGGCGGCCGAAGCATTACTACTCCGTCTACCAGAAGATGATCGCTCGTAATGTCAGCTTTGATGACATCTACGACCTGGTCGGCATCCGTGTCCTTGTCGACTCGCTGCGCGACTGCTACGCGGTGCTTGGCACCGTGCATGCGCGCTGGAATCCGGTGCCAGGCCGGTTCAAGGACTACATCGCGATGCCGAAGTTCAACATGTACCAGTCGCTGCACACCACAGTGATCGGCCCCGAGGGCAAGCCGGTCGAGCTGCAGATCCGGACCTGGGGCATGCACCGCCGGGCCGAGTACGGCGTGGCCGCGCACTGGAAGTACAAGGAAGAGATGGTCGGCGGCGGCACCGCCGACATGGCCTGGCTGCGACAGCTGGTCGACTGGCAGCGGGAGACCGAGGACCCGGCCGAGTTCCTTGATTCGCTGCGGTTCGACCTCGGAGCGGGCGAGGTCTATGTCTTCACCCCGAAGGGTGAAGTCATCGCGCTGCCGCAGAACGCGACTCCAGTCGACTTCGCCTATGCCATTCACACCGAGGTCGGCCATCGCACCATCGGGGCCAGGGTCAACGGCCGCCTGGTGGCGCTGGAGAGCACGCTGAGCAACGGCGACACCGTGGAGATCTTCACCTCCAAAGCGCTGGACTCGGGGCCTAGCAGGGACTGGCTCGGGTTCGTCCAGAGCGCGCGGGCGCGGAACAAGATACGGCACTGGTTCTCCAAGGAACGCCGTGAAGCCGCAGCCGAGACCGGCAAGACCGCGATCGCCAGGATGATGCGCAAGCAGGGCCTGCCGCTACAGCGGCTGGCCACCGCCGACGCGCTCAACGCGATTGCCAGCGACTTGCGCTATTCCGACCTCTCGGCGCTGTACACAGCGGTCGGCGAGGGCCACGTCAGTGCCCAGTCGGTCGTCGAGAAACTGATCAAGTCGGCGGGCGGCATGGCCGGCGCCCAGGAGGACCTCGCCGAAGCCACGCTGGTAACGAAGACACCGAGGCCCGCCCCTCCGGCCGGGGACTCCGGGGTCGTGGTCGAAGGTGCCAACGACGTCTGGGCCAGGCTGTCCAAGTGCTGCACCCCCGTGCCCGGCGACCAGATCATGGGATTCGTCACTAGGGGCAACGGCGTATCGGTGCACCGCAAGGACTGCGTGAACCTGGAGCACTTGCTCGAATCGGAGCCGGAACGGCTCGTCGGTGTCCGCTGGTCGCCCCGCGAAGGCTCGCAGTTCCTGGTGGCCATCCAGGTCGAAGCACTCGACCGCACCGGCCTGCTGTCGGACGTGACCAGGTCGATCTCCGACCAGCACGTGAATATCCTGTCGGCCACCGTCACCACGACCCGCGACCGGGTCGCCTTCAGCCGGTTCACTTTCGAGATGGGCGACCCCAAGCACCTCGGCGCCGTCCTGCGTGCCGTCCGCTCGATCGACGGCGTCTACGACGTCTACAGAGTTACCAGCTAGATCGGGTTACTAGCTAAGTCGGTTACCGGCTAGATCGGCCCGCCGCCGTCGGCTTCCGCACTCTGCCTGCGGCCTTCAGGTTGCTGCCGGGCTTGCGTTATCCAGCCGAGACGCCTGATCACCACCGGGTTCCGCAGGCAACGGTCACGCCCGCCGCCGCGGCCCAGGAAGCCCCTTCCGCGGATGTTAGCTTCCGGAGTCCATGGTGATGTCATGGCCGAGCTCCAGCCGTAGCTCATCCTCGACGTGCATCCCCTCTGGGCCGAAGGAGGCCGTGATGGCCGCGGCCAGCTCATCGGCCGCGTTGCCGAGGTCGTCTGCGATTTGCTGCAGGTCGGGCAGCGTCCTGATGGCCGCTTCAATGTCCTGCGTCGCCTTCACCGTATTCACCGCGACGACGACACCGCCAGGTCGGAGCGCCCAGGCGTCGTGGATCACACGATTGCGCTTGGTGTTGGCTGCCATGCAGGCTCTCAGCGCGGCGGCAAGCTGTGCTTTGGCGTCGTCACTGATGTCGGCGTGGACATCGACGATGTGCTCGCACGTCTCGATGAGGTTGTGCGTCGAAAGGTGTCCATCGACCACTGGTGCGTACTTGCTGCTCATCAGCGCGCTGAAGGCAGCCCTGAGCACTCGTTCCATATAGGACGCCGCAAGGACGATGCCGCCGAGCGCACACTCTAGCTCATCGAGGTTCATTCCCAGATCATCGCGCAAGCGCTCGTATGAATGACGCCGCCTCGACAGGGCACCTGGCGAAACGAGAGACTTACGGCGATGGCAATCGGCCATTGCACAAGGCTGGAGGCCGCATTGATGAGCAGGCGACGCTGATGAGCAGGAAACAGGGCCTGAACTACTCGCCCGCCTGGCGGTCCGGGACCAAGGTGTGGATACCGCCGCTGGTCAAGATGCTGATGAAGCGGGACTGGCATGGCTACGAGCATTTCCCGCGCCAGGGTGGCATGATCGTGGCGGCCAACCACCTCTCCTACGCGGACTGGGCGGCCATGTCCCTGTTCGTGCACGAGGCAGGCCGTTACCCGGTGTTCTGGATCAAGTCCGCGGCTTTCGACGTGAAGCTGATCGGGCCGTTCCTGCGCCAACTTGGCCAGCTGCCGGTGCGCCGTGGGGAAGCCGACGCGGCTGTCGTCATTAAGCACGCCGAGGAAGCCCTGGCGGCAGGCGAGTGTGTGGTCATCTACCCGGAGGGCACCGCGTCCCGCGATCCGGCGCAGTGGCCGATGGTGGCCAAGACCGGAGTGGCGCGGTTGGCGCTGGGCAGCGGCGCTCCGGTTATACCGGTCGCCCAGTGGGGCGCACAGGTGATCCTGCCCTACGGCACAACAAAGCCGCACCTAGTGCCGCGCAAGCTGGTCCAAATGGTGGCCGGCCCGCCGGTCGACCTTAGCGAGTACATGGGCAAACCCCTCACCAGGGATGTCTTGCGGGGC
This sequence comes from uncultured Actinomycetota bacterium, assembly GCA_963804435.1. Classification (GTDB taxonomy): domain Bacteria; phylum Actinomycetota; class Actinomycetes; order Streptosporangiales; family Streptosporangiaceae; genus JAJYUU01. The sequence continues at coordinate 3,787,676 of CAWDQI010000001.1, read as the reverse complement.
GCCACCGACGCCATCATGGCCGACATCACCGCACTGCTCGGCGGGCTGCGCGGTGAGCAGCCGCCAGCCACCCCGTACGACCCCGCCGCCGCCCGCCGGGCCGCTCAACCAGAGGCAAGCGACTGACGGCTCCCGCCCGCTCCAGGGTCCACAAGCTTCCGCGCACTGCAGCGGCCGCAAGCTTCCGCGCACTGTGATGGCCGCTCCCATTCGGGCCGCTAATGGCGCATTGTCCTTGGCACGAGCACGTCTGCGCTCTCGTGTCAGGTGCTGCCCTCTACACTGCGGGTATGGGCGACGATACGGCGGCGACCAATCAGGCGGCCGGGCAGGACAATAGTCCAGCACTGCCTGAGCACCTGGCTGCGCTGGTCGGCGTGCTGCAGGGGCCGGTCGACCTTGGCCGTAACCACGACAAGTATCTGACGTATACCGATCGTGACGATGCCGATGGTGCCGCATCCGCATGATCTTGTGCGACACAGGACCCCTGGTCGCGGCGTTCAACGCAGCTGATCGTGACCACGCTCGCTGCACTGCTTTCCTTCGGGAGAATTGGTCTCGTTTAGTCGTTCCGTCATTGGCGGTCACTGAAGTCTGCCATCTGCTAGCCGACCCGCAGCGCCGGGCCAGCCCCAAGGTGGCGGCCTTGTTCTGCGCCGCCATTGCCGCCAATGAGCTGCGTGTCATCGAAGCCACTCCGCATGACTACCGCCGGATGGCTGAGCTGCTAACTACCTATGCATCCCTGCGGCTTCAGGTCGTGGACGCGTGCATTGTCGCCCTTGCCGAGAGGCTCGACCTGCGCGAAGTCGCGGCGCTTGACCGCCGGGACTTTCAAGTAGTGGCGCCGCGACATCTGCCGAGAGGCGAGCGACTTACGTTGCTCCCCGCCGACTGAGCAGCCAGGACGTCAGCTCCGGGCCCGCTGCGTGGGAGCCGCGGGCCGCCGCACGATCCGTGGGCGGGTGGACGTCGGCCGGACCGCGAGCCGGAGAGCTCGGCGAGGGATTAGCCGGCTAGTTCGGCCCGTGGTTTGGCAGGGCTAAGGCTGGCTGAGCGGGCCGGCGTCAGCCGGCCAGTTCAGCCAGTGTGCGCTCGGCTTCGGCGAGCCACGTCCGCCTAGCCTCGATTGCCTCCTTGGCCTGCTGCTGCGCCTTCTGGTCGCCGCTGGCCTCGGCTTTAGCGAGCTGGCGCTCAAGCTGGCTGATCGCGGTGCGAATCTGCTCGACCGTGCCCTTGGCCCGCGAAAGAGCCTCCGGGTTGGACCGCCGCCACTGCGAGTCCTCGGCCTTGCGAAGGCTCTCCTCGATCTTGCGAAGACCGCCTTCCAGGCGGTCCTGCGAGTCGCGGGGCACCGCCCCGGCACGCTCCCAGCGCTCCAGGATGCCCCGCAGGGCGGACCTGCCGGCCCGTGCGTCGGTCACCGGAAGCAGCTTTTCGGCTTCGGCGAGCAGCTGCTCCTTGACCACGACGTGCTCGCGAAGTTCCCGGTCCTTGGCATCGAGTACTTCGGACCGGGCCTTGAAGAACGCGTCCTGGGCTGCCTTGAATCGGGTCCACAGGTCGTCCTCGGCCGACCTGTCGGCCCGGCCGGCCTGCTTCCAGGACCGCATCAGCTCGCGGTAGGCGGTCGCCGTCGCGCTCCAGTCGGTCGAGGAAGACAGTTCCTCGGCTTGGCTGACCAGAGCCTCCTTGCGGGTGCGGATGCCCTCGCGCTCTTCTTCGAGCGTGGCGAAGTAAGCCTTGCGCCGCTTGGCGAAACCATTCCTGGCCGCGGACAGCCGCTTCCAGAGGGCAGCCTCCGCGGCCCGGTCGCCCCGCGGGGCGGCCTTCCACTCCTCCAGCAGCTCGCGCATCCGCTCGCCGCTCGCCTTCCAGTGGGTGGCATCGGCCGCGATCCGTTCTGCTTCGGCGACGATCCGCTCCCTGACCTCGTGCGCTTCGTGGCGCGCCTGCTCGCGGGCTGCCTTGTGCTCCTCACGGCGGTGCTCGATGGTCCCGGACAGCGCCTCCAGCCGCTTGATCAGGCCATCCAGGTCCCCGATGGCGTGCGCGCCGGTCACTGAGCCGGTCAGCCTGGCGATGGTGGCCTTCGCCTGGCCGACCGACAGGTCCGTGCTGGACATCCGCTGCTCGAGCAGGCTGATCTCGGTCTCCAGCGAGTCAAACTTTCGCTTGAAGAAGGCCAGCGCCTCCTCCGGGCTGCCCGCCTGCCACGAGCCGATCTCTCGCTCGCCGTCGGTGGTCCGGACGTACACCGTCCCGTCGTCGGCCACCCGGCCCCACGGATCGCTTGCGGTGCTCACCCCGCGTACCTCCTGCTCGCTACCTGACCAGCGACTTCATGCTCGTCAGGTCTTCTTGATCGTCACGCTTTCGATCTTTACCGACTCCTTCGGGTGCCCGTCGCCGGGAGCGTTGGAGTTGTCGGTGCCCGCTTTTGCCACATTCTGGATGACATTGAGTCCGCTGACGATAGTGCCAAACGGTGTGTAGTTGGGCGGCAACGGCGTGTTCTTGTACACAAGGAAGAACTGGCTGCCGTCGGTGTCGGGTGCCTGCGTCCTGGCCATGGCGACAGTCTTCGGGGGATACGTGGCCCCGGTCAGGTTCTCGGTACCGTACTCGTAACCGGGTCCGCCCAAACCGGTACCTGTCGGGTCGCCGCACTGAAGCACGTAGATGCCGGTTGTGGTGAGCCGGTGGCATGGCGTTTTGTTGTAGAAGTGCTGGCTGACAAGTGAGACAAACGACCCGACAGTGCACGGCGCCTTGCTGTTCAGCAGATCGATCACGATAGTGCCGCGGTTCGTCTTGACCGTCGCCACGTAGGAGGCCTTCGCATCCGGCTTTGCCGGCGGCAGATTTACCTTCCGGGACGCCGTGCCGCTCTTGATGTACATGCACTTGCCGTTCACCATGGCGGCCGTATTGGTCGGCGACGGCGTAGCGGACGGTGTAGCGGACGGCGAAGCGGACGGAGTCGCCGACGGGCTCGAGCTCCCGTTGGCCGAGGCCTTGGCCTTCGTGCTGGAGAATGCGCCGGCGATGATCGCCGACACCGATCCCGACCCCTACCACGAGTACGGCTACGATCGCCGCCACCGACAATTGCTTCGCACGCCTAGCCCGCTCAACCTGGCGCTCGATCCGGCGCTGGTGAGCATCCCTGGCGAGTTTGCGCTGCCGCTCTTTCTTCCCGGCCACCTGTGCGGTCCTCCTGCTCATCCGCAGTCTCCTGCGGTCTGCCTGGTCTGGCAACGCCGCTGCCTGCTAGGACAAGGTTGTCCTAGACCCCGCGTGCGTTGCGAAACTTCGCGAATCGTACCGTTGTGGCAGCCGTGGTAACGCCGCCGTTACCTTTCGAGTCCCAACTGCGCCCAACCCGTGTCCTGACGGACCCGGACCAGCCTAATGACCAGTTCTCGATAACCTGGACGCACGCGCGAGGACCGCGCGTGACCGGGAGGTCCCCACCGATGAGTGCATTGTGCTGATAGCCGGGTTCCCCGCTGGCTCGTTCGCCGCCAACTGCTACCTGCTTGCGCCTGGGCCAGGTCAGGAGTGCCTGATTATCGACCCCGGGCAGGACGCTGAGCAGGGCATCGACGAGATTATCGAGCGATATCGGCTGCGACCAGCGGCTGTACTGCTCACTCATGGTCACATTGATCACATCTGGTCGGTCGCGCCAGTATGCGGTGCCAAGGGGATTCCCGCCTACATTCACCCGCAGGACAGGGCGCTGTTGACCGATCCAGGCCGCGGATTGAGCCTCGGGCCAGGTCAGCAGCTCTTCGGCGGGCTTAAGTTCACCGAGCCGGACGACGTCATCGAGCTGGCGGACGGCATGACGCTGGAGCTGGCCGGCATTGAGTTTGTCGTGGATCACGCGCCCGGCCACACGCCGGGCTCGGTGACCTTCCGGCTGCCAGGAGTTAGTGACCCTGGCACGCTGTTTACCGGTGATCTGCTGTTCGCCGGGTCGATCGGACGGACCGACCTGCCGGGCGGGGAGTTACCAGACCATCCTGGAGAGTCTGGCGCGGGTCTGCCTGCCGCTGCCGGATGAGACTGTCGTACTGGCCGGCCATGGGCCGGGAACGACGATCGGGGCGGAACGGGCTGGGAATCCGTTCCTGGCCGGGCTGGCCCCGGCAAGCGGCCCGGTCACTGGAGTGTGAAACGAGCCGCGGGCGGCCGGGTTCGCGCCGGTACGGCCTGAGCCGGTCCTCCCGGCCCGAGCCGGTCCGGGCGGCCGGGCCACGGTCGGCTCGCCTCTCGGCCGGTTTGCCCAGGCGGGGCGGCTCGGCAAAGGCGGCGGGGCTGGCTCTGCGGCCGGGCTGGCCTGATGAGCAGGGCTGGCCTGAGCCGGGGCGCCTGGCTTGGGGTGGGCGGCTGGCTTTGAGCCTGGGCGCAGGCTTGGGGTGGGCGGCTGGCTTTGAGCCTGGGCGCAGGCTTGGGGTGGGCGGCTGGCCTGAGCGGGGGCGCTGGCTTGGGGTGGGCGGCTGGCCGGAGGCGGCGCGCTGGCTGAGGCGGTCGGCGAGTTGCCCGGTCGTGACCGGCTCGGCGGACGGGACCGGCCCCGGAGAGACCCCGTTCCCGCCCTTATGGTTTTGATCTTGAAGTGACGACAGAGAGGCTGGGCGAGCGATGATCCGCAGTCACGAGGCGGGCAGCCTGCGGGCATCCGCGGCAGGCGAGCAGGTGCGGCTGGCAGGCTGGGTCGCGCGGCGGCGTGACCACGGCGGCGTCGTGTTCATCGACTTGCGTGACGGCAGCGGGATCGTGCAGGTCGTGCTTCGCGAGGAAGATGTGGCGCACGACCTGCGGGCCGAGTTCTGCGTGCTGGTCACCGGTTCCGTGCAGCTGCGCCCGGCCGGGAACGAGAACCCTGAGCTGGCGACCGGCGAGATCGAGGTCGCCGCGACCGGGATCGAGGTTTTGTCGCAGGCTGATCCGCTGCCGTTCCCGATCGAGGGCGGCGGAGAGCTCAACGAGGAGGTCCGGCTCAAGTACCGGTACCTCGATATCCGGCGGGCCGACATGGCGGGCGCGCTGCGGGCCAGGTCGAAGGCCGCGTACGTGCTGAACGAGGTCATGCACGCGGGCGGATTCGTGAACGTCGAGACCCCTTTCCTGACCCGGTCCACGCCCGAGGGCGCGCGCGACTTCCTGGTGCCGGTCCGGCTGCAGCCGGGTCACTGGTACGCGCTGCCGCAGTCGCCGCAGCTGTTCAAGCAGTTGCTGATGATCGGCGGGCTGGAGCGCTACTTCCAGCTCGTCCGGTGCTTCCGGGACGAGGACTTCCGGGCTGACCGGCAGCCGGAGTTCACCCAGATCGACATCGAGATGTCCTTCGTGACCAGGCAAGACGTGGTTGCTGTCGCCGAGAACATCGTCGAGCGGCTGTGGGCCGAGATCTCCGGGTACCAGGTGCCGCGGCCTATCCCGCACATGACCTACGCCGATGCGATGGCCAAGTACGGCTCGGACAAGCCGGACCTGCGGTTCGGGAACGAGCTTTGCGATCTGACCGACTACTTCGCACAGTCGGAGTTTCGCGTGTTCCAGGCGCCGCATGTGGGCGCGGTGGTGATGCCGGGCGGAGCCGCGCAGACTCGGAAGGAACTGGACGGCTGGCAGGAGTGGGCGAAGTCGCGTGGTGCCCGGGGCCTTGCGTACGTGCTGATTGGTCCGGACGGCCAGGTCGCCGATGCCGGGCCGGTCGCCAAGCACCTGTCCGAGGCCGAGCGGTCCGGGCTGCCCGCCGCTGTCGGGGCGTCGAGCGGGGACGCGGTTTTCTTCGCGGCCGGCCCTGCAGGCGATGCGCGGGCGCTGCTGGGCGCGGCGCGGCTGGAGATCGGCCACCGGTGCGACCTGATCGACCCTTCTGCCTGGGCGTTCACCTGGGTAGTGGATGCGCCGATGTTCGAGGAGGACGGCGAGGGCGGTTGGACCGCGGTGCATCATCCGTTCACCGCGCCGCTGCCGGAGTGGACGTCGAAGTTCGCATCGCGAGCCGGGCGGGGCGCTGGCTGACGCCTACGACATCGTCTGCAACGGCACCGAGATCGGCGGCGGCTCGATCCGGATCCACCGGCCGGACATCCAGCAGCAGGTGTTCGACGTGATCGGGCTGTCGCGGCAGGAAGCGACGTCGCAGTTCGGCTTCCTGCTCGAAGCGCTCCGGTACGGACCGCCGCCGCACGGCGGCATCGCCTTCGGCTGGGACCGGCTGCTGATGCTGCTGACCGGGCGGGACACGATCCGCGACGTTATCGCTTTCCCCAAGGCCGCCTCCGGGCATGACCCGCTGACGGGCGCGCCAACGCCGATTACCCCGCAGCAGCGCAAGGAAGCTGGCATCGACGTCATACCGGAGGGAGCAGCCGGCCGCGGCCCAGGTGGGTGAGCGAGCGGGACGCCGGATCTGCCCGGTTTGCGGCTAGCGGCTGGGTCCTTGGCTGCTGGCGGGCTGGCTGGCGGGCTGGCTGGCGGCTGCTGGCGGTTGGGCGGGACGCCGGATCTGCCCGGTTTGCGGCTAGCGGCTGGGTCCTTGGCTAATGACGCTTGGCGAGTCGCTCGCACGTTCCACCGATCTCGGCCTCCATAAATCGGGCAAAGTATCTCTACCAAGTGACCGAAATCGGTGGAACCTCGAAGAGATATCCGTTGCGTGAGGCCGGTATAGGATGATTCGCCGTAATCATCACTGGCGACCGCGGCCAGGCCCGGCCTGTCGGGGTCCTGGTTGCGACGGCGGCTTCTCGCTAGCCGCGCTTATGATCGCGAACGCGCGGGCGAGCAGGTCCTCGAGGTCGCTCGCCGCACGGACCGCGCTTTCCGCACCCACCGCGCCTGTAGCGGTTGCGGCGCCTGGGGCGCTTGCTGCGCCGGCGCCGACTGCGGCTGCGGCCTTCGGTGTTGTCTCGATGGCCAGCTGGCCCCGGAGCTCGATGATCGCGCTGCGCAGAGCGGCCACGCAGATCCGGGCAATGACGTGGGCCTCGAACTCGTAATCCCGGTCGGGTGTGTCTGCGCCCGCGGGCTCACCCGGCTGCTGCCTGGCCAGCAGAGCTGCGGCGATCGTGTCCTCGAGCCGTACCAGCGGCCGACCCGTGGACCGCAACGGTCTCGCCCCGCGCGGGCCGGCGCTCACCAGCCATAGCGGCACGGGCGCCGCTGACAACCCAGCCTGCTTGGCGACTGACTGCAACGCGCGTTGGACCGCCGTCAGCGCAGGCTCAGCCGCTGGCCTGGCGAGGATCGCGTTCGTCAGTATCCCCAGCCACGACCGGAATTCGTCGGCGACTAGGTCTTCCTTGCCGTCAAAGTACCGGTAGAAGGTTCGCTCAGTGACGTTGGCCAGCTGGGCGATATCCCGGACCGTCGTCCGCTCATACCCCTGACTGGCAAACAACTGCTTGGCCGCCGAACGCAGCCCAGCGCTGGTCGCCTGCTTATTCGCCTCCCGGCGACCAGTGGGCGCTGCCATGCAAGCATCATCGCACAAGTTGTCAGGTGTGACATTTCTGGCTGTGTCGGACCGGACGGGTAATCTCGCATCGTGCCCCGCGTAGACAACCCGGCCGGGAGCTTGTTCGACGAGTCAGCCGCTGACGCTGAGCAAGCTGCCGCACCGCTGGCTGTCCGGATGCGACCCCGTTCCCTTGATGAAGTAGTCGGCCAGGCTCACCTGACCAGGGATGGGTCGCCGCTGCGCAAGCTGGCCGACAACGATGCGCCGATGTCGCTGCTGCTATGGGGACCGCCTGGCACCGGCAAGACCACTCTCGCATACGTGATCAGCAAGGTGACCAAGCGGCGGTTCATCGAGTTGTCTGCGGTGTCAGCCGGGGTCAAGGACGTACGCGCGGCGATCGAGACGGCGCGAGGGCAACTCGGCCTGACCGGCGAGCAGACCGTGCTGTTCATCGACGAGGTGCACAGATTCAATAAGGCGCAGCAAGATGCGCTGCTGCCCGCGGTGGAGAATCGCTGGGTTTCTTTCATCGGCGCGACCACTGAGAACCCGTCGTTCTCGGTGGTGGGCCCGTTGCTCTCCCGGTCACTACTGCTCACATTGCGCCCGCTGAGTGACGACGAGATGCGGATCGTGGTCGAGCGCGCCCTGACCGACGAGCGCGGGCTGGCCGGACAGGTGACGCTGGCCGGCGGGGTGGAGGACCAGCTGATCAGGCTGGCCGGCGGCGACGCCCGGCGGGTGCTCACCTACCTGGAAGCGGCCGCGCTGGGTCTGCCCGTCGGCGGCGAGATCACGGTCGATGGCCTGGAACGCGCGGTCGACCGCGCCATGGTTCGCTACGACCGGGCCGGTGACCAGCACTACGACGTGATCAGCGCGTTCATCAAGAGCATGCGCGGCAGTGACGCGGATGCCGCCGTGCACTACCTGGCCCGGATGATCGAGGCGGGGGAGGACCCGCGCTACATCGCCCGTCGGCTGATCGTGCACGCGAGCGAGGACGTCGGCATGGCCGACCCGACGGCCCTGCAGGTCGCGGTCGCCGCTGCGCAGGCAGTGGAGTTCGTCGGACTGCCCGAGGCCCGGCTGAACCTGGCCCAGGCAGTCATCCACATCGCGCTGGCGCCGAAGTCCAACGCGGTCGCGAAGGCCATCTGGGCCGCCGGGACCGACGTCCAGCAGGGCCTGGCCGGCCCGGTGCCCAAGCACCTGCGCGACGCGAGCTATGCGGGCGCGGCCCGGCTCGGCCACGGCAAGGGCTATCAGTATCCGCATGACGATCCTGCCGGCGTGCTGCGGCAGCAGTACGCGCCCGACGGCCTGGTCGGCAAGCGCTATTACCTGCCCACGGCGCACGGGGCTGAGGCGCGGGTGGCCGAGCGATCGGAGCGGATCCGCTCGATCCTGGACGGCACCGCGGACAACGCTCACGATGAAGGGAACGGGGCCGGCTCTGCGGCAACCGATCCAGTCAGGTAACTCCTCAGGAACGGCGATCAGGTTTGGCCGTCTAGGCGCTGGCAAGCTAGCAGGGCGAGCCGGCATCGGGGCCGGGACCAGCTCGGCCAGCATCGCGCACGGTCTGACGTTCGCCGCGTACCGCCGGACGCGGGCCGCGGACGTGCGGCGGGCGGCCGGAGTAGGCGACCTGGAGTGCGGCAACTCGCAGGGGTTCGTCGCCCAAGGCGGACCGCTCACCAGCTGTGCCGCCCCCTGCGCGATAGTGTCGGCGGCAAGCAGGCCGGCGGCAAGCAGGACCAGCGGCAAGCAGGACCAGACGCACGCGGATGAGGGGCAAGCGAACATGAAGGCCGGGCGCAAGTGAACGCCGGACAGGTGGCAGCGCTGATCGCGGCCTGCTTTTTTGCCGTGCTGTCGTGCGTGGCGATATTCGTGCTACTGCGGCTGGCGCGGCTGATGTCGGCCGTCACCAGCGTGGTGACGGAATACCGCGACCGGGCTGACCTGCTGATCGAGCAGGCACAGGCTGCCGTAGACCGCACGAACGCGCAGCTGGCCAGGACAGACGCCATCACTGCCAGCATGGACCAGGTCACGACGAACATGGCCGAACTATCCGGGCACGTGTCCGCCATGGCCGGGCTGGCCCGCGGACTCTCGTCGGCAGCGGCGGCGCCGCTAACCGGGCTGGCCGCGGTCGTCTACGGCCTGCGACGCGCCGTTCTCGTGCGCCGCTCGCTCCAGGTCGCGACAGTATCTCGGCAAGCACCGGAGAACGCCAGGGGCTCGGTCGCCGAGCGGCCGGCCCGCGCCGCCATCACCGGCCGGACGGGGCGGTGATCAGTCCGTGATTCGCCGCGGATTCTGGCTGGTCACTGGCGCTGTCCTGGGCGTCACCGGGTATCGCCGGGCCAGCCGGCTCGCGCGGGCCCTGACTGGCCAGGCGCGCGACGCCAGCATGCCGCCTGCCTCGGTGCGGCCAGCTAGCGCTATCCAGGTGCGCTGGCGGTCGCCGCTGGCGTTGACCACGCGCGCCCCCGATCGCGCCGCCAATCCCGTCCGGCCAGGGAGCGGATCGCTCCGCGCCGTGCCCTGAGCGCCGCCAGCCGGCCAGTGGACGGATAACGTCCGCAGCCAGTTTCGTGCGGGATGTGCACGACGGCATGGCAGAGTACTGGGATCTGCATCGTGGCGATCGACACCGTACCCTCGGAAGTCAGGGTCCCCAGACAGCATCCGCCGGTGCATCGTCAGGCCGAGCATCCTCAAGCCGGGCCTCCGCCGGCTGGGCGGTCTCCGGCGGGGGCGAGCGGGACGGTCGTGAGAAGGACCAGCGCGAGCAGGACCAGTGCGAACCGGACCGTCGCGAGCCCTGATCCGTTCGAACTTCCCGGCCCGCCCAGCCGGGTCTCATCTAGTGAAGGATGGCTGTGATGGAGTCGGCCGAGATTGTTCGCCGTTTCCTTACCTACTTCGAGCAGCGGGGCCACGCCGTCGTCCCGTCCGCCAGCCTAGTAGCCGATGATCCGACGCTGCTGCTGGTCAACGCCGGCATGCAGCCGTTCAAGCCGTACTTCCTCGGCCAGCAGACGCCGCCCTTCCAGCGCGCGACGAGCTGCCAGAAGTGCGTGCGTACGCCGGACATCGAGGAAGTCGGCAAGACGACCCGGCACGGCACGTTCTTCCAGATGCTCGGCAACTTCTCGTTCGGCGACTACTTCAAGGACCTGGCCATCCCGTTCGCCTGGGAGCTGCTGACCCGGCCCGAGTCCGATGGCGGCTTTGGCTTCCCGGAGGGCCGGATGTGGGTCACCGTGCTGCATGACGATGACGAGGCGGCCAAGCTCTGGCACGACGTCGTCGGGGTGCCCGAGAGCCGGATACAGCGGCGCGGACTGGCCGATAACTACTGGCACATGGGCGTGCCGGGACCTGGCGGGCCGTGTTCGGAGATCTACTATGACCGCGGGCCCGAGTACGGGCCCGAGGGTGGGCCGGAAGCCGACGAGGACCGCTATCTCGAGGTCTGGAACCTGGTCTTCATGCAGTACCAGCTCGGCGCGGTCCGCTCCAAGGTCGACTTCGACGTCGCCGGCGACCTGCCATCGCGCAACATCGACACCGGCATGGGCATGGAACGGATGGCCGCGCTCCTGCAGGGCGTGGACAACATCTACGAGATCGACACCATGTGGAGGGTGCTCGAGCGAGCGGCCGAGCTGACTGAGCAGCGTTACGGCGTCGAGGACCGCACCGACGTCGCACTGCGCGTGGTCACCGACCACGTAAGGACCGCGGTCATGCTGGTCGCCGACGGGGTCATCCCGTCCAACGAGGGTCGCGGCTACGTGTTGCGCCGGATCCTGCGGCGCAGCGTGCAGAAGCTCCGGCTGTTGTCGGGTGCGCAGCGCGGCGGCTCGGGTGGTTCGGGCGGATCCCGGGGCGGGCTCGAGGAGCGGTTCCTGCATGAGCTGACGTCCGCGGCGATCGGCGCGCTCGGCCAGCAGTACCCCGAGCTGATCAGGGACGCGCCGCACATTCACACCGTGATCGACGCCGAGGAAGGTGCCTTCTCCGCAACGCTGCGTACCGGCTCGGCCATCTTCGACGCGGCGGTCGAGGAGACCAGGCGCCGGGGCGGCGAGACGATCCGCGGCGAGCAGGCGTTCCAGCTGCACGACACCTACGGGTTCCCGATCGACCTGACCCTGGAGATGGCCGCCGAGCAGGGCCTGGCCGTCGACGAGAGTGGATTCCGCCGCCTGATGACCGAGCAGCGGCAGCGGGCGAAAGCCGACGCGGCGGGCAAGAAGACCGGCAACGCCGATATCTCGGTATTCGCCCGCGTGCTCGAGGAATCCGGCGGTGTCACGTTCACCGGATATGACGAGGTAACCGGGAACGCTAATGTCATCGGCCTGATAGCCGGCGGCGCGGGCGTTCCGGCGGCCGGTGCGGGCGCCGAGGTTGAGGTGATCCTGGACCGTACGCCGTTCTATGCCGAGGGTGGCGGCCAGCTTGCCGACAACGGGGTAATCACCGCGTCCGGGAGCGGCCCTGGTGTCGCGGCCCGGATCGAGGTCACCGACGTGCAGTCGCCGGTGCCGGGCCTGATCGTGCACCGCGGCACCGTGACGGCTGGCGAGATTGTCGTCGGGGCGCCGGTCTACGCCGAGATTGACGTGGAGCGCAGGCGGGCTATCTCGCGGTCGCACACGGCCACGCACCTGGTGCATCGCGCGTTCCGCGGCGCGCTCGGGGAATCGGCGGCGCAGGCAGGCTCAGAGAACGCGCCCGGCCGGTTCCGGTTCGACTTCACCGCGTTGGGCGCCGTGCCGGCCTCGGTGCTGGCTGGGGCCGAGGAGGAGGTTAACCAGGTCCTGGTCAACGACCTGGAGGTGCATGCCTTCCACACCTCGATCGACGAGGCGCGGGCGATGGGCGCACTCGCGCTGTTCGGCGAGAAGTACGGCGACCAGGTCCGGGTCGTTGAGGTCGGCGACTATTCCCGCGAGTTGTGCGGCGGCACGCACGTCGCCAGGTCCGGCAACCTGGGCCTGGTCAAGATCCTCGGTGAGTCCTCGATCGGATCGGGCGTCCGCCGCGTGGAGGCACTGGTCGGCCTCGACGCGTTCAACTTCCTGGCCAGGGAGAGCATCCTGGTCAGCCAGCTCACCGAGCAGCTCAAGGTCCGCCGGGAAGAGCTGCCAGAGCGAATCGCGGGCGTCATCTCGCGACTGCGCGATGCCGAGCGCGACCTGGAGCGGCTGCGGTCAGCGCAGCTGCTCGGCGGGGCGGCCGACTTGGCCGGCAGCGCCGAGGACATCCACGGCGCCGGTTACGTCGCGCACCGGCTGCCGGACGGCGTCGGCGCCGACGGGATCAGGAAAGTCGCGCTGGACATCCGCGGCCGGATGGCCACAGACCGGCCTAGCGTGGTCGCAGTGATCGGCGTGTCCGACGGGCGGCCGACGGTCGTGGTCGCGGTCAACGAGGCCGGCCGGGCTCAGGGCTTGCGCGCCGGCGCGCTCGTGCTCGCCGCGGCCGGGGCGCTCGGCGGCCGTGGCGGCGGCAAAGACGACGTCGCCCAGGGCGGCGGAGCGCCGCTCGGCGACCGCGCCGATGACGCCATCAACGGGGCGTTTGGCGCCGTTCAGCTACTTATTAGCGACATAATGGGCGCAGGTGCCGTAGGGTGAGTCCGTGCCGACGCCAGTCTGTGTCCAGGATGAGACCTGCCATTCTCCTCATCAGCGGCGGAGCGGCGATGTGAGGGCCGGCGTCCGGCTCGGCATCGACGTCGGCTCCGTCCGCATCGGAGTCGCCCGCAGCGACTCGGGCGGGCTGCTAGCCTCACCAATGGACACGATCGGGCGCGGTGCCGGTGACCTGGCTCAACTGGCCAGGCTCGCGGCCGAGCACAACGTCATGGAGATCATCGTGGGCCTTGCGGTCGGGTTGCGCGGCACCGAGGGTAAGGCGGCAGCCGACGGCAGGGCCTTCGCCACGGCGCTCGCTACGCGGCTCGCGCCGGTTCCAGTCCGGCTGGTCGACGAGCGGTTTACCACGGTCCTGGCGCATGCGGCGCTCCGGCGCGGCGGGCACGGTTCGAGGGAGCGGCGGCAGTCAGTCGATAAAGCTGCGGCAGCGCTGCTGCTCCAGGGCGCACTTGACTCCGAGCGAGCGACAGGCGATCCGGCCGGTGCATTGGTAGCTGTCCCAGGAGGCACGAGCACATGAGCCGCGACGAGTACGGGCAGTGGGACGATGAGCAGGCCCGTGATTCTGACCGGTACGGCGTGCCTGGCGGGCGCCGTCCGGTGCCGCGGCCAGTCCGGCCTGACCAAGCGTGGGTGCCGGATCCGCGCGGCCCGGAAGATGACCCCCTTACCGGCCCCAGTACCTACCCAGGTCAGTACGGGGATGACCGGTACCTGCGCAACGGCGGCTACGGTGAGGCGGCCGGCGACGGCCCGGCGGACTACGGCAGCGAAGGCGACAACGGCGCTGGCGGATACCGCGAGCGTGGCTACGACCAGGACGGCTACAGCCGGGGGGATTACGGGGTGCGCGGCAGCCACGACGAGGGCTACGGTCAGCCCGGATACCAGGACCAGGACCGCTATGGCCGGACCGATCCGTACGGCCGGACCGATTCTGGCGGGCACACCGATCCGTACGGGCGACCTGCGGCGCCGGGACAACTCGAGCCGTACGGGCGAACTGAGGCGCCGGGACAACTTGAGCCGTACGGCCGTGACCAGGGATACGACCGTGGCGGTTACGGCAGCACCGGGAACTACGCCGCGCCGGACGGCTTCAGCGGCCAGGATCGCTACGGTGACCAGGCGAGGGATCGGTATGACGAGCGCGACCCGTACGGCCGCGACGACAGATATGGCGGCCAGCCTGGATACGGTGGCGAGCCGGCTTACCGGGGCCAGCCGGGTTACGGTGACGAGCCGGGTTACGGCGGTCAGCCGGGTTATGGCGGGCAACCGGGTTACGGCGGTGAGCCTGGCTACGACGGTCAGCCTGGTTACGACGGGCAACCGGGCTACGGCCAGCCCGGATTCGATGACGGCCGCGGATACGCCGAGCAGGACTACGGCGCGGGGCCAGGTTCTGCGCCCGAACCGGGGTATGAGCCCGATGCCTACGGGCGCGGTCCTGGCCGTGATGACGGCTACGGATGGCAGGCGCCGGCGGGCGACACCGGCGTAGCCCGGCGCGGGCGCGAGCCCGAAGACGAGATGGACGCCGACGCCGCACGGCACAACAACTTCTTCCGCGGCTTCGGTGGCGGCGATGACATTCCCGCCAGCCGTCGCCGCCGTCGTGAGCGGCCACCCAAGCGCGGGCGCGGGATTGGCGCCGGGATGATCGCCCTGATCATCTTCCTCGTGGTGATACTCGGCATCGCCGGCGTCGGCTACCACTTCTACAGCTCGTACCAGGCGAAGCACGCCAGCTACCCGCCTGGCCCCGGCTACGGCACTGCGCTGGTGACCGTCCCGCCCAACGCCACCGGCGACTCAATCTCGTCCGAGCTGGTGCGGCTTGGAGTCATAGAGGCCATCGACCCGTGGGCCGCGTACGTCGCCACCAGGAGCCCTACCCTGCAGCCTGGCGTTTTCAAGTTGCACAAGCACATGGGATTGGCCGCCGCCTGGGCGATGCTCAACGACCCGAAGGCCCGCGTGCAACAGGGCGTGACGGTGCCGGATGGGTACCGGGCCAGCAAGGTCATCGCGATTCTCGCCAAGGAGACGGGCAAGCCGCTGAGCCAGTTCCAGGCCGCGCTGAAGGACACCGCGGCTCTCGGGTTGCCGCCGTGGGCGCACGGCAACCCGGAGGGACTCCTCTGGCCGGCCACGTATAACTTCCCGCCCGGAAGCACCCCGCTCGACATGCTCAAGACCATGGTGGCGCAGTTCAAGACTGTGGTTTCAGGTATGAACCTGGCCGCGAAGGCCAAGCATGCCGGGTTCAGCGAGTATCACGTGATCATCGCCGCGAGCCTGCTTGAAGCCGAGGTCGGGCCGCAGTATTACACCAAGGTGGCCGAGGTGATCGACAACCGGCTGAACGCTGGGATGAGTCTGGGGCTGGACAGCACGGTCGCTTACATCTTCAACAAGTACATCTACGACCTGACCCAGAGCGAACTCAACTCGAGCTCGCCCTACAACACCACCAATCACATCGGCCTTCCGCCCGGGCCGATCGACTCGCCCGGCGTCGCGGCGATCGATGCGGTGCTGCGCCCGGCGCAGGGCAACTGGACGTACTTCGTGACGGTAAACAAGAAGGGCTTGACACTGTTTACCAACAGCAACGCGCAGTTCCAGATCTGGTCGCAGCGGGCGCACAGCGCCGGGCTCTAAGTCACGGCTGCCATGCGCGCGGCTGTGCTCGGCAGGCCGGTCGGGCACTCGCTCTCGCCAGTGCTGCATGCGGCGGCCTACCGCGAGCTGGGCCTGACCGGCTGGTCTTACGAGGCCATCGAATGTGACGCTGCTGGCCTGGCCGGCCTGCTGGACTCGCTCGGGCCGGAATGGGCCGGGCTGTCGCTGACGATGCCGTTGAAGCGAGCGGTGCTGCCGCTGCTGGATCAGGCTGAGCGGCTGGTCACCGACGTCGGCGGGGCCAATACCGTGGTGTTGCGTGACGGCCGGCGCGCTGGCTATAACACCGACGTACCCGGCATGGTCGCCGCCCTGCGCGAGGCAGGGGTTCGTGTCAGCGGGGACGTGCTTGTCCTCGGCGGCGGCGCTACCGCCGGTTCCGCACTGGCGGCCCTGCGGCGGGCCGGCGCGGGTGAGGTTGCCGTGGCCGTCCGCGACGCCTCCAGGGCCGGGCCGGTGCTGGAAGTAGCCGGTCATCTCGGCATGCAGATCCGGCTGGCCGAGTTCGCGGCTGAGGGCGTGGCGTTCGCGGGGGCCAGCCAGGCTTGGCAGCTGGTGATCTCGACTGTCCCCGCGGGGGCGGCCGACGTCGTAGCCCGCCAGGTCGCTGCCGGGGACGTGACTGCCGAGGCCGTCTTCGATGTGGTGTACGAGCCCTGGCCGACGCTGCTGGCCCAGGCGGCGATGGCAGCCGGTGCGACCGTAATATCCGGCTTTGAGCTACTTCTGCAGCAGGCCGCAGTTCAAGTGGAGCTCATGACCGGGCATCAGGCGCCAGTGGCAGCGATGCGCGCCGCTGGCCTGGCCGAGATCGCCCGGCGGCGAGGGCTAGAACAAGATCAACGCTGACGGAGCATGGAAACTTACTGGTCGCCGCCGACGTGGAAACCTCCGTACGTGCGGGCAAGCTACGCGCGCAAGCTGCTCGGATCGGGCGAAAACGGCCCGCGCGGTAAGCACCGCCCGGAATACAGTGCCGTCGGAATGAGTTAAGCTGGCCAGACGACAAAGCTCGGCAGCACCTGCCGGGCGTGCAAGCGGAGGACCACCTCGGCCGCCTCCCACCTAGCTAGCACAGTTGCGGTAAGCCAAGCGCTCACCAGCGCAGTACTTACCAACACGGCGCCGGCGGGTATTTAGTCGGCTAGCCGCAGCAGGCCAGCCGGAGGCCGGTCGGCCCGAGTCGGGGCTGGCTGGTCAGGCCGGGCGCCTTGCTGCCGGACCGGATTCGGATCGGCGGCGGCGTCGCGGGTAAACCTGCGTGCGGGCGTGTCCTGACGCGGGCGTTCTCGCATTGGTGGCCCCGCAGGCACGATATGCGGGGCCTTTTGCGTTTGACAGCCGGTTGATCCGGTAGCCGCCGTCGCGGCGGTCAGCGTCATTGCCACCAGACTCCGCTCATTCTGCGCAGGGAAAGTCCCGGCGCAGGAGCACCGTGACACAAGGAGGTCACATCAGCACCGAACCTCGTATTAACGAGCGCATCCGGGTTCCCGAAGTCCGTCTTGTCGGCCCAGCCGGCGAGCAGGTCGGGATTGTTGCCATCAACGATGCGCTCCGGCTGGCGCAGGAGGCAGATCTCGACCTCGTCGAGGTTGCGCCCATGGCCCGGCCACCTGTCTGCAAGCTCATGGACTACGGGAAGTTCAAGTACGAATCTGCCCTGAAGGCCAGAGAGTCGCGCAAGAACCAGGCCCAGACGGTCATCAAAGAGATCAAGCTGCGGCCCAAGATCGACCCGCACGACTACGGCACGAAGAAGGGCCACGTCGAGCGTTTCTTGAAACAAGGCGACAAGGTCAAGGTAACGATCATGTTCAGGGGGCGCGAGCAGTCCCGGCCCGAGCTCGGGTTCAAGCTGCTCCAGCGCCTGGCCGGCGACATCGAAGAACTCGGCTTCGTCGAGTCCTCGCCGAAGCAGGACGGCCGGAACATGATCATGGTAATCGGGCCGCACAAGCGCAAGGCTGACGCGATGGCCGCGGCCAAGGCTGACCGCGCCAGCCGGGCAGCATGCCCGCGAGGCGGCATCAGGCGACTCGGCTGAGTCCGAGGCACCGGCCACGGAGTCCAGAGCTAAGGCCGCGCAGCGCGCCGCCGTCGCATCGGCCAGGGATCACGCTAAGGCCGACGTACCCGAGACGGCCGGAACGACCGCGCCCTCAGCCGCCCAGCAGGACGGAAAGCAGCAGGTGGCTGCCGACCGGGCGGCCCCACAGCAGCAGTCCGCCGCTACGGAGCCAACGCCGGCGAGTCAGCCGGGTAGCGCAGCGCCGGAGGCAGCCACGGACACCGAGCCTGAGGCGGCAGCAACGAAGCCCGCGCCCGCCAGGTCGACAGGACCGGCTGCACCGAAGCCGTCCGCCGCGGCGCCCAAGCCGGCGGCTGGCGCGCCGACGTCGGCTGCCCGCCCGGCCGCGGCGCCCAAGCCGGCGGCGCCGCGCACTACGCCTGCCTCGGCAGGCAGGCCCGGCCCGGCCGGCGGCTCGGCTCCCAAGCCGACCGCCCCCCGTGGCACCGCGGCCGCAGCCAGGCCGGGAACCTCCGCGCCTGGCAGCTCGGCTCCCAAGCCAGGCCCGGCCAGGCGCGCCGCTGAGGGTTCGGTTCCGACCCCTCGCGCCGTCTCCGCGGACAAGGCGGTCGGGGCCGATAAAGCCGGACCCGGAGCCCCGAAGGAGTCAGGCGAGGGGAAAAGCTAACCACCTCCGGCAATTCGCCGGCCGGGAGCTGACCAGCGCCGTGCTACCAGCGCGGTGCTGATCAGCTAGGCGGGCGATCTGCGAGGGCCGCCACGTTAGGGGCCCGAACGGCCAGCTCGGCAGGCAAAGCTGCCAGCGAGGAAATCGTGCCTGACGGCACGCCCGATTGACGTGTCCTGGGACGACAGGAACAGGCACAGCAGTAACAGGTACGGCAGGAACAGTACGGCAGGAACAGGTACGGCAGGAACAGGTGACGGCAGGAAACGGGTCCTGCAGGAAACGGAGACACGGCGACATGCCGAAGATGAAGACGCACAGCGGCGCTGGCAAGCGGTTCCGGCTGACGGGCACCGGCAAGATCATTCGCCGCCGCGCCAACCGCGCTCACTACCTTGAGCACAAGCCGAGTACCAAGACGCGCCGACTGTATGGCTATGTGGAGCTGTCCCCAGCCGACGCGAAGAAGATGAAGAAGTTGCTGGGAAAGTGACCCGGCCCGCCTCGAGGAAGTGAGTTTTCGACATGGCACGCGTGAAGCGGGCGGTCAATGCCCATAAGAAGCGCCGGGTAGTTCTCGAGCGCGCGAGCGGTTACCGGGGCCAGCGGTCCCGGCTCTACCGTAAGGCCAAGGAGCAGCAGCTCCACTCGATGACCTACGCCTACCGGGACCGCAAGGACCGCAAGGGCGCGTTCCGCCGGCTGTGGATCCAGCGGATCAACGCGGCGGTCAGGGCCGAGGGCCTCACCTACAACAGGTTCATCCAGGGCCTGCGCCTTGCCGAGGTCGAGGTCGACCGGAAGATACTGGCCGAGCTGGCCGTCTCTGACCCGCAGGCGTTCGCGGCGCTGGTCGAGGTCGCGAAGAAGGCGCTGCCGGCCGACATCAACGCGCCGGCGGCCTGAACCGGACCGGTGACGGCGCCCCGGCGCCGCCAGTGACCAGGCAGGCCAAGACCTTCCCGCCGGCGAGCGGTTCGATGGGCATCCGCTCGCCGCGGGTGAAGGCGGCCCGTCAGCTTGCCAAGCGCGCATTCAGGGAACGGGCCCGTTCTTTCCTCGCAGAAGGCCCGCAGGCAGTCCGGGAAGCGCTGGCAAAGCCGGGTGTGCTGACCGAGCTGTTTGTCACCGCGCCAGGCCGCGGACGGCACCCTGACCTGGCTGACCAGGCGGTCCGGCAGGGCATTGCGGTGCACGAGGTGAGCGGCGAGGTAATGGCCGAGCTCGCGCAGACGATTACGCCGCAGGGCCTGCTCGGCGTCTGCACGTTCGTGGACGTGCCGCTGGATTCGGTGCTGGCGGCCCGACCTCGGCTGATCACCGTGCTGGCGAACGTCCGGGATCCCGGTAACGCGGGCACCGTGTTGCGGACGGCCGATGCCGCTGGCGCCGACGGCGTGGTCTTCGCGGCCGCGTCGGTGGACCCGTACAACAGCAAGTGCGTTCGTTCCTCCGCGGGCAGCCTGTTCCACTTGCCGGTGGTGGCGGGCGTGCGGCTGGAGGACACGATCGCGGCACTGCGCTCGGCGGGGTTGCAGGTGCTGGCCGCCGACGGCAGCGCCACCCAGTTCGTCGACTCCGCCGCAGACGGCGCGGACCTGGCCCGCCCCACGGCGTGGCTGTTCGGGAACGAAGCCTGGGGACTGCCGGACAGCTTGCTGGCACTGGCCGATGACGCGGTGGCGGTGCCGATCTACGGAAAGGCCGAAAGCCTGAACCTGGCCGCCGCCGCGGCAGTCTGCCTGTATGCCTCGGCCCGTGCGCTCCGCGCTGCCGGCCTCGAACGTTAACGAACGGAAAACTTTCCTCCTCCGGCGGGCAAGATCTGGCAACCGCCGGACATCTGATGCGGGTGGGAGTGACGGGGGACAATGCGAATCCGCTAGAGTCTGATCACGTTGCGTCATGAGGTGACCCGGTACGGGTCAGGTGGCCGCTGACGCGACAGCGCTGCAACGGCGGTTCCCCCCGAGTCCGCTGGCGTGGCTGTGGTAATGGGCGCCGTGGCCGGACAGGCTCGCGGTTCGACCGCTGCAGTAAGCGCGTTTGTGCCCGGGGGCAGGCATGGTCGGGAGCCTCCCGGAGGCGGCGCGCACGTGGAGCGGATCGTGACAGGTCAGGCGGCGGCGAGGGTCGTGAGCGCGCCCGCCGCTTCCGCCGTCAGCACCGCTTCCGCCGTCGGCAGCGCTCCCGCCGCTGGCACTGCTGCTGTCACTGGCACCACCCAGGCCGATGACTTCGCCAGCGGCTTGATGCTCGCTGACGATCTGCCCGACGGCGTCGTAATCGCCGACCGGGCCGGCAAGGTCGCGGTCTTCAACCGGTCGGCGGCCCGGCTCACCGGCATCAGCCCGGCGCTGGCGCTCGGCCGCGACCTCCGGCAGATCCTGCCGCTGCGCGACAGCGAAGATCGTTGCTGGTGGGCGCTGAGTCAGCCGTATGACGGCTTGTCGACCAGGACGCGTCATCCGGAACGGCACCTTTACCTTCCTGATGGAACAGCGCTTCTTGTCAGCGTCGCCTACGTGCGCGTCCCGCGGGGACGCGGTCCCCGCGAGGGGTGGTCACGTGAGCCCGGTGCCGTCCAGCGGGTCATCATCACCTTGCGAAGCGCGCAGCAGCTGATGCGGCAAGAGCGCAGCCGGGCTGACCTGGTGTCGACGGTGGCGCACGAGCTGCGGTCGCCGCTGACCAGCGTCAAGGGCTTTACCGCCACGCTGCTCGCCAAGTGGCCAAAGTTCACCGATGACCAGAAGCGCGTGATGCTGGAGACCGTCAACGCCGACGCCGACCGGGTGACCCGGCTGATCACTGAGCTGCTGGACGTGTCCAGGATCGAGGCGGGCCGGATTGAGGTGCACCGGGAGCTCGTTGACGTCGGGGCCAGGGCCGCGAAGATCATCAGCGGCCGGGTGGCGACTGGGGACTCGGCCGACCGGTACCACGTCGAGGTGCACGATGGCGTGCCGGAAACCTGGCTGGACGTCGACAAGGTCGACCAGATCCTGGCGAACCTGATCGAGAACGCCGTCAGACACGGTGCTGGTACCGTTACGACTGTGGTGGAGCCGACGGTTGTGGGCGGGGCTCCTGGCGTGGCCGTAGCGGTTCGCGACCAGGGTCCTGGCATCGCGCCCGACGTTGCGCCTCGTGTCTTCGGCCGGTTCTGGCGTGCCAAGCGCCGGGGCGGTGCGGGCCTCGGCCTGTTCATCGTCAAGGGCCTGGTAGAGGCACACGGCGGGGAGATTATCGTGCAGCAGGCACCGGGCGGCGGGGCTGAGTTCCGATTTACCATGCCCGCCGCGACGCCTGAGTTCGGCTAGCCGGCGGGCTTTCGCGGATTTGCCACGTGTCCGGCGCGCGTTGGCGGCGCCGGGTCGCAGGCTGCGTAGCCGCTACCTAGTCGAAGTCAGCTCGGGCAAGCTGCGCTGTTAGCGCCCAACCTCCGCCGCCGTGGCCCCGGCCGGCTGCGCCAGCCAGGCCGGCCGGACTAACCAGGCCGCCTGCACCACCAGAGCCAGCCGCAGCACCAAGGCCGGCCGCACCACCAAGGCCGGCCGCACCACCAGGGCCAGCCGCACCACACCCAGACCTAGTTGATGCTGTTGAGCGCAGGAGATCAGGGAACGATGTCCGCTCCAAATAACACTTATGACCCAGTGGCGGTGGCAATGCTGTCTCCCGACGAGGTCCAGCGCATGCAGGCTGACGCGCTGGCTGCCATCGATGCCGCTGCTGACCTGGATCAGCTGAAGGCCGCCAGGCTGGCGCATGCCGGCGACCGGGCGCCCATCACGCTGGCCAACGCCGAGATCGGCGCGCTGCCGCCGGCCGCGCGGGCGGACGCGGGCAAGCGGGTCGGGGCTGCTCGCGCCGCGATCCGCGAGGCTCTCGGCCGCCGCCAGGCCGAGCTCGAAGCCGACCGCGACCAGCGAGTGCTGGTGGACGAAGCCGTCGACGTTACCTTGCCGTGGGATCGCCGGACCATCGGGGCGCGGCACCCGGTGACCACGGTCGGTGAGCGCCTGGTGGACGTGTTCGTCGACATGGGCTACGAGGTTGCGGAAGGGCCCGAGGTCGAGGCCGAGTGGTACAACTTCGACGCGCTGAACTTCCCGCCTGACCATCCGGCCAGGGAGATGCAGGACACGATCTTCGTGGAGGGCGGTGAGCCGGGCCAGCGGTCTGGTGTCGTGCTCCGAACCCACACCTCGCCGGTCCAGATCCGGGCGATGCTCACCCGGCCGCTGCCGCTCTATGTGGTCAGCCCTGGCCGGTGCTACCGCAGCGATGCCCTCGATGCAACGCACAGCCCCGTCTTTCACCAGATCGAGTGCCTGGCCGTCGACGAGGGACTCACCATGGCTGACCTGCGCGGTGCGATCACTGCGTTCGTCGATGCGATGTTCGGCGAGGGCCTCCAGACCAGGCTCCGGCCCGACTATTTCCCGTTCACCGAGCCGTCCGCCGATGTCTCCATGCAGTGTTACGTCTGCCGGGGCGCGTCGGTCAGGCCCGGCGGCGAGCCTTGCCGCGTCTGCCGGTCGCAGGGCTGGATCGAGATCGCGGGCTGCGGCATGGTCAACCCGCGGGTGCTCGTGGCCTGCGGCATCGACCCAGACCGCTATAGCGGATTCGCCTTCGGCCTGGGCATCGACCGGTCGGTGATGATCAGGCACGGGGTGGCCGACATCCGGGACACGCTCGAGGGTGACCTGCGGTTCAGCCGTGCGTTCGGAATGGAGGCATGATGCGGCTACCGCTGTCGTGGCTGCTTGAGTACGCGGCCATCGGCCTGACCCCGGACAACGAGGCGGGCGTGCTGGAGATGTCCCGGCGGCTGACCAACTCCGGCCTCGAGGTCGAGTCGGTCGAGCCGGTCGGGCACGACATCAGCGGCGTGGTGATCGCCGAGGTGCTCAGCATCGAGGAGCTGACCGGCTTCAACAAGCCCATCAGGTACTGCCAGGTGTCCACCGGCGACGGCCAGGAGCGGCACGTCATCTGCGGCGCCGTCAACTTCGCCGTGGGCGACCGGGTGCCGCTGGCACCGCCGGGGGCGGTGCTGCCCGGCGGATTCGAGATCGGCGCGCGGAAGACCTACGGCCACGTGTCGGAAGGCATGATCTGCTCGGCGTCGGAGCTGGCGATCGGCGACGACCACTCGGGCATCATGGTGCTGCCTGCCGATGCTCCGCTCGGCTTGGACTTCGTCAGCTATGCGGGCCTGCGCGACGTGGTATTCGACATTAACGTAACGCCAGACAAGGGCTATGCGCTGTCGGTCCGAGGGGTGGCCAGGGAACTAGCCATCTCCTACCAGGTGCGGTTCACCGACCCCGCTGGCGTCGGGCTGCCGCCTGACGTGGCGGCGATCTCGCCTGACGTCTATCCGGCCAGCATCGAGGACCCCACCGGTTGCGACCGGTTCGCGCTGCGCGAGGTGCGCGGCATCGACCCGGGCAGCCCGACGCCGCTGCAGATGCGGATCCGGCTAGCCAGGACGGGCCAGCGGTCGGTGTCGCTCGCGGTCGACGTGACCAACTACCTCATGCTGGAGCTCGGCCAGCCACTGCACGCGTTCGACCGGTCACGGCTAACCGGGCCCATCGTGGTACGCAGGGCCAGGCCGGGCGAGAAGCTGGAGACCATTGATCACGTGGTCCGGACGCTCGACGCCGAGGACATCCTGATCACCGACTCGTCCGGGCCGATCGGGCTCGCCGGCACGATGGGCGGGGTCGAGACGGAGGTGTCGGAAAGCTCGCGGGACCTAGTGATCGAGGCCGCGCACTTCTCGCCCCGCGGCGTGGCCCGGATGAGCAGGCGGCACAAGCTCAGCTCGGAGGCATCGGCGCGGTTCGAGCGCGGCGTCGATCCGGAACTCCAGCTCCGCGCCTCGGCTCGGGCTGCTTCCATGCTGGCTGCGCTCGGCGGCGGAACCGAAGTGCCGGGCTGCTCATTCGCGGCGGTGGAGACCGAACCGATCACCATCTCCATGGCGGCTGTCTATCCCGAACAGGTGGCCGGCGTGGTCTACGGGCTGGACACGGTGCTGGCCAGGCTCCGCGAGGTGGGATGCGCGATCGCGCAGGCCGGTGATCAGGCGCCCGCCGGTACGTCCTCGGCGGCCGAGCCTGGCAGCGTTCCGGGTGCGCAGCTAGCCCAGCAGGCCAAGCAGGACCATCGCCGCCACGACAAGTCCGGCGTGACACTGCTGGTGACGCCGCCGTCCTGGCGTCCCGACTTGCGTGACCCGGCCGACCTGGCCGAGGAAGTCATCAGGCTCGAGGGCTACCAGAACATCCCGGTCCGGGCGGTCCGCGCGGCCGGCGGGCGCGGTCTGACCGGGCGGCAGCGGCTCCGCCGGGCCGCCAACCGCGGGCTTGCGCACAACGGCCTGGTCGAGGTACTGAGCCAGCCGTTCACGTCGCAGGCCGACTTCGACAAGCTTCAGCTGCCCGCCGAGGATCCGCGCCGGATCGCGGTCCGGCTGTCCAACCCGCTGAGCGAGGATGAGCCGCTGATGCGGACCACCTTGCTGCCCGGCTTGTTCCGGACGCTGGCCCGCAACCTCGGCCGCGGCTTTACCGACGTGCCGCTGTATGAGTTCGGGCTGGTCTTCCGGCCCAGGCCGAATGCGCCTTCGGTCGCGCCGATGCTGCGAGTTGACCGCGGGCCGGCCGTACACGAAGTCGCCGAGCTTGAGGCGGCGCTGCCGGATCAGCCGCTACGGGTTGGCGTCGTGCAGGCCGGTAACGCCGAGCCTGGTGGTTACTGGGGCGAGGGCAGGCCGGCCGCCTGGCCGGACGCTATCGAAGCGGCCAGGGTCGTGCTGCGGGCGAGCCGGGTGCCGTTCGAGATCCGGGCCGACCAGCATGAGCCGTGGCACCCGGGCCGCTGCGCCGCCATCTTCGTCCAGAATGACGAAGGCCACGAGTGGCTGGCCGGTCATGCCGGCGAACTGCACCCTCGGGTGATCGCCGCGTTCGGCCTCCCGGCCAGGACCGTGGCGATGGAGCTGGACATGTCCGTGGTCGAGACGGCTGCCGAAACGCTCGGCCCGGTGCAGGCGCCGACGCTGTCCAGCTACCCGGTTGCGGTCCAGGATGTGGCCCTGGTCGTGGCCGAGACTGTGCCGGCCGCCGACGTGGAACGGGCTCTGGTCGCGGGTGCGGCCGACGCTGGCGACGTGCAGCTGGAGGACTTGCGCCTGTTCGACGTGTACACCGGCGATCAGGCCGGCGAGGGCCGCAAGTCTCTCGCCTACACCCTGCGGTTGCGTGCACCCGACCGGACGCTGACTGCGGAGGAGGCAACGGCTGCGAGGGACGCAGCGGTGGCCGAGGCCGCCAGGCAGACCGGAGCGGTGCTGCGCGGCGGGTAGCAGCGTCGGCCGGCTGGCTGTGACGTGACCCTGGCCTCGGCTGACATATGATGCAGTCCAGTTTGGACTGGTGTGGTCGGTCGGATTATCAGATGAGGGTTGCATGTTCGGTTGGCCGTTGGGCCACGCTGCCGTCGCAGCAGCCGGCGGTGTGCTCGCATTTTCCAGCGCTGTCCAGCCGGTCAGCACTCCGCATCCGGGCAATGCCGCCTCAACCTGGTGGCGGGTTGCCGCAACGTTCGGCGCGAAGCACGGTCAGGCCGATCTGACCAGCATCAGCGCGCCGAGCGCGCAGGATACGTGGGTCGCCGGCTTCACCGTGCGGCCGACCGGGTTCGGCGTCAGCGCCCTGATCAAGCACTGGACCGGGCAGACCTGGCAGGCTGTCGCGTTGCCTGCCGGCGTGGCCCGCACGTGGAACAACGCCTCACCCATCCTGGCGCAGATTGGCGCGAGCTCGCCGGCGAACGTGTGGGTCTTGAACGGCATCCTGAGCGGCCTACCCCGATACCTGCGGTTCGACGGTAAGCACTGGAGTACCGGGACGCTGCCTGGCGGAGCGGGAAACGGCCGGCAGGTCGTGCTGATCACGTCGGCAAAAGTCTTCGGCCCGACTGACGTCTGGGCCTTCGGCATGATCCAGCGCTTTAGTCCCCAGGGGTGGCAGTCGCCGTACGCCGCCCACTTCAACGGCAAGAGCTGGGCCATCGTGCCAGTGCCCGGCCAGGGCGCCATCACATCGGTTAGCGCTATCTCGCCCGACGACTTCTGGGCCGTCATCGGGTGCGTCACCACCCAGCGGATTGCGACCTTCGCCAAGCCCGCCGTGCTGCAGTGGACCGGCAGGTCGGGCTGGCGGGCCGCGCCGGTCCAGCCGAGGCTGCCGGCCGGCGCCGGGCTCAGCAGCGTGGTGGCGGAGCGCGGCGGCGCGCTCTGGGTCGGCGGCGAGACACCCAACAGCGCCGACGGCACCACTCCGCTCTCAGCTATCTGGAACAAGAAGGCCTGGACAGTCTCCCAGCTGCCGATCACCGCGTCCTGGGACCGGTGGGGCCTAGCCGAACTGGCGGCGACTGGCGGCGGGGTGTGGGGCGTCACGGCTGCTGAGAACGTGACCAGTCACCAACTCTGGCACCTGGTCGGGACGAGATGGTTCCAGGTCTCGCCTGGATTCGGCTGGCACGCGTGGCAGCTTGGCGGGCTGGCCCCGATCCCTGGTACGTCATCAATCTGGGCAGCGGGAATGATCAGGTACCGCGACACGGTCAACGCCATTGTCGCGCTCAAGGGCACTTCGGCGAGCGTCCTGCCGGTCCGTCCCGCGAAGCACTCGAAATCGAAGTCCGTGAAGCGAGCAACGCCGGTCAAACGCGCCCACCACCGCTGAGCAGGCGGATCCTCGCTAGCTCAATCAGGTCAACCTATAGCTTAATATCGGTAAATTCCGGTAACGTGACCCCGACTTCTTTGCTGAATCACTCCTGACTCGGGGGATCCATGATCAAGTCGTCGCGGCGCGCCGCGGTCGTCCTGTCCGGCACCGCGCTCGCGCTGACCGCCGCGACGCTACCAGCCCAGGCCGCCACAACTGGCTGGCGAGTCAACACCGAGTTTCACAGCCCCGGCAACGCCAGCGAGCTCTTTAGCGTGGACGCGGTGAGCGCGCGCGACGCGTGGACCACCGGCATCGTCGCAAGTAACAAGCAAGGCACCTTCCAGTCCGTCCTGAGGCACTGGACCGGGAAGAGCTGGCAGTTGATCACATTGCCGGCCAAGGTAGCGAAACGCTGGCAGAACAGCTCCCCGATAGATGCCCAGATCGCGGCATCGTCTGCGCGCAATATCTGGGTGATCAACGGCTTCGCTGGCGGGCGCTACCTGCACCTGAGTGGCACGCGCTGGACCATCGGCAGCTTGCCTGGTGGCGGGACAGCAGGTGGATTCGGCCTCCAGATCACGGCTGTCAAGGATCTCGGGCCGGACAACATATGGGCCTTTGGGGCGAAGACCAACCTCTCCAGCCCGACGCCGGCCTCCGTACCTTACGGCGCGCACTTCAATGGCAGCAGGTGGACGAGCCAGGCGTTGCCGGGCAAGGGCGCGATCACCGCGGCTAGCGCGGTCTCGCCGCGAAACATGTGGGCGGTAGTCGGCCCCGGCCCATTCTCTGCGGCACCCAAGCCGCTCGTGCTGCACTGGACGCCAGCCAGCGGCTGGCAGCGGGCTGCCGTGCAGCCAGTCCTACCGCCCGGAGCCAACCTGACCAGCGTTCTGGCCGAGCCGGGCGGCACGGTCTGGATCGGCGGCTCGGTGAAGAACGGCGCCAAGGGCACCACCGCTTTCGCGGCGAAGTGGACGCCGGCCGCGCCGGCCTGGACGCTGGCTCATCTCGGCGGCGCCTCGCCAGGCAAATGGGCGCTTGTCGATATGGCCGCTTCCGGGCAGGGCGGCATCTGGGGTGTCGCGCTCGCGACCAACGTCAAGGGCCAACCGGAGCGGATGTGGCACCTGACCGGCGCCAGCTGGTCCCAGGTCATGCCCGCCTTCGGCAAGCACGAGTGGTACCTCGCGCAACTGGCCTCGGTTCCCGGCACCGCCTCGGTCTGGGGGGTTGGTGCCCTGAAGGTCGGCGCATCCGCCGACGGCCTTGTCGCGATCGCTGGCCCGACGTCGCGATGACGCGCGCGTCGGCTTCGCGCGTCGGGGCATCGGTGATCGCGCTCCGGCAGGCATTTCGCGTATAGCGCCCAGTCGACGTCCCGATGCCACGGTGACAGAATCTCCAAGGCGAGTCTCGTGGGGCTGGGCCTAGGCAGGGCAATGGGTTCATGAGCGGGCAGACTCGGAGGGTTCATGATCAGGTCGTCGTCGCGCGCTGCGGTTGTCCTGTCCGGCAGCGCGCTCGCCCTGACCGCCGCGATGCTGCCGGCTCAGGCCGCCACGAGCGGCTGGCGGGTCAACGCAGAGCTCTCTACGCGCGGCAGCGTTACCGTCCTGTGGGGAGTCGACGCGGTGAGCGCCCGCAATGCGTGGGCGACCGGCGTCGCGCAGAATAACAAGACGCTGACCTTCAAACCCGTTCTGACGCACTGGGCCGGTACTGGCTGGCATCCGGTCACTCTGCCGGCCGGAGTAGCGAAGGCCTGGAACAACACCTATCCGACCTTCACCCAGATAGCAGCGTCGTCGGCGGGCGATGTCTGGGTATTCAACGGCCTTCCGCGTGCCCCTGCATATCTGCATCTCAACGGTACGCGCTGGAACACGGGCCAGGTGCCCGGCGGCACGGCAGCTTCGAACGCCACCGAGATCACGGCCGCCAAGGACTTGGGCAGGCGCAACGTATGGGCGTTCGGGGCGCGAGTCAACCTGGCCAGCCCGGCGGCCCAGGCGGTTCCGTACGCGGCCCACTTCAACGGCCGGACGTGGAGAGGCCAGACGCTGCCGGGCAAGGGCTCGATCACTGCGGTCAGCGCGGTGTCGGCGGGCAGCGTGTGGGCGGTCGTCGGCCGGCCTAATGCAGGCATTAGCCCCGGCCTCATCGGCGGCATTACCAAGCCGCTTGTGCTGCACTGGACCGCAAAGGCCGGCTGGCAGCAGGCGGCCGTTCAGCCGGCGCTACCGGCTGGAGCGAACTTGACCAGCGTGCTGGCCGGACCGGGGGGCTCGGTCTGGATCGGCGGCTCGGTGAAGAACGGCGCCAAGGGCACGACCGCTTTCGCGGCGAAGTGGACACCTGCCTCGCCGGCCTGGACGGTTGTCCGGCTCGGCGGACCCTCGGGGGGCACGTGGGAGCTTGTCGATATGGCCGCTGACGGGCACGGCGGCATCTGGGGCGTTGCGCTGGCGACCAACGTTAAAGGCCAGCCGTCACGCCTGTGGCACCTGTCCGGAGCTACCTGGTCGCGGGCCACGCCGAACTTCGGACGGCAACCGTGGATCTTGACCCAACTGGCGGCTGTTCCTGGCACGGCCTCGGTATGGGGGGTCGGCGCGCTGAAGGCTGCTGGCACCACGAACGGCCTCATCGCGATCGACGGCGCCACGCCGCACTAGCCACTGGCTCGACGGGACTGGGCCGCTATCCGGGCACCTTGAGCGTGGCGATGATCTCAATGCTGTCTTTGACGCACTTGGACGTCTTGCCGGTCTTCAGCAACTCAGGCGTCGGGAAGCCCTGGCAGGTCCAGCCGTTCACGGTGACCGGGCCGCCGCCGCCGTTGCCGGGAGCCCTGCCTTCCTCGATCGCCTTGGCATAATCGCTCTCGATCGCCATCGCAGTGGTACAGGAGACCTGGCCCTGTTCGACCGCCACCTCGATCGGCACTTTGGCTGCCGTGTGGCTCGTCCCGCACTGGGTGACGGCTGCTGCCTTCGGCTGCGTCGAGCATGCGGCCAGCGCCAGCATGCCCACGGTGATCATCGCCGCTATGCAGATCGCAGCGGACAGCCGATAGCTCACGCCGTGAGTCCGCCCGACCCGCATGAGCACCGTCTCCCTTCCGCGCCCATCATGCCGCCTCGGCCGGTATCGGCCCAACCTAGATCACAGATCTGGCAGTGACCGGTTACCGGCCGGAATCCGTGGCTACCGGGTCATGAACCGACGAATCCCGTTTGCATAATCAGTCAGATGTCTGCATAATCATTCACTAGGCGAAAGGTGATGCGCACGCCAGCGGCGCGAGGACGAACCGGTTCGGTGGAGGGTCGATGGGCGCGCGGGTGGCGGTGGCCGGTGCTAGCGGCTACGCGGGCGGCGAGCTGCTGCGGCTGCTGGCCGGGCATCCAGATCTGGAGATCGCCGCGGTCACGGCTGACTCCAGCGCCGGCAAGTCAGTAGCTCAACTGCATCCCGGCCTGGCCGGCGCGCCCGGCTTGGCGGAACTCACGCTCCAGCCGCATGATCCGGCTTCGCTGGTCGGCTGCGATCTGGCGTTTCTCGCGCTGCCGGCCGGCAAGTCGGCGCCGTTCGCCGCGTCGCTGCCGGATGATCTCAAGATCGTGGACCTTGGGCCGGACTTCCGGCTCGACGACGCGGAAGCGTGGGCTCGGCACTACGCCGGCCCGCATCCTGGCCGCTGGCTTACCGGCGTCCCTGAACTGCCCGGCGCACGGGCAGCGATCCGGACCGCTAGCCGGGTAGCGGCTCCTGGCTGCTACGCCACCGCTGCGATGCTCGCGCTGGTGCCGGTCGTCACCGCGGGCCTGGCGGACCCGGTCGACGTGGTGATCGTCGCCGCGTCCGGCACCTCCGGAGCGGGCCGGTCGCTGCGCACCGACTTGCTCGCGAGCGAGGTCATGGGCTCGGTCTCGGCCTATCAGGTCGCGGGCGCGCATCGGCACACGCCGGAGATAGAGCAGGCACTCGCCGAAGCGACCGCCGACCACGCGAACCCGCTGGCAGTCGGCGTCAGCTTTACTCCGGTCCTCGCCCCGATGCCGCGCGGCATCCTGGCCACCTGCACCGCCAGGCTGGCCAGCCCGGCCGTTACCACCGCCGAACTCCGTGCCGCCATCGCTGCGGCTTACCACGGCGAGCCCTTCATCAGCCTGCTCCCCGACGGCGCGTGGCCGGCCACCGCCTCGGTGGCCGGTTCGAATGGCGTGCACATCCAGGCCGCGGCGGACACGAGGTCAGGGCGCGCAGTCATCGTGGCCGCCATCGACAACCTCGGCAAGGGCGCGGCGGGACAGGCCATCCAGGACGGCAACCTCATGCTGGGCCTGCCGGAAACAGCCGGGCTCACCGCGATCGGAGTCGCACCATGACCGTCACCAGGGCGCTGGGGTTCCGCGCGGCCGGCGTCGCCGCCGGGATCAAGGCCTCGGGCGATCCCGATGTGGCCGTCGTCATCAACGACGGGCCGTCCGCCGCCGCGGCCGGCGTCTTCACCTCCAACCGGGTGAAGGCCGCGCCGGTGCTGTGGAGCCAGCAGGTCCTCAGCAGCGGCGCGGTACGCGCGGTCGTCCTGAATTCCGGCGGGGCGAACGCGTGCACCGGCCCGGCCGGCTTCCAGGACACTCATCGGACCGCGGAGCACCTGGCCGGCCTGCTCGGTGTCGGCGCCGGTGAGGTCGCGGTGTGCTCGACCGGGCTGATCGGCGAGCGGCTCCCGCTGGATCGGCTGCTGGCCGGCGTGACCACAGCGACTGCGCAAGCCTCAGTCCAGGGCGGGCTTGCCGCCGCCGAGGCGATAAGGACCACCGACACGGTCTCGAAGACCAGCGCCATCCAGGGCAGCGGATACCAGATCGGCGGCATGGCCAAGGGCGCGGCGATGCTGGCCCCCGCGCTGGCCACCATGCTCGTGGTGCTGACCACCGATGCGAAGCTGCCCGCCGACCGACTGGACCAGGCGCTGCGCGCGGCCGTGCGCACGACCTTCGACCGGCTCGACACTGACGGCTGCATGTCGACCAACGACACTGTCCTGCTGCTCGCCAGCGGCGCAGCCGGCACTACCCCGGACCATGATGAGTTCACCCGGCTGCTCACCGACACCTGCGCGGACCTGGCGGCACAGATGCAAGCCGATGCCGAGGGCGCCAGCAAGTCGATCACTATTGAGGTAACGGGTGCCGCGACGGAGGCAGACGCGGTTGAGGCCGGCCGCGCCGTCGCCCGCTGCAACCTGCTCAAGTGCGCGATCGGAGGCGAGGACCCGAACTGGGGGCGGGTGCTGGCCGCGGTCGGCACGACCCGGGCCGCATTCGAGCCGGACCAGCTCAGTGTCGCCATCAACGGCGTGTGGGTGTGCAAGGATGGCGCGCCGGGCGAGGACAGGTCGGCGGTCGACCTGCGGCCGCGCCATGTCACGATCACCGTCAACCTGGCCGCGGGCCCGCACACCGCGAGCATCCTGACCACCGACCTCACTGCCGCGTATGTGCACGAGAATTCGGCGTACTCGACGTGACCGCCGACGTTCAGACGGGGAACGACGCCCTCTCGAAGGCGGCCACGCTCATCGAGGCGCTGCCCTGGCTCGAGCGATTCCACGGCCAGATCGTCGTCCTGAAGTACGGCGGCAACGCGATGGTCGACGACGACCTGCGGCATGCCTTCGCCCAGGACGTCGTCTTCTTGCGGTACGCCGGGCTGCTTCCGGTGGTGGTGCACGGTGGTGGCCCGCAGATCAACGCGCACTTGGATCGGCTGGGCATGCAGTCCACCTTCAAGGCGGGCCTGCGCGTGACCACTCCGGAAACCATGGACGTTGTCCGGATGGTTCTCACCGGTCAGGTCAACCGGGAAATCATCAGCCTGATCAACGCGCACGGCCCGTTCGCGGTCGGCATGTCCGGCGAGGACGCGCACCTTCTCACCGCGCGCAAGACGCACGCCGAGGTCGACGGCGAAAGCGTCGACATCGGCCGCGTCGGCGAGATCGAGTCCGTCAACGCGGGCGCGGTCACAGCGCTGCTGGCCGATGGCCGGATCCCGGTCATCTCGACGGTCGCGCGCAGCGGGGACGGCGGCGTGCTGAACGTGAACGCCGACACCGCGGCCGCCGCTCTTGCCATCGAGTTGGGCGCGGCCAAGCTGGTGTTCCTCACCGACGTGGCCGGCCTGTACCCACGGTGGACGGGCGAGGACGCCGCCAGCGCGCTGCAGGCGCGGCCGATCAGCCGGCTGACCGCCGACGAGCTGGCCGCGCTTATGCCGGGCCTGTCCGGCGGCATGATCCCCAAGATGGCGGCCTGCCTGGCGGCCGTGCGCGGCGGCGTGCCGCAGGCGCACATCCTCGACGGCAGGCTGCCGCACGCGATCCTGCTGGAGATCTTCACCGACTCCGGCATCGGCACCATGGTTGTTCCGAATACCCCCGAGGGAGCGTGCGATGTCAGCGACTGAGCTGCTGCAAGACCGGTACGGCGCGAGCATGATGCTGACCTATGGCATGCCTCCGGTCGCGCTCGCTCGCGGCGCAGGCTGCATGCTCTGGGACGTTGACGGGAACGCCTACCTCGACCTGAT
The DNA here is from genome assembly GCA_963804435.1 of uncultured Actinomycetota bacterium. Lineage (GTDB taxonomy): Bacteria > Actinomycetota > Actinomycetes > Streptosporangiales > Streptosporangiaceae > JAJYUU01. The sequence goes on along the minus strand of CAWDQI010000001.1, from coordinate 3,753,748 downwards.
CGGCGGTATCGCTGTCAGCGCGCTGGGTCACGCCCATCCTGCCCTGGTTGAAGCCGTGACCCGGCAGGTCAGCACGCTCGCGCACACCTCCAACCTCTATCTGCACGAGCGCCAGGTCGAGCTGGCCGAGCGGCTGATCGGGCTGCTGGGCGTCGACGGGCGGGTGTTCCTGGCGAACTCCGGCGCCGAGGCGAACGAGGCCGCCATCAAGCTCGTCCGCCGCGCTCAGGGCCCCAGCCGGCCGGTGTTCGTCGCGGCCGAGAGCAGCTTCCACGGTCGCACGATGGGCGCGCTCAGCCTGACCGGCAAGGAGTCCATCCGCGCGCCGTTCCAGCCCTTCGGGGTGGACGTCCGGTTCGTGCCGTATGGCGACACCGCTGCGCTCACCGAGGCTGTCGGTCGGGACACCGCTGCCGTCATCCTCGAGCCGGGCCTGGGTGAGGGCGGCGTCATTCCCGCCCCGGCCGGGTACCTGAAGGCGGCCAGGGAGGCCTGCGACTCGGCGGGTGCCCTGCTGGTGCTCGACGAGATCCAGAGCGGCATCGGCCGTACCGGCGAGTGGTTCGCGTTCCAGCGCGAGGGCGTGGTGCCCGACGTGCTAACGCTGGCCAAGGGCCTCGGCGGCGGGCTGCCGATAGGCGCGTGCATCGGCATCGGCCGGTTCGGCTCCGCGCTCGGGAAGGGCGACCACGGCAGCACCTTTGGCGGTAACCCGATCGCCTGCGCCGCCGCGCTCGCGGTGCTCTCGACCATCGAGCAGGACGGGCTGCTCGCGCATGTCCGCGCCGTGGGCGAGCACCTCGCGGCCGGGATCGAGGGACTGAAGCATCCGCTCGTGGCCGGCGTCCGCGGCAGCGGCCTGTGGCTGGCAATCGCGCTCACCGGGGCGGCGGGTACCGCGGTCGCAGCCACCGCGCAGCGGCACGGTTTCCTGGTGAACGCGGTTCAGCCGGACGCTGTCCGGCTGGCGCCGCCACTGATCCTGACCGAGCAGGAAGCCGACTCGTTCACCGCGGCGCTCCCGCGATCCTCGACGCGGCCAGCGTTGTGCTGGCGGGCCAGGAGGGAACGTGACCTTGCCCGCGATTCTCGACGCGGCAGCGTTGTCTGGCGGGCCGGGAGGGAACGTGAACTTGCCCGCGATTCTCGATCGCGGCCAGCGTTGTGCTGGCGGGCCGGGAGGGAACGTGAACTTGCCCGCGATCCTAGATCCCGCCAGCGTTGTGCTGGCGGGCCGGGAGGCGACGTGACCGCGGCGGCCGGGCTGGCCGGGCGCGGCGCCGTCCGGCACTTCCTGCGTGACGATGATCTCTCCCCGGCCGAGCAGGCTGACGTGCTGGCCCTGGCCGCCCGGCTCAAGTCAGACCGGCTGCGACACCAGCCGCTAGCCGGGCCGCGCACAGTTGCCGTGCTGTTCGACAAGCCATCGCTGCGGACCAGAGTGTCGTTCGCGACCGGCATTGCCGAGCTCGGCGGCTATCCGCTGATCATCGACGCGCAGGGCACGCACGCTGGTCGCGGCGAGTCCATCCAGGACATGACCAGGGTGCTGGCCAGTCAGGTAGCCGCGATCGTCTGGCGAACGTTCGGCCAGGAGCGGGTCGAGGAGATGGCTGCCGTCGCCGCGGTGCCGGTCATCAATGCCCTGACCGACGAGTTCCATCCCTGCCAGGTGCTCGCTGACCTGCAGACCGTCCAGGCCGCGTACGGCCGTCTCAGCGGACTGGCACTCACTTTCCTGGGCGACGGCTCGTCCAACATGGCGCATTCGTACTTGCTCGGCGGCGCCACCGCGGGTCTGCACGTGCGGATCTGCTCGCCGGAGGCGTACTGGCCCGTTGCGGCAGTGCTCGCCGCCGCGGCCGCAATTGCCGAGCGTACCGGCGGCTCGGTCAACGTCAGCGCCGATCCGCAGGATGCCTGCAAGGGCGTCGACGTGCTGGCCACCGATGTCTGGACCTCGATGGGCACGGAGGGCCAGGAGGACCACAGGATAGCCGCGATGGCCGGTTACGGCCTGGATGAGGCGAAGCTGGCGCTGGCCAGCCCGGCCTGCCGGGTACTGCACTGCCTGCCCGCGCATCGCGGCCAGGAGATAGCCGCCGCAGTGATCGACGGCCCGGCCAGCCTCGTCTGGGAACAAGCCGAGAACCGGCTGCACGCGCAGAAAGCGCTGCTGTGCTTTCTGCTGGGGAGATTGTCATGAACACCAGCCCGCTGACCAAAGCCGCCCGGCACGCCCAGATCGCGGCCATCCTCGGTCAGGCGTCGGCCCCGGTCCGATCGCAGGAAGAGCTCGCCGAACGGCTCGGCGACCGCGGCGTCCGGGTTACCCAGGCCACGCTGTCCCGCGATCTTGAGGAACTCGGGGCCGTCCGGCTCCGCGGCGCCGATGGCGCCCTCGTCTACGCGCTGCCCGGCGAGCCCGGCCCAGGCGGGCTGGGGAACGGCCTGCGCGCGGCGCTCGCCGGGGGCCCGTTCGCGCCTTCGGCCGCGGACCCGGCGGCCCGGCTGAGCAGGGTGGCGGCCGAGCTGCTCGTGACCGCCGAGGCCAGCGCCAACCTAGTGGTGCTGCGGACTCCGGCCGGCGCCGCCCAGCTGCTCGCCTCGGCCATCGACCACGCGGGCTGGCCGGCCGTGCTCGGCACCGTCGGGGGCGATGACACCGTGCTGGTGATCTCCCGCGACCCGGCCGGCGGGGAGGAGCTTGCTCAGGCGCTGCTGCGGCTAGCCGAGCGGAGCAGTCACACGGCGGCCCGTCAATGAATGAGCAACCCGCGCAGGAAACAACATCTGAGGAGGTGCCCCGGTGACAGAGAAAGTCGTGCTCGCCTACTCGGGCGGACTGGACACGTCGGTGGCGATCGGCTGGATCGCCGAGCAGACCGGGGCTGAGGTCATTGCCCTCGCGGTCGACGTCGGCCAGGGCGGCGAGGACATGGAAACCGTCAAGTCCAGAGCCCTGGCCTGCGGAGCCGCTTCGGCCCAGGTGGTCGATGCGCGCGACGAGTTCGCGACCGACTACTGCATGCCCGCGCTGCTGGCCAACGCGCTCTACATGGACCGGTATCCGCTGGTGTCGGCGCTGTCCCGGCCGCTTATCGCTGGCCATCTGGCCAGGGTTGCGCTGGAGACTGGCGCCAGCATGGTCGCGCACGGTTGTACCGGCAAGGGCAACGACCAGGTGCGGTTCGAGGCTGGCCTGGCCGCGCTGGCGCCCGACGTGCGCGTCTTCGCGCCGGTCAGGGACTCGGGCATGACCAGGGACAAGGCGATCGCATTCGCGGCCGAGAAGGGCCTGCCGATCGACGTTACCTCCCGCTCGCCGTACTCCATCGACCAGAATGTGTGGGGCCGCAGTTGCGAGACCGGGCACCTTGAGGACATCTGGAACGCGCCGCAGCCCGATGTCTACGGCTACACCAGCGATCCGGCGGCTGGCCGGCCTGCCGATGAGATCGTCCTCAGCTTCCGCGGCGGCCTGCCGGTCGCGCTGAACGGCGAGGCGCGCACTCCGCTGCAGCTGATTACCGAACTGAACGCGATCGCAGGGGCGCACGGGATCGGGCGGATCGACATGGTCGAGGACCGGCTGGTCGGCATCAAGAGCCGCGAGATCTATGAAGCGCCAGGTGCGATGGTCCTGATTACCGCGCACTCGGAGCTAGAGAGCGTGTGCGTCGAGCGAGACCTGGCCAGGTTCAAGCGGCAGGCCGAGCAGCGCTGGACCGAGCTGGTGTACGACGGGCTGTGGTTCTCCCCGCTGAAGCAGGCGCTCGACGCGTTTATGGCCGAATCGTCGCGGCCGGTTAGCGGCGACGTGCGGCTAACCCTCCAGGGCGGCCGCGCGGTCGTGACCGGGCGGCGCAGCCCGGCCGCGCTCTATGACTACTCGCTGGCCACCTACGACACCGGCGACACCTTCGATCAGCAGCTGGCCAAGGGATTCATCGAGCTGTTCGGGCTGCCTAGCAAGATCGCCGCCGACCGTGACCGCAAGCTCGCGGCCGGCCATAATGCCAAGATCGCGAGCTGACAGTACTCGACCGGCCCCGGTCGAACCCCGTTCCCTTCGATCTGGAGACCGACCGTGAATCCTGAGCCAGCGGCTGCGGGCGAGGCGGAGGGGGGAGGTCCGCTGCGGCTGTGGGGCGGCCGGTTCGAGTCGGGACCGGCCGAGGCGCTGGCCCGGCTGTCGGTCAGCGTCCAGTTCGACTGGCGGCTGGCGGCCTATGACCTGCTGGCGTCGGCCGCGCATGCCAGGGTGCTGCACAAGGCCGGGCTGCTGACCGACGTCGAGCTGAGCCGGATGCTCGGCGCTCTGGACGAGCTGGGCCGGGCGTGCCGGAGCGGCCAGTTCCGCCCGTCGGCCGCCGACGAGGACGTGCACACCGCGCTCGAGCGGGGGTTGCTCGAACGGCTCGGCTCGCTGGGCGGCAAGCTGCGGGCCGGGCGCAGCCGCAACGACCAGGTGGCTACCGACCTGCGGCTCTACCTGCGCGATCACGCGAGGATCATCACGGCCAGGCTGACCGAGCTTGAGCTGGCGCTGATCGGCCAGGCCGAGAGGCATGCGGGCACACCGGCGCCGGGGATGACCCACCTGCAGCACGCCCAGCCGGTGCTGCTGGCTCACCAGCTGCTGGCGCACGTGCAGGCGTTTGCCAGGGACGCGAGCCGGCTGCGCGACTGGGACGCCAGGGCCTCGGTGAGCCCGCTGGGCGCGGGCGCGCTGGCCGGGTCATCGCTGCCGCTCGACCCGGATGCGGTTGCCGCTGAGCTCGGCTTTGCCCGCGCGGCCGACAACTCCATGGACGCGGTCAGCGACCGGGACTTCGCGGCGGAGTTCTGCTTCATCGCGGCGCTGCTCGGCGTGCACCTGTCCCGGCTGGGGGAGGAGGTCGTGCTCTGGTCGACGCACGAGTTCGGCTGGGCGGAGATCGACGATGCGTACGCGACCGGTTCGTCGATCATGCCGCAGAAGAAGAACCCGGACGTGGCGGAACTGGCCCGCGGCAAGGCTGGCCGGCTCATCGGCGGCCTCACCGGGCTGCTGACCACGCTGAAGGGCCTGCCGCTGACCTACAACCGGGACCTGCAGGAGGACAAGGAACCCGTCTTCGACGCGGTGGACACGCTGCTGACGGTGCTGCCCGCCATGGCCGGGCTGATCGGCACGCTCCGCTTCCACACCGAGCGGCTGGCGGTCACGGCGGCGGCAGGGCATGCCCTCGCCACTGATCTGGCCGAACTGCTGGTCCGGCGGGGTGTTGCATTCCGCGAGGCTCACGAGGTCGTCGGTCACCTGGTGGTCTGGTGCCAGGTCCATGACTGCGAGCTTGCCGACGTCAGCGACGAAGACCTGGCTAAGGTGTCGCCGCTGCTGACGCCGGATGTGCGCTCGGTGCTGACGGTGCAGGGCGCGATCGCGGCCAGGTCGGGCCGCGGCGGCACGGCGCCGGACCGGGTAGCCGAGCAGCTAGCGCGGCTGCGGCAGGACGTGCAGGACCAGGCGGCCTGGGCCGGGCGTTAGGACCGGGCGTTGAGACTGGGCGGGCTCGGTACGCTCAGAACGTGCCTGGCTCTCATGATCCCGTAAAGTTCGCGTCTCTAGGGGACGCTAACTCTCCCGGATCATGGAATGACTACCCCCTGCACCGGCTGGCGCGGTCGTTCTTCGCGCGGCCTTCCACTGAAGTCGCGCCGGACCTGCTCGGCTGCGTGTTCTGGGCGACCAGCCCGGCCGGGCTCGTAGCGGTCCGGCTGGTCGAGGTCGAAGCCTACGAAGGGCCGGACGACCCGGCCTCGCACGCGTTCCGCGGCAAGACTGCGCGCAATGCGGTGATGTTCGGTCCGCCTGGCCACGCGTACGTGTACTTCACCTACGGCATGCATTTCTGCGTGAACCTGGTCTGCCAGCCCGCTGGGCGCGCCGAGGCCGTGCTGCTGCGCGCCGGCGAGGTGATCGCGGGACTCGACCTGGCCGCGAGCCGCCGGGCGGAGAACGGCCGCCCGGCGGCTGCGAACGGCGGCCCGAACGGCGGAGAACGGCGGCCCGGCGGCGGAGAGCGGCGGACCGGCGGCGGAGAGCGCCGGCGCGCAGGTGCGGGAACTTGACCTGGCCAGCGGGCCGGCCCGGCTGTGCCAGGCACTCGGCATCGACCGGGCCTTGGACGGCGCGGACGTGTGCTCGGCGGGCTCGCCGCTGGGCATCGGACCGGCTCCGGACCAAGCAGGCGGGATGGGGGCAATCAGCACTGGCCCGAGAGTGGGTATTAGCCAGGCTGCCGACCGGCCATGGCGTTACTGGCTGGCCGGGGATGCCTACGTCTCCCTCTATCGTCCTTCGAAGCCGAGATCGCGTAGACAGAAACCGGTTGCCGGTCGCGCCTCCGGAGATGGGACGATGCACGGGTGACCGACATTATCGATGAGCTGAGCTGGCGCGGTCTGATAGCCGTGTCGACAGACCTGGACGAGCTGCGCGAGGCGCTGGACACCGGCATTGTCACCTTCTACGGCGGCTTCGACCCGACTGCGCCTGGTTTGCACATCGGCAACCTGGTTTTGCTGCTGACGATGCGGCGGCTGCAGCAGGCCGGGCACCGGCCGGTCGGCCTCGTGGGCGGCGCCACCGGGCTGATTGGCGACCCAAGCGGCAAGTCGGCCGAGCGAGTGCTGAACCCGCGCGAGGTGGTAGCAGGCTGGGTTCAGCGGATCCGGGCCGAGGTCAGCCAGTACCTGGATTTCACGCCCGGCCCGACTGGCGCGGTCGTAGTCAGCAACCTGGACTGGACCGGCCAGCTGCTCGGCGCTGGATTTCCTGCGGGATATCGGCAAGCACTTCCCGGTGAACCAGATGCTGTCCCGTGAGGTTGTGCGCGCTCGGCTGGAGAGCGGCGGGATCAGCTACACCGAGTTCAGCTACCAGATCCTGCAGGCCAACGATTACCTCGAGCTGTACAACCGGTATGGCTGCTCACTCCAGCTGGGCGGCAGCGACCAGTGGGGCAACCTGGTCTCCGGCGTCGACCTCATCCGCCGGGTTACGGGCAACAGCGCGCACGCCCTGGCAACGCCGCTGATCACCAAGCCGGACGGCACAAAGTACGGCAAGACCGAGGGCGATGCGGTCTGGCTTAGCCCAGAGCTGATGAGTCCCTACGCGTTCTACCAGTTCTGGCTGAACCGGAGCGATGCCGAGATGCCCGGACTGCTGCGTGTCTTCTCGTTCCGGCCCAGGAAAGAGATCGAGGATCTGGAGCAGGAGATCGCTGAGCGGCCTGCGGCCAGGCAGGCGCAGCGGCTGCTGGCCGAGGAACTGACGGCCCTGGTCCACGGCGAGGCCGAGCTGGCGAGGGTGCAGGCAGCCAGTGAGGCGCTGTTCGGCCAGGGCGACCTGCGGGCGCTGGACGCGGCTACCCTCGCGGCCGCGGTCGCCGAGGTGCCGCACGCTGAGGTGGTGCTGGCAGGCAGCGACGATTTGCCTGCCGCGTCGGCGACCTCGATGGCGGCGTGCGGGATCGTGCCGAGCAAGTCGGCGGCTCGGCGCGCGATCGCCGAGGGCGGCGCGTACCTGAACAACGAAAAGGTAGCTAGCCGAGGACGCGGTGCCGTCGGTCGATGACCTGCTGCACGGTGACTTCCTCGTGCTGCGCCGCGGGAAGCGCACCGTCGGCGCCGTGCGGGTGCTGCAGAGTTAGCTGCGGGTGCTGGAGACCTAGCACTGGGGCGGAGCTACCGCGTGGCGCCTCTGGCGCCTCTGGCGCGCTGGCACCCTGCCGCGCGAATGGGTCGCCGAATGGATTGCGGGAATCTTCCGAAAAACAGTGGCATTGATCACTGTGGCACATTTCGTGACTGCCGGCTCATATCGCCGGGATCGCGTGGCGGGCGCGACTGCGTGGCCACAGCGGGTCCGCGCTCGGTGGAGCCCGCATCACTGCAGGTCGGAGGCCCCGGCGCCGGGGGGCCGTGCGGGCCGAGGGGCCGCCTGATCGGCCGCGGAGCGGCGCCGCGGCCCAGGTCGCGCCGGGAATCGATTTGACTTCGGCGCCTTTGCTGCCTAATGTTTCGTCCTGCCCCGAGAGCAGAAAACGCCCGGCAGGGCGGACAGCTACAGGGCCAGCAACCACCCCCCAAGCTCAAGGTGATCCGGCTTCGGATCGCCCGGGTAGGGGTATGCTGTCTAAACTGAAAGTGACCATGTACGTCCAGTCCGGCTAACCGACTTGACAGACTTGTCTGATCCGGTAAGTTAGCAGGGTTGCCCCGGAAGAGGTCGCAAGACCTTGGACGGTGAGCGTCCGCTCCTTGAGAACTCAACAGCGTGCTAAAAGCCAGTGCATATGCACAACCCCGTCAACTGGGCGGTGCTTCGGCATCACCCTGACGGAATTTTGCCAGATCGCCGCTGGCGGCCATTCATGGCTGTCCGGTGGCATCTCTTCAAGTCTGCAATCCGCATGGCGTCTTCGGACCTACCCTGCGGTCTTGCATATAGACATTCAACGGAGAGTTTGATCCTGGCTCAGGACGAACGCTGGCGGCGTGCTTAACACATGCAAGTCGAGCGGAAAGGCCCTTCGGGGTACTCGAGCGGCGAACGGGTGAGTAACACGTGAGCAATCTGCCCCTAGCTTCGGGATAGCTCCGGGAAACCGGAATTAATACCGAATATTACTACGGCCGACATCGGCTGTGGTGGAAAGTTTTTCGGCTAGGGATGAGCTCGCGGCCTATCAGCTTGTTGGTGAGGTAACGGCTCACCAAGGCGACGACGGGTAGCCGGCCTGAGAGGGCGACCGGCCACACTGGGACTGAGACACGGCCCAGACTCCTACGGGAGGCAGCAGTGGGGAATATTGCGCAATGGGCGAAAGCCTGACGCAGCGACGCCGCGTGCGGGATGAAGGCCTTCGGGTTGTAAACCGCTTTCAGCAGGGACGAAGCGAAAGTGACGGTACCTGCAGAAGAAGCGCCGGCTAACTACGTGCCAGCAGCCGCGGTAACACGTAGGGCGCAAGCGTTGTCCGGAATTATTGGGCGTAAAGAGCTCGTAGGTGGTCCGCTACGTCCGCTGTGAAAATCCAGGGCTTAACCCTGGACTTGCAGTGGATACGGGCGAACTAGAGGTAGGTAGGGGAGAATGGAATTCCCGGTGTAGCGGTGAAATGCGCAGATATCGGGAGGAACACCGGTGGCGAAGGCGGTTCTCTGGGCCTTACCTGACACTGAGGAGCGAAAGCGTGGGGAGCGAACAGGATTAGATACCCTGGTAGTCCACGCCGTAAACGTTGGGCGCTAGGTGTGGGGTCCTTCCACGGATTCCGTGCCGCAGCTAACGCATTAAGCGCCCCGCCTGGGGAGTACGGCCGCAAGGCTAAAACTCAAAGGAATTGACGGGGGCCCGCACAAGCGGCGGAGCATGTTGCTTAATTCGAAGCAACGCGAAGAACCTTACCAAGGTTTGACATGCAGGGAAAAGCCGTAGAGATACGGTGTCCGTAAGGGCCCTGCACAGGTGGTGCATGGCTGTCGTCAGCTCGTGTCGTGAGATGTTGGGTTAAGTCCCGCAACGAGCGCAACCCTCGTCCTATGTTGCCAGCGGGTAATGCCGGGGACTCATAGGAGACTGCCGGGGTCAACTCGGAGGAAGGTGGGGATGAGGTCAAGTCATCATGCCCCTTATGTCTTGGGCTGCAAACATGCTACAATGGCCGGTACAGAGGGCTGCGAGACCGCAAGGTGGAGCGAATCTCAAAAAGCCGGTCTCAGTTCGGATTGGGGTCTGCAACTCGACCCCATGAAGTCGGAGTCGCTAGTAATCGCGAATCAGCAACGTCGCGGTGAATACGTTCCCGGGCCTTGTACACACCGCCCGTCACGTCACGAAAGTCGGCAACACCCGAAGCCGGTGGCCTAACCCGTAAGGGAGGGAGCCGTCGAAGGTGGGGCCAGCGATTGGGACGAAGTCGTAACAAGGTAGCCGTACCGGAAGGTGCGGCTGGATCACCTCCTTTCTAAGGAGCAACTGGCGCGCCCGCGGGACTTCAGTCTCGTTGTCGCGTCCAGAGCCACATCTCGGACGAACGATCCGAGGTGGCCAGCTCATTAGTGGAGCACTGGTTATTCGGTCCGAGCGTCATCGCCGGCCAGGTTAGTACGGCTGCCACAGTATTTCGCGACACATTGTGTCGCGAAATCACGGTCAGCACGGAACGCATGGTCCGGGGGGCGACCGGGCCGAGCACGCTGTTGGGTCCTGAGGGAACGGCCGCCATGTTGTTGGTGGGGCCTGACCTCGGCCAGGACCGGTTCCTTCGTCGCCACGTGCGTCGCGGGGGCCGGGACCGCCCGTATCTTGAGAACTGCACAGTGGACGCGAGCATCATCTGTAGTTGCCAAGTTGATAAGGGCACACGGTGAATGCCTTGGCACCAGGAGCCGAAGAAGGACGTAGGAGCCTGCGATAAGCCCCGGTTAGTCGGCAACCAGACATTGACCCGGGGATTTCCGAATGGGGAAACCTGATTGGGCGTAATGGCCCATCGCCCCTGCCTGAACACATAGGGCAGGTGGAGGTAACGTGGGGAAGTGAAACATCTCAGTACCCACAGGAAGAGAAAGCAACCGCGATTCCCTGAGTAGTGGTGAGCGAAAGGGGAAGAGGCCAAACCGGTCACGTGTTAAAGCCAGCAGGCGTTGCGTGATCGGGGTAGCGGGACTGCTCAGCCGGAGCTGCTGACCCGGCAGGAAGTAAGAAATCGCGTTGATAGCCAAAGACGTTGGAAATCGTCGGCATAGAGGGTGATACCCCCGTAGGCGAAATCTTCGCGACTTCCGAGCAGTATCCCAAGTAGCACGGGGCCCGAGAAATCCCGTGTGAATCTGGGGGGACCACCCCCTAAGCCTAAATACTCCCTGGTGACCGATAGCGAACAAGTACCGTGAGGGAAAGGTGAAAAGTGCCCCGGTGAGGGGTCGTGAAATAGTACCTGAAACCGTGTGCCTACAAGCCGTGGGAGCGTGTCAGCCTTCGGGCTGAAGTGAAGTGACCGCGTGCCTTTTGAAGAATGAGCCTGCGAGTTATGGTATGTGGCAAGGTTAACCCGAGTGGGGTAGCCGTAGCGAAAGCGAGTCTGAATAGGGCGTCTGAGTCGCATGCTATAGACCCGAAGCGGAGTGATCTACCCATGGGCAGGTTGAAGCGCGGGTAAGACCGCGTGGAGGACCGAACCCACCAGGGTTGAAAACCTGGGGGATGACCTGTGGGTAGGGGTGAAAGGCCAATCAAACTCCGTGATAGCTGGTTCTCCCCGAAATGCATCTAGGTGCAGCGTCGCGTGTTTCTTACCGGAGGTAGAGCTACTGGATGGCCTAGGGGGCCGACAAGCTTACTGAAGTCAGCCAAACTCCGAATGCCGGTAAGCCAGAGCGCGGCAGTGAGACTGCGAGGGATAAGCTCCGTAGTCGAGAGGGAAACAGCCCAGATCACCAGCTAAGGCCCCTAAGCGTGTGCTAAGTGGGAAAGGATGTGGAGTTGCAGAGACAACCAGGAGGTTGGCTTAGAAGCAGCCACCCTTGAAAGAGTGCGTAATAGCTCACTGGTCAAGTGATTCTGCGCCGACAATTTAGCGGGGCTCAAGCACACCGCCGAAGCTGTGACATTCGCGTGATAGCCCGGCCCTTTGTGGTTAAGGCGGATGGCTGTCTTGACCGTTGTGGTTTCGGCCACTTCTGTCCTGACGGCGGCCGCTGGCACCTTTAGGGTCCAGGTATGCGGATGGGTAGGGGAGCGTCGGGTGGCGAGAGAAGCAGCGGAGTGATCCAGCTGTGGACGCCACTCGAGTGAGAATGCAGGCATGAGTAGCGAAAGAGGGGTGAGAAACCCCTCCGCCGAATGACCAAGGGTTCCTGGGGCAGGCTAATCCGCCCAGGGTAAGTCGGGACCTAAGGCGAGGCCGACAGGCGTAGTCGATGGACAACGGGTTGATATTCCCGTACCCGCTTAAGAGCGCCCATGCTGAATCTGGCGATGCTAAGCCATCAATGCTGACCGATCCTTCGGGAAGAGTCGGCGGCGATTGCGACCCAGACTGGTAGTAGGCAAGCCGTAGGGGTGACGCAGGAGGGTAGCTCAGCCCGGGTGATGGATATCCCGGGGTAAGGGTGTAGGGCGACGTGTAGGCAAATCCGCACGTCACATGCCTGAGACCTGATGCCGAGCCGAGTTAGGCGAAGTGAGTGATCCCATGCTGCCAAGAAAAGCCTCGCGGCGAGCTCTTGAGCGGCCCGTACCCTAAACCGACTCAGGTGGTCAGGTAGAGAATACCAAGGCGATCGGGTGAACCGTGGTTAAGGAACTAGGCAAATTATCCCCGTAACTTTGGGAGAAGGGGAGCCGCGTCTGGTGAGGAGACTTGCTCTCCGAGCTGGATGTGGTCGCAGATACCAGGGGAAAGCGACTGTTTACTAAAAACACAGGTCCGTGCTAAGTCGCAAGACGACGTATACGGACTGACGCCTGCCCGGTGCTGGAACGTTAAGGGGAGGGGTTAGTGGCTTCGGCTGCGAAGCTCTGAACTTAAGCGCCAGTAAACGGCGGTGGTAACTATAACCATCCTAAGGTAGCGAAATTCCTTGTCGGGTAAGTTCCGACCTGCACGAATGGCGTAACGACTTTCCCACTGTCTCAACCACGGACCCGGCGAAATTGCACTACGAGTAAAGATGCTCGTTACGCGCAGCAGGACGGAAAGACCCCGGGACCTTTACTGCAGCTTGACATTGGCGTTTGGGACGTCTTGTGTAGGATAGGTGGGAGACTGTGAAGCGGGGACGCCAGTTCCCGTGGAGTCAACGGTGAAATACCACTCTGGTCGTTCTGAATGTCTAACCTTGGTCCGTGATCCGGATCAGGGACAGTGTCTGGTGGGTAGTTTAACTGGGGCGGTTGCCTCCTAAAAGGTAACGGAGGCGCCCAAAGGTACCCTCAGCCTGGTTGGCAATCAGGTGTCGAGTGTAAGTGCACAAGGGTGCTTGACTGTGAGACAGACATGTCGAACAGGAGCGAAAGCTGGGACTAGTGATCCGGCGGTGGCATGTGGAAGCGCCGTCGCTAAACGGCTAAAAGGTACCCCGGGGATAACAGGCTGATCTTCCCCAAGAGTCCATATCGACGGGATGGTTTGGCACCTCGATGTCGGCTCGTCGCATCCTGGGGCCGGAGCAGGTCCCAAGGGTTGGGCTGTTCGCCCATTAAAGCGGTACGCGAGCTGGGTTTAGAACGTCGTGAGACAGTTCGGTCCCTATCCGCTGCGCGCGCAGGAGTCTTGAGAGGGGCTGTCCCTAGTACGAGAGGACCGGGACGGACGAACCTCTGGTGTGCCAGTTGTTCCGCCAGGAGCACGGCTGGTTGGCTACGTTTGGAAGGGATAACCGCTGAAAGCATCTAAGCGGGAAGCTCGCCTCAAGATTAGGACTCCCTCAGGGTTAACCTGGTAAGGCCCCCAGCTAGACGACTGGGTTGATAGGCCGGAGGTGGAAGCACGGCAACGTGTGCAGCTGACCGGTACTAATAGGCCGAGTGGCTTGGCTTCTACTCATAGATCTTGTTTCGCGTCCACTGTGCGGTTCCCGAGATGCGGTCGGGGGCCTGGCTCCACGTCTGCTAGCCCAGGGGAACCCTGGAACCTGGCGGATCCGGAGCTGAGCTCGCTCCTGAACATCTCCATAGTGTTTCGGTGGCCATGGCGAAGGGGAAACACCCGGCTCCATTCCGAACCCGGAAGTTAAGCCCTTCAGCGCCGATGGTACTGCCCGGGGGACTGGGTGGGAGAGTAGGACGCCGCCGGACATCTTCCCGCTGGGGGCCGTTACCTTTTAGGTAGTGGCCCCCAGCGCATTTTTGTGCTCCCGAGATTTGTTAGCGGTGGCGGGCTGCCTGGACGGCCGCACCGCAGGAACGGCCTGATCGGCCGGTGTTGGAGGATAGGCAGATGGCGGGGAACTCGCGCGGGTCGGCCGGTGGTCGCCCCGCGGGCGGGGCCGGCCGCGATTCGGGCCGCGGCGGTGGCGGTCCAAGCGGGGCACGCTCCGGCTCTCCTCGGGGGTCCGGGCGTCCTGGCGGGTCGGGCCGGTCTGGCGGGTCGGGCCGGGTCAGGCCGGTCTGGCGAGTCGGGCTGGTCTGGTGCCCCTAGTTCGGGCGGCGGGCGTAATGACCGCGGCGGCGGCGCGCCTGGCAGTGGCGCGCGTGGTGCGGGCGGACGATCATCGGGCGGGTTTCCCGCTGGTAGTGGCGGCCGGAGCGGCTCGGGCGGCAGTCGGTCCGGGTCGACCGGCAACCGGTCGGGGTCGGGCAGTTATGGTTCTGGCCGCAGTCGGCCCGCGTCCGGCGGTTACGCCCCGGACGGCGGTTCCAGGCCGGGAAGCTCCAGCGATGGCTCGGGTGGCAGCCGACCTGCTGGTTCGGGCGGGGGCCGACCTGTTGGTTCGGGTGGCAGCCGACCTGCTGGCTCGGGCGGGAGCCGGTCGGGATCCGGCGGCCCCGGTTACGGCTCCGGCGGCCGCGGTCACGGCTCGGGGGGAGGACGGGCCGGCTATGGCGCCCGAACAAGCGCGCCGCGCTCAGGGCGTGGCGCGAGGGAGGGCGGCACCGGCGACGGCGGATGGTCTCGCGGCCAGGGGAGCGGCCAATCCGGCCGCGGTACTGGTGCTGACGGCGGCTCGGGCTGGGATCCCAGCCGAACCGACCGCAGCGCCCCGCCCCGGCGCAGCCGCCAGGGCGATGGCGCCCCGGCAAGTCGTTCGAGACGGGACAACGCGGAATCCGGTCGGCCACCTCGGTCGAGTGGCAGTGGACCGGGTGGGCCTAATCGCACCCGCCAGTCGGGCCAACGGCGGGAAGGCGATTCCGGCCGATGGAGCGACGACGACCGCGGATCGGATCGTGCACGTTCGGACCGCGGCCTCCCGCTCGCCGGTGGGTCGCGCGGTACTGGCAGCGGCCGGCCAGCTGGCAGTGTGCGCGGGCGCGGCGGAGCGAGTCGGCCCACCGGCTCACGCGCAGGCGTTCCTGGCGGCCGCCCCGACTGGAGCGGCCGTGAGCGAGGCTCGGGAGCCGGTGACGGCCGCGCTCCAGCGACCCGGCGCCCGGATGGCGAAGATCGCAGCTCAACAGCCAAACGTCCGTACGGCGATGACCGCAGCTCGTCAGGCGGCCGCTCGTATGGCGATGACCGCAGCTCGTCAGCCGGCCGCTCGTATGGCGGGGACCGCAGCTCGTCAGCGGGCCGGTCGTATGGCGGGGACCGCAGCTCGTCAGCGGGCCGGTCCTATGGCGGTGATCGCAGCTCGTCAGGCGGCCGCTCGTATGGCGGGGACCGCAGCTCGTCAGCCGGCCGGTCGTATGGCGATGATGATCGCAGTTCCTCCGCCAGCCGGCCGTACCCACGCGGCCGAAGCGCTCCTGGCGGGGATCGAAGCCGGCCTGGCGGCGCAAGGAGCGGATCGGCCAGTGGCGGCTACAGCCGCCGGCAGGGCGGTCAGGGCCGCAGCGACCGGCCCCCGGCCCGGGGTGGCACCAGTAACTACGGCGACCGCCAAGCAGGCGGAGACCGGAGGCCAGCCGACAGCGGGGCCGGTCCCGACGTCACCCAGCTGGCCTTGCCGGAGAGCATCACCGCAGACCAGCTAGACGTCGAGGCGACCGCCGAGTTGCGCACCCTGCCCGCAGATCTGGCGAGCGTTATTGCCCGGCTGCTCGTAGCGACGAGCCTGGCCGAAGACCCGGACGAGGCGTACCGGTATGCCAAGAAGGCCAGGGGACTGGCAGCGCGGGTAGGAGTCGTCCGGGAAACCTGCGCGATCGCGGCATACCAGGCAGGAGATTGGACAGCGGCGCTGGCCGAATTCCGCGCCGCCCGGCGGCTAACAGGCCGGAGCAGTTACCTGCCGCTCATGGCCGACTGCGAACGAGCTCTCGGTCGGCTGGACCGCGCCCTTGAGCTGGTAACCGGCCCGGATGCCCGCAGCGCAGATCCGCAGACCCGGATCGAGCTGCGCATCGTTGAGTCAGGTATCCGCCGCGATCAGGGCCTGTTCGACGCGGCAGTGGTTGCCCTGCAAGGCCCGGAGCTCACCGGCGCGCGGACGCGGCCCGAATACGCCCGGCTGTATTACGCGTATGCCGACGCGCTGCTCCAGGCAAGCCGTGAAGACGAGGCCCAGCACTGGTTCGGGCGAGCGGCGGGCGCAGATGTTAAGGACGAAACTGACGCCGCCGAGCGTTACGAGGAACTCGACGAGTTCAGCTTCGACGACCTTGACGACCTTGACGACCTTGACGACCTGGCTGACCTCGACGCCGACGGCGACGGCGACGGCGCCAAGTTCGCAAGTAGTCCACGCGATGAAGACTCCGGTAGTGGCGGTCGCCTCGATGACGGCGATGGTCAGGGGCCGGGGACTGCTGCGAATTAACCTCTCTCCGAGTCGATAGTCAGCAAGACCTGTGCTCGTCAGCTCGCGTAGAGGGTGTCCCGGCTGTCGTGCAGCCTTTGCGGCAGCGGTGGTGCCGCGTATTCGTCGGTGACGACTTCGATGTAGGAGGCGGAGCCGGTCTGGCCTGCCTGCTGCAGGGCCTGGTCCAGCTCGCCGCAGGTGGTGACGCGGGTGGAGAACCAGCCGTCGCACCCCAGGGCGTGGGGCAGTTCGGAGTAGCGCCACGCCGCCAGGTCGTTGTAAGCGATGTTGGGGTCCTGGCACAGGAGCCGTTCGATCAGATAGCCGGAGTTGTTGAGGACGAAGACGGTGGGCTTGAGCCCGCGGCGGCCCATCTGGCTAATCTCTTGAGCGGTGAGCTGGTGGGATCCGTCTCCGGTGAAGAGGACGACGCGGCGGTCAGGAGCGGCGACGGCCGCGCCGAAGGCGGCCGGGGTGGCCCAGCCGATCGCGCTCCATAGGGACTGGTTGTCGAAGGTCGCGCCCGTCGGCATCTGCGCGAAGGCCAGGCCCATCGACGATGTCCCGGTCTCTGTTATGACGATGTCGTCTGGCTGCAGGAAATCGGCCCACCGCGGGTAGAGCTCGTCGGCCGTGATGGCGTCGTCGCCGTTCCCGGTCAGCGGCCCGAGCGAGGCCGGATGCAGCGAGGTCTCCCGGTCGCGGTGCCTAACGCGGCTGGTGAGCGAGCTAAGGATATCGCCCATCTCGACGTCGTGGAACTCCTGCTGGCCGACGCTGCTGTAGTGATGCTTGACGGCGATCGTCTTGTTCGGGTCCAGCCGCGCGGTGAACGCGCCAGTGTTGAAGTCGGTCATCAACGTGCCCACGGTGACAACCTGGTCGCACGACTCGACGTACGCGCGCACGTCGGGGTTCATCAGCCTGCCGTCATACATTCCGATGAAGGACGGCTGCTGCTCGTCCAGCACGGACTTGTCGCCGAACATCGTGGCGAAAGGCATGCCGCTGGCGTCGACCAAGGCCTGCAGCTGTGACTGCAGCCCGAGGCGCCTGACCAGCCATCCGGGCAGGATGCAGGCGGTGCCGGCGCGGTCCAGGGCGGACACGATCGCGTCGGTGGCGGCCTTGAGGTTGTCCGGGTTGCTTCGCGGTGGGTCGAGAGGCTGCGCGGAACCGAGGACTTCCTGGTTCGCGACATCGGACGGGATCGCCATGTAGACCGGCCGGCGATGGTAGAACGCCTCGGCGATCAGCCGCTCGGTCTCATAAGCGGCGTTCTGCGGGGTCATGATGGCGCTCGCGCACACCACCGGGCCTGCCATCTTCGCGAAGAAGTCGAACTCGCCGTTTCCCAGGGTGTGGTGGACCAGCTCACGCTTGTGCTGGGCGCCGGTCGCCGGCATGCCGGTCAGGTGGAAGACGGGCACGTTCTCCGCATACGCTCCGGCGACGCCGCTGATCGCGCTGAGCTCCCCCACGCCGTAGGTGGTGCTGAGAGCACCGACGCCCCGGACGCGCGCGTAGCCGTCGGCAGCGTAAGCCGCATTCAGCTCGTTACAGCATCCGACGTAGTTGATGCGCGGGTCCTGGACGATGGCGTCATGAATGGGAAAGGCGAAATCGCCCGCGACGGCGAAGATGTCATCTATCCCGATGTCCTTGAGCCGTCCGAGTACGTGCTGGATTACTGTTTTTGCCATTTCTTGATCCCCCCGGTGATTCTGCTCGTGGTGGGCGCTACTGGCCACTAATGCCCCGTCAGACCAGTAGGAGCGTCCCCCCGACCAGCACTGTCGCACCACTCACTGCGGGTGAATCGCGTCGCCGTCGCTCGCCCAGCCGCCGCCGGAACATCGGCGGCCAGCGGCTGGCCTCACCGATGAGGTGCCCGGCACCGGCCTTGAACTGTGCGGTTCGGAAGGCGGCGCCGTTTTTGCCGGGGAGGATGCCTAGCTCCGAGATGTGCACCGCTTTGTCGCACTTGCCGGCGGAACGGCCAGTTCGCCCGCGCCGTTGACCACCCGCCCCCCGTGTCCCCATCGCCCATGGCACGCTGCGCCTGCGCGCCTGTCATCGAAGTGAGGTAGCGATTTCATGCTCACCGACAGGGGTGGGAAAGCCCGGCCGGGGTACGCCGAGCCGGGGGACTGACAGGGCGTGACGTAACCGCCTGCCTTCTGTTCTCGACCACGCCTCGGGGGGATTCGTATGGCAACGACCGTGGCCGATGGCCTGTGGGAGATGCTGGCGTCTGCTGGAGTAAAGCGCTGTTACGGGATCGTGGGTGACGCGCTCAACCCGGTGATCGACGCGTTGCGGCGGAACGGCTCGGTGGATTTCGTGCATGTCCGCCACGAGGAGTACGGGGCGTTTGCCGCAGTCGCGGACGCGCACCTGACCGGGCAGCCGGTCGTCGTGTGCGGCACCGCCGGACCGGGCGTGGTGCACCTGATCAACGGCCTGCTGGATGCAAGGAAAGAGTGCGTGCCGGTCATCGCGATCGCCGGTGACGTCGAAACGTCGGTGATGGATTCGGATGCGCTGGAGGAGCTCAACCCGTACACGTTCTTCGCCTCCGCGGCGCTGTATGTCGGCAGGATGGTCAACCCCGCGCAGCTGCGGGCAGTAGCGGGCACGGCGATCACGACGGCGATCGCCGAGCACGGGCCGACGGTCATCTCACTGCCGGGTGATGTAGCCGCCGCGGACGCTCCTGCGGGCCCGCTGGAGGTTGCCCTGCCGGCCACGCCGGCGGTCGCGGCGTCGCGTGAGGACCTGGCCGGGATGGCCACGCTGATCAATCAGGCGGAGACGGTGGCGATCTTCGGCGGCGACGGGTGCCGGGACGCGCAGCGGGAGGTCCGTGACCTGGCGGAGAAGCTGAAAGCCCCGGTCGGCTACAGCATCAAGGGCAAGTCGTGGCTGGAGGCAGACAACCCCAACGCGGTCGGGATGACCGGTCTGCTTGGCTACGGCGGCTGCTGGGGCGCCATCAATCATGCCGACATCTTGCTGATGCTCGGCACCGACTTCCCGTTCTGCGATTTCCTGCCGCAGAAGGGCAACATCATCCAGGTTGACCGGGATCCCGGCCGCCTGGGCCGCCGGGCGCCGCTGCAGCTTGGCGTGATCGGCGACGTGCAGGCGACCGTGAGCGCGCTGTTCCCCATGGTCGGAGAAAAGCAAGGCGATAACTTCCTGCGCAAATACACCGAGGAGACGGAGCGGTTCAGCAAGAGATTGCAGCACTACGTCACCAAGGGCCCGGACCTCAAGCCCATCCGGCCCGAGTACGTCGCGGCGTTGCTCAACGAGCTCGCCACCGATGACGCGCTGTTTTTCGCCGATACCGGCACCCCTGTCATCTGGGCCGCCCGTCACATCCAGTACCGCGGGCAGCGGCAGCTCTTCGGCTCGCTGACGTGGGCGTCGATGGCCAGCGCCTCGCCGAATGCGTTCGGCGCGCAGCTCGCCTTCCCCGGGCGGCAGACGATCGCGCTGTGCGGCGACGGCGGCTTCACCATGCTCGCCCTGGGCGACCTGCTGACCGAGGTACAGCGCAAGGCGCCGGTGGTGCACGTGGTGTTCAACAACTCGATGCTGGACTTCGTCAACATCGAGCAGCAGGAGGCCGGGTTCGTCCCGTTCGGCACCGACTTCGTGAACCCCGACTTCAGCCGCGTCGCTGCCAGCCTCGGTGCGACCGGCATCCGGATCACCGAACCAGGCGACGTCCGTGACGGCCTGCAGGCCGCGCTCCGGCATAAGGACGGCCCCGTCGTGGTCGACGTGTTGGTCGACCGGTATGCGCTGTCCCTGCCCGCGCACGTGCCCGCTCAGGCCGTGAAGGATTTCACCCTCAGCCTCGCCAAGCAAGCGCTCTCCGGGAAGATGGACGACGCGATCGAAACCATCGGACGCAACGTCCGGCTCGCCTGAGCGCGCAGCGGAACGCGCCGGGCGCACCGCCTTGACCCTGCCCAGTAGGCAACACCGCTGGCGACCCGCTCGACACGCCCGGCTGCGACCGAACGCCAGGCCGGGAATCCGGCACCGCGCTCGCACATGACCTTCGCTCCGCTTGCGTCGGTGGCGATGAAAGCCAGACAGTGACCCGTAGGCTCAGTGAGTGTGAACCAGACCGGACCAGTTTCATGACGACCGGGTCCAGCCGCAGCCCCGACAGAGCTATCCCGCCGGGCAGGCCGCGGGCCGACGGGCTTACGGTGGCCGGCGCGACGCGCATGCAACTGGCGCGTGCGCGGCCAGCTGATGGCGCCCCGAACGTGGTGGCAATCGTCCTGGATGACACCGGCTTTGCGCAGCTTGGCTGTTTCGGGTCGGACATCGCCACGCCTCACATTGACCGGCTGGCGAACGGGGGCCTGCGGTACAACCGGTTCCACGTGACGGCACTGTGCACACCCACCCGCGCCTCGTTCCTGACCGGCCGGAACCACCACGCCGTGGGCATGGGGTTCCTGGCGGACATTCCGCTGGCCTACCCGGGTTACACGGCGCGGCTGCCGCGCTCGGCCGCGCCACTGCCGCGGATCATGCGCGACGCTGGCTATTCCACTATGGCGGTGGGCAAATGGCATCTCACCCCGCGGTTCGAGCGTTCGGCAGCCGGGCCGTTCAGCCAGTGGCCGCTGGGAGCGGGTTTTGAGCGCTACTACGGGTTCTTGCAGGGTGATACCAATCACTGGGCCCCGAACCTGGTCCAGGACAATCACTACGTAGATCCGCCGGCCGGGCCGTGGGATGGCTACCACCTGTCCGAGGATTTGGCGAGCTCAGCGATCCGGTTCGTGCTTGATCAGCAGCATGCTGCACCGGGCAAGCCGTTCTTCCTGTACTTCGCGCTCGGTGCCACGCACGCCCCGCACCACGTGCCGGCGGAGTGGGTCGAGCCCTACCGTGGCCGGTTCGACCTTGGCTGGGATGCCTGGCGTGAGGAGATTTTCGGCCGCCAGCTCGCGGCCGGGGTGGTGCCGGCCGGAACGGTGGCGACTCCCCGGCCGGAGTGGGTGGGAGGCTGGGCGGAGCTGGGGGCTGCCGAACGCCGGATGCAGGCGCGCCAGCAGGAGGTTTTCGCTGGCTTCCTCGCCCACGCCGATGCGCAGATCGGGCGGCTGATCGCCTTTCTTGAGCACAGCGGACAGCTGCACAACACTCTGATCCTGCTGTTCTCCGACAACGGTGCCAGCGCCGAGGGCGGCGCGGCTGGCAGCGTCAACGAGCACCGCTTCTCGGCCGGCATCCGCGAGTCCGTGGCCGACAACTTGGCCCACTACGACGACTGGGGTGGTCCGGGCGCCTACAACCACTACTCCTGGGCGTGGGCCTGGGCCGGGAACACGCCGTTCCGGTTGTGGAAGCGTTACACCTGGCTCGGCGGCACCCGGACGCCGCTGATCGTGCACTGGCCGCGGGAGATCGCCGCACCAGGAGCGGTCCGGTCTGCCTTCGTGCATGTCACCGACCTGTTCCCCACCATCCTGGACGCGTCTGGGATCGACCTGCCCAACGAGGTGGACGGGGTGGCCCAGCAGGCGGTTGACGGGGCCAGCATCCGGCCGACGTTCGGCGATCCGGCAGCCCCCGGGCCCCGCGACACCCAGTATTTCGAGATGCTCGGCTCCCGGTCGATCGTCCACGGGCGCTGGAAAGCGACGACTGACCACATCTCGGCCGGCGTGCTCGACGAGGAGGAGCGAGCCGTCGGCAGCCGGCGGTTCGAAGACGACCGCTGGGCTCTTTTCGACCTGGAGACCGACTTCTCCGAGGCGACCGACGTCGCCGCCGCCCATCCCGAGGTGGTCGCCACGCTGGAGCGCCGCTGGCTGGCTGAGGCTGAGCGTAACCACGTTCTCCCGATCGACGACACCCTGGTGAACCGGTTCGGTGCCATCATCGGGCCGGCCTGGCCCGCGGGCGCCGACCGGACGTTCCGGCCGGGCGGCGGTCCGGTCAGCGACGAGGCGCTGCCTGCCTTGTTCGCGGGGTTCCGGTTCACCGCCGAAGTGGTCGTGACGCGCGACCCGGCGGGGGTCCTGTTTGCGCTGGGAGATTGGAATGGGGGGTTCGCGCTGTTCGTGACCACCAGCCGCCTGGCCTTCGTGTTCTCCCGGGCCGGCGACCTGCTGGAGGTAACCGCGGACAGGCCGCTCGCGCCCGGTCGGCAGACGGTCGGCGTGGATTGCGCGCTCAATCCCGGCGGCGGCGGCACTCTTCGGCTGTGGCATGACCGCGTCACCGTGGGCTTGCTGAACTTCCCTGGCGGCCTCCCGGTCGCACTCCAGCACGGCGGCGCCGGCCTGCGGCTCGGTTTCGACAGCGGGTTGCCCGTCTCGCCGCGCTATACCCCGACAGCAACGTGGAACGGCCAGCTGGCCAGCGTCCGCCTGCAGACTCCTGGCCCCCGGCTGCCCGACCCCGGGGATGAAATCAGGGCTGCGCTGCACGCCGACTGACTCTCACGCCAGTTGGCGATTTTCCGATAGCGGAAGAGAGCCTCCTGTGTCGGCCGCACCGGGATGGCCGCCGGAGGATTCCGCGTATGCCTGGTCCTCGAGTTCTCCCAGCACCCAGGCCTCAGCTAACGTCGTCGATCTTGTCGAGCCAGCGCATGATGCCCGCGACGTTGGCCGCCGTTCCGCTGATCCGTTCGTACTTGGCGGCGAGATCTGGATCAGCGCCGTCAGCCAGGACCAGATAGCGCTGCCGGGTCCGTTCGGCCACCATCGCGGCTGCATGATCCAGGTCAAGCCCGGCCGTGCGCGCTCGCCTGGTCTCCTCGATCCACAGGCTGATCTCTGCCGCCGAGCGCGTCAGCGCCTCATCGACCGCGGTCACCGGGCCGAAGTGGCTGAAGAGCAATCGCGCCGGCTGCAGTGCGCCGAACATGCGCAAGGATTCCAGCGCGATACCGAGATCGAAGTCAGGCGGCGGTGTAGCGGGTCTCATGTCCCCGGTTTCCTGGATGTAGATGCCGGCCGCATCGCCCACGTAAAGATCCCCGCTGACAGAGTCGATGAGACCGACGTGGTGCCGCGCGTGGCCCGGAGCGTGGTGGCTCTCCAGGCGACGGCCGCCGCCCAGATCAACGACGCCGGTCCGTTCGACCGTCCTGATCCGCTCCGCGGGCGTCGGCGCCAGCGTGCCGAACAGGCTGTCCAGTTCATCGCCGTAGACCATCCGCGCGCTCGTCATCAGCCGGGAGGGATCGGCAAGATGCCGGGCACCAAGCTCATGGACGACCACCTCAGCGGAGGGGAACATCGCCGCGATGTCTCCCGTCCCGCCCGCGTGGTCAAGATGAATATGAGTAACGACGACCGTGGCCAGGTCCGCGGCCTGCACGCCGAGCGCAGCCAGCGCGTCGCTGACAATCGGAGCCGACGGCGCGGTTCCCGTCTCGACCAGGCACGGGCGCTCGCCCCGGATCAGGTAGCCCGCGGTGATCCCGTCGTACCCGGCCATCCGAGTGTCTATCTGGAAAACCTCGTGCCCAAGGTCAGTGATGACATCTGTACTGGCGTAACCGTGTCCGACCTCTCCCATACCGGCATGATCTCAGCCTCAGCGTCGCGACACCCTGTCACTTTGACAGCTTTCCGAGCCCGAATAAGCACGTTCGTACCTGTCAAACCGCCAGGGTGTTTGCAACTGGACCCAGACGGGGCCCGGCCATAGGGTCAGCACCATGATCAGCGTGCGCGAGGCCACGGTTCCCGAAACAGCAGCCTGGCGCGACGGCTGGCGTGCCCGCCTTGAGTCCTGGCATGGCGCTGCCGACGTCCCGGCCGATTGGGTGAGCCAGCAGGCCGAGGGCCGGATGGCCAATTACGCCACAGCGGCGCAGGCCGGCACGTTCGCACTCACCGTCAATGACGCGGTCGTTGGCATCATGGCGCTCTCAGCCGCGGATGAGGACGGGGTCCGCGCGGGCTTGATCGATGACATCTGGATAGCCGAGCAATATCGATGCAAAGGGTACGGAGCCGAGGCGATCGTGTGGGCCGAGCACTGGGCGCAAGCCGCAGATGCCACCGCGCTCTGGGCCTCGACCGATCCGACTGAGCCTGCCCACGCTGGCTTGTTCCGCCGCTATCCCGTCCGCGCGCATCAGATGATCAAGAAGCTCACCGAGCCGGACAAGCTTGCCGACGGGCTTGAGGGCAGACCCATGTCGGAAGCGGAGTTTGCCGGCTGGCGCACCGAACTCGTGCGCGGGTATGCCGCCGACATGGCCAACTCCGGCACATTGCCGGATGCGCAGGCTGCGACTCAGGCTGCCGCGCAGGCCGATCAGCTGCTGCCAGACGGCCTTCGAACCGCGAATCAGTCCTTCCTCTGCCTGTACGCAAATGGCGCTGCGGTTGCGACGAACTGGGTGTGCCACCACCGGAGTCCCGGCATCAGCTGGGTGTACAGCGTCGAGGTGAGCCCGGAGCGCCGGGGCAACGGCTACGGACGCGCCGCCATGATCATCGGCGAGCGAGCTGCGCTTGAGGCGGGAGACACGCACCTGGCACTGAACGTGTTCGGCCATAATGACGTCGCGATTCGGTTGTACGAGAGCATGGGCTATCGCCGGTATGAGGACGGCCGGTCGATCGCGCTCTGACGACAGCGACAGCACCGCCCGGCCGCTGGCCGCTGAGCGCCGCCAGGGTCGTTCAGCCCTGAGCGAACAACCGCATGACCAGGCCGGTTCGTGGCTTGGGGCCGAACGAGGTCGACTTGCGCGGCACCCGCCTGCCCAACGCGGCCACCTGGTACACCTGGGCGGCGGACATCGGGCCCATGATCACCGCCGTGCCGCCCGGTTCCGCTTCCGCCGCGCGGATTGCCGCGGCCGCGTCATGCACGGCCGCCACGCTTCGCGCATCGTCCTCGATGCCCCAGATCCGGGCCATCAGCAGGCCCTCGAGCACGGCGGCCGGCAGCTGCTGCCAGAGCTCGGCGGGCTGATCCGGCACAGCCGAACGCAGCAGTGCCGGGTCAGGGTCGGTCAGCAGGTACGCCCGCTCGTTGCCGGTTAGCAGGAATGCCACCCCGCGGCTGGCCGCCTCGCCCAGCGCGGCGAGCGCGCCAGGCACATCGGCGCTGCCGCCCGGCAACTCACGGACGCGGAACGCAGTTTCGGCGAGCTTGGCCGCGGACTCCGGCACCAGCCCCTCGATGACCCGGTGGATCGCCCCAAGCTGGGGCGGGTAGGCCCCGGAATCGACCAGCAGCGCCAGCCCGAGGTCCCAGGGTCCGGCGCCGGCCCCGCCCCGGCGAAGCCGCTCCTGGACCTGCAGATACGCCGCGTAACGATGATGGCCGTCGGCGATCAGCGCGGTGCGGGGGGCCAGGTCCGCGGCGATCGCGGCGAGTTCGGCTGGGTCAGTGATGGCCCACAGCCGGTGCCGCAGCCCGTCGGACGTGAAGGCCTCGGCTAGCGGCGAACGGCTGCCGGCGACCTTGTCGACCAGCCTCGTGGCGACCCCGTTCCCGCCCTCATAGAGGAGGAAGATCGGCTCGAGGTTGGCCTGCGTGGCTTCCATGAGCTGCCGCCTTCCGGCCACCGGCCCGGCAGCGACGTCCTCATGCGGCTGGACGATGCCAGCGGTGTACGGGAGCAGCCCGAGCGCGCCGATCAGGCCGCGCTGAACGGGCCGGATGCCCGGCTCCGCCGCGTCGCCAGCCGGTTCAGCCGCCTGCTCATACACGTACAGGGCCGGTCCCGGATCAGCGGTCAGGATCCCGTCTGCGAGCCATTCCCGCAGGTCACGGGCCGCGTCTTGGTACGGGCTGCCGGGCTGGCCGGCTGGATGGCGGGGCAGGATCAGGCGCACCACGTTATGCGGATCGGCGGCCATCAGCTGGTTTTCTATATCAGCCGCGATGACGTCGTACGGTGGAGAGGTGACCTCGGCGAGCCCGCTCACCCGGTCTTCGGCGTACCGCACGCCGCGGAACGGGGCGAGGACCAGGCCAGGCGCGCTCTCTTGCGCAGGCCCCTGGCTGGACGGAAGGATCGGCATATATGTCTGAAGGACCTGCACCCGGTCATGATTCCCGCCCGGAGGACCCGGTTTCGTCACAAGATGCTCCTGATTCGGTGCCCGTGAACGGTGCTGATTCGCATCAGCTTTACAAGCGTGGCCTCGACCTGCTCGGGCGCGGCAGCCCGGCGGCGGCAGCGCAGCTGCTGGAACGAGCCGCCGCGGCCGAGCCACGGTCGAGGAGCGTGCTCGAAGCGCTGGCCAGGGCGCAGTTCGACGCTGGCCAGTATGCAGCGGCCGCCGGCAACTTCCGCCGCATCGTCGAGGCCAGCCCGACTGATGATTATGCCCAGTTCGGCCTCGGGCTCGCGCTGGCCCGCACCGGCGACCCCGGCGCCGCGGCCGAGCACCTGGCCCTGGCCGTGGCGATGCGGCCGAATCTGCGTCACTACACCGACGCGCTGCGCAGCGTGCGCGCCACGCTGCGAGCGCGAAGCGCCATGCGGATCCGGGACGGCCGCCGATGCGGCAGCCGGCGGCGACATGCAGAACGGTAGCGCCGGATTGACAGGGAACGAGGTCGCCGCACCACGCGGCTGCCGTGACCCGCTGAGCCAGCACTATGACGCCGCGCTGCTCGACCTGGACGGCGTTGTCTACCTGGGCGGCTCGCCGATCCCGGGCGCCGCCGACGCGCTTGAGGTAGCGGCCGGGCGCGGCATGCGGCTGGCATTCGTGACCAACAACGCCTCCCGGACACCGAGCGCGATCGCCGCCCAGCTGTCGGGCATGGGCGTTCGCGGCAACGGCGACCGACATCGTGACCTCGGCCCAGGCGGCCGCCCACCTGCTGGCCGACCGGTTCCCGGCTGGCTCGGCCGTCCTGGTGGTTGGCGGCATGGGCCTGCGGCTCGCGGTCCGGGCGCGCGGCCTGCGCCCGGTCACCACCGCAGCCGACGGCCCGCTCGCGGTCGTCCAGGGCTATGCCCACGACATCAGCTACGGGCTGCTAGCCGAGGCGGCGCTGGCGCTGCGGGCCGGCGCTTTCTATGTCGCCTCCAACGCCGACCCGACGCTGCCCACGCCGCGCGGCCAGCAGCCGGGCAACGGCTCCCTCGTGCAGGTGCTCGTGACCGCGACCGGGCGCCACCCGGTCGTGGCGGGCAAGCCGGAGCCGCCGCTGCACGCCGAGTCGGTGCAGCGGGTGGGCGCCCGGCACCCGCTGGTCGTCGGGGACCGGCTGGACACCGACATCGAGGGCGCGGTCCGCGGCGGCGCGGACAGCCTGCTGGTGCTGACCGGGGTGTCCCAGCCCGCTGACCTGCTGCTGGCCTCGTCCCGGCGCCGGCCCACCTACGTGGCTGCCGACCTGGCCGGCCTGAACCTGAGCCATCCGGCGGTGTCGAAGCGTAGCGGGCGGGTTCCGCTGCGGCGGCTGGACGGCAACGGTGACTGGCGGCGAGGACTGGCTGGCTGCCTCCGGAGACGGCGACCCGATCGACGGACTGCGGGCGCTGTGCGCCGCGGCCTGGTCGGCCGGCGACGTGGACGATTCGCTGGCGAGATCCGGCGGCGCGCAGCGGAGATAGTCCTGCAGGCCATCGGGCTCGCCGGCTGAGATCCGCCCTGCCGGCTGATCAGGATCAGACCCGCGGCGGACGCGGACTATCGCGTTTGTAACGCAGACTGGCATGCAAGGCCAGGGAACTCCAGGACTTCCGGACCGCGCCGTGCCCGTACATGGAGCCGGCCACTTGCTGTCCAGGACCACATTTGGCCAGAACCGCAGTTTGTCCAGAACCACAGTTTGTCCAGAACCACAGTTTGTCCAGAACCACAGGGCGGACCGGGCCTGACGCCTGGCCGGAAGGGACACGGACATGATCGAGGCACAGGGCCTCACCAAGCGGTACGGGGACACGCTCGCCGTCGACAACCTGACGTTCAGCGTGGAGCCCGGCAAGATCACCGGTTTCCTCGGCCCGAACGGGGCCGGCAAGACCACCACGATGCGGCTGATCCTCGGCCTGGACCAGCCAACGTCGGGTCAGGTCACGGTCAACGGCCAGCCGTTCGCCCAGCTGGCCCGGCCCATGCGCGAGGTCGGCGCGCTGCTCGACGCTAAGGCTCTGCACGGGGGCCGGAGCGCTTACAACCACCTGCTGTGCCTGGCCCAGTCCAACAACCTGCCCAAGCGCCGGATCGACGAGGTGCTCGCACTTGTCGGGCTGACAGAGGTGGCCAGGAAGCGGGCCCGCGGGCTTCTCGCTCGGCATGGGCCAGCGACTCGGCATCGCCGCGGCGCTGCTCGGCGACCCCGCAGATCCTGATGTTCGACGAGCCGGTCAACGGGCTGGACCCCGAGGGCATCCTGTGGATCAGGAACCTGATGAAGGCGCTGGCCGCCGAGGGCCGGACGGTCTTCGTCTCCAGCCACCTGATGTCGGAGATGGAGAACACCGCCGACCACCTGCTGGTGATCGGCCGCGGGCAAGCTCATCGCCGACTGCACGGTTGATGAGTTCATCGCGGCGAACTCGCAGCAGCGGGTCCGGGTGCGCACGCCGCAGCAGGAGCAGCTGTCCAAGGTGCTAGCGGCGCGCTGGCGGGACGGTGCGCGATGACGGCGACGGCTCGATCGTGGTGTCCGGGCTGACAGCCGGACAGGTCGGCGACCTGGCCTACGAGAACTCGGTGCGGCTGCACGAGCTCGCGCCGGTGCAGGCGTCGCTGGAGCAGGCGTTCATGGAGCTGACCGCGTCCAGCGTGGAGTTCCACGCCGGGCGTGCCGGATCAGCCGGTGCTGGCCGGAGAGGTGGCCTGACATGGCAACGACACTCGATTCAGAGGCATCAGCCATCGGACTCGGGCCGTTGCCCGAGTCGGCGGGCCGGGTGAATTTCGCGGGCGCCCTGCGCTCGGAGTTCACCAAGATCCGGTCGGTCCGCTCCACCTACTGGACGCTGCTCGCGCTGATCGTGGTCACCATCGGCCTCGGCGCGCTGGTCAGCTTCGGTGCTACTCGTAATGCCGCAGGGTCCCGGTTTCGATCCGACCATGCGAAGCCTGGGCGGGCTGTTACCTCAGCCAGCTGATCATCGGGGTGCTGGGGGTCGCTGGTCATCACCTCGGAGTACTCCACCGGGATGATCACGACCTCGCTGTCGGCCATGCCGCGGCGGGGCACTCTCTTCGCCGCCAAGGCCGTCGTGTTCAGCGCCGTGGCGCTGGTCAGCGGGCTGATCACCTGCTTCGCGTCGTTCTTCATCGGCCAGGCCATCATGTCCTCGCACCACATGAACACGACGCTCAGCCAGCCGGGCGTGCTGCGGGCGGTCATCGGCGGCGCGCTGTTCCTGGCCGCCTGCGGGCTGCTGGCCTTCGGCATCGGCGCTGCTCCTGCGGCACACCGCGGGCGCGATCACGCGCCGTCGTCGGCGCTGCTGTTCGTGCTGTCGATCCTGATCAACTTCCTGCCGCAGTCCTGGCAGATCCACGTGGACAAGTGGATGCCCGCGGTGCGCCGGCAGCCAGGTCTGGACGGTGGTTCCGTCGCAGGGACCGGTCACCGTGTTCTGCGCCCTGGACCGGGTTCGCGGTGTTCGTGCGGCTACGCGGCGATCGCGATCGCCGCCGGGCTGATCCTGTTCCGCAGGCGGGACGCGTAAGGCTGCTTCGGGGCAGACAGCGGGCGAGCCGGCCGGGCAATCGCCCGGCCGGCTTCGCTGCGGTTCACCAGACCCGTTGTGCCGAGGACCCGGCGGACTGTGTCAGGCTCAGTCCGGCTGGCAGCGCGGGCACCAGAAGGTAATCCGCTCGGCCAGGTCGGGGCCCTGGTTGGCCTGGCGTGATTGCGGTGCCGCAGCGCCGGCACGGTCGGCCGGCCCGTCCGTAGACCCAGTTCTGCCGCGCCAGGCCGGGTGTCGGCAGTGGTGACCTGGCCGATGCCGCTCCTTGTTCGCCTCAAGCAGCCGCCTGGCCAGCTCCACCAGTTCGGCGAGCTCATCGACCTGGCCAACCGGGCGCCAGGGGCTAACCCCGCGCAGGAACAGCGTCTCGGTCTTGTAGATGTTGCCGATGCCGGCCAGATTGTGCTGATCGAGGATGGCCTCGCCGATGGCACGGCCTGGATCGGCGGTCAGCCTGCGGACCGCCTCGGCCGCGTCCCAGTCGGGGCCGAGCAGATCCGGGCCGAGGTAGCCGACGGTGTCCGACTCGTGGCCGGTGCGCAGGACCTCGACGACGCCGAGTTGGTAGCCGACCGCCTGCATACTCCGCGTTGGCAAGCACCAGCCGGATTCGGTGGTCGCGCAGCGGATAGCCGGACGCTGGGCCGATCCGCCAGGATCCGTCCATCCGCAGGTGAGTGTGCACGGTGATGTCGCCATCTACCCGGATCAGCAGGTGCTTGCCGCGGGACAGCGCCTCGGTCACGGATCGCCCGGTGAGGTCGGTCGTAGCGAACCGCGGCACCCGGAAGTCACTGCGGACCAGCACCCGGCCGGCCAGCGCATCATGCAGCTGCCGCGCCGTGCGCCAGACCACGTCGCCTTCCGGCATTCCGCCACTATGCCATTGATGACTGCGCGCAGTCCGGAGGGCACGCGCACGCAATCGGACACCACGGAATATAACGGACTGTGCAGGCGGCCACAGCACCGCATGCACAAAGACATCGTGGGGGTTTCAGTCATTTCAGCGTCCGGTTGATCCAGTTTTGCGGACACGAAACCACCACAGTGTCGAATGACGGGCGCTCGCAGGGAGTCCAGCGACGACATCATGACGATTCCAAGGTGCCCTGGGCGTCCGGAATACCCGGTTTGGGGCGTGGAACGGTTACTACGTCGAAGGTCGGATCGCCACGTCGGCTACATGATCTTGCGGAGGAGCAGCAAGTCGAACACGCTGCCCTGGACCTTGAGCTTGCCGGACAGCCAGGCCCGCAGGAAGCTGCCCGGATCGCCCGCGATCGCGACCACGACATCGCTGTCCGCCGTGAACCTGACCTGTGCTTCCGGGGTGCCGTCAGGCACTTCCTTGATAGGTTCAGCGCCATTTGGCCCGAGCCGTGTCATGAACGTCAGGCCCAGGTCGGGAACGCGGCAGCTCAAGGTCCTGTCCACCAAGTGCGCGGCGCGCTGCTTGGCGTCCATGTCGGCAATGCGGCCGATGAGGCTGTCCAGCGCCGCACGACACTCGTCGGCAGTCGCCATCCATCTCCTCGCTTTCAGACTGATTGTCTGTCATCCCGCTGACAAGGCCCCGCGGGGCGGGCCGGCCTGACTTACCTAGGTGCCCCAGTCTGACGGTAGCGGGCGGTAGCGTTCATGCCAGGGATGCAGGCTAGCGCGGCCCGCCGGCCGCGCAGAGGAGCGTAGCCAGATGGAGCACGAGACTGGGTCCGGCTGGACCGGGTCGCCGGCTCATGTTAGCGACGACGCCAACGGCGGGAACGAGGTCTTCAGCCGGAACGAGGCCGGCGGCGGGAACGGGGCCGACAACCCGGACGAGGCCAAGGGCGGGAACGAGGCCGGCGGCGGGAACGGGGCCGCCAACCCGGACGAGGCCAACCGCGGGAACGAGGCCAACGGGGAGTCAGCGCCGTCCGCAACCGGCTCAACCGAGCTGGCCGATGATCTAGCTCCGGCGCCGGCTGAGACCGGTGACCTGGCAGCCCCTACGACGGGCGAGCCGCGCGTCGACGCGGCGCTCCGCTTGCTCGAGCGGCTACCCGGACTACCGGTCGCCGAGCACTCTCAGCTTTTCGAGCAAGTACACGCTCAGCTGAGCGAGGTGCTCGGCGAGCTCGACTCCGGGCCCGGGGCGGGACCGGCCGGCCGGTGACTGGCCGGCCATACGCCCGATGAGCAGGAGGCTGCGACTTGATGCGGAACTCGTGCGGCGGGGTCTGGCGCGCTCTCGCGAGCAGGCGGCGGACCTGATAGCGGCCGGCCGGGTGGCTGTTGGCGGCCAGACGGTGGTCAAGGCGGCTTCGCAGGTGTCGGTAGACGCGGCAGTCAGCGTCGGGCGGCTGAGTGACCAGCCGGATTACGTGTCGCGGGGCGGCCGCAAGCTCGCCGGCGCGCTCGCAGCGTTCCGCAGCCTCCAGGTGGTTGGCAAACGCTGCCTGGACGCCGGAGCCTCGACCGGTGGCTTTACCGACGTCTTGCTGCGTGCCGGGGCTGCTCACGTCATCGCCGTTGACGTCGGATACGGCCAGCTGGCCTGGTCCTTGCAGACAGATCCGCGGGTTACGGTGCTGGACCGGGTGAACATCCGCTCCCTGACCCCGGACCAGGTCGCCCCGGCACCGGAACTGGTGGTGGCGGACCTGTCGTTCATCTCGCTGACCCTCGTGCTGCCGGCACTGGTGAGCTGCGCGGCTCCGGAAGCCGACTTCGTCGTCATGGTCAAGCCGCAGTTCGAGGTCGGCCGGGACCTGGTTGGCAGCGGCGTCGTCAAGGATCCGGAGCTTCGCTTCGCCGCTGTGGCCGCGGTCGCAGCGGCGGCTGCCCGCCTAGGCCTCGGCGTGGCCGGCGTAACCGCGAGCCCGCTTCCGGGACCGTCAGGCAATGTTGAGTACTTCCTCTGGTTGCGCCACGGGGCACCCGCGCTCGATGAAGACGCGCTCCGGCAAGCGATCGCGGCAGGACCGCAGTGACCGCCCGCACATGGACTGGCCGTCAGCCGCCGGGAGGCGGCGACCGCGTCATCCTGCTCGTAGCCCATACCGGCCGCGAAGCCGCGCTTCGCATATCAAAGGTCCTGGTCACGAGGCTGGCCGCGGCTGGCATCGGCACCCGGGTGCTCCAGTCCGAGGCAGCTGAGCTGGGCTTGGACCCGGTCGCCGTGGTTCCGGCGTCGGAGGAGGCCGCCGAAGGGGCCGAGATGGTCATCGCGGTCGGCGGCGACGGAACGCTGCTGCGCGCGGCCGAGCTGGCCCGGCCAGCCTGGACACCGCTGATGGGCGTCAATCTCGGTCATGTCGGCTTCCTGGCGGAGGCTGAGCCGGAGGACTTGGCCGCCGCGGTGGACAGCGTCGTCGCCCGCAGGTACTCGGTCGAGGAGCGGATGACGATCGACGTCGCCGTGCAGTCCAACGGCGAACGGGTGGCGACCTGGGCGCTGAACGAGGCGTCGGTGGAGAAGGCCGCCAGGGAGCGCATGCTAGAAGTGGTCATCGAGGTCGACGGGCGGCCGCTGTCGCGCTGGGGCTGCGACGGCGTGGTGTTCGCGACGCCCACCGGCTCCACGGCCTACGCTTTCTCGGCCGGCGGCCCGGTGGTCTGGCCGGAGGTCGAGGCGCTCCTGCTGGTACCGATCTCGGCCCATGCGCTGTTCGCCCGCCCGATGGTCGTATCGCCGCGCTCGGTGCTGGCAGCAGAGGTCATCGGCGTGGCCGGCGGCCAATCTGAGACGGCAGGTGCCGTTCTGTGGTGCGATGGGCGTCGTAAGGTCGAGCTGCCACCAGGGTCGCGAGTTGAGGTGAAGCGCGGCAGCAAGCCTGTCCTGCTTGCCCGGCTGCCGGCCGTGACGGGCGCCGAGGAGAGGATTGGCGCGCCGTTTACCGACCGCCTGGTGGCGAAATTCGGCCTGCCGGTGGCCGGCTGGCGTGGCCGGGGCGACGGCCGGACCGAAAATCGGCAAGAAAGCGGCAACAAGGCTGACGCGCCCAGGACGGGCGCACCGGCGGCAGACGAGGAGCCTGGCAGCCATGCTTGAGGAAGTACGGATCACGGGTCTCGGAGTCATCGACGAGGCGGTGCTGGAGCTCTCCGCGGGCTTCAACGTGGTCACCGGAGAGACTGGCGCTGGCAAGACGATGGTCGTGTCCGGCCTCGGCTTGCTGTTCGGCGGCCGCGCCGATCCGTCCAGGGTGCGGCCTGGCGCGGACCGGGCGGTAGTAGAGGGCAGGCTGCGAGTTGACCCCGACGGCATGGTCGCGCGCCAGGTAAACGAGTCCGGCGGTGATCTCGACGACGACGGAAGCGCCCTGATCCTGGTCCGGTCGGTGAGTTCCGAGGGCCGGTCACGGGCCACGGCAGGCGGCCGGTCGGTACCGGTGTCGCTGCTGACGTACCTCGCCGACGACCTCGTGGCCGTGCACGGGCAAGCCGATCAGCAGCAGTTGCTGCGGCCCGGCCGTCAGCGGCAGGCCCTGGACCGGTTCAGCGGGCCAGGCTTCGCCGAGCTGCTTTCCGGATACCAGCGGGCTTATCAGCGCCACCAGCAGGTGTCGGCTGAGTTGGCTGAGCTAACGACGCAGGCCAGGGATCGGGCTCGGGAGGCCGAGGACCTTCGTCACGGGGTCGAGGAGATCTCGCGAGTTGAGCCCGTCGAAGGCGAGGACATCGAGCTGGTAGCCGAGGACGAACGGCTGTCCAACGCCGACGCCCTGCATGCGGCCGCTACGACCGCGCACGAGGCGCTGGTGGGCGACCCGTCCAGCGGGAACTTCGACGCCGCCGACGTGACCAGCCTGCTGGCGGCTGCCAGATCAGCGCTGGAAGGCGCGGCCCAGCATGACGCCCAGCTGGCGGCCCTGGCCAGCCGGGTGACCGAGGCGGCCTACCTGCTCTCGGATGTTGCGGCCGAGCTCGCCTCGTACGTGGAGTCGGTGGAGGCCGACCCGGTGCGGCTTGGCGTGGTGCAGGAACGTCGGGCTGAGCTGACCAGGCTGGTGCGCGCCTATGGCGCCGCCAGCGGCGATGTGGCCGGCGTGCTGGCCTGGGCGAAGGCCGCCAGCGAGCGGCTGGCAGAGCTCGACGGCGACGAGGACAAGATCGGCGCGCTCGCGGAGCAGGAGGCTGAGCTCGCTGCGACCGTGGCCGACCTTGCCGGTCAGCTCACCGCGGCCAGGACCGAGACGGCCAGCCGGTTTGCCGAGCAGGTCACCGCCGAACTAACCGCGCTGGCAATGCCGCACGCCAAGATCATGGTCGCGGTCACGCCAGCCCAGGGCTTCGGCCCGCTACGGCGCCGACGAGGTGGAGATCAAGCTGTCCGCGCATCCCGGCGCGCCCGCGCTCCCGCTGCACAAGGGCGCATCTGGCGGAGAGCTGTCCAGGATCATGCTCGCCATCGAGGTGGTGTTTGCTGGCGCGGACCCCGTTCCGACCTTCGTCTTCGACGAGGTGGACGCTGGCGTCGGCGGCAAGGCGGCGGTGGAGATCGGACGGCGGCTGGCGCGGCTAGCCCGGATGGCCCAGGTCATCGTCGTGACGCACCTGCCGCAAGTCGCCGCCTTCGCCGACACGCACCTGATGGTGGAAAAGGCGAGCGACGGGTCGGTCGTGCACAGCGGCATCACCAGGCTGACCGATCAAGGCCGGGTCCGCGAGCTCTCCCGGATGCTGGCGGGCCTGGAGGACTCCGAATTCGGCCGAGCCCATGCCAGCGAGCTGCTGGATGCCGCGGCCGCGGAGCGTGCGGGGCTGGCAAACCAGGCTCGCTAGCTGGCCGGGATTGCCAGCCACAGAGCTCACCGCAACGGCAAGCCAGGCTCGCTACCTCGCCGGGCTGGCCGACGCGCGCCGCAGGTCTGGCAAAATGACTACGCAATGAAATTGCCCAGCCGGGGGTTCGCCAAGTCGCGCCGTCCGAGGTCAAGGGACTCAGGCGGAGTAGCGGCGACGGCTCGCCTCGACCGGCGCACCAAGAACCTGACCAAGCGCCTGAAGCCCGGCGACATTGCCATTATCGATCACAATGACCTGGACAGGGTCAGCGCGGATGCGCTGATCAGATGCCAGGTGGCGGCGGTGGTGAACGCCGCGCCGAGCATCAGCGGCCGCTACCCGAACCTGGGACCGCAGTTGCTGGTCGAAGCCGGCATCCCGCTCGTCGACGACGTCGGCCCGGAGGTGTTCGAGCAGGTCACCGAGGGTCAGCAGGTCAGGCTGGAAGACGGGACCCTGTATCTAGGCGATGTTGTCGTCGCGAAGGGGACGAGGCAGACAGCCGAGTCGGTCGCTGGCGACATTGCGGCCGCGAAGGAAGGTCTGGCCGAGCAACTGCGGGCGTTCGTCACGAATACGTTCGAGTACATCGGCCGGGACTCCGAGCTCCTGGTCGAGGGTATCCGGCTGCCGGCGCTCCAAACCGGCCTGGCCGACCGGCACGTGCTGGTCGTGGCCCGCGGTTACCGCTATCACGAGGACCTGCAGGCGCTGCGTTCCTACATCCGGGAGTTCAAGCCGGTCATCATCGGCGTGGATGGCGGTGCCAATGCCCTCATCGAGGCCGGCTACTGGCCGAACATGATCGTCGGTGACATGGACTCGGTCTCCGACAAGGCGCTGAAGTCTGGTGCCGAGATCGTCGTGCACGCCTACCGCAACGGTCATGCCCCCGGCTTGCCCCGCGTGCAGGACCTCGGCCTTAAGTCCGTCACCTGTCCGGCCGACGGGACCAGCGAAGACGTGGCCGTGCTGCTTGCCGACGCGGCCGGAGCGAACCTCATCGTCACCGTGGGCATGCGGTTCGGGCTGATAGAGTTCCTCGACAAGGGCCGGTCGGGGATGGCAAGCACGGTCCTGACCCGGCTGCGGGTAGGCGACAAGATCGTCGATGCCAAGGGCGTGAGCCGGCTGTACCAGAGCCGGATCTCGAGCAAGTCACTCCTTCTTCTCGTCATCGCCGCTCTGTTGCCGGTGATCGCGCTCATCTCGACCCCCGACGGCAGGTTGTACTTCGGATACCTCAGCCTGGCGCTGCGCCAGGTGTGGTACTGGCTAACTGGACAGTTCTAGTGATCGACTTCAGGTATCACCTGGTCTCCATTATCGCGGTCTTCCTTGCGCTTGCTGTCGGCCTGACAGTGGGCGCGACAGCACTGAGCGGCCTGGCCGAGAAAACGCTGAATGCGGAGCTGAGGACGGTCAACAAGCACGATTCCGCGCTGACGAAGGACAACAAGGGGCTTACCAACGAGATCACTGCCGAACAGGCGTTCGCCCAGGCCAACGCGGGGCGCGTTCTCGGCGGAATCCTGGCCGGCCAGAAGGTCGTGCTCGTCGTGGCTCCCGGCGCCGACCCCGCTGTCACTACCAACGTGACCACCGCGCTGGGTCAGGCCGGCGCGACGGTCACCGGCCAGGTGATTCTTAACCAGAGTTTCCTGGACACAGGTGCCCGGAATGAGAGCATCCTGAGCTCGCTGGCGCAGCGGCTGCGCAGCGCCGCGAATGTGACGCTGCCCGCGAACTCGGCGAGTTCGGCGGTGGCAGGGCAGCAAGCGGCGGCCGCCGTGCTCTCGGCCGCGATTCTGACCAAGGACAGCGCTCAGAGCACGAGCAACGCACTGTCTGCCAGCGCTGTTGCGTCCATCCTCAACGACTTCAACCAGGCTCAGTTCCTGTCGGTCAACGGCCCGAACGGCAGTACTGGCTTGGCAACCGCGACGCTGGCAGTGCTAATCGCGCCAGCCGGACCCCCGGTGGCTGGCAGCACCAGCCTCGCAGCGGCCCAGGTGCTGCCAGTCGTCGCGCAGGAACTCAAGGCAGCCGGCCACGGCACAGTGATGGCCGGACCGATCAGTGCCATCGCCAGCAACAGCGCGATCAATGCGGAGAACTCAGTCGGTCAGGTCTCGACCGTCGACAACGCGGACACCGAGATCGGCGCGATCATGGTGGCGCAGGCGCTGAACCTCGCGCTGAACGGCAAGGCGCCGGCGCTGTATGGAAACGAGACAGGCACCGTGCCCAGTCCCGCGCCCACCCCGAGTCCGACGCCGACGACGACTCAGCCGTCGTCGACCCCAAAGCCGACTTCCTCGGCGTCGACCAGAGGCCACAAGTGAACGGGTCCCGGGTGCGGTCGGCGGCGGTGGCCGCGGCCGTTGCCCGCCTCTCCTACACGCTGCTGCACGCCAACCCGCCGGCTGGCCGCGAGACCTGGACCCGCACGAACCACCGCGGCGAGCCGATAACGCTGCTGGAGGGACCGGCGGCCACCATCGGAGCCGTCGCGGGCGTGCTGGCCGGAAGCCGTGGCGATCGCACGGCAATCGCATCCGCGCTGGCGGGCGTGGGCGCGGCCGGCTTCGGCAGCTACGACGATCTCGCGGGGAACGGGGACCACCGAGGCTTCCGCGGCCACATCAGCGCGCTGCGCAACGGCGAGCTCACGACCGGCGCGGTTAAGCTCGCCGGTATTGGCGTCACCGGGCTTGCGGCCGCCATCATCGTTGCCCGAGCGGCGAACGCTAGCGCCGAGGATCGCCGTGGGGCCGGCTCGCCCGCGCTCGAGGTGGCCGACGTGCTCATCAACGCCGGGCTGATATCCGGCGGTGCCAACTTGCTCAACTTGTTTGACCTGCGGCCCGGACGGGCCATCAAGGTAGCGGGCGCGGCCGGCGCGATCCTCACGGCGGCCGGCGGGTCAGGTCCGGAAACGACGGCGCCGCTGGCGGCAGCAGCGGCACTGCTGCCAGAGGACCTGGGCGAGCGCTCGATGCTCGGTGACGGTGGCGCGAACGCGCTCGGGGCCATGCTCGGAGTGGCTGCCGCCACATCACTGGGCCGGCCGGCGAGGATAGCGACGCTAGCTGTGGTGACCGGCCTGACGGCGGCCAGCGAAGTCGTCAGCTTCACCAGGGTCATCGAGCGCAGCAGACCACTCCGGTGGTTGGACATGCTGGGCCGCCGACCGTCGGCGACGACAGAGGCAAGCAAGGTTGATCAGGCCGCCGGTGCTTATGTAGCTGACGCCAGTAGGGCGGCCGGAGCTGCCGGTTTTGGTGGGCCTGCCGGTGACCTGAACGGCGAGCGGGCACGCTCGGCCGAAGCCCGGTGACCGGCCGGGCTATTCCGTTCACCCAAGACGGCCAGGACCCCGGAGCTAAGCAGCCGCCTAGGGCCGGCATCGCCCGCGGGGCTGCGCTGATCGCCGGGCTTACCGTGGTCGCGCGGCTGCTCGGATTGGTCCGGACGGCCGTGTTCGCCAAGACAGTTGGCGCCTACTGCCTGGGCACCGCGTACGTGACGGCCAACACGTTGCCGAACATCATTTACGACATCGTCCTTGGCGGAGCGCTTACCAGCATCATGGTGCCGCTACTGGCCAGGCCTGCGCGCCAATCGGGCACCGACCCGGGCGCGGCGGCCGACGTGGCCCAGACCTCGTCGGCAATGCTGACCTGGACAGTGCTGATCCTGGCGCCGGTCAGCCTGGTGATCGCGCTAGCGGCTGGTCCGCTGGCCGGCTTGCTCAACCCGGCTAATCCCAGGGCACACTGCGAACAAGCGCAACTGACAACCGTCACCGGGCACATGCTGACGGTCTTCGCTCCGCAGATCCTGCTCTACGGGCTCGCTGTCGTGCTCTACGGCATCTTGCAGGCGCACCGGCGGTTCGCGGCGCCAGCGCTCGCGCCCGTCATCTCCAGCCTGGTAGTGATTGCCGCGTACCTGATCTTCGTTCCGTTCGGCGAGAACTACCAGAAGGCCAGCAACCTCGCTGGCCTGCCGTTGTCGGCCGAGCTGATCCTCTCGATAGGCACGACTGTCGGCGTCGCGGCCCTGATGCTGACCGCTCTGCTGCCGGTCTGGCGGCAGCGGATCCGGTTGCGGCCGACACTTCGTTTTCCGCCGGGTGTCCGGCGCCGCGGTGGCGGGCTGGTCGTTTTCGGCATCACCGCGCTGCTGACCCAGGACGCCGCCTTGCTGGTGGTGATCGTCCTGGCGAACGGCCACGGGTCGACGGCCGCAGTTGTGCTGTACCAGTACGGCTGGCAGGTGTTCGAGACCGCCTATGCAGTGCTAGCCATCTCCATCGCCGTGAGCGCGTTTCCGGCGTTGTCTATCAGCCAGGGCGTCCAGTTCGACCGCACCGCGGCCGGATCGGTCCGGGCGGTGCTGCTCATGTCGTTCCTTGGCACCGCGCTGCTGCTGGCCATAGCAGTTCCGGCTGCCCGTTTCCTCGTGCCGGCTGGGCAGGTCGATCAGCTGGCGGCCGGGCTGGCACTGTTTGCGCCGGGCCTGGCCGGATTCGGGCTGGTCGCCAGCCTCTCCAGGGTGCTGCTCGCGGCCCGGCGAGCCCGGGCCGCTGCGATCTGCGTCGGCGGCGGCTGGCTCGTAGTGATCGCAGCCGACTTCCTGCTGGTGGCGCTGGCACCTGGCCGGTCCACGGTGGCAATGCTTGCGCTCGGGAACACCATCGGCCTGACGGCTGCCGGCCTTGCCTTGCTGGTCGCGGTTCGGCGCGCGCGGGGGCCCGCGGCGCTGGCAGGCGCGGGCCGAGCGGCGGTTTCTGGCCTGGCGGCGGCCACCGCCGGAGCAGGTGCCGGCTCGGCGGTGGCAGCAGCGTTGCCGACGGCCGGGCCGCCGGTGCTGATCGCGGCGCTGGCGCTGCTAGTGGCGCTCGCTGCGTTCGCGGGCGTGGCGTTCCTCCTGGACAGCGGCGAACTGCGCGCTGCTGCCAGCCGGGTCTGGCGGGTGGTGCCGTGAACCCGGCGCCGACGCGGGTCGCGCTCGTGCTCGGCTCGGCAGCAGGCGGCACGGCTGCTCATGTGGCCGCGCTGGCGGCGGGCTGCCGCGTGCGGGGGCTGGCCGTCCGAGTTTTCGGGCCCGCGCTGACGGCAGGCCTGCTCGGCCAGGACGTCCCCGTTACCCCCACAGATATCACCAGCCGCCCGCGGCCGCTCGGCGATGCCATGGCCATCGCCCGCCTGCGCAGCGCGTTTCGCGACTGGCGTCCGGACGTGGTGCACGCGCATGGCCTGCGGGCCGGCGCGTTCGCTGCGCTGGCCCTGCTCGGCCGGGCAACCAGGCCCGCCCTCGTGGTCACCGTCCACAACGCGCCGCCTGTCGGCAGGATCGCGAGGCTCAGCTACGCGCTGCTCGAGCGGATCTGCGCCCGGCGCGCGGACCTGATACTCGGCGCATCGGCGGACCTGGTCGCCCGGTTGAAGAACCTCGGCCCGGCCGAGGTCACGCAGTTCGACGTGCCGGCGCCGGGTGTTCAGCCGCCAACCGCGGCCGAGGTGGCGAAGGCGCTCGCGGATGTCGGCGCGGCCGGCCGGCCGGTCGTTCTGGCCGCCGGCCGGCTAGCGCCGCAGAAGAACCTCGACGTGCTCGTTGACGCCGCCGCGCGCTGGCAGCACCGGCAGCCAAGACCGGTCACCGTCATCGCCGGCGACGGGCCGCTGGCGGGCAAGCTAGGCGCGCAGGCCGCCCGGACCGGCGCCGACGTGCGGCTGCTCGGCCTGCGGCCGGACGTGCCGGCGCTGCTGGCTATCGCCGATGTCGTCGTCGTTCCCAGCCGGTGGGAGGCACGGGCCTTGATCGTGCAGGAGGCGATGCGCGCGGGGAGGCCGCTCGTTGCCACCCGGACGGGTGCCATTCCGGAGCTGACCGGCGAGGATGGCGCCGTGCTGATCCCGCCAGGGGACCCGGACGCGCTGGCGGCCGCCGTCTGCGCCGTGCTGGACGACCCGCCGCTGGCCGCGCGGCTGGGGCAGGCGGCGAGTGCCCGCAGCGCGGCGTTCCCGGCCGAGTCGGACGCGATCGATGCCGCGCTGGCCATCTATGTCCGGCTGGCACGCTGACGGGCGGGGTTAGGTCATCGATCCTTACCAGCGAAAACCTTGCGTATGCGGCGGCGTGGCCGATATGCGGGTCTCCGGAATGAGGTCCGGTCTTGGCGCTGGCGTGGGTGGAATAGGATCATCGCACCGCATCCTTCGGGGTCGGCTGCCGTCAATATGGGCTGGCCAGGATGATCCGTGACGGACCGTAACGGGATAGAACAGTCAGTGACCACGCCAACCCTGCAGCGCGTGCTGCGGTCATCTCACTACCACGATTCAGGCAAATGTGGGCTCGAAGGAGGGAGGCCCGCTTACGCTATGCGCAAGCGTGCAGGCAGGGCCAGCCGAGAAGCAGTGGGGGCAGCCAGGGCTCACCGGCCGGGCGGCGCGGCGAGACCTGTGGCGACAGTACGTGTGGGGACGCTAGCTGTGGCGAGACTACCTGTGGCGACACTAGCAGCACAGGTCCGCTGATGGAGGTATGGCCGAGGTGACACGGGCGTCCATCGACTCGGTCGGCCCGCCCGGGTCTGCCGGGAAAGCTGGACCGGTCACCGAGGCCGTTGAGCCTGCGGAGACCGGGTCGGCTCCACCGGCCGGATCTGTTGCGCCCGAGCTGGTCAAGCCAGCCGGGACGCGTGGCCCGGCCGAAGGCCACGGTCTGATCGAGCGGGTCATGAGCACGGTGATCCGCAAGCTTGCCTGGAGCAGGCTCGCCAATCCCCGGGTCGCCGTCGCGCGTGTCCGGATGCGGCCTGCTGCTGGGCGCGCTCGTCGGGGCCATGGCCCCGAACACCGCGACGCTGCCCATCAAGCTGCCGCTGACCAAGTTCTTGCAGCACTACTTCTTGCCGTCGCTGCTTGGCCACCCCGTCATCACGTTTGTGTTGCTGTACGCGGGAGACATCCTCGCCTGCCTCG
The DNA here is from genome assembly GCA_963804435.1 of uncultured Actinomycetota bacterium. GTDB lineage: Bacteria > Actinomycetota > Actinomycetes > Streptosporangiales > Streptosporangiaceae > JAJYUU01. Next base: position 3,710,827 of record CAWDQI010000001.1, on the reverse strand, counting down.
GGCTGGCCGGCATGCTGTGGGCGCACAGCCAGGGCTGGCGCCCCGACCCGCGTAAGCTGCTGCTGGTCAGCGCGGGCGTGGTCGCGGTCCTGGTCAGCCTCACGCCGGTGGGCTCCTCGGATACCGCCAGCTACGCGGCGTTCGGCCGGATCTCAGCCCTGGGCGGGAACCCGTATACGGATCCCCCGCTCAGCTTCCTCCGGCACTCGTCCTATCTCCCCATCGTCGGCCATGTATGGCAGCCGCAGGTTTCGGACTACGGCCCGATCGCCACCTGGCTGCAGCGATTCGCCGCATCGATCGGCGGCGCGAGCCCCGCCATCACCATCTGGGTCTTGATGATCCTCAACGGCCTGGTGTTCATCGGCATCGGCTGGCTCCTGCTCAGGACCTCCGACGATCCCATCCGGGCGACCCTGCTCTGGGTGGCGAACCCCGTCCTTATCCAGCAGCTGGTCAGCGGCGGCCACCTCGACACGTTCGTGGCCGCGGCCTGCATCTGCGCGATCCAGGTGGCCCGCCGGGTTACGGGCTTGCGAGGCGACGTCCTGACCGGCGTGCTGATCGGCCTCGCCTTGCGGCGTCAAGGTCAATGCGCTGCTCGTCGCGGTCGGCCTGGCCTGGCCCATGCTCCGGCGGCACGAGTGGATGCGGACCGCCCGGATCACCCTCGTGTCGATAGCGACGGTCGCCGCGCTCTACAGCGGCTACGGAGTCACTGCGCTCAAGCCACTCGTCAATGCCTCGAAGTGGGTGATACTCCCATCGCCATGGCGGCTTTTCCAGGCAATCGGAGATACGCTGGTCGGTAAGTACCACTACGACACTGTTACGCACTGTCATCAGCTTGCTCTGGCCGATCGCGATGATCGTGGTGGCGTGGTTCATCTACCAGCGGATTTCATCCGATCAGCCGCGCGAAGTGGTCGCGCCATTCGCCCTGAGCTTCGCCTGGATCCTGGTCGCCCCCTGGGTGTTTCCGTGGTAGACTGCCCTCGCCTGGGTCACGCTGACTCAGGTTCCGCGCAACCGGATGACCCGGTGGCTGACGATTGTCACCGTCCTGCTCGCGATCTGGCATTCCGGTGGCGGCCAGGGTGTCTCGCCGGGACGATTGTGACCTCGTGCGGTCGCTCGAAGTAAGCCAGCGCAAGCCGGCGGGCGTGGCTCGCCGCGCGAGCCAGCCCGCAGTCGGCCGCTCGGTCGCCTGGGCGGCCGTACTCCGGCGGCACTGGCTGGCTGCCGCCCTGCTCGCCGCTGGTCTGGTGCTCCGGGTGCTGGCTCAGTTCGCCTACCGTCCCGCGCTGTTCTACATCGACTCGGTGAAGTACCTGTACACCGCCCAGGGCAACGATCCCGAGGGCTACAAGCTGCCGCTGCGGGCGATCCTGCTGGTGGCCAACCTCGATACCGTCGTCGCGGTCCAGCACCTGCTCGGGCTGGGCATCGCCGCGGGAATCTACGTGCTGCTGCTGCGCAGAGGCGTGTCCCGGTGGCTGGCCGCGCTCGCCATGGCGCCGGTCCTGCTGGACGCCTATCAGCTGCAGAGCGAGCAGACGATCATGCCGGGCACCTGGTTCGAGGCCCTGATCGTGGCCGGAATCGCGATCTTGCTCTGGCGGCCGGGCCTCAGCTGGCGGCGGGTCGTCGCGGCCGGCATCGTGCTGGGCACCTCGGCCACGGTTGCGCAGGTGGGCGAGGCCCTGATCCCGCCGGCGGCGGTCTTCGTGCTCGCCGCCAGCACGGGCGGCTGGCGCAAATCCGTCGGCAAGGCAGCGGTGCTGTGCGCGGCCTGCGCCTTGCCCATCCTGGCCTACAGCACGGGCTCCTACCTGCTCACCGGGGGCTTCTACCTGTCCCATCAGGGCGTGACGTCGGTCTACGGCCGGATGGCCGCGGCCGTAGACTGCGCCACGATCAAGCTGCCACCGGCTGAGCGGGGGCTGTGCCCGACAGCAGCTCAGCAGGCCAGGGGGGACGACTGGCTCGCGTTCGGGACTTATGCCCCAGTGCAGCAGCGCTACTACTACAGCGACCTGCCTCGGGCCGTAGTCAACAAGGACGTGACCAATTTCAGCCACTCCGTGCTGACTCAGCAGCCGTTGCGGGTACTCGACGCTTACGGGCGTGATGTGCTAAAGCTATTCGCTGTGACCCGCGTCACCGCGCCCGGCGATGCGCCCATCTCCCGCTGGCAATTCCAGGCCACGTTCCCGTATTTCTCGGCGCACGCCACGCCGTCGATCGTCAGCGCCGCCGCCGGCCGGTTCGGTGGCGGCAAACCTGCAGCCTGGCGGCCCGTCGCCGCATTCCTGCGGTCCTATCAGCTCGACGGCGGCTACACGCCAGGCCCGCTGCTCGCGCTCTTCACGCTGACCGGACTGGCCGGCTCGGCTTACGTGCTGCGCCGGCGGGCGAACCCGGCCATCCGTCAGCTCGCACTGGCCTGCCTGCTGTTCTTCGGGGCCGCGGTATCGCTGATCGGAGTATCCGACCTATTCGTGTTCTCCTGGCGGTACCAGCTGCCGGCCCTTGTCACGCTGGTGCCTGCGGGTGCGCTCGGGATCAGCGTGACCATCGGCTGGGCCAGAACTCGCCGCCAGTTGCCGGTGGCCGGTGCGGCCGAACCCATCTCTGCGCCGCCGGGCGGGCCACCCGAGCCGAGCAGGGGGCCGGCTTAATGGTGACGGAGCAGAGCGCGGCGGTTGAAGCGCCGGGGCGGACCAGGCTGACCCGGCCTCCTAGCGCCGTATTCGGCGCGGTCGTGTTCACCATCTCGCTGACGCTGGTGCTGGCCGCGTTCCAGCTGTTCTCCCAGCATCCCTGGTCCGTGCTCGACCTTCGCATTTACCTGTGGGGCGGCAGCCTCGTCTGGCATTCGCACGATCCCTACCTGTACACGTACTTGTACGGGCACCTGCACTTCACCTACACGCCCATGGCCGCTGGCCTGTTCGCGTTGCTGTCGGTCATCAATGTCGGGCTCGTGAAGGTACTGTTCCTGGCCGGAAGCGTCGCATCGCTGGTGGGCGTGCTCTGGCTGACGTGGGGTGCGCTGGGATACCGGCGGTCAGCGGCCCGCCTCGGCGCGACGCTGTGCGTCGCTGCGGTCGCGCTGTGGCTCGAGCCGGTGTGGCAGACGGTGTCTTTCGGGCAGGTCAACCTGATCCTGATGCTCGTCATCGTGGCTGACCTGTGCCTGCCCGACAGCCGGTGGTGGAAGGGCGTTGGCGTTGGCCTGGCGGCGGGCTTCAAGCTGACGCCGCTGATTTTCATCCCGTATCTGCTGCTCACGCGGCGGTACCGGGCGGCGGCCGTCGCGGCGGCGACCTTCGGCCTGACCATCGTTGGCACGCTGTTGCTGCTGCCCAGGGCCTCGGAGCACTACTGGCTTGACGGCCTGGCGCTGAACTCGAATCGCATCGGCAACCTCCGCTACATAGGGAACCAGTCGCTGAACGGTGCTCTGCTGCGGCTCTTCGGTACCGCCGCCGCGGACCAGCCGTACCGGCTCGCCGCTGTGGCTGCGGTCGGCATAGCTGGCTTGCTGCTCGCGGCGTGGGCTTCTCGCCGCGGCCAGGAAATGGCCGGGATACTCGTCTGCGCGCTGACCGGCCTGCTGGTTTCACCGGTTTCGTGGGCGCACCACTGGGTGTGGGTCGCCCCGGCCCTGGTCGTGCTGGTGGACCTGGCAGTCGGCCCCCGCTGGCTGGCGGCAGCCGGCCGCTGGCGATGGGTCGGCTGGCTGGGGGTGGCGGCGGTGGCGGTCGTATTCTCCGGCCTGCTGTGGACCGTGAACAGCCTGTCGCCAACGTCAAGCCGGCCGTCGGAGGCCGCCCAGGGTCGGGTCATGGACGGACCGCAGCAGTTGGTCGGGGACCTGTACGTGCTGGCCGGGCTGATCACTATGGGCGCGATGGCAGTCCTGCTGTCGCCCGAACCGGCTCAAGGCGAACCGCTGATCCGGAACCCGCGCCCCGGCTGGCCGGTGGCGAGCATCGCAAGCCATTCGCCGAATAGCGGCCCGAACTTGAAACCGTGACCGGACGTGCCGCAGCCGATGACCACGTTTCCCGACCCGGTCCACCACGAAGTCTTCGTCCGGGGTGTTGTCGTAGATGCAGCGCTCGGTGGCGACAGGCACCGGGTCGTAGCCGGGCAGGAACTGACGGGCAACTTCTGACAGGCGCGCGACCAAGTGCTCGTCGGCCGACTGGTCGCAGGCGTCCGGATCGGCAACCGGGCCGCTCGGATGGATCCCGATCTTGTACAGCGGAGATCCTGGCACCGGCAGCCCGTACGGGGACCGCGTTCCGTGGCACATGAAGATGGGCGGCCGCTGGCCTGGTATCGCTAGCGGGGTCTGCGGAGCTGGCCGGACCTGCGGAGCTGGCGGGGTCTGCGGATCTGGAGTCTGCGGATCTGGCGGGGTCTGCGGAGCAGGCGCGGCCGGCGTGAGGTAGCCAACCTGCTCCAGGGTCGGCCGGCCCGGCAGGCTGATGCCGAGGCTGCCGAGCAGCCCCGACGACCACGGCCCGGCCGTGACGATCGCGACCCGCGCCAGCACCGGCCCGCCGCTGGTGCGCAGCGTTACCAGCCGTCCGTCGTCGGACAGGCCGGCGACCCGGACGCCGGTGCGGATCTCCGCGACGCCGCCGGCCAACGCGGCGAGCGCCTCGCCAGCCGCGGTCACGCACGACTCGGGCTCGAGTAGCGCTGGACCGCCGGTCCTGATAGCCGGGAACCGCCGCGCGACTTCAGCGGCCGGCAACACCTCGCACGGCGCGCCGGCCTGCCTCATCGCATCGTGCACCACGCTCAGGCCGGCGCCGAAGGTGAGCTGCGGCTCGGGCAGCAGAATGGCCCGCCCGGACTCCGCCTCAAGCTGCCGCCACAGCTCGCGAGCCCGGCGGGCGAGCACGACATAGGCCGGGTCGGGGTAGCCAAGCCGGAAGATCCGGCAGCTGCCTTTCGAGCCCGCGCCCTGGTGCCCAACTTCGGCCTGCTCCAGCAGCACCACGTCGTGCCCGCGGGCAGTCAGCGCGCGGCCGGCCGCCAGGCCGAGCAGGCCGGCACCGACGATCGCTACATCGCGCACCTGGCTCATGTCGGGGCAGACTACTCCCGGCGGGTCACTCCGGGCGCGTCGGTTCGCGCGCATCTAGCGCCAGGCGGAAGGCGGGCGCAATGGCTCAGCTGGCGACCATCACCGGGACGTGCGATCCGGCCTTCGCCGCGGTGCGGGACGAGTTCGCCGCGAACTTCGCTGACCGCGGCGAGCTCGGAGCCGCCGTCTGCGTCACGGTGCACGGTGCGGTCGTTGCGGACTTGCGCGGTGGCCTGGCCGGTGCCGGGCAAGCATGGTCGCGCCGACACGCTGGTCAACGTGTTCTCCGTCGGCAAGGGCCTGATCGCGGCGTGCGCGGCCAGGCTCGCCGGCCAGGGGCTACTCGATCCTGACGCGCTGGTGACCAGGTACTGGCCGCAATTCGGCGTGGCCGGGAAGCAGGGCATCACGGTCCGTCAGCTGCTCAGTCACCAGGCCGGCCTGCCCGCGCTGCACGCACCGCTGCCGCCGGGCAGCATGCTGGACTGGGCAGGGATGATCCGCATGCTGGGCGCGGAGCCGCCGTGGTGGCAGCCGGGAGCGGGTCACGGGTACCACGTCAACACTTTCGGCTTCCTGGTCGGCGAGCTGGTCCGGCTGGTCACCGGTCTGACGCCGGGCGAGTACCTGCGTCGCGAGGTGGCCGGCCCGCTCGGTGCTGACGTGCACATCGGGCTCCGGGCCGCGGACCTGCGCCGAGTGGCCGACTTCGACTGGGGTGACGGCCAGCCCGACGGCGTGCGGGCCCCTGACGGCACGCTGCCGCCTGTGGGCGTGGCGGCCGCATGACGGCGTGATGCCCCATGACGGCGCGCTGGGGCCTGACGGCACGCTGGCGCGGGCGGGCATGGTTCCTGCGGATGGCGCATCGCCTCCTGGCCAGCCGCCGGACGGCACGGACGCGCTGATGACGCTGAACGCCTACTTCAACCCGCCCGACTTCTCCGGCCGCGGCGTGGTCAACAGCGTCCCCTGGCGCACGGCCGAGATTCCTTCGGCCAACGCGCACGCCTCGGCCGCCGGCCTGGCCAGGCTGTACTCAGCGCTGGCCGCGGGCGGTGCCATCGACGGCGTCGAGGTCGTCGACCGCAGCGCGCTCGCGGCCGCGACCGAGGAACAGGTATATGGCGACGACCTGGTCCTGCACCGGCCTTCCAGGTTCGGCCTCGGCTTCCAGCTGACGCACGCTGAGCGGGAGCTCGGCCGCGGGCCCCTCAGTTTCGGCCACTACGGGGCGGGTGGTTCTGTTGGCTTCTGCGACCCGGAGGCGGGGCTGGCGGTCGGCTACGTCACCAATCAGATGGGCCCGCGCTGGCGCAACCCGCGCAACCGCGCCCTGATCGACGCGGTCTACGACAGCCTCTAGCTTGTGCTAATTATTGGAGCTTGCCTAGTTATCAACCTGCCCGTACCGGCAGCGAGGGCTGTGCTCAGCAACGTTCCACCTATTGGCCTAGACAAATCGGGCAGATGGTCCCGGCAGAGCAGCCAGAATCGGTGGAAACTTCGCGGAATGCGCCTCAAGAGCGCCTGTTTTATCCGGTAATGAACACCTGCCGCGTCAAGACGGCCCGCCGACCACCCACCTACCAGCCGCGGGCGCGCCACTCGGGCACGTGCGGCCGTTCGGTGCCGAGGGTCGTGTCGCCGCCGTGGCCCGGATACACCCAGGTGGCGTCCGGCAGCTGCGCGAAGACCCGCTCCTCCAGGTCCGTCATGAGGCTGTTGAAGCGCTCGGGGTTCTTTTCGGTGTTACCAGGGCCGCCGGGGAACAGCGAGTCGCCAGTGAACAGGTGCGGCGCCTCGGCTAGTTCCCCGTTCCCGTCATAAAGCAGGGCGATGCTGCCGGGCGTGTGCCCGCGCAGGTGGATCACCGACAGCTCAGCGTTGCCGACAGCGATCTTGTCGCCGTGCTGGACCAGGCTGGTTACGGGTATCGGCAAGGCCTTGGCGTCCGCGGGGTGCGCGAGGGTGGCCGCGCCGGTAGCCTGCTGGACCGGCTGCAGGGCGGCGTGATGGTCCCAGTGCTGGTGGGTGGTGATGATCGTGGCGAGCGGACTGTCACCGATCAGCCCGAGCAGGGTGCCAGCGTCGTTGGCTGCGTCGATCAGCGCCAGTTCGCCGGTCTGAGTGCAGCGCAGCAGGTATGCGTTGTTGTCCATCGGCCCGACCGAGACCTTCGTGACGGTGAGGCCGGGCAGTTCTCTGGTATCCGCCGGACCGCCGACGCTGACATTTCCCGTGTAGGACATCGTTTCCTCATCTCAACTGCGGGGTGCGGCCTGCGCATGGCAGTTCCGCTTCCAGTTACCTACCATGCGGGCAACGGCGGCAGCGGGCCGACCGGCTCGACAGTCAGGCTGTCGCCCGCGCTCCGGCCGACGAGCCAGGCCAGCAGCAGCCAGTCCGGGCCGGTGATCGTCAGCTCGGCCGGAGCGCCGGGCGGCCCGATCCGGTGCTCGCCGCCGGAACTGGTGCTGACCAGTGCGGCGGGCTGTACGTCGTCGTCATCGAAGTCGCCTGCGACCGATTTCAGGAGCTCGGCCGCGAACACGTCCGGCCAGTCGGCGGGCCAGTAGCCGGCGCCGAGGTCGACGTGGTGAATCTCTACCTCGGACAGGCGGCGCCGGAGCGTGAACCAGGCCAGGATGGGCGGCGCCGCCCAGGCCGCGCACCTCGGCTGTCCAGTTCGCCGGGCTGAGTCTGGCTGCCTCGGCCGCCAGCTGCTGCGCCGACGCCTGCAGGTCGGCGAGCAATTCGCTCGCTGACCGTCCTGAGCCAGCCGCGATGGCCTCATCTCGGGCCGCGCGGCTGGCGTACTGCGGCGTTTCGACGCCGGTCCGAGCCCAGATCAGCAGGTTCCGCAGGCTGTCGGCGTTGCGGGCGAGATGCGTCAGCACATGGCCGCGGCTCCACCCCGGCAGCAGCGAGGGCTCGCGGACCTGTTCGTCGGACAGGCCGGCCGCTGTCTCTAGCAGCCTCGCGGTCGCCCGGTCTACCCGCTCGATCAGCGCGGCCGCCAGGGCAGCCGCATCGGCTGGCTCGGAATATGACGTCACCAATTTTCCTTCCTACCACAGGGTAACGACGACGGTGCGGGGCTGACGACCGGGCAAGGTGCGCCGGGACGCGCCGCGGCGGCCCGCCCGGGGGTCACCAGAGCTTGGCGGTGGCCAGGAAGAGCCCCTGTTTTGTCAGACCCCCCGGATACCATGGCAGCGCGGGTTGCGGCCCTGTCAGCTAGCCATGCATACCAGGAGAACTAGGTACATAGTGGCAGATCGCCTTGTCGTCCGCGGTGCGCGCGAGCACAACCTGAAGGATGTCTCGCTCGACCTGCCGCGGAACGCCATGATCGTGTTCACCGGGCTGTCCGGCTCCGGTAAGTCCAGCCTGGCGTTCGACACCATATTCGCCGAGGGCCAGCGCCGGTATGTCGAGTCGCTGTCGGCCTATGCCCGGCAATTCCTCGGGCAGATGGACAAGCCCGATGTCGACTTCATCGACGGGCTCTCCCCGGCGGTCTCGATCGATCAGAAGGCGGCCGGCCGCAACCCCAGGTCCACTGTCGGCACCATTACCGAGGTCTACGACTACCTCCGGCTGCTATTTGCCCGGGTCGGCAAGCCGCACTGCCCTGTGTGCGGGCGGCCGATCGCGCGCCAGACCCCGCAGCAGATCGTGGACCGGGTGCTCGAGCTGCCCGAGGGGACCCGATTCCAGGTCCTGGCGCCCGTTATCCGCGGGCGCAAGGGCGAGTACACCGAGATGCTCCGGGAGCTGCAGGTCAAGGGGTTCTCCCGGGCGCGCGTCGACGGAACGATCATCAGGCTGGACACGGCCGTGTCGGGAGAGCTGCCGGCGCTGAAGAAGTACGAGAAGCACACCATCGAAGTCGTGGTCGACCGGCTCGATGTGAAACAGTCAGCCCGGCGGCGGCTGACCGACTCGGTGGAGACTGCCCTGGGGCTGGCGAACGGCGTCGTCGTTCTCGATTTCGTCGACCTGCCCGAAGACGACCCCAACCGCGAGCGGATGTACTCCGAGCACCTCGCCTGCCTGTATGACGACCTGTCCTTCGACGAGCTCGAGCCGCGGTCGTTCTCCTTCAACTCCCCGTGGGGCGCCTGCCCGCACTGCACCGGCCTCGGCACCAAGATGGAGGTCGACCCGGAGCTCGTCGTTTCCGATCCGTCCCGGACGCTGGCCGACGGCGCGATCGCGGTCTGGAGCGGCGGGAACGTCAGCGACTATTTCGTCCGCCTGATCGATGCGCTCGGGGACGCGCTCGGATTCAAGATCAGCACAACGTGGCAGCGGCTGCCAGCCGCGGCTCAGCAGGCCCTGCTCTATGGCTACGACAAGCAGGTGCACGTCCGGTACAAGAACCGGTACGGCCGGGAGCGCTCGTACTACACCAACTTCGAAGGCGCGATCCCCTATATCGAGCGCCGCCATTCCGATGCCGACAGCGACTACAGCCGGGAGCGGTTCGCGGAGTTCATGCGCGAGGTGCCCTGCCCGACCTGTGGCGGAGCCCGGCTCAAGCCGGTCTCGCTGGCGGTGAAGGTGGACGAGCGGTCGATCGCCGACTACTGCGGGTTGCCTATCGGCGAGCTGGCCAAGCTCCTGCTCTCGCTCCAGCTGTCCGACCGGGATATGCAGATCGCCGGCCGGATCCTCAAGGAGGTGAACGCCCGGCTCGGCTTCCTGCTGGACGTCGGCCTCGACTACCTGACGCTGGACCGGGCGTCGGCCACGCTGGCGGGCGGGGAGGCGCAGCGGATCAGGCTCGCCACCCAGATCGGCTCCGGGCTCGTTGGCGTGCTCTACGTTTTGGACGAGCCGTCGATCGGGCTGCATCAGCGGGACAACCACCGGCTGCTGGAGACCTTGCTGAGGCTGCGCGACCTGGGCAACACGCTGATCGTGGTCGAGCATGACGAGGACACGATCCGCGCCGCCGACTGGGTCGTCGACATCGGCCCGAGAGCTGGCGAGCATGGCGGCCACGTCGTGGTATCCGGGCCACTCGAGGACTTGCTCGCGAGCAAGGACTCGATCACCGGCGCCTACCTGACCGGCCGTGAGTCCATCGCGGTGCCCGCGAAGCGGCGGAAGCGGAACAGGGGCCGGGACGTCGTGGTCAAGGGCGCGGCCGCGCACAACCTGCGGGGAGTGGATGTCGCTTTCCCGCTCGGATGCTTCATCGCGGTCACCGGGGTGTCCGGTTCGGGGAAGTCCACCCTGGTCAATGACATCTTGTACAGCGCGCTGGCCAGGGAACTGCACGGCACCCGGATCGTGCCCGGCAAGCACACCAAGATCACCGGCATCCAGTACCTGGACAAGGTCGTGCACGTCGACCAGGGGCCGATCGGGCGGACGCCGCGGTCGAACCCGGCCACCTACACCGGCGTGTTCGATAGCGTCAGGAAGTTGTTTGCGCAGACGACCGAGGCCAAGGTGCGCGGGTATCAGCCGGGCAGGTTCTCGTTCAACGTCAAGGGCGGCCGCTGCGAGGCTTGCGCCGGGGACGGCACGATCAAGATCGAGATGCAGTTCTTGCCAGACGTATACGTGCCGTGCGAGGTGTGCCACGGTGCCCGGTACAACACGGACACCCTGCAGGTGCATTACAAGGGCAAGACCATCGCCGACGTGCTGCAGATGCCAATCGAGGAGGCGGCCGGGTTCTTCGAGCCGGTTCCGGCCATCCACCGGCACCTCAAGACTCTCGTTGACGTCGGGCTGGGCTACGTCCGGCTCGGCCAGCCGGCGCCCACCCTGTCCGGCGGCGAGGCGCAGCGAGTCAAGCTCGCCGCCGAGTTGCAGCGCCGCTCGACCGGCCGGACGATCTACGTCCTGGACGAGCCAACGACCGGCCTGCACTTCGACGACATCCGCAAGCTGCTCGGCGTCCTCGGGCGGCTCGTCGACGGCGGCAATACCGTCATCGTCATCGAGCACAACCTCGACGTGATCAAGACCGCGGACTGGGTGATCGACCTGGGTCCCGATGGCGGATCCCGTGGCGGCATGGTAATCGCGACCGGCACGCCCGAGGACGTGGCCAAGGTTGAGGAGAGCTACACCGGCCAGTTCCTGAAGAAGCTGCTGGACGTGTAGAACAGCTAGGTCCTGCAGTCAAACTCCGCTGACCCGCGGCGCTGGCGGCCGCCGTGCCGGGCGGCCGCCAGCGATCTTAGCGAAGTAGCAGTGCAGCAGGACCGCTGCTCACGGGGCGAACTGGGCGACCTGCGTTGACCAGAAGCACGGCTGCTTGGCGAGTGCGCCGTCCTCGACAGCCGCCCAGACGCCCAGGCGGACAGGATCGGCAGCGATGCCCGAGTAGTCACCGAAGCGCTGGGTGGCCGGCTTCGTGCAGCCGCTGTAGTCCATCTCGCCGGTTCCGGACTTGTAAATGATGCCGCCGATGCTCGACCCGATCGTCCCGCCGGGCGCTTCGGCGATGGCGGCGGATGCGAACAGCGACGGCGAGCTCGCCGAGAACGCCAGCCACAGACTCCCCTGACTGTCGATGGTCGCGGCTGGGTACATCAGCGAGCCACCGACCAGAGTGATGTCAACATCCCTGACCACCGTCATGCTGGGCGTGGATATATGCACGACGCGCAGGCACGCGCGGGTGGCGCTGTCCGTGCGATACCTGCAGGCGTCGTTTCCTGTTGCCCACAGATTGCCGTTCCACCAGGCAGCCGATTGCAGCCGGTCATCGCCGGTCGCAAGCTTCGGGCTCGACGCGCCGGGCTGCACGCCGCCGGGCGGTGATGTCGTGCTCGCCACCCCCCGGTCCGCCTCGGTGAAGTTCACCGGGCTCACGCCCGGCACGCCGGTGAACGCCATGACCCCGACCGAGGAGCTGTTGTAATCGTGGTAGATGGCGAAGGCAGTATTCCCGCTGGTCAGCTGGACAGCCGGTATCACGTTGAGCCGCGCGCTGTCCGGGTTCCAGATCACCGCTGGAACCGAAGGCGCCAGGGCGACGACTCCGGCTTTCTGGATGACCATGTACTGCTCGGGGCCGGAGTTGCCGTTCTGGTTCCAGCTCATCACCAGCTTGTCCGAGCTGAACCCGAGCTTCGGCTGATCTTGCAGCAGGTTCTCCACGCTGACCGTGTAGACAGCCCACAGGCCGAGCGGGTTGTTGCTGACGGCCAGGCTCAGCTGGCTCTTGTTCGTGCCGCCGATACCGGGCAGCAGGTAGGCGGCGAAGAAGTCGCCGCTCGCGCGGTCATAGACAACCTTGGGATCCGACCCGCTGCCGGTTGCTCCGAAAAACAGTGCGCCTAGGTCGACGGAATCCAGAAGCGTGCCCGAATTGCTGAAAACCAGGCCCGCGTGATTGACCATCTCGACGATCCACTGGCCCTTGGTTCCGCCAGCCGCGACTTGCGTATCCGGCGGGATCTTCCCGTCGATTTGCTCACCAGTTACCGAGACGCCCTGGCTGATAGCCCGGCCACCGGGACGGGTTAGGCCGATGCCCGCTTTGCCGCGCAGGGCTATGGCAACGACGCCGGTGGTCCGCGGCTTCAGGTGCTTGGGGTTGGTTTCGACCGGCTCGGCCTCGGGCCTAGTGATCTTCGGCTTGGGCAGCTTGGCCGCGTCGACCTTCCGTACCAGCCTGATGATGATCTTGCGGCTCCCCGGCAGATTGGCCATCCCGGCTGACAGCCGTGAAGCGGCGCTGGCTGCCTGCATGCTGACGTGGCCCGCGTCGGCCGCGCCGGTTCCGCCGGCCGCGCGGGCCGCGCCGGCCGCGCTGGCAGGGCCGGCCATTGCAGCTGTCGCCGCGACTAAGACAGGAACGGCCAGCACAGCCAGCCACCTCCGCCGCAACACGCCAGTCTGGATCGCCGCGGCCTTAGCCCTGAATCCGTGCGTCCGATGTCCCATGGTGGTACCTCCAAAGCACCGAAGAGAATCCTGATTCCTAGTCGGAGGCGCATTGCGACGCGCAGATACATGCTGCTGGATACCTGGCTGGATTTCGCCCATGAGCGAATCGTGCAGTCAGCGGGCATGCCCATTAGTAGCGGTGATGGCGCAGCTCTCGGTGCGCCGGCACTGGTGCTTTGTCCAGCATTTCAGGTACTTCGTCCCGTACTGTTAGCTTCTGGCGCGGATGAATATCCGACAGGATGATCGCCTGCGCCCTGTCGTACTAGAACCCAGGAGGCAGAGCCGTGACCGGATGGCTTCCGATAGCGATACCCCGGCGGGCAACCGGCGCTGCCGTCATCGCGCTCGTCCTCATCACGGCGAGCTCGGCGTGCGCCGCTAACGCGGTGCGGACACCGGGGCCCGTGGTCAGCCCGGTCACCGACTTCACCAGCGCCTGCGGCGGCCAGAACAACGAGGTCGAGCAGGCCGCGGCCGGCGGTTACGTCTACGAGGAATGGATCGGCTGCGGGCACCATATCGGGTTCGCCTCCTCGACCGATGGCGGGTTGCATTTCGGCAGGCCGGTCGTGCTCCCCGGGTCGTTCCGCGGGTGGGATCCAGCTCTCGCCGTCGCGCCCAGCGGGACCGTGTACGCCGCCTTTATGAACGCGACCGCCCACCACCTCTTCCCCGTGGTCGAGGCGTCCTTCGACCACGGCAAGACCTTCCCGCAAGTCAGGCGGCTCATCGGCAGCGAGCTGAATGACTGGGGCGACCGCGACTTCATCGCTGTGAGCCCGACCGGCGACGTCCACCTGACCTGGGACCACGGCCCGAGCTTCAAGCAGGTCAAGATCATCTGCAGCTCCATTGGCAGCTGCTCGTTTGCCGCCGGGGATCTGAACGTGGTGCTGCGTAAGTCGGTCGATGGCGGCCGAACCTGGGGGCCGATGGTGCCCATCAGTCCTGGTTTCCCGGCCAGCGGGGCGGATAGCGGACCGCTGCTGGTTGAAACCGACGGCAAGATCTACGTCGACTACCACGCCTTCCGGGTGACCAGCCGGACCAAGCTCACGTTGTCTACCGCGCTCAATTTCGTGACGTCTTCGCCGGACGGCGGCCGGACCTGGTCCAAGCCGGTCCGGATCGGCACCGCCGGGCTGACGATGAACACTGTCGAGTGGTGGATCGACGGAGACATCAGCGCCGATTCCGCTGGCAATCTGTACGCGACCTGGGACAGCCAGGTGCACGGGCGCGACATCGGCTGGCTCGCCTACTCCACTAACCACGGCCGGACCTGGACAACGGTCCGGGTCACGCCGGACACCGACAACGCGACGCACATCATCCAAGTGGCCGGCGGCAGCGACGGCATCGCCTACGTCGGCTGGCTGGCCGACAACTCGCAGCAAGGTTATGCGCTCTACCTGCGGGAGTTCTCGATCAGAAGGGGCTGGCTGTCGCCGATCGTGCGGGTGTCCCGGCAGTGGGGTAATAAGACCATCTGGCCGGGGGACACCTTCGGCATCTCGGTCGAGTCAGGCGCGCGGACCGGGCCGCTCGCGGGTCGGCCCCGGGTTGTAGTCAGCTGGGGCAGCGCGACGCGCGGGGTCGCCGAGGACCGGGCCGCGATCGTGACCTTCCGCTAGGCTCGTGTGCTGAGTTTGCCCTGACAGCTCGCGCTGCTCGCGACTGTCACCGCTAAGACCAGGAGGCAGAGCGTGGCGGGATGGCTGACAGTGACCCGACGGTGGACGGTACCGGCCGCGGTGCTCGCGCTGGCCGTGCTCGTGCCGGGCGCAGCAGTCGCCGCGGACCAGGCGACGTCCGCAGCACCGACGCCAGTTGTCAGCGCGATCACCGAGTTCACCAGTGCCTGCGGCGGCCAGAACAACGAGATTGAGCAGGCGATCGGCCAGGGTTACGTCTACGAGGAGTGGATCGGCTGCAACAACCACATTGGGTTCGCCACCTCGGCCGATGGCGGGCGGCGCTTCAGCAAGCCATTGGTTCTCCCCGGCTCGGGCGGCGCATGGGACCCGGCCCTCGCGGTCGCGCCAAACGGCACTGTGTACGCGGCCTTCATGAGCGGGAACGCGAACCACACATTCCCCGTGGTCGAGGCATCCTTCAACCACGGCAAGACCTTCCCGCAGGTCAGGCAGCTGGTTCCGACAAAGGTCGGCAACTGGGGGGACCGCGATTTTATCGCCGTGAGCCCCGCCGGCGTCGTCTACGTGACCTGGGACTACGGTCCGAGTGCCAGCGAAGTCAAGTTCATCTGCAGCCCGGCCGGCAGTTGCGGTTTCTCGGCCGGCGATGTCAACGCCGTCGTGCAGAAGTCGACCGACGGAGGCCGGACCTGGGGCCGGATCGTGCATATCAGTCCCGGTTTCCCGGCCAGTGGTGCAGACGCAGCACCCATGGTGGTCGCTCCCGACGGCAAGATCTACGTGGACTACCAGGGCTACCGCATTACGAACCGGGCCAAGCTGACCCTGTCGACCGCGCACAGCTTCCTCACCGCATCGGCGAATGGCGGCAAGACGTGGTCCAAGCCGGTCCGGATCGGGCCAGCGGGGCTGACGATGAACAATTCCGAGTGGTGGATCGACGGAGACATGAGCGCCGATTCCGCCGGCAATCTGTACGCGACCTGGGATAGCCAGGTGCGCGGGCGTGACATCGGCTGGCTCGCTTATTCCACTAACCACGGCCGGACGTGGAGGACAGTCCGGGTGACGCCGGACACCGACAACGCGACCCACATCGTGCAGGTGGCCGGCGGCAGGCCCGGCATCGCCTACGTCGGGTGGCTGGCGGACAATGCACGCCGCGGCTACGCGCTGTATTTGCGTGAGTTCTCGATCGGGAAGGGCTGGCTGTCCCCGATCGTCCGGGTGTCCCGAAGGGGGTACGGCAACAAGGCCGTCTGGCCGGGGGACACCTTCGGCATCTCAACTGAGCCGCCGATAACGACCGGGCCGGAGGCCGGCGGGCAGCGCGTCGTGGTGAGCTGGGGGAGCGCGACGCACAACGTCTCGCAGGACCGTGCCGCCATCGTGACCTTCCGCTAGCCGCTCCGGTCAGATGCGGCGCGCGGCAGCAGTTGCAGCGCTGGCTGTGCTGTGTGCGGGCTGTTCGGCATCGTCCGCGCCGGCCGGCTCAGGCAGCTCGCCGAGTCAGCCAGCCGCGAAGCCGCGCGCGGCGGGCGTGACGACGGCTGCCATGCCGGGCTGCACGACGGCGACCCAGCGGGCGGCACAGCTCAGTGCCTCAGAGGTGGCGATGGCTGACGCTCCCGGCGCCCCGTTCGGCGTCGGCGCCGCACCGGGTGGCGGCTGGGCATTCGTCGCGCTCTTGCGCTCACCAGCGGGTTCGGGCCGGCTGACTACGTCGGATCGATTCCCGTCCAGCTCGCGCCGGTCGGGCTGGCCTTCTCGCTGGACGGGCGCTGGCTGTACTCGGCCAGCGAAGGTGTGAAGCTGCCCAGTGCGGTTGGATCGCTGTCGGTGATCAGCGTGGCGAAGGCGGAGACGGACCCGGCGCATTCGGTGGTCTACGGGTCCTGGCAGCTGCACCCGGTCCGGGTCACCACACGCTGCTCGGCTACCTGCGGGCCGGCCGGTTCCCGCGCGAGATGGCCTCCGAGCCGGGCGGCAAGGTCTTGCTGGTGACCAACTTCGGCTCCGGTCAGCTGGAGGCCGTCAGCGTCGCCGACCTGCCCTAGGAGCCGGGCCGATCCAGCGCCGCGCCCACGGGGTTAGGCTGCCACGGTGGATATCAGCACCGCGGCCGGGCCCGCGCGAGTGACCATAGACGCACCGGCCGAGCCTGCATTCCTGCTCGTTATGACTCATGGCGCGGCAGGTGGCGTGGACACCAAAGACCTGCTGGCGGTCCGGGATGCCGCACTCGATCTCGGCGGCGCCGTCGCTCGCGTCCTCCAGCCGTACCGGGTCCGGGGAGCGAGTGCACCGGGCTCACCGGACCGCCAGGACGCCGCCTGGCTGCAGATCATCGCAGGACTGCGCCGCAAGTACCGCGCTATTCCGCTCGTCCAGGGCGGGCGCAGCAACGGGGCCAGGGTGGCCTGCCGGACTGCTCCCGCAACCTCCGCGCGGGCAGTCGTTGCGCTGGCGTTCCCGCTGCATCCGCCTGGCCGGCCGGGGCAGAGCAGAGCGGGCGAGTTGCGCGCCGCCGGTACCGACGTGCTGGTGATCAACGGTGAGCGCGACCCGTTCGGGATCCCGGACCAGGCAGATGCCACTCGGGTAATCGTGTTGCCGGGAGAGACTCACGCGCTGACCAAGAACCCGGCCGCGGTTGGCGCGGCGGTTGGCTCGTGGCTCAGGGACCTGCTAGGCGGCTAGCCGCCTACAGCAGGGTGAACAGCTAGGCCGCGGGGGGCTTTGCCTGCCTGCTCAGGCAGCCGGAGACGGGGCCGCCGTTACCTCGGTAGCGATGGCGAAGGTGCCGATATCCGTCGGGCGATGCGGCTCGATGCACCTACCACCGGGCAGCAATTCGCCGGTGTCCTCGAAAATTACGATGCCATTGCAGAGCAGGCTCCAGCCCTGCTCGGGGTGACTAATGACGGTTCGGGCCGCCTCGCGGTCCGGGCCGCTCGGGTCCGGACACCGTGGCGTATGCGGGCACATTCTTGTGCCTCCTGGTCTCACTCGCTTGTGCTGTTGATCACACCCTACTGTGCCAGCACAGTGGTCCAGCACGGCATGGCCCGATGTGACTGTTTTCCCAGCCTTGCTTTGTAGGTTTCATGTAGTCCGCTTTACATAGGCCGACGTAGCCCATGATCAATGGGCCTTGTACCGCGCCCCAGCAACGGCGAAACGGGCCGGCGGAACGACGGCTCAGGCGTGGTTCTCCGCTGGCAGCCGGGCGACCTCGGCACCGATTACGCGGACCAGCGGCCGCGGCGGGAACCCGGTGAGCCTGTGCGTCTCGCGCAGGGTCAGCAACCTGTCGGCCTCGTCGGTCCAGGCATGCACGGCGGACGTGGCCATGGCCTTCCGCCGGTAGATCCGGTCCTCGTAGCCAAGCGGCCCGATCTCGGCCCGCTGCGCTGCGTAGGCGGCCCGGGTCGCGTCGGTCAGGCAAATGTCAAGGTCGCGGGCCAGCGGGTACTGCTCGTCGACCGGGGCAGCGACTGCCTGTGCCCGGCGGTACGCCTGCTCGGCCGCATGGGCGCGGCTCAGCAATTCATCGAAGTTCGCGGCCAGCGCGACGTCGGCGAGATATTCCGCTTCAGCGGCGGCGCTGATCTTTGTGCGACCCTTTTTCACGGGCATAGCTTATCGAAAGCGGACTACCTGCTGTGCGGGACGTTACCTGGCGGAGAGTTACCTGACGCGGGTTACCGGGCAGGGGTTACCGGGCGAGCGGTTACCGGGCGAGGGTTACCTGGCGAGGCGGTCAGGCCAGGCTCTCCTGCCAGCTTGCGTGCAGGGCGGAGTACTCGCCGTCGGAGGTAAGCAGGTCCTTAGGGCGGCCGTCCTCGATGATGCGGCCGTGCTCGAGCACTAGTACCCGGTCGGCGATCGCGACGGTGGAAAGCCGGTGCGCGATGATAACCGCGGTGCGCCCGGCCAGGATCGTCTGAAGTGCGTCCTGTACTAGCCGCTCGCTGGGGATGTCCAGCAGCGAGGTCGCCTCGTCCAGCACGAGCACAGCCGGTGCGGCCAGGAATGCCCTCGCGAAGGAGATCAGCTGGCGCTGGCCTGCCGAGAGTCTGCCGCCGCTCTTACCGACCTGCTCGTCGTAGCCGTTTGGCAGGTCGGCGATGAACGTGTGCGCACCGATAGCGCGGGCGGCCGCCACGATCTCGGCCCGGCTCGCGCCCGGCTTGCCGAGCTCGATGTTGTCCGCGATCGACCCGGTGAACAGGAAGTTCTCCTGGGTGATCAGGATCACCTCCTGCCGCAGCGACCGGTCAGACAGGTGCCGCACGTCCACGCCGTCCAGCAGCACGCTGCCTTCGAGCGGGTCGTACAGCCGGGCTAGCAGCCGCGCGATAGTCGTCTTCCCGGCCCCGGTGGCGCCGACCAGCGCGACCGTCTGCCCGGCCGGAATCGTCAGCGTCAGATCCGGCAGCACGGTGGTCTCCGGCGGCACGGTGGTTGTGGCAGGCACCGAAGCAGTGGCTTCTCCCGGGTTTCCGGGACGAGCCGCCGTCTGCGACCGGTAACCGAACCGGACCTCATCGAACTGCACGCGCCGACCGCGGCTATCCGGGCCGCCGCTGGCTGGCAGCGCGACCGGATGCTCGGGCTCGGCGACCTTGGGCGGCTCATCGAGCACGCCGGAGATCTTCTCAAGCGCCGCGCCGGCCGACTGGAACGAGCTGTAGAACTGGGACAGGTCTATCAGCGGATCGAAGAAACGCTGGAGGTAGAGCAGGAAGGTAACGAGGACGCCGACCTGCATCTGGTGATCGATGACGCGCAGACCGCCATACAGCAGGACGGCCCCGATGGCCAGGTTGCCGACTAGTGTCACGCCGGGGAAGTAGATGGCCAGCAACCGGGACGAGCGCAAATTGGCTTCGGCGTTTTTCTGGTTGAGGTCGGAGAAAATCTCCTCGTTCCGGCTTTCCCGCCGGAATGCCTCAACCGCCTTGATCCCGCCGAACGTCTCCACGAACTGGACGATGACCTGGGCGATTGTTTCCCTGGTCCGCCGGTAGGCGATGGCGGACTCGCGCCGGAACCACGCGGACAGCCAGACAAGCGGCGGGAAGCCTGCCATCACAACGAGCGCGAGCTGCCAGTCCAGCAGCAGCATTCCGCCACCGACCAGTACCAGTGACAGCACCGAGGAGACCAGCGAGGCGAGTCCCTCGTCGAACAGATCGGAGATCGAGTCGATGTCTGACACCTGGCGGGAGATAACCCGGCCCGAGGTGTAACGCTCGTGAAAGGAAATCGGCAGCCGCTGGAAGTGGGCGAACAGACGGCGCCGCAGCTCGAGGACCACCCGGCCGCCGAGCTGGCCGATCGCGGCGATGTAGGCGCGGGTGGTCGCGGCCTGGACCAGCACGGCCGCGGCGAAGGCGATGATGATCAGCGCGAGCGAGCCCGCGTTGTGCGTCTTCTCCAGCTGCGGGATCTTGTCGATCCCGACGCCGACCAGCCACGGCCCGGCCAGGGCGGCGAGCTGGGAGGCCACGATCAGCAGGAAGATCGTCAGCACCAGCCGCCGGTACGGACCGAGCAGGCTGGCCAGCAGCCGACGGGAACGGCGACGCAGCAGCGTGCCGAGCTTGCCGCTGATCTCGTCTTCCTGCTCGGCGGCGATGCCGCGCCAGGCCTGCACCGGGGCCGTGCTCATCTGTGCGCTCCGGTCGTGAGTCCAGGCGTCGACTGGCTATCATCCCCGCCCAGATGGTCGGAACTCATGAGGTCCCGGTACCGCGGCACAGTGCCTAGCAGATCGTGATGCGTGCCGAGAGCCGCGATCACACCGCCTTGGAGCAGGGCGACCCGGTCCGCGAGCAGCACAGTGGACGGCCGGTGCGCCACGACAAGCGCAGTCGACTCGGTCAGCACCTCGGCGAGCGCGGCCGTCACCTTGGCCTCGGTGTGCACGTCCAGGGCGGACAGCGGATCGTCAAGAAGCAGCACCTGCGGCCGGGCCAGGATCGCGCGGGCCAGCGCCACCCGCTGCCGCTGGCCCCCGGACAGCGCCATGCCTTGCTCCCCGATCCGGGTGTCCAGTCCCCAGGGCAGGTCGGCGACGAACTCGGCCTGGGCCGCCTCCAGCGCGGCCACGATGTCCGCCTCGCGCGCGTCATGAACGCCGAAGCTGACGTTCTCGCGCACGCTGGCCGAGAACAGGATCGGGTCCTCGAACGCGCACGCGACCCGGCTGCGCAGCTCCGGCAGCGGCAGGTCACGCACGTCAACGCCGTCCAGGGTGATCTGGCCGGCCGTCACGTCGGCCAGCCTCGGCACCAGGTGCAGCAAGGTCGTCTTGCCGGATCCGGTCGCGCCGACTAGTGCGACGGTCTCGCCTGGCTTGAGTTCCAGGCTGATGCCGCGTAGCAGCGGAGTCGGCGCTTCGGGGTAGCGGAAGCCGACCCGGTCGAAGACGAGGCGGCCGCCTCGCGCGTTGCCGTCCCGCCCGCGCGACGACGGCACCGGGACCGGTGGCGCCGCGGCCCTGGCTGCCTTAGCCGCCGCGGCCTTCCGGCCGCTGAGCCAGCGGCCTGCGGACAACCCGGGCCGGTCCGCCGCGCCCTGACCGTCCGGGTCGGCGATTGTCGGCTCGGTGTCGAAGATCTCGTAGATCCGCTGCGCGGCCGTCGCTGCCTCCTGGCCGGTGGCGATGATGAAGCCCATGGCCTCGATCGGCCAGATCAGCAGCAGGGTCAGTGTGACGAACGCGACGAGGCCGCCGAGGGTCAGCGCGTGGCTGCTGACGGCGAAGGCTCCGAGCAGCAGCAACAGGCCGATGACCGCGTTGGGCACCATGTCGAGTGCCGCCCAGAACGTGCCGCGCAGCCGGGCCTTGTCCACCTGGGTGCGGAAGACGAGCTTGGACTGGGCCAGGTGACGGGCTGCAGCCTCGTCCCGGCGACCCAACGACTTGAGCACCCGGATGCCGGTGGCCGCTTCCTCGACGTAGGTGGCCAGGTCACCCTGCTGGTCTTGGGACAGCCTGGACAGCACCCGGTAGCGCTTCTCGAACCGCAGGCACAGCAGGGTCACCGGCAGGAACAAGCAGCCCGTCAGCAGGCCGAGCCACCAGTTCATCCGGATCAGCAGCGCCACTATGAGAAGGAAGGTCCAGGTGTTCGTGATGAAGAACACGACGCCGAAGCCAGCGAACCGCCTGATCGTGGAGAGGTCGTTGGTCGCGCGGGACAGGAGCTGACCAGACTGCCAGGAGTCATGGAAGGCAGGCTCGAGCCGCTGGAGGTGGTGGTACAAGTCGTCGCGGATGGTCTTCTCCATCCCGGCGACCGCGCCCGACACTGCCCACCGGCGGAAGAAGTTCAGCCCGGCCTGGATCGAGCCGAGTGCCATGGCGGCGATACTGAGCGGCAGCAGGTCGGACCTGATCCCTTTGACAACCACGCTGTCGATTACCGACTTGGTGATGAACGGGATCGCGATCTCGGATGTCACGGCCAGGATTGCCGCCATGATCATCAGGAACAGGCCCAGGTAGTAAGGCCGCAGGTACTCGCGCATCCGCCACAATGCTTGCGCGGGAGTCTGCGCCGGGGCATGCGGCGGCGAACCAGCGGGCGTGGGGGGCATTATCCGCAGGTTAACCGGCGAGTGGCAATGCTGTCACCAGAGTTTTCGGTCGGCGAACGCCGCCGCGCTCGTTGCCGCGGCGTTTTGGATGAATAGGCCGCAGGGTGGCGAAGAGCGGGTAACTCTGGCACTCTGGCCAGACGACGGCGTGGTGTTGCCGGAGTCGGCTTGGAGGGGGCCCCGTGGAGCGCACCCATTCATGGGACGTGCCTGCGCCGCTACGAGAGCCCGTTCCGGTATTAGCTGTCTACAACGCGGGGATCGCAGCGATCTGCCGGCTTGCATCGCAGTTTGACGAGGCGAGCTGGAGCGCGCAGACGCCGTGCCCGGAATGGCGGGCCCTTGACCTGGCCGGGCACTTGCGGTGCGTCGCCGACGACTTCCACGAGTACCTGGATGAGGCCCCGGTGAGCCGCTACGCGCGGCTGATGGCAACCGGAGCGCACCCAGATAGCATCACCCGGAAGCTGGCCCGGCAGAACGCGGCCGAGCTCGCGGCCTTGGCGGATGCAACGCCTGCGCAGCACATCGCAGCGTTCGCGGCGGCAGCGCGCCGGTACGCGGCCCGGCTGGGCGCCGTCTGGGAGCTCCCGCATCACCAGTACCGCGATACGGTGGTGACCGTTGGCGGCATGGCGGGCGCCGCCAGCGCGGAGTGGCACCTGCATGCCTGGGACCTGGCGCTGGCGCTCGGCACCGACTACCGGCCGGCCGATCCTGCCGCGGTACTGGCCGGCTGGCTGGCAGGCATGCCGCACCTGCCGCTTCCGTCGGCGCGCAGCCACGGAGGCTGGAGCGGCCGTCACCCGGATCCGTGGCATGCTGTGCTGGCAGTGTCCGGTCGGCGCCCCCCTGGCAGCCAGGCCAAGACGAAGCCGACCGAGTGGGTGCGGCAGCGCCTGCGGCGGAATGACGAACGGCGCCCGCGGCGGAAGGAGGACCTGCCGTTGCGGCGGAAAGGATGACGGGCGAGTGAAGCTCAACGTGGAGGCGGTCCGGGCCTGCTATCCGGCACTGGCTGACGGCTACGCATACCTGGATGGCGCAGCGGGGACGCAGGTCCCGACCGCGGTAATCGAGGCGATCAGCGCGGCGCAGGCGGCGGGGCTCGGCAACGGGGGCGGGGTTTTCCCGGCTAGTCACCGGGCGGACGTCATCACGGCTGACTGCCGCGCCGCGGTGGCGGCGCTGACCGGCGGTCACCCCGACGGCGTCGTGCTCGGGCCGAACATGACCACCCTGACTTACCGGCTCGCTGACGCTCTGGCCAGCACGTGGGCCGCCGGCGACGAGGTAATCGTGTCGCGGCTCGACCATGACGCCAACATCCGTCCCTGGCTGCAGGCCGCCGAGCGGGCCGGCGCCACCGTTCGCTGGGCCGAGGTCGACCCGGAGACCGGAGAGCTGCCTGCCGCGCAGTACAGCGAGCTCATCACTGACCGCACGCGCCTCGTCGCCGTGACCGCGGCCAGCAACCTCATCGGCACCAGGCCTGACGTCGCGACCATCACCGCGATGGCCCGCGCCGCCGGTGCGCTCAGTTACGTCGATGGCGTGCACGCGACTCCGCATGTGCCAGTGGACGTGCGCGCCCTCGGCGCCGATTTCTACGCGACCAGCGCCTACAAGTGGTCGGGCCCCCATATCGGGGCCGTCGTGGCCGAGCCGTCGCTGCTCGACACGCTCCGCCCCGACAAGCTCGTGCCATCCCCGGACACTGTGCCCGAGCGCTTCGAGCTCGGCACTCCGTCGTTCGCCAGCCTGGCCGGGGTCACCGCCGCGGTGCACCACCTGGCCTCGCTGGCCGAGGCAGACGGACGAACGGGCACCCTGCGCGAGCGCGTCGTGCTCTCGATGGCCGCGGTGCAGCACTATGAGCAGGAACTATTCGACGTGCTACTGGCCGGGCTGGACAGCATGAAGCACGTGCGGACCTATGGCCGGGCGCCCAGCCGCACCGCAACTGCCTACTTCACGGTGGCTGGCCGGACGCCCCGGCAGGTCGCCGAGCACCTGGCCAGTCGCAATATCAATGTCTGGCACGGGGACAACTACGCCTGGGAGCTAACCGGCGCGCTGGGCATCCGGGAGAGCGGCAGCGCGGTCCGGGCCGGCCTGGTGCATTACAACGACAGCGCGGAGGTTTCCAGGCTGCTGACGGCCGTAGCCGAGCTGGAGGCGTAGCCGGGCCCGCAGCTTAACCCGTCCTAGCCGAACGCGTAGCGGTACAGCCGCGTCTCCCGCTGCTCGAAGCCGGCCTTCTCATACAACCGCCCGGCCGCCTCCCGAGCGGGCCGGGTCGTCAGGTCGACGGTCCTGGCCCCCGCCACCTCGGCCAGCCGGAGCGCCTCGCGCACCAGGGCAATTCCGGCGCCCTGCCGCCCGGCCGCCTGATCGACCACGACGTCCTCTATCCAGGCGCGCACACCGGTCGGGGCCGAGAAAGTCACCAGCGTCAGCGTGCCGATGATGCTGCCGTCGTTGCCGCGCGCCAGCAGGACCGTAACCGCCGGCGACGAAATCACGGCCGCCAGTGCGTCCGCGTCGAGCGGCTTAGCCGTGGTCGACAGCTGCGGGAGCAGCCTGCCGAAGGCGTCGACGACCTCGTCGGTCACCTTGTCGAGAACCTCTATGCCTATTTCCACCTGGCGCACTCTACCGTTACCTGATCCATCAACTTCTGTCTCATGGTCAGGCAGCCACTCCTTGCGGAGAGGCGGTCCCCGTCTGACCGGCGGCCGGCCGGCCGCTGTGCGGGGTTGACGTTTCGTCGCCTCCTGCCGGCGCACCCATGGGTGGGCTGGTCTTACGGATGGCTCCACGTCCTGCCGCCGGGCCACTCCCGGCGGGCCTGCCTTCCACGCAGGTGGCGTGCTCGCTCAGGCGGGCGAGGTTGATCGCGGCGTTCAGATCACGGTCGAGCACCATGTTGCAGTGGTCACACTGGTAGGTCCGGTCGGCCAGGGCGAGCTTGGCTTTCACCGCGCCGCAGGCCGAGCAGGTCTTCGAACTGGGGTACCACCGGTCGGCTACCACGAGCTGAGAGCCGTACCAGGTGGTCTTGTAGCCGAGCTGGCGGCGCAGCTCGCCGAGGCCGGCGTCGGCCAGCGCCCGGTTCAGGCCCCGCCCGCCCCGCCCGGCGCCGGGCTTGCGCCGCATCATCCCGGCCACATTCAGATCCTCGATCACGATCACGTCGTGGCGCTGCGCGAGGCGGGTGGTGGCCTGATGCAGCGCGTCGCGGCGCAGGTTCGCGGCCCGGGCGTGGAGGCGGCCGGTCCGCTCCGCGGTGCGCTGCCACCGTTTCGAGCCGGCCGCCCCGCCCGCCGGTCCGGGCCGTCCTGGCGGGCGGCGCGCCGCTGCACCGCGCGCAGCCGGGCCTGCGCGCGGCCAGCGCCGCGGCGCGCCCACCCGGGCCACCTCGGCCCGGCCGGCGGCCGCCACCACCAGCAGGTCGCGCACCCCGGCGTCCACGCCCACCACCGGATGCGCCCGGTCCACCCCGATGTGCGCCGGGCGCTCCGGCTCACGCCCGGCCTCGACGGTGAACGCGCAGTACCAGCGCCGCCCGTCATAGCTGACGGTGGCCGCCAGGATCCGGGCCGTGCCGGCATCGATCCTGGCGAGCAGCGCCGTGGCCGGCTCGTGCGTCTTCACCCGGCCAATGCGTGGCAGCACCACATGGGACCGGTCATCGACGCGGATCGCGCCGGTGGTGAACCGGCACGACACCCGGGCACGGCGGCGCGACTTGAACCGGGGAAACCCGATCCTCGCCCCGCGCCGCTTCCCGGACCTGCTGGCCGACCACTCCTTCAGGCCGCGGGCCAGCGCGTCCAGCCCCGAGTTGTAGGCCTCCTTAGAGTTCTCCGCCCACCACGGCGCCAGCTCATCCTTGTGCAGGTTCCACCAGCGCCGCAGCGCCGGCAATGTCCACGGCACCTCGGTCAGCTGCTGTTCGGGAACACCGTAGGAACGTTCGGCTGCGCGCTGGTCCAGGCACCGCCTGACATGCGCCAGGCCCTCGTTGAACGCCTTGCGCGCCGCGCCGCAGTGCGAGGCCAGCACGCGCGCCTGCTCCGGCGTCGGGTCCAGCGCAAACCGGTACGCCCGCAGCATCACCTAGGCCGCCGAGTCCACGCCGGCCTTCTTCGCCGCCGTCACCGCACGCAACGCCCGGTTCCGGGCACCGCGGCGGCCGTACAAGCGGGCGCACATCGAGGTGAGTACCTCGATCATGTCCCGAACCAGGTCATCGGCGGTCTCGCCGGGGTCGGCAACCAGCACCCGCCGGCCCTGCGCGGCCAGCGCCGCGCCGAGGTGCTCCACGCCGAAGCGCGCCAGCCGGTCCCGGTGTTCCACGACGATCACCGTCGCGGACGGGTCCGACAAAACCCTGCGCAGCTTCGGCCGCTTGCCGTTCAGCCCGGAGCCGACCTCGCGCACCACCTCCGCCACCGCCATTCCCTGCCCTGCGACCCACTCCGTCACCCGCGCCACCTGCCGGTCCAAGTCGGCGCTCTGATCGTGCGAGGACACCCGCGCATACACCACCACGCCAGGGGCAACAGCGCCCGCAGCCGGCACCTCCACCAAGATCGTGCCCGTCGCCGTCTGCCGCGCCGGGACCGGCAGCTTCCCATCCCGCCACCAGCGCCACGCCGTCTGATAAATGCACGCCCTCGCGCGCCGCCCACTCCCGAAGCTTCACAGCACTCAACAGAACACATGTTTGCTGACAGATGATGACGCCACGCCGAGCAGTCGCTAACCCCGCCCGCTTCGGCGGAGGTCGCGGCGTGGTCAAGCCAGGCCGGCCGCATGCACGGCCGCGGCGGTGCCCGCCGCCACGATGATCACGACCAGGAACGGGGCCCGCAGCAGGAGCGCGATGACCGCGGCAGTCATGCCGGCTAGCCGGGCCGGTTCGAAGACCAGCGCGTGGCCGTTCGTCCCCGTCTGCACCGCTGCCAGCGCGGCCAGCAGCGCAACCGGGACCAGTTCGGCGAACCTGCGCACCAGCGGCCTGGCCAGCGCTCGCTGCGGCACGGTCAGTCCGGCTAGCTTGAAGGCGTAACAGCCGGCGGCCGTGGCCAGCACGGCGATCCACACTCCGGTCACGGCCCGGTCTCCGGTAGCGGGGTCTCCGGCAGCGCGGTCTCCGGTACTGGCGTATCCGGTAGCGGCGTCTCCGGTCGCTCTGGGCTGGCGAGCGCCGCGGCCAGCGCCGCCGTCGCGGCCAGGATGACCGGAACGCCGACGGGCAGCACCGGGGTGGCCGCAAGTGCGATAGCGGCCGCGCCGAGTGCGACCGCCCGCTCGGTCCGGCCGGTCTTGAGCCGTGGCCAGATGAGCGCGAGGAAAGCCGCCGGGCCCACCACGTCGAGGCCAAGAGCCTGCGGCGAGCCGACGCGGCCCGCCCCGACCGCGCCGGCCAGGGTGCACAGGTTCCAGGTCAGGTAGGTACAGGCAAACGTCGCGGTGAAGCCCTTCCGGGCAGCGCCCGGATCGGGCTGGGCCAGCGCCACCGCAGTCGTCTCGTCGATGACGCCGATCGCGGCCAGCACCCGGACTGGCCCGCGCGGCCACAGCACGTGCGCCAGCCGCAGGCCGTACAGGGCGTTCCGGCCGCCGAGCAGGATCGCCCCGGCCGTGCCGGCCAGCAGGCTGCCACCGCTGGCGATGACTCCCGCCAGCGCGAACTGGGACGCGCCGGTGAAGGCTAGCAAGCTCAGCGTGCATGCTTGCCAGACAGTCAGGCCCGCGCTGACCGCGGCCGCGCCGAACGCGATGCCGGCGGCACCGGCGGCCAGCCCGAGTGCGATCCCGTCGCGGACGGGCCGCACCGGCCGCGTCGGCTTGTCGGCAGTTCCGGCTGGCATGGGCGCCAACGTAGTTCGGCTTGCCGCCGGTGTCTTGTACGTTCTTGACCGGCTGGCTAGCTGGCGGCGGGGAGTACCCGTTCCCGCTGGTAGGCGCCGGGCGGAACGCCGACGACGCGCTTGAAATGCCTGGTGAGGTGCGCCTGGTCGGCAAAGCCGGTAACCGCCGCTACCTCTGTCGCCGGCAGTCCGTCGTCAAGCAGCGAGCGGGCCCGGCGCACCCGTAGCTGATTGAGGTAGGCATGCGGCGGCAGCCCGGTCTGGGCCCGGAACGCCCGCAGTAGCGCGAACTGGCTAAGTCCGGTGACAGCGGCCAGCTCGGCCAGCGACGGGGGCTCAGCCAGCCGCTCGTGCAAGAGCTCGCAGACGGTCCGGACCGCAGTGGGCGCCCGCCCGGCACCGGTCGCGTCCTGTACGACAGCAGGGCCGTCCGCGGCATGAGCTCGCAGTAGGCCAGCCAGCGCTGCGGTCAGCAGGCTAGTCGAGGCGAGCTGGTCGCCGTGCTCGGCGGCCTGGTGCGCACTGCGCAACATCGCTGCGCTCCGGGCGTCATACAGGACGGTCTGCGGGAACCTGGGCGTGCCGCGCGGCCAGCCGAGCTGTTCGGCTACCTCCGTCACGACGCTGACCTCGGGATAGAGCACGCGGTACGTCCAGCCCGCCGGCGTCGCTGCGTGGCCAGTGTGCACGACCTCCGGATCGAGCAGGGCGACCGCGCCTTCGGCCGCGCGCAGCAGCGTGCCACCGTAGTCGAACTCCTCGACGCCAGCCTCGATCAGCCCGAACGTGTAAGTCTGATGCGCATGCCGGCCGTACCGGTGCGTGATGAATCTCGCCCGCAGCAGGTCAACGCCCGCAACCGCAGCGTGCTGCCAGTACCGCGCGACCTCGGCCGTCATACGTCATGCCTACCTGATCGCCGTCCCGCGAGCCAACGTAATTACGCCTCGGCCGCCGGTGACGTCGCGAACTCGCCGACATGCCGCGTGTTCAGGACCCCACCGGCTCGCTCAGCGCAGCGTCGTTGCGATCGTCATCCGCCGTCCCTTGACCATCCTGCCCGGCCCGGTACCGGGCGAAGCCGGGCAGCGCGAGCGCGAGCACCGCCGACAGCGCCACGGTGATCAGGCCGCCGGACAGCGCGCTGATCACGGGGGAGGCCAGCGAGCCGACGAGGCCGGACTCAACCCGGCCGAGTGACTCGCCGCCCGCGCCAATCACGTAGTCGGCGGCGGTCAGGCGGCCGCGGAGGGCATCGGTGGTGACGGCCTGGACGATCATCCCCCGGATCACAACCGTGAAAGTGTCAGCTGCCCCGGCGAGCGCGAGCAACGCAAGCGTTAGCCAGAGGCTGCGGGCGAGCGCGAAGCCCGCGAACGCAGCGCCCCAGATAGCGACCGTGCAGAGCATCGCCAGGCCCCGCCGGGACAGCTGCCGCAATGGCCCGGTGCAGGCCGAGCTGAGCAGGCCGCCCACGCCGATGGCAGTGGTGAACAGGCCGAGCGTGGCCGGGTTGCCGCCGAACCGCTCGGCGTTAATGGCCGGGAACAGGGCGACCGGCAGGCCGAACACCGTCGCATTGAGGTCGGCGAGGAACGCGCCGGCCAGCACCTGGCTGCGCGCGATGAACCGGATGCCCTCGGCGACTGCGCGGGGGCCGGGCCTGGCCGTTCCCGGTTGCGGCGGCATGGCCGGCAACCGGGCCACCCCGTACAGCGCGGCGCCGAAGCTGACCGCATCGATCAGGTAGCAGGTCTGGAGGCCGGCGGCCGCAGTGATCAGGCCCCCTAGCGCCGGGCCCACGATCAGCGTGACCTGGAAGCTGATCCGGTTCAGTGCCAGGCCAGCGGACAGCCGGTCCGGCGCCAGCAGGCTCGGGACCAATGCCCGCCTGGCTGGCAGGTTCAGCGCTTCGAGCCCGGACTGCACCGCGATCAGCGCGTACAGCAGCCAGAGGACGGACAGTCCCGCGAACGCCTGCGCCGCCAGGACGGCGGATACCGCGGCCAGGCAGATGCTGGTAATCAGGACGAGCTTGCGCCGGTCCATCGCGTCGATCAGCGGTCCGCCGAGCAGGCCGACGACGAGCATCGGCCCCAGCGCGGCCAGGCCGATCGCGCCTACGGCGAACGGCGACCGGGTGATGTCGTAGACCTGCAGGGGGACCGCGAAGCCAGTCAGGGCGCCGCCCGCCGAGGACAGCATGCTGCCCAGGAACAGCCTGCGGAACTGCGCCGAGTCGCGCAGCGGGGAGATGTCGGTGAGCAGCCTGGGCATGGCGTCCTAGTCTGGCCGGCGGGCGGCGGCGAGTGCAGCGGTGAACTCGGGGTGGTCGCGCGCCCACCGCGACTCGGTGATGCGCTGGCGGAACGAGCGCTGTCGGAGCACGGCGGCGATCGCGGGGACAAGCTCGGCCAAGGGGAACGGCAACTCAGTGTCCATCTCGGCCGCTGCCGAAGCGGTGGCGGCCAATTCCGCCTCGATCTTGGGCAGCAGGGCGCGGGCTTTGGCGGTCAGATGCACCACCCGCTGCCGGGCATCCTCGCCGGGCTTGAGCACGACAAGCCCGCGCGTTCGCATCTGCGCCACGGTCTGGCTGGCCGCCGAGTGGGTCACCGAGATCGCGTTGGCCAGGTCGCGGATCGGCACCGGGCCGAGCGCGACCAGAGCCCGGACGACCGGGCTGAAACGCGGCCGGTAACCGGTCACGCCAAGGTCAGTCAGCACCGTACCGATATCAGCATCCATCAGGTCGAGCACGTGCCGGAGCTGAGTGCCGAGGCCGGTGAGGGAGCCCGAGCTGGCGCCGGGCGCCGGCTCAGCCATGGCGGACCGTGCCCTCGCCAGCCGCGAATCCGTCGGTCGCCGCCACGATCGCCGCGTCGAGCGCGGTGCTGCCGCCGTGGCCAGTTTCCTCGATCAGGACGAGGTCGCAACCCGGCCACGCGTCCGCTAGTTGCCACGGGGTTCCCAGCAGGTTGATGAGGTCAAGGCTGCCCTGGACGACTATGCCGGGAACGGGTTCCAGCCGGCCAGCCCGGCGGAGCAGTACGCCGTCCTTGAGGAAATGGTCGTTGCTCCAGTAATGAGTAACCAGCCGGGCGAACGCCAGCCGGAACCTCAGGTCGGCGTAACGCGGATCGGGCCGCGGCGAGGTCGGCACGATGGCCTCCTCCCAGTCGCACCAGTTACTGGCGGCCTTGGCTCGGACGTCCCCGTTCCCCTCATTCAGCAGGCGGTTGTAAGCGGCGGCCAGGTTACCGTCGCGGTCGGCCTCGGGCACGCCGTCGCGAAAGCGCGCCCAGTCGGCGGGGAAGAGCCTGCCCAGGCCGCGGGTGAACAGCTCGACCTCGCGGCGCCGCCCGGTTCCGACGCCGCTCAGGACGAGGCCGGTGACGAGCTCGGGGTACTGCTCGGCGTAGGCGAGCGCGAGCACCGAGCCCCAGGAGGCGCCGCGGATCAGCCAGCGATCGATTGCTAGGTGCCGACGGAGCCGTTCGATATCGGCGAGCAGGTGCTGGGTGGTGTTCGCGGCCAGGCTGACGTGCGGCTCGCTGACGTGCGGTTTGCTGCGTCCGCAGCCCCGCTGGTCGAACAGCACAATCCGGTACGCGACCGGATCGAAATACCGGCGCATTCCCGCGGTGCAGCCCGAGCCCGGCCCGCCGTGCAGGACCAGGGCAGGCTTGCCGTCCGGGTTGCCGCAGGCTTCCCAGTACACGGCGTTACCATCGCCGACCTCCAGCAGGCCGTGCTCATACGGCTCGATCTCGGGGTAACGAGCGTCCATCCGATGCTCCTGGGACCGTTCGACGACCGGCCCGCGTCTAGCCCGCGCCAGCGCCGATCAAGTGTGACAGCACTATAACAGCACTAATATATTATGGACTATCGTGGGTGCGGCTCCCGCAGCGTGCGGCGGAATGATCAGCGTGCGCGGACGGCCGACAGGACGGCGTCGCAGACTGCGGGCATGCCGGTCTCATCTGCGGCGCGCTGGGTCAGGACCACCACAGTGAGCTGCTGCGCCGGCAGGTTCA
Organism: uncultured Actinomycetota bacterium; assembly: GCA_963804435.1. Lineage (GTDB taxonomy): Bacteria > Actinomycetota > Actinomycetes > Streptosporangiales > Streptosporangiaceae > JAJYUU01. Next base: position 3,678,603 of record CAWDQI010000001.1, on the reverse strand, counting down.
TCCAGGTCGTGCCGAGCCCGCCTTCCCAGCCGTAGCTACCGTCTTGAAGCACCGACAGACCGTAACCCCAGCCGCGGTCTCCGAGGAGACTGAAGCCGGGCCATACATTCGCGCGCTGGGCGGGACTGAGCTGATCCCGCGTCATCTCGGCCACGGTGGCGCGGCTCAGCAACGAGCCACCGCCGGTGCAGCAGCGTCCGGCCGAATGCGACCAGGTCATCGGCCGTGGATACGAGGCCACCGGATCCGTCCGGGAAACGCGGCGGGCGGGACCACTGGCCGTCAGGCGGATCGGTCACGACGAACTCGTCGTCTCGATGCTCATAAGCGGTGGCGAGCCGGCCGGAGTCGGACGCGTAGAAGCCGGTGTCGGACATGCCGAGCGGATCCAGCAGACGCTGGCGCATGACGACGTCAAACGGTGCTCCCGCGGCTCGGGCAGTCAGCACGCCGAGCACCTGGGATCCGGAGTTGTAGAGCCATCTCTCGCCAGGCTGGGCCAGTAGCGGCAACTGCCCGAGCCGTTCCATCCAGGTATCAGGATCGGGCGTGCTGGCGGGCTGCGGCGGCCCCAGGGTCGATAGCCCGCGCTCCATGGCGGCAGTCACAACGGGCCACGGTTCCGGGGCCATGAACATCGCGCCCTGCATGCCGAACCCCCAGGTGAAGGTGAGCAAGTCCCGGACCGTGATCGGCCCGCGCGCGGGGACCGTCTGGTCGAGCGGACCGTCCGGCCTGACGAGGACCCGGCGCCCGGAAAGCTCGGGCAATAGCTCGTCGACGGGTGCCCGCAGATCGAGCAGGCCGTCTTCGACCAGGGACAGCACGGTCGCGGCTGTCATCGGCTTGGTCGTCGACGAGATGCGAAACAGCGTGTCCCGCCGTATCGGCGCGCCGCCGACGGTCATGACACCCGCGGCCGCGACAAGAATCTCGGCTGCGCCGGCGACGGCGGCCACCACGCCCGGCACCTGACCGTCCGCCACTGCGCGCTGGACGACCGCGTCAACGCGATGGCGAGTGCTGCGATCCAGCTCGCCGGGGCCGCCCACCCGGTCAGCTTACGGCGGGCGGATCAGGAGCACACGTAAGCGAAGGATGTCGCGCCGGGACGCAACCGGAACAGCACTCGGTGGCCGCTGCGGTCGCTGAAGACAGCCCTGGTCGAAGACAGCAAGGTCATCATGCCCTGCTGATACGGGTTTCCCCACCCAGCGGGCGGGTTGCGAGCTCCGTCGCTGAGCGGGTGAACTGCCTCGAAGTAGCGGTTCCCGATCCGCGCCTCGTCGATACCGCAATGCGTGTACAGCCGGTATGGCTCGGGCGCTCGCGCCGCGAGCTGCGATGCAGAAAACCGCGGCGTAGGTGGGTCGGCGGCAGAGCTGGTGCTGCAGGCAGCGAGTATCCCGGCGACGATGGCACCAGTTGCCATCAGAGCTGCCGGCCGCAGCGAGTTTCCGGCCATGGAAGGCCTCCGGACGTTGATGTGAGCCACGCCCGTTGGACGCCGCCATGCCGCCGCCAGTTCCGGAGTGGGTCGCAGCGGATTTACGCCGGTCATGCCAGTGTCCCGCCCTGACGGGGGAGGGCGGGACACTGGCGTGGGGGTCGGCGCAGGCGGAGTGGGGGGCTCTCGGCCGGGCGCCGGCCGAGGCGTCCGTTAGGCGGGCGGTGCATCGCTAAGTTTCGATGCGGGTTGTGACTGGCCGGTTTCAATTTGTGCCCAAGGTTACTACCAAGTAACTGGTGTGGCTACTTGCGGGTAACATTACTGCCGCTGTTATCCGGAAATGTAACGTCTGTCCTGCCTACTGGTGAAGCGATTTGCCTGGGGCCATTCGCAAGGCAGTCAGCCCACCTTGGAGCGATGGTTTGAGGCTGACCGTTGACCACGTGACCGTCGGGGCTCATGCGGTTGGGCCAGTTTGTGCTTGCGGTGCGGTCGGCGGGCCTCGCGTACGCTGACGATGAATCGGCAGCCGCTGGCGACCGGGGCAGGAGGGGCCAATGGGTGATCCGGCAGGCGTGTTGCTGTCGGTCCGAGGCGAGGCGCGGCGGATGGTACCGCCCGACTATGCCATCGTGGCTGCCACGATCGCATCATCGCGAGGATCGAAGGCCGAAGCGGCGCGGGCAGCCGCCGCGGCTTTGGACAGCCTTACCGCCGATCTTGCGGCGCGCGGCGGGGTAGCTCTCGATGCCGACACCGGACAGCGCCCGCTGACCTGGTCGGCGCACTCGGCCTCGACGTACACCGAGCGCGCTCACGACAAGGAGACCGGGCAATACCAGCCGACCGGCCAGGTGACCGCGGCGGTGTCGGTCATGATCACTGTGCGGGCCTTCGAACTGCTCGACGCGCTCGGCGCGGTCTTTGCCGCCCACGAAGCGGTCAGCGTGCATGAGGTCAGCTGGCACGTCGACTGGGACAATCCCGCCTGGCAAGGCGTGCGCGCCGCCGCCGTCCAGGCCGCCATCCGCAAAGGCCGCGACTACGCCACCGCGCTCGGGGGGTCGCTGCGCAGCGTGGAACACCTAGCCGACGCCGGGCTCCTTGGCGGCGGCAACCCGCAGTTCGGGTTCACCAGCAGCGCGAGGGCGGCGAGCGCGGTCATCGGGCGCGGCGAGGAATCCGATGCGCCCTCCCTTGATCCAGTTCCCCAGGAACTCACGGCCATCGTCGAAGCCCGCTTCACCGCCGACGGCGTCTCCTTGCCTGCGTACTGACCCGTCAGCCCAAAGCTCGGCAAAGCCTCGCGAGGGCCGCGGCGCCACGACCGACCGGTCATAACCGGTTATACCCAACAGACTGTTACGAGCTCCGGCCCCCATTTGTGCCCGTGGTCGCGTTGGGCCGCCGTCATTTACCGCCCCCCGAATGATCGGAAGATTCCCCTAACGATCTTGCGCCGCACGATGCGGCGAACCAGCTTCGGAGCCCCGCCGGTCTCGAAAGCCCGAGCGTCGCCCGCCGTACGGCTCACTTTGTAGGCGTCGTGTTCGATCTCGCGTAGCTCACGTTCTAGATCGTCCCTCATCGTCAGCAGCTCGGGTCCGTGCCGCCCTGGCTTTGGCAATTAGATATGCCGCCGCCTCCGCTGTTGCCACTGAGATTGCTGTTCAGGTGCGACACCTGTACGGCAACGATAACGCCCACAATTATCGAAGCGAGAAAGCCGATGACCGCCAGGGTCGCCAGGATGGTTGTGTTGGTCCGGATCTGCTGTAGATGGGCGATGATCTCTTTTTCGGCCGGGGTCCTGGTCGGCTCGGTAGGTAGCGGTCTGCCGCTTGGCACAAATTCGACCGCAGCGTTGTCTGTCATGTCGTCGCCCTCTCTACTTCAGGTGCGTGCAGGAACATAGCCGGTAGGTCCGACAAAAGATGGACACGGGCACCGGGTTGCGAAGGTATACGGCTACCATCGGGCCGGTGAGCAGAGTCCATGATGTCGGCGGCCAGACGGGATTCGGGCCAGTGCCGGTCGGCGAGGAAGCAACGGCATTCGAAGCCGACTGGGAGGCGCGCGTGTGGGCGCTGAACGCGGTGCTTCGCCGCCAGGGCCTGTACAACTCCGATGAGTTCCGCGATGCGATCGAGCGGATCCCGCCGCAAGATTACGTCGCGGCGTCTTACTTTGAACGCTGGCTGCTGGCAATCGAGATGTTGCTGACCGAGAAGGGCGCGGCATGAAGTTCTCAGCCGGCGCGCGGGTCCGCGCCCTGATGACCGACCCTGATCATCACACCAGGCTTCCGCGCTACGTGCGTGGTCATGTCGGCGAGGTCATCGAGGCCGAGGGCGAGTGGCCGCTGCCGGATGACGTGGCGCAGGGCGCGCCACAGCCGCGGGTGGAAACCGTATACGCCGTCAGGTTCGGGGCCGGCGACCTGTGGGGCCAGGGCGCGCATACGGTAACCGTCGACTTGTGGGAGTCCTACCTGGAAGGGGCGCGGTGACGGACGAGGACGGTCACGTTCACCTGCCGATCGCGGCGCGGGTCCGGGCGCTGGAAGACCGGGTCATCGCCGCCGGGCTGACCACTGACGACGAGCTCGATGCGATACTCGCGGGGGCGTTCAAGGACGCGTCGCCAGTCAACGGGGCCAGAATCGTGGCCCGCGCCTGGACCGACCGCAGCTACCAGGAACGCCTGCTCGCCGACGGCAGCGCGGCTGCTGCCGAACTCGGATTCCAGACGCTCCGCAGCGCGGGCAGCGGATTCCGGCTGAAGGTCGTGGCGAACGCACCGGACCAGCACAACATGATCGTCTGCACGCTCTGCTCGTGCTATCCGATCTCGCTGCTCGGGCCGTCGCCGAGTTGGTACAAGAGCCTGGCGTACCGGTCGCGCGCGGTGCGCGAGCCACGCGCGGTACTCGCCGAGTTCGGCCTCGACTTGCCCGAAGACGTAGAGATCACGGTCTGGGATGCCAGCGCTGAGACCCGTTATCTGGTGCAGCCGATGCGGCCGGCTGGCACCGCGGATCTCGAGGAAGCCGAACTCATGGGCCTGGTCAGCCGCAACGGCCTGATCGGCACGGCAGCGGTCTAGGAAGCTCGGTGCCGCCGGGGACAAGCCCCGGCGGCACCTCCTCCGACTGTGAACCGCAGGCTACGTCTGGCCGGGCCGGTCGACGACCGCGAGAGTGATCCGGGCGACGCCTGAACCGCGATAAGACAGCCCGCTCACCGTGTAGTTGCGCGGATTGAGCAGGAAGTATCCCGTCAGCCCCTTCCCTGGGCGGAAGCTGAGCCCGATCGCGTGCCGCCCGGCGGCGTCTAGGAGGCCGGTGCGGACCGTCACGCCGGGGATCTTCGCCATGGCGCGGAACGCGGCTGCCTGATGAGCCGGCGGGACGCCCACCGGCGCGTTCCACAACAGCGTCATCAGGATGGAGTACGCCCTGGCGTCGCGATTAGGGGACGCCCACTGGTCACGCGGCTGCGCGTCGGCCTTCTGGTAGATCGCGGACAGCACGCCCTGGGCGCTGGCGGGCAGCGATGCGAGATACCGGGCTGCGGCCTGCGGAGTGGCGAGCAGCTTAGCGTCACCCGGCGTACCCGGATAGATGACCAGCTTGCCGCCCTCGAGTGCCGCGGATTCCTGGCCGTCGAAACGCGTCCAGCCCGACATAGCGAAGGCATGCGAGCCGTGGGATTTGACGCCCTTTTCGTACAACCACTCGTGCGGGCGGGGCATCGACGCCGCCCGAGATGCTGCCGCCGCCGCTGCCTTGTCGAGAACCTGCGTGGCGCTCAGGAGTCGGACCACGGGCGGCCGGGACGGCACAGCGGCGGGGGCCCGCTCGCTGACCAGCACCACAGCCGCAGCCGTCGCGGCCGCGGCCAGGCAGGTAGCGAAGATCGTCACGGTCCTGCGGTGGCCGACGCGACGGGGTGCGGCGGCCAGCCGCAGGCGCTCGCGGCCCGCTGCCAGCCGGTCGAATTCAGGTTCGGGCGCGTCCGCGCGCATTGCGCGCAGTAGTTCGATGTCATTCATCCCAAGGCTCCTCACTGATCATGGTCGGGTCCTGGCCGCCGAGCGCCTCGCGAACTTTTCTTCGAGCCCTGTGCAGCCGTGACCGCACCGTTCCGGCCGGGATAGCCAGTGCGTCGGCGACCTCCTCGTAGGTCAGGTCGGCCCAGGCGATCAGCAGCAACACGTCCCGGTCGCCACTGGACAGGCTGGCCAGCGCTGCCGCTAGCTGCTGCTGGACGGCGGCCGCGGAAAGGCGCGCGTCGGCCCGGTCGGCGTAGCTCTCCGCGACCGGGTCGGCCCCAGTGCGCGCGAACGCCTGCAGCATGCGCAGCTCCGCCCGGCGGTGCTTGCCGATGACATTGGCGGCAATCCCGTACAGCCACGGCCTGGCGTCCGGCCGACCAATGTCATACCGCCGACGGCGCTGGAATGCGGCGAGGAATGTCTCGCCGGTGACGTCGTCGGCGAGGCCACTCCCCAGCCGTCGGGTGACGTACCGGTGGATGTGCGAGGCGTGCCGGTCGTACAGGCCAGCGAACGCCTCGGGCTCATGCCAGGACTGCTCGATCAGCGCGGCATCGTCCGCGCGCTCTCGTGTCGGCGCAGTCACGTTGGCTCCGTTTCGTTCGATGCGGGTGTTGTGCGAGGCGCACAACGCGGTCGCTCTCTATCACCCGCTCGGCCGTTCCAGGTTCACGCGCTCCTGCGGCGACGTTGGCGGCGAGTCAGGGCGCCAGCCGGAACGGCGGGTACTGGTCGGTGATCAGCGTTATGGCGTAGCCGATGACCCGGTTGTGCCAGCGCGCGACCCCCTCGATGAAGTCGAATATCCCGCGGGGATAGCGCCCGGTGAACACGATGGCAAACCAGGCCACTACTACGAGCACGACCGCCACGATGTCCAGGACGAACAGCACGATGTAATGCGGGATGGCGAGCAGCCACTTGACCAGCGGCAGCCAGCGGTTGAGGTCCTGGACCGCGTCCGGGTACGGGTAATCGAGGCGCACCGACTGGTGGTCGTCGGTGGACGGGTACTTGTCGTCCATCAGCGCCAGGTAGATGAGGACGCGGTTGCTGAACCGCTGCAGTTCGAGGTTCCAGTCGAACCACCAGCGCGGATATTTCTGCCGGAACAAGATCATCAGCAGCGGGCCGAAGAACAGCAGGCCGCCAGCCCCGGCCGCGAACCCGCTGGACCCGCGCCCGTAGCTCCACTGCCAGGCTCCGCCGTCCACCGTACCCAGGACGATCGCGATGGGAATGACCGTGAAGATCCGGAAGAAGCTAGTCACGCGGTCCAGGTCGCGGTCGGGATAGTCCACCGAGAAGCTGACGGGATACGAGGTTCCGTACGCGGTTCCGTCCATTTCGATCTCTCCTTCGCCGATAGTCGAGCAGGCCCAATCGTGCCACCAATTCGGGCGAAATCAACGACCCAACTCGGCTTACTCGCGCGGTCATGCCTGCACCAGATGGCCGGCGTGGGGCACCATGTGCAGGTGCGTCTCTTGCTGGCAGCTCTCCGCTGCGAAAAGGGCGAGGTCCGCGCGAACCTGGCCAGCCACCGGCAGGTTCTGCGCGAGTCCGCCTCGGCGGATTGCGACCTGGCCGTCTTCCCGGAGATGTCCCTGACCGGTTCGGTTGACCCGGCTGCTCACCCCGAGCGACTGATGGCCATTGATGACGCGGCAGTCGGCAGCTTGGTCCGGGAGTCGGCGCGGGCAGGCGTCGCTGTCTGCTTCGGAATCGCTGAGCGGGCACCCGACGGCCTCCCGTACATCACCCAGCTCTGCGCGTCGGGCGGACAGCTGTTGTGGTTTCAGCGCAAGCGCCACCTGGGCGAAGGCGAGGACGCATTCACCGCAGGCACCGAGTCCGCAGTGTTCGGGCTGGCAGGAGCCAGGTTCGGGATCGTAATCTGCGCCGAGGCCGGATTCGACGCGCCTTTCGACGACGCCGCTGCCGCCGGTGCACGCCTGATGCTTTTCCCCGCCGCGCCCGGACTCTACGGGCGCCGCACCGACGATGCCTCGTGGCGCAGCGGGTTCTCCTGGTGGCAGGGCTCGAGCCTCGGTGACGCTCGCCGGCATGCGAGCCGCCTCGGGCTCTGGATCGCGCTTGCCGGGCAGGCCGGCTCAACCGCCGACGAGGACTTCCCTGGGCTCGCCGCACTGGTCAGCCCTGACGGCAGCGTGACGGCTCGCCTGCCCGACTGGCGTGAGGGGACGCTAATGGTCGACATCCCGCTCTGACCGCGCCTGTGGTGGACTCGCAGTATGCGGATTGACTGGGACGTGGCGATCCCGATGGACGACGGCAACGTGCTGCGCGGCGACGTATTCCGCCCGGATGAGGACGGCCGGTTCCCGGTGATCATGACGCACGGGCCCTACGCGAAGTGGCTCGCCTTCCAGGACGGCTTCCCCCGGCAGTGGGCGAACCTGGAGTCCGAGCACCCCGATGCAGTGGCGGGCTCGTCCAACGTGCACCAGAACTGGGAAACCGTCGACCCGGAGAAGTGGGTACCCGACGGTTATGTCGTGATCCGGGTCGACTCACGCGGGGCGGGCAGGTCGCCCGGCTACCTGGATATCTTCTCGAAGAGGGAAACGGCCGACTACTACCAGTGCATCGAGTGGGCCGCCGCGCAGCCGTGGAGCACAGGGAAGGTCGGGCTTCTCGGAGTCTCGTATTACGCGATCAACCAGTGGCAGGTGGCCGCGCTGCAGCCCCCGCACCTGGCGGCGATCTGCCCGTGGGAGGGCGGCAGCGACTTCTACCGGGACTTCACCCGGCACGGCGGCATCCTCAACGTCTTCGTCCGCCAGTGGTACCCGCCGCAGGTGGAGAGCGTCCAGCATGGCGCCGGCGAGCGCGGCCCTCGGCACCGCGCGACCGGCGGCCTGGCCGCCGGCCCGGAGACGCTGACCGAGCAGGAACTGCGCGCCAACCGCGCCGACACGCCCGCCGTCGTGCTGGCACATCAGCTCGCCGACGACTACTACCGCGACCGCAGCCCGGAGCTGGAGAAGGTCACCGTGCCGGTGCTGTCCGCCGCCAACTGGGCGCACCACCTGCATACCCGGGGCAACTTCGAGGGCTACGCCCGGGCCGGCAGCACGCAGAAATGGCTTGAGGCGCACGGCCTGCAGCACTGGGTCGAGTTCTACACCGATTACGGAGTCCGGCTGCAGAAGCGCTTCTTCGGTCATTTCCTCAAGGGCGACGACACCGGCTGGGATGCGCAGCCGCCTGTCCTGCTCCAGGTACGCCGGGCCGACGGCAGTTTCGAGCAGCGGGCGGAGAATGAGTGGCCGCTGGCCCGCACCGAGTGGACCAGGTTCCACCTCGACCTCGAAGGCCGGCAACTCGCCCCGCAGCCCGACCTGACTGAGCGGAGCGTCACGTTCGACGCGCTCGGCGACGGCGTGGAGTTCTGGACGCCGCCGTTCGAGCAGGACCTGGAACTCACCGGCCCGGCAGCGGCGAAACTGACGATCGCATCCTCGACGGCGGACGCCGACATCTTCCTTACCCTCCGGGTGACCGACCCCGACGGGCGCGACGTTACCTTCATAAGCGGGCAGGACCCGCACGGCTGCGTCGGGTTCGGCTGGCTGCGGGCCTCGCAGCGCAAGACCGACCCCGAGCGCAGTGTCCCGCACCGGCCGTGGCACACCCACGACGAGGAGCAGCCGCTTACGCCGGGCGAACCGGTCGGCCTGGATGTCGAGATCTGGCCGACTTCGGTGATCATCCCGGCCGGTTACCGGCTGGGCGTCGCTGTGCAGGGGCGCGATTTTGAACTGCCGGGCGACGGGCCCTGGCCGTCGGCGTTCGGCGTCACCATGCGCGGCAACGGGATCTTCGTGCACGACGAGCCCGCGGACCGCCCGCCTGAGATCTTCGGGGGCGCCACGACGCTGATCTCCGGCGGGCCGAGACCGTCTTACCTGCTGCTCCCGGTCGTGCCGCGGTAACGGCGACGCGGCCTACGACGTTGTCAGCGTGCTGCCTGCCGGGTAGCCGCGGCGCAGCCCGTCCTGGATTATCCATGCCTGCTGCCTGCCATGTACTTGCCAGGCATGCCCGGCGCCGGTCATATCCACGATGGCGGTGTCCTCGTCGATCCCGATGACCGCAGTACCCGCGGGCGGGCGCATGCCGGCGCGGGTCAGCAGGTCAGGTGCCCAGGCGAGCATCTTGTCGAAATGCGGGAGCACCCGCAGGCCGGGAAGCACGCCGAGGCCCGGATCGGGCTCGCTGTCCGGGGCGCGGAACGACGGGACCCAGCCGGTGAGCGCGATGGCTCCCGCCGAGCACCCGGCCAGCGCCGATCCCGACTGCCAGGCAGCGACGACGGCCGCCCACACCCGGGTGCCGCGCAACGTCCGCGCGAGGTAAGCCGGATTGCCGCCGGACAGGTACACCAGGCCTGCTCCGTCGATCAATGCAGCCAGTTCTTCGCTATCGGCCTCCGCACGGTCGCGCACGACAACCGGTACCTGCTCGACGCCCAGGCGTTCGGCTTGCGCCGCGCCCAGGTCAAGCCAGCGTCCCAGGCTCTGCTCGCCCTCCGGTGCCGCTGCGGTGGGAATCTGTACATAGCGGGGAGCGCGGCCTTGCAGCAGCATGCCCTCGACGCCGGCCATCACCGGCAAGTACTCGCCGCTTCCCACCAGCGCCAGCGGCCCCGGCATCACCGGCCACCCGCGTCGCGACCCGCGCGGCAACCCAGCCAGTTCGAGCAGCGACGATGGGACGGCATCCGATAATCATGACCCGCCAGCGAGACGGTTGCACGACGACCGGCAGATAGGCCGAGCGGGCCGAGCTATCGACGGAGTCAATCGTTATTGGGCCGGCTCCGGCGGATTCAGGCGGCGCCGTTGACAGCCGTGGCGGTCGGTGTGATCGTCAGAAAGAACGTTTCTGGTATCAAGGCGGGCGACCGGGTTTTGTCCGCACTGAGGATGGTGCCCCGGTGACCGTGGAAGACAGCACTGTCGAAGAGAGCACTGTCGAAGACAGGCCCGTAAAGTTCCCGCCCGCTGGTTCGGAGGTGCCCGGCCAGTCGGTGCTTGAGTTCCGGGCGCTGCTGCGCCGCCGGCCCGTGGTCCAGGCAGAACTGCCAGATGGCAGTCCAGCCTGGTTAATCGGCGGCTACGAAGAGGTCCGCCAGGCACTGGTCGACCAGCGCTTTTCCCGGGCATTGGCGGTCGCCCCCGGCCGTTCCCTGCAGGGCACCGAAATGTTCGCGGCCGGCTCTATCAACGGCTTGGACCCGCCCGCTCACACCAGGCTGCGCAAGCTGGTGGCCGGTGCGTTCACTGCCCGGCGGGTCGAGGCGATGCGCCCGCGAGTGGCCGGCATCGTGGCGGGGCTGATCGACGGGCTCCTCCGCCAGCCTCCGCCAGCTGACCTGGTCGCTGGCTTCTCGCTGCCGCTGCCCGTGCAGGTAATTTGCGAGATGATGGGCGTCCCCGCCGAGGACGTGGAACAGTTCCACGCCTGGTCAGACACCATTCTGGGTGACTGGGCCAGCGACTCCGGCCCGATTATGACCGCCTTGGTCGACTTGTACAACTATTTCGCCCGGCTGATTGAGGTTAAGCGGGCTGAGCCTGCCGATGATCTGATGACCGCGCTGATTGCCGCGCGCGACCAGGATGACCGGTTGTCTGAGGAAGAGCTCACGACTCTGGGATGCACGCTCCTGATCGGCGGGCATGAGACCACCGCGAACATGTTCAACATGTCGCTGCTCGCTTTGCTCGATCATCCGGCCGAGCTGGCCAAGATGCGCGCCGATCCCGCACTGATTCCCGCAGCGGTCGAAGAGCTGATGCGCTGGGTCCGAATCGGTGGCGGCCTTCCGCCGGCCCGGATGACCACAGAGGATGTGCAGATCGGGGGCGTCACGATCCCGGCAGGCGATGTCGTCCTGCCGCTTTTCGCTTCGGCCAACCGGGACCCGTCGGTGTTTGCGGACCCGGACCGATTCGATGTCAGCCGCGTGCCGGCTAACCATCTTGCTTTCGGCGCCGGCGTGCATCACTGTCTGGGCGCCCAGCTCGCCCGGCTAGAGCTGCAGGAGGCTTTCAGCGGTTTGCTCGGCCGGGTACCGGGCCTGCGGCTGGCCGTGCCCGCCAGCGAGCTCAGGTTCAAGCCGGGCATGGCGCTGCACAGCTTGCGTCAGCTGCCGGTCAAGTGGGACGAGCCGTGACGCGCTGGCTGGTTGCGGTGGACAAAGGCAGCTGCATCGGATCGGCCGTCTGCGTCGGGATCGCGCCTGGCCGTTTTGCTCTAGACGACAGGCAGCGATCTGGCCCGGTGTCCGCGCAGATCGGCCCGGATGAGGCGGTGCGGGACGCGGCCGCGTCCTGCCCGTCAGAGGCGATCAGCCTGGTGGACGCCGACACCGGGGAGCCGGTCGACCTCGGCTGATTTACCGCATGCCAACGGGTGATGGAACCCGACCGATCGGAAGGTGGTTCGGATGGACGAATCCTTCCGGTCTGCAACGGATATTGCCCGGCACGCCAATGCCGTGTATGCGCTGGGCAGTAACGCCGGCGAGAGCGCTCGGTTGCTGCGCCAAGCGGGCGAGCTCGGCGCTGACAGCGCCGCGCTGCTGGATCGGGTCGGCCTGCGGCCGGGGCAGAGCGCGATTGACCTCGGCTGTGGCCCGCGCGGGATCCTGGACCTGCTTGCTGCGCGGGTGTCACCTGGCGGGCATGTCGTTGGCATCGACGCCGACCCCGCGCATGCGCAGATGGCCGCCGAGTTCGCCGCCGAGCTGGACGGTGTGGAGATCATGGTGGCCGACGCCAGATCAACCGGGCTGCCGTCTGGGTCCTTCGACCTGGTTCATGCGCGCACCCTGCTGATCAATGTCCCCCGCCCCGAAGAGGTGGTCGCCGAGATGGTCCGGATGGCCCGGCCGGGCGGCTGGGTCGCGGCCATGGAGCCCGACGCGGCGTGGACCATGTGCTATCCGCCTCATCCGGCGTTCACGCGCATCTGCGAGATTTTCCCGCTGGCGGCCGGCCGCAACGGCGCTGACACCACAATCGGGCGCCGGGTACCGGAGCTGTTTCGCCAGGCGGGCCTAGCCGACGTCGAGGTGGACGCTGTCGTGCAGATGTATCCCCACGGCCACTCCCGGCGTACGGTCCGGCTCGACCTGGTGCGCAGCATGCGCACGCGAATCGTGGAGATGGGACTGGCCACCGAGGCTGAGCTGGAGGAGCTAGACGCAGCGGCTCGCGCACACCTCGATGATCCGAGGACGATAGCCGTATATGGCCTTCTCTTCCTGGCCTGGGCCCGCAGACCAGACTGACCCGGTCACCGCAACTACACGACCTCGGCATCGGCGTTGTGCGGCGTCAGCCGACGACTCGGCCGAACAACTCGAGAAAGTTAGCGCCAAGGATCTTGTCGGTCTCCGCGGCGCTGATGCCGCGGTCGGCCAGCACGTGCGGAAGCCGCGCGAAGTCGGCATAGCTGGTTAGCACCGGCCGGTAGTTGGCGTCCATGTCGGTCCCGATGGCGACGTGGTCGGTGCCAACCAGCTCAGCCAGCCGGACGACCTCATCGGCGAAATCGTCGAGCGAGGCGCTGGTAACTCCCGACGGCCAGGCTCCGATCAGCCCGCCAGCCGATGCGACCGCGCGCGCGTGGTCGGAGCTCAGCAGACGCGGATGGTGGCGATCGGCGTGGTCGAGGTGGCTGTGCGAGATCATGACGGGATGACGTGACGCCTCCAGGACACCGGCGGTCGTCTCGAACGTCGCGTGCGCGCAGTCGACAATCATGCCGAGGCGATTGCACTCGGCCACGACCTCGCGGCCGAATCCGGTGAGACCGCCGTGGGCCGGTTCCTCTGTCTGCACGTCGCCAATCTCGTTGATCCGGTAATGCACGAGCGTCAGCGAAGAGGCGCCGGCCGTCCGCGCCTCCGTCAGCGGTTCTAGCCTCCCGTCGAGGAAGTCGCCGCCTTCGCAGCTGACCAGGACTGCGGTCCGGCTTTCGGCCCAGGCGCGCTCGATTGCGGCGGCCGTGACCGCCACCTCCGCGCCCAGGGCCTTGGCGATCCGCCCGATCTCGTCGAGCTGGCGCCGGTGATCGTCGTACGCCTCGCCGGGCCGGAACGCCCGGGCGGCGCGCAGGCCCTTGGCCGCGTCGGGCGCGAGCACGCGCAGGTCGGCCACGGTCGACAGCGTGATCGCAGCGAGGCCCGCGGCCTGGGCCGCCGACCAGGCCGTTACCACATCCTGATCGCCAAGCAGTCCGACCAGAGGGTCAGTGCCGTCCAGGCCGGCCAGGAAGCAGCGGCCAGGATGTGCGTGAACGTCGATCCACGGAGCCCGGGTCGCTGCCATGGCAGCCGACTATACGCAGGCGCCAGGCGGCTGGCTGCTAGCGTGCCGCTCATGTCAATAGCGTTCAGCGAAGCGACGCTCAGGCTGCTCGACGGCAAGAATTACGCCGTCCTGGCCACGGTGAATGCCGACGGCAGCCCGCAAACGTCGGTGGTGTGGGTCGGCCGCGACGGCAGCGACCTGCTGTTCTCGACCGTCGAGGGCCGGGTCAAGCACCGCAATACACTCCGCGATCCACGGGTTAGCGTCACGGTGATTGACTCGTCGGATCCGGAGAGCTACGTCGAGTTGCGCGGCCGGGTGTCGATGACGCCCGATGTCGGCCGGCGCGTCGATACGCAGTTGTCCTGGAAGTACGACGGCGAGGATCCCAAGCCGGACCGGCCTGGCGCGGTCCGGGTGGTCGTCCGCATGGTCGTCGAGAAGGTCACCGGCTACGCGGCATAGCCCAAGGTCAGTTTCCTTGAGCCGCGATCGAGACCGGCTCCCACTCCCGCCATGTGGCCAGTCTCGACTCGTAGTCTGCGGTCGCGATCTCCAGCGGAGCGCGGCCGAGAAAGACGCGCAATGGTGGCTTCTCGGCATCGACCACGGTCAGGATCGCGTCCCGAGTGGCCACGGGATCCCCTCGGCTGACGGCTGTCGGTCGGCTCTGCGATGCTTGCCGGGCCTGCGCGTAAGCCGGGTTCTCGGCGCTGCGCTTCGCAGACGGGCCCGCCCAGTCGGTCGTGTAGCCGCCTGGCTCGATCAGGGTCACATGGATGCCGAACCCGGCGACCTCCTGCGCCAGCGACTGTGACAGGCCCTCGAGTGCCCACTTCGAGGCGTGGTATGCCCCGACGCCCGGGAAAGCGCTGATGCCACCGATGCTGGAGACCTGGATGATGTGGCCCGAGCCCTGAGCCCGCATGACGGGCAGTACCGCCTGGGTGATCCACAGCGCGCCGAACAGGTTGGTCTCCATCTGGGCGCGGATCTCGTCCTCGGTGAGCTCCTCGACCATGCCGAAATGACCGTAACCGGCATTGTTGACCAGGACATCCAGGCGGCCCAAACGCTCGGCGGCCGTTTGGACCGCTGTGAAGTCAGCCTTGCGGTCAGTGACATCGAGCTGCAGCGGAAGGAACGTGTCCGGGTACTGGCTGACGAGGGCACCGAGGGCGTCCAGATTGCGGGCCGTGCCTGCGACGCTGTCGCCGCGTCCGAGCGCGGCTTCGGCCCACTCCCGGCCGAAGCCCTTGGACGTGCCCGTGATGAACCAGACCTTTGCCATAGCATCCTTCCGGGGCGGATGAAGCCCGGCGCCGTGAGGACTTCAGTGGCAACGCTACTCAGGCGCTATCCGAGCAGGACGGCTCGGGTAGCGCAGTGAGCGCAAGGGTACGGAACGGTTCGTGACCAATACTGGAATACGGGGATCCGACCTGTGACTAGAGCACACATTGGCGAAGCCGACCCTCAGCGCAGGCTCAGCTACCAGTCAGGTGGGGGGACAACTCCGACTGCTAGAATTTCGGCACTGGTTTGCCCGCTGTCTTGCGGAGTTAAGCCTTATCGATATCGTTTCTGACGATATTTCCTGGCTGCAACGGGCGGACGACGAGAGTCGTGGACGGCTTGGAGGAAGAGGAATGAGCGAGCAGTATTTCCCGCAGGAAGTCGGCGCAACGGCGCCGGCTGGCGAGCGTCAGGAAACCGGCGGACCGAACCGGACGCCGCGCAGCGAAATCGGCCCTGCCGTATCGGCTAACCGCAAGAAGGAGCCCGTGCTCCTGCTCGACCTGTCGACCAGCATGGACTGGAGCGCCTCCGACGATGCCGGGCCGGACTGGCCGGATCAGGGCAGTCGCCGGGCCGTCGTCATTGGGGCGCTGTCCGGCCTGGTGCGCGCGCTCGAGGATGAGGACACCGAGGCGGCCGCGGAGCAGGCCAGTGGCAGCGACGAGCTCGGCGGCCTGATGACCCACGGGTTCGCGAACGGCCATGTCGAGATCGGCGACCTCAACAGCTCAAACCTGGAGCGCCGGCTCAACTCCATCCAGTGGGGCGGCCGCACGTACATCTTGCCGGCCTGGAAGGCCGCGCTCGCCGACTACGACGAGGAGTTCGGCGACCGGGACCCGGACGAGCAGCCAGTGATGGAAGTGGTCGTCGTCACCGACGGCGAGGCCGACGACTGGATGGAATTCGAGGCCATCCTGGAGAAGGCGACGGCCAAGCGCGTCTTCGTGGTAGCGATCGTGGGTCATGGAGCGAAGCACGACGCCACCCTGCGCGCCTACCAGCAGGCGGCCGAGAAGAACCAGGCCCAGGACAAGTTCGGCAAGAGCCATGTCAAGGTCGTGTCGTTCGACTCGGTGACCGACCCGTCCGAGATAGCTACCGACCTGGTCACGATGGTCGTCTGACGATCAGCTTTCACCGGTGCCCTGAGGGCGATCACCAGGTCGCCCTCAGGGAGGGGAACGGGGTTGCCCTCGGGTTGGCTGTCGTCATGCCGCGGACTTCCGAGTAGGGGCACGAGGACGCCTGTCTAGATTGTCGCGGCCACTGCCGCCTGGGCCGCGCGGAGACTCTGCTCGGCGTCGTTGATCCGCCACGGTTGCAGGCTGGCCTCACGGGCTAGCGTCGCCGCCCGGCTGAGCAGCTCGACGGCGCGCTGAGGATTCCCCGCGGCCATCTCGGCCTCACCGAGCGCGACCAGACCGCTGGGGATTCTGCGCGGATCGCCGAGCTCCTCGCGCAGCGCGAGCGAATGACCGAGTTGCCGCACCGCCTCCGCCGGGCGAACGTCCTCGACCAGGTAGTAAAAGCCCAGGTGCCGGTGGATCTCCGCGCGTCCGTAGAGGTCGCCGCTTTCTTCCACAGCGTCGGCCAGGCCGAACGACTGCCAGAAGTACGGCATCGCGCTGGCCCAGTCGTGGTGCAGCACCTGGAACACCAGGCCCAGGCCGAACAGCGCTCGCGCGGTGCCCGCAGCATCACCGACTTCTTGCCAGATCGCCAGCGCCCGGCGCATCAGCTCCTCTTCGACGGCCACGTCGGTGTCGGCCGGCGCCAGACCTTCGATCAACTTGGCTATGTTCCGGTGGTGTTGCGTCATGGCCATACCGCCGAGGGCGAGGGCCTCAGCCTCCCGGTCGCCAACCTGCTCGGCGAGGATCTGGGCCCCGCCAAATAGCCGCTCGGCCTCGGTGAAGTCCCCGGTGCGGAACGCGGCTTCTGTCAACGCCTCGTCGGCCGCAGTGCAAAGCTGGCGGGCACTCCACTCCGGCTGGATAGTCATGCACGAGAGCGTAGGCGTCGAAGGCTGAAACGTCATGTTCTCCGGTCGGCTGGTGCTGGGAGCGGCGGATCGTCGAACAAGCAGCAGTCGTCCAGGCTCGGACACTCGCAGCGGGCCGCTGCTTCCAGCCACTGGCGCACCAGTATTGCTCGTTCGATCGAGGCAGCTAGTTCCGGCAGCCTGCGCTCGGCTACCTGCCGCAGCCGCTGGACCGCGGCGGCATCCTGGCCCGGTGTTGCCTTGAGCAGCCGCCCGATGTCACCGAGCGGCAGCCCAGCTCGCTGACACGTGTCGATCACCGCGAGGTTCCTGACGGCGCTGTGGTGATAACGGCGCTGGCCGCTGACCCGCATCGGCTCCGGTAGCAAGCCGATCTCCTCGTAGTACCGGATTGCGGACGCGCGCCGCCCGGTCAGGCGGGCGAGTTCTCCGATAGTTAGCAGATCGCCGGGCATCCGGATCTGGCCTTTGACTTCAAGTCGACTTGAACCTGCACCATGGTAGCCGCCTGGTTCCAACGGCCACAAGGAGGTAACAATGCCCGGTCCGGTTCCTGACGCCACCGCGATTGCCTGCTCCCTTGGGCTACGCGACCTCGCCGAACGGCAGCGCCGCTGGAACGCGCTAACGGACAACGCCATCCTCGATATCGCCCCGACCGGGTACGGCCTGCGCATGCGCTTCCGCGCTGACCCTGATGTCGGGGCCGAACTGCGCGATCTGGCCGCACTCGAGCGGGACTGCTGTGCGTTCGCCGACTGGAGTGTGCACGCCGACGGCGATGTCCAGGTGATGGACGTTCGCGGCAGTAGCCCGGCCGCCGTGGCGGCAGTGCACGCGATGTTTGGCGAGCTTCGCGCACCCCGGCCGGCCGAACCCGGCAGCCCGGCCCAAGAGCGGGGCGGCGGTGACTGACCGCCGCCCGGCCACGACCGCCTGGCTGCCTCCTAGTCGGTGATCGCTGGATAGACGAGCGTCTTAAGCTGCCCGCGGAAGTTGAACGTGCCTGAGGGGAGGAACTGCGTCATGAAGACCGCGGTGAGGTCTTCGGCGGGATCCACCCAGAAGATCGTCGACGCGGCGCCGCCCCACATGTATTCTCCCGGCGAGCCGATGACCTGCGTGGCCGCCGGAGCCTTGGCAACTGCGACGGTCAGGCCAAAGCCCATGCCGGCGAACCCGACCTCGCCGTATCCGCCGGGCAGCGCGACCGACTGAAGGTCGCCGTCACCGGGCAGATGGTTAGAGGTCATCAGCTCGACCGTCTTGCGCCCCAGGATGCGCACGCCGTCCACCTCACCTCCGCCTAGCAGCATCTGGCAGAACCGCAGGTAGTCGGCGGTCGTGGAGACCAGCCCGCCGCCACCCGACAAGAATGTGGGCTCCTGCCGGTAGCCGCTGCGCTGGGGATCGTCGACCAGGAGCAGTTTCTTGCTCGCGTCGCGCCGGTAGCATGCGGCGAACCGGTCCACCTTCTCGTCGGGCACCACGAACCCCGTGTCGTTCATGCCGAGGGGCTCGAAGACGATCTGGCGCAGGTAGTCGTCGAAGCGCTGCCCCGAGATGATCTCGACCAGCCGGCCGCATATGTCTGTCGAGACCGAGTAGAGCCAGCGCGTGCCGGGATGGAATTCCAGCGGGTAGCCGGCATAGTGCTCGACCATGGTCTCAAGCGTGGCGGCTGGGCCCCGCCGCCGCCTGGGGGTGAAGCCCTCGGCCTGGGCGAAGTTGTCGGCCGAGAACAGCTCCTGCAAGGTCCGGCCGCCGCCGAAGCCGAGGCCGGACATGTGCATCATCAGATCGCGCACCGTCATCGGCCGCTCCGGGTCGACGAGCAGCTCTGAGCCGTCCTCCGCCCGGCCGCGTACCTTCAGGTCGCGCCACTGCGGGACAAACCGCGTCACGGGATCGTTGAGCTGGAACATCCCGCGCTCATACAACGTCATTAGCGCGACCCCGGTGATCGGCTTGGTCATCGAGTAAATCCGCCAGATGGTGTCCTCTTCGACGGGCAGTGACCGTTCCAGGTCCCGGCATCCGAGCGACCGGAAATAGCCCACCTGGCCGTGGCGGGCAACGGCGACTTGGCAGCCGGCGATGCGTCCGGCGTCGACGTAGCGGTGCTGCAAATGCTCGGTGATGCGTTCAAGCCGATGCTCGTCGAGTCCAGCACCCACCGGATCTACCTTCATGTGCCTTCTCCTGTCGTATCAGCTAGCGGCCGCTCATACCGCGATGATCCACCTCAAGGCCACTTGCGGACAACGCCTGCGACCGGCCGACCGCGAAGGGCCAGCGGGCGTACACTTCGGCCAGTCGACCGATGCGGGGAGGAACGCTAGCCAGCCACCTTCCCGGCATCAGGAAGCGCAACTGGCGGTCAGGGCGCGTACTTCAGTACTAGGTCGCCGACATGCGGGAGCGCAGCTTCGATGTGCTTGCCTGCGCTATTGCGGACGGTGCCGTACGCCTTAAGGACCGTGGGCCGGCCGGAGCCCGCCGCGCGGTCATCGGTCACCGACAACAGGACCTGCGACAACTCCTCGCCCCGCTTGGCCAGGTAGTCGCCGAACTCAGAGCCCCCTGAGGTGTTGAAGTCGGCCCAGTACGGCTCAAGCTTGTCCACCATCTCCGGAAGCAGGGACTCCACCATGTAGCGGATATGGCCCGGCAGAAAGGTGTTCACTGCTTTGTAGGCGAGCTTGACGGCGGTCCCGGAGACCCCTGATTTTTCCGCGATCTGCTGCTCAATCAGCAGGTAGCAGTCATCGATCACCTTTGGTTCAGAGTCCGGCGAGAGCAGGATCTCCCGAAGTGTCGCTGTCACGGGGGTACGCTCGTCTCCCTTTCACGGGAAGCTGCCAATCGGATAAGTTCGCACAGCGCAATGCGACGCCAGTCACAAGACGGCGACTGGCTCGCTGCGGTTTACCGCTTCTCCGCATAATCAGGTGGCGCGGGGCACAGCTACCGGAGGGAAAGGGCGGCGAGGGCGGCGTTCACGATTGAGCCGGCATCCAGGTCGTGCGCCCGGTATAGGTCCGCGACCGTACCGGACTGGCCGAACCCGTCGACGCCGAGGCTGACAGCCGGGACGCCGAGCGCTGAGCCGAGCCAGCTCATTGCGTGCGAGGCCGCGTCGTGGACGGTGACGACCGGCGCGCGGTCCGGGAACGCACTGCGCAGCGCCCCGGCAATGGATGGCGCGGTGGCGGTGCGCACGCCCTGGCGCAGGGTGCGCTGCCAGGCCCGGTACAGCCGGTCAGCGGACGTCACGTCGACGACGGTGGCGGCGATGCCCTCGTCGCGCAAGCTCGCCGGCCGCGGCCAGCACCTCGGGCAGCACCGCGCCGCAGCCGACCAGGTAGACCGGCGGAGCGCCACCGGCCGCCGCATCCGAGCGCATCGATGAGTCGGTAACCGCCTGCCAGCACCTGGCGGCGCAGGATCGCATCCCCAAGCCGCTCCCGGGCGGCCTGGAACGGCTGCTGGTCGATGGCGCGAGTGGTCAGCCGGAAGTAATACGAGCCGGTCTCGGCCGTCTCGGTGGCTTGCCGCCGCCCGCCCGCCGCGGCCACGGACTGAAGCGCACCACAGAGCAGCCAGTCAAGCGCGATCGCGTAGGCCGGCTCGAGGAAGGTGACGTTCGGCAGCTCCATGCCGACCGAGGCGCGTGATCGTCGACTGGTGCGCGCCGCCCTCGGGCGCCAGAGTCACGCCGGACGGGGTGCCCGCCACGATGAAGCGGGCGCCGGAGTACACCGAGTAGATGAATGCGTCCAGCCCGCGCAGCACGAACGGGTCGTACACCGTGCCCACCGGCAGCAGCGGCTGATCCGACAGATCCCAGGCCAGCCCGAGCTGCCCGAGCAGCAGGAACAGGTTCATCTCGCTGATGCCGAGCTCGATGTGCTGACCGTCCGGGCCCTCAGCCCACTTCAGCACCGGATCCTCGCTCCAGGCCCGGCGCGGCACCGGGCTGAACACGCCAGTTCGGTTGATGAACCCGGCGAGATTCGTGGAGGTAGCGACATCCGGGGCCGTCGTTACCAGATAGGGGGCGACCGCCTCGGCGCGGGAGAGGTCGACGAGGATGCGGCCGAACGCCTCCTGGGTGGAGACCGGCCGGGCCGCGCGCAGCCCGGTAGAGTCGGGCACGGACACTGCGGTGGCGTCAGCGGTGCGCGGTGCCCGGGCCAGGTGCTCGCGCCGGGCCGCGGCCCACTGCCCGGCCGGCGTCATCGGGTCCAGCCTGTCCCACTCGGTCGCGCCGGTGAGTCCGAGGCGCTCGCGCATCTGGTCGACTCTGGGCCGTGGTCAGCAGCGCCGAATGGTTGCGGGGGTTACCGGCGATCGGCAGGCCCCAGCCCTTGATCGTGTAGGCGAACAGCACGCTCGGCCGGTCCTTCTCGGCGTCGCATTCGGCGAACGCTGCCAGCAGCGAGCCAAGGTCATGCCCGGCCAGGTCGGTGACCAGGCCGGCCAGTTCCGCGTCGCCAAGACCGGCGCAGAACTGCCGGACCTCGGCTGGCGCTCCGTCCAGGAACCGCTCGCGCACCCCCGCGGCGTCCAGCCCGAACAGCGACTGGTAGTGCTCGTTCGGCATGGCGTCGATCCAGTCCCGCAGGCTGTCGCCGCCCGGCTGGGCGAACGCGGCCTGCAGCGACTGGCCGTACTTTGCCTCGACCGCGTGCCAGCCCGCCGCGCTGAACTGCTGCTTCCACTGGGCGATCCGGACGCCGGGCACGACCCGGTCCAGCGACTGCCGGTTGACGTCGACGATCCACAGCACGTCGCCGAGGCCGTCGGTGGCGGGGTCGGCGACGGCTTCCCAGATGTTGCCCTCGTCCAGCTCGGCGTCGCCGATCAGGGCGATGAACCGGCTGCGTGGCCGCGGGCCGAAGTGGGCGTCCACGTATCGCCGCACCGCTGCCGCGAACAGCGGGGCGGCGGCGCCCAGGCCGACCGAGCCGGTGGAGAAGTCGACCCCGTCAGGATCCTTGGTCCGGCTCGGATAGGACTGGAGCCCGCCAAACGCGCGCAGCGTCGGCAGGTAGGACCGGTCCAGGTTGCCCAGCAAGTACTGAATCGCATGGAACACCGGCGAGGCATGCGGCTTCACGCTGACCCGGTCGGGCGCGTCGAGATGCGCGAAATAGAGCGCGGTCATCACGGTGACCAAGCTGGCGCTCGACGCCTGGTGGCCACCGACCTTGACGCCGTCGCCGGTCTCCCGGTCGTGGTTAGCCGCATCAACGATGCGGGTCGCCAGCCAGAGCACCCGCTGCTGAATCTCGTCTAGGATCGCCGGGTCGTAGCCGGCTGCGGATCGTGAGTTACTCATGATCTCCATGCTGTTCTCACCTGGCGCGCGGGCGAGGCGCTCGGCATTCGCGCCGATCAGCACACCGTAGCCGACCTTCTTGCCCGCGCGGGAAAGCTGGTCAGGTGGCGCTGGGCACCGGCGCGCGGCCCGGTGAACGTGGTGGCGTCGGCGTCGGGATAGGGGAACGCGATGCCGTCGGGTTGGGGAAGCGCGTCGGCGTCGGGCCGGGTGGGCGCGTCGGCGAAGATGGTGTCGGTGTCGGCCTCGGGACCTGCGACGGGGTTGGTGCCGGGACCTGATGAGTTGCCGGCGGCTGGGGGAGCGCGGCCCGGGATGCTGAAGTGGCGGCGAGCACGCCACCGGTGACGGCCAGGACGGCTGCCGCGGCGGCGATCCCCGCGATCCGGCGCTTGCGCCGCAGGTCGCCGCGGCGCAGCACCTCGGCCGGCGGCAGCGGCCGCGCGTTCATGCTGGCTTCCTGGGCTGTGTGCCGCAGCTCTTCGTCGAAGTCAGCCATGGGTGATCCGCCAGTTGCGGTCCGAATCGGAGTTGCGGTCCGAATCAGCGAGGTGAGGCGCGAGGGCGCGCCGGCCGCGGGCGAGCCTGGCCTTCACCGTGCCTGCCGGAACCCCGGTCTCGTCGGCGATCTGCGCCACCGTCAGCTCGCACAGGTGATACAGCACCAGCGCCCGCCGCTGCTCGGGAGGCACTTTCCGCAGCGCGTCGATAAGCGCGACCCGTTCTGGCCCAGGGCCGTCGGCCACGTCCGGCACGGGCTGCGCCCGCAGCAGCAAACGTCCGAGCCGGGCCCGTTGCCACCGCGACACGGCGATGTGCCACGCGGTCGTACGCACATAAGCCTCAGGTGAACTCACCGAGTCGAGCCGGCCGCGATGCGACCAGGCCCGCACGAACGCCTCCTGGACGGCCTCCTCCGCCTCGGCTCGGTCGCCAGTCATCGCGTAGAGCTGGCCGACAAGCCGCCGGAACGAAGCCGCATAGAAGTCGGTGAAGTCTTCGGGGCTGACTTTTCTGCCTTCCTCTCCGGCTGTCCGCGGCCGATCGTGGAGCAGCCGGGCCAACCGTATGCGAAGACCGCAGCGGCCGGCCTTGGAGTGACGAAAGTCAGTTTCGGTGCAACCAGATGGGCGGCCCGCAGGTATGGTCTCCGCCGGTGCACCCCGCCCGGCCCCGAACAGGAGGCGACAGATGAAGCTGAGCCGCAAGCGGGCATTGGTGGTTGGGCTGCCCGCGGCTGTAGTGATCGCCGGCGGTGGCGTTGGCTTGGCGCTGGCGGCCGGGGGACCTACCGGCCTCGTGGCATCGCGCCCGACGGCCGCTCACCAGAGGGCAGCGAAGCCGTCGCCACCAAGGGCAGCCGAATCGACGGCGCCTATGCCGACGCCGTCGCCGACCGGACCGCGGCCGGTTCCGTCGGTTCCGTCGGCGCGGCCGACCCCGCGGCCGGTGCCGTCGCCTCCGTCGGCTCCGTCGCCCCGGCTGACCCCGCGGCCGGTACCGTCGGCCCCGTCGCCGCTGCCGACCGGACCGCGGCCCGTTCCCTCGACTCCGTCGCGGCGGCCGGCCGGACCACGGCCGCTGCCCTCGCCGACACGGGGCCAGTGACTTGTGCATACTATCTGGCCGGGCCGCTGCCGGGCCCGAGCCGCCCGGCCCGCGCAGAGGAACGGATCCAATCGCCGACCCGGCTGAGTTTGCTGGATGCTGTCGTGACATGAGCGGTCCGGTTTCCGGATGGCGCCCGCCGCCAGCATGGAGGGTCGGGCCGTCTGGGTGACCGAGACCTGCAGCTGCCAGGTTCTCCGGCGTTCAGCGGCCGGATGCCGTGTTCGGGCATGACTGTGTCAAGTTTGGCTGGCCGTGCGACTATCTGGCCGATGAGGCCCGGATAGGCGTCGGCCCAGGCAAGGATGCAGGCAGAGGTGAGATCGACGCGGCGACGCCCGGCCATGGTGTTCATCGCCGCCGTGGTCGCGTTGTGTTCGGCGTCGCTCACCGGTGCGGAGGCGGCGGCGGGCGTTGCAGCCGGCGCCCGCGCCGGAGTCAGTTCCTGGGCTACGGGCTTGCAGGTTCCAGGTTCGGCGGAGCTCAGCCTTGGCTGGATCGATTCGGTGTCGTGTGCCGCCGCGGGTAACTGCAGCGCAGGCGGGGTTTACGTGGACCAGGACTTCCGGTCGCGTGCGGCCGTCGCCAACGAGGTCAACGGCGTCTGGGGCCAGTTCCAAAGGGTCGACGGCCTGCCGGCCGAACCCGGGCAGGCAAACGCGAGCACCAACTCGGTGTCGTGTGCCTCCGCGGGCAACTGCAGCGCCGGGGGTATTACGAAGCTCCTTATGACAGCTACGCGTTCGTTGTCAACGAGAAGGACGGCGGCTGGGGCCGGGCGCAGCAGATCCCCGGCCTGGCCCGTTTCAGCAAGGGCCCGTATGGCGAGATCATTTCGGTGTCGTGCAGCGCGGCGGGCGAGTGCGCCGCGGCCGGGTACTACTACACCTCCAGCGCACGGCACGGTTCCAGCAGCCAGCAGGCATTCGCTGTCAGCGAGCGGAACGGCACCTGGGGCCGGGCGCAACAGATCCCCGGCCTCTCCCGCCTCAACACAGGCGGCGACGCCCAGATCACCTCGCTGTCGTGCGGCGCGGCGGGCAACTGCGCTGCGGGCGGGTACTACTTCACCCCGCGCGGTCCGGAGGCGTTTGTCGTCAGCGAGCGGAACGCCACCTGGGGCCGCGCGCAGGAAGTCCCCGGCTTGGCCCGCCTCAGCACAGGCCGGTATGCCCAGGTCACCTCGGTGTCGTGCGGCGCGGCGGGCAACTGCACCGCGGGCGGGTACTACTTCACCCCGCGCGGCCAGCAGGCGTTCGTCGTCACCGAGCGGAACGCCGCCTGGGGCCGGGCGCAGGAAGTCCCGGCCTGGCCCGCCTCAACAAGGGCCACGATGCCCAGGTCAACTCGGTGTCGTGCGCCTCGGCGGGCAACTGCGCCGCCGGCGGGTCCTACTATGCCGCCTCCGAGAATCAGCAGGCGTTCGTCGTCACCCAGCGGCACGGCAGCTGGGGCCAGGCGGAGCAGGTCCCCGGCATAGCCCTCCTCAAAACCGAGGGTTCTGGCCAGATCACCTCGGTGTCGTGCGCCTCGGCGGGCAGCTGCAGCGCTGCCGGGAGTTACGGCTACTGGAAGGTCGCGCAGCCGTTCGTGGTCAGCGAAAGGAACGGCCGGTGGGGCCGAGGAGAGGAAGTCTCTGGCATGTCGGCCCGCAACGAGGCCCTCGCCGGGATCGCGTCGGTGTCCTGCGCATCGGCGGGCAACTGCACCGCCGCCGGGTCGTACGGGCCCGACTACTGGGCGGTTGGCTACCCGCTTGCCGTCGGCCAGAACAACGGCACCTGGGGCAACGCCCAGACGCTTCCGCCTCAACAATGAGGCTGACGTCAGCAATAATCCTGACGTCAGTCCGAAGCGCCCTGCAGTCCGCTGCCGCGCGTCTTCCACCAGGACCGACCTGCATATTTGTAGCGCTGAACGCTCCGAGAGGCCGGGTAGGCCGGGCGCTGCTGCGCCCCCCCGCCGCGCGCAGGCCGCGCTGATGCAAGCCTGCTGGGCGAGGGCGCGTCCGCCGCTGAGCTGCGCCAGCTGCTCGTGCGCATGAGCACCGACTTCCGAGACAAGGCTCCGGTGAGCGCGGCTGAGGCGGCGACCATCATTCTGGACGGGGTGCGATCGGAGGCCTGGCAGATCCTCATCGGCGAGGACGCCAAGGTGATCGACGCGGCGAGTCAGTGGCTCCGAACGCAAACCCCTATCGGTTCGGCGACCGCTTTCACTCGCCCACCGGAGCGGTGGCCCGGCCCTAGCGACAGCAGTGCTGGGAAGCCGGCCAGCCCGGTCCATGGCCACAAGAGCAGTCGTGATCGCGTCGAGCCGCTCGGGCTGACCCCGGCGCCGCGCGGGCGGCGGGCCGGGGTCATCATGCACGGGCCGGCAGGCAAGCCCGACCATTGATTCGGCGGAGAACTGCGGCGCGCCGCTGCGCTGCCCGAGGTTAGACCCCAGACAGTGCGGACGCGGTGCCGCGAACCCGCAGCACGTTCCCGCTCGTGGTGGCGCTCACGCCAGCAGACGTGTTGAGGAGCGCCTGGCTGATCCTCGAGATCTCGCTGTTCTGCACCGATGACTTGAAGATGAGGACGACTTCTTCCTCGCTGCCCTTCGTGCCTGCCGCAAAACTAGAGACTATGGACTGGACGCTGGGCGGCAGAGTTCCCGCGACAGAAGGCGACAGGACACTGTAACCGTCCGATGACACGATGCCGGAAGCGGATGGTGTGCCGCCGCCGCCACATGCCGTTATCCCTATGACGCTACCCAAGGCGGCCGGAATGGCCAGGGCGGCAAAGATGCGCTTGATCATTGTGGTTCCCTCCTTTGAGGGATCTAGTGATTCTTGTAGATCAGGACTTACGGGCAGTCAGGTAGACGTGGATCTCGTTGCTGCCGTTCTGCAGTTGGACGTCAGCTGCCCGGATTCGATGGGCGGCTTCAGTAGCTGATGCCGTCGCCGTGAGTCCGCACCTCAGACACAGTCGTCTCGGCCGGCCTGGGTGCCCCGGACCCGGCTGGCCGCGGCGGGACCTGCTGGTCCTTGGAGGAAGCCTTGCGCTGCTTGAGGATGAATAGCACCGCGCCGGTTATGAGGCTGGCCAGTGCCAGCCAGCCGCAGGCAGTGTGCAGGTAGCTCTGCCGAACTATGCACCCGCCGGCATTGAGCGCCGCGACAGCATCGCTGCACGGCGGCAGATTGGAGTTCGTCACGAGAAACACGATCGTGAACACGGCCGCGGTGATGGCCGCCTTTGTGATGGTCGGCGCTCTCGTAAACTTGATCTTCATTTCGGTCGCCTCTCGTGCCGGGTTCCCGCCCAGGCGGCGGGACGTTAGGCCAAGCGTGAGTCCGGCTGGAGCTTGACGGCAGGGGCCGGGCGGCCCTATCGAGCGCGCTGACAGTGGGCCGAATGGCCCATTCACCGCCCGGCGGCCGGTCACGTCGGGCGGGGGTTGGCCAACGCGGGAACAGTCGTTCGGCGATCCGGGCGTCGGTCGCTCCCCGGCTTGGCTGAGCGCGCGAAGCAGGTGCCGCTGGCTGCCGGGCGTGGTGGCTCGGACTCTCGGCCGGGCAGGGCCAGGATCTGGGTGCACAATGGGCAGATGGGGTACCCCGCTGGCTCGGTGACGTTGCTGTTCACCGACATCGAGGACAGCATTCGGCTGTGGGAGGCCGACCGCGAGGCTATGACGGAGGCGTCGGCGCGCCATAGCCGCATTGTCCGCGAGCAGATCGAGTCTGCGGGCGGTCACGTGTTCAAGACGGTGGGCGATGCGTTTCGTGCGGTATTCGCTGACCCGTCCTCCGCGCTGGCGTCGGGGGTTGCCGTCCAGCGGGCTGTCGGTGCTGAGCCGTGGCCGTCCGGCTTGCCCATCCGGGTGCGCATGGCGTTGCATTCGGGCGCCTGCGTGGAGCGCGACGGCGACTATCTCGGTCCGGCGGCAGACCGGGTGGACCGGCTGCTTGCCGCTGGCCATGGCGGTCAGGTCCTGGTGTCCGGGGCGACGTACGAGCTGCTGGCCGGCCGGCTGCACGGCGAGATCGGGCTGGACGATCTGGGCGAGCACCATCTGAAGGACCTGGGTCGCGCCGAGCGTATCTTCCAGGTGACTGGTCCGGGCCTGGCCAAGAGGTTCGGCCTGCTGCGCTCGTTGGACGACCCAGCGCTACGCCACAACCTGCCATCGCAGGCAACCAGTTTCGTGGGCCGGGCCGCCGAGCTGGCCGAGCTGCGGGCACTGCTGTCGGGCGGATCGCGGCTGGTCACGGTCGTGGGGCCAGGCGGGATCGGCAAGTCCCGGCTGGCGTTGCAGGTGGCGGCCGAGGCGCTGGATGGCAACGGCGACGGGGTTTGGCTCGTAGAGTTGGCGCCGGTGGCCGACCCCGAGCTGGTGGCCCGCACAGTGGCCGCAGTGCTCCAGGTTCGCGAAGAGCCGGGACGGCCAATGCTCGAAACCCTAGTCGACGCGGTCGGCGACCGCTACCTGCTGGTGGTGCTCGACAACGCCGAGCACGTGCTCGGCGCGGCGGCGAAGCTGGCCGACGCCATGATGCGGTCCTGCCCGCGGGCGTGTCTTCTGGTCACGAGCAGGGAGCCGCTGGGCATCGGCGGGGAGCACGTCTTCCGCGTTCCCTCGCTGGCAGTCCCGCCTGCCGATCTCGCGGCTCCTGATCGGCTGGCCGCGTTCGAGTCGGTGCGCCTGTTCGCCGAGCGCGCCTCGATGCAACGGAAAGGCTTCGCACTCGACGACGCCAACGCTGCGGCGGTGGCGGCCGTCTGTGTACGCCTGGACGGGATTCCGCTTGCCCTCGAGCTCGCCGCGGCCCGTCTAGGCGCGCTATCGGTGCCGGAGATCAACTCCCGGCTCGATCAGCGGTTCCGGCTGTTGACTGGGGGGAGCCGTACTGCCCTGCCTCGCCATCAGACACTCCGCGCCCTGATCGACTGGTCCTACGACCTGCTCAACCCCGAGGAGCGGATGGTGGCCGACCGGCTTTCGGTATTCGCCGGGGGCTGGACCTTGGAGGCCGCCGAAGCGGTCACCTCAGGAGGCGATACCGGAGAATGGCAGGTGCTGGACCGTCTGGCTGCTCTGGTCGACAAGAGCCTGGTCCAAGCCGAAGAGATCAACGGCTCGACCCGCTACCGGCTGCTGGAGACGGTCCGCCACTACGCCACCGAACGCCTCGCCTTGCGGGCGGGCTCCGAGCCGGACGAAACTCGCGCAGCCCACCGCGATTATTACTTGGCTCTGATCGAGACCGCCGGTGCGCACCTGCGCGGACCGGACGAGGCTGTCTGGCTCGACCGGCTCGATGTCGAGTTCGACAACATGCGTGCCGCGCTGGCCTTCAGTGTCGCCGATACTGGCCGTGCCGAGCCCGGACTGCGACTGGCGACGGGGCTGCGCTGGTTCTGCCACATGCGCGGCCACGCCGGCGAAGTCCTCGAGGCGCTCACCGTCCTGCTCGAGCGACCCGACGCGCAGACGCCCACCCAGGTTCGGGCCCGGGCCCTGAACGCGAGCTGCCACCTGCTTAATCACTTCGGCAACGACTCGACGATCCCGGCGCTGGCCGGCGAGGCCCTCAGGATCGGCCGCAGCCTCGCCGATGCCGCTGTCACCGCTGACGCCCTGTCCCAGCTGTGCTGGTTCAGGCTGGAGCGTGGCGATCTGCCGGCCGCACGGGGTCAGATCGACGAAGCTGTCGGGCTGGCCCGGACAACTGGAGATCCCCGGCTGATTGCTGACCTGCTTGGCCGCCGGGCGGTGTTCAAGGGTGAAGCAGGTGACCTGGACGCCGCCGTCGCCGACAATCAGGAAGCCCTCGCCCTGTCACGGGCAGCCGGGGACAACTACCGGCTCGCCATCACGCTGGCCAACCTCGGCGTCTACGAGCTCGCTGCCGGGGAGCTTCGGGCGGCCCGGGCGCACCTTGAGGAGGCGAGCACGCTCGCTGCCAACCTTCGCTACCTGAACATGTCCGTCGGTTTGTGCCAGAATCTTGGTCTCGTCGAGCTCATCGACGGCAATCCCCGCAACGCCCGCAGCCTCTTCCTTAACAGCCTGGACACGGCCCGGATCACGGGCGTCAGATCTTCTTATTTTCATGCCGCACTCCTCGGCCTGGCCCTGGCGGCCGGCGCCGACAGCGACCCCGCCGTCGGCGCCACCCTGCACGGCGTCGCCGATGAGCACTACGAGCGGGCCGGACGGGTTTTCGAGGCCGCCGAAGCGGGACTGCGCGACCGCGACCACGCCCATCTGCGCGCCTCGCTGGGCGATGCCGCATTCGAGGCCGCCTACCGGCACGGTCGCACACTCAGCCACGCCGACGCCATCGCTCTGGCTACCGCGGCAGCCCAGCCCGATCCCGAGTTCGCGGCTGCCGTCGACGTTGCCGCGGCCGGTCAGGCGACGGCGGAAAGCTCAGCCGGCCTACTGTCGGACAGAGAGCGGCAGATCATAGTGCTGCTGGCCGGGGGGGCGACCGACGCGCAGATCGCCGAGCGGTTGTTCCTGTCGGTCAACACGGTGAGATCGCATCTGGAGCGGATCCGGGACAAGACCGGCGCCCGCCGCCGTGCCGAACTGGTCCGCTATGCCATCCGGGCCGGCCTCGACCCGGTCGCTCCATCCACCTGAGGGCTGCACCAGCCCTGGCCGACGTGACCGGCGCTGACGACAAGAACCGGAATGTAAGAAGCGCCAAACGCGGGCCGGTGTAGGTGTGCTGTGAGCTGGCCGGGCGCCGGAGCCGGCCGGGCTGCGTGGGGGGGGTGTTGCCCGGCGGTACTCATGCTGGCTGCCATGGCTTGGCCGGGCCTTTACGCTGTGCCCGTGGAGACTCTCACGTTTCTTTTCACCGACATCGAGGGCTCGACGGCGCTGCTCCGGCGCCTGGGAGAAGGCGTCTACGCGGACGTGCTGGCCGACCATCACTCGCTCATCCGGTCGGGCCTGACTGCTCACGACGGCGAGGAGGTGGGTACCCACGGAGACGCGTTCTTCGCGGTGTTCTCCTCGCCGAGGGCCTGCGCCGCGGCGGTGGTGGAGATGCAGCAGGCGCTGGAGGCACACCGGTGGCCTGGGGGGGAGCAGGTCCGGGTGCGGATGGGCGTCCACACCGGCGAGGCGGCGAAGACGGCAACCGGCCTGGTGGGCCTGGACGTTCATCGGGCCGCCCGGGTGGCAGCCGTCGCGTACGGGGGTCAGGTCCTGCTGTCGGAGACGGCGGCAGCCCTGGTCCGCGGCTCGCTCCCGCCCGGTGTGGCACTCAGGGACCTGGGTCCCCACCGGCTGAAGGACCTGGGGCGCCCGGAGCAGATCTTCCAGCTGGACGCGGCGGGCCTGCCGGCCGGGTTCCCGCCGCTGCGGTCGCTTGGCAATCCGGCGCTTCTGAACAATCTCCCGACCCAGCTGGCGACGTTCATCGGCCGCGGCCGGGAGCTGTCAGACGTGCGGGCCTTGGTCGGATCCTGCCGTCTGGTCACCCTGACGGGGGCCGGCGGATCGGGCAAGACCAGGCTGAGCCTGCAGGTGGCCGCCGAGCTGCTGGATGGATCCGGAGACGGGGTCTGGCTGGTTGAGCTGGCTGCCGTCACAGACGAAGACGCGGTGGCGCCGGCCATCTGCCGGGCGCTGGGGATAGCCGCCCAGCCGGGCCGGCCCGTCCTGGAGGTCCTGCTCGATGCCCTTGCCCCGCAGGACGTTCTGATCGTGCTCGACAACTGCGAGCATCTGATCGGCGCCTGCGCCAAGACCGCTGACGCCATCATGCGGTACTGCCCCAGAGTGCACCTGTTGGCCACCAGCCGCGAGCCGCTCGGCATTAGCGGCGAGACCATCTACCGAGTGCCGCCGTTGTCACTTCCCCCACCCGGCAGCGCCGGCACCTTGGCGCCTGGATCCTCCGATGCCGTCGCGCTGTTCGTCGAGCGGGCGAAAGAACAGGGCGCCGACCTGCCCGCTGATGTGGAAACCGGCCCGCTGGTGGCGTCGATCTGCGCGCGGCTGGACGGAATGCCGCTGGCCATCGAACTCGCCGCCGCCCGGCTGCGCTCGATGTCACTCGATGCCCTTCACGACCGCCTCGACCAGCGCTTCCGCCTCCTGACCGGGGGAAGCCGCACCGCGCTGGAGCGGCAGCAGACCCTGCGAGCGACCGTCGACTGGTCCTACTCGCTGCTCAACGCTGCCGAGCGGCTGCTGCTGCGGCGCCTGTCGGTGTTCGCCGAAAGCTTCGACCTCCATGCCGCCGAAGCGGTGTGCGGGTTCGGCGACATCGACGCGTTCGATGCCACCGGCCTTCTCGGTTCGCTGGTCGATAAGAGCCTCGTCGTGGCCGAGCCCGCCGCCGGAGCCTTCCGCTACCGGCTGCTGGAGACCATCCGCCAGTTCGCCGCGGAACGGCTCGCCGAGGCCGGCGCGGAGGAAGCCGCCGCTGCCGCAGCGGCACACAGCGAACACTTCCTGGCGGTGGCAGAGGCGGCGGCACCTCACCTGAACGGGCCTCACCAGGGCCGATGGCTCGCGCGGCTGGACGCCGAGCAGGCCAACCTGCGTCGCGCCGCAGACTACGCGGCCGGCCGGTCAGATGGGACCACGCTGGTGCTGCGCTTTGGTGCAGCGCTCCGGTTGTATTGGATGACGCGATCTCGCAACGAAGAAGCCCTCAGCCTGCTCGCGCCGGTGCTGGAGCGGCCCGACGCCCGCGCGGAGCCCAGGCTATTCGGCGAGGCACTGGCCACGGCCGCGACACTTGCGCAGTTTCATGACATGGCAGCGGCTCGGCAGCTTGGCGAGCAGGCGGTGGAGTTCGCGCGCCAGCAGCGCGACGGCCAGCTGCTGAGCTATTCCCTGATGGTACTTAGCTCCACGTACTACTTCGCCGGCGAGCCGGAGCGCGGATTCCTCCTCGGGGAGGAGTCCGTCCAGTACGCCCGGCGGCTCGGTGACGATGTCGAGCTGGGCGGGAGCCTCATGGTGTATCTGCTGTTCGCCGACTCCATCGGCCCAGCTCGCTGCGGGCAGCTGTTCGCCGAGGCCATCGCCTGCACCGAACGATCCGGCGACCGGTTTGCGGCCTGCCTGCTGCACAACAACGCAGGCAGCCACGCCCTGCGCGCAGGCGACCTCTCCGCCGCACGGGCCCACCTGGAGCAAGCGGCACAGCTCATGCAGGAGATCGGGATCAAAGGCCATTTCGTGTCGACCAACCTGGCCTGGGTGCTGCGACAGGAAGGTGACCTGCCCGGTGCGAGGTCCAGGTTCGAAGAAGCCCTGCAGCTCAGCCGCCGCAACGGGAGCCGTTCAGGTTTGGCCTACGCCAGCCTTGGCCTGGCATGCCTCACCGCCGACACGGGCGACTGGTACCGGGCAGGGCAGCTGCACGGCATCGCCCAGGTCTTCCAAGACCGGACCGGAGAATGCTGGCAAGAGCCCGAAACGCGCTACCGCCATGACAGCCTCAGCAAAGCGCGTTCCACCCTCGGCGAGGAGCAGTTCGAGCGCGCCTACGCCCACGGCAAGGCGCTCAGCCTCGACCAGGCACTCGACCTCGCCCTCGGAAGGGCCGGCTCCGTCTGATGCAGATCGTTTAAGCCGCGATATTGCCGCGCATGATCGCGGCGAGCCAGCCATAACATCAATCGGAATCAGCTGCTGGACTCACAATCGGCCGACCGGCCCGCGGCCGGTACCGTCGCCTGATGCGGAGGGCCGGGCATGACGCGGTCGCGGAACCGCTTCGTCGGCCTTGACGGCCGGCGCCTCCTGATTGGGCACACAGGCGGATGGATTCTCTAGCGCATGACACGGGCTGGATTCTTGCCGGATCCCCGCAGGCTTGCAGTAGCTTGCGGGTTCACGGTTCTGGGTGCGTCGCCAGGCGCACGCGGTCAGCAGCCGTGCATCGGCGGCGGCCAGCTGCGGTCCGCGCCCCGGCCGCAGTAATCCTGTGCCAATCCTGTGGGCGGACATGTGTGGTGTCAGGTCTCTGTGCTGGCAAAAGTGGAGCTAGCTGCGGCGCATCGGACGCGCCGCAGACGGTACATCAGGAGGCTCGGATGAACATCGGCAAGCACATGGAAGGGCCGTGCACGCGTCGGCATCGCGTTACGCGCGCAGCACTGAGCGTCGTGGCCGGTCTTGCGGCTGTCGCAGCGTCGGCCGGCTTCGCTCTGGCCACGCAGTCAGCGCCTCCCAGGGTCGACATCGTCGGCAGTGGCCTGGTCGACTGCCACGCGGTGACCGGCGAGGTCGGATATTCGCCTGCAACCATCACAGGGGGAAAGGCAGTTGAGAGAGTGAGCATCTGGTTCCAGGGAACGAGGTGCTCGGCGGCTATTGCCGGAGCGGTCACCAAGCCCGTGCCTCAAACTGTCATAGGCAGCATGAGCTTCTTCTCGACTCTGCGTAACGGCTGCCCGCAGCGCGGGAAGCTCGGGGCAGGGATCCTCAATCTCGCCTACAACTATCCCCCCGTGCCGGCTGTCATGATTGACCCGAGTTCGGCGTTGTCGGTACACGTCACTGCGGCCGGCGCGATCTGGACCCTGGCCGGGAAAGTGGGATGGGGTTCATATCCTGACCCGTCCCCATCCCCGACCTTCAAGGCATTGCTAAAGCCGAACCTCGTCGGCGGGGAGAATTGCAAGAACGGGGTCACGTCGTTGTATATCAGCAACGGGGTCCTTCTCAACGTCTAGCGTCTGGTCCCCCGGGACCGACGGCTGAGAACGACATCCCAGAGCCGCGACCCGGACGCTCAGCGGGAGGTGCACGGTCGTGCGCCTCCCACTGATGTGACCGGCGGTGACGCCCGCCGGGTCCAGCGACACAAAGGAAGGGGCTAGGTCACCGCCCCGGCTGCTCGCTCGGCTCTTCTGTGTCGGACGGGTCGGCGCCTGCCGCAAAGGCCGCCTCGACGCGGCCGCGCGCCCATTCCAGCCGCTCGAGCATCCTGCCGAATCGCTCCTGGACCCGCTCGAGGCCGGACTGCAGATCCGGGCCGGGCCTGCCATCCTGGTTCCAGTAACCCGCCAGATGCTCGGTGCTTCTCGCCGCTCGCCGAGCCGAACTGCCACGGCCGGCGGCCTTGTCGGCTAGGGACTGAGCCTCGTCGACTAGCTCGTCAGCTTCGTCGGCTAGGTCTTGAAGTTCGCCGACCCGGTCCTGAAGCTCGCCAGCCTGGTCCTCCCGCTCGCCAGCGAAATCTTCGGCGTATTCGGCGTACTCCTGCGCCTGGTCAGCGCGCTCCTAGGCTTCGTCGGCCTCTTCCTGCGCGTGGTCAGCGCGCTCGCGGGCCTGGTCGGCCCGCCGCTGCGCGTTCTCGCGGGCGGCCTTGTCGGCCCACTCATACGCCTGGTCGGCAACCTCCTCGGCCCTGTTAGCCCGTTCCTCCGCCCGGTCCGCTGCGGATTGGGCCAGGTCGGCCTCGCGCTGCGCTAGTTCTGCCTGGCGCTGGGCGTTGCCGGCCGCCTCCCGCGCCCGGGCGGCGTCCCGCTGGGCCTTGTCAGCATCCTGCTGCGCCAGCGTTACCGCATCGTGTCCGCGGTCAGAATCGCGTGCGCAGGGGACGGAAGCCCAGCTGATGGGGGGAACGGGGCCCAACGGACGACCCGGTGGCGCGGGCGGCCCGGGTGGCATGGCCTGGCCCGGCGGCATGGCCTCATCGGCAACTGGCCCTGCGGATTGCGTCAGCGGTCCTAGCGGCTCCGCCGCTCCGGCTGTGGCACGCCGAGCGAGGGTGAACGGCTCTCCGGTTTCGGCCATGCGCTGGCGTACTGCCTGCTTGAAAGCTTTATCGCGGGTCATGATCATCTGCTTCCTGGCGAGTCTGCCCGCGTCTGCCCGCCAAGGTGAATGACCGTGACATGAGGATGACCCCGCGAGTCGAAGACCCTTGTCCTCGTCGCCGCAGCCGGCGCGGGCCGGATGGCAGCTCGGAAGCGGGCAGGCGGTGCGCTGCCACTGGCTGCAGAGTACTCCGAGTAGTATCTCGTGCGCCAGAATCGTAGGTCGTCAAACAAAATCGGCCCGCGGCCTGACGCGCGCAGCAAGCGTCGGCTACGA
Source organism: uncultured Actinomycetota bacterium (assembly GCA_963804435.1). Classification (GTDB taxonomy): domain Bacteria; phylum Actinomycetota; class Actinomycetes; order Streptosporangiales; family Streptosporangiaceae; genus JAJYUU01. The sequence goes on along the minus strand of CAWDQI010000001.1, from coordinate 3,642,418 downwards.
TGCGTCTATCATGCGGCGCTTCGTACTCATCCTTAGCAGCCGTAGCGGGACCTGATCCAGGGCAGGCCGGCGACCCGCTACGGGGGTGAGGCGCTGGCCGTATTGCCTTCAGGTCGCTCGATCGTTGTCACCGGACGCCGGACTCTACAGCGACGACTCGAATTCCTTGGTACCAAGCAGCCCGAAGGCTTACGGCTCGCCTCAGCTGGCCCGCATTAGCAGCCCAGTAACGCGAGGAGAGAACCGTCATGGCTAACCAGAGCCAGCAGGCAGCTGAAACCCAGAACCAGCAGCGCGCCCAGCGACGCGCCCTGCAAGCGGTGCAAGAAGCACTTGACCGCCGCGACAACGGGGGCGACGCCGCAACCGCAACCGACAACTGACCAGTGCCGCAACGAGCAGGCCGCGCAAGAGCCCGCGCGAACGTAACGCAGAAGCCGGAGGAAGCCAGCAATGACCGTCAGCCTGAGCCAGGAGCTTGACTTCGAGGTCCGCGCCAACGAGGACGCCGTCTCGGCGGCCGAGCGGGCGCAACTGCTGGTAGCTCCTGGGTTTGGCGGCGTATTCACCGACCACATGGCGACCATCCGATGGACGGAGGACCGAGGCTGGCACGACGCGAGGATCGAGCGCTATGGCCCGATCACCCTGGACCCGGCCACGTCCGTGTTCCATTACGGACAGGAGATCTTCGAGGGGCTGAAGGCGTACGCGCAGCCGGATGGCACCGCCGCGGCCTTCCGGCCGCAGTCCAACGCGGTGCGCTTCAACAAGTCAGCCGTCCGGCTCGCCATGCCGGAGCTCCCCGAATCCGCCTTCGTCAGGTCGCTCGAACTGCTCGTTGCGCAGGACCGCGGCTGGGTTCCTGACACTGAGGGCCACAGCCTCTACCTGCGGCCGTTCATGATCGGGACCCAGCGCGGTCTCGGGGTGAGCAAGCCGTCCTCGAGCTACCTGTACTCCGTCATCGCCTCACCGGTGGCCGGCTACTTCGGCGGTCCAGAGCGGCCCGTCAGTGTCTGGCTGTCGGAGGACTACAGCCGCGCCGCCCCCGGTGGCACGGGCGAGGCCAAGTGCGGCGGCAATTACGCGGCTGCCTTCGCTGGCCAGCAGCAGGCTCTCGACAACGGCTGCGATCAGGTGGTCTGGCTCGATGCGGCGGAACGGACCTGGATCGAGGAGATGGGCGGGATGAACCTGTTCTTCGTCTACGGCTCCGGCGCCGACGCGCGCATCGCGACACCGGCGACTACCGGATCCCTGTTGCACGGAATCACCAGGGACTCGTTGCTCAAGCTTGGTCCGGACCTTGGTATCCCGGCCATTGAGGACCGCATCTCGGTCGCCGACTGGCAGCGCGGTTGCGCGTCCGGCGAGATCACCGAGGTATTCGCGTGCGGCACCGCCGCGGTGATCACTGCGGTGGGCGGCGTCCGTGGCCCGAGCGCCGAGTGGACCATCGGCGACGGCACAGCCGGGCCGGTGACAACGCGGCTGAAGGAAGAGCTCGTCGGCATTCAGAACGGTACGCGCCCGGACCGTTACGGCTGGATGCACCGGCTCTGCTGACGTCCCGCTGCGCCACGGTGGCGGGTAGTTTTCGGTACCCGAAAAGTCGCGCCCAGCCGACGGCCAGCTCGATCAGGCGGTGCTAGTTCGCTAGCCCGGCGAGCAGGCCTCTAATGCGCCTGCCGTGCGGGCGGCGGTCTCTTACAGCTTTCTGACCCTGACGGCTGTGCCGTACGCGCAGATCTCGGTCCAGTTGCCGCCCATCTCAGAGGTGTCGAACCGCATCGCCATCACGGCCTCGCCGCCTTTGGTCTCGGCCTCGGCGACCATTCGGTCGATGACCTCCTGTCGGCTGCTGGCCAGGTTCTTGGTCATGCCGCGCAGTTCTCCGCCGTCCAGCGACTTGAAGGCGGACCGCAGCAGGGAACCGATGTTACGGCTCCTGACCGTCAGGCCGAACACCTCTCCCAGCACCTCAGTGATTTCGTAGCCTGGGATGTCGTTCATCGTCGAGATCAGCATGCTGCGTCCTCCGATGCCAGTGACTGACGCGGGAGATTGTGTCATGTGTCTGCCCTGGCGCAACGACTGCGCAGTCGGGGCGGGCCTTTACGTCCCCAAGGGGGGCGCAGATTGAGCAAACAAAGAGGTCGTGTTGGACTTCGTTCTCGTGCACAGCCCGCTGGTCGGCCCGAGCACCTGGCGCTGGCTCGCGCAAGAGCTCGAGGCGGCCGGCCACCGGGCGAGCATGCCCGCAGTTCCGGCTGCGGTAGCCGGGCGAGGCTGGGCGGCATTCGCTGACTCAGTGGCAGCTCATACTGCAGGCGGCGAAGTGCTCGTCGGCCATAGCGGTGCCGGGCCATTGTTGCCGCAGATCGCCGAGCGCTCCGGGCGGCCGCCCAGCGGCCTGGTGTTCGTGGATGCCGCGCTGCCGCCGCAGGCCGGCCCTGTCGAGCTGATGCCAGCGGAGATGCTCGCCGAGCTGCAGGCCCTGGCGAGCGACGGCGTGCTGCCCCCATGGTCAGACTGGTTCGGTCCCGGCGTGATGCAGGAGCTAATACCCGATGATGCGCGGCGGGCCGTCATCTCAGCCGAGCTGCCGACGCTTCCGCTAGCCTATTTCGAGGAGCCCGTTCCCGTCCCGCATGGGTGGGCCGGCGTGCCCGGCGGTTACGTACTGCTCAGTGACGCGTATGCCGCCGCAGCGGACGAGGCAGCGGCGCGCGGCTGGCCGGTCGCACGGCAACTGGGCGGGCATCTGGACATCGTTACGCGCCCGGAAGAGGTAGCCAGCGCCATTGAGTCGGTGGCGAGCAGAATGTAACCGTGCTGCGCCAGCCGCCCGCCAGCGACCTGTTCGTCCTGATCGCCGGTTGGCCGGGGTCCGGCAAGAGCACCCTCGCTGCGGCGCTGGCCGCGGAGATACGCCTGCCCCTACTGGCCAAAGACGAGATCAAGGAAGCGCTCATGGACGGTCTCGGCCGTCCGCAGACCGTGGCCGAGTCGCGGCGGGTCGGCCGGGCTGCGGTGCTCGCAATGCTGCGTCTTGGACGGCACTGCCCGGGTGCGGTGCTGGACAGCACCTGGTTCGACTACGCGATCCCGATCGCGCGCACGCTGCCGGGCCGGCTCGTCGAGGTGCACTGCGTCGTGCCCGTCGAGGTGGCCAGGTCCCGTTACCGGGCCAGGACTGGCCAGCGCCACGCCGGCCACCTCGACCAGCAACGGAACGAGGATGAGTTGTGGGCCACGCCGCCGCGCCCGCTCGGGCTCGGTCCCGTAGTGAACGTCGACACCTCCAGCCAGGTCGACATCGCCCAGCTGGCCTGCACCGTGGCGCGGTCAGCCTGAATCCAGCCCGGCCTGGACAGCTCTCCGGCTGGGAAGGGCCGGAATCACATTGGCAACGATAACTGTCGTCGCTTGATAGCGCGGCGGACCTAGAGCTGGCAGATCAATTTGCTAAGCCGGCTGCTAGCTCGGCGGCGGCCGCGACGACGGCGGCACTGAGCTTGCGGCCGGGGGAGTGGCCTAGCCGGCTGACCGGGCCCGATACGCACAGGGCTCCCAGCAGTAGGTCATCGTGCAACACCGGCGCGCTGACGCTGGCGACGCCCGGCTCCCGTTCGGCAACGCTGGCAGCCCAGCCCCGGCTGCGCACCGCGGCCAGCTCGGCTTGCTGGTCGGCTGGCAGTTCCGCCACGTCGGCCGACCACGCCAGCAGGACCTTGCCGCCCGAGCCAGCCGACAGCGGCAGCAGCGCGCCAACGGCGACGCTGTCGCGCAACCCGGTTCCCGCGTCCCGCGCGGCGATGCAGAGCCGGTGACTGCCGGACCGAACGTAAAGCTGGACGCTTTCGCCAGTCGTCTCGTGCAGCCCCGTCAGCACGGGCCCGGCGGCACTGGCCAGGTCGAGCTCGGGGCCGGCGACCGCGGCCAGCTCGGTGAGCCGCGGGCCGAGCCGGAACAAACCGGACGCTTCCCTGGCGACCAGGCGGTGCGCCTCGAGCGCGACCAGCAGCCGGTGCGCGGTCGGCCGGGGTAGCCCGCTAGCTTGAGTCAGGGCGCGGAGCGACCGCGGCCCGCCCGCAAGCAGGTCCAGCAGCGCGACGCAGCGGTCGAGCACGCCGACGCCGGTGATTCGGCTGCCAGTCGCAGCAGGTTCCTGTATGCTGTCCATATCATGAACATGCTATCTCATTATTTGAGACAGCGACAAGTTAAGTCTCATCTGACGAATCGGTGCCGACATGACTGCACGCCTCTTTGACAAGGTCTGGGACCGCCACGTCGTGGCCAGCCCGGACGGCGAGCCACCGCTCCTCTACATTGACCTGCACCTGGTGCACGAGGTCACCTCGCCCCAGGCGTTCGAGGGCCTTGACCTGGCCGGCCGCAAGGTACGGCGGCCCGACCTGACGATCGCCACGATGGACCATGACGTTCCCACCATCGGCCTGGACGTCACCGGGACCGGGCCGATCGCGGACCCGCTGGCGGCCGCGCAGATCGCCAGACTGCGGGAGAACTGCGCCAAGCACGGCATCATGCTGCACGCGCTGGGCAGCATCGACCAGGGCATCGTGCATGTCATCGGGCCGCAGCTCGGGCTGACCCAGCCCGGCATGACGGTTGTCTGCGGCGACAGCCACACCTCGACGCACGGCGCGTTCGGCGCGCTGGCGTTCGGCATCGGCACCTCGCGAGGTCGAGCACGTCCTGGCCACGCAGACGATGCGGCAGGTCAAGCCGGCCGCGATGGCGGTCACCGTGGACGGCGACCTGCCGGCCGGCTGCACCGCCAAGGACCTCGTCCTCGGCATCATCAGGGCGCTGGGCACGGGCGGCGGCGCCGGCTCGGTGATCGAATACCGCGGTGCCGCGATCCGGGCGCTGTCGATGGAAGGCCGGATGACGGTCTGCAACATGTCCATCGAGGGAGGCGCGCGGGCCGGGATGATCGCGCCGGACGACACCACGTTCGGCTACCTGGAGGGCCGCACGTACAGCCCGCGCGGCGCGCAGTGGGAGCAGGCGCTCGACGACTGGCGGTCGCTGGCCACCGACCCGGGCGCCGAGTTCGACCGTGAGATCCGCGTGGACGCTTCGGCGCTCCGGCCGGCCGTGACATGGGGAACCAACCCGGCGCAGTCGGTGTCCATCGACGACGTCGTTCCCTACCCGGATGGAACGCCCGCCGCGCGTCAGGCCGCCGAACGCGCGCTGACGTACATGAACCTGCAGCCGGGCACGCCGATCCGGGACATCTCTGTGGACGCGGTCTTCATTGGATCCTGTACGAACGGCCGGCTGGAGGACCTGCGCGCCGCCGCCGATGTAGTCCGCGGCCGGAAGGTGCATCCGGGCGTGCGCGCGCTGGTGGTGCCCGGTTCCGCCAGGGTCAAGGTGGAGGCCGAGGCCGAGGGCCTGGACCAGCACTTCCTGGCCGCCGGATTCGAGTGGCGCTCGGCCGGCTGCTCGATGTGCCTGGGCATGAATGGCGACATCCTCGCGCCAGGGGAACGGTGCGCCTCTACCAGCAACCGGAACTTCGAGGGCCGCCAGGGACCAGGCGGGCGCACCCACCTGGTCTCGCCGGCCGTCGCCGCGGCTACCGCGGTCGCGGGTCACTTCACCTCGCCAGGAGATCTGTGATGGCCATAACAGGGCGCGCGGTCGCGCTCGAGCGCAGTGACGTCGACACTGACCAGATCATTCCCGCCGCCTGGCTGAAGCGGGTGGAGCGGACCGGGTTCGCGGCCGGGCTGTTCGAGGCCTGGCGCGGCGATCCGTCGTTTGTGCTCAATCAGCCGGGCGCAGATCAGGCAAAGATATTGGTAACGGGTGCCAACTTCGGCTGTGGCTCGTCCCGCGAGCACGCCGTCTGGGCACTGCAGGACTACGGTTTCCAGGCGGTCGTGGCGCCGAGCTTCGCCGACATCTTCCGGAACAACGCCATCAGCTCGGGCCTGGTGCCCGCGCAGGTGAGCGCGGAGGGATCGGCCCGGCTGTTCGCGGCGCTGGCCGCGGATCCGGCGGCCGATGTCGTCGTCGACGTGGCGGCCCGGACTGTGTCCGTCGGGGAGGTACAGGAGCCGTTCGTGCTGGCCGATTTCGCCCAGTGGCGACTCCTGGAGGGCCTGGACGACATCGCACTAACGCTGCGGTACGAGGACGCGATCAGCGCTTACGAGGTGACGCGTCCGGCCTGGCTCCCGGTCATAACGGCCGGGTAGCGCTAAGGCCGCTCCGCGGGCACGGGTGCCGCGGAGCCATCTCGCAGCGCCGCCTGATATCCGCGCACTGACGGGCCGGTCGGAGTAAAAGACCACCGGTCGTAGCCGACGGGATCGAGAGGCTGCCCAGGTCGTAGGCCAGCGGGCCGAACCAGGCCGGTAGCTCAAACGGCTCCGTCCCGGTCGCAGCGGCGCGGAGCGCTGCTTTGTGCGCCGCCGCCCACTGACGCAGGTCGTAATCAAGGCTGGCCGGATCACCGACGACGGCCCGGACAATGTCGCCTGCATCTGTCAGCGTGGACGTCGGGCGCTGGTATTCGTGCTTGCCGCGTACGCGCCCGACCAGCAGGTAGCTCAGGGCGTTCAGGCTGATGACGCCCAGGCCAGCGGACGCGCACGTCACGGTGAAATTTCGACCAGGCAGAACGCGACATGCGTACGGCGAATCAGCAGGACGTGGCTCATGTGAGACGCCTGTGCTCCCGGGCGGCTTCCTGGCCGATGTGTCTGCCCAGCACTACGGCTACGACCTGATGAAGGCCGCCAGGCTTCCCAGCGGCACCTTGTACCCGATGCTCGCCCGCCTGGAGGATCAGGGCCTCGTGACATCTGCGTGGGAACCTCACCGTGAGGAGTCCGCCGGACGACCGCCTCGCAAGTACTACCAGCTCACGGGCGACGGGATCCGGGTCGCCCGACTCGAGCTCGCGCAGGCGTCCGGTTCGGCCCGGCGCGCGGCCGGCGGCTCGGCCCGGCGCGCCGCCGACGGCACGGCGCGGCCGGCGCAGGGGACCGCACAGTGACCGCGCGCCCGTTTGCTCAGCGGGTTGCCGAGCGCGTGATCCGCAGCGGCTGCCGCGGGCTGCCCGGCGAGACGGGCACTGAGCGATACCGGGAGTGGACAGCCGAGCTGCCCGCCATCCTCCGCGACCCGGACGTCAATTCCGCGGCGGTCCGGACTGCCCGCATGCTCAGGTATGCCGCGGGCGCGGACCGGGCCTGCCGCCGGTTGCGGAGCTCGGTCGGCAGCCCCCGCCCGGTATCCGGCGTCTGGGCGAGCAGGTCCCGGCGACACCCGGTCAAGTGGCCGGCACTTCCCGACGGTGTCTTCCCCGGGATCGCGGCAATCGTCATCTGGGTCGTGGTGATCCTGCTCGTCCGCGCGCACCCGCCGACCGGTTACTGGAACGTGATGGGCATCGCCGGAGGCTTCGTCAGTGAGGCGCTGGGCCTGTTCGCCGTCGTCAGGTTCATCCGCTGGGCGCGCCGGCAGTCGAAAGGTTCGCGTCGCCCGTGAGGCTCACAAGTCAGGTTTCACACCGACGACCTTGCGGTCGGTGTCGGTGATGCCGAGCAGGACCACCGACGACGCCGAGGAGCTGTTGGCGTTCTACGACTACCCGCGCAAGCACCGGGTGCACCTGCGGACCACCAACCCGATCGATCTTCGTCACCGTCCGGCACCGGACCAAGATCACCAAGGAGCCCCGGTCGCGGGCGGCGGGCCCGGCGATGGCGGTCAAGCTCATCGAGTCAGCCCAGCACCGCTGGCGCGGTCAACGCACCCCACCTAGTCGCCCTGGTCCGTGCCGGTGCGAGGTTCGACAACGCCCGACGAATCAGGAGGTGATCAGCAAGCCGCGTGACCAGGGCAGCCATGAGACCGGCCGGCATGTCGGTCAGCCGGGAACTTCCGGGTTAGGTTCGGCTGCTTGACGGGGTGGGTGCATGGGTGGACTCAGACATGCAGGGTGGGCCGGTAGATGAGCTCTTGGGTGTGACCGTCGAGCGTCCGGCCGTCGATCAGCTCGAGGTCGAAGTCGGCCGCACCCTGGAAGATCGGGTCGGTCCCGGTCTTGCCGGTGAGCACAGGGAAGAGCGTCACCTGGACGCGGTCGACCAGGCCGGCGGCCATCAGCGCCCAGTTCATCGACAGGCTGCCGTGTGAGCGCAACGGCACCTCGGACTCCTCCTTGAGCCGGGCGACGATGTCGACGGCGTCGCCGCTGACGACGGTCGCGTCGGGCCAGTCGAGGGGTCCTTCCAGTGTGGTCGACACCACTGTCGCCGGCAGGTTCCTCATCTGGGTGACCCATGGGTCACGGACCTCGGACTCCTCGGTGCTCGAGGCCAGCATCGACACGAACTGCCGGAACGTCTTGGCGCCGAAGACCATCCGGTGCTCGCCGCCGTACAGGGCGAGGCGGTGGTCGAGCAGCTCGGGGCCTTGCTTGCCCCAATAGCCGCCCCAGTCGCCGCCGGGGCCGTAGGAGCCGTAGCCGTCGAGGCTGGAAAAGACGTCGAAGGTGTAGATAGCGGTCATGATGCTCTCCTCGAGTACGGTTGACCGGGCCGTTGCCGGTCTCTCACCTTGGTTACGAACGGGCTAGACGCCTTCCGACACCAGGGCGGAAAAATCAGGAGGCGTACTCGCCCCGGCCGCGCCCGGATGCTCCGGGCGAAGCTCAGTTGGGCCAGGGTTGGCAACAGCACCCAGAGCGAGCACGGCGCTCTCTGGCCAGCAGATCAGTGCGGTGCTGGGCCTGTTGGCCGTCGTCAGGTTCATCCGCCGGGCGCGCCGGCAGTCGAAAGGTTCGCGTCGCCCATGCGGTCGCCAGGCGTAATCAGCAGATAGCAATCCGGCCCGGGCAGACAGCCTCCGGCAGGCTGGACTACCCGGTCAATCGATGCGTTCTTCGCCCGATGTGCCGATCCGGCCTGGTGGACCCAGACCATCGCCTTCACCCCGATGCGGGGCGGGTACGGCATGGCGCGGCGCCGGTCACCGGAACCACCGCCTGGCTTGTGGTTTCCGCCAGTCGCGCTGTGCCCGGACGCTCGCGACCACTTCCTCGACCGTGCCCTCGTCGAACCTGCCGGTGTCGGGGAAGACTGGCCGCAACAACTGGTCCGCATCTAGCTGCGGAGCGCCAGTCACACTACCCCGCCGTCCCTCGAGACGCTGCCGGCGCTGACGCGCTGCCCTTTCAGCCGCGCGTCTCTTGCGCTCTGCCGGTGTCTCGGACACCTGGTCCGTCGGTGCGGCCTCCGTAGGAGCCAGGTCGGGCCGGGCGTCGACCGTGTCAGCCGCCGGGCTCAAGACTTCGGTTTCCGCATCGGTGCGGACAGCGGGGATCGGCTGCGTGATGTCCGGTGGATAGGGCGCAAGCAGGGCGGCTGCCGCAGTCGGCGTCGGCATATGCGTCGGCGTCGGCACCTCGGTTGGCGCCGGCATATGCGTCGGCGTCAGCAGCTCGGTTGGCGTCGGCACCTCGGTTGGCGCCGGCACCTCGGTTGGCGCCGGCATCCTCGGTACGTCAGCTGCCGGCGGCTTCTCGTGCCGCGGTCGGGCACGGGCACGCTTCGGCAGCGGGCGAGCCGTAGCCCGCCCCTCGGGAGCGGTTACGGCGAAGTCTGACCGCCCGTTGACCGTCTTGGTTGCCGGGCTCACGGCATCGTCTTGGGCAGCTGCACCGATGACGGGGATCGGCTGCGTGATGTCCTCTGGATATGGAGCAAGCAACGCGGCTGCCGCCTTCGCCATCTGGGGCGGCGTCGGCATCCTCGGTAGGTCAGCAGCGGTCGGCGCTCGTTCCGGGTCTGGCTGCGTGCGGCGCTGCGGAAGCGGGCGAGCCGCCGTCTGCTGCGCGAGATCGGTCGCGGCGAGGGCGGATAGCCCGTTGACCGTCTCCGCAGCCGGACTCGGTTCTTCGGCCGCGGCGAATGCTGTGATTACGGGGACTGGAGGCGTGACGTCGAATCCGGATGGACGCCTGGACTTGGAGTCCCGCAGCAGCCTGCGTTTAGCCCGCCCAGGACGGCTGTCATCGGTCTCTGGAACCGGCAACGGCACCGACGCTGGTTGCCCGGGGCGCTCAAGCGGCAGCTCTCGTCCTGGCTGCTCCCGCGCTTGGGCCTCACTCAACTCCGCGCGCAGTTCGGCACGCAACCGCTCCAGCAGGGAACGCGGCAACATTGGCGGCGCTATCAGATTCTGGGGGGTCGGCCTGTTCGTTGCCCCTGGTACGCGCTGGGACAGCTGCGGACTGCTGCTGTCTCCTGCCATGCGGCCCAAACCCCCTAAGGATGCGCGTACGTGTGACGCGTCCCTGGATAACAGAGCAGCACACGGAGGCTTTCCGCACAATCGAAACGCCCAATGTCATGACGGGGCGTGATTACAGTGTGCATAGTGCGGTGTACCTTATGTCGGGCTTCCGGGCATCCTGCCGATCGCCTCAAACCCGGTCCTCGGCCGACCGAGTCAGCGGCCCCGCGCCATCAGTACCTACGCCTGTCAACGGTGTGTCACGTTGCCTGTGCCGCCAGTCCGGCCCGCCTATCGACGATCGGGCCGACAAGACCCAGCGATGGCGCACGCTGGTCCGCGGCAGGGCGTCGGCCACACAAGGCGGACGGCGCGTGAGCCGACGCGTCCGGCTGATACTGGATCAAGCCATGGTGCATAGCGGTCATCAGCGCTTGCGCCCGGTTGGCCGCGCCGAGTTTGTCATACAGCCTGGCCACGTAGGTCTTGGCCGTCGAAACGCTGATGAACATCTCCAGCGCGATCGCGGGAACAGACAGTCCGTCGTGTAGCAAGCGCAGAACTTCCGTCTCGCGCCGGCTGAGCGCAAGGCGGTCCTCCATCGTGCGGCGCCGTGCGACAGCCAGCGCCAGACCCGAGGCGGTAAAGGACGAGGCGGCGACCGCAGCGTGCCGGATCGCGCCGAGCACTTCGTCCAGTGGCGCCGTCTTTGCCACAAAGGCGGAAACCCCGGTCTCCAGGGCTCGGAAAAGTACATCGTCCTCCTGCTGCGACGTCAGGATGACGATGCCGAGGTCCGAGTAGCGATCCAGGAGCTCGCGAGCAAGCTGGAGGCCGTCGCCGCCCGGCAACGTAACGTCCACGGTCATTACATCCGGATGCGCAGCCGCGATCATGCTCGGCACCTCGGCCGCGGACTGGCACTCGGCCACAATCTCAATGTCAGAATGCTGCGCGACAAGCTCGCGCAGGCCGTAACGGACGAGCGTCTGCCCGTCAGCTATGGCGAGGTGAATTGGCACAGCTTCCCCCCCAAGGGACGTATGCCGATTGTTTTCAGCAGGTTTATCTAAGTTTCAAGTGAATTGAGGCTCAGGAATGCTCCTTTGCCTCCTCTATCGAACAATGTGTGCGCAGCACCGGAGGTTACTAGTACCACTGGCGCGCCGCAGCCGAAACTCCACCAGACTCGTCCATGACGCTCAGGTATCACAGTGGACACGCAGCGATATGTACGCCGGCACGGTATACCGGGATCGTTACCGAAATGTGACCAATAGCTAGCCGGGCACCGGTTAGGGGCGGGTCGTGATCATTGCGATCAGGGCACCGCCGAGCAGGAATGGGCCGAAGCAAATCGCGCTGTGCAGCGTGATCCGCCGGGCGGCGAGCAACGCAACGCTGACGACTGCGGATAGCACGAAGCCGAGTGCGGCTCCAAAGACCAAGCTTGGCCAGCCGAGCCAGCCCAGGGCGAGTCCGGCGATGCCACCAAGTTTGATGTCGCCTTCGCCGAGTTGCCCTGGGCGCAGCAGTGCCAGCAACAGGAAGCCGGCGGCCAGAGCCAGGCCGCCCAGCAGGGCCCGCACCAGCGCTGCGAAGTCATGGCCGACAATGGCGGCGACGGCTAGCAACGTGATCAGGATGGGATACGCGGGCAGCGTGAGACGGTCCGGAAGCCTCTGCACCGAAATATCGATCGCTGCCAGTGCTACGCCGAGCACGCCGAGGAAAGCGAAGGCTACAGCGTCGGGCTGGCCGCCAAACCGGCCGAGCAGCAGCGCCAGCACCCCGGCTGTCGCAAGCTCCAATGTCAGCGGGGTACCCAGGCTGCGACGGCAGTTCCGGCATCGGATAGCTAGTCGGCTGGTCGCCGTTGCGCTGCACTGCGGACAGGCGATCCGGTCCGGGTCACCGCTGGCCACCGAGAGCCTGAAGACTGTGCCCCTGAGCGCGGCGCCGGCCAGCAGGCCCGCGACGGCCCCCCCGGCCGCCCAGATCAGGTTCATACCGCTACCGTAGGTCCGCAACCGGGACAACGGGGCGCTTTCGGCCTTGAACTAGACGGCCGGGGTCTGAGCGCCGGCCGGACGGCGTCTTATGTCAGCCGGCCACCCGACATGTCATCTGTTCAGCTTGATAGTTGTAGCCGTCCGCCCGATGGCGGAGTTGGCCCACGTGTCCAATGGTGTCCTCTAACCGGACGGCGTGGTGTCGCCCGGACCGAGGCGAGTTGCTTCGCTTCTCGGCGAACTGGGAGGCAAATCTGATGCTCAAGTTCTTCACAGTCATGCAGAACTACCTCGCTGACCGGCTGAGCGGGGACCGCGGTGCGACCGCGGTGGAGTACGGCCTGATCGTGGCCCTTATCGCCGGCGTGATTGTCGGCGCGGTCACCCTAATGGGCACACAGGTCAGGCTGTTCTTCAACAACGTCTCTGGCGCGTTCTGAGACACGGCGCGGCAAGGTAGCTGCGGCAGGCTAAGCCGTCGCATGCGCGCAGGCCTGGCCGGAACGCTCTAGTGGCTGACGTCCTGGTATGAAGTCGGCGCGAGTCTATGCAGAAACTCTCCTGGCATAGCTGCGCCGTCGCGACCTCGGCGTCGGCGGGCATCGGGTTCAGGGCGTTGTTCACCAGCTTTGCAAGCGTGCGCTGGTCGCCGGGCGGGACGGATGAGCCCTCCGTCCCGCCGCGGGGGACGGAGAAAGGGCAACCGACGGTGGAACGGCAGCGAAAAGGCAGCCGCAAAACAGCGCGGGACCGCGGTGCCGCGGCGGTGGAGTTCGCCCTGGTACTCCCGCTGCTGCTGTTCCTGCTGTTCGCGATCATCGACGGCGGCCGCGCCCTGAACGCGCAGATAACGCTGACTTCAGCGGCCCGCGAAGGAGCCAGGCTTGCCGCATTGGGTAAGCCCGATTCCACCGTGATAAGCAGCACCCAGTCGGCTGCAACCGGGCTGACCGGCGTAACCGTACAGGTTACAGATTGTGCCCCTGGGGCGGGGCCCACGACTTCCGCGACCGTCAGTGTCAGCTATAACTTCACGTTCGTTACGCCGGTCGGGGCGATAGCCGGGCTGTTTGGCGGCTCCGGCCCTGGCCCGCTGACGCTCACCGCTCAGGGAGTCATGCCGTGCGAGACCTGATTGCCACGCTGGCGCGGCGGATCAAGCGGCGCGTCGGACGCGACGAACGGGGTGCGGTCGCGGTGCTGGTTGCGTTGCTGATCGGGTGCGGCGTGCTGACGGGAATGGCCGCCTTGGTTGTCGATGTCGCTCAGATTTACCAGGAACGCGCCGAACTGCAGAACGGAGCGGACGCAGCCGCGCTCGGGGTGGCCAAGAGTTGCGCGCTCGGCATTTGCGATCCGACCGTCGCGCAGCAATACGCCAACGGCAATGCCTCTCTCCTCACTGGCCGAACGGAGGGGATACACCTCGTCTGCGGTTCCGGCTCGCTGGGAGCCTGCCCGCCTAGCACAGGGCAGCCTGGCCGACTGTCCAGCGCCGCCCCCTGCGGGCACCAACTACGTAGATGTGCATACCTCCACTCAGCTCGCTAATGGCTCCACGCTGCTTCCTCCGGTCTTCGCCGGAGGCCTTCTCGGCGGCGCCTATAACGGGACCACGGTTAACGCTTGTGCACAGGCCGAGTGGGGCGCGCCGACGTCCGCGACAACCGCTGCCCTCACGATCTCGGCCTGCGAATGGGACCAGGCGACGCAGCAGGGAACCTTGTTCGCGCCGGCGCCGCCCTATCAGAGTGGACCGCCCGCGCAGAGCTTCGATCGGGTGCTCACGCTGGGCCCGGGCAATGGTACTGGCTGCGCCACCGAGTCGGCAGGCGCGGACGGCCCGCTCACCTTCGGCTGGGCGACCGACCAGAATGGGAACTGCACGCTGCCCGTGACCGGCCCGACCTACCCGGGCCAGATCGCGACACCACCCGCAGGGCCTAGTGAGGCTTGCGAATCCGTCCTTGACAATTCGCAGGATTACGACGCGCCGATTTTGGTGCCCGTCTACGTTTCGGTGACCAATGCTGCCGGCAGTCTCACCTACACCCTGCGGGGGTTTGCGCACTTCGTCGTCACGGGGTACCACATGCCGGGAGGATTCACTGACCCGGACTGGCTGAACCCGGCGAACGACTGCCAGGACCCCCAGTACTGCGTCAACGGCTACTTCGTCCAGGGAGTCATCCCGGCTACCGGCAACCTGACCGGCATCAATCTCGGTGTCTCCGTCATCGACCTGACCGGCTGAGCAGCTTTACCGCAACGCAAGAGAAGAGGAACTGTGAGACGACGCGTGCTGACGATCGCACTGGCCGCGGTACTGGCAGCGGTCGGTGCGGGCGCTGTGCTGACCTACGTCCGGCAGGCCAACAACCGCGCCCTCTCTGGCCTGAAGACCGAAACCGTGCTTGAGGCCAAGGCCGGGATTCCCGCCGGTACCTCGCTGCTTAATGCGCAGAAGCAGGGTTGGCTGGAAAAGGTACAAATTCCGCAAGGGACGTTGTCGGCAGTCCCGGTGCGCAGCGTCAACTCCGGAAACCAGAACCTCGTCGTGAGCGCGGCCGTTGCGAGCGGCCAGTTGCTGCTGGCGCAGATGCTCGGCACTACTACTAGCTACGTAGCCAACGGCGGCATAAGCATCCCGCCGGGCTTGGAGGCTGTCACCATCCAGGTCTGCCTCTCGCAGGCGGTGGCAGGCTACGTCACCGCGTCCTCGTATGTCTCGGTGTTCGACACCTACCCAGTCAGTACTCCCAAAAGTAAGGGATCTCTGAACGTCCAGGAGACCTGTGACGTGTCGCATCAGATACAAGCTTCCGGCACCATCGCCACGCGGATCGTGCTGCCGCACGCCCTGGTCCTGTCGGTGGGGCAATCGCTAGCCAGTCAAGGCACCTCCGCAGGAATTGGCGTGGCCGCAAGCTCTAGTGCGGCCAACTCTAACGGCGCGGTACTGGTGACGCTGGCCGTGAACCAGAACGATGCCGAACGGCTCATCAACATCGACGAGGTGGGCCTGCCCTACATGTCGCTGCTAACCAACGTTTCGAAGTGGGGCTACGACTCCAATACGCTGACGCCGCTGTTCCGGACCCATTGATTCCAGGAGAGAACCTTGCCAATACTCTGCGAGCCCGCCTCTACCGCCGGAGAGCTGATCACCGGCATTGACGGGGAAGTGCGCAAGGCAGACAACCTTGGGGCCGCCGCGAAGTTGCTGGACAGTGATCCGAACGAAACCCTAGTGGTCATCGGCCCGCGGACCACGACCGGCGACGCGCTGGCGTTCAGTGCGCGCGCTGCGGCTGGCGCGGCCCGCGGTGGGCGTGATCCTGGCCCGCCGCGAGGTCGACGTCATGCTGCTGACCCAGGCGCTGCAGTCCGGAGTGCGCGAGGTCGTTCCCGCCGGGGACCATGCGGCCCTGGCAGCGGCCTGCCGCCGCTCCTATGAGGTATCGCGACGGATGCTGGCACCGGCGCCGGACAGATGAAGCCGCACCGGGCGCAGATCGTCACGGTGTTCGCCGCCAAAGGCGGCTGCGGCAAGACCATGCTCGCGATCAATCTCGGCGTGGCGCTGGCCAGGCAGGCTCGCGGGCACGTGTGTGTCGTTGATCTCGATCTCTCGTTCGGGGATGTCGCGATCAGCGTCCAGCTCGACCCGCTCGCGTACGATCGTGGACGCGCTGCCGATGGCGGGTCATCTGGACGTGTCTGGGGCCGCGTCGCTGCTGACGCCGCTACCAGCCCGGGCTCGACATGCTGCTGGCGCCCGGTCACCCCCGGCGACGCGGAAAAGATACCGCCCCGGCTGGTCGGCGAGCTGCTCGCAGTGCTGCGAACCATGTACGACTACGTCGTTGTGGACACCCCGGCCCAGTTCAGCGAGCACGTGCTGACCGCGATGGACGTCTCGTCGCAGCTTGTTCTGCTCACGACCCCCGACGTGCCAGCGCTGAAGAACCTTCGTGTCACGCTGGACATGCTGGACCTGCTTTCCTACCCGAGACAGATCCGCTCCGTCGTGCTCAACCGCTCGGACTCCAAGGTCGGGCTCAGCCTGGAGCACGTGGAGAGGGTGGTGCGGTCGCCGATCGCGGCGCACATTCCGTCTAGTCGTGCCGTGCCGGTTTCGGTCAACAAAGGCGTGCCCATCACGCTCGACAGCCCGTCACATCCAGTCAGCCAGGCGATCATGAGGTTCGCGCAGCAGCGGCTGCTAGGCGCCACCGACCAGACGGCCAGCTGGGCCGGTCACGCGGCAAGCGGCGGGCAGCATGAGCCTGTCCGACCGGCTGTCCCAGCTGCGGGTGGCTGGCGCGCCGCAGATCGAACGGCGTGGTCCGCCACGCCGCCTGCCGCCACGCAGACCCCTTCGCCCAGCTCAAGCGCAGCGTCCACGAAGCGCTGCTGGACACGCTCGGCCCGAGGCTCTACGACGCGCACCTCGACCAGCGCGAGACCTAGAGCAGCAAGTCACTCAGACGCTGCAGGTGGTGCTGCAGCGCGAAGAGACGCCAATGACAACGGCCGACCGAGTGCGCGTGGCGCAGGAGGTGGCCGACGACATCCTCGGCCACGGACCGCTAGAGCCCTACCTGCGCGATCCAGATGTCTCCGAGATCATGGTCAACGGCCACGATCAGATCTACGTCGAGCGCGACGGGCCGCCTGTACCCAGTGGAGGCGGCCTTCACCGACGAGGCCCATCTGCGCCGCACCATCGACAAGATCGTGGCGCGGGTTGGCCGGCGGGTGGACGAGGCCAGCCCGATGGTGGACGCGCGCCTGCCCGACGGCAGCCGGATCAACGCGGTCGTACCGCCGGTCGCGCTGGACGGGTCGCTGCTGACGATCCGCAAGTTCGCCGTCGAGCCGCTGCACGGTGGGCGATCTCATCTCATTTCGGCACCCTGACGCCGCCAGGTAGCCGACCTGCTGCGGGTCTGCGTGCGAGGGCCGCCTGAACATCGTGATCGGCGGCGGCACCGGCTCGGGCAAGACCACCACGCTGAACGTGCTGTCCGCCTTCGTGCCAGAAGACGAGCGGATCGTCACCATCGAGGACGCTGCGGAACTGCAACTGCGCCAGGAGCACGTGCTACGGCTGGAGTCCCGCCCGCCCAACCTCGAGAGGCGGGGCGAGATCACGATCCGTGACCTGGTCCGCAACGCGTTGCGCATGCGGCCAGACCGGATCATCATCGGCGAGGTACGCGACGCAGCCACGCTCGACATGCTGCAGGCAATGAACACCGGCCACGACGGCTCCATCACCACCATTCACTCCAATTCGCCGCGGGACACGCTGTCCCGGATGGAGACGATGGTGCATGATGGCGAACGTCGAGCTGCCGCAGCGCGCTATCCGCGAGCAGATGGCCTCGGCCATCGACCTGATCGTGCACCAGACCCGGCTCAAGGACGGCTCGCGGCGGATCACGCATATCACCGAGGTGCAGGGCATGGAGAGCGAAGTCGTCATCCTCCAGGACATCTTCCTGTTCGACTTTCATGCCGGGACCGACGAGCGCGGCCGCCACCGGGGCAAGCTGCGCAGCACCGGCCTGCGCCCCGATGTTCCTCAACCGCCTGGCCGACCGGGGTGTCCAGGTGCCGCAGGGAATCTTCAGTACAGGAGCCCACGTACGATGACCTGGACGCGAGCAGGAGCGGTGCTGGCCTGCGCTGGCATGCTCCTTGCGGTGACTGCGAGCGCGGCGGCCGCGTCTGGCCCGCCTTCGAGGCCGTGGCAAAGCTCGGCCGCCGGCTCCACGCATCCATACGGAAGCAGCATCGTCATACACAACAACTTCAGCTCCGGACACCAGACGATCTGGGCCGATTCTGGCACCCACTGGGGCGTCAACTCTCAGCAGGCTACGGACAACAAGACCCCTTCTTACCCCGACCTTCAGGTGCTCGAATTCAACCCCGTTGCAGCCATGCCCATCCTGCAGGGGAAGTATCAGCTGTCTCAGCCAGCGGCGGGCAACGGCAAATTCGTGGCTGCGTACGATATGCGGATCCAGAACAACGGGCAGCCGGTCTGGAGCAACGCAACCCAGGTCCAAGTCTGGGTTGACAACCAAGGTGACACCCCTGCTGGCAACGTAGTCGGACACGGCAAGATTTACGGTAAATCTTTCACGTTCTACTCGACCGGAGAAAAGCTCCAGGCCGGCGCCACGTACACCCTGGTCTTCCAGCCGAGCCCAGGCGGTACCACCCACCTGGCCAAGATCTTCACCTGGCTCGAGGACAACGGCTGGATCTCACAAAAAGCGGAGGACCTGGACGTCGAGTTCGGCTGGCAGATCCGCTCCACCAACGACAGCAACGCGACCTTCGACATGAAGTCGTTCGTTGTGAGGCAGCCGGGTTCGAGCCCGCTGGGCGCCGGGATCGTCGCACCGCGCACGCCTTGGCCCTTGATCGTAGGCCTGGCGGCGGTCTTCCTGGCGGTGTTCGGCTTGGCACTGCTCCTGCTCGGCGCATTCACCCGCTCTGGCCGCCGGCGCACTCTCACGGAGCGGATCGAGAAGTATGGCCCGCGCCATTCCCCGGTGGTCGTGGAGCAGACCTCCCATAGTGCGGTTGGTGGCGCTGCCGTTGACGCAGTGTCGAGGTTGATGGGTCCCGCAACCCGGGAGCGCCTCAGTCACCGGCTCGATCTTGCCGGAATCTCGCGCAAGCCAGCTGAATGGGCAGTCCTGGGCTGCTGCCTGGCCGTTGTCATAGCCGCGATGCTGAGCCTGGTCACCAGCTACGTTCTCATCGGTGTCCTGGGCGGATCGCTGGTCGGCTGGCTGACCATGCGGCTATCGCTGAGCCTGCGGATCTTGCGCCGGCGAGCGTCCTTCAGCGAACAACTTCCCGACCTGTTGCAGCTGATTGCCAGCGCGCTGCACTCCGGGTTTTCGCTGCCCCAGGCATTCGATGCGGTCGTGCGCGAGGATACTCAGCCGGCGGCCGGGGAGTTTGCCCGCGCCTTGGCTGAGGCCCGGCTCGGCGCCAATCTTGAGGACGCGCTCGACTCAGTAGCGAATCGGATGGACTCCGACGATATGCGGTGGACGGTCCTGGCCATCCGTATCCAGCAGGGCGTTGGCGGCAACCTAGCCGAGGTGCTGCTCACCATCGCGGGCACCATCCGGGAGCGCGCTTTCCTGCGCCGCCAGATTGGTGCGCTCAGCGCCGAAGGTCGGCTGTCGGCCTGGATTCTCGTCATCCTGCCAGTTCTAGTCGCTGCCTGGCTGTTTATCAGCAGCCCCGCGTACATGCGATTGCTGTACACGACAACCCCGGGCGAACTCATGTTGCTTTTCGCCGTGGTGCTGCTGTTGATAGGCGCTCTGTGGATGCGCAGAACGATCAAGGTAGAGGTGTAAAGTGTCCAATTCTGTGCTTCTCGGCGTCGGAATCGGGGCCGTAGCGCTGGCGATTCTCGTTGTGACGGTGGCGTTCATGCCCGCCCGCCGCGAGCAGCCAAGTATTTCCCGGGCCCTCGCTACGATCGAGGAGCGGTACTCGAGCGACTCGCCGAACGCCGGCAAGAAAGAGCCGTTCAAGCTGCCCGACTGGCTCGAACGCCTCGCTGTGCGGCTGTCGCCCGCCGGGATCGCTACTGTTATGCAGCGCAGGCTCGATGTCGCGGGCAACCCGGCCGGCTGGACTACCGACCGTATGCTGGCGGTTAAAGGCCTTGGCCTGGTCGCGCTCGGCGTGCTCGGCGCGCTCTACGGACTGCGCAACCCGGAACTGCTCATCGTTGGCGGCGGCCTCGGCGCGGTGGTGGGATTCTTCCTGCCCGATCTGCTGCTGCATAACACCGGACTGAGGCGGCAGGACCAGATCCCGCGCAGCTTGCCGGACGCACTAGACATGCTCACCATCTGCGTGGAGGCCGGTCTCGGGTTCGACGCCGCGCTAGCGCAGGTCGCGCGCCATACGCCTGGGCCGCTGGCCAGGGAGTTCGCTCGCGTGCTGCAAGAGATGCAGATCGGCAAGTCGCGCAGTGAGGCGATGCGGGCGATGGCCGAACGCACCACGGTGCCCGAGCTGCGTACGTTCGTCTCCGCCATGATCCAATCCGCCGAGCTGGGCATTCCGGTTGCCCATGTGCTGCGCGAGCAAGCCAAGGAGATGCGCATACGGCGCCGCCAGCGCGCCGAGGGACAGGCGCAGAAAATACCGGTGAAGATCACCTTCCCGCTGATCCTCTGCCTGTTCCCGGCGCTACTGGTGATCGTCGTCGGGCCAGGAATCATCCAGATCGCGCACTCGCTGTTCGCTAGGTAGGAGGCACGATGGCCGCCGCATCCGGCCACACTCGGTTCGACGTCGGGAAGCTGCTCATGGTGCCAGCGGTCGCCATGATCCTTATTGTCGACCTGTCCGATCTGGCCCGCCGAGGTGCTTCTGGTACTGATGGTGCGCTCCGGTTCCTTGGCGCCGTGCTCGTCCTGGTCTTCTACGGGGTCCTCATCTGGTGCTACCTTCGGCGTGGCCCGGCGGTCGCCACTAGCGGCTCACTCACCGCTCACGCCGCGGCGGTGATCGCGACGTGGCTGCCGTTCGCGCTTCTTCTACTGCGCGGCTCGTCACCGGGACCGGGCCACCAGGCGCTATCGGACGTGCTGTTGGTGGGCGGTACGGCATGGTCGGTCTGGTCGCTGCGATTCCTCGGCCGTAATGTGTCGGTGCTGGCCCAGGCCCGCGACGTGGTTGACCAGGGACCTTACCGGTGGGTGCGGCACCCGCTGTATGCCGGCGAGATCGTGTCCAGCCTCGGCGTTGCCGTCGCAATGAATAGTCTCGCTGCCGTGGCGGTCTGGCTGCTGCTCTGCGGCCTGCAGGTATACCGGGCGCTGCGGGAAGAGCAGGTGCTGCTGCAGGCTCTGCCTGCGTACCGCAGCTACCGGAGCCGGACCGCTGCCCTGCTGCCGGGCGTGTTCTGAGACGCAACTGGGGCCAACCGCCTGCAGGACGCAGGAAATGAGGTATCGTGTACAGCGAGTAGTCGCTAAAGATCCAGATCTAGGCAGGAATCAGCTGTGAGTCCCCGCAAACACCTCGTACTTATTATCACGTAGCGCGAAGCCCGCACGGGCTCGCGCTACAACCTCTTTGCCAGTCGGCAGGGAGGTTTTTTGTTGGCCTTCCAAGCAACCAAGGAGCCTTCCGTGGAGCAGTTGACCGGCGCCCAGGCACTCGTGCGAAGCCTTGAGCTGCAGGGCGTCGAGGTAGTCTTCGGGCTCCCCGGCGGCACGATCCTGCCAACCTACGACCCGCTGCTCTCCTCTTCCCTGCGGCACATCCTGGTGCGGCACGAGCAGGGCGCCGGGCATGCCGCCGAAGGCTATGCCTGGGCAACCGGGCGGCCTGGCGTGTGCATGGCCACCAGCGGCCCGGGCGCGACGAACCTGGTCACGGCGCTGTCCGATGCCTACATGGACTCGGTGCCGATGGTGGCGATCACCGGCCAGGTCGGCACCAGCCTCATTGGCACCGACGCGTTCCAGGAAGCTGATATCACTGGCATAACGCTCCCCATCACCAAGCACAACGAGCTAGTGACGTCAGTGGAGCGGATCCCGGCGGCAGTCGCCGAGGCCTTCCATATCGCCACGACGGGACGGCCGGGCCCGGTCCTCATCGATGTGCCCAAGGACATCCAGCAGGCCGCCGGGCCCGGTGGAACTGGCCGCCGCAGATGGATCTGCCCGGCTACCGGGTGCCAGGGCCGCCCAGCGCGGAGGCGATCCGCGCCGCCGCGCGGCTGCTCCGATCGGCCCGCCGCCCGGTTCTGTACGTCGGCGGCGGCGTGGTCAAGTCCGACTCGCACGCTGATCTGCTCCGGCTCGCCGAACTGACGCAGGCGCCAGTTACCACGACGCTGATGGCGCGGGGCGTGTTCCCCGATAGCCACCCGCTGGCGCTGGGCATGCCGGGCATGCACGGCCACTTACCCGGCAGTCGCCGCGCTCCAGGAGGCCGATCTGATCGTGGCGCTCGGCGCCCGGTTCGACGACCGGGTCACCGGCAGGCTGGCCGACTTCGCCCCGCGCGCGAAGATCGTGCACGCTGACATCGACCCGGCCGAGATCGGCAAGAACCGAGCGCCGGACGTGGCGATCGTCGGCGACCTCAAGTTCACCATGGCCGGCCCTCGCCGACGCTGTCGACCGAGCCGTGCGAGGCAGCCGCCGCACTGGCTGGCTGTGCTGGACGGCTGGAAGCGGCAGTTCCCGCTCCGCTACACCCAGGAGCCTGACGGCCCGCTCAAGCCGCAGTACGTGACCGAGCGGCTGTCGGCCATGACCGGCGGCGACGCGATCGTGGTAGCCGGGGTCGGCCAGCACCAGATGCACGCCTCGCAGCACTACTCGTTCACCCGGCCGCGGTCGCTGGATCAACTCCGGCGGCGCCGGAACCATGGGCTTCGCCGTGCCAGCCGCGATGGGCGCCCAGGTCGGCCGGCCCGGCGAGCTGGTGGTCGCGATCGACGGCGACGGCTGCTTCCAGATGACCGCGCAGGAGCTGGCCACCTGCGCTATCGAGAAGATCCCGATCAAGGTGCTGATCTTCAACAACGGCTTCCTCGGCATGGTCAGGCAGTGGCAGGAGCTGTTCTACGACGAGCGCTATTCCGAGGTCGAGCTCGGCACCGCCATCCCGGACTACGTGAAGCTCGCCGAGGCTTACGGCTGCATCGGGCTGCGCTGCGAGCGCGCCGACGAGGTGGACGCCGTGCTGGACAAGGCGCTGGCGCCGCACCGACGTGCCGGTGGTGGTGGACTTCCGGATGCACGACCGGGAGGGCGTCTTCCCGATGGTCCCGGCAGGCAAGCCGAACGACGACATCGTGCTGGGCCCGGAGTTCAGCGCCGACGAGCAGCGCGCCGCAACGCGCAGAGAAATGAAGGTGATCCGATGAGCACGCACACGCTGTCAGTCCTGGTGGAGAACAAGCCCGGCGTGCTGTCGCACGTCGCCGGCCTGTTCTCGCGGCGGGCGTTCAACATCTCCTCGCTGGCCGTCGGGCCGACGCACGACGAGCGGGTCAGCCGGATCACGATCGTGGTGGACGGCGCCTCCACGCCCGTCGAGCAGGTCAGCAAGCAGCTCGACAAGCTCGTCCGGGTGCTCAAGGTCGTCGAGCTGACCGACGGCGCCGCGGTCGAGCGCGAGCTCGCACTGATCAAGGTGCAGGGTCGATCCGGCGCTGCGCGGCCAGCTGCTGGAGGTGGCTGGCGTGTTCGGCGCCAACGTGGTCGACATGAGCCCGACCACGCTGGTGCTCGAGGCGGTCAGCAGTCCCGGCCAAGCTCGACTCCCTGCTGGCCATGCTGCGACAGCTACGGCACCTGCGAGCTGGTCCGGACCGGCCGGATCGCGCTGGCGCGCGGCGCTGGCGTGATCACCGACGACGAGCATCCCGCCCCTGTCGGCCGTGCCCGACCGCGGCAGAGTCCGCCGCCTGACGACCCCGTTCCCTGCCCTTCACAAATAACGAAACCGAGAGGACATTCCGACATGGCCACCGTCTACTACGACTCCGACGCGGATCTCAGCCTGATCCAGGCCCGCAAGATCGCCGTGCTCGGCTACGGCTCGCAGGGCCACGCGCACGCGCTGAGCCTGCGCGACTCCGGCTGCGAGGTACGCGTCGGGCTGCCCGAGGGCTCGCGGTCCCGCAAGCGCGCCGAGGCCGCGGGGCTACCGTGACCACGCCGGAGCAGGCCTGCGCCTGGGCTGACGTGATCATGGTGCTCACCCCGGACACCACGCAGCGCAAGCTCTACGCCGAGGCGATCGAGCCGAACCTGCAGCCAGGCGACGCGCTGTTCTTCGCCCACGGCTTCAACATCCACTTCGGCTACATCACCCCGCCCGACACAGTGGACGTGGCCATGGTCGCGCCGAAGGCGCCCGGTCACCTGGTCCGGCGGCAGTACGAGGAGGGCCACGGCACGCCGGTACTTGTCGCCGTCGCGCAGGACGCCACCGGCAAGGCGTGGGACCTGGCCCGCTCGTACGCGTCCGCGATCGGCGGGAACGAAGGCCGGCGCGCTGGTCACCACGTTCCAGGAGGAGACCGAGAGCGACCTGTTCGGCGAGCAGGCGGTGCTGTGCGGCGGCGTGACCGCGCTGGTCAACGCCGGGTTCGAGACCCTGGTCGAGGCGGGTTACCAGCCCGAGGTCGCCTACTTCGAGTGCCTGCACGAGCTCAAGCTCATCGTCGACCTGATGTATGAGGGCGGCGAGAGCTGGATGCGCTACTCGGTCAGCGACACCGCCGAGTACGGCGACCTGACCCGCGGCCCGCGGGTGATCGGCGAGCCGACCCGTGCAGGCCATGGCACAAGCTGCTGGCCGACATCCAGTCCGGCGAGTTCGCCCGCGAGTGGGTGGCCGAGGACGACGCTGGCCGGCCGAACTTCGAGCGGCTGCGCGCCGAGGCCAAGACCGCACAGATCGAGCAGGTCGGCAAGCCGCTGCGCAAGATGATGAGCTGGCTGAACTCGGCCGCCAAGGAGATGGACGAGTAATGGCGACGATGCGAGGTATCGCGAGCCGACGGGCGAACGGACTCACGTCATCACCCATCTGCCCGGTGATGGGGTCGGGCCGGAGGTCACCGCGGTCGCGCGGAACTGCGTGGACGCGGTAGCCGCGCGGCACGGCTTCGCCGTTGACTGGCGCACCTGCCCGCTCGGCGGGCAGCACTACCTGCGGACCGGCGAGGTGCTGCCCGGACGCCGTGCTCGATGAGCTGCGCAAGTCCGACGCGATCCTGCTCGGCGCGGTCGGCACGCCGGACGTGCCGCCGGGCGTGCTGGAGCGCGGGCTGCTGCTGCGGCTGCGCTTCGAGCTCGACCTTTACATCAACCTGCGGCCGTCCAAGCTGCGGGCTGGCGTCGGCGGCGCGGTCGGCAGCCACCGCCTGGAGGACCTGGACCTCGTCATCGTCCGGGAGAACACCGAGGGCCTGTACGCGGGCGCGGGCGGCACCGTGCACCGCGGCACCGAGTTCGAGACCGCGACCGAGGAGTCGCTGAACACCTGGGCCGGGGTGCGGCGCTGCGTACGGTACGCCGCCGCAGCTCGCCGCCTGGCGGAGCGGGCGGCTGACGCTGGTGCACAAGACCAACGTGCTCACCCACGCCGGGGACCTGTGGCAGCGGATCGCCGACCGAGGTGGCCGCCGAGGACGGCGTGCAGCTCAGCTACGCGCACGTGGACGCGGCGTGCCTGTGGATGGTGGACGACCCGGCGCGGTTCGACGTGATCGTCACCGACAACCTGTTCGGCGACATCCTGTCCGACCTGGGCGCGGCCCTGACCGGCGGGCTCGGGCTACGCGCCGAGCGGCAACCTGAACCCGGACCGGACCGGTCCGTCGGTATTCGAGCCGGTGCACGGCTCGGCGCCGGACATCGCCGGCAAGGGCCTGCGCCAACCCGGCGGGCGCCGTGCTGTCGGCCGGCGCTGATGCTCGATCCACCTGGGCGAGCACGCGGGCGCCGCCGACCTGGACGTCGGCGGTCAACGGCGTGCTCGCCGCGGGCGCGCCGGCGCAGCACGGCGGAGTGGGAGAAGGCGCTGCTGACCCGGCTCCGGACGGGGGAGGCGCGTCGATGGACGGTCGACCGAAGGTAGAGATCTACGACACCACGCTGCGGGACGGCTCGCAGCAGGTCGGCCTGGACCTCACCGTCGCCGACAAGCTGCGGGTCGCCGTCGGCGCTCGACGGCCTTGGCGTGGACGTCATCGAGGGCGGCTGGCCCGGCTCCAACCCGAAGGACGCCGAGTTCTTCGAGCGGGTGAAGGAGCTGGACTTCAAGCACGCGACGCTGGCCGCGTTCGGCGCCACCAGGCTGCCGCGCCGGACGGTCGAGGACGACGCGAACCTGGCGCGCGCTGCTCGCGGCCGAGACGCCGATCGTGACGCTGGTCGGCAAGGCCTGGACGCTGCACGTGGACGAGGCGCTGCGCACGACCAGGGCAGAGAACCTGGCGATGGTGGCTGACTCGGTTGCCTTCATGGCGGCCGCGGGCCGGCGGGTGGTGTTCGACGCCGAGCACTTCTTCGACGGGTACCCGCCGACCGCGGCTACGCGCTGGAGGTGCTGGCCGCGGCTGCCGAGGCAGGCGCGGACACGCTGGTGCTGTGCGACACCAACGGCGGCACGCTGCCTGACGACGTGGCGCGGATCGTGGCCGAGGTGGCCGACCGGTCGAGGACCACGATCGGCGTGCACTTCCACAACGACGCGGCCTGCGCGGTCGCCAACTCGGTTGTCGCGGTGGCGGCCGGCGGGCTGCACGTGCAGGGCGCGGCGAACGGCTATGGCGAGCGGTGCGGCAACGCCGACCTGTTCTCGGTCATCGCCAGCCTGGAGCTGAAGCGCGGCCACTCGCTGCTGCCCGAAGGCGGCTGGCGGCGCTCGCGTCGACCGCGCGGACGATCGCCGAGGTGGCGAACCTGCCGTTCGAGGCCCGGCAGCCCTATGTCGGCTCGTCGGCGTTCACCACTAAGGCAGGGCTGCACGCATCGGCGATCGCCCGGCGTCCCGATGCGTACTCGCACGTCGATCCCGGAACGGTGGGCAACGAGGCGCCGCGTCCTGGTCAGTGAGCTGGCCGGGCGCAGCAACGTGCTGGCCAAGGCGGCCGAGCTCGGGCTGGACCTGTCATCCGAACGGGCCGGCGCAGGTGCTGGAGCAGGTCAAGGAGGCCGAGCACCGCGGATACGCGTTCGAGGCGGCGGATGCCTCGTTCGAGCTGCTGGTCCGCAAGAGCGCAGGCGTTCTGCCCGCCTGGTTCGAGCTCGAGGGCTACCGTGTGGTTATCGAGCGCGCCGGTGACGCCGATCGCAGCGAGGCGATCGTGCGGCTGCGGCTTGGTGACGACCGGGTGGTCGCCGTCGGCGAAGGCGTCGGGCCGGTGCACGCGCTCGACCAGGCGCTGCGCCGCGGCCTCGCGGAGGTCTACCCGGAGCTGGCCGGCATCCACCTGGTCGACTACAAGGTCCGCATCCTGGACGGCCGCGCGGCGACCAGCGCGGTCACCCGGGTGATGCTGACCTCGGCCGACGCAGACGGTGAATGGACGACGGTCGGGGTGTCCGACGACGTCGTTACCGCGTCCTGGGAGGCGCTGACTGAAGGCGTGGTTTTCGGCCTGCTCCGGGCGGGCGCGGAGCCGCTGCGGAGATCAACTGGGAGCCCGGTACCCCGCGCGAGCCAGTTCGGAGCGTCTGTGATAGGGAGGCTGTATGAGCGAGTTGCCGCGGCCGCGGTCTGGTCCGCTGACTACCGGTCCGTCGCGGGCGCCGGCCCGCGCCATGCTGCGGGCGGTAGGCCTGTCCGAAGCCGACCTGCAGCGCCCGCAGGTCGCCGTTGCGTCGTCCTGGAACGAGGTCACCCCCTGCAACGTGCACCTGAACGGGCTCGCGGCCGCGGCCAAGGAGGGCGTCCGCCAGGCCGGCGCGGTGCCGTTCGAGTTCGGCACGATCGCGGTCTCTGACGGCATCTCCATGGGCACTGAGGGCATGAAGTCGTCCCTGGTCAGCCGGGAGATCATCGCCGACTCGGTCGAGCTGATGGTGAACGCCGAGCGGTTCGATGCACTCGTCGCGATCGCTGGCTGCGACAAGTCCCTGCCGGGAATGCTGATGGCCTGCGCCCGGCTGGACGTCCCGGCGGCGTTCCTCTACGGCGGAACCATCCTGCCGGGCTGGGCGCACGGGCAAGTCGCTGACCATCCAGGACGTGTTCGAGGCCGTAGGCGAGCATTCCGCCGGGTCGATGTCGGACAGCGAGCTGCTGGCGGTCGAGCGCGCCGCCTGCCCCGGCGCCGGGTCGTGCGCAGGCATGTACACGGCGAACACGATGTCGGCCTGCGCCGAGGCGCTGGGCATGACGCTGCCAGGCGAGGCCTCCGCGCCGGCCGTCTCGGCTGAGCGCACCGACCTGGCGCGCAGGACGGGTTCGGCGGTCGTGCAGGCGCTCGCGGCCGGGATCCGGCCGCGGCAGATCATGACCAGGACGGCGTTCCTGAATGCGGCGGCGGTCGTGATGGCCACCGCCGGATCGACGAACGCCGTGCTGCACCTGCTCGCCATCGCCAACGAGGCCGGCGTGGAGCTCACCATGGACGACTTCGACGAAGTCAGCCGGCGAACCCCGGTGATCGCGTCGATGCGCCCGTCGGGCCTCTACGTCATGAGTGAGTTGGACAAGGTGGGCGGCGTTCCCGTCATCATCAAGGAGCTGCTGTCGGCCGGGCTGATGGACGGCGATGCCCTGACGATTAACGGACGGACGCTAGGTGAGAACGTCGCGGACGCGTTCTCGCCGGATGGAACCATCGTGCGGCCGGTCAAGGACCCGTTCAAGGCTGACGGCGGCCTGGCCGTGCTGCGCGGCAATCTCGCGCCTAACGGCGCGGTGGTGAAGACTCCCAGCATCGAGACGCTGCGGTTCGAGGGCCGCGCCCGCGTCTTCGAGCGCGAGGAAGCCTGCTTCGAGGCCGTAACCGCCGGCCAGGTCAGCAAGGGCGACGTGCTGGTAATCCGGTACGAGGGCCCGAAGGGCGGGCCCGGCATGCGCGAGATGCTCGCGGTCACCGCCGCGATCAAGGGCGCGGGCCTCGGCAAGGACGTGGTGCTGGTGACCGATGGCCGGTTCTCCGGCGCGACGTTCGGCGCGTGCGTGGCGCACGTCGCGCCTGAGGCCTTTGAGGGCGGCCCGATCGCCCTGGTAGCCGACGGCGACCCGGTCGTGCTCGACGTGCCCGGCCGGCGGCTTGAGCTGCTGGTCGACGACGCGGAGTTGTCGCGGCGCCGTTCTGGCTGGAAGCGGCCCGCGCCGAACTACACCAGCGGTGCGCTGGCCAAGTACGCGGCGCTGGTATCCGGCGCCGACCGCGGCGCAGTCTGCACGGTGCCGGCAAGCTGAACCGGCGGGCCGGCTGGCTAGTGCCAGTCGGCCCTGTCGGCCAGTGCCGGGCTGGCATAGTCTCGGCGCTCGTGTCACCGACGAGCAGCGCGGGCTCGGCCGGAAGCGGTGATATGGACTGATAGATTTGCGCCACCCACAGTGAAATGCCCGAGATAAGAAGGCCATGAATTATCGCCGCGTCTCCGTGCGCACTCTGGCGGTCGTGGGAGCGTTGAGCGGACGAGGTTTGCTGGTTTGGATGCGGCGCCGGAACTAGCCACACGTCGTCCACCTCCGCGGGCCTGGTCGACCTACCGCCCAAGCAGATCCTGGCCGAGGCTCGCGCGGCGGCCAAGGCGGCGGGTTCGCTGCACTACGCCTCGACGGCAAGGTCAGGTTCAGCGCATGTCATCTACGGCATTGATTCGTCCGCAAACAGCGGCCGCCAGGTCATCAAGATCTCTGGTGGTGGGCGCGCAACCGTTCTCGTGGCGGGCGGCGTCGGCTACATCCGCGCCAACGCCGCCGCCGTGGCGAGGTTCTTCGGGTTTCCGGACACGATAGCCTCGCGCCTGGCTCACCGGTGGATTTCCATCCGCAGGGGTGACCCAAGCTACCGGCAGGTCATCGCCGGTGTGACTGCCGGATCTGTCCTGGATGAGGCCACGCCGGTCGGCCGGCTGACCGTGACAGGACCGCGAACACTAAGCGGCCGGTCCGTCATCGGTGTGCGTGGTGAGGCGAGATCCGGTGCCGGCATGCCCGCTGGCACAATGGTCACGATCTACATCGCGGCCAGCGGCCGACCATTGCCGGTCAGCTGCCAGGAAGACTTCGGCGACGCCCGGGTTACCGTGTTGTTCAGCCGATGGGGGCAGACCGTTCACGTAGCCGCGCCGCGCCGTGCCGTGCCGTTCCCATCGGGATCGGGACCTTCGTCAGCCTGATCTCATTCGTAGGTCCTTCTTGGGCGTGGACGCGTCCACAACGTTCGCGGCTTCGTGAACCAGTGTGCCGCCGGACGGTGACGACAGGGGGATGGGGTATTTCTCCAAGGCGGACTGCGGTGGTAGACCTACTCGCCCAGAAATGCTCAACCTTGGGGATCTGATGCAGGCACCCGAGTTGCAATGTTGCTGTTGGCAAGCATGAGTCCCGCAGCCACCACGTACATGCTTGGGCCAAGTCCTTACATCGGAGATCACATTGTCGCGGCCGCGAAGGCAGCCAGGCGCGCCCGCCGCAAGACCAGGCAGCTCGCCAGGCTGCCCGATCGCCCTGGTAGCCGACGGCGACCCGATCGTGCTCGATGTGCCTGGCCGGCGGCTTGAGTTGCTGGTCGACGACGCGGAGCTGTCGCGGCGCCATTCTGGCTGGAAGCGGCCCAGGCCGAACTACACCACCGGCGTCCTGGCCAAGTACGCGGCGCTGGTCTCCGGCTCGGATCGCAGCGCAGTCCGCACGATGCCGGCCAGCTGACGTCTCGCAGCTGGGCGGGCGCCGGGAAGTCGAGCCCACCACCGATGCCGGTCAGCCGCTCCATATGCTGATCGGAACGGGGACGTCGGCGCCGGCACCGGAGGCAACGTGCAGCACACAGTTCGTACATCGGACGGCCGAATGCTAGCTGTCGAAGAGGGCGGTGATCCGGCTGGTCGGCCGGTGCTGGCCCATATGGGCACGCCCAACTCCCGGCATCTGTTTGGCCCGCACTCGCAGGATGCGGCCGGACGAGGGCTGCGGCTTATCAGTTACGACCGACCCGGCTACGGCGGCTCCTCGCCCCAGCCGGGGCGCAACGTGGCCGACTGCACCGAGGATGTGCGCGCGATCTGCGTTGAACTCGGGATCGACCGCCTTGCGATGTGGAGCATCTCCGGTGGCGGTCCGCACCTGCTCGCGTGCGCTGCCCTGCTTCCCGATCTGGTGACGGCCGCCGCCTCCCTCGCGTCGCTCGCCCCGTTCGACGCAGAGGGACTCGACTATTTCGCCGGTATGGGCCCGGACAACGTGGATGACACGCGCCTCTACTTCACGGACGAGGCCGCCGCCAGGGTCAAGGCTGACAAGGATCGCGAGGGCTTCCTCGCCGCGTCGCCGGAGGATATGGCTAGCGGAATGGAGTCGTTCCTCTCCCCGGAAGATGCCGCGCTGTTGGGTGGTGAGCTCGACAAGTTCCTGCTGTCCTCTATGAAGGATGGTCTAGCGCAGGGCAGCCAGGGATGGTGGGACGACAACAGCATGATCAGGCCGTGGGGGTTCGACGTGGCCGACATTGCTGTCCCAGTCCTGTTGCTACACGGAAAGCACGACAAGTTCGTGCCATTTGCGCACGGCGAATGGCTGGCAGTGCACATTCCCGGTGTCGAGGCACGGCTGTCCGAGGACGATGGGCACCTGACGCTGTTGGAGAATCGCATACCCGAAGTGCATGCCTGGCTGTCGGATCGCCTGTGACGTCCGGTCGCACGGCCGGCGCAGTCTGCACGGAGCCTGCCAGCTGACCCGCTAAGCGGGGTCCGGCAAGTCCGACGGCACGAGTCCGAAGCCCTCGGTTGCTGCCGCTGTGCGCAAAGAGCGGTCGAAGGCCGCGAATTCCGTGCAGTCTCCGTCGACCCGACGCACAGCGAGGGCACTGGACAACTGGACTGCGTCATAAGCTCGAAGACCATGCGATGCACACAGCCTCGACGCGTCGTCGAAGATGCTCGCGGCGGCCGCGACGGCAGCAAACCGCGGGGGTTCAGAGTCGCTCCCGAAGTAGTCAGCCTCGAAGTCGGCGGTGAGCAATCTCGCGTCGTTGGCGGACAGCTCACCCATGCGCTGCTTCCGCCACAGAGCCGCCGGAACCTCTACCCTCGCCAACTGCGAGACAGCAATGCTTCCTATGCCGCGAACCTGCTCGTGCCCTGTCTCATCCGCATAAAGTTTCACCAGCGCTGAGGAGTCGGCAAACGTACTCAACGGTCCTCGCTGACAAGCTGTGATAGGTCCGTCCCGGCGCCTGCGCGCCTGCGCGCGCCAGCGGTCTCAGCGCGCTGGGGACGACTGCGACGTTCGCCAGGTTCAGCCAGCAATCCGGCCTGGTCCAGGCGATCTCGTAGGCGCTCGGCCTCGCTGCCGGCCAGGCGGGGGTCGGTCGCGGCATCGAGTACAGCCGTCACGTAGTCATTCATGCTGCGGCGCTGGCGCTGAGCAGCTCGGCGGACCCGTTCGATGAGGTCGGCTGGTGCTCGCCACGTCATCTGCTCCATGCCTACATGGTAGCAGGCATGCATGCACGTATCCGCCCGGCAATCGTGTCGATCGCCCGGCTGTCGTTCGTATAGCTGACGGAGGAGCCGGCCTGCGCCCGCGCAGCCCGGCGAAGCGAAGCGACGTCAATGTCCGAGCCAAAGGTCCTGCTGACTGATCTGGGAAGTCCCGAGTCACCACGGTGGCACGAGGGCCGGCTGTGGTTCTGCAACTGGATCGACCGTCAGGTCGTGGCCGTCAGCCTGGACGGCAAAGCGGAGGTCACGGCCACACCAGATCCCGACAGCCACCCGATGGGCTACTCAATCGACTGGCTGCCCGACGGCAGGCTGCTGGTCACCGGCGACAATCTGCGGCGCCAGGAGCCCGACGGGTCGATGGTCGTCCACGCCGAGCAGCGCGCGAACGAGATCGTGGTGGACGGCCGCGGCAACATCTACCTCAACGGAGCGGACTTCGACTTCGTCGCAGGAGCGCCGCCCAAGCCCGGCTACATCAAGCTCTTCACGCCCGCCGGCCAGCTACGCCAGGTCGCCGGCGACATCCAGTTCCCCAATGGCATGGTCATCACGCCCGACAACCGAATGCTGATCATCTCCGACTCCTTCGCGGGGACGCTCACCGGCGTTCGGCATAGACACTGACGGCGGGCTCTCCAACCGCCGGGTCTTCGCCGCAGGAGTCGCTAGGGCCACCTACGAGGCTAGGCTGCGCAATCTCGGTAATCTCCGCAAAACGGTGGCCGCCATGCGCTGACCAGGTCTTCCTCTGTCAGGCCGGGCGACCGCAGGTCTGCACCGATCGCATGTCTGGTTCGTTACCCGTCTCCCTTCGCGTGCCGTTAGCGGGCGTGCTGTGCGTCCTGGTGCATCTGCGACGCGTCGACGACAGTGGTGACCAGTCCCGTCTGGAGGTCGTACACGTGACCGGAGACACTGATCTGCGGCAGCACTTTGGGCGATGACAGCAACCGCGCCACGTCGGAGCGGACGGTGGCCGCCGGATCAACGACTGCCTTTGCCGCGAGCTCTGCCTCGTCCAAGCCAGCGCCCGCGGCGAAAGCAGACCGGAATCCGGCGTCGTCGAGGAATGCCGTGCCGCAGCCGGTGTGATGGACGACGGTCACCTCGAATAGTGGCCCATCTGGCATCATCAGCCTGGTGATGTAGCTGATGAACGCAATGTCGTCGATGACAGCTTCTGTCACCCGGCCGCCGGCGTTGCGGACAACCGCGGCGTCTCCCAGCTCGATTCCCAGGAAGGCGGCAGGGTCGACGCGCGGGTCTAGGCAGGTGACGATGAACACCGGCACGCGGGGCATGATTGCCAGCCCGGCGTGGGCGCCGGAGGCGGCGAAAGCGCGGTTGCGCTCGATTAGTGGGCGAAGGTTGGACATGAGTGCCTCCAGTTGTATATGCAGCGATGCTTGAGCTCGTTAACGGGCCGCTGGGGCGGGGCGCGCTTGCGCATCCACCTCGTGCGGCCCTCCAGCCATCTCGGCTTCGTCACCCGCTGTGCTCGCGGGCTGGGCCGGCAGGAACAGGCCTGCCAGCACTGCGCCTACGGCAGCCACGCCGCCGGCGACGAGGGAGCCGACGGTGAGGCCGCGCAGGAAGGCGTTGGTCGAGGCATGCCGCAGCGCCTGACCGAGCACCGGCTGACCGAGGGCCGCAATCTTGCCGGCGGCGACATACGCGGCGCCGACGGACTGGTGCGCGATCGCGGCGACCCGGCCTGGCACGCTGGCCGGCAAAGTGGCCGTGAGCCGCGACGCGTAGACCGACGCGTACACGCTGCCGATTACCGCCACGCCCAGCGTGCCGCCGACGAGCCTGGTCGTGTCGTTCACTGCTGAACCGACGCCGGCCTTGCGCCGGGAGATGGCGCCCATGATGGATTCGGTGGCGGGCGCCGAGGTCAGGCCCAGGCCCAGCCCGTACACCACCATCTGGGCTGCGATGACGCCGTAGCTGAGGGTTGCGCTCGTGGTCACCGCAACCCAGCCGTAGAACCCTGCCATCGCGACGAGCCCGGTGGTGACGATGAGCTTGGTCCCGAACCTCACAGCCAGCTGAGTCCCGGCTACCGATCCGACACCTACCGATATCGCGACCGGTAGCAGGTGCACGCCGGTCGAGAGCGGGCCGTAGCTCCGGACGAACTGGAAGTACTGCGTTATCAGGAAGATGAAGCCGAACAAGGTGAAGAACGACACCGTGACAGCGCCGCTGGCCGCGCTGAACCGCATGTTGCGGAACAGCCGCACATCGAGCATGGGGTGCGCGGCACTCCGCTCACGGACAATGAACGCGGCGAGCAATACCGCTGAGGCGGCAAAACCTGCCAGGCTCCGTGCCGCGTCCCACCCGTAAGTCGGCGCGTCGATGATGGTGTAGACCAGCAGCGCCATGGTTGCCGACGACAGCATCAGGCCGGGGATGTCGGGAGTCGCCGCGTCCGGGTCCTTAGAAGCGGGAACGACAAGCGCTACCAGGATCGCCGCTGCTGCCGCTACTGGCGCCATGGCGATGAAGATGCTGGCCCAGCTGAAGTGCTCGAGCAGCCAGCCGCCGACGATCGGCCCCATCGCGATGGCCACCCCGGCGATCGCGCCCCACAGCCCGATGGCGCGAGCCCGTTCCGTCCGTTCGGTGAATACGTTGGAGATCAGCGAGAGCGTCGACGGGAAAGTCATGGCTGCTCCCAGCCCCATCACCGACCGGGCCGCGATCAGCTGTGCCGGGGTGGACGTGAAGCCGCCAGCGAGGCTGGCGACGCCAAACACGGTCAGTCCTGCCAGCAGCATGCCCTTGCGGCCGAATCGGTCGGACAGGCTACCGAAGGTGAGCAGCAGCGCGGCGAAGACGAGGTTGAAAGCGTCGACGACCCACTGCAGCTGAGTGGTGGTGGCATGCAGTTCGCGCACCAGTGCGGGTAGCGCGACGTTCACCAGCGTGGTGTCCAGGTTGACGAGGAAGGCTGCCAGCAGCAGCGCGACGAGGATCATGGGTTTCGATCGCATGGTTGAGATGCTTCACCCAGTGGTTGAAAAAGTCAAGTTCTTAAACTTGAATATCAACCGGACGTCCGCTAAGCTGCTGACGTGCGGAGTTATGGTGAATACTGCTCGATCGCCAAGGCGCTCGACGTCGTCGGTGATAGGTGGACGTTCCTCATCATCCGGGAGCTCCTGATTCGGGGAGCGTGCCGGTACACCGACCTGAAGGACGGGCTGCCGGGAATCGCGACCAACTTGCTCTCGGACCGGATTCGAGACCTCGAAGCGGCCGGACTGATCTGGCGGGAGGACGCCCCGCCGCCCGTCGCTACCACGCTGTACCGCCTGACCGATGCAGGCGCCGAGCTGGAACCGGTCCTCGGAGCGATCGGCCGGTGGGGCGTCAGGTACATGATGGATCCGGCTCAGGGCGACGAGTTCCGCGGCCACTGGTTCTCTTTCCCGGTGTCGTTCTTCCTGCGCGACCGCGATCCTGACGGGCCACCGGTGTCGATCGAGCTCGATGCCGCCAGCAGTCCCGCGGTCGTCGATGTATCTGGCGGCGCAGTGAGCGTCCGGCTCGGCACGGCCACCACGCCGGACGTCGTCCTGCGCGGCGAACCGCGCCTCATGCTGGCCCTGTTCGCCGGCGGTCTCACCGCCGGCGAGGCGGCGAATCTCGGCCTGGAGATCACTGGCGACATCGGCGTGCTGCAGCGCGTGCTGCCGGAGCCGATGGTCGCGCGTTAGCAGCGGAGCGGACAGGTTAGCTCTAGCTCCACAACCAGCGGGCTGCTCTGGGTGCGACGGCGATTTGGCCACTCGTCAGAGAGAACCGGGTGCGGAAGCTTGCCCGCGATTATGACGTTGATCGGGGCGAATATCTGCGTGCCGCGTGTCGATACCTAATCGAAACAAATGAGCGTCATTCTAGGTCTCAGCGGTGTTGCGCTATGCCGGCAAGTGCCTAATGTCCGTCTGATTGGGACTAAAGGGGTAAACGCCCAGTGACCGAGACGAAGAGCGCGGGGGGCACCGCGCTGATCGAGGCCGATGTCCGCGAAGGTACATATGGCGACAAAGTCGCCGCGATCGAGCCGGGTGGCGCTGAGTACATCCCGCTCACCGAACGACATGGCAAGCCGTATCAGCAATTCTGGACCTGGGTGTCGCCGAACATGGAGTTCGCGACGATCTTCGTCGGCGTCATCGGCGTCTGGTTCTTCGGTCAGACATTCTGGATGGCAACCCTCGCGATCGTGCTCGGAACCGCGCTCGGCTCATTGTCGATGGGCGCGCTCGCGGCTCGCGGTCCGCTATTCGGGGTTCCGCAGATGGTCTTGTCCCGGCTCGGCTTCGGTTTCCGCGGAAACGTCTTGCCGGCCGGCCTGAACTCGCTGGTGGCAGGCGTCGGCTGGTTCGCGGTCAACAGCGTGAGCGGCGCATTCGCGCTGAACGCGCTGCTGAACTGGAATAGCAAGCTCTGCCTGTTGATCATCGTGGTGGTGCAGCTTGCGGTTGCGTTCTTCGGCCACAACCTGGTGCACGCCTTCGAGCGATGGGCGTTCCCAGTATTGGTGGTCATATTTGTCGTCGCTGCGGTCGTGATCCTGAGCAAATCGCACCCCGGCGCGCCCATCGCAGCCCCGGTCGGCGGGCGCCTTGGTGGATGGCTGATCACCTTCGGTGCCGCGTTCGGCTACGCGGCCGGCTGGAACCCCTACGCCAGCGACTACACCCGCTACCTGCCAAAGAACACCAACCGGCGGGCCACCGGCCTGTGGGCGGGCCTCGGCGTCTTCGTTTCCTGCGCCGCGCTCGAGGTCGTGGGCGCAGCCGCGGCCACCGTCACCAGCATCGCCAAGTACGCCAACAACCCGACCGCCGGCTTCGTCAGCCACCTCCCGACCTGGATCGGCGATCTCACGCTGCTAGCGATCGCGCTGGGCGCCATCTGCGCGAACGCGCTCAACGTGTACTCCGGCTCGATGTCGTTCCTCGCCCTCGGCATCAAGCTCCCGCTGAGGCTCCGCCGGGCCATCGTGGCCATCGTCTTCGGCATCGCCGGCTTCTTCGTGGCCCTGGCCGGGCTCAGCGACGCCGGCGTCAAGTACAACAACTTCCTGCTGGTCATCGCTTACTGGATCGGGCCGTGGCTCGGCGTGTTCTTCGCCGACCAGTTCCTGCGGCGGCGCAAGCGAGTAGACGGCCTGCTATTCGACCGCCGCCATAACCCGTGGGCTGGCTTTGTCGCGATGGCAGTCGCAGCGGCCGTGTCGATCTACTTGTTCGCCAACCAGAGTGGGAGCCCTGGGTACGTAGGTATTGTGCCCAAGAACCATCCTGCCTTGGGTGACCTCACCTTCGAGGTCGGCTTCGTGCTCGCAGTGCTGCTGTACTGGCTGTTCTTCCGGCTCCAGGGCCAGAGCCAGGTGCAGGAGGCACTTGTGATCCCGGGCGAGTCCGAGCCGGCGGCGGCTGCCTGAGCAAGGACCCCGTTACCGCCTTATGAAGGTAACGGGTTCCTCGGTGCCATCCCAGACGACAGTGTGCAGAGCCGGAGTGGCGCGGGCGACGACCTTGCCCGCGCGCAGGACGAGGGTGCGCGGCGCGACCAGGCGCAGCGCGTCCGCTTCCGACGGCGCGTCGAAGACAACCAGGTCGGCGGGTCCGCCCGCGCGCAGCCCGTAGTCCGGCACCCCCAGGGCCGCGGCCGGGTTGACCGTGATCATCTCGATGAGGCGGCGAAGCTCGCTGTCGCCGGACATCTGGCCGAGGTGCACCAGCACGAACGCGGCCTGCAGCGGGTCACCGTATCCGAGCGGGTACCACGGGTCCATCACCGAGTCGTGGCCGATGCAGACGTTGACGCCGGCCTCCTGGAGTTGCTTCACCCGCGTGTGCCCGCGGCGGATCGGCCCGGTGTCGAACCGTCCCTGCAGGACTGAATTGTCGAGCGGGTTGGTCACCATGTGCAGGCCCGCTCGGGCGATGTTGCTGATAAGCCGGTAGGCATAGGCGCTGTTGTAGGAGTGCATCGCGGTCGTATGGCTGGCGGTGACCCGGCCGGACATGCCGCGGCGGATGGTCTCGGCCGCCATAACCTCGACGAACCGGGACTGGTCGTCGTCGGTCTCGTCGCAGTGGATGTCGACGCGAAGTCCGTGCTCGTCGGCCAGCGCCATGGCGAACCGGACGGACTCCACGCCGTCCTCGCGGGTTAGCTCGTAGTGCGG
This sequence comes from uncultured Actinomycetota bacterium, assembly GCA_963804435.1. GTDB lineage: Bacteria > Actinomycetota > Actinomycetes > Streptosporangiales > Streptosporangiaceae > JAJYUU01. The sequence goes on along the minus strand of CAWDQI010000001.1, from coordinate 3,603,668 downwards.
GATGCCGCCGACAACGTCGGCACCGAGCTCGACTGCCTTGCGCATCAGTTGCTGGCCGCCGTCGAAGCCGAAGATGCCCTGCTGCGGGAACGCGACCAGTTGAAGATCGAGCAGGCCGCGGACTTCTTCCCGCAGGTCGACCAGGGCCCGCAGGGCCCGTAGCTCGGGGTCGCAGACGTCGACATGACTGCGCACGTGCTGGACACCACAGGCAAGCTGCCAGCGCAGGACCTGCCGGACGCGATCCTGGACGTCCTGGTAGCTCAGGTCGGCGACCCGCTGCGCCCAGATGGCGATGCCCTCGAACAGCGAGCCTGATTCGTTCGGCCGGGGCTGGCCGACGGTTAGCACCGCGTCCAGGTGAATGTGCGGCTCAACCAGGGGCGGTGTCACTAGGCGCCCGCCGAGGTCGATGGTTTCGGAGGCGGTCGTCGCGTCGTCTGTCGCGACGATGACGCCGTCGCTGACTCCGATGTCGGTGAGGCTGTCCTGGCCGGCGATCCGCGCGTCGCGGAGGATCAAGTCGATCACGAAGCCATCATCTCTCGCGTAGCCGTCCGCCCATCATCGCCGCTGGCTTGCGCTGCGGCTTTACTCCGGGCCGCGAAGTATCGGTTGACGATATACCGGACCACGAAGTAGCGTGGCTGGCATGTTGACGAATCAAGCGGCAAGTGACGGGCCAGCGGGCCAGACCGCGACGACGGCGGGCGCGCTGCCCGACAGCGAGGGCGGCGATGGTGGCGCTGGCACCACGACGGCGGGTCAACGGCGCAAAGAGCTGGCCTGGCTCCTAGTGGCATTGGTCCCGCTGTCCGCGGCCTTGGCATTCGTGGTGCTGCAGGTGATGGCGTCGGCTTCGGCGGCGGCGACTGGAGGCTGCGGTGGCGGCTGAAGTGCTGCAGCAAGCTGCAACGCAGCCAGCTACAACGCGGCCAGCCGCCGGGCCGCGGTCGGCGAGCTCGCGCGGCGCGCGCTGGTGGCTGATCGCTACGGTCGGCAGCACGGTCGGTGCTGCGGTGACGGCCATCGCGCTCGCGCCGTCAGGATCGGCACCTGCCCCGGAAGCGCTCGCGTTCCTGCTGTTCGTGGGTTCCTCGGTGCACGTCGCCTCGACCGCCTGGTTCTTCACCGTGCCGGAGGTTCGGGCGCACATGCGCAGGCGCAGGGCCCGCTATATATGGTCGCCGATCGCGCTGATTACCGGGGCCGGCGTGATCGCCCAGCTGGTGCCCGAGGCCGCGCTGAAGTGGCTGCTGCTGCCCTATTTCGGCTGGCAGTTCTTCCACTACCAGAAGCAGAATCTCGGCGTTGCCGCGCTGGCAGCGGCATCTGGCCGCCTCGCCCCGCTGCGGATAGCCGAACGCCGTGCGCTGACCGGGGCAGGCCTGGCTGCCGTCGCGGCCCTGATGTCCCGGCCCAGCTTGCTGCAGCTGCCGGTCAGGCCGGTGCTGGCCCCGTTCTTCCCGCTGGCGCTGCTGTTCCCCGTGGCGGCGGCCGGGTTCGCCGTCTCGGTCGGGGTAGGGCTATGGTGCCTGGCCGGGCGGGCCGCCCGGTCGCCTGGCTTTTGCGCCGCTTACCTGACTTCGCTGATGTTCGGCCTGCCGGTCTTCGTATTCACCTCGCCTTACGCGGCTGTGGCCGGCCTGACGATCGCGCATGGCCTGCAGTACCTGCTGCTGATGGGAATGGTCGCGGCCGGCGGTGAACCCGGCCGAGGCAGGATCTTGCAGCTCGCCGCGCTGTGCAACATCGCCTTGCTGGGTGGCGCCGTGCTGGCTATGGCCTCCGATCAGGCCGCGGCAGGCAGGCCGGTACTGTTCGGCTTGTTCCTCGGCGCAGTGATGGCGCACTTCGTCATCGATGCCGGATTGTGGCGGCTGCGCGATGAGTTCCCGCGCACCTTCCTCACCGCCCGGCTGCCCTACCTGCTCGGCCGATGAAGTTCCGCCTACCGATCCATCGTCCGGCGATATACGATGCCAGCATGCCACGCTCGCAACCGGATACCGGCGGCTCGCTGCGGACATTCGGCCGGTACGCCGGACCGGCGACGCTCATCCTGTCGAGCCTGGCGGACGGCGCCAAGCACGGGTACGCGCTGACAAAGGACATAGAGCAGTTCGCTGGCGTCCGGCTGGCGCCGGGAACGCTGTACGAGGCACTGAGCCGGCTGGAGGGTCAGGGCCTGATCGAAGCGCTAGCCAGCGACGACCGGCGGCGGCCGTACCAGCTGACAGCGGCGGGTGCACTGGCGCTCCGCGCCCATCTCGATGGCCAGCGCCGGGTCGCCGATGTCGGGCTCGGGCGGCTGGCCCGCAGCTGGGGTCAGGCATGACGGCGGACCGGGTGGACCGGGCGGGACGGCTGCTCCGGTGGTACCCGGCGTCCTGGCGAGCCCGGTATGGCGCGGAGTTCGCCGAGTTGCTGCTGGCCGACATGGCCGAGCGGCCGCGAAGCTGGCGGCGTAGTGCGGACGTGATCAGGAGCGGGCTGCTAGCCCGGTGCACCTGCGCGGGTGTTACCAGCCACCAGCTCCCGCCTGCCGACCAAGCCCGAGCCGGGCTGGCTGCAGTCGGTTGCGCGATTGCTGCGTTCACCGCCTTTGGCATGGCGATGCTGGCGCAACTCGCTACCAGCTGGCAGTGGGCGTCGCCGGGGTCGGCGGCGTCGGCAGCGGGCACGCTGGTGATGGTGGTCGCGGCCGGCTGCCTTGGACTCATCGGACTCGCCGCGATCGTCCCGCTGGCCTGGCACGCGGTCGCGGCGGGACTGCGTGACCGGCGGCTCACTCGGCCCGCAGGCCTCGCAGCTGGCAGCGCCACCGTGCTGATCGTCGGTACCCACTACCTGCAGAATGGGTGGCCTGGCACCGGCGGCACGCATCACGGGCTGATGCCGGCCGGCCTGGCGGCGTTCGGCTGGGCGTCCACGTTGTCGGTGTCGTCGTACTGGATGCATCCCGCGCTCCTGGCCCGGTTTCCGGTGCCGGAACTGGCCTGGATGACGCTGAGCCCGCTCGCCTGGATCGGTCTTGTCACCGGGCTGGTCACGGTCACCCGCAGGCTCACCTGGCCGCGGCGGCTGGTCCGGTACGAGGCGATCCTCGCGGCCGGCGCAACTGTAGCTGCGGCTGGCTACCTCGCCGGCGCGGCGAGCTGGGTGCTCGGACGCGGCCAGACAGGGCTGTTCCGGCCGGGCCTCGTCGACGCCGCTGAACTGGCGATCATGGCGCTGGCGCTCGTGGTAGCGCTGCGGGCCGCAGCCACTGTCCGGAACGCGCAGCTGGGCCGGCCCGGCCGCCCGTCCTAGCCTCGCTCGGCGGCTGCCCTTAGGTGACCTTCGCGACGATCTCGACGAGATTTCCGTCGGGATCGCGCAGCAATGCGTTGCGGTTGCTGTTGCCGGTGTTGTGGGGCGGCTGGACGATGGGTGCGCCGGCAGACGTCAGGTGCTCGAAAGCGGCGTCGACGTCGTCCGTCCAGACCACCAGGACCATGGCCGGGCTGCCGGGTGATGCGTCGATGCCGTGCACCCGCTTTGCTGCCTCCACGGTGCCGAGCCCGAGCGCAAACCCGTTCAGTGTGAGTTCGACGTGATCGGGGGTTCCCTCCATAGGCGTGCGGAAGGTCTCCGCGAATCCGAGGAGGTCCCGGTAGAACCGAAGTCCGGCCTCGATGTCGGCGGTGTAGAGATTGACGAGCGGGGTCGTGAACATGCCGCGCAAGTTAGCACAGCAGTGGACAAGTTGTATCGCGCGGCACTTCCAGCGCGGCGCCAGGCATTCGGGAAGCAGCATGTCCGGAATAGCTCCTAGCCTGTGGAGCATGACCGAGGACAACGTTCTGGACACCGCGATTCGCGAACCGTCGATGGCGGCCGGCGATGATCTGACGGCTAGGGGCAGGCCTATCTCGGCCGAGCAGCTGGCAATCGTGCCCGCCAACGAGGCGTCCTCGGATGACCTCGCGGCGATCTTCGGCACCACCGATTACCCAGGCCGGTGCCAGTGCCAGCGGTTCGCCCGCGACCGGGGCGCTCGGGCACTTGAGGCCTACCCGATGGTCGTCCAGCCCGGCAAGGAGATCACGTGGGGCGAAGTCCACGTCGGAGCCCGCCAGGTCTTCGAAGACGCCGGGTTCGAGGAGATCAGCCGCCCCACCGTCCGGCGGGCGGTCATGCGGATCGATTTCGAGTCGGCCGGTTTCGGCTCGGCCTAGCCGAAGTAGCGCTGGGACGGCCAGATCGCCTGCCAGCTTCCGCGAAGCTGCCGGCAGATCCAGACCGGCGCGCCCTGCTCGTCGTCATTGACGTTCACGTGGTTGTTTAGCTGCAGGGCCAGCCTGACGATGCCGCAGAAGCCTAGCTGGCTGCGGGCGTATCCGACCACGACGGCCGTCGTCGCCCAGGCGGCGGGCCCCAGTACCAGAAGGCGTTGTGCCCGCTGTAGGCCGAGGGCAGCCCGTCGACGGGGCCGAAGCGGTCCACGGCGCCCGCCTCGCCGTAGTTGCCCGTCAGCACGATCGACGACGCGCGCTGGCCTGGCGGCAGCGACCGGTACGCGGCCGCGATCTCGCCGACGAAGGCCGGCCAGCCGACGGTTTCGCCCGCGTCATAGTTCATCGCCACGATGGGCGTCCTGTGCAGCGCATTCGCCGGCACAACGGGCAACGTGACCGGCACGATCGCCAGGCTCAGCGCGACCGCGGCAACAATCAGCCGGCGGCGGCGCACCCCCCGTGCCAGCCAGTCGGCGGCCGGCTGAGCGCCGGCGCCGACCAGTACCGGGAACATCCCGGCCAGGTAATACGGCTTGCCGCCAGTGAGCATGAACGCGACGGCCAGGACTGGGTAGGCCACTCCGAGCGCCCGGCACCAGCGCAGTTCCCGATACAACCGGATCAGGCCAGGCGATCCAGACCGGGGCGAAATACGGCGAGACCAGGATCAGCTGCTCTGGCAGTATCAGCCACCATTGCGCCGAGGTCCCCGACCCGCCAGTCGCGATCGAGTGCGCCACCTTCAGCTCGGGCCAGCCGTGCGCGGCCTGCCAGGCCAGATACGGCGCCCACAGACCGAGCGCGATCGCTCCGCCCGCGTAGAACCAGGGTGACCGCAGCGGCTGGCGCGGCCCGGCGGCGATGAGCCCGACGACGACCGCGAAGATCAGGAACGTGACCAGGTCGGTGTCCAGGAGGCCGATGCCTGCCACCAGCCCGGCCAGGAGCCACAGCCGGCTGTTGCCGGTGCGCAGGATCCGGATGAGCAGCAGGCAGAGCAGCGCCCAGGCGGGCAAGTCGAAGGCAGTCGTGCTGAGCAGATGACTGGATCCGAGGGTAACGGGGGCCAGCGCGATGATCCCGGCAGCCAGAATCTGCGCCGTCCGGTGCCCGCCTAGCTCGCGGGTGATCATCGCGGTCAGCACGACCACGGCCGCCGCGGCTAGGGCCGACGGGAGCCGCAGCAGCACGAGCGACCCCGGCGCCAAGTCGGACATTAGCCGCGCGATCACTGGGACGAGGGGCGGCTGATCCGGGAAACCCAAGGCTAGATGCCGCCCGCATTGAAGGAAGTACAGCTCGTCCCTGTGATAGCCGTACCGGTCCGAGAACGCCACGAGCAAGGCGCCCAGCAGGCCGGCAACGATAAGCACCGGCCCCAATGCCAGATCGGGCAGGTTGACCAGAGGAGCCTGGCCAGGCCGAACGTCGGCGATACGGCTCTGCTCGTTCACCGCCACCTTCGGCCTCATCGCGCTCGGGCCATTCTGGCAGCGCTGATAACTGCGCGCGGCTGTACGCCGCAGTCGCGGCTTGGGACGCACAGTGGGAGGCCGGGCAGTGACCGCGCCTGGTCGGCAGATGCGCCGACTACCTGATCGTGAACAGCCGCCGACGGGGACCTCAGGCAGGACAGACAATGGCATCCTGGGACAGCAAACGGCGGGGCAGGAGACTGTGGCCCTTCGTTCTGGCGATTCACTGCCGGAGCGAGTCGCGTACTCCGTAGCCGACGCAGGGTTCATCGCTGGACTATCCCGCGATCTGCTCTATGACCAAATGAGGGCAGGCAAGCTCCCTATCTGAAGGTCGGTCGCCGTCGCATCATCACCCGCCGGAACCTTGAGGCATTCCTCACCAGGGCAGCGTCGTGAACCCGGTATACCCGTCGTGCTTAGAGCTGCCGCTCCGGCGGAATGATGGTAAGACAACAATTGTTGTCTTCTCGCAGACGGCCTGGCAGAGTGGTCAGGTGAGGATCGGCGAGCCGGCCCGCAGGCACGGAGTCAGCGACTCCGACATCTGGCGCGCCGTTCGGACCGCGATACGGAAGATCGACATGGACGAGGATTTGACGATGCTCATCGGCCCCGCACGAGACGGCGTCCCGCTGGAGATCGGCGTGCTCGATCTGTTAGGCGAGGACCCGGTGATCATCCATGCGATGCGGCTGCGGCCGAAGTTCTACCAGTTCATCAGCCAGGGGTGATTCCATGACGCACACCGACGCGGAAATCGAGGAAGCCGCTGGCCGGTTCCAGCGCCTAGCTGACGCGCTTGACCCTGCTACCGCCAAGGTCGATGACCTGTCCGACCTTCGTGCTGTCGCCGAGGCGGCCGATCAGGTCCGCCGCACCGAAGCCATGGTCACCGAGCGCGTTGCTGCAGCCCGTGCCAAGGGCCGGAGCTGGAACAGGATCGCGATTGCGCTCGGCGTCTCCCGCCAGGCGGCACGGCACCGATTCGCAGACAAGGTGGGTTAACTGCGGCAACACTGGTGGAAGCGGGGACTTGACCCGCACCGACAAGGATCATTGCGCCAATTTCGCGCGTACTGTCCTCGTGGCTCCGGTGCCGCCCGGCCCCAGAAGACGTGCCCTGGAGCGCATGGCCCGTCTCGCCTATCAGGCTGCCGCAGCCGACCGGCTGCTCCGTGAGGACGGTGAGTAGCAGTGCAACGGGGGTACAAGACCTGAGCCGAGACCGAAGCATCCGGAGCCCGCGCTCGGCTCGGCCTGGCGGCTCACGCTCGTCTTCCCGCCCGGCAGCTCCTCAGGCAGCTCGGTGCGATCGTCACCACCCCTGGCCTCATCCCAGGGATCACAGCAGCCGATATCAGCCAGCTAACACAGCAAGATCCGCGAGCGTGGTCCGCGGTGAGCGGCGCCTACGACGGCACCACCTTCGTCATCGTGAACAACACCCACAGCCCGGCCCGGCAGGAAAGTGACCTGCATCACGAGGCCGCCCACCTCATCCGAGACGACCGGCCGAGCCGGATCATCAAGGTAGCCGACTCAGCCTCCGTGAATACGACACAGAGGCCGAGACCGAAGCCGGATGGCTCGCCGGATGCCTGCACCTTCCCAGAGCAGCCCTCCTCAGCGCCCTCCGGCAGGGCGAGGATGACCTGGTCATCGCAGAAAAGTACTTCGCCAGCGCAGAAATGATCCGCTTCCGACGATCCGTCACCGGAATCGACCGGCAGCTGGCCATCCGGGGCCGGTCAGGTTGACATAGCCCGGTCCAGCCCCCTCCCGTGGGATGCCAGCGGGGAGCCATCGAGTGTTGCGACGATCGCTGGAATCCGCGGAGGGAGTCGGCGGCAGCTAGAGGACTGCGCGAATCAGTGCGGCGGTGGTGTCAAGTCCCGCCCGGTCAGCTTCGTGTCTTTGGGCGCTGATCGAGAACCCGTCTCCAGAATTGCGGGGGAGCACATGCAGGTGCACGTGGAAGACCTCCTGGCCGGCGACGGCGCCGTCGGCGAGGAACAGGTTGATGCCCTCGCAAGGTAGCCCAGACGCACGAATGGCCCCAGCCAGCCGCTGCGCCGTCGTGAACATGTGCGCGCCTGTCGGCTCGGGCAGCGACGCCAGGCCCGCTGCGTGCTCGCGCGGCACGACCAGCAGGTGGCCGGTCGTCAGTGGCCGGATGTCCAGGAACGCGACGACCACGTCATCCGAGTACACCTGGGTGGACGGCAGCCGCCCCGCGACGATCGCGCAGAACAGGCAGTCTGGGTCAGTCATGGCGCCATTATCCCGGCTCACGCAAAGGAGGTGTGAAGACCTCCGCAGGCGCTGTTAAGAACCTGTGAAGATCATTGGGTAACGGGGCGAGTCAGCGTGAACTGGATGCATGAGCGCGGAACCCAGACGGCGGCGCGGCCTGGCCGCACCGCTCGCGCTGCCAGCTGGCTTCGGCGCGATGCTGGTGGTCGGCGCCGCGGCAGCAGGCAGCGATGGCGGTGTTTCCGGCGGCTGGGTCCTAGCGCTCGCCGCGGCCATCGTCGCCATCGGGTCCGCGGTCGCTGAGCCAGCAGCCGCGGCCGTCCTCGGCGTGATTGGCTGGCTGACCGTCTGCGGCTTTTCCGGCGCTCCTTACGCGCGGCTCCAGCTGACTGACTGGCCAGCGGGCCGGGCCGCCATCGTGGTCGCTGCCTGCTGCCTGGGCGGCCTCGCGGCCGGCGTCGTAGTGCGCCGAGCGCTCTCATCGGTCACACTGTGGATTGTGGACGTATCCGGTGAGCCCAAGGTCAAGGCGCCCCGGCACAGACGCGGTCTGCTCGCAGACCTGACGGGCGGGATCGGCGGCCGCCGGGTCCTGGCCGGGGTCCTGCTGGTGGGCGGCCTGCCGCTGCTCACGCTGGCGCTGTCGGCGACCAGCCTGCACCTCGACCTCGGCGACGACCTGCTGATCTACCTGGTCGCCGTGGTCGCGGTCGCGGTGGTCGGCGGGTTCTGGCCGGCCGTGCTGGCCGCGGTCACCGCGAGCCTGCTGGTCAACTGGTACTTCACCCCGCCGGTGCACACCCTCACGATCGCCGACGGGAAGAGCCTGCTGGCCCTGCTGCTGTTCGTGACCGTGGCGGTGACGGTCAGCAGCGTCGTGCACCTGGCCGCGCTGCGCGCACGGCAGGCCGCGCGCAGCACCGAGGAGGCAGAGGCCCTGCTGGCGCTGGCCCAGACCGTGCTCGGCGGCGAAGACACCCCGGCCGCCGTGCTCGAGCACCTCACCGCGAAGCCGCGGCGGCAGGGCCGAACTGCTCGAGCTGTCCGGCGAGCAGTGGGTCCGGGTTGCCAGCAGCGGTGACGCGCCGCTGGCGGCGAGCCCGGCCGGATCGCAGCCAGGCCCGACCTGATGCTGGATCGTTTCGGGCCAGCAGCGGCCGCTGTCCCCTCGGCTGCTCGACGGGCTCGCCGCGCAGGCTCGCGGCGGCGCTGGACCGGGACCGGCTGCGGACCCAGGCCGCGCAGGCCGAGGCGCTGGCGGAAGGCAACCGGATGCGCACCGCCCTGCTCGCTGCGGTCAGCCACGACCTGCGCACCCCGCTGGCGTCCATCAAGGCCAGCGTCAGCACCCTGCGGCAGACCGACGTGCGAGTGGACCGAGGCCGACGAGGCCGCCCTGCTCGCCACGATCGAAGCCTCGGCTGACCGGCTGGACGCGCTGATCGGCAACCTGCTGGACATGAGCCGGCTGACCACCGGCTCGCTGCAGCCGTTCCTGCGGCCGACCGCGATCGACGAGGTGGCGCCGGTGGCGCTGCGCGGCCTGGATGGCGGCAACGTGCTGCGAGCTCGCGGTCCCGGACGGGCTGCCGCTGGTGCTGACCGACCCCGGCCTGCTCGAGCGGGTGCTGGCCAACTTGTTCGCCAACGCCCTGGCCTACTCGCCGACCGGCCAGCCGGCCGGCATGCGCGCCGGCTGACAGCGCAGACGGCGTACTGCTAGAGATCGTCGACCACGGCCCGGGCGTGCCGGACGAGCTCAAGTCCGCGATGTTCGAGCCGTTCCAGCGGCTGGACAGCCGGGTGGGCGAGCCGGGCCGCGGTACGGGTGTCGGGCTCGGGCTCGCCGTGGTCAAGGGGTTCCTGGACACCATGGGCGGCTCGGTGCACGCGGCCGATACGCCGGGCGGCGGGCTGACCATGCGGGTCACCCTGCCGCTGCGCGGTCACCGCGGCCAGCGTGACCGCGCCGACCCATGACGCGGGTCCTGGTCATCGATGACGAGGCGCCGATCCTGCGTGCGCTGCGGATCAACCTGACCGCGCGCAAGTACGAGGTGAGCACCGCCGCCGACGGCAGCGTCCGGCCTGGCGGCGATGGCCCGCGAGCGGCCGGACGTGCTGATACTCGACCTCGGCCTGCCGGACATGGACGGCACCGAGGTGATCAGGGGCGTACGCGGCTGGACGTCGACGCCGATCATCGTGCTGTCGGCCTGGGGCCAGGAAAGCCAGAAGGTGGCGGCGCTCGACGCGGGCGCCGACGACTACGTCACCAAGCCGTTCGGCATGGACGAGCTGCTCGCCCGGCTGCGGGCCGCGGTCCGCCGGGCGTCGCCGGCGCCGGACGAGCCGGTCGTGTCGACCGCCGAGTTCACCGTCGACCTTGCCCGCAAGCGTGTGACCCGGGCGGGCGCTGACGTGCGGCTCACGCCCACCGAGTGGCAGCTGCTCGAGGTGCTGGTCCGCAACGCCGACCGGCTGGTGACGCAGCGCCAGCTGCTCGCGGAGGTCTGGGGCCCGGGCTACCAGAACGAGGCCAACTACCTGCGGGTCTACGTGGCCAACCTGCGCCGGAAGCTGGAGCCGGACCCGTCGCGGCCGCGCTACCTGCTGACCGAGCCCGGCATGGGCTACCGGTTCAGGCCTTAGGCCGGGCGCGTCCTGCTGGTCGGCCGTCGGCTGCAGCTCGTAGGCCGGGTTGTAGATGGTGCGCTCGCCCTTGATGCTGGTCAGCCTGCCGTGCACGACGATCCTCCGGCCGGGCTGGATGCCGGGGATGTCACGACGGCCCAGCCAGACCAGGGTGACGCTGCCGGTGCCGTCCCAGAGCTCGGCCTCCATGGTCAGGCTGGTGCCCCGCGGCCGCAGCGTGACCGCGCGCAGCGTGCCCGCCACGTCGACGTATCTCGCGCGTGCGCGGCTGTCGGCGATCGGGACTGGTGCCCGGCGCGCGGCCGTGGCAGCTCGCTGAGCTGCTGCTTAATCTCGGCGGCGTCGAGCGCCTCCCGGCTGGCGAGCAGCCGCGGCCCGGCCAGCGGATCGCCCGCCGGATCGGTCGGCTTCCGCTTGGCCGAGGCCAGCTGGTAAGGCACGCTGGCCACGACCACGCCGCGCTCCAGCAGCAGCCGGGCCTTCAGCCGGAGCGCGCTCTGGTTGTGCAGCACCTGCTCCCACCAGTGGCCGAGCACGTACTCGGGGATGTAGACGGTGACGATGTCGCGCGGGCTCTCGCGGCGCAGCCGCTTGACGTACTCGATCGACGGGCCGGGTGATCTCCCGGTACGGGGAGGCGATGACGGTCAGCGGCACCGGCATCGAGCTGCGGTCCCACTCCTCCTTGAGCCGCTGCGTCTCGGCCTCGTCCACGTCCACCGTGACCGCCTCCAGCCGGCGCGGGCCTGGTGGCCCTGGCGTAGGCCAGCGCGCGCAGCGTCGGCCGGTGCAGCTTGGACACCGAGCACGATGGCGATGTTGCTGGCGGGCAGCGTGATCGGCAGGCTTCCTCGTCCGGGGTCAGCTCCAGCGCGACCGCTGGCGTAGTGCCGGTGGATGCCGCGCATGGTGAACCAGATGACCACCATGGCGGCCACAGCGATCCAGGCGCCGTCGGCGAACTTGCTGACCACGACGATGACCAGGACGCGCGCCGGTGACGCAGGCGCCGATCGTGTTGATCGTCCGCGACCGGATCATCCGCAGCCGCCCGGCCTGGCTGTCGGTGGTCGTGCGCAGCAGCCGGTTCCAGTGCCGGATCATGCCGGTCTGGCTGCACGTGAACGAGACGAACACGCCGACGATGTACAGCTGGATCAGCCGCGTCGGCGAGGCCTGGAAGACGACGATCAGCACGATCGCGAACCCCGACAGCAGCAGGATGCCGTTGCTGAAGGCCAGCCGGTCGCCGCGGGTATGCAGCTGGCGGGGCAGGAACCCGTCCCGGGCCAGGATCGAGGCGAGCACCGGGAAGCCGTTGAACGCCGTGTTCGCCGCCAGCACGAGGATCAGCGCGGTGAACAGCTGCAGCATGTAGAACAGCGGCGAGGAGTAGCCGAACACCGCGCGGCCCACCTGGGCGATCACGGTCGGCTGCACGTACCCGCCGGGCGTGCCCAGTCAGGGCGCCGGCGTGCACGTGACTGGCCAGCGCGAGCGCGGTGACCCCGGCGAACATGACGACCGCGATGCCACCGAGCAGGGCGAGCGTGGTGGCCGCGTTCTTGCTCTTGGGCTTGCGGAACGCGGGCACGCCGTTGCTGATCGCCTCGACCCCGGTCAGCGCGGTACAGCCGGAGGAGAACGCGCGCAGCAGCAGGAACAGCAGCGCGAGGCCGGCGAAGTCGCCGGTCGACTTGATCCGGTAGCCGGCGCGTCTCGGCGTGCAGGTGCTGGCCGAGTGGCGAGCCTGATGCCGCCCCAGATGATCATCAGCATGACCACGCCGATGAAGCAGTAAGTCGGGATCGCGAACGCCGGTGCCCGACTCGCGCACGCCGCGCAGGTTCATGATCGCGATGGCGGCAACCACCACCGCCGCGATCAGCGTGACGTGCGAGTTCAGGGCCGGGAACGCGGAGGCCAGGTTGGCCACGCCAGAGGAGACCGACACCGCCACCGTCAGCGTGTAGTCGACCATCAGCGCGCTGGCCACCGTCATGCCGACGCGGGCGCCGAAGTTGGTGGTGGTGACCTCGTAGTCGCCGCCGCCCGACGGGTAGGCGTGCACGTTCTGCCGGTAGGAGGCCACCACGACCAGCATCAGCAGCGCCGACGGCGAGCGCGATCCACGGCGTGTAGGCGATGAACGCGATGCCCGCCGACGGACAGCACGAGCAGGATCTCCTGGTTGCGTAGGCGACCGAGGACAGCGCGTCGCTGGCGAAGACCGGCAGCGCGATCTTCTTCGGGAGCAGCGTGTGGCCGAGCCGCTCGCTGTGCACAGGCCGACCAACGAGCAGCCGCTTGACTGTCTCGAATACCATGGCCACGAGCGCATGGTAGGCCCGAAGTCGGCCGCCTGACTATCCCTGCAGCGGGTTCAGCTCAGCGGGAGCCTGTCGACGACGCGCAAAAGCTCCTCCTCGGTCGGCGACAGCGTTACTCGTCCGGTCAGTCGCGCGCCATCAACCCGGCCATGTCGACGCCCAGACTCGCGCACAGGCAGATAGCGGTCCCGTCCGGCGGCATGAGCTCCGCGAGCACGTCAGCTGCCGGGCGGCGTCAGCCAGGGTTCGCGGCCCAGCCCGGCGGCCACGTCCAGGCCGTGCACTCCGAGCTCGACGACGCGGGGCCGGCCGCTGTCACCATTTCGGAGGGAACGTCATCCGGTGTCGCTATCACCTGGCCGATCCGGCTCACCGCGATGATCACGTGGCCAAGCAGGTCGGCGATGGTCCAGGGCGGGCACGGCGAAGGCCGGCCAAGGTCGGTGTCCGCTAGGCCGGCGGCCACATTGACCAATGCCGCCGCTTCGGCCCTGACGGCAGCTATAGTCGCGGACGCCATGATGTGCACCATACGACACACCGGGAGCAGGGTGCCGCTAGTCGCCGTGCGCACAAATGAAACGATTCCCAGATGAGACTGGCACGGCGACAGCCTCCGGAGGACCCATCGGGCGGGCCTTCGCAGGCCCGCACTGGGTCGTCAGCCGGCGAGTCCCCGGCTGATCAGATGGCGGTCAGCGAGGCCCAGGGGGCCGAACTGGCGGCTGGAATCGCCGTCGAGGATCAGCTGGAGCCGCGGATCCGGTTGCCGGCCGACCTGCTGCGCTGCGTGACCGCGTGCATCGAGATCGTGCTCCTCATCCTGCTCGGCCTGGTCGCCCAACGGACGGCTTCGGCCGTGCAGTTCGATGTCGTCCATGCAAGCGAGCGGCTGGTCAAGGGCCTGATCTCGCCGCTGCATTGGGTCGCGTTGATAGCCCTGATCGTGCTGCCGATCGCTCTTGCCGTGAGCCTGCTTGTTATCGACCAGTTGCGGCGCCTCAGCGAGGCCGTGGTCATCGGGCTGATCGCCGGGGGAGCGGCGGCAGCCGTTAACGGGATTTTGCAGCTAAGCTCCCTCGCGTACCTCTACCACGCCTTGGCTCGTTCTGGCGGTCCGGCGGGGGCCGCAACCCTCGACCCGTACCTGACTGGCCTGGCTGCCTATCTGACGGTAATCGGCTTGTCCGGTCGGCCGCGCTGGCGGACCTGGTTCTGGCTGGCGATCGGCTTCTACTGCGTCACCAGCCTGGTGCAGGCGAACGCTTCGACGTTGCTGTCGCTGCTGATCACTCTGCTCATGGGCGCCGCCGTGGGTTCTGGCCTGCGCTATGTGATCGGCACGAACTCCGAGCGGCCCACCGCAGCGGAGATAGCCGCGGCGCTGAGCGCGACGCTGGCGCCGGTAGTTGCGATCCGCCGGATCTTCGACAACCGCACCGAGAACCGCCGGTACGCAGCGCGCCGCAAGGACGGCAAGCTCCTCGACGTGACCGTGTTCGACCGGGACCAGCAGGCCGCGGACTGGCTGTACCGGATCTACCGGCGAGTGCGGGTAACCAGCCAGGTCTCGCGCAGTGCGCCGCTGACCGTCGGCCGGGCCGTGGAACGCCGAGCGCTTATGGCGTACGCAGTCGAGGACGCCGGCGTGCCGACACCACGACTGCAGGCAGCACTGCGGGTCGGGCCGGAGGCCGCGGTGATCGCGACGAGCCACCACGACGGCACGACATTGGCTCAGTTGCCCGGCTACCCGGCGGATGAGCTGCTCAGCCGGGTCTGGGATGCAGTACTCAAGCTGCATGCGCATCGGGTCACGCACCGGGCGCTGACCGCTGACCACGTGCTGTTGACCGGCGAGGACCACAGCGAGGTCATGCTGCTCGACCCCGGCGACGGGGACGTCGCTGCTAGCGATCTCCAGCTGCGGCTGGATCTGGCCCAGCTCACCGCCACGATCGCGCTGCTGGTCGGGGCGGAGCGATCGGCCCGCCTTGCTACCCGCAAACTGGGCCAGGCCGAGGTGGCCAGGCTCGTGCCGCTGTTGCAGCCGGTCGTGCTGCACCGGTCCACCAGGGCCGCGCTGCGCCGCCACCAGGAGGTCCTTCCGGCTCTGCGCAGGCGATTCATAGGTACCGGGGCAGCCGACGGCGTGCCCCCCGTGCAGCTCGAACGTGTCCGGCTGAGAAGTGTCCTCACCCTGGTCGCGAGCGTCTTCGCCGCGTATATCGTGATCGGCCAGTTGAACCGGGTCAGCTTCGGCCGGGTCCTGCGGCAGTCCGACTGGCGCTGGGTGCTGGTCGGGCTCGCGCTGTCGGGGGTGACTTATGTCGCCGCGGTCTGGTCACTGTCCGGATTCGTACTCGAGCGGCTGAGCTTCTTCCGGACGTTCCTGGCCCAGCTTGCCGGGAAGTTCGTCACTCTCGTCACGCCCGCGGCCGTCGGCGTCGTGGCGCTCAACGTCCGTTACCTGAACAAGGCTAAGGTAGCGCCGGCCGACGCCGCCGCTAGCGTCGGCGTCTCCCAGGTGCTTGCCTTCGCGCTGCACATGGTGATGCTGATTATATTTGCGGCCATTACCGGCGCGTCTACCACCCACACCTCGTTCCATCCGCCGGGCTGGGCTTACATCGCGCTCGCCGTGCTCGGCGCCGCGATCCTGCTGGTGTTCGCATTCCCGGCGGGCAGGCGCCTCGTCCGCTCCCGGGTGGCCCCGGCGCTGGGCCAGGTGATCCCGCGGCTGCTGGACATCGCGCAGCAGCCGGTCAAGCTGACCGAGGGAATCGGCGGGCAGATTCTGCTCACCTTTGCTTACATACTCTGCCTGGATGCTTCGGTCCGCGCTGTGGGCTCGCACGCCTCGTTTTTCCCGCTGGCCGTTGTGTACCTCACGGGCAGCGCCCTTGGCTCCCTGGTTCCGACACCTGGCGGCCTCGGCGCCGTTGAGCTGGCGCTGTCGGGTGGCCTGAGCACGATCGCGCACGTCCCGCTGGCCTACGCCACCAGTGCCGTGCTGCTGTTCCGGCTGCTCACCTTCTGGCTGCCAATCCCCATCGGCTGGGCCGCGTTCCATTACCTGCAGCGGAAGGACGCACTCTAGTCAGTCGGGGGACATCCCCCGACGCCCCGATAGCCTGAGCGCCGGCAATCCCGGGCTTCAGCTGAGCCTGGTAATCGCGAGTGCCGCTGCCAGCAGGACAACGCTCCAGACGAGGGCTCGCAAAGCCCGCTCCAGCGGCGCGAGGATCCGCTCGGCGTCTACCGGCAGGGCGCTTCCGTCGACGAGCACGATGGCGCCGGTGACGCCGGTCGCGCGCCGCCGGATCAGCCGGGCCGGAGTGCTCAGGCTGCGCTGCGCGGCGGAGAGTGCGAATGCGCCCGCGGCGGCTAGCACCGACCCCGCAGAAACCGTGCCGGCCTGCGCGACGTACGACGTCAGCAGCGGGAAGGCCCCCCAGGCGGCGGCGAAGCCAGCGTCTGTGTGCACGATGCCGCCAAACAGCTCGGCGTTATAGGCCACCACTAGCAGCGGGCCCGCCAGCAGGAATGGGACGAGGACCCAGCCGACCCGGCTCACTCCGACCGCGCCCAGGCTGACCGCGCCGGCCAGCGCCACGACGGCGACCGTGATCAGCGCGACGTCCGGGATCTGGGTTCGCAGCGGCCGGCCGTGATATTCGTCGAGCGCGTGAGCGGCCAGGCCGACGGCCAAGAAGAACGCGAGCAGCGTGGCGAGCAGCGTGCTCAGCTTGACCTGGGGCGCGATGCATGCCCCAATCACAACGTAGGCCAGATGCCAGGCTGTATACGGCGGGTGCAGCAGGGTCCACCAGTCGCGCCACCGGCCAGGCCCCGCCGCGTAGTAGGCCGGCCGCGCGGTTACCTCCGCGGGACCGGCCTGCCCGGCACCGGCGTGCGCGGGAGCCCCGGACGGCGGCTCAGGCCGGCCTGCCGCAGCCGGGTCACTCACCTGCCCGGGTTCCCCACATGACCAGGCCGCCGCCGAGACTCATGAGCGCGTACCCGACATCCTCGATGCCGGCCTGCCGCCACGCCTCAACGGTCCACGCGATCGGGTACTTTCGGTAGTGACCGGCGATGCTGGGCCCAAGGAAACGGCCCACCTCATACCACTCGCGCCCGCCCGTGACGCAGGCCGCCGAGCGGCAGCACCAGCCAGGTATAGGCGCGCCACCAGAAACGCCAGAATCCCGATGGCGGAACCGCGAACTCGAGGTTGGCGATGATCCCGCCGGGCCGGACGACCCTTGCCAGCTCGGTGAGCGTGGCTTGCGGATCGCTCACGTAGCGCAGCAAATAGGTGAAGGTCAGCGCGTCGACGGACGCATCGCCGAGCGGCAGCAGCTCGGCTCGGCCGTTAACCAGGGCGATTTGTCCATCAGCGCCGGCCGCTGCCACGTTCCGCGCGCCCTGCCGCAGCATCTGCTCGGTCAGGTCCAGGCCGATGACCCGGGCGCCGGTGCGGTTCGCGATCTGCAACGACACCCCGGCCGTGCCGGCCGCGACGTCGAGCACGACCTGAGGGCGACCGGCCAGGCGACCGACCATCGCGCGCCGCCAGCGGCCGTTCTGGCCAAACGAGAGGATCTCCGCGAGCCTGTCATAACGCGCCGGCAGCGGAGCGAACAACTGCCGGGCGAAGCTGTTGCGGTCGTCGTGGAGCACGGGAACCGGCACGGCGTCTCCTCAAGGGCTCTCGCTCACCGTACGCCACGACAACACCAGGTGCGCAACGGCGCGGCGGCTCAGGCTGGCGGCATCGACTTGTAGGTGAAGGTGTCGAACAGGCCGACTTGGTCGCATAGGTGCGGGCTCGGCACGCCGGTCGCCGAAATGAAGCCGCTCTCGCCGGGCGGCAGTACGTCCCGGCCGATGACCAGGCGCGGCCCGACGTCCACGGCCATCATGAACGTGCTGCGGTTCTGGCTCGCGCTGGTCCCGCAGGCCGGGAACGACAGGCCGGCTGCCTGCGCGATCGCGTCGAGGCTGCCCCAGTCCTGATCCCTGGCCGGCGCGTAGCCCCAGTCCGCGATGTTGGTGGTGCCGAATCCGCTGACATTCTGGCCGAGCTGCGGGCCGGTGCCGGACAAGATCGTGATCGCGTCGTTCAGGCTCTCCACCAGCAACTGGTCCTGGTGACCGCCCAGGTAGCCGCGGTAGCACAGCGTCCAACACGGATCGACGCCCCTGGTGTGCGCGAGTATGTGGTACAGCAGGTTGTAGGTACCCATCCCGCGGAGGCCGCCGAACGTGCCGAGATTGCCCGGCAGGGCCGCGTCACTGAAGTTGACGGCGCCGGTGTAGGAATCTGCGGCCGAGAGCCCGCCCTCGAACACGTTACGTTCAAGAGCCTCGAGGAAATTCATGAAGATGGACATCGCCGGGCTGCCCAGCGTCGTGACCCCGTTCCACTGCCGCAGCACGCGGATCGCCCGCGCGAGGTCGGGATGGGTGGCCGGACCGGCCAGCGGGTTGTGCTGGTCCCGCAGCCGGTCGTAGGCGCGCAGCAGGAACGGGATAAAGTACGGCGCGGCCGGGCGGGTGTTGTCGCCGTTGTCGATCGTTCCGATAGCGTGCTCGATCTGCTCCAGGTAGCCGATCGTGACGTGCCTGCTGCGCCGCACCAGCTCGCTGATCAGCGAAGACCGGAAGATCGTTCCCCAGTATTCGTCGCCCCCGTTTTGCTGGTAATAGTCGGCCTGGGACGGCTTGGTGTTCCAGTTGTCCAGGAAGCCCTGCTTCGGGTTCACGCTGTGCGGCATGTCTTTGAAGGGAACGTAGCCCTGCCACTGCTCAGTGCCGTTACCGAGCGCGGGCAGCCTGGGGTCGACCTTGGCGAAGCTCGGCTGAATCGGTATCAGCCCGTCGCCGAAGTAGGCGATATTGCCCTTGCGGTCGGCATAGAGGAAGTTGTGCAGCGTGGTGACCAGGCTCATCGAGTGCCGGAACTGGCTCAAGTTCTTGTCGCCGCCGAGCTGGGAGAATCCGGTCAGCGTGCCGGTCTCGCGGTTCCACGACGCGAACCTGATGGAGAACGCGAGGTGGCCGCTCGGATCGGTACTGAAGACCGGACCGTCATTGGTGCGGTAGACCGTGAACGGCTGCGGTGCCTGGCCGGCCACCGGGATCTGCTCGCTGATCGCCTGCATCGGGACCGGCTTGCCGTCCCACACATAGGTCGGCGGGCTAACGGCGAAGTTGACGTCCTCGACGTAGATGCGCTGGTCCACGTTCTCCTCGCTAGTCGTGGTCCAGGCGATGTCAGCATTGCGGCCGATCAGCACGAACGGCTCGCCGGTGATGGCCATGCCGGCCGCGTCGTAGCCAGGTCCGTGCAGGTACACCTCCCAGTCGACGCTCGGCGTGCCGAATCCTTCCTGCGGAGCGCCCCACAGCAGGGCATGGCGATCTGCGGATCGCCACGGCGCGACCGCGATGGCGTTGGAGCCGCCGTGTGCCAGCACGCGGAGCGAGATGCCGGTCTTGAGGATGGATGCGCGATCTGCGGCGAGTTTCCGCCGCGCGGCCGTCAGCGCCAGGTGGCTGATGCTGTGCAAGCTGGCGATGGTAGCAGCGGTTGCGACGCTGCTGGCGTGGCCTGAGCTGGCGCCGGGGCTCACCGCGGCTAGGGACGCGTAGCTGTTGCCGCCGCTCGGCACCGTCGTGGGCGCGGTCGGGTCGTTCAGCCAGCGCGCGTCGTTGAAGATCGCAGCCGCGTCGGTGCTGGCAGCCGGGTCACCCTTCGCGGTCAACTCGGCCTGCAGGTAATCAACGAAGCTCAGGTTCTGCAGCTCACTGCCGCCGCCCCCGCCGAACTCCCGGGCCAGGTAGTTCCCGACGGCCACGGTGTCTTCCGGGGTCCACGGCGCGGGCCGGTATGGAGCGCTCAGGCCGAGTGCCTTGCCGAGCACGAAGAACTCGAACGGCACGCGCGTGGCCGGGTCTTGGTAGGCGTACCGCTCGAACGCGTTGATGCCCGCGCTGAAGCTCATGATCACGCGCCGGGTCGCGGCCGGGAAGGCATGGAACTGCGCCGCCAGCTCGGCAGGCGTATAGAACAGGGTACGGACCGTCTCGTCCTGGGCCAGCTCCGACGGCCCGAACACGGCTGACAGCGTTCCCTCCACCGCCCGGCGCGTCAACTCCAGCTGGACGAGCCTGTCCTGCGCCTGCGCCCAGCCGTCCCCGAACCACATCCCGTCCGCCGTCGCGGCGTAGATGCTCGGCACGCCATACGAGTTCCGCGTGATGGCGGCCGCCGCCGCGCCGCTGCCGACGTGCTCGGCCGCCGTTCGCCCGCTGCTGCGCTGCGCCGACCCGTGGGCGGCACCCGCCGCCGGCACTACGGCGATGAGAGCCGCCACCAGCGTGACTGCGCCAGTCGCGATCAACCGCTTCGTCGCGATCCGATCTGATGACAAGCAACTCACCTCCACGATCGGCCGCCGCCGGCGCCTACGATCAGCTCAGTCAATTCAATGCCGAAAAGCTGAGCCGGTAAATCGGTTCAGGCGGGTATCCGGAAGTTAACTGGCTGACATGTACGTGTCAACGGGGCCACCGGGGCGGCTGTGATGCGGCCCGCATCAGCGCACAGGAAGGTGTCTCAGTCGTGACCGAGCAGCTAACCACGGTGCGAACCGGCGATGGGCGAAGCCTGGATGTCCTGGTGACCGGGTCGCCGGACGACCTCCCCGTGGTGTTCCACCACGGCACCCCCGGTGGCGTCGCGGTCTACCAGCCGATGGTCGCGGCGGCCGCCGAGCGCGGCATGCGCCTGGTGCTGTACGGGCGGCCCGGCTACGGGGGGTCGACGCCGAAGCCAGGACGGCGCGTCGCCGACGCGGCCGCTGACGTGACCGCAATCATGGACCATCTCGGAGCGGGAGAGTTCGTCACCGCGGGCTGGTCTGGCGGCGGTCCGCACGCGCTGGCGTGCGCCCGGCTACTCACCGGCCGCTGCCTGGCGGCGGCGACTCTGGCCGGGGTCGCGCCGTACTCGGCCCACGGGCTGGATTGGCCGGCTGGCATGGCCGAGGACAACATCCGCGAGTTCGGCGCGGCGGTCGCCGGTGAGCAGGAGTTGACCGCCATGCTGGAGCCGGTCGCGCCGCAGCTGCGGGACATCACCGGGGATCAGCTGGCCGCGAGCCTCGGTGAACTGGCCTCAGCCTCCGACAAGGAGGCACTGCCGGGGGTACTTGCGGACTGGGTCGCGGCCACGTTCCGGGCCGGCCTGGAGCATGGCGTGGCCGGCTGGCGCGACGACGATCTCGCCTTCACCCGCGACTGGGGATTCCGGGTTGCCGCCGCCGACGAAGCCACACCCGTCTCGGTGTGGCAGGGCGACCAGGACCGGATGGTGCCGTTCGCGCACGGACGGTGGCTGGCGAAAGTCCTGCCAGCAGCCCGGACACACCTGGTGCCCGGCGTCGGCCACATGCACTTGCCGCTCGGCGACGTCTTCGACGACCTGCTCGGAATGGCAGGCGGCTAAGCCGGGCCGCAAGTTCCATGCCCGGTCTCTATGGCACGGTGACCGGCTGGATTACCACTGGCCCCAGGAGCGGGTTGAGCTCAGTGGCCTGATCAACGCCGGCCGGGGTGATGACGTCCATGGCCTTCGGCACCGTGTTCGGATCCACGCTGCAGATCGGGCTGGTGCCGCCGACGGGGCAGACCCCGAATGAGTAAGGGCCCGCTGGTTGGGTGAACGCACGGGCGAAGCCAGGCGCGAATCCGTCCTGCCCGGTCAGCACGATGCTGAACGCCCAACCAGGACCTGGGGTGCCGAACTGAGCCTCCGGCAGCGCGATCGTGACGGTATGGCTGGCATCGTCGGTCAGCATGAACGCGTTACCAACCGAGTTCCCGCTGGCACCCACCCAGACGAGGGGGGCAAATCCCTGCGCTTCGACGCGCTCACTCCAGGCGCCTGCGGGCGCGATGGTGTAGTTGCGCGATGCATAGGCAGCCTGCGTCGAGGTCTGAGTGGCGCCCGGCGTATGCACATAGATGTCGAGCAGTTGAGCGCCGAAGTCCGCGCCGAACGTGGGATCCAGGTTGGCCAGCGTTGCCCGCAGGTACGCCGTGGTGCCGTCGCTGATCACCTGGAAATCCGTCAGGTCGAACGCACCTGGGAGGAAGTTCGAGGCGGTCGGGTACTGGTAGGTACCTGGGCCGTTGTCATCACCCACCGGGTCGGTGACGGCCAGCACCGTGGTTCCGCCGGTCACGTCACCGATGACGCTGACTTGGGCATATCCGGTGCTCCGTCCGTCGGCCGAGGTGGCGGTCGCGGTGATCACGTCGTGACCGAAGCCGACAGGCACGGTCGCCGAGAAGGACCCGTCAGCGGCCGCAACCGTGCTAGTGACCGACGGCAGGGTGCCGGTGGTGGTATCGGCCGACGCGATGTCCACCAAGACGCCAGGAGAGGTAGTCCCGGTGACCGTGGTCGTCGAGAACCCGAGCGTCGCCCCAGCGGCGGGGGCGGTCAGGGCGACTGTCAGGGCTCCCGGCGGCCCGCTGGCGACGTATCGGTCTGTAGTGACGTCGGGCGTCTCGACCGTGCGCCCGTCCCCAAGTCCCATGATCAGCCGAAGCTCCTGTGCCTGCGCCCAGGTCAGCGGGGATGCCGAGCCTGCCGCCTTGCCATCGGTGAAGCCGATGGAGGCCGTTGTTGGGTCGCTGCCGTAGGCCGATGGCGCGAGGTCCGGGTCCTCCCAGGCTTGTTCCGGCACCAGGCCGACGCCAGACGAGAAGTTGAGCATCGCGTTCAGCAGCCCGGCGGCCGCAGAACTCTGGCCGGCCGTGATATCGCTCTCGGCGCGTTCGCCCGACAGCACTGGCCAAAGGTGCCCGGTGCCGGTGTCAGTGGGCGGCCACGGCGCACCAGTTGTCGTGCACGAGGTCTGGCTCGGCTGGTAGCAGTCGCCGTACCCGTCTGCGCTGCCGCTGGCGGCGCTGGTGCCGTACCGGTAATAGCCCGTCCCGCTCGGCGTGCTAACGGAGATCTGCTTGTCCAGGACACTGAGGGATGCCTGCACGTCCGGGTCGCTGACCGGCAACTCGCCCAACCGCACTAGCTCCTGGAAGCCGCCGTCGATGACGCTTCTCTGGTCCGCGGAGGGCCCGCCGTTGCCTAGGTTGTAGCTGATCGCGGCGTTCGGATCGCCGGTTTTGGACAGCCTGATGAAGTAGCGCGGGGCGTCCGGCCCAGTCGTGGTGACCGCCCAGGACCTGATGCTGCTCTGGAAGTAATCGGCGGTGGCCTGATACAGCCGTGCTCGCTGCTGATCGTGCTGCTCAGCCGCGATCGCCGATGCGGCGGTGAGCCCGGCGATCTCGGCGGCGATGGTCGATGGCGAGTAGCCGGACTGTTCCTCCCACCGCTCGTTCCCGTCCGACGGTCCGTGCGCAACCAGGAAGTCTGCGGCTGGCCGGACATGGTTGGCCCACAGGGCGGTGTCCCCCCCAAGGCCGGCTTGCAGGTCCATCAAGATCGGGTACGCCACCTCATCGAGCTGCAGGCCGCCGGTGTCGGGGGCGGCCTCGCCGTTGAGCAGCGAGTTGCGCGGCATCGCCCCGTCGGGCAGTTGCTGGCGGTCGAACAGGAACCGGACGGCGTCCCGCGCCGTCGCCAGGTCGCCATCGGCCAGCAGCCCGGTGAACGCCTCGTAGAGGTCCCGAGAGAACACCTCACGGTAGGAGCCGAAGTAGGCAGGCTCGCCGTTGGCATCGGTGCCGGCCGGCACTGCCTGCCCCCACGGGCTGGCCAGGGACGCCACGATCGCGCCGGGGAATGTCTTGTCTTCGCTTGCCTTGATCACGTTGGCAGACAGGTAATAGTGCTCATCGAGCCCGGCCGTGGCCGAGCCCGGCTCGCCGGGGTACTGGGCCGGCGGACGGTTCAGGCTGGCGTCGTAGGCGGCCCAGCCTCCGATGTATCGCGACTCCTGCACGGTGAACGGGGTGCTCAGCGAGCCCTGCGCCGTGTCTACGGCGCTCGCCTGGGTGCGCCCGAAGCCAAGCGCGAGTGTGATAGTGCCGTTCTGGCTCGGGTCGAGTTCCTGAGTGGCCACGATGTGGCCGTCCGGCGCGGAGTCATATGGGGTCAGCGTGCGGGCCGTGTCGAGCTGGGTCAGTCCGTCACTGGCGGTGCCTGCATAGCCGACGCTTGCGGCCGGTGACGGATTGCTGTCCACCAGCGCCATGTAGGTCGGCACCGCATAGGTGCGGTTAGTGGCGTCGGTGACAGTGTTCGTGCTGGAGACGACCGGCACCGCCGAGCCGCGCGACATCGCCACTACGCCGTCGTTGCCGCCGGCGTTCTGAGCGCCGCCGCCGCCGTTCCCGTTGACGTGCGCATCTAGCCGCGCGTACAGGTGCAAGTTGGATATGTGCGTGCCGGAGCCGGGGATGGCCCGCAGCCGGGTGCGCATCAGCACGGTGTCGCGGGCAGTATCTGTGATGTAGATGATGGTCAGCTGGTAGCCATGCTGGGTGTCCGTCGCCGTCACCGTGCAGGCCATGCCGGTGGGATCTGCCCTGACCGCGTAAGTCATGTTCCTGGTCTGCAGGTCTGTGAACGTGGCGCCATCGGTGACGATGTACTGCAAAGTGCTCACATTCGTGTTATCGATGGTCGGTTCGTAGGTGTCGGACAACACGCCGTCGGCTACCGTGAACCAGACCTTCGACTGGGTCCCCGCCGATGTGCCCACGCAGTCCTTGCGGGCTAGGTCGAAGTAGGACATCGCGCCAGGCGCCCCCGGCGCAACCCCGACGGCAGTGACAGCTACCTCGGCGTCAGCGCTGCCGGCTGCCAGCAGAGTGGCTGCCACCAGAACTGTCGCCGCGGCGGTCGATAATGCCGCCAGACCTGCGATGATGCGCCGCGACTTTGCCATCTGGCCCTCCTTGCGCCGGTGAGCCAGCTTCGAAACCAGTCACCGGACAGGTACCTGCTAACCCTGCCGAAGCGTCTCCTTCCCGACTGCCGCTGTCAAGGGCCAAGCACATGGGGGGCAGAGCCTACGATGGTGGAGTGAACTGGATCCGAAGCTGGCTGAGGAGCAAGCGCTCGTGACGACCACCGAGCCTGAGACGACCGGACGCGGGCGCGCGGCGATCGTGACCGTCGACGATGACCCCGGTGTATCCCGCGCGGTGGCAAGAGACCTACGGCGCAAGTACGGCGAGCAGCACCGCATCGTGCGGGCGGAATCGGGCGCGGCTGCCCTGGATGCGCTGCGCGAACTGAAGCTGCGCGGTGACCTGGTCGCAGTGATCCTGGCTGACTACCGGATGCCGGAAATGAACGGGATCGAGTTCCTTGAGCGCGCCATGGACGTGTATCCGGGGGCGCGGCGAGCGCTGCTGACCGCCTACGCCGACACGGGCGCCGCCATCGATGCCATAAACCTGGTCGATGTGGACTATTACCTGCTTAAGCCCTGGGATCCGGCGGAGGAGAAGCTCTATCCCGTCGTCGATGCCCTGCTGGAGACGTGGCTGTCATCAGATCACAAGCCCGTGCCCGAGACCAAGGTTGTCGGGCACCGGTGGTCGGCGCGCTCGTCCGAGGTGCGCGAGTTCCTGGCCCGCAACCAGGTGCCGTACCGCTGGTATCCCTCCGACGAGGCGGAAGGGCAGCGGCTGCTCGAAGCGGCTGGCGCCGACGGGCTGGCCCTGCCGGTGGTAATTACGCCGGACGGCGAGACCCTCATCGAGCCATCCGACCCGGACCTGGCCAGCCGGGTCGGGCTAGCCACCACTCCGTCGGCCGGGTTCTACGATCTAGTCGTCATCGGCGGCGGCCCGGCTGGCCTTGGCGCGGCCGTATATGGAGCGTCGGAAGGGCTGCGGACCGTGCTGGTCGAGCGCACCGCCACCGGCGGCCAGGCAGGTCAGAGCTCGCGAATTGAGAACTATCTGGGCTTTCCGGACGGGGTATCCGGGGCGCAGCTCACCGACCGTGCGCGGCGGCAGGCCGCGAAGTTCGGGGCGGAGGTGCTCACCACCCGTGACGTTGTGGGCCTGGAGGTCAATGGCTCCGCGCGCACCGTCCGGTTCTCCGACGGCACCGCGATCGACGCGCACACCGTCGTTCTCGCGACTGGCGTTGCCTACCGGAAGCTGGACGCGCCCGGTGTGCCCGACCTGACCGGCCGCGGCGTCTACTACGGGTCGGCCCTGACCGGCACGACGTCGTGCGCGGATCAGGACGTATACATCGTCGGCGGCGCCAACTCGGCCGGTCAGGCTGCCGTCTTCCTGGCGAAGACCGCCCGGTCGGTGACGATCCTGGTGCGCGGTCCATCTCTGCAGAAGTCCATGTCGTACTACCTCATCCAACAGGTTGCCGGGACGCCGAATATCTCCGTCCGCACCTGCACCGAGATCGCCGGGGCCGCGGGCACCGATCACCTGGAGCAGCTGACTTTGCGGGACAGCAGCACTGGCGCCGCGCAGACCGTCGATGCGCAGTGGCTGTTCGTCTTCATCGGCGCGGCACCGCTCACCGACTGGCTCGACGGCGTCGTGCTCCGCGATAAGCGCGGATTCGTGCTGACCGGTCCTGACCTCCTGACCGAAGGGCACGTGCCCGGCGGCTGGCCGCTGGACCGGCCGCCGTATCACCTGGAGACGAGCGTGCCCGGCGTGTTCGTAGCCGGCGACGTGCGCGCCGAGTCCGCCAAGCGAGTGGCGTCCGCCGTGGGGGAGGGCGCTATGGCCGTGATGCTGGTCCATCGCTACTTGGAGAAGCTATGAGTACCGAGGACTTCTCGCTGGCCTGCAGCGCGGCCGAACTACGTGGTCTGTTCCTGTTTGAGAAGCTCACCGACGATCAGCTGGCCTGGCTCTGCCGGGAAGGACGCGTGCTACTCGCGGATCCGGGCCCGGTGTATAACGAGGGCGACCCGGCCAGCCGGCCTGTTCGTGCTCCTGACCGGAACGGTGGTGCTGTCACGGCTGGTCGCCGGGGACGATGTCGAGGTCACGCGGACGTCCAGCCCCGGAGTCTATGGGGGCGCGTTCTTTGCCTACCTAGGCGACCGGGTCCCGCAGGTCTACAACAACTCGATGCGCGTCACCGAGCCCACCCGGTTCTTCGTCCTCGATGCGGCCAAGTTTGCCGAGCTGATGACCACCTGGTTCCCGATGGCCGTGCACCTCCTGGAGGGCCTGTTCTTCGGGACCCGGAATACCCAGGAGGCCATCGGCCAGCGGGAACGCCTGCTCGCGCTCGGGTCGCTATCGGCCGGGCTCACCCATGAGCTGAACAATCCGGCGTCGGCAGCTGTCAGCGCGACCGCGGCGCTGCGCGAGCAAGTGGCCGGCATGCGCCGCAAACTCGGGGTGATCGCGGCCGGCCCGCGCGACCGCAAGACGCTGACGAGCCTGGTCGGGCTGCAAGAGGAAGCCGCGGAGCGGGTGGCTAAGGCGCCTGCGCTGAGCCCGCTGGAAGCATCAGACCGGGAAGACGAGATCACCGACTGGCTTGATAACCGCGGCGTCTCCGATGGCTGGCAGCTGGCCGGCGTCTTCGCGCAGGCCGGATTGGACACCGCCTGGCTCGACCAGGTCGCGGTGACGGTTGCCGAGCAGGCCGGCGACGGCGAGGTGCTGGCCGGCGCGCTGCACTGGCTGGGCTACACGGTGGAAACCGAAGTGCTGATGAATGAGATCGCGGACTCCGTTACCCGGATCTCGTCGCTGGTGACTGCCGCCAAGCAGTATTCGCAGCTCGACCGCGCGCCGTACCAGGTCGTCGACGTGCACGAACTGCTGGACAGCACGCTGGTGATGCTCGGCGCCAAGATCGGTCCCGGCATCAGCGTGGTCAGGGAGTTCGGCCAGAACCTGCCCCGGGTGCCGGGCTATCCGGCCGAGCTCAACCAGGTCTGGACCAACCTCATCGACAATGCCGTTACCGCCATGAACGGGACCGGAACGCTGACGATCCGCACCTCGCTCGACCGTGACCAGCTGCTGGTCGAGTTCGCCGACACCGGATCCGGCATACCGGCCGACATTCAGGACCGGATCTTCGAGCCGTTCTTCACGACCAAGCCGGTCGGCCAGGGCACCGGCCTCGGGCTGGATATTTCCTGGCGGATCATCGTGAACAAGCATCACGGGGACTTGCGAGTGGAATCCGTACCCGGGGACACGCGCTTCTATGTCCGGCTGCCGCTCGCGGGCCCGGGCGAGCAGGCTTAAGGCCGGCCGCGCTCCCACTTGGGCTGGCGCTTGTCGAGGAAGGCACGCATTCCCTCGCGGGCGTCCGGCAGCTGGCTCGTCGCGGCCATCACCTCGACGGCGTACGCGTACGCCTTGGGCTGGTCGAGGTCGATCTGCGCGTAAAGCGCCTGCTTGCCGATGCCCTTGCTTTGCGCCGATCCCAGCGTGACCCGCTCCAGCAGGTCCTGGACGGCCGTATCGAGCTGCGCTTCGGGCACCACCTGGTTGACCAGGCCCCAGTCCAGCGCGGTTCGCGCGTCGACTACCTCGCCGGACAACGCCATCTCCGCGGCCCGCTTGCGGCCGACATTCCTGGCAATGGCCACCATCGGGGTGTGGCAGAACCAGCCGCCCTTACCGCCCGGCGCGGCGAAGCCGGCGTTCTCGCTGGCCACGGCGAGATCGGCGGTGGCCACGAGCTGGCAGCCCGCCGCGGTGGCCAGGCCGTGCACGCGCGCCACAACTGGCTGCGGTACTTGCTGGATGAGCGTCATCAGTTCGGTGCATGTCATCAGCAACGACCGCACCGCCGGCAGGTCGGCGTCCGCGACGTCGGCGAAATCGTGGCCGGCGCTGAAAACCGGGCCGTTGCCCGCCAGCACGATGCCGAGCGCATCACTGTCGCCAATGTCGCGGAACGCGCGTAATCAGCTCATGCATGTGCGCCAGCGACAAGGCGTTGCGCCGCTGCGGCCGGTTCATCGTCACCGTGGCGAACTCGCCCGACCGCTCTACCAGGATGTGCTCGAAACCCATCACGCCAGCCTACGTTGCCGCCGCCGTGCCTGCGCCTGCCTAGTAACCCGGCGGCCTCGGCGCTGGCCCCCACGGTGGCGCACCTGACACCCTGGGCCGGCCCCCGCCGTCGCTGGGCGGCTGGACCGGGAGGTGCCTGGGCGTGTAGGCCCGGTAGACCGGGGGCATCGGGGAGCCGGCCTCCGGCGTGAAGGCCGGCGCGTGCCCCGGCGCGTGTCGCGGCGGATGGTCCGGCCGGACAGGCTCGGGCGCCTGAACGGGATACTCGGGCTGCGCTAGCGGTTCGCCCTCGCCCGACGTCGTTCCGGTCCAAGCGGGCGCGCGGACGATCGTGAGCACGAATCCCACCAGCAGGAGGGTGAAAAACGCCAATAGTCCATCGATGATGTGGGTGGCCGTCATGGCCCGCATGCCTTTCTAAGCCCAGTTACCCACCCATTATGCCTCTTTCACCGACAGTGACCAGCCGTTTCGCCTAGGTCGGGCGCGGCGCTGCCAAGGCGGTTCGCTCGGGCCCGGCTGATGCCAGCCGGCCCCGAGCACGGTGATTACTGTGAGCCGCGCTTGACCCGCCCGCGTAGGGCTGCAAAGCACATGGCCATGCTGATCGCGCCGACTATGGCGATCGCTGCCAGTGCCTGGCCGAGCTGGGTCCACTGCCAGCTGTTGCCGAGCACCAGCGATCGCAGGCCGCCAAGCAGGTAGGTGACCGGGTTGAAGCCGGCGACGGTGTTCAGCCAGCCCGACAGCTGGCTGCGCGGAACGTAGGACGAGGTCAGGAACAAGAACGGGAAGAACAGCAGGAAGGTCGAGTTCACTGCCGCCGGGTTGCCGGTCTTGAGCGCGATGGCGTAGCCGAAGCCGGCAAACGCCAGGCTCCATAGGGCGGCGAGCACTACGAACGCCGCGACGCCGAGCAGCCCGGCTTCGAACCGCACGCCTAGAACGGCGCCGAGGATCAGGATCGGTGCGGTCAGCACGGCGGCCACTGCGACGTCGGCGGCCATGTGGCCGAGCAGGATGGCAGTTCGCCGCACTGGGGTCAGCAGCAGTCGGTCGAGGTAGTGCGTCTGCACATCGAGGACGAGTGCGGGGGCCCGGAGACGCCGGTCACCCCGAGAAGGATCGCGGTCGCGATCTCGAAAGAAGTGTAGTTGAAGCCAGGATGGCTGCCGGTCAGCTTCTTGAGCGTGGCGATATTCACGATGAAGAAGAACAGGGCTATGAAGATCGGGGGCGTCACGGCCGCCGGATCGCGGGGCACGGCCCGCAGCGCGCGCCCGGCGATCGACGTCAGGTCGTGCAGGAAGCCAGCCGGGCGCGCCCGGCTCCGCTCGCCGGCGGCGGGCGGAGCGATGGTGATCGCGGTCATGACGGGTCCTCCCCGGTGGTGGTGATCTCGATGCGGGTGCCGGTTAGCTCGAGGAACACGTCGTCGAGCGTCGGCGTGCGCAGGGTCAGGTCGCGCACTGCCACGCCGCTGCCGGCCAGTGCGACCGCGACCGGGCTGATGACTGCCGCGCCGTCGCTGGACGCGATGACGAGTTCGTTGCCGTGCGCCTCGACGCTCCGCACGCCCAGGACGGCGGCGGCGACCTGGCGCACCTGCGCCGCGTCACCGTCGACACGAGCCACGATGACATCGGATCCGACCGAACGCTTCAGCTCAGCGGGCGTGCCTTCCGCGACGATGTGGCCGTGATCGATAATGCCGACCCGGTGAGCCAGCTCGTCGGCCTCTTCGAGGTACTGGGTCGTCAGGAAGATGGTCATGCCCAGCTGCTGGTTGAGCCGGCGAATCTCGGCCCACACCCGGGCCCGGCTAGCCGGATCCAGCCCAGTGGTCGGCTCGTCCAGGAACAGCACCTCCGGGTCGTGAACTAGCGCTGCGGCAAGGTCCAGGCGGCGCTTCATCCCGCCCGAGTACGTACCGATCGGCCGGCCGAGAGCGTCGCCCAGCTCGATGAGATCACCCAGTTCGGTCATCCGGCGGCTCAGCTCCCGGCTGGACATGCCGTAGAGGCGGCCTTGGAGGCGCAGTAGCTCGGTGCCGGTCTGCTTCGGGTCAAGGGCCGCTTCCTGCAGCGCGACGCCGATGCGAAGACGCACCTGGCCCGCCTGCGTAGCCACGTCATAACCAGCCACCAGCGCTCGCCCCCCGGTAGGGGCCAGCAGCGTGCACAACATGCGAACGGTGGTCGATTTGCCGGCGCCATTGGGTCCCAGGAAGCCGTAGATCTCGCCCGCCGGAATGCGCAGCTCGACCCCGTCGACCGCGCGCACGCCGTTGAAATGGCGGACCAGTCCCTCGGCGTAAACGGCATGACCGGCGAGTCCGGGGTCTGCCTCGCAGACCTCAGCCTCCACGGTTAGTGTGCCCATCCAGTGCTCCTCGTGATCGGTTGTCAGGCTGGACCAGGGTGGTCCGCTACTGATTCGTCGATCGGGAGAGGGCCAGATAGACATCCCGGCCCAGATTTCTCGGCCGGGATCTGCCCTAGCCGGGGATCACCGCGCGGTCCGCTGAGGTTATAGATGGTTTCGAATGCCCATGACCGGGGACCGGAATTGGCTGGTGACCCACCGGGTAGTGGGCCGCCCGTCGCCAGATCCGCCACCGACGCGTTGCCGTTCGTGCCGACGAAGAAATGCACGTCGTGCTCGGCGACCATCGGTCGGGCCTGCCGCGCCGCCGCCCCGGCGAGCTGCCGACGGCCGCCTGGCTTTGGCGACTACGTTCCCTTGCATAATGAGGCAACGGGGTCATGCGCCGGCGCAGCCGCGCCGTGCGCGACTACGGGAGGCGCGATGTCGGAGTTGCTCTGCGAGGTATCCGGTGCGGTCGCGACCGTGACGCTGAACCGGCCAGACCGGCGCAACGCGCTGTCTGGTGCGCTGCTGAGGCGGATGCGGGAAACGCTGGCGGAGCTTGACGCCCGCTCTGAAGTCCGCGCGGTCGTGCTGACCGGCGCTGATCCGGCCTTCTGCGCGGGCCTTGACCTGATCGAGCTCGGGCGGCCGGGCGGCCCGTTGTCGGCGGCGACCGGCGGGCCGGTCGTTCCCGCGCTGGGCAAGCCGCTGATCGGCGCGATCAATGGCGCCGCGATCACCGGCGGGCTCGAACTCGCGCTTGCCTGCGACTTCCTGGTCGCCTCCGAACGGGCCAGGTTCGCTGACACCCACGCACGGATCGGGATCATGCCGGGCTGGGGACTTACCTACGAGCTGCCGGAGGCGATCGGACTTCGCCGGGCCCGCGAGATGAGCGCGACCGGGAATTTCGTCGGCGCCCGCACCGCGATGGAGTGGGGGCTGGTCAACCACGTTGTTCCCCACTTCGAGCTGCTCAGCTTCGCGCAGCAGCTGGCCGCAGACGCGGCGACCAGCGACCCGGCAGCGATCCGGGCAATTTTCTCGACCTACTGGGAGGGGTCGCTGGTGTCCGGAGCCGAGGCGAGGAAGCTTGAAGCCGGAGCGCACGCGGACTGGCACGCCGCCGGCATCGATGGTGACCAGGTCGCGCGCCGCCGGGAGGCGGTCATTCAGCGAGGCAGGTCCCAGGTCGGGGAGGCGCGCTAGACCTCCACCGCGCGGAGGCTGGCAGCGGCGTCCTCGGTGACCGGGTCGCCGTGACCGAAGCACGCGACGTCGGACTCGAAGCTAACGACTAGCCGTGCAGCCTGCCTCCCGTTCGGCAAGGGCTATTACGTCGCGCGGGGATAGCGCCCGAGCGCGGCCATCGCTGGCGACGAAGCTGGCAGGGACCTTCCCGCGACGCGACAACTGTCCCCGGGCTTCTGGTGAGAGCTACAATCCCGGTCATGTCACGTCGGCCAAAGGGGGCGCTTGCCGGGCTCGGTGGTAGTGGCAAGATGCTGCCCGGCAACGGCCATGGCGCCCTTGGCGAGGCACTGCATCAGGTCCTGGAGGCCGACGCCAAGCGCGCGAAGCGGCGACGGAAGCGCCGCAAGCGAGCTGAGGCTATCCCCGATGTCATCGAAGTTCTCGACTTCATCTCGAACTTCCTGCCGTAAAGGCCGGTTCCTTGCTGCCGGTTCAGCACGGATCGGCAATGGCGCGAGCTACGCCCGGCACGGCCGGTTGTCGGTGGCGTCACTCGCGCAAGGTGGGCGTGCCGGAGAGAGAGAGGCGGAACCGTGGCCCGCCCCAGGGTGCCAGCAGGTCTAGCCGGTGCGCTGGTTGCCATTGTGCTGTCGGCCGCTGGCTGCTCGGCCTCAAGGCCAGGGGAGGGCGTCGTGTTCCGGCCCGTTTCCCTCGTTTCGGAAGGCTTGTCTGCGACGACCATCGATGTAGTCGACGTAGGCGCGCTGGCGTTGCACAACGTCACTGGCCGCAGTGTCAGACTGCGCGGCGTCAGCCTGGTCTCGGTCCCGAGGGCGGTTCACGTCAGGAGCGTCACTGCCTACCGGTACGGCATCGCCATCACCATCGCGCGCGGAGATCTGCTGAAGTACTGCCGCAAGCAAGACCGTCCTTATCCGGTGACGGACGTCGTGACGCGACCTCATTCAGACTCGGAATGGTACGTCGTAGTCTCCATGACGTTTACCAAGCCCGGGCGCTACTACCTCGGCCGCGCCAAGATCTACTACACCGTTGACGGGCAGCAAGGCTGGCAGTACGAGAACCTCGGCACGACCATGGACATCACCGCCGCACGCAAGGGCGCCAAGCCAGCTTTCGACGGGTGCTGATGATCTGCTGGACCGCAGCGGTGCGATCCGCGCCTGCTCGCCTCGCGTCAGGCGGGTTGCCGGCTGAGTCTGATCACATCGGCTTCCTGGTAGGTGTCGGTGCGGTGAATGTGACAGGATTCGGCTTATGCGCTGGATTGACGGGCTCAGCAAGGCTCAGCGAGTCGTCGTGGTGATCGCCTTCGGATTTGTGCTCTGGGCCGTGGGCAGTTACCTCGTTAGCCTGGGTCAAGGCGAGGTCGCGGTCGGCTGGTACGCCTATTCGCCCCTGACCTCGGGGCCAAACATACCCGGCAGAGGGCTTCACCCTTGGGTTCGCGTGATCATCTGGCTAGTGCTCATCGGCGTATGGGCACTTGCGTCGGTGAGAGTGCTGCGGCCATCGTCGGAGAAAGCCCCGTCTGACTGACACGTGCAGCTCTTCAATCCACGCAGTCGGTTGCGGGTCAGTCTGAATCGGTGCCGGGCGCCACGAGGTCGTACATGCGCAGGTGCGCGCTGCCGACTCTCCCCACGCCCCCGCGGACGCGGACGCCGCCGACTAGCCGGATTCTCCCCCGCCAGGTCCAGACTGTGCCATCGGTGTGAACGTAGTCCGCAGGCTGGCCGAGATGATCCACTATCACGTCGTCCACTTCGCCGACGTCAGGGCCGCGCAGCGCAATGCGCGTATCAGGCGTCGTCATGTGATCGAGGCTAATGCACCTTCGCGTCCACCAGGCCATGCCTGCCTGCCGCGGACGCGGACATAGACCGCCTTATGCGTGCGGCTCGGACGCCGGGCTCCCGGTACGGCAGCTACCGGCGAGGGGTCGCCGCGCGACGCTGCGACCCTCGGCGCCGCTGTGGTCGTCGTGGCGAACGCGTTCGCCTGGGTGATGTCGCTGTTGTTCAGCGATCCGGCCCGGGTCGGCGCCGATCCCGTCCGTGGCTACCTGTGGTGCGTGGCGTTCGCGGTCCTGGCTAGCGCGGTGTCCGTGAGCGCGCTGGCCGCGCGCGGCAGGCCGGTGCGCCTCGTTCTGGTGGTGTGCGGCCTTGCCATATGGGCGTTGCTGCCTGCCACGGTCTTCCTCGGGGTCTGGCTGGCGCTGATCAACATATTCGCGCTCGTCTTCCTGCTGACGGGAAGGGCGGCCTAGCCGGACCCTACGGCCATCATCACAAGCCCAACAGCAGCCAGGCACAAGCAAATCCATCCTGGGATAAGCCACCACAGGACGGGCACACCGTAGGCTGCCTTGGTGGGGTCCCCGCGTCCGAACCTACTTGTTAGCGCAGTACCACCGACTATCACAATGCCCACAACGCCGAATCCCCGTGCGAGCTGCGCACCGTCCTCGAACACCCTGCTGCCGGCCAGCACCGCTCCCGCCGCATCAATGTGCACTATGAGACGATCGCGTGCTCGGCGTTCCACTTCCGTACATCGTTGTTCGCCGCGATCATCCCCCAGATCCAAACAGCCGGCGCCAGGATGAAGCCGATTATGATCAAGCTCGACAGCGCGGCCAGGAAGGCACAGCAAAGGATCCCTATGCCCTTGCCAACACGGCCGTTGATCATCGATCCAAGGCCGGGGCTGATGAACGCCGCGACGACGGCAAGCGCCGCACTACGGGGTACGACACGCTGGCCCTGGTACGGCATCGGCGCGCCATAGGCCGCGGTCGGCGGGTATTCGGGCGGCGCCGGCGGCTCGGGCGGCACGGCCTGCTCAGCCGCTTGCGGCCACGGGTTTACCTGATAGCGGGCATCTTCACACGGCTGAGTGCTCATGGCCCGGAGTGTCCCACGTCGTCCCCGATCATGGAATGGCTTACGTGAAACATCGAGGGGCGGCTCGGCTCATCAGTACCGGCCGCTCAGTACCGGCCGCCCCATCCGCCGCGTTACCCGCGGTAGCCCTCGGATTCGGCCTGCGCCCGTGCGAACTCGACTACGAGTGGCCAGGCATCGAGATCCTCTACGCGCTGGATCTCGGCCGCCTTCTCGATCTCGGCCTGCGCGTTCTGCTCGGCCTAGCGATGCCCCAGCTCATGCATCCCGGCGTTCAGGGAGGTGCCGACCTGCCGCGGGCCACGCTCCTGGAGGCTTTCCAGATCGACCCGGAGCCTGCGCAGCAGATCAGCACGGCGGGAGTGAGCACTCCAAAGCGTTACCAATGCTCAAGGTCGGTCCGAGCCCGCGGCCTGTCCTGGCGAAGATCTGTCGACTCTGGCACGATTTTCACTAGCACTCACTCGGTCCCGTCCTTTGCGGCCCGTGAGGCAGTGGCTGCTGTGCGAGGGAGTGCAGCTCAAGGAGGCAGCCGATGTTGATATCCGCTATACGCCGTTGGCGTGAACGACGCCGCAAGCGGCGCGTCGAGCGCCAGGAACAGATGATCACCGCACGCACGACGCTGCGGGACTTCAAGAGGTGGACCGGCGACGAAGGCGGTCCGCCAGGAGGCGGGGTCTGAGCCCGAAGTCTGCGCAACAACACGACCGATGGCCCCGTCGCGCGCCACTCGTCGAGGCTCGGCGGCCGTGAATGGCGGGGGCTTCTTTGCCGCCTGAGCTAACTGCTGCTCGTGACTGACGCCAGTAGACGCCTGCCCGTCCGTTTGCTGACCTCTAGCTTGCGGCCAAGCTCGGCGCCGCTGATGACCGGCGTCCTTGCCACGATCACGGCCGCCTTAGCGGCCGTCTTAGCCCGCTTAGCTGGCCGCCCCGATGTCCGGCTGGCGACCGGCTTGGTGTCCGGGTCGCTGACCGGAATCACCGCCGGTACGACGGTCATGCCGATGGCCGTCCTGCTGGCGACGACTCGCTTCAAGACACCCAGGCCGACCGCCAGGGCGGCCGACGCAGCCAGCGGCGGCACCGCCGCGGTCGCCCTGCTGGCCAGATCGTGACCGGCGACGTGGCCGACGTTCGCGGCCACGGACGCGGCCAGGCTAAGCAGAGTGACCGTCCATGCCGCGGCGCGTGACCGCGCCGCCCAGCCGTCCGCGCGTGCGACGAACAGCGCCAGCTCGCCAACGGCAATGAACACGTCGATCTGCAACGGCCAGGCGATCCACCACGGCCCCGTCAGCCCGTGACCGTTGGCCCAGAGCAGCAGGCCGTGGTACGACTCGGCGAAGCTCACTGCCGAGGTCGTCACGATCAGGATGGAGATGGCCGCGAGGGCAGCCCTGCGGAGCATGGTCAAGGTGGTCCTCCTGTAGTCCGTGACGTTTCTTAGCGGCACCACCCGCTTGAGCATGCGGCGGCCGGCCAGACTGATGCCTATGACTTATGTGGCTGCGGATGACCGCTATGACCAGATCCCGTACCGGCGCTGCGGGCGCAGCGGAATCAAGCTCCCGGACATCTCACTTGGGCTCTGGCAGAACTTTGGCGAGGAGAGCCCGCTCGACGTGCAGCGCGCGATCGTAAGGCGCGCCTTCGATAGCGGCGTCACACACTTCGACCTGGCGAACAACTACGGCCCGCCGTACGGCGCGGCCGAGTCGAACTTCGGCATCATCATGCGCTCGGACCTGAGGCCGTACCGCGACGAGCTGATCATCTCTACCAAGGCCGGCTACGACATGTGGCCCGGCCCTTACGGCGAGTGGGGGTCGCGCAAGTACCTGCTGGCGAGTCTGGATCAGTCGCTGGCCAGGATGGGCCTTGACTATGTCGACATTTTCTACAGTCACAGGTTCGACCCGGAGACACCGCTCGAAGAGACAATGGGCGCGCTCGCCACTGCGGTCACGTCGGGCCGGGCGCTGTATGCCGGCATCTCGTCCTACTCTGCCGAGCGGACCGTTGAAGCGGCCGCGATTCTGCGGCAGCTGGGCACGCCGCTGCTGATTCACCAGCCGTCGTACTCGATGCTCAACCGGTGGATAGAAGGCGGCCTGCTCGATGTGCTGGAGTCCGAGGGCGTTGGCTGCATCGCGTTCTCTCCGCTGGCGCAGGGCTTGCTGACGACGAAGTACCTCGACGGGATCCCGGCAGGGTCGCGCGCCAGCCGCGGCGACTCACTAACCGCCGACCAGATCAGCGCGCAGAACCTGGCGCACGTGCGGGCCCTCAACGAGATGGCCAGGTCGCGCGGCCAGTCGCTGGCGCAGCTTGCGTTGTCGTGGGTGCTGCGGGATGAGCGCGTGACATCGGCGCTGATCGGCGCGAGCAGCGTCGGCCAGCTCGAGGAGAACCTTGCCGCCGCCGGGCGCTCGTCGTTCACGGAGGAGGAACTGGCCGCTATCGATCAGCAGGCGGTTGACGCGGGGATCAACATCTGGGCTGCCTCAAGCGCCGAATAGGCCACCGGCTCCCGAATCCGCGCCGACGCAATCGCCCAATCTGCGCCTGCGGGCTGATACCTAGCTTCACTTTGTGTCGATTGCGGCGCCGCAAAACGCTATAAATCGCCCGCGAAGGAGACCTAAGTCGACACAAAGTGAAGCTAGGCATAGGAATAAAAAGTACTAATATCCAGTATTTCGCTGACCGCACTCTCGGCGGGAGACGGCACAGGGGAGGCGGGACGCGGGACGCGGGATTGGCGGGCGCCGGACCGTTTCAATAGGCGCGCTCCAGGGGTCTGCCCAGGCGCTCGGCGCCGAGCAGGCAATCCTGGCATGGTGCAACCCCTCTGGTTGCCGTCAGACTGGGATTATGCGGGTCACAGTCCGGGTCCGGCCTGGCTCGAGCCGGCCCGGCGTGGGCGGCGAACACGACGGCGCGCTGGCAGTCCGGGTCAGCGCCCGAGCAGTCGACGGCGCGGCGACCGCAGCGGCATTGGCTGCGGTCGCGGCGGCGTTTGGCGTCCCGAAGGGCGCGGTCTCGCTGATGTCCGGAGCGACCAGCAGAAAGAAGATTCTCGACGTGGCCGGCGCCAATCCGGCCGACCTCGACCGCCTGCTGGCCCTATGAGCGGCAGACTGGCGTAGTGCACAGTGACGACCGCGCTCCCAGTGATGACGGCATTTCCTTCGACGACGGCGATCCCCGTGACCACGGCTATCCTCGCGGCGGCCGTGACCCGCGCGGCGGTGGCTATCCTCGCAACGGCCTCGACGCGGTCGGCGACGGTAACGCCCGGAACCCAGCGGCCTCGGTAGCTGTGGTGCGCCGTGCAGTCGCCCAATTTGACGCGCTCACTGAGCGCGAGATCGTTTCGCGCGTGCGGTTCCTCACCGAGTTCGAGCGCCTCGCCGACCCGTTCGACCGCGACGCCGACCCGGTGCACGTGACCGGGTCAGGGATCGTCGCCGGGGCCCGCGGCACGGTACTGCACTGGCACAAGCGCGCGGGCGGGTGGATGCAGCCAGGCGGTCACATCGAGCCTGGCGAGGCTCCATGGGACGCGGCTCTGCGCGAGACGAGGGAGGAAACGGGACTGCCGGTCCGCCATCCCGAGGCGGGTCCGGAGCTTATTCACCTTGACGTGCACCCAGCCGGCCACGCATGTGCACCTGGATCTGCGGTACCTGCTGCTCAGCGACGACGTTGATCCGGCCCCACCGCCAGGTGAGAGCCAGCATGTCCGGTGGTTCTCACTGCCGGACGCTATCGACGCTGCGGACGACGCGCTGATCGACGGCTTGACCCGGCTCGCGGCCGGCCTGGGTTCAGCCTCAGGTCTATGGCTTGTGTGACATCCCAAGCGGGCGGAAGGTGGTCGGCTCAGACGCGGACGCCGGCGCGGTCAGCCGCGGTCTTGGGCTCGTGCCGCACGTCGCCCGGCTGGCCCATGACGCGCCGCCAGCAGGCGAACTCCAGCAAGATCCCGTCGGGGTCCTGGAAGTAGAACGAGCGGACGAACACGCCAGGGTGGAGCTCCCTGGCCACGCCGAACTCGCTGTCGTCGTGGTCCAGGATCGGGCTTACCTGCACGCCCTTTGCCTTCAGCTTGGCCCGGTACTCAAGGAAGCTTTCCTCGGGCACGTTAAACGCGACGTGGTTCATGGAACCGACAGCGCTCGTCCACTCGCCCAGGCCCGGCACGGTGACCGGGGCGGACACGCCGGGCACCGGTTCGGGCGCGTCCGGGAACCAGAAGAACGCGAGCGCGTTGCCGCCGCCCATGTCAAAGAAGAAGTGCTGGCCCGAGCCGGCAGGTCGATCGTCTTGATCAGCCGCATGCCGAGGACCTGAGTGTAGAACTCCACAGTGCGCTTCATGTCCGAGCAGACCAGGGCCAGGTGGTTAACACCACCGAGGTCAAACTCCTCGTTCCGCCATTCCATGACGACGACCTCCTCCGGTCCGGCCTAGCGCGGCGGACAACCTAAACCTAGAGTCAGTTTCACTTCCGCGCCAGGGCGGTGCGGATCGCCAGGCGCGTCATCGCAGGGTGGTGCAGATCGCGGGCGGGCCGATCGGAGGGCTGGTTGACCGAGATCGTCAGGGAGTTCGTCGGGCTGCCGTCTCCGGTGGTCGGCCGGGCGGGTGCGGGCGGCCATCCGTGCCAGGGCCTCTACCACCGGCCGGCCGGACGCAGGCGAGCCGGAGGGGCCGCTACCGCGTTCATCGCGACGCACTACAACGTCGACTTCTCCGAGCACTACCTGGCCAGCCTGATGGCCGAGCGCGGCTTCGGGTTCCTGGGCTGGAACACCCGGTTCCGCGGC
Source organism: uncultured Actinomycetota bacterium (assembly GCA_963804435.1). Classification (GTDB taxonomy): domain Bacteria; phylum Actinomycetota; class Actinomycetes; order Streptosporangiales; family Streptosporangiaceae; genus JAJYUU01. The sequence goes on along the minus strand of CAWDQI010000001.1, from coordinate 3,563,318 downwards.
AACGAAGCGCACTTCCTGCTTGATCACGCGCTTGCCGAGATAGGCGTCGGAGTGCGCTGGCTGCGTGAGCAGGCCGGGGTCGAGCGCATCGTGCTGCTAGGCAACTCAGGCGGCGGCTCGCTGATGGCCGCCTATCAGTCCCAGGCGGTCGAGCCTAACGTTGCACCGATGCTGGGGATGCGCCCCGTTCCCGCCATCGAAGCCTTGCCGCCGGGCGACCTTTTCGTGGCGCTCGCGGCTCATTCTGGCCGGCCTGAGGTGCTGACCTCCTGGCTCGATCCGTCGGTGACCGACGAGCGTGATCCGTGGAGCGCCGACCCAGAGCTGGACCCCTACCATCGGGGGAACGGGCCCCCGTTCAGCGCGCAGTTCCAGCTGCGCTACCGCGCAGCGCAGCGCGCCCGGAACGAGCGCATCACCGACTGGGCACTCGGGCGGCTGGCGGCGCTGGCCGGCCAGCGGGCCCGCGATCAGCTGTTCGTCGTTGCCCGCAGCTGGGCGGACCTGCGGATGATTGACCCGTCGATCGAGCCGTCGGACCGACGGCCGAACTGGTGTTACCTCGGCGATCCGATGCAGGCCAACTACGGGGTGTTCGGCGTCGGTACGGTCAGCACGCTGCGCAGCTGGCTGTCGATGTGGAGCCTGCGTACCTCGCAGTGCACCGCGGCGCCGCACCTGGCCCGGATCACGCTGCCCTCGCTGATCGTGCACGCGACCGCGGATGCTTGCGTGTATGAGAGCGACGCGCGGGCGCTTTATGACGCGATCGGGGGCCCGGATAAGCGCCTGGAGTTCATCAAGGCCGATCATTACCTGCAGGAACCGGACGGCTCGCGGGAGCAGGCGGCCGACCTGCTCGCAGCCTGGGTCACCGAGCACGGCGGCTGACACCTCGGGCCTGCGGGGTCAGGGCGTCCGGACACGGTAGTGGAGGTGAGTTACCCGGTCGCCCTGGACGACCCAGGGGTCATCCAGCAGGACCGTCGCAGCGGAGTAGTCGCCGAAGAACCGGACGCCTGAGCCTAAGACGACCGGGGCTAGTGCGACAGCCAGTTCGTCGACCAGTCCCGCTGCGATGGCCTGACCGGTGAGACTGCCGGCGCTAAGCGCTACGTTCCGGTTCCCGGCGAGCGCCGCGTCGGGCGTCGTCAGCGCGGTGCGGCCGCTAGGTCGCCGAGAGCTGCGTCTCGGCGAGCCCGCCGGCATAGAAGCGGCGCACGGCATCGAGCAGCTCATCGAGCGGGGGCCACCACGGGCCGTGCTCCAGGGAGCGCAGCGTGTCCACGATCGCGGCTGCCTGAACCGGGCCATCCGGGCGCCCGGCAACCGCCACCCGGTGCGGGCGCACGCCGCGCAGCGGGCCGAGGTACAGGTCAGGACCGGTTCCGCCAGGGCCGCGCGGCGGCACGACCACGTAGTAGTCGGGCAGCTCGAACTGCTTGGCGCGCCAGGCGGCCAGCGCGTCGGCGGCGCGCGCCTCAAACTCCGCTGCGCCTCGCGGCTCTGCCGATAGATCCCACATCGCCCGCCAGTCGTCAGCCAGCTCAGCCAGCGGATCGGCGGGCACGACCACGAACGTCGCTCGCAGGCGCGCCGCCTGCTGCATGGCTGCTGCTCCCGCCTGCCAGCCCGGCCGGGTGGCGGTCGGGCCGTCTGAGGGCGGCGCATCTGTATCCGCAGCCGTCGCGCGGGCGACGGAGACGTTGGGGGACCGGGCCAGGCCGGCCAGAAGTGCGTCGTCTACCTCGCCGACTAGGGCAATCACAGTGGAAGACTCGCGCCTCATCAGGTTGATCTTAGGCCTTGCGCTGGGGGACCCGCGCTGACCTCGCCTTGCAACGTCAACTGGACGGGATGCGACCACCGGGCGCGGGCAGCATGGCGCGGTTTGAGCTGCCCGGCCGAGACCAGACAGGTTCCGGGACGGAGTTTGCATCCTCGCCAGCACCGCGCCCGGCTGGTCCCGGCGGCGCTTCACCGGGCTGCCGCCTGCTGATATTGCCGTCCTCATCACAGCGCCACCACACCCCGTGGGCATCGGTGAATTCGGCGTAGGCCGTGATGTCGGCATCCGCACGTGCAGCTACCGGCTGCTGGTTCAGATGCGCGAGCTGGGTGAAATACGCGTGTTGCCCAGGGTGGATAACGCGCAGTTGCCAGAACAGGTCGTCGTCATGAGGAACTTTGGCCATACCGCGTGACCGGTTGTCGTTGACTGGAACGCCTGCGGCGTAGTGGCCCATAACACCGCGAGCATCAGCCCAGACGTACACGTTCTGGATCGCACGCTCACTGCCGTTATGAACGTCGATCCTCAACATCTCGCCGGGCCCGCTAAACCGCTCGATCTTCACCTGTGCGATGTCAGCGACGGCTTGCCTCGCGAGCTGGTCCGCTTGCTGCCGGTTCGCCCGTCGTTGCTCCGCATACGTCCCGGCGGTTACGACGGCCAGGCCTGTCACCCCAAACGCGAGAAACGCGGTGGCGTAAGCGGTGACCTGAGCCGCTGTGCCGAGGACTCCGGCGAGTCGAAGGCCGACGGTAAGCACGCCGGCAACAGCGATGGCGGCCAGGAGATGCCACGATTTCGGCAACTTGTTGAACCATGCCATAGTGCATAAATGTAGCGTCGCGCTAGCTCGCAACGTCGCCAAACAGCGCCAAAACCGGCGGAGAACTCCTGCAGGCCATGGCCTGGCCGTGCGTGCAAAACGGCACAATGAGCCCGAAACGTCAGGCTTGCCGGGTCAGACGCTACATGGGCTAGCTTTCAGACATGGCGCAGCACTTAGGACTGCCAATGCCCCCCGCCGGGTCGGCCCCCCAGCGTGTCCTGGCCGCCGGGGACTGGCACGGCAATCGTGACTGGGCGGTGAACGTGATCAACCGACTTCCCCAGTTGCTGGCGGATGAGCAGACGCGCATTGTTTTGCACTTCGGCGATTTCGGGATCTGGCCGGGAGCGGCTGGCAGGCGTTACCTCGACTTTGTCAGCGCGGTGCTGGACCGAGTAGGGGCGCAGCTTTGGTTTGTCGACGGGAATCACGAGGACTTCGCGCAGCTGGCGCAGCTGGCCGCCGCGATCGTTCCCGACGGGCGCATCGAGATCAGGCCGAACATCTTCCATCTGCCGCGCGGTTATCGCTGGCATTGGCACGACCTCACCTGGCTAGCCTGCGGCGGCGGGGTGAGCCTGGACAGGGCGGGCCGCACCGAGGGACTCGATTGGTGGCCGCAGGAGGAGATCACCAGCGGGCAGGAAGCGGCCGTGATCGCCGGCGGCCACGCGGACGTGATGGTCTGTCACGACTGCCCGTCCGCCGTTGCCCATACCTTTCCGCAGCCGCCGTCCTGGTGGGCACCCGCCGACCTGGCGCGCAACGCCGCACACAGGGAACGACTGCAGCGGATCGTCGACGCCGTCCGTCCGGCCCATGTGATGCATGGGCACCTGCATCGCGCTTACCAGCGCACCTGCGACTTCGGCTACGGCCCCGTCCACGTTAGCGGGCTGGCGGCCGACGGCAGCTTGCGGAACTTCGCGGTGCTCGACGTGGAGTCGCTCACGTGGAAGCTTCGGCGGCGGGGCCTATTGGACCTCAGCAGGCATCGTTAGGCAGTCGTCGGCAGCGGTGGGCTGTTGCCAAATTGCGCGTAACAACCAGATCCTTACATCTTTGAAGTTAAGGTGAAATCCTCACTACCAGCATCGGCTGTTCTTGCCGCGGAAGTGACCAACCGCTTACAGCTGCTCACGCAGTGGCAGAACCGAAGGCAATAAAACCAAGGTGGGGGCCATGAAGCTTCGGCCGATTGCTGTCGTAGTTGCGAGCGCGGCGATGTTCGCAGGTACTTTCGCAGGCAGCGGACTCGGGGTGGCAACCGCGACGACCACGAACGGCGCGCGGGCCGGAGCGGTGCATCGAGTCGCCCATCACGCCGCCACTGACGGCCTCGCTATGGCGGCGGCGCTTCGAGCGAAAATCGGCCGGCCTGGGGTTCGGTCGGAGGCGTCCGCTGGCCTGGGCGTCATCACCGGCGTCGTCGATGGCGCCGGCGGACGACCGGTGACCGGGGCGTGTGTCATCGCGACGGGGCGCATTGCGGGCGCGATGGCCATGACCGGGACGGACGGGCGGTACATCCTTACGAGCCTGCGTCCGGGCACCTATGCGTTGCACTACGCCGACTGCTCTGACCCTGGCCGCTATCTCGACCAGTGGTCGGGCGGCGCCTCCTGGCCGGGCGGCGCCGCCTCAGTGACTGTTGCGGCCAGCCGAGTCAAGACCCTGGCCCCGGTCACGTTGCGGGCCGAGCTACCGTCAGCTGGCTCGCCGGCCGGGAACGCGGACGCGGCCGGCCTCACCCCGGCCGAGCTAGCTTCGGCTGGTCTGACCCAAGCGCAAGCTCGCGATATGCTCTCGCCTGCGACACCCTCCGCTGGCACAGCGGGCGGCGCCATCTCCGGGCGGGTGACCGGCGACGGCAAGCCGGTCCGGGGGATCTGCGTCAACGTCTACGGCCCCGGCAGCTATGGTTTTGCCCGCACCGGGAAGGCAGGTAATTACCGGGCCGGCCACCTGGCGGCCGGACGGTACGAGGTTGCATTCTACGGCGCCCCGTACTGCGCCAGCAGCAGCAACTGGCTCACGCAGTGGTACCGCGGCCTCACTACTTCTCAACCGCCGCGTAAGCCAACGCTGGTGCGCGTCGCCGCCGGGCGGACCACGAGCGGCATCGACGCCGCCCTGAAACTGGGCGGCGAGATCGACGGAACGGCGCGGAGCAAGTCAGGCAGGACGCTCTCGGGGGTTTGCGTCTTCGCCGTCCAGGCCGGCAAGATCCCTCCCGGGCAGTTTCCCTCTGGCGCTTCGCCAGCTCGGGCCGCGATGGCCGCTATGCCCTGCACGCGCTGTTCCCCGGCAAGTACGTGGTCGAATTCACGCTCGGTTGCGGCAACAGAGGGAACTACGCGCCGATATGGTGGCGCGACTCCGCGACGCGAAGCCACGCTACGGCAATCCGAGTCGCGGGCGGCAAGGTGGTCAGGCACGTGGACGCGGCGCTGCCGCCGGGCGCGACGGTTTCCGGCGTGGTCAAGGCAGCCTCCGGCGGTAATTCCTTGAGCGGCATATGCGTCTTCGCGGAGAGCCAGACCGCGCCCTTCGCGACCGCTACGACAGCCAGGAACGGCAGCTACAAGCTCATTGCCATGGCCACGGGCAGGTACCGGATCTTCTATTTCCGGTGCCGCAACCGCGGGAACTACCTTCCGCAGACCCGGTCGGTGCACGTCAGGACGGGCCAGAACGTCAGGCGGTTTAACGCGCTCCTGCGGCCGGGCGCGATCGTCTCCGGCAAGGTGACCGATACGCACGGCAAGCCGGTCCGCGGCATCTGCGTCGAGGCCCGAGGTCCCGGCTTTGGCGGGACTACCACCGGCGCCGATGGCACCTACTCGATCAACGCCTTGCCATCTGGTTCCTACACCGTGCAGTTCTCCGGTGGCTGCGGAAACTCGGGCAGCTACGCAACTCAGTTCTATAAGGACCAGACGAACGGCGCGGCGGGCGATTCCGTGCCGCTGATTCCCGGCCAGACCACTGCCGGGATCAATGCCGTCATGCAGCCGGGCGGCACTATCACAGGAGTCGTCACCGACAACACCGGCCACAAACTGTCCAATGTCTGCATCAACCTGGCGAGCCAGACGCAGGCGCAAAATGACCTGTTCTTCTTCGGCGGGAGTTTCACGTTCACGAAGAACGGGGTGTTCACGGCCAGGAACCTGGATCCTGGGCTGTACGCCGTGGACTACGGCTGTGGTTTCGGTGACGGCAAACTCGCCGAGCAATGGTTCATGTCGCAACCGGACGCCGGCAGTGCCGAGCTCGTGTCAGCCGCCCCCGGCGCGATCGCGACAAACATCAACGCGACCTTGCCGCTAGGCGGGACCGTCACCGGTACCGTCAGGGACCACGCGGGCAAGCCGCTGCCACGGATCTGCGTCCTGGCGATCCCGGCTGGCAGCCGATACCCCAGGCTTGCGTTCTTTTTCGGGCCCGGCACCAGCGTGACTGGCCTCAACGGCAGGTACCGTATGGGTGATCTTGCGCCAGGAAGATACGACCTTCAGTTCAGAGGTTGCGGCCGGAACAGCTACGGGAGTCAGTGGTACAGGGGCAGGGCGACCGAGCAGGCATCGACGCCGGTCACCGTCCGCCCGGGCGTCAAGACCAGCGGGATCAATGCCGTCATGGCCGCCGGCGGGTCAATCTCCGGCGTCGTCGTCAGCCGCCCGCACCGGCCACTAGCCAGCATCTGCGTCACCGCGCAGGACATCGCTACTGAGTCCACGGGTTCCGCCGTGACGGGACGGACCGGCCGCTACCTGATCACCGGCCTGAGTACGGGCGCCTACCAGGTCACCTTCACTGACTGCGGCCACTTCCCGGCGCGCTGGGGTTCGCTCACCAGGGCGGGCGCCGTCCTGGTAACCGGACCAAACGCGGTGACCGGAGTCAATCAGCGCCTGGATGCAGCCGGAACGATTTCGGGAACCGTGGACGCGTCTTGGTCGGCTCGGCCGCTGGCGGGAGCGTGCGTGGTCGCCGTTCCGATCAGCCCGAACGGGAGCTACGGTACGACGGAGACCGGTGACGGCGGCACTTACCAGGTGACCGGCCTGACCGCAGGCAAGTACCTGGTCTACGTCGGGGATCCGTTCTGCCCATTCGGCGTGGCGCCGTTTGGCCGCTTCCCCTTTGGACCGTTCGGCTTCTTCTCTGACGCGAACCTCGCGCCGCAGTGGTACAACAACCAGCCGACCCAGTCGACCGCGACCGCGGTGACCGTCAAGGTCGCAACCAACACCATTGGAATCGACGCGTCGCTCGCGCTGGACGGCGGGATCTCCGGCATCGTGAGAGACGCTTCGCACGCGCCCGTCGCCGGGGAGTGCGTCACGGCCGTTCCGGTCGACCCTGTGCCCGACCCGTTGTCCGGCCAGACGCCAGGCAACGCGATCGCGGTGACGGCAGGCGACGGCAGTTACGCTCTGGTTGATTTGCCCCCCGGCCATTACAAGGTGCGTTTCTCGACCGGCTGCGGCGACTCAGGGTTTACCGCGCAATGGTGGGACAACGCCTCGTCGGCACAGACCGCGACCCCCATCACCGTGTCGGCCGCCGCAACGGTCACGGGCATCAACGCTGCATTGCAACACTGACAGACTCAACACTGAGGAGGCGGTCTCCGGGCAGGCCGAGGGGAGTTGTGGGTGATCAAGCTCAGCGCAGGCGAGTGGCCTGCAGGACGGCGTCGCGGATGATAACGGGGTCGCCGTCCGGGTTGAGCACCCGCCGTTCGGGCGCGGTGGCCTGGGTGATGCTCCATTCGCTCGGATCGAGCGTGGCCGCGACCTGCTCGGCCGTGAACATCAGCTCGGGGTGATGCGGGCGGCCGATTCCGCTATCCAGGTCCGACGGGTGATGCCCGACGATCAGGAGCACGCCGCCGGGCCGGACTGCTTCGGCGAGCCGCCGGTGCAAGGACGCACGCTCAGGTTCCGGCAGTTGCATGAACTGCGCGGACACCAGGTCGAACTGCCGCGCGGGCGGAACCCAGGACAACAGGTCGGCCTGCTGCCAGGTGATCCGGTCCGCGATCTCAGGGCCAGCGATAGCTGCCTGGCTGGCCGCTCGGTCCAGCGCGACCGTCGAGATGTCGAGGCCGGTAACGCGCCAGCCTTGCGATGCCAGCCAGATGGCGTCGGCTCCCTCGCCGCAGCCGACATCGAGTGCCGCCCCCGGGGTGAGGTCGGTGGCAGCCGCGACGAGACGCGGATTGGGGTTCCCGCTCCAGACCCGGTCGGAGGAGCCGTAGCGCTCATCCCAGGCGGCCTGGCTGAACATATCCATGTCGATGTCGTTCTCGTGCGGACCTTCGTGCTGGTGCTGGCCAGCGTGCTCGTAATTCACCCGAACACCATGCGCCGCAAGGCCCACCGAGCGCAAGCTACGTTGCCGGATCAGCAATTCCAGCGCCTGTGACCCGCGATCAGCAGAGGCAGCGCGAAGGCCCGGTCAGTCGGCCGCGCTGGCGGCCAATGGCAGCGTGATCACGAACCGGGTCTCGCCGGGGCGGCTTTCCACAGTCGCGCTGCCGCCGTGGGCTAGGGCCACGGCATGCACTATCGCCAGCCCGAGACCGCTGCTGCCGGCCGCGCGCGACCGGGAGCTATCCCCGCGGACGAATCGCTCGAAGACCTCCGGAAGTAGCTCAGGAGCTATCCCCGGCCCGTTGTCGGTGACGCTGATAGTGGCGGCGTGCCCGCTGCCGAGCGTCAGCGCGACCGTCACGACGGTCCCTGGCGGCGTGTGCTTGGCCGCATTGCTCAGGAGGTTTGCCACCACCTGGTGCAGTCGCAGATCGTCGCCCTGGACGACGACTGGCTCGTCGGGCAGCTGCAGCTGCCAGCGGTGGCCTCGCGCCGCGACCCGTGCGTCACTGGTCACCTCGATCACGAGCCGGGTCATGTCAACAGGCTCGCTGGCCAGCGGGCGGCCGGCGTCCAGGCGGGCGAGCAGCAGCAGTTCATCGACCAGCACGGTCATGCGCGCCGACTCCGACTCGACCCGGCTGAGCGCATGCGCGACCTCGTCCGGCAGCGGCCCGGGATGCCGCCTGGCCAGTTCCGCGTAGCCGCGGATGGCTGCTAGCGGGGTGCGCAGCTCGTGGCTGGCGTCGGCGGCGAAGTGCCGCAGCCGGTTCTCGCTGGCCTCGCGACGCGCCAGCGCGGACTCTACGTGCCCGAGCATCCGGTTGAATGCCGCGCCCACCTGGCCGACCTCGGTAGCGGGGTTCGCATCCGGCACGCGCTCGGGCAGGCTCACCTGGCCGCTGCTGAGGGGCAGTTGCGTCACCCGGGTCGCGGTCGCGGCCACGCGGCGGAGCGGGCGCAGCGACGTCCGCACCCAGGCAGTGCCGATCACGCCGGTGATGAGTAGCGCGGCCAGGAACACCGCGATCTCGGCAACCGCGACCTGATGCAGGGTAGTGGTGACGTTGCTCAGCGGCAGGCCAGCCACGTACACGGTCCCGTCACCATCAGGATCACGCGTGGCGGTCATCTGGTAATCGCCATACGACTTCAGGTCGACCGTGACAACCCGCCCGACCGGAACCCTCGCGATCTGCGCCTGGTCGGCCGGGGTGAGGTGACATGCAGATAGCCCGGAGGCAGTGGCTAGGTACGGTGTGCTGACCTGGCCGCTCCGCTTGACGACGGTGGTAATCGCGCCCTCGGCCTGTTGCTGCGCGCAGTACGCGGGCTGGTGTGACTCTTCGTGCGGGCTGCCGCCTCCGCTCCTCCTCCGTCTGGCCCCGGCGGCGGCCCTAGCGACGGATTCACGCAGAAGCCGTAGCGGCCGGTGGCCGAGGTCAGCTCGGTGTTGAGCTGGCTGATCAGGACCGAGTGCAGATGCGTATAGGTGACAACGCCGACCGTGGCGCAGGCAACTGCGAGCAGCACGAGCAGGCCCGTAATGAGCCTGCCGCGCAATGTCCGCGCTGACAGCCACTGGCGGATCCGCCCGACACCGCCTGGCCGTGTCTCCGCCGTCATGATCAGGCCGGCGGCTTCAGCACGTACCCAACGCCGCGCACCGTGTGGATCATCGGCTCGCGCCCGGTGTCGATCTTCTTGCGCAGGTAGCTGATGTACAGCTCGACCACGTGCGCCTGGCCGCCGAAGTCGTAGTTCCACACCCGGTCCAGGATCTGCGCCTTGGACAGCACCCGGCGCGGGTTGCGCATCATGAAGCGGAGCAGCTCGAACTCGGTCGCCGTCAGTTCGATCAGGTCGCCGCCGCGGCGCACCTCCCTGGCGTCCTCGTCCATGGTCAGGTCGGCAACGGTCAGCTCGGTGCCGTTGCTGGCCCTCGCCATGCCGGCCCGCCGGAGCAGGCCGCGCAGCCTGGCCAGCACTTCCTCCAGGCTGAATGGCTTGGTCACGTAGTCATCACCGCCTGCGGTGATGCCGCTGACCCGGTCCTGCACGGAGTCCCTCGCGGTGAGGAACAGCACGCAGACGTGCGGCAAGATCGCCCGAACCCGGCGCAGCACTTCCAGTCCGTCAAAGTCAGGCAGCATGATGTCGAGCACGATGGCATCGGGCTGGAACTCGCGCGCCGCCCGCACGGCGCTGCTGCCGTCCGCGGCCGTCTTGATCTCCCAGCCCTCGTATCGCAGCACGCTGGCCAGCAGTTCGGCCAGGCTGGGCTCGTCGTCGACGACGAGGACCCGGACCGGGCTGCCATCGGCGCGCTGAATGCTCGCCTCAGCTGCGCGCGCCTGGCCAGCGGTGGAATCCATGACCGTCATCATCTCTCCAGCCTGGCCGCGGCCGCTCAGGCACGCCTCTGCGCATCTTCTGAAGTTTCTCTGAAGGTCAGCGCGAGCGCGGGGCAGTCGGTGACGGCACGCCGCGCTTCACGCACTAGATGCGGCGGCACGGCGGCGCCTGCTATCAGGGGGTAGCCCCATTCGTCCAGCGAAATCAGCTCTGGCAGCAGCTCGGCGCACAGGCCGTGGCCGCTGCACGCAACCGGGTTGACGCGCAGGCGGGTGGCATGTTCAGGCATGATCAGCTCCAGTCAGACTCGGTCAGCACGGCGGCCGGCGCCGGCAGGAACTGTCCGGCCCGGCTGGCGGTGCAGTGCCCGCGGCGATGCTCGGCGATCTCGGCCGCAAACACCTGCAGCGCGCTCGCGACGAACCGGACGGTGCCGTCCGGGTGGTGGCACGCGCCCCGGCCGGTGACCAGCCCGGCCCATCGCCGCAGGCTCGCCAATTCCGGTTCGGCCGGGCGCGGCCGGGCTACGGTCGCAATCGCGGCTGCAATAGCTGGCAGGCCGTTGAAGCACGGACCGCATTGCCCGGCCGATTCAAGGGCAAGGTAGCGGGTCACTCGGGCAGTCTCGGCTAGCCCGCAGGCCGCGGCCGGCAAGGCGATCAGGATGCCCGCCCCGGCAATCGCCCCGGCTGGCCGCAGGTCTGCGTTGCACAGCGCCAGCTGGCGCGCGCGAGCCACGCCCAGCCAGCCGCCGTGGTAGCCGCCGGCCAGAACTGCCTGCACCTCGTCGCCGAGCCAGACTAGGTGGCGGAGCGGAGTGCCAATGGCGGCCTCGACGATGCGGACGCGGCCGTCAGGGTCGCGAACGGTGCACAGCATGGAGCCAGGCTCGGCCTCGGTGCCGACGCCGCGGAACCAGGCCGCGCCATGGCGGGCGATCATGGCCAGGTGCGCCAGCGTTTCCACGTTCTGCACCAGGGTGGGCCGGCCGGCCACGCCGCGCTCAAACACCCGGGGCTGCTTGTCGCCCGGCCGTGCGGCGCCGCCGTTGATTCGGGCAACGAGCGCCGTCTCCTCGCCGGCCAGGAACCGCGGCGGCGCCTCGGCTAGCTGTACCGCGAGGCGGTCGATCCGGGCAGCCGCTCGAATTTCCAGCGCGGTCTGCAGCCGGGCCATCAGGTCCGGGCCGCCGGGACCGTCGGCAGCGGCAGGCACGTACAGGTACGCGCTGCTGGCGCCGACTGCCTCGGCGGCGAGCTGGAGCCCGTCCAGCACCAGGTGCGGCGAGTACCACAGCAGCGCAGCGTCCTTGCTGCTGGCAGGCTCGCCTTCGGCGCCGTTAGCGACGGCGACCGCGCCGCCGCCGGCAGCCACGGCCGCGAGCTTGCGCGCCATCGGGAAGGCCGCGCCGCCGCGTCCGGTCAGGCCCGCCGCACCGGTTTCCTCGATGAGCGACCGGCCCCGGAAGCTGGCTGGGCCGAGCCGCGCGGTTGTGGGCGGCCAGGTCGAGGCCCGCAGGATCGTCCCGGAGCAGCCTGGGCAGGCCGGGCTCGCCTGCCGCAGCGCCGTTCCCCACGCGGCCGGACCAGCCCGGCGAGCCGACTGCGGCATAGCCGGGTACGTCGAGCGCGCTAGGCGGCCTCATCGCGAGCCTGCCCCGGTCAGTTCGCGGTCACCGCGCCTGCCCGGCCGGATGCGGCCGGCCTCGGCCAGCGCGAGGGCCGGGCGGTCGGCCGCGCGCGGAGTCTTGGCCGCGCTGGCAATCCGCCACCATGTCGCCGCCGACACGGCCACGGTGCAACTGACCGCGAGTGCCAGTGGCAACCCGTTACCCATATCCGTGCTCGATCCGAAACCGTGCGCGAGCGCGATCGGCCAGCATGCGTAGGCCAGCCAGTGCACCGCGCGCCAGGTTCTGCGGCCGATCCGGGCCCGCGCGAGGCTGGTGACGATCAGCGCTGCCATGATGTCGAAGGAAACGGCGCCAAGCCCGAGCCACAGTGGCTTATAGGGCGAGGTGAACGGGATGATGGCGGCGGCCCAGCCAATCGTGACGTACGGGTCCAGGACCGCGGTCACGACGTGGACCGCAACGAACGCGACCGACAGCAGGGACAGGGTGCGGTGCAGCCCGGTCGTCGCGAAGCTCGGCAGGCCCGGCAGCCGCCCGCGGCGGTTGACCATGATGCCGAGCAGCACGACGGCCGTCAGCAGCACCAGCGCCACCACTCCGGTCGCCCGGCTGGCATACCAGAGCGCGGTGCTTCCTGTGATTCCCACGGCGGGCCTCCCGCTGAGTCCGCGCAGTGGCGTCTCCACTGCGTCCTAAAGCAGGATGCGCGACTCACCGATGCCGCAGATCTAAGCCGCCTCTGGGCATCCTCTGAGCGAGGCCGGCGACACCCTGACAGTTTGACAGCCATACGGCGGCGAAATGTTGTGGTTTGGGCCTGTCAAATTGTCAGGGTGTTGTGATCCAAGATCAGCCGCGATGCTGGATCTGGCGGAAAGGTAGGCCTTTGTCCGGTCTGATCTCGGCGGGCAGTCCGAGGACCTTCTCGGCGAGGATGTTTTTCTGGATCTCGTCGGTCCCGCCGGCGATCGATACCGCCGGAACCGACAGCAGAACCTCGGTGATCACGCCCCCGAGCGGCGATTCCGGGCCTGACAGCATCCCGGCGGCGCCGGCGATCATTGAGTGGACCTTTGCGGACTCACGGGCGATGTTGCTGGCGGCAAGTTTGCCGATGGATCCCTCGGCACCAGGCCGGGCGCCGAGCGCGCGGGCGACCCGGGCCCGGTCCGCGGTCCAGGAGCTGACCCGCTGCAGCGTCAGCAGCCGGGCGATGGCCTGCCTGATCACCGGGTCGTTGCTGACTCCGGCCGCCCGGGCGTGGTCAATAACCAGGTCAGGCCGCCCTGCCCGCTGCGGGTACCAGGAGTAGGTGGCGAAATGGTCGTCGGCCTCGGCCCGCGCCTCATCGAGCGCACGGCCCGGTGCCGGGCTGTAGGCCGGCCGCCGCAGCGCGGCAAACCGGCGCTCGTAGGCAAGCGTCGTAAGGGCGCCCTGCCAGCCCTGGCCAACTTCGCCGATCACGTTATCCCGCGGCACTCGCGCGTCAGTGAGGAAGACCTCATTGAAGGAGGCGTGGAAGTTCATCTGGCGGAGCTGCCGGACCTCAACGCCGGGCTGATCCATCGGCAGCGCGAAATAGCTGATGCCGTTGTGCTTGGGCACGTCTGGATTGGTGCGGGCGAGCAGCATGCCCATGTTGGCGTGGTGCGCGCTGGTGTTCCAGACCTTCTGCCCGTTGATCACCCAGCTATCGCCGTCGAGCACCGCCGATGCGGACAGGCCCGCCAGGTCGGAGCCCGCTCCCGGCTCACTGAACAGCTGGCACCAGGTCTGCTCGCCGGTCAGAATCGGGCCGAGAAGGCGTTCTCGCAGTTCGTCGCTGCCATGCGCGAGGATTGTCGGAGCGGCGAGCCAGGTGCCGCTGCCGACCGGCAGGCCGACGGCGCCCAGCCGGATCAGCTCCGTGGCGACCAGTTCGTCGGCCCAGGCCGGAAGGTCGCGGCCATGCCAGCGCGCTGGCCAGCTTGGCACCGCCCAGCCAGAGGCCAGCAGCAGCTCGCGCCAGTCGCGCAGTGCCAGGGCGGGATCCCAGTTCTTGCCGACCCACTCGGCGAGCTCGGCCCGGATCTGGTCAGGCGACGTCATGACGCACCCTCTGCGGCGGCGACGTGGTCGAGGAACGCCCGCACCTCGGCATTGAACAGGTTGGGTCTATCGACGTTCGGCGAATGCCCGGCATCGGGAATTACCACCAGGCGGGAGTCGGGGATCTTCTTCGCCATGTAGTCGGCCGCAGCGAGGAACGGCTTGTCGTCGGCGCCGACGACGATCAGCGCCGGGACCCCGATGCGCGCCAGCCCGTCGAGAACGTGCGAGTCCTGCTGGGTCAGGGTTCCGAGCGCGGCCAGGATCAGCCCGGTCGCGTCGCGGTGCTCACCGCCATGCAGTTCGGCGCTGCCACCCACGGCCGCGAGTCCGCGCTCAGCGAGCCGGGAGGCGGTGACCTCAGCCCGGCGGTTCCAGTCGTCCCTGGCGGCGTCGTTGCGGAAGCCAGGACCGGTGTCGATGAGGATGAGGCCGGCTACGCGGTCGGGATAGGTCAGGGCGAAGTCGAGCGACAGGTAGCCGCCGAGCGAGTGCCCGCCGAGGATGGCCCGGTCAAGGCCGGCCTCGTCCAGCAGCGCTGCCATGTCGGCGAGCGCCGCGGCCGCGCTGTAGGACACGGGGTCGGCCGGATACCCGCTGCCGCCGTGGCCGCGCAGGTCCCAGGTCAGTACTTGATTGCGAAGCGAGAGGGCGGGCAGGTTGAGGGCGAACATGGCTGAGGTGGCCGCGTACCCGTGCGTCAGCAGCAGTGCGGGCTGGCCGCTCCCGCTGGCCTGGTAGCGGATGCTGCCTCCGGGCCGCTCTAGCACTGGCATGCCGCGTCCTGCCTTCCTGCATCGATGTGCCAACTAGGTACCGGAGAAACGTGCGGCGCGTCGCTGGCTTACCGCAGCGAGGCCTTCCCGCCAATCGGCTGTCTGCATCAGCCGTTCCTGCTCGGCGCGCTCCCGTGCCATCGCCGCGCGGGCCTGCGCGGTGAGCTGGCCGCGCATTGTGGCGCGAATGGAGCGGATGGCCAGCGGCGCCGCGGCCGCGATCTGGGCGGCGAGCGCGTGCGCCTCGGCCCGGAGCTGTCCCGGCTGGGCGAGCCGGTCGGCCAGCCCAATGGCGCAGGCCTCTTCACCACCAACCCGGCGGCCGGTATATAGCAGGTCGAGTGCGGCCTGCTGGCCGACAATGGCGGGCAGGGTGACGCTGAGCGCGAAGCCCTGATGGATGCCCAGCAGGGCGAAATTGGCGGCGAACCGGGCCTCCGGCGCCGCCACCCGGAAGTCAGCCGCCAGGGCGAGGCCAAGCCCGCCACCGATGGCCGCGCCCTGGATCGCGGCGACAATGGGCAGGGGCTGTTCGAACAGCCGGATGGCGTGGTCGTACAGGTGCGGGCCACCAGGGCTGCCGATGGCGCCGACGTCGGTGAAGTCGGCACCGGCGCAGAAGACGCGGCCCGCGCTGCACAGCACGATCGCGCGGCAGCCGTCGGCGGCCAGTTTCTCGCAGGCATCAGCAATCTGGCCGATCAAGCCGACGCTGAAGTAGTTGCTGGGCGGCCGATTGATCTCCAGCGTGGCGACATAGTCGGCGAGCTGGATGGCAAGTTCCGGCGCCGGGCCGGCCGAGGCATCAAGATCCGTCATCACGCTCTCCCGGCCGCAGGTCAGTTCGCTATCCGACATCGTAGGGCCACGGTGTCGGGCCGACGTAGGGCTTCTGCGGTCGGGAGCCCGCGTTGGGGTCAGGAGCCGCCGGAGGTCACGGCGCCGGTACCTGAACTAGCAGCCGGCGCGGACGTGCTCTTGAGGCCGCTGCCGGAGGCGGACGAGCTCGAGCGGGCGGAGGCACCGGCCCTTGACGACGAACTCTGGGCAGACGCGGTCGACGCATGTGTCGATCCGGGCAGGGTATAGGCCACCGCGCCGGCTGCCAGCACGCTGGTCAGCCCCGCTGCTGCGGTCACGGTTCGGATCCTGGCCCGGTTGCGGTCCCTGGCCGCGGCCCGGTCCGCGCTGGGTGCCGACTGTGAGTCTGGCGACATCGTGTGTCCTTCTGTTCGCTGGTAACTGGGGCTTCCAGCCTCGCCGGGCAACCTCTGCCGCGCTTCTGAGCGGGCTGCCGGTATTCGCTGCGCTCAACTCACGGGGCTGAACTCACGCGGCGGAACTCATATGGCCCGCGGACGGTCTGTCCACACAGATTGTGGACAGACCTGTGCATAGGCCAGTGGAAAGGAACTGTGCACAGGGGATAAACGGCAGATGTCCTGTGGACGACAAAAGAATCTTGAAGAGATGGCGGAAAGGCCTTGTGCAGCGGGGGCGGTTGCTAGTAGAAATTCCTCACCACAGAAGACGGGTTCAAGTCCCAGGGAAACCGGGGGCGACGCGGGAAGGGCCGGGCGACCGGTGCTGACAGCCAGAATCTGACACTGGTGGTAGCTGCGAGGCGTTCGGCCCCTGAGCAATCGGGTGGCCAGGGCCCCGGGGCAAGGCGAGGCCCCTCCATCTCATACATGGAGGGGCCTCGTCGCATGGACGCGCCGATATGCGGCGCGGCCTCGCTGGCGTGGTTCCCGTGGCCGCCAGCCCGCAAACTTGACAGGCCATGAACAAATCCGTTCGCGGCCATTGTAAACGAAGCAAATCGGTTAAGCCCCTTGCAACTGGCGGTTAGTTGCGCGGGCCGGCGTCGCGTGTCCGGCTCGTGCCCGGTCAATTACGGTGCGAGACTAGGCGATGACGTTCCGTGATTGGACTGGCGCACGGGGGAACGCGCGCCGAGCCTGGGGCGGGGTGTAACCGGGAGCGCGAGGCGCCGGATGCGCGGAGTGCGCAGGATGGCGTAACGGGGGAGCGGATGACTGTCAGTACCAGCAACGGCGGCGTGATCGATAGCTATGAGCCGGTGCTCGTGCCGAGCCACTTCCTTCGCGTCCGAGGTGAGACAGCCTTGTCCCGGCGCAACTCGGTTCAGCCAACACGGCGGGCCCTGTTGCGCATTCGAGCTGCCGGGGACCCCCCGGTACCGCCGGATCTGGCCAGCTGGTTCACTCAGCGGGCCTTTCACTTCTACGTGACCGGCCTGCGGCTACCCGGCCCGGGCCCGATTCCGGTCCGCCGCCCGGCGCGGCGGCTGAAAACCGTGTTCACCGATCTCGACGCGGCCTGCGCACATATGCGGGCGGCTGACGGCATCGACTACGTGATCGCAATGGCCAGCGGACAGAGCGCCGCGGCGGTGGCGCTGTGGCGCCATGCTCGGCAGCAGGACAGCGGCGGGCATGAAGGTGGCATCCGGGTCGCCGATGCGCTGATCCTGAATTCTCCGGCGTTTCCGCCGCGGACTCGACTCAGTCTTGACATCGCCTGCCCGGTGCTGGTGCTAACCGCGCCTGCCACCCGCCAGCGGCGCCCGCCCTGGCGCCATCCTGCTGCTACCGCGATCCAGCTGGGCAGGCACGTCACTTGGCTCCAGTTGGCGCGCGGCAGCGCTGCTGACAGCCCGGACAGCGGTGCGTACTTCGACCAACTCGGGCGCTGGCTGGGGGCTTACATGTACGGGCAAGGCCGTGATCGGCTGCTGTGAGCAGGGCTCAGCTCACCACCTGGACGAGGGCCGACGGATAACCGGACGCCCCGTTCGGGACGGTCTGAGCCTGCAGCGGCGTCTGGGTGTAACCGGTCTTGTCGGTCGCACGGGCCTCGACCAGGTAATTGCCCGGCCGGACGTTGACGTTCCAGTCGTAGACCCATTGCCGCCAGCAGTCGATGCCCGGCACCGCGGCGAGCCGTGCTTCCTGCCACGGGCCGCCTGCCACCCGGACCTCGACGGCATCGATGCCCTTGTGCTGAGCCCACGCGACTCCGGCTATCGGAGTCGGCTGGCCGGCCTTGACAGGGTTCGTGCCCGGCACGTCGATGCGGGATTCGGTCTTGACCGGCGCCTGCTCCGACCAGCCGCGCTGCGCCCAGTAGGCGGTGTTCGCCGCGTACGTCGTGACCTCGATGTCAACGATCCACTTGCAGGCCGAGACGTACCCGTACAGGCCGGGCACCACCAGCCGGGCCGGAAAGCCGTGCGCCACCGGCAGGGCGGTGCCGTTCATCGCGATCGCGAGTAGGGCATCGCGGCCGTCCATCGCGGTCTGGACCGGCGTGCCGGAGGTGAACCCGTCGGAGGAAGTGCAGAACAGCTGGTCGGCTCCGGCCTTGATGCCGGCCTCCTGCAGGAGGCTGCGCAGGCTAGCGCCGAGCCACTTGGCGTTGCTGATGAAGGGCCCGCCGACCGGGTTCGACACGCAGCACAAGGTGATGTAGTCCTCGATCAGCGGCCGCTTGATCAGGTCATGGAAGGACAAGACAAGCTCGCGTTCGACCATGCCGTGAACTCGGAGCTGCCAGTGCGCGGGCAGGATCTCGGGTACGACGAGCGCGGTGTCGACGCGGTAAAAGCTGCTGTTAGGCGTGATGAAGCTGCTGAGGCCGGGGATGTTGAGATTCGCGCCGGCCGGGATCGGCGGGGCCTTTATGGCTGGCGGCGGGAGCTTGAGTGCCGCCTGGATGGCGCTAACGTTCCTCGTGGTGGCCAGCCAGGATCCGCCGGCGTAGGTGACCAGCGACACCCCGGCGGCCGCCGCGCTGATCAGCAGGAACTTGCGCCGGTCCGGCAATGCGGGGGCCGCCTCATCGCGGCCGCGGAACTCGCGGAGGCGCCCGGCCTCGGGTCCGCGCGCGAGGCTGCACAGATATTGCAGCGCGTAGGCAGCGACAGCAGCGCCGACCAGCGTGGGAAGCGCATCGCTTGCCCTGGCCGTGGGCTGGCTCAGCGCCGCGTAGATGCCGATCGCGGCGAATATCGCCAGGCCGATCATCCCCTGCCAGAGCTTCCGCACCGCGAGGACGCCAATGAATATGGCGAAGATGATCAGCACGGCGCGGATTCCCCAGACCAGGACAGCCTTGTCGTGCGACCCGAACTCCCTGATGGCGAAGTCCTTGACCGATGGCGGCGTGTGATTAATCGACAGTTCGCCGACGGCATCGATGGGCGCGCCCAACGGTGAGCGGATGATCGCGGCGAACAGCTCGGCCACGGCGAGCGCGACGAGGGCGGTTACGATGCCGACCAGGCCACCACGTGCGAGAAGAGCGCGGCGGCGAGGCGCGCTGCTGCGCCTGGCCGGGGGAGGGCTAGGTGGCGGCTGTGGGGTCACAGAGATAATTCGTATCAGCGGGCCGTCCGGATTGCCCACGGCGGCACCGAATGACAGATCTTCCCGCCTGGCCAAGCCGACAGGGCCGTCGGCGACGAATATAGGAACGTGGACGTAGGGGGCAGCACTCCGGGCAGGCACGGCTCGCGGCCTGACCGGCTGCCGGGCTCAGCCGCCGATCCCGCATCAGGTCGGCCCGGCTCGCAGCCGCCAGGTTCCGGGCAGCCACGTCCCAGGCCGGGGGACAGAACGGGGCGGGGCCGCCTGGAGTCCGTACTCGCCGAGGTCGCCAAGGGCGACCATGCTGCCTTCACGGTCATCTACGACCAGACCGGACCGGCCGTGCTCGGTACGGTGCTGCGCGTGGTCAGGGACCCCGCTCAGTCAGAAGAGGTCATGCAGGAGGTGCTCCTGGAGGTCTGGCGCACCGCGGCTCGCTTTGACCCGGCCGCGGGCTCAGCGTCGGCCTGGATCATGACCCTCGCACATCGGCGCGCGGTGGACCGGGTCAGATCGGAGCAGCGAGCCACTGAGCGCGAGTTCCGCGCTGCTACCGCGACGATCGCCTATGACGAGGTCAGTGACGCGGTAGAGGCGAGCCTGGAGCATGAGCGCGTGCGGCGTTGCCTGGCTGGCCTCACCGACCTGCAGCGGGAGTCGGTGTTGCTCGCCTATTACGGCGGTCACAGTTATCGCGAGGTGGCTCAGCTGCTCGGCGTAGCCGTCGGCACCGTCAAGACGCGCATGCGAGACGGCCTGATCAGGCTCAGAGACTGCCTGGGGGTGGACTGATGCGAAGCCGGGGTGCCGCGTTGCACACGCTAGTGGGCGCATACGTGATGGATGCGGTGCCGGGCAAGGACAGGACGGCGTTTGCCCGGCACCTGCAGACCTGCGAGCCATGCCGCGAGGAGGTCCGGAGCCTCCGCGAGACGGCCGCGCGGCTAGCTGAGGCCGCCGCCGTCACACCCAGGGCGCCGCTGCGCGAGCAGACCCTCCAGGCGGCCGCCAGGATGCGCCAGCTGCCCCCGCTGGTGGCTGAGCGGCGTTCCCAGCCAAGGTGGCGGTTGGTCCAGCTCTTGGCAGGCTCGGGCTGGCTGGCGAGGCTGCGGGCCGCTGGCGCGACGTCGTGGCCCATGCGCGTATCCGCCGCCGCCGCGGCGGTGGCTGGCTGTCGCGGCTATTGTCCTCGGCCTGGATGCGAGCACGATGCAGCGCACGCTGACGGCCGCTCAGCGACAGGAGGCTGCGATCGCCAATGTAGTGGGCGCCCGTGACGCGATCAGCCTTACCGCGCATGTCCGCAGTGGTGGCATGGCGACCGTAGTGATGTCGCACCGGGCGCGCATGCTGGTGTTCGTCGCGAACGGGCTGACGAAGCTGCCGGCCTCGAAGGCCTACGAACTCTGGCTCATGGGACCCGCTGGCGACCGGTCTGCGGGAATGCTGCCGCCCCCGCAGCGCGGAATGACGGGTCCGATGGTGGTGGGTCGGCTGGCTGACGGGGAGCAGCTGGGGCTGACCGTCGAGCCGTCAGCCGGTTCCAGGAATCCGACCTCGGCGCCGATCGTCATGGTCCCCCTCGGCCACTGACGGCACGTAGTCACGGCACGGCCGGGGCGACATATGGTCCGGCGGCAGGCTAACGTGGCCACCGTGAAAGCATCCCCTGAGGCGCAGCTACGACTGCTTGAGCTTGCGGATCTTGATGCCGAGCTAGGACGGCTGGAGCACCGCCGACAGGGCCTGCCCGAGCACGCCGAGCTCAGCCAACTGGAGCAGCGCGAGCGGGAACTGCGCGACGAGATCGCGGCGCTGGAGGCCCGGGAAGGGGATCTCAGGCGCGAGCAGGGCAAGGCGGACGCCGATGTGGAGCAGGTTCGAAGCCGCATAGGGCGGGACCGGTCCCGACTGGACGCCGGGCAGGTTTCGTCGCCACGCGAGCTTGAGAACTTGCAGTCGGAGATCGCGTCACTGAACCGTCGCCAGTCAGACCTGGAAGATGTCGAGCTAGAGGTGATGGAACGCCTTGAGGCGGCCCAGGCCAGGCTCAAAGAAGCGGCGGCCGAGCGCGCGAGCATCGCTGCGGACCTGCAGGCCGTGACGGGCCGCCGCGATATCGCGCTGGCGGAGCTAGCGGAGCTGTCCGGCAAGGCGGCCGATCGCCGCGCCGTCGTGGTCGCTGACGAACCAGCAGACCTGATCGAGCTCTACGAGCGGCTCCGGGTGCAGCACGGGGGCGTCGGCGCGGCTGCGCTGCGCCGCGGTCAGTGCCAGGGCTGCCATCTTTCCCTCAACACCGTGGATCTCAACGCGATCCGCGCCGCTGCCCCTGATGAGGTCGTGCGCTGCGAGGAATGCCGCCGTATCTTGGTCAGGACGGATGAGTCAGGGCTCTAAGGGCTCAGACGGCGCTGAGGCAGCTGGCGGATGGCGAGCCGGCCAGAGCAAGCCCACAACCACGCTGCTATTGCGACACGGGCAGACCGCGCTGTCTGTAGAGCGCCGGTTCGCCGGGCGCGGTGACGTTCCCCTTACCGAGACGGGCCGGCGGCAGGCAGCGGCCGCGGGCAGCGCACTGGCAGCGCGGGGCGGCGTGGAACTGATCGTTACCTCGCCGCTCGGCCGGGCGCGACGGACAGCTGAGGCGGTAGCCGAGCGGACGGGCGCGGGTCTGCTCGTGGACGACGGGCTGGCCGAGACCGACTTCGGCGAATGGGAGGGGCTGAGCTTCGCCGAGGCTGGCGCGCAGTGGCCGGGTGAACTGGCTGCGTGGCTTGCTGATGCTGAATTCCCGCCGCCGGGAGGGGAGAGCTTCGCGGCGGTTGCTGTCAGGGTGGACGCCGCGCTCGACCGGCTGCTTGCCGCGCACCGGGGCAAGACCGTTGTCGTTGTCAGTCATGTGACGCCGATCAAGACGATTGTGTGCCGTGCGCTTCTCGCGCCGCCAGCCGCTCTGTTCCGCATGCATTTGGACGTCGCATCGATTTCGGAGGCCAACTGGTTCGCTAACGGACCGGCCTTGCTACGGTCGCTGAACGACACCGCGCACTTGCGGACCTAACTGTGCCGGAGCCACGATCTGGCGCGAGTACAGGACGATTTCGGTCCCCTTGGGTTCATTGTTCTGAGCGAAGAACTCGTAGTGTGTGTAAATACGCTCCGTGTGTGGAATAGCACTCCTCGTAATTGATCAAGACGGGGGGAGATCAGTGGCTGTTCAGTCCACGACCCGCGCGGCCAGCCGCCGAAGTTCGGCGAGTCCCGCCCGGAGCAGGTCGGTGAGCCGCAGTGCGTCAAGAAGCACTGCGAGCCGGCCAACGACCACATCTAGTTCCAGGACGTCAAGCGCCAACCCGACCGCCACTCGCAGCGGTGCTGCGAGGTCGACTAGTGGTACGGCGGCCAGGACGGCTACCCGGAGCACCGCCTCACGGTCGACCCGCAGTACGGCACCACGATCGGCCGGGTCGCGCTCCGTCGCGTCGCGCTCCACCGCATCGCGTGCTACCGGATCGCGTGCTACCGGATCGCGTTCCACCGCATCGCGCTCGACGCGCAGCACCACTGCTCGCGGTTCGGCATCGTCGCCGGCGACGGCGGCCAGGACCGTATCGTCTGCGGCTACCAAGGTGAATTCGGCGGCGAGCAAGATGACCGCCGCTGCCACCAAGGCAACGGTGTCGGCAAAGACCATGTCGTCCGCCATGAAGTCGATGAACACGGCCACCAAGGCCATGTCGACGGCCGCCAAGGCCCTGACGGCGGCGGCCAAGACGATGTCGTCGGTCAAGCCGGCACCTGCGAGCACAACCCGGTCACGGTCGACCGGCGGTACGACCAGGTCACGCGCGACCACGAGGCCTCGGACGGGGGCGCGGCAGACGACAAGGTCGTCAGCCGGGCCGAGTGCGTCGTCCGGGCGTCGCCGCACGTCCGCGAGGTCCAGGTCCACGGGATCGTCAGCGAGTTCTGGCAGCGCGGCTGCCAAGCCGGGGGCGTCCGGGGCCGGGTCCGGGACCCAATCCAGGACGACGGCCAGGTCCACCGCAGGGAGCTCGGCCAGGCCGAGGGCGACGGGTTCGACCACCTCGCGCCCGAGGAGCACGGCGCCTCGGTCGCGCCCCGCGGCCCGGCGGACGACGAGCAGGCCTGCTGCTAGCCGGTCGGCTGAATCTTCGTCGCCGATGCGGCCAGCTTCAGCCCTCTCGCTGTCAACTCCGTCGCGCAGCAACGGCGAGTACGACAGCCTGCTCGGCAGCCTGGTCCACTGAGCGCGTAGGTCGTTGCGGGGCGGGCGGCAACTGGCCATGACGCCATGCCGCCCGCTCCGCCCTGCGCTCGTGCTGGCCGGTTGTCATACTCTTGACGCAGCGGCGGGCGAGTTAGCCGGGCGGCCGCGGCACGCCAGCGCGTGCCGAGGAAGGTCCGGGCTCCGCAGGGCAGGGTGGTCGGTAACGCCGACCCGGGGCGACCCGCGGGATAGTGCCACAGAAAACAGACCGCCCCCGGAAGGGGGTAAGGGTGAAACGGTGGTGTAAGAGACCACCAGCGCTCAGGGTGACCTGAGCGGCTCGGTAAACCCCACCCGGAGCAAGGTCAAGAGGGAACCGGGCCGCGAGGCCCGGTGCCTGCGCGAGCGATTGAGGGCGGCCCGCCCGATGCTCGCGGGTAGACCGCATGAGGCTGCCGGCAACGGCAGTCCTAGATGGATGGTCGCCGGCCCGCGCAAGCGGGTGCACAGAACCCGGCCTACAGGCTAACTCGCCCGCCGCCCTGGCGCCCGCCTGGCTCGGAGGTGTCAGGCGCCGCGGTCAGTCGTCGATCGCCTGGTAGGCAGCCGTCAAGAAGTCGAGGAAGATCGGCAACGTAGGCCGTCGCGGCTGCCCGCTGGATCATGAGGATTGCCGTCATGTCCTCGGCAGGGTCGTTGTACCAGATAGTGCCGTATCCCCCGTTCCATCCGTAGCTCCCGACCGAGGGTCCGAGGTGCGTGCGCCGGGTGCGGACCGCCATCCCGAAACCCCAGCCGAAGTCATCAAAGTACCCCGGCGTGAACCCGGAGACCGCCTTCTGCGCCGGCGTCAGCTGGTCGCTGGTCATCAGCGTCACCGACGGCCGCGAGAGCACCCGCTCGCCGTGATGGGTACCGCCGGCGAGCAGCGCCGAGGCGAAGGCGAGGTAATCGCTGATGGTCGAGACGAGCCCGCCGCCGCCGTCTTCGAACGCCTGCGGCCGGCTCCAGTACCCATCGGGGCCGTCTGCGACGGCGACCTCGCCGGTGACCTCGTCGCGCTTGGTAGAGCGGTCGCCAGCCGGCTGATGCTCTGGCTGGCCACGCTGAAGCCGGTGTCCTTCATTCCCAGCGGCTCGCAGATCCGCTCGCGCAGGGCATCCCCGAACGACATGCCCGTGGCGCGGGCGATGAGCACGCCGGTCACGTTGGCGGCGGTGTTGTACATCCAGCGCTCGCCCGGCTGGTAGACCAGCGGAAGCGTGCCGAGCCGGCGAATCCACTCATCCGGCGGCTGCTCGATGCCCTCGGCGCCCGCCAGCAGCGACCGGTCCCGCGCGCTGGGCTCGTCGCTCTGGAGCGCGTTCAGCGCGTCGGCGATCGGGCTCGTTGCCGGCTCGGCCCCCACGATGCCGGTGCCGAGGGTGAAGGCGAGCAGATCCCGCAGCGTTACCGGGCGGTTCGCCGGGACGGTCTCCTCCAGCGGCCCGCCCGGATCGGCGAGCACCCTCATGTCCGCCAGTTCCGGCAGGAACTCATCGACCGGATCGTCAAGGCGCAACATGCAGTCCTCCACCAGCGTCATCGCGCAGGCGGCAACGATCGGCTTCGTCGTCGAGGCGATGCGGCAGATCGTGTCGGCTGCCATCGGCGTCCCCGAGCCCGCGCCCTCGAAGGCGAGAGTGCCCGTAGCCTCGATATGGACCTCGCCGTGACGGGCGACGACGGCGACCGCACCCGGGACGAAGCCGGAATCGACGTTACGCTCCAGCACGTCTCGCACGCGGGCCAGCTGTTTCGGCGAGAAACCACCAGTGGTCACACTCTCCTCCTTATCTTGTCCGTGTTTGTACGTTACCTAACAAGCCCGCGCCCACCGGTTGCTCAGGTCCATCAACCGGCAGCGCGCAGCGGCGCGGCGGCTTTCATCGATGGTGGCTAAGGCTTGGCTATTCAGGCCGCCCATCGCAATGATCGCTTGGATGCCTCCGCGTTCAGCCGTGCGAGCGTGGCGTGCTTTAGGCCGGCGAGCCACGCCTCCCTGGATGGCCTGTGACCGCTGGCGCTAGCCATTCTCCTCGGCCAGGACGGCTCGCAGGACATTCTCGGCGGCAGCGGCCTCCGCGCAGGCGGTGATCGCGTTGATATGCGCCCAGTCCAGGTTGCCCAGGCTGATGCAGTCGTAGGCTACCTGGGCATCGTGCGCTGCCTGCTCTAACTGCCGCGCGGCTTCGTCCAGGTCGATGCTGCTACGGCCAGTTTCCGAAATCGACATGACTGCTCCCCCTCCGGTCTCTCGAGCTACCCCGGAAAACCCGGGCCATGCCGCGGATCGGACCGGCGGTATTTGCTGTCGCAGCCGACGCGGTGTCACAGCCGTCAGCGACGGCTAAGAGCTCTTTGAGAAACGCCTGGAATGATTGATACGGTCGCAACGGGGAAGTGTGAAAGCCCGCAAAGCACACTCGCGGAGGTCTCAATGTCCCGCAGCAAAGCACATCACCAGACCGGACATGCGGTCACCGGCAGGCGGCGCGCGCGCCAGGCGGCGGCCCGCCTGCAGCCTGCTGCCGATCACGTCATGCCGCTGGCAAGGAGCGCCGGAGCAGCGGCGAAGCGGCAGGCCGACAGGACGCGCTCCTGGGCAGCACCACAGGTCGAGCGAGCCGGGCACGTCGTGCAAGACAGCATCGCGCCCAAGATCTCTTCACTGCTGTCCGCTGCCGCCCGGCGGCTGGAGCCCGCAGCGCCGCGGCGCCCGCGGTGGCCCAAGGTCGTCGGCGCCTCAGCCGTCACCGCTGCGGCAAGCGCGGCTGCGGCTGCGGTCCGCAGCCGCATGAAAGCGGGCTCTGCGGCCGCGCCGGACCAGGCAGAGGCGGGCGGAACCGCGCCAGCAACCCAGACCGCACCAGCGCCGGACACGGGTAACGGACAGCGGAGCACGAGCAGCGACGCAAGCCAGAACAGCGAGGCTCGCACCCCGCAGGCTGACTTGGGCAACCGGAACGCCTAACAGTGCAGCAGGTCATGCGCCTGCTCGGCCGAGTAGCGGTCGCAGATATGATCGCGGCACGTTCGCGAAACCTGGCTCGAACCGTCGGGATCCGGCGCGATGGCCCTCGACCGCTGGCCAACGGCCAGTGCCGGCATGCCGAGTGGCGGAGGGCGGGCGATCGGCCGGAGGGTGACCCTGCAAATCGTTGGGCTTGACTCGCTTTGCAGGACGACTTCGCCACCCGCTCACGGCCAGAGTCAGCCAGGGGCGCGCAGAACGCCTCATGTTTCTGCTGCGGCCGTCGATGCACGGCACGCCCGCGGCGTCCGGTTCCGGCACGATAGTCACCTGTGTGGCGTCCGCCAGGCACTGTGGGAGGACCCTTCCGGCAACCCGGTCGAGTTGCTCGAGCCGATCGCCGGGTACCGCGAGCGGGCCGAGCGAACGGGCCGCCAGTAGGCGGACCAGACCTTAGTGCCGCTACGCGAGAGGATCACCGATGTCTACCGTGAGCATCCGTTACATCGTCCACGATGTCGACGCCGCGATCGACTTCTACACCACCTACCTGCAGTTCGAGCTGCGGATGCATCCGAACGACCTGTTCGCCATGCTCGGCCGCGGTGATCTCCGCCTGGTCCTGGTCAAGCCGACCGGCCCTCAAGGCCCCGCCGGGGGCGGCGCTCCGATGCCCGACGGCCGGATGCAGGAGCCAGGAGGCTGGAACCGGTTCAGCGTCGAGGTCCCCGATCTGGCCGCCACCGTCAGGGGACTGCGCGGCCGCGGCGCCCGGTTTCGCAACGACATCGTCACCGGAACAGGCGGCAAGCAGATCATCATCGAAGATCCCTCTGGCAACCCCGTCGAACTCTTCCAGCCGATCCTTCCCGAGGCCAGGCTGACCCAGCCGTCGGCATGACAACTGACGGCGCAGTCCGGAACCGCTCGGCTGATCGCCAGACCACGGCCCCGGGCAGCCAAATCTAACCGTCCCGCTATGTACCTGCTGGCTGCCCTGCGTTAATTTCGGGACGGGCTACCTACCCGCAAGTAACTTCGGTGCCTGCCCTGCCCGCCGCGAGAGAGGAAACCGCAATGACGAGGCGCTCTCATGCGTTGCGCCACACGTGGCGCCGCGTGGTGCTGGCCGTTCTCATTCTCCTCGCCGCGGCTGTGTCCCTGTTGCTGAGGACGCCGCCGGCTGCCGCCACGGTGGCCAGCGCACCTGTCCGCACCGTGGCCACCACGGCGGCGAACTGCTCGTCGGCCCCCGCGGGCAACGCCTTCTACGTACCGCCGCACCCGCTGCCACCCGGCAAGCACGGCGGCGTCATCTGGTGCCGCCCGGTGGCCTCGCCGGCACCGGGCGCCAACGCCTGGCAGATCCTCTACTTGTCCACGACGGTCTCTGGCGCCCGCACGGCGGTCTCCGGGACCGTGCTCGTCCCCGGCGCCCCCTACCCGGGCACTCGCCCGGTCGTTGCGTACGCGTCCGGCACCCAGGGGTGGGGAGATCAGTGCGCGCCGTCGAGGGAGATGACTAGCGGCAGCTACGACGAGCAGTTCGCGGTGGACAACCTGCTGGCGCAGGGATGGGCAGTGGCCGTCACCGACTACCCGGGGCTGGGCACTCCGGGTGACGAAACCTACGCCGTCGGCATCCCGGAGGGATACTCGGTGCTCGACGCGCTCCGCGCTGCGACCCTGCTGCCCGGTGCGGGCCTGCGTGCCACCGCCCCGATGGGGATCGAGGGTTACTCGCAAGGCGGCGGCGCGGCCGGCTGGGCGGCGCAGCTTCAGCCCCGGTACGCGCCGGGTCTGCGGCTTCAAGGGGTCGCCATGGGCGGCACGCCCGCGAACCTGCAGGCGGTGGCCGCTCACCTCAACGGCTCCGCCTTCTTCGCGTTCCTCGGCGGCTCGGTGATCGGCTTCAACGCCGCCTACCCCTCGCGGGACCTCCTCAGCGATCTGACCCTGGCAGGCCGGGCCGCGCTGGCCCGGCTCGACCGCATGTGCCAGCAGCGGGCGCTGGTGACCTTCGCGGGCAAGCGGATCCAGGACTACACCGCCGGCCGGATCAATCCCATCGGCGAGCCCAGGTGGCAGAAAGTGCTCGACGCCAACAACCTCGGCGCCATCAAGCCGCAGGTGCCGCTGCTGCAGTACCACGGCCTGGCCGACGAGGTCATTCCCTGGCAGGTCGAGACGGCCTTGCACCGCCAGTGGTGCGCGAAGGGCGTCACCACGCTCTTCACCAGCTACCCCGGTGATCACGTGGCGACGCAGGTCGAGGCCCAGCCCCGGGTAGTGAGCTGGCTCGGTGCCCGGCTCGCTGGCACCCCAGCCCGCGGCAACTGCTGACGGGCACCCTCCACCGCCTGTGCACGGCGGTCTCCCTGCCTTCTAGTCGTCGTTCTCGCTGGCCGGCTGGGCCCCGGGCGCGATTTCAGCGGCGTCGTTGTCAGGACGGGCCGTCGCCGCCTCGCCCGGAGCTGGCGCGCTGAGCGCGGCCGGCTGGCGGCCAATCAGCACGGCCAGCGAGGACAGGATGCCGGTGTCCCTGTCCCCGACGAGCTCCCACGCCCTGGCGATTCCGACCATCAGCGACGACACCATGGCATAGCTGATCACCGATACCGCATTGCTGTTGCCAGCGTCGGCAAGCAGGGCGATGCCGCCGACGAGTTCGGTGCCGAATATCAGCAGCAGCAAGATGACGAGCCCGAGCTGATGCCACAGCTGCTGGCGCGCAGCATGGCTGGACACGATAGACCGGATAGCCGCCGCGGTGAACAGGGTGCCGATCACGCCCATGACAGTCGCGGGGTAGCCGGTACTGGTGCCGGGCACGAGGCTGTAGAGCGAAACCGCAAGCGCGTTAACGAAAGCCAGCAGGGCGGCGGCCACGCGGACCTGCCGGATGACGGGATGATCGGGCGACGGGCCGCGGAGCGGTGTGATTGACAGCGCGACGAACAACAACCCTGTCAGCGCTCCCGCAGCTCCCGCGGTCGCGACGAAAAGCTCACGGTAGGTTCCGAACGTCACGGCGCAAATTTAACAGCGACGGGACGGTCTGCGGGCCAGTGCGGGGCGGGGCGGGGCGGCACCAGAAGATCAAGAGCGGAACGCAGCGTAAATGATCGCGGTCACCCGGTCGATCATCTCTTCCCTGGGCAGCGTGACCTCGACAGCGCTGAGCAGATAATTGATCCGCTCGAGCATCATCAGGCAAGCGAATGCGGTGAGTTCCGCGTGCTCCGGCGGCTCCCGATAGCCGTCCGGCCCCTTGGAGGCGGCGGCCGTCATGCCCTGCGTCATGGCCTCGGAGAGCCGGAACAGCTGCTGCAGCCCGTCGCTGAATACGCTCTCGCCGACGACATCGGCTTGGCTGAGGATGCGGATGACCGTGGCGTGAGCGGCGTAGATGTCGCAAAAGCTCTGGACCCACTTGCGCAGCGCGGCCCGTCCGGCCTCGTTACTAGTAACGATCGGGAATTCGTCGGTGATGACCGCCATGTCGTGCAGCGCGTCCTGCAGCAGCGTCCTGAACAGGTCGTCCTTGTTCGCGAAGTACAAGTAGAAGGTGCCATGCGACGTCTTCGCGCGCCGGACAATGTCCTCGACGCGCGCACCTTGGAAACCCGATTCCTCGAACTCGGCCAGCCCGGCCTCGAGCAGCCTGCGCACGGTCGCCCGCCCGTGCGCGCCTAGCTCGCGCTGGCGCGCCGGGAGAC
The DNA here is from genome assembly GCA_963804435.1 of uncultured Actinomycetota bacterium. Classification (GTDB taxonomy): domain Bacteria; phylum Actinomycetota; class Actinomycetes; order Streptosporangiales; family Streptosporangiaceae; genus JAJYUU01. The sequence continues at coordinate 3,533,107 of CAWDQI010000001.1, read as the reverse complement.
CGCCGCCGAGCGACGGGCGCTGCGGACGCGGTCTGCCTGCCTGGCGGCTCGCCGGTTGGCCTGGTGGCGCCGGCGGCCATCGGCCGGCCCGCCGTCGTGAGTCGTTGTCTGGCTTGCCATCCCGCTCTCCTGACCCAGTACTGGGCTTGGCTTCGCGGTGCTGGTTGGCTTCGCGGTGCCGCTGACACCGTGAAGCAGACCGGGGTTCTGGTTGCCCGTGGCCACTGGGAAACTCCCCGGCCGCCCCAGGCTGGGTTCCCGGTTCATGATGGCGACAGTATCGTCCGATCGGTCCGGGCGCCACAGCCGGGGTTGCGTTGACCTGCGGCCCGGATCTGAACGTACCCGGCGCGGGTTTCAGCTCGGGCAACCGGAGATTGGACCCTGCCCGTGAAGGCAAGCGCGGGAAACCAAGATCAATAGGCCCCGTAACGTCGGGATCAGCGGTCTGGAACTGACGCGGGTATCAGGTGACGCGCACGTCATTATTTGCATTCAATTAGCGCGCCGTGCGGAAATAGAGATCATGGTTTGCGACCAGCCCAGGGCTGAAGTCACGCGCTCCCGCGCGACTGCCGCCAGCAGCGGGCAGCGGCTCCAGACCCCAATGCCCACGGTGTCTCGCGGCGAGCCGGACACCCAGACCGACATGATCGCGGCAAAGGCGGCAGACGAGAACTTCCCGGTAGCAATGCGGGCGCTGCCGGGCCGGTACCGACGGCACCTGATGGCGGTCTACGTCTTCGCCAGGACGGTGGACGACGCAGGCGACCTAGCAGCGCCAGGTGAGCGCGTGCACTTGCTGACCGAGCTTGAGGAGGACCTGATGCGGCTGTACAGCGCCGGTCGGCCGCGGCTGCCTGCCGTGGCCGGGCTGGCCGGCACGGTCGCCGACTGCGGCATCCCGATGCAGCCGTTTCACGACCTCATCCAGGCGAACCAGCTGGACCAGGTAGTTACCCGATATGAGACATTCACCGAACTAGTTGGGTACTGCAAGCTGTCGGCGAACCCGGTCGGTCGCACCGTGCTACGAGTGTTCGGCTGCTACACGCCGCAGCGCGCGCTGCTGTCCGACGCCGTCTGCACCGGCCTCCAGCTGGCTGAGCACCTGCAAGACGTGGCGGAGGACCTGCGCTCGGGCCGGATTTACCTCCCGGCGGCGGACATGCGCCGCTTCGACTGCACGGAGCAGGACCTGGCCTGCAGCCACGCGCCGCCGCAGCTGCGCCAGCTGATCGCGTTCGAGGCCGCCCGCGCTCAGCGGCTGATTGACGGCGGCGCGCGGCTGGTGGGCACGCTGCGAGGTTTCCCGAGGGTTGCGGTCGCCGGTTACGTCGCGGGCGGGCGGGCCGCGCTGGCGGCCATCGCCGCGGCCGACCACGAGGTCCTGGCCGCCACGCCGCGGTCAAATAAGACGCGATTGACACGCGAACTCGCAGCTGCCTTCGTGGCGGGCCGGTAATCATGGCCGTCAGCGCATCGCAGGCGCCGGAGGTCAGCGCCGCCTACCGCCATTGCGAGACGGTGACCCGTCAGCAGGCAAAGAACTTCGCCTACGGCATCGCGCTACTGCCTGCGGGAAAGCGACGGGCGCTGTCAGCCGTCTATGCCTTCGCCAGGCGCATCGACGACATCGGCGACGGCAACCTCCCCGTTCCCGACAAAATATCTCAACTGGCCCAGACGCGCGCGGCTGTCAGCTCGCTGGCCGCAGGCGCTGTCACTAATGACCCGGTACTGCTTGCCCTGCAGGACGCGGCGCTCCGCTTTCCGATCCCGCTCAGCGCGTTCGGCGAGCTCATCGACGGCTGCGAAGCGGACGTCCGCGGCACCAGCTACGCGACCTTCGGCGAGCTTGAGCACTACTGCCGGTGCGTGGCCGGATCGATTGGGAGGCTGTCGCTGGGAGTGTTCGGCAGCGCTGACCTCGCCTCGGCCAGCCCGCTCGCCGACTCGCTAGGGGTCGCGCTGCAGCTCACCAACATCCTGCGGGACATCCGGGAAGACCTGGGCAACGGCCGGGTCTACCTGCCCGCCGCCGACCTGACCCGGTTCGGGTGCACGCTGGCGCCCGCGGGAACGGCTGACACGGCCTCGGACAATTCAGCACCGGGCGGAACGATCGCCGGCCCGATGCACGACCTCATTCGGTTCGAGGTCGCCCGCGCGAGGGACTGGTATGGCCTCGGCATGCAGCTCATGCCGCTGCTGGACCGGCGCAGCGCGGCCTGCACCGGGGCGATGGCCGGCATCTACCGGCGACTGCTCGAGCACATCGCCGCTCGGCCGCAAGACGCCCTGCAGCACCGGATGTCGCTGCCGACCAGGGAAAAGCTCTGGATCGCGGTCAGCGCCCTCGCGGGCTTGGGGCGACCGGGCAAAGGCGGCCGCGCGGCAGGCCGAGCCAGAGTCGAGCGCCGCCGGGGACATGCCATGACAACGCGCGAGGTAGTCGTCATCGGCGGCGGCCTGGCCGGAATCACTGCCGCGATAGCGCTTCGAGACGCTGGCCTCGGCGTTACCGTGCTGGAGTCGCGGCCGCGCCTGGGCGGTGCCGCGTCTTCTTATGCCCGCGGGTCGATGACCATCGACAATGGCCAGCACGTGTTCCTGCGTTGCTGCACCGCCTACCAGGAATTGCTGGCCAGGCTGGGTATGACTGGCTCAGTGGCGATCCAGGACCGCTTCGATGTCACGGTGCTGTCTCAAGCCGGCCCAGCCAGGCTGCGCCGGGCCTCGCTGCCGAGCCCGCTGCACTTCGCGGGGGCGCTGGCCGGCTACCGCCTGCTGTCGGTGCCAGAGCGGGCCAGGGTCGCCCGGGCCGCGCTGGCCTTCCGCTTCGCCGACCCGCACAGCGCCGCCCTGGACCGGGTGCGGCTGGGCGACTGGCTGGCAGCGCGGGGCCAGGGCGAGCGGGCCCGGCGGCGCCTGTGGGACCTGTTCGTCGTCTCCGCGCTGAACGTGGCAGGCGATGACGCCAGCCTGCAGCTGGCGGCGACTGTGATCAAGACGGCGCTGCTCGGCGCGAAAGACGCCGCCGACATCGGCATGGCGACGGTTCCGCTGGGCGAGATCCACGCCACCGCGGCCGCCAGCCTGCTGGACCGGCTGGGGGTCCGGGTCCGGCTGGGGTCCAGGGTCGCCACGATGGAGCGGCTGGCGAGCGGCGGGTTCCGGCTGGGGCTGGCGCACGGCGAGCTCGCAGCTGGCGGCCGCGAAGGCGCGGCGGACGGCGGGGCCATGCTCGCGGACGGAGTCGTGCTGGCCGTCCCGCCTGTGCAGGCAGCCCGGCTGGCCGGGCACGGCCGGCTTCCCGCGGGCGCCCGCCTGGGCTGACCTCGGCTATTCGCCCATCGTGAATGTGCATGTCATCTACGACCGGAGGGTAACGGGGTTGCCATTTGCCGCAGCGGTCGATTCGCCGGTCCAGTGGGTCTTCGACAAGACAAGGCCAGCCGGACTGCTGAGCGGGCAATACCTGGCAGTGTCGCTGTCGGCAGCAGACACCTTCGTCGACACACCGGCCGCCGCGCTCCGCGAGGTCTTCGTGCCGGCGCTCGAGCAGCTGTTCCCGGCCGCCGCCGGGGCTGGCATCACTGACTTCTTCGTGACCAGGGAACGTCAGGCGACGTTCCGGCAGGAACCAGGTTCTGGTGCCCTGCGACCCGGTGCCATTACTCCGGTGCCGGGACTCACGCTGGCTGGTGCGTGGACCGACACCGGCTGGCCGGACACCATGGAGGGTGCGGTGCGAAGCGGGCATCTTGCCGCGCAACCGCTGATCGGTGAGCTAGCCTCCCGGCCAGCGGCACGGGCATCATCGGCACTGGGGCCGGACGAGCCGGCCTGGGCAGGTGCGTCATGACGATGACCATGCCTGCCGGAGTCGAGACGGCGCGCGATCTCGTCGGACCGGCGCTCGCTGACGCGGTCGCCCGGCTGAGCCCGCAGATCGGCCTGGTGGCCGCCTACCACCTGGGCATCTGCGATGCCGAAGGACAGCCCGGCGTCCGGCCAGCTGCGGCCGGCAAGGCGCTACGCCCGGCCCTGGCCCTGCTGTCCGCGCGCGCCGCCGGCGTGGCGGCGGAGCGGGCCGTGCCGCCAGCGGCCGCTGTCGAGCTGGTGCACAACTTCTCCCTGCTGCACGACGACATCATGGACGGCGACACCGAGCGGCGGCATCGGCCGACGGCGTGGACGGTGTACGGCGTCGGCGCCGCGATCCTGGCCGGCGACGCGCTGCTGGTGCTGGCCCAGGACTTGCTGCTGGAGAACCAGCCGGGTGGAGCGTGGGCGGCCCGCTGCCTGTCGGCCGCGGTGCAGCGCCTGATCACCGGTCAGGGGGCTGACCTGGACTTCGAGAGCCGCGACGATGTGCAGGTCGACGAGTGCCTGGACATGGCGGGAGACAAGACCGCTGCGCTCATGGCGTGCGCGTGCAGCATCGGCGCCATTTACGTGGGCGCGCCGCCCAGCCTGGCGATGGGCCTGGCGGCATTCGGCTCGCATGCGGGCCTGGCGTTCCAGCTCACCGACGACCTGCTCGGGATCTGGGGGACGCCGGAGACGACCGGCAAGCCAGTCGGCTCCGACCTGCGCGCACGGAAGAAGTCGCTGCCCGTGGTGGCGGCTCTGTCCAGCGGCAGCGAATCGGGGGCCGAGCTCGCCGACCTGCTGGCCCAGCCGGGCCCGCTCACCGAGGACGATGTGGCCCGCGCGACCAGGCTGGTCGAGGCTGCGGGCGGCCGGAAGCAAGCAGAGGCGATGGCAGACGCCGAGCTCGCTGCCGCGGCGGCCTGCCTGGCCGCCGCGGATATGCCCGATGACGTGCGGGCAGAGTTCGCCGGGATCGCCGCGTTCATCTCGGCGCGCCAATGGTGACCCGGGAACTGCTCGATACCGCGCAGCCAGCTGCTGCCGGATCGGCCCGTCTGGCCGCGCAGGTGGCGCTGGACCGGGCAACCCGCCACCTGACCGGGCTGCAGGATCCCGGCGGCTGGTGGCAAGGCGAGCTCGAGACCAACGTGACCATGGACGCCGAGGACCTGCTGCTGCGCGAGTTCCTCGGCATCAGGACCGAGGAGGAAACGCAGGCAGCGGCGCGCTGGATCCGCTCGAAGCAGCGCGCCGACGGGACCTGGGCGAACTTTCACGGCGGAGACGGCGACCTGTCCACGACCGTCGAGGCGTACGTGGCGCTGCGCCTGGCCGGCGATCCCCCGCAGGCCGAGCACATGACCCTGGCGGCGGGTTCCATCAGGGACCGGGGCGGAATCGCCGCAGACTCGCGTCTTCACCCGCATCTGGCTGGCGCTATTCGGCGAATGGCCGTGGGACGAGTTGCCAGTGATGCCGCCGGAGCTCATCTACCTGCCCCGGTGGTTCCCGCTGAACGTTTATGACTGGGCTTGCTGGGCCCGCCAGACGATCGTGCCGCTGACGGTCGTCTGCTCACTCCGGCCGGTCCGGCCGCTCTCGTTCGGGCTGACGGAACTCGACTCCGGTGGCGTGCGGGTGCCGCGCGCGGCGAACGGGCGGGCAGCGGGAGTCGGCCGCCCGCGCAAGCAGGACACCTGGGGGCGGATCTTCACCGGACTTGACCGGGCGCTGCACGGCATCGAGCGGCACGCCGGCCAGCTCCGGCCGGTCACCGCGATCCGCACGGCGGCATTGCGGCGCTGCGCCGAGTGGATCATCGCCCGGCAGGAGCGGGACGGCTGCTGGGGTGGCATTCAGCCGCCGTGGGTCTACTCGCTGATGGCGCTGCACCTGCTGGGGTACGGGCTAGAGCATCCGATCATGCAGCGCGGCCTGGCCGGCCTGGACCGGTTCACGATCTGGGCAGACGGCCCGGACGGGAAGCATGCGCCGGCTCGAGGCCTGCCAGTCGCCGGTCTGGGACACCGTGCTCTCGATGATCGCCCTGGGCGACGCCGGGCTGCCCGCCGATCACCCGGCCCTGCAGTCGGCTGCGCGCTGGGTGCTCGGACGAGGAGATCCGCGGCCCCGGCGACTGGCAGGTGCGGCGACCTGGCCTTGGCCCGGCCGGCTGGGCCTTCGAATTCGACAACGACGGCTATCCCGACATCGACGACACCGCCGAGGTCCTGCTCGCACTCGGCCGGGTGGAGCAACCCGATGACGCTACTGCACGGGACGCTGGCGCCGCGGCTGCGCGCGCGCTGGACTGGCTCGTTGGCATGCAGTCAAACGACGGCGGCTGGGGTGCCTTCGACGCCGACAACACCTCGCAGCTGGTGACCAAGCTGCCGTTCTGCGACTTCGGCGCGGTGATCGACCCGCCGTCAGCAGACGTTACGGCGCACACCGTGGAGGCGATGGCCGCCGCCGGGCTCGGCGAAAGCAAGGCCGTGCGCCGCGGCGTTGCCTGGCTGCTGCGGAATCAGGAACCGGACGGCTCGTGGTTCGGCCGCTGGGGCGCCAACTACGTGTACGGCACCGGCGCCGTCGTTCCCGCGCTCATCGCGGCCGGCGTGCTGCCCGGCAAGCCGTGCATCAGGAGCGCGGTGGCCTGGCTGATCAGCCACCAGAACGCCGACGGCGGCTGGGGCGAGGACCTTCGCTCGTACGAGGATCCGGACTGGGCTGGCCGGGGTGAGTCGACGGCGTCGCAGACGGCCTGGGCGATGCTGGCGCTGCTGGCCGCGGGCGGCGACGACGCGCTGCTCAGCGCGGAACGCGGCGTGGCGTGGCTGGCGGCGGCCCAGCGACCGGACGGAAGCTGGGACGAGCCGCAGTTCACCGGCACCGGCTTCCCCGGCGATTTCTACATCAACTACCACCTGTACCGGCTGGTGTTCCCGGTCAGCGCGCTGGGCCGGTACCTGCGGAGCACGCCATGACCGCGCTGACCGTCTGCGCGCCGCTGCGAATCGAGGCCCGCGCTGTCCGCCGCGGGCTCCGGGACGCGCGGCTGAGCGATGCGGGCGGGACAGCCGCCTCCGGTGGTCACATTCAGGTGATCAGGACTGGTTACGGGCCCGTCCGCGCGGCCGCGGCGGCCGCCGGGCTCACAGCTCGGGCCGAGGTGCTGGCGGTGTGCGGCGTGGGCGGCGGGCTCACCAGCGAGCTGCGGACCGGTGACCTCGTAGTCGCCTCGGAGGTCAGCGACGGCACCACGACCGTGAGCTGCCCGTCGGCGCCGCTGCTGGCCGGAGAACTGCGACGGGCTGGCCTGCGCGCGGTGACCGGCCCGATCGTGACCGTCGACCGGCTGGTCCGCCACAATCATGCGGCGCTAGCCGCGGGCGGTGCGATCGCGGTGGACATGGAGTCGGCGCCGCTGCTGGCCCGGGCACGGACCGAGCCGGCCGTGGTCCTGCGCGCGATTTCCGACACCCCGGAGCACTCAGTGTTCGGCCCGTCGATCGTGACCGGGGGAATCGCAGCACTCCGTTCCCTCCGAAAGGCCGTGCCTGCGCTGACCCGCTGGGCTGCGGCTACCGGCCCGCGGCAGGTGCTGCTGGCGAGCCCGCGGTCGTTCTGCGCCGGGGTGGAGCGCGCGATCGAGATCGTCGAGTTGGCGCTCGAACGGTACGAGCCGCCGGTGTACGTCCGCAAGCAGATTGTGCATAACGCTCACCGTGGTCGCCGACCTGGAACGGCGCGGCGCGGTGTTCGTCGACGAGCTGAGCGAGGTGCCCGACGGGGCGAACGTGGTGTTCTCCGCGCACGGGGTGTCGCCCGACGTGCGGCGCGAGGCGGCGCGGCGCGGCCTGAACGCCGTAGACGCGACCTGCCCGCTCGTCGCCAAGGTGCACGCCGAAGCGCGCCGGTTCGCTGCCGACGGCTACCTTGTCGCGCTGATCGGGCACGCCGGCCACGAAGAGGTGGAAGGCACGATGGGCGAGGCGCCCGCGGCCATGACGCTGGTCGAGACCGCAGCCGACGTTGCCCGGCTGCGCCCGGCCGATCCCGGCAAGGTCGCCTACCTGATGCAGACCACGCTCGCCGCGGACGAAGCCAGCCAGCTCGCCAGCGCGATCACCGAGCGGTTCCCGGCCGCCACCGGACCTGGCAGCGACGATATCTGTTACGCGTCGACCAACCGCCAGCAAGCCGTGCAGGCCATCGCCCGCGAGTCCGACCTGGTGCTGGTCGCCGGGTCGGCGAATTCCTCGAACTCCAGGCGGCTAGTGGAGATGGCCGAGCGGGCCGGGACCCCCGCCTACCTGGTAGACAGCGCGGCTGAGATCGAACTCGGCTGGCTCGCCGGAGCCAGCACGATCGGACTTACCGCCGGCGCGTCGGCACCCCCGGCCATCGTCGACCAGATCCTGGCGGCGCTGACTGGCCTCGGCACCGTGGAGACCAAGGATGTCGTCGTCGCTACCGAAACCGTGCAGTTCGGCCTTCCCAAGGAGCTGAGACATTCATGAGCATGCCGCTACGGCAGAGCCTTCGAGTCGGGACCTACCTGATGCGCCAGAAGATGGCGCGCCGGGAGAAGTTCCCGCTGCTGGTAGAGCTGGAGCCGCTGTTCGCCTGCAACCTGAAGTGCGCGGGCTGCGGGAAGATCCAGCAGCCGGCCAGCCTGCTGAAGCAGCGGATGCCGGTGGAGCAGGCGCTGGCCGCGATCGAGGAATGCGGCGCGCCGATGGTGTCGATCGCGGGCGGTGAGCCGCTGATGCACCCGCAGATCGACGTGCTCGTTGACGAGCTGATCAAGCGGAAGAAGTTCGTGTTCCTGTGCACGAACGCGCTGCTGATCCCCAAGAAGCTGGATAAGTTCAAGCCCTCGCCCTTCTTCTCCTGGGTGGTCCACATCGACGGGCTGCGTGAGCGCCACGACGAGTCCGTCTGCAAAGAAGGCGTATTCGATGAGGCCGTCGCGGCCATCAAGGAATGCCAGCGGCGCGGCTTCCGGGTCAACACCAACACCACCTTCTTCAACACCGACACCCCGCATACCGTCATCGACGTCCTCAATTACCTGAACGACGATCTCAAGATCGATGACATGCAGATCTCGCCCGCGTACGCCTACGAGAAGGCCCCGGACCAGGAACACTTCCTGGGCGTGACCGAAACGAGAGAGCTGTTCAAGAAGGCCTTCGCGGACGGGAACCGGCGGCGCTGGCGGCTCAATCACACGCCGCTGTTCCTCGACTTCCTGGAGGGCAAGGTCGAGTACAGCTGCACCGCGTGGGGCATCCCCTCGTACTCGTTGCTCGGCTGGCAGCGGCCCTGCTACCTGATGGCCGACGGTTACGCGAAGACCTACAAGGAGCTGGTCGAGACCACCGACTGGGACGCCTACGGCCGGGGCAAGGACCCGCGCTGCGCCAACTGCATGGCGCATTGCGGCTACGAGCCGTCGGCGGTGCTGGCGACGACATCGTCACTGCGCGAGTCCATCCGCGCGCTGCGCGGCGCGTAGCAGCCGAGTCGATTGATCGCGTGCCGGACTAGCGGCCGCGGAAGCGCGGCTCGCGCTTCTCGACGAAGGCCTGGCTGGCCTCGCGGTGGTCTTCGGTGAGCGACGTGTGGACGTGGTGCGTCACTTCGATGTCCATGCAGTCGCCTAGGTCGCCGGTCACGGCCCGGTTCAGGTTCTCCTTCATGTAGCGGTAGGCGACCGACGGCCCATGGGCCAGCTGGCGTGCCCGGGTCATGACCTGCTGCTCGAAGTCGGCCGCGGGAAAGATGTCGTTGACGATCCCGAGCCGCAGGGCTTCCGCGGCGGTCAGCCGCTCCGAGAAGTAGTAGAGCTCCTTTGCCTTGCTGCTGCCCACCAGCTGCGTCAGAAACCAGGTGCCGCCGTAGTCACCGGCGAGACCCACCCGGCCGAAGGCAGTGATCAGCACGGCTTCCGGGACCGCGTAGCGCAAGTCGCAAGCGAGCGCTAGCGACAGGCCGGCTCCAGCCGCGGGTCCGGCGATGGCGGCGATTGTCGGCTTGGGCATGCTCCACAGGCGTCCGCTCGTCGCCCGCTGACTCAGTCGCTGACGATGGATGACGGCGTCGAGTGCCAGGCCCGCACGATCTGCGTCCGCTGGCCCGGCGGCCATGCGCTTGACGTCGCCGCCAGCTGAGAAGCCTCCGCCTGCCCCCGTCAGTACGACACAGCCAACCGCGTCGTCGGTTTCCACCTGGGCGAGGACTGCCGCCATGGCGGACAGCATCTGCGGCGAGAAGGCGTTCCGCCGGTCGGGCCGGTTCATGGTGAGCACCGCAACGCCGTTGTCGATCTCAGCGCCCAGATCCTCGGTTCCGGTGTCAATCACGGTCATGTCATTCCGCCTCGCTGGCGAAGCGGACTCCGCCGATCGTCCTGAGGTCGCCGGACACTCCGGCGATCGTCACCGCAGTGATTCCCTCGCCAAGACCGGCTGGGGCTGGCACGAACTCAAGTCGCTGGCCCGAGTCCGGTAGCTCGACGACCGCGGTGCGCCCTCCGCTGGCGGCCGGAATCCCGAGCACCTCCGCCCACCGCCGCGCCGCCGCATCCGGGTCCATGACCTCTATCGTCAGCCCGGTCACGCCGCCGGCCGCACGCTCAGGCGCCCGCGCCGTCCACGACGGGCCCGCCCACCGCCACGACTGCGGCGGATCCGCCCAGTCGAGCGACACGATGGCGCCGGGAACGTCCGCTGGGTGTAGGTGGGTGCCGGCTATATCGGGCAGGTCCGTCGTCCAGACCACCCGCACCCCGAGGTCGGCGATCCTGCGGCGGGCCGCTGCCATGTCCGGAACCTGGAATATCGCCATGTAACCGCCGTCACCACCGCGGCGCTGGAGGTACCGCCCAGCGGCGGTATTCGGCCGGGCGGGCGCCACTACCTCGAGGAACGTGTCGCCGACCGTGAACACCGCGTTCGTCAACCCGAACTGTGCCACTCCCGGATCATGAAACGGCTCCGCCCAGCCAAACGCCAGACGTAGCTCGTCGGCCACCTGGCCGCAGTCACGCGCCACGACGGCAATTTGGCGCAAGCGCGGCCCGGCCAGCACACCTGAACCAACAGGGGTCTGCCCCGGCTTCCCGGCTGCCCGCATTAGCCGGAGTGACGCAGCAGGAAGTCCAGCGTTCGCTCGTTCCCCTGCACTACGGGCATGCCGACCCCTCTCGCAACTGGTGGCTGGCACGCCGCCAACCGCAACTGATCCGATAGTGCCCCGTCTGCGGGGAGTGCGCTAGCGATGCGCCCACTTGGCTTAGCATCGCGGCGTGGCCGACAGATTGCTGATCTACGGCGTGACCGGCTCAGGCAAGACGACGCTGGCCGCGAAGGTCGCCGCCGCCACTGGGCTGCCGTGGCACTCGGTTGACGACCTGACCTGGGAACCGGGCTGGATAGGAGTTCCGGCCGCCGAGCAGCGGCGCCGGATCGAGACGATCTGCGCCGGGGAGCGGTGGATACTCGATACCGCTTATGGCAGCTGGCTCGACCTTCCGCTCGCCCGCGTCCAGCTCATCGTCGCGCTTGATTACTCCCGATGGCGCTCGCTGGGCCGGCTCATCCGCCGTACCCTGCTCCGCGCCGTTGATCGCCGCACGATCTGCAACGGGAACACCGAGAGCTTCCGGCAGGCATTCTCCCGCGACTCGATCATCGTGTGGCACTTCCGCTCGTTCGCCCGCAAGCGCCAGCGGATCCGCAACTGGGCGGCAGATCCGTCCGGGCCGGAGGTCATCAGGCTGACGTCGCCGATGGCGACGCGCCGCTGGCTAGCCGGGCTGGGAAAGAGTAGACTCTGAGCAGTTGCTCAAAGCAATAGCTCAGATCGGAGCACGCCGATGGCGAAGGCAGGACCGAAATACGCCGGCGGCAGCCCGGAAGACCGCCGTGCGCGGTCAGCCGACGTCCGGTCCGCGCTAGTCAATGCCGCCATCGAGGCGCTGCGGGAGACGGGATTCGGCGGCGCCAGCGCGCGGGAGATCGCCGGCCGGGCCGGCTGCAGCCAGGCCCTCGTCTTTTACCACTTTGGCTCGGTCAATGACCTGCTGCTCGCCGCCCTCGATGAAGTGAGCGCCCGCCGGATGAGCGCCTACCGCGGCATGCTCGAGCAGGCCCGCTCCACCGCCGCGCTGACGCAGTCCGCCCGGGCGATCTTCATCGAGGACCTCGAAGCTGGCTATGTCCGGGTGCTCGTGGAGATGATCACCGGCGCGCAGTCGGTGCCCGGCCTTGGCGAGCAGGTGGCGCGGCGCTTGCTGCCATGGCGCGACCTGGCCAGGGACGCGGTCCAGCGGGCGTTCGGCCGGTCGGCGGCAGCTCGCCTGCTGCCGCCGGCCGAGGCCGCGCACGCGCTGGTGGCCGGATTCCTCGGCCTGGAGCTCCTGGCGACGCTGGACGCGGACCACGCCGCCGCGCTCGCGGTGATCGATCGCGCCCAGTCGGTGGCCAAGCTGCTGGATGTGCTCGCCGGGATAAGGCTCCCGGCGAGCGGAAAGGGCAACCGATGACCCAGCTCGATGTCGTGACCGGCGCATTCAGTTACTCCGGCGCGGCCATTACCCGCGAACTGCTCGGCCGTGGCCACCAGGTCAGGACGCTGACGGGGCATCCGGAGCGGGCGTCGGCTAGCACGGACATTGACGTCCGTCCGCTCGATTTTTCCGACGGGGGGAAATTGAGCCAGTCCCTGGCCGGTGTTCACACGCTCTACAACACCTACTGGGTGAGGTTCGCGCACGGCGCGATCGATCACGACGTGGCGGTCGCCAACAGCCGGATCCTGTTCGCTGCTGCGGCCAGGGCGGGCGTGCAGCGCATCGTCCACATCTCCATTACGCACCCGGACCCGGACTCGCCAGACTCCTACTTCCGCGGCAAGGCGCATGTCGAACAGGCCCTGGCGGACAGCGGCGTGCCGTACGCGATCGCGCGGCCTGCGATCCTGTTCGGAGGTAACGGGGTCCTGGTCAACAACATCGCCTGGCTGCTGCGGCGGCTGCCGGTGTTCGCCATCGGCGGCCGCGGTAGTTACCGGCTCCGCCCTATTCACGTGGATGACCTGGGCCGGCTTTGCGCGGACCTTGGCCCGCGCACCGGCAACGTGGTGGTCGATGCCGTCGGTCCGCAGTCGCTGAGCTTCCGGCAGCTGGTCGAGGAGATCCGGGATGCCGTGGGGACCCGCTGCCTCATCGTGCCGGTGCCAGGCGCGCTGATCCCCGTGCTGGCCGCCGGGCTGAACGTGGTACTGCGAGACACGCTGCTGACCGCCGACGAGTACGCCTCGATGGCGGCCGGGCGGGCTGACTCTGCTGCGCCTGCCACCGGGCAGGTGAAGTTCACCGACTGGGTGCATGAGCACGGCAACGAACTCGGCCGCCGCTACGCCAATGAACTAGACCTGCATTTCCGGGGCGCTGCGCCGCTGGCCCAGTCATGACGTCGACGGGCTCGCGGGCCGCGGTTCAGTTCGCGCTCTGGGCGGCTGTCGGAGCGGGCGGCGTCCTTGGCGTGCTGACCGCGCCGACCATCGGCGTTTTCGTGCTGCCCCTGACGGTCGCGCTCGCGGCCGTGCTGGTATGGCGACAGCGCGTCCGCCTGGCTGGCCCTGGCATCGTCACCGGGCTAGGCCTGCTGCCGTGCTACATCGCGTACCTGAACCGTGGCGGCCCCGGCACCGTCTGCACTACCAGTGGGACCGCCGGGTCGTGTACGCAGGAGTGGAGTCCGTGGCCGTGGCTCGCAGTCGGCGCGGGCCTCGTTGTGGCGGGCGTGGTGCTGCAGGTGCGGGCATCGCGACACCGCAGGCACGACGAGGTGCCGCCGACGCGCTGACAGCCGCCGCCCGTGGCTGGGCGGGCTACTGCTGGTAGTCGGCGAGGAAGGTAGCGAGCCGCCCGATGGCTTCGTCGAGCACCGGGATGCCGGCCAGGAAAACCAGGCGGAGGTGGTCGGTAGTTGGCAGGTTGAAGCCGCTGCCATGGGAGAGCAGCACGTGCTGCTGCTCCAGGAAGTCGATCATCATTCGCTCGTCATCGGAAATCTTGTAGATCTCCGGGTCCAGCCGCGGGAACAGGTACAGCGCGCCGGCCGGGCGCACGCAGCTGACGCCAGGAATGGCCGTCAGCTTCTCCCAGGCGTGGTCGCGCTGGTCGCGCAGGCGACCTCCTGGCTCGAGCAGATGGCTGATGTCCACGCGGCCGCCAAGCGCGGGCTCAATGGCATGCTGGGCCGGCACGTTCGGGCACAGCCGCATGTTGGCCAGCAGTTCCAGTCCGTCAAGGTAGTCGGCGGCATTGTCGCGCGGGCCCGAAACCACGAGCCAGCCGGACCGGAAGCCGGCCAGCCGGTATGTTTTCGATAGGCCGCCGAGGGTGAGCACGAGCAGGTCCGGCGCGAGCGCCGCGGCGCTGTGATGCACGGTGCCGTCGTACAGGATCTGGTCGTAGATCTCATCGGTGAGTACCAGCAGGCTGTGTTTCCTGGCCAGCTCGAGCAGGCCGAGCATTGCCTCGCGCGAGTAAACGGCGCCCGTGGGATTGTTCGGGTTGATGATCACTAGCGCCCGGGTCCGGGCCGTAATCTGGCTGGCCACGTGCTCGATGTCAGGGGCCCAGCCCTTGTCCTCGGCACACTGGTAGTGCACGGCCTTTCCGCCGCAGAGGCTGACCGCGCCGGTCCAGAGCGGGTAGTCCGGACTTGGCACCAGGACCTCGTCGCCCGCGTTCAGCAGGGCCTGAAGCGACATGACGATCAGCTCAGAAACTCCGTTGCCGAGGAAGACGTCGTCCGGGCTGAGGCCGGCGACCCCGCGGCGCTCGAAGAACTGCGCCACGGCCAGGCGGGCGGAGTAGATACCGCGCGCGTCGCTGTAGCCTTGCGCATCGCCGATGTGCTTCACGACGTCACTGACCACGTCAGGCGGTGCGTCCAGGCCGAACGGGGCCGGGTTGCCGAGGTTGAGCTTGATGATCTCGTGCCCGGCCGCCTCAAGCTCTCGGGCCCGGTGCAGGACCGGTCCGCGAATGTCGTACCGCACGTTGCTCAGCCTGCCGGCCTGCTCAACCCGCACTGGCTTCCTCCGCTCCGCTGGGATCCCCAGGCAGATTATCGCGTGACCGAGCCGGGCCCGGACCGCCGGCTGCATTAGCAGCTATCGGTCAGAGGGCGGAAAGAACACCGGCGATCTTCGCGGCAGCACCGGGTGGGTCACTCGCATCGTGCAGCACTTCACCCCAGGACCACCGGTAGTACCAGTGCAGCCGGCCGTCCGCGTCCGTGCTGGGCACGCAGTCGATGCTTTCGGCGAGCATCGACGCTCCCGGCATGAAGACGTGCAGCGCGGCCGGATAGGAGGTCTTGACGGTGGCGTGGAATCCCTCGGTGTCCAGCGCGGTAGCAAGCTTGTGCAAGTGGTAACTACGCGCGTGATCTCGGGCACCGTCCGGCATGTCACCTGCTTTTGGGGTCGGCACATTGTGGGCGCCGATAGCAGGGTGTTGTCAAGCCCGGTCCGGCACCGTCGCCGGGCTGACGCCGCCTAGCGCCCGTCGCCTCCGTACCCCGGGTAACCCTGTTGGCCGTCGTGGCCGTAGGCCAAGTCGGGTGCGCCGATGGCACGCTGATCATGGTGACCGGCGAACTGCCCGTTTGCCTGGTAACTAGCTGGATCCGGATGGCCGCCCTGGATGGCGCCCGTTGGGTATCCGTTGGCCGCGGGCGGAGCTGGGTAACCGCCCTGATAGGCGCTGTCGCCGTAGCTGCCGTAATAATCAGCTCCGGTATAGCTGTTGCCGGTGTAGTCAGGGTCGCTGTTGGCCGCGGCGGCATAACCGGGGTCGTAGTAGCTTGTGCCGTTGCCGTTGCTGGTGTCGGATGAATACCAGCCTGGGTCCGGTACCGCCGGCTGGCCTGGGGCGGCGTAACCGTGGCCGTAGGCCGAGCCATCGAGGTGACCGGTGGCGGCATCTGTGTATCCCGCTTGCGGCGTGCCCACGAAGCTTCCATACGGGTTGGCAGCCGGGACGGACCGGGCTGCCTGGACCGGGTAGCCGTTCGGCGCGCTCGCCGACCGGTCTGACACCGGCGGAGTTGGGAACTGCTGCGCTGGCTGGCTGATCGGGGCTGGCTGGCTGATCGGGGCCGGCTGGCCGAATCGGGCTGAGCTGCGGTCACGCCCGCCGGGTTGTGGCACGCCGGATTGTTGCGACCGGGGCCGGCGGGTTTGGTAGGACCTGCTGTCGGCCGTGTTGATCGCGGGGAACGACGGACTGGTCAGCGGGTCATCGTCGAGCGGTACCGGCAGCCTGCCTTGGGCGCCGGGATAAGAGACCGGGGGAGCTTGGGGTGCGCGCGAGATGGCCGGCCGCTGGCCGGATCGGGGCTGGTCGGGACGCGGCTGATCCGGGCGCATGGCGGGACGCGGTCCAGCTCCCGTCGGCTGGCCGTTGGCTGGCGGCTGCGCGCTCAGCCGGGCGAGCGCGGCAATGCTCTGGTTGGCCGGCTCAGGCCCACGGGGATTCATTGGCTGGCGGACCGGTAGCGTGGTCGGCTGTTCGTTCCGCGGGGCAGCCCGGCCGCCAGGCCGACGGCCAGGCTTAGCGTCAGGTCCGCTCCGGGCGGTCGGTGCCGGGCCAGCCGGTGCTGCGGTCAGTGGTTTGTCAGCTGCCAGTTCGGTCCAGTAGTCGACGTCTGACATCGCTTCCCAGCTCGCGGTGGCCTGGGTGTCAGGATCGGTCTGGCGGGCCGCCCGGGAGCTGCGCGAAGCGGTCACGGGGGCGCGCTGGCTGGTGCCGGGTGCCCGGCGTTCGGCGCTCGGCCGCGGCTGACTGTCCCGGTCGCGGTAGCCAGCTGGCACTCGCTCTTCTGAGGTTCGTTCCGGCAGCCGTGGCAGCGCACGTGTCTGCTGATCGCGGGCGGGCTCTGAGCGCATCGGCCGGTGACGCTGGACGGGTGCGGGCATCGGCCCGGAGTCCGCGTTCGCACGTGCGGGCTTGCGCGGCTCGTCGGGCAGGTCGTCGAAGGCGTCTGAATCGTCAGCCCGCAGGAAGCGCAGGGCAGCGAACGCGATTATCAAGATCACCACGACCACAGCCACAAGGGCGATCAAGATCTCTTTGATCATCGCACCATCCCACCGACGTGGCCTTGGGGCGGCGCTAGCTAGGCTCGCGCGGCCATCGAACGCGAGCCTCCCCCGACCGTGCAAGCACCCTGTTGCATTACGAAGGCAGAACTGCCTGAACAGTGATTGTGTCGGACGCTATACGCCTTGTCACGCAATTCGGAAACTTTTAACCCAGTGTCTCGACTAACTGTGAGCAGGCAGTTACGCAGCGAATCCGAATTACGGCGCGCACTGCGCATTAGCGGCCGTCCGGCCGTTCGGGCACGCCTTCGCCGTCACGGTTCCCCTGGCGATGACGTGCTTGGCGATGCTAGTCCAGGCCTGCAGGATCGGCGCGTGGTCTGGAACGGCGTTGCCGAGGAATGCGTCCAGTGCATACACCGTGAACCGGTAGTTGTGCGCCCCGCCGACCGGGCACGGCGCGGCGTAGTCGGCCGTTCCGCTGCTGTTCTGGGCCACCCTGGCATGCGGCGGGAGGGCACCGACCTGCAGATCGGTGGTGCTCGGGCTAATGTCAAACACAATCCAGTAAACCCGCGGCGTGATCGGTGTCGCCGAGTCGTCGACAACGATTGCGATCGATTTGGTGAGGCCGGAAGGCACGCCCGACCAGAAGATCGGCGGGCTCTCGCCCTTGCCATAGCAAGTGAATCTGGGCGGGATTATGTGATGAACGAAAATAGGGCTGTTCACCGTCATGCTGAGCGGCGCGGCCGGGCCAAGCGGCTTTGTGTTGGCCAGCAGGCCGCACCCGCTGAGCAGCAGGCTTCCGGCAGCTGCCAACGCCAGCGGCCGTGACAGCCGACCGCGACTGCCTTGATCACCCCGCCGCACGCTACCTCACCTGGGAGAGCCTCGGGTCAGCCCGTATCCGGCCGCTCTGGGCCATTGGCATCTTACCTGCGGGCACTATCTGCCTGGGGCGCTTGCCCGTGGCCCTGGCCGGGTGCGCCCCGACGCACTCTGTCGGCCCCGCCGGCCAGCGGGCGCTGAACGCGCCGACCGGGAGCGGTTCCCGATCGGCGCGTGACCCGACGCGGCCCTAGTCGGACTGCCTGGAGGTGCCGAACATGATTTCATCCCAGGACGGGACCGAGGCGCGACGTGATCGGCCGCCGGCGGCCTTCTTGGTGGCTGGCGCCGCGACCGCGACGTCGTCCGGCCCTGCCTCGATGGCCTCCTGACCCGGGCTTGCGAGACTGCGGTCGGACGTCGGCTCCGCTGCCGCGGCCGGTTCGGGCCCGGCCGCCGCGGCAAGGCCGCCATCACGCGGCCGCGCCGGCATGGCTGTGGTCCGGCGTTCCAGTCCGCGCCCCAGTTCGGCCTGCTGGGCGAGCTGCCGAGACCCGATCGGCGTAACCGTGGCGGCCGGCGAGCTCCGGTCGGCGAAACCGGTGACGGCCCACTCCTCCTGCGGCAGGCACAGCCGTACGGCTTGGTCATCGTCGGGGATCACGTGCCGCCGACGCGGGTCGTAGATCCATTCGGCGATGCCGGGCCGCCCGCCGATGGCGAACTGAAGCTGAACCTGCCAGTTGCCGTCCGGCCGCTTGCGGGAGTCCCATTCGGTACTCTCCGAGTTCGCCCCGACGCTCGCCAGCCGCTCGGCCACGATGTCGCCGAGCCGCGGGCCCGGCCCGCCATCGCTCGTGCCGCGGATGGTCGCCCGCTGCGCCTCTTGCGCCCGGTACTGCCGTTCCGCGAGCACCGGGCCCTCGAAACGGCGGACCCGGTCGGGCGGGATGCCAGCCGCGTCGGCGATCTCGTCAGCCGTCTCGCCAGCCCGGATGCGATCCTGGATCTCCTTAGGACGCAACGGATTCTCCACTTCGATCTCGTACTGCGCGAGCCGCGAGAACTGACCCTTGGCGACCGTCCTTAGCCGGTCATCAATGGGCAGCAGGAACCGGCCGCTTCGCCCCGGTACGGCGAGGATGGCATAACTGCCGTCTTCGCTGACTGCGACGAGGCGCAGCTCCTGCATTCGTGTCCCTCCTGCGGCCGCCCGAGCCGCGCAGCGGCGGAACACGGACTTGCCCTAGCCGAGTCTGCCGGCATAACAGCTGACAGGCCAGCACCCCGCCCGGCATGTCCCTGACTATCCCGGAAGCCCGAGTGTGCCCCGAACGGCCCTGGCCCGGCCAAGGCGAAGCTGTTGCCCGGCAGGTTAATCAGCCTACGGCCGGCCGCGCGGCGGCGCAGTAGGATCGCTGGTCAGCGTCCCAGCGCCAAGCCGGCGGAACCGCAACCGGCCGATTGGACACAGCCCTTGACCGGAGCGATGGAAGAACGTGCGGCGGCGGATCCAGCTGGCCTTGAGCTGGCAGATGCCGTATCCCGGCTGCGCCGTGCGATGCGGCGCGCGGCCCGCGCTCACGGCCCGGGCGGGGCCCTGCCTGGCGGCCTGTCCGTGGCCCAGTTGGAGTTCCTGTCCTGCCTGGCCGAAAATCCGGCAGCCCGGCCTGGCCAGCTGGCCCGGTTGCTCAGGCTTGCCCCTAGCTCGGTGGCGACGCTGGTTAATGGCATGGCCAGAGCGGGGCTGGTGGTGCGAGCTGGCGGGACCGACGATCGCCGGACGGCCGTGCTCGACTTGACTGCCCCCGGGCATGCCGTCGTCGCCGACTGGCAGGACGTCAACGCCCGCATCCTCGCCTCGGCCCTGACATCGCTCAATGCGGCCAGCCGCCAGAGCCTGGAATCGTCGCTGCCGGCCCTGCGAGCGCTGACCGGCGCGGTGGATGCGCTGGCCGATAACCTCCAGCCCGAAGGGCACGACGCAGAAGGAACATAGGTGAAAAACCATAGCAGAGGGTGCTTGCCGCCCGTCGGCCCGCGTTGACCCCTTAACCCGGCCACTAGCGGCTCTCCCGTAGGATTCGCAAACATGCGAGTCGATACGATCTACGGGGCGATCGGCCGATTTAGCGTCCGCTTCCGTTGGCTAGTCCTGCTCATCTGGATTGCGGCGGCTATTGCTGCCGCTACTCAGCTGCCCTCGCTGTCAAGCGTTACGCAGGGTAATAACCAGAAGTTTCTCCCGGCCAGCGCCGGAAGCTCGCAGGCGGCGGTTCTCGCCGCGCCACTCGGGACGGCCGGCAAGCAGCCGATTCCGGTTGTGGCAGCGACCACATCAGGACCGCTGACGGCCGCCGACAATGCCGCGCTAGCAGGTCTGAAGTCGCAGCTCGCCACGGTGCCGGACATAACTAAGGTCATTGACGCCGGCCAGTCGGCAGACGGCCGGGCCGTAGAGTACATCGCGCTGGCCAGTCCGGCCGGCAGCGGCAACCCGCAGTGGGCGAAGAACATCGTCGACGGCTTGCGCGCCAAGGTAGCAAGCGCGCACCTGCCGCCCGGCTTGCACGCGCACGTGGCGGGCGACCTGGCCATCCAGGTGGATCAGCAGAAGGCGTCGGGTAATACCGGCAACAAGGTGCAGCTCCTGTCGGTGCTGTTCGTGGTCGTGCTGCTAGTGCTCATCTTCCGGTCGCTGACGCTCGCGATCGTGACGGTGCTGCCGCCGGTGCTATCGGTGTCGATCGCGGGCCCGCTTGTGGCGGAGGCGGCCAAGCACGGCCTGCAGGTGTCCCCGATCGCGCAGCTGCTGCTGATCGTGCTGGTGATCGGCGCCGGCACGGACTACGGGCTGTTCCTGGTGTTCCGCGTCCGCGAGGAACTGCGCGTCCGCGATCACGGCACTAGCGGGGAGAAGTTCCCCGGCCGGGCGGGCCTTGGCGGCAGCGTGCTCGCCGATCTCATCCATCCAAGGGCAGCGGCCCGCGACGCCATTGTCACGTCCGTGACCAGGGTGGGGGAGTCAATCAGCGCGTCCGCCGCCACGGTGATCGCCGCGGTGCTGACACTACTGCTGGCCAGCTTCTCCTTCTACTCTGACCTGGCCTGGCCATTCGCGATCGCGGTGGCCGTCATCCTGCTCGCCGGGCTCACCGTGTTGCCAGCGCTGCTGTCCATCCGGCTGTCGCTGCTCGCGGTGAAGCGATCGCTGTTCAAGGCCATGTTCGGCAGGCCCAAGCTGCTGCCATGGAGCATCCAGGGCTCGGGTAAGGCTGGCATATGGGGTCGGGTGGCCGGGCGGATCGTCCAGCACCCGATCCCGACGCTGCTGGTCGGCGTCATCTTCTTCGGCGGCTTGGCCTTCGGAGTGCTCGGATATTCTTCCGGTGGCTTCGGCGGCAACACCAACCCGCCAGCCGGCAGCGACTCGGCTGCAGGCGCCGCCGTGCTCGCCCAGCACTTCCCGCAATCCTCGGCCAACCCGACAAGCCTGATCTTCACGTTCGGCACGCCGGTCTGCACTGACCCGGCGCCGCTCGCGAAGATCACCGGGGAACTGCGCACCAGCACGTTTTTCACGCAGGTGACCGGGCCGCTGAACCCGGTCGGCGGGGTAACGCTGACGCCGTCTCAGTTCGCCGGGCTGTGCGGCGCGCTGGGGCCGGCGAAGCAGCTGGCGGCCACGCCGCCGGCCAGGATCGCCGGTGGCCGGATCCCGACTGCCGCTTACCAGCTGTGGCGGGCGACCGGCAACTTCGTCAGCGCCGACGGTCATACCGTGCAATTCTTCACCGGCCTGCACGCAGGCGACCCAGGCGGAACCGCTGCGCTCGACGCGGTGCCGGCCATCCGCGCCTACACCACCAGTGTCGGCAAGTCGGCTGGGGCGGTCGCCTCGGGCGTGACCGGCCAAGCGCCGGTGCTGTACGACATCAGTTCCATCTCGACCAGTGACCTGAAGCACATCATCCCGATCGCGATCATCGCGATCGGAATCCTGCTCGCACTGGTGCTGCGCAGCCTTGTCGCGCCGCTCTACCTGATCGCATCGGTCGGTATCTCGTACCTGGCCGCGCTCGGGCTGTCGGTGCTGATCTTCGTCAAGCTCGGGAATAGCGGCGGCCTGGTGTTCTTCATGCCGTTCCTGATGTTTATCTTCCTGCTCGCGCTGGGCGAGGATTACAACATCCTGGTCATGACGCGAATCCGGGAGGAAGCCCACCGGCTGCCGCTCCGCCAGGCGGTGGCGAAGGCGATCGAGGTCACCGGCACTACCGTCACCTCGGCCGGGCTGGTGCTGGCCGGCTCGTTCATCGTGCTCACCGTCGCGGCCGGCAGTGGCAACACCCAGATCCGCGACATCGGCCTCGGGCTCGCCCTGGGCATCCTGATGGACACCTTCCTGGTGCGCACGCTGCTGGTGCCGTCGACCGTCGTGCTGCTCGGCAAGTGGAACTGGTGGCCTTCGAAGCTGCACCTGGACCAGCAAGTGGAAGTCAGCGTCGGGTCGAGCGAGCAGCCCGCGGCGAGCGCCGCGCACGGCGAGGCGCTCTAGCGGGCCTGCCCCGCCGCCAGCTGATCCAGCAAGAGCCGCACCTGCCCCGGCCCCACCCGCCTGCCTCTAGCCACAACGCCCTCCCGATCAGGTCAGGCGTTGCGACAATCCCTTGAGCCTAGGGTTGCCCCCGCCACACCTAACGTCCATAGGTTGGGCGGGAAGCCGGTAGGCGGCGCAAGAAAAGGGCACTAGAAGCAGAATGTGGCAGTCTTCCCGCGCTTGCGGCTCGCTGCGGGAAGACTGCCACGATGCCCGGGAGGCCCGGAGCCTGGCAGCTGCCGCCAGGGTGTCTGTGAGTGCGGCGTCAGTGGGCGTGGGCGAACTGCGCCGCTTCGGTCGATCCGGCCAGCGCCGTGGTGGACGCGTCCGGGCTGATTGCCGAGGTGACCTTGTCGAAGTAACCAGTGCCGACCTCGCGCTGGTGCCTGGTCGCGGTGTACCCCTCGGCCTCGGCCGCGAACTCCGCGTCCTGCAGTTCCACGTAGGCGGGCATGCCGCGCTCGGCGTATCCGCGGGCTAGGTGGAACATCGACTGGTTGAGGGCGTGGAACCCGGCCAGGGTGATGAACTGGAACGTGTACCCCATGGCGCCGAGTTCGCGCTGAAACTTGGCGATGGTGGCCTCGTCCAGGTGCGCGCGCCAGTTGAACGACGGCGAGCAGTTGTACGCCAGCATCTGATCCGGGTAGAGGTCCTTGATCGCCTCGGCGAACTGGCGGGCAACCGTGAGGTCCGGGGTAGACGTTTCCATCCAGAGCAGTTCTGAGTAGGGCGCGTAGGCCAGACCGCGGGCGATGCAGGACTCCAGGCCGTTGCGGACCCGGTAGAAGCCCTCGGCGGTGCGCTCGCCGGTGACGAACCGCTGGTCGCGCTCGTCAACGTCGCTAGTGATGAGAGTCGCCGCCTGCGCGTCGGTGCGGGCCACGATAACGCTCGGCACGCCGCAGACGTCGGCCGCCAGCCGCGCTGCGTTCAGCGTCTTGATGTGCTGGCCAGTCGGGATCAGCACTTTGCCGCCAAGGTGGCCGCACTTCTTCTCGGACGCAAGCTGGTCTTCCCAGTGCACTCCGGCCGCGCCGGCCGCGATCATGGATTTCATCAGCTCGAACGCGTTCAGCGCGCCGCCGAAGCCGGCCTCGGCGTCGGCGACGATCGGAGCCAGCCAGTGCGGTGCGCCCTCGTTCTGCGACTCCGCCCACGTGATCTGGTCGGCCCGGATCAGGGCGTTGTTGATGCGGCGCACCACGGCCGGCACTGAGTTGGCCGGGTACAAACTCTGGTCCGGGTAGGTCTGGCCGGCCAGGTTGGCATCCGCCGCGACCTGCCAACCGGACAAGTAGATGGCCTGCAGACCGGCTTTTACCTGCTGAACGGCCTGGTTGCCGGTCAGCGCGCCGAGGGCGTTGACATAGCCGCCCGAGTTCAGCAGGGACCAGAGCCGCTCGGCCCCGAGCCGGGCGAGCGTGTGCTCCTCCTGCACCGAGCCGCGCAGCCTGACTACGTCCGCTGCGCTGTACGTGCGCTCGATGCCAGACCAGCGCGGATCTGTCGCCCACTTCTGGTGCAACGTGACTGCCTGGCTATCGAAGTCGCTAGTGCCTTGCTGCTTCGGCACTGAATGTCCGTTTGCCTGTGAATTGACCGAGCCGTTGGGCGTGCCCTCGAGGCGACCGTCGCTCACGTTAGGTCCTCCTGGTCCGTCGTCCCCGGGTGAATGCTTCTCAGGCTGCCCAAAGCGCCGACATGTTACTAGAGCGTTACGTTCAGAACATTGCGCAGTCTTTGGTTATAGTGAAGAAGTGAAGATTTTCACCGAAGAAGAATCGCGATCTTTGCCAGAACCCGGACTTGACCTCGGCTTGTTCGGGCAGCGGCTGCGCCACATCAGGCGTGCGCGGGGCCTGACGCTGGCCGAGCTTGGCGAGCGGGTCGGTCGGGCGCCGTCGGCGCTGTCGCTGCTGGAGAACGGGCGCCGCGAGCCGAAGCTGTCGCTCATCGAAGCGCTCGCTTCGGCGCTCGCGGTGCCTGCTGACGAGCTGATGCGCAAGCAGCCGCCGAGCCGCCGGGCGCAGCTGGAAATCGCGCTGGCCGATGCGCAGCGTGACGCCGCCGTGGCCGGGCTCGGACTGCCGGCGTTGCGGGTCGGCGCGAAGGTGCCCAACGACGTGCTCGAGCATGTCCTGGCCCTGCACCGCGAACTGCGCAGGCAACGAGAGAAGCACCCGGCTACGCCCGAGGAGGCCAGGGCAGCCAACGCGGATCTGCGGGCGATGATGGGCGATCGGGGCAATTACTTCGCCGAGATCGAGTCCGCGGCCGCGGAGGCGCTTGCCCCGGTGGGCTACAACGGCGGTGCGCTCTCGCAGGGGATGCTGCTGGCGGTGGTCAGCCGCTACGGATTCACTGTTCGCTACGTGCAGGACCTGCCGCGCTCCGCCCGCTCGGTGACCGACCTGCGCAACCGGCGGATTTACCTGAAGCAGGAACCGCTTGGCATGCACACCCCGCGCGCCGTGCTGTTGCAGACGCTCGGCCACTTCGTGCTCGGCCACCAGGCGCCTGATGACTTCGGAGAGTTCTTGCGCCAGCGGGTCGAGGCGAACTACTTCGCGGCTGCGGTGCTGGTCCCGGAGCAAGCCGCGGCCAAATTCCTGCAGGAAGCGAAGGACGCACGGGACATCGCGATCGAGGACCTGCGGGACGTGTTCTCGGTGTCCTACGAGATGGCCGCGCACCGGGTGACCAACCTCGCCACCCACCACCTGGACATCCCGTGCCACTTCGTGAAGAACGACGAGGGCGGCATCATCTACAAGGCGTACGAGAACGACGGCGTCGTGTTCCCGGCCGACCCAGCGGGCGCGATCGAAGGGCAGCGGATGTGCCGGCTGTGGTCGGGCCGCCAGGTGTTCACCGCGCCCGACCGGTTCAGCCCGTATTACCAGTACTCGGACACGCCGTCGGGCACGTACTGGTGTACCGCGCTGATCGATTCCGGACGGGAGCAGGGCTTCGCTGTCACCTTTGGCGTGCCGTTCGAGGACTCTCGCTGGTTCCGCGGCCGCGAAACGAGGATCCGGATGACATCGGCCTGTCCTGACCCGGAGTGCTGCCAGCGCCCGCCGACCGCGCTGGCCGCGCGGTGGCACGGGATGGCCTGGCCGTCCGCCCGCGCGCACTCGCACATCTTGCTCGCGCTGCCGTCGGGAAGTTTCCCCGGCGTCGACGAGGCCGATGTCTATGAGTTCCTGGAGCGGCACGCTGCCAGCTGATGGCGCAGGGCAGGCTAGCGCGAATCCGACGGACGACGTCGGCTCGCGACAGCCAGCGCCGCCCGGCAGGTGGCAGCGGCACCAGCTGGCCGACGGGCTTACCGTTCACCGTGATAACGATCTCCTCGCCATCTTGCATCCGGCGCAGTACGCCGTCAGTGTCATTCCGGAGATCCCGTGTCGGGACGATAGTCATGCTGTGACTGCAGCACTTATGTAGCCATCCTGGCCGCGCTGTCAGCTGATCATCTTCTGGGCTGCGGGAGTGCGGTGACCAGGACGTCCGATGAGGGTGAGCCGGGCATCCGGATCGCGCGTCCGCGCGACCTTGCGCCAGCCCCAGCTCTGGAAGGCGCTTTGCGCTGCGGTGGCCGAGGGCAGGACGGTCAGCGTCGCTCTTTCCTCGCGCCGGTTGCGGAGGATCAGGTCGTGCAGTGTTTGACCGATGCCCTGTCGCCGCCATGACGCGCGAACCAGCAATTCGACCAGCGCGAACGTGCGGCCTGGATACTCGGCGGTGACATCATCCGGCAGCGGGGTGGTCAGGTTCCGCCACCAGGAGGTCGACGGCCGGAGCGGCATCCCGGCCGCGTAGCCGACCAGGTAGCCGCCACGGCGCGCCTCCGCCAGAACAAAGCCGGGCTGGCGGCGCTGAACCCGGAAGCTGTCGGCGAACGGTGCGGCATCGTCGCTGCGCTGTTGCGGCGGGTCGCCGTAAACGTCAGCGTGGAGCGCCTGAAGTTCGGCTGCGTGAGCGGCGGCCTGGGTGCCGTCGAGCAAATGGAACGTCATGTCGGGCGTGCTCACGACCACCTTCTCTGCGGCCCTCGAGACCGACGCTAACCGAACTGCGGTGCTCGTTTCTCGCGCAGGGACGCGAGGCCTTCCTTGATGTCCTCGCCCATGAAGGTGAGCATTTCGTAGGCGGCGGACTGGTCGAAGATCGGCCCGGCACTCCGGATCCAGCCGTTCAGCGCGCGCTTGGTCAGGCGGATGGCCAGCTGCGGGCCGGTGGCCAGCTGCGCGGCAACGCGCATGGCCTCGGCCAGTACCTCGTCCTTCGGCAGCGCCTTCGAGACCAGGCCAATGCGTTCTGCTTCCGCGCCGGTGACCATCTCACCGGTCATGAGGTAGTACTTGGAGCGGGCCAGGCCGCACAGCAACGGCCAGATAATGGCGGCGTGATCCCCGGCCGCGACGCCGAGGCGGACGTGCCCGTCGCCGAGCCGGGCGTCAGAGGCGCAGATGCTGATATCGGCGAGCAGCGCCACGACCAGGCCGGCCCCGACCGCCACGCCGTTGATGGCTGAAACGATCGGCTTCTCGCAGTTGACCATGTTGTAGACCAGATCGCTCATCTCGGCCAGCATGCTCGTGACCAGGCCGTAGTCGCCGATCTGCCGCTCGACCATGGCGAGGTCGCCGCCGGCCGAGAACGCCCGGCCAGCCCCGGTCACCACCGCGACCCTCGTTTCGGCGTCCCGGCTGATGTCCGCCCAGACCGAGGCCAGTTCGCGGTGCATCTGCTCATCTGCGGCGTTCAGCACATCCGGGCGGTTAAGCGTGACGAGCAGGACGCCATCAGCTTGCCGCTCGAGCTTGAGGTGCTGGTAACTGGCGATGTCCATACGGCCGGTGTCCTCTCCTAGTTCTCAGTCAGCCCAGGGTAATCTACATGCATGCGCACGCATCAAGATGAGCAGCAGCCAACGGCTGGCGAGGCCATGGTCGCAGAACTGAAATGGGTTCACGACCTGATCCGCAGCGACCTGCGCACGGTCCGGCAGCTGGCCGGCGATCTGAGCGACGGGCTGGCGGGCTCCACCGCGGCCGGCGCTATCCAGTCACTCCAGGTCGCCAGCCCGCTGTGGCAGCTGAAGATTAACTGCCTGCAATACTGCCGGTTCGTGCACTCGCATCATCATGCCGAATCCGCGCTGCTGTTCCCGCACCTGAGGCTGGCCAACCCGGCGCTCGGCCCGGTCGTCGACAAGCTTGAGTCCGACCATGCCCGCGTGTCTGACCTGCTCGAGGACGTCTCGTCGGCCGCCCTGGAATTGGCCGGCCAGGAACAAGCCGCGGTGCGCCAGCGGCTCATCGGCGCGCTCCAGCTGCTGACCACGGTGTTGCTCGCGCACCTTGACTACGAGGAAGAGCATGTCAGCGACACGCTGCGGTCCTGGACTAGCTGGCCAGGATGGTAACCGCGGCATCGGCCGGCCAGGCGGCCGGGAAAGCCAGCGAAGCCGGTGAGTACGCATGCGCACAGGCGTGGGCAGTCCTGACCGCGGCGCACGCCCAGATCTCGGGCCAGCTCGCCGGTGCCCTGGCTCGCCACTGCGGCCTGAGCATCAACGACTTCGAGATCCTGCTGCGCCTGGACCGGGCCAGCGAGGGCCAGCACCGTGACGCGTTGCGGCTGGGCGAGCTGCAGCCGGCGGTACCGCTTACCCAGCCCGCGCTGAGCCGGGCCGTGGCCCGGATGGCCGGCCGCGGCTGGCTGGCCCGGTCGGCGGCGCCGGGCGATGGCCGCGGGGTGCTCATCGCGATTACCGCGGCGGGCCGGGAGGTACTACGGCAGGCCATCCCGGTGCATGCCAGAACCATCCGGTCCGCCCTGCTTGACCGACTCTCCGAAGCCGAGCAGGCGCTGCTCGCTGACGTGCTGCGCCGGGTGGTAGCCAGGTGACCTCAGGCGGGGCGAGCCTGCGATGGCTGGTTGCCTGAGACGTCCCCGTTACGTTCCTAATGACTGTAGCGCTGAGGCTTTGCACGCATTAATCTGTTACTGCGCGGTAACTTGATGGTTCTGCGCTGTCGGATGAGCGAAAGGCGAGCAGCACGATGAGCGGTCCCGAAGAGAACGCCGGCGGGTTCTCCCTTGCGCTGTCTGATGACGTCCTGTACATGAAGGGATGGGTGCACGAGTTTGCCAGGGACGTCATCAGGCCCGCGGCCGCCGAGTGGGATGAGCGCGAGGAGACGCCCTGGCCGATCATCGAGGAAGCGGCCAAGATCGGTCTTTACTCGCTGGACTTCTTCGGCACTCAGTGGCTGGACTCGAGCGGCCTTGGCACCGTGGTGGCCTTCGAGGAGCTGTTCTGGGGCGACGCCGGGATCGGCCTGTCGCTCGTCGGCTCCGGCCTGGCTGCTGTCGCGGTGGCAAGCAACGGGACGAGCGAGCAGATCGGCGAGTGGCTGCCGCAGATGTTCGGCAGCCCGGGTGACGTGAAGCTGGGCGCGTTCTGCTCGTCCGAACCCGACGCCGGCAGCGATGTGGGCGCGATCCGCACTAGAGCCGTCTATGACCAGGCCAAAGACGAGTGGGTGCTGAACGGGACGAAGACCTGGGCGACCAACGGCGGCATCGCCGACGTGCATGTCGTGGTTGCGTCGGTTGAGCCGTCGCTCGGCAGCCGCGGTCAGGCCAGCTTCATCGTGCCGCCGGGCACGCCGGGCCTGTCCCAGGGACAGAAGTTCCGTAAGCACGGCATCAGGGCCTCCCACACCGCCGAGGTCATCCTCGATAACGTCCGGGTTCCGGGCCGGTGCCTGGTCGGCGGAAAGGACCGACTCGACGCGCGGCTGGCCAGGCTCGCGGAGGGCGGCGCGAGCGGCGAGCAGGCGGCGATGAAGACGTTCGAGCGATCCCGGCCAAGCGTGGCCGCGATGGCTGTCGGCATCGCCCGGGCGGCGCTGGAGTTCGCCTCCGAGTACTCCACGCAGCGGGTGCAGTTCGGCCGGCCGATCGGGCAGAACCAGGGGATCGCGTTCATGCTCGCGGACATGCAGGCCTCAGTCGACGCGGCCAGGCTGCTGACGTGGCGGGCGGCCTGGATGGCACGCCACGGCGTGCCGTTCGAGCACGCGGAGGGTTCCATCTCCAAGCTGTACGCGGGGGAGACGGCGGTGAAGGTGACCGATCAGGCCATTCAGATTCTTGGGGGGAACGGCTACAGCAGGGAGTTCCCGGTCGAGCGCTGGCATCGGGACGCGAAGATCTTCACGATTTTCGAGGGCACGTCGGAGATCCAGCGCATGATCATCGGAAGGGCCGTCACCGGGCTTGACGTGCGGTAATAACCGCAGGTCATGGCGCTGGTGCGGATCTTGAAAGGGCCCGTGAACTCCGGTTTCTGGCGGTCGGCCGTTTGCCCGTTATTCCTGGTTGGTTCCCGTCAGTTCCCGATAGCGTGCTGAGTTGGTGCTGACCCCCTAACGGTTAGGTAGTGTCGCCCGTCGCCGAAAGACATTGAGGTCGAGGGAGAAGTCGCTGTCGGCGCGGAACTCTTCGTCGGCCTTACCCTCCGTCCGGCCGCTGAGTCCAAGACTGCGTTGGGCGGTTGAGGCGCACGATGGCGACGCCAGAGCTAGTGCGCTCGACGAGGACAGTTCCGGTTTCGCGCATTGGCTCCTCTGGGATGAGTGTGGCACCAGATGTTCGTGGCTGCCAGAATACTCGCAGGTTCGATGATTGTGTTCTAGAGTAAAATCGAGGTTCCCGAGTGAGGCGGGCGATGTGACGACTGTTCAGGGCGGCTGGGGCAGCGAGGTTGCCCGCAGCACGGGACCGGTGCCGTTCCTGCAGTTCGCCCAGCGACGGCACCGGGTCACCGAGTTGCTGGACGACACAGCATCCTTCCGCGACCGCGATCACCTGGTTCAGGGCGGCCGGCGGGTTAGCTTCGGCGCCATGATCGATGCGATCCGGCGGGTATCGCGGGAGCTATCGGCCCTGGGGCTGCAGCCGGGGGACCGGCTTCTGCTCCTAGCCGGTAATTCACCGGACTGGGTCATCGCGCTCTGGGCGGCTCTGCGGCTTAATGCTGTGACGGCGCCGGGCAACAGGTGGTGGAGCGCGGCAGAGGTATCTCACGCCATCCGGCTCATCACGCCGGGCGTCATTGTGGCGGATGCGCCGATGGCAGCGCGGTTGCCAGAAGACCACGGTGCGGTCATCGTCACGATCGACCAGATCCGGGCGTGGTGTGACGGAGCAGAACCAGCGGCGCCAGGGCCGTCGGCGCTGTCAGCTGCAGCCACCGCGCAGCCGGGGAGCGAGGATGATCCGGCCCTGATCATCTTCACAGCCGGCACGACCGGGCCGGCCAAGGCCGCCATCCTGGCGCATCGCTCGGTCATCGCCAACCTGCAGAACCTCCTCGTGGTCTCCGGCCGCCTGCCAGGCCAGCGAGCCAGCCGAGGCGTCGAAGTCATCCTGCAGAGCGGGCCCTTGTTCCACATCGGCGGCATCCAGTCGCTGCTGCTGGCGCTGCTCGGCGGCAACACAATGGTCTTCCTGGAAGGACGGTTCGATCCGGTCCAGGTGTTGGACGTCATCGAGCGAGAGCGCATCACGGTCTGGGGCGCCATCCCGACCATGGCGATCCGGGTACTCGAGGATCCCTCCGTGCCGCGCCGCAACCTCGGGACCGTGCGATCGATCTCGTTGGGCGGCTCGCCAGTCACGCCCGAACTCACCGACAGGCTGCGGGCGGTGTTCCCTGCCGTGCGGCGGGGCGTTTCGACCGTCTATGGCATGACCGAGGCAGGCGGCACCGTTGCGGCCGGGTCCGGTGCGCTGATGGCTGACCACCCGGGCACGTCGGGCCGCGCCTTGCCGGTGGTGGAGCTGTACATCGACTCGCCGGACGATGCCGGGACTGGAGAGATCCTGGTGCGCTCCCCGGCGCAGATGATCGGCTACTGGAACGACACCGGAGGCAGCCTCATCGATCCTGGCGGTTGGCTGCACACCGGCGATCTGGGACGGCTCGAGGACGGCTTGCTGTATGTGACCGGGCGGGCCAAGGACATCATCATCCGCGGCGGGGAGAACATTGCGGCCGCGCACGTCGAGGAGGTCCTGCACCGACATCCCGCGGTAGCCGCGGTCGCCGTGGTCGGGCTGCCCGATCCTGACCTTGGAGAGATAGTCGGCGCCATCGTCCAGGTGCGGGCACCCGTCGCCGAGGGTGAGCTCTCGGCGTTCGCGGCCGAGCACCTAGCTCGGTTCGAGATACCGGCCAGGTGGCTGCTGCAGCCCGAGCCACTGCAGATGACAGAGGCCGGCAAGATTGCCAAGCACGAACTTCGCGCCGACTGGCTTGCCCGGGACGCGGAGACGCCGGCCTTGACTACCGACATGCCGGTGAGCTGGTCGAAGGACGGGCCGGCGTTCGTCGTGACCCTGAACAACCCGCCCGCCAACCAGCTTGGTGCCGGCCTGATCACAGGCGTGAACGCGGCTCTCGATGCATTTGCTGAGTCAGCCGCCCGTGCGCTGGTGGTCACCTCTGCCATCGACGGGTTCTTCGCGGCGGGCGCTGACATCAAGCTTATGGCGGCCGCCGACACGGATGCCTTCAGCGCGTACGGGACCTCGCTCAGGCGACTGCTAGGCCGGATCGCGGGTCTCGACCGGCCGTCGATCGCCGCGATCGACGGCCGCGCCCTGGGCGGGGGCCTCGAGCTGGCACTGGCCTGCTCCCTGCGCATCGGCTCGTCCCGGGTGTTTCTTGGCCTGCCTGAGCCGAAGCTCGGCCTGATCCCTGGGGCGGGCGGGACGCAGCGCCTGCCCCGGCTGGTAGGCCGGGGCAGAGCGCTCGAGATCATGCTGACCGGGCGTGAGGTCTGTGCGGCGGAGGCATTCGCCATTGGCCTGCTCGACCGGCTCGAGGCGACTGATAGCGCCCTGGCCGCGGCCGTCACGCTGTCAGGTCAGCTTGCTAGTCTGTCCCGGCCCGCGCTAGCGGCCATTTTGGCCTGCGTCGATGAGGCAGGCCAACTGCCGCTCGCCGAAGGCTTGGCGCACGAGGCCCAGCGGGTCGAGCGCCTCTTCGACAGTCCCGACGGCAGGGAGGGCCTGGCCGCGTTCCTGGCGCGGCGGCCCCCGCGGTTCAGTTGACGTGGCCACCCGCGGATTCGCGATCCTGCGCGGCGGCGTCCGCGACGCGGCTCGCACGGCCGCTGCAGCAGAGAGCCTCGGCTACGACAGCGCCTGGAGCCCTGAGTTCTACACGCGGTCGGCGATCGTCAGCCTGGCCGCCATGGCGCAGGCAACGACGACGATCCGGATCGGCAGTGCAATCGCCTACGCTGTCGGCCGCACGCCGCTGGTCCTCGCCACCGAGGCACGCAGCCTCGATGAGCTATCCGGCGGCCGGCTGGCGCTAGGCCTTGGCACGGGAACCACCCGGATGATGGCCGACTGGCACGGCATCGACCCGGCCGGTCCTGCTGCCCGGATGGAAGAGCTGCTGCCGCTCCTGCGCCAGCTCTGGCAGCTGCATGCGGCACCGGTGCGCCACGACGGCCGGTTCTACCACGCCGACATCGCGCCGACAGCGGAGATGACCGCTCCCGCCCGAGACCGGATCCCGCTGTTCACGGCCGGGGTGAACCCGCGCATGGTGGAGGTCGCCGGCCTGGCTGCCGACGGCTACCTCGGCCACCCGCTCTTCACGCCGCGCTACCTGGAGGAGGTCGTGCGCCCGGCAGTCGCGGCCGGGGCGGCTCGCGGCGACCGGGATCCGGCCGATGTCGAGATCGCCGCCCTGGTCATCTGCTCCGTCGGCGCCGACGAGGAGCAAGCCCGGCGCGAGGCGGCCGCGCAGATCGCGTTCTACGCGGTGCCCAGGACCTATCAGAAGGTCCTCGACGTCAGCGGTTTCGCCGGGGTTGGCGAGCGGGTCAGGGCCGCGTTCACCCAGCGGGACTATGCCTCTATGACCGCCGCCGTGCCCGACGACCTAGTCGACTCTGCCGCAGCGGCCGGCTTCCCGGCGGAGGTCGAACGCCGACTGCGCCGGCTCGGCCAGCTCGTCGATCACGTCATCGTCTACCCGGCAAGCTTCGGCATGACGGCGGAACGAAGCCAGCAGGTCGTGACAGATGTGCTCGCAGCCGGAGCGCCCGGCTACGAGCCAGCCCGCAGCACGGCTAGCTGATGTCCCCGATCCGCAGCCGCACCTGGCGGAGGACGCTTACGACCCGGCCAGCCAGCCTGTCATCGACGCCGGTCAGGCCGAAGCTGGCATCGGCCAGGTCCCGGGTCACCTTGTCCAGCAGCTCGCGCCCGGCG
The DNA here is from genome assembly GCA_963804435.1 of uncultured Actinomycetota bacterium. Lineage (GTDB taxonomy): Bacteria > Actinomycetota > Actinomycetes > Streptosporangiales > Streptosporangiaceae > JAJYUU01. The sequence goes on along the minus strand of CAWDQI010000001.1, from coordinate 3,499,350 downwards.
GGGGTCAGCGAAGCGAGGATGGTCCGCCGGTCGCTGGGATGCGGCCTGCGCTTCAGCAGCCGGCGCTTCTCCAGCTGGTCCAGGGCCAGCGTCACGGTGGTCGGATGCACCATCAGGTGCCTGCTGAGCTGGCCGAGCGGCCGGGTGCCGTCACGCGACAGCAGGAGCGTGGTCATGAGCAGGTAGCCGGTCCTGGTCAGGTCGTACACGCGCAGCGTGGCGTCGATCGAGGCCGTCATGGCCTGATGGGTACGCAGGATGGCCGCCATCGCCGTGAACTGCTCGGGCGCAGGCTGGCCGCCCGCGATCCAGTGCTCGCGCGACCACTCGACCGCGTCTTCCCGCTCTGCCATGCGTGTCCTCCGCGTCGCTCATGCCGGTGATCTAGTCTAAGCCCAAAATAACGGGCGCCCAAGGGTATCCGACTGAAGATTGACATCCAGATCCTCTAGTACTCTACTATCTAGTCATGGAGAAATCGGTAGTGGTGGCAGCTGCGGTCCGGACCGCCGTGGGCAGGCGCAACGGTGCCTACGCCGGCGTGCATCCGGCCCGGCTGCTCGGCGCCGCCCAACGCGCGGTGGTCGACGGGACCGGCATCGATCCGGCTGCCGTCGGCCAGGTTATCGGCGGCACAGTCACGCAGGTCGGCGAGCAGGCTTACGATCTGGCCCGCACCGCCTGGCTGGCCGAGGGGCTGCCGATGACGGTGCCGGCCACTACCGTCGACGCGCAGTGCGGGTCGTCGCAGCAGGCGTTCACGCTGGCAGCTGGACTGGTAGGGGCGGGGCTCACGGACATCGCCATGGCGTGCGGTGTGGAGTCCATGACCCGGATCCCGATCGGCGCGAACTACGGCAAGTCCGTGGGCCTGGGCCGTCCGGTCCCGAAGGCCTACCGGCGCCATTACGAGTTCCTCAATCAGTTCCAGGCGGCCGAGAAGATCGCTCAGCGCTACGAGGTCGACCGGGAGGCAGCCGACGAGCTGGGACTGCGCTCCCAGCAGAGGGCAGCCGCGGCGTGGTCCGCAGGCCGCTTCGCTGGCCAGATCGTCACCGCGCCGGTCGAGGCCGAGGACGGGGAGCTGGTACAGCTGGCCACGGACGAGGGCCTGCGGGAAACTAGCCGCGAAGCGATGGCCGGGCTCAAGCCCGTCATGCCAGACGGCATCCACACCGCCGGATCATCGTCGCAGATCTCGGACGGGGCCAGCGCGGTCCTGCTGATGACCGAGGACCGCGCTGCGAGCCTGGGCATCGCGCCGCTGGCACGCGTCGCCGACTCGGTTACCGTCGGCGTCGACCCGGTGATGATGCTGCTCGGCCCGCACGCGGCCGTGCCGTTGCTGCTCCAGCGAAGCGGGATCGCGCTCGGCGACGTGGACCTGATCGAGATCAACGAGGCGTTCGCATCGGTGATCCTCTCCTTCATTGCCGAGCTGAAAGCAGACCCGGACCGGGTCAATCCCAACGGCGGCGCGATTGCGCTGGGCCATCCGCTCGGCGCAACCGGCGGCGTGCTGATCACCAAGGCGGCTCACGAGCTGGTCCGGACTGGCGCCCGCTACGGCGTGGTCACTATGTGCTGCGGCGGCGGGCTCGGCACCGCGACGCTGCTGGAACGACTCTAGGTACCGGCTATCGCACTCACGAACTGCAGAAGGGCACCGATGAGCTACGAGGACATCCGCTACGAGGTAGACGGACCGGCCGCAGTCATCACCATTGACCGGGAAGACCGGCTGAACGCGTTCCGCGGCAAGACCATCGAGGAGCTCATCCATGCCTTCAAGCGAGGATGGGCCGACACGTCGGTACGCGGCATCATCCTGACCGGGGCGGGCACACGGGCATTCTGCGTCGGCGGCGACGTCAAGCAGCGGGCCGAGACCGGTGATTATGGGCCCACGGAGAACGGCCTGTTCGAGGCGACGTACCTGCACCGGCTTATCCGGGACGTGCCCAAGCCGGTGATCGCGGCTGTCAACGGCCTGGCCATCGGCGGCGGGCACGTGCTCCATGTGTTGTGCGACCTCTCGATTGCGGCGGAGCACGCCACCTTCGGGCAGGCGGGGCCGCGGGTAGGCTCCTTCGACGGCGGCTTCGGATCGGCCTACCTGGCCCTGGTCGTCGGCGAGAAGCGGGCGCGGGAAATCTGGTTCCTGCTCGACCAGTATCCGGCCGACGTCGCCGAGCGCTGGGGCCTGGTCAACAAGGTGGTTCCGGCCGAGGAACGCTGCCGGCCGCCAAGGCCTGGATCGCCCAGCTGGCCCAGTACAGCCCGACGGCGCTCCGCTTCCTCAAGCACTCGTTCAACGCCGACACCGACCACCAGGGCGGGCTGTCGCAGCTATCCCAGGCCGGGCTGGACGTCTTCGCCGTCACCGACGAGGCGCGCGAGGGCGCAGCCGCATTCGCCGAGAAGCGGAAGCCCGATTTCATAGCACACCAGGTCGGGCACTAAGAGCGGGAGCAGCCAGACATGAGCATCTCCATCGACCTGGCCGGCCAGGTCGCCGTGGTGACCGGCGGAGGCAGCGGCATCGGTGCGGCGACGGCCATGACGCTGGCGCGCGCGGGAGCCGCCGTCGCGGTCGCGGACCTGTCCGCGGACTCCGCCCGCCGCGTTGCGGCAGACATTGGGGGGAACGGCGGCCGCGCTCGCCCGGTCACTCTCGATATCTCGGACCGGGATTCCGTCGCGGCCGGCCTGGCGGCCGTCCGGGCCGAGTTCGGCCCGGTCAGCATCCTGGTCAACAACGCAGCGGCCTGGGCCGTCAAGCTCTTCGCCGACCACACCGCCGAGGAAATCGACAAGGTCGTCGGCGTCACGCTCACCGGGACAATGGCCGTCACCCAGGCTGCGCTCCCGGACATCGTGGCCACATCCGGCAGCATCGTGATCATCAGCTCGGACGGGGCAAGGATTGGCGAGCGCTACATGAGCGTCTACGCCGCGGCCAAGTCCGGGCTGCTCGGCCTGGCCAAGAGCCTGGCCCGCGAGGTCGGCCCCGATGGCGTCCGCGTCAACGCCGTCGCGCCGGGAACCACCAACACTCCCGGCGGTGCCGGGTTCATCGAGCAGGCCGGCGGCGCGGACAAGCTCGCCCGCGCCTACCCGCTCGGGCGCATCGGCGAGCCGCAGGACATCGCCAACGCCGTCCTGTTCCTGGCCTCACCCCTGGCGTCCTGGATCACCGGGCAGGTCCTTTCGGTCAGCGGCGGGTTCACGATGTCATGACTGCGCTTCGATTCGATGGGCAGGTCGCGCTCATCACCGGCGCCGGCCGTGGGATCGGGCGCGCCCACGCGCTGGAACTGGCCCGCCGGGGAGCCACGGTGATCGTCAACGACCCCGGCGGGGCAGTGGACGGCACGGCCGGAGACGGGTCAGCCGACCCCGCCACGGCAGTCGCCGCTGAGATCCGCGCGGCGGGCGATGCGGCGGTCGCTAGCCATGATTCTGTCGCCACCCCGGATGGCGGCGCTGCCATGGTGGGACAGGCGCTTGGCGAGTTCGGCCAGCTGGACATCGTCGTGCACAGCGCCGGCATCCTGCGCGACAAGAGCTTCGGCAACCTCAGCCCGGAGCTGGTTGACCCGGTCCTCGACGTCCATCTGCGCGGCGCCTTCCACATCCTGATCCCGGCCTGGCAGCACATGAAGCAGCGCAGCTACGGCCGGATCGTCACCACGACCAGCGCAACCGGGCTTTTCGGCAACTTCGGCCAGGCCAGCTACGGTGCCGCCAAGGCGGGCCTGGTCGGCCTGACCCGAGTGCTGGCCGTCGACGGCCGCAAGAACGGCATCCTCGCCAACGCCATTGCCCCTGCCGCCGCGACCCGCATGAACGCCGACATGCTCGGCGACCAGGCAAGCCTGCTCGGCCCCGAGGCCATCGCCCCGGTGGTGGCCTGCCTCCCGCACTGGGACTGCCCGGTCACCGGCCAGATCATCGCGGCCGGCGGCGGCCACGTCGCCGCGATCCTCATCTCGGAAACCCGTGGTATCACCGAGCGCGATCTGTCCGCCGAGACCGTGCGCGACCGTTTCGCGGAGATAGTCGACTCTGACGGAGCGATTGCACCCCGGCACATCGGTGATGAGCTCACGAAGCTCATCACCGCACTTAAAAAGGTGCAGGGATGATCTCTTTCGCCTTCAGCCCGGAACAGGAAGCCTTCCGCGCCGAGCTCCGGCGTTTTGCGGCCGCCGAACTGGCGCCCGGTACCTGGACCGGGCCTCCGCGACGGAGTTCCCCTGGCACGCTCACCGGCAGCTGGCAGAGATGGGCGTACTCGGCCTTGGCCTGCCAGAGCGGCTCGGCGGTTCCGGCGACTCCGACCCCATCACCCTCGGCCTGGCTACCGAGGCGCTTGGCTACGGCGACCCGAACGTCGCGGCCGCGCCGGTTCAGGTTGGTCTCGTTGCCGCGCAGCTGGCGACTCTCGCGCAGGATGCTGTCGCCGAGCGGTACGTGCCGCAGCTCATCAGCGGCCAGATCGTGGCGGCTATCGCGGTGACCGAGCCGTCAGCCGGCTCCGATGCCGCGAACCTGGCCTCAAAGGTGCGCCCGGTGGCGGGCGGCTGGCAGCTTTCCGGGGAGAAGATCGCCATTACCAACGCCACCTGCGCGACCGTAGCCCTGGTCTACGCACGGCACGCCGGAAGCCGTGGACACGGCGGCATCAGTTGCGTCGCCATCGACCTCGAGTCCCCCGGCGTCAGCCGCAGTCCGATGCCGGGCATGGGCGCGCTGCCACTGTGCTGGGGAAGCCTCGCATTCAACGAGGTGTTCGTGCCGGCGTCCGCGCTGGTCGGGGAGGAAGGGCGCGGCTTCGCGGGCGTCATGCATCACTTCGACTTCAGCCGGCCCGCGCTGGGACTGCTCTGCCTCGGCGCCGCACAGGCCAGCTTGGACGAGGCCATCTCCTGGGCACGTCAGCGGGAGGCGTTCGGACGTCTGATCGCCGCGTTCCAAGGCGTCTCGTTCCCGATCGCCGAGCACGCTACCCGGCTGGAGGCGGCACGGTGGCTGTGCTACCGGGCGCTCTGGCTGCGCGCCACCGGTCAGCCGCACACCGACGTGGCCGCCATGTGCAAGTGGTGGCCGCCGCAGATCGCCAAGGACGCGATCGAGACCGCCAGGGTGACCCACGGCAACATCGGCTACTCCGCAGAATCACCTCTGCAGCAGCGCTTCCGGGACATCGCTTGCTACCTGGCCGCGGACGGGACGGCCGCCATCCAGAAGCGCATCATCGCGACCAGCCTGATCGGCCGGGTAGCGGCGCAGTGAACGTCAGCACCCGTGTAGGCATCTCCGTCCACGACATCCTGCTGAACCTCGCCCCACCCAGGCGGAATGCCATCCTGGCCCGGACGGAGCAGACCGGACTGGACTACCTCTGCGTCGCCGACCACGTCAGCTTTCACGACGGCGCCGGCTTCGACGGGCTGATCTCGGCCAACGCGGCGCTGACAGGCACTGAGCGGCTGCCGGTGCTCGTCGGTATCTACCTGCTCGCGCTGCGCCACCCGCTGCTGACGGCACGCCAGCTCGCCTCGATCAGCCAGCTGGCCCCCGGCAGGCTGATCCTCGGGGTGGGCGCGGGCGGCGAGGACCGGACCGAGATCAGCAACTGCGGCGTCGATCCGGCAATCCGCGGCCGGCGGCTGGACGAGTGCCTGCAGATCCTGCGCGCGCTCGCAAGCGGTGCCGCGATAGACCATGCCGGGGAATTCTTTCGGCTGCGCAGCGCCGCCATCCGCCCCACGCCGCAGCCTGAAGTCCCGATCGTTATCGGCGGCCGCGGCGAGGCCGCCGTGCGCCGGACGGCCCGGTACGGCGACGGATGGCTCGGCATCTTCTGCTCGCCTCGCCGGTATGCGCTGACTCGCGAGCAGATCTCGGCCGCCGCCTCCGCCGTCGGCCGGGAACCGCCGGGATGGTACGGGCTGAACATCTGGTGCGGCCTGGATGACGACCCGGACCGCGCCCGGCAGCTGCTCGCCGGCCAGCTGGAGAGCCTGTACAGGCTGCCGTACGACAAGTTCCGGCACCTGACGCTGGCCGGTACCCCGGCGCAGGTTGCCGCCGGGATTGCCCCGTTCGTGGCCGCCGGCGCGCAGCACATCACGGTCATTCCGGTGGCGGCGTCCCCGGAGGCGGCCGTCGAGCATGCGGCCGCGGTCCGGGCGGCGCTGACGGACCTGCCACCGGGCCGGGCTCCGGTGGCGCCATGACCGCCGCCGCGGAGCCCGGCAGTGCCGCAGCAGCGCGGAGCGGCGAGCCCCGCAGCAGCTCAGCGGATCACGATCCCGTCGAGTGGATGCGCCGGCGCTGGCTGGAGCGGGACGCCCCACTGCCCGACCACTTCGCCGCCATGGCCGCGCTGCTGCGCACCTCGATCCTGCTGACCGAGGAGCTCGACCTGATACTCCGGGAGCACCAGCTCTCCCGCACCGGCTACCTCATCCTCATCACGCTGCTGATGTCCGACCGCGAGACCCGGCCGCTCGGCCAGCTGAGCCGCGCACTGCTGGTGCATCCGACCACGGTGACGCTGGCGGTCGACCAGCTCGCGAAAGGGCGGCTGGTCCGCAGGGTGCCCCACCCGTCGGACCGGCGGACCATCCTCGCGAAGCTCACGCCAGCCGGCCGTCAGGCGGCAGTCACCGCCAGCGCCGCGCTCGCGGACTCCTGCTACGGCCTGGCCGGGCTGTCGGGCAACGCGGCCAGCCGGCTGACCGCTGACCTTCGCGCGGTCCGGTCCGGCTTGCGCAACCAGGCGGGCGCGCGCCGAAGCCAGGCCGAGACGGCCGGCGAATAGTCTAGCAATAGACAGTTGTGCATTAGAGATGTATAAAGAGCATACGGATAAACTCCAGCCTGTGAGGTCGCAGATGACCACGCTTGCCGCACCACGGCCCGAAGACGTCTACGACAGCGCCACGATCGCCGCGTTCCGGTCGGCCGGGCACTGGCGCGACGAGGTACTCACCGCGAGGCTCGACCAGCTTGCGACCGCCCAGCCGGATCGCGTCGTCGTCAGCGACGGCTTCGGGGAACTGACCGCACGGGGCCTGCGCGCGCAGGCGTACCGCCTGGGTGCCGCACTGCTCGGCCTGGGGCTGCGGCCCGGTGACCGCGTGCAAGTGCAGTTGCCGAACTGGAACGAGTTCGTCGTCGTCTATGTCGCACTCGCCCGGATCGGCGCTGTCCTGGTCCCGACCATGCCGATCTACCGGCACGACGAGGTCAGCTACCTGCTCCGCCACTCCGGGGCCAGGATCTCCATCGTGCCGCGGGAGTTCCGCGGCTTCTACTATCCGGCGATGCTCGCCGAGGTCCGCGACTCCGCGCCCGACCTGGAGCACGTCGTCACGGTACGGGGTTCGAGAGTGCCGGGGGCGCTCCGGCTCGAGGATCTGACGGCCGGCGACGGCATACCCGGCGACGACGTGCTGGGCGCACCGCTGTCCGGCGACGCACCGCACTGCATCATCTACACCTCCGGCACCGAGTCCCGCCCGAAGGGCTGCCTGCACACGCTCAACACGGTGACGTTCACCGTCAACGCCCTCGGCGGCCAGGTCATGTCGATGGGGCCGGACGACGTCATGTTCATGCCCTCCCCGGTGACGCACGCAACCGGCCTGGCGATGGGCGTGACCGCGCCGCTCATGCTCGGCGCCGGCATCCACCTGATGGATGTCTGGGAGCCGCGCGCCGCCCTGCAGCGGATCGCGCGCCACGGATGCACGTTGAGCATGACGGCGACGCCGTTCGTCCAGATGATCCTGGGGGAGATCGGCGCGGATCCGGCGGCGGCCGGCCAGCTCGGCTCGCTGCGCTGCTGGGCGTGCGCCGGCGCGCCCATCCCCGAGGTCATGCTGCAGGGCTGGGCGAAAAGCGTCCCCGGCTGCGCACTGCTCCCGGTGTACGGGCGGTCCGAGGGCCTGCTGGTGACCGCCTGCTCGACGACCGACTCGGCCCGGCACGTGCTGTCCTCCGACGGGCGGGCATTCCCCGGCGTGGTGCTCGAGATACGGGATGAGGACGGCAAGGCGGTGCCCGCGGCGACGGAGGGCGAGATCTGCCATGGCGGTCCCGGCCTCATGCTCGGCTACTGGCAGGACCCGGAGCTGACCGCGCGCTCGGTCGGCCCGGACGGCGTGTCACGCTCGGGTGACCTCGGCCGGGTCGATGAGGACGGATACCTGCGGGTGACCGGCCGGATCAAGGACATGATCATCCGGGGCGGCATCAACATCTCCGCCGCCGAGGTGGAGAACCACCTGCTCGCGCACCCGAACGTGGCCGAGGCTGCCGTGGTAGCCGTTCCGGATGAGCGCCTGGGGGAGAAGGCGTGCGCCTTCATCGTGCCCCGCGGCGAGGCGCCGACCCTGGCCGAGCTGACCCGGTTCCTGCGCGAGGAGCGCCGGATCGCGCCGCAGAAACTCCCCGAGTACCTGCAGATTGCCCAGTCCCTGCCCACCACGATGACCGGCAAGGTGCAGAAGTTCCTGCTCCGCGACCAGGTGAAGGGCCCGGGCGATGCGAGCTGAGCGTCAGGCGGTAATGCCGCAGGCGGTGATCACCGACGAGATGATTGCTGCGATGGCGGCCAGGGCCGGGACGACACTCCGGATCGATCACTCGGTGAACAACGAGCTGGCGTCGCGGATCACCGTCACGAAGTTCGCCGGGGGCATCGGCGACATCAACCCGCTGTGGACCGACCAGGAGTACGCGCGCCATTCGCCATACGGGGCGCCGGTCGCGCCCCCGTCATTCGTCATCGGCTGCTTCTCCGGCATCCAGTTCGGCTGGCCCGGACTCGGCTCGTTCCACTCCCAGTCGCACGTGACCTTCGAGCGGCCCGTCTACTGGGGCGACACCGTGCACGCCAGCTGCGTGTACGAGGGCTTCGACGGCCCGTCGCCGAGCACCTTCGCGGGCCGGACCGTCACCGACAAGTTCCGGAACTCCTACGTCAACCAGCACGGCGACCAGATAGCCGCGATCCGGTGGGACGTCATCAACTTCGAGCGCGGCCGGGCCTCGACCCGCCGGGCCGGCAGCGCCGACGGCAGGCGCCCGGACCCGGTGCTGCCCCACCCCTGGACCGAGGACGAGGTCGCCGCCATCGAGGCGCGGGTCCTGGCCGAGCAGCCCCGAGGGGCGGAGCCGCGCTACTGGGATGACGTGCGGGCCGGTGACGAGCTGGACGTCATTACCAAGGGCCCGATTGGGCTCACCGATGAGATCGCGTTCGTGGCCGGCGGCGGCACCCCGATCCCCAGGCTCAAGGCCCACGCGGCTGCGCTGCATGACTACAGCGCGCACCCGGCGTGGGCGTTCCGGGATCCGGTTACCGGCGCGCGCGAGCCGATCTACTCGGTGCATTACAACCTGCAGGCAGCCAGGGCCATGAGCGTGGCGTTCCAGTACGACGTCGGATTCCAGCGGCAGTGCTGGCAGATCCATCACCTCACCCATTGGGCCGGCGATCATGCCTGGCTGAAGGAAACGCGCGCGCAGTACCGGCGCTTCGTTTACCTGTCCGACGTCGTGGAGCTGCGGGGGACGGTCACCGGCACCCGGATCGACGACGACGGCGATCATGTTGCCGACATCGAGACGAGGGCCATCAACCAGCGCAGCGAGAACGTGATGCCCGGCAGCGCGGTAGTCGCACTGCCTGCCCTGCACGGCGGCCAGTCGCCCGCGGCCAGGCGCGCCCGGAGCTGCGCATGACGACGATCCCGATCGGGGACTTCCTCGCCACCGCTGAGGCCTGGCTCGCTGCCCGGTATCTCGCCGCCAGCACCGCCGGGCGGCGGTTTACCTGGGGCGAGGGCGACGACGAGGTGCGGGTCTTCCAGGAACCCGATCTCGCGGCCGAAGCCGACGCGCTGCCGGCCATCAGGCGCTGGCGCCAGGACCTGTGGGAGGCCGGCTACGCCTGGATCGACGGCCCGCCTGAGTACGGCGGCGCTGGCCTTCCGGCCGCGTATGCGCGCGGCTTTGAGCAGCTGGCGCGCCGCTACCAGGTGCCGGGCGATTCCGCGCTCACGGTAAGCCTCGGCATGATCGCCCCCACGATCCTGCGGCACGGGACGGAGGAACAACGGCTGCACTGGCTGCCCCGCCTCTACAGCGGGCAGCAGATCGCATGCCAGCTGTTCAGCGAGCCCGGCGCCGGATCAGACCTGGCGGCGGTCAGCACCAGGGCCGTGCCCGACGGCAGCCGATGGCGGATCTCCGGTCAGAAAGTCTGGACCTCCGGCGCCCACCTGGCGGACATCGGCGAGATCCTCTGCCGGACCGCCGACGAGCCCCGGCACCGGAACCTCACCGCGTTCCTCATCAGCATGGATACCCCGGGAGTTACGGTGCGCCCGCTCCGGCAGATGACCGGCGGAGCCGCATTTAACGAGGTGTTCCTCGACGACGTGCCCGTCGACGACCAGAGGCGGCTCGGTCCGGCCGGGGACGGATGGAAGGTCGCGCTCACGACACTGGGCTACGAGCGGCGCGCCATGGGCCACTCGGCGTTCGGCGGCGCCGGGATCCTGTCCACTGAGCGGCTCATCGGGCTCGTCCGGGCCATGAACAAGGAGGGCGACCCGGTCGTGCGGCAGGAGTTCGGCGAGCTCATCTCGCGGCTGCGGACTGCCCGTTACGCGCAGGAAGTCCAGGCTGCGCAAGCGCGCGCCGGCGAGCCAGCCGGGCCGGAACTCGCCCTCGCCAAGATCGCCCTGTCGGACAACTTCCGGCGGCTCGCCGCGTTCGTCGCCGACGTGATCGGCCCCGAAGCTGTCGCAGACACCGGGGCATGGGGAACCTACGCGTGGACGTCCGTGCTGCTCGGCGCTCCCGGTTACCGGCTTGGCGGCGGCACCGACGAGATCATCAAGACCACAGTTGCCCAGCGGGCGCTGGGCCTACCCCGGGCAACCTGAGGATCCTGACCCCGATGGCGACACGCGACCGGCTGGCTCTGTCACCCGACGAGCGCGCCCTGCAGGCGACGCTGCGCGACTTCCTGGCTGAGCAGTTTCCTGCGGAGGCCCGCCGGGATGCGATCGCCAGCGAGACGGGATTCAGCGCAGGAGTGCATGACCGACTGACGAAGGAACTCGGCCTGGCCGGCCTTACGGTGCCGGAGGACTACGGCGGTCTCGGCCTGACCGCTTCCGAGGCGTCGGTCGTGGATACCGAGCTGGGCCGCGCTCTGTACGGCGGACCTTTCCTGCCTGAGTGCCTGGCAGCCAGCGCGCTGCTGTCGGCGCCCGACGACGTCGCCCGGAGCCGGTGGCTGCCCGGGCTGGCAAGCGGCTCGCTGACGGGCACCATTGCGGCGGCCGGCCGGGACGGACGCTGGCACGACAGCGACACCATGGTCGCGGCTGAGCGGGCGGCCGGCGGCTGGCAGCTCACCGGGACCCGGTGGTATGTCATCGGCGGCCAGGTGGCCAGCGTCTGCGTCGTCCCTGCCGTCTCCGCCGCAGGTCTCGGGCTCTACGTGGTCGAGCTGCCGGCGACGGTGTCACTGCCGCGCCGATGCCAACGCTGGACCTGACCCGCCGCCTGTCCGTGGTGGAATTCCGCCGCGCACCTGGCGTTCAGATCGCCCACGGGGAGGCCGCGCGGGATGCGCTTCTCACGGTCCGGGCGCAGCTTGACCTCGCGACCGCCGCCGAAGCGGCCGGGGGCATTGCCTGGTGCCTGGACACCGCCGTCAGCTACGCGAAGGACCGGTCCCAGTTCGGCTGTCCCATCGGCTCGTTCCAGGCCGTCGCGCATCAGTGCGCGGACATGCTCGCCGACCTGCAGGCAGCGTCAGCGGCGGCCCGGTATGCGGCCGCCGCGACGGCCGAGGACGCCGCCGATGCGGAGCTGTCCAGGAAAGTCGCAGTGCTGCGGGCCGGCGAGGCCTACCGTTCTGCGGCCGAGGCCGCGATCCACATACTCGGCGGTGTCGGATTCACCTGGGAGCACGACGCTCACCTGTACTACCGGCGTGCATGGTCGGCACAGCAGCTCACCGGCGGCGCCCAGGCGCAGCGCGCCGCGATCGCCGACCTCGCGGGCTTGTAGGAGCACCAGGTGACGCTGCAGCCGGCCATCTCGCTCGCCGCCGTGACTGATCAGAGCCTGGCAACACGGGCCCAGACGACTGGTGCGCATCGCCAACTGCTCCGGTTTCTACGGCGACCGGCTCGCGGCCGCGCGGGAGATGCTCGCCGGTCCGGTCGACGTCCTGACCAGGGACTACCTCGCCGAGTTGACCATACTCATCCTGTGGAAGGCCCGGCAGAAAGACGACCGCCGGGGCTATGCGACCACGTTCCTGCGCCAGATAGAAGACGTGCTCGGGGACTGCCTCGACCGCGGCATCAAGATCGTCGTCAACGCTGGCGGACTCAACCCGGCCGACCTGGCCGGCCAGGTGAGCGACCTGGCCTCGCCTCGGGCTGACCGCCCAGGTCAGCTACATCACCGGCGACGACCTGCTACCGCGCATTGGCCAGCTTCAGGAGGCAGGCGAGACGTTCATTAACCTCGCCACCGACGTGCCCCTGGCCGAAGGCGCGCTACCGGTCGTTACCGGGAACGCCTACCTAGGTGGCTGGGGCATCACCGCCGCGCTGCAGGCCGGCGCCGACGTGGTCATCTGCCGCGCGTCACCGACGCGAGCCTGGTAGCCGGCTCGGCCGCGTGGTGGCACGTCTGGGATTGCGACGACTTCGAGTCCCTCGCCGGCGCCGTGGTGGCCGGTCATGTCATCGAGTGTGGGCCGCAGGCGGCCGGCGGCAACTACAGCTTCCTGGACGAGATCACCGACCGGCGACATCCCGGCTTCCCGATCGCCGAGGTCGCGGCCGACGGCAGCAGCGTCATCACCAAGCACGACGGGACCGGAGGCCTCGTCTCGACCGGCACGGTGACTGCTCAGCTGCTGTACGAGATCGGCGCGCCCGCCTACCTCAACCCGGACGTGACCGCGCACTCGACACCGTCCAGATCAGCCAGCAGGGCCCCCACCGGGTGCTGCTCGCCAGCACCCGCGGCGCGCCGCCGCCCGCCACGCTCAAGGTCGCCATCAACATGCACGGCGGGTACCGCAACACCATGACCATGGTGCTGACCGGCCTGGACATCGAGGAAAAAGCAGCGCAGGCTGAGCAGCTGCTCTTTCAGCAACTCGGCGGCCGGGAGCAGTTCGCCGAGGCCGACGCGCGGCTGCTGCGGTTCGATCACCCGGACGCTGGGTCCAACGAGGAAGCCACTGCGCATCTGCGGGTCACGGTCAAGGACCCCGACGAGGCAAAGGTCGGCCGGGCATTCTCCGACGTGACGTGGGAGCTGGCGCTCGGTGGCTACGCCGGCTTTCACACCACGACGCCCCCGACGCCCGCCAGCGCGTTCGGGGTGTACTGGCCTGCGCTCGTGCAGGCTGCCGCCGTCCGGCAGATCGTGCATTTGCCGGACGGGCACGAGATCGCCATTCCGCCCGTGACCGGAGTGGCAGGCGCTGATCGCGGAATCGCCAGCATGACGGCCACGGCGGCAGGCGATGCGCACGCCCAGGCAGGCGAACCACTGGTCCCAGTTCCTGGGCCGCATCGCCGGGGCTCGATCGGGAGACAAGGGCGGCAACGTCAATGTGGGCCTCTGGGCCCGGGCTGCAGCCCAGTACGAATGGCTGCGCAGGGAACTGACGGTCAAGGCGTTCCGCGCGCTCCTGCCGGAGGCCTCGCCGCTGCCGGTGCACCGGTACGAGCTGCCGAACCTGCGGGCCCTCAATTTCGTCATCGAGGGAATCCTGGCGCCAGGTGTCGCCGCGACGACGCGGCCGGATGCGCAGGCCAAAGGCCTGGGCGAGTACCTTCGATCCCGGACAGTGCTCGTCCCGGAAAGCCTGCTCCAGTCGCAGTTCGGGCTGGCCGGGGCCGGTTCTTCTCTAGTCTTAGATACTTGATTGCTAGACTAAAGTGCGGATAGGATCGCCGCATTCCTCGTACCATGGAGCGGCTCGTGTTCACTTTCGCCAGTAATGCTGATGGCACCACCATTCACGTCCACGAGTGGGCGCCAGCCGGGGCGCCGCGCGGCATCGTGCAGCTGTCCCATGGCATGGGCGAGCACGCCGCGCGGTATGCGCACCTGGCGCAGACCCTCGCGGCCGCGGGATTCGCCGTGTACGCCGACGATCATCGCGGCCACGGCCACAGCATCGCCGGAGCTCCGGGTGACCTCGGAAAGGGCGGGTGGAACGGCCTCGTCGACGATATGGTCCAGCTATCCGGACTCATCAGGGACCGGCACCCGGCCCTGCCTCTGGTGCTGGTCGGGCACAGCCTCGGCTCGTTCGCCTCGCAGCAGTACATCCTGGACCACTCCGGCGACATCGCCGGCGTCGCGCTGTCGGGAACGACGGCACTGGACGCGCTGCTGCCGCACATGTCCGGCGATGACTCCGGGGGCAGCGTCCTGGCGGCCTTCAACAAGCCCTTCGACGGCCCGCACGGACTTCGACTGGCTGAGCCGCGATGAGGCGCAGGTCGACGCGTACATCGCCGATCCGTGGTGCGGCTTCGACCTGGCCCCGTCTGCGCTCGCCGAGCTCTTCGGTGCGGCGGGCCGCTGGGCTGATGTCTCGAGCATGCGACCGGACCTGCCGATCTACGTCTTCGTGGGCGCGCATGACCCGATCAACGGCGGACTGGCTTTCAGCAGTATCCTCGTCCAGCGGTACCGGGACTCCGGACACTCGACGGTGACCTACAAGACCTATCCCGAGGGCCGGCACGAGATCCTCAACGAAACCAACCGCGACGAGGTAGAAGCCGACTTGCTCGCGTGGATCGAAGGAGTCCTCTGAGCCCCGCGGCAGCGTATTGCGACGGCCGTCCCGGACCCGACCCCTGACCCCGCGGGGGCGACCGCAGGGCGGCTAGCCACGGGCAAGGAAATCTGCGACGGCGCGGCCGCACAGCTGCGCGTCATCCAGCCACGGCAGATGACCCGCATCGGGGACGGTCACCAGCGTGTGATCTGGTATCGCCGCGATCGAAGCCCCAGCGTCCCGCGGCGTCAGGAACACGTCGGCGCTGCCCCACACCAGCAGCGTCGGTGCTGCCAGCGCGGTCAGCTCGTCAAGCGTCAGGGCAACGCCGCTGCGGACCCGGCGCGGCGTGATCAGCCGGCGGAAGAAACTGGACACGCTCGGGGCGAACCCGGGACGCCTGCCCGCGAGGTAGCCGACCTCCGTAAATGCGGGCGGGTAGCCGTCCAGCACTCCCTTGCCCACCATGGTCTCGTTACTGCGGCGGTATGCCGAGCGAGACATCGGCACCGCGAGCATCGCCTGGCCGAGGACCGGCACTGACAGCAGCCGCATAGCGGGTACCGGGCGCACTCCCGCGAATCCCGCACCAGGCGCGCCGATCAGCACGAGCCTGCGCACGATGTGCGGGGAGTCTGCAGCGAGGTACAAGCCGAACTGGCCGCCGAGCGAGTGACCCACCACGTCGGCCTGGCTGATCTCCAGCGCCGCGCACAGCTCGCGGAGCACGCCGACCGCGTGCTCGCGGAGGGAATCGCTGCGGGCGAGGATCGCCGGACCGGACAGGCCGTGACCGGGCCAGTCAACTGCGATCACCCGGCGGCCTGCGATGTGCTCCAGCAGCGGTGCAGCGGCTGCCGAGTTAGACGCGATGCCGTGCAGCAGCAGCACCGGGATTTCGGCTGCTCCAGCAGCCGGCCCGAACTCCGTTACTCGCACCGTGACGCCGGTTCGCGCGAGCTCGACAGATCGCTCGTGCGGCTGCAGGCCGCAGTGCGCGTACAGCTCGCGTTCGCTGGCGCGGATGCGGGTGTCGAGATCGTTGCTCACAGGACATCATCCTAGCGGCTAACTAGTCTAGTATCAGATACTAGGTGATTAGACTGTCGTTTCGTGCCAGCGGCGAGCAGGCGTGGCCCAGGCACGGGCGGGAGGCGTCACCGGGTGACCCCGGTCGCGGACAAGCGTCCTAGTCGCGGTAAGCGTCTTGCAGCAGGTACTTCTGTACCTTCCCGGTCGCGGTGAGCGGCCAGGTGTCCACGACCTCGGGCCGTTCGGGCACCTTCCACACGGCCAGTCCCTGCTGCCCGGTCAGGTATTCGCGGATCTGCGCAAGGGTGGGCGCGTCGTGTCCGGAGGCGAGTTCGATGACTGCGCAGGCTCGCTCGCCGACGGTGGGGTCGGGCAGGCCGATGACGGCGGCAGCCGTCACCGCGGGCATGCTGAGGAGAGCTTCCTCGACTTCGCGCGCCTGCGCGAATACAGCACCGGATGAGTTGCAGGCAGAGGCTCGCTTTTAGCGATCAGACGGACCCGACGCGGGGCTCAGACGGCGGCACGGTGGCGTACTCGATGCGGTGCTGAGCTCGTGCTGACATGCGGTCGGCCATCAGGCCATCTACCTGCGGAAACTGCACGCACCTCCACGAGTTTCACCATTTTCGAGGGCACGTCGGAGATCCAGCGCGTGATCATCGGTAGGGCCGTCACCGGCCTTGACGTGCGGTAATAACCGCAGGTCGTGGCAATAATGCGAGGTACGAACTGGGCGGGCGAACTCGGAATTGTGGAGGCTGGCCGTTTGCCCGTTATTCCTGGTTAGTTCCCGTCAGTTCCCAAGCGCGTGCTGAGTTGGTGCTGACCCCCAGCGGTTAGGGTGATGCCGCTGATCGGCTGAGAGGCCTGCAAGGGGGTGGGCGATCCTACCCTGGTGGGCAGTCCGGCCCCCGTATCACGTCCTTGACTCCGACTGGGCAGCTCATACAGCGCGGCCTGCCCGGACCGGTCCCGCCACCGGCGCATCACCGCGGCGGCCTGCGCCGTGACCCGGTCCGGTCGCATACGGCTGGCACCCGGCCAAGGCTGAGTCGGGCGGTGGACGAAGGCTCACTCATCAGAACGCGGTACTTGCCAGCCAGGCATCCACCACGGCGCTGTCCCCGTATACGGTCACTGCCGGATCGGGAACTGCCCTTCGTCGCATCAGCACGAGCAGCAAGCTGGCGGCCGGGCCGGTAAGGGCGGCATCACCCTTGCCATGGCCTGGCTCAACTGTCAGACCGCCCCCGTCGTGCCGGATCATCCACTCGCCGCGGCTGCCAAGTCCGTCATCGGTTGCGTGTATGTGCAGCGCAACACCGGCGGGCAGCGGTTTGGTCGGCTCGTCGGTGTTGCCGAGAATCCCGCCGGTCAGCAGCGTCAGCCATTCCTCGATGGCGTCGGCAGCCACCTCTGCTTCAATGACGGGCTCGGGCTCGGCGCCGGCAGCGAGCTGGGCGTCGGCTCGGTGCACCAGCGTTTCGTGCGCCATCCGCCGTATCCAGAAACGGGCAGGGGCCGGGCCGGTGAACGACCAGACGAGATCGCTGTCGGCTTCCCGCACAGCGTCGACGATCCGCGCCGCGCCGGCCCGCAGCCATGCGCACTGCTCGGCGGGATCATTCGGCAGCTTGCCGTCCGGTACCTCACGGAATGGAATGAACACGTCAGACCTCGTACGGGTGATCTCCGCCGCCCACCGGTGCGCTCTGCCGACGTGCGTGACAAGCTGACGTAATGTCCATTCCGGGCAGGTGGGGATCGGCAGGCGCTGATCGTGTTCAGCCAAGATCTCCGCTAGCCCTGCTGTGCTTGCCTCGATCTCCGCGATGTGCCGGTCGGAACTGAGCTGCGGCATGGCGTTCCTTTTTGGTGATCTGCTGCGGCTAGCCTAGCCACGCCTTGACTGTAAGCCTGTCCAGGCTCCGCAGGGCCCGCGCGCTTGCTCATGAGAAGGTGCGGGTTTGCGCGCTGGCTCGCCAGCGGCGCGACACCGACGGCCGTGACGGGATCGGTAAGCAACCAGACGTGTGCGTCGAAGTCGATGATCTCGCGGAGCACCGCAAGTACCTCCAGGCGCAGGCTCCTATCGTCGTGACACTCCGTGCAGATGGCCTCGATGCGCCCGCGGGCGCGCGCCCGCGACGAGTTTCCGACCACAGCGTGAGCGTATGCCCTGCATGCGCCCGGTCGCTCGCCAGGCATTGCCCGGCGCGAGACTAACCCCCAGATAGTCGGGATACCGCACCGCGACGGACGTCCCTAGCGTCGATCTCGACAGCATGCACGGCAACATGATGGAGAGATCCGATGACCACTCTCAGGATCGAGCACGCGATCACCGACTATCAGCTCTGGAAGAAGGCATTCGACGGATTCGCGCAAGCCCGGGCAAGGGCAGGCGTCCGCAGCTGCGCCATCCGCCTGCCGGTCGACGACCCGAGGTATCTGATGCTTGACCTGGAGTTCGATTCGGCCGACGTAGCGGAGACGTTCACCGAGTTCCTGCGACAGCACGTCTGGCCAACACCGGCGTCTTCGCCCGGCCTGGCTGGTGCGCCTAAGACCCGGATCCTCGACCTCGTCCAAGGCGGCGAACGCTGAGGCCCCAGGGCCGTTCACCTGCCCGTTCCCCTCCGCACGGGTATCCGCGCGCGGGGCGCCGGGAGGTCTAGCCGGCCGTGAAGGCGCCGGCTGGGGTGAGCGGGTCGCCGGCGATGGCATGGGGCAGGTAGTCGCGCTCGAAGATCGTGGCGACGAGCTGGCCGCGGATGTGCACGCCGGTGCGGTCGAACACTGACTTCAGGTGATCTTGCACGGTGTCGGCGGTCAGGTGCAGTCGGCCCGCGATCTGGCGGGTCGACATGCCCTGGCAGACCAGGGCAGAGATCGTCCGCTCGCGGTCAGTCAGGCCGTAGGCGGCCATGATCAGCGGAGCCACGTCGGCCGGGGCGGCTTCCTGGACGATCACCGTGACCACCTTTTCGGCTGGGGCGTTCAGCCACGAGGCGTGCAGGACGGCCCAGCGGCCGCTTCTGGTCCGCACTCGCAGCCGGGGCATGGCCGGCTCGATGGCGGGCAGGTGACGGAGCCTGACCGCCAGCGCCGAGATCTCGATCGGGAGATCCGAACCGTCGGCGCGGCCGCCGAGGTCCTCGAGCCACTGGCCTGCGGCGTCATTCAGGCCTGTCACGGCGCCGTCGGCCGCGAGCATCACCAGCCCCGGACCGCCCTTGGCCTCGTCCAGGCGGCAGGCCTGGCGAAGCAGGCCCATCCGCAGGCCCTCGGCCAGGTGCGGGGCGAGGCGCTGAATGAACCGCGCCTCGTCCGGCGAGAACACCTGCGCTGCCTCGCGGTGCAGGCAGAGGTAGCCCCAGCAGGCGTCCCGGACCCGCAGCACCGCACGCAGCTCGTCCTGCAGGCCGAGCGGCGCGAAGATGTCCCGGTAACGGTCGCTGCTGGCCGGGCGGCCGCCGGTCGCCTGCATCAGCGTGCCCACCCCGGTCGCGTCCCGGGCGAGCTCGGTCCACTTGTTGACGTCCTGGTGCAGGAACTCGTTCTCGACGAAGTACCGGCCGGAGGATTCCGGCAGTTCCTCGCGGTAGGACCGGGTGAACAGCAGCGTGGCCGGGTCGGCGGATGCCCACCACAGCGCGTCGACCGGCACGGCCTTGCGCAGCCGCGGCAGCACCGCCGCCCGCAGCGCGTCGGCGTCCAGCCCCGACCGGCAAGCGGACGCCACCGCCGCGACCAGATTGTCGGCAGCCGACCGGAACCGGTGAGCATAGCCTCTGGCCTCCTGCCGTTACCTTCACTCTATCCCGGAGACCACAACCTCGTAGCTGCCCCGGCTCACCAGCTGCGTGCCGGTGGCGGCAACCGTCGCCGCCCGGCTCTGCTCGGCGAACTGATCGGTAGCCTTCGCCGCGTCATCGCTGTCCCACAGCGTCAACGTCAGCGCCGTGCCGCCGTCGCGGTCGACCAGGAAAACCGCGCCCGCATTCCCTGGCAGGCCCTCCACGAACCCCCTGACCGTGCTGACAGCATTGTCAGCCCACTTCTGCAAAGCCTCCGGTGACCCGGACCATGCCGACGTACGTGCAAACATGCTCGCTCCTCCATCATTCGCTCTGTCCTTCGCTCCAGCGTCACAGGAGACGCGCCGGTTGGCCCTCCCAGAATTCTGGGAGGGCCAACCGGCGCGGCATTAAGACCAAGGCGGAGATGGTTAGCGGTCAGGCCGGATCCTGGGCCGTCACGCAGTGTGCGCGTAGTCGGCAGTCCAGACGTCGACGAGGTCAAGCATGGTTCGCGAGGGCTCGGGCGGCACGAACCCGAGGATCTCCTTCAGCAGGGTGTGGACGACGGGATGCAGGCGGTCGTGCTCGAACGCGTGCCAGTCGTCCTTGGTCTCCCATACATCGACGTAACGCAGTCCGGTTTCGGTTCGGTAGGCCAGATGTGCGATCATGCCGGGCGCGCGCTCCGGGCCGATGCCGTTCTTGATGCGGGCGTAGATCTCCGTGTCTATCGGCACCTCGTAGGTGAATGCGTAGGTCATCGCGTCCCTCCCAATATTGGTCCGAAGCTATTTCGGATCAATACTGGTATCATGGTGCCCGTGCCGCCACACGTCAAGCGCCGGTACAACGCGACCAAGCGCCGGGAGGCAGCCGCGCGCACCCGACAAGCGATCCTGGACGCTGCGCTCGAGTTGTTCACCCTGCGCGGCTACTCGGCCACCTCGATGGCCATGATTGCCGGGCGGGCCGACGTGGCGCTCGACACCGTCTATGCATCGGTCGGCCGCAAGGCGGAGCTCGCCCGGCTGCTGATCGAGACTGCCATCTCAGGCACCGCGCAGGCCGTCCCCGCAGACGAGCGCGACTATGTACAGGCGATCCGCGCTGCTCCCGACGCTGAGACCAAGATCGAGATCTACGCGTCAGCGATGCGGATGATCGCCGACCGTCTTGCTCCCCTTCTTAGCATGATCCAGCAGGCTGCCGGGGCCGAGCCGGAGCTAACCTCGCTGTGGCGTGAGATCTCCGAGCGCCGTGCGGTCAACATGCGCCGCTTCGCTGCGGACCTGGCCGCGGTCGGCGCGCTGCGAGTGCCTCTCGATGAGGCGGCCGACATAGTCTGGGCGACCAACGCGCCCGAGCTCTACCAGCTGCTGGTCGGCCAGCGCGGCTGGACCCCGGAACGATACGAGGGCTTCTTGGCCGAAACCTGGCGCCGCTTGCTGCTAGCCGCCTGAACCCGAGGAGCTCTGCCGGCTCAGCCGACCAGCGCCGCGGCGCGATGACGGCCGGGGTCGCGGCGGTTCAGGCGCGGATTGAACGGAAGCGGGGGCATGTTCTGGCGGGCGTCTGCGGAGGCGAAGGCCTGATTACGGTCCAGAAGCGGAGCGACGTTTAGACAAGACCTTGCTTTCTTCCCTTGAGTGATGCGAGGTAGCTGCACATCCGTGCATACCGATGGGCAGCAGCCGGGATATCCCTGACGTCGTCCTGGCGGCAACTTTCCACCGTGGCCCGCGCCCCGCGAGACCGCCCGGCTGATCCGGGTGCGGGACAATCAGGGCGGCGCGGCCCCTCAGGCCGCCAGCGACCGCGAGGCCTCGACGCCCAGAACTCTCATGTGGGCACTCCCGCCGGGACGGCTTGCCGGTGTCGTCGCCGGGGCCTCGGGCAGCTCGATGCAGACCCGCAGCCCGCCGCCGGGCTGTGCCCGCAGGTCCAGTGTGCCGCCGTGCGCCTCCGCAATCGCGGCGACGATCGACAGGCCGAGGCCCGAGCCCTTGTCGGTGCCGATCCGGTCCGCCTCCAGCCGCCGGAACGGCTGGGAGAGCTCGGCAACCTGCCGCTGGTCGAGGACCTGCCCGCCGTTCTTGACGACCAGGCGGGCGCGGCCGTCGCGAGCATGGGTCGTGATCGCGATCCAGCCGCCCGTGATGTTGTGGCAGACAGCGTTGTCGATCACGTTCTCCACCATGCGGCTCAGCAGAGCGTGGCTGCCCGCTATCCAGGCCCCGCCCTGGCCGCTGGTGTCCTGCACGGTGAGGTCCATGGCCCTGATCGCGGCCGCCTGATCGGCGAGCGCGGAGCCCACGATGTAGTCGAGCGGCAGGACGGCCCGGCCGGGCATCGACCGGTGCTGGGCCCGGGCCAGGGTCAGGAAGGCCTCCAGCAGCCGCTCGATCCGGTCGAGCTCGGTGCGCAGCCGCCCGGCCAGCGCGACCGTCTGCGGCGGGGCGCGGCTCGGGTTTGGCCAGCGCCACGTCGAGCGATGCCCGCATCGTGGTCAGCGGCGTGCGCAGCTCGTGCGAGGCGTTCGCGACGAACCGGCGCTGGGCGTTGAAGGCGACCTCCAGCCGTTCCAGCAGGCCGTCGATGGTGTCTCCGAGTTCCTTCAGCTCGTCCTTCGGGCCGCGCACTGCCAGTCGCTCGTGCAGGCTGTCCTCGGAGATGCGCTGGGCGGCCGCCGTCATCTCGCGGACCGGCCGCAGCGCCCGCCCGGCCACCAGCCAGCCGAGCGCGACCGAGATCACGGTCATGATGGCCAGGGCGATCAGCGAGGCGATCAGCAGATTGCGCGAGAGCCTGTCCTGGCCCGGCTGGCTCGCGGGCTGCGATTGAAGGTTCTGGATCTGGGCCTGCAGCGTTATGGATGCGGGCCTGGGCCTGGCTCAGCGCGGTACCGGGGAGGGCCCGGGCATTGCTCGGACGCCGGAACTGCCTCGCTTGTGGACGAGCGCACCACGGCCACGCCGCTGGCGATCGCCAGCAGCACCGCGCCGGATACGACGAACAAGATCCCATACATTGCGGTCAGCCGAACTCGCACGGTACGGCCGGGCAGCCGCAGCCAGCTCGGCGGCCCGGGCAGGCGATGCGCCCGCATACGCCTCTCCCTCCCGTCGGCAATGCCCTGGTCAGGGGCTTCGGCCCGGCCATCCCACCTCAGCATGGCCTGACCGGGCCTAACAACGGGATAACGGCTTGCGTGCGGCCCATGTTATGGCCCTTGCCGTAGAACCAGGTCACAGCAAGTTCCATCCCGACCACAGAAGGAAACGGAAATGCAAGCCACGATCGAAGTGTCCGGACTGCGAAAGCGGTTCGGTCCGACCCTGGCGCTGGACGGCATGTCGTTCACCGTCCAGCCCGGCCAGGTGACCGGCTTCGTCGGCCCGAACGGGGCCGGCAAGTCGACCACGATGCGGGTAATCCTCGGCCTGGATGCGGCCGACAAGGGCAAGGCGACCGTCGGCGGCAAGTCCTACGCGAGCCTGCGGCAGCCGATGCGGGTGATCGGATCGCTGCTGGACGCGGGGGCGCTGCAGCCGAGCCGGTCGGCCCGCAACCACCTGCTCTGGCTCGCGCACTCGCAGGGCCTGGACGCCAAGCGGGTGGACGAGGTCATCGAGCAGGCTGGCCTGGAGGGCGTGGCCAGGAGGCGGGCCGGCGGCTACTCGCTCGGCATGCGGCAGCGGCTGGGCATCGCCGCCGCGATGCTCGGCAACCCGGCCGCGATCATGCTGGACGAGCCGTTCAACGGGATGGACCCGGAGGGCATCGTGTGGATGCGCGGCTTCCTGCGCTCGCTGGCCGCGGGCGGCCGGGCGGTGCTGGTGTCGAGCCATCTGATGAGCGAGCTGCAGGACACCGCCGATCACCTGGTCGTGGTGGGCCGCGGCAAGGTCATCGCCGACACCACAGTGGCGAGCCTGCTGGCGGCCGCGTCCGGCGACCGGGTGACGCTGCGCACGTCCGCGCGGCCGCAGGCGACGGCGGTGCTGGAGAACGCGGGGGCCACCGTCGTCGCCAGCGGCCAGGACGTGCTCACGATCTCGGGGCTGGCGGCCGAGCGGGTGGTCGCGCTGCTCAGTGCGCTGGCAGTGCCGTTCTCCGAGGTCTCCGCGCACCGGGCGACCCTGGAGCAGGCCTACATGGAGCTGACCAAGCAGGCGGTCGAGTTCCGCCCGGCCGGCTTCGACGCCGACGCGGTGCAGGAGGTGCCGCGATGACGGCCCAGGCCATCTCCGTGCCGCGGCCCGAAGCCGGGCTCGGCGGCGGATCCCGCGCGCGGCGGCTTCGGCTCCCTGCTGCGGGCCGAGTGGATCAAGTTCCGCAGCGTGCGCGGCTGGGTGATCGGCATGATCCTGGCCGCGCTGCTGACCATCTTCCTCGGCGTGTTCGCGGCCGGCAACGCGAACATCGGCTGCCAGACTCAACGGCGGTCCGCTGAAAACGGGCAAGGCCTGCCTGCCCTACGTCCCGCACGGGCCGGGCGGCGAGATCGTGACCGACAGCTTCTCCTTCGCGCGCCAGCCGCTGACCGGGAACGGCACCATCACCGCGCGGGTCACCTCGCTGACCGGCGAGCACGTGAACCTCAGCTCGGGGCCGGTGCAGGTCGGGAACGGCAACCTGGTGCCCGGCCTGGCGGAGTGGGCCAAGGCGGGGATCATCATCAAGCAGAGCACCCACCAGGGCTCCGCCTACGCGGCGATGATGGTGACGGGCAGTCACGGGGTCCGGATGCAGTACAACTTCACCGGGGACACCGCGGGGATGCCCGGTACCGTTTCGGCGGCACATCCGCGCTGGCTGCGGCTGACCCGGTCCGGCGACACGATCACTGGCTACGACTCCGCCGACGGCACGCACTGGACGCCAGGTCGGCACGGTCCAGCTGGCCGGGCTGCCGTCGACCGTCCAGGTCGGCATGTTCGCGACCTCGCCGGGCTACACGGTGACCCAGAACTCGTTCGGCGGGAACAGCAATGACGGCGGCCCCGCCCAGGCCACCGGCGTCTTCGATCACGTCAGCCTGACCGGCGGGGCACCCGGCGGCACCTGGACCGGCACCGCGGTCGGCGGCGGGGGTCCGGTCGGGGGAGGGCCGGGGCCAGGCGACGGCGGAGGCTCGGCGCCGTTCACCACGGCCGGCGGCACGCTTCACGCTGACCGGGTCGGGCGACATCGCGCCCGTCACGCCGGGGCCGGGCGGCGGGCTCCCGACGGTGACGATTGAGCAGAGCCTGGTCGGCGTGTTCCTGGGGCTGATCGTGATCGTCGTGGTGGCGGCGATGTTCTTCAGCACCGAGTACCGCCGCGGCCTGATCCGCACCACGCTGGCCGCCACCCCCCGCCGCGGCGCGGTGCTGGCCGCCAAGGCCGTGGTCATCGGCGCAGTGGCCTTCGTCACCGGGCTGACTGCCGCGGCGGTCTCGATCGCCGTCGGTCTGCCGAAGGAAGAGAACCAGGGTCAGGTACTGCTGAGTGCGCCCGTGCTCACCGATGCGCGGGTCATCGTCGGCACGGCGGCCATGCTGGCCCTGGCCGCGGTCTTCGCCGTCGCCCTGGGCGCCATCCTGCGGCGGAGCGCGGCCGCGATCACGATCGCGGTGGTGATCGTCGTCATGCCGTTCCTGCTCACCGCGCTCAATGTGGTGCCCGCCGGGGTCGGCGACTGGCTGTTGCGGCTGACCCCGGCCGCGGGTCTGGCCATCGAGCAGAGCATCCCGCGGTACTCGCAGGTCTACACCGCCATCGATCCGGTTCGGGGCTACTGGCCGCTGTCGCCCTACGCCGGGTTTGCGGTGCTGTGCCTGTGGACCGCGGCGTGCCTTGCCCTGGCGCTGGTCATGCTCCGGCGGCGGGACGCATGAGCGCCGCGGTGCAGGCGCAGCCGGCGACGACCCTGGCCACGGCGGCCGTGCGCGGGACGACCCTGACCCGCGCGCTGCACGCCGAGTGGACCAAGCTGCGCACGGTCTCCGGGCCTGCCTGGCTGCTCCTCGGGGTCGCGGTGCTGACCATCGCGGTCAGCACCGCGGCCGTCGGGGCCACGCACTGCCCGCAGAGCCTGACCTGCCCGGTCGACACGACCAAGCTCAGCCTGACCGGGATTCAGTTCGGCCAGGCGGTGGTCGCGATCCTGGCCGTGCTGGCGGTCAGCAACGAGTACAGCTCGGGCATGATGCGCGTCACGCTCGCGGCGATGCCGAAGCGGCCAGCAGTGCTCGCGGCCAAGGCGATCCTGCTCACGGGACTGGTGCTGGTCGCCGGGGCGGTGGCGGTGTTCGGGGCTCATCCTGGCCGGGCACCTGATCCTGCCCGGCCACGGGTTTACCGCCGCGCGCGGCTTCCACCCGGTGTGGCTGAGCTACGGGCCGACGCTGCGCGCCGCGTGCGGCTCGGTCCTGTACCTGGCGCTGATCGCGCTCATGAGCCTTGGCGTCGCGGTAATGGTGCGGGACTCAGCCGTGTCCATCGGCGTCGTCCTGGCGCTGCTCTACGTGTTCCCGATCATCTTGGCGTTCATCGGGAACGAGCACTGGCAGCGTCGGCTGCGAGCGGTGGACGCCGACGATCGCGGGGCTGAACATCCAGGACACCACCGGCCTGAAGAGCCTGGCGATCACGCCGTGGGCCGGCCTCGGCGTGCTGGCGATCTGGGCCGGAGCCGCGATGCTGGCCGGCGGCCTGGTGTTCAGACTTCGCGACGCCTAGCCGGGCGGATCGGGGGCGGCCCAGCTGTGCTGGGCCGCCGCGGCGGTGCGCAGCGGCATGGTCGATCCATCGGCAGGCCTGGTCGCTAAGTGATGGACGCGAGCTCTTCGGGTACGAAAGACTCCGGATCGGCGTGCTCGACGTCGTCAGGACGCATCGTGACCGCGACGCGGAGCGCCTCGAGGCGACGGTCGATCAGTACCTTGACCGCCGCGGCGTCAAAGTCGGCCGCGGCCGCCTGGCCTTGCTGCGCCGCGTCGCCGTAACCGCCGGCGAAGCCGTCGGTGAGCTGCTTCCAGCGGCGTTCTGTAAACTCCCAGAGTTCGGGGTGCTCGGCGAGGATCTGGCGGCCCAGATACGTTCCGTAGGCGATGTGGCGTCGCTCGTCGCGCTGGGTGAGCTTGATTCCCGCTTCCAGGCCTGGGAGCTTCCCGAGCCGGCGGAATGTCTCGTTCCAGCGCTTGTAACCGCTGATAGCGGCAACGCCCTCGACGAGCTGGTTGTAGACCAGCGTCGCGTCCAGGATCGCCTCGGGCGACTGATCAGTGTCGAGCCGGCGCATCACCGTCGTCAGCACGCCGTCGAACAATCCGCCGACTGGGTTACCGCCGTTGTTGTTGCGCATTGCTACGTTCCTGGCCCGCACGAGGTCGTCCAGCGAGGCCGGGTCGAGGCCCACTGAGTCGAACCAGCGGCGGAACATGTCGGTGTGCTTGGCCTCTTCCATCGCGAACATGGACAGGTACATCGTGTCCTCAAGGCGCCCCAGATCGGACATGCAGCGCAGCAACGGGACGATGTCCATCGTCACGGCTTCCTCGCCGACCATGAACCCGCGGGCCGACATCGCGACAATCGTCCGAGCCATCTCCGACATCTCCTGCCAGTCGACAGCGTCCTGCGCGAAGTCCAGGTCGGCAGGGTCCCAGAAGAGCTTCTTGGACTTCTCCCACAGCTTCCACGGGACCGAGTCGTAGTTGATGCCGCGTGTGGACTTGTACCTCTCGATCCGCGTCTCTTCGATCTTGCCGCCGGCGGTCTCGGTCATTGCCACACTCCGCAATAAGAGGAACCGTAACGTTCCTAATTTCGGATGCTAGTCAAGCGTCGGCACGGAAATCAAGACCGCGCCCTGGTGGCGCGCGTGCCCGGGCCTCTAAGTCATCACCGCTGCCGGCCGTCGTGACATGGGGCGTAATGCGCGTGCGTCGGTAGACTCGCGGAGATGGCGCAGCGCACCGTTCCGGAATATCCTTCCCTGCCGGAGCTTCCCGAGCCGAACCCGGCGATGTCCCGGCGCGCGTGGGGCAAGATCCCCTACGAGCAGCGGTTCCGGCGCCAGCGGCGTGATCTGCTCGATGCCGCGGCTGCGCTGGCCGCCGAGCACGGCGTGGCAGCAACGAGCGTGGCCAGCATCACGTCGGCGGCCGGACTGGCCAAGCGGGTCTTCTATGAGCACTTCGCTGACAAGGAAGCATGCTTCGTCGAGTTGTTCCGTGAGTTCGGAGCCGAGTATCTCCGGTTCGCTCTGGACACCGCGGAGGCGGCGGTCGACCGGAGCGCCTTGGAGACCATCCGTGCGGTCATCCGGGCGCTCGTGAGCTACCGAGGAGCCGATCCGCGCCTGGTCGCCGCTATCAGGGCCGAGGCCCGACCAGGCTCGCCGCTAGCCGCGGCCTACGACGAGCAGCATCGGCAGATCGCTGATCTGCTCGTCGCCGTGGCGCACCGACTCGGATCGCCGCTACCTGAGCCAACGATCCGGCTCGCCGCGCTCCTGCTCGTCAACGGCGTCGTGGACCTCGGTCCGGAGCTGCGGAAGCGCAAGGATCCGCTGAGCGAGCTCTCGACGATCGCTTGCCTCGCCTTCGGCCTAGCCCCGACTCGAATCGAAGCGGAACGCCGGCGGCGGCGTGGCTGACCGGCAGCGCGCGAAACGCCCGCGGAACGTCCAGCACCCGCTGCGACGGCCCGGCAGGCGTCGCCCGGCCGCCCCACAAGCCACTGCTGAGCGTAGATCTCAGCGACAGCGAGCCTGCCATACTGCAATTCCGGTGATCCCAGGGAGCATGTCGTGAACAAGCCAGCTACTGTCCCCGACGAATTCGACGCGGTGATTGTGGGGGCCGGTTTCTCGGGCCTGTTCATGCTCTACCGGCTGCGTCGGCTCGGCTTTTCTGTGAGGGTCTTCGACTCGGCTGGCGATGTCGGCGGGACCTGGTACTGGAACCGCTACCCGGGGGCTCGGTGTGACATCCCCACCACGGACTACGCCTACAGCTTCGACCCGGAGCTGGAGAAGGAGTGGACCTGGTCGGAGAAGTACGCCACGCAGCCGGAGATCCTGGACTACCTCCGGTTCGTGACCGACCGCTACGGGCTGCGCTCTGACATCGAGTTTTCCACTACCGTCACGTCGGCCCGCTGGGACGAGCAGGCGAAGCGGTGGAGCATCACGACCGATCGCGGGACGGAAGTCCGGTCGCGGTACTGCATCATGGCCAGCGGCTGCCTTTCGATGCCCAAGTCACCCGAGATCGAAGGCGCCGGCCGTTTCGCCGGCCAGGTCTACTTCACCAGCCGATGGCCCCATGAGGGCGCTGACTTCACCGGCCAGCGGGTCGCGGTGATCGGCACCGGCTCGTCGGGCATCCAGTGCATCCCGCTTATAGCTCGTCAGGCCAGCCAGCTGACGGTGTTCCAGCGCACTGCGAACTTCTCCATCCCGGCCCACAACGGCCGTGCCCCAGCCGACCGGCTGATGCAGCTGGACGAGGACCGCGACGGGTACCGGCATGCCGCCCGTTGGTCCCGCGGCGGGATACCTGTGGAGCCGACCGATGTCCTCGGCGTCACCGCCAGCGAGGCGGTCCGGCGGGAGCGTTTCGAGGCGGCGTGGGTGCAGGGCGAGCTGTTCGCCATTCTCGGCGTCTTCGCCGACCAGGGGGTGACCCCGGCGTCCAACGACATCGTGGCCGAGATGATCCGGGAGAAAATCCGTTCGGCCGTGGAAGATGCCGACACCGCCGAGGCGCTCTGCCCGAAGGATCACTACTTCGGCACCAAGCGGCCGTGCCTGGACACCGGCTACTTCGAGACCTACAACCTCCCGCACGTCCGCCTCGTCGACCTGCGCAAGCAGCCGATCACCGGCATCACTGAGGACGGCATCGAGACGGCGGACGAGTCGCTCGGCTTCGACGCGATCGTATTCGCCACCGGATTTGATGCCATGACCGGCGCTCTGGTGGCGGTCGACGTCACCGGCCGGGACGGCCTGACCCTGAAGGAGAAGTGGGCCGCCGGGCCCTCCACCTACCTGGGGCTCATGACCACCGGATTCCCGAACTTCTTCATGATCACCGGCCCCGGCAGCCCGTCGGTCCTCTCGAACATGACCGTCTCGATCGAGCAGCACGTCGACTGGGTCGCCGACTGCGTCAAGGACATGCGCGACCAAGACTTCGAGACGATCGAGCCGACCGCGCTGGCCGAATCCGGTTGGGATCAGCACGTCCGGGACTGCGCCGCCATCACGTTGTATCCCACCGCCAGCTCCTGGTACATGGGCGCCAATGTCCCCGGCAAGCCGCGCGTCTTCCTTCCCTACATCGGCGGGGTGAACGCGTACCGGCAGGCGTGCGACGACGTGGTCTCGCAGGGCTATCTCGGACTCCGGATGACCGGCCCCGGCAGGGACCAGTGCCAGGACGGCGTGATCCGGCGCATGCAGCCTGATGTCGCCCTGGTCCTGGAGGTCATGGCCGCGATGGGCCTGCCACCCCTGGAAACCCTGCCGGTCGCCGACGCGCGCGCACTGATGGCGGCCAGCGCAGCCATCCGGCCGCCGAGCCCGGAAGTCGGCGAGGTCACGGACGGAGTGATGCCCGGCCCGGACGGGGACCTGCCGTACCGGCTGTACCGCCCGCCGGCGCCACCCGAGAGCCTGCGCCCCATCGTGGTGTACTTCCACGGCGGCGGCTGGGTGCTCGGCGACCTCGATTCAGACGACCCGCTGTGTCGGGACCTGTGCGCCCGCTCGGGCGCGGTGGTCGTCTCAGTCAACTACCGCCACGCTCCCGAGGCGCGCTTCCCGGCCGCCGCGCAGGACGCCTTCGCGGCCGTGCGATGGGTGGACGCCAATGCCGCCAAGCTGGGCGGCATCCCTGGCCAACTCGCCGTCGCAGGCTGGAGCGCAGGCGCCAACATCGCAACCGTCGCATGCCAGATGGCGCGCGACGCCGGCGCTCCACGCATCGCAGGGCAGCTCCTGATATGCCCGGTGGTGGACTCGGAAATGACGCGGCCGTCCTACGCGGAGAACGGCGACGGGTACATCCTCACCACCGCGCTGATGCGGTGGTTCTGGGATCACTACGCCGACCCGGCCGACCGCGGCGACACCCGCGCTGCCCCGCTGCGCGGCAGCCTGGGCAGCCTGCCCGCGGCCTGCATCGTCACCGCGGACTTCGACCCGCTGCGGGACGAGGGCGTCGCCTACGCACGCGCACTGGAGGCGGCCGGCGCGACGGTCCGCCACATCCGGGCCCGCGGACACACCCACACGTCGGTGACCATGGTCGGCGTCGTGATCTCCGGGGCGCCGGTGCGCACGCAGATGGCAGCGGCGCTCGCGGACTTCTTCCCCGCGCCTGTCGCCGCGCCGGTGACCGGGGCCCTGAGCAACTCGTCCATCGGCTGATGATCGGAGAGATGCGCACCTGAGCTGGCCTCCGAAGCGTCGCCGACGCCACATGCGCCGGCGCTGGAGATTAGCACCGCGCCGAAGTATCTGTCCGTGCCGGAGCCAGCTCCACAGTGGCCTGCTCGCCGCGTGGCAGGCGCTTGCCGGCAATGCGCTGCTCGGTCCCGGCCAACGCCTGGTCCAACAACTGCGGCGCGATCCGCACCTCCGGCGCCTGCTCTGGCTCCCGGTCAGTTCGAGCGGACCCCAGCGGCCGGCGGCAGGCGTCCACATCGGCGGCCAGGGCGACGAGACGGTCATCTGCGGACTGATCGCTGACCAGCCCGCGCTACACGGGCTGCTGACCGAAATCCGCGACCTCGGGCTCTGCCTGATCTCCGTGCGCCGGCTGGCCACCGGCCAGGCCGAAACGAGGCACCATCATCAGACCTAGCCTCCGCCGCAGCCACTTACACCGTGACCCGGCGCACTGAACCCGGATCGCTACGCGGATCAGGGCTGCGCTCGGGGATGCCCGGCCCGGCAGCAGGCCGAGGCCGGGTACCGTGCCAGCCCGGCTCTCGACCTCGTCCTCCAGCGCTGACGCACGTCTTGCGCAGTAGGTACCCCAGGGCATATCTTCGCGATGTATCAATTCGATATATCGGGTCGACAGATCACCACATGATCTACCGCCACGCACGAGCCGCCCGGCCACAACACCAGCCGTGAACGCCACTAAATGCGTGGTGACTGGCCAGAAAGGCAGTGTCAATGTCCAGCGCGCAGTTATATGACAACATCGGAGCCACTTACACCGTGACCCGGCGCACTGAACCGCGGATCGCTGCGCGAATCTGGGCCGCGCTCGGGGATGCCCGGACGGTGCTGAACGTCGGGGCGGGCACGGGTTCCTATGAACCCCCCGACAGCCACGTCCTCGCGGTGGAACCGTCGCCGCTCATGCGTTCGCAGCGCCTCCCGGACGCGGCGCCGTGCCTGGCTGGATATGCCGAGAACCTGCCGTTCGATGACCAGTCCTTCGACGCCGCGATGGCCTTCTCCACCGTTCATCACTGGCAGGACCCGATCGCCGGCCTGCGCGAGATGCGGCGCGTTGCTCGCCGCGTGGTGGTGTTCACGTTCGACACCAGTGACCCTAGCCAGTTCTGGCTGACTCGTGACTACCTGCCCGAGGCCGCTGCCTTGCGAGCCTGCAGAGTCTTGGCGTCGCTGACCGAGCTGGCCCGCGCGATCGGAGCCCGGATGGAACCGGTGCTCATCCCGTGGGACTGCGCTGACGGCTTCTTCGAGGCCTACTGGCGCCGGCCCGAGGCATACCTGGACGAGAATGTCCGCCGCGGAATATCGGTCTGGGCCGGCGTCAGGCCGCACGCCGAGCAGAGGGCAGTGCGCAGCCTCCGTGATGACCTCGCCTCCGGCCGGTGGGCCGAACGCAACCGCGACCTCGTCGATCTCGACGCAGCAGAGCTTGGCGCTCGCCTGCTTATCGCCTGAACCCGCAATGTCTGGGTACGACGTCGCTGCCCGAAGCACGGGCGTTCCAGGCCCGGCTCGCACCGGTCAACGGTCAGCGCCAAACCATCACTCCAACATGCGGTGTGTCGCATGTGGCCCGGACCGGGCCAGCATGAGCCGTCCGCTGTCTCCGGCCGCAGCACCTGTTTGATCTCGTGCACGCCAACCCCCAGGGACGCTATCGCCGCGTTGCCCAGATCCGACGACTGGTCTGACAGCGAGAAACCAGCCAGCGGCACAACCGCTGCCCAGTCATCCCGGTGGTCCCATCACTGGCGAACAGGTAGTCCCGTGCTGCTGGCGAGCGACAACCAGGCGCGCGGGTCACTCGGGACGCCGTCGCGTGGCCATCGGTCGGCGGCCATCGCGAACGCCTCCTGGGCGCCTTCCCTCGGCGAGGTCAAAGTCGCCGAGGAAGCCGATCAGGGTGGCCAGGACGCGGCCCCATTCCAAGCGGAAGACTTGTTCGAGCGTCGCTACCAATACACCTCCGACGGGCGGATCTCGACGGCGCCACCATAGCGGGCTGCAGGGACGCGCGCGGCCACCTCGATGGCCGCGTCGAGGTCGTCGGCCTCGAGGATGAACCAACCGCCGACGGCCTCCTTCATCCCGACGAACGGGCCGTCGGTTGTCAGGGTCTTGCCGCCTTCGACCCGCACGGTGGTCGCGTTCTCGGGCAGGCCCATCGGCAGCCCCGGGGTGACGCCCGGCGTCTGATTGACCCCTTGGTAGTCGGCGTAGACCTGCTTCTGCTCCTCCTCGGGCAGCGCGGCCTGTCGCTCAAGCGCGGTGCCCTGATAGATCAGCATGACGTACTTCATCGCTTCCTCCTCGTCACTACCAGATAGTCGCGCAGTAGCCGCCCCGGTTCTCGCCCGAGACCTATCCTCAGGTGCCGGTTCCCTCCAGCCGTTCCAAAGCAGTCCTCTTACCTTGGCGTAAGGCGAGTGGACAGAAGGATGTTAGTGGCCGCGTTTGCGTCGCCATGGTTGTCAGGGCAGGCTAAGTGAGCCTGGAACGCTGTCGAACCACCGCCGCTGGATCGAAGGACCGCGCCCATGAAGCTGCCTCCCGTTAACTACGAGGCGCCTGAAACCGTCTCTGAAGCTCTGGAATTGCTGGCCGAGCACCTTGACGAAGCGAGCGTGCTCGCCGGCGGCCAGAGTCTGATCCCGCTGCTGGCGCTGCGGCTGGCCCGCCCAACGGTGCTCATCGACATTAACGGCATCGATGAGCTGTATGGCGTATCCACGACAGACGGCAGGGTGGATATAGGCGCCATGACGCGGGAGTACGTCGCGGAAGAAACCACGACCATCGCCGACACCGTGCCGCTGCTAGCGGCCGCTCTCCCGCTGATCGGTCATGAGGCGATCCGCAGTCGCGGCACGATCGGGGGCAGCCTGGCGCATGCCGATCCGGCGGCCGAGCTGCCGGCCGTCGCTCTGGCCCTTGACGCCGAGTTCGTAGTGCGCAGCAAGTCGGGCGAACGGGTTATCCCGGCGGCTGAGTGGTTTGAGGGTTACCTCACGACCTCGCGCCGTCCAGACGAGCTCCTCGTTGAGGTGCGCTTCCCGAAGGCCGGGCCAGGCACGGGGATCAGCTTCCAGGAGGTCGCGCGCCGCCATGGTGACTTCGCCATTGTCGGCCTGGCGGCGTCGCTGACTCTTTCCGATGGCGCGATCAGCGATGCCCGGCTGGCGTTTGCCGGCATCTCTGATGTGCCGGTGCGGGCAGCCGAGGCGGAGAATCTTCTCGTCGGCGAGAGGCCGTCGGCTGAGCTGTTCGATGAGGCGGCCCGCCGGGCGATCGTCGATATCGATCCGCCGGCCGACTTGCATGGAACGTCGGCTTACCGGAAGAAGGTTGCGTCCACGCTGGTCCGTCGCGGTTTGCGGGCGGCGGTAGACGACGTCGATGAGAGGCAGTGACGGATCATGGACATTATCCTGACGGTCAACGGAACGACGCGCACGGGCTCGGCCGAGCCGCGCAGGACGCTAGCGGACTTCCTGCGCGAGGATCTCGACCTCACGGGCACCCATGTCGGATGTGAGCACGGGGTCTGCGGAGCGTGCACAGTCATCGTCGACGGCCGGGCGGTGCGCTCGTGCCTGATGCTGGCGGTCCAGGCGACCGGCAGCGAGATCACTACCGTCGAGGGGCTGGCGCCGGACGGCGAGCTCAGCAACCTGCAGCAGGCGATGTGGGATTCGCATAGCTTCCAGTGCGGTTTCTGCACGCCAGGTTTCGTCATGCAGGCTACCGCGTTCCTGCGCGCCCACCCCGACGCCGACGAGCAGCAGATCCGCGAGGGGCTCTCCGGCAACATCTGCCGGTGCACCGGTTACCAGAGCATCATCGACGGCGTCCTGCTGGCTGCCGAGCGCGACCACCAGGGCTGAGCGAGGGAGCGATCATGGCGGGAATTGTTGCCGAGCGCTACACCGGCGCCAGCATCAAGCGTTCAGAGGACCCGCGCATCCTGACGGGCGCAGGCCGGTACGTCGATGACATCAAACTGCCGGGGATGCTGCACGCCGCGTTCGTACGCTCGCCGCTCGCTCATGCTCGTGTGCTCTCGATCGATGTCTCCGCTGCGCGGGCGTTGCCCGGCGTCGTCGCGGCGTTCACGGGAGCGGAACTAGAAGTGATGACGGTCCCTGGGCCGGATGCGCTGATGGCTCTCATGGGCTGGGCTGGGCCCACCCCTGAGTTCACGCTGCTTGCGACGGACAAGGTACGGCTCGTTGGCGATCCCGTGGCCATCGTCATCGCTGAGAACCGTTACGTCGCCGAGGACGGCTGCGAACTGGTGGAGGTCGAGTACGACGACCTGCCTCCAGTCGCGAATGCCGGCTTCGCGCTTGATCCGAGCAGCCCGCCGCTTTTCGTCAATCTGGGTGACAACATCGCCCGCCGGCACTCGCGCAGCGAGTTCGGCGACGTCTCCGCAACGTTCGCACACGCTGACCGCGTTATGGACTTCCATATCGACGTGCATCGGCACCAGAACGTACCCATGGAGGGACGTGGCTGCGTCGCGAGCTACGACGCCGACCTGGGCGCCATGACGATATACGCCGCAACGCAGAGCGTTCACGTCAGCAAGATCGCCGTCGCCATGCGCCTGGGCATGGAGCAGGCCAAGGTGCGCGTCCTGGCCGGTGATATCGGCGGTTCGTTCGGCCTGAAGATTGGCGCATCACGGGAGGAACTCGCGGTTGCGGCTGCCTCGCGTGATCTCGGCAGGCCGGTCAAGTGGATCGAGGATCGCGGCGAGAACCTCACCGCATCGGGGCAAGCTCGCGAGGAGAGCTTCGACGCCCGGGTTGCCGTCAGCAACGACGGCGACCTTCTCGGGCTGGATGTCAAGGTGGTCATCGATACCGGCTCGTACCCAGGCATGGGCGCCATGGTTCCGGACATCATGGAGGCGATGCTGCCCGGTCCGTACAAGCTCGCGGCTCTCGGCTTCGAGTCAACGGCCGTCACGACGAACAAGGCATCATACGTCGCCTACCGCGGCCCGTGGGCATCCGAGACGTTCCTACGGGAACGCGTCCTCGACCTCATCGCCAAGGACCTCGGCCTCGATCCGCTCGAGATCCGCCTGCGTAACGCCGCCCCGCGCACCGACCCGCCCGCCGCCATGATCACCGGGCGTCCGCTGGTCGGTGTCACCACGAGGGAGTCACTAGAGCGCGTCGCCCAACTCGTGGACATTCCCGCGTTCCGGCGCCGGCAGGCCGAGGCACGAGCCCAAGGTCGTTACCTTGGCATCGGCCTGGCAACCTTCATCGAGGCCGCCCCCGGCCCGCGCTCGCCCGGGGGGCCCAGCGGCCCGATGGGCATGGAATCCATTCGCCTTCGGCTCGAGGAAGACGGCATCGTTGTACTGTTCACCGGCCAGATGCCACACGGGCAGAGCCACCAGACCACCCTCGCCCAGATCGCAGCCGACGAGTTCGGCGTGCCGTTCGAGCAGGTCCGCGTCGTGGTCGGCGACACCGACGTCGTCCCGTTCGGGCTGACCGGGGGCAGCCGGTCGGCCACCATGACCGGCGGTGTGGCCCTGCACGGCGCACGGCAGCTCAAGGTCAAGGTGCTCGACTTCGCCTCGCATCTCATGGAAGCCAGCGCTCAGGACCTCCTGATCACCGACGGCAACGTGTGGGTACGCGGCGACCCAGCGAGTGCCATCCCGGTCAGCGAGGTCGCGCGGCGGGCCGCCTCGGGCCAGTTCGATGCCGGTGTGGTCGCCAACCTCGAGGTCGAGGCCGCGTTCGACGGCGGCGAAGGCGGATGGTCCGGCGGCAGCCACTGCGCAATCGTCGAGGTCGACGTCGAGACCGGCCTCGTAAGGGTCGAGCGGTACGTCGCCGCTGAGGATTGTGGCGCGCTCATCAACCCAGCCGTCGTCGAGGGGCAGATCCGGGGCGGCATCGCGCAGGGCATCGGCGCGGTGCTGCTCGAACGATCGGCCTACGACGACGACGGCAACTGCCAGTCAGCCACGTTCATGGACTACCTGCTGCCGACGTCTTGTGACATTCCCCGGATCGAGATAGAGCACCTCGAGACCGTGCCGCTTGACGCCGACGTCAACTTCCGCGGCGTGGGCGAGGGCGGCATGATCGTCGCACCGCCCACGTTGGTGAACGCAATTGAGGACGCACTTTCGCCCTTCGGCGTGCGGATCTACGAGCAACACCTGCCTCCGGCTCGGATCCTGGAGCTCATTGCCGCGGCGGACTCGAGTCAGTAAGCACTGGAACACCTGAATAAGCGACGGCGGCTGGCCACATCGCAGCCAGCTGGGCCATTCCTCGCCGGCAATTTGCGGGCGGCAGTATGAGCAAGGTCAGCCGGTGAAGGACCAGGGGCCGAAGCGGCCCGACGCCACGAAGGCGGCCAGGGCGAGATATAACAGATCGACCACGATCGTTGCCCTCTCGCCACGGCGGAGGCGCATGATCACCGCGCCAGCAAACATCAACACCGCTCCCGAAGCAGTCGGGGTGACCCTGCGCACGCTGGCGCCCTCGTGCGGATGCTTGAGGAGGCCGGCGTCCAGGTCGAGCGGGAGCCGACCTACGGTGGCCGAACCTGATGACGATGGCAGATGAGGTCGTGGTCAATGCGCATGCGCGACAACAGAAGCCCCGCCCGTCGCCGCCGACCGCCTGGTCATCGTGCACCGGCCTGTCAACGAAGACCGCGACGCTGCCGCTTGGCAGGCGATAGACGAAGTCAGCCCGGGCGCTGGCTCATTGCTGGCCAGGCCCGACACCGGCCGACCGCGGCAGCGGGCCGGCGGCGGGAAGCTCAGCGGGCTCCACGTGGAGGCGGGGCAGGATCCGGTCCAGCCACCCGGGCACCCACCAGTTGGCCCGCCCCAGGACATGCATCACCGCCGGGACGAGGACGGTGCGGATGAGGTAGGCATCGACGAAGATGGCGGCGGCAAAGCCGAGGCCGATCTGCTGGATGGGCATCTGGCCGCCGATGATAAACGACGCGAACACCAGGATCATGATCAGGGAGGCGGCGGTGATGACCCGGCCGGTCTCGGCCTGGCCCCGGATCACCGCGCGCTTGTTGTCGCCGGTGAGCGTCCACTCTTCGTGCATGCGGCTGATGAGGAAGACCTCGTAGTCGGTGGACAGGCCGAAGAGGATGGCGAACATTATCGCCGGGATCCACGCCGTGATCGGCCCTGCCTGGCTGAACCCGAGCACCGGCTTGCCCCAGCCGAACTGGAACGCGGCCGTCATGACTCCCAGCGCCACGCCGAAGGACAGCAGGTTCATGACCGATGCGACCAGCGGGATGAGCAGGCTGCGGAACACGACGGCGAGCAGCAGGAAGGCCAGGCCGACGACAATGGCTACGAACAGGGGCAGCTTGGAGCTCAGATCCTGGGAGTAGTCCTCGTTGGCTGCGGTGGTGCCGCCGATGTGGATCGCCAGCGTGCTGCCCGCCTGCGCCCGGGGGACGCCGGCCCGCAGCCGGTCAAGCAGGGTGGTGGTCGCGGCGTCTTGTGGCCCGGTGGCCGGGAACACCTCGGCGACCTCGGCCTTGCCGTTAGGGCTGAGCTGCGGCGGCACGATCCCGGCCACGCCCGGCTGGCTGCGGGCCGAGGCGATGAACGCGGCGAAGCGTGCCCGGTCGGCGGGGCTGTTGACCTGCCCGACCACCTCCAGGGGTCCGTTGAAGCCGGGGCCGAACCCCTTTGCCAGCAGCTGGTAGGACTGGTAGGTGGTCGATGACGGCGGGTCGGTGCTGGCGTCCGGCAGCCCGGCGCGCATGCTGAAGAACGGGATGGCCAGGACGCCGATCACCGCCAGCGCGGCGACGGCGGGGATCAGTGGCCTGCGGCCGAGCCCTTCGGCCCAGCGCAGCCAGAAGGCTCCCGCCTGCTCGACCTGACGCCCGTCCTGTGCGAGCTTTGCGCGTTCGACTCGCCGCAGCACCTTCGGGCCGAGGAAGCCCAGCATGGCCGGCAGCAGGGTCAGCGACGCCAGCATGGTCAGGCCGACCACGAGCGAGACGTTCACGGCCACGCCGGGCAGCGTGGGGTCCGGCAGGGCGAACAGCCCCAGCAGCGCGGCGCATACGGTCAGCCCGGCCAGCAGCACAGCGCGGCCGGAGGTGTTGAGCGCGGTGACGGCGGCGTCCTCGGGTGTCTGCCCGGCGAGCAGCCCGTTGCGGTGCCGGCTGACGACGAACAGCGCGTAGTCCACGCCCACGCCAAGCGCCACGAGGAAGGCGACCTCGGGCACCCAGCCCGCGATCGAGATGGCGTGCGTGAGGATGTTGACGATGTAGCTGCCTGCTGCGATCCCCACCAGCGCCGAGATCACCGGAAGGAGCGCACCGAACACCGAGCGGCGGAACGCGAAGAACAAGACCACCAGCGCGAGCACGATCCCCAGCAGCACGCTGGTGTAATCCGTGCCCCCGGACGCGACGTTCTCGATCGCCGCGCCGCCGAGCTGGACGTTCAGCAGCGAGCTGTCGGCCGACTTGGCGGTGGATATCAGCCTGCTGACCGCCGAGTTCGGGATGTCCTGAGCCTGGGCGTCGAGGTTCACCGTGGCAAGGGCGATCGTGCCGTCCCTGCTGACCTGGCCTCCCGGACCGTAAGGAGTACTCACCGAGCGCACGTCGGGAAGCCGGGCGACCCGGGCAAGCATGGACGTGACGGCGGTCTCGGCGGCCGCAGAGCGCAGCGTGCCGTGCCTGGCCTGCACGACGATCTGGTCGCTGTCGCCTGCCTGGGCCGGGAAGTCCGTCGTCAGCACCTGCAGGGCCTTCGCCGAGTCGGTGCCAGGCAGCGAGGCGCTGTTTGAGAAGGCCGATCCGGTTAGCTGGCTGAGGCCGAAGAAACCGATCAGGGCTAGCAGCCATAGGGCCAGGACGGCCCTTCGATGAAGGAAGCACCAGCGCGCGAAACCAGCCAACGTCTAATCCTCTCCGGGTATCTCAGCTCATGGACCCGTGCATGATTGCCAGGGTGGGCGATCGCCTCGCCGATGTCGTCGGGCCAGCAGCGGTTTCCGGCCTACGTCAGCGAACGTAGAAAGGCGGCCGCGGGTACGAACAACGTGCAGGCGAGGATTCGCAGTTCACGCGATGCGCCTGGTCAGACGGCTCGTTACGCTTGACCCGAGATGAGAGACCATGACGCTGCCCTCGCCGGATGGGTGTCCCGCGCGACGTCCTGGCTGCGGACGCTGAGCTGGCGCCGGGATCTCGCGCTGCCGCTGGTGTTGCTCGTGGCGCAACTCGCCGGGACCGCGATTGCCGGCAAGAGCGCCCATCTCTTCGATCCTCAGCGCCCCCTCGAGGCGGTGGATTGGATCCTGCTCGCGGTCGGCCCGGTGGCCCTTGTCGCGCGGCGCCGGCATCCGGTGCCGGTGCTGTGGGTGTGCTTTGCCGCCACGCTCACGCCGGCGGCCTCTGGCTTCGCTCATGGCAGCCTGATCGTTGCGTTCTTCGTGGCGGCCACCGCCGGGAAGCGCCACTGGGCCTGGCTGGTGCTGGCACTCTCACTCGTCTGGACGATGTGGCTCGCCCCGCTCGTTTACGGATACCCGGTCCCGCCGGCAAACGACGCGCTGCTGCTCGCGGGGTGGTTGCTGGCGCTGGTGATCGCTGCCGAGGCGACCCGGATCCGGGCCGAGAGAGCGGCCGCCACCAGGGCCAGCCGTCAGATCGATCAGCGCCGCCACCAGAGCGAGGAGCGGCTGCGGGTGGCCAGGGATCTGCACGACGTGATCGGCCACAACATCTCGCTCATCAACGTCCAGGCCAGCATGGGGTTCGACCTCATCGACAGCCAGCCCGAACAGGCGCGCGCGGCGCTGAGCGCGATCAAGTCGGCGTCAAAGGAGGCGCTCGAGGAGCTGCGCACGATGCTGACGACGCTGCGCCGTGACGACGACGTCGCGCCCCGGTCGCCCGCCCCAGGGCTGGACCGCCTCCCCGAGCTCATCGAGTTCACCAGGGCCGCAGGCCTCAGCGTCGAGGTCGAGGTCGCCGGAAAGGCGCCGCCGCTGCCCGCCGCCGTGCACCTGGCCGGGTACCGCATCATCCAGGAGTCGCTGACCAACGTCGCCCGCCACGCCGGGCGGGCCCGGGTCACAGTGCGAGTGACCTACGACGACGCGGACTTGCACATCGAGATCGACGACGACGGGACGGCCCCCTCGGGCGGTGCTTCTGCGATCGGGACGGGCAGCGGGATCACCGGCATGCGGGAACGCGCCACCGCCCTCGGGGGCGACCTGTCTGCCGGGTTCTGCCGCGGCGGCGGGTTCCGGGTCAGCGCCCGCCTACCGGTCAGGTCCTCGCCGTGATCCGCGTCCTGGTCGCCGATGACCAGAGCCTGGTCCGCGCCGGTTTCAAGGCCCTGCTGGATGCCCGCGACGACATCGAGGTCGTCGGTGAGGCGTCTGACGGCGCCGGCGCCGTTCACCTAGCCAGAAAGCTCCGGCCCGACGTGATCCTCATGGACATCCGCATGCCCGGACTCGACGGGCTGGAAGCAACCCGCCGGATCGCCGCCGACCCGGAACTCGCCCGCGTGCGCATCGTCATCCTCACCACGTTCGGGCTCGACGAGTACCTCTTCGACGCCCTGCGTTTCGGCGCGAGCGGCTTTCTCGTGAAAGACACCGAGCCGGCCGACCTCGCAACCGCAGTCCGGGTAGTGGCCCATGGTGACTCGCTCATCTCACCCAGCATGACCCGCAGGCTCGTCGCCGAGTTCGCCAGCCGCGCCAAACAGCCCCACCCGGCGGCCGAACTCGACGCGATCACCCACCGGGAGCGTGAGGTGATGGCACTCGTCGCCGATGGCCTCACCAACGACGAGATTGCCCAGAAGCTGTACATGAGCCCGGCCACCGCGCGCACCCATGTCAGCCGGGCCATGACGAAACTCGGCGTACGAGACCGCGCGCAACTCGTCGTCCTGGCCTACGAAACGGGCCTGGTGCGCCCGAACTGGCTCATCTGACCCACCCGGCAACTGCCGCGGGCTGGCGCGGTCGGCTGTGGAGCGGGCAGGATCGTACGCGGCGTCAACCACGGTGGTGGCGACCAGGAAGGCAGATCACATGTCCAGTGCATCCGTGTGGCCGGATGACCGGCGCATCACCGTCAGCGACCTGCAGGCGGCGACCGATCGCGGTGAGCGGTGGTCCATGCTCACCAGCTACGACGTGCTCACCGCGGGCATTTTCGAGCAGGCCGGAGTCCGGGCGCTGCTCGTGGGCGATACCAGCGCTGAGCTGGTGCTCGGGTACGGCAGCACGCTGCCGGTGACGATGGCCGAGCTCATCAGCATGACAAAGGCGGTGGTCGCGGGAACAAGGACGGCCCTGGTGGTGGCCGACCTGCCCTTTGGCAGCTATCAGGCCGGGCCGGAGGTGGCCCTGGCCAACGGGGTCAGGCACCTCAAGGAGGGGGGCGCGCAAGCGGTCAAGCTGGAGGGAGGCAGCAGGGTGCTGCCCCAGGTCCGGGCGCTGGTCGGCGCGGGCGTTCCGGTGATGGGTCACCTCGGGCTGACTCCGCAGAGCGTTAACATGCTTGGCGGCAAGCGCGGGGTCCAGGGCCGCGGCGACGCCGGCGAGCAGCTGCTGGCCGATGCCCGCCAACTGGAACTGGCCGGCGCGTTCGCGGTGGTCCTCGAGTCCGTGCCGGCCGAACTTGGCAGCAGGGTGTCAGCCACGCTGCGCATCCCGACTGTCGGCATCGGCGCCGGGCCGGGATGCGACGCGCAGATCCTGGTCTGGCAGGACATGGCCGGGCTCACGGGCGGCCGCCTGCCCGGCTTCGTCAAGCAGTACGGCGACATGCGCGCTGACTTGCTGACGGCAGCTCGTGAGTACACGACCGAGGTCGCCGCCGGCACCTACCCCGATCAGGCCCACAGCTACCGATAGCGCTGCTGCTTGGCGCCGTTGATCGTGCCGCCGGGTCCGGTGCCGGGCGAGCTCAGTGCCAGCTGTGAGGGGCCGGTCGTCGACGCCGCTCGTGCGCGACTGATCCGGTCTGACCCGGCGTATTAGTCAGTTAACTCACTTGACAGGCTCGCCTCGAGCGCAACAGACTGAGTGAGTCAACTAACTGAGGACATAGGACTGCTGCTATGGTTCCAGGCCGAGGTCAGATCCGGTCAGATGCCGAATCGCGGCTCCTTCTCCGGTCGAGGATCGGCGTGATCACCCTGGTGCTGCTGTGCGCAGTTCAGTTCCTCGACATCGCCGACTCG
Organism: uncultured Actinomycetota bacterium; assembly: GCA_963804435.1. Classification (GTDB taxonomy): domain Bacteria; phylum Actinomycetota; class Actinomycetes; order Streptosporangiales; family Streptosporangiaceae; genus JAJYUU01. The sequence goes on along the minus strand of CAWDQI010000001.1, from coordinate 3,455,920 downwards.
GCAATCGTGAATGTCGCCCTGCCGTCCATCCAGCACAGCCTGGACTTCTCGCAGCAGGGCCTGCAGTGGGTTGCGAGCGGCTACATCCTCACTTACGGCGGCTTCTTGCTGCTCGGAGGCCGGCTGGCGGACGTTCTCGGACGCCGCCGCATGCTGCTGGCCGGCCTGGCCGTGTTCGCCCTCGCATCGCTTACCGCCGGGCTCGCCGAACAAGCGGGACTTCTCGTCGCCGCCCGGCTCATTCAGGGAATCGGGGCGGCGCTCATGGCTCCGGCCGCGCTGTCGGAGCTCACGACCAGCTTCCGCGAGGGCGGGGACCGCAATGCTGCCCTTGGTGTCTGGGGAGCCATCAGCGGGATGGCGGCCGCGGCTGGCGTCTTCCTCGGCGGCGTGCTTTCCTCGGGACCGGGATGGCGCTGGGTCTTCTTCGTCAACCCGCCGATCTGCGTGCTGGTGGCGGTGGGGTCGCTCCTGATCCTCACGCGCGGGCGGGCGGCGAGGTCAGTGGGCGCCGCCTTCGACGCGCAAGGCGCGGTACTCGTGACTGCGGGCATGCTAGTGCTGGTCTACGGCCTCGTCCGGGCTCCAATCGCCGGGTGGGCGTCCAGCCAGACCATCTCTACCTTGGTCGGCTCGGGCATCTTGATTGCCGCCTTCATAATCAATGAAACCCGGAGCCGCAACCCCCTGGTTCCGCTCGCCATCCTCCGAGTCAAGGGCCTGGTAGCGGCCGACCTGACCCAGCTGATCGCCTTCTGCGGGTTCTTCTCGATGTTCTTCTACGCGACTCTGTACATGCAGGAGGTCCTCGGCTACTCACCTCTCAAGGCCGGAGTGGCCTATCTCCCCATCACCGCAGGATTCGCGATGGCCGGGGGCATCGCCTCGCAACTCGTCACACGGGTCGGCACCCGCCCGGTTGTGGGGGCAGGCTGCCTGATAGCCGCAGCCGGGATTTACTGGGTGTCCAGGGTGCCACTGCATGGCTCGTACCTGGGCGACTTGCTTCCCGGGTTCGTCGTGATGTCGCTCGGGGCGGGATCGGTGTTCGTCTCCGTCACCGCCGCAGCCAATGCCGGCGTGCCGCGCGACAAGGCAGGCTTGGCGGCCGGGCTGCTCAACTCCTCCCAGCAGGTCGGCAGCGCGCTCGGGCTTGCCATCCTGTCCGCCGTCGCCATTAGTCGCACAACCGCGCTGATCGCGTCTGGAGCATCACACGTAATCGCATCCGATGCCGGATATCACCAGGCCCTGCTCACGGGCAGCATCCTGATGGCGGCCGCAGCCTTGATTGCGCTGCGGATCGGCAACACCAGGCAGGCCGCCCCCCTCGTCATGGTCAACGCAGAATCCGTAACGGATGCCGGTACCCGACCCGGCGCGGGCGATGTTGTAACGGGCAGTCAGGCCGACTCCCGGTATGCTGATGAGTGAGATGACTGACTCACAATCGAATCGCACGGCCGCCGGGCCGCGGCCGGGCAAACGAGGCCGCCTGGTGGCTGCGGCCACCCAGCTGCTGCACCAGCAGGGTAGCGAACGGACGACCCTCGCCGACGTCGCCAAGCTCGCTGATGTTCCCACTGGGAACGTCTATTACTACTTCAAGACTAAAGACGAGGTCATCGCCGCAGTCATCGACACCCACGCTCAGCAGATCAAGACGACCCTCGCCTCCATCGAGAGCCGCCACCGATCGCCCAAGACCAGGCTGAAGGCGCTGGTCCGCGAGCTCGCCAGCCAGAGCGAGATAGTGGCACAGTACGGCTGCCCGCTCGGCAGCCTCTGCTCTGAACTCGACAAGCGCGGCCCAGATCCAGCCTTCACTGTCGCCGAGCTGATGCGTCTCCCTCTTGAGTGGGCCGAGGCGCAGTTCCGGCAGCTAGGCCGCCGCGACGCTCATGATCTTGCCTTCGATCTGCTCGCTGCCTACGAAGGGAACGCGCTCCTCGCCAACACCCTGCGCGATCCGAACGTTCTCTCCGCAGCGGCGCGTCGCCTCGACCGCTGGATCGACGCGCTGTGAAGGGCACCTCGGCGCAGCCAGGAAGCTAACTTCCGTGTACTCCTGACGCGGGCCCTGGAGCGAGATCAGCCTCCTCCGATACTATGCGGGGGTATAGTATGCTGAGCAGTGGTGCGAGAGAGAGCTGCGGAAACGGAGAGCGGAGTGCGCGGATATACCCCTGACAAGGAGGAGTACCTCGCCCGGTTGCGCCGCGTCGAGGGCCAGGTACGCGGCCTGCAGCGGATGGTCGAGGAAGACAAGTACTGCATCGACGTCCTGACCCAGGTGTCGGCCGTTACCAGGGCGCTGCAGTCGGTGGCGCTAGGGCTGCTGGAAGGCCACCTCAGCCATTGCGTCACCGAGGCAGCCATGGAGGGCGGCGAGGTGGCCGCCGCGAAGGTCCGCGAGGCATCCGACGCGATCGCGCGGCTGGTCCGGTCCTGATGGCAGCGGAGGCATCCGGCGTGACTGCGGCGGCTTACAACGTCACCGGGCTGACCTGCGGGCACTGCATCCGCGCGGTGAACACGGAGCTCACGAAGCTGACCGGCGTCACCGGCGTGACGGTCGGCCTGGTGCCAGGCGGCCGGTCCGCGGTGACAGTCACCAGCCGGCGGCCGCTGGACACCGCTGCGGTCGCGTCCGCGCTGGACGAGGCCGGCGGTTACCGGCTGGCCCCGGCCTGACCGCGCCGCCCGGCAGCGGCCTGGTGGCGGAACGAGCGGCGGGTCAGCGGGCAGCAGATTGGCGCCTGCGCTGAGAGCAGTGTCGGAGAGAGAGGCGATGCGCCGATGAGCACGGTCACCGGCCAGGGCACGGCGAGCGCAGCTGGCCACATGATGCGCAGCGCGGAGCTGGCGGTCGGCGGGATGACCTGTGCGTCGTGCGCGGCCAGGATCGAGAAGAAGCTGACCAGGCTGGACGGGGTCACCGCGGCGGTCAACTTCGCCACCGGGACAGCGCACGTCAGCTATCCCGAACAGATCACCCCGGATGAACTGATCTCCGCGGTCGAGCAGGCCGGCTACACCGCCGCGCTGCCTGCACCACCCGAGCGGGCCTGCCCGGGCGAACCGGATCCGGGCATGGCCGCCCTGCGCCGCCGCCTGCTGATCTCGATGGCCCTGGCGATCCCGGTGGTCGTGCTGGCCATGGTCCCGGCGCTGCAGTTCCGGGACTGGCAGTGGGCCTCGCTGGCCCTGGCCTCCCCGGTCGCGGTGTGGGGGGCGTGGCCGTTCCACCGCGCGGCCGTGGCCAGCGCCCGCCATGGCGTGGCGATCATGGACACGCTGATCTCGGCCGGGGTCGTCGCGGCGTACTTGTGGTCGCTGTACGCGCTGATCTTCGGAACCGCGGGCCGACCGGGCATGCGGACGACATTCAGCTGGCTGGCCCGCGGCAACGGACCCGGCGCCACCTACCTGGAGGTCGCCGCCGGCGTCACGGCGCTGATCCTGCTCGGCCGCTACCTGGAAGCGCGCGCCAAGCGCCGGTCAGGCGCGGCGCTGCGGGCGCTGCTGTCCCTGGGCGCCAAGGACGTCGCGGTGCTGCGCGAAGGCGCCGAGGCGCGGATCCCGGTTGGGCAGCTGATGACGGGCGAGGACTTCGTGGTCCGGCCGGGTGAGAAGATCGCCGCCGACGGGCTGGTCGTCTCCGGCAGCTCGGCGGTGGACACCTCGATGCTCACCGGTGAGCCCGTGCCCGCCGAGGTGGGACCCGGTGACGTCGTTACCGGCGGGTGCGTGAACGCCGGCGGCCGCCTGGTGGTCCGCGTCGTCCGGGTCGGCGCCGACACCCAGCTCGCCCAGATGTCCCGGCTGGTCACCCAGGCGCAGGCCGGCAAGGCCCCGGTGCAGCGGCTGGCTGACCGGATCTCCGCGGTGTTCGTGCCCGCCGTCATCGCCGCCGCCGTCGTCACGCTGGCCGCCTGGCTGGCCGCCGGGCAGACCGCCGGCGCCGCGTTCGCCGCGGCGGTGGCGGTGCTGATCATCGCCTGCCCCTGCGCGATGGGCCTGGCCACCCCGGCCGCGATCCTGGTCGGCACCGGCCGGGGCGCCCAGCTCGGCATCCTGATCAAGGGACCCGAGGTGCTGGAATCCACCCGCGCCATCGACACGATCCTGCTGGACAAGACCGGCACCGTGACCGCCGGCCGGATGAGCCTGACGGACGTGGCCGCCGCAGCCGGCGACGACCCCAGCGAGGTACTGCGCCTGGCCGGGGCAGTGGAGGACGCATCCGAGCATCCGGTCGCCGCCGCAATCGCGGCCGGCGCGCGGGAACGGCTCGGCGCTGACCTGCCCGCCGTCACCGAGTTCGCCAGCCACCGCGGGCTCGGCGTCACGGGTCTAGTAGACGGGCACGCCGTCATCGTAGGCCAGCCAGACTGGCTGGAGAAAGAGCGGGCGCTCGCCGTCCCGGCAAAGCTCGCCGCCAGGGTCGCCGAAGCCGAGGCCGCCGGGCAGACGGCGGTGCTTGCAGCCTGGGACGGGCAGGTCCGCGGCTTGCTCGCGGCCGCCGACACGGTCAAGCCCACCTCCGCGGCGGCGGTCGCCCGGCTGCGCGGCATGGGCCTGTCGCCGGTGCTGCTCACCGGCGACAACGCCCGCGCTGCCCGCGCCGTCGCCCGCGCGGTCGGCATCGACGAGGTGATCGCCGGGGTGCTGCCGGCCGCGAAGGCAGACGTGGTCCGCCAGCTGCAGGCCGCCGGCCGGGTCGTGGCGATGGCAGGCGACGGGGTCAACGACGCCGCCGCGCTCGCCCAGGCCGATCTGGGCCTGGCCATGGGCACCGGCACCGACGCCGCGATCGAGGCGTCCGACCTGACACTGGTCCGCGGCGACTTGCTCGCTGTCCCGGACGCCATCCTCTTGTCGCGGCGGACCCTTCGGACGATCAAGGGCAACCTGTTCTGGGCGTTCGGCTACAACACCGCCGCCATCCCGCTGGCCGCCCTGGGGCTGCTCAGCCCGCTGATCGCCGCTGCCGCCATGGCATTCAGCTCCGTGTTCGTCGTCACCAACAGCCTGCGGCTGCGCCGGTTCCGGCCGGCCCCGCCCAGCCGGCCCGCAGCTGAATCGGCCCCGGCCGGCGCCCGCTGGTGCCGCCGCAGCTGTGGCGCAACCGGTCGCTGGTCGCCGGGCTGGTCGTGATGCTCAGCGCTACCGGGATTCTGGTTGCCACCTTCTTCCTGAACTCGCTGTACCTGCCGGGCGTGCAGGGCTCGTCGGCGCTCCGGGTCGGGCTGGAGTTCCTGCCGCTGGCGCTGGTCATCGGCGCGGGCGCGCACCTCGCCGGCCGAATGCTACCGCGGGCCGGGTCGCGGCTGCTGATCGTCGCCGGGCTGGCGCTGATGGGCGGGGGAGCGCTGCTGCTGACAACGGTGTCGGCCCAGTCCGGCTATCTGACCGGCGTGCTGCCCGGCCTGCTCGTGATCGGCGCCGGCGCCGGCCTGGTCCTGCCCTCGGCCGCGGTCACCGCGATGAGCGGCATCGCCGACCAGCACGCCGGGCTGACGTCCGGTCTCCTGACGGCCGCGCACGAGATCGGCGCGGCGCTCGGGTTGGTCGTCTTCTCCGCCGGACTCGCGCTCACCGCGGCGGCCGCAGCCCCGGCGGTGCGGCCCGCGGCCGGCACGAAAGTGGCGGTGCACTGAGATGCCCGCCCGACCCCATGCCGGGACCGCGCCGGCCAGCGAAGGCCAGGCCGGCTATCACCGGCAGATCGCCGACCGGAACACCGAGGCCATCCTGGACGCCGCCGATGAACTGCTGCGGCGGGAAGGGCACGCAAGCATCTCGGCGGTCGCCGCCCAGGCGGGCGTGTCCCGGGTCACGGTGTACGCGCACTTCCCGACCTGGGAAGCGCTGCTGGAAGCGGCGGTCGAGCGCGCCGTCGGCCGGGTCATGACCGCGCTGCAGGCGGCGCGGCCTGACCAGGGCCTGCCCGCCGGGGCCCTGGACCGTATGCTCACGGCCGCCGCGCGCACGCACCAGGCAGCGCACCAGGTAGTCGGCGCGCTGCTGGAGCGCGGCCGGGCCGACGGCTCGTTCCGCGCCGACCTGCCCGCAAGCTGGCTGGTGACCGCGTGCGTCGCGCTCATCCACGCCTGCTCCGACGGCGTGCGGGCCGGCCAGATTGACGAGCACGATGCGCCCGCATTCTCCGCACGTCGGTCCGGGACCTGTTCACGGGCACCAGCCAGCCATGATCGCGCCGATCACGCTGACGCCGATCGGCGAAGTCCGCGGCGGCCGACCGCTATGCGCTGGAGGGTAGGAGCTGGCGTGCTTGGGCGTCCAGTTCGACGTTCGCGACGGCCATGTTCTCCTCGAGGTGGCGGAGCGAAGACGTTCCAGGAATCAGGAGCACGTTGGGCCGCAGGCGGAGCAGCCAGGCGAGGGCTACCTGGGCTGGCGTGTAACCAAGACGGGCTGCGGTAGCCATGACTCCGGGGTTGCCAAGGACCGGATTGGCTCGGGCGAAAGCCGAGCCCAGCGGGAAGAATGGCACGAAGGCAATGCCGCGCCTGTGACACTCCTCGAGGACGGGCATCGAGGTCATGTCGGCCAGGTTCAGCGGGTTCTGCACGCAGGCAATGTCGGTTCGCGCTAGCGCGTGCACCAGGTGCTCGCGGGTGATGTTGCTGAGGCCGACGCCGCCGATCAAACCCTCGTCGCGCGCTTGCATCATGGCGCCGAGCTGGTCATCGAAACGCTGGTCGGGCTTCGCGGCGTCCATCAGCCGCAAATTGACCGCGGCCAGGTGATCGACGGTCAGGGTGCGCAGATTGTCGGCGATGCCCTGCCGCAGCTCGGCCGGCGAGTCGTACCGCAGAATTCCGCCCGCGGCGTTCCGGCGGGCGCCGACCTTGCTCACCAGCGCGAGACCCTCTGGGTACGGGTAGAGTGCTGCCTTGATGAGCTGGTTCGCCACTTCCGGGCCGTAGAACTGCGCAGTGTCGATGTGATCGACGCCAAGTTCGGCCCCGCGGCGCAGCACGGTGATGGCCTCATCGCGGTCGCGCGGCGGGCCGAACACCCCCGGACCTGGCAGTTGCATGGCACCGAACCCGAGGCGTGACACGGTCTGCGTGCCCAGGCGATAGCGCATCGCGCCGGTGCTGGCCATGGACATCAAGCCTCCTTGAGGCACGTTCTGCAAAGGCGTGGATCGCCCAGCCCTTAACCTAGGCGATAGCAAAACGATCGGCTGTCACCTAGTTCGGGTGATGTGCGCACGGCTACGCGATAGGTGCGTCGTCTCCGTTGGCCAGGCGGTGCGCCACGGCGAACCCCCACGGGACGCTGAGCAGGAGAACGAGTGCGAGGCCGAGGACGAGTGGCGTCGGCCGGATCGCGCCGAGCGCGAGGCACACCACGGCCACGACGGCGCACGTGCGGGCGAGGGGCCGGTACAGGCCTCGCTCGCTGTCCCAGGCCTGCAAGCTGGCCGATGCCAGCATCGTGGCGCACAGCACGACCGCGGCGCCCGCGCACAAAACCCACCCTGCGCCGGCCGGGGTGCGGCTGTCATGGGCATGATCGACGAGACTGACCATCGCGGCGCCCATCGCGGCAACGGCTGCGGTGAGCGGCAGATGGCTGAGCATCCACTGCATGCTGGCTGTCGTCTTTGGTCGGGGTGGCCGGTGTCCGGCGAAGTCGAAGTACGTCCACCAGGCGCCGAAGCCTACGACGACGGCGACCAGGCCGACGCTGAGCGTGAGGGCGCTGATCGGCTGGCTCGCCAATCCCGTCACGACACCGGTCAGGATTTCGCCGAGCACAATGATGATCAGCAGCCCGAAGCGTTCGATAAGCGCGTCGGTGATGGTCAGTGCAGCCGCGACTGCGCTGGTGGCCGTGAGGATCACCGCAGCGAATCCGGCCAGGTAGGCGGCGTCGACGAGGCCCCAGGCTGGTATGCGAGTTCCGGCCGGCAGGAATGCAGTGGCGACCAGCAGGATGGCACAGGCAGCTGTCCCGGTTATGAAGAGCCGCTCGAGCGACGGTACTCGGGGCGGTCACCGCGTGCGGCCAGCAGCCACAGCATGGTCAATACGGCGAACAGCACGCCCGCGGCGATGGCGAACGCAGCTCCTCGCCGGCCAGCGGCCTCGTTGATGAATGCGCCCATCGCTGCGAGCAGGAGGATCTGCAGCAGGAAGGTGCTGCGGGCGCGGGCGTCCTCGCGGCCGTGCAGCTCATGGTGGAGGCTGCCGTTGAGCCAGGCGATCCACACCAGCGTGAAGACCGCAGCGAATTCGGCGAGTCCGCGCCAGGTTAGCTGCAACGCCAGGTGACGGGCGTCCTGGGCGACCAGCACGACCACGGCGAGGTCGTAGAAGAGTTCGAGCGGCCCCACCACGCGCTCACGGGGTTGCTGGCCGTGCGGGCGGGGTGACTGCCACAGGGAGCGCCGCAGCCGAGCCCAACTCGACGTAGCCCGCATGCCTGGTCAGTTCCTCACGACCGGGTGAAGCCAGCCGACAGCAGGCGCAGGTCTCGCGCGCGCTGCACTGCCGAGGAGCGGTCCTGGGCCCCGAGCTTGGCGTAGATGTTGCGGACGTGCGTGTTGACGGTGTTCACCGAGACGGACAGCTCGCTAGCGATCTCCAGTCTGGAGAGGTTCGTCGGGAGGTACCGCAGGACTTTGAGCTCGCTCGGGCTGAGCTGCCCGGTCTGCGGCGACGAGGAATCAGCCGGCGCCGGAGACGAGCCATGCACGACGCCGAGGATGCCGGTGAGCAGCCCGGCGTGCGCGGTCTCGTGCCGTGGTATCGATTCGAGCAGCTTCACTGAGCCGATCATCGCGAACGGCAAGACCAGCCTGTCAGGCTCCGACAGAGCCAGAGCGCGCTCAACGGCCTGGATCGCCGCCCGGCGGTCGCCTAGGTCACCGTACGCGAGCGCGGCCAGCAGCAAAGACTCAACGACTGTGACGTATCCGATCACCGGTGCCGTGCCGTCGAGAACAGCCCGCAGGTAGCCGAGTGCCTGTGCTGCGGAGTTGTCCGCCAGGCAGATGGCCGCGCGCGCATTGAGGACTTCGCCTGACTCCGCCCGGTCATCATCCAGGGCCGCGAGCGAAGCCTGGGCGTCGCGGAGCAGCCCAACCCGGGCCTGGGTCGCTATTTTCCATCCGATGAGCTGATTCTCAAGGGCGTGCGAGCCGGCCAGTTGCAATTGGAGTCGCTCGGCAGCGCTGAACTCCGCGAGCGCTTCATCGTGCCTGCCGCGGCCAGCGTTGAGCATGCCGGTGGCCAGCCGCAGCAGGAGCGTGATGCCCGGCCCGGTGTCTGACTGGAGGGCCCGCCCTGTGCTCTGCAGCCACCGCTCGCCTTCGTCGAACTGACCCATCAAGATCATGACGGCGGCCAGCGTCACGAACGCGGGCGCAGCGATAGGCTCCGCGCCCCAGCCGTGTCGCTCGGCGAGCGATATCGCGTCGAGGCAGAGCCGCCGGGTCGTGGCGAAGGGACGGATCTTGGAGGCGAAGGCGAGCTGCGCCAGGCAGCCGACTTCGAGATACGGCCGGCCGATCTTCCTTGCCAGATCCGCGCCTTCCTGGAGGTGGCGCTCGCTCGCTGCGCTGGCCAGCGACCACGCCTCGACGATTCCCAGGTTCATGAGTGCAACGGCTCGAAGGTCGCTGTCGAGCGCGACGTCTTCGTCTGATTCCGTGCTGATGGGGGAGGCAAGGAACTGCGCCTGCTCGATGACGCCGGCCAGGTTACCGCGCCGCCTGGCCAGCGAAAGTTTCAGCGAAGCGATCGTCACCCTGAGGCGGCGCGGGCGATCGGGCGGCGCTGTTTCGATATACGTCTCGGCAACGGCCAGATGGGCGGCCGCCTCGTCGAGGTCTCCCTGCGCAAGGTCGCTCGTGGCGCGCGCAACGGCAAGGTCCGGGCCGCCCGTGTCAACACGGGGCGGGAACGCCCGCAGCAGCGCCTGGATCGTCTGGGCATGCCCGTCGAGCGTCAGGCCGAACGAGTGATCGGCGAGCAATCGTGCCGCGTCTGACCAGTCGCCCGCCGCCTGGGTGTGCCGGATGGCATCCGCAACCTGGCCATGCTGGGCGAGCCACCCTGCGGCGAGCCGGTGCAGAGCCGGCACTTGGCCGGGCAGCGTCCGGCGCAGCTCAAGCCGGAGGAGATCAGCGAACAGGTGGTGATACCGGAACCAAGTCCGCTCGGCGTCGAGCGAGACGACAAACGCGTTAGCGTCCTCCAGATCGAGCAAGATTCCTTCCGAGCCAGGGCGGCCGGTCAGCAGGTCACCCAGCTCGCCGTTGACGCGGTCGAGCAGGGACGTGCGCACCAGCAGTTGCTGCACCTCGCCTGGCTGACGTTCCAGCATCTCGGCGATCAGGTACTCAGCGACGGTGCGGCTGCTGCCGGAGAACTCCCTGACGAAGCGTTCCGGGTCGGGGTGTCCAGCGAGCGAGATAGCGGCGAGTCGCAGACCGGCCGCCCAGCCTTCGGTGCGTTGATGCAGCAGCCACGCCCCGGTGTCCGATAGCGCGATGCCGGACGCGTTGAGCAACTCGCGCGTCTCGCGCTCGGTGAAACGCAGCTCGGCTGAGCGTATCTCCGTCAGCTCGCCTGCCAGCCGAAGCTGATGCAGGTGCAGGGGGAGATCGCGACGCGTGGCCAGGATCGCGTGTGCGTTGGGGGGCAGTTCCGCCAGCAGCCGGGCGATCTGCGCCAGTGCCTCCGGCGAAGTCAGCTCGTGCAGATCGTCAAGAACAAGGAACGTGCGGTCGCTGTGCCCTGCCAACTCCCTGAGCACTCGGTCGACCATGGCCCGCCCGTCGAAGGCCGGTGTGGCCGCAGGCGGTTCCGCACTGCCCTCCGTTCCGCTGGCATGGCGAACCTCGGCCAGCACGGCGAGCCAGAACTGCTGGGTGTCCTGCTGATCACGCTGCACCTGCACGGTGGCGATCCGGCAGCGCTGACCCGGGCCGGCTGCCCACGCACGCAACAGGCACGTTTTCCCGCTGCCAGCGGGAGCCGAGATGACCGTCACCTTCCCCGCGGCCGCGCGATCAAGAGCTGCGAGAAGGTCACCCCGATTGACCAGCGGGCTGCCTGCCGGGGCCGCCTCGAGAGCCTTGGCCTTAACGCCCACGCGTAAGCCTGACCGCAAGCGTAGTGTCCTGCTGCCTAACGCCTCTCAGCATCTTGTCAGCGTACGTGCTCGGGCATCGGCGGGTGAATACCGGTCACGGCACCTGCACGCCTCACCCGGCGATCACCAGATTCTGGCGATGCGGGCTCACCCGGCGGCGCTCAAGGATGGCCGCATGGACCCAGCGCTATACGCGATCCGGATCAACGGGCATCTGGGCGCCATGTTGCTATCTGCGTTCCCGGCGATGGTGACGCAGCAACAAGGCCCGGTCACCGTTCTCACCGCCGTCATGGATCAGCCTGCGCTGTACGGCGTGCTGGCGGAGATCGAGGCACTCGGCCTTGACCTGCTGGAGGTCCGCCAGCTCAGCGCAGGCCCCGAATCACCAGAACCAGGTGACACTCGCTCACCATGACGATCCCTAGCGTCGGGCGCGTGCTCTGCCCGACCCGACGAAAGTGAGGCCTCCATGACCAGCGCGCCGGTGCGCGACCAGCTGTCAGACCATCTCCTCACGCCGCAGAACGCGGCTCTGGTGCTCATCGACTACCAGCCCTCGCAGCTAGCTGCGGTCCGCTCGATGGATCCGGACCTGCTCCTCAAGAACGCTGTCTCAACCGTTAGGACGGTCAAGGCGTTCGGGGTTCCGGTCATCCACTCGACCGTCAACGTCGCCTCCGGCCGGGGGAAGCCGACCCTGCCAGAGCTCGCTAGCCTGCTGGCCGACGACAAGCCGCTGGACCGGACCACGGTCAACTCCTGGGAAGATATCGAGTTTGTTGACGCCGTCCGCGCGACGGGCCGCCGCAAGCTCATCTTCTGTGCCCTCTGGACCGAAGTCTGCATGGCCTTCACGGCCCTCGACGCGCTCCGCGAGGAGTACGAGGTCTATCCGGTTGTCGACGCGATCGGCGGCACCTCGCCCGAGGCGCACCGCGCGGGGCTCGAGCGCGTGATCCAGGCCGGCGCCAAGCCGATCAGCTGGGTTTCCCTAGCCTGCGAGCTCCAGCGCGACTGGGGACGCCTCGACACGGTCCCAGCGATCTACGAGATCGTGCTTACCGACCGTCTTCTGAAGGAGTAGGTCTTGCCATGACCGACTTTCCGATGAGCGCCAAGATAGCGATCGTGACGGGCGGCGGCGTCGGTTCGCTCGGCCGGGCCACCGCCGTCGCCCTCGCCGATCGCGGGCTGACCGTGGTGGCGGTCGACCGGAACGAGCAGGCGCTGAGCGAACTCCCGGACAGCATCAGGCGCGAGGCTGGCGACGCCACCGATCCGGCCACGGCGAAGAGCTTGATCGACCGGATCGCGGCCGACGTAGGCCCTCCAGACGTGCTGGTGAACACGATCGGCACGTTCCACCTGGGCGACGCGCTCAGCACGACGCCCGAAGACCTGCAGCTCATGGTCGACGTCAACCTCGGCGCCGCGCTGTGGCTGAGCCAGGCGGTAGCGCCGCATATGCAACGACAAGGTTCAGGTGCCATCGTGCACGTCTCCGCCCGGCCGGGAACGGAGCCAGCCGGCGGCATGGCGGCATACAGCGTGAGCAAGGCTGCGCTTAGCTACCTAACCCGCATCCTCGACGTCGAGTTGCGCCCGCACGGAATCCGGGTGAACGCCGTTGCGCCGCAGCTCATCGCCACAGCCGCCAACCGGGCCTCGTTCCCCGCGGAAGCGTTGGAGCATGCGGTCGCGCCCGAGGCTATCGCCAATGTCATCGCATTCCTCGTCAGTGACGCCGCAGCGCCGGTGAGCGGGGCGATCCTGCCGGCCTACGGCGCCTGACCAGGGCGACGCGTACCCCAGGCCAGTCAGGACCGCGAATCACCAAGATCCGGTGACGACCGTTCACCTGGCTCGCGACAACCCTGGGTGGCGTTACAAGGCGCGCACGGCCAGCAGGACGTGCCCGAGATTTCAGGGAGATACCGTGACTTCACCAGCCACCGACGACGCCGCAGGCCTGCCCGACTACGCGCCCATCCCCCGATCAGCGTTCGGTCCCGCCCTGAACGATCAGGGGTACCACGTCGGCCGGGTAGAGCGGAACCTGTACTGGGTCACTGACGGGGTGTACAACTCAGCGTTCCTGGTCACCCGGGACGGCGTGGTGCTGTTCGACGCGCCGCCGAGCATCGGCCATAACCTGCGGCGGGCTGTCGATGAGATCGCCGCCGCCGAGGGCGTCAGCAACACCGTGACACACCTGGTCTACTCCCATCACCACGCCGACCACGGCGCGGCCGCCTCGCTGTTCGAGAATGTCGTCCGGATCGGGCACGAGGAGACCCGCCGGCTTCTTATCCGGGACAACGACCCGGCCCGGCCGGTGCCGGATGTGACCTTCGGCGACAGCTACACGCTGGAGGTCGGCGGAGAGCGCGTCGAGCTGGCCTGGCGCGGCTCCAACCACACGCCGGACAACATCTACATTCACTTTCCCGGCCACGACACCCTGATGTTCATCGACGTCGTCAACGCCGGCTGGGTGCCGATCTACAACACCAACCTCAGCGAGGACGTGCAGGGGTACATGCAGGCTCCGGACATTGCGCTGTCGTACCCGTGGACGCACCTCATCAGCGGACACCTCGGCAGGCTCGCCACCCGCGAGGACGTCGCCCTGCACCAGCAGTACATCGCTGACATCGAGGCCAGCTCCCGGGAGGCGCTGGCGAGCGTCAACCCGGTGCCGTATTTCATGCGGTACGGGGAGAACGTCTGGGCTGGCGTGAAGGGCCACCTCGACGCCGTCACTGAGCGCGCCGCCGCGCCCGTCATCGCTAAGTACACAGGCGTGCTGGCGGCCGCGGACATCGAGGAGTTCACGATGACGACCACGTTCGCCATCATGCAGTCGCTCCGTCTGGACAAAGGTCCGAGCGGGCCGGTCCACCCCTGACCAGAACGGACCCCAGGGCTGGCCGACGCCGGCCCTGGGGTGCGACTGGCCGCACCGCGCATCGAAGGCGAAGTAACCTTGTCCAGAATGATCGTGACCAGCGAAGCCGAAGACAAGCGCCGAAACGGGCGGCCGAAGGCGAGCCCGGCAACTGGGGCGCGCCCCGGTAGCGGGGATGCGAGCCGCGGCCCCTGGCTGCGGCGAGCGCGCCTGAAGCTTCGCAAGGCCGACCCGGTCATGGCGCGGCTGATCGACGACCGGCCAGCCTTCGACCCGCGCGCGTGGATGGCCCAGCTCCCGCAGATGGATCTGTACGGTGCCCTGCTGTTCCAGGTCACGGGCCAGCAGCTGTCCGTCCCGGCGACCCGCCGGACCTTGGGCCGCATCGAGGAACTGTTCGGCGGCCATCTCCCCGCTCCGGCTGAGCTGCTTGCCGTAGATCCTGGCCAGCTGCGTGAGGCGGGGCTGTCATGGCGGAAGATCGGCACGCTCCGCGACCTCGCCGAGCGGCTCTCGGACGGCCGGCTGGACCAGGATGTGCTGAGTGACCTGCCGGACGACGAGCTTATGGCGCAGCTCACCGTGATTCCCGGCATAGGTCCCTGGACCGTGCAGGGGGCGCTCATCATCGCGCTGGGGCGAGAAGACGTCGTGCTGCCGGGCGACCTGGCGCTCCGCAAGGCCGTCAGGGCCGCGTATGGGCTCGACCACCTCCCCACCGAGCAGGAAGTCCTGGCCATCGCCGACAAGTGGCGGCCCTACCGCAGCCTCGCGACCAGCTACCTGTTCTCCGCCGCGTTCGAGCCGGCTGGGCCAGGGCAAGTTACTCCGGCCGAGAGCTAGACGGTTCGGCTCCTCACCGCGGTTTACGAACGGTGTCCAGGCCCAGGTACTCGGCCAGCCAGGGCCCCGTCACGCTGTCGGGGGAGCGCGCCACGTCCTCCGGCGGGCCCGTCGCCACGATATGCCCGCCCTCCGGGCCGCCGCCCGGCCCCATGTCGATGAGGTGGTCCGCGGCTGCGAGCAGGTCCAGGTCGTGGTCGATGACGATGATGGTGGCGCCGGCTGCTAGCAGGTGGTCGAATACGCCCACCAGGGTGGCCACGTCTAGCGGGTGCAGGCCGGTCGACGGCTCGTCGAGGACGTACAGCGTTCCTCGTTGACTGCTGCGCAGCCGGGAGGCGATCCGCAGCCGCTGCGACTCGCCGCCCGATAGCGACGGCGTGGGCTCGCCGAGCTTCAGGTAACCCAGGCCGACCTCGCTGACGGGCCGCAGCGCCGCCGCGATGGGCGCCCAGTCGGCGAACTGCTGCAGGGCGTCCTGCACGCTCAGGCCGAGCACGTCGGCGATGGTCAGCCCGTTGACCTGCACTGCCAGCGTGGCGTCGTTGAAGCGGGCGCCGTGGCACGTCGGGCACTGGACGGTGATGTCGGGCAGATACTGGACGTCCAGGTCAATGTGACCGAGCCCCTGGCAGGTCGGGCACTGGCCCTCGCGGGTGTTGAACGAGAAGTGGCCGGGCTTCCAGCGTCGCCGGCGGGAATACGGGGAGTCCGCGTAGACGCGGCGGATCTGGTCGAACGCTCCGCAGTACGTGGCGGGGGTCGACCGCGCGTTCTGGCCGATCGGCGAAGCATCGATCTGAACAACCTGGCGGATGCCGCCGAGATCCAGGCGCCGGACGTGGCCGGGCTGAGCTGATCCGGTCAGCTGCGCCCGCGCGGCTGGAATCAGGCTGTCCAGGACGAGCGCCGTCTTCCCCGCTCCGGACGGCCCGGCCAGGGCCGTGAGCCGGTTCACCGGGAAGGAGGCGGCGACGTCATGCAGGTTGTACAGGTCGCCGACCTCGATGACGATCTGCCCGGCCGGACCGGGACGCGCCGGGCGGTCACGCGACACGGCGCGAGCGCCGGCCAGGAACGGTCCCATGATCGACTGCGGGTCGGCCTCGAGCTGACCAGGGCTGCCCTGGGCGATCACCGTCCCGCCGCTGGCTCCCGCACCGGGGCCGAGTTCGATGACCCAGTCGGCCGAGTGGATGAGTTCCCGCTCGTGCTCGACCACGAGGACGGAGTTCCCGTTGGCCGCCAGAGCGCTGATCGTCTTGCGCAGTCCCTCGATGTTGCTGGGGTGCAGCCCGACCGAGGGCTCATCCAGCACGTAGAGCATCCCGGTGGTGCTGGCGCGCACCGTCGAGGTGAGTTCGATCCGCTGGCGCTCGCCGGTCGACAGCGATGCGCCGGCCCGGTCCAGGGTCAGGTAGCTGAGCCCGACGTCGAGCAGCGGCGTGAGCCGGGCGTCCAGTTCGGCGAGCAACCCGGTCGTCATCCGGCTGATCTCGGCCGGCAGCCCGGCCGGCAGGCTGGCCGCGAAGTCGCGCAGCTCGGCCAGGCTCAGCGCACTGATCTCGGCGATGTTGCGGCCACCTAGCTGGGAGGCCAGCGCCTCGGGTCGCAGCCGGGTGCCGTGGCACACCGAGCAGACGCCGGTGACGACGAAACGCTGCACCAGGCGCCGGGTACGCTCGTTGTCACTGCGCAGCGACCGTTCCACCGCGGCGACGGCGTTGTCGTAGTTGACCGACAGCCGCACGGTCCGTCCATCCCGGCCCGCGAGCGTCACGTCCCGCCGGGCCGGGGCGCCATGCAGCACGATGTCGCGCTCGTGCTCGGTCAGCGACTTGTACGGTACGTCGAGCCGGACTCCCAGCTGGCCTGCGGCATACATCGACAGCCGCCGGCCGCCTGAGTTCCATGGCAGCACCGCCCCTTCCTCGATCGTCTTGGCCGGATCGGGGACCAGGGTGCTGACGTCCACTTCCGACCGCACGCCCAGGCCATGGCACGCCGGGCACGCGCCATAGGAGTTGAAGGCGAAGGACTCCGCACTCGGGTGCTCGAACCGTGCGCCGCACACCGGGCAGACGATCTCCTCGGCGAGCGTCGCGACCGACGGCCCAACCCGGTGGCCGTTCGGGCACAGGTGCGAGCCCAGTCGGGACATCATCAAGCGCAGCACGTTGAGCGCCTCGGACATGGTGCCCACGGTGCTGCGAGGGCCGGGTATAGGCGGGCGCTGCCGCAACGCAAGAGCCGGCGGGAGGTGCTGGATCTGATCAACGTCCGGCCGCTGGGCCTGGGTCAGGCGCCGGCGGCTGTAGGTGCTCAGGCTGTCCAGGAACCGCTGCATGCCCTCGGCGTACAGCGTGCCGATGGCCAGCGACGTCTTGCCCGAACCGGACACGCCGACCACGGCGACCGTCCGCCATAGCGGGACGTCAATGTCGACATTCTGGAGATTGTTCTGCCGAGCCCCGCGCACGCCGATGACCGTCGGCAGTGTTTCCGGCACGCGAATATCGCTTCTCCCCACAAGACGCAACTTAAGACGAACGCTCGGTCGGCCCAAGCGGCGGGTCCCACGGTGAGCGTGGCGTCCTGGTCCGGGACGGTGCACAGCACGAAGGAGACCACCGCAGCGTCGTAGCTGGCGTCGGCGGCGGGCAGCGCGTCTGCGAGGCCTGAGGTTTACTTCGACGGGAACGGGCACCGCCCGGGCTGCGGCCGCGGCGATGGCGCGAAGACCGGGAGGCTGACCGCCGGCGACATCGCGGACACCCGTTAGTGCTCTGGTGGGCTACGTGGTCGTCGGCTGGCTGCAGCAAGGCGCCGAACTGGTCGATGCCAATGCGGAGCGCCCCGTCGCGGCGCGGGATCTTGCCGCCGATCTCGGGATGGCGGCGGGCCCAGGACCGAGCCGTCCGGGCCGTGGTGAAAAAGTTGATGTACCCGCAGCAGCCGTCCGCGGACGGGCAGCCGGCGTCGCCGCCGGCCGGCGAACACGACCGCGGACCGGGGCGTCCACCGGGCCCGGTCGCCGTCGACCGCGACGGTGATGCCCTGGCCGGTGTCGGGCTCGGCTGCGCGGATGGTGACCGGGCATCTGAGCATGGCCGACATCCCCGTCCGGCTCTCCGCCACCGGCACGGATGAGGCGCTCGATCTCGGCTGGCGAGGGCGGCTGCCCGGTTGCGGCGAACGCCATCAGAACTGCCAGGTGCACCTGCCGGGCCGGGCGGCTGATACTATCGGCGCCGACGCCAGTGCCAGGTACCGGACCAGCTGGCCGGGTCATCTGTTCACTCCTACCGGCAGCCGTAGCCGCCGGCATGTGTGCTGCGCCAGGCCCGGAACCGCGTTCAGGAACACCGGTCGCCGGGCCCTCGGCCAGCGCGGCCGCTGACCGTTGCCGCCCGCACACTGGCGGACATGGCAGCTCCGCCGCGCCGGAGCCGGATGCCTGGCCCACCGCGGCGGCGAAGATCCCGACCTGTAAGCGTCCGGTAAGGCGTCGGTCCATACCTTCCACCTAGTGCCAGCGCGGCGGTGGCACCAGGAAGGCTGACCGATGCGCACTGACGAAGCAACTCTGGTTGGACCGCGCGCCCGGACCCGCGCCCGGACCCGCGCCCGGCCGGAGGCCAACTCGAGGCTGACCGCTGTCACTGGACTGCTTCTGCTTGTCTTGTTCGTGGCCGAGATCGTCACCGTCGTGCTCGGGCCGCGCAACGTGCTGGCGCTGCACGTCGCGATCGGCCTGGCCCTGGTCCCGCTGGTGGTCCTGAAGCTCGCCAGCACGACATGGCGGATGGTCCGCTACTACCGGCACGATCCGGACTACCGCATCAAGGGGCCGCCGAAGCCGATGCTCCGGGTGCTCGGGCCTGTGCTCGCCATTCTCACCATGGCCGTGCTGGCCAGCGGCATCGTTTTGGTACTCGGACCCCACGCGCTCTACGGCGCCGCCTTGTTCGTGCACAAGAAGGTCTTCTACCTCTGGCTTGCCGCTTTCGCCCTGCATACCGTTGCCCACCTTGCTGAGGCGATGCGGCTGTCTTGCCGGGACCTCACACGGCGGCTGCGGCTGTCGTTTCCCGGCTCCTGGTACCGGCTAGCCGCCGTGGGCGGATCTGTCGCGCTTGGCGTGGTCATCGGCCTGGCCCTGAGCGGACATGCCCCCGCGTATCTGCACGCCCATCCACTCCACTGACACGAAGCAGCGCGCGCATCGCCACTTGGAGCGGCGGTAGTGAAAGCAGCCGGTAAGGAACGCCCCGCCATGATCGGCCCCGAGCGCTAGACAACCGAGGAGAATCGATGCAAGCCCTCAGTAGCTGGGTAGTCCGGCACCGACTGATTGTCAGCCTGCTCTGGCTGGCCATTACCGCTATCGGCGTTGGCATTGCGCCGTCAGTATCGGGCCGGCTCCACAGCGGCGTGAGCCTGAGTAGCCCCGCTTACACGGCCAATCAGCAGATCGCGCGCCACTATGGCGGGGCGACCGCGCCGCCGGGGCTCCTCACTATCAACCTTCCCGCCGGGCAGACGGTCCGCACCCATGCCGTCAGGGCCGAGCTCGCGAAACTGGACGCGCAGATCGCCAGGGCGCAGCCGGCACTGCGCGAGGTGTCCTACGCATCGACGGGCAGCAAGGCGCTGGTCGGGCACGCCGGAACTAGCACGCTGATCCTGGTGTATCCCGCCCATGGCCAGGACGTGCCGGGCAGCGTGCTCGGCCAGCTCAGCGCGGCGGCCAGGGCAGCGGTCCCCGGCGCTACTGTGCACAGCACCGGCGTCGCCGCGCTGTCCGCAGGTACTGCCACGTCCGGTCATTCAAGCGTGCTGACCGAACTGCTGATCGGCGCGCTAGGCGCCCTGCTGGTGCTGGCCTGGGTGTTCGGCTCGTTCCTGGCGCTGTTGCCCCTGATCATGGCCGTGATCTCGGTCCTGACGATGCAGTTGCTGATCTTCGCGCTGACCTACATAGTGCCGTCCTCGACCCCGTTCAATCCGGCTGTGCAGTACATCGTCGCACTGCTGGGGCTGGGCCTGTCGATCGACTACTCCCTGTTGATCGTGAACCGATGGCGGGAGGAACGCGCGGACGGCAAGCCAAACGCCGAGGCTGTCCAAGCAGCCATGCAGCGCGCCGGGCACGCGGTGGTCGTCAGCGGCGTGACCGCGTCGCTGGGGCTGTTCGCGCTGGTCGTGGTCCCCGTTTCGCTGGTGCGCGGCATCGGGATTTCGGGCTTGTTCATCCCCTCGACGGCGACCCTGGTCGCGCTCACGCTGCTCCCT
The DNA here is from genome assembly GCA_963804435.1 of uncultured Actinomycetota bacterium. Lineage (GTDB taxonomy): Bacteria > Actinomycetota > Actinomycetes > Streptosporangiales > Streptosporangiaceae > JAJYUU01. The sequence continues at coordinate 3,435,732 of CAWDQI010000001.1, read as the reverse complement.
GTCGTGCTGTCCAAGATCGGGCCCCGCGTCGACTGGCCGCACCGGCGGTCATCCGGGCAGGCGAGCCGGTTCTGGACAGCCTGGTCCCGGCAAGTCATCCGGCACCGGGTCGCGGCGGCCGTGGTCGGCCTTGGCATCCTCGGGGGCCTGGCCGGGATCGCGACCACCATCAACATTTCCCAGCCGACCGGGTCCGCGCTCGCCAGTTCCGGCCCTTACGCTGCCGGGCTGCGAGCTTTGCAGTCCGACGGATTCGGCAGCGGTGCCCTGACCACGGTGCCGATCTACGTGCCCGCCGCCGCGCAGGCACCGGCTGTGGTAGCCGCACTGGATAGCGTGGCCAGCGTCCGCGGCGCGCTCTCCCCGGCGGGACCTTCCTGGCATCAGGGCGGCTCCGCCATGGTGCTGGCCATCCCCGCTAACGAGATCGGCACATCCCACGGCGGGACCTCGCTCGGCGACATCCGGAACACGGTTCCGCCCGGCGTGCTCGTTGGCGGCGATCCAGCACAGACGGTTGACGAGACCAGCGCGACGTACGGGGCGTTCCCGCTGATGTTCGGGCTGGTTGCGCTGGTGACCTTCGGGCTGCTGGCCAGAGGGCTGAAGTCAATCCTGCTCCCGGCCAAGGCGGTGCTCCTCAACGCGTTGTCGGTGGCCGCGGCCTACGGGCTCATCGTGCTGGTGTTCCAGCACGGCCTGGGCAGTCATGCGCTGTGGGGCATGTCCGCGACCGGCTCGATCGACACCTACGTCCCGCTGCTGATGTTCGGATTCCTGTTCGGGATCTCGATGGACTACGAGGTGTTCATCCTGTCCCGGGTTCGCGAGGCATATAACCGGGTGCGCTCTACCGACGCCGGTATCGTCGAGGGGGTGTCACGCACCGGGCGGCTGGTGACCAGCGCGGCCCTGATCCTCTGTTTCGCGCTGGCGTCGCTGTCGACGGCCAACAACATCACCGTCCGGGAGCTTGCCTTCGGGCTCGCGGCTGGGGTTCTACTCGACGCCGTCGTGGTGCGGATGCTGCTGTTGCCAGCCCTGGTGTCGCTGTTCGGCGAGGCCAACTGGTGGCTGCCGGGCTGGGCCCGGCGGCTGCTGGCGGCACAAGAGCCGGCTGCGGCGAGAGCCCAGCCTGAGCGAGTCCTCGCGCTCCGGGGCGATGATTGAGCCATGCGCGTGCTGGTGGTGGAGGACGACCAGGCCATGGCCTCCTCCCTGACCTGGGGCCTGGAGGCCGAGGGATATGTCGTCGACGTGGCCGACAACGGCGAGGACGGGATGTGGAAGGCCCGCGAGTGGGACCACGACGTGATTGTGCTCGACGTGATGCTGCCCGGTCTCGATGGCTACCAGGTCTGCCAGCGGCTGCGGGAAGAAGGGGTGTGGACCCCGATCCTGATGCTCACCGCGATGGACGAGGACCTTGATCATGCCGAGGGGCTGGACAGCGGAGCAGACGACTACCTCACCAAGCCGTTCTCCTATCCCGTCTTGCTGGCTCACCTGCGGTCCCTGACCCGCCGCGGATTGCCCGAGAGGCCGGCGGTGCTCACTGCCGCGGGCCTCACGCTGGACCCGGCCAGCCGGACTGTCCAGCGCGACGGTGCGCCCGTCGAGCTGACCACGCGCGAGGTCGCGGTGCTGGAGTATCTCATGCGCCACCAGGGGCGCGCGGTGTCGAAGACCGAGCTGCTGGACCATTGCTGGGACACCGCATACGACGGGGGGCCCGCCGTGGTCGAGGTCCTCATCCACCGGCTGCGCCGCAAGATCGAACCGCCATCCGGGGCGCCAGCCATCGCCACGCTCCGCGGCGAGGGTTACATGATTCAGCCGGATGGCCCGTGACCGGGACAGCATCGCGGCCCGGCCGGACGGCCCGGCTATGGCCGCGGCTGCGCAGGCTGCGCACGCTGCGCGCCCGGGTGACGATCGTGGCGAGCGTCGCCATCACGACGGTGGCGCTGCTCGGCTTCCTCCTGCTGTATGACCTGCAAGCCCAATCCGCCCGGCGCACGATCGAGGGGCAGCTGCGGACTTACGTCACCCAGATCGAGCAGGTCGGCCAGCACGGGCACTGGCCCCGGCCGCTGCCGCCGTCCACCCTGGATGCAGGCGCCGCGGCCCAGGTGATCGGAGCGAACGGGCGCGTCCTCGCGGCGACACGCACACTGGCCGGCCTGCCGGCCGTCTACATGCTGCCGACCGGGTCGACGCAGCCGGTCCGGCAGACTGCCGCAACGGGCGCGGTGTCCAATGAGGTACAAGTCGTCGCGATGAGGACGACGGTGAACAGCCGGCCAGTCGTGATCATCGCCGAGGCCTCGACCGGGGTGCTGAACCAGCTGAATGGCGAATTCGGCGCGCGGCTCCTGCTGGCCGTCCCGATCGCGCTGATCCTGGCCGGCTTCACCGTGTGGCTGATCGTGGGCAGGGCGCTTCGGCCCGTCGAGCACATCAGGCGTGCGGTCACCGAAATCACCTCGGCCGACCTCAGCCGACGCGTGCCCGAACCCGGCACCACGGACGAGATCGGGCACCTGGCTGGCACGATGAACGACATGCTCGGCCGCCTCGACGACGCCGCGCGGAGGCAGCGCAGGTTCGTGGCCGATGCCTCGCATGAACTGCGGACACCGCTCGCCGCCATCCGCACGACCCTCGACGTCGGCCTGGCCTATCCCGACAAGGCCCCGTGGCTGGTCATCGCCGAGCGGGCCAGGCAGCAATCGGCGCGGCTCGAGGAGCTCATCGAGCAGCTCCTGCTGCTAGCCAGGGCCGACGAGCGGCAGCTGTCGCAGCGGCGTGGACGCGTCGACCTTGCCGCGATGCTCACGGACACAGTGGCCCAACTGCCTGCTCACAAGGCGGAGACCGACCTGCGCGCAGCGCCCGGCCTCACGGTCATGGGCGACCGGGGACACCTTGAGCGGCTGTTCCGAAACCTGATTGACAACGCCCTGCGTTACGCCGCCAGCCGCGTTGTCATCACCGCCACAGCCGATGGCGGGCGCGCGCGGATCGAGATCGACGACGACGGTCCCGGCATTCCGGCTGCTGACCGGATCCGTGTCTTCGACCGGTTCGTCCGCCTCGACACTAGTCGCGAGCGCGGCACCGGAACGACTGGCCTCGGGCTCGCCATCGCACGCGAAATCGCCCTCGCCCACGACGGCGGGATCACCCTCCTGGAACGCCCGGGCGGCGGTACCCGGGCCGTCGTGACCCTGCCGCTCTGGCGCTAGCGCCAGGGCGAAACCCTCGGGGGAGGGTGGAGCCGTGGCTAGGATCTGGAGTGAGCCGTCCGGTAATCCAATGCGCGGAGCGGGACGCTGGAGGGGGCCGATGAGCAGCGACGTGATCACCGGGGATCAAGGGAAGCCACGCTGCGCCTGGGCCGGCGCCGGTGATACCGCATTCGGCCGTTACCACGACGAGGTCTGGGGTACCCGCACCTACGACGAGTCCGCGATGTTCGAGGCGCTCACCCTGGGCGTGTTCGAGGTGGGGCTGAGCTGGTCAATCGTGTTCGGCAAGCGGGACGCGTTCCGGACCGCATTCCGGGGCTTCGACGTCGCCAAGGTCGCCGCGATGACTGAGCAGGATGTCGACCGGCTGGTACAGGACGCTTCGATTATCCGTAACCGTGGCAAGATCAAGGCCACCGTGGACAACGCGCGCGCGATCATGTCCGCGTCGCCGGACCTCGCTGAGCTCGCGAAGTCGTACGAGATCACCCGCAAGCGGGCCCCCCGGTCCATCGCCGACCTGCCCAAATCGACGCCGCAGGCGGAGGCGTTCGCCAAGCAGTTGAAGTCTCAGGGGTACCGCTTTGTCGGGCCCACGAGCGTGTACGCGTTCATGCAGAACGTCGGCGTGGTCAACGACCATGTCCATGGGTGCTTTCGCGCCGTCGACTACCGGGTCACGACCCGGAGTCGATGAAGATCGCAATCCGTCAGGGGAGTAGGGCGGGGCCAACCGACGGAGTGCCCTGAGACAGCCATGGCAGGACGGCCCTGCCATTACGGCACTGGCCTGCCGCGGTACTACCTGCCCAGCAGCTCGCTGACAGCATCGCGCAGCGGCTCCATCAGCTCGGCGGCCCGCGCCCGGGCAGCGGCCAGGTTGCCATCCGTGACCGGCTCAACCACCTCCAGGTAGGCCTTGATCTTGGGCTCGGTGCCGCTCGGCCGGACGACAACCCGGCCGCTCGCCAGCCGGTACGCGAGCACGTCGGCCGCGGGGAGCTCGTGGGTCCCGCCGGTCAGGTCCGTAACCGAGATAACCGCATGGCTTGCCAGCTCTGACGGCGGTTCGGCTCGCAGCCGCGTCATCACCTCGGCCGGCCTCGACGTGAGCACAGTGACCTGCGCCGTAGCATGCACGCCGTAGGTGGCTTCCAGCCTGTCATAAGCGTCAACGAGCGACTCGCCGGCGGACCTGGCGCTGGTCGCGAGACCCAGCAGCGCAAGCGCCGCTCCGATCCCGTCTTTGTCACGCACGACGTCGGTGACCGCGTATCCGAGTGCCTCTTCATAACCAAATGCGAAACGGAGTCCGGCCTGCGTGTCCGCCGCCCGCATGATCCACTTGAAGCCGGTGAGCGTCTCGGCGTACCGGGCGCCTGCCGCAGCCGCGATGCGCGACAGCAGCGAACTGGACACGATCGTGGATACCGCTAGCTGGTCAGCCGGATCCGCAGGCCGCCCTGAACCAGGCCGGCCCAATACGTACGCACCGAGCAGGGCGCCGACCTGATCACCGGTCAGCCGCTGCCAGGTGCTGCGAGCCGCATCCTCGGGAACGGCGACGGCCAGCCGGTCGCCATCCGGGTCGTTGGCGATCACCAGGTCGGCGCCGGTGCGCCGGCCGAGTTCGATAGCCAGGTCAAGGGCGCCGGGTTCCTCAGGGTTAGGGAACGCCACCGTCGGAAAGCCAGGATCCGGCTCGGACTGGGCCGCGACCACGTACGGCGCCGCGAATCCTGCTTGCCGAAACGCCCTCATGGCCAGGCCGGCGGCGACGCCGTGCAGCGGGGTGTAGACGAACTGCAGGCGGGCGGCACTCGCTGGTGCCGGGGAGATGGCGCATACCGCGTCGAGATAGGCCTGGGCCACCTCGTCACCATGCCGGGTGATGAGCGGGCTGCCTGGCTCTGCGACCGGGATCTGGCTGAGCGGGCAAAGCTCGCCGATCGCGGACTCTATTTCGGCGTCTGCCGGCGGCACGATCTGCGCGCCGTCGCTCAGGTAGAGCTTGTAACCGTTGTCGGCCGCCGGATTGTGGCTGGCGGTGATCATGACTCCGGCGGCGGCCTTCAGGTAGCGAACGGCAAACGCGAGCAATGGCGTCGGCTGCCGCGGCGGCAGCAGGTGCACCCGGATGCCTGCGCCTGCCAGCACCCGGGCAGCCTCGTCCGCGAACTCGTCGCTGCGGTGCCGGGCGTCACACCCGATGACGACATGGGCGCTAGCGCTGGCCGCAGCACTGGCCACAGCGCTGGCCGGATCGCGGTCGCGGAGCCAGGCCGCCAGCGCCGCGGTCGTCGCCCGGACAATCGCGCGATTCATCCGGTTCGGGCCGGCGCCGACCGCGCCCCGCAGTCCGGCGGTGCCGAACTCCAGCCGTCCGGCGAACCGGTCGGCCAGTTCGGCGGCGGCCTCGTCGCGGTCGTCGGCAAGCATCGCGGTCAGCTCCGCCCTGTCGGCCTCATCCGGGTCGTCGGCGATCCACGCGGACACCTTGGCCCGCAGCTCATCGGTCACCATGTCAGAGGAGCCTAGGCAGGATCTCGGCCAGCAAAACTCCCATCCGCAGCGCCGCGTGCTGCCCCGCGGCGACGACCTCGCCGTGATCGAGCGGCTGATCGCTGAGCCCGGCAGCGAGGTTGGTGACCAGGGACAGGCCCAGCACCTCGGCGCCAAGGTGGCGGGCGGCGATGGTTTCCAGGGCGGTGGACATGCCGACGAGGTCGGCGCCAGCCGCGCGGAGCATCCGAATCTCGGCCGGCGTCTCGTAGTGCGGGCCGGCAAGCGCCGCGTACACGCCCTCCTCCAGATTCGGGTCGGCCGCCCTGGCGACCGCGCGCAGCTTCGCGGAGTAGGCCTCGGACAGATCAGTGAACCGGGACGGGTAGCCGTCGGGCGGCGGCGGACCGGCCACCGGCGATCGTCCGGTCAGGTTGAGGTGATCGCTGATCAGGACCGGCTGGCCCGGCCGCAGCCCGCGCCTGATCCCGCCCGCCGCGTTGGTGAGCACGATGACGCGGCAGCCAGCGGCTATCGCGGTGCGCACGCCGTGCACGACAGTCGCGACCTGATGGCCCTCGTACAGGTGCGTGCGCCCGAGGAAGACCAGCACCCGGCGGCTGCCAGCCCCGACGGACCGCACAGCTGGCACATGCCCGGGCACCGTTGGCTCGGGGAACCCGCCGAGCTCGGCCATCGGCACTACCGCGTCGGGCTGGCCGAGCGCGTCGGCCGCCGGTGCCCAGCCGGAGCCGAGCACGACGGCGATATCGTGGGAGTCAAAGCCGGTGAGCCTCGCGAGCTGCCTGGCGCTGGCCGCGGCGGCCGCGTACGGATCGGTCATGCCACGTCAGCCGATCCGGTCCAGCACCAGGCCAGCCGGCTCGGACGGTTCCGGGCCGATCTCGATCGCTCCTTCGAGCGCCTCGAGCGCGCGGCCGAACTTGCGGGGATCGTCGCTGCGCAGCTCCAGCACCGGCTGACCGGCCGCGACCTCTTCGCCTGGCTTAGCCAGGCAGATGATCCCCGCAGCGGCCGACACCGGGTCCTCCTTCCTGGTCCGCCCGGCGCCGAGGCGCCAGGCGGCGATGCCAACGGCCCTGGCATCCAGCACGCACAGCCAGCCGCTCGACTCGGCGCGAACGATCTCGGCGTGCGCCGCCGACGGAAGGTCGGCCGCCGGGTCCCCGCCTTGCGCCGTGATCATCGCGCGATAGCGCTCCAGCGCGCGGCCGTCGGCGAGCGCGGCCGCCGGGTCGGCGTCGATTCCGGTCAGCGCGAGCATCTCGGTCGCCAGCGCGAGCGTGACCTCGACCAGGTCAGCCGGGCCCTCGCCGCGCAGGGTCGCGACTGACTCGGCCACTTCGACCGCGTTCCCGACGGCGCGGCCGAGTGGCGTGTCCATCCGGGTCAGCAGCGCGCTGGTCGTCACGCCGTAGGCGTTGCCGAGCTCCACCATGGTCTGCGCGAGCTCACGGGCCGAGGCCAGGTCCGGCATGAACGCGCCGCTGCCGACCTTGACGTCCAGGACGAGCGACCCCGTTCCCTCCGCAATCTTCTTGGACATGATCGAGCTGGCGATCAGCGGAATGGATTCCACCGTGCCCGTGACGTCCCGGAGCGCGTAGAGGCGGCGGTCGGCCGGGGCCAGGCCGTCGCCGGCGGCGCAGATGACGCAGCCGGTGGCCGCCAGCACGCGGATGATGTCGGCATTGGAGAGCGAGGCCCGCCAGCCGGGGATCGACTCCAGCTTGTCCAGCGTGCCGCCGGTGTGCCCGAGCCCGCGCCCGGACAGCTGCGGCACGGCGGCGCCGCAGCTGGCGACCAGCGGCGCCAGGATCAGGGACACCTTGTCACCGACGCCGCCGGTCGAGTGCTTGTCCACCGTGGGGGCCGCCAGCCCGCTGAGGTCCAGCCGTTCGCCGGAGCTGATCATGGCGCGCGTCCAGGCGCGGAGCTCACCTGGACTCAGGCCGCGGAAGTAGATCGCCATCAGCAGGGCCGACATCTGCTCCTCCGCGACGGCACCTGCGGTGTAGGCGTCGATCAGCCAGCGAATGTCAGCGGTCGATAGCTCACCGCCGTCGCGCTTGGCTCGGATCAGGTCGACGGCGTCAGGCATCGCGGCGACTCCGGCTGGCCAGGTCGCTGGCGGTGAACGCGCCGGGCAGCAGGTCGCCGAGGCGCTGCGGCCCGGTATCGGCATCGAGCAGCAGCTCCGGGCCGCCGGCCTCCAGGAGCAGCTGGCGGCACCGGCCGCAGGGCACCAGCGGTGCGCCATCACCCGCGACGACGCTCACGGCCACCAGCGGCCCGGCGCCGGCTGCGCGCTGGGCGCTGACGAGCCCGCACTCCGCGCACAGCGTGAGCCCGTACGATGCGTTCTCGACGTTGCACCCCGCGACCATCATCCCGTCGGCATCCAGTCCGGCTGCGCCGACGGCGAGACCGGAGTAGGGTGCGTGCGCGTGCGCGGCGACGTCCGTAGCGACGGCACGCAACGCTGCCCAGTCGATATGTTGTATTTTGCTCACCGCCGTGTCACGCCTTCACATACGGCTTACCGTCGGCCTCGGGGGCCTTGACCTTGCCGACGAGGCCGGCGACCGCGACGATCGTGGCGACGTACGGCGCCATATTCATGATCGGCGGCGGAAGGACCGAGTTGACGGTCGGCAGCACCAGCGCTAGTTCAAAGCAGAAGCCGAACAGCAGCGCAGCGGCCAGCGAGCCAAGCGGTGTCCACCGACCGAAGATCAATGCCGCCAGCGCGATATAGCCGAAGCCGGAACTGATATCCGGATTGAAGCTCCCCACCGACCCCACGGTGAGGAAAGCGCCGCCAATTCCAGCGATGAGTCCGCCGAGGATCACGTTGCGATAACGAGTCCACTGCACGCTGATGCCAACGGTGTCCGCGGCGGTCGGATGCTCGCCGACCGCCCGGACCCGGAGTCCCCACCGGCTGCGGAACATCGCCACCTGAATAAAGATGACCGCGACGTAGGTGACGTACAAGAAGATCGTCGAGTCGAAGAAGATCGGGCCGATGATCGGGATTTCGCTCAGCAACGGGATCTTGATGGTACCGAAGGTGAGCGCGGTGTTGTAGTTCGAGTTCTGTGCCATCAGCCGGTTGTAGAGATAGTTGGTCATGCCGAGAGCGAGCACGTTCAGCACGACGCCGAGGATGATCTGGTCCATCAGGAAGGCGATCGCGAAGGTGGCGAGCAATAGCCCGACGATGCCGCCAGCCAGCGATCCCGCTACCAGGCCGGCCCACAGGCCTCCGAACGCGCTGGCGACGATGGCCGCGGCAAACGCGCCGAACAGCAGCTGCCCCTCGATGGCGATGTTGATCACACCGGAGCGCTCGCAGAGGCAGCCTCCCAGAGCGCCGAGAATCAGCGGAATAGACGCGGTGAAAGTGCCTTGCGCGATGATGATCATGTTCAGCGGGATTGCTCCGGCGTCGGCCCAGCAGAGCAGCGATATGACGAAGCACAGCAGCACCGCCGCGACGGAGAGCTGTCGGCTGCGTCGGCTCAGCTCACGAGTCGCGCGGAGCAGGCCCAGGGCGACTGAGACGGCGCCGAGTGCGAAGCAGGCCGGCCCGGCAGCCACCCGGATGGTTGGTATCTGGATGCCCGAGCCGCCCTGGGACAGCCTGAACGCGGCATCGCCTGAATGCGCGAGTGCCAGCGCCCCGAATAGCACGATGTCAATGACCCCGAGAGCGCAGAAGGTAACCGGAGCGAGATACCTCCTCCGCGTCGCGAGCGGTGTCCGTACCGCAGCGGCTAGTGCCGTCACCCGTTCCACCCCTTCGCGACGGCCTCCATGCCCGTCCCCGCGGTTGCGCGCAGCCGGAAAACGGCGCGGATCAGCGCGGGTGCAGCTACGAAGAGGACAATGAGACCTTCGAGTACCAGGACGATGTCGGCGGGCACCTGGCCGAGCGTGGCAGCTTCGACGTAGGTGCCGCCCACGTGCAGCGCGCCGAACAGCAGCCCCGCAAGGACCACTCCTATCGGCTTGGCCCGGCCGAGCAGCGCTACTGTGATGCCATCGGGTCCGTAGGTCCCGTAGCTGTTGAACGTGAGCTGCGTGCTGGTCCCCTGAATTACCGCGGCTGCGGAAAGTCCCGCAAGGCCGCCGGCCAGCAGCATCACCAGGGTCCAGGATCGCTCAACGTTGACGCCGGCGGTACGGGCCGCGCTCGGGCTGGCGCCGACGGTGCGGAACTGGAACCCGGTCGTAGTACGCGACAGCAGCCAGGCGACTGCCAGCGCCGCCGCCACTGCGATCAGGAAGCCGACTCCGGCCTGCGGTGGTGGCCCGCCTATGTGCCCAAGATTGGCATCGTTCGCGACGAACGGCGCTATCTGGTTGGTCTGGCCCGGCTGCTGGAGCATCGAAGGATGGGATAGCAGGTAGGAGAGCAGGTCGTACATCACGTAGTTGAGCATGATCGTGACGATGACCTCGTGCGCGCCGGTCCTGGCCTTGAGCAGGCCCACGAACCAGCCGATCACGGCGCCGCCGACGAAGGCGCCGACCACGCAGACAATAACGTGGATCACTGGTGGCAGGCTGACGCCGAAGCCGAGCCAGGTGGCGACGATCGCACCGCCGACCCACTGGCCGGCCGCGCCGATATTGAACAAGCCGGCCCGGAAAGCTATCGCGACCGACAAGCCTGTCAGGATCAGCGGTGTCGCCTGGGCGCAAGTGGACGAGAGCGGATAGAAGATCGCCGCCACCGAACCGCCATGGAAGGCCGCGCTGACTGTCGACGGATTCAGGATCGCGCCCTCGAACATCTGGGAGTAGGCGAACGACACCGAGTCCCAGGTCTGCGCGAGCGCATATCCCGGATTAGCGAAGAACGAGCTCCAGGCGCGCGTCACGACCGGATCGCTGAATACGATGAGCACGCTGCCGATGACCATCGCCAGGAAAATCGCGAGGATCGTGACCACGGCCGAGCTGCCCTGGGTGATCGCCTGGATGATCACGCTCGCGGTCAGCCGGCCGCGTGCCCTGCCCTGGCCGACCGTCTCACCAGGCCCTGCCGGCTCGCCAGGCCCGGCGGCTGCCGTGCCGGCCGCGTCTGGCACCGGGTCGGGCCCGGGCGCGGGAATATCACTCACTGGTCAGGCTCCTCGGCTCGCGGCCCGGCGTGGCCGGCCGGCAGCTCAAGAATCTCGTCGGGGCTCAGCAACCCGCCGTCCCGAGGCCGCTCGGCGGCTCCAGCGCCGGCCATCAGCAGGCCGAGCTCAAGCTCGGCGATGTCCGGCGAGCAGAAGCCGACTATCTTGCCCTCGTACATGACCGCGATCCGGTCTGACAGGGCGTAGATCTCATCGAGCTCGGATGACACGATGACGACCGCGACCCCCCGGTCGCGCTGCTTGACGATCTCGGCGTGCACGAACTCGATCGAGCCAACGTCCAGGCCGCGGGTTGGCTGGCTGGCCAGCATGAGTTTGTTCGGCCTGCTCAGCTCCCTGGCGACGACGACCTTCTGCTGATTTCCCCCGGACAGCGTGCCGGCCGTCGTCAGCACCGAGGATGTCCTGATGTCGTACTCGTCGACCAGCTGGACCGCCGCCTTCCTCACGGCATCGGGTTTCATCGCGATGCCGGCGGCATAGGGCGGCCGGTCGTAGACGTCGAGGATGAGGTTGTCCGCAACCGAGAACGCGCCCACCAGGCCGTCTTCCTGCCGGTCCTCGGGTATGTAGCCGATCCCTGCCCTGAGCCGGTCACGGGTGCTCAGCGCGCTGATGTGCGCGCCATCCAGCACGACCGAGCCGGTGGACGGCCGTAGGCCCATCAGCGCCTCGCACAGCTCGGTCTGCCCGTTGCCCTGCACGCCGGCGATCCCCAGGATCTCGCCGGCCCGAACGTCGAACGATAGCGATTGCACCGCGAGGCCGCCGTGCTCGCCAGGCACGGTGAGATCGCGGACGTCGAGCACGACCCCGGCTGGCCTGGCCGTCTGCTTGCTCACCCGCAGCTGCACGGAGCGGCCGACCATCAGGGCGGCAAGCTCGGCGTCGCTGGTAGTCGGCGGACGTTCGGCCACTACCTCGCCGCGGCGGATGACGGTGATGTTGTCGGCGATCGCCTGGACTTCCTTGAGCTTGTGGGAGATGAAGACGATCGACCGGCCGCTCTCCCGTAGCTGGCGCATGATCTGGAACAGATCCTCAGTCTCGCCAGGCGTCAATACAGCCGTCGGCTCGTCGAGTATCAGGATGCTGGCATCGCGCAAGAGCGCCTTGATGATCTCCACTCGCTGCTGCACGCCCACGGGCAGATCCTCGACGTAGGCGTCGGGATCGACGCGCAGTCCAAAGCGCTGCGAAAGGTCTAGTACCGAGGCACGGGCCCGGCGCCGGTCCAGCAGGCCGAGAGAGGGCAGGCTGAGCCGGGGGATATGCAGCCCGCGGAAGTTTAGCTCCGGCAGGTACCGCCCGCCGACCGGCTCGGCGCCGAGCGTCACGTTCTCGGCGACAGTGAAGACCGGAACCAGCATGAAGTGCTGGTGTACCATCCCCACGCCGACGCTGATCGCATCCTTCGGCGACCGGATGTGCACCGGCCGGTCATCGATGAGGATCTCGCCCTCATCCGGCTGAACCAGTCCGTACAGGACGTTCATCAGGGTTGTCTTGCCCGCGCCGTTTTCACCGAGCAGCGCCCGGATCTCGCCGGGCTGCACGACCATGTCGATCCTGTCGTTGGCCACGAGACCGCCGAATCGCTTGGTGATACCGCGCAGTTCAAGCTTCACCGGCTGTCTCCATCTGAGGCAGACCGTTCGGCTGCCTGGTTATGGCCCAGGCAGCCGAACGGCTCATATGACTTCTCGTTGCGGGATCTGGGGGTCAGACCGGGTTCTTCGTCGGCGGGACGAGCTTTCCGCTCATGATCTGCTGCGCCAGGGCCTTGATCTCGGCCTGCAGCGCAGCAGGGACCTGGGCAGTGAGGTCGTGGTATGGAGTCAGCACGGCGCCACCGTTGGACAGGGTCCCGACGTAAGTACCGCCAGAGAAAGTGCCGTTCACAGCCGAGACCACGGCGCCCTTGACCGCGGATGTGACGCCTTTCGTCACGCTGGTGAGGATGTACTTGCAGTACTGGGCTGCAAGGACGCAACCGTCGGTGTCGACCCATTCCACGTACACGTGCTTGCCCGCGCTGTCGGCGGTCTGGACGGCCTTCAAGGTGCCGAGGCCCACCCCGCCGGCGACCGGGAAGATGACGTCAGCACCGTCGCCGATGAAGGTGTTGGTGAGCGACTGGCCAGCCCCGACGTTGGTGAAGTTGCCGATGAAGTTGCCCTTCTGGGTCTTCTCGTCCCAGCCGAGCACCTTGACGTTGGCGTTGTGGTGGGAGTTGTAGTACTGAACGCCGTCCCAGAAGCCGTCCTCATAGATGGTGACCGTGCCGAAGTTCTGGCCGCCGTAGGTTGCCACGATGTGCGTCTTGCTTACGCCTGCCGCCAGGTAACCGCCGAGGAAGCCGTCCTGGACGGTGTTGAAGGTCAGCTGATAGATGTTCTTTTCCTTCGCGCCGGTCAGGCAGAAAGAGGCGTACGAGCAGTCGACGATGGCGAATTTCTGCGTCGGGTTGGCCTTGGCGGCCTGCTCGGTAGCGGCAGCCATCGAGAATCCGACCGTGACGATGATCCCGCACTTCTTCTGGATGAGCGTGCTGATGTTTGTCGCGTAGTCCGCCGACGTCGTAGACGGCAGGTAGGTAATCTGGATCTTGCTGGGGTTGGTAGCCTGCGCCTGCTGCATGCCTGCCCACGATGACTGGTTGAACGACTTGTCGTCGATGCCGCCGGTGTCAGTGACCATGCAGGCCAAGAACTTGCTGCCTGCTGCCGCGGGCCCGGATGTGCCGGTGGGCGGGCTGCCGCCCGACGTCGAGCTGCCGCACGCGGCGGCCAGCAGTGCGACCGCGCTGAACGCAACGACGGCCCTCAATGTCCCTCTCACGGATACCTCCTCTGCGGGGGCGGCCAGCAGCCGCCCGAAGGACCGCCGGCTTGCTGCGCAGGTCCCCGCCGGCTGGGGTAAGTCGTCCCGGATGTCCCCCCCGGGATTGCCCGAAGGTTAGTCCCGGCCCCGCCACTGGGGAAGGCTGAATCCGCAGTCCAGACCCCGATGTTGCCGAATCGAGACCGTCTGGGAACGTAGATCCTGGCTAGCTCGACGGCGGACCCGGTACGGCCGTGGAATCACGTTTCAGTTCGGGCGGCAATCGCGTGCTGGTGACGCGCCGTTTCGCGGTGAGAATCTTCAATGGCGATCGAATGGCCATGGAATGGTCATTGAACGGACGCGTTCAGCCGCAAGTGGCCCGCCGGCAATCCGGCGACGGCCGGGCTCGGCTTGAGCGGAATCCAGGCGGCGACAGGCGTGATTGATGTCAGCGCGAAGCCATCCGCGCCCGCCAGCTTGTGCTAGAGCGCCATGGATGACAGACAATGGGTGGCATGTCGCTGACCATCGAGGAGATCCGCCGCGCTCCGAAGGTGCTGTTGCACGATCACCTTGATGGCGGGCTCCGCCCGCAAACCATCGTCGAGCTGGCCAGCCAGCAGGGTTACGGGCGGCTGCCGGCCGGCGACGCGGCTGGCCTGGCCGAGTGGATGGCGGCCGCCGCGCAGCGCGGCAAGCTCGAGCTGTACTTGGAGGCATTCCAGCACACCGTGGCCGTGATGCAGACCCGCGATGCGCTGATCAGGGTCGCCGCCGAGTGCGCCGCAGACCTGGCCGCCGACGGGGTCGTGTATGCCGAGGTCCGGTTCGCGCCTGAACTGCACATAGAGCGGGGCCTGGGCCTGGGTCAAGTAGTCGACGCAGTGCTGGACGGCTTCCGCCGCGGCAGCGCCGGCCGGAAGATCACCGTTTACGCGCTGCTGACCGCGATGCGCACGGCGGCCAGGTCGCTGGAGATCGCCGAGCTTGCCGTCCGGCACCGGGACGCGGGAGTGGTCGGATTCGACATCGCCGGCGCGGAGGCCGGCAACAGGCCGAGCCGTCACCTGGACGCCTTTCAGTACGTAGCGCGGGAGAACTTCCAATTCACGATCCATGCCGGCGAAGCTTTCGGCCTGCCGTCGATCTGGGAGGCACTGCAGTGGTGCGGCGCTGACCGGCTAGGCCACGGGGTACGCATCATCGACGACATCCAGGTGCCGGATCAGGGTGAGGGCCGTCCGTCGCTGGGCAGGCTGGCCAACTACATCCGGGACCGCAGGATCCCGCTGGAGATGTGCCCGACATCAAACGTGCAGACCGGCGCGGCGGCATCGATCGAGGAGCACCCGATCGGCCTCCTGCGAGAACTGTTGTTCCGGGTCACGGTCAATACCGACAACCGGCTGATGAGCGGCGTCAGCTTGTCTTCGGAGTTCCACGCGCTGAGCGAGGCGTTCGGCTACGGATGGTCAGATGTCGAGTGGCTGACGCTCAATGCCATGAAGAGCGCCTTCGCGCCCTTTGACGAGCGCCTGCGGATCATCAACACGGTGATCAAGCCCGGCTTCGCCGAGCTGCGCGGCCACCAGTCGCCTGGCGCCGCGCGTCCCGAGACCCTGCGCACAGGTAGCGTGTGAACGTGGGCATCGAGTCGATCACGCAGCCGGCGCCCGCCCGTTGGGCCCTCGAGGTGGACGATGCGGCTACCTCCGATGCGGCTTTGCGCCAGGTGCTGCACGGCCTGGCCGGCGTTGACGAAGTGGGCGCGGGCGAACGAGCGGCCGCGCTTGCGACCCGTTCGATCAAGAAAGCGGCCAAGCTGCAGGCCCTGGACATGGCCGTCAGGATGGTGGACCTCACAACGCTGGAAGGCGCCGATACGCCGGGCAAGGTCCGCGGCCTGTGCGCAAAGGCCAGGCGTCCCGACCCCTTGGATCCTTCGGTCCCGCCGGTGGCGGCCGTGTGCGTATACCCGGACCTGGTGGCCGTCGCTAAGGAAGCCGTGGCTGGCAGCCGCGTTGCGGTCGCGTCTGTAGCGACCGCGTTTCCGTCCGGCCGGGCGTCGCTCGCAGTGAAGCTCGCCGATGTCCAGGACGCGGTCAGCGCGGGAGCTGATGAGGTCGACATGGTTATCGACCGCGGCGCTTTCCTGGCCGGCCGCTACGGCCAGGTGTATGCCGAGATCCGGGCCGTTCGCCAGGCCTGCGGGACGGCGCACCTTAAGGTCATCCTGGAAACCGCTGAGCTGGCCACGCTGGACAACATCGCGCGCGCGTCGTGGCTGGCGATGATGGCGGGAGCGGACTTCATCAAGACCTCGACCGGAAAGGTAACGCCAGCCGCAACCCCGCCGACAGCCCTGGTGATGCTCGCCGCCGTGCGGGACTTCGAGCAGGCCGCCGGCCTGCGCGTCGGCGTCAAGGTGGCGGGCGGCATTCGGACAGCCAAGGACGCGATCCGCTATCTCGTGCTGGCGAATGAGATAGCGGGCCCCGCCTGGCTTACTCCCCGGCTGTTCCGGATCGGCGCCTCGACGCTGCTCAACGACCTGCTCATGCAGCGCAGCAAGCAGCTCACCGGCCAGTACGCCGGCCCTGACTACTTCACGATCGATTAGGAGAAAGAACATCCCCGCACTGGAGGAGAGCGCCAGCGGGCCGGCCGCTGAGCTAGCCGCGCCAATCTGGGAATACGCACCGGCACCGGAGTCATGCGACATCGTCTCGATTGACGCCGAATACGGCCTTTTCGTGGCGGGCGCATTCAGGCCGGCCGCGGACGGCCGCACCTTTGGCACCATCAACCCGGCGACAGAGGAGCCGCTCGCCCAGGTGGCGGCTGCGGGCCCGGCCGATGTGGACGCCGCCGTCGCCGCGGCGCGCACCGCTTATGAGCAGGTGTGGAGGCCGATGCCAGGCAGCGAACGCGCCAAGTACTTGTACCGGATCGCGCGCCTGCTGCAGGAGCGCTCGCGCGAGTTCGCGGTGCTGGAGAGCCTCGACAACGGCAAGCCGATCAAGGAGTCGCGCGACGTTGACATCCCGCTGGCCGCCGCGCATTTCTTCTACTACGCGGGTTGGGCAGACAAGCTGGAGCACGCCGGTTTCGGTCCCGATCCGCGCCCGCTCGGTGTCGCCGGCCAAGTGATCCCCTGGAACTTCCCGCTCCTGATGGCCGCGTGGAAGCTGGCGCCGGCACTGGCTGCCGGCAACACCTGCGTGCTCAAGCCCGCGGAGACAACGCCGCTGACTGCACTGCTGCTGGCCCAGGTCTGCCAGCAGGCCGGTCTGCCGGCAGGCGTGCTGAACGTGCTGACCGGAGCCGGTGACACCGGAGCGGCCCTTGTCAGCCATCCCGGCGTCAACAAGGTCGCTTTCACCGGCTCCACCGAGGTCGGCAAGGAGATCGCCCGCGCGATCGCTGGCACGGGCAAGAAGCTCACGCTCGAACTCGGTGGCAAGGCCGCCAACATCGTCCTTGATGACGCGCCGGTCGAGCAGGCCGTCGAGGGCATCGTCAACGGGATCTTCTTCAACCAGGGTCACGTGTGCTGCGCCGGATCGAGGCTGCTGGTGCAGGAATCGGTGGCCGATGCTGTCGTAGAAAGGCTGCAGCGGCGGCTCGCCACGCTGCGGCTCGGCGACCCGCTGGACAAGAACACCGACATCGGCGCGATCAACTCGCGCCAGCAGCTCGACAAAATCGGCCAGCTCACGCAGGCGGGCGAGGCGGAAGGGGCGCAGCGCTGGTCGCCCCCGTGCCAGTTGCCGGATAGGGGCTACTGGTTCCCGCCGACTGTATTCACCGGAGTGAGCCAGTCGCACCGGATTGCCAGAGAGGAAATCTTCGGTCCCGTCCTCTCGGTACTGACGTTCCGTACTCCCGATGAGGCGGTGGTGAAGGCCAACAACACGCCGTACGGGCTGTCGGCCGGGATCTGGAGCGACAAGGGCAGCCGGATCCTCTGGCTGGCACAGAAACTGCGCGCTGGTGTCGTCTGGGCCAATACCTACAACCGGTTTGATCCGGCCAGCCCGTTCGGCGGCTATCAGGAGTCTGGATACGGGCGCGAGGGCGGCCGCCACGGTTTGGCGGCCTACCTCGATGTCTGACAGCAAGGCGAGCAAGCCGGCCCGCAAGACGCCCGCGACAGCCGAACCGCGCTCGCGGCTGGATGTGCGCAAGACCTACAAGCTGTTCATCGGCGGCGCCTTCCCCAGGTCAGAGTCTGGCCGGTCCTATCTTGTGCCGGGCAAAGACGGAGCGCTGCTGGCATACGCCGCGCAGGGGTCGCGCAAGGACGCGCGCGACGCCGTCGTTGCGGCCCGCAAGGCGTTCGCCGGCTGGTCGGCCGCCACTGCCTACAACCGCGGCCAGATCTTGTACCGGGTGGCCGAGATGCTGGAAGGCCGGGCGGCCCAGTTCGCCGCCGAGGTCGCGGCTGCCGACGGCGGCGGACAGGCATCGAACGCCGAGGCTGAGGTGGCCGCTGCCATCGACCGCTGGGTCTGGTATGCGGGCTGGAGCGACAAGGTGGCCCAGGTGGCTGGCGCCGCCAATCCGGTGGCCGGGCCGTACTTCAACTTCAGCGTGCCGGAGCCGACCGGCGTCGTCGCGATCGTGGCGCCAGCCGACTCCAGCCTGCTCGGGCTGGTCAGTGTCGTCGCACCGGTGATCGTGACCGGCAACACGGCCGTCGTCGTCGCGAGCGAACATCACCCGTTGCCGGCGATCTCGCTAGCCGAGGTACTAGCGACCTCAGACCTGCCGGCCGGGGTGGTCAACGTGCTGACGGGTCGTACTGCCGAGCTCGCTCCGGTGCTGGCCGGGCACCTGGACGTCAACGCCATCGATCTGA
Source organism: uncultured Actinomycetota bacterium (assembly GCA_963804435.1). GTDB lineage: Bacteria > Actinomycetota > Actinomycetes > Streptosporangiales > Streptosporangiaceae > JAJYUU01. The sequence continues at coordinate 3,417,118 of CAWDQI010000001.1, read as the reverse complement.
CGGGGATCGACCCTCCGGCGCGCGGGGCACTCGCGCAGCTTGCCGCTGGCAACGTCAAGCGGGTCTTCTATGGAAACGACGACTGGGCTGCGAAGCCCGGCACGCAACGGCTGATGTCGTTCCTGGAAATCAAGACCGTCTGGCACCCGGTCGGGACCTGACAGCTCGCCGTTAGCGCCGGTGTCCGGCACCGGCGGAGGCCTGAGCGTCAGCCGGTGACGCTAAAGTGGCCGGCCTTCGGGCGCCATCCAGCGGGCGGGTCTTCACCGACCCGCCCGTCGACCGCTTCGCGCAGCAAGTCGGCGTGGCCAGTGTGCCTGCCGTACTCCTCGATCAGGTCGCAGACCAGCCTGCGCAGGTTGGCGTGGCGGCCGTCGGGGCCGGCGAGGTGCACGGACTGGTCAAGCCCGCCGTTCACCAGGGCCGCCTTGAGCCTGGCGCGGGATCGTTCGACGGCGCCATCCCACAGTTCGTAGAGCTGGTCAGGGGTGTCGTCGGCGGCCGAGGTGAACTCCCAGTCGTTGTCGCCGTCCCAGTCGGCGCCCTCCCACGGCGCGCCGATCGGTGCTCCGCTGAGCTTGACGGTGAACATGTAGTCCTCGCACACGGCGAGATGCTTGAGCAGTCCGCCAATGCTCATCGACGAGGCGCCGATCCTGACCTGCAATCCGGCCGCGTCGAGATCGTCGGCCTTAAACCGGAACGTCGTGCGTAGCCGGTCGAGCGCACCGGTAAGGTGCTCGGCCTCGGTGCCGGCCATAGGTGGTTCCCACGGGTAGTCGCTGTTAGTCATGTCCCCACCGTAGAACGCATCCCGGACGATCAGCGTCCGGAGTGTGCTGCTCCTGGAAGTCACGGCCCGGAAGGCTCAGCGATACCCCTGGGCTGCTGATCACACAACTTGGCGGAATTACTTATAACGATCTCTATGATCTCTTCAAATCTGGGTGAGACTCTGGTTACGGTTGTTCAGCAGACGCGCGAGCCCGTGATAGGCGCTGACGGTACAGAGACTGTGGGACGTGGACTGATGCTGAACCCGGCCGGCGCCGAGGGACTCGCCGCGATCCAGTGGGCACGCGCCCAATCGTGGAGCATCGACCGGATACGGGTCGACCCTCCTGGGCCCGGAGAGTTGCTCGTCCGAGTCCGGGCGGCAGGGTTGTGTCACAGTGATCTGCACATGGTGCAGGGCGGCTATCCGGAACTGAGCCGCCCAATCGTCGGTGGCCACGAGGGCGCAGGCGTCGTGGAGATGACCGGGCCAGACGTCACTGGGTTCGCAGCTGGCGATCACGTACTGTTCTGCATCCCGGTTCCGCCGTGCGGGACGTGCCCGGCTTGCCTTCGTTATCTTCCGCACATGTGCGAACGCGGGGCACTGATAGGCCGGGGACGGCAGATCTCCGACGGGACTGCTCGCCATCACGCTCGCGGCAAAGACCTGGCTATATTCGTGTTCCTGGGCGCGTTTGCGGAGTTCACGGTGGTCAGCGCGTCGTCGTGCCTGCGCGTTGACCAGTCCCTGTCGTTCGCGGAAATCTGCACCATTTCATGTGCTGGGGTCACGGGCTGGGGGTCGGTGCAGAATACTGCTGAACTGCGCGCCGGCGAGACGGCCGTCGTGGTCGGCGTGGGCGGCGTCGGAGCTAACGCGGTCGCGGCCGCCCGATTCGCTGGCGCTTCGTGGTTGCTGGCGGTCGACCCGCTCGAGCCGAGGCGCGAGCTGGCCGTGCGCCTCGGGGCGGACGCAGCGGTGCCGGACCTGTCCGCAGCGGCCGAAGCAGTTGACTCGGCGACAGCAGGCAGGGGAGCCGATGCAGTGATCATGGCGATGAGCGTCGGCGATGGTCATGTCATTTCGGACGCTTTGTCGCTGCTCGGCAAGCGGGGCCGGCTTGTGGTTGTCAACGTTCACCCAGAGGCAGAGCGCTCGGTGTCGCTGAGCATGCGCGACCTGCAGCTCTACGAGAAGCAGATCCGCGGCTGCCTCTCGGGCTCGTGGCATGGGCGGCGAGGAGCGGAGTTCTTGCTCGAACTCACGCGACGCGGCCGCTACGACCCCGCCGCGATCGTCGACCGGACCTACACCCTGGATCAGATAAATCTGGGATATCAAGATCAGGCCGCCGGGCGGACTGTGCGTGGCGTCATCCTGATGCCGGAGAGCTCAGCCCGCCTCGCCTAGTAGCTCGCGCAGTTTGCGGCGCAGCAGCTTGCCGGTCTCGCTATAGGGGAGCGCGGGGACGAATTCCACCCGCGACGGGGTCCGGGAACTGCGAAGCCGATCCCGGACCCACTCCTGCAAGGCAGGTTCGTCGGGCGTTGCGCCGGCGGCCGGCACCACGGCGGCTACGACTTGCTCGCCCCATTCCGGGTCGGGCAGCCCGACGACGGCGACCTCTCGCACGCCCGGATGGGCAAGCAGCACATCCTCGATCTCGCCCGGCGAGAGGTTCTCGCCACCCCGGACGATCACATCGTCCAGGCGCCCCTCGAGGAAGAGATAACCCTCGGCATCGAGGTGGCCGGCGTCGCGGGTGGCAAACCAGCCGTCAGTGTCGAGTTGCGTGCCATCCGCGTATTCGCCGGCTACCTGCTCGCCCCTGACGAGAACCTCGCCGGATACGCCAGGCCCGCCCCGCCGCCCGTCCTGGCCGCGGATCTCGATCTGGACACTGGGCAGCGGGCGCCCGACGGAGCCGAGCCGGCACCTGGCACCTGGGTCCTCGCTGGCCGCAAACATGCGGTGCTCGGCCGGCCCGAGCACCGAGATCGTCGAGCTTGTCTCGGTCAGCCCGTAGGCGTTGACGAAATCGACATGCGGGAGTAGCCGCAGGGCCGTCTCAATCGTCTGGCCGGGCATTCTCCCGCCTCCGTACGACAGATGGCGCAGGGAGGGAACGCGTTCCCCGCTCGCAAGTAGCGCGGCGACGATGCGGGTGAGCATCGTGGGCACGACCATCGCATGGGTGATGCGTTCGTCGGTGACATGCTGCACCCAGCTGCCTGGATCAAACGCCTCGAGCGGGACGATCCGGCGTCCCGAGTAGACAGAGCTGAGGATCGCGCTGATCCCGGCGATGTGGTAGGGCGGCACGCTGATCAGCGCGGCTTCGTCCGCGCCGGCGCTGAGGAACTCGACGGTTCCAAGGATGTAGGCCGCTAGCTGACGATGGCGCAATACCGCGGCTTTCGGCGCGCCGGTCGTGCCGCTTGTGAACAGCAGCACGGCCACCGCATCCGGGTCCTTGTCGGTCGCGGCGATCTGCGCAGATCCTCGGCTGGCCGCGTCAAGGAACTGCTCTCGGGTGCGCACTACCAGGCCTTCTGGCAGCGGGTCGGGGATCCTCGTATCCTGCCCCGCGACGAGCACGGCCGGTCCGAGCCGGGCGAGCACTGCGTGCAGCTGGTCGGCCGCGAGCCGGTAACTGACTGGCGCGAATGCCCGCCCGGCCAGCGCAGAGCCGAATAGCAGCAGCGGGACAGCCGCCGAGTTACCATCGAGCAACCCGGCGCGCTCACCGGCGTGCGAGGTCAGCCAGCCGGCGGAGTTCCGGGCCTGGCGCAGCAGCTCGGAGTAGGTAACGCCGCCCGAGCGCGAGCCGATCGCGACTCGCCGGCCCGCGCCTTCGGCGGCCATCTCCAGCAGCAGCGCGATGTTCATGGCTCAGTCGGAGGCGGGCAGCCGCTTCGGCGCCATGATGGTGGCCCGCCGTCCGTCGACGGTGATCGTGCCTGTCCCGGACTTGGTACACAGCACTTCGAGCCCGCTGACCTCGTCGTGATAGCGCTTGCCGAGCAGCGCCCCGTCAGCGAGTGAGTCGTCGAGGCGCGTGCCGTCAAGCCGGCCGCCGTCGGACCCGAGCACCTCCGCACCGCCGATCCGCAGGCTCACCGCTCCGGCGGGCGCCCGCACGACGACCAACTCGGCCTCGCACACCGCGCTCCGCCACCGCGAGCCCGGCTGCAACTTCCTGACCTCGGCGGTCGGTGTCACCTCACACCTCCTCGCTGTGCAACTCGGCCAGGACCTCGTGGTAACGGCTGCGTGCTTCGGCCTGCAGCCGCGGCAGGTGCGTCGTCGGGAACAGGCCGGATACGGGCTTGTAGCCCTTGAGCACCGCACGCGCGAGCGCGATCTTGTGTACCTCGGTCGCGCCGTCCGCGAGGCCCATGTGGAACGACTCCATGACCATGGCTCCGAACGGCATCTCCGCAGACGCCCCGAGCGAGCCGTGGATCTGCAGCGCGCGCGCTGCCACGTCGTGCAGGACCTGCGGCATGGCGGCTTTGACCGCCGAGATGTCCGCCCGCACCTGGCGGTAGTCGTTGCACCGGTCGATCTTCCAGGCGGTGCGCAGAACGAGCAGCCGGAACTGCTCCATCTGGATCCACGAGTCGGCGATCATCTGCTGAATGAGCTGTTTGCGGGCGAGTTCCTCGCCCTGGGTTCGCCGGGAGAGCGCCCGCTCGCACATGGCATCGAACGCCTTGCGGACCAGCCCGACCGTGCGCATGGCATGGTGGATCCGGCCGCCGCCGAGGCGGGTCTGCGCCACTGCGAATCCCTGGCCGCGCCCGCCCAGGATGTGGTCAGCGGGTATTCGCACGTCGTTGTAGCGCAGGTAGGCGTGCGTGCCCTCACCGGAGTGGCCGTACATCCCCACATTGCGGATGATCTCCACGCCGGGCGAGTTGGCAGGCACCACGAACATCGACATCCGCCGGTGCGGCGGCAGATCAGGCTCGGTAACGGCAAGGACGATGAGGAACGACGCGAACCGGGCGTGCGAGGAGAACCACTTTTCCCCGCTGATTACCCACTGGTCTCCGTCCAGCACGGCCGCGGTCACGAAGCCGGTCGGATCGGAGCCGCCGGCCGGCTCGGTCATCGAGAACGCCGATACGATCTGGTTGCTCAGCAGCGGCTCCAGGTAACGCTCCTTCAGCTCGGGCGTGCCGTACTGAGCGAGGATCTCGGCGTTGCCGGAGTCTGGCGCATGACAGCCGAAGACGATCGGTCCCCAGTGGGAGCGGCCGAGAATCTCGTTCATGAGCGCGAGCTTCAGCTGCCCGAAGCCAGGGCCGCCGAGGTTAGGGCCGAGATGACAGGCCCATAGCCCGCGCTCCTGGACCTGGCGCTGCAGCGGGGGTATGAGCCGCTGACGTACCGGGTCGGCCATGTCGTAGCCGTGCGCGATGAGGTGGTCGATCGGCTCCACCTCATCGCGAACGAAGGAGTCGATCCAGTCCAGCTGCGCCTGAAATTCGGGCTCGGTCTCAAAATCCCAGCTCACATTCGGCTCCTCGGAAGCAGTCGGCGGGCCCGAGCGGCGAGCTCGGCAACCCGGTCACCCCTGCTGGCCATGCGCTTGTCGGCCGTTTCGCCGCGCAGGTAGCGGTCGTGCAGTTGCTGCAGCACGATTGCCGTCTTCCAGCAGGCGAAAGCCTGGTACCAGCCGGCGGCGGCCAGATCGAGGCCGGTTGCGTCGGCGTACACCGCAAGGACCTCGTCCTGCGATGGCAGGCCGAGCGCATCCTGGCCATCGGGATAGACGCCGCGGTCGCCGGGCTCATCGCTGGGATCGGGCCAGTAGTTGAGCAGCGTGCCCAGGTCCACCAGCGGATCGCCGAGCGTAGCCATGTCCCAGTCGAAAACCGAGTGCACGCGGTCGGGATCGGCGGGGTCGAACTGGCAGTTGTCGAGCTTGAGGTCGTTGTGCAGGACCGCAGCGCGCTGCGGTCGCGGCAGCGTGCGCTCAAGCAGGTCGGCGACCTCGAGCATGACCGGGTGCGCGTCGCCCCGGGCGACCGCGTCCCACCGGCTGCGCCAGCCGCGCACCTGGCGGGCGACGAAACCATCGGGCCGGCCGAGGTCTGACAGGCCGCAACTGGCGTAATCGACCTGATGCAGATTGGCGAGCGCGCGGACGACGGCGAACCCCACGCGCTGGGCAGCGCCTGCGTGGTGGCGCATCGTCTCGGGGATCGCATCCCAGATGACCACGCCGCGGCGGTATTCCATGACGAAAAATTTCGAGCCGACGATGCCGTCGTCCTCGCACAGGAGCATGGCCCGTGGCGCGGGCGGGAAGCCCTGCCAGAGGCGGGACAGAACCCGGTGCTCCCTGGCCATGTCGTGGGCGCCAGGGGCGACCCGCCCGAACGGCGGACGTCGCAGCACCAGCGGCACTTCGCCAAACCGCAGCAGGTAGGTGAGGTTTGCCGATCCGTTGGGGAACTGCAGCACATCGAGTTCGCCATCAAGGTCCGGCAGCCTGTCCCGGAGGAAAGCGGCGACGCGCGCCCAGTCCAGGTCCTCGCCGGGCCGGACCGGCGCGACATCGCTAAGCTGACGGGCCGTCACGGCTCACCGCCATCCACCCTGAGCACCGCGCCGGTGGTGTAGCTGGCGGCATCGCTGGCGAGGTACAGGACGGCACCGACGATCTCATCAGGCTCGCCGATGCGGGCCAGCGCGAATTCCTTGACGCGCGCGTTGAAGGCGTCCCAGTCCCAGCCCGCGGTTATGTCGGTCGCGAACGGTCCGGCCATGACCACATTCGAGCGGACGGCAGGCCCGAACGTCCTGGCCAGTCCCTCAGAGAGGCTCATCAGGCCGGCCTTGGCCGCGGCGTAGGGCAGGTAGGCCGGCCTGGGCTTGATCGCGGCAGTGCTGGCAATGCTGATGATCGAGCCGCCGCTGCCCGCGGCCATGCGCGTTCCGATCAGCGCGCTGAGGCGGAAGGGACCCTTGAGGTTGACCGCGATGGTTTTGTCGAACAGGTCCTCGCTGACCGCGTCGAGCGAGGCGTACAGCGGGGAAATGCCGGCGTTGTTCACCAGGATGTCGACGCGCCCGAATTCGGCGTACGCGTCGTCGACAAGGCCGCTGATCTCTTCCCACCGGCCGACGTGACAGGGCCGGGCGAAGGCACGGCGGCCGGATTCCTTGCGCACCTGCTCGGCTACATCAACGCAGGCGGCACCGTTCCGGCTGGTGATGACGACGTCGGCACCGCTGTCCGCGAGCGCCGACACCATCCGGCGGCCGAGGCCTCTGGTGCTGCCGGTGACGAGAGCTACCTTGCCAGTCAGGTCGACCGCGATCGTGCTCACCTTTGCCAGCTCCTCACCGGGTAAGTACCGCGCACGAGCTGATCCCTGGCGCTCCGTAGACGTGCGTGAAAGCAACCCTGGGCTCACCCGGCACCTGGCGCTGGCCCGCAGCCTCGCGCAGCTGCAGCACGCTCTCATAGACCTGGCGCAGGCCGCTGGCCCCGATCGGCTCGCCGTTGGCCAGGCACCCGCCGTCGGTATTGACCGGCATGGCGCCGCCGATCTCCGTCGCGCCGGACTGGATGAGCATCTCCTGCTCCCCGTCCTTGCAGAAACCGGTCTCGGCCATGTGCATGATCTCGGCTCCGGACTCGGTGTCCTGAAGCTGGATGACATCGACGTCCGCGGGCCCGAGCCCGGCCGTCTCGAACGCTGCCCGCGCTGCCTCGATGGTCGGGCCCTCGGCCCGGTCGGGGGACAGCCACGGGCTGAACACCTCGAACGATCCGAACCGGCGGGTCCGGAACGACACTGCCGACAGGTACACCGGCCGGTTGGTGTATCGGCGGGCCCAGTCGGCTCGGCAGAGCACAAGCGCCACCCCGCCCTCGCCGGGCGAGCAGAACATGTACTTGGTCAGCGGATGACTGATCATCGGCGCAGCGGCGACCTCCTGCTCAGAGAGCGGCTGCCGGCGCCAGGCGTTCGGGTTACGCGCGCCGTTACGGAATGCCTTCGCCGCGACCCTGGCAAGAGTCCCTGCGGAGATGCCGTACTCGTGCATGTAACGCTGGATCTTCATGGCGAAGAACTGCGTGGTCAGCATCAGGCCCGTTTCTCCGTACCACCGGCCGAGGCCGCTCGCTTCCGGGTCGGCGTTGAACGCTCCAGGCGGGTGCTTGTCAAAGCCCATCGCCATCACCACGTCGTGATCACCGGACCGGATCGCCCGGTCGGCCATCGCCAGTGCGCTGCCGCCGGTAGCGCAGCCGTTGTGCACGTTGATGAACGGCAGTCCGGTGAGGCCGAGATCGCTGACGAGAGTATCGGCGCCGCCCGCTGCCATGCTCCCGCCGAAGGCGCATTCCACATCGGCCCAGCCGATGCCCGCATCCGATAGCGCCTGCCTGGCCGCGTAGGCTCCCTGAGCCCGTCCGGACAGCCCTGGGTGGCGGCCGAACGGGTGAATGCCGATTCCGACCACGGCGACGTCCACGGTGCGCTCCTCTCTGCTGTGTCGACCTACTGGGCCGCGTCGCTGACGGGCTCGAAGGCAAAGGTCACGACCTGGGCGCCGGTCACATCGCGCCGCAGCGGGACGAACGCCAGCTTCATCGGCGCGCCGATGCGCAGTCGGCCGGGCTCGCTCTCGGTGAGCCGGGACTCGACGACCACGGCGCCGGTTCCGTCCTCGGTGGCCAGCTCGACATATCCGACGCCGTATGGCTCGAAGGGACCGTCGGCGGCGTAGGGCGGCTTGGGCTCGAACGCCTGGACCGTCCAGGTCCACAGCCGCCCCGTGGTAGCCAACGGCAGCTGCCGAAGCTGGGTTCCGGTGCAACGCGGGCACGACTGCTGGCTAGGAAAGGTGGTAGTGCCGCAAGCCGCGCACATACTGCCGATCAGCCGGGGACCGTCGGGCCAGGAGAACAGTCCCTCGGCTACCGGCACGGCTTGCGTCGTCCGTTCCGCTGTCACGCTGGCTCACCTCCGGTGCCTTCCGGCCGCCACTGGACCAGCACAGTCCCGTTGTCAAGCCGCTCGAACCAAGCCTGGAGTTCCTGCCCGGCCCGCAGTGCTGGCCGGCCGGGCAGGAAGCTGACGAGGCGGGCCGCCGGCTCTTCGGCAAGCTCCACCAGCGCGACGGTGTAGGGGGCCGGGTAGGCCGGGTGAACCTGATGTTCCACCACAGTCCAGGAGTACACCCGGGCCCGCGGCGCCACCGCCCGGTAGCAGGTGTTCCAGCCGCCGCAGTGGTAACAGAAGGCCCTGGGCAGGTGCAGCACGGCACCGCAGTCGGCGCAAAACCGCAGCGCCACCTCGCGGCGGGCCGCCGCCTCGAAAAAGCCGCCTGTATCCGGGTCAGTTGTGGCCGGGGCCAGCCGGTGCGGCGCGCCGGGGGCCGTCACCGGTCCACCGTCAAGATCAGCGCGCTGCTGGCCGGCGGCGGCGCGGATGTCACCAGACTGACTTCGGCACCTGGAACCTGTGCCGTAGAGGTGCCGCGGATCTGACGGACGCCCTCGACTACATGGTTCATGCCGTGAATGTAACCCTCCGACAGATGGCCGCCCGAGGTGTTGCACGGCAGCGGGCCGCCGAGGCCCAAGCCGCCGTCGGCCGCGAACGCGCCGCCCTCCCCCCGCTTGACGAAGCCGTAGTCCTCTAGCTGCAACAGCAGCGTGATGGTGAAGCAGTCATAGAGTTGCGCCACGTCGACGTCACCCGGGCCCAGTCCGGACCGCGACCAGAGCAGATCGGCAACGGCCCGCGACGACAGCGACGTGATGCTGTCCCGCATGAGCGCGGGGAACATAACTCCTGGTTGCGTTCCCGGCACGCTGGCCTGCGCCACTGCATGGATGAGGACCGCGCCATGCCGGCTGTCCCTGGCTCGTTCGGTGCTGGTCACGACGATCGCGGCGGCACCGTCGGTCTCAAGGCAGTAGTCGAACAGCCGGAGCGGAGACGAGATCATCCGCGCTGACAGGTAGCCGTCCATGGTGAGCGGACGGCCGTGCATCTGCGCGGCCGGATTGGCCAGCGCACGGTCCCGGCACGCAATAGCGATCGAGCCGAGCTGCTCCTGGGTCGAGCCGTACTCGATCATGTGCCGCTGAGCCATGAGGGCGAACATCTGGCCCGCCGTGAGAAGTCCATACGGCAGGAAGAACTCGTCGTATGACCCCGTGCCGCCGGTGATTGCCTGTCCCGCGGCGGTGGGCGTGGCGCCATACCGCCGGCCCGACCGGCCGTTGAGCGCGCGGAAAACGACGACTGTAGTTGCCTGCCCGGACAGGATCGCCCCGACCGCCTGACCGACCATGGCGCACGGGGCTACACCTCCTGGGCCGCATTCGCCCCAGTAGCTAAGTTGCGGAATGCCCAGCGCCTCGGCCAGATCGTTGTGGCGGACCAGGTCCATGTCGCAGCGCACGATCCCGTCGATCTGCGACGGATCGAGACCGGCGTCGTCGAGCGCGGCGAGCACTGCCTGCGTCGCCAGGGTAAGGTCGCTGCGGCCGGAGTCTCGGCTGAAGTCAGTGGTCCCTATGCCGGCGATGGCGCAGGCACCAGGTTGCCAATTCGACGTTCTCACGTTGCCCCTCCGAGTACGTCGGCCGTGTGCTCGCCGAGCCGCGGGGCGCGCGCAACGGCTGGCGTGGCGAATGCGGAGAAGCGAATTGGCGCCCCTGGATAAAGGTGCGGACCGCCTGCCGCGTCGTCATCGACGGGAACGAAGAAGCTCCTGGCCAGCAGATGCTCGTCGTGCGGCAGGTCTTCGGGGGCATTGAGGACCCCGATCGGGAGGCCGCGCTGCTGACCTTCGTGGTAGATATCGCTGGCAGGCTGGAGCAAGAAGAACACCTCCACGATCTGCTGGATGTGCGCGAAATTTGCCAGCCGGTAGTCCGGGTCGTCGTAGGCCGGATCGGTGAGATCAGCCGCCAGGCGCTTGGATTTCATCCACTCGGTCAGGCTCTGCCAGGGCTTTTGCTCGGACGTGATCAGCGCGAAATAGATGTACCGGTCGTCGGCGGTGGCGAACAAGGCCGGTTGCGTCGGGCTGGGCTGCGCGTGCCGGCATGTCTGCCGGTGCACCGGCACCCGGGGGTAGAACCAGTACGGATTGGCCAGCTCCGCGCTGACGGACAGGCAGTCGTGCATGGCAACGTCCACGACTTGTCCATGGCCGGTCTCATCCCGCTCCAGCAGCGCGAGCAGCACGCCGAGATGACCGAAGCTGGCGGTCAGCTGAAAGCCCTGATCACCGCCGGGCCGGATCGGCGGAATCGAGTGGTCGTCGTAGCCGCAGCTGTTCAGCGGACCGCCGAGTGCCAGGCCCACCAGGTCGGAGCTCACCATGTCAGCCCATGGCCCGTCGAGGCCGAACGGACTCAGGTTGACCAGGATCAGCTGCGGCCTGCCCGCCCGCAGATCGGCTGGCGTGACGCCGAGCGCGGCCCACTCCGAAGGGCGCCACCCGGTGATCACCACGTCGGCCCGGTGCAGCAGGCCGCGCAGCCGGTCCAGGCCGTCGCTGGTCCGGTAGTCGAGCAGCACGCTGCGCTTGCCGGTGTTATAGAACCAGAAGCTGAGGCTCGCGTTGGGGTCGCCGTCGGGGGCGCCCGCCGCGACCGGTCCGACATGGCGGCTCGGCGCTCCTTCGGGCAGCTCGACCTTGATCACGTCGGCGCCCATCGTCGCCAGCAGCTTGCCGAGTGCCTCGCCGGCCGGGTCGACGGCGAGCTCGACGACCCTGAGGTCGCCGTACGGTGTCACTTGCGGCTGGCTGCCGCCGTTGGCCGAGGCCATTAGATCACCCCCGTCGCCGCGAGCTCAGCGAACTCCTCAGCACCGACTCCGAGCAGCTCTCTGAAGACGTATTCGTTGTCCTCACCGAGCAGCGGACCCGACCGCCAGTTGTCGGCGGTCAACCTGGAGAAGCGCATCGGGACGCCCTCGAACCGGGCCTCGCCGATGACAGGGTGGTCCATTTCGAAGAAGACACCGCGGTGGGCGATCTGCGGATCGGTCTCGTTGAGATCCTCAGCGTTCTGGACTACGCCAGCTCGGATGCCAGCGTCTTGCAGCAACTTCATCACCTCATGACGGTCGCGCTGGCAGGTCCACGCGGCGATCGCTTCGTCGAGCGCGTCCTGATTGGCCTGCCGGGACTGCTGGCTCGCGAACCGCTCGTCGAAGGCCCAGCCGGGCCGTCCCATCGCGTCGACGAGGCGGGACCACTCGTCGTCGGAGAAGACCGCGATCGCTACCCAGCGGTCTTCGCCGCTGGCCGGGTACACGCCGTGCGGAGCGGCGGCGGGGTGCTCGAGCCGGTTGCCGGTCGGGTAATCCGCCCCTCGCGTGACGCGTCCGTTGACCGTGACCTCTAGCAGCACCGGACCGAGCATTGAGATGCCTGTCTCGACCGCTGAAACGTCGATCTCGGTGCCCTCCCCGGTCAGCGCCCGGCGGCGGATGGCCATCAAGATGGCGGCTGAGTTGTAGAACGCCGCCTGGTTGTCCATGTAGGACAGGCCCCATCCGGACGGTTCCCGGCCGGGCAGGCCGCTGATGAACGACAGTCCGCTCACCGCCTGGACAACCGGGCCGTAGCTGCGGTAAGCCGCGTGCGGGCCGCTGTGCCCGTATCCGCTCATCCGGGCGTAGATGACATCTGGGCGCAGCTCCGTGAGGCGCTCGTAGGTCAGGCCCCAGCGCTCCATGATGCCGGGAGCGAAGTTCTCCGTGACCACCGAACTGGCGGCGATCAGGCGCTCGGCGAGCAGCCGGCCTTCGGCCGACCGCATGTTGATGGTGACGCCGAGCTTGTTGCGGCAGTAGTTGTTGAACAGGCCGCCCTTGTCGGGGTCTGCGCCCACGACTTCTTCGCCGAAGTTCCGGGCGCGCTCCGACTTGTACAGCGGCAGCTTCCGCGGCGTGTCGATGCGGGTCCGGTCCTCGATCTTGATGACCTCGGCACCGAAGTCGGCGAGCAGGCGCGTCGCGACCGACCCGACGCCCATCCAGCAGAAGTCAGCGACCCGGACACCCGCCAGGGGCCCGCGGCGCGGCCTCGGCCGTCGCCGCTCATCCGGGTACTCGGCCACCGGCCGCTCGCCCATCGCCATGACATCCTCTGCTGTTCGCGCTTACCTGTAATCCAACTGCCGCGGCCGATAGCTGTCAAGATTTCATGATGATGATTATTCGGAATCGCCGACATTAGCGGACGGCTGAGCCGAGCTGCTCGATCGCAGCAGCCGCCGGATCGCCCGGCTGTCGCCACCGGGGCCGATCGCGCCCCGGCTGCTGGCAATGGCCACCGCGGCGATCACGGCGACGCCCTGGAATAGCGGGCTGACCCAGAACGTGCCTGCTCCGAACTGCAGCGTGAGTCCCTGGATGCCAAACGCGAGCGCGAAGTAGGCGATCAGCGTTCCCCACACGTTGGGCCGCTGCGAGAGCTGGGATGCGCCGAAGAACACCGCGGCGAGCGCGGGGAACAGGTAGCCCTGGCCGATGTCGCTGGTGTAGGCACCGACCTGCGCGGTGTACATGACCCCGGCGAGGGAGGCAATAACCGCGGAGGCTATAAGCGACCCCCAGATGATTCGGTCGGCTGAGATGCCCGCAAGCCGGGCCGCCTCCCGATTGCCGCCAACGGCGAACAGGCGGCGCCCGATTGGCGTCTGCTCAAGCACGAACCACAGCACCGCCGCGATAGCGATCATGTAGAGGTCCAGGTACGGGATCCCGAGGACCTTGCCGTTGCCGACTTCGACAAACAGGCTGGAGAAGGACCCGGCGATCTGATGGTTCTGCGAGATGTATAGCTGGACGGAGCTCAGCACCTCACTCATGCCGAGGGTGGCGATCAGCGAGTTGACCCTGAGCTTGACGACTATGAAGCCCGATACCGCCCCGATCGCGGCACAGGTGATGACGACGAGGACGGCAATGACCCCGATCGGGACCGAGGTATGAAGCGTTAGCCAGTTCATCAAGACGATCGTCAGCGACATCATCTCGCCGATTGTCAGGTCGTAAGTGTCGGCAGTAAGCGGAACCAGGAATGCCAGCGCGAGGACCGCAGTGACGGCGCTCTGCGAGAACACGACCTGGAACGTGCTGACGGTCAGGAACAAGTGAAACTGCAGGATGCCGAACAGGATCAGGAAAACGATCCACAGGTAGACGGCGCTGAACCGGCGCAAACCCGGCAACTGGAATCGCCTGCGCCGGCTGGCTGTGCCTGTCGGCTTGACCGGGGTCGCGGTCACGGTGTTCATGCTTCTCCTTCGGCGCCGGGCGCCAGGGCAGCGAAGGCAGGCTCTGGCTTTGCCTCAAGCTGGCTGATGTCGATCAACTTCGCCGTTAGGGCTGGTCCGCGCTCGAGGACGCGGGCGCATCGTCCGCCGGACAGGATCAGGATTCGATCGCAGAGCTCGGCAAGCTCGTCGCTGTCGGTGGAGACGAGCAGAATTGCGATGCCGTCGGCGGCACAGCGTCCGATGACATCATGGATCTGGGCGCGCGCGCCGATGTCGATGCCCTGCGTGGGATCGTCCAGCACCAGTACCTTCGGCCGCGTCCGAAGCGCGCGGGCGACGAGTACCTTCTGCTGATTGCCGCCGGAGAGGCTGTTAATTGGCGCGTCCGGGCCCTGGGTGACGATGCCCAGCCGGTCGATCCACTCGTTGACTTCCGCACGTTCGCGCTCGCGGGAGATACGGCCCCAGCGAGTATGCCGATCGAGCATCGAGATCGTCATGTTCGTGCGCACGGCCAGGTTGGGAAACACACCGAACCGGGCTCGCTCACCGGGCACCGTCGCGGCGCCGGCGGCAAGGACGCGCTGTGGCTGACCCGGCTGCAGCCGCCGCCCGGCGATCTCGACCTCGCCGTCGTGCGGAAGCCCGCCGGTAAGCAGCGACGCGAGCGACTCTCGTCCGGAGCCGGTGATCCCGGCTGCGCCGACGATCTCGCCGGGACGAATGTCAAAGTCCAGCCCGTGGATGCGGCCGCCCCGCAGCTGCCGGACCCGCAGCACCGGGTCTTGTCCGCGCCGGTCCTGGCCGCCGCCGTGGGCGACCGCGTCGGCGACAAGTCCTGAGTGACCAACGATGAGCTCCGTCAGCCGCCGGTGATCGACCTCGCCCCGGGCGACCGAGGCGGCGACGCGGCCGTCCCGCAGCACTGTGATCCGGTCGGCTATGTCAAGAACTTCGCTTAGGTGGTGGGAGACGAGGAGCACGCCATGCCCGTCGGCCCGGAGCCGCTTGACCGCGTCCAGGAGACGGCCCACGTCGTCCGACGGCAGCGCCGCCGTGGGCTCGTCGAGCACTAGGAGCAGGCGCCCCTGGCCGGTGTCGGACAATGCCCGCGCGATCGCTACGGCGCTCCGCTCGGTCAGGCTGAGGGAGCCAACTGGAGACCCCGGATCAGCATCCACGCCGACCTGGCGCAGGTAACTGGCCACCAGATCGGCGGCAGTGCGCCAGCGGATGCGGCCGGCGATGCCGACCGGGTAGGTGCGGCCGAGCATCATGTTGTCGAGAATGCTGAGTTGCAGCACCAGAGCGAGGTCCTGATGGACGAAGCGCAGGCCCGCCGCGCGTGCGGCGTTGGCGCTGCCGAGCTGGAAGGGCCGACCGTCGAGTTCGGCTGCAGCCCCGGCGTCCGGCTGGTGGTATCCGGACAGCACCTTGATCAGCGTTGACTTACCCGAACCGTTCTGACCAACCAGGGCGTGGACCTCCCCGTAGGCAACGGAGAGGTCCACATCCCGCAGCGCGATCTGCCCGCCGAAGGACTTGGTCAGGTGACGAAGCCGGAGTGTCATGGCGTGTCTTCGCCGATCGCAGCAGCCAGCCGGCCGATCAGCCGACGTGCCACAACGTCTTGAACTGCGCCTGGTAATTCACTGGGCCCGGCCAGTTGCCGCCGTTGGCGGCCAGCTGGGCGCTGGCTGCCGATGGCGTGTCGACGATGAAGGCGACACCCTCGTCGGTCGCGGCCAGCGCTGCTGGAGTCAGCACGCCCTCCGACGCCCTTGCCATCCAGTCGACCACTTCCCACATCACGTAGGGCTCGGGCAGGATCGACCACATCGTCTCCTGGCCGCTGACCATCTCATTCAGCTGCGTCGCCTGTGCCTCGGTACCAACGATCTTGACCTTGCTCGTCAGGTTGGCCGTCCGCAGTGCCGCCGCAACGCCAGCGTCGAGGTCCTGGAAGGACAGGTACAGGTAGTTGACGCTGGGGTGCGACTGCAGGTAGCTCACGATCGCGGACGGGACCTGACCGGATCCGAGCTGGTTGATGCTCACCGGCAGGGTGGCGAAGCTGCAGGACGGGCACAGCTTGCTGAACTCGGCCGCTGCGCCCTGGCCCTGCGCCACGAGTGACGGATACAGCGAGATGTCGACGTAGACGGCGTTGGCGTGGCCGTCAGAGTTCGCGATTATCCAGTCGGCCATCAAGGCGCCGGTCTTCACGTCACCGGCGCCGTTCTGGGCGACGCCGTACAGGCCGTTCTTCGCGCCTCCGGGGGAATCACCTGTGTAGGCGCCGAACAACTCGACGCCCTTGGCCTTAGCCTCCTGGACCTGTGGGGTGATGGTGCTCAGCGTGATGCTCGTCGTGGCTATGTACTTGTAGCCCGCGTCGATGGCCTGCTGGACTGCCTGCCCCGGCGTCGCGCTGTTGTAAGTGATCACAGTGGGACTCCAGCCGAGCGCCTTCGCCGCGGCAGTGAAGCCTGGGTTCAGCAGCGAGCATGCCGCCGCCGAGCAGGTCAGGAACGCGACCTTGATGCCCTTCTTCGGAGCGTGCGGGAGGGGAGTGGTCGCCGGGATGTTCATTGGTTCGGTAGTTGCTGCGGCTACCGCTGCCTTCGCAGTCGTCACGCCACTGCTGTCCAGCGTGGCATTCGAGGCCTTCGCCGAAGGCGAGCCGGAGTTGTTCGCGGAGGTTGATGAGGAGCCGCATGCTGATGCGGCCGCCACGCACGCCATGGCAAGAACGCCAATGCATGCCTTCTGTAGCTTCATGGCAATGTCCCACCTGCCAGGTCGGGACGGCCAGGAGGCCGGGGCCTCCTGCCCGCGACCGAGGTCCATTTGGTTAGTGGGAGTATTACTCGCGCCGACAGCGGCGGTCAATACTTTCCTCATCATGATTACGATGGACCTGATGATTAGCAGGCACTCGGAGGTCGATGCGTTGGTGATCCGGAGCGCGCGGGTGTCTGTGACGATGAGCCGCTCCACGGCCGCGGGGAAGACTCCGCACTGGACGGTGCTCGCAGCAGGCCCGGGGGACTAGCCGCCCGGCTAAACCCGTCAATCCTCCCCCGCCGCTGCCTTCAGAGCTCGCCATCGCTGTCAGTTCGGCATCGGCGCGCGTACCGGCCGCGGCAAGCGCGGCTCAATGGTTCTGAAAATCGTCGAACTGTCTTGGGATCTCGGCGCCGAATAAGTCGCGCGGCGGCGGGTAGCTCGCCGGCCGTGGCTAGAGCGAGAACTGTAGCGGGGCATGCCATCCCCGGCATCATCGTGTTCTTCTTTTGGGTGGTGGTCGCCATTCTGGCCATCATCTTGCTGGCGTTTATCGTGCACTTGGCCGGGGGCGGAGTACTCAAACTGAGGCTCGGTCACTTCATCCTGAACGTCGGCTTCACCTGAGTGGGTAGCGACCACCGTCGCCCACTGAAGCCCGACGGGCTGCCTTGGCGATGCGTACCTGCTTCCAGGGCCGCCCGTGCACGCCCGGCGCACAAGCCGTCCACTGCAAACGATCATGAAATGCTCAACGACTTTGTCGGAACCCTGGGCCAGGACCTGGTCACGAGCAGGCAGCCGGTAAGTGTTGCCGCTTCGCCGCGCTTGCGGGTATCGGCGGCGCCACCGACGCGGTGCGGGGGCCCAGGGGTCCGCGATCTCGCGATCCTGGGCTGCCGATGACGCGCGGCCGCGAGCACCGTCGTCATGCGTCGAGATGGACCTACTCAAACATCAGCCAGCGCATGATGGAACGGGCGCAGCCTGGTAGCGAATAAGAGGACTTTGCCGATGCCCTGATGCGTACAGGCTCGCGACCAGAGGTAATACCGGGTTATACTAGCTGGGTGAAGACAGCTATTTCAGTGCCCGATGAAACCTTCGAGCGCGCCAGCAAGCAGGCGGCAGAGCTTGGCATAAGCCGGTCAGAGTTCTTCGCTAGGGCCGCTCGCCGTTACCTTGATGAACTCGCTTCGCGTTCCCTTACCGAGCAGGTCAACGAGGCGCTGCTGGCGGCAGGCAGCGACGACTCCGCCGCCGCAGCTGCCAAGGTCGGCCGCCGGCGGCTGGCCGCCGGGGACGAGTGGTGATCCGGCGCGGCAGCATCTGCTGGGCCGATCTCGGCGAACCAGGAGGCAGCAAGCCCGCCAAGCGCCGCCCAGTCCTGGTCATCCAGGCCTACCCATTCAACGCCAGCCGGCTCAACACCACGCTCGCCGCTGTTATTACGTCCAATACCGGCCTGGCGGCCATGCCCGGCAATGTTTTCCTGCCCGCCACCTCCTCGGGCCTGCGCAAAGACTCTGTCGTCAACGTGACCGCCCTAGTCACCCTGGACAAGACCGATCTGGACGCCGAGACGGGGCATCTCCCGCCAGCCCTCATGAGCGACGTTGATCGGGGACTGCGCAGCGTGCTGGGGCTTTAGCCAGCACGCGCGGCAGCCTGAGAGCACGCCCGGACCGCGGCGCTTGAGGATGTTGAAAGGCGTGCCTGATGCGCGAGATCATGGTCATGCGGAGGCTGAATTATGCCGGATGGCAGCAGCGTTGAGGCCGGCCAGGTCACGGTGCCTATGCTGGTCGGGATGACGGTTGCCGACGCCCGAGCGCGACGACCGGACGGATCATGGTGACCACCCAGGCGGGAACAGCGGCTGGAAACGACTGGCTCCGCGTGACCTAGTCCTCCTCCAGCGTCACAGCCGGCCGAACCAGCCCAACGGCCAACTGTCAGTCCCACTCGATGAGTTCGTCGAAGCGGCCCGGCCAGTGCCGGCTGTACTCGGCTACGACGCCGGCAAAGTGGTCGTGCATCAGCCGCCCAGCCTTGGTCGGCTGCTTGGCGATGATGGCCTTGGCTATGTCCCGGTGTTCCTCGTGAATCTTCTCGCGGATCGCCTGGGTGTCCATGCGCGTCACGATGTGCTCGTGCCAGATACTGCCGACGATCCGGGTGAGCAGCTCGATGACCCGGTTCCCGCCAAGCGCTTCCACCGACCCGTGGAACTCGTTGGTTACCGTCCAGTAGCTAGGGCCCTGGACCGGCTGCTCCTCGATCAGGAACGGCTTAAGTGTGGCCCGCACGAGTTCCCGGTCACTGTTCCGGGCCGCGCGTTCAGCGCTGATCGGCGCCATGACGAGCTGAGCCTCGAACAGCTCCTGGTAGGTCGCACCGCCAAGATGCAGATACAGCGTGCTGATCTTGGCCAGGTTGCGCGGGTCGACCGCGCTCACGATCGGCCCGCCGCCGGGTCCGGGCTTGAGCCGAATCAGCTCCTGGACCTCGAGCAGCCGCAGCGCCTCACGCAGCGATGCCCGGCTGACCCGGTAGTGAGCGAGCATCGCCGCCTCGGACGGCAGCGTGTCGCCGGGATTGAGGTTCCTGGACACGATGTCCCGCACGATCGCCGCGGCAACGGTTTCGGCCGTCTTGGCAGCGCGCCGAGGCTGATCCGTGGTGTCCGCATTGGACTGCGCGAGGCTGACCCACAGGTTGCGCCCAGTAACGCCGGGCGCCGCGGCGTCCTCGGCAGGCAAGGCATCCACACTGCGCACTGTACCCCCAGGAGTCTCGAGGCTTAATGGTAATGATCCCTAGGGATCTTCGAGGTTTCGGCTGCGAGTCGCCGATGTAACGTCGTCAGGGACTTTCCCTAGTGATGATAATCATGATATATTCGTTTCGCTGAAAGGGAAGTGGTGCTTGGCGACGTGAGGGGGACGGATGCGGATCTCGGTCGATGCGGAGCAGTGCCTCGGTCATGGCCGGTGCTACACGGTGAGTCCGGACGTGTACGGGCCCGACGACGAGGGCTTCTGCGCTGACCGAGGCCACGAGCGAGAGATACCTGGTGACCTGGCGGCGGCCGCGCGGGCCGGCGCGCAAGCGTGCCCTGCGGGCGCGATCACCATGACTGAAGGATGAGGAGCGCTCGATGGACCCGGCCGGCTTCCTAGACTCCGCGCTAAGCCAGGACGAACTGCGCTGGCTCATTGACCGCCAGCAGATCAGCGACGTGCTCTACCGGTACGCCTCGTCGGTGGACTACAAGGACTATGCCACCTTGCGCTCGCTCTTTACCGATGACGCCCATGGCGTCTACACAACTGTCGCGGACCTCACTGGGGCGGACGAGATCGTGAAGTGGATCGACGGGATGACTGCCGACAAGTCCTGGCAGCATCACAAGCTGACCGTCTACCACATCGACTTCACTGGCCCGGACGAGGCCAGCACGCTCACCTATCACACGTCTCATCAGACTGATGTTGGCGACGACGGCGCGGTCACGCTGATCGTGGCTCGCTACCGCGACAAGCTGCGCCGGGTCGACGGCTCGTGGAAGATCACCGAAAAGATCATGGAGCCTGGCTGGATGGAGCAGCGCCGGATTTAGACAGCTATCTGGGGATCTGCCGCCATGGTATGTCGCGATCCACGCGCACGTCACTGGGCAGCCCGAGCACGCGCTCGGCGATGATGTTCCGCTGGATCTCGTCGGACCCGCCCGCGATTCGGTAGCCGGGCGCGCCGAGGACATGGTCGTTCCAGGCGAAGGTGCCCCACTCGCCGGTGTCGGCGATCAGCCGGGCGCCAAGCAGGCTCCCCGCCACCTCCCCGATCTCGGTCATCCCGGCGACCCACAGCAGCTTGCCTATTGACCCCTCGGGTCCGGGCGGCTGGCCAGCCGCGGTTGCTGCTGCCACCCGGGCCGCGTTCATGCGGCGGACCTGCTGGTGGATGTATACCGACGCGAGCCGCTGGCGGATGACCGGATCACCCGTGCGTCCAAGCCAGCGGGCCAGGCCGACCAGTTGCTCCCAGGATCCGCCGACCCCGCGGTTACCACTGCCGCCGCGCTCGAAGCCCAGCGTCGTGAGAGCGACCTTCCAGCCCTGGCCGACATCGCCGAGCCGCAGCTCGTCGGGAATCCGCACGTCGGTGAGGAACACCTCGTTGAATGAAGACCCGCCGGACATCTGCTGAATCGGACGGATCTGGACGCCCGGCGCATCGAGCGGAACGAGGAACGCAGTCATCCCGGCGTGCTTGGGGAGCGACGGGTCGCTCCGGGCGATGAGCTCACCCCAGGCAGCGAATTGCGCCCCCGAGCTCCAGACCTTCTGGCCGCTGATCACCCAGTCGTCGCCGTCCCGCTCCGCCCTGGTCGCCAGGCCCGCCAGATCTGAGCCCGCGCCCGGCTCGGAAAACAGCTGACAGCACAATTCCTCGGCGCGCAGGAACCGGCGCACGAACCGGGCACGCTGCTCGGGCGTGCCGAATATGCGCACCGTTGGCGCCACCAGGTGCGTCGTTACCGCGAAGGTCTCATGTGACTCCGGGAGATCGAAGCCCTCTTCTAGCTCGTTGAACACGCGCTCGTGCGCAGGGCTAAGGCCCGCCCCGCCGTCTTCGGCCGGCCAGGTGATGGCTCCGTAGCCGGCGTCGTACTTTTCCTGTTGCCAGGCCATGGCCCGGTCGAGCAGGGCTTTCTCCTCGGCGAAGGACAGCCGGTGGAAGACCGAGACGTCGTCGCTGCCATCGCCCCAGGCCCGCTGGTCCGGGTCGGCCAAGGCCAGCCGGGCCGCGAGCCAGGCCCTTGCGTCGGCCGCGAAAGCCGCAACGCTCGGGGAGCCTGCCAGCGGGCCGCCACCGGCCGTCGGCTGCAGCGCGGTCATCCCCAGGCCCGGTCGACGATGCCGAGCTCGGAGGCCGCGCCCGCCAGCCGGTCCCACCGATGGGGACCCGGCGGGCACAGCTCGTGCGCCCACAAGACCACCTGGCTGAACCCGGCCTCCTCGTACCGCGGGATATCAGCGGGCGGGGGCGGCGACGCGCGGACATAGGTGGTAAGGGGTACAGATCGACCGGCGGCGGCCTGCGCGGCGGCTAGCTCAGCGGCCAGCTCGACGGCTTCGGTCAGCGACGGTGTGCCGGAAGCGAACCAGCCATCCGCCAGCATCGCGGCCCGGCGCAAGGCAGGCGAGGTGTTCCCGCCGAGAACGAGGGGAACGCCGACCGCATGCGGAGTCAGTTGCACGGGCCCGAAGTCATACACGTCGCCATGATGGGAAAACACGCCGCCCGCGCAGGCTTTCCGCAGCACGTCAACGCTCTCTTCAAACCGACGGGCCCGGTCGCCGAACGGCACTGCCAGTGCCTCGAACTCATCCCGCAGCCAGCCGACGCCCGCGCCGAACAGCAGCCGCCCGCCAGCTAGTTCCTGCAAGGTCAGCACCGCCCTGGCCACCGCCAGCGGGTGGCGCAGCGGCAGCAGGTAGATGGCGGTGCCAAGCTGCAGCCGGCTGGTCCGTGCGGCCGCGCCGGCCAGCGCAACAAGCGGATCAACGAGCAGAGTGTCTGGCGACACGATCCGGGCCGCCTGCTCCTGCGCGGGCTCGCGGGTCGGATGGACCGAGCGGTAGTCAACCGGTAGCAGCAGATGCTCGCCAACCCACAAGCTCTCGAAGCCGGCGGCCTCAGCGGCCATGGCCAGTTCCGTCAGCTCCGCCGCCGAAATGTCGTAGACCGACAGCCCGAACCGCATGCCCGTTCCCTTCTGAAACGTCTCACCGGTGGTGAGCGGCTCGGCTCAATCCCACGCCAGCGGCAGGCTCAGCAGTGAGATCTGCCCGCCATGGGCCAGCGGGGGATCGCCGGTTTCTAGCCGGTACTCGGGAATGAGCTTGTGCCACTCCCGGATCGCGGTCTGCAGCTCGGCGCGCGCCAGGTGGGAGCCAAGGCAGCGGTGCTCGCTGGCACCGAACGCGATGTGGCGGTTCGGGAACCTGTCGATGATCACCTTGTCGGCATCGGGGAACTGCCGGGGATCCCTCGTCGCCGACGGGTAGGTCAGCATGACCATGTCGCCCTTGCGCATCGGGCAGCCATGGAAGTCGACGTCCGTGGTCACCTTCCTGGCCATCGGAACGATCGGGTAGGCGCGCAGGAACTCCTCGACCGCGCCGGGCAGCAGCTCCGGCTCGTCGACCAGGCGCTTGCGGTCCTCCGGGTTCGTCGCCAGGTGGTAGAAGCACCAGCCGAGCTGGCTCTTCAGTGTGTCCAGGCTGCCGAGGGTCAAGGTGACCATGATGTCGATCACATCAGCGTCCGGCAGCGGAGCGCCGTCCAGTTCGCTGCGGCACATGTGACTCACGAAGTCGACGTCCGGATCGAGCGGCTGTGTCCGGCGGGCCGCGACCATGTCCGTCCAGTAGGCGGCGATCTCCCCCCACGCTGCCATCATCTTGGCGACATCTTCCTCCCTGCCGGTGATCGCACCTGACATCCGGCGCACGCAGGAGACGAAGAAGTCAGCGTCGCCGGTGCCCAGGCCGACCGACAGCAGGAAGACCTTTACCGGGTACTGGTCGCCGAACGTCTCGCTAAAGTCCGTGCGGCCGGCCGGAACGAGCGGCTCGATCGTCTCGCGCGCCAGCCCAGAGATTTTCGGAGCGAGCTTCTGCACCTCCGCAGGCGCGAACCACCAGTTCATCAGCTTGCGGTACTTAATGTGCTGCGGCGGGTCGGCGAACGAGGGCAGGAACCGGTAGGCCGGCTCCGGATCGGTTGCCACGATCGAGTGATTGGAGAAGATCTCCGGCTTCCTGGAGGCTTCGCGGATGTCGTCGTACCTGGTGAGCACCCAGTAGCCCGAGCCGTAGCTGTTCCAGAAGAAGCGATGCGCCTCCCGTAGCGAGTCGATTTCCTGCCAGTGCTCAGTAGCCGGAGCGACCTTCGCCGTCAGGTCGACCTCGATCGTCGGGTAATCCGCCATGGGGATGTCTCCTCACTCGCTGCCGAGCGGTTCCAGGTGGTACAACTTCGCCGCGTTGTCGTGCAGGACCTTGCGGAGCACCTCAGGGGAGAGGTCACCGAGGTCGGCGGCGATGTATTCGCGCGGCTGCACGGCGGCGGTCGCCGGACCCGGGGCCATGCTGGTCGGGTGCGGGAAGTCGCTCTCGTACAGGATCCAGTCCGGGCCGATCTGATCGATCGCTGACTTGACCGACGCGCGCTCGAACCAGAAGCAGCCAAACATCTGCCGCTTGAAGTACTCGCTGGGCAGCAGGTCATACTCCGGGTGCTCGCGCGGCACCCCGCAGTTCAGCCACTGCCAGTCCAGGTGCTCAAGCGCGAACGGGATCCAGCCGACGCCGCTTTCCACCGACACGAACTTCGTTCCGGGGAACCGGTGGCAGACGCCGCCAGTGATCAGGTTCGCGACGACCCGGGCGTTCGCCAGGCCGAACTGCAGCCCGAAGCTGGCGTAGTTGGCGTGCGGCCCGGCGCTCGGAGACGCATGGTCGAAGATCGACATGTCCCCGGAGCCGATGTGGAAATTGACCGGAAGTCCCATCTCCTGGCACAGCGCCCACAGGCGATCCCAGTAGCTTTCCGCGATCGGCGGCAGGCCCCAGAAGGTCGGCTCACCGGTCATGATCACGCCCTTGTGACCAAGGGACGCGGCGCGGACGATCTCCTTCTCGCACAGGTCGATGTCCCACATCGGCAGCGCCATGATGGGAACGAAGCGCCGCGAGTCGGCCGAGGAGTATTCGGCCAGGAAGTCGTTATAGGCCTGAACGCAGGCCAGCATGAGCTCGCCGTCACCGAGCGTGAGCAGCTTCCCGGCGCCGAAGCCGGCCACGTTCGGGTAGAGCACTTGCGCCCAGATGCCGTACTCGTCCATCCGGGCCAGCCGGGCCGTTGGCTCCCAGGTCGCCACATCCACGTCCGCCAGCCTCGGCGGGTGATCCGGCGGGTACTCGCGCCAGCCAGCCTGAGCGGCGGAAGCGGCGGCGCCGATCCGCTCGGTGCCGAAATACCACGCGTCCTCCTGGCGGCTCTCGTCCCACATGACGTGCGGAGCCCGATCCCGCCAGCGCGATGGGAGCCGCGATGTCCACAGGTCATAGGGCTCAATAACGTGCGTGTCAGTGTCGATAACCCGGAACTGGTCCACCTCAGCGGCTGTTAGCACGGCGGCTGCCTCCTGTCATGCAGATTGATAAGGGAACGTCAGGCTGGCTGGTCCAGCGGCCACAGGATGTGCTTGGTCTCGAAGAACTCCGCGAACCCCAGCACGCCGCCCTCGCGGCCGAGTCCGCTCTGCTTGTATCCGCCCCAGGGGTGATCACCGAGCATCGGACCGCCGCCGTTGACGGTCACGGTCCCGGCCCGGATCCGGTGGGCGACCCCGACGGCGGCCGCGGTGGGCCCCCACACGTTGGCGGCGAGACCGTAGATGGTGTCGTTGGCCAGTTCGACGGCCTCGTCCACGTCGTCGTAGGGGAGCACGACGCTCACCGGGCCGAATAGCTCGTCCTGCGCGATCTCGGCGCTGTTGTCGACGCCGGTGACGACGGTGGGCTCGTAGTAGTAGCCCTTGCCGAACGCCTGGGGCGGCTTGCCACCAGTCAGGACTCGCGCTCCGGCCTCGACAGCCCGGTCGACATAGCCTGCCACCCTGGCACGCTGTGCCGCGGAGACGAGCGGCCCGACGACTGTCTTCTCATCCCGCGGATCCCCGCAGCCGAAGGCCTCCGCCGACGCGACCGCGGCCGCGAGGTAGCGGTCGTAATCTGGCCGGTGCACGAGGGTGCGGGTGAGCGAACTGCAGCCCTGCCCGGCGTTGCCGGTCCACCCGAGCACGCAGCGCATCGCAAGGGACGCCACGTCGCTGCCGGGCAGGATCACGTCCGCGGACTTGCCGCCGAGTTCCAGGACCACTCGCTTCAGCGTGGGCGCCGCCAGTTCGACGATGCGCCTGCCGACCGGGGCCGAGCCCGTGAAAGTGACGAAGTCTATTCCGGCGTGGCTGCACAAGTGCTCAGCGAGGTCGGGCGGTCCGTAGACGAAGTTGAACGCGCCGGGCGGGAAGCCCGCCTCCTCGATCAGGGCGGCTAGCGCCGTGGTGGTCAGGACCGACTTGGGGGAGCACATCAGCACGATGCTGCAGCCGGAAGCGAGCGCGCCGCCGATCTTCCAGGCGGCGAGGTTCAGCGGGAAGTTGAACGCTGTGAGCCCCAGTACGACCCCGATAGGTTCCCTGGTGAGCAACGTGGCAGTGCCTTCTCCGGCTGCCGTGGCGGGAACCCACTGGTCCGGCCCGGCGGCCAGCCCCGCTGCTGCGTCGGCGAACCAGCGGAAGTTGCGGATCGGGAACGGCACCTGCATGAACGATGCGACGCCCCGCGGCGTGCCGATTTCGTCAATCATGAGGTCGATGAGCCGGTCCTGGTCGCGTTCGAGCAGGTCGGCCAGCCGGTGGAGTCAGCCGGCTGCGCTCCCCGGCCGGAACCCGGCTCCACGGGCCGCTCGTGAACGCGCGAGCGGCGGCCGCCACCGCCTCATCGGCCTGCGCGGTCGTCAGGGCTGGGACAACAGAGAGCACGTCCTCGGTGGCCGGGTTGATTACCTCGAACGGCTCGCCCGATCCGATGACCCAGCGCCCGTCGATGTAGCCACTAGCCGTGTAGGCGGCGGGGGAGTCGGTCTGCGATGTCATTTCATCTCTGCTTTCTTTCTCACCACGGGGCGCTGCCGCCGTCGACGTTGAGCAGTGCTCCGGTGATTCCGGCACCGGCATCGCTGGCCAGCAGTACCGCCATGGCCGCCACTTCTTCCGCTGCGATGAGCCGCTTGATCATCGACTCCTGCGCGTAGTTGTCGAGGAAGGCCTGATAGCTGATGCCGGCGGCGGCAGCGGCCGCACCGCCGGCCTGGCGCATGGTGTCGGTCTCGATCGCGCCGGGGCAGATCGCGTTCGACGTGATCCCGTCGGGTCCGTACTCGTAGGCGACGGCCTTGACGAACCCGTTGATCGCGTGCTTGTTGGTGATGTAGTGGCTGAGCGTCGGCTTAGTTGCCTGCTTGCCCTCGACCGACGAGATGGCAATGATGCGGCCCCATTGGCTGCGGAGCATGTACGGCAGCGCCCGGCGGGTCGCCCAGAAGGTCGAGTTCAGGTTCCACGCCAAGGCGTTGTTCCAGGCCTGATCGCTGAGTTCGTGGACTCTGGCGAAGCCGTCTGTGCCGCCGGCGTTGTTGACCAGGATGTCTAGGGCGCCGAAGTGCCCGGCCGCGGCATCGATGAAGCCTTCCACCTCGTCCTGCTCCCTGACGTCGCAGGCCAGGAAATAACCGCGGTCGCCCGCACTCATCTGGTCAAGCGCCGCCTTGCCCTTCTCTGCCGACCGGCCGCAGATGGCGATGCTCGCCCCCTCGGCCAGCAGTGCCTCGGCGATGGCGCGCCCGATTCCGCGACTGCCGCCGGTCACAGCGGCTACCCGGTCTTCACACCTGCGCGCCACTACGTCCTCCCTCAGCCCTTTACCAGCACTGTCATTTCAGCGCGGCACGCCTGCCGCTGTCAAGAGATTCATGATGATGATTCATAGGTAATTCTTGACACGGGCGGTCGATCAGGGTGAGATCACGAAAGAGGGAGGCAGCAATGAGGAACCTCAAGGGCAAGGTAGCGCTCATCACCGGGGCCGCGCGCGGGCAAGGCCGCTCGCACGCCGTTCGGCTGGCGGAGGCCGGGGCGAACATTGTCGCGATCGATATCGTCGCCCCGATTCCGACTGCCTACTACCCGCCAGCAGTTCCGGCCGATCTGCAGCTGACGGCGAAGCTGGTGGAGGCTGAGGGCGTGCGGGCGCTTGCGAAGGAGGCCGATGTCCGCGACCAGGCGGCGCTCGACGGAGTGGTGGCGCAAGCGCTGGCCGAATACGGCCACCTCGACATCGTCGTGGCCAACGCCGGCACAGCGTCCCACGCTCCGACCTGGGAACTCGCTGACGACCAGTGGCAGAACGTAGTGGACGTCAACCTGACCGGAGTCTGGCGCACCGTGAAGGCCTGCGTTCCCTCAATGATCGCCCGCGGCCAGGGCGGCGTGGTCGTGCTCACCAGCTCTCTGGCCGGCCTGCACGGCTATGGCAACATCGCCAGCTACGTGGCGGCCAAGCACGGGGTCAACGGGCTTATGCGTACTCTGGCCAACGAGCTAGGCCCGCACAACATCCGGGTGAACAGCGTCTGCCCGGGACTCATCAACACCGACATGATGATGAACGACCAGACGTATGCGATGTTCTGTCCGGACCTGGAGCAACCAACGTTGCAGGACGCCAAAGAGGTGTTCCGGAAGATGCAGCTGCTGCCTCTGGACTGGCTGGAGCCGCGCGACGTGAGCAACGCCATCGCCTTCCTTGTCTCCGACGAGGCGCGTGCCATCACCGGTGTGGCGCTCCCGGTGGACGGTGGGCAGCTTCAGCGGGGTTAGCGACTGACGCTCCACTGTTCAGGGGTGTCAGGCCGGCGAGATGTCCTTGAGGAGCAGGATCGCGGAAGTGACGAGGCGTCCGCTGCCGTGGGGAGTTCTTGTCACTCTCCGCCCGCCGGAATCGTCCTTGCCGATGACCTGGCCTGCCCGCGAGCCCCTCCCTCGGAGATAACAGACATGGAACTGGCCCAGAGCCGCTTTGTCACCGATAGTCGCCGAGCCAGGGCGACAGCATCCTGGATTTCCAGGTCGACGAAGTCGACGCGGAGTATGAGCGAATCGCCGCCCTAGGCGTGACCTGGGTGATGCCGCCGACCACGCAGCCCTGGGGCACTCGTGCGATGATCTTCGCCGATCCCGATGGCAACCTTGTCAACGTGTTCTCGCGCAGTCAGCCAGCGGATTGGTCGGCAGGATCGTAATAGTGGGCATAGTGCCAGCTGCCGCTTGCCACTAGTGCTTCTTCGGTCAGCGGGCCGAACCTGGCGGGCGAGAGCGCACCGATGTCAAGCCGGCCAGGGGAGTCGCAGAGCCAGCCCGCCAGTGCCTCGCCGATGGCCAGCGAGGACGAAAATCCGGACCCGTTGCAGCCGCTCGCTACCCACAAGCCAGGGACATCGGGTAGTGGCCCGGCGACAAACCTCCCATCCGGGCTCATTGTGAATAGGCCGCCCCGGTGGTCTGCCACGGCCGCCGCTGCCAGCGGTACCTCGGCAGCCACCTGGCTGGCAAGCTTCTGCAACACCTCGAGGTCGAGTTCGAGGTGATCGGTGGTGAACGAGCCTGGTTCGGCGCGCGGATCCACCGGCAGCGGGGCGGACTCGAAGCCGCCAAACATCAGCCCGCCACGGGCAGGCCGCAGGTACACGGCGGCGTCCACTACGCGCAGGATGGGATCATCGGGATCGACGTCAGCCGATGCCGTCGTAATCAGGAGCTGGTGCCGGACCGGCGCGACGGCGACCCAGCCGCCCGCTAGCTCGGCTACCTGCCGGGTCCATGCGCCCGCCGCGTCAACCACCGTCGGGGTGGCAATCGTCCGGTTCGTGGTCTCGACTCCTGCGACCCGGCCGGCCGACAGCGTGATATCGAGGACGGCCTCGGATTCGAGCAGCAGGACTCCGTGCCGCTGACATGCGGACAAGTAGGCCCGCACTAGGGCGGTCGGTTCGGCGATGTACACGTCCTCCGGGCACCACAGTGCCAGCGCGTCATCGTCCCCGTGGTAGTACGACAGACGGCCGGGCAGGTCGGCCGCGTCCGCCTCCCGCACATCGGCGCCCCAGCCCCGCGACTGGCGCGCCTCTCGGCGCAGGTAGTCCTTGTGAGCGCTGCTCCTGGCGACCAGGAAGCTGCCCGAGCGAACCACCTCGAGCTGCACGCCCGCCCAGTCCGGGAAGCCGACCGCCCGCTCGATACTGCGCCGGGCCAGCGCCGTCCGCAATTCGTCTGCCTGGACGGACTTGAACAACCCGGCTGCCCGGCCGGATGCCTCCGCGCCGGGAAAGCGCCGCTCTACCAGGATCACCGACCGGCTGAGCAATGCGGCATGCAGCGCCGTGCTGAGGCCAAGCGCGCCCGCGCCGATGACCACCAGGTCAGCATCCATGGCTGTCAGTCTGCACGAGTACCGTCTTGGCAGGCGAAGAAGGAGGCAATCGATGCCTGGCCACGTGGCGTCTGGTTACGCACCAGTCAATGGCGTGGACATGTACTGGGAGAGCCGCGGCGAGGGCGGGGTGCCGCTGATCGTTACGCGTGGCGGTTTCGGCCTGATCAGCATGTTCGCGGATCTCCTGGACCAGCTTGCCGCGAAGCGGCGGGTCATCGCGATAGAACTGCAGGGAGTACCTCGGCCTGCGCCAGGCCGACCTGCTCGGCTATTCGCTCGGTGGCAGTGCCAGCCTGCGGTGCACCATCCAGCACCCCGAATCGGTCCGGCGGCTCGCCGCCGTATCGATACCGTAACGCCGGGACGGCTGGTTCCCCGAGGTCCTGGCCGAGATGGACCAGATGAGCAGTGCCGGCCTGGAGCAGATGCGCCACTCGCCGACGTACCAGCAGTGGCGAGCGGTTGCGCCCGACCCGCATGCCTTCCCCGCTCTGATGGACAAGACCGGCGACTTGCTGCGCGTTCCTTATGACTGGAGCGAGGAGATTCGGACGATCGCCAACCCGACCCTGCTCGTGTACGGCGACGCCGACAGCATCCCGCCCGGGCATGCGGCCGAGTTCTTCGCACTGCTCGGCGGCGGCCGCACTGACGGCGGCTGGGACGGGTCACTGCCCACCACCATGCGCCTGGCCATCCTGCCGGGCCGCACGCACTACAACATCTTCTGGTCCCCGCTGCTGGCAGCCGTCGTCGAGGATTTCCTTGGCACCTAGG
Source organism: uncultured Actinomycetota bacterium (assembly GCA_963804435.1). Taxonomy (GTDB): domain Bacteria; phylum Actinomycetota; class Actinomycetes; order Streptosporangiales; family Streptosporangiaceae; genus JAJYUU01. The sequence continues at coordinate 3,386,364 of CAWDQI010000001.1, read as the reverse complement.
CGTGGCTGAGGCTAGCGTCCGAGGCTCGCCGCAGGAAGTCAGCTGCCCGGCTGAAGGTGTCCCCGATGGGATGGCCCGCTAGCTGGGCCTGGTACGCCCGGTAACGGGTCATCTCCCAGTCCTGCCCGCGTTGCGGCAGCGAGCTGAGCGAGGGCTCGGGCACTGATTTCCAGGTCCAGGCCGCGATCAGCCCGCCGGGCGGGCCGGAGCCGCCAGGCAAGGGACGGATGAAGTCATCAGGGTCGGCCTTGTAGCCCATCCGGTTCCGCACGAACCGCAGCCCCGCGAAGGTGTCCTCGATGACCTGGCGCTCCGCGGCGTGGCAGGCCGCCAGGGTAGCGCTGTAGGTGTCGGGGTAATAGCGCACCAGGGTCGCGTCGACCATCGTGCACCACCACACTGCCTCGGTGATCACCGTATAGGCATGCGGCCGATTGAAGCCGCTGGCCCGCAGCAGCCGGCTAGTCGTCTCGCGCATCGCGGCGAGTGACCAGTCCAGCACTCCCTCGCCGGCCGGACGATTGTCCGCGATCTGCCGGTTCCAGGCGACCCGGCATCTGGCCGAGCAGAACCGCGCATGCTCACGGCGCGGCGCGAACGAGGCACCGCATTGTGCGCACTCGCGAGTATCCACTAGGCCAATGGTATGCGCGGACGGTAACGTGCCGGCGATCTGGTGTCCGAGCACCAAGCTGGGGCTGAGCCCTACTGCACAACGGCCCGGACGGCCTGGTGGATGCTGCTCCGCATAGCCAAGGTGTCGGCCAGCCGGCGCACAGGGTGCACAGCATTGGTCCGCAGTATCATCGCGAGGTCGAAGGTCGGTGCGATGAGCAAGGACGTGCCGGTGAAGCCGGTATGCCACATCGTGTCGGCTGGCCAGCTGCCCCACGCGTCGGGTCGCACCCGCCACCCCAGCACACGTGGCTCCCCGCCCAGGTCGGTCTGCCGTGCGGCGATCTTCCTCAGCGGAGCTTTCGGCAGATAGCCGGTGGCACTCATGCCGAGCGGCTCGAGCACTACGCTCGTGACGAGATCGCTCAGCGGCTCGTCAGCGCACGCCTCCGCCGCCCAGCCGAGCAGCATGAAACAGCACGGACTCACTGAGCTCGTGCTGTCAGGCGGCGGCAGCTCGAATGCGACGACGTTGGGCTGGCTCCGGCAGGCGATTCCTGGCGTACGGGTGCTGACCACAGCCGACCTTGGCGTGCCCACGCAAGCAAAAGAGGCCGTGGCATTTGCGGTGCTCGGATTCCTGTCCTGGAATGGCCTGCCCGGATCGGTGACCGCGGCCACCGGGGCACGGCATCAGTCCATTCTCGGCTCGATCCAGCCCGGCGCCGTTCCGCTCGCGTTGCCAGTGCCTGCCGAAGCGCCGCCGCGCTATTTGCGTGTCCGGTCGTGAACCGCCAGGCGGCGGCGCGGCCGCGGCTCATGCACGAAGATCAGCGCGAAGTGCTCGCGCTAGCGGACGGGCTTGGCGACACGCTCGGGGGCGGGCGCTGGTTGAGCGCGGCCTGGTCGGCCAGCGCGATAGCCAATTCGCCGGCCGTGGTCGGATGGAACGGAGCCGGGTCGGAAAGCCCCTGAACGTACGGATTGGGGTCGCACAGCGCGTGCCCGGTGAAATCAGGGTGCACCGTAATGAGCCCGGACGCCTTGGCGCCCTTTGCCAGGACCTGATTGAGCGCGTTCAGCAGGACGATCAGGGACTTCTCCTTCGTGCGCGTTAGGCCGATGGTGTCCATGCAGTGCTGCTGGGGGTCGAACGGGTTGTAATAAAGGTTGATCACAACGCTGGGGTGAGACGGCAGCTGGGCCAGCTGCCGCAAGAGCTGGTAATAGTGCACGGCGAACACTTCCAAGCGCTGCTGGAAGTACGCGGTAGCGGCATTGTTGTCACAAGTCGGCGTTACGGTGCAAAGCCGCAGCAAAGCCGACCAGCCCACGTCGTCAGCCCCGATGCTGACAATCAGCACTGGGGCGTTGGTGGCTTTTTTCGCGACCGATAGCTGCGCCGGAACGGTGAAGCCTGAAAGGTGCTGGGGCCCGAGTATCCCGGCCGGGATGGTGGCTCCGCTGCAGGCCAGGTTCAGCACGTGCCAGTTATAGAGCTGGCCAAGGTCGCCCGCGTAAGCTTCAGGGCTTTCCTGGCAGGCCCGCGCGAGCCGGCTTGGGTGGACCGATAGCGGGTTGCCCAGCCCGGCCGCGGTTGAGTCTCCCATCACGACGGCCTGCACCGTAGGCCGCGCCGGTCCCGGTGCGGAAGGAACTGGCGGCACCTGCGCTTGACCGACCAAGGCTTCGACGGATCCGACGTGCCGCAGCCGGGCCGGAGCCGTGAAGGCGGTGATCATGATGCCGCCCACGTTGACCAGCTCAGTAAAGGCCAGGAACGCCGCCAGCACTATTACCGTGCGCCGGATTGGCAGCCGTGCCCAGCCGGCCAGTGCGCCCGCCAGAAACAGAGCAACGCCGGCGGTGATCACGATCTCCCAGCCGAAGTACCGGATCCAGCCCGCGGCCAGCGCCTGGCCGATGACATGGCCAGGAGTGGTCAGGCGCTGGCTGCTGAACAAGGAGCCGAGTTGCTGTCCGAGGGTGATGTGAGTCAGCGCCAGCCGTGGCCGTACCGGTCCGAGGAAACTGATCCTGGTAAGCAGACTCTGGCCGAACAGGTCCAGCTCACCGGGGCCGGAGGTGCTCAGCGTCGGGGCGGCGGCCCCCACGCTTACCGTCTGACCAGCGACGGCTACTTGCTGCATGGGGGTCACCAGCAGCGCCACCGTAATTGAAACCGCCGCCACCAGCACGGCGGCCGCGGCAAATGCCAGCCACGCCCGGCTGCCTAGTGCCAAGATTTTCATTAGCCACGTGTATGCCCCTGCCACCGCAGATAAAGCCGGCCCGCTCTGCTGGCCCTCCGCCTAGGCGGTCAGCGCAGTTGCCGGAAGAAGTCGCGCACGTCCGCGGTCAGGAGCTCGGGTTCTTCCATGGCTGCGAAATGCCCGCCGCGGTCGAATTCGCTCCAATGCACGATGTTGTTCGACAGCTCGGCCAAGCGCCGGACCGGCGGAGCGATATCGCGCGGGAACACGGCCACGCCGGTGGGCGCGCCCGACGGAGCCGGCGTACCCCACCGGCCCGAGTGCGCGGCCTCGTAGTAAAGACGGGCCGACGAGCCGGCGGTGGCAGTTACCCAGTACAGCATGACGTTGGTCAAGAGCTGGTCACGGTCGACTGCCTCATCCGGCAGCCCGTCGTCGGTCCATTCACCGAACTTCTCGGTGATCCAGGCGAGCTGGCCAGCTGGTGAGTCGGTGAGTCCGTAGGCCAGGGTCTGCGGTTTGGTGGACTGGATCGCGGAGTACCCGCTGCCTGTTGACCGGAACTTTTGCAGCGCCTGCAGACGGGCCTTCTCCTCGTCGGTCAGATCAGGCAGGTCGCTACGCCCCTGCGGGAACAGCATGTTCAGATGGACGCCGATCAGATGCTCAGGGAAGGCGACGCCTAGCTCCCTGGAGATCGCCGAACCCCAGTCGCCGCCCTGCGCGCCGTACCGCGGGTAGCCCAGGCGTTGCATCAGCTCGTCCCAGGCCCGCGCGACGCGGTTGACGTTCCAGCCGGTTTCACCCGTGGGTCCGGAGAGTCCGAAGCCGGGAATCGACGGAACGACCAGATGGAACGCGTCAGCCGGGTCCGCGCCGTGCGCTCTCGGGTCGGTCAGCGGCCCGATGATGTTGAGGAACTCGACGATTGACCCAGGCCAGCCGTGGGTAATGATGAGCGGCAGCGCGTCCGGCTCAGGGGAGCGGACGTCCAGGAAGTGCACCCGCTGCCCGTCGATCGTGGTGGTGAACTGCGGGAACTCATTCAGTCGCCGCTCGTGGACGCGCCATTCGTAGCCGGTGCGCCAGTACTCGGCGAGCTGCTGCACGTACTCCAGCGGGATGCCGTAATCCCAGCCAACGCCGGGCAGCTGATCGGGCCATCGGGTCCGGTCTAGCCGCGAGCGCAGGTCGTCCAGGTCGGTCTGCGGGATGTCGATGCGGAACGGCGTTATGCCCGTTTCGGCGGTCGCAGCGGAGTCGTTCATGAGGGCATTCTTACCCGATCAGACGCAGGTGACAGCATGTGCAGTGAGCGGCTCGGACGACCGACGGAGGAAGAAAATGGCACTTACCGATGCGGAGATCGGCTACCTGCAGTCACAGCGGCTCGGCCGGCTGGCCACCATCCAGCCCGACGGCAGCCCCCAAGTCAAGCCGCTGGGATTCAGCTATAACGCCGACCTGGGCACGATCGACATTCACGGCTTCCGCATGTCAGGCAGCCAGAAATTCCGGAACGTCAGTCGCGATGGCAGAGCCGCCCTCGTCGTCGACGACATCGTTTCCACCCAGCCGTGGCGCGTGCGGTTCCTAGAAATCCGCGGGAACGCCGAAGCCATTGCTACAGCGCCCGAAGGAACGAACGACGCGTCCATCATCAGGATCCATCCCACCCGGATCCTCAGCTTCGGTATCGAGGAGCCGCCCGGCGAGCCCCATCAGACCAGGCTCAGGACGCGGAGCCTCGACTGACTGGTCGCGTTCGGTGAGTTTGGCGTTGGCGAAGCAGGTCGATATGGCTAGGTCGAGGTCGAGCTTGTCGCCGTACCAGGCGGGGATGATGGTGTCGGGCGTGATCCGGGCGTCGTGGCAGGTCCTGATGTCGGTGTCGGACTGGGGGAGCGGCGGGCAGTTCGGGATGGCCTGGCCGCCGGGTGTAGTGAATGTGAAGGCGCCGGCCGTGGTGGTGATCACGTAGCCGCCGTCGTGGATGATCACGTGGTGCGCGCGGCAGAGCAGGATCAGGTTGGTCAGTCTGGTTTTGCCGCCTTTGGACCAGTGCCGGATGTGGTGGATGTCGGTTCTGCGGGAGTCGCAGCCGGGGTACTGGCACCGGTACTGGTCGCGTTCGCGGACGGCGCGGCGCAGTGCCGGGGGCGGGGTGCGGTGCCTCCGGCCGACGTCGATGAGGCTGCCGAGGTGGTCGTGCAGCATCCAGCTGCTGGTGGCGAAGCAGGAGATCAGCTGGGCGGCGGCGGTGCTGATGGCGGGGCCGTCCTCGAGGTGGCACCGGTCGGGGTGGGCGGGGTGCCCGGCGGGCTCGGGTGCAGTCAGCGCGTCGGTGCCGACGTGCACGATGACCTGGTAGATGTCAGGGTTACTGGCGCGGTCGATCTTGCCGCCGAGGAAGGCGCCGGCGACCTCGACGAGGGCGTCGGCCAGGCTGGCGGGCGTCACCACCGGCCTGGCGGCTGTTGCCTCATCTGGTCGGGGCGTTTGCGGCGGGGCGCCGTGGGGGTGCTCGAGGTCGCCGGCGGCGGCCCGGAGAGCTTGCAGGACCACGGCGCCGTCGGCGGGCGGCAGCCGGACCGTCATCGCGAGTGACCCGTCGTCCTCGTGCCGCCAGGTGACCCGCCGCATCATCGCGGCGTAGCCGTCGTCGGCGCGGGTGACCTTGCGGTGCGCGCGGGCGAACCGTTCCAGCTGGTTGGCGGTCATGGGGCCGGCCAGCTCGGCCAGGCCGGCCTCGGTGGCCGGGGTCGCGATCCGGGTGAGCGCCCTGATCTTCGCGTACGACATCCGCCCGGCGGCGAACTCGCCCGACAGCACCGGCAGCGTCCGCAGGGCTCGGGCCACCCGGACGTGCTCGCGGGCGGTGCCGGCGGTGAGCTGGCACTTCCACGACAGCCAGGCGGCGCACGAAGGGAAGTCCCAGGAGGCCCAGCCGCGGCGGTCGTCGAAGTCGCCGAGCAGGACCAGGAACCGGGCGGTGGCGGCGGTCAGGTGGCCGGCGAGCTCGCAGATCTGCGTCTCCAGCCATTCCAGCGGCGGCCCAGCGACTTCGGTTTCGCTGGCAGTTAACATTTCTTCGCTCATGTGTTTGAGCGTAGCCACCGGTACCGACAGTTTGTTCACGACTGCTCTCGGCGCTCCGGCTTGATCGGCACACATGCTGCCGGCGTTTCCGCGGAAACGCCGGCAGCAAGACCCAGGCCACGTAACTCATGTACGTCGACCCGTCGGACTCACTCGGCGCGCAGCGCCGATGCGGTGCGAGAAGCGGCGGCCCAGGTCGCTGGCAGCATCGCTCCGGCCACGGCAATCACCAAGCCCGCTAGCGCCAGCAGCGCAATCTCCACGGGTCCGTAGACGTTGAGGTAGCTGGCCGGGATGTTAGTGGCTGCCGCGTGGGCCATGACTGGCAGCACGTAATGGTGCACCGCCATTCCGGCGGGGACCGCGACCACTCCAGCCGCGAGCCCGGTCCCGGCGACCCAGCAGATCACCATCGCAATGGTCTGCCGCGGGGTCATCCCGACGGCTTTGAAGATGCCGAGGTCGTGGACCCGCTCCCTGGACTGGAGTACGACCGTGTTGAGTACGCCGAGCCCGGCTACGACCGAGAGCAGCAGAGTCAGGATGGCTATCAGTCCGGTCAGCGTAAAGAAGAACGGATCGTTGCTGTTGACGCCGACCTGGCCGTCAGGCCCAAGCGCGGCGCTCAGCGCGGAAGCATATTCCCTCGCGTTGGTGCCAGGCCGGAGCCCGACGTCGTAGGTAGCCGTAGTGAGGCGCTGGCCGCTAGCGGCCAGCGTCTGCAAATCGGTGAGGATGCTGATCCCGCGGTAACTGGTGTCGAAGACCTCGCCGACGATCCGTGCCTGGATCTGCCTGCTGCCGAAGGTGATGGTAACGGTGTCGCCGATCGCCTTCCCGGTGACAGTGAGGAAGTTGGTGGGGACATCGACCTGGCCGGGACCGTTGAACCAGCGGCCGCTGATCATGTCGTAGCCGGTCCAGCGGGAATCGCCACGGAATGCGGTCACAGAGACCTGGCCCGGCAGTCCGGCCACGCTGACCCGCTGGTCGGCCTCCGCTACATAGTGCAGCGTGCCCGGCTGGGAGCGGAGCGCGGCTTCGATGGCCCGCTGCTGCGAAGCGGCTGGGGGCAGCGGACCCCCAGTGCCGGGGCCGATGTGCTTAACAGGCCCGCCTGAGCCCGATGGCAGGTAGACCTGCACCGGCTCGGACTCAGCGCGCGACAGCCCTTTCACTACGTGGTCAAGCGACTGGGTCAGGCCGACCGCGAAGGTCACAGCGATGGCACCAAGCAGGATCGCGGCTAGTGACACGGCGGTACGGGCCGGCCGCGCGAACGGCGCGGCCAAGCCGATTGTCACGGGCCGGGGGAGCCGCAGCGCGCCCAGCAGGCGGTGCGCAGCATAGCCGCGGCCCGGCATCGGCGCTCGACCAGTGGCGATCGCCTGAACCGCGCTGAGCCGGCGGCCCGCACGGCCGGTGCCACCGCAGCAAGTCCAGCCAGGCAGCACATCGTCGCCGCCACTCCGGCATCCACCCAGGCCGGCACCACCAGAGTCCCGACCTGGTACACGTTGGCGGTTTTGGCGAGCAGCGGCACGGACAGTACATTGCCGAGCACTACCCCAGCGATGCAGCCGGCCAGAGCGGGCACCGTGACCTGGCTTGCGTAGGTCGCCACGACCTGGCCGGGGGTGAAGCCGATGCTCTTCAGGATGCCGATCCGCCGGTAGCCAGCAACCACGGCGCCGCTGACAACATTCACCACGATCAGCACGGATAGGACCAGTCCGATGATGCCGAAGGTCACCACGAACGGCACAATCGGCGCGATTCCCGAGGTCTGCTGGAACTTGACCGCCAGGTATGACTGCGTTGCGATCACGGTGCCCGCGGGCAGCCCGCGGGTGAGCACTGCGGCATCGGCGCGGATTGCAGCCGCCGAGCCGGCCGAGGCGAAGCGGTAAAGCATCTGTGCTGCCACGGGCGCGCCCGGCCGCCGGAGTGCGTGAACCTCGGCTGGCACCACCCAGCCATCCGCCGACTGATTGATCGAATTAGCGATCCCGACCAGGGTTAGTCTCGGCGAGCCTGGCACCCCGCTAACAGTCATCTGGGCGCCGAGCGGCAGCCCGAACTGGGAGTCGCTGGAGAGCACGAACTCGCCAGGCCGCTGCGGCCAGCGGCCTTGTTGCAGTGTGAGGTCATCGAGCGGTCCGCCGGGCGCGGCCCGACCTACAACTGTGAGGGGCGGGCCAGTGAGCTGCCCGGCCGATCCCGGCGGTCCTGTGAGCGGTGTGATGGTCACTTCAGGGAAGGGCCCCGACGAATCCGTCACGCCGGGAAGCCGCTTGGTTGCCCGCAGCTGTGCGGCAGTTGCCTTGCCGGGGTCGACGGTGGTGATCAGGTGCGCGCCATGCTGGGCAGCGAACGCCGCGTCGAACGGCGAACTCGAGTCGACAACAAGACCAAGAGCTAGCACGCAGGCACTGGTGGAGATCAGCACCACCAGGCCGATCACGATCGTCTGCACCCGGCGCCGGGCCAGCCCGCCTCGGGCCGCACCTGCCACCGCCGCGAGGTGCTGGCGCCTCATCGCCCGGCCCCGTTCAGTGCGTCGCTGGTGATGCTGCCATCGACAAGCTGCACTGTGCGGCTTGCGTACCGTGCCGCCAGATCCGGATTGTGGGTGACCAGGACCAGGCTCTGGCCAGCCCGGTTGAGGTCGAGCAGGATGTCGCCGATCTGCTCGCCCGTCGAGCTGTCGAGGGCGCCGGTCGGCTCGTCAGCGAGCAGCAGCGCCGGCCGGTTGACCAGGGCCCGCGCGATCGCGACTCGCTGGCGCTCACCGCCGGATAGCCGGGCCGGGTAGGCGTCTTTGTACTGGGCGATCCGCAGGGCGTTAAGCAGCTCGTCCGCCCGGGCTCGGGCATCGCCCCTGGCCAGCCCGGCCAGTTGCGCGGGCAGCAGTACGTTGTCGGTCACGGTCAGATCATCCAGGAGGTTGAAGAACTGGAAGATCATCCCGATGCGCTGCCGCCGGAACCGGGCCAGGCCGGTCTCGCTGAGGGTGTCGATCCGCTGCCCGGCGACGGTCACCGTGCCGTGTGTCGGCCGGTCCAGGCCGGCGATGAGGTTGAGCAACGTCGATTTGCCGCTCCCAGACGGCCCCATGACGGCCACCGCCTCGCCTGTCTCGATCTCGAGCCGAACGCCATCCAGCGCCGCCCGGCCGCCTCCGTCGTAACGCTTGGTCACTTCGTCAAGCCGTATCAGTGCATCCATGCGCGGCACCGTAGGCCCGCCCGGTTGTCGCGGGCGTCGCCCGCAAGGCGCTATTTGGCTACCACATCAGGCGGACGCCGCCCCGCCGTCATCCTTTGGGCGTAGTCGGCTACCTCATATGGCCGGCGAAGAATTAGCGCTGTAAGGCGACAATGGGACGGTGAACGGGCTGACGATGTCGAAGGCGCGCGCGCGGGCGCGTGGCTGGCTCAGGCAGGCACTGGCGTTCGCGGGCTCTGCCGAACCCCGAACTGCTCCCACTGGGCGTGCCGTGGCCGCAGATGCCGTGCTGGCTGTTGCTATGGCCACGGCCTCACTGACCACAGCTACCGATGCGGGAACGGTCTTCTTCGCCTTGCTCAGTACGGTGCCCCTTGCGCTGCGCAGGATTCGCCCGATCACAGTGTTCTGGATTGTCCTGGCCAGCATCGTTTTCGCCGGTAACAACGCGAATGTTGTCACCTTCATCGCCGTCGTGCTCGCCGCCTACTCTGCGGTCGTGCACAGCCGCTCCCGCGCCGCGGCAGTGTTCAGCGTGCTCCTGGCCGGCGTCACGGTCACGGCGATATTCCCGGATACCACCCCCCCGCTGCCCGGCAGGTTCACAGCGCTGCTGGTGTTCATCCCGGTGGTGCTAGTCGGTAGCTCGATTCACGGGTGGCGAAGTCAGGCCGACGACTCCCGAGCCCGGCTGCAGACCATCCAGGCTGAGCATGAGGCTGCGACCGTACGCGCGCTGGTGACTGAGCGGACCCGCATTGCCGCTGAGCTCCATGACGTGGTCACGCACAGTGTCAGCGTGATGGTGGTACAGGCGGGCGCTGCGCGGCGAGTGATGGCCGCATCGCCCGGCGAGGCGACGGCGGCGCTACTCGCGGTCGAGGCAACCGGCCGTGCAGCGATGATCGAGCTGCAGCACCTGCTCGGGTTGCTATCTCCGGTTGACGGGATGGACCTGCGGGACGCCGGGCTGCTGCAACCTCAGCCCGGCCTGGACCAGCTTCGGCCGCTCATCGACCGCGTTTCCGCGGCCGGCCTGCCCGTCCGCCTGATTGTCACCGGCGAGCCGGGAGCGCTGCAGCCAGGGGTCGGTCTGGCGGCTTACCGGGTTGTGCAGGAGGCCATTACTAATGTTCTGAAGCACGCGGGCCAGGCCCCCACCACAGTCAGGCTGGATTACCGCCCGCATGAGCTGTTCATCGACGTCAGCGATGATGGCCCGCGGGTTACCAGCAGGCAGTCGAGTCTGGCAGCGGCCGCTGGCAGCGGGCGCGGGCTGGTCGGCCTCCGCGAGCGCGTCTTGATGTATGGCGGCGAGTTCGATGCGGGGCCCCGGCCAGCCGGCGGCTGGCGCGTCACCGCCCGGCTCCCGGTTGAGCCTCAGCCCGATGGGGCCGGCCAGGCCGAGGCCGCCACCCTGGCACAAGAGCCCGCACGAACATGACGGAGCCCCGGGTCGTGATCGCGGATGATCAGGCGCTGGTGCGCGCCGGGTTCCGCATGATCCTCAACGAGGCAGGCATTCTCGTTGTCGCTGAGGCGGCCGACGGCGACGAGGCTGTCAGGGCCGTACTCAGGCACCGCCCCGATGTCGTACTGATGGACATCCGAATGCCAGAGATGGACGGGCTGGAGGCCACCAGACGTATCGTCGCGGCGCAGCCAGGCAGCGACTGCCGCATCGTCATCCTGACCACGTTCGACCTCGACCAGTACGTTTACGCTGCGCTAACCGCCGGGGCCAGCGGGTTCCTGCTCAAGCACGTCTCGCCGGAGTACCTCGTGAGCGCGGTCAGGCTTGTCCGTTCCGGGGACGCGCTGCTGGCTCCGTCGATAACTCGCAGGCTGGTAGAGCGGTTCGCGCCTGAGCCCTCGTGCCCGCAGCCGCCGCACGCGGACTTGTCCGCGCTCACGCCACGCGAACTTGAGGTTCTGCGCTTGCTGGCACGGGGGCTGAGCAATCTGGAACTCGCCCGGCAGCTGACTGTCAGCGAAGCGACGGTCAAGACTCACGTTGGCCGCATCCTGATGAAGCTGCAGCTCAGGGACCGGGTACAGGCCGTAGTGCTCGCCTACCAGACGGGGCTCGCTGGCCCAGGTCAACCCCCAGGCTAAGCAGCATCTACCACTGGAGAAGATGTCGATCTAACCGCGGACCAGCGCCTCCAGCGTCGCTCGCGCCCCCCGCTGGCGCAGCGAGGCGAGGGCTGACCGGTACGCGTCGGCGAAGCGCGGTTCGTCGGCCAGATCCCCGAACACGTCACGGTTGGCGATGAAGGCGTCCGGGTCCGCGCACCGGGCAAGCTTAGTGAGGCTGTCCCGGAGGCGGTCGACGACGTCGATGGGTTCGCCCTGCTCGTCGACGCCCTCGGCGTAGCGGGCCCAGCTTGCCACCACCGCCGCCGACCGCCTGATCTCGCCGCCGGCGGCGAGCTGCTGGCGGACCACCGGCAGCAGCCACTTCGGGATCCGGTCCGAGCTCTGCGCGCACAACCGGGCGATGGTGTCGCGGACTTGCGGGTTGGAGAAGCGCTCGATGACAGTGTGCTTGTACCCGGCCAGGTCTACTCCGGGCACCGGGGCCAGCGTCGGAGTGGCCTCGGAGTCCATGTAGCCCAGCAGGAAGTCCTGGAACAGGGGGTCCTGAGCGGCCTCGTGCACAAGCCGGTAACCAGCCAGGTAACCGAAATAGCACATGGCCTGGTGGCTCCCGTTGAGCAACCGCAGCTTCATCAGCTCGTAGGGCTCTACCTGATCGACGAGCTGCACGCCGGCCTGTTCGTACGGCGGCCGCCCGTCGGTGAAGGAGTCCTGCAGAACCCATTGCGTAAACGGCTCGCAGACGACTGGCCACCGGTCGTCGATCCCGAACCGGTCCCGGACCTCGGCCCGGTCGGCGTCGGTGGTCACCGGGGTGATGCGGTCGACCATGGAGTTGGGGAATCGCACCCAGCGCTCGACCCAGTTGCCAAGCTCAAGCTCCCGGAGCCGGGCGAAGGCGGTGAACACCCGCCTGGTCAGCTGACCGTTGCCCTCGAGGTTGTCGCAGGACATGACCGTGAACGGCGCCAGACCTTGCTTGCGGCGGCGCCGCAACGCTTCGGTGATCAGGCCGAACGCGGTCCGTGGCATCGCCCCGGGTTCGAGATCGTGGAGCACGTCCGGGTTGGCCATATCGAATTCGCCGGTGGCGTCGTTGATGTTGTAACCGCCCTCGGTGATCGTCAGCGACACTATCCGGGTCGTCTCGGCCACCATCTTCTCGATCACGGCCTCCGGATCATCGGGCGCGAACATGTACTCCACGATGGAGCCGATCACCCGCGGTTCATAGGTCCCGTCGCTGTGCTTGAGAACAAGTGTGTAAAGGCCGTCTTGTGCCTCCAGCGCGTGCTTCATCTGCAGGTCTGCTTCCATCACCCCGATGCCGCAGATGCCCCAGTCCAGCCCTGCGCCCTGGTTCATCAACCGGTCTTGGTACATCGCCTGATGCGCACGGTGGAATCCGCCGACGCCGAAATGGACTACGCCCGGCCTGACCAGGTCGCGGTCGTAGGCAGGCGTCGGCAGCCGGTCGCTCCAGTAACTCAGGGTCCGGGCGTTCAGCGGCTGGGCGTTATCCGGCAAGGCGCGCGCCCGTGCCTGGGTGGAACGCCAGGATGTCATCCGGCTGGACGCGGAACGTCACCCGCTGACCCTGCCTCGGCGGCCTGCGCCCTTCGGCGCGCGCCACGACCGGATTCCCGCCCTCGGCCAGGCGCACATGCAGTAGGGCGTCGGCGCCCAGTTCCTCGACCAGCATGACCTCGCCGGCCAACTCCCCGGAACCGTTCGCCAGGTGCAGGTGTTCGGGCCGGATGCCGACGACCAGCTCGGTGAGGCCGGCCGCGGCGGCGGCCGAGCGGACTGCGGCCGGGAGCGGCAGCGTGGTGCCCGCCAGCCGTGCGCCGCCGTCGGTGAGCGGAACTGTTTGCAGGTTCATCGCGGGCGACCCGATGAACCCGGCGACGAACTGGTTCACGGGGTTGTCGTAGAGCTGGCGGGGCGTGGCGCATTGCTGCAGCTTTCCGTCGCTCAGCACGGCCACGCGGTGCCCCATGGTCATTGCCTCGACCTGGTCGTGGGTGACGTAGACCGTGGTGATTCCGAGCCGGCGCTGCAATTCAGCGATCTGGCTGCGGGTCTGCACGCGCAGCTTGGCGTCGAGGTTGGACAGGGGCTCGTCCATCAGGAACACCTTGGGCTCGCGGACGATGGCCCGTCCCATGGCCACGCGCTGCCGCTGACCGCCGGAGAGCTGCTTCGGTTTGCGATCGAGCAAGTCGTCGCCGAGGTCCAGCAGCCGGGCCGCCTCCCGCACCCGCCGGTCCCGGTCAGCCTTGCTGACGCGCTGCATCTTCAGCGCGAAGCCCATGTTCTCGGCGACGGTCTTCTGCGGGTACAGGGCGTAGTTCTGGAACACCATCGCGATGTCCCGGTCCTTCGGCGGGACGAAGGTGACGTCCCGGTCGCCGATCTCGACCCGCCCGCCGTCGAGGGGCTCTAGCCCCGCGAGCATGCGCAAGGCGGTGGTCTTGCCCGAACCGGACGGCCCGACCAGGACCATGAACTCGCCGTCGTCAATATCGAGGTCGAGAGCGTCGACCGCGGGCGGCGTGTCCTTCGCGTACACGCGGCTCGCTGATTCGTACTTCACCTTAGCCATCGGGGACCTCCGCCCGGTGCAGCGCCGGAAGCGCGGCTATTCACTTGATTGCCCCCATCGACAGGCCGCGGACCAGCGAGCGCTGGGCTATCCAGCCCACGATGATCACGGGAACGGAGGCGATCGTTGCCGCCGCCGACAGGTGGGCGATGTACAGCCCTTCCTGGGGGACGGAACTGATCAGGAACATCGGCATCGTTGCCGCGTTCGTCACGGTCAGGTTGAGCGCCAGGAAGAGCTCGTTCCAGGCGAAGATCACGCAGATCAGCGCCGTCGACACCAGGCCGGGCGAGACGATCGGCAGGATCACGCTGGTGATCTCCCGGATTCGCCCGGCGCCGTCCAGCCGCGCCGCCTCGAGCAACTCGCCGGGCACCTCGAGCATGAACGAGCGGATCATCCAGACCGCGAGCGGCAGGTTCATCGCGGTGTAGAGAATGATCAGCAGCCAGATGCTGTCGAGCAGGTGCGCGCGAAGGGCGATGACGTAGAGCGGCCCGATCGCGGCCACGATTGGCAGCATCTTGGTGGAGACGAAGAAGAACAGGCCATCCCGCCAGCGCTTCACCGGATGCACGGACAAGGCGTAAGCGGCCGGGACGCCCAGCAGCAGCACCAGGATCGTGGAGCCGATCGTGGCCTCCGCTGAGTGGGTCAGGAACGGGCTCATGCCCGAGAACACCAGCCGGAACTCCGAGAGGGTCGGGCTGAAGACGAACTTCGGCGGCCAGGTCTCAGCCGCGGACTCCGGCTTGAAGGCCGTGATCACCATCCACAGCACCGGAAGGAAGAACGCGAGTCCCACTACCCACGCGACGATTCCCCAGCCGATATGCCCGGTCAGCTCGCGGAGCCGGCCTGGCCGGGTCCGCACCGGCATCGCGGTCATCCTGCCTCCTCGAACTGGAAGACCCTGGCGAACATGCGGAGCGCGAACGTGGCGACGATGATCGTCAGGATGACGGTGACCACGCCAGCGGCCGCCGCGCCGCCCACGTCGAAGGCGAAATTCACCTGGTTGTACAAGAAGAAGGGGAGGTTGGTCGTCGCTGTCCCCGGCCCGCCGTTGGTCATCAGCCGGACCGCGTCGAACGCGTTGACCAGGTAAATCGAGCCGAGCAAGATACCGAGCTCGATATAGGGCCGTAGGTGCGGGAGCGTGAGCTCGCGGAATGTGGCCAGCGCGCCGGCACCGTCGACCTTCGCCGCCTCCAGCGTGTCGGGCGGCTGGCTCTGCAGGCCCGCGAGCACGATCAGCATCATGAACGGCGTCCACTGCCAGATCATGACTGCGATCACTGAAACGAGCGGATACGAGCTAAGCCAGGCCACATGATTGACGCCGAACGGCTCCAGCAGGTAGTTCACCAGCCCGAAGTTCGGGTCCAGCATCGGCGACGCCCAGACTAGGGCCGCCGCGGCCGGCATGACCAGGAACGGGGTGATGATCAGCGTCCGGACTATGCCGCGGCCCAGGAACTTGCGGTCCAGCAGGACCGCGAGCGCCACGCCCAGGATCATGGCGATGATGACCGCCGTCGCGGTCATGAACACCGAGCGCACGAGCGAGGCCCGGAAGCCCGCGTTGGTGAACACCGCCGTGTAGTTGCTCAGCCCGGTGAAGTGCGGGGCGGTCGGCACGTTCCAGAAGTAGCTCTGGAAGCTGTACCAGAGCGTCACCACGAACGGGATCTGGGTCACGACGATGACGTAAATCAGCGCGGGTAGCAGGGGAAGGCGGCGTCCCCACCGCTCGCGGCGGCCCACTGCTCGCGGCCGGACCTCGATCTTGGGAGGTGGTGTCGCGACTGAATCGAGTACTGTCACGGATCGCCCTTCTGACGATGTGGCCCGGCCGATGTGCGAGCACTGACGGGGCCCCGGGTGGGTTTCGCCCGAGGCCCCGCCGGGTTCGGGCTAGCTGCCGGCCAGCTGGGCCGGCGTGTACGCAGCCGCGTCGGCCTGACTGGTCTTGAGCGCCTGGGCCACAGTTTCTGTGCCCGCTATCGCACCCGCAATCTGCTGGGCGACCTGCAGGCCCAGGCTTTCGAATTGCGGGATGTCGACGTACTGGATGCCGACGTAGGGAACGGGGTTCACGGTCGGGTGATTCGGGTCGGTCGAGTCGATCGACGCGATGGTGATGCCAGCGAATGCTTTGGCGGCGTTCTGGTAGGCGGGGGTGTTGTAGAGGGAGGTCCGGGTGCCCGGCGGGACGGCAGACCAGCCGTACTTCTTGGCGACGAGCTGGTCATAGGCCTTCGAGGTGGCCCAGGACACGAACTTCCAGGCGGCGCCCTGGTTGGCGACGCCCTGCGGGATGCCGAGCGCCCACGTCCACAGCCATCCGGAGGACTTGGTGAGATTCACCGGCGCGAACGCGTACCCGGTCTGGGCGGCAACGGACGGGTACGTGGTGGCAATTGAGGTCGCCGCTACGGTCGCGTCGTACCACATGGCGCACTTGCTCTGCCCGTACAGCGTCAGCAGCTGGTTGAAACTGTCGTTGGAGGCGCCGGACTCGCCGTAGTGGCGGATGAGGTTCACGTAGAAGTTGGTGGCATTCTCAAAGGCCGGCGAGGTGAGCTGGGGCTGCCACTTCGTGTTGAACCACTGACCGCCGAATGTATTGACGACCGTATCGAGCGCAGCCATGTTGTCGCCCCAGCCGGCCAGCCCGCGCAGGCAGATCCCGGCCACTTTGCCGGGCTGATTGAGCTTGGCCGCGAAACCCTGCACCTGCGCCCAGGTCGGGTGCAGTGGCATGGTGAGTTTGGCCTTGGCGAACATGTCCTTGCGGTAGAACACCATCGACGACTCGCCGTAGAACGGCACCGCATACAGGTCGCCCTTGTAGGACAGCGACTTCGCTATCGGCGGGAGCAGGTCGCCCGCATCGTAGCTGGGGTCTTTCGCGATGTACTGCTTGGACAAGTCGGTCAGCCAGCCGTTCCGGGCGAACAGCGGTGTCTCGTAGGGGCCGATCATGATGACGTTGAAGGCGTTGCTGTGCGTGCTGACGGACTTCTCAATCTGCGCCCGGAGGTCACCTTCGGTGTAGGTGGCGAACTTGACCGTGACGCCCGGGTACTGCTTCTCGAAGTACGCCTTGGTCAGCGGCACCATCTGGCCGGTGATCAGCGGGTTGGAGACCACGGCCACGGTTACGGTGCCGGAACTGTTGTTGTTGCCGCTAGCGCCGCTGCTCCCGCACGCCGCTGCTGCCAGCGCGGCGGTGACGCAGCCGACTGCCGCCAGCGCGCGGACTTTGAACCAGGGATAGCTCATAAACGAACCTCCGCAACGATGAGAGCTCTGATCCGCGAGGCGGACCCCTAGCTGCCTGACTGCGTCCTGCGTATGCTCAGATGAGCGGAGCACGCTCATATGAACTAGGAACACAGTGATCTGGGTCACAGCCAAAGTCAAGAAAAGCTGCACATATGAGATCTGTGCGCTCAAATGAGCGCTGTCGCTGGGGGAGGGAACATGTCGGGGTTGTCGGCCAATCGGCCGTCGGAAGTCGTCCTGGCGGCACGGGTAGCGCGTGAGTTCTACCTGGAGGGCGTCTCAAAGGTCGACATCGCCGACCGCCTGGGCATAAGCAGGTTCCGCGTGGCCAGGTTGCTGGATTCCGCGCGGGAGACCGGGATGGTGCGTATCGAGATCGGGCTGCCGGGCGGGACCCTGGACGCGGGATTGTCGGCCGAGCTGTGTTCAGCGTTCGGGCTCCGGTACGCGTTCGCGTTTAACTTTCCAGACCACGATGAACCGGCCCTTCGCCGGCGGCTCGGCGAAGCGGCCGGTCAGGCGCTGATGGACCTGATCAGCCCATCAGATGTGCTCGGCATGTCCTGGTCGCGCACGCTGAGCGGGCTCGCGGCAGCGCTGACCCAGATGCCCCCGTGCCCGATCGTCCAACTGACTGGGGCGGTGCCGCCGCCGGACGGCCGGGACCTGCTTGACCTGGTCCGGAGCGTGGCCCGTATTGGCGGTGGCCCGGCTCACGTGTTCTACGCGCCGATGATCATGGATGATGCCCAGTCGGCAGCCGCTATCCGGCGCCAGGCCGACATCGCCGGAGCCTTCGCCCTCGTCCCCTCCGTGACGATGGCCCTGGTCGCGATCGGCGCCTGGGCGCCCGGCCTGTCGACGATCTATGACGCGATCACGCCTGCCGAGCGCGAGGCCATCTCGCGACTCGGGGTGGTTGGCGAGTTTGCCGGGGTGTTCATCGGAGCGGACGGCCGCCCGGTAGAGACGCCGCTGGACAGCCGCATGATCGTGACGCCGGCTTCCGCGCTTGAGCAGATTCCGTGCGTCCTTGCCGTCGCGTTCGGCGTCTCCAAGAGTGCTGCAGTATCCGCCGCAATCCGAGGTGAAATGGTCCATGGCCTCGTCACCCACGCGAGCCTCGCTCGCGCCCTGCTCAGCCGTGCTGACGGATGACCCAGCGAGAGCTGGCCGGGGCATACTCAAGACAGACGGCCCGCTCTCTGGTGGCACCGCTAACCGCGGCTTGGTCATCCGCGTCGGCGATACCGTGTTGCGGCCGGTCGCGCCGTGCTGGCCGGCCACGCACGCACTTCTCGCCCACCTCCGGGCCGCCGGTTTCGACGGCGCGCCCCAGGTGCTCTCGGTCAGCGCAGCGACCGAAGTGCTGACTTACATCGACGGTCAGGCCGCGGTGCCGCCGCTTCCGGTCGAGGCGCTCACCGATGCTGCCCTGGTCAGCGTGGCGGAGTTGCTGAGCAGGTACCACGAGGCCGCGCGCTCCTTCGATCCGGCGGGCCATCAGTGGCCCCGGCCGATCCCCGGCCGGTTCCGCACCGGCCTGGTCAGCCACAACGACGTGCACCCGGCCAACCTCGTGTTCCGCGACGGCCGGGCGGTCGGGCTGATCGACTTCGACCTCGCCGGGCCGGGCGGCGCCGCCTGGGACGTCGCTGCTGCGGCCCGCAACTGGGCACCGCTTCAGGACGACCAGGACATAACCGACGCCCGGCAGGGCCGGTCGCTCGAACGATTCCGAATGTTCGTCGACGCCTGCGAGCTGCCGAGGGCGGAACGCCGCCTTGTTGCCGAGGCAGTGATCGCCAATCATGACTGGACGTTCGCGATCGTCACCGAGGCGGCCACGGCCGGTCACCCGGGTTTCGCCGACTACTGGCGCAAGGCAGCCGAGCCGACCGCCAGGGCCCGGCGTTGGTGCGTGCGGCATCAGCGCGACCTGCTCGCGGCCGTCCGGTGACGCAATTGGCGCACCGCGGATTGGCGCGGCTGACAGCGCAAGGTACTCCCGGTGCTCCGCCGTGCCCGCGCCAGGGCCCGGCCTGGCTGTTCCGGCGCCCGCCGCTGATCGGGTTAGGTGCCTGCCTAGTCTGTGGGTAATGGCCGAGACCGATCTGATCCGCACGCCCGACCAGCGTTTGCGAGTGTTCGTCAGCTCGACGCTACGGGAGCTGGCGGCTGAACGCCGGGCCGTTCGGGACGCCGTGACCGGCCTGCGGCTGGTGCCGGTGATGTTCGAGCTGGGCGCCCGGCCGCACCCGCCGCTGCGGCTCTATCGGTCCTACCTGGCCCAGAGCCAGGTATTCGTGGGCGTGTACTGGC
The DNA here is from genome assembly GCA_963804435.1 of uncultured Actinomycetota bacterium. Classification (GTDB taxonomy): domain Bacteria; phylum Actinomycetota; class Actinomycetes; order Streptosporangiales; family Streptosporangiaceae; genus JAJYUU01. The sequence goes on along the minus strand of CAWDQI010000001.1, from coordinate 3,366,891 downwards.
AGAGCTACGGCTGGGTCGCGCCAGGGCAAGAGGTCTCGGGGCTCGAGGATGAGTACATGCTGGCGGCGGGCCTGCCGCGGCTGATCTACGTTAAATCGCCGGCACCGGACCGCGACGCCCGGCTCGCGCGGATGCTCGCGCGGATCAGGGACGACGGTGACGTGTCGTATCAGTATTTTTCCGATTCCGGGGAGCTGCAGGACCTGGTCGAGAACGACCTGGCGGTGCTGCTCAGCGAGCATTTCGAGACCGCCCAGCCGGGACACCCGACCGCGGGCGCCTCGGCAGTGGAGGCGTCGCTGGCCGTGGCGCTGCCGGCGCCGGTAACGCCGCTGCTGGGCCGCGACCGGGAGGCCGTGGCGGTCGGCGATCTGGTGGCACGCGAGGGCGTGCGGCTGGTCACGTTGACCGGCCCGGGTGGGGTCGGCAAGAGCAGGCTCGCGGTAGAAGTCGCCGGCCGGCTCAGCCCTGGTTTCGATGACGGCGTGCGGTTCGTTGACCTTTCTGCGGTCACGGACCGGAAGCTGGTGGCCGGCGCGATCGGCGCAGGCCTCGGACTGAGCACATCGGGCCGCCCGCTGCTCGCCGACGTCAAGTCCTACCTGCACGCCCGGCGGCTGCTGCTGGTGCTGGACAATTTCGAGCAGGTGAGCGAGGCGGCCCCGCTGGTGACCGAACTGCTGGCCGAAGCGCCCGGCCTGACGGTGCTGGTGACCAGCAGGATGGTGCTGCGGCTCAGCGGCGAGCACGAGGTCGCACTGGCCGGACTCGTGGTGCCGCCAGAGGGCGCAGGCCGGGACGCCGCCGACGCCCGGCAGTATGCCGCGGTGCGGCTGTTCGCCGAGCGGGCGCGCGCCGCGCTGGCAGGCTTTGAGCTGACTGACGGCAACGCCGGGGATGTTGCCGAGATCTGCCGCAGACTGGACGGCCTGCCGCTGGCCATCGAGCTCGCCGCGGCCAGGGCGAGGCTGCTGCCGCCCCGAACCTTGCTGGCCCGGCTGGATGACAGGATGGGAGTACTGACTGGCGGGGCGCGCGACCTGCCCGAGCGGCAGCGGACCTTGCGCAACACCCTGGACTGGAGCTTCAGCCTGCTGGATCCCGGCGAGCGAGCGCTGTTCCCGCGCCTCGGTGTATTCGCGGGCACATTCAGCCTGCCGGCCGCGGAGGCCATCTGCGGCGACGCTCCGGGCGCCGCCGCCTCGGCTGAGCCGGTGATCGACACACTGGGCTCGCTGGTAGACGACAGCCTGGTCGGGCGGGAGAACCCGACCGGCGAGCCCAGCTTCCGGCTGCTGGAGACCATCCGGGAATACGCCCTCGAGCGCCTGCACGGCGGCCCCGACTGGCAGGACGCGCACGACCGGCACGCCGCCTACTTCCGCACGATCGCCGGGCCAGCCGAGGAGGAGCTCTCCGATCCCGGCCAGCGGGCGTGGCTGGACCGGCTGGACACCGAGCACGACAACCTGAGGGCCGCGATGTCGTGGCTGCTGGACCAGGACCAGATCGAGCAGGCCCTCGCGACGGGCTGGGCGACCTGGAAGTACTGGTACCTACGCGGCCACGCTGAGGACTTGGTTCCGCTGGAGGACAAGCTCCTGGCCCGCAGCGAGAACTTGCCGCCGCGTCAGCGGGCCAAGGCGCTGAGCGCAGCTGGCTTCGGGCTGCTCGCCAGAGGGGACCAGGCCGGCGGCCAGACACTCATGGAACAAAGCCTCCCGTTGTTCCGCCAGGTCGGCGACAAGCAGGACACCGCTCGGACATTGAGCGTCGTTGGCCGCCTGGTGGCATTGCAGGGCGCACTCGTGAAGGCCAGCCAGCTGGTCGAAGAGAGTCTGGCCCTGCTGGCCGAGGAAGCCCGCCGCGCGCTCGCAGGGGAAGAGCGCGTCCGGCACGCCTTTGCGGTTGCCGAGGCGTACAACTTCCTGGGGCAGATCTGGCTGCTGCAGGGAGATAACGACCGCGCCGCGCGCGTGTTCACTGAGGGCCTGAACGCGGCCCGTGGCGTGCCCGACCGATTCACCATCCTCGTCTCGCTCTACGATCTGGCGCTTAGCAGCCAAGCACAAGGCGAGCTGACCAGCGCGGCGGAATACCTCCGCGAGGGCCTGTCACTGGCCGCGGAGAACAGTGACCAGACAACCGTCGCGTACTACCTTGAGGAGCTAGCCGCGCTCGCCAGCCTGCAGCGCGACCCGCGCCGGGCCGTGTGCCTGCTCGCCGGGGCGCGCTCGCTTCTCGAGACAAAAGGGAGCGGCTGGCTGCACGCCTGGGTGCCTCGCGCCCCGCACGACGATGGTGTCCTAGCCGCGTTGCGCACCCGGATCGGCGACAGCGCATACGATGAGGCCGATCAGTGGGGCCGATCCCTCCGCGGCGCCCGCGCTGTGCAGTACGCCCTCGAGCAAGACCAGAGGTCCTGAGGTGGCCGGCACCCGCTATACAGCGACGGCTTTGTTCGGCATGCTTTGACGAATGAAATTGCGGCATCGGAGGGGCAACGTGACCGAGCAGCCTGGCATCCCCGGCAGCGAAAGCGCCGGAACGCAGATCCGTCGTAAGCCGGGCTCGCTGCCATACCCGGACCGCCCGGCCGGCACGGATACGATCCCGAAAATCGAGCACATTGTCGTGCTGATGATGGAGAACCATTCCTACGACAACAAGCTCGGCATGCTGGCCCGCCCAGGTGCCGACGGGCTCCAGTTAGGCGCGGACGGGAAACCAACGGCCACGAATCCGTACGCCAATGGCAACGTCCAGCACGCATTCCGGATGCCGACCACGTGCCAGCTGCACGGCAAGCCGAGCCAGACCTGGCAGGACAGTCATACCCAGTTCGCCGCCGGCCGCAACACCGGCTTCGTCGAGTCAGGCAGCGGACCCGTCGCGATGGGCTACTGGCAGGAGGCCGACCAGCCGTTCTATTACTCGTTAGCGCGCCAGTTCCCGATCGCCGACCGGTACTTCTGCTCGATGCTCGGCCGGACCTTCCCTAACCGGCGCTACCTGATCTCCGCCACCTCACTTGGCATGATCGACGACACCATTCCCTCTTTTACTGCGTACCCGCCGAACGGAACCATCTTCGACCGGCTAGAGCACGCCGGGATAACCTGGAAGGACTACTGCTCCACACTCGGCAGCGTCATATCGACCACCGAGCTGTACCCGGAGCTTTACGCCAGGAATGTCGGCACGAATGTCATCGGGATCGAGCACTTCTTCGAGCACGCCGCGGCAGGACAATTGCCCGGCTTCTCGCTTGTCGAGCCGAATTATCTTCTCGGATCCGAGGAGGACCCGCAGAACATCGCGATCGGAGAGCACTTCGCCGCCAGGGTCATCAACGCGGTCATGGCCGGGCCCGGCTGGGAGCGCACGCTGCTGATCTGGACCTACGACGAGCACGGCGGGTACTACGATCATGTGCCGCCGCCGGCGGCCATCCCGCCCGATGACATCCCGCCGGACACGCCGCCCGGCGTTCCCGCCTACAACGGCTTCGCCCAGTACGGCTTCCGGGTACCCTGCGCGGTCATCTCGCCGTGGGCCAGGCCCAACTATGTCTCGCATCAGATCTTCGACCATACGAGCATCTGCGCGCTGGTCGAGGCCAAATGGAACCTGCCCGCGATGACCTACCGTGACGCCAACGCCAATGCGATGCTCGACATGCTCGACCTGCAGCAGCCAGCGTTCCTGCACCCGCCAGCCCTGGCGCAGCCGCTGCTCAACGCCGACCCCCTGAGTTCCCTCGAGTGCGAGGTAACGGGACCGGGCACCATTCCGCCATCAGGTTCGGTGTCATCGCCGCCACGCTGACAGGCCGCGGTCTGCTGGGTCGCCGCGATCGGGAAGAATCCCGAGAATGACCGCGCCGCAGGCCGCCTTCCTGGCCGAGCCAGCCGACGGCCGGGTCTTCGCCGCGAAGCGCATCGTCCGCAGCACCGACGTCACCCCGGCTGGCCGGCTCCGGCTGGACGCGCTGGCGCGCTACCTGCAGACCGCGGCCGAAGACGATGTCGCGGCTGCGGGCATCGATGAGCCGGTTGTCTGGCTGGTGCGGCGTTGTCAGCTGACGGTCAGCGCGCTGCCGGTCATGGGGGAGCGGCTGTCGATCCGGACGTTCTGCTCGGGCACCGGCGCCCGGTGGGCCGAGCGGACGACGACCCTGGCTGGACCCGGTGGCCCGCTGGTCCAGGCCAGCGCGGTCTGGGCGGCCGTGAGCCGGGACAGCGGCCGGCCAGTGCCGCTCTCGGAACCGTTCCTGCGCGTCTACGGCGGCGCGGCGGGCGGCCGGACGGTGTCAGCGCGGCTGACCCACGACCGGCCCGCGCCAGGCTACGGCAACGGAAACGGCAGCCGGGACTGGCCGCTGCGGGTGGCCGACTTCGACACTGCCGGGCACGTCAACAACGCGATCCACTGGGCTGCGGTCGAGGACGTGCTGGCCGACGGCTGGCTGCCGTCTTTGGCGGAGATGGAGTACCACCGCGCGATCCTGCCCGGCTGCACGCCGCGCCTAGCCGTCGACGAGCGCGAGCACGACGCCCGAATCTGGCTGCTGGACGGGGAGCGGCTGCTGGCGTCAGCGCGCCTGACCCGCTAGCCGACCCGGCCGGGATCACCGGCCGCGGGTTGTCATTGACCTTCGTAAATCGACCGGGTTACGTCCAGGGCCGGGCTGCACGGGCCGACCAGTAGGCCTCCGGAAGTTCGGTCAGGCCGAGGTCGGCGGCCGCGGCCGGTCCGGTGACGCGTAGCGCCGCGAGGTTCGCCGTCAACTGGGCTGATGTGACAGCGCCGGAAAGCACCACGGTGGCCCAGGGCTGGACGAGTGCCGCGGCCAGTGCGACGGCGTCCGGTGTCACCTGCTGGCTGGCGGCGAGCCTCGACAAGGGAGACGACGGCCCGGTGGCGTCACCGCCGGGTGCTAGCCTGCCGTTGGCGACGGCTTCCTTGACGAGGATGGCCAGGCCGGCGTCGGCTGCCCGGGCCGCGACGACACCGACTGACGGCTCGAGCAGGTTCCAGGTGACTTCGGCGGCCGCGAACAGCGGCGCCCCGCCGACGGTGACCGCCAGCGCGCGCCGCAACGTTTCGCCCTGACGCGGCCCACTGGTGGACAGGCCGATCAGCACGCCGCTGTCACGCAACCCGGCCAGCGCGGCGAGCAGGTCACGATTGTCGAGGACGCCGGAGTCCTCGGTAAGCGAATGCACCTGGTAGAGCGCGAGCGCCGGGCCGAGCCGGGCACGGGTCTCGGTTAGCTGGCTGGTGAACATCGCCAGCGAGTGCTCCTTGACCTCCTGCTGGGGCGCGTCGAGCCGCCAGTTTCCGGTGTAGCGGTAGCCCCATTTGGATCCGGCCACGGCGTCGTGATGTGCGCCCTCGGCGATCCAGTCGCCCAGGAACTCCTCGGCCCGGCCGTACGATCGGGCCGCGTCGAAGTACCGCAGGCCGGCCGCGTAGGCGGTGTCCAGTACTGAGAACGTCCGAGCGCGCAGTCCGGCTACGCTGCGATCCGGCAGGTCGGCGCTGCGTCCGCTGGTGATGTACGCGGGGCGGCCGAGCGCGGCCAGGCCAAGGCCGATCCTGGACACCGGCGGCCCGCCAGGGCCTAGTCGGCCCATCGGCATGAAGTGGGTAGTCATCGGCGCCAGGTTACGATAAGTGGTCCGGCCGCGAGAGGATGGGGATGAGGCACGAGCTTGAGGGACTGCGCGAGGCCGCGCGCGGCGCCCGGGTCATAACCGATCCCGACTTGATGGAGGCCTACCGGCGGGATCAGACGCCGGCCATCACGCCCGGCCTGCCGCGGTGCGTCGTCGTGGCGAGCAGCGCAGACCAGGTCGCGGGCACCCTCGCCTGGGCGCAGCAGTACCTGGTGCCGGTCGTGCCGCGAGGCGGCGGGACCGGCCTGGCCGGCGGCGCGACTGCGATCGACGGCTGCATCATTCTCTCGGTAGCCGGGATGACCGTCATCCGCGAGCTCGACGCGGCCAACGAGATCGCTGTCGCCGAGGCCGGCGTCCTCAACGCCGACCTTGACCGGGCCGCGGCCGAGCACGGGCTGATGTACGCCCCTGATCCGTCCAGCTACGAGATCGCGACTATCGGCGGGAACCTCGCCACCAACGCGGGCGGCCTGCGCTGCGTCAAGTACGGCGTCACCAGGGACTCGGTGCTGGGACTGGAGGTGGTACTCGCTGGCGGCTCAGTGCTGCGGACCGGTCGGCGGACCATGAAGGGCGTGACCGGGTACGACCTGACTGGCCTGTTCGTCGGCTCGGAAGGGACTCTCGGCGTGATCACGTCGGCCACGCTGCGGCTGCGGCTGCGGCCGGCCAGTTATCCGAGCACGGTAGCCGCCGGGTTCCCCAGTTTCGGCGCCGCAGCACAGGCAGTGACCGCCATCCTCGCGGCCAGGATCCGGCCCAGCATGCTGGAGCTAATGGACGCGGCGACCCTGCGTGCCATCGATGACTGGAAGGGCACCGGCTTCGGCGACAGCGTCAAGGCGCTGCTGATCGCGCAGGACGACAGCGACTCGGCCGATCAGGTCGTGCGCCGGATGCGTGACCTGTGCGCCGAGTCCGGCGCGACGCTGGCGGAGGTATCGGCATCGGAGGCCGAGTCCCGCCAGCTGCTCGACCTGCGCCGGCTGGCTTACCCGGCGGTCGAGCGGCTTGGCCTGGCTCTGGTTGAGGACGTCTGCGTGCCGCGTACCAGGCTGCCCGAGATGGTGGCGCTGATCGAGCGGACCGCGCAGCGACATGGCGTGTTCATCGCGACTGTCGCGCACGCAGGCGACGGGAACCTGCATCCGGTGTTCGTCTTCGACCGGGGGCTGCCGGAAGTGCCGCCCGAGGTGTGGTCGGCTGCAGACGAGATCTTCCGCGCCGCGCTCGATGTCGGCGGCACCCTGACCGGGGAACACGGTGTTGGCATGATCAAGCGCCGCTGGCTCGCGGCCGAACTCGGCGAGGAATCCATGACCGTGCATCACGCGATCAAGAACGCGCTCGACCCGGCCGGAATCATGAACCCCGGCAAGGTGCTCTAATCCCGCGCAAATGTCCGCGGCTTCGATGTCCACTGGGCGGGTGGCCGTTCGTCGTGGTGCCATAGTCGGCAAGCAGGATGGGAGAGCTCGATGAAATACATGATGCTCATCTACATGGAGAACAGCGCCACCGAGCAGATTGAGGCCGGCGAAGCCGAGATCGACGACGTGGGACCGTGGGTCGAGGAAATGGACGGACGTGGCATCAGGCTGCTGGGCGCCCCGCTGCACCCGCTCGCCGAGGCTAGCTCGGTGCGGGTGCGCGGGGACGAGGTCTTGGTCAGCGACGGCCCCTTCACCGAGACGAAGGAGTTCATCGTCGGGTTCGACCTGCTGGAATGCCCGGACATGGCGCAGGCCGCCGAGGTCGCGGCGAAGCATCCGCTGGCGAAGGTCGCCCGGATGGAACTGCGGGAGCTGGAAGAGGACTAACGACGGTCAGGCCGGATCCCCGGTACGTGGCCGGCCGGGACTAGCGGCATCGAGCGCAGCCGGACGCCGCACGCGGCGAAGATCGCATTGGCGATGGCTGGCGCCACCGCCATGATGGGTGCCTCGCCGCCGCCTGCTGACGGCTCATCAGGCCGGTCGATCAGCACGACCTTGAGGTCGGCAGGCACGTCGGCCAGTCGCGGCACCCGGTAATCGGTCATGGACCCATTGAGGATCCGGCCTGCCGCGAAGTGGATCTGCTCGAATAGGGCCGGCCCGAGGCCCATCACCACCGCGCCCTCGACCTGATTCACCAGCCCGTCCGGGTGCACGATCGCGCCGCAGTCGACCGCGGTCACCAGGCGGAGCAGCCGCAGCGTCCCGTCCGGGCCGACGCGCAGCCGGGCGGCGGTGGCCACCCGGCCCCCCTTCTCCGTCCCGAGCGCGATCCCGGTCCCCGTCCGGCCGGCTGCGTCCAGGCCGGCCTGGTCATCGCGTCCCCAGCCGATCTCGTGGGCGGCCGCTGCCAGCACGGCCGCGAGCCGCTCGTCAGCCAGGTGCCGCTGCCGGAACTCGACCGGATCGGCGCCCACCGCCGCGGCGACCTCGTCCATGTGCGACTCGCGCGCGAAGTTGTTCGCCGTCGCGGCCAGCGCCCGGTAGGAACCGCGGGCCAACGGACCGTGGGCCGGCTGGTAGGCGATCCGCTGGTTCGGAATCTGATACGGCGTCTCCAGGGCTGACGGCCCGGAGTGGATGTTGGTGAACGTCCACGCGGTCAGCTGGCCCGACTCGTCCGCGCCGCTGGACACCTCGATGAGCGCGTAGGGCCGCAGGTAACCGGCTGTGAACTCCTCCGCTCGGCTCCACTGCACCTGCACCGGCTGCCCGGCCGAGCGCGCCAGCCGTGCCGCCTCCAGCGCGACCACCGAGCCGTGCTTGCCGCCGAATCCGCCGCCGAAGTCCGGCACGATGACGTGCACGTCCTCTTCGCTGACGGCCAGTTCGGCAGCCAACTCCTTGCGAGCACGGAACGGAGTCGACGTCGACGCCCAGACGGTGAGCCGGTCGCCGTCCCAGCGCGCGATCGCGGACCTCGGTTCAAGCGGCACGTGCGCGACGTAGGCGGCGTGGTACTCGCCGTCCAGCCGTACCGCGGCACTGGCCAGGGCAGTGTCGGGAGCACCAGTTTCCTGCCGGGACGCGACCATCCACCCCTCGCCCTCGGCTGGATGCGCGCGGAGAAAGGTATCGAGCTCGGCCGGCCCAGGGCCAGCCACCTCGGTCCAGTCGGCCTCGACAAAGGCTAGCGCCCGCCGGGCCTCGGCCTGGTCGGCGGCGACCACGCCGAGCAGCGAGCCGGCCCGGATCACCCGGATGCCTGGCTGCGCCTCGGCGGCCGTGGTATCGGCCTGGCGCAGGCTCGCCCCGTGCGCGGGCGGGCGCAGCACGCACCCATGCAGCATGCCGTCGAGGCGCAAGTCGGCGGGGAAGCGCTTGGCGCCAGTGACGACATCGGGCGCGCCAACGGCCCGCGCGGGCTGGCCCGCGGAGCGCCACCGCTCGGCCGGAATCACCGGGCCGTCGGCGGGCACCCGCTCGGCCCGGCGCAGGCCCGCGACGAGGTCGCCGTAACTGGCGCTCGGCGCTCCGTCAGGACCGGCGATCATGGCATTACCGGCGGTGAGATCGCCAGCGGGCAAACCGAACCTGGCGGCGGCGATGTCCTTCAGCAGCCGGAGCGCGCCGGCGGCGGCCGCGCGCAGCGGCGGGGCAGCGTGCGGCATGGACCGGCTGCCGAAGGTGCCATAGTCAAACGGCGCGGCGTCGGTATCGGCCATCGCCACTGTCACCGCGGCCGGCGGCACGGCTAGCTCCTCGGCCACCAGCAGCGCCAAGGCGGTCCGGGTGCCCTGGCCCGCCTCGACCTTGCCGGTGAACGCAGTGATCGCGGAATCAGGGCCGACGTGTACCCAGGCGTCGTCCGGCCCGCTGGGCCCGCCGTCACTGTCCGGTGCGACGACGGCCATCAGCCCCTCGGGCATGACGGCGGCGAAGGAGCCGGCGTCCTGCCTGGTCAGGTCCCAGGGCCGCCTCGGGCTTACATCGCCGGGCAGGTCCGTCGGACGGGACGGCGGAGGATCCGGAACCGGCTCGAGCAATTCGGGCAGCTCCATCAGTTCGGCGGCCCGGTGCACGGCCCGGCGGATGCGCGGATACGTGCAGCACCGGCAGACGTGCCCGTCGAGTTCGGCGTCGATCCGGTCGTCGTCCGGGTGCGGCACCCGGGCCAGCAGCGCGGCCGTTCCGGTCAGCCAGCCCGGCGTGCAGTAGCCGCACTGCATCGCCCCGGTCTCTAGCCAGGCCTGCTGGACCGGGTGCAGGATGCCGTCCTCCGCCAGTCCCTCCACCGTGGTGATTCGCTGCCCGGCCGCCTCGGTGGCTGGCACCTGGCAGGCCTGCACGGCCCGGCTGCCGATCAGCACCGTGCACGCGCCGCACGCGCCCTCGCCGCAGCCGAGTTTGGGCCCGGTGAGGCCAAGGTCGTCCCGCAGCAGTTCGACCAGGCTCTGCCCGGCCTGTTCGGTGAGCTCGCGCGGCTGACCGTTGACGATGATCGTGACCGGCATCTACACGTCCTCTTCTCGGCAGCGTTACTAGCAATCCTGCCCGGCTCCGCCGGGTGCGTCGGCAGATAGAACCAAGAACGATGGTGGTAATGGCACATTTGCGCCTACGTTTTGCTGATGACGCAAACCAAGCAAGAGCCCAGCGCTACGCCGCTGGTGAACGGCCACTTCCGCAAGCCGCCGACCGATGCATCGGCCCTGCGTGACATCAAACACGAACTCGGTGACCTGCACGAACGAGCCGAGGCGATCAGGCAGGCTCCGCAAGATCACAAGCCGAAGCTGGTGCTTTCCGACCACGTGCGGGGCAGCAGCCTGCTCGACAAGATCGCCGACGGGGTGAATCGCCTCTGCGGCTCCATGTGGGTGTTCCTCGGCATCACCATCGGGGTCGTGGTGTGGCTCTTTCTTGGCAACGTCGTCGGCTTTGACAAGACGCCGTGGCCGCTGCTGCTGACCATCCTGAACCTGCCGCAGCTGTCGATCATGATCTCGCTTCAGGTCAGCGCGAACCGGGCTCAGGCCGCGAGCGACAAGCGGGCCATCGCCGACCACGAGACGCTGATCGCATTGCACGAGATGGGCAAGCTGCAGATCGATATCCTGCATGGGCAGGACGCCGTCTTGGAGATCCTGCACAACTTCGCCAGCAAGGACATGCCAGGCCGGCAGCAGGAAATCCAGCAGACGGTGAACCAGATACTTGCCGCGGTGCAGCGCTAGGTCAGGCCCGCGGCGATCGCCTTCTCGGTGAGCTCGCGCAGCACCGAGGCGTGCTCGTCCGATAGCGGCATGCGTGGCGGGCGGCACGGGCCGCCGTACCGGCCAGCCAGGTCCATCGAGAACTTAATGGCCTGGACGAACTCAGGCCTGGAATCCCACCGCAGCAAAGCGTGCAGCTGCCGGTAAAGCTGGACCGCAGTCTTCACGTCCTGCTCCATGGCCGCCCGGTACAGCGCCAGGCAGGACCGGGGAAACGCGTTGGTATAGCCGGATACCCAGCCGGTGGCTCCGGCCAGAGCCATTTCCACCGTGGTGTCATCCGAGCCGATGAGCAGTTCAAGCTCCGGCGCAAGCTCGTGCAGTTCGTACGCGCGGCGCGGATCCCCGGCGAAATCCTTAACAGCCACGATCAGCCCCTCGCCGAACAGGCGCGCCAGCCGCACGGGGGTGAGGTCGACCTTGGTATCTATCGGATTGTTGTACGCCACGACCGGCAACCCGACGGCCGCCACCGCGCTGAAGTGATCGAGGATGCTCCGCTCGTCCGCGCGGTAGGCATTCGGCGGCAGGCACATCACGGCAACGGCGCCCGCCTCGGCTGCCTGCCGGGCCCACCGAACGGCCTCGCGCGACCCGTACGCCCCGACGCCGGGGATTACCGCGAAGCCGGGAGGCGCCGCCGCCACCGCAGTCTCCACGACGCGGGCCCGTTCTGCATCGCTCAAAGTCTGGTACTCACCAAGCGAACCGTTTGGCGTGATGCCATCACAGCCAGACGCGGACAGCCAGGCGACGTGCTCGGCGTACCGGTCGAGATCGATTTCCAGATCCGCTGTGAAAGGGAGCGCATTGGCTACGAGGACACCGCGCCATGGTGTAGCGCTCACGACCGACCTCAAACCTTCCCGCCAGTATGGGATGGACATAGGTATTCTTGTACGCTTTGACGTGTAGCATTACACATAGTACTTGCAACGGCAAGAGCCGCTCCCGCGGTTCATGCCCCGGAGGAGCATGGAATCGTTGGCTATGCAGACCTTTGCCGCGACCGACCTCAAGTACGTCTACAGCCGTGAGCACGAGCCCGTCGGCACCGTGCAACCGGGCGAGCGCTTCGTCGTTGATACCGCAGACTGCTTCACCGGCAGGTATCGCAACCCGGCTGACTTCAGCGCGGAGTCCGCCGCGTGGGTCGACGCCAATCTCAACCCCGTGACCGGGCCGATCCGTGTTGACGGAGCTCAGCCGCGTGAGGCCGTCGAGATCCACATCGAGGACGTCGCCGTGACCACGCCCGCGGCCGTGGTCATCAGCCGGTGTGCTGCCCTGTCTCCGGCCGACTGGTGGCACGAGGAGGAGTACGCGGTGTCCCTGACCGTCGCCGACGGTCGGATCTGGATCCGCGACAACTGGTCCGTACCGGTCCGGCCGCTCATCGGATGCCTCGCCACGGCGCCCCGGCGGGAAACAATCCTCAGCCGCCACGAAGGCAATGACTACGGCGGGAACATGGACTGCAGTGCCATCACCACCGGGGCCACCGTCATCCTTCCCGTCGAGGTGGCCGGCGGGCTCCTGTATTTCGGCGACTGCAAGGCCTCCATGGGAGCGGGCGAGGTCACCTGCTCGCCCGAGGTGGGCACCAGGATCGTCGCGTCGGCGACGCCCGTGGCGCGGCCAGCATCCATGCATTGCCCGAGGATCAGGACCGACACCCATCTGACCACGGTTGTGTCGGGGATCTCGCTCGCCGATGCGTGCCGCAGCGCGTTCCGTGAGCTCAAGCTCTGGCTCGAGGACGAGTGGCAGGTCGCACCCGATGACGCAGCGGTGATAATGGGCATCGCTGCCGACTGCGGTGTCTGCCAGGTGAGCAACCAGCTGCACACCGCCACCTGCACGCTCGCCCGCGCGCTGCTCCCGCCCGCCGCCTAGGCGGGCTATCTCGGCTGCTGCCCGGAGCCTGCCATGGCGACCTCGGCGATCGCGGCCGCCACCAGCTTGGCATCGCCCGCGGCGAGAGTCTCCGGGGTGATGTAGAAGGAAGCTGCGTCGGCGTGCAGGACGCACACGCGCGGATCCCGGTCCCACAGCCTGGCGATCATCTCAGCGGCACTGAGGCCCGTCAGGTCGTGGTCGATTGTCACGCGGGCGCGCGGAATGGGCTGGCCGGCCTCGTTGGGGAAGTCGCGCACGGCGGTCAGGCCCGGCACCTTCGACAAGTCGTCAATCCAGTCCTGAACGGTTTGCTCCCACTCGCGTTCGACCGCCTCGTGATCTTGCCCGAGGAACAGCTCGACCGCTCGCACTAGGCCGGCAATGTCCTCCTTGCCGGCCTTCAGCGCCCGGGCAAGACGCTGGTAAGGAGCGCCGTTAGCCCGCGCTGCCTCGATGAACTCCCGGCTGCCCACCATCAGCCCACTCGACTGCGGGCCCCGCAAGCCCTTGCCGCCGCTGAACACCGCGGCGTCGGCGCCCAGGTCCTTGGTGTAGTGCCACAGGTTCGAATGCGGGGGGAGCTGCGCGGCCGAGTCGACCAGAACCGGGACACCGCGAGCGTGTGCCACCTTCACTGTGGTGGCCACGTCGAGGGCTCCGTGGCCCAGGTCGGTGCCGTCAACCCAGAGCACGAGTGCTGTCTGGTCCGTAATCGCGGCTTCCAGTTCCCATTCGAATGTCTGGTACGCATTGCCGAACTGCACGATCTTCCCCCCGGCCAGCTGGACAGCCGGATCGTAGGGACAGCGATGAACCGTGTGCATCACTACCTCGGTCGCGAGGCCCTTCCCCTCCGGCATGCGCACGATGAGGCGCGGATCGCCCTTCGTGATGGCGCCCAGCGTGCCAAGCACCAGCGCCGCCGCGCATCCCGACGTGACATAGGCGGCCTCGTTACCAGTCAGCTCGGCCAGCCGCTGGCCGGCCGCGCTGTGCAGCTCGTGCATGTCGATGTACGAGCGTGAGGCGCTGCGCATGGCATCGACAACTTCATCCGGCATCAGTGAGCCGCCGACGAGGGTAAAGGAGGCCGCAGCATTGAGCACGCGCCGGACGCCCAGATCTTCGTAAAATCCCACTAATCCACCCACCATAGGCGCGCAAAACTGGCCCGGAGCGACCTAATGCGACTGATGTAGCATTGCACATAGTACGTGACACAACAAGGCCTCGCGCCTGGCCCGCCGGGCGGAATCGGTGCGCACGTTACGACGCGGTAGCGTAGGACATGACATAGCGCACGGGGAGGAGATGCATGACCTCGGTCACTCATCAACACGAGAGTTCGCCGGGCCACATCTTCGCGATCAGGGCTGACAGCCTGCGCGAGCAGGTGAGCCGGGCGCTGGAGGCGGCGCTAGTGGCGGGGGAGCTGCAGCCAGGCGTCATCTACTCCGCTCCAGGGCTGGCCGAGCAGTTCGGGGTCTCTGCCACTCCTGTCCGCGAGGCGATGCTGGACCTGGTCAAAGACGGCTTCGTCGAGGTCGTGCGCAACAAGGGCTTTCGGGTACTGGAGGTATCAGAAAGCGACCTCGACCAGATCTCCCAGATCCGCCTCCTGCTCGAGGTTCCCAGCACGGCGATGGCAGCAGCGACGCTCACGCCAGCGCATTTCGAGTTGCTCGCCAGACTGGCCGACGAGGTCATGCGCGCGGCCGGCCGCGGCGACCTGATCCGGTATCTGGATTCCGACCGCCGCTTCCATGTGGAACTGATTGGCACGCTCGGCAACGCGCGCCTGACCGAGCTCGTCGACCGCTTCCGCCGTCAGACCCGCCTGTTCGGCCTCGACGCTCTGGCCCGGTCTGGCCGGCTGATGGCCTCAGCTGAGGAGCACCACCAGCTGCTGCAGACACTTCAGGCCGGCGATGCCGCCAGCCACGACGCGACTAATGAAGGCGCACATCGAGCATCTCCGCGGCTTGTGGGCCGGCCGTGAGGAGACTTCCTGATTCCGCTTGGTTACGGGGCGCTTTCAGGAAGTACCTGGCCGCCATCCACGATGAGCGTCTGGCCGGTTACGTAAGCGGCTTCCCTCGACGCCAGGAACCGGACGGCCCAGCCCACGTCCTCGGGCTCGCCCAGCCTGTTCAGCGGGATCGCGGCGAGCATGCGCCGCCTGTGCTCCGGCCCCACCTCATCGAAACCGGGCGTTCGTATGTTGCCGGGTAGGACGGCATTGACAGTGATTCCCGCCGGAGCCAGCTCAATGGCGGCCGACCGCATCAGGCCGAGCATCGCTGCCTTGGAGGCCCCGTAGTGGGCGTAGCCAGGTTGCCCCACTACGGACCCGGTTATGGATGAGGTCAGCACGATCCGGCCATAGCCCTGTTCGGTCATCGGCGGCAGGCAGGCCTGGATGGCGAGCATCGCCCCGCTGACGTTGATGGACATGACCCGGTTCCAGTCAGCGACGCTTATGTTGCGCAGCAGGATGTGCGGGTAAATCCCGGCGTTCGCGGCGAGGATGTCAATGCGCCCCCAGCGGCTGACGACGGCAGCCGCCAGGTTCTCGAGGTCCCGCAGCTCGGTGACATCTGCCCGCACCGCGATTGCGTGCTCCCCTGCCTGTGACAGCGCTGCGGCGGCCGCTGCCGCCGCTGGTTCGTCCGCGTCGGCGATCGCCACGTCGGCGCCCTCCGCCCGCAGGACCGTGGCGATTCCCAGCCCGATGCCGCGGGCCCCGCCGGTGATTATCGCGACCTGCCCGTCTAGCCTCTGCATGCTCGGTCGGCTCCTAGTCCGTTCCCAGGTGGGTGGTCGGAGCCGCTTCCTGGGCCGTTTCCACCTCGGCCTTGAAAATGGGCGCCTGGTACACCCTGGCTGCAACGATCATCATGAGCACGCCGGCGACGCCGACGCCGAGGAGGCTCCAGCGCTCGGCGTGCGTCAGCGCCTGGGTCCCCTTGATCGTCACCCAGATAAGCAGCCCGGCTCCAGCCAGCGGCAGGAGACCCAGCATGACGGCGTTCTTGACGGACTGAAAAATCAGCCGGCGGTAATACCAGGCGGCGGCGAGCCCGGTGACGGCGTAGAAGATCGAATACAGGACTCCGCTCGAGTTGATGATGACGGCCATGGCCGAAGCCACCGAGGTTGCGAACACGTCGATGACTCCCAGCACGATCATGCTGCCGCCCAGCAGGAGGGTCGCGAGTGCCGGAGTTCGGTAGCGCTCGCTGATGACGCCAAGCCTGCGCGGCAGGACCCGGTCCCTCGCCATCGAGTACGCGACGCGCGCCGTGCCGATGATGGCGACCTGGGTCGTCGCGAGGACGGAGATCATGACGGCAAACGACAGGATCCGATCCCCGGCAGTCCCAGCAAGGCGCTGGCCCACCCATGCCAGGGCGTTCGAGCTATGCGCTTGGAGCTGCGCGCCCGACCCGACCCCTTGGAACGTTGCGTACATGACGACGAACAGGAGGCCGGTGAGAGCGACGCCGAGAACGGCGCCCTTGCCGGGATTCTTTTCCGGTGCCTGAGTCTCCTCGTTCAGGTAGATGCCACCGTCCCAGCCGGCGAGGGACGCAACGGCGATAATCATCGTGGCGCCGAATACGCCCGCGCCGGTGCCGTGGAACGTCAGCCAGCCCACCACGGGATGCAGAGTTCCGGCGGTGTGAACGATAAAGACCGCGATGAAGGCCCAGATCACGAAGACAGTAATGATCGTGTACTCCAGCAACGCGACCGCAACCTGGAGGCGGGCGCTCAGTCGGATACCGCGAACCGCTGTGAGCGTGAGGAACGAGCCGATGAGGACGATCGCTATCGCGCCTTCCCATTTGCTGGTGGGTGACAGGCCGAGGAAAGCGAGCACGCTCGGGGCGATGGTGATCACGTCAATGAGCACGAACAGCGTGAACGCGACCAGCATGAGCCAGCCCACGAGGAAACCGACGTACGGATTGAACGCGCGCGACACCCACTCGTAGGTCGCACCCGCATTCTGGCGCCACATGTTGAGGCGGTGGAAGGACAGCGCGATGCACAGCAACCCTGCCGTCGTGATGATCACGGGCAGGATGGTGCCGTAGGCACTGGAAGTGACTAGCAGAGCGAGGGTAATCGCGACGGTCTGGCCCGGAGCGGCGCCAGCCATGGCGAAGATCGTAGAGCGTCCCAGTCCGATTGCGTTCTTCTCGAGCGTCGGCGTGCCGTGCTGCGCAGTTTCGGTGGACGCGCTCATCGCTTGCTCCTCTGGCGGTTCCCGCTCGATGATGCTAAACAGAAAACCATATACAATGTCACATTACAATTGGCAATCTCGCAGAGCCTGCGCCGGATTGCGGAGCCAGCGAGAGGAGCCAGCGAGAACGGCGCTGGCAACTGGGTGAGCTTCTGGCGGAACCGGGCGAACGCGCGCTGCGTCGCAATGGCAAGAGCGTTCCTCGTGGAGCAGGAGTCCAGCCATGTCCATCAGCACCAATCCCAGCTACCGCGCCGCGGCGATTGGCGTCGTTTCGGCCGCGCTACTCGTCGGCGCGTTCACCATCGGAACTAGCCGGAGCAGCCCGGCGGCTGCCAGCCAGGGCTCTGCCAACCAGGGCCAGGGCTCGGCCAGCCAAAGCCATGGCGCGACGCTGACCGCAGCATCCGCGCCGGGCGCGAGGATCACCGTGACCGGAGTCGGAACCGTCACCGGGACGCCCAACCAGCTCTTGCTGTCGATGGGAGTGTCCGTCAACGGCGCTTCGGTCAGTTCGGCACTCGGCCAGTCGAATCAGACCGCGCGCAACGTCACCGCCGCGCTGAGAAATGGCGGCGTCGCCGCCCGCGATATCCAGACGTCCGGTCTATCCATCTACCCGAACTACCAGGGCAATTCCCAGGTCCCGGTCAGCTACCAGGTGAGCGAATCACTGACCGCCACGCTGAACAACCTCGCCAAGGCTGGCAGCCAGATCGAGGCGGCGGTACACGCGGGCGGGAACGCGGTGACCGTCGACAACGTGTCGCTGAACCTGACCGATACCGGCAAGCTACTGGCAGCCGCACGCGCCGCCGCCGTCCAGGACGCGCGGGCCAAGGCCGCCCAGTTCGCGGCCGCCCTCGGCGAACCGCTGGGGCCGGTCGTCAGCATCACCCCCGAGCAGCAGATCTCGCCGGTCTACTACGGCCTGAACGGCGATGCCGCTGCCAGCGCGAAAGCCGCAACAGTTCCGATATCGCCCGGCAAGCAGCAGGTCAGCATCTCGATCACCGTCGTCTACGCGGCCTGAGCCGTCGCAGTCGCGCGCCGGCCCGGCCGGCTAAGCTTCCGCCCATGACAGCGCAGCTCGCCGCCGGCTGGTGGCGCCGCCACTAGGCGGTGCCAGGTTCGCGCTGTGCAAGACAGCTAAGCAGACCAGGATCAAGGCGACCGCCAGGCCAGGGCGGCCGCCTTCTTCTTTGCGGCCGCCGTCCTGGCGGGCATGAGACCCGCGAGGCGAAGATGGAGCAGACACCCGGTTACGTGACCCCGGGCGGGGTGAGCGTGCACTGCCAGGTCGAGGACTTCGACCCGGCCGAGCTGGCCGCGATTACCCGTCAGGTCCAGGACCGGCGCGGCGGTGTGCTGAGCTCGGGCATGGAGTACCCGGGGCGGTACAGCCGGTGGCACATCGCCTATCTGGATCCGCCAGTGCAGATCGTCGCGCGCGGCCGGACGATCACCGCGCAAGCCCTCAACGAACGCGGTCTGGTACTGATGCCGGTAATAGCTGCTGCCCTGGCCAAGGCCGGCGACGTCGAGGCCGGCGACGGCAGCGCGCGGGTCACCGTGGCCGGGTCTGACGCGATCTTCACCGAGGAGCAACGCAGCCGTCGTCCGACTGTGTTTTCCGCGCTCCGCGAGGTCATCGCCGCGTTCGCCGGGCCAAACCCGCACCTCGGTTTGTACGGCGCGTTCGGCTACGACCTGGCGTTCCAGTTCGAGCCGGTGCGCCAGCAGATCCGGCGTGACCCGGCCGACCGCGACCTGGTGCTGCACCTGCCCGACCTGGTTTACGCCGTAGACCGCAAGCGGGAGACGGCGCAGACGTTCAGTTTTGACTTCGAGACCACCGCCGGGAGCACGATCGGCCTGGCCCGGCACGTCGGCGCACGGGCCAGTGCCGGTGACCCGGCCCGGCCCCGTTCCGCTGAACTTCCGGCTGATCCGGTACCCGGAAGTTATGCCCGCGTCGTGGCGCAAGCCAGGCAGAAGTTCGCCCGCGGCGACCTGTTCGAGGTGGTGCCGAGCCATACCTTCTACGCCCGTTGCCCGGCGCCGGCCGCCTTCTTCGAGCGGCTGCGCGAGCGCAACCCGGCGCCGTACGAGTTCTTCCTCAACCTCGGCGACGACGAGTACCTAGTCGGCGCGTCGCCGGAGATGTACGTGCGGGTAACCGGTGACCGGGTGGAGACCTGCCCGATCGCTGGCACGATCGCCCGCGGGGAGGACCCGCTGGGCGACGCCGAGGCCATTCGCACGCTGCTCAGCTCCCCGAAGGAGGAGTCAGAGCTGACCATGTGCACGGACGTGGACCGCAACGACAAGTCGCGGATCTGCGTGCCGGGCAGTATCAAGGTCATCGGCCGGCGGCAGATCGAGCTGTACAGCCGGCTGATCCACACCGTGGATCACGTGGAAGGCACGCTCCGTCCCGGCTTCGATGCGCTGGACGCGTTCCTCTCCCATATGTGGGCGGTCACGGTGACCGGCGCGCCGAAGAACTGGGCCATGCAGTTCATCGAGGATCACGAGTCTGCGCCGCGGCGCTGGTACGGCGGCGCGGTCGGCATGATCGGCTTCGACGGAGGCATGAACACCGGGCTCACGCTGCGCACGGCTCACATCAACGGCGGCGTGGCGGCGGTCCGGGCCGGCGCGACCCTGCTGTTCGACTCCGATCCGGAAGACGAGGAACGGGAGACCGTCCTCAAGGCGCGCGCGCTGCTGGAGACCCTCGCCGAAGCGGGAGGGGAACGGAGTCCGGCCTCAGCCGCGGCCCTCCGTCGCGCTGCGGCGTCTGGCCAGCCTTCGGATGCACTCCCCGGCGACGGCATGACGGGTGCTTCTGGTCGACCATCAGGACTCGTTCGTGCACACGCTGGCCGGGTACTTCCGCGAGCAGGGCGCCGAGGTGATGACGCTGCGCGCGGGCTTCGATACCGGTCTGCTGGACGAGTTTGCCCCGGACCTGGTGGTGCTGTCGCCGGGGCCGGGCCGCCCGGCCGACTTCGACTGCGACAAGCTGCTCAGCGCCCTGGACGAGCGCGGGACTGCCGGCATTCGGCGTCTGCCTCGGGCTTCAGGCGATGGTCGAGCACGCCGGTGGATCGCTTGGCCTGCTGGGCACTCCCGTGCACGGCAAGCCCGGACAGGTGCAGGTGCTAGGCGGCGCGCTGCTGACCGGACTGCCGGAGCAGTTCGTTGCCGCCAGGTACCACTCCCTGCACGCCCGGCCCGAGCAGGTAACGGGCGGGTTCGAGGTCACGGCCGTGACTCCGGACGGCGTGGTGATGGCGATCGAAGATCCCAGCCGCGGCCGGTGGGCGGTTCAGTTCCATCCCGAGTCGATCCTGACCACGGCCGGCCGGGCCGGCCACCAGATCGTCGCGAACGTGCTGCGCCTGTGCCGGCCGGAATGACAAGCTGTGCGGCATGCCCGATATCAGTTATCCGGCGGCAGGCGATAACTGGCCTGCATATCTCGCCGTTCCGCCGTCGTCGCCGGGTCCCTGGCCCGCTGTCGTCGTCGTGCATGAGGCGTTCGGCCTCAACGATGACATTCGCCGGAAGGCCGACGAGTTCGCGGCGCGCGGCTACCTCGCGCTGGCGCCTGACCTCTATGACGGCAAGCCCTGGGTGCGGTGCATCCGCAGCGCTATCCAGCAACTGCGGGCGCGGCACGGCCCGGCCTTTACGGCGCTGGAGTACGCCCGCGAGTACCTGGCCGGCCGGACGGACTGCACCGGGCGAACCGGCGTCATCGGGTTCTGCCTAGGTGGCGGGTTCGCGTTGCTGTGCGCGCCGCGGTCCGGCTTCGATGTCGCCTCGGTCAACTACGGCGAGATCCCCGACGATGCCGAATCGGTGCTGGCGGGGGCGTGCCCGGTAGTAGCTAGCTACGGCGCGCGCGATCCGATGGGAATCAAGCATCCCGAGCGCCTGGAGCGCGCCCTGTCGGCGCTGGAGATCCCGCACGACGTGAAGGTGTATCCCCGGGCCGGGCACCGGTTCATGACCGAGTCGGCGGGGGCCGGGGCGGCGCTGGCGAAGATCGCGAGGATGAGTTTCCAACCGGAGGACGCTGCCGACGCGTGGCAGCGGATCTTCGGCTTCTTCGGCACCTACCTTTAAGGCAAGGGGTCGTGGTGGATCTGCGCCGCCGGAATGCTCGCCGCCAATATGGCTGCCGTGCTTCTGACCATTGCGGCAGGCCCGCAGATGTAAGCGTCGGCATCCTCAGACAGGCCGCGGGCACCGACCACATCAGGCAGCAGGCCGGTGAGCCCCCTGAAGCCCGGCTCGTCGGATAGTACCGGGATCACCCACAGCGAAGGGCAGGCCGACTGGAGTAGCTGCAGGTCGTCCAAGTCGTACAGGTCGAAGTGCTGCCGGGCGCCGAAGAACAAGGTGATCTTGCGCCGCCGGCCTGACGCGCGCCGCGCGAGCGCCTGCTCGATGACGGCCTTGATCGGGGCCAGCCCGGTGCCGCCAGCCACGCATAGCAGATCACGGTCGGAATCGGTGAGCGCCATGCCACCACCGGCGGCGGCGCCGAGCAGTACGTAGTCGCCTTCCTGCGAGTGATAAACGAGGGCGTTGCTGACCAGCCCGCCGGGGACGGCACGGACATGCAGGCTGAGCTGGCCGTCCGGCCGCGGTGCATTGGCGATCGAAAACGGCCGCCAGGTCCGCGGCCACCTGGCGACCTGTACGGGCACGTATTGGCCAGGCTGATGCAGCAGCGGCTCGTTCGGCCGCAGCTTGAGCACGGCGACGCCGGGGGAGCGCAGCTCGTGCGCGACGATCTCGGCGATCCACCACCGTGGCGTGACCTTTGCGTCGCGGTCGGCTGCCCGGCGCATGGTCGACGACATGAACCCGAGCGCGGCCTGCCAGGCGTCCGAGGTCTGCGGGGTCCAGGCCGGTCCGAGGAAGTGCCGCGCGGTGTCCCGAAGGGCGACGAAGAATGCGTCGTAATGCCGCTCGGTCACGCCGAAGCGCCGGTGGTCCCTGGCGAGCTGATCGAGCAGCTCGCGAAGCCGAGGCTCGTTGTCCAGGGACCAGATCAGCCGCTCGAACGCGGCGAGCACCCGCTCCCGGAGTGCGGTCATGGTCATCGGAAACATCGGGCGCATCTCGGGATTCGCTGCGAAAAGGCGAGCGTAGCAATACTCCATCACGGCCGGTCCCTCGGACATTAGCCGCGCGAAGGATTCCTTCACCAGGAGCGGGTCAAGGTCGGCCGCTGTAATGGCCGCTTCCGCCGCTCTCCGGGACAGTGCCTGACTTTCGGTCTCGGCAATGCGCGCAGTTTCGGCGATGAACTCGCGCGACGCTATTTCCCTTGATGCGGTACTAAGACCGATATACCTGGCGGTTAATAAGGAAGGCGGTAGAGGATATCTCGCCGACCTGTTCGTGAAGCGCTGACCAGCGTGTCCGTCTCGGCTGGAATCCGGAAGGCCGCCATCAGGCGCGAATGCCACATCGTGAGTCTCGCACCCGCGCCTGATGCATACAACCCATTTCAGCCAAGGCCAGCGAGAAACACTCAGGGTGACTGGTTACTGAACGCCCATGCAATACTGCGCAATTGCGCAGCGATGGTTCTGCCCTATGATCGACCAGTGACTTCTCCCAGTTATCTGCGGTTTCCGCATGTCAGCCACGATCTCTTCACGTTCGTGGCCGAGGACGACGTATGGCTCGCGCCGGCGGCCGGAGGGCAGGCGTGGCGGCTGTCGGCGGACGACGCAACAGCTGCCTGGCCCAGGCTGTCCCGCGATGGCGGGCAGGTGGCCTGGTCAGCGAGCCGAGACGGGGCCAGCGAAATCTACCTGGCAGATACCGGCGGCGGCGCGAGCCGTCGGCTGACCTACTGGGGTGATCCAGCGGCGAGGGTGTGCGGCTGGAGCCCCGCCGGGGAGATACTGGCCGTCACCTCATCCGGGCAGCCGTTCCGCTTTTTGCCGCACGCGCACGCGATAACGCCCGGCGACGGCGCGGCCGCGACGCGCTTGCTCCCCGTCGGCCCTGTCTCGGACATTGCGATCGAGCCCGACAGTGTGATGCTGCTGACCGGCGGTGAGGGCGACCCGGCCTGGCGCAAGAGGTACCGGGGCGGGACGTCGGGCCGGATCTGGCTGCGTACCGGTTCGCCTGACGGCGACAGTGCTGACGGCGGCAGTGCTGACAGCAGCAGGCCGTTCCGCCAGCTACTCGCGGACGTGGCCGGGCACTTCGCTAGCCCGATGCTGGTCGGCGGGAGGCTCGCCTTCCTGTCCGACCATGAGGGCACCGGCAACGTTTACTCGGTGGCCTTGGACGGCAGCGACCTGCGCCGTCACACCGACCACGACGGACCGTACGCGCGGCAGGCGAGCACCGACGGCCAGCGAGTCATTTACCAGTGCCGCGGCGAGATCTGGCTGCTAGACGGGCTCGACGCGACCGGCCCGGCGCCGGTCGAGATCAGCCTGGGCTCAGCGCCGGCCGTGCGCCGCGGCTTGTCTCCGCCGACGATCACGTGGGCGACCTGTCGGTGGACCACACGGGCCAGGCCAGCGCCGTGGAGGTCCGCGGCACCGTGCACTGGCTCACCCACCGAGACGGCCCGGCCAGGGCGCTTGCTGTTGCCCCCGGCGTCCGGGCCAGGCTGCCGAGGGTGCTGGGCGCTAACGGCCTGGTGGCCTGGGTCACCGATGCGCTGGGTCCAGACGCAGTCGAGATCGGCCAGGGCCGGCCTGACCCCGCCGAGCCCGGCGCCGAGCCCCGGCGCCTCGCGGCCGCAGCGATCGGCAGAGTTGCGGACCTTGCCGCCGCGCCCGACGGCAGCGCCGTCGCGGTGGCCGCCCGCGACGGGCAGCTTCGCCTCGTCGACGTTTCCTCGGGCGCGGTGACGGAGCTGGCCGCCTCGGATGACGGCGAGATCAGCGGGCTGGCCTGGTCCGGCGACTCGGCGTGGCTGGCCTGGTCGCAGCCGGGACCGCAGCCGCTGCGCCGGATCAGGATCGCCCGGATCTCCGATCGTGCGGTCTACGACGTGACCGACGGTAGGTTCACCGATACCAACCCGGTCTTCTGCGCTGACGGGCGGTACCTGGCGTTCCTGTCCAAGCGCGACTTCGACCCGGTGTATGACGCGCACTTCTTCGACCTGGCGTTCCCGTATGGCGCCCGGCCCTACCTGGTGCCGCTGGCCGCCTTGACGCCGTCACCGTTCGCGCCGCAGCCGGGCGGCCGCCCCATCGGTGACGCCCACGATAAGGCGAAGGCAGAGCCAGCAGCTGACGCCGCCGACGCTCCGGCCGCCGTCAGCGTCGACACCTACGGGCTGGCCACGCGGGTGGTGCCGCTGCCGGTGCCGGAGTCGAGATACTCGTCGTTGCAGGCGGTGCAGGGCGGCCTTGCCTGGCTGCGCGAGCCCGTCACCGGAAACCTCGGCCAGGGCCGGGCCCGGCCGGGGGACGACGCCCCGCGCCCAGCGCTTGAGCGGTTTGACTTCAAGCGGCAGTCGGTTTCGGTGCTGTCGGACGATGTGGATTGGTTCGTCGTGAGCGGCGATGGCAGTCGGCTCGTGATCAGCGACGAGAGCAGCCTGACGGTGTTGCCGGCCGACCGGAAGGCGGACCAGGACAACCCAGACGACCATGTGCGCATCGACGCGTCCCGGGCCAGGTTCCTGGCCGACCCGGTCGCGCTCTGGCGTCATGCCTTCGATGAGGCAGGGCGGATCATGGCGCACGACTTCTGGGTCCCGGACATGGCCGGCGTCGACTGGTCAGGAACGCTCGCCGACTACCGGCCGCTGGTCGACCGGCTCGCCAGCCCGGACGAGTTCGCCGATGTGCTCTGGGAAGTTTTCGGTGAGCTCGGCACCTCGCACGCTTACGTATCACAGGGCGGCTTCGGCGCTGCCAGCCCGGCTGGCCCGTCAGCGGCCGGCTTGCTCGGTGCCGACCTTCGCCGCGACACCGACGGCAGCTGGCAGATCGCCCGGATCGTGCCGGGGGAGTCGTCGGACGCACGGGCGCGCTCGCCGCTGGCCGGTCCCGGCGCGCAGCTATCGGCCGGCGACCGGCTGGTTGCTGTCGATGGGCTGCCGGTCGGCCCGGACGGCCCGGGCCCGCTGCTGGTCGGAACGGCGGGCAAGCCGGTCGAACTGACAGTGTCAACCAGGGATAGGTCAACCAGCAATGGGACCGCCAGCACCGGTGAGTCGCTGCGGCGGGTGGTCGTCACGCCGCTGAGCAGCGAGAACCGCCTGCGTTACCAGGATTGGGTGGCCGGGCGCCGGGCTGAGGTGCGCGAGCTCAGCGGCGGCAGGCTCGGGTACCTCCACGTTCCGGACATGGTGAGTGAGGGGTGGGCTGACTTCCACCGTGACCTGCGCGCCGAGATGCGGCGGGATGGCCTCATCCTGGACGTGCGCGGCAACCGCGGCGGGCATACCTCCCAGCTGGTCATTGAGAAACTGACCCGGCGGATCATCGGCTGGGAACTGCCGATGGGAATGCAGCCGGTCAGTTACCCGGAGGACGCGCCGCGCGGCCCGATCGTGGCGCTGTCCGATGAGTGGGCTGGCTCGGACGGCGATATCGTCACGGCCGCGATCAAGGCACGCAAGATCGGGCCGGTCGTCGGCGCGCGGACCTGGGGTGGCGTCATCGGCATCGACGTGCCGCTCCATGAGCTCGTCGACGGAACGCAGATGAGCGTGCCGCGGTACGCGTTCTGGTTTGACGGCCTCGGCTGGGGGGTGGAGAACTATGGCGTCGACCCGGACGTCGAGGTGCTGATCTCCCCGGACGACTGGGCCGCCGGACTGGATCCGCAGCTGCAGACGGCAGTCCGCATGGCGCTAGCGGCGCTCGAGCAGAGTCCGGCCGCCCGGCCGCCAGACCGGTCGGACCGGCCGGCCAGGACCAGGCCGCCACTGCCGCGCCGCGGCGCGTGACCACTATGGCCGTCCGGCAGCTCGTCTGGGATATGGACGGAACTCTGCTGGACTCCAGCAGCGTCGTTCCGGCCGCCTTCGTGGCCACGATCGCGCAGCTCGGCGGTCCGCCTGTCACCGCCGACGAGGTCGTCGCGAGCTACGCACGCGGCCCGGCCGAGACAATCCTCGCGCACCTGATCGGCCGTGAGCTAGCCGCTGCGGAGCACGATGTCTACTACCGCGAGCTGGCTGGCGTCGCCGTTACCGCTTATGCCGGGGTGCTGGAAGTTCTCGGCGCGCTGCGGGCCAGGAGTCACGCCATCGCGGTGTTCACCGGGGCCAGCAAGCGCGCGGCCGCGATGCTGCTCGCCAGCGCCGGCGTCAGCGTCGACGTGCTGGTCGGCGGCGACGAGGCCGGGCGGCCCAAGCCGGCGCCGGACGGCGTGCTGCTCGTCGCCGATCGGCTGGGCGTGTCGGCCGCCGAGATTGCCTACATCGGGGACTCCCCACTCGACCTGCGCGCCGCGGTGGCAGCCGGCTGCACGAGCGCGGCCGCCGCCTGGGGCCATCAGTACAATGCGGCCGAGGCGGCCGACTACACGCTGGCTACCCCGCGGCAGGCCCTGCAGCTGCTCGGATAGCACAGCAGCTGCTCAGAAAGGCGTCGTGTAGCCGCTCAGCCAGTGCACCTGCAGCCACGTGATCGCGCTTGCCCAGGCTCCGGTGACCTCCAGCAGCCCGACCGCGATCAGCATCACCCCGCCGATCATGGTGATGAGCCGAGCGTGCCGCCGGGCGAAGCCGAAGACATTGACGCCGCGCTGGAACGCGAACGCCACGATGAGGAACGGGATCCCGATCCCGAGCGCGTAGACGAACGCGAGCAGACCACCGCGCAGCGCCGTGCCGCTGACGCCACCGAGAAGCAGGACCGCGCTGAGGGTCGGCCCGCTGCACGGCGTCCAGCCTAGCCCGAACAGCACGCCCAGCAGCGGGGCGCCGGCCAGGCCGGCGCGCGGCCGCACGCTCGGCTTGACGATGCGGCCCGCGAAGGTGAACCGGTCGAAGGCACCGATGAACAGCAGCCCGAGCACGATGATCAGGCCGCCAAGGATCTGTGTGAGGCCCTGGGAGTGCAGCCGCAAAGTGTCACCCAGGGTCGCCGCGGTTACCCCTTCGAGCGCGAAGAGCGCCGAGAAACCGAGGATGAACAAAAGTGCACCCAGCATCACGCGGCTGCGTTCGCGGGACGCCGCCAGGGCGGTCGGGACAGCGGCGGTCGCGACTGCGGTGGATCCGACGGCGGCGGGCACCGGTGCATCGTCGGTCGGCTCCGGTCCGTCGCCGGGCGGCACGCTGGTACCGGACATGCCGGTCAGGTAGGAGAGGTAACCAGGCACCAGGGGCAGGCAGCACGGTGACAAGAAGGTAATGGCCCCGGCCGCCGCCGCCACCGGAATCGCCAGCAGCACCGGCCCCGACAGGACCAGGTGCTCGACCCCGCCACCCACGCGTTAACTCCCTCCGTCGGGTCGCGTCTAACCTACTCGCCCAGGTCCGCGACCGCCGCCATGGCCTCGTCGGCCGGGGCAGCTGCCGCGGCCAGCAACGGCAGCCGCACCGCAGCCGACGGGATCTCCCCGAGCCGGTGCAGCACTGCCTTGATCACCACCGGGTTAGGCTCGGCGAACAGCGCCGACGACAGCTGCGTCAGCCGGTGGCCAAGCTGCCGGGCTTCGCCGGCCAGATCGGCGCGCCAGGCGCGGACCAGCGCGGCGAACCGGCTCGTGCACACCTGCGCCGAGGCCATGATCGCGCCGCTCGCGCCGAGGGCAAGCATGGCCGGGGCATATAGGTCGTCGCCGGCGAGCACGGCGAACCCGTCCGGACGGCTCGCCATCATCATCACGGTGTCCTGATCCACGCCGCCGACCGCGTGCTTGACGCCGGCTACTCCCGGCAGCTCGGCGAGCTGCTGCATGACGGCCCAGCCGACCGGCTGGCCGGTGCGGTACGGGATGTTGTAAATGATCAGGGGAACGGGGCCGGCTTGCGCTAGCACCCGGAAATGCTCGAGAACCCCGGCCGCACCGGGGCGGCTGTAGTACGGGACCACGGTCAGCGCCGCGCTGATTTCGGGCCACGCCGACAGGGCTGCCAGCGCCTGGGCGGAGCTTCGCGTGTCGTTCGAGCCCGCGCCGGCGATCAGCGGCGCGCCCCGGTCCCGGCAGACCGCCGCACAGACATCAAGCACCTGGCGGCGCTCGGCCGCGGTCAGCGTCGCGGTCTCGGCCGTGGTGCCCAGCGCCACGAGGCCCGCCGCGCCGTCGTCGAGTACACGACGGGCGAGCCGCTCCAGCGACCCGGAGTCCACCCCGCCGTCCTGGCCGAACGGGGTAATCAACGGCACGAACGAGCGCGCTGGAGCGGGAAACGGGCGTGCCGCTGATGAAGCGAAGCGGGCGAGGCGTCGAGCTAACCGCGGCCGGCGCCGATCTCGCGGAGCGAGCCGGGCCGGTGCTCGCGCTGCTCGAGGAGGCGTCGGCCGCCCTGGGCGCGGCGCGGTCCGAGCTCACCGGCGAGCTGAGGATCGGCGCGTTCCCGACCGCGGTGCGCACGATGCTGCCGGCTGCCCTTGTCGCCCTCGGCGCCGAGCACCCGAAACTAGAACTGCACCTGAGCGAGCTTGACCCGGCTAAAGTGCCCGATGCGCTGCGGGCGGGCGCCCTCGACATTGCGCTCGTGCATGAGTACGACTACGTTCCGGCCGCACCTGATCCGGCGCTCGACACCCGGCCGCTGCTCACCGAGACGATCTTCCTGGCGACGCCGGAACCGGGCCTGGGCTCGCTGGCGGATTGCAGCGCGGCGCCGTGGATCGTCGGCAGCCCTGGCACGCTCTGCCACCTGATGGCGGTCCGGTTGTGCCAGTCGGCCGGATTCACGCCGCGGATCCGGCACTATGCGGACGACTTCGCCGCCGTGCTGATCCTGGTAGCGGCCGGGCAGGGGGCGGCACTGGTGCCGGAGCTTGCGCTGGCCGACTGCCCCGCGGGCGTCGCGCTGTTGCCTCTGCCCGCCCGGCGGCGGACTTTCATCGCCTGCCGGGCCGGCGCGGCCGGTCATCCGGCTAACTCCGCCTGCGCTGCCGCACTCCAGTCCGCGGCGGCCGCGTACCTGAGCCGCCCGTCCTAGCCGTCGGTCCGGCCGCTGAGGGTGAATAGGCAGCCTGCGTAGCACAGCATGCCGACGGCAGTGGCCAGCGCCATGGTCATGGACGCGCTGGCCTGGCCGCCGTCGCTGACGAATCGGGCCCCGTTGACCGCCGCCGTGATGATGGCCAGCAGCCCCGCCGCGGAGAAGCCGATGGCGGCTCGCTCCCTGGCGATGATGGCGCGAACCAGCAGCGCGACCGCCGCCAGGAAGATAAGCAGTCCGAGGCCCGCGTGCGCCGCCAGCCCGGCCGGGCCGCCGCTTAGCGCCCGGCCAACCGCGGTCAGGAGTCCGCTGCCCTTGTCCGCCTTCGGCACCGTCTCGTAGAGGTTGATGACGATCCCGATGGCGAACTGGATGATCAGCATGACCAGCGCGCCGAAGGCCGCTCCGCGCAGCCGCGAGAGCTGACGGCCGACTCGCGGACGAGCCTGCTGTGCTGTCGCCGTCATCGAACTCGCCTCGTCTCGTATCGGAGATTATCTCATTCAGAAAACTATATCGGAGCCGTGATAGTATCGCGACGTGACCGACAGCGCAACCAGCCCCGACCGGCCCGGCTTCGCGTTCCTGCTCGTTCAGCTCGGCAGGCACGCGGCCGCGCAGTTCGCGGAGCAGATAGCGCCTCTCGGCCTCGAACCCCGGCACGTCGGCATGCTCACCCGGCTCGCGGCCAACGAGGGCAAGGCGCAGCAGGCCATCGGCGACCTGATCGGGCTCAACCCGACCCAGATGGTCTTCCTAGTGGACGAGCTTGAGCAGCGCGGTTTGGTGGAGCGCAGGCGCAACCCGGCCGACCGGCGGTCCTACTCGCTATTCCTGACCGAGCAGGGCCGGCAGAAGCTCACCGCGGTACAGGAGGCTGGCCTGGCCCACCAGGACAGGCTCGCCAGCTCCTTCACCGAGGCCGAGCGCGAGCAGCTGACGGCGCTGCTCCGCCGCCTGGCTGCCGAGCAGGGCCTGAGCGAGCAGAGCCTGCCGGGGATCCCGCGCCGCGGCTAGCTGGCGTGCCGCCGCGGGTCAGCCGGCGGCTCAGGAACAGGCGCTCGGCCGCCGTCCAGCTTGTGGTGGTCAGCAGGTACACGCCGGCCGCCAGCGGCACGAACGCGGCAATGATCACAGGGGAGTAAGGCAGGAGTCGGCCGACCGCACCGAGGGCGGCCGGCTGGCCAGTTCCGGCCGCCGGGGTAACTGCCCGTGCGGCGCGGGCAGTCAGGAACGCGACGGCCGCCAGCAGCGCGAACAAACCCAGGAACAAGGCACCGTGTACGCTCGCCAGCCCGGCGCCGGTCAGCCAGTGACTTCCGAGCGGGGTACCGAGCAGGTCCCTCGCCAGTAGGCCGTTCGCATGGCCGGCCACCGTCTTGGACAGGAACAGCCGGTACATGACGCTGAAGAAGGGCAGCTGGACAAGCACCGGCAGGCAGCCGGCCAGCAGGCCCGAGCCCTCCTGCCGGTACAGCTCGGTGATCTCTCGCTGCAGCCGGTCGGGCTGGCTGGCGTAGCGGGCGCGCATCTCCTGGGCCTTGACTCCGAAATCGGACATCGCCCGCTGGCCGCGGAACGCGTGGTAGCTCAGCGGGAACAGGAGCAGTCGTACGGCCACAGTGAAGGCCGCAATGGCCGCTGCGGTCGCGAAGCCGGCCGGAAGCGGGGCGAGGAACTGGGCGATTGCGAAAACAACGTGATAGGCCACGCCCATCGGGACGCTAAGAAATCCAAGCATGACGAGTACCCTCCAGCGGGTCGGGAGATTCGGGGATCAGCTGGAGGCGGCGGCGAGAACGATGGTCAGGCAGCCGCCGGGACGGCGGCTGGCGCCCTGGGCCGGGCGTGACCGGCCGCATCGGGATTGAGCTGGCGCTGGAAGACGGCGGCCCTGGACTTGTGGCGCAACGCCGCCGCCCGGCGCAGGATCGGTCCGGCCGCGACCGGTCCTACCAGACAGCGTGACTGGGCGAAGACGGCCAGGACGATCCCGGCCAGCGCGATTGCGCCCGCCGTGGCCAGGCCGGACGGCGTCGTCAGGGTCTGCGAGACCAGCTGCCAGCAGGCAGCAAACTCGGCCGAGGCGACGAACAGCGCATCAAGCACTGCCAGCGCCCGCAGGCGCACGATCGCCCGTCCCTGCACGCTTTTACTGTACGCCGGTGCGATAAGACGGCGGCGCCCGAATCACCCGCTGAGGATGAGGGCGGTTCAGGCCGTCGGGGAAAAGAGACGATCGCGAACCTCGACGAAGAAGGTGCCTATGAAAGCGAAGGAACTATCCGGAACTGGATTCAGGGTGGAATCCGGCCCGCTGCGGATCGGGGCTGCGCTGATGGGCGCTGGCGCGCTGCTGGGCGTGGTCGGCTTCGCGGTGAGCTCTTCGACGCTGCTGGCCGCTACGCTCCGGTGGATCAACGAGCTTGAGCAGCCGCCGACCGAGGTAGTGAAGCAGAAGTGGGCCGCAACCAAGGCCGCTACCACCGCAGGCGCAAACGCCTGGCACAAGGAGCATGAAGCGCACAACGGGCAGAATGCGCGGGTGCGCGCCCGCTAAGGGCCGCTCTTAAGTTCGTCGGTATTACGTGCCGGGCGGCCCCCCGCGGAACCGCCCGGCACGACTGTGACGACGTCAGGCGTGCGAGCGTTGGACGCTGTTCTGGTGGTGCTGCCAGGCGCTGGCGCCCGCGACGGTCGCGGCCTTCGCATGACCCAGCTTCTGCTTAACGACCTCGCCGGCTGGCATATCCAGGTCACGGAGCCACTGCCGAGTCGCCGACACCATCGCGCTGGTGCCGACGATCATGCCCGTGAAGCCGACGATGGCGCTAGCGCCAATCAGGGCGGCGCTGACGATCATCGGCGTGCTGTTGAGCTGGAAGCTGTTCGACGAGGAACTCGGACTGTGTTTCATGTCATCCTTCCTGGCGTTGTGGGGCGTCCCTACCGTTCCCGCCCCGCCACGCCCGGCGTCATACCCTCCGGGTGATTAGGCGTTCGGCAACATCGCTAGCTTGTCGCTGCCAGTACTGGCCCGCCGACGTTGAGGCCATGGTCCAAGTGGTAATTGAGGCTGATCGCGGCGTTGATGAGCGCGAGATGGGTGAAGGCCTGCGGGAAGTTGCCGAGTTGCTCGCCGGTCGAGCCGATCTCCTCGGAGAACAGGCCTAGATGGTTGCCGTAAGTCTGCATCTTCTCGAAGATCAGCTCCCCGTCCTCTAGCCGGCCCGCGCGCGCCAGGGCGTCGACGTAGAGGAAGGTGCACAGCGAGAACGTCCCTTCGTCGCCGTGGAGTCCGTCGGGTGACGCCGCCGGGTTGTACCGGTAGACGAGGCTGTCGGAGACCAGCTCCCGGTCCATGGCCTGGAGCGTGGATAGCCACAGCGGGTCTTGCGGCGCGATGAAGCCCTGCAGCGGCATGAGCAGTAGCGAGGCGTCCAGCACATCGGTGGCGTAGTGCTGGGTGAAGGCCTTGACCTTCTTGTTCCAGCCGCGCTGCATGACCTGGTTATAAATGCTGTCGCGCGCGACGACCCATTTGGCGATATTGGCTGGCCGCCGGTGTTTCTCCGCCAACTGGATTGCCCGGTCGAGCGCGACCCAGCACTGGAACCGGCCGTAGGTGAAATCCTTGCGCCCGCCGCGGGTCTCCCAGATTCCCTCGTCGGGCTCATCCCAGTTGTCGGCGACCCAGTCGATGACGTGGGCCAGGGCCAGCCAGCCGGCATGGTTGATCTGCAGTCCGTGATTGTCGCCGGTCAGGATGGCATCGAGCGCCTCGCCGTAGATGTCCAGCTGCAGCTGGTCGGCGGCGCCGTTGCCGAGGCGCACCGGCCGGGAGCCGCGCCACCCCTCGAGGTGGTCGAGGTTCTCTTCGGTCAGATCGGACGAGCCGTCCACTCGGTACATGATCTTCAGCGGGCCCGAGCCATTGCCGGCGGCGCTCTCGGTTACCCGGTCCCGGAGCCAGTCGCCGAACTTGGCCGCTTCGTCGAGATAGCCGAGACCGGCCAGCGCATGCATGGACAGGGACCCGTCCCGGATCCAGGTATAGCGGTAGTCCCAGTTTCGCTCGCCGCCAGCCTGCTCCGGGAGTCCGAGCGTTGCCGCGGCCACTGGTGCACCGGTTGGCTCGTAGGTGAGCAGCTTCAGCGTCATCGCTGAACGGGTAACCATATCCCGCCATCGGCCCTGGTAGCTGGACCGGTTGAGCCAGCTCCGCCAGTACCGAGCCGTGTCATCGGCGAGACGGGTAATGTCGGCAGGCCGCAGCGAACGGGGCTGGCCGCCCATCGACTCCAGCACGAGCCCGCCGGTCTGGCCTTCTTGCATGGTAATGATGGCGCGCAGCCCGTCGCCGGCGCGGGCAACTTCCGCCGCCGCTGGGTCGCCGGACGCGCGCCGTCCCGATGTGTGCAGTGTCAGTTCCATCGAATCGGAGCGGAACAGCGCGCCGTGCTCAGTGATTTCGATGGTGTGCTTGCCGCGGCCGTAGTCGAAGCGGGGCTGCAGGTCTATCTTGAACCGCATGGTGCCGCGGGCCACCTTCAGCATCCGCACCAGCCGGTGCTTTTCGGTGGGCTTGCCCTCGATGACCGGCATGAAGTCCTGCACTTCGCCGACACCGTCCGGGGTCATGAACCTGGTGATCAGCATCGCGCTGTTCGGGAAATACAGCTGCTTGGTGACGTAATCGTCGCTGTCCGGCGCGATCTTGAAGTAGCCGCCCTTGTCGGCGTCTAGCAACGATGCGAAGACGCTAGGCGAGTCGAATCGGGGGCAGCAGAAGAAATCCACTGTGGCGTCTGTGGTGATCAGCGCCGCAGTCTGGAGGTCACCGATGAGCCCGTGGTCACTGATATTGGGATAGCGGTCCAAGGGATTCCCCTTCGGCTTGGCGTGCTCTGATACCGGCAACGGTCGCAGGGCATGTCCGCCGGTCACATCACCCGTTCCGGATGACACCTGCTGGCTCTGCCGCCGACCGGGATCCCCGCGTTCGGGCCCGGCCGCCAGCGGTCATCGTCAGCTCAGCCGACTGAGGGCATCCTCGACCGCCCGGTGGAAAGCGGGATAGGCGTAGATCATCTCCCGCAGCCGCTGGACCGGAATCACGGCGTGCACCGCGAGCGTGAGCATGCTCAGCACCTCGCCGCCAACCGGACCAGCTGAGGTCGCGCCCACCAGGACGCCGCGCCCGCCATCGGCGACCAGCTTGATGAAGCCCTCGTTCCCCGCCTTGTGGATCCAGCCGCGGGCGGAGTCGGGGATCTGGCTGGTCCCGGTCCGCACGTCGTCGCCGTACTTCGCCCTGGCTTGGGCTTCGGTCAGCCCCACCGAGCCGATCTCCGGGTCGGTGAAAGTGACCCGCGGCACCGCGTGGTACTCGGCCGGATGATGCGGTCGGCCGAGGATGTCGTCGATGACGATTCCGGCCTGGTAAACAGACATGTGCGTGAAGGCGCCCTTGCCGGTGACGTCGCCGATGGCCCAGACGCCGGGGGCGGCGCGCAGATGCTCGTCGGTCTCGATGACCCGGCCGCTGGGGTCCAGGCCGATCGCGCCGATGCCCAGGCCAGCCAGGTCGGACCTGCGGCCGGTGGCCACCAGCAGCCGGTCGCCGGTCAGTTCCTCGCCGCTGGCCAGGCTAACGGTGAACTGACCGCGCTGATGGCTCACCGACTGCGCCGCGACGCCCGTCCGCACGGCGATGTCCTCCTGCTTGAATACCGCGGCGAGCAGGCTGCCCGACTCCGGTTCCTCAAGCGGCAGCAACTGCGCAAGCGCCTCGACAACCGTCACGTTCGCGCCGAACCTGGCGAACACCTGGGCAAGCTCGGAGCCGATCGCGCCGCCGCCGAGCACGATCAGTGAATGCGGCACTTCCTCGGACTCGATGAGCTCCCGGTTCGTCCAGTACGGCGTGTTGGCCAGGCCGCTGATCGGCGGTATCGCGGGCGCGGTGCCGGGATCGAGCACGACGCCCCGCCTGGCCCGCAGCACAGTGTCGCCAGCTGCCGTGTTGCCAGCCACCCGGCCGCGGACGCTGACCAGCCCTGGCCCGGCGATGCGGCCGCGGCCGCGAAACAAGGTGCCGCCGACGCCGGTAAACCGGTCGGCGGCCGCCTTGTCGTTCCACCAATCCGTGGCATCGGCCCTGATGCGCTTGGCGACCGGGGCCCAATTGGGCGAGATGACCGAGGAGCCTGCCATTCCCCCGATGCGACGGCCCTCGGCCAGCAGGTCGGCCGCCCTGATCATCATTTTGGAGGGAACGCAGCCCCAGTACGGGCACTCTCCGCCGACCAGGCGGTCCTCGACCCCGGCGACCGATAAGCCGGCCTTGGCCAGCTCCCCGGCGACGTGCTCGCCGCCCGGACCCATGCCGACCACCACCACGTCGAACTCGTGCTCGCTCACGCTGACCTCCCGGCTAGGCATCATTCCTATTGTGGTTCACCCGGACCGGATGATGCCGCGGGTAACTCGTCGTCCGTAGTGTCACCTGGACGGATCACCTGGACGGGGCGGGGGCGATTGACGTGAGCACTACTCAAGTGCGCTACGAGACCGAGACGCGGCTGGGCCCTGGCGCGTGGACTGGCCGGATACTCGCGGGCACGCTGATGATCATCTCTGGGGTGCTCAGCATCCTGGTGGGGCTGACCGCGATCATCCGGGGCAGCTACTTCAGTCTCACCGGGACTTACCCCTACCACTGGACCGTGTACAGCTGGGGCTGGGTCCAGATCATAATCGGCGCCGTCGTCTTGGCCGCGGGCGTGTCAGTATTTACCGGGATGTTGTGGGCGCGCATAGTGGGAGTGATACTCGCCGTGCTCAGCGCCGTCGGCGCCTTCCTGTTCCTGCCGTATAAGCCGATCTGGGCAATAATCATCATCGCCGTCGATCTGTTTATGATCTGGGCGCTCATGGCCAGCGGGCGGCGCGTCGCCCGGACTTAGCCAGCCGGACCGGTCAGGCCGCGCTCGACCCGGTGCACCGAGACCTCGGTGAGGCGCAGCGACGCCTTAAGCTCGTCGATGACGCGCTGCCCGTCAATCGCGCCGCAGCTGAACAGGTCGAGCGCGATGAGGTCCTCTTCCGGCCAGGTGTGAATGCTCAGGTGTGACTCCGCCAGGATCAGCACCAGCGTGATCGCGCCGTTCGGAAACATCACGTGACTGGTATCGAGAACATGTCCGCCGCCCGCCTCAACGGCGGCCACGGCCACGCCGGTCAGATCGGCAACCTGGGTGACCGGGGGGCCGGGCGCGTACCGGGCATCGACGGCATACAGCGATTTCGGCGAGATCGCTTCCTGCCGCCGCAGGTCGGCGTAGCTGCTCGCGGCGTCCATGCCCGGCATGATGTGCGACGATACCCTACCGATGGATGTTGACCGCAGCGACATAGAGACCGTAGTGGCCGAGGTGGCCGCTGCCGTCGGGCTGGCCGAGGGTGAACCCGGCATCCGCGACATCCTGGCCGCGGTGCTGTCGGCCGAGCCTGCGGCGGTGCGCGAGGTGGCCAGGCTGGCTGAGCTCCCGGTCCCCATCGTCGCGGCGGCCTGCAACGAGCTGCGCAGGCGCGGCGTGGTCGACTCACAGCGGCCGGTGCGACTGACGGCAAGCGGCCGGGTCGCGGTAGCCGCGGCGGCGGGCGGGCCGCCGCTTCGGACTGCCTGCCCCGACTGCGGCGGCCGGGGCGTGGTCATCCCGCCCGAACTGGCCGGCCTGGCCGGGACGCTGCAACGCAGCGCGGACGGCGCGCCCGGCGCGAAGGCCGACCTCGATCAGACCCATTGCACGGTGGCGACCAAGATCAGCCGGGTGCTGCGGCTGGCGGACGCGCATGCGCTGGCCGGCCAGCGCATCCTGCTGCTTGGCGACGACGACCTGATCAGCGTGGCGATCGCCGAGTTCGCTGCCTACCGCGGGCATCCCGGCTCGATCCGGCGGCTGGCGGTGGTCGATGCAGATCCGGACGTGCTTGGCTGGATCGGCGAGCAAGCCGGCGGCACCGGCGTCCCGCTCGAACTGATCCGGCACGACCTCAGGCAGCCTCTTCCGGCTGCCCTGTCCGGGGGCTTCGACGTCGTCCTGACCGACCCGCCGTACACAGTCGCCGGGGCGGAGCTGTTCCTCAGCCGGGCGGTTTCCGCGCTGGCGGCCGAGCCCGGCAGGCACGTGTTCTTCTCCTTCGGCGCGCGGCGGCCGGACGAGACGCTGGCCGTCCAGCGCGCGATCGCGGCGATGGGGCTGGTTACGCGGTCGCTGACGGCCGGTTTCAACAGCTACCTCGGCGCGGGCGTGCTGGCGGGCACGAGCAACCTGTACCACCTGCGCACCGCGGCGGGCGCGCGGCCGCTGATCGACGGCGAGTACGCCGGCGCGCTCTACACCGCGGACAACCGCGCTGTCCCCACCAGGCCGTACCGGTGCGCGCAGTGCAAGGCCGTGCACACCGTGGGCCCTGGCAGCAGCTGGCCGCAAATCGCCGCGCTGCAGGCGGCCGGCTGCCCCCAGTGCGGCGGGACGGTGTTCCGGCCGATGGCGCTGGTGCAGCGGTGACTGGGGGTCCAGCGATGACCGGCTACCTGATCCGGCCGGCTACCGACGCTGACGTCGAGGCGATCGTCGGGTACGAGATCGAGATCGCGGTGATCTCGTTCGCGGACGAGGCGGTTACCGACCCCGCGCTGCACCGCAAGCGGGTCACCAGCGCGCTGGGCAAGCCCGGCGAGGTCACCCTGGTCGCAGTCGCCCGGCAGGCGCCGGACGAGCCGGTCGGCTGGGCCTGGCTGTCGGCCCGCACGAACTCGCTGACCGGCGACAGGTACGGCAACTTCAGGTCGCTGGCGGTGTCGGACATCGAGGACCGGGGCCTGGTCGGCGAGCTGCTGCTGGCTGCGGTGCTGGACGCGGCCGACCAGGCCGGGATGACCCAGGTCACCGGCAAGGTACACGCCGGGAACCTCGGCATGCGGGCGCTGTACCGCAAATTCGGCTTCACCGCGACGCACCTGACGATGGAGCGGAAAGCACGATGACCGAGAACACCGTGACCGAGAGACCGGTGATCAAGTGCGTGGTCTGGGATATCGATAACACCTTGCTCGACGGTACCTACCTGGAGGATCAGCGGCCGCAGCCGGACCCGGACATGATCGCAGTCCTGCGGGAACTGGCCGGGCGCGGCATCCTGCACGCGCTCGCGAGCAGGAACCCGCCCGCCGCCGCGGACTACGTGCGGACGGTCACCGGCCTGGAGTTCGCCGCCGTGGAGTGCGGCTGGGGCAGCAAGGCCGAGTCAGTCAGCCGGATCGCGGCCGATCTCGGCCTGGCGCCGGACGCCATCGCGTTCGTCGATGACGATATGGCGGAACGAGCCGAGGTCACCGCCGAGCTCCCGTCAGTGCTCGTGCTGACCCCCGAGGACGCAGCCGAGGCCGCGGGCTGGCCGCAGTTCAGCCCGGTCGTGATCACAGCCGAGGCGCGTCGCCGCGGCGAGCTCTATGCGCA
The DNA here is from genome assembly GCA_963804435.1 of uncultured Actinomycetota bacterium. Lineage (GTDB taxonomy): Bacteria > Actinomycetota > Actinomycetes > Streptosporangiales > Streptosporangiaceae > JAJYUU01. Next base: position 3,328,175 of record CAWDQI010000001.1, on the reverse strand, counting down.
GCGCCGCCGCCGTGAGGCCGATGCCCGCGCCTTCGGCGGCAGCCGCGATGAGTTCCTGCGGCGGGTAGGTACCCGGCTGACAATCGGCCCGGCCCGGCCGAGCGACCTGCCCAGGCTGCACGAACTCTCGGCCCGCACGCACCAGCTGAACTCGGCGGGCCAGCCGGTAACCGAGGGCGAACTGGCCGCGCTGCTCGGGTCGGCAGCGCGGCTGGCAGTCACCGTCACGCTGGCGGACAACTACGGGGACGACGGGCTCGTGGGCGCGGCGATTATGGAACGTAACGAGGCCGGCCCGTGGCTGGTGCCGCTGGTCATGATGTCCTGCCGGGCGCTCGGCCGCGGCGCCCTGGAGGCGCTGCTTGCCTGGCTGTGCCGGTCGGCGGCCGCGGCCGGAGCCAGCGAGCTGCAGATACCGTGCCTGGTCACCGAGCGCAACGTGCCGATGCGCCTGGCGCTGGCCGCCGCCGGGCTGCGGGCGCAGCCGGGTGCGGTAGCGGCCGATGGCCGCGCCGTGTTCGCCCGGTCGCTGGCCGGTCCGCTGCCCGACCTGCCGGACTGGGCCGCCGAGCGCGGGCACCCGTGACGGTGCGCCAGTGAGGCAGGACGCGGTCGTCGACGAGCTGCGCGCAATGCTGGCTGAGGTGACCGGACGCGCGGAGCTGCGCTCCATTCCGGCGCAGACGCCGCTGCTGCGCGGCGGGGTTGGCCTTGACTCGCTCGCGGGCACGCTGCTGCTGCGCCAGGTGCAGCGGCGCTACGGCGTCGATGTAGCCGCGGAGGACCTCAACCTGGACTCCCTCGAGACCCTCAGCACGCTGGCCGCCTTCATCGCGGCCCGCTGCTGACATGGGAGCGGGGCCCGGCGTGACGCCGGGCCCCGGTCCTGCCTGGGGGAGTTGTCGCTCAGCCGGTGAACAGGTGGAGGTAGATCCGCGCGCTGCCGGTTGCGACGTTGGCCAGCAGGCCGCCATCGAGCAACGCCGGACCCAGAGCCGAAGTGGCCAGGGGGCCGTTGACGTAGCCGAACGCGCTCCATGCTCCGGCCCTCAGGACCTGATAGCGGATGTTGAGCCCGCTCGGGCCCTTGTAGGCAAGCAGCATGGGGCCATTGTTGTGCAGGCCATCCGTCGCGGCCGCCGGGCCCGCCGTTGTCAGCGCGCCAGGCACCGAGCCCTGCAGCGTCCAGGGGATCGCCTTGTTGCCGGACAGGCCACTGCCGACGTTGTCGGGGGTCGTGGCATAGCTGATGGCGCCGCTGACGCCCGGCTTCTTCCAGAACACGTAAACGTTGCTCTTGTTAGGGTTCCCGCCGGCGCCGGAGAGCTCGGTGAGCGTCGGCGCCTGATCGGTCAGGGTAGCGTTGGACCCGCCGATCCAGTGCGACGCGTCGAAGCTGAAGCCGCGGCCGGCCGGCGAGCCGATCTCGTACCGGACGTGGTTACCAGGGCCGCGCCAGGACACGAGCATCCGGCCGTGGGTGGAGTTGATCGGGAAGTACACCGATGGCGCGCTGAAGCTGACCGCCGCGGTGTCCTTGCCGACCTTGATGGTCTGCGGAGAGGTCCACTTGATCCCGCCGGTGGTGTTCAGCTCGCCTTGAGAGTAGGCGATGTTGGTGCTGCGCAGCCGCTTCCAGACGACAACGACAGCGTCCACCCCGTGCGGATCGATGTAGAAAGCTGCCGCGGGGGACGTGGTGGTCAGCGCGCCGGGGACGGAGCCGGTGCCGGACCATTTGCCTGCGATCTTGAACTTGTACAGGACCTGGTTGCTGTTCTGGCCCTTCCAGGTCACGAACGTGCCGCGGACGCCCTGGCCGGTACGGTAGATGGCGGACAAGCCGGGGGTGGCGTTGGTGAAGGCGCCGGGCACGCTGCCAGCGCCTGACCACGGGGCCTTGGCTGGCGCCGCTTGGGCCGCGCCTGCTGCGGTGAGTGCACAAACCGTGCCGGCTACGGCGGCTGCCGCAACTAGCCTTGACTTCGAGCGATGGAGCATCGCAGATCCTCGCGTTCTGTCGTTCGGTTAACCTGCCGCCACTGCGGGAGGCATGCAGAACGCTAGGCGACCCGTCCCTGGGCGTCGGCGGTGATTGCCTAGGACTTCGCTGGGTTTTCGCTGAGTATCCGCCCCACGGCGCTCAGGCAGCACAGTGCATGATGTCCCCGTGGCGGTCACTCCGACGTTTCCTAGCCGGGACAGCCTGGACCGGCTCCGGTTCCGCCCGGTGGATGCCGGTATTGGCCTCGCTGTGGTGCTGCTCATCTACGCCGTGGTCAGGGTCGCCGCCGGCGCAAAGGCGCCGCTTCACCCGGCCACTGTCGCCACCATCAGCACCGACCCGGCGCAGTTGCCGTACTACGCCGCTCGCAGCCTGCTGCGCATGTTCGTCGCGCTCGTCTTCTCCTACGCCTTCAGCTTTGGCTATGCCTACCTGGCGGCGCGCAACCGCCGGGCCCGGCGGGTGCTGATCCCGGCGCTGGACATCCTGCAGTCCGTGCCGGTCCTCGGTTTCCTGGCCGTCACCGTCACGTTCTTCACCAGGGTCGCGTTCCCCGGTTCCGAACTGGGCCTGGAGGCGGCCTCCATCTTCGCTGTCTTCACCGCGCAGGCCTGGAACATCACCTTTTCCTTTTACCACTCGCTGATCAGCCAGCCCGCTGACTTCGACGAGGCCAGCAAGATGATGGGCCTGTCCCGGTGGAAACGCTTCTGGACCATCGACGTGCCCGGCGGGGCCATCGGGCTGGTCTGGAACGGGATGATGAGCTTCGGCGGAAGCTGGTTCTTCCTCACCGCGTCCGAGCTGATCACGATCGGCAGCCGCCACTACACGCTGCCTGGCGTTGGATCGTACGTCGGCGTCGCCGAGCGGCAGGGCAACCTGGGCCACGTGGGGTACGGCATCCTGACCATGATCATCATGATCCTGGTCGTCAACTTCTTCTTCTGGCGGCCGCTCGTGGCCTACGTGGAGAAGTTCCGGGTGGAGCAGACCGAGTCCGGCCAGAAACAGAAGTCGCTCGTGCTGACCGCACTGCGCCGGTCGAACTGGCCGCTGGCGGTTGGCCGCGGCAAGCGCGCAGTGGCTAACCCGCTCAACCGGGCCATGGGCGGGCTGACCGGCATCGACGACAGAAGCCTGGCGACGGCCCTGGCCCGGCGCCGGGCCGCGGACGTGGCTTTCGGCGTCGTGGTCACGATGGCGCTCGGCTACGGCTTGTACAGCATGCTGAGGTTCGTGGCCGGCGGCCCGCAGGGGCTGGCCGTGTTCGGGCAGACGTTCCGGCTGGGCTTCCTCACGCTCCTGCGGGTGGCCGTCGTCGTTACCGTGTCGTCGGTCATCTGGATCCCGGTCGGGGTGTGGATCGGATTCAACCCGCGGGTCGCGCAGTTCATGCAGCCGATTGTGCAGGTACTGGCCAGCTTCCCGGCGAACTTCATTTTCCCGTTCGCTATCGCCTTGTTCATCGACCTGGGCGTCAGCCTGAACTACGGCAGCATCCTGCTGATGATGCTCGGCACCCAGTGGTACGTGCTATTCAACGTGATCGCTGGCGCCAGTGCCGTGCCGTCGGACCTGAAGGAAGCGATGGACGACCTGAACGTGCGCGGCCGGGACCGATGGCGGCGGCTCGTGCTGCCGGGCATCTTTCCCGCCTATGTGACCGGTGCCATCACAGCCGCCGGCGGGGCGTGGAATGCGACCATCGTGGCCGAGTACGTCACCTATAACAATCACGTGCTGACCGCGAGCGGCCTGGGCGCGTTTATAGCGCAGAACACTGCCAACTTGCCGAACCTTTTCGCCGGGCTGCTGGTCATGGCTTGCTACGTCACCGGGCTGAATGCGCTTCTCTGGCGCCGCCTCTACAGCCTCGCCGAGACGAGGTTCGCGCTGGCATGAGCAGCCCCCTTATCAGCGTGAGAAACCTGAGCAAGTCCTTCTCCGGGCCGGGCGGCCGGGCGCTGCCGGTGCTCGAGGACATCAGCCTGGATGTGTACCAGGGCGAGTTCGTGGCGCTGCTCGGCCGCAGCGGCAGCGGCAAGTCCACCCTGCTGCGCTGCATTGCCGGGCTGATGGCGCCGACCGAGGGCGAGGTGCAGTTCCGCGGTAAGCCGCTGACCGGGACCAACCGGGAGACCTCGATGGTCTTCCAGACCTTCGCCCTGATGCCATGGCTGACGGTCCAGCAGAACGTAGAGCTCGGCCTGGAGGCCCGCGGCGTGGCGCCCGCAGAACGTGTCGAGCGCGCGCTCCGCGCCATTGACATCGTCGGCCTGGACGGCTACGAGTCCGCTTATCCCGAAGGAACTGTCCGGCGGCATGCGGCAGCGCGTCGGTTTCGCCCGGGCTCTGGTGGTCGAGCCGGCCGCGCTGCTGATGGACGAGCCGTTCAGCGCTCTGGACGTGCTGACCTCGGAGAACCTGCGCGGTGAGCTGCTGGAGTTGTGGGAAGGCCGCCGGTTCCCCACCAAGACCATCGTGATGGTCACCCACAACATCGAGGAAGCGGTGCTGCTGGCCGACCGCATCCTCGTGCTCGGCACGAATCCCGGCCGGATCCAGACCGACATGGTCAACCCGCTGCCCCGGCCGCGGCGCCGCCGGACCCCGGAGTTCGACGAGCTGGTCGACCAGATCTACCGGATGATGACGCAGCGGACTGCCCCGGAGCAGCCGCCTGCTGCGCCGAGCGGCCCGGTGACCGGCACGATCAGCGACACCCCGCTGCCGCAGGCGACCGTCGATGGCCTGTCCGGCCTGGCCGAGATCCTGCTGGGCCGGCACGGCGGGTCGGCGGACCTGGCCGACCTGGCCGACAGCCTGGGCCTGGAGGTGGACGACCTGCTGCCGCTCGTCGACGCGCTTGTCCTGCTCGGCTTCGCCGACCTGCGCGGCGATCGGCTCGAGCTGTCAGCGAACGGCCAGGTCTTCGCCGGGGCGAGCATCCAGGACAGCAAGGAGATCTTCGCCAGGGCCGCGCTCGATCGTGCGCCGCTGGTCCGGACCATCTATAGCGGGCTGCGCGGCAGCCTGGATGACATCCTGCCGGCCGGCTTCTTCACCGACATCCTGCGCAACAGCTTCGGACCTGAGGACGCGGCGCGCCAGCTGGACGTCGCGGTGAACTGGGGCCGGTACGCCGAGCTGTACGACTACGACGCGACCCGCGGACAGATCATCAGGGAGAAGCAGGGCATCGGCGCCACTCTCGCGGACGCGCCCACCCCGGCCGGCCGGGGCTCGCTGACCTTGTACCTCGGTGCCGCCCCCGGATCCGGCAAGACGTTCCGGATGCTGCGTGAAGGCCAGGCACTACGGGCGCAGGGCGAGGACGTGGTCATCGGCTTCGCCGACACCCGCGGCCGCCAGCACACGGTGGAGGAAATCGGCGGCCTGGAGCAGGCACCGGAGCTGGACGTGACCGACATGCTTGCCCGCCAGCCCGCCGTAGCCCTGGTCGACGATCTTGGCCGGCATGCCATAGCGATCGAGGCGCTGCGCGCCGACGGCATCCACGTGATCAGCACCGCCGACGTTGGGGACGTGCTGCGGGTGGCCAGCGAGGTGGAGGCGATCACGGGTCACCAGGCGGCGGCGACTATCACCGACGAGCTGCTGGCCGACGTTGACGCGCTTCAGTTCGTGGATAGCTCGCCGGAGGCACTGCGCAAGCGCCTCCTGCACGGCAATATTTACCCGCCCGACCGGATCGAGGCGGCGCTGCGCACGGAGTTCCAGCCGGCCCGGCTCGCCGCGATGCGTGAGCTCGGCCTGCGGCTTGTGGCGCAGAGCTTGCCCGGCGCCGGCGCCGAGCGCCAGCGCCGCCCGCAGGACGTTCTCGTCGCAGTCTGGCGACCCGAGCAGGTGGACTCGCTGGTGACGAGGGGCGTGCGGCTGGCCCGGCGGCGGGGCGCGCGCTGCTGCGTGCTCGCGCTCAGCCGGCCCAGTGTTACAGCGCATGGGCCAGCAGCCACGGTCCTGACCGGGCGTGTCGAGGCCGAGACCGCCGCCACCGGTGCCACCGTGCTCGTCAGGGAGAGCCGCGACGCCGCCGCCGCGGTGATCTCGGCCGTCCAGGAGATTAACGCCCGGCACCTCGTGCTCGCCGGGCCGGCCGCCGGAGTATTCGAGCGGTGGCGCCGCACCCTGCTGGAGCGGCTTGCCAGCCAGTTGCCGGGAGTGCATCTGCACCTGCAGGCCGCGACCGGGTCGGCTGACCGTGATTCTGAGGGGAACAGGGCGCCGTCCACTGCCACTGCGCTGATCCCGGCGCAGCGCCGCGGGGCGATCAGGGTCTACCTCGGCTACGCGCCGGGCTGCGGTACCACCACCGCGATGCTCGAGGAGGCGGTCCGGCGCCAGTCCCGCGGCACCGATGTCGTGGTCGGCGCCGTCGATACCAGGGACCGGGAAGACGTGGCCGCCGAGCTCGAGCAGCTGGAGCTGATCGGCGACGGCGGTGCTGGCGGGGATGGCATGACGCTGGACACCGCCGCGGTGCTCGCCCGCCGCCCGGAGGTGGTCTGCATCGACGAGCTGACGGGCGGAACTGCCGCCGCCGAGCGCAGGTTCGTCGCGGCCCGGCGGCTGGCCGATGCGGGCATCACCGTAGTCGGCACGGTGCAGCTCGGCCGACTGGACGCGCTGCTCGACGAGAGGGCCCTGCTCGTCCTCGCCGACGAGATCGAACTGGTGGACGTGGACCCGTCGATCCTGATGGACCGGGTCAGGCGCGGCGAAATTGTCCCAGCTGATCAGGTCGACCTGGCGCTTGCCACCACCTTTCAGGTGGACCACCTGCGCGACGAGCGGGAGCGGGCGTTCCGCCTGGTTGCCGAGCACGGCGAGCGGCGGCTGGCTGCGTATGCCGGTGAGGATCAGCCAGGGCCGCTGGCCGGGGAAGAGCGGCCGCCGTCGATCGCGGCCTGCGCCGCGCCGCGGCCAGGCATGGAGCCGCTAATCCGGCGCGCGGCAGCGCTGGCAGCCCAGGTGGACGGCACATTCCGGACTGTGACGGTCCGGCCGCCGGCAGTGCACCCGCCGGCACTGCAGCCGTCGCCGGCGGGCGGCGAGTCCGATGAGCTGCTAGCCGGGTATGCGGCGCTGACCGAGCAGCTGGGCGGCGAGTTCGTGCTGCTGGCCGGCCCGTCCCCGGCGCAGGCGCTGGCCGACCACGCTGCCAGCGCCGAGGTTACCGAGCTGGTGCTGGCCCGGGCGCAGCCGAACCCGGCCGGCCGTTATCCGGTGCTGCGCGAGCTGGCCAGGGTTGCCCGCGACGTCGAGCTGCACGTCCTGCCGTCCGATGAGGCCGGTTAGGCCCCGGCGACCGCGACGACGCCCGTCATGGTTCCCACCAGGACCAGCCTGCCCGAGAGGCTCGGAGAGACAAAGTGCGGCAGCGGGCCGAGCCTGATCTGGTGCCGGACCCTTCCGGTCCGGGGGGCAAGCTGATAGAGAGTGCCAGAGTTCCAGTCGGCAACCCAGACCGCGCCGCCGCCGACCACCGGCGAGCCGGATGCGCCGGGCGGACCGCGCCAGCGGACCCTGATGGTCGTCCGCGTCGTGCGCACCGCTGTCAGGCCACTGCCAATGCACGGCACGTATACCGTCGTCCCGCTGACTGCCGCGCCGCCGAAGGCCGCGCAGACCTGCGCCTTCGCGAGCTGGCCGCCGATGCCACCCAGGCGCGACGCATTGAGCAGGAAACCGGTCCCGCGCTTGCCTACCTGCACGATCCGGCCGTCGGCCAGCAGCGCCGGCGACATGGCGCCGAGATCCAGATCGCCGGCGTTGTCGGCGCCCCAGCTGCGGGGGGAGAAGAAGCCGATCCGCCTCAGCCGCGGCGTGAGCGCGACGACCGAATCGCTCCCGTCGTACGGCGGCTTGGTTGCCGCGCCGTTGCCAACCGAGACGTAGACGGTCCCGGACTTGCTCACGACCGGCCCTCCTGGCGCCCATATCCCGCCCTGCGCCCTAGTGGGGACGTGGTAAGACCAGATCGCGCCGCGGCCGGTGGCAGGCATGGCGACCACCGAGCCGATGTACGGCCCGCAGTCGCCGTAGTGGCCGCCAAAGACCACGTAGATGTGCCCGTCGGTAAGCGCGAGCGCGCCGCGCTGCTGGTCATAGAAGGGCCTGCGGTCGGGCGACGGCACGTTCCGGCTGAACGCGACGCGGCCGTTGGACAAACGCAGCGCCGCCAGCCGGTGGCCGGTCCGGCCGTTCTGCGCGACGGCGTATACCAGCCTGGTCTGCGGATCGTAGAGGGGCGTTCCGGTGATGCCCAGCGGGTTCACGTCGCCGCACGGCTGCCGGTCGATCGGCAGCGGCGTGCCGATCCTGGTGTGCCAGCGCACCGCTCCGGTGGCCCGGTTCAGCCCGTACACCTGGTCCGACTCGGTCGCCGCGATCACCGTGCTGCCGATGACGAGCGGCTCGCCGTAAACGGCCGCGCCGAGCTTTCTGGACCAGGCCACCCTCAGCCGTCCGGCCGGGGGCAACCCGTTCAGCTCGCCAGTCCGGGCCGCGTTCCCGTGATATTGAAGCCAGTTCGTTGGCCGCCCGATGGCTGCGCCGCCGGGCTTCGGGGTAGATGTGGCCCCGCCGGCGGGAGACTGGCCAGCGCAAGCGGCAATCGTGAGAGCGGGGGGCAGGGCGACGAGTGCAATCAGTCGTGTCCGCACCAGGTCAGTCTGCACCAGCCGGACGCGGCCAAGATAGTGTCAGCCTGGAGCCACCAGGATGCGAGTTGCCCATGACCGACCCCGTCGGCGAGCGGATCCTGACGATCCCTAACCTGATCAGCCTGGCCAGGCTGGTGGGCGTGCCGGTGTTCTTGTGGCTCGTCCTCGGCCTGCGGACGCAGGCAGGCGACTGGTGGGCGGTCGGCCTGCTGGTCGTCGCCGGATTCTCAGACTGGCTGGATGGCAAGATCGCCAGGGCCCTGAACCAGCAGACCAGGCTCGGCCAGCTGCTGGACCCGGCGGCTGACCGGCTGTACATAGTGGCGACCGTGATCGCGCTGGCGGTGCGGGCGATCATCCCGTGGTGGCTGGTGGCAGTGCTCGCGGTGCGTGAGCTGCTGATGGCCGTCGTTCTGGCGGTCCTGCGCAGGCGCGGGTGGGGAGCCCTGCAGGTGAGCTTCATCGGCAAGGCAGCGACACTTTGCCTGCTGTACGCATTTCCGCTGCTCTTCCTGGGGTCGCACGTCGCCAGCTACGCCGAGACTGCAAGGGTGGCTGGTTGGAGCTTCGCAATCTGGGGATGTGCCCTGTACTGGTGCTCAGCCATGCTGTACCTGGTGCAGGCCAGGCGCCTGCTGGCTGGCCCTGGCCCGGCCGGCCTGGCTCCGGGGTGAGTTGCGCCTGGTGAACTGACGGAAGGGAGCTGGCGGCCGTGAAGCCGGTGGTAGTGCCGTGAAAGCTGTTGTGATGGCAGGCGGAGAAGGCACCCGGCTGCGCCCGATGACGGCCAACCAGCCCAAGCCGATGCTGCCCGTCGTCAACCGGCCGATCATGGAGCACGTACTGCGGCTGCTGCGCAAGCATGGCCTCACCGAGACGGTCGTAACTGTGCAGTTCCTCGCCTCGATCGTGCGGAACTATTTCGGCGACGGCGAGGACTTCGGCATGAGCCTGCAGTACGCGACGGAGGAGACGCCGCTGGGAACGGCTGGCAGCGTGAAGAACGCTGAGGACGCGCTGCGGGACGAGCCGTTCCTCGTCATCTCCGGCGATGCGCTGACCGATATAGACCTGTCTGACCTCATTGCATTTCATAAGGACAATAACGCGCTGGTGACGGTGGCTCTGGCGCGCGTTCCGGACCCGCTGGAGTTCGGCATCGTCATAGTCGACGACGACGGCAAGATCCAGCGATTCCTGGAGAAGCCGACCTGGGGGCAGGTCTTCTCCGACACCGTCAACACCGGCATTTACGTGATGGAACCCGAAGTACTGGCCGGGGTCCCGGCCGGGCAGGTGGTCGACTGGTCCGCCGACATCTTCCCGAAGCTGCTGGAGAACGGCGCGCCGCTGTACGGCTGGATCGCCGACGGCTACTGGGAGGACGTCGGCTCGCACGAGAGCTACCTCAAGGCGCAGGCCGACGTGCTGTCGGGCCGGGTGAACGTCGAGATCGACGGGTTCGAGGTCTCGCCTGGCGTCTGGGTCGCCGAGGGCGCCGAAGTCGACCCGGAGGCAGTGCTGACCGGGCCGCTGTGCATCGGGGATTACGCCAAGATCGAGGCGGGCGCCGTGGTGCGCGAGTTCACGGTCGTCGGCAGCAACGTGATCGTCAAGGAAGGCGCCTTCCTGCATCGCGCGATCGTGCACAACAACGTGTATGTCGGCCGCGGCGCCCAGCTGCGCGGGTGCGTGATCGGGAAGAACACCGACGTCATGAGCCAGTCCCGGGTGGAAGAGGGGGCGGTCGTCGGCGACGAGTGCGTGATCGAGCCGGATAGCTACGTGTCCGCCGGGGTTAAGGTCTACCCGTTCAAGACCATCGAGGCCGGCGCCGTGGTCAACACCAGCGTGATCTGGGAGTCCCGCGGCCAGCGCACCCTGTTCGGCCCGCGCGGCGTCTCCGGCCTGGTCAACGTGGAGATCACGCCGGAGCTGTGCGTCCGGCTGGCGAGCGCCTACGCGACCACGCTGAAGAAAGGCTCCGTCGTTACCACAGCGCGGGACGCATCCCGCGCGGCCAGAGCGCTGAAGCGGGCGGTGCACGGGGCGCTCAACGCGAGCGCGATCAACGTGATCGACCTGGAGGCCCAGCCGATGCCGCTGGCCAGGTTCGAGACCGCGCGCAGCGACTGCAGCGGCGGGATCGCCCTGCGCACGACGCCGGGCGACCCGCAGTCACTGGACATCATCTTCATGGACGCGGGCGGCGCGGACCTGTCCACGGCCGCGCAGCGAAAGCTGGAGCGCGTGTTCTCCCGGCAAGAGTTCCGCCGGGCGTTCCCCGGCGAGATCGCTGAGCTGTCCTACCCGCCCAGGGTGATCGAGGCCTACACGCACGAGCTACTGCGCGCGGTCGATATGGCCGGGGTCTACGATGCCGGGCTGAGGGTGGTGGTCGACTGCGCGGGCGGCACCACGTCGCTGGTGCTGCCCGGCCTGCTCGGGAAGATCGGCGTTGACGTGCTGACGGTCAACAACCGGCTGGACGAGTCGTCCCCGACCCAATCGGTGGCCGCGGTGCGCGCCGACTTGCACCGGCTCGCCGAGCTCGTCTCATCGTCGCGGGCCGCGTTCGGGGTCAGGTTCGACCAGGTCGGCGAGCGCATAGCGCTCGTGGACGACAAGGGCTCGCTGGTCAGTGAGGACCGCGCGCTGCTGGTGGTGCTGGACCTGATCGCCGCTGAGCGCGGCGGTGGCCGGGTGGCACTGCCGGTCACCACGACCAGGGTGGCCGAGGAGGTCTGCCGGTACCACGGTGTCAGCGTCGAGTGGACGCCGACGTCGCTGCACGCCCTATACGAGGCGGCCGCCAAGCCGGAAATGATCTTCGCCGCGGACGGCAACGGCGGATTCGTGGTACCGGAATTCTCCCGGTCGATCGATGGCATAGCCGCCTTCGCCCAGCTGCTGGGCCTGGTCGCCCGGACCAGGCTGACACTGAGCCAGATCGAGGTCAGGATCCCCGAGGCCAACATGCTCAAGCGCTCGATGCCAACGCCGTGGGCAGCCAAGGGCATGGTGATGCGGACCGTGGTTGAGGCAGCCGGGGACAAAACCATCGACACAACCGACGGCGTCCGGGTGATCGAGCCGGACCTGGGCTGGATCCTGGTGCTGCCTGATCCGTCGGAGGCGGTGACGCATCTGTGGGCGGAGGCCAAGGACGCCGACACCGCCCAGGCTCTGCTGGATGAGTGGGCGGCCGTCGTGGAACGAGCCGGCCGCTGACCCCGTCACCGTGCCCACCTGCGACTGGCCACGGGAGGGTCGCCAACCGTGAGACAATCTCCTGATCGCTTGGGTGACGTTCGCACGGCGGAGGTGTGTCTAGGATGTGGCGACGGCGTCGCGATGATGCCCAGCGGACCTCCGGGAGACCGGAAACCGCGGGGAGCGGCGCTTCCGGCACCGGGCCGCGTTCCGTACCGGGCCGGCGTCTTTCCTGGGGCTCCCGGCGCGTGTGGCGCATGGACCGCCAGGGGCCGGCGCAGGTAGCGTTGAACACGTCAGCGGACTACGCTCGGCTACCGGCCGCGGCGGGTATTGCGCCCGCGGTCGGCAGTGCTCCCGCCCCCGTCAGCTATCCGACGAATGGGAGGCTCAGCGACCTGATGCCAAGCGTCTACTGCACGGCATGCGGTGAAGCGAATCCCGAGGGAGCGCGGTTCTGCTCGCGTTGCGGTACGCCGCTAGTCCGGCGGCCGGGTGAGCGAGTCGCCGACACCACCTCGACGATCTCGCTTGGCGGCGGCGAGTTTGACGGCGAACCGGGGGACGAGTACTCGGCCGATTACGCCGCCGTGGCTACGCTGCTGCCGGGTACCGCGCTGCTGACTGTCCGCCGCGGCCCGAACGCAGGTAGCAGGTTCCTGCTGGACAGCGACCTGACGCTGGTCGGACGCCACCCGGACAGCGACATCTTCCTCGACGACGTAACCGTCTCGCGGCGGCATGCCGAGTTCTACCGGCAGGGCGGCCGGTTTACCGTCAGGGACGTGGGCAGCCTCAACGGCACTTACGTCAACCGGGAGCGGATCGAGGAAGCCAATCTCAACGACGGCGACGAGGTTCAGATCGGCAAGTTCCGGCTGACCTTCCTGATGTCGCCCCGGACGCAGGCCGAGTACGGCGGCGGAGGCTAGCGGGCGAGGCGATGAGTGTTCAGCCAGCCCGCGGATACTTCGGCATCAGCGAGGTTCTCGCCCAGCTTCGCCCCGACTTCGCCGACATTAGCGTATCCAAGATCCGGTTCCTGGAGACTGAAGGCCTGATCACGCCGGCCCGGTCGCCATCTGGTTACCGGCGGTTCGGCGCTGCGGACGTGCAGCGCCTAAAGTACATCCTGGCTGCTCAGCGCGACCAGTACCTGCCGCTGAAAGTGATCAAGGACCGGCTGGCCCGGCTCGATCAAGCTGAGCCGGCCGCCGTCGAGGCTCGGCCTCGGGCCGACGGGAGGCCGACCGCCTTCCCGGCCGGGCCCGCCTTCCCGGCCGGGCCTGCCTTCCCGGTCGGGCCCGCCGGGCCGGCCGTCGCTGACCCGGCGCGAGTTGCTCGAAGCAGCCGGGATGACCGAAGCCTTGCTGACCGAGCTGGAGACGTTCGGCCTGCTGCGCCGCGTCGGCAGGCTTTACGGCCCCGACGCGCTCGAGGTGGCGAGGACCGCGGTGGCGCTGACGGCCTACGGCGTCGAGGCCAGGCACCTGCGGGCGGTGCGAGCTGCGGCCGAGCGCGAGACCGCCATGATCGAGAGCCTGGTCGCCCCGATCCTGCGGCAGCGGGGGGCGGGTGCCAGGGAGCTAGCCGGCCGGACCGCCGCCGAGCTCACATCCTTTGTGCTGCGGCTACACGGAGCGCTCGTGGACGGCGCCCTGGCCGAGGCCGGCCTCGGCGTGACCGGTGCTGGCGATGCTGGCGCCGCCGCGGACTGTGACCGCCGCGGCCTGGAAGGAGCGAGCGCATGAACGGCCAGGCCCATGACGCCGCCTGCCCCGTTTGCGGGTGTACTTTGACAAAGGGAGTGCCTGCACCCGGAAGGGGAATGCCAGTAGGCGCACCCGCTAGTTACCGCAGCGCGCAGGCGCGGACAGGGACGGAGCCGCCGTGAGGCAGATGGAGGTCGTCGGCGTCCGGGTAGAGATGGCTACAAACAACCCGATCGTCTTGCTGAAGGAGACGGAGGGGGAACGCTACCTGCCGATCTGGATCGGGCCCAACGAGGCGACGGCCATTGCCTTCGCCCAGCAAGGCATGGTCCCTCAGCGGCCCCTTACCCATGACCTGATGCGCGACATGCTCGAGGCGCTTGAGATCCAGCTCACGACCGTCAATATCACTGCGCTACGAGACGGCATTTTCTTCGCAGACCTGATCTTTTCCAACGGCCGGGAGGTAAGCGCGCGCCCGTCCGACTCGATCGCGCTCGCGCTGCGCACGGGCGCGTCGATCTTCGTCCGGGACGAGATTCTCGACGAGGCCGGGGTCGCGATCCCGGACGAGCAGGAGGACGAGGTCGAGAAGTTCCGGGAGTTCCTGGATTCCATCACGCCCGAGGACTTTGGCCGGTCAACCTAGCGCGCCTGCCGGGATCGCGACGCGCCGCCGAGATCGTTGACGCGGCTACGCTCGGCGGCCTAACGTGCGGAAGGTATACCCAGGCACCCGGCGCCCTGGGCCGGAGGTGGGTGTGGCGGTGACGAGGGGCGACGGAGCGGCGCCGAAGGCGCGCGAAGCCTCGGCCCGGCAGCCTGACGAGCAGCAATCGCTGTTTGACGAGGAAATTGCCGTCGAGACAGAGGTCTCCGGCTACCGCGGCCCGACAGCGTGCGCCGCGGCTGGCATCACGTACCGGCAGCTTGACTACTGGGCGAGGACTGGCCTGGTCGAGCCGAGCGTGCGGGCGGCCAGCGGTTCCGGCTCCCAGCGCCTGTACGGCTTCGGCGACATCCTGGTGCTCAAGGTGGTCAAGCGACTGCTCGACACGGGCATATCGCTACAGCAGATCCGCGCCGCCGTGGCGCACCTGCGCGCCCGCGGCGCCGCTGACCTCGCGCAGGTCACGCTCATGAGCGATGGTGTGAGCGTGTACGAGTGCACGTCCCCCGACGAGGTTGTCGATCTGCTCCAGGGTGGTCAGGGCGTCTTCGGCATCGCCCTCGGCCGGGTCTGGCGGGAGGTCGAGGGAACACTCGCCGAGCTACCGTCCGAGCGTGCCGATGATGACGAAGCCGCGGCGGCTGGGATGGCGGCCGACGAGTTGTCCAAGCGCCGGGTCCGCAAGACCGGTTAGCTGTCGCCTGGAGGCTGATAGTCCCCTTTGCCGGATTTAGCGACCGAAATTTAGTCGCGGTTAGTCTCGGCGACGGCCAGAATGACTTGCCGTGAGCGCGCGCGAGTCTCTTGAGGTCGGCCTGGAAGCGGCCTACGGCCAGCTGACCGAGGTCGCCAGGGGGCTGACCGACGCCACGGCGCTGCTGCCCACCCGGTGCGCTGGCTGGGCTGTCAGTGACGTGCTGTATCACCAGCTGCTGGACGCCCGGCGGGCACTGGTGACTTTTGCCAGTCCGTCATCGGCTGCGCCTGACAACGACGCGGTCTCGTACTGGCGGCCGTTCTCGGCCGGTAGCGGTAGCTCAGCTGCGCCCGGCACAGATGGCCCGGCGCGGCATGCCCGGCAGGTCCGGATTATCGCCTCGGCTTATGCGCCTGGCCAGCTAGCGGCCGAGTGGCAGGAGACGGCAGCGGCGGCCGTGCGCGCGGCCAAGGCCTGCCCATTTCCGGTAGTCGCCACGCAGGGGCACACCTTGCGCACCGAGGACTTCATCTCCACGCTGATCGTCGAAGCCGTTGTACACTTCCTCGACCTGATCGTGGCGCTGCCGGGCGCCCCCGCCGCTGAGCCGACCGGGCTCGCGACGGTGCGGCAGGTGCTGGAAGGACTGGCCGGCGCACCGCTGCCGGACACCTGGGACGACACCATGTGCGCGCTCAAGGGCACCGGCCGGCTTGAGCTCACTGCCGGTGAGCGGTCCGAGCTAGGGGCGCTGGCCGCCAAGCTGCCGCTCCTCGGTTAATTCCCCGCCATAACAAGTTATATCTTGTTATTCTGTGGTAGTGCCGGTCATCCTCGTCAGTGAGCTGCGCAAGGCCTATGGGACGACGGTCGCAGTGGACGGCATCAGCTTCGAGGTCGAGCAAGGCGAGTTCTTCGGCATCCTCGGGCCGAACGGGGCCGGCAAGACCACGACGCTGGAAGTGCTCGAGGGCCTGCGCCAGCCAGACAGCGGTGAGCTGAGCGTATTCGGCTTGCCGCCCTGGCCGCGGAACCCGGCGCTGCTACCCAGGATCGGCGTGCAGCTTCAGTCGTCCTCGTTCTTTGAGCGCCTGACCGCACGGGAGCAGATCCGCACGTTCGCCTCGCTGTACGGGGTGCCCGCCCGGCGGGCTGACGAGATGCTTGGCGTGGTCGGCCTGGACGATCAGGCCAATGTCCGGGCCGAGAAGCTTTCCGGCGGCCAGGGGCAGCGGTTGTCCATCGCCTGCGCGCTCGTGCACGACCCGGAGCTCGTCTTCCTGGATGAGCCAACCGGCGCGCTCGATCCGCAGGCGAGGCGGAATCTGTGGGACCTGCTCCGGCAGATCAACGCCGACGGCCGGACCGTGCTGCTGACCACGCATCACATGGACGAGGCCGAGACCCTGTGCGACCGCGTCGCGATCATGGATCACGGCAAGGTGCTGGAGCTGGGCCCGCCCGCTGGGCTGGTTCGCGAGATCGACCAGCCGGTTCGGATCAGCATCGAGTCCGGGCTGCTCACGAAGGACGCCGCCGCCGAGCTTGCCGGGCCGCGGCCAGGCGACACGCCGGGTACCGGCGTCACCGACGACGGGGTGTCGCTGACGATCGCCACCCGCGATCCCGCCGCCGTGCTCGCGGGCCTCGCCGACCGCCGCGCGCTGGCCGGGCTGCGCGTCCAGGGGGCGACGTTGGAAGACGTGTTCCTGCAGCTGACCGGACGGGAGTACCGCGCGTGAACGCCCTGCGTAGCAGCTGGGGAGCACTGCATGGCAGCTGGGGAGGACTGCGCAGCCTGTCCAGGGCCATGTTCCTCGGCTTCGTCCGGGACCGGACCGCGGTGTTTTTCACCATCTTGTTCCCGGTGCTGTTTCTGCTGCTGTTCGGCTCGCTCTACAAGAACACGAGCTCGCCGCACGTAACGGTGATAGAGGTAGGCCGGGTCGGCCTGCTTGATCAGGCTCAGGCGGCGGCACCCAGCCAGCTGGGCAAGGTGCTGACTATCGCGCACGCACCGGACTTGCAGACGGCGCTGGCTGATGTCCGCAAGGGAACATATAACGCAGCCGTGCAACAGCAAGGGCACACCCTGGTGGTGCATTACTCGATCGCGGATCAGACCACCGCGGGCATCGTGCAGGCGGTGTTCAGCTCGCTTGTGCAACAGGCAGATTCGGCCGCCGCCGGCACCACGAGCGCTTATCAGCTGACCACCCAGCAGGTCGAGGACAAGTCGCTGAAGCCGATCCAGTACCTGGCGCCTGGACTGCTCGGCTGGGCGATCGCGTCCGGCGGCACCTTCGGCGCAGCGATCACGCTGGTGAACTGGCGCGAGACCAAGCTGCTGCGGCGGCTGCGGCTGGCCCCGGTCAGCGTCGGCTCGGTCGTGCTGGCAAGGGTCGTCGTTACCGTAGCCGTCGCCATGGCCGAGCTGGTGGTGTTCATCGCCATCGCCACCACTCCGTATTTCGGGCTGCGGCTCTCCTCGTACTGGTGGATGGCCATCCCGGTGGTGATCTGCGGCACCCTGGCGTTCATGGCGATCGGCCTGCTCGTCGGCTCGTTCGCTAAGTCGCAGCAGGCAGCGACTGCGGTGGCGAACCTGATCATCTTGCCGATGGCGTTCCTCGGCGGGGCCTTCATCCCGCTGGACTACGCCCCCTCATGGATCAGGGACGTGTCCTACGCGATGCCGCTCCGGTATCTGGTCACCGGGATGCAGGACGTGATGGCCAGGGGCGAGGGCCCGGCATCGGCATTGCCAGCCATCGGTATCCTGATCGGCCTCGCGGTGGTGTTCATAGCGATCTCGGTCCGGGTCTTCCGCTGGGACGCGGTCTAGTCCTGCTTTGCGCGGCCGGTGTGTCACGCCCAAGCCGCCCAAGCCCAAGCGGGCGAGCCGCTGCGGTGGTGGGGATGTCTCCCCTTGTCGTCACGTGAGGTGCGGTGGCAGCATCGGGGTCAGGCCGGGCACCTGCCAGGGTGCTGTAGACGTACGCCGCGGCCTTCGTGGGAAGCGGGACGTCATGATGCCGAGCAGGTGCACGGTGATCTCGGGCGCAGTCGCCATCGTCTTGACCGCGGTGACGGCCGCGGCCGCCGCGGCCACTGCGCCCCGTGACGGCGGGAGGGCGCGCGGCGGGCAGGCGGCGGCGGGGGTGATTTCGACGGTCGCGGGGGGTGTTGGCGGTCCGGGCAGGGCGACCGGGGTGGTGGTGGTCCCGTGTGGTGTGGCGTTTTCGGCTGGCTTTGTGTATGCCGGGGCCGGGGCTGTGGTGCGGAAGGTCAGCCTGCGAACCGGTCGGCTGACGACGCCCGCGGGGACCGGCACCGGCGCGCCGCTCGGCGACGGCGGCCCGGCGGCGCGGGCCGCCTTGCAGGGCGCGTGCGGGGTCGCGGTCGACCACTCCGGCAACCTTGTGATCGCGGACGAGGGCGGCGAAGAAGGGACCAACGCCCGGGTCCGGGTGGTGGCGGCGCGCACTGGCACGTTCTACGGGCAGGCGATGACCGGCGGGGACATCTATACCGTGGCCGGCGAGGGCACCGCCGGGTTCTCGGGCGACGGCGGCCCGGCCACCAAGGCCGCGCTCGGCAACCCGTCCGGGGTGGCGGTGGACGGCGCCGGCAACCTGGTGATCGCCGACTTTACCAACGACCGGATCCGCGCGGTGGCGGCCAGCACCGGCACGTTCTACGGGCAGGTGATGAAGGCCGGGGACATCTACACCGTGGCCGGCGATGGCACCCGTGGGTTCTCCGGCGACGGCGGCCCGGCCACCAAGGCCGAACTCCACAGTCCGTCCGCTGTGGCGGTGGACGGCGCGGGCAACCTGGTGCTCGCTGAGACGTTGGGCCAGCGGGTCCGGGTGGTGGCGGCTAGGACCGGCACGTTCTACGCGCAGGCGATGACGGCCGGGGATATCTACACGGTGGCTGGCGACGGCATCCGGGGGTTCTCCGGCGACGGCGGCCCGGCCACCGCCGCCGAGATCGGCTTCCCGCAAGGGGTGGCAGTGGACGGCGCGGGCAATCTGGTGATCGGGGCCGCGGGCAACTCGCGGGTCCGGGTGGTGGCGGCCAGCACCGGCACGTTCTACGGCCAGGTGATGACGGTGGGGGACATCTACACGGTGGCTGGCGACGGCACCCAGGGGTTCTCGGGCGACGGCGGCCCGGCTACCAAAGCCGGATTCGACAGCCCGGAAGGGGTGGCGGTGGACGGCGCGGGCAACCTGGTGATCGCCGACGCGGGCAACAGCCGGGTCCGGGTGGTGGCGGCTAGCACCGGTAGCTTCTACGGGCTGGCGATGACCGGCGGGGACATCTACACCGTGGCCGGCAACGGCATCCTGGGGTTCTCCGGCGACGGCGGCCCGGCCACCAGGGCCGAACTCGGCGGCCCGGGAGGGGTGGCGGTGGACGGCGCGGGAAACCTGGTGATCCCGGGAAACAACCGGGTCCGGGTCGTGGCGGCGCGCACCGGCAGGTTCTACCGACGGGCGATGACCGGCGGCGACATCTACACCGTGGCCGGCGACGGCACGAGCGGGTTCTCCGGCGACGGCGGGCCGGCCACCAGGGCCGAACTCGGCGGCCCAGGACGACTGGCGGTGGACCGGGCGGGCAACCTGGTGCTCACCGACACGGGCAACAACCGGATCCGGGTGGTGGCCGTCCGCACCGGCAGGTTCTACCGACGGGCGATGAAAGCCGGCGACATCTACACCGTGGCCGGCGACGGCGCCTTCGGGTTCTTCGGCGACGGCGGCCCGGCCACCAAAGCCAGACTCAGGTTCCCGTCGGCGGTGGCGCTGGATGGCGCAGGCAACCTGGTGTTCACCGACACGAAGAACAACCGGATCCGGGTGATAGCCGCCCGCACCGGCACGTTCTACCGGCGGGCGATGAAAGCCGGCGACATCTACACCGTGGCCGGCGACGGCGCCTTCGGGTTCTTCGGCGACGGCCGACCGGCCACCAGGGCCGAACTCGGCAGCCCGTCCGATGTGGCAGTGGACGGCGCGGGCAACCTGGTGATCGCCGACACGAACAACAACCGGGTCCAGGTGGTGGCGGCTAGCACCGGTAGGTTCTACGGTCGGGCGATGAAGGCCGGGGATATCTACACCGTGGCTGGCAACGGCGACGGCACCGGGGGGTTCTCCGGCGACGGCGGTCCGGCCATCAAAGCCGAACTCGCCGTCCCGTACGGGGTGACGGTGGATGGCGCGGGCAATCTGGTGATCGCCGACTCGTTCAATAACCGGATCCGGGTGGTGGCGGCCCGCACCGGCAGGTTCTACCGGCGGGCGATGAAGGCCGGGGACATCTACACCCTGGCCGGCGACGGCGCCCGAGGGTTCTCCGGCGACGGGGGCCCTGCCACCCAGGCCGAGCTTGCATTCCCGACCGGGGCGATTGCGGACCGCGCGGGCAACCTGGTGATCGCCGACCCGGGCAACGACCGGATCCGGGCGGTAGCGGGCTGACGCGATCGCAGCGGAGGCGCCAGCGCCGACGGCGCGATGGCCTGGCGCACCGCTGCGTCGCGGCCAGCCGAGCCCTGCTCCGATCAGCCCGCGGCCGTCTCGGCCCTATCTTCTCTACGAGGTACAAACCTGCACATCCTCAACCCGATGAGTCTGCCGACATCGCGCTCCGACGGCTTAGCGCGCCTGCTTCAGAGCGGGAGCTCCCAGCCTGGGCACTCCTCCGCGACCTGGTAGCCAACCGCCAGATAGGGCTCGGCCAGGTCGCCCCAGGTCTCAAGCGTCGCCGGACCGCCGCCCACCAGGGTGCCGGCGGCTAGCACCAGGGCCTGCCGCGCCGCCGTGTCGCCGGGCCAGCCGGGAAGCCCGGCCCGTCGATGTGCCGGCGACCGGGCTCGACGCGGCAGATGCCCAGCCAGCGGCCGCTGCCGTCCGGGAGGCCGAGGAAGACCGCGCCCGGGATCGCGTCATAGTCCGCTGGCTCGACCAGGTGGTGGCCCCACTGAGCTACGAACGACCGGGGCCAGACGTCGCGGACCGTCGGGGCGTCGAGGACCGGCAGCGGATCGCCAGCCGGCGCGTCGTCAGCGGTCAGCCGTCGGTAGCCTTCTCGAGGCTCGAAGCCGGCGCCACTCAGATCCGCCATGCTGTAGACACAGAGCCGCCGGGCGCCCTCCCGTGCTGCCTCGCTGGCCAGTTCGGTCAGCTGCGCGGTCTCGTCGGGCACGAGCTCGATCTCCGCGATCGGCACTCCGGCCGGGCTGCGCGCATAGGACAGACGGCCGGGCGGGCGTTCGGTCACTTCGGCAGCTTACTTTTCCGACATAACCATGTAAGCAGCTCTGCCGCAACAGACGGGCCGTGAGTTGCGGCTCATCGCTGGTGCGCTCGGGTAGGCTCAGGTAGCTGAAACACGTCGGCCGGGAGAGTCCTCGCGCAGCCAGCGCCAGGCGCCGAAGGGGCAACCTCCCCGGAACCTCTCAGGCACCAGGACCGGACGTCGTGCGCACTCTGGAGGCCGCAGGCAGCGAGCCGACAGAGGGGGAGACCGTCACCACACGTCAGCGGCGCTCATTGCCCGTCCTGGGGAGGCTCCCGTGGAATTCGCCCAGCGTCATATCGGACCCGCGCAGACCGCGCAGGCGCGCATGCTTGAGGCGGTCGGCTACGACTCGCTGGACGCGCTGACCGAGGCCGCGCTGCCGCCCGGCATCACTGATCGCACGCTCAGCCTGCCCGAAGCACTCTCCGAGGACGAGGCACTCGCCGAGCTGCGCCGCCTGGCGAGCATGAACACGGTCGCCACGTCGATGATCGGCCTGGGCTACTACGGCACGCACACTCCGGCCGTCATCCGGCGGAACCTGCTGGAGAACCCCGCCTGGTACACCGCCTACACGCCATACCAGCCAGAGATAGCCCAGGGCCGGCTCGAGGCGCTGCTGAACTTCCAGACCATGATCGAGGATCTGACGGCTCTGCCGGTCGCAGGCGCCTCGATGCTGGACGAGGCAACCGCGGCGGCTGAGGGCATGACCCTGGCGCGCCGGGCGGCAGGTAAGGGGAACGTGTTCCTGGCCGACGCTGACTGCCTGCCGCAGACCCTGGCCGTGCTGGCGACCAGGGCCGAGCCGCTGGGCATCAGACTGGTGACCGGACCGGTCACGGCCGAGCTGATCGCCGCCCAGCCGGACGGTGAGCTGTTCGGCGTGCTGCTGCAGTATCCCGGCGCGAGCGGCGAAGTGCGCGACCTCGGCCCGGTGATCCAGGCGGCGCGCGCTCGCGGTGCGCTCGCGATCGTGGCGGCCGATCTGCTCGCCCTGACGCTGCTGACCCCGCCAGGCGAACTCGGCGCGGACATCGCCGTGGGCAGCACGCAGCGATTCGGCGTGCCGATGGGCTACGGCGGCCCGCACGCCGGCTACATCTGCGTCACCGACTCGCTGAAGCGCCAGCTGCCGGGCCGGCTGGTGGGAGTGTCGGTCGACGCGGACGGGCAGCCTGCTTACCGGCTCGCGCTGCAGGCCCGGGAGCAGCACATCCGCCGGGAGAAGGCGACCAGCAACATCTGCACCGCCCAGGTGCTGCTCGCGATCATCGCGGCCATGTACGCGGCTTACCACGGGCCGGACGGCCTGACTGCCATCGCCCGGCGCGTCCACCACAAGGCGGCGGCGCTGGCCGGAGCGATGCGCAGCGCCGGATACAAAACGCCGTCAGCAGCGTTCTTCGACACCGTCAGCCTGACGATGCCGGGCCAGGCAGCGGAAGCCGCCGCCCGCGCGGTCGTGGCCGGGTTCAACGTGTACCGGGCCACCCCTGACATTGTGCAGGTCGCCTGCGACGAGACCACGACCGATGAGCAGCTCGCAGCGGTCGCGACCGCACTGGCCGGAAAGCCGGTCTCGGTGCCAGCCGAGCCGGCCGAGGCGCTTCCGGCCGAGCTGGCCAGGACGACCCCGTTCCTGTCCCATCCGGTTTTCTCCAGCCATCGCAGCGAGACCGCGATGCTGCGTTACCTGCGCCGGCTCGGCCGACCGTGACATCGCGCTTGACCGCTCGATGATCCCGCTCGGCTCATGCACGATGAAGCTGAACGCGGCGGCGGAGATGGAGGCCATCAGCTGGCCTGAGTTCGCCGGGCTGCATCCGTTCGCTCCCGCGGACCAGGCGCTCGGTTACCGGCAGCTGATCGGTGAGCTGGCTGCGGCACTGACCGAGATCACCGGGTACGACGCGGTCAGCCTGCAGCCGAACGCGGGCTCGCAGGGTGAGCTGGCCGGCCTGCTGGCGATCCGTGGCTACCACCGGTCCAACGGCCAGCCCGAGCGGACCGTCTGCCTGATCCCGGAGTCCGCGCACGGCACGAACGCGGCGAGCGCGGTGCTGGCGGGACTGCGGGTCGTGGTGGTCAAGTGCGGCTCCGACGGCGCGGTCGACATGGGCGACCTGCACGCCAAGCTCGCGGTGCACGAGGGCTCGGTGGCGGCGATCATGGTGACCTACCCCTCCACCAACGGCGTGTTCGAGGAGACCATCGGTGCGGTCTGCGCGGCGGTGCACGCGGCCGGCGGCCAGGTGTACGTGGACGGCGCGAACCTGAACGCGCTGGTTGGCCTGTCACGGCCAGGCAAGTTCGGAGCTGACGTGTCGCATCTGAACCTGCACAAGACGTTCTGCATCCCGCACGGCGGCGGCGGTCCCGGCGTCGGGCCGGTGGCCGCGCGGGCGCATCTCGCGCCGTTCCTGCCCGGTGCCGAGCACGGTGCCCCGGTCGCGGCCGCGCCCTACGGGTCGGCAGGCATCCTGCCGATCTCCTGGGCGTACATCAAGATGATGGGCAGCGCGGGCCTGCGGCAGGCAACCCAGGTCGCGATCCTGTCCGCCAACTACGTGGCTAAGCGGCTGACCGAGCACTATCCGGTGCTGTACACAGGCCGGGGCGGACTCGTCGCCCACGAGTGCATCCTGGACCTGCGGCCGATCACCGCGCAGACCGGCATCACCGCCGAGGACGTGGCCAAGAGGCTGATCGACTACGGCTTCCACGCGCCGACGATGTCGTTTCCGGTCGCCGGCACGCTGATGGTGGAGCCAACCGAGAGCGAGGACCTGGCCGAGCTGGACCGGTTCTGCGACGCGATGATCGCGATCCGCGCAGAAATCGCCAAGGTTGCGTCCGGCGAGTACGACCAGGCCGATAACCCGCTGCGGAACGCCCCGCACACCGCGAGCATGCTGATCAGCGGCGACTGGAAGCACCTGTACGACCGCGAGGCCGCTGCCTATCCGGCGGGCGGCGACCGCCGGGCCAAGTACTGGCCGCCGGTCCGGCGGATCGACCAGGCCTACGGCGACCGCAACCTGATGTGTGCCTGCCCGCCGCCTGAGGCGTTCGAGAACTAGGCGTTCTCCCTCGTTTGGAGCCCCTCCCAGGTCAGGCCGCGCCTGCGTTTCCGCGGAAGCGGAGGCCGGGCCACTGACGTGTGGGGCAGCCGAAGACTGGGCAGCATCTGTGGTCATGGAGGTATCCGCAGCGGAGGCGACACATCGGGGCGGGCCTTGTCCGAGGAGCGCTTGCATCGGCTTGAGGTGCAGGCAGGGGCTCTCCTAGAGGCAGTTGGCGTGCTGGCGGCGCCCCGCGAGGGCGGGCCGGCCGTGAGCCTGACGCTGCGGGAGGCGAAGTTCACCACAGGCCAGGCGCCAGGCCGTCAGTTCTGGCCTGCCGGCGTCGGGGACGGGGCCGGGCCTTGGTGAGCATTTGCTGTCGGGGACACGACAAGGGCCGGGACGACCCGCGTCCCGGATCGAAGGGGGTAGTGATGGCCACTGCACAAGACATCATGCACACCGGCGCGGAGTGCATCGGGGAGCACGAGACCTTGCAGTATGCAGCACAGCGAATGCGCGACCTTGATGTCGGCGCGCTGCCAATCTGCGACGACAATGACATCCTGAGCGGCATCGTCACCGATCGCGACATCGTGACCAAGTGCGTCGCGGGCGGCGCTGACCCGGCTACCGTCACCGCCGGTCAGATCGCGCAAGGCGTGCCAGTGACCATCGACTCATCGGCGGAGGTGAGCGATGTACTGAACGTCATGATGCAGCACCAGATCCGGCGCCTGCCGGTGATCGAGAGCGATCAGCCCATCGGCATGATCACCGAAGCCGACCTGGCACGCCACCTCCCCGAGGAGTCGGTCGGGCAGTTCGTCGAGGCTATCTGCGCGAGCTGACCTGCGCGCTGGTCTGGCGCGAACGAGCAGGCCGCCCGGACCGGCCCGCTTGCTGATGTGCTATCCGGCTTTGGTTATCCGCCTTGGGTGACCCGGATGATCGTCTTGCCGGGCACCGGGCGGTCGGGGGCGAACGCGGACGGCGCCTCGGCGAGCGGCCGGACGGCTCCGACGATCGGGTTCAGCCGCCCGGACCGTACCCGCTCGGCGAGGTCGGCCAGCCGGGACCGGTCCGGCTCGACGACGAAGAAGATTGCCCGGCCGTCGGCGGGCCGCGCCGTCGGCGGGCCGGTGATCGTGACGAGCGTGCCGCCCGCGCGTACCAGCGGGGCCGAGCGTTCGAGAACCGTGCCGCCGATCACGTCGAAGACGACGTCGACCTCGCCGGCGTCCTCCAGCCGGCCAGCCTGCAGGTCCACGAACGCGTCCGCTCCCAGGCCGAGGGCGGCCTCGCGGTCCCGGGCCCGACCGGTGCCGATCACGCGGGCGCCCAGCTCGCGGGCGAGCTGCACCGCGATGGACCCGACGGCGCCGGCGGCGCCGTGGATCAGGACGGTCTGGCCGGCCTGGAGGCGCGCGTGGTCGAACAGGCCCTGCCAGGCGGTCAGCCCGGAGATGGGCAGGGCGGCGGCCACGGTGTGGTCGATGCCGGCCGGGAGCGGGGCGAGGTTGCGGGCCTCCACCGCGGTGTACTCGGCCAGCGACCCGTCGCGGGTCCAGTCGGCCAGTCCGAACACCCGCTGGCCCACCGTCAGGCCGGTGGTGCCGTAGCCCAGCCCGGTGACAACACCCGACAGGTCGTGCCCGGGCACGCTCCAGGGCCGGTCGCGGCCGCCCCGGTCGGTCCAGGTGCCCGGCCAGTCCAGCTCCCCCGGCGTGAACCCGGCCGCGTGGACGCGCACGATCACGTCGTTTTCGGCCGCGTGGGGGTGGGGGATGTCGGACAGCGTGAGCCCGGCCGCGCCGGCGGCACGGTCTCGTATGGTGATGGCTTGCACAACGGTTCCCTTCTGCGACGAATTTCAGGGTTCTGACGCGATCCCCCGGGACGGCGGGCGCGCCATCGCCTCGGCGGCCACTGCACCCCAATCGCTGCTCTCACACCGGCGCAGACCTGCCCGATCACCCCGCGGGTGCGCCCGGGCTAACCGCGGTCATCGCCGCGGCTGCTTGATCAGATCGTGCCCGCCCGCCCGCTTGCCTTAAACCGCCGGCATCGAGTCGCGCCACAAGCGCGAATTAGCTGCCGCATAATTACGGCGCCAGGCAGCCGCGCCCGGTCGGTGCCGCCTAGTTGGGGGTGACCGGTAGCGGCGTCCGTTCAGCAGTGGTCTGCTTGAGGGAGGGACGGTCAGGGGTTGAGGGGTCGCAGCTCGCGCCACGTGGTGCCGTTCCACGCCTCGGCGACGATACGGAGTGAGGCCGTGGCGAAGTAGCTACCGGTAGCGACGCAGCGGGACGCCAGCGGGCACGAAACACCGGTTAGCCCAGGGCCGTTCACGAGTGAGCGGGGAGCGGCGACCTTCAGCAGGTGCCAGCTGATCCCGTTCCAGACTTCGGCGAAGGCGCCGGTGCCCTTGATCAACCCGCCGTTGCTGGTCGAGTTCCCGACGGCCATGCAGCGGGCGGCGGCCGTGCAGGAGACGCCGTTCAGCCACCTGACCCCGGTGCGGGGGTTCGCGGTCTTGACGAGCCGCCAGCTGCTGCCGTTCCATGCCTCGGCGAAGCTGGGGAAGGCACCTTCGCCTTGGTCCTGATTGGATCCGCCGACGGCCATGCAGCGGAAATCACCGGTGCACGACACTGATTGAGGCCTGCTTTCCTTCCCTCCCGCTGCTCCGGGCACGTTCGGGATCGGCAGGACCCGCCAGCTGATGCCGTTCCACGCCTCGGCGAATGGCCGCGCGGGATAAAGGTCTGGGGGAAGCCCATGGATGTGTACGGCGTGGCCGCCGACCGCCATGCAGCCGGCGGCCGTGCAGGACACCGAGGTCAGGCTGCTGCGTGCGGGACTGCGAGTGTTGAGTAGCCGCCAGCGGGCGCCGTTCCACGCCTCGGCGAGCGTACGTGTGCCGCGGTCGCCGACCGCGATGCACCGGGCGGCGCTGGTGCAGGACACCGACGCCAGGCTGCTGGACGCCAGGGCCGGCGTCGTGAGGATCCGCCAGCGGGTGCCGTTCCATGCCTCGGCGAGGGTGCGCGTGCCGTGGTCGCCGACGGCGATGCAGCGGGCGGCGCTGGTGCAGGACACCGAGGTCAGGCTGCTGGCTGCGGTGCCGGGAGGATTGGGGGTGGTGAGTATCCGCCAGCGGGTGCCGCTCCGGGTCTCGGCCAGGGTACGGCTGGGGCTAGATGCGGACGCCGAGGAGCTGCCGACGGCCATGCACCAGGACGCATGGGGGCAGGAAACGCCGGACAGGTTGCTGCTATACGCGGCAGCCCGTACCGCAGTCGCGGTTCCGCGTGCGGGGGCAGCTCCGGCGGCGAGGGCGGCGGACGGTATCAGCGCCGCGGCGCAGGCTAGGGCCGCCGCGCCGATCAGCCGCCAGTGGAATGAACTGTGAAGTTGCATGGCGTCCTCCGTTTCGGGAGATGTCTGAGGACCTGTGCACTGCCTATGACTGGATGGCCGGTTGCACGGTTATGGCGAGGACTCCCCATAACGGCAGGCCAAAGGCAGGGAAGACAGAGGGCCTTCGGCCGGCATCGGTCACCGCCGTTCCGGACCTGCAGGGTGAGCTAGCCGGAACCGGATGCTGGCGCGTTCCAGTCCCGCGCGATCATGGTCGCGTACTGCTCGTTCAGTACCGGGTAGAAGATCGGCTGACCCGGCAACCGCGGCGGCCATTCCCGCCATCCCGATGCCTCGACCAGCGCCAGCTCGGCGGGTTCCTTAGGACGCCACAAAGTGACGGTGTCTGGCGCTATGGTCACCGGGCCATCATGCTAACTAGCGGCCCGCCCGGCCAGCTAATACGCCCCTGCTCTCGGTGCATCCCTTCCGGCTGAGCCGGGCGCGCGGCTGTCGAGCCAGAGCGCCCAGGGCTCAATCGTGCCGATCTGGAGCAGTCCGGTCGACGCCCAAGGATCCTCGGCAAGACGTGCCCTGATTGCGTTCTCATCTGCGGCCTCGACGAGGTGCAAGGTCTGTTCACTGTCGGCGACAGGGCCACCCATAACGATGAAGCCGTCATCGACGAGCCCGTCCATGAAGGCTGCATGTTCATCCCAGGCGTCTTGCCCGCGGATCGGGCGTGAGGGGTCCCAGCGCGGGCCGTGCACTAGCCTGACGGCGAAATTGGCCATAACAGAGACGGTACTTACAGCTACCGACATCCATTCCGCAACCGAAGGCGCTGGTTGCGGCGGGGGAGCCGGGGTAGCGCGTGGGCGGCGGCCGGTTTGCCGCTGGCCTTCGTCGAACCGGACAGCGAGGTCCGGGTCGGCAGGCGGACGTCCCTCTGGATCGCAGCAGCTGGGCTTGATGCGTAACTACCCGCTGCCCCTGCAGCCGCGACTTTGGAGCGCGCGAAAGCCTCGGCGGTGCTGCTCGGCAAACTGGTCGCAGCGCTGCGGGACGCCACGCCATCGAGCTGAGCAAGCCCTGGCGGACTGGGGCAGGCGGACTGCCAGCCACATGTTAGGCCGTGACGCCATCTGGGTACTGAGCGCAGCGTGACCGCGCCGACAAGGACGGGACAGCCGATGAAGACGGGCCGGATCAGACGCCGCAGGTTACCGATACGCCACCAGATCCGAGAGACTTTCGACGGTCTGCCGTCGGAAGTTTGGCAGGTTCACCTCCTCCAGCAGAAAACCTCGTGGTCGGACCAGGACCACGCGCTGATCGCCGAGCTCACCCGGCACTGGACCCGCGGGCACCGCCGAAGATACGAACAACGGTGGAACTGGGGGCGCCGAGCACGCTGGCACTGAAGCGACCGGCAGCACACCCCGCGGCGCCGCTAAGTGCTCAGTGCACTAGCTCGGCAGTAACTGCCGGAGCGAACTCGTCTGCTTGCTCCCGGCGCCGCCACCGCGATGGCACGAACATCGGGATGATCATCACTGCGCCGAGCAGGGCAAGCATGCCTCCGGTCAGCATGGTGCGGAACCCGCTCGCAGCGTCCAGTCCCGTCAGCGGGATCAGCCGGAGCGCCCAGTGCGCGCTGAAGACATCGAGGGCCGTCCAGCCGAGCAGAATCAGTCCGGGCACCCCGGCGCCGAGCGGCGACAGCAGCGGCGCGGCGACCAGGACGCCAAGCAGCAGACCGGTGCCCACTAGCGCCGCGAGAGTCAGCCCGCCAGACATGTTGACCAGGCTCTGGCCGTGAGCATGGGCCGCCAGAATTCTGGCCAGGCTCCAGCCGCCGCCGAAGAACAGCGCGGCCGCGGTGGCCAGCGCAAGGATCACTCCGATTAGGTGTCGCATTCGCCACTACCTCCGGTTGGCTCGCGTGGACTTCACCACGCGTCCTGTACAGGACATGGTTCCCAGCGCCTGCCAGTTGCCCCGGCTGGCGTTCGCTCCACCACCAGGTACCTTACCGGGCGCCCACGATTGACGGCCAGGTCGGTGCTGACTGGCGTGGCGGCAGCGTAACGGGCGGCGGGCTGCTGTGGGTCGGTCGCGGTCAGGACTTACGGGCCAGCCCGGCATAGGCGGCGATCTCGCCGCCGCCGTCAGCCGCGGCTACTCCAGGCCTCCACCGCTGCACTTGGACCAGGCCTGGTTCGATCAGCTGGAGGCCGTCGAAGAACCGGGCCACCTGGTCATAGCTACGGAGCGTCGTCGTTCCAGCGGACCGGGTATTGACCCTGCGGACTGCCTCGCCGACTCGGTCCTGATCGATGTCGCTGGCCGGGTGGTAGACCGCAAGCCAGCTACCGCGCGGCACTGTCTCGACCAGGCGAGCGACGATCGCGTGCGGCTCATCGGCATCGGGAATCAGCTGCAGGATGCCGATCAGCAGCACAGCGAGGGGCTGGCTGAAATCCAGCAGATCGGCCCCGCCGGCCAGGATCTTGCCCGGCTCGCGCAGGTCGGCGTCCAGGTAGCTGGTCGCGCCCTGCGGCGTGCTCGTCAACAGCGCCCGCGCGTGTCTCAGCACCATGGGGTCGTTGTCTACGTAGACCACCCTGGTGGCCGGCGCGGCCGCCTGCGCGACCTCGTGGGTGTTGTTAGCGGTGGGCAGGCCGGTGCCGATGTCGAGGAACTGCAGGATGCCCTGTTGCTCTGCCAGGTATCGCACGGCGCGGGCAAGGAACGCACGCTGCGCCCGGACGCCCCGCACGATCGGCGGGTACGCTGCGATCGCCTGTTCGGCAGCCTCGCGGTCTACGGCGAAGTTGTCTTTACCGCCCAGCCAGTAGTCATAGATCCGCGACTGGTGCGCCACACTGGTGTCGATGACTGCCCGGGCTTTGGCGGTCTCGGCGCCGCCCTCCGGTGGTGACTGCTGTGTCACGGCACCTTCCCACAGGATCGGCGCTATGTCGTACACTCCGATTTCACGGGCCCGGAACAGCAGTGACCTGCGGCTAGCTGGCTGCGCCCGCCGTTGTCTGGCCAAGCCGAGGCAGCCGACTACAAGTTCGCGCCTATCACCCGGGGCAGATGAGTGAGTCACCGGCGCTGGGTCATGCGTAATCGTGCAGAGCCCCCCGACGCAGGATGCGGGCTATCTTTGCTGCATATCGTGCTGGGCACGGTCAGGGCTCGTGAGGAAGGGGCGGCACGTGCCGGGTGATGATGTGCTCTCTCCGGAGGTCTTCGATGAGGCGTTCGCCTGGGTTTCGGAGGCTCCCCAGACGAACCTGCTGTTCGACCGGCTGCTTGGTCCGTTTCCGGTCGGCGTGGAGCCGTTCTCCCTCGTCCCGAGAGCTGGCCTCGATCGTGTCCTGGTTGAGCTGCGGCTCGAGCCGGGCGTTCACCTCGTCGATCTGTGCTGCGGTCGCGGCGGGATCGGTCTGTGGTTCGCCAGCGTGTCCGGTGCACGTCTGACGGGCATCGATTTCTCGCCCGCGGCGATCGCTCAGGCCGCCAGCCGAGTGGAGGCGTTCGTCCCCCGGCCGCGAGCGTCGTTCGTGGTTGCTGATGCCGCAGATACGTCGCTGCCCGCCGGGTCAGTCGACGCCGTAGTGTGCATCGATGCCCTGCAGCTGGTCCCAGACAGGGCCGGGCTGCTGCGCGAGGTAGCCAGGATCCTGCGCCCCGGCGGCCGGGTGGTGATCACCACATGGGAGCGGCGTGGCGGTGAACCGGCGGACTTGCCGCCAGAGCACTCGGTCGGCGCGCTCGTCGAGGCCGCCGGGCTCCGCGCACTCATGTGCGACGACTGCGATAACTGGCTGGACCAGCAGGACAGGTTCTACGAGCAAATCATCGCTGCGGACGGCGACATGGCCGAGCCCGCTCTCCGGATGCTCGCGGAGGAAGCGCGAGCCCGTCTGCCCTACTCGGGGTCAGTACGCCGCCTGCTGCTCGTCGCAACCGTCTAACCCCAGGGTCAGTCGGCCTCGTTCCCAGTCGTGACTCGTCGTACTACAGCCGCATTCTGATGAGGCAGGCGGCAGTGCGGAGCGCGGGTGCTGCAAGCCGGGCTAATGAGCGCGGCCGCGGCGAGCAGGGCAACAAGCGACCGCGTTGCCGGCCGGGTGACGGCTGGGAGCAGGCGGCGGATCTCACCTGCTGTCAGCCGGATGAGGGCGAGCTGGCCCCGACGCGCCCTTCCAGAGCACAGTGTTTGCGCTCGCCGCAGCGGTGGGGCGCGCGGCCCTCGGCTGCCCGTATGCGATATTGGGCGCATGACGGCGTGGAAGGATGTCGAGCGCGCGGAGCCTGAGTTCGCGCAGCGCGTGCGAGGGCTCTTCGACCTGCACCGGCACAAGACGATTGCGACCTTGCGAGCCGACGGGTCGCCGCGGATATCCGGGATCGAGGTGACCTTCGAGGACGGCGAGCTCGCGTTCGGCTCGATGCCGAACGCGCGCAAGGGTGCGGATCTGGCTCGAGATCCGCGGTTCGCGCTGCACAGTGCCACGATCGACCCGGTCCAGGGTGCGGAAGCGCAGTGGCCGGGTGAGGCAAAGATCTCGGGGCGGGCGATTAATGCGAGGCCGCTCACCGAGGGATCCGACGGCGATCGCTTCAACGCCGACATCGCCGAGGTTGTACACACCCACCTCAACGAGCAGGCCACCATGCTCGTCGTTGAGTGGTGGACCCCCACGCACGGGCTGCGCAGGATCGAGCGCGAGTAATCTCCGACCAAGGGCAGTCCGCAGCCCGCTCCGCCAGACGACGGAGACTCTGCTGCGGCTGCGAGCGGTCGACCAGTGGTCGCACAGCGACGGCCACGAATAACCGGCGTCGGCTGAATTTTCTATGCTTGGTCGTTGCGTGCTGCGTGGGGCGCTCTGGTCAGCAGGGCCACTCTTGGGTGGAATCAGGCGCTGGAAACTGGCCGGGCAAAGGCCAGCTGGGTCTCGAAGACCTGCTGATCCGCCTCGGAGATGTCATCCACCTCATGGATCCAGATGTCGCACCCGGGTCCGTGCGGCTAATAGCCGTGCGCCTGGACCCAGGCGACCAGATCCTGGTAGACCATCGGATAGATGCTGGCAGCCGGACCGCTGCGGACCGCGGCGGCCGCCTCGATCGCGGGCAGCACGCGGTGATGGGCCGGCGGCGGCAGCTCAGCCGGCTCGTCGGCCACCGGCAGCGCCACGTTCACGGTGACCTCCTGGCCGTCTGTCTGCTCGTAGAAAAGCATGAACGGCCCGGCCACGTTGACTAGCCCGCTGATGCCGAGCTGATCGAACTTCACCCTGGCGCGGTTCACCGCGGGCACGATGTTCTCCGCGCCCCACCCCGGCGCCGCGTCGGCGATCACGACCACGCCGAGCGGCGGGATTTGCTTGACCACGATGTCGTCTGCCGGCATGTCGTCCTCCTGAGCGATATGGCCGAGCCGTGCCTCGACTCCGAGCAGATGGTGTCGTTGCTGCTGGAGTTCGCGTTCCAGCTGCGCCTGACGCAGCAGCAGCATCCCGCGCAACTCGTCCACCGTGATGCCGTCTAGGAGCTGCCTGATCTGCCCGAGGGTCAGGCCCAGGTCCTTGAGCGCGACGATGCGGTTGAGCTGCCGCAGCTGCTTCGCTGAGTAAGAGCGGTAGCCGGTGACCGGATCAACCTCGGCCGGCGGCAGTAAGCCGATCTCGTCGTAGTGCCGTAGCGCGCGGATCGACACAGCGCCGAGTCGGGCGAACTCTCCGATGCTCAACATGACACGAACATGCCTCTCTTACGCAACGTGAGAGTCAACCCGGTGGTGAGAATCAGGCCGACGGGGGTGAAATGAGACCGCGCCTGATCTGCGCACCTCGACCGATGACCGTCGAGGAGATCCAGGCGGCCGTATCGGCTCCCCGTTCTCTCGCGGATGCACGGGAGACCGGGCAGACTCGGCAAGGAAGCGCTGATGGAGCGCTCGAGCAGGTTTTGCTCGCCGTCGTGCGTCAATCGCCGTGGCGCTAAGGACTCTCGGTGGACTGGAGAGCAGGCAACCAACCAACCACAGAACCCCAGCGGTCATACGGCTGCTGGCAGCCCTGGACCAATGCCGTCCGCCAGCTTCAGCTCCCACGACCGGTAAGTGTCGGCCACCACAAACCCGAGCTGTTCGTTGATCGCGATCATGTGCTGGTTGGAGCCGGCATTGCCGGTGAAGATGCGCTCCACCTGCGGCGCCTGACTGGCTAGCAATTCAAGCATCGCGATCTTCACCAGCAGGCCAAGCCGGTGCCCGCGGTGTTCTGGGAGGACAGCCGTAACCATCTGAAAGCCCCAGCCGGGCACCTCCGGGTCGGTGCCGACCTGGGTAAGCGCCGCCATCTCCCCGGACTTGTCGTGCCGCGCGCCAATGCTGCGGCAGAGCAAGCCGTAATCGGCGAAAGATTGATCGCTCCGCCTGAGCCGCTCGGCGTCCCAGGTGTGGGCCTCCACCCCGGCGTCCCGCGGGGCGTCGGCCATCGCGTTGCGCACCCGCGCAACCTGGTCAAGGTGCTGATCTGGGGTCGGGCCAGTCCAGGAGACCAACGTGTATCCAGCAGCGCGCTGCTCCGCGATGGCCCGCAGGCTCTCGAGCCTTGCCGGCAGGCCACCGTCGATGCTGAGCACTCTGGCTACCTCGGCGATGCCCGCGCTGGCTCCGGCCGCAGCAGCGAAGGCGGCACCTGGCGAGCCGTCCCGGACGGTGGCGTCAAGCCAGGTCCGGCCCATCTGCCGGGCTTGCTCGCCGCAATGGGCCAGCAGCTCTGTTCCCACACCCGCACGCCTCTTGTCCAGCGCCACGATCAGGGTGCAGCCAGCCCGCCGCAGGTTCTCCTTATCGGGCAGCTGGAGCAAGTAGCCGCCAGCCAGCTCTGCCGACTCGCCGAATCCGAGCCAAGCCTGCTGCGGCGAAGAATCGAAGCCGTCCATCCACTTGCCTGCGAAGGACCGGACTCCCCAGGGCGGCGCGGTAGGGTGATCAACCGCCCAGGCGGCGTCGGTGATCGCAAAGCAGGCGCGCAAGGACGCAGTGTCGTCCCTGGGGTCGAACCGTTCGATACGCACCCGGGCATCTAACAACCGGACCGCCGGGCGAGGCAACTGGGTTTATCTACCCGGTGCTGATCGCGGCCATCACGACGGCCGAGATGTGGCTGGAGGGTGTCGCCAGCAAGATGGCCGAATCCGCCTGACGCGGCTCGGTTCCAGGTTGACACCAGGCCTTCCCCCATCGCGATCTCGGATGGTTCTTGACTCGTGGCTCAACCGGCTCTGAGCTGCACCTTCTTCAGGCGCCCGCGGCGATCCGCTGACAGCGGGGTTTGAGGTGCCGTGCGAACGGCGATGCCGAATATGGATGGCCGGTGCGCTGCCCCCGCGACCCGGCACAGGGCTGCAATTGGCGCGTTCAGCGTAGTGCCGCATGAGGGCCAGTATGTGCCCTGGCTGACGCGGGATGTAAGCATGGTGTTAGGCCTGCGCCGAGGGTTTAGGCGTGATTAAAGCGACATTCTGTGGCACGGAGGTCCGGTGCTCGCTGGTCCGCACGAAAAGCCGTTGAAGTTCCTCATCGTCGGAGCCGGGGCGGTCGGCGGATTCGTCGCCGCGCGCCTGGCGGATGCTGGTTACGACGTGACCTTGCTGGTGCGGCCGGCCAGCGCCGCCCGGCTGCGCGACGAAGGGCTCCGCATCGCCGGCCACGACCGGACCAGCTTGCTGCGGCCGGCGATCGTGACCGCAGGCGAGCTCACCTCCGGCTACGACGCGATCGTGCTGGCGGTGAAGTCGGACGATCTCGAAGGGGCTATGGCCGACATCGAACCCGCGGTCAAGCCCCCGGCTGTGATCATCCCGTTCCTCAACGGCATGGCCCACGTCGAGCGCCTGACCAGCCGGTTCGGGCCGGTCGTGCTTGGCGGGGTCCTGCGGGTCGCGACTGAGCTCGAGGACGATGGGACAATCCATGTGCTGGCGCCCACTTTCGAGGTCGAGCTGGGGGAGCTCGACGGCTCGCCGAGCGCCCGCGTCGACCGGCTCGCGTCGGCTTTCCGGGACGCCGGAGCACACGTGGTCGTGCCCGGGAACATCGTCGATGCGATGTGGGCCAAGTGGGTGTTCGTCGCCAGCCTCGGCGCCGTCACCTCGCTCATGCGGGCACCCGTCGGCGACATCGTGGCCGCACCCGGAGGACAGCGGTTCGCGCGTTCTGTGCTCGCGGAAGCGGCGGCCGCGGCGGGCGCCTGCGGCCATCCGGTTCCCGCCGGGCAGTTGTGCGTGACCGAGGACGCCGTGACGGCCGCGGGGTCGGCGACCACGTCGTCGCTGACGCGGGACCTGAACGATGGCCGCCGCACGGAAGTCGAGGCGGTGCTGGCCGACCTCGCCGCCCGCGCCCACGCCGCTGGAAGCGCCACCCCGGTAGTGGACCTGGCCGTGCTGGCCCTGCGCATCCACAACCGGCACATCGGATCGTGAGCGTCAGCAGGTCGCTCGCGCAGTCGGTAAAGGTGGCCTGAGCCGCCTGGGCCCAGCGGTCATTGGCGGTTGACCGAGGAGGCCCTGGCCCTGGTCACGTTCGGTCCGGCCATGCCCAGTCAGGTGTCCGCACGGACAGGCAAGCGGTAGCTTCGGCGTGGACGGCATCGGCGGTGAAACGGTGGCGTCGGCGTACCATAACCCCGCTCGCGGGATGCGAACCTCGTTCATTGACGCGACGTTAGCGCCCGGAGCGGCGCAGCGACCGGCGCCTTGACGCGCCGACCTACCGCTGATAGTCATGGGCAGCTAGTCGTTGCAACCGACAGCGTAATCCAGACAACTCTGTCGTTACGCGCCGCAAGGGTCGTTGGCTCTTGCGGGTCGCATGGTTCATCCAGCCGCACCTAGGAAGTTTCCCCCGGCGCTGCCGGAAGGGACGTGCCCGTCCTTTCCCGCGGTCAACAGAAGGAGAGTGCCCGATGCGACGTCTTCCCATCCTGATAGTCATGGCACTGGCCTTAGCGCTAGCCGGGCCTGTGGCGGCCCGTGCGGGCAGCGGTCAGCACAGCGCGATCACCATCACGTCGAACTCCGACTTCACCGCTCCCGGCTCGGCGACCGGGTGCGCTTGCGTGACGGCGGGAAACGGGACGGCTGCCAGTCCCTACGTGATCGGCCCTTGGGCGATCGGCACCCCCAGCGGCGGCTCAGGCGGATGGGCGATCAAGATCGACAACTCCGGTGGCGCCGTCACGAGCTCATTCACTATCAGCGGGATATCCGCCAACTACTCAGGCGTTCCGTTCACCGACCCGGTGATCGTACTGATCGATGTCAACAATGCCGCCGGCACCACGATTTCGAATGTGTCCGGCAACGAGGACGGTCGGGGCGTCGAACTCGACTCGTCGTCGTTCGTCAATATTGATCAGCTGAGCTTCAACAAGATGACCGGGAACTCGCTGTTCATCAACGGGTCCTCGCACATCACGCTCTCGAATAGCAAGCTCAAGTCGACCGCTGACGGTCAGGTCCCGCACAACGCGGATGGCATCTACGCCGTGAACTCCGCATATCTGAGCATCGGCGGCGTCCCCGCCTGTCCGAAGAGCATGGTATGCAACAGCGTCGACTACAACACCGGCTTCGGCGTGTATCTGCAGGACACCCACGACGTCACCATTGCCCACGCGTCGGCCAACGCCGATGACACCGGCGGGTACGTGCTCGACAACGCCTGGAACGTGAACCTTGGTAACAGCACCGCACAGGCGGGCGGGCCGATCTGCATCACGCTGAACGGGCAGAAGACGTTCACCGGGTACCACTCCGACCTGCAGGGCGGCCTCATGCTCATCAACGGGTCACATGACAACGCGATCCACAATGACCAGTTCGCTGCTAACACGGGCTACAGCATCGGCAGCGGCGGCAACGGGTTCTTCATCAACCCGTGCACCGGCGTGAACGAGCCGTTCAGCCCGGTCGAGGCGCCGATGGGCAGCAACAACACCTTCACGAACGTCTGCTACTCGTCCACCGACATCGCCAGCTTGGAGCCTGCCCAGCCATGTAAGTAGCTGGCACTGGCGCGGCCGAGCGCGGAGGCACGAGGAAATTCTCCCCGCTCGGCCCGTTCAGTACGAGCCGCGGGAGCGGGCGCAGCGCGCCGTCATGCTGCCGCGAGCGCGCTGCTGGTGTGCATGCCTCAATGCACGTTGGCGCGTGCGGCTACCCATTGCATTGGCTGTCTGGTGACCTCGGCTATGAGGTCGTACTCATTGCCGTCATGCAAGAGCGTGACCTGCGCCCTTCAGCGACGGCTGCGACGAGCAGGTCGGGAAGGCAGACTGCTGCCCTGACTCGCCCGACATAACGGTCGCAACTTCAGCAGGCATTGGCGCGCGGGACTGTTCAGCAGATGTCTGGCGAGATGGTAGCCGAGATCGCGGCGGCCTGCTCCGAGATGGTCGGTGGAATCTGCGGGCCTAGCTGTATCTAGCGCGCCTCAGGTGGCTCCGTCGTAGCGAAAGGCGAGCCACGCCATCGGACCTGCTCGCGTTCCTAGCGCTTTGGAGGTACATCATGATCAAGCACGCGCGTATGGCGGCGCTAGCCGGCATAGCAGGGCTCGCCCTGATCGGCGGGACGGCAGCGCTGGCAAGCCAGGCCGCGAGCGCCGGCACCGCGGGACCTGCGGCGAGCATCGGCACGCCGCGCTGTACCGGCAAGGAGATGTCGGCAGGACTGCACGGGTTCCAGGCGTTAGTGGCCAACCGCGGGTTCATCCTGACGCTGACCAACACCAGCAGCAACTCCTGCTCTGTGGACGGCTATGCCGGCCTGAAGCTGAAGAATGCGGCGCATCACCTGGTGCACTCGACCACGCATCGCGGCGGTACCTACTTCGCTCCCGACCCTGGCCCGCACCTGATCGTGCTCTCGCCGGGTGAGACCGCTAGCGCCGACTTCGCCTTCGGCGCCGGCACTGGTGGCTCCACCGACGCGGTCGCGACCTACCTGCTGGTCGCGCCCCCGGGCACCAGCCGGTACCTGACAGTGCGGATTCCCGGCGCGCCGGTGCGCATCGACCTCGGCAAGCTGTTCGTGACCGCGATGGCGCGACACACGCCCTACAACACCTAGACGGCCCTCCTGAGCTGGGCTCCGGTCCCTGCCATCAGCAATCCATCAGAGGAGCGAGGCAATGAGTTCACTATCGAGCGCCAGCCGCCGGCTGGCTGTCGGCATCGCTATCGCCGCGACGGCGCTGCTGCCAGCCACGGCACTCGCCGCGGCACCGGGCACCGCAGCCAGCGCCGCCAGCGCCGCCGCCCTGCACCCCGGTGCGGCACTGCCCATCCGGCGCTGCCGGGCGGGGCATTCGTGTGGTCAGCCAACCCCGGTGATGGCTTCGCCGGCGGCATCGGCTACGAAGTGGAGATCTCCAACGTCGGACGGCACGCCTGCACACTGCGCGGCGTTCCCGGACTCGCGGCGGTGCTCGGCAATGGCCACCAGGTCGGCGGCAAGGTGTCGGCGTCCGGCCAGGGGCCGCTGGTGACGCTGAAGGCGCGCGCGACCGCGCATTTCGGCCTGACGATCCATGACGGCGGCGCGATATGTACTCATCCGGTGACGGTCAACGTCGTCGTGTACCTGCCCGGGCAGAAGAAGGGCCAGGCGGCGTACCTGACCGGCGAGGGCTGTAAAGGCCTTCCGGGCGCCGGAATCCTCGCTGCGACCGCGATCAGCGCCGGAACTGGTATTCCCGCCTACGACAACTGACCGCGGGACGCCAGGGTCGGCAGCCCGTCAGGGGCGTCATGATGCAGCGATTCAAGTCCCGATGTGGGCGCCCTTCGCCCGGTTCGGCTCAGGCAGGGCGATCTCGCGGGCCGTCCTGCGATTCGCCCGATGTCTCCGCCGAGTCTGGCTGGCCCGAGTCGGTCTCGCTGGACCGCTCTCTGAGGGCGAGCCAGGGCTGCCGTCGATGAGCCGGGCCTGCCACGGGCTCGGCGACGGTGCTGGTTCACCCTTGCAGCGCATTACCTCAAGCGTCGCTCCGGCGCGGGTGGAGGAGCGGGTCGCCGCTGGCCAGGCGGATGGCCTCACCGCTGTCTCCGGCCCTCATGATGTAGATCCGGGCGCCGGGCGCTCAGTGTCCGCGCAGCGGATTCGGTGCAGCAATGCCTGCGCCGTCATGATGTCACTCGAACGACTCCGGGGCGTTCCCTCCCACCAGGCGCGCGCATTCGGTCAGCTTGTCCTCGAACTCGCCCGTATGCGACGCAGCGTCGGAAATACCGGCGTTAGTGATGTTGAAAACAGGCCCATTGGAATCGGTGGTCGGGTCGGGGAAGTTCGGCACCCCATGGGAGCGCATGCACCGGGCGAGCTTCCGGTCGGCTGTCAGCATCTGCTGCACCAGGGCCGAAGGGCAGTCGCTGTTCTGCATGCATTGGTATTCCTGTTGATGGAGCGACCCGCCTGTCGGGAGCAGGCGCTGGCAGGCTTGCTGGGCGGCCTGGTACTGGGAGGTGCTGACGCCGAATTGCTGAGCGTCGCCCTTGGGGAGTTGTCCGCCGCTGTCGGGGTCGGGGTAGTTCGGTACACCCCGGGAGCGCATGCAGGCCGAGTAGGCGATCGCTGACGGAGAAGCTGCTGACCCTCCCGCGCGTGAGTCTCCAGATCTGGTGGATGATGGGCCGCCGCTGCATGCCGTCGCCAGCAGGACCAGGACGACCGTGGCGACGACGGCGGTCGCGGTTCGCGCTGCCGACGGCCATGCCCGAGGTCGTCGGCTCATGACGCGGGTGCTGTCGTGCATCATGCCCTCCTTCGAGATGGGATCGCTGCTCCGCCTGGTCGTCGATGTGCGTCGGATTAGCGCCTCCCCGGTCTAGCAGGCAGCCCGTGACACGAGGCGAACAGTGGTTGTTAGCCGGATGTCATCTCGGCGGTCGCAGAATGTGCAGGTACAGGTGCAGGTGCTGGCGGTGGAGGATCACGTTGCGCTGGCCAGCCGGGTCGGCGAGGGTTTGCGCGACGCCGGTTTCGCCGTGGACGTGGTCTACGACGGCGCGGCAGCTCTGCAGAGCACGGTCAGCACCGGCTGCGACGTGGTCGTCCTCGACCGCGACCTGCCACGGCAGCTTCCCGGCTCAGCTGGCGTAAACGCGCTGATAGATGCGCTCGGCCGCGGGGGTCCGCTGAGCCAGTAAGGCAGTCACCCTCCTTGGTGAACCCGATCCCGGCAGCCCGGGCCTGCACGGCGACGTGTGGCTGGTGCGCAGGGCGCCAGAGCGGATGCTGCTGTGTGGGATTCGTCTTCGCGCGACGTCATCGGCCGAACCGCACCTGCAAATACGGCTTCGACACGCACGAGACCGAGGCCGACCGAGCGATCCGTCGTTGGCTCCTTTCCGTAATCGCCCAGAAGCAGCAGAACGCACTCCTGCCCAGGGCCGCCTCAGTCGGCTGACCGCCATCAGCCCACTCGACCGGCAGCTCAGCGCCCTCGCAGCTGATTGACCGCCACGGCAACGCGTCGTCCCACTAACTCTGTTGCCCGGCAGTGTGCAGCCCCTGTTGACTAGCGCCATGCTCATCGAGCAATTCGACGCGAAGACCGACGACGACCGGCTTGCAGCCTGCCACCAGATAAGTGTGTCTGGGCATGCCGAGGACGACCCGAACGTGCCCGAGGTCACCTGGCGGCGCTTCCAAGCCTGGTGGCGTTACGGATTCGCCAGCGAGCCCATCGAAACCTGGCTCGCTACCGGCGATGACGAGCAACCGATCGGCTGCTACCTGCTATGGCTGCCGGAGCGGGAGAACCGGCAGAACGCGTTGATCGCGCTCAGTGTCGCGCGGGCCTGCCGGCGCCGAGGCCTCGGTACGGCGCTGGTCGGGCACGCCGCCGGCCAGGCCGAGCAGGCCGGCCGCAGGCTACTGATGTCAGACACCCGGGTTGGCGCTCCTGGCACTGCATTCGCGCAAGCCTGCCGGGCGCGAGCAGGCATCCAGGAAGTGCGCCGGGTACTCGGCGTCGACGCAGACCTGCTTGCCCGGGTAGCCGGGCTGCGTGACAGTGCGGAGCAGCATGCCGCCGCGTACAGCCTGCGATCTTGGTCCGGGCTGACGCCAGATGGCTTGCTAGAGCAGGCGAGCGGGTTGCACAACGCGATGGAGGACGCCCCGCACGACGCCTCGTTCGAGCCGTTGCGCTGGGACGCCGATCGCCTGCGGAAGGAAGAACAGCAGGATATCGAGGCCGGCATGCAGATCAACTCGGTTGCCGCGCTGGCAAACGACTCCGGCGAGATGGCCGCGCTCACACAGGTCTATGTCGACCCGGACCAGGCCAACTGGGGCTACCAGGGCCTCACCGCGGTGACCAGGGCTCACCGTGGACACCGGCTGGGCATGCTGGTCAAGACCGCGATGCTGCAGCGACTGAGCGAACTCGAACCCCGGATCAGCGCAGTCGAGACCGGCAACGCGGCATCGAACAAGTACATGATCGCGGTGAATGAGCAGCTCGGCTTCCGGGTTACTGACACGTTCCAGAACTGGGAGATCGAGGTCGCGGCGGCCCGCAAGCTGGCGGAGTAGGGTTGCCGGGACTCGCAGTTCCAGCGTGGATGACGCGGCTTGAAGCGGGTGCCCGTGCCATCGCAAGTCCGGCTCGAGCGTCCGTGCGTAATTCCACCCTGTCCGTTTATGGTGAAGGGAGGCACGGGGAGGTGACCATGGCTGACAACACCACTCCTTCACACTCCGTGATGAGACGTCTGATCAGGCCATTTGAGTACCGACACCTCCACGCCGTCGGAGGGGTGCGCCTTGCCGCTGGCGGCTTTCAGCTCGGCGTCGGCCTCGTTCTGGTCTCTCTCGGTCGTCAAGCGAAAACTGACCGAGAGCGGCGTAAATCCTACGGGTGGGCAGCGTGGTTCCTAGGGATGGCGGCGTTGCAATTGCTGGGCGGGTACATGGACATCACTGTCGCCAGTTCCGAGCGGCGACCGCCTGCCTAACCAGCGGAGCGAGTGAGCTGTGAGTAACTAGGCTGACTGGCCGAAGGCCGTAGGATGATCCGCCCGGTGCTGGCTATGCGAAGGCCCGCTCCAGACGGTGACGCCCGAGGGACTGGGTGCTCGGACCGGATAACCCGAGCCGATCACGCCCGCGCCGGTAGGTGCGCAGCGAAGTTGCGGAACTCAATGGTCATCCTGACCGGTTCGTATACGTCCAGACTGCACGCTTCTCATCCTCGCTGCATCTCACGCAACGGCTCGGCACAGCGCGCTAGGAGCTTCATTGGAAACGAGCTCGGGGAACTCGTTGCTGGCCTTGCTGGCGTTTCTGCAATCGGCGGGTCTGGACATTTGTCAGGTCATCGCGGCGCTCCCAACGCGAGCTGAGCCCGCGCGCCGCTACCACCACCAGCGAAGAACCACCATCGGCCGGCTGATGTGGGCCGCACCAGGTGGCGGCGCCCAGCTTTCCCGGCCATGATGGTCCCGTGCCCAGGTCATCGCGGCAAGCCGCCCTTTCCGAGCGCGACGGCTCCGGATGGCGGGTCTTCGAGCACCTCAGCCGGCTGGAGAGCTTCGACGAGACGGCAATCGACTGGATGACCCCGGAGCAACAGCACCTCTTCGCGTTCAACTTGCTCCGCCAGGAAGTCAACCACGGTGGCTTCGACTACTTCTTCCGGTACCGCGGACGCATCGGGCCATGCGCCCGCCAGGCTTCGTTCGCTAGGCCCGCGTGGGCTGCGCTGATCGATGAAGCCTGCGTGCTCATGGGCGCGCCCTACCCCTCCAGCACCGACGGATTCTGCGACGTCCTGGACCACCTCGAAGCCGAGGATCCCGCCATACTGGCCCGCCTGGACGACCGGTTCTACCAGCTTGAGATTGATGAACCACCAGACGAGCTGATCGACCGCTTCATCTGGTCGCACAAGCCAGCCTTCTTCACGTGATCGTCATCAACTGAGCAGCACAGCCGGGACCAAGGCCCGGCTGCTACCTTTTTTCACGACGCCCCCGCCGGGCAAGATCACGCGGTGCTGCTGTACTACTGGCGGTCTGTAAGAGCGTTTGCTTTAGTCTTCGCGGCGGTTCGCAGGAGGCGACTCCGGCCAGCGGCTAGCCCGATCCGGGAGCCGACATCGCCATAGGGCTGCCCTGCGCGGGCTCAAACGTGCGCAACGGCCCGGCGCCGGTCCAGAATCCGAGCTGGTGGTAGCCGTCGTAGGCACTGGCCGCCAGCACCCACAGCAGCCCCTGCCGGTCCCACGAGCCGACCATTTGGATGCCCTGTGCGTTGGGAGTCGAGATAAGACGCAACGGCTTGCCAGGGATCATGCGCAGCGTGCCGGTCGCAGTGTCGGCGACGAACAAATCCTCCGCGGTGGTGTTACCCGAGGAGTCGACGTGGTCAAGCGGGAGCACGAGCCGCTGGCCCGATGGGTCGAAACTGGCCGGGGGCGGCGGGTATGTCTCTGGCGGCGGTACCCAGTTCCGCGGCA
Source organism: uncultured Actinomycetota bacterium (assembly GCA_963804435.1). GTDB lineage: Bacteria > Actinomycetota > Actinomycetes > Streptosporangiales > Streptosporangiaceae > JAJYUU01. The sequence goes on along the minus strand of CAWDQI010000001.1, from coordinate 3,283,882 downwards.
ACGGCACGGAGGCATCGGTGCCGGTGTTCAGGTCAGTGACATGCAGTCGGCAGGAGGCAGCGCACGACGACCAGATCACCCGGTCGCGCCCCGCCGCGACGAAATCTGCGTTCGAAGAGAGCTTCAGGGGGATCGGCCGGCCCGTCGCGCCGTTCCACAGCTGCAGCTGCCCGGTTGCCAGGTTCTGCGTTAGCGGCCCAGATTCGGTGGCGGCGACCAGCCCGAGCGGCAAGTGCAGTACCGGGCTGACCCGGCGGCCGGCCAGGCCGACAGCCCAGGTCGGGCTCCTGAACCTCGCTGGGACGCCCTCTCCGTTCCCGACGGACTGGACGGCGGTCTGCACCCATACTTGCCGGCCGCTAGGGGCGACCGCGATCATCGTTGCCCGGCCGATGACCGGGGCACGGGCGTTCGCGTCGGGAATGAAGACCACGCGGCCGAGCGCACCATAGGTGATGCCGGTCGAGATGTCGGCGATATGCGCGACCACCCCGCCGGGAACTGGGGCGAGCTGGTCGACCTCGGCACCATGGCCGCGCGGGAGCAGCAGGCTGAGCCCGTTGAACAGCAACCCGGCGGCGACGGCCCGCGGCTGGCTGCCGACCCGCCAGAAGTTCTCACCGCCGAGGAACAAGTCGGTGTGGGCACCGTGAACCGGTACACCACTCAGCAGGGGCGGCTGCGGCTGGGCGGATGGCAACGGCTGAGCGGATGGCAACGGCTGGGCGGATGGCAACGGCGCGCTCACCACGCGCCGGGCATGTCCACGGGCTGTGACCAGATCAACAACGGTCACCGCCACCGCGCCGGCGACCAAAACAACCAGCCAGGCCCGCCCCCAGTCCCAGCCGTGCCCAGGCGGCCAACCGCGCCGCCAGCGGTTTGGCTCCCGGCCCGCTCCGGAGCTGATCGTATTCACCGGCTCCTAGTGTGCACTCGCGAGTCCGGCCGCGCCAGCGGCCCGGCCGCCAGCGGTGCGGACGGACCGCGGGCGAGATCCTGGCAGCCGTAAACGCGCGTTACGAGGACAAGAAGGTGCACACCGCTACCGTCCATCTGGACGACTGTCCGCACTGCAATGACGGCGCTGGCCGCGACAAGCGCGCCAGCACGTGGCATGGCCCGTCCGGCTCGGAGGCCGAGGCGCGCACCGCGCCCATTCGCAGCAACTCGGTGGTCCGTAACTGCGGTTCCTGTACCCCGTAAGCCGGGCCTTTCGCGCTGACAGGCTAGCGCGGCCCGCGCCGGGTCGCTCGGCCCCGACTAGGGCTGACCTGCCTAGCGTTCTTCGAGGACCGCGCGCTCACATCGTCGCCTTGTGGATGGCCGCTCGAGGCTATCCGATCGAGAAGAACCCGCCGACCGCTCCCAGCCACGCGGCCGCGCCGCATGACGCCGTTCCCAGATATCCCTCCAGCAGTTCCCAGCTACTTCCGGGTTACTACCCAGCCCCTTCCTTGGCCGCTTGACTTGACTATGACCGGTACTCGCTGGAATCGGAGGATGGATCATGAGCGCAGGATTACGCAGCGATCCGGCCAGGAACGTCAGCAGGCGCACTGTGCTCGGGGGCGGCGTAGCCCTCGGGGCAGCTGCCGTATTAACTGGAGTATCCCCGGCGGCGGCGAAGCCGGCGGTGGCCGTTACCGGAGGGGCCAGGGTCGGCGCGACCTTCGATCTGTTTCCATTCAAGCCCGGCACGACATACCCGCAAGCCGTCAAGCTCTGGAACGACACCACCGGAACCACGATGCGCTGCTGGAAGATCTACTACAAGCTGCGCGAATTCCCGGCGTCCCTCGACGCCCGGCTCGAAACGATCATCAGCCACGGCATCCAGGCGCTGGTCAGCTTCAAGCCGGCCATTAACACCAAGAGCCCGGAGGCCGCGGCTGACAAGGTCAAGCTGGCCGCCGCGGTGAAGATGTTCCACAAGCATGACGTGCGCGCGGAGGTCTGCCTGTGGCAGGAGGTCGGTCCGAAGGACATGACAGCGCAGCAGTACCACGAATATGTCGCGTACTACGGGCCAGTGATCCGCGACTTCTACCCGCTGGTCTTCGACGCGCCCGGGTATCAGGGGCCCGCTGAGTGGGCCGCGTACGATCCTGGCCACCACATGGTGGACGGCTATGCCGTCGACTTCTATTGCGGCGACTACGTGAACCATAACGTGAAGCTCGACAAGATCATGGACTTGGCGGGCAAGCTGCCGTTCGGAGTGTGGGAGATCGGGAACACCGCCAGCCCGAAATTCGTGCCCACCGTCGACGAGGTCAACCGCTACATGGGCTACATCATCTCGACGCTGTCACGGCGCCTGGCCAGCGGGCTGCCGGTGGGCAGCGTCGCCTGGTACAACGGGCCGGCTGTCGCCTCTCAGAGCGGCCAGAACGAGATAGTAGGCGCACATCCGTGCAAGCGCGCTAAGACCGATCTCGCCGACTACGGCAAGCTGTACGCGCGGATAAACGGCCGTTCCCCCGCTTGAGCTGACGACCGGGCCAGCGCAAGCGATCGCGCCCAGCCCGCCGGCGGGGCGGGCCTTCAACTGCGGACGGTTCGGGCAGTCGCTACATCCACCGTCTGAGGTTCCTGTGCCGGTGCAGGATGCCCCAGGCCAGCAGCCGCCGCCGCAAGTCCGGGCCGGGTTGGTCGTGGTGGTAACCGAAGGCGGTCAGCGTCCGGGCCGGGAACCGGGCATCGCCTTCGGCGACGAAGACCCCGCCGCGGCGAGCACCGCACGCGTTGCCCGTGGGATGAGGTGCGGCAGCATCGGGGCCAATACAGCCCGCTTGAGGAAATGTGCGCCCTCGGCCGCGCTCTCGACGTGCGCGGTTGAGCCAGTCAGGTTCGCGCGCGGCCGACCCGGTCGAAGGAAGTGAATCCGCCCAGCAGGCAGGCCTAGACGAGCAGATAGGGGCGTGCCCTGGAGCAGTGGCGGCTCGGACTCACCGGGGTGGTGGCTTAGCTCGGCCTGTCGCAGGCACCGCGATTATGTGACCTTCGCGGGGTTGGTCATGCGTGATCTGCATCATTCCCGCCGTCGGACACTCCGTGCCAGTAACACGACGCCAAAGGGGCGTCGCGGCCGGCTGCCCAGCACAGTTTGGCCTGCGGGGCGGCCAAGGTCTAAGGAGACAGACATGCATGTACCACGGTTCGCTGCCGGACGGCCGGAACGGTCAGGCGCCTGGAACCTCCCCGGCACGACCGGGAGGATCACAGTCATGTTCAAGGAGCGCCGCCTAGCCCGAAGGGCAGGACACATGAGAAAGGTGGCAGCCCTTGTGGCCGCTACAGCGGCAGCGCTGGCACTGGGCAGCGCAGCTGTGCCAGGCGCGCTGGCCGCCGTCGCGGGCCAGGGGCTTGCGGCCCATCGGCTTCTGGCCAGGGCAGGTGCCGCGGCAGCGGCGGCGGTACCGGGCAGTCATGGACCAGTGCTGCCGTCGCTCAAGGGCACGACCCACCCGGCGCTGCACGTCAAGAGCACGGCCCAGGCCAATTCGGCCGGGATCCCCATTGACGAGTCCGGCAACTGGTCGGGATACGTCGCCTTGCCCAAGCAAGGTGGGTCGAAGACCTTCAACAGCGTCACGGCGCAGTACACGGTGCCGTCTGTCAATTGTTCGGTGACCGGCAGCTCCGACGCTTTCGCCTACCACTGGGTCGGCCTGGACGGGTGGACCGATGGGACGGTCGAACAGGACGGCGTCGCAGATTTCTGCGTGGGCGGCACGCCGGAGTACTACGCCTGGTATGAGATGTTCCCGGCGGGGATCACTCTCGTATTCGCGGTGAATCCCGGTGACGACATCTCGTCCAGCGTCACCTACGCTCCCTCTACGGGGGTTTACACTCTCGGTCTCACCGACCGCACCTCCGGGCATTCCTTTGTCCAGTCAGAGAAATGCGCGACTTCGGGGACGTGCCACAACTCCTCCGCTGAGGTGATCACCGAGGGCTATCCATCCGGCCCGTGGGTGGGCACGGCCGATTTCGGCGCGGAGTTTTACATGGCCGCAACGGCGACTGACGCAGCGCGCGTCACCGGCAGTTTCACTGATAGTGCGTGGACTGCGATCGAGTCGGTGGCGTACGGCCCGGTCAGCCATCAGCCTATGACTGGGCCTGGCCAGATCTACCTGGGCGAGTCCTTCAGCCGCTCGGCGTTCGTCGTCAACTGGAATCGAGTCAACTAGCCAGGAAATCAGGGCTGCGGGTAGGAGCTGACCCGGGCTCCTGCCGTAGCGCCTCGATGGCGCCCCTCAGCCCAGGCCAGCCAACTCGACAGCGCGGTCACGACGCTGCGGCTGGTCTCGGCCGAGCAGGGCGCCGAGGCGCAGATCGACTACGGCCGGCTCGGCTGGTGGACCGATCCCCGTTCGGGGCGCCGGCCCAACCTGAACGTTTGCGATGGTGTTTTGTACCCGGTCACCTGCCAGGCCCAGCTCCCGCAACGCCAGCTGCTGGAGGCCCCCCTGGGAGGTCTGCATATGGTCCAGAGGTCGGGCGGCGGACGACTCGCCGGAATCAACGCTCGTATCATATGTATTGCACCGGAATCCATTATCCCAGGCCGATGAGTAGCATTACGGCAGCACATGTACATGGCTGCTCCAGAAAACACGCACGGAACGCGCAGATCGGACGGGGAAGAGTGTCCGGAACGCCGAGCCCGACGGTGCGGCGCCGCCGTCTGGCCTTTGAGCTCAGGCGGCTGCGCGAGGCCGCGAAGCTGACCTGCGAGGACGTCGCGGAGCTGCTGGAGTGCTCGGCGTCCAAGATCAGCCGGATCGAGACCGCGCGGGTGACCGTCTCACCCCGGGACGTCCGCGACCTTCTCGGGATCTACGGCGTGCCGGACGACCAGCGTGACAGCCTGATCCAGTTGGCTCGGGTGTCCCGGCAGAAGGGCTGGTGGCATGCCTACGGCGACAGCGTGCAGCCGCACTTCGCGACGTACCTGGGAATGGAAAGCGCCGCCTCGCAGATCAAGCAAGTCAACCTCACCCGGATACCTGTCCTCCTGCAGACCGAGGACTACGCGCGCGAGGTAATCGCTGCTGGACGGATGCGCCGTTCGCTTCCAGTTCACGACAGGTCGGTCGAGTTGGTTATGGAGCGTCAGCGGCTGGCCAGGGCCAGTCCGCCTGACGTGTGGGTCGTCCTGGACGAGGGGGCCCTGCGCCGTCAGGTCGGCGGCCCGGAAGTCATGCGCGAGCAGATCGAGCACCTGATCGAGCTGAGCGGCACGCCGGGCGTGTTCCTGCAGGTCATCCCGTTCAGCGGGGGTGCGCACGTCGCGATGGACCTGCCGTTCGTCATCATGGGTTTCCCGGATCCAGCCGACCCCGAGGTTGTCTGCATGGGATACCCGACCGGGGTGCTCTGGATCGAGGACATGGCCGAGGTCCACATGTACAACATGTTCTTCCACCACCTGCAGGCCTCTGCGCTGTCGCTCGACGACTCGGCGGCGCTCATGATCTCCGTGCTGAAGGAGATGTGAAGTCGCCTGGATCGCCATTTCTCAACCTGGTCGACTTGCTCCGCGATAAGGAAAATGTCCGGCCTTCCGAAGCCCCATAACGGCATCTATCGATCGGGGATGTTGATGTCAGGTGGCTTGAGTAGGGCGCTTCGTCGCCCTCGATGCCGCCGCGGTGATCGCGTGAATCTCGTCTTGTTCGAGTTGAAGCGCGGCCGCTGCGAGGTTGTCTTCGAGGTGCGCGGGTGTTGCGGTGCCGGGGATGGGCAGCGTGATGGGAGAGACTGCGAGTAGCCAGGCGAGGGCGATCTGGTTGATGTTTACGCTGTGCCGGGAGGCGGCTGGCGTGAGGACCTGCTGGTGTGTCGGGTCGTCCCAGGCGCGGAGGGGGCGGTAGGGGATGAATCCGGTCTCGTGCAGCTCGCACTCGGTGAGCATGTTGTGCCAGTTGCCGTTGGTGAGGTTGAGGCGGTTCTGCACGGTTGCGATATCGGTGATGGTTCGGGCGGCGGCGAGCTGTTCGGGTGTGACGTTGGAGACGCCGATGTGCCGGATCTTTCCCTCGCCTCGTAGGGCGTTGAGTGCGTCGATCGACTCTGCGTAGGGGACGGCTGGGTCGGGGGTGTGGAGCTGATAGAGATCGATGCGATCGAGTCGAAGTCGGCGCAGAGATGCGTCGCATGCGGAGCGAAGGTGGCCGGGACGGCCGTTGGGCGTCCAGCCGATCAGCTCTCCCGTGGCTGACGTGCCGCTGGGGCCGGTGCGTTCGTAGCCGCCTTTGGTCGCGATGAGGAGGCCGTCGTAGGGGAAGAGAGCTTCGGCGATGAGCTCCTCTGAAACGCCGGGGCCGTAAGCGTCGGCGGTGTCGATGAGTTGGACGCCCAGATCGGCGGCTCGGCGTAGAAGCGCCCGCGCGGCAGCTCGGTCGGGGGGCGGGCCCCAGGTGCCTGGACCGGTGATTCGCATCGCCCCGAACCCGAGGCGGCGAACCTCGATGTCGCCGCCGACTGCCCAGGAGGTGTTCGTCATCGTTCTTCGATGTTACAGAGCGGTTCGTGAGCCACTCATTCTGCAGCGGCGATGAGCGTGCACCGCGCCGAACTCGATGTTCAGCGAGTTCGAGCTCTGTGGTCGCACTTGATGGCTTGCGTCCGTAGTCGCGACTGCGGCTCAAATACCTCCCGAGCCCTGGCTCCGCATGCTGATGATCCAGGATGGGCGGGCGACAGGCTTAATCGCGTATCGCTGCCGGGAGAGCTGAGACGGGGGAGCAGCCTGGCAATCTGCGGAACCAGTGTGGCTTTTCCGATACGTGGGGTATCACCCGATAAGTTTCTCAGCCGCCGAGGGAGCGACGGCTGGCTCGGCTTCGGGCACTGCCCGCGATCACACCAGACGGCCTGCAACCTGCCCACCGTGGCGCGTGATCCGCCGCGCGCATCCAGCCATGTCATCAGCACGCAGCCGATTGGCGACCGAGGAACGCCCGCATCCGCCGATAAGCGCGAAACTCCATTGCTGCTGTTGTCCAAGGCACGCCGATGAGGGCTGTGGCGTCGATGCGTTCGATGAGCTTTCCTTCGGCCAGGTCCTCGCGGAGTGCCCGCTGCAGACCGGACTGGAACTCTGGCCGCCGCTCGGCGGGCACCATTGCTTGCGGCATCGCCGAGTAAAGGTGTCCGGCAACGTACGTCAGATCGACCTCGGTCTCATAGCTGTGTTCGACTAGGTCAATGGCGCCGAAGCCGTGCGCCGCCATCCAGGCGCGGCGCTGCTGCACAGCTTCACGATCGGTGCCGCACGTCCCGGTGAGCGGGCGGCCTGCCCCGCTCGGCTGGCAGCTCGCGGGTTAGACGGAGCGGGGGACGGGAACGAACCCGGGCTATCAGCTTGGGAAGTCTCAGTCGTTGCCCGGCGATGACCTGTGAGCTCTGTGACCTGCGGTCGGCCATGTCAGTTGTTCCGTCAGCGACCGCAGGGACCGCGGCGAGCTTGGGCCTATCAAGATCGGATAATCCTGATTTCTCCGGGGGAGGATTTGCCGCCCATCAAGATCGCTGGATCGCTTTCAGCTCGCTACCCGCGTAGGCCAGGTAAACGTCGAGTCACTGTCGCGCGGGTCGGTGCGGCCGGGTTCTGCGCGCTTGCATACGTGCTGGCCGGGTGCAGTTCAGCGCACTACGGCATGACGAGATGCCCTGCAGCGACCCGAGTCGGCAGAGCGGCGATGGCAAAGGACGTGAAGTTGCTGCCGGACTCAGCGCCCAGTCCCGGATCGACTACGCCCACGGACTGGACCTGTAACTATGTTCCGGCAGACCAGTACCAACGCTGGCTACATGGCTTTCATGACGCGTTGAGCGTCGAAATCTATCTGTTCCCGAAGAAGCTCGTTAACAAGCGGCTCCTGGGCTCCGTGTACGGGCACGCCGCGTTGCGGAGCGGCGCAGCCACAATCTCCGGATATATCATGCTGGCCGGCAAAGAGGCGCCAGTCACCTTCTTCAGGACCGGATACGGAGCCTGGGCAGGGCAACGGCTCCCAGACGGGAGCTACTCGGCGTTGGCGATCTATCTTTCGTCTCGCCAGGCGCCCCGTACCGCCGCGGAATTTCGGAACGAGTTGCAGGCTATGGCGCAGGTTAGCGGTCTGGGGTGACCGCATGCCTCCGCGCGCATGTCTCACCGGGAACTGAGCGCCAGGCCGCCGCCGACCAGACTCACGACGACTTTGCCGTTTTACACCAACGACATCGAGCAGACACGGGAAGCGCTGTGGGAACGCGCACAGGAGCTCGGCGGCTTGGCGTGGACCACCTGTATATATCTGTGCCACCGCCGGGCTTGAGCCCAGGGCGGCGGAGCCATCAGGCGACCCCCGACTGGGCCGCCAGCCCGCTACGCGGGCAGCTTCGCTTACCGCGACTGTATATCAGGACGCGCACCTGCCAGCCGCCGTGCCTGACCGCGCCGCGCAGCGGTATCGCGGTGCTACGCGGAGACCTGGAGACAGGCGCCGACAGATCCACCCGCCGACGGCCGCATAGGTGCAGTCAACGCCGCGGCGCCGACCTGGTCGCTGGTGGCTGGCTGCTCGCTGGCGGCGGCGGCACGCGAACAGCGCCGGGCGGTCGTTCAATCGTTTCAGGCCATCCACAGGCGGCCGTCGATGAGTTCACGTGCTGCATCGAGGTGACCGGCGTGGCAGGCCGTCTCGGTAATCACGTGCAGCATGACTGCGCGGAAGTCCGGCAGCCTCCAGTTCGGCCAGATCTCGACCGGCCAGATGGCCGGCGGTTGGCTGAGGGGTGTGGCTGCGATGACGGCGTCGGCGAGTTTGATCTCCCGCCGATACGCCTCGAGCACGGCTGCGGCGGTCAGGTCCGCTGGAACTCGCCAGGCAGCCTCGGCGTCCTCGTCCGACGTGCCAACGTAGGCGGGCTCACCGGCGACGATGCCGCGGAACCAGAACCGCTCGTCGCTGATGGTCAGGTGCCGCACCATGCCCAGGCAGCTCCAGCCGGAGGGCAGCAGCGGCAGCCGGAGCTGGTCCTCGGTCAGACCGTCGAGGATCCCGAGCACGTGGTTGCGCTGGCTGGTCAGGGACGACAGCAGGGCGCTCGCTTCTGGCTGCAGCCGTGACTCGCCGCACTGCTGATCGAGCTTGTCCAGCGTCGTGGTCATGCTCTGCAGCCAGCGATCGCCGTTCCGCGCGGCGCGACGCAGCCAATCCGGCGCCCGTGCGCAGTCGTATATCTCAGTGACGACCGTCGTGGACGGGCCGACGGGCTCGAGGTATAGATCCACCGGTGCTCGCTGCGGTCACCGATATCAGCCTGGTCCTCGGCCCGCGAGGCAGCACTCAGGACTGGTTCCCAGCCGATCCGCCGGTTGCGCTCGTACTCCACGACATGATTGGTGATTTCATAATCACCCATTTCGGCATTGTGCATGCTCATGGTGAACGTGTCCCCGACGCCAGTGATGGCGGAGCTGCTCACAGCGCGCCTGAGCATGCCTGAGCCGTCGATGTACGGGTGCCTGGCCGGGTCGGCCAGAACCGCAAACAACTCTTCCGCAGCGGCTTCGATCGTGCGGCTAGCCGAGACTGGCTGCCAGCCATCTGTGGTCATCGCCCTTCCTCTCCGGCGCGTCACTCTGTTCCCTCAGGGATCAAGCCTGACTAGCTACCTTCACCGCCACGACGAACGGTCGAACTCCGGATGGACAGCCCAGTACCGCAACGTTCCGCACCTCGCTCCGCAGCGGCTGGTCAGGTCCCCGCAGTTGCTCCGCCGGGCGTTGGCACCCGATCATGCCTGGCGCGCATCCAACGCGCCGACAGGCACGAGCGCGAGCCGGGTTCACGCAGCTTGCCCGCGCAGAACATCCCGATGTGCATCTGGCAATTGATCGCGTATCGCCGCCGGGACAGCTGAGACGGGGGAGCAGCCTGGTGAGCGGCGGAACCAGTGCGGTGTTCCCGATACCTGGTTTAGAGCGCACTGACTTTCTCGGCGCTGGGGGAGCGCCGGCTGCCTCGGCTTCCGGGCATTGCCCATCTTGGCACGGTGGCCGGGCTAGCACGCTGGAGTCTGATCGGCGCTGGCGGCCGGGGGCGGCGCTGCCGGCGGGGTGTCAGCGGCGCCAGGCAGGGGTTTCCGTGTACTCCCGGCATCCGGCAGACTTAGAGGGGATTGACAGTCTGGAGGTGGTCCCGGTGACGCTACCCCCGCTGGCGGGGCAGCGATGAGCGGGGCGCCGTCGGGCACCGTAACGCTGTTGTTCACTGACGTGGAAGGTTCCACCCGGCTGTGGGACGCCGAGCGGGACGCAATGGCGGCCGCGCTGCGGCGGCACGACGAGATCTTGCGGGACGCGATTGAGCAGGCCGGCGGCTACGTTTTCAAGACCGCCGGCGACTCGTTCTGTGCAGCGTTCTCCGCCGCCCGGGCCGGGCTCGACGCCGCGCTAGGCGCGCAGCGGAACCTGGCCGCGCAGGCGTGGCCGACCAGCCGGCCGATCGTGGTTCGGATGGGCTTGCATGCTGGGGTCTGCGAGGAGCGCGACGGGGACTACTTCGGGCCGGCGGTGAACCGGGCCGCGCGGCTGCTGACGGTCGCCCGCGGCGGCCAGGTGCTGGTGTCCGGGGCGGCGGCGGAGTTGCTGTCTGGTGAGCTGCCCGACGGCGTGGATCTACGGGAGCTTGGCACGCACCAGCTGAAGGACCTCAGTCGGCCGGAGCGGATCTACCAGGTCGAGGCAGCGTTCCTGGCCGCGCGGCCGGCCCTCCCCGCCGAGCAGCGCGGCCGGCTGGCCGGGCTGCGAGCCTCACACGCAGACCGGGACCGGGTAGTCGAGGTGCTCAGGACAGCCGCGGGAGACGGTCGGCTCACCACTGACGATCTCGACGAGCGGCTGGAGGCCGCGCTCACCGCTCGTACGCTGGCAGACCTCGAGCCGCTGCTCGCCGACCTAACCACCGCTGCCGCCGCAGAGGTGCCGGACCTGGCGCGCATCGAGTGCGGCTCCGGCTCCGCCAAGCGGGACGAGTCCTGGGTGGTGCCTCGACGCCTGGAGATCGCCGTCGGCAGCGGTTCGGTCCGCCTCGACTTCCGGCAGGCCGTGATCGCCGTGCCGGAGCTGCGGATAGACGTCCGTATCGCCAGCGGCAGCCTGAAGCTCATTACCCGGCCCGGCATCGTGGTGGACGCCGACGACGTGATAGTCAACAGCGGCAGCGTCAAGGTGGTCCCGTCGGCCGGGCCGGACGCCCCGGTCGAGCTGCGGGTGAAGGTCTCCGGCCGGGTCGGCAGCGGCTCGGTCTCCGCCGGGCCCGCCCGCCGCCGGGGCCGGTGGCGGGCGCTGTGGCGGCGCGTGCTGCGTCGACTCGCCGGCAAAAGCCGGCCTGCACTGCCCGCCGCACCGCCGTGACCGAGCCGCCCGCGACTCCCTCGGCCACGGTCGCGCCGCTCTTCACCGACGTAGAGGCTGACCGGCTTCCGGGAGCGACCGCAGAACCTCGCCGTGACGACGGCCGAGTCCGGATGACTATGTCTTCGCCGCTTCCCGCATCATCTGCACTTGCCGTACACGGACCTTGCCCATAGCGTGGCCGTTGCCGGGGGTCAGGGCAGCAGGCGGCTGGCGTGCCGGGCATAAATTTCGCGCATGCTGTCGAGGTCCGGCGGCGCGTCCTGACGCAAGGCCGCGCCGATCTCGCGCATGAAGGCCAGGCCAGGTTCAGCTGGCGCCCAGATTCCCAGCACCAGGGCCTCCTCGGGGTACGGGTTCCTGAAGCCATGCCGGTCCCCGTGTCGTGCGGTGAACATGGAGCCCGCCGCTGCCTCCCGCGGCTCGCGGCCACCGGCCACCAGCAGTCGCCCGCGGAGTACGTAGATCCCCTCGTCGAACTGGTCGTGGGCGTGCGGGACCGGGCCAGCCAACCTCGGCGGGATGACGATCTCCATTGTCGCGAATCCCGCCGGCTGGCCCTGCTCGCCCGCGAGCACGTGCAAGTGCTGGCCGGCGTAGGAGAAGCTAGGTCCTTCCCCGCGCTGGTTCAGTATGGTCATGCCGCCAGTCTGGCACCGCGACCTGCCAGGGCCAGTTGCACCTAAGTCTCTGAGGCCGCTATCGCGACAACATCGATAATGGATCACAAACCCGACGCATTGATCGTATAACCACCGCTGGAGGTCGAACGAGCATGACAACAGCCGACGACAGGCTCGAGGAATACCTGCCACCAACAGCGCTCGAGTCGGCGGTGCGCACACTCGGGGCGGACACCATCCGGTACCGGATCGACTACGTCATGCTGCCGATGCGCGACGGCGTCCGGCTGGCCACGATGATCTTCCGGCCGCGGGCTGAGGGCCGCTATCCCACCCTGCTAGTCCGGTCGCCGTACGCGGCCTCCATCCCCGAACAGTTCAAGCCGATACACACCGCGCAGTTCAAGAAGAACTACGTGCTCATCATGCAAAATGAGCGCGGCAGCGAATGGTCGGAGGGCGACTTCAACATCCTTACCAACACCACCGCGGACGCCCAGGACACCCTCGACTGGATCAGCGCACAGGACTGGTCCAACGGCAAAGTGGGCATGCACGGCTGTTCGTCAACCGCGGAGAACCAGTTGAAGCTCGGCGCCATCGGGCATCCCGCGCTCCGTGCTTGCGTGCCGATGAGTTCCGGGGCTGGCGTGGGCGACATCCCCGGCGCCGAGGGATCAAACGGCTGCTTCTTCCACGGCGGCGTTCCCATGATCAAGACGTGGGCCCTCTGGTACGGCCCGTTCGGGGTCCGGCAGCGTCCGAAACTGCCCGTGGACGCGGAGGGCGACGAACTGTGCCGCATCTTCCGGCAGTATTCGGTGAGCGTGCCGGATTTCCGCAGCCCGGAATACGCGGCGGCGCTCGACAAGGCCACGCTGGTCGCGCCGAGCGGCGAGATTCTGCGACGGATGGGCTCGCCGCTGACGGGCTACGAGGCGTTCATGGCCGGCGGGCCAAGCAGCCCGGCGTGGAAAGACGTCGACCTGATCAACGCCAGCCACACTGGCGCGACACCGTCCATCAACATCAACGGCTGGATGGACGTCGGCGCGCACGAGACCGTGAAGCTGTTCGAGTTCCAGCAGCACCATCCCGACCAGTACCTCATCATGGCCCCGACGGCGCACTGCCGAATGCTGGTCACCAGCCCCGATGCGCGCCTCGGCCAGCGGCCCATGGGCGACACGACGTTCCCCTACGACGAAATCATCATCTCCTGGTTCGACCGGTTCCTATGCGATGAGGCGGATGCGTGGCGGCCGATGCCGAAGGTGCAGGTCTTCCTCATGGGCGCTGGCGCGTGGCTGACCGGCGAGTCATGGCCGCTGCCCGAGACCGAGGTACGGACTCTATTCCTGACCAGCGGCAAGTCCGCCAGCACGCTGTGGGGAGACGGCACCCTGGTGCCCGGTAGTCGGGCCGCGGGCACCGACGAGTTCATCGCTGACCCGCACAACCCGGTTCAGTCACTGGGCGGCGACCTCGCCACCCATGACCCGATCTGCATGGATCAGCGAGTGATCGAGTGCCGAGCCGACGTGCTGGTCTATAGCACCCCCGTGCTGGAAGAGCCGGTCGCCATCGCCGGCGACGTCAGCGCGGAACTCTACGTGTCGGCCGACGTTCCGGACGCGGACGTATTCGTCAAGCTCGTCGATGTCTATCCGGACGGGACGGCCTACAACCTTGCCGACAGCTGCCTGCGGCTGCGCTACCGCGACGGCCTCGATCAGCCCGCCAGGCTCGTGCCCGGCGAGGTCTACCGCGTCCAGATCGGCGGCATCACCACCGCGAACTACTTCCCGGCCGGGCACCGCATCCGCATCGAGATCGCGGGCTCCAACTTCCCGCTCGCGGACCGCAACTGGCACGCCGACGATCGCAACGACCTGGCCACCGACGGCCCGATCGCGAACATCACCCTGCACCATGGGGAAGGGCACGAGTCGGCACTGCACTTCCGCGTCTACACCGGCGAGATCACGCTCAGCACCCCGATGTCCGACACCCGATCCGATGCCACATCGCAAGACTAAGAACCGCATGCGCGCCGGCCGCGGCGCCTCGCCTCCCATCACTGAACTGACGGCAAGTAACCGGGCAGCGTGATGCGCTGGCCGCTGGAGCGTCCCGCAAACTCGGTCAATAATCCACATTAGTCGCGCGCTGCCGCGCAATCGCGCGCGTCTGCCTACTCGGTGACTCGTCCTTGTTGGGATCGTGCTGGCGCCCGGCGTTAGCTGCCGCGCTCAGGGCTGACAGTGCTGCGCGCTGGCGCTCGGCAGGGTCGCCAAGGTGAACGAGAATATAGCCCAGCGTCCTGACTGCAGCACCATGTGCCAGGTCTCGAAGAGGTACTTCTGATTTGCCGATGGCGAGTACGCCGGGTTGATCTTGCCTGTAACAGGGTTCTCCGCGGCGTACTTGCTCCCATCGTCACACGTGGTCACGGTGGCGGTAGTGCTCGTCAGGGCGGCAACGCTGGTCATAAACAAGCGGTCCGTTCCGGCCGGCACGACATCATTGGCCTTGAGGGAGTTCGTCGCTGCCATCAAATGGGTCAGCGCCTGGCCAGTCACGTACTTCGTGACAGGAGGAACTGGGCGCCAGGCGTACTCCGACTTGGCCCAGAGGATCTCAGCTTTCTCGAATCCCTGGATGACCTTGGCCTTAGCCGGGCTCGCCGGCAGTGGTGTCGCGAAAATCTGCGTATAAGACCCGATGTGAGTCGACGCTGACGGGCTGCTGCCGACAATGGGACCGGCGGCAGTGGGACTGGCGGCAGTCGGGCTGGCGGCAGTGGGACTGGCGGCCTGGCTCGTGGTGCTTGGCGCGGTGGCTTGAGATGGCTTGCTGGCCCCGCAGGACGACAGCACCAGGACTCCGGATACCACGAGGGAGGCGGAAATACACGACGCATTCAACTCGAACCTCGCAAAAGCAAGATAGGGCCCCTATAGCCGAGGATGATCCCACACCTTCTTGCCGCCCGTCATCTCTCTCGGGCCGCGGTTCGGCGGGCGACGGGCTTAATCGCGTATCGCTGCTGGGAGATCTGAGACGGAGGAGGCGCATAGTGAGCAGTAGGACCAGTGTGGATTTCCCGAAACTCGGGTTAAAGCGCAATACTCTTCTGAGCGCGGGGGGAGCGGCCGAAGTCAAGCTGATCGGCACGGGCCACCGGGGTGGCATTGGCGCCGCCCGCTTCCGCCGATGAGCGGGCACGTCGTTCTGCCCGCCCGCCGAGAAATCCCGTTGCGAGTGGCCGGCATCGGATGTCTGATTGATCGGCTACCAATCACGGGAGGGAACATGACGGGCACGTCGCTGCCCACCCCCACGCTGCACACCGCTCGCTTGCGACTGCGTGCCTTCGACGACACGGATGCGAACGACCTTTTCGCGCTGCACAGCAGCGCCTACGTGCTGCGCTACTGGGACGCGCCGCCGTGGATTGAACGCGCGCGCGCCGAGCGGTTCATAACGGCTTGCCGGCAGATGGCACAGGAGGGCACCGGGGCGCGCCTGGCCGTGGATCGTGTCTCCGACGGGGCGTTCATCGGCTGGTGCAGCCTGAAGCGGTGGAATCCGGACTACCGCAGCGCGTCACTGGGGTACTGCTTCGACGATGCAGCGTGGGGCCACGGCTACGCGACGGAGGCCGCCCGCGTCTTGCTGCGGTGGGCATTCGACACGCTGGACCTAAATCGCGTCCAGGCTGAGACCGATACGCGCAACGTGGCATCTGCCCGCGTGCTGGAGAAGCTCGGATTCGCGCGTGAAGGGACGTTGCGGGAAGACTGCGTCGTGACCGGCGAGGTCTCTGACTCGTGGGTCTACGGGCTGATCAGGCGGGAGTGGCAGCCGTCGTCCGAGCCGGTTCCCGCCCGCTGAGTCCTCGCTCCCTCGCGAGACGTCGCCCGGCGTGCGGATCTGGCGCCGCATCGCGGGCTGCACGATTATGCAGGGCTTGGGCAGCGCGGCCGAAGTTCAGGTGCCCGGCGACGGTGACGAAGTGGCGCACATTGCGCCGGTCTAGGTCCATGCGCCTCCCCGCTTCCTCCCGCGGCGATGTCTTCAGGGTTTTGACAGGCGCGGCATCAGGTTTTGGACGAACGGGACTTGTCCTACCGCATGGTGGGTAAGAGCCACGACGGGAAACCGCCCCGCATCAACCGAACGAGGAGTTTGATGTCACGCGTCATGATCACCGGGTCCGCCGACGGGCTTGGCCTGATGGCCGCGCAGCTACTTATCAGCCAAGGGCACGAGGTCGTGTTGCACGCCCGCGACGCTGCCCGCGCGCGTGAAGCCCGGGCCGCAGCGCCCGGCTCCGCGGCGGCGCTGGCAGGGGACCTGTCCAGCATCGACCAGACACGGTCGGTGGCCCGGCAAGCCAACGACTCCGGCCGTTTCGACGCCGTGATCCACAACGCCGGCGTCGGCTATCGCGAGCCCCGCAAGATAAGGACCGCAGACGGCCTCAGCCACGTGTTCGCGATCAACGTGCTGGCCCCGTACCTGCTGACGTCGCTGATCGCGCCTCCGCGCCGGCTGGTGTACCTGAGCTCCGGCATGCACCAAGGCGGCAGCCCCGACCTGACCGACCTGCAGTGGGCGCGGCGGCCATGGAATCCCGCGCAGGCCTACGCAGACTCCAAGCTGTTCGACGCCGTCCTGGCGTTCGCGGTCGCTGGGCGCTGGCTCCAGGTACTGTCCAACGCGCTGGAACCGGGCTGGGTCCCGACGAAGATGGGCGGCTCCGGCGCGCCCGACGACCTCAGCCAGGCACACCTGACCCAGGCGTGGCTCGCCGTCAGCGACGATCCCGCCGCGACGGTCAGCGGCGCGTACTTCTACCACAAGGCCCGGCGCACCCCGCACCCCGCCGTCACCAGCACCGACGTGCAGGAAGGCCTGCTCACGGCCTGCGCCGACCTGACCGGAACACCGCTGCCGACGCTGGGTCCGCCGGTGTCCCGTCGCTGATCGCAAGAAGGTCACACAGAAAGGCGCGAGAGATCCATGCCCATCTCCACTGCAAGCCGCGTCGTCGTTCTCGGCGGATCCAGCGGCGTCGGCCTGGCCATCGCAAAGTCCGCCGCCGCGGCTGGCGCATCGGTCACGGTCGCCTCCCGCAACCCCCGCCTCGGTCGAGTCAGCCCTGGCTGAACTGCCCACCGGCTCGGCGGGCCGCGCCGTTGACGCATCGTCACCCGAGGAACTGGCCGCGTTCTTCCAGTTCCTCGGGGACTTCGACCACTTCGCCTACACCGCGGCAGAGCCCACTCGTCCCCACCCCGATCGCCGATTACACCGCAGAGGCAGGCCAGGCCTTCTTCGAACTGCGGCTAGTCGCCGCCCTCGACGCAATCCGCCTCGCTGTGCCGCATATCCGGCCCGGCGGCTCAATCACGATGACCAGCGGCACCGCCGCGTTCCGGGGCGGCACCGGTTGGGTCCTCGGCTCGGCCGCCTCGGGCGCGATCATCTCGGCGGCGCGAGCGCTCGCTGTCGAACTAGCACCTATCCGAGTCAACGTGGTCACCCCCGGCGTCGTCTGCAGCCCACTGTGGTCGGAGATCCCCGAAGCCGACCGGCAAGCCATGTACGACAGCGTCGCCTCCAGTCTGCCGCTCGGCCGCGTCGCCGAGGTCGAGGACGTCGCCAAGGCCTACGTGCAGCTGATGGACCAGGACTATGCCACGGGCACCGTCAGCGTCATCGACGGCGGCATGATCCTCGTCTGACTCTGGTGATCGTTTCGCTTGAGTCGTCATAAGACCCAGGCGATGTCACCGAGCCGGACGAGGCCGCACGCAAATCAGCCTGTTCGGTGCGGCGCTGACATGGCCCTGACAGCCAAGGCTCGCGTGCACAACAGCGGCTATTTGCGCGCACGACCGGCCTTTCAGCTTCACCGGCCAGGCCTGCCTGCGCGGGTCAGGTCGCATAGCTATTCACGATCGCCAGGCAGCGGGAGTGCGCGTGCGCGTCATGCAGTCGGCCGGCCTGGCCGTTTAGCGCCTCGTCCGCTGCGCCTTCGCGATGTGACTAGGCCGTGCTGGCCGGGCCTACGGGCCGGGTGCGGTTGCGATGCGGGTGAGCCGTGGTCCAGGCTCTCAGGCATGCCACCGGGCGAGAGGCTGGAGTTCTCCGCGGCGGAGATGCGCGGCCGCCGCGCGGCGCTCGGGCAGGAGATGGATAACAGCAATGTGCGGTACGCGCTCGTTTACGGGGCAAATCGGTCTGGCAGCGCGGTTTCCTGGCTGACGGGGTGGCCGGTCACCAGGGAGGCCCTTCTGCTCATCGGGCCGGAGCAAGACGACGAAGTGCTCCTCGTCTCGTTCTTCAATCATGTTCCGCAGGCTGGGCGCATGTCCGCAGTTCGGGTGAAGTGGGCCGGCCCGCATGTCGTCGCCACAGCGCTCGACATCCTTGCCAGCCGTGGCCCCACGCCGGACCGCATCGGGCTGATCGGGGCGCTGCCGTTCGATCACTACCTGCTGTTGACCGAGCAGGTCCCGGTCGTGACGGACCTCAACGCTGCCTACACCAGGCTGCGCCTGGTGAAATCCGCCGAGGAGCTGGCGGCGCTGCGTCGCGGGGCCAAGCTCACCGATGCTGCGATCACAGCCCTCTCAGCGGCGCTGCGCCCGGGAGCGACAGATTATGAGGTGCTCGCCGAGGCAGAGCACGCTTATGTCCGCCTCGGTGGCCAGCACCAGATCCACTACCTCGGTATCACAGCCATGGATGAGCCAGACGTGAGCGTGCCAGCCCAGTGGCCCACCGGGCGCGTGATCCAGCATCGCGACCTGATTACCTGTGAGATCAGCGCCGCAGCCGCCCCGGAGTACGCCGGCCAGGTGTTGCGCACATTCGCGGTCGGCGCGCCTGCTACGCCGCTGTTCGCCGAACTGCATGCTGTTGCGGTCGCGGCCTTTGACGCCGTCGCAGCGACCCTGGTACCTGGCGCCCGCGCCCGGGATCTCGCAGCCGCCGCGGCCGTCATCGAGCAGGCCGGTTTCACCGCGATCGACGACGTGGTGCACGGCTTTGGCGGCGGCTATCTCCCGCCGGTGGTGCCGGCTCCGGGCCGCCCGATGCCCGCGCCTGACTTTGTCCTGGCCGCCGGGATGACATTGGTAGTTCAGCCGAACGTGGTTACCCGCGACGGCCGGGCTGGCGTGCAAACCGGCGAACTGCTCGTTGTCACCGAGAACGGACCCCAGCGGATTCATGAGTTCCCGCAGGGCCTGCGTCAGGCGGGATGACTTATCGCACACATCGGGCGGGGCTGCGACGACACGCCCCCGGTCGCGCGAACAACTCTGGCTTTCATGCGCGCCGACCGACCCTGCAATGATGCAGATCGACCAGATTTACGAAGGCACCAACCAGATCCAGCGGGTAGTGATGGCCAGGTAGTTGCTGAAATAGCCGGACGGCTAACGTTTCCGCTGGTCAGCAGCCAGCTTCCGGGCGGTGCCTAGGCGGCGTCGGGCCGGTCTGCGGGCGGGTCGTCGTGGGCCGGACGGCGCGGCGCTATGCTCGCTGTTCCCGGTTAGTTCCCGTCGTTTCCCGGCGCGGTGCTGGATTCGCGCTGACCCTTGGGGCTGCTGACGGGGCGGGTACCGCATGCGTCTCAAGCAGGCAGGTCGAGGACGCGCTGGCGGTCTGCGCCGCGTTCAACAGGACCAACCGGCTCGCCGACGCTTTCGGCTTCCAGTTGCCCAGTTCTGAGGGCTTCGAGGCAGGGGCGAGGTACCTGCTCAAGCGTGGTTTACCGATAGCAGTCGAGCCTGCGCCTCCCCGGCACCGGCCACTCGGGCGGACACAATCCCCGGACACCACCCTCGGGCACAATCCACGGACACAACTCTCGCTCACAACCCCCGGCTT
This sequence comes from uncultured Actinomycetota bacterium, assembly GCA_963804435.1. Classification (GTDB taxonomy): domain Bacteria; phylum Actinomycetota; class Actinomycetes; order Streptosporangiales; family Streptosporangiaceae; genus JAJYUU01. The sequence continues at coordinate 3,263,926 of CAWDQI010000001.1, read as the reverse complement.
GCCGATGACGGCGGCGGGCTGTAGTATTCCTTCACTAACTGATTAGTGGAAGGGCGGTTATGATCGAGTTCCAGCTTGACACCACCTCCGGTGTCGCCACCTATCTGCAGCTGGTCCAGCAGGTTCATCAGGCCCTGCAGCTTGGCTTGCTCGAGCCAGGAGACCAGCTGCCGACGGCTCAGCAGGTTGTCGCCCAGCTCGCGATCAACCCGAACACGGTGCTGAAGGCGTACCGGGATCTCGAGCGCGAGGGCCTGGTGCGAGCCCGGCCGGGTCAGGGGACATTCATCATCCGGTCACTGCCGCGCACCGACCCTGCCGTCCAGACCCGGTTTCTGGGTTCGATGACCGACTGGCTGAGCTCGGCGCGCGCGGCGGGCCTTGGCCCCGACGACATCGAGGCAATCTACCGGACAGCGCTCCGCAGTTGTTTCGCGGAAGGTGTGGCATGAGCTTCGTCATGGATGCCAGTGGCCTCGGAAAGCAGTACGGCCGCCGCTGGGCACTGCGTGACTGCACTCTTGCCATCCCGGCAGGAAGGGTTGTCGGGCTCGTCGGACCCAACGGCGCGGGTAAGACCACGCTGTTGCATCTGGCTGTAGGGCTCCTCGCGCCGACATCGGGCTCGCTCAGCGTCCTGGGCGCGAGTCCGGCCGGTGGCCCGGCGCAACTCGGCCGGGTTGGTTTCGTCGCCCAGGACACACCCCTGTATGCGCGGCTTTCTGTTGCGCAGCATCTGCGGATGGGCGCGTGGCTAAACCCGCGCTGGGACTTCGAGCTGGCCGACAGCAGGATCAGGCGGCTTGGTCTTGATCCGCGCCAGCGGGCCGGGACGTTGTCCGGCGGTCAGCGTGCCCAGCTCGCCCTGACCTTGGCGATCGCGAAGAGACCCGAGTGCCTCATCCTCGATGAGCCAGTCGCGAGCCTCGACCCGCTCGCGCGGCGCGAGTTCCTGGCCAGCCTCATGGAGATTGTTGCCATGCACGGGATGAGCGTCGTGCTCTCCTCCCACCTGATCGCTGACTTGGAGCGGGTCTGCGACTACTTGGTGGTGCTCGTCGCCTCCAGGGTGCAGGTTGCCGGAGAGGTCAGCGAGCTGCTCTCATCGCATTACCGGCTTTCCGGGGCGCGCCGGGATCCGAGCAGCCTGCCGGCAAGTCAGGAGGTAGTCGAGGAGAGCCATACGGACAAGCAGAGCACCTTCCTGATCCGCAGCAGTGAGCCGGTTCTCGACCTGGCCTGGACGGTCCGGCCAGTCACGCTCGATGACCTGGTCATCGCCTACATGAGCCGCCCGGCCGCTAGGGAGCGCGCCTGCCGGCCGCAGCTGAAGGTGATGTCATGATCCGGTTTACGTTGCTCCAGTTCCGCGTGCAGGCGAGGGTGGCCCTGGCCGCCCTGCTCGCGTTCGCGGTTGTCCTGGCGGTCACCGGGCCGCACTTGGCCAGCCTCTACGGTGCCAGCACGATCACCGGCTGTCACGGAGGCAGCTGCGTGGGCGCGGCCAACGCCTTCCTTGACCGGCTGACCATAACGAGCCCGTACCCGATGGTCTACGTGCTAGGTATTGGGATCATCCTTGTCGCGCCCGCGATCATCGGCATCTTCTGGGGCGCTCCGCTGATCGCCCGCGAGCTCGAAGCCCGGACGTTCGCCGTGGCCTGGACCCAGAGCATCACCCGGGCCCGGTGGGCCCTGGTCAAGCTTGTGCTGGGCGGCCTGGTGGCCATGGCCGTGGCCGAGGCTCTCGCCCTCATGCTGGCCTGGTGGGCGGATCCCATCAGCAAGGCCATCGGACTGGGCGGCCCCTATCCGTTCGGCTCGGTATTCGACCAGAGCCGACTCGGCCCGTTCCTCTTCGCGACCAGCGGCGTCACCCCGGTTGGCTACGCGGCGTTCGGCTTCGCCCTCGGCACCGCAGCAGGCGTCCTCATCCGCCGTACGCTGCCCGCAATGGCCATCGCGCTGGCCATCTTCGCGGCCGTCCAGATCGCCGTGCCGCTGTGGGTACGCCCGCAGCTGATCCCGCCCGACCGGGCGGTCGTCAGCGGCCCGACGTTCTTCGAGGCTGCGGCGATGAGCGTCGGCACGCTCAAAGCTTCCGCCGTCCCTGGCCAGCCCGAAGCCTGGATTCTCGCCAGCGGGCCTATCAACGCGGCCGGGCAGCCGGTCGGCACGATTCCCGCGGCCTGCCTGTCGCCCTCGGCCGGGAAGGGCGCCTCGCCAGACCTAGGGGCCTGCATGGCCAGGCGGGCCATCCGGGAGGCCATCACCTACCAGCCGGGCAGCCGCTACTGGCCGCTGCAGTGGCTTGAGACCGCGATTTTCCTGGTTCTCTCGCTCGCCCTGGCCGGACTCTGCTTCTGGCTGCTCGGCCGTAGCCGGACCTGAGGCGTGTCAGCTCACGTCTTCGGGCTCGGTCACATCGGCCACCGTGGCGTTGAGCACGGCCAGTACATCGTCGGTCAGGACCGCCACGGCGACGCCATGCTCGCTGGAGCCGAGAGTGATCTCACGGCCGAGCACGCGCTCGTCGGAGATGACCGGCCATGCCGCCGTGGCACCGAGTGCCGTGATCGTGCCGCGGTCATACCCTGTGAGGTGCCTGGCTAGCGACGCGTTCGGGCATGGACAGGCGGTTGACCCCGAGGCCGGCGCGCAGTTTCGGCCAGGAGATCGACCGGTCGCCGGGCACCAGCACGAAGAGGTAATCGGCATCGCCGCGCCGAACCACCATCGCCTTCACGACGTCCGCTGGCTCGACGCCGCGCGCCTTCGCGGCTTCAGCGAGGCTGCCTACGGGCCCGTGCCGGATGACCCAGTAGGCGATGCCGGATGAGTCGAGCGCGTCAAGCGCCGGGCTGGCCACGCTTGATTATCTTCTGCCGCGACGGGCCGGCAGCGGCGCGGCGCCCGCCCGGCCATTACCGGCACAGCCATGCTGAGCCGATGATGCATGAGTGAACGCGTCGGAGGAGATCAGGCTGATAGTGCGCGGCAACGACTTCGGCATGTGCCATGCCGTCAACCAAGGCATGGGCCGTCGCACCTCGCCGCGAGCGGTGAACGTGCTCTCCGATATGCCGCACTGCATCTGAACGCCGCCATCGAGACGCTGCTCAAGGCCCAGCTCGCCCGCGAGCACTGGACCCTCGTGGTTGACGATGTTGACCGCGCGGATCGCCCGGCATATGACACCGGCGACTTCCGCAGCGTGAACATCACCAAGGCGCTCCAGCGCCTGCGCGCCGTAGCTGGCTCGTCGGTAACCGATGAGGAGATCCCACGGGTCAAGGCGGTCGAGCGCCTGCGCAAACGCGTGGCCCACTTCGCCCTCCACGGGGAGAATCCCCGGCGGACCGAGGTGGTCGTCGCCCGCGGGCTGGACGTGCTCCTGCACCTCATCGATCGCGAGTTCCTCCCCGAAGCCAGCCCGGAAGAGCGGGAACTGGTCGATGACATGCTTGAAAGGATCCGGGAGCGGCTCGGCAAGATCGAGACCCTGATCCGCGAACGCATGGAGACGCTGCGACCGGTGCTGAGCGAGGCTACCCAGCCAGTCCTGTCCTGCGGCGCGTGCACGCTGCCCGCGTACGTGCTAGGGGATGACCAGCCCGGGCGCTGCCGGCACTGCCTCTACTACCGGGACGGAGAAGAGGCGCCGACGCCTAGGTGACCTTCGTGCCGTGGCTGTCGCGCTACGAGGTGATCAAGGACGGTGGCGTGGCCAATCGAGGACTGCCTGGACTGCGGCAACGAGGCGTTCGTCCGTGGCGTCGAGGAAGTCGATGCTTCACACGACCTAATCGTCTGGGCGTGCTTCGCGTGCAGGTACGTTTGCACCGACGAGGACCTGGACCACTGTGGCCGGCGCGGGATCCTCACCCATCGCGAGGCCGACGGAGCCGCCACGTGCGATTCCTGCGCGGCTGACTACTTCGCCTGAAACTGGCCCAGGTGCTGGATCGGTGCTGACTCAACACTCCGCCGCACCCCATCTACCTGCGGAAACTGACCGCCGCTCGACGATCACACAGATCTGCGTGCGCCGGTTGCTGGCGTCTGGGCAACCACTGGCCTCCCAGAACGGCCGGACTGTGCGCGGCCGTCACCAGTGAGCCGGTCACTCCCCGCGAGCATGTCTGCCGATGGCCGCACCGTCGAAAGGAGCGGTAACACGGCGGACCCGCCCGGTCGGCGGCTAGGGTCCCTGTTCCGGTGCCACGCGGCATGATTGGTCATGCAACTCCGTTTGGCCAGAGAGCCGGTGGCGATCCCCGGCGAGACGCGGTAGGACACGAGTTAGCGCTCACTGAGCCGGTCCGTATGCGCCCGGGGCAGGACACGCACCTGGCTGATTCAAACCTGGCATACGGCTGGACTTGGTGCCCGTCCTAGCGGGACGGCGGCAGGACACGACCACCGCTAGCGGCCACAGCGCCTGTGCGGCGCCGAAGATGCGCTCAGCCAGCCCGGCCTGCCCGGCCCCGGCGATTAGCTCCGCGCCGAACCAGGCCAGCAGAGCCAGCAGCACCCCCACGGCACCCACGGATACCACCGGCCGCAGGCCCCACGGTACCGAAGGCCCACGGCGCGATGCCCCCGCCGGCCAGGCCACCAACGCGGCGCACCCGGCCGCTGCCCAAATCATGTGCGGCAGGGGAAAGCTGGTCCCGGGATGCTCTGGGTTCGCCGCGACGAGCATGCCCGCCGCAGCCCCGGCCATCAGGATCAGCCGCCCCGGCGCTCTGGCCGGGCGGAGTGCAAGCCCGGTTACGAAATCACAGGCACCAACCACCAGGAAAGTCAGCGTCATCACCCACCGGTCGACAGAGCCCGGCGCGGCCAGCGCGCTGACTGTCTGGGCGACGGGGTCAAAGGGGCGCAGTTGCAGCCTGGCGGCGACCGTCCACCCGCTCACCATCAGCACCGGGGCCGCGGCCGACGAGATCACGCCCCACCACGGCACACCCCGCACAACCACCACCGTAACGGTAGGCGTAGCACCGCTCCAGCAGCCGGACGGCTGCTTCCTCGGCAAGCCCAGGTCCCGGCCGGGGCCTGCCGTACTCCCACTGGCCGCTCTGCGTGCTGTCAGCCGGTTGCGGAGCTCAGGCGCAGCCGGCCGAGCGGCCGGACCTGGCCGGCTTCGACCTGATCGGCATCTCCCAACGAGGCCATCGCACGCGGGATCGACGTGCGCGGCTTCATCCACTGGACCGCCGTTGATAACTACGAATGGCTACACGGCTACGACGTCCAGTCCGGGCTCATCGACCGTGACCGCAACATCCGGCCCAGCGCCCAGGTGCTCCGACGCCAGGCCACCGCATAAGCGACCGCATGCGTCCGGCAACGACCCGGCGTGATGCGATAAGGCCATGGAGATCCGGGAACTGCGCGCGTTCGTGGCCGTCGCCGAAGATGGCGGAATGTCTGCGGCAGCCCGGCGCCTGCACATCAGCCAATCCGCGCTGTCACAGACGATTCAGTCACTGGAACGGCAGCTTGGCGTGCAGTTGCTAGTCCGGGATCACGCGGGCGCACGGCCGACTGATGCCGGCAACGTGCTGCTGCGGGAGGCCCGCGACCTGATCGACCATCATGACCGGGCGCTGGCGGCCATCTCCAGCGCGGCGGCCAGCGCGGGGGAGCTACGGATTGCCGTACCGCTGGAGTTCCCGTCCGACGTGCTGCCCGCGGCGCTCGCGGAAGTGGCGACACTTTATCCGGGCACGCGGGTCGAGGTCCGGCATCTCTCCAGCGCGGCACAGCTGGCAGCACTGCGCTCCCGGGACCTCGACCTGGCGCTTGTCAGGGACCGCCCGGCTGACACTGCCTTCGACGCCGTGCTGGCCGTCACCGAAGCCATGGGCGTCATCATCGCCGACGCGCGCTCGGCGGAGATCGCCGAACCCAGCGGTGTGCAGCTGAGCAAGCTCGCGAGCCTGACCTGGATCGGATTCCCTCGCTCCGACGCGCCCGCCTGGCATGACCAGGTCACCGCCACCCTGCGCGGACACGGCATTAACACCACAAGCCAGGGTGACAACGACGGCCCCGTCACCTCGGAAGTGAAGCTCGCTGCTGTCGGCACTGGCCGGGCGTTCGCGCTAGCCTCGCCGACCTGGGCGCAGCCGCTGCCTGAGGGCATACGGTGGCATCCGCTCATCGGCGACCCGATCGTCCGCCGGACCTGGGCCGTCTGGCACGCCGACTCACGACAGCGTGACCTGGCCACGCTCGTCGCCGCCCTTGATGCCAGGAGCGGGTAGGCCGATTCGCGTGCCAGGGAGCAGACCGGTCTTCGGCCGCAGGCCAGCCCGCTCCCTGGCAACGTCAGCGACGTCAGACCGCGACGCGGCCGCCGTCGACTGGCAGGATGGCGCCGTGCACGTAGGCGGCGTCATCGCTGGCAAGATACGTGATCGCCGCGGCGATGTCCGCCGGCATGCCGGGCCGGCCGTGCGGGGTGGTGGCGGCGAGTTGGTCGAGAGCCTCGCCCATCGGCGCGGTGCCCTCGGTGCGGGTCGGGCCCGGGCTGACGGCGTTGACCCGTACGCCCGACGGGCCGTACTCGGCAGCCCACGCCTTGGTTAGCAGCACCAGGGCGGCCTTGCTCGAGCCGTACAGCGCCATGCCGGCTTGGCCGAACTGGGCGACCATCGTGGTGACGTTGATGATCGCTCCCTTGCCGCGCGCGGCCATCGCCGGCGCGAGCTCAGCCACCAGGAAGAACGGTACCTTGACGTTGACGGCGTAGACGGAGTCGAAGTCAGCCTCGGTGGCCGCTTCGGTCGGGCCGAACGGGAAGATGCCGGCGTTGTTAACGAGAATGCCGACGTGGCCGCCGCCCAGGTCGACGGCCTGGCGCGCCAGGTCCCGCGCGCTTGCCTCGTCGCCAAGCGAAGCGGCAGTGAAGTCGGCCTTGCCGCCATTCGCGCGAATCTGATTCACTACTTCTTCGCCGCGCGCTGCGTCGCGCCCGGCGATAATGACGTGTGCCCCGCGCGCCGCCAGGTCGGCGGCAGTAGCCCGGCCGATGCCGCTGTTGCCGCCGGTGACCAGAGCCGTAGAGCCATGGAGAGTTGAAGTCACGAGTTGCGTCCTTTGTCTTGATGACCGACGCCCTGGCCGGTCGAGCGGTTGATCTTGCTGATGGGCAGGCGGCCCGCCGAGACGGTCGGCGTTTCGGCCGGCCGGTCGCTCCAACGAAGACCCGAGGATCGGTATTGCGAGTCAGCTCACGCTCTTAACGCTGACGCCTATAAGCCTCGCTTCTACCCACGCAGCTGCTGCCGTTCCTCAACAGATGCCTCAGCGTCCAGCGCACCGGGATCGCCTTCACCGCGTACATGCTGAGGCACACGCATGCCACCGGTTTCCGCATCGGCGGGCCGATCGAGGTTGTCGCCCGGCTGCTGACGCAGCGCGGTTAGGAAGACATGACGGAGGCCGGGCCGCGCTTAGAGTCATCGCCTACTTCGATGACCTGGCTGCTGGACGGCGGATGCGCAAGGGCAATTGCCATCTACGGCGGAGGCGCAAGCATCGAGCGGCAGCCCATCGGATCCGGAACAGTCCGGACAGGCATCCGTTCCCTCGGTCTGCACGCTGGGATTGGCCCTCGGTCGCAGCATCTCGTCCGGGGCCGAGCGGCGAGCTCGGGCAGCGCCGCGCGGCGGTCCCATCGGGCCTCCCGGTCGCGCAGCTCCGCATCGAAGCCAATCTGGGCGAACATTCCCCGGTAGCCGGTGTCCTGCGGGATGTCGGGCCGGTCAGGGCGTACCCGAGCACCTGCGCACCGGAGGCCTGCCGCGCGGCGGTCATATCGTCGTAGATGCAGACCCGGATGTACATGGTCATTGGGACGGCGGCCGAGTCGCGGCCAGCTCAGGCGCCGCGGCCTCCGACGAAGGTTCCTCCCGTCGGTGCACTGCGGTCGAGGCGTCTGGCTCAGTCCGCTCGGCATCCCACGCTGGCACATGGTTAGGGTACGCACGGTTCGAGTAACGATGCTCTTGTGCGACCTAGGGGTAGTGCGATGCCCAGGACCCTGACGCTACGTCCCCGCGACACCGCCGAGGAGGCACAAGGCCAGAAGCACCTGTCCGCAGTCTCCTGCCGATTAAGAGGGGCGGGCAGGGGATGCCATGGGGCGGTTCGCGGCCTGGAGTTCAGCTGGTTCTGGTTCGTGCTCGAATCGGGCGGGACCTCGTTGTCCGCGATCACCGGGTCGGCCAGGCCCGGCTTGGGGACGGCCCGGCCTGGGGCGCTTTAGCGCCCGCCAAGGTCGGAGGGCGTTCGCGCGGGCGGCATCGCCAGCGCCCCGCGAGGCGTCCCGCACGCCTTCAAGATCTCCGGCGCGGACGGCGCCCGGCTGCTGTGCCTCGACACGCCTGGCTGCTGCCAGGCGTTCTACTGGGACGCCAGCGAGCCCGTTCCCGACGGTGACCGCCGGGGCATCGATGCCGGGCCGGTGGACATGGGCCGCGTGCAAGCTTCGGCCACCAAGAACGGCGGCATCCAGATCCTCGGCCCGCGCCCGTTCAGCCACGTCGCTCAGGGCTGACTTCACCATGTGCACCGGGTACACCACGAACCTTATGCCTGGATGTTCGACCGGCCGGAGATCCGCGGCATCTGGCTGCTCAGATCCGGGGACAGGTCATCGTAGTGAATCAGCATGACGTTGGGCTCCCGGCGGACGGGTACAGCAGGTGCACTCCTGGTGGGTACTAGGCGATCCAGCGGGGTTGGCTGTTCAGCGTCATCCCAGAACCGCCTGGCTCGCTCAACGACAGCAACGCGCAACGCGGGGATTGACCCCGCCCCGCGAGCTGTCGCCTGCCGGGCAGTACGGGCAGCAGCCACGCGGTATTGCCGCACGGTGAGTTCGCCAGGCAGGCATGTGGACGTTGAAGAGGCCACTGGTCAGCCGCGGAAGCCGTTTGGGGTGTCGGCCGGATGCCCGCGATGCCGACCGCGCGGGCAGACCTGCAAGCTCGGGCGGGCCGTACCATTAAGGCATGCTGGTACTGCTGATATGGCTGGCCATCGGCGGACTGATCATCGGAGGACTGGGGCGTCTGCTTGTGCCCGGCCCGAACCCCATCGGCCTGATCCGGACCGCACTGGTCGGCCTGGCTGGGTCGTTCCTGGGCGGGCTGGTCGCCCGTTATGCCGTCGGGCTGCACTACCGCTATTCGTTGCTGACAGGGTTCATCCTCGCCGTGATCTTCGCGGCGATCATCGTCGCTGCGATAGACCGCCGCCCGTCGGCGAGACGATAGAACGGCAGCCTCTGCGACGGCGCCCAGGCGCCTTAGCTGCGCCGGCCCTCAAGCGACGAGCGCGTTTCGCCGCCGTTCTGCGGGGCCGCGGTCGATCCGTCGCCGTGCTGTTGATCAGCGCAGAGCTGGATAGTCGGGTGCACCGCGTGGGAGCTTTGAGCACGTGTGTCGGCCTGCAGGGGTGAATGGTCATTGCGTCTTTGCGATCTTGGCGGTGAGCTGGCCTGCGGGGGCAACCCCACGCCCCCCGCGGGTACACCACGACACCACTACGCCGTCGATGAGCTCGACGGGCTACTCGCCATGCAGGTCACGGGTCGTGGGATCGCCGCCGTGGACGGCGCAGACCGGCCAGTCGATCTCATGCACCTCTTCGACCGCGCCGGAAACCGATGCGGCCGCGGTGAAGAGCGGGCTGGCATCGTCCATACGGCGGGTCATCCCCCATGCCCTGTCCAGTACGAGCCGTCCGGCACCGCGCTCACCCAGCGCCACGGCAAGTGGCCCGTGCAGCACAACGCTGGCTTCCCTCGCAAACACGATGGCACCTGCGAGAGCGTCTGAACGTCTCCGCGCGCGGCCGGATCAGGCGACATCATGCGCCAGTATGAGGACGCTCGTTAGCCGTGCTGCAAGGTGCTGCCTGCCGTACGACGGACGGCGAGGTTAGTGTCTCTTCGACGCAATGATCGTCGGCGAACTCCGGCCCCCGCGCCAACCGCAGGAAGAGCCGCCATCCCGTCGATGCGCCAATCTCGATGTGGAGGCGGGCCCCTCCACCCCGGTGGCCGGACGAACGATTGTGAGGGCCGGGGTAACGGACGAAGAACTGGTCAGTCAGTTCCATCGCCCCGAGGGTCTCTGGCCAGGCAGGGTCCACCCCCTCGCCGACCCGTCGGCGATACTGCTGGCGCTCGGGGTCCAGGCCGGCGGCGCGCCGATCTCGCCGGTGCGGTCAGCCCGGTAATGCCGTCTTGCTTGGTGCGGGTGAATTCTTCCCGCGCGCCAGGTAAAGGCTGTGCCAGGCGCCGCATTCCTGGGACCTAACCGGGGTATCGACCGGCGCGCCGGGAGGCAATATCGGGAGAGGGAGGCGTTCCGCGTGTTGCAGAGGGGCTATATGTTTGCTCGCCGTCGCGGGCCGGTCGCGTTTGCGGTGCAGTTGTCACTGGCTGCACTTGCCGCTGTGAGCTGCACGGCCGTTAGCGCCCAGGCGACCCCGGCCCTGACGCTGACCATCACCCCGGCTAACGGGTCGCGGGGCGTCCTGCCGGGAGCGGCCGTCGTTGTCGCGGCAAAGCACGGAAAGCTGCGGGACGTCACGGTGGCGACAGCCGCCGGCCTTGTTAGCGGTTATCTGGCTGCCAACGGCATTTGGCGCAGCGCGGAGCCGCTTGCAACACGAACGAACTACACGGTGACAGCGACTGCCGTCGGCGTGAACCACAAGAAAGTCACCACCTCAAGCACATTCGAGACGTTCACGCCGCGTCAAAGTTTCAGGGCCACGATCACCGCCCTTGGTACGGATCAAGCGGTGAGCTCCGGCATAGTAGGCGGGCAATACGGCGTCGGCATCCCTATCACCATCATGTTCAGTCGTCCGATCAGGAACAGGGCGGCGGTGGAGCGGGCCATCGAACTCCGCACCTCCAAGCCCGTCGTTGGTGGCTGGTATTGGCAGGATGACAAGACAGTGATCTTCCGGCCGCGGCAGTACTGGCCGCAGTACACCACGGTGACAGTCGATGGCAATTTCGACGGCGTCCAAGCGGCGCCCGGTGTCTACGGCAGCCGCGATGTGAGCCTGACCTTTTCCATCGGACCTTCGCTGATCGTTGTCGCCAGCACCCGCACCCACTACATGAACGTCTATTACAAGGACCGGTTCTTCGGCCGGTGGGCGATCAGCACCGGCAGGCCGGGCGACGACACCGCAGACGGCACCTACCTGACGACCTTCAAGAACAATCCACAGCGCATGATCGGTCCTGGATACGACCTAGAGGTGCCGTGGTCGGTCGACATCACCTACAGCGGGACCTTCATTCACGACGCCTATTGGTCGGTAGGCGTGCAGGGTTACGCCAACGTCAGCCACGGCTGCATCAACACCTCACCCGCGCACGCCGAGACCTACTACAAGATGGAGGAGCCCGGGGATCCCGCGACGGTCACCGGCAGCCCGGCCGCCGGGACGCCCGGGAATGGCTGGACCGAGTGGTTCATTCCCTGGTCGCAGTGGCTCCGCGGCAGCGCCACCGGCGATGCGGTCGTGGCCGGGCCGACCGGAAGCTCACTCGTCAGCCCGGCAACGCTGCCGGCCACGACTGGTGGCGCACCGTTGTACCAGCCGAGACCAGGCAACGCGAGCCCGAACACCTGACGCGATGAGGCGCGCTCGGCTAGTCCGAAGTTCCCCCTGATGATCCCCTGATCGATGTGGCTTCTGGCCTGTTACCAGGTCAAACGCGCTCGTCGGCGCACTGAAATGCAGCGGCGCATATAGAGGGGATCGCTCGGCGATCGCCTCTGCCGCGACCGCGGGCGGCTGGCATGCATCCAGGCTAAGCACTGAGCTGCTACCGGCCGGGTGGCCCCGGCACTCCTAGTCTTGACTAGTCCTGGTCCATCTCTGGTCGATGACGCATAGTGACAGGTCACGGGCCCACCGGACGCGCGCACGAGTCATCCGAGGTAGATCCATGTCAGAGCTTTTCCGGACCCCGTTCGGCCGCCACTCCGCCGCCTCCGAGGTGATCGACGGGGTTGATCTGTCCGGCAAGCGGGCGATTGTGACCGGGGCCGCCTCGGGCATCGGCACCGAAACCGCACGGGCCCTGGCGTCCGCCGGCGCAGAGGTCGTCCTGGCCGTGCGGCGCCCGCAGACAGCTGAGCGGATCGCCGCCGGCATCGCCGGCTCCACCGGCAACGCCAAGGTCTTGGTGCGTGCCCTGGACCTGTCCGACCAGGACTCTGTCCGCCGCTTCGCCGCTGCCTGGGAGCAGCCGCTGCACATCCTGGTCAACAACGCCGGCATCATGGCGCTCCCGGAGCTCGAGCGCACCCGCGAGGGCTGGGAGATGCAGTTCGCCACGAATTTCCTGGGCCACTTCGCCCTCACCATCGGGCTGCACGACGCGCTCGCCGCCGCGCACGGCGCGCGGATCGTGTCCGTGAGTTCCAGCGGCCACCTGTCGTGCCCGGTCGTCTTCGACGACCTGCACTTCGATTTCCGCGCCTACGACCGCTTCGCCGCCTACGGCCAGTCCAAGACCGCCGACGTGCTGCTGGCCGTCGACGCCACGCGCCGCTGGTCCGGCGAAGGCATTTACGCCAATGCCCTCAATCCGGGCGCCATCGCCACCGGCCTGCAGCAGCACACCGGCGGCCTGAAAACCCCCAAGGAGCGGCAGAAGACCGTCCAGCAGGGCGCGGCCACCTCCGTGCTGCTGGCCGCTTCGCCGCTCCTGGACAAGGTCGGCGGCCGCTATTTCGAGGACTGCAACGAGGCGGTCGCCGTCACTCGACGTACCGCCGACTACACCGGCGTCGCCTGGTACGCCGTCGACCAGGCGAATGCCGAGCGGCTCTGGGACACCGCACTTGACCTCCTGCCGGCATGAACCTTGCCGAGGTCCTCGTACACGGCTGGGCGGTGCTGCGAGGCGCATCACTCAAATACATCACGAGCCGATGGCGTGGTTATCGTGAACGGGCGGCGGTCAGTGCTGATCCTGGCTCGGCGCACGTGATGGTGGAGATGCTCGGGATGACTACTAGCTGGAATATGTGCTCGTAGAACTGCTCCGGCAGTTCGAGGACGTCGGGCGGGGCGACGGCGGTGCCCGGACGCTTGGTCACCAGTAAAGACGAGCTTGAACGCGCGCAGCAGAGCCTCGATCTTGGCCACCGTTCCCCGAATCCGCGGCGCATCCGCTGATCGGAGGCCGTGATGCTCCTGGGCCGATTAGACGCTGTTCTGGGGGCGAGCCAGCACCGCCCACCACCGCTGGCCAGGCCGGGCCGCCCGCATACCCGGTGCGGCGGATCAGTTATCCCGGCGAGTCACCGGCTAGCCTCCGCGGCAGGTGACGACAGCTCCGCTTCAGAAGCGGACGCGGATCACAGGGTGCAACTCGATGCCGTTCGGCGCCTGCCCGGTTACGTCGTGGATCTCATCGAAGAAGCCGAGCCCGCGGAGCGTGATCCGCTGGTGCACGTGCTTCCAGCTCGTGGTGGCGTGGTCGCGGGCCATGAATGCCTTGCGGGCCGCCGCGATCTGAGAGCGCCACAGCGACTTGCGGGAGACGCATCCGGGATTGGAGATCTCCGCGATCATCGTCTTCCCAGCGGCGTTGCGGATCACCAGGTGGATATCGGAGTCGTCCTCGATCCGGTAGGCGGTGAGGTGCACGCTATCGAGTTGCCAGGTGTGCCGCTCGGCGCCGCGGAACCGGCGCCGCTGAAACCCGGCGAAGGACGATGGCGCCTTGAGCGAGCGCAGGTGCTGAATGGTTGTCACGATCGTGGTCTTGCCGACCTTGAAACGGTCCGCATCAGAGCCGGTCTTGACCGGCCACCGCCATGCCCCGCACGAGGTGGCCGCCTGCGACATGGGAACCGCGGCGCTGGCCGGGAGAGCCAGGCCCAGCGAGACGAGGGGGATCGCGGCCAGGGAGGCGATGAGCTTGTGCGTCGTGATCATTCCTTCCGGCCCGCCGATCCGGGCCCCTGATTCTCGCAGTTACCTGACCCGCTCCGCTGCCATTCCGCATGCCGTTTACCTCCGCCTGCCACGCGGTCCAGGATGTCGCTGGCCTTGCGGAACTGCAGCACGCTCGACGTGCCGGAACGCCAGCCGATCCCCATGCCATGCCCGCGCCCTTCCGGGAACGAGCTGAGGCCGTGGCGGACGTCGGTGACCTCGGCGCGCCAGTGCGCGATGTTCGGACACATCGTCATGGCGACGCGGAGGCTGACGGTGATGCGGGCAGCCCAGGCGTGGACGGTCTGGCGCCAGCTGGCATCCAGGACGGCCAGCAGCAGGCCGTCGATCGAGATCGCCAGCAGCTTCGCCGCCAGCGCGGACTCGGCGTGCCTGGCCGCCAGCTCGAACTGGTGCCGTTACGACAGCACCGCTGCATCCAGAATGACGATGGCAACCGCGGCGACCGTCGCCCCAGAGAAATGGGACACGCTCTTACCATGAACAAGATTCCTTGGCCGAGTGGCACGCGCCAATCCGGTCTACCGGCCGCCGACGGCCCAGGGCGTGCACGGGGCCGCCGGACCACCGCCGACGGCTACGACCCGCCTACCCTGCCGGCCGCGCTGGCCCATAAACCGCCCTGCTCGCATGCCGTGGCCGAGCGGAGGTGGAACTGTGCAAGCTACCTCATGATGAGACCGCCGTCGGCGCACAGCACCTGGCCGGTCATCGCCGCAGCCGCATCGGAGGCCAAGTAGGCGACAGCGGCTGCGGCGTCGTCGGGTGTGAGCCGCCGCTTGAGCGCCTGGCGGTCGACTGTGGCGTCGAATTGCTCGTCGGTGTTCACGGTGCGGGAGGCCGGGGTGTCGGTGAGGCCGGGTGCCACCGCGGACACGGCGATGCCGTCGGCGCCGAGGGTGGCGGCCAGGGTGCGCATGATCCCGAGCAGCGCGCCCTTGCTGGCGATGTAAGCCAGTAGAGCCGGGGCGGGCGGGGCCCAGAACGTGTCGGAGGTGATGAATACGATGCGGCCGAAGCGCCGTTCCGCCATGCCGGGGGCGAACGCCTGGATGAGCCACAATGCCGACTCGACGTTGACGGCCTGGACATGGCGCCAGGTCGCGGCGTCTGCGTCGGCGAGGATCACCTGGTCGAACGCCGCTGCGCAGTGGACGAACACGTCGCAGCGCTCGTAGCGCTCGAGCACCGCGGCTGCGGCGGCCCGGGTTGACGCCTCGGACCCCAGGTCGCAGGCGATGTCCGCGTCACGGTCGAGCACGACGGTACGGTGACCGGTGCCGTGCAATGCTCTGGTAATGGCAGTCCCGATCGCGCCCGCGCCGCCGGTGACGACCGCGATTCGTCCATGCCGCGGATCCAGTGTGGTAGTCATGGCTTGCTCACGGGTGTACGTCCATGTGGTAGCCGAGGTCGAGGCGGATCGACTCCAGGATCGAAAAGGCGGTGGGGACCGTGAACACATCCACGGCGCCCAGCACGCCGGTGTACTTCTCGGTGACGGGCGCGGCGGCCGCATCGGCCACCGCATCCAGGTAGCCCCTGACCGCGGCCCAGAGGTTCTCGCCGTACTTCTGGAAGTACGGAGTGGGGTCGACCGTGGCCAATGCCGTCCTGGCGCCGGCTTCGATGTCGGCGATGTACTGCTGGTGCACGGTGACATCGTCGCGGGTGCCCAGCCTGCCCAAGTGGCCGGCGATGAGGTGCGTCCAGGGGTAAGACAGCGCCGTGGCCGGAGCGGCCATGTAGCCGGGCACGTCCTCGCTGAGGTTGATGCCGTAGAACGGCGCCCAGCCGGGCAGGGCGATGTCGACGAGCATCAAGGTGTCGTGGTCCGGGAAGTGGATGTAGATGTTGTCCGGCGAGTGGTTGGCGCCGTGCCATGCCAGCTGGATGCGCTCGCCGCCGATCTCCAGGGTCCGGCTGTCGGCGAAGGTCTCTTCCGGCGCCGGCTTGGCAGCGTCGTTGTCCCGCAGCAGCAGTCGCCGGGTCTCCTCGTGCCCGATGCGGACCACATTGCTGCCGAACAGCGAGGACGCGCCGGCGTGGTCGGAATGGTGGTGCGTGTAGACCAGGTGGGTCACCGTGTTGGTCACGCCCTCGGCGGCGGCGACCTCGTCCACGGCCCGCTGCAGGTTGCGCCCGATGGACGGGGGCGCGTCGAACAGCACGACGCCGTCCCGGGTGGTCAGGAACGCCGAGTGGTAGTCGCCGTCGGTGACCCAGTACAAATTCCGCTCGACGCGTCCGACGTAATATCCCTGATCATTGACGGCGGGGCCGAGCGATGAGCGGGGAACCGGCACGATCGGCGCGCCAGGCGCGCCTGAGGCCGGCGATGTCATGGTTGTCCTCCTTTGAACGGCGAGGTTTCGTCAGCGAAATCCCGGGACCCGCCCTGGCTCGCCGAAAACGGGGCAAACGTGGGCAACTACGGCACTACATCGGCGATAGCACCCTCGGCGCTGCCGCATCGTTCTAGAAGAACGACACGTCCCCCAATGCCTGTGCCAGCGCGAGCGGGTTCCAGTATTCGCGATAGTTGACGATGCTGCGATCTCGGACGGTCACGAAGGTGGCGTACGACATGTCGTAAGCGTTGCCGTTGGGGATGACGTGGCCCTTGACGCTCCACTCGCCGATGACGGTGTCCGGGCGGTCGGTCGGGTAGATCTCCAGCGAGTCGATCTTGTGCACGTCGATGATCTTGGGATAGTTGCGCAGGTATTCGAAGATCGCGACACGGCCGTCCAGCCTGGATGGCGTCCCCGCCGGGGCGAATGGGAACTCGACCAGGACGTCCTCGGCGCAGAGATCCGCCCAGGCTCTCATGTCATGAGCAACGAACGCGTCCAGGCTGCGCCTGAACACTTCGGCGGGCTTTTGACTGTCAGTCATCACATACTCCATGATTCGTTTCGGAAGGTGCAGGGGCTGCCGAATGCGCCGGCCCGTGGGTCCTCCTGGAGCCGTTCAGAAGCCGTAGGCCGGCAGGACGGCTCCGCTGACGGGCGCCCCGCCGTCTCCAGCCAGGAGCACAATCAGCTCCGCGATCGCCTCGGGTGAGGTGGCATGCGCCATCACCTCCTCCGGCAGGAATGACCGGTTCACCGGAGTGTCGATCAGCTGCGGCGCGACCGCGTTCACCCGGATCCCCAACGGACGCAGCTCCAAATCCAGCACCCGGACCAGGTGGCTCAGGGCCGCCTTGCTCAGGCTGTACGCGGCCACGCCCGCGTACGGCTCGGCCGCCCAGCGGGAGGAAACGAACGTAATAGAGCCTGAACCGCGCTCCTTCATGTAGGGCGCGACTGCCTGGGTCAGCCACAGCGCGGGGCCGACGTTGACGTCCATCATCTGCCGCAACTGGTCGGGCGTGGCCGACAGCGCGTCCCCGATGCCGTACGTGCCGATGGTGTTCACCAGCACCTCCGCGGGGCCGACCTCGGCGGCGACGCGGTCGACGACGGCCTTCGCGACCGCCGGATCGGTCGCGTCGCCCGGCAGTTGGCGGACGCCGTCGGGCAGTTCACTTAGACCATCGGCGTTGCGGTCCACTCCCGCGACGGTGAACCCGGCGCCGACCAGCTTCACCGCCACCGACCGGCCGAGCGGGCCGCCCGCGCCGACCACCAACGCCACTCGATCACTCATCGTCGGACTCCGTTCATATTCGCGGTCCTGGTCATGGTCCGGCAGCATCGCGCTTTCCGTTCCATAATCTGCTTGCACAAACAAATATGCGCTGTTGAGTTTGCTGTGTCAAGCAACTACATTGACGGTCATGGCAGACGAACCGGCCCGGATCCCGCCCGCGCCGCTGACCCCGGACGAAGAGCTGGCCTGGCGGGCCCTCGCCCGCGCGGTGCTGGTCATCCCGAAGGTGCTGGACGGCGAGCTGCTCCAGGCCCAGGGCCTGGGCCTGACCGAATACTCGGTGCTGATGAACCTGTCCGAGCAGCCCGGCCGGTCCATGCGGATGAGCGAGCTGGCCAACGCCGTCATGATCTCAGCCAGCGGCCTGACCCGCGTCGTCGAGCGGCTGACCCGCCAGGGACTGGCCGAGCGCGTCAAAGCCGGCACCGACGGCCGCGGCCAGCTGGCCGTCCTCACCCCCGCGGGATTCGCCCGGCTGGAGCAGGCCTACCCGACCCTCCTGGCCGCCGTGCGCGAGCACGTCATGGACCACCTGGCAGACTTCGACCTCGCTGCGTTCACCCACGCCATGGCGGGCATCGCCGCACCCGAGATGGGCCCGCCAGTACGGCGCACCCCCAACCTCGCCAGCCTGACAAACGGCCGCCAGCGCGAGACAACGACCCAGGGCGCCGGTTGAACCGGGGTACCGGTTAACAATCGAGCCGTGAGCACCGTTACGGCGTCCAGTTTCCTGAACGCGGCTGGCAGGCTGGGCCGGTGACGATCAGTGAGCGGATCGCAGCGGCCCGGCGGGAGCGGCGGGTACTGGCGCGAGTCTCCCGCGCCGCGTGGCGGCTGGACCAGGCCGAGCGGGAACGGACGTGGGCGCTGGTCTCGGCCCGCGCCGAGGGGATCTCGATCCGCACTCCGGCCACGGCGATCGGGTGTCACCCTCCCGGGTGCACCAGATCGTGGCCCGATGCCCACCTGGACGCCCCGATCGCGGCGCGCTCGTCGAGCTGCGGGCAGCACTTAAGCGGATGGGATAGCAGGTTCCGCATTCCCCGGAGGTCGTCCACCCATTCGGCGCGTTCGCGGCTAAGGCAAGCTGCAGCGGTCCCGGCTGCGCGAGGCGTTCACCACGCGGACAACGTTCCCGGCACCGACATCTTCTTCACTGGGCTCACTCGGCGGCGATGGCCGCGAGGACGTTGAGCCTAGCGGCGCGGAGCGGCCCGGCCTCGCCGCCGCCTCGACTACCTCCGTCCGGCGACACGCTGGTCGTGTGGAAGCTCGACCAGCTCGGCCGCGTGAAAGCCTCGGACGGGCTCCAGTGCTTTCTTTGGCATACGTGACCGCATCGAGGTTAGCTCTGGCACGCTTCTGCCGAAGCCACCAGCGCGCGGCCAGCCACCTCGGCAGGACGTTCTGGCACCAGGAATTGGCCGAGGTAAAGGATCGGATTAGCTCATGGCCAGCAGCTCCGAGACCAGCCTGCTCCGGCTGAAGCTCAGGCTGGTGTGCCTCAGCTTCCTCGTGCTGTTCGTAGAGCTGGCGCTGATCCGGTGGACCGGCGCGAACATTCTTTACCTATCGTACTTTTCCAATTTTGTACTGCTTGGCAGCTTCCTCGGGATTGGACTGGGATTCCTGCGGGCCACGTCGCGCGTGAACCTGTTTCCCTTGACTCCCGTCGCGCTCGGCCTGCTCATCTTGTTCGTGCTGCGGTTCCCCGTGCAGATCAACCGGGCCGGCTCCCAGCTGATCTTCTTTACCTCGCTCAAGACGAGCGGCCTGCCTACCTGGGAGACGCTTCCGATTATCTTCGCGGCGGTAGCGATCACGATGATGCTGCTCGCCGAGGGCGTGGCGAGGACTTTCGTCCAGTTCGCACCGCTAGACGCCTACAGGCTCGACATCATCGGCAGCCTGGCCGGAATCGCGGCCTTCTCGGCACTGTCCTTTGCCGACGCCAAGCCATGGGCCTGGGGCACCGTAGTGGTGGTCATTTTGGCCGGGTTGTATGGCAAGAAGCTGTACAGCCGGACGGGCCTGATCCAGATCGTCGCCCTGCTGGGCATTATCGGCATGCTCGGCGCCGAGTCACTGGCCCCCGACCTGTGGTCGCCGTACTACCGGATCTCGCAGTTCAGGTCCGGCGGAGGCACGGTGGTGGTCGCAAACGGGGTACCGCACCAGGTGATTGAGCCGGTCCGCGCCAGGTTGTCGTTCTACAAGGTGCCGTATCAGCAGGCAGTACACGACCCGCTGAACGACGTCTTGATCATCGGTGCGGGTACCGGGAACGACGTGGCCACCGCGCTGGCGCAGGGTGCCAAGCACGTGGACGCCGTCGAGATCGACCCGGTGATCTACCGGCTCGGCAAGACCATGAACCCGAGTCACCCCTATCAAAACAAGCGTGTCTCGGTCTACGTCAACGACGGCAGGCAGTTCCTGGAGCAGACGAACAACAAGTACAACATGATCTTGTTTGCACTGCCGGACTCGCTCACCCTGGTGGCTGGGCAGTCGTCGTTGCGGCTGGAAAGCTACCTGTTCACGCTGCAGGCCATCCAAGCGGCCAAGGCACACCTGAACCCGTCCGACGGCGTGTTCGCCATGTACAACTACTACCGGACGACCTGGCTGAAGAACCGCCTCGCGGGCACGCTCGACACCGCATTCGGCCATGCTCCCTGTACCGTCACCGAGCACGGCGACCTGTCCATGCTGACCATCAGCGAAAATGCCGCGGCCGTGCAGTGCCGCAATGTGTGGCAGCGTCCCGCGCATGTCGTGCCGCCGGCCACCGACAACAATCCGAACGTCTACCTGGACGGCAACACGATCCCCGGCTACTACCTGCTGACTCTGGGCCTCATCCTGTTGGCCTCGCTGTTGTCGGTCCGGCTGGCGGGCGGACCGATCAGGCGGATGACTCGCTACACCGACCTGTTCTTCATGGGCGCCGCGTTCATGGTTCTTGAGACCAAAAGCATCGTGCAGTTCGCGCTGCTATTCGGCACCACCTGGTTCGTTAACGCGCTGGTGTTCGCCGGGGTGCTGGTGGCTGTCTACGCTGCCGTCGAGCTTTCCAGGCGAGTACTGATCCGGCGGCAGGTTCCGCTCTACATGGCCCTGCTCGCGGCCCTTGCCATCGCCTGGCTGATTCCTGACGACAAGCTCCTGCCGTTCGCCGCGGTGCCGAGGTTCGTGCTGGCCGTGCTGCTCTCCTTCACCCCGGTGTTCCTGGCCAACCTGGTCTTCGCCCAGCGATTCCGTCTCGCCAGCGACTCGACCGTAGGGTTCGGCGCGAACCTGGTCGGGGCCATGTTCGGCGGCGTGCTCGAGTACACCTCGCTGATCTTCGGCTACCAGTGGCTGCTGGCCCTGGTCGCCGCGCTCTACGGCCTGGCCTTCCTGACCAATCCCGACTGGCGGATACACGGGCTCGTCACTCCAAGTGCTGATAGCAGCAGCCCGCTGGCGGTTGATGGGTGAGCTTGCCCGGACGCTATGGCATATGGGAGTCGCACTCAGCGATGCCGAACTCCCTTGCTTTCCGAAGCATGAGCGGGCGGCAAGGGCACCGCCGGGTTCTCCGGCGACCGCGGCGGCCATCGGGGCCGGCGTCTCTCAGCCGGACAGTCGCAACCGAAGCGAGGCGCGCTATCCGGCAGTCCCAGGTGTGCTGAGCTAATCGCCGCGTCCTTGCCATCAGATGTCAGGAGTGCGTGGACGGCGCTAGCCCTGCCCGTTGCCCGCTGCGCCCACCGCACTCCGATCTTGTGGGTTGACGGCCGGTCCGGCTGCACCCACAGCACACTGTTACGCCCCTCAATGGGCCATGGTTCTTCTGCGAGCCCTTCGGGTTGAAATTCCTGATTCCTTTTGAGCCGCTGGTCGCGCCGTAGACCACCATCAGCGTGAAGTCGTCGTAGGGATCGATCTTGGGTCGCTGGCCGAAATGCTCGGCATCCTGGATCGCCAGTGGGTGAAACCCGAAGGCATCCCCGAGCAGCGCGTCCGCCGCGCTCTTGTCTACGTCGGCCACCAGCCAGGAGCACGCAGGTGGCAGGCAATCTGACGGCAGGCCCTATCCTTCGCGAGCCGCTGCCCCGGCCTGGCGCATGCCTGGCGGTGCTGAGCCCGGCTGCCCGCAAGGCCGCGCACCGGCTGCTCGCTACCGGGCTGAGCGAACACTGCTACGCGCAGGCCATGGTCATCGTCGCCCTGGAGGAAGTGCTTGACCGGCAGGAGCATGGTGAGCTCGGCCGGCACAGCGGCGACTACTGGGTCACCGTCTTCGGTAACCCGGCGGCCGACGATCCCTGGTCATGGCGATTCGAGGGCCACCACTTGTCGGTAACGATGACGGTGCGCGGCGATGACGTCTCGCCGGCGCCGGTTTTCCTCGGGGCCAGCCCCGCCTGCGTGAGCTATGCCGGGCGGGCAGTCACCCGGCCGCTTGGCCCGGAGGAGGATCTCGCGCTGGCTGTGCTGGATGCCCTCGGGCCGACGGGACGCTCAGCCGCCGTGGTAGCTGACCGCGCGCCGGCCGATATTCGTACTGCGACCGCCGCGCGTGCGCAGACCGTGCTGGAGCCGATGGGCGTCTCGGCAGCGGCGCTCGGGCCTGCTCCGCGAGCGCTGCTGTCGCAACTCGTTGCCCTGTACCTCGACCGGCTGCCCGCCGAACTTGCCGCGCGGGAGGCCGCCCGGGTCGCGCGCGGCGACCTGCATTTCGCCTGGGAAGGGCCGCTGGCACCGGCCACGCAGCACTACTACCGCGTGCAGGGCGATGACCTGCTGATCGAGTATGACAACACCACAAGTGACGGCAACCACGCCCACACGGTGCTGCGACGGCCGCGCGGCGATTTCGGTGCGGAGATCCTGCTCGCCCACTACCGCGACGCGCACGTCGCGACCGGCTGATCGGACGACCGCCGCCGTTCCTCGGCGGCCAGCTGCCTGGATAGATAGCTTTGCCGCCGCTCTTCTGCGCTCCCTGGGGAGGTCTCCCCTTTCCCCAGCGATTGGCGGCAGTCTACGTTTAGGCGTCCGCTTCGGGCGGCGCAGAAACTCGTGGTCGGTACCGTTTCCGCCTCGTCCGCCACGAACGTGTGGGCGGTGGCCAGCGGCTTGGGCAGCCCCACTGGCCCGAGCTCCGAGGGCTTCCGGTCAGCGGGAAGCGGCAGACGCATTTGGCGAGAAAGGCTATTTCGATGGCTGGTCTATTCCGGGGTCGTGGCGGCCAGCTGGCGCTGTCGGCAGTACTGCTGGTTGCGGCAGCCGGGCTCGTCTGGGCCGGCCCGGCACAGGCGGCAGGGACGGCGAGACAGCCGGCCGCCGGGACGATCACGACGGTGGCCGGGGGCATCGGCGGGCCCGGGCTTGCCGTGAACGTCTCTATAGACGCGTGCGGCCTGAAGTTCGTGGCGGGTGCGTTGTATATCGGGGGCGGCGACGTGGTGCGCGGGGTGGATCCGCGCACCGGCCAGCTGATCAATGTGGCAGCGGGCATTGGGGGTTCTGTGTGCGGGGTGACGGTGGACTCAGCCGGCAACCTGCTGGTGGCTGACGCCGACCGGGTCCGGGTGGTGGCGGAGCGGACCGGGCGGTTCTACGGCCAGAAGATGACCGCCCGGCACACCTACACCATCGCTGGGCAGAAAGGCCAGACGCGGTACATCAGTAATTTCGGCGATGGCGGCCCGGCGACCAAGGCCCTGCTGTCGGACGC
Source organism: uncultured Actinomycetota bacterium (assembly GCA_963804435.1). Taxonomy (GTDB): domain Bacteria; phylum Actinomycetota; class Actinomycetes; order Streptosporangiales; family Streptosporangiaceae; genus JAJYUU01. Next base: position 3,240,516 of record CAWDQI010000001.1, on the reverse strand, counting down.
GGTAGATGTGGAGCTCGACCGGGCCGGCAACGTGGTGATCGCCGACCAGGGCCAGCCGCCGTACGTCTCCGAGGCTAACCTGGGCGCCCTGGTGTGGGTGGTGGCAGAGCGGTCCGGGCGGTTTTACGGGCGGCAGATGACCGCGGGGCACGCCTATGTCGTCGCGGGCACGCCGCAGCCCACCTCGACTCCCGTCGGCGGCCTGGCCACGCAGGTATACCTTGACCCAGGGATCGGGACGGTGCGGTTGGACCGGACCGGGAACCTGGTGGTCGCCGATGCCGATACCCGGTCGGTGCGGGTGGTCGCGGTCAGGCGAGGCACCTTCTACGGCCAGCGGATGGCTGCCGGGCATATCTACGACATCGCCGGCGGCGGGCATGGCAGTGCCGCTGAGGGCGCGCTCGGGACAAGCGTGGCGCTCGCCGCCGCCGACGGGGTGGCCCTGGATCATGCGGGCAACGTGATGATCGCCGACTGCGCCCGCCTGTGGGTGGTAGCGGCCTCGACCGGCCGCTTTTACCACCGGAGGATGCTGACAGGTCACATCTACTCCATCGCCGGAACCGGACCCGACGCCGGCCCGTATGGCGACTGCTCTGCGCTGAGCGACGCGGGCGACGGCGGGCCCTCTGGCAAGGCGAAGATCGTTGCTACCGGCGCCGTGACGGTGGACGGCGCGGGCAACGTGCTGTTCGCCGACGCGTCCCAGCCGTTCGATCAGTTCGGCATCCCCAGTGTCCGCGCGGTGGCCATGCGGGCTGGTCTCTCCTACGGCTGGAGGATGCGGGCGGGCTACATTTACACCATCGCCGGCAACGGGCGGACCCAGTCCTCCGGGGATGGCCTGCTGGCAACCAGGGCCGAACTCGGCCCGTACAGCGTGACCGAAGATCACGCGGGCAACCTGATGGTCACCGATGACTACAACGGCGAGGGAAGCCGGGTGCGGATGGTCCCGGCCGCCACCGGCAGGTTCTTCGGCCGCAAGATGAGCAGAGGGCACATCTACACCATCGCGGGCGACGGGAAGTACGGACACTCGGGCGACGGCGGCCCGGCCACCCGGGCGGCCGTGAGTGCCGTCGCGGTGGCAGCGGATGCCACCGGGAACGTGCTGATAGCTGACTACGCCACCGGACAAGTCCGGGTGGTAGCGGCCAGGTCGGGCACGTTCTACGGCCGGAAGATGATCACGGGGGACATCTACACCATCGCGGGCGACGGGCAGCCCGGATACTCCGGCGACGGCGGCCCCGCCACCAAAGCCGGATTCTCTGCCTTCTGGGTGACTGTGGACCATGCCGGGAACGTGCTGGTCTCCGACAACCCCAACGAGCGGATCCGGCTGGTGGCGGTCAGGTCGGGCAGGTTCTACGGCCAGAAGATGACCGCCGGGGACATCTACACCATCGCCGGCGACGGGAAGGCCGGGTACTCCGGCGACGGCGGCCCGGCCACCCAAGCCGGGATCGACCCGCAAGGGATCGCTGTGGACGCCGCCGGGAACGTGGTGGAAGCCGACGGCTCCAATAACCGGGTCCGGGTCGTGGCGGTCCGGTCCGGCAGGTTCTACGGCCAGAAGATGGCCGCCGGGCATATCTACACCATCGCCGGCGACGGGAGGCCGGGATACTCGGGCGACGGCGGCCCGGCCACCGCCGCCACGTTTGCAGGGACCCTGGCGGTGGCGATCGGCCGCGCTGGCAACGTGGCCGTGTGCGACGGCTCCAACCCCGTGGTCCGGGTGATCGCGGTCCGGTCGGGCAGGTACTTCGGCCGCAAGATGACCGCCGGGGACATCTACACAATCGCCGGAGGCGGCAGCCAACTAGGCGACGGCGAGCCAGCCACCCGCGCGGCGCTGCACGGCCCGGCCGGGCTCGCCATAGGCAGCGCGGGCAACCTGCTGATCGCCGACTTCCGCGACCGGGTGCGGTCGGTGACCGGCTAACTCGCACATCAGCGCCGCCGCGCGCAGCCATCAGCGCAGCAACCCGGCGGGTCAGGCCCTGATCATCTGCAGTCACGATCAGGGCCGGCCGGGCGCGATTTAGATGAGCAAGATCGACAACAGCACTGGATGACGGGGCTGCCGCTGTGGGTAGCTCGACGTGAACTGCGTCAGCTGTAGAAGTCATCCAGGTCGGCCAGTAGAACTGCGGGGTCCGGCCGCAGCGCGTAGCTCCGCATCGAATCCCGTGCGCGCATACAAGCCAGAACGCAAGCGCTCGTCACCAGCAAGCGACGTGATCCAGCCTCGCCCACCGGAGGCGGGACCCCGGTCTTGTACCCGCAGCAAGCATTCCTGGGCGTCGAGGCGACTGCCGTGGGAGATTGCCGGCCCGAGACGGTCCGCGAGCTGATCGGCTGCTGACGCGGGCGGGCTGCCGCCCGATGTCTTCTTCCCTGGGGTGTCGAGTTGGCGCGAGTTCGTTCGTGTAGGAGGTGAGCAGCCGGGCAACGGGCCGGCCGCGAGGAAGGTACGGGCTATGCGGAGGCTGGCAGTTATCGAGTTCGTGACCCTGGACGGGGTGATGCAGAGTCTGGGATCGCCCGACGAGGACCGGGATGGCGGCTTCGAGTACGGCGGCTGGTCCGCGCCGTACGGCGACGAGGTGCTCGGCAAGGCAGCCGGGGAGGGGATGGCCGCGACCACGGCCTACCTGTTCGGCCGCAAAACCTACCAGAAGATGGCGGCGTACTGGCCCACTGAGCCTGACGCCAACCCGATCGCGGCACACCTCAACGCCACCCCCAAGTATGTCGTGACCAGGACGCTGACCACTTTGGGGTGGGCCGGCTCCCAGGTGCTCGGGGGCGATATCGCCGTTTCGGTCAGCGACCTGAAACAGCAGGGGGACGGCACCATCGTCGTGCTCGGCAGCGGTGTCCTGGTGCAGACACTGATCGAGCACGACCTCATCGACGAGTACCAGCTCTTCGTACACCCGCTAGTGCTCGGTGCCGGGAAGCGGCTGTTTCGCCAGACCCCGCGACCGATCCCGTTGCGGCTTACCCGCTGCACACCGACCACCACCGGCGTACTGCTCCTCAGCTACCAACCCGAACCGCGGTGACCATGACCCGTACCCGACCGAGTGGCGCAGGGCAGGGGTCAATCGCCGCGCTGGCCCGATGGACGGCCTCTGGCCGTGCAAGTCGGTACGGGCCCTGCTGCAGCCCAGGCCGTCTCGCGGGGGCTCGCAGCAGGTCCTCCCGCCTGCGGGCGCCGGCGCCCTCGATGGCCCCGGCCAGCATCGCCGATATCCGCCGGAGGCCCGTAGCCGGCAGGCTCTGGCGCAGCACCTCGCCATAGATCGGATGCGCCAGCTGCGCCTGCATCCGGCGGCCGTCCTGGCCGACATGCACGAACCCCGCGCCTCGGCGTCCTCCAGACAGCCGGGTTCGGTGATCTGGTCGAGCACCGGGAGGCCCAGCGGCTCGCTCGCGGCGAGCAACTGGATCACGGCGACCGTTCCGGGTGCCAGCGTGCCGAGCCTGGACGCGACAAGCTCGACCAGCCTGGCCGGCGCGGTGAGCGGCTTGTGCAGGGACCAGATCCCGCCTGCCTGTGTCAGCGAGTCGGTGCCAACCGCGCCGAGAAGCAGCTCATGCAGGTATAGGGCGTTGCCCTGACTCAGTTGCCACAGCCGCCGGACAGTGGCCAGCGCGACCGGCCCGCCGAGGGCGGCCGCGAGCACCTGTCCGGTCTGCGCTTCGTTCCAGGCGCTGACCTCGATGCGCTCCGCCAGGCCGTCCTTCCACAGCGCGGTCACCAGGTCGGGAGCCGGCCCTGGCGTCCGCACGCTGGCCAGCACGCTGCACATTTCGGCCTGGACGAGCTGGTGCACGAGGGCAGCCGACCCGTCATCGAGGTGCTGCGCATCGTCGACGACCAGCAGCAGTTTCCGCTGTGGCCCGGCCCGGCCTGCGATCGCCTCGCTGGCCTGACGGAGCAGCCCGAGGAGATCTCGCGGCGTCTCCCTGGCACCCGGCAACAGCGGTGCGAACGGGCCGAATGGGATCGACGCCAACGCACGGGATCCCATCGCGACCGCGGTGGCGAACCCCAGCCCCGCGGCTGACCTGGCCGCCTCGGAGGCCAGCCTGGTCTTGCCCACGCCGGCCGCCCCGGCCAGCACGAACGCAACGGGCTCCGGCCCGTTGAGCTGCGCGAGAATCCGCTCCATCTCCGTGGCACGGCACACGAGCGGGATCTCGCCAATCGGCGGATATCTCATTACAGCAAGCGTCGCACCGCCCGCCGATCCCCGCCAGCCTGAGCAAAAATGAGCAGTCATTGCCCAGGCACGAGATTGGTGCGGGGAGGGACCGTCGGTTAGCCGGATTTCACGACAGGCGAAAGGTAGGGCCCCGCCATGACTATGACCATTCCGGCGAGCGCACGCCCCTTCCGACCTGACCGCTTGCGCCCAGCCGTGCGGTACCGCCGACGGCGAGGCGAGGCCAGCCAGGTTCGCGTCAGCTCCTGGTCGGACTTCCGGAGGCGGGCTATGGCGTCAGAGTAGGTGCGGCCCTGCAAACTCAGGGCCAGGAACAGGCCGACGACGGCTGCGCATTCCAGAACTGCCTGGCCGTCCATCTGACATTCGGCCAGTTGGACCAGCGCGATCTCCTACTGAACCTCAAGACGGTCGCCTGGTCGAGCAGGTCCCAGGTCAACTGAGGGCGATCACCGCTTGCACTTCCAGCGCTCGCAGCACTAGATCCTTCTGGTCGCTCCCTCATTCATGTAAACGTCTGCACTTGCTGCGACTGCCTGCTCCAGGGCAGCCAGGCTGCCGACGACGTCCTCGTCCCGGTTCCTCGCGACCCACTGCCTGATCGTGGTCGCGAGCGGTCGCCGAAGACGGACGGTCACGCCGACCCAGACGCCGTAGACATCCCTCACTTGGTCGCGCACCTGATCCGGGTCCGCATCCGGTGCCGGAAGGCAGGCGATCTGGATCCCGTCCCGGCTTGTAGACAGGTCCAGGACATTGCGAAGCTGCAGCCGCGTGGCCCGGCGGAGTTCCGGATAGTCGTCGTCCCAGCTCCGTTGCTCCGAGCGCTCAGCCAGGCTCTGCGCGGTTTCGTCTGGATTGGCGTAGGGCGGAAAGTGGTCAATCAGCAGGACCGTGCGATGGCGGGCTGGCGCGTCAGGTCGCCGCCGCGGCCCGGCCAGCTCCGGCAGGGCGGCCTCGTCGGTGATGGTGACGCGCGATTCCAGCCGGAGCTCCGTGAGCTGGCCCCCATACAGTGCGCTCATGTCGCCGGTCACTGTGCAGCCGGTCATGAAATCAGGCGGCCCGATCGTGTCGAGCAGCTCACGGCTGGCTACTCGGGGCTTGCGGAGGACGAGACGATCGCGTCGATGACTCCCTGCGGCCGGAACGGAGGCCGCAGGCCGCCGCGGTGCGTGTTGCCGTTTATCAGGCCGATGGGCACCGGAGCCAGCTCGCCGCGCTCAGCCGCGAGTGTCAGCTGGCCCGCTGGCGAGAGCCGGGCCTCGGTGTAGCGGGGGCCAGCCGGCGGGTCGTTGCCCTGGCCGCCGAAGTTTCCCTGCCGATCGATCAGCGGAACTTGCGTCAGCCAGTCCCGCGCCGTGTCGACGAGCACCTCATAGCCGTAGCCGCGGGGGACGGCGCTGCTGTCCTCCACGACCGCCATGACCCTTTCGCACCGGCGAAATCGGCGGCCCGGCCGCGCGCCCGGAGAATCGAGGGCGTCAAGTATTGCCAGTTCTACGACGCCCACTCCGCTTCGCCCGCTCACCTCACCACCTCTTGTACAGGCGCCGCAGCGCGCAGCAGTCTGCCGCCGACGCGACGAGCACACCGACGTCGGTCACGTCGACGAAATCGGCGCCGGGGCGCAACCAATCCCAATCCTGCCGGCCGCCCTCGAGCAGCAGATCAAGTTTCCCGAAGGACGTCTGGACGGGAACAATCGACCGCATCGCCAGGCGCTGCGATGACGGCAGCGCGCTGGCGTGCATGGCGAGCGTCTTAAGGGAGTCGTGTACCCGGTGCAGGTTAGCCTCACCCGGCTCGATGACGACGTCCGTATCGCCGACACTTACCGCCTCGCCGCGCAGCCACAATGCTGCGCTGCCGACGAGAATGAAGCTGACCCGCTCGGCGGCGAGGACGCCGCGGCAAATACGACCACCGGAAAGTCGGCCGCACCTGGCTGGCCCAACGCCATGTCGGGAAGGTAGTCGGCCTGAGCTTGCAAGGGGGTACCTGTACGGGCTCGCCGCAGCCGGGCAGCTAAGGGTCGAGCATGCCATCGACCTGCTGGCAGGGCTGCTCCGCCGCACGATGCAGCTGCTGCGCGTGACCAGCATCGCCGACCTTCGTCAAACGGGAGACGAAGTCGTTGTGCGAGCAGACCCTAGCGGCGGCTGAATGGCCGACGGTGAATCCATGCGAAATGACTTTGTTGAGATGACCGAACTGCGGAAGCAGTCATCGCCCGCAGCACCGGTCACCGATGCCGACGATGACGCAATTCGCGGCAATAGGCGAGGCCGGTCCATCCGGGCCCTGCTTGGACCGTGGGCCATCTGGGCTTCCCCTACCGCAGAGTGCATGTCGCGCGCCCAGACCTCAAGGCAGAGATGCGACCTGAGCAAGCCGCCAGATCTGAGCACTCCGCGCGGCGAGAAAGCTGCTGCAACGATGACGGGCACGCTAGACCTGAGCCGCGAGATGCTCGAGGGCGTGCGTGTGGGGATCGCTCACCATCTCGGCTGGGCCGTGGCTGTCACTGCATCGGCGGGCCACGAAGTCGTCGATCGTCGGCGCATCGAGCTGATCGAACCCGGTATGCCGACGGCACCGATCGAACACGAAGCCAGGCCTCTCAACGACGATGCTACTGCGAGGATGGTCGCGGAGGTCCGAGCGTCGGCGCTGCGGGCAACATCGGCGTCGTTGGATCAGCTCGCCGCCTCGCTGCCCGAACCGATCGTCTCGATGTCGCTGCGAGCCTGGCCGCTCGACTTCCCGGACGACATCGTGGTCCAGCGCCGCCCGCCGTACGAGTCTCGGGCTGACTCGGTGATGTACTGCCAGGTGCTGTCGGAGTGTGCTCACGTGCGCGGCTGGGAGGTTCACCTCTTCGGCGCGAAGGACGTCGAGGCGCAGGCGGCCAGGATCCTCGGTGAGCGAGCTGGCGATGTGCTCCGCGCGCCGCGGGCAAGGCTGGGACCGCCGTGGACCAGGGATCATCGGATCGCGCTCGCCGCCACGATCGTTGCCAGCTGAACCTCTTGCGTAACGGGAGGGCGCCCAGAATTAACTCATCTGGCGCCGCGCGGTCGTTACTAGCGCACGGCGAGCGCGGCCACGGTGGTCAGCGGGCGGACGTTTTTCGCCGCCATGGCCCACAGAAACAGTGCAGACGGGGGAGGAGAATGGTGAGCGATAGCACCAGTGTGGTTTTTCCCGCTATCCGGGTTATAGCGCCAATGAACTCGCCCGCCCGGCGCAGCCGTGACGAGCGTCAGGACAAGCTGCGCCGCGGCGGCATGCGTGGCAGACGACCGCGCCTGTGCGGTATCCGCAGTCAGGTCGGCCGGCTGGGTATCGCGATCCTTGCACGGTCGGCGGGATCGCACTGTGCCGTTGGCTGGACGACAGTTAGCTGGGCGACCCAGCTGACCGGTCGCCGCGAACCGGGCGGTACGGCGCTAGTCGCACGCGCCGCCGGAGGGGCGGCAATGTGGTGCTGGAGCCTGAGTTCATGACCGGGTCGGTGGCGTTTGACCCCGGAAGTATCACCGCCCCGCTGAGGAGGAGTAGTAAGGCCTGTCACCGGCACCGGGCCAATCGCGGGTCGTTGCTGGGAGATCTGAGACGGGGGAGACGCATCGTGAGCGGTGGGACCAGTGTGGTTTTCCCGATACTCGGGTTGTAGCTCAGTAACTCTCTCAGCGCTGGGGGAGCTGCGGCGAGCTCGGCTTTCGGGCACTGCCAATCTTGGCACGGTGGCCGGGTCAACAAGCTGGAGTCTGATCGGGCAGGGACAACCGGGGCGGCACTGCCGACGCGGTGTCAGCGCCGCCAGGTGGGCTGGGCAGGCGATACGGCGACTCACAAGATTCAGCGGCTTGGCCTGCGATGAGCGCGGTCACCGCGCGCGACCACACCAGACGGCGCGAACGTGTCTGCCGTGGCGAGTGATCTGCCACACGCATCCAGCCGTGTCATCAGCGCGCTGCCGAGTAGCTGCCGACGAACGCGCGCTTCGCTAATTTTCCGAAGTCGCTGCTCGTCACATTCTGTGCGCCCAACGGTCTGGCTCTCATCACCTCCTGTCCCTCCATAATGTTCCATGCCCAGTGCCGACAGCCCAGGTGTTGTGAGAATCGCCGATCGCGAGTGGAGCGGCATCGCCTTGATGTTCGTATGCTTTCGCAGGGGTTGGCGGCCGTGGGGCTTGGGAATGCCACGGTCTGGATCCGGCATGGCGGAACCGCGGTTGTGGTGGTCTGCGCGGCGGCGGTCGTGATCGCGCTGATGTGGGGCTGTACGCGGGCCTGGCGCAGCGGTGAGCTAGTCACCTGTTCCGAGAGGACGAGCGATGAAGCGAAACAGCACTTTCATCGCGGCCGCGGCCGCGGCGGCTCTGTGCCTTGCCGTGCCCGCGGGTGCGGCAGCCAGCGGCCCGGCCGTCTCCGGCGCCGGGCAGCCAGCGAGAGCAGGCACGGCTGGCAGGGTTTTAGCGGGCGGGACGACGTCGCGGGCTGCGGGCGGCTCTTCCGCTTACGACTGGCCTGAGCTGCACCGTGACCCGCAGTTGGGGGGCTATGCCGCCAACGGAACCATTTCGACGGCGAATGCGGGCCTCCTGGGCGTCCGCTGGGCCACCGGCCTGTACTCGGCAATCCTGGACTCACCGGTGGTCGCTTACGACTCGTCCCTCCATGAGACGCTGGCCTACGTCGGTACCGACGCGGGGAATTTCTACGCTATTGACGCGGCCACGGGTGCGATCGTCTGGGCGGTCAACCTCAGCGGCCCGGTTCGCGGCTCACCGTTGGTCAGTGCTGGCGCCGTCTGGGTGGGCACCTCGTCGACGCCGACGATCTATAAGCTGAACGCTTCGACTGGGGCTACCGACTGCTCGCACCGTGTATCGACGACGCTGAACTCCAGCCCGGTGGCGGCGACACCACCTGGCGGCGTGCCGTCGGTGTACTTTGCGACGGACAGATCGCCGGCGGGTAGCGGCCGGGTGCTGTCCGTGTCGGCGGCTACCTGCGCCATCCAGTGGGCCTTCTCGGGTTACGCGGTGCGGGCCGGGACCTGGGATCCGATTTCGTATGCGGTTGACGCGACCGGCAAGCCCTTGGTCTTGTTCGGTTCTTCCGATCCCGACGATGCCGCATACGCCGTGGATGCGGTCACTGGCGCGGAGGCGTGGCGTTTCCAGACCAGCGGTGTTGGTGATTTCGACATCGGATCGGGGGTGACGATCGCGCCGCCGGGGGCCAACGGCTTCGCTGACGGGGTGGCGTATGTGCTAGGAAAGGATGGCTTGGTTTATGCCCTGAACCTCACGACCGGGGCAAAGCTGTGGATGGCCAGCCTCGGCTCCTATGGCGGCGTGCCCAACGAGAGCCTGTCCACTTCGGCCCTCGACGGCACGAACCTGGTCGTCGGTGATGCGGTCGGCGTATCGGACTTCAATGCAGCCACTGGCGCGGTGAGATGGAGCTACCAGACCCCGAAGACCGCCCGGATTGTCCCGCCCGGGCCCTGGGAGGTGATCTCCTCGCCGGCTATTTCGGGGCCGTCCGGCCGGGAGGTGGTGGCCTTCGGTGACCTCGGCGGGGCCTTCCGCGTGCTGTCGCTCGCTACTGGCGGGCAGGTTTATCACTACCAGACGGGGAGTTGGGTCTCCGGCGGGCCGGCCGTATCCAGAGGGGACGTCCTAGTCGGCTCCTCCGACGGTTTCCTCTACGACTTCTCAGCAGGCTCGGGCAACAATCGGCCGGTCACCGCCATCACGTCGCCAGCCTTCCGCTCAACGGTGGCGAACCCCCGGGGTAGCCTCACCGTGCTCGGAAACGCGTCCGGCAGCGCCGGGGTAGCGGCGGTGGTGATTGCGGTGCGCCGGGGGGGCAGTGGCGGCATGTGGTGGGAGGCTCGCAGATCGAGATGGTCCGCGACTCCTGTGACCCAGACGGCCATTCTCGCCGTGCCGGGAGCCACCTCGACCAAGTGGAGCGCTTCCTTCCCGGTGCCCCGGTCGGGCAATGCCTACCGGGTCGACGCCTATGCCGAGTTGGTGAACGGCCCCGACACGGTGCCAGCGGCGGTCGATGAGTTCTTCGTCAGCCCGGAGCCGAAGGGGCCTACCCTTAGGCTCTCGCGGGGCTTTGCCGGCCCGGGCGGTTCGGTGTCGGTCCGCGGCACCGGGTTCGGGCCGCGCGAGAAGATCAGTGTCAGCCTGATCAATAAAGTGGTGGGCCACGCCACCTCCCTGTCCGACGGGTCGCTCCCCGCTTTCAATGTGATCATCCCCAGCACCGCCGGCTTTGGGCCGACGGCTCTGGTGGCCACCGGCGCCACCAGCAAGAAAGCAGCAGCAGCGAGCGTCTATGTCACCAACAACTGGCCTCAGCTGGGCGGCGGGCCGGCCCGGACAGGCTTTGAGGCCAACGACCCAGTGATCCAGAACACGATCGACCCTGGCCAGAACATCCTTCTCGACCCGGCCTGGCGATTTGCCGCCGGCGCCCCACTGACCGCCCCCGCGGTCGTTGACAGGTGGTCTACATAGGCGACCAAGCCGGAACCCTGCACGCACTGGCGGCCCGCGACGGGAAACAGCTATGGGCCTGGCACACCCCGACCGGCAAGGCCATCACCGGTTCTCCCGCGGTCGACCCTGCCGCCGGCCTCGCCTTTGTGGGTGCTGCCAACGGCACTTTGTACGCCGTGCGTACCTCCGGGCATTCTGCCGGGACACTCGCCTGGGCGGCGATCGTCGGCGCAGGCAACGTCCAGTCACCGGCCTTCAACGGGACCGCCGTGTGTGCCGCGTCGGCCAGCGGCGCGGTGACAGCCCGGTCCGAAGTAACTGGGGCCAGGATCTGGTCGGCGGCCATCAAACATGCTGTTGCAGCCGCGCCAGCCCTCGACCCCGCCCGTCAGGTCCTGGTGGTCCCCACCAAAGCCGGCGTGACCGCGTTCAACGCCGCCACCGGCACGCTGCGGTGGCGCTTCCCGCTCACCGGGCCAGCATCCCCCGTCCTCGCGCACGGCACCGTCTTCGTCGGTTCCAGCAACCACCACGTATACGCCGTATCCGAGGCTAAGGGCCGGCGGATTTGGTCCTTTGCTACAGGCGGCGCAATCCAGGACTCCGGGGCGCTCATCAGTTCCGCGAATCCCCGCGGTGTGACAAAGCTGTACATCGGCTCGGCGGATGACCTTCTCTACTCCCTGAACGCCTCAACCGGGGCGAAGCTCGCTGCCTTTCCCATGGGGGCAAGCGTGACTGGTGTGGCCATCGCCGGAAACGCCATCCTCGTCACCACCTCGTCTGGACTGGTGGAAGGCGTGCGGACCAACGGCAGCATCGTCTGGGGCTACGCCACCGACGGCAGGCTTCTGAGGCCGCCGGCACTCGTGGACGTCACCTTCTTCGCAGCGGGCCTGGGGGGGACCCTCTGGGCATTCACGCCATATGGTGCGCCACCGCAGTGACAAGAGACACCAGCCGCCCAGCCAGTGGATCGTGACGGTGCCGTGATGCGGGCGATCTTCAGAGTGAACCGCCCCGGAGTTTCCGGAGGCTCCATCTCGTGAGAGGAAGATGGAGCCATGGGACGTGGAGGAAGCAACTATGCGCCGGAGCTGCGAGAGCGGGCTGTCCGGATGGTGGCCGAGGTGCGGCCGGAGTACCCGTCGGACCGGCCCGGCCACCCTCGCCGCCCTGAACACCCTCCTCGACGTGCACACCGACGGCCAGGCCGTGCTGCCGGTCCCTGCCACGGCGCAAGATCAGTCACGCCGCGAGTTCTGGCGTGATCGGCGCGGTTACCGCGTTGCGGGCGTGTAGGCTGCCCCGTCGGTGTAGGTCCCGCCGCCCCAGACGATCATCTGGCGGCCTGTCCACACCGCGGCCGGGCGTAGCCGGCCGCGCAGCGGCGAGGCCGGCAGGGCCGTCCACCGGTTGGTGGCCGGGGTGTAGGCCTCGCCGTGCGGCGGCGCGATGCGGCTGGCGGTCAGCCCGCCCCAGACCAGCAGCTGCCGCCCGGTCCAGACCGCGGCGAACCCGTAACCACGGGGGTAGGCCATGGCGGGCAGCAGCCGCCACCGGTTGGTCGCGGGGTTGTAGGCCAAGCCGCGAGCGGGCGGTCCTTTAACCCCTGCCCGGGTGCCGCCGATGAACAGGATCTCCCTGCCGTCCCACACCGCGGTCGCGCCGTATTCGCGCCGTGGCATCGGCGTGATCTTCCGCCATCTGCCGGTGGCCGGGTTGTAGGCGGCCGCGTCGCCGAGGAGAACCATGTGAGTGCAACAGGGGCCGGACTGCGCGCGGCCGCCGGCCACGACCAGTTCCCGGCCCGTCCAGGCCCCGGACGCGTTGCGCCGCAGCGACAGCGGCGCCGTCGGGAGCTTGCGCCAGGTGCTGGATGCCGGGTCGTAAACCGCCCCGTCGTGCGATGTGTCTTCGCAGCAGGTACCGCCCCAGGCCAGGAACCGGCGGCCGGTCCATCCCATGACCGCGAAGGACAGCGACATCGGGGGCGGTGGCATCTCGCGCCAGGTGTTGGTCGCCGGGTTGTAGATGGCGCTGGTCTGGCCGGGGACCAGCATCCGCGATCCGGTCCAGACCGCGACATCGTTTGTCTCAAACGCCGAGCGCGAACTCGGGCCGTTCGCCAGCCGCACCCATCTCCTGGTCGCCGGCCGGTAGGCGAAGGTGACGCCGCTAAAGCCGCCAGCCGGCCGGAAGTTAATACCGTGAATGATCATCTCGTGGCCGGTCCATACACTCACCACTCCGCCGTTCGGCGACTTGGCGATGGGTGCGGCGGGCAGCTTGGTCCAGGTCCCGGCCCGCGATTGCAGGGCGGCCGGGACCGCCAGGTGGTGGCTGGCCGGCGCGGCGGCGCGGGCGAAGCTGACCTGGTGCCAGGTGACGCCAGCGTTGGTGGTCCGCAGCAGCCCGCCGTAGGGCGCGCTGCCGAATTCGGCCCAGCCTGCCGTCCGGCTCAGGTAGGACAGGGAGTTCCAGGGCGCGCCGCCGGTGTTGGCAGCCCTCGCCGTCCAGGTTTTCCCGCCGTCGCCGGACCGGTCGAGGCGGAACTCGGTGCCGAGGGTGATCACCTGGGGACGGCGCGGCGGCAGCGCGATCACGCCACCGGGGTCGCTGGTCGGCGGCATGCCGGCCAGGTGCGTGGTTCTGCCGCCGTCGACCGAGCGCAGCACCGCTTTGCCTTGCTGCCCGGCTGCGGCGTCGCCCAGGCACAGGAAGAAGACGTCAGAGGGGGTAGCCACCGCGATGCTCGCGAGCCCGCCGCCGTCTTTGACGGTGTAACCCGGCGGGCAGGCGAACGGGTACCGGTGCCAGCGCACGCCGTCTGCGGTCGCCCACAGGGACGTGCCGCCGCCGAGCCAGGCCGACCGGCCGTACACCGCCAGAGTGCTGCCCGTCACATGGCGCACCCGGGCCCACGGGTCGCGTCCCGCCGGGCTGGCGAACAGCTCGTCGGGCCTGCCGCCCGGCGGGCTGACGACGGCGTACGCGGTCCCGGCGGCGGCCGCCATCGAGTCGATGAACCCGCGGGCCAGGGACAGCTTGCGCCAGTGCGCGCCGCGGTCGTGGGTTGCCCACAGCCCGCTAACGCGCCCGCCGTACAGCCAGCCGTTCCGTCGGTCAGCGAACCTGACCTGGGTCACCGGGACATCCGGTGCCCTGAGGAAACTCCAGTGTGCGCCGCTGTCGGTGGTGGCCACCAGCCGCGCCTTACAGGGCTTGGGCGCGGGCAGGCAGCCCACGCCGCCCAGGACGACACCCGAGGCGGGCGAGTAGAAGCTCGCCGAGGAAGGCCGGAACCCGGCCGGCACGGTGGCCGGATGCCCGGCTCCCGCAGGTGCCGCCGGGGAGGTCGTGGCGGCCAGAGCGGCCGACGGGATCAGCGCCGCGGCGCAGGCCAAGGCAGCCGCGCCGATCAGTCGCCTGTGAGAGAAGTTATTGAATTGCATTGTGTCCTCCTTTTCTAGAGAAGGTTGAGGACCTATGCACCGCCTATGACCCGATGGCAGGCTCCACGGTTAGGGGGAGGGCTCCCCATAACGGCAGCTTCAAAGGTCAGGAAGACGGAGGGCCTTGGGTCCGCGGCTACGACGCCGGGACCTGACTGACGTGACCGTGTCGCCCAGGCGCGGTGTTTCCGGAGCCGGGCCGGCCTCTGCGGGCGCGGCCCCGGCTGGCGGGTTGTTACGGCGTGATCGCGATGGCAGTGGGGCTGCGCCCGACCGTGATTGCCTTGCCGGCCTTGACCCCTGAACCCACGCGGCTAGCGCCACGCGCGCTCCGCAGTCCCGCGAACTGAGCGCTGGCTCGACATGCTGATGATCCAGGCTGGGCGCACGACAGGCTTAATCGCGTATCGCTGCTGGGATACCTGAAGACGGGGGAGGCGCATGGTGAGCAGCAGGACCAGTGTGGTTTCCCGATACTTGGGTTGTAGCGCAGTAACTTTCTGGGCGCTTGGGGGAGCTGCGGCTGGCTCGGCTTCCGGGCACTGCCAATTGTGGCACGGTGGCCGGGTCAGCAAAGTTGGACTGTGATTGGCGCGGGCGACCGATGCGGCACTGTCGGCTGGCGGGCAGTGACAGCGGTCATCGCAGGCCAAGCCGCTGATCCAGGTGAGTCGCCGCGTCACCGGCCACAGCTGGCGCTGGTGCAACCCCGGCGGCCGTGCCGCTCCGGTTGCCCGTGCCGATCAGACTCCAGCATGGCTGGAGCCTGGCGATCGCGGTCCTCGGAGTAGCGGAGGAATAGGCTTTCGCCTGCTCAACGCTATGTGCGGAGCGTGCTGCCGTGGAGGATGAGCTCGTTTCGGCGAAGCCGGGGTCAGCGGGATCGGCGATCAGGGCATGGAGGGTCTTGATGTCAGCGAACCCGTGTTTGGCGTGCTTGCCAGTAGTGATCTCACCGCCGCGGCTTCTCAATTAACTGGACGCCCGGGCACGGAACATCGTTCCGTGCCCGGACCTGTGTAGCAAAGCAAATTCCTGTCATCCTATGAACGAGCTAGCCAGCATATGTTGCCGTGTAATTGGCTGTGTAGGTCTTGCATTGCTTGGAAGTGGCGATCACGGCCTTTATCTGGTACTTGCCAGCCACGACATTGGTCCACGTTGCGGTTTGGCCGTTAGAAACGGACTTGTTCGAAAGGTCCTTGTTAGTTGTAACGTTGAGAGCCCAGTACTTGGTAGTTTCGCTGGGAGATGAGCTGTTCTGCTTGACCTTGAAAGTCCCCGTGACAGCCTGAGTCACAGTAACGCCGGTCGCTATATACGCACTGTTACAGTTGATAGTAATGTTGTCTGGACCGTTTGTGGCTGCGTAAGCCGGGAGACTGCCCGCGATGAGGACTCCACAGGCAGCGGCCGCGGTTAGGATGGTCGCCCTCGCGACCCGGCTGCTGGTTAGCCTTTTCATTGAGCGCCGTTCTCCTATCTGTTGGTTTCTCCTTCGGTCAGGAACCGGAAGGTGGTCTGGCCCGAAGCGTCTATTCATGCGTGCCTCTCTCCTTCGGTGAGGGGTTGTTTCGTCCCGGGCACCGCCCGGGCATGGGAACGTGTGTATCGGCGACCGATTCTGGGGCTGCGGAGACGTTACCGAGCGGGGTCCAGGCACTGCTCGCGGGTTTCACGCGCCTCCTTTCCTCGCGTGGCAGGCCGGATATGTCCGGGCTGCCTGGCGGGAATGGCGCTTTCCCGCGCTCGGCCGGCTGTTCGCCGCTCGCGTCATATGTCAGCAGGATGACGGCAATGCAGCCAAGCAACCATGAATTCTGACCGGCAGACTTTCCGGTACAGTTCTGGGCCTACATTGTCGAGCAGCCGCCTTCTTTGGCTGACGACTTCGATGCCGGGAGGGCGTGTGAGCGCAGACCAGAGTCCATCAGGGACTGGATTCGGCGAACTGCTGCGGCGGCAGCGGCTAATGGTCGGCCTGAGCCAGGAGGACCTTGCTGAACGATCTGGTCTCAGCGTCCGGGCGATCGGCAACCTGGAGCGCGGCCGGACTGCGCGGCCTTACCGGCGCAGCGTTCAGGTCCTGGCCAATGCGCTGAAGCTGCCGGCGCCGCAGCGCGAGCAGTTCGTCCGGGCGTCACGCCCGGCCCCCGAAGGTGGCAGCATGCCGGAGCCTGCGGCTGCCGCGCGGGTGGCCCGTGAGCTGCCGCCGGCGGTTTCCCACTTCGCCGGCCGGGCCGACGAGCTGGCCGCGCTGACCCACCTACTGCAGGAGTGCCGCATAGACGGCGGGACCGTCGTGATCTCCGCGATCGCAGGCACGGCGGGAGTGGGCAAGACCGGACTAGCCACGCACTGGGCGCATCACCAGACAGCGCACCTGTTCCCTGACGGGCAGCTGTATGTGAACCTGCGCGGCTATGACCCCGGCCCGCCGGTGTCCTCGGCCGATGCGCTGGCCGGGTTCTTGCGCGCCCTGGGTGTGCCGGGCCGCGATATCCCGGCTGAGATCGGGGAACGGGCCGGCATGTACCGCAGCCTGCTGGCCGGGCGGCAGATCCTGATCCTGCTCGATAACGCGCGCGACGCGGCCCAGGTCCGCCCGCTGCTGCCCGGCACATCTGGCTGCCTGACCATCGTGACCAGCCGTGACTCGCTGGCGGGGCTCGTTGCCCGTGACGGTGCCCGGCGGATCGAGCTGGACGTACTGCCCCTGCCTGATGCGGTGAGCCTGCTGCATCAGCTGGTGGGGGCCCGGGTAGATGCGGATCCCGGCTCGGCCTCCGGGCTGGCCGAGCTGTGCTGTCGTCTGCCTTTGGCCTTGCGCGTCGCGGCCGAGCTGGCTGCCGTTCGCCCCAAGGCTGCGCTGGCCGATCTAGCCGCCGAGCTTTCCGATCAGCGGGCGAGGCTCGAACTTCTCGATGCCGACGGGGACCGGGCCACCGCGGTCGAGACGGTGTTCTCCTGGTCCGAACAGCACCTCGACCCGGCAGCCGCGCGCGCGTTTTGGCTGCTGGGCCTGCATCCCGGTCCCGACGTCGATGCGCACGCCATGGCTGCACTGATCGCGACCGCTCCGCACGAGGCGAGCCGGCTGCTTCGTCGGCTGGCCCGCGCACACTTGACCCAGCTCACGACGCCGGGCCGTTACGGCATGCACGACCTGCTGCGGCGTCACGCCGCCGACCGCGCCATCACCACCATGACTTTTGGGGAACGGGAGGAAGCACGCGCGCGCCTGCTGGACTTCCTGCAGCGCACCGCGATCCGGGCCGAAGCGGCGTGCCAGCGGGAGACCCGTAGCACCGCCATCGACTGTTACCGGTCAGGTGACACGTCACGCCGGATTTCACCGATGGTGACCAGGCCGAGGCATGGCTGCGCGCGGAACGGCTCGCTCTCCTGGCCTTCCTCGATCAGGTGACAGAAGAAGGCCAGCACGCCCGGGTGGTCGCCCTGACGGCGGGGCTGGCCCATCTGCTGCGCGCCGACGGTCCATGGGCGGAAGCTCGGGCCCGGCACGCTACCGCCGCGCGCGCCGCGGCCTACCTGGGTGACCGGCTTGGTCACGCCCACGCCCTCCTGTGCCTGGGAGATGCGTGCGGGCTCGCCGGAGACAATACTGCCGCCGCGCAAGCCCTTTCGCGGGCCGGCGAGATCTTCCATGATTTGGGTGACGATCTCGGCCTGGCCAGCGCGCTGGGGATGCTGGGCTTCCGCCAGGCGCTGGCGGGTGATCATCTGCAGGCAGCCCGGACGATGACTGAGGCCCGTGACATCTTCCGCGATCTGCGTGACGCGCGCGGTGTGGCCAGCACGCTGATGTCCCTAGCCGAGATTCACCGGATCAGGGGGAAGTTCGCTAACGCAGCGGCAACCGCGGCCGAAGCGGTCGCGATCTTCGGTGAGCTTGGGGACAGGACCGGCCGGGCACACGCCCTGCTTCGCCTGGGCCTGGTTCAAAGCGTGACCGGCGGCTACACGGCTGCAGCTCAAAGTTTCGCCGAGGCGCTCAGCATCTACCGCCGGGCGGGCATCCGGCTCGGCCAGGGCCACGCTCTCCAGCTCCTCGGCGAGGCACAGACGGTTTCCGGCGATCACGAGCTCGCGCTGCATACCATCGCTGACGCGCTTGAAATCTTCCGCGCCCTCGGCAACAGACGCGGCGAAGCAGTCACGCTCCTGCGCCTGGGCGAGGCGCGACACGCAGTCGGGGATTATGCCGCCGCGGGCCGTCATCTGACCGCGGCGCTAGCCATATTCCGCGACCAGGGCGAGCCGATCTCCCAGGCCAGCGTGCTCGTGGCGCAAGCGAACCTGTGGCGGATAACCGGCGACCATCCTGCGGCCGAGCAAGCCCTCGCCCAGGCACTGGCCATCAGCCGTGACCTCCACGCCGAAGGCGTCGAAACCGAAGTGCTGAACACCACCGGATCACTGTGCTACGCAAGCGGCGACCTGGACAATGCCGTCGACCATCACCACAAGGCACTGCACCGTGCCCGCCAGCTCGCTCTACCGCTCGAAGAAGGCCGCGCCCTGGCAGGCCTGGCCCGCTGCGCGCTCAGCGTCGGCGACCGCCCCGCCGCATTCGCCCGCATGCAGCAGGCCCACACCGTACTCACCCCCACCGGCGCAGCAGAAGCACACCTAATCGCCCGCGAGCTGGACGCCCTCCTCAAGGCCCCAGGCTCACCCCAGCCGTGAGGTCGGCGATCGTGTACGGCTGCTGGGATGTCTGAGACGGGGGAGCCGCATAGTGAGCAGTGGGACCAGTGTGGTCTTCCCGATACTCAGGTTATAGCGCAATCATTTTCTCAGCGCCGGGGGCTTCGGCCAGCCCGGCTCCAGGGCAATAGCAATCTTGGCACAGTGGCCGGGTCGGCAAGGTGGAGTCGGATCTGCGCGGGCAACGTGGGGCGGGTCTGCCGGCGGAGTCGCAGCGTCACGAGGTGGGCTGGGCCGGCGATGCGGCGACTGGCATGGATCAGCGGCTGGGCCTGCGATGACCGCTGTGACTGCCCGCGGTCACGCCAGGTCGCCTGCACCGTGCCCGCCGGGACGTGTGATCCGCCACGCGCATCCAGCCATGTCATCATCACCCAGGCGCTTGCCGAGGAACGCGCGCTTCTGCATGATGCCGGTGAGCGGGCGCGCTCATCAGGGTTATGCCGGTGATTCGGATCTGCCGGGGACAGTGAGCTGAGCCCGGCCAAGGAGCTGAACCAGCCCTGGCAGTTGCGTTGTCACGCCAGGGCGTCGAACCGGTTCCGCTATCGCTACCGAGCTGGCCGCTGCCGGTGCCGGCCATACCGTGGAGCTAGGTTCTGGTGGCTGGCGCCCTTGCGGAGGTGTGGCTGTGCGCTGTCCCGGCTGGCTTCTTTCCGGGTACGCGCTTGCCGTCTGCGTTGTTGTGGCGCTGTTGCTGGCCGGGCACACCGGAGCCGCCCGGGCCTGGGCCCTGGTGCCGTTCGCGGTCCTGCTGGCCGCTGTAGTGGCGGGCCGTTACCGTCCCGGACGGGTGTGCGTGGTCACCGGCCTGGTCGGCACCGCGGTCATGGTACTGGCCTTCGCTTCACCGGCGGCCGACCTGGTCGCCGAGGCAGGACTGGCGGTCGGCACCCTCATGCTCACCGCCGCCGTGCTGCGGGCCAGAGGATCAACGGCAATGCGCCGGCACCGATGGGTGCTGATCACATTCGCGCCTGTCGGCGCTCTGGTGTTCGCCTGGGCGGCCATCGGCCTGGCAGCGGAGCTGCCGCAAGCTCTGCACCCGCCCCCTCATTGCGTCGATACCTGCTTCGGGCCTGGCATCG
Source organism: uncultured Actinomycetota bacterium (assembly GCA_963804435.1). Lineage (GTDB taxonomy): Bacteria > Actinomycetota > Actinomycetes > Streptosporangiales > Streptosporangiaceae > JAJYUU01. The sequence continues at coordinate 3,220,463 of CAWDQI010000001.1, read as the reverse complement.
GTGTGCTGCTGGCCAGCATCATTCTTGCCGAGCTGCTGCTGCTGGCCATGACCGTCGTGGCGGTGGTGACCAGTCCGATCATCGGGCCGGGTGCAGTGATCCTGACCCTCAGCCAGAACGCGCTGTTCTTCATGGCGCCGCCCAGCGCGGCAGTGACCTACTCGATCGCGGTCGCGGCGTGGTACGCGGGCCTGGTGCTGTTTGCCTGGCCGTGGATCGGGCGCGGCGAGTCCGGCATTCCGGTGCCCGCAGCTGGACGCTAGGACCGCGCCCTGCTCGGTGGTTTCGCGCGGGTGCGTCGAGTCGGCGCCCTTGTCGTCGGCGCCCCTCGCTGGGTTGATTGTCTTCGCTCTGGCTTCGCGGCTGGGTGGCAGGGGCGGGGGCGCATGGCGCGCCCGAAGGGCCTCCGAGCCGACCACGGTCGCCACTCGCATCGCGGCCAAAGGCGCGCCGGACGGCCCGGCCATTTGGCGGATTCCTCCGCACAATCCTGCTAGCTAGCTGACCTACGCATATGCCTTGACCCAGGTCGTGGCACATCGCGCAGTGCCTCAGCCGCCGAGGATCGCCGCACCTTATGGCCGCGCGCATCGGTCAGCCGTGCAGTCCTACGCCCGCCAGGTGTTTAGATTCGCCGCCACGGCAGGTTGACACGGCACCCGGTTGATCGGCGAACGGACGCAGCAGGTCGCGGCTCAACCGTTTCTAGAAGGCGCGTGCCGTAACCGAGGACGATCAGGACGTCTCGGGCGCGAGCGCTGCGGTGACCGTGATCCCGCCGGCCTGGAGTACCGCGGCACCGGCCCGCGGCACTGCCCCGCCACGCAGACTTAATTGCGTTGTCAGCTCCGTGCCTGACCGGTTGACTGCCTGGGTGCGTATTGAGAGATTCGACCCCATCGCCGACCGGCAGCGCCTGCGAGCCTGCTTCCAGATCGTGGACGCGTGCGGCCACCACGACGATCCTGAGCTTCCGCACCAGTCCTTCGCAGGTTTCGCCAACGCCTGGGCGCATGGCTGGGGAAACCCCACGCAAACCTGGCTGGCCTGCGACGAGGTCGGCGAGCCAATCGGCTGCTACCTGCTGGTGCTGCCTGACCGGGATAACCCGACCATGGCCTCCTGCGCGCTGTTCATCACGCCCGCATACCGCCGCTCGGGTCACGGGCGGAGGCTGCTCGCACACTGCGCAGACCAGGCCAGGCTGGCCGGCCGGTCGCGGCTGACGGCGCAGGTCGCCCAGGACTCGCCGGCAGCGGCGTTCGCCGTGTCCGCCAGTGCACGCATCGGCATCAGTGAGGTACTCAGGGTGCTGAGGGTCGACGATGCGGTGAGGTCGCGGCAGCCCGGCCTGCGCGCGGAGGCCACGCAGGCGTCCCGCGGGTACTCGCTGGTCTCCTGGCTGGGTGCGACCCCGGAGGAGCACATCCACAGCGCGGCCGGCATCGAGCTTGCCATGGCCGACGCGCCACGAGATCCGGGGGTGGAGCCAGAGAGCTGGGACGCCGACCGGATCAGGAAGGTGGAGCAGCTCGGCATCGCTGCCGGGCAGCAGTTCTACGCGGTCGCGGCCCTGCATGACGACAGCGGTGAGATGGTTGCCCTCACCAAGATCGGTACCTCTTCCGGCGTGCCCGGCTGGGGCTTCCAGTACCTCACGGCTGTGCTGGCCGACCATCGCGGGCATCGGCTCGGACTGCTGGTCAAGACAGCCAACCTGGAGCTTGTCCTCGGCCACGACCCGGGCCTGCGCAGCATCATCACGAACAACGCCTGCCCAAACGACCACATGATCGCCATCAACGACATGCTCGGATTCCGGGTGCGCTCAGTACGCAGGAACTGCGAGCTTGACCTGACCGCGCGGTGAAAGATTTCCCTGGCACGACCACTCCAGTACAGGGGGATACCAGGCCCGTCTAAGGCGCGCCTGTCAGGGTCTGCTTGGTGACAGCATTAGGCCTCGACGGTGGCCGTTGCCGAAAGTGAACATGAGGCTAGTGCTTGCGCGTTGCCGGTTCTGGTAGCGTTCGGCGGCTAACCCAGTGCCGCGGGGCGCTGCGCGATATGTGCGGGTCGGGCGTGTCATTTGAGGATCGCCCTACGAGACGGTCACGGAGTCCGACGGCGGCAGTGTCGGGGTGGGAAGCGAGAATCGACGGGACCAGTCGAATCAACTCGGAAGGTGACGTCATGGATGTGCAGTTCATCGCCAGCGTCGCAGTCATCACGGCTGACCCGAGCGTCAGCCGAAGGTTGTACGTGGACGCGCTTGGCTTGGCGCTGACCGCGGAAGGTGACGGCTACCTGCATAGTGAAGACATCGACGGTTGCAAGTCCTTCGGGGTCTGGCCCCTGACTCAGGCTGCGCAGGCGTGCTTCGGCACGCCTGAGTGGCCAGCGGAGCGGCCGGTGCCCCAGGCGAGCGTCGAGTTCGAGGTCGCGGACGCTAAGACCGTCCAGGTCGCAGCGGACGAGTTGACGGAGAAGGGCTTCACGCTGCTCCACGACGCACGTACCGAGCCGTGGGGACAGACCGTCGCTCGACTGCAGTCCAGCGAGGGTGCGATCATCGGCATCGCCTACGCGCCCTCGATGCATTAGCAGCGAGAAGGACGTTGCCCGAGAGGGCATCGGAGTCGCTGGAACCCACGTCTGGGTTGCCAACAGCTATATCGACGCCAATGGCGGCTGGGTGACCGAACTGACCGCAAGTGGCGGCCGGTGGGTCTAGACCCTCTCCGGTGACTCCTGGATCCAGGACCCGCTGAACATCGGCTGCTGGCGCTACCTACCGACCGGCGGCTACCAGTTCAGCAACCCCGCCTTGATCGCCGCCGTCGCCACACACCTCTGGGTGTTCGACGATCCGGTAACGATCTTGACTGCCCGATAGGCTCGGCCGGTTGCCGAGCTGTGAACACGCCGTCCTGACCCCGCACCGTCGTCGGCGCCTGCATGATTAGCGCGACCGAGCGGAACTGCGGACTCACTTTCATACCCGTGACGCTGCGGTGTGGTGGCCACGGTGGGTCAGCACGCGAACGTCTTTCGTTGCCCACGGCCGGACAGGAACTCTGGAGGCGGGGGAGGAGAATGGTCAGCAGTGGGACCAGTGTGGTGTTCCCGATGTCTGGGTCATAGCGCCAATGAACTCGCCCGCCCGGGCCGGGGCGGCACGCGTGGCAGGCAGCCGGCCTGGGCGGGAGCCGCAGTCAGGTCGGCCTGCTGGGTATCGCCATCCTTGCACGGCGGGCCGGGTCGCACCGGGCGGTTCGCTGGACGGCAGTTACCCGGGCAGGCTCGCCGCCCGCGTGCGACCACAGGCAGTTATAGACCTGGGCCGCAAGCTCCCGCCGAGCGGTCAGCCGCTCGGAGATCGCATCGAGTGATAGCGCGCGGGCACCCACCATCTCGCATGGCGTCCCAGACTCGTCTTGCACCAGCAGTCATCGAGGCAATCGCAGTTCTTGGTGCGGTCCACCGCCGCATTAACTGCAATCATCCCGGCAAGGACAGCGAAGGTCATCACCAAGATTCGCCTCATGCTCAGCAGCCTATGCGCATCCGGCCATCAGCATGCTGATTGCTTCCTTCGCGAGCGCGGCGCGCGCGGCGGGCCTCCGGTACGGGTCCGAGATATCGCTTCTCGACTGCCTCGTCACCGTGATCGTTGCGGGCATTCCAGCCTCCTGCTGACGTTTCCGACGTTGGGGCGGTGTGGGCTAGAGCCTGACTGGTATTGCGGTCCCCACCCTGCCGGCGGATTCTTGACCGCACACTTTGCCGGGGGCTTGTCGCCGAGTACTTCCAGGACCGGCTACAGAAAGGTGTCGTGATGAGTGACTTCCTCGCCGGCCTGCGGGCCTGTTTCGCCACCGAGGAGATGGGTCGGGAGGCCGAGCTGGCGGATGCCAGCCCGGCGTTTGAACCCGCCGAGTACGCGGACCGGCTCGACCGTCTGCGCCGGGCGATGAGCGAGGCTGGCGTCGATGTGGTATTCCTTAGCCGGCCTGAGTCGATGTGCTGGCTGCACGGGTACACGGCTCGCTGGTATCGGCACGCAGGCCCACCCGAGTGGCCGGCGCTAGCGACCTCCGTCGTGAGAGCCGACCGCGACGAGGTCATTCATTTCGACTTCGGCGGCGAGGAAGAGCTGCTTTCCGCAACGTCGGTGTGCCGCGACGTTCGGCTATATCCGGTGGAGGCAGTTGACGGTGCGCTCGCGTTCCTTGTCCGGGAGCTGACCTCGGCCGGCTGGCTGGAAGGACTGGTGGGCCGAGAGCGCCGTGGTTTGCCTCCCGACCAGCGGACGGGTGAGGCGATCGAAGAAGCCATCGCGGCCGCGGGGTGCAAGATCGGCGATGCCACGGCGCTGATCGATGGCCTGCTCCACCTCAAGTCCCGTGCTGAGGTCGAACGCATCGAGGCGGCCGGGCGCGTCCTCGACATCGGGCTGAGGGCCGCCGTCGAGGTCATCGCTCCAGGCGTCACCGAGCTTGAGGTATGGGGCGAGATGATGCTCGCGATGGCCAAAGCGGGCGGGCAACCAGCCGCCCTCCACGAGCTGGTCGCCTCTGGGCCGGTCTTCTTGCCCCACGCCATCTCCGGCAGACGGGCGCTACGCCGAGACGAGATCGTGTATCTCGACCCGTGCGGTGTTGTCGATCGCTACCACGCGAACGCGGCCCGGGCGGTGTGGATCGGCGATCCTCCCGATCCCTTGGTGGAGCTCTATCGCCAGGCCGCCGGAGGTTTCCGCATCTTCTGTGACGAGGCACGGCCCGGGCGGCGGGTCGATGATGTCGGGAAGGCGATGAAAGCATGGCTCGAGGACTCCGGCATCTCGGAGATACCCGGGTGGTGCGGCGGTTACGACCTCGGCCTCGCCTTCCCGCCGGATTGGGTGGGCCCGTGGATGTTCGACTTCGACGAGGCGGCACCCGGCAAGGTGTTCGAGGCAGGAATGGTCACTAACCTCGAATGCCTTTTCGGGACGCTTCTGGTCGACACGATCATCTACGCTGAAGACGGCACCCGAGTCCTCTCGACCGTCCCTCGCGAACTGCTCGTGGCAACCCCTTGACCAGGCCCTGGCCGCGCCTAGCTGAAATGGGCTGCGCTTCAGCGATCCAGCACCCCCCAGCCAGGCCCCGCCACGCCCTCGGGCCAGCTTGTGGTGATGATCGACAACGCTGCAGGGACGGTGAAGCCGGCCTCGGCACGCCAGCGCTGCAAGGAAGCCGGGCGCGCGCTGGACGCCGAGGCGAAGCACTGTGCGCCAGCCTCAATGACGAGATCGCCCGGAACAAGGCGCTGCTCACCGGGCGCTGCGCGTACTGCCGGATGCCGCTCCTGCGCGAACTTGGCGGCTTCGCGCACACGGTCGCGCATAACGTCGCCCCGCTGCCAGCGGGGGGCATCGCAGGCGCCGCAGACGTCCGCGCCCAGCAGCCGGAATGTGCGTCCGGCGAGCAGGCCGCCCAGGCCTGGCCGCTGGCCAACTGCGTCGGCCGGCCGAACAGCCCGGCGAGCAGCGCGCGGTCTGCGCCGACATCCTGGCCCTGGGCGGGTCCCGGGCAGCCTCCCGGCGTGATTGTCGAACTCGGCTACCAGTGGCCCGAGCCGGGATGGTCGGGATCAGGTGGCCGAGCAGTACCGGGTCGAAGCCGACGTGTTGCGCAGGCAGCGGTCCAGCGTGTTCGAGAACAGCGAACACTATGCCGCGGACGAGGTACTCGCGATCACCGGGCGGGTCTGATCCGAAGCTGGCAGTGGTGCGAACAGCCTCGCGATGCGAGGAGGATCGCCCGGCGGTCCCTATGGCCACCCCAGCGTCGGAGCGTGCATCACGAGTAGTGAGTAGGGCGGGGCCATGTCCACACCGTCGGGGTTGCTGAGGAAGCCAGCCGCGCGGCCGGGGACACCGCGATGGCCGTACTGCCATACGATCCGGTTGGTCTTCGGGTCGATGACGATGACTCGGTCGTTGAAGTCATCGTTGACCAAGATGTTCCCATTCGGCAGGGGGAGCGCTAGCGACGGATGGTTAAGGGCGTTCGCGCCACGCGGCCGGAAGCGCCACAACACGCGGCCGGCGCGATTGAAGATCACAATCTGGCCCGGGAACGAGTAATCGGCGACTATGTAGCGGCCGTCGCCAGCCTGGTTGGCATCGGACGGATAACTGACACCCGGCGGATGCGCCGACCAGTGGACATGACCGTGCAGATCGATTTCGTCCACCCAGTTCCCGCTGATCTCGGTGACCAGGAAATGCCCATCCGACAGCGGGAACACTCCGTTCGGGCTGCCGAAAAGGGCTGGCGGGTGGTGGCCGCATGACGACGTGGTGCCAAGCTGCCTCAGCACGTGCCAGCGACCCGGAGCAAGGATCAGGATCCGGCAGTTCATGATGTCCGACATCAGGAGATCACCACCGGGCAGCAGCATCGCGTCATCTGGATGGCTGAAGAAGCCGGCCGCGGACCCGGGCACGCCGGGGTGGCCGTAGCGCCTGGTGACGCGGTGCGCGGCGACATCGATCACCGAGACGGTATCGACCATTTCCTGGGTAGCGACGATCATCTTGCTGTCCGGAGAAATGAATGCGTCATCAGGAGGCCCGAAGGCCGGCCCGTGGTGGACATTGCCGGGGCCCGGGAACTGCCACCGGACTCGCCCAAAAGGATCGACGAGCAGTAGCCGGTTGTTGTTCTCGTCCGCGATCAAGACGTCGCCTGGCAGCGCGCGCGGGTCCGAGCCCGGTGCCAGGTATCCATGGCCGCTCGCTGGTGACATAGGGAACGCCTTTGCCGCCAGGCGGGCGGCAGCCTGCCCGGGCGCAGCCTCAGATGCGGGCTCGGACCTTGTCGTCGCCGTGGCGGGCGGGCGCGGATGCCGGGCGAGTGGCTCGGGCCCCGCAGCCGCGCAGCCGAGCACGCCCACTGCGAGCGCTAGCGCTAGCCCTATCGCGCCCGCCAGCATGTACGGATGGCTGACGGCGCCGATCACCCCTGCCGGGCCCGGCGGCATTCTCGAACGGTTGCTGTTCTTACCGGACATCGCAGGCCGTCTGCCCAGCAAGAGTGTCGCCCAAACTAGCCCTCCGGCCGGATCTACACGTTCTCCGGCATCTGTTCACCTACCCGTTCGCTCAGGGCTGCTCCGCCCCAGCGGGCTCGGCCGCGTTGCTCCCGCTCCGCAGCATGAGTTTCCGCAGGGTTGGCGCGAACCCTTTCCCAGCGCCTGATGGCAGCGGTCATCAAGCACCCCCTGTTGTTCCTGCTGTTCAGCCCATGGGCGGTGCTGATCGCCTTCGTGAACGTCTGCGGACCCGGGTCCTCGTCATTCACGACGAGTGATCCTCGACACGCGAGCAGCGGAACTCGCATCGGCGACCTTGCCAGTCCGGCGGCCAGACCCCACTAGCCGTTGACGTATGGCCGAAGCGGTTGACATCGCTATAAGCAGGGTAGAGCATAATGTCCGGCCCTAAATGAGGTGTTCTGACGCTGTTACGTGACCCTCTGAGGAGGGCGGCGACATGCTCGCTGGCCACGATATCGGCCATTTCGTGCGGAGCAGGTCAGGTCAACCCGACGGCACGGCGTCGTTACCGGGGACCTGGCGGCTGCACCGGCGCCAGACCCAGCCAAGTGTGGGCTTCCGGGCTCGGTCGGGGAGCTGCCCGACGTCGGTCGGCCCTATGGAGACGTGCGCACCGCGTGCTCCGCCAATTCGGCTGCATCCAGCCGTAAGCCGCCTAGGTCAGCAACGACACACGCTAGGAGCACACGATGAGATACACAATCCGCGATCTTGCCCGGCAGCGGTCTGGCATAGCCGGCCTGCCCGGCCTTAGCCCGCCGCGGGCCGGTGACCATCACGGTAGTGGTGATTGCGCTGATGATCGCCATGTCGGCTGCCGCCATAACCAGGACCACCGCCCTGGCCAGCGGCCGCCCGGCCTACCTCAACTCGCACCTTCCCGTCCCGGCGCGGGTCGCCGACCTGCTCGGCCGGATGACCCTGCCGGAAAAGATCGGCCAGATGGTGCAGATCGAGGCGACCCAGGTCACCGATACCAGCAACAGCTGCACCAGCACGGGCGGGTTCAACATGCCGAACCCGGTGTGTGAGCAGAAGATCTTCGTAGCCAACGATGTTGGCTCGATCCTGGCCGGCGGGACCGATGTACCGCCCGACACCACCGGCAACGGCGGCACAGGCAACACGGGCCTGGACTGGGCCACCGAGTACAACATCATGCAGTCCTACGCGATGCAGCATTCGCGGCTGCACATCCCGGTCATCTTCGGCGTCGACGCCGTGCACGGCTTCGGGCACCCATGGCAGGCGCCGCTTTTCCCGCAGTCCATCGGGATGGGCGCGACCTGGGACCCGTCGGCTGCCAAGGCGGGCGGTGAGGTGACTGCCAACGCACTGCGCGCCACCGGCTGGAACTGGGACTTCGCCCCGGTGCAGGACCTGGCCCGCGACAACCGGTGGGGCCGCACCTACGAGACCTGGGCTGAGGAGCCTGCGCTTGCCGCCGCCATGGGCGCTGCGAACGTGGCCGGCCTGCAAAGCGGCGGCGAGAATGCGCTGAAGGTCACCGCCACGATCAAGCATTTCGCCGGCTACTCCGAGTCGATCAACGGGCACGACCGGGTGCAGGCGGAACTGCCGATCCGCTACCTGCAGGACACGTTCCTGCCGTCCTACGCCGGCGGTATCGACGCCGGTGCGGGCACCGTGATGGTCGATTCTGGTTCGGTCAACGGGATTCCTGCGACTGCGTCGCGCTTCCTGCTGACGACTGAGCTGCGCGACCGGCTCGGCTTCAAAGGTGTGGTGATCAGCGACTACGGCGACGTGCCCGCGCTCGCGTCGACCTACCACATCGCGCCGGACCTGGCCGGCGCAGCCGCGATCGCGATCAACGCCGGCGTTGACGTATCCATGTTGCCCTTCAACGCTGAGCAGTGGCAGGCGGCCGTGCAGCAGGACGTGGCCAACGGCAGCATCTCCATGAAGACGATCAATCAAGCGGTGCGCCGGGTCCTCACGCTGAAGTTCGACCTCGGGCTCTTCGACCACCCGATGGTCGACGCGAGCAAGGCAGACGCTGCTGTCCAGGCCGGCCGCGACGTCACCCTGCGGGCCGCGCGCGAGTCGATCACCCTGCTGCGCAACGAGAAGAACGTCCTGCCGCTGTCCCCGACGAGCAAAGTCGTGGTGACTGGGCCGAACGCGGACTCGATGCCCTTCCAAGTCGGCGGCTGGAGTGTCAGCTGGCAGGGGCCATACACCAGCGGCCACGTGTGCTGCGAGGGGCCGAAAGGCCAGATCCCGCCCGGCACCACGGTCCTGAAAGGCCTGCAGGGCGAGGACACCAACGTGACCTACGCCCCGGACCAGGCAACTGCCGTGAGCGACGCGGCAAGCGCCGACGCCGTGGTCGTGGCGGTCGGCGAAAAGGCATACGCCGAGGGGCTCGGCGACAACCCCGCGCCGCAGCTCACGCCCGACCAGAAGTCCCTGGTCAGCGCGCTGGAGGCGACCGGCAAGCCTGTGATCGTGGTCGTGATCGCAGGCAGGCCGCTCGGCCTCGGCCCGGCAGAACAGGCCAACGCGATACTGATGGCCTACCAGGGCAGCACCGAGGCGGGCCAGGCCGTGGCAGACGCCATCTTCGGGAAGATCGACCCGAGTGGCAAGCTGCCCATTACCTGGCCGTCGGACGCGGCGGCACCAGGCGGGGACTTCAACTCCGGTGCCTCGTCACCGCTCGGCGATGAGCCGAAGTTCTTCGACCAGCTCCCCTACACCGGGTCAGGCCAGGGCAGCGGCTACAACCCGCTCTACCCGTTCGGCTACGGGCTGTCCTACACCACCTTCAGTGTCACCGGACTTTCGGCGACGAGCAGTGTGTCCAGCTCCGGCACCGTCAGTACGAGCTTCACGGTGACCAACACCGGCGGCCGGGCCGGCACCGACATCGTGCCGGTCTATGTGCACCAGCCGGTCAGCGCCGTCGTCGTACCTAACCAGCGGCTGGTCGGCTTCACCCGGGTGACCCTCGATGCCGGGCAGTCAAAGACCGTGCAGGTCACCTTCCCCGTCTCCGAACTGGCTGTCACGCCTGGTGACATCGCCGGGATCAGCAGCCCCCAGGTAGAGCTGGGCTCCTACCAGGTGCAGATCGGCACACCCGCCAGCCTGACCGCCGACTTCAGCGTCCACGGCTGACATGTCCGACCGGCGGCTTCGTCCGGCGGTACCACCCAGTACAAGGTGCTGAGACGATTAGCGAAAGCCCCGCGGCAGCCGTCCGGAAGATGTTCCGGACGGCTGCCGCAGGGGTGCCGTGCCAGCTTGCCGCGGCCTCAAGGCAGTAATGCGTCAGCTGCGACCTTGCCGTGGCTACTACTTCACACATGCCGGTGTCTGTTCACGCCGAACTTGGTAGCAAGCCTCGGACATTGATGGCGATCATGCGGTCCGATCCTCGCGGTCACCAGTGCTCGGCCGTTCGCGCGTTTCATGCTCAGTTGACCCAACTGACAACAGGGTCCTGGCCAGAATTAGCCCTGCGGGGAGGAGACCCGGTCGAAACTGGTGAAATCCCTGATGGAGGAGTCGGTACCCGTCTGGTCGAACGGGCAGCACCCGAGCCGAGGCGAAGAACCCTCCCTTGGCGCGGGTGTACCGTTCAAGGTCAGCCGGCAATGCCTCTCGGCCACGGCGCAGCCTGGTGCCATACCGGGGGCGTGGTTGTTGTTGGCCGCCTGGGTGGTGTTCCACGAGCCGGCGCAACCGGGCGGCGGGGTGAAGTTGCCATTTCCAGCAGCGAACGCTGGTCCCGCGAAACTGAGGACGCCTGCTGCCGCAGTACCGGCCACCGCGGCGCGGATCAAGCTCCGACGACGCGGCGTGCTGGGCCGCTCGTTCGTGTGCCGCATGGTTCCGCCCTCATTGTGAATCAAACGTGCTCCAGCTCCTGCCGCCGATCTGCCAAATTAGGCCTATGAGACTGGCAAATCTATCTAGCCGAGCGGCAGGTCACCTTCCTGCTGGACCACTCAGCCGGATTCTGGGTCAGCCAGGTGGCCGGACCTTACGTCCGCGCTACTACGCTGCGCGCGTTTATCGGCTACGCCGTCGACTGCCTGGCCAGCCTGCGCGACGGGACCGGCTGGGACAGCGAGTACCACGCCGACCAGTGGCGGCTGGCCCGTCTCGGGCTGCCAGTCACCCGGCGGGCCCGCTTCGACTTCTGCGGCATCGAGCCAGGATGGCTGTGCGAGCTGATCAAGCGGTGGCTGCGGTGGCGGATCTCGGGCGGCCTGGCGCTGGGCCAGGTCCGCAAGGACTTCACCGCGCTGAACCGGATGGCCCGGCTGTCGTCTGGCCTGGGCGCCGATCCGGCCAGCCTGGACCGGGCGGCGCTGGAACGCTACCTGGCCGCGCTGGCCATCGAGGTCCGGCATCCCAAGACCCGCAGCGGCGACATCAGCGCCGTCGCGGCGTTCCTGCGGGCCGTCCACTGCCAGCAGTGGGAGGCGCGCCTGCTGGTGACAGCGGTCATCTACCCCGGTGATCATCCGCGTCAGGACGAGCCGGCGCCGCGGTCGCTGCCCGAATCGGTGCAGGCGGGAGGGCGTAGGCGTACAAGATCACTGCTTGCCGGAGCGTGTGGCTCCGAAACTGACTCGGTCACGAACAAGTGTGGATTCTCTACTAGCGGCTAGGCAGAATGTAGATGCCGCCGGTGTCACGGCCGAGCCGTTACCGTCCTAAGTGATGCTGTGGGTTCTGCAACAAACGGACCAGGATGAAGGCGTCATGAGTGATACAGAGGTTTCGCTAAGATCTGAGAACGCCGAGCTGCGACGCCTGCTGGAAAAGCACCAGTGGGCAGGTCTCACCCCCTTCAAGTCGACCGGATGCTGTCCCGAGTGCTCAGGCTCTCCTCCTCGGGGGGGACACCGTCCCGGATGCGCGATCGCGGCTGCCTTAGCAAGCGAGCAGGTCACCGCTTAGTCAGCTCCCGCCAGGCCGGGGCTTTGCCGGGCCGAGGGACTAGCTCGGGATCCAAGCATCGGCCCGAGCGGCAGCGATTACGTCCTCCGGGGCCATAATGGCGACGTCAGATATTGGAACTGTCGGAATGCCTGACTGGATGGGACGTCCGGCGGCTGACTTCAGCGGCGTAGGCGGTCCAGTCGCCCGCTGAGAGGCGTTGCCAGGTGACGGCGACATCGGTGTGGATGCCCAGGGTGCGGGCGAGGATGGCGGCGGGGACCTCGGCGCCGAGCTGGAAGAGCGCGGTGCTGCGTGCCTGGCCGGGACGGATCCCGAGGTCGGCGAGCCGCTGGGTCAGCCGTGCTGTGCTGACCGGCCTTGCGGGCTGGCCTCCGGGGAACAGCCAGGGTGATGGCTGCCCGGCTCCGATGGTGGCGTGTCCTTTGCGGTTCGGCACGACGCTGCGGGCGAGCGCGGCGGCTGGCTCGGGTAGCTGGATGGGGACGCGGCCGAGATGCAGCCGGACGGGCTGCTCCCTGATCTGGATCTGGCTGACGGTCATGAGGCTGATCGCTGTTGCGCCCTGGGCGTAGAGGAGGACGAGCAGGCCGGCGGTCTTCGGGTTTGAGGTCGTCATCGTGCAAGAGCCGGCTAGCGATGTCCCAGCGGTCTTGGTGGTCGAGCGCGTGCGCGGGTCCGTTCCATCTGGGTGCCGCGGGGAGGTAGCCGGCGGTGAGCTTGGCGTTGCCGCCCCGGCCGCTGTTCCCTGGCTGTCGGTCATCGGCAGCGCGATGGGCATAGTGCTGTTCCTCAGCACGCTGAGCTTCCTGTTCACCACGCCGGGACTGACGGCTGCCCGCGGATTCCCGGTGCTGTCGGTGCTGCCCGGCCAGTTCCTGCTCAAGGACCTGGTGCTGGTAAGTGCCTCGCTATGGACGCTGGGCGACTCGCTGAGCGGCGCTCTTCCGTGGCGCGGGCGCCTGACAACCGAGAGCGCATCTGATCCCGGCAGCGGGCGGCCCTGCCACTTGATGCCGGTGAACACAGCCTGCGGCAGGGCGCCGCAGGGCGCAAGCGGAGGTCGCCGGCCAGCCAGCCTTGACAAGACGCAAGGTCGACGACCGTTCCCTCCGATGGAGGAACCGTTCCGAGCTCCGGAGACACCTCGACCAACGCCGTGAGCGGATCTGGCTCGGCTGGCACGTCAGGATCAGTTCGCCTGGCTGGCTGTCCGCCTGCGGCGACTAGGAACCGTGCGACGCGCGGCGAGACTGTGACGTGCACCAGGGCCGGCCGGTTGCGGGCGGTCATTATGAAGCGGCGCATAGTGTTAGCTGGCTGCTGTGACATTCTCGCCTTCTGTCCGCGCGGGCGCGTCCGCCCGCTGGCTCACTTCCACAACACTGATTGCGTTCTGGATGACCGACGGTGCCGGCGATGCCCAGCAGGTAGGCGGGCCATTCTCCGGACATCTGGCCGTGCGCGGCCGCTGACGCGATGCCACCGACGATTATCCCGATGACGTATACGGTCAGCCGCGGCCAGATTCCGCCTGGATGCCGCGCCAGGGCCACCGGTAGCCGACCTTGTGGATGGCGGCCATCAACGCGATGAGGCCCGAGGCCGCTAATGCTCCTGCTGGCCCTCCGATTCCAGCAGTGCGGAGAGCCGCGGACCGAACTCGACCACATAAGGCACGGTTTTAAATTGTCCTGGCGTCACCGCCACCCCGTGGTCGCCGATCAGCGAAGCAAGCCACTCCCACGGGTGATCTTCACCAGTGACCTCGGCGTCGTCCGGAAGCACTGTCGTCAGCACACTGCGCTCGGCGTGATCAGCAGTCAAGTGCGTCGCGCTAGTGCTGAAACCACGATCTTGGTGCAACGTCACCCGGCGGCCATCATCCAAGGCCGCGAACTCGTGCACGTCGAAGTCCATACCCCCGTGGCCCTTACGCGCCAGCTCCACCCACGCGCCCAGGCCAACGACCGCGACACCCACACGGCGAACGATAACGCCACCTGGCTGCGGGCGGCGCTCCCCGTTGGCCCCGCCACGTCCCCGGCGTTGACTGGCGCCCAGCCAGAAGACCCGGCCACCGCCCCAGGCTGGGCGGTTCCGGTGTTCTGGCACGAAGATAACGGCGAACCTGGCTGGCCCGGCTTCTGGGGATGTCCAGATCAAGCAACAGTCGACAGCTGGCTTTCGCACCGTCACTTCTTGGCGAGCTCGATGCGACCCGCGGCTCTGCAGACCCGCACCACCTGAACGAGAACGACGAAGGATCACGCGTCGTACACCCGTCACCGGACTTGACCACGCGCCAACGGCCAGCTGCCAAACCGTGGTCCAGCCCGCAGCCATACTCGCACTGCTCAAGCAGATAGGCGAGGGTCGCCGGAGGTAGTCGTGGACCCTCAGATGCTCACTGCCATCGATCAACTCGGGCATCTTCACCCGCAGCGCCACCGCGAAGTCGAATGACGGCACGGTCTCGATGTCTCCGATCTTGCTCGTTCTCAGGCTGTTTACCGGTGAGGTGGCGGCTCGTGTCGCGGCTTGTACCAGACCGAACCGCAGCCAGGTGCCTGGCGGCTCACCGTCCGGTGACCCGATGTGAGCAGCCCCTGCGCCAGCGACCGCCTTCCTGGCGGGTTCCGCATTGGCCGCAGGCTGTAGCAGCAGATCCGCAGGAACCAGAGCACCCTGCGGGCTTCGGCTGGCGGGTGCCCTTGGGTTGGCGGCCTGTAAACCCGGCGGCCGTTATGGGGCGTCTTATGGACGTGAAGTACCGAATTGTTTCCGCAGTTGCCGGGCTAGCTCTCTTGTCGCTCGCCGGATGCGCCGCCAGCAGCAGTCCCGTCGCCGCCTCGTCGCATCCGCCGCCGACTGCAGCGCGACAACCCGAGCAGCTCAGCGGAGCGCCGCGGCAGACCGCGCCGTCAGTCGCTGTGATGCCAGGAAGCCCGCGTCCGGTGACATCTACGTGCGCATGCAAACCGCGGGCACGGCGACAGTGGCGCAGCAGCTCGGCGGTGGATGGGTGTGGAACGTGAGCACCGGCAAGTGCCTGACATCAGTGCAGATGATCATCGCCGGCGCTCTTTCGGTTGACGGCGCGTGCACCTGGGTCGGGTACGTCGCCGACAACGCCGGCTATAACGTCAACGGGACGCCCGCGCCGCCGCTTCGCAACGTGATCGCCGCAGCAGGCCCGGCATGTGGATGATGCGGGCGATTAGAAGTTCGCATGAAGTGGTGTTGCCACCGGCTTAGCGTTCACACGACCAGCCGCCGTGAACCCGGGTGGGGAACGTGAGGCAGGGAAGACCGCAAGCAACCCGGGCAGGAAGATGCTCAAGGTCATCCTTCGTCGCGGGCCGCTCGCCTGGTCGAGCAGGTCCCAGGTCAACTGAGGGCGATCACCGCTTGCACTTCCAGCGCTCGCAGCACTAGATCCTTCTGGTCGCTCCCTCATTCATGTAAACGTCTGCACTTGCTGCGACTGCCTGCTCCAGGGCAGCCAGGCTGCCGACGACGTCCTCGTCCCGGTTCCTCGCGACCCACTGCCTGATCGTGGTCGCGAGCGGTCGCCGAAGACGGACGGTCACGCCGACCCAGACGCCGTAGACATCCCTCACTTGGTCGCGCACCTGATCCGGGTCCGCATCCGGTGCCGGAAGGCAGGCGATCTGGATCCCGTCCCGGCTTGTAGACAGGTCCAGGACATTGCGAAGCTGCAGCCGCGTGGCCCGGCGGAGTTCCGGATAGTCGTCGTCCCAGCTCCGTTGCTCCGAGCGCTCAGCCAGGCTCTGCGCGGTTTCGTCTGGATTGGCGTAGGGCGGAAAGTGGTCAATCAGCAGGACCGTGCGATGGCGGGCTGGCGCGTCAGGTCGCCGCCGCGGCCCGGCCAGCTCCGGCAGGGCGGCCTCGTCGGTGATGGTGACGCGCGATTCCAGCCGGAGCTCCGTGAGCTGGCCCCCATACAGTGCGCTCATGTCGCCGGTCACTGTGCAGCCGGTCATGAAATCAGGCGGCCCGATCGTGTCGAGCAGCTCACGGCTGGCTACTCGGGGCTTGCGGAGGACGAGACGATCGCATCGATGACTCCCTGCGGCCGGAACGGAGGCCGCAGGCCGCCGCGGTGCGTGTTGCCGTTTATCAGGCCGATGGGCACCGGAGCCAGCTCGCCGCGCTCAGCCGCGAGTGTCAGCTGGCCCGCTGGCGAGAGCCGGGCCTCGGTGTAGCGGGGGCCAGCCGGCGGGTCGTTGCCCTGGCCGCCGAAGTTTCCCTGCCGATCGATCAGCGGAACTTGCGTCAGCCAGTCCCGCGCCGTGTCGACGAGCACCTCATAGCCGTAGCCGCGGGGGACGGCGCTGCTGTCCTCCACGACCGCCATGACCCTTTCGCACCGGCGAAATCGGCGGCCCGGCCGCGCGCCCGGAGAATCGAGGGCGTCAAGTATTGCCAGTTCTACGACGCCCACTCCGCTTCGCCCGCTCACCTCACCACCTCTTGTACAGGCGCCGCAGCGCGCAGCAGTCTGCCGCCGACGCGACGAGCACACCGACGTCGGTCACGTCGACG
Organism: uncultured Actinomycetota bacterium; assembly: GCA_963804435.1. Taxonomy (GTDB): domain Bacteria; phylum Actinomycetota; class Actinomycetes; order Streptosporangiales; family Streptosporangiaceae; genus JAJYUU01. The sequence goes on along the minus strand of CAWDQI010000001.1, from coordinate 3,203,846 downwards.
AAATCGGCGCCGGGGCGCAACCAATCCCAATCCTGCCGGCCGCCCTCGAGCAGCAGATCAAGTTTCCCGAAGGACGTCTGGACGGGAACAATCGACCGCATCGCCAGGCGCTGCGATGACGGCAGCGCGCTGGCGTGCATGGCGAGCGTCTTAAGGGTGTCGTGTACCCGGTGCAGGTTAGCCTCACCCGGCTCGATGACGACGTCCGTATCGCCGACACTTACCGCCTCGCCGCGCAGCCACAATGCTGCGCTGCCGACGAGAATGAAGCTGACCCGCTCGGCGGCGAGGACGCCGCGGCAAATACGACCACCGGAAAGTCGGCCGCACCTGGCTGGCCCAACGCCATGTCGGGAAGGTAGCCGGCCTGAGCTTGTCTCAGCATCAGAGATCGGCCGGTAGAACTCCAGCTGTCGTGCACCGACATCTACGTACCGGTGAGAACCCAGCTGAATTCAATTCAACAGTGTTCGGACCGCTTCTCCTCGGGGGTGAGGCCGAGGAGGTGCCAACGCCCAGGCGTTACCCAGCGGAAGATGGTGAGAGCCCGACGTTTGCACACCAGCACGCCTCGGTGCAACCGCAGCGGAGTCGAGGTCCGCCGATTGGCAGTGCCTCGGCGGCGCGGGTACCAATGCCTATCAGGAGGACTCCTGTACTGCTGCCATAAGAATTCGGCGCATACCCGCTAGCGTAGCCAAGCAGTCCTGCAACCGCCGAGCCCGCGTAAATCAATCGTCATCGAGCGTGTTAGAGAAGGGCTGCATGCGCTTCCAGCAGTGGCCGGCGACGCTAAGCTGCGAATCCCTCTCGTTGTCAGTCGGGCTGAACCAGTCCACCAGCGGTGACGATGTGCTGTCCCGCGCGGATCTGGACGGTGCGGCGGCTGCAGCTAGCGCGGAGGACTTCCGGGCTGACCAGCCGGTCCGGCCCTCGATGAGCTGTTGCAGCGCTGCGCTGAATATCGCTCGGCGGGCTGGATCGTCAGTAACGAGGCCAGGGGAGTGGCACGTGTAGCTCGAAACCGAATCATCGAGCCGGTTCGACGAGCGGGATCGTGTCGACGGTGGTCCAGTTCCACTCGCGCTCCGGGCCGTCCTGGATGACGAGGCTGATAGTACTGACGCCGACCTCGCGCTCGGGCAGTTGCATGCCGAGCGCATGGATAATGGGCTGCCCGGCTCGAACTGGTGTCTGCCTGAGCGCCGCCGCGATGGCGGATGTATATGGCTGATTAGGTCTCCGGGTGCAGCTTGCCAGCTCCAGCAGGCCGCTGCGATTGCAGGCTGCCTCGTGACCGCACCCGGAACCTTGATGGTGCGCCGCGTGCTGCACGCTTATCCTCTCGGTAGGCGGCACGCTGCGGAGGCGCCCTGTGAGCGTTGCGAACGCAAATCCGGATAGTGCTGTGGCCGGATCGGCCAGCGGGCGTGGCCGATGGCGGCGATGGCGGCCTGCTGCCGCGGGCGTGCTGGCGCTGGCGCTGGCAGCCGCCGTCGTCCTGGCCGAGCTGGCGGCGCATTATCAGCCGCTGGGCTTGGGCGGCACCGGGTATTCCAATGGGTACTTCCCCGGATTGCCGACGGGCATAGGGATCCGGGATGTGAACACGTTCGGCTACCTGCATGAAGATATCTACATCCCGCCCCAGCGGGGGACCTTTTCCTTGTTCATCGATCTGGCCAACAACGGCGGCCAGCCGGTGACCATCGAGGCGGTGACGCTGCAAAGAGCCGGCCCGGGCTTCTGGCCGCTGACCCCGGCGGGACCGGTCAGGTACGCCCGGCCGGACTGGTGGGGCATCGCCGGCCCGTCGAAGTCCCGGATCTTGCGCAGCGTGAGGCTCGGGCCTGGCCAGGACATCTACATCGGCGTGCCAGCGCGCATGTGGCCGTGCGTCCAGCTGTACAGCTGGATGTCTGTCCCATCGTTCTATGTCACATACCGGTATATTTTCATCACCCGCACCGTCCCTCTTCCGTGGGGAATGAAGGACGATCAGCTCCTCATGCACGGGCCAGGAGGCCAGCTGGGCCAGCCAGGAATCGTCTGCGCCGCACAGTAGCCAGGAGCAGGCGGCATGGCAGACTGTGCGGAGGTGCCGCCTACCTAGAGCACCGCATCCGCACTCACCCCGGCAGGCTGGCCCAGAACCGCTCATGCCGTCCTGCGGTCTCCGTGTTCGCACAGGCGGTGTCGCGTCAGCGGACCGCGATTACCCGGCCGACACCTCTTGCAGGCGACGGTCACGACTGCCGGCGGCTGTCTTGGACCGTGGCGCTCGCTACCAGATACGGACCCGAGCGGCCCCTGGCTGGCTGCCGTGACGGCGCCTACGCTGATGATCGTCGGGGGTCAGGACAGGGCCGTGCTCCGCTTCGAACTGGAGTTCTCTAACCGAGCTAAGCTGCGACAAGGACATAGCCGTCGTACCCGGCGCAACCCACCTATTCGAAGAGCCGGGCAGCCTCGCCGCCGCACTGGCCCGCGACTGGTTCCTCCGCTACCTCGGCTGCTCTGCTACCTCAGCCGGATGAGCAAAGGGCCCCAACAACCTCTCCGACAGCCTGTTGGGGCAGGTGCCCGGCCAGGTCGGCATGGCTGATCATCCCGACCAGCTGATGATTCTCGATCACCGGCAGGCGCTTGATCCGGTTTTCCTCCATTGCCTGCAGCACGGCGCTGACGTCCGTACTCGAAGTAACCGTCACCGGCGTTCCCTTGGCCAGTTCGCCGGCTGTGGTGCCAGCCGGGTCGGCACCTTCGGCGACACACCTGGTCACAATGTCCCGATCAGTGATGATCCCGTGCAGCCGGTCATCGTCTCCGCAGATCGGAAGCGAACCTACATCTAGGTCTCGCATGAGCTGAGCCGCGTGCTTCAGGCTCTCATGCTGGCCAATGCACTTGGCACCGGCATGCATGATGTCTCGCGCTGTGGTCATGACAGGCCCCCCTGAGTTCTAGTCGGGCGACTCTTCCCCCGTGCGTGCCCGATCCCATGTCCTATGATTCGCGGCCACCCGCGAAGGCCGAAGGCCCCGGCCAGCGGTAACCACGCTCCCAATGCCAGCGCCGCCGTTCCCGACGGCCACGCCGGGGCAAGCAAAACCTGTGAGGCGAATCTCCCTTCGCCGGCATTGTCCGGATCAGGTGCTGGGGTCGCTATCCGGCCGTAGCCTTCAAGCCTCTCAGCCTTCCCGCCGACCTGGTCACCGGTTGTCCCGGCCAAGTCCCGCGCGGTCCGGCTCCCTCGCTCGTCCCACAGGCAACTCCAGTGTAAGCCGCCTGCCGGATCATGGCCAGGGGACCAACGTCCTAGTTCTGGTTAAGTTGAACCGCCCCGGCGAGCTTGCGTACCGCGGATGACGGGAAGGCTGATCCGACATGCCGGGTACCAAGTACAGCACGGAGATGAAGGCGAAGGCGGTCCGCCTGGTGCGGGAGCATTCAGGCGATTACCCATCAGAGTGGGCGGCGATCGGCGAGATGGCGAAGCGGCTGGGCATCGGGAGCGCGGAGACGTTGCGCAAGTGGGTGCGCCAGGCCGAGATCGATGACGGCAAGAAGGCCGGGACGAGCACAGCCGAGTCCGCCGGGCTGCGGGAGCTGCGCCGCAAGAACCGCGAGCTGGAGCAGACGATCGCGATCCTGACGGAGGCGACCCGTTTTTTCGCCCGGGAGGCAGACCCGCTACGGCGGTGATCTGCGCGTTCATCGCCTCGGTCCGCGGCGTGTTCGGCATCGTGCCGGTGGGCCGGGCGCTGACCGCGCACGGGATCAGCATCTCGCCGCGCACCTACCATGACCGCCGGGTCCGGCCGGCCTCACGCCGGACGGTCCGCGACGCCTGGCTGACCGCGATCCTGGCCGGCGTGTTCGAGCCTGACGAGCGCGGCCGCAGGAAACCGGAGTCGCTGTACGGGGCGGTGAAGGCGTGGGCGTACCTGCGGCGGCAGGGCATCACGGTGGCCCGGTGCACGGTGGAGCGGCTGATGCGCGCCAGCGGCTGGCGCGGCAATGTCCGCGGCCCGCGCAAGATACGCACGACCGTGCCCGGGCCCGCTGATCCCCGCGCCCCGGACCTGGTGAACCGGGACTTCGCCGCGCAGCGGCCGGGGCAGCTGCTGGTCTGCGACTTCACCTACGTCCCCCTGGCGGGCGGCGGGTTCGGCTATACCGCGTTCGTGATCGACGCGTTCGCGGGCACGATCTGCGGGTGGGAATGCTCGCTGTCCAAGGCCGCCGCGTTCGTGCAGCGGGCGCTGGCGCAGGCCTCGGCGCACCTGCGCCGGCCCGGCGCGGCGCGGCGCCGGGGATCTGCCATAGCGACGCCGGGTCGCAGTACACCTCCGTGCGCTACGGCGAGTCGCTGATGCTCGCCGGGCTGGCCGGCTCGGTCGGCACCGTCGGGGACGCCTACGACAATGCCCTGGCGGAAACGACCATCGGCCTGTACAAGGCCGAGTGCGTGCGGGACGGCTCCCCGTTCCGCGGCGGGCCGCTGCGAACCGCCGGCGACATCGAGAAGATCACTGCCGCATGGGTGCACTGGTACAACCATGAGCGGCTGATGCACCGTACCGGGCTGCGGCCCCCGGCCGAGGCCGACGCCGCCTACCGGGCCAGCCGCCCCGCCTGACACCGGCCCGCCGGTACTGGGCGCCCGGCCTGACACGGGACCCTCGCGGAAGGCCGCCCGCGGCCCAAAGGGCGGAGCCGGCCATAGACCGGGTCCGCCGCCGGCCAGGCTACGGCCTCCCGCCCCGTGTCAAGCCGGGCTGACGTCCTCCCGCGCGGCAACGGCGGAGCCACGGCACCGCCGCCACGATAAAATAGGTACAGAGCAGGCACAAGGCACTGCTGATCACACAAGATCAGGTGCGCAACGGTGCCGGGGACCTCCAAGTCGCGAGGCTGGCCGGCCAGCTGACTCGGCTAGCGACGTTGAACGGCACCGTAAACCCAGAAGGCCTGCCAACGGCACTGTTGCGTTGCGCCGTCCTGACAAGGTCAGGGCGTGACCACTTGAGTCGTTCCGCGGGTCAGATGGTAGTCGCGAGCTCGTCGAAGGCAATGCGGAGCTGGTGGCGGTCTGGGACTTCGGCGGCGATGTGATAGTGGCCGCGGCGCAGGTTCGGCCCGAACGCGTGGCCGGCGGCGAGGATCCGCGCTGAGCGGTGGCGTTTGAGGCACCGCATCGGCCGGAGCCGGGCTGTCAGCCGCCCGTGGCCGGCCTCGATCAGGGTGTTCGCGTACTGCTCCACGGTATGCAGCCCCGAGGGGATCAGCTCGCCGGGCACCCGCGGGTAAGCGGCCGCGCGGTCGCTGGTGACCTCGGCCGGGATCGTGGCAACGCGCAGCGCCGGGCCGAAGTAGCGCCGCGCGGCCGCCAGGTCGCGGTTGGCTGACACCAGCACGTCGATGACCTGGCCCTGCTGATCGGCCGCCCGGCAGAGACAGGCCCGCTTCCCGGCGACCCTTGAGGTAGGTCTAGCCGGCGAACCACCGGTTCCAGGGGAGCGTGGCGGCCCGGCCGGGCCCCCACGGTGAACTCCGCAGTGTACCGCTGCACCCGCGGGCAGACGGTGAGGTGTCCGGCGGTGATACCGCGCCCGCTCTCACGTCTGTGTCGTGCTGGCGGGCCGACGACTGCGCTGCTGCCGGGTCAGGCCAGGCCGCCGCCAGCCTGTCTCCTATCTTCGGCTTCGCGGAGACCCAGACCAGCGGCCGCTGGGGCAAGGCGCGCTTTCTCCGAGCTGGCGGTCGAAGGCACGATCGCCGACGTCGGCTGTCGCCTACGACGCGATGCGCCTTATCTGCGCCTGCCTACCCGCTGTCAGGCGCGGCGTCAGCAGACGGCAGTCAGATCGCTGCTTCGCGCCGTGCCAGGATACTGGCCTGGACGGCCGCGAATGCGGGAGCGCGTTGCGGGCAGGCTAGCTCCGGCGCATGGCCAGTCGCGGCGCTAGCCACAGTGGCGGCAGGTATCCCGCCAAGTTCGACATTGGCAGCACCTCGGGCTTCAGCTCGATGCCGAGCACGCCAGCCATGAATGCCCGTCTGCTGCATACCCGTTCCCACATACTGGGGTAATGGTCAGCCAGCTCGGCGCGCAGTGCGTCGTCGGCCAGCGCGACGCCGTCCTCAATGTTGGTGGTGTGGTAGGCGGTCCCGGTTGCCGGGATGATGTCCAGCTGCAGCGCCATGCCAGACGTGAGGGTCACCTCAGACCCGGCGTAGACGGGCGAGCTCGGCCATTCGTCCAGGTGGATGAAGTGGCCTGGGTTGAGGTGCACGCCGAAGAACGGGTCGGCCAGGTGCCGCTGCGCTACGTCGAACAGCTCACCGCCGGTCACGCCGATCCCTACGGTTTCATACCACTCTGCGGCGCAGGCAAAGTATGGCGCGACGAGCCGCTGATGTAGTCACGGGCGGCTTCGGGCAGGTCGCGCTCGGAGGCTGCGAGGAATCCGCCGCGGGCGATGTTGCTTCCCCAGTAGCCAAGCGATGCGCTCATCGGGTCGCCTCGGCGCAGTACTCGGCCGGATGGGCTGGCCAGGCCCAGTGCAGCCCGTTCGCCGCTGAGCAGGACCGGATGGTAGGAGTACGGCAGACCGGTCGGCTCGAACAGCGAGAATGCACCAAGCTCGGTCATGCCGGGCCGGATGGCGTGCAGCATCCGGCGCATCGACTCCGACCCGTGCGTAGCCGCGAACTCGAAATAGGCCAGCTGGTCGGCGTTGCTGATGAGGCGCAGACCGCGGCCTGGCGCGGTGAACAGCGCGGTTGCGTTGACCGGCGCGCAGCCAAGTGATCGCACCTGGTCCACGATGAATGCGGGCGCGTCGATCCATTCGTCGGGCCTGTCGGCCTCGGCCGCGCCGAAGTATTTCCAGCCGGCGATCCCCGGACGCCGGACCCCGTTACCGATCCCGGCCGCCTGCAGCAGTTCGGACAGCCGAGGGCTGGCTGTCCGGTCCTGGCTGACGAGGCTGAAGCTCTGGTAGCGGACGACCTCGATGCCGTCAGGAACGACCTGCGCGTATGCCTCACCCTCGTTGCCGACGAGCAATACCGGTGCTTTGCCGGGCGTCAGGATCAGCAGCGATTCCTCGAACCGCGGGTCATAACCGGTCAGGTAAGAGAGGTTGGCGAAGTGCTCCCGGTCGGCGTAGACGAGCAGGGCGTCCAGGCCGGCCTGTGCCGCCGCGCCCGCCGCGGCCGCGAGACGGCCCAGATATGTCGCCGCCGGGATGGACGGCTGCTCGCCTGGCAGCTCATACTGCGGCAGTTCTACTTCGCCCAGCTCGACGCCGGCGGCACGAATCAGCGTCACTCGGCGGCCTGGGTGGCGGAGTCCCAGTCGACGTCGCCCGCTGCATCGGTACTGCGGCCGATTTCAGGGCTGCGGCGGACTGGTCCCATCCTCCGGTGTTCGGCTGGGGGGCAAGCCCCCGTCGGGGGTAATGCTGCCAGCGGCGGCCGCCAGCGAGGCATGAAGCTCAGCGATCAGCGAGGCCCGGCGCTACGGGTGTCGCGACAACTAGGGCATTGTGGCAGCAGGACATCGCTATCGGCGCGAAGCCCAATGGTCTACCGTTGTCAGGTATGCGCGGTGACGAGTGAGGCTGTTCCGCTATGGCGTGGTCGTAGCGTTAGCTCTGACGGGGATTTTCTTCGCCGTAGTAGCCGTGTACCTGGGAACACACCAGAAAACGACCGCCCGTACACGGGTGCCGGTCATCGTGAAAGTGCATATTCCGCGCTCGGAGTTGCCAGGGCTGGCCTCAAAGCCCCACCCAGTGGTCACTACGACTCAGATCATCGTGGTGACCACGTCGAGCGGAACGTCGGGCTTCGGAGCTTACTCAAGCGTGATCGTAGCGGCCATCGCAGCGGTCGGGGCGATAGCCGCCGCAGTCATTGCCCGGCCCAGAGCGGCCCAGTCACAACGAACGGCCGCAACCACTGCGACTAGCTGATGCACGGCGACTCGGTCCGCGACTGTGTCGCGACAACTAGGGCATTGTCCGGCAGCGCGCACCGATCGCGGCCTAACGTTGGGGCCCACGGCGTCACCGTTGCCGTCTCGTCAGGCGTTCATCAGATGAGACGCGAGGGCGCCACGGTTGCCCGGGACGGTGCAGCGATCCGGGCCGATTCAGGCGCATGCGCTGAGGTTGCGCAACGGCGACGCCGACTGGACTCCATCTCGTGGCGCCCTCGTGCCCGCTAACGGTAAGTGACTGTGACAGCGGTCCGGGTGCCCGCCTTGTTGAGGCTCTTGCCAACGATCGTTCCGGTTGCTCCCTTGAAGATGCCGGTCCCTCCGGTCACAGTGCCACGAGTCACCGGACCCGACGAGAATTTCAGCGTGCCGTAGAGGAAGCCGCCGTTGGTGTCGAGCGTCACGCCGCCCGATGCCGTGTGCGTCTTCGGGTTGACCTTGACGTAGATCCCGTCGAAACCGATGATCTTGCCCGCCTTGTTGACGTCCTTCTCGGCCGCCCCTGAGGTCGTCGCGGAGAAGTTGGCCGAATTCGTCTGCACGGCGGTGAACTTCAGCGTGTGGGTAACCGCGTTGGCGCTGGCAATCGCCGGAACTACCAGTGCCCCGGTCCCGCCGAGAAGAGCAGCCGCGCCGGCCGCCGCGATGAGCCTATTCCTGAACTTAACCATGACAGGTCCTTCCGCTGGCAAGTGCGCCTGATGGCGCTGCAGCCCGGTGGGCTGGTGAACGTGACGTTAGGTACTGCGCAGGCAAAGGGGCAACGTGGAAATCCACAAGGATTGGGCACCAGTGAAACAGCGGCGGATGCGCGGGTTGGACGACGAGCCGACTTGTAGTAGCCAGCGCATTCCATCACGTAGATGAAGCCTTCGGCTGGCCCGGCGACATGCGTCGAGCCGTATCACAATGCGATAACTGCACCCGTCGTGGGGGTCCTGTCATGTCCAGCGTAGTGATCGGCTACGACACGATCGCCCATCCGGCACCACGCCCGAATCGCTCACGCACCGTCACCACAAAGGACCACGCATGGGAGACGCCCGAACCCTCACCGACCAAGACGAGAAGGTCTGGCACGTCCGCCTCGCGGAACTGTCGGTGCGGGTGCGGGCTGTCTACCCGACGACTGACGAGAACCCGCCCGGCTGGACGGTCCTCAAGGACCACAAGCACAAGGTCACCTGCGCCGTCCGCGACGAAGCCGTCCTGTACATCGAAAGGACCGACGCCGTCGTGTCGGCCACCGCCGCGGCCAGGCCGGAATGAGCGACGACGCCAAGCCCGCACGGCCCATACCGCGCATCGGCACGGGCGCACCAGCGACCATGCGCCTCGAAGCGTTCGGCCAGTACATCGCCGACGCCTTCGGACATGTGCCCTACCACGTCGCCGCACCGTTCTTTGCACGCTCACCGAGTGGGACACGAACAACATCGACCGCCGACGCGGCGACGCCGCCGCGTACGCGCTGCAGGCTGCGCAAGCCGGCCCGCTCGAGCCAGGCCAGCCGGGCAGGACCGGTCACATCGCGCACGCCGGCAACAGCGTCGCAGCTGGCGACGTGTACCCGGCCATCGTCGTCCGGGTCTGGAACGAGAATCCCGGCAAGTCGAACCTGCAGGTCCACCTCGACGGCAACGACACCTACTGGGCCACGTCCCGGATGCAGGCCGAGAGCGAGACCGGCGAGCAGGGTCGCTGGCACTGGCCGCCGCGGGTCGTTGGCCTCGCCGATGCCGTCCATGACGCGCAGGCACTCCGGCTCATCAGCGGCCAGAAGTCGTCGCGTCAAGCCTCGACAGCGTGGCCATTCACGGGAGCCAGATAGCCGATGTGGCCGGTCTCGTCGTTGCCCAGGGTGGCTTCGATCTCGGCCAGGTTGGGGAGGCGCCCGTAGGTGGCGGGCTTTCCCATGCGGAACGAGGTGTTTTCCAGGAAGCGGCCGACCTGGGGGTTCTCACACGGCGGCAGGCCAAGGTGTGACCACAAAGACTCGACCAGCCGCCATCGAGTGCCCCGCTCGCCCAGGAACAAATCCTCGTGGCACAGCTCCAGAACCCGCCCATCGCTGCGGCCGCTGAGGATGGCGGCCACCTCGGCGACGTTCTCCCTGATCTGCCGGAGCTTGTCCCGGACGTCCTCCACCGATAGGGGGGCAAGATCGGTGTAGTAGTCCTCGAGGTCCCGGTCCCGATCCCACGCAGCCCACAGGCCGGTCTGCTCGGCGATGAGGCCTGACACGGCCGCCTCCAGCAGGTTGCGCCGCCGTAGAAACATGACGTAGAGGTCCCTGCGGTACAGCAGGTGGGCAAGCAGTTCCGTCTCGAGCTGGTAGCTGTGCAGCTTGAACCCGGAGTAATCGGCCAGGATGCCGTCGACCACCCGGTCGAGGGAGGTGACGTCGGTGACTAGGGCCCGGTAGTCGGGGTTGGCCGGCAGCCAGGTGGAGAAGTCCTCATTGAACGGCTCGTCAAGAAGAAGGGTGAGCTCCGGGTGGCAGTCCAGAATCTCCACCAGGCTGTTGCTGCCGCTGCGGGGATGGGCGATTACCACCAGCCTTGGCCTCTCGCCCATGAGCCTGATTCTCTTCGACCCGCCAGCGGCTCACAAGCACATATGCCAGAGGCCACCGCGGGGTTTGCGCGCCGCGCGTGCGGCGGGGGAATCATGTGCGTCGAATGCTGTCTGCTGTTCCGGTTCCTAGGCATCGGCGGCGGCTATCCACCCGACAGGCCGACAACCGACCTGGTCGGAATGGAACTCCGCGCGCCGCTGACGCCGCTCGACCTGGCGATCGCGGCCAAGCTGACCAGCGAGCAACCATGCAACACGATGGACACGGCCGACATCGCCGACCGCGACCGCCACGACCTGCACCAGCACCCCGGCGAGTAACCCGCCCAGTCCTCGTCACCGGACGCTTGACGGATGGTGTCTGGTGCCCGGCCTGCAACGTACCCGTCCAACGCGCCGACGCGGGCGATGCCCTGACGTAAGCGGCGTGCCGCTGAGCTGGCTGCCGCTGCCAGCGAAACGTGAGGCTATGGGTTGTCCGGCCGGTGTTGTGCCAGGCCTGGGCGCCGGCGGGCGGTTTTGAGGCGGCTGACCTCTGCCTGCAGGCGGCTGGTTTCTACCTGCAGGGCCAGGACGCGGCGGATGCCGGCCAGGTTGAGTCCGTCGCTGGTGAGGGCGCTTATTTCCAGGAGCCGGGTGATGTCGTTGTGGCTGTAGCGGCGGGTGCCGCCGGCGCTGCGGGAGGGTTCGACCAGGCCCTCGCGCTCGTAGATGCGCAGGGTCTGCGGGTGCAGGCCGGCCAGTTCGGCGGCGACGGAGATGCTGTACACCCCCTGGGCCGGGTCGGCCCAGCCGGGGGTTACCATGCTCGCTCACGCGGGTCGGTGAGCAGCCAGTACGCCAACCAGGTCAGGGCTGCGGGGTTGGCGAGGGGCTCCGGCCTGTTGCTGCCGCCTGGGCCGGGCGGCCCGGGTGGCTCGATGCGGACCGGGCCGGCTCGCAGGGCCGCGCCGCGCACCGGGCCGGCCGTCTGTCCGGGCACGGCGGCTGGCGGGAACGGCCACAGGTCCGGGCGCAGGCCCTCGCGAGTGCGGGCGCTGGGCTGGCGGCGGGTGGTGGCGGTCGTAGGTGGCGCGGCGGGCCGGGTCGGACAGCAGTGCGTAGGCATCGGACACGACCCGAAACTCTGCGGCGGCGGCGGAGTCGCCGGGCCGGGAGTCGGGGTGTGCCGCGCGGGCGAGCCGCCGGTAGGCGCGGGTGATGTCCGCGCCGGTGGCGTCGGCGCCGATGCCCAGCACCTCGTAGGGGTTGCGCTGGCTCATCCCGGCCTCCTTTTTCGCAGCCGCCCGGCAGGCTTTGTTTCCTCAGTATGCAAGACCAGGAAATCTCAGTCGAGTCTTGTCAGGTAACCGGCTGGCATGTTATATACATCAGCGGGCGCAGCGCCCACTGCAGACGACCATCGGTGAGGAGGCCTACCGACCATGCTTGTGCGTACCGACCCGTTCCGTGAACTCGACCGGCTCACCCAGCACGTGCTGGGCACTGCCGCCCGCCCGGCGGCGATGCCCATGGATGCCTACCGAAAGGGCGACAGCTTCTACGTCCACTTCGACCTGCCCGGCGTTAGCGCCGACTCGATCGAGCTGACCGTGGAGCAGAACGTGCTGACCGTCAGGGCCGAGCGCAAGCCCGCGCAGCCCGACGGCGCTGAGATGCTCGTCGCCGAGCGGCCCGCTGGGGTGTTCACCCGGCAGGTGTTCCTTGGCGACACCCTGGACGCTGACGGCATCTCTGCCGACTACAGCGCCGGCGTCCTGACCCTGACCATCCCGGTGCACGAGCAGGCCAAGCCCCGCGCCATCCAGATCACCGGGCGCGAGGACCGCAAGAAGGTCACGGCCGGGTAGCAGCGGGCGCCGCGCGGAGCGTCGCGAGCAGCCCGCCGGGCGTGTGGCCCTCTGCGGTGCCGGGAACCAGGCTGCTGGCCGAGCATCCCGACCTGCAGGCCGTCGGCCGGCGGGTGCCCGGCCGACCGGCAGTGCAGCACCGCCGGCCGGGTCGCACTGGGCGGTTCCCTGGACGACAGCTACTCGGGCGGCAGCCTGACCGCGCCGCGCCATCCTGGCACGGCCGGCAGGAACACGCGGTCGAGTACGTCCGACTCTGCCTGTTAAGTGAGTGAATTGGCCGCGCGCATGTCTATGCGCTGGCTGGAATAATGACGCCTGCGTGAAGGCCATTTCCGGCACGGCAGTGTCCCGAGGGCGACGCCTTCAGATCGATGCTCCTATGCCTTGTCAAGGCCCTCTGGGTCCGGTTCGGCTAGGAGGTTGCTGATCTGCTCGGCGAGGTGCTCGGCGCTGGTGCGGGAAAGGCCGGTAGTGGTAATGACGGTTCGGCTGCCGCGGCGCAGCCGGATCAGCCAGGTCTGTCCGCGAGGCTGTCCGCGGGAGCTGGAGGAACCTGCATCGATCTCGACGGTAACCGATCGCACGGCTGGTCACTTTCGGGTCTGGACGGTCTGACCGGGAGCTGCTGGGATGCGGACAAGACAGGGATGGGCCGCTCGGGGTGGAGGGCAAGCTCTTATGAGGTCACGTCCAGCAGGTCAGGCAGGGTCCGGGGACGGCCGACGAATCGTTAGCAGGCCAGCAGGCGCGGCAGCCGATTAGAGGGTCAGGCCGTCCCCGGGGTACATGGCGTCAGTCAGCGGCACCGCGCAGATGGGGGTAGACCTCGCGGGCGACGTAACGCTTCAGGCAGCGGATGATCTCCTTCTTGGACAAGCCCTCGGTACTGCGCCGCTGAACGTAGGCGCGAGTCGGGGGGTGCGAGCTCATCCGGGTGATGACGATCCGCCACAGGGCGTGGTTGGCGGAGCGGTCGCCGCCGGGATTGAGCCGGTGGCGGACGGTCTTGCCCGAGGATGCCGGGATGGGGGCAGCGGCGCACAGGTGCGCCCAGGCGGCCTCGCTGCGCAGCCGCTCGGGGTGATCTCCCGCGGCGACCAGAAGCAGGGCGGCGGTGTCGGGGCCGATGCCGTAGAGGGCGAGCAGGCCGGGGGCGCGGACAGTCACCAGCGGCTCGATGAGCTCGTCGAGGCGGCCGAGCTGGCCGTCGAGGAACTGCGCGCGCCGTCCCAGCTCGCGCAACGCGATGCGGGTGGCATAGCCGACGACGTCGCCGGTCCGCGGCCGCAGCGATGCCAGTTCGGTGACCAGCGCCGCGGGGTGTGCCGGGCGAACCGGGTCCGAAGGTCATCGGGTCCGGTCACGATCAGGGCCCTGGCCTGGTTGATCGTCTGGGTCCGTTCGGCTGCGGGCGCTGCGCTTGGCGACCATCAGCGCGCGGATCGCCTCGACCGCGCCGTCCCGGCCCTTCGGTGCGCCGCGCGCCCGGCCGGACTGCGCGGCCCGCGCGGCGCTGACCGCATCCAGCGGATCGGACTTGCCCTGACGGCGGCGGTCCTGCCGGTCGGAGCGATCCACCTCCACCACCCGGACGCCGGCCGCGGTGACGTGCCGGGCCAGCCCGGCGCCGTAACTGCCGGTGCCCTCGATCCCGACCAGGCACACGGTCCCGAACCCGCCCAGCCAGCCCAGCAGCCGCGCATACCCGGCCGCAGTGGCCGGGAACTGCTCGACGCCGAGTAACCCCCCGATCGGGTCGAGCGCGGCAGCGACGTGAGTATCTGCGTGGGTGTCTACGCCGCCGGTAACGGCGCGTGTCTCTACGATGGTCAAGGCCATCCCTCTTCTCTGGTTGAAGGGGTGGCACGCACCCGCTGGCCGTCGGATCCGTGAACCCCGGCCTCTTGCACAGGACGGGCAGATCAGACCGGCACGCCGGTGGGTGCCAGAAAACCTGGGCCCGGCCGACAGTCGTTTCGAAGGACAACCCGACCGGCGTCAGCTGACTCGGAGGTCAGGCCGGACCCAGGCCCCCGAACCTACGCCCGCACCCGATCCAAGTGGGGGGAAGCAGCGCCGGAGGTCACTATCCACATCCTCCCTGCCGACTATGCGCCGTCGGCGCAGGGCGCTGCCTCAACCGCCGGGGCGCGCGTATTGTCTGTTCAGGCGCGTCGGCCACCGCCGCGGGGGCACGCTCGAGTTATCGGACGATGACCAGTCGTGCTGTGGGCGATGTGGATCCATCGAGGTACGTGCTGCCGCTGTACCGGGCGCGCAGTTTGTAGGTGCCGCGCTTGAGCTGGTGCCAGGAGAGTGCGCACGATCCTGTGCCGCGATGCAGGCGAATGTGGCAGATCGTCTTGGTCCCGGCGGTGATGGTGACGGTGCCTGTTATGACTTCAGCCAGGCGGGGGTGCACGGTCACGCTCACATGCTCCGTTCGCTCGTGTCCGTAGCGGATGCTTCGCGCCGACAGGTGCAGCGTGGTCGCGGTCGGGATGGGTGAGGTCCCGATGGCTATGCCGCCAGTGTTGATGCTGCCGAGCCCGGCGACGCACAGGTACTGGTTCGCGCATGACATCACGAAGGCGTACGGGACCGCACCGTAGGTGGTCTGCCATGCTGAGCTGCCGCCGGCCGGGTCGGTTGAACTGACCATTCCGTGCGGGTCCACTCCAATACACAGGGACTTGGTGGGACAGCTCAGCGGCATGTATCGGGCATTAGGTATCGGCAGCGGGGTCACCTTCCAGTCGGCGGCACCGCCTGCGGGGTCAGTGGAGGACAGGATCACCAGGTTGCCGGTGGCGGAAACCACGCCGCTGGCGATGCACAGTGAGACCGACGGGCAGGACATGGCGAAGACCGCGGACACGTGCGGGAGTGTCACGCTGCTCGTCCAGGTGGGTCCGCCTCCGGCCGGGTCTGTCGAGGTCAGGATGCTGGTGCTCGATCCGTCGGCGGCGCTGCTCGCGCCCACGCAGAGTGAAGCGCCGGGACAGGTCAGGGAGCCCCAGTTGAACCATGGCACCGCAGTGGGCGCAGCAGTCCCGGCGACATTCCAGGCCGATGCCCCGCCGGTCGGATCGGTCGAGGTCAAGACCCAGCCCCTGCTCGTGCCGGCGACGCACAGCGAGATGCTCGCGCAGCTCACAGCGTTTATCTGGTTCTGCCCGAACAAGTCCAAGGTGGTGACGTGCCAGGCGGTGGGGCGCTGCGGCGCTTCATCGGCACTAGCTCGCTGTTGCTCACCGCTTCGGCTTCGGCCACGGAGGGCTAGCCTAGCAGGGCCAGGACGAGCAGGACCGGGCACGGTCAGGCGCAACCGGGCTTGCAGGAGTTGGCCGAGGTGCGCGAGCGATCACGCTGCCGCGCAATAAGTAGGGCGGCGTCGGGTAGCTGGCGGCGGTGGCTAGGACAACAACTGCTGCCGGGTACGCGATCCCCGGCATCATCGTGTTCTTCTTCTGGGTGGTCGTCGCCATCCTGGCCGTCATCCTGCTGGCGTTCATCGTGCACCGGGCCGGTGGCGGAGTACTCGGCCCCAGGCTCGGACATTTCATCCTGAAAGTCGGCTTCACCTGATCGGCACCGGCCGCCGTCGCGATGGAAGCGGCGCGAGAGACGACGGCTTACCGCGGCGATCTTGGAAGGCTGGAGGGCTGGGGGCCGTGCCGCATGGTGAGCAGCTACCTGCTGCGGCTGGTCCGCGGGCCGCCGCCGGGTCAGCCGGGTGGGCCCGCAAGAATCCCGTCATCCTGGTGGCCGTCGCGCTGATCGTCGCGCAGCTGTGCTGGAAGGCGTATCTGCTGTCACATTTCTATTTCCGCCAAGATGATTTCTGGCTGCTGGACGGCGCGCAATCGCGGGGGTTGAGCCTTAACTACCTGTTCACCGTCATCGGCGGCCATCTGAGGCCAGGAGGCCTGGTCATCTTCTGGCTGGTAACCCGGCTGCCGCTGTACGACTGGCTGCCCGCCGCATTCCTGACCATCGCGGCACTGGCGGCGGCGGGCGTCGTCCTGCTGAGGCTGCTGGTCACCTTGTTCGGCAAGCGCCCGGCGATTCTTATCCCATTGGTCATCTTCCTGTTCACGCCGCTGACCCTGCCGGGACTGTCGTTCTGGACCACCACGACGGACTGGCTGCCGCTGCAGCTGACCATCTTGCTGGCAGTCTATTCCCACGTCCGGTACGTACGTTCTGGCCGCATCCGGTACGCGATCGCGGCGGCCGCCTGGCTCGGTGCCGGCATGCTCTTCGACGAGCAGGGCGTGCTGGTGCCGTTTCTCCTGTTCGCCCTGACGTCGGGGTACCTCGTGCCCGGCCGCTGGCTGGCGGCAGCGGGGCAGGCGCTCCGGGTTTACCGGCGAGCCTGGGCTACCTACGGGGCCCTGACTGCCGGGTACCTGGTGCTGTTCGTGGTCAGGCTGCAGGCATCGGTCCAGCAGCCGGTCAGCCCGCGGCATGTCTCCGCCGTGCTGACGCTGGCTGCGACTATGCTCCGCGTCGGTTTCGTTCCGGCCGCACTGGGCGGGCCCTGGCACTGGTTCGCGCCGGGCGGCGACTACGGTTTCGCCGCCGAGACCCCTGGGCTCACTCAGGTCACCTGGGCGCTTGCCGCGCTCATCGTGGCGGCGAGTCTGTGGTACCGGCGCCGCGCCGTGCGGGCGTGGCTGATCCTGGCCGGATGGCTGCTACTGGCCGACTTCGGGCCGGTTGCTATCTCGCGCCTGACCGAGATTCCCGCCACTGCGCTCGGCGCGGACCTGCACTACCTTGCGGACTCCGCGCCGGTCCTGGCCATCTGCGTTGCGCTGGCGTTCTGGCCCGTCGCCGGGGAGCAGGATGCCAGCCGGGCCGTGCGGCCGCGGTCTATACCGCTCGCGGCAGGCGCGTTCGTGCTGACCGGAAGCTTCCTGACGGGCTCGCTGTGGTCCGGGGCCTCCTACCTGAACCAAACCTCCAGCGCCAAGACTCGCTCGTACATCGCGACCGCGCGGACGGCACTGGCACGGGCGAAGCCCGGCACCGTGATCGTCTCGGGGTTCACTCCGCCTTACGTCATGTACGGCAAGTTCCTCGGCCAGGCCGCGCAGACCTCCCGGGTACTCGGGCCGCTGGCACCCAAGGCAGCCAGGATCCGGTTCATCACCGCTCCTGACGGCGTCATCAAGAACCTGATGATGCTCGACATCCTGGGCAGGTTGCGGCCGGCGCTCGACGTCGGCGCGACGAGCGTCCGCCCGGCAGGCATGCGGACGACATGCTGGCCGGTGCAGTCAACGACGACAAGGATTCCGCTCAGCACCAGCCTCTTCCGCTACCCCTGGATCGTTCAGCTCTGGTACTCCGGTCCGGCGACCACGATGCGGCTCGAGCTCGGAACCGCCTTCCGCGACGTTGTGCTGCAGGCCGGCCAGCTCTCCACATATGTTCCGGTAACCGGCAAGGGGAAGGCAGTTGTGGTGCGCAGCGTGGGCCAAGGGCCTGCGGCGTGCATCTCGCGGCTGAAAGTCGGCCGCATGTACGCGACAAGGCCCACCGCCATCCGGCCTGCTGCCCTGGCACGTCACCACCGCAACCGCGGGCCGGATCTCAGCGACCCGACCGAGCCGGTGCCATGACCGGGGCTCGTGAGTAGGCCGGCCCGCGGCGTGTGGTGGTCAGATCCTTATCCCTGAAGGAGCGGGCCGGTGCCGCACCCGCAATGCCTCTCATGATGTAAGTTTCCGCTTTGGCTTGCAGAGCCGATGCGCGAGCGTCCGTCGGCGCCGAGACAGCATCTTGATGACCTCAGCCAGTAGCACAACGCGCCGCGGCCCGGCTTCTGGTCCCTCCGAAGGCAGGAGCATCACCACATACCCATTCCTGCGACCTGAGGGCGGCAGATACTCACATGAGCGCCCGAGAGCGGCGAGGCCACTCGAGACGACGCCAGCCGCTTCGGCGCCGGGCGTACCGTGTGAGGGGAGGAGCTATGCGAGAGGCATCGAGTTCGCCGCCTGGGCCCGATCCGACGCGGCTTTGGCGTATCCGGCACTCGCCGGCGGCAAGCGGCGCTGCGATGGTCTTGTTCCTCGTCGTGTCAGGTCTCTGGCTGGTCGCCGCCGGGACGGCCCAGCCCTCGGTGCAAAGCTACCCAGGTTGCATTACAGGGCGAGCGTGCTGGCAGGCTCCGTCTTATACCAGCCTCCATGTCTGGCTCCTGCTCGGAATCGCTGGTTGGTTTCTCGCGGCCGCCTCGTTTGCCCTCGTGGTGTGCCGCGCGGTCAGCGAACGACGCCACGCAAGCAGTACACGTCAGCTGCGCCGGATTGTCGCGGCCGGTGTAGCCGGCGCAGTGGCGGAGGTCGTCGTCGTCCTCGTCGTGACGCGCGTCGCGATCGTTACCGCTCCACTGGGGTTTGAATACTCGGGCGAGGCAGCTGCGCCCGTCGCGATACTCGGCGTGGCTCAGCTAGCGCTGATCGGCGCCCTCGCGCTGGTGGGGGACAGGCTTCTTCGGCTCAGTCCGGGAGAGCCTCCTCCCGGTGCGCACCGGAACCGGCCATGGCGGGCGGTACTCGCCGTCGGTGGCATGGTGCTCAGCTGCGGAGCCTTCGCGGCTTGGAGTTTCGGGGATGGGACGATCGGCGTGGTCGTCAACACCAGGCTCATCGCGGGGACGGCGCGGATCATCAATGTCGGCGCGTGGTGGCCAGGGCTGCTTGCTGCGATGCTGGTTCTCATCCTCGTGGCGGCCGCGTGCGCACCCGGCATGACCTCGACACCCGAAGGCAGGATGCCGCCTACGCCGTCAACGAGCGACCGCAGCGCCTCCCCTCTCACCGCGCCGTAGAGCCTCCGGCCGGGGGAACGAAACGGCCTTTCCATTCGCCGCCGCGACCGCGATGATGGCGGCGGGCTGAGTCCGCGGTCATGGCCGCGTACATCGCGGCGATCACCGGCAGGCTCAGCCCGCGCAGCGCGGACAGCCGGTAGAGCCGGAGGATGGGCACGTAACTGACGGCCATCAGGAGCCAGCCGGCCAGCCCGGCGGCGGCCAGCCACGCCGCAGCGCTGAGCCGGGTTCCGTGCCGAGCAGGACCAGCCCGGCGATCCCGGCGACCGGTGGCAGCAGGTAGAGCCAGGCCAGCCCGAGCACCACCCCGGCCGTCGCCGCCAGCGAGTAGCAGAGCTGGGTGTAGGCGCTGCGCGCCACCATGTCCCAGATGTCGGCCAGCCGATCGTATGGCCGCGCGCTGATGACGTCGGTGGTCAGGCCGAGCCAGCAGCGGCCGCCCGCATGCTTGAGCAGCTTGCCGAGCGCAACGTCGTCGATCCGCGCGTCCCGGATCCGGTCGAGTCCGCCGGCCGCGGCCAGGTCGCTAGCTCGGACCAGCATGCAGCCGCCAGCCGCGGCGGCAGTGCGCGCTCGCGGTCGGCTGACGCGCCGGAACGGGTAGAGCTGAGCGAAGAAGTAGACGAACGCCGGGATCAGCAGCCGCTCCGGCCGGTTGCCGGTGCGCAGCAGCGCCATCTGGGACACCATGGCGAAATCGCCGCCAGCCGCGGCGCGAGCCAGCTTGTCCAGGGTGCCCGGCGCGTAGGCGATGTCGGCGTCGGTGAACAGGATGTAGTCGGCTTCTGCAGGCACCGCCCGGACCCCTTCTGACATCGCCCAGACCTTTCCGGCCCACCCTGGCGGTGTCGGCCGGGCCGCGACCACGACGAGCTCGAGGCCAGGCGCTGCCGCGCCGAATTCGCTGGCGATCTTGGCGGTGCTGTCGGTGCTGTTGTCATCGACGACGACGGCCCTGAACCGGCCGCCGTACGCCTGGGCGAGGAGAGTGGGCAGGCAAGTCGGCAGAATGTCCGCCTCGTTCCTGGCCGGGACCACCGCGGTCACCGAGGGCAGGGGACCTGGCACCGCACCGGTGGCGGGCAGCCTGTGGCCGGCGCGCCAGTAACTGCCGTGCAAGGCGAGCAGGTAGACCCAGGCCAGGGTGGCCGCGGACGTCAGTGCGCAGATGATGACGACTGCGGCCTCCTGCTTCGTGTTCGCTGCCCGGCTCGGCACTCTACCGCGCAAACCCCTCGCGCGGGCCGCCGCTGTTAACCTGCGAGGGATGCGGATCGCCTTGTTCGCCACTTGCCTGGCCGACACGCTATTCCCGGCCGTGCCCAGGGCCACAGTCACGGTGCTGGAACGGCTGGGCCACCGCGTGGACTTCCCGCCAGAGCAGACCTGCTGCGGGCAGATGCACATCAATACCGGTTACCAGCGGGAGGCCATGCCGCTCATCCGGCACTTTGTCGACACCTTCGAGGCGCACGAGATCATCGTCACGCCATCCGGGTCGTGCGCCGGCTCCATCGCCCACCAGCACGCGATGGTGGCCCGGCGGCTGGGCGACGAACAGCTGGCCGACCGCGCCGAGGCGGTCGCGGCCCGCACGTACGAGTTTTCCCAGCTGCTGATCGACGTGCTCGGCGTCGAGGATGTCGGTGCGCACTACCCGCACCGGGTTGCCTACCACCCGACATGCCACTCGCTGCGGCTGCTCGGCGTCGGTGACCGGCCCCTGCGGCTGCTGCGCGCTGTCTCCGGCATCGAGCTCGTAACGCTGCCCGACGCAGACGTCTGCTGCGGTTTCGGCGGCACGTTTGCGCTGAAGAATGCTGACACCTCAGTGGCCATGCTGGCTGACAAGATGCGAAACGTACTGTCCACCGGCGCCGAAGTGTGCGCGGCCAGTGATGCCTCCTGCCTGATGCACATCGGCGGCGGCCTGTCCCGGTTGCGAGCGGGCGTGAAGACCGTGCACCTGGCCGAGATCCTGGCCTCGACGGAGACGGGATGAGCACGTTCCTGGGCATGCCGACCGCGCCGCGCGGCGTCGGCCACTTGCGCGGTAGTGAGCCGTTCCCGGTCGCGGCCCGGCGCGCGCTCGGCGACGCGCAGCTGCGCCGCAACCTCGGCAAGGCGACCTCCCACATCCGGGCCAAACGGGCCACCGTCGTGGCCGAACTGCCGGACTGGGAAGAGCTGCGGGCTGCGGGCCAGGCGATCAAGGCGCGTACGATGGCCGACCTCGGCCGCTACCTGGAGCAACTCGAGGCAGCCGTCACGGCCGGCGGCGGCACAGTGCACTGGGCTCGTGACGCCAACGAGGCGAACGCGATCGTCACCAGGCTGACCAAAGCGACCGGCGCGACCGAGGTGGTCAAGGTCAAGTCGATGGTTACGGACGAAATCGGTCTCAACGACGCGCTCGCGGCGGCCGGTATCACCGCCCACGAAACTGACCTGGCCGAGCTGATCGTCCAGCTCGGGCATGACCGGCCGTCGCACATCCTCGTTCCCGCCATTCACCGGAACCGGGCGGAGATCCGTGACATCTTCCTGCGCGAGATGCCTGACGCCGATCCCGGCCTGACCGATCAGCCAGCCGCGCTCGCCGAGGCCGCGAGGCGGCACCTACGACGCAAGTTCCTGACCGGGACCGTCGGCATCAGCGGGGCAAACTTCGCCGTCGCCGAGACGGGCACGTTGTGCGTGGTCGAGTCGGAGGGCAACGGACGGATGTGCCTGACTCTGCCGCAGACTCTCATCACCGTCATGGGCATCGAGAAGGTCATCCCCACCTGGGCCGACCTCGGCGTGTTCCTCCAGCTGCTGCCGCGCTCGTCGACCGGGGAGCGGATGAATCCGTACACCTCGATGTGGACTGGCGTCACGCCCGGCGACGGGCCGCAGGTCTTCCACCTGGTCCTGCTCGACAACGGGCGGACTGCCGCACTCGCGGACCCGGTGGGCCGGGAGGCGCTGCACTGCATTCGCTGCTCGGCCTGCCTGAACGTGTGCCCGGTCTACGTGCGAACCGGCGGCCACGCCTACGGCTCGGTCTACCCCGGCCCGATTGGTGCGGTGCTGTCGCCGCAGCTGACCGGGATCGAGGACAACTCGTCGCTGCCGTACGCGTCGTCGCTGTGCGGCGCTTGCTACGACGCCTGCCCGGTGAAGATCAACATCCCGCAGCTGCTCGTGCACCTGCGGGCGCGGCACGTGGAGCAGGCCCGCGCCGCGCATCGTGTGCCGTCGGCCGAGGCTCTCACCATGGCGGCCGCATCCTGGGTCATGTCGACGCCGCGCCGGTTCGCCCGGGCGCAGCGCGCCGGGCAGGCTGGCCGGCTGCTCGGCAGGCACGGCCGGATCACGGCGCTGCCGCCTCCGCTGGCGGCCTGGACAACGGCCAGGGACGCGCCGGCGCCCCCGCGCCAGACCTTCCGCGACTGGTGGCGCACCGAGCACGCGGAGCCCCGGTGGCCGGATACGAAATGAGCGCACGCGACGAGGTGCTCGCGAGGATCCGGGCTGCGGCACCGCCAGTCGCGGCCGCCAGCGAAGTGGCATCGGTCTCATACCGGGAACGGGGCCAGCTAGCCACCCCGGCCTTGCTCGACTTGCTGGCCGACCGGCTGACTGACTACCGGGCCGTGGTGCGGCGGGCCACCAGTGCGACGCTGCCCGCGACGATCGCGGCAGCACTGGCTGTGCGGGGCGCCCGGCAGCTGGTCGTGCCACCGGGTCTGGACCTGCCGCTGCCTGACTGGGCCGAGGTGACGATCGACGATGCGCTCAGCGCGGCCGAGCTCGACTCGTTCGACGCGGTGATCACCCGGGCCGCCGTCGCGATCGCGGAAACCGGCACCATCATCCTGGACGGGTCGCCGGGCCAGGGCCGTCGGGCGATCTCGCTGGTGCCCGACTACCACTTGTGCGTCGTCGACGCCGGCCAGGTGGTGGACCTGGTCCCCGAAGCCGTGGCCAGCCTGACTGGCGCCGCGACCAGGCCGCTGACCTGGATCAGCGGGCCGTCGGCGACCAGTGACATCGAGCTCGAGCGGGTCGAGGGTGTGCATGGCCCTCGCACGCTCGAGGTGATCCTGGTTACTCGCTGATAGCCTGCCAATGTGGCCGTGACGAGGCACACCGATCGGACTGTCCGCCCGTTCCGCCGGGCCGATCTGAAAGCGACCGCTGCGACGATGGCCCGCGCGTTCGCCGATGACCCGGTCATGATGTGGATCTTCCCGAGCGACCAGATGCGCCGCCGTCAGCTGCCCGCGTTCTTCGTCGTCGCGATGCGCGGCACTAGCCTCAGGCACGAGGGCACGGAAATCGTCATGGCCGGAGACGCCGTGCTGGGTGGCGCGATCTGGGTACCGCCTGGCACCTGGATGCCGTCGGCCTGGCAGCAGATTCGCAGCCTGCCCGGTTACGCCCTGGCGCTGCGATCGAGGTTCGCCGCGGCCGGCCGGGCATATAACGAGATCCTGCGCTGGCATCCGCGGCAGCCGCACTGGTATCTGTCCGGAATCGGCACCGACCCGCCGGTTCAGGGCACCGGCGTGGGGAGCGAGCTGATGTGCTCGCGGCTGGCTCGCTGCGATGCCGAGGGGCTGCCTGCTTACTTGGAGTCCAGCAAGGAGAGCAACGTTCCCTTCTACCAGCGGCATGGCTTCACGGTGACCCGAGAAGTCACGATTTCCGGCGGCGGCCCGCGCCTGTGGCTGATGTGGCGCGATCCGCGATGATTGTCATCGCGGGCGCGGGCGACTACTCCGAGCCGCCGGCCGGGGAACCGGCCGCCTGGATCGAGCACCTGAGCGTTGCCGACCTCAGCGTGGGCACCTACTCGATACCGGCTGGCGGTACTGACGCCCAGACGCCGCACAGCGAGGACGAAATATATGTTGTCGCCACCGGCCGGGCAGTGCTAGCGGCAGGCGGCGAGCGGGCTGAGGTAGCCCCGGGCTCTGTCATCTACGTGCCGGCGGGCGAAGTGCATCAGTTCACCGAGATAACCGAGAGCCTGGCGCTCGTCGTGCTATTCGCGCCGGCCGAGTACACCCGCTCCGGCGGCGACCGGGCGGGTTAGAGTGGGGGAGGGGGAACGGGGGGCCTGACCGAGAGGGCTGCCCGCTATAGCAGCAGGAGGCGGTCCGGAATGAGCGGCAGAACAGTCCCGGATGCCGACCGGCTTCTGACGCCGGCCGAGGTCGCGGCCATGTTTCGGGTCGACCCCAAGACAGTGACTCGGTGGGCCCGCGATGGCAGGCTCACCGCAGTCCGCACTCTCGGCGGGCACCGGCGGTACCGGGAGGCGGAGGTGCTTTCCCTGCTCAGGAAGGCAAATGCCAACGTCGACAGCTAATAGAGTTGGGTTGTGGCAGATCCGGCACGTTACCGGCCGGCGCCCGGCTCGATTCCCGAATCGCCGGGCGTCTACCGGTTCTGCGATGAGCGCGGCCGGGTCGTCTATGTCGGCAAGGCCAAGAATCTCCGATCCCGGCTGAACTCCTACTTTGCCGACTTCGTCGGCCTGCATCCGCGCACCCAGTCGATGCTGACCGCCGCCGCCGCCGTCGACTGGACGGTCGTGGGCACCGAGGTGGAGGCGCTGCAGCTCGAGTACTCGTGGATCAAGGAGTTCGATCCCAGGTTCAATGTCAGGTACCGCGACGACAAGAGCTACCCGTACCTGGCCGTGCTGATGGACGAGGAGTTCCCTCGGGTCCAGGTGATGCGGGGCGCCAAGCGCCGTGGCGTCCGGTACTTCGGCCCGTACTCGCATGCCTGGGCGATCAGGGACACCGTCGATACGCTGCTCCGGGTTTTCCCGGTGCGGACCTGTTCCGCGGGGGTCTTCAAGCGAGCCGGACAGATCGGCAGGCCTTGCCTCCTCGGCTACATCGGGAAGTGCTCCGCGCCGTGCGTGGGGCGGATCGATGCTGCCGCGCACCGCAAACTGGCCGAGGAGTTCTGCGATTTCATGGCCGGGCAGACCGGCAAGTTCAGCAAGCGGCTGGAAAAGCAGATGCACGAGGCGGCCGCCGTCGAGGAGTACGAACGCGCGGCGCGGCTCCGCGACGACCTCCAGGCACTGCAGCGGGCTCTGGAGAAGCAGGCGGTGGTGCTGCCGGACGGTACCGACTGCGACGTGATCGCCCTGGCCGAGGACCAGCTTGAGGCGGCCGTTCAGGTGTTCTACGTGCGGGGCGGCCGGGTCCGGGGACAGCGCGGCTGGGTCGTCGACAAGGTAGAGGACATCACCACTTCCGAACTCGTCGAACAGTTTCTCGGCCAGGTCTATGACGATGACCCGGTAGCGGCAGACCAGCCCGCTGGCACCAGCCGCCGCGGACCGGCCGCAGTTGCCCGGCGCTCGGCGATCCCGCGCGAGGTGCTGGTGCCCGCCCTGCCGCCCGACGCCGGGACGGTCGAGGTCTGGCTGGAGGAGCGCCGGGGCAGCCGGGTCAGCCTCCGGGTACCGCAGCGGGGGGATAAGAAGGCGCTGCTCGAGACGGTGGCCAGGAACGCGGGTGAGTCGCTGGCATTGCACAAGACGCGCCGCGCCAGCGACCTGTCCACCCGGAGCGTGGCGCTCGGGGAGATCCAGGAATCGCTCGGCCTGGACGAGGCGCCGTTGCGGATCGAGAGCTACGACGTGTCGAACCTGCAGGGCACCCACGTTGTGGCGTCCATGGTGGTGTTCGAGGACGGCCTGGCCCGGAAGTCGGAATACCGAAGATTCGCCATCAGAGGGCTGGACGGTACCGATGACGTCGCGGCTATTCACGAGGTCATCACCAGGCGGTTTCGCCGTTACCTGGATGAGCGCGCCGAGGCTGCGGCCGGCCTGGACGAGCTGGCGGCCGGAGATGTGGGCCAGCGGCGAAAGTTCTCCTACCCGCCCAACCTGCTAGTGATCGACGGCGGGCCCGCGCAGGTCGGGGCGGCGGTCCGGGCCCTGGACGAGCTCGGCATCGTTGACGTCGCGGTGTGCGGCCTGGCTAAGCGCCTGGAGGAGGTCTGGCTGCCGGGCGAGGACGGGCCGATCATCCTGCCGCGCAGCAGCGAGGGCCTTTACTTGCTGCAGCGGGTCCGGGACGAGGCGCACCGGTTCGCGATCACCTACCACCGGGCCCGGCGGGCGGCCGCGCTCACAACCAGCGAGCTTGACGCGGTTCCCGGCCTCGGTCCAGCGAGGCGGGCTACGCTGCTGCGGCAGTTCGGTTCGGTGCGTAAGCTCCGGGCGGCTACGGTGCAGGAGATCGCCGCCGTGCCCGGATTCGGGCTGCGCACTGCGGAGGCGGTGCATTCGGCTCTGAACGGCGACGCGGGGGGCGGGGCATGACTACGGACGAGCCACAGGAGATCGTCATCATCACGGGGCTATCGGGAGCCGGGCGCAGCACCGCGGCGAAGTCGCTGGAGGACCTGGACTGGTTCGTGGCGGACAACCTGCCGGCCGACATGCTGCCGACCATGGCCGACCTGGCCCGGCGGGCCAGGGGAGCGGTGCCGAAGCTGGCCGCCGTCATCGATATCCGCAGCCGGGCCTTCTCGACCGACATCAAGTCTGCGATCAGCGACCTGAACGCGCGCGGGGTCCGCCCTTACGTGGTCTTCCTCGAGGCCTCCGACGAGACGCTCGTGCGCCGGTTCGACAGCGTCGCGCGGCCGCATCCCCTCCAGGAAGGCGGCCGGGTCGCCGACGGCATCGCCGCCGAGCGCGAGCTGCTCCAGGGCATGCGGGGCGAGGCCGACCTGGTACTGGACACCACCGGGCTGAACGTGCACGAGCTGCGGGCGCGGATGCGAGGCGCGTTCGCGACCGAGGCGGACGCGGCCCTGCGGGTGAGCGTCGTATCGTTTGGCTTCAAGTACGGACTGCCGCTCGACGCGGACATGGTGGCGGACTGCCGGTTCCTGCCCAACCCGCACTGGGTGCCCGAGCTGGCCCCGCTCACCGGCCAGGATCGGCCGGTCGTGGACTATGTGCTGAGCCAGCCCGGAGCGACCGAGTTCCTCGACGCTTTCGTCCGCGCCGTCGAGATCGCGCTGGCCGGCTACGACCGGACCGGCCGCCATTTCGTTCTCCTCGCCGTCGGCTGCACCGGCGGCAAGCACCGCAGCGTTGCCGTGGCAGACGAGATGGCTGCCCGGCTCTCGCGAGCCTGGCCCGGCATCGAGGTAACGCACCGGGACCTGGGCCGTGAGTAGCGGAGCTGTACCTGGCCGGCCGCCGAGCCATAAGGTCGTCGCGCTCGGCGGCGGGCACGGGCTGTATGCCTCGCTGTCGGGGCTGCGCCGGGTCACCAGGGAGCTGACCGCGATCGTGACCGTCGCCGACGACGGCGGGTCCAGCGGCAGGCTGCGCCGCGAGTTCGGCGTGCTGCCGCCCGGCGACCTGCGGATGGCGCTGGCCGCGCTGTGCGGCGACGACGCCTGGGGCACCACCTGGAGCCGGGTCATCCAGCACCGGTTCGCCGGGGCTAGTGACGATTACGGCGCTGAGGGACTCGCTGGTCATGCGGTGGGCAATGTCCTGATCGTGGCGCTGTGGGAGCTGCTCGGCGACACCGTGCAGGGCCTGGACTGGGTAGCCCGGCTGCTGGGCGCGCACGGCCGGGTGCTGCCGATGGCGGCGGTGCCGCTGGACCTGGTGGCCGAAGTTGAGGGGGCAGATCCGGACAGGCCGGACGACCTCAGCATCGTTCGCGGCCAGGTGGCCTGCGCGACGACGACAGGCCGGGTACGGTCAGTATCACTGATTCCCGCTGACCCGCCCGCGTGCCCGGAAGCCGTGCAGGCGATCGGGGCGGCGGACTGGGTAGTGCTCGGGCCTGGATCCTGGTTCACCAGCGTGCTGCCGCACCTGCTGGTGCCGGAGCTGGCCGCGGCACTGATAAGCACTCGTGCGCGGAGGCTGGTAGCGCTGAACCTGGCGCCGCAACCCGGTGAGACCGAAGGGTTCTCGCCGCACGCGCACCTGGAGGTCCTCGCCGATCACGCACCTGCATCTGGCGATCGACGTCGTGCTCGCCGACCGGGCCGCGGCACGGGGTGCCACAGCCGAGCTGGAAAAGGCCGCTGGCCTGCTGGGCGCGCGGCTGGTGCTGGCAGACCTGGCCGTGGATGACGGGTCGCCCCGGCACGATCCGCGGCGGCTGGCGGGCGCGTTCGCGCAGATATTTGAGGGGGAGTGAGGGCTGATGGCGCTGACCGGCCTGGTCAAGGACGAGCTCAGCCGGGTCAGTGTGCTGAAGCCATGCTGCCGGAAGGCCGAGGTGTCGACCATCCTGCGGTTCGCCGGCGGGCTGCACCTGGCCGCTGGCCGGATCGTGGTCGAGGCCGAACTGGACACCGGGGCGGCGGCCCGGCGGCTGCGCAAGGACATCGCCGAGGTGTTCGGGCATTCGTCTGAGCTGCTCGTGCTGGCGCCTGGCGGGCTGCGCAAGGGCAACCGCTACTGGTCCGCGTGCACGCCGACGGCGAGAGCCTGGCCCGGCAGTCCGGCCTGGTCGACAACTACGGCAGGCCGGTCCGCGGGCTGCCCAGGCAGGTTGTGTCTGGCACGACCTGCGACTGCGAGGCGGCCTGGCGCGGCGCTTTCCTCGCGCATGGCTGCCTGACCGAGCCCGGCCGGTCCATGTCGCTGGAGATAACCTGCCCCGGTCCGGAGGCCGCCTGGCGATGGTCGGCGCTGCCCGCCGGCTGAAGATCCACGCCAAGGCGCGGGATGTGCGCGGGGTGGACCGGGTCGTGGTCCGGGACGGCGATTCGATCGGCGCGCTGCTGACCAGGCTGGGTGCGCACGGCAGCATGCTCGCCTGGGAGGAGCGGCGCATGCGGCGCGAGGTCCGGGCGACCGCGAACCGGCTGGCCAACTTCGACGACGCCAACCTCCGGCGCAGCGCCCGCGCTGCCGTCGCCGCGGGTGCCCGGGTCGAGCGGGCACTGGAGATCCTCGGCCCGGATGCGCCCTGATCACTTGATCGTGGCCGGCGAACTGCGCATCAAGCACCGCCAGGCCAGCCTGGAGGAACTGGGCCAGCTTGCCGACCCAGCCCTGACCAAGGACGCGATCGCCGGGCGGATCAGGCGGCTGCTGGCGCTGGCCGACCGCCGCGCCATGGAACTGGGCGTGCCGAACACCGAAGCGACGCTTACCGCTGACATGCTGGTGCCCTAGGCGTTGTGCTCGGGCGGCTTGACGAACATGGGCTGAGCCGACTCTGGCGGCAGTTCCTCGTCGGCCGACCCGGCTGAACTGGGGGTCTGACCCCAGACCGGGGTCAGCGTCGCCGCGGTTGCGGTGCTCCGCTGGCGTTGCAACGGGATCCTGACCGCTGCGTAGGCGGCGACGGCCCAGAACAGCAGGCCGAGCCAGCCCACCTCGTTGGGGTAGGAGTGGAGCAGGCCGTACGGACCGCCGCCGAGGTGGCCGAGAACGTAGGACAGTGGGACGTGATCCTTCAGCGCCTGGAAGACCATGGCGAGATAGGTGCCGAGCGCGCAGCCGGCTACCGCGATTACCGCGCCTGCGATGATCGTCGGCCAGTGCCCAGGCCGGTATCTGGCCACGACGGCGCCGACGGCGGCCCCGATCAGGAGCCCGAACAATGACAACTGCAGGTTTATCAGTATTGCCACCAGACCCCAGGCAACAGCCCCGACCAGGGCCACGACGATGGCGAGGCTGACGGCGATAGAACCCTTGAGCAGCAACGTCGGCCCTCTCCGCGCGGTAACAGGCTGACTGCCAGAATAGGGGCGATCAGGCTGTGGCGGGCAGGTGCCTTGGCGCCCTCTGGCTACAGGTAGGGTTCGGACGTCGGTAATTGAGAACAGAAGGAGTGCGCTGCAGTGACAGTCCGGGTGGGTATCAACGGGTTCGGCCGGATCGGGCGGAACTTCTGGCGGGCGGTTCATGCCGCAGGCGGCAGCGCCATTGAGGTCGTCGCGGCCAACGACCTGGGCGACCTGGCTACCTTTGCGCATCTGCTCAAATACGACACGCTGCTCGGAACGCTCGACCAGGACGTGAGAGCCGACGGTGACGTAATCCGGGTCGGCGATCACGCCATCAAGATGCTGGCCGAACGCGACCCGGCGGCCCTGCCGTGGGGCGAGCTGGGCGTCGACGTGGTGGTGGAGTCCACCGGCCGGTTCACCAATGCCGAGGACGCACGCAAGCACCTGGCCGGCGGCGCCCGCAAGGTGATCATCTCGGCTCCGGCCAAGGGCGAGGACATCACGATCGTGATGGGCGTCAACGACGACCGGTACGACCCAGAGCAGCACAACATCATCTCCAACGCGTCCTGCACGACCAACTGCGTAGCGCCGATGGCCAAGGTCCTGAACGACAGCTTCGGCATCCGCAAGGGCCTGATGACCACGATCCACGCCTACACCAACGACCAGGTCATCCTGGACTTCCCGCACAAGGACCTGCGCCGGGCCAGGGCTGCGGCGCAGAACATCATCCCGACCACCACCGGCGCGGCCAAGGCGACCGCGCTAGTGCTGCCGGAGCTCAAGGGCAAGCTCGACGGACTGTCGATGCGGGTGCCGGTGATGGACGGCTCCGTTACCGACCTGGTCGTGCAGCTGGAGCGCGAGGTCACGGTCGAGGAGATCAACGCGGCCTACCGGGCCGCGGCCGAGGGCCCGCTCAAGGGCTACCTGTACTACACCGCCGATCCGATCGTGTCCTCTGACATCGTCGGCACGCCGTACTCCTGCACGTTCGACTCGCTGCTGACGATGTCCCTCGGCGACCAGGTCAAGGTGATCGGCTGGTACGACAACGAGTGGGGCTACTCCAACCGGCTCGCCGACCTCGCCGCCATGGTCGGAGCCCGCCTTCCAGCCCGGTCATGAAGGGCATTGATTCCCTCGATGTCGCAGGCCGGGTGGTGCTGCTGCGCGCCGACCTGAACGTGCCGCTTGACGGCACCGTGATCACTGACGACGGCCGGATCCGGGCCAGCCTGCCGACGATCAATGCGTTGCGGGAACGGGGCGGCCGGGTGCTGATCTGCGCTCACCTCGGACGGCCGAAGGGCGAAAGCTACGCCGACCGGGCGGCGGGCGGCCCGTCGCTCGCCCCAGTGGCGGCCCGGCTGGCCGAACTGCTGGGCCTGCCGGTACCGCTAGCCGGGGACGTCGCCGGCGACTCGGCCAGGGCCGTGGCGGCCGGGCTGGCCGACGGCGACGTTGCTCTGCTGGAGAACATCAGGTTCGAGCCAGCCGAGACCAGCAAGGACGACGCGGCCAGGGCGGAGCTGGCGGAGCGGCTCGCAGCGCTGGCCGAGGTGTACGTGGGCGACGGGTTCGGGGCGCTGCACCGCAAGCACGCCAGCGTTTACGACCTGCCTGCGCTTCTGCCGCACGCCGCCGGGGAACTGGTCCTGGCCGAGGTCGCGGTGCTGCGCCAGCTGACCGAGGACCCGGCCCGGCCGTACGTGGTGGTGCTCGGCGGCGCCAAGCCGTCGGACAAGCTCGCGGTCATCGCGAACCTCCTGGACTCCGCCGACCGGATCCTGATCGGCGGCGGTATGTCGTACACGTTCCTGAAGGCCCAGGGCTACGAGGTGGGCAAGTCGCTGCTTGAGGCCGACCGGCTCGATGACGTCAGGAAGGTCATGGCCGACGCGGCTGCGCGCGGGGTCGAGCTGGTGCTGCCGGTGGACCTGGTCGGGGCGGTCGATTTCGCTCCCGATGCCGAGCACGAGGTGTTTGCGGTCAGCGCGTTCCCGCCTGACCGGGAGAGCCTGGATATGGGGCCCGCCACCAGGGAGCTGTTCGCGGCCAAGCTGGCCGACGCCGCCACGGTGTTCTGGAACGGCCCGGTCGGGGTGTTTGAGTTCCCGGCCTTCGCGGCCGGCACCCGGGCGGTCGCCGAGGCCATCGCGGCGCTGCCCGGGCTGACCGTGGTCGGCGGCGGCGACTCGGCCGCCGCGGTCCGCCAGCTCGGCCTGCCTGACGACAGCTTCAGCCACATCTCCACGGGCGGCGGGGCGAGCCTTGAGTACCTAGAGGGCACGCCCCTGCCCGGCCTTGCCGCCCTGGAAGCCGACGAGTGACCCCTCAGGATGCCCGGAAGCCGCTGGTGGCCGGCAACTGGAAGATGCATAACAACCACTTCGAGGCGATAGCGCTCACCCAGAAGCTGGCGTTCGCGCTGACGCCCAAGGACTATGCCGCGGCCGACATCGCGGTGCTGCCGCCGTTTACCGCATTGCGCAGCGTCCAGACCCTGATCGAGGGTGACAGGCTGCGGCTGCTGTGGGGAGCCCAGGACGTCTCGGCCCACGAGGACGGCCCCTACACCGGCGAGGTGTCTGGCCGGATGCTGGCCAAGCTCGGCTGCCGGTTCGTGCTGGCCGGGCATTCCGAGCGGCGGCAGTACCACCACGAGGACGACGCCCTGGTCAACGCCAAGGTCAAGATGGTGCTGAAGCGGGAGATGACGCCGGTGCTCTGCATCGGCGAGTCGCTAGAGGTCCGTCAGGCCGGCCACCATCTCGAGTACACCCTCGGCCAGCTGGACGGCGGGCTGGCCGGGCTGATCGGCGAGCAGGTGCGCAGTCTCGTGATCGCCTATGAGCCGATTTGGGCCATCGGGACGGGTGAGGTGGCGACCCCGCAGGACGCTCAGGAAGTTTGCGCGGCGCATCCGGGCCAGGATTTCCGCCGTTCACGGGCCCGCCACGGGCCGGGATGCGCGTATCCTGTATGGCGGGTCAGTGAAGTCTGACAACATGCCCGCGATCATGGCCGAGCCGGACATCGACGGTGCCCTGGTTGGTGGCGCAAGCCTCGATCCCGGTGAGTTCGTCAAGATCTGCCGGTATCGTGATCAGAGCACGGCCGCATAACTTAGCTGGGAGAGACGAGAAACCGCAGTGACTGTTGCCTTCTCCGTAATCCTCATCATCACCAGTTTGCTGATGATGCTCCTGGTCCTGCTGCATAAGGGCAAGGGCGGCGGCCTGTCCGACCTGTTCGGCGGTGGCATCTCCTCGTCTCTGGGATCCTCGTCTGTGGTCGAGCGGAACCTGGACCGCATCACGATCTTCACCGGGATCATCTGGTTCGTCTGCATCGTGGTCCTGGGAATCCTGCACAAGACCTGAGTGGGCCGGGCTGCAGCCAGGCAGTGGCTGCCCGATCGGGAGTTTTAGCAAGGGGTGAGCAGTGAGCAGTGGCAACGCCATTCGCGGCAGCCGTGTCGGGGCTGGGCCGATGGGTGAGGCCGAGCGCGGCGAGGCGGCCCCGCGGGTTCGCGTCTCGTTCTGGTGCTGCAACAAGCACGAAACCATCCCCAGCTTCGCTTGTGACGCGGCCATTCCCGAGTTCTGGGACTGCCCGCGCTGCGGCCTGCCGGCCGGACAGGACGAAGCCAACCCGCCTGCTCCGCCGCACGCCGAGCCCTACAAGACGCACCTGGCCTACGTCAAGGAGCGTCGCAACGATACCGATGGTGCCGCCATCCTGGCCGAGGCGCTCGACCGCCTGCGCAAGGGCGCCTGAGGGGCCCCCCGGCTAGTGGGCGAAAGCGCTTCGCTGGCCACCCGGGAGTAGGGGCACCGGCGGCTGCTGCGCGGCCTCGAGCGCGTCCACCTGTGTCCGCAGATCGGTGATCAGCACCTCGGCCATGTCCTTGGAGAAGCCGTTGCGGACCACGATCCGCAGCACCGCCACGTCCTGCAGGTTCTCCGGGAACGTGTAAGCCGGGACGAGCCAGCCCCGCTGCCGCAGCCGCTCAGACAAGTCGAAGACGGTGTAGCCGCCGGCTGCCGGATCGGCCAGCCGGAACGCGAGCACCGGCAACTCGGAGCCGTCGGAAAGCAGCTCGAATGGGCCCAGCGCCGCGATCTCGGCGGCTAGGTACTTGGCGACGTCCTGGCAGGCAAGCTGTACATCGCGGTACCCCTCGAAGCCGAGCCGGATGAAGTTGTAGTACTGGGCGGCCACCTGGCTGCCGGGCCTGGAGAAGTTCAGCGCGAACGTTGGCATCTCGCCGCCTAGGTAGTTCACCTTAAACACCAAGTCCTCGGGCAGGGCAGCCGCGTTGCGCCAGATGATCCAGCCGACACCTGGGTATACCAGGCCGTACTTGTGCCCGGAGGAGTTGATAGACGCGACCCGCGGCAGCCGGAAATCCCACTCCAGGTCGGGTGCCAGGAACGGCGCGACGAAGCCGCCGGACGCGCCGTCGACGTGCACGGGGATGTCGAGCCCGGTCTGCTCCTCGCAGGTGTCCAGGTCGGCGGCGATCTCCGCGACGGGCTCGTAGCTCCCGTCCATGGTCGAGCCCATAACGGCGACCACGCCGATGGTGTTCTCGTCGCAGCGGGCCACCGCCCCCGGTCCGGTCAGGTGCAGCCGGCCTTGCTCCATCGGCACGAGCCTGGGCTCGACCTGCCAGTAGCGGCAGAACTTCTCCCAGCAGACCTGCACGTTGGCGCCCATTACCAGGTTGGGCCGAGCGACCGCCCCATGGTCGGTGCTCCCAGCCTGGCGGGCGCGCCAGCGCCAGAGCAGCGCGAGTCCGCCCAGCATGGCTGCCTCGCTGGAACCGGTCGTGGAACAGCCTGTGGCGGAACCAGCGTCGTCGTGGCCGGCGGCAGGCGCGTGCCACAGGTGCGCCAGGATGTTGACGCACCGCCGCTCCAGTTCCGCGGTCTGCGGGTACTCGTCCTTGTCGATCATGTTCTTGCTGAAGCATTCCGTCATCAACGCGGCCGCTTCCGGCTCCATCCAGGTGGTCACGAACGTCGCCAGGTTGAGGCGGGCGTTGCCGTCGAGCATCAGCTCGTCGGTCACCAGCCTGAGCGCCATGTCGGGCGGCATTTGCTGGAGCGGCAGCCGATGCCTGGGAATGGGGTGTTCAAGCTTGTGCCCGTAGGCCGGGCTTAGGTACAGCTCGGAGGGTCCCTCTGTCTCGTCGACCTTGGCGTGCAGTGCCATGCCGTTACTCCTCCCCAGATGCGGGCGTCAGATGCCGCAGATAGCGGCAGAACAGGAAATCGTCATCAGCCAGCACGTGCGCGAGTGTAAGCGCGGCGGCTGTCCCGGCGGCCGGGCCCAGTTCGGTCGGCTGCGATGCGACGACGCGGCCTGCGGGCCCGCCGGCGAGCACCGGGCTGATTGTCACGCAGAACTCATCGAGCAGGCCGGCCGTGGTTAGCTGGCCAAGCACGGTCGGACCGCCCTCCACCAGGATCTGCCGGTATCCGAGGGTCCCGAGCGCTGTGACCGCCTGCTGGACGTCGACCCGTTGCTGCCCAGCCACGACGACCTGGGTCCGGCCGGTCGCGATGCCGTCGCTCGCGGCATCAGCCGCTGCCTCGGTCGTGATGATGATCGGCGGCTGCTGGCCATCCAGCAGCCGCGAATCCAGGTCGAGGCTGGCGGTGACCACCGCGATGCGCGGCAACTCCGCGCCCGCGGACCGCAGCGCTGTCCACAGGCCGCCCGCGGACACCGGGCGGTAGCGCTCTGTTCGGGCGGTGCCTGCGCCGACCACGATCACGTCTGCCAGGCTGCGCAGCACGGTGAAGACCATCCGGTCGGCCTGCCCGGACAGCCCGCCCGACCGGCCGTCCACGGCAGCTGCTCCGTCGGCGCTGGTCACCATGTTGGCCCGTACCCAGCACTGACCCGGCGCGGCCGGACTCGCGTACAGGCGAGCGAGCCCGGCGACCGCGTCCGGCACCGGACCGTCGGTCGGCATCGGGGTGACCGGCCAGTCAGGGCCTTGAACCGGATAGATCTGGCGCACGGCCAGCAGTCAATCAGATGGCTGAGTGTCGCTGCGGCTGGCCTGCCGGTGAGCTTGAGCTACGGGTACTTATGCTGGGGCGGTGCATCTCAGCCTGGTCACCATTGTGGTCAGAGAGTACGACGCAGCCATCGACTTTTTCGTCAGCGCGCTGGGATTCGAGCGTGTCGAGGACTCTCCGGCCCTGACCAACGACGGCCA
This sequence comes from uncultured Actinomycetota bacterium, assembly GCA_963804435.1. GTDB lineage: Bacteria > Actinomycetota > Actinomycetes > Streptosporangiales > Streptosporangiaceae > JAJYUU01. The sequence continues at coordinate 3,167,571 of CAWDQI010000001.1, read as the reverse complement.
TCCCAAGCGATGGGTTGTCGTGCGGCCTCCTGGTGCTGCGACGGGCCTGCTGCTGGCCCGAGCCGAGGGAGAAGGCCAGGTTGCCGTCGTCGGCGAGCAAGTGGCGGGCCGGGTAGGCTTTTTTCTTCAAGTCGAGGACTTCGATGCGGCGTACTTGCGGATGACGTCGGCCGGAGTTCGTTTCGTGGGGGCGCCGCGCGCTGAGCCGTACGGACGGGTGGCGGTGTTTCTCGACATCGCCGGGAACCGGTGGGACCTTCTCGGGCCGGCTCAGGAACGCTGTTGACCGCAGGCGTAACGACTAGCGAGTCGCAACGCTACTGTGCACCGGCTGGTAGCCGGCGAAGCTGGACTCGAGTACGCCCTCCCCACCGGTCAGTCCCGGCAGTTGCTGCCGCAGAATGTGCACGGTGGCTGACGGCAGCACAGCCTCGATCACGGACAGATCGCCGTGCGGCCGGGGCGCTTCGACCGCGGCGCGGAGCCGGGCCAGGGCGGACAAGACGGCGCCCAGCCGTTCGGTCTCGATCTCCAGCCGGGCGCGTGCCATCGGCTCGCAGACCACGGTGCCCGCATGCTCGAGTGCCTGCGTCAGCACCAGCGGCGTCAGCATACGGAAGTCGGCTGCCGTTGTCCGCGGCGTGGAAAGGATCTGCTTCGCCGGTCCGTCACCGACGTAGTAGCCACATTCGTGCATCGTCACCAGGCAATCGGTGACCTCCCAGCCGTAGCGGCCACTGCGCAGCGCACTGCGCACGTACTGGGTCATGGCCGTCGTGAAGCTGCCCGCCGTCTTGTAGATATACAGCGGGATGAAGCGAGGGTTCACGTCAAGCCGGAAGCTGACGCCCGAGCCAGCCGGTGCGGGCTCGACAGTCAGCCCCACGGTGGCGGAGTACGGATGACTGTCTGACTGCAGAACCTCGACCGCGCTGCCACGGCCAGCCGGCCGCTCGATGTAGATCGTCGTCGTCTCACGGAACGTCACTTCGACGCCGAAGTCTTCCGCCAGGGTCGCCTGGATAACCTCCTTCTGGACCTCCCCGTACAGCGATACCGAGATCTCCTGGCGCTCGTCGTCCTGGCGCAGGTTGATGAGCGGGTCCTGCTCGGCGATCTGGCCGAGAGCGACGCGCAGCCTTCCCCGCTCTGCGGGATCTGTGGCCACGACGACGGACTCCAGCGTCGGCGGCGGGAACTGACGGCCGGTGCCGTCCGGTTCCGCTTGTCCGATTCGGTCCCCGATCTGGATCTGGCCGAGGCCCCAGAGCTTGCCGATCTCGCCGGCCGAGATCGATGGGCGCTGCACCGCGGGCCCGCGGTCAAAGACGGCGACGGCTGTCGCCTTGCCCGCCAGGTCAGCGCCGAACTGTAGCCGGTCGCGGGCGCGCACCGTTCCGGCGAACATCCGGACGTAGGCGATCTTCTCTCCGCCGGAGCCGCGCTCGATCTTGAAGATCCTGCCCGCTGGCGGCCCGGCAGCATCGCCCGTGGCTGCAGGCAGCAACCCGGCAATGGCTGCGGTCAGCAGTCCCACGCCTGCACCGGTGATCGCCGAGCCGAAGAACACCGGATACACCAGTCCGCGCGCCGTCTGCGCTGCTAGCTCCGCGCGGAGCCGGCCGTACGCGACCTGCGCCTCATCCGCGACGTAGTCGGCCAGCAGGCCATCGTCCTGCTCGGCCAGCAGTTCTGTCAGCCTGAGCCGGAACTCAAGATCGTCCGGACCGGACAGCATGACGTCGGCGCTATGCGTGCCGGGTGCCTGCACGGACTCCATCGCGATGGTGGTGAGCTGGAGCCGCTCGCGGATCTCCCGCAGCACACGCTCAGGGTCCGCGCCCGGCCGGTCGATCTTGTTCACGAACAACAGTGCCGGGATACGCAGCCGCTGCAGCGTGCGCATCAGGATCCGGGTCTGCGGCTGCACTCCTTCTACGGCTGAGATCACCAGCACTGCGCCGTCGAGCACGCTCAGTACGCGCTCCACCTCGGCGATGAAGTCCGGGTGGCCGGGAGTATCGATCAGGTTCACGGTGATGGCGTCAACGGGGAACGAGGCGACCGCCGACTTGATCGTGATACCGCGCTGGCGCTCCAGCGCGAGCGAGTCGGTCTGTGTCGTCCCCGCGTCGACGCTGCCGACCTGGTCAATGACGCCAGCGGCATAGAGCAACCGCTCAGTGAGAGTTGTCTTACCGGCGTCTACATGCGCCAGGATCCCGAGGTTGAGTGTTGTGCGCGACACGCGTCATACCCTTCGAATGAGTCTTAAAGACCAACACGATGGACATGAACGCCTGGCGCATCTACCCTCCCTGGACGATCGGAACTATGCCACCGCAGTAAACCACGGCAGCGGCCGAGAACGCTCCTGAGTTTTCGGTGCGGTCGCGCCAGGGGCGGCGAAAATCTGGTTGAGCGCCTCCAGCCCGTCGGCCATCATGCCGTAAATGACGGTCGAACTTCGCATGCCAATGCCTGCCAGCCGGTCGGCCCTGCTGTTAAGGCAGTGGCTACCAGCGGGTACTCCCTGGCGGGGCACGTCGGGTTGAAAAATCGCGAGCCCGGTGGCCGGGTGGGCCAAGAAGAAACCGCGGAGATCTCCTACTGGACTGCCGTCCAGTCCCGCGGCCGCGGTGTGGCACCGGCAGCAGTCCGAGCGGTCACAACATGGGCATTCGACGCATTCAGTGCAGCGCGGATGCGGCAGATCATGTTGGTGCATGATGTCGCTAACCCCGCGTCCTGCCGGGTGGCTGACAAGGCCGGGTATCCGTTCACGCAGCCCGGCCAATCCGCCGGTCTGGTCCACTGATGGACACGTACACATGCGGCTGGCCCCCTGAGCCGCGGATTCACTTGTAGCTACGTGGGGAGATCCAGGTGGGCCGGGGCGACTCTTACGGCGAGGGTGAGAGCTTCGGCCGTCGGGTCGTTTCGGGCGCCGCTTTACGTCGGCACCGGCGATCGGCGCGGCGTCACTGTGTAAGCAGCTGCTGCCGTATGTTCGGGCAGCATGCGTTGGTTGTTCCCGCCCAGCATGCGGGCCAGACTTATCGCGGGTGACGTGCCATTGCGGTTACGGTCGCGGCCGCTCTTTGATCCCGGCCGCAAGCAGCTCCACTACTTCGGCGATGCGCGCGGCCCGCAACTCGGGTCCGCGGGTTGTCGCATCAATCCAGCGCAGGTAGGCCTTGCGGTAGAACTGAGCAAGGGTGTCGAAGAACGCGGCAGCTGCCGGATTGGCCTCAAGGGCCGACGCGATATCGTCGGCTAGATCGCCGCGCTGCGGGCCTTCTGGCTCCAGTTCAACGATCACCTCATCGCCGACTGCGACGCCCGTATCCCGCATCCACATCGGGTTTAGTGTGAACACCCAGTGGCTGCCGTCTGGCGTGATCCTCCCGCGGAGTCGCCTGCCGCAGGTGATCCCGGCCACCGTATCGATCGTCCCGCCCACGGGATGGTAAGCCTTGGCACCCCACGTCTGATCTGGGTCGAACGGAACTGCGATTACCGCCCGGCCATTGGAGTCAGAGGTGACATGTGCACCGAACCGCTGAACGCGCATGAGTCTCATCGTGGCATCGCGAAGGCCAAGCCGGCATCTCCGTGGCAAGGATGCAGGTGTTGCGGAACAAGGAAGTCCGCAGCATCCCTACGCTCGCCCGTGCGGGGGTACCAGCCTTGCCGCATCTGCCGGCTAGGTCCGCGTAGAGCAGGCTGGCGGTTCGATGCTCATTTCCCGCTGCCGTAGGGCCGTGTGATGATCTCCAGCATGTGGCCGTCGGGGTCTTCGAAGTACACGCCGCGGCCGCCGTCCCGGTGGTTGATCACCTGCGGCTGGGTTTGGCCAGGATCTGCCCAGTACGGCAGGTCCTGGTCGCGGATGCGGCCAAAGGCCGCGTCGAATTCTTCCTCACCCACGAGGAAGGCGTAGTGCTGCGGTGTGATCGTCCCGGTGGTCTCGGCGAAGTCCAGCGAGACGCCATTGTCAGCTTCGACAACGAGAAAATGCGCAAACCGGGCTGCCTCCGGCAAGCCAAGGATGCCGGTCAGGAACGCCGCCGACCGTCGCTGGTCCCGGCACGAGACGATGGTGTGGTTCAGTTGCACGCTCACCCTGGTGATTGTGCCCAGCGCTCAGGCTGGCGAACGATTCCACGATCGGTTATGGCGATTCCCGGCCCTCACCGGGCGCAATCACATGCCGCCAGTGGCGAGGGGCAGGCTGGTCTAGCAGGTGACGACGACAGCTTTGTTCTCAGCTGCCTCTGCCAGCACGGTTATGTCCCTCTGCTGGGAGGCCGGAGCCGCGCGATCATCGGGCGGTCGTCACGATCTATCGCCACCAGCGCTCCGGCATCCAAAATGAGGGCGCTCACGCGGCAGTATCGCCCGCCCCGAGACCGAGCTCCCGTTCCGCGCGGGCAACCTCCTCCGCCGTAAGCACCCCGTGCTTGGCTTCCCAGCTGGACACGAACTCGGCCAGCGCTTCGGCTCGCAGCTTGCTGGCGGCAGCCTCGGCCAGCCACGCGGAGACTGGCTTGCCTGCCTGCGCGGCGGCTGATCTCACGGCGTCGCCAAGGTCCGGCTTGAACGAGACGCTCAGCTTGTCAACCTTCATCTCGCCAAAATACTCCGGTGTTCACACCGTGGTAGCAAGGCTCACTCATGCCGCGATGAAGATCGTCTGCTTCGCGGATCAACCCCGATCGATCGCGCTAGCCGCCCGCTTCAAAGGCGATCAGCGTCACGATGATGCCGTTGCCTGCACCCACCACCGAGCGGGCGCCCAAGCGAACGAGCCCGGCTCTGCCTGATGAGCGCGTGTGGTGCACGTTTTCAAGATCCACAGTCGGATCGGAGCATCCATTCGGTCCGCGTGTCTGGCCTGGTTAGAGTGGGCCTTGTGGACGGTATCCATGACCTGGGCGGGATGCAGGGCTTCGGCCGGGTGGACCATTCGCCTGCCGAGCCGGCCTTCGCCGAGGGCTGGGAGGCAGTCGCCCGGGCGTTGATGGTCCTTGTCAAGCATGCCGTCGGTGCCAGCGACGGGGAGTTCCGGCATTCGATCGAGCGGATGGCGCCCGGCCATTACCTGACGTCCAGCTACTACGAGCATTGGCTCACGGCTGCGGCGACCCTGGCTGTGGAGCACGGGCTGATCGGGCGCGGCGAGATTAAGGCCCGGGCCGGTGGTTCATTCCCGTTGAGCGGGCCGGTGATCGCGCCGCCCGTCCCCGAGGCTGGCCAGGGTGGGCGGGAGCCCCGATTCGCGGTCGGGGACCGGGTCAGGGTGCGCGACTGGCATCCGCCTGGGCACACGCGCTGTCCCCGTTATGTCCGGGGCAAGGCCGGCACCGTGGTCCGGCATGACGGTGTCTACTCGGTGCCGGACATCGAGGCCCACAGTTCGGCACGGCGGTACGAGCCGACCTATTCGGTCCGATTCGGGGCGGCCGAGCTGTGGAGCGACGGCCAGGACGGCGTGTCGGTGCACGTCGACCTGTGGGAGAGCTACCTGGAGTGCGTATGAGCGAGGCAGGCCATCATCCGGCGCCGGCATCTCCGATCGAGCGGAGGGTGGCGGCGCTGCAGGCGCTGCTTGCCGAGCGGGGTCTGGTGCCTGAGGGGTTCATTGAGGAGGTCACTCGCCGGTATGAGTCGGAGATCGGCCCGCTGAACGGCGCCAAGGTGGTGGCCGGCGCCTGGACGGATCCGGCGTATAAGCAGCGCCTGCTGGCCGACGGCACCGCCGCGATCGGCGAGCTCGGCTTCGGCGGCGTCGAAGGTGACCACATGGTCGTGGTGGAGAACACCCCGGCTGTGCACAACGTGGTGGTCTGCACGCTGTGCTCGTGCTACCCCTGGCCCGTGCTCGGGCTGCCGCCGTCCTGGTACAAGGACCCGCCGTACCGGGCCAGGATGGTCCGCGAGCCCCGGGCGCTGCTCGCCGAGATGGGCTGCGAGCTGCCCGCCGGCATTGAGATCCGGGTATGGGACTCCTCCGCGGAGGTTCGTTACCTGGTCCTGCCGGAGCGCCCGCAAGGGACCGATGGCCTGACCCGCGACGAGCTGGCCGGGCTGGTGACCCGCGACGCGATGATCGGGGTGAGCCGGCTGTGACCGGTCAGCTCAGCTTGTCGGGTCTGGACCTGCCGCGCCGCAACGGCGAGATCGTTTTCGAGGCTCCGTGGCAGAGCACGGTGTTCGCGCTCGCTGCCGCGGTGGTCGATCATGCCTTCCGCGGCGACCGGGAGCCGTTCCGGCGGCAACTGATCGCGGTGATCGCTGCCGAGCCTGACCAGACGTACTGGGAGAACTGGACCACGGCGCTGGAGACACTGGTCAGGGAACTGCCGCACCCGGCCAGTGCGGCCGGTTAGCACCAGAGGTCGTCGGATACTTAGAGCTCAGCCGGGCGAGTCCGGACGTCTTTGGCCTTGCCGTCCGGGACATGGAATACCGAGATAGTGCTGTCCTGCAGGCAGACCCTACCTATCGGGTTGGCACCAGGCCGCTGACCATGAGGTGTCCTTCCTGCGGCAGCAGACGCACCATGGCATCCGTCGATCTAGGGGCTCGCGGAATCCCGGCGAGCCGGGGCCAGCTTCATCGCCCAGACGGGGAGTATCTCTCCGATGCGTGTCAGGCGGTCAGCACGCCGATCTGCTCCAGCAACCCACTTCGCCGGGACCCAAAATCGGCATGCGCCGCTGCCTCGCCGATCACGGTGGCGAGCGCACCTGCCGGGTCGGCCGGGTCGAGCAGCAAACCATCACGCCGGCCGCGCAGGGACACCAATGAGCCACGCATCCGTTCCACCGCTGCGATCGCATCCCAGCGGTGCCCCCGCCGGAGCGCCTTCCAGGCCCCGATGGCATCTCGCACCAAGGCGTCCAGAAGCTGCTGCTCGTCTGGCCGTGCCCGGTTCGCCTCGCCTGCGGCGGCGATCTCGGCGGCTGACAGCCGGCCGTCAAACACCCGGACACTCGCAGAAATGTTCGGGCTGGTCGTAGCCAGCATGTGCCATCGGATGGAGAACTCCTCCAGCGAGTCGAGCACCACATCTGCTGAGTCCGCCCCTGACACGATGATCACGGCTCGAGGCCCGAACAGCCTAGCCACTTCACTGGCGGGCGCGACCACGACACCGTCGCCGATCACTACGTCCAGATCTAGGTCGGACAACTCGTGCCACGTGCCGGCACTTACCGAGCCGAACACTGTGACCGCCCGCACGCGCGCGTCGTTTCGACAGTGGGCGACGATCTGCTCGATAAGGGCACGATGCGCGTCGCTGCCAAAGGAAATCACGCCCGGCAACGTAACTCAGCGTCTGCCCGGAGGCGGGACCAGATTCCGCCGACCACAACCAGCGACACCAAAGGCGCCTCGCGCGCAGGCCGCATGTAGATCTCTCAACCGATCCCCGGGCCTCCTGCCGCCAAGCACCATCGTTATCCGGCACAATGGGATGAATGACGGATCGCGTAATGGTCGCCAAGTGGGTAGCGGACTACGAAGCCGCATGGCGTGCACCTGGCACCAGCGGCCTCGCGGAGATCTTCACCGACGGCGCCGCCTACGTGCGCTCCCCATACGAAGAACCCATCGCAGGCCTTGACGCGATTAGGCGAATGTGGGACGAGGACAGGGCCGGCCCGGACGAAGTATTCACCCTCGCGACTGACATTCTCGCTGTAGACGGCGCCACAGCGGTGGTGCGGGCCGAGGTCCGCTACGGGGACCCGCCTCGTCAGGAGTACCGCGACCTGTGGGTTATACGGCTCGATGGCGACGGCCGCTGCAGCTGGTTCGAGGAGTGGCCATACTGGCCTGGACGTCGCCACTCCGCCCGCGACGACCAGTGAACATCCTTTCCGCTCATGCCGCTGCGGCTGCCATGAGTTGCTTGCGGGTTCCCTCCAGCTGTTCTGTTGCAGCAGCGGGCAGACGCACGCGGCGACATTCTCCAGTCCGGCGGGCCAGCGACGAATGGCAACTCGACGACGCCGACCTGCTCGAAGTTCTCGCATGGGCCGACAGCGACGATAGGCACCGCCGTTACGTCCTCTATGCCTGCTGCGCTCACGGCGGTGATCCAGGACTGATCCGCCTTACCGGAACCGACCCGACGGCGGCCGCCTCGACGTTCGAGGATCGCGGCCTCAGGCCGCAGCGGGGATGAGTCAGGCCGGACCTGCAGACGTGCTCGAGGAAGCTGCGAGAACTGGACTGGCGGCCAGGCCGGGTCTACTTCCTGACTTTCTCGAACCCTCGCGGGACGACCGGACTCTGGCCCTTACCGCCAGGTCGGCCAGCCGCATGACACCTTAGGCGCAGCAGAATAAGAGATCGACTCATTTATCGCTCGTGCCGCGATTGGCTAGTGCTGTTGCTGCCGATACGGGCGTCAGCCCTCGTAAGCTCGCAGCACCACGACGGCCCGGCCCGGGACTTCCCGCGTCGCGACTGGTTTGAGCGATTCGGGGGTTTCGGGGGCAACCGGTTCTACCGTGCCAGCGGTATCGACTACGACCAGCCATCCGGGGGCGAGGTCGGGGCCGGGCAGGGTGAAGGAGACCGGCTCATCGTGAGCGTTGAACAGCAGCAGGAAGCTGTCGTCAGTGATGGCCTCGCCCCGTAGCCCCGGCTCGGTGATCGCGTTCCCGTTCAGCAGGACCGCGATGGCCCGCGCATGCCTGGACCGCCAGTCGTCGGTGGTCATCTCCTGGCCGCCCGGGGTCAGCCAGCTAATGTCACGCTGGCCCGCGGACGGCTCGCCGCTGAAGAAACGACGCCGCCGGAACACCGGGTGCTCCCGCCGGAGCGCGATCAGCGCGGAAGTGAACTCGAGCAGGTCCGCTGCTTGCTCCGCGGATTCCCAGTCAACCCAGGAGACCTCGTTGTCCTGGCAGTACGCGTTGTTGTTACCGCCCTGGGTGCGGCCGAGCTCATCGCCGGCCAGCAGCATCGGCACGCCCTGTGCGCAGAACAACGTGACCAGGAAGTTCCGCACCTGGCGGGCCCGCAGCGCATTGATGGCTGGATCTTCGGTCGGTCCTTCGGTGCCGCAATTCCAGGATCGGTTGTCGCTGGCGCCGTCGGTGTTGTTGTCCCCGTTACCTTCATTGTGCTTGTCGTTGTAGCTGACCAGGTCGGCCAGGGTGAATCCGTCGTGGCAGGTGACGAAGTTGACCGACGCGACCGGGCGCCGCGCGCTGGTCTCGTACAGGTCGCTGGATCCGGTCAGCCGGGACGCGAAGTCGGGCAGCGTTGCGGGCTGGCCGCGCCAGAAGTCGCGGACCGTGTCCCGGTATTTCCCGTTCCACTCGGTCCACAGCGGCGGGAACTTGCCGACCTGGTAGCCGCCGTCTCCAACGTCCCACGGCTCGGCGATCAGCTTCACCTGCGACACGACCGGGTCCTGCTGGACCAGCTCGAAGAACGACGACAGCCGGTCGACCTCGTGCAGCTCGCGGGCGAGCGCGGCGGCGAGGTCGAAGCGGAAGCCGTCGACGTGCATCTCGAGCACCCAGTAGCGCAGCGAGTCCATGATGAGCTGCAGAGCGTGCGGATGCCGGACATTGAGGCTGTTGCCGCAGCCGGTGTAGTCCAGGTAGACCGACGGGTCGCTGTCGCTGAGCCGGTAGTAGGCCGCGTTGTCGATACCGCGGAAGGACAGGGTCGGGCCGAGCGCGCCGGACTCGGCGGTGTGGTTGTAGACGACGTCGAGTATCACCTCGATGCCCGCTGCGTGCAGCGCCTTCACCATCGACTTGAACTCCGCGACCTGACCATGCGGCTCGGTCGCGCTGGAGTAGGTGTTCTGTGGCGCGAAGAAGCCGATGGTGTTGTAGCCCCAGTAGTTCGTCAGCCCGCGCCGGTCGAGCTGTTGCTCAGGGACTGACTGATGGACAGGCATCAGCTCGATCGCGGTCACTCCGAGCTTGGTGAGGTGATCGATGATCGCCGGGGAGGCCAGCCCCGAGTAGCTGCCGCGAAGCTCGGGAGCGACCTGCGGGTGACGCATGGTCAGCCCGCGCACGTGCGCCTCGTAGATCACGGTCTGGTGATAGGGCGTGCGCGGCTGCCGGTCGCCGGTCCAGTCGAAGTAGGGATTGATCACGACGCTGCGCGGCATGAACGGCGCGCTGTCGGCCTGGCTCATCCGGTCCGGGCGGGCGGGGTCGTAGCCGAATACAGCGGGATCCCAGCGCAGGCTGCCATCGACTGCCTTGCCGTAAGGATCGAGCAGCAGCTTGGCTGGATTGCACCGGTGGCCCCGGCGCGGCTCATAGGGACCGTCGACCCGGTAGGCGTAACGCTGGCCGGGCCCGACGCCGGGCAGATAGCAGTGCCAGACGAAGCCGTCGACCTCGGTTAGGTCGAGCCGCTGCTCGGTACCGTCCAAGGCGAACAGGCACAGCTGGACGTGGTCGGCGACCTCGGAGAACAGCGCGAAATTGGTGCCCGATCCGTCCCAGGTAGCCCCGAGCGGATAGGCGGCGCCAGGCCAGACTTGCATCCGCTGACCTTACCGGCTGGCTGTTAGTACTGCCGACCGCCGCAGGATGGCGCTGAGGTCGGCGGACTCTGGCATAGTGCCGAACGGCGCACCTGGGCCCGCCCGGCGCATCGGCAAGCCTGGTCGCGGCTGAACGCGTCGGCTACCGGGGCGGGTGCGAACCGGGTGAGCAGAGCGCCCTGCAGCGTGATCGCGATCTGGCCGGCCAGCCGCCGGGCCTGGGCTTGGGCTGGCGGGCCCGCTGCCACCGCGTCCTTGAGCAAACCGCGCAGGCTGGCCGCCGCGGCGTCGAGGCGCGGGTCGCTGCCGGCCGCCAGGTCGATCTCGGCCAGCAGCGCGTCGGCCGCATCGGGCGTCCTGGCCAGCGCCCGCAGCACGTCCAGCGCCGTCACGTTGCCGGAGCCCTCCCAGATGGAGTTGAGCGGCGCGTCGCGGAGCAGCCGGGGCATGCCGGAGTCCTCGACGTACCCGTTACCGCCCAGGCACTCCAGCGCCTCGGCGGTGATCAGCGGCGTGCGCTTGCAGATCCAGTACTTGCTGGCGGGCAGGGCGACGCGGAGTAGCGCGGCCTCCGCCTGGTCGCCGCGCGCGGCCCGGTCGGCCGCGCCTGCCAGCCGGATCGCCAGCGTGCTGGCCGCCTCGGATTCCAGGGTGAGATCGGCCAGGACGCCGGTCATCGCCGGATGCTCGATCAGCCGCGCGCCGAACGAGCGGCGGTGAGCTGGCGTAGTGCGCGGCGACGACACAGGCCTGCCGGATGGCGGCCGCGCTGCCCAAACACGCAGTCAAGCCGGGTTGCGCTGACCATGTTGATGATCGTCGCCACGCCGCGGCCAAGCTCGCCCACCGGCCAGGCGACCGCCTGGTCGTACTCGACCTCGCTGGAGGCGTTCGAGATGTTGCCGAGCTTGTCCTTAAGCCGCTGAATAAGCATGGCGTTCCGGCTGCCGTCGGGCAGCACCCGGGGCAGCAGGAAGCAGGACAGGCCCTCCGGCGCCTGCGCCAGCACCAGGAACAGGTCGCACATGGGCGCCGAGCAGAACCACTTGTGCCCGGTCAGCAGGTAACTGCCGTCACCAGCCGGCTCGGCCCGGGTGGTGTTCGCCCGGACGTCCGAGCCGCCCTGCTTCTCGGTCATCGCCATCCCGGCCAGCAGCCCGGCCTTGACCGCGGCCGGGCGCAGGCCAGGCTCGTATACCGGGGCGGTCAGCAGTGGCTCGAACTCAGCCGCGAGCTCGGGGGCGTGCCGCAGGGCCGGCACGCACGCGTAGGTCATCGAGACGGGGCAGCCATGACCGGCCTCGGCCTGCGTCCAGACCATGAACTTGGCCGCTCGCGCCACGTGCGCGCCGGGCCGGGAGTCAGCCCAGGGTGCCGCGTGCAGGCCGTGGCTGACCGCGATGGTCATCAGCTCGTGCCAGGACGGGTGGAAGTCGACCTCGTCGATCCGATAGCCCCGGGCGTCGTGGGTGCGCAGCACTGGCTTGTAGAGGTTCGCCAGCCTGGCGTGCTCCTGGGTGCAGGCTGCCCCGGCCAGCCATCCGAGCTCGTGCATCTCATCGATGACCCAGTCGCCGCCCTCCCGGCGCACAGCCGCGAGCAGCGCGGCGTCGTCGGCGACGTCGTAACCCGCTAGGACGGGGACCTGGTTCAGGACGTCGTGCGTGGCGTGCACTGCCGATGTCAGGAGGTGTGAATGCCGCACTCGGTCTTGCTGGTGCCAGCCCACCGGCCGCTGCGGGGGTCGGCCCCGTCGGCCACCTTGGAGGTGCAGGTGCGGCAGCCGATCGACGGGTAGCCGTCGTAGACCAGCGGGTTGACCAAGACGCCGTTGGCGGAGATGTAGTCGTCGACCTGCTTCTGGGTCCACTCCACGATCGGGTTGACCTTGACCATTTCGCGCCGGGCATCCCACTGGACAACCCGGTGTCGCTGCGGGCGTCGGTCTCCTCGCGGCGGACGCCGGTGAACCAGGCGTCGTACGGGGCGAGCGCCTCCTCGAGCGGGACGACCTTGCGGAGGTAGCAGCACAGGTCCGGGTTCCGGCTGTAGAGGCGCGGGCCCAGCTCGGCGTCCTGCTCCTCGACCGTCGTGGGCGGTGTGACGTTGATCACATTGACCGGGTAAACGGCCGATACCGCATCCCTGGTTCCGATGGTCTCCGGGAAGTGGTAACCGGTATCGAGGAAGAGGACGTCCACACCGGGCATGTGCTTGGCGACGAGGTTGACGAGTACAGCGTCGGTCATCGACGAAGTGATGCAGATCCGGGCGCCAAAGGTCCTCGCTGCCCAGGCAATAACCTCGTCTGCTGGGGCCCCGGCCAGTGCATCGGCCGCCTCCACGGCTAGCCTCTCCATGTCGCTGGGCTCCTCCTCGCGGCGGCGATCCACCTGTCCCGGCAGCCTACCCGGCTCGCGTGCCAAAACACGCGGAAGCTGGCTCAGCTCTTCCGAACCACACTGCTCTTGCGAACCACACTGCGCTTCAGAATCACTGCCCTTGCCAACCACACTATGGCTTTAGGTCGGCAACTGCATGCTCTGTCGCGTAAGTCACAACAATCACGAGCATCCCGTCTCGTAACTATGCTGTCGCACTATCTGCGCAACCAGCGGCAGCCGTTGGCTATTCCGCGTACGCAACCTTAGCCCTGGCGAATCCAGGCTAGGCGGCTCTCCACCTGCTGCGCCGGCCGCTGATGCTGGCAATCGCACCAGGTGCCGCCGGGGCAGTCCTGGTGGTGCTGCGCGCGGCAGGCCTGACAGACCATGGGCTCGTCGTCAGGCCGCGTTGGCCCGGCGCATCCGCCGGCGGCGCTCCGATGAGCGCTCGTCCTCGTTCAAGCCGCCCCAGGTGCCATACTTCTCCGGCCTGCTGACGGCGTAGGTGAGGCACTCTGCCCGCACTGGGCAGGAGTTGCAAACGGCCTTGGCCTTGCGTTCCCGGATCTCTCGCTCCGGCTGACGCTCCCCGTCTGGCCCGAAGAAGAGCACAACGTCGCGACCCCGGCACGCAGCCTCATCCTGCCAGCCCCAATTCGGCCGTTGCATCAGGGCGGCCTGACGGCGTACCTCAGACATGAATGGCTCTCCTCAAGCAGCTGACCGTGGTCATCGGCGGCCACGGTTCGTTGGTTCGGGCGAAGGCTAGTGGTCAGCTCACCGCCCAGCGCGCTGTAGAGTGCGCTAGACGGCGAAAGTTCGCGCGCGGCGTGGCGATTTGCCCCGTCGCATGATGCAACGCCCGGCACTGGCCTGATGTTCCCGGCGCCAGCTCGTGCATGCTGCAACTTGGTGGCGGATGCCAGTCCGAGCGCGCGGACCGCCGTACGATCATGCCACTGGTGCTTCAGTCTACGCAGCAAAGATCGCGAATTCGCGCCGGGCTCGGGCGATGGTCCGGGTCACACTAAGTGATCATTAACTGGACAGATCCATCCGAGCAGGCCACGATAGCTTCATGTCCGCGTCCGACGCAGCACCGCTGCCTCGTCTCGGCGAGGTCTTCTTCGATGTCAGGGGCAATTCCCGGAGCATGCGGCTGAGCTGGTACGCCGACACCGGGGTCGCTGTCTTCAGCATCTGGCAGGGCGGTAAATGCACCGGCACGTTCCGTCTGCCGATAGACGATCTGCCCCGGATGGTGGAGATCTTGCAGCGGGGACCCCAAAGCCGCAGATCCCGGCCGAGCGGCGGGCGCTCGGCGGGCTGGGAGCCGGGCGCGCCTGATGCAGCCGAACAGCAGGACTACCCGACCGGCACCTACTGGCAGCCAGACGACAGGCGTGACAGCGGCTACGGGCGGGCAGCGGATTACAACCAGGAAACCCGCTACGGCGACGAATCCGGCTACAGCCAGGATTACGGTAAGGACCGTCGCTACGGGCAGGACCGGGATTACGGCGATGACCTCGAGTACCGGCAGCAACGGGGTTACGGTCCGGACGCCGGTTACCCTGGCGCCGCTGATTATGCGGCCGGCCCTGATTACCCCGGCCCGTCTGATTACCTGGGCCCGTCTGATTACCCTGTCGGGCCCGATTATGCGGCCGGCCCGGATTACGGCGAGGCCCCGAATTACGGCGACGATCGCGGCTACAGCCAGGAGCGCGTTGTCCCGCCCTATGTCCAAGGCACTAGCGACCCCTATCAGGCTGATCGGCCCGCCGGCCCATCGCCTGCGGAGCAGTATGATGAGCCGCCGTGGCGCCCGGCAGGCTATTCCGATGGCCCTGACTATCGGTCAGCAGCCGATCAGCCAGGGGATTCGCGGCATTCGGCCGGGCGGCACGGCAGCCAGCGCTGACTAGACCAGGAGGCGTTACTTCCCCGGTCGGCGTGCCTTCGTAAATGCGCGCGTCAGCGTCGTTTCCTAACGGCCCAGCCGGCCAATCCGCTGCTCAAGGCTTGTGCTGCCGGCCGTGCCGCGGAAATGCGCGGCTCAGAAGGTTGCGCCGACGCCGTTACAGGCACCAGACGGCAGGGAATAGATTCGCACGCGGGGGAAGGGGGACACCCAAGTGGCTCAGAAGATCTCAGTCACGTTCGCATGTGACTACGACTCACGAGAGATTCCCGAAGGTGAGCACCTGACGAGGGCGTTCAGCCTTGACGGCCGGGATTATGAGATTGACCTTTGCGAGAAGCACAGCGAGAAGTTCGACGAGGTCCTGAAGAGGTTCGCGGACAAGGCCCGCAGGGTAACTAACCGGGTTGGCAAGCCGAAGCGGCGCACCACCGCGCATCGTCAGCGCAGTGCCGATATCCGGACCTGGGCGAAGCAGAGCGGGATGGATGTCAGCGAGCGCGGCCGGATCCCGGCGAACGTCATCGCGAAATACGAGGCCAATCACTGAGGCCGGCCAGGCGGCCGGGCGCGGCCGCTAATTGGTAGTTGTCGCGCCCGTTTCGTCCGGTTCGTTCGGTAGGAGCAGCACCGATGCCGCGAGCGCCTGAGAATTGGGCACCAGCGCTGGTCCGTCGGCGGTCTCCAGCCGCACGTAAGTCAGGCTGATGTCAACGACGATGCCGTCAATGGTGCCGGACAGCGCGCCGGCCCGGAACCGCACGCGGTCACCGACCCTAAATGGCCGGGCAAACAGCAGTACCAGCCCAGCGAACAGGTTAGCCAGCGACTGCTGCGCCGCGATGCCGAGCAGCACGCCGACGACGGCGCCGCCGACCAGCAGCTGGGTGAGCTGGACCCGCCCGATATCCAGCGTCACCAGCAGCACCGCGAATACGCCCACCAGTACCAGCACGTACCTGAGCACGGCGGCGTGCGCATCGCCGATAACTGGTTGCAGCCTGGACCGGGCCTTCGCAGACAGGCCCAGTACGGCAACCAGCCCGAAGACAAGGAACGCGGCCGCGCCGGCCAGGGTAATGATCTGCTCGGTGCCACTAGCGTGCCTGACGGCTTCAACGCCGGTGACGTGAACGCCACCGTAGCTGACGAAGTCGGGGACGCCCCAGTACCTCGCGGCAACCGCGCCGGCGATGGCGAGGACCGCGGCGATGTAAGACCGCCACGGCTGGGCCCGCTTCCGGACCTTTTGCACGCGGGCAGCCATCTCCAGTTGATAACGCTCCTGCAGATCCACGTCCCTACGCTACCGAGGGTGCGCGGGCGACCGGACCAGCAGAGTGTGAGCTTGGCGACACGCATGAGCCCGGGGACGGGCAGTCCCCGGGCTCACCCAGTGCCTACAGGTCGAACAGGGGCTTGCCGACCGGGAAGACGACCTTGCCCTTGTGGCCGTTCATTACGCCTGCGGCCGATGTATACCAGGCGACGGCGGCCGTCACGACACCGAGCCAGCCGCCGATCACGATCCAGGTCGAGCTGGTCGGGTCTGGCGGCAGCGCCGGAACGTTGGTGGTGAAGTTCCCGATGACCAGGAAGAGCTCGGTGAGTCCCAGGGTCAGGAAGACCCCGAACACGGCCATGTTCAGCTGGGTGCTGATGATCAGCATGTACGTGTTGAAGATCAGGAAAGCCAGCAGGATCCAGCCCAGGTCCCGGTTCAGAGCGACCGGGTGCGTGGCGGTCGGGGCGATGAAGTGCAGCCACAGGCCGACGCCGATCCAGAACCCGGCGTAGGTGGAGAAGGCGGTGGCGCCGAATACGTTCCTGTTGCGGAACTCCCACATGCCGGCCAGCAACTGGGCCAGGCCGCCGTAAGCGATCGCGTAACCCCACCAGTCCAAGCCGGTGGAAGTCTTCGCCCAGCCTGCGTTGACGGCGGACAGCAGGAACGTGGTCAGCGCGAAGGCTGCTAACCCGAGAGGTGCAGGGTCGGCGATAGCCGGCGCTACAACTGCAGGAGCCTCATTTGTGGTGGTCAACTGATTCCTCCTGAGGGGCTTGCCTGTCCGGCCACGAGCACGCTGCTGGGGCAAGGCAGGCGTGGTGGGTAGTGGGAAGGATCGG
This sequence comes from uncultured Actinomycetota bacterium, assembly GCA_963804435.1. Taxonomy (GTDB): domain Bacteria; phylum Actinomycetota; class Actinomycetes; order Streptosporangiales; family Streptosporangiaceae; genus JAJYUU01. Next base: position 3,150,599 of record CAWDQI010000001.1, on the reverse strand, counting down.
GCCACGCATCGCCAGCAGCCGGGTGAGCTAGCCCGGCGATGCTAGTGCCGTATTCGGCGCTTAACGGTACGAGCGTGGCCATTCGCTGACCTTCCTGGTCTTCACACCTGGCTCACCAGAACCACGTGAAAGATCTCGCCCTGAGCGTAACGCCGGCTGCCAATTTTAGGGAGACCCATTTTCGCGCCTAGCAAGCTAAACGCCGGGAGTGGTCGCCCGAGGCATTTCATTGCGGCGCAGAATGCCTGATAGGCCAGCCCGGGTTGCCAGCACGACAAGCCGGTCCCCGGCGCTGATCCGGTAGCCGGCGGCTGGCGACCAATCAGCGCCTCCGCCCAGTGGCTGCCGTACGGCAATCACCCGGAGCAGGCCGTCCTCGTGCAGCGCGGCGACCGGCTGGCCGGCGAGGTTGGCGCCGCTGACGACTGCCACTTCGGCAAGCAGGAGCACGTGCCGTCCGACCGCGATGGTGCGCAGCACCTGATGATCCAGCACGGCCGCGGCGAAAACCGGGGCAGCCAGATAGGACGTGGAGCGCGAGACGGCGTTGCCGATGGCCATTTGCACCCGCTCGGCCAGATCGTCGTCATAAAGGCGCACCACGATGCGCGGCGCTGGCGCTAGCGCCCTGGCATTGAGCGCCGTCTCCAGGTTGACAATGTCGCTATTGGTGACCGAGACGAGGGACTGGCAGGCACCTATACCGGCGGCCCGGAGCGTCTCCTCGCGGTGCGTCTCGCCGATAACCACGCGCACGCCGAGCCGGCGCGCCAACGGCATGCCCGTTGCGTCGGCTTTCTTGTCGATGCCGACCACGTCGATGCCGAGGTCGTGCAACTGGCCGACGATCGCGGTTCCGATCTCGCCGAGGCCTGCAACGATGACGTGACCAGTCGGCGGCGGGGCTGACGCCATCGCGCCGGGGATCCGCGCGCCCACGATGGCGGCCGTCGCCAGCGGCAGGACTGCCAGTCCGGCAAAGGTCAGCAAGATCTGCGCTATTTTCTCCGGACTGGCCAGCGTCGGTTCGCTGACCGCCGCGCCCGCCGCGTCCAGCAGCGTCAGGTACAGCGCAGTCGCCGGCGGGTGCTTGGCTGGAATCGCCAGCAGCACGAAGCCGACGCAGATCAGTGCCAGCAGCACGATGAAGGCCAGGCCCATCTTGCTCCACAGCAGCCTGCGCGCCAGCCGGATGGGCGCGGTCAGCTTCCGCTGACGCCGCCGGGATAACGGATTGCGCGGCGTGCCATCGGCGACCGCCAGCACCAGGCCTGCTGATGTGTCGGTGGCCGGCAGTAGCTGCGGCGCCTCTGCATCACTGTTCGCCGCCAGACCGCAGATAACCTGGTCAGTCGCTGCGTCTTCGCGCCTGGCCATGTATATCGTCCGGCCGAAGATCCGGACGTGGCTCGGCGCGGGCTCGCCCAGCGCAGCCGCTACCAGCGCCGGTGCCGCCATCTGCGATGGCGACAGCACCGCGCAATCGGCAAAGAACGTGCGGATGCGCTCGCCCAGCGGGGCGTTGGAGATCGCGATCACCAGCCGGATCTGCGGGCTGATCTCCTGCGCGCGCAGCGCGGCATGGAAGTTGCCCAGGTCATCCTGGTTCAGCAAGGCCAGCCCACGGGCCTGGTGAAGGCCGGCCTCCAGGAGGGTGTCGGCGGTCAGTTCGGCTCGCTCGAGCGGGCGCACGGCAGGCATCGCGGTCAGCCTGGCGCCGAATCCGCTGGCCGCGGACGGCAGGACCGCGGTGACCGGTAATCCGTACCTGAGCGTTATCTCCTCGGCCATCCGAGAGGCGAGGGCGTTCGCGCCGCAGATGATGATGTGATCACCGGACTCTGGCTGGCCGGCCGGGATGGTCACGAACCGAGCCTAGTTGCCCAGGGCCCATCAATCCATCACAAAACTCCGGCCGGGATACCCGCCACGGCGGCGAGCGACTCGCCGTAGATCTCGTCCGGATCGAGTCTGCGGAGTTCCTCCGCCAGCAGTTCGGCGATCTCGCGGCGATGCAGGGCTACGTGCCGGTCTGGCTGGCCCGGTCTGGCCAGGGTGGCGACCCGGCCATCCGGCCGGCTGATCGCGACGTTCCCCGCGGCCGTAAAAAGCTGTACCTCGGTGATGCCGGGTCCGCCGGAGGTCTCGCGGGTGAATGGCACCTGGAGCCGGCATTTGAGCCAGGCCGCCAGCAGGTCGGCGGTCGGGTTGTCCTCTTCGGCACTGACCATGCCGCCGGTGATCTCGTTAGGCTCCTGATCGACGGTCGCGGCCAGCAGCGACCGCCACGGAGTCGCCCTGGTCCAGCTGAGGTCTGTGTCGCCGGGCTGATAGCCGGCGGCCAGCGCCGCCAGCGCCTCTGCGGGCGTTTTGGTCCTGGCCGCGTCGGTAATCCGGCGCTGAGCCAGCACGCCCAGCGGCTGCATCGCGGGTACCGTCGGCATCTGACCATGCCACCACGTGACCACAGGCGTGTCCGGCACCAGCAGCGGCATGATCACCGAGTCTGCATGCTCACTCATCGGCCCGTAGAGCCGCAGCAAGACGGTCTGGCCGGGAGTACCCTCACCTGAGCGGATCTCGGCGTCAAGTCTGGTGGCCGCCCTGGCGTCTCGCGCGATCACTCCCAGTACCCGGCACGGATGCTCGCGGCCGACCTGGCTGGCGGCCCGGACGGCGTCGTGCTGGCTCGACTCGTCGGTCATGATGATCAGGTTCAGCACCACCCCGGTAGCCAGCCCGCCCATCTGGTCCCGGATCCGGGCCAGCGCGGCCCGGATGTCGGCGGTGGTGGTGTTGGTCAGGTCGGTCAGCATGTGCCGCTCCTAGATCCGCCGCCAGGCGCGCCCGTCACGGGCGAGCATCTCGTCCGCGCTGGCCGGGCCCGGGGTGCCGGCCGGGTACTGCTCGGGTTTGCCGCAGCTGGCCCAGAAGTCCTCGATCGGGTCCAGGATCATCCAGGACAGCTCGACTTCCTCCTGCCGGGGGAAGAGCGGAGGGTCGCCGATCAGCACGTCGAGCAGCAGGCGCTCGTAGGCCTCCGGGCTGCTTTCGGTGAACGACTCGCCATAAGCGAAGTCCATGTTCACGTCCCGGACCTCCATCGCCGACCCGGGCACCTTGGAACCGAACCTGAGCGTCACGCCCTCGTCCGGCTGCACCCGGATGACCAGCGCGTTCTGGCCAAGTTCCTCGGTATCGGTGGCATCGAAGGGCAGATGCGGAGCGCGCTGGAACAGCACCGCGATCTCGGTCATCCTGGTGGGCAGCCGCTTGCCAGTACGCAGGTAGAACGGCACCCCGGCCCACCGCCGATTGTCGATGGTCAACCGGATCGCGGCGTAGGTCTCGGTCGTTGAGTCGGGCGGAATCCCGTCTTCCTCCAGGTACCCGCGAACCGGGACGCCGCCCTGCCAGCCTGCCGAATACTGGCCGCGGGCCGTGCCGATCGCGAGGTCCTCGGCAATCGTGACCGCCGCCAGCACCTTCTCCTTTTCCGCCCGCAGTGACTCGGCGGCGAAAGAGAGAGGTTCCTCCATCGCCGTCAGCGCGAGCAGTTGCAGCAGGTGATTCTGCATTACGTCGCGGGCCGCCCCGATGCCGTCGTAATACCCGGCCCGGCCGCCGATCCCGATGTCCTCCGCCATCGTGATCTGGACATGATCGACGTAGCTTCGGTTCCAGATGGGCTCGAACAAGTTGTTGGCGAAGCGCATCGCCAGCAGATTCTGAACGGTCTCCTTGCCCAAGTAGTGGTCGATGCGGAAGACGGCGCCCGGAGGAAAGACCGCGTCGAGAATGGCGTTCAGCTCACGGGCGCTGGTGAGGTCATGACCGAACGGCTTCTCGATGATCACCCGGCGCCAGGGCCGGATGGGACCACCGGTCTCCGGCGGGCTCGACAGGCCCGAGCGCTCGAGCTGCTTTACTACCTGGGGGAACGCCTTCGGCGGCACGGACAGGTAAAAAGCGTAATTGCCGCCCGTTCCGCGCTCCGCATCCAGCTGGGAGACTGTCGCCGCCAGTTGGTCGAAGGCGTTGTCATCGGCGAACTCGCCGGGCACGAAGCGGATGCCCTCCGCCAGCTGGTCCCAGACGTCCTCGCGAAACGGCGTGCGCGCGTGCGCCTTGACCGCATCGTGGGTGACCTGAGCGAAGTCCTCGTCTTCCCAGTTCCGGCGGGCGAAGCCGACCAGGGAAAAGCCCGGCGGCAGCAGCCCGCGATTGGCCAGATCGTAGATGGCCGGCAGTAGCTTCTTTGTCGCGAGGTCGCCGGTCACGCCGAACAGCACAAGCACGCACGGTCCGGCCAGCCGCGGAATCCTGCGATCGCGCGGATCGCGGAGCGGATTGGGAATCATGTAGTACTGCCGCCAGCAGCCATCTCGCGCTTGATGGTGTCCAGCAACTCTGCCCAGGATGTGGCGAACTTCTGCACGCCCTCGTCCTCCAGCACCTTGACGACGTCGTCGTAGTGCACGCCGAGCGCCTCGAGCTGAGCGAAGACCTCGCGCGACTCGTCGTAACTGCCGTGGATCGCGTCGCCGTGCAGCTGGGCGTGATCAGCCGTCGCGCGCAGGGTGGACTCGGGCATGGTGTTCACCGTGCCCGGCGCGGCCAGCTCGGTAACATACATGGTGTCGGAGAAGGCGGGGTCCTTGGTGCTGGTGGAGGCCCAGAGCGGGCGCTGCGGACGGGCGCCGCGGGCCTTCAGTGCCTCCCAGCGCGGAGTTGCGCACTTCTGCTCGAAGAGCGCGTACGCCAGCCGCGCGTTGGCCAGCGCGGCCTTCCCGCGTAGCGCTGTTGCCTCGGATGAGCCGATCTTGTCCAGGCGGCCGTCCACCTCGGTGTCCACCCGGCTCACGAAGAACGACGCCACCGACGCGATCCGCGCCACATCACGCCCGGCCGCGCCTTCCAGGCCAGCCATGAAGGCGTCGATGACTTGTCCGTACCGCTCCAGCGAGAAGATCAGCGTCACGTTCACGCTGATGCCCTCGGACAGGCACTGCGTGATGGCCGGCAATCCCTCGACCGTGGCCGGGATCTTGATGAACAGATTCGGCCGGTCCACCATCCACCACAGCGCGCGCGCCTCGGCGATGGTCCTGTCGGTTTCCCTGGCGATCCGCGGATCTACCTCGAGGGAAACGCGACCGTCGACGCCTTCGGTCGAGTCGTAGACCGGCCGGAGCACATCGCAAGCCCACCGGATGTCGTAGGTAGTGATCGCCCTGGCCGCCTCATCAATCGACACCTGGCGTACCGCCAGGTCGGCGACCTGCTCGGCGTAGGCGTTGCCGGCCGACAATGCGTGCGCGAAGATCGTGGGATTAGAGGTCACGCCGCGGACATGCATCTCCCTGACTAGCGATGCCAGGTTGCCAGTAGTCAGCCGTTCCCTGCTTATATCGTCCAGCCAGATGGCCACGCCCATCTCGGTCAGCTGGGCTAGCGTGTCGCCCTGTGCTGTCATAACAATCGCGCTCCTCGCGTCGTTCGTGCTGTGTCAAATGCGGGCAGGCCGCGCCTATCGCCGCGCCGCGGCAAGGCTCTCCCTGGCGGCCTGGGCCACGCGCTCCGCCGTGATGCCGAACTCCTCGTACAGCTTCTTATAGTCGGCCGATGCGCCGAAATGTTCCAGGCTTACGCTGCGTCCGGCGTCGCCGACGAACTGGCGCCAGCCGAGGGCGATGCCCGCCTCCACGCTGACCCTGGCGCGAATATGCGGCGGCAGCACCTGGTCGCGGTAGGAGGCGTCCTGCTCTTCGAACCACTCGACGCAGGGCATCGATACGACCCGTGCCTTGATGCCGTCGGCCGCGAGCTGGTCCCTGGCCCCGAGCGCGAGCTGCACCTCGCTGCCGGTAGCGATCAGGATGACATCCGGCTCGGCGCCCTGGGCGGCTGCGAGCACGTAGCCGCCCTTCGCGGCGCCCTCCGCGCTGGCCAGCCCCGGCCCGCTGCCGGTGCGGTCAAGCACGGGCAGGTTCTGCCTGCTCAGGCACATTCCCGCCGGGTGGTCCAGGCGTTCCAGCACGGTCCGCCACGCCACTGTGGTCTCGTTGGCGTCGCCCGGCCGGACCACGTCCAGGCCAGGGATAGCTCGCAGCGCCCACAGGTGCTCCACCGGCTGGTGCGTCGGGCCGTCTTCGCCGAGTCCGATGGAGTCATGCGTCCAGACATAGGTAACGGGCAGTCCCATCAGGGCGGCGAGGCGTACGGCCGGGCGCATGTAGTCACTGAACACCAGGAACGTGCCGCCGTAGGGCCTGGTCAGCCCGTGCAGCGCGATTCCGTTGAGGATCGAGCCCATCGCGTGCTCGCGGATGCCGAAGTGCAGTGTCCGGCCGTAGGCGTTGCCGGGGAACATCGTGGTCTGATGGATCTGCGGGATGAACGACGGCTCGCCCTTCATCGTGGTGTCGTTGCTGCCAGCCAGGTCAGCCGAGCCACCCCACAGCTCCGGCAGCACCGGCGCGAGCGAGTTGAGCACTGCGCCGGATGCCTTCCTGGTCGCCATGCCCTTGTCGTCGGGCGCGAAGTGTGGCAGGGCATCGGCCCAGCCCGCGGGCAGCCGGCGCGCCGCGAGCCGGTCGAGCAACTCGCGCTTGCCGGAGTTACTGGCTGACCACGCGGCGAACGTCTCGTCCCACTGCGCATGGGCCTGCTTGCCGCGGTCGGCGACCTGTCGCGCGTGCGCGACCAGTTCTTCCTCGGCCGGGAAACAGACAGCCGGGTCGAAGCCGAGCACCTTCTTGGTGGCCGCTACTTCTTCAGCGCCGAGCGCTGCGCCATGCGCCGCTCCGGTGTTCTGGGCGTGCGGAGCCGGCCAGGCGATGATCGTGCGCAGCGAGATGAACGACGGCGCCGTCGTCGTCTCCCGGGCCGTCAAAAGCGCGTCATGCAACGCCTGCACGTCCTCGTGGTAACCGTCCGCCAGCCGCCAGCTGAGCCGCTGGACATGCCAGCCGTACGCCTCGTACCGCGCGGCGATGTCCTCGGACTTGGCGATGTTGGTGTCGTCCTCGATAGAGATGCTGTTGTCGTCGTACAGCACGATCAGGTTGCCGAGCTGCTGATGGCCGGCCAGCGCAGCTACCTCGTGACTGATGCCTTCCTCCATGTCGCCGTCGGAAACGAAGACGTAGACGAAGTGGTCGAACGGGCTGTCGCCGGGCTGTGCGCCTGGATCAAGCAGGCCGCGCTCGCGGCGGGCTGCCATGGCCATGCCGACCGCGTTCCCGAGTCCCTGCCCGAGCGGACCGGTGGTCGTCTCGACGCCAGCCGTCAGGTGGTGCTCGGGGTGACCAGGGGTCTTGCTGCCCCAGGCGCGGTAATGCTTCAGGTCGTCCAGCGTCAGCCCGTACCCCGACAGGTAGAGCTGGATGTACAGGGTCAAGCTGGAATGTCCGCAGGACAGGACGAACCGGTCCCGGCCCGGCCAGAGGGGATCGGCTGGGTCATGCCGGAGGATCTTCTGATACAGCAGGTAGGCGGCAGGCGCCAGGCTCATTGCCGTGCCCGGGTGACCCGAGCCAGCCTGCTCCACCGCATCCATCGCCAGGACACGGACGAGATCCGTTGTCCGGGCGTCGGTCTCCGACCAGTCCAATGCTGCGCGCGCGTCGGTACTCACCGCTGTCTCAGGCCCTTTCGCCGCAGAAGCCGCTACGGCACGACCCTATCCCTGGTACCTGCGGCTCCGGCTTCCCCATGCGGGTTAACACAGGGTGCAATGCGCTGTTCGCGTGCTGTTAAACGTGGGCGGCTAAACCAGCGACTGTAGGAACTCCCCGATCGCGGCGTTGACCTGGTCCGGGTGACTCAGGTTCGACGCGTGCGAGCCGCCGTCGACCTGAACAAGCGTGGCCGGTCCGCCGAGGCCGTCTCGCACCGCTTCCGCGCGGGCCATCGGGATCGCGGCATCGGCGGTCCCGTGCAGGATGAGCGCCGGGCAGCTGATCTCGCCCAGCCTGCCGGTGATGTCATCGCGGTCGAGCAGGCAGCGGAAGGCGAGCCTGAGCTGGTCGCGGTCGGCTATCGCCCACTTGGCAAACCACGGCTGGTAATCCACCGGGCCGTCAGGCGGCCCGAGGATGATCGAGGCGACGATGTCCTGGACCGGCGCCGGGCCCTGGTCCATCCAGATCTGCTCCATCTGCTCATAGGCGGGCACGGTCGCCGGATCCTCCAGGCCCGCCTGGCTGTCGATGAGAATCAGGGCGCGGACCCGGTCCGGCGCGGTCAGCGCCGCGCGCAGGCTGAGGAATCCGCCTTGTGACATCCCGCCGAGCACTGCCTGCTCGATGCCCAGCTCGTCGAGCAGCCCAAGCACGTCGGTCGCGGAGTCCCAGTAGCTGAATTGTCCGGCTGCTTTGGTGCCTCCGAAGCCGCGCTCATCCCACGTGATGACCCGGTAGGCGGGCGCGAAGGCCTCGACCTGCGGACCGAACATGGAAGAGTCCATGAGGTAACCGTGGCTGAGCACCACGACCGGGCCGTCACCACCGGTGTCGGAGTAGAAGATGCTGGTTCCGTTCACGACCTGAGTAGGCATGGCCGACAAGTTATCGCGCGCGTGACTATTCCGGAAGAGTCACGGTCCCACGGTCGCGCAGCGCATATGGGATCAGCAGCGCGGTGATCCAGATCGCCGTGGCGCCGGCAACGTGCACCCAGACGAGCCCGGCCGGCAGGCCGGCGAAGTACTGGGCGTAGCCCACGGCAGCCTGCAGCGCGATGAGGCCGATGAGCACCCAGCCGAGCCGGACCGCCTTAGGCGGCGCCGACCCGAGCCTGAGCCCGATAAACAGCGCGACCATCAGGCCGCCGAGCAGCCACCCGATATCGGCATGCAGTTGCGCGACGCCGCCGAACGGCAGGTGGTACCGGGCCACGTTCGCGGCGCCCGCCAGCGGACCGGTGCCCGTGACCACGGTGCCAGCAGCCATCATCAGCGCGACGGTCCCGATCACGCCATAGGAACTAAGCCGCACCAGCCTGGGCACCAGCGGCCGGGCCGGGCGGGTGTCCTCCTGGCACCGGACATAGAGCGCTACGGTCGCCGCGATCAGCGCAACCGAGGCCATGAAATGGAGCGAGACCAGTGCCGGGTTCAGCTTGGTGATGACGACTAGGCCGCCGAGCACGATCTGGGCGATGATGGCACCGGGCTGCGCGGCCGCAAGCCACAGCAGGTCACTACGGCGCTTGCCACCGTCGGGGCGGAACCGCCAGGCCGCCACGCTGACCCCGGCCGCGACCACGAAGATCGCCACCGTAACGAGCCGGTTGCCGAACTCCACCCAGCGATGGATGAGCGGGTCACCGGTTGTCCCGGTGGCGCCGACGCTCTGCGCGGTGCAGGCAGGCCAGTCCGGGCAGCCAAGGCCCGATTGGCTGAGCCGGACCGCGGCTCCGGTCAGGATGATCAGGGCCGAGGTGATCAGCCCGGCGAGTGCCCACCGCCGCATGACCGCGGGCGACGGCGCCACCAGCAGGCTGGCGAGCGTCCGGGCCCGCTGTGCAGGCCCGGCGGTGGCAGCTGCGCTGGCTGTCGGCGCGTCCGGGGCGGTGAGGTCAGCTGGCACGCGTCCATGGTAGGAGCGAATGGCCGCATGCCGGACACCGGTCCAGCGAAGTAAGCCGCCTCGGTCAGCCGCCTCGGTCAGCCGCCGGGTGGCGGCGCCGCGTCGTCCGGGGCCGGCCGATCCCGCCCCGGGCCGCCACGCGCGGCTCCGGCGCAGGCGATTACCACCAGGGCGATCGCCAGCCATTGCCGAGCGCCAAGAGTTTCACCGAGCAGGACCAGGCCAATGACGGCAGCCACGGCGGGCTCCAGGCTCATCCAGATGCCGAAGATCCCGGCCGGGATCCGGCGCAGTGCCTCCAGCTCAAAGCGGTACGGGATGACCGATGACAGCAGCCCGATCGCCATGCCCTCGGCGACGACGGCCGGATGCAGCAGGGCGCTGCCCGCTTGCGTGACGGCCGGCCCAGTCACCACCAGCGCCGCGACGACCATGGCGATCACCAGGCCGGATGAGCCGCTGAAGCGGCGGCCGGTAGCCCGGCTGAGCAGGATGTAGCCCGCCCAGCAGGTGGCCGCTATGAGGGCAAAGGCGATTCCGGTGGCTTGCGTGCTCAGCCCGAGCAAGCCATCCACGGCGTGCCCAGCGGCGACGACGGTGCCGCCCTGGGTCAGCAGGAGCACGCCGCCGGCCGCCATGATCACCCAGGCCAGGTCGAGCAGCCGGCGCGAGGACACCACCGCGACCGCGAGCGGTCCGAGGAACTCGATGGTGACGGCGACGCCGAGCGGGATCCGCGCGAACGACTGGTAGATGGAGAAGTTCATCACACCGAGCACGAGGCCGAACGCGAGTGCGACGCAGAGGTCTCGCCAGGCGCGATCGGCCAGGGCCTGGCGCAGGATTCTGCCAACGCCACGCCCGGCCAGGACCGCGATGATCAGTGCCGCCCACCACAGCCGCAGGCCGGTCACCCCGGCCGGGCCGATTTGGCCGAACATCCGGCCAGCCAGCCCGGCACCGGCCTGGACTGACACAATGCCCGAGAAGACCAGGACCGGCGGCGGGATCGCGTCAAGCGGCGAGGTGCCTGCCCGCAGCCTGCTGAGCGCCGTCACTCCCAGCGGAACGTCCTGGCGGCCAGTGCGATGGCCGCCACCGCCCACACGCACAGCACTAGCAGGTCACGGGCCGGAATCCCGCCAGCGTGCGCGAGAACGGACCGAAGCCCGTCCGACAGCGCTCCCGCGGGGAGCAGCTTCAGCACCGACTGCGCCGTGGCGGGAAACTTGGTCAGCGGGACGATCACCCCGCCCAGGCCTAGCATCACCAGGTAGAGCAGGTTGGCAGCGGCCAGCGTTGCCTCCGCCCGCAGCGTGCCGGCCAGCAGCAGCGCCAGCCCGCTGAAGGCGGCCGTGCCGGCCAGCAGCAGCAGCGAAACCCAGAGCGCGGCGGCCCGACTGGAATCCGGCGCCCAGCCGAGCAGCGCGCCGACCGTGAGGACGATCGCTGCCTGGCCCAGCTCCACGGCCAGCACCGTCACGGTCTTGGCGGCGATCAGCCCGTGCCGCGACAACGGCGATGCCCCGAGCCGCTTGAGCACGCCGTAGCGGCGCTCGAAGCCGGTGGCGATGGCCTGGCTGGTGAAGGCGGTCGACATGACGGCCAGCGCGAGGATGCCCGGCACGACGAAATCGATCCGGCTGCCGGTGCCGACGCTGATCAGGGCCTCGTGGCCGAACGCGAGCAGAAGAAGTACCGGGATGATCAGGGTGAGCAGCAGCTGCTCGCCGTTCCGCGTCAGCGTCCGGAGCTCCAGCGCGGCCTGCGCGCCGATCATCTTGCGCATCGGCGCGGCGCCGGGCGCCGGAGCCTGGCCAGTTCTGGCTCAGCAGCTCGGTCATCGCAGGCCCCGGCCGGTGATCTCGAGGAACAAGTCCTCAAGGGTGCGGCACTCGATCTGCAGATCCCTGGCCAGCACGCCGTGTTCGGCGCACCAGGCGGTGACCGAGGCGATGAGCTGCGGGTCCACTCGGTCGGCAACCTCGACCAGGTAGTGCCCGGCTGGCGACTCCTTGGCGGCCGAGCCGAGCGGCAGGGCGGCGAGCAGCGCGTCGGTGTCCAGGCCGACCTCGGCGCGGAACCGTAGCTGGCCCACGGATCCGGTCAGCTCGGCCGGGGAGCCGTCGGCTACCACCAGGCCGCGATCGACGATCACGACCTTGTCGGCCAGCCGCTCGGCCTCCTCCATGTAATGCGTGGCCAGGATCACAGCGGCTCCGGCGGTGCGCAGGCCCTCGATGAGCTCCCAGGTCGCGTGCCTGGCCTGCGGATCGAGGCCGGCCGTCGGCTCGTCGAGGAAGACCAGCTCCGGTCGGCCGATCACGGCCGCGGCGAGCGAAAGCCGCTGCTGCTGGCCGCCGGACAGGTGCTTGTAGGCGGTCCGGGCCGAGCTCGCAAGGCCGAGCGCGGCCAGCAGCGCGGCCGGGTCGAGCGGCTGGGCATAGAAGCTGGCCATCACTCGCAGGTACTCCCCGGCCCGCACGCTTGTCGGCACGCCGCCGGCCTGCAGCATGACGCCCACTTTCGGCCGCAGCTCCCGCCGGTCGGCTATCGGGTCTAGCCCGAGTACGCGCACGTTACCGCCATCGGGACGCCGGTAACCCTCGCAGGTCTCGATGGTGGTCGTCTTGCCGGCGCCGTTCGGGCCGAGTATCGCCGTCACCTGGCCCCGCTCGGCGCGCAGTGACAAGCCCGCGACCGCGGTGATGTTGCGGTAGCGCTTGACCAGCCCGTCGATCTCGACGGCAGGTATGTCGGCGGCCTGCACAGTCCTCACGCAGGCGAGTCTAGGCGGCAGTATCCGGCCGATCGCCGTCTGACACGGTCACGAACGCAGCGAGCTGCTCTGATTGCGACAGCCGACTTGGCTCGTGCAGGTACATCATGTGCCCCGCCTCGTGATAACGGAACTCGATGTTGGAGGTCAGCTCGGCGGGGATCGCGAGGTGCGCGAAAGTGTGCTCGGCGGCGAAATACGGCGTCGCCGCGTCGTGGTACCCGCAGGCGACGTGCACCCGCATGTGCGGGTTGGCCCGCATCGCGGCGGCGAGCTTGTCCAGCACGAAGACATGCTGGTTCTCGAACTCGGCGTACGACCAGGGCCGGACCCGGTCGGTCAGCACCTCGTAAGGCAGGTCGCTTTCGTAGCCGAGCTCGGTGCGCACGTAGTGGTTGAGTGCTGCGGTGTACGGGCCGATGATCGCGCTGATCGACGGGTCGTCCGACCACAGCTCGCGCCCGTAGTCGGTGTCCCAGCCAGTGAACCGGCCGTCGATCCGGCCAACCACCAGGCGCTGGTCGCGCAGCAGCTCGGTAAGGAATCGCACATGCTCGGGCCGCAGGTCAACCCGGTCGATGTAGTCGGCCGACAGGCCCGTGAGCGCGGCTAGCCGGGCGCATGCTTGGGCCCGCTCCTCAGCGGTGAGCCGGGAGCCGCGGGCGAGCGCCCACGGATAGTCCCGGCGGGCGAAATCCTCGGCCTCGTCCAGCACCTCGCGCAGCGGCCGCTCGTCGTGCTTGCCGTGGTAGTGCGCGATCGCGGCATAGGTCGGCAGGTAGAGCACGTAAGGGTCGTCGTTGCCGCCGCCGAACTTGACCGAGCCGAAGTCCAGGATCGCCGAGATCAGCATCAGCCCGTTCAGGTACAGGCCGTAGCGCTCTTGCAGGTAACGGGCCAGGCCAGCGGCCCTGGTGGTGCCGTACGACTCGCCGCACAGGTACTTGCGTGACAGCCAGCGGCCGTTCCGCGTGGTCCACAGCCGGATGACCTCGCCGACCGACTCGATGTCGCCGCCATAGCCGTGGAAGTCGCCTGGCTTCTCGCCCTTGACGGCGCGCGAGAACCCGGTCGACACCGGGTCGATGAACACCAGGTCGCTGTGCGTCAGCAAGGTCTGGGCATTGTCGCCCAGGCCGTAGGGCGGCGGCAGCAGGCCGCCGACGTCGCCCATCAGCACCCGTCGCGGGCCGAGCAGACCCAGGTGCAGCCAGACGCTGGAAGAGCCGGGACCGCCGTTGAATGCGAAGGTAACCGGGCGGCACACCGGGTCGTCGGTGTCCGCGGTGTAGGCGGTGACGAAGACCTCGGCCTTGGGCTGCGGGCCGTCGAATTTGTCATCGGTGTGGCCTTCCTTGCGCAGCACGATCCGCCCCGTCGTCACGGTGTAGCTCAGCTCGGCGGGGACACCATCCGGGCCGTCGACCATGACCGAGTGCCGGGTGGTGACCAGATCGTCGGCCGGCTCGGCGGCACCTTTGGGCTCCGCATCCTTAGGCTCCGCATCCTTAGGCTGGGCATCCTTGCTCTCGGTGTCGGGCTGCTGATCCTGAGGCTGGGTCATGTCCGAACACTAGCCGGGTTTGCGGTAGTTACTAGCCACCTGCGGTACGGGGCAGGGGCCAGACTGCGCGATCGACGAAGGCCTCCACGGCCGCGAGCACCTGTCCGAGAATAGCGATCGACGCGGACGCAGGGCCCGAAACGAACAGCCCATGACCGGCGCCGTCGATCTCGACCACGTCGCCAGCCAGTGACCGGGCGACTCGCCCGTCCCAGTAGGGGTCGGCAGTACCCCCGGCCAGCAGGAACGGGGCCGAGGCGCGGCGCAGCGCCGTGACCGTCGGTTCGTCAGTGAGCAGCGGCGTGAACCAGACTGCTGGCAGGCCTCGGTCGGCTACCACCGGGGCCGCCAGCGATCCGAGTGACTTCCCGATCACCAGCGGTGCTGCTCCCGTCGCCGAGGTCAACTCGTCGACCGCCGCGGCGACCTTGGTCGCGACCATCTCGCGGTGCCGATCGAAGCCGCGGCCCTGCGCAAGGTCCCATGAGACCACGCGCACCGATGCGCCCCGGCGCTCCGCGGCTAGCCGCGCGTACATCAGCAGCGCGATGTCAGCGTTATTGTTGCCGCCTGGCGCCAGCACGGCTGACCGGCTCAGCATCGGCGCCTTGCGTGCCCGGCGGGCGTTTCCGCGAGTCTGTCTTTGATGCTTAGTAGCGCCGCGCACGAGACGGCTTCGCCTTCACGGGGTTGGGCGCACTTCGCGTTTGTGATCCAGGAACGCGTCCTGACCTGGAAGTCACCGCGCGGGGGCGCAGAGGATCGTCGCACGCCGGGCAAACGCGCCAGAGTCGGTGTCATATCCGCATGGACCATCAGGACTGGGAAGCGGCCGTCCTTCTGACCATGCCGATCCTGGTAAGCATCCCCGGCGCCTCTCTTCTGACAGTTCTTGCGCCGAGGAGGAGCCTCAGGAGTGCGGTGAGGCACACGGCGAGGACGAATAGGCCCGCTAGGCCGACATAACCTCCGCCGGCCTGTTGGTGGCTGAGGAGGAGCGCCCAGAGGATCACCGTCGTCATCACGGGCAGCACGGTCGCGCACTCAACCCAGTTCAGGCCCCGCCGCGGCGATCCGGCCAGGTCGGCCGCCGTGGCATACGCCAGCCATATGCCGGCCAGAAGTCCGAGCGAGATCCACGGTCCGATCTCACCGATGAGCGGGTGGTAGGAGCAGGCGATCGATCCTGGGGGGCATGAGTGGTCGATGGGCGGCTGCTGGAAGATCGCTATGAGGGAGTACCCGAGGCCCGCGAAGATGACCGGCATGCCGAAGCCCAGGAGGAGGCCTCCCCGCACGTTCGCGAACGATGCGATTCCGATTGCGAGCCGGACCAGAACGGCCGCGAGGAGGAACAGCAGGACCTGCTCATTCCACCCCAGGCCGCCCCATCCTCCCCATCCTTCCCAGGTCAAGCCAGGGTGCAACGCAATGATCCAGGCAGTGACGGCAAGCAGAAGCGGCGCGGCCACGAGGCCCTCGCGGCGGGTAAAGCTTCGCTGTCCCGGAACCGCGTAGAGCCTCACCAGCGCATAGGAAAACCAGGTTCCGATCAGGGCACCGACTACGAGGAAGAACGGCTTCGAGACGACGATCTCGTAGGAGGTACAGCCCCGGCCGTGCAGCTGCCACAGAGGGCATCCGACCGTTCCTGGCAGGGGCCGCAGGACCCGGACGAGATAGGCGTACCCAGCCGCGGCACCACCGAGTGGCAGGCAGGCAAACAACAGCACCTTCTCCGGCGTGCGCACAGCACCATTGTGGACCCGTTCGCGGTTAGAGCACAGTGTGACCTGGGAGGCTTGCTAGTCGCCCACGATGGCCCGATCGCGGTCACCGAGCCAGTGATCATGGAGGTCCTTGCTAGA
The DNA here is from genome assembly GCA_963804435.1 of uncultured Actinomycetota bacterium. Classification (GTDB taxonomy): domain Bacteria; phylum Actinomycetota; class Actinomycetes; order Streptosporangiales; family Streptosporangiaceae; genus JAJYUU01. Next base: position 3,134,795 of record CAWDQI010000001.1, on the reverse strand, counting down.
GCCCGCAGCGACGTGAGGGAACGCGACCTGCCCGCCTTCTGCTGCGCTTCCGCCTGCACTGTTTCGATGCGGCCATCGACTTCGACGGCGCAACGCGCATCTACCGCCGTTGCCGACTGGCCGGCTTCACGCCGCGAGGACTTGTCGACTGCATGATCGCCGCTGTCGCACTGCGGTACCAGGCGACGCTGCTGGCCTGCGACAACGACCTGGACCATGTCGCGCACGTTGTCGGCATCGAGATGGACGACCAGTCGGACTGCTAATACCAGTGGTGCTGGCAGTTGAAGGAGACGTTTCCGCGGAAACGTCGGCCAGCCGCTATTCGTCCCTGAGCCTGGTCAGCAAATGAAGCAAAGACGCTCGCAGCGCTTCTGATTCTTCAGGGCTTGTCAGCTTCGCCCAGTGCTTTTCCACCCGGGCGGCGGCTGCGTGCGTGACCGGAGTGACGGATGCGCCGCGCGGGGTGAGGAATACCAGCTGTGAGCGGCGGTCGCGCGGGTTCGGGCGGCGCTCGACGTAGCCGGTGCGTTCGAGCTGATCGACGGCCTGCGCCATGGTCTGCTTGCGCACCTGGGCGAGGGCTGCGAGTTCGGAGACGGTAATGCCGTCGGACGGCACGAACGGGAACACGTTCGCGGCCGAGGGCCGGATGTCGTCGAAGCCGGCTTCGCGCAATGCAGTGTCGATGGCCTGGGCGTGGTGCTGGTAGACCAGCCGGAGCAACAGGCCGATCAGCGGGTTGGCGGGAAAGTTCGGTTCCATGAGATAGACAGCCACCTGTCTATTGGATATGGTGGACAGGTACCTGACGATCATAGAGAACGGAGCCTTACATGACCACGCCGCCTGCTATCTTCGGCCAGTTTGGCCAGGCCCTGGCCTTCGCCGAGCGGACCTTGTCCGCCACCTTGCGCGACCACCTCGCTCAGCGCGACACCGCGCCCGAGACCTGGTACGCCCTCCAGCTGATCGCCACCAGGGGGCCCGGGCTGTCCCGTGACGCGCTGAGCCGCGACCTTGAGGGCTCGCCGAATCTGGACGCCGACTCCACCCGCGAACTGCTGACCAGGCTTGAGGACCAGGGACTGATTCGCGGCGGCACGGAGGTCGACCTGACCGCCGAGGGAGCAACCCTGCATCGCAGCCTGCGCGAGTACATCGCCGGCCCGACCGCGCGGCTGCTGAGCCAGTTCGACATCCACGACGTCGAAACAACGATCCGGACGCTGCAGGAGATCACCAAGCGGGCCGCCGCAGACCGCACCCCAGAGGCCGCGTCCGAGGAATAACCGAGATACCTCTAGCTCTCTGGCAGGTCGAGGGCGAGGAACACGCGCTGGCGCAGGGTCAGGTACTGTTCGGCGGCGCGCCGCGGCAACCCGGGCGGCCGCGACAGGGTTCGCGGCTGCTGGACTACCTCGTCGCAGGCAAACTGCTCGCGCGTCAGGTCGAGTTCGGTGCCGTCCGGCAGGCGATTCCAGTAATGCACGCCCTGCCGCGTGCAGTCCGTGCGGCGAACTTCAGCGATCAGCAATTCGCCGCCCAGCAGGTCGTTGATGGTCAGCGCCGTCGAGCCACACTGGCCGCGGGCCGGATTCGCCAGTGACCAATCGGCCACGTCGACCGGGTCGCACGTATCCAGCGCCCAGGCCGCGCGTATTGCGATTTCGATGTCCTGCCGCGTGAGGGAGGCCATACCCGGACCATACTCAGGTCGAGAAGGCCCCAGCACAGGTAAACCGCCGCGGCCGGTGCTTCGGAAGACGCTGCGCACGTTCCCGCGGGAACGTCTCGCGGACCTAGGTCGTCACATGCCCGCTGACTGGTTCGACCGCTGGCGAGCGGCGTGGATCAGGCTGGTGAACAGGCTCAAATCGTCGCCGGACTCCGGGTGCCACTGCACGGCCAGTATGAACGCTCCGGCCGCCGGTCCCGGCTCGGCGGCCTCGAACTCCGCCGCCTCGATCACGCCGTCGTCGGTCCAAGCGGTGGCGACCAGCCCGCTCCCCAGCCGGTCGATGGCCTGGTGGTGATGAGTCGGAACCGCGGCCTCGGTCCGCCCGAGCGCCGCCGACAGCTGCGAGCCGGGCGCGACGCTCACCTTGTGGCTGCCGTACCCGCTGACTTCCGGCGAATGACCGTCGTGCCCGACCAGGTCAGGCAGGTGCTGGTGCAATGTGCCGCCAAGGGCCACGTTGATCACTTGTAGTCCGCGGCAGATACCGAGCAGCGGCAGCCCCGCGTTCATCGCGCCCCGGCACAGTTCCAGTTCAGCCTCATCTCGGGCCGGATTGGCTGGGCCGCAGGCCTTGTCCCTGATCGCGCCGTACTGGGCCGGGTCGATGTCACCGCCGCCGGACAGCACCAGCCCATCGAGCCTTGGCAGCACCCCGGCGACGCCATCCACCGGCGGCAGCAGCACAGGGAGCCCGCCAGCCGCGGCCACAATGTCCGTATACCGACGGGGCAGCAAGATCGCGGGCAGGTCCCATACGCCCCAGCTTGCCTGCTGGGCGTAGGAGCTGATCCCGATTACCGGCTGATCACTCATGAATTCAAGGGTGTCACATACGCCCCGGTGATGCCGCCATCGACCAGGAACTGCGAGGCGGTGATGAACGACGAATCGTCGCTGGCCAGGAACGCCACTGCGGCGGCGATCTCGTCCGGCTCGGCGAACCGGCCCATCGGCACGTGCACCAGCCGCCGCGCGGCGCGGTCAGGATCTGTGGCAAACAGCTCCTGCAGCAGTGGCGTGTTGACCGGGCCGGGACACAGCGCGTTCACCCGGATGCCCTCGCGGGCGAACTGGACGCCGAGCTCACGGCTCATCGCCAGGACGCCACCCTTGGACGCGGTGTACGAGATCTGCGAAGTGGCCGCGCCCAGCACGGCCACGAACGACGCGGTATTGATGATCGAGCCCTTGCCCTGGCGCTGCATGTGCGGCAGCACGTACTTGCAGCACAAGTACACCGAGGTGAGGTTGATCTCCTGCACCCGGCGCCAGGTGTCGATGCCGGTGGTCAGGATCGAGTCGTCCTCGGCCGGGGAGATGCCGGCATTATTGAAGGCGACGTCGATCCGCCCGAACTGCCGCGCGACGCTGTCGAACAGGTCCCTGACCTGGTCCTCGTCGGCCACGTTCGCGGCGATGAAGGTACCGCCGGCTTCGGCAGCCGCTGTCTTGCCTGCGGCCTCGTCGATATCGACCGCGACCACATGGGCGCCCTCAGCCGCGAGCCGGCGGGCGCTGGCCAGCCCGATCCCGCTGCCCGCTCCCGTCACCACCACGACCCGATCCTGCAGCCGCTGCATATTTGCGTCGACCCCGTTCCCTTAATCGGTAGCTATGAAGACGTTCTTCGTCTCCGTGAATGCATCTACTGCATCGGGCCCAAGCTCGCGGCCGAGACCGGAGTGCTTGAAACCGCCGAACGGCGTCCAGTACCGGACCGAGGAGTGCGAGTTCACCGACAAGTTGCCGGTCTCAACCCCGCGGGCAACCCGGATCGCGCGGCCGACATTGCTGGTCCAGATCGAGCCGGACAGGCCGTAGGGGGTGTCGTTGGCCAGCTCGATCGCCTCCGCTTCGTCGGCGAACGGAGTCACCGTCACCACCGGGCCGAAGATCTCCTCGGTGTAGGCCGGGCTGCCAGTGCTCACGGGCGCGAGCACCGTCGGCGGATACCAGAAACCGGGGCCGTCCGGGGCGCTGCCGCGGAAGGCGACGGGTGCGCCGTCGGGGACGTAGCTGGCCACGTGCTCGCGTTGCGCAGCCGAGATCAGCGGGCCCATCTCGGTGTCGGCCGCAGCCGGGTCGCCCACCCTGACGGCTTTGACCGCCGGCTCCAGGCGCGCCATGAACGCTTCCATGACGCTGGCTTGCACCAGGATCCTGGACCGGGCGCAGCAGTCCTGGCCAGCGTTATCGAACACCGCGTACGGCGCAGTGGCCGCGGCCCGCTCGATGTCGGCGTCGGCGAACACGATGTTCGCGCTCTTGCCGCCGAGTTCCAGGGTCAGCCGCTTCACCTGCCGGGCGCACCCGGCCATGATCTGCTGGCCCACCTCGGTCGAGCCGGTGAAGACGATCTTGCGGACCAGCGGGTGGTCGACCAGGCGCTGGCCGACCACGCTGCCCTTGCCGGGCAGCACCTGGAATACTCCCTCCGGCAGGCCGGCCTCCAGCGCGAGCTCGCCGATCCTGATCGCGGTCAGCGGCGTCATCTCGGCCGGCTTGGCGACGACCGCGCAGCCGGCCGCGAGGGCCGGCGCCATGCCCCAGGACAGGATCGGCATCGGGAAGTTCCACGGCACGATCAGGCCAACCACGCCGAGCGGCTCGGCGAAGGTCACGTTCAGCCCCCCGGCCACGGGGATTTGCTTGCCGATCAGCCGCTCCGGCGCCGCCGAGTAGTACTGCAGCACGTCGCGGACCTGGCCCGCTTCCCACCGGGCCTGCCCGGCCGGGTGACCCGAGCCGGCGATCTCCAGCGCGGCGAGCTCGTCGATGTGGGCGTCGACGGCCGCGGCGAAGCTGCGCAGCAGCCGGGCACGGTCGCCGGGCGCGACGCTCCGCCAGGCCTCCTGGGCCCTGGCGGCCCGCTCGATCGCGGCGTCGGCCTGGCCAGCGTCGGCTTGGGCAACCTCGGTCACTGCCTGCTCGGTCGCAGGGTTGATCACGGTGTATGAGGTCATGGCATTCAGAGCCGCTCGAAGCAGCGGCGCAGCTCCCAGTCGGTAACGGCGGCGTCGTAGGCGGCTAGCTCGACCCGCGCATAGTTGACGTAGTGTTCGATCACTGCGTCGCCGAACGCGGCCCTGGCGATCTCGCTGTGCTGCGAAGAGCTCCATGGCGTCTCGCATGGTAGAAGGCACCCGGCGGCTCGTGTCGGCGTAGGCGTTGCCCTCGAAGGCGGGCTCGAGCGACAGCTTGTTATCGATGCCATGCAGGCCTGCCGCGATCATCCCGGCGATGGCCAGATACGGGTTCACGTCGCCGCCCGGCGTGCGGTTCTCCGGCCGCAGCGAATGGCCATGCCCGACCAGGCGGATCGCGCAGGACCTGTTGTCTACTCCCCAGCGGACTGACGTAGGCGCGAAGCTGCCCGGCACGTACCGCTTGTAGGAGTTGATGTTCGGCGCGTAGAACAAGGTCAGCTCGCGCATGGCGGCGAGCTGCCCGGCCACGAAGTGCTCGCCAAGCTCCGACAACCCGTGCATGCCATCGCCGGCCAGCACCGGCGAGCCGTCGGTGCCGCGCAGGCTCAGGTGGATGTGGCAGGAGTTGCCCTCCCGGTTGTTCGGCTTGGCCATGAACGTGATGCTCATGCCGTCCTGCGCCGCAATCTCCTTCGCACCGGTCTTGTAGATCGAGTGGTTGTCGCTGGTGGTGAGCACGTCGGCATAGCGGAACGCGATCTCGTGCTGGCCGAGATTGCACTCGCCCTTGGCCGACTCGACGTACATGCCGGCGCCGGCCATGCCGGTGCGCAGGCGCCGCAGCAGCGGCTCAACCCGCGAGGTGCCCAGGATGGAATAGTCCACGTTGTAGCCATTGGCGGGAACGAGGTCCTGGTAGTTCTTAGCCGCCGCTTGCTCGTAGCTGTCGGCGAAGACGACGAACTCCAGCTCGGTTCCGGCCAGGGCGATCAGGTCGCGCTCGGCCAGCCGCGCGACCTGCTGGCGCAGGATCTGGCGTGGGGACTCGACCACCGGGGTGCCGTCCAGCCAGGTGAGGTCGGCGACAACGAGCGCGGTGCCGGGATGCCAGGGGATCCGGCGCAGCGTGCCCATGTCCGGCCGCAGGACGAAGTCGCCGTAGCCGCGCTCCCAGGACGAGATCTGATAGCCCTCGACGGTGTTCATGTCCACGTCGACGGCGAGCAGGTAGTTGCAGCCTTCGGAGAACTCCTCAGCGACCTCGGCCAGGAAGAACTCTGCCGACAGCCGCTTGCCCTGCAGGCGGCCCTGCATGTCGGTGAAGGCGAGGATCACCGTGTCGATCTCGCCCTCGGCAGTGAGCTGGCGCAGCTCGTCCAGGAAGAGCATCCCCGGACGAACCGCGCCAGCATGCAGATCGGTCATTGATCAGGCCGACAGCTCTTGCTCGATTGCGGCTAGTTCCTCCGGCGTGCCCTGGACACGCGGTCCGGTGAACCACTTGCGCGCTGATACCAGCCAGGAGATGCCCGCGTATCCGATCACTACGGCCACCGCGATCGGCGCGTAGTTGAAGGTCTTCCAGCCGATTGGGCCGAACTGGGGCAGCATGAACAGGATCGTGATGATGACGACCCAGGTCACTGCGATCCAGCCGATTACATAGCTGCGCCGGCCGAGGTGCCACGGCCCGCGCTTGAAGCTCTCGCCCTGCCGCAGCCGAAGGTAGGTCGGCGTTACGTAGGCGATGTAAAGGCCGATCACCGCGATCGAGGTGACAGCGCCGTAGGCAGCGCCATTCCACAGGTACGGCAGGCCGAGGATGAACGCACCGCCCGCCGCCAGCCAGATTGCGTTGGTAGGTGTCCGCGTGCGCTTGTTGACCTTGTGCCAGATAGCCGAGCCCGGCAGCGCGCCGTCGCGGGAGAAGGCGTAGATCATCCGCGAGTTCGCCGTAACCGAGGACATGCCGCAGAACAACTGGGCGCCAATCACGACAAGGAGCAGCAGCTCAGCGCCAGTCCTGCCGATCGAGTCAAGGAAGATCTGCGCCGGGGCGGCGGTCCCGGCAGCGGCCTCAGTCGCGTAGCTACCCTGCTGAATCGCGAATGTAAGGCCGATGAGCAGCACCCAGCCGGCGATCAATGAGATCAGGATGGACATCACGATGCCGCGCGGTCCGCTGCGCGCTGCGCTGACAGTCTCTTCCGTCATGTGCGCGGACGCGTCGTAGCCGGTGAACGTGTACTGGGCCATCAGCAGGCCTACGGGCAGGATGTACCACCAGCCGATATGGAACCCGGACAGGTTCTGCAAGTCGGTGAATACGAACTTAGCCGAGGCATGGTGGGCGCCAGCCTTCAGGCCGAAGGTCACCGCGCCGACGATGATCAGCACGCCGGTGATATGCCACCAGACGCTGACGTCGTTCAGCAGCGCGACCAGCCTTATGCCGAACTGATTGAGCATGCCATGCACGAACAGGACGATCGCGTAGATCAACACGGTGTGCCAAGGCGTCGCGACGCTAAATCCGAACCAGAGGTCCAGCAGGAAGTTGATGAAGAACGCGGCGCCGAAGTCGATGCCGGCCGTGACGGCTACCTGGCCGAGGAAGTTGAACCAGCCGGTGAACCAGGACCAGGCGGGTCCGTTCGTTCTGGCCAGCTTGGCGGACCAGTAATACAGGCCGCCAGCGGTCGGGAAACTGGAGCAGACCTCGGCCATGGACAGCCCGACGAGCAGCGTCATGATGCCGACGATCGGCCAGCCCCAGACGATGATCGCGGGACCGCCTTCGTCCATGCCGAAGTAGAACAGGGTGAGGCAGCCCGACAGGATCGAGATGATCGTGAAGGAGACTGCGAAGTTCGAGAAGCCCGACATCCGCCGGCGCAGCTCCTGGGCGTAGCCGAGTCGATGAAGTTCTTCCTCATCGCTTGTGATCGCTGATTCATTGACTGCCACGAGGTGCTCCTTGAATGCAGGTACTGCTGGTCGACGGGGTCAGGGTCTGAGCCGCGCATGTCAGGTCTGGCGGGGGGCAAATTTAAATGGTCTAATAACAGACCAATGATGAGCAGGTCCGGGGCGTTGCGCAAGACCTTTGGCCAGATTCGTCACTGGCGCCCCATCGGTACCGGGCGCGCTGGCTTAGAGTTTGGTCGTGTTCCCTGCAGGGGCGGAGGGTCGCGTTCAGTGAGCATCGGGTCTGAAACAATGGGCCGGACGACGAGGATTGACCTGACTGGCGTGCTCAGGCCGGTCCGTGAGGGCAATGCGTTCGAGGAAACCGTCGAGCGATTGCTGACGATCATCAAGCTGGGCATGGTGGCGCCCGGCGACAAGTTCCCGCCGGAGCGCGAGCTGGCCGCGCAGCTTGGAATCAGCCGCCTCACCTTGCGAGAGGCCATCCGGGAACTGTCTGAAGCTGGATATGTGTGCTCACGTCGCGGCCGGCTGGGCGGGACCTTCGTGACCTACACCAGGCCCGCGCCGGATAAGGCTGAGGTGCGGCGGCTGGCGCTCGAGGATGCCGACAAGCTCTCCGATGCGCTGACGTTCCGGCTGGCAGTGGAGAGCGGAGCCGCCGATGTGCTGGCCGGCCATTTTGCCGCCACCCGCGAGGACCGCCTTGACTCCAAAGACCAAATCAGCACTGTGCTGGCGGCCAAGCTGGCCGAGGTCAACGCGGCCGGCCCGGCTGATTACCGGCGGCTGGACACCCTGTTCCACCTGAGCATCGCCGAGCTGGCCGGGTCCAGCTTGCTCGCCGCCGCCTGCGCCGACGCGCGGATGCGGCTCAACGACCTGCTTAATGCCATCCCGGTGCTGCAGCGCAACATCGACCACACCGCGGGCCAGCACCTTGCGATCGTCGAGGCGATCCTGGCCGGCGATCCGCTCGCGGCGAGGACGGCCGTGGCCGAGCACCTGGCCGGCACAGCCGCCCTGCTCCGCGGCTTCCTCGGTTAATGTAGCGGTCGAGCAGTCTGCTGGCCAGGTCGTCGAGGACGCCGGGGTCAGGCGGCTCCTATCTCAACGTCGGCGAGTCCGGGTACACCCAGGTGCACTGTGACGCCGGTCGCGCGCGCCAGGCAGGCAAGCATGTCGAGGGTGGGTAGGCTGCCGCCGCCTTCTATGCGGGCGATGGATGACTGCGTAGTGCCCATCCGGCGGGCGAGCTCGGCCTGGGTGAGGCCTGCGCGATCCCGTATGGCGTAGACGAGCTCGGCCAGGTCGCCGGCGAGTGTCGCAGCCGCGCGCGCCCGGACGTAGGCGTCCTGATCGGCGGCCGGGTACTTTGCCTGGAGTTCTTCCAGCGTCATGTCTGCCATCAGGTTTCCTTCGCTTCCTGGCGTGCTTTCATGGCGCGCCGGGCTCGTGCTACTTCGCGTTGTTCCCGCTGCCGTTGCTTCAACTTAGCGGCTGGAAATGCTGGCGAAGTTCACGACCAGGCTCTCCGGTCCGCGCAGGTTCAAGTTTGGCTTGTAGGTCAGGCCGCGGGGGTCCAGTACCGGGGCGACGACGCGCCGGGCAAACTCCTGCAGCGCGACGGTGGCCTCGAGCCTGGCCAGCGGGGCGCCCAGGCAGAAATGCGGCCCGGCCGCGAAGGCGAGATGAGTGGTCGCGCCGCGGGTGATGTCGAAAGCATCCGGGTTCTCGAACGCTTCCGGATCGCGGCCAGCGGCGGCGAGGAGCAGCAGCACCAGCGCGCCATCGGGCGCCGTGACGTCCCCGATCTGCATGCCGCCGCGGGCCACCCGGGCCGTCAGCTGCACGGGCGCGTCGTAGCGGAGGGTCTCCTCGACAGCGTCGCCGGCGAGTTCTGGGCTGGCCTGGAGCAGGGCGAGCTCCTCGGGGTGTCGCAGAAGGGCCAGGATCGCGTTGGACATGAGGCCGACCGTGGTCTCATGCCCGGCGACGAGCAGCAGGATGCAGGTGGCTATCAGCTCATCCTCGGTCAGCCGCTGACCCGCGTCCTCGGCCCGGATCATCTCGGACAGCAGGTCCTGCTGCGGGTCAGCCCGCCGCGCCGCGATCAAGCCGCGGAAGTAGCCAGCGAACTCGTCGCTGGCCACCTGCGCGCATTCGTCCCGGGCCTGCAGCTCAGCGGGAGTCTGGCCGAACCCCGGCTGGAGGGAGTGCGCGAGCCGCGCCGACCAGCCGGCGAACCGGGGATGATCTGCGACCGGCACGCCGAGCATCTCGGAGATGATGCGCACCGGCAGCGGGTACGCGAGCTGGCTCACCACCTCCAGCTGGCTGGCCAATGCCGCCGCGTCCAGAAGCTCGGCCGTGATAGCCCGGATTCGCGGCTCCAGCCTGGCGATCATGCGCGGCGTGAATGCTTTCGACACCAGCCGCCGCAGCCGGGTGTGATCCGGCGGATCGAGGGACAGGAACGACGGCCGGCGAGCCCGGCGGCCGCCATCTGGCGGTGCGATCAGGGACCGATGCCGCTCACTGCTGGCATTCGGATGACGAAGCACCGCGGCGATGTCGGCGTGCTTCCCGGCCACCACGAGCGCGCCGCCGGCCTCGGCGAACGGTGACGCCGCGCGCAAGCCCGCCAGCACCGGGTACGGATCCGGCAAGGTCTTTGGGTCGGCGAGATCGGCGAGCGCGGGCCGCTGCATAGTGGTCATCGGCGAGATCTCCGGGAGGGAGGGAACGGGGTTGCGATTCAGCTGGCAGCCGGGGCTGGCACGCCGATGGGGTTGGGGAACGGCAGCTCGTCGGCACAGGCAGCGCTGATCGGCGCCAGGAGGCCGGCCAGCTCGGCGGTGCGGTCGGTGCCCAGCCGGGCCCAGGGCCGGGCGGCGGCACGGTCGGTCGCCTGCTCGATGCTTTGGTGCAGCGTCACCCCTTCGTCGGTCGCCGGGCTGGCCTGCTCCCCGGCGTCCTTCAGCAGGCCACGCTCGGTCAGCCGGGCAATGGCTGCGGCCCATTCATCGCCGGTCCAGCCGCGGGCGCGCAGGATCCAGTCCCGGCCAGCGCTGACCGCCACGTGGCCGTGGCCGCCGGTGGCCAGGTCCACGCCGACCCGCAGGGCTATCGATTCGCAGCCGTCGATGTCGGCTGCCACCAGTGCTGCGATGTGCCCGTCGCCCCGGTGCTCGCGCAGCACCGTCGACGCGTGCCAGAGCCGTGCCAGCGGCTCATCCGGCACCGGAAGTGCAGCATTCGAGGCGCCCAGCACCCGGCCGACGATGTCCAGGTCCGCGGCCGCGTCCGCGAGTCCGCGTGCCGCCGCCGCGACCTGATCGGGCACCGGGTCGCCCGGACCGACGCCCAGCGGTCGCCGCAGCGAGGCCACGGCGCCCGCCTCTCGCACGGCCAGCGCATCGGCCGGGCTGATGAGATCCCAGACCGCGGGCAGCGCCCTTGTCACCATCGCGGGCGCGAACGAGCAGAACGCGGCGATGACCGGCGCCGGGCCGATTGCCCCCAGCGGCGCCGCCCTCCCGGCGAAGTAGCCGCGCCAGAATCCGCGCAGGCCAGCCTGCTCGAAGGCGTCCTTGGCCTCGGCCGCGAAGTAGCTGATCACGTGCACTGGCTCGAAGAGGGTCCACATCCGCCGGGCGGCCTGAGCGGCATCGTTCATGCGCCCATCATCGCAGGCTTCCGGACAAATCGATACATGCTCACCGCAGTCGGAAAGGGACCGCCGCGGCGTGGTCGATTTAAGTCGTCGACGCCTGCTCCGGTGCCCAGACCTTCTCTGCCCTGCTCTGCGCCGGTACCGCGGCCTGCGGCCCGAAGCTCAGCGGGTGGTGGCAAGCGGCCAGATGGCCGAGGCTGCCGTGCGGTACTAGCGGCGGCTCCTCGGTCTTGCAGATTTCGGTTGCGTAGCGGCAGCGGGGATGGAACCGGCACCCGCTTGGCGGCGCGATCGGGCTGGGCACGTCTCCTTCGAGCACGATCTGCTTCCGGGCGGCGGACAGGTCAGGATCGGGGATCGGCACGGCCGACAGCAGCGCTTCGGTGTAAGGATGCACAGGGTGCTGATAGAGCTCCTCGGCCGGCGAGATCTCCACGATCTTGCCGAGGTACATGACCGCGATCCGGTCCGAGACGTGCCGCACCACGCCCAGATCGTGCGCGATGAAGATGTAGGTCAGCCCGAACTCCTCCTGAAGGTCGTCCAGCAGGTTGATGACTTGCGCCCGGATGGACACATCCAGCGCGGACACGGGCTCGTCGGCGATGACGAGCTTCGGCTTCAGCGCCAGTGCCCTGGCTACGCCGATGCGCTGCCGCTGGCCGCCGGAGAACTCGTGCGGATATCTGTTGATGTGCTCAGCGGACAGGCCGACAACTTCCAGCAGCTCGAGCACTCGCTTCTTGATCTGTGCCCGATCGCCTGCCCGGTGAATCCGCAGCGGATCGGCGATGATTTCGCCAACCCGCTTGCGCGGGTTGAGCGAGGCATAGGGATCCTGGAACACCATCTGGAGGTCCCGCCGGACCGGCCTGAGCTGGCGGCGCGAGGTCTTCGAGATGTCGTTGCCCTCGAAGATCACCGAGCCGCTGGTGATGTCGTAGAGCCTGGCGACACAGCGAGCGAGCGTGGACTTGCCGCAGCCTGACTCGCCGACGAGGCCGAGGGTCTCACCGGCCCGCAACTCGAAGCTGACGTCGTCCACCGCATGCACGCGCGCTACTTCACGCTGCAGCAGAACCCCTGCCCGGATCGGGAAGTATTTTTTCAGGTGCTCGGCTCGCAGCAGCACTTGCCCCGCCTCGATCTGCGGACCCTGGTCTAGGACAGGCAGGTCGGCAGCTTCCTGCGCAGGCATGGAGCCAAGGTGGTCAGTCACTGCGGCTCCTCGACGAGCTCGGGATGGAGAGTGCGGTCCCTGACATCGTGTTTCTGCTGCACACTCAGATGACATGCGTCGAGGTGGCCATTGCCGATCCGGTCGAGCAACTCCGGCCGCTGGGAACATTTTTCAAATCGGTGTCCGCAACGTTCGGCGAACGCGCAACCGGCCGGCAGGCGCAGCAGCGACGGCGGCAATCCGGGAATGGCAGCGAGCCGCCGCGGCCGCGGCCGGTCGAGCCGGGCGATCGAGCCCAGTAGGCCCCACGTATAAGGGTGCTGCGGATCGTAGAACAGATCGCGCTGCGTGCCTTGCTCGACGATCCGGCCTGCGTACATGACCACGATCCGGTCGGCCATATCAGCTACGACTCCCATGTCATGCGTGATCAGCACGACCGCGGTGCCGAAGTCCTGCTTGAGCTTCTTGATCAGGTTCAGGATCTGCGCCTGGATCGTCACATCCAGGGCTGTCGTGGGCTCGTCCGCGATAAGCACGTCAGGGTTGCAGGACACGGCCATCGCGATCATGACCCGCTGCCGCATCCCGCCGGAGAACTCATGCGGGTATGCGTCAATGCGCTCGCGTGCGTTGGGTATGCCGACAGCGGCGAGCAACTCGATGGCGCGGTTCCGGGCGGCTTGCCTGCTGACCTTCTCGTGCTCGCGGATCTGCTCCTCGATTTGCCAGCCCACCTTGTAGACCGGGTTCAGTGAGGTCATCGGGTCCTGGAAGATCATCGCAATGCCAGCCCCGCGGATCGCCCGGATCCGGTCCTGGGGGAGCGACATCAGGTCCGTGCCCTTGTACAGGACCTCGCCTTCGAATTGGGCATTCGGGTCGGTGATCAGCCGCATGACCGACATCATTGTCACGCTCTTGCCTGAACCGGACTCGCCGACGATGCCGAGTGTCTCGCCCTCGTTCAAGGTGGCCGACACGCCGTCCACGGCCCGCACCACGCCGTCGTCAGTACGGAAGGACACTTTGAGGTTGCGTATCTCCAGCAGCGGACTGGGCATCAGGCTGGCCGCACTCTCGGATCGAGCCACGCGTACGCGATGTCCACGAGCGCATTCGCCAGCACGATGAAGAAAGCGCCGTAGATGACGGTGGCCATGATGGTAGGCAGGTCGAGGCTAGTGAACGCCTGATAGGTGAGGAAGCCGACGCCATGGATGCTGAACACCACCTCGGTCAGGATGGCCCCCCCGCCGACCAGGGCGCCGAAGTCGAGGCCGAACAGGCTGACGAAGGTGATCATCGACGTTCGCAGCGTGTGGCGCATGAGCACGCGTCGCTCCGACAAGCCTTTTGCGCGTGCGGTGCGGACGTAGTCCTCGCTCTGGATCTCCAGCAGGTTGGCTCTCAGCACGCGCGCGTAGAAGCCGATGTACAGGATGGACAGGGTGATCCACGGGAAGATCAGCCCCAGGAACCATTGCACCGGACTGGTGGTAAACGACGTGTAACCAAGCGCTGGCAGCCAGCGGAATACCGAGTTATGCAGGCTGCTCTGCGTGATCAGGTTGACCACCTGGCCGACCCAGAAGACCGGCGCCGAGATCCCTATGAGCGCGAGGATCATCAGGATCGGGTCGTAGATCGTGCCGCGGAGCCTGGCCGCCGCCACGCCCATCACGATGGCCATCACTATCCAGATCACCGCCGCGCCGAAGACCAGCGACAGCGTGGCCGGCGCGGCCGCGAAGATCTCGGGTACGACCAGTATGCCCTGATTAGAGTAGGACACGAGGCTGCGCGTGATGAAGATCCGCTTCATCATCAGGCCGTACTGGACGAACAGTGGCCGGTCCAGCCCGAACTGGACCCGCACTTCGGCCAGCGTCTGCGGGTTCGGGTTCCGCCCGGCGATCGCGCGTGCCGGGTCGACTCCGGGTGTCTTGAAGAAAATAATGAACACCAGGACTGTGATCACGAACATGACGACCACGGTCCAGAGAGTGCGGCGCACGATGAAGGTCAGCACGGTCGCCGCCGCGGCACGGGACTGGCCATCACTTTTCCACTCTCAGCTTCGCGCGCGGATCGAGCGCATCGCGGACTCCATCGCCCAGGACGTTGAGCCCAAGCACAGTCAGCACGATCATGATTCCGGGCGCGAGTGACACCCATGGACGGGTGTAGAGGAGGTCCTGCCCATCGCTGATGATCGTGCCCCAGCTGACGTTGGGTGCCTGGACGCCGATGGACAGGAAAGACAGCGCTGACTCCGTCAGGATGTTGGTGGCGACCATCAGAGGCAGCAAGACGATGACCGTCGACACCACGTTCGGCAGGATCTCCGAGAAGATCAACCGGAAGTTTGATGCGCCTTGTGCAATCGCAGCTTCAACGAACTCCTTGTGCACCACCGACAGCACCTGGCCGCGAACCGGACGGTACACGTAGGGCACGTAGATGAGCGCGATGATGAACGTGGGCACCCACAGGCTGGTTGCCTGGATGGTCAGCAGCCCGACCCGGACGCCGTTGGGCTGGGTGAGCAGGACGGTCGACAGGCAGATCGCCAGCAAAAACACCGGAAACGCCCAGATGACGTCCATGATCCGGGAAACGATGTTGTCGGTGACGCCACCGAAGAAACCAGCGATGAGCGCCAGGATGGTGGCGATGACGCAGCAGATCACTGTCGAGGAGACGCCGATCTGCAGCGAGGTGCGCCCGCCATAGAGCAGGAGTGCTGCCACATCCCGCCCGATCCCGTCGGCGCCCAGAAAGTAGTGGTGAATGTCCCAGGTAGGCCCGAGCGGGGTCTCGCCGAGCTTCAGGACGCCGCCGCCTTGCTGCAAGACCGAGACAACCTTGCCGTGGACGATGGTGGTGCCATTCAGGTTCGGGACGAAGGGGTTCTTGTCGTGCGCGACGTCGTGGGCGTAGAGAGGCGCCGCGAGACTGAGCACTACAAGCAAAACGAACAGCCCGAGAGCCGCCAGGGCAATGCGGTTAGTCCGGAGCCTTCGCCAGGCCAGGGCCCACGGGCTGCGGCCGGCGATTGCCGGCCGCAGCTGCGGGCCCGTGGCCTGCTCGACTAGAGCAGCCATTCTGTGCTTTCTACTTCAGCCACAGCTGGTCGATGAGGATGTACCACTGCGGGCTCCACGAGTAGCCGTGGACGTTCTTCGATAGGAAGTCGATCTGCTTGGGGTTGTAGAGGTCGACCCACGGCGCCTGCAGAGTCATCTCGTGGTCCACCTGCGTCCACAAGGACGCAGCCTGTGTCGGGTTGGTGGCTGCGACGGACTCGGCCTGGGTCATCTGCGCCTGGATGGTCTTGCTGCAGAACTCGGCGATGTTCGGGCTCGCATCGCTCTTCGGGTGGATGCTTCCGCAGCCGAGCAGCACGTTGAGGAAGTCTGACGGCGCCGGGTAGTCCTGGTACCAGGCCGACCAGCCGACGTTCCACTTGCTCGCGTTTGAGGAATTCTGCACGAAGGTGTACTGGACGCCGGCGTTGAGCAGCTGCGTGGTCGCCTTGTAGCCGATGGAGTTCAGGTCCGCTGCCATCTGCAGGGCTAGCTCCTTGCCGACCTGATCGTTGCTGCTGTTCACGACGACCTTCTCACCGAGCGTGCCCGATGCCTTCACCAGCTGCTTGGCCTTGGCCAGGTTCGCGCCGGACCATGTCGTCTGGGCACCGGTCGTGTACGGGCAGTACGCGGTGTACGACGGGAAGTTCGGTGGCAGGATCTGGCAGGCCGGAACCGCCAGGGACGGACCACCAGCGATCTTCACGTAGGCTGTTCGGTTGGCCGCATAGTTGATGGCCTGGCGGGCCATCAGGTTGTTGAACGGCGGCCTGGACGTGTTCAGCGCCATATACCAGTCCGCGGTGAGCGTGTTGACGTGCACCTGGCTGGCGTACTGCGCGCTGTTCAGCGTCGTCAGCTGGTCGGACGGGATCTGGTCGCCGTCGAACACCTCGTTGGCCTGGCCGTTCTGGACTGCGGTCACCTCGTTGGAAACCAGGCTGCCGTACTTCTCGATGATCTCGTTGGGGTTGCCGGCCGGCTGGGCGATCGCGCTCCACTGCTTGAAGTACTTGTTACGAACCAGCACCGCCTCGGTGTTGGGGTTATAGGACTTCCACATGTACGGGCCGGTGCCCGGTGGCACGTTGTTGCCGGTCAGTTTCGGCGACGTGCCGGCCGGCACGGCGAAGGCGAACGGCAGCGAGAGCTGGTCCATCAGCTCTGGGTCGGGCGCGGTCAGGTTGATGGTCAGGGTGTAAGCCGAGTCGTTCGCCACGACTCCGCCGGACTTGGCCAGGTCGCAGCCCTTGGTGCTGCACTTGCTGGCGCCGACGATGCCGCTGTAGAACGAGGTCGGTCCCGGCACAGTGAACTGGCGGTCGAAGGTGGTGACGAAGTCGCTCGGCTTCAGCACCTGGCCGTTGGAGAACTTGATCCCGCGCCGGATGTTGAACACGTAGGTCTTGCCGCCATTGGTCGGCAAGGGGATGGAGGTCGCAAGGTCCGGCACGATCTTGGTGCCAGCCAGGCCGCCGGCCTTCGCGAAGCCGACGAGGCCATCGTGCGTGTCGATCAGCAGCTGCCACTCTTCGAGTGTGTAGTTCTGCGCTGGATCGGCAACGCCGAAGGCCGAGTTGGCCACGACCGTGAACACGCCGCCCGCATGGCCTGAAGTAGTTGACTTGGAGGACGGGGCCGAGCTGCTTCCGCAGCCGGCCGCGGCCAGGGCGAGTACCGTCAGCGCCGCGAGGCCGCCCAGCCCCTTCTTGCCGCCTATGCGGCTGGTGGCTTTTGACATGATCTGTCTCATCTGTTGCCTCCTTATCGGGTAGTTATACTGGCTTAGGGCAGGCAATCGGAAGCGACCTGAGATAACGCTTTGGCCGCAGCATTAGCGATGTCGCGCCTGATTGGCGGCTATATCTGTGGTGTCAAGAGGCTTCGGCGCGCGGCGCCGATGGCCCGATCGAAGCCGCGCTTGGAACTCGCACCTTAAACGGCTATTTGCCCGGTAGCTGAGCGGGCGCCCGACCCGGCTGGCGGGTGTGACGCAGGCCATGGGCCGGCCCGATTGCGGGCGCGGAAGTATTTACGGCACAATGATGTTGTGAAAAACGTGGGAGAGGTTAGCAACGCGCGAGGCGCTGGCGGCGCCGGGCTGGTTGCTGCCCAGGGCCAGGCGGAGGGCTCGGGTACTCGCGCCCGGATCGCCCGGCTCATCCTGGAGAACGGACCGGTGACTGCTGCCGGGCTATCGGCCAGGCTAGGCCTTACCCCGGCGGCCGTTCGCAGGCACCTGGACAACCTGCTGGCCGACGGCATGGTCGAGGCGCGGAACGCGCGCGTCTACGGCAGCCGCGGGCGCGGTCGCCCAGCCAGGATGTTCGCGATCACGGACGCGGGCCGGAGCGTATTCGAGCACGCCTACGATGACCTGGCCACCAGCGCGCTGCGGTTCCTGGCCGAGACGGCCGGCCCCGGTGCTATTGCCAGTTTCGCGCGCCAGCAGATCTCCGAGCTAGAGCGCCGGTACCGGCCAGCCGTCGAGGCGGCCGCCCCGGCCGACCGGGTGAAGGCGCTCGCGGCCGCGCTGTCCGGCGACGGCTACGCGGCGTCCTCGGGCCATGCCCCGGCGGCCGGCGGGGGAGAGCAGCTTTGCCAGCATCACTGCCCGGTGGCTCACGTCGCCGCCGAGTACCCGCAGCTCTGCGAAGCCGAGACCGAGGCATTCGCCCGCCTGCTCGGCACGCCGGTGCAGCGGCTCGCGACCATCGCGCACGGCGACGGGGTCTGCACTACGCACGTAACGGCACCATCTCTGGTGCATAGCCGCACTACTACTGAGGCCGGAGGAATCTCCGCATGACCACTATCGCCCACCCGGAACTTGAGGGGCTCGACCGATACAAGTTCGGCTGGTCCGACTCGGATAAGGCCGGGGCTGCCGCGCGCCGTGGCCTGAACGAGGACGTCGTGCGGGACATATCGGCCAAGAAGGACGAGCCGGAGTGGATGCTGGACCTGCGGCTGAAGGGCCTGAAGCTGTTCCGGCGCAAGCCCATGCCGACGTGGGGCTCTGACCTGTCCGGCATCGACTTCGAAAACATCAAGTATTTCGTCCGGTCGACCGAGAAGCAGGCGGCCAGCTGGGATGACCTGCCCGCCGACATCAAGAACACCTACGACCGGCTCGGCATCCCGGAGGCGGAGAAGCAGCGGCTGATCGCGGGCGTGGCCGCGCAGTACGAGTCCGAGGTGGTGTACCACAAGATCCGGGCGGACCTGGAGGAGAAGGGCGTCATCTTCCAGGACACCGACACCGCGCTGCGGGAGCACCCGGAGCTGTTCCAGGAGTACTTCGCGACGGTCATCCCGGTCGGCGACAACAAGTTCGCGGCGCTGAACACCGCGGTCTGGTCGGGCGGCTGCTTCATCTACGTGCCGAAGGGCGTGCGGGTGGATATCCCGCTGCAGGCCTACTTCCGGATCAACACCGAGAACATGGGCCAGTTCGAGCGGACGCTGATCATCGTCGACGAGGACGCCTACGTGCATTACGTCGAGGGCTGCACCGCGCCGGTCTACTCCTCGGACTCGCTGCACTCGGCGGTGGTCGAGATCATCGTGAAGAAGGGCGCCCGCTGCCGGTACACCACGATCCAGAACTGGTCGGCGAACGTCTACAACCTGGTCACCAAGCGGGCCGTGGCGCAGGAGGGCGCGACGATGGAGTGGGTGGACGGGAACATCGGGTCCAAGGTGACGATGAAGTACCCGGCGGTGTACCTGATGGGGGAGCACGCCCGGGGCGAGACCCTGTCGGTGGCGTTCGCCGGGGCCGGGCAGCACCAGGACGCCGGGGCCAAGATGGTGCACTGCGCGCCGAACACCTCCTCGTCCATCGTGTCCAAGTCGGTGGCCCGGGGCGGCGGCCGGACGTCCTACCGCGGCCTGGTCCAGGTGCAGGAAGGCGCCGGGCACTCCAAGTCCACGGTGAAGTGCGACGCGCTGCTGATCGACGCGGTCAGCCGGTCCGACACCTACCCCTACGTCGACGTCCGCGAGGACGACGTGGAGATGGGGCACGAGGCGACCGTCTCGAAGATCTCCGACGACCAGCTGTTCTACCTCATGAGCCGCGGCATGACCGAGGACGAGGCCATGGCCACGATCGTGCGCGGGTTCGTCGAGCCGATCGCGCGCGAGCTTCCGATGGAGTACGCGCTCGAGCTGAACCGGCTGATCGAGCTGCAGATGGAAGGAGCGGTCGGCTGATGGCTGGCCTGCAGGGGGCCGTCGAGACGGCTCCTGTGTCAAGGCTGCATGAACGGCAGTCCTTCGATCCTGCCGACTTTCCGGTGCCAACCGGGCGGGAGGAGGAGTGGCGGTTCACGCCGCTGCGCCGGCTGCGTGCGTTGCATGCGGATCTCGGTCCGGGTGATGGGAAGGTCGAGGTCGTCGGCGACGCAGCGCCCGGGGTCACCATTGAGAAAAGGGAACATGGTGACCCTAGGCTCGGTGTCGCCTACGTCCCGGCCGACAGGGTCTCAGCCAGGGCCTTCGCATCGTTCGCGGAAGCGACGATCGTCACCGTCCCGATGGACACCGAATCGTCTACACCTACATGGCTCAGCATCCGGGGCGAGGGTGCTGACGACCCCGCGTTCGGACACACCGTCATTGACGTCCGGCCGAACGCCAGGGCCGTGGTGGTGCTGGAGTACACGGGCAGTGCTACGTATGCGGACAATGTCGAGCTAGTGCTGGGAGATGGGGCGTCGCTGGCGGTCGTGAGCCTGCAGGGGTGGGGGGAAGATGCGGTGCATTTGTCGCATCATCACGCCCAGCTCGGGCGCGATGCGCGGCTGACGCACACGGCGGTGACGCTGGGCGGCAGCGTTGTCCGGTTGGCGCCGTCGGTGCGGTTCGCCGGGCCGGGCGGTGATGTCGAGCTTAGGGGGCTGTACTTCGCCGATGCGGGACAGCACATGGAGCACCGGCTGTTCGTGGATCACGCCGAGCGCAACTGCCGCAGCCGGGTTAGCTACAAGGGCGCCTTGCAGGGTAGCGATGCCCATGCCGTATGGATCGGGGACGTCATCATCCGGTCCGAGGCAACCGGCACGGACACCTACGAATACAACCGGAACCTCGTGCTCACCGACGGGACCCGGGTCGACTCGGTGCCGAACCTCGAAATCCTGACGGGTGAGGTGACCGGCGCCGGGCATGCCAGCGCGAGCGGGCG
Source organism: uncultured Actinomycetota bacterium (assembly GCA_963804435.1). Classification (GTDB taxonomy): domain Bacteria; phylum Actinomycetota; class Actinomycetes; order Streptosporangiales; family Streptosporangiaceae; genus JAJYUU01. The sequence continues at coordinate 3,114,060 of CAWDQI010000001.1, read as the reverse complement.
CCTGGAGGATCACCACCTGTTCTACCTGATGGCTCGCGGCATCCCGTTCGAGGAGGCCAGGAAGCTCGTCATCCGCGGCTTCTTCGGCGAGCTGATCGCCCAGATCGAGGTGCCCGAGCTCCGGGACCGGATCGCCACTGCGATCGAGGGTGAGCTGGCATGACCGAGTTCCGCCGCGCCTGCGCCCTGTCGGAGCTGCCCGACGAAGGCGCGCTGGGGGTTGAGGTCGATGGCCTGCCGGTGGCGGTGATCCGCGCCGACGGCGAAGTGTTCGCGCTGCATGACGTCTGCTCCCACGAGGAAGTCCCGCTGTCCGAAGGCGAGATCTACGACCACACGGTGGAGTGCTGGCTGCACGGCTCGTGCTTCGACCTGCGCACCGGCAAGCCGACCGGGCCCCCGGCCACCAAGCCCGTTGCTACCTACCCAGTGAAGATCGACGGCGACGACGTCCTCGTCGCCGTGCCCGAGAACGCCCTTTCCGAGAAAGAGAGCTGAATGTCAACCCTTGAGATCCGTGACCTGCACGCCAGTGTGACGGACGCCGCCGGGGAAAGCCTTGAGGTGCTCCGCGGCGTCGACCTGACCATCTCGGCCGGGCAGACGCACGCGATCATGGGGCCGAACGGCTCTGGCAAGACCACGCTGGCCTACGCGATCGCCGGGCACCCTAAGTACAAGGTGACCCAGGGCTCGATCACGCTGGACGGCCAGGACGTGCTCGCGATGAGCGTCGACGCCAGGGCCCGGGCCGGGCTGTTCCTGGCCATGCAGTACCCGGTTGAGGTGCCGGGTGTGTCGGTGTCTAACTTCCTGCGCACCGCGATAACCGCGGTTCGCGGCGAGGCGCCGAAGATCCGCACCTTCGGCAAGGAGCTACGCGAGGCCATGGACCAGCTCTCCATGGATCCGTCCTTCGCCATCCGGAACTTGAACGAGGGTTTCTCCGGTGGCGAGAAGAAGCGGCACGAGATCCTGCAGCTCGAGCTGCTCAACCCGAAGATCGCGATCCTGGACGAGACGGACTCCGGTCTGGACATCGACGCCCTGAGAGTCGTGTCGGCGGGCATCAACCGGTTCCGCGAGGACCCCCAGCACGGGGTGCTGCTGATCACCCACTACACCCGGATCCTGCGCTACGTGCGCCCGGACTTCGTGCACGTTTTCGTGGCGGGCCGGATCGCCGAGGAGGGTGGCGCAGGAACTCGCGGAGGAGCTGGAGACCAGCGGCTACGAGCGGTTTCTGAAGGCGGGCGCATCGACATGACAGCCCAGGCGCGAGGTAATGACGACGTCGCTGGACGTGGAGGCGATCAGGGCGGACTTCCCGATCCTCGGCCGGGCCGTCCGCGGCGGCAACCGGCTGGTCTACCTTGACTCCGGCGCGACCTCGCACAAGCCGCGTCAGGTGCTCGACGCCGAACGCGATTTCTACACCACGCACAACGCGGCCGCCCACCGCGGCGCTCACCTGCTCGGCGAGGAGGCGACCGACGCCTACGAAGGCGCCCGGTTGCGGATTGCCGCCTTCCTGCACGCCGACGCTGGCGAAATCGTCTTCACCAAGAGCGCGACGGAAGCGGTCAACCTGGTCGCCTACGCGATGAGTAACGCGGCCACCTCAGGGCCGGAGGCCCGCCGCTTCGCGGTTGGCCCTGGCGACGAGATCCTGGTCACTGAGCTTGAGCACCACGCGAACCTCGTTCCCTGGCAGCAGCTGTGCCAGCGCACCGGTGCCACGCTGCGGTGGTTCGGCGTCACGCCCGAGGGCCGGGTGGACCTGAGCAACATGGGCGAGCTGATCAACGGCCGGACCAAGCTTGTTGCCGTGACTCACCAGTCGAACGTGACCGGCGCCGTTCCGCCGGTGGCCGAGATCGCGGCGGCGGCCCACGCCCAGGGCGCGCTCGTGCTGGCCGACGGCGCGCAGTCGGTGCCGCACCAGCCGGTCGACGTCACCGCGCTCGGGGCGGACTTCCTGGTCTTCTCCGGGCACAAGATGCTCGGGCCATCGGGCATCGGCGTGCTCTGGGGCCGGCGCGAGCTGCTGGAGGCGATGCCGCCCTTCGTCACTGGCGGGTCCATGATCGAGGTCGTCCGGATGGAGGGCTCGACGTTCCTGCCGCCGCCGGAGCGGTTCGAAGCCGGCGTGCCCGCCGCGGCGCAGGCGGTAGGCCTGGCCGCAGCCTGTGACTACCTGGATGCGCTCGGCATGCCGAACGTGGCCGCGCACGAGGAGGCGCTGACGGCGCATGCGCTGGACGCACTGGCCGGGATCGACGGGCTCGGGTGCTCGGGCCGCTGGACACCGACCACCGGGGCGGCGCGGTGTCGTTCGTTCTCGATGGCATTCATCCGCACGACGTCGGCCAGGTACTCGACGAACTGGGTATAGCCGTTCGTACCGGGCATCACTGCGCGTGGCCGCTGCACCGGGCCCTGCACGCGCAATCCAGCACCCGGGCCACGTTTTACGTGTACAACACCCACGACGAGGTCGAGGCCCTGGCAGATGGGATCCGGCAGGCGCAGAAGTTCTTCGGGACGGCGGGATGACCTCTCGTCAGGAACACTTGCCCGGTACCTCGCTGTTGAAGGTGGCGTGATGGAGCTTCGAGTCGATGTACCAGGAGATCATCCTGGAGCATTACCGCCGTCCGCTGCATGCGGGCCTGCGGGAGCCCTTTGATGCCCAGGTCCAGCACATCAACCCGACCTGCGGCGACGAGGTCATGCTGCGGGTAGCGCTCAAGGATGCCGACGGCGAGCCCGTGCTGACGGACATATCGTACGAAGCGCTCGGCTGCTCCATCAGCCAGGCCAGCGTGTCCGTCATGGCCGACATGATCATCGGCAAGACCGTGAGCGAGGCTATGGCGGTCAGCGATGAGTTCCTGCGGCTCATGCAGTCGCGCGGCGAGATCGAGCCGGACGAGGATGTGCTGGGCGACGCGGTCGCCTTCGAAGGGGTGTCGAAGTACCCGGCACGGATCAAGTGCGCGTTGCTGGGCTGGATGGCCTGGAAAGACGCGACGGCCAGAGCGCTCAGCGAGCGCGGCGAGGATTAGGGAGCAAAGATGACCGACATCGCCGACACTGATGGCCGGCCGGCACTCTGACAGCCCCGAGGCTTCCAGCAGCCAGGACACCGAGGACCTGCTGGAGGCGCTGCGGGACGTGGTCGACCCCGAGCTCGGCGTCAACGTGGTCGACCTCGGTCTCGTCTACGGAGTCACCGTGGAGCCGGACCGTACGGCCACCATCGACATGACCTTGACCAGCGCGGCCTGCCCGCTGACTGACGTCATCGAGGACCAGACCAGGGTCGCCCTGGACGGCCTGGTCCAGGACTTCCGGATCAACTGGGTCTGGCTGCCGCCGTGGGGGCCGGAAAAGATCACCGAGGACGGCCGCGAGCAGCTGCGCGCCCTCGGCTTCAACGTCTGATCGCATCTGCGGCATGCGCCGCCTACTTGCCCGCCGACTGGGAAAGTGAGTCGGCGGAGCCAAGGAGGCTGGCATGTGGCATGCGATGTTCGCCGAGCAGATCCCGGTCGCGGAGAAGATTCTGCGTACCGTCATTGTCTATGCGCTCATTACCGTGCTGTTCCGGGTGACGGGTAAGCGCGACCTGGCCGGCCTCAGCACCTTCGACCTCGTGGTCGTATTCGTGCTGTCCAACGTCGTGCAGAACGCGATAATCGGCAACGACACGTCGCTGACCGGCGGGATAATCGGCGCGGTCACTCTGGTCGCCGTAAACGCCGGCATCAATCGACTGACGCTGATCAGCCCTGTGGCGGCACGGATCCTTGCCGGCAGCCCGACGAAGATCATCGCAGAAGGGCACGTCGACTCTCGGGCGATGAGGCGCCTCGGCCTGCGGCCAGCGGAGATAGACCACGCCGTCCGTCTGCAGAACGGGGACGACGTGAGCGAAATCGCGAACGGCGTGCTTGAGCCATCGGGCCAGTTCGTGCTGACGCTGAAGGCCGACGAGCAGGCCGCAACGAAAGGCGACATAGATGGGCTTGCTGCCCGCCTCGCTGACATGGAGACCCTGTTGCGGAGGACCTGAAGACTCCCAAAAACCCAAGGCGCAGCGCTGGTGTTGGCGCAATGATCTGTGCATCCGGGAACCGTCAGGTCGGGCTCGGCTCAACAGGCGTGTTGAAGAAGTCGGCCATGCGCGACAAAGCAGCACGAGTGCTGGCCGACAGACCGCCGAGCGCGGCGTCAACCGATGAGCGACCGGCGAGCGCGTCCGCGACCTCGGCTGCGGGCGGCCCCGCAGTGGTCACTCCGGAGACCTTGCATGAAGGGTCAGCGCTGGGCGGCTGGAAGATTGCGTAGTTGGCCAGCGGGTAGCTGGGGCGGATGCATCCTGGCGACTGGTTTCTCAGCGCAGCAGAACGCGGCAACCCGGCGACCCGGCTTGATTCCCGCCATCCCAGTGGCGTCGCCTGGACGGCTGGCAACGATGTCCGCCCGCTGATCCACGGCGGCAACTATTTCGCCGAGCTGGCCGCGCGGGTATCGCAGCTGTCGGCCGGGGACTTGCTCCTATTCACCGACTGGCGCGGCGACCCGGATGAGCGGCTCGGGCCAGAGGGTCCAGCAGTGTCCGACGCGTTCTGCGCGGCAGCCGGGCGCGGCGTGCGAGTGGCCGGGCTGATCTGGCGGTCGCATTTCGACCGGTTGGCATTCAGCGAGGAGGAAAACCGGCATCTGGGCGAGGAAATCGAGGCCTCGGGCGGCCAGTGCCTGCTGGACATGCGCGTACGGCCGGGCGGATCGCACCATATGAAAATGGTGGTGCTACGGCATCTGTCGCAGCCCGAGCGCGACGTTGCCTTCGTCGGCGGCATCGACCTGTGCCATAGCCGCCGCGACGACGAGGCCCATGACGGTGACCCCCAGGCCCAGCAGATGGCGGCCGTTTACGGGCCACGGCCGCCGTGGCATGACGTGCAGGCGATGATCCGCGGCCCGGCGGTGGGCGATGTTGAGACCGTGTTCCGCGAGCGGTGGGAGGATCCGGCGCCGCTCACCCTCAACCCCGTGCACTGGCTGCGTGACCGCCTTGACCATGGCCAGAGGCGGGCTAGGCCGCTGCCGCCGCAACAGCCCGATCCGCTGCCCTGCGGCAACCACGCGGTACAGCTCCTGCGCACGTATCCATTCCGGCGGCCCGGTTACGCCTTCGCCCCGCTGGGGGAGCGCAGCATAGCCCGCGGGTACCAGAAGGTCCTGCCCAAGGCGCGGTCGCTGATTTACATCGAGGACCAGTACCTCTGGTCAGCGGAGGTCGTGTTGGCAATAGCCGACAGCCTGCGCGCCAGCTCCGACCTTCGGGTGATCGCGGTGATCCCGCGCTACCCCGATCAGGACGGGCGCCTGTCGGAACCCCCGAACCTCGTCGGGCGGGCCGACGCGCTCGCGCTGCTGCACCGGGCTGGCCATGACCGCGTCGCGGCGTACGGTCTGGAGAACGCGGCGGGCACGCCGGTCTACGTGCATGCCAAGGTCTGCATCGCGGACGATGCCTGGGCCGTCATCGGCTCGGATAACTTCAACCGCCGGTCCTGGACGCACGACTCCGAGCTCAGTTGCGCCGTCATGGACGACACTGCCGCGCCGGATGGGGGCGCCGGTTTCGCCACGAGATTGCGGGGCTGCCTGGCGGCCGAGCACCTGGGCTTGCCTGTGGCCGCGCCGGTTCCGCCGGGAGCTGCCTTGTTCGAGGCGTTTCGGCAGTCCGCGGCAGCGCTGGACGCGTGGCACTCCGCTGGGCGTGCGGGCCAGCGACCGCCTGGTCAGCTGCGCCATTACCCGGACCCTGAGCTGGCCTCCGGGACACGAGCCTGGGCCAATGTGCCGTACCGGCTGCTCTACGACCCCGATGGCAGGCCGGCCAGGATGCGCAGGGCAGGTGTCTACTGAGCCGGTGGCCGACCTGATCGGCCCATTCGACGTCCCCGTTCCCCCATGGAAGCTATCTTGCCGAGCGACGGCAAGATCCAGAAGCTTGCGTCTAGCACGGGCGAAGCCTGATAATGCGGTTCACTCGTGCTCAATGGCACTCGAACGAGGGGCGCAGTCGTGCCATCACGGTACGTGGTGGAGGAACGGTGACGAACACTCTCCCTCCGCAGTCGGACACCGCGGGACTCGCCGCCGGCTTGCAGATACCCGGTTACCGGCTGGAACAGCAGATCGGCCGGGGCGGCATGGCTGCGGTGTTCCGGGCGCACGACGAGCGGCTGGACCGTCAGGTGGCACTAAAGGTCCTGGCTCCGGCGCTGGCCCAGGACGATGCGTTCCGGCTGCGTTTCATCGCCGAATCACGCGCAGCGGCCGCGGTGGAAGACCCCCACATCATCCCGGTCTATGAGGCCGGAGAGGCCGGTGGCGTCCTATTCATCGCCATGCGCCTGGTCCGGGGCGGTGACCTGCGGACCCTGGTCGCCCAGCACGGGCCGCTAGCGCCCGCACGCGCGGCGTGGATCTTGTCGGCGGTCGCCTCCGCGCTCGACGCCGCGCACACGGCGGGGCTGGTGCACCGGGATGTCAAGCCCGCGAACATGCTGCTCGACGTAAGGCCTGGGCGGCCTGACCATGTGTACCTGTCCGATTTCGGGGTGAGCAAGGCTTCCGTGGCGTCTGGCCTCACCGGCAGCGGCCAGTTCATCGGCACTGTGGATTACGCGGCGCCCGAGCAGATCCACGGCCAGCCGGTCGATGGCCGGACCGATCAGTACTCGCTCGGCTGCTCGGCGTTTGAGTTGCTCTGCGGGCACCCGCCGTTCTTCGGCAAGCAGTGGCTCGCCGCCATGTACTCGCACCTGTCCGAACCGCCGCCGATCGCGACGTCGCTGCGGGACGAACTGCCTGCAGCAGTGGACAGCGTGTTCGCCCGGGTGCTCGCGAAGTCGCCGGCCGACCGGTACGAGACCTGCGAGGAATTCGCCAGCGCGCTCAGGGCAGCCCTGCGCGTTCAGCCATATGCCTCGGACGAGCATGCCAGTCCAGGCCAACTGCGGGCAGCGGACGCTGAAGGGGATGCCACCCTGGATCCTTCCGCCATGGAACGGTTCGCGTTCAGGATCCGCGTGCCCGTCGGCGCGGCCGGCGCGGCCGGGGGAGTGGGCGCGTCGGCTTTGGGCCTGGCCAGCACTGACCCGCAAGCAACGGCGCAGCTGACACTCCTAGGAAGCCGGAAGGGACAGCCTCCGGCCGGCGGTCCGGCCGGCCAGCGGTCCGGGAAATTGCTGCTCACCGTGCTGGCGGCGGTGATCGTGCTCGGCGGGGCAACCGCTGCAGCTCTGCTTGTCATGGCTCGTAAGCCCGCCCCGGTCCAGGCCGCCAGCTACCGGTTCGCCACCCTGTCCAACCATCACGGGCTGTCGGTCACGCAGCTGTGGACCCTGGCAGCACCAGACGGGTCTTCACTTGATGTGACGCTGACGGTCAGCAATTCGACGAGCAAGCCGGTCACCGCTGAGCTTGTTGAACCAGTCCCGGCGGCAGTCGCGCGCGACCTGAGCACCCTCAGCTTCTCCGGCGCGGCTAAGTATGAGACGACCGGCGGGCTGGTGGTCTGGGATATCCCGCTGGCGGCTCGCGGTCATGCTGTAGTCAGATACCAGGTGCCCGAGGCCGCCAGCGGAGTGAGCCAAGCACGGTTGATGCACTGGGTCGAGGCGTTTTACGTGGTGTTCCAGCAGCAGGCGCTGCAATTGATTGCGCCCCGCGGCGTGCTCTGGACGGCATGGATCGCCCCGCTCAACCTCCGGCTGAGCGTCGGGCAGTCTGACAAGCTCGAGGTCCATGCCCGCCTGCACAACCGCGAGCTAGCTCCTCGAGCCGACCTGCAGAGCGCGGTCTGGACAACGGCGAATCCGGCCGTACTGTTCGTGAATAGCAGCGGGCAAGTGATCGCATTGTCGCCCGGCCGCGCCCTGGTCTGGGTGCAACTCGGCGGTATCCGCGCTTCGGCGACAGTGGTGGTCGTCGGGGGAGGCGGCCAGGTGCTGCCGCCTCCTTACAGCCAACCCCCAGTCCAGCAGAGTACGTCGCCGTCACCGACCGGTCCGACGCCCACTTCGCCGACGACGACGCCCACGAGCCCGACGACGTCGCCCACGAGCCCGACGACGTCGCCCACGAGCCCGACCACGTCGGCTTCCCCGAGTTAAAGGCCACCGCGGCAAAACTGGGGCCGGAGCGCGCCGGCTGCTGGCGACGCGACGCCTGGGTTGCAATCCAGGGGCTGTCGGTCGACAAACCTCCATGGGTCCGCGGTGCCTGGGGAGGCCTCCCCATTGACTCAGCCTGTGCGGACTGGCAGGGTGCTTGGCGATAGGCCGCGTAGGATGTTGCGGCATTTACTATATGTCTGGTATGGGGAGATCGGTGCGGCGTCCCCGCGTCATAGCGGCCCTGGCGGCTGCGGCTCAGAGTCGGCATTCCGGCCGGCCTGCGGTGAGGGAGTTGCAGCCGGCGGGGGTGGGGTCGCCGCCGGGGGTGGTGGGGTCGCCGGGGGTGGTGGGGTCGTCGCCGGGTGTGGGGTTGCCGGGGGCGGTGCCGGCGGGGGGCGGGGTGGCGGCGGCCGGGGGGCGGCTGGCCTTGTGGGTGGTGCCGCCGGTGGTGACGTTGGCGGTGATGGTGTGGGGGATCGGGGGGGCGTCGTATTCGCGGGATGAGTCGGCGACGTTGTCGGCGGTGCAGCGGCCGTTTCACGGGTTGTTGCGGATGCTGGGCAATATCGATGCGGTGCATGGCGCGTATTACGTGATGGTGTGGCCGGTGGTGCGGGTGTTCGGGCCGGGGGAGGTGGCGACGCGGTTGCCGTCGGCGGTGGCGATGGCGGTGGCGGCGGCGGCGGTGTTCGGGCTGGGCCAGCGGCTGGTGTCGACACGTGTTGGTCTGGCGGGCGGGCTGGTGTTCGCGGTCCTGCCGGAGGTCAGCTTGTACGGGCAGACGGCGCGGCCGTATGCGCTGGCGACGGCGCTGGCGGCGGTGGCCAGTTACCTGCTGGTGCGGGCGCTGGCGGCGGCGGGGGGCGGTGACGGGGCGGGGGTGCGGGGCTGGCTGGTGGGGTACGGGGTGTGCCTGGCGGCGCTGGGTTATGTGCACATGTTCGGGTTGCTGCTGGCGGCGGCGCATGTGGTGGTGGTGGCGCGGTTCTGGGCGCGGCACCGGGGCCGGGCGGGGTGGTCGCTGGCGGCGGGCTGGGCGGGGGTGGTGGCGGGCGCGTTCGCGGTGGCCGGCGCGGTGCTGGCGGAGGGGCTGCGGCAGGCCAGCACGCTGACGTGGGTGAAGCCGCGGCCGGCGGCGGCGCTGATGGGCCTGGCGAGCCTGGTCGGGCCGCGGCCGATGGCGGAGGCGGCGGGCCTGGTGGTGGTGGCCGGGGTGACGGTGGGCGCGGTCGGCGGCCGGGCGCGGCTGGCCGGGGACTGGCCCGGTGACTTGCTGGCGTTGTGCGTGCCGTGGCTGGCCGGGCCGGCGGTGCTGCTGATCGCCGTGTCGTCGCTGGTGACGCCGGTGTATGTGTTCCGGTACGTGCTGTTCTGCGCGCCGGCGGGGGCGCTGCTGGCCGGCGCGGGGCTGGCGGCGCTGGGGTGGCGGGCCGGGACGGCGGCGCTGGCGGTCCTCGCGGCGCTGGCCCTGCCGATGCTGCTGCACGTCCGCGCCGCCGGGGGGCACGGCGACAACATCCGCGGCGCCGACCAGATTGTCGCGGCGAACGCGCGGCCGGGTGACGCGCTGCTCTACCTGTCGTTCGGCGAGCCCATCCAGCTGGCCTACCGGTACGGCCTGCGGCAGCTGCCCAACGTCGCGCTGGGCGGCACGCCGAACTACTCCGCCAACCTCGGCGGCACCTGGGCGCCGCTGCCGGTGGTGACCGCCCGGATCCAGGCCGCCCGCCGGATCTGGCTGGTCCAGCTCGCCGGCGGCCTCTACCAGACCCACGCCCGCCAGCCGCCCGCCATCTTGCAGCACCTCGGCTTCAGCAAAACCCGCACCTGGCGCGAAACCGGCGTCTGGCTCACCCTCTACGAACGACACCCCAGCAACTGACCTGCGCAGGAGGGTGCCGCGTTCGCTCCGTGCACGCCCGGCCGCTTCGCGTGCGCGATTGCGTCATCCCAGGCCGGGTAGACCGCCCAGATGCAGCGGGTAGGGAGGCGACACCTTCAGTGAACTTGGATTTCCTGCGGCCGCTATACCACGAAATCGGAAATTACGTCTCGGTGTATCTGGACACTGACCGGATCCATGAGGAGAACGCCGCAGAGGCGATCGGGATCCGCTGGAAGGACGCCAGGGAGCGACTGGCCGAGGCTGGCGCGAGTCCGGCAACGCTCGATGCGGTCGCGAAGGTAATCGAGGACAGGGACGAGGTTTCCCTGGGCCGGGCCGTCTTTGCGCGCGACGGCGATGTCGCTTTCACCGGAGCGCTGAACGCGCCACCGCGACGGGACATCGCGCGGCTAGCCGTGCTGCCGCACCTGATGCCGCTCGTGGCCCAGCATCCGCCGCCGATCCCGCACGTGAGAGTAAGCGCCACCCGGACCGGCGGGGAGATCGTCGCGATCGGCGGCACCGGCCAAGGCTGGCGGGACTGGGTGGCCGGCCGCCAGTGGCCCGTGCACAAGACGCAAATAGGGGGCTGGTCCCAAGACCGTCTCCAGCGGCACGTCGAGGAGACGTGGAACGAGAATGCCAAGGCGCTGGCGGCGGAAGTGGCCGCAGCGGCCGCCCAGGTCGGTGCCCGGCACGTGATCGTGGCCGGAGACGTCCGGGCCAGGACCCTCCTGCTCGATCATCTGACCACGCCATTGCGGGAGTCCGCCGCGGTCGTTGAACAGGAAGTCGCCGCCGACAGCCAAGCCATGACCGAGGCGGCTGACCGGGCCCTAGCCCTCTGGGCCGACAGCGACGTGCGGACGCGCTTCGACGACTGGGGGAGTCGGCTGGCGCACGGCCGGGCCGTCGAGGGCCTGGAAACCATCATGGCCGCGTTCCGCGAGGGCCAGGTCTCGGACCTGTTCCTCGCCGACAATCCGTCTTCGACGGCATCGGCATGGATTGGTACGGCCGGTACCGACCTGGCTGTATCCCGTGAGGAGTTGCTGGACTGGAATGTGGCCGAGCCGGTGGCCGACCGTGCTGATGCGGCCATTCTGCGGGCGGTCGTCCGCACTGATGCCGAATTGCATTTCCTGCCTGATGATCTCGTGGCCGCCGGGAACCCGGCCGCCTGCGGTGGCATTGCCCAGCCGCGGGACGGCGTTGCCGCTACGCTCCGCTTCCCGCTTGTGAGCGGCTGACGCCCGTCAACGCGATCAGCCCAAGCAAGGTGCAGTAAGTTCTGCGGCGTGGCGCATTACAGCAGGTTGTCCAAGATCGTAATCGACGTCGCGGCTGCTGATCGCGACCGTGAGGTCGAGTTCTGGAGCGCGGCCACCGGTCAGACGCTCACCCAGTTCGAGCGGCATCCCGAGTACCACGGAGCGGGATTGCACGGCGAGGAATTCTGGCTGCTGATCCAGCGCCTCGATGACGGGGAAGCCCGTGTGCACCTTGATATTCATACCGACGACCTGACGGCTGAGGTCGCCAGGCTGGAGCAGTTGGGCGCCGAACGCGTGCGGCAAGTGCATTCGTGGTGGGTACTGCGCGATCCCGCCGGACTGCTGTTCTGCGTCATTCCCGAACCAGCCGGATCGCTCACCGACCGCAACGCCCGCCGCTGGCCCTAAACCGTCGCGACAGCCTGCACGACCAACGGCGCAGCGACGCACCCGGCCAAGCCAGCGACCCGCCACACCGCCATGCCGGAGGCGACGCAAGGCGGCCACGCGCTCGGAGCGCCAGGATGACGTGTGGCTTACTGTGATCCCACGATTGGCTGCTTGAGCGTCAGCGGGGCGGGCCGGCCGTCAGCCTGTCGCGGAAGTCACGCAAGGCGTCGGACTTGTCGTCCGGCGACGCCCAGCGAGTCTCCAGCCACCACGTACAGCCGGCAGTTTCCCAGGCGGCCACCGTTCGCGCCGCCGCGGCCGGGTCATCGGTCGGCGTTTCTCCGTCGGCGATGAGGTCGAAGCCCGACGGCACGTTGTGATCGGCTAGCCAGCTCGCAACCGCGCTAGCGTCCGCTGGCACGGGATCTGCGTCGGACTGCTGGTACTGCGGGATGATTCCATCGCACCGCAGCGTCCGTCGCATCGACTTCGGCGCAGGCCAGACGGCGACTACCCAGATGGGGATGCGGTCTTGCACGGGTTTTGCCGCTGCGCTGAGGTCGAGTCGGCCCGTCTCATAGTGGTAATGCTGGCCGTGGTAGCTGCGGCCGCCCTGCCAGAGCGACCGGATCAGGTCGATGCCCTCGTCCAGCCGGGCCGCTCGCTCGCGCAGGTCCGTCGCCTCGCCTGTATCGGGTAGATCGGTGTCGAGCGCGCCGACTCCGACGGCCAGGATAGCCCGGCCCGCGGATAGCTGGTCGAGCGTCGCGACCTGGCTGGCAACCTTCCACGGTCGTCGCCAGGGGAGTGGTGTGAGCATCGTGCCCAGCCGGATCCTCCTTGTCCTGGCTGCCATGGCGGCCAGCACAGTCCACGCGTCCACCCCATAGGCCGCTTCCCAGGCGAAGACGCCGTCCCAGCCGGCCTGCTCGGCGAGTTCTGCCAGTTCAAGTTGCTCGGTCGCGGTGCCAGCGGGTATTACTGCGCCACAGCGAATCGGTTGGCTAGTCACGATTCGTTGTTACCACAGACATCTGACAGCCCGTCTGGTGATCGATGGCGGCGGTTCTGAGGCGGGGTCGCCAGCGGGCCGGCTACAATCGGTGCATCATGACTTGCGGCCTGCTTCTTCTTGGCCGCGGCGAGGCCCGGTAACCAGTCCGGTCGGCCCCTCGCCGCGGGTCGTTCTGCTGCGCCGACCGATGTCCACCCGGTTCGCGCCTCCCAGGGATTTATGCCCAGGAGCACTCAGGATCAGAGCGCAATCCTCGTCAGGAGCAGAGCACAGCCATGAGCAATCCTTCCTTGCAGCGCCCTTCCGGCATGCCGTGTCATCGTTACCGTCCGTTCCCCGCAGTTGACCTGCCTGACCGCCAGTGGCCGACCCGCACGATCACCGCGGCGCCGCGGTGGCTGTCCACTGACCTGCGGGATGGCAACCAGGCCCTGATCGACCCTATGAACGTCGCGCGTAAGCAGGCCATGTTCGAACTGCTAGTCCGGATGGGCTACAAGGAGATCGAGGTCGGTTTCCCGGCGGCAAGCCAGACTGATTTCGACTTCATCCGCAGCCTGATCTCCAGCGGCGCTATCCCTGACGACGTACGCATCTCGGTGCTGACCCAGGCCAGGGACGAGCTGATCGAGCGGACCGTGCAGTCGCTGGCGGGCGCCCGCCTGGCTACCGTCCACATGTACAACGCGGCAGCACCGCTGTTCCGCAGCGTCGTCTTCGGCTGGGACGGCGACGGGCGGCAGGAGTGCAAGGCCGTCGCCGTCGACGGCACCCGCGCGGTCATGAAGTACGCGGAGGAGTATCTGCACGGCACCGACTTCGGCTACGAGTACTCGCCGGAGATCTTCATGGACACCGAGCTGGACTTCTCGCTGGAAGTCTGCAACGCGGTCATGGATGCCTGGCAGCCCGGCCCGGACCGCGAGATCGTGCTGAACCTGCCGTGCACGGTAGAGCGGTCCACGCCGAACGTGTACGCCGACCAGATCGAGTGGATGAGCCGCAACCTGTCCAGGCGGCAGCCCATCGCGCTGTCAGTGCACACCCACAATGACCGGGGAACGGCGACCGCGGATGCCGAGCTGGCCATGCTGGCGGGGGCCCAGCGAGTCGAGGGCTGCCTGTTCGGTAACGGCGAGCGGTCCGGCAACGTCGACCTGATCACCCTCGGCCTGAACCTGTACAGCCAGGGCATCGACCCGATGATCGACTTCAGCGACATTGACGAGATCAGGCGCACCGTCGAGTACTGCAACGGGATCGGCGTGCACGAACGCCATCCCTACGCCGGTGACCTGGTCTACACCTCGTTCTCCGGATCGCATCAGGACGCGATCAAGAAGGGCTTCGACGACCTGGAGCGCAAGGCCGCCGAAGCGGGCCGGCCGATGAGCGAGCTGCCCTGGCAGATGCCATACCTGCCGATCGACCCCAAGGACGTCGGCCGGACCTACGAGGCCGTCATCCGGGTGAACTCGCAGTCCGGCAAGGGCGGCGTGGCCTACATCATGAAGGCCGATCATCACCTGGATTTGCCGCGGCGGCTGCAGATCGAGTTCAGCCAGGTGATCCAGCGCCACACCGACACCGAGGGCGGCGAGGTGGACGCCGGCCAGATGTGGCAGATTTTCGCGGCCGAGTACCTCGAGCCCGGGCCATTCGAGCTGGTGAGTTACGCGGCCGTCAGTGAGGGCGGGACGGAGCGAGTTGACTGCACCGTCCGTGCCTACGGCTCTACGTACGACCTGTCGGGAATCGGCAACGGTCCCATCGCGGCCTTCTGCGCCGCCGTCTCTGAGGTCGACCTGGGCCTCGGGGGGCTGAGCGTGCGGGTGCTCGACTACGCCGAACACGCGCTCACCGCGGGCCGGGACGCGGAGGCGGCCGCATATCTCGAGATCGAGGTCGGCGACCGGGTGCTCTGGGGCGTCGGGATCAGTTCGTCGATCGTCCGGGCGTCAGTGGCCGGCGTGATCAGCGCCCTGAACCGGGCGGCCAGGGCGCAGGCGAGCTAGCGGCGGTAAAAGGGTGCGCCGAAGGCGGCGAACCACTGGTCGACGTAGTCCGGCTCGCTTTCGCCGGGGAACGTCACGTCGATCGGGAAGCCGGATTCCTGCGGCGGGGCCAGGGCGGCGGCCTGTTCCACCGCTGCCACCACCGCATCCTTGACGCTCTCGTCGGCCGGGTCGTCCACGGTTACCGAGATGACCAGACCCTCGCCGGCGAACTGGACCGACAGCCACGCGGCGGCGGACGAACTGGCCTGGGGAACGGCGCGCAGCCTCGAGCCGATGCCAGCGAGCAGGCGGTCCGGACTGGCCGGCAGCGGCCCCAGGCTGATCCGGCCGGCGGGCTCGTCGTCGTCGCTGGCCGCCAGGTAGGCGACGCCCGGAGGGTAGACGGGCACGCTCTCGCTCGCGCCGGCATTAAGCGCGATGCCGATGGAACTCGGCAGCAGCCTGGCCAGGTCGGCGGCCTGGACGACCGCGTGCGGCACAGTCGCCTCCGGCTGCGCGGGCGTGTCCGGCCAGGCGAGCTCGTGCAGTAACTCGGCCGATGAGTACGCGGGCACGAAGTCGCTGCCGAGATAGGTCACCGTCGGCAGGGTCAGCGCGGTGCCCTTGATGACCGGCCTGCCGTCATCGGGCAACGGCAGCCAGAGCCGGGCCGACTTCAGCGCGTCGAGTAGGTCGCCGATGCGGGAGGCGTCCCTGACGGCCGCCGCGAGGGCGCGCTCGACAGCGCTAGCCGCCGGGCCGCCTGCGGTGCGGTCGGCCGGATCGGTGCCTACTGGCGGTGCGCCCGCCGGGGCGGGCGTGACAGTCTTGCCATCCGTGGCGATGCTCATGTTCATTTGACGGATAGTAAGCGCTTCGGGGCGGTGAGTAATGGAAAACGGCCGAGGTGCCGCCAAGCGTTGGCTAGATATTGGCCCCGAGCGCATCGAGCGCTGGCTGGACTCGTTCGGGGAGCGGCATGGCTCCCCGGTTACTGAGGCGGGTACCGAGATCGTCACCGTCCGCGCGGCCGATGGAGCCGTGGCCGAATGTCACGTGCCGTTTCCTCCCATGCCCGCCGGGAGCGGCGGCTCGGGTGCGGAACTCGCGGCGCACGCGGGCGCCGACCGGACCGTCGCGGTGCTGCTTGTCCGGCTGGGCGGGTTTGCGGCGGGCGTCTTCACCGGGCCCGGCGCCGGACTGGTCGTCTCGAAGGTCGGCAGCCGGCTCGTACATGGCCGCAGCGCCGCTGGCGGAACATCGCAGCACCGGTTCGCCCGGCGCCGCGAGAAGCAGGCCAGGGAGGCGCTGGAGGCCGCCGCGGACTGCGCCGCCGCCGTGTTCAGCGGGTACGCCGGCCGGCTGGACGCACTGGTGCTGGGCGGGGATAAGCGCGCCATGTCCGCGCTGCGCGAGGACGGCCGGCTGCGGCCTTACTTCGACATCGCGGTGGCCAGGTTCCTCACGGTCCCCGACCCGCGCCTGGCCGTTCTCAAGGACACGCCGCGCCAGTTCCGCTCGATCCGCATCCAACTCACCGAGCCCGCCGAGTAGTTCCTCACGTAGCGACAGAGCCTACGGCGAATATTCCGCTATAGTGCCAATGTGAGTAGCACTAAAGCGCCCGTCGAGATCCAGCAATCAAGCACGGCCGACGCGGAGGCACTCATCCGGGAGGCGCGCAGGCGCCAGCGGCGCCGGCACCTCCTTACGGCCGCCGCTGCCGTGGTTGTGCTGGGCGGGGTCGTGGTGGCCAACTCCTTGCCCGGCGGGGCTGGTCATCCATTGGCGCCCGAGAGGCCGGCCGCTTCTCATCCGCGGCCAGCTGTCCGTCCAGTGGCTGGCCAGATCGCCGGGCGGCCAGGCCCGACCAACTCGACCGTGGTCATGTGGCCGGTCGGGTCGGGACAGGACGGCACGATCTACCTCGACAACCTGCGGACCGGGCGGCTCGGCTGGGCAACGCCCGTGGTCGACCCGGGTGAGTACCAGCCGGTCATGCTCGTTGGCCGCCGGATCATTTACGCCACCTCTAACGGCGTCTTCGCCACCGGCGCGCTGACCGGCAGGACGCTCTTGCTCGGAAAGGCATTCGGGTTCGCGCCGTCCGCTACGCCTCCTCACATCTGGCTCGACGATGGCTATAGAGTCGTGCGATCCGTCTCGGCGGCCAGCGGCCTTCGTGGTGCGTCGGTCGTGCTGCCATCGGGGACGCGGCTGATCGCAGGCATGGCTAACGGCTTTCTACTGGATGCGAGCAACCGGTTTGAGCTCTGGGGTCCGGGCAACCCGCCGCGGACCTTGCCACGCTCCGAAGGCGCGAATGCCTTCGCCGTCAGCCCGCGCCTTGTCGCCTATGAGACCGGCTGCGCGGACCGGGGAATCTCGATGAATCTCAGCTACAGCGGCTACGGCTATTACGCCTGCCGCACGTTGCGAGTCTTCGACGTTGTCACGGGCCGGCTTCGCTCATTCCCCGCGCCGCCCGGAACCAGCGGATGGGTACCGAGCCAACACGACTACTGGTCTGCCAGTGCGATATCGCCGTCAGGTGCACTTCTGGCGGCCAAGGCAGTGATCCCTCCGGACGGTAACGGCATCAGCCGGGAGTTCGTCCTTCGCCTCTCTGGTAGTGACAGGCGGGCAACGGCCGTCCCGTTTTCAGCCGCGATCCTGTTGTCGGTTACCGCCTGGTCGGCGGACGGCTCCTGGCTGTTCTATCAGGGTCCGGGCGAGCGGATGTGGGCTTATCAGCTGAGGACAGGGAAGGTCCGGTCGTCGCGGACGCGCTGCTGCCAGTACACGACGATGGCCACGTTCAAATGACAACTCACATTCCGGGTAACGATGATCCAGTTCAGCTTCCGCTGGTCCTGGGGCCGGTCTCGAACGGCGAATTCATGCCGGCGGCAGCTAGCCGCAGTGACATCGGGCTCGCTGAGGAGGTGCTGCGACGAGCCGCGGTAGCTGCGGACAGGCTGAGCATCGACCGTCGCCGGTTCCTGCAGACCGCAGGCGGGATGGCCGTGCTGCTCGGGGCGCTGAACACGGCCGCTTGCTCAGGTGGCAGGCCCGGGCCGGCCAGTTCGGGCGGCAAGCCGGCGCCGGTACGCTCCGGCGGCAGCTACCACACCCCGCCGCCGGAGGACCTGCCGGCCTGCGAGCACGCGCTCGGCAGCCGGGGCGAATTCATCGTCGACGTGCACACCCATCACGTCATGCCACGCCTGCCGTGGCGCTCGACCGCGCCGGCGACGCTGCAGCTCGTCATGGACATGCTGCCGCCGGACTGCACCGCATCGAATCCGCTGACATGCGTGGATCGCAGCGCCTATCTGCACGACGTGTTCCTGGCCAGCGACACGACCGTCGCGTTGCTGTCCGACCTGCCGAGCACTGGCGAGTCAACCGACACGATCCCGTTCGCCGATGCCGAGGGCACTTTGCAGATGGTGAACGGCCTGACCCGCGGCGGATCATCCCGGCTGTTGCTGCAGAACGTGCTGGCACCCAACTTCGGCCCGCTGGCCGCCTCGCTGGAGGAGATGACGCGCAACGCCGAGACCGGCAAGGTGTCAGCGTTCAAGGTCTACACGGCCTGGGGCCCTGGCGGCCGCGGCTTCCGCCTGGACGATCCGGCTATCGGCCTGCCGGTCGTACAGCACGCCAGCGATCTGGGCGTCAAGGTGCTCTGCGCGCACAAGGGGCTGCCGCTCCTTGACTTTGCCAGCACCTGGAATCAGCCGCGCGACATGGTCGCCGTCTCCCGGCAGTTCCCTGACATGCAGTTCGTGGTCTATCACGCAGGCTGGACCCCCAACCACGTCGAGGGACTCTACGATCCGGCCGCACCGGTTGGCGTGGACTCCCTGCTGAAGGCGCTCGACGACTACCGCGTGCCACCTGACAGCAACGTCTGGGCCGACATCGCGTCCCTGTGGCGGGTGTTGCTGGCCCAGCCAGACCAGGCGGCACACGCCATCGGCAAGCTGCTCAAGCGCCTCGGCACCCGCCGGTTGCTCTGGGGCACCGACAGCGTCTGGTACGGCCCGCCGCAGACGCAGATCATGGCTTTCCGCGCCTTCCGCATCTCGGCTGAATATCAGGACCGCTACGGCTATCCCGAGCTGACCGACGCGGTGAAGGCGGGCGTTCTCGGCCTGAACGCGGCGGAGTTGTTCGGGCTCGATCCTGAGGCCACCCGGTGCGCGCTGGACACGGACATACTGGCAGCCAGCAGGCCAGTCCAGCGCGCGCTCGCGGCAGCAGGCGAACTGCCCGCCCCCTGGGTGCCGCGCGGGCCGGTCAGCCGTACCCAGATGCAGGGGTGGCGCGCGCACGAGACCGAGCCCTGGCTGCCTACCTGAGGAAGCCGGTCACCGGACGAGACGGCCGGAAACCGGTTGGCTGGCCGGCTCAGGACTCGAGTAGAGTGTGCCCATGCAACCGCTCCTGTCGTAACGCCGCGCCCCGGTCCAGGGGTGAAGTCTGTCCGGCGTCCGACCCGCAATTGGAGCGAGTTTCCCATGATCTCGGCACGTGAAGTCGAGCTGCGCGCTGGCGCGCGCCTGCTGCTGGAGAGCGCATCTTTCCAGGTCGCCGCAGGCGACAAGATAGGCCTGGTGGGCCGTAACGGGGCCGGCAAGACGACGCTGGCCAGAGTGCTCGCCGCGGAGGGGCAGCCAGCCGCCGGGGAGATTCAGTCGGGCGGCTCGGTCGGCTACCTGCCGCAGGACACCAGGGTCGGTGACCTGGAGGCGCTGGCGGTGGACCGGATCCTGTCCGCGCGCGGCCTGGACTCGCTGCTGGCAGGACTGCGCGAAGCCGAATTGCAGATGGCCGATGCCAATCCCGCACGCCGGGACGCCGGCGTGCGCCGTTACGGCCACCTGGAGGAACGGCTGACCGTGCTGGGCGGCTACGCCGCTGAATCGGAGGCGGCGTCGCTGGCGGCCAGCCTCGGGCTGCCGCAGAAAGTACTGAAGCAACCGCTGCGCACGCTGTCCGGTGGTCAGCGGCGTCGCATCGAGCTGGCCCGGATCTTGTTCGGCGGTTCTGAGACGCTGCTGCTGGACGAGCCGACCAACCACCTGGACGCGGACTCGGTGACCTGGCTGCGCGACCACCTCCGCTCGTTTCGCGGCGGCATCGTCGTGATCAGCCATGACACCGGCCTGCTCGACGCTGTCGTGAACAAGGTCTTCCACCTCGATGCCGACCGCAGCGTGCTGGACATCTATAACCTCGGCTGGAAGGCCTACCTGGCGCAGCGGGAGACCGACGAGCGACGGCGCCGACGGGAGCGGATGAACGCCGAGCGGCAGGCAACCGCGCTGCAGTCGCAGGCCGACAAGATGCGGGCGAAGGCAACCAAGGCCAAGGCAGCGCAGAACATGCAGAAGCGCGCCGAGCGCCTGCTCGCTGGTGTCAGCGCCGAGCGATCGGCTGAGCGCGTGGCGAGGCTGCGCTTCCCGGTCCCGGCGCACTGCGGCAAGACTCCGCTGAGCGCCCAGGGGCTGTCGAAGTCCTACGGCTCGCTCGAAGTTTTCACCGACGTCGACGTGGCGGTCGATCGAGGCGCCCGGGTTGTCGTGCTCGGGCTGAACGGCGCGGGCAAGACCACGTTGCTGCGGCTCCTGGCCGGAGTCGAGGAGCCGGATACCGGCCAGGTCCTGCCCGGCCACGGGTTGCGCCTCGGCTACTACGCCCAGGAACACGAGACCCTGGATAACCTGCGGACGGTCCTGGAGAACATGCGATCAGCGGCGCCAGAGCTCGCCGAGAGCGAGCATCGCAGCATTCTGGGCTCGTTCCTGTTCTCCGGCGATGACGTGGCAAAGCCGGTCGGGGTGCTGTCGGGCGGCGAGAAGACGCGGCTCGCGCTCGCGCTGCTGGTGGTCTCAGGCGCCAATGTGCTCCTGCTCGACGAGCCGACAAACAACCTCGACCCAAACAGCCGAAGCGAGATCCTTTCCGCGCTGCGCCGTTATGCCGGCGCGATCGTCTTGGTCACTCACGATGAGGGCGCGGTCGACGCGCTGCAACCTGAGCGCGTCGTGCTGCTGCCCGACGGTGTCGAGGATTCGTGGAGCGAGGAGCTCGCCGATCTAGTGGCGCTGGCTTAGTGGCCTGCGGCCGGTGAGAAAGAATGATCGTTTTTTGCGGGCGTCTGGGTAGCCGATCACGAGCTAATGGGTGATCATGGCGGAATACGGTAACGCAGCGGTCAACTTAGCTCACCGGGAGGTTCGCGTGACCGAGACTCTCAAGAAGGGCACCAGGGTCACCGGTGCCGACCGCACGAAGCTGGCGACTGACCTCAAGAAGCGGTATGGCGCCGGCGAGAGCATCAGGTCGCTGGCCACATCCACCGGCAGGTCGTACGGATTCATTCACCGGATCCTGAGCGAGAGCGGCGTTGCTCTGCGCGGTCGTGGCGGCGCGACTAGGGGCAAGGCCAAGTCGAAGGCCTGATGTCCAGTCCTGGTGGAACTGAGCTTTCAATAGATGGCGCTGTCGCCACCGTCACGCTGAACCGTCCGGAACGCCGCAACGCGATGACGCCGGCCACCTGGCTCGGGCTGGCCCGGATCGGTGCTGCGATACCCGAGCAGGTCCGCGTGGTCGTGGTCCGGGGCGCGGGGCCGTCCTTTTGCGCTGGCATCGACCTGCGCCTGTTCAGCGCCGAAGGCGTGCCGGGCGAGGACCGGCCGCCGCCCGGTGACGCGCCGGACTTCGACCAGACCATCGCCGGCTACCAGGCCGGTTACCGCTGGCTTCGCAATCCGCAATTCGTCTCGGTCGCCGCCGTGCAGGGGCACGCTATCGGTGCGGGCTTCCAGCTGGCCCTCGCCTGTGACCTCCGGATCCTGGCCGACGATGCCAAGCTGTGCATGAAGGAGCCAGCCCTCGGGCTGGTCCCTGACCTGACCGGAACGAAGCCGCTCGTTGACCTCGTGGGCCTGGCCAGGGCAATCGAGATCTGCCTGACGGCCCGGATGGTGGGCGCGGACGAGGCTGTCGCGCTCCGGCTGGCCGAGCTCGTCGTACCAAGGCCGGCACTGGACGCCGCTGTGACCGACCTGGTGGCCGCGCTCTTGTCGACAAACGCCGACGCGGCGCGCGCCACCAAGGCATTGCTGGCCCAGGCGGCGGGCAACACGCTGGAGCAGCAGTCAGCCGCCGAGCGTCAGGCGCAGGCGCAGCTGCTCAAGCACCGAGCCGGTTAACAGGGCCCCGTTCCCTTCATCAAACGGTTCGCCGTCAGCGGAGCCGGGATGATACCAGCGTGCTGCTTGGTTCACCGGTCATGACCATGCAGACCCAGTGGCACGCCATGCGGGGCTTCACCCGTGATCCGTCCGTGACCAAGCAACGGCTGACGCCGGGCACGGTCCGGCGGATCGCCGGCTACGCCCGGCCGTACCGGCTGGACCTTTCTGTCTTCCTGGTGGCGGCCGCGCTGGACGCGGTCGTTACCGTGCTGTACCCGGTGGCGCTGGCCGTTGTCATCGACCGGGGCATCATCCCGAAGCGGCTGAGCGTAGTGATCGCCGTCGCCGCGGCCGTGGCGGGCCTGGCTATTTTCGACGGCTTCCTCGGCGTCGTCCAGCGGTATTTCACCTCGCGGGTTGGTGAGGGTCTTATCTACGATCTGCGTACCCAGGTATTCGGGCACGTGCAGCGGCAACCGATCGCGTTCTTCACCAGGGCGCAGACCGGGTCGCTGGTCAGCAGGCTCAACAACGACGTCATCGGCGCGCAGCAGGCGCTGACCTCGACGCTGTCGTCCGTAGTGTCCAGCGTGCTGCAGCTGGCCCTGGTGCTGGCCGCGATGTTCTTCTTCTCCTGGCAGGTCACGGTTGTAGCGCTGGTAATGATCCCGGTCTTCCTGTACCCGGCCAGGCGGGTCGGCCGCAGGCTGCAGCGGCTCACGAGGGAATCGATGCAGCTCGATGCCCAGATGGGCTCGACGATGACCGAGCGGTTCAACGTGGCCGGCGCGATGCTGGCCAAGCTGTACGGCCGCCCCGCGGATGAGCTGGAGCTGTTCTCCGGCCGGGCCGGGCGGGTCCGTGATATCGGCGTGCTCACGGCGCTGTGGGGCAGCGCGCTCGTGACCGGCTTGGGGTTGCTCGCGACGCTCTCGACGTCGGCCGTCTACGGGCTCGGCGGGTGGCTGGTCATCCGCGGATCCCTGCAGATCGGCGGCATGGTCGCCCTGGCCACCCTGCTGAGCAGGTTGTACGGGCCGATCACTTCGTTGTCCAACGTGCAGGTTAACGTCATGACAGCGCTAGTCAGCTTCGACCGGGTCTTCGAGGTGATTGACTTGAAGCCGCTGATCGACCAGCGCCCGGGCGCGAGGCCGCTGCGGGCCGGGCCTGGCGCACCGGACATCGAGTTCGATCACGTCAGCTTCCGCTACCCGGCGGCCTCGGAGGTCTCGCTCGCCTCCCTGGAGTCGATCGCCCTGCCGGCCCCGGAGAAGGCAGGGCCCGGCCATAACGCGCTCACCGATGTTAGCTTCCGCGCTCCCGCGGGCAAGCTGACCGCGCTCGTCGGGCCGTCGGGCGCCGGCAAGACCACGATCACGCATCTGGTGTCCCGGCTGTATGACCCGACAAGCGGCGTGGTCCGGATCGGCGGGGCCGACCTTCGCGAGGTAACGCTGGACTCGCTGCACGACGCGGTCGGCGTCGTTACCCAGGACGCGCACCTGTACCACGACACCATCCGCGCTAACTTGCTGTACGCCCGCCCGGCGGCTACCGAGCAGGAGCTGATCCTGGCTTGCCAGGCGGCGCAGATCTGGGAACTGATAGCCGAGCTGCCCGACGGCCTGGACACTGTCGTCGGCGATCGCGGTTACCGGCTGTCGGGCGGGGAGAAGCAGCGCGTTGCGCTGGCCCGGCTGCTGCTGAAGGCGCCGTCAGTGGTCGTACTCGACGAGGCCACGGCGCACTTGGACTCTGAGTCCGAGGCGGCCGTGCAGCGCGCGCTGAAGACGGCGCTGGCCAGCCGGACTTCCCTGGTCATCGCGCACCGGCTGTCGACGATCAGGGAAGCCGACCAGATCCTGGTGGTGGACGACGGCAGGATTGTCGAGCGGGGCGAACATGAGAGCCTGCTGGCGGCCGGCGGCCTGTACGCCGAGCTGTATCAGACCCAGTTCGCCGGTCAGGAAGTCGCCTTGTCGGTGTCTGACGCAGTTAAATCGCCGTAGCCCACCCGGCGCAGGTCGGGCCCGGCAACCGATTCGATCTCGGTGACCTGCGCGCTGGTGAGCTGCCGCTGCCAGGCACCCGGAACGCGGTCGGCCGGGCCCGGCACGACGACCGGCCCCACCGCGTCACCGACAAAATCCGACAGGGCGGCCGCTGTCGCGGCTGGATGGCGGATCAGGTCCTCGTACCGCAGCGTCGTGAGCTGGCCAGCGGACATGGTGCTGCGCAGCCTGGCCATGGCGCGCACCGAGCCGCGCCAGCGCAGGGCGCACTTGCCGGCCAGGGTGAGATCCGGCCAGGAAGCCAGGTCCTGCTCGCTCTCGATGCCGAAGAACGGGTTGGGGAACTCGGTCTCCACGTTGGCCATTCCTGGCTTGAACCAGGCTAGCGACTGGTTATCGGCGAGCATGGCCGCGACCACGTCCCGGCCGTCCCGCACGATCTGCACCAGCTTCGCGTCGGTGAAGGCATCGACGAGGGTCTCAGCGCAATACATCAGGTCCGGGCTGGCATCGCCGTACCTGACGATGTCACGTTCGGCGACGCAGGAGGCCGGGCCGGTTACCTGGCCGGCGTCGCGGCAGGCCGGCGAGCAAGTCAGGCAGCCGTGCGCGGTCACCTGCCAGGCTTGGGCGAAGGCATCCCGCAGGACGGTAGCGGCCGCATCGGTGCGCCCGCGCTGGATGGAGGGGCTCCTGGCGAAGGCATAGACCACGCCCTGCACGGCGTCCTGGCCGATAGTCAGGTGAAAGCCGCGGGACCGCTTGAAGGCACGCCCGAGCAGGTCCGCGCCGGAGTGCGGAGCGCTGATGATGAAGACCGGCTGGCGGACCTTGCGGCCGTTTACGACCAGAATGTGCGGGCGGGGTGGCATAGCTACCCATCAGTGTGACACTGCCGACCAGGTGGCCGGTGCCAGCCTCGGACCGGCGCGGGTCAGGGGCGGCTGCGCTCAGCGTCCGTCGGTGCGACGGCAGTGATGGCCGGCGTGGTTGTCCAGGTTGAGCGCCGCCTGGATCAGCGGCACGTGACTGAATGCCTGCGGCGTGTTACCGACCTGCCGTCCGTACCGGGGGTCATACTCCTCGCTCAGCAAGCCGAGATCATTGCGCAGCGCCAGCAGCCGCTCGAAGATGGCCACTGCCTCGTCGTACTCTCCGATCAGGTGCAGCGCATTCACCAGCCAGAAGCTGCACGCCAGGAAAGCCCCCTCCGCGCCGGGCAGGCCGTCGACGTCGGCCCTGGCACCTTCCTGGACCGCCTTGGCCGGCTGGGTGTAGCGCAGCACGAGTCCGTCCCGCATGAGCTCGCGCTTGATGACCCGGACCGTGGACACCACTCGCGGGTCATCCGGCGGCAGGAAGCCCACCTCCAGGATGAGCAGGACCGACGCGTCCAGCTCGGAACTCCCGTAGTACTGGGTGAAGACGCCCCGGGCGGTGTCGTAACCCTGCTCGCTGACCTGGGCATGGATCTCGTCCCGGATTGCCCGCCAGCGCTCGAGCGGGCCGGCGTTGCCCTGCTCGACCAGGTGGATCGCCCGGTCGAAGGCAACCCAGGCCATCACCTTGGAATGCACGAACTGCCGTCGCGGGCCGCGGACCTCCCAGATGCCCTCGTCCGGCTCGTCCCAGTGCTTCTCCAGGAAGTCGAGAAGCTGGCGCTGCAGGCTCCACGTGTGCTTGTCGAAATCCAGCCCGGCCTGGCGCCCCAGCGTGAGCGCATCGATCACCTCGCCGTAGACGTCGAGCTGGCGCTGGTCGACGGCCGCGTTCCCGACCCGGACCGGCGCGGACCGCTCATAACCTGGCAGCCAGCTGACTTCCCATTCCGCCAGCCTGCGCTCCCCGCCCACGCCGTACATGATCTGGACATCCTTGGCATCGCCGGCGACCGCCCGGCCGAGCCATTGCCGCCAGCTGTCTGCCTCTTCGGTATAGCCGGTGCGTAGCAGTGCCTCCAGGGTAATCGTGGCGTCCCGGAGCCAGCAGTAGCGGTAGTCCCAGTTCCGGACTCCGCCGATGTCTTCGGGCAGCGATGTGGTCGCGGCTGCCACGATCCCGCCGGTGGGGGCATAGGTGAGGCCCTTGAGCGTGATGAGGGAGCGCAGCACGGCCTCCCGGTACGGACCCTTATACGTGCATTTCGCCGACCAGTCGGCCCAGAACTGCCGGGTTGTCTCCAGCGCCTCCTGGGCGTCGATGAAAGGTGCGGGGGGCAGGTGCGACGGCCGCCAGTACAGCGTGAATGGCAGCCGGTCACCGGGGCAGACGGTGAAGGTGGCCTGGTGCGCCATATTGCGGCCCACGGTCGGGACCGGGCTGTCGAAGCAGACGGAGTCGGGCCCGGCGATGGCGCGGATGGCCTGGTCGGTGCGCCGCACCCAGGGCACGACCCGCCCGTAGCCGAACCTGAGCCTGAGCACCGACTCCATCTCAACGCTGCCCTCGACGCCCTCAACAACCCGGACCAATACCGGAGCCATCTGCTGGTCGCGCGGTGGCATGAAGTCGGTGACCCGCACCACTCCGCTCATGGTGTGCCAGTTGGTCTGAAGGATGAGCGTGTCGCCGTCGTAGTGCCTGCTCACCTCGCCGCGCCTGGCGACGGGACCGTCAGCCGCGGTGGGGCACAGCCGCCAATGCCCGTTGCGCTCATCGCCGAGTAGCGCTGCGAAGCAGGCGTCAGAGTCGAACCGGGGCAGGCAGAGCCAGTCCACCGAGCCGTCCCGGCTGACCAGCGCAGCCGTCTGCATATCTCCGATGAGCGCGTAGTCCTCGATCAGAGCGGCCATGTTGCCTCCTGGTCCTTGCCCGGCCGTGGACACTGCGGCCAGTCCCTTAAGCCTGACACGGGACGGGCACTGCTCGGGGCTGGTCGTAGAGTGGCGGCGTGCCGGAATCAACCAGCCGAGCCGTGCGCCGGGGCGCGGCGGCAGCGATGTGTGCGGGCTTCGTCCTAGCGGCCCTCACCGGATGCTCGCAGATGGACGCGGCACTGTCCAAGCAGTGGGTGGTGGTCGACTTTTATCCCAGCACCTCGATCGGGGCCGCGCTGCAGGTCCGAACGGCCTGCTCGCACGTCCAGAACGTGCATCCGATGGCGCTGCCGGCGAAACACTCGGTGATCAACATCATGTACGGGGTGCGCTTCGACACCACGAACGCCTCGCCGGGCGACCTGGCTCGGCTGGAGACATGCCTGCAGAAGTTCAAGTCCGTGGCTGGGGAGAACTCTGAAGACGCCGGCGGCGAGGGCGGCTAGCCGGTCGGGCCGGCTGTGAGATAGCCCACATCCGGGCCGGATGCGGCGGATGCTTAGCCCCGCCCGCGCCGGGAAAACTCGCGCCTGAGCAATCTTCGCTAAATTCCTCTCGGTATTGTAGGCTTCTTCGTGGCTCAATCCTAGTAATCAGATCGGAAAAGGTGGACCGATGAAGAAGATACTGGCCGGACTGACAGCCGCAGGCGTCGCTCTGCTGGCTGCGGGCTGCGGGTCGTCCGGCTCCGGGTCGTCCGACCCGGGGTCGACGGGCGACCCGGGCGGCAGCGTGACGCTGCGGCTGGGCTTCCTGGAGAACATCACCCACGCGCCCGCGCTGGTCGGCATCAAGGAGGGCTTCTTCGCCAAGAACCTGGGCAAGAACGTGACCCTCAAGCTGTACCCGTTCAGCACTGGCACCGAGGAGGCCACGGCGCTGCTCGCCGACCAGCTAGACGCCGCCTATGTGGGCCCGAATCCCACCATCAAGGCGTGGCAGGAGTCGAGCGGCAGCCTGATCAAGGTCATCTCCGGTGCTGCCTCTGGTGGCGCCGCGCTGGTGGTGAAGAAGGGCATCACGTCCGCGAGCCAGCTCAAGAACCAGAAACTGGCCACACCGTCACTCGGGAACACCCAGGACGTGGCGCTCCGGTACTGGCTGAAGAGCCATGGCCTCACCACGACCCAGACCGGCGGCGGTGACGTGCCGATCACGCCGATCACCCCGAACTCCGACGCCGTACTCGCCTTCAAGGCCGGCTCGATTGCTGGCGCCTGGGAGCCGGCCCCCTACGACGCCGAGATGGTTGCTGACGGCGGCCATGTCCTCGTCAACGAGGCAAGCCTGTGGCCTGGCGGCAAGTTCGTGACCACGAACCTGGTCGTGACGCAGGCCTTCCTGGCCGCGCACCCGACGGCGGTGACCGACCTGCTGAAGGGCCAGATCGAGGCGAATAGCTTCATCGCCAGCAACAAGTCCGCCGCCGAGACTGCGGCCAACGCCGAGCTGACGAGCCTGAGCGGCAAGGGCCTCAAGCCGCCGATCCTGGCCGCGGCCTTCGACCAGGTCACCTTCACCAACGACCCGGTGGCGTCCTCGCTGGTCACCGACGCGCAGCATGCCGTGGCCGTCGGCCTGCTCAGCCCGGTGAAGAACCTCAGCGCGATCTATGACCTTGGCCCGCTGAACAAGCTGCTGACAGCCGCAGGGCAGCCACAGGTCGGCTCATGAAGGTCAGCGACCAGCAGGTGACGCGCCCGCCGGGGGCGTCAGCCCGGTCTCCGGCAGGTCGTGATCTCGCCGCCGGGCCAGCCGATGCGGTCAAGATTACCGAGGTCAGCAAGGTTTACCGGACCGGCCGGACCGAGCTGCTCGCGCTGGACAAGATCTCGCTGACCGTGCACGACGGCGAGTTCGTCTGCCTCATCGGCGCCTCCGGCTGCGGCAAGAGCACCCTGCTGAACCTGGTTGCCGGGCTGGACCAGCCGACCGCGGGGCAGGTTGACACTGGCAACCGGCAGGTGGGGTTGATGTTCCAGGAGCCCGCGCTGTTCCCGTGGCTGACGGCTGGCCGTAACGTCGAGCTGGCCTTGCGGGCCAGGGGAGTGCCGCGCGCTGACCGGCGCGACAAGACCGCCGAACTGCTGGCGACAGTCAGGCTTGGCGGCTTCGGCGATAAGCGCCCGCACGAGCTGTCCGGCGGCATGCGGCAGCGGGTCGCGCTGGCCAGGGCACTGGCGCAGGACGCCGACGTGCTGCTGATGGACGAGCCGTTCGGCGCGCTGGACGCGATGACCAGGGACCTGCTGCACGACGAGCTGGAGCGGATCTGCGGCGAGCGGACACTCACGGTGCTGTTCGTCACCCACAACGTCCGCGAGGCAGCCCGGCTCGGCGATCGCGTCATCCTGCTGAGCAGCCGGCCGGGGCGCGTCATCGAGGAGTACACGCTGCCCAGGGTCGGCCAGCGCCGGATTGACTCACCAGAAGTATCCGGGGTGGCGGCCAAGCTCACCGACCGGTTGCGTGAGGAGATGGGGCGGCATGGCCACTGACCAGGCACTGCGCGGACTGGACAGCCTAGAGCTCCAACCTGGCCAGGGCAAGCCAGATCCGGGCCGGATCGTGCGGCGCGCGTGGGCGGCGGTCTGGCCGAAGCTGCTGGCGATAGGGCTTGTCCTGGCGGTCTGGCAGCTGATCACGGTTACCGGCTGGAAGAAGTACGTACTGAAGGGTCCCGGTCCGGTCCTGTCCAACCTGTGGCAGCAGATGCAGCACGGCATGCTCTGGTCCACCATCGGCTGGACCATGCGCAGCGCGCTCACCGGCTATCTCGTTGCCCTGCTCATCGGCTCGGTCGTCGGGCTCCTGGTGGCGCGGATCAAGCCGCTGCGCGCGGCTGTCGGGTCGATCATCACCGGCCTGCAGACGATGCCGTCGGTCGCCTGGGCGCCATTCGCGATCATCCTGTTCGGCGAGAGCAACTCGGCCATCTTGTTCGTGGTCATCCTTGGCGCGGCTCCGTCGATTGCCAACGGACTGATCAGCGGTGTGGACTACACGCCCCCGCTGCTACTGCGGGCGGGCAAGACACTGGGCCTGCGCGGGTTCGCGCTCTACCGGTACTTGATCCTGCCCGCGTCGTTGCCGGCCTACGTGGCCGGGCTGAAGCAAGGCTGGGCGTTCGCCTGGCGCAGCTTGATGGCGGCCGAGTTGTTCATTGCCATCATCGGGCAGATCTCGATCGGCCAGCAGCTGAGCGTGGACCAGCAGGCTCAAGACTTCACCGGCGCCACCTCGGTGATCATCGTGATCCTCGTGATCGGGATCGTGGTCGACACGATCTTCACCAAGGCTGATCTGGCGGTCCGCCGCCGGCGAGGCCTGCTCGATGCCGCAATGACGAACTGACCCCTGGGCGGGGCGCCGCGGTGGTAGCCGCCGCGCCCCGTCAGTGCGGCGCGTGGTGGTAGACGCCAAACACGTTGCCTGCCGGGTCGCGAAACGCGCCGGTCTGCATGTGATCGTCTACCGGGTTGGGCCCGTACACGCGCGAGCCGCCGAGCTCGGCCGCGCGAGCTAGGACGGCCCCGACGTCAGGCACGCTCGCGTAGACCGTGGCCCAGTTCCCTTGCTCGGCCGTCCCGATGCCGCCGCGGATGCCGCGCCCGGTACCGGTGTCCACCATCCGGTAGCCCTCGCCCGCCAGTCTGCCAGCCGAAGATCTCGGCGTAGAACTGCTGGCTGCGGGCCGCATCCGGGCCGAGTATCTCGAACCAGTCAACCGGCGCCCCTTCCCCGGCACCGGGCCCCAGCTCACGATCGGTCCGGGCCAGCACCAGGCCGACGATGAGCCCGTCCGGATCAGCGAACCGGGCGAAGACCGCCATGTCCGGGAGCTCGGTAATGGGCAGCACGGTCTTGCCGCCGACAAGGTTGATCTTGTCGAGCGCGGACTGCAGGTCGTCGGTCTCGATGTAGAACGTCACGCGCGGGTCAGCATCAGCAACGATGCCGCCGTTGATGCCCGTGCCGCCGCGGGTGTCCACGACTGTGTAGCCCGGAACGCGATTCATGCTCCAGCCGAACAGGCTCGCGTAGAACTCGCCGAGCTGCCCGTCATCCGGGCCGCCGATCTCGAAATGCACCACCGCGTGCGCCATGTTGACCTCCTGCCCTCTGTGCCAGGCCAGGCCTGACGGGCTGCGGCCGCCAATTGCCGGCCGCTGCGCCGTACGGTCCGTGGCCAGTCTGGCACAGACCGTCGCGGCAGTGTTGCCGCTGGATCAGCCAGCTGCCGCAGGATTACTCCGCCGGAGCGGAATTAGTCAGTAGCGGGCCCGGCCCGGACCCGGATACCGTTGAGGCATGGCTATCCGGCTGTTTAGCTGCCTCCCGGCCCGCTGCGGGCACTCGGGAGGCGCCGCCGCGCCATAGCGGCAGGACACCTGCGATCGAGTCGCGCGAGCCGGGAGGTACCGGTCCGAATCCGTCTCGATCATCAGGAGAAGCCATGCCTGGACAGCCCAATCAAGCACAGCCCAATCAAGCACGGGCGCATCCAGCCCAGCCGCAATATGCACATCTCAGTCCGGCCCAGCTCGCCAGTGACCTCGCGATCCGCGACCTGACCGATCCAGCCAGCGGGCCGCACGCCATCCAGCAGCTTATCGATCTCGCTGTCGGCGCGCTGGCAACCGGCCAGCCAGCAGGCCTGGGGGTCCGCTGGTGCCGCGGCCCCAGGGTGGTGCCGGTCGCCGATAACTACGACCGTCTCGGCTACGACGCGTCGGATGTGACCAGGGCGGTCCGCTACACCAGGTACGTCGATGCGGCGCGAATGCTGCGCTCGCATTCCACGGCAATGGTTCCGCCGGCCCTCAGACAGCTCGCGCAGTTGCCCGCTGGTGCCGACGATGTGCTGCTGGTCTGTCCTGGCATCGTGTACCGCCGGGATGCCATCGACTGGCAGCACACCGGGACACCGCATCAGCTCGACCTGTGGCGGATCAGCCGCCGGCCGCTCGAGTCAGAAGACCTGGACGAGATGATTTCCGCGTTGCTGGCGGCCCTGGTACCAGGCCTGGCTAGCCGGTCGGAGCCGCGCCAGCACCCTTACACCACCGCGGGCCGCCAGGTCGATGTCCAGACCAGCCGGGGCTGGGTGGAGGTCTGGGAATGCGGCCTTGCCGAGCCCTGCGTGCTCGCCCAGGCGGGTCTCGCCGACCGTAGCGGCCTGGCCCTGGGCATGGGCCTGGATCGGCTGCTGATGCTGCGCAAGGGCATACCGGACATCCGGCTGCTGCGGGATCCGCAGGTGGCGGCGCAGATGCAGGACCTGGCGCCGTACCGGGCGGTGTCCCGGCAGCCCGCAGTCAGCCGTGACCTGTCGGTGGCGGTCGATTCCGCCGACGATGCCGAGACAATCGGCGACCGGATCAGGGACGCGCTCGGACCTGATGCCGATGCCGTGGAGGACGTGCGGGTGCTGTCGTCCGCCGCGCCCGGCGACCTGCCGGCTGCGGCACTGGCCCGGCTCGGGCTGCAGCCGTGGCAACGGAATCTCCTGATCCGGGTAGTACTGCGGCGACTGGACCGGACGCTCACCGACGCCGATGCCAACCTGCTGCGAGACCGGATCTACGCTGCCGTGCACCGCGGCAGCGCAAGCCAGTGGGCGGTCAGTCCGGGTCGCGACTGACCCGCTCGGCGCCGGTATAGACGTCCAGCTGGGTCGCGTCGTTGTATCTCGTTGCCCAGGGACATCCTGAGACCGGCTGCGCATTCGGCTGAGCTCGTCGCTGCTATCGGACATCCGGCTCGCCTACGCTTGGGGACCGGGCCCGGCTCCGAGGAGTTGATTGCTCTCGCGGAGCCGTCGGCCGCTAGAGGCGGGAGGCGGGGTACGGCAATGCGTATTCGACGCTCCGCGCGCATGCGGCTCGGCGGGGACGCGGCTGTTTCGGCGAGGACATGGCCGCCCAGAAGGATGGCAGTCGCTGGGCGGTACGGCGGATCGCTCCCGGGGCGGAGATTGCCGCTGAGCCCGGCCGCCGTGCGGAGCAGGCCGGGGCGGCCACGCGCTATGAGCGGCATGTACCTCGCGGCGCCGACAGCCAGCGAGCGCTCACCTGTGGGTCTACTTCAGCCGCCAGGGCCGTTCCATTTCGTCGACCACAACCGGGACAGCATCCACGAGGAGATGAATCGGTGTCCGACAACCTGACCGCTGGTCGCGACTTCGACTTCCACGGATCCGCGCTCGACAACATCTTCGACACCTACAAGCAACTGCGAGACCAGTGCCCGGTGGGTCGTAGCGATAAGTACGGCGGCTTCTGGTTCCTGCTGAGGAGCGAGGACATCTTCGCTGCCGAACAGTCCACGGACACGTTCTTGGTGGCTCCGTCTATGCTGCTGCCGCCGTTCGGGACCGACGTGCCACTGATCCCGATCGACATCGATCCCCCAGAGCACTCCGAGTACCGTCGGCTCCTGCTGCCGCTCTTCACCCCGCGGGCCGTTGCGCAGCTGGACGAAGGCATCCACCGCACCGCCCGCGAACTCGCCAAGGAAGTTGCCGCGCAGGAGATGGTCGACGTTTCGGCTGAGTTTGCGCGGCCGATGTCGACTATCGTCTTCAGCCGACTGGCCGGTTTCCCGCAGGCGGACTGGCCGAAGTTCGATCGTTGGGTGGATGACATCATCTACGAGCGCACCGTTAGTCAGGAGCGTGCGTGGAAGGCCGGCCAGGAGGTGATGGACTACTTCGACGCGCTGCTCAAAGCACGCGCAGGGCAGGAGGACGCCGATAGCATCGTCTCTCACCTCCTCTCTGCGGAGATCAAGGGTCGAAAGCTCACCCACGACGAGTTGCTGTCCTACTGCTATCTCCTGTTCGTCGCCGGCCTGGACACGACAGCATGGGCTATCCGGTCCAGTCTGTGGTACCTGGCCCAGCGCGCGGATGCGCAAGCCCGGCTGCGCGAGAACCCCGATCTGATTCCCTCTGCGGCGGAGGAGTTCCTGCGTACCCTGTCGCCAGTCCAGGCCATGGCGCGCACCTGCAAGAAGGACACGGAGGTCACCGGTCAGAAGATCAGGGCCGGCGACCGGGTGGTGCTTGTCTTCGGGGCGGGAAATCGTGATCCCGGGGTCTACGAGAACCCCGATGAGGTCGTTCTCGACCGCGAAAATAACCGGCACCTCGCGTTCGGCGGCGGTATCCACCGATGCCTCGGATCCCATCTGGGCCGACGTGAGCTGGTCATCGCCCTTGAGGAGTTCCTGCGCGCTGTGGGCGACTTCTCGCTCGCCAACCCGAGCGCGCAGTGGCACGGCGTCGGCCCCCTGACGCTGCGGATCGGGCGGTGATCTGAGATGTACCGCGTCTCTGTGGACCGGACCAGGCCGGCTCCGGTCACGGGCTCATGCATGCGCCCGGATGCTGCCTGGCCATGGCAGAACTGTTGTTGACCGGCCGGCACCAGATCGATCTCGGATCGCAGCCTGATCATCGCGATGACGGATCGGCGCCGCGCTGGGCCGGCGGATCCAGCTATCCCGCAAAGCACCGCTGTCATCCGCATCCAGCCGCCGGTCGCGCGCCTGGCGTGACCGGCCAGGCGGTGGCATTCAGCGGATCTGCTGGAGCAGGGCAGGCAGGTCGGCTATGGAATCGAGGACATGATCGGGCGCCGAGGAGGCGCCGGAGTGGGTGCGGACCGCCTGGTACTTCCCGGTCTTGACCAGTACTCCGGTAAGTCCGCAGTTCTGAGCGGCGAGGACATCGTTGTCGATGTCGTCGCCGATCATCAGGGCATGCTGGGCGCTGGCGCCGAGGTGCGCCAGTGCAGCGGTGAAGAACGCCTCGGCCGGCTTGCCGACCACTTCGGCTGCCGTCCCGGTCGCTTGCTCCAGGCCGGCGACGAACGCTCCGCTGTCCAGTTGCAGGCCGGTGCTGGTGCGCCAGTACATGCCGCGGCTCATGGCGACCAGCCGGGCGCCGGCCTGGAGGTGACCGAAGGCCTGATTGAGTGCCTGGTAGCTGAACTCCGGCCCGGCGCCGCCGATCAGCACGACGTCCACGGCGGGGTCGCCGGGGCCGACGAGAACGATTCCGGGCAGGTCTGTGCTGATGTCGCCGCTGTTGAGCAGCAGGCACCGGGCGCCGGGATAGGTGGCGCGGAGGTAGGCGGCGGCGATGACGGGCGCGGTGAGAATGTCGGCCGCGGTGACGGGGAAGCCCGCGGCCGTTAGGGCCGCCGCTATCGACGCCTGGGTGCGGGAGGTCGTGTTGGTGACCAGGGCCAGCGGGATCCCGGCGGCGCGCAGCCACTGTAGCGCGGCGACCGCGCCGCTGATGGGCTCCCAGGACACGGTCAGCACGCCATCGATGTCGATCAGCACCGCGCGTGTGCGCCGCATGCGGCGACGATAACCGCAATCACGGGCCAGGCCCAGTGCCAGGCACGGTTTTGGAAACTCGCGGCAGATGTCGATCCCGATCTCGGCCATGGCAGCTACGGCGGCAGGGTTGACCTGCGCGACCGGCTGGGACCCGCCCTATCATGCGATCGCGCCGTCGTCGGCCAGGTGGGTGAACTAGCCGAGTGCCAGCTGCGAGCGGCCGGCGTTGTGCACCTAGAGGAACAGCACTGGCCGCGCAGCATCAGCCCGCCGGAGGCCCGCAGGTCACTAGTACGTGCTGATGGCGAGTTGGAGGGCCACTGCCAGGCCGCAGATGCCGATGAAGACGCGCAGTCCTCGAGCAGGCAGGCGGCGCACGAGCGACGGGCCGATCCAGCCGCCAATCAGGAAGCCCGCGGCCAGTGGCAGTGCGGCAGCCCACCGCACCGGCCCGAAGATCGCGAACCCGATCCCGGCGACAGCGTTAGCCAGACCCAATGTCACGTTCTTCAGCGCGTTGGTCCTGGCCAGCGACTGACGGAACAGGCGGAGCAGCACTGCGAGCATCAGAACTCCGCCCGCCGCGCCGAAGTATCCGATGTAGACCGCTAGCGCGAAAACCCCGGCGCGCGAAAGCCAGCCCTCACCCGAGTCAGCCTCGCCCGGCGCTGCGGCTGCGCCGTCGGGCCCGCCCTCATGGATGGGCTCTGGACCGACTGGGACTTGGCGCCGCAGGATTACGAGCGATCCGGCAGCAATCAGCAGGGGCGCCACGTATTCGAATCCCCTGGGCGGCGTCAGCAGCAGTAGCGCCGCCCCGGTGCCGCCGCCCGAGGCAGTCAATAGGCCGAGCCTCAGCACCCGTCGCCCCTGGCCAGCCAGCTCGGGCCGCGAGCCCGCAGCCGCTCCGACGGCAGTGAACATCAGCGCGACGGTGTTGGTCACGTTCGCGCTGACCGGCGGTAGGCCCAGCGCGAGCAGCGCCGGGTAGGACACGACGGAGGCGAGGCTAGCGACGGTGCTGACAATGCCCGCGAGAAGTCCGATCCCAACCAGCGCGGCCAGCTCGGCGGTGCTCACATCGCGACCTTCCGGGATCAGTCGGGTGCGTCTCTGCCTTCGCCGGACGCGCAACAAGGCTGTGGCTCGTCGGGCCAGTGACGAGCGCGGCAGAGCAAGATACAGCATGCCGGAACGATGGCCTTTACCTCTGTCAAGATGGCAGTATTCGTCCGCACTGGAGGTGCCATGCCGCCAACCCCGGGTCCGCTGGTCCCGTACTTCGACGTGGCTGATCCGGCATTCGCCGTCAGCTCCGACGAGGTGCAGCGAGCCCGGGAGGTCAGCTGGTACGCGCGCACCAGCTTCGGCCTGGCAGTCCTGCGCTACGACCAAGCCGCTCGCCTGCTAAGGCACCCGAACCTGCGCCAGGGGAGTGTCGCATGGCTGGCCCACAACGGCATCACGACCGGCCTTCTCGCGGACTGGTGGGCGAGCTGGGTATTGCACAAGGAAGGCGGTGACCACGCGCGGCAGCGCCGGCTGCTGAGCCCTGCATTCTCCCGGCGGCCGGTCGTGGCATTGAGGCCGCGCTTTCGCGAGCTTGCCAATGAGCTTATTGACTCGTTCGCCGCGAGCGGCAGGTGCGAGTTCGTGGCCGACTTTGCCGAGCCATACGCGGCTCGCGTCATCGCGATAATGCTAGGCATCCCCGAGCAAGAGTGGCGCGACATCGCGGCTGATGCCGCCACAGTGGGCCTAGCGATGGGCGTGCGGGTCCGCCATGACCTGCCGCGGATCGAGGCGGCGCTGGCTAACCTGTACGGCTATGCTGACGCGCTGATCGCCGGTCGACGACGCCGCCCGGCCGACGACTTCGTGACCGAGCTGGTGAACGCCCGCAATGCCAAGCAGCGCCTGACCGAATCAGAGCTGCGCGATTCGCTTGTTCTCTTGATATTCGGCGGTTTCGACACTACTCGCAACCAACTCGGCCTGGCGATGCAGACCTTCATCGATCATCCGGCACAATGGCGGCGGCTCGCGCTCCAGCCCGAACTAGCAAATGCCGCAGTCGAGGAGGTCATGCGAGTCAATCCCACCACGACCTGGGTGACGCGCGAGGCGCTGGCGGACTTTAGCTTCGACGGGCTCGAGATCGAGGCCGGGACGACTATTCACCTTTTCTGCGAGTCGGCCGGAACCGATCCGCGAGCCGTGCCTGACGCCGCCTTCGACATCACCGCAACGGGCCGGCCGCCACACTTCGCTTTCGGCGGCGGCGCGCATTACTGCCTCGGCCACCTGCTGGCGCGCGAGGACATTGGCCTGGCCATGGCGGTGCTGGCCCGGCGGCTGGGCCATCCCCAGTCTGCAGGCAAGGCGGTCTGGCAGCCATGCAGCGGCAACACCGGCCCCGCGCGACTGCCAGTTGCCTTCATCGCCGCATCATGAACGTAGTCACGATTCGCCGGATAACCGATCTTCTCGAGCGGAGCATCCTCGCCCTGGTCATCGCCGCAGCTGTGCTCGGGTGGCGAGTACCGGGGGTGCCGAGGCTGCTGGACCGCCACCAGGCCATCAGCGTTGTGTTGGCGATACTGGTCTTCGCTAGCGCCATGACCGTTCCCGCCGGAGTCCTGCACCGGGTCCGCTCGCTGGCACCGCGCCTTGGCCTGGTGGTGATCGCCACCGCGGTTGCATTGCCGCTGCTGGCATTCGCACTGAGTCGGCTGCTTGGCCCAGGGGCCCTGCGTGACGGCGTCCTGGCGGTAGGCGTTGCGCCGGCCGAGGTTGCGTCGGTCGCAATCACCGGCATCGCGGGTGGCGAAGTGGGCGCGGCCGCCGTCCTGCTCGTGGCATCCACCCTGATCTGCGTTGCGGTGGCCGGGCCAATCCTGGCGCTGGTCGGCGGCCATGGCGTGTCGTCGGTGCACGTGCTGATCAGCCTGGTTATCGTGGTCGGCGTCCCATTGGTTGCGGGCCTGGCGGTCAAACGGCTCGCTGCGACGGGGGAGCGCGTTGATCTCGGCTCCCAGGCCGTCGCCATTGTCGCCGTGATCGTCCTCGTGTGGCTCGTCTCAGGGCAAGTCCGCGTGTCAGCCGCGTACGGGACTCTGCTCGCCGTACTTGTCGCGCTGATCCTCGCGTCGGCCGCGCTCGGCCTGCTCTTCGGCTGGCGCGCGGAACGGCGGGCCAGGACGAGTGTCGTGCTGACCGTATCGATGCGCGACTTCGCGGTCGCCAGCGGGATCGCGGCCGCAGCGTTCGGCCCCGCAGCAGCCGCGCCGCTTGGCCTGTACGGAGTTCTTGTCATGGCATGGGGTGCCCTCGTGGCGCGGCAGTTGAGCCGGCGAGCGCGGCGGGCGAGTAGCCCGGGTTCCTGAGAGCCTGCGGTCAATGACCCGCTTCGGCACCTTCTCCGACCGCTTGATCGTGTTAGCCTCCTCACAGATTGGCTATGCCAGTTCTCGGCTAGCGCTGCAAAGGACGTGCGGATATGTGCGGGATCATCGGCCTCCGCCTCAAGAACCCGGACCTGCACCCGGTCCTGGGCCAGCTCACGGTACCGATGCTCGACGTGCTTGCATCGCGCGGGCCGGACTCGACTGGCGTGGCGATTTACCGTCACGACGCGCCGCAGGGGGCGACGAAATACTCGCTGTCCACCCAGGCAGACGATTATGACTGGGCCAGTTACCTAAGGGCTTTCGAGGCGGCCGCCGGGGTGTCCGCCGAGCTGAGAAACAGGGGCCGCGATGCGGTTCTGGTGACTGGCCTCGACCAGCAGCGCTGCCAGCGCCTGCTGACGGAGACTGACCGGTCTGTCCGCCTCTTTGGCTATGGCGCGGCGATCGAGGTGTACAAGGACGTTGGCCCGGCGGCGGAGGTGTGCCGTCGCTACGGCGTGGCCGGCATGGCTGGCTACCAGGCGATCGGCCATACCCGGATGGCCACCGAATCGGCGGTAACCACCGAGCACTCGCATCCGTTCGCCGTTGCGACCGATCTGGCGCTCGTGCACAACGGGTCCTTCTCGAATTACGCAAGCGTTCGCAGGGAGCTAGCCGACCAGGGCGTGCGGTTCGATACTGACAACGACTCCGAGGTGGCGGCCCGCTACGTTGCGCGCGAGATGGACGCGGGCGCGGACCTAGGCGACGCCCTGCGCGGCGTGCTGAAGGCCTTCGATGGGTTCTTCACGCTGCTGGTGACCACCGAGCATGCTTTCGCCGTGGTGCGAGATTCCTTCGCCTGCAAGCCGATGGTGGTGGCGGAGACCGCCGACTACGTAGCAGTGGCATCGGAGTATGTCGCGCTTGCCGATCTCCCCGAGGTGGAGAAGGCGAATGTATTCGAGCCGATGCCCGAGGAGATCTACATTTGGCGGGCGTGACGGCGGTCGAGCTCAGCTGCGCCGCACTTTCAGTACGCGAGGTCAACACCGCCCTGCGCGAGCTCCCGGACGGGACTTCAGTCCGCATTACCGAGCCGAGAGGCCGGCA
Organism: uncultured Actinomycetota bacterium; assembly: GCA_963804435.1. Taxonomy (GTDB): domain Bacteria; phylum Actinomycetota; class Actinomycetes; order Streptosporangiales; family Streptosporangiaceae; genus JAJYUU01. The sequence goes on along the minus strand of CAWDQI010000001.1, from coordinate 3,074,396 downwards.
CAATCTCGCCGTCGGGCTTTCCAATCGCATTGACATCACCATCGGCGGCAACGCCGGGTACTTCATCGGCGGGCTGTGCGACGGGCCCGACATCGTCGTCGACGGTTTTGTCGGCTGGTCCGTTGGCGAGAACCTCATGTCCGGCACGATCCGGGTGCGAGGCAACGCCTCCGAGTGCGCAGGCGCGTCCGCACGGGGCGGGCTGATCGTGATCAACGGCGACGCTTCATCGCGAGCCGGCATCTCACTGAAGGGCGGCACGGTCGCAATCGCCGGGGATGCCGGGCACATGAGCGGGTTCATGGCGCAGGCGGGAACCATCCTCATCGGCGGCGACGCCGCCGAATCGCTGGGTGACTCGCTCTACGAGACCGTGATCTACGTCGGCGGGAAGATCCGGTCGCTCGGCGCCGACGCCCAAGTCGAGGACCTCACGAGCGACGACGTCAGGCGGGTCTCTGAGCTTGCGTCGGCGGCCGGTTTCGCTCATATCACGGCCGAGGACGTGACCAAGGTTGCCTCCGCGAGAAGTCTCTACCGGTTCGATGCGCTGAAGGACCAGAGGTACTGATGGAACCTGAGCTTCTTGGCAGCGGCCGACTGGACAACGGCGAGCGACCAGAGGTCGCCGGGCGGGCGGCCAGCCCGCTTGCCGTGGACCGGTACCGAGCCGAGCCGGAGCTTTCCGCCTGAGGTGATCGGCCAGATACACGAGATGGCCGAAGCAGGCAGGTACGAAATTCGCGGGTGGGGTGCCAAGCGGCACATGCCCACCTTTGACGACCTCGTATTCCTGACGGCGTCGCTCACCCGCTATCCGCTGGAGGGCTACCGGGAGCGCTGCGATACCACCACAGTGCTTGGCACCAGATTTGCCAGCCGCCCGCTGGAGCTCGCGATCCCCATCACGATCGCCGGGATGAGCTTCGGCGCTCTGTCCGCGCACGCCAAGGAGGCACTCGGCAGAGCCGCGACAGCCGTGGGCACGTCCACGACCACCGGTGATGGCGGCATGACGCCCGAGGAACGGCAGGCGTCGCGGCTCTTGGTTTACCAGTGCCTCCCGTCGCGATACGGATTCAATCTCGACGACCTCCGGGCTGCCGACGCCATCGAGGTGGTGATCGGCCAGGGCGCCAAACCGGGCGGCGGGGGAATGCTCCTGGGCCAGAAAGTGAGCGAGCGAGTCGCCGGCATGCGGACGCTCCCGCCCGGCATCGACCAGAGATCGGCATCTCGGCACCCGGACTGGACCGGGCCCGACGATCTGCGGATCAAGATCGAGGAACTGCGCGAGGCGACAGGCTGGGAGAAGCCTGTCTACGTCAAGCTCGGAGCGACCAGGGTCGATCACGATGTGAAGCTGGCGGTCGCGGCGGGCGCCGATGTTGTGGTGGTCGACGGGATGCAGGGCGGCACCGGTGCCACGCAGACGGTCTTCATCGAGCACGCGGGGATCCCGACGCTACCCGCCGTGCGCATCGCCGCAGAAGCGCTGCGGGAGATAGGCAAGAAGGACGAGGTTCAACTCATTGTCTCTGGCGGTATCAGATCGGGTGCAGACGTCGCGAAGGCCCTAGCGCTAGGGGCAACCGCCGTCTCGATCGGGGTCGGCTCCCTGATCGCGCTCGGCTGCAACCGCCCCACCTATCGCGCGAACGGGCGGGACTACGACGCGACCGCCGGGTACACGGCGATCGGCACGGCTCCCGGCTACTGCCACCACTGCCACACGGGCCTGTGCCCGGTAGGCGTGACGACCCAGGATCCCGACCTCGAGAGCCGTCTCGATCCCGATGTCGGCGCACAGTGGATGACCAACTACCTGAAGGCGCTCACGATGGAGCTAACGGCCCTCGCCCGGGCCTGCGGCAAGTCGAACGTCCATCACCTCGAGCCCGACGATCTTGTGGCGCTCACCGTCGAAGCGGCGGCAATGGCCCGGGTGCCGCTGGCCGGCACGGACTGGATTCCCGGGCGCTAGAGGAGGAGGAGACCCCCATGTACGACACACTGCTAGTTCCGGTGGACCACTCTGAGGTTACCGAGCGAGTGATCGCGGCGGCCAGAGGCCTGGCGTTGTTGTCCAAAGGCAAGGTATGGGTATTGCACCTGCGGGAACGCGAGGTCCTGCCCCGGATTGGGCTCATGCCGACCGAATCTGATGAGGAGGCGAGTTCTAAGGTCGGCGAAGCCGTCAAGGCGCTCGTGGATGCGGGTATCGACGCCCACGGAGCGGTGGAAGATACGGTGTTCGGGCACGCCGCGCGCTATATCACCGAGGCTGCCAAGGAGCACGGTGCCGATGTCATCGTCATGGGGTCGCGAGGACGGACCGATGTGGCCGGCATGGTCCTCGGCAGCACCGCGCACAAGGTGATCCACTTGACCGACCTGCCGGTGCTCGTCGTCCGCTGATGAGCGAACTGGGCGCCCGGCGGAAAGCGTGCGTGCTCCAGCACATCTCGTGCGAGCCGCCTGGACTCTTCTCGGTGCTCCTCCGCGAGCACGGCGTCGCGGTTCAGACCGTCGAGCTGGACGCGGGTGACTCCCTTCCGGACTGGCGCGACGTAGACCTGGTGCTGGCGATGGGCGGCCCGATGGGGGTCAACGACGAGGCGGCCTATCCCTGGCTGGCGGATGAGAAAAGGTGGATCGAGTCCGCGGTGCGTGCCGGGGTGCCGTTTCTAGGGGTCTGTTTGGGAGCGCAGCTTCTTGCCGCTAGCCTCGGCGCGGCCGTCCGCACCGGGGCGGACCCAGAAGTCGGCGTGCTCCCGGTCACGCTCACGCCGGCCGGCCGGGCGGACCCTGTCTTCGCCGCTCTCGGCCAGGAGTTTCCTGCCCTGCAGTGGCACGGCGACACCTTTCAGATCCCGGCGGGCGGTGTCCACCTTGGCCGGTCTGCTGCCTACGCACACCAGGCGTTCCGATTCGGCGAGGCAGCCTACGCGGTCCAGTTCCATGTCGAGGTGACCGAGGAGATGGTGGCGGAGTGGAACCAGGTCCCCGCCTATCAGGCCGCTGCTGAAGCAGTGCTCGGCGGATCCGGCTTCGACACGCTCGTGCAGTCATTCCAAGGCGCGCGGGACTCGATGGCTGACTCCGCTGAGCGATTGTTCGCGGGCTGGTTGCAGCGTGCGGGTGTCATGCCAGCGCCGCGATCCTGACCGGGCGCCAGGCACTACTACCTGGCCATCGGCCATATTCACTGTGGTGAAACACGGTTGAAGCCGGAAGCCACTGGGGCTGGCGGATGTGCTCCTGGGATGGGACGCTATAGGCACCATGGGATAGGACGTGCTAAAGAACGTTTACCTGGGGTGAACCGAGGTGATCAAATGGCAGGTGTGTTCTCTGACGAATGGCACCTGCTGACGGCGTGCTATCGGCGTACCTAAGCGACGACTTCCTGACCGGCGTCCGGCCGGCCGAAACTGCGGGCTACCCGAGACTGCGGCTACAACGGAGAGGGACTATGCCAGACGTCGAGAGCGAGCTCAGGGCCAGAGCAGAAGCGGATGGCGTCGAGTTCTTGTTCGCCATGTTCGTGGACATGCATGGCAAGCCCTGCGCCAAGATGGTCCCCATCGAGGCGCTCGACGTCCTGGTCGGCGGAGGAGCTGGTTTCGCCGGGTTCGCGGCCGGCCCGATGGGCCAGAGCCCGGCGGACCCCGACATGATCGCAGTGCCCGATCCGGCATCCTACATGCTTGCACCGTGGCAACCCGGACTCGCCGTGCTGCAATGCGACATCCACGTCGAGGGCGAGCCGTGGCCGTACGCCCCGCGACTGATCTTGAAGGGAATGCTGGAGAAGGCGCATGCGCGCGGCCTTGACTACAAAGTGGGCTGCGAGGCGGAGTACTTCCTGGTCCGGCGGCTGCCGGACGGCGGGATCGAGGTAGCAGATCCCCTAGACCGGTCGGCGGCCCCCTGCTATGACGCCAAGGGCCTGACGAGAATGTTCGACCACCTGACGACGATCTCGAAGTACGTGAACCGCCTCGGCTGGGCGAACTACGCCAACGACCACGAGGACGCGAACGGGCAGTTCGAGCAGAACTTCCAGTACGCCGACGCACTGACGAGCGCGGACAGGCTCATCTTCTTCCGCTACATGGTCCATATGGTCGCGCACCAGGCTGGCCTGGCCGCGACCTTTATGCCCAAGCCGTTCGCCAACCTCACCGGTTCCGGGCTGCACCTGCACTCGAGCCTCTGGGATTCCTCCTCGGGCGCGGAACTGTTCGCCGACCCCGGCGATGCGCGCGGACTCGGGCTCTCGGAAATGGCGTATCAGTACATCGGCGGGCTGATCGCGCATGGACCGGCAATGGCCGCTGTCACCTGCCCGACGGTGAATTCCTACAAGCGCATCGGCGTGGGCGCTCCGGCCTCTGGCGCCACCTGGGCGCCTGCGTACGCGACCTACGGGGGGAACAACCGCACGCAGATGCTGCGCGTGCCGGACGGCGGCCGGGTGGAAAACAGGGCGTGCGATGGTGCGGCGAACCCGTACTTGGCCATGGCGGTCCAGCTGGCTGCCGGCCTAGACGGCATCGACCGCACCCTCGACCCGGGCGAGCCGAACCGCGACAACCTGCACTCGCTGCCGGCTGAGGAGGTGGCACGCCGCGGCATCCGGAGCATGCCGCCGACCCTGCTGCATGCGGTGGAGGAGCTGGTCGCAAATGACGTGCTACGCGAGGCGCTCGGAAAGACGCCGGATGGCGACTACGTCGACTACTACGCAGAGGTCAAACGCGAGGAGTTCCGGGCCTGGCACTCTGTCGTGAGCGGCTGGGAGGTAGAGCGTTACCTGACGCTCTTCTAGAGAGGTAAAGCGGCCATCGGCGTCGCTCGGCAGCGAAGCGGAATGAGGAGGACCGATGGCCACCATCGGAATAACGCCAGAGAAGGGCCTGGTTAAGGGCACGAACTGGTGGGGTGCGTTCGTAATCGGGCTCGCCGGGACGATCCTCGTTACCGGTATAGCGCCGTACGTAGTCCAGGGGACAGGGGCCCTCGGCATCATCCTCATTGGCGTGATGACGATCGCCGGCTGTTTCCTCTGCCTATGCCTGGCCGAGCTCGGGACGATGTGGCCGGACCGCACCGGCGGCATCCCGGGATACGCAACGGAGTCGTTCCGGCCGCTGGTCGGCGACACTGTGGCGCGCCACATCGGCGGGACGTCCGGATGGGCCTACTGGCTCGGGTGGTTCCCGGTCGCGCCCATCAACGTGATCCTGACAGCGTCCTACCTCGCGGTGCTGTTCAACTTCAGTCAAGGGCACAAGATCTCTCCGGTGGGCAGCACCTGGGGCGCCCCGATCGGCGTGACCGTCCTGTTCATCTGCTTTGCGCTGCTCGTCATCATCTTCATCCCGTCCTACTTCGGCATCCGGCTCGGCGCTGCGTTCGCGACAGTACTCGGCGTGCTGTCGATGCTGCCGATCACGGCGATGATCTTCCTGCCGTTTTTCAAGTCCGGCGCGATTCACTGGGGCAACGTGGCGGGCTTCCACGTGCCGCCGCACGTGCACGTCAGCCCGACCTTCATCTTCGCGTGGTTCTTCCCGATCCTGTGGAACGTGATCGCGATGGAGGCCGCCGCCTGTTATGTCGGCGAGTGCCGGGGCGGCGCCAGGGACGCAAAGATCGCGCTCACCGCCGAGGGCATCTTCGGGATGTTCATCTACATCATGACGCCGCTGATGTTCGTGGCGGTACTCGGCGTCCTGGTCACCAACGCCGACCCGCTGACGCTGTATCTCACCTACACCAACCACATTTTCGGTGCAGGCTCGTGGGAGAAATGGTTCGTCGGGATTCCGCTCATCCTGGCACTGGCCCTGTCGGTGCTGAACGCCATCATGGGCGTGGGAAGGTCGCTGTACCAGGCAGCCGAGGACGGGCTGCTGCCCCGCTGGTTCGCGCAAAAGAACCGGCACGGCGTGCCGGGCAATGCGATGGCCTTCAACGTCGTATGCGCGGCGATCCTGGTGCTGCTCGGCTCGCCGCTGCGGATCTACATCATCTCCAACGGCGGCTACCTGCTGTCCTGCTCGCTGGCCTTCCTCGGCTACTTCATCTACCGGCAGCTGCGCCCGGACGAGCCGCGGCCGTTCCGGCTGCCTACGTTCGCCAAGTGGTTCGCGCTCGCGATCTTCGTCATCTGGATGGCCATCTACTTCTTCGGCGGGTGGAACTCCCCGAAGATCGTGGTCGGGCCAACTCAGGGCCCGGGGCTCTATCTGCTCGGGCTCCTCATCGTTGCGCTGTACGCCCCGCTGTACTGGTGGCGGGCGTGGCAAGACCGCAGGCTCGCGGCTGCGGGTAAGCTCCCCGGCCAGGTAACGACGGCCGCCGCGGCCGATGTACCAATCGACGTTGGCAGCGCACCTGCCGCTGACCCGGCTGCCGTGCCGGATCCCGCGACCGACATTGAGCCGTCGGGCGAACCGCCCGTCGTCCGCTAGCCCAGCACCGCGTCATGCGTCTGCTGGGACGCGGCTACGATCCGCAGCCGACAGCCACCGCGACGGTGCTGCTGGCGTCGTCCGGCGGGCCGTTCAGCCGGGCAGCCGTCCGGCGTGCCCGCGAGCTCGCAGCGGGTGAGCCCGTCGCCGTGCTGTCGATCCTCAAGGTCTACGGCTCGACATTCGGGCTGCCGAACCCTGGCCTGATGCCGAACCGCCGCGAGCGCGAGGAGCAGCTTCAGATCGTCCGTCAGGCGATCGGCCAGCTGGAGCGGGGGGGCTGCAACGTGGATGGCCAGATCGCCGCCACCAGGAGCGCCGGCCGGACGATCGCCAGGGTGGCACGAACCCGCCAGGTCCGCTATGTCGTCATGGACGTGAGCCCCGCGGCAGGCATTCGCCGCATCATCGAGGGCGAGGTGACGAACATCGTCCGGCGCCGGCTGAAGGACGGCGCCACTCTTGAGCTGGTGGGCTGAAACCTTAACGCGTTCCATACGCGGGCCGCACTTCAAGGGTGCGCTGCGCGGCGCGAAGATGGAGAGGCCGGGGAAGGGCCGGCGAAGCCCGTACGAAGGCCGCGTGAGGAACGATGTTCGCGAGGATCCTGGTAGCGATCGATGGTTTCGGCCAGCACCCGGCCGCAGTCGATCTGGTGAAAAATGTCGCCACTGACGGGACGACGCAGGTGCGAGTCCTGCATCTAAGGTTGCGAGAGGTTTCCGGCTTCAGCTGGTACGCGCGCGAGACGGGAAGCGAGGCAGCATTTGTCGCCGATGCGGCGGTCTTCGACCTGCGGATGGCGGGCCTTGCCGCGGGCGGGGACGTCCGATACGCGGCAGTCGACCGGGTCGCCGAGGCAATCCTCGCGGAGGCGAAGGCATTCGAGGCTGATCTCATCGTGCTGGGCAGCCCGAGCCGCGGCGAACTGCTCACCCGCCTGTTCGGCAGCGTTTCCCTCCGGGTGATCCGGCGGTCGAGATGTCCGGTCATCGTGGCGCCGCGTCGGTCGGCTGGGCCTGACCAACCGATCGTCTCGCCTGCCTCAGCCCCCGGCCGCCGATCCTGACCAGGGAGATGGACGCCGCGGGGCTTGGTACCTCAGCGTCCCGCGGCCAGGGTCAGTGGCCCGCCGCCCGCTCCCAGTCCTCCAGCGCAGGGGGCTGCCAGTGATCGCCAACGGTCGGCGAGTCTGCGCGCCACGGCCCAAGTTCCGGCTGGGGGAACTTGGCATGCTTGCGCTTGAGCCAGACGCCGTACGAGTTTCCTGCTTGCAGGTGCGTGATGAGGACCTTGCGGGCGTACTCGTCTTCCCTTCCTGCAGGGATATCAAAGTGGATCTTCAGGAAGGCATTGGTGTACCTGTCGAAAACGGCGGGCTGGCCGTCTTCGTACATCAGGTGGACGTCTTCCAGCCAGTTGATGTCTTCGCCTGGCGTGGCGGCAACCAGATCGACGTCGTCGACCAGGGACCGGTCGAACTGATAGGGGAACGTTCGGCCGGTCAGTTCTTCAGTGTCGATGCCGATCTTCGTGGATAGCCGCTGCGTGTTCGTGCCAGCGGCGAATTCGTCAGCCATTGCGCGGACCGCTCATGCCGTCGTCAGATATCTGCTTCTCCAGCAGCGCCTTGATCTCAGCGAGCGCGCGCTCCTCGGTCTGCCCAGGAATGTAGGTCGTCCCGGCGAGCGGCACCTTGGCCATGGCTGACGCCTCCACAGTCAGTGCGCACAGATCCTCTGGTTCTAGGCTGTGCACGTCGGTTTTCCCGCACGCTCGCGCGAACATCTGCGCCTCGAGAGTGAGGGTGTGCAGGAAGTTGTAGACCCGTTCGGCGGCTTCATCGACCTTCAGCCGCTTGCGCAGTTCGGGATCCTGCGTCGTGATCCCGACCGGGCAGCGGCCGGTATGGCAGTGATAACAGCGGCCAGCAGGCACGCCAACCGTGCCCTCGTAGTCGGTGACGCCAGGAATGTCCTTGTTGCAGTTGAGCGCCATCAGCGCCGAATGACCGATCGCCACCGCCTTCGCGCCGAGCGCCAGGCACTTGGCAACGTCGGCGCCGTTGCGGATGCCGCCGGCCACGACTAGGTCTATCTCGTCGACGAGCCCGACATCCTCGAGCGCGCGCCTGGCCTCAGGAATCGCCGCCATCAACGGGATACCGGTCTCCTCGGCGGCGATGTGCGGGCCAGCCCCGGTACCGCCTTCGGCGCCGTCCAGGTAGATGGTGTCGGGCCCGCACTTGGCGGCCATTCGCACGTCGTCGTAGACCCTTGCGGCGCCGAGCTTCAGCTGGATCGGCACCTGGTAGTCAGTCGCCTCGCGGACCTCCTGGATTTTCAGCGACAGGTCATCAGGGCCGAGCCAGTCGGGGTGGCGTGCCGGACTGCGCTGGTCGATCCCGGCGGGCAGCGAACGCATCTCCGCCACCTGCTCGGTGACTTTCTGTCCCATCAGATGACCGCCGAGCCCTACCTTGCAGCCCTGCCCGATGAAGAACTCCACCCCGTCGGCGAGCATCAGGTGGTGCGGGTTGAAGCCATAACGACTCTGGATGACCTGGTAGAACCACTTAGTCGACAGGTCCCGCTCCGGCGGGATCATGCCGCCCTCGCCGGAGCACGTCGCGGTCCCGGCCATCGAGGCACCCTTGGCGAGCGCCATCTTCGCCTCAAGGGACAACGCGCCGAAGCTCATACCGGTGATGTAGATGGGGATGTCAAGCTCGAGCGGGTGCTTGGCGAACCGGGCGCCGAGGACCGTCTTCGTGTCGCATTTCTCCCGGTAGCCCTCGATGACGAACCGGGTCAGCGTGCCGGGCAGGAACATCAGCTCGTCCCAGTTCGGGATCTTCTTGAACATGGAGAACCCGCGCATCCGGTACCGGCCGAGCTCGGCCTTGACGTGGATGTCGTTGATGACCTCAGGGGTGAAGATACTGCTATGCCCCAGTACGGCCCTGCCGCCATCTTCGCTCGCGCTCATATCTGACTTGCCTCTCGGTGCTCTTGGTGGCCTGGCCGCTACGGATCGGTCCGTGGCTGCGACGCTCAGAGGACGAGCTTGCGCTCGGCAGGCTCGAGGTTGTCGTAGTTCCAGAGCTTGCGGCCGCAGACAAACTTGCGGAACGCAGCGGGCCGCGCGATGCCGTAGATGCGGAGCTTCCTCGACAGAAACTCCTCGTCATCGCTTGACAGCTCGGCCTCGACGCAGTCGACGCCGAGTGAGGCGACCTTGCCGCCCACGTAAATAGTGCCGTCATACATGGAGTCGCCAAGGCCGCCGCCTACGTCGCCGCAGATGATCTGACGGCCACGTTGCAGCATGAAGCCGGTCATCATGCCCGCGGTCCCGCCGACCACGATGGTGCCGCCCTTCTGGTCGATGCCGGTGCGGGCGCCGACGTCGCCGCGGACCACCAGGTCGCCGCCGCGGAAGGCGGCGCCGGCCAGCGAGCCTGCGTTCTTGTCGATGACGATCACGCCCGACATCATGTTCTCGGCCACTGACCAGCCGACCCGGCCCTTGATACGAATCTCCGGCCCGTCGATCAGGCCGCATCCGAAGTAGCCGAGACTGCCGTCGATGGTAATTTTGCAGCGGGCGAGAATGCCGACGGCGAGCGAGTGCTTCGCGCCCGGATTCAGGATGGTGACGTCAGAGATGCCCTCGGCGTAGATGAGGCGGCGCAGTTCCAGATTGATCTGGCGGGTAGTCAGGTCGGCGGCGTCCACCACGGCCCTGCGCGCTTCGCCCTCGCCTTCGATCGTAGCGACGCCAGGGGCGCGGGCGTCCGGCTCGGCCAGGCCGCGAGCGTCATAGCTGATCTTCACCGGTGCCACACCAGTACCTGCCGCTCGTAGGGATCGCGGGTGTCAATTTCGCGGCCGATGACAGCCCTGATCGCGACTTCCTCGGAGGCGAGTGCCACCAGGTCGTCCGACTCGTAGAGCACCAGAGGCTTGGCGGCCATCTCGTCCTTGGCCATGCCGAGCTCATCTGCCGTCACAACCAGATAGGTAAACACACCGTCTAGCTCGTCCAGGCTCTGCTTCATCGCCGTCTCGAGTGTCAGCCCGTCATCAATCTTCTGGGCGAGGTACACGGCGATGATCTCCGAGTCGCACTCCGACTGAAAACGGTGCCCTTTCCGCTCCAGCCTGCGCCGCCACATGTGGTAGTTGGTCAGCTGGCCGTTGTGCACCACGGCGATATCGGAAAACGGATATGCCCAGTACGGGTGCGCACCGGAGATATCCACATCCGACTCCGTGGCCATCCGGACATGCCCGATCGCGTGGGTGCCCCTGAATCCGCCCAGCCGGTAGCGCTCAGCCACGCTCTCGGCATCGCTGAGATCCTTGATGATCTCGAGGGAGTGGCCGAGGGAGAGCACCTCGCAGCCCGGAACGTCCTCCACGTAGTCGGCGAGCGGCTTGAGCTCGCCCGTGTAGCGGAACGTCACCCGGAACGCATACTCCTGATCGCCGTGGATCGCGTCGACAACGGCACCTATCTTGGCCAGCCGCGTCTCGATCTCGCGGCGGTGCCGGTCCAGGCGGTCGCCCCAGCCGAAGTCACGGACCTCGTTCGGGTCGGCCAGCTTGATCCGCATCACCAGCAGGTCACTGGCCGGGCCGTACAACGCAAAGCCGCTGGAGTCGGGGCCGCGGTGCTTCATCGACTGAAGCATCCGGGTCATCTCGGTCCCGACGTCTGAGAGCCCGCCGCGGTGAATGATGCCTGCGATGCCGCACATGTTGTGGCCCCTCTCCCGTCCTGCTGTCCCTATGGAAGGATGTCCAGATACTCGCTGATGTCCCAGTCAGAGACGGTCGCGCAGTAGCGCTCCCACTCGTCGGTCTTGTAGTGGTGGAAGACCGTGTACATCTCGCCGGGCATCGCATCCCTGATCACCGGGTCGCGCTCGAGTGCCGCCAGCGCCTCGCCGAGCGTCATCGGGACTCTCCGGACATCCTTGCCGCCCGCGATGGCGTCGTAGATATTGCGGTTCTCCGGCGGGCCAGGATCCAGGTTGCGCTGGATGCCGTCCAGCATGGCCTTGATGATCGCGGCAAACGAGAGATACGGGTTGACGGCCGAATCCACCGAGCGGTACTCGAACCTGCCAGGCGCGCTCACCCGAAGCGCGGTCGTCCGGTTCTGGTATCCCCAGTCGGCGAACAGCGGCGCCCAGTAACCCGTCTGCCAGAACCGCCGGTAGGAGTTAACGGTCGGCGCGGTGATGCAGGTCAGAGCGGAAAGGTGCTCCAGGACGCCGCCAATCGCGTTCAGCCCCAGCTTGCTCGGCAGCCGCGGGTTGTCAGTATCAGGCAGGAACATGTTTTCCTCGCCTTGCCAGAGCGAGATGTTGTGATGGCAGCCGTTAGCTGATACGCCCATGAACGGCTTGGGCATGAAGCACGGGAACGCACCGAGCTCCCGGCCCACCTGCCGGCAGATCTGCCGGTAGGTGGTGAGGCGGTCGGCGGTCAGCTCGGCTCGGTCAAACTGCCAGTTGAGCTCTAGCTGACCGGGAGCATCCTCGTGGTCACCCTGGATCATGTCCAGGCCCATCGCGTTCCCGTACTCCACGACCTTGTGGATCAATGGCTGGAGTTCGGCGAACTGATCGATGTGGTAGCAGTACGGCTTGGTCTTGCCCTCGATGGATGGCGTGCCATCCGGGTTGAGTTTGAGCCACATCATCTCTGGCTCGGTGCCAACCCGCAGATGCAGACCCGTCTCTCGCTCGAACGCCTCGTGAATGCGCCGGAGGTTACCGCGGCAGTCCGAGGTCAGGTAGCTGCCTGGATCCACCTCCTCCTCCCGGTTGCGGAACAGCGTGCAGAAGACCCGTGCGGTCTTGGGATCCCATGGCAGCTGGCAGAACGTCTCGACATCGGGCAGCCCGACGAGCTCCGACGCCTCGGGACCGTACCCGATGTACTCACCGTGCCGGTCGGTGAAGAGGTTGGCCGTAGACCCGTAGACCAGCTGGAAACCTCGGTCGGCTATCCGCTCCCAATGGGCCGCGGGCACGCCTTTGCCCATGATGCGGCCGGTGACGGAGACGAACTGGTAGTAGATATAGGTGACGCCTTTGGAGTCGATTTCGCCCCGGACTCGTTCGATCGCCTCTGCCCGGCCGGGAGAGTCATGGAGCCGTTCGAGGTCTGTGCTCACGGGGCCTCCCTGGCAGTCAATCCTCCGGGCATCCGCAACCGGAGCGACACGTCGCGATCCACGGACAGTAAACCCCGTATAGTGAGGGGATACAACTGGTTGCGCCGCCCGATTTCGCTGAGGTGCCACCGCCGGGGGCTCGGCGGCACGGGGCGCCGCCGCCGAGGAGGAGGCTGGGCCCGATGACGGATGTTGTCGGCGTCGGCAGTTACAGCGGCGCGGATGGTGAGTCGCCGTACGTCAGCGAGCACCGGCCAGCCGGCGCGCTGGAGGACGCGCTGGGGGCCGTTATTGCCGAGCGCGTCCGCGAGTTCCGGCTCCAGCTCGGGCTGACAGTCAGCCAGCTCGCCGAGCTGACCGGCCTGTCCAAGGGCATGCTGTCCAAGATCGAGAATGCCCAGGCCTCGCCCAGCCTGGCGACGCTCGCACGGCTATCAGAGGCGCTCAAGGTTCCCGTCACTGCGTTCTTCCGCGGCCTGAACGAGGAGCAGGACGTCCTGTTCGTCAAGGCCGGCGTCGGCCTGGAGATCCAGCACAAGGGATCAGGTCCCGGCCACCGCTATCAGTCACTCGGCACCATGCGCGCGCCGCACAACACGCTCGAGACCCTGCTCGTCACGCTGACCCAGCGGGCCGACACCTTCCCGCTTTATCAGCACGCGGGAACAGAGCTGATCTACATGCTGTCGGGCCGGCTGGAGTACTTGTACGGCAGCTCGCGTTACCTGCTCGAGCCGGGAGACACGATTCAGTTCGTCGGCGAGGTTCCGCACGGGCCGAACGCGCTCATCGAGCTGCCGATCCAGTTCTTCTCCATCAAGTCGATCCAGCCAGCGGGCTAACCGCTCAGAACGGCCTGAGCAGGCCTGGCAACCGTTCTGGGTTGTTCACTCTAGGTGGACTAAGTTTCATTGTCGGCGTAGCGTGTAACGGGACGTTCCGCACACTCACCGTGGCATACGGGGAAGGAATCACTGGTGCTGGCAAGCACGAACGGGCACCGGCCGCGTCAGCGGCACGTCGAGTATCCCGCCAGGTACTCTGCCGTAGGGCTGCTGCGCCGCGGCCTATCCCATCAGGAGTGGCCGCCTGCCTGGCGCCCGCATCCGATGAAGACCTCCTATGACGTCGTGATCGTCGGGGGCGGCGTGCACGGCCTGGCGGCCGCGTATTACCTGGCGGCCAATCACGGGATCACCGATGTCGCAGTGCTGGACAAGGGCTACATGGGGTCGGGCGGCTCTGGCCGGAACACTGCCATCCTGCGGTCGAATTACCTGACGCCCGAGGGGGTCAGGTTCTACGACCGCTCGATCCAGCTTTACCGAGGGCTCGCAGCCGAGCTTGACTTCAACGTTATGTTCTCTCAGCGCGGTCATCTCACCCTCGCCCACAGCGACGCCTCGCTGCGTACGATGCGCTGGCGCGCTGAGGTGAACAAGGTCCAGGGCGTGGACTCCGAGGTGATCGGTCCGGCCGAGATCAAGCGGCTCGCCCCGTTCCTCGATGTCAGCGCCGATACCCGGTATCCCGTACTTGGCGCACTCTGGCACCCGCCCGGCGGCATTATCAGGCACGACGCGGTGGTATGGGGCTACGCCCGCGGAGCGCACGCGCGCGGCGTGCATATCCATCAGGAAACCGAGGTCACGGGCATCGATGTGGCGGGCGGACGGGTCCGCGGCGTGCGGACTAGCCGAGGCGACATCTCTACCAGGGTCGTGCTGAACGCCACCGCCGGATGGTCCACGCTGATCTCCGATATGGCCGGGGTGGCCATGCCGATCCAGACCTATCCGTTGCAGGCGGCAGTCACCGAGCCCGTGCAGCCGTTCTTGTCCACGGTCATCGTGTCCGGGACGCTGCACGTCTACATCAGCCAGACCGATCGGGGCGAGCTTGTCTTCGGTGCCAGCGTCGATCCGTTCACTTCCTACGCGATGCGCGGATCGCTGGAATTTATCGAAGGACTGGCCGGTCACGTGCTCGAGCTGATGCCCGCCCTGACGAAGGTGCGGGTGCTGCGCCAGTGGGCGGGCCTGTGCGACATGACTCCCGACTTCTCGCCGGTGATGGGCCGCACTCCGGTCGACGGGTTCCTGGTCGACGCCGGCTGGGGTACCTACGGCTTCAAGGCCGGCCCGGTGTCCGGCGAGGCGATGGCGCAATGCATCGCGTCCGGCAACGCCCCGGAGATCATTTCTGCCTTCGGCTTGGAGCGATTCTCCGAGGGCGTCCTAGTAGGCGAGAAGGGCGCGGCCGCCGTCGGCCACTGAGAAGGGTGAAAGGTTCGCTGATGATCCTCCTCCCGTGCACCTGGTGCGGTCCGCGGGACGCCAGTGAGTTCCAGCATGTCGGTGAGTCGGTGGCGCGTCCAGACCCGCAGACCGCGACGCGCGAGCAATGGCGTGCCTACCTCTACCTGCGCGCCAACCCTTGCGGCTGGACCACCGAGACCTGGTACCACCGGATGGGCTGCCGCAGGTTCATCAGAGTCGAGCGGCACACCGAGACGAACGAGTTTCGTGCCGTCGGCGCCGGGCAGGCGGCCGGGTGAACGGCAGCAACGCGCTCCGCCAGCCTGTGACCCCCGGCGCGGCCGCGATGACGATGCGCCTCGGCCCGCAGCCCGGCGAGGTGATCGACCGCGCCAAGGAGCTGACCTTCACCTGGAACGGACGGGAATTTCCGGCTTACGAGGGCGACACGATAGCCTCGGCGCTCGCGGCAGCGGGCGAACGCGTCTTCTCCCGGAGCATGAAGTACCACCGGCCGCGTGGCCTGCTCACCGCGAGCTTCCACGACCCGGGCTGCATGGTCCAGGTCGGCGACGAGCCAAACGTCCGGGGCGCGCACCGGCTGGTCACCGGCGGTATGACGGTGCGGTCGCAGAACACGTGGCCGTCACTACGGTTCGACGTGAAGGCGTCCAACCAGTTCGCGGGCCGCTTCCTCAGTGCCGGTTTCTACTACAAGACCTTCATGTGGCCGCGGGCTCTGTGGCCTGCATACGAGAGCGTGCTGCGGCGTTTCACGCATGGCGGGCAGGTGTCGCCGGATACGCCGTGCCTGCGGCCGGAGAAGCGGTTCGCCCATCCTGACGTCCTGGTGGCAGGCGGCGGGCCCGCCGGAATGGCCGCGGCCGTTGCCGCCGCGCGAACAGGTGCCTCCGTCCTGCTTGTCGAGGAGGAGCACCAGCTCGGTGGCCACCTGCGCTGGGGCGGCGAGGCCGATCTGGCCGCACTGAGTGATCTGAGTGCGCAGGTGGCCGCCGAACCGAGCATAGAAGTGCTGTCCAATGCGGTGGTCATCGGCCGCTACGACGGCAACTGGATCGCGGTACTTGATCGCGGCAGTGGCACGGCAGGCGCGAGTGCCGAGCGGCTTATCAAGGCCCGCGCCAAGACGCTCGTCGTGGCACCGGGCCTGCTGGAGCGGCCATACGTGATCGAGGGCAACGATCTGCCAGGAGTAATGCTCTCCACAGCCGTCCGCAGGCTGATCAACCTGTACGCAGTCAGGCCGGGGGAACGGGCGGTAGTGCTTACCGCCAACGCGGACGGCGACGCTGCGGTCGCTGATCTCAAGCGAGCCGGCGTCGAGGTGGCGGTGGTCGAGGATGCTCGCCTGGGCGGCGACGTCATCGCAGTCAGCGGGCGCGGCGGAGTCCGGGCCGTCGAGGTCGCCGGCGGCACGAAGATCAGCTGTGACCTGCTGGTCACTGCCGTCGGATGGACCGCGCCGACCGCGCTGCTCAATGCCTCAGGCGACCGGCCCGTGTACAACCCGCGGGCGGCGAGGTTCTTCTCCGACCCGGCCCGGCTGCCCGACGACGTGCTCGTCACCGGCGGCATCGCGGGCGACGGGGGTCTGGACGAGCTCGCCGAGCACGCGACTGCGACCGGCATCCAGGCGGCGCGGCGCGCAGCGAAGGTAAGCCGGGCTCGCTCCCTGGCCGCGCCGACCCGGCTAGCACCGGCCGGGTCGACCGCGGCAGCCGGGGCAGGTCCTCCGGCCGGCTCCAGCCGGCGCCGATCCCGGAGCTGCGCATCGATGAGCACCCGGAACTGTTCGTCGGAAGAACGCACGGGATGGTCGACTTCAGCGAGGACGTCTCGTCCAAGGATCTGGAGGCCGCCGTCGCAGAGGGCTACGACTCGGCGGAGCTGGCCAAGCGGTTTACCACCGCAACAATGGGGCCATTGCAGGGCAAGCTGGAGACCGTCAACACGGTGGCGGTCATTGCCAAGGCGACCGGCCGCTCTATCGCGCAGACGGGCACCACAACCTGGCGGCCGCCCTACGCGCCGGTTACGCTCGGCGCCCTCGCCGGGCAGGCCCACGAGCCGGTGCGTTACTCGCCGATGCAGCCCTGGCACGAAGCGCATGGCGCGGTGCCGCTGCTCGCGGGCGCATGGATCCGCCCGGACAGTTACGGGAACGCCGCGTCCGAAGCGCGGAACGTCCGCGAGAAAGTCGGGATCATCGACGTCACGCCGCTCGGCAAACTGGACCTGCGGGGCCCAGACGTGCCCAAGCTGCTCAACCTGCTCTACGTCAACAAGTGGTCCAGGCTGGAGATCGGCAAGGTCCGCTACGGCGTCATGTGCGCGGATGACGGGGTTGTGCTCGACGACGGTGTAACCGGCAGGCTCGGCGAGGAACATTACCTGACGAGCACCACGTCGTCGGGTGCCGCGACGGTCTGGGAATGGGCCGAGAACTGGCTGCAGACCGAGCATCCCGACTGGCAGGTGCATATCACGCCGGTGACTACCGCATACGCGAGCATCAACGTGGCCGGCCCGCAAGCCCGACACCTGATCGAGCGGGTCACCGAGGGCGTCGACTTGTCGAACGAGGCATTCCCGTATATGAATGTGCGGATCGGCCGGATCGCCGGGGTCGGTGGCAGCGTACTGTGGCGGATCGGCTTCACCGGCGAGCTCAGTTACGAGCTGCACGTCCCGGCCGGCTATGGCCTGCACGTCTGGGAGGCACTGCTCGATCGCGGCCGCGACCTGGGGGTGGCGCCGTTCGGCGTGGAGGCACAGCGCATGCTGCGGCTGGAGAAAGGCCATTTCATCGTCGGCCAGGACACTGACGGCCTGACCAAGGCGTTCAGCGCCGGGCTGGACTGGGCAATCAAGCTTGACAAACCCGACTTCGCCGGGAAGCCGGAGCTAGCGTGGCAGGTCGACGAAGGTATCGGCGAGAAGCTGGTCGGGCTGCAGCCGGTAGACGGATCGATCGTCCCCGATGAGGCCAGCCTGATCATGGAAGGCAGCCGGATCGTCGGCCGGATAACGTCCAGCCGGATGTCGCCGACGCTGCGCAGGTCGATCTGCCTTGCGCTCGTTGATGGGCGTCTTGCCGAGCCTGGCACGGCGGTTACCGTGCGGCTGCCCAGCGGGCGGCAAATCGAGGCTCGAGTCATGCCGCAGCACGCTCACGTCGACCCGGACGGAGGGCGGATGCGTGTCTGAGCCACTGGCCCGAAGCCCGATCGCGTGCGCGCCCCCTGTGATCGTGTTGGCAGGCTGGCAGGTGAGCGGTCTTCAATCGACCGCCGACCTGACCATCACCGACTGCACTCCTGCGGCCAAGGTTCAGCTGCGGGCACTGCCCAGCGCCGCCGCCGCCGCCGCGGTCGGCGTCCCCTTCGGTCGGGCAGCGCGCGACTGCGATGGCACGCTCGTGGTCGGCTCGGGGCCGGGCGAATGGCTGCTGATCGGCTCACCCGGTCAGGCCACGGCACTCGCCGCCGGCCTGGAGGGCATTGCGGCGCAGGCCTCCGGAGAAGTGGTGACCTGGGTTGATCTCACCCACGGCCGCGCATTAATGCGGCTGACCGGCCTGTCGGCGCCGGCTGTTCTCGCCAAGCTCTGCAGCGTCGACTTGTCGGAGGATGTCACACCGGACGGTGCCGCGTTTCGATCGTCGGTTGCCTCGCTGGCCACGGACGTGATCCGGGACGATCGGGGCGGCAGTGGCGACGGCGCGAAGGCCGGGCCTTCCTATTTGCTGCATTGTGAGCGATCGTCCGGCCAGTACTTGTTCGATGCCCTGCTCCGGGCCGGCGCTGAGTTCGGCATCGAACCGGACGGCTTCCGACTACTGCCCGACGCAGACCTACCCGACCCCCCCGAAATCTGAGGAGCAGGCCGTCCATGACATTCCCCACTGATCTTGAGATCGCTCGCGGCGCATCGCTCAAGCCGCTGGATGACATCGCCAGCGAGATCGGCCTGGGCAGTCATCTGCTCGAGCCGTATGGCGAAACGGTCATGAAGATCAAGCTTGCCGCCATCGACGAGCTGGCCAGCGCGCCGAAGGCGAAGTACGTGGTCGTTACCGCGATCACCCCGACTCCGCTCGGCGAGGGCAAGACCACGACGACTGTCGGACTCGGCCAGGGCTTCAAGCACATCGGCAAGCGCGCAACGGTAGCGATCCGGCAGCCGTCTATGGGCCCGACGTTCGGCATCAAGGGCGGCGCGGCAGGGGGCGGCTACAGCCAGGTGGTCCCGATGGAGGTGCTCAACCTGCACCTGACCGGCGACATGCACGCAGTAACGGCCGCGCATAACCTGCTCGCGGCGATGATCGACAACCATCTCTTCCAGGGCAACAAACTTGGCCTCGACGTGAACGACATCACCTGGCGCCGGGTCCTCGACGTCAACGACCGGGCGCTGCGGAATATCGTCATCGGGCTGGGCCCGCGCGCCGACGGCGTGACCCGGCAGACCGGGTTCGACATCACCGCTGCCTCCGAGGTGATGGCCACGCTCGCGCTCACATCGTCGCTGGCCGACCTGCGACAGCGGCTCGGCCGGATCGTGGTCGGCTACACGGCCGCGGGCGTCCCGGTCACCGCCGAGGAGCTCGACGGCGCCGGGTCGATGGCGGTGATACTCCGCGACGCGATCAAGCCGAACCTGCTGCAGACGCTGGAGAACACCCCGGTCCTGGTGCACACCGGTCCGTTCGGGAATATCGCGACGGGGAACTCATCGGTAGTAGCCGACCTGATCGGCATCCACACTGGGGACTACCTCGTCACCGAAGCCGGATTCGGCGCGGACATGGGGGCCGAGCGCTTCTTCAACATCAAGTGCCGCAACTCCGGGCTGCGGCCAGACGCTGCCGTCGTCGTCACCACCGTCCGGGCGCTGAAGGCGCACTCGGGTAAGTACAAGATCGTCGCCGGCAAGCCGCTGCCGCCTGAGCTGATGGCAGAGAATCCCGATGACGTCCTGCAGGGCGCGGCCAACCTCCGCAAGCAGATCGAGAACGTCCGGCTGCATGGAATTCCGGCAGTCGTCGCGATCAATTCCTTCCCGACCGATCACCCGTCCGAGCACCGCGCGATCCGCGAGGTCGCGGCCGAGATAGGCGCCCGGTCGGCGGTGTGCACGCATTTCGCCGATGGCGGCCGCGGCGCGGCGGAGCTGGCCGAGGCCGTGGCCGAGGCGGCCGATGAGCCCAGCGAATTCCGATTTCTCTACCCCGATGAGGCGAGCCTGCGGGAGAAGATCGAGATCATCGCCGCCCGGGTCTACGGCGCGGCCAGAGTCGACTACTCGGTGCAGGCCACCAAGCAGCTGGACACCTACGAGCGGGCCGGGTTTGGCCGCCTGCCCATCTGCGTCGCCAAGACCCACCTGTCGATCTCCTCGGATCCTTCGCTCAAGGGCGCGCCGACCGGGTGGACTCTGCCGGTCCGTGAGGTGCGGGCGTCGGTGGGCGCCGGCTTCGTCTACCCGATATGTGGCGAGGTGCGAACGATGCCGGGCCTGTCGGCGAATCCGGCCGCCGCGCGGATCGACATCGACGCCGAGGGCGAGATCGTTGGCCTGTCGTAGCCGCTACCTGACACGAAGAGACACCGGAAGCGTTCTAGCCTGGCGTCGCGGAACGGGCGGATGATGAGATTGCCAAATAATCGACTGCAAAGGGGTCCACAGTGAGCCAGGAAAAGATGTGGGGTTCTGAGCCGTACTGGGGACTCGGTTATGACTGGGATCCGGACTGGGCGCTGACCGACAGGCACAAGGAGCTGCGTGGCAAGCTCATCGAGCTGTGCCAGCAGGAGATGCGGGACAACGCCAAGCGCTCGGATGACGAACTGAAATTCCCGCGACGGAACCTGGAGCTCCTCGGTGAGCACGGATTCCTGGCGCTGACGGTGCCGGAGGAATACGGCGGCCTCGGCGAGAACCACGTCGCGTTCTCGATGGTGTGCGAGACTATCGCCCGCTACGGCTGCGCGTCGACGGCGATGTGCTACGTCATGCACATGGGCGCAGTGAATGCCATCATGCTGCGCCCGACGCCGGAGCTGATTGACAAGTACATCCGGCCGCTCAGCACGGGGAAGATCGGCACTCTGTCGTACTCCGACCCTGAGACCGGAAGTCATTTCTGGTATCCGATCTCCTCTGGCGCCGAGCGCGTGAACGGCGGCTTCAAAGTCAGGAAGAAGGCGTCGTGGACCACTTCCGCTGGCTTCGCTGACTTCTATGTAGTGCAGACCACCAGCCCGGACTTCAAGGGCTACGACGACTTGTCGGTCTTCGTAGTTGATGCCGAGGACGCTCACGCCCAGCCCGCCCTCTGGGACGCGCTCGGCCTGCGCGGGAACCAGTCGGGCGCGCTCAACATCGCTGGCGAGATCCCCGCCGAGCAGATCGTCGGCCCTGTCGGGGACGGCGCGGAGTCCAACGACGAGTCGGTGGACCCGTGGTTCCTGCTGGGATCGTCGTCGGTGTGGAACGGCATTTCGATGGGCGCCATCGACATCGCCAAACGGCACACCACTCGTAAACGGCACGTCGATGTGGGCCTGCGAGTCTGCGACTACCCGACTATCCAGGACTATGTCGGCGAGGCTGTCATCGAGACCAACGCCTCCCGGATCTTCGCTCTGTCGGTGGCCGAGGCGTTCGACCGGGCTACGGACAACAACCAGCGCCGCCTGCAACCGGGAACCACGGCGCGCGCGCAATTCCTGCACTGGGGCTGGCAGCTGAAGTTCGGGGCAGCGAAGAACGTCGCCCATGTCGTCGACAAGATGCTGCACGCCTGCGGCGGCTCAGGGTACAAGCGGGACATGGAACTGGAGCGGTACCTGCGGGACGCCAAGGCGGGCTGGGTCATGGGCCCGACCAATGAGGTGCTGCGCCAGTTCGTCGGCAAGTCGGCGCTGCTCGGCTTCGAGGTACTCGACTACTGGAACCAGACTGTTAACGAGCGCGCGATCGCCAACGAGACCAAGAAGCTTGATGCTAAGGGCAAGCGCGCCCTCGCCGAGAAGCTGCTCGCCCAGGCGGCCGAGGACGAGGCCAAGGAGCCGATAGGAAGGTGATCGACCGGTGACTCGGCCTGCAGCGTCCGCCGCGCGCCCCAGGCTGGTCCTGCCCGGCCTGCTGCCGGCCGATCCGCGGCTGGAGCGTTACCTGGTTCATCCCGATGCGGTCACCGCGCTTGAACTCTGCGCTGGTGACGAGATCACCGTTATCGACCCCGAGGGCCGCCAGCGCGGCGAGCTGACCGTGCTGACCGGCGGCGCCGAGGATTGCCGCGCAGTCGGGGCGTCGGCGGACAGCGCCGCGACAGTGCTGCGCGCGCTGGCTGGTTCCGGTTCTGGCCTGGCGTCTGGGCGAGCCGCTCCGGGCGGCGCCATTCCCGCTATTCTCAGCGGCACCACCGTCGTGCGGGAACTGGCGGCAAGGGGCCTCGATCCGGCTGCCGCCCGGGCGGTGGGCCTGTTCGGCGAGTGGTCGCCGGCTGGCGCTTCGGCCAGCTTTCTTGCGCAGCGGTCTGTTACCTGCATCGTCGCCGCGCCGGGCGGGCCGATGCCGGTCGATGCCGACAACCCGCCGTCGGACCTGCTTGTCGAGGTCCGCAGGGCGCAGCCGCGGCCGCCACGCGAACCCCGGCTCCCGCCCCCGCTGGCTGATCCGGTGCTCGACCTGCGGGTGGACTCCGCGACAGCGCTGGCCTACGAGGTTGAGGCCGGCCAGTACATCCAGGTAATCGACCTCGAGGGCCAGCAGTGCTCCGATTTCCTCGCGTTCGACTCCCGGCGGCTGTCCGCGGGCGTTGAGCGAGGCCTCGATGCCACCACCACCCGCAACCTGATGGGTAACGCCTATCCGCAACCCGGGCTCTTCGGCAAGTTCTTCGACCAGGACATGAGCCCGCTGGTCGAGGTCGTCCGCGACACTGTGGGCAGGCACGACACGTTCGCGCTCGCCTGCAACGCCAAATACTACGAGGACATGGGCTACCCAGGCCACGTGAACTGCACGGATAACTTCAACGGGCAGCTCGCCTCGTTCGGGATAGCGCCGCGCCGCGGCTGGCCGGCGCTGAACTTCTTCTACAACACTTTCTTCAGCCAGGCCAATCAGCTGCTGTTCGACGAACCCTGGTCACGGCCCGGCGACTACGTGCTGCTGCGGGCGCTGAACAACCTGGTCTGCGCCTCCTCGGCCTGCCCGGACGACATCGACCCCGCCAATGCCTGGAACCCGACCGACATCCACGTCCGCGTTTATCCGGCCGAGCGGAGGTTTTCCATGGCGATCGCGCGCCGCGTCACCCCCGACGCTGAGCCCAAGCTGACAACGGAAACTGCCTTCCAGCCGCGCTGGTCGGCGCTGACCAGGCGGACCACCGAGTACCGCGGCTACTGGCTGCCGACGAGCTTCGACAATCACGGCGCGATCGACGAGTACTGGGCATGCCGCGAGGGCGTCGCGGTCATGGATCTGTCTCCGCTGCGCAAGTTCGAGGTCGTGGGCCCGGACGCTGAGGCGCTGCTGCAGGCTGCGGTGACCCGCAACATCAGGAAGCTCGCGGACGGCCACGTCGTCTATACGGCAATGTGCAACGAGACCGGCGGGATGCTGGACGACGCGACGGTGTTTCGTCTCGGCGCCGACAGGTTCCGGTTCGTGGGTGGTGACGAGTACGACGGGATCTGGCTCCGGCAGCTGGCCGGGCGGCTCGGTTTGGATCAGGTGTGGGTCAAGCACTCCACCGATCAGCTGCACAACATCGCCGTCCAGGGGCCCAAGTCACGCCAGGCCCTGCGGGAACTGGTATGGACCCCGCCGAGCCAGCCGTCCTTTTCGGACCTGGAGTGGTTCCGCTTCGCGATCGCCAGGATCGGCGGGCCGGCTGGCGTGCCGATGATCGTCTCGCGCACTGGTTACAGCGGCGAGCTCGGCTACGAACTGTGGTGCCATCCGGCAGATGCCCTGACTGTGTGGGATGCGGTATGGGAGGCCGGCGTTCCCCATAACCTGACACCGCTCGGCCTGGATGCGCTGGACATGCTCAGGATCGAGGCTGGCCTGATCTTTGCGGGCTATGAGTTCTGCGACCAGGTCGACCCATTCGAGGCGGGCATCTCCTTCACCGTCCCGCTGAAGACCAAGGAAGACGACTTTATCGGCCGCGCCGCGCTGCAGCAGCGCAAGGCATCGCCGCAGCGCACCCTGGTGGGGCTTGAGATCGAGGGGAACGAGGCCGCGGCGCACGGTGACTGCGTCCATGTCGGGAGATCACAGGTCGGCGTGATCACTAGCGGTACCCGGTCGCCGATCTTGCGCAAGAACATTGCGCTCTGCCGGATGGCGGTGGAGTACTCGGCGATCGGGACCGAGGTTGACCTGGCCAAGCTAGACGGGCAGCAAAAGCGCATCCCGGCGCAGGTGGTCAGGTTCCCGTTCTACGACCCGGACAAGACCCGGCCGCGGTCCTGACGCGCAGGCGTCATCCGGTCGCCGAGTCGGAGACTACGGTGCCGAACCGGCTGCGGTGGAAGATCAGCGGCTCGCCCTGATAGGTCCTGACCCGGTGCACGCGCCCGATCACGATGTCGTGGTCCCCGCTCGGGTAGTGATGCTCGAAGGTGCATTCGATGTGCGCGATACACCGGTCGAGCAGCGGTGCGCCGAAGATGCCGACTCGCCAGTCGAGTCCGGAAAACTTATCGTCGGCCGGGCGGGCGAACCGCTTGGCGATCTCCTCCTGATCAGAAGCGAGTACGTTGATCGCGAAATGGCGGCTGCGGTGGAATCCGTCCAGGCTGGGTGCCTGATGGCTGACGCAGAAGAGCACAAGCGGGGGCTCGAGCGAGACTGAAGCGAACGAGTTCGCGGTGAGACCGTATCGAGTACCGGAGTCGTCGCAGGTGGTGACCACTGTGACACCCGTGGTGAATACGCCGACCGCTTGCCTGACATCGACGGAATCGAGCTGTCCGGCCCTGAGCTGACGAGGTGTGACCACAGGTTTTCCCCAGTGAATTGCCTTAAGGGCAACGTTGGTGCCTGGATGCCTCCATTCTAGACCCCGATCATGCTTCGGTCGGGTTGCACAATCTGAAACGCCATTGCCTTGGAGGCGATAGCTTGCCGAATCAGAGCGCGGGCGAGATTAGCGATGCCTTCTCCGCGAGCATTTCCACCGCCGTCCGCATGGCCCGCGGGCTGAACCTGACCGCGGGTCCCTGCGCGCCGAGGATCGCGGCCAGCTTGCCCGTCCGGTCCAAGACTGGCGTCGCAACTGCGTTCATGTCCTCCTCGCGCTCGCCGACCGCCTGCGCCCAGCCGCGCTCGGCGACGTTCCCGATCTCGACTTCCAGCACGCCACGATCCACGATGGTCCGATCGGTAAACGCCGCCAGCTTGCCTGCAGGCAGCCTGCCGCCGTGCGCGAGGAAGACCTTGCCTACCGCCGTCGCGTGCGCGACGCTCGTGCGCCCCACCTCGGCCACGCTGCGCACGGTGAGCGGGCTTGGCACGAAGTCGAGGGTGAACGCCTCATGCTCGCCGGGAACCGAAAGCGTCACGGTCTCGCCGATGAACTTGGCCAGTTCCTCCAGGTAAGGGCGGGCGAGCGAGCGGACGTCCAGCCGGTCATGGACCGTGCTGGCGAGCCGGACGATCCCGATGCCGAGGCGATAACGGCCGGTGGACTGAACATGCTCGACGAGACCGCCGCTGGCGAGGGTCGCCAGGATCCGCGAGATCGTGCTCACGTTGATCCCCGTCCGGCGGGCGATCTCATTGGTGCCCAGCTCGGTGCTGGCCGCCGCTAGCTCGTCGAGGATAGCGATCGCTCGCTGGACGGAGGCGACCTGGCGGGTGGCTGGCAAGCCGGTCCTTGCCAAGGTATCCTCCTAATATATGGAAACGATATTTCCGCTAGGGCAATTGTACGCCGGTCGGTGCGATCGACGCCATCAGAGAAGGCGGACGAAATGATTCCCAGCCGCAGCCGTTACGTCATCGTCGGCGCAGGGATCCACGGGCTTTCCACGGCATGGCATCTAGCGAGGGAGCTGCGGGCGCGCGGCCTCGGCGGCGGCGAGGACATCCTCATCGTTGACAAGCGCCGCGTCGGAGCCGGCGCGTCCGGGATCGCGTGCGGTGTCATCCGCAACAACTACTTTCAGCCTGCGATGCGCGAGCTGATGGCGCACTCGGTCGCGGTATGGGAATCAGATCCCGAAGCGTTCGCCTACCACCCGGTCGGCTACATGCAAATCGCGCCGGAGGTCATGCATGAGAACGTGGCGAAGATCTTCACCGAGCAACAGGCGATCGGCTACCCATCGGTGCTCATCGAGGGCGAGCGCGACTGCCGCGCCTACATGCTCGAGGCGTTCGATGACTGGCAGGCGCCCGGCATCACGGCGATCTTGCACGAACAGAAGGGCGGCTACGCCAACAACGTCCGATCGCTGCGTGGCTTGGCCGCCAAAGCAGAGGCCGAAGGTGTGCGGATCGCTACCGGCATCCGTGTCACCGGCGTGCGTACCAGTGGCGGCGCCGTGACGTCGGTCGAGACCGATCAGGGCTCCATCCAGTGTGATCATCTGATCATCGCGGCCGGACCCTGGATCCGCGATCTGTGGGCGATGCTGGACCTGCCCGACAAGATCTCCGTCCAGGGGCGGGACGGGACTGTGCATGAAGGCCGGCCGATGTGGACCTACTGGGCGCTGCAGGAAGGCACGCTGGCAGTGGACCCCAAAGAGTTCACCCTCAGCGGCGGCGCGTTCCCACCCGTACTGCATGTCGACTCGAGCGCGCCGCTGTTCGACGACGTGGACGGAGCGCTGGTCACGGACCAGCTCTGGGGGATTTACTACAAGCCGGACTTTTACTTCGGCGGTGTTCAGGGCGGCACGTCGCCGTATGTGGTCGACCTGCCCGCCGCGGAGGTCGCTGTTGATCCGTACGGACCGGACAGCCCCGAGTACACCGTCCGCGAGGACTTCATCCGGATGTGGACCTCAGCGCTCGCCCACTGCCACAAGCGCTTCGAGGGCAAGCGCGATCTGTACCGGCGCGAGCCGACCGGCGGGATCGGCGCGTTCACCCCGGACAGCTTCCCGGTCTTCGACATGTTCTGCCAGAACACCTACGTCATCGCCGACTCTAATCACGGTTACAAGATGATCGGCGTCGGGGCGCTGGTCGCCAGGGAACTGCTCGGCGAACCACAGGCGTTGCTGGCGCCATTCCGGTTCAGCCGCTACACCAGCGGCGAGCTGCACCCGACCAGCAACTCGCCGTTCCCGTGGAGCTGATCACCAAAGTCGCCGTGCGGCGACCTTAGTCGGCGGCGACCGCCGCCTCCTCCTGGCTGAGCAGGGCCATCTGCTCGGCAGAGGGCTCAGCCGGGACCTCCTCGCGGAAGGTGATCCGCGCTTTGTCCTGCACGATCCGCCGGTAGAAGAACAGCAGCACCGCGACGACGAGCACGCCGACGCCGAGTATCACTGTCCGGCTGGGTGTCAGAGTCGGACTCAAGTAGCCCGTAAGTGACGGATTCGTCAAGCCGAATACGAGCAGGACAGCGTTGAACACGGCGAGCACCGCGGCGATGCCTACCCAGACCGGGCCAACCTTGATGGGCCGCGGCCAGCGCGGCCGGTCGATCCGCAGCAGCAGGAAGCCTGTCAGCGCAAGGAAGTGCGCAAGCACGTACCCGATGTTGCTCATGTACAAGATCGCCAAGTTGCTGGAGACAAACAGCACCAGCAGCACATTGACGACCAGGTCGACGGTCATCGCCCGCGCCGGGACATTGAACCGGTTCAGGTGGAAGAGCTGCTTCACTGTCATGTCATCGCGCGCGATGCCGTACAGTGCCCGCGAGCCGTCAGCTGTCGAGGAGATCATGGACAGGAACAGGCTTCCAATGAGCAGAGCCAGCATGAGTCCCGCCGCGCCGCTGCCGACAACCTTGGCGAACGCCGGCCCGTAGAACTGGCCCTCGGCCGTCGCCGTGCTCGGCGCGCCAGTCACCCCGCCCAGTCCGAGCGGGAACAGCAGGAACACAAGCAGCGTGAACATCGCTGCCGAGCGCAGCGCGATCGTGGTGTCCCGCCTGGTGTTCTGGTACTCCGGCGCGAAGGTAGCGCAGACCTCAGCTGCGTAGGCCGACCAGCCCATCAGGAACAGGTAGACCATGGCGATCTTGAATCCGCTGAAGCCGTGCAGTGCCCAGGTCATGTTGGAGCTGTGCCAGTCGCCGCTCAGGTATGGCACCACGATGAAGATGACTAGCGGCACCATAAGCCCGACGCCGGTGACGTAAGAGATCCACACCGCCGGGCGGATCCCGAAAACGTTGAGCAGCCAGACAGCGATGATGCAGCCGATGGCGATGAAGTGGGACAGGCCCAGGTGCACCGTCCCGTCGAAGACCGACCACGTCGCGCCTGGGAACCATTGCGACTGGATGAGGTCGCCGATGACCTTGCCGAAGATCGACAGGACAACCGACCAGCCGATCCAGTAACCGAACGCCCCAATCGGGCCGACGAGTGAGAACCTTCCGCGCCAGCCTTCGTGCGCATAGAGCGAGATGCCGCCCGGCTTGTCCGGGAACATCGACGCGCTCTCCGCATAGATCCACGTCTGCAGCATGCCGACGCCTGCCGAGATCGCCCACAGCAGCACGGCTCCCCAGGTGCCGAGGGCTCCCATCGAGAAGCCCAGCGATGCGATCAGGAAGCCCGGGTTGCACAGGGCTATGACGAACCCATCCCACCAGCGGAGCGACTTGAGCAGCTGCCGCTCTTCAACGAATGCCTCAGCCAATTTAGGGCCTCCGTTTACCCCAGGTGGACATTGTTTAGCATGCCGAGCCAGCCGTGTCTATGCCGTCACAGCCATTTCACATCCAACTGGCCTGTTCGGGGGGTCCACGGACACCTACACTGCGAACATGCGCGGTGCCCAGATCACCGTTCGCTGCGACTGCGGCGACATCGGTTACGTCCAGCACGGCGAGCGGTGGACGTGCCGCAAGTGCGGCCGCCGGTGGAACACGGCCCAGATACCGGCTGATGAGTACTGGGAGATCATGCGGGACATGCGGCGACTTCGTTTCACCGTGATCGGCACCGCTCTTACCCTGGTCGTCCCGATCGCCGCGCTCGCCCCGTTCGCTGGAATCCGGATCCTGCTGCTACTTCCGATCGTTATGAGCTTCTGGTTCATGTTCTATATGCCCAGGTGGCGCCGGCAGGTCAGGGAGCGTGCCAGGAGCCTGCGCAGGTGGAAGCTGCATCCCGAGTGAGCTGACATGCCGACTCTGCAGCGGCGCAGGCCGGCGGCCCTGACCCGTCCCGATGACGCCAAGGGCCGCCCGGTCATGCTGGCGACGATGGACGTCCCGTTTGCCAGCGACGCCGTGGTCTTTGCCGTGGATTCGGCGGTCGAGCTCGGTCAGCGGCTGATCATCGCCAACTTCGTCGAACGCGCACCGTTGCCACTCTCGGCGATGCTCGGCTACGACGATCTACCCGACAGGCCCGAGCTGACCGATTCACTCCTGGCACCTGTTGCTCTCGCTCAGTCGCTGGGGTTGGAGGTGACCAGGCTCCGCGTGAAGAGCTTCCATCCGGTCCAGGCCATGCTGGAGGTGCTGTCCGAGGAGAGTCCGGGGATCTTCGTGTTCGGCCCGGACCGCAGACGGATCGGGCGGCTGCGATACCTGCGTGTCGTGCGCGCCATTCGCAGCAGGGCCGCCGCCTTAGTCTGGCTCGCGGAGTAACGCCGCAAGGCCACGACGCGCCGGTCGCTGCGGGACGTGCCATGGATCGCACGACGATCGCGAGTCCCGTCAGCGACCCTTCGAATTTCTGTTGCTGGTCATCGTCTGATTCAACTTCGTTTCACCAGAGTGGATGGTTTGCAAAGACATCATGTCGTTCGCACTCGCGGCGGCGGTCCAGGAGTAGGCGACGGGCCGTTACCCGCCATGTTCCCGATCCGAGCGAAGGAGCGCCTCGCGGACTGAGTCGGCTATGTCGTGGAGCATCTGCTTGGCGCGGGCCGGCCGGTCATCCTCCGGCGCGTCGGCAAGGTTGATCCCGACCAGCACAGCCGCTGCCCTGGCGCCCGCTTCGGCGAGCAGAAGCGCCGTGATCGTGTCGCCGCGCAGGCTCGGGTTGCCGTCTGCGGCCAGGCGGGCGGCCAGGCGCGCAACCTGGGCGGCCTGCTCGACGACCGCCATCGGAACCTCGGATGCCTCCGATAGCGCCACCGCGATCCGGTGCTTTCGTGATTCGGCCACGGTGCCATCAGGCCGATGTGATTCGGCTGCTTTATCAGGCTGGCGGAGCGCGGTGAGTACTTGCATGTAAGACTCCGCGTCAGCCTGGATGAGGGAGGCGGTCCGGGCGCTCAACCGGTCTGCATCGACCGTCAGCTCGGCCGTCACCTTCTCGGTCAGCTGCCGTGACGACAACCGGGCGGTCATGCCGCAAAGGCCGGCGCCCAGGGTGACGGCGACGGCTGCCGCCGCGCCGCCGCCCGGCGCTGCGTCGCTGCCTGCGAGCGCGGCGAGGAACCGTCCTACCGGCATGTCCAGGTAGTCAGCCTGCCCAGCTGCGGCGGGCCGGCTCATGCCAGGTCCGCCTGCAGGGCGATATCCACTGGGCTGGCCATGGTTGAATCGCGTCCCGATCCCTTCGGTGCCGTCAAGGTGGACTATAGGTTAACGTCGACCGAGTCGGCTGACCGTCAGCGGATGCGGCGGCCCATTTCCTTTGCGGAGTAGCCGCCGAGCTCGGTCACCGCGGACTGGAAGCGGTCGGAGCGGAGCACTGACCACAGCGGCGCAAGCTGCGGGCTGTTCAGGGCGCCCGGCGCGATCACGAGGTCGTACGGCTCCCTGGTGACTGGCACGAATCCCAGGCCGAACGCCTTGGCGGCGGCCATGATGCCGAGCCCGGCGTCGGCGCGTGCGGCCGCGATCGCGGCCGCGACCGCGAAGTGGGTGGGTTCCTCGCGGGCGTAGCCTTCGATGGCGCGCGGGTTTATCCCGAGCTTTCCGAGCTCGTGGTCGAGCAGCACGCGGGTTCCCGCGCCACGCTGCCTGTTGACGTACCGCATGCCGGGCCGGGTCAGGTCATAGATCCCGGCGATGCCGAGAGGGTTGCCGGGCGCGACAAGCAGCCCCTGTTCCCTGTGGACCAGCCGGACGATCGCCACGTCGGGGGCGGCCGCTCCGAACATCTGGTCCACATAGGGCACGGTGTACTCCCCGGTCGCCGGGTCAAGCAGGTGCGACCCGGCGATGTGGCAGAGCCCGTCGCGCAGCGCCACCAAACCGCCGAGGGAACCAACGTTGGACGACGCCAGCGTCACCATGGCGTCCTCGGCCCGCAGGGTGGATGCGGCGAGGTCGAGCACCAGGTCGTGCGAGCCGATCGCGACGATCGTGCCGTAGATCTCGTCGAGGCCGCGCAGCAGTTCCACCGAGACGGTCGAGCCCGCGTGGTGGCCCTCCACCCCGGTCGGCACGACGAGCAGCCCGTCGGCACGGACCAGGGACGTCAGCACGCCGGCGCCGCGCGGCAGGGGCGTGGCGACCATCGTGCCGCTGACGACGCCAAGCCGCACCCGCACCCAGTCGTCCATGCCGAGCGGCGACGCGAGCTTGCGGGCGAGCCGGGCAGGGGTCCGTGGCCGCTGCCTGGGAGGCGCGCCGGACAGCCCGGAAAGCAGCGGCTCGGCGAAGATGTCGAAGGTGAGCGCTGCGGACACGGGGTAGCCGGGGGCGCCGAGCACCGGCGTGCGCCCGACGACGCCGAGCACCACCGGGTGGCCTGGCCGGACCGCGACCCCGTGCACCGCGAGGGTCCCGGTCGAGGCCACGACCCGCGCGGTGTAGTCGTCCCGCCCGGCGCTTGACCCGGCGATGATGATCAGCAGGTCGCACTGCGGCGCCGCTGCCGTGGCCACGGCGGCGATGCGCTTCGGGTCGTCCGGCTCGATCGGCAGGCACCGCGCCTCGCACCCGGCCTCCCTGGCCTGCGCCGCGAGCATGAGCGAGTTGGTGTCGAGGATCTGGCCGGGGCCGGGCTCCGTCCCGATCGGCCGGACTTCATCGCCAGTGGGGAGAATAAGGACATAGGGACGTCTCCGGACGGACACGTGCGTTGCGCCAGCCGCCGCGGCCGCTGCCAGGTCGACGGCCCGGAGCCGGTGCCCTTCTGGCAGCAGCAGCTCGCCGGCGCTCACGTCCTCGCCGATGGAACGGACGTGCTGATAGGGCGGCACGGCGGCGCGCAGCTCGGCGCGGCCAGCGTCGTAGTGCACGTGCTCGCGCATCACCACTGCGTCCCGGGCAGGGGGCATTGGATCACCGGTGTCAACCACGTCATAGTCGCCCGGCTCCAGCAGCACGGGCGTGGTCTCGCTCGCGCCGAGCGTGTCCGCCGCGCGGACCGCGATGCCGTCCATACCGGCCGCGTCGAACGGCGGCGAGGACCGCGTGGCCCACACGGGCGCGGCGGTGACAAGCCCTGCCGCCTCGGCGATCGCGACGTTGATGACCGGCAGTCGCTCCGGGCAGCCGGCCGCTTCCCGTGCGGCGCGCCACGCTTCCAGGGCTTGCGCGGCGGGGACATCGCGGATGAACGGGCTGTTGGCCATAGCCCAGCTAACGGTACAACGTCACGTCGACTTCGGTCCCGGCGTCGAATCCGGTCGCTTCTTCAGGGATGACGATGTACCCGTCGGCGGCGGTGAGCACAGACAGCAGCGCCGACAGCCCGAACATGGGCGTGGCCGCGCCGCCGCTGACCCTCACCTGCACGACGTCGAGCCGCCCGGTAGCGGACGCCAGGTCCCTGTCGAGCCTCGCCTGGACCGACGGCTCGGGCGGCGGTGCCGTGCAGCCGCCGACCAGGCGGATCAGGTCCATTCCGATCATGCGGAATACCACGAGCGCGGATCGCGGGTTGCCGGGCAAGCCGATCACCGGGATCCCGGGTTCTCCGGAGTCGCTGTTTGCTCCCGAAGCACGGGCACACTCCGCGAGCAGCGTTGGCTTGCCCGGCTTGATGGCCAGGCCGTGGCACCAGATCCCCGGCGGGCCGAGACGGGCGACCACGTTCGCGGTCTCGTCCCGCGCGCCGACCGATGAGCCGGCGGAGATCACGATCACGTCGCTCACGGCGAGCGCTTCGCGGACCTCCTTCTCCAGCACGGCCGGGTCGTCGGGGACGATGCCGCCGTGGACCGGGGTACCGCCGGCATCGGCGACCAGCGCGGCGAGCGCCACGGCGGTCGCGTCCCGCACTTGGCCGGGCAGCAACGTCTCCGTCTCCGCAGGCACCACTTCGTCACCAGTCGAGAAGATCGTGACCACCGGACGGGCGTGGACGCGGACGCTCGTCACGCCAGCTGCGGCGAGCATGCCAAGGTCCTGGGGGCGGAGCATGCGTCCGCCCGGGATGATCTCCTGGCCTACCCGCGCATCCTCGTCGGCGCGCACCACGCCCTCGCCCGGCGCGACGGGGCGCACTACCTCGATCGTGCCCGGCATCGCCTCGGCGGTGTACTCGATCATTACCACCGCGTCCGCGCCGGGCGGCAGCGCGCCCCCGGTGGGCATGGCCACGGCGGTGCCGGGTTTTACGGTCGCCGTCGGCGCTGCGCCCATCGCGATCGCGCCGGTCACGGTGAGGTAGCCGGGCAGGCCCTCGGAAACCCCGTAGGTGTCGGCCGCCCGGACGGCGTACCCGTCGACGGTGGAGCGGGCGAACCCGGGCAGCGGGTGCGGCGCGGTCACGGGCGCGGCGGGGACGCGCCGCAGCGCCCGCTCAAGCGGGACCATCTCGACCGGCGTCCGGCGGCGCGGGCGGAACCCGTCCCTGGCCTCCTGGACCGTCCGGGTGGTGAAGAACTCCCGGCCGGCGGGTTCAGCGTTCGTCGCTGACTCCGGTTAGGCGCAGGACGCTCGACACCGGCCCGAGCGCAACCTGGCCGAGGCCGCAGATCGAGGTCCGGCGCATGACGTCGATGAGCTCGCGGACGTCCGTGTCCACGTCGGCTGGACCGCCGCCGCTGGCGAGCAGGTCCGCCAGCATGATGTGCGCCTTAGCAGACCCGACCCGGCACGGCACGCACTTGCCGCAGGACTCGTCGCGGAAGAACCGCAGCACGTTCACCGCGGCCGCGAGCAGGTCGGTGCCCTCGGCCATCACCACCATCGCGCCGGACCCGAGCATCGAGCCGGCGGCCTGGAGGGTGCCGAAGTCCAGCTCGACGTCGAGTTCGTCCGGGCCGATGAAGTTCGACGAGGCGCCGCCGGGCTGGATGGCGCCGAGCTTCCTGTTCTCGGAGACGCCGCCGGCCAGGTCGAGGAGCTCGCGGGCCGTGGAGCCCATCGGCACGCAGTACACGCCGGGGCGTGCGACGTGGCCCGAGACGGCGAAGAACTTCAGCCCGGCGTGCTCGCCTTTGCCCTGGGCGTTCCACCAGGTGGCACCGCGGCGGGCGATGACGGGGACGTGCGCGAAGGTCTCGACCGAGTTCATCAGCGTCGGCTGGCCGTGCAGGCCGTAGGTGCCGGGGAACGGCGGCTTATTGCGCGGCTCGCCCCGGTGTCCCTCCATGCACTCGATCAGCGCTGACTCCTCGCCGAGGATGTAGCCGCCGGGGGAGGTGAACACCTCGACCGATAGCCGCTTGTCCGAGCCAGCTACGTTGGGGCCAACGAGGCCGATTTCGCGCAGCCACTCGATCTCGCGGCGGATGACCTGCTCCTCGGGGCCGTACTCATGTCTGATGAACACCCAGCCTTCCTCGGCGCCGACCGCGAGCATGCCGAGCAGTAGCCCCTCGAGCACCAGGTACGGCTGAGTCGCGAGGATCTCCCTGTCCTTGAACGTGCCGGGCTCGGACTCGTCGGCGTTGCAGATCACGTACTTCGGGGTGGCCTCCTGCGCCGCGACCAGGTCCCACTTGCGGCCGGCCGGGAAGCCAGCGCCGCCCATGCCGCGCAGGCCCGCATCCTTGAGCGCGGCGATGATGGACACAGCGTCAAGCTCGCCGGCCAGCACGGCGCGCAGGGCCGCGTACCGGTCCGCCGCGGTCGGATACGGGTCGTTGGGCCACGCGGTATCCGCGGTCGCCGGCGCGGGCATGGCGTAAGTGTTGCGGGCGTTGGGCGGGGCGGTCTCGGCGGCCCTGGCGACCGCACCGGCCGCAGCGGTCATTGGCAGCGGCGCCGCGTTCACCGTGCACGCCGGCGCGATGTCGCACCGACCGATGCACGAGCCCTCGACGAACTCGACCTCGGCGTCGCCGCCGTACGCCTCTCTGAGCTGCGCGATCCGCTCGTCGCCGCCCCGCAGCCAGCAGGACAGGTCGTGGCAGACCCGCAGCTCGACCTTCTTGGGCGGCTCGGTTCGGAAGTGCGGGTAGAACGAGACAAGGCCCTCGATCTCATACAGCGGCCGGCGCACGTCGCGGGACAGCGCCACCAGTTCCTCGCGCGGCAGCCAGCCGACCCGCTCCTGGATCGCGTTGAGCGCCGGGATCAGGCTCGGGCCGGGGAACTTGCCCGCCCGTGCCTCGACCCCGGGGACGCGGACCGGGGCCTTAGCCATCGGCGCGCTCGATCCGGACCGCGCAGAACTTGAACTCGGGGATCTTGCCGAACGGGTCGATCTCGTCGATCGTGAGCAGGTTCGCCGCCGCCTCTCTGAAATGGAACGGGATGAAGCAGTTGCCGCGGCCCTCGCGGTGCGAGACCTTCACCGCGAGCTCGATGGTCCCGCGCCGCGAGCTGACCCTGGCCATGTCGCCGTCGGCGAGGCCGATCTCGGCCGCGTCGGCGGGATGGACGAACACCAGCGCCTCCGGCGCGATCGCGTCGAGCGCGTACGAGCGGCGGGTCATCGAGCCGGTATGCCAGTGCTCAAGCATCCGGCCGGTGTTCAGCACGAACGGATACTCCTCGTCCGGCAGTTCCTTCGCCGGCAGCCACTCGGCGGGCACCAGATGCGCCAGCCCGTCGTCGGTGTTGAAGTGCTCGGTGAACATCACGACGGTCCCGTCGCTGTGCTCCGGGTCCGGGTTCGGGTACAGCTTGCCCGACAGCCCGAGGTTGTCGTAGCTGAGGTTCCGGTAGCTGGGAATGACTGAGACCATCTCCTCGAAGATGTCGCGCGGCGAGGTGTACCGCCAGTCGAGGCCGACCCGGTTGGCGATGTCCTGCACTACCTCCCAGTCGACCCGCGCCTGGCCCGGCGTGTCGAGCACCTTGCGGCCGAGCTGCACCCGGCGGTCGGTGTTGGTGTACGTACCGTCCTTCTCCAGGTAGGAGGACGCGGGCAGGATGACGTCAGCGAACTCCGCGGTCTCCGTCAGGAAGATGTCCTGGACCACGAGGAAATCGAGCTTCGCCAGGGCCTTGCGCACCTTGTTGATATTGGGGTCGGACAGGAACGGGTTCTCGCCGAGCATGTACATGCCGCGGACCCCGCCCTTGAGCGCCGAGCCGATGATCTCGGTGACCGTCAGGCCCTTTACCGGGTCTAGATCCGTGGTTCCCCAGGCCTGCTCGAACCTCTGCTTCACGCCCGGGTCTTCGGCCTTCTGGTAGTCGGGGTAGAACATCGGGATCAGGCCCATGTCGGAGGCGCCCTGGACGTTGTTCTGCCCGCGCAGCGGGTGCAGCCCGGCCCCCGGCTTGCCGATGTTCCCGGTGATCGCGCACAGGGCGATCAGGCAGCGTGCGTTGTCGGTGCCCGTGGTGTGCTGGGAGATCCCCATCCCCCAGAAGATGATGCCGGAGCCCGCCTCGCCCCAGGCTCGCGCCACGCGGCGGATCAGGTCGGCGGGCAGGCCGGTGATCTGCTCGGCGCGCTCGGGCGGGTAATCGGCGACCGTCCTGGCGAGCGCCTCGTAGTTGGACGTCCGGCTGGCGATATAGCCGGTGTCCGTCAGGCCAAGCCGGATGAGCTCGTGCATGACCGCGTTGTAGAAGGCGACGTCGGTGCCGGGCTTGAGCTGGCAGTAGATGTCAGCGTGGTCGGCCATCTTGTCGGCCCGCGGGTCGATGTAGATGATCGTCGTGCCCTTGCGCCGCGCCTGCTTGAAGAAGCTGGACGCGACCGGGTGGTTGGCCGTGGAGTTGCTGCCGGTAACGATGGCCACGTCGGCATTGATCACGTCGCCGTAAGTGGTGGAGACCGCGCCCGAGCCGATCCCCTCGAACAGCGCAGCCACGCTGGAGGCGTGGCACAGCCGGGTGCAGTGGTCCACGTTGTTGGTGTGGAAGCCGGTCCTGATGAGTTTCTGGAAGAGGTAGGCCTCCTCGTTGGAGCACTTGGCTGAGCCGAAGCCGGCGATCGCGGTGGGCCCGCTCGCGACGTAGATCTCGCTCAGCCGCCTGGCCACCAGGTCAAGCGCCTCCTCCCAGGTGGCCTCCCGGAAGTGCGGCAGCACCTCGGCGTAGTCCACGAGCCCGCCCGGCTTCCTGCCGCGCTTGCCGCCCTTGCGCTTCTCCCCGGGACTGCCGCCGTCGGCAAGCCCCTGGCTGTTCGCAGCCCCGCCGTCGGCCATGTCACCGCGCACGTCGGCGGAGAGCGCGCCCTTGGGGTAGGAGTCTTCACGGCGGACCAGCGGCACGGTCAGCCGCTGCGGCGAGGCAGCGTAGTCCCAGCCGTAGCGGCCCTTCACGCACAGCAGCCCGTGCGAGCCAGGCTGCTCCCGGCCCTCGGCGAAGGCGATCGCGCCGCGCTCGCGATCCACGTAGTAGGTCAGCGCGCAGCCGACCCCGCAGTACGGGCAGACGGTGTCCACCGCGTCGAGCTCGGTGCGCGGCCGGATCGGGATGTCGTGGATCGGCTTATTGGTCAGTGCGCCGGTCGGGCAGGCCGCGACGCACTCCCCGCAGGAGACGCAGGACGACGCGCCCATCGGGTCGCTCAGATCGAACGCGATGAGCGTGCTGAATCCCTTGCCGCTGCGCCCGATCACGTCGTTGCCCTGGACGTCGTCGCAGGCCCTGGTGCACCGGTCGCACAGGATGCAGGCGTCGTGATCGACCGCGATGACCGGGCTCGACAGGTCCACGCCGCGTCCGGAACCGCGCGGCAGGCCATTGTCCCCGCTCACCCCGTACCTGTCGGCCAGGGCGAGCAGCTCGTTGTCGCCGGTCTTGGTCTGCTTGGGGTCGGCCTCGCGCGGCGGCTGGTCGGACAACAGCAGCCTGGTCAGCATGGCGCGGCTGCTCTCGAGCTCGGGGGTGTCGGTCTTGACCTGCATGCCGCTCTCGCAGGCACGCACGCAGGCCGCAGCGAACGCGGGCGCGCCGGTGTCGACCACGCACATCCGGCAGACGCCGACTGGGTCGAAGCGCTCGTCGTGGCAGAGCACGGGGATGTCGATCCCGGCGGCCTTGGCCGCGGCCCAGATCGTCGTGCCCTCCAGGGCGGTGATCTCACGTCCGTCGATCGTGAGCGTCACCGTCTGGGTGCTCTCCGGAGCGGTAATAGCCATACTGGGAAGTATCCGCCTGGTCCGGCGTTCAGGCCAACAGCAGCTCACTCTCAATTGACAGGACTGGGCGGCCGAGCGAATCAAGGCCCCGCGCTCTGTAGTAGGCCTCAATCATCGCGTGCAGCCGCTCCGCGGTGAGTTTCGCCACCCGGCCGGACGGGAGCGCGAGCGGCTCGTTCAGCAGCCGGTCGGGCAGCCAGTCGTCGGCTGGCTGCCAGCCCTCGCGGATGTTGTAGACGCGCTTGGCCATGACGATCCTGCGGGCGGTCTGGCGCAGCTCCGCTTCGGTCACGTCCCAGCCGGTCACCCCGGACAGCAGCGCCGCCCACTCCTGGAAGGGGTCGGTGAACACGCCGCGCAGGAACTTGCACAGGATCAGCGAGTCCATCACCGCGGCCCGGTCCTCGGTATCGATCGCCGCCGCCACATGCGCATCGCCGCCGTCCAGCCGGTCCAGGTCACCGGACAGGTCCGCCTCGTAGGCACCAGAGCGGTTGTGGTCCGCGCCCCTCGCGTTGACCGCAAGTCCCAGCGCCATGGCGTGCAGCGTCCGGGGTTCGTAACCGGGCATCTCAAGGCCCTTGACATGGGGCGCGAACGCCTGCGAGCCACCCCGGACCGTTCTCGCTGCCCGTCTTGAGCCTTCGGCCAGCAGGTCGCCGAGTGGGGTGCAGCGGCCGCCGATCTCGTCAAGCGCACGCAGCAGCGCGGCGGAGTCGCCGAACCGGAGCCAGGGCGCGTCGATCAGGCCGCGTTGCGCGCACTCCATCGCCCACGCGATCGTGCCCCCCGCCGAGATCGTGTCGATCCCCAGGTCATCACAGCGGGCGCTCGCGGCGAGCACCGTAGCCGGATCGCTCACCCCGCACATCGGGCCGAGCGCGAACACGTTCTCGTACTCCACCCGGACCTTCTTGCCGCTGCCTACCCGGTAGATATGCTCGCAGCCGATCGTGCACGAGGCGCAGCTGCTGCGCGCGACCCGGCGCATGCCCGCCACGCTCCCGTCGTCGGAGCCGTCCGCTGCTGCCTCCGCGGCCAGGTGCTGGGCCCCGTCGAACGTGGCGGTCTGGAAGTTTCTCGTCGGCAGCGTGCTGATCGCGTTGAACGCGAGCAGGTTCGCGAGCGTGCCGAGCTCGCGGTACTTCGCCGTCGCGGGGCCGAACGACCGCGCCCGCAAGTCCCTGGCCGCCGCGAGGACCGCGTCCGGGTCAGCCGTCGCGACCTTCCCCGCCGCGCGGACCGCGATCGCCTTCAGGTTCTTGGCGCCCATCACCGCGCCGAGCCCGCCCCGCCCGGCGTGCCGCCCGTCGTGAGAGATCGTGGCGTACCTGACGCCCAGTTCGCCCGCCGGGCCGATCGCCGCCACCCGCCAGCCCCGGCCCAGTTGGTCCCTTAGCCCCTTGTCGGCCTCGGCCGCGCTCAGGCCCGCGAAGTCAGCCGCGTCGATGAGGCGCGTGCCGTCGCCGTCGACGAGCAGAACCGACAGCCGCTCGCTCCGGCCCCAGATCACGATCGCGTCGTGGCCGGTAAGTTTCCCCGCGATCGCGAACTGGCTGGACGCCAGCGCGTCGGTCAGCATCCCCGTCAGCGGTGACTTCGCCACCACCGCGAACTTCGCGCTGGTGGTCAGCGGCGTACCGACCAGGGGAGAGAACACGAACGCCAGCGGTGCCTCGGCGCCGAGCGGGTCCGCGCCCGGCGGCCCGATTCGGTGCAGCAGCCAGGCGCCGAGCCCGGCGCCGCCGATGTAGGCGCGCAGTATTGCCTCGGGGAGCGGCAGGATCGCGCTGGTTCCGTCTGTCACGTCGGCGATCAGCGCTTGCCCGAAATATCCGCCGGGCGGCATGGTTCCTCAGCCGCCCGCATCGGCGGACATGAAGTACACGAGATCGCCCGTCGCCAGCGGCGTCGCGGGGTCGCGGGTGATCTGGTCGCCGTTCAGCGCCGCTGTGACGTGCCGGTCGAACGTCAGCCCCACCGCGCTGGCGGCGGCGGCCACCGTGGCGGCTCGGACGGCCCGCGGGCCCAGGCCGTTGCCGCCTCTGGCGAGCGCGCCGAAGAGCTGGACGGTCACCTCGGGGGCCGGACGCGCACGCGCGTCCTGATAGTCGGCGGGCGTGTTGACGTTGAGCACCGAGTCCAGGTCCGGGTCGAGCGCGCCGAGCACCGGGTCCTGCCGCAGCGCGTTGTCGTCCAGCCGCGCCACGGCGCATTCGTCGAAGAGGAACGCGGGACGCAGCCGGTCTTCCTTGACCAGGCGCTCGGCGGTCTCCGCGAGGCGGACGCGGTACGCGGCGGCCAGCGGCTGCGGATAGCCGCGCGCGACCGGCAGCGCGACGTCGACCGCCGCGTCGTCCGCCAGCACGCGGAGCACCCGCCGGATAAAGGCAGGGTGCAGGAACGGCATGTCGGTCGAGCTGATGAAGGCGGTTTCCGCGCGGCCGGCCAGCACGGCCAGGCCGGCGGCGATCCCCTGGACCGGCCCCTTGCCGTCGCGCGGATCATCGACTACCAGGGGGCCAGCCTGGCAGGTCAGGGAGGACCTGGCCGATGGCCCGCACCACGACGACCGGGCCATCGGTCGCGCGCGCCACGATGCCGACCGTCCGGCGCAGCAGCGTTGACCCGTGCCATTCCAAAGCCGCCTTCGACGTCCCCATCCGCGAGGAGCGCCCCCCGGCTAGCACCACCCCCGCGAAATCCGCCACTTCCTCATAGTACGCATCCGCACGCTGCGGCCTAACGCACCGTCAGACCAGGGCTACGGCTCGCCATAGCAGAACTGGCCGCCGCGCAGCGGCATGTCTGAGCTGAGGGGATAGCTGCTGCAGCAATGCCACATCAGCGGCCTAACGGTTGGCCCAGGGGCCTCCAGCAAGTACGAGGTCGCCCGCCGCAGAGCCAGCGGTGGCTGCACCGGCGTGCCTCGGGCGGGCATCGCAACAGGGGGTAAGGAACGACCTGGGGGTCTCTGCCGTAGTCCGGCATGGCAGTTACGCTACCGCCGGAGCATGAGCGCTGGGCCAGCTCGCGCCACTAGCTCGCCGATGACAGTTGCACCGGGGATCTCGCCGGCCAGCAGCAAGCCGCCCGACGTCTGCGCGTCGGCCAGCATCAGCAACTGCTCGTCGCTTAGCCCGCCGAAGTCGGCATGCGGCGCAACCCACTCCAGGTTCCGCCGACTGCCACCGGGCACGTACCCGGCCGCCAGCGCCGCCAGTGCGCCGTCGATCAGCGGGACCGCGGCACTGTCCACGATCGCCGTCACGCCGCTCGCCCTGGCCAGTTTGAACAAGTGGCCGAGCAGGCCGAAGCCGGTGACGTCGGTGCCGCAGCGGATGCCGGCGGCAAGCGCGTGACGGCTGGCCGTGTCGTTGAGAGCGGTCATGACGGCCACGGCAGCGGGGAACACCTCGCCGGTTGCCTTGTGCCGCGCGTTCAGCACGCCGCTGCCGATCGGCTTGGTGAGCGACAACGGCAGGCCGGCCGTGCCGGCATCGATCCGCAGCAGCGCGTCGGGATTAGCCAGCCCGGTCACGGCCATGCCGTACTTGGGCTCCGGATCATCGATGCTGTGCCCGCCCGCGACGTGACAGCCGGCTGCGGCGGCCATCTCGAGTCCGCCGCGCAGCACCTCAGCGGCCAGATCCAGGCTGAGCAGCTCGCGTGGCCAGCCCAGCAGGTTCAGCGCGACCAGCGGCTCGCCGCCGACCGCGTACACGTCAGAAAGTGCATTCGCGGCAGCGATCTGGCCGAACGTGTAGGCGTCATCGACCACCGGCGTGAAGAAGTCAGCAGTCGCGACAACCGCCCGATCCGCACTGATCCTGACGACGGCGGCGTCATCCCCATGTTCGACGCCGATGAGTACGTCAGCCGGCTGCTGCCGTGGCATCAGCCGGGCTACGGCTTGCTCCAGCTCGCCCGGCGGGATCTTGCAGGCGCACCCGCCGCCGCGGGCGTACTGAGTCAGCCGGACGGCGCAGTCGGTGGTCATGCCGAAACTGTAGTGAAGCGCGGTCTTGCGCAGGGCGCCGCGGGCATGGTGCCATGCCTTCTGGCAGGTAATTGACTGGCAGGTAACCGGACTGAGCTGCCAGCTGGCGGCCGGAGGTAGCAAATGGCGGACGCACATTCGACTGGCGAGCAGATCCTCGAGCAGCGGGCTGAAATCGAGCGGTTGGCTGGCGGGCGCACGTTCTGCGACCTGCTGACGGCCACGGCTGACCAGTACGGCGACTATCCCGCCTATTCCGACACTGACGGCGGCCCATGGCAGACGATCAACTGGGCCGAGACCAGGGAACTCGCGCTGCAGGTGGCGGCCGGCCTCATCGCGCTGGGCCTGCAGGCAGGCGAGCGGGTCGCGATGATGGTGCCGAACCGTACCGAACACGTGCTCAGCGACTTCGGCACGATGCACGCGGGCGGCGTCCCCGTTACCTTCTACGCGACGCTGGCGCCCGAGCAAATCGCCTACATGGCCGGCAACTGCGACGCTCGCATTGCCGTGCTGGACAGCGCGGGCGAGGTCGAGCGGTGGCGGTCGGTACTTGGCGAGCTGCCGGGCCTGACGAAGATCATCGTCAGGGACGCGGCGGCGTGCCCGGACGAGCCGCTGTACATCAGCTGGGACGACCTGCTCGCGCTCGGTGCCCGGCGCCAGGCTGAGCATCCTGGCGAAGTTGCGGACCGGACCGCGCGCATCCGCTCGTCGGACGCCGTGACCCTGCTGTATACCTCCGGCACCACCGGGCACCCGAAGGGCGTGATCATCACCCACGCCAGCGCGCTGTATGAGGTGGTGGCCGCCGAGGTCGCCGGCACGGCGGTCAAGAACGTCCGCTGGGTCTCCTACCTGCCGCTCGCGCATATCGCGGAGCGGATGTTCACCGTCTACCTGGCCGTCGCGAACGTCGGGCACGTCCACTTCTGTCACGACGCGTCCACCCAGCTTGTCGGCACGGTCGGGCAGGTGAAGCCGACTGCCTTCTTCGGCGTACCGAGGGTCTGGGAGAAGTTCCAGGCAGGCATCACGGCCTTGCTGGCCGCCGACCCCGACGAGGCCAACCGCGCGGCGGTGGCCGCCGCCATGAAGACCGGGCTAGCGTACGTGCGCAGCTGCCAGTATGGCCAGCAGACCCCGCCGGAGCTGGCAGCCGAGTTCGCCGCGGCCGAGGCGTCCGTGTTGCGGCCGATCCGCGAACTGCTCGGCATGGGGGAGGTCGGCATCGCCATCAGCGCGGCTGCCCCGCTGCCGCCAGATGTCGGTGACTTCTTCGCCGGCCTCGGGATGCCCATGCTGGATGTGTACGGGATGACCGAGACCACCGGAGCGTTCACCAACAACACCCCGGACGCGTTCAAGCTCGGCACTGTCGGCCGCCCCGCCGCTGGCATCGAGGTGGGGATTGCGGACGACGGCGAGATCCTGACCCGGGGCCCGCTGAACACACCTGGCTACCTGAACCTGCCGGACCAGACGGCGGACCTCATCGACGCTGACGGCTGGCTGCACACCGGCGACATCGGCTCCATCGACGAAGACGGGTTCGTCCGCGTCGTGGACCGCAAGAAGGAGCTGATCATCACCGCGGGCGGCGAGAACGTGTCTCCGGCCGCGGTGGAGAACCTTCTGGTCGCGCACCCCCTGATCGGCCAGGCGCTCGCCTACGGCGACCGGCGGCCGTATCTGGTGGCGATCCTGACGCTCGACGGCGGAGTCGCGCCCGCCTGGGCGAAAGCTCGCGGCATCGAGGCCGGCTCGCTGGCCGAGCTGGCCTCGAACCCGGCAGTGCTAGAGGCAGTGGGGCAGGCTGTCGCGGAAGCGAACTCCCGGCTGGCCCGGGTTCAGCAGGTCAAGTACTGGGAGCTGCTGCCAGTCGAGTGGACGGCGGAAAGCGAGGAGTTGACGCCCACGCTGAAGTTGAAGCGCCGCGTCGTGCACGCCAAATATGCCGACGTCATCGACCGCCTGTACGCCAGCTGACAGCACGCTGTCAGCTGGCGGTCGGTGAACTGCCCGCCTGCTCAGATGTTTCTGGCAGGGATTCGCTAGGTCGACACCACCTGCGGGAAGGCGACTGGGCTGCGATTCCCGGCCTGGTCCACCGCGCGCAGGCCGAACTGCAGGTTGTCCTTGGAGATGTCGAGTGTGACGGTGGTGACATTGCCGACGTCGATCACGTCAGTCCAGTCCGGCGACGTAGTCTCCCGCGTCACGACCTCGTACCGGGCCAGGTTGGGCTCGGGGTTGGCGTTCCAGGTGAGTGTGGTGGTGTTGATGCCGGAGAAATTAGGCGGCGCTATGGCGTGGATCAGCAGGTTCTTGGGCGTGCCCGGCGCGGTCGCCAGGTTCCACAGCGCCGCCGCGTTCACCTTCGTGACGCGAGCGGTGTAGTCGAAGTC
This sequence comes from uncultured Actinomycetota bacterium, assembly GCA_963804435.1. GTDB lineage: Bacteria > Actinomycetota > Actinomycetes > Streptosporangiales > Streptosporangiaceae > JAJYUU01. Next base: position 3,029,473 of record CAWDQI010000001.1, on the reverse strand, counting down.
CACGAACTCAATCAGGTCACCGAGCTGCACGCCGTTAACCACCTGCGTGTTCTGGTGCTCATGATTGAAGTTCTCACGCGGCTCAGTGAACCTGGCCGCCGGGAAGCCCTGGCCCTGGAAGGAGACATGGTCGCTGGCACGCAGGTACCGGTCGCGCCGCCAGATCAGCCGGATGTTCATGCCCGTCAGGTCGAACGGCGCCACCTCCTGGACGAACCGGCCCAGCTGGCGGGACACCCCGTCGTTCTCGCCGCCGACCGCCTGCATGATCGCGATCTGGCCGGACGTCACGTTCGTCGGGATGCCCTCCACGAACAGCCGCACCGTGTGCGGGTCAGGCTTTGTGCCATCCCAGGCCTGGCTCGCCCCGATGATGTCGTTGCTGAACATGCCCTGCACGTCGTTTCCGGCCGCAGCCATCTGCTGCGCCATGAAGGTCGAGCCGTAGAGTCCTTCCTCCTCCCCGGCCACGGTGGCGAACACCAGAGTGCCGGGGAACTGGCGGGTTGCGAACAACCGGGCGAGCTCGAGCACGGCCGCGACCCCAGACGCGTCGTCATCGGCACCGGGGGCGTCGCTGGTGAAATCCAGCACGTCGGTCACCCGCGAGTCCAGGTGCCCGGTCACTACATAGAACCGCTGAGGGGAAGCGGTTCCCCGCAGCGTCGCGATGACATTGGTGATGGTGGTCGGCACCGGGATCCGGCTCGAGACGGGCTGCACGAACGTCTGCCGCTGCACCGTCATCCGGCCCGATGAAGTGGCTGCGACGGCCTGCATCTGCTCGAACACCCAGGCCGTAGCCGCGCCGATGCCGCGCACCGGATCGGTCTGGCTGGACGCGGTGTGCCTGGTACCGAACTGAGTCAGCCGCAGCACTGTGGCCTGGATCCGGTCAGGATCAACCTCGCGCAGCATGGCGCGCAGATCCGGGTCGACTGCAAGCCGGGACGCAGCGCTAGCCCGAACTGATGATGCGCTGGCTGATCCAGTGCGAGAGACGATGGGCGCGGCCACCGCGGTCACGGCGGAGGCTGCGAGGAAGTTGCGACGGGTGGCGCCTCTTCGGCCTAGAACTTCATTGTTCTCCATGACCCCGAACCAATGACGAAACCAGCCGAAAGTCAAGCTATTGCGCTGTTTTTGGAGGCTAGGCCTTGACCGCCCTGGTGGCGAAGTAGCCAGACAGGTAAGCGGCTGTCGGCCCGGCGTGCAGCGGGGCCTCAGTGAAGCCCGTGATCGAGAAACCGGCCTCAAGCTGGCCGCCGATCTGCTCGGTCAGCGTGTGACTGTACTCGACCGCCGCATCTGGACCGAACAGTTGCTCGCGCTCCTGCTCGGTCAGGTGCGTCAGGTCGGAATAGGGCAGGGCATGCCGCACCACCAGCTCATCTCGGTTCTCGCTGGCGTCGGCGTCGAAAATGAAGATGTCGGGGTTCATGAACCCGGCCAGCAGCACCCCGCCGTGGCGCAGGACCCGGTAGCACTCGCGCCAGACCGGCGCCAGGTCCGGGCAGAACACGTTGGAGACCGGGTGGAAGACCAGGTCGAAGCTGCCGGCGGCGAACGCGCTGAGGTCACGCATGTCGCCGAGCACGGTGGTCAGCACTAGTCCGTCCCGGTCGGCCACCATCCGGTCCTGGGCTAGCTGCCGGGCCGAGTTGTCCAGTACCGTCACCGTCGCTCCGGCCGCGGCCAGCACCGGGCCCTGCTGCCCGCCCCCGCTGGCCAGGCACAACACGTCCTTGCCCACGAGATCGTCGGGGAACCAGTCCCGCTGGACAGGCGAGTAGCCGATAAGCACGACCGACCAGTCGCCGGCCCTGGCCGCCTCGATCACTTCCGAGCTCACCGGAACGGTCCACTCGTTGCCAGCGTCGACCTCGCGGTCCCACGCGGCCCTGTTGTGCGCTACTGGATCAAGCTCGCCGGTCACCCACGGGACGGTAGCCGGTTTCGGCGGCCGGTGCATCGCGTTATCGGGCAGCCTTCACCCAGCGGGCGGGCGGAATACCATGCAACTGCTCGTTGCGTGCGCGTAGAGCTTGCCGTCCGGGCCGGTGAGCCGCGCCTCAGCCAGCGCGGATCTGCCACCCAGGTGGGTAACGGTGCCCTCGCACAGCAGCCGCCCAGTGTCGGCAGTAACCGGCCGGAGGAATTTCACACTGAGGTCCAGGCTGGTGTAGTAGGTACCCTCGGGCAACATGCTCTGGACGGCGCAGGCGCACGCCGAGTCGCACAGGGTCGAAAGCACTCCGCCGTGCACCGACCCGATCGGGTTGTAGTGGAAATCTGCCGGGACGAACTCGAACACGGCGGTCCCCGCGCCGACCGAGGCCAGCGCAAAGTCCAGGGTGCGGGCAACCGGCGGCGCCGGCAACGTCCCGTCGGCGATGGCCTCAAGGAACGCCTTGCCGTCCATGGTCATGACCGCCGCCGCAGTGATGGCCGGATCGTCCCAGGAGTAGCTCCGGCTTTGCGGTTCGGCCCGCAACTGGCGGTGATTAGGCTGCAGGTCGGTGTGCTGCACGATGCTCTCCTGAGTGATAGCGGCCGGCCAGGCTGATAACGGACGGTACGGGCACGTGCGGCGCCGCTACCGCGCCGAGCAGCTGCGGCCTGATGATGATGGCGTCGGGCGTTCGCTCCCGCGGCGCTGCGGGCCAGCGCCGGGCGATGATGCCGAGCATCAGCTCGTTCGCCGGCAGTACGTCCAGCACGAGGGTCCGGATGCCCCGGCCGGGCTGCCCGGTCTACCAGCGCGGCGAGCAGCAGCGTGCCGATCCCGCGCTGCTGCCAGCGGTCAGCCACCACAACGCCGATATCGCTACCACCGGCCTGGTCGGCGGCCATGCCGTGACCAATGACCGTGCCGAGGCCGTCAGTGACAAGCAGGATGTCCGCCGATCCGGCTGCCCCGCACAGCGCCCGCATCAGGCTGGTGCTCGGCGGCGCTACCGCCGCAAAGAAGCGGAAGTACTGGCTGCGAGGCGACAGGCTGCAGACAAACTCGCGGATCCTGTCGGTATCGGATTCGAGCGCTGTCCGAAGCAGGCCGGCCTGGCTCGACCGGGGTTCGATTCATAGACCCAGCCTGGCCGGCCTTGCTAAGTCTGTCAAGTAGACCTAGCCTAACAGAATGAAGAAGTCCTGGGCGCTTGACTACGACACGGCCAACTGCAATATCGCCGCGGCGCTGTCGGTGATCGGCGAGAAGTGGACGTTCCTCGTGCTGCGCGAGGCGTTCAACGGCATCCGCCGGTTTGATGACATCCAACGCCGAACCGGCGCCCCCCGGCAGCTGCTCAGCAACCGGCTGGCCAAGCTGGTGGCCGAAGGCATCCTGCGCAGGGAGCCCTATCGGGAGGACGGCCAGCGCGCCCGGAGCGAGTACCGGCTGACGGAGAAGGGCATCGACCTGTTCCCCGTGATGGCCTCGCTGCTGGCCTGGGGCGACAAGCACGCAGCGTGGCCGGGGGGACCTGCCGTGGTGCTTACGCACCGCGACTGCGGGGCGGCCGTGCACCTGGAACTGACCTGCGCCGACGGGCATGTGCTCGGCTCGGCCAGGGACGTCACGCCGTTGCCAGGGCCAGGCGCACGCAGGGTCGCCTGACGCGCCGATAGGGTCTGGTCTCGGAGGCGTCAGGGTGCCTGGTGGCCCCCCCGGTCTTCAAAACTGGTGGACGGCGCTCCGCGTCGTCGGCGGGTTCGATTCCCGTCCGCCTCCGCCACCAGGCCAAACGTCATGTTGATCATGTCGTGCAGGGTTCTGGCTTGCCCTATGGGAAGCTGGAACAGAGGCCCTGGGGGAACAATGGGAGAACATTCGTTCACGGCTCGCGTTCCACGAGCCTGGCAACTGCCTCTGCGGCTGCTCGGTGCGCCTGTGCCTCGATGTGGGTGTAGTGGGACGTCATGGCCTGGTCGGCATGACCAAGTGTCTGGCGCCGGATCTCGGGGTCGACGTCCGCATCCCGGGCCAGACTTGCGGCGCTGTGCCTGCCCTCGTGCAGGCGCTCGACGCCATCAATAGCCGAACGGTGCGCACTAAATGAGCCAACTCAGGCCCGAGTGCGTCGTCTAACCCAGGCATCGATCACCTCGTCAGTCAGCCGGCACAGACCAGCCACGCTCGATCTCCTCGTTGGTCGGCAGCGACGCCGACGCCAGTGCATCAGTCAGCCAGTGCGTCTCGGCCTCGTAGAGGCTCCTCCACAACTGCTTGTCACGTGCTCCAGCTGGTGACAGTGGCACGATGATCGTCTCGCGGTAGCGAAGCGGATCCAGCCGTGTTCTCAGGCCCACGACGCCGTGAGTGCCGACGTACCGCTCGTCAGGAGGCCTGGGGTCGATGGCTGGCCCGGCGCTGACTACGGCACCGGCAACCCCGCTGCCGGCTACGGCCTCGGCAATCAAGGCAGCCATCCACTCCGTCTTTTCTGGCAAAGAACGCTGAGCCCAGTCGCTGAACAACCAGGTCCTGTCCAGCAGATCGAATCGGAGCCACACGGGCATCGGCGACCCGACCCAATCCTGGGCCCTCGCGGACACGATGCCGCCAGCTCGGGGCCATCCTGCTGCGGATGTGCTGGGACCCTGCAGGGTGACCTCAGAGCCAGCCGGGGACGCCCACGGAGCTACATGGAAGTTCATCCCCGGTCGGCTCACATCGCGGGACACTCCATCGGCAGCCACTTGCGCGCTAGTAGCGTCGATTTCCGCCAGGAGCTGCGCCGTGTCAATCAGCGGACAGTCGGACACGCCAGGTGCCGGTGATGCGCACATCCAGCCCCAGCTCAGTCATCGTCACATGGCGACCCAGGCTCGTGTTATACGCCATTGCTTCGGCTGTGTTGACGTCGCTGTAGACGCAGAAACACTCCGTAATCAGCTTCTCGCCGTCCACGCCGATGACGACGTCGGCGGGGCGGGACGTTTCGGCCAGCTGAACGGGGGACTCGAACTCGACGGAAGACCCAAGAGAGAGCGCCAGCGCGGCCACCTCAAGCTGCAGCCTGACGTGCAAGAGCCGGATCTCCTCGAGGTGCCGTGACCACTCGTTAGTAAGCCTCCTGAGCCGCAGGGTTCCTGCAAGGCTTTTTAGGCGAACGCCGGTCTCGATCAGCTGCGCGTAGGCGATCGCGTTGCTGGCGGCATCGCTGACGAAGGGCGGCAGGCTGCCGAAGCGCGCGTACCAGCGCCGTGGCCAGGTTTCACCAAGTGCCGTGCGGACTCGTTCCATCGCCCACGCTCCGACGTCATGCCGAGCGTCTGACCCGGGACCAGACCGGAGGTCGGCAATCAGCGTGTCCCAGCTCGGTGCGTTCGGGGTGGCGGGAGGCATGGACCAGTATCGCCTGGATCCAGCTCGAGTTTGGTTGCCGACGGAGCGGGCCTCGGTGTCGCAAGATCGGACAGCCCTCAATGTGGCCAGGAAGCGTGTGAGGAGGGCTCGTTGATCATTCGCTGCTAGGCTCCGGCCGTGCTCATGCGCACTCGGACAAGGTCAGACTTAGTGACATAGAGAGGTCCAGATCTTGTGACGGCAACAGGTGCTTCGAGGTTCGTATCGGCTGGCGGCCTTGGGGGTGGTTCCAACCGATGAGTGACCTCAAGCTGTTCAAGATCGACAGCGGCAGCGCGATCGAGCTGCTCGGTACAGCTCTAGCCCTGGAAAAGCCGCTGCAGGTCCTGATCGAGCGCAACATGGATGTGCTCTTCGGCGTCCGCATCATCGCCAGTGAGCACTCGACCGGAAAGAAGCATGGCGGACGTATCGACTCGCTCGGGCTGGATGAGAACGGCAGCCCGGTCATATTCGAGTACAAGCGCTCCGTCAACGAGAACGTGATCAACCAGGGGCTCTTCTACTTGGACTGGCTGTTGGATCACCGCGCTGAGTTCGAGCTGCTGGTGATGAAGAAGCTCGGGCAGGAGGCGGCCGATCAGATCGACTGGTCCAGCCCACGGCTGGTCTGCGTTGCCAGCGACTTCACTAGATACGACGAGCACGCCATCGCGCAGATCAACAGGAGCATCGAACTGGTCCGGTACCGCGACTATGACGGAGCCTTCCTGACGCTGGACCTGATGGCATCTACCAGCGCGTCGGCAACCTCCGCCGAGGGTCAGGAGACCCCGAGCCGAACGTCAACCAGCGACCGGACTGTGGAACAGCTGCACGAGCGGGCTTCGCAGGAACTGAGGGATCTGTACGACGCCCTCGACGCCTACCTTGTCGCGCTCGGCGATGACGTAACCAAGACGGTGCGGAAGAACTACTACGCCTACCGACGGATCAAGAACTTCGCATGTGTGGAGATCCATCCTCAGACGAGGAAGCTGCTGGTCTACCTCAAAGTCGATCCCAAGAGCATCACGTTGGAGTTGGGCTTCACCCGCGATATGAGCAAGATCGGCCACTTCGGTACCGGCGATCTCGAAGTTTCTATCGGGAACCGCGACGACTTCGATCGTGCACAACCTCTAATCCTCACGAGTTACCAGGCGAGTTGATGGCGGAACAAGCAAGCGCCGGCGAAGAACCGGAGCCAGCGGGAATCGCTTGGCCTTCGCCCGTTGACGTCGCATCGGTGCCCTGGGCCTTCACGCAGCACCACCCGATGGATACCGCGGATGTTGTCAAAGAGGCGGAGCGGCGGGGTGTGAGTCTCGACCCCTCGACGCTGCGCGAACTCTACAAGCACGGATTGCTCGTGCCGTTCCTCTACGTCAACAATCGCCAGGTTGGGCCGCTCCCGGGCCCGGTCGCGGAAGAGCCCAGCCACCCCGGCACGACGCCGCTGCAGCGACTTCGCTATGCGCGCGATAGAGGTCGGTTGAGCGACCTGGCCGCGACACCCTACCGTCCTAGGCTGCAGTTTGAACTTCCCGCCGGGCGCGATCGCACACGCTGGTGGAACGGGCTTATCTACTCGCGCTACCAGCTGCTCCTGCTAGCCGAGATTGTTGATCTGCTGGGCCGTCGCCGTTATCGCTTGAAGGGCACCAAGCGGCTCGCCCGCGTCCTGGGACCCCATGCCGCCCTAGTGCAACGAGCTGGCAAGCTGCGTGGAATCGCCACAGTCTTGACGGCCCTCGAAGCCCGCTACTTCCCGGCCCTCGACCCCGAGTGGGTACGGCTTTCGAACGCCGATCCCGCAGAATGGCAGCAATACCGGGCTAACTTTGACCCGATCGCGATGAGCACTCGCTTGGCATGCTCGGCGCCTCAAGCGCGACAGGACGCTGAATGGCTGCTGATGACCGCCCGGCGGCTCGACCCTGTGGGGGACTCGTGGAGCCAACTCATGCGGCGAGCTCCGAGTACATCATGGGAGGAGCTCAAAGGTGCCGCACTGATGGCGCTCGATTACCGGATTGCTGCCGAGATCTTGCTGTTGTTCTATGAGGATCTGGCAGCTCGCGGGGAGGCGGAACCACTGCCAGAACCTCCGGCAATGGCATGGACCCCGTTGCACGAGCGCTTGAGCTACCGGCGCCGCACGCTCGACGAGGACCTGATGGATCGCGGAATCTCGCCACATCCCCGTGTGGTCCTGGCGATCGAGGGCCAAACTGAGCTGGTCCACGTGCCGCTGATCTGGAAGGAACTCGAGTACCCGGACGCGCCGGAGTTGATGCGAGTGCTGATGCTCGGCGGTGTGGATCGTGACCTTGAGAAAGTTGCCGCACTGGCTGCTGCACCTCTCGTGGGAGAGCAGGCGCCGACGCCGCAGCGTGCCTGGCTGTTGATCAAGCCACCAACCCGCCTACTGATCGCGGTGGATCCCGAAGGGCGGTACTTCGCTCCCGCTAGGGTCCCGCAGACCAAGGCTGACATCCTCAACGAGATCAAGACGGTGCTCAGAGCCCAGGGCGTTGAGAGGCCCAATCCCGCAGAGCTCGAAGAGCTGGTCGACATTCGGACCTGGACCGCATCCTGCTACGAGTTCGCCCATTTCACCGACGACGAACTTGCCGGCGGCATCATGGCCGTGCACACCACTATTGAGGGATATTCGAGAGCCGAGCTGGTCGGCGCGCTGGCTTACTGGCGCGGCCGAGGAGACGACATCAAGCGAGTTTGGGAGAGAGGCCGCTTCGATCCGCAGATAGGTAGGCCGACGGGCCGGTGGGCATACGAGGTTAGTAAGCCAGACCTCGCCAGAGCGCTATGGCCCATCTTGATGAGCAAGATTGACCGCTGCTGGGTTGACGCCACTGCACCCATTCCTGAGATCGTCGAGGTTCTCCAGGACGCCTACCATCTGGCGCAGCGGTGGCGGTATCTGTCATTCGTGCTCACCGAAGAGCCTTGACGAACCGGAACGGTCAGAGCAGCCGATTAGGCTCCTCAATCACTGGTGCGCCCTCAGGCGTCCACGTCGCCTGGGTGGCTCGAGATCGGGGCGCAGTCGTCCGAACTGCAGTCCCGGGTGGCCAGATGCAGGTCGCTGTGCCCAATACGTGCCCAAGTTTCAGGCCTGGCGCAGCGCCTCGGTGATCCGGCGCTTGGCGAGCTCGTCTTGGCCGACGACGCACTTGGCGTAGATCCGAAGTAGGACGTCGACGCTGTGCCCGGCCCATTCGGCGACCTGGGTCGGGTAGACGCCGCCATTGAGCCATGTGGACAGACAGGCATGGCGTAGGTCGTATGGCCGCCGGGCCAGGGGAGAGGCTTGCTCCGCTGGAGTGAGGGCCGCCTGGCGAGCCTTGATCCACGCGCGCCGGTAAGTGATCGTGGGCAATTCGCCACCGCGAACGCCGCTGAACAGGCGGCCGTCGGAGATGCCGAATAGGTCCAGGTGATCGCGGAGCAGCCTCGTCAGCTCGGGATGGACTGGCACTATCCGGCTATCGCCCTCCGGGCGGTGCTTGAGCTGCCGTTGCTCGCGGGCACTTCCGTCATCGGTCCACTCGGCGCCTGCATCAGGCGTCGCGCTCCGCAGCTGTAGCTCGCCCCATGCCTGATCGCCGTGCGCGCCCGGAGCTTGGGGCGGTAGGACAACGTTCTCCGCGCGAAGGCTGATCGCTTCCTCGGGGCGCAGCCCCGCGTAGTACATGACCGCGAAGAAAGCGACGAGCGTCGGGCCGCTTGGCTGCTGCTCGCGCACTGCGGCCAGCAGGGCGCGCGCCTGACGCGGATTGACGACGCTGCGCCGGTCCACCTGGCTGGAGACCTTCGGCGCGGTCCATTTGAGGGCGCGGATCGGATTCCTGTCGATCATGCCAAGCTCGATGGCGTAGTCCATCGCGTTGGCTAGGATCGTGGGATTGCGCCGCACCGTGCTTGCGGCCGCGTTCTTGCCGTCGAGTCGGCCGGCAGCTTGGTCGAGTATGCGGCGCGCGACCGCGGGCTCGGCCAAGGCCGACATCGGGATGCTGTTCCGAGTCACCCAGGCGAGGATCTCAGCGACGTCATCGGGTGGATCGACCCGCTGCTTCGTATTGAATCCGTACCGGAGCAGAGCCCGGCGGATATCAGCGTCGTTCGGGCGCCCGCCTGCCTCGGACAGCAGCGCGGGGGAGGCAGCGATTAATGCTCGCGCGATGTCCTTGCGGTACTTGGCCGACGCCAGCTTCCACTTCATGTCGACATAGCGGCAGGCAAACTCGTACCAGCTGATGTCGGCCTTGCTGCGCTCCCAGGCTGTCGGCCTGCCGGTGAGAAGGCTGAATGCCTCGCCTTTCCGCGTGGCGATTAGCAGCGAGCTTCGGAAGCTGTCGGCTTGAGCAGCGGTTCGGAAGCCTTCTTTCCAGAGCCTGCCGCCGACTTTCCAGCGCACCTTGTAGGTGGAGACGCGGCTGCCCTTGTAGACCTCGATGCGGTAGATCCTGACGTCGTAAATGGTGCCGCCGTCCATCAGGCCGCTTCCTCGCGAGACGCCAGCCAGCGCTGGTATTCGGACCGCCGGATGCGCAGGCTGCCGTTGGGCAGCGTGATGCACTTCGGGGCCCTGTTCTTGGCACGCCACTCGTAGAACGTGCGGCGGCTGATGCCGAGGTCCGCACAGACCTCAGCGATCGTGAGCTTGTCGCGTTGCTTGGTGGTGCGAGCGTCGTCAACGGTGGTCACGGTGACGGCCCTCGTCCTCGATACTGAGCCGATCACCTGACGTCGCTATGCGCGGGGACCGGCGCAGCTGCTTGTCCATGGTGGTGGCTCCTTCCGGGCAGCAGACTGTGCGGCAACACCGGACTCCTCGCGTTCGCCCTAGTCAGCTCCTAGCGCCTGAGCCATCCCGGTATTGACTGCCAGGGTGGCTGCGGGCATGGGCACGCGTACAGGCACGCGGGTTCGGATATCCGGTGTTGATCACGGCAGATGGGCGAGCGACTTGCGGCAAACCGCACGGCTCTTGGCCCGATGCCTACTCGCACGCGGCAATGGCGTGCTCCAGATTGCCGGTGCCATGGGCCTAACCGCCCGGCACCTTCGGCGGCGCCTCCACTGCTCCGCATCTACTGTGCGACTACTGCCGCCGCGATGCAAATGCCGGTACTTCGTGTCGGGCTGTCGTTGATGTACGTCATAGACCACAGGCGTCCGCCAGAGACCGCCAGCGACTGCTGTAGGACAAAAATGTGATGTGCATCACATCGCATGCTTCCGCGATGCACGGCCCAACACGGCAGTCGTGTGCCCTCAGTGCCGGGTTGGGCGCGAGTACTCGCCACGCTTCGGAGCAACCGACAGGGCGACTCACGTTCTCAGGAATCGCGCATCATTGATGGCATGGGCAAGCCGAGGCGCCGATCGACACAGAGAGCGAGGCAGGCGGGATCCAGCCGGACGCAGCACACGGCGGTGGACACCGCGGGCTCGGCGCAGCGGCCTTCCCAGCGAACCACGGCAGAGGTGCTGGAACGGCTCAAGCGCGCCGGGTCTGCGCGGGATGCAGCAGAGGCTGAGCTTGACGCGCTCGTCGACCGCGCCGTCGGCCTTGGGATCGGCTGGCCCGAGATCGCGCAGCAGCTTGATGTGACCCGACAGGCAGCGCGCCAGCGATACCAGCGCCGCCACCGTTCTGTCTAGGCGCCTGGGCGGGAACGGCCAACAGGCTCGCGGTGCCGTGTGTAAAGCGTGAGGTGGAACTCGGAAACATAAGTTGTCGACAGTGATCCCCACGCTGACGAGCTACCCGGCCCTCTGACCAGCGAAGACGGATCCGCACGCGCATCCGACAACGTCCGTTGTCAAGCCGGTGATAACTTTCTTTACGTCTTCAAGGGCGCGCGAAGCCCGCCGCGCCCCAACGGAGCGTGATCCCGCGAGAAGTAGCACGCCATCGCGGGGCGAATTGACAGGCGGCTGCGCTCGGCGGAGCGGGCGCGATGCGCCCGCGGGACTCCCATCGCTCCCTTGGGCTGGCAGCTCCGCCTTAGCACCTGCGGCACACGGCGGGCTGCCGCCCGTGCGTTGCCCCGGATACCGCCCGTCACGAGCTGGCCGCCGTCACGCCCGCCGAGCGCGCGGCCAACGCAGGACCAGCCATCCTCCCGGCGCTCGAGTCTTGGAGCCGAGCAAGATCACCATCAAGAGCGCTCGCTACGCTCGCGTCCTTCGGATGGCGCTGCGCGCCACTCTGGACTGTGATCTTCTTCGGCACATGATCGCGCCTATCGCAAGGATGGCCAGGTGTGAACGGGTGCGCTGAACCTTTTTCATCCTGATCTCGACCTGGCGGGTGTCTATGAGCGATCATCATGGTGCCGTCACACGCTCCAGCCGGGAAACCGCGGTCTGGCGCCGTCCGCTGGCCGCTGGGCGCCCAGTGATCTGGGTTTGGCAGGGTGAACCCCGTCTGCGACCATGCACGTACCTAGGCGCGGCGCGGCCATCGCCTGCCTTCTGGGCGCGTGCCGGTCACGCCAGCTTGACCACTGTGCGAGCGCGGGAAGGGGCGACACATGAGCAAGGGCGATGGACCTGCTGGCCGGGCTGAGCCGGTCCTGGCGGATGACGGCGTGGAGCCGACCGGGCAACAGCGCGCCGCGGCGGCCGCGATGCTCCAGATGATCTGGGGCATCCACATCTCCCGGGCCGTGTACGTGGTAGCGGCACTGGGCATCGCAGACCTGCTGGCCGACGGCCCGATGACCGCAGCGCAGCTGGCGCAGGCCACGCAGGCGCACGAGCCGTCGCTGTACCGGGTGCTGCGGCTGCTCGCCACGCTGGGCGTGCTAACCGAGCGTGACCACCGCTCGTTCAGCTTGACGGTCCTGGGGGAGCGGCTGCGGGCGGACGTCCCGGCCTCGATGCGGTCGTGGGCGCTGCTGGTGGACTCTGGCGGCGGCATGAGGTCGTTCGAGCCCATCATCGAGACGGTCAAGACGGGCAAGACCGGCCTCGACATCGCGTACGGGATGGGCCTGTTCGAGTTCCTCGCCGCGCACCCGGACCTGGAGCACAAGTTCCAGGCCGCGATGTCGGAGCGGACCGTGGCGTTCGCCCCGGGCGTCGCTGCCGGATATGACTTCTCACCGATGCGGACCGTGGCTGACATCGGCGGCGGCAAGGGCACGCTGCTGGCGGCCATCCTGCGGGCGCACGGCCACCTGCGCGGCGTGCTGCTTGACCGGCCGCCGGTAGTCGCCGGCGCTGCCGAGGTGTTCCAGGCCGCGGGTGTCACCGATCGCTGCCAGGTAGTACCAGGAGACTTCTTCCAGGCCGTCCCCGACGGCGCGGACGCTTACATCCTGGCCAACGTCCTGCACGACTGGGATGACGCAGATTCGGTGCGGATCCTCGCTACCTGCCGCCAGGCCATGGCCAAAGACGGCCGGGTACTGATCATCGAGCGGCTGATCCCCGACGACCCAGCGCGCGCTATACCTGTCCTGCTCAGCGACATGACCATGCTGGTCGTCACCGGCGGCCAAGAACGCACCAACGCCGAGTACGCCGAGCTCCTCGCCCAAGCCGGCCTGAACCTTGCCAATATCCAGCCAATAACCCCTCCCTACGGCGTCATCGAGGGCCTCTCGCGGTAATCAAACAAGCCCCCGCCGCCCCGCAGCCGATGCCGCCAGCTGGTCGGCCTGGTTGCCCCGATCGCGGCGGCGACGGCAAAGGAGTCCAGGCCCAGCGGGAGTATGAAGGCCAGCAGCTTCAGCACGGCAGCAGGCTCTCACGCTTCAACCCGCCCAGGCGGCCGGCGGCGACCGTTACTGAGCGCCGGCTGGCCCTCGTATCACCGGGATAAGTATTGTCATATCTGCTAGTCGCCGCGCCGTCTTGATAATCAGATACCTGGCTACTCGCAGTTATGACCGCATGGAGAGTTCTGTGAGTGTGTCGTGCAGCGGCTCCGGTCTGGTCCGCTGCCAGGCTCGGTGCTGGTGACCTGACGTGACTCGTGAGAAATCTGGCCGCCTGGGCGTGCCTTCAGTGTGACCTGTCCGCCTGATTGCCGGCACCGGCCTGGCCCACCAGTTGGCTTGATCAGAAGCATGTCCGCGTGAGCGTGACCCGTCACAGATATGCCACTCCGGTGACCTTCACCCAGGCCGGTGCCGACCTTGACCGCGCCCGTGAAAGGAGCACCGTCTATGTCCATGCTGGCAGATGTCGTCGACGCCGTCATCGGGGTCGACACCCACCGCGACGTCCATCACGCCGAGATCGCGCACCCCAGTGGCGCGGTGATCGCGACTTGCTCGGTCGGCAATACCAGCGCCGGCTACGCGCAGCTGCTGGGCTGGGCAGGTGAGCACGCTCCGGGGCCGCGGCTGGCGGCCTGCATCGAGGGGACCCGCAGCTACGGCGCCGGGCTGGCCCGCGCGGCGGCAGCTGCCGGGATCACGGTGATCGAGTGCGAGCAGCCCACCCGCAAGACCCGCCGAGGCAAAGGCAAGTCCGACCCGATCGACGCGCACCTGGCGGTACTGACAGCACTGCAGCTCGACGCCGCCAGGCTGCCCACGCCCCGGGCGGACGGGGACCGCGAGGCCCTGCGCATCCTGCTGTGCGCGCGCCAGGAGCTGACCACCACGGCCACCGCGCAGGCTAACCGGCTCCGCGCCCTGCTGCGAGACGGCGACGACCGCGACCGTGACCTGGCCCGCGCCAGCCACCGCGCCATCCACGTCATCGCGACCACCCGCATGCGCACCCACGCCGCCACCCGGGACTACGCAGCACGGCGCCGCGCCGAAGGCAAGACCGACCGCGAGATCCGCCGCTGCCTCAAGCGCTACATCGCTCGTCAGCTCTACCGGGCACTAACCGCTGCCATGGCCACTTGACAACACATAGAAGCGTCAAACTGTTGAGTTATCAAGTTGCTGGTGCCAAGCCGACCTCATGAAGAAGCCGATCTTGCTAACGCCTTGCTAACGACGGCCCTGGAAACCTGGCATTGATGCTGGACAGCCGCGAGACGCACAGAGACGGATGCCCCGTTCAGGCGGCTTGTGCTGGACCTCCATGCACATGCAAAGCCTCCTCGGACGCCCGTGCGCAGGCAACAGCAGCAATCTGTGCAGCCACCCGGTGCTTGTCATCGGGCACCGTCGCCATGACCTGGCAGTCGGCCAGCGGCAACGACCATTGTCGACCGTCGCGGATGGAGTTCGCGTCGAGGGGATCATGCGGCGATACCCTAGATAGGTGACCGATGACGTGCTGACGCTGGAAGGGCTGCGCCGCCGCCGCCCGGAGATCCTACGCGTCGCGCGTAAGCGCAAGGCCCATCGGGTGGCCGTGTTCGGTTCCGTCGCCAGGGGAGAGGCTCGCCAGGACAGCGACCTGGACTTGCTCGTGGATTTCGAGCCGGGTACGTCTCTTCTTGATCACGTCGGCTTGTTTCAGGATCTGGAGGAGCTCCTGGGCGTTGGGGTGGACGTCGTTGCGCGAAGCGCGCTCAAGCCACAGGACGACCACATTCGCGCTGAGGCCGTGGAGCTGTGACCAGGGGAGTTGATGACCTTCTCGCGGACCTGGCCGAGGCGGTTGATGCGGCAGCCGAACTTGTGGATCTAGGAAAGGAGCGCTGGGACGCCGAGCGGCCGTTGCGCCTTGCGGGTGAGGCCGTCATCGGCCGTTTGGGCGATGTCGCGACCAAGCTGCCAGATGAGGTCGTCAAGGCAACTCCTGAGATTCCATGGCGAGAAGTCAAGGGCATGAGGATCATCGCCGCGCACGCCTACCATCGCATCGACTACGAGACGGTCTGGGTCACCTTGCGCGATGACGTTCCCAGAATTGGCGAGGCGATCAGGCGCTGGCGGCAATCACAAGCTTGATCATGCCAGATACGTGCCTAAATCCCGGCAGCATGGTTGCGCGCATGGCCGTCTGCCCATTTCAGAGGGTATGAAGCAGCCAGTCGGCTAGCCGGACTCATAATCCGCTAATCCGCCGATCGAAGTGTGCGTCTGCCGACTTGGAGCGCCGCGTTCGCGGTTCTCGCCATGGACGGGTCAGCTCGCCAGGCGGGAGGAGACGAGCCGGTTGAGTGACACGTGCTGCTCCGCCGCGTCGAGCACGAGCTGGCGGTGGACTTCGGGCGGGACGCGGACGACGAACTGCCCCGAGTAGGTGCGGTCGGCGAGGGCTTCTGGCACGGGCTCGCCGTTGGCCTCCAGATCGTGAATCACCTCCGCTACGAGGCGCTGGATGCCTTCGAAGGCCTCGCCACGGGTTTCGGCCAGCCAGGACAGGGAGGGCAGCTCGGCCACGGTGCCGATGAACGAGCCGTCGTCGGCTGACCAGGCGACTCGGTAGGTGTAGTGCTCGGCGACGGTCACGAATCCTCCTCTTCCAGCTTGCTGATGGCGGCTAACACCTGCCGGACCTGATACGGCTTGGCCATGCCCTGGTTCTCTTGGATGTTGACCCGAGGGTCGCCGGCCCACGGGGTGCGATACACCCGGTGTGAGGTGCCACTCTGGCGGGGCTCGCCGAAGTAGGCGCGGCATACACGGTCGAGATCACCGAACCGCACCGAGCTCGGCGAGCGTCTCATCGCTTCGACGAGAGCCTTAACGGAAGCCACAGCTAGGTAGTATCACTAATGATACTACCCTGCCCCGGCATCCGCCGAGGCCGCCGACGCTGATTCCAGACCATCGGCAGGGGATCTTGGCCGTCCTGTTGGGAACAGTGGGGGAATATTTATCAACGACACCCTGCGCCGGTCTTCAAAACTGGTGGACAGCGCTCCGCATTGTCGGTGGGTTCGATTCCCGTCCGCCTCCGCTGACCTGCATAAACGCTGCTAGGGAGGACCTGGCTGACCGGACGGCAAGGGCCCGGAACGGGCGGCCGGGGAACATCCCCGGAACACACGGCGCGGTCATGACGTCCCGGCCTTCGCCACGAGCGCGGCGACCTGTTCCGCAGCAGCCCGGTGCCGCCCTCTTGGCGGTCGCGCCTCCCGCCTGGCGCTCTTCAGCGCCGTGGTTCATGCTGCTTGCTACCTTCCCCGCCGGATTCATCCTGATACAGCTGAAATGCCGTTATCCCTGCGATCAAGTTCATCGAAGCGCGATCCGGTGGCAACTTCCGGCCCGCCCCGTACGTCCTTGGCTGGCAGAAAGCACGAGGGAGGTGATGGCGTGAAACCCGACCCGGATACCGGGCACAGCGAAGCCGGGCCGCGGCGCGGCGGTGGAGCAGTTGCTGGCAGCGCGCGGCCCCACCTGACGCGAGCGGCCATCGCGCTGGCTGGCAGCCGCCAGATGGCGAGGATCTGCTGCAGGCCGCGCTGGAACGACTGCTGCGGAACAACCGGCGAGTCGATTCCGACGCCGAAGGCTACCTGCGGCGCACGCTCTACAACCTGGCTGCCGATGGCTGGCGGCGCCGAGGCGTGGTCCGGCACTGGCAGCCAGTGGTTGCCGCATCCGAGGGGCGGGCCGACGGAACGGACGCTGTCGACATCCGGGACGTGCTCGTGCGGCTCCTCGCGCATCTGCCGCCGCCGCAGCGCGTGGTGGTCGTGCTGCGGTACTGGGAGCAGCTGAGTGAGGCCGAGACGGCAGCGTTCCTTGGCTGTTCGCCCGGATCGGTCAAGTCGGCGGCCTTGCGCGGCATAAGCAGGCTGCGCGAGCTTGCCAGCGCAAAGCCCGCCGAAGCGGCCTATCCCGCCCAGTTCGGTCCAGTTCATCGGTTCACGGCAAGGGAGGGCGGCTCAGCATGAATATCGACCTTGAAGACCTGCTCGGGCAAGGCATCGACCGTTTGCCGGCCGAGGTGCCCGCTGGTCTCACGCACCGGGCGTCCCGCCAGGCCCGGCGGCACCGCTTGGTAACCGGCGCGGGCTCGCCGCCGCCGCCGTGGCGACCCTCACCGCCACTGCGGTCGCGATCGGCATGCTCGGCGTCGCGCCGACGGCGAGCAAGCGGACCGGCAGGGAAGCCGCGCCGACAGTGCGGCCCGCAGTGCGGCCCGCGCCGACCCAGCACCCGCGTCCGCTGCCATCCTGGCCACCCGGCCCGATCACCCATGCCACGCTCGTCAGCCGCGTCGAGCGGGCCGTGCTGACCTCGACGAACTTCATCGCCTACACCCGGAGTTACAACCACAAGAACCGGACCGGTCTCTACTTGTCCGCTTTGGACTATCGGAACATGCACCTGCTGATCAATTTCGGTTCAAACCACTAGGCGCAGCTCGTCATCAGTTACCGGAGCCGCGAGACGATCAGGACGGTCTTCTACCCTTCGCGGAAGTGGGCGCTTACCACCTTTCCATTTAGCGGGATCGTCCACACGGACAAGAATCAGTGCGTTGGCCCCGCCGATGACGCACCGCAAATTGGTGACCTGCGCTGGGCGGCATGGCTGGTGTCCTCGCTGCGATGCGGCGCCTAAACGGTCACCAGCCACGCCAGCGACCATGGCACGCCGATCCTGACCATCGTCAACACGCCGAAGGATATCGAGTACCACTACGGCATCCGGATCCACATGCTCGTGGACGCCACTACCTACCTGCAGATCGCCGACTGGGGGGCCGACCAGTACGACGTGATCACGTGGCTGCCGCCGACCCCGGCGCTGCTGGCCCAGCTCGCGCTGCCCGTGCCGCCCGGATTCTCGAGCTGCCAGCACACTAAATGCATCTAGCCACGGCCAATCAAGCCAGCGGCGTCCCCTGACCAGGCTCCGAGCCCTTAGCAGCTGGGGCGCGGGCTGACTAACGTGAAGGTCAGCCCGCGCTGGCATTTGTGTTCACGGTGCGGCTAGCCGCTCGCATCCTGGTCGCCGACAGCGCCTGAATGGCCGGGGAGCAAATGACACCACCAGCCAGCGATTGCCAGCGCTGACATTGGCAGGCCCTCGGCTCTGATTGCGGTGGCTTTCGCTGCGCTCTGGCGGCTGACCCGGAAGACCCCTGCTGACCTGCGCAGACGACGGCAGACCGCGGTTTGCCGGTCCTGCCGCCTTTGCGAGGATCACCCTTTGCGGGTGATCCGGAGCAGAATGGCGTCACCATACTTGGCTTGTGGACCCGCTTTCGCTCATGCGGTCGGTTGGGGACAAGCTGGCCCCGCCGGCGGAGGCGCTGGCCCAGCGGGTTGCGGAGCGCGTTGTCGATCTCGTCGCTTCCTCGCTGGATGTCAACGCGCTGCTGGACAGGGTCGACGTGGACGAACTGCTGGACCGGGTTGACGTGGACGAGCTGCTGGACCGGGTTGACGTGAACCGCCTGCTGGCCCGGGTTGACATGGACGACCTGCTCGCGCGCACCGATGTCGGCGCCGTCGTCGCACGGTCCTCCGGCGGGGCCGCGAATAATGCGCTCGACGTGGTCCGGAGCCAGGCGGTCGGACTGGACGAGTTCATCGCCCGCTGGGCTGGCCGGTTGCGCCGTCGCCCATTCACCGGCCCGCCCGGTCCGCTACCGGCTGAGGGCAGCGGCCCGGCCGTGACTGAGCTGGCGGGCGGAGCCGGCGTGTCAGATGCTCCGGTCGCTAACCGCGAGAGCCTTCAGGGCCATTACGCGGGCTTCGCTTCGCGGTTTACCGCCTACATCGTGGACGCGGGCACCAGCACCGTGGTCTTCATGCTCGCACTGGCGGCCATTTCGTTTGCCGTGGGTGTGGTGACCAGCAAGTCGATCAACTGGAGCCGGAACGACACCTGGGTTGGCATCGCGTACGTGGCCTGGCTGTTCATCTACTTCGCGTACTCCTGGGCGGCGAGCGGCAAGACCTTCGGGATGGCCTTGCTCGGGGTGCGAGTCGCGCGCTCCGATGGCGCCGACGCCGGCCCGCGCCGGGCGGTGGTACGCACGCTGGCGCTGCCATTGAGCTTCCTGCTTTTCGGCCTGGGGTTCCTCGGCATCATCCTGGGACGCGAGCGGCAGGCGCTGCATGACGTGATCGCCGGCACGGTAGTGATCTACTCCTGGGACGCGCGCGCGGCCCGGCTCCGGTTCCTCGCCCGCGCCTCCCCGCGGGCCGGCGGCTTACTGGGTCGGCTCCGGGTACTGGGTGGGCGCGTCCCCGAACTGTGACGGCTGCGTGAACGTACCCGTGGGTGAGTACTGATCAGCTTCGGAGGGGAACGGGGTCCCTCCCGTGGCCGCCACGCGCATCGGCAGGGGCCTGACCGGGATGCTAGGCGCGTAGGACTCTTCCTCGTCCGCGGCCAGGTCCTTGGCGGCGACCATGGAGAACCGGCCAATGGCCAGAGCGCCGACCACCGCGATCAGCACGCCGAGTCCGGCGAACAACGTGATCTGCTCCAGGTACATCCGGACCGGCTCGGTAGTGCCAGGAACGACGGTCCCGATAGGCGAGCCGGTGGTGATCAACGTGTGCTTCAGCACGACCGTAACGAAGCCTTCGCCAAGGGCGAACCAGGCACCGCCGAGGACCGCCAGTACGGCGCCGACGATGCCTATGGCCCGGTTGCGGGTAACCAGCACGAGGATGCCGCCGAGCAGTGCCGCCGCGCCGGGCACGATGGAGTAGTACAGCCGGCCGGAGTTGTAGGCCCAGGTACTGTCCGGCCTGACGCCGAAGTGGAAGTACGGGCCGACGAAGGGGGCGAGGCCGCCCCACAGGCCAAGCAAGATCAGCAGCACCCCGCATATTGCGCCGCGACTACGCGGAATCCCGACTGGTAGGTTCATCTGTTATCACTCCCTGCGGAATCGGATGTTTAAAGACTTTCACACGGGCTGCACCCGGTGGTGGGTTCCTTGGGCAAAGTGCTGGTAAATCGCCCAGCAAAGGCTGCCCTGGCCAGGTGGCAAGCCGACCGCGGACAGGTATGGTCGCGATCGTGGACGTCCGCAGGCTGACTCCCCGCACCGACGCCGTTCTGGCCGATCCACGGCTGGCCGCCGCGCAGCAGCGACTCGGCCGCGCGATCGTGCTCGCTGCTGTCCGCCGGGCCCAGGATCGCGCGCGAACGGGCGAGATTGCGGCGGGTGCGGTCGCGGATGCGGCAGCGGACGCACTCCCGCCGTTGGCCGCCACGCTCACCTGGGTCATCAACGCGACCGGCGTGCTGCTACATACCAACCTCGGCCGGGCGCCGCTCTCGGCTGCCGCCCGCGAGGCGCTGACGGCTGCCGCAGGCTGCACGGACCTGGAATTCGACCTGGCCACTGGCCAACGCGGTCGGCGCGGCCGCGGCATGCTGACGGCCCTGGCGGCCGCGGTGCCGGCGGCCGAGGCCGTGCACGTGGTTAACAACAACGCTGCCGCCCTGGTGCTGGCGGCTACGGCCCTGGCGGCGGGCCGCGAGATCGTGGTAAGCCGCGGCGAATTGATCGAGATCGGCGACGGTTTCCGGCTGCCGGACCTGATCGAGTCGACCGGCGCGCGCATTAAAGAGGTCGGTACGACCAACCGGACGACCGTTGCCGACTATGCGGCCGCGGTCGGCCCGCAGACAGCGTTCGTGCTCAAGGTCCACCCGTCCAACTACCGGATCGAGGGCTTCACCGCGAGCGCTTCGGTCGCCGAGCTTTCTGGCCTCAGCGTTCCCGTAGTCGGGGACATCGGGTCCGGCCTGCTCGCCCCGCATCCGCTGCTGCCAGCCGAACCGGACGCGACCAGCTGGCTGCGCGCCGGAGCTGCCCTGGTGACCGCCAGCGGCGACAAGCTGCTGGGCGGCCCGCAGGCCGGACTGCTGCTCGGCCGCGCGGAACTCGTCGCCCGGCTGGCACGGCATCCGCTCGCCAGGGCGCTGCGCGTGGACAAGCTGACGGTGGCGGCGCTCGAGGCGACACTAGCTGGCCCGCGGCCGCCAGTGGCCGACTCGCTCGCGGTCGGCCAGGCCGAACTCGGCGGCCGGGCGCGTCAGATCGCCGACCGGCTAGGCGGCGTCGATGCCAAGGTGGAGCTATCCGACGCGGCCGTTGGCGGCGGCGGCGCGCCTGGCCAGCGCCTGCCGGGCGCGGCGGTCAGCCTGCCGGCTGCGCTGTCCGCCCCGCTGCGGTGCGGGGCTGCGGTGCGCAACGGCTCCGTACCTGCAGTCGTCGGCCGGATCGAGGACGGGCGGCTGCTCCTTGACCTGCGGGCCGTTGCCCCTGCGGATGACGAGCTGCTGATCGCAGCCGTCAAGGCCGCTGCGGGCTGAGCGCGAGGTGGTTGGCATGCACGTCGTGGTGACCGCAGGCCATGTGGACCATGGCAAGTCGGCGCTGATTCGCGCGCTCACCGGGATGGAACCGGACCGGTGGGCCGAGGAGCGGCGCCGCGGTATGACGATTGACCTTGGCTTCGCCTGGCTGACCCTGCCCTCGGGCGACCAGGTCGCGTTCGTTGACGTGCCTGGTCATGAGCGGTTCGTGACCAACATGCTGGCGGGGGCAGGACCGGTGCCGGCGGTCCTGTTCGTGGTCGCGGCGGACGAGGGCTGGATGCCGCAGTCGGCTGAGCACCTGGCGGTCCTCAGCGCGCTCGGCATCTGCGAGGGACTGCTTGTAGTTACCAAGAGTGACCTGGCCGACCCAGCAGCGGCAATGGCGCAGGCCACCGCCGAGCTGGCTGCCACCAGCCTGCGGGCCGTCCCGGCGATAGCGGTCAGCGCAGTCACCGGCGCGGGCCTGGCCGAGCTCCGCCGCGAACTGGATGAGCTCGGGCGCCGGCTGCCCGAACCTGACCCCGGTGCCCCGGTCCGGATCTGGATCGACCGGGCATTCAGCGTCACCGGCAGCGGCACCGTCGTCACCGGGACATTGCCCACCGGAACTGTCCACCGCGGCGACGAGCTCGTCCTGACGCCGGCGATGCGGCCGGTCAGAGTCCGCGAGCTGCAGTCGCTAGGCGAAACCGCACAGACCGCGACCGCCACCGCGCGGGTGGCGCTGAACCTGCGCGGGGCCGGGAAGGACATGCCTCGTCGGGGCATGGCCCTGATCCAGCCCGGGCGCTGGACGCTGACCGATCTGATCGATGTCAGGGTGCAGATCGCGACCGAGCCAGATCAGGCGGACCGGCCGTGGCGCCGGCGAACGGACGACGGCGGCGAGCTCCCGCGCTCGGTCAACGTGCACGTCGGCTCGGGCCGGAGCATCGCCCGCGTTCGCCCGCTCGGGTCCGGCATAGCCAGGCTGACCCTGGCTGAGCCGCTCCCGCTGCACGCCGGCGATCGCATCCTGCTGCGCGATCCCGGCAGCCGCACACCGGGATCGTGGCCGGCTGTGGCCGGCGCGGTGGTGCTGGACGTGGCGCCGCCACCGCTGCGGCGGCGCGGGGCTGCGGCCGCCGCCGGGCGCCAGCTCGCGTCCTGGCCGGACCGGCCTGGGGCGGCCGACCTGCTGGCCCGGCACGGACTGCTGAAGGCCAGCGCCCTGCTGGCCATGGGGATAACTGACCACCCGGTGCCGGTCACCGGAGAGTGGCTTGCCGACCCTGAGCACTGGCGCGCACTCAGCAGTCAGCTCGGCGAGGTCCTCGCCGGTCACGCCGCCAGCGAGCCGCTGTCGCCTGGCCTGCCGATCGAGGCGGCGCGGGCGGCGCTTGATCTGCCGGACCGTCGTCTTGTCACGGCTCTGGCCCGGCCACCATTCCGGGTAAGTTGCGGCGCTCTGCAGATCGCGCGTCCAGTTGACAAGCGCCGGCCCGGACCTACCGGAGGCGGTGCTCGCGGCCGTGCGCATTCTGCGCGCTGACCTCGCCGCAGCGCCGTTCGTGGCCCCGGACGCCGACCGGCTCAGGAAGCTCGGGCTTGACGCGCGCAGTCTTGCCGCCGCCATCCGGGCGGGCGAGCTGATGCGGGTCAGCGACCAGATCGTGCTGGCGCCAGGTGCCGACGCGGCCGCTGCAGCCATCCTGGCGCGCCTCGATCAGCCGTTCACGGCGGCGCAGGCACGCGAAGCGCTGGCCACCACCCGGCGCACGGTTATTCCGCTGCTGGAGCTGCTGGACTCCGTCGGCGTCACCCAGCGGCTGGCAGACGACCGGCGGGTGCTGCGGCGGTCCGCGCCGCCCGATCCAGCGAGCCGGCCTGCGGATGCGCTAGTGCCCGGCGAACCGGGTAGCTGACCAGGTTCCTGCCTCCACCGGCGGTTCGCCGGCCGCGATCCAGCGAGACAGCACGGCCGCGGTCACCGGCGCATTGAGGATCCCGGTGCGGAAGTGACCAGAGGTCAGCCACGCATTGGCCAGGCCCGGCACCATGTCGATGACCGGTCGGCGGTCGGGGTGCCGGGGCCGGAAGCAGCACCACTGGTAGGCAACACCGATCCCACGCAGCGCAGGCAATACGGCAGCGAGGCCTTGGACGATCGCGTCGATGACTTCGGGCTGCACGGCCGGGCTCTCGTCGCCCGGCTCGAAGGTTCCGCCAGCAAGCAGCTGGCCGTTCTCGATCTGGGTCGCCAGCGGCGCCACGATGCCGGGCAGTCTTACGTCGGCCGGCTCGGTGACCAGCAGATGGCCCTTGACCCGGTCGGATGGGATGTGCAGGGGCAGGCCGTCGAGCATCGGCGGGCGCCCGGTAGCGAACACCACCGCGCCGGGATGAATGTCGCCCGCCGAAGTGCCCACCCGGACGATGCGGTCGCCGTTGATCTCCACCGACGTGGCGGCCACGCCGGTGGTCACCGCGGGCAGCCGGGCCGCCAGCCGGGCCACGGCCCGCAGCGGATTGATCCGGGCCTGCCGGTGGATGAGCGCGCCCTCCATGGGCCGGGCCAGGCCGGGCAGCAGTTCTGCGACCTGGCCGGGGTTGAGCCACTCGACCGCGCGCGGCTGGTGCGCCGCGTACCCGCTGTCATGCGGCGCCAGTCCCAGCCAGTCGACCTCCACCAGCCCGACGCCGCCGGGCACGGACTGCTCCAGGTCACGCCAGCGCTCCAGCCCGGCCCGCTCAAGGTCAACGAACGGCTCGGGGTCGCTCCACTGGTGCGGCTCGGGGATGAGCAGGCCGGTAGCACCGCCGGTCGCCCCGGCGCCCAGACGGCCGGTCTCGATCAGCAGCACGCTGCCCAGGCCCGCCTCCGCGCAGGCCGCAGCGGTGGTCACACCGAGGATGCCGCCGCCGACCACCAGCACGTCAGGCCGTGCGCCCGCCAACGCCGTCGTCGGCACGGCCCAGCACGGACCGCTCCTCGGCAGTGAGCTGGTCGCGCCAGATGGCGCCATTCACGGTCATGAGACCATCCTGGGTGAACGGCCGACATGGTCGGCTTGCCGGGGCCGCGAAGTGCAAGGCGGCGAGGGAAATCGTAGGCGACTTATCGCAGGTCCGGTACGTGCGGCCGGCAATCCGGCGGCCCGATCGCTGCGCCCGGTCGCAATGCTCACGCAACATGAGTATTCCGGCCCGAAATACTGTCGGCTGCAGCCCGAAGGGCATGGACCTGCATCCTGAGCAGCAGGGCAGGCGCCGGATCGCCCTGATCGCGCATGACAACAAGAAGACCGACATCGCCGAATGGGCCCGGTTCAACCGGCCGGCGCTGGCTCAGCATGATTCTTTGCGCACTGGCACGACCGGCCAGCTGCTGAGCCGGGAGCTTGGACTGCCACTTAACTGCCTGCGCAGCGGACCGCTCGGCGGCGATCAGCAGCAGCCGCGGACGGGTCCGATCGGCGCGCGCATCGCCGACGGCGAGGTCGACATACTGATCTTCTTCTGGGACCCGCTCGAGCCGCAGCCGCATGATCCGGACGTCAAGGCGCTGCTGCGGCTTGCCGTCGCCTGGAACATCCCGGTGGCCTGCAACCGCGCCACCGCAGACTTCCTGATCTCGTCTCCGCTGTTCGAGCGGCGCTATGAGCGGCTGCAGCCCGATTTCGCCGACTATGCCGAGCAGGGCCGGGCGGCGGTCACCGACCGCGGCCGACCAGGTCGCCTGAGCCCCACGGCTGAGTCCGGCGGGCGGGTCCGGCCGAACGCGAACCCCGTTCCCGTCATAATGATCTTCGATGCGGGAAGTAACGGCGCGCGGCTATTGCTGCTAATGGCGAGTCGCGCCGCTGATGCGCGGGCTTGGGCCTGGCCGTATGGTTAGGGGAATGTTCCCGCAGCGCTGCGCCATGCTGGCGGAGGAGGTGCCGTGCCGCTCTCGGACTCGTACGGGCGAACGGCGACCGACCTGCGGGTGTCTGCTCACAGACAGATGCAACCTCAGGTGCGCCTATTGCATGCCGGCCGACGGGCTGGAGTGGCTGCCGAAGCCGGAGTTGCTCACCGACGACGAGTTGGTCAGGCTGATCACGCTGGCCGTTACCAGGCTCGGCATTACCGAGGTGCGGTTCACCGGCGGTGAGCCGCTGCTGCGGCGCGGACTGGTCGGCGTCATCACGCGGGTCGCGGCGCTGGCGCCGCGGCCGGAAATCTCGCTGACCACCAACGGCATCGGCCTGGACCGGCTGGCAGCGCCGTTGCGAGAGGCCGGGCTCGACCGGCTCAACGTTTCACTGGACACGCTGTCGGCGGAGACGTTCATCCAGTTGTCCCGCCGTGATCGGCTCGCCGACGTACTGGCCGGTCTCCGCGCCGCTGCCGCCGCCGGGCTGACCCCGGTCAAGGTCAATACGGTGCTGATGCGCGGCATGAACGACCGTGAGGCGGCCGGTCTGCTGCGGTTCTGCCTGGATCAGGGGTATGAGCTCCGCTTCATCGAGCAGATGCCGCTGGACGCGCAGCACGGCTGGCGGCGCGAGGACATGGTGACCGCGGACGAGATCCTGGCCATGCTCAGCGATGAGTTCGTACTCAAGCCCGACGACCCGGCGGAGCGCGGCTCCGCGCCCGCTGAGACCTTCCTGGTTGACGGCGGGCCGCAGAAGGTTGGCGTCATCGGCTCAGTGACCAGGCCGTTCTGCGGATCCTGCGACCGGGTTCGGCTGACCGCCGACGGGCAGCTGCGGAATTGCCTGTTCGCCACCTCGGAGAGCGACCTGCGCACGCCGCTGCGGGCCGGCGCGTCCGACGATGAGCTAGCGGTCAGGTGGCAGCGCTGCATTGCGGTGAAGCTGCCTGGCCACGGCATCAATGATCCGGGCTTCCTGCAGCCCGCCAGGCCGATGTCGGCCATCGGCGGTTGACCCGGTTCCGTGTCGGCCCGGTCTTGAGCGCCTGAACGTCGATGGCGGCGCTGGCTGACTTCACCGCGATCATCCTTGGCCGGTGGCTGCGGTGCCCGGCCACTAACAGTCCCCGGCCGGGTTTCAGCTGGCCTGGAAGACGCGGAGGCTGGCTGGTGGCAGGCTGGCCTGTACTGGATCTCCGGCCGTGAGGCCGAGGCGGTCGATGTCTCGGTGCAGCATCAGCGTCGCGATGGGTGGGTGGCAGTTAAGGGTGATGCGGGCAAGCGGTCGGGTGTGAACAATCCGATCGACCTGCGCGGTGAGGCTGGGGCCTGCTGGTGTATCTGCTGTCGGGAGGCTGAGCTCGACGTCTTCGGGCCGGTAGAACGCTTGCAGCGGCCCGTAGAGGTTTGCGGGGATTTGGCCGATGGCGAGCTGCCCGATGTGGACGGTGCCGCTATTTGCTGTGCCGTGTCCCAGTTCTGACCAGCCGAGCAGGCGGGCGACGTCGGGGTCGGCCGGTTCGGCGGCGACTTTGGCGGCTGGCCCGGTCTGGCGTAGCTGCCCGCCGACGATGACGGCCAGGTCGTCGCCGATGGTGAGTGCTTCGTCGCGGTCGTGAGTGACGTGCGCGGCTGGGATCTCCAGCTCGGCGAGCAGCCGCTGCAGCAGGGCACGCATGTCTTCGCGGGTCGGCTGGTCAAGTGCCGACAGTGGCTCGTCGAGTAGCAGAAGGCCGGGCTGGATCGCCAGCGCGCGGGCGAGGGCGACCCGCTGGCGTTCGCCGCCGCTGAGCGACCGCGGTGACCGGTCAGCGAGGTGGGCGATGCCGAGTTGGCGCAGCAGGTCGTCGGAGCCGTCCGGGGACGATGAGTGGTGGGCTCGTGGCCCGAACCGGACGTTATCGCCGACGGTCAGGTGGGGAAAGAGCGCGGCGTCTTGGAAGACTAGGCCGATGCGGCGCCGCTCGGGCGGAAGGCCGGTGATGTCGGTGCGGGCGAGGCTGATCTGCCCGGCTTGCTGCGGGCGGAGCCCGGCGATGGTCTCCAGCAGCATCGTCTTCCCGGCGCCCGAGGGCCCCAGCACCACGAGCACCCGGTCGGCTGGAACGTCCAGGCTGACCGGGCCGAGCATGAAGGACCCGGCCTGGGCGCTCAGCCCGCTTATGCTCAGCCCAGGGTCAGCGGTAGGCACGGTCAACCCGGGCGAGCAGCCGCCCGGAGGCCAGGGTCCGCAAGACCAGGAACGTGGCCAGCGTGACGATCAGCAGTACCACCGCGGCTGACGCCGACTGGGTGAGACCGGATTGCAGGAACAGGTTGTAGATCTCGACCGGGGCGGTCGCCGGGTAATAGGCGATGATCACCACGGCGCCGAACTCGCTGATCGAACGCGCGTACACGAGTACCGCGCCGGTCAGCACCCCGCGCAGCCCGAGCGGCAGGGTGATGCGCCGGAAGGCGTGCCAGGGGGTGGCGCCCAGGCTCCGGGCGGCGCGTTCCAGCCGGGGATCGATGGCCTCGAAGGCGACCCGGGCGCTGTTGACAGCGAACGGCGCGCTGACAAACAGCATCGCGGCCACGATGCCCCACTGGGACCCGTAAAACGACACCCCCAGATGGCCCGCCGGGGCACCAACCCAGCCGGTCCGGCCGAGCAGGAACAGCAGCGCGATCCCGGCGACCGTGTGCGGCACCACCAGGGGGAGGTCAACCACGGACTGGATCGCGCCGCGGCCCCGGAAGGTGCCGCGGGCGAGGACATAAGCCAGCGGCACTCCGAGCAGGGTCGCGATCCCGGCGGTGATCGCCGCCGCCTGCAGGCTCAGCAAGATCGCGTCCCTGACCGCAGCCGTGCTCGCGGCGTGCCGCAAGCTCGCCACCGACGAGGTCGTCACCAGCCGGATGATCGGCAGCACGATGAACGCCAGCAGCAGACCGCCGAGCAGCCAGGCAACGACCCCGAACCAGCCCGAGGGCCAGCTGCGAGCGCGCCGTCTCGCCTCCGTTGTTGTCGCTGTCGTTGTCACGTAGTCATTGTGGTGCTGGCCGGCCTGCGTGCCGATGTCACCGCCCGGAGGATGACCACTGGGTGGTGAGCGGCTTGACCGAGGCGGGCACCTTGGCCTGCGGATTGGCCAGGGCGGGTGAGATGACCACGAACCCGTTGCTGCGCATGATCGCCTGGCCGGCCGGGCCGAGCACGAAGCTGATGAACTTCTCACCCAGGGCCCCGTTCGGTGCGCTGGCGGGGATGGTCAGCCCGTAGATGATCGGCCTGGCGGTCAGCGTGCCCAGCGACCCCGCATGGATGGAGACATTGGCGTAGTCAGCGGCCATGGCCTGATCGGACAGGTTGATCTGCGGCGGCAGCGGGATGTATTTCAGGTGCTCCTCTTGCGCGGTGGACTTGTAGATCGCCAGGTAGTCGATCTGCCCTGACTGCAGCGCGGAGAGCAGCGAGGTTTCGGTCTCGGCGACGCTGGAGTCCGGGGAGTTCTTCAGGACCGAGGCCGACAGGTTCGGCTGGTGGTAGTAGCCGTTCGCCAGCTGAAGCATCTGCAGCGTCTGGTAGCCGGAGGGATCGGCGGCCGGGTTAGACCGGCCGATGTGCACCCCCGGCTGGGCCAGCACCTTGTACCAGTTGGCGGCGGTGAGCCCGCTAGCGCCCTTGCTGTGGCTGGTGTAGGCGAAAGTGATCTGGTTGGAGACAAAACCCACATACCACGTCGCGTCGGCGGTGAACATCAGCTTGGGAATCAGCGAATAATCCGCCACACCGAGCACGTCGGCGGGCTGGTGCAGCTGGGTGATGGCTTTGACCATGTCGCCGCTCGCGCCGAACTGCGAATGCACGGTCACGCCCGGATTCGCCTTCTCAAATGCCGCTATCTCCGCCGTGAACGGGGTGGCCAGCGTGCCAGCGCCGAACACGATCAGCGTGCCATGCGCCCCCGACGCGGCGCGGCTTGCGCTGCCGGGCGAGCTGGAGCTGCTGCACGCGGCGGCCACGGCCAGGACCAGGCACACCGCCGCGGCAGACCCGGCCAGGCGAAATCTGCGGCCCACTTTGCCTCCTTCTGTATCACTACAGAACGGGGCAGAGCCTAACAGCACCGCCACCCTGCGGGGGATTATCACGCCGGCGCGCGGCTCACATCCCGCTGCCGGGGCCTGATTGGGCCGGTAGAGTCCTGGTCATGGCCAGGTATCTGCAGGTCAGCAACGAGATCGCCAGCGACATCGCAGCGCGGATACTCGGCCCGGGGGACGAGCTGCCGAGCATCCGCGACGCCGCGACCCGTTACAAGACAACGGGCTCGACCATCGGCCGTGCCTACCGCCACCTGGCCGACGCAGGGGTGATCCAGGTCGCGGACCGCCGCCGGGCTCATGTCGCGGCTGGAGGCGAACTAGCGGCAAGGGATCTGCTCGGCGGCCATCTGGCGCTGCGGCTGGCGGGCAGCGATGACCCCGGCCTGGACCACGTGCTACGCCACACCGGCGGCTACGTGGTCACCGTCGGCGCGCGCGGCAGCTTCCACGGTCTCACCAGGATCTGGCGCGGCACCGCGGACGCCGCGGCGATCCATCTGCGGCACCGCTCCGGCGGCCACAACAGCCCCTTCGCCCGGACCATCCTGCGCGGCCGCCGCCCGGCGATCATTCACCTGTGGCGGCGCGAGCAAGGCCTGCTTACCCCCGAAGGCAACCCCGATCACATCAGCGGCCCCGGTGACCTTCGCGCCCTGCGGATCGCCCGCCGCCCGTTCGGCGCCGGCACCCGCGTGCTGCTGGACCGGCTGCTGACCGAAGCAGGCATCGCACCCGCGTCGGTGACCGGCCCCGAAGCAGCGTCCCACCTGGAGGTCGCCATGTCGGTCGCCGCCGGCCAGGCCGACACCGGGCTCGGGGTCCGCGCCGCCGCCACCGCCCTCGACCTCGGCTTCGTCCCGCTCGTCTGGGAAGACTTCGACATCGCGCTCGGCGGCCGACGCCCTGCCCGCAGCCGAACCGCTCATCTCCGCCCTGCGCGACCCGAACGTGCAGTCATCAATCAGTACGCTGGGCGGCTACGACCTATCCCGCGCGGGCTCGGTGGAAATGCTGCCGTGATCGGCGGCCCCGGCAGCCCGGTAGATTTGCCCAGTGCTCAGCGGCGTCTGGACTGAGATTGTGGCAGTGGTGGCCGCGTTCGCCATCGCAGCGATCACCACCCCGGCCGGGGTCTCCGGGGCGGTCCTCCTGCTGCCGTTCCAGGTCAGCGTCCTTGGCACGCCCAGCCCATCGGTGACACCCACGAACCTGCTCTACAACGTGGTGGCTAGCCCCGGCGCGATCTGGCGCTACCAGCGGCAAGGCCAAACCGGCGGAACCCTGACCTGGCTGCTGCTGGCCGGGACGCTGCCTGGCGTCATCATCGGCTCCATCATCCGGGTCTACCTGCTACCCGGCCAGGCCGTGTTCGACTACGTAGTCGCTGCCGTGATGATTCCGCTCGGCGGCTTTCTCGCGCTGACCCGGGCGACCCCGGCCGATGCGGTAGGCCGCGCACAGTTGCCCCCCGCAGTCGTCGGTCTCATCGCAGCAGCCGCGGGCTGCGTCGGTGGCATCTACGGCATCGGCGGCGGGTCGATCCTCGCACCCATCCTGATCGCCGACGGACGGCCGCCGTCACAAGTCGCGCCTGCAGCGCTCAGCTCGACCTTCGCCACCTCGCTTGCAGGCGTGGTGACGTTCTCCATCCTGTCGATTCACCAACATGGCAGCATCGCCCCGAACTGGCCGACCGGGATCGCCCTGGGGGTCGGCGGCCTGGCAGGCGGATACGTTGGCGCCCGCCTTCACGCCCGGATGCCAGAGACCATCATCCGTCCGCTGCTGGCACTCGTCGTGGTCGCGATCGGTATCCGCTATTTGTGGGCAGGACTCACCGCCACATCGTGAACTCGATCTGCAGTTAGGGCTCGACTGAATTACCCCGCTACGTGCACCAAGATCATCCATCCATCCATCCATCCATCCATCCATCCATCCATCCATCCATCCATCCATCCATCCATCCGTCGATGATCTTGAGGCCAGTCGGATGGATCTGCCGTCCCTGGGCTTGCCAAATCGAAGTTAACGATATATCGTTGACGTATCGACGAGCTACGATGACAGTCCGGAATAGGCCAGATTAGTCAGCTTCGTAGCCGGACACGAGGAGAAACGCAATGAGGCAGGAAGACGAGCGCCGAGGACGGCGCGAATCTAGCCGGTGGGAGCCCGCTGAGGATGGCGAGCGTCGCCGCTGGCACGACGATGACGAGAGGCACGGTCACGGCCGGGGCCGCGGCCACGGACACTTCGCGGGGGCATTCGGCGGGCCTGGTTTCCCGGGCGTAGAAATGCACGGGTTCGGCCCGTTTCCGCGCGAGTTCCGCGGCATGCGCGGGCCGCGTGCGCGCCGCGGCGATGTTCGCGCGGGAGCGCTAGCGCTGCTGGCCGAGCAGCCAATGAACGGTTACCAGATCATCCAGGAAATCGCTGAGCGCAGCGGGGGAGTGTGGCGGCCCAGCCCTGGGTCGATCTATCCCGCCCTCCAGCAGCTTGAGGATGAAGGCCTGATCACGGCCGAGGCCGGCGAGGGCGGCCGCAGGGCATACCAGCTGACCGAGGACGGCCGGACCTATGCGGCCGCGCACCCGGATGAGCTGAGGGCCCCGTGGGATGTCGTCACGGGCGGTGCCGGTGGCACCGCCATCGAGATGCGCAAGCTGCTCGGGCAGGTCGCGATGGCCGCAGTCCAGGTCGTGAGCGTGGGTACCGAGGCGCAGGCCGGTCAGGCCAGGCAACTGCTGACCGAGACCCGCAAGGCCCTGTACCGGATCCTGGCGGCCGATGACGACGACGCCACCCCCAGCGACGAGAAATAACCTGCCGCGCCGCGCGCGAGGTGCGGCACGGAGCGACCAGGAGACCTCCGCCCCGGATAAGGGCGCGGGGGTCTCTCGCACGTAAGCACCGCGAGCCTGCAAACCAAGGCGCAGCCGCAAGCCCGGCCGTCTTGGGGGGCTCCGGCGGGTGTCCCCCGGGGGAAACACTGCGAGCCGATGGGAGCGGGCCGCAGGCCCGCGAACATAGAGCGACGCCGGGTGGCTACGGGGGCAAACCACCCGGCGTCGCATTCATCGGCGCTCCGACGGGGGCCCGGAACGCCGGCAATTGGTGCCCCAGCGGGGGACCAGAGCACCGGTAAGCATGTTACACCGAACCTCCCCCTAGTGCGTCAAGACCGGATTACGAGACAATCTGATCATCCCTGGCGGCACCGTCACTCAAACCTGAATAGCGACGTTTTGTCCGGCAAGACGCGAAAGCCAACCGACCGAAATGCCGGGCCACTCCGGTAACGCCGGACCTGCCGGTATTACTGCTCTATCGCCCTGGTGGCTGTGCGGCTGGCGGCGTTGGCGGAACGAACGATCCGTCGCTATGGTCGCTGTCGGGCGGCCGATACTTCTCGGGCAAGTTTGGCTCATAAGGCCGGAAGCCCCGGTTGATGGTTGGCTCGCGGCCGCCATTGGCGAAAATGACAGCGAAATAAGGGATGATGATCGCCCCGACCAGCGGGATCGCAGTGATCCAGCCCAGATGGTTGACGAACAGCAGCACGGCCGTGATGAAGCAGACCGTGCGGACACCCATCATGATCAGGTAGCGACGCTGCCGGTAGCTGATGTCGTCGGAAAGGCTCCGTCGAGCCTCGGTGACGACATGCGCCTGCTCGCGACCGGGCCGCTTAGCAGTTCTCACACTTCCACGTTATGCCGCGGGAAGGCATCTTGCCATGGCAGGTAGGAGTGGGAGGCGGCGCGGCAACCGGACCGCACGGCCGTGGCGAGAGGATATTAGCTGCAGTCAGGGCACCCGGCCGGGAAGATCGGCCGGCCGAAGATGTCCGGAGGACACATGACCGATCGCACATACCGGGTCACCGAGATCGTGGGCACCTCGCCCGACGGCATCGAACCAGCGATCAGGGGCGCGCTGCACCGGGCGGGCCAGACGCTGCGGCATCTGGACTGGTTCGAGGTAACGCAGATCCGGGGCCAGATCGTCGACGGTGACGTCGCGCATTTCCAGGTAGGCCTCAAGGTGGGCTTCCGCCTCGAGGACGCCTGACCCCGGGGGCGTCAGCTGGCCTGGCTCACCGACGACATGTTGAAGCCCTCGACCCGCACGGGCGGCATCGCGGCCCGGGTGAAGTAGTCGCTCCACTCGCGCGGCAACGTCGGCACGGTGGCGCCAGCTTCGGTGATCCGGTTCAGCATGGCTACCGGGCTCTCATTGAACCTGAAATTGTTGACCGCGCCGGTCACCTCGCCGTTCTCGACCAGGTACACGCCGTCCCTGGTCAGGCCCGTCAGCAGCAGGGTCTGCGGGTCGACTTCGCGGATGTACCACAGGCAGGTCAGCAACAGGCCCCGCCGCGTGCGTGCGATCAGGTCTGCCGTTGTGCCGGACGCACCTGGCACGTCCATGATCAGGTTGTCGATCGCTGGCGTCACCGGCAGTCCGGATAGCGCGGCTGTGTGCCTGGTCTGCACCAGCGCGGCCAGCTGGCCAGCTGAGATCCAGTCGGTCGCGGCCTTCGGCAGGCCGTTATCGAAAACCGAGGACTCACGGCTGGACGCGTGCGCGCTGACAAATGGCGCACATTGCAAGCCAGCAGCACCCGGGTCGCTGCGCAGCGACAGCGGCACGCCGGCCAGTTGCTCGCCGACCCTGGTGCCGCCCCCCGGCTTGCTGAACACGGTCCGGCCATCCAGCGCGTCTTTGGCACCAGCGGACCAGTACATGTAGATCATCAGGTCGGCGAGGGCAGTAGGCGGCAGCAGCGTCTCATACCGCCCGGCCGGCAGGTCAACGGTCCTGGCCGCCCAGTCCAGCCGCTGCGCCAGGTCGGCTTCTAGCGCCTGCACGTCGACATCGGCGAAGTCCCTGGTGCCGGCGCCTGCCCAGGCAGACTTGCTCAGGTCGGCCGACTTGGCGTTCAGCTCGAGGCGTCCGGTCGGCTGGTCGTGGCGTAGCCGGATGCCGCTGGAGGTGCCGAGGAAACTGGACGTCATCAGGTGCTCGGCAAACCCGTAGAGTTGCCGGCCGGCCCGGCGGCGGTGGCGAACGCGTCGCCCAGGTCCTCGGCGAATTCCTTCAGCACCCCGATCTCGGTTATAGCGGGCGGCTCATCCCAAACCGGGCCTGGCAGTCCGGCCGCGCGAACCAGCGGCTGCGCATCCTCGGCCGGCGAGGCGTCGGCAGCGGCCTGCTCAGCTTCGGCCACGATTCCCGCGATCTGGTCGTCGAGAACGCCGGCCCTGGACACCACGCCCACGCGAGCCTCGTCGCCGCTTCGGCTGATCGCGATGACCGTGAGCTGCCGGGATCTGGAAACCCCGTTCGTGGTCAGCGAGTTCCCGGCCCAGCGAAGGTTGGCCGCCGAGCTCTCGTCGGCGATGACGATGCACTCGTCGCAGCGGGCCGCGTGCAGGGCACGCTCGACGGCATCCTGCGGTGACGGCGCTGGCCGGGACTGGGCTGCCGCGGACTGGGCAGCCTGGGAGTGGGCCGCCTCGGACTGGCCGGTCATGAGCCTGCCTCTTCCACTGTGTTGAGGATCCTGATGCCGCGCATGAGGACCGACGGGCTGCCGTGGCTGACCGGTGCGACCTGCCCTGGCTGGCCCTTTCCGCAGTTGAATGCGCCGCCCAGGACATAGGTCTGAGGACCGCCGACCACTTCCATCGAGTTCCAGAAGTCGGTGGTCGTGGCCTGGTAGGCCACGTCCCGCAGCTGGCCGGCCAGCTGGCCGTTCCGGATCCGGTAGAACCGCTGGCCGGTGAACTGGAAGTTGTACCGCTGCATGTCGATCGACCAGCTCTTGTCGCCGACGATGTAGATCCCGTCGGTGACCCCCGCGATCATCTCTTCGGTGGACGGCCCGCCCGGAGCGGGCTGCAGCGAGACGTTCGCCATCCGCTGGATCGGCATGTGACCGGGCGAGTCGGCGAACGCGCATCCGTTGGACCGGCCGAAGTCTTGCAGCCTGGCCATCCTGCGGTCGAGCTGGTAGCCAGTGAGCACACCGCCCGAGATCAGGTCCCAGGCCTGCCCGGCCACGCCCTCGTCGTCGTAGCCGATCGTTGCCAGGCCGTGCTCCGCGGTCCGGTCACCGGTTACGTGCATGATCGGCGATCCGTACTGGAGCGTGCCGAGCTTATCGATGGTGGCGAACGAGGTGCCGGCATAGGCCGCCTCGTAACCCAGCGCCCGGTCGAGCTCGGTCGCGTGCCCGATCGACTCGTGGATGGTAAGGAACAGGTTGGACGGGTCGATGACCAGGTCGTACCTGCCCGCTTTAACCGACGGCGCTGCCAGCTTGGCGGCGAGCAGCTCCGGCATTTCGGCCAGCTCGGCGGGGATATCGCAGCCAGTCCCGGTCAGGTACTCAAATCCCCGCCCGGCCGGCGGGGCCAGCGTCCGCATGGTCTCGAACCGGCCGCCCGGCTCCACGGAGACCGCCGTCAGCTGCGGATGGACCCGGACGCGTTGCTGCAGCGCGGTCGTCGCGCCGTCGCTATAGAACTTGCACTCCTTCACCTGGAACAGGGATGCGTCGGCGTGATCAACTCCGGTGCTGCCCAGCAGCCTGGCACTCCAGTCCGCCAGCAGGCCGATCTTGTCGGCGACGCTGACAGCGAAAGGGTCGGTCTGGTAGTCCGAGATCCATGTCACCTCGCCGTACGCAGGCTCGTCGGCCAGCTCAATGCGCTCGGTGCTGAGCGGCGAGGCAACCCTCGCCACGTCCACCGCCTCGGCGGCGGCGGCCCTGGCGGCCTCCGGCGTGAGGTCAACCGCGGACGCGAAACCCCAGCAACCGTCGACCACGACGCGCACGGCCAGGCCAAGGTCGTCGCTGTCGAACTGGGTCTCTAGGCTGCCGTCCGACAACCCGATCTGCTGGCCCCTGATCCGCTCGGCCCGGAAGTCGGCGTGCGAGGCACCTAGCTGGGCAGCCTGTTCCAGGGCGGCGTCGGCCAGCTTGCGCAGCGGGTAGGCGGTGAACTCCGGGTCAATCTGGTTATGGTCCACGAGTCGCCAACCTATCCCAGGCTGCGGCCGCGATTCCGGACCGGTACGCTCGCACGCGTCCGCATCGACGAGCATGGTGGCCGCCTGGAGGTAGCGCACACAATGAGTCGATCCGTTCTTGTGACCGGCGGTAACCGCGGGATCGGCCTTGCCATCTCGCGCCGGCTGGCGGCTGACGGCGATAGCGTCACGGTGACCTCGAGGTCGGGCGAGCCGGTGGACAACCTGACGGTCGCCAGGTGCGACGTCCGGGACACCGGGCAAGTCGACGCGGCGTTCAAAATCGCTGAGGAGGCGCACGGCCCGGTCGAGGTGCTGGTTGCCAACGCCGGGATCAACCGGGACCAGCTGCTCGCGCTGATGAGCGAAGACGACTTTGCTGACGTGCTCGACACCAACCTGACTGGCGCCTACCGGGTGGCCAAGCGCGCGGTTCGCGGCATGATCCGGCTGCGGCGCGGCCGGATCATCCTGATCTCGTCGGTCGCGGGGCTGCTCGGCTCGGCCGGGCAGGCTAACTACGCCGCTTCCAAGGCCGGGCTGGTCGGCTTCGCCCGGTCGCTGGCCCGCGAGCTCGCATCGCGGAACATCACCGTGAACGTCGTGGCGCCAGGCCTGGTCGACACCGACATGATGGCGGCGCTGACCGACGACCAGCGTAAGGCGATCCTGGCCGGGGTACCGCTCGGCCGGTATGCCACCGCAGCCGAGATCGCGTCCGCAGTGGCGTTCCTGGCCAGCGCCGACGCGGCCTATATCACCGGCGCCGTGCTGCCCGTAGATGGCGGACTCGGCATGGGTCACTGATGAGCCCGTTCCCCGAAACTGACGGAAGGCAGGCGCTATGGGCATCCTGGACGGCAAGCGGATCCTGGTGACTGGCGTGCTCACGGACGCTTCCATTGCGTTCCACGTGGCCCGGATCGCGCAGCAGGAAGGCGCGACCATTGTGCTGACCGGCTTCGGCCGGCTCAGCCTCGTTGAGCGGATTGCCAAGCGGCTGCCCGAGCCGCCGCCGGTGCTCGAACTCGATGTGAAAGACGAAGGCCATCTTGACTCGCTGGCCGGGCGCGTCAGCGCGCACGTGGACGGGCTCGACGGGGTCGTGCACAGCATCGGGAACGCGCCCGCAGCTGCTCTCGGCGGCAACTTCCTGCAGACGCAATGGCCCGATGTTGCCGCCGCCATGCAGGTGTCGGCCTATTCGCTGAAGTCGCTGGCCATGGCGGCGCTACCGCTGATGGGTCCGGGCGGCTCGATCGTTGGGATGGACTTCGATGCCAGTGTGGCGTGGCCCGGGTACGACTGGATGGGTGTAGCTAAGGCTGCGCTGGAGTCAACGGCCAGGTACCTGGCACGTGACCTGGGCCCCCGGCGGATCAGGGTCAACTTGATCTCGTCGGGTCCGGTGAAGACAATTGCCGCTCGCAGCATTCCGGGTTTTGATCAGTTCGAAGGACTATGGGACCAGCGGGCACCGCTCGGCTGGGATCTGGCCGACGCCGAGCCGGCCGCGCGCGGCTGCGTCGCGCTTCTATCGGACTGGTTCCCCGCCACTACGGGCGAGATCGTGCACGTCGACGGCGGCGCGCACGCGATCGGCGCCTGAGACAGGCGCTGAGCGTGACTGGGGCGATCTGATGCCGCCTTTTGCGCGCCATGACCGCCTTGTGGCCGGCCTGCTCCGGCCGGATAATCCTGGTGTGGCGGCGCCAGGGGACACCGGTCCTGACAACCTCCGGGCTTCCGATGCCGAGCGGGACGAGGTTCTCGCGGAGCTCAGAGATAACTTCGCCGCGGGCCGGCTGAGTCACGACACGTTCGGGCACCGCATGGAGGCCGCGCTCGGCGCCCGCTTCCGCGGCGAGCTCGGCACTCTGCGCACCGACCTGCCGCGCCCGCGCCGGCTGGGTGCGGCGGCGGTAGCGGCCGCCCGGCGCGCGCTGGCGGCCACTGATCGCTGGCTGCGCAGGTATCCGGCCCCGCTGACCCTGCCCACCGGGACGCAGGGCCGCTTCACGATCGGGCGCGGGCACGCTTGCGACATGAGACTGACGGACATGACGGTGTCCCGCTGGCACGCCAGCCTGCAGCGCGAGGACGGCGAGTGGCTGCTTGCAGACCTTGGATCTACTAACGGGACGAGGCTGAATGGCTGGCGGGTGAATAACCCGATGCCGGTGCGAGCCGGAGACACGGTGTCGTTCGGCACGGTGACGTTCGTGCTGACCGAGCGCCCGAGGCCGGTGCGGGCGCGCGCCAGCTAGAGTCAAGGGATGACCCTGGTGCTGGTCGTCCGGCATGGCCTGACGTCGTCCACTGGCAAGGCGCTCACCGGCTGGATGCCCGGCATCTCCCTCGACGACCGGGGCCAGGCACAGGCCGCGGCGCTCGGCGGCCGGCTGGCGCAGGTGCCGCTTGCCGTGATCGTCAGCAGCCCGCTCGATCGGTGCCGCGAAACTGCGGCCGTCATCGCCGCCAGGCAGGAGCGCCCCGAAGCTGATCCTTATCCCGAGGCTAACGGCAGCTCGCCGTCGGCCCGGGCTCCAGTCGCTCAGGTAGAACTCGACGACAGGCTCGGAGAATGCAAGTACGGGGACTGGACGGGTCAGCCGCTCCGCAAGCTCGCGCACGACCCGCTGTGGAAAGTCGTGCAAGCGCACCCGAGCGCAGTGCGCTTTCCCGGTCCCGACGGTGAGTCCATGCTGGAGATGCAGCAGCGTGCGGTGACGGCGGTGCGGGACTGGAACGCCAAGCTCGGCAAGGACGCCACCTACCTGATCTGCTCGCACGGCGACGTCATCAAGGCGATCCTGGCCGACGCGCTGGGCATGCACCTGGACATGTCGCAGCGAATTCAGATCGATCCGTGCTCGCTGAGCGTGATCAGGTACACCACGCTGCGGCCGTTCGTGCTGCGGATGAACGACACTGGCTCGGATTCGGCTGGGCTGGCGCGCAGGCCCGCACAGCCGGAGGCGGGCGCGGAAGCAGACGCCCAGATTGGCGGCGGCGCTGGCGGTATGTCCTGACCGGCTGGGCTGCCCTGACCGGCTGCGACCGATCGCGGCTTCGCCGGTAGCCTGACTGGTAGGGACGTTCCCGCAGCTAACATCACGGGAGCGCGGTGGCAGCCAGCAGCGTTGCGGCCGTCGGCCCTGCGGACAGCTTCGGCGCGGGAGGATAGGGGTCATGCCGGTCTACTCGTACGACCCGCCCGAGCGATTCGTGGCGGGAACTGTCGGCCAGCCCGGGGAGCGCACGTTCTATCTGCAGGCGACCCTGGGTACCAGGACCACTAGCGTGGCGCTGGAGAAGGGTCAGGTCAGCCAGCTAGCTGAGCGGCTGGAGGAACTGCTCGACGAGGTGGCGCGCAGAACGGGTGCGATGGCCGCGTTCGGCCTTGGTGACGAGCCAGAGCAGTTGGATGAAGGTCCGCTGGACTTGCCGCTGACCGAGGATTTCAGGGTGGGCGCCATCGCGCTTGCCTGGGACCACGATGGCGAACGGGTCATCATCGAGGCCCAGGAGGAAAGCGAGGAGCCGATCGAGCCGCTAGCCGACGACATTCCCGACGATGGTCCTGCGGTGCTGCGGGTCCGGATCACGGCCGAGGCCGCGCGCGCGTTTTCACGGCGCGCGATCCAGGTGGTGCGCCAAGGCCGGCCGCCGTGCCCGCTGTGCGGGCTGCCGCTCGACCCGTCCGGACACGTGTGCCCACGCCAGAACGGCCATCGGGTCGGGCATGCCTGATGCGGCCGCCGGCCGGCGAGCTGCCGGACGAGACCGGGCTGACGGGCGGCCGTGGTCCCAGCAGCGGGGTTTCCAGCAGCGGGGTTTCCGGCCGAGGGGTTTCCAGCAGCAGCGGAGCGGTGGACGAGGCTGCGGCACTTAACTTGCTCGCCTGCGGCGAGCTGGACATCAAGGGCCGGCTCGTGGACGCCTCGAACGCCACGATGTACTGCACGATCAGCGCCAGTGGCGCTGAAGCTGCCTGCGTGTACAAGCCGGTGGCCGGCGAGCGCCCGCTCTGGGATTTTCCGGAGGGAACGCTGGCCGGGCGCGAGATCGCTGCCTATGTCGTTTCGCGGGCGGCGGGCTGGGACGTTGTGCCGCCGACCGTGTACCGGGACGGTCCGTTCGGGCCCGGCATGTGCCAGCTGTGGATCGACGCCGACACCTCCGTCGACTTGCTCGAGCTGGCCCGCAGCAACGATGAGCGGCTGCGGCAGATGGCGGTGTTCGACGCGGTCGTGAACAACGCCGACCGGAAGATCGGTCATCTCCTGCCGGATGTCAGCGGTCATCTGTACGGCTGCGACCACGGAGTCTGCTTCGGTGAGGACTACAAGCTGAGGACGGTGCTGTGGCAATGGCGCGGCAAGAAGCTGCCCGCGCCCGCGATGGCGGCACTTGGCCAGCTCCGGCACCAGCTCGCGCACGGGAAACTCGGCCACGAGCTGATCGGATGGCTGTCACCCGCCGAACTGGACGCCACAGCGAAGCGAATCGACGCGCTGATCGAGCAAAAGGTGCACCCGTTCCCGCCGTCGGACTGGCCGGCCGTGCCCTGGCCGCCTATCTAGGATGCCCGCCGGCAGCTTGACGACCGGCATGGGCCACGCCTGACGGCCGGGCCCAGGCCGTTGTCGCTGGGTTAGTTACGGGGCGGTTCCTCCTCGCGTTCGGCGCCCGTCACGAGGCGGTCCAGGTCGGGCAGCGTGCCTGCCCACAGCCGGGTCTGGCCGCGGTGCGCGGTCCACCCGGAGCCGTCGCTGACGTGGCGTATCGACCAGTCCGGGTGCGCTGTCCTGATCCGCGCGAGCCAGGCTGCCTCGTCGTCCTCGTACAGGCCCGACGCCTGGTCCTGCATGACCTCGTCCTCGGTTAACTGCTGCGGCGGGCTTACCGGCGGCTCGGGTCCTTCGAGATACTCGCGCCGCAACTGCTGGCAGCGCGCGAGATGCGCTTGCAGGGCCGCGATGCGGGCGTCGGCTGCCTCGCGGATGGTGAGGTGGCCAGCGTCATGGTCCTGGCGGATGGCCGCGAGCGTGGCCGCTAACCGTTCGTCTTCGCGGCTAACGGCCTGGTAGTACCTGGCATGGTCTGGTGCTGGCGTGGAAGGGTGGCTCATAGCCGAGGTTCCTCTCGGTCAGGGCCGGGATAACGGGTGCTCCAACACCCGCCCGGCCCGCCTGCCTGGCGGCGCAGGGGCGCGGCGCCTACCCGGTAACGCTACGCCGACTCGGCGGAAGAAACCGCCCGGTCGGCCACCGTCATCTGTTGCCGGGTCTGGCTCAGCGGCCGCCGTGCTCGCCGCGGCCGCCGTGCTCGCCGCGGTCGCCCCGGCGGCGCAGGTACCGCTCGAATTCCCTGGCGATCGCGTCGCCGCTCGCCTCCGGCAGGTCGGCCGCGTCCTTGGCTTCCTCGAGGCTGCGGACGTACTCGGCAACGTCGCTGTCCTGCTCGGCCAGCTCGTCGACCCCGCGCTCCCACGCGCGCGCCTCGGCGGGAAGATCAGCCAGCGGCAGCGAAATGTCCAGGATGTCCTCGACGCTGCGCAGCAGCGCGAGGGTCGCCTTGGGGCTCGGCGGCTGGGCCACGTAATGCGGGACGGCGGCCCAAAGCGAAACTGACGGCATGCCAGCCTGCGCGCAGGCCTGCTGGAGTACGCCGACGATTCCCGTCGGGCCCTTGTAGTCGACCGGCTCTACGTGTAGTTGCGCCGCCAGCTCGGCACCGGATGTCGCGGCGGTTACCTGCAAGGGCCTGGTGTGCGGGGAGTCGGCCAGCAGCGCGCCGAGCAGGATGACAAGCTCGACGCCGAGTTCAGTGAACGCGGTGACCAGCTCGGAGGTGAACCCGCGCCACCGCATGTTCGGCTCGATCCCGTGCAGCAGGATTAGGTCGCGTC
Organism: uncultured Actinomycetota bacterium; assembly: GCA_963804435.1. Classification (GTDB taxonomy): domain Bacteria; phylum Actinomycetota; class Actinomycetes; order Streptosporangiales; family Streptosporangiaceae; genus JAJYUU01. The sequence goes on along the minus strand of CAWDQI010000001.1, from coordinate 2,986,970 downwards.
CCGCGTCGGGTGGCCGGGCGATGGCAAGCCGCGTCGTCGGCCAGATCAGTTCCTCAGCCTGGCCGTCGGAGACCTCCATCACTGGCCTGGTCACCTGGAAGTCGTAGTAGTCCTCGGGGTCAATCTCGCCCACGGACTTGGCGTCCCAGGCCAAGGTCAGCTGGCTGATCGCGCTGCTGGCTGCCTCGCCCGCGTCGTTCCAGCCTTCGAAGGCAGCGATCAGCACAGGCGAATTGAGTTTGCCAATAGCGTCGAGCTCGATCGTCCGCCACCTCCCCTCATCTGCGCATGCCCATGGCTGGCCCGGATGCCGGGTAGTCAGGTCCAGCCTATGTTCCGGCACCAACGTTCACGGAAAGGGCCGCCTCCCCGAGTCAATCAGGTCTAGTCCATAGGATGGGTTCACCATGCCGCCTTCTGACCACTGTTCCGCATCTCCGGAGGCTGAGCTGACCGGGGCAGACCTGCTAACGGGACCGGAAGGCGAGCGAGTCGCTGCGCTTCAAGCGGTTATGTTCGACATGGACGGCTTGCTCGTCGACTCCGAGCCGCTGTGGTTCACAGCGGAGGGCGCGGTGATGGCCCGGCTCGGCGGCAGCTGGTCGCCGGCCGACCAGCACATGCTGGTCGGCGGTTCGATGCCAAGCACCGTTAAGTACCTTTTGAGCAAGGGAACGGGGACGGCCGAGCCCGCCGCCGTGGCTCGCTGGCTGACCGAGGGCATGGTGAACCTGATCCGTTCCGGTCCGCTGCCGGTGCTGCCAGGTGCCGTCGAGCTGGTCGCTGAGGCGGTCACCGCCGGGTTGCCGTACGCCTTGGTCACCTCGTCAGAGCCGGCCGTCATGGACGCTGTGCTGGCGCGGCTTCCCGTGCAGTTCCCGGTCACCGTCTGCGCGGCCGATGTGGCGCACGCGAAGCCGGATCCGGAGGGCTACCTGCTGGCGGCGGCGAAACTCGGGACGGATCCGCGCCGCTGCATCGCGCTGGAAGATTCGCCGAACGGGGTAGCGGCGGCGGAAGCGGCCGGTTACCGGACGGTGGCAGTGCCGGGTGTTGTCCCGGTGCCGGGCCGGCCCGGCCGCGTCGTGCTGGAGACGCTGGCCGGGATGACGCTGGGCAAGCTGGCTGCCCTGACCGGATTCGCAGCTCCGTAGCGGTCCCCAGCGTGTGCGAGAATGGACTGATCACGCTTAGGCCGCTCACGGCCGGGCCGGGCGTGGTCGCGACGGGAGGCGAGAGTGGGTACCTGGCTCAATATTGGCGGCTGGGTCTGCGTCGCCATCACGGTTGCCGGACTCGTCCTGAGCGTCATGGTCTGGCGCAAGAAGGGGCCGGGCAGCGGACTGCGCGGCATCGCCTGGTCGCTGATACCGGTGGCTGCCTACCTGACGCACTCGGTCAGGCTGATCGGCCAGATCGTTTCGGCGGTTGTGCAGTTTGCCGGAAGTTTCGTCTTCTCCCCGAAAGCCTGGTTCGGCGTCGGCCTGCTCGGCGTGTCCGTGCTGCTATTCCTGGCCTCTGGCGGCACTCCGCTGATGCGGCGGCGCAAGCGGCGCGCTGCAGCCAAGGCTGGCAAGGGCGCGCGCCCCGGTCACGATGATCAGGCACCGTCGGCGCTGCCCGCGAAGCGCGACCGCCCGGCCGTACCCGGCGGCGGCGACGACCTTGGCGAGGTGCGGGACATCCTGAAGCGCCACGGCATCAGCTAAGGCGCTACGCGTTCTCGCGGACGAACGCGCGGGAGGCGAACCAGACGCAAACTGCGGCCATGCCTACCGCGACGGCAATGCCCTCGACCATGATGGTTCCGCCGTACCGGCCCTGGAACGCCGCGCGCATTGCGTCGATGATGTAGCGGAACGGGGTGGCCCGCGCGATCCCCTGCAGCCAGCCGGGCCCGAGCGTCATCGGCAGCATGATGCCTGATAGCAGCAACAGCGGAACCATGACCATGTTGAGCAGCGGCGCCAGCGCGTCCTCACTTTTCAGTACGAGCGCCACGCTGTAGGAAATGGCGGCCAGGCTGATCGCGACTACCGCGATGAAGCCGAGCCCGATCAGCACGCCGGCCACCGGCGCGCGCAGGCCAAAGGCCAGCCCGGCGAGGACGAGGATGATGGCCTGCACGAGCAGCGTGAGCACGTCCCTGAGGACTCGGCCGGACAGCAGCGCCAGCCTGCTGACCGGAGTGACCCGGAAGCGCTCGATCACTCCCGCGCGCCAGTCGGCGATGATGGAGAATCCGACGAACGAGGCGCCGAACAGGCCGAGCTGGATGAGCAGGCCCGGCACAAAAAGCTGTAGGAGTTGCCGGCCGGGAAGCCAGGAAGCCCGCCGCCGGCGATGCGGGTCAGCAGCGGCCCGAAGAACACCAGGTACAGGATCGGCTGGATCAGGCCGATGATCAGCCAGGCCGGCTGGCGCAACATCAGCCGGAGCTGCCGCCGGAAGATCAGGATCGTGTCGCGGGCGAAGGACATCGATACTCCGTAGGTCGGTGACGGCGGGGACGACTAGGTCGGTCGGTTAGCGCGCCGCGGCTCCGGCGGCCTGGCGGTCCAGGCCCACGGGCGCGTCTTCGCGTAGCGAGCGGCCGGTGAGCGTCAGGAACACGTCGTCGAGGGTGGGCCTGGCCAGCTGAATCGACGTCAGGCTCAGGCCTGCGCCGCCGAGGACGCGCAGCAGGGCCGGCAGTGCCTCCTCGCCATGCTCGACCGACAGCCGAACCGCGCGGCCGTCCACGGCGACATCGCGGACGCCCGGCTCGGCCGCAAGCTTCTGCTCAGCGAGCGCGATGTCGCCGTTCACGCTGAGCGTGACCACGTCGCCGGAGATCTGGCGCTTGAGCTCCTCGGGCGCCCCGGACGCGATGATCTTCCCGTTGTCAATGACCAGCACCCGGTCGCACAGCGCATCGGCTTCCTCGAGGTAGTGCGTGGTGAGGAATACCGTCGTGCTCAGTTCGGTGCGCAGCGCGCGGATGTGGTCCCAGAGGTTGCTCCGGCTCTGCGGGTCCAGGCCGGTCGTCGGTTCGTCCAGGAAGACCAGCTGCGGCGAGTGAATGAGGCCGAGCGCGATGTCCAGCCGGCGCCGCTGGCCGCCCGACAGCGTCTTGCATAGCCGCCGTTCGAGCCCCGTCAGCTCCAGCTGCTCGGTCATCCGGCGCATCCGCCTCGGCACCTCGTCAGCTGGCACCCGGTACATCTGGGCCTGAATCTCCAGCTCCTCCTGCACGAGGCAGTTCGGGTCGGAGCCGCCGGCGGTGACGCCAATCGCCTGGGGCACATAGCCGATCTTGCGCCGCACGCCGACCGGATCGCGGAGCAGGTCGGCGCCGCACACGGTTGCCGTGCCGGCCGTCGGACTGAGCAAGGTAGTGAGCATTCGCAGGGTCGTGGTCTTGCCGGCGCTGTTCGGGCCGAGAAAGCCCACGATCTCACCGGCATCGACGTGCAGATCAACGCCGCGGACGGCCTCCACGGCGCGGCGGCGGCTGGTGAAGGTCCGGGCCAGTCCCAGCGCCTCGATGATGGCCATGCCGGTGCCTTTCGGGGGTCCGTATGCGGTTGGTTCAGGGTCCCGTGCGGCGGGATACCGCACGTCCCCGTGCGGGCGGGCCGGGGCGTCGGACTCCGGACCGGCCCGCCTGGCATCAAGACCATAAAGAGCAGCCGGGTGCGATGTCAAGTAATATCTCGTCTTGCGCTGTGGTGTTACACCTCGCCGGGCGGTCGCGGAGCCGGGATCGGCATCTCGGGTGCAGCTTCGGGCATGGATCCAGCTTCGGGGCGGGACGCAGCTTCGGGCAGGGGCGGCGGGGTGCCGCCGAACACCGGACACAGCGCCTGGAACGCGCACCAGTCGCAGAGCTTGCTTTGCCGCGGCCGCCAGTCGCCCGATGTCCTGGCCCTGTCGATGGCCTGCCAGAGCGCATTGATCTTGCGCTCGGTCGCGCGGAGGTCAGCCTCGTCGGGCGCATAGCGGACGACTTCTCCATTACCCAGATAAATGAGCTGCAGCAGGCGCGGGATCGAGCCGCGGGTGCGCCACAGCACGACCGCGTAGAACTTCATCTGAAACAGCGCCCTGGCCTCGTACTCCTCGCGGGGCGCGGTCCCGGTCTTGTAATCGACGATTCGCAGCTCGCCGGTCGGCGCGATGTCCAGCCGGTCGATGTAGCCGCGGAGCGTCAGGCCCGAATCCAGCACTGCCTGTACTGACATCTCCCGGTACGTGGGCTCGATCCGGTTCGGGTTCTCCAGCGTGAAGTACCTGTCCAGCATCACCGCCGCCTCGGCCAGCCAGGTGTCGCGCTCCTGCTCGTCGGCGAACAGGCCGGTCAGCAGCGGCTCCTCGGCAGCCAGTCGCTCCCACTGGGGAGTCACCAGGCTGCGGGCAGCTTCCAGGGTCCGGCGCGGCCGGCTCGTCAAACAGCCGCTCCAGGACCGCGTGGACCAGGGTGCCGCGAGCCGCTGCCGGGCTCGGGGGTTCGGGCAGCCGGTCGATCACGCGGAACCGGTACAGCAGCGGGCAGGTCATGAAATCGGCGGCGCGAGACGGCGAAAGGCTCGGTCCGGAGGGGGGCACGAGCTCGCCCACCTCGAGACTCGGCTCGCCAGGCTCGGCTGCAGGCTCGGCGGCTTCGGGGCTTGTCCCACCGGCCGTCTCGGCGAGCGTCTCGGTCATGCTTCGCAGACTAGGGGAGGCCACCGACAGCGGGCACGTTGTTGGCGCCGTGGCGCGCCTGGCGATTGGGTGGAGATCGCGATTTGCCGCGTAGCATCAGGTGCGTGGCAGGAGGCATTCAGGAGGACGGCCCGCAAGCTGGGCAGCCCGCGAAGGGCAAGGCGCCAGGCCCGCTGCACGATCGCAGGCCGGGGATCGTTATCGCCCGGCCATTCGGCATCCCGGTGTACATCTCGCCGTACTGGTTCCTGGTTGCCGCCGTATTGGTGTTTTTGTACTCGAATTCGAGCACCTTTCTGCCGGGCACTGTGCACGGCTCGGTGCCGCGGTACCTCGTCGCGGTCGCTTTCGTGGTCCTGCTGTACTTGTCGGTCCTGATCCACGAACTGAGCCACAGCCTGGTGGCCATCAGGTTCGGACTGCCGGTCCGGCGTATCCTGCTGTACCCCCTTGGCGGCTTCTCCGAGATCGAGCAGGAGCCACCGACACCGGGCAAGGAGTTCCTGGTCTCGATCGCCGGCCCGGCGATGTCGCTGCTGCTGGCCGGCCTCGGTCTCGGGATCAACGTGCTGTTCAGCCCCCATGGCATCCCGCGGGCGCTGGTTGACCGGCTGATCTTCGCCAACCTGGTCGTCGCCATCTTCAACATGCTGCCGGGCCTGCCGCTCGACGGCGGGCGGGTGCTGCGCGCGGGCCTGTGGAAGCTGACGGGCAAGGCCGGTCAGTCCACGGTCATGGCGGCATGGGCCGGCCGGACGCTCGCTGTCGTGCTAGTCGTGTTCGCGGTGGCCAACCGCAACACCTACGGGCTGTGGCTGGTGATCGTCGGCGCCTTCATGTGGATGAGCGCAACCCAGACGCTCCGCTCGGCCAAGGTGCGGGAACGGCTACCCGGCCTGCAAGCGCGCTCGCTGGCGCGCCGCGCCATCCCGATACCGTCCAACCTGCCGCTGGCCGAGGCGATCAGGCGCGCTGACCTGGCCCAGGCCAGGGCACTGGTGGTGGTCGATCACGACGCCAAGCCCATAGCGATCGTGAATGAAGGCGCGGTCATGGCCACGCCCGAGCAGCGCCGGCCATGGATCGATGCCGGCTCACTGGCCAGGACTCTGGACCCAGACATGATCTTGTCTGCCGACTTGTCAGGCATGGACCTGATCGAAGCAGTCCGCAAGGCCCCGGCGTCGGAATACCTGCTGGTGGAGCCGTCCGGGGAGGTCTACGGGGTGCTCGCGACGGCTGATCTTGATCACGCCTTCGCGGGCGGCTGAGCCAGGCTGCGCGCCCCCGGCGCTAGCCTGCTATCCGTGATCACGCAGCCTCGCGGCCCGTTTGCGGCCGGTGACCAGGTCCAGCTGACAGATCCGAAGGGGCGCCAGCACCGGCTGGTGCTGGCGGCTGGCAAGTCGTTCCACACCCATCGCGGCGCACTCCAGCACGACGATCTGATCGGCCAGCCGGAGGGCAGCCTGGTGACCTCGGCCGGCGGCACTGCGTACATCGCGCTCCGCCCGCTGCTGGCCGACTACACGGTTTCGATGGCACGCGGGGCCGCGGTGGTGTACCCGAAGGACGCGGCGCAGATCGTCGGGCTCGCTGATATTTTTCCCGGCGCCCGGGTGGTGGAAGCGGGCGCCGGCTCGGGCGCACTGTCGTGCTGGCTGCTGCGCGCGGTGGGCGAGAATGGCTGCCTGACATCGTTCGAGCGGCGGCCGGAGTTCGCCGAGATCGCCGCTGCCAATGTGCAGCAGTACTTTGGCGGGCCGCATCCGGCTTGGCGGCTGGTCGTCGGTCAGCTGGACGCTGCCGGGCTGGCCAGCGCGAACGTGGCCAACGCCGACCGGGTCGTGCTGGATATGCTCGCGCCGTGGGAGCTGGCGGGCACATCAGCCGGGGTCCTGCGGCCCGGCGGCTTGCTCTGCTCGTACGTAACTACCACCACGCAGCTCGCCAGGACGGTCAGTGCGCTACGGGACCAGGGCAATTTCGCCGAGCCTGCCGCATGGGAGACCCTCCAGCGCGGCTGGCACGTGGACGGGCTCGCCGTCCGGCCCGAGCACAGGATGGTTGGGCACACCGGATTCCTGGTCACCGCGCGGCGGCTCGCTGACGGCGTGACAGCCCCGCCCCGGCGGCGGCGGCCGTCCAAAGGCGCCGAAGCCGCGGAAGCCGAAATTTCCGGGGCAGATGAAGAAGCAGGACTTGCGCATTCGCGCGGTGCCAGCGAGGCTGATGGGGCATAAGTGACCCAGCAGACGGTAGTTAACCCAGGGACGGAGGCAGCGAGTTTTCCGGATCGTAACCCAGATTGCGGAGTCGAAGCCCGCCGCCTGGTTACGGATTGACCTTGGATAGGTAGGGTCTAGGTAACTCAGCTCTTCGGGAGGGGGTGAGGGGCATGGCCTCTCGTGACGACAGCGTCTACTCGGGCCGGCATGACGACGAGGTCAAGGTCCTGACCACGCAGGTCTCCTTCCTGGAGGAGGAGGTCGCAGCCCTGCGGAGTCGGCTCGCAGACTCGCCGCGCCAGGCGCACCTGCTCGAGCAGCGGCTGCGCGAAGCAGAGTCGAACCTCACAGCTATCACGAGCCAGAACGAACGGCTGGCTGGCACCCTGCGCGAGGCACGTGACCAGATCATCGCGCTGAAGGAGGAAGTGGACCGGCTCGCTCAGCCACCGAGCGGGTTCGGCATTTTCCTGCAAGCGAACGAGGACGGCACGGCCGACGTGTTCACCGGCGGGCGCAAGATGCGGGTCAGCGTGAGCCCTGCCGTCGAGCTCACCGTTTTGCGGCCCGGCCAGGAAGTCGTGCTGAACGAAGCGTTGAACGTCGTGATTGCCCAGGGCTTCGAGACGATCGGCGAGGTCGTCATGCTCAAGGAGCTGCTAGACGGCGGAGACCGCGCGCTGGTGATCTCGCATGCCGATGAGGAGCGGGTGGCGCGGCTCGCCGAGCCACTGCGTGAGCAGACTCTGCGCTCAGGTGATTCCCTGCTGCTGGAGCCGCGGTCCGGCTATGTCTACGAGCGGATCCCCAAGGCCGAGGTCGAGGAACTCATCCTTGAGGAAGTCCCGGACATCACCTACCGCGAGATCGGCGGCCTCGGTCCGCAGATCGAGCAGATCCGCGATGCGATCGAGCTGCCGTACTTGCACGCGGACTTGTTCCGGGAGCACCAGCTGCGGCCGCCCAAGGGCGTGCTGCTCTATGGCCCGCCGGGCTGCGGCAAGACGCTGATCGCCAAGGCCGTCGCGAACTCACTGGCCAAGCAGGTCGCCGCGCGCAGCGCGCGCGATGCCGCAGAATCGGGCACCCCCGAGCCGGACGACGCTGGCGCACCCGGCAAGGAGCGCCGGAGCTTCTTCCTCAACATCAAGGGCCCGGAGCTGCTTAACAAGTACGTCGGCGAGACCGAACGGCACATCCGGCTGGTGTTCCAGCGAGCCAGGGAAAAGGCCAGCGAGGGCATGCCGGTGATCGTGTTCTTCGACGAGATGGACTCCATTTTCCGCACCCGCGGGTCTGGCGTGTCCAGTGACGTCGAGAACACCATCGTGCCGCAGTTGCTGAGTGAGATCGACGGCGTCGAGGGCCTGGAGAACGTCATCGTGATCGGCGCCTCCAACCGCGAGGACATGATCGACCCGGCCATCCTGCGCCCTGGGCGGCTGGACGTGAAGATCAAGATCGAGCGGCCTGACGCCGAGGCAGCGCGTGACATCTTCTCCAAGTACGTCCTGCCCAACCTGCCGCTGCACCCCGATGACGTGGCCGAGCACGGCGGCGTCGCGGACGCGACGGTGGCCGAGATGATCCAGCGCGTCGTCGAGCGGATGTACGCCGAGACCGAGGAGAACAGGTTCCTTGAGGTCACCTACGCCAACGGCGACAAGGAGGTGCTCTACTTCCGCGACTTCAACTCCGGCGCGATGATCCAGAACATCGTGGACCGGGCGAAGAAGATGGCGATCAAGGAGTACCTCGAGACCGGACAGAAGGGCTTGCGGATATCGCACCTGCTGACCGCCTGCGTGGACGAGTTCAAGGAGAACGAGGACCTGCCGAACACCACCAACCCGGACGACTGGGCTCGGATCTCCGGCAAGAAGGGCGAGCGGATCGTCTACATCCGCACGCTCATCTCGGGCAAGAGCGGCACCGAGGCGGGTCGGGCGATCGACACAGTGTCCAACACTGGCCAGTACCTGTAACCGGGATCTGCCGGTACCGGCAGGGCGCGGCGTGCGGTCGCTCGGCTGCCCGGCATTAGGCTCTTGGGTATGAGCGTCCGCCGGGTCATGGGCATTGAGACCGAGTACGGCATCTCCGTGCCCGGCCAGCCGGGCGTCAATGCCATGGTCAGTTCCTCGCAGGTGGTCAACGCCTACCAGGCTGCGACCGCCGCGCGGGCCCGCAGGGCGCGGTGGGACTTCGAGGAGGAGAACCCGCTGCGCGACGCCAGGGGATTCGACCTGGCTGCCGAGACCAGTGACGCGTCTCAGCTGACCGACGAGGACCTCGGTCTGGCCAACGTCATCCTGACCAACGGCGCCCGGCTCTACGTCGATCACGCCCATCCCGAGTACTCCGCTCCCGAGTGCACCAACCCCCTGGATGCGGTGATCTGGGACAAGGCGGGGGAGCGAGTCATGGCTGAAGCAGCGGCCAGGGCCGCGGCGACTCCGGGTGGGCAGCCGATTCAGCTCTATAAGAACAACACCGACAACAAGGGCGCATCGTACGGATGCCACGAGAACTACCTGATGAACCGGGCAACCCCGTTCGCCGATATCGTCCGGCACTTGACCCCGTTCTTCGTGTCCCGGCAGGTGGTGTGCGGCGCCGGCCGGGTTGGGATCGGTGCTGACGGCCGGGACGAGGGTTTCCAGATCAGCCAGCGCGCCGATTTCTTCGAGGTCGAGGTCGGCCTGGAAACGACGCTCAAGCGGCCGATCATTAATACGCGCGATGAGCCGCATGCCGATCCGGACAAGTACCGTCGGCTGCACGTCATCATCGGCGACGCGAACCTGAGCGAGGTTTCCACCTACCTGAAGCTCGGCACCACGGCACTGGTACTGGCGATGATCGAGGACAAGTTCCTGGCGGCGGACCTGGCGATCGAGTCGCCGGTCGCCGAACTGCGGGCGATCTCCCATGACCCGTCACTGCGCCACCAGGTCACGCTGCGCGACGGCAGGAAGATGACCGGGGTGCAGCTCCAGCTTGAGTACCTAGAGCTGGCCCGCAAGTACACCGAGGACAAGTACGGCGCGGACGTGGACGACGTCACTAGCGACGTGCTTGACCGCTGGGAGAACGTCCTCGGTTGGCTGGCCGAGGATCCGATGCTGGCCGCGCGCGAGCTGGACTGGGTGGCCAAGCTGGAGATCCTGGAGGGCTACCGGACCAGGGACGGGCTGGCCTGGAGTCATCCGCGGCTGCAACTGGTTGACTTGCAGTATGCCGACGTTCGGCTCGACCGCGGCCTGTACAACCGGCTGGTCGACCGCGGCCGCATCGCCAGGATCACCAATGAGCTGGACGTCCTGGCGGCAATGGACGAGCCGCCGGCCGACACCAGGGCTTACTTCCGCGGCCGGTGCCTGCGGCAGTACCCCGACGCGGTCGCGGCGGCCTCCTGGGACTCGGTCATCTTCGACATCCCTGGCCGCGAGTCGCTGCAGCGAGTACCGACGATGGAGCCGCTGCGGGGAACCAAGGCGCACGTGGGCGCGCTGCTTGATAACTGCGCGACAGCGGCGGAGCTTGTCGGGGCCCTGACGGGCCAGGACTAGTTGGGTCGCGGGGACACCCCGCAGACTAAGGATATAAGCGGCGCAGACGCCGTTACGTTATAGAACGCGCAATTTGCTGTCGTCGCACTCGCGTCGCAGTCCTTATTCTGGCCATAAGTTGTCACATCGTGATACCGATGCAGTGGGCCAGGGTTGGATCCCGCGCCGGCAGGCGAGGATAGCGTTGGGTGCACGCGCGGCACCGCAGAGCACGGAGGTAGGGCATGGCGACGAAGGACACAGGCGGACAGCGGCAGACATCGCGGCGCACCGAAGAGGAGCAGGACGCCGACGTTGAGGAATCCAGCGACGTCAAGGAGCGGCAGGACAAGCTGACAGACGACGTCGACGCGATCCTCGATGAGATCGACGAGGTGCTTGAGGAGAACGCCGAGGAGTTCGTCCGCTCGTACGTGCAAAAGGGCGGCGAGTGAGCCACGCCGCCGGGAGGGCTTAGGGTCGGATCATCAGTGCCGGCCCAAGACCGGGCGGCATAAACCGGAAGGACTTAAGCGGTGGGCGGCTTTGAACCCCAGGCACGTTGGCAGGCTTCGGCGTTCCTCGCAGCCGGATCCTCCTCGTTTACCGACTTCCTCGCGATGGCGGCGCCGGGGTTGCTGCCGCAGCCCGAATCGGCGGGCGGTGGCGGGACGGCGGCCGACCTTCCGCATGGCACCACGATTGTGTCCGCGCTGTGCGCCGAAGGCGTCGTGATGGCAGGCGATCGCCGCGCCACCGCGGGCAACATGATCTCCCAGCGCGACATCGAGAAGGTGTTCCGCACTGACGAGTACACGTGCGTTGGCATCGCCGGCGTTGCGGGCATCGGCATCGACCTGGTCCGGATATTCCAGGTCGAGCTTGAGCATTACGAGAAGCTGGAAGGCCGGTCGCTGTCGCTGGAAGGCAAGGCGAACAGGCTGGCGGGCCTGGTCCGGGCCAACCTCGGCGGCGCCATGCAGGGCCTGGTGGCGGTGCCGCTGCTCGCTGGTTATGACCAAGAACGAGACAGCGGCCGGATCTACAGCTTCGACGTGGCCGGCGGCCGGTACGAGGAGCAGCGGTTCGCCTCGATCGGCTCGGGCTCGGTATTCGCCAGGGGCGCCCTTAAGAAGCTGTACCGGGATGGCATGAGCCTCGATGACGTGGTGCTCGCACTGATGCAGTCGCTTTATGACGCCGCGGACGATGATTCGGCGACCGGTGGCCCGGACATGTCGCGGCGGATCTACCCGGTGGTCGCGACGCTCACGGCGGACGGATTCCACCGGCTGACCGACGAAGAGGCCGGCCAGTACGCGCAGGCTGTCGTGTCGGAGCGCATGCAATCGCCCGACGGACCGACAGCTCCGCTGCGGACGGCGTAACCGGTAAGCGGAGCTGATCACCCCCCAACCCGACTCGAGTAAGGAAGCGCCCGCGGTGTCGATGCCGTTCTACGTGTCACCTGAGCAGGTGATGAAGGACAAGGCGGATTACGCGCGCAAGGCCATCACGCGGATCCGCAGCGGTGTCGTGCTCGCCTGCGAGGACGGCATCCTGTTTGTCGCTCCGAACGCGTCCAGGGCGCTGCGCAAGTTCAGCGAGATGTATGACCGGATCGCGTTCGCCGCCGTCGGCCGTTACAACGAATTCGAGACCCTGCGCAAGGCTGGCGTCCGGTACGCGGACATGACCGGATTCCAGTACGACCGGCGCGACGTGACCGCGCGCGGACTCGCCGACTGGTACGCGCAACTGCTCGGGACGCTGTTTACCGACAGCAATAAGCCTTACGAGGTCGAGATCGTCGTCGCCGAGGTCGGAAATACCGCCGAAACCGACCAGATTTACCGCATCATCTTTGACGGCTCGGTGGCTGAGGAGCACGGATTCGTGGTCATGGGCGGCCAGGCCGACAAGGTCGCCGCGGTGCTTAAGGAGCGGTGGGTGCCGGGGATGTCGCTGACTGAGGCGATGACGCTGGCCATCGCCGCGCTGGCCGGTCAAGGCGACGGGGCCAACTCCGAGCCACTGACGAGCGGCCAGCTCGAGGTGGCGCTGCTGGAGCGGACTAGGGAGCACCGGGCGTTCCGGCGGCTGACTGGCGCGCGGCTAGAGGAGTTGCTCGCGCAGGCCAGGCCCAGTGACACTAGCGGGGCGGCGGGCTCGGCCAACGGCTCCAGCGGCGGCAATGGGGCCAGCAGCGGTAACGGCGCCGGCGGCGGCGAAGGCCCGACGGGTGGTAACGGCTCATCAGGCTCGCCGGGCGGCAACGGCGAAGGTCCCACGACCTGAGCCCTTGGTTTTTCGGGGGTACGCGGGGCGGCGCTGGACCGCAGTGCGCTGGTTGGTTTTCGGTTTTTCGGGGGTACGCGGGGCGGCGCTGGACCGCAGTGGGCTGGTTGGTTTTCGGTTTTTCGGGGGGTGCACGGGGGGCGGAGCCCCCCGTGGGTGGAGATAGTGTCAGGTGAGAGGTTAGAACGTCTGCACGCGGAGGAGATCGTGACAACCGACCTGGCAGCCATCGCCGGCATCGAGGTACCCACGGGCCTGCTGATCGGCGGCCAGTGGTCATCTGGGCGAGCCGGTACCCTCCCAGTCCTCAATCCGGCCACTGAGGACGTTCTGACCGAAGTGGCCGATGCCAGCCCTGAGGACGCGCTGGAGGCCGTCGGAGCCGCGGCCGAGGCATTGCCACGTTGGTCGGCCACGCCGCCTCGTGAGCGCGCTGAGTGCTTGCGCCGCGCTTTCGAGCTGATGACCGAGCGCTCCGAGCAGCTTGCCCGGCTGATGGTGCTGGAGAACGGCAAGGCGCTGCGCGGACGCGCGCGGTGAGGTCCGCTACGCAGCCGAGTTCTTCCGCTGGTATGCCGAGGAAGCGGTCCGGATCGACGGTTCGCTGACGATCGCCCCGTCCGGGGCAAACCGCATCATGGTGCTGCGGCAGCCGGTCGGCGTCAGCTACCTGATCACTCCGTGGAACTTCCCGGCCGCGATGGCGACCCGGAAGATCGGGCCCGCGCTGGCCGCTGGCTGCACCGTGGTGCTCAAGCCCGCCAAGGAGACGCCGCTGACGGCGCTCGCGCTGGCCGAGCTGCTGGCCGAGGCTGGCGTGCCAGACGGCGTGGTCAACGTGGTGCCGACGAACAAGCCGGGCCCGCTGACCCAGGCCGTGCTCGCCGATCCGCGGGTGCGCAAACTGTCGTTTACCGGTTCTACCGAGGTCGGCCGGGTGCTGCTGAAGCAGGCGGCGGACTACGTGCTCAACTGCTCGATGGAGCTGGGCGGCAACGCGCCGTTCCTGGTCTTCGAGGATGCCGACATCGACGCCGCGGTCGAGGGCGCTTTCATCGCCAAGATGCGTAACGGCGGCGAGGCGTGCACCGCGGCCAACCGTTTCTACGTGCACGAGAGCGTTGCGGTCACAGTTTTCCGCCAAGCTCGCGGCGAAGCTGTCCGAGCTGCGCGTCGGGCCCGGGCTCGAAGACGGAGTCGATCTTGGCCCGCTGGTCAACGCCGACACGCTGTCGAAGGTTTCGTCGCTGGTCGACTCGGCCAGGCAAGACGGGGCTGAGGTGCTCACCGGGGGGCGTGCGCCGGACCGGGCCGGTTACTTCTACGAGCCGACTGTGCTGGACAGCGTTCCCGTAGACGCGGCGATCCTGTCCGAGGAGATTTTCGGGCCCGTCGCGCCGATCGTCAGGTTCGGTGACCAGGACGAGGCGATCAAGCTGGCCAACGGCACCGAGTATGGTCTCGTTTCCTACCTGTATTCCAGTGACCTGCGCCGGGCGCTGCAAGTGGCAGAGGCGCTGGAGGCCGGCATGGTCGGGATCAACCGAGGTGTCGTCTCGGACCCGGCAGCGCCGTTCGGTGGCGTGAAGCAGTCCGGTCTTGGCCGCGAAGGCGCGCACGACGGGCTGCTCGAGTACACCGAGACCAAGTACATCGCGGTCGACTGGTAACTGGGGACGGATGGACAGGCGAATATTCGGGCTCGAGAACGAGTACGGCGTCACCTGTACTTTCCGGGGCCAGCGTCGGCTGTCCCCGGACGAGGTAGCGCGCTACCTGTTCCGCCGGGTGGTGTCGTGGGGGCGCAGCAGCAACGTCTTCCTGCGCAACGGCGCCCGGCTTTACTTGGACGTCGGCAGCCATCCCGAGTACGCCACGCCCGAGTGTGACAACCTCATCGACCTAGTAACGCACGACAAGGCGGGCGAGCGGATCCTTGAGGGTTTGCTGGTCGATGCCGATACGCGGCTGCGCGAGGAAGGCATCGCCGGGGATATCTACCTGTTCAAGAACAACACCGACTCGGCCGGCAACTCCTACGGCTGCCACGAGAACTACTTGGTCGGCCGGCACGGCGAGTTCGGCAGGCTGGCCGATGTGCTGATCCCGTTCCTGGTAACGCGCCAGATCATCTGCGGCGCCGGGAAGGTGCTACAGACGCCCCGCGGCGCGGTGTACTGCGTTAGCCAGCGCGCCGAGCATATCTGGGAAGGCGTTTCCTCAGCCACGACCAGATCGCGGCCGATCATTAACACCAGGGACGAGCCGCACGCGGATGCCGAGCGGTTCCGGCGGCTGCACGTGATCGTGGGCGACTCGAACATGAGCGAGACCACCATGCTGCTCAAGGTCGGCGCCACCGACCTCGTGCTGCGGATGGTAGAGGCCGGCATCGTGATGCGCGACCTGACGCTGGAGAACCCGATCCGCGCGATCCGGGACGTCAGCCACGACATGACCGGGCGCCGGCGCGTCCGGCTGGCCAACGGCCGCGAGGTTAGCGCGCTGGATATCCAGCAGGAGTACCTGGTCAAGGCACAGGAGTTCACCGCCAGGAAGGGCGCCGACCCGATTACCAGCCGCGTACTCGAGCTGTGGGAGCGGACACTGAGGGCCGTCGACACCGGCGACCTCGGTCTGGTTGCGCGCGAGATCGACTGGGTCACCAAGCTGCAGCTCATCGAGCGCTACCAGGCCAAGCACGACCTGCCGCTGGCCCATCCCAGGGTCGCCCAGCTTGACCTGGCCTACCACGACGTACACCGCGGCCGCGGCCTGTACTACCTGCTGCAAAAGCGCGGCGCGGTCGAGCGGGCCTGCCGGGACCTGGACATCTTCGCCGCCAAGTCGATCCCGCCGCAGACCACACGGGCCCGGCTGCGCGGGGAGTTCATCCGCCGGGCACAGGAACGGCGCCGGGACTTCACGGTCGACTGGGTGCACCTCAAGCTGAACGACCAGGCGCAGCGGACCGTGCTGTGCAAGGACCCGTTCCGTTCGGTCGACGAGCGAGTGGAGAAGCTCATCGCCGGCATGTAGCGGGCAGCAGTCGACGCAGTCTGCTCTTCGTGCTCGCGTGGCTACCGTCAGTTGCTAGGCTGTACCGGTCAAGCTGTGGCTATCGGGGGGCTTTCCGTTGGCGGATGCAGCGTTAGCCGATTCTGGGGCTGTCGGGTTCAGCCGGGATGTCGTCGTGATTGGCGGCTGCGGTCACGTCGGCCTGCCGCTGGCCATCGCGCTGGCCAGCCGCGGCGCGTCGGTGGTGAGTTACGACATTGGCGCGCGGGCGGTCGCGACCGTCAGGGCCGGCAATATGCCGTTCGAAGAGCCCGGCGCTGGGTCAATGCTGCGTGACGTGCTGGCGGACGGCAAGCTGACCGCAACCGGCGACGCCGCTGTCATCGCTGCGGCCGAGCACGTCATCGTGGTCCTGGATGGCATCGTTGAGTCCCGGCTGGCAGGCCTCGCCGACCACCTCAGGCCGGGCCAGCTGCTGGTCTTGCGCGCCGCCGTGCAGCCGGGTGTCACGGCCCGGCTGGAGAAGCTCGCCGCCGACCTGGGACTGGACGTTGATATCGCGTTCTGTCCCGAGCGCATCGCCGGGGGTCAGGCGATGACGGAGCTGTTTGAGCTGCCGCAGATCGTATCGAGCCGGACCGGTCGCGGCCTGGAGCGGGCCATCCGGCTGTTCCGCCTCATTTCCCCGGTCCTGGTGCCCATGTCACCGGAAGAGGCCGAGCTAGCCAAGCTGTTCGCCAACGCTTGGCGGTATGTAAGCTTCGCCACCGCAAATCAGCTCTACGCGATCGCGAATGACCGCGGCCTGGATTACGAGCGCATCAGGCAGGGGCTGAGGCTAGGTTACGCGCGCGGAGCCGACCTGCCCAGAGCCGGTTTCGCGGCCGGGCCGTGCCTGCGCACGGACACAAGCTGGCTGGCCAGCGCGCATGCCGGGTTCGGCATCGGCCAGGCGGCGATCACCGCGAACGAGGGCCTTGCCGACTACGTAGTGAGCCGGCTTGAGCACCAGTACCCGCTTGCCGAGATGTGCGTCGGCATCCTCGGCATGGCATTCAAGGCTGGCTCCGATGACGTGCGGGATAGCTTGTCCTACCGGCTGAAGCGGCTGCTTTCAGATCGAGCCTCAGCTGTGCTGTGCACCGATCCGCTAGTGACGGCAGATCCGGAGCTGTTGCCGATCGAGGAGGTGCTGGCCCGCGCTGACTTGCTGGTGGTCGCCACGCCACAGCCCTGCTACCGAAACCTGGCGGCTGACCAGCCAGTAGCGGATATCTGGGGCGTGACCGGCCGGGGAGTGCTCACCTGAGGGTTGCGGCGGGGTGGCCACGACGCCCAGTCCAGTCGCCTACGGGCGGTAGGCTAACGGGTCTTGAACCCGACACTGAGGAATCCCATGCGCCGCATCGCAGCAGCCTTGCTGGTCCCGCTCGCCGCCTGCGCAGTTCTCGCAGGTTGCGGGTCGTCTGGATCGTCCAGCTCAGCCGGATCAGGTGGCTCAGCTGCTCCCGCTGGCTCAGCGGATAGCAACGCCGCAGTGAAGGTGACCGGCAGCTTCGGCAAGACCCCCGCCGTGACCGTTCCGAAAACGAGTCCCAGCGCCAATCTCGTGATCAGCACGCCGATCAAGGGCACCGGCGCGGCGCTGAAAACGGGCAACTCGGCGCTAGCGAACATCGCGATCTACAAATGGACCGGGACGACGAACGCCCTCATCGACACCAGTTTCGGTACCACGGCAGGCGGCCCGCAGGTCATCCCGTCGCAGATGGGCTTGTCCGGGCTAGCGACGGCGCTCAAGGGGGCGACGCTGGGCAGCCGGATCGTTGCGGTCCTGCCGCCGAAGTACGGCTATGGCACCAGCGGGCAGTCGCAGCTTGGCATTAGCGGATCGGACACCCTCATCTGGGTGATCGACTTGCTGCAGCAGTTCCCGCCGGGCGAAACGGCGAGCGGCGCGGCGGTCTCCCACGGTGGCGGCTCGCTGCCGACCGTGACGACGAAGCCCGGGCAGGCCCCGATTATCACCGTCCCGAAGCATTCACCGCCCGCCAAGCTGTCGGTCACCACCCTGATCAAGGGCACCGGGCCGAAGACCGCAACCGGTGACACCCTGGTCGTCCAGTACGTCGGCGTCAACTGGCGGACCGGCCAGGTGTTCGGTTCCTCCTGGCCGTCTGCGCAGTCGCCGGTGGGCAACCCCTACAGCGTCGAACTCGGCGGCAAGATCCTGACGGGCTGGAACGACGGCCTGGCCGGGGTCCCGGTCGGCAGCAGGGTGATGCTCGTCATCCCGCCAGCGCTTGGTTACGGGCCGACGGGGGGCCAGCCGAGCGCCGGCATCCTCAAGACCGACACGCTGGTCTTCGTCGTCGACATCCTGGCAATCCAGCCAGCCAACTCCTGACGGCCGGGTCCGGGCGCAGCCTAGTTCCAGCGCTCGAACGGCTCGGTGAGCTCGGCGCCGGCCAGGAAGGCCGGCAGCAGCTCGCGCAGCCTGCCCGGGTAGAAGCGCTCGGTGCTGGCCAGTAGCTCGGGAACGGGCCACCAGCGAGAGGCGACATACTCGTCGCGCTCTTCCGGGGTACGGCCGCCGTCGGTGATCTCGGGCTCGCTGGCGTCGATGCGTACCTGCACGACGACCTCGTGCTGCAACCGCCTGATGCCGTGGCCGGTCCAAGTAGCGGACCGTCGCCACAGCGGCGGCCCGACCTGCCCTGGGCTGACCAGCAGGCCGGTTTCCTCGCGGAGTTCGCGTACCGCGGCTTGCTGATAGCTTTCGCCAGCCTCGATTCCCCCGCCGGGCAGTTCCCACCACGGCTGCGGTGAGCGCGAGCTCAGCTGCGCCCGGAACAGCAGGATCCGGTCGCCCCCGTCCAGCAGCACAACGCGGACGCACGATCGCTCCAGGTCATACGTCAGGGTCGCGTCGCCGGGCTGGCTGGCGGCGGTGTCAGCCGGGTCGCGAGCCGGGCCAAGGCTGGCCGCGTGACGGCCCGCCGCTGCGGCAGCCAGGAAGTAGGCCTGGTCCGCGTCAAGGCCGCGGCCCATGGTGGACAACGGGACCGGGCAGGCCCGCAGGGCCTCCGACAGCCCGTCGACGCTGACCCGGACCAGGTTGTGCCGCGCTCCTAGCGGCGCGGCGGCGGCCTGCAATTCCGCGCCGAACTCGCCGCCTAGCTCGGGCACGACGATATCGGCCCTGGCCAGCGCTACCTGGCCGTAAGCAGTCAGGCTGTGATGGGAGATGCCCCGGTGCCGTTCGCGCGGGTCGGTCTGGCTGATCCGCAAGGATCCGACCGGCCTGCCCCGCAAGACCGAGGCCGCGTTGACTGCCTCCCCGCACGCGACCCCGGAGAATCCCCACATCGTGCCGGTGCCGAGATTGCCGGGTCCCTGCGACACAACGGCCAGCTCGGCGCGGAGCACCTGCCGGGCGGCCAGCAGCCCGCTGTGGAGGGTAACGGCCTCCAGGTCGCCGCCGAAGGCCTGGCCGACCGTCACGATCCCGGCTAGCCAGCCTGCGTCGGTGAGCGCCGCCGCCGTCTGGGAGAACCAGGCCGGGAGCGCGCCGCCGTCGAGCATCACATAGGCGATACGCGGCAGTGCGGAATCGTCGCCGTAGGGCCGCGTGGCGTCGTCGCCGTGTGGCCGCGCGGCCAGGTAGCCGGCCAGGATAGCGGGGAGCGCGGAATGCAGGTCGGCCACCACGACGGGCAGTCCGCGGAGGTCGTCGGCCTCCCGGAGCATCTCGTGGAACCGCGAGCCCTGCTCGTCCGCGCCGAGCACGCAGGCCTGCAATGGCGTGTACCGGGCCTTGATGAGGTGACCGGGTTCGTCCCGATCGGGTGGCAGCCGGTCAGGAATCGCTACTACCAGGGCATATCCGCCCGTCCCGAGACCCAGGTCGAGCGCGCTCGTATTGAGCAGCACCCGGTCGCCGGGCTCGGGCGCACCGGTGAGCTGCGGGTACGCCAGCGCCCGGACCGAGCGGCCGGCCACCGATTACGTCCAGTTCCACCGCGCCGGCCCAGGACCGGCCCAGCGCTGAAACCTCGCCACTACGCCACCTGATCACTCCGGCAGGGTAGCGTCGGATCGCGGGAAGGGGTGGCGATGTCCAGGCGGAAAACCGAGCGGCTGCTGAGCCTGGTGGTGTGCCTGCTCTCGGCGCGCAGGTACCTGACCGCCGCGCAGATCAGGGAAGCCGTTCCCGGTTATCCGGAGTCTTTCGAAGCGTTCAAGCGAATGTTCGAGCGTGACAAGGACGAGCTGCGCGAACTGGGCATCCCCCTGGAGACCGGTACGAACTCGGCGGGCGACGAGGAGGCCGGCTACCGGATTTCGCGGCAGGCGTATGAGTTGCCCGAAATCAGGCTCGAGCCGGATGAGGCCGCTGTGCTGGGGCTGGCCGCGCGGGTCTGGCGTCGCGCGGAGCTCGCCGGGGCGGCCGAGGGAGCTCTGCTCAAGCTCCGGGCGGCGGGCATCGACGCCGAGGACATGACGCAGCCAGGCATCGAGCCGCGGGTGCACACTGGCGAAGCCGCCTTCGGGCCGCTATGGGAGGCGGTGCGGGATCGGCGTCCGGTCAGCTTCGGCTACCGCGCGGCCGGCCGCAGCACGACTCAGCCGCGCCGGCTCGAGCCATGGGGCGTGGTTAACAGGCGCGGCCGCTGGTATGTGGTGGGATTCGACAGCGACCGGCAAGAGCAGCGGGTTTTCCGGCTGAGCCGGGTCGATGGCGCTGTCAGCTTCACCGGGCCGCCGGGCTCGGTGACCGTACCGCCGGGCACCGACGTCCGCGGCGCGGTACTGGCCTGGGACACCGATGCCGCGCCGCCGCGGGTGTGCGTGCTGCTGGTGCGTGAGGGAGTCGGTTACGGGCTGCGCCGCCATCCGGTGAGCGTGACCTCAGCGGCCGACCGGCCCGGCTGGGACCAGGTCGAGCTGACTTTCACCGAGACCGGGTGGTGGAGCGAGCATCTGGCCTGGTTCGGGTCCGATGTCATCGTGCTGGAGCCGAGTGACCTGCGGGACGCGGTTATCGGGCGGCTGAAAGGAGTGCTGGCATGACGGCGGATGCCTCGCTCCGGCCAGACCAGGCCCGCGGAAACGCGGCGCCGACTGCTAGCGAGCGACTGCAGCGGCTGCTCGCCCTGGTTCCGTACGTGGTCAGCCGGAACGTCGTCGGCATGGCCGAGACCGCTGCGGTGTTCGGGATCAGCGAGCGCGAGCTAGTTGATGATCTCAACATGCTCTGGTGCGTCGAGCTCCGGTCACCCGATCCGTACTGCCCGATCGACCTGTCCTACGAAGGCGGGGAGATCATGGTGAGCGAGGCGGAGGCGTTCGACCGGCCGCTGCGCCTTGGCGTCGACGAGGCCTGCGCGCTACTGATCGCGCTGCGGATGCTGGCCGACCTGCCAAGCATCGGGGATGGCTCGGCGCTGAGCCGCACCATTGCCAAGCTGGAGTCTGCGGCCGGCGCGGCGGCCGCGCCCAGTAGCCAGGTCTCGGTGCAGGTTGATGACGTGACCGGGCAGCCCGCCTCGGCTGCTGTCGCCGACGCACTCAAGCGCGGTCGGCGGCTGCACATCGCCTACTACGTGCCGGGGCGGGACGAGGCCACCGAGCGAGACGTCGACCCGATGCGGCTGCTGGTGGTAGAGGGCCGTAGTTACCTGGAAGGCTGGTGCCGGCGGGCGAACGCGGTCCGGGTCTTCCGGCTGGACCGGATCCTGTCGATTGAGGTGCTGGAGGTTGCTAAACAGGTGCCAGCAGGCGCTAAGGCGGTTGACGTCGACACCGGCTTGTTCCGTCCGTCGCCCGAGGACGTACAGGTTGAGTTCGAGCTCGGCTCGGCCGGCCGCTGGGTGGCTGAGTACTACCCCTGCGAGCAGGTAGAGGACCTCGGGGACGGGCGCCTGCGGGTCCGGCTGCGGACGCCGGACACCCAATGGGTCCGGAGGCTCGCACTGCGGCTGGGCGAGGACGGCAAGCTGACCGCTCCGGCCGAGCTGGCCCGGCAAGTGAGTGATGACGCAAAGGCGGCACTGGATCACTATGCGTAGTGGATTTTGCCCACTATCATGCGTTAACGTGGTAGTCGCTCGATTGTCTGAGCCCCGTCGCGCAGGGTCGCTTAGATAGACCTCACGTGTAGACTCAGCAGCGAGTATGTAGCCCTGAGCGCGGCGCCGAAGGGGACTGACTGTCATGTTTGATCCGAGCGCACCACACATCATCATCCTGGCGATCGTGGTCTTGCTCCTGTTCGGGTCGCGACGGCTGCCCGGCGCGGCTAGGGCACTTGGCCAGTCCATGCACATCTTCAAGAAGAGCGTGTCGGGCCTCGACACTGATGAGGACGCCAACGGCACGGCCGCGAACCCGAGGGTTCTGCAGACGGGGGCCGCGCCTTTCTTCCCGCACCCCGATGCGGACGCGACTCAGCAGCACCTGCAGGATCTGCAGCGTCAGGTTGAGGAACTGCAGCAGCAGTCAGCCGGCGGCGGAACTCGGCCAGATCCAGGGCTGCCGCGCTAACCCCTGTCCGAGGTGGCCGTGCTAGAGGAAGCGCAAGAGGACGGTCGGCCTGACCTAGGACTCGGCCGGCGGGTGAACCCTGAAGCTCGAATGCCGCTGATGGAGCACATCCGCGAACTCCGCAACCGGGTTATCAAGATCGCGGTAGCAGTTGCGATCGGGTCGGTGGTCGGCTGGCTCCTGTATCCGCACATCTTTGCCTTCATTGAGGCACCCTTCTGCAAGCTGCCTGCTGCGATCAGGCACATACCGGGGTCGACCGGCCGCGGCAGCTGCAAGCAGCAGCTGTACGTGACCGGCATCTTCGATGCGCTATTCCTGCAGATTCAGATTTCGATCGCCGCGGGTGCGATCCTTTCCGCACCCATCTGGCTGTACCAGCTGTGGGCTTTCATCGCGCCGGGGCTCTACCGGCGCGAGCGGCGGTGGGCGTACTACTTCGTGGGCGCCGCACTCCCGTTGCTCGGGGTAGGCGCGACATTCGCCTACTTCGCGATGACCAAGGGCCTTCGGTTCTTGCTGGGGCTCGTGCCCGCCGGGGTGACGCCGCTGATCACGATCAACACGTACATCAGCTACGCGGGCGCGATGCTGCTGATCTTCGGTATCGCCTTCGAGCTGCCGCTGGTGTTCGTGCTGCTGAACCTGGCGGGGGTGCTGACGCACGAGCGGTTCCGCAAGTGGCGCCGCATGATCATCTTCTTGATATTCGCGTTCGCAGCCGTGTTCACACCGAGCCCGGATCCGATCAGCATGCTGCTGCTGGCGGTTCCGTGCCTCGTGCTGGTCGAGGTGGCAGAGGTATTCGCCTGGGCTCATGATCGCCGCATGGCGCGGCACGGCAGCCTGCAGTTCCCCGGCCTCACCGACGAGGAAGTAGCCGAGTACGGCCTGGACCGGCCGCTCGAGGAAGACGCGCCCGCCGACGCCAGGCCGTAGCTAGCGGCAGGGAACGCGGTCGGGAGCCGAGCAGGCCGTAGTGATCGGACGGCAGTCGCGTCATCGTCATCTCTGCTTCCCGCTGACGCCGCTAGGCGCGAACCCGGCCCGGCGGCCGAGATGCTCGCTGACGAACCTATCGGTATCGAGCCAGACGTGCGGGAGTCGGTTGCGTACCGCGAACTCCAGCAGGCCACGGGTGTGCGGTGACGACAAAGACCCGACGATCCGTAGCCCGTCTGCCGCTCGGCCAGCCATTGGCATCGGCCGAACATCGTGCCGACGATCAGCTCGCCGAGTGCCTGGTCTCGGCCGACCAGCGCTAGCCGGGTCCGGTTTCCCGGCGTAGCTGCGGGCCGTCTGCCAGCGGGCCGCAGTCCGGTGGTGTCTCACAGGCCCTTGACACGCGCCGCGTTGCGGAGGAACTTGGCCAGTAAGGCACCGGCCGTGAGCGCACATCCACTGGGCCAGCACGGACGCCTAGCAACCACAGATCGTCCGGCCGGTGCCCCCAAAGTCTTTCCGCCCGGCCATCGATCCAGGCCGCAAGCAAACGCACCCAGCTCGAGAACGGCCACGTTGCCGGGGGCGAAAGCCGTCAGGCTGAGACTTGATCGACGATCGCGATGAGCTGGCTGAGCGTGCTGCGCAGGATAGGCAGCCGGGATGCGGCCACGAGCTGAGCGACCACCGGGACGCTGGCGTCAATCAGCTGATAGGTCCGGTCGCATCCGGCGGAGTTGTCGTGCACCCAGAACAGGGTGATGCCGAGCGAGTATAGCCACAGGAGCTCGGGCAGGCGCTCGCGCACGACGCGCCCCATGCGGGCCGTTGAGCCTTCGACGACGTCGCGGTACAGCGCGATCGAGGCGAGCCGGGCCGGGCTTGACTGCGAGCTGAATGGGCTCAGCGGGCTGGCCGGTTCGGCTGCGTGCTTGTAGAAGGTGGCCGCGAACGAGTGGTACGGCGCCAGCACATCGATCAGTGCCCGCACCGTCCCGGCAAGCCGGTCAGTCAGGTCGGTTTCGGTAGCGAGTACGGGTCGGCAGGCAGCCAGATGCGCCGCCTGGTTGCGTGCGTAGAACTCTTTGATGAGCTCTTCCTTGGAACTGAAGTAGTAATACGCGCTACCCGTGGACACCTGGGCTCGCTTCGCGATATCGCGCATCGTTGCGGCCTCGTAGCCGCGCTCGCGAAACAGCGCCAGGGCTGCCTCTATGATGGCCGCCCTGGTCTGCTCGGCGCGCGGCGTCAGTACCGCCTCAGCCATGTCCGCCACTATCGGACCGGCGCTGAGCCGGATTGGGGCTGTGCCGCCGCGCCGGGCTGTGCCGTCGCGCCGGACTGCGCAGCCGCGCCGGACTGCGCCGCCAGCGGCGGCCGCAGCGCCGGGATTACTGGCCGCCCCGGCTGGGGCAGCTGCTTGATGAGAGAACGGCGGCGCGTCCTGGCCAGCGCCGCCAGAGTAATCAGGGGCAGGACCCCGAGCACCAGCAGCACCTCGCCTACCTTGACCGACAGTACTTGCAGGCCCGCGCGAGCGCTTGTGATGTCGCCCGGCGTGCGCATGGTCAGCGTCACGAAGCCGAGGCTCAGCAGGTAGAAGCCCAGCACCAGCAACCGGCTGACTGCTCGGGCCAGTGCATCGTTCCCGTTGAAGACGTCCAGCAGGAACGCCCGGCCGCTGCGGGCCAGGCCAGTTCCCACCACGACCGTGAGTCCGCTGCTAATGAGGAGGTAGACGAGATAAGTTCCGACGATGTCCATGGTCGCCTCCCGGCGCTGCGTTTACTGAACATGTTCAAATCTGCGCCTCATGCGCGGTGAAGTCCATACTCAGGACGGCGTGATTTTGAACACGTTCAAGAAGAAGTGGCCGTTCGGCCGTGGGCGAAGCTGCGGGCATCGGGTCAGAGACCCGCGGGCGCATGCGTGCCGCGATAACTTGCCTTTGGCTGGCCGCGCGGCTGACACTGAATCCATGGCATCGTTGGCCCTACTCGCAGTCGTGGTAGCGATTCCGACTGCGGCCGGATACGTGCTGATCGGTCTCTGGCGTGGCGGGCGCAAGCTGGCCGAGACGCGGCATCGGCCACCTGCCCCCGAGCCCATCGAACGGCTCGAGGCGAGGCTGCGGCGGCTGCGAGCGCAGCTCGAGGCCACTGAGACCGCGTCCGGACTGCCCGCCAAGAACCTCCGTGTCCAGGCGTTGCGCAGCGCCTACACCGACGTGCTCGCGGATGCGTGCCGCCGGCTCGAGATCAGCGCGCCGGAGGCCGACGAGCAGACCCGGCAGGCTGACATCTATCGGATCGAGGCAGCGCTGCGGCAGCGCGGGCTGGACGTTCGCGAAACGGCTGCCCGCTGAGGCGGCATATCCCGTCCGGTGGTCAGGTGGAAGCGGCCGCCGGGGCGGCGGCCGTGCCCGCGTCCAGCGTCAGGTTCTTGCCCGACTGCGGGTCGAATATGTGCATGGCCCGGACATCCGCCCACAGCTCGGCGTTGTCCCCTTCGCGCACTTGCGTCGAGGCATCTAGCCGGGCAGTGACGGACTCTTCGGTGGCTCCGGTGTCGGCCTGGCCGGAGTCGGCAGCCAGGTCCGCCAGCTGGTCCACCTGGGCGGACAGCCCGCTCTGTTGGGTGAAGTAGACGTACACGTCCGAACCCATTGACTCGAGCACGTCGATGGTCGCCCGGAACATGATTCCCTGGCTGCGCAAGTCCGGCTGGACCAGCAAAGCGTCCTGGAAGTTCTCCGGCCGGATGCCGACGATGACATCGCGGCCGACGTTCGCGCGCTCCAGCGCCTGCTGCAGCGCTGGCGAAACGGGCAGACTGCCGAGCGCAGTGCGCAGACTGCCTTCCTCGAGCGTCCCGGCCATGAAGTTCATCGCGGGCGAGCCGATGAAGCCGGCCACGAACAGGTTTACCGGATTCGCATACAACTCGGCTGGAGTGCCTACCTGCTGCAACAGGCCACTGCGCATGACGGCGAGCCGGTCCCCGAGCGTCATGGCCTCGGTCTGGTCGTGAGTGACGTACACCATCGTGGTACCCAGCCGGCGCTGCAGCCTGGACACCTCGGTTCGGGTCTGGACCCGGAGCTTCGCGTCGAGGTTGGAGAGGGGCTCGTCCATCAGGAACACGGCCGGATCGCGGACGATTGCCCGCCCCATCGCTACCCGCTGGCGCTGGCCGCCAGACAAGTTGGCAGGCTTGCGGTCCAGGTGCTGGGTAAGGTCCAGGATCCGGGCAGCGTCCTCCACCTTCTCCTTGATCACGGCCGGGTCTGTCTTGGCCAGCTTGAGCGCGAAGCCCATGTTTTCCCGCACCGTCATGTGGGGGTAGAGCGCGTAACTCTGGAAGACCATGGCGATGTCGCGGTCCTTGGGCGCCTTGTTGTTGACGACCTGCCCGCCGATGCGCAGTTCGCCTTCGGTGATGTCCTCCAGCCCGGCGATCATGTTCAGCGTGGTGGACTTCCCGCAGCCCGACGGGCCAACCAGGATCACGAACTCGCCGTCCGCGATGTCGAGGCTGATGTCGTTCACCGCAAGCGCACCATCCGGGAAGCGCTTCGTGACGTGGTCCAGAACTATTTCTGCCACTGTCTCTCCTCTAAATTCTGCCGGTATCCCGGCTAGCCCTTGACCGCGCCCGATGTCAGCCCAGCGACGATGCGGCGCTGGAAGAACACGACGAAGATGATGATCGGAATGGTGATGACGACCGCGGCGGCCGCTATCGGTCCGGTCGGAACGGTGAATTGCGAGCTGCCACTGAAGTACGCGATAGAGGCTGGCGCCGTCCTGGATGCTGTCGTCGAGGTCAGGGAAATCGCCAGCAGGAACTCGTTCCAGCAGAGCAGGAACACCAGGATCGACGTCGTGACCATCCCCGGCGCGGCCAGCGGGGCGATGACCTTGGTGAACGCCTGGTACGGTGTGGCGCCGTCGACCTTGGCGGCCTTCTCCAGCTCCCACGGGATCTCGCGGAAGAACGCGGATAGCGTGTAGACGCCGAGCGGCAGCCCGAATGCCACGTAGGGGATGATCAGGCCTGGCCAGGTGTTGAACAGGCCCAGCGCCCGCTCGATGCTGAACATCGGGGTGACCAGCGAGATCACCGGGAACATCGCGATCAGCAGCGCCATGCCGATCAGCAGGCCCTTGCCGGGGAACCGGAGCCGGGCGACCGCGTAGGCCGCCATCGATGCCAGCACGACCGCGATGAAGGTCGCGATCAGGCCGATCCCGATGGAGTTGAGCAGCGGCCGGATGAACTGTGAAGTTTTGAGTATCCCGGTGCTCCCGAAGTAGTTCGACCAGGTCCACTGCTTGGGCAGGAAGCTGGGGTCGACGATCGCCGTGGGGGTCTTGAAGGACAGCGAGAGCAGCCAGATCACTGGGATCAGTGCGAGCGCTATGGCGACGAGGTTCGCCGTGCCCCAGCCGACCTTCTGGCGCGGCGTCGTTGTGACAGTGGCCATGAGCGGGTCACCTCTTTCCGATGTCGGTACCGGGGGCTGCGGTGCCGAAGCCCTTGATGAATAGGACGGCGATGATGGCCACGCAGATGAAGATGAGGATCGAGATCGCGGAGCCGATCCCCAGGTTCAGCGCGTTGAACAGGTTGTCGTAGCCGAGATTTGAGACCGCCCCCGTGCCGTTGTTTCCCCCCGTCAGGATGTAGATGTTGTCGAAGATCCGGAACGAGTCCAGCGTCCGGAACAAAAGCGCGACCAGGATCGCCGGCTTCATGAGCGGCAGCGTGATCCTGATGAAGCGCTGCCAGGCGGTGGCGCCGTCCACTTTCGCGGCCTTCTGCAGGTCCTCGGGCACCAGCGACAACCCGGCGAGCAGCAGCAGCGCGACAAACGGCGTCGTCTTCCAGATCTCCGCCAGGATGATGACGATGATCGCCTTGACTTCCGAGGTCAGCGGCGCACTGTGGTTGAAGGCCGCGGACAGGTAGCCCTGGCCAGGCGTCCAGGCATACTGCCAGCCGTAGGCGGCGGCGACCGTGACGATCCCGTAGGGAATGAGCGCCGCGGTCCGGAGAGTGCCTCGGCCGAATAGCGTCCGGTGCATAAGCAACGCCAGGAGCATCCCGAGCACTAGCGTGATGGCGACCGAGAAGACCGTGATGATCAGGGTTACCTTCAGGGCCTGCCACCAGTACGGCGAGCTGAGGACCGCGCCGTAGTTACTCAGCCCGATGAACTTGATGGCCTGCGGAAGCTCCAGGTTGTAGCGCTCTAGCGAGAGCCAGATGGCGTAGCCCACCGGGTAGGCGGTGACCGCGATCATCACGATGACCGCCGGGGCGCACAGCATCCAGCCAAGCCTGCGCTCGGCCCGGGCGCCCTCGGAAAGCTGCTTCCGGCCCTTCCTGACCTTTGCTTCGCTCTGCGCGGCGACCGTGACCGCCTCGGTGCTGCTGCTCATCGGCGCTTTCCTTTCCTAGCGGCCTTTCCTAGCGGTCGGCTGCGCTGCCTGCGGCTCGTCACGGGACCAGACCCTTTGACTGCAGGGCATTGTTGAGCTGGCTGATCATCGACTGCTCCGTACCTGTCGGGTTTATTCCGCTGGGCGGGGAGATCAGGTGCGAGATGTCGATGGACACCACCTGGTAGACCGGCGTCTTCGGCCGGACGCTTGCGTTCTCGAGTTCCGTCAGGATGTCGGCGTGGAACGGGTAGTTGGCGAACAGGGCCGGATTGCTGTACAGGCTCGCGATGGTCGGTGGCACGCCACCGACGTTGGCGGCGATGAGCTGATTCTGCGCGTCGCGCAGGCACAGGGCTGCCTGGAACGCGAGGGCCTTGTGCTGCGAGTAGGCGCTCACTGCCAGGTCGATCCCGCCGATGGTCACCTTGGCCGGCACGCCGGGGATGACCTCCGGGTACAGCGCCCACTTGAAGTGCTTGAACATCTTGGGGTTGTCGGCCTTCATGGCCGGATACACGAACGGGTAGTTCAGCTGGAAGGCAGCCGTTCCGCCTTCCATCGCGAGCCGGTTGTCGTTCTCCATCTGCACCGGCAGCGACGGGTCCGCCGCTACCGAACTGGCCAGCTGCTTCATGATCGAGAGCGCCTTGACCGCCGGCGCGCTGAGTGTCACCTTCGTGGCGTCCGCATTCAGCACGGAGCCGCCCGCGCTGGCAACCATGGTGTTGAACCACACGGTCGTGCCCTCGTACTGCGCGCCCTGTATCTCGATTAGGTGCGGCTTGCCCTGCTTAGCCAGCTGCTCCGCGTCGGCGATCATCTGCGCCCAGGTTGTCGGCGGCTTCGGCACCAGGTCGGAGCGATACCAGAGCAGCTGGGTGTTGGTGTTGTCAGGCACCGCATACAGCTGGCTGTGCCAGATCGCCGTCTGCAGAGCGGGCTTGAGGGTGCCGTTCTCGGCCTGCGCCTTGTTCGCGCCCGTCCACGGCGCGGCCCAGCCTGCCTGGGCGAACTCGGCTTCCCACGTCACGTCCAGGCCCATGATGTCAATCGTCGGGTCGTGTGCGGCCATTCGCCGGACCAGCTGCTGCCGCTGCCCGTCAGACCCGTTGGGCAGCTTCTGGTAAGAGATCGTGTACTTGTTGCCGCTTTGCTGATCGCAGTTCTTGATGGCCGTCTGGGTCGCGCCGGAGTTATCCGGATAGAGGTAGAAACTCAGCGTGACGGGGCCGGAGGCAGCGTTGCTGGTGCCGCAGGCGGCCAGCCCGGCTGTCAGCAGGCTCACGCTGGCCAGCCCGGCTACGGTCCGCCGCCTGGCGCGGGGGAGCAGCCAACTGCCGCCGGGCAGTCGCCGCCTGCTCCTGACCGGACGGTGCGGCCGCCGCGACGGACGGTCTGTGCCTGCCTTCATGTTCCCTCCAGCGTGGTGTTGAGCTGTCGGTACACCTGGCAGCACCTGCAGCGCCGCAAGGCGGGGCACCGGGCGGCTCGTCTCGTTAACGCTGCACGGGTGCCAGGGCTGTCGCCGGTCATGACCGGCTCATAAGTTCGGCCCGGCCAGCGCGACGACCGCTGGCCAGGGCTGACTGTCCGGCACTGGCCAGGCGCCAGTTCTCGGCGTGGTAATGGCGCGCGGCCGCGGCGGTCGAGGCCGCCGCGGCGGGTGCTACGCCAGCGCCCGAGGCTGCCTGCCTCTCAGTCCGGGGTCGTGCGCTGGTTTCCCGCTGCATGAGGTGCAGGTCGAGCACTTGCCGCAGCGGCCTGACCTGCTCACCGCGTAGCAGCGCCGCCAGCCGCCTGGCACCCTCCACGCCGCTTTGCTCGAGCGGCTGGCGCACGGTGGTCAGGCCGATGAGCGCAGCAGGCTCGATGTCGTCGAAGCCGACAACCGACAGCTCGCCCGGCACCTGCAGGCCGCCGCGGTCGGCCGCGGCGAGCACGCCCATCGCCTGCGTGTCGGACGAGGCAAAGATGGCTGTCGGCGGGTCCGGCAGCTTCAGCAGTTCGGTGGCCATCGCTTCGGCAGTCGCCGAGCCGTACGGGCCAAGCCGCACAAGGCTCGGGCACACCGGGAGGCCGGCGTCGGTCAGAGCCTGCCGATAGCCAGTAAGCCGCCGCTCCGAAGAGGTAAACCCGAACGTTGACCTTGTCATGCGCCGGGCCACATCGCCGACAAAGCCAATTCGCTGGTGCCCGAGCGAGAGCAGGTGCTCGGCGGCGAGGCGCCCGCCCGCCGAGTCGTCTATGACGGTGTGCGGAACGCCGCGCACCGTCACGTCGACGGTTACCAGCGGAACGCCGGCGCGCCGGACCGCGGCAAGCTGATGCTGGCTGATCGGGAGCGACACGAGGATGACCCCGTCGGTGCGGTCCTTGCCGGTCAGCGCGGCCAGGAAATGATCGCGCTGGGCGGGGCTGTCCGCATTGCAGACGACCGTGTCATAGCCCTCGGCGTCGAGCACTGCGAGCGCGCCGGCCAGCCGCTCCACCGCGGACGGCCGGGTCAGGTGCGGCACGACGATGGCGACGCTGTGCTGCGCTCCGCGCGACAACGCGGCCGCTAAGTGGCTGGGCCGGTACCCGAGTTGATCGATCACCTTGAGGACCCGCGCGCGGGTCGCATCCCGGACGTTGGCCGCGCCGTTAATGACACGCGACACTGTCCCGACGCCTACCCCGGACGCGGCTGCTACGTCTGCTATGGTCGCGCGCCGCGATTTCCTCATAGTCGTCTTTCCTGAGCCTGGTGTCCCGTCATGGAACCGCTTCCACGCGAGACGGATTAATCTTGACTCTGCGTCGCGATGGCGTCAAGGGTTGCCTTGGGGCAGTCCTGTCGGCAGGTGCGCCTAATCTTGGCGGTATGACGTCGCAGGCCAGTCCGGCGGATCAGGCCAATGATGCCCGGATTGCTACGTTCCGTCCGCTTTATGAGTTCGAGTTCGACGACTTCCAGCTGCAGGCCTGCCGGGCGCTGGACGGCGGCCACGGCGTCCTGGTGGCGGCGCCGACCGGATCCGGCAAGACGGTGGTCGGCGAGTTCGCCGTGCACCTGGCGCTAGAAACGGGCCGCAAGTGCTTTTACACGACCCCGATCAAGGCGCTGTCGAACCAGAAGTACAACGACCTGGTCAGCCGGTACGGGCCGGCTAAGGTCGGCCTGCTGACCGGGGACAACAGCATCAACGGCGAGGCGCCGATCGTGGTCATGACGACCGAGGTGCTGCGCAACATGCTGTACGCGGGCTCGGTCACTCTCGGCGGCCTCGGCTATGTCGTGCTCGACGAGGTGCATTACCTGGCCGACAAATTCCGCGGCGCGGTCTGGGAAGAAGTCATCATCCAGCTGCCCGAGTCGGTCCAGGTCGCCGCGCTGTCGGCGACGGTCAGCAACGCCGAGGAGTTCGGTGACTGGCTCGAGCAGGTGCGCGGGGGCACCACCGTGATCGTCGACGAGATCAGGCCGGTGCCGCTGTGGCAGCACATGCTGGCCGGCCGGCGCCTGTATGACCTCTTTACCAGTAACGGGGCCGTGAATCCAGAGCTCCGCCGGCTGGCACTGCGGGACACTGTGGCGGAACGGTCGGGCAGCCGCCGTCCCGGCCGCGGCGGGCGGCGGCCGGTCCGGTATCGGTCGCCTAGCCGTCCCGAGGTGATCGGGCGCCTGGACGCGGAGGGCCTGCTGCCCGCGATCACCTTCATCTTCAGCCGGGCCGGCTGTGACGCTGCGGTCCAGCAGTGCTTGCTGGCTGGTCTGCGCCTGACGACGCCCGAGGAGTCGGACGAGATCGCCCGCCGGGTGGCGGAGCGCACGGCTATGTTCGCCGACGCAGACCTCGCCGCTCTTGGCTACCCGGCCTGGCTGGCCGGCCTCCGCCGGGGCATCGCCGCGCATCACGCCGGGTTGCTGCCGACCTTCAAGGAAGTCGTCGAGGAGCTGTTCACCGCCGGGCTTATCCGCGCGGTGTTCGCGACCGAGACGCTCGCGCTCGGAATCAACATGCCGGCCAGGACAGTGGTCATCGAGAAGCTGGACAAGTGGAACGGCGAGCATCACGCTGACCTGACAGCGGGCGAGTACACCCAGCTCACCGGCCGGGCCGGGCGGCGCGGCATCGACATCGAGGGACATGCCGTGGTCTTGTGGCAGCCGAATGTCGATCCGCTCGCGGTCGCCGGGCTCGCTGGCACCCGGACCTATCCGCTGAACTCGAGTTTCCGGCCGACCTACAACATGGCGGTTAACCTGGTCGGTCAGGTCGGCCGGGCCAGCGCCGCCAAGCTGCTGGAGTCGTCGTTCGCCCAGTTCCAGGCTGACCGTGGCGTCGTCGGCCTGGCCAGGCAGGCCGACCGGCTGCGCGAGCAGATCAGCGGTCTGGCGGTGACCTGCGAGCGGGGCGACATCGAGAGCTACGACGAGATCCGCCGCGAGCTCAGCGAGCTTGAGCACAGCGAGGAACGGCGGCAGTCAGCGGCCCGGCAGGCCGAGGCGCTCGCGTCGATCGAGAAGCTGCGGCCAGGTGACATCATCAGCGTGCCGGCCGGCCGAAGGCCGGGTGTCGCCGTGGTCCTGCAGCCGGGGGCCGGCAACGGACGCCCCCTGCCGCTGATACTGACCGAGAGCCGCCAGGTGAAGCGGCTGTCAATGGCCGACTTCCCGGTTCCGATCCGGCCGATCGAGCGGATCAGGATCCCGGCATCGTTCAGTCCCCGATCGCCGGCCGCGCGCCGGGACCTCGCCTCGACCGTGCGGAACCGGCTAGCCGGGCGCGACCTGCCGCGCCAGCCCGGTAACGGACACGGCAACCCTGGTACAGGCAGTGGCGCCGCCGCGACCGCAGAACTGCGGCGCCGACTGCGGCGGCACTCCTGCAACGGCTGCCCGGATATGCAGCTGCACGTGCGCGATCTGGCCAGGCGGGCCGGCTGGAGCGCGAGGCCGAGAAGCTAGAGGAGCGGGTGTCGCGCCACTCGCACGTGCTGGCCAGGACGTTCGGCCGGGTATGCGCTGTGCTAGAGGAGCTCGATTACATCGAGGGAGACGCGGTCACCGAGCAAGGCAGGCGGCTAGCCACCCTGTATACCGAACTTGACCTGCTGGCCGCCGAGTGCGGGCGCCGCGGGACTTGGGCCGGGCTCGGCCCGGCCGAGCTGGCCGCGTGCGTGTCGGCTCTGACCTACGAGTCCCGCCGGCCCGATGACGGCGACCCGGTGCGGCTGCCGCACGGCCGGGCCCGCGAGGTCCTCGCGGACATGGTTAGCATCTGGGGCGAGCTGGCCGACGTCGAGAGCGGTCAGCACCTGTCGTTCCTTCGCCAGCCCGATCTGGGTTTCGCCTGGACCGCCCATGCCTGGGCGCGCGGAACCCCGCTGGAGAAGCTCGTGAATGCCGACCTGACCGCCGGTGATTTCGTCCGCGCGGTCCGGCAGCTAATTGACTTGCTCGGCCAGCTCGCGGTGTCCGATGCTGGTGGCGACCTCGGCCGGACTGCGCGTGCCGCGGTCGACGCGCTGCGCCGCGGCGTCGTCGCATACTCCTCAGTCGGTTAGCAAGAGGATTCCTCCGGTCATGGACGTCACTTGCCGGCAGCTGGTTGCTGCCGATTCGGCGCAGCTGCGGGCCGCGCGGCTGGCCGCGCTGGGCGATGCGCCCTACGCATTCGCGTCGACGCTCGACCGGGAGCTCGGCTTCGCCGAGCAGGTGTGGCGCGAGCAGGCCGGGTCCGGCCGGACCGTCGGCGCCTGGCACGGCGACGCCCTCGTCGGCATGGCAACCGGCCTGCCCGAAGCCGGTGACTCCGACTGGCACCTGGTCGGGATGTGGGTTTCGCCGCACTGGCGCGGCCAGGGGGTGGCCAGCAGGCTGGTGGCTGAGATCTGCACGCTGGCCCGGCAGTCGGGCGCGCGAGCGATAACGCTGTGGGTGACCGAGGTCAACGACCGGGCCCGGGCCTTCTACCTGAAGTACGGCTTCCGGCCCACCGGCGCCCGCCAGCCTGTTCGCCCCGATGAGCCAGACACTCTCGAAGACGAGATGGCGCTGCGGCTCGATCAGGCGAGCGCGGCGGAGAGCACCGGCAACCCCTAGAGCTTCCGATCCCTGCCGATTAGGCACCAGCGTTACAACTGGTCGACGTCGCCCAACTGAGCTGCCGGGGCCGAGCCGTTCAGTCAGGCATTTGCCTACCTACCTGGCTTTCAGAGCACCGGCAAGTCGTAGATGCGGCGGACGCTGCTGCCGAGCCGGGTGATGTCGGCGCCGTATACATGCAGCGAGATTGCGATATCCGGGCCGTGATTACGTACCCGGTGGATGTCGCCGGGCGGCGCGAAGCCGGTGACCTCGCCCGGCGCGGCCCGGCCGCAGCCCACTTCCTCGAGCCACTTGCCATCGCCGGCAGGCCGGTACAGTTCCTCGTACGCGGTGCCCTGGATGACGCCGGTGACGCACCAGGTCACGTGGTCGTGGATGTGCGTGACCTGGCCGGGGCGCCATACCACCGCGGTCACCGAGAACGAGCCGTCCGGCTCGACGTGAAGGACGTGACTCTGGTATCCATCCGCGCTCCCGGCACGTTCGGCGGCGGTGAGCAGGCTGGTGTCCGGCAGCGTGCGGCGCAGCTGGCCGGCAACTAGTTCGGCGGTCCGCTGCCAGTCCGCGTGCTGTCGCGTAGCGGACCGGATGCCGTCGACCATGCTGGCCGGACAACGAGCGCGTACCTGGTCAGTGACCGCCATTGCTGTCCCTCCTGCTGCCTTGGCTCGCCCGCTTCAGCCTACGGACAGAGCAGCGCCCGGCTCCAATGCCAATGATCCATAGATCCATAGAAGGAAAATATGCTTCGTGGAAGCGGTCGGCGCCGGCCCGGCTGGCTGGCAAGATGCGGGCATGGGCTCCCTCATGCTGCTGGATTCGGCGTCTCTGTACTTCCGCGCCTTCTATGGCGTGCCGGAGACGATGACCGCGCCCGACGGCACCCCGGTGAACGCGGTCAAGGGCCTGCTCGACATGATCGCCAGGCTGATCCGGGCGCGGCATCCGGCCCGGCTGGTGGCCTGCCTGGACTTGGACTGGCGGCCTGCCTTCCGGGTGGCGGCGATACCGTCCTACAAGGCGCACCGCGCTAATCCGGATGGCTCGGAGGTTGTGCCCGCCGGCGCTCAATGCCCAGATTCCGGTCATCCTGGACGTGCTGGCTGCGGCGGGCGTCGCCATGGCGGGGGCGGCCGGGTACGAGGCTGACGACGTCATCGGCACGCTGGCGGCCGCCGCGGCTCAGCCGGTGGAGGTGGTCACCGGGGACCGGGACCTGTTCCAGCTCGTCGACGACGAGCGCAACATCAAGATCGCATATATCGCCCGCGGAGTGGCCAACCTGGAGCTGATCGACGAGGCCGCGGTGACCGCGAGGTATCAGATACCGGGACGCAGCTACGCTGCGTTCGCGGCGCTGCGCGGCGATCCCAGCGACGGCCTGCCCGGCGTGCCTGGCGTGGGAGAGAAGACCGCCGCTGCGCTGGTGCGGGTCTTCGGCTCGGTCGAGGCCATGCTCGAGGCGCTGGACGCGGGCCACGGCGGCTTCCCGATGGGCAGCCGGGCCAAGCTGGTGGCGGCACGCCCGTACCTGGAAGCAAGCTTGCCGGTAGTCGCGGTGGCCACCGACGCGCCCGTCAAGCTGGAGGGCGGGGAACTGCCGTCGGTGCCGGCCAACCCTGGCCGGATCGCCGAGCTTGACCAGCGCTGGGATCTCGGCTCGTCGCTCGGCCGGGCGCTCGGCGCGCTCGCCGCCTCGCCGGGCTAGCCGAAGGGCTAGCGGCGCGCTAGCCTGTGCCGCCGATGACCTGCAGCGCGACCAGGCAGGTGTCGTCTTCCGGGTCGGTGCTGCCCAGCGCGTGGAGTACCGCGCTGATCACCAGCTCGGGGTCAGAGTTACCGCGGGCGGCCGCGAGCAGGCGTGGCCAGGCCCTCGTCGATGGACCGGTCATGCCGCTCGATCAGGCCGTCGCTGTACAGCAGCAGCAGGTCGCCGGGCTTCCAGCTGCACAGTTGCTGCTGCGTACGGCAGCCGCCCGGCGCCGAGCAGGATGCCATCGGGCTGCGGCAGCGTCCTGGCCGAGCTGCCGCGGACCAGCACCGGCGCCGGATGGCCGGCCTGCGCCCAGGTGAACATGCCGCTCACCGGCTCGAAGTAGCCGGCGATCACCGACGCGGTGTGCTCGGGCGCGACATGCCAGACCAGGTCGTTGAGCCAGCCGACCAGCTGCTCCGGCGGCGCGCCGGTGATGGACAGACCGGCCAGCGCGCCGCGCAGCCTGGCCATCCCGGCAGCCGCGGACAGCCCGTGCCCGGCCACGTCGCCGATGGCCAGCAGCACGTGCCCGGACGGCAGCTCGGCGGTAATGTACCAGTCGCCGCCGACCCGGCTGGCGCTGGAGGCGGGCAGGTACCTGACCATTGCCCGCAGGCCAGGCAGGTCGAACGGCTCGTCATGCAGCGGCAGGATCGCCCGCTGAAGTTCCAGCGTGACGTGGCGTTGCTGCGCCAGTTCGGCGGCGGCATCAACGGGGGCTGTGTCAGCTTGGCACCATTTGGTCGGCCAGAACGCCTGTCAGTTCGGAGAATTAGGGCGGTCGCATGAGGTCAGCTGTCGTGTACCAAGCGTGAGGCATCGCGGGCGCCTATGTCTAGATGCGGGCACAGCTGATGACAGTGAGATGATTCGTCCTGGGCCGTGTCATGGCGGCCCGGCAGGAGCGAACGCTGGAGGGTGCAGTGGCGCACGATCAGGGAACGGGATTGTTTCCGGCCACACGGCTCAGGCAGGTCGCGGCCGCAGCGGGCAACGCCGGCCTGGACGCGCTGCTGCTGACGCCCGGACCCGACCTGCGCTATGTGACCGGCTACGACGCGCACCAGCTCGAACGGCTGACCTGCCTGGTTGTACCGGCCGCACCGGCCGAGCAGATGGCGATCCGTTCCTGGTCGTCCCGCGGCTCGAGGTACCGGCTGCCCAGGCATCCCCGGTCGGGCAGCTTGACCTGGAGATCGTCGGGTGGGACGAGACAGACGATCCTTACGCTCTGGTCGCGCGGCGGCTCGGCCAGGTGGCCGCGATCGGGCTGTCAGACCGGATGTGGGCGCTGATGGTGCTGCGGCTCCGCGCCGCGATGCCGTCGGCGCGGCAGGAGCTAGCCAGCACAGCGCTGCGCGACCTGCGGGCGCGCAAGACGCCGGCGGAGGTGGCCGCGCTGCTGGCGGCCGGCGAGGCCATCGACCGGGTGCACGCCCAGGTGCCCGGCTGGCTGCGGCCTGGCCGCACCGAGCGCGAGGTAGCTGCCGACATCAGCGACGCGATCCTGGCCGCCGGGCACGCGAGCGTCGACTTCGCCATCGTCGCGTCCGGCCCCAACGGCGCGAGCCCGCATCATACGGCCGCCGACCGGGTTCTGCAGCCCGGCGACGCGGTGGTGGTGGACATCGGCGGCACCATGCCGAGCGGTTACTGCTCTGATTGCACGCGCACGTACGCGATCGGCGCGCCGCCCGCCGAGTTCGCCGCCTATTACCAGGTGCTCAAGGAAGCCCAGGACG
The DNA here is from genome assembly GCA_963804435.1 of uncultured Actinomycetota bacterium. GTDB lineage: Bacteria > Actinomycetota > Actinomycetes > Streptosporangiales > Streptosporangiaceae > JAJYUU01. The sequence goes on along the minus strand of CAWDQI010000001.1, from coordinate 2,948,662 downwards.
CAGCCTGCGCGGCGGTACGGCCGGGCGTCCCGGCAGAGGCGGTGGACGCGGCGGCCCGTGAGCCGATCGCCGCGGCCGGCTACGGGGAGTACTTCGTGCACCGGACCGGCCACGGCATCGGCCTGGAGACGCACGAGGATCCGTACATCGTGTCCGGCAACAGCGAGATCCTGCAGCCGGGGAACGCGTTCTCGGTCGAGCCAGGTATCTACCCGGGGCCCGCACGGCGCGCGGATCGAGGACATCGTGGTGTGCACCGAGGCTGGCGCCCAGCGGCTCAACAACGTGACCCGCGAACTGGTCGTGGTGGCTGGCTGATGCCCATCGTGCAGCGGGAAGCCCGAGACGACACAACTGCCGCGCTCTTCGACCTCGTCCGCGACCTTGCCGATGGCGAGCTGCGCCCGCGCGTAGCTGCTGCCGAGAGTGACAGCCGGTTTCCGCGGGCCGAGTTCGAGACGATCGGCCAGGTCGGCCTGCTCGGCCTGCCGTATCCCGAGGAGATCGGTGGCGGGGGCCAGCCGTACGAGACCTACCTGCAGGTCGTGGAAGAGCTGGCGTGCGCCTGGCTCGCGGTCGGGCTCGGCGTCAGCGTGCACACCCTGGCCTGCTTCCCGATCGCCACCGCGGGCACGGCCGAGCAGCGAGACCGGTGGCTGCCGGGCATGCTTGGCGGCGGTCAGCTGGGCGCTTACTGCTTGTCGGAGCCTGCCAGTGGCTCCGATGCCGCGGCCCTGCGTACCCAGGCGGTCACTGACGGCGACGAGTTCGTTGTCGACGGCGTGAAGGCATGGACCACCCATGGCGGGCAGGCGGACTTCTACACGTTGTTCGCCCGCACCTCCGGTCACCCTGACGGCCCGGACCGGTCGAAAGGCATTAGCTGCCTTCACGTGCCCGCTAATACCGCGGGCGTGCACGCGGCCCCGCCTGAGCACAAGATGGGCATGCGCGAGCTCGGCGACCGCGCAGATGCGGTTTGACGCGGCGAGGGTCCCGGCGGCGCAGCTCGTCGGCGAGCCCGGCCGCGGGTTCCGGATCGCGCTGGAAGCGCTGGCCGCTGGCCGCCTCGGCATCGCCGCCTGCGCGACGGGAGTGGCTCAGGCGGCGCTGGACTGCGCGGTGCAGTACGCCCGGCAGCGGTCCCAGTTCGGGCACGCGATCATCGACTTCCAGGGCCTGCAGTTCATGCTGGCCGATATGGCCACGAGCGTGGCGGCGGCGCGCGCGCTCTACCTGGCGGCCGCTCGGCGCAAGGACGCCGGCCTGCCTTACGGCCAGGAGGCGGCGATGGCCAAGCTCCTGGCCACCGACAACGCTATGAGGGTTACCACCGACGCGGTTCAGGTACTCGGCGGATACGGCTATGTCGAGGACTTCCCGGCCGAGCGCCTGATGCGCGAGGCCAAGGTGCTGCAGATCGTCGAAGGCACGAACCAGGTACAGCGGATAGTGATCGGCCGGGAGCTAGCCGGCCGGTGACCTCGCTGCCCTAACCCGAGCCAGCCGGTCAGGCGCGGGGCGCTCCCTTTCACGGGAAGTAACTAGGGTTTGAGGCGGATGAGCCGGGCGGGTTCGGGCTTTCCGCCGGGCGGGCTCAGGAGGCCGCCGGTGGTGGTGACATACAGCGAGGCGGGGTCGTGGGGGTCGAAGGCGACGGACGTGGAGCCAGCGATGCCCTGGGCGTGTCCGGCGATGTCCTCCCGGTGTCCGTCTGGGTCCAGCCGGAGCACGCTGTTGTAGGTGTGAGTGGCCAGGTAGATCCGCCCGTCCGGGCCTAGGTCGAGGTCGTCGGCGAAGAGGCGCTCCGCCACTACCTCCAGGTCGGTGGCCGGGTGGTTGCTGTTGAGCGGGCAGCGGAGCAGCAGTGCCCGTTCGCTGCTGGTGAGGTACACCCAGCCGTTGCGGGTGGCGAGGCCGTTGACCCCGGCCAGCGGGGAGTCCGGGTGGCTCTTGGTGAGCAGTTGATGCGCGAGCCATACCGACGAGGTGCCGCTGGCTGGATCGGCGGCCAGGATATACCCGTGCAAGGAGTCGGCGATGAGCAGGTGATCACCGGCCCAGGTCATGCCGTTGCCGAAGATGAGGTCCGGCAGGTCGCATACCGTCTCGGCGGTGACCTGGGCGCCGGGCTTGCCAAGGCGGACGAGCCGCCATCCCTGACTCCCCATGGGGCCGGTCACGACCAGTGCGCTGGTGCCGTCGCTGACGATGCCGGTCGGGTTCGTGAGCTCGGCCAGCACCTCGTGCCCGCCGTTGGGGTGCACGTGGTCGACGCGGTTGTGTGAAGGGATCGTGACCAGCCATCCGCTGGTATCCCCCGAGGCTGGGGCGAGGTTTTCGATGAAGGTCCCGGCCGGCCATTCGGCGACAGGGCTGGCGGGTACCGGCCGCAGCGGCACCGGATCGTGGGGTGGGTGCAGGGCGTCGGTGTGGGCGTAAGCGCTTCCGGGTGTTCCGGAGCCACGCCCAGGGGTGGTCATCGGGCTCACGCTGCCTGTGCGTAGTCGCCCAGCCGGGCCAGGACCGCAGCTGGGTCAGCTGGGACGCCGCAGGCAGCGAGGTAGCCGTCTGGGCGGATGAGCAGGGTGGTGTCCAGGCCGCCGGCGACGCGAACAGTGAGGCTGCCGCGCTGGCCGTCGCTAGCCGGGCCGGCCGCTGCTTTGGGCACGGCCAAGGTCCAGTTAAGGCCGACCGGCCCGAACCGGGCATGCGGGACGCGGCGCCCAGGCTGATAGGAGCCGTCGGCTGGTGCTGCGGCGGGCGCCGGGTAGCTGATGTCCAGCTCGCTGAGCCGGCTGGCCAGCCAGCCCGTGAGGCCAGGTGCGGTGCCCACGCCGGCCATGATGTCGTCGCGCAGGCTGGCCGATGCCGGGTCGGCGGCCGTGACCAGGTCGGCCAGCTGGCTGGTGAACGCGACCAGGTCGGCGGCAACCGGATGACGCTCACGGTTATAGGTATCCACCAGTCCCGCTGGCGCGGTGCCGGTCAGAACCGCCTGCAGCTTCCACGCCAGGTTTGCCGCGTCCTGGATCCCGGTGTTCATGCCCTGGCCACCCGCGGGTGAGTGCGTGTGCGCGGCATCGCCAGCGAGGAACACCGGGCCGTCGGACATGCGGTCGGCGACGCGTTCCTGTGCGCGGTAGGTGGAGGCATCGATGATCTCTGCGACACGCTGGGTGCCGGCGCCGGGGCCGCGGGTGTCCAGCAGCGCCTGCACGTCCGCAGCGGTGGGCGGGGCGGAGCCGGGCGGCGCCGAGGCCACCATGCGGAACAGGCCGTCGGGCAGCGGGGTAGTCAGCAACATGCCGTCAGGGGAGATGTAGTTGGTAGTGTCGCTGTCCTCCGCGTTGGGATTACCGCCGTCGAGCCGGAATTCGGCGAGGGCGTACTGCTGCTCGCGGGTATGCCCTGGGAAGGAGATGCCGGCCGCGGTGCGGACCCCGCTGTGGACCCCGTCGCAGCCGATCAGGTACCGGGCTTGTACAGCGCGGACCGTGCCGTCGGGCGCGGCGATCATGGCGGTCACGCCCGGGAAGTCGGGTGTGAAGTCGATTAGCCGGTGGCCGCGGTGGATGGTGCCACCCTTCTCGGTAAGGTGATGGACCAGGTGCTCCTCGGTAACCTGCTGGGAGATCAGCAGCAGGAAGGGGAACGGCGTGTCCAGGCCGTCGTAGGGAATACGCAGCAGGGTCTGCTGCCCGTCGCGCAGCCGGAACCCGTGGCCCTTGAGGCCGACGGCGACCAGGCCGTCGGCCACGCCGAGACGGTCGAGGTATTCCAGCGTGGCCGGCTGCACGGCGGCGGCTTTCGTTCCGGGCTGGATGCCGTCATTGCGGTCGATCAGCACGTGACCGACGCCAAGCTGGGTGAGGCTGGCAGCGAGCGCGAGGCCCACCGGCCCAGCCCCGACGATCAGCACGTCAGTATCCGCGGGCAATGCGCGCATAGCGTCCTCCGTCATGGGAGCCGGGTGCTGCTAGCGAGCCTGCGCAGACGGCCACCGGGGCCCGCACGTTCTCGACTGATAGCCTCCGCGCTGCCGCTGATTACCGGATAGACAAACTGTTATAGGCCTGGGATATGACCAGCCCTCCCCTTGGGTCGCGTGCTACCCGAGCCACTTCCACACAATCGGGCGGCTTGGCTCGCCGTCATCACCCGCTATGGGTGATGTCGTGGGCCACAGACCGCGATTCCCATCCACGACAACGACTACTCGGTGTTCATGGCAGGGCTAGACAACTTCAGGGAGGCCGCCGCGAAGTCGCCGGCGGGCACGACCTTCAGTATCTAGCGCATGGCGAGACCTATACATTTACATTCAAGCCAAGGGACTGAGCCCCCAACTCGGCGGCCGCCAGGCGCTGGTCAGCCCTTGCGCTGCAGGGTGTAGCGGATCGTCTGCGCGTGGATCAGGCCGTCGCGGAACACGAACGTATCGACACCGTCGTCGGCGCGGGACTCGGCGGCGTCGGCGGCCCACTCCAGCAAGAGCACGTCGTCCTCGTAGATCGGCGTCTTCAGGTCCCAGGCTGCGTTTGGCAGGTCCGCGAACAGTCGCGTGAACGCCTCCCGGACACCGTCCTTGCCTCGGTTCACGCCCTCGGGCGTGATCACCACGCTGTCATCGGCGAAATCGGCGGCGATCTCATCAAGGTCCCCGGCGCCGAACGCCTCGCCGTGATGAGCGAACACTTGCTGTGGCGTGCGCGTCATCGCATTTCTCCTTCCCGTTGGGGCACCTCGGCGTCTGTCACGGACAGCGGCAAGCTCGCCCAACGCTGGCGATTTGGTGCACGAATCTTGGTAACGAGATCGCAGGTGGCCGGCTGCCGCTCAGAGCCCGCCTGAGACGCTGATATCGCTGCCCGTAACGAACGATGCCTCGGGCGAGATCAGCCACGACACCGTTGCCGCGATCTCGTCGGGCCGGCCCATCCGGCCCAGCGGGCTGCGCTTGGCCGCCTCCTCGGCCTCCGGAAACGCCATTTCCGTTTCGATGACCCCTGGCGAGATGCTGTTGACCCGGATTCCCTCGGAAGCAACCTCGTTGGACAAGCCGCGCGCGAAGGTCACCTGGGCTGCCTTGGTGGCCGCGTAGGGCACAATCCCCGTCAGGCCGGCCGGAGCCTTAGCGGCGCCCGAGGCCATGTTGACGATGCTTCCGCCCTGGCCGCCGTGCGCGGTCGACATCGCCTGGACGGCGTACTTGGCGCACAGCATCGGCCCCACGACGTTGACCTGCATCAGCCGAGTCAGCTCGTCCGCAGCCCGCTCGTCGATGCGCGCCAGCTCGCCGAGTGATCCGGCGTTGTTGACCAGCGCGGTCAGCGGGCCCATCTGCTCCTGCGCCTGGTCGAACATCGCCTCGACGTCATCCTCCGAGGCGACATCTGCACGCACAGCCGCGGCCCGGCCGCCGTTGGCGTTGATGGCCGATACCAGCGCCTCGGCTCCCTCGGCGTCGGCCGCGTAGTTGACCATCACGCTGTAGCCGTCATGGGCCAGCCGCTCGGCGATGGCCGCGCCGATGCCCCGACTGGCGCCGGTGACGATCACCGCGCCCTTGTCTTGTACGGCCGAAGTCATCTGATCACCCCTCGTTTATCTCTTTTCGGGTAAGCCAGAAGAAAGGCGGCGATTCACACCCGCCGGATGGGCCAGCTGCGGTGCCCTGGCAGGCCCTGGGCCTCTCAGTTCCACTGTCGCGAGTGTGCTCGGCGCTGACATACCTATGTCAGGTTTGCGCACCATGTCAGCTCACTACTTGCTCACAAAATGCTAATCGGCTGGTCGCGACTTCGTTCCGCCAGGGGTCCTGCACGGTCAGCCTGCGCGATCGAGGACTAGGCCTAGGTGGCACAAATTGCTGGAGCGTGCGCGCTATCCAGCGGCGGCGCAATGAGGCGCGAACGCGCAGGACATGGCGCGGTCTGCAAAGCCGAAGCTCTCCATAAGGACGTCGTGCCGGGATGCGGCAGTCAGTTCGCCGGGTGCCCGATGGCCAGTCCGCTGGCGGAGTCGAAGAATTGCAGATTGCCGGTATCGACGGCGAGGTTCGCAGCGGATGCTGGTTTGATGTTGCTCCGGGCAGCCACCCGGGCTGTCCATAGCGTCTTGTTATCCGCCAGCGGGATGGCCTCGTCGTCGCCATCGTCTGCGCGCGCCTCGGCGATGCTGGCGTGCTGGACGGGCGGCGCGTCGATCGTGAAGATCACGTGGATCTCGCTGCCGAGTTCCTCGGTCACGCTGGAGCGGACGGCCATTCGCGGCCAGCTGGCCTCGGCCAGCTCGGCGTCCTCGAAATCCGACGGCCGGATGCCGAGGATGACGTCCCGGCCGAAGTAGCTATCCAGGCCAGGCCGGGACTGCAGCAGGCGATCCGGCACGGTAAGCCGGTGCCCGGCGAAGACGACGGCGCCACCATCGTCTCGGACCAGCTGAGCCGAGGTGAAGTTCATCGCCGGCGACCCGATGAAACCGGCCACGAACAGGTTGACGGGCGCGTTATACAGATTCTGCGGCTTGTCGACCTGCTGGAGCTTTCCGTCCCTGAGCACGCAGACGCGCTGGCCGAGGGTCATCGCCTCGACCTGGTCGTGGGTCACGTACACGGTGGTAACGCCGAGCCGCTCATGCAGCTGCGATAGCGATGCGCGCATCGAGACCCGGAGCTTCGCGTCCAGGTTGGACAGCGGCTCGTCCATCAGGAACGCCTGCGGCTCCCGGACGATGGCCCGGCCCATGGCCACGCGCTGGCGCTGGCCACCAGACAGGGCTGCTGGCTTGCGCTTCAGGTAATCCTCCAGCCCGAGCATCCGGGCAACCTCGGCGACACGGCGATGGATCTCGGGCTTAGGAGTCTTGCGCTGCTGGAGGCCGAACGCCAGATTCTGCTCGACCGTCATGTGCGGATACAGCGCGTAGTTCTGGAACACCATCGCGATGTCGCGGTCCTTGGGCGGCAGGTCATTGACCACCCGGCTGCCGATCGTGATGGTGCCAGCGGTAATGTCCTCGAGGCCGGCAATCGACCGCAGCGCGGTGGACTTGCCGCATCCCGACGGCCCGACGAGAACCATGAACTCGCCGTCGGCTATGGCGAGGTTCAGCCCGTCAACCCCCTTCACCCCGCCGGGATAGACCTTGTCCACCTGGTCAAGCACGATCTGCGCCATCGGGCTCCTCCGCCGTCACGTTCTCGTTCGGGTCCTGGCCGGAGCGTACCTTTCCGACGCCGGCACGGCTATCGGCCTGAAGATCACGTTACGGGAGCGTAAGGCCCGTGATCGTTTCGTTATAGGCATCGACGACGCTGGCACTGGGGCTGGCACGTTAACGTGGCCGGGTGGAGGAGATCAACCGGACGATCATCTCGCTGCTGGCTGCGGACGGGCGGATGAGCTTCACCGAATTGGCTCGTCGCACCGGGCTGTCGGTTTCGGCCGCCCAGCAGCGAGTCCGCAGGCTCGAGCAACGCGGCGTGATCAAGGGCTACGGCGCGATCATCAGCGCGGAGGAGATCGGCCTGCCGCTGACCGCGTTCGTATCGATCAAGGCGTTCGATCCCGCGGCGCCCGATGACGCTCCGGACCGTCTGGGGCATCTAGGCGCCATCGAGGCTTGCCACAGCGTGGCCGGCGAGGCCAGCTACATCCTCAAGGTCCGGGTCACCTCGCCCCGCGAGCTCGAGGACCTGCTCCAGGAGATCCGGGCGGCGGCGAACGTGTCGACCCACACAACCATCGTGCTGAGCACGCCCTTCGAGAACCGCCCGCCGCGAATCTGAGCAATCGATCAGCTGTTGGTCCAGCCGTCCAGGTAGCCAGGCTGCGGGCGGGCCGCAGGGGCGGGGTCGGTCTCGCCCTGCACGAGCTGGCTGTGGCTGAGGGTGACTACGCCGCTGAGAAGCAAGGCGAGCGCCAGTGCTATGCCGGCCAGGCTAATGCTGCTGGCCTCGATGCGCTCACCAAACAGGAACATGCCGAGCAAGGTAGCCGCAAGCGGATCGACGATCGTGAAACCGGGCTGCGAGGCGGCCAAAGGTCCCGCAGCGAGCGCGTGCGAAGCGATCAAGAGGCTGGCCGCCCCGGCGCCGATCAGGACGTAGACCGACCAGTTCGAGAAGATCTCACTGGCGCCGCCGCTAAGGCGCGAGCTGAACTCCTTGATGACCGCCGCCACGAAACCCCAGCACACGCCGGTAACGGCGCCGAGAACTGCCGCGCGGCGGGCGGCTGGCGCAGCCGACCTTTTGCCGAGCCCGAAGGCCACGGCCAGGCCAACCACGACGACCGCCAGAGAAGCCAGGCCCGCCAGCCACCAGAGCTGGGCCGGAGCGTGCGCGCGCCCTGCGGACGGTGAAGCGGCCAGCAGGAACAAGCCGAGGCCCGCCGACATCGCAGCCGCCGCCAGCCAGTCGCGCCGGTGCAGCCGCCGCGAGTCCAGCAGCGCCATGTATCCGAAGACGAACAGCAGCTCCAGCGCCAGGATGGGCTGGACTAGCGCCAGGGCTCCGAAATGAAGGGCGCTCAGCTGGAAGCCGAACCCCAGGATCATGCTCGCGATGCCGACCAGCCAGATCGGGTGGCGAGCCAGCCGGAAGGCCAGGCGCGCGTCAAAACTGGCCGCCTGGCTGTCCCTCGCGCCCAGGCGCTGGCACACCGAGGAGGTCGCTGTACAGAAGCTGGCCGCGATGGCCAGCAGGATCGCCTTGTCCACCTTCCCCAGTCCGCTTCGCTCAGTGCTCACGCTATCGCTGCGGGTGTCACCCGGCCACCGCTACTCAGACCAGCAATTCCCGGCCGCGGTCCATTCCATCGCGAGTCAGCCGGCGGACCGTGAACTCCGGTGGCGGACCAGTCGCGCCGGGCTAGTCGGCGGCCGGGTTCCCGGCCGGCGCGGTCTGCAGCGGAGCGGTGGCGGTCGATGCCGGCGCCGATGAGGGCGTGACGAACCTGCTGCCGCTAGGGCCGGCCAGTACCGCTTCGTGCAGGGCACTGCCCCGCACGTACTCCGGCCAATTCAGGAACCACTCGGTCCAGCCGTTGTCCCAGATGCCCGCCTTGGGACTGCGGATGACGGTGATCGGGTCACCGGGAACGGCCAGCTTGTAGTAGATTTCCGCGTCGGCGGGGGAGAGGTTGACGCAGCCGTGGCTGACGTTCGCGAAGCCTTGCTCGCCGACCGACCAGTAGGCGTCGTGGTAGTAGTCCCCGCTGAAGGTGAATCGCACCGACCACGGCACGGACAGGCTGTATCCCGGACCGGTCATCTGTACCGGGTTCTTCTTCTCGATGGTGAGATAGCTGCCGTCGGGCGTGGCATCACCCGGCCGGCCGGAACTGATCGGCCAGTTGTAGCGAAGCTTGCCGTTGTAGTAGATCTGCGTCCGGTGCGTCGCGGTGTTCGCGATCGCCACCACGGACGGGCCGATGTCGAAGCTCTGCGTCAGGGTGTGGAATCCGTACATGCCCGGCGCGCCCTGCACGCCGTTCAGGTGCCCGGTGAAACTCACGGTGGTGCCAGCCGGCCAGTAATCCCTGGGCCGGAAGTCGACCTGCTGGCTGCCGTCCCAGTACCATGCGCCGACTACCGGCTTCGACGTCCTGAGCTGCAGGGCGCGCTCGACCGCGGCCTTGTTGGTGATCGGCTGGCTGAAGTTAAGGATGACAGGCATGCCAACGCCATATGCCTGCTGGTAGCCCTCGAAGATCTGGGTACGGAAAGTCCGGCTCGGCGTCAGCGTACGGAACTTGCTCGTGACCTTGACGGTTCCGCTGCCGCCCTCGGATGCCGTTGCCGTCACCGTGTACGGCTGGGAGACGTCGAGCGCCCACGTGCTGCGCCATGCCTTGCCGTCGTGGCTGAGCTTGCCGGAGACCGCGCTGCCGGAAGTATGCACGGTGACGCTCTTCAGCGTGCCGCTTGTCGCCCTGACGGTGATACCCGCCGACGGGTCGGCGCTCGTCGCGCCGTTCGCGGGCGTTATCTTCACCAGGGCAGCGGCGGCGGCCGCAGCGTCAGCCGTGCCCTTAGCGCCGGGCTTGCGGTCACTGTGCCCGGAGTTACCGGTCCCGGCGCCCGAGCACGCGGCAGCTAGCAGCGCCAGCGCCGCCGTGGCGGCGGCGACGCCGACCAGCCGCCAGCCCGGCGCACCACCCGTGGGCCGCATGCCGATCCTCCTTGTTGCCATGGCCGGCGGCGACTGCCCGCCGACGGCCGCGCCTGCAAGGTCCTCGTTCCCCAATTGTGCCCCTTAATGCGGACCGTTCAGGCCGCCGGAAACTCAGGTCGGCAGCCACTGCAGCCATGTGCCGTGCCCGTCAGCCAGCGCCAGCGGGGTCCGGCCGTCCCGGCCGAGCACGAACGGCGCGCCCTCGTAACCGGGCACAGGCAGGCCGGGCACAACACCCGGTCCCTCATTAGACAGCCAGACGGCTCCGAGGGTTGCGACTATATCGGCGAACTGCTGCCGGCCCGCGGGTGCGACGTAGGCCAGCACGGCGGAGTGATACACCACCAGCGTCGCGTCGGCGGGTGCTTTGGCGGCCAATGCGGGCAGGTCAGTAAGCAGGTCGCCGCGTTCCACTAGGGGCGGGTCGCGCCGCGCGGCGGCGACTGCGGCGGCGAGGCGCACCGCGCGGTCGCCCTCACCCGGCCACACAAGGCACGACAACCAGCGGACGTCGTCGTCACTGGTGACATCGAGCGGATTGAGGTCCAGCCCGGCCCGCCAGGCAACAACCGGCAGCCGGGCAGGCAAAGGTACCGGCCCGCGCGATGCGCAGCGCAGGACCGGCGCCTGCGGGTCTTTGCCCTCGATCCGGTGCCCGCCGTAGTCGTAGCTGTACCGGTCGACGAGCAAGGTGAGCCCGGCACTCGCGCCCACCTCGATCAGGGCCAGCGGCGGAGGCAGCTGGCCGAGGGCAGGCAGTAGCGTCGTGCAGCGTGCTGGCTCGTTCGTTTGCGTGCGCCGGGCCAGCATCACCTCGGCTAGCTCAGCCCGGCTACGGCGGACCAGGGCGCGCAGTTGGATGATGTCGATATCGCCGCGCAACAGGTAGCGTCCCGCCGCGAAGAGCAGGTTGGGCTGGCGCTTCTCCGCCGGTAGCGAGTCGAGAAACCGCAGGATGACGGGGTCGTCGGCGACCGACTGCGCCAGTGACTCGTAGGCGGGGGAGCGGCCGCGGGCGTCCTGAGCGAACTCCCGGTAGCTCACCGCAGGGTTTTGCGTCGGATCATGACCGTGCATCATCGCGGTGCCGTGGGCAGGGCTGCGTCCAGACCATCCAGGATGAGATCAAGCCCGAATTCGTACTCGTTGCCGTAGTCGTAGCCAGGCTTGAGGACATGCTCCGAGGTCAACTCGGCGAGATGTGGGTAGTCGCCGGCCGGGAACCGGGCCAGGATGGCCTGCGCGAGATCCGAGGTCTGGTTGCCGGTGTCGAAGGGCAGGCTGGCCTCCTGCAGCGCGAAGCCGTAGATGTAGCTGTCGAGCACTGAGTAGGCGTGCGCGGCCAGCTCGACCGGGAAGCCAGCATGTCGCAGGCACCCGAGGACGGCGTCATGGTGCCGTAGCGTCGCCGGGCCGGGCGAGGTCCGCGACTCCATCAAGCCGATGGCCCAACGATGTCGCGACATGACCTCGCGAACGCCGATCGCTCGCCGGCGCATTGCCGTCTTCCAGTGATCCCCGCTGGCAGGCAGCTCGATCTCACTGAACACCAGGTCGACCAGACCGTCGAGGAGATCTGCCTTGCTCGGCACGTGGTTGTACAGGGACATCGCCTCGACCCCAACAGTTTCTCCGAGCTTTCGCATGGTGAGCGATTCAATGCCGTTGGCATCGGCAAGGGCCAGCGCAGCCTGCAGGACCCGGTCGCGATTAAGCGGGCTCCGCGATGCCGCCGGGGTCTTGCCAGCCGTCATCCGCATTTCCTCCAGTCGCTGGTCCTTGACTGCCTTACGCTGTAAGTGTAATCTACTTACAACGTAAGTCAACGAGCATCGGAGACATCATGAAGGCAGCCACGATGGACCAGCCGGCGAATGACCTTGCGACGATGCAGGCCGTGGTCCAGGACTGCTATGGCGAAGCCGAGGAGGTACTGCGGCTCGAGCACGTCGATAGGCCGGCGATGGGCGACGGCGACGTGCTGCTGCAGGTGCACGCAGCGGGCGTCGATCGGGGTGTCTGGCACCTCATGACCGGCCTTCCCTACCCCGTGCGCCTGGCGGGTTACGGGGTCCGTGCACCCAAGACGCGCATCCGTGGCCGTGAAGTTGCAGGCCGCGTCGAGGCGATCGGCAAGGATGTCACGACGTTCCAGGTGGGCGACGAGGTGTTCGGCATCGCCGAGGGCGCCTTCGCCGAGTACGCGTGCGCCCAGCCGGGAAAGCTTGCCCATCGGCCGCAGAACCTCACCGCCATACAAGCGGCGGCCGTATCCGTCTCAGCCCTCACCGCCCTGCAGGCTGTCCGCGACCATGGACGCGTCCAGGCCGGGCAGAAGGTCCTGGTCATCGGTGCATCGGGCGGCGTCGGGACGTACGCCGTTCAGATCGCTAAGGCTTACGGCGCTGAAGTCACCGGCGTGTGCAGCACCACGAAAATGGACCTGGTCGAGTCCATCGGCGCCGACCACGTCATCGACTACACGCGTGCCGGCATCGCAGATGGAGTGCACCGTTACGACGTGATACTCGACACCGGCGGGAACCGTCCGCTCAGGCAGCTTCGCGACGCCCTCGCCCCCCGCGGGTCGCTTGTCATCGTCGGGGGCGAGACCGGCGGCCGGTGGCTCGGAGGCTTTGATCGCGCCCTGCGGGCACCAGTGGTGTCGCGGTTTGTCGGGCAGCAGCTGGCCGCGGTCATGTGCTCGGAGAACTCAGCGGACCTGGTCGTGCTCGGTGAGCTGATCGAGTCCGGCAAGGTGACGCCAGTCATCGACCGGACCTACCCGCTCAGCGAGACCGCCGCAGCCATCGGCTACATGCAAGAAGGTCGCGCTCGCGGCAAGGTCGTCATTGACGTCGGACGCTGACGGTAGGGCTGGACAGTACCAGGATCTGCTGGTCGGCGATCGCTCCGGAGTAACTGGCTTACGGCGACACATTGGCTCAGCAGCCCGACTGGCTGCTGAGCTTCACATTCGGGCCACTCGCCGTGGCAGTAGCGCGCCGATGAACCAGAAAAGCGGTATAAACACGCCCACGATGAACATAATCCAGTGGCCCCTCCGCAGGGACAAGATGCCCAGCGTGATCAGAAGCACAAAGTAGATGATCCCGAAGATCCAGCCCATCTAGCAATCCTCCGTTTACCCCCGGCGGCAGCCACAGTCCTGTCCTGCGCACAACCAGCGTGAGGCGCCCGCGTCGGCATGACGTGAGGGTTCAGCGCTGTGCCAACCATGCGTTCTCCGGCGGCCAGGGGCATCACCCGCCGGAGGTGATTCCAGGCAGCCTCACCAGCCCGCGCCGCTGACTCCGGCAGTGCAAGGTAGTAACTGGCCTCGTATCTGCGGCAGGCCGAACCAGCGGAACAAGCCAGGGTCGGCGAACACCACGAGCCGGCCGATGCCCGTGACCGTGGCGGTGAGCACGACGATCCCGTAGGCGTGGTAGCTGCCATCTGGCTGACGGTGGTAGGCCGCGGCCGCCGGCTGCCCATTGGCCGCCGTGGCGAGCATTCGCCAGTCGCCGGCCGAGCCAAGGCCCCTGACCGCTTCCGCGATGGCGCGGCCGCCGGTGAACCAGGCTGCGGACGGTGGCAGCTCCAGCGTTGCGTCCCGGCGCAGTAGCTGTTTCAGCGCCGCGGGGTCGGAGGTCTCGAACGCCCGGATGTATTGATCCAGCAGCGCCCGTGCCTCGGGCTCGGGGGGCTCGGCGACCCTGTCGGCAGCGGGGGTCACTTCGTCGAGCCGGGCCCGCGCCCGCTGCAGCGCGCTTTTGACGGCGGTCGTGGTCGTGCCGAGTATCTCGGCCACGTCAGCGGCCGGGAAGGCCAGCACGTCCCGCAGCAGCAGCGCGGCCCGCTGGCGGGGTGGCAGGTACTGGAAGCTGGCGATGAGCGCCAGCCGCAGGCTCTCGCGCGAGACAGCAATCGCCGCGGGATCGCCGCGTTCGGGCTGCACCAGCTCGTCAGGAATGGGCTGCAGCCATAGGGCGCCTGACTCTGCCGTTCGTCGCGGCCCGCTGACATCCTCGTCCGGGCTGCCAAGACCGGACGGCAGCGGGCGCCGGGAGCGCCGCTCCATGGCGGTCAGGCAGGCGTTGCTAGCGATCTGATACAGCCACGTGCGCAGTGATGAGCGGCCTTCGAAGCTGTCGAATGACCGCCAGGCCCGCAGGTAGGTCTCCTGCACCAGGTCCTCGGCATCGTCTATGGAGCCGAGCATCCGGTAGCAGTGGGCGAGCAGCTCGCGCCGGAACGGCTCGGTACTGCGGCTGAACTCCCGCCGTTCCGGTGTCGTGCTTACCCGTTGCGCCATCATCGATCTCCCGCCGGACCTCGCTCCCAGTGGAAGCCTGCACCTATTACGACTCGCTGTCCCGCCGAGAGGAATCGGCGCTGTCCTGGTCAATACCCGGCTTCCGCGCAGACACCAGCATCTCCTCCCCGGCCGCGATTCCAATTCGGCGGCTCGCGGGTCTTCCTAGCCACAGCATCCACTTCACGTAGACGGAGGCAGCAATGCGGAAGATCATCGAGTCCACGCTTATCTCGGCTGACGGCGTCGTCGGCAGCCCGCCGCTGTGGGCGATGGACTATCGCGACGAGGAGGTCACCAGGGACGCGCTCGAGCGGCTCTCCGGCAGTGACGCGATGCTGATGGGCCGCGGCACTTACGAGCTGTTCGCCGCGATCTGGCCTGGCCAGACCGACGATTTCGCCCAGCGGGTCAACGGAATCCGCAAGTACGTGTTCTCCTCGTCGCTCGGCAGCGCCGACTGGAGCAACTCAACAATCGTCCGGGGCGATGTGCTGGCCGAGGTACGGAAGATCAAAGAGCAAGACGGCCGGGACCTGGCCCTGTTCGGCCACGGACGGCTGGCGCAGACGCTACTGGAGGGCGGCCTGACCGACGAACTCCGGCTCTCGATCCACCCGGTCCTGGCCGGCGCCGGGCTGCCGCAGTTCAGCAACGGCAGCACAACGCCGCTGACGCTGGTCTCCGCGAAGACCTTCCAGACCGGCGTCGTGACCTTGTCCTTCCAGACGGCTGGAGCCTGACGTGACTGACCTCGCAGGCAAGGTAGCACTAGTGACCGGCGGCAGCCGCGGGATAGGCGCGGCGATCGCCCGGCGGCTGGCACACGACGGCGCGGCCGTGGCATTGACGTACGTCGCCTCGGCCGACAAGGCGCAGGTCGTCGCCAAGCAGATTGATGCGGACGGCGGGCGGGTGCTGGTGATCCGGGCCGACAACGCCGATCCGGGCGCCATCGTCGCGGCGGTCGACCAGACTGCGCGCGAGCTGGGCCGGCTCGACATCCTGGTCAACAATGCCGGAGTCTTTATCGGCGGGCCCCTCGAGGAGGCGACGGTCGAGCAAGCCGACCGCCTCTGGGCAGTCGACGTGCGAGCGGTCCTCGTCGCCAGCCAGGCTGCCGCCCGGCACATGCGCGAGGGCGGCCGGATCATCACGATCGGCAGCGCGCTGGCCGACCACGTTCCCCTCCCCGGCATGACCTTGTACGCGATGGCCAAGTCCGCTCTGACCGGCATGACCAGGGGTCTGGCCCGCGATCTGGGCCCGCGCGGGATCACCGCCACGGTCGTGCATGGCGGTCTCATCGACACCGACATGAACCCTGCTGACGGGCCAGCCGCCAGTTTCCTGAGCAGCATCCCGGCGCTCAGCCGCTTCGGCACCGGCGAGGACATCGCCGCGACCGTCGCCCACCTGGCCGGGGACGGCGGCCGCTATGTCACCGGCACGGCGATCCGAGTAGACGGCGGATTCGCCACCTAACAGGACGCCCAGGCCTCGCGCGCCACAGCGGGCTACCGGAGCCGAATGCCGAGCTCCATGGCGAAGATATGGACGTCGGTGGCCGGCAGTTCGGTAAAGCCGAGGTGGCGGTAGAAGGCGGCCGCCCGCTGGTTGCTGCGGCCGCACAGGAGATGAAGTCCAGGGGAACCGTGGTCGCGCAATGCCGATATGAGGGTCGCCATCAGCTGGCGCCCGAGCCCGTGCCCCTGCAGCCGCGGCACGAGGTCGATGTGCAGGTGCGAGGGGTAGCGCTCGGCCAGCGTCTCGTGCCTGTCCCAGGGGTGGTGGATATTGCTAATCGCTTGCTGCTCGGGTCGCGACAACGCCTGTCCCGGCGCCGGCTTTGGGTACCTGGTACGCAAGGCGGGCCACCAGTCACTCTCCAGGCGCCGGGCGAAGGCGCTGCTGTCGAACGCAGCGACGATGTAGCCGCCCACGCCGGCTAGGTCTTCGGCCACGAACGCGAGAGACGGCTCGAAGATGGCATAGGGAGCCGCATACAAGTGCCCAGGCAGCCTGGGGTCTTCGAACAGGGCCGTCGCGTCCCCGCCGTTGTCCCCCGTCTGCAAGCAGACTCGGTACAGATCATCGAGATCGTCGGGCCGGTACGGGCGGATCGCTGCCGGTTCTGGGTCCACAGCACTTGTTTACCGCACTTGGGTAGCAGATCTGGGGCCAGGACGCGACACTGAACTCGCCGGCGCGCGCCGGCAAAGCGCCTATTCACCCTCAGCGTTCGGGTCCGGACCGGGATCCCCGCCGCCCATCCGGAGGCTGAGCCGGACGAGGTAGACCTCCCAGCCCGTGCGGTGGTGATCGCGCTGCTCGTCTCCCGGCAGGTCGTAGTGGCGCAGGGTGACGCGGGTTCCGCCGTTCTCCGCGTGCAGCGTGATCACTACGCGCGTGCTGCCGGGCGGGACGGCGTGGTCGTGCGTCCAGCCCCACGTGAACACAAGACGGTGCGGCGGGTCGACTTCGACGAACTCGCCGGCCACTTCGATGCCGTCTCGGATGCGGACACGGTAGGAGCCGCCAGGGACCGGCTCGAGCGTCGCGCCGGCGCCCATCCACTGGACATACCGGTCGGCGTCAGTGAAGTACGGGAACACGGTTTCAGGCTGAGCTGCGACATGCACGCTCACCTCGACCACGCTGTTATCGGTCATGCACGATCCTTATCCCGCTGCTCAGCCTCAGCCAGGTCCTTGACCCGGCCGAGGCCCTGCCGCCAGTGATCTTCAACGACGGAACAAAGAGATCCCAGTGCCGCCTTGTCGGCGCGGTAGAGGCGGCTGGTGCCCTCGCGGCGCTCCACGACGAACCCGGCGGTCTTCAGCACGCGCAGATGCTGGCTGACTGCCGACCAGGACACCTCGAACTCGGCCGCGATGTCTCCCGCGGACAGTTCCTGGTCCCATACCAGCTCAAGGATGCGGAGTCGCCTGGGCGCGGCTATCACCTGCAACCGTTCCACGCCACCTCTCCCTGAATCTTGGCCTGGCCACTGCGCGTCGCAACCGGCAGGCTTGACGGCCGAGGCTTATTTTAGATAGATCTAAAATAAGACACCGAGGCACACGTGAGCAAACCGGAGGACTGCATGGACCGAACTATCGCATTGGCCACCGATGTCGACGCCGACAGAGCTAGCGTCTTCGAGACCCTCTCAACGAGCGCGGGACAGCGCGCGTTCTGGACCGCCGACTGCGACGTCTCCGCAGACCACGCGCGGTTTGGCTTCCCGCAGGCGCCGGTCGATCTCGTAACGGACGTGACCGCCGAGCCGAGGAGGCTTGTCCGCATGCGGGTCACCAGCGGGTTCCCGTTCTGGGAAGGCTCGACCTGGGAGTGGGAACTGGCGGACGCGGCGCGGGCCAAGAGCGGCACCGGCGTGCTGTTCCGGCACTACGGGTTCGCGGACGGGTACGCCGAGATCGACCTGGCCCACACCGCGCAGACCTGGGCGCTGATCCTGCAGAGGCTTTCCGACTACCTCGCCAGCGGCAGTCCGCAGCCGTTCTTCCCGGCCCCGGCGGCATGATGGTGCCCCGCAGGTGCGCAGTGCCCGGCAAAGGAGCAGCCGCATGACTGTCGACGTTCAGACACAGATCGAAATTAACCGGCCCCGTCTCGAGGTCGCTTCCTACGCGTCTGACCCTGACAACGCGACCTCGTGGTACCAGAACATCACCTCCGTCGAGTGGAAGTCACCGAAGCCGCTCACGGTCGGTTCCAGAGTTGCCTTCGTCGCCCGCTTCCTCGGCAGGCGCCTTGAGTACACCTACGAGGTGAAGGAACTGGTTCCCGGCGAGCGGTTCGTGCAGTCCACTGCGGAGGGTCCGTTTCCGATGCAAACCACCTACACCTGGAATGACAACGCGGCTGGCGGTACCACGATGAGGCTCCGCAATCGCGGCGAGCCGGTCGGCTTCGCAGCGCTGGTGACTCCGGTGATGGCCGGCGCGATGCGGCGCGCCAATCAGAAGGACCTGGCCCGCCTCAAGGCGATCCTGGAGAAGACCTGACGGTGGCCAGGCACCACTTGTCCCGCCGCGATGCTCGGCGAGTCGCCGTGCGCGCGCAGTGGCTCCACCGGGATAGGCCGGCCGACCTGCTGCGGCTGGTGCGGCAGATTGCCCTGCTGCCGATCGAGCCGACGGCCGCGATCGCGCCCAGCGCCGACCTGGTGGCGTGGAGTCGCCTCGGCGCCAGGTATCACCGGTCTGATCTCGACCGGGCGCTGCGGAACCGCGAGCTGATCGAGTTTCGCACGACGATCCGTCCGGCGGAGGATCTTGCGCTGTATGGTGCCGAGATGGCTGCCTGGCCCGGGCCGGGTCCGCTGCGGGACTGGCAGGAAGGCCAGCCGGACTGGGTGCAGGCCAACGATGCGTGCCGCCTCGACATCCTCCGCCGGCTGGACGAGGCCGGCCCGCTACGAACCCGGGAGCTGCCGGACACGTGTGCGGTCCCCTGGAAGTCCACGGGGTGGACCAACAACAAGAACGTCGGCAAACTCCTGGACTTCATGGTCCGGCGCGGCGAGGTGGCCGTCGCCGGCCGACGCGGGAATGAGCGGCTAGGGACCTGGCGGAGCGCGTCTATCCCGACGTTCCGGTCGTCCCGCTAGCGGAAGCCCGTCGGCGCCGGAACGAGCGCCGCTTGGCAGCCCTTGGCGTCGCCCGCGCTCAAGGGCCGCAGTGCCCGGATGAGCGGCTCGATGTCGGCGAGGCGGGTGAAGAGGCGGTCGTTGATGGCGTCAGCGGGACCTGGCGGGTCGATCCGTCGCTGCTGGGCCAGCCGCTCACTGGACGCGCAGCCTTGCTGTCGCCTTTCGACCGGCTGCTGTACGACCGCAAGCGGATGATCGAACTCTTCGAGTTCGACTACATCCTCGAGATGTATAAGCCCGCGGCGAAACGACGGTGGGGATACTTCGCGCTGCCCATCCTGTATGACGACCGTCTGGTGGGGAAGCTCGATGCAACCGCGGACCGCAAGGCCGGCGTGCTGCGCGTCAACGCTCTGCACTGGGACGTCGAGCCGGGCAAGGCTATGGCCGCTGCCGTCGACCGTGAGGTCCGCGATCTCGCCACCCGGCTTGAGGCCAGCCTGGTGCCCGCGGACTGACCAGCGGGCTCAGCTACGAGGCCACGGCGAAAAGCCGCAGCGACTCGCTGCCCGCTACTTCGACGCCCAGCGGCACGATGGCCGCGGTGCCGCGGTGCTCCGAGGCGGCGCTGGCCAGTTCATCGGTCCTGGCCGCTACCACCGTCGCCCCGTGCAGGAGCGCATGGTCGATGAAGGTGGTGTACGACCTGCCGTCGCCGGCCGGCGGTGCCGCTAGCACGACGTCATGCTCGCTGATCCCGGCAGACCGGGTGAGCGCCGTCAACTGGGCCGCCATGTCGAGGTGCGATATCCCGGACGGGCGCAGGCTTCCGTCAGCCCGCCGGCTGTAGGGCAGCAGGGCAAGATCGTGCGGGCGTGCCGTCGACGGGCGCAGCGAGCCCATGCCAAGCAAGGAGCTGAACGGCGTCGCGGCAGGCGCATCACCGAACGAGATGAGCTGGCGGACCCAGGAGCGGTCGGCCGCCGCCAGCGCGGCGGGGGCCAGCGGCTGGGCGGTGAGCATCATCCTGGCGCCGCAATCGGCCAGCTGACCCGCCATCTGCGGGATCGAGAGCTGCGCGCTCACCGGGCAGGGGATTCCGCCGGCCGCGCTGATGGAGTGGCACGCCAGCACATAGCTGACGGCGTCCGGCACATAGACGCCGACGACGTCCCGTGGCCGCAGCCCGCGCCAGGCGAGGCCAGCCGCCGCACGCAGGATCGTGTTTGCCAGGTCCGCGAACGAGAACGGCCTCTCGGAGTGGGGCCCGAGCAGCGCAGGCCGGCCGCTGAAGCCCGCGGCCACGTCCACGAGCTGCTGCGTCACCGTGCTGTCGCCGGTGAAGATGAGTGTCGTCACCTGACCCCGCCTGCCCTTTGCCGCCGGTCGGCTGATCTCGCGGCTCAGACGCTATCCCCATTGGCTAGGCAGGCACATCGGCAGGAATATGTAGCTGAGTATGTATTCGAGTCTGAGGCCGTAATGGCCGCATGTACATGCATCTCGGCAGTGTCGGCGCGCCGATGCGGAGCGCGCGGTGTCGCGGGATTGGTTGCAGTAGCCCGTCGCCCGGAGGCCAGCGCAGGAACGCGGGACGGGAATGCCGCCAGCTAGTGCTATCACCGGCCGGTCAGCCTGCCACCCCCCTCCGGATGGCCGGCCGAGCCGGGTAACGCGGGATTCCGAGAAAGCACGTTACGCAGCTCACACGCAGCGGACATGCGCTGAATTGCGCATTCCGATATGCATTTGCATCACTCCCGGATGTGTAGGCGAACCGCCCATGATGTACGCGCTGGGTGTCCCCGGACACGCCGGGCAGCATGGCCAGGCCCGCTCCTGGCGGGCACCGCGGTCAGCGCTTGCGGCCGAAGTCCGGTCCCTGATCGACCGTCCAGGCCGCCACCTGCGCCCTGGAGTTCAGGCCAAGCTTGCTGAGGATGTTGGCTACGTGCCGGGCGGCGGTCGCCGGGCTGATGACCAGCTCATCGGCAATAGCGCGGTTAGACAGGCCGCGCGCGATGAGCAGCGCGATCTCCTGCTCGCGGGCAGTCAGCGCCGGCCCGAGCAGCGCACTCCTGCGGTCGGCATTGTCCGAGAATACCCGGCGAGGCCCGTTTAGCTGGCTTTCTGCCCGGCTTTTCTCGCCCGGGTAGAGACCCGCCGTGGCACCGTCGCCAGCGTTACCGGCGGTGCTGAGCGCGAACCGCGCTGCCTCATGCGTGCTGAGCCGCGCGCCCTCAGCGATGAGGCTGGCGGCCCCTTCCTCGCCGAGCTGCAGGTGCGCTGCGGCCAGCATGCTGTCCAGCCGCGCCTGGGCGGTGGTCGGCCGGTGTGGACCAAGGACCTGGCGCGTCGCGGCAGCGGCGCCCTCGAGCCGGATCGCGGTTACTGCGTCTCCCTTGGCGGCTGCCAGCGCAGCGACAGCCTCCAGGCCTCGCGCGATCCCCAGCCGCTGACCGGTCGCTACCGACAGCTCCAGGCTCTCGGCAAAGCTGACCGCGGCGGTCGCCAGGTCGTTCTCGCCCAGCGCAATCCAGCCGATGCCCGCCTGACACCGGGCGATCTCGGTTCTGGCATCGATTGCACGAAACAACTCCAGAGCGCTGCGGAAGTGCCGCAGGGCCGCGGCGTCGTCATTCCGGGACCGAGCCAGCGTGCCGAACCCGTACAGGGCGTGGGCCACCCCCCATCCGTTATTGTCGGCGAGCACGTCAAGCGCATCTTCGTAGCAGGCCTGGGCGGCCGCAAGATCGCCGCCGCGGGCCAGGACCATGGCCCTGGCAACGAGCGCGAGCCCCTCCTCCCAGTCGTCGCCGTGCCGGCGCGCCGCGGCGACAGCTTCGTCAGCGTGCTCGAGCGCCACGGCCGGAAGCCCGGCCCGCAGGCTGATCAGTGCCAGCATGCGCAGGCCGCCAGCCGGACTTGCCGCGCGCTTCGCCGTGCATGCGTAGACGGCCGCCTGGGCCCGGTGCGCGGCGCCCAGATAGTCCTGGTGCTCGAATGCCAATTCGGCGCCGAGCATGAGCGCCCGGATGCGAACAGCCGCCGGCGCGGCGACGTTCAGCGTCAGGAACCGGTCGAACCAGGCGATGCCCTCGGTCACATCTCCGTGCACTACCCAGGGCGACCGGAGCGCCGAGCACAGCCGGAGGCCCCGCTCAGCGTCGGCGGCGGCCAGGCAGAATGCGAGCGCCGCCCGGAAGTTCGATTGCTCGCTGTCGATCCGGCGGTAGAGCACGACGCGTTCCGGCCAGGATGGCGGGCCGCGGACGAAGCCCTTGCTCACCACGGCCTCGGCCTGGGCGAGCATGTGCCGTGCATGACGGGCGCGGAAGACCTCTTCCTCGCCGGCCATGGCTAGTTGCTCAGCTGCATACGCC
This sequence comes from uncultured Actinomycetota bacterium, assembly GCA_963804435.1. Taxonomy (GTDB): domain Bacteria; phylum Actinomycetota; class Actinomycetes; order Streptosporangiales; family Streptosporangiaceae; genus JAJYUU01. The sequence goes on along the minus strand of CAWDQI010000001.1, from coordinate 2,926,163 downwards.
TTGATGGTGTCGAGCAACCGGTAGCGGGCGTCACCGGCCACCTCGTCCTCGAGCGCAACAAGCGATTTGTCGATAAGGGCCGCGAGCAGGTCGAGCACCCGGTGGGCCGGGATCTGGTCGTCAGCGCAGACGTCCTCGGCCATCTCCAGGTTCCACCCGGAGAAAACTGACAGTCGGCGCAGCAGGATCTGCTCGTCCCGAGTCAGCAGATCGAAGCTCCAGTCGACCGTGGCCAGCAGCGTCTGCTGGCGTAGCGGCGCCGTGCGGTCACCGGAGGCAAGCAGCTTGAACCGGTTGCCGATCCTGGCCGCTATCTGCTCCGTCGACAGGGCGCGGATGCGAGCGGCGGCAAGTTCTATTGCCAGGGGAACGCCGTCCAGCGTCCGGCACAGCTGCACGACCGGAGCCCAGTTGTCTGGGGTAAGCGCGAAACCCGGTCGCACGGCGGCAGCCCGGTCCACGAAGAGCCGGAGAGCCTCGTGCTCGGCCATCGGCTCGGTGGTCGCCTCCGAGGGCTGCGCCGGAAGCGTGAGCGGCGGCACCCGCCAGACGGTCTCGCCGCGCACCCGGAGCGGCTCCCGACTGGTCGCGACCACGCGGATCAGGGGGCAGCCCGCGATCAGGTCGCGGACCAGGTCGGCGACCGCGTCGACGATGTGCTCGCAGGTGTCGAGGATCAGCAGCAGCTTGCGCCCGCGCAGGGCATCGACCAGGGTTGCGGATACCGGCCGGTCCGGCTCTTCCCCGATGCGAAGGACGGTGGCCACCCGGCGGGCGGCGAGCGACGGATCGGTGTCGTCGGCCAGCTCGACTAGCCAGACCCCATCAGGGAAATCGCCGGCCAGCTGCCAGCCGAGCCGGACGGCGAGCCGGGTCTTGCCGATGCCGCCGGGGCCGCACAGCGTCAGTGCGCGAACGTTGCTGAGCAGCAGTTCCAGGTCGCCAAGATCACGCTCACGCCCCACGAAGCTATTCGGCTCCGCGGGCAGATTGCCCAGGCGCGTTACTGTGTCTGCCGTCATTGTCACTTCGGTACGTCTTGAGCTGGTCAGTGCCTAGTGTCTCATCGTCGCGCGCCGTACGCTCGCTACGCGAGCAGTGTCATTGTGCTCGTTGTGCACGCCGTGTCACAAGCTGAGCACCGGGGCGACGGTTACCTCCGCGGCTCTGGAGTACCGGATCCGGCCGAAGTACATCACCTTGACGATGGCCCACCACTGCTCGCCGGGCCGCGCGGCAGGCGGCACGGCGACCTCGAAGCGCACCGTGCCCGTCGCGCCCGCCGGGACGGCGAAGTCCCTCGTCCACGGCCTGGCAGAGAGCCAGCTGCCGAACGGCGAGATCAGCTGAGCCTCGCCGTGGATGGCGGACGCGGCCTGGTTGCGGATCTGCACCCCGATGAGGCCGGACTCGCCCGGAGCCAGCGTTACTGCCTCGGCAACCAGGCTGATGTCGGCCTCGCCGGCCAGCGCGTCTTCGACCGCCCGGTTCATCTTCGCGGCAAGGTCGAGCGGCAGGTCCAGCCGGATCGCTGGCGGCTGGCCGATGCTGAGCAGAACACTGTCCTCGATCAGCTGGCCTGCGGGATCGGCGATCTGTGCCGTGGCGAAACGGCGTCCGGCGCCGCAGCCGGGATCCGCCGTCACGGCCAGATTCCACTCCTGATATCCGAACGGAGGCAGCTGGTAGGCCAGCGGCCCGGCGGGCGTCAGTGTCATCCCGGCTGGTGGTGCCAGGGTCACGGCTCCCTCGGCCGGCGAAGGCCCGCACGCTACGGTCAGCCGCAGGTCAGCTGGAGCGTTATCATCGAGCCGCAGCTCGGCGGGGGAGAGGTGCACGGCCACTGGCATGTTCCCGGCCGGGGCCGGTCCCTTGCCGTGCAGCCAGTACCGGGCATGGACAGGCTGAGCGGGCTCCGGTATCCCAGCCTCGGGCTCGGGCAGCCCAGCCAGCCGGGCCGCGGTGGCGCGGACCTCGCGCCGGAGGCGTCTTTCCTCCCCGGCGACGACGCCCAGTGGCCCGTCGTAACCCGGGCGGACAGCCAGCGTGATCGTCCCCGCTGGAGGAACCTCAACCCGCACGCCGTCGGCCGAGAGCGTCAGCGAGTCGCCGCGGCCTTCTTCGCACAGGCTGGTCACCGTCGCGTCGTTGAGCCCGGCAAACAGATCCAGGCGGGCCGCCACCGGGCCGGCCCCGCCGATGTCGCGCAGCCGGACGGCGATGCCGTCACTGAGCTCGGGCGAGCCAGCCGGGACTAGCGAATTGCCGAACGGCTTCAAGGCTGACAGGAGCGCCGTGGCGGGCTCGACGGTCACCAGCCGCGTGCTAACCGGCAATGATCCCTCGTGCACGCCGGTTGCGGCCGTGAGCAGGTCGTGGTTGTAGTCGTGGCCGGACGTGGCGAACCCGGCGCTACGCCAGTCGCCGGCGCCAGCGGCGAGTGCGTACTCGAAGGTGTGGCTCCAGTGCTGCCAGGCGAAGCTGCTGCCGTCCGGGCAGGCCCGCTTCTCGCCCTCGATCCACACGCCGCAGGGCCAGGCGCTGGACGAGCGCATGAGCGCCATGGTCAGCTGGCCATCGGGGGTGACCAGGCCGCTCGGCGTGCCGCGGTTGAGCAAGGCGACCGTGTGACCGGCCAGCGCGGTAGCTGGACCGCCCGGCTCCGCCCCCAGCGGTGTCCCCGGCTAGTGGCACGCCGCTGGCCTCGATCACTGCGTCGGACAGGTCGGCCGTCAGGCGCCCGGTTTCGGCGGCGAGGTCGTCCGCCGCGACGATCAGGACCGGAAGGTCGAGCGGGCCGCGGACGTCAGCGCCGGCCGCGAAGGCGTCGCACCGGCTGCGGGCAGCAGGCACCCATAGCCGGGCCGCGCCGTGGTCGGCGAGCCCGCGGCTGAGCGCCTCGGCGGCCTGCGGTCCGGCCAGGTTGAGGACCTGCGCGGTCAGCGCGTTGTCCTGCGGCCCGCCCAGACAGATGCGGAAATCGGGCAGGTTCGAGTCGAGCTCGGAGTAACCGTAGCGGGGGCCGTCCGGGACCGAGCAGGTCGCGGTAACCCCGCGCGCGGCCAGGGCCGCCATGAGCGCACGCGCTTGCCCGCGCAGGGACGGCGGGGTGATGACCTCGGCCACGCCGATGGCCTGCAGTTCCCGGCTGCGGTCCGGGCAGGTGACCGCGACCGTCGCGGTGGACCCGACCGCCAGCCACTCGCTAGCCGGGCTGTCCAGCGTGTATGAGTGTTCGGCCACGTTGGTGTCGATCGGGCCGGGCGGCCGGCCGATCACCGACACTGCGGTCTGGTAGACCGGCAGCCCACCGGGCACGTCGACCGGGAAGATCAGCCGGAGCAGCTTGTCATGCCCGATCGAGCCGTCTACGTGGGTGCGGAACTCGATCCGGTCGGAGCCATCCCACAGCACGGTCTCCTGCGTCACATTCAGGCCGCCGAGCTCAAATTCGGCCACCAGCCTGCTGCCGACCGGGCACCGCTCGGCCCGCACGGGGGCCGGACTGGCCGAGCTGCCCGTGCCGGGCCCGGCCGGGCAGAGATGCCACGGTCCTTCACCCCAGCGCGGGTGCGTCCTGTGCTCGGGCTGGAGCATGAGCTCGTTGCCGCCGCCACCAGGCCGCAGCAGGTCGGTGCCGGTCCTCTTGTCGACGACCCTGGCCAGCGTGCCGCCGCGGCCCGGGTCGGCCTCCACCCGGAAGGCCGCATTTTCCAGCACGGCGCTCTTCCCGTCGCTGCCGCCTGCCGACGGCTGCCAGCCAGCCGCCTCGGGCCCGGCGGGCGTCCCGCCGGCCAGATAACAGCGGTAGCCCACGCCGGGGACATCGCCCGCCCGGAAGGTGAGCGTGATCGAGGTGAGTGCGCCGTCAGGGGTCCTCGTTACCGCCTCGGCGAGGAAGGGCACCGGCAGGCCCGACTCGTCCAGCAACGTCAGCCACTCTGGCCAGCCCGGCGGCAGGCTGAGACTGATCCTGGCCATCGCGCTGCGGCCGAACGACAGCGAGTTGACCACCATGATCGCGATGGCCGGGCCCGTCCCGCGCCCGTTGGCCGCCGGGCGGAGGCTCGCGGTATCCGCCCAGCCGGCCAGGTACCCGATCGCGGCCGACCGTGCCTGCTGGCCCCGTTCCCATGCTTCTCGCCAGCCGCCGAGCAAATCGAGGTAGACCTGATCGCCTTCGGTGCCGGTGATCGCGTCATGATGGGCGCCGAACACCAGCAGCCGCCACGCCTTGTCGAGGCTGGCTGCCGGGTAATCCGCGCCGGCCAGCCAGGCGAGCGTCGCCAGCCGCTCGCCGTCCAGCACCGCTATCTCGGCCGCGCGCTGGGCCTGCTTGGTGTCGATGTAGCTGACGTCCTTGCCGGTATAAACCGGGTTCATGTCCCTGGTCTGCGGCGTGATCCAGGTGCCACGATCGGCGGCGTCGGCCCGGACCGCGGCGAAGAACTCGCCCGGCACAGCCGTGACGAACCGTGGCCAGACGTAGCGGGCGTTCCAGTCCCGATGGATGGCGGTTGCCCACCGAGACGGCACGACGTGATCGCCGCCGACCGGCAGAAGCACGTTGCGGGTTGCTGCGACCGGCGCTAGCTGCCGGAATTGCTCGTATGCGTCGGCTTCGGCCGCGGCGAGCGTCTTGGCGTGGTGGGTGACCCAGCCCGCGCCGTAATGGTTGGCCATATAGCTGGTGAGCAGCCCGTTGCCGTCGGGGGACAGCCACTCGAATTCCGTGGCGAACTGCATCAGCTTGTTGTCGCCAACCGACCGGTTCGGGCCCCACTGATGGAACGGGCCCCTGGCCCAGGAGGAATCGGTCAGTCCGGCCGCCGCCATCAGGCCGGGATAACCGGGGTCGAAGCCGAAGGCGTCCAGCATCCAGGAAGTGCGCGGGTTGCCGCCGAGCACGTCGCGCTGGTAGGTGATGCCGAAGACTGCATTGCGGATAGTGGACTCGGCGCAGGTCAGGTTCGTGTTCGGCTCGTTGTAGTTACCGCCGACTAGCTCGATCCGGCCGGCCTTGATGAAATCGAGCAGGTCCGCGCGGTCTTCGGGGTGCGCGTCGAAGTGCGGCTTGAGATAGTCGAGTTCGGCCAGCACGAACTTGTAGTCCGGGTCGCGGCGGGCCGCGTCCAGGTGCAGCCGGACCAGTTCGAATGCCGTGCGTATCTCGGGCATCTCGCCGTTCTCGTCTGGCAGCAGCAACCGGGTCTCCAGGAACTGGCCCTGGGTGTTCCACCACACCGGGTCATAGTGGAAGTGGCTGACCATCCACATGACCCAGCCGGGCTCGGCGACGGTGATATCGGCGGTCAGTTCGGCGGTGCCGTCCGGGCCATCCGCAGTGACCAGCACAGACAGCCTGGTGCCGGGCACGGCGCCGGCCGACACTGCCACGGGCACCTCGGCTGTTACCTCGGCGCCCGGCGCCAGGCCGGTCACCAGGGCCGGCTCGGGCGTATCGGCCCGCGGGCCCCGGACCCGGACGCTGACCGCCGCGGCCGGGTCGCTGACCAGGCCGGAGCCCTCGTTGACCAGCGTTACCCGGATGATCTGCAGCGGCTGCTTGGCGGTCCCGCCGAATAGGTCCGTGGAGTCAACGCGAGCGATCCGCATGGGATCATGGTCGCACGCCCGGCGGCGCGGTCCCAGCAAGGTCTTGGAGGGCCTGCCCGGTAAGCCGGTGCACCGTCCACTCGTCCATGGGCCTGGCGCCGAGGGAGGCGTAGAAGCCGCGCGCCGGAGCGTTCCAGTCCAGCACCCACCATTCCAGCCTGCCGTAGCCGCGCTGCACGCAGAGCGCAGCGAGCTCGGCCAGCAGCGCCCGGCCGTAGCCGTGGCCGCGCCACTCCGGCCTGACGTACAAATCCTCGAGGTAGATGCCGTGCTGACAGAGCCAGGTGGAGTAGTTGAGGAACCAGAGGGCGAACCCGACCACCTGTCCCTCGTGCTCGGCTACGTGGGCGAAGACCGCCGGGCCGGGCCCGAACAGGGACTGAAGCAGCTGCTCCTGGCTGCCGGTGACCTCGGGTAGCGATCGCTCGTAGTCGGCCAGGTTGCGGATCAGCGTGTAGATGGCCGGAACGTCGGCGGAGCTGGCGCGCCTGATCATCCGAGCTGGCCGGGAACGGACCGGTACCGCAGGCGGTACCGGTCCGCCGCGATGACGATGTCAGCCGTCTCGACTGGCTGGCCGCCGGACAGGTGCGACCGTTCGACGACAATGACCGAGAACCCGGCCGGGATCGCAAGCGCGGCAGCCTCCGCGAGCAGCGACGTGCGCACCGCCAGGTCCTCGATCACCTGGTCGACCTCGATCCCGATGGAGCGCATGCGCTCGATCACGCCGCGGCCCGCGAACGGGCCCTGCTCGGGCCGGGCCACAGCGGTGCCCTCGGTGAGCCCGGTCGGCTCGTAACTCGTGGCTAACTGCACTGGCTGCCCGTTGACGGACATCAGGTAACGGGTGGCCGTCACTAATGCCGCCGCGGCCCCGGCCGTGGCCGTCGCTTTGGCCGCGCCCAGGCGCCGAGCGATGTGGGCTGGCGGTGCGATCAGCTCGGTGTGATGCTCCCAGGCAACAAAGCGGGCAGCCGGCCGGTCGGCTCCGAGTGTGCCGTCCGCAGGGCTGGCCGACTCCTCGATCCCGAACGGCGAGCCGGGAAAGTACAGCCGGTCATGCTCAAGGTAGCGGGCCGCGGTCGGCTTGCGGACATAGGAACCCGAGCCTGCCCTGGCCTCGATCAGCCCTTCGGTGGCAAGAGCTTGCAGCGCGTGCTTCGCCGCCGTCTCCCCAACGCCATACTTGGCGATGATGGCGTTGCGTGACGGTAATCGTGCCCCTGGTTCCAGCACGCCCTCGCGGATTCGCATCCGCAGGTCCTCCAGCACTCTGAGATAGACCGGGTCAGCTGACCTGCCCATGGCTGCTCCCTGGCGACATTTGACGGCAGCGGGCCTGCTGCGGCTTTGATCCCCCGATGCCATTGTCCGCGACGCCATTGTCACCGACGCGCCGAAGCGCCGACGCGTTATGCCGTCGATTTAGCTGCGGCGAGTCTCTTCCCGAGGCGCGATCCCGGCATCGGGTGACCGGGCTGCGTCCATCGTCGGTTCGCGGCTACTCGCTGCCCTCCTCGAGGAGCAGGTGGTAGCCGTTGGGCGTCCTGGCGTGCAATACCCGGTATTGCCAGTCCGGGCTTGGCGTCATGAGTTCCTCGCGGTACCTGACGCCCGCCTCGGAGAGCCGCTTCTTCGCCATCTCAAGGTCGCTGACGCCGAACTGCCAGGTCAGTACCCTGTCCGGGCCAGCGGGAGAGAAATCATGCCGCCACTCAATGCCGAATTCGACCTGGCCGTGGCCCAGCGCGAGGAAGTACGGGTACTCGGGTCCCTCGTACGTAACGTGGAAGCCGAGACCTACATAGAAGTCGCGCTCCGCCTGCAGATCTCCGACAAATAGGATCGGAATGATCCGGCTGAACAATGCCGCCATAGCGGGACATGCTAGCGATACCGCGGTCCAAGGGTGACACTCTGCTCACACCTTGATGCAGTCGTGCTGTGATCGTCGCCCTGGCGCTGCTGCTAGCTCCCTCCGGGCCGCGCGCAGCGGGCAAGTTGGGAAGGGCGGTAGTGGGTAGATTACTGTTGGTAGGCGAGTTCGGGCGGCTGCGGCAGCCGTTGCGCGTCAGTGCCCGGTGAAGGCGACGTGGGGGGTGCACCGGGGGGAAGCCCCGATGGCGGTGGTTTTGGGGTACACGGGGGGAGACGTAACCATGACGACGCAGGCCGAAGATCTCCTTGGCGCACGGATGATGGGCACCGACGGCAAGGTAGTTGGTACCGTCGAACAGGTATTCCGGGATGACGTGGACGGGACGCCGGCTTGGGCGCGCGTCCGGTCCGGCAAGACGGGTCGCTTCGTGCCGCTGGCCGGCTGCCAGATCACTTCCGAGGGCCTGAACGTGCCCTTCGAGAGCCAGAAGATCATGGGCGGTCCGCCCATCGACGCGGGCCAGCACATGTCCGCCGCGCAGGCGGAGGAGCTCAGCCGTTACTACGGCACCACAGCGAATGCTCAGTCCCATCAGTCCCATCAGTCCCAGCCGCGCAACCTGACGGTGGCTACCCCGTCGCAGCCGCGCAACCGGACCGTGCCAACCCCGTCGCAGCCGCGCGGCATGACCGTGCCTGCCCAGTCGCAGCCGCGCCGGATGCCCGATGACAAAATGACTGATGAGGTGTCGGTCGTCCGCCAAGAAGAGCGGCTGGAAGTCGACACCGAAACGCTCGAGGTCAGTCGCGTCCGGCTGCGCAAGTACGTCGATGTCGAGGCCGTCGAGCAGTCCGTGCACGTGTTCCACGACGAGTACGACGTCGAGCGCATTCCGATCAGGCCAGACGAGCACTTCAGCGGCGACCTGGAGGAAGGCGAGCAAGAAATCGTCCTGCACGAGTCACGGCCGGTACTCCATAAGGAAATCGTCCCGGTCGAGCGAGTCCGGCTCGTCACCAGGCGCGTGGAGGAAGACGAGACGGTCGCGAGCGAGCTCCGCCGCGAGCGTATCGAGATCGAGCCCGATGATTCCTCCGCCGATGGCGATCATCCGGGCTTCGGCATCAGCCGTTAACATCCGGGAGGCAGAGCCCCAGGGCCCCCAGAGCCGATGGGGGCTTTAGCTTGCCAGCTGGCGCCCGGCGCGGGGACCGCCGCTACTTCTTGCGCGCGAGGGTCAGCCCATCGCCGATGGGCAGCATTACGAGCACGACCCGGTCATCGGCGACCGCATGGTCGTTGAAGGCCTTAATGCCGTGCACGTTGGCGTCCTGAACGTTCGGGTCGATCACCCGGCCGCGCGACAGCGTGTTATCGACAAGAATCGCGCCGCCCGGCCGCATGCGCGGCACGACTTCGTCCCAATAGCTGACATAGCCGGTCTTGTCAGCGTCGATGAACGTGATATCGAACGCCTCAGTCGCGGGCATGGCCCGGAGCGTCTCCAGCGCAGGCCGCAGCTGCAGGTCGATCCGGTCAGCTACGCCGGCCCGCTGCCAGTACTTCCGGGCCACTGAGGTCCACTCCTCGCTGACGTCGCAGCACGTAAGCCTGCCTCCCTCGGCCAGGCCGCGAGCGACGCAGATAGCGGAGTAGCCGGTGAACGTGCCGATCTCCAGGGCCGTGCGGGCACCGGTGAGCTGCGCGAGCAGCGTCATGAAGGTGCCTTGTTCCGGGCCGATCTGCATGCCCGCGGCATCGGGGAACCGGCTGGCGGTCTCGGCCGCGAGCTCGGCAAGGACCGCGTCACGTGGCGTGCTGTGCGCCACCAGGTAATCCTGCAATTGCTCGCTGACCAGCTCACTTCGACGCGCCATAACCGCGATGCTAGCGGATTGCAGATTCCGGCCCAGTTGAAGCGTTACCGCCACGGCTGGAGCAGCTTCCATGCGCTCAGGCGGGTTCGGGGGTGCACGGAAGCCTCCGGCCCCCGATACCCTCGTTCCATGCCGATGCATGCGCATAGCCTGCCGCTGAGCTTCATTCCGAGCCCTTCGGAGAACGGATTCCACCTCGGGCCGCTGTTCATCCATGTCTACGGCCTGATGTACGTGGTCGGCATCACGCTTGCCATCATCATCACCAGGCGCCGGTGGCGGGCTCTGGGCGGTAACCCGGAGCTGGTCAGCGACGTCGCCCTCTGGGCGGTGCCGGCCGGCATCATCGGCGGCCGGATTTACTTTGATATCACCACACCGGCTGATATACAGCATGTTTGGTACGGAATCTTCGCGGTCTGGTCAGGCGGTCTGGGCATCTGGGGCGGCATAGCCGCCGGCGCCGCCGCCGGCATCTGGCGGGTCAGGCGGGCCGGTGCCAGCGCCGGCCAGTTCGCTAATGCCATAGCACCCGCGTTGCTGGTTGCGCAGGCGGTAGGCCGGATCGGCAACTACTTCAACCAGGAACTGTTCGGGAAGCCCAGTGGCCTGCCCTGGGCGCTGGAGATCGCGAAGGCGAATCGGCCAGCCGGCTACACGGCCTTCGCCACTTTCCAGCCCACGTTCCTGTACGAGATGATCTGGGACCTGGCGCTGGCGGCTGCCCTGGTCTGGCTCGGCCACCACCGGCGGATCCGGCCGTGGGGCCTGTTCGCCCTCTATATAGCTGGCTACTCGGCATTCCGGATTTTCGAGGAGTCGGTCCGGATCGACTCCTCTGTGCACTTCCTCGGCCTCAGGCTGAACTTCTACGTCGCGCTGGTCATGACACTGGTCGGACTTGCCTGGTTCATCAGCGGCCAGCGCAAACCTATGCCGGAGCCCTCGGTTGTAACGGGGCCGGGAAATGATGCCGGAGATGACGCCGCGGTCGACACCGGCCAGACAGCGGAGCTTGAGGCCGGCCAGACAGCGGAGCTTGAGGCCGGGCAGACAGCGGACAGTTCCGCGCGCGCCGGGAGCAACTCCGACCAGTAGCGCGCGCACATCCGGTCCGCAGCTGGAATCATCTAGTGGCATGGGCAATCACGGCCGGATTGACGTTTTCATCGAGTCCGGGCGCAGCCGGGTCTTCGCATCCGCGCTCGACTGGCCCGGCTGGGCGCGTCGCGATAAGACCGAGGACCTGGCCATCCAGGCACTGGCCGATTACCTGCCCCGGTATCTGGCCGTCGTCGAGTTGGCGGGCGTGCCGCCCCCCGCCGGCGACTTGGCCGTATCCGAGCGGCACGCCGGGCTGGCGAAGAACGCGGACTTCGGCGCCCTGGGCGAGATCGCGATAGCCGATCGGGCACCGCTGCGGGACGAGGCGGGCGCCCGGCTGGCGCTGCTGCTCGAGGCATCCTGGCAAGCATTTGATCACGGCGCCCGCACGGCGCCTGCGCTGCTGCGCAAGGGCCCGCGTGGCGGTGGCCGCGATACCGAGCAGATCGTCGGGCACGTCCAGGGCGCGGAGGCGGCGTATGCCCGGAAGATGGGGCTGGCGCGGGACAAGGCGGCTGCTCAAGACCAGGACGCCGCCACGGCCCTGCGGCAGCGGATTACCGCCGCGCTCCGGGCGCCAGCCACTCTGCAGATGCCGCCAAATGGCTGGCCGGCCCGTTACGCCGTACGCCGGATGGGCTGGCACGTCCTCGATCACTTGTGGGAGATCGAGGACAAGAGTGACCCGGCCTGAGCTGATTACTCGGGGAGATCGGGCCACCGATTTGCTAACCTGGTGTCATGCAGCGCGCAGGAATGACGACGACGCCGGAGTACGTCCCCGCGCGCTGACAGCTGTCTGAGTCGAGAAGCCCTGGGGCGAGTGCCCCGGGGCTTTCGCATTCCCGCGGTCACTCGCCCTGCCACAGCGAGGAGACCGACGTGTACGACCACCGCAAGCTCGGCCGTGAGCTTGAGCTATTCGATACTGACCCCCTGATTGGCGCCGGGTTGCCGTACTGGCTGCCTGCTGGCGCGGCCGTCCGGCATGCGCTTGAGGAGTACGTCCGGGACCTCGAACGCAAGGCCGGCTACCAGCACGTCTATTCACCGGTGCTCGGCAAGCGCGAGTTGTATGAGATCTCCGGCCACTGGGAGCACTACCGCGACGGAATGTTCCCGCCGATGACTGTCGGTGCCGGTCCCGGCGCGGAGCAGCTCCTGATGCGGCCCAGTCTGTGCCCGCACCACGCGCTTATCTACCGGTCGAGGGCTCGCAGTTACCGGGACCTGCCGCTGCGGATAGCCGAGCTAGGCGGCCAGCATAGATCTGAGCTGTCTGGCGTTCTCGGCGGCCTGACCAGGGTCCGGGCGATGCAGCTGAACGACGCCCACGTCTTCTGCACCGAGGAGCAGGTCGCAAGCGAGGCGGCGGCGGCGCTCGGCCTGATCCAGCAAGCCCACCGGGCGCTGGGCATCAAGCCGGCCAGGTACCGCCTGTCCCTGGCTGGCCCGTCAGCCAAGTATGTCGGCAGCCAGGACAGCTGGAAGCGGGCCGCCGCGGTGCTGGAGATGGCACTGGTGACCGCCGGCCTGCCCTACCAGGCCGAGGAAGGCGAGGCCGCGTTCTACGGGCCGAAGATCGACGTGCAGGTAGCCGATAGCGCCGAGCGCGAGGCCAGCATCGCTACCGTGCAAGTCGACTTCTACCAGCCCGGCCGCTTCAACCTTGAGTTCACCGGCCCGGACAACAACAAGCACCGCCCCGTGATGGTGCACCGCAGCATCATCGGCAGCCTCGAGCGAGCCGTGGCCCACCTCATCGAAATCCACGGTGGCGCCTTCCCGCCCTGGCTCGCTCCGGTTCAGCTGGTTATTCTGCCGATCTCCAACGTCGAGATGCTGGCCGCCGAGGCAGTAGTCGGGCAAGCAATCAAGAACGGCGTGCGCGTTGAAGTAGCAGGCCCCGAACATGGAACCCTCAGTGCCCGCATCCGCGCCAACCGCCTGGTGCCCTACCAGGCCATCATCGGCCCAGCGGAGGCCGCCGCCGAGAAAGTCTCACTCCGCCTCCGCGATGGCCGCAAACTTCCAGCGGCGGCTGCGGCGGAGGCACTGGCTCGTATCGTCGGCCTGATCCAGGCCCACGCTGTCGAATTGTGGAAAGACTCGAGCGATGAACGGTCCTGGTTGCGCTTGCCAAATGAGCGAGCAACCACCGAGTGGACATGAAGCAGATCGTGCGCCACAATTGTGGTCATGAGCATTGAATCGCTGCGCTCAGTTCGTGATCATCTGTCGGAGTTTGTCGACCGGGTCGAGCGTCAGCACGAGCGCATCGTGCTGACCCGCAATGGCCACGCGGCCGCTGTCCTGATCAGCCCTGAAGACCTCGCCCAGCTCGAAGAAACAATCGACGTCCTGAGCGATCCTGCCGCGCTGGCTGACATCCGCGAAGCTGATGAAGCCTACGCACGCGGCGATGTTGTCCGCGGTGTGGAAGCCGTCCGCCAGCTGCGCCGGTGACCGGCGCGGACGCCGACGATTACGACATCGTCCTCACCCCGCCTGCGCGGCGTGGGCTGACGGGAAAGCTGCCCGAGCCCGTGGCCGCAGCAGTGATCGAGTTCCTGACCACAGCGCCGGTCCGCCAGCCACACCGAGTGGGAAAGCCGTTGCGCGATGACCTGGCTGGCGTGTGGTCAGCGCGCCGGGGGACTTACCGCGTGCTTTACCGCATCCGTGAGGATCTGCGCGAGGTGATCGTGCTTCGCGTCGAACACCGCCGCGACGCCTACCGGCCGTTGTAGCCACGGAGAAGTGGGGGCGCAAATCGAATCCGGATCTGCCGCTGGCGCGTCGAGAGTGATCATCCGGCTCTGAACCCGCCATTGCTATAGAGAACCTGCCCGGTGATCCAGCCGCCGGCATCCGATATCAGGAACCGGACGAGATCGGCCGTGTCGGTTGGTGTTCCCAGGCGGCCCACCGGAGTCCGCTCCACGCCGCTCTGACGGATCTCTGGACTCATCCAGCCGGTGTCGATCGGGCCGGGGTTGATGACGTTTGCACGGATCCCACGGCCACCGAGTTCGACCGCAGCTGCTATGACGATCCGGTCCAGGGCGCCCTTGCTAGCCCCGTACGGCAAGTTATGCACGGCGTGGTCACTCGTTAGCGCCACGATCCGACCTGTCGCCTCCGTGGTCCTGCCCGCGGGGTAGTGTTCGGCGAATGCTTTGATCAGCAGCCAAACCGCGCGAGCATTGACCGCGAAGTGCCGGTCCCAGCTTTCGGCGGTCGTGTCGAGCACTGAGCTATCTACGCTCTCACAGTGCGACATCACCAACCCGCGCAAATCCCCGACTGCGGCCGCGGCCTTTACCAGACGGGTCGGCGTTTCGAGCGCAGCGAGATCCGCGGGCACGACTTCAACCCTGCTGCCCCTGCTACGGCACTCGGCCGCCACGTCGTCGGGGTCATGCTCGCCTCGCTCGTACCCCAGGCGCTCGTCGTATGGCGTCCAGTAGTTCAGGACGAGATCCCAGCCGTCATCAGCAAGCCCGAGCGCCAGACCAGCTCCGATCGACCGCCGTCGACCGACACCAGTCACTAGCACCGTCCCACGACGTCGACCAGACACCAGCATCTCTCCCGAACCAGCAGACGAAACGTCGATCAGGCAACCACCCGGCGGCACTCTTGGCAAGCGGTTAACCTGCCTGGGAACGCTCACTTTTGCAGCTCGGCTAGCGGACGCGTTGGACTTGCCGCAAGCCGCCCGCCCGGCGCTTCTGTGGAAACGCCCAGTTGCGCGCGTTTAGGCGACAGCGACGGGAGCACCGACGCACGACCGCCAGTATTCGCGCCCGGCTTCCGGCAGCAGGTAGATCGGGTCGTAGTACTCGTACTCGCGCTGCAACGCCAGCGGGTCGCTCAGCTCCACGCCGGTCCGGTAGTTCTTAGTCCAGTAGGAGATGCCGAGCTCGCGATCGTAACGCGCGACCTGGTGCACCCAGCGCTTGCCGACATACGGCACGTCACAGATGAACCGCGGCGTGGCGAAGCCGGGCAGGTAGCCCATGATGTCGTGCTGCAGCTGCTGCGCCTCGGCCAGGGACAGCCGCCAGTGCTCGCTGTTGGGGATCATGTCGCACATGTAGAAGTAGTACGGCATGATCTTGGCGTCGTCGAGCAGGGCGAAGCACAGGTCCAGCAGCTGCTCGGTTTTGTCGTTGGTGCCGCGCAACAGCACGCCCTGATTGCGCACGTCCCGGATGCCGGTCTCCAGCATGGCCTTCGCGGCCTGGGCGACCAGCGGCGTCACCGACTGAGCCGAATTCACATGCGTGTGGATGGCGATGCTGACATCACGCTGACGCGCCGCCGTAGCGAGCCGCTCCATGCCCGCCCGTACCTCGTCGGTCAGCCAGTACTGCGGCAGGCCCATCAGTGCCTTGGTGGCAAGCCGGATATCGCGGATGTTCGGGATCTCCAGCAGGCTGGCGACGAATGACTCCAGCCGCGGCCACGGCAGGTTCGCCACGTCACCGCCGGAAACCACGACATCGCGTACACCGGGGTTCGCCCGCAGGTACTGCATCATGGCCGCGAGCCGGTCATCGCGGCCAAGCTCGAACTTGTGCTTGTCGACGACCGGGGTCGGGTTGCCGACCAGGTCCATCCGGGTGCAGTGGCCGCAGTACTGCGGGCAGGTCGGCAGCAGCTCGGCCAGCACCTTGGTCGGGTACCGGTGGGTCAGGCCCTCCACCGCCCACATTTCCGCCTCGTGCAGCGAGTCGCGCGAAGCCTGCGGGTGCGACGGCCAGTCCGCCCGCCGGTCGGAGAACACCGGGATCATGTACCGGCGGACCGGGTCGGCATAGAACGCATCGGTGAAGCCGGGCTCGGCCGGGGAGAGCCCCGGCACCATCGTGTTGATCATCTGTGGCGGCACCAGCATGGACATCGTGGCCCGCTCGGCCTGGTCCCGCTCAAGGTCGGCGTAGAAGGCCTCGGCCAGCCCGTCGCCGATCGACCTGCCGCAGCTGCCGGATGTTCTTGATGCAGTGCGACCGCTGCCACTGGGCCGAGGCCCAGTCCTGCGGCCCTACGTCCGCCCAGCCGGGCAGGCGCTGCCAGTCGGGCTCAACCAGCTCCCGGTGCCGGTATACATACGGCTGGTCGATCATTACTGCACCTGCCCCTCATGACTAGCCTCAACCCAGGACGATCGTCCGCAGTTTCGGCTAGATACGCAAGAACCTGCTGTCTGTATAGTGTCAGACGATGAATCTTATCGAAAGCCAACGCTATCCTTGCACGGGCCGACTAATCGCCACATTGCCTTCCAGAAGGGACCACTTGTGACCCGACCTCAGCTGGCCCCCTACGAAGGCGTCAGCAGCCCGGCAGGCGCCACGCCAAGCTCGCCGCTCGGCCTGCACCGGGTGCTTGAGCCGGCCGGAGTGCTCCCGCAGGCAGCGTGGCGGCTGGATGCCCGCCGCGAAATCTGGCCAGACGAGGTGCGAGTCCGGGTGCAGCGGCTGAACCTGGATGCCGCGTCCTTCCGCCAGCTGCACGAAGCGAGCGCAGGCGAGCCAGACAAGATCAAGGCCGCCGTCCTGGAGATCGTCGCCACCCGCGGCAAGATGCAGAACCCCGTGACTGGCTCCGGTGGCATGCTGACCGGCGTGGTCGATGAGGCGGGCCCCGAATCGCCCCTCGGGCTCAGACCCGGCGACATGATCGCCACCCTGGTGTCGCTCAGCCTTACCCCGCTGGTGATAACCGACGGCCTGGCCAGGTGGGACGGCAAGTCCGAGCAGGTTCCGTGCGAGGGGCACGCGATCCTGTTCGGCCGGTCGATCGCGGCCACGCTGCCCGACGACATGGCCGCCGAACTCGCACTCGCGGTCATGGACGTGTGCGGTGCGCCCGCCCTGACTCACCGCGTGGTGAGCGCGAGCCCGTCAGCCCGGCCCACGGTGGCGATCATCGGCGCGGCTGGCAAGAGCGGCTCGCTGTCGGCCGCGGCCGCCCGCAGGGCCGGGGCCGGCCTGCTCATCGGCGTGGTGCCGCACGAGGCCGAGGCGGAGATCCTGCGCGACGCGGTGGCGGCCGACGGCGAGCACGGACTCGTCGATGAAGTCGTCATCGCCGACGCCCGGGATCCGATCGGGGTCTCCAGCGCGATCGCGTCCGCGGGCGGCCCCGCTGACGTCACGGTCGTCTGCGTCGACGTGCCCGGCTGCGAGGGCGGCGCGATCCTGTCGACGGCCCAGGGCGGGACGGTCATCTTTTTCTCCATGGCGACCTCGTTCACCGCCGCCGCGCTCGGCGCCGAAGGCGTGGCCGCCGATGTCACCATGCTGGTGGGTAACGGGTATGTTCCCGGCCACGCGCAGCTGGCAGTCGACCTCATCCGGACCGAACCCGGCGTTCGGGGCATCTTCCAGCGTCGCATCGACGAGCACGGCGCTGCCAAGCACGGGGAGTAAACCATGCAGACCCGACTCAACCTCGACCTCGCGGTCGTCCGCGAAGCACGGGAACTTGCCCGCAAGGCTGGCCAGCCAATCGTGGAGATGGCGCGCACGAATACCACCGTGTCGGTGGAACGGGCGGTGCTGCGGCTGGCGGGCCTGCAGGGCGCCGACTCTGATGGCATGCCCTGGGTGAACCGGCTCGTGGACGCGGTGCGGGAGAGTACCGGCCTGGAGCACGGCGTAGCACTTCCGGCCTGGGACGCCCTGACGGCGGGCGGCTACCGGAACCTGGCGCAGGCTCGCCGACGCGGCCGCGCACGGCAAGGTGCAGTTCCGGATCCCGGACGGCGGGGCCGCGAAGCAGGCCCGGCAGGCCGCCTCAGCCGCTCTGACCCGCGGCATCGCCAGGATCGACGCGAACCGGGCCCGCCGCCAGGAGCTGATCGCGCAGACCTCCGAGCCGCGCAAGCCGTGGATCTACCTCATCGTCGCGACCGGCGACATCTACGAGGACATCCCGCAAGCCCAGGCGGCCGCGCGCGAGGGCGCCGACATCATCGCCGTCATCCGGTCGACTGGCCAGTCGCTGCTGGACTACGTGCCCGAGGGCCCGACCAGGGAGGGCTTCGCCGGCACCTACGCCACCCAGGAGAACTTCGCTCTGATGCGGGCAGCGCTGGACGAGACGAGCCATGAGCTCGGCCGTTACGTCCGGCTCACGAACTACGCCTCCGGCCTGTGCATGCCGGAGATCGCCTCGCTGGCTGGCCTGGAGCGGCTGGACATGATGCTGAACGACTGCATGTACGGGATCATCTTCCGCGACATCAACCCCCGCCGCACCTTCATCGACCAGCGGTTCTCCCGCCAGATCCACGCCCGCGCCGGGATCATCATCAACACCGGCGAGGACAACTACCTGACCACCGCGGACGCCGTCGACGCCGCGCACACGGTCGTGGTCAGCCAGCTGATGAACGAGTTCTTCGGCAAGGAGGCTGGCCTGGCCGACAGCCAGCTCGGCCTCGGGCACGCCTTCGAGATCAATCCCAACGTGCCGGACTCGTTCCTGCTCGAGCTCGCGCACGCGCAACTGGTCCGGGAGCTGTTCCCGGACGCGCCGCTGAAGTACATGCCGCCGACCAAGCACATGTCCGGCAACGTGTTCGCCGGCTACCTGCTGGACGCGTTCTTCAACCTGTGCGGCGTCATGACCGACCAGTCGATACTGCTCATCGGCATGATGACGGAGGGAATCCACACCCCGTTCCTGTCCGATCGTGACCTTGCGCTGGAGAACGTGCGGTACGTGCGCGATGCGGCGGGCCGGCTGGGGGAGAGCTTCGTGCCCGCGCCGGGCGGCTTCATCGAGCAGCGAGCCAGCCAGGTTCTCGGCGAATCGGTCAGCCTGCTGCGCCGGATCGCCGACGAGGGCCTGCTGACCGCCATCGCGGACGGGACGTTCGGCATCACCAAGCGCTCGGCCGACGGCGGCCGGGGCCTGGACGGGGTTATCGGCAAGGCCGATGGTTACTTCAACCCGGCGTCGGAGATCCTTGAGAAGGAGGGGAACGGGGTCCCCGTGGGTGCTGCCCCGTCCGCCAGCCTCGCGGCCGTTGCGGGGGCTGCCCGGTGACCGGGAACTCGATGACCGGGAACATTGTCCGGCCCTACGGCGACACGACCGGTGACGGGCGCGTCCAGGTCTCCTTCACGCTGCCCGTCCCGTTCGGCACTGCCGCCGAGAAGGCGCGCGCAGAAGGTGCCGCGATGCAGCTGGCCACCAAGATGGGGCTGGAACCCGTCATGGTGGTGCACGCCAAAGGCATGGGCCCGGACTTCACCTTCTTCATCGTCTACGGGCGGGTGTCGCACCTGGTCGACCTGTCGGAGGTAGTAGTCACCGAGCGGGAATTCCCGCTGCTGTCCTCCGCCGAGGTGAACCTGCGCATCCGGACCGGGCTTGGCCGCAAGCTCGTGGTCGTGGGCGCGTGCATCGGCACCGACGCCCACACTGTGGGCATCGACGCGATCCTGAACGTCAAGGGGCACTCCGGCGAGAAGGGCCTGGAGTACTACCGGGAAATCCGGGTGGTCAACCTCGGCGCTCAGGTCGAGGTGCCCGACCTTGTCGCCAGGGCCAAGGCAGAGGGCGCGGACGCGGTCCTGGTCAGTCAGGTGGTTACCCAGCGGGACGCACACATCTCCAACGCGCGCGAGATGGCGGCGGCGTTCGAGGCGGCGGGTCCGGGTCGGCCGCTGCTGGTGGTGGGCGGACCGCGGTTCGACCCGTCGATGGCGGCTAGCCTCGGGGTGGACAAGATCTTCGGCAAGGGCACCACGCCGGGCGAGGTCGCCAGCTATTTGGCGACTGTGCTAGCCCCAGGGGACACTCTGCCGCCTGGGGGCACCCCAGACCCCGATGCCCTGGAACCCCCGAGGGCTGGCGCCCAGACAGTCGGAGCAGACGCATGACCAAGGATTCGCGACTCGGATTGACGGTCACGCACCGGCGGTACGTCCCCTACAGCCACGCGCATTACGGTGGCAACCTGGTGGACGGCGCCTACATGCTGGGCCTGTTCGGCGACGTGGCGACCGAAGCGTGCATCCGCACCGACGGTGACGAGGGGCTGTTCGCGTCCTACTCCGACGTCCAGTTCCGGGCGCCAGTGCTGGCCGGGGACGTGCTGGAGGTCAGTGCCACTGTCAGCCGGGTCGGAACGCGCAGTCGGCAGCTTGTCTTCGAGGCCCGGGTGGTCTGCCGGGCGCAGCCCGAGCGCGGGCCGTCCGCCGCGGCCGTGCTCGACGATCCGGTCGTCGCGGTAACCGCGACCGGCACGGTAGTGGTCCCGTAGGCAGCAACGCGGCGCCGGCAGGCCTTCCTCACCGCTCGGCGAACACGGCCTCGCCGTCGGCGTAGGTATAGATCTCGGTGCCGTCCATGAAGGCGCGCTCGACCCGGCTCATCACGTCCAGCGGATCTCCCGACCAGATGACCAGATCGGCGTCCTTGCCGGGCTCGATGGTGCCGAGCCGGTCATCGATGCCGATGATGCGGGCCGGGTTAATGGTGAGGGCCCGCAGGGCCGTTTCGCGGTCGAGGCCGTGCTTGACGGACAGCGCAGCCTGGTGGGCGAGGAAGTGGATGGGCACCACCGGATGGTCGGTCGTGATCGCGATCCTGACGCCCGCCTCGGCAAGCTTGCCGGGGTTGGCGAGCGAGCGGTTGCGCAACTCGACTTTGGAGCGGCTGGTGAAGAGCGGCCCGATGATCACCGGGATGTCGCGAGCAGCGAGGACGTCGGCCAGCAGGTGGGCCTCGGTACCGTGGTCAATCACGAGGTCGTAGCCGAACTCGTCGGCGATCCGGATCGCGGTAGCGATGTCGTCCAGCCGGTGGCAGTGCTGCCGCCAGGGGATTTCCCTTAGCAGCACCCGGCCGAGCGCCTCGAGTTTGAGATCGCGGTCGACCGGCTTGCGGTCGGCCTCCGGCTTGCGCTGCTCGGTCTCGATGCGCTGCAGGTAATTGCTCGCCTCGACGAGCGCGCCGCGGATTACCGCTGCCACTCCGAGCCGGGTGCTCGGTGTCTGCTTCTTCTCGCCATAGACCCGCTTCGGATTCTCGCCGAGCGCGGACTTCATCCCGGCGGGCGCGCGCAGCAGCATTTCGTCTACGGTCCGGCCCCAGCACTTCAGCGCTGCGGTCTGGCCGCCGATCGGGTTGCCAGAGCCGGGGTTGACGTTGACTGCTAGCACGCCTCCGGAGACGGCGTCCCGGAAGCCAAGGTCCGCGGGATTGATCGCGTCCAGCGCGCGCACCTGCGCCGTCACGGGCTCAGTCATCTCGTTGGTGTCCTGACCAGCCCAGCCCTCGGCCTCCTCATGCACGCCGACATGACCGTGAGCCTCGATGAAACCCGGGAGTATCCAGCCGCCCTCCGCGTCGATCACCGGGACGCCCGCGGGCACGGACACCGTGCTGCCCACGGCGACGATCTTCCCGGCTTCGACGAGGACTGCGCCGTCGTCAACTGGCTCTCCGTTGATCGGCACTAGCCGACCTCCGACGATAGCCACCGACCCAGGTGTCATCTGTGCTCCTCACGCTATGGGCGGGTTGTCCGGCCGACTCAACTACGGCAAACGTGCGCTCGACCCCAAACCACGATAGAGCGGTCGGCGTTTGACTGGCGGCGACTACCGCGGCGCGTCGCCCATGCGGTACTCGTGCGTGAGCTCGTCCAGCTGACGCTTCAGATCGGCGTCGAGCCTGAAGTCGACCGCTGCCATGCTGTCGTCGAGCTGCTCCGGCCGACTTGCGCCGATGATCGGCGCCGTAATCGCGTGGTTGGCCAGCACCCAGGCGACCGACAGGGTCACCAGGCTGACTCCGGCGTTGCCAGCCAGGTGCTGGAGCGCGTCGACGGTGTCGAACTCGCGGTCGTGCCAGTAGCGGTTCTGGTAGATCTGCCCGGCGTTGCCGAGGGTGAAGCGGGATCCTTCAGGCGGCGGCGCGGTGCGGGAATGCTTGCCGGACAGCATGCCGCCAGCGATCGGGTTATAAGGGATGACGCCCACGGCTTCCTCGGCGCAGAACGGGAGCATTTCCCGCTCGATCTGGCGGAACAGCAGGTTGTAGCGGGGCTGCACCGAATCGAAGCGGGCCAGGCGCAGCGTCTCGCTCCGGCCGATGGCCCGCACCAACTGGTAAGTAAGGAAGTTCGAGCAACCGGTGTACCGGACCTTGCCCTGATGAACCAGGTCGTCAAGAGCGCCGAGGGTCTCGTCGATCGGCGTCGCGGGGTCATAGCCGTGCAACTGGTACAGGTCGATGTAGTCGGTCTGCAGGCGCCGCAGGGAGGCATCGACTGCGGCCATGATGTGCTTGCGGGAGTTGCCCGCGTCGAACGGTGCCGGACCGGTCGGGACAAAGCACTTGGTGGCAACGATGAACCGGTCCCGTTTCCCTTTCATCCAGCGGCCAAGGATTTCCTCGGTGATTCCGCGCGTACTCAGATCCCCACCCAGCGGGTATGCGTCAGAGGTGTCGATGAAGTCGATCCCGCCTTCCGCCGCGTGGTCGAGGATCTGGGCAGAGGCCGGTTCATCGCGCTGGAGACCGAACGTCATCGTTCCGAGGCACAGCCGGGAGACCTGCAGGCCGGTTCGGCCGAGTCGGGTGTGATCCATGGCCGCACGCTACCGCCTCGGCCGGGGCGCGCCTCAGCCGGGCTTGCGAGCCCTTCAGACTTACAACACCGCTGCTGGTCGAAGGTTGCGAGCGGACCGCGTGCGGTATCTAAAGCAGTCAGCGCCTTCGATCTAACAACAGCGCTCCCGCTCTTAACTGGCGTCACATCAGCGTCTCGGCGCGCGCGAAGCAGCGCGATGTCCGCGCGCGATGGAGAACCTCCCACCTACCGGTCATTCCTTGCTCACATGCATGATGTGCGGAAGGTGGCCTGGCAACGCGCATCCCGGCGAGCCGGTCAGGCGGTCGCGCCGAGCCCATCCCGGATGAGCTGCTGTCCATCCCACGCGACCTGACCGCCCTGGATCACGAGTTCCACCTGCTGCAGGCACTCGATGTCCTGCAGCGGGTCGCCGGTGACGGCCACGATGTCCGCGGTTGCGCCTGGCTCGATGACCCCGGCTGTCCCGGCCAGCCCGAGCAGCTCCGCGGCCCGCGAGGTGCCGGCCTGCAGCGCATCAGCCGCGGGCATCCCCAGCCCGGCCATCAGCGTGAACTCCTCGGCCTGCGACACCCTGGTCCACTCGAAGCCGCCGACGTCGGTGCCGAGCACGATCCGGACGCCTGCCTCCAGGCAGTTCACGAATGATCGGTCGTGCGCGGCCCGCACTACCTCGTTGATGATGTGCGAGCCGTGCGCCGCGTGCTCGCGAGTGACCAGGAGGGTCGGCACCAAAGCCGTACCCCGGGCGGCCATCTCGGCCGCAAGCTCGGGGGAGATAGCGAAGCCGTGCTCGATCGAGTCAACGCCGGCGGCCACGGCCAGCGCGGCCCCGCTGAGCGTTAGCGAGTGCGCGGCTACCGGAATGCCTTGCCGGTGCGCCTCGTCGACGAGCGCATGGACCTCCTCCTCGGTCCATACCAGGGGGCCGTCCGGATAATCCCCGTCGCCCGCGGGCGGATCAAAGCGCTCGCTCACATAGATCTTCAGGCAGTCGATGCCATATGCGATCTGGGTTCGGACCGTTTCACGGCAGGCAGCGGCGCCGGTGCAGCTGTCGATGCCGACCGGGAACGTCATGCTGTAGCGCTCGCCGGGTAGCGGATAGCGGCCGGTCGACCGGATGGCGGGCCCTGCGACCAGCATCCGCGGCCCAGGGACCATGCCCTCGCGGGCGGCATCCCGCAGGCCGACATCGAAGTAGCCGGCCCCCTCGGTGCCGAGGTCGCGGATCGTGGTGAATCCGTGCCGGATCGAGATGGACATCGCCTGCACCGCGCTGGCTGCCCGGTGACCGAGGTTCTCCTCGGCCATCTGCCGCGCCAGCTCGAACTCGTCATAGCTGCTGCGCAGCAGCACATGGGTGTGCGCGTCGATGAGCCCCGGCAGCAGGCTGGTGCCGGGCCGTTCCAGCACCGGCCAGCCGTCCGGCGCGGAGCGGCTGACCCCACTGATCAGCCCGTCCTCGACGAGCACCGCCGTGCCGTCAGCCCAGGCGCCCGACCGCGCGTCGAAGACCCGGTCGCCGGCGACGGCAAAACGCCCGCCGCGCAGAGGAGCCGATCCTGCTGAGCTTCCCATCTCGGCACCCACCACTATTGCGGGATATCTGACGGTCCGGATCCTACGGCAGCGGCCCCCGACCGCTTGATGGGGCAACCGGGTCCGGACCACTGAACGGGACCGAGGTCAGCGCGTTACCTGCCGGATGCGGTCGTCCCGTCGTCCAGCACGAGCAGAGCCGCGCCGTAGGCGGCGATCCTGCACAGGGGTTGCGAGCTCAGCGCGAGTGGCCGGACCACCGTCACCCAGCGGCTTAGGCTCAAGCACCTCGAAATCCGCCTCAGGCGCCTGCGCGCGGCGCCCCAGCCAGGCGCGTCCGCTCTTGCCGCTCTGCGTGCATGCACCCACGTGGTCACTGCGAGCTGCAGCTCGCGGCCACAGCAGGTCGCGGTCGGTTCCGCGGCGGAATAGGGCCGCGGCAGATGAGGGCTGATGGCTGCGGCCAGCCGCCTATAGCCGGGACAGCTCAGCCAGCGCGGCCGATGATGCCTGCCATCTCGTCGGAGTCGAAGGCGCGCAGCGTCTTGCTGCGGATATTGCCCGCAGAGCCGAGCCGGAGCAAGGCGGCGACGCCGGCCTCGTCGTCCGGGAAGTCCGCGACGCAGACGAGGTCGTACTCGCCGACGGTCCACAGGAATTCCCGGACCCTGCCTCCGGAATTTTGGACCAGCTTGGAGAACTCGTCGGCGCGTTGTGTGGTGTCTCGGAAGTTCTTGATGCCCTGCTCGGTCCAGTTGATCAAGGACACGTAAGTTGTCATGCTGGCGCCCCCTCGCCTGCGCGAATGTCCACCTTGTTGTTCCCCGCAGCAGGCCAGCCAAGCGGACGCCTAGGCCATGCCCGGACCCTGCCGACGCAATCCCGGAACATCCGGTCATGCCGCGATCAGGGTGCTGAGGCTCCTTGGGGCTTGTACCGGTGGTTTGCAGGGCTCTGTCGCCCTTGCCTGCCGGACACCAGATCGTACAGCTACCCGGGACAGCGCGATAGTCATCATGCGGCCAACGATCGGCCGGCTCCGATGTAACGAATGCCCGGGCAACCCAGGCGAAAGCGAGCCGCGTGAAAACCATCGGTCAGTGACCGGCTCAATTGCACAGGTCGGCCGGTGACCACGGTGCAGTTGCGCGCCAACTAGAACGCAGATCGGGTAGGTAAGCGTACTGTACGGCCGCATGGACGACCGCGGCAGCCCGCAGTGGGACAGCTACAGCATGGTTCTCACGCGCGACGGTCCGGGCTGGCGGGCAACCCTCAGAGCGGAGGGCCTGGCCGGCGACGGCAAATTTATCCGCGACCGGACCATAGCGGCTCTCAATGCCCGGACATGCGAGCTGTTCGATGACCTACCTGATCGTTCGTGCTGGCATCTTGAGTACTCCAGCGCCGCTAGTCCTGTCGCGCTGCATGAGTGGTACAAGTCAAGGCTGAACGTCAGCCAGGTAAACGAGAAGAACGAAAGAGATGGTCACGCCCTGGCTTCCGCGCTCGCTGCCGATGGCGCGTCAGTCAGCGACATAGCTGAAGCCACTCAAACGTCATACCTCGAAGCTGCATGGATGCTCGCCGCCGAACTCCCGCCTCACAGGCTGGTCGCATTTAGAAGCCAGATAAGGGCGGACCAGAGGCACTACTACCGCTCGGGCGCGGCGAGGCTGCTGCGGGTGATTGCCGCCGACAAGGTTCGCACGCTTACACGCCGCAGACCCTGATTACCGCCCGCATATGGCCGACAAGCCCGTCGGACGGCCGCCGCGATCTCGCCTCGGACGAGGTCACCTCGAAGCCGAACTCGGCGAGTACGTCGAGCACTAGAACCGGCACCGCACCGGTCCCTCTGCCAGCAGGCACCGTCCACCGGCGGCACCACTCCGGCTCCGACCTGTGAGGCCGACAGCGCGCACCCTCCAACGAACCGACGTCCTGGGCGGCCTCATCCACGAATACCGCATGGTTGCATGACCTGGGCGGATGGGTTTTCGGCACCCACAGGTCGGCGAAGGAGTCGCGCACTTCATTTCGCGCTAAGCCCCCGACCCCTAGGATGCCGCGGCACCGTTCGGCATCGCGGACAGCGCACGAACCGTGTTGCTCACCGACGGCGCAGCGGCGCATCAGCGGCTCCGTTGCAGAATTCCGCCATATATAGATTAAGCGCGGCTGCGCTGCGCTCCGCCGCGACGGCGCTGCCCGCGCCGCGCTCTGGCTTGAGGCCCGCGCGCCCGGACGCGCCGCACGCTGAGCCAGTAGCCCTGATGCTCAGGTGGCTCATCCCCGCTGGCAATTCTCCGGCGTCGGCGGTCGTGGCAGTTATCGGGGATGAAGTCACACGGATCCGCTTGCCGTGCCTATTCGCGGTCGTCAGCGACCGGGGCATCGCTGGGTTGTGCTGGTCAGCCGATCGGCTTTGTTGTCCAGTGGACTGGGTTCGGGCCATACAGGCGTAGATGCGCGAAAACGCTGGCCACGCTCATGACGGGATGCGCACCGCCGACGTGAATGAACACGTCCAGGCCGTCCGCGTCATCGGCGCACAGGGTCTGCCAGTGGATCTTGGCGATGCTGTCGATCGTCACCGGATAGCCGTTGATCACCTCGTGGAGGGTCTGGCCGCCAGCTGGTGCGGGCGCGCACTTGCCATCTGGACTGGCGATGTTGACCGTGAAGTTGGGCGTGTCCAGCTGCGGGCCGTAGTCGGACGGGACGTCGACTGGGCCGGCGGTGATCTGCTCCGAATCCGCCGAACCGCTCGCCGGATCACCGGCGGCTCAAGCGCCGCGACGCTGGAACTGGCAGGCGGCAGATAGGCAGGGCCACCACGTCAACGAGGCACGGAACAATACGGTCCGGCCGGAGCGCCGCAACAGGTAGCTTGCCGCCAGTCCCCAATCGTGATTACCCGGCCCGGTGCCGACGGGCGCCGTCTACCCCGTGCTGCGCGGCCTGAAGCCTTCCTGCCGCGCATGCCCGGCCAGCCAGAACGTCCGCGGTGTCCCCACAGCGGGTTCTCCTTCGCCGGCCGAACCACCAGGCGGGCGATGCCGGGGCCGTCAGCGGGCGGCCGGGCTTGCGCCGATTGGTCATGTCGTATCTCTTGGCGGCCAGCCTGCGGTGCCAGGCATGGAGTGTCGCGCTGGCGTGACGGGGAAGATTTCGGTCCAGCGCCTGCGGGGTATGACCCGTGCCAGTGCGGCGAACCACACCCGGTCAGCTGGCTCGTAGCGGATCCGGCCAGCGTGGCGGCGCAGCATCGTGTTCTCGTGCCGGAGCAGCAGCAGTTCCGCCTCCTTCGACTGGTCTCTAGGGAATGCCAGGGCAGTGAGGCCGAGTATCCGGCGAACTAGCAGGTAGACGATCTTTAGCAGCACCCGGCCAGCCAACCATCATGGCCGCAAGCCTGCTGGCGATCGTGCAGGTCAGCTATCCAATCGCGTATTCGAGCGGCACAGGCGCCGGTCTCGCCGTGCGCGGACAGCGGCAGCAGTTCCCCAGTTCTGGTCATCCGGCCTGGTTGCGGCCATCGGTTAGCCTCGATGTTGTGAGCGTGATGGAAGGTCTGACCAGCACGTGGCTGAGGTGGCGGCCGCCCGCGTGCCGGGTGGCGGTGTGGGTTCTCGCAGTTGCTGGCCCCGCGTTGCTGACGCTGGCTGCGCAGCCGCTGCACTCAGCCCTCGGCCAGGGCGGGTTCTTGTTTGCCGCGCTTCTGCTGGTCATTGCGCTCGCGGTGGTCGGCGGTATGCGGCCGGCGCTCGCCGCGCTGGTGCTCTCGGTCCTGGCGCGGGTTTTCATCTTCGCGCCTCCGTTCACGAACCTTGGTGTCGGGATGCCGCCCAACGTGGTCTCGCTGGTCGGCTTCACGATTGCCGGGGTGGCCGTCTCGGTGCTGATCGCCAGGCTCGCTCAGCTCGCGGGCGAGCAGGCGGCGTTGCGGCGGGTCGCGATGCTGGTGGTGCGTTCGGTTCCGGCGGAGAAGCTGTTCGCGGCGGCCATCGAGGAGGCGGGCCGGCTGGTGGGCGCCGATTACGCCTGCATGGGTCGCTATGAGTCCGGCGAACTCGTCTGCGTCGCGACATGGAGCCGGGCTGCCGAGCGCTTCCCCGCTGGCGGCCGGTGGTCCGCGGCCCGGGCCCTGGCCGGAGCGGTCTCGCGGGCCGGCCGCCCGCCTCGGATGGGCGACATCGCCAGCGCCTGCGGGCCGCTAGCGGACGACGCCCGCGCGCATGGCGTCAGGTCGGCGGCCGCTGTGCCGATCATGGCGGGAGGGCGCATCTGGGGCGTGATGCTCATTGGCTCGACCCTGAAGTGGGCGCCGCCAGCGCGCACCGAAGGGCGCCTGGTTTCTTTCGCGGACTTGCTCGGAGCGGCGATCTCGAACGCAGAGATCCGCGTCGGCATTGCCCGCCTTGTCGGGGAGCAGGCGGCATTGCGGCGAGTGGCGACGCTCGTGGCAGGAGGAGCGCGCCCGGAGGCGGTATTCACGGCGGTCACCGAGGAGGCCGGCCAGCTCCTTCGCGTCGAAAACACGATGATGATCCGCTACGAGCCGGACGGCACCTCGAGCATCGTCGCTAGGTGGGGAAGAAGCGGCCAGGTCATCCTTCCCGTTGGCGACCGGCAACCGCTCGGCGGGAGAAACCTCGCTACCATGATCTCGCAGACCTGCGGACCGGCCCGGCTCGACTACGATGGCGACGTCTCCGGCGCGCGGGTGATGCGCCTCGCCGAGGCTGGTCTCCGTTCGGCCGTCGGGGCGCCGATCATGATTCAGGGCCGCCTGTGGGGCGCGATCATGGCCGCATCGGTCGACAAGCTGGCGTTGTCCCCTGATGCTGAGGCGCGGATCGGCTCGTTCACTGGCCTGGTGGCGACCGCGGTCTCCAATGCCGAGAGCCTGGCGGAGCTGACGGCGTCGCGTGCGCGCGTGGTGGCCGCCGCGGACAAAACCCGCCGCCAGATCGAACGCGACCTGCACGACGGCGCCCAGCAGCGCCTGGTGTCCCTCGGGCTCGCGCTGCGAGCCGCGCAGGAGGCCGTCCCGCCCGCGCCTGGTCACCTCCGCGACGAGCTGGCCTACGTGGCTGACGGGCTGACCAGCGTGCTTGATGACCTGCGTGAGACGGCCCGCGGCATCCACCCCACCATCCTGTCGGAAGGTGGCCTCGTCCCAGCGCTGAAGACCCTCGCCCGTCGAAGCATCGTCCCGGTCGAACTCGACGTGCAGGCCGTGGCTCGGCTGCCCGAACCGGTTGAGGCCGCCGCCTACTACGTGATCTCTGAAGCCCTCGCCAACGCGGCTAAGCATGCGAACGCGTCGGTCGTCCGCATCGGCGCTGATATCGCCGGTAACGTCCTGCACCTGCGCGTGCTCGATGACGGCGACGGCGGTGCCGACCCCACCCTGGGCTCCGGGCTGGTCGGCCTGAAGGATCGGGTCGAAGCGCTCGGAGGCACGATCGCCATCGATAGCCCCGCCGGCGCAGGTACGAGCCTGGATGCTGATCTGCCGGTGGCCGCCTGACCGGAAGCGCTGTCCCCCGAGTTCCGGCTAGGTGCAAAGCGCAGCACGGCCCGTCCTGGAATCCTGAAGGGTGGGATTCGCCGTACTCGCGGTGGATGACAACCGGTCATTTGCCGGAGCCGCGCGCTTCCTACTCGGGCGGCAGGGAGAGCGCGTCGTCGGCCTGGCCTGCACGTCGGCGGAGGCTATGGCACTCGTAGGTGAGCTGCGGCCGGATGTCGTCCTTGCCGACCTTGCGCTCGCCGATGAGAGCGGGCTCGATATCGCCCGGCTGCTGGCCGCGGAGTGCGGCAGCGCTGCGCCTGCGGTCATCCTGATTTCCGCGCGTTCGCCCGCCGACGTCACAGAGTTGATGCCCACGAGCCCCGCGGCATGATTCCTTCCGAAGGCAGATTTGTCAGCGGATGCGCTTCGCCGGGTTGTGGTGACCGGCCGCATCTCGCGGGCGCCGCGCCGGGTCACCTGCTGCGGCAAGGTTGATTGAGACATCCGTAATCCATCGGGTTTTCAGCGCAAAGCGCCGAAAACCTCCATGGGTAGTTGCTGTTTTGCGGGTACGGACGAGAAATGACGAGCAGCGCACAGCCCCCGGAGCCCGCATCGAACTCTGACGGCCTGGCCACGGGCGAGCCAGCCTTGGGCAAGCCAGCCACGGGCGGACTCCGGGTCGCTCTGGCCGAGGACGATGTCCTGCTCCGTGAGGGCCTGGCTAGCCTCTTCGAACGTTCAGGCTTCCCGGTCGTCGGCCAGGCAGGCGACAGCCAGCAACTGCTCGCGCTGGTCCGCAAAACCCTCCCCGACCTGGTGGTAGCTGACATCCGGATGCCGCCCGGTTACACGACCGAAGGGCTGCAGGCGGCCATGGAGATTCGCGCCGAGCGGCCCGAGACCGCCATTCTGCTGCTGTCTGCATACGTCGACGTCGAGCACGCGGTGGAACTGCTGGCCAGCGGCCGGGCGATCGGCTACCTGCTGAAAAGCCGCGTCACCAGGGTGCAGGACTTCCTCGACACAGTCCAGCGCGTCGCGGCAGGTGGCTCGGTCGTGGATCCTGCCCTTGTACAGGAGCTGGTGACAGCCCGCCGTCGCGACGACCCGCTCGCCGTGCTGAGCGCTCGCGAACTCGAGGTACTCGCCCTGATGGCCGAAGGGCGGTCCAACGGTGGCATTGCCAAGCGGCTCTGGGTCACCGAGGGAACCGTTGAGAAGCACGTCCGGAGCATTCTCACCAAGCTCAACCTGCCCGAGGCCGAGGACGACCATCGCCGGGTCCTGGCAGTCGTGACCTTCCTGGAAGCCCGCTGACCGGGCGACCGGGTCGCCCGGATCCGGGCGTTCCCCGGCAAAACCCGCAGAACGGTGCCTTCGCTCCGGCCCTGTTCCTGCTAGCAGGTAGACCCGGATTCCGGGTGGCCGCACGGGGGAACGGGGGCTCGCCGCGATGCCGCAACGCGGCCTGGACCAGATCATGGATATGACGGCCCGCAGGCGCAGCCCCCTAAGCGCCTGCGGGCTCCGGAGCAGATACAGCCACTCCCGGCATGGAGGTTAATTCAGATGGCAACGGTGAGGCAGCAAACCAGCGGCGGATATCGGGTCACGGTGACCGAAACCGAGCTCGCGCTCATCAAATCCGCACTGGCGGAAGCTGAGCGAGTGTCCCGCTTCGGAATCGACGTCCTCGACGAGGCAGACCATGCCAGGGACGCTGGGCCCTCGGAGAACAGCAGACTCCGGCGGGAGATCGAAGCTCTCGCGATGCGCGAGGCGTCACTCAGGTGGCTGCAGAAGACAATGTCGGAGGTAGACCGCGGCGGCAAGTCGGCACCGACGGACCACGCTGATCTTGACCAGTTCAGGTCCTTGGCTGCCCTGCGAGTACCGCGGCCTCGCTGATGACCGGTTGTCTCGTCGCGGTGAGCAGCAGCAGCCGCCGGTCCCACGCAAGCGCGCGCAGATGCCCTGGCGCTGCTGCGCGCGGGGATCTCGGGGGCGCCGCTGATAGCGCCGACCGGATTAAGCGAAGCGGCCGGGCTCGCGCCCGTGCCACTTGCGGAGCTCGTGCAACCCAGCGCGCGGCGGCCTTGCGCCAGTCGCCGAGCGCGGCCCTGGCCTTCGGCACCGAGGCGATCTCCTCTGGTCTGGACGATCAGCCGCTCCGCCAGGTGATCACGCCGGCCGGCTCGGCCAGTTTCGTGAACGGGTGGCGCCAGTGCACTGCCCAGGACACGCCCGTTCACCTTCGCTGCTCCTGCGCGGTCGGCGACGCGGCTGAAGTTGGTCGATTGCCGGCATGGCAGGGCGCAAGGCTGCGGATACAAATTTGAGTAGCGCACTTATAAAAGTTTCGGGCACTACCGCGGAGGCGATGGAGAGAACAACGCATAGCTAACTAGTCGGACAGCAATACGGCATGTATGCGCTGCTGTCAGAAAGAAAAGCGATAACGCCGACCATTGTGCTAATGAGTCTGGCCGCGAAATGTCGCGCGAAAGGATCACCCATGTTGCACTCCTTGCATCGGCATACCGCCGAGGCGCGTCGGCATGTCGCCGCGGCGCATCGGGACACCGCCGAGGCCCCGAAGGCAGAGCATCCAGTGGCCGTACTCGGCCGGCAATGGGTCCGGTACGGGCTCGTCGTCGTGATCGCCTGGATCGGCGCGCTGAAATACTCGTCGTACGAAGCCATGGCCATCCACCCGCTGATCGCCAACAGCCCCATCATGAGCTGGTTTTACAGCATCCTCAGCGTCCGCTCGCTCGCGGCAACGCTGGGCACCGTCGAGATCATAGCGGCCCTGTTCATCGCGCTGCGGTTCGTCTCGCCGCGGCTATCAGCCCTCGGCAGCGCGATGGCAATACTGCTGTTCCTCGGCACGCTGAGCTTCCTGTTCACCACGCCAGGAGTAACGGCAGCAGGCGGATTCCCGGTGCTGTCGGTGCTGCCTGGCCAGTTCCTGCTCAAGGACCTCGTGCTGCTCGGCGCCTCGCTGTGGACGCTGGGCGACTCACTCGGCGCAGCAAAGTCTAAGTCGCGCACCCAGCCGGAGTCGGGCGTGCCGGGACAACGGAACTCGCCGAACTAGTCAGCAAGCGTATGCGCGCGAGCTTCGGCGTGCCCGTCGTACCGCCGGTGTGGAACACGGCTGCCAGGTCGGTTGGGTCGGGCTCGGGAACCGCGACAGCCTCGCTGGTCAGGGCAGCGGCATCGGCCAGATAGCGGACGTCCGCGCCGTCCACCACGCCGAGATCGGGCGCTGTTCCGGCTGGGGCCGTCGGCCGCAGGGCGTACAACGCGGCCACGCCGAGTTCGGCAGCGAGCGCTCGCGCTGTCGACCAGACTGCCGGATTTATCTCTGGACCCGCGGCCATGAGTACGCGGACGCCCGTGCGCCTGAACAGGTCGATGAGGTGGCCTTCCGACAGCGCGGGATTCGCTGGATGCGGATGACCCGGTAGTTCCACCTCGCCCGCGCCCTGACCGCACGAGCGACGTGGCAGAACTGGCGAATCTGTGCGCCGCGTTCTTCTCACGCTATGATACGAACAGACGCACAAAATCGGCGTTCGGCGTAATCTTGTAGGCGATAGGCCGGGCGGCTGCTCACTTACGGTGAGGACCTGCTGGCTTCACAACGTTGTCCGTTCGCCTTTGCTGGGCTGCCGCTGGTGTCGCGTTGGCCGCCGGAGGGGCATCGCGGATGAGCGGCCATGCTGGCGGCGCCTGGCTGGCTGAATAGTTCCGCGGACAGCCCCGGCGTCCTTGTCCGCAGGTCGATAGCCTAAGCACAGGCATCGGCACCGCCAGATCTAAGATCGTCTTATTCGTGCCATTGATCTAGCCACAGCGATCCCACTCTTAACTCGCAGCACATCAGCATCTTGACGCGTCCTAAACCCCGCGCGATGTCCGCACGCGGTGGCGAACCGCCCTTCTACCAGTTCATTCCTTGCTCACATGCCGCCGAGCGTCCAGGGAGCAGGCTCAGCGAAACGCCGCCGGAACATGCCTTCAATCGGATCTGTCGGCGCGCTTCAGCGGATTCCAGCCAGCCCCGAATACGACGTGGCCGATACCGTCCGCGCTACCACGATCCGGCTCTCGGTCCAGTTACCGCTGGCGCAGCGCCGACCGGCGCGTAGCGGGCCGGTCAGCCAGGTGGAACGCCAGCCGGAAGCCCTAGAAGAGCACGGGCTGGCCCACAGCTCGCGCCGGTCTGCCCGCGTGAGTCGCGGATTTCTTTCCAGTTCCCGGGTCAGGGCTGAAGGGCAGGTAGTAGCTTTCCACGCTATTGGCGGAGAGTCAGCGGGATTGCACTCCCTGGGGGGAAGAATATGGTCGATAATCGCTGGAAATGGCCGTTGGCGGGCGTCACTGCTCTCGTCCTCGCCGGGGGGCTGCTCGGGATCGCCGGACCGTCCGCGCTGGCCGCCAGCAGGAGGGCTCCGTCCGTCTCGATCGGCTTGCGGTCGAGTTACCCGAAGCTGACCGGCGATGTCTACGTGGCGACCTACCCGAAGGCCGCGACCAAGGCGAGGGTCTCCGGGGCTGTGTCCGCAGCTCGCAGCGGGGACGTCGCTGAACTGTTCGCCCAGCAGTTCCCGTTCAGGGCGCATGAGCACAAGATCGGGTCGGTCACGCTGAGCGCGCATGGCGGGACGGCACCATACCGCTTCACTGTCACGCCGGTCCTGGCTACCCGCTACCGGGTCAAGGTCTTCGGCGCCGGCGGTACCGGGCCCGCGCTCGCCGCCTCCGTGAAGGTGACGCTCTTCGTGACCTCGGGCGGGTATTTCCGCCCGGCCACCGCCCCGCCGTGCGGCCGGCCGGTCTGTCACCAGAGATTCACCTCCACCTACTTCGTTCCGGTGTCGGTCGCCCGCCGCGAGACCGCCAAGCGCATCTACAAGTACTTCGCGGTGAACCTGCGGCCGATCACCGAGCCGCCGCCGCCCAAATGGCTCTACCTGACCAAGATCGTGGCCGTCTCAAAACCGCGCCGCATCTCGGCTGGCGAGTACCGGCAGACCGCGACATTCTCGTTCCGCATAGGATCCGACGGCTACTACTTCGGCTGGGCCTTCTGCACCCGCGACACCGAGTCGCAAGACGGGTTCGGGCTGCCCGGCCATCACGGCTGCGGCGACAAGCGGGTACTGCGGACGTTCCGATATCTGGGCTAGGCCGCCGCGCTGACCTGTGGAGTCTCAGAACTTCCGGCCAATCCACCGACCTCGGCCCGAACCGGCGAGCTGCCGGCCTGGCAGAATGCATCACTGACCTGCGCGGCCGCTCCAGCGCATGCGGGAGAGTCTTAATCGCCAGCTGGACCGCCTCGGCCATCTTGGCCCGCGCCCGGGTCGCGCCGCCGGCGGCGGCCTCGGCCAGCCACTGGGCCGCGCCGTCGCAGATCGCCAGGAACTGCGCCTCGCCGGTGGTGCGGGCTCTCGGCGCGCGACTCAGGGCGCCGGGACCTCGGGCGGAGCTGCGGGCGACCGGTCCTAACGAGCACGCCCGGCACTACACCCAGGAACACCGCGGAGCTTGGCGATCGTCACCTGGGCAGCGCACGGATACTGGCGGCCAGGTGTTGATACGCAGTGAGGCCTTCGTATCCCGTGTCGTGTTCGCTGAGCGCGACGAAGCCGACCGGATCGAGTGTGTAGCCGGCGTTTCCGTGCGCGACGAAGAAATCTGGTACCGCGCTGTCGATGACGATGACCCTCGTCGATGTGTCGGACGCGACCTCACGAACGAAGCGCTTGAGTTGCGGCATGAGCACGCTGTCGAGCAGGTTGAGCGGAGGGTGGTTCATCGAGACGGTCGTCACTGCATCGGATTGCGTGACGGCGACAGCGGTGTAGCCCGTGCGGTTCATGTCGGTCCCTTTCGCGTGCGGTGCTGGCGATGTGGTCCGCTGGACCCGCCTGAGCTGCGCGCTGACAACGGCTGATCTTCGAGTCGATCTTGGTTGGAGCGCCGGGTCGTGGTTCAGGTCGAATAGCCAGGAGCACGGATCGGGGCGCCCCGGTCATGCCATGCGACCCCGATCACTGATCGGGGTCGCATGGCATGGATGCTCAGTCATCGGCCGCGGGGAAGCGGGCGACTGCACGGTACAGCCTGAGCCAGGCGTGGAAGTTCGAGGGATCCTGCCATGTCCCGATGATCTGCCTTGTTGCGTCGCGGCGCTTCGGGGCGGCTTCACGGTCGGCGAGACCGAGGGCCTCGCGGAGCTGGTCGGCGGTGAGCTCGGTGCACCAGGCCGGCGTGCCCATCTGCTGACGCCACGACTCGGCAACCGGGCCCGCGTCCACCGCGTCGAAACCAGTGTCGTCGACCAGCCGCATGACGAGCTGCTTGCTTTCGGCAGAGTCCCCCGCCACTGGCAGCGCGAGCCGGCCAGGCTCACCGGGCGCCTTCCCCATGTCCGCAAGCGTGTAGGCAAATTGCGCGTTCCAGGACCGAATCACAGGCCGGCCTCACTGGTCCTGCAGCCATCCGGCCTCCGGCTGGCCGGCGTTGATCGCTTCAACCGGGCTAGCGCCATACTGTTCGGGTTGGCCGGATACCGGGAGGTAATTCGAGGTGTCCACAACGGTGATGTCGCCCGCGACTGCACCGATGAAAGGCTTCAACGCGGTCAGCTGCTGGAAGCGCACAGAAAGGATGAGAACGTCGACACCGGCAGCAACTTCCGCTGCGGTGACCGCCGTGGCCCCCGTCTCGGCCGCCAGGCCGGCGAGGGATTCCGGTCCACGCGAGTTCGCGGGCGCGGACCCCGTGCCCGGACGCGCGAAGCTTGCGGACGAGCGTACCGCCGATGTTCCCCGTCCCAACGATTCCGATCTTCAGCGAACTCCAGTCTCCTCGCGGTACGCGTTCTTCCCGTCTCAGGCGTCGCCATGCCATCCGGGCACCCGCGACACGGGAACACCGGAGGGCCGACTGCGCGATCCGTCCCGTCGGGCCGTCGGGCTAGCATCGCGGAGAGGGCAGGTTGCCGCAGGCACGGCAGGCGTGGGCGAATTGCTCCATTTGCCCGGCCAGCAGTGCACGCTGGTACATCAGGGGGTGGTTTACGTGACTACGGCTGTACAGGACAAGGGCGCGGTGATCGTCACTGGCGCCAGCCGGGGCATCGGCGCCGCGATCGCTGAGCGGCTGGCCGGTGACGGCTACGGCGTGGTCGTGAACTACGCGGCCGACGCCGACGGAGCCGAATCGGTGGTGTCGGCCATCACCGGCGCTGGCGGCAGGGCCGTGGCGGTGCGCGCCGATGTCGCCTCGGAGGATGAGGTCGAGGCGATGTTCGGCCGGGCCCGGGAGCAGATGGGGCCGCTCGCCGCGCTGGTCAACAACGCCGGTGCCGTCGGGGAGCAGGCGCACATCGACGAGCAGCACGAGGATGCGCTGACCCGGCTGATGCAAGTCAACGTCGTGGGGCCGATGCTGTGCGCTAAGCACGCCGTGCGGGCGATGTCGACGGCGCATGGCGGCCAGGGCGGATCGATCGTGACGATTGCTTCGCTCGCAGCCAAAGCTCCGCCCGGAGACTGGGGCTTGGTCCCGTACGAGGCCACCAAGGGCGCCTTGGTGTCGTTCGCGCGGGGCCTGTCCAACGAGGTCGCACCCGAGGGCATCCGGTCCAACAGCGTCTCGCCCGGGGCCATCGAGACGGAAATGTCGGCTTCGACTCCGGACGTTCGGGACTTCATCGCAGAGCAGAGCCCGCTGGGCAGGATCGGCCAGCCCGAGGAGATCGCCGCAACCGTGTCGTGGCTGATCTCGCCCGAGGCCTCGTACGTCACCGGCAGCGACCTCCCCGTCGCCGGCGGGCTGTAGGGGAAATCGGGTCATAACAGACGACGAGGCCGTCGGTCCACGCCCGGCGAGCGAACCACAGCGGTTGTACTAGAGCTGCCGCTCAGCGGCAGCCACGAGCCACGGCTTAGCCTTAGTGCGCAAGTTTGCTGCTCACAGCCTGCAAACCAGCAGGTCACAGCGCTGCAATTGGTCCAATCCCGCTCCGGTCATAAAAGTCGGAACCCCGACGGGAGGCCGCAGGGTCACCATCATCTGGATCAGCCTGGACGGTAATGATCTCGTCGGTGGTCATCTGGCGTGGCACTTGAAACTGCGCAACATCGAGCGGGACCCGCAGGTGGTGGTGTTCACGCTGCGCCGGCCCTTACCGCTTGTGCCCGCAAGCCCCCAAGCGGCCAGGCCGACGCCCCGGACGCCATGGCGCGACTATGGTCCCTGCGGCAGGCACGCGTATGCGGAGCCTTAACCGGTTCTGAGGTTTGGGCGTGTCGGGCCCCTTCCGTCCTTTGCTCGAAAAGCCCCAGACCCGCTAAGCCATTCCGGCAGTCGCCGTTATGGGTGCAACCGGTCTCGAAAGCCGTGGTGATCAGCGGCTTCGTCCACTACCGTGGTCCGACCGCCCTGTCCGCTTCGCCGGGCGGGCCGGAAGACCCCCACTTCGAGAGGGGACGCTGGGGGTCTTCGGCTGTCCTGCAACGCCGTGCAGCTTATGGCTAGCTGCTGGTAGTAGTGCAGGTTGCCCTGCCGGTACTGGCCGGGCAGTGCCCCGCCTTTCCCTTTATCGAACGTGTGTTCAACCGTTGGAGCCGTGGACACGCGCGACCCAGTCCTGAGTGGTGGTACTACCCGACCCCATGACCGCCCGCTACCTGTACGCGGACTTGCTACCTGTCTGCGTCCGGATCCTCGGTCCCGAACATCCGCGCACCCTGACCGCCAGCGCCAGCGTCGTCCACTGGTCCCAGCAAGCCGATCCGGAACCTCCTGGGGCAGGATGACCGTCGCGCCGGCCTGGCTGCGCTGGGGACGCAAGTGCAGCCCTAACCAGTTGCGGCGTCCGCATGAGGCGGCCGCGCCGTCCAAATAGTCGCTGACGGTAACCACAGTCCCGGAGCCCAAGTATCAGGTCCAACCAGCGCCCGTCCAGCATTGAGTTCCCAACACCGGGATCGAAGGACCGTTAGGAGATGCTCTGCCCGCCCGACTGCGAACACGCTGGCAGCAACTTGACCAGCTGCGACGGCGCCGAAGGCCCGGCTCCGCCGCGGCTACAGGCGCCAATTCGTCAGCTGCCATGGCCCGACAGGTCCAGCCGAACGCCGCTCGGCACCATGCCGACCTGACGCCAACTGCCGGCCACCCAGTGGTATGCGATGACCCGGCGCGTGGATCTGCATGATGAGCGCACCATTTCGATGATCTTCAAGCGCCGCCGGCGGAGCGGGCTGTCTGGGTGGGCTTTCGCCAGGTGAGGAGATACCGCCAGAACACCAGCCGCCGCACGTGTACTCCGGGAAGGATTGAGGTCGCGGTTGTTCTGATGGAGCGGGTTGTCAAAGGCGGGTCGAGGACGATGGGCATGGACTCGTGACTGGATTCTCGCTGATGCCACTGGCCGCGACCAGCCCGCCGCGCCGCCGCGAAGGCCAGGCTGAGCAGGCGGTATCCCGGTGCGGCGACCAGTTCAACAGTTATCTCCCGCGGCAGATCAATCCTGGGGAGGGCGATCGCGGTGCACTGGTACAACACCGGGCGGCTGATGTTGCCCGGTGGTCGGCCAGCCGCGCGCTCGGCTGGGCTACGTCGGCAGTTTGGCAGCCAGAACGTCGAGCGGCTTGATGTCGGGAGGCGACGCCAGCAGATCGGCCGCACGCTGCATTAGCGCCGCGGCAATAGGGCCATCCAGATGAGCCTGGCGGCCCGCTGCGTCCGGGAAGGCGTCGACGATCCCGAATGTCGAGGCGTTGATCTTGATCGCGAACCAGGCGGTCGTCTCCGGCTCGGCCTCCGCCAGCGGCAGGGCGCCCGTGAGAAACGCGGCCAGCTCGCCTTCCTTGCCTGCCCTGGCCTCCAGCGTCACAAGCAGTCCCACGGTGACCATTGCTGTCTCCTTCTTTGGTTTGGCTGGTCCGCGCACCTTTATTGGCGGGCCGCTGCGTCGGGTGGGTCCAGGGTTCCGCGCGGAGAACCCGCGCATACCCGTTGCATGCGGGGGACGGCCACCTCGCGGCGGGCCCTTTCGGGGCCCGCCGCGAGGCGTGAGGGTTGTGCTTACCGTGGCGGGAATTGTGAGTGGGGGACCGGCGGGGCGAGGTTGGCGGTGGGGGCCTGGGCGGTGAATCCGATGACCGCGCAGTTGATGTCGACGCCGACAGAGCCGTAGGGGGCGGGCTGTCCGGTGCCTGGGTTGACGCCGGTGAGCAGGTCGGGCCGGGTTGCGGCCAGGTTGAAGACGACGTTCTCGTCGATCTGGCGGGTGTTGAGTCCAGCCTTGATCGCCTTGGCTGTCCATAGGCCCAGTTGTGCGTCCCACAGCGGGCTGTAGGCGTCGGCGTGCCGGGGGTCTTTGAGGGTGGGGAAGTCGCCGAACACGTTCAGCAGGTCGCCGCCATTGCGCAGGGCGTTGATCAGGGCGGTGTTGCCAGCGCTGGCGTCCTGGGAGGCGTGTCCGTCTAGGACGAGGTGCTGGAAGCCTTGGGCCTGGGGGTTGTGGGCGCCGGTCTGGCCGTTGATGAAGCCGAACAGCCGCTCACGGGCCGAGCCGAGGAAGTCGTCGCCGCCGTTGAAGGCCGCGTTGTTCAGGGCTGGCACGTAGGTGGAGCGCTCCAGCACCGCGGTCAGCGGCTGGCCGGCGTCGGTGGACAGGTACAGGATCGGCTGGCCGGCGTCGAAGCCCTTGACGAACAGCATGTCCACCCACGATTCGGCGAACTGGCCGGGCTTTGACTTGCCGGCGATGTGGATGCCCAGGACGCGGTCCTCGGTGTTGGTGTGGTGCACCACGTCGAACGGGCCGTTGCCGGTGGCCACGATCGGCGCGTTGTAGACCACGTCTGAGCCGGCGAACCGGATGAACGGGCTGTACCCGGGGCCGGCCACCGAACCCGGCTGGAACTTGGCGAGCGGGAACCCGGTCGGTCCGGGGACCGCGATGCGGGTGGGGCTGAAGTCCGGAGCGCCGGCGAAGTTCACCACGCCTGGGCCGAACGGGTTCTGCGCAGGCGTCGGGTTGGTCAGGGTCACGGTCTGCACGGCGGCCGGGTCGCCGATCGCGATGTTGGCGAGCTTGGGCGCGTAGTTGACGCCGAGGTCGTGCGCCAGCCCGGCGTCGGAGGCGTCCAGCAGCACGTACCAGACCTTCTCGGCGTGCGACGTGCCCGCATACGCCGTTCCCGGGTACAGCGGCAACCGCACCGTCTCCTTGCTGAGGTTGACCTGGATCGCGCTCTCCAGGGTCAGGTGAGTGCGGGGCAGCAAGCCAGACGCCTGCCCCAGGCCACCGGCCGAGGATGGCGAGGCACTCGCCCCGGCGGACACCAGGGTGGCCAGGGTGGCCAGCCCTGCCGTGGCGGCGATCCCTACGGTGGCAGCTGCCAGCCACCGTGGACGTTTCCAGATCCTCATCTGATGCTCTCTTTCTCCGGCGTGACCGGAACCTGGCCGACGGCAAGCCGCGGCCGTGCTGTCTCTTAATTGGCGGCCGAGGCAGTCCACGTCTTACTTGCGGGAGCAGACAGATATCGGCCCGGCGCCTGCGCGCCTAGCCGGGATGGGTCGGCACGTGAGAATGCCCGGGTACCCGATTAGGCGACAGGGAGAAGGGATAAGACCAGTTGGACGAGGCCAGAATCAGGCCAGCTGATGCCGCTGCGGGGACGCGTGGCCATCAGCACCGGTTACCGCAAGCGAATGGCTAACGGTATTGCCGCGCGGGGTTCGCTGACCGTGCTAGACGGTCAGGGCGCCTCGTCGTGCAGTGCGGCCAGCAGCCCCGCGAAGTCCTCATCGCACGGACCGCACGCGCGCAAGTGCGCCGCGATACCCGGATACCGCTGCTCCGCCGGGGCGCCCGCTGCCACCAGCTCCGCGTAGATATGCAGCATCTCCATCGCGTGCTCGCATCCCACGTCCCGCGGATCGGTCTGCAGGAAACGGTCGAGTGCTGACCAGCCGTTCATGAGCGCCCCGCAATGTCATGGCCCAGATAGCCGTTAGCGACAAGAACTG
Organism: uncultured Actinomycetota bacterium; assembly: GCA_963804435.1. GTDB lineage: Bacteria > Actinomycetota > Actinomycetes > Streptosporangiales > Streptosporangiaceae > JAJYUU01. The sequence goes on along the minus strand of CAWDQI010000001.1, from coordinate 2,884,923 downwards.
CTCGCAGCTTACGCCGGGCATCGAACAACACCTTGTAGATCGCGTTGCGGTTGGAGGCGAGTTCCAGGACCAGGGTATCCAGCGGAACGTCGTTGAGCACGATCGCGACGAAGACCTCGCGCTGCCGCACGGTGAGCTCGGTGTTCACGGCACGGCGCAGCGCGGCGAGCAGATCCCGCCACTCGGCCTGCTGCGCGGGATCAAGACCGAACCGGTCCGCCAGCCGGTCCCAGTCCTCGCCATCCAAGTGCACGCTCGGGTGTCGCCACAGGTGCCGCCCGACGTTGGCCGACACCTCGAAGATGACGAATTTGTAGGCCCAGGTGGTGAACTGGCTGTCCCCCCGGAACTGCCCGATCTTGCGCGTGATGGCCATCAGCGCATCGGCCGCCGCCTGGTATGCCAGATCCTCGAGTTCTGGGCCGGTGATGCGCAGCCGGGGCGCGCGCCGCCGGACCTCTCCCCGCGCGATGCGTACCAGCAGCTGATGCAGGCGCGCCATAGCTGCCTCCCGCTCCGCACCCGTACAGGCGAGCAGCCGGAGCCACTCGGCTGACTCGGGATCGAGTCGGGTAACAGTCACAGCAACCTGTTGGACCGGGCGATTCGCCGAACCAGCACGATGTTTATGCATAGGTGAGCCACCCAGTGCGGGCTGAGTTCCGCGGCGACCGGGCGCTTCACCCACCACATCGGCCGTTCACGTGGGTTCTCATATCATGCATTCGGTGCCGGGGGCCGGCTGGATTGGCCAGGGACGGCCGGAATTCAGCCCCGACCTAGCTCAGTCTCCGGACAGATCGCACCGCTGATGCCGGCGGACTGGTCAAGGTGCAACCGGGCTCGTGGCCGACAGGTAAGACTCACCCGCGATGAGGCGCTGACAGGTTGTGTGGATCTCCCCGAAGAGGCTGGACGGCAGAACCGCGCTCGTGACGGGGCCGGACGCGGCCTCGGCCGGGCCATAGCGCTGAATCAGGCGGAGGCCGGCGCGCAGGTCGCGCTGCTGGCCCGCGCTGGCGACGAACTGGACCAGACCGCCAAGCAGGTGCGGGAATTCAGCACGGGATTGCTGGCGATCCAGGCCGACGTCAGTAACCCCGGTCAGCTCAGCGCCGCCGCTGGGTGGGCCTGCGGCGAGCCGGGCGACGTGCACGTGCTCATCAACAGCGCCGCGGTCGTCACGCCTCTGGGGCCAGTGCGGGCATCGACCCGGCGCAGTGGGTGGGCGCGATCGGCGTCAACGTCGTCGCGATCGCGAGCCTGAGCTTCCTGCTGCTGCCAGCGAAGCCCGTGCGGTTGGTCATTCGTCGGCTGTCCGGTCGCCGGCGGCGAGCAGCAGGCCCTGGAAGTCCTCACCGCACGAGCCGCAGGCGAGCAGGTGCGCCGCTACGCCGGGGAACTGCCGCTGCACCGCGCCCGGATCGGCCCCGGAGAGCTGGCCATCGAGGAGCAGCTCAACGTAGACGTCCAGCAGGTCCCTGGCTTGGTCGCATCCGACATCGCGGGGATCGGCGCGCAGGAACGGCTCTAGTATTTGCCTGGCCGTCATGCTTGCCTCCCCTCCTCGCTTTCCAAGTACCCGTTAGCTTCGAGGCTGGCCCGCAGCTTACGCCGCGTCGAACATCATTTTGTCGACCGCGTTGCGGCTTGGGCCCAGTTCCCTCACCATCACGTCGAGCGGACGCCATCGAGCACGATCGCGGCGAATACCCGCCGCTGCCGCTCGGTCAGCTCGTCCTCGACCGGGAGCCGCAGCGCCGCAACAAGCTCGCGTGACTCTGCCGCGGCGGCGGGGTCGACCCCGAATCGGTCCGGCAGCCGGTCCCAGTCCTCGGCCGCCATAGGCGCGCTGGGATTGAGCCAGAAATGCCGGGCCAGCTTGCCGAATACCCCGAAGATCACGAACTTGTAAGCCGAGGTCGTAAATCTGCTGTCGCCGCGGAACTGTTTAGGCCTTGCCGCCAATCGCCAGCAGCGCGTCCCCGGCGGCCTGATGAGCCAGGTCATCGAGTTCGGGGCCAGTAATCGGCGTCTGAGCGCCGCGGCGGTGCACTTCATTGCGCAAGATCCGCAGCAGCAGTTGATGCAGCCGGACCGCGGCCTGATCCCTTTCCACACCGGCGACGCTGAGTGCCCGCAGCGATTGTGCCGACTCGGCATCAAGCTCGCGATCGCCGACGACTCGGTCGTCCAGGGTGGCGTCGGGCCGGCGCATGCCGTCGACGCTAGCGCCCGAGTCCAGAACCCCCCGCCGCTGGCGGGTAAGACCTCAGACTGCTGGCGCCAGAATTGCATCATCTGCGCGTGTTCGCACACGCTGCCTATACGGCAACCGGTCGTTCGTAATCGGCGTTCGGCGCAATCTTGCAGGCGATATGCCGGGCAGCTGCTCACTTACGGTGACGGCCCGCTGGCTTCACAACGTTGTCCGTTCGCCTTGCTGGACTGCCGCTGTGTCGCGTTGGCAGCCGGAGGGGCATCGCGGATGAGCGGCCATGCTGGCGGCGGCTGGCTGGCTGAATATTCCGCGGACAGCTCGGGCGTCCTTGTCCGCAGATCGGTAGCCTGAGTCCGGGCACCGGCAGCGGCAGATCTAAGGGTGTCTTATTCTGCCTATCGATCTAACAGCGCTCCCACTCTTAACTCGCGTCACATCAGCACCTCGGCGCGTGCTAAGCACGCGCGATGTCCGCGCGCGATGGCGAACGTCCCATCTACCAGTCATTCCTTGCTCACATGCGTGTTGACCACACACATATTCATGCATTGTGTGGCATATTCCATCGAGATTTGGTTGCCGCAGTGATCGGCCGCGTCATTTGGTTATTGCGCGCGCTGGGCTGATAGTGCTTGGGCTCGCAGAACATCCAGTTCGGCGCTCGGTGTGAGTCTCACTGCGGCAGAAGCGCGCGTTCACGCGCGGCGCTGGGGACCTGTAGCACGGTGCGCATTTGCTGACCGGCGCGCGACGTGGTGGGTGACCACCAGTCCGGGCGAGTCGCCGGTGGCGGCTGGCCGTCATGGCCGCCTACTCCTCGATGGCACCGCCGATCCGCCGCAGGTGCCGCCGGAAGGTGTAGGACGGTTCGGCTGCCCGCCGCGCCAGGTATTCACTGAAGGCTGTTTGCTGGCGCAGGGTCTGACCCGCCTGGATCTTACGGGCCTGATCCTGCTCGACCTCGCCGATCTGTCGGGCTGCGGCCAGGACTTCCCCAGCCTGGCTGGCCGCGACGAACACCGCGCCGTCGTCGTCGCCGAATACGATGTCGTCGCGGGTGACCAGGCATGCCCCGAACCGTGCGCTGGCCAGCGCGGATGGTTCTTGCTCATCGAGGCGAACGGGGCCGGCCGGGCAGCGGCCGTAGCTGAATACCGGCAGGGCGATCTGGGTCAGTTCCGCCGTGTCGCGGTGCCGTCCCCACACCATCACTCCGGCGACCCCTGCCGCTTGTGCCTCCAGCACGACCAGATCGCCGACGCACGCCTCATCTTCCCGCCCGCCGTTGTCGACGACCAAGACGTCGCCATGCGCGGCGCCGCTGAAGGCTTCCAAGAACACATCAACGCTGCCGTAGTGGCGGGCCGGCAGTGCCCGTCCGGCGATCCGCTGCCCAGGGATGACGGCGCCGATCCCCGGCGGCGCGACCCGCAGTGGCACTCCCGTGCGGACACAGGCATCGGCCACCAGTGGCGTGGAAAGGCCGCCGAACTCCATCAGCATCCCTGCCCGTCCTAGCTCGTTTCCGGTCACATTCCCAAACGGTACCCGCAGATGCAGAAACGTCTGGAACGATGGAGCGCCCCCGCGATCTGCGGCCACCCCAGATCTTCGCGGCCCCCTACAGCGACTCCGGCAGGAGCCTGCTATCCGATCTGGGCTCGACCGAGGCCAGCAGCCCGGTCAGCCACGCGTCCCGGACCGCGCTGCGCGACGGCGGCCTGCCACCGGCTCAGGCCGGGTCGCGGGCGCTTCGGTCACGAAATCCTGGTCCGAGGTCAGCACGCGGCGAAGCCGGGCTCCGACGGCGATGGTGCCGAGGCAGCCGGCACACAGCAGGCCAATCCAGACTGCGGCTGCACCGGCAGCGATAAGGCCCGTCGCAAGTGCGGGGCAGATGATGAATGCCAGGGACTGGGAGAGGGCGGCGAGTGAGTTGGCCCGCCCGCGGAGCCTGTCGTCGGTCAGGCGATTGACAAGCGGGCTCACAGTGGGTGCCAGCACGGTCTCGCCGAGCCCGAACAGCGCAGTGAAGCCGAACACGAAAGCAATTCGCCCGGTGGCCGCGACCGGCAGCGCGGCGAGGCCGAACACCGCCCAGGAGGCGGCGAGGATCAGCCCGCTGATGGCAAGCGCGCTGCTTCGCCGGGCGCGGCGGACGCGGCGCAGCACGAACAGCTGGGCGAGCACGATGAGGGCGGTGTTGACGGTGAGCGACAAGGCTACGACACGCGCCGACACGTGCGCTTCGACCGACGCGTAGGCCAGAAGGCCAGAGTCAAACGCCGGGTACGCGGTGAAGGCAACGATGAGCGATGCCACCAGGACCAGGCGCAGGCCAGGGCGGGCAAGCACGTCCCGGTAGCCGGCTCGCGGCTCTTTCCTTGCGGGCGCGGTGCGCAGAGCGGGCAGGAAGGTCAGCGCCACGGCGAAGATCAGGCACGATACGGCGTTGGCCAGGAACAGGGCCTGGAAAGACCCGGGATGATGCACGTTCGCGACGGCGGCTCCGAGTACCGTGCCGATCCCGATCGCGGCGTTCTGCGCGGTGAAGTTGATGGCGAACATGCGCTGCTGGGCGGCTGGATCCGGGGTCAGCCCGGCGATCACGGTTGCGATGGCTGGGAACATCGGTGCCCAGGTCGCGCCGTAGAGGAGTAGGGCGGGGAGCGCGGTTGCAGCATTGTGGGCCCAGGCGAGCAGTACCTGGGCGGACGCCTGGCCCAGGATGATGCCGGTGAGCACCCGGCGCGCGCCGAGCCGGTCGAGCAGGACACCGGAGACGGTCACGGCCAGGAGGCCGGCGGCCGCCCCTGCCGCCAGGAGCAGGCCAACGACGGGGAGTGCGATGCCGCGGGCCTGGTGCAGGTAGATGAGGGTGAACGCGATGACCACTCCGTTGCCGGTCATCGCCACCGCGTTGCCGGCCAGGAACAGGCGGGTCACGCGCGGCAGGGCGGAACCGCGCACGCTTCCCTCACCTGCCCGCCGGGGCGCCCGGCGCTGGGCGTGCCGCCTGGCCTGCGGGCGACTACTGTCACTTCCACCCGCATTCCGGCCACCAGGCTGCTGCCCACCGTAGTGCGAGCCGGCTTTACCGGGCCTGGGAACTGCTTTGCGTAGCTGGCGTTGAACTCGGCGAACTGCCCGAGATCGCTCAGGTGCACGAGGCAGGAGACGACGTCGTCGAGCGACGCGCCGGCGGCGCGCAGCAGAACCTCGATGTTGCGGAACACTTGTGCGGTCTGGTCGGCGATGTTGTCGCTGACCAGCTCGCCAGTCTCCGGGTCGAAGCCGCCCTGACCGGACAGGAAGATCCAGTCGCCGGTCAGCAGGCCGGGAGAGTACGGGCCGGCCGCCACGGGGGCGCCGGGAGGGGTGATGAGCTCGGTCATGACGGCGGTTCCTCCTGTTGCGCCAAGCACGATCCGGCGCTCGGATCGTTCGGGCGGTCGGTAGTGCATACACCGCGGCGCCGGGAAACTGGGCGCCCGCGAGCCGCCCAGTTCGCCCCCCGGGCGGTGTATATACCGGTGGAAGCGTCACGGATGTGGAAGGAAGGCGCGCAGGATGGTGACAGCCGATCTGCTCTCACAAGCACGGGCCGGAAATGGCGAGGCGTTCCGGGAGCTGACCGGGCCGCACCGGCGGGAGCTGCAGGTGCACTGCTACCGGATGCTCGGATCCTTCGCCGACGCCGAGGACGCCGTCCAGGAGACGATGCTGGCCGCCTGGCAAGGCATCGGCGGGTTCACTGAGGAACGCGCCTCACTCCGCACCTGGCTGTACAAGATCGCCACCAACCGGTGCCTCAACGCGCGCCGCGCAGCGCGCCGGCGCCAGGCCAGGGAGTGGGATATGTCGCAGTTCGAACCGCCCTTGCCGACCCCGCGCGACGAGCCCGTCTGGCTGCAGCCGTTTCCTGACGCCCTCCTCGAGGGTGCCGCCGGCGTGCCGCCCGGCCCGGAGGCCCGCTACGAGCAGACCGAAGCCATCTCGCTGGCCTTCGTGACCGCCCTGCAGTTGCTGCCGCCACGCCAGGTCGCCGTCCTCATCTTGCGCGACGTCCTTGGATTCCGCGCCAGCGAGGTGGCCGGCATGCTGGAGGTGACCCTCGAATCGGCCAACAGTACCCTCAAACGAGCCCGCGCCAGCCTCCAGCGCGGGCCGCAGCCAGCCGCCGGCCACCAACCACCGCCGGCCGCTGGCTCACCCGCCGAGGACGCGATCGTGGCCAAGTTCGCCCGCGCGTGGGAGTCGGCCGATCTGGACGCGCTGGTGGCCCTGCTCACCGACGACGTCTTCATCGCGATGCCGCCGGAGCCCTTCGGATACGAGGGCCGAGACCTCGTGACCCGCTACTGCACCCGCCAGTTCGCCGCCGGCCGCAGGTACGGCCTCGTCCCGACCCGAGCCAACGGCCAGCCCGCGTTCGGAGCCTACCTGCGCGGCCCGGACGGCATCCGCCACGCGACCGCCTTCTGGGTACTCACCCTGGCCGGCGGCCAGATCTGCGGCATGACCCGCTTCGAGGCCAGCGTGCTGCCGTGGTTCGGGCTGCCGCGTTCACTCCCGGGGCGGTAGCCAGCACCGGCCATGGAGAGGCTGCACGCGCCGAACGAGTTCTTCCGCATCCGCAGGCTGCGCGAGGGGATGCGGGCCTGGAAGGAGCTGTGACGGCTGCTGGCCGACGGCCTGCACCGGCTCGCGAGCCGGGAGGGCGACGACGGCTGAGACGCCGTATACCGCCTACTCCTACCTGGAGGGGGGACTTATGGCCGTTATCAATGCTTTCGCGCAGGATGCCGTTGATCGGGCCGAACCTCTTACCGTCGCTGCCGCCTATGCATAGTGTCGCGACGCGGCGCTGGCCGAGTCTGCGATCGGCGCGATCGGCCTGGAGATCGAGTCACATTTGGTCGACCTCGACCACGTCGCTGACCCCGTTCCCTGGGAACGCGTCGAAGCGATCGCGGCCGCGGTCGGCAGGATCGCGCCGAGCACTGCGGTGACCGTCGAGTCCGGCGGGCAGATCGAGCTATCCGGGCCGGAGGACGCCGGAGTCGGCCAATTCTGCGCGCACCCCTGCGGCCACGCGCCGGCTCAGGCTGGCATCACGGGCACGTCCGCAGCCCAGGCGGTGGGTCTGCTTACCGGCATGCCGCCATGGGCGTGGCGCCACACCGCACCAGATCGGCTCCCGGCCCACAGCAACCCTGCTCCCGATCGTGGACGTCCGGCACGTTAAAAACGGATAATTACGACAATTCAGATTCCACAGAATCGCCTCGGTGATGGACGCGGCCTCCCGCCGCGTGCCGCGATTCTCGCTGGGCGAGCATCGCGACGCCGGCAACGCATACGGGGCGCTGGCGATGGCCGTGGCAGCGCGCGGCGGGGCCGTGCCCGGCGTCGTCCTGCACACCGATCGGGGCAGCCGAGTACACCGCCGGGGCCGCAGGCCCTGGCTGCGGTCGCGGCCTGGATCGAGGACTACAACACCCGCCGGCGGCACTCGGCCTGCCAGAAACTCCCGCCGGCGGCCTACGAGCAGATGCTCGCCGAACGCGGGAAGCAGGCGGCCTGACCATGACGAGTCTGCTTCTCCGTCGCCCAGCATCGGCCGGAGCTTGCCGCGGTCAAGGTCGTAGGTCCTCGCATTGCTGCGGGCGTCTCCACCTTGACCGCGCATGCGCTCCGGCGGTGCCATGGCGGCTACGGAGAACCAGGCACAACCAAGATCAGCCTTATTCAGGTCTCCACACTTTCAGGGGAATCCCGCATCGCATCCGGTGCCGCTTGCGGCGGAGGGCATTGCGTCTGCAAGAGCGGGTCGGGTATCCGGTCGCCGAGTCGCAGCAAGCCGGCTCCGATCAGTGCCGCCGTCAAGGCGCCGCCCCACCAGACGGCGTCGGGTGACGTTGCGAGCAGCGCGCCGCCGACCGCGGGGCCGAGGGCCACGCCTAACGTGAAGGTGAGGCCGTAGAGCGACATGTAGCGGCTGAGCAGATGCGGCGGTGCGAGGTCGGCGACGATTGGGCCGAGCACGATGAACTGCGCGCACTCACCGATCGCGATCACGATCGCGACCCCAGCCAAGACGGTGGTAGCGGTGAGCGCCGAGCTCGTTAGTGTTGCGAGCAGGACCGCGAGCAGGCCGATTGCAAATAGCGCGCTGGTCGCGGCAAGTGCGTGTGTGCGGCGCATCCGCTTGACGACCCGTGTGGCTGGAATCTGCGCGACGACGATGAAGAAAGTGTTGATGAAGAAGACGACGCCGATCTCGCCCGGCCCGACAGGCGTGTGCGCCTTCGCAAACGGCGCGAGGATGTTGGAAAAGAGCGCGCCGCCGGTCATCACGAGCACGATGTTGGTTGCGATCAGGATGAGGAAGAGCCGATCGTGAGCAACTGCCCGGAAGCCTGTTCCTCTGGCGCTCGCCGACGCAGCATTCGCAAGGCGAGGATTCGGGATCCCCACGAGCACAACCAGCGCGAAGACAGCGAAGGTGACGCCGTCGAAGAGGTAGAGCGCCTGGAACGCGCGGAGGTCATGGGCGGAAGCGACGATGAAGCCCGCAACCGTGGCTCCGCTGCCGAGACCGAAGTTGCCTGCGACTCGGCGGAGCGCGATCGAGGAGGCGCGCTGCTCGGCTGGGACCAGGGTCAGGGTCAGAACCTGGTTCGCGGTGTTCGCGACTCCGAACCCGGCGCCGCCGACGGCCGAGCAGGCGAAGGCTTGCCAGGGACGGTCGACGAATGCGAAGCCCGCGTAGCCCAGTGCGCTCGCGAGATTGCCGGTGATGAGGATCGGTTTGGCACGGAAACGATCGAGCAGCGCACCCGAAGGCGGCGTTACGACCGCCGCCGTGCCCATGACCGCGGCCAGCACCAGCCCCGCAGTCGCGGTTGGGAAGCCGCGGGCCTGGTGCAGGTAGATGATCTCGAAGGGAAGGACCAGTCCAGTGCCGAAGTAGTTGACCGCGGTCCCGGCCTGAAGAACGATGACAGGCCCCGACAGGCCCGTCCGCCAGCCGGCGAACACACGAGCGAGCGTCCTGCCTGCTTGCTTCCTGCGGTTGGCTGCTTTCCCGTGCCTGGGTGAGACGCGCACGTTCATCAGCGCCCGCGGCGGCGGCGATCGAGAACGGCGGACGCCACGCGCCCGGCCGATGCGGACGATTCCATCGTCAACCTCCAGGGTCGTTTTCCGGCTGCCGCGGCACGATTCGGCGCTCGGATCGTTCGGGCGGTCGGTAGTGCATACACCGCCGCGCCGGGAAACTGGGCGCCCGCGAGCCGCCCAGTTCGCCCCCCGGGCGGTGTATATACCGGTGGAAGCGTCACGGATGGGGAAGGAAGGCGCGCAGGATGGTGACAGCCGATCTGCTCTCACGAGCACGGGCCGGAGATGGCGAGGCGTTCCGGGAGCTGACCGGGCCGCACCGGTGCGTTTGACCTCATCGCGGGTCTGGGCGGCGGGACCGTCAAGGGATACCCCAGAGGGCGCCGGCTCGGTGCCCGCCGGATTCCTGTTCAACGGTGCCTTGTCGACCTACGAGAAGCTCGGGTTCACCCGTGACCGCAAGATCGGCAAGCACCGCTGGGTCGTGACCAGGGTCGTCGAGCCAAGGTCGTAGAAGACGCAGGTCACATGCTGACTCCGGTCGCAGCCAGAGCAGGCGCAGACTTCCCGAACTGGTTATGCGCCGCGGCCGGAGCCAAATAGGAGAACCACCCAACACCAAGACGCCTGGGGCGGCGGCGGCGCCGGCTCCACGCCCGCGATTCGCCACTGGACATGAGGTAGGCCGTGCCGCACGTACTGACCCGATGCGGGCCGACGCTGCCTCCGGCAACGTCCCGTTTAGGACGCCAAGCCAATGACCGGGCAGAAGATTAGACAGCCTTCCATAGCGGCGGTTACTCGCGCTCGGCCAGCGGTTCCACGGCTACGCGCTGAGTCAGGTTCGGCCATCCTCCTGGGTCGGACGACCGCATAAGTATTTGTGTCGGCGCGGCCAGCGGAAGCGCGGATCTGCCGCTGATGAGCCCTGGCTGGCGCGCTCGCCACCTCAGCTCGCAGAGAACTGCTTGTGACACCAAAGCTCGGCGTCGTCGTTACTTGCCACTTAGCGGCGGTAGCGACGGGAACACCTGACGCTTGGCCGAGCTGAACGGCAGTGCGGCGAACGAGGTAATTGTCGCGGCCAGCGTGGGCGAGCGAAATGACCTGCGCCGCCATGTCAGCAAGCTCGGGCTCACCTGCCAAGTGCCCAGCCCTCAGCGCGCGGTTTGGCCGCACGCTGGGCACCAGCCCTGGACAGCGCACCACAGCGGGCACGGATAATGAGAGCCGTGCCTGCTGACGAATCACCGCGAGCTACGTGCGTCTTCTGCGAGATCGTGGCCGGCCGGGAACCGGCCAGTGTGGTCTACTCCGATGCCGCGATCCTCGCCTTCATGGACCTGCGCCCGATCAATGCCGGCCACCTGCTGGTAGTGCCACGGGCCCACGCCGCACGCCTGGCCGATCTAGACGAGCGGCTTGGCGCGGCGATGTTCGCCGTGGGGCAGCGGCTGGCAGGAGCCATCCGACGCTCAGGTCTGCCGTGCCAGGGAGTCAACCTCTTCGTCGCCGACGGCGAGGTCGCCGGGCAGGAAGTTATGCATATCCACCTGCACGTGCTGCCGAGGACACCGGGCGACGGGTTCCGGATCGAGCGTGGGTCAGCAGTCACCGGCCGGGCCGAGCTTGACCAGGGAGCTGCCCTTGTCCGGGGCGGCCTGGACCGGGCAGACTGACTGGGTGCAGGCCGTGCGCCGCCCTGATGGCCACCGCCAGGACGAGTGACATGAGCGCGAGCCCAACACCGTCAACCAGGCCGGCGCGGAACATCCCGGCCCCGCCTCCGCACTCCCTGAGCACCCAGATCGAGCCGTCGGCCAGGAACGCGCTCGCAGCCACGCATGCTGCCCGCGCCAGCCGGGCCAGGTAGCGGATCAGCCCGGCTGCCAGCGCTGCTTGGGCAGGTTTACATCGCGATCGGCGTGGTCTTGAAGCGAGCGCAGCAGAGCACGACGGCAGAGCAAGAGCGTGAGGCGCACGACTGGGGGGAACCCAGGCCTTCGCGGATGAGGCCGAGCTAGCCGACATGGCGTGGCGGAAATTCAGTCCCAGGGCGCAGGCAGTCTTCGCTTTGCTGATGGAAAATCCTGGCGTGGCAATGCAGGCGGACGAGATTGCCGTCAAGATCGGCCTAGCCAACGGCAGGCACGGCCTCGCCGGAGTGGTCGCCTGGCCGAGCCGGCAGTGCGCTGAGATCGGCCGGACCCCGCCATTCCGGTACGAAAGCCCGCCAGCACCGGGCGAGACGGGCAGCTACTGGATGGATCCAGAGACTGCGCAGCTGCTCATCGCGGCGCGAGAAAGGTCACTGGCCAGGCAGGCGGACATTCGCCTGGCCCGCTGCGCTCCATGAGCTCCTCCGCCAGACCACGCTCTCGCGTGTAATGCAGACAGGTCAACATCCTCAATTGCCGGCGACCGGAGTGGGCGGTGCGTGTCCTCATCGTGCAGATCGGCGATTTGGCGTGTTTCCGCTGGCAACCTCCACGCCGTGGCCTGCGCCAGATGGACCAGTTCTGTTCTGTGTGACGCCGATCATCGCCCCGGGGGTGCGCGGCCAGCGGATCGGCGACCGGGACGACCGGACTCTCAACCCCGCAGTCCGGGCACGCGGGTGTCGGCACGCTGGTGGATACTGCCCGGCATGGCGAGATTCGAGGACCAGGACCTGACTGATGCCGAATTCCGCGAGTGCGACTTGACTCGCGCCCGTCTGATCGGGGTGGTGATGCAGGACGCCGTCATCGACGGGCTGGTGAGCAACCTGGTGGTCAACGGTGTCGAGGTGACGTCGTACGTCGAGGCCGAGCTCGACCGGCGGCATCCAGTGCGGCTGCTGATCCGCTCGGCCGATCCGGCCGACCTGCGGCAGGCTTTCCGGCAGCTGCGGGCCGACTGGGCGGCGACGCTCGAGCGGCTCGCAGGTTTGCCCGAAGGTTCCGAACACCAGCGGGTCGGCGGCGAGTGGTCGGCGGTGGAGACTTTGCGCCATCTGGTGTTCGTGCACGATTCGTGGTTCCGTCGCTGCTGCCTGGGATCGACCAAGCCGTTCACCGCGATCGGGCTGGCGTCCGACTTCGTTCCTGATCAGGAGGAGCAGGGCCTGGATCGAGCGGCGGCCCCGAGCCAAGCCGAGGTGCTGGCCGTGCGCGACGTGCAGGGCGCCGAGCTAGAGCGTTGGCTGTCGACCGTGACGGCCGAGGAGCTGTCGGCGACCGCGCCAGTGCCGGCAGGCTTGGGCTGGCCGCCGTACGCCCGGGGGAAGTCGGTGCTCGAGTGCATGCACGTGGTGCTGGATGAGGAGTGGGCGCACCACGGTTTCTGCGTGCGCGACCTCGACCTGCTCGAGAGGTGACCCAGGCGTGCCCGCGAAGGAGCCGTCCCGTATGTCGGCCCGGTGAAAACTCTTTGTGAGCCGCCCCTGTTACGGACGCCTGTTGCCATCGCAGCGGTCCTCCAGAACCCCGATTGGGTCCGGGCGCGCTGTGCGACGTCTGCGCGGCTGCCGCCCATATCGGCGGGTGGGCGCGCTTTGTCGCGGACTCGCGCCGTCGATACCTACTTGCAGTAGCTAACGACCTTCCGTGCGCGCCGCGTAGATATGCGGGCAGGCTACTCCTCGGCACCGCGCGCATCTGCCGCAGGGCGCAGTGGGTGTTCGCCCGCGGCCAGCGCGCCCGACGGTTGCCGGAACATCCTGATCGAGAGGCACGTTGACAACTAGAGGACACGACATATCGTGTGGCTGTTGGGTAGACCCCGGGCCCATGACGTACTCCGGGCTAGTGAGGTGAGCGTGATGACCGGTTGGCATGCGGAGCGGACGCCGGGCAGGTCGGCCAAGGCCGTGATCGCCGTGACGCTGCTCGCACTGCTGCTGGTGACAGCCGTGCCGGTGGCCCTGCTGGCCGCAGTGGTCATGATGATACTGGGGCACATCGTCGGCGGGCTCGCGCTGTTCGGCGGCTCTGTGCTCGCCGCCGCCATGGCCGTCGCGCTCGCGGGCATGATCGGGATGCAACACCTGCGCAAGCTGCTCTCCGGGGCCAGTTTCAACGTCGTGCAACTGGACCGCAGACAGTACACCGACGACATCGCAGAGCCGAACGGCAATGACTACACCGACGTCGTGCAGCTGGACCGCAGACAGTACACCGAAGTTCGCTGACCTGACCCTCCTGTCGGCGATTCTCACGATGTCGAGCAGGCGAAGTTATCTCCCTATCCAAAAGCGAGGGCAACCCGGTGCCAGGCCAGCGCGGGCGCCCCCTGTCCGCAGATCGGTAGCCTGAGAACGGACACTGGCACCGGCAGATCTAAGGGTGTCTTAATCAACCTATCGATCTAGCCACACCCGTGACGTTCTCTAACTTCCTGCACTTGGAACTCTCCGAATGAGCGGGTGCCGGGGAGGGGTCAGTACTCTTCGCCAGCAAGACCACGCCCGTCGTGCACGCGCTGAGCCACCGATGCTCATGCAGATGAGCGGGCGCGCTCATCAGGGTTATGCCGGTGATTCGGATCTGCCGGGCACAGTGAGCTGAGCCCGGCCAAGGAGCTGAACCAGCCCTGGCAGTTGCGTTGTCACGCCGGGGCGTCGAACCGGTTCCGCTATCGCTACCGAGCTGGCCGCTGCCGGTGCCGGCCATACCGTGGAGCTAGGTTCTGGTGGCTGGCGCCCTGGCGGAGGTGTGGCTGTGCGCTGTCCCGGCTGGCTTCTTTCCGGGTACGCGCTTGCCGTCTGCGTTGTTGTGGCGCTGTTGCTGGCCGGGCATGCCGGAGCCGCCCGGGCCTGGGCCCTGGTGCCGTTCGCGGTCCTGCTGGCCGCTGTAGTGGCGGGCCGTTACCGTCCCGGACGGGTGTGCGTGGTCACCGGCCTGGTCGGCACCGCGGTCATGGTACTGGCCTTCGCTTCACCGGCGGCCGACCTGGTCGCCGAGGCAGGACTGGCGGTCGGCACCCTCATGCTCACCGCCGCCGTGCTGCGGGCCAGAGGATCAACGGCAATGCGCCGGCACCGATGGGTGCTGATCACATTCGCGCCTGTCGGCGCTCTGGTGTTCGCCTGGGCGGCCATCGGCCTGGCAGCGGAGCTGCCGCAAGCTCTGCACCCGCCCCCTCATTGCGTCGATACCTGCTTCGGGCCTGGCATCGGTGTGCTGCTGGCCAGCATCATTCTTGCCGAGCTGCTGCTGCTGGCCATGACCGTCGTGGCGGTGGTGACCAGTCCGATCATCGGGCCGGGTGCAGTGATCCTGACCCTCAGCCAGAACGCGCTGTTCTTCATGGCGCCGCCCAGCGCGGCAGTGACCTACTCGATCGCGGTCGCGGCGTGGTACGCGGGCCTGGTGCTGTTTGCCTGGCCGTGGATCGGGCGCGGCGAGTCCGGCATTCCGGTGCCCGCAGCTGGACGCTAGGACCGCGCCCTGCTCGGTGGTTTCGGCCGGCTGCGCGGCCGGGTGCGTCGATGACGGCCACCGTGAAGCCGCGGCCGGTCGGGTAGCGGCTGGCGGGCTACCAACCGTCCGTCACGATGGTGGACTGTGGCGGCGCCTCGACCCTCAGGAGCGGCTGACGAGGCTAGCGGCACCAAGCTGGACTGAGGCCGCTGCCTGGGCCTGGCACGGGATGGGGGCTGACCTGCCACGGACGTTAGCTTGCGTCGAGTATCCGCTAGTAACTCCTCGAAGCGCGTCGGTGCTGGATGTGGAGACGTCCTTCTGTTGCGGTTGTCGGGCTTGGTATCCCAGCGCATCGAGGAGGACGTCCGTGAATGACCGTACCGGCTTGTCCCGGGGAGATCGCAACCGCAACGAACGGCTGGCCCGGATGCGGGTGCTGCTGCCGTTAGGGAACGCGATCGTGGGGATCGACCTGGCCGACGATAAGCAGGCCGCTGTGGTGACCGATCACGACTCGCGGGTGATCGCGCGGCGGCGGGTGACGGCACGGGTGTGGGAGCTCGGCGGGCTGCTGGACTGGGCCCTGGCCAGGGCCCTCGCGGCGGGTTTCGGGTCGGTGACGGTGGCGTGCGAGCCGAGGGGTCACCGGTGGCGGGTGCCGGGTCCAGCTCGCCGCGCAGCGCGGGCTGGCGCTGGTGTGCGTGCAGCCGCTGCTGGTCCTGCCGCGCTGGTGAGGGCGAGGACCTGACTTTCGATAAGCCCAGGCCCGAAGGACGCGGTCATCATCGCCGGGCTGGCCGCGGGCCTGCACTGCTACCAGCCGGAGCGCGCGGACGCGGTGTGGGCCCGGCTGCGGCACCTGGGTGCCCGCCGCCTGCAGCTGACCATCGACGGGACGGGGCAGGTGAACCAGATCCGGGACCTGCCGGGTATGTGCCTGGCCGGCGGTCCTGGCCGCGTCGGGCTCGCCGTTCCGGTCGGCGTCCGGGCGCGCGGCGCTGGCGGTGGTACTGGACCGCGACGCGGGTGACCTGGCCCGGGTCGGGCGCCTCGGCCCGGCCCGGTTCGAGGCCGCGGTCCGCCGTGAGCTGCCGCGCTGGGGGGCGACCCGGCCGTGCCTGCGGATCGTCCGCGCCGTCTGGTCGGCCGCGGCCGACCCGGCCGGGGTGGGGGCGCAGCGGCCGGGCGCGCTGGAACGCGCGGGCCTGGCCTTGGCCGACTGGCAGGACACCCGGGAACGGCTGGCTACTGCCGAGGCCCGGATGGTCGCGGTGCCGGCGATCTCGGCTTGACCGGCCTGGTCACCACGATCGGCGGGCTGACACCGGTGGGCGCGGCGGCGATCCTGGCCGAGTCCGGCGACCCGGCCCGGTTCGCCACTCCGCGGTCGGTGGCCCGGCACGCCGGGCTGTGCCCCCGCGACAACGCCTCCGGCGGCTTCCAGGGCAAGACTTCCATCTCCGGCCGCGGCCGGCCCGGCCTGCGCGTGGCGGCCTGGCGGGCGGTATGGGCGGCGCTGCCGAACAACCCGGTGCTGGCCGCCGAGTTCACCCGCCTGACCACCCGCGACGACAACCGGCTCGCCCGCCAGCAGGCCCGCACCGCCTGCGCCGCCGCGCTGCTGCGCTGGATCCACGTCGTCGTCACCCAGCCGGTGGCCTGGGACCCCGCCATCGCCGCCGGCGGCACCTCATCGCTGCCGCAGGCCGCATGAGCCCGGCCCAGCCGCCGTCGCGTACGAAACCCGTAACGACACCGCCGCCGCCTGCCCGGCCTGCGGCCAGCTGTTCACCCCCGCTGGCCGGCGCCGCTGGTGCTCCGATGCCTGCCGTCAGGCGGCCTGGCGGCACCGTCACCCCGCGCCCGGCCCCGCCACCGCCACGATTACCGCCGCGCCGGCGACGGCCAGGCAAACCACCATCTACCAGTGCCCCCACTGCGATCAGCGCTACCTCCGGCAGCAGCGCTGCGACGACTGCGGCATCTTCGGCCGCAAGATCGGCGCTGGCGGCCAGTGCCCGCACCGGCGAGCCGGTCGCCGTCAGCGACCTCATCACCCTCACCTAACCACAAGCCAGAAGGGGTCAATATTCAGATGCCGTAATGCCACCGCACTGACCACTGCCAGCAGCCACCAGCGGCGGCAGCCACAAGACCCGGGCGGGGCGAGCCCGAACGCACCTCGAGGAACCCACCTCGCGCAAGAGCAGGGGCAGGCCCGCCCGTCTCCTCACCGAGCTCGATTCACGCTGTCGGGAACAAACCCTTTTGAAAGCTAGGCAGAGCACGAGGAGACGGCGGAGCACCCGCCCGGCTTGACACACGCCGCGTTACGGTGCTTCTGCCGCGAGGAGCGAATTGTCGCTGGCCGACGCTTAGTAACCGGGGAAACCTCCTGTGCCGCTTCGGCCAGAGCTGTAGTCGATTGGTCAGCCAGCATTCGAGATATGTGGCGACGTTCGGCGCGACGGAGGTCCGACGGAAGAGCTCCCGATGCCGGTGAGCGGGCAATGCGCGGGCGGGACGAGCAAGCTCAGCTCGCGGTGACACAATGCCCGCTCGCCCCCAGTCACCCTGGGGCCAGTCAACCTCGACATTACCGATCGATCCCGAATGCCGGGTAGCAGCGCATCTAGCGGAGCCTCACTAGGACTCGCAGAGGAACTTCAGGCTGATGTTCCACAGGTCGTGCCCGCGGTGCATTTGCCCTGGGTTGGCTGCGGCCAGCTTGCGGGGATTGGCCCCGTCCCCGGTTTCCTCCATGACGACGTAGGTGCTGCCGTCCGGGCGGGGCATGAGCAGCCACGTGTGGTAGGCCAGCCACTGGCTGGTGGTGCCGTACCAGCCCATCCGGCGGCCGGGCTCGAACTCGTGGACCGTGCTGTTGATGCTGGCGCCGAAGGTGACCCAGTCGAAGGTGACGCCGGGGCCCAGCATCCCGCTGGGGGCGTTAACGACGACGTCGCTGGCGTTGGAGTACCAGGAGGGCCAGGCGGACGCGCGGACCAGATGGTTCCAGATGACGTCCGCGGGCGCGTTGACCACGATGTCGTTGTGCGCGAACAGGTCGGCGCGGTCCGGGTTGACGTCGCCGGGCCAGTGGATGTGCGCCGACCGGCGCTGGACGTCGTCGGTGATCGACATGGCATCTCCCTTCGTCGTCTGCGTTATGGTCCATCCGAGATTCCAGTAAACCGTGCCCGGTGCGTGCCCGATCGGGTGGTGATTGGCCACCTCAGCCGCTAGCAGGGATCTGAGCCACCGGCGTACCGCTCGACCACCTGCACGGCCGCCGGGCCACGCCTGGGCCATAAGCTCCGGGCTCTCCCGGCGATCGGCGGTTACTGATGAGCACCCAACCCTGGCAGGCCAGCACGGATATCGCCCCTGGTGGGCCAATTTCCGCATCACCGACCTTCCAAGCTGGTCAATGAGGGTTCGATTCCCTTCGCCCCCTCTTATTGAGTTTCCGCAACTCAGGGCATGTGTCGCTCCGGCCACTGACCAAGATCATGAGGCTCGTCCCCGCTGTGTGCCCGATCGACACGACGATGTCAATCGATTCGTCGCAGCAGTCCGCACCTGTAGTTCAGCGGCTATTCACCGGTGACGCCGTCGATGCATTCGCGGAGCAGGTCGGCGTGGCCAATATGCCGGGCGTACTCCTCGATCATGTGGTTGAGCAGCGTGCGCAGCGAGATCTGGCCGATCTCAGGGCCGATGAAGCAATCGCCCAGGGCGGCACCGGCGATCGCGGCGCGAGCCCGATCCCACTCGGCGATGAGGGTGGCGATGTCCTGTTCAGCGGTGCCGGCGGAAGCGTTGGCGAACGCGGCGTCGGGCTGATCGTGGGTTGAGTATGGGCGCGGGACATCCTCACCGGCGAACTCCATACGGAAGTGGCCACCTTCTGCTTCGGTCAGGTGACGCACGAGCCCGAGCAGCGACAAGGCCGACGGCGGTATAGCACGGCGGGCCAGCTGCTCACCGGCTAGGCCAGCGCATTTCCACAGCAGCGTGGTGCGCTGCTTGTCGAGGAATGCTTCAAGCGTCGTACGCTGGTCGGCGACGAACGGTTCCCACACCCGTTCCGGCGGGTCGAAGTCCAGGTCATGATCGACAGTGTGGCTCAAGTCATCTATCGGGCTGCAGTGCATCATCTCCGCCCAAACCGCCGTTCTCGGTCGAGCATGATGCTGCACGGACAGTAAACCGCTCGCGTGGCAGCACCGAGCACGGTGACCAACCTCGGTGGCGACCCGACAACCTCTGAGCAGTGCGTCGCGTCGTGCCACTCCGTGCCCGATCGATCGGCGAATCACCGCTCCTGACTGTCGCTCAAAGCCAAGTGCGCAAACCGCCTACCTGCGCAATCTCCGGTCACGGCCATGGTAGTCGCAGCCTTCAAGGTCGACGGCAGGGATGTCGGGGGCATCGGCGACCTTCACGCCGGCGTGCCCGCCGGTACCCCGGCCGGCTGGAGGGTGTACTTCGGCGCTGCCGACACCGACGCTTCGGTCGCCCGGGTGCAGGCAAACGGTGGCTCGGTCATCCGCGAGCCGATAGACCACCCGTACGGCCGGATGAGCACGGTCGCCGACGACCAGGGCGCTGTTTTCTCGCTGCTCGGCGTCGCGCCCGGGTAAACAGCGCGGGCCGGCGGGTGACCTCACGGCGCGGCCATAACTGTCGATCGCAGCGCGCGGGCGGTTGCGTGGCTAGCAGCGCCTGCCCTCTCTGATCCGTAGCAGGGCCACGGGGGCGGGTGTTATATCCGCCGATATGAGCGCCGACCTAGGCGGTAGCGTCTTTGCCGTTACCGCGCCCGAACGAGGAGATCGGTGCGGCACAGCTGGCACGCCTAGCCGACTTCCGGCTGCGTAGGGATATAAGTACTTCTCAATCGCACCGGTCGATGACAGCGCGGAGGTCGTCGCGGTCCCGCGCGGGCACTGACCCACCTCGTGATCAGTGCAGGGCCGCTCGTCATCTGGCGGCCAAGCAGGCACGGACTGATTGCGTTGTCCCGGTAGCAGTGTCGGCCCCTCGACCTATCGTAGGCAGAGAAGCCTGGATCCGACGGAGGCAGCCGTGACATCGCTGGAGAACCGACCTCTCACTGCCCTGCTCGTCATCGACATGCAGAACGGTGTCGTCGGGAAGGCCTACGAGCGCGACCGCGTGATCGCCAACATCCAGACCCTGGTGGACAAGGCCCGGGCCGAGGACGTCCCGGTGCTCTGGGTACAGCACTCCGGAGACGAGTTGCCGAGGGGATCCGAGGAATGGGAGTACGTCCCTGAGCTCAAGCGCATGCAAGCCGAGCCCCTGGTTCACAAGACGTACGGGGACTCGTTCGAGGCCACGAACCTGGAGAAGCTGCTCGCCGAGCGGGGGGTTGGGCGTCTGGTGGTCACCGGCGCGCAGACGGAGGAGTGCATCCGCTCGACTCTGCACGGTGCGCTGGTGCGCGGTTACGACGCCACGCTCGTCGCCGATGCGCACACCACCGAGGACATGCGCGAGTGGGGTTTCCCTGTCGCCCCGGAAGAGTCGATCGCCTACACCAACGCGTACTGGAGCTGGGCGGCCGCGCCCGGCCGCCACGGCAGCGTCGCACCCGCCGCAGAGGTTAACTTCTCAGCGGTCTGAGTGCGGCGCCAAAAGCAGGCAGAGCGGCCGTGCGGCGGAGTGCAGCGCACGCAGAAATGGATAACTGCGTGCTGCCGCTCGCGTAGGCGCAGCTGTCGGCAGCGGAGCGTAATCGGCGCAATCTTGTGAGGCGACATGCCGGCGGCGGTTGCTCACTTATGGTGACGGCACGCTGGCTTGACACAGTCGTCCGTCTGCTCATGCTGGACTGCCGCTGGTGTCGCGCTGGCCGCCGGAGGGCGTCGCGGATGAGCGGCCATGGTGGCGGCGGCTGCCTGCTGAATAGTTCCGCGGGCAGCCCGGGCGGCCTTGTCCGCAGGACGATAGCCTGAGTACGAGCATCGGCACCGGCAGATCTGAGGGTGTCTTATTCTGCCTATCGATCTAGCAACAGCGGTCCCGCTCTTAACTCGCAACACATCAGTATCTTGGCGTGTGCTAAGTATGCGCGATTGTCCGCGCGCGGTTACGAACCGCCCTTCTACCAGTTCATTCCTGGCTCACATGCCGCCGAGCGCCTTTGTCCGCCCGGCCTGCGGAGCGGAAGAGCCCCATCGGCTTGGTGGAGGGCCGCTCATGGCCCGTGGGCGTCGGAGCGGCGCTGGAGGTAGCGGGCGATCTTCGCCGCTTTACCGCAGTCGTCCATGCTGCACCACCGGCGGCTGCTGTTCTTGCTGTGGTCGATGAATAGGAACCGGCACGCGTGACAGGGCTTGATGTGGTCGGCCGGCCCGTGGGTTAGCAGCTCTACCGCCGCGGCGACGATAGGCCACAGCGGGGCGAGGAGATCACTGCCGGAATCCCACCTCCAAGCGCAGCCATGTGTGTCACCGAGGAGCTGCGCGTTCGCCAGTGCTTCGACGTAGGCGAGTTGCATGCGCCGCAGGGCAGGGGCGGGCGGCGCTGAGCTGCGAGCATGCGCGCCAGCGGCAGCGGGACCTATCTGCCAGGACTGGGGCATCGATCGTCCTCATGACAAGAGGGCCCGTAACCCCGGTTCAGAGCCGGGAACGTCGCCCGGCGAGTCCGGAGTCTCCGGACCCCAGCGCCGTCCCCTGGCCGTCGGCTAGCCTGTCTTCGCTGATCCGGATGTATTCACTAACCTCGCTGTCTGCATCCTGATCACCGGGTGGCCGGTGATAGACGCTGACCCGACCGCCGAAGTCAAAAGTCCGGGATCTAATCGGCACCTCCGCCGCCGAAGCTTGGCGTCAGCACCGATGAGCGGACCGCAGCGGTGGAGGCATTGACCTGGCGTAGTACCGCTCTTGTTGCCGACGGTGTCCAGCCACCGAAGGGACGCGCGGGACCACCGGCTGCTCGCCCGCACGATGCCGGCGACCTTGCCCGGGCACAATCCAGTCCCGCACTGCTCAGCCACCGGATCAGCTTCACCGAGACGGGTATTCCGATCATCGACGATCACGCGTTGCCGGCCGCCGACAGCGTCGTCATCGCGGAGAACCGCTCGCCGGACGGCCTCGAAGTGCATTAGACCCCTCGCGGGCTAGCACACACTGCACAGGTCGCGCCAATGCCCGCCAGAGCAGATGTCATGGGCTGTCGGGCTCTCAAATGGCTATTGCTTCGATAGACATTCCTAGTCGGCGTTAGGCGCAATCTTGTGGGCGATATGCCGGGCGGCTGCTCACTTACAGTGACGGCCCGCTGGCTAAACAACGTTGTCCGTTCGCCCTTACGGGCCGGCGTTCTCCAGATGATCACCAGCTGAGGCACCCAGATCAGGCCGCTCTGGGCGCGCCCGCTGCTTGTCAGCCTTGGCGTCCGGCCCGGTTCTGATCCCGCGCTGGCAAGCGCCCGGCGACCCGCCCGGCCAGCCGGTCGCGGACGGCGCCCCATTCTGAGGCGATCACCGAGTACATCGCCGAGTCCCGGAGAAGACCGTCCTCGCCTGGTGCCCATGACATCGACCAATTCCGCAGCACGCCCTCGAACGTGGCGCCTAGGGCCTCGATGGCACGTCGTGACCGCTCATTGCGGGCATCGGTCTTGAGATCGACCCGCGCTGCCCCGAGGCGCTCGAAGGCATGGCTCATCAGCAGCAGCTTGGCCTCGGTATTGATACCCGAGCCCTGCGCGGACGCGGCTAGCCAGGTGAATCCGATCTCGATAGCTCGAAGATCGTCGCGGCCAGGCCAGTAGCGGGGATCCCAGTACGCTGTGCACCCGACTGCCCGGCTGTCCGAACGACGGATCTGCGCGAACGGAGTCAGTCCCTGCGCTGCCCGAGCGAACTGCGCCGCCAAGTAGCTGTCGACCTCCCCAGCGCGGGGCACGAGGGTGAGGCCGTAACTGGCGCGGTCCTCCTCCGCGGCGATGGCGAGGTCCGTCGCATGGCCGGCGGACAACGGCTCCAGCCTGACCAGGACACCTTCAAGCGGTGGCACATCGAACCATGGCCTCACGGTGGCAGCTCCTCATCGGTCCTGGCATTGGCACCTTGCCGTAGCAGGTTGCCGGACCGTCTCAGGGCCAGGTCCCTCGGATCCTCTGGATGAACGTCACTGATACTGGCGGGCGTTTACTACCGTCGTCAAGTCCATTCACGCGACAGCCACCGGGTTCGCGAAACAAAGGACGCGACCGAAGCCAAACTGGCATCGCATTCCGACGACGGGTTGCGGGTCGGCGGGTGGCGGGCGCAGGTGACGGTCAATGAGCCGCGTCAGCTTCCGGCAGGGCCGGACTGTCTGCACCAGGGCGACGTGTTCGCGTTGCCGCCAGACGCGTGAATGCTCGGGCTCGATATGGCCTACGACGAGACTGACGCTGAGCGCTGCATCCTTTATGAGGGGCTCGCTGGCGGATCGCTGATCATGATTCTCAACGCGTGGGTGGGCGGGGAAGACGCCCGCCAGGAAGGCCCGGCACCGGCTGAAAGTGCCACTGATCCGCCCGTCGGTGATCAGCCCAGCACCGAACGCCACCGCACAGCCGGTACCGCGCAGAGTTGCCGATCCCAGAAATCCCTGCCGCACGCTCACGCCGAGCAGATTCATCTGCGCCGCATTCCCGGCGTCAGCTCACCGATATGAATTTGGCGCAGATTCGGCGCAATCTCGTGAAGGGGTGGTGCCGCGCGAGTGGTCATTTACGGTGACGACAGGGCTTGGCTGACGTTCATCAGAGGTCTAGGGCCGCGGAGCATGACCTTGCCCATGCTCCGATTGACAGGTCACTAGCCTAATGGCCTGTGCAGTAAGCGTGCCCGATGCCAGTCACGCTTACTGCAGCGTGACCGGAACTCCGTCCGGCCGAAGGCGAACTGCTCCGGCCTTGGTATTGGCGGCTCGCTGGCGTAGGCGCTCGGCGGTGCGGTCGTCTGCTGGCAGGAAGGCCTCCATGCGGAGCTCGGATAGCAGGACGTCGGTCGCCGTGGCGAAGGTGGTGAGCGTGGTGATCAGCCTCACCGGTCCGTGGGGGGTCGAAAGCTCGAGCGGGACCGCGAAGCCGAGGTGGTCTGCCGTTACGGGCGGGCGGGTGATGTAGCGGTTGAGCTCCTCGAGGAGCGCCTCGAGAAGCGGGTCGGGGTTGCGGCGAAGCTCGCGTTGCAGGCTGTCGGTGACGTGCGGTGCCCACGCATCAAAGTTGACGATGCGGGAGGCGAGGCCTTCGGGGTGCAGGGCCACACGCCGGGTGTTGACCGGCGCGGCAAGCAGGTGGGGTGGCAAGCCATCGAAGAACAGCCCGCAAGCCCTGTTGGCCAGCATCAGCTCGCCGGCCCGGTTGATGATCATCGCCGGGTAGGGCTCGTGGCCTGCGAGGATGGCCTCGAGTGCCTCGCGCACGGCGTGCAGGTCCTCGTCGCCGAGTGCGCTTTGGGGGTAGGCGGGCGCGTACCCGGCGTGCAGCAGGAGCAGGTTTCGCTCTCGCAGTGGCAGACCAAGGGACTCGGCCAGGCGGACCACCATTCCCCGGCCGGGAACCGACCGGCCGTTCTCGATGAAACTGAGGTGCCGTTGGGTGGTCCCGGCCCGCAAGGCGAGCTCAAGCTGGCTGACCCGGCGCCGCTCCCGCCAACGGCGCAGTTCCGATCCGAAGCACTCCTGCCTGGCGGGCCGCCCGCCACTGTGCTCGCCGTCATGTCCTGAGTCATACCGTTACCTGATCCATCGACTTCTGTCTCATGGTCAGGCAGCCTCTCCTTGCGGAGGGGCGGTCCCGGTCTTGTCCAGCGCGGGCTGGTGCCGGGTTGACGTTTCGTTGCCTCCTGCCCCGCCGGGCGGGGTCTTCTGGCTGGCTCCGCGTCCTGCCACCGGGCCACTCCCGGCGGGCCTGCCTTCCACGCTGGCGGCGTGCTCGCTCAGGCGGGCGAGGTTGATCGCGGCGTTGCGGTCACGGTCGAGAACCGCGCCGCAGTGGTCACACTGGTAGGTCCGGTCGGCCAGGGCGAGCTTGGCTTTCACCGCGCCGCAGGCCGAGCAGGTCTTTGAGCTGGGATACCACCGGTCCGCCACCACGAGGGCCGAGCCGTACCGGGTGGTTTTGTAGCCGAGCTGGCGGCGCAGCTCGCCGAGTGCGGCGCCGGCCAGCGCCCGGTTCAGCCCGCGCCCGCCCCGCCCGGCGCGAGGTTTGCGGCGGCACATGTTCGCCACCGCCAGGTCCTCGGCCACGATCACCTGGTGGCGCTGGGCCAGGGCCGTGGTGGCCTTGTGCAGAACATCCCGGCGGATATTGGCGGCGCGGGCGTGGACGCGCCCGATCCGGTCCTGACTGCGCCGCCACCGATGCGAGGGCCGCCGGCCGGCGCGCCGGTCCGGGCCGGCCTGCCGGGCCGCGCGGCGCTGCAACGCCCGCAGCCTGCGTTGCGCGCGGGCCAGGCTGCGCGGCGCCGGCACCCGCGCGACCTCGGCGCCATCGGGTGCGGCGGCCACCAGCAGGTCCCGCACCCCAAGATCTACGCCGGCCACCGGATGGGCCCGGTCCCGGCCAGCATGAGCGGGGCGTCCGGCTTCGCGGTCGGCCTCGACGGTGAACGCGCAATGCCAGCGGCGCCCGTCGAAGCTGACCGTGGCCGCCAGGATCCGGGCCGTGCCGGCATCGATCCGGGCGAGCAGCGCCGTGGTTCGCTCGTGCGTCTTGACCCGCCCGATCCGGGGCAGCACGACATGCATGCCGTCACCGACCCGGATCGCGCCGGTGGTGAAACGGCACGACACCCGGGACCGGTGCCGCGACTTGAACCGGGGGAACCCGGCCTTCGGCCCGCGGCGCCGGCCCGAGCGCGAGGCCGAGTACTGCCGCAGGCCGCGGGCTAGCGCGTCCAGCCCGGAGCTGTAAGCCTCCTTGGAGTTCTGCGCCCACCACGGCGCCAGCACCTCCTTACTGGCATTCCACCACCGCCGCAGCGCCGGCAACGTCCACGGAACCTCGGTCAGCAGCCCGTCCGGCACCCCGTAGGAGCGTTCGGCGCCGCGCTGATCCAGGCACCGTTTCACCTGCGCCAGGCCCTCATTGAACGCCTTGCGCGCCGCGCCGCAGTGCGAGGCCAGCACCCGCGCCTGCGCCGGGGCCGGGTCCAGCGCGAACCGGTACGCCTGCAACATCGGTCAGCCTGCCTCGCCGCGCCCGCGTGCTTCGCCGCGGTCACCGCCCGCATCGCCCGGTTCCGGGCACCGCGACGCCCGTACAGGCGCGCGCACATGCCCGTGAGCACCTCGATCATGTCCCGCACCAGGTCATCAGCCCTCTCGCCGCCACCGGCCACCAGCACCCGGCGGCCCTGCGCCGCCAAAGCCGCGTCCAGATACTCCACCCCGAAACGCGCCAGCCGGTCCCGGTGCCCCGCAACGATCACCATGGCCGACGGGTCCGACAAAACCCGGCGCAGCTTCGGCCGCTTCCCCTTCACCCCCGAGCCCACCTCGCGCACCACCCCAGCCACCACCACGCCCTGCGCCGCGGCCCACCCGGCCACCCGCCAGCCGGGCGGCCCGCCGGTCCACGTCCGCGTGCTGATCATCCGACGACACCCGCGCGTACAGCACCGCCCCCGCCGCGCACCCCGGCACCGGCACGTCAACCACGATCATTCCCGTCTCGGTCTGCCGCGCCGGAACCGGCAGTTTCCCGTCCCGCCACCACCGCCACGCGGTCTGGTAACGAACGCCCTCCCGCACCGCCCATTCCCGAAGCTTCACACCCTTTACTAGAACAAATGTGGCTCCCCTGCCGGTTCCGTGGGTCGATTTGCCGGGCTGGCTGCCGGGATGTCTTGCGCGGGAGCACGTTGCGGTCCGCGGGGGCGGGCTGGCCTGGCCGTGGTGTGACATCCCGCAGTGGCACGGGTGCGGTGGGCTGGCTTCCGGCCTGTGATTGTCCGCTGGGCGCGTCCGCTGTCAAGGCCCTGCGGCCCTGCCGGGTGGCCTGCGGCCAGCCTGGACAGCGGCCGCTTCCAGCTGGGGTCGGGCGGCTATCGGAAGCGAGCCGGAAAGTGAGCCAGGGATAGCGCGGTAGCTGGCCGGGGCACGCCGTCCCCGTCCGTAGTGTCTGAGTTGTCGAGAAACAGGCACTAACGGAAAGGGAACGGCGTGCGTATTGCCAGGGTATGGGCCAGGATGCTGGGCTGCGACAACACGGTGATCGAGGCCGTGGACTTCGACGAGCAGGACGCCGGGGACGGCTGCGGGCTGCGGCTGGCGGTGGTAGCCCATGTCCGCCCGCGCCCGCGGCAGGCGCACCGGTGCGGCATCTGCGGGCGCAAGCGGCCCGGCTATGACCGAGGCCAGGGCCGGCGCCTGTGGCGGGCGCTGGACCTGGGGCCGGTGACCGCCTGGCTGGAGGCCGACGCGCCGCGGGTGTCCTGCCCGCAGCACGGGGTGGTGGTCGCCGCGGTGCCGTGGGCCCGGCACGGCGCCGCGCACACCCGGTTCTTCGACGACACCGTCGCGTGGCTGGCCGCCGCGTGCTCCAAGACCACCATCACCCAGCTGATGCGGATCTCCTGGCGCACTGTCGGGCACATCATCGCCCGGGTCTTGGCGGAGCAGCTGGCCGCCGCCGACCCGCTGGCCGGGCTGACGCGGATCGGCATCGACGAGATCTCCTATAAGCGCGGCCACAAGTACATCGTGGTGGTCGTCGACCATGACAGCGGCAAGCTGGTATGGGCCGCGCCCGGCCGCGGCACCGCCACCATGAACGCGTTCTTCGACGCCCTCGGCGACCAGCGGGCCGTGCAGCTGACCCACGTGTCCGCCGACGGCGCGGAGTGGATCGCCGGAGTGGTCGCCGCCCGGGCACCGCTGGCGGTGCTGTGCGCCGACCCGTTCCATGTCGTGTCCTGGGCCACCGGCGCCCTGGACGAGGTCCGCCGCGAGGCCTGGCGGCAGGCACGCGCAGCCGGGTCACCGCGGTCCGCCTCGGCAGCCGCACCGTCCGCGCCTCGGCCGGCGGCGCCGCCACCCTCAAGCACGCCCGGTACGCGCTGTGGAAGAACCCGGAGAACCTCACCGACAGCCAGCAGGCCAAGCTTGGCTGGATCGAGAAGACCGACCCCCGCCTCTACCGCGCCTACCTGCTCAAGGAAGGACTGAGGCTGCCATTCCAGCTCAAAGGAGAAGAAGGGAAATACGCCCTGGACCGGTGGCTATCCTGGGCGGCCCGCTGCCGGATCCCCGAATTCACTGAACTCGGCCGGAAGATCCGAAGGCACCAGAACAGCATCAACGCGACCCTCGACCACGGCCTCAGCAACGGCCTCATCGAGTCGGTGAACACCAAGATAAGAGTCATCACCCGGATGGCCTTCGGGTTCCACAACCCCGCCGCCCTCATCGCACTAGCGATGCTCGCCCTCGGCGGACTCCGGCCCGGCCTCCCCGGAAGATGATCACAGATACACCCACGGAACCGGCAGGAGGGCCACAAATGTTTGCTGATATCTGATGACGCCATGCCGAACAGTTGCGAACCCCCAGCAGCCGGTGATTGCCATTCCCTGCGGGGAATTGCCCGCAGGAGCGCGGGCGCGCAGCCTGTAGGTGATCACCCGTCCAGCCCGGAGGTAGCTGCCATGGCCGCCCAGCCTTTTCAGGATCTGATCCCTCGTTACGTGACCGCCTGGAACGATCCCGATCCGGTCAGCCGGCGCGCCGAGCTGGCTTCCCTGTACGCCGGGGACGGCAGCATCGTGACCCTAAGCGGCGTCTTCTCCGGGATCGACGCGGTTGCCCAGCACGTGGCAGAAGTGCACGAGGATTTCATCGCCGCGGGCGGCTACCGGTTCTCCAGTGGCGGGGCGGTTGGCCATCACGACTGCGTCTTGTTCCGCTGGGAGATGCGACAGGCAGCCGGTGGCGAACTGGCTGATGCCGGTATGAACCTGTTCCTGCTGTCGGCCGCGGGACTCATCGTGGGCGACTACCAGTTCGTTCTAGGCGTGGACTCCTCCATCGGTTCGGCTGGCTCGGTCGCGCCGTGACCAGCGCTCAGACCGGGCAGGGGCGGGCCAGCTGCCCGCAGACCGCGCACGCGACTGGCCCTGAGCCCAGGCCGGCCGCCCGGACAACCTGGCCGAACACGGCCGTCACTTGACCAGCGTTGCGATGCGGCGGGTAACAAGCACTCATTGCCCTGAAGTCTTCGCACCCCGGAAGGCCCGTGATGAACAGCCAAGCTCTCGGCGATCCGCCTGCCTTCCTGTCACGCCCGGAACGCCGCACGTGGCGCCAGGCCGAGCGCCGTGCTGTGCGCGAGCACAACGCCCAGCAATTGACAACGTTGCGGAGCCTGGCCGCCAGCGGAGGCGGGCTGACCAGCCTGATCTACCCGGCCTCCGGCGGGTGCGCCACCTCGGCCGAGTTCATGATTGCCGGTAAGCGGATCCGGGCCGGACGCGTGCACCGTCCCACGCTCAGAGCCTTGACCCAGGCCCTCGGCTCCATGCCAACGGTCGCGCTGCGGACGGCCAGCCGTTACGGACCGCACTGGGTGCTGACCTTCGAATTGGCAGCCGCGCCGCTAGCGGTCCTAGTCGACAAGCTGTCCATCCTCCCCGACCGATACGGCGGTTCGGCTTCGCTCGCTGCACCGACGGCGCCAGTCGCCGGCCGACACCGATCCATCCGGTTCCGCCCGGACCTCAACCAGGGCGAAGCCGTGAGTACGGTTGTCGCTGGCGTGAGTCTCGACGGTCTCAAGGGCCTCGAACAGCTCGCCACTACGGCGTGCATCCCTCCTCTGGCCGGGCGCTAGTCGCGAATGTCACCGGCAGACCAGGCTCAGCGAGACAAGGCGGCGGAATCGCCCCTGCTTATCAGATTCAGTGAGACAGGCGCGTGCCGCGGCAGCCAGGCGAACTGCTCCTGCGGCGGACCTCCCCGCTCGTAGATACATCAAGGTCCAGAAGCTTGATATCCGAGGCCATCGCAATCGGCTGCCGCCAGCCTCTCCGGAGGACCATCAGGACGACGATGCGGCCATTCCTGACCAGGCGGTTGCCCCGGAGCGTCTCGTCTTGATCCGATCGCGCCCGAACGCTGATGCGCCTGCCGGACCACCTGCTGCATGTGCAAGAAACTCGACCAGTCCCCAGCATGGCCCAGGCCGCCGGCCGCGCCGGGCAAGAGAGGCAAGGCAGCGACTGAGGCCAGAAACGACAGCCCAGCAGACGTTGCCCAGAACTGGTCATTCTGCGCCATTGTCTCCCGCCGAACCCTCCGGGGAGCGGCAGCGCAGAGTATCGGCGTTAGGCGCAATCTTGTGGGCGACATGCCGGGCGACTGCTCACTTATGGTGACGGCTCGCTGGCTTTACACGGTCGTCCGTTTGCCCGTGCTGACCTGCCGCTGGTGTTGCGTTGGCTGTCGGAGGGTCGTCGCAGATGAGCGGCCGTGCTGGCGGCGGTGCCGGGTGAATAGTTCCGGGGACAGCCCGGGCTCCCTTGTCCGCAGATCGATAGCCTGAATACAGGCGTCGGCACCGGCAGATCTAAGGGTTCTTGTTCTGGCCATTGATCTAGCCACACCCGTGTCGTTCTTTAACTTCCTGCACTTGGATCTCTTCGAATGGGCGGGTGTGGGGGAGGGGCCAGCACTCTCCGCCATGCAAGACGACGCCCATCGCGCACGGGCTGAACGGCCAATCCTCAGATGCACGATATGCGCGGGTGTTGCCGCTGGCCGCCGGGTTTAGGTGTGCGGGGCGCGCCTTGCTAGGCCGCGCTCAGGTCCAGCTTGTTCTGGCCGCGCCCGACCGCAGCCGGTCGGTAGGCGATGGTTGCGTGTCACTCGCAGTCTGGATCACCTGTACCGCTGCTACCAGGCGTTCCGTCAGCAGGAACGCGATCAGGACCTTGCGGCCGGAGAAGTAGTAGTAGAGGTGGCTCAAGTCAGAGCCTTTAGCGTTCGGTTCCGAGCGCACTATTTCCCGTGTCAAGTTTCCGAATGGTTAGCGTCCCAGGATGCGCTGAGCGCGGCCTTGCGCCGTCAGCTCACCAGCGGAAATTCGTCCTAAGCCAGATCTTCTTGCGCATGTACTCCTTTACCTGAGCGATGTAGCCGAGTGCGGGCGGGTTCCGCCATTGGCCCGAGAACCATCGTCCGACGCAGCCCCAAACGTCGCCCTTGTGGTACTGGCTGCCTCGGGGCATGCTGTTGAGCCACGTCTCGTAGCCGTCATAGCATGACCGCCAGATCGCGTATGCGGCGTCGGCATTCATCGCAGTGGACCGGCCGATGGCCGGCCAGCCGCCGGGCTCGTAGGTGTTCTGCAGGATCCCGTAGGTCACCGGGCACTCGCCGGGCTTGCCGTCCCGGCCGAGCTTGTTGCTGGGCGGGCAGTCGGCTCGGTCCGTGGTCCAGCCACCCAGCGTGTCCTGCTGCCACCAGCTCTCCACGGCCGCCTGGGCGAACACGATGTCCTGGTTGATGCCCCACTTGCAGGCCGCCCACCGGAGTATGTCGATCGTGGTGCCAGTGAAGTCGCCATCGATCCGCCTGACCAGCTTTTTCGCCCCAGGGCCGTCCGAAGCGAGGAACTCCGCGCCTACGTGACGGCCTTTCCTGCTGTTGTACCGCTTGTTGGCAGGCCTGTCCTCGGGCTGCGGCGAGGAATTGACTAGCTTGGCGCAAAGTGCACCGCTGGGCAGCTCCGCGGCGGGCGGCAGGGTGTGATAGAAGACGGCCTGGGCCGCTGCTCCCGGACCGGGCGTACTGCAGCCCGCGACGATAAGCACGAGCGCTACGACGATCCAGCCGAAGCGGCAGTTAGCCGACGCGGCCCGATGCCTCACCTGCGAAACTATAACTGCGCGCTGACGGGAGCCTGTTCAGCAGGCTGGTGTTCCCCGTCGCCGGGTTGTGAGTCGACTTCTACCAGACCGCCCGAGCAGATCCAGCGCGCTTCGTCGCCCCGGTCCTGGCCGACCACGGCGCTCCGGTTGCCGCCATGGCGTTCAGTGAACCGGAAGGCACCGCCAACTTCGCCGCGCCACCCCCGGCCGAGGGCGTGCGCACGACCGCAAGGCCTGACGGCGATTGGTGGGTGATCAACGGCCGCAAGGCGTGGGCCTCCCATCTCGCCGGCTGGGATGGCAACGGCCCCGACGTGATGACGATCGTCTCCCGCACCCCTGGAGGCGTGTCTCTTATCGTTGCCGAACGCGAGCAGCTGGCCGGCCACATCGAGGTGGAAGAGCACTATGACCTGGTCGGCCTGCGAGGCTGCATGACGTCGCGGATCCGCCTGCACGATGTGCGGGTTCCGCGGTCGAACCTCCTCGGTTCCGAAGGGCAAGGTGTCAAGCTCACCCACGATTCGCTCTGGGCCAGCGGCGCGGCGATCGGCATTTTCGCCGTCGCGGCGATGCGGCAGGCTTTCGAAGTGGCCTATCGCTATGCAATGACCGAGAAGCGAGGCGGCGCAGTGCCGCTCCTCGATCACCAGTCCGTGGCTGATGTGCTCGCGGACGCGAAGAGCCGGATCGAGGCGGTCAGGCTTCTCGCTTGGCGCGCGCTTGACGCCGTGATCGCGCAGGACGACGCGGGTCCCGAACTGGCCCTGCACTCGAAGATCTTCGGCTCGGAGATGGGAGTCGACGTCATCAACCGGCTCATGAACGTCGTCGGCGTCCAGGCTTACGACAGCAGCTTCCTGCTGATGGCTTACCTGTCGGAGGCCCTCGCCTATCCGATCATCGAGGGGCAGCAATATCGGCATCCGTCGCCGTCAGCTCCAGGACCTGTTCCGCACACCGGGATACAACCCGCTCAGCGCCTCCGGGATGGTCTGATGCCATCGGCGCGGACTGCCCGACCTGGCCCAAGTATCGGACGCGGAAATGCAGACGGCCGCTATGCGCCAGGAGCCCGCAGGACCGCGAGTTCGCTCTGTGAATCTATGACCTGGCGATGCGGCGACTCGGCTGGAGCAACCAGGATCTACCGCTGAGCAAGCTCGGAGCTCCCGGCCTGCCCGACAACATCGCTGCCAGTCAGCAGTGCCTGCGCGACTTCAGCCGGGTTGCGAACGAGGGTGACAGCGTCCAGGGCATAGGGGCTGACGGTCACCCGCAAGGGCCGGGCGCAGCAACAGGCCCGGCCAAGTTGTGTGACGCAGGGAACGGCGGCATGGAGACTGCCGCTGGTGGAGGGCGCTTATCCGGAGGATGTGCTGGCCCGCGAGCCGGCGCCGAGGTATGCGGCGGAGGGCGCGTTCGCGCTCTGGCACTACAGCCACGACCCTGATCTTGGGGTGTTCCGGCCGCGCGCGGCGGCCGCCGATCTTGGCGCTCCGCCGCGAGTGTGGGCGGTCGATACGCGTCACGCGCCGATGTTCTGGTTTCCCAGGGACTGCCCTCGGGGCTGCATCTGGCCGGTGCCGACGACCACCCCGGCTGACCGCGAGCGGTTCTTCGGCCAGAGCGCCGCGAACCGGATCCATGTGATCGAGGCCGGCTGGCTGGGCCGCATGCAGGACTGCCAGCTGTATGCCTACCGGCTGCCCGCCGAGGCGTTCCGGCCGCACGAGGTCGGCGGCTACTGGGTGTGTGACCAGCCGGTGGACGCGATCGAGCAGGTGGTCATCGATGACCTGCTCGGCAGGCACGCGCGGGCCCGGATCGAGCTTCGCATCACCCCGGCTATCTGGCCATTCTGGCGGCGGGTCACGGCATCGACCGTTGAGTTCAGCGGCTCTCGTTTGTCGAACGCCGCCCCGTACCCTGATCGCCTCTGGTAACTATCCAGGCGCACGCTCTGCCGCGATCGGCGCAGAGTTTCCACGGGGAACGCCCACTAGAGCCGCGGGACCTGCCGCTGCACCCTCCCGAGGGCAGCCAAGGAGGCATAACCGGCTGCACTTCCGAGATCCACAACCTGCCTACTCGCGGGTTTGGGCGATAGGGCTGGTTTATGCGGGAAGCGCAGCGCGAGATCCAACATGGGCAGGGATCTGAAAGTCAGGGTGACGACGCAGCGGCACCACCATGGCTCCGACATGCGTGCAGGAGAGCACGCCTTGACAGATGAAGGCGCGGAAGTTGGGGACTCGGGAGGCATCGGAAGCAAGGCATCGATGGCCGGGAACAGGCGCGCTATCCACCCGTACCCGCGGGGGCGGGGACGTCGGTCCGGGGACCGCCGCGCTGGCAGGTCAGTGTGTAGGAGTCGACGCCGACCACGAGCCGATCTGCGGTCAGCTTAACTGTCGCGTGGACGCCGTTGTCGAAGGACCCGATCGCATCTATCGCCACCAGGACGGCCGGGTCGTGCCCGGCGTAACCGACCGCCGTGCTGGCCAGGGCGCTGGTCGTGAAGCCATCGCTGGTCGTGCGGTAAGTCCCGCTGTGGAAGTTGATGCCGTCGTTGGCGCCGAACTGCCCGCCGGGTGAGAACTGCAAAGCGACCTGCATCCGCGCCGGCGTTCTCGTTACGTTTCCGTCGTGACTGATGGCCACGACCTGCCAGTCGTGGCCAGCGAACCCGGACGATACCGTCCTGGCTGATGTCGCCGAGCCGCATGCGGCTACAGCAACTGACATCAGAAAGAAGGACACGCCGAGGAGCGCAAGGAACCGGGCGCTGGGCCCCGCAGGTACCGTCTGGCTGCGCCGCGCCGCATTATCCAAAGTGGCTGACCGCCTGAGCTGGCCGAGCAGGGTAAAACGCCGCGCCGGTGGAACATCTCTCGGTGGGAGCCACGCAGGCACCTCCTCCATCAACGTCTTAGACGCGATGGCCGAGCCGGAGGTTCCGGCCTGCTGGAGGCCAACGGCAGCGGCGGGACCGTCAAGCGGGTCCACTGCGGCTGGGCCGCGCAGTGCGGCGTGGCAGCGGCCGACCTGGCATTGCACGGGCTCACCGGCCCGCCGACCGCGCTGGAGGGCCGCCCGTCCTGCGCACGATCGCCGAGCCACCCGAGGCCGAGGCACGGCCGACCTCCGGGTACCACGCTGCGTTCAGCGGCCCCTACACGGTCGCCGCGGCGCTGCTCGGCGGCGGCCGGAATCCCCCTGTCCGACCAGAATCTGGCGAGGAAGTTCCACGACAACGCCGTGAGGTCCTTCCCGGAGGAGCGCGCGGCCGAGATCGCGGCCCGAACGCTCGCCTTTCCTGACGCTCAGAGCGTCGAGGATATCACCGCGCTGCTGACCTCGGCGGGGGAGCGCTGAGGTCGAGACAGGTACCGCTCCCGGACTGCGTAGGTCAGGTGGGTCACCCGCTGCGTCGGCTCCGCGCGGACCGGCTCCAGGGCCACGCGGCCCGCGTCCACGCCCTCGAACAGGCGGATTCCGGAGCCGAACAGCACGGGTGAGAGCGCGATCGTGAACTCGTCGATCAGGCCGGCGTTCACGTACTCCAGGATCGTTGCGCCGCCGCCCGCGATGCGGACGTCCCGGTCGCCGGCGGCCTCGCGGGCCTGGTCGAGCGCGGGCTCGATGCCGTAGTTGACGAAGTGGAAGGTGGTCCCGCCTGGCCGCTCCCAGGGGTCACGCTTCTCGTGCGTCACGACGAAGACCGGCGTGTGGAACGGCGCCTCCTCCGGCCACGCCTGCTCGCCGAGGTCGAACATGCGCTTGCCCATCACGCTCGCGCCGGTGCGCTCGAACGTCTCCCGCGCGACGTCGTTGTCGCGCCCTTCCTCGCCGCCCTCGCCGAGCTTCAGGTTCTCCCGGAAGAACCGCTGCGGGAATATCCACTGCTGCAGTTCCATCCACTGCGCCGTCCAGCGCTGCACATCCGGGTCGTCCATGCGCTGCTCGGGCGCGATGAACCCGTCCAGCGACATCGTCACGCTGAAGAACACCGTTCCGGCCATCAGTCCCCAACTCCCTTCCGAACGATCTCGGTGACGTAGGCAGCCAGGTTGCTCAGGGTCTGCTGGCCGCCCTCGATCGCGTGGTACTTCTCGACCGCCTCGTCGCGCAGCTCCTTGCTGGGGAACACCGTGCGCATCTCGATCCGGGTCGTCGCGCCGTCGGGCGCGAGCGTGAGGACCGACTCGAAGGCGTTCGGGTCGCCGCGGGACTCACCGTGCAGCAGCGCGATCCGCTCCGGCGGGGCGATCTCGGTCCAGGAGATCCACTCCTGGTAGTCCGTCCCGTCCGGTCCGTGCATCACGAAGTCCCACTCCCCGCCGACGCGGAACTCGAACGCCCGCGTGGTGGTGGTGAACCCCTCCGGTCCCCACCACCGCGACAGGTGCCGCACCTCGGTGAACGCCTCGAACACCAGCTCCCGTGGGGCACTGATGACCCGGGAGATCACGATCTCGCAGTCGGCCGTCGCGGACTGCGCCGGCGCTCCTCGTCCCGTCTCGCTCATCAGCTACTCCTCCTGCTTTGCCTGCTTGAGGTCCTGCGCGTACGCGTCCAGCCGGTCGAAGCTCTCGTTCCAGAACCGCTCGAACCCGCCGGTCCACTCGTGAACCGGTCGCAGCCCGCGGGCGTCAAGGCCGTACAGGCGCTGCTTGCCTGCCTTGCGGTCCCGCACCAGCCCGACCTCCCGGAGCACCCGCAGGTGTTTGGACGCCCCCGGCCGGGCCATCCCCAGCTCCTGGGCCAACTCGGTCACCGGCCGCTCACCCGCCCGCAGCAGCACCAGGATCTCCCGGCGCTGCGGCTCGGCGATCGCGTTGAAGACGTCCGACGTCGTCGCTGCTCGTGCCATGGTGCAATCATATTCCGATATCGGCACGCGTCAAGCCGAGAGGAATCAGGCGGGTCTTGTCAGATGACGATCGTGACCCTTGTCAGCGGCTGCGGAAACGCATATCCCGGAGACGGCACGCGCGATGGCGGCGGTCAGGGAGGGCGCTGGGTGAGAGGATCGGCGTGTCACGCGACTTGCTGATCACCACCCCCCGATTCATCGGGTCGTTCGATGAGCTTGCCGTTCTTGAATACCCCACCGGCACCGACCAGCGCGACGAGGTGGGGTGCGTTGACGACCCGCCACCGGGTCTGTGCTGATTCGATGAGCTTGAACGCCATCGCGACACCGGCGGCGCGGGGGCCCTTGGTGACTCGCTGGCGAAGCCTGACGGTGGCGAAGGTGGACTCGATCGGAGGAGCCGCTGCGATGCCCGCGTGCGGCGAGCCGACCGGGATCCAGGCAACGGCGCCATCGTCGTGGCGAAGGTTACGGGCTGGCGTGGCGCCTACTTCTGCTGACACACGTACAGCCACGCTGCGAGACGATCCGATAAGGACGAGGGCGGCTCGACGGCTAGTATGAGCGTCAGCTTGGAGCGCGGCAGGAGCCCTGATGCGCGGACGGTTGTACGCGTGTGCCGCCGTACTGGTTGTCGTGTCCATCGGGACAGCCGTTGGCCTAGCAACAGTGTCAGCGCCATTGGGGGAGCTGAGACCGACTCAGGAGCCCAGTGCCGCGTCAGCGACTGGGCAAACACGAGTAGCTGGCGGCGCGCCGTCAGCCGGCGCATCAGCGCTGAAGCTGCAGGGCATCCACAAAATCCGGCATGTCATCGTGATCATGCAGGAGAACCGGTCCTTCGACTCGTACTTCGGCACTTACCCGGGTGCAGACGGCCTGCCGAAGCACGCGTGCGTCCCCGATCCGCTGCACTACCATTGCGCCGGGCCATATGTCGATCACGCGGACAGCAACGTTGGTGGCCCGCACTCGAATAATCACAGCTTCGCCGATGTCAACGGCGGCCAAATGAACGGCTTCGTCAAGGAAGCCGAGATCTTCTTCTGTGCGAGCAGCAGCGCCTGCAATACAGATGTGATGGGTTACCACGTTCAGTCCGACATCCCTGACTACTGGGCCTACGCGAAGCACTTCGTGCTCGACGACCACATGTTTGAGTCCAATCGTTCCTGGAGCCTGCCTGCCCACCTGAGCCTGGTATCCGCCTGGTCAGCCAATTGCAGGACGGCAAATCCGATGAGCTGCGTCGGCACCGCCTATCCCAGGAGCAGGACCACGGCCAACCCGCGGCCGTTCGCCTGGACCGACCTGACCTGGCTGCTGCACGAGCACCACGTGAGCTGGGCCTGCTACCTTGACCACGGCACCCAGCAGGGCGGCAGCGGGCCGGGCGTGCCGGATGACTGGAACCCGCTGCCGGGCTTCACCGACGTCAGCCAGGACCATCAGGCGCACTACATTCAGGATCTGGGCGCGTTCGTGCGCGCGGCCGCGGAAGGCACGCTTCCAGCGGTCTCCTGGATCCTGCCGGAGCCCGCCGACAGCGAGCATCCGCCAGCCCTCGTCAGCCGGGGGCAGGCCTACGTCACCCGGATCATCAACGCGGTCATGCGGGGCCCGGACTGGGACTCCAGCGCCATCTTCCTGACCTGGGACGACTGGGGCGGTTTTTACGACAACGTGGTGCCGCCCAGGGTCGATCCGCTCGGCTACGGTATCCGGGTACCCGCGCTAGTCATCAGCCCGTATGCCAGTCGCAGTTTTATCGACCATCAGCCGCTGTCATCCGACTCCTACCTCAGGTTCATCGAGGACGATTTCCTGTCCGGCGCGCGGCTCAATCCCAGGACCGATGGCCGCCCGGACCGGCGGCGTGTCATCCGGGATCAGATAGCCGGCAACATCT
Organism: uncultured Actinomycetota bacterium; assembly: GCA_963804435.1. Taxonomy (GTDB): domain Bacteria; phylum Actinomycetota; class Actinomycetes; order Streptosporangiales; family Streptosporangiaceae; genus JAJYUU01. The sequence continues at coordinate 2,846,478 of CAWDQI010000001.1, read as the reverse complement.
TGCGGGACTTCAACTTCGACCAGAGGCCGCGGCCACCGCTGATCCTGGACCCGTGCCCGGCGACGACGCTCACGCCCGCGCCTCCGCCAGGCTGCGACGGCTTCATCGCCTTGAACGTCAGCAAGTGGGGCGACAGTTGAGCCTCGCGCAATCGAACGGCACCGCATGGAAGCGCCGACTGTTGACGGCCCGCAAGCGAAGAGAACGGCGGCTGCGCGTGTTGGATGGCGCTCGAAGGGAGCCTTCGGACTCCCGCCCCTCGGCATAGTTCAGTCTGTCGCGCAAAGCCGTGCAACCGCCGGGTTGGGGATCTTGGGATGCAGCCGGAGGGCGCGGGCTGCGGCCCTTCGTGGTGTTAAGTCTGGGTTGCCGTGGGGTGAGCCTTTGAGGATTAGCCTGCCTTTCGGTGCCGGTAAAGCTTCCGCAGGTTATGCGCGGCGCAGGCGAGCAGCCATTCGCTTTCGCGTGCGGTGAAGCCGCGCCGGAACATCATGGTCGGGTTCTGGCAGGTCTTGATTCGCCCGAACACTGGTTCCATGGTGCGCGACCGCATCCGGTAGTCGTCGCGGCCGCGGGGATGGAGCAGGCGCCGCAGGGCGCGGGCGGTAGCCCCGCGCCAAGGGGAGGCCTCCCGTGCCGCAGCCGCAGCCGCAGCCGGTAACGGCCCAGCGCCCGGGTCACGGTCACCTTGGCATGCCACTGCTCCAGGGGCACCTGCAGTCCCGGCGGCAGGTCGACCCGGAACCCGCGGTCGCCGGCCAGGCATAGCACCGAGGACCTGCTGTCGTTGTGCAGCCACCAGCACGGGCTAGGCAACCTCGCTGTCGCGCTCGGTTTCTGCCATGGTTTCGTGCAGCGACCTGATCGAGGCTTCGCCATGCCAAGGCGGATGTGCGGGTTAGGCCAAGAGCGGGCGTGGGTCGAAGGTGACCCGTATCCGGGTGATCCGGCCGTCTTCGACGTGGCTCCAGTTGACGATGGGCAGCGGGCCCGCGGTGGCGGTGCGCAATTCGAACCAGGTCAGCACGTCCGCCCCGTCGACCCAGCGCTTAATTACCTCGACGCGGTCTGTCATCGCGAACATGCCCCGCAGCCCGGCCAGCGTGTCGTCCGCGCCGTGGGTGGATCCGAGCGCACCGGCGAAAGTAACGTCGGGGTGAAGCAGTGGCCGGACCTGTTCGATGTCGTTGCTCGTCCAGGCGCTGAAGTAGGCGGCGGCGACGCTCGCCGGTGAGTCGTTGCTCATCCCGGCACGGTAGCAACCAACGTCGCGAGGCTGCCCGCATGTTCAGCGCGCGCATCACCTGGTTCCGCTGGGGCGATGACGTGATCGAAGTAGTCCACGCCTGCGGCAACGGATGATGCGGCGGGGTCGATCACGGCCGGGCGCATGCTGCACTGGGCCGGGGAGGCGCCCAGGCTTGGCTTCTACGGATCCTGAGGACATGCGTGACTCGGATCAGGCCCACCAGGCTGGCCGGTTCGATGCTAGCCGCGGGCGGACTGGCCGGTTGCTCGTCGGCAGGTGGCGAGCGCGCGGTGTTCGCCGTGTTTGCACCGTCTGATGGCAGGCCTGCGGCCTGGCAACACGCCAGTGCCTCAATGCCGCTGACCGGCCTCCTGCCTGACCCACTGGCATCGGACACCCAGCGGGCAGGTGGCGGGCTGGTGACCCCAGCGACACCGTATTCCGGTGTCGAGGGTGAACCCGGCGGTCAGCGTCTCCCCTGGGGACACGGTCACCGTCCGGCTGGTCTCCTTGGAAATGGAGAGGAGTCTCGTGGCTGTCACACGGAGCAGGTAGGTGCCCGGTTGAACTGTCAGTCGGTAGCGTCCAGCCTCATCGGTAGTAGTTGCCGCCACTACGCGGCCCTCGTGCAGTGCTTCCACCACCGCTTCAGCCACCGGTCGGGAATTTGGTTGGCCCGCAATGGCCACCGGGCGGATCGGCCAAGCCTCCACCATTCCCGTGATCGCGGCGGCCCTGGGCTGCATGCGGCAAGCGTAACGTGTCCCCTTCTCCGGCGTCCCTCGGCAGGCGCCGGTTCTCTTGCCGGGCAAGAGCATCAGGCAAGGGTCTGCGCTTGCGAGGCAAGCGACGCGGAGGCCGCTGGCCGGAGCGCCCTTTCCCAGGTCGTGCTTCGTGGCGGGCGCCGAGATAGCCGAGCCGCGGACGGACGTCGCGTTCAGCCGATGTCTTCCTGTAGATGACCAGTCGGGCGCCCGCCTTCCCTTGATCCAGGTGCGGTGAGCGACGGCCCCGGCCAGTTTTGTCCGGGCTGGCGACCGCCGCGGCGCGGAACGATGGCGCACCGTTGTCGGCCGTTATTTGATCTGAGGGTTGACTCGGCCGATCTGTGTGTTTCGATGGGGACGGCAATCGTCTGTCAGCGGCCCATCAAGAGTCCGGCTGGAGTGCTTGTCTCACCTGTGAGAGAAGATCGGCCTGTTCGTTGGGGCTGGTGACCCTCATGCGCTGGAACGCGCTTTCGAGCCTGATATCGACGTAGAGGTCGCCCGCGTCCTCGTGGAAGTGAAGGAACGCCCGAGATCCCCGCGAGAAACTGCCGCGGTTGCGCTCCCGCAACTCGGGCAGGTTGCGTAGCTCCGCTAGCAGCGCTCCTACGCGATCAAGGTCTTCCTGCGTTGCATGCCGCACGCGTCGAGCATGACGTTAGCCGTGATAGCAATGCAAGCGGCCCGCCGCCCCCAGCCAGGGCGACCTTCAACGCCGGCCTTTCCCTCCGGGCAAGCGCTGGCGCGACCATTGCCCGACCAAAGCCGCCGGACCCCGGACTGCGCCGCGAACCTGATCGTCTCCCCGACCGCCCGCGCGGTGCCGCTGGCAAGGCCGCGCAGCACCGGGCACGCGCTGCCGGTCGACGGGGTTTCACCATCCAAATAAGGTCCGGCGCCCATCCCTGCTTGGCCGCGATCCCGGCAACGGCGTCGGAGCAGTCCGTGACCGAAACCGTTGTTGGCGCGGCCGGAACGCGTGCGGGTCGAGATCGTGGCTCACGCGGTGCTGATCTCGAGCAGTTCGATAATGACCTGTTGTTCGGTCTTGGCCGCTGCCGAGCCCGTGCCACCGCGCCCGGTTGTCCAGCGAGCAAGGTCGGACGCGGTCGAGCCGCGGTCGTTTCGGAGGCGAGGATCGGCACCGGCGCGCAGGAGAGCCTCGACAGCAGCCGAACATCGGTTTCGGACAGCTCGATGCAGTGGTGTCACTCCGCCGGTGGCGGCTGCGTTGGGATCAGCGCCCGCCTCGATGAGATAGACAATGACAGCCCGCTGGCGTGTCGGGTTCCAGTTTGCCGAGCCGGGGGCGCCGGCCACCGCCGCGTGTAGCGGTTCGGCGCCCCGCCGGTTTCTGGCCCTGATGTCGGCGCCGCGCGTGATCAGGTCTCGCGCCATCTCGGGGTCGTAACTGAACCCCGCGGCATGCAGCGCCGTGTCGCCTTCGTAGACCTGCGCGAGACGCTCGGCGACGAAGAACTCCTCGCGTCGCGCCAGCCTGGCCGTGGCCAGCGACGGTGTCGCGTTGAGCAGGTCCATCGCTGCCTTGTGGTCCAGGTTCGCGATCGCTACCAGCAACCTTGTGAGGTCCGTTGTAGCAGCCACGGCGATTGCTTGCTCCCTAGCGACCGGATGAGCCTGCGTGCACGAACCGCAGGTCGAGGAAGACCCGGCCGTTTGACCGCCATCTTGCCGCTGCGGCTCTGCTGCGGACATTCACATGCCCGTCGTCAGGTCGATCAGGCCGGCGTTCGTGGGTTTGAATCCGCAGCTGGCGAAGTAAAAGGGGCGAAGGTGGTCTTCGAAGTCAACGTGGAGCCATTCGGACCCGGCGGCGCGAGCCTCCTGCTCGGCGAGCGCGACGAGGCCGCTTCCGACACCCGCGCGTCGCGCCTGCGCAGCGAGCACGGTATCGAGGATAAACGCGTGGGATTCGCCATCCCAGCAGACGTTAACGAAGCCAACCAGGCCGCGTGCCGCGCACATACCCAGCCAAGGCTGTGCTGGTTGACCTGCGCCCGCCAGTCGTCGTCCATGATCTCGTGAGTGAAGGCCTCGGCGTGGAGCGCGTTGATCTCGGCATTGTCGAACTGGCCGCGCCATGCATAAGTGATCATTGCGCCAAGCTAGAAGCATCACTTATTTGCCCGCAACTGCGGCGCCGTGTCGGCTCACATGGGCACCTTGATGCCGCGCTTGACCAGCCACACGTTTGCGGGCCACGAGGTGAAGAATCCGATGATCATGCCGACCTGCATGAGCAGCCAGAAGGCAGCTGCGTTGGGCCCCAAGTTGTGCGGCGCCGGGAACAGCACGAACGTCATGACCGCCATCCAGCCAAACAGGCCGACCTCAAACGCCGTCAGCGAGATGAAGTCGGCTTTGGTGGCCGCGACCAGGCCGTCCTTCAACCCGAGGCCGCGCATCGGCGCGATCGCGAAGTACTGGAACAAGATGCCGAGCACCAGGGCGAGCATGTAGTCGCCGACGTATTCCGCGCCGAGGACAGAGCCGGCGATCGCGAGGGCCAGCCAGAAGATCGCGAACTCGGAGATCACGTCGCCGAGACTGCATCCGGCGCCGCAGTGGCTGACCTCGATGGCCATCGTGACCCACCATGGCCTGGACCGCCGGCCTTGCGGTGCCGGCTGCTGATTGCCGTCCGGTCCGGCCGCCACGTCGTGATGATCACCCTGGCCTTGCGCCGTCAGGCCGCCCACGGGCACTCCTGCCGGGGTTGCTGCTGCATGGCTCATCGACATCGGTGCCGCAGCCGTGGCGGGCGCGGCTCGAGCCCAGCGCCAGTAGAACGCGAGCGCCAGCGGTCCGAAGTACAGCGCGGTGATGGGGAACACGAAATTCATGACGCCCATCGGCTGACGTCGATGATTAAGCGCAATATCGTACGAAATGATGCCAGCACAACAGAAACAGATCGACAGATAGAGCCATGCAACGACCGTCAGCCAGACTGGCGCCATCGCCTGACCTGCCCTCCCGCAGCTCCCGCTCGCACGATGCACTGACTAAACCAGTACCAACTTAGCGTCCAGGTTTCCTGCCTCGCCGACATGCGGCCACCGGCCGCTGACCCGACCGGGAACCACCGCGCTGGAAACCACCCGCGACCAGCTCACCGCCGCCGCCGGGTCTCCCCAAAGGCGCAGCTGACCTGGCTGGCGTCTGAGCCCGCAGCGTAGATTTACGCTCATGCGCTTCGCCTTCAAGACGTCACCGCAGCACACATCCTGGGACGCCATGCTCTCGATGTGGCGCGCGGCCGATGACATCGAGCTTTACGAGTCCGGCTGGACCTTCGACCACTTCTACCCGATCACCGATGATCACAATGGCCCGTGCATGGAGGGTTGGATCACGCTCACCGCGCTGGCGCAGGCAACGCGGCGGCTGCGGATGGGGACCCTCGTCACCGGCATCCATTACCGGCATCCGGCGGTGCTGGCCAACATGGTGGCGACGCTCGACATCGTCTCGGGCGGGCGCCTGGAGCTGGGCATCGGGGCAGGCTGGAACACCGAGGAGTCTGGCGCCTATGGCATCGAGCTGGGAACGCCTCGGGAGCGCAGCGACCGGCTCGAGGAGGCCTGCGAGGTCATCACCGGCTTGCTCACGCAGGAGACGACGGACTTCGCCGGGAAGTTTTACCAGTTGACCGCCGCGCGGTGCGAGCCGAAGCCGCTGCAGCGCCCGCACCCGCCGATCTGCATCGGCGGCAGCGGGGAGAAGCGGACACTGCGCACGGCGGCGCGATTTGCCCAGCACTGGAATTTCCTCGGCGGCACCCCGGAGCAGTTCAGCCACAAGCGCGATGTGCTCTATCAGCACTGCGCCGATCTTGGCCGTAACCCGGCCGAGATCCTGCTGTCCAGCCACGTGGCGTACACCGGGGATCCGGCCGAGACCGCTGCGACGGCCGCCGCGCTCGGCGAGGCCGGCGTTGAGCTAGCGATCGTCTACTTCCGGCCGCCGCTGACGCCGGCCGTGCTCGAGCCGCTAGCGAAGGAACTCGCCGGGCTGGGCTGACCCGCGCCGGGGTAGATCGGGCTGGGCTGACGGCGCCGGGCTGACCGAAGCATTGTCACCGCAGCTCGGAGCGGGCACCATGGGCGAGTAATGGCATATACGCCGTGGTCGTCCAGCCACCAGCGGTATGCGAAGGTGCAGCCGCGGAGGGTCGACATGCCTGCCGAGTCAGTCGCTCCGGACGTGGCCGGCGCGGGTGCCTGGGCGGACGAGCGCGCGGCGAGCTTCCGGGTAGCCTACCCGCAGTATCGGCTCGCGGGGATCCGCTTGCAGACCGACTTCCGGCTCGCGCCCGGCCTGCTGGACTTCCGCCGGACCGGCGATGACTGGCTCCGGGCTCCGGCCGGGCCGGGCACCGACCGCACGGTCGAGGTCCCGGCACCTGAAGGAGTGCTCGCCGCGCGGATCTGGGGCCCGGCCGGGGTACCCGATTCCGAGCCGCTGCCCCTGCTCGTGGTGCACGACGGACCAGAGTACGACACGCTGGCTGACCTCACGCGGTACCTGTCGGCGGGCCTGGCTGGGGCCTGGCTGCCGCCGGTGTCGAAGGCACTGCTCGCGCGCGCCCAGCTTGCGCATCACCTGCCGAGATTCTGCTGACGAGGGGAGCCCCATGCCAACTGAGCGGCACCTGATCGGCCTGCTGCTGGGAACCGAGGAGGACTGGCCAGCAGCGTTCGAAGAGATCGTGCGCAGGCTCGGCCCGGTGCCTGGCCGGAGCGACGTTAGCCACGCCTTCGATTGCGAGCGGATCACGATCGAGCCATTCGGGCTGCGTGACAGGCCCCGCTACGACCTGGTCATCGACCGGCTCGCGTACTGGTACTACGTACCGCGGGAGTGGCTGAAGAAGGTCGCGCTGATGGACAACGTGTACCTGCTGAACAGCCCGTTCACCTTCCAGTCGATGGAAAAGCACGCGGCGTACTGCGCCATGATCCGGCTGGGCCTGAAGGTGCCAGAGACAGTGCTCGTGCCGTACAAGAATCCGGTGGATAACGCTCGATACGCCTACACGGCAGCGCGCTACAACCGGTCGTTTGATCTCGATGCCATCGCCGAGGGGATCGGCTATCCGCTGTTCATGAAGCCCTACGACGGCGGAGCCTGGCGCGGGGTCTCCCGGATCCATAACGCCGCCGAGCTGCACGCGGCCTATGACCAGAGCGGCGAGATGCTCATGCATTTGCAGGCGGCCGTCGACTATGACGTGTTCGCCCGGTCGCTGTCGATTGGCGCCGAGACGATGGTCATGCGGTTCCGCCCGGAACTGCCGATGCACGAGCGTTACGCGGTCGACCACGAATTCCTGTCGGCGCAGGTGGGCACCGAGGTGGTGACGATCGGCCGGCTCGTCAACGCCTTCTTCCGGTGGGAATTCAACTCGTGCGAGACGCTGGTGAAAGACGGTCAGGTCTATCCGATCGACTACGCGAACGCATGCCCGGACGTGTCTTTGACCAGCCTGCACTACTACTTCCCGTGGGCGCTTAAGGCCCTGGTCAGGTGGTGCGTCTTTGCGCTGGTCTCGGGCCGCAAGCCCAGGCTTGACCTGGATGCTGACCAGTACATCGCGATCGCGGACGACCCCGGCCGGTCGTATGCGGACAAGCTCGCGGCCTACCGTGAGCTCTCCGACGGCTACTTCCAAGCGGCGGAGTATCACGACTTCTGCGAAACCGTTCTCCCGCACCTCGACGAAGTCGTGCTGGACTGGGTCGCGGGCCGAGAATTCGACAAGCTGCTCATCAATACCGTGCGGTCGGTCTATCCGCCGGATGAGCATGACCAGTTCATTGCGCACTTGCGCGGGTTGCTGGCCCTGTGGGTCAGCGATGAGAGCGCGCGGCTGGAGGCAGCCTGATGGGCAGAGACATCGAGGCCATCACTATCACCGGTGAAGACCGGCGCAGGTACCGGGCTAAGCTCGGGCGTTCGCTGGACGCGTTCGCGGGCATGCTGCGCGAGAACTTGTTCGAGTCCGGACCCTGCCTGGTTGGCCAGGAGATCGAGCTGAACCTGGTGGACGACGACGCGGCGCCATCCATGCGTAACGCCGACGTCCTCGAGGCGATCGCCGATCCGGCCTGGGCGACTGAGGTCGGCCAGTTCAACCTGGAGATCAACGTACCGCCCCGGTCTCTGGACGGCGACGCGCTCGGCAGCCTCGAGCAGGAGATCCGGGCCAGCCTCAACGCCGCGGACGCGAAAGCGCGGAGCATCGGCAGCCAGCTGGTCATGATCGGCATCCTGCCGACCCTGCGCAAGGAGGACGTGCACGCGGGCTCGATGTCGGCGAACGAGCGGTACCGGGTCCTGAACGAGCAGATCTTCGCGGCGCGCGGAGAGGACATGCGCATCGAGATCGACGGCGCCGAGCAGATCCTGACCCATGCGGACAGCATCACGCCGGAGGCGGCCTGCACGAGCGTGCAGCTGCACGTCCAGGTCAGCCCGGATGCCTTCGCAAGTTACTGGAACGCGGCCCAGTCGATCGCCGGGGTCCAGGTTGCCCTGGCGGCCAACTCTCCGTTCTTGTTCGGCCGCCAGCTGTGGCACGAGACCAGGATCACCTTGTTCGAGCAGGCCACCGACACCCGGCCGGACGAGCTGAAGCGGCAGGGCGTACGTCCGCGGGTCTGGTTCGGCGAGCGCTGGATCACCTCGGTCTTTGACCTGTTCGAGGAGAACATCCAGTACTTCCCCGCGCTGCTGCCAATCTGCGAGGACGAGGACCCACAGGCCATGCTCGACCGCGGGGAGTGTCCCGGGCTCGCCGAGATGACCCTGCACAACGGGACGGTCTACCGCTGGAACCGCCCCGTCTACGCGGTCGCCGCCGGCAAACCGCACTTGCGCGTCGAGAACAGGGTGCTGCCAGCCGGGCCGTCGGTCGCCGACACCATGGCGAATGCGGCGTTCTACTACGGCCTTGTCCGCGTGCTCGCGGAGTCTGAGCGCCCGGTCTGGACGCAGATGTCGTTCACGACCGCGGCTGAGAACCTGCACGAGGCAGCCCGGCACGGCATGGGGGCGCGGCTGTACTGGCCGGGCCTGGGAGATGCGCCTGTCGCCGAGCTCGTGCTCCGGCGGCTGCTGCCCATGGCCAGGATCGGCCTGAGTCGCTGGGGAGTGGACGCTGCGTGCGCCGACCGGCTGCTGAGCATCATCGAGCAGCGCTGCCTGACCGGCGGCACGGGCGCGTCCTGGCAGATCGCCGCTGTGGCGGGGCTAACCGACCGCGGCGGAACCCGGTCAGAGGCGCTGCGGCAGATGACTCGTCGCTACATCGAGCACATGCACACCAACGAGCCCGTGCACGCCTGGCCGGAGGGCGCGTGACCGTCAGCTTGCCCAACGCGCAGCGCGGCCGCCAGCCAACAGGCTGGCGGCCGTGATGCCGTGCCGGGTGTTACTCCGCGCCGAACGCCTGGATCTCGGCCAGTTCGATCTCGGACAGTTGCCGTGGCGTGTCGCCCCTGGCGACCTTCGCGCTCTGCACCTGGTGCCGGATGCCGTCGACGACCTCCGGGTTGGCTAGCGTGGTGACGTCACCGACCTCGGCGAAGTTGGACACTGACGCGATCACCCGGCGCATGATCTTGCCGGACCGGGTCTTGGGCATGTCCGGCACGATCCAGACGTTCTTCGGCCGGGCGATCTTGCCGATCTCGGTCTCGATCGCCGCGACGACTTTGGCCTCCATCCCGTCTGGGTTGACGCCAGGCTTGAGCGACACGTACATCTCCACCATCCGGCCGCGAATGTCGTCGATCACCGGCACCGCCGCCGCTTCGGCTACCTCCGGGACCGTCAGCGACGCCGACTCCAGTTCCTTGGTACCCAGGCGGTGACCGGCCACGTTGATGACATCGTCGATCCGGCCGAGGATACGGATGTAGCCGTCCGCCGCCTGCACAGCCCCGTCGCCGGCGAAGTAGGGCCAGTCGTGCCAGTCCTTGCTGTCCGGGTCGGTGTTGTACTTGCGGTAATAGACGTCCAGGAACCGCTCGGGCTGGCCCCAGACGGTCTGCATGATGCCGGGCCACGGGTTGCGAATGCAGATGTTGCCGGCCTTGCCGCTGCCGGCTGGGGATCTCGTTCCGGTCCTCGTCATAGATGACCGGGTAGATGCCCAGGACACCGGGTCCGCAACTGCCGGGCTTCATCGGCTGCAAGGCGGGTAGCGTGCTGCCGAGGAAGCCGCCCGTCTCGGTCTGCCACCACGTGTCCACGATGGCTGCCTCGCCCTTGCCGACCGAGTTGTAGTACCACCGCCACACCTCGGGCTCGATCGGCTCGCCAACAGTCGTCATGTGCTTGAAGTGGTAGTCGTACTTGGCGGGCTCGTCCGGCCCGACCTTGCGCAGCATCCGGATCGAGGTGGGAGAGGTGTGGAAGATGTTCACGCCAAGCTTCTCGGCGATGCGCCACGGCCGCCCGCCGTCGGGGTAGTTCGGCACGCCCTCGTAAATCACGGTGGTGGTGCCAAGCGACAGCGGCCCGTAGACGATGTAGGAGTGACCGGTGATCCAGCCGATGTCGGCCAGGCACCAGTACATGTCATCGGGGTGGATGTCCTGGTAGTACTTCGACGTGCCGGTCACGTAGGACATGTACCCGCCGGTCGAGTGCTGGGCGCCCTTCGGCCGCCCCGTCGTGCCGCTTGTGTACATGAGGAAAAGGGGCGCCTCGGCCGGCATCGAGACCGGTGCTATCTCCTGACCGGCGTATTTCCCGATGACCTCATCGATGAAGAAGTCACGGCCGTCGATCATCGGCGTCTTGGAAGCGTATTCGCCCTCGTGCCGCCGCCAGACCAGTACCTTGTCGACTTCCTGGCCTTGGCGTGCCGCCTCGGCGACCGCCTCATCCGCCTTCACTTTGTGGTCGGCCAGTGAGCCTGCGCGGTAATAGCCGTCCATGCTGATCAGCACCCGGCTGCCGGAGTCGGCGATACGGGTGCCGCAGGCGTTGCCGCTGAATCCGCCGAATACCTGGGAATGAATGACCCCGAGGCGCGCGCAAGCCAGCATTGTGACGACGGCCTCGGGCACCATCGGCATGTGCAACGTGACCCGGTCCCCGGTCTTCAGCCCGGCGAAATCGCTGAGTAGCGCGGCGAACTCATTCACGCGGCGGAGCAGGTCACCGTAGCTGATGTGAACGGTCTGGTCTTCCTCGAGCTCAGGCACCCACGTGATTGCGGTCTTATCGGGATTGACAGCTGCGTGCCGGTCGACGCAGTTGAAACAGGCATTGAGCTTGCCGCCGACGAACCACTTCCAGAATGGCGCGTTGCTGGTGTCGAGCACAGTGTCCCAGGGCTCGTCCCAGGACAGCAGGTCTGCATACTCGGTGAAGCACTCCGGGAACTTATCCTCGGCGAACCTGTCGAAAATCGCGGGATCGTTAGCGTTGGCCTGCTGCACGAACTTCTCCGGCGGCGGGTAATACTCTTCCTCTCGCCAGTGAACGGCGATCTGGGACTCAGAGACCTGCATCTCCGGGATTTCTGTCATTACTATCCTCCAGGCCGGAACTGAGTGTGGCGCACGACAGTGGACCGCACGCTCGGTGATGACCGGATGTGCCGCAACGCTTGCGTCTTGCGGGATGCTGGTGTCTCCCGCCAGACTGGCGTCCCTGGCGGCATCGGCGCAAGTACGCGCCGGGCCATGCACTGGCTGTCTGGTGCCGACAAGCCTGCCATGAGCGCCCTCACACGTTACGGGAAGCTCAATCGTAACGCTGGGGGACAAGCCCGAACAGGCCCGTCAGAGCGGCCGCGGTTCAGGGTGCTAACGGGTATCAGTCCCGGCAGGACAGGTTGACATCGCGCCGATCGGCGGTAAGTTTCTGCGCAGTCCAGCACCGGGCCAGTAGGTCAGGGAAGGTCAGCCGGGCCGTTGGCTGCGCCGTGAGGTGGCCACCAGTTCGGCTCCGCGCAATGCGCGACAGGCCCGAGCCCTGGCTGGGCGGGGGGTTGGATCCGGGAGGGGCCTGGGTACCCAGTAGACAACGGAGAGCAAGCCCGTTACCGACGGGACGCACTCCGGTCCGAAGGGATTTCCCAGGCCCTCTTCCCGACATGGAGTTCGGCAATTGCGGGGGAGCGCCCGCCGAGTTGTGATGTGCTAGGCGGGCCGGGCCTGGCGCAGGGCTGTCAGGTCGGCTGGGACGCGGAGGAACCGGATGCGGGAACGGGCTTTGGCCGCACGAGCGACGCGGTTGCGCGGGGAGTCCGGGCCGCCGACGGTGGCACGCTGATGGCTGGTCGCGACCCGGGATGGGCTCCGATCGGCCCGGTCGCCGTGGTCATCCCGACGTACAACGAACGGGAGAACCTCGAAGACATCGTGGCCGGAATACGATCGGCCGTGCCCGAAGCGGATCTGCTGATCGTCGACGACAATAGCCCGGACGGCACCGGCGATCTGGCCGACAAGCTCGCGCTGACCGACGAGCACGTTCAGGTCCTGCACCGGACTCAGAAGGCCGGGCTCGGTGCGGCCTACTTGGCTGGCTTCGGCTGGGCGCTGGATCGCGGTTACGGCGCGCTGGTGGAGATGGACGCCGACGGCTCGCACGATCCGGCCGAACTGCCCGCCCTGCTCGCGGCCCTCGCCACGGCGGACCTCGTGGTCGGATCACGCTGGGTGGCGGGAGGCACGGTCCGCAACTGGCCCCGGTCACGGGAGATCCTGTCCCGTGGCGGGAACGCGTACGCGCGGATGGCGCTCGGCCTGTCAGTACACGATGCCACCGGCGGTTACCGGGCGTACCGAGCGGAAGCGCTGCGTGATCTCGGCTTGCACAACGTCCGGTCGCAGGGCTACTGCTTCCAGATTGAGCTCACGGCGCGGGCAGCCCAGGCCGCGAAGGTGATAGCAGAAGTCCCGATCACGTTCACCGAGCGCGCCCGCGGGACCAGCAAAATGAGCAAAGCCATCGTGGCCGAAGCGCTGCTCCGAGTGACCCAGTGGGGCATAACGCGCCACTTCCGGCCAGGTCGCGGATAACCGCTCTAGAGAGGTAACGGCGGCCTTGCCGCGCATCGCCTGCCGTCAGGCGCTCTTGCGCTGCCTGCTCGTCTGTCGCGGCTCAGGCGCTTCGGTCGGCGCGCGCTGGCCCCTGATGGCGGCGAGCCGCTCGGCCAGCACTTCCTCCAGGTCCGCCATCGTGCGCCGCTCCATGAGCATGTCCCAGTGGCTGCGGGGCGGCTTAATCTTCTTTGCGGCTGGCAGGTCGCCGGATGCTGTCACAGCCAGGGCCCCGCAAATCCGACATTCCCAGTTTGTAGGCAGCTCAGCTTCGGCCGAGAAAGGCACCGTGAAGCGGTGGCCCTTAGGGCAGTCAAAGGCCACCTCCTGGCGTGGCGCCAGGTCGGTGTTACGGTCGTTCTCGTAGCTTGTGGCTCCGAGACGCGTGCCGCGAAGTGCTCGCTCGGCCATGTGTTACTGCCTCCCCAGGCGCTCAGCCGTACTACTTCACCAACGGTGAGGACACGGACAAGATTCCCGGTGGACGGCAGTTCCAATCTCCTGTGGGCCGGCGGATCTGACGAGAATGCCTTGCTAGTCGGCAATTCTGGGTTGCCACTGGCCGCGGCGAACCAGCAGATCGCGCAGCCTCTCGGTCTGATCGGTCATGATGCCGTCCACGCCCCGGTCGAGCAGGCTGGCCATGATCTCGGCGTCATTCACGGTCCAGACGTGCACCTGTAGCCCCGCGGCGTGGGCCCGGCGGATGAACTGCCCGGTGGCCATCCGCACCGGGATCTGGGCGCAGTGCACTGACCGGCTGGCGAAGCTGGTGCGCAGGAGTCGGGCGGGCAAGCCCGCCCTGATGGCGCCTATCGAAGCAGGCGTGGTCGCCGAGCAGACGGGCTGCGGAAGCAGCCTGCGGGTGGCATTGAGCCGGTGGCCGGAGAACGAGGTCAGGCAGACCCGGTCCCAGGCGTTGGTCTTCCGTAGCACCTCGACCAGCGGCTTGATCGCTGGCTCGTCCTTGACGTCAATGTTGAAGCGGACGTCAGGCCAGGCCATCAGCAGGTCGGCCAGCACTGGTATGGGTTCGGTGCCGTCGATCCTGGCGGCAGCCACCTGCGCGGCAGTGAGCTCGGCGATCTTCCCGGCACCATCCGTCACCCGGTCCAGCGTCTTATCGTGAAAGGCCACGACAGTGCCGTCGGCGGTGGCGTGCGCATCAGTCTCGAGGTAGGCGTAGCCGAGTCCGACGGCGTGCTCGAACGCCTTCCACGAGTTCTCGGGGTAATGGCTGGCGCCGCCCCGGTGCGCGAACGCCAGCGGCCGGGGATGATCAAGGTATCCGGAGGGCACTGCTTAAGTCTGCATGCCATGGCGCCCTGCGTGCGAACTAGGAGTGGCGTGCGAGGGCGCCCTGCATGCTAACTAGGAGTGCGGACTGACAAAGGTCCACTCGCGGCGCCGGGCTTCGGCGATGGCGATCGCCGCCGCGGCCGCCACGTTGAGTGAGCCGACCTTGCCGACCTGCGGAATGTAGGCGACCAGGTCGGCAGCGGCCAGCAGGCCCGCCGAGCAGCCGTGGTCCTCGTTGCCGAGCGCCAGGCAGACATCGCCCGCCAGGTCCGCCTCATGCAGCGGTACCGCCTCGCTCGCCAGCTCGATCGCGACCACCCGGAACCCGGCGTCCCTGGCCGCTTCCGCGCCGGCCACCGCAGACGCGGCGTGCTCGACCGAGATCAGCCGGTCGGTGCCGAGCGCCGTCTTGCGCGCGGACGGATGGCCAGGCGAGGCCGTGTCGCCGCACAGCCAGATTTGCCGGACGCCGAACGTCGCGGCGGTCCGGATGATTGAGCCGACATTGAATGGCTGCCCGACGTTGTCCAGCAGCAGGCTGATGGACGCCCGGGTGCTACGGCGCCAGCCCCGGTTCAGCCGCTTCACGTCCGTCATGCCGAGCTGGCGCCGCCCACCGCCCGGCGATCCGGTCGTGCCCGCGGGTCCTGCGGTCACCGCCGGACCTCCAGTACGCGATAGCCGGACCGCGCCGCGAACCTGTTAGCCACCCAGCCTGAATCCTCCAGCCACCGTTGCAGCGAGTCTGAGCCAAGGTTGCGCTGGATGACCAGGTAGGCGACCGCCCCCGGAGCGAGTCTGCTCAGCCAGGCCGTCAGCATCGCATGGAGGGCCCGTTTCCCGATCCTGATCGGCGGGTTCGACCAGATCAGCTGGTAGCTGGCCGGCAGGCCAGGGTCATCGGCCCGGAGGCAGCGAGCATTGGGCATCGCGGCCGCGGCCACGTTCCCTTCACAAAGGGACAGTGCGCGCGCGTTCACGTCCACGGCCCAGATCCGCGCAGCTGGCGCCCGCTTTGCCAGTACGAGCGCGAGCGGGCCGTAGCCGCAGCCGAGGTCCAGCAGGTCGCCTTCGGCGGGCGGTGGCGGCGCGGTCTCCAGTAGCAGCCGGGTGCCAGGGTCCAGGCGGCCGGGCGAGAACACGCCGGAATCAGTCGCCAGGGTGAGGTGTAGGTCCGGCAGCAGCACCTGCACAGTTCCCGGCCGGTGCCCCGCGGCCGGCTGCTCAGCGAAGTACTGGCTGCTCACGCGGGCTGACGCCGGCCTGCTCGAGCGCCGGGGTGATGTACTTCCCGGTCACCCAGCGTTCCACTACGAAGGTGAGCACCGGCAAGATGCCCGCCAGCAGCACGATGATCGTGCCCGGGCTGGCCACCTTCATCCGGACCATCCTCGTCATGGCGAACGCCACTACGACGTAGACGATGTACAGCACGCCGTGCGCGGCCCCGACGACCTCGGCCGGTCCCGGGTGATGCCCGAGGTACCGCAACGGCACGCAGATAAAGCAGAGGATGACCAGCATGGTGCCGGTCACGTAGGCCATGATGCGGTAGCCGCGTACTGCCAGCCGGAGCGCGTCATTACGCACCGCTGACCTCCTCTCGTGGGGCATTCAGGCCCTAGTCATCCGCGCGAACGGGCCGCGACCTGGTCGCACGCTTCGGCCTGTTCAGGCTGGCCAGGTAGGCATTGTAGGCGGCAAGTTCTGGATCATCGGCAGCGTCCGCGTCGCTGTCGGCGGCGTTATGCGCCGCATCGGGCAGGCCGGGCGAGCCGGTCGCGTCGTCCGGGAAGACCGTGGTGAACCCCCGCTTGGCGGCCGCCCCGCCGGGATGGCGCCACTCGTCCATGATCGTCTTGGCCCAAAAGACCACGACGAAGATCGAGAAGACCGGCCACTCAAAGGTGTAAGCCCAGCTCAGCGCGTTACCGCTCTGGGCCCGGTGAAGCTGCCAGTCGCCGAGCCAGAACATGCCAGCGGCGCAGGCCAGCACGAAGCCATGCCAGGCCAGCCAACGGGGGCTGACCAGGAAACGCCATCTGGCCGGCGGGGCACTGGACATGGCAGGAAGCCTAGCGCTACCTGGAGTAGTAATGGTGTGGCAGGCGCCACGTTAGCGGGTGATTCGCCACACCTTGCTCATGCCGGACTCGCCCGGCGCGCGCTCGAAGCTGGACTCGCGCGTGCCGACGTGCTGATACCCGAGCTTGGCTGGGACCCGGCCGCTGGCCAGGTTGAGCTCGTCGTGCTGGATCTCCACCCGGTCAATGTCTGGCAGCCCGAACGCGGCCTCGGTCAGCGCGGCCGAGGCCGAAGTCGCGACGCCGCGGCCGGTGAAGGCGGGGTGCACCCAGTAGCCGATCTCCAGCCCGCCCGGCCCGATCCTCGCCATTAGCCCGGCGCTGCCCGCAGGGCTCCCGCCGACCTGGATGAGGTACTGGAACGCGGTGCCGGCTGCCCAGTCTGCCTCGCACCGGTCGAGATACTCGCGCGCAGCGGCCAGCCCGTACTCGTTGGCCGCCCAGGGCATCCAGGGCCTTAGGTGCTCCAGGGACTCAGTGACCAGCCGGAAGCAAAGCTCGGCGTCACCGGCTCGCCACCGGCGCAGGCTGACGGCGGCGTAACTGAGCGTCTCGGGCGGCAAGGTCCTAAGTGGCGCGGTCATGACCCGATCATGGGCTGCCTTCGCTTGCGATCGCAAATAGGAATAACCCTGCCGGACCGCCTGCCCAGCTGAGGTTGTCGCGCAGCGTTGCGGCAGATAACCAGCGAGTCACCATGCCGTCCGCGCGTCGTCCGGTCATAATCGAGCACATGTCTCTAGCTGACCTGCTGGCCGGGCGGAATCCGCACGCCAGCCGCTTGCCCCGGCGCCTGGAGGACCTGCGCGGGCCGACCCAGGGTGTCATCGTGCTGCCCAGGCACCTGTCCTGGCCTGGCATGCGCGAGTGTGACGTAACCGACGCTGTTAACCGGCGGAGCATGTACGGGATCGTGCTGACCCAGGGCCAGCACAACGACGTCGCGCGGTTCCTCAATCCGCGCCTGCTGCAGCAGGACTGGCCGCTGATCAGGGACTCACTCGACCCGAAGCTACGCGGCATCTGCGAGCGGCGGTTCGCACTCGGCGGCAAGGCCGAAGCCGGGGAGTTGGCGGGATAGCATTCCGTGCCGGGCATAGCCCCTCGGGCCGCCCTGACTGCGACACCAGTCGTGATTTCTGCGATTGTTGGTCCTGTGGATTCGGAGACGACAGAGAACCAGCAGGCCGGGAACCAGCAGACCGGGAACCACGCGACCGGCCAGCGACGAAGTTAACCGGCAGGTAGCCACCGGTCAAGCTCGGCCTGACCCGGTTCAGCGCGGGAACAAGTGGTGGACGCTGGTTGCCGTCGGCCTCGGCACGTTCATGCTGCTGCTCGACATTACGATCGTCAACGTCGCGCTGCCGGACATCCAGCGCGCGCTGAACTCGAGCTTCTCCGACCTGCAGTGGATCGTCGACGCCTATGCACTGACGCTGGCCGCGTTCCTGCTGACCGGGGGCAGCCTGGCCGACATGTACGGGCGCAGGCTCCTGTACCTGGTCGGGCTGACGGTGTTCACGGTCTCATCGGTGCTCTGCGGGTTCGCCGCCAACACGATCATGCTGATCCTGTCCCGGGGGCTGCAAGGCATCGGCGGCGCGATCATGTTCGCGGTATCGCTGGCGCTGCTGGCCGACGCGTTCCGGGGCAAGGACCGCGGCGTGGCATTCGGCGTCTGGGGCGCGATTACCGGCCTGGCCGTGGCCATCGGGCCGTTGCTGGGCGGAATCCTGACCTCTGGGATCTCGTGGCGCTGGATCTTCTTCGTCAACGCGCCGATCGGGGTTGCCGCGCTCATCATCACGGTGCTGCGAGTGTCAGAGTCGCGGCAGGCTCGGGCCACCCGTCCGGACTGGGTCGGCTTCGTGCTGTTCACCGGGGCGCTGGCGAGCCTGGTCTACGCGCTGATCGAGTCCAGCCGGCGGTCCTTCACCGACCACCTGGTGCTCGGCTTCTTCGCCGCCGCGATCGTGTTGTTCTGCGCGTTCGTGCTCGCGGAACTGAGGTCTGCGCGCCCGATGTTCGATCTCAACCTCTTCCGGCTTCCGACCTTCAGCGGCGGCCTGGTGGCAGCGTTCGGGCTGAGCGCCTCGATCTTCTCCATGCTGCTTTACCTCGTTCTCTACCTGCAGGACATCCTCGGGTACTCGGCCCTGCAGACCGGCGTGCGGCTGACGGTGATCTCCGGCGGAATCCTGGTGACGGCCACGATCGCTGGGCGGCTTTCGTCGCGCGTGCCGGTCCGGCTGCTAATCGGGCCGGGCCTTGTCCTGGTCGGCGTCAGCCTGCTGCTCATGCGCGGATTGAACGCTACATCGGCCTGGACTCACCTGATACCCGGCATGATCGTCGGCGGCCTGGCCGTCGGCCTGGTGAACCCGCCGCTGGCCTCCACAGCAGTCGGCGTCGTCCGCCCGGAGCGGGCCGGAATGGCCTCTGGCATCAACTCGACGTTTCGCCAGGTGGGCATAGCGACGGGCATAGCCCTGCTCGGCTCGCTTTTCGCCAGCAAGGTCGCGGCCGGCGTGACGGCCGGGGCGGCTGCCGCTCCGGGGGTGGCCAGCCACGGCGCGCAGATTGCCGCGGCCGTCCAGTCGGGCCAGATCGGCTCCGTCATCGCCCGGCTGCCGGCGCAGATCAGGCCGGCGGTCGGGCTGATCACCAGGGCGTCCTTCACCTCGGGGCTAAACGAGATCCTGCTGGTCGCCGCCATCATCGCACTCGTATCGGGCGTGGTGTCGCTGGTCGCGATCCGCAGCCGGGACTTCGCGCACCAGCGCCCTGACGCCGTGGCGCCGCCTGGCTGACTGCCGTGGGTGCAGCGTTACCCGTTCCGCGCGGTGGCCTTGAAGAAGGTGTAGCAGAAGGTGCCGTCCGGCGCCGCGGTCCGGTGCAGGTCGGCGATGCCCGCGTCGAACGCGGCCGGCGTGCTCAGCCCGGCGGCGATAGCCGCGTCGCGCGTTCCCTCGATCATGGCGGTGAACGTCTTCCTGATGAAGCCGTCCACCAGGTCAGGCCGGCTGCCGTCCACGTAGACCTGCCGTGGCCGCGCCTGGACCGAGGCGAAGCCGGCCTCGGCCAGCAGCGGGTACAACTGCCGGCCGATCAGCGCGTTGCCGCCAGCCGCAGCCTGCAAGGCAACCTGGCAGCCGATCGCCGCCCGCGCGGCCGCGCTGTCTGGATGGAAATAGGCCGAACCGTGATCGCCTTCGATGACCGTGATCGTGCCGCCGGGTCGAAGGAACCCGCGCAGGGCGGCGAGGGCTTCGGCCGGCCGGGTCAGGTGCTCGAGCACGAAACAGACGAAGACGTGGTCGAACGCCCGCGGCGCGAACGGCAGCGCGAAGATGTCAGCGGCAGCGCAGCGGACGTTCCCCAGGCCAGAATCAGCCGCGCGGCGCCGGGCGAGCGCCGCCGACGCGGCGGACAAGTCGACGCTGACGAACCTGGCCGCCGGGCTGCGACTGGCCAGCTCGACCGTCTGCGCGCCGACGGCACAGCCCGCCTCGAGGATCACGTTCCCATCCGGATAAGCAGTGCCCGCGTGCAGCAGGTCCGCTAGCGTGCTCGCCTGATCGCGCAGCCGTTCGCCTTCGCTGGCCTGGTATCCGTGAACGTAAGCCGCCATTGGGCCTACTCTGCCGGTACCCGGCGGCCAGCGCTTACAGTTGCGGCATGCGGAAGTACGTCATTATGGGCGTCCAGGGCAGCGGGAAGGGCACCCAGAGCCAGATGCTCGCGTCGGACCTGGACCTGGTGCACATCGCGGTCGGCGACATCTTCCGCTGGAACGTTCAGAACCACACCAAGCTCGGCGCGCAGGTGCGGCGCACCATGGCGGACGGCGAACTAGTCAGCGATGACCTGGCCGAAGGCGTCGTGCGAGACAGGCTCACGGGGCACGACTGGAACTACGGCTTCATCATCGACGGATTCCCGCGTAACGAGCGGCAGGCCGAGTTCTTCCTGGAGAGCTACGACATCGACGGAGTCATCCACCTCGATCTGCCCGACAGCGAGGTGCGCCGGCGGGTGCTGGCCCGGCGGCTGTGCGAGGGCTGCGGGATGGACTACAACCTGATCGACAGCACCCCGCGGATCGAGGGCCAGTGCGACGCCTGCGGGGGAAGCTGATCCAGCGCGAGGACGACACCGAAGAGGCGCTGGCCGTGCGGCTGCGTGAGTACCACGCGAAGACCAACCCGGTGCTCGACATCTTCCGCCGCAAGGAATACGTCGTCACCGTTGACGCCCGCCAGGACAAGATCGCAGTCCAGCAGGCCATCAGAAGCGCCCTGAATCTGCCGCCCTACCGCGGCCAGCCCGTGCCGGTGCCGATGGACGCGGATGCGGGTCGTCGTCGCTTTTGACTCGTTCAAGGGCAGCATCAGCGCGGCGGCGGCCGCGGCCGCGCTAGCCCGGGGCTGGTCGAGCCTGCGCCCTGAAGACGAGATCGTCGAGCTGCCGCTCGCCGACGGCGGCGAGGGCACCCTGGCCGTCCTGGCCGCGGCCGTGCCAGCCGCGCGCTGGCACCAGGCCCAGGTCAGCGGGCCGGGCACCGAACAGGTCACGGCCGCATGGCTGGAATTGGACGGGAACGTGGCCGTCATCGAACTCGCCGCCGCGGCCGGGCTGACGCAGCTGGACGTGCTGCTACCCCTGCAGGCCCACAGCTACGGCGTCGGCGAGCTCATCGGGCACGCGCTCGGCCGGGGCGCCCGCCGGGTCGTCGTCGGCCTCGGCGGGTCCGCCTGCACCGACGGCGGAACCGGCGCGCTTGCTGCGCTCGGCGCCAGGTTTCTCGATGCGGCGGGGGGTGATCTGCCGTGCGGCGGCGGCGCGCTGGGCCGACTCGCCGAGATCGACCTGGCCGGGCTGCGTCCAGCCCCACCCGATGGCGTTACCTGCCTGACCGACGTGTGGGCACCGCTGCTCGGGCCATCCGGGGCAGCGGCGGTGTTCGGCCCGCAGAAGGGGGCTGGCCCGGCCGACGTCGAGGTGCTGGACGCCGGCCTGGCCCGGCTGGCGGAACTTCTCGGCGGAGATCCGGCGCAGCCCGGCTCGGGCGCGGCGGGCGGGACCGGCTACGGGCTCGCCGCGGCCTGGGGCGCCACGCTCCTGCCGGGCGCGGATGAGCTTGCCCGCATCGCTGGCTTGCCGGCCGCGCTGGCTGGCGCAAGCCTGGTCATCACCGGTGAGGGTCAGTACGACCTGACCTCGGTGACGGGCAAGGTAACGGGCGCGGTGCTGACCGCAGCCCGCCGGGCGCGGGTACCGGCCGCCGTCGTGGCTGGCCTACTGTCCGCGCCGCCGCCCGACGAGGTGCGCTCCGTCGAGCTGACGAGTCTGGCCGGCGGCAGCGCCCAAGCCATGTCCGCGGCGGCCCGCTGGCTCGAAGAGGCCGGCCGCCAGCTGGCCATGAGCCACCCCTGAAGATGCGGCTTCCGGCGGGCTCAGCGCTCAGCCGGGGGATACGGCGCTAGCCGGCGGAATTCGGCGCTCGCCGGGGATACAGCGCTAGCCGGGGATACTCGGTACGGGACGGGTGCGTACCTCATAGTCTGGGCAGGTGCGGGAGATAGTGGTTTTCGGCGGCAGTGCGCACCCCAAGCTATCTGCGGAAATCTGCACTGATCTGGGTGTGCCGCTGTATCCAGTTCGGTTGCGCCGGTTTGCGAACGATTGCCTGGAAGTTCAGCTTCAGGCCAACTGCCGTGAGCGCGACGTGTTCATCATCCAACCGCTCGGTCCGCCCGTGCAGGAGAACCTCGTCGAGTTGCTGCTCATGCTGGATGCTGCGCGCGGCGCGTCCGCCGCGCGGGTGACGGCGGTGATTCCGCACTATGCATACGCGCGGTCGGACAAGAAGGCGATGCCGCGCGTGTCGATCGGGGGCCGTCTTGTCGCTGACCTGCTGGTCACCGCCGGCGCGAACCGGGTGCTGACGATGACGCTGCACTCGCCTCAGGTACACGGCTTCTTCTCCATTCCCGTCGACCACCTGCATGCGCTGCGCGAGTTCGCCGATCACTTCGGCAGGCTCGACCTCAGCAACTCCGTGGTCGTCTCGCCGGATCTCGGCAACGCCAAGAACGCGGCCGCGCTGGCCAGGCTGCTGCAGCTACCGGTCGCGGCGGGCGCGAAAGAAAGGCACAGCGACGAGGAGGTGACGATCAGCTCGATCATCGGTGACGTCGGCGGCCGGGACGTGATCGTGCTGGACGACGAGATCGCGCGCGGTACGACGATCCTGGAACTGCTGGCCAGGTTGCGCGAGCACGGCGCGCGGTCGGTCCGGATCGCCTGTACGCACGGGCTGTTCTGCGACGGGGCGCTGAAGCGGATCGCCGCGCATCCGGAGGTCGAGGAAATCATCTGCACGAACACGCTGCCGATCGCCGACAGCGAAGCCGGGCCGGAGCTGCAGGTAATCTCCATCGCGCCAGCTCTAGCCGAGGCGATCCGGCGGATTCACGAAGGCGAGTCGGTCAGCGCACTGTTCGGCGTGACCTGACTATCGCCTGCTGACCTGGCCCACGCCGCAACCTGGCTCCGGGAACTAAAGCCCAGCTTGGCCAGGATGTTCGCGACGTGGCGGGCGGCCGTGGCCGGCGTGATGAACAGCTCGCTGGCAATGGCCCGGTTGCTTGAGCCAGCCGCCAGCAGCGCCACGACCTCGCGCTCCCTGGCCGTCAGCCCGCCGGCTGGACCGGCGGCGACTGGCTGGTCGGCCGACCGCGAACTAGCGGGCCGAGGGACGACGGTTTCAGCGTCAGCCTGCCAGCCGGTGGCCGGCCCGCGCGCCTCGTCGCCGAGCGCCATGCGCACCGCTTCGGCTGGCGTCATCGCGGCGCCTTCGGCCCATAGCCGGTCCACCGTGTGCTGGCCGAGGCCCGCCGCGGAGTCCACTAGCCGCTGCGTCCGGGCCCCCGGCACGGCCGGCAGGTGGGCCTCGCGCCGAAGCGTAGTGACTGCGCCGGCCAGGCGAACCCCGGTGTCGGGATCCCCCTCGAGGACCGCCAGCCGGGCCAGCACCTCCAGCCCGCGCGCCATCCCGATCCGGCTTCCGGACGCATAACTGAGCCGGAGGCTCTTGGCCAGGTGCTTTCGGGCCTCGCCGAAGTCCGATTGCTCAATCGCCAGGCGGCCGAGTCCGGCCAGGCAGCGCGCGATCTCTGGCCGGGCTTGAACCTCGCGCAGAATGGCCAGCGCCTCAAGGTAGTGATCCCGCGCTGCGTCATGGTCGCCGCGAACCCTGGCCAGATCGCCAAGGCCGATGAGCACCCGGGCAGTTCCCCATTGCTGCTCGATCGCGCGCATCACGGCAAGCGCGGATTCGGCGAGTTCCTCCGCCTCACGCAAGTTGCCGCGCTGCCCGGTCACCGTCGCCATCGTGCTGAGGGCGTAGCCCTCGTTCCACCGGTCGCCGGCCGACCTCGCCACCGCCAGTGCTTCCGTCGCTTTGGCAGCTGCCTCCTCCAGCCTGCCCGCGTGCAGGGCGATCTCCGTCAGCAGGTTGAGCGCGGCGGCCGCGTAGAACTCGACACCCGCAGCCCAGCAGAGTTCAAGGGCTTGCGTCGCGAGTTCCTCTGCCTGCTCTGAACCGCTGGCCAGTGCCAGCTGTGCCCGGCTCGCCAGAGCCGGACCGCGGACGGAGTCTGGCAGGGAGGCAGCGCCGTCCACGGCGAGAAATGCGTCCAGCCAGGCGGCGCCCTCCGCGAACGTCCCGCGCACGATCCATACCGGCAGCATCCCTACGCAGATGCGCATGCCGATCTCGGCGTCGCCGTCGGCCAGGCACGCGCCAAGCACCTCGCGGAGGTTGGCCGACTCCAGGTCGAAGCGGCGGAAGACGTGAACGCGCGCCGACCACGGGGCGGGAACCACGGCCATGCCGATGGCAACAGACTGCTCGACCTCGCGCAGCGTGTAGTCGCGGCGGCGGCGGTGCATGCGGTCGGCTTCTCCGGCCAGTGCGAGCCAGTCGGCCGCGTACTCCCGAACCGTCTCCAGCATCCGGTAGCGGGCCTGGCCAAGTACCTCGGGCTCGACCTCGACCAGTGACTTGTCCGCGAGCGCGGTCAGCAGGTCGACAACGTCAGCGGCCGGGAGCATGTCGTCGGCGCACACATACTCGGCCATCTCCAGTGACCAGCCAGCCAGGGCGGACAAACGGCGCAGCAGAACCTGCTCCGGCGGCGACAGCAGGTCATAGCTCCAGTCGAACGCTGCGCGCAGCGTCTGCTGCCGGGCCGGCGCGGTCCGTTCGCCTCTGGTCAGCAAGGCCATCCGGCGGTTCAGGCGGGCGGCGATCTGATCGAGGGACAGCACCCGCACCCAGGCCGCAGCAAGCTCGATGGCCAGCGGCAGCCCGTCGACCGCCCGGCAGATATCGGCGACCCGGCCCAGGCTGGCCTCACCCAGCGAGAAGCCAGGCGCGATCGCGCGGGCGCGTTCGGCGAACAGTTGCACCGCGTCGTATCCGCGCAGTCCGTCGGTGCCTGCCTGGCCGGCCGGCGGGACGGCTAGCGGCGGAACCTGCCAGGCTGCTTCGGCCGCGATCCGCAGCGGCTCTCGGCTGGTGGCCAGGATCTGGAGGCCGGGCGCGCTCGCCAGCAGCTGCTGGCACAAGGCCGCACACTCGTCGATCAGGTGCTCGCAGTTGTCCAGGACAAGGATGGCATGGCGGTCCCGGAGCGCATCGGCCAGCGTCGCGGCAAGCGGCCGGCCAGGCTCCTCGTCCACTTCGATAGCCGAGGCGATCGTCGGCACGACGTCGTCAGCCCGGCGAAGGTCTGCCAGTTCGGCAAACCAGGCTCCGTCGGGGTAGTCGCCCGCGACCTCGGAAAGCAGTCGCGCGGCGAGCCTGGACTTCCCGATGCCGCCCGGCCCCCACAGCGTCAGGGCGCGGGCAGACCGCAGCAGCGCACGCACTTCGCCGACCTCGGCGCTGCGCCCGATGAAGCTGCTGAAATCCTCCGGTCGGCTGGCGACGTCTCGCATATATATCTCTTCGTTCCCCCCAGGCAGGCCGGCGCCGACCTGCCACGTCGTGCAGTTTCCCGATCACGGTAACTCCGGTGCCTGCCTAGCCGAGGCAAAAACCGATGATTCGCCCGAAGGAGGACAGATCCGTGATGATGCCTGCATAAATATCCGGTTGCCCGCAACAATTGCCGCCTCGGCGACGGCCTACAGTTGGGCAAGTCCCGCCTCCAGGCCCAGCAGGTACCGCTTGCGATCCAGGCCGCCGCCATAGCCGGTCAGGCTTCCGTCCGAGCCGATGACCCGGTGGCATGGGATGACGACGGCGATGGGATTCCTGCCGTTGGCCAGACCGACGGCACGGCTTGCTGACGCGTTACCGATCGCACGGGCCAGCTGGCCGTACGACCAGGTCTTTCCATAAGGGATGGTTTCCAGCGCGGCCCACACCCGCCGCTGGAACTGCGTCCCGGCCGGCTCGAGCGGGAGATCGAATGCCGTCAGCCGCCCGGCGAAGTAATCCTCGAGCTGCCGGACGGCCGACGCGAACGGCTGGTCAGCAGGATCACCGGTGCGGCCAAGCGCGTTGCCCGGCTGGCGCCCTGCGGTGTCCATATACAGGCCAGTCAGCTTGCCGTGCTCGGCTACCAGCGTGAGCGACCCGATCGGGCTAGGTACCACGATGTGCGCGCGCTTCGCGACGACATGGTCGGGGCTGATCATTGTTGTCTCCTTAACTATTATGGGCCGCGCCTTGGCGGTAACCCGGGATCGTTCCGCAGTGGTGATCATGGTTCGCTCCTTAGCTGTTGCTGTCAGACGGCAGGCGATTGATGTCGTGATCGCCGGTGGCCCACAGATACTGGACCGCATACGCGCGCCACGGCCGCCATGCGGCGGCACGGGCGATCAGCGCCGCGGGCGCGGCAGGCAGCCCTGAGGCCTGTGCGCCGGCGCGGACGCCGAGATCGCTTGCCGGGAACGCGTCCGGGTCACCGAGCGCCCGCATCGCGATGGTTTCGACAGTCCATGGCCCGACACCTGGCAGCGCGACGAGCCGGAAGCGTGCCTCCTGCCAGTCTCCGCCGACGCCCAGGTCGATGGCCTGGCCAGCCAGGGCGGCCGTCAGTGCGGCGAATGTCTCGCGCCGGGACCTGGGCAGGCCCAGCGTGGCCGGATCCAGGCCAGCCAGCACGGCCACGCCGGGAAACAGCCTGGTCAGGCCGCCGGACTGGTCGTCGACGTGGTCGCCGTATTCGGCCGCGAGCCGGCCGGCGTGCGTTCGCGCGGCTGCGGTGGAGATCTGCTGGCCGAGCACGGCCCGGACGGCGAACTCCGCTGCGTCGACAGTGCGCGGCACCCGGCGGCCGGGCGCCTTGCGGACGAGCGGGGCGAGGACGTGGTCGGTACTGAGCAGGTCGCCGATCGCGACCGGGTCAGCGTCGAGGTCGAGCAGCCTGCGGCACCGGCTGATCGCGCTGGCCAGGTCACGCAGGTCAGTCAGGGTGAGCAGGCAGCTGACGTGATCGGGCAGCGGCCGGAGTTCGGCGATGCCGTGACCGTGCGGCAGCCGTAGCGTCCGCCGGTACGCGCCGTCCCGCCATTCCTCTACGCCCGGCACGCCGGTGGCCGCCAGATGGCCGAACAGGTTGCTCGGTTCCAGCGGCGCCCGGAACGGCAGCCGCAGCGACAGCGTGCCTGCCGTAGCGGCGCGCTGCCCGCGTCCGGCGCGATCGCGCAACTGCGTGGGCGAGAGGGCGAACACTTCCCGGACGGTGTCGTTGAAAGTGCGGATGCTGGCGAAGCCAGCCGCGAAAGCGACGTCGCCCATCGGCAGGGCCGTCGTCTCGATCAGCAGCCTGGCGGTCTGGGCCCGCTGCGCCCGGGCCAGAGCCAGGGGGCCCGCGCCGAGCTCGGCCAGGAGCTGACGCTCCACCTGCCGGACGCTGTAGCCGAGGCGGCTGGCCAGGGCAGGGACGCCGCCGTCGTCCATGACGCCGTCGCCGATGAGCCGCATGGCGCGGGCCACGACGTCAGCACGCACATCCCATTCCGGAGAGCCGGGGCTGGCATCTGGTCGGCACCGCTTGCAGGCCCTGAACCCGGCTTGCTGTGCGGCCGCCGCGCTGGCGAAGAAGCGCATATTCTGCGGCTTGGGCGGGACGACAGGGCAGCTCGGCCGGCAGTAGATGCCGGTGGTCAGCACAGCGGTAAAGAACCATCCGTCGAAGCGCGCGTCCTTAGACTGGACGGCGCGGACGCAACGGTCTCGGTCAAGATGAATGCGGTCATCGGCCATGCATCAACTATCGGCGATTTCAGGCAACTACACTAGCGAAATTGCGACACCGAGGTGACAGCTGGCCAGCTTGCGACGATGTTGTCGCAAATCTGCTAGCCCGTTACCGGAGTTCGCGCGGACGCGCTGGTTCGCAGTAACCTGCGGTCGTGCTGGGTTCCGCGGGTCCTGCGTTTGCCGTCATCGGTGAGTCCATTCTTGACGTCGCTGACCCTGGCGACGGGTCGGCCTGCCTGGCGCGGCCGGGCGGTAGTCCGCTGAACGTCGCGATCGGGCTTGCCCGGCTCGGTAACTCGACGGCGTTCGCCGGGCGGCTATCCGACGATCCGCTCGGCACGATCCTCATGCGCCATCTCGAGCGGTCCGGCGTCGACATCTCGCGGGTAGCCCGTGTTCCCGAGCCGAGCACCATCGCCCTGCTGCAACTCTCCGGCGGGCAGGCCAGCTACCAGTTCTCTGTGCAGCCGACAGCGGACTTCCAGTGGTCGGAGCAGGAAGTCTTGGTCGTGCCGGGCGGAGCGGGAGCAGTACATTTCGGCTCGCTGGCATCGTGGCTGCCACCGGGTGATGAGGTGATCAGCCGGCGGATGGCTGCAGTGCGAGCGGCGGGGTCGGTGCTGATCAGCTACGACCCGAACGCCCGGCCAGGCCTGCAGGGTGACGCCGAAGCAGCCAGGCGCAAGGTCGAGCGATCAGCGGCGCATGCGCACGTCATCAAGGCAAGCGCGGACGACGTGGACTGGCTATACGGCCCGCTGGGCCCGGAGGGCCGGGCTAACGTGGCCGCGAGCTGGCTGGCCCAGGGCGCAGCCTTGGTGGTCATCACTGAGGGCGCCAACGGCGCGACCGCGTGGACGCCACGCCGGCCGCCGGTCACCTGCCCGGCGTTCCCGATCGAGGTGGTGGACACGGTCGGTGCCGGGGACGCGTTCACTAGCGGATTGCTCGACGCGCTGGCGCGCCGGGACCTGCTGACGCCGGATGCGGTCGCTGGGCTGGACAATGTCGCGGTGATAGCCGAGCTGCTCGAGGACGCCTGCCTGGTAGCCGCGATTACCTGCAGTCGGCAAGGAGCCGATCCACCCAGGCGGGACGAGGTACAGCAATACCGCTCCGGCGGCGTTCGAGCTGGCACCTAACGGTTCATCCGCCCACCCGATAGTAACGCAGTCCTTTCGTGTCGCGCAAAGTTGCGCGTCGCGCATGTTCGGCTATCCTGTGCGCATGACTTCCGTAGACCTGCCGACTGGGCTCGCGCGCACGGCCGACCTGCCCGCGGCGGGGGAGTGCTCGCACGAGCGGGCCGGCCTGCGGGAGCGGAAGAAGATCGCCACCCGCAACGCGCTTGGGATCGCGGCTATGCGGCTTGCCGCGGACCGGGGACTGGACAACGTCCTCGTCGAGGACATCGCCGAGGCCGCGGGCGTCTCGGCGCGCACCTTCAACAACTACTTCGCCAGCAAGTACGAGGCCATCTGCGCCCTTGCATTCGACCGCGCGATCCGGATCGGAGCCGCCCTGCGCGACCGGCCGGCTGAAGAGCCGCTGTGGGATGCCATCGTGGCTGCGGTGATGTCCGAGTACGGTCCTGCGGACCGGGCGCTGGACTGGGACTGGATGGCCGGTGTCCGGCTCGTCACTGGCACCCCGGCCCTGCGCGGCGAGTACCTCAAGGTGCAGGCGATGACGCAATACTCGCTCGCCGAGGCCATCGCCCTGCGGCTAGGGTTCCGTCCGGGAACGAGCATGTTCCCGCGGATCCTGGCCGCGTCGGTGACGGCGGCCGTTCAGGCGGCCATGGAGCACTGGCTGCACGCGGACCCGCCGATCGCGCTGGGCCCGGTGGTCCGGCGCAGCCTGCGCCAGCTCGCCGACGGGATGCTCGACGTGCTGCCACCGCGGCCGGCCCCGCAGGCCGCGGACACTGGCTAACAGCGCCGGACGACGACGACCCCGTTCCCTTCCGAATAGACGACCTGACCTGCTGAGAGAGTGCCTTGCTGATCCGACTGCTGCGCGAGTACCTGCGGCCGTACCGCAGGCCGCTTGACGCTGGTGCTGATCTTCCAGCTGGCGCAGACGCTGGCCACGCTGTATCTGCCGACGCTGAACGCCGACATCATCGACAAGGGCGTCGCCCTGGACAACACGCACTACATCCTGGACGACCGGCGGCGTGATGCTCGGCGATCACGCTCGCGCAGATCCTGTGCGCGGTCGTGCGCCGTTTACTTCGGCGCCCGGGTCGCGATGGCACTCGGCCGCGACGTCCGGCACGGGATCTTCAGCCGGGTGCAGCAGTTCTCCGACCGGGAAGTGAACCACTTCGGCACGCCGTCGCTGATCACCCGCACGACCAATGACGTCCAGCAAGTCCAGATGCTGGCGATCATGACCTTCACCCTGCTGCTGTCCGCGCCGATCATGTGCATCGGCGGCATCATCCTGGCGCTCAACCAGAACGTGCCGCTGTCGTCGCTGCTGCTGGTGGCGGTGCCGGTGCTCGGCGATCACTGGTGACCCTGATCATTTCCCGGATGCGGCCGCTGTTCCGGCAGATGCAGGAGCGGATCGACGGCATCAACCGGGTGCTGCGCGAGCAGATTACCGGCGTCCGGGTGATCCGGGCGTTCGTGCGCGACGCGCAGGAGCGTGCTCGGTTCGCGGTGGCGAACGGCCAGCTGTTCGACGTGTCGCTGGGCGCCGGGCGAGCTGATGGCGCTGATGTTCCCGTCGGTCATGCTGGTCACTGAACCTGTCCACCACTGCCGTCGTCTGGTTCGGCGGGCACCTGATCGCCGACGGCGTCATGCAGATCGGGTCGCTGACCGCGTTCCTCACCTACCTGGCTGCAGATCCTCATGTCGGTCATGATGGCGACCTTCATGTTCATGCTCGTGCCGCGCGCCGAGGTCAGCGCGGAGCGGATCATGGAGGTCATCGACACCGAGGCCGTGCTCTTGCCGCCATCGCAGTCCGGTGCACCTCGCTCACCGCGCCCGGCCGGCTGGAGCTGCGCGAACGTCGAGTTCCGCTACCCGGGGGCCGAGCAGCCGGTGCTGCACGACATCAGCCTGACCGCGCTGCCCGGCGAGACCACGGCGATCATCGGCGGCACCGGCAGCGGTAAGACCACGCTGGTCAACCTCATCCCGCGGCTGATCGACGTCACCGGCGGCCAGGTCCTGGTCGGCGGCGTCGACGTGCGCGAGCTCGACCCGGCGGAGCTGTCGGCGGCCGATCGGCCTGGTGCCGCAGAAGCCGTACCTGTTCTCCGGCACGGTGGCGACGCAACCTGCGGTACGGCAACCAGGACGCCACCGACGAGGACTTGTGGCAGGCACTGGAGATCGCCCAGGCCCGCGACTTCGTCGAGCAGATGCCTGACGGGCTGGACTCGCCGATCGCGCAGGGCGGCACGAACGTGTCCGGCGGCCAGCGGCAGCGGCTCGCGATCGCCCGGGCGCTGGTGCACAAGCCGCAGATCTACCTGTTCGACGACTCGTTCTCCGCGCTCGACTACGCGACCGACGCGCGGCTGCGCGTCGGCGCTGGCACCGCGAGGTAACCGGCGCGACCGTGATCATCGTCGCGCAGCGGGTGGCCACCATCCGGCACGCCGACCAGATCCTGGTGCTCGACGCGGGCCGGATCGTCGGCACGCGGCACGCATGCCGAGCTGATGGAGGCCAGTGAGACCTACCGGGAGATCGTGCTCTCCCAGCTGACAGAGCAGGAGGCGGCGGCGTGAGCGTCGTTGAGCAGCCGGGGGAGCGGGCGACCCCGAAGCGGGGTCCGGGTCCGGCAGGGGGCATCGGGCCTGGCGCCGGTGCGTGGTCCGGGCATGTTCATGGCCGGGCAGTCCACCGAGAAGGCGCTGGACTTCCAGGGCTCGAGCCGGCGCCTGCTGGGCATGCTCGCGCCGTACCGGCTGTGCTCACCTGATCCTGGCGCTGAGCTCGCGGTCGGCAGCGTCGACGATGACCGTGCTCGGCCCGCGGCTGCTCGGCGAGGCGATCAACGTGATCGTATACGGGGTGTTCACGCACCGCACCAGGCGGCGTCGACTTCGGCCACGTCGGGCAGATCCTCTGGTGCTCGTGGTCGCGCTCAACGTCGGCGCCGCGATCTGCGCGCTGTTCCAGGGCCGGCTGACCGCGACCAGGGTGGTCCAGCGGTCCGTGTTCCGGCTGCGCGAGGACGTGCAGGCCAAGCTGTCCCGGCTGCCGCTGAGCTACTTCGACCGGCAGCCGCGCGGCGAGATCCTCAGCCGCGTCACCAACGACATCGACAACCTGCCAGCAGTCCATGCAGCAGACGCTGAGCCAGCTGGTGACCTCGCTGCTGACGATCGTCGG
The DNA here is from genome assembly GCA_963804435.1 of uncultured Actinomycetota bacterium. GTDB lineage: Bacteria > Actinomycetota > Actinomycetes > Streptosporangiales > Streptosporangiaceae > JAJYUU01. Next base: position 2,814,344 of record CAWDQI010000001.1, on the reverse strand, counting down.
CGTGCTGACGCTGATGTTCATCATGTCCTGGGAGCTCGCGCTGATCGCGCTGGTCACCGTGCCCGGCATCGGCGGTCGCCGATGCGCAGGATCGCCAAGCGGGCGCAGCCGCAGTTCATCAAGCAGTGGAAGTACACCGGCAAGCTGAACGGCCACATCGAGGAGATGTACACCGGGCACGCGCTGGTGACCGCGTTCGGCCAGCGGGAGAAGGCCATGGCAGACCTTCACCGAGCAGAACGAGGCGCTGTACCAGGCCAGCTACCGGGCGCAGTTCATCTCCGGCACGATCCAGCCGCTGATGATGTTCATGTCGCAACCTGAACTACGTGCTGGTGGCCGTCGTCGGCGGCCTGCTGATCGCCGCCCGGCTCGCTGACCGCTCGGCGCGGTGACGGCCTTCATCCAGTACTCACGGCAGTTCAGCCAGCCGCTCACCCAGGTCGCCAGCATGGCGAACCTGCTGCAGTCCGGCGTGGCATCCGCCGAGCGCGTGTTCGCGCTGCTGGACGCGCAGGAGCAGGCGCCGGACGCTGGCGGAGCCCGCGAGTGCCCGCCGGGGTGCAGGGCCGGGTCGAGTTCGACGACGTGTCGTTCCGGTACGAGCCGGACCGGCCGCTGATCGAGCACGTGTCGCTGACCGTCGAGCCCGGCCAGACCGTCGCCATCGTCGGCCCGACCGGGGCCGGGCAAGACGACGCTGGTCAACCTGCTGATGCGGTTCTACGAGATCGACTCGGGCAAGATCCTGCTGGACGGCGTCGACATCGCGCGACATGAGCCGCGAGGAACTGCGCGGCGCTGACCGGCATGGTGCTGCAGGACGCCTGGCTGTTCGGCGGCACCATCGAGGAAAACATCGCCTACGGCTCGGTCGGCGCCACCCACGAGCAGGTCGTCGAGGCGGCGAAGGCGACCTACGTGGACCGGTTCGTGCGGCACGCTGCCCGACGGCTACGACACGGTGCTGGACGACGAGGCGACGAACGTCAGCGCGGGGGAGCGGCAGCTCATCACGATCGCCCGCGCCTTCCTGGCCCGGCCTGCCGTGCTCATCCTGGACGAGGCGACCAGCTCGGTCGACACCAGGACCGAGGTGCTGATCCAGCGCGCGATGGCCTCGCTGCGGCAGGGCCGGACCAGCTTCGTGATCGCGCACCGGCTGTCCACCATCCGCGACGCCGACGTGATCCTGGTGATGGAGAACGGCCGCATCGTCGAGCAGGGCACGCATGCCGAGCTGCTGGCGGCCGAGCGGCGCGTACGCGCGGCTGTACCAGGCGCAGTTCGCCCAGGCTATGGTGGAGGTCGCCTGACGAACCCGCGGCCCTTGCGGCATCCTGCCCGTCATCCGGCCGCATGCAGCGGCGCGAGTGCCCCGTCCATCGGGGCTGTCACCAGATGAATGGGATGAGTCTCTTGGTGTGCTGACTGTAGGCGGCGTAGCCCGGGAGGTGTCGCCGCAGCAGCTTCTCCTCAGCGGCAATGCGGCGGTGATAGGCCCGGCCGAGCAGGGCGGCTACCAGGGCGACAACGGGCGCGCTGCGCGAGGCCAGGGCGAATCCGGTCCAGGTCGGCAGGGAACCGGTATACCCCGGATGGCGCACCAGCCGGTAGGGGCCGGCATTGACGACATGCTGCTCCCGTTCCGCGCGCAGGACCCGTGTATAGGAGGCACCGAGCGTACGCATAGACCAGGCGCGCAGCGCCAGTCCAGCTGTTTGCACCAGCAGCCCCGCCGGGCCCGCCACCGGCGGTAGCTGCGGTGCAGGTACGCGCCTGAGCACGAGCGGAAGCTCTGCGGCCAGTCCGTAGGTGATCCCGATCATGCGCGTCGTGCCCTGATCGTCCCGCGAGGCATCGAGGCTCGACGCACTTCCGCGCTTGCGGGCCACTGCCTCCAGTGCCAGGAAGCCCGCGATGCCGACGTAACCGGCAACGAACCAGCCGGTACCCGCAGGGGAACGGCCACCCCATGATGATCGTCTGACCATGCCGACAGCATCGCAGCAAACAGTGCCGGTGCGCGCCTCAACCTCGGACAGGCGATGGCCACGGCGCTCGTTACAGCGATAGCCGCCTCGGCAAGGATGGTCCGGTCAGCGGCTCCGGGCCGGAGGGTGAAGTCGCTGACATGGCATCACCGCCTCTCGCCGGCGCAGCCCCGCTCCACGGAGGGCAATCGAGGGCGCCGTCCGTCGTCCATTACCACCTGCATCTACACGCGGCCTCCACCGCACTACCCGTCGCGATCGAGGACGACTGACCGCGCATGACCCGCGGGGTGGCGAGCGGGAACGCGAACCGGGCTGCGTCCTCGTGGATCAGGCCGCGCCATGGTCCGTGGCCCGCCCGACGTCACCCGCGAGGAGAACAGGCGGGCTCCGAGATGGCCACCTTATGGATGTTGCCGGGCTGCTACTTGATCAGTTCGAGGTAGGTGATGCTGCCCAGGCCGGCGACGAGGCAGTAGATGGCGAACGGGGTGAGGGTGCGGGTCCGGAAGTAGCGGACGAGGAACCGTACCGACAGGTAGGCGCCGATGCCGGATAGCACGCTGGCGACCAGCACCTGGCCGCGGATGCCGGCGGCCAGGGGGCCGATCAGGTCGGGAGTTTTCAGCACCCCGGCGGCCAGGATCACCGGGGTTGCGAGCAGGAACGCGAACCTGGCGGCATCCTCGCGGGACAGGCCGCGGGTCATGCCCGTCACCATGGTCACGCCGCTGCGGCTGATGCCGGCCAGCAGGGCGAGGATCTGCGCGGAGCCGATGACGACCGCCCGTGCGTAGCCCATCGCGGCCAGCCGCTGGTCGGAGTTGAAGCCTTCGGCTATCTCCTGGTTGCGGACGGCCTGGTGTCCGGACGCGTGCCGGGCGACGCCCGGCCGCCCGGCGGCGCTGAGCGCGAGCTCAGGTTCAGGTTCAGGCTCGGGTTCGCCGGCCGGCTGCAGGCTGCCTGGCCGGGAGGAGCGCCGGGCGTACCGCTCCCCGGCCAGCAGGACAAGGCCGTTGACCGCCAAGAACACCGCGGCGTAGACGGGCTTGCCGAAAACCACCCGGAACGCGTGCTCGAACGCCAGCCCGGCGATGCCGACCGGGATCGTGGCCAGCACGATCATCCAGGCCAGCCTCTCGTCGGCCGACCGCAGCTGCCAGCGGCTGGCGCCCGCCGCGGGCGCGATGACGTGGCCGAGGGAGGTGAAGAACCCGCGGATGATCCGGACCCAGTCCCGCCAGAAGTAGATGAGCAGCGCGATCGCGGTCGCCACGTGCAGCCCGACGATGAACGCCAGGTAGGGCGACTCCGGCGCGGCCACGTTCAGATCCCTGGCCCAGCTGCCGCCGACCAGGGCCGGTATCAGCACGTTGTGCCCGAGGCTGGACACCGGGAACAGTTCGGAGACGCCCTGGACCAGGCCGACGACGGCTGCCTCCAGGTAGGTCAGGTGTGTCATGCCACGCCTTTCACACGCGAGATCCAATTCAGTGTTCTACAGTCCTGTAGAACCTTAGAGGACGCGCCAGCAGGTCTGCAGCCCGCACGCCCCGCGGCCGGGTCGGCGGCGGTGCAGTCATGGCGCCTAACCACGACTCCAGCAGCCAGACTGCAGCCAGCCCGACCATGCTGACCGCAAGGTAAGTTACCATTCAAGTTGTAGCGCTTGTTACACTTTTCAGTGTTCGGCGTGTCCAGGCGCTGAAGGGAGTCCGGCATGCTGCAAGCCATCGCTGCCCGGGCCGGCGAGCTGCTCGCCACCGTCCTGATCGCAGCAGGGATATGCGTGGCGCTGGCGGCCACCGGGCTGTGGTGGCTGAAGCGCCGCCTGCGCCGCCGGATAGAGACCATCGGCCTGGCCGCGGCGCGACGGGCTGCCGGAGCGGCCGTCGGCACTGCCACCGCCGCCGGGTGGTGGCTACGGCCCCGCCGGGAAGCTGACGTGAGCGGCGCCGTGCGCACAGACGGCGACCGCCGGCCGGGATTGACCGGCCGCACGCGCCAGGGTGTGAAGGTGAAACGGTGCCCTGGCAGCTGATCACTTACCGGCTGCCCGCCGAGCCATCCCGCCACCGGGTCGCGGCATGGCGGCAGCTACGGCGGCTGGGCGCGGTCCCGCTCCAGCAGGGCACGTGGGCGCTGCCGGCGGGCGAGCCATTCGACGCCGGGCTCGCCAAGGTGACCAAGGCGATCGCGGCAGCCGGCGGGGAGCCGATCGTGCTGGCGGTAGCCGACGACGAGGCCAGCGTCAGCCGGCTGGAGTCTCAGTTCACCGCGCAGCGGGAGGCGGAGTGGGGCGAGTTCCAGGCTGACTGCGGCAAGTACGAGGCCGAGCTCGCCGGCGAGGTCGCGAAAGGCAAGCTGACGCTCGCAGAGCTCGATGAGGAAGAGCAGAGCCTGGAGCGGCTGCGCCGCTGGTACCGGGCGATCCGGACCCGCGACCTGTTCGGCGCGCCCAGCGCAGTCGGCGCCGAACGGCGGCTGAAGGAATGCGCCGAGGCACTTGAGCAGTTCGCCGAGCACGTCTACCAGGCCCGCGAGCACGGCGGCGCCGGATGAACATCAGCCACCTGATCGCCAGCTACGGCTACTGGGCGCTGTTCCTCCTGGTGGGCGCCGAGAGCCTGGGCATCCCGCTGCCCGGCGAAACCGCGCTGATCATCGCCGGAACCTACGCTGGGCACACCCACCGCCTCTCCCCGTGGCTGATCTTCGCCGTGGCGGCGGCCGCGGCGATCATCGGCGACAACATCGGCTACTGGATCGGCGACAAAGGCGGCTACCGGCTGGCCCGCCGCTACGGGCACCGAGTGCGGCTGGATCAGCGGAAACTAAAGGTCGCCCGCTACTTGTTCGACGCCCACGGCGGCAAGGTGGTGTTCTTCGGCCGGTTCGTGTCGGTGCTGCGCACCTACGCCGCGTTCCTGGCCGGCACCAGCAAGATGCGATGGCGGCTGTTCCTGCCCGCCAACGCGGCCGGCGGCATCCTGTGGGCGGCTATATTCACCGCGGCGTCGTACCTGGCCGGCAACGCCCTGCAGCAGGTGTCCGGCACCATCAGCTGGGCCCTCGCCGGAGCGGCGGTCGCCGCCATCGTGGTCGTGCTACTGCTGGTCCGCCATCAGACCGGCAGGCTCGCGGCCAGAGCCGAGGCCGCCTACCCCGGCCCGCTGGAATGAGCAACCGGCGTGCACGCCGCTCCCGGGATGGCGGAGGTGATACCCGCAGAGCACAACATCAGCGCAGCGAGCACAGACAACCCACGGGGCAGCGGCCACTTGGCGCGAGCATCGAACCTGTCGGGCCTGCCCGCCGCCCCTGGGCACGTCACGCGCGGCGTACGCTGTCATTCCGGATGAGACGACACGCCGCAACATCAGTTGACACACCGCACCATGGCGCGGTGTTCTAGACGCGCCCGCTCCAATCCTTCTAGATCGGTTTCCTGTCTTGGTCTTTCTCATCGCGATCGTCGTCGGGCTGGCGGTGTGGCATGCCACCCGCGCCAATCAGGCCCGGCTGGGCATCCGGTCCCGCCGCGTGCAGATCAAGGGCATGCGGCGCGAGATCCGGACGTTCGCGCTGCGGGGCATCGTTGTGCTGATCGTGCTCATTCTCCTCATGGTCGTGGCTCTGAAGCACTGACCGGCCAGCCAACGCGGTCGCCGCGCTGACGTTTAACGCGTTCCGTGGCGTTGGCCGATCCGCCGCTCGTGCCCGCTACGTGCCCGAAGTCCGCGCTGCTTCGCAGATGTCGGCGCCGCGCGGCGGCGCGGACCAGCAGGTGATGGCCGGGGAGACCGACCCATTTGCCGCCTGATTATGGCCGCATTCCAGCTGGGAAACCGATAGCCTCCTGGCGGAGCGGGTTGGTTCCTGGGGCGCGGCGGAGGCCGCACCGGACACCAGTGGCGGATGGAGGTATCCCTGTGAGCCCGCCTGGCCTGACTCTCACCAAGATTCAGACGGTGGCCGCGGGGGACAAGCGGCTGCACGTGGCGATGATCGCCCCGCCGTATTTCGACGTTCCGCCGACAGCCTATGGCGGCGTTGAAGCCGTGGTGGCAGACCTGGTCGACGCCCTGATCGACCGGGGCCATCAGGTGACCCTCATCGGCGCGGGCCTACACCGCACACGTGCGCAGCGGTTCCTCGCCACGTATCAGCGGCCGCCCGCGGACCAGCTGGGCGAGCCGCTTCCTGAGGTGGTGCACGCAGCTCAGGTCGCGCGGCTGTTAGAGGATCTTGACGCCGACATTGTGCACGACCACACCCTGGCCGGCCCATTGCTGGCTCGCGGCCGGGTTGCCCCGACAGTGGTTACCGTTCATGGCCCCGCCACAGGCGAACCTGGCACGTACTACGGCGCGCTGGGCAGCACGGTCGGCCTGGTGGCGATCTCTGACGCGCAGCGCGCCAAGGCACCGGAGCTGCCGTGGGCCGCGACGGTGCACAACGCGATCCGCGTCGACACCTTCCCGTTCCGGGCCGAGAAGGACGAGTTCGCGTTGTTCCTGGGCAGGTTCTGTCCAGACAAGGCGCCCCACCTAGCGATCGAGGCCGCCCGCGCGGCCAGGCTGCCGGTCGTGCTGGCCGGAAAGTGCGCGGAACCGGCCGAACGCGAATACTTCGCCCGCGAGGTCGAGCCCAGGCTCGGCCCCGACACCATAGTGTTTGGCGTCGCTGATGCCGCCGCCAAGCGCGATCTGCTGGCGCGGGCGACCTGCTTGGTGTTCCCTATCTGCTGGGACGAGCCATTTGGCCTGGTCATGATCGAGGCAATGGCTTGTGGTACGCCCGTTGTAGCATTATGCCGCGGCGCCGCTCCCGAACTCATCTTGCCCGGTCAGACCGGGGTCATCGTCGATCACCCAGGCGAGTTGGCTGCCGCTATCGACGAAGCCCGGCGCCTTGACCCCTGGATCTGCCGGAAGCACGTGCAGCAGAACTTCACCACCGACCTGATGGCGGCCGGCTACGAGGCCGTCTACTTGCGTGCGCTGGCGGCACCCACCGGGCCGGCCATGGTTGATGCGCCTGTCCGGCCCGCCGCGGCATCGACGAGGCGCGCATCGGGAACCTCTACCAGATGGCCGCCAGTGCGCTGGCCTTCAGGCCGGTGGTGAAGGCGGCCGGACATGAGCCGAGCTAGGAGGGCCGGTCCTGCTGTTCGATGTACTGGCGCAGCACTGAGATTGGCGCGCCGACGCCTTGACCGTGCTGGCCTGAGCGCTCGCGGCGTGCGATGTTGACGTGGCAGCCTGCGCGGATCCGGCGGTCATGAAGGTGACGGTCAGAGCGGCAGCCGCCGCCGCGAGGAAGATTTTGGGGGTGCGCGTACGCGAGCGGTGACCTTTCACAGTCGCAGTGTTGGTGAGGTACTAGGCCGGCGGTTGCATTGCCGGGTCGATCGGGATGCCGTCCAGGTGAAGATTTAGTAGCCGGAACAGTCGATGAGGTCTTCATAACCAGGTCGAGCCGGTTTCAGATGGTCGCTGCTGGCTGGTGCCTGTTTGGCGCTGCGATTAAGCGTGCCCGGCGAAATGTTCTTGCTCGCTACTCTTATCCAGCAGCGTCGGGTGATGCGGCACACGGGCGGCCCGGCAGCACGGTCAGCGGGACTGTAGTCAGAAAATTCTGTCCGGCCACGACCAGCGCGCCCATCATGGCGGAGACTACTGGTGAGCAGTCGGTCACGCGTGCCTACGCGCTCTTGGTGTCCTTGTCCGGCCCGGCCAGCGGCCCGGAGTAAGCTATTGGACCGCAGCGGGAGCGCGTGGCTGAGGGCACGGCGCCTGAACCGCTCCGCCGCCGGGTCGCACTTCGGCGCCGCCGCCGGACCGCCAGGCCTTGGCTCTCTCCGCTGCTTCCGAGAGGGGTCGCGGGGTATGCCGTGCGAGCAGGGCCGCCGCCGCGCTGCCGCAAGCGCAGCGCGGGTCCCCGCCAGTACCGGGCCGCCGCCGGGCGCGGACGTTCCGATCCAGTTCCGCCGGCCGCGTCGGTGCAGATTCGCAGTTTTGGGGAGACTGTGATGCGTTTTGACGGCCTGATTCTGACATCTGCCTTGCATGTCGGCCCGGAGGTAATCCCGGCTCGCGCGCAGATGGCGACGACTCTCGGCTTCCACATCATCTTGGCCTGTATGGGGATTGCGCTGCCGACCATCGTGCTGCTCGCCGAGTTCATCGGCCTGCGGCGTTCCGACCAGATAGCCCTCGTGCTGGCGCGGCGCTGGTCGCAGGCGATGGGCGTCCTGGTCGCGGTCGGTGCGGTCACGGGCACGGTGCTGTCGTTCGAGATGGGCCTGCTATGGCCGGGGCTGATGCGCAGGTACGGCGCGGTGCTCGGGCTGCCGTTCGGCATCGAGGGGTTGTTCTTCTTCCTGGAGGCGATCTTCACCGCGATCTATCTGTACGGCTGGCGGCGCCTGCCGGGCTGGGCGCATTTCTGGACCGGGATGCCGATCGCGGTGAGCGGCATCTTCGGGGCGATGTCGGTGATCGCCGTGAACTCGTGGATGAACCAACCAGGCGGCTTCACCACGAGCGACGGCCGGATCGTGTCAGTGAGTACCTGGCAGGTGTTCTTCAACCACGCGGCGGCTTACGAGATGCCGCACATGATCCTGGCCGCGTACATGGTCGCCGGGTTTACCGTCGCCGGGGTATACGCAGCAGGCATCCTGCGCGGTCGCCGCGACCGCTACCACTACACCGGCTTCGCCATCCCGTTCATCCTGGCCGCGGTGCTCACCCCGTTCCAGATTGCCGTCGGCGACACCGCGGCCCGCGCTATCGCGCACGACCAGCCGGTGAAGTTCGCATCCATGGAGTACGTCGCCCGCACCTCCAGGAATGTGCCCGAATATCTGGGCGGCGTCTACGCAAACGGGCGCGTCTACGGAGGGCTCCGGATTCCAGATCTCGACTCGCTGCTGGTCGGGTTCAGCATCCGGACGAAGGTCACCGGCTGGGATAGCGTCCCCGCCGCGGACCGGCCGCCGGCGGCGTGGCTGATCCACCTGTGCTTTGACGTCATGGTCGGCCTGGGCACCTTGCTCCTGCTGCTCGGACTATGGGCGTTGTATGTCTGGTGGCGGCACCGCCGCCTGCCCTCGCAACGGCTGTTCTGGCTGGCGGGCGCGGTAAGCGGGGTGGCTGCGATCGCGGCCATGGAATGCGGCTGGGTGGTCACCGAGGTTGGCCGCCAGCCCTGGGTGGTTTACCGGCTGCAGACCACGGCGGCAGCGGCCACCACCAACGGCGGGGTCATCGCTAGCCTGAGCATCGTCATCATCCTGTACGCGGTACTGGGCGTCGCGACGATCCTGATCTTGCGGTTGCTGGCCCGGCGGTGGCGCCGGGCCGGCGCCGGGGCTGCCGGGGTTCCCTACGGTCCGCCGGCCGAGCCAGAGGACACAGCACTAGGCCAGGCCAGAAAGTGATCGCGGCCACTGTCGGGGCGATCCTGCTGGCCACGATCACCCTGTACGCCGTGCTCGGCGGCGCCGACTTCGGCGGCGGCCTCTGGGACCTGCTGGCCGGCGGCGACCAGCGCGGCCGCGCGCCGCGGCAGCTCATCGACGAGTCGATCACCCCGGTGTGGGAGGCTAACCACGTCTGGCTGGTGTTCGCGCTGGTTATCTTCTGGACCGCGTTCCCGGACTCGTTCGCCGACGTAATGATCACGGTCGCGCTGCCGCTGTGGCTCGCAGTGCTTGGCATCGTGCTGCGCGGCGCCGGGTTCGCGTTCCGCAAAGAAGCCCGCGGGGTCAGCCTGCAGCGTGCCCTCGGCGCGATCTTCGCGTTGTCCTCGATGCTCACCCCGTTCTTCATGGGCACGGTAGTCGGCGCCATCGCCGCCGGCCAGATACCGGCAAACGCAAGCCACGCCAGCCTGTCAGCCTGGACCGGCGCGATGCCGCTCCTGACCGGCTTCCTGTTCGTGACCGCCTGCGGCTACCTTGCCGCCGTTTACCTCGTTGGCGAGGCAGGGCGCCGCGGCGACCGCACCCTGGAGCGCTACTTCACCCGCCGCGCCCGGGCCGCGGGGATCGTGACCGGGGGGTTGTCGCTGGCTGCGCTGGCCGAGCTGCATAGCGCCGACGCGGCAGTGTTCGACCGCCTGACCGGGCGGGCGCTTGCACTGGTGATCATCGCCGGCCTGGCCGGCCTGGCCGTCCTGGCCCTGCTGACAGCCTCCCGGCTGCGGGGTGTCCGCATCCTCGCCGCGCTCGGCGTGGCTGCGGTGATCTGGGGGTGGGGCGTGGCCCAGTATCCGGTATTGCTGCCGGGCACTCCGGTAAACCTCGCCAACGCCGGCGCCCCGCACGCCACCTTTGTCGCGATTGTCTGGCTGTTTGTTGCAGCGGTAGTGCTCGTCGGGCCCTCCTTCGCGCTGCTGTTCACGCTGCACGGCCGCCAGATCCTCGGGGCCGGCGACGTAACGGCAATGCCCGCCATCAGTCCGGCCCACGACACGCCGCCAGCCGCGGGACAGTCAGGCCCGCCACGCGACTCGCCGCGGCCGGGTCGCGGCAGCCGTGCCGTCGCTCTGGCCCTCATCGCGGCCGGCGCCGTAGCCCGTGCCCTAGCTCGACGCCGAAACCGCTGACTGGCATCGGGCTGCCAGCGGACAGTAGCCAGGCTTTCTTTCACCGAACGGGATGAGGTTCATCACGCGCCGCGCGGGAAGGCTCGGCACAGGATCCCTGGACGGCTAGCCGGGACCGACGCCGCAGGGCACGTCGAATCGGCGGCGAGGACACTCCACGATCTGCTGGCCCCGGCGGCAAGAGCACGGCGATGCTCGTCGGCACCGGCGGATCGGGGGCTTGTCCAGAACAATCGAAAACAGGGGGAAACGGTTATGAGCGGCACGGGCAACGGGCAGCACTGGCCAGCGGTGACGACGAGCGATGCGGGCGTCCCCGTGGGTAGCGACGAGTATGCGCTGACGGCCGGCCCGGGCGGGCCGGTGCTGTTGCAGGATGCCTACCTGAACGAGAAGCTGGCCCACTTCGTCCGCGAGCGCGTCCCGGACCGGGTGTACCACGTCAAGGGCAGCGGCGCGTTCGGCTACTTCGAGGTGACTGCGGACGTCACCGGGTGGACCAAGGCCGCGTTCCTCGGCCAGATCGGCAAGCGAACACCGGTGCTCGCGCGGTTCTCGACGGTGGCCGGCGAGGAGGGCTACGCCGACACCGACCGCGACGTGCGCGGCTTCGCCCTGAAGTTCTACACCGAGGAGGGCAACTACGACCTCGTCGGCAACGACACGCCAGTGTTCTTCGTGCGTGACCCGATGAAGTTCCCGGACTTCATCCACTCCCAGGAGCGGATGCCCGACACCGGCCTGCGCAGCAACAACATGCAGTGGGACTTCTGGACGCTGTCGCCGGAGTCGGCCCACCAGGTCATGACACTGATGAGTGACCGGGGCACGCCGCGGACCTACCGGCACATGCACGGCTTCAGCAGCAGCACCTACCTATGGGAGACCGCCCCGGGCCAGAAGGTCTGGGTGAAATACCACTTCAAGACCGAGCAGGGCATCCAGAATTTCACTGACGCCGAAGCCAAGGCCATGCGCGGCGAAGACCCCGACTACCACCGGCGCGACCTGCACGCCGCGATCGCACGCCAGGACTACCCATCCTGGCGCCTGGAGATGCAGATCATGCCGTTCCAGGACGCGGCCGGCTACCGCTTCAACCCGTTCGACCTGACCAAGGTCTGGCCGCACAAGGACTACCCGACGATCCCGGTCGGCCGGCTAGTACTCGACCGCAACCCGGAGAACTTCTTCGCTCAGATCACCCAGGCCGGGTTCGAAGTGGCGAACTTCGTTCCCGGCATCGGGCCCAGCCCGGACAAGATGGTGCTGGGACGGATGTTCGCCTACGGCGACTCCAACCGCTACCGCTCCGGCCCGAACTACGAGCAGCTACCGGTCAACCGGCCGCTTAGCGAGGTACACAACTACAACAAGGACGGCCCGATGCGCTACCGCCACAACGGCAGCCAGCCGGTCTACGCGCCCAACAGCTATGGGGGCCCGAAGGCTGACCAGCGCTACCGCGACCCGAGCTGGCTGGTGGAGGCGGGGGAGATCATGCGCACCGCCTATGTCGCGCACAAGGACGACAACGACTTCATCCAGGCCGGAACGCTCTACCGCAACGTGATGACACCGACCGACCGCGACCATCTGGTAACCAACCTCGTCGCCAGCCTCGGTGACGGAGTCGAGCGCTTCATCCAGCAGCGCGCAGTCGACGAGTACCTGTCCAAAGTCGACCCCGAGCTGGGCGCCCGCGTGGCCGGCGCGCTGGGCATCGAGAAGCATCAGCCGGCCGGCACACGGCTTAGGTAAACGCCAGGCTGGGATCAGGAACGGCGGCGCCTTGCCCCGAAGGACCCATGATGACCGGCCCGGGTGCCGGGGCTGCTGCAAGATCAGGGTGAATAGCCTCAGGCGATCGTGTCAGTGCACGTCGACGAACTGCACTTCGATGGCATTGTTGCCGTAGCCGAGGCGGTTCCAGGGCGCTATTTCGGGTTGGGTGTTGCCGGCCGCGTCGGTGGCGCGGGCGCGCAGCGTGTGACGGCCGGCGGTGGCCGTCTGCCAATCGAAGGACCAGTCTTGCCACTGGTGGGGCGAGCGCGGCGGCTCGAGTTCGGCGGCGTGCCATTCGCCTTCGCCGGTGAGGCTGACCTCGACGCTAGTCACCGGGCCGGCGCCCGACCACGCCTTTCCGCGCACGGCGCAGGTCCCGGCGCGGATGCTCGAGCGCGGCGCGGGCTCGGTGATGCGGGCGCGCACCCGCATCAGGGTCACCGGCTCGCTCGACTGGTCGGCATGCTCATACATGTAGTGATGGGTCTGAAATTCCCCCTCGTAGTGCCCGGCTAGCACGTCGATCCGCGTGAGCCATTTCACTGACGCCATGCCGTACCAGCCCGGCACGACAAGACGGAACGGAGCACCGTGGTCGGGGCTCAGCGGCTCGCCGTTCATTTCGTAGGCGATCAGGATGCCGGCTGCGGGGTCGGTCGCGTGAGCGAGCGCCAGCGATCGGACGAACGCGATGTCCTCGTACTGGTCGTAGGGGCCGTGGTCGGCGCCCTCGAACGTGACGTCGACACCGTCGGGCGCTGGCGCTGCCTGCCGCAGGACCTGGTGCAGCGGCACTCCGCGCCACCGGGCCGTCGACACCGCATACCGGCCCCACGGCTCGCCGACCGGCAGCGGCGTTTGTCCGAGCCGTCCGTTGCCGGCGCATTCGAGGGTGACCGTCTGGTCAATTGCCGGCAGGGCGCGCAAGTCGTCGAGCCTCAGCGTCATCGCGTTGCCGACTGCGCCACCGATCGTGAGGGTGCCGTCATGCGCGGGGAGCGAGAAGTTGCTGCGAACGTAGTGCAACGGCGTGGGAGTGACGCCACGGGTAAGGGCACCGGGCGGAGCCTCTGCGTTGAACGGCCCCGGCTGGATCATCGTCAGAGCGGAACGTGCGTCCGTCAGGCTCGTTGCCATCGCCATGTTCCTTCCTGTCGCTGGACCATCCCGCGGCGACGAGCAAGCGCTTCAGGAACGGGATGCTGGCGCTGCCGCACAGCCGCCCCTGTTGATGCTCGGTCTTCCCGGCTGGCCATCACCTGTAGCTGCGTATCTAGGTGGGCGCGTTGACTTCTGACTCACTCTGGCAGCGCCGCCGCGCCGACGACTGGCTCATACCCGTCGATGGACGGAAGATCAGCCGGACTGGCGAGAAACTTCGAGGCAGCCGCGTGAGCTCGCCTTCGGGTGCTCACCGTGGTACGCCGGCGTCCGCGCGTGGTCGCAGGCTGAGCCTGCGATCAAGCCATGGTGCGCCGGCGTAAGTGAGCGCGCTGTGCCGGTGTTGGCGATCATGGCGTCGGCGCCTGGGCGGTCGTCCCGCTGGCCAGCGAGTGGATCTACTGCCCTTACTGCCTCGCCGAGATCGGCCTGTAGCCACACGTGCCGCCGGGCCAGCCAGTGAGGGCAGCCCCTGTAACCGCATAGGCAACGCGGGCCGCACGGTGCGTGGCGGCGGCGCCCTGGCTGCCGCCCAACTCAGGTGCCTGGGTGTCACGGACGAGATGCTCGTCGCGCCCGCAGAGCAGGTCTGGGATGACCCGGTCTTCCGTTCTCATCGCGACTGATCGAGCGCAGCTGATTCACGCCTGAAGCAGCAATCAGCCGGTCGGCTGGCTGGTGCCGCTTTGGTGGCCGAGCAGAAGAGCGCCGATCGCAGCTGCGAGCTTCTGCGATTCGTGCAAGCGGGCTCGGGGTCGGCTGCCACGGTGGCTCCCGTTCGCCGGAGGGGGAAGCGCGCGTCACCGGCGCTCCCTCTGCGAGTTAGCGGTCGCGAGATGAGCGAGGCCCCAGCTTGACGAATACATACAGTTAGCGTAAACTAGCGCTATATCGTCAATACCGTCGCCCTCGGTCAGCGCGCGGGAGGAGCGAATCCTCGCCGCGGCTGTGCCAGTGTTCGGGCGCTACGGGTTTCGCAAGGCCTCGATGGACGAGATTGCACGGTCTGCGGACATTTCCCGGCAGGGCCTCTACTTGCGCTTCGCCAGCAAGGACGCGTTGTTCCGTGCCGCGGTCCGCCACGAACTCGACACCGCGCTCGGCGAGGTTTCCCGCTGCTTGGACGAGGAAGGCGTTGGGCTGGAGCGACGTGTCGTCGCCGCGCTCGACGCTTGGCTGGGGCGTTACGTGGGGTCGATGCTGACCCTCGATCTCGGGAGCCTGCTCCAGAACCCGGCCATGCGGCTCGGCGACGTGGTCAACCCGGCCGTCGGCAGCTTCGACGACCGGCTCGCTGCGGCGATCGCCGCAGCGATGTCAGAGAACGACGTCCAGCGGCTTGGTGTGACCCCGGAGGAGATCGCGGCGGCGCTGCTTACGGTGGGTCAAGGCGCCAGGTACCTATCGAACGCCCTGGCGGAGTCCCGGGAGGAGTTCGTCGGCCGGTTGACCGCCGCCGTCCACGTGCTCCTCGCAGGCCTTGGTAACGCTGCGAAGGCAAATAGATGACCACCACCCGGGACCGCGAGCGGCTCGACGCGGACGCCATGAACACACAACGCATGGACAACTCAGTCGCGCCGGTCACCGGCGCCAGCGTATCCCGTCAACAGCGGAAAACAGCGAGACAAAGGAGGACTGAGGTCGATGAGGCTACTTGGGTTGGATCACATCGCAATCGTCGTGCGCGATATCAACGAAACCGTCGCCCGGGCAGGCGACACCGTTGATGGCAGAGCTGGTGGCGAGCGTATTCTCGCCGGCGACATCGACCTGCAATTTCTGTTGTTCGGTGAAACGCGCTTGGAGTTGATTGAGGTCCGCGCTGCCGGTTTCGGCATGCCAAAGCTCAAGGATGGCGAGACTGCGGTCATCGGCCATCTCGGATATGAAGTCGACGACCTCGAAGACGCCAAAGCCGAACTGACACGCCGAGGGGTCGTCTTGCAGGGCGAATTCGAGACCGACGAGGTCCGCTCGACCTTCACGGCGCCGGAGACGACGTTCGGGGTGACCCTGCACCTCATGGAGTACAAGGACCGCCGGACGGGCGCGTGAGCGCCGAGGGGTGTAACGTCGGCGGGCGCCGGCGCGGACGTCGACCTCGCGGACAGACGATCGTGCGCGGCCGCTTGTCGTACAGGGCTGTCTTCCGACATATCTTCCGACAAGATGGGTGAGATTCGACATCTTCCGTGAGACGGGACACCAGGCCTCGTCTCGACGAGGTAGCCCCTCTCCAACCTCGCGCCGATAATGAGCATTATGTTAAGTAAAGCGACTCCCCACCTACGCGCTGGAAGGCGGCGGCTCGCCAGGGGGTACAGCCGCGGCTCACCCTGCAAGCTGGCAATGGAGTTCGCTCGGTTCCTCGGGCTGCACCCGGCCGGAGCCAGGTCGAACACCACCGACATCGCCGACACGGTTATGTCCGACCACCTGAAATACTTCACCGAGCACCTGCCCGCCACGTTCGTTTATGCCGGTAGTGATGCTGAGCGGAGTCCTTTCGGTGATCCATCAACCATTGTCAGGGCGCACGGCGCCCCTGTTCGCTGACGGCTTGGACCGGGGGGCAGTGCGGCTCAGCCGGGAAATTCCGTGACGCCAAGGGCGAAGTCCCAGCTCCCCACCCCGTGGCGGGCGAGGCCCATCACGACCAGGCCCGCTCCTTCCAGCCAGTGCGCCATTTTCAGGCCGCCGACGTCCAGCGGGCGCAGCCCGAGGCTCTCGATGAACGCCTCCACGCCCGCCTTGGCCTGCGCATTGTCGCCAGCGATGAAGACGTCGGGCCGGCCCTTCTCCAGGACATGACCGAAGATGGTGTTGAATGCCTTAAACACGCTGGCGCTGGCCGGGGCCGCCTTGGCGACTTCCTGCGCGATCGAGGTGTCCTCGCGGGTGGCCAGCCCGTCGGCCGCGGAATTGAAGGGGTTGCTGATGTCGATGATGGCCTTGCCCGCGAGGGCGTCTCCGTACTCGGCGACGATCGGAACGACACTGTCGTACAACACGGCCACGATGACGATGTCCGCGGCCGGGACGGCGCCCCACTCTCCCGTCGTGGCGCCGCCGCCGAGAGCCTTGGCCAGGTTAGCGGCCTTGGACTGATCGCGGCCCATGACCTCGACGGTGTTGCCGCCCGCTACCGCCAGCGTGCCGATGGTGCGGGCCATGTTCCCGGTGCCGATGATGCTGATGCTGCTCATGAGGTGTCCCGTCTTGACTGACGATCGAAAAGGTTGACTGCTCAACCTTAACAGCTTGGTGACGAGTCAACCAATCGGTAGCATGAAGGCTGATGGAACCGAACTGGCTGAGCCCTCGTGAAGACCGCGCCTGGCGGGCCTTCAAGCACGCGCATCATCAGCTCGGCGTGCACCTGAACCGGAGCCTGCAGGAATCGGGCCTGTCCGCGGCTGACTACGAGATCCTGGCGGTGCTCTCGGATCACGACGGGGACAGCATGTCCGCGCACGACCTGTGCAACACACTGGGCTGGGAGAAGAGCCGTGTCTCCCACCAGGTGCGGCGCATGCAGAGGGACGGGCTGATCTGCCGCGAGCCCAACCCCGACGACGCTCGCAGCACCATGGTCTGCCTGCTGCCGGCTGGCCGCGCCGCCATCGAGAAGGCGGCGCCCGGGCACGTGGAGGACGTCCGCCGGAACTTCATCGACCTGCTCACCCCGGCTGAGCTCGACATGCTCGCCGCCCTCAACGAACGAGTCCTGCGCCACCTGGCCAAAGACGACGACTCCCCCGCCGAGGACGAGGAGTAGGACATGGGTTCCGGCGGGCGTGTCACGTGAAGAGCCGCGGCGTGGCCGACGCGTGCATCGTCTGCTGCGACGGGCTGACCGGCCTGCCCGACGCGATCAGGGCATCGTCAACCCGTTCGACGACATCGAGGCCCCCAGGGCCCGGCCCCATGAGGACGTGAAGTGGCTCGATCAGACCGCCGCGCCGATCGGGTCGCCGCATTTCGTCGATCATGTAGCGGTATTCCGCGCCCAGGTCGGTCGGGTGGGGCAGCACGGTCGGGGTCGCGGACGAGGGGCGCGCACGATCCGGGCTGGCAGCCCGGCTACGGCGCTCGGCCTCTGCTCTGCTTCGACGTCGGCGCGCAGGTCCACGATCGTGCGCAGGTTAAGCCCGGCGAGCCGGGCGACGCTATGGCTGTCGAGCCTGTGCAGGCTGTCGGACCGGAACAGGGTCCCGCCAGGCCACGCTGCGGCCCGCATGCGTCGGTAGCCGCCGACGTCACGCAGGTTGTAAGTGCCATCCACGCGGAGTGCCGCCCGTCGGCCAGTGCGATGTCGTGGATCTCGCGTTCCGTGCGCCCGGCAGTCGGCGCGTGACAGCGGCCAGGCGAACCCTTTGGCTCTCGCCGGGCGTTCCTGGCTGAGCGGCTAACCGCGACGCTTTGCCGGCCGCTGAGGTGGTCGGCCATACGAGATGCGCTGGCGAGGAATCCTGGCGACCGGCACGGCGATCACTAATTCGGTCTTGGCCTAGCAGGTCGGATGAGACAAAAGCGACGCGAACGCTTCTGGCGCCGACTGACGATCTTCCACGGCCGGATCTCGCGCATTTCTGGCGACGACCCTAGCGTTCATGCCGCCACCTACCCGGACATCGTCGCGCTCGCACGGCTGCTGGCATCGGCTTACTGGATGTCGGTTGCCGTCTCCGGCAGGCTTCGCTGCCAGCAGCTGTTCGCCGAGGAGATGCGGCGGACCATCGCGCCCCGATACGAGTGGCCGCAGCCGCCGGGTTCGTGGGATCCGCTATTCCGATACCTGCGCGATCTCCCCCGGCCCGAACCGGCCCCGGGGCATTCCTGGCCCCGCGATATCTTCGGCGCCACCCCTGCCTACATCGTGGAGATGCAAGAGCAGGAGAAGAAGCTCTGGCGCGAACTCGGAAAGCCACTTCTGCAGGCCCTATGGCCGACTGGCACCGGGACCGGCTGCTTATCTCCACCGGGTTTTACAGCCCGCTGAACCTCTAGGCAGGTCGTTCAGTACGCCGGCCACCGTTCGGCACGGACGGGTGGCAAAATGCGCCTGTGTCGATCTCCGCGGAAGGCTCTCCTAAGGCTCGCATCGTCACGGCGTTGCTGCGGGACGGCAACCGGGTACTGCTATGTCACCGATCTCCCCGGCGCCGTTGGCATCCGGACGTCTGGGACCTGCCCGGTGGGCATGTGGAGCCCGGGGAACTGCCCCGGCGCGGCACTTGCTCGAGAGCTTCGAGAGGAGCTGGGCATCGACATCGCGGCGCCGTCGGGTCCGCCCGTGCAAGAAGTTCGTGCGGACACGTTCGACATGCAGATCTGGCTGATCGAAGCGTGGATGGGGTCTCCGGTCAACGTCGCGCCAGACGAACACGATGCCATCGCGTGGTTCACCGAAGATGCGCTGGGAGAACTGTCCCTGGCTCATGACAGCTACCTTGCGGTATTCAGCAAGGTCCTTGCCGAGCATCGAGCCTGACCACGACTGACCACGCGCTTCATCGGCACGAGCGCGCATCTACCCCGTCGTCGTCAGTCTCGGTGGAGATCAACAGGGAGTCACCGAACGACTCGATGCTGATCGGATACCGGTCAAGCCATGGCCGCAAGTGGTGCTCGTTCTCACGAACATTCGCGGAGCCCCCCAGCGAGGTGGTGCCGAAAGCGACGAACATCTGGCCCCCGTTCTCGCGAACGAAATCACCGCTACCAACCGCCGCGGTTAACCCCTCCGCGCCACGCTCGGACCCGAACCGCCGCGGCTTCTCTGGGGGTGCAAAACGGTTAAAGTGGATGTGCTGGCGAGATTCGCACGTCACGAGGCCCGCATGGCTGCATTGGAGGCGCATCACGTGTCGTGCTGGGCGCCGTCATCCGCCGCTGCGCCGCCGGGAGCAAGATGGGCGGGCATGACAGCGCCGCCGATGGGCGTTGATGAGCTGATCGAGCACTGGACTGTACTGCCGGACGAGCGCGAGCTCGTGGCTGGCAAGCGCGGGGATCCCGGCGCCTGTGCGAACCTGGGGAAATGACGCTGCGCGTCCCCGATGTGGTGGCCAACGCTGCGGCGGCCTGCGGAGCCGGCTGGTGGCTGCGGGACCTCCCGCGCCTGGTCGCCGACCTCGAGGCCGAGTGGTCTGTCTCGGTGGAGCAGCCCTACCCGCACGCCAGCGAGGCCTTCGTGGCCGAGGCCAGTCTCGGCGACGGCACGCCGGCAGTGCTGAAACTGCTGATTCCGCGCGACGGCGCGGCTGCTCGTCACGAGATCACCATGCTGCGGCTGGCCGGTGGGCGGGGCTGCGCGGGCCTGTTGCGCCACGACGCCGCCCGGGGTGCGCTGCTGCTGGAGCGCCTCGGGCCCTCCCTCTACGAGCTGGACCGCCCACTCTCCGAACGGCTGGAGATACTGGTGGCGACGGCGGCCACCGTGTGGCGGCCGGCTGCAGGTTCCGGCCTGCCCACGGGAGCTGGCAAGGCGCGCCGGCTCGTCGATTTCGTCACCACCCAGTGGGAGGAGCTGGGCCATCCGTGCACCGAGGCGGCCGTCGACCACGCCATGGCCTGCGCGGCACGGCGCATAGCCGCCCACGACGACGAGCGGGCCGTGCTGGTGCACGGAGACGTTCACCAGCTGAACGCCCTTCGGGTCCCTGGCGGCGCCACGTTCAAGCTCGTCGACCCCGACGGGCTACTCGCCGAGGCCGAGTGCGACCTTGGAGTCATGATGCGGAACGACCCCGTGGAGCTGCTCGACGGCGACCCGCGGGCCAGGGCGCGCTGGCTGGCGCAGCGCTGCGGGCTGGACGCCACGGCGATCTGGGAGTGGGGCGTCGTGGAGCGGGTGACGAGCGGGCTGTGGTGCACCCGGATCGACCTGCAGCCGCTGGGACGGCAGATGCTCATGGCCGCCGACCGCCTCGCCACCCTGTGAGCCGTGGCGGCTCACTCGTTCGGTCACCCCTCGCGGCCTCAGTTCCTGCGTCCCCTCCGCCGAGTCGTAGTGCAGACGGCGTAGGTACGGGCCTGTGCGGCGCCTGGGACGGGCGACATCTGTCGCGTACCGGCACCCCATGACCTGAGACCCGCCTTGCCGGATCTGGCCGGGACGGCCGGCGCACGGCATGCTCTAGGTCGTCATCGCGGTGCCGTTGCCGGACCTTGGCTGTGCACCGCTGCAGCTCCGGCTCGCCGGCGGGGGCCCTGCCGTCCCTGCCGGGGGGCACAGCTAGCAATCAAGCGCGAGCCGACAGGCGCAGCCGCGCTATCTCAATCGAATAGATAGACATAAGATGGCGGCGCGTTGGGATGAGCACGGCAGCCCGGACGAGAGAACCGAAAAGTCGATGTTGTCGGCCGGGCGCGACACCCAGGTCGCCGATGCTGAACTTGCCGGCGCCTGATGGCGCGCAGTTTCCGCAATGGGCGCGCCGCGACCGGTCACGATGTTCGGAGCTGGATAAAGGCGCATACGAGTTCCGCAACTCTCTCTCACTGAATCTGGCCCGGAGCAAGATCACGAGCAGTCCGACCGACCGATTCGCTGAGGCAACCATCCTTAAGCGTCTGGCTCAATCTGTGGATGAGCGGCGATCAGCAGGAGCGCGTCAAGAATGCGCCACCAGTCCGGTGCAGCGAGGTCCTTGCCTATCGTCTGCGCGAATGTCGCCAGGGCTGTCACCAATTGGGCTGAGAACTCATCTGTATCCAGATCGAGCGCCGTCGCGACGGTCGTGACTGCCTGCCGGAATCTGGCGGTGCGCCCGAGCCGGACGAGCGAGGCGGGCACTTCGGGCGATGCGGGTTCCCTGGCCTCATGGCTGTCCTCGTCAGGCACGAGTGTGATGACCAGCCGCAAGTCGAGGGCGCACGCGAGCCGGGTCAGCGCCGTGGTCGTCGGGTTGCCCCTGCCGTTCTCGAGATTGGCGATGTAGGGCACCGACAGGCCCGCGTCAGCCGCAACCGATGCCACAGTCCGGCCCGCCGCAGTCCGGCGCGCCCGCAACTGGCGGCCGAGCGCCGAATGCTCCACGCTAGCCCTCTCGGTGTCTTGACAGAAGCGTAATCCTGAAACCTATTCTCATGGAATAGTCCTCAGGAGGTGGGCCGGTGTTCCAAGCCCTGCGGATACCGGTTTTCCGGCTGCTGTGGGGCGCCGGCCTGATCAGTTCCCTGGGCTCATGGCTCCTGGTCCTGGCCGTTCCGGCGCACATCCTCGCGGCCACCGGGTCACTGCGCGACACCGGGCTGACCCTCGCCGCGCAGTACTTGCCGCAACTGGCCCTCGGCCCGGTCGCGGGGGCCGTCGCTGACGGCTGGGACAGACGGCGCCTCATGATCGGGGCGAATCTCTTCTCCGCAGGCGCGGTGGCGGTCATGCTGCTCGGCACCTCGCCGGGACGGTACTGGGTTCTGTACGCCGCGCTGATCGCCGAGAACACCGGCACCGTGCTTTACGCGCCAGCCGTGCAGGCTCGCACCCCGGCCATCGTCGGCACCGGCTCCTTGCTGAGCAGCGCCAATTCGTTGATCTCAGTCAGCAGTGGCATCGTCCGGCTGATCGGCGGGCCGCTCGGCGGTGTCCTCCTAGCCGTCTGCGGGTTCAGGTGGCTGATCTGCGTGGACACCTTCAGCTACCTGCTGGCCGCCGCCGCCATGTTCATGACGTCCCGGTCCGGCCGGCGCCCGGACCAGGCTGCCGTGGTCGGCGCTGTGGCACGCGATCTGATCGAGGGAGCGCGGGCGCTGCGCGCGCAGCCCATCGCGCGGGCTCTGCTGCCCGTCACCGCCATCTTCCTGACGGCGAACGCGTCGCTGAGCGCCGTGCTTATCCACTTCGGGGTCCAGCGGCTCGGCGGCAGCGAGCACACCGGACTCGTGCTGTCCTGCCTCGGTGCAGGCTTCTTGCTCGGCGCCCCGGTCATCCGGGCGTTCCTGGACCGAGCCGAGCCCCGGAACCTGCTGACCGCCAGCCTGACCGCAACTGCCGGCGCGTACTTCCTGCTTTTCACCTCATCGTCGCTGGCCACCGCGCTGCCGGCCGCGGCAGCCGTCGGCATGTTCGGCTCCATGTCATTGGTGATCCAGCAGACCGCCCTGCAGCGGGTTATCCCCGACGCGGTACTCGGCCGGGTCAGCGCCGTATTCCTCACCGGAGAGGCAGCAGCGACCCTCATCGGCTCCGTCGCCGGGCCATTCCTCGCCCAGCAAGCGCACTTGGTGGCAGTAGCCACCGCAGCCAGTCTCGTCACCCTCAGCGCAGCGGCACTGGCATTCCTCACCGTGCCGCGGATGCCGGCGATCGTCATCTGCGGCCCGGCGCTATCGAAACAGAGCGCTGACTCCCGGGCGGGCATGCCCGGCACACCGCGAGCACGAATAACGGTCCTCAAGACAGTTGCCTCTCGCGTGCGTCCAGATGAAGACCATGATCACGAATCAGATTCAGTGAGACAACGAGAAGTGAACCGTGGCACGGACCAGATTGAGTAAGACAACTGTCCCCGGTCGTATCTCACTGAATCTGGTCCGTCCCAGCTCAGAAAGGCTCTCGGAGACCAGACACAGGACACTGCAGTGTTTCCAGCTGTGTCTGTCCCCGGCCTGCTGTGGTTTGCTGGCTGCCGTGTCTGACGATGACCCGGTAACTGGACGACGGATGCTGACCGGTTCCGCGTATGCCGACGACCGGCATATCCGTTCCCGCATGGCCCTTTGGGCGTATGCCGAGACACCGGTGGACTCGTGGAGGCGCACCTCGGTGATCCCATGGGACGGGACGCAGATCGTGGCCGATGTGGGATGCGGCAACGGGTTCGACCTGCGCCAGATCGTGCCGCAAGGCCGGTGCCGCCGTGTCATAGGCCTTGACCTGTCCGCCGGGATGCTGCGCTCGCTGGAGGACCTGCGCCAGTCCGGCCGCCTCTCGCTGGTCCAGGCCGACGCG
Source organism: uncultured Actinomycetota bacterium (assembly GCA_963804435.1). GTDB lineage: Bacteria > Actinomycetota > Actinomycetes > Streptosporangiales > Streptosporangiaceae > JAJYUU01. Next base: position 2,790,827 of record CAWDQI010000001.1, on the reverse strand, counting down.
CAACGTCTCCCCATGCCGGACGGGAGCGTTGATGTGGCCATGGCCATGCACATGCTGTACCACGTGCCCAACGTCCCGGCCGCGATCCGAGAACTGCGCCGCATCACCAAACCGGGCGGAGTCGTACTGGCGTCCACCAACGGCTCCGGCACCCTGGCCGAGATTGTTGCCCTGCTGGATGCGGCCGTCTCCAGCCAACTCGGCCGCCCGGTCCGCACGATGCCTGCCCTGAGCTTCAGCACGCAGACCGGGACGGCCCTGCTGGGCCGGGAATTCTCCAGCGTCATCCTGCACACCCACGACGTGGCACTCTCGATCCCCAGCGCGCAGCCGGTCATCACTTACATCGGAAGCATTCGCGAGCCCACCCTGGCCCTGATCGGCGAGCCGCTCGACTTCGACGCAGTGCTCGGCGACATCGCCGTGAAGGTCGAACAGGTCATCCATGCACAGGGCAGTTTCCGGACAACCAGCCATAGCGGCGTCTACGTCTGCCGCCAAGAGCCTTCGAACTAAGCCACTGGAAGGCCCTCAGCTGGCGCATCGGGCAGTTTGATGCCGCCTTCACCATGAAGCAATGGGTCCAGACCGAGGTCGACCGCCCGCCGTCCCCGGCGGGCCGCTTCGATGAGATTGCCGTCGATGAAGGTGGCTCCGGCGCAGACGAGAACGACCAGATGCGGGAATACCAGAGGCGCATCTGGCCGAACGCCAATCTGGCCGCTGGTCTGCGTGAACTTCCACGAACGCGAGCGGCTTGCTATTGTCCGCCAGGGCCCATGCTTCGCAAGCTCCATTGCTTGCGGTTGCACGATCTGCAGACGAGGAACCGGCCGGCCCGCCTGGCAATCCTGTCAGGTTGGGCCGGCCGCCGCTATACCGGCCCGGCCCGCATTGTCGCGAGGTCAGCGGGAGAAATCTACGATGGTGGATGGCTGAAAGACGTAGGTATCGCTGGCGGGAACGACTGGCGCGGTTGATGTGATCGCCGTGCGCAGCACGGCCATCGCGAAGAAGATGGTCCCGATCCGGTTGCTTCCCGTGTCTTCTCCGCTGCTCGTCACTACGTCCGCGGACCCAGTGAACCGGTACGTGTGCGGGTCGAAGATCAGCTCAGTGCTCAGCCCGAACTCGTGCATAGCGACGGCGATGCGGGCCTGGCCGCGTCCACGACATGCTGCAGCACGACGGTGCCGGGCAGCGTCGCGGCGGCCCTGAAGATGGCAGCCGCTAGCTTCGGCGGCACCGCCACGTCATCCCTGAGAATCTCCACGATCGCATCCCACGTCAGCCGCGCTCCGGTGTCACTGTTAAAGAACTGAGCCGCACGAACATGCGCGTGGATGTAGGCCAAGAGCGCGCCAGGGCTTGCAGGTATCGTTCGTAAGCCGGCGTAGCTGGCGACCGCGGGCAGCTTCTGGCCGTGAGGGATAGCGAGCTCGCAGCGGCTAAGCGGCGGCATCGACTGGCCAGGTGTCAATGGCCCCGCGAACGGGGCGTTGTCCCCACCCGGCGTGAGCATCACACAGGGCGCGGCTGCCGCACAGGTCACTGGCGAAGGTGACTTGGTAACGGCCGGGCGGAACATAGCGGACGACGTAGGACCCGTTCTTGCCTGTGGCGGCGCCGTAACCCTCGCCGCCGTTGACTGGGAAGGCGATAATGCACACGCCGCTCAGCTTCTTGCCCTTGCCGGTCACGACGCCGGAGATCTGGCCGGCCTTGGCGGCGGCCGCCGCGGTCAGCCCGCGGCCGCTGGCGTTCGCCAGAACACGGTGCCAGGTTGTCGCGGCTGACTGCAGCGCCGCGGCCGGATTAACGGGCGGCATCATCATGACGGGAACGTGGCGCACCTGGCCCACTCCGACCCGCACGCGCGCGGCGGTTTGCTGCCAGCCTGCCGCTCCGGACCAGATCGCGCGGTAGCGATTGCCGGACGCGCAATCCCGGTACTCCAGGGCGTAGCTGCCGGCCGCCAGGCCCCCGATGGTGAACGTGCCGGACCGCCTGGCCGAGGCAGTGACCCTGCCGGTGCTGCCCACGGCCGTCACGCAGGCCCCGGCCACTGGCCGGCCGTAGGCCCCAGAACCGTCCCAGTTATCAAGCTCGCGTGCGGAACCCGCCCGTGCAGTCTGGCCGCTGCTCCAATAACGCCAGCTCGGCCCGAACTGCCCCGGTGCGCCGACGGCCGGCTGGGTAGCATTCGCTGCCGAGGAATGCTGGGCTGCGGCGCTTGCCGTCGCGGGAGTCGCCGCAAGGCCGGCGACAGTCGCGACGGTGGCAAGGGCAGTAATCGCTTCGTGCTTACGGGCACGCGCCCGGCCGATTAGCGATGCCATGGAGGGACCCAGTTCCCTTATCAGGACTATGGCGCGCGTTTTCTGCGCTGCGGATTGAGCCTAAACCTCAAAGTGGGCGTAGGACAGGCGCTGATTCGATGGAGACGCGGAAATGCATAAGAGCTGTTGTGATCACGCGGTTGCCGGACCGCGATATTGATGTTTGACATCAAGTCTTCGGTATCTAGGCTTTGACGTGACGACGTCGTTGTCGCGGAGCCTGCGAACCCCTTAGCGGATGGAGGCAGCGATGACCATCGAGCTGAACCACACAATCGTCCCGGCGCGACCCGAAAGCCTCGGCGCAGTTCCTGGCTGGCATCCTCGGCCTGTCCGTGGACCCGCAGGTGGCACACTTCACGCCCATAACGCTCGCCAACCACGTCACGCTTGACTATGACCAGCACGACGACTTCGGCTCACACCACTATGCGTTCCTGGTCAGCGACGACGAATTCGACGCGGCATTCGCACGCATCCAGGACTTCGGCGTCACCTTCTTCGCTGACCCCGCATGCCAGCAGCCGGGCGAGATCTACCGTAGCCGTGGCCGCCGGGGCACGTACTTCCGCGATCCTGACGGCCATCTCATGGAGATCGTCACGCCGACAAGGTGAGCCTGCAAGCACGTTGCAACCGCATCTGGGTGGTTGTTGTGGACGTGCGGCAACCGGACTTTCCGGGCAGGCTGGATGTCATGAACCGCCAGCACCCGGATGCCAGCAAGTACGGACGTGACCTCGACCACGAGGAAGCGCACGGCCATGACCACGAGAAGGCGCACCTCGGCGGCCACGGCCATGAGCCCGAGGACGGGCACGGCCACGACCATCACGGCGGGCACGATCACGAGCACGCCGCGAGCGGGCCCCTGCTGACCTGGCTGAGGCACCTGTTGCGACCGCACTCGCACGAGGCGGCCGACAAGGTAGACGCGGCCATGGAGGCCAGCGCCGAGGGCATGCGGGCGCTGTGGATTTCCCTGGTCGTGCTGGGCCTCACGGCGCTGATCGAGGCTGCCGTGGTGGCCATCTCAGGCTCGGTGGCCCTGCTGGGCGACGCGCTCCACAATGCCGCAGACGCCCTGACGGCAGTTCCGCTCGGCGTTGCGTTCGTCGTTGGCAGGCGGCCGCCGACCCGGCGCTACACCTACGGATACGGCCGGGCGGAGGACCTGGCCGGCATCGTGATCGTGGTCATCATCGCCGCCTCCTCCGCGCTGGCCGCCTATGAAGCAATTGATCGACTCGCGCACCCGCAGCCGGTGACTAACCTGATCGCCGTAGCCATCGCCGCGGTGGTTGGGTTCACCGGCAACGAGCTCGTCGCCAGGTACCGTATCCGGGTCGGCCGCAAGATTGGCTCGGCCGCGCTGGTGGCCGACGGGCTGCATGCCCGTACCGATGGCTTCACCTCGCTGGCAGTGCTCCTGGGCGCAGGCGGCGTCGCCCTCGGCTGGGACTGGGCTGACCCGATCGTCGGCCTGATCATCACGGTGGCCATCCTGGCCGTGCTCCGGCAGGCCGCCCGCGAGATCTACCGGCGGCTCATGGACGCGGTCGATCCCGCCCTCGTCGACAAAGCCGAGGACACCCTCCGCGCGACCCCTGGCGTGCTCAATGTCGGCCAGGTGCGGCTGCGCTGGATCGGCCACCAGCTCCGGGCCGAATGCGAGGTCATAGTAGATGCCGGCGCCAGTGCGATCGAGGCCCACCAGGTTGCGGTCAGCGCCGAGCACGACCTCCTGCACGCGCTCCCCCGGCTCACCGCCGCGCTTGTGCACGCCGATCCCGAGCCTCGCGATAGCGACGATCACCACGCCGTGCTCCTGTCACATCGGTGATCACGGAACGCCGGGCTCAGTCCGCTGACGGGCGGCCGGGTCTGGCATGACCGCCGGTCTTAACTCGCGGTTCAGGTCACCCCGGCCTCTGCGGCAGATGTCGTCCCAGGTCAGCACTACCGCAGGCCCCGATCGGGCCGATCTGCCCCAGTGCTTGAATGACAAGAAGGCAGCGATGCAAAATGCATCGGTTAGCGGTCGGGGGTGAAGCGAACGGCAGGCGCGCACGCAAAGGTATAGGGGTCAGGGGGGCAGTCGTGGACATACCGGCTGACACTGGGTCCGCTGATCCGGGCTTGGAATTGAGACAGGCCGCGACTACGGTCCGGCAGCGATACACGGAAGGGTCGCACGGCCACGGGTTCTGGAAGGTAACCGCTGGAATCTGGGATCGATGGGCCGAGCGCGTCGAATTGGGAACTGAGTTGTCTCCGGTGGCACATGCAGAGTTTCAGGCCGCGCTCTTCAGTGCCCGAAAGTACATGGAAATGCGGCATGGCGGATATGAGCGACTCGTGCTAACCGGAGAGGTGTCGTGCGCCAACTGCGGGTACGTATTCGCCTCGAAGGAGGACGAAAACGTGCCAGCAACAGAGCTGTCCTCGCGGCTGCTCGAGCACGTCTGCAGCGACGGGATCCAGGGGCGTGATTGGCAGCAGCGCCATGCCGAGTATTAATAACGCTTCACGTTGGGCCCGGCCCGATTGCCGATTCGAAGTCCACTGAGGTCGCCCGGTTACACAGCGTCTCCCACAGTGACATAGCGTCAGCAGCATCAGTAGCCGGAGCCGGAGCAACGGGGTGGAACCTGGATATGGGCGCGGCAGACGCAACGATCAGCAACTCCGGTCGGCCGGCTCGCGACCGAGCCGAGAGCAGCGAGCGGTTGCCGGGCATGGCCTGGATTCCGGGCGGGGAGTTCTGGATGGGATCCGCGGACTTCTATCCGGAGGAACGCCCGGTACACGAGGTAGCCGTGGACAGCTTCTGGATGGACGTGTATCCGGTGACTGTCAGCGAGTTCCGCCGGTTCGTCAGGCAAACCGGATACCAGACCGTTGCCGAGCGCCCGCTCAGTCCTGCTGACTACCCGGACGCCGATCCTGCACTTCTGGTACCGGGGTCACTAGTGTTCCGGCGCACCGCCGGTCCGGTGGATACCCGCGACTTCCGGCAGTGGTGGGCCTACGTTCCCGGCGCATGCTGGCGCCAGCCAGAAGGACCCGGCAGTGATCTGCGCCGCCGGGACCAGCACCCCGTTACCCATATCGCTTACGAGGACGCCGAAACCTACGCGTCCTGGGCGGGCAAGTCGCTGCCAACCGAAGCGGAGTGGGAGTTCGCCGCGCGCGGCGGGCTTGACGGTGCGGTGTATGTGTGGGGTAACGAGTTCGCGCCGGCCGGGCGGCCGCTCGCCAACACCTGGCACGGCGAGTTCCCGTGGCAGAACCTGATGCTGGACGGGTACGAAGGGACCTCGCCGGCCTGCGCATTCCCGCCCAACGGCTACTGCCTGTACGACATGGCCGGCAATGTCTGGGAGTGGACCTGCGACTACTTCCGGCCCCGGCATGGCACGGCCGCAACACCTGCGCCTGCAGCGCCCTGCTGCACGCCGCGCAACCCGGTGATCGCCGAGCCGGGAAGGGACCTGACATCAGCGATTCCGAGACGTGTCATCAAGGGCGGCTCGCACTTGTGTGCGCCGAACTACTGCCTCCGGTACCGGCCTGCGGCCCGCCAGGGCGAGGCTGTCGACTCCGCAGCCGCCCACCTGGGATTCCGGTGCATCGTCCGCCAGGCTGATTAGTGCTGGTAGCCAGTCCCCTGGCTCGCGTACCGCGCGGAGGTAGGAACGATGCGCACCCCCAGTGGCACCAGGGTCACGGGGATGATCTTGAAGTTCGCGAGGCCGAGCGGGATCCCGATGATCGTCACGCACAGCACGACTCCGGCGATCAGGTGCCCGAGCGCCAGCCACCAGCCGAACAGGATGATCCACAGGATATTGCCGATCATCGAGGCTGCCCCTGCATCTGGCCGGCGCTCGACCGTATGCCCGAACGGCCACAAGACATAACCTGCGATCCGGAATGCGGCGATGCCGAAAGGGATCGTAATGATGAGCAGGAAGCAGACAATGCCCGCCAGAACGTAGGCGATGGCCATCCAGATGCCCTCAAGCACCAGCCACACCACGTTGAGAATCGCATTCAGCATGCGCGCCCCCAGCCCTGGAAGTGCCGCTGCGCGCGCGGCGGCACATTGGCAACTGTGCCACGGCGGGCGCTGGCATTGATTCACCCGCAGCGGGTGATGAACTGCAGTAACAGCCAGTGAACGGTGGGTACGTACCACGGCGTGACCAGGCAGCCGGTCGCGGACCAGGCGCCGATCGCGGGCGGCCGCGCGGCGGCCGTTACTTAAGGGGAGCCAGCGTGAGCCAGCCATTTAAAGGCACGATCAACGTCGACATTCGTGACTCCGTGCCGGACTGGACTCCGTTCGAGCCGCCGAAGGCGCCCGACAGGTCGCCGAACGTCGTGTACATCGTCCTGGATGACGTGGGCTTCTCGGCCATGAGCAGCTATGGCGGCCCGATCGAGACGCCGAACATCGACCGGATCGCCGACGCTGGGGTCCGTTACACGCAATGGCACACCACAGCGCTGTGCTCCCCCACCCGCTCGTGCTTGCTGACCGGCCGCAACCACACCCGCAACAGCATGGCCTGCATCACCGAAGGTGCCATCGGATTCCCGAACGGCAGCGGCACCATCCCGCCGGAGAACGGCATGATCTCCGAGATCCTTGGCGAGCAGGGCTGGAACACCTATGCGTTGGGCAAGTGGCACCTGACTCCTGAGGCCGAGTGCAACGTTGCCTCGCCACGGCGGAACTGGCCGACCGGTCGCGGATTCGAGCGGTTCTACGGCTTCCTGGGCGCCGAGACCAACCAGTGGTACCCGGACCTGGTCTATGACAACCATCCGACCGACCAGCCCAGGTTGCCGGAGAATGGCTACCACCTGACCGAGGACCTCACCGATAAGGCACTGGAGTTCATCCAGGACGCCAAGACGATCGCACCTGAGAAGCCGTTCTTGCTGTACTTCGCGCCAGGCGCATGCCACGCGCCGCACCAGGTTCCGAAGGCCTGGATCGAGAAGTTCAGGGGCCGGTTTGACGTGGGCTACGAAGCGATGCGGGAGCAGACGCTGGCCCGGCAAAAGCAGCTGGGGATCGTGCCCGGGGACACAGACTTGCCACCGGTCAACCCACTAGGCACGCCGGAAAGCCATACAGATCCCGGCAAGCCGATGCCGGAGATGGACTTCACGCGGCCGTGGGACGCGCTGTCGGCCGACGAGAAGAGGCTGTTCTGCCGGATGGCGGAGGTGTACGCGGGGTTCCTTGCTCACACCGACCACCACATCGGCCGCCTGCTGGACTTCCTGGAGGAGTCCGGGGATCGCGACAACACGCTGGTGATCCTGGTGTCCGACAACGGCGCGTCGGGCGAGGGCGGCCCGAACGGCTCGGTCAACGAGAACAAGATGGCCAACGGCATCCCGGACAACCTGGCCGAGAACCTGGCCAAGATCGACGAGCTCGGCGGCCCGCGGACCTACAACCACTACCCCACCGGCTGGGCGATGGCGTTCAACACGCCGTTCAAAATGTGGAAGCGGTACGAGTTCAACGGCGGCACGGCGGATCCGTGCATCATGTCCTGGCCAGCGGGCATGAAGGCGCGAGGGCAGGTCCGCCACCATTACCACCACGCCGTCGACCTCGTGCCCACAATTCTGGACGTGCTCGGGCTCGAAGCACCTGAGTCGATCAAGGGGCATACGCAGTCCGCGTTCGACGGGGTCAGTATGCGCTACAGCTTCGAGGATGCATCCGGCCTGTCGGCGCGGCGGACGCAGTTCTACTCGATGCTCGGCTCCCGGTCGATATGGCACGACGGCTGGAAGGCCGTGACTAACCACGTCTCCTTGGCCGGCTGGGGCGACTTCGGCAACGACAGCTGGGAGCTGTATCACACCGACGCGGACCGGTCCGAGTGCCACAACCTCGCTGACAAGGAACCGGCCAGGGTGCGCGACCTGATCAACCTCTGGTACGCCGAGGCGGGCGCGAACGGCGCGTTCCCGCTTGACGACCGCAGCGCGATCGAAATCATCCTCACCCCGCGCCCGGTGCTGACCAATCCGAAGAACCGGTACGTTTACTTCCCCGGCGGGGCCGAGGTGCCGGAGGCCCAGGCGGTGAACATCCGCAACCGGTCCTACTCGATCGGGGCGCTGGTCGACATCCCGCCGGGCTCGAAGCCCGCCGGAGTGCTGTTCGCTCACGGTTCGCGGTTCGGCGGCCATGCGCTCTACGTCAGTGACAACCGCCTGCGTTACGTCTACAACTTCTGCGGCAGCCAGGAGCAGCGGATCGTGGCGAGCGCGGATGTCCCGGCCGGACAGAAGAACCTGATCCTGTCGGCGTCTTTCGACAAGGACGGCGAGAACCCGCCCGGCGTCGCGACCGGCATCCTGTCGCTCTATTACGGCGACAAGAAAGTCGGTGAAGGCCGGATTCAGACCCAGCCCGGCAAGTTCGCCATCGCCGGGGAGGGCTTGTGTGTCGGGCGGGACAACGGTGAGGCCGTCACCGACGATTACCCCGGTACATCGCCCTGGCGGTTCACGGGCGGCACCATCCAGCGGGTGGCGGTCGATGTGAGCGGCGAGCCTTACCAGGACCTCGAGCGGGAGGCTGCGGCCATGCTCGCGAGGGAATAGCAGGCGTTGACGGAGCAGTCAGCCGCCGCTGCTCCGGCGGGCCTGGTCGACGGCGAGCCTGAGCCGGTCCTGATCGGGCACCGACAGGTCGGTCCGGATCAGCTCCATCGGCTGGCCCTCGAACGCGTGCACGACGGCGTCGATATGGGCATCCGAGCTGAGCAAGACCACTGCCGAGGTTCCCGGCCGCAAGTCGCTTCGGACCGACTCGATCATCGAGCCGTCGATCACAGGATGCTGCAGCCGCCGTACGAACGACTGCATTTTGCCGCCTTGCTGCGTCACATGTTCCTGGGTCATCGGCTCTGACGCGTACTCGGGCCAGCGGAGCACGGCCACGTCCATCACGTTGATGAGCTCCTGCGAATCCAGCTGCTTGAGTCTTATTACGGCGGTGTCGGCTCCTTCGGTGCCCGCGAACCGCCATGCAGTAGTAGGCATTTACCGCTCCTCCCCCGGCCTCGCCGGGCTGCCGGTAAGCAGGCGAGAACCGTCCCTGGCGCCCGCCGGTGTCGTTCACCATGGTCCTCTCGGCCGCGCTCGGCGGCGTCACCCGTGGTGGGTGATCGCCCGATCGCGGATGGGAGCGGACATTGCGGGCACTGGCCTTCGGCTGAGGTTCGCCCCGCCAGCAGGCTGAGGCTAGGCTTCCGCGGTCAGGGCCGTGGGGAGTCCGAAGCGGGGCAGGTTGCTGGCCTCGAACCGGGTCATGGCTGCGACCCGGTCGCCTGACAGGGTGACGACCATGAGCCCGACCGTCACGAAGGCCTGCGTATCCGGGTCGCGCACGTAGAAGCCGAACGCGGGCTGGCCGTTCGCACGCGTCGGAATCAGCCTGGCGGTCCAGCCCGGCCGGAACGCGGTAGCCCGGAAGAACTGCGCCGCCCGTTCACGGCCCTGGTATTCCAGCGGCAGTGGCGGCATCGTCAGCCAGGCGTCCTCGGTGAGCAGGCTGATGATGCCATCGACGTCGGCCGCCTCGAACGAGTGAGTAAACCGCTCAACTAGCTGCCGCTCAGCAGCAGACTGCGGCGGCGGAGCAGGCACACGTTCCCCTAAATGCTCGCGCTCCAACGTCGCGCGGGCTCGCTTGAGCGCGCTAGTGACCGATTCCTCGGTGGTACCGAGGATCCGGGCGGTCTCGCTGGCATGAAATCCCAGCACGTCGCGCAGGATCAGCGCGGCGCGCTGGCGCGGCGGCAGCAATTGCAGGGCCCGGATGAAAGCCAGCGAGATCGATTCGAGCGCGTCGTAGCGGGCCTCGGGGCCGGGCGCGCTGTCAGCCAGCCCTTCGAGCATGACGTCCGGGTAGGGCTCAAGCCAGAGCACCTCGCCCAGGCGCGTTGGCTCGGGCGGGTCCAGCCCGGCCATAGGCGGGCTCACTGGCGGCCGCCGCCGGGCCGATCGCAGCGCGTCCAGGCAACGGCTGGTGGCGACGCGGTACAGCCAGGTCCGGACCGACGCGCGTCCCTCGAACCCGGCCAGCGCCTGCCACGCCGACAGCAAGGTGTCCTGCAGCGCGTCCTCGGCATCTTGCGCCGAGCCGAGGAACCGGTAGCAGTGCACTTGCAGCTCGCGCCGATAGGGCTCGACGAGCTGACCGAACGCGTTCCCGTCCCCGGCCTGCGCCTGGGCGAGCAAGTCCGCTGTCACGAGGCAATTCTGTCACCCGCGGCCGCGCGCGAGTCGGTCGATATTAGACGAGTGCGAGGGCGAAAACTGGGCGGTCGCCCGCCGCCCAGTCTGGCCGGCCGTCGGCCGTCTAGATGGGCAGTACGGAGTCACCGCCACCGCAAAGGAGAACCCAGATGTGTACTCTGCACGAAACACCGGCCGTCGCCATCGCCCGCGCGCACGTTGAGGCATGGAGCAACCACGACTTTGACACCGCGCGAGCGGGCCTTGCGCCCGACGTCAGGGTCACCGCCATCACCAGCCAGCCAATGCCGCCTGCCACCGACCTGACTGGCGCCGACAACTACATGATCGGGCTGACGCAGTTCGCCCAGGCCGTGGTGCCAGGCAGCCTGCAAGTGATCGCGAGCGTCGGCGACGAGCGGAACGCGCTGCTCATGCTGACAGTCGAGGTGGACTTCGGCGCCGGGAAGACGACACTGCCGGGCGCGCGGCTGTACCTGCTGGACGACAACCAGAAGATCAAGAAGGAGCACGTCGTCTTCTACGCAGCCCAGGGCTGATCAGGGACAGGCGTGGCGCGAGCCACCGCCCGGGTTTTCAACACCCTGATGCAATGAAGGAGCGGGCCTCCGCTCCTGGCGGATGCTGGAAGTTGCAAGCATCCGTCTCCACCAGGCATGGGAGGCCCTGAATGGAAGACTACGACGGCCGGCAGGTGGTCGGCATGGATCTGCACCGGCGGCGCAGTGTGCTGGTGCGGATGACCGAGGATCGCCGGCGGCTCGGCTCGGCCCGGATCATCAACAGCCCGGAAGCGTTACGCCGGGAGCTGGCCCGGGCAGGCCGGGCCCCGCAGGTGGTACTCGAGGCGACCTACGGCTGGTACTGGGCCGCGGACGTGCTCGCCGGCGCGGGCGCGGAGGTGCACCTGGCCCATCCGGCCGGGGTGAAGGCATTCAGCTACCGGCGGGTCAAGAACGACTTCCGCGATGCCGGCGACCTCGCGGACCTGCTGCGGATGGGCCGGCTGGCCGAGGCGTGGATCGCGCCGGCGTTCTACCGGGAGCTGCGCGAGCTGACCCGCTACCGGCGCAAGCTGGTGGGGCAGCGGACCAGCTGCAAGGACCAGGTCCACGCGGTGCTGGCCAAGCTCGGCATCCCGGTCACCTGCTCGGACTTGTTCGGCAGGTGGGGCAGCAGCTGGCTGGACGGGCTGGCGCTGCCGCAGCCCTATGCCGGCAAGGTGGCCTCGCTGCGGCACCTGATCGGCGTGCTGGACGCCGAGATCGCCGTGCTGTCGCAGGTGATCGCCGAGCAGCTGGCCGGCCACCCGGGCTACCGGGCGATCCAGGAGCTGCCGGGCATCGGCCCGGTGCTGGCCGCGGTGATCATCGCCGAGATCGGCGACGTCGCGCGGTTCGCCAAGCCGGGCCGGCTGGCCAGCTGGGCGGGCCTGACCCCGCGGCACTACGAGTCCGACGCCAAGGTGTCGCGCGGGCACATCACCAAGCAAGGCTCCCGGCCGCTGCGGTGGGCGCTGACCGAGGCGATCCAGCACCAGCCCGCCGGGTTCCGCGTCCGCGAGATCAAGGACGCCATCATCGCCCGCCGCGGCCCCCAGGCCCGCAACATCGCCAAGGTCGCCGCCGCCCGCGAACTGCTCACCCTCGTCTTCTACGGCCTGCGCGACGGGCACATCCGCTGCGCGGCCGAGCCAGCACCGGCCGGATGACACCCGGCCGGCGACCAGGCGGCAGGCCGTGCAACTGCCTGCTCCCCGTCCCCGCGGCGGCGCGAGCGTCCCCCTGATTGGCCCCGCCTGGCCCTGACCCGCACCTGCCCCATGCACCCCGGCCGCGCCGGGGACACGCGAAGGGATGACTGCAGCCAGCGGCACTGCCGCTCCCGGAGAACCTTCCCCGACCCTGGGGCAGCCACAAACCGAACACACCACCACCAGCACCGCAGCCCCGGTCCCCGCAGCCTTCCATCATGCGGGTGAGCGGCCACCCCCTCAAGGACGCCTGACGGCGCCGCCTCCAGCGGCCGGGCACGGCCCGGTCCTTGACCGGAGCGGCCACCCCCCCAGACATCGGCAGCTGCGCGGGAAACCAGCATCGCCGGCGGCAGGCGTCAGCATGCCCTGACAGCCAACCCGCACCCGCAAAACCCCAGGCCACCGCCACTTGACCCCGGCCCGCTCCTTCAGGGATGGCAGTTCGACAGGCTGCACGAGGCGATTTAGCCGGGTTTGTGGCTGTCGAACTGTCAGGGTGTTGCTCGCTGGCTGGCCCGCCGTAGGCGGATGGGCTGACGGGTGCGACGGCAGAACTACGGCAAAATGCTCGAATGAGCAAAGGCCAGCACCTGCCTTCCGACGTCCGGAAAGCCACCGAGCGGCATCTCGCCGCCCTGGACAAGATGGCCCCCGGACTGGTCGACAGTTTGTACCTGACCGGGTCGGTGACGCTCGGTGACTACCACCAGGGCCGCAGCGATATCGACTTCATGGCGTTTACCAGCAGGCCCGTCACGGATCCCGAAGTGGTCGCCCTGCTGGCGCAGGTGCATGCGTTTCTGCTGACCGACTTGCAGGCCGTCTTGCCTGCTACCGGCCACTATGACGGCAACTATGTTGCACTGGGCGGGCTGCCCGCCGTCCCGGACGACCAGCCTCGGGGGCCGCACGTCGTCAACGGCACGTTCCACGGTAACGAGGTGAATGGCCATCTCACCCCGGCGACCTGGACGGAGTTCGCGAAGTACGCGATCGCAATCCGCGGGCCGGAGCGTGGCGAACTCGGCATCTCGGTCTCGCCGGACCGGCTCAGCACGTGGCTGCTCGGCAACCTGAACGCGTACTGGAAGCGGCGCGCCGTGGACGGCATCACAATGCTCCGGAAGCTCGACGCCAGCGAAGCGCTGGCGGGCGAAATCGTCGCCTGGGATGCGCTGGGCGCCGCGCGGTTGCACTACACGCTGGCTACCGGTGACATCGCGTCCAAGGCGGCTGCGGGCGAGTATGCGATCGGCCTGTTTCCCGATTACACCGAGGTAGTAAGCGCCGCATTGTCGTGGCGTACCACTGGCGCGGGCGAGTTCACTTACGCCGACTGGGGTTCGTGCGCGGAGCTGATTCTCGACATTGTCGCCGACGCGAACCGGCGATTCGGGTCGCCGGGCCTGGCGTAGCGATCCTTGGCCGCGTCTGTTATTCCAGGTCACCGTGGTGCGAGCCGTCTGAGCGTTGCTGGTCAGGACGCGACATAGATCAGATAGCCGCCGAGGGCGATGAGGGCCACGCCGGCGACCTGTTCGGCGTGCTCGCGCAGCCGCTCGCTGATGACGGAGCCGAGAGCTAGCCCGAGCTGGCTCGCCAGGAAGGCGAGAACCGCGATCGCCACGATGACCGGCACGACCGGCAGCCGGACCAGGCCGAGGCTGAATCCGATCGCGAATTCGTCAGTGCTGATGCTGAGTCCGAGCGCCATCATGGCGAGTCCGCTGACGCCGGCAATTCGGCTGGCGCCGCGCTCGTCCTCATCACGGCTCACCAGCATCCAGATCCCGACGCCGATGACGGCGGCGGCAGCGAGGTAATCAGCCACCGGGCCGACCGCGCGCGCGAGGCCGCGGCCGGCTGCGAGTCCGATGAGCGGCATGCCGGCTTCGAACGTGACGAAAATAGCTGAGATCCGCAGTCGTGTCCGCCACCCGGTTGGCGCGGCGGCCCCGATGGCGGCTGCGACCGCAAAGGAGTCGAGGCCGAGCGGGAGCACGAAGGCCAGCAGCTTGAGCAGCACGACTGGCGAATCTACCCGTTCGCTCGGCGGTCGCTGCGCTACCGCCAGCGTGCCGATGGTGCGGGCCATGTTCCCGGTGCCGATGATGCTGATGCTGGCTTGATCTCGACTGGGTGACCCACGTCGCGGTCGCGCCCGGCAGAACGGAACGCTTTGCCGGGCGCCGGCGTCCAATCGCCGCCTGGAGAAACTAGGAGGACCGACCTATGCGCTCACGCTCTACCGCGCTACGACCGCTCGCAGCCGCCTCCGTCCTTCTCATGGCTGGCTGCGCCACTACCGTCACGGTGAACGGCGGCCCTCTGGAGGCCAGTGAAACCGGGGCGTCGGTTCATGCGGGCGGCTCGGCGGCTGAGGTGATCTTCGTCCGCGACAACGCCAACGGCAAGACGGTGCACGTGCCTGCTGGTGACAGGGTCGAGCTGATCTTGTCGAGCACCTACTGGATGGTCCACCGCGGCACGGCACTACGTGTGCTCCGGCAGGACGGGCCCACTCGCCTGCTCCCCCGGCCGAAATCGTGCCCGAAGATTCCAGGGCTCGGCTGCATCCCGGTCAAGACGTCTTACTCTGCCCTCGCGGCCGGGAAAGCGGTGATCACAGCTAGCCGCGGCTCGTGCGGCGAAGCCCTCCGGTGCGTGGGGCATCAAGGACGGTTCAAGGTCACCATCGTCGTCATGAAGTAGACGCTGCGGTGCCAGATCAGGATCCGGCGGGCCTGATGCCGAGCCGCGCCGAAATCCGGGCCAGTTCAGCGTCATCCGATACTTGCTGGAAATCGGTCCGCGGCGTGTACGGCGCCTCCAGCGCGGCGGCCTCGTCGTCTGTCAGCTCAATGTCCAGCGAAGCCACGGCATCGGTCAGGTGTTCCGGCCTGGTGGCGCCCACGATCGGGGCAACGACGACAGAATTCCGGCGCAGCCAGGCTAGTGCCACCTGCGCCCGGCTCACGCCCCTGGCCTTGGCGGTGGCGGCCACGGCGTCGATGATGGCCTGGTCACTCGATTCCTGGGTGTACAGCATGTCGGCGAAAGGGTCCGTCGCCGACCGGTGGGTGGCCTCCCCGCGGGCGAGGCGGCCGCGGGCAAGCGGGCTCCACACGATCGTCCCGATCGCCTCGTCGGCACATAGCGGCAACATCTCCCGCTCCTCCTCGCGCGCGAGCAGGTTGTAGTGATCCTGCATCGAGACAAACCGCGTCCAGCCATGTGAGCGCTGCAGGTGCAGCGCCTTGCTGAACTGCCAGGCGTGCATCGACGACGCGCCGAGGTAACGGGCCTTGCCGGCCTTGACGACGTCGTGCAGCGCTTCCAGGGTCTCCTCGAGCGGGGTGTCGGCGTCGAGGCGATGGATCTGGTACAGGTCGACGTAGTCGGTGCCGAGCCGCTGCAGGCTATGGTCGATCTCGGCCAAGATCGCCTTGCGTGACAACCCTGCACCGTTCGGCCCGGGTCGCATCGGGTGCCGGACCTTCGTGGCGATGACGATGTCGTCTCTGTCAGCGAAGTCCTTCAGCGCTCGGCCGAGGATCTCCTCACTGGAGCCCTGCGAGTACATATTCGCGGTGTCGAAGAAGTTAATTCCCGCCTCCAGCGCCTCCTTGATGAGCGGACGGCTGTCGGCCTCGGGCAGGGACCAGCTGGGATGGCCACGATCTGGGCCGCCAAAGCTCATGGCGCCCACGGCGATGGGCGAGACGTCAAGACCTGTATGCCCTAGTTTGACGTAGCGCATGGTTCTCTCCCGATGCGGATTCGGAGACATCTCCGGTATTGCATCTTCTTGCTCGGAGAACTCTCCGGTTACAATGAACGTTACCGGAGACATCTCCAGTTCGCAACGCCGCAGTCAGATGGGTGGGATGCTGGGCAAGCGCGCGGGCGAAGGGAAGACAGTGGTCACGTGCAGGCCGGAGGAGCGATGACACAACAGCAGCGCGAGCCGTTGAGGACGGATGCGCAGCAGAACCGCGAGCGCATCCTGGTGGCCGCCCATGAAGCGCTCGCCGTGTCCAGTGACGCATCGCTTAATTCGATCGCCAAGATGGCAGGCGTCGGTCCGGGCACTTTGTATCGCCACTTCCCCAACCGCGAGGCGCTTGTCCTCGCTGTTTATCGCCTTGACGTCCAGCAGCTCGCCGATTCGGCGCCCGAGCTGCTCACGCAGTATGAGCCGGTGACGGCACTGCGGCTCTGGTTCGATCGGCTGGCACACTACGGCCGCATCAAGCACGGCCTAGCAGACGTGCTGCACGCTGCCACTAGCGACGGTCTCGCCGGGGAGACCTATGGCCCGGTTATCGGCGCCATTTCCCTGCTGCTCAAGGCCTGCGAGCAAGCCGGCCGCATCCAGCCCGGCGTTGATCCGGACGACGTCCTGCTCCTGATGGGTTTCCTGTGGCGTATTGATGCCAATGAAGACGGCGAAGCCCGT
This sequence comes from uncultured Actinomycetota bacterium, assembly GCA_963804435.1. Classification (GTDB taxonomy): domain Bacteria; phylum Actinomycetota; class Actinomycetes; order Streptosporangiales; family Streptosporangiaceae; genus JAJYUU01. The sequence continues at coordinate 2,773,972 of CAWDQI010000001.1, read as the reverse complement.
GCCGCGAGGTTGCTCGATCTCGTCATGAACGGCTTGGTGACGGGCGCGCCGGCGAGCAAGCCAATCGCCAGGCGCCGGTGGCCACCGTGGCCGCGGGGGCGGCATGCGAGCCACGTGTAACGCGCGGAGTAGCGGCTGGGCTCCAGAGTTCACCGCGGCAGCGGCGTGTGCTTCTCCGGCCTGACGTCATAGCGAGCGGAGTAGTCGCTGAACTCCTCGCTGATCTCCGCATAGGTCCAGCCGAAGTCAGCCGGGTCATAGCGGTGCCGGCCGAACGCATCCTGCGGCCGATCTTCCAGCAGTCTCGTCATCCGCTGCGCGTGCGTATCGCTGACGTCGTCGCCGAAGCTCTGGTAAAGCTCCCTGACTGCGCCCACTGGATCGGCCATCAGCCGGTCGTACTGGACATGGCGGCACCACCCGTCGGCGGCTTCATCGTCGTAGGCCATCGCCGACCGCAGCGCGAATCCGCACTTGCGCCGCCACTCGATCGCGGGCGGACGCGGGTCGCGACGACTGGTCTGCGGAAGCTGGCCCGCGTTAGCCAGACTCGCGAGTGACGTAATCACAGGCCCGGGGTCGCGATGCGTCCAGATGATCCTTGCGTCCGGATAGGCGGCCAGAAGAGCGTGCAGGTGCCACAAGTGATTGGGCGTCTTGAGTATCCACCGCGCGGCTGGACGGCAGGACTGGAGCGTCTGGAGCGTCAGCTTGTGCTGCGCATAGGCGGGGGCCATGTCGGCCTGCTCGAGCCACCGTGCATAAGACGGCACGTGGGCCTGGGTCTCGAGCGCGAGTGTGCGCAGGTCATACATGAATAGGGTCACGCACTCCTCCGCGACCGTGGCGCCGAACGGGTGCATGGCCCGGAGCGGAGGATTGAGCTTCATCAGCCCGTCCAACTCCTTCGCGGTCCGGGCAATGCGCGGATCGTCCCCGGCTTCCGCCGTTGTGGTGGGCGGGATCGGGTGCGCCGCCTCCCATTGGAGGAGAGGCCGGGCGGTGGGATCGAGGCCAAGCAGCATCGACAGGATGCTCGTTCCGGTACGAGGCAGGCCCACAATCACCCACGGGCCGGTCACGGTCTGCTTCGTGACGGTGGGATGCTCAGATACCCAGCGCCGCACCGCCAGCCGGTTCGAGAGGGCGCGCTGCAGCATCTTGGCGATGAGCAGTCGCCCGAAGGTCGTGAGCTCCGCCTCCGCGTGGCAGGCGCCGATGAAAACGTCCAGCGGCTCACGGTAGCTTTCGCCACCGAAGTCATCGCTGCCCGCGGCCTTGATGGCCGACTGGACCACCGCCTGCGCAGACAGCGCCGGCTTATCGATCCCGAACCGGCTGAGCCCTGAGCCCACGGAATTGAGGGCGCGCAATGGCCAGCTGCGCAGCTCGGAGTCTCGCCAGGTGTACTCGACGTCGGTCACTCGCCCACCACCACCACGGTCCGGCCGATCGAACGGCGGGCCTCATGCTCGTCCAGCGCTTTCCCGGCTTCCTCCATCGGCACTCGGCTGCCGATAACCGGGCGGATCTGGCCGCTGGCCGCTAGCCGGAGCAGGTCAGCGTGGATTTCGTCGGCGACGTCGCGGCCGTAGGGGTTAAAGCCGAAGCGGCGCATGCCGGGATCGACCGAGGCTACCCAGGCGAGCATCACGCCGACGATGTCGATGTTGCCGATGCACGCCATCCGCAACGGCCGGCCGGTCATGCCGTTGTTGTCATCGTCGGCGAAGCCGACGGCCAGGTACCGGCCGCCGCGAGCGGTGCACCGCCACGACCGCTCGGCGAAGCTCCCGCCGGCTAGGTCGTAAACCACGTCGGCGCCGGCATCGCCCGTGGCCGCTAGCACCGCCTCGACAAAGTCCTCCTGCGTATGGTCTATGACAAGGTCAGCACCAAGGTCTTTGCACACCGCCGCCTTCTCCGATCCGCCCGCAATGGCAATGACCCGTGCGCCGGCCGCCCGGCCTAGTTGCACGCCTGCAGTGCCAAGACCACTCGCGGCCGAGTGCACGACCAATGTCTCGCCCGCTTGTAGTCGGCCGCGGCGGAATAGGGCGAGGTGCGAGGCCTGGAACGGCAGCAGGAACGCGGTTGCTTCGCAGTCGTCGAACGCAGGCGGAGCGTCGAAGGCCGACACCACCTCGGCGATCGCATAGTCAGCGATGCCGCCGAGCGCCGTCTTGGTGATGGCCACGACCCTTCGGCCGAGCCAGGCCTCGCCCCCCGGGCCCGCAGCGTCGACTACGCCACAGACATCCATGCCCAGCGTGAACGGCGGCGGCGTCGGAACCGAGACCAGCTTCCCCCGGCACCTATCGATGTCATTGAAGTTCAGGGACGCCGCACCGACCTTGACCCGCACCTCCCCCGGCCCCGGTTCAGGTGCCTCGATGTCGGCTACGGCGAGCACCTCGCCCGGACTCCCGTGCCGGGTCACTTGCAGCGCCCTCATCGGCTCTCCTGGCTTAGCGACGTGTGACAAAGTCAAAATAACGTCTCAAACCCATCGAGGATAGAGAGCCTCGGAGCCTTTTCGACGAAGGTGCCGTTGACGCGCGGCCAGCGGCGAGGCAGCCAACGTAAATTTCGAGGCGGTAGCGTCTCGATACTCAGCGTTCCGGGTGGAGCGCCGCCCGGCCGAGTCCCCGTCAGTGCACCTGGCCGAATGAGATCTGCCACGACGTCAGGCTGCTGCTGGCCGCGGTGGTCATGGTGCCGTGCGGCCGCAGCATCGATCGCGGGACCGTCAGCTGGTGCTGCTGGTCGTCGCAAGCGACAGATCCCACGCGGTGACCGTTGATCTTTATCAGCAGTCGCCCGTGACCGCCGGGCGTCGGCCGCCCGATCCCGACACCATTGGGGAGGGCGTTGTAACAGTTGGCCAGCACCGCGTAGGGCCCGCCAGAAGCAGTCACGGTCATGTCCTGCGCAGACGGCTGGCTGCCCTGGCCGGTCATGCCGCTTATCTCTTGGAACGATGCTGGCGGCACTAGCGCCGGCGGCGAAACCAGGGTCGGCACCGCGGGCGCACCGGGCAGGCCGACCGGCACCCAGTCTCCCCGCCCGCTGCCGAAGCTCAGCGCAACGTCCGAGTTGACTTGGCCGGCGTCGGCGACGAATACCCCGTGCGGCGCGACCCCCGTGAGAACCGTGCGACCAGCGTTAGTGGTAGCAACCCAGCCGCTGAACTGGGATCCGGGCGCAGGCAGGACCACTACCCAGTTGTCAAAGGCGGTCCCTGAGCCCACCGGCACCGGAACGTATTCAGAGATGTCCGGACCGAAAGACTGCGGTCTGGCCGGAGCAGGGGTGCTTTGGAAACCCCAGGGGCTCGTGTTCCCGGACCACGCTGGCTGGCCGCTCATGACGTCAGACGCGCTCGCGGTGCCGACCACGAGTTGCGGGCCGGTCGCGGCGGTGCCGACGAGGGCCGGGGCGCCCGGGCTGTTGGCCTCGAACATCACGACGACGTCCTGGCCATGAGCGACGGTCTGGCCGGCATACCAGACGACATGGTAGGAGGCCACGAGGCGGGCGGCCTCCCGTGGCGACGGGGCGGCCGAGCCCTGCACGTATTTCGCCGGGTCGCCCCAGGCCAGGACCGCGTTGTTCAGCACCGATTGCGGAACGCTGCCGTTCCGGTAATCGGGCCACGGCAGCGCCCAGCCGGGTACGTGTCGGGCCACTGGCGGCTGGTGCAGAATGCCCGGTACCCGCGCCGCGCCGACGATAATGCCTGCCACCGCCAGCACCGAGACCAGAGCGCCAGTCACCTGACGCTTGCGGTGCCGGATCGCGCGGCGCCGCACGGACTGGAACCGGGCTGGCGGCATCGGCGGCTGATCGTTAGTGAGGTCGGCGAGGGCCGAGCGCAACATCTGCTCGTCGGTTATCGGGGTCATGTCACTCGCCTCCCGCGGCGGCGAAACTGCCGTTCGTCATGGGCTGGGTCCGGTACGGCCCGAGCGTCGCCTGCTCACGCAGCGTGGCCAGCGCCTTGGCGGCCTGGCTCTTTACCGTGCCGACGGTGACGCCGAGCAGGTCGGCGACCTGGGCTTCGGACAGGTCCTGGTGGTAACGGAGCACCACGACGGCGCGCTGCCGCGGCGGCAGCTTCGCCAGCGCGGCTCGCAGCGCCTGCCGGCTGTCAACAATCGAATAGTGGTCCGGACCGGCCGCTTCGGGCAGCTGCCCCGACGGGACCTCGCCGCGCCAGTGCCTGCGCCACCAGGATGACCAGGTGTTCAGCATGATCTTCCGGACGTAGGCCTCCGGGTCGTCTCGCTGGATTCGCGACCAGCGCGGATACGCCCGGGCCAGGGCCGTCTGCAGCAAGTCCTCGGCTAGGGCCCAGTCGCCGGTCAACGCATAACCGAAGCGCTGCAGTGCCTGGCCGCGCCCGGCGACGAACTCCTCGAACATGGCCGCTCCTGCCCAGGCGCCTCAGGATAAGGAACCCACTGCCCGGTAGACCCGCTGGCCACCGCGAAAGGTTGCCGTGCTACCGACATTCATGGAGGGAACGGCGCGTCGAAGACTAGCCGACCATTGCCACCGCCCGACCGTCCAGCCATGGCCTGGCTCTCAGCGCTGCTGGGCCAGCTGCTTGGTAAACCTGAGACCGGCGAAATCCCCTGCCTGCCGCCACTGCTCGATATAGCGGAAGTAGGCGGCGGCGCCGTGCATGTAGCCGCCGAACAGGGAGTGAGCGCTTAGGTCCCCTCCCTCGTTGTTGTAGTAACCAGGCGTGCAGGTGGCCAGGAATGAGCGCATGATCGGGTTGGCAATCATCATCTCCATCCAGCCGTCCTCCGCTTCTCTGGTTACCTCGACCTGATCGAAGCCCTCGTCAGCCGCGTGCGCCAGCACGGCCGCGACGGTCTTCGCGGAGTCGGAGAGATTGTGTGGCACGTTGGCGACGAAGTTGGCGCCCTGGGACAGCTGCACCACGAAGGCGTTCGGGAAGCCGTGTACGTGGATACCGTGCATGGAGCGCATCCCGTCCGCCCAGTATTCCGACAGCCTGACGCCGTCCCGCCCGGTCACATCGAACCCGGTGCGCCGGGTCGGCGGCGTGCCGACCTCGAATCCCGATGCGTAGATGACGCAGTCGACCGGGTACTCGACGCCCGCCACCACTACTCCGGCCGGGGTGATCCGCTCGACCCCGTTCCCGTCAGTATCGATCAGCTGAACGGTCGGGAGGTTGTAGGCATCCAGGTATTCGTCGTGGAAGCAAGGCCGCTTACAGAGCTGCCGGTACCACGCCTTCAGCCGTTGGGCCGTGGCCGAATCCCCCACGATTGTGTCCACCCGGCTGCGAATCTCCGACATCTTCTCGAAGTCGGCAGCTTCGACCTCAGCCATGATCTGCTGGGGGGTAACGGAGCCGGAGCTCTGCTCCAGGATGCGGCCGCGCATCCGCTTGGACAGGTCTGTCCAGCCGTCGTTGACGAGGTCCTCGGCCGGCCATTCGCCGGGGGTCATGTTCTCGACGAAGTTCTCCAGCCAGCGCTGCTGCCAGCCGGGAGTCGCCATGTCGGCGAACCACTCCGGGTCAACGGGCTCGTTGCCGCGCACATCGATCGACGATGGCGTCCGCTGGAAGACGAACAACTCGCGGCAGGCGACCGCCAGATGCGGGACGCATTGCACCGATGTCGCGCCGGTACCGATGATGGCGACGCGCTTGTCGGCCAGCCGGTCCATGGGCGCTCCGGCCGGATCCCCACCCGTGTAGGCATAATCCCAGCGGCTGGTGTGGAACGCGTGCCCCTGGAATGTCTCGATGCCGGGGATGCCGGGAAGCTTCGGGACGTGCAATGGGCCGGTGCCCCACCCGACGAACTGGGCGGTGAACTCGTCTCCCCGGTCGGTGCGCACGATCCATCGGCTGCGAGAGTCGTCCCACTCCAGATCCGTGACGCGGGTATGGAAGAGGGCGTTCTCGTACAGGCCGTACTGCTTGGCGATGCGATGGCAGTGCTCAATGATCTCGGGCGCGTGGACGTACCTTTCCGTCGGCATGTGCCCGGTCTCTTCGAGCAACGGCATGTAGATCATCGAAGCGGTATCGCACTGCGCGCCCGGATACCGGTTCCAATACCAGGTGCCCCCGAAATCGCCGCCCTTCTCGACGATCCGCACGTCGTCAATGCCGGCCTCCTTGAGCCGGGCACCGGTCACCAGCCCGGCGAAGCCGCCGCCTACGAAGGCCACCGTTACGTGGTCACGCTTCGGCTCCCGCTCGACCCGCTCGGTGTACGGGTCGTGAAGGAGTTCCTCGAACTGGCCGTGTAGCTCCAGGTACTGGTCGTTGCCGTCCGGCCGCAGGCGCTTGGCGCGCTCCTCGGCGTACTTGCGGCGCAGGGACTCGATCTCTACGGTCATGCAGCCCTCCCAGACGGAATGTTGCGCATTCCGGCTCAGAAGGTCAATAGGGGCGCCGGAGGGTAACTGAGTAGCCGTGGCCGGCCGCGTGCTGGCACAGTATGCGGGTGCAGAAGGACTACTTCGACGAACCGGTCGCCGCGCATTACGACGATGACGAGACCGGGATGTTCGCGCCCGAGTCGGTGAATCCTGCGGTGAGCTTCCTCGCCGAGCTGGCCGGGGACGGTGCGGCTCTCGAGCTGGGCATCGGTACCGGGCGGATTGCCCTGCCGCTGAGCAAGCGCGGCGTCCGGGTACACGGGATCGACCTGTCCGCCGCGATGGTGGCAAGGCTGCGGGCCAAGCCGGGCGCCGAGGCGATTGGCGTGACCGTCGGCGATTTCGCGTCCGCGCGGGTTGACGGCATGTTCCGGCTGGCCTACCTGGTCTTCAACACGATCATGAACCTGACTACTCAAGACGCGCAGGTCAACTGCTTCCGCAATGCCGCCGCGCACCTGGAACCCGGGGGCTGCTTCGTCATCGAGGTGATGGTTCCCGACCTGCAGCGCCTGCCGCGAGGAGAGACGGTGCGGCCCTTTACCGTGTCGCCGACGCGGCTGGGCTTTGACGAGTACGACGTCGTCAATCAGCGGCTGGTCTCGCATCACTACTCGGTTGCTGACGGCAAGTTCGAGACGATGTCCGTGCCGTTCCGGTACGTCTGGCCGGCTGAGCTCGACTTGATGGCCAGGATCGCCGGACTGCGGCCGCGCGAGCGGTGGAGCGACTGGCATCGCCAGCCATTCACCAGCGAGAGCACCAGCCACGTATCGGTCTGGGAGAAGCCCTGGTAGCCGGGCATAGCTGGCCTCCAGGGCGCCAGGTTCGCCCGGCACCAGTTCAGCCACGCAGTGTGCGCGCCGGGGCGGGACAGGTTATGGAAGATGATTACTTGGGTGCTTCGTTGGCTCGGCTTTCTGGAGCGCTACCTGCGGGCACGGTGGCACGGTGCACGGGCCCGGCGGCAGTTCGGGAGGGGGCGCGGCTGCCTGGGGTTCGCGAGTGCGGCCACGACTCTCAAACAGGAAGCCTCCTGCGGCGGCTGCGGCGAGCAGGGCTATCCCGGCGGAGTAGACCAGTGCGGTGTCGTGCAAGCCAAAATGCGAGGTTGCAATGCCGGCGATCAGGGCTGGGAGGCCGAACGCGAGGTAGTTGACGGTGTAGATAGCTGCGATCAGCCCGGCCCGGTTGCTGGCGGAAGCCCGTGCCATGATCATGCGATAGGCGCCTAGGTTGCCAGGCCCAAAGCCCAGGCCGGCCATCACGGTACCCAGCAGCAGCAGCGCGGGCGTACTGGTCACGATCGCGGCGACCGTCACCACAGCGCCGCCCAGCAGCCCAAGGCAACCGCCCAGCATCACTGCTGGCGGGGCAGAGTTGCGAAATACGAACGAGGTGACCGCTCCCAGGCCGGTGAGCAAGAAGGCGATGACGCCACCCCACAGCAGGTTGTGTGAGCCGGACAACTGCGCGGCTAGCGAGGGTCCCAGCGACAGGTAGAAGCCGCCCAGCGCCCACACGGCCACCAGGCAGGGTGCGGCCCGTACGAAGGTGCCCCGGGCCGAGCGCGGCACGCTGACGTCCGGCCGCAGCGACGCCAGGGCGCCGGGGCGCACGGTTCCCGGCTCCGGTGTCGCGGCCGCCAGGAGAATCGCGGCCAGGAAGGCACCCAGCAGAAGCCACCACACCAGGCTCGTCGGGACCGGACCGTACTGAACCAGCACGCTGGTTCCCAGCGCGCCGACGGCCAGACCCACCGTGCCCGCGTTGCTCGTCACCAGCGGTGCCATGCTCCCGGCCGGCCGCAGATCTAGCAGCGCGGCGCCGAGTGCGCTGGCGGCCAAGCCCACGGCTACCCCCTGCAATGCCCGGGCGGCGAATAGCGCCCCGACACCATGCGCCACCAAGAACAGGATGCACGCCGCCGTATCCACGGCAAGAGCGGTGATGATCACCGGCCGGCGTCCCACATGGTCGGACAGGGAGCCGAGGATCAGCACCGTCGTGAGGAGGAACAGTACGTAGACGGCGAACACGGCGGTGAGCGTGCTCGCCGAGAACCCCCACCGGGCCTGGTAGACGCGATACAACGGGGTAGGCGCGGCAGACGCGGCGAGGAACAGGACCAGCACGGCTGCCTCCAGCCAGAACGCGGCCCGTCTCGCCTGCTCTGGCCGCCGGACTCGCTCTGCCCGGGTCGTCACGGTCAGTGCAGCCAGTCGAGCAGCAGGTCGTTGAGCTGGGCGGGGCTGTCCCGCGGTACCCAGTGGCTGGCGCCGGCGATCTGGGCGTAGCGCCACGGCCCCGTCACCCAGGCCGCTGACTGCCGCATCCGCTCGCCGTCGAGGTAGTGGTCGCCGTCTGACCAGATGCCGAGCACCGGCGCCTGGACCGGTGGCAGGCTGGGCTGGGGGCCTGGCATGCGCGGCGCGAGGTTGGCCCGGTACCAGTTCAGCCCTGCGGTCAGCGCGCCCGGCCGGGAGAGGTCCTCAATCCACTGGTCGGTGTCCCCGTCGCCCCGGCTGAACATCCGCAGCCAGGCCCAGTCGTCGGCCTTGATGGTCGCCTCGGCGATGTCGGTGAACTGGAAGAACAGCTGATACCACGCCATCTCGTGCTGGCGCAGGGTGACCGGCGCGAGCGGGTGCGGCACCGAGATGGCGACCAGCCGTTGGACCCGGTCCGGGGCGAATGTGGCTGTGAGCCACGCCACCGCCGCGCCCCAGTCATGGCCGACGACGTGTGCCGCTTCGATGCCGAGGGCGTCCAGGAGCCCGGTCACGTCCGCCACCACGTTCTGCAGCCGGTAGGCGGCGATCTCCTGCGGACGGCTGGACCGGCCGAACCCGCGCATGTCCGGCGTGATCACCCGGAAACCGTTGCTCACCAGGAACGGCACCTGGTTGCTCCAGAGCCGCGCGGAATCGGGCCAACCGTGCATGAGCAGCACCGGGACACCGGCGCCGTGCTCCTCGACGTACAGGGATACGCCGTTGACCTCGATGAACCGCCCCGGATCCGGGTTCATGCCAGGCTCCGCAGCACGTCTGCGCGCGACGGGCCAGGCGGTGGTGCCGCCTCGCGCCCAGCCCTGACTTCCCCTGGCAGGGTGAAGGACCCGTCGTAGTCAGTCGATGCCTTCTGACCTGACATGAGTATTCACTCACTCCCTGGTTTTCGCTTTACGATCCGGCTGCACGGAGGACTCCGGCCCGATGTCAAGGCCGCAGGCGACGGCGTCGTCCACGGTCACAGTCCGGAGGATCATCCAATGGGGACCGGTCGGGATCGCGGGACTCGCAGTGACGGCTCCCAGTGTCCCACCACCATTTGCGTTCAAGAGCGTTCCCGGTGCCATCAGTGCGGTCGAGCGCGTCCAGTAGCGCGAGTTCCTCGCCGGTTCAGGAGCTGGTCGCTGTTGGCCACGTTTCCGGCCCTCCCATCGGCGGATGTGTTGTAGATACACTACTGATGCATGATGTAGATGCAACACCCCGGCTAGCCAGATTCGGGACGCGCGTGGAGCAGCACACGATCGCGGATGACCTCGCCGCGGAGGTTGGTGGCGCCTGCCTCGGCATGCGCGTTGCCCGGCTGCACCGGGTCGTCGCGCGCCTCTACGAGCGGGCACTGCAGACAGTGGGACTCACCCAGCCCCAGATGGAGGTTCTCGCCTGCCTCATCAGCGCCGCAGGCCCGGTGAGGCCGACGGCGCTGGCCGCGAGGCTGAAGCTGGAGCGGTCCACCATCAGCCGGAACCTCGCGCTCATGCAGAACAGAGGCTGGGTCGCCGTGACCGAGACCTCGGCCACGAGACGGGCGATGTCGGTAACGATCACCGACGCCGGCATGACCGCGTTTGCCAGCGCGGGCAATGCATGGCGCCGCGCACAAGCCGACGCGGCGAGGATGCTCGGCCCGGACGCGGCCCCGATGCTCGACCAGTGGCTCGGCCTCGATGCGGCAACGCCGGCCGGCGGAAGCGACGCGTAAACCCTTGGCCCACGGACAGAGCACGAGCAGGAAAACCCGCGACGGCTAGCAACGGCATTGGGTCTAGTCGGCTGGCAGCAGGCGCAATAGTTCCTGGGCACTACCAACGCGGACCAGGTAACGGCCGCTCTCAGCTGGGACGAGGCCGTCACTGGCGAGCGCATCGACCACGCGAGTAAGACCATCCCAGAAGCCGCCGACGTCCAGCAGGGCAATCGGCTTGGTATGCAGCCCGAGCTGATGCCAGGTCCAGATCTCGAACAGTTCGTCCAGCGTGCCGAGCCCGCCCGGCAGGGCAACGAATCCGTCGGCCAGCTCGGCCATCCGCGCTTTGCGGTCGTGCATCGAGCCGACGACCTCCAGCCGGGTCAGGCCCTGGTGCGCCACCTCGGCGGCAAACAGGCCGCCAGGGATGACGCCGATGACCTCGCCGCCGGCCTCGAGTGCGGCATCGGCGAGCACGCCCATCAGGCCCACACTGGCGCCGCCGTAGACGATGCCCGCGCCCGCCTCAGCCAGGGCCCGCCCGAACTCGGCCGTGGCTGTGACGTACTCGGGCCGGCGGCCGGTCGAGCTGCCGAGGAAGACCGCGACACGCATGCCCGGCAGCCTAGCGACGACTACGGCTGGCTAGCCGGGTCACGGTCACCGACCCCACTTGGGTGCTCGCCCTGATGACATCTGCAAGGCCGCCGATCGGCGGCCTCGTGCCGGTCGAACAGCTGCCCGAACGCGTCATGTTCGCCATTGGCAACTTCCTGCCAGAGAGCGGCATCGCCATATTCGGCAGCCCGTTGCCATCGTCACGTTCCCTTTATGTCCGGCGCCGGCCCACGGGTTCCTCGTTCCCCTCATATTTCTCGGAGCCGCCGCTAGCCGATAGTGCGGCTGCGGCCGCGGAACTCGGCCACGACCTCCTCGCCGCGCCGGACCGTCACGTCGTAGATGCCGCTGCGGCTATACCGGATGCGTTCGGTGGCGGTCGCTACCAGGACGTCGCCCTCGCGGACGGCGGTGATGAAGCTGATGTCGGCACCGGCCGCGACGGTGATCGGGCCATCGCTGTTGCAGGCACAGGCGAAGGCGGTGTCGGCCAGCATGAAGACGAATCCGCCGTGGCAGATCGAGTGCCCGTTCAGCATCTGCAGCGCGACGCGCATCTGGACGACGGCCGTGCCGTGCCCGACGTGCAGTAGCTCCATGCCAAGTCCGCGGGACGCCTGGTCGGCCGCGAACATCGCTGCGGCCGGGCCACGCGGTGGCTCGTGCGCGGTCGGTTGCCCTAGCATCCGGCCCGTCCTGGCATGCGGTACTCCACTCCTCGCGGGGGTCCCCCCTCGCCGCCTCGTGGCATTCGGGTCTGCTCGGAATCGTAGTGACTGGCGTCAGGGCGGGCGCGCTAGTGTGCTGATCATGACCGCATTCCGGCAAGCTGGGACGGTGCTGACCGATCGCACTTTCTCCGTTCCCCTTGATCACGGTAAGCCCGACGGCGAGCACATCGAAGTGTTCGCGCGGGAGGTCGTTGCCGCCGACGGCAAGCCAGCTGACCTGCCCTGGCTCGTGTTCCTGCAGGGCGGTCCGGGGTTCGGCTCGCCGCGGCCGATCGGCCGGGAGAACTGGCTGGACCGGGCGCTGCGGGACTTCCGCGTGCTGCTGCTAGACCAGCGCGGCACCGGACGCTCGACGCCCGCGAACCGGCAGACGCTCGCGCGGCTGGGCGACGCCCAGGCACAGGCCGACTACCTGGCGCACTTCCGGGCCGACTCGATCATCGCCGACGCCGAGCTAATCCGGCCGCAGGTCACCGGGGGTGCGCCGTGGGCGGTGCTCGGCCAGAGCTTCGGCGGGTTCTGTACCGTCAGCTACCTGTCGATGGCGCCGGTCGGGCTGAGTGAGGCATTCATCACCGGCGGCCTGCCCGGCCTCACGGCAACCGCCGATGAGGTGTACCGGCTTACCTACCGGCAGGTGGCAGCCAAGAACCGGGACCATTACGAGCGTTACCCGCAGGACGTGACGCAGGCCAGGCGAGTGGCCAGCGCGCTGGCCGACAGGCCGGCCGTGCTGCCTAGCGGCGGCCCGCTCACGGTCGAGCGATTCCAGTCCCTGGGCCACATACTCGGCTCCAGCACCGGCAGCCACACGCTGCATTACCTGCTGGAGGACCCGTTCGCCGGCGCTGAGCTGAGCGACGACTTCCTGTATCGCGCCGAGGCGCAGCTGTCGTTCGCCTCGGCGCCGCTGTACGCGGTGGTGCACGAGCTCTGCTACGCGCAGGGGGCGGCGACCCGGTGGGCAGCGCAGCGGGTCAGATCCGAGTTCGCCGAGTTCTCGGCCGAAGCTGCGCTGAACGGCGACGCGCCGCTGCTGTTCACTGGGGAGATGGTCTATCCGTGGGCGTTCGAGCAGGACCCCGCCCTCCGCCCGCTGGCCGACGCGGCCAGCCGTCTCGCCGAGCGTGATGGCTGGCCAGCGCTCTACGACGCCGATCGCCTGAGCCGGAACGAGGTGCCCGCCGCCGCTGCTGTCTACTTCAACGACATGTACGTGCCGCGCGAGCTGTCGCTGCAAACCGCCGACGCCGTTCGCGGCCTGCGGGTCTGGGTTACCAGTGAATATGAGCACGACGGGCTCCGGCTCAGCGACGGCGCCGTGCTCGACCGGCTGATCGCTATGGCACGGGGCCGGGCCTGACCCAGGCAGCGGGCTACTGACCCAAGCCCGGTATCTGGGCAGGATTACGACGCGCGGGGCGCGATGATCCGGCTGGGCCAGCCCGGCGGCTAGGCTAAGCCGATGATTACGCGCACCTGCCTGTGCCTGATCAGGCGGCAGACAGCCGGTGGCCCCGAAGTCCTGCTCGGCCTGAAGAAGTCCGGGTTCGGGGCCGGCAAGTGGGTCGGGCTCGGCGGGCACATCGAGGAGGGCGAGAAACCTGAAGCCGCCGCCGTCCGCGAGGTCTGGGAGGAATCGGGCCTGCTGGTTCCGGCCGATTCGCTGCAGCGCATGGCCAGCATCGAGTTCAGGTTTCCGGTCCGGCCGTCGTGGGATCAGACAGCCGAGGTGTTCGTCACCTGGGTGTACCAGGGGGATGCTGAGGAGTCCGACGAAGTCGCGCCGCGCTGGTTCGGCGAGCATGAGCTCCCGCTCAGCCTGATGTGGGATGACGCCAAGCACTGGTTGCCCCTAGTGCTCGCGGGCGAGCGAGTGGATGCGCTGATCACCTTCGCCGATGACTGCGCCACCGTGGCCAGCATCTCGCCGGAGCTCCCGCGCCGCGGGCTTGGCAGCGCCTGACCACGGCTCGCGGCAGTTGCTAGATGCTGCCGGGCGGCAGTACGAACAGCCCGGCTACCTTCCCTTGTTTGTCGTAGACGACGCGGCCTTTCATTTCGCCGGACTCGAACGTCATCGGGATGTCCACGATGGTCATGTCCCCGGCCTGACGAGGCCGAGCCTGCCCCATGCCTTCGTACGTGCCGACCGTTCCGATCACCATGGCCCACGCGGCGGGCAGGCCACCAAGCGCGGTCAGCCCCTCTCGAGTCTGCTCGTTGAGCTCCGGCGTGATGTCGTCGTAGCGCTCCTCGATCCAGTTGATCATCAGCTCGGTCGCCTTTTCGGTGGCACCGGGCAGTATCGCGTCGCTCATGGGCTGTCCCGTTCTCGGATCGACCGGGTGGCCGAACCGCTGGAATGCTGCCTGCCTCGACACGCCCAGCACGTCGCCGAGCTCCTGCCAGGTCCGGCCACCTTCCCTGGCGCGCTCCACGCTGAGCCGCAGCGCTGCCGCAGCAGTGGCGGACATCTGGCTCGCGATCCTGACGGCTTCGAGGCCGGCCGGGCCGGGCGAGCTCGCGCCCGTTGAGCTCTCCTGCGGTCCGGCCGGAGGGGCCTGCTGGCCCGACGGCCCGGCGTCTGGCTGACTAGCCTCCGCAAGCGCTCGCGCCATGGCTTCCAGCTCCGCTGCGAGCGCGGCGAGGCTGTCACTGCTCGGTCCCACGGTGATCTATCGTGACGGAGACGCCTAGTGCTGTCAAGTTCTGGTTTACAGCGGCGGCCTGGCGAGGCCAACCGAGAAGGGATACGCGGCGCCGCCGGTAGCTCCGGTCGTGCCTACTGGTAGGAGATCAGGACCGGTACGGGAGTGCGCTGGATGGTGGCGGCCGGACCGAGCATCGGCTTGTCCTTGACGTAGAAATCCTTCCAGCCGAAGTTCACGCCACGTGGGGCTGCACTGATGATCCCCGCCCACGTCTGGTTTTTGGTCGACGGTGGGCCCTGGCCGTCCATGTTGATGACGATGGCCAGGTCGTCGCGCCGCGTATCAAGCCGTGCCTCGTTCTGGATCATCGACAGCCGGAACTGGTGGAGCTCCAGCAGCTTCTGCGGCAGGTGATGCTGGGCGGTGAGCTGGGCCAGCCAGTTCACCACGCTGTTGATCTCGGTGATCCTGACGCTGCCGATCTGCTGGAGCGGCAGCTCACCTCGCTGGAGCTTCCATTCGGGGTCTAGGGCCAGGCCGACGTTGGGTCGCACCAGCAGGCGCTGGTAGCGCTTGGCCTGGGCGAGCAGGTTATCCCGGCCAGGCTGAAGGTCGAGGATGATGTACAGGCCCGCCCTCGTCGCGGCGTTAACCCACGGGCGAAGGGAAGCAACCGAGGATTCATAGGAGTAACTGCCGGTCGGCCCCGGCGATCCCTGCGCCACCGTCGCGATGATCTCGAAGGCCGGGATTACCGGAACCTTGGTGAGCTTGTTGTACTGCGCGGCGACAGCCTTGGCCCGCGCGATGCTGGCCGTCAGGCCCTGGTGACCGAGGACCCCCAGCGCGGGTGTCGTGGGGTTCCCGTACAAAGCGACGATCTTGCGCATCGGGAATAGCAACTGACCGCCGCCTGGTAGCTGCTGGCCGGTCTCGGCGACGGCGACCTGGTAGGACAGCACGCCCGGCGATCCGAAGCCGGCTCCAACTGCCAGGACGTTCCGCGGCCGGGCGGCAGCGAGCGCCCTGATGGCCGACGGGTCAGTACCCGGATCGTAGCCACGGACGGTGATGACCTGAGCGCCGGCCAGGGTAGCTGTCGCCCGTGCTGCCTGCGCCGCCGCGGAGCTAGCGGAACTGCCCGAGCCGCCCTGGCTGAGCAGCAGCACGAGATGCTGCAGGCGCACCGGCGGGCTTGTTCTAGGCAGGCCCGAAGCACGGACCACGACGCGGACCCGGGGCAGCAACGCCGACAGTTCACGGGCCGGAACGCCGACCGCTAGCACGACGCCGGGATTAAGGGACTTGATCTCCGCTCGCAGCGGGCCATTGCCCGCGGGCCCGGTGCCAGTCTGCCCGCTGCCCGCGCGGCCGGGCTGGTCGGCCGCGAGCAGGAGCGGAGCATGTGCGCGCACGGCAATGGCGGCGGCCTTCGCCACCAGTGCCGGCTTGCTGCCGTCGGCGATAACCGCGGCCGGCGCGGACGCGAAGAGCAGGGCCGCCGTCCTTGCCGCGACGTCCTCCGCGGTGCCCGACAGGACGGTCGCCGGGACCAGCGGCTGGCGGGTTCGGAATTGGAGGCTGGCGCGAGCTGGCGGCGTACCAGTGACCGAGCCGAGCAGAGACACCAGCACGGCTGCGGCCGCGAGCAGGACGACTCCCGCTGTGGTCCAGATCACAAGCCGCGGCAGGCTGGCGGTTCTGCGCCGCGCGTGGGTGGCGTGGAGTCCGTGCTGCACGGTGGAAGTCCATTCTTGCCGAAGCGGTTCGCGTCCCCTGGGCACGGAACCTGAGACTCGGAACGCATGCCGATGGTTGCAGATTGTGAGCGCCGGCGCTGCGCGACTCGCAGAATCTGCTGAGTAATCGCGCCGCCCGGATTCGCGCCTCGCCGGCGCTCGTCCGGCGTCAGGTAGGTAGTTGCGAACAAGCAACCTTCTCGGGGTAGGCTGGCGCGAGTGGGCGTGACCTCTAGGCGGCAGCCGGAACAACTGCATGCTTCGGGGCAGCGGTCCGACCGGTATAAGTGGGTCGCGCTGTCCAACACCACGCTGAGCATGACGATGGCGACTATCGACGCCTCGATCGTGATCATCGCGATGCCGGCCATCTTCCGCGGCATTCATCTGAGCCCGCTGGCCCCTGGCAACATCACGTACGTGCTGTGGATGATCATGGGATACCTGCTGGTCCAGGCCGTCCTCGTGGTCACCCTCGGCAGGCTCGGCGACATGTTCGGCCGGGTCAAGATCTACAACCTCGGCTTCGTCGTCTTCACTCTCGCCTCGATCGCACTGTCGCTGGATCCGCTGACGGGCGGCCATGGCGCGCTGTGGCTGATTCTGTGGCGAGTGGTGCAGGCATTCGGCGGGGCCATGCTGATGGCCAACTCCGCGGCCATCCTGACCGACGCTTTCCCGGCCAACCAGCGCGGCATGGCGCTCGGCATCAACCAGATCGCCGGGATCTCGGGTCAGTTCGTCGGGCTGCTGCTGGGTGGCCTGCTGGCCGCCTGGGACTGGCGGGCGGTGTTCTGGGTCAACGTGCCGATCGGAGTGTGGGGCACCGTCTGGGCCTACCGCAGCCTGCGTGAGACGGCGGCCACGAAGCGGGCAAAGATCGACTGGATCGGCAACGTCTTGTTCGCGATCGGCGCCGGCAGCCTGCTCGCAGCGATTACCTACGGGATCCAGCCCTATGGCGGGCACGCCACCGGGTGGACGAATCCCGCGGTGATCGGCGGCCTCACCGGAGGCGCGCTGTTGCTCGTGGTGTTCGGCATAGTGGAGACCAAGATCGCCGAGCCGATGTTCCGCATGGGCCTGTTCAGGATCAGGGCTTTCGCGGCTGGCAACGCGGCCAGCCTGATGAGCTCGATGGCCCGGGGCGGCTTGCAGTTCATGCTGGTCATATGGCTGGCCGGAATCTGGTTGCCGTTGCACGGCTACGACTACACCGTCACTCCGTTGTGGGCCGGCATCTACATGCTGCCGCTCACGGCCGGATTCCTCATTGCCGGGCCGGCGTCGGGCTACCTGTCCGACCGATACGGATCGCGACCCTTCGCGACCGCCGGGCTACTGGTCGCGGCCTGCGGTTTCACCGGGTTGATGCTGCTGCCCATCGACTTCCCGTACTGGGTCTTCGGCCTCATAATCTTCTGCAATGGCATCGGATCCGGCCTGTTCGCGTCGCCGAACACCTCGTCGATCATGAGCAGCGTGCCGGCCGAGCACCGGGGCGCGGCGTCGGGCATGCGCTCGGTCTTCATGAACTCGGGCATGTCCCTGTCAATCGGATTCTTCTTCTCGCTGATGATCGCCGGGCTCGCCAGCACTCTCCCCCGCACGCTGAATAGCGGCCTGCGGGCACAGGGCGTTCCAGCCGCCGCAGCATCGCACATCGCCCACCTGCCGCCGGTCAGCACCTTGTTCTCCGCGCTGCTCGGCTACAACCCGGTGCGGGGCATGCTCCAGCCCACCGGACTGCTGGCCAGGCTGCCGAGTCACAACGTGGCGGTGCTGACTGGCCACACCTTCTTCCCGCACCTGATCTCGGGCCCGTTCCACCATGGGCTGGTGATCGTGTTCAGCGCTGCCATCGCCATGTCAGTTCTCGGCGCGCTGATCTCGCTGTTGCGCGGCAAGCAGTTCTACTACGCCGAGACCACGGCCGCGGCGTCGGCCGGGACGAGCCTGCCGGTGGCCGACTGACCCGCCTGACCCGCCTGACCCGCCTGACCCGGCGCATCCGGCTCGCTGGGATAGCAGCACGGCGCACCGTCAGCGGTACACTCGATCCGTGCCGCGATATGAGTACCGGTGCCGCGCTTGCGGCGACACCTTTGAGCAGACCCGCCCGATGAGCGAGTCATCGGCGCCCGCGTCGTGCCCGCAGGGGCACGATGACACGGTCAAGCTGCTGTCGACCGTCGCCGTCGGTGGCCGGGCCGGCCAGGCTGCGCCGCAGGCTGGCGGTGGCGGCTGCTGCGGCGGCGCGTGCGGCTGCGGCTGAAGCTGAGAGTCGGCGGCTAGGCAGAGAAGCGCTCGACCTGCCGCATCTTGTTGGTCGCGTCCAGGGCTGCGACCTTGTACGACTCAGCCAGCGTCGGATAGTTGAACACCGCGTCAACCAGGTAATCCACTGTCCCGCCGCAGCCCATCACGGCCTGGCCGATGTGCACGAGCTCGGTGGCACCGGTGCCGAATACATGAACGCCGAGCAAGGTACGGTCCACCGGGGACACCAGCAGCTTCAATACGCCGTAAGAGTCGCCGATGATCTGGCCGCGAGCCAGTTCGCGGTACCGAGACACGCCGACCTCGAACGGCACGCAGTCACGGGTGAGCTGATCCTCGGTCTGGCCGATGAAGCTGATCTCAGGCAGGCTGTAGATGCCGATCGGCTGCAGTCGGCTGACCTCGCCGAGTGGCTCGCCGCAAGCATGATGGGCGGCGCAGCGGCCCTGCTCCATGGAGGTAGCGGCCTGCGCCGGGAAGCCGATCACGTCTCCGACCGCGTAGATCGTCGGGACTGCGGTCCGGTAGACCTCGTCGACGCTGATCCGGCCCCGGTCGTCGGCAGACAGGCCAGCGGCGCCAAGGTTCAGCGCGGCGGTCATCCCCTGGCGGCCGGCCGAGTACATGACGGTGTCTGCCGGTATCCGCTTGCCGCTGGCGAGAGCCGCAATCGCGCCCTCCGGCCGGGCTTCCACCGCTGTTACCGTCTCGCCGAAGCGGAATGTGACGGCCAGGTCGCGCAGGTGGTATTTGAGCGCCTCGACCACCTCCAGGTCGCAGAACTCGAGCATCCGGTCTCGCTGCTCGACCACGGTCACCTTCGTGCCGAGCGCGGCGAACATCGACGCATACTCGATGCCGATGACACCGGCCCCGGCCACGACCATGGACCGCGGAACCGTCGCGAGGTGCAGGATTCCGTCGGAGTCGATGATCGTGCGTTCGTCGAAGGCCACGCTGCTGGGACGGGCCGGCCGGGTGCCGGTAGCGATGATGATCCGGTCGGCGCTGACCGCCTGGTTGCGCCCGGCGCTGTCGGCGACCTCGACGGTGTCCGGGCTGATGAAGTGAGCCGTACCGGTCAGGATCGTGACCCTGTTGCGGCTGAGCTGGCTCCGGACGACGTCGCTCTCCCTGCTGACGACGTGATTCGTCCGGGCCGTCAGGTCACCGATGGTGATCTCGTCCTTGAGCCGGTAGCTCTGCCCGTACATCTCACGCTGATCAAGGCCCGTCAGGTACAGCACCGCTTCGCGCAGCGTCTTGGACGGGATGGTGCCGGTGTTCAGGCAGACGCCGCCGAGCATGTCCGGCCGCTCGACGATCGCGACCCGGCGGTCCAGTTTGGCGGCGGCGATCGCCGCCTTCTGACCGCCGGGGCCTGATCCGATCACCAAGACGTCAAAGTCGCGCACATCCCTCAGTCTGACGACGCGGCGGCCAGTTCGGAAGCCCGCAGTGCCGGCCGTGTCCTGCCTCTCCCCCACTGCCCGGAACGGCGGACCTGTGCGAGGCGCGCTCCAGCGCCGGCTCGTGGCTTGCTGCTCGCTCGGCTGGGACCATTACCTTCGTAGCCTGCGCAGCCTCGTCGAGACCGGGACGGGCATGCCGTACGGTTCCTGACGTCGCGGGCCGCGCCGTTAGGCTGTGCCCAGCCGAATGGCGGAGGTCCACATGCAGATCAGTACCGACCGGCTTCTTGCCGAGATCGAGGCCAGCGCCGAGGATATGGCCGGGATCACCGGCCACGGTGATCCCGACCTTCCGGTGCCGTCCTGCCCGGACTGGACGTTGCGGCAGCTCGGCACCCATCTCGGGCGGGTGCACCGGTGGGCCGCCGAGATCGTCAGCAGCAGGACAGCCGAGGCCATCCCGATGAAGGCCGCGCCGGACGGCATCCCGCCCGCGGATCCGGCGGGCCAGGCGGACTGGCTGCTGGCCGGGGCGCAGCGCCTGACCGAAACCATCCGCGCCGCCGGCACCGACCAAGTATGGGCCTTCGGCAGCCTCGCACCCGCAACGTTCTGGGCCCGGCGGCAGGCCCACGAGACGATGATGCACCGCGTGGATGCGGAACAGACCGCAGGCCTGCCCGTGGTCCTTGACCCCGAGCTGGCAGCCGATGCCGTCGACGAGTGGCTGACGATCATGGCCGGCCCCCGGTACGGACGGCCGGACGCGCGGGCGACGGCCCTGCCGCCCGGCGCATCGCTGCACGTCATTGCCATCGTGCGCGATCAGGAGGGAACGGGGTCGGGTCAGTGGCTGATCAAGCGGGTCGGGGACAGCGTTGAGGTGCTGCCTGGGCCAACGCTGATTACGCCGGACAGGGCCGAGCCCGACCTGACGGAGCCTTTCCTGGCCGTGTCCGGGCCGCCGGACCAGATCCTGCTGATGCTGTTGCGGAGGATCGCTCCGGAGGCCGCCGACATCAGGCTGTCCGGCGACACCGCCCTGCTGACCGGATGGCTGGCCGGCACCCCGTTTAGCTAACGGCCCGGTGGCGGTCTTCGCTAGAGCCAGCTGACCCGGGCGCTGACCAGGTCTTCCGCGCCCGGTGCGGTAGCGAGCTCGCCGGCCTTCACCTGGTCGAGCATGCTGCTCACTGCGCGCTGCACGTCGGGTACCGCGCCGCGCAGCCGCTCGGCATCGGCGGCGAGAGTCGCGCCGACCTCGATTCCGGCCCGGCCGAGTAGGCCCTCCAGGTCGGACAGCATCGCGCCGACCCAGCCGACCGGGTCGCTGTTCAGCGCCCGGTCGAAGACGCGCTTGCCAGGCTCCCAGCCGTGCATGGCCGGGTGATGGTGCGCCCGGTTCAGGCTGCCGGGCGGGCCGTCGGCGCTTTCGAGCAAGTCAGCCCGCCAGACCGGCTCGGCGATCGTAATCGGGCGCGAGGAGTAGATTGAGCCGCTCAGCTCGCCAGGCTGAAGCATCCTGACCTCCAGCCGCACCCCCCGCTCAGCGCCCTCCTGGCCCTTTGCCGGATTCGGATCGAGGAAGTAGATGTCGCCGAGGACGACGCCGATCCGGTCGAAGCCGAAGACCTGCAGCATGAAACCGTCCCATCTGGCTGTGGCGTACGCCGCCATCATCTCCCAGGACGAGCCAGTGCGGCCATAGCGCGGCGGGCGGAATCGCCCGAGCCTGGGCCGACCTCCCGCCGACCTCCCGACCTTTGCAGCCCGGCGCGGTGCTACGCGCTAGCGCGGATCGGCCCGGTCCAAGTTCCAGTGCCGGACGACCGAGGCGATCCATGGCTTTGCCTCAGTTCCGCGCTGCGGCGTCGCCTCCGCTCCGCTCTGCAGCATCATCCGGCTAATTACCCGCTGGCCACCATCGCTGTCGCCGTAGAGCAAGTCGATTGTCAGCACCTCATTGTCCCTGACCGCTGCTACGGCTTCCTCGTACTGTGGATCAGCCCGGTCACGAAATGCGCCCTGCCAGAACCCGATGTCGCCAGGCGCTATAAAGATGTCTCGTCCCTGATGGCGGAAGGTATCCGGGTCGGGCCGCTGAGGATTGAGAACCCGCCCGGCCTGGAAACGCCAGCCGTGCAGTACGGCGATACCGCGGCCGGCGCCCCGCAGCGAGATCGCCAGGTAGACGACGTCGTGCTCGACCTCGGCCGCGCCGCGGCCGCCCTCGAGTATCTGGTACTTGCCTTCCTGATAGAAGATCTTCTGCTTCGGATCGTCCAGCCGGGACGGCATGAGCAGGGGCCGCACGTTCTCCAGCAATGCCTGCTCGGCAACCCGCGCGGCCCGGTTCGCCGAGCGGACAGAGGCGAATGTGGCAATCGCCAGCACCAGGGTGCCCGCGCCAGTCGCCAGCGAGGAGACAGTGGTCCAGGTCATTTACAGCTCACCGTATCCGCAGGACCAGGGGCTCGCCGGGAGCGCTGCGACATTGCTGAGGTGAATCGCGCCCGCCGACTAGTATGGTTAACGCAAGTTTAATCCACGATGTCTATTTATCTATTATTCTCTTAATTCTCTCAATCTGAGCGAGTGAGGTCGCGGTAGTGGGTGATGGCTCGCGCGAGTTCGTGCTCGGCGACGCGGGAGCCTCGGCCGATGAGCTGCTGGCCAAGGCCGCCGCTGCCGCCGGGAACGCGGCCGGCGGCGAACTGCAATGGCAGCACGTCGGCGCGGCCAAGACCTGGCGCCGGACCTGGCTCGACACCTTCGACTGGCGGCTGTACCGGGCGGGCCTGACCCTGGAGCAGTCCGCCGGGCGGGGAATCGCCGAACTCGTGCTGACTGGCCGGGATGGCGAGGCAATCGCGGCCGAGCACCTTCCCGATGGGGCGATCAGCTGGCCATCCCTGCTAGCCTGCCTGCCCGCCGGGCCGCTACGGGAACGGCTCGAGCCAGTCGCTGGCATACGCGCGCTGCTGCCAGTGGCCCGGGCCGTCAGCAAGGTGACTGAGCTGCGGGCACTGAACGGCGAGGCCAAGACGACTGCCAGGCTCGCGGTCGACACGATGTCGGTCACCTATCCTGCTCGCGCAACAGCCGTCGTCCGGCTGACTCTGACGCCTGTGCGCGGTTATGCCGGTCACGCTGACCGCCTTGAGCAGGCCCTGCGGGCCCAGCCGGGCGTCGGCAGCTGCAGCGAATCCGCTCTCGTGACCGCTCTTGGCGCGGCGGGCAGCCGGCCCGGTGAGCTGCCGGGCAAAGCGTCCGGGATGCTGCTTAGCCCGGAGCTGCCAGCGGCCAGGGCGCTGGCGTCGATCCTGACCGCGCTGCTCGACACGATCGAGGCGAACGTGCCGGGCACGGTGCGCGACATCGACACCGAGTTCCTGCACGATCTGCGCGTGGCGGTGCGGTGGACCCGATCGGCTCTCAAGCTCTGCGGCCCGGCGCTGCCGGGCGGGCTCGCCCGGAGTTTCAAACCGGAGTTCCGCTGGCTCGGTGACCTGACGACGCCGACGAGGGACCTCGATGTCTATCTGCTTGGCCTGCCCGGCATGGCGGCCGGGCTGGTCGCGGCTACCGAGGATGACCTGGCCCCGTTCCGCGATCATCTGAGGAGGTCACGGGCCGCGGCGCAGGCCGGGCTGTGCCGTGGACTGCGGTCGGCCCGGTTCAGCCGCCTGGCCAGCGACTGGCGCACGGCCCTAGCCGGGGTGCGGCAGGCTCGCAAGCGGCCGACAGTTGCCGAGCTCGCCGCCCAGCGGATCGGGGCCGCGCACCGCAGCGCGCTGAACGCCGGGCGCGTGATCACCCCATCCTCGCCCGCGCAGAGCCTGCATGACCTGCGCAAGCGATGCAAGGAGCTGCGCTACCTCGTGGAGATGTTCGGGTCGCTGTACGACCCGGCCGAGCGCTGGCAAGCCGTGCGCGAGCTCAAGGCGCTGCAGGACAGTCTCGGCGAGTTTCAGGACTGCGAGGTCCAGATGACGGAGATCCGCGCGTTCGCCGCAGACATGCTCGCGGACCATTCCGCGCCCGCTCCTACGTTGCTGGCCATGGGCGAGATCGCGGCCGGCCTGGCGCGGCGGCAGCGTAAGGCCAGGAGCGAGTTCGACGGCCGGTTCGCGGCGTTCGCGAGCCCCGCCAGTCAGCAACGGCTGACGGATCTGGTGAGGACCAGCTCCGCATGAAGATCTTCGCCACCTACAACATCAAGGGCGGGGTGGGCAAGACGGCCACGGCCGTGAATCTGAGCCACCTCGCGGCCGGAGAGGGATACCGGGTGCTGCTGTGGGACCTGGACCCGCAGGCCGCGGCGACCTTCCTGTTCCGGATCAAGCCGCGGATCAAGGGCGGCGGGAAAGGGCTGATCCACGGCACCAGGTCGATCGAGGCGGCCATCAAGGGCACTGACTACGACAACCTGGACTTGCTGCCGGCCGATTTCACGTACCGCAATCTTGACCTGCTGCTCGACTCGGCCAAACGCCCCGCCCGGCGCCTCGCCGGCCTGCTCGCGCCCCTCAAGGCCGACTACGACGTCATCTTCCTGGATTGCCCGCCCAGCATCTCGCTGCTGTCGGAGAGTGTGCTGGGCGCCGCCGACGTGCTCCTCGTGCCGCTGATCCCGACGACCTTGTCGGTCCGCACGCTAGATCAGCTGACGGAGTTCGTCGGCGGGCTCAACGGCCACCGGCCAGCCGTGCTCGCGTTCTTCTCCATGATCGACCGGCGCAAGCAGCTGCACCTGCAGATCGCCGAGGAATTGCCGAAGGCACGGCCGGACTTCGCCGCCGCTGTCATCCCGGCGCTGTCGGCCATCGAGCGGATGTCGGTGCAGCGGGCGCCGGTCACCGCGTTCGCGCCGCGCAGCGCAGGGTCACGGCAGTATGGCCAACTATGGCAGGAGGCGCGCGAGCGGGCCGGGCTCACCGCCCCCGGTCGGTGACCCCGCTGGGCGGCAGGCCTTGCCGGGACGTCAGCCGAGACTGTCCAGGAAGCTGATCATCGCATCGTTTACCTCGGCCGGGCGCTCCTGCTGGGTCCAGTGCCCGCAGCCGGGCAACAGGACCTGGCGCGTCAGTCCCGGCAGGAACTCTTCGAGCCCGTCCACCGGAATGAAGCCGATGACCGGGTCACGCTCGCCCGCCACGAACAACGCGGGCACCGTGATCTTGGCATGCTGCCACGCGCTCGTTAGCTCCCAGTTACGGTCCAGGTTCCGGTACCAGTCGAGCGGGCCGGTGAAGCCCGACGGCGCGTACTGCGCGACGTACGCCCGGATGTCCTCCTCAGTCAGCCAACCGGGCAGTTCGATCGGAGCGCTGGCAGCGTCGAGGAAACCGCCGCCCGCCGGGATCAGCGACATGCCCGGCGCCTCGCCCGACAGCGACGAAAGCACAGTTCGGAACGTCAAGCTCGGATCCCGGCTCAGCTCGGCATCGGCGACTCCGGGCTGCTGGAAGTAGACCATGTAAAAGCCGTCGCCGAGTGACCGGCGCAGCGTAGTGATCGGTGCCGTGCTCCCCCGCGGCCGGTACGGCACGCTGAGCCCGATGACGCCGCGGATCCGGTCCGGGCGGAACAGCGCGGCATGCCAGGCAACCGGCGCGCCCCAGTCGTGGCCGGCCACTACCGCCTGCTCCTCGCCCAGGGCATCCATCAGGGCGATCACGTCGCCGGCCAGATGCAGGATCGTGTACTGGCTCACGTCGGCGTCGTGACCCGGGCCACCCGGCGGGCCCGTCTCGCAATAGCCGCGCTGGTCGGGAGCCACCGCGTGATAGCCGGCCCCGGCCAGCGCAACGAGCTGGTGACGCCAGGAGTACCAGCTCTCCGGGAAGCCGTGCAGCATCACAACTAGCGGCCCCTCGCCAGCCTCGGCGATGTGCATGTTCAGCGCGCCCGCCTGGACATGCCGGTGCGCGATCTCGATGTGGCTTGCCGCCGGGTCTGTCATGGCGCGAGAATAGCCCGGCAGCGGATGCTATGAGCGACATGTCATTGCCATACCAAGTCTTTCTAGCTAATTGCGTGCGCAAGTGGCCGTTGCGCGGAGCATCCTGTAGGTCAGGGATCTCTAGGTCTCCTAACTGCGACCGGATCCCACATGAACGAACTGTGTCCGTTGCGCGGACAGTCCGCCCAGAGGGGGGCCAGTGAGTCGCAGGGTGCTTCGGCTGGAGATTCCGGTCTTCCCGGAGCGGATGATGTTCCGGGTGCATGACCCGATTGCAGATCTCGACGCGCCGGGCGCCGCACTGCCGCCGCTGGACTCGCTGATCAGCACCAGCCGTGACCAGCTCATCGTCTCGTGCGCGCAGGAGCATCTGGGCGTGCAGCTGACCATCGAGGAATGGGACGACGCGCCCCCGCCGTTCAGCGATGGCTATGAAGACGAGGCCAAGTGCGTGCTGTACCTGCGCGGCCAGCTGTGCGTCGACATGGGCGCCGCCGGCCGGGCAGTGTACGGCTTGCGGCTGAGCGGCGGAGTCGGCGACTACGGAGTCCGCGTCTACACCAGGAACCGCGCGGCCGCGCTGCAAAGCTATGCCGAGTTGTATCAGCAGTACGCCGACCCGCTGGGCGACGATTTTCAGCAGGCACGGAAGCAACTCGAAGGCCTGGAGCAGTACCTGCTGCAGCTATGGCGGGAGTCCTGAGCGCGAGTCGCGAGAGCGCTAGTTGCTCACTCCCGAATTCTGCGAGCCAGGGGTCGTGGTCTTATGCGTCAGCGACGAGTTAGCCGAAGGATGAGCCTTCGGCCCCAGGTAGTGCTGTCTGGCAAACGGGCTGAGCACGAACAGCACGAGCGCGACGGCAACGACGAGCGTCAGAGCGATCACGCCGCTGATTGTCTTGGCCCGCCCGGACAGGACCGGGCTGTGCATCCCCTGCTGGCCGAAGGCACTCAGTCGGGAGGCAAGTCGGGGGTCATCAGCGGCTAGATTCCGCTCCATCTCCTCCAGGATGCGCTGCTCATCCATCGACAAGGCCACAGCGCCACCTCCGCCCGAGACCGCTCCACTTCAGCATGGCTGGCCATAGCGAACCAGCCCTATTCCACGATTGTTTACTAGCCCTTTGCTGACGGCAAGAGGAAGCGGACATGTCGGAGCCGGCGGCGGGACGTTTCTTCCGGAAGGCCGAGATGATGCTCCGGCCGCTCGCCGGGCTCACAAGTCCGACCCAGGCTCGTCGAAAGTACATTTGAATTCTTCGAAACTTTATTCTATGATCGGCTGTCATGCGCTGGGACGCTCTGCGGCTAGTTGACGGCGACGGGTTTGACCGCGACGGGTTTGACGGCGGCACTGACGATTCGGATCAGGCTGAATCGTCAGGTCAGGCGATACCTCGCAGCCAGGGAGCCCTGTTCGACCGGGCCGCGATCACGCGGACGTTCGATACGCCTGGCTTCCGCGGCATGACCTTTCATGAGGTGCACGCCCGGAGCCTGATCAGCAAGGTGCCCGAGGCATCGCGGATGCCTTTCCGCTGGACGATCAACCCCTACCGAGGCTGCAGTCATGCGTGCTCGTACTGCGTCTGGGGCGATACCCCGGTGCTTATGGCCGACGGTCGCACCAGGCCGATGGCGCAGTTGCGTGTTGGTGACGCCATTTACGGCACCGTCCGTCGCGGTTCGTACCGGCGGTACGTCACCACCACGGTGCTTGCCCACTGGCAAACGGTCAAGCCCGCCTACCGGGTCACGCTGGCGGACGGGACGAGCCTAATCACCAGCGAAGACCACCGCTTCCTCACCGGCCGTGGCTGGAAGCACGTCACTGGCACAGAGCACGGCAGTGGCCGCAGGCCGCACCTGACGACCAACAGCGAACTTCTGGGTGTCGGCGCCTTCGCGGAGCCGCCTAAGGAGTCTCCCGATTACCGGCGCGGGTACCTCTGCGGCATGATCCGCGGCGACGGGCTCGCACTTATCGACTCCGAAGCTCTCGACAGGACAACCAGGTACCTCGCCCATGAGCAGGTCTGCGCCATCCAATGGCTCATCGAGTGGCCCGCTGCGCCGAGCCTTGACTGGCGGAAGGGTTTCCTGGCCGGAATCTTCGACGCGGAGGGCAGTTGCAGTCGTGGCATCCTGCGGATCTCCAACACTGACCCGTCGATCATCGGCTGGACTAAGTCGTGCCTTGCCTCGCTGGGTTTCGATGTGGCTGTGGAGCCGACCACCGGAGCTAATGGCCTTACGGTGCTGCGCCTGCGCGGCGGGCTGAAAGAGCGCTTGAGGTTCTTCCACAGCACAGATCCGGCCATCACCCGGAAGCGCACAATCGACGATGTGGCGATCAAGAGCGACGCCAGGTTGAGAGTCGTTTCGATCGCACCGCTCGGCCTCGACCTGCCGCTGTATGACATCACCACCGGCACCGGTGATTTCATTGCCAACGGCGTGGTGAGCCACAACTGCTTTGCTCGCAACACGCATACTTACCTGGACCTGGACTCAGGGCATGACTTCGACACCCAGATCGTGGTCAAGGTCAACGCCCCAGAGCTGCTCCGGCGTGAGCTGCGGGCGCCGCGCTGGGCGGGCGAGCACATCGCGATGGGCACCAACGTCGATTGCTACCAGCGAGCCGAAGGCAAGTACCGGCTGATGCCGGGCATCATCACGGCTCTGACCGACGTGGCGAACCCGTTCTCCATCCTTACCAAGGGCACGCTGATCCTGCGCGACGCTGATCTGCTGGAGCGAGCGGCCGGTGTGACCGAAGTCGGGCTCAACGTGTCCGTCGGAATTATCGACAAATCGCTTTCTCGATCTATCGAGCCTGGAACCCCGAGTCCGGAGCGTCGACTGGGCGTCTGCGCGGAGCTGTCCGAGCGCGGACTGCGGTGCGGGGTGCTGATGGGGCCGGTGCTGCCGTTCCTGTCCGACTCCCCCGCCCAGCTGGACGAGGCGGTGGCACGGATCGCCGCCGCTGGCGCGACGCATGTCAGCCCCATTGTGCTGCACCTGCGGCCGGGGGCCAGGGAATGGTTCCAGCGCTGGCTAAGGCTCAATCATCCGGAACTGGCAGACGCTTACCGCGGGCTCTATGGCAATCGGGCATATGCACCGGCGAGCTACCAACGCGGGATCGCCGATCAGGTCGCAAAGCTGGCCAGGAAGTATGGCGTCGGGAGGGCGAGCCCAGCCGCCGCGCGCCGCGTGCCCGCGGCCAACAAGGCGATCGCTGCCGGGCCCGCTCAGGAGGCCGCGGCCGGAGTCCAGCTGTCGCTGCTAGGCCCGTGACCGCGCCCGGCTGCAATTGGCGGTGAAACGGGCAGGCCTTCCGCCCGCCACGCAAGGAAGCCACCGTCCATGTCCGTGGCCAGCAGGACACCGAGATCTTGCAGTGCGGCTGCCGCCAGGCTTGAGGTGTATCCCTCCGAGCAGAAGATGATCGGCCGTAGTTCGTAGCTCGCGACTGGCAGCCGGGCAGCCGAGGCCGGGTCGAACCGCCACTCCAGCACGTTGCGCTCGACGATCAGCGCGCCGGGTATCCCGCCTTCCGTCTGGCGCTGTGCCTCCGGCCTGATGTCGACTAGGAGTGCGCCGGTGTGGACTGCTTGCCTCGCCTGGGCTGGACGAAGCCTGGTCAGCCGGGCCCTGGCATCGGCTAGCAGCTCGTCGACCGAACGTGATCTGGGCGGCCGCCTCACCAGTCCCGCTCCGCTCGCTCGGTTCCGACGAGCTTGAGCCCGGCGCTCGTCATCTCATACCGCCGCATCGCCGATAGCGGCGGCGAGTACGCATGCACGCTGATCGCGGGCTCGGACGAGTTGCTGCCGACATCGTGCAGGTGATGAGCGCCGAACGTGGTCACCGAGCCCGGCCCGGCGACCCGGTGGCGAAGCTGCGTGGTGCCCAGCGTGGGCCGCGTCTCCAGCAACTCGCCACGAGCGATCGCGAACGCGCCGCAGGCAAGTCCGTGATCATGGAAGCCGGTCCGCTGGCCCGGCAGCCAGCTGAGCAGCCAGATCTCGTAGCCGGCCGTCAGCGCCAGCCGCTGAAACCACCGGCTGCCCTCGGTGAACTGCACGATGTCGCGCCAGTCGTCCGCCGCGGCGGCCGTTGCGCGCACGAGTCTGCCCAGTGCGACCGGGTTCAGCGCTTGGCCATCATCAAGGTGCCCGCGGACCGGAAGCCCGAGGTCAGCCCGAGTTGCTGATCTCATCCTAGTAATCCCATCGACTTAATCGAATTTTGATTACGGTAGCACGCCGCCTGATGCCGTCGGCGTGCTGCTGGCCTAGCTCGGCTATCGGCTTGCCCTCGTCGTCTGAGATCGATGCCGGGGCTGCAGCGCAGGCCGATCCCTCAGTCATCCCGGCCTGCCGCCGCACGTAGAGTGGATTGCCGTGGAAGCACTGCATAACAGCCGGATACGGCCAGTGACGGAGGGCCTGACGGTCAGCACAGTCAGGTCCGTTGATCCTGGGGACCTGCTCGCCCGGCTGCCCGGTCCAGGCGCTTCGGCATGGATACACCAAGGCGACGGCCTGGTGGGCTGGGGTGAGGCGGCCCGGCTGATGATCCCGGCCGGCGTTGATCGCTTCGCGACGGGCGAGAAGTGGCTCGCCGAGCTGTTCGACGCCGCGACGGTCCGGGATGAGGTCAGCGTGCCGGGTAGCGGGCCGGTTGCATTCGGGAGCTTCACCTTTGACCCCGCCTCTGACGGCTCCGTCGTGATCGTGCCCTCGATGGTTCTCGGCCGCAGGTCCGGCGTCGCCTGGCAGACAACCATTTCCGCGGGCGGCGCAGTGCCAGAGTTCCCGGCTACTCCGCCGGTCAATCCGGCTGAGGTTCGCTGGAGCGACGGTAGCCTCAGCGCACCACAATGGGAGCAAGCGGTCTCGGCGGCCGTATCGCGGATCAAGTCCTGGGAGCTGCGGAAGGTCGTCCTCGCCCGTGACCTGCACGCCTGTGCGTCCGGCGACATTGACGTGCGAGTGCTGCTGGCCAGGCTGGCTGCCCGTTCCCCCGATTGCTACACGTTCGCTTGCGCCGGCCTCGTCGGCGCGACGCCGGAGCTGCTGATCCGGCGGGAGGGACGGCAGATCAGCTCACTGGTGCTGGCCGGCACGATGGGGCGGGGCGGCAGCAAGTCCGACGACGAGGCACTCAGCTCCGCGTTGCTCTCCTCGGCGAAGAACGCCGAGGAGCACCGCTATTCGGTGGAATCCGTGCGTGAAATGCTCGCTCCGCTATGTGCCGAGCTTGAGGTCGATCCTGATCCGTTCCTGCTCCAGATGGCTGACTACCAGCACCTGGCGACGTCGGTGACCGGGGTGCTGGCGCGCGACGCCTCAGCGCTCGCGCTCGCGGCCTCGCTGCATCCGACCGCAGCGATCTGCGGCACACCGACCGAGGTGGCGCTTGAGCTGATACGCGAGCTGGAGGGGATGGACCGCGGCCGCTATTCAGGCCCGGTGGGCTGGGTTGACGCACGCGGCAACGGCGAATGGGGCATCGCGCTGCGCTGCGGCGAGATTGACGGCAGGCGGGCCAGGCTGTTCGCCGGCTGCGGCATCGTCGCCGGCTCCCAGCCCAGCGCCGAGCTCGCGGAGGCCGAGACTAAGTTCCGGCCGATGCGCCGCGCGCTGGAAGGCTAGCTGTCCGGCGACGGCCGCGAAACTACGGCACGAGAACGATCTTGCCGTGGATGTGGCCGGTGGACAGGAGCTCATAAGCTTCCCGCACTTGCGCCAGCGGGAATGTCGCCGTGATGGGAACCTCAAGCTGGCCGGCTGCGATGCGCTCGGCTAGCTCGGCGAGGACGGTCGCGCTAGCGCCCGCTGCGCTGCCCTCGGCCTTGACGCCGTATTTCTCGACGGCTGCGAAGTCGGCGATCGTGTCTATCCGGGCAGGCTGGACACCGAGTTCCAGCGCAAGCTCCACATAACCGGCGCCGAAAGTGTCGATGAACGCATCGACCCGGCTGGCTGCCTCTCGGATACGGTCGGCCACGCCGTCGCCGTAGCTGACGGGGACGACTCCGTGCGCTGCGAGCCAGTCGTGGTTTGCTTTACTGGCCAGCCCGATGACGGTAGCCCCAGCCAGGCTGGCCAGCTGGACGGCGATCGAGCCAACTCCCCCAGCGGCGCCCGAGACCACGACGGTATCGCCTTCGGCAAGGCTGACAGCCCGGACTGCGGCATAGGCGGTGGCGCCCGCGACGAACAGGGAGCCGGCAGCTTCCCACGGCACCGCCGGAGGTTTCGCGGTCAGGTTCGCCGCGTCCGCCAGTACGTACTCGGCATGGCTCGCCCTGCTGTTGGTAAAACCGATGACCTCATCCCCGGCTGCGAAGCCGGTCACGCCTGGCCCCGCCTGCGTGACGATGCCGGCGAAATCGCTGCCTTCGCCGGAGGGGAACGTCGCCGGGAATCGCGAGGCCAGCATGCCGTCGCGGATCTTGGCCTCGCCAGGGTTGATGCCCGCGGCTTTGACCTGCACCAGGACCTGTCCGGGTCCCGGCTCTGGCCTGGGTACCTCGTCGAGGCGCAGCACATCGACGCCGCCGTACTGATCGAACCGCACTGCCTTCATGGCAGATCCTCCTTCGTCCCTGGCTTGGTTGAGGCCAACCCTGGCCGCACGCTCGTTATGCCCCCTTCGACACGGGCCAGCGGCTGATCGTCTATTGCGCCGAGCCGGGCCCGGCGACCCAGGCGCCTTCCGGAAGCTGGCTGAAATGGGCAGCGTCTCAGCCAGCGCGGAGATTTATGGCCCAGTCTGATGTCCCGGGCGACCTAGTCGCGGCCGTCGAGGTGCGCGGTGTCGTTATAGCCGCGCACGATCCAGCGGTCGCTGGTGATCACGAGCCGGGATATCGACGCATTCTCCGCGCCGACGAAGGCGAACGGCCGTGATCCGCTGGCCAGCGCCACGGCCTGGCCGATCACGCCGCCGTGCGTAAACGCGGCGACGCGCTGGCCGGGGTGAGCGGCAGCCAGCCGCTCGAGTGCCGCGGCCACCCGCCCGGCGAATTCGGCGGCGGGCTCGGCCCCCGGAATGACGTCCCAGCGCTCCTCGGCGATCATGCGCAGAGCGACCGGGTGACCGGTGGCCACCTTCTTGCGGAACTCGCCGCCTTCCCAGTCCCCCAGGTTGACTTCCCGCAGGTCGGGCTCAACCACTAGGTCGAGGCCGAGCGCCTCGGCGAGCGGCGCCGCCGTCTGCGCCGTGCGCTGCAAGGTGGTGACGTAAATCCCGGCGATACCGGCGGCCCGCAGCCGTGTCGCGAGCTGGCGCGCCTGCTCCTGGCCGAGCTCTGATAGCGGCGGATCGCCATGGCCTCCTACCAGCGCGAACGGTTGGCCATCCTGGTATGCCTCGGACTGGCCGTGCCGCACTAGCAAGAGGTCGAGGGCACCAGGCGGCGGTTCGAACCGGTGCTGGCGGTAAGACGCCGGTCCTGGGTCAACGCCCGCTGTCTGCGTCATAAGCCCAGAAGCGTACCGGGCCTGAATTACAGGGGCTTGCGTGCCTTCCAGACTTCTTCTGTTGGCCATCTGCGGGCCCACTCGATCGTGGCGAGCGGATGTGATGGCGTGGCGCCGGGCGGCGGCTGCAGCTCGAGGAGGTCCTCGACCTGCAGGCCGCTGCGGTGCAGCAGGCGGATCATCTCGCCGTGGCTGAGGTGGAACTCCACCGACTCGTCATCTGGCCACTCGAACCGGTGCATGCCGAATTGCGGACGCAGCAACTGATCGGTGGCCGGCAAGCCGTCCTGGTCCGGGACGGTCAGCATGAGCAGGACCGAATTGACCAGGAAGATCAGCTGCCCGCCGGGCCTGAGCAGCCTGGCCGCCTCGGGGATCCACGCGTGCGGATCGCACCAGATGCTCGCGCCGTACTCCGAGATGGCCAGGTCGAAGCTCGCGTCGGCGAACGGCACCTGCTCGGCGCTGGCCTGCAGGAGCGGGAACGACAGCCCGAACCGGTGCTGCAGCTCCCTGGCCGTGGCCAGCTGCGCAGCAGAGTTGTCCAGGCCGACCGGCCGGGCGCCACGACGCGCCAGCCAGGACGAGACGTAGCCAGTGCCGCAGCCCAGCTCGATGGCCAGCCGTCCGTCCAGGTCGGCCGGCAGCACGCGAGCATCGGCCTCAGCGATGCCCCAGATGCCCCAGGACGGCTCGGCGGCGGACCAGCCTCGTAAGCCGGGCGTCGCGTATCCCGCCGCCCACCGGTCCCAGGCCGAGCGGTTCCGGACTACATGATCAGCTTCCACGTGCTGCCCGGACCTTCCGGACCGGCCTCAGGCCGATAGGACCTTGGCCTTCTGCCGGTCGAACTCGTCGGCGGTGATCACACCACGCTCGCGCAGGCTGACAAGCTTGTCCAGCTGATCCGCCGGGCTACCGTCGGCTTGCGCGGCGGATTGCACGTACTGGCGGAAGGCCTGGTCTGATTGCTGGGCCTGCTGGACCGAGCGTTCGTGCATCGACCCGCCGCGCACGATCAGGTACGTCAGGACGCCGATCAGCGGGATGAACAGCACGAACAGGAACCACAGCGCCTTGGCGCCGCCCGACAGGTCCCGACTGCGGAAGATATCCATGAAGATCGCGATCAGCACCCAGATCCAGAGCACCCACAAGAAGATCTCGAGGATCGTCCAGAAGACGTTCAGGAGCGGATAAGACGACCCGGAAGCGGCCAGTGTCATTCGTTGTTCCTTCTTCTCCTTCGCGCCCGCCGGGCGGCAGTACCGTCGTCCGGCTTTTGGCGTATGGCGAGATCAGCATTCCCGCGCTGCCTGCCGCCGACATCACCCGGCGCGGGTGAGAAAGGCCGTTTACCGCCTTGCTAGGCCCCTTCGGTCGCTGCAGCGCAAGCTTTGGCAACCGCGCTGCGCAGCGCGGACTGCTCGGCGCGGTCGGTCCTGACCTCGACCAGCCGGAGCCCGCGGCCGACGAGCGCGCCCGGAAGCTCGGCAGCCTTGCGGACGAGCAGGTAAGGCAGTCCCGCCGCGGCCGCGACGTGGGAGAAATCCGTGTCGTGCGGGGTGCCGAAGACGCGCTCGAAAGGGTCGGGAAACGCGGCCTGCTCCAGGCCCGAGAAGATCCCGCCGCCATTGTTGTTGACGACGATCAGGCACAAGTCAGGCCGGGGCTCGACCGGGCCGATCATCAGGCCGGGCGCGTCGTGCAGCAGTGCGAGGTCGCCGAGCAGCGCCACCGCCGGGCCGCCGCCTGCGCGCTGATGCGCGAGTGCCGCACCGATGGCCGACGAGACCATTCCGTCGATCCCGCTTGCCCCGCGGTTGGCGAGTACCCGCAGGTCTGCGCGCGGCGCTAGGTGCCGGTCCAGGTCCCTGGCCGGCATGCTGGAGGCCACCCACAGCAACGCGCCGCCCGGCAGTGCCGCGCCCAGATCACGAGCCAGCAGCGGCTCGCTGAGTCCGGGATCGGTGTCGAGCACCGAGTCGGCTGCTTCGCTGGCGGCGGCGTCTGCCCGACGCCAGGAATCGAGCCAGCCGACATCGGAGGAGGATGGGACGTGCCGCACCCGGACCGAGCTGGCAACGTCGGTGGCGGCACGCGCGGGATCGGCCCAGCGGCCATCGGGCTGGCCGAGTACGACATGGCGGGTCGCGCCGCTGCCGCCAGTCAGGCCGGTGCAGCCCAGCAGCGCGAGTTGACCGCGGGACAAGCCAGGACGGCCAGCCGAGATGATCAGGTCTGGCCGGTGTGCCGCCAGGAAATCGGCGGAATCGAGCAAGTACTCGTAAGAACGCAGCGCGGCGGGCCCGTGCCGGGCGCCTGACGACGGTTCGGCCAGCAACGGCCAGCCGGCGGCGGCTGCGAGTTCGGCCAGTGACTCGGGGTTAGCCGTTCCGTCGCCGCAGAGCACCAGGCCGCGTTGGGTCCAGCCGAGCTCGACCTCGGGCAAGCTGCCAGTTGTGCCCAGGGGCGAGCGCTCCAGGAACCAGGCGCGCGTCCACGGTGCGCCGTCGGCCCGGCCGTCCAGCGGCTCTGGCCAGCCCGAGCCCGATTCGGGCACCAGCGGGTCACGGAATTGGACGTTGAGATGGACCGGGCCGGCGAAGCGACGCCGTTACCCGATGCCAGCGACCAGGCGCGGGACGCCATCGATCGCCAGTAGCCGACCTGGCCGGTGCGGTATTCGCCCACGCCGGGCTCGCAGAACCATCGGACGGCCCCGCCATAAAGCTTGACCTGGTCGATCGTCTGGTTGGCGCCGGTGCCGCGCAGCTCGGGCGGCCGGTCGGCGGTGAGCACGAGCAACGGCACGCAGGACTCGTCGGCCTCGATCACGGCGGCGTGGACATGCGCGGCCGCCGTCCCCGAGGTGCAGACGACGGCGGCTGGCCGGCCGCTCGCCTTAGCCAGGCCGAGCGCAAGAAAGCTGGCCGACCGCTCGTCGATCCGGACATGCAGCCGGAGCGGCGAATTCGGCGCCGACGCCGCTGCGTGCAGCGCCATCGCCAGCGGCGCGCTCCGGGAGCCGGGCGCGATGACTGCCTCTTGCAGGCCGCAGCGGATCAGCTCATCCACCAGCACGGTGGCGAACGCCGTCGAGGGGTTCACGGCCGGCGTCAGCCGGCCAGCCAGGCGGCAGCAGGCAGGAACTCGGCCGCGGCCAGCAGGCGGTCCCGCCACCTAGCGGGATCCACTTCCCAGCGGGCCAGTTGGCCTGGGTCGACCACCGCCGCCCGGACCGGCAGTTCGCCACCCGACTCAGCCAGCGGCGCGTCCGTTACGTCGCCCGCCAGCAGGCTCATGGTGGCTAGCCCGCACGCATACGGCAGCGCGGGCAGCGCGGCGGCCAGCGCCACGCCGGCCGCCAGGCCGACCGAGGACTCGACTGCGCTGGATACCACCACGGGCAGGCCGCAGGCGTCGGCGACCTCCAGCGCCGTCCGCACGCCGCCGAGCGGCTGCGCCTTCAGCACCACGATGTCCGCCGCGCCGGTCGCGCGCACCGCCAGCGGGTCCTCGGCCCGGCGAATCGACTCATCGGCCGCCAGCGGTACGTCCACCCGCCGGCGCAACGCGGCCAGCTCGCCGAGCGTCGCGCACGGTTGCTCGGCGTATTCAAGATCAAACCGTGCCAGCGCCGTCAGGATACGCTCGGCGGTATCGACGTCCCAGCCGCCGTTGGCGTCGACCCGGACCTTGCCGTCAGCCCCGATCGCGTCCCGCACCGCCTCCACCCGCGCGATATCGGCCGACTCCGGCTCGCCGGGCTCGGCGACCTTCACCTTCGCGGTCCGGCAGCCGGATCGGGCGACGATCGCGTGGGCTTGCTCGGGACCAACGGCCGGCACCGTCACGTTCACGGGAATGCTGCTGCGTACCGGTGCGGGCCAGCCCTGGCGCAGCCGCCTCCAGCGCGCACGACAGCCAGCGCGAGCACTCGCGCGGGCCGTAGTCACCGAACGGCGAGAACTCGCCCCAGCCGGCCGGCCCGTGCAGCAATGCCCCTTCGCGCACCGTCGTGCCGCGGAATCGCACGGGCATCGGGATAGCGAAGGCCCGCAGCGTCGGCAGCAGGTCGGCGACTAGGCCGCGCAGGTCCGTATCAGTCACGGGCGGCGCGGGAACTTGCCGAAGTCGGGCGCGCGCTTGTTCACGAAGGCGTCCCGGCCTTCCTGCGCTTCCTCGCTCATGTAGTACAGCATCGTCGCGTCCCCGGCGAACTGCTGCATCCCGGCCGCGCCGTCAGTCACGGCGTTCATCGCGCCCTTGAGCATGCGCAACGCTAGCGGCGACTTGGCCAGCATCTCCTGCGCCCAGGCGACCGTCTCCTCTTCCAGCTGGTCCAGCGGGACGACGGTGTTGACCAGGCCCATTTGCAGGGCCTCCTGCGCGCTGTACTGGCGGCACAGGTACCAGATCTCGCGCGCCTTCTTCAGCCCGACGGTCGCGGCCAGCAGCGACGAGCCGTAGCCCGCGTCGAAGGAGCCGACCTTCGGTCCGGTCTGGCCGAAGACGGCGTTGTCGGCAGCGATGGTCAGGTCGCAGCAGACATGCAGGACATGGCCGCCGCCGATCGCGTATCCGGCCACCATCGCGATCACCGGCTTCGGCGTGCGCCGGATCTGCACCTGCAGGTCCAGCACGTTCAGCCGGGCGACGCCTTGGGTGTCCACGTACCCGTCGTCGCCGCGGATCCGCTGGTCGCCGCCGGAGCAGAACGCCTTGTCGCCGGCCCCGGTGAGGATGATCACGCCAACCTCTGCGTCGTCCCTGGCCATGTTGAACGCGTGCGACAACTCGAACAGCGTCGTCGGCCGGAACGCGTTGCGCACCTCGGGCCGGTTGATCGTGATCTTGGCGATGCCCTCCGCGGTCTCGTACCGGATGTCGGCGTAGTCCTTCCCGTCCGCCGGCCCTGATGACTTCCAGTCGACCACCGCTCACCCTCCTGTTGGTGCCTGATCTGCCCGGATTAACCTTACGTCCGTGACGTCCCGGCCATTGCATGCGGTCCTGCTCCCGCCGTCGGCCGGCCAGGAGATGCTGGCCGCGCTCGCCGCGGCCCTCGACGGATCCGGCCCGGCGATCCTGCCGCTCGACCCGGCGCTGCCCGCACGCTGCCCTGAGCGCGGCACTTGATGCATTCGCTCCCGCTGCCATCCGGACGATGGAGGGAACGAGGCCGGCACCGGTCGCCGTGTCCGGCGGGGCGCCCGGCGTTGCGGCCGATACTGCGGTCGTGATCGCGACCTCGGGCTCCACCGGCGCGCCGAAAGGCGTGGAACTCAGCGCCGCGGCGCTGACCGCATCCGCGTCAGCGTCCCTGCGCCGGATCGGCGCCGGGCCTGCCGACCGCTGGCTGTGCTGCCTGCCGAGCTTCTACGTTGCCGGAATCGGGGTTCTGGTCAGGTCGCTTGATCGCTGGCACCGAGCCGGTCATCTCGCCGACTGTGACTCCCGACGTGCTAGCCGGAGCCGGGTGCCAGCATGTCTCGCTAGTGCCGACGCAGCTGCGCAGGCTGCTGGACGCCGGCGCCGCGCCGGGATCGGTGCAGACCGTGCTGCTGGGCGGCGCGGCAGCGCCAGACGGGCTGCTGGCCGAGGCCCGGTCCGCGGGCTGGCGGGTGGTCACCACCTACGGAATGAGCGAGACCTGCGGCGGCTGCGTCTATGACGGCTACCCGCTCGACGGGGTGTTGGTGCGGGCCGGCGCCGATGACCGGATCCTGATCGGCGGACCGGTGCTGTTCTCCGGGTACCGGCTGCAGCCAGGCCGCACCGACGATGCCCTCAGCGACGGCTGGTTCCGGACCGCCGACCTCGGCGTCGTGTCAGGCGACGGGCGGGTTACCGTACGCGGCCGGGCCGACGACATGATCAACTCGGGCGGGAAGAAGGTAGTGCCCAGGCGAGGTCGAGGCGGCGCTCGGAACCTGCGCGGGCGTGGCGGACGTTGTCGTCGTGGGCGTGCCCGATGCGGACTGGGGCGAGGCCGTGACGGCGTTCGTGGTGGCCGCGGACCCGGCCGATCCGCCTAGCCCCGACGAGCTGCATGCTCATGCCCGAACGGCGCTTTGCGGGTACGCGGTGCCCAAGAAGTTTGTACTTGTGCGAGAATTTCCGCTACTAGCGTCCGGTAAGCCGGACAGGGTGGCTTTGCGGCACCTAGGAGCGCTGTAGTACTTCGGAGCACCGCGAGCGTGACGTCTGGATTGGTCTTTGGGCGGGCATGGCGACCCGGACGCAGGGTAGCCAAAATCAGGCGCGCGTCAAGATGGCGGGAACATTTCGCCGCCTCGTGCGTTACAAGATAGTGCCTGAGGTGGTAACTGCCAAGCCCGCCGAGGGTCCCCGCTAACGAAAGTACCCGCGCCGGCCAGGGCGCGGTGACCCAGCGCATGCCTGTTATGCGCCCACGAAGGGAGTGTCTCATGCCGAGGAGCGCGACTTTGCTGTCGCCCGCCCGCGAGGATGAGGAGACCACGACCCACGTGGACGAGCTGATCCAGCGCGGCCGCGGCCAGGGCTATCTGTCCCTGCCCGAACTTCGCGATGCCTTTGAC
Organism: uncultured Actinomycetota bacterium; assembly: GCA_963804435.1. Lineage (GTDB taxonomy): Bacteria > Actinomycetota > Actinomycetes > Streptosporangiales > Streptosporangiaceae > JAJYUU01. Next base: position 2,734,092 of record CAWDQI010000001.1, on the reverse strand, counting down.
CAGGCGCGAGTGTCCCCGACTGAGGCCCGTTCCATCATCCGTGAGCTGACCGAGGCCGGAGTGCAGCTCGGCAACGAGCCATCCGGCGCACCTGCGGGCACCCAGCCTGCTGGCCCGGCAGGCGCGCCCGACCTTGCCGCCGATGCCGACCTGCCCGATGTTGACGCCGAGCTTGCTGAGCTCGCGGCGAGCACGGTACAGGAGGCGAGCGCTAGCGCACCCGAGACCGACCTGGATGACCAGACCTCGGTTATGGGCGATTCAGTACATACCTACCTGAAGTCGATTGGCCGACGCAGCCTGCTGACCGCCGAGGAAGAGGTCGACCTGGCCAAGCGCATCGAGGCCGGCCTGTTCGCCGAGTACAAGCTGGAGACGGAGAAGCGACTCTCCAGGCAGTACCGCGCTGACCTCGAGGACGTTGCCGAGGATGGCAGGCGGGCCAAGGCCCACATGCTCGAGGCCAACCTCCGGCTCGTGGTGTCGGTCGCCAAGAAGTACAGCGATCGCGGACTGTCGCTGCTTGACGTGGTCCAGGAGGGCAACCTGGGCCTCATCAGGGCAGTAGAGAAGTTCGACTACACCAAGGGCTACAAGTTCTCCACCTATGCGATGTGGTGGATCCGGCAGGCGATCCAGCGCGGGTTTGCGGACTCCGCTCGCACGATCCGGCTTCCGGTGCACGTGCTGGAGATGCTGAGCAAGCTCAGCCGGGTCGAGCGTGACATGCACCAGCGGCTCGGCCGTGAGCCGACCCCAGAGGAGCTCGCCGTCGAGCTCGACCGGACGCCGGACCAGATCGAGGAGCTGCTGCGTACCAGCAGGCAGCCGATCAGCCTGGACTCCACTATCGGCGAGGACGGCGAGACCAGCATCGGTGACCTGATCGAGGACACGGATGCGCCCGAGGCGGGCGAGCTTGTCGATCGCCAGCTGATGGCCGACCAGCTGCGGCATGCGCTCGACGCGCTGACGCCGCGGGAGGCCACCATCATGTCGATGCGGTTCGGGCTGTATGACGGTAACCCGCACACCCTGGACGAGATCGGCAAGGCGCTCGGTCTGACCAGGGAGCGCATCCGGCAGCTGGAGAAGCAGTCGCTGTCCAAGCTCCGGCACCCCAGCCGGGCGCAGCCGCTGCTCGACTACGCCAGCTGACATCCAGAATCAGTAAGCCGGGCCCGACCCCCCGCCGGGCCCGGCTTACTGCTGTTGCTGGCACGACGAGCCAGATAATGGTCGGATGCAGCCTCAAATCAGGACAGCGCGGCTGACCGACTACGACCGAATTGCGCCCCTGGTCCACGACTGGTGGGGTCGGCCCATGGCCGGCTCGCTCCTCCGCGCCCAGCCGCGGCACGGGAGAATCGCAGAGTGACCGAGTCCGGGGCCGTGTCCGCCCCGCAGTTCTCGCTGCGTACCGTCTGGGCGCAGAACCTGGAGACGCCGCTCCGCCGGTTCGTGCGCACCGAGACCGGCAGCGCCGCGATTCTGCTCGCGGCTACCCTCGCCGCCTTGGCCTGGGCGAACATTTCCCCGCACTCGTATGCCGCGGTCTGGTCGACCGAGCTGTCCCTAAGGGTTGGCAGCAAAGGCCTGGCGGCAAGTCTGCACGAATGGGTGAATGCCGGGCTGATGGCGTTCTTCTTCCTGGTCGCGGGCCTGGAGGCGCGGCGCGAATACGACATGGGAGAGCTGCGTGAGCGGCGGCGGCTGGCCTTGCCACTGGTGGTAGGGCTCGGCGGGATGGTCGTTCCCATCGGCATTTACCTGGCCATCAACGCGGGCCGGGCGTCGGCCGGTGGCTGGGGCGTTGCCATGTCCACCGATACTGCGTTCGCGCTTGGCATGCTGGCCCTGGTCGGCGCGCGAGCCCCAGACCGGCTGAGCACGTACTTGCTCACGTTCGCGATCGTCGACGACGTTGCCGGCATCGTGATCATCGCGTTGGCCTACAGCGGGCACATCGACCTGACCGCGCTGGTGATCGGGCTTGGCATCTTGGCGGTGGTCGTGGTGGCCAGGGCGCGGGGCCTTCGGAGCGGCGCCGCTTACCTCGTGCTGGGGGTCGCCGCCTGGATCGGCTTCTTCGAATCCGGCGTCGACCCGGTAGTAGTCGGGCTCGCAATGGGCCTGCTGGCGTTTGCCTACCCGGCCCAACGACCCGATCTTGAGCTGGCTTCGGAGTCGTTCCGGCTGTTCCGCGAGCAGCCCACGCCCGAGCTGGCCCGCGACGCCCGGGAGAGCGTACGGACCGCGCTGTCCCCCAATGACCGGCTGCAGCAGCTGTTCCATCCGTGGGTGAGTTACCTCATCGTGCCGCTGTTTGCCCTGGCGAACGCGGGCATCACGATTAGCGGCAGCTTCCTGGCCCGCGCCTTTACTGCACCGATCACGCTGGGAATCCTGCTCGGCTATGTCGTCGGCAAGCCGATCGGCACGGTGGGCGCGGCGTGGCTGCTCGCCAAAGTCAGCCGCGGTCGCATCCGCCCGCCCATCGGCTGGGCCGCCGTCACCGGCGCGGGCGTGATCGCGGGCATCGGCTTCATCGTGTCGCTGCTGATCGCAACCCTGGCGTTCCACGGCGTCGAGCTCGCCGAGGCCAAGGTCGGCGTCCTGTCCGCAGCGTTGTGCGCGTCCGTGCTCACCTGGGTGGTCTTCCGGATTACTGCGATGCTGCCGAAGCGGCTGCGTCTGCGTGCGCTGCTCGGCACCACCGAATCCGTCATCGACCTCGCCGTACCGGTCGACCCCGATCGCGACCACATCAGGGGCGCCGCGAAAGCGCCGGTCACGCTGGTGGAATACGGGGATTTCGAATGCCCCTACTGCGGCCAGGCCGAGGCAGTGATCCGCGAGCTGCTGGCTGACCAAGGTGACCTCCGTTACGCGTGGCGGCACCTGCCGCTCAACGACGTGCACCCGCACGCGCAGCTCGCGGCCGAGGCGTCCGAGGCCGCGGGCCTGCAGGACAAGTTCTGGGACATGCACGACCAGCTGCTCGATCATCAGGGCGAGCTCACCGGCAAGGACCTGATCCGGTATGCGAGGCAGATCGGTCTGGATGACGACCGTTTCATTCGCGACATGCGTAACGGCGCCGGGCAGGCCCAGATCGCTGAGGATGTTGATTCCGCCGACCTCAGCGGTGTATCCGGCACGCCGACGTTCTTCATCAACGGCAGGCGGCATCACGGCGCCTATGACATCGAGGAGCTGTCCCATGCGGTCCGTGCCGCCCGGGCCCGAGCCCTGATCAGCTCGATAGGCCGTGACGGAGCCCGTTCCCGTGAGCGTTCGGGTAAGCGCCCTGGCTGATCGCGCAGAGTCAGGCCGGATCAGGCTGAGCGGCCGCTTGCCGGAGCAGATCGAGAAGCTCGTCGCCGGACACTACCCGGTTGCGGCGCAGCGAGCCGGTCAGCAGCCCGCCGTCCACGGCGATTGCTTGCCCGGTGACGAAGCTCGACGAGTCGCTGGCCAGCCACAGCACGGCCTCGGCGATATCGAGCGGCTGGCCGGCCCGCCGGATCGGCGCGATATCGCTGAGCGCCAGCGACATGAACTCGACCGTGCGCTGTGCCTCATCCCCCTCCAGCCCGGCCGCCCGGCCGAAGATCGCGGTGGCAATGCCGCCAGGGCATACGGCGTTGACCCGGACGCCGTGCTCCCCCAGCTCGTTCGCCGTGGTCAGGGTGAGCTGCGCGATCGCGGCCTTGCAGGCGCTGTAGTCGTGACCGGCGAGATTCGCCCGGCTCGCCGCGACGCTGGAGGCGTTGATGATGCTGCCGTGCCCTTGCGGCCGCATGACCCTCGCCGCGGCCCGGATGCCCAGGAACACGCCGCGCAGGTGCACGCCGACGGTGCGGTCGAAGGTGTCGACGTCGATCTCCTCGATCCCGCCCGTTGAGCCGGGGTTGCCCGCGTTGTTGAACAGGCAGTCCAGGCCGCCGAATGCCGTAACGCAGGTGGCGACCGCCTCGTCGATGTCGCCTTCCCGTGCGACATCGGCGGGAACAAACCGGGAGCGCTCCCCCAGCTCAGCTGCCAGTCGCTGGCCGCGCTCTTCGTCCAGGTCGGCCAGCACTACCGAGGCGCCTTCGGCGACGAACAGCCTGGCGGTGCCCTCGCCGATGCCGCTCGCGGCTCCGGTGATCACCGCGCGCTTGCCTGCCAGCCTGTCGGTCATGGTTGTCTCCGCCAGCTCGCCCGTGTCCGTCGGCGCAAATCCTGTCGGTCATCGCCGGCAGGGTCAACCTGATTGGCACGCGCCTGGCCCGTCGGTCGGCGACAAATGCTGCCTACGGCGCCGGCGATATCGAGCCGGGCGGCGGAATCGTGCCCGGCCCGTGGACGGTGCATGAAAGAGCGCCAGGATCGGTGTCGACCAACGGCCGGGCCAGCCGCGGCGGATGCAGGAAGGCCGGCTTGCTGAGATCGAGCATGTCGAGCATGTTGTTGGCGTTCGCGTCGCGGTAGGTCATGGCTGGCAGGTTCCACTTGGCCTCGACCAGCGCCAGGATGCTGGTGTGATCGAAGACCTGGTGGGAGACGTAGTGAGGCCGCGCCCACGGCGAAACGACGACGCAAGGAACTCGGAAGCCGTACTGCTTGAATCCGGTGTACGCGCTGCCGCCTTCGATAGTCGGCGGAATGTTGTCGGGGGCGATAGCGCGCGGCGGGACCACGTGATCGTAGTAGCCACCGTGCTCGTCGAAGTTCCAGATCAGCAGTGTGTTCTTCCAGCCTGGTCCGGTCATGACCGCGTCGATGACCTTGGCGGCGAACTTCTCCCCGTTCGCGATGTTCTCCGGGTCCTCCTCGGAGTGCGTCAGGAAGTCCGGCTCGACGATGCAGAAACCGGGAAGCGTGCCAGCCTTGGCGCCGGCGAAGAAGTGATCGCTCGACTGAATCTGGCCGTGGTACCTGATGAGCAGCTTGGGGAACAAAGCAGCCGTTGGAGTGGGCAGGACGTCTCCCAGCGGCGTGAAGAAGTCCGCAAAGGAAACGCCCGCGCGGTGCAAGAGGTCGAAGATCGTGCCGTTGGCGTGGGTACCTCAGGCCCGGCACGCCGTCATTGACCATGCCCAGCGACGTCGCCGCCATCAGGTAACGGCGGTTGGGATAGGTCTGGCCGAGCACCGAGCAGAAATACCGGTCGGCGAGCGGGAACGTCGATGCCAGCGAGTAGTAGAACGGCAGGTCCGCCTTCTGCCAGTACCCCATTGATACCGGTCCGCTGGCGGACTCCACGAACCCGTTGAGCTTGCCGCCGTTCAGCTGCGTGTGGCTGGCAATCCAGGTCTGACTGGGGTGACCGACAAGCTGACACGTAGTCGGCATCCGGAACGCGTGCTGGATCCTGCCGTCTGAGTACGGGTTCTGCGCCGTCGGCTTGCCATCCGGGCCGAGCGTGAACCCGTCCGCCCCAGCGCGCGCCAGCATGCCGAAGTGGTTGTCGTAGGAGTGGTTCTCCATCATCAGCACGACGATGTGCTTGATCTGCGGGATCGTGTCCTTGCCCACCGGGAGGTGCGGGTACGGCCGTGAGCCCGGCTTGCGCACAGCGGCTCGTCGGGCGCCCTGGCCGACGGCAGCAGCGGCGTCACCGATGCCCCACCCGCTGGCACCGGCAAGGACGCCGGCCGCTAGCGCTGCCTTCATTAGGTCACGCCTGGTCCGGCCCTCGCCCGCCGCCGCTGCTTCCGAATCTCCGCCTGGTTCGCTCTGCTGATGGCGCACTATGCCCTCCCGGTGCAGGTTTGTAATGTGCGAGCGTCCCAGACTTGCGCTGCCGCGCACAAGGCCTGGTCGGCCCGACATCGCGCTGCAGGCAGCGCAGACTGCAGGCAGGGATGCGGCATCGCGAGCGGACGGGTTCGGTTGCGCTGGTGAACTAGCCGGGAACTGGTTAGAGCGCCGTCAGGATTACCGGGCCGGATGCGGTCACGGCGACGGTGTGCTCGACATGCGCGGCTCTGCTGCCGTCGCCGCTGCGGAGCGTCCAGCCGTCCGGATCGACGCAGTAGGTGTCGTGACCGCCGGCCATAAACCACGGCTCGATCGCGATCACCAGTCCCGCCTCGAGCTTCAGGCCCCGGCCCGCCCTGCCGTCGTTCGGCACGGACGGCGACTCGTGCATGGTCCGCCCGACACCGTGCCCGCCGAAATCGGTGTGCAGTCCGTAACCAGCAGACCTGGCTATGCGCCCCGATCGCCGCGGAGACGTCACCAAGACGCCCGCCAGGCACGGCCGCGGCAATCCCGGCGGCCAGCGCGTGCTCGGCGGTCGAGATCAGCTTGATGTCGGCCTTCCTCGGCGTGCCCACGGTGAACGAGATCGCCGAGTCCCCAGTCCAGCCGTTCAGTGTCGCGCCGAAGTCGATGCTCAGCAGGTCACCGTCGGCCAGCCGGTACGGGCCGGGGATACCGTGCAGCGCCGCGTCGTTCACCGATGCGCAGATCACCGCGGGAAACGGGCTATGCGCGAAGCTGGGCTGGTAGCCGAGGAACGGCGAGGTCGCGCCGTGATCGGCCAGGACCGACCTGGCTACATCATCGAGTTCGGCCAGGCTGACGCCGACATCTGCGTGCTTGCGGACTTCCTGGAGAGCGGTGGCGACGACGCGGCCGGCCGCGCGCATTGCCTCGATCTCGGCCGGTGTCTTGAGCTCTACCACCCGAACATGGTGGCAGCAGCACGCCGCCAGGCCAACTGGAGCCCCCTGCACGCGCTACCCTACGGCCCCGGAGCTGCCCGGCTTCCACAGGTACGGGGTGGTGCTCGCGACCGGCGTGAACCCCAGCCGCTTCAGGATCGGCCGGCTCATCTGCGAGGCGTCCACCTGCAGGTACTTATAGCCGCGGGCCGCGGCCCGCCCGGCCCGGTAGGCCACCAGCGCGCGGAAGATGCCTTTACCGCGCCACTGCGGCACCGTGCTGCCGCCCCACAGCCCGGCGAAATCGGTGCCTCGCACGAACTCGATCCTGGCGGAGCTGACCGGCTCGTCGCCTGCCATCGCCACCACCATCTCGGTCAGCTGCCGCGGATCGCCGAGCGCCGCCAGCAGGGTCTCGGTCAGCCACGACATCTCCTCGCTACCCGGCTCGTGCCGGTGCACGGCCATCAGCGCGCGCACGCCCGCCTCGTCTGTCACCGGCTCCAGCCTGACGCCTGCGGGCAGCACCACATCAGCCTGAATCGCCGCAGTCTCGGCGACCAGCATCAGTTCCTCATCGTCAGGCACGAAGCCGGCCGCCACCAGCCGGTCCGCCAGATTAGCTGGCCGGTCGTAATCGTAGAGCTTCCATTCCACGCCCTCGCCGCGGGCCGCAAAATAGTCCCGCTGGGCGGCGATGACCTGGTCTGCGTTCCCCTCGTGCAGGTCCGACCAGGTGATGGCGGAAAGGCCCTGGCCAGGCCCGGCGAGCCAGCGGACGATGGTGCCGAGGTCCTCAACCGCTGAGCCGGCCAGGTCGGCCCGGGTGTTCCGGCGGACCTGAGCGTCGTAGTCCGCGAGCACTTTCTTCGTATCCATCCCGCGAACTTCACCATGGCCCGGCGGCTCGCGCAACTGGTATACCCGCCGGTAGCGGCCTGGTCGGGCGAGCACCTAGGCTAGGAACGGTAAACACCGTTTGTCTTGCGCTGCCAGCCCAGGAGCCGCCAGTGACCGCCGCCACCACACCCGACTCCTCGGACACGCAGACCACTCCCGCGGAACGGGTCGGGTTCCTGATCGTCGGCGCCGGGTTCTCCGGCCTGGGCGCGGCGATCAAGCTGCTGGAGAGCGGGTACTCCGACCTGGCCGTGCTGGAGCGAGCCGATGACGTCGGCGGGACCTGGCGGGACAATGTCTACCCCGGCTGCCGGTGCGACGTTCAGTCCAACCTGTACTCCTATTCCTTCGCACTGAAGCCGGATTGGAGCGAGACCTATCCCTCCCAGCCCGAACTGTGGGAGTACCTGCAGAAGATCACCGACGACCATGGGCTTCACCGTTACCTTCGGCTCGGGCATGAGGTGATCAGCGGGCGCTGGGACGCCGGGTCCGGCCGCTGGCTGGTGACCACGACCAGGGGCATATTCGTCGCAAAGTACCTGATCGGCGGCGCCGGCTTTCTTGTTGAGCCGTCACTCCCGGATATCCCCGGCATCGAGTCGTTCGCAGGCACGATCATGCACTCGGCTCGCTGGGACACCAGCTGGCAGGCTGACGGCCGCCGGGTCGCCGTTGTCGGCACCGGCGCGTCCGCGATCCAGATCGTGCCGTCGATCCAGCCGAAGGTCGAGCAGCTGACGGTTTTCCAGCGGACCGCGCCGTTCGTGGTGCCGCACAACAACCACCCGGTCAGGCCGTGGACCAAGGTGATGTACCGGGCCGTGCCCGCCGCGCAGCGGGCGTCCCGGCTGGCTGTCTACTGGATGCGCGAGTTCCTGGCGCTCGGGTTCATCAAGAATCCGAAGATCCTCAAGCGGGCGGAGGGCATGTGGCGCAAGCACATGGAAAACGCGATCACCGACCCGCAAACCCGCGCGCAGCTCACCCCGACCTACGACCTGGGCTGCAAGCGCGTGCTGCCGTCAAACGACTTCTACCCGGCGATCGCCAAGCCCAATGTCAGCCTCGTCACTGAGAAGATCATCGAGTTCCGGCCGGACTCTGTCGTGACGGCTGATGGCGCCGAGCACCCCGTTGACACGGTGATCCTGGCGACCGGGTTCCACGTCACTGACAACCCGATGCTCGCCAAGATCGTAGGAACAGAGGGCCGCCTTCTCGCCGATGCGTTCGGCGAGACCTACCTCGGCACGGTAGTGCCCGGCTTCCCTAACTACTTCCAGCTCACCGGGGCCAACACTGGGCTGGGGCACTCGTCCATGCTGCTCATGATCGAGAGCCAGCTCGCGTTCATCACCGACGGCATTGCCAAGGCAGAGGCAGGCGGAGGCAGGTTCGAGGTTCGGCCCGAGGTGGCCTCCGCCTACAACGCCGAGTTGCAGCGCAAGCTGCCGAATACGGTCTGGGGCTCGGGCTGCTCCAGCTGGTACCTGGACAGCGAGGGCCGCAACCTCACGCTGTGGCCCGGCTTCACGTTCCAGTTCCGCCGTCGTACTCGCGAGTTCCGCGCGTCCGACTTCGTGATCGGCTAGCCAGCCCGCGGGGCCGATAGATTGCAGATATGCAGAGGCTGGCGGGGCAGGTCGCGGTCGTTACGGGGGCGACTCGCGGCGCTGGGCTCGGGATTGCCAAGGTGCTGGGTGATGAGGGTGCGCTCGTTTATGTCACCGGGCGTAGCGTGGGGGGCGGGCCGACCGTGCCGGAGTATCCGGGCACCGTTGAGGACGCGGCCGGCGCAGTGACTCAGCGCGGTGGCCGGGGCATCGCCGTGCGCTGTGATCACACTGACGAGCAGTCGGTCATCGAGTTGTTCGACCGGGTGCGGGGTGAACAGGGGCGGCTGGACCTGCTGGTGTGCAACGCGTGGGCCGGGTACATGCCGTACCCGGAGCACAATGACTGGTTCGGCCAGCCGTTCTGGGAACAGTCGATGCAGCGGTGGGACGGGATGTTCACCGGCGGCCTGCGCGCTCATCTGCTCACCGCGCGCTACGGCCTGCCGCTGATGGTGCCGGCCAACCGCGGGCTGGTGGTCTTCACGACGTTCACCATGGGCCGCAAGTACCTCGGCAACGTCTTCTATGACGTGGCCAAGAACGGCATCTGCCGCGCGGCCGAGGTCCTTGCCGGCGAGCTCGAGGAGCATGAGATTGCTGTTTTGGCGCTCACGCCGGGCTGGGTGCTGGTCGAGCGCATGACGGAGCTGACCGCGGGCCAGCGGGCGCAGACCGAGTCACCGGAGTACATCGGCCGCGCGGTCGCTGCGCTGGCCAGCGACCCAGGCGTGCTGCGCAAGAGCGGCCAGGTACTGGCCGTGGGCAACCTGGCCCGCGAGTACGGGTTCACCGACATCGACGGCAGCCAGCCAACCGCATACCCGATCGTCGGGTAGCCGGCCGCTAGCCGGAGCTGATCCAGCGGGCGCCGAGGATACGGTAGAGACCGGCCAGGTGGTAGTAGACGTTGGTGATGATCTGGATCGCCACGAACGTGACCGGCCAGAGTGCAGCCCCTAGCGCGGGCACAATGCTGATCGGCAGCAAGTAGGCCATCGCCACGCGCAGAACCGCGTCGGCGAGCAGCGCGGTGCCCCAGATGACGGTCGAGGTCCGCCAGATGGTGCGGAACCCTGAGCTGGCGTCCCACAGGGAGTGCCACGGCAGCGTTCCGAAGAGCTTCCTGCCCTCCATGAACGGGCGCGCGAACAGGAACGCGGCAGGCCTGCGCGCTGCCAAGGTGGCATAGAAGCACACACCCCACAACGCGGTAACGAACCCATCCCGCGCGAGCAGGAATCGCGGGTTGTGCGCGACCAGCGATACGACGATGGAAACGGTGATGGTGCCGAGGACGACCATTGCCACCGGGTCGACCTGGCGCCTGACGGCGAGTTTGTAACAGGCGCTGACTGCCGGCAGCACCGCGCTGACCGACAGGGCAGCAAGGCTGGAGACTCCGGCGCCATGCAGGACGTAGTACAGCAGCACTGGCGCGCCTATATCGAACGCAAGCTCCGCGAGCTGACCGCTCAGGCTCGGCGCCCTGCTGCTCGGGCCGCTGCGCTCGGCGCTGTCCAACCGCGCAACCGGTGCTGGCACAGTCTCGTGGTCCGTCATGAGTCGCGCCTCGTGGCGAGCTCAAAGACGGTCGCGACCTCGGTGCCGTAAGCGTGAACATCGAGACCGGGATCGGCCGCCAGCGCGAAGGGCAGGCCGTCGACGGCCCGCTGCACAAGCGTGGCCATCACGCTCGGGTCGAATGCGCGGAACTCGCCCGCCCGCTGCCCGTCGACAAGGATCTTCTCGATCGGCGACAAGACGGCCCGCTCCGTCGCGGGACCATAGTCGAAGCCCCCGTTCAGGAAAATCTCCATCAGCGCCCTCATCTGATCGCGATGCGTCCCGATGAAGGCGACGTTGGCCTCGATATAGGTCCTGAGCGCAGCGGCGGCACTGGAGACCCCGGCGAGGCGCTGTGCCATGTGCGACCCGATGGCCGTAACAGTCTCGCTGACAACCTGGTCGATGAGTTCGCCCCGGCTCTTGAAGTGGTAGGAGATCAGCCCGGTACTGGATAGCCCGGCTCGCTTGGCGATCCGGGCAAAGGACGCGTTCCGGTAGCCAACCTCGGCAATCGTGGCGATGGCGGCCTCAACGATCTGGGCGCGCCGGGCGGTCTCGGTAAAGGTCCGCTGGGCCGCCGTGCCGGACGACGACGTTGCTTGCATAAGCTAATCATAGCTCAGCCGAGCAAACTGGGCACGTTTGGTGCTTCTGGCAGCATGAGAGGTTCAGCTGGCCAGGTCAGTGCTGTCACAGGAGGAATTCATCGTGTCCAGTGTCCGCGTGCGGGCCGCAACCGAGTCCGACCTCCATGCGATCGCTGCGATCGCGGTCGCAACAGGGCAACACGAGGAATGGGCGGCCACGAACCCCGCCTATATCCGGCATCTCATGCGGCACGGGCGGGTCGCAGTGGCGGAACTCGGCGGCAAGGTCGTCGGCTTCGGTGCGGTGCAGCGGCTTGGCACTGAGCCTGGCGCGGTCGCGATGTTGTGCGACCTGTTCGTCGACCCGGCGGCGCACGGCAAAGGCTGCGGGCGAGCGCTGCTCACTACTCTTTGGGCGGACGCCCAGCGGCGGATGACCTTCAGCAGCCTGCACTCGAACGCGGTGCCCCTGTACACCAGCTTCGGCCTGGATGCGTGGTGGCCGTTGCTGTATCTGCATGGCGAGCCCGACCGGCTGCCCGCGCAGGATGGCTGGGCGGTGGATCAGGCCAGTCCCGACGAGGTGGCGCAGCTCGAGCTCGGGTGGTCGGGCGTTGACCGGACAGCCGACCATCACGCGTGGGCGGCCCGGCCAGGAGGCGCGCCGCTAATCGTCAGCTCAGGTAACGAGGTGTTCGCGGTAGGCACCCTGATTGCGACAGGTCCCGAGCGCGGCATCGAGCACGTTGTGCTGTCACCAGCCGCGGATGACGTCACCGCCGCGGCCGCGGTGATCACTGCCCTGGCCAACCTGGACGCGCTAGCGGGCAGCGCGGCACGGCAACAACTGCGGTTCGCAGCCCCGGCTCACGTCTGCCTGCCGGCGCCGCATCCGGCAGTACGGCCGCTGCTGGCCGCGGGCTGGCGGTTCGACGAATTCGACCTGTTCATGGCGACTGAACCTGGCCTGCTCGACCCGCGCCGCGCCGTGCCCTCCCCCGGTCAAGCCTGACTTCCGCCCCTTCGTGGGGCGGGCGCCGGGTACCGGTATTGCGGGCGGTCGCGTCATCTCAGCTATCGGCTGGCTGACTTCCGCCGCGGCCGGCTGCTGGGCGGACCCAACGGGACGGGATCCACTATCCACGGCGTGCCGCCGTATCTCACCTGCGTGTCATGCACTCGACACAGCACGGCCTTAGACAAGCGATACCCCACCGTGATTTCCCAGGCCACTACACCGAGCTCCGTGCAGGGAATGTGCCAAGTTGTCCTGGTCATCATGTCCGGGCAGACGACGCTCCGGCCGGCCGCGCACATCCCGGTGAATTCGCGGCAGCGGTCACAGAACCCGAGCCGCGCGGCGATCAGATCCCGGATCCGTAAGCCGCAGGCCGGGCAGACACTAACGCTGTAGATCCGTGCTGGAATCTCGCGCCGGCGGCGGAGAATGCCGATCCTGCGTCGCTCCAGCCCGCCCGCACGGGCGTCACCGACGTCGCGAGCGGAGTCGCTGCGGCCGGACTGGACGGTGGATGCGCCATAAAGAATGCCGGACATGGAGCCGTGCCTCCCTTTCGTCTGCCCTAGCCCCCGGGCAGGTAACAACGTGCGGGGCGGTCACAGGTTCCGGTCATTAGCGCACGTAGGCGATAAAGCCAGAGACTACGCTCGGTGACCAGATTAAGACAGCTTGTGACCAGGGCTACAGCGTGGCACGCCTGGAGGCACCTGTCCAGCGATGTCGCAGGACCCACGCAGCAGTGGGCTGTATCAGATCAATGTCTTCGATGCGATAGGTCATCCGGAACGGCGACTTTCGCGACCGGGCAAACTGGCGCAAGGTCGCCAGTCCAGACGCCGCCGGTGAAGGACGCTGGCAGAATCGTTGGCATGGATCGCGTTGTTGCTCTCAGCCATCACACCGGCGTGCGGCTCGCGGAAGTCGGATTCTGGATCTCGAACAGCTGATCGGGGTCGAGCCGCCATCGATGCGAAGTTCCCCGCGATTTCGAGGCTCACGAAGCCGTGCAAGCGACTCCAGATGAGGACAGCGCGCAAGGCGATCGCCGGCTCGATGTCGTCGGTGCCGGGCTGGCGCGTCCAGGCCGCAAGCTGGGATGCGAGGGGCTGACCCGGCGAGATGTCCGTGCGGTCCGCGAGCTCGCTGACAGCCTCGAGCAGCAGGTTCATCGCAGCTTGCGCGGCTGCTACGGTCGCCGCCCGGCATCTGCCGTCGCGAGTACGGCGTTCCTGGTGATCTCCGAGGAACCCCTCATCGCCACGTTCCCTCCCGCCAGATGCCGGGCGGCCTGACACGTGCGCCGGAAGCGGCCGGGCTGGGCCACTTACGGGCATTGCCGGCGATCTGCCTTACGGCCGATCATGAGGACGATACAGTTCAAAGCGCCGCGCGTGCCTCTCCCGTAAGGAGACAACCAAATCTCCCAACCGCTCGACGGCGCCGTCAGGGTTCCGCTTAGCAGACCGGCAAAATGGGAGAGCCGCTGCGTGCGGACGTGACAGTGCTGCGCCAACGTGGCTCAGCAGAGGTAAGGACGATCGATGAGTCCGCGGCCTGCAGCGTCGCGCCACGACGCGACTGCCCGACAGTTTCTGGCAACCGCCGCCCGCCTGATCGACGCCTACCTTGATGATCAACCGCGCGAGAATCGGCCAGCCCGGCTCCGCTCCATCCGCTTCCCCGCTGCTTTGGACTGGCTGCGAACCGAGGACGTCATCCGGCTCGCCGCCGCTTCGGCCAACGGCGGCCCGAGCCGCAAGGCTTTCTTCAACCGCTGGCCGTCACGCGACGAGTTTCTGAGCGACGCCCTCGTCTACGCTCTCGTCTACGACGAGGTCGCCGAGGACCCGAAGGAACAGGGAAGGCAGATGCCGGCCCAGGCCGTGGCTGCGACGCCCTTCTCAGCTGCGGTGCTAGGCATCTCAGAAGGCTTGCTCGACTCTCTCCAGCGCCATCCCCGCAGCTACCTGACCTTGCACATCGGGCCCTTGCTTCCCCAGCACCCAGCTCTAGCGCAGGCACTGCTGCCCGCCATGCAGCAGGGCGTCTCAGTCTGGGCCGACGGCTACGCTGCGTTGCTCGCCGACCTCGGCTTGGTCCTGCGGCCCGGGTGGACGGCCCAGCGCTTGGCCATGGCGCTGCAGGCGACGCTCGATGGCTTCCTGCTCCGCTATCGCATTCAGCCCGACGAATACCCGGCAGCGCGCTGGGAAGGCGCCGGCATCTTCGCCGATACCGTGCTCGCGATCATCCTCGGAGTCATCGACGCCGACCAGACCGGCCAGCCCGGCAGGGCCGTGCTTGACGAGCTCGTAACCAATCAGCGCGGCAGACCTGCACCGGGGTCATCCGCACCCACCACGAGCACGTGAGCTGGTACACCGGCGCCTGCACGAAGGTCACCGAAGCCAGGGACGGGCTGGGCCTGCCACCGTGAAGGCGCCGTACTAGCCTTCGGAGCCGGGGAGTTCCTGCGCGATCTCCCAGACATGCCCGTCCGGATCGGCGAAGGTCAGCGTTCGCATGCCCCAGGGTCGATCGTCCGGGCCGCTCAGCGGTGCCACCCCTGCCCTGTCCAGGTCCGGGCGCACCGCATCCAGGTCATCAACGATGATGGCGAACTGGCCGACACCCTGCAGGGCCTGCTCGAGCACTTCGCCCGGCGGCTGCTCATTCGTGGCGGCGCTACGCCTGTGGAGGAAGACAAACATGTTCTTGAAGCGGAACATCACCGTGTTCGGGTCCGCATGCACGGCCGGCAGGCCGAAGACATCTTGGTAGAACCTTTTCGAACGGTCCAAGTCCCCGACGAGCAAGGTCATGGCACCGATCTCTTTTTCCCAGCCGCTCATCTCGGATTCCCTTCAAAGCTCGCCCGGCCGCCGAGCGCCCAGTGCATGGTACTGATGCGATACGGTGCCTCAACGCCTGTCGGCCGATACCCTTCAATAGCCCTGAAGCGGCAGGGCGGCTGGCGCATGTTGCGCGCGGTCATCACTCGCTTCTCATTGGCCGCAGTGACTTCGGCCATTTCACAGTGATGATCGTGAGAGGCAGAATGAAATTTCGGCGAGCCTGGCGGCTCCTCGGCCTGCGCGCGGCCGTGGCCGGCCCGGTGCTGGCTCTACTCGCCACTTCATTGCCTGCTCAGGCTGCCACGCTGCCACTCCAGGGCGAGGCGTCCGCATTCCTCAAATCGACGCTGGTCTGGAATTACACCGCGGCCCCGGCGGGCGCTAACAAGCATTGCGTGCCGTCGGCCGTGCACCCGTACCCGGTCATCCTGACGGAGGGCACCTTCAGCAGCATGTACAACAGCTTCGGGGCGATTTCGCCAGACCTGGTGAACAACGGCTATTGCGTCTACGCGTTCAATTACGGCCGGACGATCCCGCTCACCGGGTTCTATGCCATGGGCGACGTCGCGGCCTCGGCATCGAAGCTGTCGTCGGAGGTAAAAACGGTGCTGTCGGAAACCGGCGCCCGCAAAGTGGACATCGTCGGCTGGTCGCTGGGCGGCGTGATGCCCCGCTACTACATCAACAAGCTCGGCGGTGCGTCGAAGGTCAACATGCTGGTTGGTCTCGCACCGCCGAATTACGGAACGAACGTCGACGGGCTGGTCAGCCTCCTCACCGACTACGGCCTGCTCGGCGTGGTGACGGTTCTGCTCTCGGTCACCTGCCGAGCCTGCGTCGAGCAGTTGCACAGGTCATCATTCCTGGAGAGCCTGAATCAGGCGCCGACAGCGCCGAGCGTGAAGTACGTGGTCATCGAGACCAAACGCGACGACGTCGTCACCCCCTATACCAACGCATTCCTGCCCGCCGGACCCAACGTGCATAACATCACGCTGCAGAAGCAGTGCTCGCATGACGCGAGCGATCACGTTTCCATCCCCTACGACTCAAATGCGCTGCAAGACATGATCAACGCGCTTGGCCGGGATAATCCGCGCTTCCAGCCCAGGTGCGCTGCCGTCGGGCCGATCTTCGGCAACGTCTAGATTCGCGCGGGCGCGACCGTGCCCGTCAGCTCGGAATCCAGAGGCAGAACGGGTGACCAGCCGGGTCGAGGTAGACCCGCACGTCGTCTTGCGGTTGGTACTCGGCCAGCGTCGCGCCGCACCGGACCGCGTGCGCCCCGGCCGCCTTCAGGTCGTCGACCTCGATGTCCAGATGCATCATCATCTGCTGGTCGCCGGCCCCGGCGGGCCACACCGCCGGCACGTGCCCCTCTTCGGTCTGGAACGACAGACTCGCGCCACCCCCAGGCGAGGCGAGCGCGACCCAGCCAGGCTCGTCGGCCCGCGCTTCCCAGCCAAGCAGTTCGCGGTAGAAATCAGCCAATGCATTGGCATCGGGCGCGCCGAGTACCGTCGCGGTCAGGGTCATCGCCGGGCGAGCCATCTTTCCTCCCGAATGGACGTTTTCTTGCTCCGCTGACGCTAACCGAAGCCTGCGACACTCTGGTGGGCCGCGCGGGTATCGTCAGGCGGCATGTTCCAGCGGGCGTACCGGCACGAGTGGACACCGCGATGACTGGACGGGCTAGCCAGGCACGGCCGCGAGTCCGGCAGACGCCGCTGTTTGCCTCCTGCGTGCGCGGTCTCGGCCGGATGCTGCGCAGGGAACCTGAATCCGACGGGACTACCGTGACCGGCACGGGCTCGGACGGCCGGATGGAGATGGTCTTTTTCGCGGCGGATCGCGCGGGACGGTCGGCGCTCATGCGCTCGCGGCTGGCAGAGGACGTATTCGCGGAGATCGGCCGGGCGAACCGGGCGGGCGGCGCCGGACCGAGTGCCGTGGCCGCAATGGCATGGCAGCCAGATGCCGTGCAGCGGGCCCTGTCGGTGTGGGCCGAGGAAGTCAGCCCCTTGTCGGCCTCGATGAAGTACCGCGTGATAGCCAGAGTGCGCAGCGAGCGAAAGTTCCTGCGCAGCGACCTGCGGCAGGCGATGACCGCGATCATCGGCAAGGACAGGCCGCGCTGGACGCTGGCGGGCGACGCGCAACTGGAGATCTGGATCACTGAGTGGCAGGACGGGCAGTATGTCGCCGGTCTTCGCCTCAGCGGCGCGGGTACGCGGCAGCACGGCCACCGCTCCGCGGACCGACCGGGCGCGATGGTGCCGACACTGGCGGCCGCGATGGTGCAGCTAGCCGGCTACCCGCGCGGCGTGCTGCTGGACCCGTGCTGCGGGCAGGGCACGATCCTGGGCGAAGCGCTGGCGGTCGGCTGGGCGGCCGAAGGCACTGACATCGACCCGGCCGCGGTTGAAGCCGCAGGCCGGACCGCTCCGGCCGCGACCGTGCAGCTGGGCGACGCGCGCGAGCTGCTGCTGCCCGACGAGAGCGTCGGAGCGTGCGTCTCACGGCTTCCGGCGGGGGCGCAGCGTCAGCTGCCCGGAGGCTGGCAGGTCTGGGCAGGTGCTGTCCTCAGCGAGCTAAGCCGGGTCACCCGGACCGGCGGAGCCGTGGTCGTGCTGGCGCCGGAACTGCCGCGCGGTGCCATTCCGGGCTCGCTGCGGCTGCGCAAAACGGTGCCGGTGCGGCTGGCGGGCGTAGCCTCGGCGATCTGGGCGTTCCGCCGGGCCTAGGTGAGCTGGGTTACCTAGCGGCGCCTGCGGCCGAAGGCGAAATACGAGAGCGGGCCGAGCAGGTTGACAGCCATTGCCGACCGCCACAGGGCCTTCGGACCGCGGATCTCTTCGGCCGGGCGGCGTTTAATGTCGACGAGCGCAGCGATCTTCATCGATATCTCAGCAGCCGCGGCGGTAACGATCAGAACCCGCTGCCGGTCGCTGAGATCACTCCATTTCATCCGGGCCATCGCACGCCTCCTGTCAGTCGATTTGCGAGCCTGATTCTGCCGCACGGGCCACGTGAACAGCGCCTGCTGGCACGATGCGAGCGATTATGTGGTGGTATAATCCCGACAGAAGTGCAGAATGAGGGACGAGTTGCCTGTGGGGCCTACGGCTGTGGCGCGCGTGGTGCCGCAGCCGCGTAACAATGATTCATGAGCAAAACTCCGCTTGCGCCGCCACCCGGCGACAAGCCCGTGCGTACCGCGCCTCCACCGCCCCCTGCCTGGCGGCACTGGCTGTGGGTTCTAGCGCTGTTCGTCGCACTGCTGTACATTCTGCCGAGCTTCGTGCACACCACGTCGCCGACGCAGCTGACCTATACGCAGTTCCTCAGCGAAGTGAACGCCCACAAGATCAAGACCATTACGCTGC
The DNA here is from genome assembly GCA_963804435.1 of uncultured Actinomycetota bacterium. Lineage (GTDB taxonomy): Bacteria > Actinomycetota > Actinomycetes > Streptosporangiales > Streptosporangiaceae > JAJYUU01. The sequence goes on along the minus strand of CAWDQI010000001.1, from coordinate 2,715,499 downwards.
CGTCAGCGTCCAGCAGCGGGGCGAACGTCACGGCCACCGGCGCATTGACCAACGGTCACCAGTTCTCGACGGTCATACCGACAATCCTGGCTGGCCCGTCGCTTTCGCAGCAGCCTGCAGAAGGCGCACGTGTCCGTTACCGCGCAGCCGCCCAGCAGCTCATTCGGCGGCATCTTGCTGCAGCTCCTCCTGTTCATCGTGCTGCCGTTCGGGCTGGTGTTCTACCTGTTCCGGCGGATGGCGCGCGCGACCGGCAGCTCGCTGCAGGGCGTCATGGGCGTGGGCAGGTCGCGGGCGAAGGTCTTCGACGCCGAGCAGCCCAAGACGAAGTTCAGCGATGTGGCGGGCTACGACGGGGTGAAGGCGGAGATCAGCGAAGTCGTCGATTTCCTGCGCAGCCCGGAACGGTACCGGCGGGCCGGTGCCATGGCGCCACGGGGCGTGCTCATGGTCGGTCCGCCCGGCACCGGCAAGACGCTGCTGGCCAGGGCGGTGGCCGGCGAGGCATCGGTGCCGTTCTTCTCCGTGGCCGGATCCAGCTTCGTGGAGATGTTCGTCGGCGTCGGCGCAGCGCGGGTGCGCGACCTATTTGCCGAGGCGCGCAAGGCTGCCCCGGCCATCATCTTTGTGGACGAGATCGACGCGATCGGCCAGCGGCGCGCCGGGTCGGGCGCGGTCGTTTCCAACGACGAGCGGGAGCAGACCCTCAACCAGCTGCTTTCGGAGATGGACGGGTTCGACGTCGGGGTCGGCATCGTGGTGCTTGGCGCCACCAACCGGCCGGAGGTGCTCGACCCGGCGTTGCTGCGGCCTGGCCGATTCGACCGGCAGGTGGTGATCCCGCTGCCGGCGCTGGCCGAGCGGGCCGCTATCCTCGCGGTCCACTGCCGGGACAAGAAACTCGCTCCCGACGTCAACCTGGAAACGGTTGCCCGGGGCACGCCCGGCTTTTCCGGAGCGGACCTGGCCAACCTGGCCAACGAGGCGGCGATCTACGCCGTGCGCGAAGGCCGCGACGTACTGACGCAAGCCGACTTTGACAACGCCAGGGACCGCATCCTGCTCGGCCGCCGGGAGGGATCGAACGTCCTGCTGCCGGAAGAGAAGCATGCGGTAGCCATCCACGAGGCCGGTCACGCGATCGTTGCTGCGCTGTCCGACCACGCGGATCCGGTGGCGAAGATCACGATCCTGCCCGCCGGGCAGGCGCTGGGTGTCACCCAGCAGTTGCCGCTGTATGAGCGGCACCTGTACGGCGAGGACTACCTGAAAGAGTCGCTTGCCGTCCGACTCGGCGGCCGCTCGGCGGAACTGGTCGAGCTCGGCCAGGGCTCGACCGGCGCAGCCAACGACCTGGCGTCGGCTACCGATCTGGCCACCAAGATGGTCCGTGAGTTCGGCCTGTCGCCCGCGCTCGGCCCGGTCGGGTATCCCGAGGGCGGGTCGGTATTCCTGGGCGGCGGCGGCTCCGGGTTGTCGAGCCGGCCGTTTGCCGAGGCGACCCAGGCGGTCATCGACGACGAAGTGGCCCGGCTGCTGCGGGAGGCGGAACACACAGCCATCGAGCTGATCGGGTCACACCGGGGCGAGCTCGGCCAGATCGTGTCGCTGCTGCTGGAGCAGGAGACGGTCGACGGCGCCGAGGTCTACCGGATTGTCGGCCGGCCGGTGCCGGAACGGCGCCCCGAGGAGATGACTATTGCGCCGCACGGCGCGAGAGACGAGCGCGTTCCGGTTGGCCGGTCGGCGGCTGCAGACGGGGCGGCGAAACCGGAGTCCTAGCGCCACCAGTGCCTTCGCCGGATCCCGCCCAGCCGCTCAGCGGGCTGGGCGAGGTTCGGCGAATGCGCCGCCAGGTGCTTGAGGTGATGGCCGACCCACAGCGCTTCAGGCTGATACGAGGCCGACCCGTCGCCGTCAGTCCTTGCGGCGGTCCTGGGCACGTCCGCGGCGACCGGAAGCGAGCCGAGGACCGGCATCGATCCGTTTCGGCCGGGTTTAGCGACGAGCGCGGCCAGGCGGTCGTAGAACCCGACCAGATCGGCCGACTCGCGCTCAAGCCAGGCGTACGGCTCGCGGTCGTGCGGATGCGGACCGGCGCCCGGCAGGCTGGCCATCGAGTGTGCGGTAAGTCGGAGGCGCATGGCACCCATCACCAGAGTCCACAGGTCCGCCTTGGCGAGAGGCTTGGAACCCTGTTCGGTTAGGTAGCCACGCATGGCGTCATCCAGCCGGGTGCCTGCGGCAAGGGCCGCGATCGCCCGCTCGGGCCCGAACTTGCGATCACCGAGCGCCCAGCTGACGGCGTCCCCGAGGTAGCTTGCGCCGCAGCGGAAGGCGTCGGCGAGGTTGTCCCCGACAACGGCGGAGACGCCGCGGGGCCAGAACAGCAAACCGACCACGAGGCTCACGGCGCAGCCGATGGCGACATCCTCGACGCGCAGCAGGCCCACCTTCCAGCCGGCCGGCGCGATCAGGTTGAACAGCAGCACCACCGTCACGGTGAAGGCGGCTTGCCCGGCGACAAACGGCGCCGTTCCGGGCGTGTAGGCCGCAACCAGGATCGCGAGCGGGAAGACTACCCACATCGCCACTGGGTTAGTGCCGATGGCGAGGAGCAGGGCAGCTCCGACGACAAACCCGGCAGTGGTGCCCGCAAGCGCCCGAATGGCGGTGCTGCCAGTAGCCGCGGCGCTGGTCCGCAGCACTGAGAGCGTGCCGAGAACGACCCAGAATGCATGCTGGAGGTCGGTTAGCTTCGCTACCGCGACCGCTGCTGCCAGCGCTATGGCACCACGCGCGGCGTTCCGGAACCATACCGAACGGAGACTGGCATCGGTCGCGATAATGTCGGCGGCGCGCGCCGGGATCCTGAGCCAGGCGAGGGCCGCCCCGAGCTGCCCTGGCTGCGGAAGTTGAACCGGTTGCCCTGGCACCCCGCTCACCCAGCGCCGGCGCTGCAGGCTCACCTCGGCGGGGCTAGCGCGGCGAGCGGCGATCATCGCGTCACCGACCGCGGCCGAGGTTGCGATGCCGATGGTCTGCGCGTGGAACGCGTAATCGGCCCGGCGCGGTGCGATGTCAGGCTCCTCGGTCAGGTCTCGGAGGCGCCGGGCACTGGCCAGGCGCGCTTGCCAGATCTGCTCCAGGTCAATGTCAGGATCACGGCCAGACAGCAGCGCCGCGATCTGCTGCAGTGCTTGTGCCGACGTGGCCAGCAGCTCACGGTCCTCAGCAGCGGCGGCCGGAATGTCGAGGTGGTCGGCCGCGTCGCTGATGAGCGAGGTGCACCACTCCAGCACGTGGATCACGCTCGCCAGCCCCTGATCAGCGGAGGCGAGGCCGATCGGCCGGTACGGAGTTGACACGAATGCATCCATCAGCTCGCGCTTGGCCGCCATCGAGGCCTCCCGGTCGGCCGCCGTCGCCCGGCCGGCCCCGGCGGCGCCGAGTTGACGAGCCAGCGCGGCGGCCAGGGCGGCCGCCTGCGCCCGCAGGCTGTCACCCGGCGAGCGCGGCGACATCAGCAGGACCGCGGCCGTGCCGACCACCGATGCCAGCCACCAGCCGGCCAGCCGCCAGCCCAGCAGGCCGGGGGTGCCCACGGAGGCGACCGGCAAGATGTAGGCGAGAAGGCACGCGGTCACGCCCGAGGCTGCGTTCGGGCCGGCCGAGCCGGCAAAGTAAACAGCGAAGGCCACCGGAATCGTCGCGATGGCGGCCAGCCAGGCCGAGGTGCTGACCAGCGTCCCGATCGTCAGCGCCACGCTGCCGGCCACCGCTAGGCCGAGGTGGGCGATCGCCTTGTCGCGCCTTGTCCCGCCGAAGGACGTCATGACCAGCGTGCCAAAGCCGCCGAAGGTAGCGAAGATCGTCATCTGCGAGTTGCCGATGACCTTGAAGGAGATCGCGAAGAGCGCAGGTATCACAATCGTGGCGCGCGCGGCCCGCATCGCGGCCGGGACGGACCAGGTCACCTTCCACCAAGGCGACGAAAACACGCCCGGCGGGCGGCCTGAATCCCCGGTGCCCGCCACGCTGGCTGACTGAGTTACCGCACTCTGCGTCATATGCGTACCACTCTGTCACCACCTGGTCGCGACGTACATCTCGGTCCGGCAGCCAGGCGGGTGGCCTAGCCAGGAGATTAGATCTCTGACTATAGTCAGCTAATGGACGGCGAAATGATCGCCCAGATTCGCAGCTTCAACCGGACGGTGACCCAGCGGATCGGGGCCCTTTACGACGAGTTCCTCGCTCGCGACCGCCCGCTCGGGCAGGCGCGTGTGCTCTGGGAAGTCGGCACGAATGGCTGCGATGTCCGGCTGCTGCGCTTGCGCCTTGACCTGGACTCTGGCTACCTCAGCCGCATCCTCCGAGCGCTGGAGCACGACGGGCTCGTGGAGTTGGAACGCAGCGACGCCGACGGGCGGGTCCGTGTCTTGCGGCTGACCGCTGTCGGCTCCGCCGAGGTCGCCGAGCTTGACCGGCGGTCTGACCGCGCGGCGTTGGCCATACTTGACCCGCTCACCGAGGAGCAGCGGGCACGTCTGGCTGGCGCGATGGCGGAGGTGCAGCGGCTGCTGATCGCGTCGATGGTCAGCATCGGGCCCGCCGACCCGCGCAGCCCGGAGGCGCGTTCGTGCCTGCGTGCCTACTTCGGCGAGCTGTCACGGCGCTTCCCCGGTGGTTTCGACCCGGCGCTCAGTATTGGCGCTGCGGACCAACAGCTGACCCCGCCGGCCGGGCTGTTCCTGATCGCCATGCTGCAAGGCGAGCCTGCCGGGTGCGGGGCAGTCAAGTACCACGACAGCGATCCGGCAGAGATCAAGCGGATGTGGGTGAACGAGACGGTCCGCGGGCTCGGGCTCGGCCGGAGAATCCTTGCTGAGCTTGAGGCCCGGGCGGCATCGAACGGCGCCCGCTTGTTGCGGCTGGAGACCAACGACACGCTCGCCGAGGCGATCGGCCTGTACCGCTCGGCGGGCTACCGTGAGGTCCGGGCGTTCAACGACGAGCCGTACGCGCACCATTGGTTCGAGAAGGCGCTCAGCTAGCGGCGAGCCGGCAGGCCAGGTCTACTGCGGGCAACCACGGGTCTTGGCCCCCGGCGGTGACCGGATCCTCGCTGTTCAGCAGCCAGTCCGTCACGGCCCGGTAGATAAGAGCGCGGATTAAGTACTGGCCAAAGTCCTCGGTTCCGCTGACGGCATCCAGGATGTCAGCATCTGCGCCTTCCCAGACCAGCGCGTCCGCGACCACGATCGCGGCGCCGAACGCGACAGGCCGCCAGTACGCCGAGAAGTCGATGACCGCGGGCGGCAGCTCATCGTCGAACAGCACGTTGCCGCCGAGGTCACCGTGGATCAGCTGGCTGGCCGCCGACACGGGCCGCCGCGCTGCAGCCAAGCGGCTCAGATGGGGTACCTGAGCGAACCGGGCGGCGGGCAGTTCCTCCCAGGCGACGCGGTCGCCGACGGCCCAACGGCTCTCGCGGTGATCGAGGAACCCGGGCTTGGGAAAACCCGCCAGGGCTTGGTGGAATCGGTCGCCGACGGCAATCACCTCCGGCCAGCGGTCCCCGGCATGGTGTCCCGCCACGTACTCGGTCGCACACCAGCCGTCCAGGCAGGCCGTGCCGTCGGCGGCGAGGCGGTACCTGGCGACGCGGAATCCGTCACAGGTGATCTGCGCGAGAATCGAAGCCTGCCACTTCAGCTCGGTGCCTTGGAGGGCAGCGGGCTTGAAGACCAGGTCGCCGGCCCGCCACGAATTGCCCTGGCCGCCTGCCAGCGCCTCCGGCGTCCGGCCCGCAACGCCGAAGCTAGCGAGCACCGCTTGCGGCGGCGGTGTCCGTCCCATTGGATAGGCCTACCAGACGCAAGCCGCAGGAGGACCGGGATGGCCGGACAAGTGCCGTACGTGAGTTATCTGCAGCTGGGAGACGACCCTCACCTGGTAGCGAACTCATGCAGCTCATGCGGGGCGCTGTTCTTCGACCGGCGTAACGCGTGCGCCAGCTGCGGCGGCACTGCTTTCGGCTCGCGCCGCCTGGCCAACGATGGCGTCCTTCGGGCGTTCACGATCGTGCACCGGGCCACGCCAGACGTCACCGTGCCCTACGTCTCCGGCATCATCGACCTTGATGGCGGCGGTGTCGTGAAGGCAAACGTTGTCGGGATCGACCCCACGCCCGATCAGGTTGCGCTGGGCATGAAGGTAAAGCTGACCACGTTCCCCATCGGAACTGACTCGGAGGGCACGCAGGCTGTCGGCTTCGGGTACGAGCCGGCCTGACGAGGCAATATGGGGCCGGTTGGCATGATCGTCCTGTGATATCAATGGGCCATGGCAACTCCGGCTGACCCAGTACTCGACAGCTTGAGGACTGGCCTGCCCGAGCTGTTGGCGCTAGAGCGCATCGAGGACGACATGTTCCGCAGTGTCGTCGTCAGCCCGGATCGGGCTGGGCTGTTCGGCGGCCAGGTCGCGGCCCAGGCGCTGCGCGCGGCCGCGGAGACCGTCCCGGCGGGCCGGCATCCGCATTCGCTGCACGGTTACTTCCTGTCCAGGGGCGATGCGTCCAGGCGGGTGCTGCTGACGGTGTCCAGAGACCGCGACGGGGGTTCCTTCTCCAATCGCCGCGTGATCGCCGTGCAGAGCGGCGTGGTGATCTTCAACATGGCGGCGTCCTTCCACGTCGCCGAGGACGGCGCCGACTATCAGGCGCATTCCGCGCCGGTCGTGCCTGCGCCGGAGGACCTGCCGGACGACCAGGGCTGGCACCGGATGCACGGCGTGGAGATCCGCATCCCGCCACAGCCGCAGCCCGGCCAGCAGTGGCCGTCCCGGATATGGGTCAGGTCCCGGTACCAGCTCGAGTCCGACACCCTGCACGCCTGCGCCCTGGCGTACGTCTCCGACATGTTCACCGGGCTTGCGGCCGTACCTGCTGTTGCCGTCAGCGGCCCGCTCACCAGCATCGACCACTCGGTCTGGTTCTACCGCAAGGTCGAGCTTGATGACTGGGTGCTGATGGAGCTGCAACCGGAGTCCGCCTCAGGTGGCCGCGGCATGTATACCGGGCGCATCTTCAGCCGGGACGGGACGCTCTGCGCCGGGATCGCGCAGGAGACGTTGTTCCGCCCCGGCGCCGCCCGCATCGGGCCGCTCGCAACCTGATATCAGCCGACCGGCGGCTGTCCTCCGCGGTGTGCCAGTCCCCGCAGAGCAGGAATGCTGTCCGCCGCAGCCGGGCTGCTGTCGCCTTAGCGAAGGCGAGAAGTCATCCTCCGCGGATGTCACGGCTCACGGCTCCTCCGTTCCGGCCGGCCAGCCCCGCCAGTGCGTTCCGCCCAGATAGATGCAGCGGGCGCGCGGCGGGTTGCATTATGAGCCGTCTTTAGCTCTGCTTGCCACTGTGCGACGACCGCCTAGGCCGTCTTTGCGTACAGAACGGAGCGCCCAGGTGACGGAAGGTGCTGACAAGCTTGTGCTGCGGTCCGAGCCGCGGCCCGGAGTGGTGCAGCTGACGCTGTCGCGTCCGGACAAGCTCAACGCCATGACCGAGCCGCTGGTCAGCGAACTGCACGAGCAGCTGCGAAAGCTCAGCGCGGACCTGTCCTGCCGACTGGTCATCCTGACCGGCGCCGGCCGGGGCTTCTGCGCCGGACTCGACCTGGCTGGATTCGGCACGATAGAGGGAACGGAGTCCTTCGGAAACACGCAGCGATCTTGGCTCGTGCAGCGTTCCATCGCCGCCCTGGTCCAGGAGATCCGGCGGATGCCGCAGCCGGTGATCGCTGCCGTCAATGGCCCGGCCGCCGGCGGCGGTCTCGCGCTGGTGTGCGCCAGCGACATCCGGATCGCCTCGACAAGTGCGGTTTTCTCGACGTCGTTTATCCGCATCGGCGTCACCGGCTGTGATATCGGCACGTCCTGGCTGCTGCCTCGGCTGGTCGGGGCGGCCAGGGCCCACGAGCTGATGCTGACCAGCCGCCGGTTCGACGCGGATGAGGCACTGCGGATCGGGCTGCTGACCGATGTGGTGGCGCCGGACCAGCTGGCCGGGAGAGTGGACGCGATGGTGACGGCGCTGCTCGGCGCGCCCCCGTTGTCGCTATCACTCACGAAGCAAGGCATGTGGCTGGCGCTGGAGATCCCGTCGTTCGACGCGATGATTGAGGTGGAGAACCGCCAGCAGGTCCTGACAAGTGCGACCGAGGACGCAGCTGAGGCGATGGCTTCCTATCGCGGCCGGCGAGAGGCGGAGTACCGGAACCGCTGACTCTGGCGGTCGTGACCGCCCGAAATGTACGCTGCAGGCATGGCTGACTCGTTGTGGATCATCGGTGTGGCGATGACGAAGTTCATGCGGTACAAGGACAAGGACTTGATTGACCTGGGCAGCGAGGCCGCTGTGGCGGCGCTGGCGGATGCCGGGCTGACGATCTTCGATGCGGACATCCTCGCGGCCGGGTGCCTGTATGACACCAGCGGCATCGGGCAGCGGATCCAGAAGCAGATCGGCCAGACCGGCATCCCGGTCTACAACGTCACCAATGCCTGCGCCACGGGCGCGACCGCGTTCCGGGTGGCCGCGATGGCCATTAAGGCCGGGGAGGCGGGCATCGGGCTCGCGGTCGGGCTGGAGAAGATGGGCAAGCTGGGCCTGCTGGGCGCTGCGCCGGGCAGGAAGGACAAGCCGTATGAGCCGGCGGGGCGGTATGGCGCTGTCGGGCCGGTGGAGGGCATCCTGGGCACCAGCCTGATGCCGGGCACGTTCGCGCAGTCCGGCATGGAGTACGCCTATGAGCATGACGGCGTGGGCTTCGAGCAGTTCGCGAAGGTGGCGGAGAAGAACCACGCGCATTCGACGCTGAACCCGCTGGCCCAGTACCAGAAGGCGTACTCGCTGGGCGAGGTCATGAACGCGGAGATGATCGCCTATCCGAACACGCTGCTGATGTGCTGCCCGACTGGCGATGGCGCGGCCGCGGCGGTGCTGTGCAGCGGGGAACGCCTGGCCAGCATGCCGGCTGAGGTTCGCCGGCGCGCGGTCAAGGTGTCGGCGTCGGTGCTGACGTCCGATCCCTACGTCGACGGCGGGTCGGTCCAGTTCGACGTGAACACCCTCACCCGGCAGGCCGCCGACAAGGCCTACGAGCTCGCCGGGGTCGGCCCGCAGGACCTGGACCTGGTCGAGCTGCATGACTGCTTCGCCACCGCCGAGCTGCGGCACTACGACAACCTCCGGCTGTGCCCCGAGGGCGGCGCGGGCGAATGGATCGACAAGCGCGGTCCGTGGCGCGACGGCCAGATCCCGGTCAACGTGTCCGGGGGGCTGCTGTCCAAGGGCCACCCGCTCGGCGCTACCGGCATCGCCAATATCTACGAGGTCTCCACCCATCTGCGCGGCGAAGCCGGCGACCGGCAGATCGAGGGGGCCAAGGTCGGCCTCACGCACGTCATCGGACTGGGCAGCGCCTGCGCGGTGCACATCCTGGAGAAATCTGCCGCATGAGCGCGCTGCTGACCGAGTTTCCTGGCCCGGTGCCCGTTACCGCCGGCGCCTACGACCTGGCCGGACTTGGCTATGTCGAGCGAGAGTTCCGCCTCGACGGGACCGCCGAGTCGTACCGGCTGACGGCCGAGCGCGGACCCGATGGCCAGTGGCCGGTCCAGGCCGATGAGCCTGCTCCGTTCGTGACCAGGGTGCTACTGCGCCGGCCTGCGAATGCCGCCGACTTCAGCGGCACGGTGGTGGTCGAGTGGCTCAACGTGTCCGGTGGTCTGGACGCGGCGCCGGACTGGATGCTGGCGCACACCTACCTTCTCCGCCATGGTCACGCCTGGGTCGGCGTGTCCGCCCAGCGCGCCGGGATCGAAGGCGGCGGCATGGTCGAGGGCATGCACCTGAAGGTAACGAACCCGGAGCGGTACGCGGCGCTCTCGCATCCCGGCGACCGGTGGGCATTCGACGTCTTCAGCCAGGCAGGGCGCGCGGTGCTGGCCGAGCCGGGCCTGCTGCCGCGCACCGGAAACGGGGCGCGCGCGCGAATGCTGGCGTGCGGGCACTCGCAGTCCGGGTCGTTCCTCACTGCCTACGTCAATGCGGTGGATCCGGTCGCCGCTGTCTACGACGGATTCCTGGTGCACGGCAGGCCAGGCGTGGCCGCGTCCCTGGACACCGGGTTCAACCCGGCAAGGCTGGGGGGTGCGGCCGAGCGAATACGCGATGACTTGCGTGTCCCGGTAATCGTGCTGCAGACCGAGACCGACGTGGCCCTGCTCGGCAGCGGGCGGGTAGCGCAGCCCGATGGCGAGTTGCTGCGGAACTGGGAGCTAGCTGGGGCCGCGCATGCCGACACCTATCTGCTGTTCGCCAGCGGCCTGGACGACGGACATCTTCCCGCGGAGCGACTGGCACACCTATTGCGACCGACGACCGACATCCTCATGGGAACTACGGAATCGCCAGTCAACAGCGGGCCCCAGCATCACTACGTCGAGTGCGCGGCAGTCGATCAGCTGGATTCGTGGGTGCGAGGCGAGTCCAAGGCGCCGTCGGCGCCCCGGCTTGACCTGGCCAGCGATGGCCGCGACTTCCGGCGAGATGAGCTGGGTATCGCCACCGGCGGCATCCGCACACCGTGGACCGACGTACCGACGTCGGTGCTGTCCGGGACCGGACAGGGAGGCGAGCTGTTCGCGTTCCTTTTCGGCACGACGGCTGAGCTCAGCCAGGTCGACCTCGCCCGGCTCTATCCCGGCGGCCCGGAAGATTACCTGGGTAAGTTCGCGGCCGCGCTGGACAGTACCATCACGGCAGGGTTTCTGCTCGCCGAAGACAGGCCGGAGATCCTGGCGCTGGCTGCCGCCTCGTGGGCGGGCTAGCTCAGATCAGCCGAACACGAATTCCTCGATCAGCCCCGTCAGCGCGAGCGGCTGGTCACTCTGCACCGCGTGCCCCGAGTCCGGTACCGTTTCTGCGCGCAGGCCGGGCTGCAGCTGCCGGAACTGCTCCACGTCGCCGTCCGGCACGAACTTGGAGTCGCCGCCGCGGATCAGCATAATCGGCGCGGTGATCGCGGCTACGTCTTCCCAGAGCGGGGTGAAGTCCGCAAGCCCTGTCGGCTGGCTGAACAGGTCATATCGCCACGTCCACCTGCCGTCGGGCAGTTGCACGGAGTTGTGCCGGACGCCGCGTTCGACTGCCGACCGCGGACGGCGCGGACTGGCGGCGATCGCGGCTTCGGCCATCTGCTCGAAGGAGTCATACGTCGGCGGCCCGGCAATCAGCGCGACGGCGCCCTGATCGGCCCGGCTGAGCTGGCGCACCGGGTCCTGCACCTGTGGCGTCACGTCCACGATCACGAGTTTGCGCACCAGGTCCGGCCTGGCTGCCGCGAGCCGGATAGTGGTGACGCCGCCCAGCGACATGCCGACGACTGCCGACGCTCGTGGTGCCGCCTGATCCAGCACGGCGGCGACGGCCTCGGCGTTGCGCCAGGGCCCGTAATCCCGGTCGGCGCGGCGGGCGGAGTGCCCGTGACCGGGCAGATCGATCGCGATCAGCGGACGTCCGAGTGCGAGCGCGACCGTGTCCCAGGTGTGGGCGTTCTGGCCGCCGCCATGCAGAAGCACCAGCTCCGGCTCGAGCTCGGGCTCGCGCCAGACGACAGCGCTGACCTCCTGGCCGGGGGCGATGGTGAAGGAACGGCGGGCGACGATCGGCGGCGCGCCGAAGGGTAGTCCGGCTTCGGCGGCGTTCTCGGAAAGCATGCCGAACTCGTCATAGTCAGCCGCCGTGTTCACTCGCCGGCACCTCCTCATCCAGCCATCTCGCCACAGTCTCGACGGCGGTGACACCGTTCGGACCGACGGGGTGCACGTTCAGGATGGTGACACCGCCCGCGCGGCAAGCGGCGATCCGGGCAGATTGCCACATCCTCGAATCATGCGGCGGCGGGGACCAGATGCGCCAGTCCCCGCCGCTTCAGATGCGCTCCAGCTCGGACCGCGTCAGGAATGCCGGACCGCTATGGCTTGAACCAGGCGCCGTCGAGCGAGGTGAAGCACTGGGCGTGGTTGAACGTTCCGCCCTCCTCTTCGACGAATACGGCGCCACTGTGCTCGATGTCCAGGCGTCCGTTGTTCGCATTGCAGAGATCCACCGGCACATACACCAGGTGAGCGGGCCGGAAGGCCTTTGGCAGCGTGAAGACGAACGAGTTGGTTCCGGAGGCGATGGCGCCCTTGAAGTGAACGATCCCGCCGATATTGGCAACCTTGGCGTTGGACGTGCTAAACGGCGCGTTGGTCCAGCCGTTCTTGAGCGTGAGCGCGGTGAAGTGCGCGGCAGACCTCGCGAACGATGCGCCGTCGAGCGAGGTGAAGCAATGGGCCTCAGAGAAGGTCGTTTCTTCCTGGACCGTCACTACGCCGCTGGGCTTGATAAACAGGCGCCCCTTGTTGGCATTGCAAAGATCCACCGGGGCGTACACCGCGGTCGCGGGACGGAAGGCCTTCGGCAGGGTGAAGAGGACGGGGCTGTTGCCGGAGGCGATGGCGCCCTTGAAGTGAACGATCCCGCCGATGTCGATCACCTTTGCGCTGGATGTGCTATACGGGGCGTTGCGCCAGCCGTTCTGGAGCTTGAGCGCGGTGAAATGCGCCGCCGATTGTGCGAACGAGACCCCTTCTAGCGAGGTGAAGCATTGGGCATTGCTGAAGACATTTCCCTCCGTCTCGACCTCCACAACGCCGCTGCGCTGGATATACAGGCGTCCCTTGTTGGCGTTACAGAGATCCACCTGGACGTACACCGCGGTGGCGGGGCGGAGCGCCTTCGGCAGGGTGAAGGCAAACGCGCTGTGGCCAGAGCGGATCGCACCCTGGAAGTAGACGATGCCGCCGATGTCGGCCACCTTGGCGCCAGCGGTACCGAAGCCGTAGTTGACCCAGCCGTTCTTGAGCTTCAGCGCTGTGAAAGTACTCGTCGGCTTTGCCGACGCAGCACCAGCCGTCGCCAGCGGGAGCATGATCCCTACTGCGCAAGCAGCGCCTATGGCTATGTTACGTAGTCCCCGCATCTGTCTGCCTCCTGAGATTTGCTAAGTGATGATCTCCGCGGCGCGCAGCGCTCCGCGACGCGGAGAGACTGTAGCGTCAATCTGCGGAATGCGAGGGCTTTGAGCAGTATCAGACCAGTCTCAAATCGGTGCGCGAAGGAATCATCGGCAGCGATCACCGGTTGGCGGCCGCCCGTCGGGCACCGCAGATCGCTCGTTCCTGCCGATCGCCAGCGATGACGAGGCTGCCAAGTGGCCCTGACGCAGTACCTGGACGCCATCGGCTACGGCGCGGTCGATGCGGGCGCGTTCGCGGAGAGCTGGCGTCAGGAGTCCGGATCTCGGCCCAAGGTGCGCCCTACGGACCGTTGAGCAACGAGGTCAGCTCGCGGCCTGCGAGGCTCAGATCCGGCAGGCATTGGCGCAGGCGACCCGCTAGCTACCATGGAGCCGTGGACGAGGCCGTGCGGACCTACATCGACAGCATCCCGGCGGAACACCGGCCGTTGTTTGACCGGCTGCACGGGCTGATCCTCGCCGAGCATCCGGACGCCGTCGTTGTGCTGTCGTACCAGATCCCGGCGTATAAGGTTGGCCGTCGCCGTCTGTACCTAGCAGCCTGGCAGCACGGCGTCTCGATTTACGGCTGGCAGGCGGACCGGGATGCTGGGTTTAGCAGCCGTCATGCGGAACTCAAATCGGGCAAGGCGACCATCCGGCTCCGACCGCGGGACGCTGGCGGGATCAGCGACCAGGAATTCACCGACTTGATCCGCGCAGCGCTCGAGCCGTAAGGCTCGCAGCATGCGCATTCTGGTCCTCGGTCGGCCGAGCCGTACGGGGCCAGGCCGTGATGAGATGGAGTCATGGCTGCCGACGACGGCGGCATCGTGCGCTCGGCCGAATGGCGCCGGGTTCGCGAGTTCGCCCTAGGGTTTCGTGACTCCCCTGCGGGGCTAGCCGTGCATGGCGAGGCTGGGGCCGGCAAGTCGACATTGTGGCGCGCCGGGGTCGATGCTGCAGTAGCAGCCGGTCACAGGCTGCTCCGCAGCGAGCCGTCGGCCACCGAAACCGACATGTCGTTCGCGGGTTTGTCCGATCTGCTGGCCGACGTCTTGCCGGCGCTGGCATCAGACATCCCTGTTCCCCAGCTCGAGGCGCTTGAAGTCGCATTGCTGTTGCGGGCCGCCGGGAGCCAGCCGCCGAGCGCCAACGCAGTCGGACTCGCCGTGCTTGCGTGCTTGCGTGCCTGCACTTCGGCGGGCCCGGTACTCGTCGCCATCGATGACGCCCAGTGGCTTGACGGGGACAGCCTCGACGCGCTGGCTTTCGCGCTCCGGCGAATGACTGCCGGGCCGCTAACGCTGCTCCTCGGCGCAAGGACGGAGGCGGCGGCTGATCTGCTCACGGCCGGTGCCGCGCCGTTGTCGGTCCGCTGGCGCACTCTGCTCGGGGCTCTGCCCGCTGCGGAGGAGATTGAGCTCGCGCCCCTTGACATGTGGCAGGTCCAGAAAATGTTGCCCGAAGGCGTCTCGGCGGAGCGAGCCCGGCTAGTCGCCCGGCAGTCCCGCGGCAATCCTTTTTGGGCAAAGGAGATCCTGGCGAGCCTGAACTCCGGCGAGACGACCGTGCCGCCGCTGGCAAGAAGCCTGGCCGAGCGTCTGTCAAGGTCGCTGAACCCGCCCGCTGCAGCCGCGCTCGCCGTTGTTGCCGCTGCTGGCCGGCTGGGCCTGGCCGAGGCACTCGAAGTACTCGACTACCTGGACGATCCCGCCGCAGCGGTAGACGCCGCCGTGGTTGCCGGTGTCCTGGTCGAGACCGGCAACCGGATCGCGGTCGCGCACCCCTTGATCAGCGCTGCCGCGGTCGAGTCCCTGCCGCCTGGCCGGCGGTCGCTGCTGTATCGTCGGCTGGCCGCGATCTTCTCTCCCGATCCGGAACGTCATGCGCACTTCGCGGCGCTCGCCGCCGGGCCCGGGCCAGACTCCGCTGTAGCGGAGGCGCTCGAGGCGGCAGCCGCCGCTGGCCACGCCAGGGCCAGCAACCGGGCGGCTAGTCAGTTCGCGGTCCAGGCTGTCGAGTTCAGCCCTGCCTTCGATGCAGCCGTGCTGCAGCGCCGCCGGATCCGCGCAGCCGAGCTGCTGTTCCTTGCTGGCGATGTCGAGGGGTCGCTGGCGCAAGTTGAGACGCTTGACATGCACCGCCTGGCGACGCCGGACCTGGAGCGGGCACTGCCGTTGCTGCTGGATACGACCGACTTGATCCATGGTGCCAGTACAGCCATCACCCTGGTCAGCCGGGCAGTCGAGGCCGCTGGCACCGACCTACGCCGCCGGGCACTGATACTCGCTCTCGCTTCAGATGTTGTGTACGGCATCCCTGGCGAACGCCGGGCTGCCGCCATCGAGGCCATCAGCTGCGGTGAGGCCGCTGGCAAAGACGCGGCTCCGGCCGTCCATCGGGCGCTGCTGAATCTCATGGTGGCAAAGGTGTCCGCGGGTGAGGGCCTCGACTGCGAGCTGCTCGACCGGGCCCAGCGGCTGGAGGCTGACGCGCCGGTGGACCGGTTGTACGACAGCGCGGACGTATGCCGCGGGTTGTGGTCCAGGTACGTCGAGGACCTGGACACCGCGCGTGCGGCCATGCGCCGGTCCATCGAGAAGGCAAGGGAAGCGGGCGAGGACTACGCACTGGTGACTTTCCTGTCCTACCTGGCTGCGACCGAGGAACTGGCCGGTGACTACATGACGGCCGCAGCGGCCATCGCGGATGCAGAGCGCGTCGCCGCATGGCACGACTGGCCACCATCCCCGTGGCACCTGGAACCGCTTTGCGAACTGCGGATCGCCGCCGGGCGGCTGGACGAAGCGCTCAGCATCGCCGACGAGCACCTGCCGGAGGACGAACATTCCCCGATCCCCGCGCGCTTCGTGGGAGCCTGCGTCCGCGGCAAGGTAGCCGCATGGCTCGGTGACTCGGTCGCGGCGGGCGGACACTTCGAACTGGCCGCCCGGTGGGCAGATGAGTGTGAATGGGCCGATCCTGGCGTCCGGCACCTGATAGATGCGAAGCTTGCCGAGGCATATCTGGCCGTCGCGCGGCCCGAGGCGGCGCTGCCGATCGCGGCGATGTTGCGGGCCACCGGCACCCGGCTCGGCCGTCCGGTGCTGATTGGCGACGCGGACAGGATCTGTGCGCTGGCCGCGGCGCAGGCTGGCAAGCTAGATGAGGCGGCCGAACTGGCCCGCGCGGCTGTTGCCGCGCACGAGTCCGCGCCGTTGCGCCTCGAGCTGGCGCGCAGCCTGCTCGCACTCGGCCGGATTGAGCGGCGCAGGAAGGCGCGCACCGAGGCTCGCGGCGCGTTGCGGCGCGCTCACGAGCTCGCGTCTGCGGCTCACCATCGTCCGCTGCTCGCGGAGATCGAGCATGAGCTGCCGCGGGTGGCTGGCACCAGATCTCAGGCTGAGCTCACCGCTACTGAGCAGCGCGTAGCCGATCTGATCTCAAGCGGTGCCACCAACCGCGATGCGGCCGCGGCCCTATTTGTGAGCGTGCGGACCGTCGAGACCCACGTCGCCTCGATCTACCGCAAGCTCGGCGTCCGCACCCGAGCCGAGCTGACCCGCCACCTTCTGCGCGCAGCTACCAAATAACGGACAGCAGGCTCCGTAGGACTACGCATACCGGCGCCGCTGAACCGCCTCGGAGCTGGCTGATATCCGTGTTCGCAGCGGATTCGCCCAGACCGCCCCGTCCGTAGCGTCGTGGGCATGAAGACAGCACTCGCCGTTACGACAAAACTCGCGGGTCCGACCACAACCATCCTCACCCCTGGCGAGCCCGACTGGGATGACGCGCGCAAGGCCTGGAACCTCGCCGTTGACCAGCAGCCCGCTGCGATAGCCCGGCCTGGCTCAGCAGCGGAGGTCGTCGCAGCGGTTGAGTTCGCCCGGCGCCACAGCCTGCGCGTAGCCGCACAGGGCACCGGCCACAATGCGGCGCCTCTCGGCTCGCTGGCCGACACGCTCCTCGTCAAGACCGATGCGATGCAGCAAGTCAGCATCGACCCGGTCGCCAGGACCGGCCGGGTAGCGGCGGGGGCGCTCTGGCAGCCGGTCGTCGACGCGGCCGGGGAGCATGGGCTGGCAGCACTCGCGGGCTCGTCCCCCAACGTGGGTGTCGTCGGGTACACGATCGGCGGTGGCATGGGCTGGCTCAGCCGAACCTACGGCTTGTCGGCCAACAACGTCGAGTCGGTCGAGTTGGTCACCGCTGACGCCGCACTAGTGCGCGCCGACGGCTGCCATGAGCCCGATCTGTTCTGGGCGCTGCGCGGCGGTGGCGGCAGTTTCGGCATCGTCACCGCCCTCAAGATCCGCCTCTTCCCGATCAGCAGCATCTACGCCGGCCTGCTGTGGTGGCCGGCTGAGGCCGCCACTGAGGTGCTCCAGGCCTGGCGGGAACTGACCCAGAGCGCGATCCCGGACGAGTTCACCACCGCTGCGCGGCTGATGCGCTTCCCCCGGCCGGTGACGTGCCAGCGCGGCTCCAGGGCCGATCATTCGTCGTCATCGACGTGATCCACCTCGGCGCCAAGGACGAGGCCGACTCGATACTGCACCCGCTCCGGGCGCTCAACCCAGTCACCGACACCATGCAGATGATGCCCGCGCCGGCGCTTGGCCAGTTGCACATGGACCCCGAGCACCCGGTGCCGAGCGTCGGCGACGGGCTCACGCTCGAAACGCTGCCCGCCGACGCGATCAACATGGCAGTCGGTGAGTTCAACTCTCCCGAAGGTGCCGCGCTGCTGGCCATCGAACTGCGTCAGATCGGCGGCGAGATGCGCCGGGCACGGCCGCAGAACGGCTCAGTTGCAGCAGTCGATGCGGACTATGCCCTCTACGCCCTTGGCGCGGCGCCCACCCCTACGGCGGCCGTGGCAGCCACGGCCGGCGTTACGGCTGTCATCTCGGCGATGTCCCGCTGGGCGGCGCCGCAGATGTACCTCAACCTGGCGGACACCAGCCGCGACCCGGCTTGCTTCTGGTCCGCCGCCGCGTATGACCGGCTCCGTCGCATCAAAGCGGCTGTCGACCCGCACGACCTGATCCGCTCCAATCACCCGATCCCGCCAGCAGCCGCGTGACCACTTCCAGAAAGGGCACATCAGTCATGTACACCACTAGCACTAACGAACATCCCCAGCCCGCCGCCGCCCTGACCACAACCGTGGCCGGGTACCTGTTCAACCGCCTGGCCGAGGCCGGCGTGGTGTCGGTCTTCGGCGTACCAGGGGACTACAACCTTGGCCTGCTCGACGCCGTCGCGGACAGGCCGGCTATGGCTTGGACGGTCATGGCGACTGAGCAGGGCGCCGGCTATGCGGCCGACAGCTATGCGAGGCTGCGCGGCCTCGGCGCGCTCGTGACGACGTTCGGCGTCGGCGAGCTCTCGGCGCTGAACGCCGTTGCCGGGGCCTACGCAGAATCTGTGCCAGTCGTCCACATTGTCGGCACCCCGGCGCTGGCAGCAAGGCAGGACGGCACAACTCTGCACCACAATCTGCCTGGTGCTGGATTCGGCCACTTCGCCCGGATGGCGGCGGAGGTAACCGTCGCCCAGGCAGACCTCCGGCCAGCCACTGCCTCAGCGGAGATCGACCGAGTGCTGGCGGCGGCGCTCCGCGCCTCCAGGCCGGTCTACCTCACGATCCCGGCCGACGTGGCCTCGGCGCCCGTTGCCGCTCCGGCCGCGCCCCTGCAGGTCAGCCGGCCAGGCGACGATCCGGATCCGGCTGTGCTGCGCGCCTTTGCCGACCGCGCGCGCCGGCTGCTCGGTGGCGCGACTAGTGCCAGCGTGCTGGTCGGCCATCTAGCCGCCCGCTACCACGTGACTGGTGATGTCACCCGGCTCGCCGCTGCTGCCGACCTGCCAGTAACCGTGCTGTCGATGGCCAAGGGTGACTTCCCGGAAACTGACCCGAGCTTCGCCGGCTCTACGCCGGCGCCGCGTCGGCCAAGAGGGCACGGCTCGCGGTCGAGGACACTGACGTCCTGATCACCGTCGGCGTCACGCTGGCTGACACTGTGACGGGCGGCGGAACGCATCACCTGCCCGTGGCCGGGCGGATCGACCTCGCCCCCGACCGGGTCGCTATCGGCAATACCAGCTACCCCGGCATCGGCCTGCAGCACTCGCTGGCGGTACTGACGTCGGCCGTTCGCGATGCCCGGATCCAGCCGCGCACCGACCTTGCAGATCTGGCGGCGGCTGAAGCGGATCCGGCCGGGACCGACGGGCCGCTCACCCAGCGCAGCCTGTGGGCGAGCCTGCAGGACTTCCTGCTGCCCGGCGACCTGGTGATTGCTGATCAGGGCACCGCCTTCTATGGTGCGGCTGGCCTGACCCTGCCCGAGGGCGCCCAGCTCATCGGGCAGCCGATGTGGGCGTCGATCGGATGGACGTTGCCGGCCGCACTTGGTGCCTCGCTTGGTGCGCCCGACCGGCGGGTCGTCCTGGTCATCGGCGACGGTGCCATGCAGCAGACGGCGGCGGAGCTCGGCACCCTGCTTGCGCAGGGCGTGGCACCGGTGATCATCGTCCTGAACAATGGCGGATACGTGATCGAGCGGGCGATCCACAGCCCGGCCGCCACCTACCACCGCATCCCCGAATGGGACTGGACTGCGTTGCCGACAGCGCTAGGCCTCACGTCATCCCCGCTCACGATCCGCGCAGCCAGCCACCGCAAGCTGACCCGGGCACTGCGAGGTGCCATCCGCAATGCCGGCCGGCTGATCCTGATCGAGGCTGTCCTTGACCTGGACGACGCACCGCCGATGCTGCGAGATCTGACCAGCGTCGTAGCCGCCCGAAACGAGTACGCCCAGCCATGAACACGCAAACCCGGCACGCTCCCACCATGCTGCACCCGGTACACCTGAACCCGCCGCCGCTGCGCACCGCTGACGGGCACGACCGCGAGGAGCGGCGGACCAGCTGGCTGGAGCTGTTCTTCGACTTGGTCTTTGCCGGGGCCGTCGGCCAGCTCGCTGGCGCACTCCAGGATCACCCCGGCCTCGGCAACCTGGCGCGCTTCATGATGCTGTTCACCCCGATCTGGTGGCTGTGGGTGCAGCTCACCTTCTACGCCGACCGGCATGAGTCAGAGGACACCGCACACCGGCTTTCCTTTCTGGCCGCCATCTTGTTGTGTGTGGGCTTGGCTGCCAGTGCTCCCAGGGCGCTGGCTGGCAGCACGTCCGGCTTTGTCATCGCGTTCGTGAGCCTGCGCGGCCTGCAGCTTGTGCTATATGCCAGAGCCCGCCGCCACCTGCCGGCGACCAGAGCGCTGTATGCGAGCTACCTGATCTTCTTCGGTGCGGGCGGTGCACTATGGCTGGCGTCGCTGGCCGCCCCGGGGCCGCTTCGCTTCGCGTTCTGGGCAGCGGCCCTGGCCACGGACGCCACCGGTGCGCTGGCGATGCTGAAGCCAGGTCAGCGGGTTCCGCTCAACCCGTGGCACCTGGCGGACCGTTTCCAGCTCTTCGTGCTGATTGTCCTCGGCGAGTCGGTAGCCCGGCTGATCAGCGCCGCGACGCTGCGGCCGTGGAGCATGCAGCTCGCCGTGGTGCTCGGCGCAGCGCTGATCACACTGGCGGCGCTGTGGTGGACCTGGCTTACCGCCGCGGACCGGGCAGCGCTGAATGGCCCCCGCTCGATCGCCGGTTTCACTGCCGTCAACCTGCCGATAGTCGCTGGCGTCGCTGCCGCCAGCGCTGGCTTGCATACCGCGATCCTGGCCGCAGACGGAGCAACCACCATCGCGGTCGGCCCTCGGGCGGCTCTCTACGGCGGCGTCAGCCTTTTCGTGCTCGCTAGCGCCATCCTGCCGTCCCGTAAGCTGACCCGGAGCGCGCGGACGGTCCGGCTGGTGACGGCTGGGGCTGCTATGGGCCTGGTTTTCATGGGCGCCATCGTCGTTCCGGTGTACCTGGTACCCGCGCTCGCGGTAGTGCTAGCGCTCGGTATCGCCGCCGAGTCCCATCCCAACTGGCCGACGGCCCTGACCGTCGGCCTGGCCAGGCAACGCCGATGGCTGGCCGTCCGGCTTGGTGGCACGTCGCGCGTCAGGCAGATATTTCCTGACCACAGCCGCGATGCCAGAGTGTGAGGGCCCCTAATCTCACCTGATGATGAGCTATAGCCTGAATAATTATTAAGAACTCACTATCTCTATATCTGCCCTGGATATCGCGAATGGCAAATGCATGTTTGTCGGCCAGGCAATTGCACAAACCAATTGCCGGTGCGCAGAATAGTGACTATGCCTCCCCCTCCCGGCCAGTTAGGTCACACCAGCACCGCATGTATCCGGTCGCAGCGAATTAGTACCGCCGACAGTAAATGGCGATACACCGGCCTGTTCGAAGTCATCTGCTGCGATTGCGGCGATGACCCGGCTCTCGATTACCCAACGGTCAGTCCCCTCCTCCGGCGGCTTCGCGGGCCGTACCGGACCTTGGAGCAAGCACAAGCAGCCCTTGCCAGACATTGCGGGCGAAATATGTGGCGGGCACGTTACCTGTGACGAAGGAATGTGCGCCCTCGCGCACAGCGCTGGGCCCAGCGTAGTGTCGATCGGTCCCCGGATCCGCGACCGCGTTAGTGTGCCGGTGTGACGACGGTGCAGTACGACGAGCCGCCAGTTCCGGCGTTCCTGTTTGACCTGGACGGCACGCTGATCGACAGCGTTTACCAGAACGTCATCGCGTGGCGCAACGCGCTAGCCAGGCTCGATATCGATCTGTCGGTGTGGCGGATTCACCGGCGGATCGGGATGAGCGGCGGCTTGTTCGTGTCGGCCCTGCTGCGCGAGACTGGCCGGTCGCTGTCCGGGCGGGACATCGAACTCCTTCAGCAGGATCATGTCGCCAACTACCTCGCCCAGGCCGACTCGGTCCGGGCCCTGCCCGGTGCCAGCGAACTGCTCGCCGCGCTGACCGCGCAAGGCGTGCCGTGGGCGATCGCCACCAGCGGCCGCAAGGCGATGGCTGTGCGCGCGCTGGCAATGCTCGGACTTGACGACAACGCGCCGATGGTGACCCGCGATATGGTCCGGCGCGCCAAGCCCGATCCGGACCTGTTCCTCGCGGCCGCCGCGCTGATCGGCGTCGAGCCGGCGCAGGCCTGGGTCGTCGGGGATAGCGTCTGGGATTTGCTCGCCGCGCGGCGGGCCGGCGCACTCGGCATTGGCCTGCTTTCCGGCGGCTACGGCCGGGAGGAACTCGAGCGCGCCGGCGCCTACCGTGTCTACGCTGACCCCGCCGAGCTGCTGGCGCGGGCGGACGAGGTCGGGATCCGCAATCTCGCCACGCCGGCCGATCTGTAACTCGTGCGCAGTGCGTCCAATCCGCTTTCGCCCTAGTTGATGGCGCGTCGGCAGCTGCTGCTGGACACTAGGTGCAGATCGGATATCCGGCGCGAGGAAGGACCAACCATGGGAGATCCGCAACCGAGCTCAGGCGATTCCGTTAACGCGGTGAACGGGCAGTCTGGCACCTTAGATGCCGCGCGCGAGGCGGCGCTGATCCAGGAGGTGATCCGGGCGCAGGAACGGCACCGGGAAGGCGGCGTCGAACCAGAGCTTCGCCGCGCGGACACCGATCCCGACCCGGAAACCTGACGCCGGCGCAGACAGGGGGGCCGCTAGAACCGCGGGCGCCGGTGGCGGGGTGCCGGCCGCGGCGCCCGTGCGGTCGGGACACGGCCCCGGATCGCCGCTGCGGTGTTCCATCGCAGCGCGCCGGCCAGGTCGCGGGCGTGCTCCGTGGCGGTGTAGTCCGGCCTGGCTTCGCCGTAGGCGAGCGCGAGATCCAGGTCATGGCCGCACTGGCCGAGCACGACGGAGAAGTCGCGCCGCACCGGCTCGAACAGGTCATAGCCGAACGACCGGTGCAGCCGCGAAAACAGCGGCTTGTACAGCCGGGCTCGCTCGTGCAACCCAGATGAGTGGGACATGGGGTTCTTGGGCCGCCCGGTGATGTAGTCGGGCAGCACGTCCGCGAATGCCTGCCGGACGATCCACTTCTCCTCGCCGTCTCGCACCTTAAGGCTCACAGGCAGGCGCATGGCGAGCTCGATCAAGGACAGGTCCAGGTAGGGCACTCGAGCCTCCACGCCGTTACCCATGCTGACTCGGTCGACCCGCTGCAATTCAGTGCGGTACAGATTCCCGATCATGTGGATGAAGAGCTGGCGCGAGGCGCTCGTCTCGATCCGGTCGTACATCGGGTAGCCGCCGAACAACTCGTCCGATCCGTCTCCGGTGAGCAGGACCTTGAGGCCCAGGGCGCGGGCCCGGGCGAAGAGGGGAACGGAAACGACCGCGTTGATGATGTCGCCATACTCGGTCAGTTCCGACATCCGGATCGCCTCGCGCACGTCGTCCCCGCGGATGTCACCGGGTCGGATCTCGATCACCTCGTGCGGCACGCCGAGGTCCGCCGTCAGGCGCCGCGCGAACTGCAGGTCTTCGCTGCCGGGGGCGCCGATGGTGAGCGCGACGCAGTCCGGGTGCATGTCCCGCACATGGGCCAGGACAATTGAGCTGTCCAGGCCGCCAGAAAGGATCACGCCGACCGTCAGGTCGGTATCTACCCGGGCCCGGATACTGTCTTCAAGCAGCAGGCGAAGCAGCTTGATGCCCTCGGCGGGGTCCTCGATCAGCGCCTGATCCGCGCCGAGGCGCAGCAGGTCGACGTACGGCACCAGGACTGGCGCTGCCGCTGGCCCGGCCCAGCCATGGTGGCCGGGCGGGACCTCGGACACCGGCGATCCGACTGGCACGAGGGCCTTGACTTCCGAGGCTATGTGCAACCGGCGGTCGCGGCTGGACCAGTACAGCGGCTTCACGCCGACAGGGTCGCGGGCGAGATAGGTCCGGCCGCTGGCCCGGTCGGCGATCGCGAACGCGAACTCTCCTCGGAACCTGCCAACCGCGCGTTCCCCCCAGGTCAGGAACGCCTCTAGCACCACCTCGGTGTCGCTCTCGCTGCAGAACTCGCGGCCCAGGTTGATCAGCTCGGCGCGCAACTGCCGGTAGTTGAAGATCTCGCCGTTGTAGCACAGCAGCCAGCGGCCGCCGGAGGACAGCCACGGCTGGACTGCCCGGTCGCGGTCCACGATGCATAGGCGCTGTGTGCCGGCGAGCAGGCCATCTCCGGTGGCGATTTCCTCGATCTCGCCACGGGGTGCGAGTGAATCCAGCATGTGCCGGAAGAGCCCGTAGTCCGGGCCGGGGCCAACGATGAGGGCGATGCCGCACACCGGATCAGCCGCCCGGCAGCTGGTCGGGGATGAGCCGTAGCGCGTGGCCAGCTCCGGGTCGCACGCAGACGTGCCACGCCTGGCCTTCATCGATCACGTTGATGTCGCCGGCGCGCTGATGCTCGAGCAACAAGCCTTGGAGTACGTGATCGGCCTGGAATTGCCGGAACCACTCCATCTCGATGTCGGCCGCGAACCCGACGCAATGAGTGCTGGGCAGCAGCGCCGCATAACCGAGGGAACGCAGATGCCGCTGGTGCTCCTCGCTGCGTGTCAAGCTGGTCACCCACAATCGAGGCGTGCCCGCGGGAGCCAGCCTTGCGAATTCGGCTGCGATCTGGTTGAGCAGCACGACCAGTTCCGGGCGGGCGCGGGCGAACCGGAGCCCGGCGGTGCGCGGTGCGCGGCCGGGCGCCGCGAATCGCTCAGCCGACCGCACGGCCCGACCAAGCAGCGTCGCGCTCTGGCGCCGATAGCGGAACAACAGCATGTCGCCGCTGCGCAGCGCCTCCAGATCGAGAAGCTCACCGGAGCGCAGCACGTCGGCGTCGTCGCGGTACGCCGGCAGGTGGCCCCACCAGAGCAATTCGATCTGGGACAGCAGCGCGATCCGGATCATCGCGGTCAGGTTGCAGGCCGAGCTGCGGGCACTCTGCCGGTAGGTCCGCGCTTCCCGCAGGACCCGCTGCGTGACCGCTTGCGGTCCCGGCAAGGTCGCTGAGAAGATCATCGCGAACTCGGGTTCGGCCAGCCGGCGGACGAGGATCCGCTCGGCGGATGCCGCGCTCGCCCGCTGGCCGAGCGCCGCCAGCTCGGCGAGCACGTCGGCCACCGCGCTGCGATATGCAGCCAGGTCAGACTCAAGCCTTGCGGCGCCAGCCAGCAACACGTACGCCCCCGTTCCCCCGCCCGCCAGCCACCCCGTCCACAGCGCTCCCTCGGCGGGGCCCTCGTTCCCGGAAACGCTTCGAACAGAGAGTAACAGGGGACCAACGGAAAGTGACGCCACTTAGCTGGGCACGACGTTTGCGCAGTTAGGTTGCTTCCCAGGGCGCATGGGTCAGTTGTGGCGTCTTGCGGCAGCACTAATTCGGCTCACCCGCGGCAAAGCTAACGTGCCTATGCTTCGGGTGTGAAGAATGCGAACCCGGAATTCGCCGATATCGGCAGGCTGGCCCGGCGACTGATGCGCCGTGCCGTCGCGGCTGCCCGGGCCGGGGAGGAGTCAGCCGGGCGCCTGCTTGTCGATCACCTTGGCCGGCAGGCAGCCGAACTCCCGGTTGCGAAGGGGTCATGGCCGGCCTACGACCAGGTGAATGTCCAGACGGCCCTGAATGCCTGGCTCAGCGAACCTGGCCGCACGCATCGCCTGGTCGGGCTGACCGACTACCACCACAGTGATTTCGGCCTTGCCGACATGATGCAGCAAAGCGAAGGGTGGGACGGCCCGGACGTCGGCAATGTCGAACTGGAGGCGCTTGCCGCGGGCCCGGGCGGGCTAACGTTGCCCTGCGTGCAGAACGGGCTCTACCTCTGCACTGACCAGGACGGCGCAGTAGCGCTGTTGCTCGGTGGTCCGGGAGATCACGGCATGAGGGGCGGCGTCGGCGTGGAGGTTGCCTGCGAGCAGCCGGACCGAGCGCAGGGAGTTATCGACGAGATCCGGCGGCTCAGCATCGAACGGAACGTCTACCGGGGGCATGTGATCTCATTCTCGGGCGATGAAATATTCGGCCATCACTTCAAGGAGCTGCTGCGCAGGGCGGCGCTGCAGGCCGCGGAGAATGAGCCAGCCGGTGACAACAGCGCGGCGCCACTGCGGGTCACCGACGCCCACCTTGCGGCGGCGCTCGATCAACTTCTTGACACCCGCAGCGCGCTGACCCAGGTCCTGCTTGGCGGAGCTCCGTCGGGGCCCGGCTGAACCAGGGCCCGCCTCGGCCCTGGCCGGCCGCCTGGCGTAAGTTCGACCTGGATCAGCATGATCGAATTCAGCCGATTAGGAGCAACGCGCATGCCTCTCGACGCTGACGTCGTCCGCCTGGCCAAAGCACCCACGCTGGCGTCGGTCGTGACCCTGATGCCGGACGGCCAGCCGCAGGCCCTCCTCACCTGGATCGACACCGACGGTGAGAACCTGCTGGTTAACACCGAGCCGCAGCGCCAGCGGTCGCGGAACGTCCGCCGAGACCCGCGGGTCACCGTCCTGCTGCACTCGTCCGACGATCCATGGGACTGGGGTGAAGTGCGCGGTCATGTCGTCGAGACGATCGGCGGCCAGCAGGCCAGGGACCACATCGACGAGCTGTCGCGCAAGTACGTGGGCAAGGACTACGGAAACCCGATCGGCCCTGACGGCCGGATCATCTTCGTGATCAAGCCCGACAAGGTCAACACCCCGAAGGCGCTCGGCAGGCGCTAGCTGCCCGCGCCGTCAGCTGCCAGCTGACGTGCTATGAGGTCGATCAGCTTCTCCAGCCCGCGGATCGGCCGCGCCATCACCGTGAAGCTGACGAGCTGGTGCTCGGCGTTCCAGCGGAGCATGTCGATGCCCTGAACGTAGATGCCCTCGAGGTTGACATGCCGCTAGTCAACCGCAGCCGAGTGCGCGGGTCATCAGCAGGGATCGGGCTGTTCGCTGCTGATGCGCGTCGCGGCGTGGGATGCTCGTTCTCACTGCAGTGCAGTCGCAAGGAGGCGCGATGGCGTTCGCGGTTCGAGGTCCTCGCTTGCTCGTCGGCGGCCTGGCAGTAGCGCTGAGTGCTATGGCGGTCGGCGTTCCCCTGATAGCAGCGCCGGCCAGCGTTGCCGCTACGAAGCCAGCCGGGTACTACAACTGGGCGCAATTCCGGTTCGCCTCCGATCACGTCGGCGCTAACCCGGCCGCTAACGGGCTGACCGCTGCCACCGCGGCAACGCTGAAGAAGAAGTGGAGCTTCAGCACGCTGTCCTTCGAGCAGTCCTCACCGGCCGTCCAGGCGGGCGTTGTCTACATCGGTTCGCCGAACGGCCAGGGCGACCTGTTCGCCTTGAGGGCCAGCACCGGCAAGCTGATCTGGCGGCACTTCATCTCGGCCAAGGGAGTGACGTCCTCTCCCGCGGTGGCCGGCGGGATCGTCTACGTGGGCTCGGGATCGACCCATCCGGGCGTGATCGCGCTGCGCGCCAGCACTGGCCGGACGGTATGGTCGCTTAACACCGGCGCGGCAGTGGTCGCCTCGCCCGCCGTGGTGGATGGCGTCGTGTACATCGACGGCGAGGGCGGCAATCTGTACGCGCTGAACGCCAGGACCGGCAGACAGTTGTGGAGCTTCGCGGCCGGCGGTGACTTGGTGTCGTCCCCTGCGGTGGCGGGCGGGCTTGTATACCTCGGCGGCGCCAAGAGCAAGATCTACGCGGTTAGTGCGGCCACCGGGAAACTGAAGTGGAGTTTCCGCACCAAGGCGGGGACGTTCTCATCGCCCGCGGTCGTCAACGGGGTGCTGTATGAGGGCGCCAGTTACTGGCTTTATGCGCTGAACGCCAAAACCGGGAAGGAGCTGTGGAACCATGCCACGGGCAGCGCGATAGCCTCGTCCCCGGCTGTGGCCAACGGCGTCGTCTACGTGGGCTCGGACGACGCGCGGCTTTATGCGGTCAAGGCGTCGTCAGGCAAGAAGCTCTGGAGCTACCCGACCTTCGACGCGGTCCAGTCCTCCCCGGCGGTGGCCGGAGGCGTTGTCTACGTCGGCTCGAACGATGGCTCTCTCTATGCGGTCAACGCCGTTAGCGGCAAGAAGCTGTGGTCGTACTACACCGGCGTCGGCGTGTACTCCTCGCCGGCCGTTTCCGACGGCGTCGTCTACGTTGGCTCCGACGTCGGCAAGGTGTACGCCTTCAGCCGCTAGCGGAGGGCCGCTGCCAGCACGGCGCGGTGCCGCTCGGTCCACCGCTGCTGCTCGCGCACCGCCGCGGTCGCGCCTGCCTCGTCGAGGCGCATCATCGCCGGCTCCCCCGCGGCCGCGCCGGCCTGGATGCCGCGCCAGCAGCGCTCCTGCCACCACAAGATCGTGCTGACCACCGAGGTGCGGTCAGCCAGGCCATAGGCGTCGCAGATCAAGCGGACTCGCTGGGCGGCCTGCGCGGGGTTACCAGCAGCAGGGCCGAGGCCTGGATACTGCCAGCACACGTGCGCGACGTCGTGGATCCGCAGGCCTGGCGCGGCGATATCCCAGTCGATGAATGCCACCGGGCGAAGCCCCGTTCCGCAGGCCCGGTAGACAGTGTTCTTGGGCGACAGGTCGTTGTGGCAGACGACCTCGGCCCCTTCAGCCAGTTCCGTGCCTGCGGTCAGGTCATGGAACTGCCGGACCAGGCGGGCTGCCGCCGCGAGACTCTCATCGGAGCCGACGTCGGCTGGCTGGCTCGCCTGCCAGGCGACGTGCCCGTCAAGGAAGCTCAGGATCTCCCGGCCCAGGTCGTCCACTCCAAGGAAGCGCGGCGCACCGCCCCAGGCGGCTCGCTCCAGGTCGGTCAGGAGCCGTCGGACGAAGGCCGAGTTCGGTCCGGGGCTGCGGCGAACGGTGTCACCGATCCGGACCACGTGGGTGACAAACCCGCCCAGCAGCAGCTCGTCTGGCATCCGGCCATCATGCCTGTCGCGAGCCAGCCGGACGTGCGTTAGACCGGGATGGCCGCGCCGTTGACGAGTCCCGAGGACGGGCTCGCCAGGTAGAGATAGCTGCGGGCGATGTCGGGCACTTTTGGCCAGGCATCGTGATTGGCCGACGGTATCGCGGCGCGGTTGACGGGCGTGTCGATGATGCTGGGCACGACGCAGTTCACCGTGACCCCGGTGCCGCGGACTTCATCGGCGGCCATTGAGACCAGGTGCAGCACGCCGACCTTGCTAACCGAGTAGGCGAACCCGGAGCCCGCGCTGACCACGCCGGCCCGGCTCGCGGTGTGCACGATGCGGCCTTGTCCGGCTCGCTGCATGACCCGCAACGCATGCTTAGTGATCAGTGCGGCGGTCACGAGGTTCAGCTGAAGCTGAAAGGATAGCTCCGCGAGGTCGAGCTCGGCCAGCGGCCGCTTGGGCGCGAAGCCGCCAACGGTGTTTATCACCGCCCACGGGGCGGGCGCGGCGTCGAACAAGGCGCCGAGGTTGTCGTCGTCCAGCACGTCAGCGGTCTCGTACCGGACTCCGGCCAGCTGCCGGCCGACCGCGGGCTCGGCCCGGTCTGCGCCGGTGACGGCGGCGCCGGCGTCGGCGAAGGCCGCGGCAACGCCGTGCCCCAGCGCGCCCGCCGCGCCGAACACGAGAACCGCGCGGCCGGCGTAATCCTGGTGCATGTCGGTTCCTTACTGTTCGGCCGTCAGGGACGCGACCAGGTAGGCCACGCCGAAAGGGTCATCGCTATAGCGGATTTCAGTGGACCGCGGAACGCCATCCAATGCGCCAGCTAGCACCTGCAAGGATGCCCTGCCTGTCGCCATCAGCTCGCGGGCGACCCCCGAATCAATCGCCAGCAGCGCGGCGAGGTCACCAGACCGTATCGCGCGTTCCACCGCCGCATCGAAGGGAACGCTGCGCTCGTCCAGGTAACCAGGTGCTTTGCGGCTGCGCCGAGCGCTGCCGTCGGCCATGACCAGCAATGCAACCCGGTCGGTCTCCGAGACTAGCCGCGCGCCAAGTGCCGCGCACTGCGCCGTCGGCTCATCCTCGGCTATCGACTGCAGGATCAAACGGCCGCGGTACCCCACCTGGTTCAGCAACCGGGCGCCCAGACCGAGGGACAGTGGCAAGCCCGGCGCGTGGCCACCGGGAGCCGGGGCGCCGCGGCTGAGAGCCCGGGCGCCGAGCTTGCCGTGTTCGGCACCGGGGGCATAAGCACTGAGGTTGAGCTCCGCCCGGACATCCCAGGACCGGGTAGCGTCCGCGACTCCGACCACTGCGACCAGGCCAGGCCGGCAAGCCACTAGCGCCGTCACGGCGTCGAGGCACGCCCGGCGCAACTCGGGCAGCACCGGGTCGGTGCCGGTCACCTCGCGCGCCAGCAACGGCGGTGCCGGGCAGAGGGCAGCTGATGTGAGCACCTGCTAAGCCAGCCCTCTGACCGCGCGCGCTGGCGGCCGGTCACCCCTGATCGCGGACACCATGTCCACGACCTGGCGTGATTCGGGAACCTGGTGTACCCGGAAGATCCGGGCGCCGAGCCAGGCGCACACCGACGTTGCCGCAAGCGTTCCGGGCAGCCGCTGGTCGGGCGGCAGGTTAAGGGTCTCGCCGACGAAGTCCTTGTTCGACAATGACACCAGCACCGGCCAGCCCGTTCGCGTCATCTCCGCCAGCCGCCGGGTGACCTCCAGTGAGTGCCAGGTGTTCTTGCCGAAATCGTGCGCGGGATCGACAATGATCCGCTCTGGCTGCACGCCGGCCTCCATGGCGTGGTGCGCCAGTCGCTGCGTCCGGCCGAGCACGTCCGCCATCACATCCGCGTAGGCCGCGCGGAACGGCCTGGTCCGCGGCCGCTGCCAGCCCGCGTGAGCGCAGACCAGCCCGGCACCGAACTCGGCAGCCACCTCGGCCAGCTTCGGGTCGAAGCCGCCCCACGAGTCGTTGATCAGGTCGGCTCCGGCATCGCAGGCGGCCCTGCCCGCCTCGTGGCGCCACGTGTCGGCGCTGATGATCAGGTCGGGGTAGGCGGCGCGCACGGCGCCGATGAAGCCCGCGGTCCGGCGGATCTCCTCGGCTACGTCTACTTCTGAGCCAGGTGCTGCAGGCACGCCGCCGACATCGACGATGTCGGCCCCCTCGGCGATCACCCGATGCACGCGGTCCATCGCCGCCGACTCGTCCCAGGTGAGGCCAGGCCGGAAAAAGGAGTCGGGAGTCCGGTTCACGATGGCCATGATCAGCGGCTGGCCCGGCGGAAACGAGTGCGTGCCGAGTTTGAGAATGCCCGCCGGCCGCGATGTGCCGTCCGGCTGCGCTGACTCCGCCGCGGCCGGGTGGGCGTCGCTATCGGGCACCAGGCACCGCGCCGGCCAGATCGCCCAGCGATGCAGCGGGCGGCCGCTCGATCACCGGCACCGGCCTGGCGATCTGCCGGGCCGCGCCATCTTCCGCGCGGGCAAACTGCATGAGGTCGGTCGCAGCTGGCGGCTGCCCGCCTGGCCGGCGCCGCTCGGCCACCAGCAGCAGTTCCGCGGCCATCAGTGCCAAGTCGTGATTGGCCTGGTGCCGGTGCGCCCGGCTGCCCAGGTCGACCTGAGCAACGGCATCGAGACCGTAGCGCGCGGCAGTGTCCATGAGCGTGGCCAGTTCGACCCCGTAACCGACCGGGATGCTCAGTGATTCCATCAAGCTGCGCCTGGCCGCCCACTCCCCGGCTAGTGGCTGCACGACAGCCGCAAGCTCGGGCCACCACAAGCTGATCAGCGGCCGCGCGACCAGTTCGGTGACCCGGCCGCCGTCTGGTGAGGTCGAGCCATCGGACTCAGTCCGCACCCGGGTGTAGAAGCCCTTGACCAGGCACACGTCGTGGTCCGCCAGCAGCGGCCCGAGCAGGCCAGAGACGAAATGCGGGCCCCACCGGGTCAGGTCGGCGTCGATGAAGACCAGCAGGTCACCCTTGGTGACCAGCAGCGACTTCCACAGGGCCTCGCCCTTGCCGGGAAAGCTTCCGGCTGACGGCGCCACCTCGGCGGCCCGGTGCACCACGGCGCCGGCATCCGCGGCCACTTGCGCTGTGGCGTCGGTCGAGTCCGAATCCATCACGACGAGCTCGTCCACGAGCGGGACGCGCTCGACGAGAGACCGGGTAATGGCGCTGACAACGCCGGCAACGGTTCCCTGCTCGTTCCGGGCCGGGATGACGACGCTAACGGTGGCGCCCAGCCGTTGCTTGGCCTCGAGTAGCCGGCCTGCCGGCCAGTCCTGCCATCGCGAGGTCCGGCGCCGCAACCACGCGTCGGTGCGGTCTTCCATAAGACGATCAGCCTCGTTGAGTGATGTCGGCCTAGATCCAGCCAGCCAGGGATGCGAGGTATCCCGCCAGGTCATATCACGCGACGCAGCGGGCGGTGGCGCCAGTTTAATGTCCGACTGTCTGGTTACCGGGCCCTCTGGATCCAGTCCTCGTAGTGCGTGGGTGCCAGGTGTGCGTCTGGGCCTGCAGTGAGCACGTCGCCGGTGACGCCCGCAAACATGCCGGCCTGGTCGTCGGTGATGACAGTCCGGTTGTCCTGCTGCGCCGCCAGCGCGACCCTGCCGAGTTCGTCGAGGGGGAAGACGTCCGGGCCGGCGACGTTCCGGATGCCTTGCAGTGGGGCGCCGGTGGCGACTTCCACGACTGCGTCGGCGACGTCCGCGGCGGCGATCGGCTGAAGGCGGGTGGCGGGCAAGCGGACGGTGGTGTCGTCGCAGGTCTCGGACAAGACGGCGTCCATGAACTCGAAGAACTGGGTGGCGCGCACGATTGAGTACGGCGTGGGTCCGTGGCGAAGCAGGTCCTCTTGCAGAGTCTTGGCTCGGTAGTAGTCCATCTCGGGCACCTGGTCCACGCCGACAATCGACAGGATCACCTGGTGCCGGACGCCGGCGCGCTCTCCCGCAGCCAGCAGATTGTTCATGGAGGTTCGAAAGAAGTCCAGGGAGGCCTCGTCGAATGTTGGCGAATTCGCGAGGTTGACGTCGACCTCGGTCCGCTCCAGCGCCGGGTCCAGGCCCTTCCCCGTGATCAGGTCGACGCCGGTGGACGGTGCCGCGGGCACCGCCTCGTGTCCGGCTGCGGTCAGCTTCTGGACCACCTGCGAACCGATCAGTCCGGTACCGCCGACGACTGTGAGCTTCATGGTGCTGACCTTTCCCAGCGTGCCACCGGGCACACCGGGCACGCCGGGGTTGTCGAGCACGCATCCCCAACTCGGATACCTCTAGTTGCGCTCGTCCGGATTAGTGCATATATCCGCTTATTAGGACGACCGCACCGTCAGCCCGGCGGCGCGAGCCACTGGATGCTCGCCGGGAGCAGGTAGCGGTCGGCGGCTGCATTGAGCACCCGGCGGGCCTCGTGGATGTGCTCGGCATTGTCCCGCAGCGCTGTCCCCGACTCCTCGGGCGCGTTCGCCCGGCGGGCAGCGAGCCGGTACCAGCCAGCGCCGAACCACTCGAACAACTCGGCCGGCCCAGACTCCGGCGGAGCCGCCAGGCCAGTGAGCCTGGCTAGCCGCGCAGGATCTAGCCGGCCTGCTAGAGCACGCTCGATCGCCGCCGGGAATACCCCGGCCAGGAACAGCGCGAGGTCACCCAGGCGTCGCCAGACCGGCGGACGCTGCTGCTCAGGCAGCGCGTCCAGCAGGCCGGCCAGCCTTTCCAGGTCCAGATCGTTCCACCGCCGCCGGCGCAGCCCTTGCTCGGTGCGGGTGACGATGACGCCGCTGGAGGACCGGGCGAACGAGGCTAGCAGCTCGGCCAGGAACAGCCGGTGAACTGGCTCGGCGAGGTAGGCGGCGAGCAGCGGGCCGTCGAAAACGGGCACCCGCAGCCCCAGCGCCGTGCGCTCCGGCACGTATCCGCTGCCGCTGAGGTCTGCGGCGACGCGGTGGATAGCGGCCGCGAACACCAGGAACGGCGATACCAGCGTGAATCGCCGACCGGCGTCAGCTGCGGCCACGTCCATCAGAGCAGTCGAGACGGCCGGCCGGTTCAGCACGTCGAGCAGCAGCGCAGGCTCCCGGCGCAGGGCCCGGATACGGGCCTCGGCCTCGGCCGCAGACACTTCGTCGGCATGTACCAGAGCCCGAAAGTCGGCATCGGTGAGGCGGCGCAGGTACTCCGTACCAATCCGATCGAGATCGTCCATGACGCCCATTCTGCGGCAAGGTTGCTGTAGGGGGCGATCTGCAGGCCGCGGAGCCAGCGCATGGGCGATGGCAGGCGGGGGCATAGCAACAGCGATCCGCGATTCCACTCGCGCAGTTAACTTGGACGACCCATCGGGTGAGCTTGACTCCCTGACAGGCCAAGACACCTGGATCGGATTGTGGCCGCGCCGGACTGGCCTTCGCCGGGCCCGCTTTCGGGCCCGCATCGCATGAGGGGGGCAAATCGTGACCGATAACGATGATAGGGCGCCGAGGGTCCGTAATATCCCGATCGGGCTCGATGCGACCGGGACGCGCCGCGAGTTCGACAGCCTCGGCGAGGTGGATGTGCCGGCCGACAGGTACTGGGGCGCCCAGACCCAGCGCAGCCTGGAGCATTTCAACATCGGCAACGACCGTATGCCGAAAGAGGTATACCACGCCTACGGCTACGTGAAGAAAGCAGCGGCGCAGGTAAACACCCGTGCTGGCCGGCTACCCGAATGGAAGGGCCAGCTGATCCAGCGAGTGTGCGACGAGATACTCAGCGGAGCGCTCGACGAGGACTTCCCGCTCTATGTCTGGCAGACCGGCTCGGGAACCCAGTCCAACATGAACGTCAACGAGGTCATCTCCAACAGGTGCATCCAGCTCGTGGGCGGCACGCTCGGTTCGCAGCGGCCCGTTCATCCGAACGACCACGTCAACATGGGCCAGTCCAGCAACGACACATTCCCGACGGCCATGCACATCGCCGCCTACATGATGTCGACTCAGAAGACGATCCCGGCGCTGCGCCACCTCCGTGACGCCATCGAGCGCAAGTCGAGGGACTGGGCAGATGTGGTCAAGACCGGCCGGACGCATCTGGAGGACGCCATTCCGCTCACCGTCGGCCAGGAATGGTCCGGCTACGCCGGCGCCCTCGATGACGCTATCGCCGAGGTCGAGCACGCCACCCATGGCCTGCTCAGGCTGGCTATGGGAGGAACAGCCGTCGGGACCGGGCTCAACGCCCCGCCCGGCTTCGGGGACCAGGTCGCGGCGCAGATCGCGGCGATGACGGGCGCCGCTTTCGGGACTGCGCCTAACAAATTCACTGCGCAGGGCACGCTGGACCGGATGGTCCGAGCGCATGGCGCGCTCAAGGCCGCCGCAGTTACGCTCTTCAAGATCGCCAATGATCTGCGCTGGCTTGGCTCGGGTCCGCGGACAGGAATTCACGAGCTGGTCCTGCCAGCAAACGAGCCAGGCTCTTCGATCATGCCGGGAAAGGTCAACCCGACTCAGGCCGAGGCCATGCTGATGGTCGCCATCCAGGTCATCGCATCGGACGTGGCGGTGAGCATGGGCGGTGCGGAGGGCAACTTCGAGCTCAACGCCTTCCGCCCGGTCCTGATCAGCAATTACCTCCACTCGGCGCTGATCATGGCTGACATGTGCGACCACTTCCGGCAGTTCATGATCGAGGGCGCTGAGCTGAACAAAGCCAAGCTCAAGGAGAACATTGACCGATCGGTAATGATGGTGACCGCGTTGTCCCCTGTCATCGGCTATGACAAGGCCTCCGTCATCTCGCACCAGGCCATCGCCCAGGATCTGACGCTAAAGCAGGCGGCCCTTGCGAACGGCGTCCCCGAGGAACTCTTCGACCGCGTCATCAATCCGCTGGCGCTCACCCGCGGCGGTTCCGCAGATCTTTTATGACGCGGCTCCGTCGGGGTAGGTCGGCTGCCACATTTCGTCTTGTACCGCTTGGACCGGATTGCCGACCCTCCTGGTGGCGACGCCGTCAGCCGCCGCGGCCTTGACCACGGCGACCGCGGCGGTAGCGGACGAGGCGCGCAGGTTCTCTACTGCGGGCAACAGCGCAGCTCCAGGCGTGCTGACGTCGGCCTGTCCGGCCACAGCCTCGGAGGCTGCCCGCAGCATGCCGTCGGTGACCTTCGACGCTCCGGCGACTATCGTGCCCAGGCCCAGCCCTGGGTAGACCAGGGCGTTGTTGGCCTGCCCGAAGTTATAGGTCACGCCCCCGTACTCGACCGGCTGGATCGGCAGGCCAGTTGCCACCAGTGCGTGCCCCTTGGACCAGGCGATGATGTCGGCCGGCATGGCCTCGATCTTGGAGGTCGGATTGGAGATCGGGAAGATGACCGGCCGCTCGACAGCCGCGCTCATGGCCTCTACGACCGGCTGGGTGAAAGCCCCGTGCGAAGTCGAGCAGCCGATGAGGATCGTCGGCTTGACCTGCTCGACCACTGTCTGCAGCCCGATGATGCCCGAGCCGGCCCGCGATTCCGCGAGAGCGGCCATCTCCGGCCACCGCAAGGCGGCCGACGGATCTACCTGGGCCGGCGTCTTGGCCCAGCTAGCGGCCTCGGCAGCTGGGCGCGCGTAGGGCCGCTGATAGTCCAGCATGCCGTTGGTCATGTCGTCAGTGAGCAGTCCCGGCAGGTCTACGATCCAGATCTGGCGGGTTGCCTGGCTGGCATCTAGTCCATCTCGAGCCATCTCGTCGCGGATCTGATCCGCTATGCCGATTCCGGCCGTGCCGCCGCCGAGGACGACGACCCGCTGGTCCCGCCATTTGGTGCCGGTGACTTTGAGCGCGTTGAGCAGTCCCGCGATGACAACCGCGCCGGTGCCCTGCATGTCGTCGTTGAAGATCCGGTGCCGGTCCCGGTGGGTAAGGAGAATGCGCCGCGCGTTGCCCGCCCCGAAGTCCTCGAAATGCAGCAGCGCGTGCGGGAACAGCGACGACGCTGCCTGCAGGTATTTGTCGATGAACGCGTCATAGTCGGAACCCCGAACGCGCGCGTGGCGATTCCCCAGGTACAGCGGGTCGTTCAGTAGCCCCTCGTTGTTGGTGCCGACGTCCAGCGACACCGGGATCACCCGGCGCGGGTCGATGCCCGCCGCGGCGGTGTAAACGGCCAGCTTGCCGACCGCGATCTCGATGCCGCCTACTCCCCAGTCGCCGATCCCGAGGATCTCCTCTGCGTCACTGCAGACGATCAGGTCGACATCGCCGGGGCCGAGGCCTAGTGTGCCGAACGCTTTCTCGATGTCGGCCGGATGGTCGATCGACAAGAAGATGCCCCGAGGTCGGCGGTACTCATGCGAGAACTTCTCGATTGCATCGCCCACCGTGGGGTCGTACACAACTGGCAGCAGCTCGGTAAGGTGATCGGCTAGCACCCGGAAGTACAGCACTTCATTGCGATCATGCAGTTCTTCCATGTATACGTTTTTGGCGAGATCGGTGGGCTGCCTCAGCATCTGCTGATAGGCCCGCTGGGCCTGCTGATCCAAGGTCAGCACCGCCGACGGTAGGCGGCCGGTAAGCCCGAGATCTTCACGTTCTGCCTTGGTAAAGGCAGTGCCGCGATCCCGGATCGGATCGTCAAGGACATCCGGGATGGCCGGAACCGGGCTCGTGCGCGTGTTCATCAGCTTTGATCCCCCGCTTCGGTCAAGATCGGATTGACCCGCCAGTACCTTCCGGTTACAGCAATGCTCCCTGTGGACGCGCCTGTTGCGAATGTTGTTTGGGCGTCCAGACGGACCAGATCTTCCCCAGGCCGGCCAGCCGCCAAGCCTGCCGAGCTCCAGAATTAGCGCGCGGATCAGCCGGGTACCAGGTCCGCCGGACGGCTGACCAGCTATCGGGACCACGTTCCCCGCCCTATGAAGGTGGCGCTGATCCCCGCCTGCTAGCGGACGGCGCGCACGGGCATCACTGCGAACGCGCCGGCGATGCCGCAGCAGCCGCCCAGGATGAACAGGGACCGGTAGCCGCCCACGTGACTGATGATCAAGGCGGCGAGCAGCGGGGCGATCACCTGCGGGGCGGTGTTGGCGATGTTGAGTACGCCCAGGTCCCTGGCGGCGTCCTCGGTACGTGGCAGCACGAGCGTCACCAGCGCTGCGTCCACGGCCAGGTAGCACCCGAACGCGATCCCGGCGAATGCGGCGAAAATCTCGATAGTCCCGAATGTCGGCGATAGCACGGGCAGCAGGCAACCTGCTCCGGCCACGGCCGAGGAGATGAAAACGAACGGCTTGCGCCGGTTCAGCCGGTCGGACAACGGCCCGGCGATGCTCGCGGCGATGATGGCCCCGACCGCGCTGATCGCCGCCAGCACGGTCACGCCCTGCGCGGGCTTCATGCCCCCAGGCCGGATGTAGTCGGTCAGCACGTAAAGCTCGAAGTTCACGACGAGGAAATAGCCGAGGATTGCCAGCGCCCGGCTGGCGAATACGCACGCGAAGTCCCGGTGCGTCAGCGCGGACAGGAACTCGGCCAGCCGGGCCCGCACCGGGCGGGTGTCGCGCGGTGGCCGGGCCAGGTGCGCTGTGCTGGCGTCCGCGGTCCGCAGCACGAACTGCCATGCCGCGAGGATCAGCAGCGCGCCGAGCACCAGATATCCCACGGAGATCTGCCCGGTGAACAGCCCGGCCAGGCCGATCCCCGTGACTCCGCCGAGGATTGAGGCAACGCCAGTGACCGATGACGCTGTACCGCGCCGCGCCGCCGCTACCCGGTCCGGGATGACGGCAGCAAGCGGCGCCTGGAACATGTTGGCCGTTGCCTGCGCGAGGCACCAGCCGACCAGGACCAGCAGGACCGTACGGGCCTGCCCGAGGAATGCCAGCAGCGGCAGCAACGCGGCGGATGCACCTATGAGCCACGGCGCCCGTCGGCCGAACCGCGATCTGGTCCGGTCCGACAGCGACCCGCCGAGCGGGTTGAACACCGTTGCGAAGATCGCGCTGACCCCTGCGACCAGGCCGAGCGCGGCGACTTTGTGCGCCCGGTCGATCTGTTCCAGCTGGGACGGCAGCAGGACCGAGCCGATTCCGGCAAACATGGCGGACTGCGTGCCGGCCGTGATGCCCAGGCTGACCATCAGGCGCCTGAAGCCGGTCCGGCCGGACGCCATCGGCTCGGTTCCGGCGGCGACTTCGGTGTTCGTCATCGGCGCGTCCCCTGGGTCGGCTGCGCAGGCTCGGCAGGCGAGTTCCGTCAGGACACCGAGATGGCGGTGGCGAGGCGGATATCGGCGATGCTGTGCGCAGCCTCGATCATGTACTCGCCCTTGACGGTCTGCCAGCCATCGGCCCAGACCTGGAACGTCCGCTCGGGCAATTCGATCGCCGCCGTCGCGGTGTCGCCAGGGCCCGCCATCACGCTGGCGAACCCGGCCAGCCAGCGCTCCGGCCTGTCCCCATCGGGCGCGGCCGGACGAGCATAAAGCTGGATGACCTCCCGGCCGGGTCGGGTACCGGTGTTCCGCACTGTGACCGTGACCCGGTAGTCCTCGACGGCCAGCTGTTCGTAAGCCCAGCTGGTATAGCCGTCACCATGACCGAACGGGTATCTCGGCGCGACGCCGGCCCGCTGCCAGGCGCGGTAGCCGATGAATACTCCCTCGTCGTAGCGCAGCAGGCCGCCGGACGGGGTGACAGACAGCACCGGGCAGTCCCCGGCCGATACGGGCCAGGTGGTCGGGAGCCTGCCGCCGGGTTCTGCCACGCCAAGCAGCACGTCAGCGAGCGCGCTCCCGGCCTCCTGGCCGGGAAACCAGGCCAGCAGCACCGCAGCCACCTCGTCGGCCCACGGCAGCTCGACTGGCGAGCCGGCGTTCACCACGACGACAGTGCGAGGATTGGCTGCGGCAACCCGCCGCACCAGCTCGTCTTGCCGACCGGGCAGCGCGAGAGTCGTGCGGTCGAAGCCCTCCGATTCGACCTCCTCGGTCGTGCCAACCACGACGACCGCCACGTCGCTGGCGCGCGCGACGCTTTCGGCCTCGTCGAGCAAGTCCTCGGCCGGCAGCATCGGCGGGCCGTACCCGAGTGACAGCGAGACGATCGCAAACCCGCGGCCGAGACTCACCTGCTGGGTCAGCGAGACGACGGCGCTCTGTCCGGCCTCGAGCGGCAGCGCAATGCGGCGCTCGGGCGGAGCGAGGAACTCCATGGCGATGTCGTCGGAGTCCGCCCGCACTCCCCCGTCGAAGAGCGTCACGCCCCCGGCCGTTAGGGTGAACCGGCCCACCCCCCGGATGCCGAGGTTATGCAGACCGCCGACCTCCGCGGTCAGCTGCCCGGATATCTCCACCGTCGCTAGGTTCTGAGGGTCGACGCCGTCGGGAATCTCCATCCAGCGGCCAGCGCCCGACGCCAAAGGCGTCTGGTACACCGTGGTGCCAGCTCGGTCGCGGAACGTAGCCTGCAAGCCCGACCACTGCGGTGCGGCGGCCGGGGCGAGGCTGCCGCTGCGCGGGTCGGCGCCGAATGCGTACGAGAGCCGCACCGACGCTGGCAGCGCCGCGGTCAGGCCCTCGAGGGGCGAGACGATGTGCTCTGGGAATACGGTCGCGCTTCCGCCGCCAAGCACTCGCGCGTCCTTGGCCAGCGCGCCGATCAGCGCAACGCTGCTGATGAGGGGAACGCTGAGCGGCAGCAGGCCGGCCGGGTTGGCCGCTAGCACGAACGAGCGAGCGGCGATATGCCTGGCCAGCTGACTCCCGTCGATAGGGGCCGGCCTGCTAGCGGCCGGCACGGACTCCGGCGCGGCTGCGAGCGCGCCGACCCGGGCGGCGAGCCTGAGCACCCGGCGCACCTGCTCGTCGATGACCTCCATCGCGACCGCGCCGGACCGGACCGCCTCGACCAGCTTCGCGCCCCATGGGCTGCCCAAGGCAGGCATGGCGATGTCGAGGCCGCCGTTCGCCGCGCGAACGGTGTCGCGGGTAGCTAGCCAATCGGACACGATGACGCCGTCGAACTCCCACTCGCCCTTGAGCACGCCGCGCTGGAGCGGAGCGTGCTCGGTCATGGAGATCCCGTTAACCCGGTTGTAGGCCGACATCACCCCCCAAGCGCCGGAGTTGCGGATGATCGTCTCGAATGGCGCGAGGTACACCTCGCGCAGCGCCCGGTCGCTCACCTCGGTGCTGGCGGTGAAGCGCTCGGTCTCGTAATCGTTCGCCACGAAGTGCTTGACGGTGGTGGCGACGCCCTGGTCCTGGACACCGGCCACGTAGCCGGCCCCGATTTCGCCGGTGAGCAGCGGATCCTCGGAGTAGGCCTCGAAATGGCGGCCGCCGAGCGGGCTGCGCTGCAAGTTGACCGTCGGCGCGAGCAGCACGTGCACGCCCTTGCGCCGCGCCTCCTGCCCGAGCAGCCGCCCCGCGGACCGGGCGAGTTCCGGATCCCAGGTCGCGGCCAGGGCGGTCGGGCTGGGCAGCGCGATGGACGGATCGCTGACCGTCCACTGAGTGCCGCGGACGCCGACCGGGCCATCGGACATGACGATGGACGCGAGGCCAATCTCGGGCACGGCAGGCAGCGACCACGTGTCCTGGCCGGACAGGATGCGCACCTTCGTCTCCAGGTCGAGACGGTCGAGCGCGGCCTGGACGGCGGCCTCTTGCGCGGCGTTCGGGACGGACATGCAAGCCTCCTTTGACTACGCCCAACTATGGTGGGATACCGGCGGATACGCCAAGTCGCTCAGCCCGCGTGTATCGGGCCGGACGCACCGGGGCTCTCGGGGCCGTGCGGGCGGTTACTGACGGTTACTGGCGGTGGCTTGCGGCCTTACGGGTCTTGGGCTTCCCGATCATCCGGCCGGGCACGAATCTTAATCTCACTCGGCCTTTCGCCGCGGAGTCCGCTGCCGCGCGGCCGGCTGAGCTGAGCCAGCTCGCGATTGCAGCCGCGCACTCGTTCGGTAGTTCCAGCTGCGGCACGTGTCCCGCGCCCGGCACAACGACCAGCGACCAAGAGGGATTCGCCCGCGCCACTGCGCGGGCAACGGAGACAGGTACGAGCCGGTCACGTTCGCCATGCAGCACCAGCACGGGGCATTCGACTTTCCGGATGGCCTGCCGGTATCCCAAGCCGCCGCGGCCGAACCCGGCCATGGCAATGACCGAGCGGGTGGCGTTCGCCATGTCGCGGCCCGCGTCGCTGAACTGGGCCCGGCGCCGGGCCACCTCCAAGTGCTCCGCCCTGACAGCCGGGTCCACGCGCGCGGGGTCAGCGCAGCACAGGGCCAGCACGCCCGCGACCGTGGCATCAGGCGGCAGGCTGCGAACGCCGCTGAGCACCGCGCGGCCGATCACGGGCGTCCCGCCCAGCGCGAGCATCGCGGCGACGAGCAGGTCGGGTCGGGCCGGCATGAACGGAAGCGCCGGGTCGACCAGGATGAGCCCGGCGGCCAGGTCAGGCGAGTAGGCCACCTCCAGCAGCGAGATCATGCCGCCCATGGAGTTACCCATAAGGATCACCGGCCCCGCCGACATCGACCGGATAAACCTGTCCAGCAGGTCGCGGTTCGCGCTCACGCTGGTGCCGCGGCCGCCCGATCTGGTCAGGCCGTGCCCGGCCAGATCCGGCGCCAG
Organism: uncultured Actinomycetota bacterium; assembly: GCA_963804435.1. Taxonomy (GTDB): domain Bacteria; phylum Actinomycetota; class Actinomycetes; order Streptosporangiales; family Streptosporangiaceae; genus JAJYUU01. Next base: position 2,672,832 of record CAWDQI010000001.1, on the reverse strand, counting down.
TACTCGGTAGCGGTCGGTGAGCAGCGGCGCGAGCGCCGACCAGTTGACTGCGGAGCCGCCAAGACCATGCACGCAGACGATCATCGGCGCGCGTGCTGGGCCGCCAAAGTCGAGGTAATGGACCGGGCCGTCAATGTCAGCCCACCGCGTCCCGAGGCGTTTCGAGCCATCGCGGTCGTCGCGTGTCGCCATCAGCCGATCAGTTTCCGGCGGCTTTCAGCAGCTCCGTCACGCCTTCCTCGATGCCGGTGGCCAGGGCCTGAATATCCGGCGTTGAGGCATAATCGCCGGTGATCCCGAACGTCACGCTATCGCAATAACTGAAGATGCAGATGCCCGTCCGGAGGGTGGTTGCGATCGGTACGTAGGGAATGATCTCCAAGAGCCTGCGGCCGAGGCCGTAGAGCGGTTCGCGCGGACCCGCCACGTTAGTGGTGACCGTCACGATCTCGCGCTGGGGTAGCTGGTAGGCCAGCCGCACCGCGAGCGACGCGAGCGGGTACGGGGTGTAGCGGCCGAGCGCCACCAGTTTCTCACCTACGATCGCTTCCCTGGCCTCCTTGAGCTCTGCGAGTTCGGCGCGAACGGCCGCAAGGCGCTCCACCGCGTCCGCGACGTGTGCCGGCAGGTTTGCGACGATGACTGAAACGCGGTTGCCGTAGATGTTCTCCTCGCCGGGCGCCCGCACAGAGACCGGGACCAGTGACGGAACCATGTGCGGCTGCGGCTCCTCGCCACGGCTCAGGAGCATTCGGCGGAAGGCACCGCTGATAGCGGCCAGTACGACATCGTTCACGGTGCCGCCAAGCTCTCGCTTGATGGCCTTGATGTCGGTCAGCGACGCTCGCGCGCAGGCATACCGGCGCTGCCGCCCGATGGGCCCGCTGAGTGAGGAGCCGGGCGCTGGCCGGGCAGAAGTTGCCAGCTTCGCTGCCGCCCTGGCGGCTTCGGAGGCCTGGCGGGCTGCGTCGGCCGGCCGGGTGATGGCCGCTCCGACCGCGCGAACGGTCCTCGCCGGCAGGGACATCATGTCCAGTACGGACTGGCCGGCCAGCCGCGCCGGTGACGGCTCGGCCGGTGGCTGCCAGTCTGCTTGGTCCGGCGCAACCGACGTCGGCCGGCGAGCAACCGGGCTTGCATCGAACATCACCCGATACAGCTCGGTGCCGGACACCCCGTCGACCATCGCATGGTGCACCTTGGTGATCAGCGCCCACCGGCCGTCGCTCAGGCCGTAGACCAGCCAGTACTCCCAGAGCGGGTAATCGCGGTCTAGCCGCTGCGCCATCACCCTGGCCATCAGCGTGTTCAGCTGCTCATCCCCGCCTGGTGCCGGGAGTGCCGTCTCCCGCAAGTGATAACGAAGGTCGAAATTCGGATCATCTACCCAGACCGGTGCCCCGAGGCTGAGTGGCACGCTACGCAGCTTGCGCCGGTAGATCGGGACCTGCGGCAGGCGGGCTTCGAGCGCGGCCCGGAACTCCTCGTAGGGCGGCGGCGGACCCTCGAACACCGCAATGGACGCGATCGCAAACGAGGCGTGCTTGTCCTGGTCCTCGGCGTCGATGAACTGCGCGTCCATCGGCTTCAGTCGCTCCATCGCGCCCCCTGCCCCGCTGCGACCTCGCGATTCTCAAGGCCTCGTTCCCCATACCTAACCGGACTGTAGGCCGGCGGAACCCTTGCGAGACTAGGTCGTAGGTCCTCGATGCCGGAGACCTGGGGCATCATGCCGTCAGATTCCTGGCCGCTGCGGCAGGATCGGATCCGTGAGCGTTCCGTTTCCATCGCCGACGATCACAATTCCGTCGCGGTCTGAAGTGTTTGCCGGCTATCTCGATTACTTCCGGTCCAGGGTGCTTGCGAAGGTAACCTCGCTGCCGGAGGCCGAGCGCCAACGCAGTCGGCTGCCGTCCGGCTGGACCCCGCTGGAGCTGCTGAGGCACCTGCGTTACGTCGAGCTCCGCTGGCTTGAGTGGGGCTTCGAGGGCCGGGATATCGGCGATCCGTGGGCCGACTCCCGGGATGGCCGGTGGCATGTCGATCCCGGTGACAACCTGGAGCAGCTGGCCGCCGAGCTGACGGCGCAGGGCCGACGGTCCAGGACCGTGATCGAATCCCACGACCTGGCCGAGATCGGACAGCCCGGCGAGCGGTGGGACGGAGCCGACCCGGCCACGCTGGAACGGGTGCTGTTCCATCTGCTCCAGGAGTACGCCAGGCACCTTGGCCAGCTCGATGTCGTCACCGAGCTGGCGGGCGGCGAGGTCGGCGAGTAGCCGCGGGCACAGCAGCAAGCTGCCGGGCTTCGCCGGCTTGATCTGGCGCTCTGGCGTCGCTATGCGCTCGCTGTCCAGCGCCTGGGTCGCTATGCGCTCGCTGTCCAGCGCCAGCGCGTTGGCGCTGTCCGGGTGCCACCTGCTCCCCACCTCCGTACGCTAGCTGCGATCTCCCCACACCCTTGATGCGATACCTCCACGCGCTTGGTGCGATCTCCCCACGCGCTTGGTGCGATACCTCCACGCGCTTGGTGCGATACCTCCACGCGCTTGCTGCGATGCTTTATGTGATAAATCGGGCGTCTTGCAAGCTCGCCATCGACGTTCCACCGATTCCGGCTATACAAATCGGTCTATAACGGTAGCGCCGAATAGCCAGAATCGGTGGAACGTCGATGAGTGTCGGCCTCTTCCGGGCCCTGCAGGTTTAACTACCGTACGGTATAGTCCATTAGCGTGGATTGTCGCTATCGGCCGACTACCTAGTCGTCCTTCAGCAGGGCTCGTCCGATGATGAGTCGCTGTATCTCGCTGGTGCCCTCGTAGATATGGAACAACCGGGCGTCCCGGTATATCCGCTCCACCGCAGTGGAGGTCGATTTTTGTACCTGCGGGGCACAAGACAGGGCGCGCGCCCTCGTAATCAGGCGGGCGCCCTCGTGCCGGTCAAACCGGCAACTTCTCATCGGCCACGGCCTGGTCGACGACGCGTTGCCCTGCTTCAGCCAGCGTGCGAACTAGCTGACGGAGTCCACTCAGCTGACGCGATCGAGCATGCGCAGCAGGGCTTCGGCCGCTCGGGCCCGGCTCTCGGCAGGTGCCATGAGGGCTCCGCCGCCCATCACGTCGATGACTTCTGCGTCCTGTGCTCGGCGGGCGATCGCCTCTCCGATGGAAACGTGGCCTACCGTCATGACGGGCACGCTGAGCGCGGCGATCCGGTCGATCCACAGCCGCAATACCCACGGCGGGTCCAGCTGCATCTGCTCGTCCGCTGCCGCCGCCCTTACTTCCTGCAAGCCTGCGAAGTACTCGTCAGCGTGATCGCGAACATTGCGGTCGCCAGCTCAAGTTCGGCCGCCTCGGTGTCCGACTCGGCAATATCACGCAGGACTTGCAGCAAGATATCTCGGCGCCGGACCGAGTCGGGCTCGTCGACAGCCTCAACGATCGGCAGGGTGAGCTCGATCCCATCGCGCACCGCCGACCAGTCAACATGGAAGTCATCGGGGATGCGATCAAGCGACGGCTGGAAGAACACCAGGCCTTTGGCCAGCCCCGCCTCAGCGAGCGCGAAGGCGAAGCGGGCCGCCTGGCCCGCCCCGACCACAATGTCAAAGCCGTCGTCGGGCGCCAGGCAGCGCGCCGTATCGGCGAACTCAGCCGTGGCGCCGATGGTCCAGGGTTTGTGCCCGTGCTGTTTGAAATGGATTAACTCGGCGCGGCCCTGAAGCCGGTCCGGTATATCGGACCACCTGCGGTAGTCCTCGAACCGGTCAGGAATGAACAGGATGCACGCCAACCCCATCACGCCGACCATAACACCAGCCGACCGGCCGCCCCGGCTGGCGAGGCACTCAGTTGCTGAAACGGCGGGGGCCGAAGCTGAGCTCAAGCGACTGCCTAATCGTCCTTCAGCAGCGCTCGTCCGATGATGAGGCGCTGGATCTCGCTGGTGCCCTCGTAGATGCGGAACAGCCGGGCATCGCGAAACATCCGCTCGACCGGAACGCCGCGCATGTAGCCGAGGCCGCCGTGGATCTGCACCGCCATGTCCGCGGCCCGCCCGACCATTTCCGAGCAGAACAGCTTGGCCGCCGACGGGCCGATCCTGCGGTCGGTGGCGGCGTCATAGTTTTGGGCCGCTTCCAGCACCATCGCCCGGCCGGCGTACAGGCCCGTCTGCATGTCCGCGAGCATGGCCTGGACGAGCTGGAAGTCGCCGATGGGGTGACCGCCCTGCTTACTGGACCGGGCATGCGCCACCGACTCGGCGAGCAACCGTTGCGCCATGCCAACGCACATCGCTGCGATGTGGACGCGGCCGCGCACCAGCGACTTCATCGCTTCGCCGAAACCGGCGCCCGCCCGTCCGCCGACCAGCGCCGAGGCAGGTGCGTGGACCTCATCGAAGAACACCTCCGCGGTCCAGGCGCCCGCCTGGCCAGTTTTGCGATCCTTGGGCCCGACCCTGACCCCCTCGCGTCCGGCCTCGACCAGGAACACCGAGATGCCGCGAGTTCCGGTCGCTCCCGGATCTGTCCGGGCGAACACCACGAACAAGTCGGCCACCGGCGCGTTGGTGATGAAGCGCTTGGCGCCCGAGACCACGTAATCATCGCCGTCCCGCACGGCCGTGGTGGTCAGCCCGGACGGATCGGATCCGGCCTCGGCCTCGGTGAGAGCGAACGAGGCGATCGCACCGTTAGCGAGCCGCGGCAGCCAGTGCTGCTTCTGCGCATCCGTGCCGGAGTTGACCAGCACCTGTCCGGCAATGCCGTTGTTGGTGCCGAACATGGAGCGGAACGCTGGCGTGGTGTAGCCGAACTCGAATGCCAGCTGTACGTCCTCCACGAGGTTCGCGCCCAGGCCGCCATACTGCTCCGGCAGCGTGTAGCCGAACAGCCCCATATCCACGGCCGCGCGCCGCAGGTCATCCGGAATCGCGTCAGTTTCCTCGATCTCGTCCTCGCGCGGAACGACCTTGTCCCTGATGAATCTACGGACGGCGGCAAGCACCTCGGCGAAGTCTTCAGCTCTCATGTGCCTAACCTTGCCAGGCCGACTTGCCCGGTGCGATTGGGACGATCTGCCCTAGCCAGGCGATCCGGAGCCGGCCAGGCTGGGCGCAGCGAGTAGTGGCTCAGGCCCGGGGTGCAGTGAGAAAGGCTGACCAATGACTGACTTCTTCGGCATCCTCGCGGCAGGTCCGGCATTCTTCGTGAGCGCTTGGGTGCTGATGATCTTCGCCGGCATCACGGGTTCCGAGGTCGGCATCCGCCCGTTCGGGTACCTGACGGCAATGGTGGTGACCATCGGGCTCTGGCTGGTCGTGGCCCCGGCGGCGGGCGCGATCGCGCGCGCGACCAGGAAGAAGAAATGACCGAGCGCTCGCGCCCGCCGGAATGGCAATCTGCAGCCGGATCCTAGGAATGTCACGCTTGTTCGGCTATCGTCGGTAAATGGCCGAATCACGCTCATGACAGCGCGATAACTGCGCCCGGGTCCAGACCTCGCCCTCGACGGCGTACCACAGCGCGCGTCCTGGTCAACACGTGGGCGCGCCCGCACCTGCGCGTAAACCGGAACGTCCGCCGAAACGTCTGATTAGTGACAAGTGCGAGGTGGTGCCGTTGTCAACGCGAAGCGGTCCCCGCTCACTATCCGGCCGGGACCCGGGGCAGCGCGGCCCGGAGGTCCGGAGTGCGCTGGCCGCGATGGTCGACGAGCACGCAGCGCACGTATTGGACTACTGCAGTCGGCTAGTTGGCGATGATGCCGAAGCCGCCAGCGCCATGGAAACCGCAATGAGCGCGGCACAGACGCTGCTGGCGGATCCGGACCGGCTCCGGGCCTGGCTTTTCGCGCTGGTGCGGCAGGAGATCGTGACCAACGCCCGGCCGCCCGGCCAGGACCCGGACGCCGAAATCCTGGATCTGGTGTACCGGCATGGCATCAGGCTGGAAGACCTGCCAGCTGTCCTCGGGGTAACACCCGAGCGCGCCAAGGCGATGCTGGCAGACGCCGAGGCCCTGGCCGAGATACCTGCCGAGATGGACGCTCTGGTCCCGCTCGATGAACCGGCCAGAATCGATGAGCTCGCCGAGCCGGCCGCGTCTACCGAAGTCGACGGGCTGGCCGCTGCGGCAGAGCTGGCGAAGGTCGACGCTCTGGCCGCAGGAGATACGCTGCCCGAGGTTCGTGGGCTGGCCGCTGCAGCAGAGCTGGCGGAGGTCGATGGGCGGCGGAGGTCGATGGCGGCGGAGGTCGATGGGCCGGCGGAGGTCGATGGGCTGGCGGAGGTCGATGGGCTGGCCTCTGCGGCAGAGCTGGCGGAGGTCGATGGGCTAGCCGTAGCGGATGATCTGGACAGCACCGCGGAGCTACTGGCGGAGCCGCTGCCGTCATGGATCTTGGACAGCGCAGTCGGCGCATTTTTTGACGATCATGACATCGACGCCAGCGTCACCTTGGTCAGTGCGAAGGCGCTAGCTAACCCTTCGCCTTTTGGCCGCGCGCGCCGGCGCCTCGGTATATCGGCCGCGCTTGCAGCCGCGGCAGGCGCCGCCGCGGCCGCGATCTTCTACCTGGGCGGCTCACCCTCCGGCCAGGCCGACACCCATGGCGCCGGGAAGCCGAACATCGGCTCGGCCGCCCCAGCGGTTTCCTCGCCGTCCCCGGCGGCCCGGCTTCAGGGGAGAAGCGCGCCGAAAGGTCATCATCATCTGACCAAGCGTGCTTCCGGCTCATTCCCGGCTCCGCCCGTCGGCGGCGTCGTGCCGGTGACCTCGACGTCGGCCGCGACTCAACCAACGCACTCCCAGACGCCGCAACCGCACAGGTCACCGTCGTCGAGTCCGCCGACCATCACGCCGCCTACCTCCACGCCGCCGCCAACCACGCCGCCGCCAACCACGCCGCCGCCAACTACACCGCCGCCAACCACGCCGCCGCCAACCCCCACGTCGTAGGCCTAGGCGCGCCGGAGGCCGGGTTCCGGGCCGCGGAATCGCCTGGTGATCAGCGTGCTGCCTCGAAGATTGCGGCCACGCCCTGCCCGCCGCCGACGCACATCGTTTCCAGCAGGTACCTTCCGTCCCGGCGGCGCAGCTCGCGCAGGCCCGTTGCCAGCATGCGCGCGCCGGTGGCCGCGATCGGATGCCCGAGCGAGATGCCCGAGCCGTTGACGTTCAGCTTGTCGATGTCGTTCCACTCCCAGCCGGCCAGCACGGCGAGTACTTGAACGGCGAATGCCTCGTTCAGCTCGACCAGGTCGATCGAGCCGAAATCAAGGCCGGTTTTGGCGAATAGCTTCGCCACCGCAGGCACTGGCCCGATGCCCATGGTCGCGGGTTCGCACCCCGCGGCCGCCCAGCCAACCAGGTAGCCCGCCGGCTCCAGGCCGAAGTCCTGAAGGCGGTCCTCGGCTACCACCAGGCAGGCAGCGGCGGCATCGTTCTGCTGGCTGGCGTTACCAGCAGTAACGGTGCCGCCCGGCATGATCGTGCGCAGCTTTGCCAGCGACTCGGGAGTCGAGTCTGGGCGCACTCCCTCGTCCGTGCTGACCACGAGGGGGTCGCCGCGACGCTGCGGCACCTGGAGCGGGACGACCTCATCGTCGAACCGGCCCGCTTTCCAGGCCGCGGCCGCGCGCTGATGGCTTCGAGCCGCGTAGGCGTCAGCCTCGTCCCTGGTGATGCCGTACTGCTCGGCCAGGTTCTCGGCGGTCTCGATCATCCCGGAGATCTTGCCGAATCGCCAGTCCGGCTGCGAGCGCTCACGGCCACGGTCGAGCCGGTCATAGAGGAACTGGTTACCGGACCGGGCACCCCAGCGCATTGACGTCGTGTAGTGCTCCACCCGGCTCATGCTCTCGACGCCGCCAGCGAGAACCATGTCGGCGGCACCGGTCTGCACCATCATTGCCGCGGTGACGATGGCCTGGAGGCCACCGCCGCAGCGCCGGTCGAGCTGAAAGCCGGGCACGCTAACAGGAAGGCCAGCATGGAGCGCTGCCCACCGGCCGACGCACGGAGTCTCTCCGTTGGCGTAGGACTGGGCGAAGGCAACATCGTCAATGAGGCTTGGGTCTACCGCTGTCCGGCCGAGCACGGCCTTGATGACGGTTGCAGCGAGGTCCTCGACCGCGACATCGCGCAAGCTGCCGCCGAACGTGCCCACCGGCGTGCGTAGCGGCGAGACGATCGCGGCTCGGCGCGTGGTCATGAGGTTCTCCTTCCGTCAGCCCTCGGCCGCGGCCCGGCTGGCCGCCGCCTCGAGCTCTGCCCTGTGGTCAGGATGCGCAATAGCGATCATCCGCTCGCGACGTTGCGGCAGCGTAAGCCCGCGCAGGTCAGCGATTCCATACTCGGTCACGATGACGCCAGTGTCGGCGCGCGACAACGTGGCCGGTCCAGTCAGCCCGGCCACGATCCGGCTGGCCGGCCCGGCCGTCGACGGCAGGGCCAGGACCGGGATGCCACCGCGCGACCGGGCAGCGCCGCGAGCGAAGTCAGCCGCGCCGCCGACGGCACCGACGTAACGGCCGGCCGCAGTCTCGGTGTTCGCCTGCCCGGTCAGGTCTACCTCGGTGGCCGAATTGATGGCCACCAGCCGGTGCTGGGCGGCGAGGACCGCCGGGTCGTGGGTGTAGGCGGTGTTACGCACCTGGACGGACGGATCTGCCGCAGCCCGAGCGATGAGCGACCGGGTGCCCATGAGGAAGCCGGTGATGACCTGGCCCTTGTCGACGCTCTTGCGCGCGCCGGTGACGGCGCCCGACTCGATCAGGGCGGCGACGGCGTCGGAGATCATCCCGGAGTGCACGCCAAGGTCGCGATGGCCGTGCAGGCGGCGCGCTACCGCCGACGGCATGCTGCCGATGCCGAGCTGGATGGTCGCGCCGTCTGGCACCAGGCCAGCGACATAACCCGCGATCACGGCATCCTGCTCCCGCGGGGGTGCCTCGGCATACTCGGCCGGGGGCCGGGACAGCGGAACCAGCACGTCGATCTCGTCCGGGCGCAGCCTGCGGTCGCAGCCAACGTCCGGCACCTGGTCATTTACCTCGGCAATGACCACCCTGGCGGTGTCGACCAGCGTCGCCAGGTAATCGGCGCCCAGGCCAAGTCCGAACCTGCCATCTGCCCCGGCAGGCGGCAGCGAGAGCAGGAGCACGTTCGCCCGTAGCGGCCCGGTGCCGAGTATCCGCGGCAGCTCTGAGTAGTGGCACGGCAGGATGTCAAGCGCGCCAGCGCGCCCCAGGGCGCGGTTGGCGCCGGCCGCTGTGTACGAGCTGAAGGCCAGATAGTCGCAGTGGTCCGGATGCACCGCGGACGAGCTGGAGATCCCGGTAAAGCACCTGATGCCGCCAAGTTCCTTGCGCTGGCTGGCCAGGGCTTCGGCCAGGGTGAGCGGCTCGGCGCACGCTTGTCCCCAGACCACCAGGTCGCCGGGCCTGATGTAGCTGCTCAGGTCAAGCGAGCCCGGATCAACGCACTCGGGGGTCACCCGACCGGGTTCCGATCCACTGAGTAAGCAACCAGCCGAGTCACATTCCGCAGCTTAACCGGGCGTTAGGGCAGCTCGCGAGGCCCGCTGAGGGCCATCTGGGTTCGGGCTCAGGCGATGACAGCGCTATACCGCCAGTCGAGGACGTCGCGCGGCTCCGGTCCATCGGCCCGGACGATCGAGCGGAGGCGCACCAGGCCGCCACCGCCGGGCAGATAGTCGACCTGGTCGACCGCGATGGTGCTGCGAAGCGTGTCGCCTTCGTGGACCGGGCTCAGATGATCGCAGCTCTCCCAGCCGGGCACCGTCACCATGGATGGCAGGCTGCGGGCCGCCTGGGCAAGCGCGATCCCGATCACGTGGCCGCCATAGACGAGCCGCTTGCCCGCGGCCGCGGCCGCATCATGGTGGACGGCCGCTATGTTCAGGGTCAGCCTGGCCAGTTCAGGCGCGCTCGCCACGACGTCGCCGCCGGCGATCTGCCAGCTCTGGCCGGCCCGCAGGTCAGCGGGCCGGGGCCCGCCGACTTTTCGCCCGAAGTCGTCCAGTCGCCAGCCGCTGACCAGCGTCTCGGCATCTGCTGCCGGGGCGTGCTGGCCGGGCGCGGCCAGGTCGTCCGAGTGCCCGGTCTGCCCGCCGGGGTCGCGCAGCGGCAGCATGGCGCAGCGCCAGAAGTCCAGCACTGGCCGGTTCTCCTGGTCGACCGTGGTAATCCGCAGCACGGCCAGCCCAGTAGCATCGCGGCCCTCCCGTGGCCGGTTCTGGCGCAACGCGACTACCTGCGTGGACGTCCGCAGCGTGTCCCCGATCAGGGGCGCCCGGCGGAACGCAAGGCCGCGGTAGAACAAGTTGGCCTTGACGTGCTGGGTGACAACTGTCGACTGGCCGATGGCGACATCCCAGGCCAGGCCCGGTGAAGCCAGCACCCCACCGCCAGTGACCTCCCGGCACAGCTCGGCGTCACGGGCCAGCGCGAGCCGGTCGCCGGTGATCGACTGGTGGACGGCGGCCAGTCCGGAGGTTAGCGTGATGCCGGGCGCGCCGCCGAACTCCTGGCCGACCGCCAGGTCGTCGAAATACGGCCCCTCAGAGAACGGGGAATCCATCGGTGGGCTCCTTCTGACCTGGCTGTCTCGGCGCAAGCCAGCCTGGCGATGCTTGTAACAGAGATTAGAGACGGAACGTGGAAGTCAGGGCACTAGGGAGCAGGTTGTGAGCGGTCTTTCGACTGAGGAGCGAGCGGTTGTCAGGACGGTGGCCGATTTCGTCGATCGTGATGTCAGGCCCGTCGCACGCGAGCTTGACCACGCCAACGAGTATCCCGACAAGCTCATCGCGCAAATGAAGGCCCTGGGCATATTCGGGCTGGCCATTCCCGAGCCGTACGGCGACGTGCCGGTGTCGACCCCGTGCTACGCGGAGGTGACAGCCGAGCTTTCTCGCGGCTGGATGAGCCTGGCCGGGGCCATGGGCGGCCACACTGTGGTGTCGAAGCTGCTGCTCCAGTTCGGCACGCCGGAGCAACGGGAGCGATACCTGGCGCGGATGGCGACCGGCGAGGTGCGGGCCGCGATGGCACTCACCGAGCCCGGCGGCGGTTCTGACCTGCAGGCGATGACCACCATCGCGCGGCGCGATGGGGACGGCTACGTCATCAACGGGGCCAAGACATGGATCACTAACGCCCGGCGGTCCCAGCTGATCGCGCTCCTGTGCAAGACCGACCCCGATGCGACACCGCGGCACCGGGGCATCAGCATCATGCTGGTCGAGCATGGCGACGGTCTATCGGTCTCGCGGGACCTGCCCAAGCTCGGCTACAAGGGCGTGGAGAGCTGCGAACTGTCGTTCACCGACTACCGCGCGCCCGCCGATGCCCTGCTCGGTGGTGAGCCGGGCCGCGGTTTCGCCCAGATGATGAAGGGCCTGGAGATCGGTCGGATCCAGGTGGCTTCGCGGGCAGTCGGCGTCGCCCAGGCGGCGTTCGACGATGCCCTGAAGTACGCACAGGAACGCCAGAGCTTCGGCCTGCCGATCTGGAAGCATCAGCAAGTGGGCGCCTACCTGGCGGACATGGCGACGAAGCTCACAGCGTCGCGCCAGCTTGTCCAGTACGCGGCCGAGCGCTACGACGCGGGCGAGCGATGCGACATGGAGGCCGGGATGGCCAAGCTATTCGCTTCGGAGGCCGCGATGGAGATCGCGCTGAACGCGGTGCGGATCCACGGCGGCTACGGCTACTCGACCGAGTTCGACGTCGAGCGGTACTTCCGCGACGCGCCGCTGATGATCGTCGGCGAGGGAACCAACGAGATCCAGCGCAACGTGATCGCCCAGCAGCTGATCTCGCGCGGTGGCCTCGGCCGTTAGCCTGCTGCCCGCTGGTGCGGCCGGTAGCGTTGCCTGCGGGGGTATTAATGTGTCGGGGGTTGATGGCGTTCGGGCTCAGGCGCTGGAGGTAGCGGCCGGATGGTCAGCGCCGGATGCGCCCGACTCCTGGCAGCTGACGGCGGCGCTCTTCTGGGTCATCGCCGGGCACGACGACCTGCTCGCTCGCCTGGCCGAGTTGCCGCCTGACCGGTTGCCGGCCTTGCTCGCGAGCGCGGCCATCTCGTTTCTCGTGCGCCGGGACGATCCGGCGCCGCTGGCGCGGTACTTCCCAGCCCCCGGCGAACCGCAGCCACCTGTCGACGGCGGGTTCGAAACCGCAGCCCGGGCCTTTGTGTCGGCGCGCCTGGACGACCTAGTCGAGCTGTGCCGCGGGCATCGTTATCAGATGAATGAGGTTGCCCGGTGCACGCAGGTGGCGCTGGGCATCGCCGCCACGACCGAGCCTGACGCCGGCCCAGTCGCCCTCGTCGACGTGGGGACCGGCGCGGGCCTCGGCTTGCAGCTGGACCGCTACCGCTACCTGGTCGGCGGGCAGGCGTCGGGGCCAGCCGCGGCCGGCCTCAGCCTTAGCTGCGAACCGCGGGGGTGGCGTCGTCCGCCGCCAGCCGAGCTGCCGCCGATAGCCGAGCGCACCGGGATCGACGTCAATCCTGTCGACCTGGGTGACGCCGACGCGCGGACCTGGCTAGCCGCCTGCTCGCCGCCGGAAGCCTCAGCGCTGACCCGGCTGACGGCCGCGATCGAGGTCGCCAGGCGGAATCCAGCAGCGATAGTGGCCGGCGATGTCATCACGGCGCTACCTGGCGTGCTGGACAGCCTGCCGCCGGAGCTGCCCGTCGTCGTGGTCGATGCCTACGCGGCCGTGTTCCTGTCAGCGGACCGGCGGGAGGAGCTGATAGCAATCCTGGCCCAGGCGGCTCAGCGTCGGCCGGTAATGTGGCTGTCGCTCGATCCGCTGGTGCCGCTCGGGCCCGAAGGAAGCGACAGCGTCCAGGGCCTGGCATTGCCGCGGGCACTAGTCAGTGATTACCAGCGCCACGGCGTCTTCGCCGTCCTCGGCGCCCGAACCTTCGGCGGCCGCTGGGATGACGGCCTCCTGCTAGCGCGCGCGCACCCCTCCGGCCAGTGGGTCGAGTGGCTCGCCTAGCAGTTGCCCCGGCAGGCGGCTAAGGCCAGATGCGTCAAAGGGTCGGCCAGCCTCATCAGAGGCGAAGATCCTCTATAGATACTTTTTAGCAAGTCTTGACGGTCTCTTAGTGAACAATCACCATTTCTTTGGGCGCGTCATGGCTGATGCACCCGGATCTATCCCCCATTGCCGCAGATCTCGGAGGATATCGTGCTGCGCACCCGTGTGGTTGCATCCGTTATCGCGGTTGCCGGGTTGCTGCTGACCCTGGGTTCTGCAGCGCCCGCTATTGTCGGGGCGGCTGCCCATCCTCGCACTGCGGTGCATCCCAGCCTGCTGGCCCGGGCGGTTCACCCGTCCCTGCGGGTGGTCTCCGTCCGGGTTCGGAAGATCGTGCGGGTACACGGCATCGTGCGGCCTGCGCGGGTGGTGCCCACCCAGCGTCAGACGGCGATCACACTGACTGCGGCTACAGCCGGAGTCAAGGAATTCATGGTTCCGACGCCCGGCAGCCAACCCGAGGGCGTGGTCGTCCTGAACGGCAAAGCGTGGTTCGCTGAGGCCGCCGGCGACAACATCGGCAAGGTCACCACGGCCGGCACGTTCACCGAGTACCCGGTCCCAGCAATGCAATTTAGCAGCGGGGAACTTCACAGCATCACGGTGGGCGCGGACCAGAACCTGTGGTTCACCACCTACAGCTACATCGGCCGGATGACCACGTCGGGCACGTTCACTCTCTTCCCGATCACCCCGGAAAGCTACGCCTACGACATCACGCTCGGCCCCGACGGCAACGTGTGGTTCACCGAAGTGCTCGGGCGAGTCGGGTTCGTGACCCCGGCCGGGGCCGTCACGGAGTTCACCATCGGATCGGGCATCAATCCCGAGTACATTACGGCCGGGCCGGACGGCGCGCTGTGGTTCACGGCTACTGGCTCGAGCGGCGCGAACTACCTGTACCGGATCACCACCGCCGGGTCGCTGACCCAGTTCGTGCTGCCCTCGACTTGGACGCTGAACGACATCACTACCGGCCCTGACGGGCGGCTGTGGTTCGACAGCCATGCAAACTCGCTGACGGCGCTGACGCCGGGCGGTACCTACACGACCTACCACTGGAGGCTGAGGTCCCCGAACGGCTACACCCCCCAATACATCCGGGCAGATGGCAACGCGCTCGTGTTCGCTTGTCTCGATAACGGTTCGATCGGCCAGATGACCACCAATGGCACGGTGTCGTTCACCCCCATACCTTCGGGCAACGGAGCCACCGGCCTGGGCGTAGGCTCGGGCGGCAACATCTGGTTCTCCGAGGTCAACGGCAACGCAATGGGCCTGCTGCCAGCCGGCCCGAACCAGTTCCCGCCCGGCGTGGCAACCACCCAGGACGCCGGATGAACCGGTTATTCCCCGTTATGTCATTGGCCCGCCGCCGCAGCGGCATCAGCGCGCCACGTCGGCAGCGGGCCGGGTGTTGAGCACGCGATCGGCTGGGATGCCGGCTTGCTCGGCACGGGCGCAGCCGCTGTCTAGCCAGTCCAACTGTCCGGGCGCGTGCGCGTCCGTGTCTATGGCGAACAGGCAGCCCATGTCAGCGGCCAGCCGCAGCAACTCATCAGGCGGATCCTGCCGCTCGGGCCGGCAGTTGATCTCGACGGCCACGCCGTGCCTGAGACAGGCTGCGAATACCTGCTCGGCGTCGAACTGCGACTCCGGCCGGCCGCGGCCGGCGATCATGCGGCCGGTGCAGTGGCCGAGCACGTCGACGCGCGGATTGCTGACGGCGGCCAGCATCCGGCTGGTCATCGGTTCAGCCGGCATTCGCAATTTCGAGTGTACGCTCGCCACCACGACATCGAGCCGGTCAAGCAGGTCGTCGCGCTGATCCAGTGTCCCGTCCTCGAGGATGTCCACTTCGATGCCGGTTAGAATACGGAACGGGGCCAGCTCGGAATTCAACAGCCCGACAAGCTCCAGCTGGACCTCGAGACGTTCCGCAGATAGGCCGCTGGCCACCGTCAGCCGCGGCGAGTGGTCGGTCAGCGCGATCCACTCATGCCCGAGGCCGCGCGCTGCCTGCGCCATCTCCAGCGGCGGGCTGCCGCCGTCGGACCAGTCGGAGTGCGTATGGCAGTCGCCGCGCAGAGCCGCGCGCATGGCGGACTGCTCGGCCCGAACCGCCTCGTCAAGCAGCCGGGACAAGTAGGCCGGCCGCTCGCCGCCGGCCGCCTCGGTGATGGCCGAAGCGGTGGCCGGCCCGATGCCGGCCAGCTCCTCGAGCGTGCCGCTGCTGATCCGCCGGGTTAGTTCCGCGGGCGGCAGGTCCTGCACGACCTGCGCTGCGCGCCGGAACGCCCGCACCCGGTAGGTTGGCGCGCCGCTGCGCTCAAGCTGGAAGGCGATCTGACGGAGCGCGGTAGCCGGATCCACGGGCCTACTGCTCCGACAGGATGGCTTCAAGCTCGGCCATCGGATCGCGGACGACCGGGCCCCGTGGTCTCTACCGCGGCGTACCGGATCTTTCCGGGAACGGGAACGGCGCCGCATAGCCCGTCCCGACGGCTGGCCCCCACTCGTATCCGCAGGTCAGGCCTACGCCGACGCCATTGAATCCAGATGGCGTGAACCGCGGGATGCTGCCGCCGGGCGACCTCGCTTCCGTCGCAGGAGAGCACGCCGATGCCGCCCAGGCCGTCGTCCTTCGTGAAGGTCGAGCTCGACGTGATGCGTCGCCGGGGGCGACGGGCTCGGCCGACTGTAGCGACGATGGCGTTCCCTTGCCGTACAGGTTGTGCACGTACCGCAGCCTGCCGTTCAGGATGTGCAGCGACCAGCCGCCCAGCACGCAGCCCATGGCCAGCAGGACGCCGTCGGCCTGGCCGCCGTCGGGCATCGACGATATCGGCGATGAGCGCGTGCGACCGGTTCCGGACGTTGACCGCGACGGACTCGGGAACCTGGCGCCGCCCGGGAAGTAACGGTACACCGCGCGCGGCGCGCGGCGGTCCGGCTTCGGGTTGACCAGCGCCCACAGCACCCGGTTGTCCAGCGGCAGCACCTGGTTGCGCTCCGCCTCGCGCCCACCACAGCTCGATGAGCTCGGCGAGCAGGCCCGGACGCTGCTGAGCCAGATCCCGTGACTCCGACAGGTCGTCCGCCACGTGGTACAGCTCCCAGACGTCGTCGTCGAACGGCGCGTTCGGGTTCTGGTCGTCGTAGAGTGGGCCGACCGGGTGGAACGTCACGGCTTTCCAGCCGCTGGTGGTAGATCGCACGGGAGCCGAACATCTCGAAGTACTGCGTCTGGTGCCGTTCCGCCGCCGCCCCGCTGCCAGCCGGCAGCAGGTAAGCCAAGCTCGTGCCGTCCAGCGGGCTCTGAGCGATGCCGTCGATGGTGTCCGGCAGCTCGACCTGGGCCAGCCCGAGCACGGTCGGCAGGACGTCGATGGCATGGGCGAACTGGTGCCGGATAGCTCCCGCGTCGACGTCGCCGGCCGGCCAGGAGATGATGCACGGATCGGCCACGCCGCCTTCGTGCACCTCGCGCTTCCACCGGCGGAACGGGCGTATTGCCGGCCATCGTCCAGCCCCACGGATAGTTGTTGTGCGTCCGCGGGCCGCCGATCTCGTCGATGCGCTCGAACATCTCCTCGGCGGATGCCGGGTCGAGGTTGACCAGGCGGACGTCGTTGATCGAGCCCTCGGCGCCGCCCTCGGCGCTCGCGCCGTTGTCAGAGACCACGCACCACGATCGTGTTGTCCAGCTCGCCCAGGTCGTCGAGGAAGCTCAGCACCCGGCCGATCTGCTCGTCGGCGTGCGAAAGGAAGCCGGCGAAGCATTCCATGAACCGCGCCGCGACCTGCTGGTCGCGTGCGCTCGAGCGAATCCCAGGCCGGCACCCAGCCGGGCCGCGGCGACAGCACCGTTTCGGGCGGGAACGAGGCTCTCGGCCAGCTGGCGGTCGAAGGTCTGCTCGCGCCATGCGTCCCAGCCCTGGTCGAACCGGCCCCGGTAGTGCTCGCGCCAGCGGCGCCGGGGGCTGATGGGGTGAGTGGCAGGCGCCGGTCGCGAAGTACAGGAAGAACGGCTTGTCGGCGTCGACCGCCCGCAGGTCGCCGAGAAACTCGATAGCCCGGTCGGCTAGGTCGGCGGTGAGGTGGTAGCCATCCTCGATCGTGGCTGGCGGCCGGACGCAGTGGTTGTCGTGATACAGCGCGGGCACGAACTGGTGGGTCTCACCGCCGTGAAAGCCGTACCAGCGATCGAATCCCCTGGCCAGCGGCCAGGTGGCGCGGGAGGCGGCCATGTTCGTCTCGTCCTCGGGCGACAGGTGCCACTTGCCGACCGCGTAGGTTGCATAGCCGGCCGCGCGCAGGATCTCGGAGAGGTAGCCGTTGGATCGCGGCGGCTTGCCCCAGTAGCCGGGATAGCCGATGGCCAGGTCGGCAACCCGCCCCATGCCGCTGCGGTGGTGGTTGCGCCCGGTCAGCAGGCACGCGCGGGTAGGCGAGCACAGCGAGGTGGTGTGAAAGTTGGCCAGCCTGATGCCGCCCGCTGCCAGCCCGTCGAGCACCGGTGTCTCGATGTCCGAGCCGTAGCAGCCCAGCTGGGCGAAGCCCACGTCATCGAGCACGACGAGAACCACGTTGGGCGCTCCGGCCGGGGGTTCTGGCTCAGCCGGCCACCACGGCGTGGAGTCTCGCCAGTCACGGCCGATGTGCCCGCCAAAATCCTGCCCCAATGCCGGTGTCCTTCCTTGCCTGCTCCTATCCGGCCTATAGTGCCAGGCCCGATGCGCCTGCGCGGTGGCGGCGACCCGTGTCAAGCGGGTCGCGGCGGGCCAGGCGGTCGGTAGTTTGGACGGGTGGCGGACCAACGTGCGGCCCCGCCGGCGGGACGCAATTTGAAGACTGCCGGCCGCTACGTCCTCGGGATTGTCCTGGGAGTCGTCGTTTTGCTGCTGCTGGTCGGCAAGCGCGGCGACCTGCTGGCTGCCTGGCGGCAGCTGCGCGACGCCAACGTGGGCTGGGTGTTGCTGGCCGTCCTGGCGGAGGCTATGTCGCTGCTCACCTTCGCCTCGCTGCAGTACTGGGTGCTGCGGCT
Organism: uncultured Actinomycetota bacterium; assembly: GCA_963804435.1. GTDB lineage: Bacteria > Actinomycetota > Actinomycetes > Streptosporangiales > Streptosporangiaceae > JAJYUU01. The sequence continues at coordinate 2,654,696 of CAWDQI010000001.1, read as the reverse complement.
CAGCGGCGCGCGGATCACCATGGCCGCCTTGTTCCTGCTAACGCTGGCAAACGACGCGATCGCGAACACCGTTCCTGGCGAGCCTGCAGTGTCGAGCGCCTACCGGTACCGGTATTACCGGCGGCGAGGAGCCACCGGAGCCAGCGCGGGCTGGACTATCTTCACGATCTTGGTCGCCCAGGCGATCGGCATGTCGCTGCTGCTTCTGGTGGGCGTCCTGGTGGCGCTGGCAAGCAGCACGACCAGAGGCGGCGCGGGCACTGCCCTGGTTGGCCTGGTCATCGTGGCCGGCGCAGGGGCCGTGCTCGTCCGGCGGGACCTGGTCATCGCGTTGGCCGGCGCCGCGGTGCGCGGCGTACGGCGGGTAACCGGGCACCCCCGTGGCGACCTCGGCGCCCGGATTGAAGCTACTCTCGCCCGGATGCGGGAAATCCCGCTGAGCAGGCCATCGACGATTGGCGTCGTCGCCATCGCCACCGCGGTCTGGGGCTGTGACTTCCTGTGCCTGATCTGCGCGTTCGGCGCCGTTCATGCGGCGATTCCCTGGAACGGCGTCCTGCTGGCATACGGCGTGGCTCAGGTGGTCGCGTCGTTTCCCGTCGTGCCGGGAGGCATCGGGATCGTGGAGGGCAGCCTCGCGGTCGTCCTCGCCGCCTACGGCACGGGCCGGGTGCCGGCGGTCTCGGCGGCGCTCGGGTTCCGGATCGTCAACTTCTGGCTCGCGATCATGATCGGCTGGGTCAGCGTCGCGGTGATCGCGTGGCTCGGGCGCCGCCGTGCGCCCGCAGCCATCGAGCTCGTTCCGGGGGGCGACTTCGAAGCGATCGCCGCGGCGCCGCCCGACTAGCACTAGCCCGCCGACGCTCCGACATGCCTCAGGGCGATTAACTACGCGGGGCTTGAGACTTACTGCGACGGGACGGGCAATTGCGCGAGCGGCAACGTGACGCTGACCGCCACTCCCGGATTCGACAGCCTTACCGGCCTCGGGTCAGTGGGGCGGCGCTTCATCGCCACGCTGTCAAAGTACTGATCCGCTGCTTGGCGAGGGCGCCAGGAAACTGGCGTCCCCGCCATTCACTTCCCGCGCCGTCCGAGAGCCTCGGTAGCGGAGCTATAGGACGGGGCTCGTTCCTCCGTCGAGGTTGATGGCCGAGCCTGTCACGTATGAGGAGCGATCCGACAGGAGGTAGGCCGCCAGGTCGGCGAACTCTTCGGCCCGGCCTACCCTCCCCAACGGGATGTCGGCGTGCCGGGCCAGCTGGCGGTACAGCTCGTCTTCGGACTGACCGGCCGCGTCGGCGCGTCGCCGCCACTGACCACTTTCGACCAGGCCGATGAGCACGGCGTTGACCCGGATGCCGTTCCCGCCGAGGTCCTTGGACGCCGCCTTCGTGATGGCCAGGCCGGCCGCACGAGAGGCAGCGGTCGGCAACGACCCGGCGCCAGGGGCCTTGCCGAGCACGGCGAGCACGTTGACGATGGCCCCGCCACCGGCTGCGACCAGGTGGGGCACGGCGAGGCGGGTGCACCGGACCGCTGCCAGAACCTTGAGGTTGAGGTCATCCACCCAGTCCTCGTCGGAGACCTGATCGACCCGGCCGGCGGCGCTCTTGCCCGCATTGTTCACCAGGCCGTCCAGGCGGCCCCACCGATCGACGGCCGCATCGACGAACCGTTCGAGGTCAGGCACATGGGTGACATCGGCCTGCACCGCCAGTGCGTCGCCGCCGGCCGCTCGCAGCCGCTGCTCGGTGGCAGCCAGCCGACCTGGGTCCCGCCCGCAGACCGCCACCCTGGCCCCTTCCTCTACGAGCCGGCCGGCAAGCGCGGCTCCCAGCCCGTCGGTCCCGCCGGTGATGAGGACGACCTTGCCGTCGAGGTGCAGATCCATAGGGCCATCTTGGCGCAGTGGCGGCCCCGAGGTGGTCTCCGCGCGTGGCCGTCAGCGCAGTCGCATACCCGAACGTTGCTGCTTCAGCTCAGCATGCCGCCGTTGCCGTCACGGAGTGGATCTGGTGGCAGCCATGGCTTGCTGACGATGTGACCGGTCCACATACCAGCCCAGGGCGGTGCAGGCGTGGCCCTTGATGCAGGCAACCGACAACAGGGTCGCGTCTCTGTTCATGCCGGTCAGTTCGTTCTTCGGCGGCGTGACATTGATCGCTGGCGTCCACTTCCCGGCCGACTCGATCGCGGCCATCGGCACGGCCGCGAAGTTAAGGATGTAGCTGCCCACCGCCACGCACGAGCCCGGAGCGGTGCAGGAAACTGCATCGAGTGAGGCTGCCTCGAAGCCACTGGCCCGCGGCGGCCGGATTTCGGTAGCGCGCGCCCATCCGTGCTTCGTGCCGCTCACGGCCATCGCGTGCGACGCCGCCGTCTTGTCGAAATATCCGCCCACGGCCGTGCAGGCGCCGGTTGAGCTGCAGCCGACTCCGGCGAGCACGGCGCCGGGGTCCGGGCCGGCATTCGAAGGCACTGCTATCTCGGCCGCACGCCCCCAATGGCCATTCGATTCGACGACGGCCAGCGGCTGGAAGTGATGAGACTTGTCGGCGTATGCGCCGACAGCCGCGCAGCTGCCTGCTCGCCAGCACGCCACACCATCAAGGGTTGCGTCAGGCTTCGCAACGCCGTTGGTGGGCGCTGCGATCTCTCTCGCTTGGCCCCAATGGCCGTTCGACTCCTGCACGACCATCAGCTCGAAGCCGCCCGCCTTGTCGAGGTAACCGCCGACAGCAACGCAGGACCCGGATCCGACGCAGGTTACCGCGCCGAGCGTGGCAGAACTCCCACGCGCGGCAGCGTTGGCAGGCAGCGTGACTTGGCTGGCCCGTCCCCAGCCGCTCTTCGATTCGGTGGCGATGAATCCGTGCTGGCCGCCGGAGTTGTTGTAGTCATAGGCGCCGACCGCGACGCATGACCGGACCGCGGTGCAGGCGATCGAATTGACCGGGGCAACCGGGTTCGCGACGAACGCGTTCGACGGCAACCGTAGTTCTTGCGGCCGGGCCCAGGTGCCCTTCGACTCGGACACGACCATTGGATCGAAGGCCTTCGCCTTGGATTCGTACAAGCCACCTCCGGTACATGACCCAGGGCCGGCGCAGGCCACAGCATCGAGCGTCGCCTGCGGGCTCAGGAGCGCGTTCGACGGCGCGAGGATCTCCGTCGAGCGCCAGGCCGATCCAGCGAGGACGGAAGCCGCGCCAGCCGGAGGAGGAACAACGACGAAACCGATCAGGCCGGTCACGACGGACAGTGCGCTGACAACCGCGGCGCGGCTTGGCAATTTCCCCATCGGGTTCTCCCAGATGGAATTCGGCATGTCCGCTTCAGGCAGGCCGTTTGTCAAGTCAAGTGTCGCGCGACCACGCGTGATTTGACAGAAATTTCCTTGAGATGAGCGGCAATCTGCTATCGCTGGAGGCCTACTGGCTTGCGTCAAGCTGGAGCTGCGCGAACGGCGGCTGGGCCGCCTCTTCATCGGTCAGCTGCAGCGGCAGTTGCACCCGGCCCTGCCGCGCCGCCCGGTACGCGGCGTAGATGATCTCGAGGACCGCACGCCCGTCCTGGCCCGTCTCGCGCGGCGCCGCGTCCTTGGCAACGCAGCGCGCGAAGTGGTCCATCTCCTGCGGGTAGCCGCCGTGCCACAGCTCCTCGAACACGGTGAACGTCCAGCCGCGAGTATCCGGGGCCTTCTCCACCGCATAGCCGTAACCTACGTCGCTGAATGTGGTCAGGGACGAGCCGCGCACCAAGTCGGCAGAGACCACTCCGCGCGAGCCGGCAATCTCGGCCCTGTCGTCCACACCGCCCGGCCGAGCCCAGCTTGCCTCGATCAAGCCCAGCCGATCGCCCTCGAACCGGACGGTGACAATGGCGTGATCGTCGGCCCTGGTGCGCTGGTGGTGGACGAAGGTGCCGACCTCCGCGGTGACCGACAGGGCTGCCGGTTTGCCGTGCACCCAGCGGGCGAACTCGACGCCGTGACAGCCCATGTCCATCAGGACGCCGCCGCCGGCGAGCTCCGGATCCCAGAACCAGGCCGAGTGCGGCCCGAAATGCTGCTCCGACTGACGCACCAGGTAGACCTCTCCCAGCGCTCCCTCATCGGCAAGTTCCTTGGCCCGGACGTATTTCGGTGCGAAGCAGATGTCCTCGGCGTACATCAGCTTGACGCCCGCGGCGGCGCAGGCGGCGATCATCTCATCGGCCTCGTGCAGCGTGCGGGCCAGTGGCTTCTCGCACACCACATGCTTGCCGGCGCCTGCCGCAGCTACCACGATGTCGCGATGCAGCCAGTTCGGCGCGGCGACACACACCAGATCGACGTCGGGACGCGCGATCAGCTCGCGGTAGTCGTCGTGCCACGCCGGGATCCCCCACCTCGCAGCGAAGGCCGCGGCATGCTCCGGCGACCGGGATGCAACGGCGCGCACTGACGCCAACGCCGACTGCGAGAACGCCTCGGCATGTACCTGGCCGATAAACCCGGTCCCAACCAGCCCGACCCCAACCTGACCCGAACCCATCTGTGCTCCCTTCGCCTCGCCTGGTCGCGGTCAGGTGCTAGGCACCTGTCGCCCTGCATCGGAGGCTACCGCGCAGCTCACCACGCGGCCTCTTGCCATGTGCCGAAACGATTGGCGGGGAAACCGCGGAGCAGCGGCGTGAAGCGGCCGCGATCGAGCCGGCCGAAACGCCTGGGAGCAACTCGTGTTGTGACGGGAAACCAAGTATGTCGCCGACCGGCCAGCGGCATCAGCACCGCCGACACGACGGCAGCGAAGTCCGCCGCCCTTTGAGCTCGCCGTGCGATCATCCCCGGTCAATCCGCGACTTGGTTAGAACCGGACTGGCATGTGCTTGATGCCATTGATGAAGTTCGAGCGAAGCCGGCTGACCTCGCCGTCCAGCTGGATTTTCGGCATCCGCTCAGTCAGCGCCTGCAGCAAGATGCGAAGCTCAAGCGCCGCCAGGTGCCTGCCGAGGCAGAAGTGCGGGCCGCCGCCGCCGAAGCCGACGTGCGGATTGGGTTCCCGTCCGACATCGAACCGCTGTGAGGCAGCGAAGACACCCTCATCGCGATTGGCCGAGGCGTAGAAAACAACGACCTTGTCACCCGCGGCGATTGCCTGGCCGCCCAGTTCGGTATCGCGGGTGGCGGTCCTGCGGAACAGGTTCACCGGGCTGACCCACCGCACGATCTCCTCGGCCGCCGTCGGGATGAGCGTGGGCTCAGCCACCAGCCGCTGCCATTGATCCGGATGCTCGAACAAAGCGAGCATCCCCCCGGCCGCCGCGTTCCTCGTGGTCTCGTTCCCCGCCACCGTCAGCAGCAGGAAGAACAGGTCGAACTCATCGCTGGTCAGCGCCTCGCCGTGGTCGTTGGGCCGCAGCAACTGGGTAACGATGTCGTCGGCTGGCTCGGCGCGGCGGCGCTCAGCCAGCGCGGCCCCGTAGGCATAGACCTCGGCGGCGGCGTTCTGCTGGGCCTGGGGCTCGACGTGGAATTCCGGATCAGCGGACCCGATCAGCAGGTTCGACAGCTCGAAAATGCGCCCGCGGTCCTCAACCGGCGCGCCGACTAGCTCGCAGATCACCCAGAGTGGCAGCGGCGCGGCGATGTCGGTGACGAAGTCGGCCTGGCCACGCCCTTGCACCTCGTCCATGAGCTCGTGGCAGATCTGCGCGATATGCGACTCGAGCTGGCCGATCATCCTGGGCGTGAAGCCGCGGTTCACGAATGCTCGCTGCCGGGTGTGCTGCGGGGGATCCATGTTCAGCATCATCAGCCGTTGCAGCTCGATATGCGCCTCGGGGACCTCGCCGAACAGCGACAGCCGGCGGGCGGAAGAGAAGAGCTCCGGATGGCGGGACACGTACGCGACGTCCGGATGCCCGGTGACTGCCCAGAACCCTGGCCAGCCGGGCTCGCCGCCATCTGCGTGCCAGAACACCGGCTCGTGTTCGCGCAGCCAGGAGAACTGCTCATGCGGCGGCCCGCCGCGCTGGTAAACGTCGGGGTCGACGAGGTTGATCTCCGGCGCCACGGTTTCCGCCTTTCGCCAGCTGCCAGTCGGCGGGACAATCCCCAACTGCCCCCGAAAACCACGATAAGGGCATTAAGGCGTCCGCAGAATCTCGCGCAGCGGGTAATTCCGGCCGGGTTGCAAGTAGGGGCCCGCCTGCCAGCGCGCCCGTTAAGCTCAGCTACGTGCCGACTGAAACCGATCTTGTCCTTTCCGACGGCCGCATGCTGCACTGCTACGACACCGGCGGCCCTGGCGAAGCCACCGGCAGCCTCGCAGTGTTCTGGCACCACGGCACGCCGAACATCGGCTTGCCGGCAGAGCCGCTGTTCGCCGCCGCAGCCCGGAACGGCATCCGGTGGGTGTCTCACGACCGGCCATCGTACGGCGGATCGACTCCGAACCGGGGCCGGGACATCGCGTCGGCCGCCGCGGACGTGGCGAGCATCGCCGACGCGTTACACATCGGGCAATTCGCTGTCATGGGGCACTCCGGCGGCGGTGCGCACGCACTGGCGTGCGGTGCGCTGCTCCCAGACCGGGTCGTCGCCGTGGTCAGCGTTTCCGGCCTCGCGCCGTTCCGAGCCGAGGGCCTGGACTGGTTCGCGGGCATCAACCCGGTAGGCACGGCGGAACTCCGCGCGGCAGCTGACGGCCGCGCCGCGCTCGAGACTTGCCTGGCCGCGGGCGAATTCGACCCGGAGATGTTTACCCCGGCTGATCATGCCGCGCTGGAAGGTTCCTGGTCCTGGTTCGGCCAGGTCGTGAGCCCGGCCATCGAAGGCGGCCCGGACGGGATGATCGACGATGACCTGGCGGCCGTCGGCCCGTGGGGATTCGATCCGGCGCAGGTTACCGCGCCCGTGCTGCTGCTGCACGGCGGCGAGGACCGGATTGTGCCAAGTTCGCACGCTCAGTGGATGGCACGCCATTGCCCGACGGCCGAACTGCGGCTGTACCCGGAAGCCGGGCACATCTCCGTGCTCCACAACGCCCCGGATGCCCTCGACTGGCTTGCCGAGCACGCTCGGTACGTGACATGAATCCACTGTCACGCATCACCGGCCGGGCGGTTGACCGGGCGCTCGGACTTCCCGCTGCGAACCAGCCGTACATGACGCGGCGCGACGTCGGAGTGCCGATGCCTGATGGCGTCGTGCTGCTCGGTGACCACTACCGGCCCGCCGGTACCGGCGGCCCGCGTCCGGTCGTGCTGATCCGTTCGCCCTACGGGCGGGCCGGAGTCGCGGCGGTCTTGTTCGCCGCCCCGCTCGCGCGTCACGGGTTTCAGGTCTTCATCCAGAGCACCCGCGGGACGTTCGGTTCCGGCGGGGAGTTTAGGCCGTTCCTGCATGAGCACGCCGACGGCCTGGCCACCGTGGCATGGCTGCGTAAGCAGCGGTGGTGCGACGGCACCGTGTCCATGGTCGGCGGCAGCTACCTGGGCCACACCCAGTGGGCGATCGCGCCTTACGTCGATCCGCCGCTCAAGTCGGTCTCCCTGCACATCACCGCGGCCAGGATCACCGCCGCGTTCTACGAGCACGGGGCGCCCGGCCTGCGGAATGCGCTGAGCTGGTCCGCCCTGATCGGTAATCAGGAGCGCGGGCGGCTGCTCAGCCTCATCCCCAACCCGCTGCAACTGGCCCGGATCAAGCGGGCACTGCGGAAATTGCCGCTGCAGGCCGCCGACGTGGACGTGGCCGGCGCACCGGTGCTGTTCTGGCGAGACTTCGTCGATCACGCAGCGCCGGGTGACTCGTTCTGGGTTGGCGTTGACCATGACAGCGCCGACCTGACCAGGATGCCGCCCGTCAGCATGGTGACAGGCTGGTGGGACCTTTTCCTGCCCGAGCAGCTTCGGGACTACGCGGCGCTCCGCGCCGCCGGCGTATCCGCCCGGCTCACGGTGGGGCCGTGGCTGCATGGCGAGCCTGGCGAGTTGCGCGCGATCACCCAGCAGGACATCGCGTGGCTCAGCCATCACCTGGCCGGCGGCCCGCCCCCAGCCGGCCCGCAGGTGCGGCTGTTCCTGCAGCAGGCGGGTACCTGGCTGGACTGCGAGCAGTGGCCGCCGGCGGGCTCGTCCGCTGTCAGCTATCACCTGCGCGCCGCGGGCGGCCTGGCCACCAAAGCCGAACCCGGATCAGCTGCGCCAGCCACCTTCACCTATGACCCGGCTGACCCGACGCCGTCAGTTGGCGGTCCGCTGCTGAACCCGCCTGGGAAGCAGGCCGACAACGCGGCCGTCGAATCCCGGCCGGACGTGCTCACCTACACCAGCGAGCCGCTGCGCGCCGATACGGACCTCGTGGGCCAGGTAACGGCGCGCATCTACGTTCGCACGAGCCTGCCGCACGCGGACGTGTTCGTCCGGGTATGCGACGTGGACACCGAGAGTGTGTCTCGCAACGTGGTTGACGGCATCCGAAGGCTGAGCCCCCAGACCGTGCCGGCGCCTGACGTTGAGGCCGGCGCCGACGGCGTGCTGGCGGTTGACGTGACGCTTTTCCCGACGGCGTACCGGATGCTCGCGGGGCACCGGATCCGCGTGCAGGTCACCGGGGGCGCGTTCCCCCGGTACGCGCGTAGTTTCGGTACGGCCGAGCCATTCGGCGCGGCCAGGTCCGGAAAGCGCTGCCGGTTCGAGGTGTTCGCCGACCCGCAGCACCCGACGCACGTTCAGTTGCCGGTCCTGGGCGTGCGCTAACGCGGGTACCCGGCCGGCGAGCTGTCGGCGAGTGACCAGAGCGCTTGCATGTTGACGCAATCGATCGGTTGCCATATTATGGCAACCAGTCAGTTGCTACTTCTTGGAGGCTGTCATGGCATTCCCCGATCGCATCGAGCGGGTCGTCGAGATCGCGCACCCGCCGGCCAAGGTGTGGACTGCGCTCACCACGGCCGAGGGTCTGGCCAGCTGGTTCGGCAATCAGGCGACGATCGACCTGCGCCCGGGCGGATCGGCCCAGATGACGTGGACCGAAGGCCATATCGCCAACATGCGGGTCGAACGGGTCGAGGAGCCGGCCGTGTTCAGCTTCACCTGGCACATCTACGGCCTGCCCGATGACGATCCGCGCCGCACCTACGTCGAATTCACGCTCGAGCCGGCCGGTGCGGGCACGCGGCTGACCGTGGTCGAATCCGGCTTCGCCCAGCTGCCGGACGACGCATACAGCAAGGCGTACGACGGCAACACCGGGGGTTGGGCGAGCGAGCTGGGAGAACTGGTCGCATACCTCGATGCCGCCTGACATAGAGGCGATCGCCGAGCAAGTTTTTGTCGCGCTGGCCGACCCGAGCCGACGCGCCATCCTGGCCGCGCTGGCCTCGGGTGGCCCCGCCACGGCCACTGACCTGGCCGGGCGCCTGCCGATCACGCGGCAGGCGATCGCCAAGCACCTGGCCCTGCTGGCCGAGGCGGGCCTGGTGACGGCCGAGCCGGGAGAGCGGCGCCGGGTCCGGTACCGGCTCCGCTCTGCCCCGATGCAAGTGGCCCAGCAGTTCCTGGCCGCGCTGGCCCGCGACTGGGACGGCCGGCTCGAGGCGTTGCGGGACCACCTCAGCAGGTGAGGCTCGCCATCAGCTTGCGGCCCACTGCAAACCGCTCCGCGCAAACCGCGAAACTGGAGGAAATCATGAGTGATCAAAGTTTCGCCAGTACCGTCTCGGCAGGCCAGACTGCGAAGGATGCGAGGCCCGTTCCACGTTCGGTCCCCATGACGACCGCAAGGATCGCCGGGACCGCCGCAGCGCTGACGGCGACGCTCGGCCTCGCCGCCGCATCCTGGGTCGTTGCCGTCCGGCAGATGAACGGCATGGACATGGGTACGGCGACCCGGCTGGGTTCATTCACGTTCTTCGCCGGCCTGTGGGTGTGGATGATGGCCGCGATGATGCTGCCGGGCGCGGTCCCCGCGGTCGTGCGGCGTGCTCAGGCCAGCGGAGTGCGCGCCGTACCAGTGTTCGTCGGGTCCTACCTTGCCGTCTGGGCACTGGTCGGCATCGCGGTGTACGGGGCGTACCGACCGCATGGCCCCGTCGCCGCGGGCGTCGTCACGATCGCGGCCGGGATCTACGAGCTCACGCCGCTGAAACGGCACTTCCGCCGACGCTGCCGTGAAATCTCGGGTTCCGGGTTCGGGTTCGGGCTGTGCTGCGTCGGCTCGAGCATCGGGCTGATGGTGATGCTGGTGGCGCTGGGCATCATGAGCATCGCCTGGATGTCGGTGATCGCCGTCGTCGTAATCGCCCAGAAGCTCCTGCCGGCCAGAGCCGCCATCGACTTCCCGCTGGCGCTCGCGACGGTCGGACTGGGATTGCTCATTATCATCGCGCCCGCCTCGGTGCCATGGCTCGCGCCACCGATGTGAGACGTCACCGGGGCCAGTAGCGCCGCGCAAGGCTGTCGGGTCAGCAAGAAAACTATGTCCACCAGACCGCAGAAGGAGAAACAATGACCGATCACAAGACCGGAACACGGCAAGAGTGGCTTGCGGCCCGAAAGGAGCTGCTTGCGGCCGAGAAAGAGCTGACGCGGCGCGGCGACGAGCTGGCGCGGCGACGGCAGGAACTGCCCTGGGTCCGGATCGACAAGAACTACCGGTTCGAGACTGACGAGGGCACCGCGTCCCTTGCGGATCTCTTCGCGGGCCGCTCGCAGCTCCTGATGTACCACTTCATGTTCGGGCCGCAGTACTCCGGAGGGTGTCCGTCCTGCTCGGCGATCGCCGACGGCTTCGACGGTTCCGTCGTCCACCTCGCGAATCACGACGTCACGCTCTGCGCGGTATCGCGGGCTCCGCTCGCGAAGCTGCAGGCGTACAAGCAGCGAATGGGCTGGGGCTTCCCGTGGGCGTCGTCATTCAGCAGCGACTTCAGCTACGACTTCTACACGGCACACACTGATGAGCAGCAGCGGTCGGGACCAATCGACTACAACTTCACGACGGTCGATATGCGGCCGGACCTCGATCTCAGCCCCGACAATCCGTGGGTCGCCGGCCTCGCCGGGCGGGTGGGAACGGACTGGGCAACCTATCGGCAGGAATCTCCGGGAATGAGCGCCTTCGCGCTTGAAGACGGGGTCGTGTACCACACCTACTCGGCATACGCTCGCGGGCTCGACGGCCTGTGGGGTATGTACCAGTGGCTGGACCGTGCGCCGCGCGGGCGGAACGAGACCGGTCCGTGGTGGCGCCGCCACGACGAGTACGACGGCGGCTGAGCCCAGCCGGTCTCTGGAAGACACGGGCCCTGGAAAAACCGGCCCGGATGGCGATACTTGACGAAGCTGCAGCACGCAGATGACCGGAAGGATCGCCATGGCTCCGAGCAGATTTACCTACACCTCAACGGATGGCGCTCAGATTGCCGCCTACCGCTGGGACCCGGCCGGGCAGCTGCGCGCCGCAGTCCAGATCACGCACGGGATGGGCGAGCACGCCCTGCGCTACGGGCACGTGGCGCAGGCGCTGACCGACGCTGGCTACGTGGTCTATGCGCAGGACCAGCGCGGCCATGGCGCCAGCGCCAGCCCCGATCAGCCAGGTGACCTAGGCGAGGGCGGCTGGCCGGCCCTGGTCGACGACATCGGCTTGCTGACCGCACGCATCCGCGCTGAGCAGCCTGGGTTGCCGGTGATCCTGCTTGGTCACAGCATGGGCTCGTTCGCGGTCCAGCAGTACCTGCTGGACCACAGCGCAGATGTCGACGGCGCCGTGCTGACCGGAACCGCCGTCATCGACTTGCTGGAACCAGCGCTGGATCTGGATCAGCCCCTCGACCTGGCGATGTTCAACGCGCCGTTTCAGCCGGCCCGCACCGACTACGACTGGCTTTCGCGCGACGTCGTCGTCGTCGATGCCTACGTCGCCGACCCGATGTGCGGGTTCGGCATCGACCCGCAGTCAGCCAAGGACATGTTCATCGGCGCGCGGCGGCTCGCCGACCCGGCCCAGGTATTGGCCATGCGGTCCAGCCTGCCGGTCTACATCGCCGTCGGCGAAGCCGACCCGGTGAACGGCGGCCTGACGCTGCTGACCCCGCTGACCGACCGGTACGCGGCCGCGGGCCTGCGCGACGTGACCGTCAGGACCTATCCGGGCGGCCGTCACGAGATCCTGAACGAGACGAACTCCGACGAGGTCGTCGGCGAGCTGATTCAGTGGGCGGATCGGGTCGTGGCTGGGGCGAACGCTCTGGGCTAGCCACCAGGCCGCTCCATCCAGCGCTCGGTGCGCGCCAGCGGGCCGAACCCAAGCCGCCGGTACAGCGTGCGGCCGGGCTCGGCCATCAGGACCTGCCGGATTCCCGCCACCGCAGGATGCCCGGTCGCCTGCGCCACCAGGAACGCGCCGAGCCCCCGGCCGCGATGCGCAGAGTCGACGAAGACGTCGCACAGCCAGGCGAACGTGGCCTGGTCGGTGACCAGGCGGGCGAAGCCTGCCTGCGAGCCGTCGACCGCATACAGGCCGAGCACCAGCGAATGCTGCACCGAGCGAACCGTGACGTCGTAAGACTGGCCCGCGGCCCAGTAGCTCTGCCGGCTCATCCAGTCGTGCACCTGCGCTAGGTCGATCAGCGACGGGTCATCGCTGACCCAGTAACCATCTGGCCCCGATACCCGCACGGCCGCCCTTCCCTCACTCGCTTCCTGCTCTATCTACCATGGGCCTGTGTGCACTGATGAGAGCCCCGCGGGCTTCGTTCCCGCCGTACTGCACGACGTAGAGCTAGCGGTAACGATCAACCTGGAGCCGGTCGACGCCGTCGTCGTGACCACGCTGATGGACAACGTCACCGACATCTTCATGCCGGACCAGGGTCCGGCGCGGCGCGCTGGCTTTGGTCGGGGACCGTACCTAGCCTCGGCGGTGATGCAAGACCAGCAAGTTCCTGATGCGCTGATCGCCGAGCACGGCTTCTCGGTGCTGGTGACGGTTACCAAGGCAGGGCACGACCACACGTTCCTGTTCGACGCGGGGACCAGCCCCGATGGCGTAGCGGAGAACATGCGGCGGCTGGAGATCGATCCGTTCTCGATCGAGGCTATCGTCTGCAGCCATGGTCATTTCGACCACACCACCGGAATTGACGGCCTCATCCGCGCGGTCGGCCGGGCAAATATGCCGGTCCTCATCCACCCGCATTTCTGGCGACGACGGCGCGTCGTCCTGCCGGGACGCGATCCGATCGAGCTGCCCTCCACCAGCAAGCGCGCGCTGACCGGAGCGGGCTTCGAGATTATCGAGGAGCAACAGCCGAGCTTCCTGTTCGGCAATTCGGTCCTGGTCACGGGCGAGGTGCCGCGAACGACGGGATACGAGCCCGGCTTCCCGCCGCAGCAAGCCTGGCTGGGAGGTAAGTGGGAGCCGGATCCGCTGGTGCTCGATGACCAGGCGCTGATCGTCAACGTCGCGGGCAAGGGCCTGCTGGTCCTGACCGGCTGCGGCCACGCGGGCGTCGTCAATATCGCTCGGTACGCCCGGCGCCTCACCGGCGACCAGCCGCTGTACGCGCTGATTGGCGGTTTCCACCTGAACGGGCCGACGTTCGAGCCGCTGATCCCGCGCGTGCTGGACGACCTGGCCGCGATGAATCCCGGCTGGCTCGTCCCGGCGCACTGCACGGGCTGGCGTGCCCAGCACGCGATAGGGGCGCGATTCCCGGCGGCGTTCGTGCCCAACACCGTCGGCACCAGCTTCCGCTTGTGAGGGGAACGGGGTCCGCCGACTTGCGCGGTCAGGAGTCCCTGAACTCCAGCAGCGGGCTGGTCATGGCGTCGCGCCAGCGCGCGCGGTGGCCCGTGGCGCTGCCTGTCGTCAAGCGCGCCGGGCACCACCACATAGCCGCGCGTACGGAACGCGGCGATGTCAGCCCTGGTGATGCCCGGCATGCGGTCAGCTCAGCAGGGCCCTGCTGCCCGGCGCAATCGGTTTTCCGGCTGGCCGGCGCAAAGGGCTAGACCTGTCCCTTGTCCGGGTCCCCGGCCGGCACCGGCTGCGTCACGATCACTTCGGGCGGCCTCGCCACCTTCCCGGCCAGTTGCGGGTTCAGGGCCGCGAGTGCGGCGCCCTTGCCATGCGCGCGGAGCGCCTCAGGGCTCGCCCACTTCTCGACCACGATCAGCCGGTCCGGTGCCTCGTGGAGCGCGTACAGCTCGCAGCCGTCCTCGCCGTGCACCTGCGCGATGGCGTCGCGGAAGGCTGCTATGACCTCGTCGCGGTGCTCCGGCTTGGGCACGATCGTGGCCACAACCACCACGGACATGGCGTTCCTCTCGCTAGCTGGCGGCCGCTTCTGGCTCCGAGGGCAGCGGCACGGCGGCAGAGATCGGAGCGGCCGGATTGATGATCACTATATGGCTGCTCGCCGTGCGCAGCAGTTCTCGGCTAGTACTGGCGTCCATCAGCTCTGCAAGCCCGCCGTGGGTAGGCGCGCCGATGACGATCGTGGTGGCCCCGACGGCGGCCGCGTACTCGGCCACCATCCGGCCCGCGGCGCCATGATCGGCGGCGTGCAGCAGGATCTGGCCTTCGGCCGGGACGTGGTGCGCGGCGAGCTGATCGAGGTGCCGGTGGACCAGGGCCCGGGCGTCGTCGAGATCCTCGCCGTCGACACCGACCTCACTGGCCACGGCTGCTTCCCTGGCGTGCACGACATGGACCGCTCGGCTGCCAAGCCCCGCCAGCCGCGCCGCCGCCTCGGTGACGATGCTCGCGATCGGCGAGTCATCGACGGCGGCCAGGATGACCGCGGGCGCCGTGCCCGCGACGTACGGGGCGGATGCCGCCGTGACTGCGACGATCCGCTCGGGTGGTGGTGCCGCTGCCGACACCGCCGTGCTGACATGCTCGGCCTGCACCCGCTCGGCCTCGCCGAGCTCGCTGCGGACGGTCGTCAGGATCACTATCCCGGCCGCTACCGCGCCCGCCGCGATGAAGAACGGCACGTGGATGTTGAGCGCGACGACCAGGCGCCCGGCGGCGTAGGGTGCCAGTCCCCCGCCGATGAACCGGACGAAGCTGTAGGCAGCCGAGGCGACCGGGCGCTCCACCGGCGCGATCGTCATCACTGCCTGCGTCGTGATGGTGTTGTTCACGCCGATGAAGATCCCGGAGCCAATAACCGCCGGGATGAGCACTGCCCGGTCGGTGGTCCAGATCGCGATCGCCAGGATGATCAGGGCGAACGCGCCGAGGTTCGCGTACATCGCCCTGGCGATGCCGAACCTGGCCTGCAGCCGCGGCGCGCCGAACACGGCGAAAATCGCGACTAGCAGGCCCCAGCCGGTGAAGACCAGGCCGAGCTTGATCGGGCTCAGGTTCATCGGGAAAGGGGCGTAGCCGAGGACGGTGAAAAATCCCCAGTTGTAACAGAGCGCGGTCAGCGACAGCGTGAGAAGGCCGCGGTGGCGCAGCGCGCGCAGTGGCGCGGATAGGCCGGTCTTGTGAGCAGGACGCGGGATCGGCTCGACCAGCACGACGGTGGCAACGAGCGCGATCGCCATGAGCGCCGCGACGCCGTAGAACGGGCCGCGCCAGCTGATCTCGCCGAGCACGCCGCCGAGCAGCGGGCCGACGGCGATGCCGAGGCCCAGCGCAGTCTCGTACAGCACGATCGCCCCGGCGAAGCCGC
This sequence comes from uncultured Actinomycetota bacterium, assembly GCA_963804435.1. GTDB lineage: Bacteria > Actinomycetota > Actinomycetes > Streptosporangiales > Streptosporangiaceae > JAJYUU01. The sequence goes on along the minus strand of CAWDQI010000001.1, from coordinate 2,639,016 downwards.
CGCTGGCCGAGGCCACGATCACGGCCAGGGACGTGGCGATAAACAGCGCGTTGCCGACTCCCCAGCCGGCCCGGAAGCCGATGATGGCGCCGATCGACGGCGACGCTCCGGCCAGCGCGCTGAATATGACAATCAGAGTGAGTCCGGCGATCAGTGTCCGCTTGGCGCCTCAGCCGGCTGGACACCCAGTTGGTGATCAGCATCGCGACGGCAGTGACGACCAGGTAGCTGGTGAACAGCAAGGTCACTTCGCTCGGCGAAGCGTGCAGCTGATGGGAGATGGACGGCAGGATCGGATCCACCAGGCCGATGCCCATGAAGGACACGACGCAGGCGAACGCGACGGCGAAAACCGCCTTCGGCTGCCGGAACGGGCTGGTGGCAGTCCCGGTCATAGGTACTCCATCCAAGAGACTTGCCCGGCTGGGGCCGGGCGGTGTTTCTGTCGGGCTGGGGGCCGGGCTGTGTTAGTGCTGAGCTATAGCGGCAGCGCCGGTCAGCTGGTCATCCCGCTGGACGCTGGCCAGGGCCTCCATCGCCGGCAGTGCGGCAGCGAGAGCAGCCTGATCGGCCTCGCTGAGCCGGGCGAGCAAGCCGGTGATTCGCTCCGCCCGCACGGCACGCCTGCTGGCCACCAGGGCCCGGCCGGCGGCGGTGATGTGCACATGCACGACTCGCCCGTCGGCTGGATCAGCTGACCTGGTCACGAGGCCGGAATCCGCCAGTCTGGCGACGAGTTGCGTCATCGCAGGCTGCGTCACGCCCTCGCCCGTGGCGAGTGCAGTGAGCCGGCAGGGTCCCGAGCGCTCAAGCGTCGACAGCGTTGCGGCCGCAGTCAGGGACAGGCCGGGCGGGCTCAGCCAGCGGATGAGGGCGAGCAGACGCTGCAGTGCGGCCGCCACCTCGGCGGCCCGCGGAGGTGCAGCCTGCGGAGCCGATAGATTCATAATGAACTTATATTACTTGCTTATGTTAATGAGCACAACGAACCGCCGGCTGCGCGCGGTGTGACATGGGCCCCAGCTGTGGCCGGGTGCCCGTTCCGGGAGCCCGGAAGATCTGCTCCTCCACCCGCACGGCAAGCTCAGCAATAACGTCCCTCAGGCAGGGGTTGGGGCGCTGTCGTTCTCGTGAGCTGGCCAGGCGGGCTGGATGCCGGGCGGCAGCGGTACGGCGAACGCGTTGAGCAGGAACGAGATGAGGGTGTAGTAGCCGCACAGCGAGACCAGCTCGACCATGCCGGTCTCGCCGAGCAGCGCGCAGGCGGCATCGTAGCTGGCCTGGCTGACCTGCCCGGTACGGGCTAGCTCGCTGGCCACGGCATAGACAGCCTGCTCGTCGTCCGCCTCGAAGGCCGGCTCATCGCCCCGCCCGATCGCGTCGACCGCGCAGTCGGGCACGCCGTGCTCCCGTGCCATCCGCGCGTGCGCCCACCACTCGAACTCGGCCTTCCACCGGCTCCCGACTGTGATGATCGCCACTTCAGTCAGCCGTCGCTCGATCGACGTGCCGAACCGCAACGCAGCACCGAGCGACGTTAGCCGTCGGCCGACGTCGGGCGCGTGCACGAACGCGTTGAACGGCCCGGCCAGTCCCCCTGTCTCGGTGACAAGCTCGCTACCTCTGGTACCGACGATCTTGTCCCAGACGTCCTGGCCAGGGGGGTCGAGGTTGTCACGGCGCAGTTCTGGCAGGCGGCTCACACCTGGACAATAGTGTTCGCCGTTACCAGGCCGCTACTACTCGTTGGCCGTGTGATCGAGCACAATCTTCCCGAACGCCTCGCCGGACTCGAGCCGGGCGAAGGCGTCAGCCGCCCGGTCGAAGGGGTAGACGGAGTCGATCACTGGCGTGATCCCCCGGCCCGCCATCAGCTCGGCGACCTCGGCGAGCTGATCACGGCTGCCCATGGTGGCGCCGATCAGCTCGAGCTGGAGGAAGAACACGCGCCGCAGGTCGATCTCGGCCTGGTGGCCGCCGGTTGCGCCACAGCTGATGATCCGGCCGCTCGGTGCGGTGCTCTTGAGCGAATGATCGATCGTGGGAGCGCCGACCGTCTCGATAACCACGTCAACGCGCTCGGGCAGCCGGGCGCCCGGCTCAACGGCAGTCGCGCCGAGCGCGGCGACCCGGTCCCGCTTGACGGTGCTGCGGCTGGTGGCATAGACCCGCGCGCCGAACGCCTGGGCAAGCACCACTGCGGCGGTGGCCACGCCTCCGCCGGCGCCCTGGACGAGGACCGCGTTCCCTTCCTTAACGTCTCCCTTGTACGCCAGCATCTTGTACGCGGTCAGCCATGCCGTCGGCAGGCAGGCGGCCTCGACAAACGACAGCGCGGCCGGCTTGGGCACCAGGTTGCGGGCAGGGACCCAGACCGCGTCGGCGAACGTGCCGGGGTACCGCTCTGACAGCAGCGTCCGCTTCGGGTCGTACGTCTCGTCGCGGCCAGCCGCGGGATCGCCGATGACGGCGTGCACGATGACTTCCTCGCCATCCGGGCCGATCCCGGCCGCGTCGCAGCCGAGCACCATCGGCAGCTGGCTGGGCGCCAGGCCGACGCCACGCAGCGACCAGAGGTCATGATGGTTCAGCGAGCTGGCCCGGACCTCGACCCGTACCCAGCCTTCGGCTGGTGGCCCTGGCTCGTCAATCGTGCCGACCGTGAGGCCGTTGAGCGGGTGCTCGGAATCGATCGCCGCGGCAAATACGGCGCGCATGGTGGCCACTGGCGCTCCAAACTGAGGATGACCGGAACGCGTATACCGTACGGGACCGCGTTCTCAGCCGTGCGCAGTGCCACCTGACGCGAACTGCCCGGGGGTGCGGCCGGCGCCTGGCGGGCCTGCGAAGGCCTGCGCGATTGCCAGCCATTGCCGCGCGCCCGGGCCAGAGGCCTCGACCGCTGTGTCGTTCCGGTGCCTGCGCCGGGTCACCAGCAAGCAGAAGTCCAGTGCCGGGCCGGTGACCAGGTCGGTGGCTTCGGCCGGACCCCACGTCCATGTTTCGCCGGCTGGCCCGGTCAGCTCCACCCGAACGGGCGTGGCCGGTGCCGGGAGGCCGTTCGCCGCGAAGCTGTAGGGGCGGGCACCGACGCCGATGTGGGCGACATGCCGGAGCCGGGCAGTGGGCTCGCGGTCGATGCCGACCGCGTCGGCGATGTCCTGGCCGTGGGCCCAGGTCTCCATCAGGCGCGCGGTGAGTGCGGACGCGACGCTCATGGACGGCCCGTACCAGGGCATTCGGTGAGCCGGGTCCAGGCCGGCAAAGACCGACAAGAGCCGGGCCCGTGACTCGGCGAACCGTTCGCGCAGCGCCGCCGGGCGGAGGTCGCGGTACTCACGGGCGATCGCGTCTGGTTCGAGGCCGCCTGCTGCCAGCCGCCTGGCGAGGTCGGCCGTGAAAGCCTCAGGATCAGTTGCCGCGCTGATAGCGGCCTCGTCGAAATGCGCCAGGTGAGAAACCTGGTCGCTGACAGTCCAGCCGGGAGCCGGCGTGTCCTGCTGCCAGGCCGCATCGGGCAGCGGATCGATCATCGCGCGGAGCGCCGCGGTCTCGGCGGCCAGGTCGTCAATCAGGGCGGTTATGTCGGCGGGCATCATTGACTGTAAGCGGCGCAGCTGGTTATCCGGAAGACTTCGCGTCACCTGAAGACGCCAAGTCTTCCTCATAACGGCCTCGTGAGAGCAGCAGCCGGACGGCCGATGTGCCGGCGCGATTCCTGACCGTTGCAGCGGGAGGCTGACGCGGGTGCGGGAGGCAGGTCCAGCATGGTGAAGCAGGCGACCAGGTCGTTAGCGTGGCAGCTGATCTGGGTCTGGGCGGCAGGCTCGGCGGTCATGGGCACCGTGGCCGTCCTGTTCCTGCGGCCTCAAGGCGCAGGCCCGCCGCCCGGAGGATTGCCGCCCGGGCCGGTCCTGCCTGGGCCCGATTCTGCCGCGTCGCCACCCATCACGCCGCTGCCGGACCTGTCCTTGCTGGCGCTGCTGGCCGTCCTTGCGCTGCTGGCCGGGCTGTTTGCTGTCTTGATGTTGCTGGCCTGGCGGACCGCGAGTGTGTCGTGGCTGGCCGGCGGCGTCCGGGGCTGGCTGCTGTGGGCCGCACTCGTCGGCGGAATCGGACTCGCGGGCTGGTTCTTCGCGGCCACGGTCGGCTTTGCCGTCGGCTTCACCCCGCTGACACTGCGGCTCCTCGCATACCTTCCCGGTGGCCTCCCGTTCGCGCTGGCCGCCGCCCTTCTGCAACGGCCCTGGCGGATCAACCTGGCGGCCGCAGCCGCTGCTGTCGGCCTGCTCATCTCGGGCTATGTGCTGGTCGTCAGGCAGTCGGAGTACTCTCCGAACGTATTCACCGTGTACCTCCTGTACCTGCTCTTCTTGTTCCAAGGCCGCGCCACCGTCGTCGTCCAGCTTTGATCGCTGGGCTGACCACCATCGAGCGCATGCTGCTCCCTGCCGTTGACCTTTGACCGGCGCAGGCCGGCGCTAGTACGAGCGCGGCAGGCCGAGCACGTGCTCGGCCAGGTAGTTCAGCACCATTTCCTGCGGTACCGGCGCGATCCGCAGCAACCGCGATTCCCGCCAGTAGCGCTCGACGTGGTACTCGCTGGCGTAGCCGAAACCGCCGTGCGTCTGCACCGCGGCGTCGGCCGCGGCGAAGCCCGCCTCAGCCGCGAGGAACTTGGCCAGGTTCGCGTGCTCACCGCAGGGCAGGTTGCGGTCGATCCGCCAGGCCGCTTGCCGGATCGCCAGCTCGGCCGCAGCCAGCCGGGCGTGTGCCTCCGCGAGCGGGAACGAGATGCCCTGATTGGCGCCAATCGGGCGGCCGAAGACGATGCGGCTCCGGGCGTAACCGACGGCCCGGCGCAGGGCGGCCCTGCCAATGCCAAGGGCCTCAGCCGCGATGAGCACGCGCTCGGCGTTGAGCCCGTCGAGCAGGTAGCCGAAGCCCTTGCCTTCCTCGCCGACCCGGTCGGCCTGGTCCACGAACAGCCCGTCGTAGCGCACCTCGCAGGAGGTGACGGCGTTCCGGCCGACCTTGGGGATGGCCGTGATGCTCACCGCCGGATCCTTCAGCTTCGCGACGAATAGCGTCAGCCCGTCGGACCGGCGGGCGCAGTCCTCGGCCGGCGTGGTCCGGGTCAGCAACAGGACCCGGTCGGATTCGAGTGCCTTCGACGTCCAGACCTTGCGGCCGGTGACCCGGTAGCCGTCACCGTCCCGAACCGCGCGCGTCGTGATTGCCGTCGTGTCGAGCCCGGCGTCCGGCTCAGTCACGCCGAACGCAACGTGCAGGTCGCCGCTAGCGACGCGTGGCAGGTAACGCTGCTTGAGTTCCTCGCTGCCGTGCCGGACCACCGGGTGCATGCCGAATATGGACAGGTGGATGGCGCTGGCGCCGTTCATGCACGCGCCGGAAGCGGCCACTTCCTCTAGAATGATCGAAGCCTCGGTGATGCCGGCGCCGCCGCCACCGTACTCGAGCCGGGATAGCGATGCCGATCCAGCCGCCATCGGCCATCGCCCGGTAGAACTCCCACGGGAACGTGTGGGTCGAGTCGGCTTCGGCCCAGTACTCATCGGGGAACTGCGCGCAGACGCTCCGGACGGCCTCCCGGATCTGCCGCTGGTCGGTGTCCTCGCTGAAGTCCATCTGTCCCGCCCTCCGCGCGCCTCATCCGATTTCACTATGCCTTCCCATGACGAGCCTTGGAGGCTGCTGTGTCCGCCAGCAAGAACCGGCCCCGCTGGAGCGACCTGCCGCCTTCCGTCCGCCGGCAGATCGAGGACCTGGTCGGCGATGAGGTCCTCGCGGCCGAGAACTGCCAGGGAGGCTTCTCGCCAGGATTCGCCTCCCGGCTCGCGCTAGCGAGCGGTAAACGAGCTTCGCGAAGGCCGTGGACGGCGCCGAATGGCCGTCTCAAGCGCCGATGTACCGCGATGAGGCACACGTGGCCGCTGGCCTCCCGGCGGGCATGCCGGTCCCTCAGTTCCTGGGCAGCCGCGATGACGGCCGATAGATGGTCCAGGCGTTCGAGCGCATCGACGGCGCCGAGCCGGTCCGGCCGTGGCGGTCGGCGGACCTGGCGCGGGTTGCAGCGGCAGTCGCGCGAATGTCTGTCGCGGGGTCGCCCTCGCCAGTGGATGTGCCCGCTCATCATCCGAGGCTTGGCGCGTCAGCCGGCGATCTCCGCTGAGCCGATACTGCGGGCACGGCTGATCGCCGCGGCCAAGCGTGAACTCGGCCGCGGCGCTCTCGGCTGGCTGCAGCGGCGGCGCCGCTGACCGCGTTACCGCGTCTACCAGTACTGGGTCGTGGCGCCGGAGCTGTTGATGACACCGCCGACCGTCTCCGGGCGCTCGAACACCGACTGGATGGCGACCCGGCCCGGGCCCTGCAGCACCAGCCAGATGGACTTGGCCTGCCAGCGGGCGGAGCTGAACCAGTAGCTGCCCCTGCGGATACTCGAAGTGCAGGAACATCCGGACCGAACGGTCCTTCCAGATCAGCCCGCCGGGCTGGATCAGGATCCGCTCGCCTTGGCGCAGGTCGCGGATGAACGTATTGCCCGGCGCGTGCAGCAGCAGCAGGCCTGGCCCGCCCTGCGCGGTGAACCGGTCCATCGTCTGGCCGAGCGGGTAGTGGTACTCCTCGCTCGTCGCCGTTCTGGGTGGCGAACCAGACGCCGGAGTTCTCCCAGTGGTAGCCGACGTTGCCGGTCGCGACGAGGAACCGGTGCTCGACCACGTCGACGGCGTGGTTCGGCCGGCAGCGGCACGGCCAGCGTCTCGCCGGGATGGTCGGCGCTGATCGCGATGTGGCCGGGGCCGCGCGCCGTCATCATGATCAGCGGCATGCCGGCCAGCATCCGGTTCCAGCCGCCGCGCCATCTTCATCATGTCGAGGCTGGACGCTCGGGCTCGGTGTGCAGCAGCACGTGGTGGGAGAAGTAGACCGAGTCGTCCGGATCCAGTTTCATCTCCGCGACCGGCACGTACTTGCCGCTGATCTGGCAGGTGGACCGGTTGAACCGGATCCTGGCCATGTCCCGGATCGGGCGGCTGCTCGGCCCAGCCGGACTTCGGTCACGCGCGCCCGGACGTCGGTCGGCGCGCCGCAGTGCGGGCAGGTCGTGCCTGTGCCCTCGCTCGCCATGCGGCAGTACGGGCAGGTGTAGGCACCTGGGCAGGTGGCGTCGACATGTCGGCCCGCCTACTCGGAGCCGTGGTGGACGTACATGGACTGGATGCCGACCCGGCCAGGCCCGGTCATCTCGGCCAGGTACATGCTGTGGCTGCCGATCATGCCGGTCTTGAACTTCTGCTGGACCGTGTTCATCGTCGACCGACGAGTCCTTGTACAGGAAGCCGCCCGGCTCGACCAGGATCTTCTCGCCCGGCTGCAGCGTCTTCTGGAACACGTTGCCGTAGCCGTGCAGGAGCAGCAGGCCGGGCTCGTTCTGGGTGACGAACCGGTCCATGTACATGCCCGCTGCCGCCGTGCAGGACGTTGGCCAGGCCCTTGATCCGCACGAACGAGTAGTTCAGCGAGTGCGTCCCGGCCAGGAAGGCGTGCTCGCGCACGTCGATCTCATCGACGGGTGCATCGGCAGCACCACGACCTCGCCGGTGGCGTCCTGGGAGAGCGCGATCCGGCCCGGACCGTGCGCCACGCTCAGGATGTGCGGCATGCCGCCGATCATCCGCTGCATGCCGCCGCCGGTGTTGAGCGCCGACAGCGGCACCTGGGGCTCCTTCCAGAGCATGACGTGATGCTCGAAGAAGACCGAGTCGCCCTGGGCGAGCGCCAGCTCGGCCACCGGGCACGATCTCGCCCTCGATCTGGCAGGTGGAACTGGAGAACCGGAACTCGGTCATGTCCCGCAGCCGGGGAGCCTCGGCCCAGCCCGAGTCGGAGACCAGATTCTTCTTGTCGAGCGGGGCGCCGCAGGTCGTGCAGCTCGTTCGCTCCGGCTCGTTCTGAGCCTTGCACCACTGGCACTCGATCCGATCCATCCGGACAGGCCTTTCTAATCGGGGGCCGATCACCGACACGGCGTGCGGACAGCGTGCAGCGGGAGCGAGGCAGCCGGGAACGGGTCCGGCCGTGATCGTAGCGGAGGCCGGGCGATCGCGGCCTGTACGGCTATGCGGAAGGCGCGGCTGGTCGGCGTGCCGCACTCAGCGCAGAACTTCGCGGCGGCGCTGAGGCTGGCATTGCAGTTGGTGCAGTGCTTCTGCGTCGGCCGTGCCGCACTCAGGGCAGAACTTCGCGCCCGACTGTGACCGGGCTCTGGCAGTTGGCGCACGCCATCGGTCGCGGCGCGGCCGCACGGCGCATCGGCCGGGGCAGCTGCCTGCGGGGCGGCTGCGGGCGGCAGGCTGGCTGCGCCGCGGCGGCCTGCTGCGGCGTAGCCCTGGCCGCCGCCCGCGAAGCCGGTGCCCGGCGGCGGCGGTTGTACGGCGCCTGCGCTGGCGCCTGCATCATGTTGCCGGCCATGCCCATGCCTGCCCCGAAGAACATCGGCGTCACCGCGCCGCCGCCCTGCGCCATGCCCTCGCCCGCGCCCTGCAGCGCCTCGGCCTGCGCCGCCTGCAGGAAGCCGCCAGCCAGCCGGCTGTAGGCGGTGTCCCCGGCGAGCTTCTTCAGCCGGGCGTTGTCCTCGTCATCGAGGTTGACGTCGACGTTGCCCAGCCGGGTCAGGCTGATGCCGTAGTCGGCGAGCTCCCGGTTGGCCGCCTCGCAGCGACTGCGTCTCGATCTCCGGGCTGTGCATGGACAGGCCGAGTATCGGCCACGCGCCCGACATGAGCTGAGTGGTCACCGTGGTCCGCGTGACCTTCAGCAGCTGCTGGGTGACCCAGCCGGTGATGGCCTGGTTGTTGGTCACGTCGACGGTTCCGACCAGGTTCAGGATCAGCTTGGTGGGATCGTTCACGCGCAGCGCGTACTCGCCGAAGGTGCGCAGGGTGACGATCAGGCCGCTGACCGGGTCCTGGACCTCGTCCAGCCGGCCGCCGAACCGGTTGTTCGGGAACTCCCGCGTGCCGACGAAGTAGATCTCGGCCTTGAACGCGTTGCCGCCGGAGGCCCAGTCCACGAACATGCCGAGGAACGGGAGCTCCTTGGCGTCGAGGGTGTGCTGGCCCGGCACCAGGACGCCCATCACCTGGCCCTGGCTCATGAACACGGCCACGGCGTCCGGCTCGACGATGGCCCTGGCGAACTTCCGGATGTTCTGGTCCGGCCACTTGAAGACGATCTGGCCCTTGGCGGTGTCGGGCGCTGCGATGAACTCGCGGCGGGCCTCGTTGAGAATGCCCATCGAAATCTCTCCCCTGAACCTGGTGGGACTCACGCTGCCTGCCGCAGCGGCCGCAACTTACCCGGATCATACGACGGGAGGGCGGTCATCTTGCCATATCTGATGTCACAGTTGCTGCTGGTCAGGTCCGGCGCGCTGAACCGAGGGCGATGGGCCGAGCGTCAGTACAGTTGGGGCAAAACGCCGCCGCCGGGAGGCCGCGATGGACGACATGTCGGGTAACGAGGTCCAGGTGCTCGCTGGCACCGCCGAGGGTGGGCTGCGGTGGCTCGTGGTCGCCTACGGGGACTGCGACGACCTCTACACCATGCTGCGCGTCTACTCCGGCGACAAGCTGGTCGTGCCCGGCTCTGGCTTTGGCGGCCCGGCCCTTTACCCGGACTCAGTCATCAACGACTGGCGGGGCCGGACCGACGACCTGCCGTATTTCGTGATGGCGCGAACGGTCCCGGAGGCCGACCGGGTGGTGGCTACCACGGACCGCGGCGCCGAGGTGGTGCTGACTCTGTCTGATCCGCTTGAGCAGTTCGGCCTGCGGTTCGCGGCCGCGGCGCTGCCTGCCGGTCACGGGCCGGGGAGCATCCGGGCAGAGAGCGGCGGTACCGAACTGGAGAGCCGGCCGCAGCCGATGCCCCCACGGCCACCCTGGCAATGACGGCGGTCGTGTGGGGCGGCGCGAGGCACGTCGATGACGCTGCGCAAGTCTGGGCCGAAGCTACCGCGGCCCGAGACGGCCAGACAGCGGTGGCGCCGCTGGAATCGTCCCGGCCGGGGTTTGAGTCAGCGGCGGGCGAACGTCGTCGCTAGGCGGACCTCACCACAGCCCGAGCAGAGACCCGAGAACGCGGGCGGCTTGCCCGCCCTCCTCCTCCGCGATCCCCAGCGCCGTCGGCACATCAAGGTCGCTGGCAAGCGCTGCCCGGACCTCGGTCACGGCCGTGACCGATCCGGCGTGATCGGGCCGCCCCGCCGCGGACTGAAGGCGTTCCAGCAAACCGGTGGCGGCATCAAGCGCGGCGGTGTGGAAATCCCAGCTGGAACTCCACTGCCTATTCAGGATCAGCAGCCGGATCGCTGCCGCCGGGTAGCTGGCCAGCAGATCGCTGACCAGGACCAGGTTGCCGGTGGACTTGGCCATTTTCTCGCCCGCGACGGTGACGACACCCGCGTTGAGGTGCGTCCGAGCGAACGGGGTTACTCCCGAGAATGCCTCGGCCAGCATCGCCTGGTAGACGTGATGCGGGAACCGCAGGTCGGCGCCGCCTGCGTGCACGTCGATCGCTGGCCCGAACGCGTGCATGGCCATCGCCGCGCACTCCGCATGCCAGCCGGGACGACCAAGGCCCCACGGACTCGGCCACGCCACCCGGTCCAGGGCCTGCTCGCCGGGCTCTGCGGCGAGCCAGATAGCCACGTCGAACGGCTCATCTCGGTGCGGGTCTTCCGGCCTGTCGCCATACTCTGCGGAGAGCACGAGTGCCTCATCCCGGGAGAGGCCAGACCGGCTCACTGCGCCCGCTCCCCTGAAGTAGACGCTGCCATCTCGCTCATAGGCGGCTCCGCGAGCGAGCAGGCCGCGGGCTAGCGCGACGACCTGGCCGACGAACGCGTGGGCACGCGGTTCCAGGTCGGGTTCGGACACGCCGAGCGCCGTCATGTCGCGCTCAAAGTAATACTGCTGGATCGCGGCGAACCGGTCATAAGGCGAACCCGCCCGCTGCGCCGCGGCGAGCAGCACGTCGTCCACGTCGGTCACGTTCCGGCAGACGATCACTTCGGTTCCGGTCGACCGGATGATCCTGGCCAGGGTGTCCACCCAGACGAACGTTGCAGCATGGCCCAGGTGAGTGACGTCGTACGGGGTAATGCCGCAGGCGTAAATCCTGGCCCGGCCGGCCAGCGGCAGGGCGCTGCCGCCCAGGCTGAGTACTGGCGCCTCGTCACGGTCCAGCGCCGGGGGCACCCTGACCGCATCCTGGCGGTCCGGCCGGTTCTCAATCATCGCTGACAGTTCGCCCGTACTCGATCATCGCGATCAGGGTATAAGCGCAGTGCGGCCGCGTGCCTGGGCACCCCCCCGGCATTCCCGGCTGCGGCGGCGCCCTGGCCACCGCACTTGCGCCGCTGCGTGCTGGATCGGGTGACATTTTTGGCGCACCGCACAGCATGTCCGTCTGCCCAGGTCAGCCATCGAAGCACGGCGCTCAGTGCGAAGAGTTATCAAGATCGGTTGGATGGACCAGCGCATACTCAGCGGCATACTGGCGACTAGACACCTACCGGCCGAGCCCGGTGACCGGACTCGGCCTGATCGTTGCCGGCAGGCGAAGGGGTGACACGTGAGCATCGGCGGGGCGCTCGCGGAAGCGCGCAGCGAGGCCGGGCTCAGCGTCACCGAAGTCAGCGAACGCACTCGCATTCGGGCGGCGATCATCCGGGACATCGAACGCGATGACTATGCCGCCTGCGGCGGGGATTTCTATGCTCGCGGCCATATTCGCGCGATCGCCAAGGTCATCGGCACCGATCCAGTACCGCTGATCGCCGAGTACGACGCGGCCCGGCTGCCGTATGACGATCTTGATGGTCTGGCTGAAGCCGCGGCAGCTGCGCCAGAGGCGCTCAGTGCTGCTATCGACCCGGTGTCAGCTGGGCGCCCGGCACCGAAGCGCGCTTCGGATACTGAGCCAATTCGGCCAGTGATCGACTCTGACCAGGACGACCTATTCACCCGTGCGGCCGTGCGGGCCAGGCTGGCCGAGTCGGGCCAGGCGGCCGGAGCGCGCATGTCCGCGTTCGCGCGCGCCGGCGCGGCCTGGCTTGCGCAGTCTGCTCAGGCTGCCGCCGGCGGCTGGCCGCGCAGTCCGACCGCATCGACCGCAGCGGACGAGGCTGGCCTGGCGGCCCCGGCGCAGTCGACCGTCCCGCCCGCGGCGTGCCGCCGGGGCTGCGGTTGACGGCAGCATTGGCGCTAGCGCTCCTGGTCGCGATTGGCCTGCTGATCTACTTGCTGGTATCGGGATCAGCGCACTCGAGCGCGGCGGGGACGCATTCGGGTCTGGCCGCAAAGCAGCCTCATCGCGCCCCTGCTGCCCGGCACCATGGCAGCGCGGTCTCGCCAGCCGCGCGGCCGTCCGCCGTGAGCCAGCCGTCGGCCGTTCTGCTGACCCCGGCCGGCATCGCCGCCTTCGGGCCCGGTGGCACCGGCGCCGGCGATGACCCGCAGGCCGCAACGCTTGCGATCGACGGCAATCGCCGCACCGGGTGGCACACCGCCTGGTACACGACGCCGGACTTCGGCCGGCTGCAGTCCGGCACCGGGCTATTGCTGGACATGGGCCAGCCGGTCGCGATCTCCTCGGCCAGCATCGTATTCGGGCCAAGGCCAGGCGGCACGGTCGAGCTTCGGGTCGGGAACTCGCCCGCCCTCGCTCGCCTGAACCCGGTGGCTCAGGCAGCCGACGCCGGCGGCACGGTCACTGTCCCGGTGAGCCGGCCGATTCCGGCGCGCTATCTGCTGATCTGGATGACCAGGCTGCCGCCCGACAATTCGGGGACCTACCAGGCGCTCATCTACGACATCACGGTCCGCGGCGTTCGCTAGCCGAAGGGGTTTTACACGGCGGCGCTGTCCCGCTCGCCAGTTCGCACCCGGACGGCGCTCTCGACTGGGCTGATCCAGATCTTTCCGTCGCCGACCGAGCCGCTGTTCACTGCTGTCGCGATGGCCTCCGTCAGCGGCTCGGCCAGTTCGTCGTGGACGACTACATCGATACGGACCTCGGGGAGCACATGCGTGCTGTGGTCCCTGCGCGCTTCTGCCCCGTGCCGAACGAACTGCTGGCCGAAGCCCATTACCTCGGTCGCAGTCAGGCCATGCCCGCCGTTCTCGGCCACGGTTCGGACGACGTCGTCAAGCTTGTCCGGCTTGACGACAGCCGTGATCAGTTTCATCGGGCCTCCTCACCGACCGGCTCTGGAGACGGGATGATGCTCGACGATGGTGTCAGAGGACGGGAAGAATACCGTCTCCCGGCCGTCGATCCAGTGCACCAGGTATGGCGGCGCGCCATCCTCGCCATGAATCTCAAGGATCTTGCCGTGCCGGTCTTCGTCGCCCTGGTGGCGGCCTTTGACCGTGAGCTCGTCGCCGACGCTCGCATTCATGATCATCTACCTCCTGGGGGCATCTCTTGAGTCGGACCCTTATATCCCGGTATCCCGGCCGCTGCGGCAATCGCCCGGCCGCCTCCCCGTGCCCCCAGAACCATCCTGCCAGGGCGCTATATCGGGCCGCCGAGGCGGGACTAGCGGTCCCGGCCCAGCACGGCCTGGAGCCCGGAGAAGACGAAGTCCGCGCCCGCCCGGTGCTCGCGCGCGACATTCAGCACCCTGAGATGGTGGGCGACCAAGTCGGGCAGTGCGTCAACGGCGTACCAGCCGACTTCGGCTAGCTCCGCATCATTCACCCTGGCGGTACCTCCGACGGCCCGGCAGCGAAAGCAGAACTCCAGGTACTGGACCTTGTCGCCATTGGCGTAGGTCAGCGGCGCAGACGTCGTAATCGAGGTCAGCGAGTCAGGGACGGCGATCACGCCGGTCTCCTCGAAAATCTCCCGGACTGCCGCGTCGGCTGGCTGCTCGGCCGGGTCGATGATGCCGCCGGGCAGCGTCCACGCGCCGTTATCGGCGCGTCGGCCAAGCAGCACCTTGCCTCCGCCGTCGAGCACTGCGCCCATCGCGGTAGCGAGCCAGAGCAGGTCATGGCCCACCTTCTGGCGCAGCTCGAGCACGAACGGAGGAGTCGGCATGCCGCTAATGATCCACGCCGCGTCAGCAGTAGTGAGGATTCCGACTGAATCCGAACACTGATTCTGATCGAATCCGAACACCGGTTCCGGAGTTTCCGAACACCTGGCTGGCAGGCTGTGGCGTGGCGCCGGCCTGAGGCGCCTGGAGCCCGGCACGCTCCCTCGGACATCCCCCATGTCCGAGGAGACGGCCGATGCCCCGACCCCGCGTCGCCATGCGAAATATCCGTGAGGTTCTGAGGCTGACCTTCGGCGAGGGGCTGAGCCGGCGCCAGGTCAGCGCCGCGGCCGGCGTCCCGCTGACCACCGTTTCTGACTATGTGGGGCGGGCGGTGCTGGCGGGCGTGGGCTGGCCGCTGCCCGGGGACCTGGACGATGAGGGCCTGGAGAAGCGGCTGTACCCGCCCGCTCCGCCGTCACGGGCGGCCCGGCCGCTGCCGGACTGGTCCTATGTGCACCGGGAGCTGCGGCGCAAGAGCGTGACCTTGCAGCTGCTGTGGCTGGAGTACCGGGAGCAGAACCCCGGCGGGTACGGCTACAGCCAGTTCTGCAACTTGTACCGGGCCTGGGCCCGGCAGGTGGACGTGGTGATGCGCCAGGTGCACCGGGCCGGGGAGAAGATGTTCGTCGACTTCCCCGGCGAGACGATCCCGGTCTGGGACCGCACGACCGGGGAGGTGCTGCTCCGGGCCGAGCTGTTCGTCGCCGTCGCCGGGGCGTCGAGCTACCTGTACGCCGAGGCGTTCCCGTCCCAGGAGCTGCTGTACTGGGTGACCGGTCACGTGCACGCTTTCGAGTTCATGGGCGGCTGCCCGGCGATCGTGGTGTGCGACAACCTGCGCTCGGGGGTGAGCAGGCCGCACCGGTACGAGCCCGACGTGAACGCCACCTACGCCGAGATGGCGGCGCATTACGGGATGGCGGTGATCCCGGCGCGGGCGTACAAGCCCCGCGACAAAGCGAAGGCGGAGTCCGGGGTTCTGCTCGCCGAGCGGTGGATCATCGCCCGGCTGCGCGACCGCCGGTTCTTCTCCATCTCCGAGGCGAACGCCGCGATCGCGCGGTGCGTCGCGGAGATCAACGCCCGGCCGTTCCAGAAAATGGACGGCAGCCGGCAGGCCCTGTTCGAGTCGCTGGAGCGCCCGGCCCTGCGGCCGCTGCCCGCAGACCGGTATGAGTTCGCGACCTGGCGGAAGGCCCGGGTGAACATCGACTACCACGTCGAGGCCGACCGGCATTACTACTCGGTGCCCCATCATCTGGCCGGGCAGAAGGTCGACGTCCGGCTGTCGGCCGCCACCGTGGAGATCTTCCATTCGTCCCGGCGCGTCGCGTCGCACCCGCGGTCGTTCGAGCGGCACCGGCACAGCACCGACACCGCGCACATGCCCGAGTCCCACCGCCGGCACGCCGAGTGGACGCCGTCGCGGATCGTCGACTGGGCGGGCAAGACCGGCCCGGCCACCGCCGGCCTGGTCGAGGCGATCCTTTCCTCACGGCCCCACCCCGAGCAGGGATACCGCTCCGCGCTGGGCATCATCCGCCTGGCCTGCCGGCACGGGACCGCGCGCGTCGAGGCCGCGTGCGCCCGCGCCCTGCACCTGCACTCGTACTCCTACCGCAGCGTCGAGTCGATCCTCAAGCACTCCCTGGACCGCCAGCCGCTGCCCGGCGCCAGCCCCGCACGGCCCGCCCACCCCAACCACGACAACGTCCGCGGCGCCCGCTACTACAGCTGAAACGGAGCACACCATGCTGCTGAACACCACGATCGAGGGACTCAGGACGCTGCGGCTGGACGCCATGGCCGCCGCGCTGGCCGAACAGCACGAACAGGCCGCCTACGCCGGGCTCGGCTTCGACGAGCGCCTCGGCCTGCTCGTCGACCGCGAGCTCACCGAACGGTCCAGCCGGCGCCTGGAACGGTGCCTGAAAACAGCCCGGCTGCGCACCCCGGCCACCGTCGAGGACATCGACTTCCGCCACCCCCGCGGCCTGGACCGGGCCCAGATCCTCGCCCTGGCCCAGGCACACTGGGCGACCCACCACCACGCCGTCGTGATCACCGGCCCGACCGGCGCCGGGAAGACATACCTCGCCTGCGCCCTGGCCCACTCGGCGATCCGGCACGGTCACACGGCGCTGTATCTCCGCGCGCCGCGGATGTTCGATGACCTCGCCATCGCCCGCGCCGACGGGCGGCTGTCCCGCCTGATGGCCGCCTGGGCGCGGACCAGCGTGCTCATCATCGACGACCTCCTGCTCCGCCCGCTGACACCCGACCAGGCAGCCGACCTGCTCGAGGTCATCGAGGACCGGGCCCGGCTGCGCTCCACTATCGTCACCAGCCAGCTCCCCGTCAGCCACTGGCACGAGGCGATCGGCGACCCGACCGCCGCCGACGCCGTCTTGGACAGGCTGCTGGAAGACGCGCACCGCATCGAGCTCAACGGCCAGTCCATGCGCCGCGGCGCGGACGGCACCAGCCCGCGCCAGGCCAGGACCCCCACCAGCGCCCCCGACCCCGCGCCGTCCCCGAAGGCAGGCTCCTGATGAACCCCGGAACGCAGCACGAAGGCATCGTGAATCCCGGATCCCCGTCGCGTGACGATGACGTAACGACACGAACGTGCCCGGCCTGCGGGCAGCCGTTCACCCGCTCCGGCCGGCGCCAGTACTGCTCCCAAGCCTGCCGCCAGACCGCATGGCGCCGCCACCACGAGCCCGCCGCGCCCGCGCCGCCCATCCCGCCCCCTGGCCGCAAGCGCGCCATCACCATCTACGAATGCGGCCAGTGCGGCGGCAGGGCGCTCGGCACCCAGCGCTGCGAGGACTGCCACACATTCATGACAGCGGCCGGGATCGGCGGCCACTGCCCAAGCTGCGATGAGCTAATCGCCATCACCGAGCTCACCACACGAAACGACGCCTGAGAACGCCGTCCCGCGACGGCACGCCGATGGCAGACTACCGACCACCCGCACAGCTGAAAGGAGGTCTCCGGGGACAGACGCCCAACGTCGGCCGCTACGCGGCCTCCGACGCCACCCGTCCGAAAACCCGCGGACTACGCGTTCGGAAACGTCGGAATGCTCAAGCAGTACCACGAAAGTACCTTGCTTGTTACGCACGGCCTGCGCCCGGAGCCGCTGGCTGAGCTCGACGCGTGGCTGGGTCGCTACCGGACGCGGCTAGCCGTATCCGGTTAGCCGTGGTTGTGTGGTTCCGTGGAAGTGAGCATGCAGGGTACCGGCGAGTCGGCCGGGGTGACGTTCCCGGCGTCAGCTGATGGGCACAGGAGCACTACTGCGCTGGGCAAGGCGGTGGTCGCTGACGCGCTGCGCCGGGTCGACCTGGCCGGGGCAGCGGCTGCCGAGCGCGAGACGAACTGGCGCGGTCGCTACCAGGTGCATTTCCGGCAACTCCTCGAAGCAGGGCTACCGTCCAGAGATGCCGCGGTCTCAGTTGCGCACGACGGGCTGGAGTCGCTCCACCGGCGGATGCGCGTGGCGGCTGCCGATGGTACCGAGAGCGGGCTCGATACCTTACTCACAGAACCTGCGCAACGGTCCTTCGCTACCGCAACCGTAGCCGGGACCGGCGCGGCGGAGACTGGTCTTGCACTGCCTTACCAGGGCCAGTTGCTGCGCGGCGGTGATCTCGCGCGCAGGCTGGAAACGTGGGTATCGGCCGGCGTACTGGAGCCGTCCTGCGCAGATGCCGTCAGGGCGGTAGCGGACCATCCGGAGTGGCTCCGGCTGCCCGGTCGCACGGTCGTGACGCTGGGCGCGGGCGCGGAAGTGGGTCCGCTTGCGATGCTGCTGAGCTGGGGCGCGCGGGTGGCCGCCCTAGACCTGCCCGATCCGCGAGTCTGGCAGCGTGTCCTCGATACCGCGCGCCGGAGCGCGGGGACGCTTCTGCTGCCCGTCGGAAGCGCGCCGGGACCGCAGCAGCCCGGGCCGGGCGAGGAGGCGCTGCCCGTGCGCGCAGGCCTGGACCTGACCGCCGATGTGCCAGCCGCTGCTGACTGGCTCGCCACCCTGGAGGGCTCGCTGGTCCTAGGCAACTACGTCTACGCTGACGGAGCGGCCAACGTGCGCGTCTGTACAGCCGCCGACGCGCTCACGGTGCGCCTGCAGGCCAACCACAGCGATGTCGCACTGGCGTTCCTGGCGACGCCGACCGACGTGTTCGCCGTCCCGGCCGACGCAGTCGCGCAGTCAGCACACGCTTATGCGACCCGGCCGCTACCGGCCAGGCTGGCCACTGGGCCGGTCCACGCGCTGTCCGGCGGACGGCTGCTTCGCCGTGCCTATACCTCCGGTGCCGTTCCGGGCATTAACGACAGCCTGGTGCTGCAGCAGGGTCCTAACTATGCGCTCGCAAAGCGGCTCCAGCGCTGGCGTGCCATCACTGCCCGTGACAGCGGCACCACCGTGTCGCTGAATGTTGCCCCGCCGACGCGCACCCGGTCGGTGACAAAGAACCGGGTGCTGACGGCCGCATACGCCGGCGCGGGCCGGTTCGGTGTGGAGGTTTTCGAACCCGCCACTACCAAGGTCTTGATGGCCGCACTGCTCGTCCATGACCTGCACAACGGCGCCGGCCCGGCACGCGCGCACCCCTGGCAAGACGAGGCGCACGCGGCCGCGCACGGCGGCCTGTGGCGCATCGCCTACGCGCCCCGCAGCGTGCTCGGTCTGGCCGCCCTTGCCGGTTACCCTCAAGTCGCATTGGGGCGAGCCGCGGCCGGCCAGCGCCCATCGTACTGAGCGCCAGATCAGCTATCCGCGGGCAGATAGCTGGCTCACCTATGCGAGGAGATCCGCCAGCACGCAACGTGCCCAGCAGCGCGACGCGGGCACTACTGATGCTGGCGATGCCCAGCCGCGCAATCTTGGGTGCGCCCAGCTCCAGGTCCGGCCAGATTCCCGGCACGCCAGTCAAGATAGCTGTGCCCTAACCTCCGGCTGCGACGATCATTGCTCGTTCTCGTATTTGAACGACAGCTGGAGCTTGGTGCGGTACGTGATTGCCCCGCCTTCATCCAGGTGAATGTCCTGTTTGACGACTTCTGCAACCCGCAGATCGCGGATCGTCTTGGCGGAGGTCAGGACGGCCTCAGCAGCCGCCTCCTCCCATGATGTGCTGCTGGTTCCGATGACTTCGATTACCTTGTACACGCTCATGCCGTCCTCCTCTGGCCAGGTGCCAGTCGCGACGATCGATTCCGACGCGGCTCGGGTGCGCCCGTTCGGGCCGGCCGCTGAGATTGGCCGGTTGTTGCTTGCAAGAATGAACCTAGACCTTCTTGCTGGACACCGTCCGGATGGCGGACAACCGCCCGCCACAGCGGTCGGCCCAGTCATCGACTGGATGGGTCCACTGAGGTGAACGGCCCGGAAGTGGCAAATGAGAACTTGATGAAGGCGGCTTCAGCCGACGCGAGCTCGGGACAGACTGATGCGCGGAAACCACCGCGCCGGGCTTTACCACTGGAGGTCGCATGCGCAGCAGACTGGTTGCCCTCGCGGCGGCGGCAGCCCTGCCGCTCGCCGCGGTATCGGCGGTCGGTACCGCTGCCGCAGCGACGGGCTCATCGGCGTCACGGCACGCTGCGGCCAGCAGCCCGTGCGGCCGGCTGAAGCAGCCGCCGCGCTCCTACCGCCATGTCGTCTGGGTGTGGATGGAAAACCACAGCTACGGCACGATCATCAGGTCACGCCAAGCTCCTTACATCAACAAGCTGGCGGCCAGGTGCGGCCTGGCCACCAACTATCACAACATTTCCCACCCCAGCCTGCCGAACTACATCGCTGCCACGTCGGGGCTCAGTTATGCGGGTATTGCGAAGTTCGCGCTCGATTGCAACCCGGTACCGGGCTGCACCACGTCGGCGCGCAGCATCTTCAGCCAGGGCGAAACGTGGAAGGCGTACGAGCAGTCGATGCCGTCGAACTGCGCCACCGCCAACTCCGGCGAGTACGCGGTGCGGCACAACCCGCCGCCGTACTACACGCGGCTGGCGAGATGCTCTTCCTTCGACGTGCCGTACTCGCGGCTCGCAACCGACCTATCTCGCGGCAAGCTTCCGGCCTTCTCGTTCATCACGCCAAACGTGATCAACGACATGCATGACGGCACGATCGCCGATGGCGACAAGTGGCTGGCCGCCAACCTGCCGAAGATCTTCAACAGTCCTGACTACCGGAACGGCTCGACCGTGGTGTTTGTCACCTGGGATGAAGGCGAAGGCGGCACCAGCCAGAAATGCGCGACTAACACGAAAGATGTCGGGTGCCACGTGGTCACCATCGTGATCAGCCCGAGCACCATGCCTGGCACCCGGTCCGCGCGGCTGTTTAACCACTACTCGCTGCTTGGCACTGCGGAGCAACTCCTGCACCTGCCACGGCTGGGCCGGGCCGCGTCGTTCCCGACCATGACCGCGGCGTTCAGGCTCTGATACGCGGTCGCTGACATCGTTCTGGCCCCGGGACGTCGCGGTGCCACGCCCGTCCGGTCGCCGCGGATACCATGCGAACTATGAGGTTCGCGATGTCGATCCCGCAGTTTTATGCCGACGGCGAGTTCGACCCGGCCGCGTTCCGGGCTTACTTCAGCCGGGTGGAGGATCTCGGCTACCACAGCGCGTGGGCGCAGGAACAGGTGCTAGGCGCAGCGCCGCAGCTCGCGCCGGCTGAGGCCATGACTTACGCTGCCGCCTGCACCCAGCGGCTGCGCATCGGCTGCGTGGTCTTTGTCTCCACGCTGCACAGCCCCGTGGATCTCGCCAAGGGCCTGAGCACCCTGGATCAGCTGAGCCGGGGCAGGCTCGACATCGGGATCGGCACCGGCGGCAAGCACCGCCCATTCGCCGCATTCGGCCTGAGCCCGGACCGGTACGTCGCGCGATTCACCGAGGGGCTCGCGCTGATGAAGGCGCTGTGGACCGAGCCGCGCGTGACCTTCAACGGGGAGTTCTGGCAGCTGGCCGACGCGGCGATGGAGCCTAAACCCTTCCAGAAACCGCATCCGCCGGTCTGGTTCGGCGCGAACGGCGCCGTCGCGCTGCGCCGGGCCGCCCGGCTGGGAGATGGCTTCTTCGGCGCGGGGTCCGCCAGTACCGCGAGTTTCGCCGACCAAGTCAAGGTCGTCCGCCAGGCACTCGCCGAGATGGGTCGGCCAGAGCACGACTTCCCGATCGCCAAGCGCGTGTACATCGCCATCGACGAGAACGGAGTCCGCGCACGGGACCGCGTCAATGGCGCGCTTGAGCGTCTCTACGGCCACCGGTCTTCAGACATCGAAGCTGCTGCCATCGCCGGAACCGCCGGCGAGTGCGCGGCCGAAGTCGCCAGGGTAGCCGCGGCCGGGGCCGAGCTCATCCTTTTCACCCCCCTGTTCGAGCAGGCCGAGCACGCCGAGCGGATTTCTGCCGAAGTCATTCCGCAGATGGTTTGATCGCCGGACTGTGGCAGGACCATCACCTGTACCAGGTACTGAATCCGGCAACCTGAGCGTCGTCAGGTCCGGGCGAGCTGAGCTTCCGCCATGGCGAGGACGCGGGTGACGTCGCAGCCAAAGCGGACGTCGCACGGGTGCGTCAGCCGTCCAGTCCGAGCGTTGCCGGCTAGCTCGGTGAGGGCCACCTGAAGCGCGCTTAGCGGCTCGCCCGCCAGCGGCGGCGCCGTCCATCTGCCCTGCTCGCCCCATAGCGACAGGTCGAATCCGGCTGCTGCCGCGGGCGCGCTCAGCGTGAGAGTCGCGGTGCTGGTCGCGCCGTTGTCGTGCCGCAGCACCAGGCAGCTCAGGTCCGCGTGGCCGGCCACAGCCGTCACCGATACGACCGGGCCGAGGCAGGCCCATAGCACTGACAACGCGTGCGGTCCGAGGTCCCACAACCCGCCCTTGTCGTGTCGCCACAGCGTGTCGAACGGGCTGGACTCGACGAGCACCGACCCGAGCCAGTTCGATTCTCCGCCCGCCCAGCCGCCGCTGCTCGTCACCTCAGCCAGCCATGTGCGCACCTCGGGCTCGAACCTGGCCGTGAAGAAAACGACGGTCGCGACCTTCGCCTCGGCGACCGCTGCTGCCAGCGACTCCGCAGCCGCCACGCTGGTGGCAACCGGCTTCTCCAGCAGCAGGTGCTTGCCGGCCCGGGCGGCGCGCAGGGCGATGGAGCTCTGCACATCGGGCGGCACCGAGAAGGCGACCGCATCGACGTCCGCCAGGAACTCGTCGATGTCGGCGTGCGCGGTCGCGCCGTGCTCGCCCGCCAGGGCCTGCGCCGCAGCCAGGTTGCGTCCCCAGACCGCGGACAGCTCAATGCCCGGCGTGGTTGCCAGCGCCCGCGCGTGCGTGACGCGGGCCCAGTAGCCGGTACCGACAAGTCCGAACCTGATAACTGAACCTCGCACCAGACGAGGATAAGCCCGGCGCCTCCGGAGTGGGCCCTGCGCCTGCCCGCGGTCCGGCCCGGCTCCCCTACGCTCTCGCCATTACGCTCTCGCCATTACGCTGTCGCCGTGGCTGCAAACGCCGACAGCAGGAACGCCGAGAGCAGGCGAGCGCCAGCCGCGATGCGCCGGGATGTCCGACTGCTGGGCGAGATCCTGGGCGAGGTGATCCGGGAGTCGGACGGTCAGGACCTCCTGGATGACGTCGAGGATCTCCGGCACCGCGTCATCGCGGCCCGCCGCCACGAGTCGGCCGACGAAGCTGCGCAAGCGGGCCGTGGCCGCGCCCAGGCCGATGACGCCATCGCAGCGCTGGTGGCAAGCTGGCCGGTGCAGCGCGCCGAAGCGGTCGCGCGCGCCTTCAGCGTCTACTTCCACCTGGCCAACCTCGCCGAGGAACACCAGCGGATCCGGACGCTGCGCGAGCGTGACACTGGCAGCAAGCCAGTGCGGGAGTCGCTCGCGGCCGCGACGGCGCTCCTGGCCGAGACCATCGGCGACGATCAGCGGGCGGCGCTCATCGGGCGCCTTGAAGTGCACCCGGTGCTGACCGCGCATCCTACCGAAGCCCGGCGGCGCGCTGTCACTGAGGCGCTGCGCCGGATCGGTGCGCAGCTGGACGCGTTCGACAATCCGCAGCTGGGCGCGGCTGCGCACGGGGAGGCGCGGCGCCGGCTACGGGAGGAGATCGACTTGCTCTGGCGCACGCCCGCGCTGCGCAGCCAGGCAATGCGGCCGCTTGACGAGGTTCGGTCCGGCACCGCCATATTCGACGAAACCCTATTCCGCCTGGCACCATCGGTGTACCGGGCGCTCGATCAGGCCCTGCAGGGCGAAGCTTCTGGCGCCTCGCCGCCGCAGGCACCGCCGTTCCTCAGGTTCGGCAGCTGGATCGGCGCCGACCGAGACGGCAATCCGTTCGTGACTGCCTCGGTCACCGAGCAGACGGCAGCCATCCAGGCTGATCACGCGCTGCGGGCCCTGGAGAACGCGACGGCCAGGATCGGGCGGTCACTGACGCTGGCCGAGGTGCTTCCGGCCGCCCCGGCGGGCGGCAAGCCGAGACCGGGCCAATGGGCCCGCGCGAACCTCGCCGCCGCGCTCGCCGCGGCCCACCGGCGCTATCCCGCTCTCATCAGCGATCTGAGCTCGCGGTCGCCAGCCGAGCCGTACCGGGTCTACCTGCTGTACCTGGCGCAGCGCCTGCTGGCGACGCGGCTCCGGCCGCCCCGCGCTGAGGACGATGGCACTGAGAGCGATGGCACTGAGAGCGACGGCAGGGATGGTAACGGGGCCGCGGGTGATCTGGCCGCCATCGGTGCCGGGCTCGCGTTCGGTTCGGCGGCCGAGTTCGTCGCTGAGCTTCGCCTGGTCCAGCAGGCGCTGGCCGAGTCGGGCGCCAAGCGGCAGGCCTACGGCGAGCTTCAGCACGTGATCTGGCAGGCGGAGACGTTTGGCTTCCACCTCGCCGAGCTGGAGGTTCGCCAGCACAGCGCCGTGCACGCAGCCGCGCTCGCCGAGCTGCGAGCAGGTCGCGAGCTGTCAGCGCAGACTCAGGAAGTCCTCGCGACCTTCCGGGCCATCCGCTCCATCCAGCTCCGGCAGGGCGCCGAAGCCTGCCGGCGGTACGTGGTCAGCTTTACGACATCCGCGGCCGACATCTCGGCCGTCTATGAGCTGGCCGAGTTCGCCTGCCCAGGTCAGCCGCCAGTGCTTGACGTCGTGCCGCTGCTCGAGAGCGGCGACGACCTGGCCAGGGCCGTGCCCATTCTGGACGAGATGCTCATGCTGGAGCCGGTAAGACAGCGCCTTGGAGAGACCGGCCGGCGCCTGGAAGTCATGCTCGGCTACTCCGACTCGGCCAAGGAACTCGGCATGGTCAGCGCAACGCTGCGGCTATTTGATACCGAGCTCCGCCTCGCCGCCTGGGCTGGGCAGCACAAGGTGCAGCTGGTGCTGTTCCATGGCCGGGGCGGAGCGCTTGGCCGTGGCGGCGGCCCGGCCGGACGGGCCGTGCTGGCGCAGGCACCGGGCTCGGTCGACGCCCGGTTCAAGGTCACCGAACAGGGCGAGGTCATCTTCGCCCGGTACGGCCATCCGGCGATCGCGCAGCGCCACCTGGAGCAAGTGACCTGGGCTGTCCTGCTCGCATCGGCACCGGGTCAGGCAACCGAACCGGGGGCTGCTGACCGTGAGCCGTTTGCCCCGGTGGCCGAGGCGCTGGAAGCCGGGGCCCTGCGGGCTTACCGCGCGCTGGTCACGGCCGACGGGTTCGCCGAGTGGTTCGCCCGGATCAGCCCGCTGGCAGAGATCGGCGGCATGCGCCTGGGGTCACGGCCGGCGCGCCGCGGCCTGGGCGCGCCGGCCGGCCTGGCCGACCTGCGGGCGATCCCGTGGGTGTTCGCGTGGGCCCAGACCAGGATCAACCTGCCCGGCTGGTACGGCCTCGGCAGCGGCCTGGCCGCCGCGATCGGGCGCCCCGGCGGGCTGGCGGCGGCCCGCGGTGCCTACCGGGACTGGCCGCTGCTGGCCGTGCTGCTCGACAACGCCGAGATGAGCCTGGCCAAGACCAATCGGCACATCGCGGTCCGGTACCTGGCCCGTGGCCAGAGCGAGCCGCTGGCGGAGCAGGTGCTGCAGGAATACGACCTCACCCGGCGGCTGGTGCTGGAGGTTACCGGGCATGACCGCCTGCTGGCCGGTCGGCCCGTGCTGTCACGCGCCGTGGCGCTGCGCGATCCGTACGTGGACGCGCTGTCCCACCTGCAACTGCGCGCGCTGGCCGGGGTACGCGCGGCTGAAGGCCGCGCGCAAACCGAGGCACTTGAGCGTCTCCTGCTGCTGACCGTGAACGGCGTAGCGGCCGGCCTGCAGAACACCGGCTGACAACCAGCCGGCGCTGCCGCCGGCTGACCGCCTGGACTGGCCCTCGACTGCTGCGCCGCTTGCCGCGGACGCGAACCATCGTGTGATTCACGACGATGCTCAGGCGGAACCTCCCTGGGCGGATTGGTCGAGTTCCTGCGCGGCCAGGCGCCGCAGGTAGGCGGCGAATCGCCGGGCATCACGGCTCGGCCAGCCGGCTGTCATCTGGAGGAACACGTCCCCCTGCCAGGCTCTGGCAGTCGCGAGCAGCGAGCGGCCCTCGGCCGTCAGATGCAGTTCAGTGCGGCGTCCGTCGGCACGGGCGACGGTTTTGGTGACGAGGCCCGCGCTCAGCGCTGCGGCCAGCATCCGGCTGGCGTTTGACCGGTCGAGTCCGAGTTCCATGGCGACGTCGCCGATGGCTGCCGAGCCGCGGGTCAGGGCGGCATCGACCGCCTCAAGGACGAGCACGTTCCCCGCCTGAGCAGCGTCGCCCGGGCCAGCGCGCCCTGCTTCCGCTGCCCACCGCCGCGACCAGAACCTGACCAGGCGGAAGAGGGCCGGACCGCCACCGGCGACGTCAGGGCGACGCGGATCATCAGTGCGCATTGCACAGATAATACATGCGAATCGCACGTATTTCGCGAGTGAGTAGCGTGGACTCAGCAGGCCGCGAATCTTGCCCGTGGTCACTGGCATGCCGCTCAGCGACCGCGGCGGGGTTTCAGCCCACGCTCAGCTGGGCATCGAAAAGGTGTTCGAGTATTTTGGGAGCGCCCATGAAGGGTGACAGGGTCGAGATCGTTGTCGATGACGGCGGTGGCAACCGGACATACGAAGTGGCCGCGACGCGGGCAGGCCGGCGGGTTGAGGTCCTCAACCGGCGCGGCTTTGTGGAGGTCAGCGAGGTTACCCGGAACGGGACTCCGGTACGCACGGCCAGGTTTATGGCCACCCGGATTATCGCCCTGGTCGAATACCCGGCGACCGATAAATCCGCCGCTGCCGACCGCAGCCAAGGGGGCGAGTCACCGTGACGTTGGCCGGACCGCCAGGTTTCAGGATGTAGGGCGGCGGCGTAGGCCGAGGGCAGCCAGGGCGAGCCCGGCCAGCGCGATGATCGGGCCGACCACCGCCCAGAAGGTGACCCCGGACATCACGCTGCCGCCCAGGAGGCCGACGCCTTGCAAGGTAAAGATGACTCCGGCCACTGCTATCACTACGCCCGCGCCGACAAGCACTCCCCAGCTCATAATCTGTGCCTCTCTCGCTGCAATGCCGCCGATCCGCGTAGCCAGGCACGAATGTGCCCGGTCAGCTATGGGCTGCCGATAGCGCCGTCAAGATGGTGAGCGCGATCGATAGCGTCGCTGCCAGGCCGTGCAGCCTGATCAGCCGCGGCGGGAACTCCCAGGCGGTGCTGACCTTCCGCCGCGCATCACTCCTGCTGCGGATGAGCCAGCCGATCCCGGCGGCCATCGTGACCAGCAGGATGCCGAACGCTATCCAGGCTAGTGGCCGGTAGTGCACGTACACGTACATCGACCAGGCGGCGAGACCGCTGATCGCGAGCGCGGGATGGCTGAATTCCAGCAGCGGGTGCTCACCCGGCGGGGTCACAACCCGGGTGTGCGGGGCAGGTGGCGGTGACCCGTCGGCGCCCAGCGGGACAGCAGCTGACCTGGCGCGCGTTTGCGGCACGAGGGCGACCGTCTGCAAGGCGCCTGGCTGGAGGGCCGCCTGAGCGGCTGCTGCTCGCCGGGCCGAGTTGCCGGCCCGCAGCATGGTCAGCCCGACGGCCGCGGTGGCAAGCCACAGCACTAGCACCACGATGGCCAACGCCGATCCTCCGCACTCGGTCTTCGGGCCACCACGCTAGCCGATGCTGGCCACCGCAGCCGCCGCGCGGAGTGTTCCATGAATTCGTGCTCAAGCGGCCCACCGTCGATAATGGCTACCGCCGCCGCGGATCAGCGCTGCACCCACAAAGTGAGCCACATGCCCGTGTAGGGTCGCGCGAGCTCCTGGTGGAAGTCATGGAACAGCACCAGGCTCTCCTCGCGCATCGGCCCTGGTCCAAGCCATGGTGACGGCCGGTACCCGATCACCCAGATCCGCCGGTATGAGAACATCAGCCGGCCAATGGCCGGGAACGGCTTGTCAATGCCGTTATACGAGGCTGCCGTCGCCGGCGGCACTGCCAGCGCGAAATCCGTGGTCTTGCGGAATTCGTACGGGTAGCCAAGTTCCGCCTTGCGGTAGTACGGGCTCATGTAGAGGATCCCGTCACCGGCCCGAGCGTGTTTCCCTATGTAAAACGACGGCCCGCCGAAGTTGAACCCGCGGCTCGCCGGAACGCGCTTAAATTGCTGCGCCTGGAACTGAAGCAACAGCACGCACATGCACACGACGATGCCGGGCAGCATTATCAACTCTCTCGCGCGCACGACCGCCGCCAGCCGCCGCCCGATGCGGTAAGCGCCATAGCCGGCCAGCATGGCCGCCCCGGCCTCGCCGTACAGGACATAGCGATCCTGGTAAAAGGGCCGCGCGGCGAGCGACTCCAGGATCAGCAGGCTTGCCGGGATCAGGAGTAGCGGCACCGCCACCGACGGCACGGAGATTCCGCCGCTGCGCCACCATGGTGAGTCAGACTGCGCGCTGCTCCCAGCAGCCGCGCGGCCGGTCCGCTGCCGCCACCACTGGCCGGGCGGCAGCAGGGCGACGACGGCGCATGCAGTCACGAGGAGAACAGCCGGCAACGTGAGGCCGAAGTACTCGCGATACAGCCGCCAGACGTCGGGCCAGCCCGGTGGGCGCATAAAGTTCGCGACGCCACGCTCCAGGAAGCCGAGCAGCAGCAGCGGCGTCGCCAGCCCCACGCTTATCGCCGACGTGACGGCCCAGTGCCGGATGGCGCGCCCGCCGTACCGGGCCAGCAGGACCGTGACCGCATGCGCGGCCAGCACCAGCAGCACCATGTAGTGCAGGTAGACGCCCAGCGTGACCAGCCCGCCGTAGATGACCCACCAGCGCGAGATGCGGCCCGGGCCGGACTTCTCGGCCTGGAGGGCGTTCAGCAGGGCCAGCGTCTGGCCGAGGACGCAGGCGTATACCAGGGCATACGAACGTGCGGTCTGCGCGTAGCCGCTGATGTCCGGCGTCGTCGCCATGATCAGGCCGGCGAACAGCCCGGCCCAGCCGGATCCGGTGAGCCGCCGGACAATGATCACCATCAGCGCCGAGGCGACAACCATCCCGATCACCGACGGCACGCGGATGACCGCGGGACTGCTGCCCACCACCATCCAGCCGTGCAGCAGGAAGTAGTACAGCCCGTGCCAGGCGTCGACGTGCCGGAGCAGGTGCGCGAGCTGGGCCAGGCTCAGCGAGGCGGCCCAGCGGCTGGCGACCTCGTCGTTGCTCATGGCCTGATGCCGGGCCAGCCCCCACAGCCCGAACACGGCCATCGTCGCCGCCACCACGATGACTGGCGCGTACCTGACCGCGGTCGCCGCCCATCCTGGCGGGCGCGCGGCAGCCGCAGGATCCGCGGCCGGTACAGGATTGGCTTCCGTGATAGCGGCAGCCGTCTTGGCTGGTTGGCCTGACGTGGGCCGCTGCAACGAGAACATGGCCTCGTCAGGGTAGTGCATAACGGTCGGCCGTGCCCAGGAGGACGCATAACACTCAGCGCCCAATTGGACGCCCGCGTCGGCGATCCGCTGGCGTGACGTGCTGAAATGGCCTTGGCTGTCGGCGAACGCGGGGCATTACGGGTGTCCGTGCGCCAAGATGGTCGTCATGTCTGCGCGAGGGCAAGGAAGAGCATGCCGTTCGATATAGCCGAGGCGTTCGCAGCACGGTCCGGGGAGAACTTCGCCCTGCACGAGCGGTACCTGAACCGCCAGCTCGCCAGGACGATGAAAACCATCGGGTTCGACCGCGAGTATGTCCGCGGCGAGGGCAGTTACCTCTATGACGCCGCTGGGCAGCGCTACCTGGACTTCTTGTCCGGATTCGGGGTCTACGCCCTCGGCCGTAGTCATCCAGGAGTGAAGGCCGCGCTGCATCAAGCGCTCGACCTGGATTTGCCCAATATGGTGCAAATGGACTGCGCCCTGCTGCCAGGACTGCTGGCCGAGCAGCTGGTAGCGCGGGCGCACGCGGGAATCAGCCGGGTCTTCTTCTGCAACTCCGGCGCCGAGTCCATCGAGGCCGCCATCAAGTTCGCGCGGCAAGCGACCAGCCGGTCAAAGGTCCTGTACGCCGAGCACGCCTTCCACGGGCTGACGACCGGGGCGCTGGCCCTGAACGGAGGCGCCGAGTTCCGGCGCGGCTTCGGAACGCTGCTGCCTCAGACCGTCCCCGTTCCCTTCGGAAATCTCGAGGCGCTCGAGGAACAGCTGCGCTCCGGCGATGCCGCCGCGTTCATTGTCGAGCCCATTCAGGGCAAGGGCGTGTACTGCGCGCCGCCCGAGTACTGGGCGGCTGCCCAGGAGCTGTGCCGACGGCATGGAACGCTGCTGGTCATCGACGAGGTCCAGACCGGGCTCGGCCGGACGGGCAGGTTCTTCTGCCACGAGCACTGGGGCCTCGAGCCCGACATCATCACCATCTCCAAGGCGCTATCCGGCGGCTACGTCCCGGTCGGCGCCATGCTCACCACGGACAAGATTTACGCCAGCGTCTATCACTCGATGGAGGACGCGCTCAAGCACTCGACCACGTTCGGCCGTAACCAGCTCGCGATGGTGGCGGGCCTGGCAACCCTGGCGGCGTTCGACGATGAGGACATCGTCGCGCGCGCGCAGCGCACGGGGCTGGCGCTCGCCGACGGTCTGAAGTCCATGGCCGAGCGCTACGAGCTGATTACCGACGTGCGCGGGCTCGGCTTGATGATCGGGATCGAGTTCGGCGAGCCGGAATCAAGGACGGCGAGCTTCCGGTTCCGTGCCGTCGAGCGCCTCCGGCACGGAATGTTCTCGCAGCTTGTCGTCGTTCCGCTGTTCCACCGGCACCGGGTCCTGACCCAGGTGGCGGCCGACAACGTCAACATTGTGAAGCTGCTGCCGCCGCTGATCAGCGGACCGGAGGAGGTTCGAATACTTCCTGCAGGCCTTCGACGACGTCATGGCCGACGCCCATCGCGGCTCCGGCCTTACCTACGAGTTCGGCCGGACCATGGCTCGTGGTGCGCTCGGCCGCAAGCCGGGGCGGGCCGCCTCGAGGCCGGCCAGTCCGGCGGTCGCGGACGCTTCAGCGGCGGACGCTCCCGCCTGGCAGGCGCCGCAGCGACATGCGCAGCGGGATCCAGGCCTGCCGTCCGAAGCCGGCGACGGGCCCGCGGTCACCCAGCTTGAGGCCGGCGACCGGGTCGTCGTCACTGGCGCCTCGGGGTTCATCGGCTCGGCTCGTCACCCGGCTGATAACCGAACGCGGCGCCCACGTCGTCGCGGTCGTCGAGCCAGGCGCGGATGTGCGCAATCTCCGCGAACTGAACGTCGAGCGGATGGTCATGGACATCCGCGATCGCGGGGCGGTCAGGTCGGCCTGCGAAGGCGCCCGTTTCGTGTTCCACCTCGCCGCGATCTACCGGTTCTGGGCTCGCGACCCGAGCGTGTTCAGTGCGGTGAACGTCGGCGGGACCATTAACGTGCTTGATGCGGTCCGGGCGGCCGGCTGCGAGCGGCTGGTGTTCACCTCGACCGTCGGTGTGCTCGGGCTGGCAATGGCCAACCAGGGCGTGCCCGCCGATGAGACGTCCTATGCCGACATCGGGCACCTGTTCGGCCACTACAAGCGGACCAAGTTCGCCGCCGAGCATGAGGTGCTGCGGGCCGCGGCGGAGGGCCTCCAAGTCTGCATTGCCATGCCCACCTTCCCGCTCGGTCCTGGCGACCGCACTCCCACGCCGACGGGCAAGCTAGTGCTGGATTTCCTCAATGGCAAAATGCCGGCCTTCGTGGACACCGCCCTGAACGTCAGCCATGTCGACGACCTGGCCCTCGGTCACCTGGCCGCATTGGAGCACGGCCGGACCGGGCGCAGTTACATACTCGGTGGCGAGAACCTCTCGATGCGGATGATCCTGCAGATGCTCTCGGAGCACTCCGGGCTGCCGATGCCGCGATTCCAGGTGCCGCGCGGACTCGTACTGTCGGCCGGGTTCGCGTCGAGTTTCGTCGAGGGCAAGGTGCTGCGACGGGAGCCGCGGGTGGCGCTTGAGGCAGCGCGGATGTCGACCACCAAGATGATCTTCAATGACGACCGGGCGCGGTCGGAGATAGGGCACAAGTCGCGGCCTGCTCGCCTGGCCATCGAGGACTCAGCACACTGGTTCGCCGATAACGGCTACGTTTCGCCGAACCGGCTCGCCGCCATCAAATGGCAGCGGTAGCCCGGGCGGTTTTGTCCGGGCCCCCGCCCTGACGGATGCCGACTGGCCCGCTCCCTACAGTGGGGGCGTGGCAATCGGGAAATCGCGTCGCGGGGCACGGGGCCTGGCGTGCATGTTCCTACTCGCAAGCGCGGCGGTAACTTCGTGCGCGGGCGGCCGCTCGGAGCGGCACAGGATCCGCCAGGCCACAAGGGAACGGCATCGTCGGCAACAGCGCGGCCACCGACGCCGCCGGCCGCCAGCCAGCCCTGGGCCCCGCTGCCAGCCCCTGACTCGCTCGCGCCGTTCATCAGCGGCCCACTAGCCGGGCAGGGCGTATGGCGCCCGGCTGGCAGGCCGGTCCGCGATATCCCAGCGGTCTATGAGACCCGGCTTATCCCGCCGGGCGGCACGCAGCGGGACCAGGCCGGCATCGCGTGGATGGACACCGGGCTGCTGGCGGCCCGCTTGTATTCGGGCTCGATCAGCCCCGGCGGCGGTGCCTACCGGTACACCGCGCCCATCGAGCCGGCCCAGGCTGCAGTCCTGGTCGCTGCCTTTAACGGCGGCTTCAAGATGAAGGACGCTCATGGCGGGTACTACACCGAGGGCCGCATGATCGACCGGCTGCGCGCTGGGGCAGCGTCCCTGGTGATCTACGCCAATGGCGGCGTCAACATCGGCGCCTGGGGTCGCAAGGTAAGCATGACGCGCCAGGTCATGAGCGTGCGGCAGAACCTGGTGCCGCTCGTCGCTGGCGGTCGCCCGACTCCGGCTGCAGCAGGCGACTGGCGGGCCTGGGGATCGACATGCGGGGCACACTCGTGTGCCCACTCGGTGCCCGGCCTGGAGCATTAGTGGCGGACCGGACTCGGCCTCACCGCCAGCGGTGCCCTTGTCTATGCGGCCGGGCCGGCGCTTGACCCGTTGCAGCTCGCTCAGCTGCTCGTCCGCGCGGGCGCTGTCCGGGCCATGCAACTCGACATCAACCCGTCCTGGCCGGACTTCGTTACCTATCGTCCGCAGAGCGCGCACGGCCTCGCAGCGCCGTCCAACGGCCGCAAGCTCATTGCCTGGACCGTGCAGGGCGCCGGGACGTTCCTTCGAACGATCCTGGGCCCGCGACTTCATCACGATGTCGGTGCGTCCCCGCGGCTAGCATCGTCCGTTCGGGCGGTCAGTCCGAGCAGGAAGTCGATGAGCCCGGCGAAGTAGGTCACCTGATCGTCATACATGGCTAGGTGGCTGCCGTTCGGACAGTGCAGGTAACGGCCAGCCGGCAAACGCTCGGCCATCATCCGCATGTGCTGAGGATCCATCGTGTCGTGCTGAGCGCCGATCACGAGGGTAGGCACCCGAATGGAGGCCAGGTCGGCGGTCCGGTCCCACCGGGCGAGCTTCGCGTCGGCGCTGATGCCGAGTTCGCTCGGGCCCTGCAATGGCACGTAAATCGCCGGATTGGTATGGGCGAACGCACGCTGCACCGGATCGGGATAATCGGCCGGCGGCATTCGCAGCACGTGATGGACATAGTGCTGTTCGTTCAGCAGTTCCATGTACCGCGGGTTCTCGGTATCGCCGCTCGCCTCAAGGGACTTGATCTCGGCCAGAGCGGCCTGATCCATGCGCGGCATGAGGACCTGCTCGGCGTATTCGTTATAGGCAGGGGCGCTGGCCATCATGTTCGAGATGACGAGGCCGCGCAGGTGCTGCTGGAAGCGAAGCGCGTATTCGATGGCCAGCAGGCCACCCCAGGACTGGCCGTAGAGGACGAAGTTGCGCCGGTCCAGGCCGAGCGCTTGCCGGACCTGCTCCACCTCATCGACGAACCGGTCGACTTCCCAGAGCGAAGGATCGTCGGGCTGGTCGCTGAAACCAGAGCCGAGCTGGTCGTAGTAGTAGTACTCGATGCCGGCGCCCGGCAGGTAGCTGTCGCAGGCCTCGAGATACTCGTGGGTGGCACCGGGCCCGCCGTGCAGAAGCAGGACCCGCAGGTCCGGGTTATTGCCAACGCGCTTCACCCACACCCGGTAACTGGCCGCTGGCGTACTGACGGGGATCAGCCGCGAGCCGCCGCTGAGGACGTCATCGCGGCCAGCGGAGTCCAGGTAGCTGTCAGCGAGACCCATGCGCCTACCTCTGCGGCTCCATGACCATATTTGACGGCAAGATTACGGCAGGTTCCCGCTCTGTGCGGAGGAACGGCGAGGAGCGCGGCGGAGTCGATAACTTGCCGCGGTGAGCTTGTCCATCGCCGCGTCGATGCGGGTGTCCCCTACGCAAGCGGCCTGGCGGGCGAGTTCACTCCATTCGGGTGACGACAGGGCGTGGTCGTTTGGCGATTGTTTGAGGGGTTCGCAACTGTTCGGCATGGCGTCATCAGATATCAGCAAACATTTGTTCTAGTAAAGGGTGTGAAGCTTCGGGAATGGGCGGTGCGGGAGGGCGTTCGTTACCAGACCGCGTGGCGGTGGTGGCGGGACGGGAAACTGCCGGTTCCGGCGCGGCAGACCGAGACGGGAATGATCGTGGTTGACGTGCCGGTGCCGGGGTGCGCGGCGGGGGCGGTGCTGTACGCGCGGGTGTCGTCGGATGATCAGCACGCGGACGTGGACCGGCGGGCCGCCCGGCTGGCCGGGTGGGCCGCGGCGCAGGGCGTGGTGGTGGCTGGGGTGGTGCGCGAGGTGGGCTCGGGGGTGAAGGGGAAGCGGCCGAAGCTGCGCCGGGTTTTGTCGGACCCGTCGGCCATGGTGATCGTTGCGGGGCACCGGGACCGGCTGGCGCGTTTCGGGGTGGAGTATCTGGACGCGGCTTTGGCGGCGTAGGGCCGCCGGGTGCTGGTGGCCGGTGGCGGCGAGAGGGCTGATGACCTGGTGCGGGACATGATCGAGGTGCTCACGGGCATGTGCGCGCGCCTGTACGGGCGTCGCGGTGCCCGGAACCGGGCGATGCGGGCGGTGACCGCGGCGAAGCACGCGGGCGCGGGCGAGGCAGGCTGACCGATGTTGCAGGCGTACCGGTTCGCGCTGGACCCGGCCCCGGCGCAGGCGCGGGTGCTGGCCTCGCACGGCGGCGCGGCGCGCAAGGCGTTCAATGAGGGCCTGGCGCAGGTGAAACGGTGCCTGGATCAGCGCGGCGCCGAACGCTCCTACGGGGTGCCGGACGGGCTGCTGACCGAGGTTCCGTGGACGTTGCCGGCGCTGCGGCGGTGGTGGAATGCCAGTAAGGAGGTGCTGGCGCCGTGGTGGGCGCAGAACTCCAAGGAGGCTTACAGCTCCGGGCTGGACGCGCTAGCCGGCGGCCTGCGGCAGTACTCGGCCTCGCGCTCGGGCCGGCGCCGCGGGCCGAAGGCCGGGTTCCCCCGGTTCAAGTCGCGGCACCGGTCCCGGGTGTCGTGCCGTTTCACCACCGGCGCGATCCGGGTCGGTGACGGCATGCATGTCGTGCTGCCCCGGATCGGGCGGGTCAAGACGCACGAGCGAACCACGGCGCTGCTCGCCCGGATCGATGCCGGCACGGCCCGGATCCTGGCGGCCACGGTCAGCTTCGACGGGCGCCGCTGGCATTGCGCGTTCACCGTCGAGGCCGACCGCGAAGCCGGACGCCCCGCTCATGCTGGCCGGGACCGGGCCCATCCGGTGGCCGGCGTAGATCTTGGGGTGCGGGACCTGCTGGTGGCCGCCGCACCCGATGGCGCCGAGGTCGCGCGGGTGCCGGCGCCGCGCAGCCTGGCCCGCGCGCAACGCAGGCTGCGGGCGTTGCAGCGCCGCGCGGCCCGGCAGGCCGCCCGGACCGGCGCGCCGGCCGGCGGCCCTCGCATCGGTGGCGGCGCAGTCAGGACCGGATCGGGCGCGTCCACGCCCGCGCCGCCAATATCCGCCGGGATGTTCTGCACAAGGCCACCACGGCCCTGGCCCAGCGCCACCAGGTGATCGTGGCCGAGGACCTGGCGGTGGCGAACATGTGCCGCCGCAAACCTCGCGCCGGGCGGGGCGGGCGCGGGCTGAACCGGGCGCTGGCCCGGTCCGCCAAGGCCGCCGCGACCGTCCCGGCGATCGCCTGCGCCGCCAGCGTCGCCGCTACAAAACCACCCGGTACGGCTCGGCCCTCGTGGTGGCGGACCGGTGGTATCCCAGCTCAAAGACCTGCTCGGCCTGCGGCGCGGTGAAAGCCAAGCTCGCCCTGGCCGACCGGACCTACCAGTGTGACCACTGCGGCGCGGTTCTCGACCGTGACCGCAACGCCGCGATCAACCTCGCCCGCCTGAGCGAGCACGCCGCCAGCGTGGAAGGCAGGCCCGCCGGGAGTGGCCCGGTGGCAGGACGCGGAGCCAGCCAGAAGACCCCGCCCGGCGGGGCAGGAGGCAACGAAACGTCAACCCGGCACCAGCCCGCGCTGGACAAGACCGGGACCGCCCCTCCGCAAGGAGAGGCTGCCTGACCATCAGACAAAAGTCGATGGATCAGGTAACGGTTACCCAGCGGACAACCAGCGCGCGATTCAAGACGCTGTAACCAGGGCCGACAAGCAGACAAGAGAAGACCTGGCCGTCGACCCGAAGGACATCGACAAGACCCTGCAGGACACCGTCCAGAAAATGTGAGACGCAGCCACGCCCGCGGCCGGGCCGGCCGGTAGCGGCTGTTCGACCGCATGCCGCCAGCCAGGCGGTCTCGTGCGTCTCTCGTAGCGCCCCGCGAGAGTTAGGGCCCGTCGGAGGTCCGGTTGCCAGCGCGTGGGCCACGCCCGCCAGGTGGATCAAACGGCGCCATTATGGCGCCGCCGCCGGGCTGCGGGCGCATGTCCCGTTGGCCCCACCTTGGATCCCCGCCGTTCGCAACAAGTTTGCCGCCAGCGCAGGTTCAGCTACCCGCCCGTCCTGGTTCACCCGGCAGTCGCCGGATGCTGCTTGGCTATCGCCATACAGCACCCTATTCTCGGACATTATTTGTGCTATTTAAGAGCGATTAAGAATAGCGCGCGCGCCACGTGAATGGCTCCGGGGAAAGCGGGTTCGGTGAATCTGAGGAGGTCGGATGGTCGGCAAGTTCCACGGCCGCGCGCTGACGCTGCTCGCCGCGAGTACGCTGGCGGTCAGTTTGGGCGGCTCGGCAGCCGCGTCGGCAAGCGCAGGCGCGCAGGTCCGCAGCGCCGCGATGTCTGCCAGGCAGTCGCTCTCGCAGGCGACTGGCTGCACGCTCGGGCCGACCGGCTCGATTAAGCACGTCATCTATATCCAGTTCGACAACGTGCACTACACCCGGGACAACCCGAATGTGCCAAGCGACCTGCAGCAGATGCCGAACCTGCTGAAGTTCATCACTGGCCAGGGCACGCTGATCAGCCACGAGCACACGCCGCTGATCGCTCATACCGCAGACGACATCGTTACCTCAGAGACGGGCCTGTACGGCGCCCAGCATGGCGTGCCGATCGCGAACGAGTACCACTACTACGTTCCGGGCGGCGTGACCCACGAGGCGGGTTCATTCGCCTACTGGACCGACCCGATTGTCGACTACAACACCGGCCTGACGAGCAAGCCGGTCGGAGATCACACTCCGACCCTCGTCGGCCCCAACGGCAAGAACGCGTCGGCGCCCTGGGTGCCCTACACCCGGGCGGGATGCACTGTCGGCTCCGTCGCTGCGGCCAACACGGAGCTGGAGAACACTCTCCCCGACGTTCCGCACGTCTTCGGCGCGCACTCACCTGAGGCCAAGCTGGCCGAGAATCCGAGCTCGGCGGCGCAGGCCAAGGCCGCGGCGTTCTTCATGGGCCTTTCGGTGCACTGTGCCCGGGCCTCGGCAGTCTGCGCGCACGGGTCGGTGCCCGATGTCCTTCGGGACGAGCCAGGCGGCTACCGCGGGTATCGCGTCCTGTTCGGAAGCAAGTTCATCCAGCCGGTCATTAGCCCGTCCGGCCCGATCCGCAGCCTGGGCGGCTCGGTCATCAAGGACTCCTCGGGCAACATCGGGTTCCCCGGCTACAACGGCATGATCGGCCCGAACGGGCTGGCCTACACGCTGGACATGCAGTTGCACGGCATTCCGGTGACTTACACCTACCTCAGTGACATGCACGAGTCCTGGCTGACCGGCGGCCCGCTCGGCCCTGGTCAGGCCCGTTACGTCCAGCAGCTGAAGGCCGAGAATGCGGCTTTCGGCACGTTCTTCGCGCGGCTGGCCGCACACGGGATTACTAAGGCCAATACGTTGTTCGTGATCACGGCAGACGAGGGCGACCATTTCGTCGGCAGCGCGCCGACCCCGTCGAACTGCAATGGCGTGAAGATCGTCTGCAATTACAAGACCATCGGCGAGGTGAACGCCTACCTGCCCGGCTTGCTGGCCGCCAAGGGCATCACTACGCCGTTTGACCTGCAGCCGGACTCATCGGCCAGCATCTACGTGCATGGCCAGCCGGGCCGGGCAACCACCACCGCGAGGGCGCTGGAGCGTGCTGCGGCGAAGCTAATCGGCCACGACCTTCCCACCGGCAAGAATGTCGGGCTCGCCAACTACCTCGCCGATCCGGTCGAGCTGAGGATCCTGCACTTGGTGACCGGCGATCCGAAGCGCACGCCTACCGTGACGTTGTTCGGAAACCCCGAATTCTGGGTGCAGAACGATCCGACGACATGCGGCACCGGCATCAACTTCTGCCAGCCGTCAGGCACCGACGCCTGGAACCACGGGACGGTGGGATCGCAGATCAACACCACTTGGCTGGGCATGGTCGGGCCTGGCGTCTCGCACCTCGGCGTCGACGGCTCGGTCTGGTCTGACCACACCAGCATCCAGCCCACGATGCTCGCGCTGCTGCGCCTCCGGGATGACTACGCGCCAGACGGCCGGGTGCTCGGCGAGATCATCAAGCCGTCGGCGCTGCCGGCCGGGATGCGAGCTCACTTCGGCGCGGTCGTGCGGCTCGGCCAGGTGTATACCGAACTCGAGGCTCCGGTCGGGACGTTCGGCCTGGACACGCTTAAAGCCTCCACGAGGGCGCTTGGAAGTGACTCGGCAAAAGACAGCACCTATGTCGGCATCGAGAAGCAGCTGATCCAACTGGGCCAGCAGCGCGATGCGGTCGCGGCCAAGATGCAGCGCCTTCTGCTGGGGGCTGCCTTCAACGGCCAGGCACTGAATGTCGGACAGGCGGCCGCACTGATCAAGCAGGGCGATGAGCTGCTCGGGAAGGCGGCAATCCTGGCAGCCTGACCGACTGCTCGATCTGGCACACGCCAGTGGCCGCCAGGCGTCGCCCGGACGCCTGGCGGCCATCGCTGACCCGGTGAGCATAATGGCGAGTGTGGAAACGATGGCGGGCAAGCAGGCGTACGTGATCGTCGGCGCAAGCCTCGGGGGCGCCAAGGGTGCCGAAGCGTTGCGTGCCAGCGGATTCGACGGACCGCTCATCCTCATTGGCGCGGAAACGGAGTTGCCTTATGAGCGGCCGCCACTATCTAAGGACTACCTGCAAGGCAAAGCAGACCGGCAGACGATCTACGCCCACCCGCGGGAGTGGTACGACGAAGCAGATGTAGACCTGCGCTTGGGTGTCCCCGTCACTCATATCGACCGGGCCGCTCATGAGGTTAGCCTGGCCGACGGCTCGAGCATCGGATACGCGAAGCTGCTGCTGACCACGGGCTCGTCCCCGCGCAGGCTGCAGCTGCCGGGCGCCGACCTCGATGGCGTTTTCTACCTGCGCACGGTGGGCGACAGCGACCGGATTAATGCGGCATTCCGGGCAGCTGACCGCGTCGCGGTCATTGGCGCCGGCTGGATCGGGCTGGAGACGACAGCGGCCGCCCGCGCGGCCGGCGCCGAGGTCACCGTGCTAGAGGCGGCAAAGCTGCCGCTGCTGGGCGTGCTCGGCCCGGAGGCCGCGCAGGTGTTCGCCGCGCTGCACCGTGAGCACGGGGTCGACCTGCGCCTTGGCGTTGAAGTGGCCGAGATCACCGGCGCGAATGGCCGCGCTGACGGCGTTCGGCTATCGGACGGGAGCCAGATCCGCGCCGATGCGGTGATCGTCGGAGTCGGGATCACGCCGAACACCCAGCTTGCGGAGCAGGCAGGCCTCGAGATCAATAACGGGATCCGGGTCGACGCTCAGCTTCGCTCATCCGATCCGGACATCTTCGCGGCCGGAGATGTCGCCAGCGCATTTCACCCGCTGCTCGGCAAGCCCATCCGGGTCGAGCACTGGGCGAACGCGCTGAACCAGCCGCAGGCGGCAGCTAGGGCAATGGCTGGCGAGGACGTCAGCTACGACCGGGTCCCCTACTTCTACAGCGACCAGTACGACCTGGGCATGGAGTACTCCGGCTACGTCGAGCCCGGCAGCTACGCCGGCGTCGTCTTCCGCGGTGACGTGGAGGGGCGGGAGTTCATCGCCTTCTGGCTTGGCGACGACGGGCGCGTGCTGGCGGGCATGAACGTCAACGTGTGGGATGTCAACGATGCGATCCAGGCCCTGGTGCGCGCTCGCCGCCAAGTCGATGCCGCCGCGCTTCGCGATCCGTCAGTTCCGCTGGAGTCGCTGACTGACTCCTGATCGTCCCGGTCAGGGCTGCTGGAAGTACTTCTTGGTCCAGATCCGCTCGTGCAGGTACTGCTTTACCCGGGCGATGTACTTCTGGGCGGGCGGGGTGTGCCAGCGGCCGGCGAACCACCGGCCTACGCAGCCCCAGGCGTCCCCGGCATGATACCGGCCAACGTGCGGCACAGTGTTGAGCCAGGTTTCGTACCCGTCGTAGCAGGCCCGCCAGATGGCATATGCAAGGTCGGCGTTCATCGCGGTGGACCGCGCTATTCCGGGCCAGCTCGAGGTTTCATACGGGTACCGGTTCTGCAGGACTCCCCAGCTCTGGGGACACAGGCCCGGCCGGCCGTCGACGCCGGGGCCGTGACCGGGCGGGCAGCCGCTGGTCTGCCAGTCTCCCTTGGTGGTCTGCCGCCACCAGCTCTCCACGGCCGCCTGCGCGAAGACGATGTCCTGGTTGATCCCCCACTTGCAGGCCGCCCAGCGCAGGATCTCGGCGGTGGTGCCGGTGAAGTCGCCGTTGATGCGCGGCACGATGTGCCTGTTCGCTTTGGGCTCGCGGGCAAAGAAATACCGGCTGACATGCTGGCCGGTGACGTGATTGAACCGGCGGTTCATGCCCTTGTTCTCGCGTAATGGACGGGCCCGCACCCACTTGGCACACTGCGCCCCGGATGGCAGCTTGGCGCCCGGCGGCAGGGTGCGGAAGAAGGCTGGCGACGAACTGGCGCCAGCCGGCACCGGCGAGCCGCCAATGAGCGTCGCCGAGAAGACCGCGATGACGGCGACGAGCAGCGTCACTATCGACGCAGGGCGGATCCGCCGGGCGCGGGTCATACGGGGAGCATAGGGCCCGGGTGGGCTTCGCGGTGGCCGGTAAGAGAGCATTGATGGCGCGCAGCCCGCTCCGCCGGCCCGACGAAGGGTTACGCCCCGGGTCATCGCCGGCAATTCGCCGGATAGGGGTGTTGACGACCGGGCGGAAGTTAATACGCTAGTCGCCGCGCATTGGATTGTGCCCGTCGTGTTCTTCACCTGCGACCGGTGCGCTTGTGAGGCCGCGCCTCTCGCCAGGCGCGGGCCGAATGCCAGCCCGCACCACCTAACTGAACGGGGAGACAGATGGGGGACGCGGATCATGCGCCCGCTCACGCACGTCTGGAAGACCGGCCGAAGGCTGTGACGTCGAGGCGTCTGTGGATCACAGTCGCGCTCGCCGCCATGTTCCTGGCCGCCGGGATCGGCTACACCGTCGTGCAGGCCTCGGTGCTGCCGGTGCCAGACGGCCGCGATCACCAGGTGCACGGGGCCCGGTTTTGCGGTAACCGCTCCTACGAGGTGCTGCCGGACCGCCTGATCGCGCGGAATGACGTCTTCGCACCCGGCATCTTCCAGTGCCTCCGCGTCAGCGGCAACCGGGTCAAGGTCGTCAACTCCCACCAGGCGCGAATCCTCATCGGCCACGATGTCGGCTCCTACCCGAACGTGCTCTTCGGCTGCGACGTGTTCGGCCTGTGCGCCAAGACCGGCTACCGGCCGGTGCGGGTCAGCAGGCTGAAGGCCGTGTACATTACCGTCTCCACCCAGTTCCCCAGCAACCGCGGCCGGCAGCAGGCCAACGACTCCTCCGACGACTACTTCACCACCGGCCCGCTCGACGGCCCGCGGGCCATCCGCCTGGAGTTCATGATGCTGCTGGGCTGGCACCGGCTCAATGACCCGCAGGCTATTGTCACCCTGCGGTACCGGGGCATCACCTGGCACGTGTACTGGTGGGTTACCCGTGGCGGCGGCTACCCGCACATGCTGGTCCAGGCCCGAGCGGCCAATGGCCGGATCCGCAGCCTGCACCACTACAACGCGATGCCGCTGCTTAACATGCTGATCCGGCGCGGCCTGCTGAAGCGGTCCTGGATGGCGACGCAGTGGGCGTGGGGTAACGAATGCTGGTGGGCGTGCCGCGGCGACGCGATAACCCG
Organism: uncultured Actinomycetota bacterium; assembly: GCA_963804435.1. GTDB lineage: Bacteria > Actinomycetota > Actinomycetes > Streptosporangiales > Streptosporangiaceae > JAJYUU01. The sequence goes on along the minus strand of CAWDQI010000001.1, from coordinate 2,596,654 downwards.
GTACTCAGTACAGGTGGTCACCAGATGAACACAGCCCGTGCCCAGGACCCCGCTAGGACTAGGCCGCGCCCAGGCCAATCAGCAGGCCGTCGTCGGCAACCGCAGGCGAACTAGTCAGGAAGATCACGACGGAGTCGGCCGGGGCGGTGATCGTTTCCAGGGTCTCGGCCCCGTCGAGACTGCTGACCGTGCCGATCACCTGGCCCTCGGCGAGCTCGTCGCCCGCTCCGACGGCAGGTTCCCACCAGCCGGCCTGCTGGCAGCGCAGCCAGAGAAAGCGCCCGAGATAGGCCGGTTCCCGGCCTGGCGGGCCGCCTGCGTCGCCGGTCATGCCCAGAACTCTGAGTACCCGGTTCAGCCCGACGAGGTGCAGCCGCACGGCCTGTTCTTCCACCAGCCCGCAGCCGCCAGCCTCGGCCGTGATCGCCGGAATCCCAGCTTCCGCCGCTGCACCACTGGTGGTCCCGGCCACCGCCCGGTCCGGGCCCGCCTCCTGGCGGATCACGTAGGGGAGGCCGTAGGCCGTAGCGAGGTCGAGTGCCCTGTCCTCGGCCGGTCCGGCCTCATAGAGACTGAATGGCTCCAGCGCCTCCACCAGGTCTCCGCAATGCGCGTCGACCAGCGCATCCGATCCGGAGATGAGCTGGTGGAACGTGTCGTAGGCCAGCCGGTCAGCCAGGGTCCCGTCAGCCCGGCCAGGGAAGCAGCGATTCAGGTTCTTGCCGTCTTCGGGGACCACGAACGGGCTCCGGGCCGTGAACGCCGGCAGGTTCAGCACCGGCACTGCCCGTACCCGGCCACGCAGCTCGCGCGTCTCCAGCTCGCGGACCCACCGGCGTACGCCGGCCATCGAGGCATACTCGCAGCCGTGCACGCCCGCTATCACAGTCAGCAGGGGACCATCCGCCGATCCGGTCAGCTCGACCACCGGCACGGCCAGCCCGGCCAGCTCAATCCTGCGACGGACCACTGTCTGCGGCACCTTCAGCCCTCCCTCAGTTCGGCAGCCTGCTGCCCGGCCCGATCGGCCGTCCCGATGGCCGGACCGGCCTCTGGCGGCGCGAGCTCGGCCACGGCCCGCGCCGCGAGCGGTCGCGCGGCCTCGGCCGCCAGGACGCGTTCGGCCTCCGCCGCCAGTTGCAACAGGGTCATGTCGCCGTCGCGACGGCCGGCCAGCTGCAAGCCGACCGGCAGGCCGGGAGTGGGCACGGGGACCGACACGGCCGGATGGCCAGTCAGGTTGTAAGGCCCCGTGAAGCGGCCCTCGCCATTGTCGTCGCCGACTCCGAACGGCGGGTCCTGCTCGGGTGCGCAGTACCCGACCGTCGGGCCCGCGAGCAGGTCGACGCCCGCCAGGCTCGCGTCGATAGCCGCCAGCAGGTCGGCGCGTTCCCCCAGAGCCAGGGCGTACTGCTCCGCGGTCACGGTGCCGCCATAGTCGAGCAGCGCCCGGGTGCCCTCGCAGTACTTGCTGACGTCCCTGGACCGGTGCACCAGGTGCGCGTCACGGGCGACGATCGTGGCCAGGGCATGTTCCCATCTCGGCAGTTCATCAAGCCAGGGCGCGCGGATCTCGGTCAGCTGCCAGCCAGCCGCGGCGAGCGCGTCAAGGCCCGCCTGGATCGCGCGCCGGACCTCGTCGGTCACCGACGGGTCTGCGAGCTGGGCGGTGAGGACGCCGATTGCGCGACTGGCAGTCTGCGATGGCCGCGGCTGCACCGCGAAACCGCCGAGAACGGGCAGCAGGGCCGCAGCGCCGTCGACCGTGGCGGTAAGCGTGCCGGCATGGTCGCAGCCCGCCGATAGCGGGAAGACGCCCTCGGCCGGGACCAGTCCGTACGTCGGCTTGAAGCCGACGACCCCGCAGTAAGCAGCCGGAATCCGGATCGAGCCACCGGTGTCAGTTCCGATGGCCAGGTCACAGACGCCCGCCGCCACGAGCGCGGCAGACCCGCCGGACGATCCGCCCGAGGTCCGGGACCGATCATGCGGATTGCGGGTGTCACCGATCTCCGGATGCGCGAAGCCGGCGGCGAATTCCAGGCACTGGGTAGTGGCGAACACCTCGGCGCCGGCCTCGCGCAGCCTGCGGACGAGTTCGGCGTCGGCGGCGGCTGGCGCGGTGCTCGTGGCGGGGCTACCGCACCGGGTCGGCAATCCCGCCACGCTGATGATGTCCTTGATCGCGACCGGCTGCCCGGCCAGCGGCCCCGCCGCAGCCCGGCTCGGCGCGCCGGATACAGACGCAACGGCGTTAAGCGGCCGGCCCAGCCGCTCTAGCCGCTCGTAGGCGGCCAGCAAGTCAAGGTTCGCCTTCGAGCAGAACCGCTCGCCGCGTTCAATAGCCGTGATCAGCTCGGTGATCCGGCGCAGCAGGAAGCCGTTCAGCGGACCGAGGATGGCGCGTACCTCGGTTGGCCGGTGCCGGATGGCCAGGTCCCGGTAAATGCCCGAGTGGGTCTTGGCCGACATCCGGTTGAACTCGGCCAGCCGGTCGAGCGAACCGTCCAGGTCGGCCGGGTCGAACCCGTCAAGCGGCAGCGCAGCGACGGGGGCCTGGGTCAGGACCTCGGTCGCGACGGCGGAGAGCAGCGAGCGGTAGGCCGGATCGGCGAACACCTCGCAGATCGGCAGATCGCTGACCGCCGTGGCGAACAGCGTGGCGCCGTAGGCTTCCTTCGCCCAGGCGTAGCCGAGGATGTCGATCGTGGCCTGCGCGTCGGCAATGTCGGCAACGAGCGCCGCCACCCGTTCAGTGATCCGCCCGTCCAGCTCGCCGATCATGAACGTGGCTCGGTTGCCGCGGAGCACGACGCCGGGCTCGAGCACGTCGGCGCCAAAGTTGACTACCGCCTCGACCACCCGGTCCGCACCGACGGCCGCTGCGAGCACGTGAGAGGTCATGCCGTTCTGGAGGGTTACCACGAACCCGTCGCCGTGCAGCCTGCCCGCCAGCACCGCCGCGGCTTCGGCGGTGTGATGTGCCTTGACAGCGAGCAGTACGGGGCCGTCAAGCCGGTCGGGCAGGTCGGCGGGAGCGACCGCGCGCGGATGTGCCGTGTACTGCTCGACCGGACCCTCGATCCGCAGCCCGGTGGTATTCACGGCCCGGACGACGGCCGGGTCGGCGTCGCTGACCAGCACATCGTGGCCGTCGCGGGCGAGTGCCGCCGCGACCGTGCCGCCGATGGCGCCGCAGCCGAGCACTACATATCGCACGGCGCGCACGTTACAACACGGTTAAGGCCTGCGCATAGGGCCCGTGCGCCTATTTACAACTGGGCGATGCTTCCGTCACATTTGGTTAGGCAAAGGTTTGCGTTACGGCACAGCGGCGTGCCGGCCCGGGCCGGGCCACCAGCCATGAAGCTATTGGGCGGTCTCCGGCCGCACTCATATCGCGTTACCCGCGGCGGCCAGCGCCGTCGCCCGGACCTACCCGGGAGCTGCTTGTGATATACCGAACGGCGCTAGCGAAAGCCCTCATCGCCGGAAGCGCCCTCGCGCTGCTGGCCGCCTGCGGGTCCAGTTCCTCATCCCCCTCTGCGAGCGTCCACCGGCGGCCCCGTGCATGGCGGCAACCTGATCTTCGCCAACCCGCAGGACGCGCAGTCGATGGACGAGTCCACGATCTTCGACAACAACTCGATCTGGATCCTCGAGCAGATCATCCAGCCGCTGTACACGGTTACGAACGACGGCAAGGGCGTCATGCCATGGCTGGCGACCGGCTACAAGATGTCGGCGGACAAGAAGACGTACACCCTCACGCTGCGGCCGGGGGTGAAGTTCTCCAATGGCCAGCCGATGACCTCCGCGGACGTGAAGTTCTCCCTGGAGCAGACCATGGCCGCCACAGCCGGGCTGGGGCTACATCGACGCGGCCATCGAGTCGGTGGACGCACCCGACCCGTCGACTGTGGTCGTCCACCTGAAGTACCCGTGGGCTCCGCTCCTGGCCGACCTGTCCCTGTTCGCCAACGGCATCGTGCCCAACAACTTCGGCGGCAAGACCGCCGCGCAGTTCTACCAGGCCCCGATCGGCACCGGGCCCGTTCAAGTGGGACTACTGGCACAAGGGCCTCGGCGCTCAAGCTGGTCGCGCAACACCTACTACTGGCAGAAGGGCCTGCCGTACCTGGACAGCGTGACCTGGACCGACGTGCCGAGCGACAACACCAGGCAGCTGCAGATCAAGGGCGGCCAGGCGCAGATCGACCAGTTCCCGTCCTGGTCGACGGTCGGCGTCGCTCAAGTCCACGCCGGGCGTGACCATGAGCCTGTTCCACTCGACCGAGACCAACTACCTGGCCTTCAACGAGAAGGTCAAGCCGTTCCAGGACGTGCATGTGCGCCAGGCGATCTCGCTGGCGATCAACCGCCAGGCGATCATCAAGGCGGTGCTGTTCGGCAACGGCCAGCCTGCCAACTCGCTGTTCCCGCCGCAGGTGCCGTACTACGACCCGAGCACGCCGGGCTACCAGTACAACCTGGCCGCGGCCAAGGCAGCAGATGGCGCAGTCCAGCGTGCCGCACGGCTTCACCACGACGATCCTGCTCCCGTCCGGCAACTCCGACTACGCCACCATCGCCACGATCGTGCAGGCCGAGCTCAAGCCGCTCGGGCATCAACGGTCAACATCCAGACCCTCGACCCGAACACGGCGAACGCGAACTTCCAGAGCGAGAAGTACGACATGAGCTTGACGCTGTGGACGATGGACATCCCCGACCCGGACGAGCTGGCCACCTTCGGCCTTGACCCCAAATCCGGGGCCAAGTCCTTCTTCACCAGCTACGACAACCCGACCGTGGTCAAGGACGTGCATGCCGCCGAGGTCGACCACGACTCCGTCTGCTCGGCAGTCGCTGTACAACGCGGTCCAGACGCGACGCCGCGCAAGGACGCGTTCATGGCGTTCCTCTACTACTCGCCCTACCCGTACGTCACCACGTCGAACGTGCACGGCTTCTTCGTCACGCCGCTCGGCAACTACCACATGCAGGACGTGTGGATCAGCAAGTAAATCCGGCAACGTGATCACGCTGACAGACGTGCCGGGCGCACCTGTGTTGTCCCTGGGGGCGACCCGGGCCCCCGCAGGGCGCCCGGCACGCTCGCCCTACCCAAGGTAAAGCGAGGTGCCCGTGGGCCGGATGACCTTCGTCATCCGGCGGCTGGTCCTGCTCGTGCCGACCGCCGTCGGCGTCACGATCATCGCGTTCTTCATGATCCACCTGATCCCCGGTGATCCGGCCCGGACCATCCTCGGCATTCACGCGACGCCGCGAGACGATCGCGCTCCTGCACCAGCAGTGGGGCCTGAACCGGCCGCTCGCCGATCAGTACTGGCTGTTCATGGACCGGCTCGTGCACGGCAACCTGGGCAGAGCCTGTACTACGGCACGTCGGTGGCCAGCCTGATCACCAGGCAGCTGCCGCCAACGCTGTGGCTGATCTCTACGCGGCCGTGCTCGCCGTGGTCATCAGCGTGCCGCTGGCGATGATCGCGGCGAGCCGCAAAGACGCGCTCCGCGACCACGTGGTCCGGGTCGTGCCGCTGCTCGGGCTGGGCATGCCTGCGTTCTGGCTAGCCCTGATCCTGCAGACGCTGCTGGCGGTGCAAGTACCGGCTGTTCCCTGTCACCGGCTACGGGACCGGGCATCGTCGGCCACCTGCACTCGATGTTCCTGCCCAGCCTGACCGTGGCGATCGCGCTGTGCCCGGTCGTCATCCGCAGCCTGCGAGCCAGCATGCTGAACGTGCTCGGCGCCGACTTCATCACCACCGCCCGGGCCAAGGGCGTGCCCGGCCGGCGCCTGTTCGTCCGGCATGTGCTGCGCAATGCCGTCATCCCCGCCGTCACCGTGCTCGGCATCAACATCGGCTTCCTCATCGGCGGCACCCTCATCGTAGAGCAGGTCTTCGGGATACCCGGCATCGGCAGCCTGATGATCAACTCCATCTTCCAGCGCGACTTCCCCGTCGTGCAGGGCGTGGCCCTGGTCTTCGGCGTCCTGGTCGTGCTGGTCAACCTGCTCACCGACGTGGCCTACGCGTCACTCGACCCGAGAGTGAGGTTCGACCGGTGAGCGCGATCTCCATCACGGGCACCGCCGGCACGCCGCCGGTCGTCGCCGCGCCGACAGCCGCGGAGCGGGCGCAGCCGCGGCGCCGCCGGTGGTACCGGCAGCCGGCGCTGATGGCCGGACTGGTCATCACCGGCGTGATCCTGTTCATGTGTCATCGCGGCGCCGCTGCTCACCTCCTACAACCCCGACACGCCAGAACCTCAACGCCACGCTGCAGGGCATCAGCGGGCATCACTGCTCGGCACCGACCAGGAAGGCCGCGACACCTTCACCCGGCTGCTGTACGGCGGCCGGGTCGACCTGCGGATCGCCTTCATCGCCGTGCTCTTCCCGTTCTGCCTCGGCACGATCCTCGGCAGCCTGGCCGGCTACTTCGGCGGCTGGGTCGACATCGATCATCATGCGGCTGGTCGACATCGTGGTCGCATTCCCGTTCTTCGTGCTGATCATCGCGCTGGTGTTCGTGCTCGGCCCCGGCGAGCGCAGCATCTACATCGCCATCACGCTGGTCGGCTGGGTGTCGTACGCGCGCATCATCCGCGGCGAGATCCTGGTCGCCAAGCGCCAGGAGTACGTGCTCGCCGCGCAGTCTGGCGGCCTGTCCAACCTGCGCATCATGGGCAGGCACCTGCTGCCGAACGTCATCACCCAGGCGATCATCTACGCGATGTCCGACATCGTGCAGGACATCCTGGCCATCGTCACGCTGAGCTACCTCGGCCTCGGCATCCAGCCGCCGACAGCCAGACTGGGGGACCATGATCTCCGACGGGCAGAACTTCCTCACCACGCACTGGCAGCTGACCACGATCCCCGGCCTGGCCGTCGTGATCACCGGCCTGGGCCTGTCGCTGCATCGGCGACGGCCTCGCCGACCTGCTCCGGCCGGGCGCAGTCGATGAGCGCCGAGCCTCCTGCTCCAGGTCACCGACCTGCACGTACAGATAGCCAGCCGGCGTGGCATCGTGCGCGCCGTGGACGGGGTCTCGCTTGAGGTACCCGCCGGGCGAGGCGGTCGGCCTGGTCGGCGAGTCCGGCTCGGGCAAGAGCATGACGCTGCGGGCGATCCTCGGCGTGCTGCCGCCGGAGGCGAAGATAACCGGCGGGCAGGTGCTGCTCGACGGCGATGGACCTGACGCAGCTCAGCGACTCCCAGCTGAACAAGCATCCGCGGGCCGAAGATCGCGATGATCTTCCAGGAGCCGATGAGCGCGCTCAACCCGGTCATGCGCGTCGGCCAGCAGATCGCCGAGGGGCCCCAGGTGCACCTCGGCATGAACCGGGCGCAGTCCGCCGAGCGGGCGCGTCGAGCTGATGCGCCGCGTCGGCATCCCCGATCCGGAGCGCCGGTACCGCTCGTTCCCGCACGAGTTCTCCGGCGGCATGCGGCAGCGCGTGATGATCGCGATCGCGCTGTCCTGCGAGCCATCGCTGATCCTGTGCGACGAGCCCACGACCGCCCTGGACGTGACCATCCAGGATCAGATCCTCCGGCTTGCTGACCAAGCTATGCCGCGAGATCGGGGCACAGCCTGGTCTTCGTCACGCACGACCTGCCGGTCGTCGCCCAGGTCTGCCACCAGCTCGCGGTCATGTACGCCGGGCAGATCGTCGAGCGTGGCACGGTCGAGCAGGTACTGACGCGGCCGCTGCCATCCGTACACGCTCGGGCTGGTGCGGTCGGCGCCCGATGTTGACCATCCGCGTTCATCGCTCGTGGCCATCCCTGGGTCGCCGCCGAGCCTGATCGATCCCGCCGTCGGGCTGCCGGTTCCACCCCAGGTGCAAGTTCGCCGAGCAGGACTGCCTCGAGATCGTGCCGCCGCTACTGCCGATCGCCGGCGGGCGGGCCACCGCCTGCCTGCATTACGAGCGCCTGGACGAATTGGAGACGGAGGGAGCCGACCGATGAGCGCCCAGGCCGCCGCGATGGCGAGCGTGCCGTCGGCGGATCCGGCGGCACCGCTCCTCGATGCACGTGACCTGTCGGTGAGCTTCGCACTCGGGTCCGCGCTGGCCGCCCGGTTGCGGCACGAGGCGCGGGTGCTGCACGCGGTTGACGGCGTTGACCTGCGGATCGAGCGGGGCGAAGCGCTGGCTCTGGTCGGTGAGTCGGGATCCGGCAAGTCGACGCTGGCCCGGGCGCTCGACCGGGCTGCTGCGGCCAGACCGCGGCGAGATACGGCTGGATGGCAGGCTCCTGCCCGCCCGGCGGTCCCGTGCCGATCAGCGGAAGATCCAGATGGTCTTCCAGGACCCGTACTGCGTCGCTGAACCCGCGCCTGACCGTCGGCGGCATGCTGCACGAGCTGCTGCGGGTGCACCATGTGGTGCCGCGAGCCGAGGTAGAAACCTATACCAAGGAGCTGCTCGGCCTGGTCGGCCTGAGCGACGACGCCGCAGCACGCCTACCCGCGCCAGTTCTCCGGCGGCCAGCGGCAGCGCGTCGCGATCGCCAGGGCGCTCGCACTGCGGCCTGACCTGCTCGTGGCCGACGAACCGGTATCGGCTCTTGACGTCAGCGTGCAGGCTACGATCCTGAATCTGCTGCAGGACCTGCGCGGCGAACTCGGCCTGACGCTGCTGCTTATCTCGCACAACCTGGCCGTCGTGCGACACCTGTGCGACCGCGTCGCGGTGATGTACCTCGGCCGGATCATCGAGGTAGCACCGACCGAGACGTTGTTCGCGGCGCCCCGGCATCCGTACACCGTGGGGCTGCTGGCTGCGATCCCGCGCATGACGTTCTCCGAAGAAGGCGACGCGCCCGCGGTGCAGGGCGATCCGCCGAGCCCGCTGCGGATCCCGGCCGGCTGCCGGTTCCGCACCCGCTGTCCCATCGCCCAGCCGATCTGCGAACAGGAGGACCCGGCGCTGCGCACGGACTCAGATCCCGCGCACAGTGCGGCCTGCCACTTCGCCTTCGCTTCCATCCCGCCGCCGCGCACCGCAGCCGAGGACAGCGCACGCCAGGACAGCGCATACAAGGACGGCACACGACCGCAAGCGCCCGGCCGAGTCGGCGAAGGAGCGGCATCATGAAGGTCTTCCTCTCGACTGACATGGAGGGAACTGCTGGAGTCGTCGACTGGGAGCAGTGCGTCGGGGACGGGCCGCAGGCGGCAGCCGGACGCAGGCTCCTGCTCAACGAGGTGAACGCGGCGATCGCGGGCGCCGTAGCAGGCGGCGCGACAGAAATCGTGGTCAACGACTCGCACTCGACCATGCGCAACCTGCCCGCGGCGGAGCTCGCGGGCCAGGCCTCGTACATCTCCGGCAGCCATAAGCCGCTTTACATGATGCAAGGGCTCGACGCCAGCTTCGATGCGGTGCTGTTCATCTCCTATCACGGCTCGGTCGGCGCACCAGCCGGGTTGTCGCACACCTATAACCCGCGCGCTGTCGTCGAGGCCCGGCTCGATGGCGTGGTGACTGGCGAGGCGGGCATCAATGCGCTCGTCGCCGCGCACTACAACGTGCCGATCGTCCTCGTCACCGGGGACCGGTGCGCGTGCGAGGAAACCGCGGCCCTGATTCCGGGCGTGCAGCAGGCAGTGGTGAAGGAGCACGTGAGCCGGCTGGCAGCGCACAGCATGCACCCCGACCGCGCCTGCGCCCTGATCTCCGAGCGGGCGCACACGGCGGTAGCGGGGGCCGCCGGCGCGGCGCCACCGCGCCTGGATCCCGGCGTACTCGAGATCGCGGTCCGTACCACCGATATCGCCGAAGCGGCCAGCTGGGTTCGCGGCGTGGACCGGACCGGCCCCAGGGAACTGCGCATACACGGCGGGGACCGGCTGGCTACCTATCGCTCGTTCTGCGCGGCCATCCTGCTCACCCGCTCGGTCGCGGAGATGGTGTGACCGAGCCCAGGACCATCACTGGGTCCCGGCAGAGGATCGCCGCGGTTACCGGCGCGGCAGGCGGGATTGGCAGCGCCATCTGCCGGCGGCTCGCGGCGGACGGGTTCGCGGTGGCCTGCCTGGATGCCCGCATAGATGACGCCAAGCAACTTGCCGACGAGCTGCCTGGCGCCGTCGGCCTGGGCATCGACGTCAGCGACGCCGTCTCGGTACGCGCGGCTGCTGCCAGCGTCCGGGCAGAGCTCGGCGCCCCGTGGCTGCTCGTCAACGCTGCCGGGGTATTCAGCATCCAGCTGATCACCGAGCTCGGCGAGGAGGAGTGGGACGCGATCCTCGACACGAATCTCAAAGGCCCGTTCCTTACCTGCCGGGAGTTCCTGCCGGACATGATCGGCGCGGGCGATGGCTGCATCGTGAACATTGCCTCGACAGCCGGGATCCGAGGCGGCCGGCGGCGCGCGGCGTACTGCGCCTCGAAGGGCGGGCTAGTGCAGCTCACCCGCAGCCTCGCGATTGATCACGGCCCGGATGGCGTCCGGGTGAACTGCGTCTGCCCTGGCCTGATAGACACGACGATGGCTGACTGGATCCGCCATGACGAGGAGGCGCTGACCCGGTGGGCAGGATCGATCCCCGCACGGCGGATGGGCGCCGCCGCAGAAGTGGCCCGCGTCGTTTCCTTCCTCGCCTCGGCGAGCGCGAGCTATCTGCATGGCGCGGTGCTGACGGTCGACGGCGGCGCGACGGCCTGAGCGGACCTCAGATGGGCGGCCAAGCGGAGGTGGTCACGTGACCGGCCAGTCGGGCGACGACGTCGACGGCAGGCTGTCCCGCACGGCCCGGCCGACCTCCCCGGCGATCCCCCATCCGCGCAAAGGCACCGGCACTGCTCCCGAGGTCACGGCTCCCGAGGTCACGGCTCCCGAGGTCACGGCTCCCGAGGTCACTGCTCCCGAGGTCACTGCTCTCGAGGTCACTGCTCCCGCCGGCACCCCGCCTGAGGGCCTCGTGCGAAAGGGGCGCGTACGTACGGGCTCCGCCGGGTCGCGCCGGGCGTCCCGGCTCGTCGATATCGCGAACGCCGTCGGCGTGCATGTTTCCACCGTCTCGCGCGTGCTGAACGACGATCCCAGGTTGTCCATCCGGCCGGAGACACTCGAGCGGATCCTGACTGCCGCGCGCACTCAGGGTTACCGGCCCAACGCGCTGGCCCGCGCGCTGAAGCAGGATCGCACCGGCGCGCTGGCTTTCGTGATCCCGCTGCTGCGCAATCCGATCTGGGTCCGGCTGCAGCGCGGCGCGCTGCAGCGGGCCAGCGAACGCGGCTATGTCGTGATGATGCTGGAGCAGCCGATCGAGGATCCCAAGCCCCCGGACGCCTACCGCTATCTGGTGGAGGAAAGCCGGGCCGACGGGCTGCTGCTGGCCACGGCTCTGCGGATGGCGGGGCAGGCGCCGCTGCCCGAGGTGCCGCATGTGTACGTGAACCGGCGCGGGCCCGATCGGGGGAACGATGTCGTCATGGACGAGGCAGCCGCCGTCCGGCTCTTCATTGACCTGGTCGCCAGCCTCGGTCATCGCAGCGTGCTGCTGATTGACGGGCCGAAGGACGTCGACACGGTGCACCGCCGGGTGACCGCTGCGCGCCGGCACTGCGCCGCGCTCGGCCTCGCCGTCACGATCCGGCACGCTGCCGCGACCGAGGAAGGCGGCTGGGAGACGACCAGGCGGCTGCTGAGCGCCGGGCCGCTGGCCACGGCGTGCGGGGTCGGCAGTATCAACCAGCTGTTCGGCGTGCTGGCCGCGCTCCGGGAGGCGGAGGTGCCGGTTCCTGGCGAAGTGTCGGTCGTCAGTTTCGACGAAGACGAGTGCCTGGCGTTCCTGGATACGCCGGTGACCAGCGTCTGCATGCCGCTGGCCGAGCTGGGCAGCGCGGCGGTTGACGCCCTCATCGCCAGGATCGAGGGCACGCCGGCCTCGGATGTGCTCGTCCGCGAGCCGATGTTCCTGGTGTCGCGGGGCTCGGTCGCGGCGCCACCGAAGCATGCCACGAGTTCCGGGACGGAGCGGACCTGATGAGCCTGACGGACAGCGGACTAGCGGGCAAGGTGGCGGTCGTCACCGGCACCGCGCACGGGATCGGCGCCGCGATCGCCGACGCGCTCTCGCGGCGACGGCGCGAAGGTCCACGGGGTCGACAAGGACACCGTCGACCTGACCGACCAGGCCGCGGTGCGTGCCTTCTTCGGTGCCCTCGGCGGGGTCGACATCCTGGTCAACAACGCCGGCGGGGTGTGCGGGCAGGTCGGCCACCCGCTGGAGGAGGTCAGCGACGACGACTGGCACGCGATCGTCGATGCGAACCTGACCACCGCCTTCCACTGCACCCGCGCGGTCGTGCCGGCGATGAAGGAGCGCCGCTGGGGCCGGATCATCAACATCTCGTCGGCCGCGGGCCTGACCGTCAGCAAGACCGGCATCCAGGCGTACGCCAGCGCAAAGGCGGCCCAGATCGGCTTCACCCGGCAGATGGCGCACGAACTCGGCCCGTTCGGCATCACGGTGAACTGCATCGCCCCCGGCTTCATCCTGTCCAACCCGACCACCGAGCGGCAGTGGCACGAGCTACGGCCTGACGGCCAGCGCGAGCCTGCTCGCCGGCATCGCGATGCGCGCGGCTCGGCCAGCCCGCCGACATCGCCAACGGCGTCCAGTTCTTCGCCTCCGAGCGATCCGGCTGGGTGACCGGTCAGGTCATCGCGATCGACGGCGGGAGCGCATTCCAGTGACCAGGACGCACGGCACCGACCTTCCGGCACCGGCACTGGACTTTGGCTCCTCCGATGCCGACTACCTGCGCGAGCTCAGCGAGTTCGTGGCCGTGCCGAGCGTCAGCCGGGACGCTGACGCGGCCGACGATGCTGGCCGCGGCGCACTGGCTCGCTGGCCAGCTCGCCTTCGCGGCCGGCCGGGTCGTGCCGACCGGCGGCCACCCGGTCGTGCTCGCGGCGAGTGGCTCGGCGCGCCCGGCGCGCCGACCATCCTGGTCTACGGGCATTACGACGTGCAGCCGACCGGCGACCTGGCCGAGTGGACGACTCCCCCGTTCCGAGCTCGACCGTGGACGGCGACGTCGTTCGCGGCCGCGGCGTCATCGGACGACAAGGGACCGGTCTACATCGCGCTCAAGACCGCGCAGGCGTTCGTGGCGCAGGAGGGCGGCCTCCCGCTCAACGTGAAGTTCCTGTTCGAGGGCGAGGAGGAGATCGGCAGCCCGCACCTGCCGCGCTTCGTCGCCAGCCGCGCCCGCGAACTGGCCGCCGACCTGGTCGTGTCCGCCGACGGCGCGATGTGGCGGCCCGACGAGCCGTCGCTGTCGCTGGCGTCCAAGGGCCTGGTCACGATGGACATCGTCGTCGAGGGCGCTGCCACCGACCTGCACTCCGGGCGCTACGGCGGCACCGTGGCCAACCCGCTGCACGCGCTCAGCGAGATCCTGGCCAGCCTGCATACGCGCGACGGGCGGGTGGCCGTCGACGGCTTCTACGACGGCATTCCCCCGCTGACCGCCGGAGCGCCGCGCGCGAGATCGCCGGCGTGCCTTTCGACGAAACGGGGTACCTGAGCGACCTCGGTCTTGCGCAGACGCACGGTGAGCCGGGCTTCACCGACCCTAGAACGGCTCTGGGAGCGCCCGACGCTCGAAATCAACGGCATAACGGGCGGCGGGAAGTACACAGTGATCCCGCACGTCGCGACCGCCTATCGTGTCCTGCCGCCTCGTTCCCGGCCAGAATCCCGGAGCCGTCGTCGACGCGATCGTCGGCGCACGTCCGCGCGCAGCGGCGCGCCGGGCGTTCGCGTCGAGGTCCGGCCGGGCGAAGCGAGGGTGCCCGCCTACACGATCCCGGCCGAGCCACCCGGCGATCGGGGCAGCCACGGCGGCGCTGGAGGCGGTGTACCCGGGCCAGCACGTGCTGCTGGCCAACATCGGCGGCACGCTGCCGGCAACCGACCTGTTCGAGCGGGAGCTCGGCTGCAAGACGCTGTTCTTCTCGTTCTCGACGGCGGACGAGAACCTGCATGCGCCGAACGAGTTCCTGCGCATCCGGAGGCTGCGAGAGGGAATGCGCGCCTGGGAGATGCTGTGGCGGCTGCTTGCCAGTGGTCCGTACCAGCTGAAGCCTGGAGGCGATAACGATGCCTGAGACGCCCTACACCGCCTACTCCTACCTGCCTGCGGACGAGACTTCGGCGGTTCGAGCTGGCGCCGGAGTTCGGCCGGGTCCCGCCGTATGCGGCCGGGCTGACGGCCGCGCAGGACGAGCGGGCAAGCGCGCTGCTGCGCGACAGCCTGGTGATCAGCCTGCACGACCATCCGGTCCGGTTCCCGCTGCGGATGGAGCAGACGCCCGAGTACAACCGCACGGGCCGCCAGCACGCCGCCTACGCTGGGCTGGCTGCTTCGGGCATGACTGTGGTCTTCGACAACATGATGGACGGCACCGCCTGCGTTACCGGCAACGCACCGTGGCGGTGGAACGACATCATCACCGACCTCGGCATGCGTCAGGCCGACCTGGCCCACGCCGACGGCTTCCTGGTCGTCCGCACCGTGGCCGACATCGATGAGGCGCACCGGTCCGGGCCGGGTGGGCCTGGTATTCGGGCTGGAGGCGGCGACGCCGATCGAGAACGAGATCGACCGCCTCGACGTGCTGTACGGCCTCGGCATCCGGCAGATCGGGATCGCCTACTCCGACGCCAACGCGCTCGGCAGCGGCCTGAGCGAGACCACCGACGGTGGTCTCACCGCATTCGGCCGGCGGGCGGTCGACCCGGATGAACCAGCTCGGCCTGGCCATCGACGTCTCGCACTCGTCCGACCGGACCGCCTTGGACACGTGCGAGCACAGCGACAAGCCCGTCTTCATCACCCACGCCGGCGCGCGGGCCGTCTGGGACACGCCGCGGATGAAGCCGGACGACGTGCTGCGTCGCGGTAGCACGCACCGGCGGGGTGATCGGCATGTCCGCCGCGCCGCACACCACGCTTGTCGGCCGCGCACCCACGGCACAGCATCGAGTCGGTGATGGACCACTTCCGCTACTGCGTGGACCTGGTCGGCATCGATCACGTCGCGTTCGGGCCGGACACGCTGTACGGCGACCACGTGGCAGCTGCACCGGATCTTCGCCCACCTGCTCAGCCTCGCCGCTCTCCGGGGGCCCGACTTCGAGCCGGTCGGTTACGTCGACGGGCTGGAGAACCCGACAGAGAACTTCCCCAACATCTGCGGCTGGCTGGTCGGCACGCGGCTTCGGCGACGCGGCGATCCGCGCCGTCCTCGGCGGGAACGTCTACCGCGCGCTGCAGTCCGTCTGGGTGTAGCCACGACCGGGCTGCCCGCCTCCCGGCCGGGCCGCTTAGCGTGCTGGCCGCCAGCGTTCGAGCTGGCCGGCCTGGTCGGTGACGGCGGCCACGACCGCGGCATCGGCGGCGAGCGCCTCAGCCAGCCAGCCCAGCGTGCGCGGCACGGCTGCGCGCAACGGGCCAGCGGCAAGCGGAACCACTTCGCCGGCGCGCGCATCATTGACCGGAGCGCCGAGACCGCGCAAGTGACACACCCAGGCAGCGAGGATGCGGGTGGCGCCGGCGGGCATCCGGCCCGCCGCTCGCTCCGCTCGCAAGACGGGCAGGATGCGGATCGGCAGCTTCTGCGAGCCATCGGCGGCGATCCGGTCGAGGCGGTCGGCCAAGCGCGTATTGGACATCCGCTCCAGCAGGACGGCACGGTAGGCGGCCACGTCGGCGGCCGGCTGGCGCAGGTGCGGCGAGGCTTCCGCCCACCACTCCTCGACCCAGGCCCGGCAGGTCTCGTCGGCCACTGCCCCCGAAACGGTACGGTGCCCCAGGATGGAGCCGGCGTAGGCCAGCAGCGAGTGCGCGCCGTTGAGCAGCCATAGCTTGCGCTGCTCGTACGGCGTCACATCGGCGGTGAAGGTCGCGCCCGCCGTTTCCCACTGCGGCCGTCCGGCCGGGAACGCGCCGCTCAGCACCCACTCGCTGAACGGCTCGGTCATCACCGGGCAGCGGTCTTCGAGGCCGGTCGCATCGAGCACCGCCCGGACGTCGGCGGGCGACGCGGACGGCGTGATCCGGTCGACCATGGTCGTGACCACGGCGACGGACTCCTCGATCCAGCGGGTCAGCCCGGCATCGACAAGCTTGGCCAGGTCGCGCACGACCCGGGCGACCAATTCGCCGTTGCCCGGCGCATTGTCGCAGGGCACCACCGCGACCGGGCCCGCATCCGCCCGCCACCGGGCAGCAAAGCCGGCTAGCAGGCGGGCGGGCGCCGTCCGCACCGGCCCGGCCAGATCGGTCCGGAGCACCGCCAGGTCGGCCTGGACCTCCGGGCGGCCGAGGTCGAGGCCGCCGCCGGGTCCGCGCAGGTATCCGGCCTCGGTCACCGTCATCGTGACCGCGGCCAGCGCCGGCCTGCTGAAGTAACCGAGCCACGCACTGTGCTCGGCTGCGGCGTGCGCCCGTGACAGGCTGCTCAGCACATCGAACCGGTCGGCGTCCCCGGCGCGGGTGATCAGCGTGAACAGACCCTGCTGCGCGGTCAGCTGCTGAACCAGCGGACGGCTGCTGGTCCCGGTGAAAGCGGCGATCCCCCAGCCTGCGCCGTCCGCCGCACGATCGGTATACCAGCACTGGTGCGCGCGGAAGAAGTTACCCAGGCCGAGATGGACCAGCCGCACCGGAGCAGCGGCGCGGCCCGGCCCCGCGGCTCGGGACAGACTGATGGCCTTCACTGGACGTCGGGGCAGTGGACGTGGGGGCAGTGGACGTGGGGGCTGCACTGTGCCATCCTCCACGCATTGGCCGCAAATCGCTCGATGGGAACACTGCCTGATGGTGCGGATCGTGGATCATGGGACCTGGCAACTTGCGGCCATCGACGAAGAGCTGCATGCGCCGGGGCCGGAACTGCTCTGGAACGAGTCGTATTACTTCGACTTTGCCGCGCCGGACGGATCGGTCGGCGGTTATGTGCGGCTCGGGCTGTATCCCAACTGGGACCGGGCCTGGTACTGGGCCTGCGTAGTGAGGCCCGGGCAGCCGGCCGTGCAGCTGGCCGATAACGCGGCCGGGCTGCCACTGGCCGGCCGCACCGAGCTGGCCGCTGCCTCCTTCACTGCCAGCCAGGAGATCGCGGAGCCGCTGCGCACGGCACGCGTCAGCCTCGACGCGACGGCAGCGACGCTACCCGCGCCGGCCGCGGCGTACCGCGCTGACAGCACCGCCGCCGTGCCGGTCCGGCTGTCCCTTGACCTGGAATGGACCACCATCGGCGGCGTGTACCCGTATAAAGACCTGCCGCGCTACGAGATCCCCTGCCGGGTGACCGGCACCGTCCGCCTCGACGGCGAGGAACTGGCCATTTCCGGGTGGGGCGAGCGCGACCACAGCTGGGGCGAGCGGGACTGGTGGCAGGTGTCGTGGCTGTGGTCTTCGGGCCGGCTCGGTGATGGCACCGCGTTCCATGGCATGCAGGCCAACATTGGCTTCCCGATCCCGTGGCCGTCGTTCTGCGTGACGCCCGCGGGCGAGCTCAGCCACCTGACTGGGTTCGCGGCGGAAACGACCTTCGGCCCGGACGATTTCCCCGAGCGGTCCCGGCTGCGCCTGGCGGGCGCGCCGATGCTGGTGGTCCCGCTGAGCTTTGCGCCCGTCGCGATGACGTCGCCGGACGGCCGGGTGTCGCACTTCCCGCGGGCGATGTGCCGGTTCACCGCTGACGATGGCCGGACCGGATATGGCTGGACCGAATGGAATCAGCCGCCTGGCTGGCGCGATCACGGCTGGTCAGGTCCCCCAGTCGCGGCCGGAAACGATGCTGCAGCGGACGGCGGTCAGTGAGGCCGGCGGTCTCGGGCATCAGCGATGTCACCGCGGAGTTCCTGGCCGGTGCCCTGGCTGGCGAGCTCGGCGGCACCGACGTCACGTCCGTTGAGGCCACGCCCGTCGGTACCGGGCAGGTATCAGACACCTACCGGCTGCGCCTGACGTATACCGGCCCGGCAGCCCTGCCGCCCACCATGATTGCCAAGGTACCCGCGGCTGACCCGGCCAGCCGCGCCGCGGCCCGCGCGTTCCGCACCTACGAGATCGAAGCCAGCTTCTATGACCAGGTCGCGCCGGGGCTGCCTGTCTCCCTGGCTTGCTGCCACTACGCTGGCTACGACGCCGGGCCGGACGAATACATCGTGCTGCTGGAGGATCTCGCTCCGGCCAGCCCGGGTGACCAGCTGGCCGGTCTCGGCGCGGACGACGCAGCTGCGGCCGTCGACGAACTGGCGGCCTTGCACGCGGCCGGCTGGGACAGCCCGGAGCTTGCCGCACTGCCGTGGCTTAACAGGTCCAGCCCCGATGCTGCCGCGCTGATGACCGCTGTCCTCACCGACCTCTTTCCAGGCTTCCGGGATCGTTACGCAGCGAGCCTCGATCCTGGCACCGTTACCCTCATCGAAGCTTTCCTGCCGCACGCGGCCAGCTATCTCGCGACCGGCGATGAGACGCGCACGATCGTCCACGGTGACTTCCGCGCGGACAATTTGTTAATCGGCCAGGGCCAGGCCGTGCTGGACTGGCAAACCTGCAGCTTCGGGCCGGGCACTGGCGATCTGTCATATTTCCTCGGCTCCAGCCTCCCGGTGCCGGTGCGGCGCCAGCATGAGGAAACGCTCGTGCGCCGGTACCACTCGGCCCTCGCTCGCCGTGGCGTGCCGCTGACCTGGACCGACTGCTGGACCGGGTATCGCCGGAATGCCTTCGGTGGCATTGTCATGGATGTCATTGCCGCCATGGTCGTCCAGCGGACGCAGCGAGGCGACACGATGTTCGCGGCGATGGCAAACCGGCACGCCCGGCACGCTCTCGACCTCGACGCGCTGGCATTGATCGCCCGGAATTGATCCACTGAGGCGACCGCTCGACTAAAGGGGTATAGCTCGTGACAACGCAGATACCGGCAACGGCCCTGCAACTGCGGTCGCTGGTGACGGCCGACCAGACGGTGCAGCTGTTCCTGGAAGCCGTCGAGGTGCCGGCGCCCGGTCCCGGCGAGGTGCTCGTGCGAATAGAGGCGGCGCCGATTAACCCGTCCGACCTCGGGCTGCTGCTCGCGGGCGCGGACGTGTCCGCCGCGGTCTCCTCGGGGCCACCCGACCGGCCAGTCGTCACGGCACCGCTGCCGGATGCCGCCATGCGCGCTATGCGGGCACGGGAAGGGATCGCGATGCCGGTGGGGAACGAGGGGGCGGGCACCGTCGTGGCCGCCGGATCGTCCGCCGCCGCGGCGGCACTGCTCGGAAAGACTGTGGCCATGGCCGGAGGCGCCATGTACGCCCAGTACCGCAGCGTGGACGCGTCGTTTTGCCTGGAGTTGCCGGAGGGAACCCCGGCGGCGGACGGGGCTTCCTCATTCGTGAATCCGCTCACGGCGCTTGGCATGCTGGAGACGATGCGGCTGGAGAATCACACCGCCCTCGTGCACACCGCGGCTGCCTCGAACCTCGGTCAGATGCTCAACCGCTTGTGCATCGAGGACCAGATCCCGCTAGTCAGCATCGTCCGGCGGCCCGAGCAGGAGCAGCTGCTGAGATCGGCCGGCGCCAGCTACGTCTGTAACTCGTCATCCGCCGGGTTCATGAGTGAGCTGACCGCCGCGCTGACAGCGACGGGCGCCACGCTCGCCTTCGACGCGACCGGCGGCGGCAAGCTGGCCAGCCAGATCCTGACCTGCATGGAGGCCGCGGCCAGCGCGACCGCAGGCGGCTACAGCCGGTATGGATCCACCGTGCACAAGCAGGTTTACATCTACGGGTCCCTCGACCGCGGGCCAACGGAGCTGACCCGCAACTTCGGCATGGCCTGGAGCCTCGGCGGCTGGCTGCTGACTCCGTTCCTGCAGCGAATTGGCCTGGAGCGAATGGCGGCGCTACGCAGCCGGGTCGCCGCTGAGCTGACGACGACCTTTGCCAGCAGTTACACCAGCCAGGTCTCGCTGGCCGGGGCGCTAGCCCTGGATGCGATCGCCGCCTATTCCAGGCAGGCTACCGGCGCCAAGTTCCTTATCATGCCGGCGAGCTAGGCCTAGGCGAGCAGCCGAGCGGAATAGCCACGATCAGCCGACGGGACGGCGCGGATTAGACTCGGCTTTGCGTTGACGAAGCGGTCCGTGACAACCCCGTCGCGACGGGACCTGAGACACCCGGCTGCCAGCCGCGCTGCGAATGGCGATACTGATGACGGCATCATCCAGCCTATCCAGCAGCAAGGATCTAGCCCGCGAGCTGCTGTCAGCACACAGAAGGCTGCTCGCGCTTTCCATGCAGCTGACCGAGCAGGACGATCAGGGCGACATCCTGATGCTGGTTGCCGATGCCGTCGACACGATCGGGCCCTGCAGCGCCGAAGGCATTTGTCTGGATCAGGGCTGGCAGGTCCGGCGGTTCAGCCGCGGCGCTCCCAATCCATCAGACTTTGCCAGCAGCCACGCTGGCGATGGCGTGCCCGCCAGGCTGCCGAACATGGCCTGGTCCTGGGCATACCCGATACCGGCGCGGCGCGGCGCGTCCGGCTGGCTCGTCGTCGGCGCAGCGCATGAGCCGACCGAGAGCGAGCGGTTCCTCCTCCAGGTGCTAGCGCAGCAGGCCGGGATCGCCCTGGCCAGCGCGCGCCTGCGTGGCTGCCAGCGGGCCCAGGCCGGCGAGCTGGCGGCCGCGAATCTGGCGCTGCGGCGCAGCATAGAGATTCACGATCGGCTCACGCAGGTGGCGCTGACTGGCACGGGGCAGGTCGGAATCGCCTGGGCCGTGTACGAGCTGACAGATCATCCGACCTGGATCGAGGACCGATTCGGCAACCTTCGAGCCTGGGCCGGACCGGGTCGCCCGTTCCCCTATCCCAGGGATCCCCCCGAGGTCCGGGACCGGCTGCTACACCGGGTAATGAACTCGCCGGGACCCCTGCGAGACGGGGACCGGCTTATCTCGGTAGCCAGGCTAGCGGGCGCCCCGGCAGGCGTACTCATCCTGGCCGACCCGGACCAGGTCGCAGGCGACGCTGACCGGGTGGCCATGGAGCACGCCACAACCGTGCTTACGATGGAGGTCGCCCACCTGCAGAACATGGTCGAGTCGAAGGCAAAGACGCGCAGCAACCTGGTGCTCGAGCTGGTTGCGGGCGACGACGGCCCCGGCACGGTCAACCGCGCTCAGGGCCTCGGCTATGACCTTGGCCGTCCGCACCGGGTCGTAGCGCTGGAATGCCAGGATGGCGAGGACGTCGACGCTTTCTGCCAGGCAGTCGCCAAGGCCATGACGTCGGCCGGGGTCGGATCACTGCTCGCCGCGCGCATCAGGGACGTGATCGTGCTGGCGGACCGGGAGGTTGCCTGGGACCGGTTTCAGGCCGCCGTCGTCGCCGAACGGAATGGCGCCCGCTGCTCTGTGGGCGTCGGCAGCCGCTGCGACGAGGTCACGGAATTCCCGCGCTCGTATCGCGAGGCCCAGCTTGCGTTGCAGATTCAGAAAGCGCTCGGCGGTCGCGAGCAGGTCACTCTGTTCGACGATCTGGGCGTCTATCAGGTCCTGGCCACTGCGACGGATTTGTCAGCTATGGAAAGTTTCGCTACTGACTGGCTCGGTACTCTGGTCGACTACGACTCCGTTCACGGCTCCCAGCTGGTCGCGACCCTCAGCGAGTATCTCGACTCCGGCGGCGGTTACGATGCCACGGCGAATGCCCTGTCGGTACACCGCAGCACCTTGAAGTACCGTCTCAGGCGGATTCGCGAGGTTTCCGGCCACGATCTCGGCGATCCTGACACGCGATTTAACCTCCAGCTCGCCACCCGGGCCTGGCGGACGATGCAGGTGCTGCGGCAGCCGTGACCAGCTAGATCCGGCCCGGCAGGCCGACGTTCGCCCGGCCGCATGTCCCCGCCGGACAAGAGGTTGGACCGCACGGGACGGTGCATCGACGCGAGCCGGTGCCGAAGCTAGGACCAGCACCACCCACGGGCCTCCGGTTTTCGCGTGGCCCTGAAACCCTTGCCGATCGGGAATGGGCTTGCTATGAGTGGAAATCTCGATATGCCTACTTACGTTCGTGACCTGGAGCAAAGCCTGCAGGTGGTCTTGTTCGGCGGCGGCGGCACTTCGACGGCCGCCGTACTGCTGGTTCGCGGCGCGCTCGCCGATGGCGATCGCGGGAAGGCCGCGCAGCTCGCGCGGGCAACTCAGGACCTGGCCGAGATCAGGCGCGGCGAGTCCGATATGGCGGCTGCAGCGTGCCATGTCCGTGGCCTGGTGGAGCGGGACTGCGCCGCCCTGGAACTAGCCGCCGGCCGGTATTCGGCTCCGCTCAGCCGCGCCTGCGCCACTGAGGACGCGGCCCTTGCCAGCGCCGAACAGGGCAATCAGGACGCCGCCGTGGCCCGGCTGCGGCGGGCGTACGCGCAGTACGAGCAGCTCGACAGCGCCGACGGCATGGCCAGGGTCCGGTCCCGGCTGCGTGCGGCCGGGATCAGGCTGCATCATTGGAAGCGGGCGGACAGGCCTGCGTTCGGCTGGAACAGCCTGACCGATACCGAGCGGCGCATCGTCGACCTGGTTGCCCAGGGGCTCAGCAACCGCCAGGTGGCCAGCCAGGTGTTCCTCAGCGCGCACACCGTCGCATTTCACCTGCGCCACATCTTCTGGAAGCTGGACGTCACCTCCCGAGTGCAGCTGGCGCGGCTGGCCGCCGAGCAAAGCGGGCCGGCCAGCACCGGCGGTCGGCCGGGAAGTAGTGGCCAGCCGGGAAGTAACGGGAGCCTGCCCGGCGCCGAAGCCCGCCGTCAGGGCCGCCCGCCTGCCATGGCGGCCGGCAGGCCGGATTCCGCTGGCGAGAACTGACGTTCGTCGGCGTAGTCGCAGGTGCCATCGGCCTGAAACTGGCGCGCGGCCCGCACGACCTCTGCTCCCAGCTCACGTAGCTGCTCGGCGACCATCTCGTCGGTGAGCCGTCCGTCGGGGTCGAAGGTCTGCCAGGATTGCGCCACGGGCAGCACCAGCGGAACGCTCCAGCCGCGCAGAGCCCGGACAATGAAGTCCATCGAGTTGACCGACTGCAATCCCTGCACGCCCCCTGCGGTCGACACGAGTCCGACCGGCTTGTTGGTCAGATACGGCGGATCACGCTCGGCCAGCAGGATCAGCCAGTCGAGGGCATTCTTGAACGACCCGCTTACCGAGCCGTGATACGCCGGGGTGCTCCAGACCATCGCGTCGCACCCGTACACGATGTCCGCGAAGCCGCGTGCGGAGGCGGGCGTCGCCCGCTGCGGCGTGTACATCGGCAGGTCGAGGTCACGAACCCGGATGATGCTGGACTGCGCACCGGCCGCCGCCGCTCCGGCCAGCGCGGTGTGCAACGCGGTCAGGCTCGTCGAACCCTCGCGCAATGAACCGCCCAGGCCGACGACCCGCACGGAGCTGGCCATTTCTACCCCCTCATTGCCGACCCCTGCGCCCAGCTTCCGCCCCGTTGCCGGCCTGCACGTCACCAGGCTTTGTAGTCTTTCGGCTGACCGCTGGTCCGTCGGCACATCCCAGCGAGGATAGCCCGCTTTGCGCCGAAAACCGGCGACAGCGTCTGGACAGCCGAGCCAGTTACTCGCAGCCTTGGCGCCTCGCGCCGGTTAACTTCCGTTGCCGCTGAGCCCATACCCTCAAGAGGTGACCCCCCAGGTAACCGCTGACGAGGTCGCCAGAGTTGAGGGGCTGTGGTCGGCCCAGCATCGCGCGCTCACCGTCGGGCTCGTGCTCACGATCACCTTCATCGCGTCAGAGGCGCTGGCGGTGGTGACGATCATGCCGGTCGTCGCGCGCAGTCTTGGCGGCCTGAACCTGTACGGCTGGGTCTTCAGCACTTTCATGCTGGGCAACGTGATCGGCATCGTGCAGGCCGGCTGGCTGACCGCTACGGCCCGGCCCGGCCATTCCTCGGCGGCCTTGCGTTGTTTGGCGGGGGTCTGGCGCTGGCAGGCCTGGCGCCGACCATGCTGGTACTTGTCTGCGGCCGGGCGCTGCAGGGCATCGGGGCTGGCGCCGTGCCCGCAGTTGCCTACGTAGCCATCGGCCGCTGCCTGCCCGAGATCCTGCGGGCTCGGATGATGGCCATCCTGTCCACCGCCTGGGTGCTTCCCGGCCTCATCGGCCCGGCAGCTAGCGCGGCGGTTGCGAGCGTGTTCGGCTGGCGATGGGTGTTCCTCGGCCTGCTTCCGCTGGTGGCTATTACCGGATCGCTGGCGTTGCCGGCTCTGCTGCGGCTAGGACGGCGGCCGCAGGCCCAAGGCGAGTCCGCGGCTGCCGAGCACCGGCTCAGCTCCGGGCTTGGGGCGGCGGCCGGCGCGGGCCTGGTCCTGGCTGGCCTGACACTGGTAGCAGGATCGCGCCAGTTCCTCGTTGGCGTCGGCCTGGCCGCCGTGGGGGTCGCAGCGCTCGGCACGTCATTGCGAACGCTGCTGCCCGCTGGCACCTTCGCAGCTCGGCCGGGCCTTCCCGCCGTCATACTGTGCCGCGGCCTGCTGACTTTCGCGTTCTTCGGCGCTGACGCCTACGTCACGCTGACTATCAGCACAATCCGGCATCACTCGCCCGCACTGGCCGGCGTGGCCGTCACCGGCGCCACCTTGGCCTGGACGGCCGGAGCGTGGCTCCAGTCCCGGCTGAACGGGATATGGGCGGCGCGCCGGCTTGTCGGCTGCGGCGTGGTCATCATCTCAGCTGGCTTGGCCGGCATGGCGCTGGTGCTGCTGCCTGCCATTCCCGTTTACGAGGGTATCGCCGCCTGGACTGTCGCCGGATTCGGCATTGGGCTGGCCTATGCGCCTATATCGCTGCTCATGCTGCGTGCGGCACCGGCGGGCCGGGAAGGCTGGGCGTCGGCCTCGCTGAGCCTTGCCGACGTCCTCGGCACTGCCCTGGGCATCGGGGCTGGCGGGGCCGCCGTGTCCGCGGCGACTGCGCGCAGCTGGCCACTGGCGGACGGCGTCGGTATCGCTTTCGCCATCGCCGCCGCCGGGGCCATCGCGCTGGCAATCGCGAGCCGACGTCTGCCGACTTCGACGTGAGCCGGCTGGGCCAGTGCTGTAGCAGGTCCGCAAGGAACATTCGCTGCTCAGGGATTCTGCACCGCCGAACTCGGCTGCGGCGCAAGGTGGGGGGCGCGGTGAGCGACGACGACAATCCCGCTGACCATCAGGATGAGCGCCGAGACCTCGCCAGCAATACCTGCTGGCGTGTCATTGAGTGTCTCGTTCAGCCAGATAGCAGCCAGGGCTATGGAGATGATCGGGTCGCACGCGGTGATGATCGCCAGAACTGGTGCGATCAGCGTGCCCTGCTGGAAGGCGTTCTCGTTCAGCAGGAAGCCCATCGGGCCGACGACGGCAAGGGCATAGATCGGCCAATTGCTCAGAAGTCCGGGCAGGCCGCCGCTGACGTCCGAGACCACGAGCTTGACCAGGAACGCCGCGACGCCGTAGTTGATGCCGCAGGCAAGCGCCAACGCCAGCGGCCGCAGCTGCTGGCTCCGGGCCGCCACGGCCAGGCAGGCGAGGACCGCCGCCGCTAGGCCGGCACCGAGGGGCAGCACCACTGCGAAGCTCACGCTCGATGTGCCGCTGGACGGCTGCGCCACGACGAGAAACCAGGCGATGCCGGCCGTGGTGGCGACTACTCCGCCAAGCAGCACGGGATCGAAGTTCTTGCGCAGGAAGGAGTTGATCAATACGGCGAATATCAGATCCAGCACCAGCAGCGGCTCTACTAGCGCGAGGGGCCCGAACCTCAGCGCTAGGACCTGCAGAACGAAGCCGAGCACGGTCCCGCCAAGTGATGCGATCCACAGTGGCTGCCGAGCCAGGTCGACAAATATCCGAGGCGATAGCGCGCGCCGGCGCTTGACCCGCTTGGTGCTGCGCTGATCGGCTACGGACGCGATGCCGAAAACCACTGCAGCCGCGATCGCTGCCGCAACAGCAATGACTAGGGACAATGGCCCGTGCGCACCTCCTGACTTTTCTGCCGGATGCTCGCATAACGGGTGGCATTCCCCCAGGTTGCATCCCGATCCTTGCCAGCCAGAACCTACCCCCGGGCACGCCCGCAGCCACGCCATCGGACCAGCCGGAAGTGATTCAGCTCGGTAGAAGCTGCCGGATAAGCTCCACCGGATGCAGCGCAATCCGCCCGGTGCCGTGCGCGATCTGCTGGCGGCAGGACACGCCGGTTGCCGTGATGACGGTCTGCGCCGGCTCGGCCCTGATCGCTGGGAAGAGCCGAAGTCCGCCGATCTGCATAGACAGGTCGTAATGCTCGGCTTCGTACCCGAAGGACCCGGCCATGCCACAGCATCCGGCGTCGACCTCGATCACTTCTGCGCCCGGAATGGTGCGGAGCAGGGCCATGGTCGCGGCGGTCCCGGCCAGCGCCTTCTGATGGCAATGCCCGTGGAACAAGACCCGCCGCCCGCTGACCTCGTTCCGCTCTGGTAGCACCAGCCTGCCGTCGCCGACCGCCGCGAGCAGCAACTCCTCCGGAAGCCGTGTGGCGGCCGCCACGGCCCGCGCGCCGGCGTCGCCAGGCAGCAGGGTCAGGTACTCGTCGCGAAGGGTCAGCAAGCACGACGGTTCCACGCCGACGATCGGCACGCCCCGGCTGGCCGCGTCAGCGAGCCGGCCGGTCATGGCCGCCGCCATCCGCCGGGCCGGGTCGATCAGTCCTTTGGACAGGCTAGCGCGGCCGCAGCACCCGGCCTGCTCAAGCTGAACCTGCCAGCCAGCGAGCTCGAGGAGCTCAATCGCAGCCATCGCGACCGAAGGCTCGGTGAACGTCGTGAACGAGTCCGCCAGGAAGATCAGCTCGCCCTGGTCGGCCGGCCGAGGCGCTGGCGACCGCTGGCGGAACCAGCTCCGCAGGTCCTGCCGGTGGAACCGGGGCAGCGGCCGCGCGGCGGCGACGCCGAGCCAGCGCTCGGCCGCCAGCCGCGCTGGCCGCCAGGCGCCAGCCATGTTCGCCAGCGGGTACGCCGCCGAGCCGAGCCGGTTCAGCAGCCGGATAGACCCGAAGGCGCGCGAACGCAATGGCACGCCGTGCTGATCGTGATACGCGGCAAGCGTCTCGGTTTTCAGCGCGGCCATGTCGACGCCGAGCGGGCACTCGCTCTTGCATGCCTTGCACTCAAGGCAGAGGTCGAGGATGTTGTGCAGCCGGTCGTCACCGAGCGCGGACCGAGGGTCCGGCTGGCCGAGCGCGTGCAGGAGCGCGTTAGCGCGGCCCCTGGTTGAATGCTCCTCGTCCCTGGTGGCCATGTAGGACGGGCACATCACGCCGGTCGACTCTTTCCGGCACAACCCGATGTTCATGCACCGGTCGGCGGCGCCGCGCATCCCGCCGGGCGCATCAAACCGGAGCCGCGTCGCGACCTCGGGCCGCTCGACAACGCCCGCATCGCGCAGGTGCTCGGTCATGGCCGGCGCGTTGACGATCTTGCCAGGATTCATCCGGTTGTCGGGGTCGAAGAGCCGCTTCGTCTCCTGCATGGCCGTGTAAAGCTCGTCGCCGAACACACGGCGGTTGAATTCGCTCCGGGCGAGCCCGTCGCCATGCTCGCTGGAGTTGACCCCGCCGAACTCCAGCACCAGGTCGCGCACTTCCTCCGCGACCGCGCGCATCAGTTCGGCCTGGCCGGGCGCGCCGAGGTCAACGAACGGCCGGATGTGCAGGCAGCCGACCGAGCAGTGCCCGTAGAAGCCCGCCGTCAGGCCGCGGGCATCCAGGATCTCCCGGAACCGCCGGGCATAGGAGGCCAGCCTGGCCGGCTCGACGGCGGTGTCCTCGACGAAGGCCAGCGGCCTGCGCGTGCCGGTGCTCGCCGCCATCAGCAAGCCCAGTCCGGCCTGCCGGACCTTCAGCAGCGCCGCCTGGTCGGCGGCGTGCACCGCACGCAGCGTGTGGTAGCCGTGGCCGTGCGCCTGCCAGCTCGCGTCCAGGCGGTCGAGTCCGGCAGTGGCCTCGGCCAGCGTGTCGCCGAAGAAGGTAACAAACAGCAGGGCCTCCGGGTCGCCGTGCAGGATCGAGCCGAGGGCCTGGTACTCGATCTTTCGCCGGGATAGTTCGAGGATGGTCCGGTCCAGCATCTCCACGGCGGCCGGCTGGCAGGCGAGGGCGTCCTCGGTCGCCTCGATCGCGGCCTGCACCGAGGCGAAGTGGCCCACGCCGATGACCGTGTGCCGTGGCCTCGGCACCAGGCGAACGGTGGCCTCGACGACGGTGACCAGGGTGCCCTCGGATCCCACCACGAGCTTGGCCAGGTCGAGCCCCGATGGCCCGGCAGCTGACTCGGCCAGGCGGTCCAGCCGGTAGCCGCCCGATTGCCGCCAGAATTTCGGGAAGCCGGTGGCGATCGCCTGCCGGTACCGGTCTGACAGCCCTGGCAGGTCCCGGCAGATGGCCCCGTCCAGGGTGGCCGCCGCCGCGCGACTGGCCCGTGCTGCCTCCGTGAGGGGCCCGAACGCGGCGGGCCTGCTCGCGTCGGACAGCACGACATCGAGGGCGGCGACGTGGTCGATCGTCATTCCGTAGCGAACCGACTGGCTGCCGGCCGAGTTGTTGCCGATCATGCCGCCGAGCGTGGCCCGGTTGCTGGTGGAGGTGTCCGGGCCGAACGCGAGCCCGTGCTCGGCGGCTGCGCGGTTCAGCTGCTCCTGCACGACACCGGGCTGCACCCGCGCGATACGACGCTCAGCGTCGATCTCGATGATCCTGTTCATGTGCCGGGACAGGTCCAGCACGATCGCGTGGCCGACCGTCTGGCCGGCCAGGCTCGTCCCGGCGCCGCGGGGCAGGACCGGCACGCCGTGCTCGCGGGCGGTGGCCACCACGGCGCAGACGTCCGCCGCGTCTCGCGGGAAAACCACCCCGATCGGCTCGATCGCGTACATGCTCGCATCACGGGAGTACAAGTGCCTGCTGTAGGAGTCGAACCGGACCTCACCGCTGACCACACGGCGCAGGGCTTCGGCGAGTTCGGGAAAGGACATGGTTATGACGTATCAGAGTGGCCGGCACTTCCTCCAGATCCCTGGCCCGACAAATGTCCCCGACCGGGTGCTGCGAGCGATGGCCGCGCCGACGATCGATCACCGCGGCCCCGAGTTCGCGGCACTGGCCCGGCACGTGCTGGCGGGCCTGGCAAAGCTGTGCGGGACCACTCACCCGGTCGCCGTGTATCCGTCCTCCGGCACCGGTGCCTGGGAGGCCGCGCTGGTGAATACCTTGTCGCCTGGCGACCGGGTGCTCGCCTTTGACATCGGGCACTTCTCGGCGTTGTGGGCCCAGCTCGGCCGGAACCTGGGGCTGGAGGTCACCATCGTTCCCGGTGACTGGCGCCGTGGCGTGCAGCCCGCGGAGGTGCACGACATACTGGCCGCCGACGCCGGCCATGAGTTCAAGGCCGTCATGATCGTGCAGAACGAGACGTCCACCGGGGCCGCCACCCACATCCCGTCGATCCGCGCCGCCCTGGACGGCGCCCGGCATCCGGCGCTGCTGCTCGTTGACACGATCTCATCGCTGGGGTCGGTTGATTACCGCCACGACGAATGGGGCGTCGACGTGACCGTCTGGTGCTCGCAGAAAGGAATGATGCTGCCGCCTGGCCTGGGCCTCAACGCAGTCAGCGACAAGGCGCTGGCCGCCGCCCAGCGCGCCCGGCTGCCGCGCAGCTACTGGGACTGGCGCCCGGTGCTAGCCGCCGCTGAAACCGGCTTGTTCCCCTACACGCCCGGCACCAACCTGTTGTTTGGCTTACGCGAGGCACTGGAGATGTTCGATGAGGAGGGCATGGCGGCTGTCTTCGCGCGGCACGCCCGGCATGCGGAAGCAACCCGCCGCGCGGTCCGCGGCTGGGGCCTTGACATCTTCTGCAAGGACCCCGACGCCTACTCGGTTACGCTCACTGCCGTCCTGACTCCGGAGGATTACGACGCTGACGTGATCAGGAAGCTGATACTGGAGCGTTACAACATGTCGCTGGGCGCCGGACTCGGCCGCCTGGCCCGCCGGGTGTTCCGCATCGGTCACCTGGGGGACCTGGGCGATCTGCAGTTGGCCGGCGCTTTGTGCGGCGTGCAGATGGGCCTCGCGCAGGCTGGAGTGCCGGCAGCCCGCGATGGCGTGCTGGCCGCGCTGGATTACCTTGGGTCGCCGACCTGACTGTTCGGGGCCCGCAGGACGCCGCGGATGATGCCGCGTTTCAGCAGCTCGGCCGGGGTGAGCCGGAGCCGCGCAGCGACCCGCGGCACATCGCTGGGGGGCAGCTTGAGAATGGAGGCGGCCAGTTCCGGAGCAGTGACAGCCAGGTAACCGCCCTGCGCGAGCCACAGGTCGTCCCGAGACGCCAGCGCCAGCGCTCCCCCGGAGACTCCCTCGCCGACGATGATGGAGGTAACGGGTACCTTGCTCGACGCCACCGCGATGAAGAGCTCGGCCAGCGCGGACCCGATTCCGGTGGCCTCGTCTGCCGGTGTTGCCGCTGCACCGGGCGTATCGATGAGCGTCAGCACTGGCCTGCTGAACCGGTTCGCAAGCGCGAGCAACCGGGTGGCGGTCCGGTATCCGGCCGCGGTCGTCGGCCGGCCGGTCTGCGCGATGTAAGCGGTGGTCGCGCCTGCGTGCCGGCCGAAGCCGCACCGCAGCGCCGGGTCAACCCCTCCGGCCCGGTCACCGCGGATCTCGAAGGTCTGCTCGAAGTACCCGGCCAGCCACTGCCCGGCAGCGTCGCGCGGGCCGCCGCGCGCGAGCGTGACCTGTTGCCAGCCGTCTGCCCCGTGACCCGCTGCCGCCTCGACCGGCTG
Source organism: uncultured Actinomycetota bacterium (assembly GCA_963804435.1). Classification (GTDB taxonomy): domain Bacteria; phylum Actinomycetota; class Actinomycetes; order Streptosporangiales; family Streptosporangiaceae; genus JAJYUU01. The sequence goes on along the minus strand of CAWDQI010000001.1, from coordinate 2,565,719 downwards.
GCCAGGCAGCGGTGCCCGTTCCCCATCCAGGCCGCGCGTCTGCGGCGACAGCAGCCGGAGAATGCCGGCGACCTGGCTGCGCACCGAGATCGCTGGCGTCAGCGCATCCACGTAACCGTGCGACCATTTGCCTGCGGCGTGGAACTCTGCGGAGTCGTCGTCGGTGCCCGCCGGGCGGGTCCGCGAACCGGAGAAGCTGATCCGCGCGGCCGGAATGCCAATGATCACGTCTGCTGACGCCACCAGCGACGACCACACCCCGCCGGTCGTCGGGTCACCGGCCACGGCGACATGCGGGATGCCCGCGTGCCGCGCCGCCGCGATCGCCGCGGCGACAACCTGCATCTGGACCAGGGCGCTGGTGCCTTCCTGGATCCTTGATCCGCCGGAGGCGGCGACCGACACTACCGGCAGGCGCCGGGACGCTGCCACGTCGAAGGCCGCCGCGATCCGCGCGCCTTCCGCGGTCCCCATCGAGCCGCCAAGGAACGAGAAATCGAAACCCACCAGCACGCACGGCTGCGCGCCCACCGTCGCGGTGCCGGTCAGAACCGCGTGCCTGGCTCCGGTCGCCTCGCGTGCCTGCCGGAGCTGCTTGTCGTAGCCCGGCCACTCACTGGGGTTGCCGACCTCTGTGTCCTCTCCGCATGGCGTGATGGTCCCCGCATCGGCGATGGCGAGGTACAGCGCTGGCGGGCTCACGGCGGCAGCTGCGCGATCAGCGCTCATCAGCCTGCGCGCGGCCGAGGATTACCTGCCGGACTTCGGTTGTGTGCTCGCCGAGAGCTGGCGGCGGCAATCCCGGGGTCAGCGTGCTTCGGCTGTAGTGCACGGGATTGCCTGGCAGCCGGATGCTGCCGAGCAGCGAGTGATCCACTTGCCAGACCAGGTTCTCCGCGCGGGCCTGCTCCCCCTCATACACGCGGTCGAGCGTCTTGAGCTCGCCGGCCGGCACCCCCGCGTGCCGGAACGTCGTAAGCCAGTCAGCCACAGGCCGGTCAGCGATCCTCGCTCCGATGATCGTATGCAGCTCGCTGAGATTGGCAAGCCGCTGCGCGTTCGTGATGAACCGCTCGTCAGCCGGGTCCAGTCCGACGAGCGGGGCGAAGCGCCGCCAGATGTCCTGGTTACCCACTGCGATAACGAGCGGGCCATCCGCGGCATCGAACATGCCGTACGGGGCAACGGTCGGGTGGTGATTGCCTGATGGCCCCGGCACCTGGCCGGCGATCAGGTACCGGCCGGCCTGGAAAGTGTGGATGCCAACCTGAGCGGCCAGCAACGAGGTGGACACCCGCTGGCCGCGTCCGCTGCGCTCGCGTTCGACCAGAGCGCCGAGCACGCCGATCACCCCGAACAGGCCCGCGCTCACATCGGCGATCGGCACGCCCACCTTGACTGCCGGGCTCGCCGCGGTCCCGGTCAGGCTAATCAGGCCGCCCTCGGCCTGCAGGATCTGGTCATAGCCCACCCGGTCGCTGTCCGGGCCGTGCTCGCCGAATCCGCTGATAGCGAGCCGCACCAGCCGGGGGTTGAGCTCGGCCAGCCGGTCATCGCTGAGGCCCAGACGGTCCATCACGCCCGGCCGGAAATTCTCGATCAGCACGTCTGCCCACCGCACCAGCGCCTCGACGAACGAGCCCTCGGCCGGGTCTTTCAGGTCGATAGCCACGCTGCGCTTGCCGCGGTTGACGGACAGGAAATACGTGCTCTCGACATCGTCGCCGGCGGCGACGAATGGCGGTCCCCAGTGCCTGGTGTCGTCTCCCTGGCCCGGTCGCTCGACCTTGATCACCTCGGCGCCGAGGTCGGAGAGAAGCATGGCCGCATACGGGCCGGCGAGCACCCGGGCCAGATCGAGAACGTGCACTCCGGCCAGCGGCCCGGCGGGCCGAGACGAGGGATGTGTCACGCCGGTCTGTTCCTTCCTGACTCAGCCGCCTGCGGCCCGCCGCGCCTGCGCGGGCGCGGCGGGCCGTCGTCAGCCGGTTACGGCGTCGCGGCTGCGAGCGCGCTAGCGGTCATCACGTAGACCTGCTGCTCGATTCCCGCGGCGGTGGACTGGAAGGCGCCATACGGGCCGAAGGTGTTGTTGTACTGGTTGTAGTCAAGGCTTCCGCTCGCGCCCTCGTAATTGATCTTCTTGTGGGCCTTCAGCAGCGTGAGGCACGACGCGTAGGTGAAGCAGGCGGTGCCAGGCGGATTGGTCACCTTGGTCATGTCGTGCGCGACGGTCGTGCCGTTCGTCGTGTTGGCGTAATCGTCGGCTAGCGCAATCGAGATCACCGCGTCGTATGCGTAGTTCGCGTTCGCCAGCGGGCCGACTGACTTCTGGCTCGGATTGAGCTTGTTGAACAGGCTCAGGAAGGCGCTGCTGGCCGTACCGGTGACCGAGGTGCCGTACACCGACGTCAGCACTGAGTGCGCGGTCGCGTAGCCGATAGCCTTCAGAAAGTCGCTGCCGCTGGTGACGTCCGTGCCCACCCACGGGATTGACCCGCCGCTCAGCTGCTTGAACTCGCGGAACAGCACGGCGGCGGTCGGCGGGTCCTCCTGGGTGAAGATCACCTGGGGATGCGCGGCGATGGCCTCACGCACCTGGCTCAGGTAGGACGTCTGGTCGGGGGTCACGATGATGGTCTTCAGGATCGTGCCGCCCAGCTTGGTGAAGGTCGTTGATACCGGCTTCAGGAATGTCTGCGCCGCCGGGTCGGAGTAGAACAGCATGACCGCCCGCGTGTAACCCTTGGTGTGCGCGTACAGCGCCATGGCGACGCCGAGCTGCGAGTCAGACGGGCTGTCCCGGAAGAAGTACGGGTCGGTCTGGTGATCGCGGGCCGTGTCACCGCCCTGGAACTCGTCCACGATGTGGTTGTTGTCGAGGATCGGCTCCACGCCATTGATCTCCTGCGTCTCCGGGCCGATGACGCCGCTGACGGACTTGGTGAGCATCTGGTTCACCGCGTTGACGCCGTCGGCGACGTCGCAGCTGGTGTCACCGGTCACCAGTGCCACCTTCTTGCCAAGCACGCCGCCCGCCGAGTTGATCTCGCTCTTGGCGACATTGGCGCCCTGGAGCATCGCCTGCCCGAGGCTAGCCAGCCGGCCGGTGAAGCAGGACAGGACGCCATAGGTGACCGAGCCGGACGAGCCGCCCCCGGTTCCGCCGCTTGAGGATCCGCAGGCAGCCAGCAGGAGGCCCGCTGCGCAAACGCCGATTGACTTACTGATCATGGGATGTTTCATCCGGTTCTCCTTATCCGCTGCGAGTCACCGGGTTGGCTGCCTTGCGGCAGTGCCCTGAGGCCCGCGTGGGTCAACTCATGCGGCCGACGTAGAGGTCCACGACGGTCTCGTCATGCAGGAGGTCCTGTGCGGGACCGTCCAGCCGGTTGCGCCCGAGCACGAGAATGTAGGCCCAGTGCGCGTGGCGAAGAGTGCGCCGGGTGTTCTGCTCGACAACGCAGATACCGACGCCAGTGGCGGCGATCTTCTCGATCTGCTCCCAGAGCGCGCTCTGCAGCAGCGGTGACAGCCCGGCGCTAGGCTCGTCCAGCAGCATCACGGCAGGCTCGAGCATGAGGCCTCTGGCCATGGCCAGCATGCTGCGCTGCCCGCCGCTGAGCATCCCGGCCCGGCGCCGGAGCGCCGCGCCCAGGTCGGGAAACAGCTCGCACAGCTCGGAGATGCGCTCAGGCACACCGCGGCGGCGCGTGTAGGCGCCCATCTCCATGTTTTCGCGCACCGTCAGGTCCGGGAAGACATTGGAGACCTGCGGAACGTAAGCGAGCCCGCGCTTGACGAGCTTCTCCGGGGCGAGGTTGGTGGTCTTCTGGCCGCCGACGATCACCTCGCCACTGGTCATCCGGAGCACCCCGGCCAGGGCCTTCAGCAACGTGGACTTCCCGGCACCGTTCGGGCCGACGACCGCAGTGATCTTTCCGCCGTGGATGGTCAGCGAGACGTCCTCGATGATCGGCGGGCCGCCGTACCCAGCGGTCACACCCTCAGCGCGCAGCACGATGACCGGCTCGGGCTCACTCATGGCTCAGGTCCATCCCGAGGTAGGCGTCGAGCACCCTGGGGTTTTCGCGCAAGCCGGCGAACGGGCCCTGCGCGATCACCTCGCCCAGGTCCATCACCACCACCTGATGACAGGTCCGCTCGATGAACGGGAGATTGTGCTCAACGACGATCACAGTCCGGCCGTCGGCCGCGAACTGCGTAACCGCCTCGCCGATCCGGGCCCCGAGCACCGGGTTAACGCCGCCCATCGGCTCGTCCAGGATGATGAGCCGAGGCTCGGCCGCCGCGATCCGGGCGAACTCCAGCAGCCGCTTCTGCCCCCCGCTGAGCTTGACCGCGCGCTCGCCCGCCAAATCCGCCAGCTGGAAGCGCTCCAGGATCAACGTAACCGCGACGCGGTCCGCTTTTTCCTCGCGGCGGATCCGGCCGGCCTGGGTCATCGATCGCCACAGCGACTCGCGGCTGAACTGGCACCTGGCGAGCAGGACGTTGTCCATGACCGTGAGGTTGCGCCACTCGCGCGGGTTCTGGAATGTTCGGATGAGGCCCAGCCGGGCGATCGCGTCCGGCCGCTGCCCGGCCAACTGCTGGCCCGCGAACATGATGCTGCCCGAGTCCGGCAGCCCGAATCCCGACAGCAGGTCGACCACTGTGCTTTTGCCTGCGCCGTTCGGCCCGATCAGGCCCACGACCTGGCCTTCGGCAACCGAGAACGTGCACTTGCGCACGGCGTGCACGCCGCCGAACGACTTCGTCAGCTGGTCGATCTCGAGAAGACTCATTCAGCGTCTCCCCTGTCAGCTACCGGCCCAGCCGGAGCAACGTCGGCGGCCTCGCTGGTACCTGGCGCTCCCGCGGTCGCGGCCACCGGCCTGTCGGCGGGCCCCGCCGCGGCGTCGGCCCCCGCAGTAGTGGCGGCTGGCGCGAGCGCCCGCGGCGGCCAGCGCAACCAGCCCGCCCCTGGCCGCGCCGCTCCAGCCCCCGGCCGCTCCCGGAAGATCCCCTCAGGCCGGAACCGGAGCATCAGGATGATCATGAGGCCGATGAGAATCTGGCGCGCGGCCAGGCTGAACTCGGGCCGGGATGCCAGGGTTGGCAGGAACCGGGTGAGCTCGATGAAGCCGATATAGACGACGAAGACTCCCACTATGACCCCGCGCGGATTTCCCCGTCCGCCGACCAGGATGGCCGCGTAGATGATGAGCAGCTCCTGCGGGTTCCAGGCGGAGGGGTTGAAGGCGCTGATGAAGATCGCGAACAAGCCGCCTGCGAGGCCGGCCAGCGCGGCGCCGAACAGGTAGGCCCGGTACTTCGCCCAGAACACGGTACGGCCGTATGCGGCCGCGGCCCGCTCGTCCTCGCGCACGGAACGCAGCATCCGGCCAAACGGGCTCCTGGACAGCCGCTGCACCAGCAGGTAGGTGCAGCCAAGGAGGACGAGGACAACTAATAGGAAGACGATCTTGTAGCCGTTGTAGGTGAGCCCCAGCACCGCCTGGCCCGGGTTGATCAGGCCGTAGACCCCGTTGTACCCGTCAAACAGTGGCGTGTAGTTCTCGACGATGAGGTACAGCGCGCTGACGGCGCCGAGAGTAGTGACGGCGAAGTAAATGTCGCGCAGGTTCCGCAGTGCGATCGCGCCGATGACAGCCGCCAAGCAGACGACCGTAACCATCGCGATCGGGATCGATACCAGAACGGGCAGGCGCCAGCCGATGATGTACTCCACCGGCGGCGTCGGCGGGCCGATCGACAGTACGAACGTCATGTAGCTGCCGAGTGCGAGGTAGCCGTAGAAGGCCAGGTCGAAGTCACCGCACCAGCCCCAGACCATGTCCAGGCCTAGCGCCAGGACAGCAAAGATGCCGGCCTGAGTGACGACGCCAATCCAGTACATCAGGCACGCACCGTTGTGGCGCTGCGCCGGACGAAGATGCCATTCGGCCGGAACAGCATCAGCAGAACCAGGAGCAGGAAGGCGTACACGTTCTGATAGGCCGAGCTCGTGTAGCCGCCAGCGATCTGTATGGCGAGCCCGACAAGGAGTGCGCCGCCAAACGTCGCGTACGGCCTGCCGATGCCGCCGGCGACAGTGGCCGTGATGGTGAGCAGCAGGAAGTCGAAGCCCAGCGTCGGGCTGAAGGTTCCGATCGTGTCCGCGAGCACGAAGCCGGCAAACCCCGATACGGCCCCGGCCAGCGCCCAGGTTTGCATGACGATCCGGCGTGCGGGAATCCCGCTCACCCGGGCCAGGGTGCGGTCTTGCGAGACGGCCCGGACTGCCTTGCCGAACCGCGTCCGCTGCAGCAGCAGGTAGATCAGCCCGGCCACGGCCAGCGCGGACACGATCACCTCGATGTTGGAGGTCGTCCACAGGAACGGCCCTACCTGGTGGAGCCCGCCCTGGACGAACGTGTACGAGACGCTTGCCGCGCCGTACGCGATTACCAGCACGTTCTGCAAGATCAGCGAGGCGCCTAAGGTTGCGATGAAGATCGTGATGCCGCTGCGGCCGCGGAACTGCTCGATCAGCACTGCATTGAGGCCCAGGCCGGCGAGCATTCCGGACACCGCAGAAATCAGCGCGGCGGCCGCAATGCTCTGGTGGAAGAACGTCTGCCCGGTGTAAGCCGCGTAGGCGCCGATCGTGAGGAATTCACCATGCGCGAAGTTGGCGACCCGGCTGACCGCGTACTCCAGCGTGAACGCGACCGCGGACAGGGACAGGATCGCCGCCGTGGATAGCCCGATGCCGACGGTGACAAGGAACGTGCTCATGTCTATCCCTCGGCGCGACTAGGAGGCAAGTGACGAGGATAGTGAGTGGCTGAGCCAGTAGACCGAACCATAATTGCCGCTATCCTGGGGTGTCAACAGGGTCCTGGCTAGCCTGTTGCCCGACGATAGTTCGGGACGTCCGCTGGCTGGCACCTCGGGAAGCGTCTCGGCTGGCTAGCGGACTAAGGGGACGTAAGCGCATGCAACGGGGATCTCGGGCCGGTCGGCCCAGTACCGAGTCGCTGCGTGCGCCCGACCGGAGCCGCTTGTACGAGCAGCTGGCCGCTAGGCTGCTTGATTTCATTGAGGTCACAGGACTCGGCGTGGGTGACCGCCTGCCGTCGGAGCGAGATCTCGCCCAGGCGCTGCAGGTCAGCCGGGCGTCGGTCCGGCAGGCCACGGTCGCGCTGGAGGTGCGCGGCACGCTGGAGGTACGCCATGGTGACGGTATCTACCTGCGGTCCCTGCCCAGCGACTCAGGCCGGCTCATGGAGCTGATGACGCAGCGTCACCGGCTGCCCGAAATCCTGGAAGCCAGGGAGGCACTGGAGACGCAACTGGCCGCCCTTGCCGCCGGGCGCAGGACGGACGCCGACGTGGCCGAGATGGAAAGAGCGCTCGCCGAGATGGCCGCCGACATAGCCGACGGCGGCCTCGGCGAGGAAGGCGACCGGCTGTTTCACGAAGCTGTTACCCGGGCCGCGCGGAGCCCGATGCTGGCCGAATTCATGGCCGCGCTCGCCGTGCCGATCAGCGAGACCCGGCGGTACTCGCTGGGCGAGCCTGGTAGGCCGCCTCGCTCGCTCCGCGCACATCGCGTGATCCTGGAGGCGATCCGTCGTGGCGACGTGCCCGGCGCGAGGCTGGCGATGCGGCGGCACGTCAACATGGTGGCGGACGTTGGCCTGCTCAGGTGGTCAGCCGTGCAACCTGCCGCGGACATCGGCCGGTAACCCGCGCAGACGCAGATGAGCCACGACCTGGCGAACCCTTGACAGCCCAGCCTCGACCGTCTCGATCGCCGGAGTCCGCGGTGACAATCTGGAGAACTTGACGCTCGCCGGCTCCCCCGTGGTGCTCTGCGACGACGCTGCGCTTTTCACCGATGGTGTCAGTCGGCTCGTCGACTGGTACGGCTACACCTGGCCGGCTATCTTCACGCTGATGCGATCCGCCGGGCCTCAGAGACTCGTCACACTGCTGCGTGATGCAGAGCCGTACCATCCCCGCGCCGCCGGCCAGCAGCACGCTGACGCAACCGCCGTTCACCTCCGACGGTCGGAAACGTGATGAGCGTCCAGGGTTCAGCGGCCGACGACGACGGTCTGCGCTTCGGCAGCAGAGCCGCCCGGTGGGTACTCTTGTCGACCGTCCTGGGGTCCGCGATGGCGGCGATCGACGCCACGGTCGTGGGTATCGCGCTGCCGACGATCGGCAAAGAATTCCACACCAGCCTGGCCACACTGCAATGGGTGGTAACGGCCTACATGCTGACGCTGGCGGGCCTGCTCCTATTCGCCGGCGCGCTCGGAGACAAGTACGGCCGCAAGCGCATCTTCCTCATCGGCGTCGCCTGGTTCGCGGTCGCGTCAGCCCTGTGCGCCGTGGCCCCGAACGCGCCGGTACTGGTCGGGGCCCGCGCCTTCCAGGGCATCGGGGCCGCCCTGCTGACCCCGGGCAGCCTGGCCATCATCGAGGCGTCGTTCCGGGCCGACGATCGCGGCCGGGCAATCGGAGCCTGGTCGGGCTTCTCCGGAGTCGGCACGGCCATCGGCCCGTTCCTGGGCGGCTGGCTGATCCAGGCCTACTCGTGGCGGCTCATCTTCGTGATCAACGTGCCGCTCGCCGCAATTGTGATGCTGGTTGCCTGGCGGCACGTGCCCGAGTCACGCGATCTGGACGCGACCGGGAAGCTGGACATTACCGGTGCAACGCTGGTGACACTAGGGCTGATCGGACTCACTTACGGGCTGATCGAGGGCCCATCGGCCGGGTGGATCAGCCCGGGGCCACTGGTTTCGCTCATCGCTGGCGCGGTTCTACTGGCCGCGTTCGTCGCCTGGGAACGGCGGGTCACTGCGCCGATGCTGACGCTGAACTTGTTCAAGTCTGCCCAGTTCGACTCGGCCAATGTGGTGACGTTCGTGGTGTATGCGGCCCTCGGCGGCGCGCTTTTCCTGTTGCCGATTCAGCTCCAGCAGGTCTCGGGGTACACGGCGCTGCAGGCCGGCATATCGCTCCTGCCGGTGACCGTGATCATGCTCGTGCTGTCGGCGCGGTCGGGTGCGCTAGCCTCGCGGATCGGGCCCCGGCTGCAGATGAGTGTCGGCCCAGTTGTGATAGCCCTCGGGCTGGCGCTGTTCATCCGGGTCGGTCCGTCCGGAAACTACGTGACCGAGGTGCTTCCGGGCGTGCTGGTGTTCGGCCTGGGCCTGGCCATCAACGTAGCGCCGCTGACCGCCACCGTGCTGGCTGCCGCCTCGCCGCGGCACGCCGGAATGGCATCGGCGGTCAACAACGATGTAGCCCGTGCCGCCTCTCTGATCGCGGTCGCCGTTCTCCCGGCCGCAGCCGGCCTGGGCGGCGCGGCGTACCTGCATGCGCCGTTGTTCTCCGCAGGTTTCCACAGAGCTGTGCTGATTTCCGCCGGGCTATGCGTAGCCGGAGGAATCCTGGCCGCGGCGACCATCCGCAATCCGGCCCGGCCGGCCGGCGCGGCCGCACCGCAGCCTGCGGCCGTGCACTGCGCGCTCGACGGCACGCCCCAAGGCGCCGCCACTGCGGCTCCAGCCGAAGGCACGGCCAGCTAGCTGGGCACCCGGAACAAACGGGCGAAGCGCTCGGCTGTGGCCTGGTCGCCGGTTAGCCGCAGGCGGCCGTCGCGCTCGGCCTCAGTCAATGGCTGGCGACCAAGGGTGATGGCGCGCAGCGTCGCCACGTCCGTCTCGATAGTGACAACGGGCCGCTCGGCGCGGCCTTGGACGACCTGGATCGAGCCGTCGTTGACGGTCAGGCGGTACCACTCGCCGTTGATCCTGAGCGCGACCGTCGCTTCGGTCGACGGGTCCGGCTGGAACGGGTCCGGCTGGAACGGGTCAGGCTGGAACGGGTCCGGCTGGAACGGGTCAGGCTGGAAAACCGTCTTCAGCGCGAGGAGTACGGCGCTGACGCTGAGCTCATTTGAGCTCGTCATTTCTTGCTGGCTCCCCCAGCGACCCAGTTCGAGGAGCACCGGCTCGAGCGCTCGGCCGCGGTCGGTGAGCTCATAGATCGCAACGCTGGCGGGAGGGGCTAGCACGTCGCGCCGTACCAGGCCAGTGTCCTCGAGCTCGCGCAGTCGCTGGGACAGGACATTCGGGCTGATGCCGTGCAGCCCGTCGCGAAGCTGCACGAACCGTTTCGGCCCGAAGATCAGCTCGCGGACGACCAGCAGCGCCCACCGATCACCGACCACGTCGAGCGCGCGGGCAATCCCGCACGGGTCGTCATAGCGCCGGACCGTCGACATGAGTGCCAGCCTACCCTGGTGGTTGCTTTTAAGAATTAGCTAGTCCTAAAGTAGGACCAATGTACAGCGATGGCCCGGCGGCCGGCCGTGGGTTCGGCACGGCTCGGCAGCCGGCATCGCGCACTCGGCTAGGAGGCCGTTCATGAGTACGTTCGTCCTGATCCCCGGCGCTGGCGGCGCCGCTTGGTATTGGCATCGCGTCGTGGACCTCCTTCGGCCGGCAGGCCACCAGGCAATCGCCGTTGACCTGCCTGGTGATGACCCGGCGGCGGGGTTGCATGAGTACACCGCGACCGTGGTCGACGCGATCGGCGAGCATGACGACGTCGTGCTCGTCGCTCAGTCGCTGGGCGGGTTCACGGCGCCGCTGGTAGCCGAGAAAGTGCCGATACGATCGCTGGTTTTCGTGAACGCGATGATCCCGCTGCCTGGCGAGACCGCCAGAGCCTGGTGGGACAACACTGGATGGATGCAGGCTCGGGTTGCAGCGGCTGCCCAGAGCGGCTACCCGAGTGATTTTGACCTAGCCGTCTATTTTCTGCATGACGTGCCGCCAGAAGTGGCCGCCGCCGGTGAGTCGCAGCAACGGCCGGAGGCGGACGCTGTGTTCGAGTCGGCATGCGACTTCCGCGCCTGGCCTGATGTCCCGACCAAGGTGGTGGCCGGAGCCGACGATCGGTTTTTCCCGGTGGGGTTCCAACTGGCGCTGGCGCGTAGTCGGCTGGGCATCGACGCCGACGTGCTGCCAGGAGGTCACCTGATCGCGCTGAGCCAGCCAGCCAGATTTGCGGACTACCTGCTCCGCGTCTAAGTTCCGTGCATACGAGCATCCCAGTCGGGTAGCGGACAATCAAGCATTAACTACCTCACGGGAGGTAACGCCATGAATGGTGCGGCTGTGCCCCGGCGGGGGCGAGCAAGCGGCCTGCTGCTGATGCTGCTCGGCGCGTGGGGGGCGCTAATACCGTTCGTAGGGCCCTATTTCGGGTACGCCTACACCCCGGACAAGGCCTGGGCCTACAACTCGGGCCGGCTGTGGCTGTCCGTAGTGCCGGGCGCCGCTGTATTCCTCGGCGGGCTACTAGCCGCGGTGTCGGCCAAAACCGCTCGGGTGGGCGCCATCTTGGCTGCGTTGGGAGGTGCCTGGTTCGTACTCGGCCAGCTGGTGACCGCGGTGGCGGTGCCGAGCGGCTCGATCACTGGGGGCATACCGATAGTCGGCGCCGGAGCGGCCTTCGGCGCGGCGACCATGCGGCTGCTGGAGGGGCTGGGGTTCTTCTACGGCCTGGGTGTAGTCATCGTCTTCCTCGCGGCGCTTGCCTTTGGTGAGGTTCTGGCCAGCCGCGGATACCAGATGACGGAGACAATAGGGCCCGAGGACCAGTACGGCCCCGCCTACTGACAAGCCTGTTGTGGCAACTCGGTGCCGAACGGCAGCCTTTATGCCTTGCCCTTGTTCTTGGCGGCAAGAATGATCTGTGTCACGAGCCTGGAGGTCACGCCCAGCTTGGCTGCGATCTCGGCCGGCCTGAGGCCCTGCTGGTTGTAAAGCAGCGCCAGCTTTTCTTGCTTTCTGGTCCACGGCGGGTGAGCGGCCGCAGGAGCGTGTCCTTGGCGAAGCCGCGGACGCACGGCGGCAGCGGGTCCGGCATTGCCTTGGTCCAGGCGCGGCCCGGCGGCCGGAGCGGGCGGGCCGAACGAGCCCCGTCGCTGGTCACGGTACTTGCCGCTGGCGAGTTCCTCGCGCGCACGTTCATCCAGGATCAGGAATTCCTCGGCAGCCTTATTCATGCCGATAGCGACCATCGTCAGGCCCTTGACGTTTATCTCCTGGCATTTCGGCGCCATGCAATAGTCGTATTTTGCTGCCCGCTCGGGGTGGAGTTCAGTTCCACAGGTAATGCAATGAGCCACTAATCATCTTTCATGCCCGGGAATCCTACGCAGGGTAAAACTCCTGAGGCGCGCCCATTGTTCCAGGTCAGACCGTCAGCCAGGACCCGGCGGCGGCGGCGAGCCAGCCGCCACCCTCGGGCCGGTAACGGGATCCAGCCGACGCGGGTCACGGCTGCGCAGGCTTCCCGACGCGCTGGGTCAGGATCGGAGCGCCGTCCCCGGTGAGGCCGTCCAGGCCAGCCGGGCGCCCGGTCATCGCCAGCAGCAATGACAATGCGGGCCCTGACACCTCCGGACCAGATCCGTACGACCAGCCGGTATCGGTGGCGACGAGCCGCAGGCCTTGGATCCGGTTCTTGCCGCCGACCGGAAAGCTCGACTTTGTGTACATCAGCAGGCATGAGTTCGCTGCATCCTCGGATACCGTCCCCTCCAGGCCAGCCGGACGCCGTATGTCCTCGCCATGGACTACGACCTCGCCCAGCATGGCCACTACCGGTGCCGGCGGATGATTGGTCGTCATGCTCCGCAGCCTCAGCCGGTCGGCGACCTGCCGAGCGGTCAGCTGGCCGCGGCTGCGCGCGTCTTTGTCCATGAACGCGTTGAACCGGAACCCGGAGGCTGCCATCCCCCGGACGAAATGCCCTTGAGTCTGCTCCGCCCCGGCCAGCACATGCGCAGCCGCGAATCCGACCGTCCACCCCCGGCACAGTGACGGGGCCAGCCACTGCTCGGGCGTTAGCGCCTCGATCGTTGCGGCCAGCGCCTTCCGTTCAGCATGAATCAGCTCCCAGATAGTTGCGTCATTCGACATTTCGAGCCTCGATTCGTCCATCGTCACTAGATGTCCTGTTGTCTCGTACAACGAACGGCGGCCGCGCGTCTTCGACATCGTTGCAGCGCAATGGCCTGCGAAGCGGTGCCACCGCAACCGAACGCCAGCGCCGGTCGTCTAAATCCATGGGAGCGGCCTGAGTCAGGGGTGAAGGTTTATGGGTCAGCCAAGGCGCGACTTCATCGTCGTTTTCTGCGCGGCCGCGCTTCTTGCCGGGCTGATGCTCACCGGCTGCGGGACCTCCAGGGCCACCGAGCCTTCTATGCCTACGCCAGGCCAACCCGTCCCGCCTGCTGCGATTCAGCGGTTGACCGCGATAGCTCGCCGAGCCGCGAAGGAGAATGGCGACCTCGTCCCAGTCTGGGCGACAGTAGTCGTCACTACCCACGCAAAAGCGCTGACTTCCGCCACGCCCGGTGACAGTGTGGCCGGCGAACAGCACACCATCGTCTATCTGTTGACTATGAAGGGGCACTTCGTAGCCTACCTAGCCTCGCCCCCGGCGGGCGCGAAGCTACCGATTGGCAAGTACCTGTCGATCGTCGTTGACGCAAAGACATTCCAGGGTATGGACGCCGGTCTCAGCTACCGGCCGCCTCCTGTCTCCCCCGCCAGTCTCGGCCCGGTGACGCAGCTCCATGTAGCGACCCAATTGGCGCGCTGATGCCCGCCACTTGCAAGGCAAGTGACTTGACTTGAATGGGCAAGCAGCTAGCCTTAGAATGTGAAACGTCGCGAGCTGCTGGACCGGATGGCGAAGATCGCCAGAAGCTACAGCGTCGATTTTGATAAATCCAGCGCCGTGCACGGCGGGAACCATGACAAATACTTCGTTGGGGCGCAGTCCGTTGAAGTGACGCGCCACGGCGAGATGGTCGAATTCACCTCCCGCGGGATCTTAAGAAACTTTGAGAAGATGTGCGCGAAAGCCAGAAAGGAGGAGGACCCCTGATCATGGCCATGACATTCACGGCGACGGCGCGTCGCAGGCAGGGCTGGTGGGCCCTTGAGGTCACCGGAGAAGGCTTGCAGTACCCGGCTTACACGCAGGCGAAGCGCCTGGATCAGGCCGACGGCATTGTGCGTGATCTGCTCGCGCTGCATTTCGACGTCGACGTAACCGAAACCGGGAACGTCGAGATTGTGCCACTCCTCGACGCCCCTCTGGCCCGGGAGATCAGCGAGACCCGGCATGCCCGGGAGCGAGCAGAAAGGCTCCGCGTCGATGCCGTCTGGCAAACGCGGCAGGCCGCTCAGCACCTCAAAGAACAGGGCCTGCCTCAACGCGACATCAGCATTCTCCTTGGCATCTCCCACCAAGCTGTCAGCCAGCTCCTGGCGAGCTGACGGACGTCTCGAGCGTCATTCCGCTCTCAGACCTCGCGAGCTCGCTGGCCACGCTGTCCGGGGCACGCCTGAGTCGGCTCATAATTCTGGCCTTACAGCGGGCGTAATGCGCTGACCTGCCAGTTCTCGGTTCGCGAGAGCCAAAGTTGCGCATTAATCTGAGCCAGCTTGCGACCACGGTGCGGGCGGATCGGCCGTTGCTCAACTGCCCGAGCGGAAGATCCGGGCAAGCTCGTGCAGGGCCTTGCCCATCTGGGCCAGGCTCTCCACCGCGAGGCGGGCAGTCGGCAGCGGGTTGCCGCCGATCCGGTCGACCACGGCTTGCAGGATGTCTTCCCTCGGTATTGTCAGGCCTCGTGCGTTCAGCTCGGCTAGGTAGATCTCGCGGATCTCGTCCTGGCTCTTGCCGGCGGCCCTAGCTCGCGCGGACTCGAATGCCTCTTTGCGGGCGCGCGAGCGGCGCCGCGCGTCTTCCAAGGACTTGCCGAAGTCGGGGAATTCGATGCTGTCCTCGTCCAGGCGGCGCCGTTCTTGCTCGGCTCCCGGGCAGGTGCACGACTCGCGCCAGGCCTCAGGCCGCACGGTCATCCGCTTACCCGAGAGGGCGACCGGGCAAGACGAGTGGCAAGAGCACGGGCACAGCCCAGCGCCGAACTCCAGGCGGAGGCGCCGCGGGTTGAACCCCCCGCCCACGGCCGCAAAATGAGAGCAGTCGCCATGTGCCCCGCGGGTACAGGCCCGGGACTTGTCTACCTGGCCGAACTCGGCCCAGCGATCACTCATCCGAGGGAGATTCCTCCTCAAAGACGACGCCCATCCAGACTCTACCGCCGCCGTCCCCATTCCAGGCCACTTGTGCCAGGCCCCCGAACCGATCAAGGCGCCGGCCGACCTGCGCACTAACTGAGCCAACTCAGGTCAGACCTCGCCGAGCTCGCTGGCCACGCTGGCCGGGGCGCGCATCCGCCAGGCATCGGTGACAAGCTCGCGCAGGCGATCGACGTCGACCTTGACTAGCCTGAGCATTACCAGCGGCCAGCCGTCGTAGCCTGGTGCGGTAAAGAAGATCTCGGGCTCGCCGAGGAGCAGCGCCTGCTTCTCGGCCTCGTCGCCGACGAATAGCACCGCGACGTCGGTCCGGATTCGCCGCGGCTGGCCCTGCCTCCGCTCGGGATACGACCAGACGAATCCCTTGCCACCGACCCGGAAGTCGAAGCCGTCGCTGTCGATCTCGACCACGTCGGGCAGGCCCAGCGCGATTCGGCGTACGTCGTCGGCGTCAGCCATCGCTCTCCTTCCCGCGTCGCGCCTCCTGCACAGGACATGTTAGGCACTGGCGCGGACAACGGGTCCCGAGCTCAGCGGCCGGGCGCCCGAAGTCCGAGGCGGCGCTGCTCGATGACCAGGCAGCGGTCCTCGACATACAGCAGGCCGGCATCTTCAGCGATGGCACGGGCCTCCGCTGAGGCGATGCCCAGCTGGAGCCACAAAGCCGTGGCGGCCGCTGCCACGGCCTCGCGAGCGATGTCTGCCGCCTGCCATGACGGCCGGAATACATCGACCAGCCCTACCTGCTCGGGAACGTCCGCGAGCGTCCGGTGGACAGGCTCGCCCAGAATCTTGTCTTCGTGCGGGTTCACCGGGATGATGCGCCAGCCATTTCTTTGCATGTGCGCGGGTACAGAGTGCGCCGCTTTGGCCGCCGCGGCGCTCGCGCCGACGACGGTGATGGTGTCGTAGCTGGTCAGGATGCGCTCGACAACTGCGTCGGTACTGGTCACAGGGTCACCGGTGACCGAACTCCAGACGTGACGTTACGCGTCATCATCAGCCGGACCTTCTTCCCCGACACCGTAAGTCGACAAGCCGAACAGATATGCGAAGCCTACGGTGGCCACGCAAGGGTAACCGTCCTGTAGGACCCCCTGACGTCGACGGGCGGGCTGGCCGGCGGAGACTAGCTATCAGGCCTGTCATGGCGATGCGACGGATCGAGCGGAGTCCTTCATGGACAGCGACTTGCCGGCAAGGCCCGGCCGCTCCACTGCGGCCACGCTGTACGACGTTGCCCGCGAGGCTGGCGTGTCAACGGCTACGGTCTCGCGGGTGGTCCACGCCCAGGACCGCGTTCGCCCAGCCACTCGCCGGCGCGTGCTGACCGTAATCCAGGCACTCGGCTACGTGCCTGACGGCGCTGCGCAGAGCCTGGCCAGGCAGCGCAAGGAAGTAGTCGGGCTGTTCGCTATCGAAAGCCGCACCCGTGGCACCGATATCGAGAACACCGGCCTGCTGTTCATCGAAGAGGTCCTGCGTGGCGTTGAGTCCGTGCTGAGCGAGATGGGTTGGTCGCCGCTGATCTCTTTCCTGCGCGATGCCGATCCAGCGGCCGCCTATGACCGGATGCAGAAGATCGCCGCCAAGGTCGACGGCATGCTCATCGCCGAGGACATTGTCGGGCCCGAGCAACTAGCGTCGTTGGCCGCACGCACCCCGATCGGGCTGATTGCAGGCTCGCCTGGCCACGCTCGGGTCGATGTTGTGGCCGCAGACAACCGCGCGGGCACCACGGCGGCGGTTCGCCACATCATCGAACGGCACCGATGCACGCGTCTGTGCTACGTCTCGGGGCCGCCGGAAGCCGCGGACGCGCGGGAACGGCGGAGCGCTTTCGACGAGGCGCTCGCCGAGTTCCCCGGCGCGACGCTGACCGGCTCGTTCGAGGGAAGGTTTTCCGCCTTCAGCGGCCAGCTGGCGGTGCGCGAGCTCCTGACCAGGCCGCGGCGGGACCTGCCTGATGCGATTGTCTGTGCGAATGATCAGATGGCACTCGGGGCCATTCGCGAGCTGCAGGCGGCCGGGCTGCGGATCCCGGCCGATGTCGCAGTCGTCGGCTTTGACGACATGATGCTGAGCGGACTGCTCGCCCCACCCCTGACGACGGTTCGCCAGCCGGTACGGCTGCTGGGCGAGCGTGCGTGCACCCGTTTGCTGGAGCGGATAGCGGACCGCGCCCTGCCGCCCCGTTGCGAGCGGCTGCCGACGGAACTGGTCATCAGGGAGAGCTGCGGCTGTCACGCCGACGCGAGCCCGGCGGCGTGACTCAGAAGTCCAGGGTGTACCTCGGCGCCTTGCTCGCGGATCTGGCCGCTATGGTGCGGCTGATCGCGAGCTGGCCTGTCGTCCACCAGCATGCGCTCGCTTACGGATTGCTCCTGGCCGCGACCGGCTGCCTCGGAGCAGGCGTTGGCCTGACGGTGCCGTCGCTCAACACGCTGACCGCCGCGTTCCATCCGAATGCGGTCGACAAGTCCGTGCTGGTGCTGTACGCGCTACTCGGCCTAGGCACGGCGCTACCCCCGGCGTTTGTGACGGTGTTCGTGGGCATCGGGTTCTGGACCGGCCAGCCGATACTCGTAGCCTCCCTGCTCCTCGGCCTGATCGGCGTCAGCCTGCGCCTGCCGCTCAATCCAGCAGGTCGTCCCCGGCCAGTGGCGCATCAGGGTCGCGGCGCGCAACAGCCGTGCGGCAGCCGCCGCTCACCGGGCCGGGGCTTCCAGGCCGTGTTCTGGCTCTTCGCAGCCTTCGCCCTGCTGTGTGGGTTCTGCGAGACGATGAACGGCAACTGGTCGCAGCTGGACATCACGTCGCTCGGGGTCAGACCAGCTGCACCGAGGCGGCGTGCCGCCCGGCTCGCGCCGGTAGCCGCGTGCTGAGATCATCGAGTCGTGCCCGAACACTATGACGCGATCATCGTCGGAACCGGAGCCGGCGGCGGGACACTGGCCAATGTGCTTGCGCAGGCGGGCAAGCAGATCCTGCTGCTAGAGCGCGGCAACTTCCTGCCCCGCGAGATGGCCAACTGGGATCCGGAACAGGTCTTCGTCGACGGCAGGTATATCTCCAAGGACACCTGGTACGACGCCGATGGCAGGGCGTTTCAGCCAGGGGTGCATTACTTCGTCGGCGGCGCCACGAAGATGTACGGCGCGGCGCTGTACCGGCTGCGCCCGGCGGACTTCGGCGAGATCCAGCATGCCGACGGCCTGTCTCCCGCCTGGCCTGTGAGCTATGACGACTTCGAGCCGTGGTACACCAAGGCCGAATGGCTCTACCAGGTGCACGGGGCGCACGGCCAGGACCCCACCGAGGGCCACTGGTCCCGGCAGTATCCGTGGCCGCCGGTCTCGCATGCGCCGCGGATCCAGCAGATCTCCGACTCACTGAACGACGCGGGTTACCAGCCGTTCCACGCCCCGTGCGGAATCCTCCTCGACGAGGCCAACCGGCCTGCCAGCACATGCATCCGGTGCCCAACGTGCGACGGGTACCCGTGCCTGGTCCATGCGAAGTCGGATGCTGAGGTCATTGCGGTGCGTCCCGTCCTGGACCTGGAGAACGTTACCCTGCTGGTTGGCGCGGAGGTGCGGCGCCTGGAAACCGACTCGGCGGGCCGGACGGTGACCGGTGTCGTCTGTTCCCGCGGCGGCCAGACCGAGGTTTACAGCGGCGACATCGTCGTCGTCTCGGCCGGTGCGGCCAATAGCGCGCGCATCTTGCTGAGGTCGGCCTCCGACCGGCACCCGGACGGCCTGGCGAATGGCTCTGGACTGGTCGGGCGCAACTACATGTTCCACAACTGCACCGCCGTCGTGGCGATCGACAAAGAGCCGAACGACACCGTGTTCCAGAAGACGCTCGGCCTGAACGACTTCTATTTTGCCGGAGACGGGCGGCAATGGCCGCTGGGCAATGTCCAGATGGTCGGCAAGTCGAACGCGGCCGCGATGAAGGGCGAGGAGCCGAAGCTGACCAGGCTGGCTCCGCGGCTGAGCCTGGAGGAGGTCGCCCGGCACGCAGTCGACTTCTGGCTGACCACCGAGGACGTGCCGAAACCAGAGAACCGGGTCACAGTTGACCGCGACGGCGACGTGCGCCTGGCGTATCAGGCCACCAACGCGAGCGAGGCCGCTGGCCTGTACGGCGAGCTGCGGACGATCATGAACCACGTCGGGATCGCCGCGCATCACGTGCTCGACAAGAACCTCTATATGAGCATGGGCATCCCGGTCACGGGCGTCGGCCACCAGGCCGGCACCTGCAAGTTCGGCGCCGACCCGGCTAGCTCGGTGCTGGACGCGAGCTGCAAGGCGCACGAGCTCGACAACCTGTACGTGGTGGACTCGAGCTTCATGCCGAGCATTGGCGCGGTTAACCCGGCGTTGACCGTCATGGCCAATGCGATTCGCGTAGGCGAGCACCTGCTAGGGCGGACTGCGCAATCAACATCATGAAGGTTTCAGTGCCTCAGGCGGCGGAATACCCGTTTTGCGGCACTGAAACTTACATTGTGTTGCGGATCACGCCGAGCACACGAGGCCGCAGACGGCGCTGCGGGGTTAGCGGATGCGCAGCGGAAGGGTGCGGGGACCGCGGATCTGGCCCGTGGACCAGGTCACGGCCGCAGGGTCATGGAGACTGAACTCCGGTATCCGCTCGAGCCAGGCTTCAAGGGCGACGCGGAGTTCCATGCGCGCCAGGTGGGAACCCAGGCAGCGGTGGATGCCCAGACCGAACGCGGCGTGCCGGTTGACCTCCCGGTCGATGACGACCTCACCGGCCCGGTCGAATTGGGCTCCGTCACGGTTGGCTGCCGGGAACGATAGCAGGATCCAGTCTTCGGCCTTCATGTCGACGCCGCGCCAGTGCATGTCGCCCTTCACCAGCCTCGCCATGGTGACGGGCGCGTAAGCGCGCAGGAACTCCTCCATCGCGGTCGGCAGCAGGCCAGGATCGGCCACGAGCCGCTCGCGGTCCCGCGGACGGCGCGCCAGGTGCCACAATGACGCACCGATCGCGCTCCACGACGTGTCGATACCCGCGATCAGCAGCAGGGTCATTGCGCCCACCACATGCGACGGGTCGAGCTTGCGCCCGTACAACTCGGCGTTGATCAGGTAGGTCGTAAGGTCCTCGCGCGGCTCGTCCAGATGCGCGTGGACCTGTACGAGGAGGTAGTCGAATAGCTTCGTCATCCGTGCGATGCGCTCCTCAGGCGGCAGGTTGATGCCTTCGAGCGTGTTCTCGACGAACTCACGGAACTGCGGGCCGTCCTCCGGGGGGAAGCCGAGCATGTCGGCGATGACGCGCATCGGTATGTGCTGGGCGTAGTCGTAAGCGGCATCGACGACGTTCTGCCCCTCGAAGCCGTCGATGAGTGAGTGGCAGAACGCCCTGGTGGCTGGCTCCTGCTTCGCTATGGCGGTCTTGGTGAACGCAGGCAGCAGCAGCTTGCGTGCGTCGTGATGAAACGGCGGGTCCGAGGAGATCGGCGGTGCACCGCCGATTGGCGCGAGTTCGAGTGGCGGCCGGAAATTGCTCATGATGATCGACCGCGATGAGAAGCGCTCGGTGTCATAGGCGATTGCGGCCACGTCCTCGTAACGGGTGGGCAGCCATCCGCCGCCGAACCGATCGGTGTGCGCGATCGGACAGCGCTGGCGCAGGTCGTCCTGGATCGGGTAGGGGTCGGCGGCCCACTCTGGCTCCAGATGAGAAAAGTCGGTCGCCCAGTCTGACACGGGGCCGGTGATGATCTCGCTGCGCGTGCCGAGCGGCTGGTCGGGCTGTGGCTCGCGGCGGCTGAAGCGGTCGTCGACAGTCATGTCAGCTCTCCTCGGACAGCTCGATCGCGCGTTCTGGACAGTTGGCTACCGCGAGGCGTGCCTGCCGGTCCTTGTCGGGCGGCACGATGCCGTCGCCGAGGACTTTTCCGAAACCCTCATCGTCATCGCCGAACAAGTCGGGGGCGAGGTCGTAGCAACGACCGTGCCCCTGGCAGAGCTCGGAGTCGATCTGCACTTTCACTGGGCTGTTCCTGTCTGTGCTGTGAGACTTACGGCTGTGAGACTCATGCGTGGGACTCGCGGTGATGCCCATCTTTACGTTGCTGGCGAGTCCAGCTACCACACGGGTGAGGAGGGCGGCCCACTCCCCCTCCGCGACAGCGTGCAGGTCCGGCGGGACGAGCGCACTGCCCATGGCGAGCAGGAGGCAGAAATGGGCGAGGGCTTCCGGCGACAGGTCGCTATCGATCTCGTCACCGGCCTGGGCGACCCGCATGAGATCGGCGAGCCAGTCCGCCCGCTCGCCGACGTAGTGACGCATCTGCCCGGCGACATCCTGATCGCGGCGGGCCGCGACCAGCGCCTCAATGAGCAGGTAGCCCTGGGCGTCGCGGCGGCGCGGCAGTTGCCGGCCGATATCGAGGAGCAGGGCCGTGACCGACCGGCCTGGATCGGCCTCGAACATGTCAGCCAGTACGCGCCTGCCGTGCGTGCGCAGAGCGGCCACGAGCAGATCCGCCTTAGACCCGAAGTGCGCGTACAGCGCACCGTTGCTGACGCCCGCGGCCGCGGCAATGTCGGCCACCCGGGTGCCGTCGTACCCCCGGTCGGCGAAGACGTCGGCGGCTGCCTGGAGCAGCCGGTCACGCGTGTCGGCGGAGGTGACACCCGCGATGCGGCCCATGAACTGAATTAAACAAACGTTCATCAGATTCGTCAAGACCCGCAGGGGGCGACGCGGCTTACCGAGCGTGGTTCCCGGTGAGCGGCCGCCCTGGGGATCGCGCGTGGTTACCTGTCACCCACGCCCGGTTTGTACCGGTCTAACCCGCCCGCCGGGAGATGTCTCGTCCGGCCCTTAACCCTGTGAATCTTGACCTTCCACCGATTTGGGCCTCTTGGTTGGGATGGTTTGCCCGATTTATGGAAGCCGAGATCGGTGGAATGTCAGTGGGCGCCGCCAATCTGTTGCATATGGAGCACTCGCCGCTGCCCGGTACCGCCCAGTTAGCCGGGATTGTCACCACATAACAGCTGCAGCGGCCTGGCCCGCCACCACTGCGTACCCTGATCCGCCGCGGCGACCTCATCGCCCTCGAATATGGCGTCTACGCCACGGCAGATTTCGCGGAGCGCCTGCAGTTGCTGCCGAACGGGCCGGTCATATTGGCAGTTGCCACTGCCGCCCGGCATAAGGCATAAACCGGGCAGTGCCGCCGAGCCGGTGGGAGCTTCGATCGATTCCGGCGACATTTATCGGGCGAATCGGTCGGCTAAGTCGGCCGGACGGGGCCACGTTTGCGGGCTGACAGCGGGGTAGTGAGGATGCATCCGCCCGGAACTGGAGTAGTCATGATCATCCTCGGCATCATCCTTCTCATCATCGGCTTCATTGCCCAGATCGCGATTCTGTGGTCGATCGGGATCGCTTTGCTGCTGATCGGCCTGATCCTCATGCTGCTCGGATCCGTGGGCCGCACGGTGGGCGGGCGCAGGCACTACTGGTAGACGCGGCGGCGGCCGGCGGCTTAGCTGCCGGCCGCCGCACTCAGACGGCCGCCCGGCCTAGGCGTGATCAAGGGCCGTCGTTGGCCTTGCCGCCACAGCCCAGCTTCCTTCCAAGCCCGTAGCCATGACATGCGCGGCCATAACTGAATCCTGTCGTCGGTGCGACGCCGGACGCCCGCGAGCTGCCAGAGTCGACGCCAGCTGAATCGTTGCCGGGGCGGCTGCGTGCCGGGCCGGGTCCTGGGGACGACCACCCGCAGGGCTCCTGGCTCGATCGTGCAGCGTACTGGGGTCGGCATCAAGACCGTCTCGCCATCGATTCCGACCGGGATCTCGGAGCTCCCGGCCTCGACGGTGACTTCCTTGGCGGCAAGTATTGTCAGGCCGCTGCCATGTCCGCGCCGGACCAGGCCCACGGCCTGGGCGGCGTTATCGACGGTAATGGCGACCACGCCGAGCGTGCCGCCAGCGAGTCCTGTGCGACGGCCAAGGCCCGCGATGTCGGTTGTGTCGTAGGTGTTGTTGCTGACCAGGATTGCCTGCGGGCCGTCGATTTCAGCGCCACCGACACGAGCCGATAGGCGGTGACCGCTACTGTCCTTCAGCAGATCGGGCAGCATCTGCAACGTTGTGCCGCGCTTGTCATCGCGGTATGCCGGGCTGCGCACTACCTCGGCGTAAGCACCGAAGGACGCGTTGTTAACGAAGGTTCTGTCTCCGATGCGACCGAGGTCAATCCGCTGTTCCACGCCGTCAGTCAGGGCATCGAGACAGGTGGCCGGATCATCGCGATCGAGCCCGAGATCCATGGCGAAGTGGTTGC
This sequence comes from uncultured Actinomycetota bacterium, assembly GCA_963804435.1. Lineage (GTDB taxonomy): Bacteria > Actinomycetota > Actinomycetes > Streptosporangiales > Streptosporangiaceae > JAJYUU01. Next base: position 2,542,155 of record CAWDQI010000001.1, on the reverse strand, counting down.
GCGTTCCCGCGCTGATGCAGACATACGGCAGGTCATGCTCGGCTGCGATGCCGGCCACGAGCGCCTGGGTCCCGTCGCCGCCGGCCACGCCCAGCAGGTCGGCCCCGTCGGCGACCGCCTCTCGGGCCAGCGCCGCGACGTCAATGACCTCTGGCCCTTCCAGCAGAACGACCTCGGCTCCGAGGGACTCGGCCTTTTCCCTGAGCTTGAACTTGCCCACCTTGCCGCCTCCTGATCGCGGGTTCATGATCAGGAACGGGCGAGTCGGCCGTCCAGCCGGGCGCTCCTCACCTGGCGTTGTGACAACGCTGCCCATGGCGGTCCCGGCGGAGATGACCGCGAGAACAAGGGCGACCACGGCTACGATCGCGACCCAGAGTATGCCGCGCCTGGCATACGCCACGATCACGGCTGCCGGCGCGATTAGCGCCAGGGCGAGCGCCAGCCAGCGGACCAAACCGCGGTTGGATAGGAACCAGTAGGACCCGGCGAGCATCACGCATAGCCCGACTGCGCCGATCAGGACCAGCGCCAGGCTGCGCAGGCCAGCGAAGGCAATCAGGATGGCTAGCGCTGCGGCAATCAGCAGCACCGCCAGGCGCGCAAGCCAGCGCTGGCTGGTCATGGCGAAACCGTGCCGCAGGCACTGGCGAGCATCGCCATTAGGTACCCATGAAGATTCGCGGTCAAGCTATCAGCGGGCCGGCACTTTATTGCGGAAGCCCTGTCAGCCGACGGCCCTCCGGCGCCCAGAGGGACGGGAGCCCACGACGCGCGCGACCCCGGCTAGTGTTTCGGAGTACACCTCAGCAAAAGCCCGACCAGGAATGCAAGGCGGTAATGCGTGAGATACGGAGCGCTCCGGTGAGTCCGGTTTACGAGCGCCTGACTGATATGAACGACGTCGCAACCAGAATTGCTGAATTGTCACTGAAGACGGTTATTTTCGATATAGAGCCACTGGTGGCGTACTGGAACAGCGCGCAAGACGAGCTCGACCAGGGCGTCCGCCACATCATTCGCGAGTTTGCCGTCATTCCTGGATTGCGTGTCGTTTGCTTCGCCACGAACTCAGCTCGGCAAGTTTCGGCGATTCCCCAGTTCCCTGGCTTGCAGGTGAAGTACCTCGCGTCCGCTGGCAAGCCGTTTAGGACGGCTGCCTATCTGGGCTTTCCGCAACCGGGGGCCGTAGTCGGAGACCAGATTCTCACGGACGGCATGCTCGCGCGCCGCTTGGGTTTTACCTTCTTGCACTGCACGCCATCGCTAAGGGGGGCGCCGCTCGGACCTCAGCTCTTGAACCGTTTCGGAAATCTTCTCCGTCCGCTGCTCTTTGCCGAAGAGCGATAGCGGGTCGGCGCCGAGTGCCTGGCCCTTAGCCGCAGGTAAAGAGGGTCGGTCATTGGAGCTTCGGCGCCGGACGGACGCCCTCGGTCCGCAAGAGGATGCTCAGCATGACCAGGCTGACAAGAAGCCCGAATGCGCCGATCATCGCGTAGATCATCAGAAGACTGAGGCCTGCGTGCCGCATCGCCATGAGGAACACCCTGGACAGTCCGAGCAGGAACGGATACAGGACGGCAATACCTCCCAGGAAGGCAATCGCGGTAACGGTGACGTGCTCCCCGCCTGGGCCGCTCTCGAGCGGAAGGAACGCTGCGCATGCGAGCGCGGCCAGGATGTAGATGCAGATGCGGGCCGGCGTGTAGGCGCCCAGGATGAGGCTGATTATTCCCGAGGCGGCTAGCACCACGAAGAGGGCCACGCCGACAGCCTGCAGTGACGGGCGCCGATCAAGCGCGGCGAACAGGACGCGGGCCGCCATCACGAGCGCGGCCCAGAACGCTCCGAGCAGGAGTGCCTTAAATGTCAGGGGCGCCGCTGGCGGTTTCGTGGCGTCTGGTTGCGACCAGGCAACCATCAAGATGGCAGCTGAGGAAAACAAGAGCACCAGGATCCCGTAGGCCTTGAACCGGGCCGGAATGCGCACGTCGAAAGGCAGTATCGCACCGGCAGCCGATCCGGCCGGCGGCAGCCGAACGCTCGCGGCAATCAACGACGCAGTGAGGAGAATGAGCACGGCCGTGTCCCACCAGAAGGAGCCGAGCGCGAACGCGAATACCACCACCGGTCCCGCTACTGCGCCGAGCACCATCAGCGCGTTGAGCACGAGCACGGACACGTCGGGCCGACGCGGATTGAGCACCACGGCGTACGTCATCAGTGCAGGGAAGGCGAGCCCGAATCCGGCGCCCAGGAAAGCGCTGGAGACCAGCAGCAGGGGGAAATCGGCTCCGGTCAGTCCGAGTACGGCGGCGCTCACGATCAGCACGCTTGCCGACGTCAGAATGCAGACCAGTCCCAGGATAAAGAGCAGCTTCGTCGACGTGCGCCGACTCGCCCGAACAGCGAGGAGCCCGGCCGCAATCGCGGCGATAAGCTCCGGCAAGAACACCCAGCTATACTGCGCGACCGTCAGATCTACAGCAGCCTTGCTGGCGAGAATACGGCTGTAAGCGGCATATGTGGTGAGAGCGGCGCCTTCGGCTATCGCTGAGACATAGATGGTCGCCCTATCGTTTATTGCAAAAGCCACGCAATCCCCCCGGATAACAGTGTCTGCCAGTGCGCGACATCAGTACTGCGGCTGACCATTCGGGGCCCCAATGGCGCCAACCGAGGTCCGAAGGTCGCCTATTCCTTACCGCAACCGCAATCAGCCGAGCTCTCGCGAACGCCCCTCCAAGACCGCCAGCCAGCCACGGTCGGCGCGCTCTGCGGAGCGGTCACGCCTCGATGCGCTGGGCATATACGCTGTCTTACCATGAGCCTGGACACCCGGTCGTGGGCGGCTGCGGTACCTGGCCTGGTACGCAGCGATCTGCGTGCTCCCGGCATCTCCCGTGAGCGGAGTCAGGATCATTTCCGCTACCGCGACCTATCAGGCGCGGAGATCACGCAAGCATCGGAGCTGCAGCGCATCGCCGCGCTCGCGATTCCGCCTGCCTGGACCAACGTCTGGATATCGCCCGAGCCGCTCGGGCATGTCCAGGCCACCGGTGTCGACAGCCGGGGCAGGACCCAGTACCGCTATCACCAGCTGTGGCGCGAACAGCGCGACGCCCAGAAGTTCGCTCACATGCTGCGGTTCGCCGGCCTGCTGCCTGGGTTGCGGACGGCCACCCTGCAAGACCTGCAGCGGCGCGCGCTCGACCGCGAGCGTGTCGCGGCCAGCGCCGTCCGGCTGATCGATCTCGGGCTGTTCCGCATCGGCGGCGAAAAGTATGCCGAGCTAGACCACCACTATGGCGCCACCACGCTCCAGAAGCGGCACGTCAAAGTGACACGCGACGCCATGATGTTCGACTACATCGGCAAGGAAGGCAAGCAGCGCGCGATCACCGTCGCCGACGACATGGTCTTGCCCACGGTGCGAGCACTGGCCCGTTCCCAGAATGGCCTGGATGCGCTGTTCAGCTACCAGTCCGCCGGCACCTGGCACACCCTGCACTCTCACGATGTGAGCAACTACATCGCCAGCCGGCAGGCTCTCATTTTACGGCGAAGGAGTTCCGGACCTGGAATGCGACCGTCCTCATGGCGCTGGCGCTGGCAAACGCTGGCCGGTCTCCCGCAGGGTCACGACGCAAAAGGGTGATCGCCGGCGGCATCCGCGAGGTGGCTGGCTGGCTCGGTGATACTCCTGCCGTGGCCCGGAAGTCTTATGTCGATCCACGGCTTATCGCCCGTTACGAGTCAGAGGGCGAACTACCCGGCATCCCCGGTCTTCCGACCATACTTCCGGCGCCAACGGAGGCCGAGATCGCGGTCGCGGCCCTGCTGAGCGGCCAGGCCTGATAGAGATCAGCCATCGTGCGGCGCAGTCAGAGGCCCACGTGCACGCCGGTGAAGTTCGGCGGCATATGTCGGACTACGAAGGTGGCGAGCAGCTTAGGTTTCGAAGTTGTCACTGCGACGATCGCGTAGTGGCCCACGCCTCCGCTCGGCGGTGCTCCCAGCGGCAGCTCCACCTGCTCGGGCGTAAAGCTTCCGGCGTAGGCCACCAGGCAGACATTATGGCCCGGTGCAGCCGGGAGCTGGTCAAGCAGGTCATGTATCTGCCGCTGGTTACGGTCGGTAACGGCTGCGACGTCGACCAGCGCCACTCCGGCAAGCAAGCCGCGTCCGTGTACCGCGTGCTTCGCAACCGGCAAGGCGGCGAAGCACGGCCCGGCGTTCGTTCCCATCGCGTCGCGCCCGGCCCCGCACGCAGCGAGCCCGAGTACGACCGCAACTGACGCCAGCAGGCGTTCCCATCGCAGTCGGCGACCGCTCGCCCGCCTGTTCGATGCAGATACCGTCATGTGCCTGCCGCCTCAGGGATATCGCCGTCACCGGCCAGGCCTCCCAGCGTCGGTGCGGTTGCGGTGGCTGCGGTTCGATCGCCGCACCCGGCCGGGTCCGGCGCCGGCCACGGAGACCGCCGGCCGGTCCACGCCAGCCACCCCCATGTTCCCCATCCGACGGGCAGTGTCAGCCAGAAGCTGAGGAGACGGTACAGCAGCACCGCGGCCACCGTTGACGGCGCCGACCCGCCGTAAGCGACGATCGCAATGGTCAGGCTGCCCTCCACGACACCCAGCCCACCGGGCGTAATGGGCAGATTAGCGGCCAGCTGGCCGGCGCCGTAGGCGAGCAGCAGGCCCTCCCACGGCACCCCGGCTCCCACCGCCAGGAACGATACGGCGAGGCAACCGCAATCAAGCAGCCAGTTAGCGCATCCCCACGACAGTGCGCCGACGACGCGGCCAGGCGAGAGATGAACCACGGTCAGCCGGGCGATAATGCGGTCAACGCGGGCAGCGAGGTCGCCGCGCGGGGGTCTGTTCCTCCGCCTGGCGACGCGCATGACGGCCGAGGCGGCCCGGACTAGCGCCTGCTTCTGGACGAAGATCGCACCGCCGGCCAAAGCGACGATCAGGTAAGCCACGATGACGCCCACCAGGTCCAGGCGCGCACCCTCAGCGCCGGCCACGATGGCTCCGACGCCCGCCACCATCGCCAGTGTCACCGAAGTCACTACGAATGTCGCGACCACGGACCATCCGGCCACGGCTTCGTCAATACCCCGACGCCGGAATTGTCGGTAAGTGAACAGGCTGGAGAGAAGCGGTCCGGCGGGCAGCGAATTGTTGATCGAGTTTGCCGCGAGCGTTATTGCCGCCATCCGGCCGAGGGGCATCACGACCCGGCCCGCTCTCAGCAGCTTTCGCTGCAAGGCGGCGAAGGCCAGGAGAGATGCGGCCTCGGCCGCCACGCCGAGCACGACCCAGGCCCAGCGCAGGTGCCTGAGGGCAGTCGTAGTCCCGGCCAGCTCACCTTTCTGGTCGGTCAGCTGGTCGAAGACCAGTGCGGCCAGTCCCAGTCCGATGATGTACTTGGCCACCGGCCAGGCCCTGGCGACACGGGCCCGGAGCCCTGCCCGTGCAGTCATCTCGCCTATGAGCCTACGAGCCCAGGCAGGGTCGTCATAGCTCAGCGATTCCCGCCCACCCGTTTCCCCTTGGCTGAGGTTGGCGTTCAGGACCAGTGCATAGGGTAGATCGCTGAGCATGAACTCGGCTGGCCCAGGCGCCGAGCTACGGCGCGGGTGGGAACGGACCTCGGAACTTCTCGCGCTCGCCGGGCTTCGCAGATGGGAGAGAACGGACCAATGACCGGTAACGAGAACAGGTCAACGCCGATTCTGGAGGAGCGGCTTCGCCTCGGCTCCGGCTTCGCTGCCGAGGACCGGGACCACGTCCTGGCCACTCTGTCGGCGCTCGACCGGCACCTGGCCCACTGGCGTCCCGAGCAGGTAGATCTTGAGATCCTGGTCAAGGACCGTCGCGGCGCGGAGCAGAAGGTGACCCTTGAGATCTGGCTACCTGGATGGCCGTCGCTCGTGGCGAGGTCCGCGGACACCGATCTTGAACGCGCGCTGATCGAGGTCCGTAAGGACATGATCCGCCAGGTCGACGACGAAAAGGGTAAGCGCGGGCAGCACTCGGCCCGAAGTCATGACCGGCAGCGGTCGGCTTGAGCGATGGCCGAGGCGCCGCTCAGACGCGCGCGGAGGCGCCAAGACCGCGATAAGCAGTCACAATGAGCGCGGCGCAGGCGTCGAGCCGCACCGCGGTGCTGTCGATCTGCAGGTGGTAGAGCGCGGGGTCGTCAATGTCGGCGCCGTAGAGCCGGCGGACGTACTGTGCCCGCGCGTGGTCGACCTCGGGGAGGCGCTGCCGGGCGGTGCCGACATCGACTTCCTCGATGCGGGCTGCCTGTTCGGCCCGGGCCTGGGGCGGCCCGAACAACCGGACTCGCAGCACCCCAGGCTCGTCATAGAAGGCAGCGCCGCCACCTCGGCCGAGGACCACGGCGCCGGTGTCCATCGCCTGGCGCATGATGAGCTCAGCCTGCTCACGGAAGAAGGCCGCGTCATCAAGCACAGGCAGGGCCTCCGGAGGAGCGCAGTCTGTGCCCGCCCCGAGCGCGCCGCCAGCCAGCGGCGCCAGCAGTGCGAAGAACTTGTCAGGTCCTGAGCGCCTGAGCACGGCGCCTTCAGCCTCTTGCACCGTCACCTTGAGCTGTGCTGCCACGTGGGAGCTGATCGCCCGGTCCAGCAGGGGCAATCCGAGCTGCCTGGCAACCTCGGGAGCAATGATGCTCCCGCCGGCGCCATAGCTGGCCGAGATGGTGACACCTGGCATCTAGTGCATCCCTCCAGGAGGAATAGGGGCCGACTCGGGTCCGCCGGACGGCGCGGCAGGCTCCGCCGGGGCCGCGGCAGGCCCCGCCGGGGGCCCGGCACTTGCGCCGTCCGGAGCGGCGGTACCGCTTGCCCGCGGCTGAGAGTTGCTAGTGCGCAGCTGAACCTGGTTCACGAACAAGGCCGCGATGATACTGAGCAGCGACACCGGCACGGCCACCAGGAAGATCCGGTCGATAGCGTGAGAGTAGGCCTGAATGATTCCCTCGTGCAGCGCTGGATTGGTCTGTTTCAGCTTGTCCAGCACGGCCGGACTCTGCACGAACTCAGCGACCCTGCTGCCGCGGCTGCCTTTGCCGGCCAGCAGCGCGGCGGGCAGGAAATGAGGGAGCTCCGCGGCTATTCCCGCGGTCAGCACTGCTCCCAGCGCCGACGCCCCGATGGCGCCGCCCATCGAGCGGAAGAAGGTGACCGACGAGGTCGCGACACCCAGCTGCCGCATCGGCACGGCGTTCTGGACAACGAGGGTCAGCACCTGCATGAACAGGCCAAGTCCCAGGCCGAACACCAGGATGTACAGGCTCACTAGCCAAAGGGACGTGTGGGCCCCGAGGCCGGCGAGCAGCACCAGTCCGATGGTGACCACGATCGTGCCGGCCAGCGGGAACCAGCGATAGTTGCCCGTGCGCGATATGTAAATCCCCGAGCTGACGCTCATCGACAGCAGGCCGACCAGCAGAGGCAGCAGGAGCAGCCCCGATTCGGTCGCCGAGACGCCGTGCACGAGCTGCAGGTACTGCGGCAGGAAGGCAAGGGCGCCGAACATCGCCACGCCGCTCACGAAGGCGATGATGTTGGCCACCGAGAAGATCCGGAGCCGGAACAGCCCGAGCGGCAAGATCGGCTCCGGAGCAGTCGCCTCCCGGAGCGCGAATCCGGCCAGCACCAGAGCTCCCAGCACGAACAGCCCGACGATCTGCCACGATCCCCACGGGTAGTTGTTCCCGCCCAGTTGCGTGGCCAGCAGGATGCAGGACACCCCGGCCACCAGCAGCAGCGCGCCCCACCAGTCGATCAGTACCTGCCGGCGCCGGACCGGCAGGCGCAGCACGCGGTTGGTGACCATGAGCGCGGCGATGCCCAGCGGCAGGTTGATGTAGAAGATGTAGCGCCAGGTGAGGTGGTCGACCGCGAAGCCGCCCAGCAGCGGGCCAATGACGCTCGACACTCCGAACACGGCGCCGAAGTATCCCTGGTAGCGGCCCCGGTCCCGGGGCGGGATCACGTCCCCGATGATCGCAAACGCGAGCGACAGCAGCCCGCCGCCGCCGATTCCCTGGAGCCCGCGGAAGGCGATCAGCTCGAACATGTTCTGCGACGCGCCACACATCGCGCTGGCGACCAGGAACACGACGATCGCCAGCTGGAAGACGCGCTTGCGGCCGTAAAGGTCGCCGGCCTTGCCCCACAACGGGGTAGAGGCGGTGCTGGCCAGCAGGTAAGCGGTAATGACCCAGGACAGCAGGTTGCTGCGGTGGAAGTCCCCGACAATGGTCGGCAGCGCCGTCGCCACGATGGTCTGGTCCAGCGACGCCAGGAACAGCCCCATCATCAGCCCGGACATGATCGCGAGGATCTGCCGATGGGTGAAGCCCTCCTGCGCCGGCGGACTCGCTGTCGATGTGGCCGGGGAACTCATGAGTAGCTGGTCTCCTTGTTCGCGAGCCGGAACACGCGTCACCTGGCCGGACAAGGCCCCCTGAGCCGCGGAACTGGTCACCCAGACTAATCCGTCCGCCCGGCGATCGTGCATATCGCCGCTTCAGGCTAGGCGGACGACCAGTGCGCGGCGAATCGGCAACCGCGGCGCCGCCGTTGCCAGCCAAGGACCAACATCGCGTTGCCTCGGCGAAGGCTTCCTTTGGTCAACGGGGCCAATGCGGCCAGCAAACGCGAGGGACGTGCCGACGGGCCATATTGGCCGGGTCAGGTACGGTCATGCCGTCGGGAGTACGGGGGCTACCTCGACAGGGACGGCTACGCATGGGTCTACCGGAGTCTTCACAAGCTCGGTCGGCCGACGCCCGGGATGGCGTGGCTAACGCCGAACTCGCGGGGATCGGCGGCGCCGTAAGCCGGGTCAGCGTAGCCCGCTCCAGCGCCGTCATGGCAATGGGCACGCTTGCCTCGCGAGTTACCGGCCTGGTACGCACTCTTGTCCAGGCATACGCGCTCGGCGCCGCGGCGCTGGCCGATGCCTATAACGTCGCCAACTCATTGCCGAACGCTGTCTATAACCTCATGCTCGGCGGAATCCTGACCAGCGTGATCGTCCCACTGCTGGTCCGGGCGGCGCAGCGGGATAGCGATGGCGGCGACGCCTACGTTCAGCGGACTTTCACCCTGCTGACCATCACCTTGCTCGTCATAACCGTGGGCGCGACAGCGGCGGCCGGACCGCTGATCTATCTCTACAAGGGCGGCGTGACCGGTCCGGAGCTTCACCTTATGGTGGTCTTCGCCTATTTCTTCATCCCGCAGATCTTCTTCTACGGCGTTAGCTCGCTCGCTGGCGCTGTGCTCAACGCCAGGGGCAGTTTTGCGGCACCGATGTGGACGCCGGTTATCAACAACATTGTCGTAATCGGCGTCCTGCTTGGGTTCATCTTCGCCGCCGGATTCGGCGTTGAGCCGGTCTCCATCACATCCGGCGAGGTCGGAATTCTCGGGCTGGGAACAACACTCGGCGTCGTGGCGCAGACCGCGGCGCTGGTGCCCGCGCTCCGCGCAGCTGGATTCAGATGGCGGCCACAGTACGATTTCCGGCGCGCCGAGATTTCCGGAATATGGCGCATGGCCAGCTGGATGTTCGGTTATGTCGCCAGCACTCAGGTGACACTGCTGGTCACTACGAGGGTGGCCAATCAGGCCAGCGTGCTCGCAGCTAAAGCGCACGTCGGCTATGGTGCCGGCTACACGCCGTTCGCGTACGCGTGGCAGCTGTTCCAGATGCCTTACGCCATCGTCGGCATCTCGGTCATTACCGCCCTGCTGCCCCGCATGAGCGCTCACGCCGACGGGCACCGGCCCGACCTGGTGAAAGCTGATTTCTCCGCGGGCTTGCGGCTGGCGGCTGCGGTCGTAGTGCCCTCAGCCGTGATACTGGCCGTGCTTGGCCCGGCGCTTGCGGAAGTACTCCTCGCTCACGGCGCTACCAGTCTTGCCAGCGCCCGCTACATGGGTCAGGTGTTCGCGGTCTTCTGCCTGGGGTTGCTGCCCTACACAGTCTTCCAGCTGCAGCTGCGGGTGTTTTACGCACTACAGGACAGCCGCACGCCGGCATTCATTGGCGCGGCGTGCATGATCCTCAATGTCGCCGTTAACTACGCTGCCCTCGCATTTCTGCCGCCCGGCCGGGTCGTGGCCGGGCTGGGAGCCGGCTTCGGCGCCGCGAACTTGCTCGGCGCGGCCATGGCCTGGCGGATCCTCAGCCGGAGGCTGGGCGGCCTTGGCGGCCGCGCGTTTCGCCGTGGCCTTCTCCGCATGCACGCCGCCGCGCTGCCAGCTGCCGCGGTGGCGCTCATCTTGTCGCTCACGGTCAGGACCGCCGTGCCCAAGGATGTGCTGGGCGCCCTGGTCGCGGTGGTCCTGGCCGGCGGCGGTGCTACCGCGCTCTACCTGGTGCTGGCCCGATTCTTTCGGGTGAGTGAGCTTACGCAGCTGCTAGCGATGATCACGGCGCGGGCTCGCCGGTGAGCTACAAGGCGCCTGCGAGCGCCTGCCGCTTGCCTGACTTTGCCGCGGCGGAGGTTTTCGCCGGCAGCTTCTCGTTGCTGATCCACTTGTCAATGACGTCATCGCTCTCCCACGATGTGATCAGCGCGTAGCGCGGCTGCGGGCCTGGGTGCCAGACCACGTGGCAGAGCCTCTCGGTGTCGATGACCAGTTGCATCCCTGGGTGCAGCACGATGCGTGTCTCGGTCGCAGGATCGTCCTTCTTCTCGCGCAGAATGAAGACTGACTGCCCGGCCGCGTCGTCGAGTTCGAGCCAGGACCGTACCACCCAGCCGGTCCCGTCCGGATTGAGCCGGTTGTTGTCATCCAGGTGAAGCTGGCGGAGCGCGGCTGTCTCATCACTGGGATTGAGCTTGATAACGCGCACCCGGCCAAAGTTGCCGCCGACCCCCTCGACGTAGCGGCACAGGCCCGGAGCGAGTTCGCGGTTCGCGGTCCAGATGCCGTCCTTGTCAGGCTTGCCGTGATCCCAGAAACCGCGACAGTCCATCTCCCCGGTCGCCGACGTCAGCGGCGCGAAGTTAGTGTCGCCACCGCTCTTCCAGTCGATGTAGGTAAGCAGCTCCCACTCGGCTGGAGCAATGGCAGGCCCCTGCCTGTCCCGCATGATCGCGTATCCCGTTTCGGCCAGGATATCGAGCTTGCGATGCATGTAGTTCTCCCCCTTCGCACGCTGGCTTTCGCACTAGATCCCGGCGCGCGCCATCCCCGGTAATGCTCGCGCTAACCATGCCGGGCAGCTTTCTCAATCTCGCGTGACGATAACTTGGTGGCGCCGTTACGCAGCTCGCCTGTCGCACTGCGCGACGCGTCTGCGCAGTGATGGCTCGATTCCTAAAGCTCACCTTCGACTACGCAAAGAATTGCCAAAGAATACGGATGGCAGGATTGAGAAAGGCTTTGGGCGGATAACGCCGAATCAGGCCGCGCGCGATGGCCTGTCCTGGGAGTAACGATGGAAACAAGGCCTCGTGCGGCGGCGAAGTCGGATTATTACGATGATCCTGACTTCAACTACGCACGCTGGTGGGTCGGCCGGCAGTATGAGCATCAGGCCGAAGTAATTGCCATTCGCAGGCTGCTGCGCGGCCACAGGTTCACGCACGCCGTGGACGTTGGCGGCGGCTTCGGCCGACTCAGCGTCGTGCTCGCCGAGTACGCCGACACCGTGACCCTGACGGACTCTAGTCGGCAGCAGCTAGAGATCGCCCGTCAGTTCCTGGCGCGTCATCGGTCAGTCAGCAGCCGCCAGATGGTCGCCTCACACCTGGAATTCCCGGACGCCAGCGTCGACCTCGTCGCGATGATACGGGTCATGCATCATCTGCCAGACCCTGCCCCGGTTCTCGTCGAGATATCGCGCATTCTGCGGCCCGGCGGATATGCGATCATCGAGGTGGCCAACTCCGCGCACGCCATGAACCGCGTCCGGTCTGTGGTCCGCGGCGAGCAGATCCCAGTTGCGGTGCGGGAAATCGGATCTCGCGGTCTGATTCCCTACGTGAACCATCATCCTCATACCGTGGCTCGTCAGTTTCAGGATGCCGGGCTGCACATGAGGCGAAGACTGTCCGTGTCGAACCTGCGCCACCGGACCATTAAGAAGGTCCTGCCGGGAAAGGCCCTCCTCGCTGTCGAGCGCGCAGCGCAGGAGCGAGTTGCCCGGGCTTACTTCGGGCCCAGCATGTTTTTCCTGCTGCAGAAATAGCCGCAGTCGGGCGGGAGCGGCAGTCCAGGGCGACGTCGTCAGCCGAAGTAGCTGAGCCACGTGCGCGTAACGATGAGCAGGCGCTCTCCCCGCAGCCGGTAGACGTGTTCGCGGCCGCGGAGCTCGATCGTCACCAGGCCCGCCTCGTGCAGCACGCGCAGGTGCTGCGAGGTCGTCGGCCAGGAATGATCGAACCACGCGGCGATGGCCCGCGATGTCATCTCACCGTCATGAGTGTGCAGGACGGTCAGGATGGTCCGCCGAGCATGGTGCGCGAGCGCGCTGAAGACCAGATCGAAGTCCTCGAGCTCGGCCGACCCCGGGCCGGTGGCGGTCACGTACCGAGCGTCACGCGCTCATAGTGCGGGAACTCCCACTTCATCCGCCCCTCCCGGTCTTCCAGCAGCGCGTCCATCGGACCCCAGATGGCCAGGACCGCCGGGTGCTCGCGCGCTTGCTCGTAGCCTCCGTCGGCCCAGGTGAAGATCTCCACGTAAGTCGGCTGGGCATCGAGCTCGCGGTAGACCACGGCCGGCTCCTCAGTCACGAAACCCAGGCTGCGCAAGGTGGGCCAGTGGCGGCTCAGAAGATCGGTGAACTCGGCCTCCGCCTCAGCCCTTACGCGGAACGTGCCAATCACTGTTTGCTGAGTCATGAGCCTTAATATTAGCCAAGCAGCTTAGGATTCGCAATCCTGACGGCCGCCGGGCTCAGGCGTCGCGCAGTCGCAGCAGCAGCCCGCTCATCAGCAACGCCGCTGCCGTCCATCCGGCCAGCACGCCGAGGCCTGCCCAGGGTCCGATGGGCAGGTGCCGGAGCCCGGTGGTGTCTTCGATGGTCAGCCCGGCGTTCATCGGCGCGTACCGCTCGAACCGGCGCTGCCAGGTTGGCTCGCTGCCGAGGAACAGGGCGATGATCGGCGCGACGTACAGCATCCCTAGCACCGCGCCGGTAGCAGCGGCTGAGTCCCGCACGATCGTAGCGATGCCCAGGCTCAGCAGGCCGACGAGCGCGAGGTAGAGCACCGAGCCAACGGCCGCCCGGACGGTTGGCCCGTGCGCCAGCGACACGACGGCGAAGCCGCGCGCGGCGGTGATGGCGTTGCCGGTCAGGATCAGCCGCCCGGCTGCGAGGCTCCCGGCCACCGCGACCACCGCGGCCGCGAGAACCAGGCCCGTCAGCGTCACGGCCTTGGCGGCCAGCACCGTCCAGCGCCGCGGCATCGCGCTGAAGGTCGTGCGGATCATGCCGGTGCTGTACTCGCCGCTGATCACCAGCACGGCTAGGACCGCGACCACGGCCTGCCCGACCTCGATCCCGGTCAGGCTCACCCTGGTGGGGTCGATCGCGCACCGGGTGCCGGCGCCGCACCTGGTGACCGCGGCGGTCGCGGCTCCGACCGCGACGGTCAGCGCGCAGATGGCGGTCAGGATCCAGGCAGTACCGGGCATGGTGCGCAGCTTCGTCCACTCGGCCCGCAGCGCGTCTGACAGTCCGGCCCAGGTGCGCTCCGCCCGGGCGGGCCCGGCCGGGCGCGGTAGCCCGCGCCGTGCGATGGTCAGCGTCTGGTTCCTGTCGTGAGTCATCGACTGGCTCATGCCGCACCTCCCGCGTCTCTGCGGCGCAGCAGCCAGGCCGCCAGGCCAAGGGCGACCGCGGCGTAGACGCACAGCACGGCGAAGCCGGACCACGGCGCCAGCGGGAAGTAGTCGGGTGGCCCGTAGTGGCCGACGACCTGCGGGTACTGCGGGACGCTCTGCTCGATGGCGAACGCGGCCGCGGGGGTTACCCGGAGGATCCACTCGGACGTGCTGGCCGGCAGTACCCCGGAGACGCCGAGGATGTACGGCAGCACGATCGCCACGATGACCGCGGCGACGGTTGCGACGCTGCGGCGCAGCACTGTGCCGATGGACAGCGCCAGGACCGACGCCACCGCGAGCATCGCACCGGTGCCGAGGATGACCCTGGCTTCGCTCGGCCAGCTGACCGGCAGCACGTACGTACCGCTATCCTGCGCGATCCGGCTGCCGACGATGACGGCCACCGCCACGGCGGCCGTCCCGAGCAGGAACGTGAGCAGGCCGATCACCACTGCCTTGGCGGCCAGCAGCCGGCCGCGCCGCGGGCTGGCGGCCAGCGTGGTGCGGATCAGCCCGCGCCGGTACTCGACGGTGATGAACATCGCCGCGGTGACGACCATGATGAGCAGCGCGAGGAACACTCCGAGCAGATGGTCGGCGAAGGTGCCGGTGTTGTAGCTGCTGTTTACCCCGCCAGCGACGACCGGCCCGATGTCGCCGGAGCCGGTCACCGTGAGCCGCCGCCGGCCTGGCGGAAGCCGATCCGCGGTCCGCTGTAGCCCGCTCCGCTGGCGCCGACCTCCTGGCCGGCCCACCGGCCGCCCGGCGCGCCGCCGCGCAGGTCAACGTGATCGAAGGCACCAGTCGCCACGCTGGCGGACGTCCCTCCGCCCGACTCGGCGTAGGAGGGGAAGTTCGGCGTGAAGTCCAGCGGCGAGGCGGCGAACAAGCCCGCCTGCACGGCGCCGGTCAGCCCGGCCAGGCGCGCCGTGCCGACCTCGGCCCAGTGCCTGCCGTCAGCCGAGTCATACCCGGTGATCACATCGCCCGACCGGGTCAGCCGCAGCCAGCGCGCGGACGCGGCGGACAAGGACCCGGGCAGGCCCGCGATATCACTGATGTAGTCATACTGCATGCGCACCCCGTGGCTGCCGGTGACCATCATCGCGGCGTAGGCCGATCCGGGCCGGGTGCTGCCGGTGATGATGATCCCGGCCTTGGCCCACGGCACGAGGCCCGGGCTCATGCCGTTCTGCGGACCGTGACCCGGGGGGATGAATCCGCCGCCGGGTGCAATCATGCCGGTCAGCGACGTCACCCGGACGGTGATGCTCCCGTCGCCGGCCAGCGGCTGGGCCGCGAGGTAGTACCTGTCGTTGACCGCCCCGCCGCCTGGTCCGGTCGGAATGTGTGCTCGGCACGCGGCACCGCAGTCAGCCTGGCCACGGGGCACGAGCATCCCGACCACATCGATCAGCACGACCGCGATGACGATGGCGATCACCCAGCCGCGCAGGGTCCGGAACTTGGTCCACTCGGCGTGCAGCAACTGCGCGAACCCGTCCCGCCCGGCCTGCTGAGGCGGGCGGTACGGAGTGATGGTCGCGGTCATCGGACTTTCTCCTCTGCGGGCAGGGCGCGGAACTCGACCGCGTCCCTGGTCAGTTCCATGTAGGCCTCTTCCAGGCTGGCCCGGTGCGCCGATACCTCGGAGAACCCGACGCCGGCCTCGCTCAGCAGCGCGACGACTCGTTCGGCCGTCAGGCCGGAGATCGCCAGCGTGTCGCGTTGGGTCGCGGCGATGGTGGCCCCGGCGTGCGCCAGCACCGTCATCGCGTCTGCCCGCTCGGCGGTCCGCAGCATGACCCGGTCCCCTGACGCCGCCGCGATCAGTTCGGCCACGCTGGCGTCCGCGATCACCTTGCCACGCCCGGCCACTACCAGGTGATCCGCGCAGTCCTGCAGTTCGCTCATCAGGTGGCTGGACACGAGGACTGCCCGGCCCTGCCCGGCCAGCGACTGCAGGAAGCCGCGCATCCACACGATGCCCTCCGGGTCCATGCCATTGAACGGCTCGTCGAGCATCAGCACCGGCGGATCGCCGAGCATCGCGGCGGCTATGCCAAGCCGCTGCCGCATGCCGAGCGAGTAGCCGCCGGCCTTGCGCCGCGCTACTGCGCTCAGGCCGGCCTGCCCGATTACCTCGTCGACCCGGCGCGCCGTCAGGCCCTGGGAGTGAGCCAGCCACAGCAAGTGGTTGCGGGCGGTGCGGCCGGGTTGCAAGGCGGCCGCGTCTAGCAGCGCACCGAGGTGGCTGAGCGGGTGGCGCAGCTTCGCGTACGGCTGCCCCCCGATCAGCGCGCGGCCCGCGTCTGGTGCGTCCAGGCCCAGGATCACCCGCATGGTGGTGGACTTCCCGGCGCCGTTCGGGCCGACGAAACCGGTGACCTGACCCGGCTGGACGGTGAACGACATGCCGTCCAGCGCGAGCGCTGGCCCGAACCGCTTGCGCACGTCGTGAACTTCGATAGTTGCTTCCATGCCAGCAACGCTAGGGAAACGCTGGCCGCGCGTCGTCCCGCCGGGGAGCCCTCTTCAGCACCCCTGGGTTAGGGATGGGAACGTCGCCGTGTCCCCCGCGCGGGGGATCAGGAGTTACTGCACAGGGGGACGACTGATTGGCCGTTCCCGGTGAGAATGATGAGGTGGGAGAGCGAGCGGGATGGCGCACCAGCAGCGCGGCCCTGGTGCGGCGGGTCGCCGCAACCCCGCATGCGCCCATCGTGACCGCTGGCGTGCTCGCGGCGGCGGCGGTAGCGCAGGCCATATGGGCGGCGTCGAGCGCAGGCAATGGCGTGACCCGCGGCGACCTGCTTCCTTCGGTTGCGAGCTCGGGCTGGCTACTCGCGTCGGTGCTGGTTGCGCTGCCGAGCCTGGCTGGCACGCTGCCAATCGGGTTCCGGTGGTCCCAGCCGGCCATGGCCGCGGTGGCGATCTGCGCCGCGAATCTGCTGTCGCTCGCTGCCTTCCACCTGCTGACGGTCGGAGGCTTGGTCGCGCAGCTGGTCATCATGTACCGCCTCGGCAACCGCGGTCCGCAACTGCTGGCGGCGTGCCTGACCCTGCCGTTCCTCGTCCTGGCCCTGGTCTTCGGAACAGGCCAGGCGCCAGGCTTCGCGGCGACGTCGGGACTTGCCGCGCTCGCCATCACGGCGGCCTCAGTGGGCCCGGTGGCAGCCTGCGCGGGCGCGGCGGGCCGGCTCCGCAGCATGGCCGTCCAGCACACCGCTACCCGCGAGGCCATCGCCGGCACATTGCTCGAGCACACCGCGCGCGGCGAACGCGCGCGCATTTCGCGTGAACTCCACGACGTCGTGGCGCATCACATCTCCATGATCGCAGTGCAGGCCGAGACGGCGAGGCTGGCCACGCCGGGCATGCCCACCGCCGGCGCGCAGCGACTGCTAGCGATCGGCGACACGGCCAGGGCCGCGCTCACCGAGATGCGGCGGCTGCTGGGCGTGCTGCGCGAGGACACCACGGGGCCCGCGGTGGATCTGCAGCCCCAGCCTGGGCTGGCCCAGCTCAACGAGCTGGTGGACGGGGCCAGGGACGCAGCGGGCATCGGCGCCCGGCTGATCGTCCGGGGCTGGCTCGCCGCGCTGGATCCCGGCGTCGAACTGGCCGCCTACCGCATAGTGCAGGAAGCGCTCACCAACGCCAGGCGGCATGCGCCGGGCGCGGCGGTAGACGTTGAACTGCATTTCACCGACGAGACGCTGCACTTGCGCATCCGAGATAACGGGCCGGGCCCGAGACTGCGCCGGCCGACCCGCAGGCCATCGGGCACGGGATTCTCGGTATGCGAGAGCGAGCCGCTGCTGTTGGCGGCGGGCTAAGCACCGGCGCAGCTCCCGGCGGCGGATTCCTGGTCCGGGCCACGTTCCCCGTCAAGGCCGAGGAGTATGCAGTATGACCATGCCTGGCGAGGTCGTCCGCATCGTGGTCGCCGACGATCATCCGGTTGTCCGGACCGGCTTCGCGGCGCTGCTCGACACCCAGCCGGACTTTACGGTGCTCGGAACGGCGTGCGACGGCGCCGAAGCGGTGCGGATTAGCCGCGAACTGCGGCCCGATGTCGTGCTCATGGACGTGAGGATGCCAGGCACGGACGGGATTGAGGCCACGAGGCAGCTGACCAGCGGCAGCCGGCAGCCCGCGCATCATCATCCTCACCACGTTCGACCTGGATGAGTATGTCTACGACGCGCTGTGCGCCGGTGCCAGCGGTTTCCTGCTGAAGGATGTGACGGCCGAGCGCCTGTTCGACGCCGTGCGGGTGGTCGCCGTCGGCGAGGCGCTCCTGGCGCCGGCTGTTACCCGGCGGCTGATCAGTGAGTTCGCCCGGCTCCGGCCGAAGGTCCCCCGCAACTTCGTTGCCACGATCGGCGCGCTGACGCCGCGGGAAACCGATGTGCTCCGGCTTCTGGCCGAGGGTTTGTCGAACCCGGAGCTAGCGGCCCGGCTCGTGGTTACCGAGGAGACAGTCAAGACGCACGTCAGCCGCGTGCTGCACAAGCTCGGGCTGCGCGACCGGACCCAGGCCGTCGTCCTGGCCTATGAGTCGGGACTGGTCCGGCCCGCCTCGCGCGAGCAGGCGGGGTGATCGTCCCCGTCCCGTCGCTTAGGCCGGCCCCGCTTCTGGCTTGTCAGGACTGCTGGGAGACTCCGGGGACTCCGCCGGCAACGTCGCGCGCCGCTGGATGACGGCGAGGCTGTCGTGAAGCGCTTGCCAGACGGTGCTGAGGCTGGCGCTGACCGGCAGGTCACCGCGGATGGTTCCGGCTGGCTCGGCCTGGTCGCCAAGCGCCTCGAGCGCGGCGCGGCCCAGGCGGACGATCACCGGGTCGGTTGCCTCGATCGTGAGCTGGTTGTCAGTTACGCGGATCAGCATCTGGCGCCGGCCGGCTTCCTCTGTCGGCTCGTCGCTGGTGCCGGTCACGTCGGCGCGGCGGAGCGCCTCGCGGGCATGGTCCAGGTCGACGCCCAGAGCGGCTAGCGCCCGCGCTGCAGCGGTGTCAGGGTCGCCAAGTGCGGCAAGCAGCAGAGTGGTGCGAGCCGACGGGTCGCGATCCGGCCAGTCGGGCGGCCTCGCTCAGGCTGCGTGTCGGCCGCAGGCGTGGTCTGCAGTTCCGTCGACTTGCCTGGCTCGCCTGGCTCGCCGGCGCCGAGCGCGGGGAGTGCGCGCCGCAGCCAGCGGGTGCGCCGGACAGATTCGGTCGGCATGGTGGACAGCAACTCCAGGACCGTCGCCCGCACCGTCCCGAGGTCCGCGGCGTGCTGCTTCAGGATCCGGGCGCCAACCCCGTCGCCTTCCCGTATCACGCCCAGCAGGATGTGCTCCGTGCCGATGTAGTTATGGTGCAACTGCAGGGCCTCGCGGAGCGCAAGCTCAAGCGTCTTCTTCGCGCGCGGCGTGAATGGGATGTGCCCGCTCGGCGTCGACTTCCCGGTGCCGACGATGGCCTTGACCTCGTCTCTGGCGCCGTCGAGCGACATCCCGAAGCGCTCGAGGGCACGGCTTGCGAGCCCGTCAGACTCGCCGAGGAGCCCGAGCAGGATGTGCTCGGTGCCGATGTAGTTGTGCTGCAGCTGCCGGGCTTCCTCCTGGGCAAGGACGACAACGTGCCGGGCGCGGCTAGTGAATCGTTCGAACATGCGACCAGGGTGCAGCCAAGCACTCTACCCCGTCAATACCATGCTATTAATAGGGCTAGCGGCGTGCACAATTGCAAGTGACGGGAGGATCAGATCGTCATGGATTGGGAGGATCGCCTCGATGACTGGGAACTCGAACTTGAGCTGACCGCGCAGCTCGAGGACTCGGACTGGGCGACGCTCGAACGAGCCGCCGCAGACACCGGCGTTTCCCGTGCCGCGCTACGCACCTGGTACCGGACCGGCCAGATTCCGTCTCGGCTTGTCGACGGGCCACACGGACCCCAGCGGCTGGTGCCGCTCGGGCTGGTGGCTGCCCGCGCCGAGGCCTCACCGCGACTGCGCCATACCGCGGAGCGCCGTCTGGCCGACGAAGCCCAGCTGGAGATACTCCGCCACCGGGTCGACCAGCTGGAGCTGCGGCTGGCCGCGCTTGAGGCCGGCTGACCGTCACGGACAGCCGGCCATGACAAAACGGCTTTTTAGCAGGCTTGGGTGTCGACCCAGGTTGGGTCCCGTACGGAGGCCACCGCCTCCTGCCGATTGAGCAGCAAGCCGTCGGCGAATATCTGCTCGAAGCGGTCCGTGCCCAGGGCCTGACGAACCTGGGCCACGAACTCGGCATCTGCCCGCCGTAGCGTTGGCCACTCCTTCAGGCCGACCGGCCGGCGCATACCCTCGGTCGCTCCTGCCAGCAGCGCCCCCCGCTCCGGGTCACCCTTTGCGAACGCTAGCCTGGCAAAGGCGCCCAGGCACAGCGTCACGCTGCGAGTGCTACGCGCAGCCAGGCCCAGGTCAAGTGCTTCAGCTAGCAGCGGCTCGGCCTCGCCCAGCCTGCCGCGTGCGATGGACAGCGTGCCCAGCTGCACCCTGGACCAGGCCGATAGCCAGGCGCTGCCGAATCGGTCTGTCAGGTTGCGCATCTCGCGCAGGTGGCGCAGGGCGCCCCCGTAGCAACCGACGGCGGTCTCCACGGAACCGAGGGAGCCGATGGCAAGTGCGGTCCAGAACGGCTCGTCTTGGCCGCGGAGCTGTTCGAGGCTTGCCGACGCGGCCCGCAGAGCGCTGTCGAAGTCGTCGGCGATCGGCGAACTCCACGCCAGGGCCAGCTTGCCCACGGCTTCCAGGAAAGGATCCTCGATTTCGGGGAGCAGCGAGCACAGCCGCTCGCGGGCCGCCAAGGCTGCTTCGTCATCGCCTACCTCGAGGTCTACCACGAGCGCCGTCCACGCCAGCTCGGCCTGGGCCTGAAGATCCAGCGAGTCGGCGGCGGGCAATAGTTGCCCGATCCAAGCCCAGCCCTGACCCATGGCGTCCCGCAGAAACCAGAGCGGTCCCAGGAGGCGGAACAGGTGGGGCAGTGGAGCGGGATCGTGCGCCAGGTACCAGCGGATCGCGGCGGCCAGGTTGCCCGCGTCGGCATCGATCCGCTCAAGCCACTCGCTGTGACCGGTCCCGCGCAGCTGCTGGCCTGCCTGCTCGGCCAGTGACCGGTACACGTCAGCATGACGGTGCTGGATCTCACCAGCATCAGGCCTGGCCGCAAGCCGCTCCGCCACGAACTCGCGGACAGTCTCCAGCATCCGGCAGCGGGGCCCGTCGACGGTGCCGTCCAGCTGGACCATGCTGTGCCGAACCAGGGACTCTGACAGCTCCAGCGCTCGGTTCTCGCCCAGGCCGGCGACCTGGACCGCAGCATCCAAGCTCCAGCCGTCCACGAACACCGCCGCAGTCTCCAGCAGCGACCGCTCCGCATCATCGAGCAGCTCGACGCTCCACTCGACCGTCGTTCGCAGGGTGCGCTGCCGTTCGGGCAGGTCCGCCGCGCCCGCCCCCAGCGCGTCCAGCGACGCCGCCAGTCGGTCAAGCAGAGCGGCGGGCTGCAGCAGCCGGGTGCGGGCTGCCGCTAGCTCGATGGCCAGCGGCAGGCCCTCCAGGCGTCGGCAGATCTCCACTACTGCTGCCACGTTGGCCTCAGTGAGGGCGAAGCCGGGGCGCACCGCGCGGGCGCGGTCAACAAACAAGGCCACCGCTGGTGACGACGCCAGTACTGCCGCAGGCGTCGTGGCGGAATCAGCAGCGAGAGGCAGCGGCGGCACCGGATATTCCCACTCGGCCCGCAGGCCAAGCGCGGTGCGGCTGGTCGCCAGGATCACCAGGCCCTGGCAGCGGGCAAGCAACGCACCGAGGTCGGGAGCGGCGGCGGCCACTTGCTCGAGGTTGTCGAGGATCAGGAGCCACCGGTCGCCGCCAAAGTGCTTGACCAAGGTCTCCAGCGCAGAGCCCGTAGCCCCCAGGTCGGCTCCGACCGCCCGGGCGATTTCCGCCAGAACCCACTCCGGCTCGGTGACGGCGGCGAACGGAACGTACGCGGTGCTGGCGCCGAAACCAGGACGCAGGCGCTCCCCCGCGGCCAGGGCAAGCCGTGTCTTGCCCACCCCGCCGGGTCCGGTGAGGGTCACCAGCCGCACCTCACTGCGGTCAACCAGCCCGGCCACATTGACGATGTCCGGCTCCCGGCCAATCAGCGAGGTCATGCCGACAGGTAGCGGGCGCGGACCGCGCCAGCCCGCGGCCGGCGATCGGGAGGGCATGGGAACAACCTGCGCCGGGGAGAGTGCGCCGAACCGCTCGCTGAGCAGCGCGGCGAGATCGTCGCGGACAAGGCGGTCCAGCTCCCGGGGGGTGCTGAACAACCGGTACGACACCTGCCCGCTGACCCGGCTCAGCAGCTCGTCCAGGCGCGGCTCGCGGCTGGCTGCCGGTGCCTTGACATACAGCAGGCGAGGCAGGTTCTGGGACAGCTCGAACTCGTCCTCCAGCCCCGAGACCGTCATGCCGGGGCCGATCTCCCCGTACCGCTGCCAGTACAGGCCGATGAACACATCACTTTGCGCCAGGTAGGCCCGGTACACATCTCTCGGCGGGTGCGGTCGCGCTCCCAGCTCGAACATCACCGGCGTCAGCCGTAGCGCCGAGATGGCGCGCGCCACCGCCTGCCGCTCTTCAGCCAGCTCACCCAGTGTGGAACTCACGAACACCCGAAGCCGCTGATCGTGAGTCCGGATTACTGCATCGTCACTCAAGCTGTCGTTCACAGTTCCCCCTGGTCAGCGCTACGCAGGCGGGCACCAGCCACCACTGGAAACGCCTGGTCAGAGCCTTGCAGGTGCCTGTTTTCGCGACATTTTCTTCGAGCCACGCCCCGAGGCTAGTGCTGCACGTCCTCGTTCGCGTCGGCAAGTTGATAGTCAGCGCACGAGCTGATAGCCACCTGGCAGCCGGCGTCAGCGGCAGGCCCTGGCGCCACGAATCGGGGCGTGTAGCGTGAAATCTGGCGGCGTGGCTGTCCGTGCCGGGGGTTGCACGTGGAGTCTGTGATGTTGCTCGATCGGCTCGCGGAGCGTGCGACGCTCGGCGGCCTTCTCGGCGCGGCGCGCGCCGGGCGCAGCGGGGTAGTGGTGATCCTGGGGGTGCCCGGCGTCGGCAAGACTGCACTTCTGGAATATGCGATCCAAGCTTCCGCCGGACTGCGCATTGCCCGGGTATCCGGAGTGGAGTCGGAAATGGAGCTGGCGTTCGCTGCGCTCCAGCAGTTGTGCGCGCCGATGCTGGATCTGATGGACCGTTTGCCGGGTCCGCAGCGTGATGCGCTCGGCGTGGCCTTCGGGCTAACGGCCGGGGCAGCGCCCGACCGCTTCCTGGTGGGCCTGGCGGCGCTCAGCCTGTTGTCGGAGGCGGCCGTTGAGCAGCCACTGTTGTGCGTTGTCGATGATGCGCAGTGGCTAGACCGTGCGTCCGCGCAGGCGCTGGGATTCGTGGCGCGCCGCCTGCTAGCGGAGCCGGTCGCGATGATCTTCGCAACGCGCAAGCCGGCTGAGGAGTTGACCGGGCTTCCTGAGCTGGCCCTCGAGGGGCTGGGTGACGGTGACGCGCGGGAGCTGCTGGGCTCGGTGATCAAGGGACCGCTGGATGCGCAAGTGCGTGAGCGGATCATTGCGGAGACTCGGGGAAACCCGCTGGCTCTGCTGGAGCTACCGCGGGGGCTCAGAGCCGCGGAACTGGCTGGCGGGTTTGGCGTGCTGGATACGCCGTCGCTCTGCGGACGGCTTGAGGACACCTTCAAGCGGCGGCTGGAGGCTCTGCCCGTCGACGCCCAGCGACTGCTGCTGATTGCTGCGGCCGAGCCTGTGGGCGACCCGGTGCTGCTGTGGCGGGCGGCCGGGCAGTTGGGCATCGGGGCGGAGGCGGCTGCCGCCGCCGAGGCCGACGGGCTGCTGGCAATTGCGGAGCAGGTGACCTTCCGGCATCCGCTCGTGCGCTCCGCGGTGTACCGAGCCGCGTTGCCAGCGGCACGCCGGCTGGTGCACGGCGCACTGGCCGCTGCCACCGATTCGCAGACTGACCCGGATCGACGGGCATGGCACCGCGCTCAGGCGGCAGCCGGGCCGGACGACGACGTCGCCGGAGAACTCGAGGGCTCGGCGGGCCGAGCCCGCGCGCGCGGGGGGTACGCGGCGGCGGCCGCGTTCCTGCAGCGCTCGGCCGAGCTGACGGTTGGCCCGGCTCGGC
This sequence comes from uncultured Actinomycetota bacterium, assembly GCA_963804435.1. Classification (GTDB taxonomy): domain Bacteria; phylum Actinomycetota; class Actinomycetes; order Streptosporangiales; family Streptosporangiaceae; genus JAJYUU01. Next base: position 2,518,031 of record CAWDQI010000001.1, on the reverse strand, counting down.
GGGCGGAACGAGGGCTGGCCGCGGTCAACGCGATGTATCAGGCCGGAGCGTTCGATGCGGCTCTCAGGCTGCTGGCCGCGGCGGAGGCGGGGCCGTTGGATGACTCTCAGCGTGCCCAGGTGGATCTGCGGCGGGGCCAGGTTGTGTTCGCGTCCAGCCGTGGCAGCGACGCACCCCCGCTGCTGCTCAAAGCTGCCCGCCAGTTCGAGCAGATTGACATGCGGATCGCGCGCAACACTTACCTGGATGCACTCTGCGCGGCACTTTTCGCTGGCCGCCTGTCGACTGGAGCCGACATGCGCGAGGTGGCAGAGGCAGCGCTGGCCGTGGGCCTGCCACGGCCCGCGCGCGCCACCGATCTGTTGCTGCATGGCCTGGCGCTTGTCATCACGCAGGGGTATGCCGAGGGAGCGCCAGTCCTCAAGCGGGCGGTGAGCGCGTTTTGCACCGCCGACCTCGCCGAGGATGAAGGCCTGGACTGGCTGTGGCAGGCCTGCGGAGCCGCCGGGACTGTGTGGGACTTCGAGAGCCTGGATGTGCTGTCAGGGCGCGGGGTCACGCTCGCGCGCGACGCCGGGGGCCTCACCGCGCTCCCGATCGCACTCAACGCCCGCGCGGGCGTGCACATGTTCGCCGGGGAGTTCGACGTGGCGGCCGCGCTGGTCACCGAAGCTCAGTCGGTGACCGAAGCGACGGGGAGCAGCATCGCGCCGTATGGCACCGTGGCGCTTGCCGCCTTCGAGGGCCGGGAGGCCGACGCCTTCGCCCTGATCGAGACTGGCACCAAAGACGTCGAACGCCGAGGCGAGGGCGAGGGCCTCAGCTTGCTTCAATGGGCGACCGCCGTGCTGTGCAACGGTCTCGGCCGGTACGAGCAGGCGCTGGCCGCGGCCCGGCAGGCAAGCGAGGACACGCAGGCGATTTGGTTCGCCAACTGGGCGGCGGTCGAGCTCATCGAGGCCGCGGCCCGCAGCGGGGAGCCCGAGCGCGCGGCGAACGCCCTCGAGCGGCTATCGCGGAGCGCCCGCGCCAGTGGAACTGACTGGGCACTCGGCGTCGAGGCCCGCTCGCGAGCACTCGTCAGCGATGCCGGCACCGCCGAGACCCGCTACCGCGATGCGATCGAAGCCCTCGGGCGCACGCGCCTTCGGGTGGAACTGGGCCGCGCCCGGTTGCTGTACGGCGAGTGGCTGCGGCGTCAGCAGCGCAGGCGCGACGCCCGGGATCAGCTCCGCGACGCCCACGAGCTCTTCGACTCCATCGGCTCCGCAGCCTTCGCCGAACGGGCGAGGATCGAGCTGCGTGCGACCGGCGAGCACGCCCGCAAACGGACGGTCGACACAGCCGACGCCCTGACCGCGCAAGAAGCGCTGATCGCCCGCCTCGCCGGCGGGGGCGCCTCAAACCCGCAGATTGCGGCTCAGCTATTCATCAGCCCGGCCACCGTCGCCTACCACCTGCGAAAGGTGTTCACAAAGCTCGGCGTGACCTCGCGGCACCAGCTCGCCGGCGCCCTACTCGGACAGCGAGGCGCCAAGACACCGATCAAGCCCGGCAGCTAACCGCATGGCCGGACCATCGCGTTGTCCGCTCGGGCCAGTGCGCGAGAACCAGGTCAGCGTTGAGCAGCGCGGCCTCGCCCCGGTGCCCGAGTCGGAACGTTACGGCCGGACTTTCCGGATCTTCACGGTGTGGCTGTCACCGCAATTCACGCCATCGGCCATGTTCATCGGCTCTGGGACCTGCGGCCGTGCCGGGCGGCTGCGACCGCTTCCCGCTGGTTGAGCTGGGCGCCGGCGTCATGTATGTCTTCGAACCGGGTGTCGCCTAGTGCTTGGCGGACCTGGCTGACTAGCTCAGCTTCCGGGGGCCGGAGCATCGGCCAGGCCCCCAGGTCGGCGCGGTGGCGGAGGCCGGCGACCGCGCCAGCCAGCAGCGCGGCCCGCTCGGGGTCACCCTCGGCCAGCGCCAACCGGGCAAACGCAATCAGGCACAGCGTGACGTTGCGGGTGGTGTAGATCGTCAGGCTCAAGTCGAGTGCCTCGTCGAGCATCGCCCGGGCGTGCTCGAGCTGGCCGCGCTCGACGTCCAGGGTGCCCAGTTGCACCCGCGACCAGGCAGCCAGCCAGGAATAGTCGTAGCGCTCTGCCAGGTCGCGCGCCTCACGCACGTGGCGCAGCGCGTCGCTGTAGCGGCCCGCGCCGGTCTCCATGTAGCTGACGCTGAGGGCGGCAACGGCTGTCCAGTACGGCTCGTCCTGGCCGCGGATCTCCCCCAGGCATGCCAGCAGCCCCCGCAAAGCGCCGTCGAAGTCCCGGCTGATCGGCAGGGTCATCGCGATGATCAGCTTGGACATCGTGTGCAGGTAGGGTTCGTCGATCCCGGCTAGCAGGGGGGCCAGCTGCTGGCTAGCTGCCAGCGCCGACGGGTCGTCATGCACCTCGTTGGCGGTCGCTGTCGCGGTCCACAGCAGCTCGGCCCGGCCCTGGGAGTCCAGGGAGCCAGCGACCGCCATAAGCTGCTCGACCCAGGTACGCGCCTCACCCATGTGATCTCGCAGTTCCCAGAACAGCCACAGGATCCGGAACAGGTGGGGCAGCCGAACCGGATCATGGTCCAGGGACCAGCGCACCCCGGCAGCCAGGTTGCCCGCGTCCGCGTCCAGTCGGCCCAGCCACTCTCGGTGGCCGCTGCCGCGCAGCGGCCGGTCCGCCTGCTCCGCCAGCTCCCGGTAGTAGGCAGCGTGACGGCGCTCAATCTCGTCGGCGTCGGGCCGGCCCGCCAGCCGCTCAGCCACGAACACGCGGATGGTCTCCAGCATCCGCGACCGGGTGCCGAGCTCGCCGTTGTCCAGGTAGATCAGGCTGTGACGAGCGAGTTTCTCCGACAAATCCAGCGCCCGATCCTCCGGCAAGCCGGCGACACGGGTGGCGGCATCGATGGTCCAGCCGTCCACGAACACCGCCATCGTCTCCAACAGCGACCGCTCGCCATCATCTAGCAGGCCCATACTCCACTCGACGGTGGCGCGCAGCGTGCGCTGGCGCTCAGGCATGTCCACCGCCCCTGTCCCCAGGGCATCGAGCGAAGCCGACAGCCGGTCGAGCAAGGCGCCGGGGTCTAGCAGCCGGGTACGGGCAGCGGCCAGCTCGATCGCCAACGGCAAGCCCTCCAAGCGCCGGCAAATCTCCGCCACCGCCGCCGCGTTGGTCGCAGTCAGGGCGAAGCCTGGGCGCACCGCATTAGCCCGATCTACGAACAGTGCAACGGCCGGTGAGACTGCCAGCCGCTGAACGGGCACGGCGTCCTGGTCGGCCGGTGGCGGCAACGGCGGTACCGGGTACTCGTGCTCACCCCGGAGCCCCAGCGACGTTCGGCTGGTGGCCAAGATCGCCACGCCAGGACAGCGCGCCAGCAGCTCGCCCAGGTCAGCTGCTGCCTCGACCACCTGCTCGAGATTGTCCAGGATGAGCAGCCAGGCATCGTCGCCGCAACGCTCGGCCAGTGCTTCCAGCGGCGAGCCCGCCCCGGATAGGTCCGCGCCCGCCGCCCGGCCGATGCCATCCAAGACCAGTGCGGGGTCGGTGACCGCCGCGAGCGGCACGAACACGACGCCCGCAGCGAACCGGTCGTGGAGACGCTCGCCCACCGCGACAGCCAGGCGGGTCTTGCCGATCCCGCCCGGCCCGGTCAGCGTCACCAGCCGCACCGTCGGCCGGACGACCATCCCCGCCAACTCGTCGATGGCTTCTTCGCGGCCGAGGAGCGAGGTCGTGCCGATGGGCAGTGGGCGCGGGCCTGGAAGGCTGCCCCGGGCTGCCGGCGCTGGCTCGCGGGCGGCGGCGAACTGCTCGCTCAGCAGAACTGCGAGGTCGTCGCGCACCAGCCGGTCCAACTCAGCGGGTGCACCGAACGTGCGGTAGGAGGCCTGCTGCTTGATCCGGGCCAGCAGATCCGCCAGGCGCGGCTCGCGGTTCGGCGCGGGCGCCTTGACATACAGCAGCCGCGGCAAGCATCCCGACAGCTCGAACTCCTCCTCCAGGCCCGATACCTCCATGCCCGGGCCCAGCTGACCGTACCGCTGCCAGTACAAACCGATAAACACATCGCTTTGCGCCAGATAGGCCCGGTACACGTCCCGGGGAGGGTGAGGCCGCGCCCCGAGTTCGAACAGCACCGGCGTCAGCCGCATTGCCGAGATGGCGCGCACGACCGCCCGCCGCTCGTCGGCCAGCTCGCCGAGCGTGGAACTCACGAATACCCTAAGGCGCTGGTCCGGAGTCCGGATGACCGACTCACCCGGCGATTCCGCGCTCACCGGTGGCCCTCCGAGCAGCCCACCGGGCAAGTGTGCCCGGCCAGCCCCATGAGCAACCCCGGCCGTCTTGACCGCCTCCCGGTCAAGGTTGAGAACCCGCCAGGGCGGCACCACCTGTACCGCTGCGGCACAGGATGGCGCCCTGGCTGGCGTGACGGACTCGCTCTAGACATCTCGGTCAGCGCGACGATCACGCCCGCGCTTCGGTTTGGCGTTGGATCCGCTGCGTCTTACCTGGTCGGGCGCAGGATGCCGACGACGCCGTTGTGGTAGGCGTTCGGGCCGGCGCTGAACACCAGTGACGACGCCCCGCCGAACGCTGAATTGCCCACCCGAAGTCCCCACAGGCCTTTGATGACGATCGGGTAGCCACTGGTGCTGTCGAGCGCACCCAGGAATTTCCCTGTCATCGGGTTGAACGCGTTGATCCAGCCGTTCCCGAGGTTCCCCACCAGCAGGTCACCGGCGAACGGGCCGAATCCCTTCGGGGCGATGGCCAGGCCCCACGGCTCGTTCAGCGGGCTATTCCGCCCGCTGGAGACGAGGTGGCGGATGAGCTTGCCGTCGACGGTGTAGACATCGACCACGCCGAGCCCGGCACCGGGCATCACGTCGGTCTTCGACCGGTTCTGCTTCCCGTACGCAACGTAGATCTTGCCGCCAAGCTCCTGGATGCCGAAGGGCGCATATCCGGCCGGGAGCCTCGGGTCCTTGAACTCGGACGGCGTCCGCACCGGGGCGAACTTCCGGTTGAAGACATCGACCGTGGCGTTGGCGACGTCCGCGGCGAACAGCTCAGGTCCTGCTTTCGGAGTGGTGGCCAGCGCAAGTCCCTTGAAGACAGCGCCCTTGCGGGTGATGCCCCCTGGCCCGCCGGTCCGGCTGGCCTCGACGACGAACTTCGCTCCACCGTTCCAGGCTTCGATCCGGCCGGGCGACTGGGTCGAGCCGGTCGAGTCGGTATCGATGATGAAGACCGCCGCGCTCCCGCCAGGGCCTCCCACCGGGAACGCATTCGAGTCGGGGTTGAACACCTGTCCGGTGGGGTTGCCGCCGGGCACCGGCACGGTGAGATCCAGCGTGACGGCGCCGCCGTTGATCCCGCCGCTGTAGACCGTGGCGTTACCCGAGTTGTTGTCCGAGACCCACAGCGGCGAGGTCGGGCCGGCCGCCAGGCCCCACGCGTTCTTCAGGTTCGGGTCAACAAGCTTGGCGTGGAACGACGCCCTGTTGGCGATGAGGTTGGTTTGCTTGAAGCTGTTCGGCGGAGCCGCCGCCGCCACGGCCGACCCCGCGGCGGCGGCCAGCCCGGCCGCCGCTACGGCCAGCACCGTCACTGCTGCCGGCCATCTCCGGCCGCGGGCCGGGCTCTGGTTGCCGCTTTGTTGCACTGGCTTGCCTGCTGCCAGGTGGCGCATCAGGGTTCCCTTCGTCGTCTGGCGAGGGCCGGCTGACGGTCCGAATGCGCGCCGGCTCGGTCAACTCCCTACACGGGCGGCGCCGGCAGCGGGTTCATCGAGCAGTACCGGCGCCAGCCTGACGCCCGGCCCCAGGCAAGGCAAACGCCGGGTACGGCTGGCAGGACACGGCGTGTGATGGTGGTAGGAGACCCGAGCGCGGGGAGGAGACGATCATGACGATGCCCCCGAATGCGCCCATCTCGTCAGCTGAGCGGCATCGCGGCGCGCAGGTCGACGACCTGCTCCCGCTCGGTGACTGGTTCCGGCACCACTCGCTCCGCAGCTGGGCTGTGCAGTTGTTCCTGGTACTGATCTGCGTGCCGTCGATCGCACTTGTCATCTTGGGCGCGACCCCGAGCACGAGCACGTTCGAGCACGTTGCCTGGATCTTCGCTGCGTATTTCGCGATCGCCTGGCTGTTGCTGCTCGGTGTCATCGTCCGGCCGGAGCACGTGACCAGGCCCATGCTGGTGGTAGTAACGGTGATCGCCCTGGTGACGCAGGTGCCGCTCGCGATCGCGCTGGAGATCGCGCTCCATGGCAGCAACGCCAACCTAGGATCCAGCATCTTCACCGTCGGCATCCCAGAGGAATTCGCCAAGGCGCTGCCAGTGCTCGCTATCGCCCTGATCTACCGGCGCCGCCGGGACCTGGTGCCCCGCGACTACCTGTTCCTCGGCGCAGTGAGCGGCCTCGTGTTCGGTGCAAGCGAGGTTGTGCACTATTTCAGCGTGAACGGAGTCGAAGCGTTCTATTCGACGATACGGTCCGCTATTCCCTCGATCGAGCAGCTGATGAACACCGGACACTCCGCATCTAGAGCACTGTTCTCGGTGCTGATCGGCCCGGTGCTGTACTTCATACTCGATTTCGTCTGGCGCTTCCTCACTGACCCGATCACCCATGCCTGCTGGTCGGGCCTGACCGGCTACTTCATCGGCCTCGCGGCGACCCGCCGGTACAAGTGGTTCCAGGTCGCCTGGATCGGACTCGCCATCGCGGCGATCCTGCACGGGTTCAACGACTGGAGCCGCGTGAACGGCCAGCCAGTGTGGATCCTGGTTGTCGTGGTCAGCGCGATTCTGTTCCTCGGCTACGCGAAAGTCGGCTCCCGGTCCGATCTGCAAGTCTCCGATAGCAGGTTGTCGCCCTTCAGCCTGCACGGGGCGCCGGCCCGGCATGCGGCCGAGGAAACCGGGGGAACGCCCGCCTTGCACCCGCCAGCACCGACAGCCGGGCAACCCACGCCTGCCGCGCCAGCACCAAGCAGGCGCGGGAGACCTTGGTGGGAGCATTAACAGCTGCGACGAGGGAACGGGGCCCGTGATTCACGCGGAGGTGTGTCTGTTCGCGGACGCTGATCGCCGGTCAAAATACCGACGCAACGCTATGCGCGGTCATCCGCGGTGAGGCTGGGCCTTCAGGACTTGCCGGATGATATGGGTGATTTCTTCTGCACTGTTGATGATCAAGACGACCCCGCCGTCGGGCCCGAGCACCGGCGCGTTGGTCACAGCCCAGTAGCGCTCCTCGAACTCGCCGGCATGGTCCTGGACTTCAACGTCGTACCTGTTCGCTCCGATGACATCGCGAACGCCGGTCGCCAGTACCGTCTCAAGCGAGTTGCGCAGGTTGCGCCGCCCGTCGGCATCGTGAATGGCGGGGTTCGCCGGGAACGCCTCGAAGATATGGCGGCCGAGCACATCCTCTCGGCTGTGGCCTGTCACCTCCAGGAAGTCGTGGTTCGCATCGAGGATGACCAGGTCCGGCGCCAGCAGCGCCATGGGCACCGGAAGAGCCTCGAACACTGCGCGGTAATCGATCTCCGCTCTCGTCATCGCATCCTCCTCACCCAGAGTAGGCAACCCTTTCCCCGATCAAGCTGGTCAAACCGGTCCGCATGATCACCGAACGCCGCACCGCGAATTCACGCTTACCTGTCACCCGGCGGGCAGCTGCGCCACGCCGCAAATAGGGCAGTTAGACTTGGATCATTCGTTTTCTTGGACCGTTCGTGTTAATGAATGTAGGCTTGGAGCCATGACCGCATCGCAGATTCCGACCACCGCCGAGGAGCTGCGCGGTGCCGGCCTGCGGGTAACGGCCGGCCGCGTCGCACTGCTTGAAGCTCTCCCCGATGGTGGCCACCTCGACGTCGAGGCAATCGCCGCCGGGGTGCGCGATCGCGTCGGCCATATCTCCCTTCAAGCCGTGTATGAGGCCCTGCACGCGCTCACCGCCGCGGGTCTCGTGCGCCGCATCGAGCTCGCCGGCAGCCCGGCCCGGTTCGAGCGACGCGTCGGGGACAATCACCACCACCTCGTGTGCCGGTCGTGCGGCGTCGTCGCTGACGTCGACTGCGTGGTCGGCGAGGCGCCGTGCCTGACCGCGTCCGACGACCATGGCTTTGATATCGACGAGGCCCAGGTCATCTACTGGGGCCTATGCCCCGACTGTTCCACCGCCCGCCTTTCCTGAGCACCGTGATCCGCCCCATAGTCCGGAAGGATTCCCATGACCGAGAAGCATGATCCAGTAGCCGTCGAAGCCACGACCCCGGAGAGCGGGGGATGCCCGGTCGCGCCCCGCGGCCTGACGCACCCCACCATGGGTGACGCCAACCGTGACTGGTGGCCGAACAGGCTCAACCTGAAGATCCTCGCCAAGAACCCCGCCGTGGCTAATCCTCTCGGCGAGGAATTCAGCTACACCGAGGCGTTCAAGACCCTCGACCTCGCGGCCGTGAAGCGAGACATCGCGGAAATGCTGACGACCTCGCAGGACTGGTGGCCGGCTGACTTCGGCCATTACGGCCCGCTCATGATACGGATGGCGTGGCACGGCGCGGGCACCTACCGCATTAGCGACGGCCGCGGCGGCGCGGGGTCCGGCCAGCAGCGCTTCGCGCCGCTCAACAGCTGGCCGGACAACGTCAGCCTCGATAAGGCCCGCCGGCTGCTGTGGCCCGTGAAGAAGAAGTATGGCCAGAAGATCTCGTGGGCCGACCTCATGATCCTCACCGGCAACGTCGCCCTGGAGTCGATGGGCTTCAAGACCTTCGGTTTCGGCGGTGGCCGCGCGGATGTCTGGGAGCCGGACGAGGACGTCTACTGGGGTCCCGAGACGACGTGGCTCGGCGACGAGCGTTATAGCGGTGACCGGGAGCTCGACGAGCCCTTCGGCGCGGTCCAGATGGGCCTGATCTATGTAAACCCGGAAGGTCCGAACGGCAACCCGGACCCGCTCGCCGCGGCGCGGGACATCCGCGAGACGTTCCGCCGGATGGCGATGAACGACGAGGAGACGGTCGCGCTGATCGCGGGCGGTCACACGTTCGGCAAGACCCACGGCGCGGGCCCGGCAGACAACGTCGGCCCCGACCCCGAGGCCGCCCCGCTTGAGCAGCAGGGGCTCGGCTGGAAGAGCACCTACGGCACCGGCAAGGGCGGCGACACGATCACCAGCGGTCTTGAGGTTACGTGGACACCTACCCCGGTGAGGTGGGACAACAGTTTCCTCGAGACCCTTTACGGCTACGAGTGGGAACTGACCACGAGCCCTGCCGGCGCGCACCAGTGGAAGCCGAAGGACGGCGCCGGCGCCGGTACCGTCCCCGACGCGCACGACCCGTCGAAGAGCCACGCCCCGACAATGCTGACGACCGACCTTTCGCTCCGCCTGGACCCGGTCTACGAGCCGATCTCGCGACGCTTCCTCGAGAATCCTGACGAGCTCGCGGACGCCTTCGCCCGGGCGTGGTTCAAGCTGACTCACCGCGACATGGGCCCGGTCGTTCGCTACCTCGGCCCGGAGGTCCCGACCGAGCCGCTGCTGTGGCAGGACCCCGTTCCCTCTGTGATGCACGAGCTCATCAACGCCGAGGACGTCGCCTCCCTGAAGGACCAGATCCTCGCCTCGGGCCTGCCGGTGTCCCAGCTCGTGTCCACTGCGTGGGCGTCGGCCGCGTCCTTCCGGGGCAGCGACAAGCGCGGCGGCGCTAACGGCGCGCGCCTCCGTCTCGAGCCGCAGAGCGGGTGGGAGGTCAACGACCCCGACCAGCTGGCGACGGTACTGCGCACGCTGGAGGGGATACAAGCCGCCTTCAACGCCGCCCACCCCGGCGGCAAGCAGGTTTCACTCGCCGACTTGATCGTGCTGGCTGGTGGTGCGGCCGTGGAGCAGGCCGCGAAGGGCGCCGGCTTTGATGTCGAGGTCCCCTTCACGCCGGGCCGCGCGGACGCGTCGCAGGAGCAGACCGACGTAGAGTCGTTCGCCCCGCTCGAGCCGACCGCCGATGGTTTCCGCAATTACCTGGGAAAGGGCAGCCGACTGCCGGCCGAGTACCTGCTGATCGACCGGGCGAACCTGCTGACCCTGAGCGCCCCCGAGATGACGGTCCTCGTTGGTGGCCTCCGCGTCTTGGGCGCGAACTACCACCAGTCGCCGCTTGGCGTCTTCACCACGAACGCCGGGAGTCTGACCAACGACTTCTTCGTCAACCTGCTCGACCTGGGCACTACGTGGCAGGCGACGTCAGAGGACGCGAACACATTCGAGGGCCGCGACAGCGCCACGGGCGAGGTCAAGTGGACCGGCAGCCGGGCCGACCTCGTCTTCGGGTCGAACTCCGAGCTGCGCGCGCTCGCGGAGGTCTACGCGAGCGATGATGCGAAGGAGAAGTTCGTGAACGACTTCGTCGCCGCCTGGGACAAGGTGATGAACCTCGACCGGTTCGACCTCGCCTCATCATGACGTCCGGGTCGGCCTGGGCCAGCCGACCTGGACGTCCCCAGTCCGACGACAGCGAGATTCCGACCGAGGCTTCGGCCGATCAGACTGGTATGTCTGGGGACACGGGCCCGATTGTGCGGAGGCTAGGCGGACCGCCGATATCAAAACATGACCGGCTGTGTCAGGCCCGGTAGTCCCGCTGCCGTGGGATGCTGAGGCCGGCCGCTGCGGTCGTGTGGCGCTGCCAGTCCTGTGGCTGCGGCGGCTGGGTGCCGACGGCGGCGGCGAGTTCGGTAGCCCGCTCAGGACCGATGATTGGTGCCAGCCAGGCTCGGAGCCGCACGGTGACCGGCGCAGCGAACCGGCGCATGATGTATGGATGGCTGCTGCCGGTCCTTGGCAGTACCATCGTCCACTCCGCCGCCGCACTCTCGCCTGCGCCGAAGGTCAACGTGCACGGCAGGCCAGCCCGGTCGCGCAGCGTGTATCTGGTCTGGCATCCCATCTGGGTTCGGTTGACGGTCATGTCCTCGCCCCTCTCGTAGCTCGATCTTCGCTACGGTACGGCGCTTGTCTCACACTGTCCAACAGATGAAACAGAAGCCAGCGATCGGTATTACCGATCAGCTAGCGCGGCCGCACTCGCGGCGTCCCTGATGACGTCCAGGAACGCAGCGCCGACCGGCGAGAGGCGGTCAGCGTCGTAGACGACGCTGACCAGATGCACTGCGGTGGCATCGGACAGGCGCGCGGTACGGAACTCGCCACTTCCCCGGCCCGCCCGTACGCGGCTGCTCGCTTCGGAGCGCGGTACCACCGTCACGCCGACATCGTGCGCGGCCAGGCTGATCATGTCCTGTACCTGGCCCACCTCGAACCCGGCGTGAACTGGGACTCCTGCCCTGGCGAACATGGCGTCCACCTGCTGGCGTATGCCCGTTCCGCGGCGGAAATGGATGAACTGGCGACCTTCTACAAGCTCAGCGACGTCGACTGTCTCCCGCCCGGCCAGCGGATGCCCAATGGCCATCACCGCGACCAGCGGCTCACGAGCAAGCAACTCCGTGCGCAACGAGGACGGCAGGCTTGCCGCGCTGAGCCCGATGACAGCCAGATCCAGCGAGCCTGCTGCGACAGCTGCCACCATCGCAACGCTCGGCTCGCTCCTCACCTCAAACTCGATGTCCGGGAACCGGCGATGGAAGTCGCCCATGACCGCCGCCAGGTCTATCGCACTGGCCGCCGCCTGGATCAGCCCCAGCCGGAGCTTGCCGCGCCGCAAGCCCGCCAGCGCATCCAGCTCCCCCTGGGCGATCTCGACGTCGGCGAGAATGCGCTGCGCCAGCGGCACCAGCACCTCGCCCGCCGCGGTGAGACGGACCGCCCGGCTAGTCCGGGCGAACAGCGGGGCGCCGACCTCAGTCTCCAGCCGCGCGATCTGCTCACTGAGCGCCGACTGGGCGACAAAGCACTGCGCCGCTGCCTTGGTGAAGTTCCCGGTTTCCGCGACGGCAAGGAAGTATCTCAGATAACGCAGTTCCATCGGTACCTCCGATCCCTGCCAGCACAAAGGCGTGTTGGACCGATCAATACGGCCGAGCGTACCGGGCACGAGGGCACGCCCTGCGGCACGTTCGCAACTGCCGGCGCCGCTGCGGCTTGGCCCGCGCTGACCGTGATCCGATTGTGGTCGTGCCGGCCCCTGGGCTGTGCGGTCAACCAGCGGCAACCATCGCGAAGACCACTACGCTCGAGCACGGCGTCGGCCGCGTCTGGCAGCCGCCGCTCACGCTCTCATCCGGTCCCGGCTGCGCAAGCGGCCCAGCCCGCCAGCAGGTGTCAGCATGTATTACCGGCTAGAAGTCCGGCTCACGCCCGCCGATGTCGGCCAGCGGGTCGTGATCCGCTGGCGTCGGCCGGAACCAGGTGACGGCGAGCAGATCGCCGACGTTCTAGGCATCCTTGAGGCAGCTGATGCGGGTTCGCTCGCAGTCCGCACCTCTGATGGGAAGCTGGTTGTTGTTCCCGCCGGGCGCGCCCTCGCCGGGAAGGTTGTGCCACCGCCGCCACCCCGCCGACGCGGTGCGGGCCCGGCGCCTCCCTGACGGCGGCTAACGCCATGGCCTCGGTCGGCCTGGCCCGCCGCCGACTCACTGACCGGAAGACGATCACCAGGCGGTAGTCCTGCCGGCGCCGCCTGGGTCCGCTTGGCCAAGGGGGTCGTGGCCGCGCTCCGGGCCGAGCGTCAGCCTCGGTACGCTCTGTCAACGACTACTTCGTCTACTCACTCGGCGGCTTTCGTCCGGGCTGGCCCGAGAGAGGGCCGCTGCCAGAGATAAGGAGGCCCCGGCGTGGGATGGCGCAACCCAATAGCCCGGCCTTGCGCGTGCCCGGGCGCCCGGCCCGCACAAGTACGCGCGTGAGCCCGCCCCAGCGCGGCGATCCGATCGCTGCCCTCAACCAGGTGCTCAGCGATGTCATTGACGCGATCCTCGACGTTAGGCAGGCTCTGCGAAGGGTCCCCGAGACGCGCACCCTGCACGCGCTGCTCGACCAACTCTTCGCCGACCTGAGAACGTGGGCCCGGTTGCTCGCGGACCAGGACCAGGCACTCGGAGTATCCCCGCTGGCGAGCATGCCGAGCGGGTCCGGCCGAACGCCACCGAACCCCTGGCACGGGGCCGCGAGCAACGAGGAGGTCCGCCGCATCGTGGGCGAGCATCTCGACCGGGTCGGACAACACCTGGCGGCAGCGCTGGCTGAACAACAGGATGACCAGGTGCGGGCGGTCCTCACTGAGGTGGAACGAGGACTCCTGGCCAACAGGCGCGCACTCAGCGAGCTCTAAGCCCGCCCACCCCGCTAGGTCGGCTTTTGTAGCTGCTCGCTATGCGCAAAATCCCATCTCAGCGCCCGGACCCTGGCTCCCGCCGGAGCACGCGGTCGCGGGCCGGTCTGTTGACACCTCGGTCAGCCCGGAGCTGCGCTATCACCTCGGCCGGCAACCGGTCCAGCGCCATCCGGAAGTGGTGACCGTCGATGCAGCCCAGCGCCACATGGTCGACGGGACCGTCGGTGCTGCGTAGTGAGAACCAATCAGTGACTTCGGCCGGTAGCTCACATTCCGGGCAGGGTATGAGATTCGGGAACGGGCTGCTCGGCAAGTCGATATGCGATTGGCAGGGCCCCGTCGGCAGCGCCCACGCCGTGAACTGGATATTCGGCCAGAACCAGGTACCCATTGCGATCCCCCTTTGTTCGCTTCCGGCAAGCGCCTGACAATCGGGCGCTCAGGACTGCGGAGCGCCGGAGGCCCTCTGTGATACACACGGGCTGGCCGAGCCGCCGGACAAGGCATTCAGGCTCGGCCGTGTTCTCGCGCTGGACCGTCTCACACAGACTCGTCAGCGACTGTCATTACGTACGATGGTCTTATGGCCAGGTGGGAACCCAATGCACGTGACCGGCTGGTAGAGGCAGCCATCGATCTCTACGGTGAGCACGGATTCGAGCAGACCACGGTGGCGGAGATCGCCAAGCGGGCGGGACTCACGGAGCGAACGTTCTTCCGGTACTTCGCCGACAAACCTGAGGTTCTGTTCTCGGGGGCGATCGCCCTGCAGGAGTTCGTCGTAACCCACGTCGCCGATGCGCCAGATTCGGCAGCTCCGATCGACGCGGTGGCCTCAGCTCTCGAGGCGACCGCCGAGATCTTTCAAGAGGTCCGCGAATTCTCACCGAAGCGCCAAGCCGTCATTGATGCGAACCCCGAACTGCGGGACCGCGAGCTGATCAAGTTGGCAAAGCTCGCCTCGGCGATCGCACACACCTTGCGCCAGCGCGGCGTCAGTGATCCAACCGCGACTTTGACTGCCGAAGCGGGAATCGCCGTGTTCAAAACCGCTTTTCAACGCTGGATCGACGAGCCCGACCAGCAAGACTTTGCCAAGCTGATCCGAGAGTCGCTAGACGAGCTCAAAGCGTCAGTAAACTCCGCGCCGCCCTAGCGGCTGATGCTAGGGGCCTGCTCCATGCGGGCATGAGCAGGCGCCGGAGCTCACCTCTCAGCCTGGGCAAGCCGGTCATTGCTACGTCGAGGTAGCCAGATCCCAGAGCGAGCGTGGCAGCGCCGCGGGGTCGCTCGCCACCGCACTCGCGGTGTTGAAGACCATGACCGAACGGCTGGGTGATCGGTAGCCGGGCCAGCCGGGATCGCCGGTACGGACGAAATCGGCCCACGCGCGATGCATGGTGGCCGCGAGCTCGTCCGGCGCTGTGTTATAGAGGCGCCCCTTCCGGCCTTCGGCGAGATTGTTGAAGGCGAACAGCACGTCAAGGCCGTGGATTGCGCCCAGGATCCCGTGAAACGCGGGCGACTGCCAGCCGAACTCGTAGCAGTATGTTGCGGCCACACCTTCACCCCGTGCTTCTGCCAGCCGGGCAACGGGCATCCGGAACGACCGGTCGGTCATCGCCTGGCCGAGGATCTCGCGCCTGGCTCTTCGGCCCTGGGCTGCGAGGTAAGTCTCGATCTGGTCGCTGCCCAGCCCGAGATTGCCCAGCCCGCGCCGCAGCCCGTCGGCCCGGACCCACCGAGCGAAGATGCGTGCGACGAAATTGGTCTCCTGCGATGTGCACCCGGCCAGCAGCTCGACATCGGAGCCAGCGCCCCCGGCGACGGCATCGAAGGGCAGTTCGGGGATGAGATCGCCATCGACGCTCGGCCGCAAGTACGCAGGCTTCTGGCCCAGTTGGCTGACGAGTGACCGAAGCCCCGGTGTGCCGAGGAGCCCAATGACTTTCGGCTGGATGTCGAGCAGGCCGCGCGGGGCGACCGAGGCGAGCTCGTCCACCGGCACCCCGAGGGCGGCCGCTGCGTTCTCTGCCAGCTCGTCGCCATCAGCTATCTCGGCTGCGATGGACAGCGATCCGCTCATCGCGATCACCCGCCGGAACATGCCATGCGCGCGTCGCATGCTGAGCAGCGTGAGGCAAGCTTCGCTACCTGCCGACTGGCCGGATAGCGTCACGTTCCCCGGATCTCCGCCGAACGCACTGATGCACTCCTGCACCCAGGTCAGCGCCGCCAGCCAGTCGTGCACTGCGCGGTTTGGCGGGCAGCCCGGAATCGGCAGCAGGCCTTCGAACCCAAGCCGGTAGGTGATGGAAACGAACACGATGCCGGCCTCGGTGAATGCGGCGGGGTCGTACAACGGATTACCCGGCGATCCCATGATGAAGGCTCCGCCGTGGAGCCAGACCATGACCGGGAGGCCGGACGCTCCTAGGTCGGGACTGAACACGTTGACGTTCAGGTACTCGGGCCCGCTCACCAGTAGCTCGGGAATGATCTGGACTCGCTGCTTCCGCTGTGGGGCGGTCGCGCCCCACAGCTGGGCCGGCCGGACGCCTTCCCATGCCTGCTCCCGCTCCGGTTGCCGGAGCCAGCGCTGGCCGGTGGGCGAGGCGGCATACGGTATGCCGCGGAACGCGAAGTAGCTCTGCTCTCGTACCCCGGCGACAGGTCCGGAGCGGGTCTGCACGACCGGCGCGCTGGCGTGCATCAAGCGCCTCCCCTGAGTTGCGCCGCCGTCCGTCCGGCAACAGACTCGATAATCCGGATGACGGCCCGGGTAACGGGTTCCAGGCTTGGCACGTGGATCTTGTCGATGGTGTCCTGCGGGTCGAACAGGTACATCGGCGCGGTCAGGAAGTGCACGACCGGCAGGCCGGCGAGATAAAACGCACTGCCATCGGTTGGAGGCGCCGGGCCGAACACGGTCGGCGGCAGCACGAACGACCGGCGCAGGTCCTCGCTAAGTAGCGCGCTGACGACGGCTTCCTGCAATCCGGGCTCGGTGCTGGTGAACCACCAGCGCGGTTCGGGCTGGTGGTCAGCTGCAGCCGCTCACCGTCGCCGTGCACCTCGGCTGCCGCATGCTCGAGGTGAACCGCCAGGACAACCTGAGGCAGCTCGTCAGCGTGCTGGTCCACGAACGCACGGGTTCCGGCCCCCCCGGCCATGTGCCCGGCTGTGAGCACGAACGCGAGGTCATGCGGCCGGCCGGATTGGGGCTGGTCGGCCCAGTAACGAGCCTGGGCCAGGACGAGCGCCATGCCGCTGGCGTCCTCGACCGCCGACGCCCACGGGGCATCGTGGTGTGAGCCGATGATCACCGTCTCATTGCCACAGCCGGGCAGCCGGCCCACCACGTTGTGGCAGCGCACCTGCGTCTGCCTGCCGTCGACATTCAGCCGGGCCCGAAGCGGCCGCTCGCGGAGCAGGTGCTGCAAGCGGATGCCGTCGGACCGGCTGAGCCACAAACCGGACAACGCACGCGGCTGGGTGTCGTAAGGCACGTAGTACTGGCACGTCTCCCAGGGGACGCCGGTCAGTATGCCGACGTACCCGGCCGCACCTGCCTCGACCGCAGGGTCAAGCACCAGGTTGAGACGCGGGCCGAAGGGCAGCGTCTGGACCAGCGTGTCGAAGTCGTTGTCGGGATCGAACACGCTGGTCGCCAGCTCCCTGACCCTCGCCTGGGGGAGCTCGGTGAAGGCCAGCGGCTCGACCACAATCTGGTCGCGGGCGGAGGCGGGGTCGAATGCTATGAGATCCCGCTCCAGGTTCGTACAGCCGCGCGTGTACGGCAAAGCGAAGCCCGCGAAACGCTGCACAGCCGCGGGATCGTGGGCGGCCCATACCTCGAGCGTCGCCCCTGCGGATTGCCACATCGGCAGTTCGACGGGCTCAAGCACCACATCGTGGAGGCCCAGCTCAGTGAATCGCTGCGCCGCCCAGGCCTCCGCCTCGCGGTCGCCTGGATGACCAGGCTGGCGGACGCCGAAGCTGAGGATCGCCTCGATGTCGGCCAGCATCTGCGCTGCCGACGGTACGGACCTCATTGAGCCTCCAGTCGCAGCAAAGCCGGTGCCAGCACTGCGGGTCAGCGTCTCGCACCGCGTGGATGGCCGCACCCGCTCAGCCAGGGCGAGCCGGTGACGGGTAGTTCGGGACCCGCTCCGACGGTGGCACCGTTTTGTAGATGGTCACCGCGCCCTTGGTGGTGAATACGTCCGGGGCGGTGGCCGGCCACTGGCCCGGGAGGTAACGCTTGCCGCCGTCGACGTACTCGTACAGGCCTTTGCCCAGGTGGTTGAGTTCGTCGGGGCCGGACGCATTCGGGTTCCACCAGATCTCGGTCGCGTCGTCGATCCCCAGGTAGTCGGTCTGGGGCCAGATGCCGTGGTTGCCATAGGTGATCATGGGCTCGGTCAGTGCCTCGGGCGGCTTTGGCGCGGCGAACAGCGCGGCCAGGAAGCTCGCCGGCGTCAGGGCCGGTCCGGTGGCCTCAATCCCGGTGAACAGCAGCGTGATCAGCGGGGTCGTCACGGCCGCGCCGGTGGCCGCTGGCGGGTTCTTGCCGTAGAACCAGTGGTACAAGTAGGTCGATCCGCTCACCGCCGGATCCGTGCGCGCCGCCAGGAAACTGATGCCGAAGGCATGGGACCACTGTTCCTGGTCGTAGGTCCGCGCGAAGATGGTCGTATCGGTCAGCGCCGAACCGGAGATGATCCACTCGGGGAAGTAGTTCTGACTGGTGGCCGCCCTGGTGAGCGGTCCTGGCGCCACCGGATCCCCGCTGAAGATGACCGACGTCACACCCGCTGCCTTGAGCTTCGCGATCAGCCCCACGGAGTCAATGGTTACCGGCGAGGTGTAGGCCAGCCGGGCCGACAGCGTTACCCCCAGTTTGGCCAGGCTATGGACGAAGTCATTGGTCTGAATCTCAGCGTCCTGGCCGGTCGAAATGTAAACAAGCCCGAACTTCCGCGTCTGGTGGTGCATGGCCGGGTTGCCGGCAAAGGCTGCGGGCCGGTTCTTGAGCTGAGCCCCGATGTAGTCGGCCAGCTGGATCTGCGCCTCATCTGCGTTCATGCCCAGGCCGATGACGTACGGCGCGTGCTGGGCATAGTAGCTATTGGGCTGGCTTGGCATGCAATCGATACAGAAGATCTTGTTAGCGACGATCTCCTGGCCGAAGGCCGCGGTGAGGATCGGGCCGCCCAGCACGGCGAACGGCTTGATGGTCTGGGCGATGGTCGTGGCGTCGGCGCGCGCGGCCACCTCGTCGGTAGCGTTGCCAGTAGCCACGAACGGCACCAGGTCGATCGTGCGGCCGTAGGTCTCGTAAAAGGCCTGCAGGAACTTGACGTAGCCCTGGACCGTCTCGATCGTCTGCTGGTTGGTGTCGGTGTCAGCGATCGATCCCTCGATGTAGCTGAGGATCGGATCGTGCGGCTCCGCCAGGTACAGCACCACCTTGACCGAGTGGGCCGTGACTCCCTGGTAGGTAGCGCCGCCGTTATTGCCGGTGAAAGGGGCGTAGCACTGGCCGGCGAAGTAATACGGGTACTTGAGCTTGCCGGTGGTGGTGTTGCAGCGGCTGCCCCAGTGGATCGATTTCGTCTTGCCTTCAGCCGCGGCCTGGCTCCACGAAATGGCTCCGGCGATGCGGGCAACCGTTCTCGAGCTGCCGGGGCCGCTCTTCGGTCCGCTCCCCCGGCAGGCTAGCACTACGCCGGCCACGACGGCCAGCACGGCCACGATGGCGATGAGCGGTCCGTAACGGCGGAGGAACATGCGGGGCGGCGGCGGGGCGATGGGTTGCATCGACGGTTCCTCCTGCGGTGGTCGGGCGGTTCGGATGTAGTCGATGGATGGATAATGTCGAGTTCTGCTGGCCCGAGCGGGGCCGACGGCATCAGGTCCGTAGCGGCCCCGAACGGCCGATGGCAGCGGTGTTGTCGCCGAGATAGGAGCTGACCACCACGGGGTCGTGCAGGACCGCGACCGGCGCTCCGTCGGCGATGACCAGCCCCTGGTCCAGGGCCACTCAGCCGGCTGGCGACGGCGGCGATCAGCGGCATGTCATGCTCGATGAGGATCAAGGTCGCGCCCAGCTCATCGCGCAGTCGCAGCAGCAGCGGCGCCAGGGCCTCGGACTCGCGCTGGGCAATGCCGCTGGAGGGTTCGTCCAGCAGGACCACGCTGGGGCGGTGGGCCACCACGCACGCCAGGTCGACCACCCGCCGCGACCCGGCGGACAGCTCGTGCACGAACTTGGTGCGGAAGGCACCGAGGTTGAGCAGCTCGATCAGCTCAGCTACCCGCTGACGCACGGCCTGTTCGGAATCGAAGGCGGCCGGCAGGTGCAGCGCGGGGTTGAGCGCGTCCCTTACCTGGACCCACCTGTCCATGGCAACCGCAATGGTCTCCTCAACGGTCAGGGCCGGGAAGAGCCGAGCGTCCTGGAACGAGCGGCCCAGCCCGAGCCGGGCTCGCTGGTCAGGCCCGCGCCCGGTGAGCTCGTGGCCGCCGAGCAGCACCCGGCCTGCGTCGGCCCTGGTGAACCCGCAGATGAGATCAAACAGCGTGGTCTTGCCCGCGCCGTTCGGGCCGATGATTCCCACGATTTCGCCCGCAGCAGCCCGCAGCGACACGCCGCCCACCGCCTGGATCCCGCCGAACCGGACCCGTACGTCGACCACCTCCAGGACAGCCGCTACCGGCTCGGCCCCGTTCCCGCTTCCTACTGGAACGGATATCGTGGCGTCGAGGAACGGGATCGCGGCATCGCCAACCGGCCCGGTGCCTGCGGTGTCGGTCATCCGCTGCGGCACCGCGGGGCCTCCGGCGCGGCCGGCAGCGCCCTCCAGGAAGACCGACCGCAGGATGTCGGGCCGTCCTAGCAATTCGGCAGTGGGACCGTGGAACCTGATCTCGCCCTTCTCCATGAAGTAGGCGGTCTGGGCGATGGTGAGGGCCAGGTTGACGGACTGCTCAACGATGATGATGGTCGTGCCATGCTCGCGGATGGCTTCGATCATCGGCAGCAGCTGCTCCACCATGATCGGCGCCAGGCCGAGCGAGAGCTCGTCGATGAGCAACAGCCGGGGCCGGCCGAGGAAGGCCATTCCCAGTGCGAGCATCTGCTGCTGGCCGCCGGACAGATTGCTGGCAGGCTCGTCCAGCCGGGTCTGCAGGATCGGGAACTGATCGAGCACCCGTGCGGTGCGGGCCGCGAGGTCGTTCGAGTTCTTGCGCTGCAGCCAGCCGGCCACCCGCAGGTTCTCCCGCACAGTCAGGGACGGGAACACCCGATGGCCGCCGGGCACCAGGCCCACGCCGAGCGCCGCGATCTCGTTCGGCGGGGCGTGGGTGACGTCCCGCCCGTCAAAGATGACGGCGCCCTTGTCAGCCTCGACCACTCCGCAAATGGCCTTCAGCAGCGTCGACTTGCCGGCGCCGTTGGTGCCGAGCAGGGCCACGATCTCGCCCTCATCGATCTCAAAGTCGACGTCGAACAGCACTTGCACATTGCCGTAGAACACCTGCAGGCCCCGGCACAGCACGAGCTTGACCCGCCCGAGGCGGCGCTGGTACAGCACCTCCGAGCGGGCCGCGGCCATCGTCCACACCTGCAGGATGTCCGCGTTGAGCGCTCGCCCGGAGCCGACCAGGATCAGGCCGCCCAACATGAACACTGGCGTCATGATCAGCATGCCGGGCCGGATGCCGAAGTGGTCGGATACCGCCCCGACAATGGGGAGCACGATCAGGCCAGGTATTACCCAGATAGCGCCCAGGGAGAAACCCATCGATCGAGCGCGGGGCGGGATGCCCAGCGACAACGCGGCAAACACGCCCGGACCCACGATGGCCAGGGCGGCCGCGATGGCCATGTTGGCCACGATCGTGAGCCACAGCCAGGGCGCCAGGGCGAACACGGCCGCGAGCCCGCCGCACGCGACGGCGGCGAGCGCCAGGAACCGCATGATCAGCGCCGGGTTGCGGATGATCAGCCTGGACCCGAAGCGGGCTCCGACGATCAGCCCGACGATCTGGACGGGTTCGGTGATCGCCGCGATGTAGGCCCGGTGCACGGTGCTGAGGTGGAACGCGTGCTGATAGAGCAGCGCGGCCAGCGAGGCAAAGCCGATGATCGAGGCGGCCAGGAAGGGCAAGGAATAGAAGACGCGGCGAAGGCTGCCGACCTTCCATATCATTCGCCACGACTCGGCGAACGACGGCGAGGGCTCCTCGGTCTGCAGCGCATCGCCTGCCATGCCCATGGCCTCGCGCTCCTGCACCCCTCGCACCGGCTCCACCAAGCGCAGGCCAAGGATGACCAGGACGAGGGTGGGCACGGCCAGTACGAGGAACGGCACCCGCCACCCGAGCCAGGCGGCCAGCAGGCCAGCCATCAGCGGGCCGACGAACGCCCCGAGCGCGTTGGCGAACCGGTACAGCGAGAAGACCCTGGGCCGTGACGCGATCGGAAACCAGTCCGACATGAGCGAGTTGTGGGTCGGCAGGACGGTGGCCTGGCCCAGCCCCGAGCCCGATCGCATGATCACGAGCAGCCAGATGAAAACTGCAACGCCGGTACCGAACGAGAACAGGGCGAAGATCGACGAACCGATGAGCATGAGCCGCACCCGGTTGCTGGTGTCGGACAGCTGCGCGATCGGCACCGTGAGCGACAGGCCTAGCAGGGCGGCCACCGCCACCAGCGACAGGACCGCGGCATTGCTCATGTGGAACGAATTCTGGATGTTCGGTATCAGCAGGCCAAATGAGTCACGGTCCATCTCCTCGACCATGTTGAAGCCGAACAGGATGGCCAGGGCGTATACAGGGCCGCCGCCGGTAAGGTCGGTCAGCCACCGGCCGGGATGCCGCAGCGCGTACCGGGCGCGCGCGGTCCAGTGGGCGGGAGCGGGTACGGCCAGCGGGGCAATGGGGATCACGAGGGACCTCCGGCCGAAGGGACCGGATCCGGGCCCGGCCGGACTGCGGGACTGGCCCCGTCGGTGCCGCTCATAGCAGGTCCCCCGTCGCCCGCGCAACCCGAAGTCGCGCTCACCCCGCTGGGCTGACGGGTATCGGCCACCAGGCTGGGCACGATGAGGCCGCGGCGCTGGGCGACCAAGCGCAATACGGCGTCGCGCGCCCGGTAGGCCAAGTCGCCGATGCCGCCAGGAATGATCATCAGCACCAGCAGCACCCCGACAGCTGAGGCAAGTGTCTGCCACTGCGCACCGGGCAGCCACCACTGCGCACCGTTGAGGTACAGCGAGCCCAGCCCCGCCCCCAGCAGAGAACCCAGGCCGCCCACAACGGCGGCGGTGAACACCACGAAGCTCTGGTCGGGCGCATAGGTGTCCGGGCTGAAGCCGCCAAGCAACTCGACCAGCAGGCAGCCACCCACCGCGGCCAGGAACCCGGAGATGGCGAACGCCGTCAGCTTGGCCCGCAAGATGTTGATGCCGAAGGCCTGAGCCCCCCGTTCGTTCTCCCGCAGGGCCAGCAGCACCCGGCCGGTGCGGCTATGGCGGATGCCGCGCACAGCCACCACAGCCAGTGCCAGCACGGCCAGGCAGACGTAGTAATAGGTCCGCTGCGATGCGAGGCTGATGCCGCCGAACAGCCGCGGCCGGATCACCACCGTGTTGGGGTCGGGCACCCACGAGAAGTACTGGAGGTTGAGCAGGTAGGCCGAGGTGGCCATGGCAAAGGCCAGGGTGGTCACGGCCAGGAAGAAGCCGCGCAACCGCAGTGCGGGCAGGCCCACGATCAGCGCCACCACTGCTCCGACCAGGCCGGCCAGCAACACGGTCAGGCCCAGATCCAGGTTCCAGTGCTGGGTGGCATAAGCGGCCACCGCGCCGCCGAAGGCGGCAAACGACATCTGCCCCAGCGACACTTGTCCGGCCCAGCCCGTGAGCACCACGACCGACATGGTGATGATCACGTACACCACCGCCGCGGTGGCCTTCAGCTGGTCGCCTACTTGCAGCCAGTACGGCAGGGCAAGCGCCAGGCCGATCACCGCCGCCGCCCCGCCCCAGCGCACGGCCCGCACTTCGGGCAGCGACCGTAGTTCGTGCGGCACCGGCCGCACTTCGTCAGACACCTTCCAGGTTGACGACTGGTCCTGGTCGGCGCGGGTAGCGCCGACCCTGCGCACGAGCAAGCAGACCACGATCACCAGGGCGAGGATGGGTTCTACCAGCTCGGGATTGTTGGGGTTGTTCCAGGTGATGCCTTCTTGCAAGAGGCCCAGGGCTACCGCAGACACCGCCACGGCGGGCAGGTCGATCAGATTGCCGAGCATGAGGGCGGCCAGCGCGGCCAGCAGCACGCTCAGGTTCAACGTGGAAATGACAGGCAGGCCCTGGATGCCAGCCTGCAGGAAGACGCCGGTAAACGACAGCAAGCCGGCCACCGACCATACGACGGTCTGGAGCCTCTTGACCGGCACCCCCAGCAGGCTGGCCCGATCCGCACTCTCCGCGCTAGCCCTGACGGCCACCCCGATGCTGGTAAAACGCAGCAGAGCGGCGACCCCGAGCAGAGCCAGCGGAGCCACTATCAGGGCCACCAGGTAATCGGCCGAGAAGACGATTGGCTCGATGGTGAACTGGATGGTGAGCGGGAAATGAATCTGGTTGGTGGCCGGCTGCTGTCCCCAGATCATCGGGATGAAGACAGCGCCCAGCGACACCAGCTGGGCTAGACCCAAAGTAGCCACGGTCACAATGAGCCGGGGCGACCTGAAGAACCTGCGGATGATGGCCAGTTCCACCAGCGCGCCTACGAGCACCGACGCCACCACGCCGACCGATAGGGCCAGCACATAGTTCCAGCCGGCGTAGACGACCAGGCACACGACGAGCACCGTGGGCGCCGTGCCCAGTTCCGCCTGAGCGAAGTTCAGGATGCGGTTGGCCCGGTATATGAGGGCCATTCCGACCGCCACCATGGCGCCGAGCAGGCCCAGGATCAGCGCCTCCAGGACGACGCCGGCTGGCATCGGGAACAGGGTCAGGCTCACCGCTGCGATCACCAGCGCCGGCGCTGCCCTGGTGAGGATCGCCCGCAACCGCGGCGACCAGACTGTCGGAGCCAACCGACCGAACCTCCGAGTTCCCCGCGGGCTGGCGGCGTTAAAGCAATGCTGCGTCCTTTTGCACCGGCTGTGCGGATATCGGAACACTAGGCGCGTTCAGTAGTCAACGACTAGATCCATGGATGACTTTCCGCTGCGAACCGGTGATCTCGATACCGCCGGCCGGGGCGCGGACCCCCCGCGGTCACGGGCGATCGTCGCGGGCTTTGAGCTCCTGCTCGATCGACGCAACCAGGTCGGGATGCCTGCTCAGCCTGCGCAGGAAATCAGCCGGAAGCCCGAGCTGGCGGCTGGCTTCCTCGAGCACCGGCCTGGTCATTGCGAGCGCCTGGGCCAGCACGTCCTCCCGCTGGTAGGACTGCGGCAGATCGGCGACGTCGAGATCAGCCGGGCGACGGAACGTCCCGTCCGCAGCCGGAAGCCACGCCGCGGCCCTGGCTACTTCGCCGATGGGTGACAGCAGGTGCTCGCGGCGGGCGTCGGCGAACTCCATGCGGTGAGACTTCTCGACGACGCCAGCGATCAGGTGCCGGCTGGGCACGAGCAGCGCGTTCCAGACGTATTCCGAGCGGGCCTGATTCGGGTTCCTGAGCGCGTATTCCAGCCCCTCGATCCTCGCCGACGGATCGAACCCCGCCACCCCACGTTCGTGCCGGGCGAAGTCGTCGGCAATGCTGACGTAGCCGAGTTCGTCGGCCGCGCGGGCGTCGAGCCGCACCGTCTCCCGGACGCCCATTCCGCGCAGCTGAGTCAGCCAGGGACCATAGATATCGGCCGCCAGCCAGGCGTCGGGATTGCCGTCGAAATAGCACTCCAGGGCCCTGGTCCGCTGGTACAGCTCGCCTGGCCGCATCAGCCGTTGCTCGCCGGTCGCCGCGTTCTCCCCCACCAGGAAGGTGGTCTCCCGCAGCTTCTCAAGGAGCCGTTCCCGGCTGGCCTGAGAAGCCCCGTCGAGCGCGCGCGCGACTAGTTCGAGGTCAGCGTCGCGCTGGGCTGGATCCAGGTTCGCGACGTCTGCGTCGCGGTACCGGGGCAACACGTGGTCCAGTACCTCAGCGACGACGTCCGGCTCATCGAAGCCGAGCGCGGTCAGGAACTGGCGGGCGTCGGGATGGGCTGCGATGGCCCGCCGGATCGTTGCGAAGCCCGTGTCGGCGGAGCCCGGAATATAAGCGGCTGGCCTGCCTTGCGCATCGAAAGGCGCCACGTGCGCGCCGTCTTCAAGCCGGATGATCGGCTTCGACCGGGCTGGCCCGGCCAGATCGCCCGGATGCCGGGGCTCCTGCCACAACGCCGGGTGCTGGTAGAGGAACCAGTAGAAGCTGACGATCCACTGATCAGACCGGGCCGAGAGAAACTCGGCGGTGAGGCAGGCTACGACGAATTCCGGCGTCACGTCGTCCAGGCCTATTTCCTCGCGCAGGTACCGCCAGAGGACTGGCGTCCCGATCTCCGAGATCGAATCAGAAACGAACGCGACCGTGCCACCCTGACCACACAGATCGCCCAGGAGATCTGGCGTCAGCAACTCGCGGACGCCTGCCCCGCTGGCCAGCTTCAGCTGCCGGGCGGAACGATAGCCGCCGTCAGCAGCGGGGATCATCTCGTCCCGACCAAGCGTGGCGCGAGCAGACTCGAACAGCGCACGGAACATCGTCTCTGGCCCGAAACGGGCGGCGTCCAGTGGCAGCGCCTGGAGTACCTCTGCGGTAAGAAGCCGCTCGTCCCGGAGCCCTGCGAGCACCTCAGCCAGCAGGCTGGCCGTCTGGCGAACCAGCGCCTGGTTCCACTCGTCATGCTCGGGAACGTTGTCCCGCGCAGGCGTCGTCCGGTACGGGCCCTGGACGACAAATCCGAGGAACGTCTCCTTCTGCGTCGGGAAGAACACGACCAGCGGTGAGGTCTCGCGCCTGATCAGCCGGCGGGAGTCGATCTCGGCGCGCACCATGAAGGCGATCTCCACCCGCTGATCCGCCTGGCCGAGTTCGTCAAGCTGCCGTTCCCAGACGAACCATTCCTCGTCGCCACGGCCGAGCGCTTGCCCGCCGGCTAGCCAGACGCGCCGGCCGGAGTGGGCGCGCGCTGCTGACGTTCGTTCCAGCAAGACCTCCGCCGTCAGCAGTCCGCGGCTACGGACCCGCTCGATGTTGCGCAGGAACAGCAGCGTCTCGACACCGATGTTGCCGAGGGCCGCGGAGATCTCCTGGACGGCAACAGCCGCGGGGACGTCGGGGCGGTCGAAGGGGAACACGAAGACAGTCGCCGCCGCGCGTTCGCCGAGCGGATCCACGGAATAGGGCCGGACGTATTTCTCGATCCGGAAATTCTCGGCGCCGCTGTGGATCCGCGGGCTGTCGGTGTAGGCGTAAACCGCCTTGAAGCCGATGCCGAACTTGCCGATCTGGGTCAGGTCGTCTGCCTTGGTGCCCTGGCCGACGCCGCAGATGCCGCGGACGTCGGCGGTCGTGAAGTCGCGCCCGTCGTGCCTCACCTCTAGGCGATCAGCGAAAAGGGTGAACGTCAGGTCAGTCGCGCCGGCGTCCTCAGCGTTCTGAATCAGCTCGAAGATGAAATGGGTGCGCTCGCTGTAGAGCTGGCCAAGCAGTTCGAGCACGGCTGTGTCCCAGCCGTAGCGGGCGACATTCTCTGCCCGGATCTTGTCATACTCAGCCGGCACTCATGATCTCCGAGAATCAGCAGGGCCGGCGCAGGCACCGAGCCCGCCGCCCGATGCGGACACGGGCGAGCGATGGTATCGGGCAGCCCTACCGCGTGGAGCTTTATACATCGGCTCCGTTGATGCTTAACGCTACCGCTGACGCGCACATCTCAGGACAGCGAGGAGCTCCTCTTGATCGTGGCGATCGATTCTGGAAAACTGGTTGGACCACCAACCAGTAGGAGCTAGGCGCCAATGATCTTCGATGCTGACAGCCACGTGATGGAAGTAGAGGACTGGCTTCCCGGCTACGCCGACCCGGACGTGCGGGAGCGGCTCGGGTCGCTTGGGCTGGAGAAGGCAGGCAAGGGCGCTGCGCAGTTGTTCGCGTCACTGCCGGAATTGTGGGAACGGCAGCGCAGCGAGCAAGTCAGCGCAGAGGTCATCTCGGGCCCCAAGGGATGGAAGGCGCCCGGTGCACTAGACCCCAATGTGCGCTCGCTGGTGCTCGACGCGCTGGGCATCGACGCGCAGCTCGTGTTTCCGACGTTCGCGCTGGGGCAGTTTGCCCGTTCCGCCGATCCGGATGTGCGCTATGGCGGCACCCGGGCGTTGAACCGGGCGATGGTCGAGTTCTGCGCGACCGACAAGCGGCTGCTCGCTGTCGGCTACCTGCCGCTGAACGAGCCGGGCCGCGCGATCGAGGAGCTCGACGCCGCACTAGATCTCGGCGTCGCTGCCGTCTGGCTGCCGTCCGAGGCGCCGGGAAATTTCTCGCCCGCCCACGTCGACCTCGAGCCGGTATGGGCCCGTCTCGCCGAAGCCGGCGTCCCGTTTGTTCTGCACGTCGGCGGAGGCAAGCTGCTCCCCAAGGAGTTTCACGAGAACGGCCGGCCGCGCCCCGTCGACTGGCTCGGTGGCGGCGAGAACCTCCGGGGCAAGGATTTCCCGGTCGTGCACCACTCACCGGAGCGGTTCCTTGCCTGCCTCGTGCTCGACGGCGTCTTCCAGCGTCACCCGAAGCTGCGAGGCGCCGTCATCGAGCAAGGCGCGAGCTGGGTCCCTGGCATGCTCCGAAACCTCGATCACGCTCAGCGATCGTTCTCGAAGTTCGAGCCGTTGCTCCGGGAGCTCGAGCTCAAGCCGTCGGAGTACATTCGCCACCAGGTGCGGTTCACGCCCTTCCCGTTCGAGGACACCGCCTGGCTCATCGAACAATGCGGACCGGAGCTGTTCATGTTCTCCACCGACTACCCGCACCCCGAGGGCGGGAGGCACCCCTTCGAAATCTTCGGCGCCGCGCTCGCCGGCTTCGGCGCCGCCGAAAACGACCAGTTCTTCTGGCGTAACGGAGCCGAGCACTTCGGGCTGGCCTGATTTGGCGGGGTTCGCCGCGATCCCCAAGGTCGATCTGGCTGCCGCCGCGGTTGGCCAGATCCGCGACGCGATACTGTCGGGCGATATTGCGGCCGGCGACGAGCTGCCATCCGAGCGCGAGCTTGCCCTGCAGCTTGGCATCAACCGGACTACAGTCCGCGACGTGTTGACGCACCTCGAGCTGCTCGGCATCATCGAGCGCCAGCACGGCAAGCGGTGCCGTGTGCTCGACTACCGGCGCAACGGGTCACTTGAACTGATCCCGCACCTTGTCCGGCTCGGCACCCGCGGGATCGGCCGTTCCATCAGAGAGGCGACCGCCATCACCTATGAAGGCACCGCGGCGCTCGCCGCTCAGCGCCGGTCCGGGCAAGGGCTGGTCGAGCTCGAGCGTGCAGTTGCCGCGCTCGAGGAGGCGGTCACTGATGGAGCCGACGAGGACATCATCCGTGCCGATCGCGAGTTCCACCACACCGTCGCGGGGCTGGCGGGGTCCCTCGCGCTCGAGCTCATCGTGACCGACTTCTACCGTGCCTTCGACGCGTCACTCGACACTGGCGGCGGCATGAAACGATCCATCGCCAGCCTGCTGCGGGCCATCGGCGCACGCTCGGAGCGATTGCCGCACGGCGTCCTCGCCGACGCCATCCGTTCCGGCGACGCGGAACGGGCACGTCTCATCGCGCGCGCGATAGTCCTCGGTCCACGTCGACCGCCCCCGTCGCCTCCCTAATGTCGGCATACTGCTCTCATGCTGATTGGCGTGGGGCTGGATGCCCGGCTCGGGTTGCCGCCGGCTGACCTGCGCGCGGCGGCGCTGGAGGCTGGCCAACTCGGGTTCGAGAGCCTATGGACGCCGGCCGGAGGCGTGCCGGACTCGTTTCATGTCTGCGCAGCGTGGTTGCAGGACACCGCGCTCCGGACCGGGATCTCCGTCGTGCCGGCAGCGCGGATGTGGACCCCGCCGGGCCTGGCGGCTCAGGCGGCCACGCTGGCTCAGCTGTCGGGCGGGCGATTCGTCCTGGGCCTGGGAACGGGAGGCTACGGACCGGGGTTCTGGGCATCGGTGGGCCTGCCCGACCGGCCGATCGCCGTGATGCGCGAGTACGTCACCCAGGTCCAGGCTCTGCTAGCCGGCGAGACGGTCACGGCCAGCCAGGCAGCCGTCGGCGCGGGCTCGCCCGGCTGGCCCCGGTCGGCGTCGCTCGGGGTAGCGGACCTGCCGCCCGTTCCGGTCTATCTGGCCGCGCTCGGCCCGCAGATGCTGCGCCTGGCAGGCGAGGTCGCCGATGGCGCGCTGCTCAACTGGGCCACGCCCGAGCACATCGCCGTCAGCCGGGCGCGGATCGACGAGGGCTGCGCCCGGGCCGGCCGCGACCCGGCCTCGGTTCCGATGACCATGTACATCCGGGTCTGCGTCGACGACGATGTCACCGCCGCGCGGCAGGCCTTCGGAGCGCAGGTGGTCGGCTACGCCCTGGGCCGGCCCGGCATCCCGCAGGACACCGGCTACCGGGGAATGTTCGCCCGGATGGGTTTCGATGCGGAGCTGCGCAAGCTAGAAGTCCGGCGGGACCGCGGCGCGGCGTTGCCCGAGCTCGCCGCCGCCGCCCCGGACGAGATGCTCCAGGCGGTCGGCTACTACGGCCCCGCCGCGGGCGCGCCAGCAGCCTTCGCTCGGCTAAGCGCAGGGCTCGACGAGGCCATTGTCCGGGTCATCACGGACCGTCCCGGCCTTGAGCCCGTCAGGGAAGCACTAGCCGCCCTGCGGCCATCACTCATCCGAGCCACCGCCTAAATCGCCCCACGTTACCCACGGCACCGGTTCCGCCATCGGATCGCCGGTTGACTTGTCAGCTTGAGAGGAGCCTTCGCAGCCAGCGCAGCGGCGCGTCCTGTGCGTCCTGCGAGATGGCCGCCTGCGGCGCCATGCCTGCGAATCCGTGGAAACCGCCAGGCCACACGTGCAGTTCGGCGTGTCCCCCTGCCTGCCAGATGCGGATCGCGTAGGCGACGTCTTCGTCGCGGAAGGTTTCGGCTGACCCCACGTCGATGAATGCGGGCGGCAGCCCGGACAGGTCCGTGGCGCGCGCGGGCGCCGCATACGGAGAGACATCGTCCGTCCCGCGCGCATCGCCGAGCAGAGCGCTCCACCCCGTCTCGTTTGACGTGCGGTCCCAGACGCCAAGCCCGGCCATCTGCACGGCCGACGGCGTGTTGTTACGGTCGTCGATCATTGGGCACATCAGCATCTGCCCGAACAGCGCCGGTCCGCCGCGGTCCCTGGCGATCAGCGCAACGGCGGCCGCGAGTCCGCCGCCCGCGCTCCCGCCGGCGATGACGATGCGTTCGGGATCGATGCCCAGTTCCTCCGCATGCTCGGCGGTCCACACCAGGCCGGCGTAACAGTCCTCGACGGGACCCGGGTGCGGCGTCTCCGGCGCCAGGCGGTACCCGACCGACACGACGGCAGTCTCCAGTCCGGCAGCCAGGTCGAGCATCCCCGGCAGTCCGGTCCGGTTGTCACCGGTCACCATGCCGCCGCCGTGGATGTTGTATAGGGCTGGCGTCTGGACCGTTGCCGCGGTCGGACGGCAGATCAGCAGGGAGATATCAGGCGCGCCCGCCGGACCGGGCACGGTCCGTTCCTCGACGGCGAACGCACCTCCGCAGGTAAGCGCCTCGTCGGAGGGCGGTTCCATTCCGGCCACCAATCCCTGACGGATGACTGACAGCATCTCCGGGCGGAAACCGTCAGGCGGGATCGTCTCATTGATGATCCGCAAGGCAGCAGCCAGTTCCGGATCAAACGGAGGCGGCGGTCCCACGGCCGAGGTGGCAGGAATGTCAGGACCAGTGATCGTCATCATCGACTCCAGAAGTAGCGTGCTCAGGATCCCTATCCTGCGCAGCATCCCAGCCTCGAGTCGACGGCCGACCGGCGGGATCTACCCGGCAGGTGGCGGATCGTACTACTGGTTCACTCTCGGGCCGCCGACCGATCGTCCGTAAGCGGATCACCTAGCGTCACCGCGGCGCGCGGCCCCGGCGGCCCAGTGACGCCCGCGGCGGGGGCCTCGCCGCCAGCGTGGCCTGCCAGTCTGTCGAGGCCGTCCTCAGCCCGGTACCGGGATGGCGCCGCCCGCCTTGGCGAGGACGGGCTCGACGTCGCCGGCTCCGTGGTCGAGTTGGTAGTCGAGGTTGATGGCGGCGTTGATGAGGGCGAGGTGGCTGAACGCCTGCGGAAAGTTGCCGAGCTGTTCTCCGGTTATCCCGATCTCCTCGGAGTACAGGCCAAGGTGGTTGGCGTAGGTCTGCATCTTCTCGAAGACCAGTTCAGCTTCCTCGAGCCGGCCCGAGCGGGCGAGGGCGTCGACGTACCAGAAGGTGCAAAGCGAGAAGGTACCTTCGTGGCCGCGCAGGCCGTCAGGGGAGGCGCTGGGGTTGTAACGGTAGACCAGGCTGTCGGAGACGAGCTCCTGGTCCATGGCGTCCAGGGTCTTTAGCCACATCGGATCATACGGTGATATGAAGCCCATTAGCGGCATCACGAGCAGGGACGAGTCGAGCACGTCGGTTTCGTAGTGCTGGGTGAAGGCCTGCCGTCTGGGGTTCCAGCCGCGGGTCATCACCTGCTGGTAGACGCGATCGCGCTCGGCGCGCCACCGGTTGATGTCGGCCTGGCCGCGGTTCTCGGCGATCCTGATCGCGCGATCGAGCGCAACCCAGCTCTGGACCCGGCCGTAGCTGAAGTCCTTCCGGCCGCCGCGAGTCTCCCAAACGCCTTCGTCGGGCTGGTCCCAGTGCTCGCAGAGCCAGTCGATCATGCTGGCGATGGCCTGCCAGCCCTGGTAAGCGGTCTGCAGTCCGCGGGCATCGATCTTGGCGACGGCGTCCAGGGCCTCACCGTAGATGTCGAGCTGGAGCTGATCGGCAGCGCCGTTGCCGATACGGACCGGCCGGGATCCCCGCCATCCTTCGAAGTGTTCGAGGGTTTCCTCGGTGAGGTCAGAGCTCCCGTCGACCCGGTACATGATCTTCAGCGGGGAGGCGCCGTTGCCGCCTTGCTCGACGACCCGGTCGCGGAGCCACTGGCCGAACGCAGCTGCCTCGCCGACGTAGCCGAGCCCGAGCAGCGCGTAGACGGAGAAGGAGGCGTCCCGGATCCAGGTGTAGCGGTAGTCCCAGTTCCGCTCGCCGCCAGCCAGTTCAGGCAGTCCGGCGGTAGGCGCGGCGACCAGCGCACCGGTCGGCGCGTAGGTCATCAGTTTGAGCGTCATGGCCGAGCGGGCTACTATCTCTCGCCACCGGCCCTGGTAGGTGGACTGGTGCACCCAGTTCCGCCAGAACCGGCTCGTGTCGTCGATCAGCTGCTGCAACTCGGCGGGAGGGATGCGACGGGGATTGCCGCCCATCGACTCCAGCATCATCCCGGCGGTCTCGCCCTCGTGCAGCGTTGCAGTGATGCGCAGGTCCTCGCCGAGCCGCTCAACGGCCAGGCCATCGTGTTCGCCGAGCGACACCTCCCGCTCTCCGGTCGGGCAGATGGTGAGGTGGGTGCCGGCGGAGCTGAACACGAACCCGTCCGGTGTGATGTCCAGCTTGTGCGATGCGCGGCCGTAGTCAAAGCGCGGCTTGATGTCAGCGACGAATGTCATGACGCCGCGCACCACCTTGAGCTGGCGGACCAGCCGGTGCCGGTCCGTCGTCTGGCTGCCCGCGATGGGCATAAAGTCGGTGACCTCGCCGACCCCGTCTTCAGTCAGGAACCGGGTGATCAGCATCGCGGTGTCAGGGAAATACAGCTGCCGGGACACGTAGTTCTCGCTGGCCGGGGCGACCCGCATGTATCCGCCCTTATCGGCATCCAGCAGCGAAGCGAAGACGCTCGGAGAGTCGAACCGGGGGCAGCAGAACCAGTCCACTGTCCCGTCCTTCGCCACCAGCGCCGCGGTCTGCAGGTCACCGATCAGGCCGTGATCACTGATGTCGGGGTACCGGTTCATGATGCTCTCCCTCGGTGAAGTTGCAGCCCAGGCCCACCTCATCGTCGCGCCGCCGGGGCCGGCCCGCCTCACCCGCCGCGGGCGAACCGCACACGCTGCCGCTGCAGTACATCCAACGCCGTTCGCGATAAATGTCCGCGCACTCGGCGATTACAGGACCGTCAGGCAGATGATCACCCGGCCTAGGCGATGGCCCCAGGCCCGAGCGGCACTAGCTTCGCACGTACCGGGCCAGTCCTTGACCAGAGGAGGTGGGCCATGCGCGACATGCACGCTGAGCGGCCCTCGCCGCCCGGCCAGCACGACAGCTGGCCGAGATAGTGCCGGTCCAGGCCATTCCGCTGGCCCTCATCGCGAGCCTGTATCCGTTCGGCCTGGCCGTCCTGCTGCTACTTGCGGAGACGGAGCGATACAAGGGCAGGGTGACCGTTTTCCTGGTCGGGGCCGGTATCTGCACCTTGGGGATCGGGTTCGCGGTCGTGTTTGCGCTGCACGGGGCCGGACTTGGCCAGCAAAGCCAGAAATCTCCTCGCGACGGGCTCAGGCTCGCCATCGGCGTCGCGTTCCTGGTCGGAGCCGTCATACTGGCCCGTCGGCCAGCCAGATCGAAGAAAAGCGGTGAATCAAATGTGGCCCGTGTCGCCCAGAAGGGCGGCCTGATTGCCGCCCTAGTGGCAGGCATTGTGCTGTACCTCCCGTCGCCCACGTACCTCTCGGCGCTCCAGATAGTTGGCTCCTCCAAGCTGAGCACCGCCGCAACCGTCACCTGGGTTGTCATCGTGGTCGCCATCACGCTGATCACCGTCTGGGTGCCGGCGCTCATCATCGTGCTCGCACCCGACTGGTCAAAGCCGAAACTCGCGGCGCTGAACTCCTGGCTGTCGCGGAACTCGCGTAGGTTGCTGGTGGTCGTCCTGGCGGTACTTGGCACGTGGCTGATCATCGACGGTATCGTCGGCCTGGCCTGAATGCCCCGCCGGCCGCATCGGCGCCGCGGCGTTTCATAGCAGGCGCGGTCGTCTCGTGGCATAAGACGAGAAGTGAAGTCCGCCGCGCCGCGGCACAGTTCACCCCGGCCAGGTGACGCGTGTCACCTAAGCCTTGCCACACCATCTATTTGCATGGCCGGGCTGTCATGAAGCGGCTTCAGCCATCCGACAACCGCCCAGGACGGATAGAAGGAGCTCGTGATGTCCGATGTGAAGCTGGAGCGCAAGGAACCGGTGAGCCGCGAGGATGCGGCCGATTGGCTGAAGTTGCTATCACAGGCATTCGCGAAGGGAAGTCACCTCGAGTTGCCGTTCGGGCCAGGCACCGTGAGCCTTCAGATCCCGGACCGAGTGCGCGCCGAGTTCGAGATCGAAGTCGACGGTGACGAAGTCGAGGTCGAGCTGGAGTTCAAATGGTCAACGGACCATCGCGAGGCCGTATCGCCGGAGGAGGCTCCGGCAGCTCCTGCCGGTCGGGCACGCCGAGGTAACGGCGCCGTCGGACCTAGCGGCAGCCCACGACCGCGGGGGCGCCAGCGTTAGGCGAAATCGGGGCCGATCTCCGACGACCGCGAATTTCCCGATGTGATCCCCGTCGCCTCTCGGCATCACGCCCGGCGGTAGTAGTGGTCTTGCTCGAGGTCTTCGAGCAGGCTGGGCCCGGTGGGCTCCCATCCCAGCAGCTCCCGAGTGATGGTGGCGGTGGCGGGGCTGTCCAGGGCGGCGAAGTGGGCCATGAAGCCGAAGTGTTCCGGGGCGTCTTGGGGGGCGACCGAGGTCGTGGGAATGTGGAGGTGGCGGCCCATGGCCTCGGCGATCTCTCGGAACGGGACGCCCTCGTCGGCGACGGCGTGCAGGACCGAGCCGGCGGGGGCGGCTTCGACGGCCAGACGCGCCAGCCGGGCGGCGTCGGAGCGGTGCACTGCAGGCCAGCGGTTGGCGCCGTCTGCCACGTAGCCCGCCGCGCCGCGCTGGCGGGCGATGCCGACGAGGGTGGCCACGAATCCGTTGTCGCCGTCGCCATGGACCGTCGGCGCGAAGCGCAGGACCGACGAGCGGACGCCGATGCCCCTCAGCGAAAGGGTGAGCAGAGCGGTGGCCGCGCGGCCCCCGGCCGGGTTGGCCCGGACCTCGGGGCTGGCGACGAGCCCGTCGTTCTCGGTAGCCACCCGCCCGGCGGTCAGGCCGATCATGCCCGAGGCGAGCACGAAGGGGCGGTCGGAGCCGGCCAGAGCGGCGCCCATGGCCTCCACGGCCCGCCTGTCGGCGGCTGCGGCGGCAGCGAAGTTGCCGGCGAAGGCCGCCTCGTGCTGGAAGGCCAAGTGGATGACTCCGTCGGAGTCGTCGGCCGCCTTGGCCAGGCCGTCGGGGTCGTCGAGATCTCCCCGCTGGACAGCGGCGCCGGCGGCCTCCAGCCGCTGCGCTGAGGCGTCGGAGCGGGCCAAGCCGAGCACGTCGTGGCCGGCGCCGAGGAGTTCGGCGACGGCGGCGGAGCCGATCCAGCCCGATGCGCCGGTGACAAGGATTCTCATGACGGACCTCCGTACAGCTATGGTGATGTCGGTAACAGACATCACTGTAGATCCGATGTCAGTCACTGTCAACAGATCGCCATACGGGTATCTTCGAAGGGACGGTCTGCTGCGGTGCCCGACAACAAAGGATCAGTAGTGCGGCCGGTTTAGACCGCTTCCAGCAAATGAGAAACCCGAGCGTGGGTCACGCCGCCGCTATCAGCAGGTCTCTAAGTTTGAAGCCGCCTTCACGGGCCGGCAGGGTCGGCTGCCAGTCTGGGGCGAGTCTCAGGTACGACTCAGGATCACGGCCGATCACGCCGATCAGCACTTCCGCCGTGATCGTGCCCCCGACCTCTCCTAGCTTGTCTCCGGCATGGCGCACGGCTGCCTCTCGTTGGATGTAGAGCCACAAGGGCGTCTCAACGGTCCAGCCATGCGCTGACAGCCCGACTTCGTCTTCGTCCAGCACCGCGGCACCCATAAGCCTCGCTACGCTCTCCCCTGATGGCAGGTTCAGACCGCGCCCACGCTGAAGATCTCTTGCCGCGAGCGAAGCGTAGGCAGGGTCAGTAACCGCGCCGGAGATGGCTTGCGGAAGGGAAATCAATGACTGGACCAAGCGCCCGTCTATCGGTTTGGCGCGCTGGGCCAACTGGTGACCAGGGACGTCAAATAGCAAGCTCCAGTCCACTGATCGGTCTCCGATCGGCCCGAACCCCATAAGGTCCGGAAAGAACTTAACCACCGGTCCGTCAGGCCGCAGTACGTAGAACTCCCGAATTTGCGAATGGCCGTATCGGTAAGCTGCGTCGGCGAATTCCACTGGAATATAGGTATAACCCCGTGGCCGGTAGAACCGAGGGCCCTCTGTCAGGATGCGATTGACCAGGCTGCTTCCGGCTACTACTGGCAGAAATTCATTGACGATGACCCATTGGTAATGCCAAGTCAGACCGCGCCGTGCCTCGTCGAATAGATGCGGTCCGTCAACGCCGTCTGCACGGAGCCGGTCGACTAGCCGGTTATGCGCTCGAATAAAGGCAAGCTGCAACTGGCTCATGAAAATGTGCGAGTCGTTGCGAGGATCGCCGATGAGAGCGGTGCCCTCTTGATTACGGGGAAGATCATCGTGACTTTCAAGCAGCTTTGCAGGGTCGAGGCGCTGGTAGAGATAAGGCGATCCCGCCGGACCTGCCCCGTAGAGCGGCTCAAGGTTCGCCCGAG
Source organism: uncultured Actinomycetota bacterium (assembly GCA_963804435.1). Lineage (GTDB taxonomy): Bacteria > Actinomycetota > Actinomycetes > Streptosporangiales > Streptosporangiaceae > JAJYUU01. Next base: position 2,480,774 of record CAWDQI010000001.1, on the reverse strand, counting down.
AGCTGCGCATGTTGCCCAGCGACTCCAGTTCCGCATGCTTACTGAGCGGTGAGCGGTCCGCTGTCAGGTCATGTGCGACATACTGGCCGAAAAGGGGCCAGCCCGCCTCGATTGCGGCCTCGTCTCCTCCATTGCCGGCATCGCAGAGGCCACCGGATGCTCCGATGGCGCGCAGGAGCGTCTCGTCGGCTGTGAGCGCCGGCAAGTCGAACATTCGCCCGTAACGTCCCGCGGCATCGAGAGGCGCGTCGATGCGGTCCGGTGCCAGGCACCCTGGGCCGCCTGCGACGGTTGCGTGCGTCGAAGTGCTTAGTCTCCAGCACATCGGATGTCGTCCCTTTCCGATCACCCGCCCCGCGAGCGCGCCGACCCGTTGCCTTGGTAGTGGCATCGGGAACCGATCGATCGGCCACCTGGGTGCCGCCGGAGTGCCGTGCGGCGGACACAGTATTTGGGCGGACGCAGCTAGGCTCTGTTCCACTTGACGCCGGCGCATAGGCGACAGTTCCCCGGGGCGCGTACACGCCGTACACGCCGTGCACGGACAGCATGCCCCTGGTGTGCTGCCATGAACCAACATCCGGGCCGGCCTGCTCGGCGCCTACCGTGAGCTGCATGCCGGTCAGCACGAGCCCCCTTAGTGAGAGGAGTCGCGCGCTCTGGGCGGCGTATGCTCAGGCTGGCAGTCACGCCTGCCGGATCCCAGCTACGCCAGCCCGGCGCTGGCGGTAGCGCCCGAGGACAAGTGCGGCCCAGCCCTCGCGCGTGCGTTGCCCTTCTCCCGATCTCCGCGCTGAGCACCGTCGCGCTGACCACCACGGCCAGCTACCTCGCCGACCACCATGCCGGCACGCTGGCGCCGGCGATCGCGGTCACCCGCGGCTACACGGTGGCCTTCACCGTGGCCGCTGCGCTGCTTCGCGTGGGCGTGATCCTCGCCCTGGTCCTGCTGCCCTCCCGGCGCCGGCTTGTCGAGCTCAGGACCGCGGCCGCCATGCCGTCCCAGGTCCCCGCGCCGCAGGCAATCCCGTCCCCCTCTGCGGCTGCTCGCCGGTGGTAAATCCCGTTTCCGGTGTAGCTATGGCCGCGGATCGCGGGTGCAATTCGGCCAGCTCATGAGGAAACCCTTGCGCGGAGCCCTGGCCGTGCGATCGGGTGATCCCGAGGGCAAGACCGAGCGATCGATCACGCAGCGGGCACGGCCCGACCTGCGGTCGCGTTCACGGTTGAGTGCGAGGGCGCGCGTCCTCGCGCTCGTTTTGTGTACCTTGACAGTTACGTAACTATCTTGGTACTTTCACGCCGTGGAAGCTGCTCTGCGGGCGCTGGCCGACCAGAGCCGGCGGACGATGCTGGAGACCTTGACCGGCGGTCCGGCGACCGCGGGTGAGCTGGCGGCGCTGCTGCCGATTGCCCGGCCGGGGGTATCGCGGCACCTGCGGGTGCTGCGGGAGGCGGGGCTGGTCGAGGTCCGCCAGGAGGCGCAGCGGCGGGTCTACAGCCTCCGCCCGCAGCCGCTGGCGGAGATCGATGACTGGCTGGGCCGGTACCGGGCCTTGTGGGAGCAGCGGCTGGATGCCCTGCACACCGAGGTGGCCCGGGGCAAACGCGACCGAAGGAGCACCAGATGACCAGCGATGCACGGCCGGCTATCCGCATCATCGGCAGCCTGCGATCGGCAGATGGCACGGGCGTCGTGCGCATCGAAGACCGCTACGACACCGACATTGACGACCTGTGGTCAGCAATCACCGATCCCGCCCGCCTGGCCCGCTGGTACGCACAGGTAGAAGGCGACCTGCGCCCCGGCGGACAGTTCCGCACCTACGTCGAAGCCGATGACATCGAAAGCATCGGGCGCATCGTAACGTGCGACCCCCCGCGCCGGCTGGTGGTGACGACCAGGGAGACCGACGAGTCCTACCTGCGCGGGAACGGGGTGCCGCCGTACGACGAGGTCATCGAGGCCACGCTGACTGCCGACGGCGACCAGACCATCCTGGTCATCGAGGTCCAGGGCATGCCATTGGACGTGGTCGCCTTCTACGGAGCCGGGTGGCAGATCCACGCCGAGAATCTCGCGGCCTACCTCGCCGGGCGCGAGCGCGGCGACACCGAGGCCCGGTGGGGCGAGCTCGTCCCTCCCTATCAGGACCTGGCGGCCAGCATCGGCTAGCTGCGGGGCGCAGGGGTCGCCTAGTCGAGATCGTTCAGGAGCAGCTCGACCCCGGCGATGGCGTGGCGCCGGAAGACCTGCTCGACCAGATCTGGGTCGCGGCTGCGGAATGCCGCCAGCATGTCGTGGTGGTCTTGCACGCGCTGCCGGCCCACTTCGGGGCGCAGGTGCATGGATGCCACTGCTCGCGCCCGTCGCTCCTGCCCGATGATGGACAGGCTAAGGATCATGCTCCGCAGCGTGGGATTACCGGCTGCGCGCTCGATCTCGATGTCGAACTCGCGGGCGATCGCCAGCTGCTCGCGAACATCCATCTCGAGTCCGTTGGCCAGGGCCTCCACAAGGGCCGCCATCCGGTTGAGCGCCGCTTCGGTGATCTTGTGCGTGGCAAACCGTGCCTCCATGGCGCGAAGCACCGCCCCGGTCAGCAGGAGCTCGCGGAGCGTGCCAGCTGAGTGATCGACCACGCGAAGCTGACGCGCCGAGACCCGCTCGATCAGGCCCTCCTGCTCAAGGCGCCTGAGCGCTTCCCTGACCGGGGTCGCACTGACGTTCAGCCTGGTCGCCAGCCCGCGCTCGGTGACACGTTCGGCCGGGCTGAACAGGCCAGTCGCGATGCCCTCGCGAATCGCCCGGTAAGCCTGCTCGGCGAGTGACTCTGCGCGAAGTACGGGGGGCAGATCCGGCGCCGTAGTCATGCGACTCCTAAGGACGAGGACACCATATCCTGGCCTTTGCAATCTACCACTTGCTATGGCACGTCGCATTGATTGCCTGATGTCGCCTTGCTCCTGCGAAATCTCGATGACATCTTGCTGTTACGCTCAGGACATGTTTACTATAGCATATAGCTACAACGTACCCCCGCCCGGCGTCGTAGCGGGCCACACTGACGGATTGCTAGCCGAGCCACACCTGGGCTGACCAATCCAGGACGCCAGCCGGTCCGGCCGGTGGTCCGCAGCACGATCCCTTACGCGTATCAGACATGGTCGATCAATGCTATAGCACGCATGCTGTAGCGAATAGGAGGCGTACGTGCCCGCTTCACACAAGATCAGTGCGCTGGCGGTTGCGGCCGCCGTGACTGCCGCCCTAACCGGCTGCTCTACCGGTGGCGGATCCACGTCGCCGCCGGCGGCGTCCTCGTCGCCGACGACGATCGCGAGCCTTACGCAGCAGGCAAGAGGGGAACACGGCCTGGTGATCTACGGCAATGCGCCGACGCAGTACTTCCAGCCCGTGATCACCGCTTTCAACAAGGTGTACCCGCGCATCAAGGTCGCCGAGACGACGCTTGCCGACAACACGGTCTTCTCGAAATATGAAGCCGAGGCGGCTCAGGGCGCGCGGACAGCGGATCTGCTGGTCGCCAGCGCGCCGGCATCGTGGGTCCAGGCGGAACAGAACGGCGTGAGCGCCAGCGTGACTCCCACGGGACTCAGCGCGTTCCCATCCTGGGTGAATCAGGGACACGGCGTGTTCGTCATGTCGGCCGAGCCCGTGCTGCTCACTTATAGCCCGAAGTTGCTGACGATTTCCGAGGTGCCGAGAACGTGGGCGCAGCTCGCCGCTGACGCTAAGCACAATCCCGCCAAGTACCGGCTGGTGTCGTACCCGATCAGCAATCCCCTCAACTACGCCGGCATCTACGGGCTGATTCACCTCCTCGGTCCCAGCAAAGTGTGGAGCTACTACGACGCCATGGCGCCGCAGACTAAGACCTACAGCGAAGGCCTTACTGCCCTTACTCAGATCCTCCAGGGCGGCGCGTCAGTCGGCTACATGACCTCGGGCCTGGCGCAGGGCGTCCTGCAGCACTTCAAGGGCCTGGCCAATTACGTCTTCATGAAAGACGCGACGCCGCTTATTCCGCGCGCTATCACGGTGACCAAGCACGCCGCGAGCCCGGCGTCGGCTCAGCTGTTCCTGGACTTCCTCTACACCCAGGCGGGCCAGGATGCCCTGTGTGCGGGCGGCTTCGAGGCGACCATGACGAACTACCACGCCACGAACGGGTGCACCGCTTCCCTGACGGCCTTGCAGAACCAGGTCCCGCCGAACACCACGTACCTGGTGCCGATCAGCCAGGCGCTGCTGAGCCAGGAGAGCACGATCACCAAGCGCTGGGACCAGGCCTTCCACCGGTAGCAGGCGTCGAGGACAGGAAGAAAGAGGAAACCATGACGAGCGCCGCTGGGATGCCCAGCGCAGCAGTGACGCCAACACCGAGGCTGGCACCTACGCCAGCGCCAGCCCCGCCGCGAGCGCGCAGGCTGCCGGCCAGCGCCGGGCAGTGGCTGGTATGGGCTGGTGTAGTGGCGCTCGTCGTGGGCCCCTTCTTCCCGCTGGTTTACTCATCGCTGCGGAGCAAGCCGATCTACCTGCCCGGCGGTACGTTCACTGTCCAGGCCTACCGGACGCTGTTTGCTGACCCGCTGTTCTGGCAGGCGGTGCGGAACACCGTGTCGTTCGCCGTAGCCACCACGGTCCTGGCTGTGGCCTGCGGCACGGCCCTAGGCATCCTGTGCGGGCGGACGAACGTGCCCGGCCGCAGAGCGTACGGGCGACTGCTGCTGGCTCCGATCATTATTCCCCCGCTGGGACTGATCGTGGGCTGGCTCACGATCTACGGCCAGAGCGGGTACGTCACAGAACTCGTCAGCAAGAACCTTCATCTGCCGGTCTGGAACCTGTCCTCGATCCCGGGGATGTCGGTGCTCGGCGCGGTCGTTACCATTCCGGTCGCCTACCTGACAGTGCAGTCCTCACTCGAGGGAACGGACTCCTCGCTGGAGGACGCCGCGCGTAGTGCAGGCGCAGGGCCGATGCGGGTGATAGCGCGAGTGACGCTCCCGATGCTGCGCCCGGCCATCCTGAACTGCACCTTGCTGATCTTCGCCCTCTGCCTGGAGATCCTGGGCATCCCGTTGTTCCTCGGGGCGCCGTCGAACATTGACTTCTACGCCAGCTACCTCTACAAGTCCTGGACCAGCGGAGTGACGCCCGACCCGCCGTTCGTCAGCGCCGGAGCCGTGCTACTTCTCGTGGTCGTCTCGGTCCTGCTGGTCATCCGCGCCCGGCTGTCAGGTTCGGAGCAACGGTTCATCGCCACCGGCACGCGTAGTGGCGGCTCCCGCCGTCCGCTCGACCTTGGCCGCTGGCGCTGGCCGAGCAGCATCGGGGTTGGCGCGTTCCTCGCCGTTACCTGCGCGATCCCCCTGCTCGGACTGGTGCTGATGTCGTCGGTGCGGGCGCTGACCACGCTGGAGGCGCCGTGGCATTTGCTCACCGCCGAGAACTGGCATGCCGTCGCCACCGACCCGATACTGCGCCGGTCCATTGCCCACAGCCTGATCATCGCCGGCGGCGGCGGCGCAGCCACGGTGCTACTCGTTGCGCTGGCGGCGCTGATCGCGCACCGCTCGGGGTTCCCGCTGCGCAGGACGCTGGCACCGGCGCTCATCTACCCGCGAGCGGTCCCCGGAGTGATACTCGGGATCGGCTTCTTCTGGACCTACCTGATGTTCACGCCGGGGGCGCTTGTCCGCAACAACCTGTGGGGAGAGCTCATCGCGTTGTGCGTCCGCAACCTGACCCTCGCCTATGTGGTCATCTATCCCAGCCTGGTGCGCATCAATGGTGAGTTCGACCGCGCAGCCCGGTCGACCGGAGCCGGCTGGTGGACAATCAGCCGCCGCATCCTGCTGCCAATCTTGCGCCCAGCGCTGCTGGCCGCCTTCGTGCTGATGTTCATCACCCTGCTCAGCGACTACGACCCGGTTGTGTTCCTGCAGAAACCAGGCACCGAAGTGCTCGGGGTGACGATGCTGCAGTACTGGCAGCAAGGAATCGTCGGACCGGTCGCCGCCCTGGCGGTTCTCCAGGTTGTCATCGTCGCCGTCGTGCTCCTGATCGGCGCGCTAGTGGTCCGGAGGACTCGCCGTGCCTGACATTCGCATTGAGCACCTCAGCAAGTCGTTCGCCGGCGCTAAGGTCCTCGACGACGTCAGCTTCACCGTACAGGAAAAAGAGCTGGTGACCCTGCTCGGCCCGTCAGGTTGCGGCAAGACCACAACCCTGCTGTCGATCGCCGGCTTCCAGACTCCCGACGCTGGGCGCATCGGCTGCGGACCGGAGATCTTCTTCGACCGCGCCGGTGGCATCGACCTCCCCGCCGAACGGCGCAACCTGGGAATGGTGTTCCAGTCGTATGCCATCTGGCCGCACATGACCGTCGCGCAGAACCTGGCGTTCCCGCTGCGCATCCGCAAGATGAGCAAGGCCGCCATCCGCGCCCGGGTGGCGGAGGTACTGGACCTCGTTGAGCTCGGCCCGCTTGCCAGGCGCTACCCGCACCAGCTATCCGGCGGTCAGCAGCAGCGGGTGGCCCTGGCCCGCGCCATCGCCTACTCCCCTGCCGTCTTGCTGCTCGACGAGCCGTTCTCGAATCTCGACGCCAAGCTACGCGAGCGCGCCCGGGACTGGCTGAGGGAGTTGCAGCACACCCTGGGTCTCACCACGGTCTTCGTGACCCACGACCAAGACGAGGCGCTGTCGATGAGTGACCGGATCCTGGTCATGGACGGCGGGCGGATCCTGCGTGACGCGACACCCGAGGAAACCTACCGGCAGCCGAGGGTGCGCTTCGTCGCCGATTTCCTCGGCCAGTGCAACTTCCTCACCGGTACCGTCACCGCCGGACCCGATGACAGCTCCATCGTCAGCACGGCAGAGTTCGCCGACCCGATCACCGTCCACGAGGTCTGCACCGGCCCGAGCGGCATTGTCGCCGTGCGGCCCGAAGACATCGAGATCAGCCAGCCAGGCGAACCCGGCAGCGGCACGCCGGCCATGCTTCTGGACACCGCCTACCTCGGTGATCACTACCAGTACCGCGTTCACGTCGGATCGGCGGAGCTATCGGTGCACTCGCAACGTCGCCTGGCCAACGGGCCGGTGCGGGTACGCATCCCGCCTGGCGTCGCCACGTTCGTCGAATGAACCTTTGATCATTCTCCAGAGCTAGGAAAGGTGGCAGATGCCTGACCATTACGGCGCGCGAGACAGCGTCGGAATCCTGGTGCCGAGCGGCATGCTCGGGGCCGGATTCAGTCCCGAGACCATCACTCGCGGCATCGCGCTGGGTGCTGACGTCATCGCCGTGGATGGCGGCTCGACTGACTCAGGGCCCTACTACCTCGGCGCCGCCGAGGCGAAGACGACCGAGAGTGCTGTCCGCCGGGACCTTCGGCTTCTCCTCGCGGCCGCCAGCAGCGCCGGGATACCACTGCTCGTGGGCTCCTGCGGCACCAGCGGGACAGATTCCGGAGTGGACTGGGTCGCCGGCATCGTGGCCAGGATCTGCGCGCAGGACGGGCTCGACCTGACGGTCGCGACGATTTACAGCGAACAGCGCGCCGGCAAACTCATCCCGCTGCTGGAAAACGGACGTGTGCATGCCCTGCCGCCCAGCGAACCGCTGGACGCCGCGACCCTCGGCAGGTGCGCCCACATCGTCGCCATGATGGGCCATGAGCCGATCGAGCAGGCGCTGCGCGCGGGTGCGAATGTCGTCCTCGCCGGGCGGGCAACTGACACTGCCGTGTCGGCCGCCGTTCCCCTCATGCGCGGGATGCCGCCGGGTCCGACCTGGCACGCGGCGAAGATCATCGAATGCGGCGGTCAGTGCACTACCGATCCGCGCTCAGGCGGGGTATTCGCACGGATCGATCAGGGCGGCTTCACGATCGAGCCGCTTGACCCGGACACGGCCTGCACTCCGGCATCTGTGGCCGCGCACATGCTGTACGAGACCGTCAACCCGTTCTCGATGCGCGAGCCAGGCGGCACCATCGAGGTGGCGGGCGCCCGGTACGCCGTCGTTGACGACCGGACGGTCCGGGTCGAGGGATCACGATTCGAGCCGGCTGCCCAGTACACGGTCAAGCTCGAGGGCGCGGCGGTCACCGGGTACGAGACGATGTCGTTCGCGGGTATCCGCGATCCGCTGATCCTGCGGTCGATTGACGTGTGGGCCGAGTTCTTTACCAAGACGCTGACCGAGCGGGTAGCGAGCGTGCTCGAACTGCCGACCGGCTCGTGGGACGTCGACCTGCGGCTCTACGGCTACAACGCCATCCTCGGCGAGCTGGATCAAGCGCCGGCCACGCCCCAGGAAGTAGGGGTGATGCTGCTCGTCAAGGCACAAGACCAGCAGACCGCGACGGCGATCTCGAAACTTGCGAATCCGCTGCTGCTGCACCTGCCCGTGCCAACGATGAAGTACCTGCCCAGCTTCGCGTTCGCCACCTCGCCCGCCCACATCGATCGCGGGCCGGCGTACGAGTTCGTGCTCAACCACGTCGTCGATGTCGACTCGCCGACCGAGATGTTCCGCCTGGAGATCAGTGAGGGTAACGATGCCTGACCGGCCCGAAGACCCCGTAACGCTAGGTGACCTGGCACTCGAAGTGCGGTCGAAGAACGCAGGGCCGTTCTGGATGACCCTTGAGGCATTCATGCCCGACGACGAGAGCTACCGGATCGCAGAATCCCTCATCACGACGGAGCTGATCTGCGAGCTGTACCAGATCGGGCCTGAGTCCTTGCAGATCTTCCGCATCCCGGAACTGCACGTCGTCAAGGTGTCGTTCCCTCGTCCGGTCGTGCAAGGGAGCCTGCACGATCGGGACATGCACGCCGGCCAGCACCACGTCCCGCTGGCCAGCATCACGGTGCCCCCCGCATGATCTACGCGGTACAAACGGGTATCTGCGGTCGCTTACGCGGTGGCCTGGCGTCGGAGCACCTGGGCGCTGGGCCGGATGTTGCGGTCACGGTCGATGAGCCCGAACTGGACGTCGTAGCCGTGTAGCCATTCGTAGTTGTCAGCGGCGGTCCAGTGGAAGAAGCCGCGCACGTCGATCCCGCGTGCGATGGCCTCGTTGGTCACCTGCAGGCCGCGCTGAAGGTAGGCGGCGCGCTGGCTGTCGTCGCTGGTTCCGATGCCGTACTCGGCCACCAGCAGCGGCGTGCCCGGCACGATGTCATGCAGCCGGTCGAGCACAGCGGCGAGGCCGTCGGCCCAGATGGCGTACCCCAGCGGCGACACCGGCGCGTCGGCCGGGTACGGGACCAGGGTGCCCTCGCGGATCCCGTTGGTCGCGTAGAAGGAGAAGCCGATCAGGTCGAAGGAGCCGGCCAGGTCCGCCCGCTCGGCCGGCTCGAGGCCGGGAATGCGCAGTACGCCGTCGCGGAACAGGTCCAGGCCTGCCCGCCAGTTGAGGTCGTTGAGCAGGCCGGCCAGCCGGGTTGTCCTCGGCGTCTCGTCGAGGGCCTTGATGCCGGACAGGCCGAATACCGACGCGACCGGCGCGCCGGTCTGCCTGAGCCGCACGGCGGCTTCGGCGGTGGCCAGCTGCATCGCCTGAGAGACCTGTGCGCAGTCGGCGAGGTCGTTGCGGCCGGGCGGCCAGCCGCCGCCCAGGTAGGCAGCGAATGCGTAGTAGTTCGTCTCGTTGACCGGCTGCCAGCCGCGGGCCAGGTCGCCGAATGTCTCCGCGATGAACTCGACGTGCCGGGCCCATCCGCCGGTCCGGTTCGCCGCGGCGAGGAAACCGCCTTCGTCGGCGAACCAGCGCGGGAGGGTGAAGTGGTGCAGGCAGAGCCACGGCTGGACACCGGCGTCAAGGGCGGCGGTCAGGATGTCGCGGTAATGAGAGATGGCAGCCGGGTCGTGCCGGCCCGGTTCGGGTTCCACCCGCGCCCAGTCGATCGTCAGCCGGTGATGATGCAGCCCGAGGCCGGCCAGCAGCGCGAAGTCCTCGGCGTAGCGGAGTGCGAACCCGTTCCCGTCGCCCGACAGCGGCGCGTGCCCGCTCCGCTCCCAGTCCCACCAGTCCGAAGCCGGCGATGCTCCTTCGCACTGGGTTGCAGAGGCGGCGCTACCCCACATGAATCCGTCAGGCCACTCCATGGCTGGCCGTCCTCCTGTCGCGCTGTTCATCGGGTTTGCTACGGGATTAGTCGCTATCGGGCTAAAAGTCGGGTGCAGGCATCACGCGGTGCCGCTGACTATGTTGCTCTGGAACCGGCACCCGCCACCGTCCGGGGGGCCGGGAGTTCCTCGTCGGCCTGGACCGCCCATCCACGGCACCCAGAACCCGCAGTCGTCTGAGACCCCATCCCTCCGGGCCTGCCTGGACGAGAACGACCCGCAAGAAGAAACGACCGCAACGGGTCATTAATAAGGGAACGGGGTCGTTCCGGATCTGGCGGCGGCATGCTCCTGATGCGAGTGATCATGAAGATCCTGCAAGACTGAGGCTGATTTGCGGAGTACTGCTCGTCTGACACGGCTGCGGATTGCTGCCTTCCGCCGCGGCCTAACCCGCGGGGGGAGGGCTGCCAGGTGGAACCTGCCGTGACGATGCCGGCTTCGCCAGTATCCGGGCCCGGGCCTGGGCGCGAGTCGGCGGAACTGCGGAGGCGTCGCCTGGCGGCGGCGCGTCGGCGGGCTACGGCCCTGCTTGCAGCCGTGACGGTTGTGTTCGTGGCCGTGACGGTGGCCGGCGCCCGCGGGACTGTGCTTGGCTACGTGCAGGCCGGCGCCGAGGCGGCCATGGTCGGAGGTGTTGCGGACTGGTTCGCGGTAACGGCTCTGTTCCGCCGGCCGCTTGGCTTGCCGATACCGCACACCGCTTTGCTCGTCGAGCGCAAGGACCAGTTCGCCGCCACGCTCGGCCAGTTCTTCCAGGAGAACTTCCTCAACGCCGATGTTCTTGCCGAGCGGATGCGGTCCGCCCGGCTCGTTCCCCGCCTGGCTGCCTGGCTGGCCGACGACGCCAATGCGGCCGGCTTCGCTGGTCACGCCGCGGATCTGGTGGTCACGCTGGCCGAGGCTCTCCGAGACGAGGATGCTCAGCGGGTGCTGACCGCCGAACTGACCCAGGCCGCCGAGGCCGTCGAGGTGGCGCCGCTGGCTGGGCGGGCCTTGCGGGTCATCATCGCGGGAGGCCACCACGCTGGGCTGTTTAGCGCCATCGTGTCCGGCGCCGATCGCTATCTCGCAGATCATTACGCGGAGCTTGGCGACCTGTTCGAGGCCGAGTCACCCCGGTGGGTGCCCGATGCGGTTTACCGCCGGGTGTTCGACCGCCTGTACGACCGGCTGCGTCATCGGCTGGCGGCAATGGCGGCCGATCCGGGCGACGAGGCCCGGCGTCAGTTCGACGAATGGATCGCTAGCCTCCCTGACCGTCTCGAGACATCCCCCGAGCTGCGCGAGCGCGGCGAGCGCTTCAAGCGCGACGTCCTGGCTAGCGCCGAGTTGCGAGATTTGTCCTCGTCGCTGTGGAGCCATGCTAAGGACACACTGCGGACCCAGGCAGCCGACCCGGAGTCTGAGCTGCGCCGCGGCCTGGCCGGCGCGCTGGCGGCAGCCGGCCAGCGCCTCGGATCAGAACGCCGCCTCCAGGAGAGCCTCCTGCGTATCGTCGAGTCGGGAGCCCGGGCACTCGCCGACCAGTTTCACGATGAGCTCGCTGGCCTTGTCACCGGAACCATCCAGCGCTGGGACGCGGCGCAGACGTCAAGCCAGCTGGAACTGCTGCTAGGACGCGATCTGCAGTACATCCGCATCAATGGCACCGTCGTAGGAGCGGGCGTCGGCCTGGCCTTGCATGCCATCGCCCTAGGTCTGGCCTAGACCTTTCGGTGTAACGATCACGTTGTCGGGGTGTAAGTCGAAGTGACAGACCTGCCGGTGCCCGTCGTCGAGTTCGGCGAGGAGCCCGGGCGAACGCCTCAGCCGCGCGTCCTGCCGCCAGAAACTGCACGCCCGAAGGCTACTGACCGGATGCAGTCGGCACCGCACCTCCGAGGTGCCAGGCCTGGGCAACTGCCGCGAGCAGCCTGAGCGCCCCAGGCGTCTGGCGTTTCAGCCAAGCCCGAGGCGGTGGGCGAATGAGGACATCTCGGCCCGCATTCCCGTCAGTTCCGTCGAGCCGGGACTAACGACCAGCCGGGTGACGCCCTGACTCGCCCAGGCCTGGACGTCATCGGCGGTCATGTCGATCTGTCCCCAGCGGGTGTACTCGAGCGCCGCGGTATCCCGCTCTGCGGCTGCTGCTTCTGCCCGCATCACCGCGAGCTGTTCGTTCCGCTGCTCCGGCGTGAGCCTGCCACCCGGGAAGTAGCCGTCACCGCGCCGGCCCGCCCTCCGGGCAGCAGCCAGGCTGGATCCGCCGACATGGATCGGCAGGATGCGCCCGCCGTGCGGCTTGGGGAAGCTGCACGCCGCGTCAAGCGAGAAGAACTCGCCCTGGAAACTGACCCCGGTCGCGTCCCCGCTCCAGAGCAGCCGGAGCACGTCAATCGCCTCGTCAGCTCGCCGGCCACGTGTCCCGAAGTCGACGCCGGTGGCGGCGGCCTCGCCGGGCAGCACCCCGAGGCCGACCGTCAGAAGGCTCATCCGGCCACGGGAGAGCACGTCGATCGTCGCGAGCCGCTTGGCGAGCACGACCGGGTGATGGTACGGCAGCAACAGCACCGCCGTGCCGAGCAGTAGCTCGCTGGTCACCGCCGCGACATACGCCAGGCAATCCAGCGGGTCAGCGACTGACAGATCCGGCGGGAACGTCATTGAGCCCGCAGTTGCCCCCGGATACACCACGATGTGCTCGGGCGTATAGAAGGACTCGAAGCCGCATTCCTCAGCGTGCCGCGCCGCTGCCACCATCAGATCGGGATCGGAGTAGTACGCCGTGTTGCAGAATAGCCCGAACTTCAAGTCATCCCGCCTTCCTGCGTGGCGCTTGCGGGCGCGATGGGCAGCCGCCAAAGTGCGTGGCTTGTCCACGTGCCATGGGCCGGCATCAGGAGCTCGTCAGGATGATGAGTTGCTGGGTGGCCCGGGTCATCGTGACGTAGCGGTCGACCGCTCCTTCGATGCCGGTGCCGAACGCCTCCGGGTCGATGAGGACGACCAGGTCGAACTCGAGCCCTTTCGACAGTTCCGGGGTTAGCGACTGGACGCGGGACGTCGCCCGGAACGAAGGATCGCCGATGACGCAGGCGATCCCTTCGGCATGCGCGGCGAGCCAGGTGTCGAGGATCGAGCTTAGATCCGAGGCAGATCCGTGTATGACGGGGACGCCGGTGCTGCGGATGGAGGTCGGTACGTTGGCGTCCGGTAGCACGGCCCGGATGACGGGCTCGGCCTCCGCCATGACTTCTTCTGGTGTCCGGTAGTTGATGTTTAGGGTGGCCAGGCTGATCTCATCGAGCCCGATCCGCTCGAGCCGTTCCTGCCACGACTCGGTGAACCCGTGCCTGGCCTGGGCGCGGTCACCGACGATGGTGAAGCTCCGGGACGGGCAGCGGAGCAGCAGCATCTGCCACTCCGCGTCGGTCAGTTCCTGAGCCTCGTCCACGACTACGTGCGCGAACGTATCGGCGAGCCGGTCCGGGTCGGGACTGGGCAGCGCGGCCTCATGGACCAGGGCGTCCTGGAAGTCTTCACCGCGCAGCATGGTCACCAGACCTACGCCGTATTCGTCGTCCACGGCCTCGATCAGGTCGTCGACGACCCGGGCCATGTGCACGCGTTCCGCGGCGACCGCGGCGTCATGCCGGCGCTTACGTCGTGACGCCTGCGGGTCGCCGAGGCGTTGCCGTGCTGCGTCCAGCAGCGGCAAGTCGGACACCGTCCAGGCCTGCGAGTCCTGGCGCTGCAGTTGCTGAACGTCATCAGGGCTCAGCCAAGGAGCGCACATCCGCAGGTAGGCGGGTACCGACCACAAGTCGCCGACGAGGTCAGCCGCCTCGATCAGCGGCCATGCGCGGTTGAGGGCCGTGATCAGCGCCCTGTTCTGCAGCAGCGACTTGCGGAACAGGTCAGCCGGGACGTCGTCGGCGTGCTTGTCCATCAAGATCGCGACCAGTTGGTCGAAGATCTGATCGCGTGCCTCGTTGTGCGGCGTACCGGGTTCTGGTGCCTCGAACGCCTCGGCCCAGTCGTCGGCGCTGAGCCAGATGTCCGACCAGTGGGTCTCGACCGTCATCCCCTCGTCCGGCGGATTCTCGTAGAACCTGACGGCTGGCTCGATCGCCTTCACCAGGTCCGCGGACGACTTCAGCCAGGCCACGTCCGGGTCGGCCTCGATCCCTGCCGCGGAACCCTCGGCGACAAGGTCCCGCAGGGTGCAGGTCTGCACGCCCTCCTCGCCGAGGCTGGGGAGCACGTCGGAGACGTAGGCCAGGTAGGGCTGGTGCGGGCCGACGAACAGCACGCCGCCCAGGCGGTGACCGAGGCGAGGGTCGGAGTACAGAAGGTAGGCCGAGCGGTGCAAGGCGACGACGGTCTTGCCCGTACCCGGACCGCCATCGACGACCAGAGCGCCGCGGGATCCCGCGCGGATGATGGCGTCCTGGTCGGCCTGGATGGTGCCGAGCACGTCTCGCATGCGGGCCGACCGGTTGCTGCCCAGGCTGGCGATGAACGCGGACTGGTCGTCGAGCGCTGCGTGCCTGTCAAACCCGTCCGGGGTGAACACCTCGTCCCAGTAGTCGCTGATCCGGCCGCGGGTCCATCGGTACCTGCGGCGGCTGGTCAGCCCCATCGGGTTGGCGTGAGTCGCTCCGAAGAACGGCTCAGCCGCCGGGGAACGCCAGTCGACCAGCAGCCGGCGACCCGCCGTGTCGGCGAGGCCAAGCCGCCCGACGTACACGGGCTCGGAGGTGTCCGCCCTGACCATGCGTCCCAGGCACAGGTCCAGGCCGAAGCGGCGCAGGGCGCGCAGCCGAGCGGTCAGCCGGTGGATCTCCAGGTCCCGGTCCAGCGCCTCCTGGCCCATGCCGCCAGGCGACTGCCGCTCAGAATCGAGGCGGCCGGACAGGTCCGCGATCGACTGCTGAAGGCTCTCCGCGATGGCCGCGAACTGCTGCTCGTCGCCGGCGATCAGCCTCGGATCGGCCTTGGCGGCGAGCCGGTCGGGAAGGTCAAACGCGCTGGTAGTCAGGGGGTTCACGTCATCAGCTCCGATCTGAGGCCGCCTGCGACGTCCGCGCGCGCGGAAGGCGTCTGGACTGCCGTAACTGGTGCCAATACGTCAGTAAAAACACCTGCATTTCGCCGACCCCCCGGTCCGGGGCTACCGGCCCTGGCCAGCGATTATGCGCCACGACCCGGGTCTTGCCGCAAGCCCCCCGATGCGCTATATGTTGAAACTGGAGGGGAGACGGTGCCCTCTGTTAGCTTGGTCGTGCGGTCGCGACGGATAACGTCCGCGTCGGCCGAGAATCGGACGACTGTCCACCCTGATCATGCCCGATACGTGCCCCGATCTGCCGTGGTGCACCGCGCTGGTCGTTGTCAACAGCGGCAGTCCAGATATCCGCAACTGCTGACAAGGCGCGCTAGGAGTGCGCTAGCTCGGGCCGACTTGCCTTGGAAACGTCAAGTGTCACCCGAACTCGATCCGTCAACAAATCAGCTGGGCTCAGGCAGCGTCCCAGATCAATGGCCGGCACGGAGGGCTAGGCACGACGCTTGACACGAACGGCGGTCCGCTGGCCGAAATGGGCACTTTGTTTCGCTAGCCACGGCAGGCGCCGTCCGTCCCGCGCCGCGTCACCGCATATGCGCGAATGTGCCGCCTAGCCGTTGCAGCCACAGGCGCACCCGCTTGGGCATCCGCAAGCTGTCTCACCCGGCCGGGCAATCGGAACGACGAGCAGAGGCTCAGCCCCTGGAATCGGCCTCACATACGGCAGTCCCGAAGTCGTGTCGTGTCCCAAGCCCTTCAGGATGCGCCCTGTGCCTTCAGGGAAGACAAACATCACGTGCGGCCCGGCGTGATACCAGTCCTTGCCCTCAGGGGGTTGCGAAGCCTTGGGATCATCGAAGTCTGCGCCGACTTCTCCCATCAGCATGTAGGAGATCCCTATCCGATCGATCGTCGGTGTTTTCCCCTGTTTGAGCTCCATGAACCACTGCATCATGGTCGGGTCGGCACACATCGGGGCCGACTGGGGCTTACCGGGAGGGGTTGGCACGCAGGTCCAGTCGGGTGACCCTTCTCGGAGGACGGTCGTCATATCCGAGTCGACGACCGTCGCTGAGTCAGCTATATAGGCCGGAGCGGCCCGAAGTGCATCCGCGATCTTTTCTTCCCTCGT
This sequence comes from uncultured Actinomycetota bacterium, assembly GCA_963804435.1. GTDB lineage: Bacteria > Actinomycetota > Actinomycetes > Streptosporangiales > Streptosporangiaceae > JAJYUU01. The sequence continues at coordinate 2,464,417 of CAWDQI010000001.1, read as the reverse complement.
GGGTTCGCTGCTGTCCGCCATGAAGACTGCACTCCAGCCGTCTCCTCTATTACATGAACACGCTTGTGTTTCAGCGAGACCGTAGCGTCAGCAGAACCCGCCTTACATCGCCCGAACAGGGTGACGTCGGAGTGGCACCCAGCTCTCCCGGCCTGCCCCAAGCCGATGGCAGCCGCCGACTCAACCGGCCGCCTACCGCCGCGCATGCCAAGATTCCGCACGATGATTCTGAGGTCGCCTGACTGGCGGCCAACCGCGTGTGAAGGATCACCGTGGGGGTAGGCATCAAGGGCGCGCGACCTCACCGCCTCACCCAGTCCGGCCGCCTAGCTTTGATCGCGCTAGACGCGGTCCGCGCCAACGCACTCACCAGGACATGGGGAGAAGACGCAATGGCCGATGAGCACTACGACGCGATCGTAATAGGGACCAGCCAGGGCGGCCGCCTTCTCCCTTTCGAGCTGGCGAAGGCGGGCCAGAAGGTGGCGCTCGTCGAGCGTGGCCCGCTCGGCGGCGTCTGCGTCAATCGGGGGTGCACCCCGACTAAGACGATGGTCGCCAGCGCGCGCCTCGCCTATCAGGCGCGCCGCGGTGCGGAGTATGGCGTGCGTATTGGCCCGGTATCGGTGGACCTGCCCGCGGTGCGCGAGCGCAAACGGGCCATGGTCGCCGGCGCGCGGCAGAACTACGCGAGCCGTCTGCCGCAAGAGGGGCTGGACCTGATCGAAGGCGAGGCCCATTTCACGGGGCCGAAGACCGTCGAGATCGCCGTGGCGGACGGCGGCACGCGGCAGATCAGCGCGCCGGTGGTCGTCATCGACGCTGGCACCCGGCCCAAGCCGCTGGCGATCACCGGCGCGGGCGACGTCCCTGTGCTCGATTCAACGTCGATCATGGAATTGGACGAGCTTCCGGAGCACCTGATCATCCTCGGCGGCGGCTACATCGGGCTGGAGTTCGGGCAGATGTTCCGCCGGTTCGGCAGCGAGGTCACCATCATCCAAACCGCCGCGCGCCTCATGATGATCGAGGACGAGGACGTCTCGGACGAGGTCGCCGCTATCTTGCGCGATGACGGGATCACGGTCCTGACGTCGTCGACGCCGGTCCGGGTCGAGCCGGCCGACCGCCGCCGCCTGCGGCTGACCGTTCGCACGCAGGACGGTGAGCAGCAGTTCGAAGGCTCGCACCTGCTGTCGGCCGTCGGGCGCATCCCGAATACGAAGGCGCTCACCCCCGAGGCGGCCGGCATCCGGCTCAGCGACCGCGGCTTTATCGAGGTCGACGAGTACCTGGAAACCAGCGTCCCCGGCGTCTACGCGATGGGAGACGTCAAGGGCGGCCCGGCCTTCACGCACCTTTCCTACGACGATTACCGCATCCTGCACGCCAGCCTCATCCGGCACGAGAAGGCGAGCACGCGGGACCGGATCGTCCCCTACACGGTGTTCATGGACCCGCAGCTTGGCCGCGCCGGCATGACCGAGCGCGAGGCCAGGGCCCAAGGACGCACGGTCCGGGTGGCGAAGCTGCCGATGAGCGCCGTCATCCGGGCGCTCGAGACCGGGGAGACGCGCGGCTTTATGAAGGCCGTCGTCGAGGCCGACAGCGGGCAGATCCTGGGCTGCGCGGTCCTCGGCAGTGAAGGCGGCGAGATCATGACCATGATCCAGGTCGCCATGCTGGGCAAGCTCACTTACGCCGCCATGGCGGACGCGATCTTCACGCACCCGCTCCTGGCGGAAGGCCTCAACGCCCTCTTCGCGATGTTCGACGCCTAAGGCGGCGCGTTGTCCCGCAGCCTCAGGAGCCGCGTATCCGCTTGAGCCTCCCTCGCGAGTCACGAGCGCGGTGCACGAAGTCTGCGGCGGGCGCGGCATATCGCATCGGGTCGGGGTCTCAGTCAAGCGGTGAGTGCACGGCGGGTGTGAGCAGGGCAGTCAGTTGAGCGACGTCGTCGAGATTGTCGATGTCGAGGACTGCTTTTTCGATAGCGGCTTTGCGCCCGGGAGAGACGGCTTTATGTGTCAGCTTGGTGTACTTGTTACGGATGTCCGCGTTGGTAAGGTTCCGGTCGCCGGTGCCGCGCGGGTGGGCGACCTTGGCTGCCTTAGTGGTTCCGTCGCTGAGGGTCAGTCGCACCCGGGTTGTGAGTCGCTCGTCGGCCGGGAGGTTGTCGTAGGCCCGTTCGTGGTGAGTCAGTGTCCGGTCGATCAAGGCCCAGACGTCATCGCGGTTGATCCGGTCCTGTCGGAACTGGTCGATGAGCACGTCGCCATCGAGGAGGGCCACTGCAACGGCGTAGGCGACGTTCATCTGAGCGCCGATCACCTGGAGCGGGCGCTCGGCCTTCCAGCCGCCATGCGCGTAGGCGGCGTCGGACATGTCGATGTCGATCCGCTGGATCTGGCTGAGGTCGACCTCTGGCCGGAGCTCGAGCGCGGCGTCGATCGCGGCGTGCAGCAGTCCCATGGCCGCGTACGGCTTAACGGCGATCCGTTCGGTCTCCCACAGGGTGCCCAGGCCGGCGTAGATCTCTTCGGGGTAGGTGCGGTGGCCCTCACCGAAGACGGCCAGCCAGCCGCCGTACGGGCGCTCGAAGACCCGCTTGATGCCGACGTAGCCCGCTGCCGCCAGCGCGGCGGCGGTCAGGCCGTTGCGCGAGGCAAAGCCGTGCTGCATGCGCTTGACCATCGATTCGTACATCGCCGACATGAGTCCGCACGACTGGGTCGCCGCCATCCCGAAGGCGTCCTCAAACCCGGCGGCGTCCAGCCCGTACAGCGCTCCCGCGGCAGCGGCCGCTGCGAGGGGGCCGAAGACCACGCCCGAATGCCACCCCCGGGACAGCATGTCCAGGCCGCCGAGCGCCTGGCCGACCCGCGGGCCGGTCTCATACCCCAGGATGGCGCCGAGAAGGAAGCGCTCGCCTGAGACACGGCCCGCGCGCGGGGCGGCGGCGAGCATTGCCGGCAGGACCAGCGAGTTGCTGTGCAGCGGAGCCAGCGGGTGGTAGTCGTCGAGCTCGAACCCCTGGATGAAGCTGGAGTTCAACATGGCCGCCGACGTGGCGCTGGTAGCCCGGCCGTCCCACCCGACCAGTACGGAATCCCCGGCGTCCTCGAGCGCCGTCACGCCCTCGACGCCAATGCGGGACCAGGGCAGCTGCGCACCGACGAGGGCACAGCCGATGCCGTCCAGTACCAGGTGCTTGGCCCGGTCGCGGACGGAGACGGGAACGTCGTCGAGCGTTGTCTTAGCGACCCAGGTGGCTAGGCGGCCAGTCGGGCCGGCGGGATCCGTGGCTGAATGGGCTGGCTTTTGCGTGTCCTTGACGGTTGTAGCTGCAGTAGCCATGGCATATCCCTTATGCGGATTCGATTCGGCATGCTTGCGGGGTGCGAGTAGACGTGCCCTGGTTTGCGTGACACCCGGACTTGGCGTCACAGGCCGGGTGCGGAATTCCCCGGTCCCCAGCGTCATATCCAGGTCACTGCCTGCTAACCAGATCACCCCGGTGGGTGACGGCGCGTAGCCGCTGGGCCATTGCCTGGCCGCACCCGCGATCCCCTGGAGCGCATCCGCGGCGTGAGCGCGCTGGACCCGGCTGAGCTGAACCAGGGGGCAGGGCACGTCCACGACCCAAAAGAGCCAGGGCAGGGTCGCAACATCCGCGTTCGCCAGTTCCTCCTGTCTGGGCACGACTGTGCCGACCGCCGGTCCAGCAACCTGACCCGCGCGGATTCCGAATGACACGACAGCCATAACGACGCAGGGAGCCTCGATGAGGATATCCAGCCAGTTCCCGACATCCCTCGACGCGCCACAGCACGTCGCCATCGCCGAGAAACTGGGATACGAAAGTGCCTGGCTGTTCGATACCCCGCAGCAGAGCCCGGACGTGTGGATGATGTTGGCCCTGGCCGCACAACGCGCCGAGCACATCGGGCTTGGGCCCGGCGTGCTCGTCCCCGCCCTGTGCCACCCGATGGTCAACGCCTCGGGTGCCGCGGCTCTGGCCGCCATGGCGCCAGGATGCTTCGCGGTCGCGTTCGGCACCGGATTCGCTGGCGCCCGTGCCATGGGCGGCAAGTCGACCACATGCGCGGCGAGACGGTCGACTCGGACGGCGGCCAGATGCGCATGTTGCACCCGGCCGGTCACGCTCCGGCCCGCCCGATCGTCGTGCTGGTGCTGATCTCAGCTGGTGGTGGCGAAGGAGCTGGCCGAAGGACTGTTCACCGTCAACGGGCAGACCGAGTACGCCAGGGAATTCACCTGGGCCGCGCTCGGCGTGCACGGCACCGTGCTGGCCGAGGGCGAGGCGCTCGACTCAGCTCGGGTGCGCGAAACGGCCGGCCCCGGCAACGCTCTGGCCTACCATGCCGCGTACGAGTTCGGCGGCGATGTGACCACACTGCCCGGCGGGCAGGACTGGCTGGACGTTGTGAACCAGACACCCGAAAACGAACGGCACCTCGCCGTTTTCGACCAGCACCTAGTCGCCCTCAGCGACGCCGACCAGGTCGCCTGGGCAGCCGGCAGCTGGGCGGCGATCCCGGCGACTACCCTGACCGGATCGCCGGCGCAACTGACGGAGCGCCTCGCCGAATACGCTGAGCAGGGCATCACCGAGATCGTGTACCAGCCGGCAGGACCAGAAATCGCCAACGAGCTTGAGGCTTTCATAGCGGCCGCCCGCGCCGTGCCGACCGGTTGACCCTGTCGCGGGGCGCCGACTAGCAGGCCGCCAGCAAGGCAACCGCGCGCGACCGGCGGGAGGCGTACGTTCCGGGGGCACCAGCTGGCCGAGATGCGCACCCATGGCCCGGGGTGACCCAGGCTGGCCGATAGCCTTAACACGTCGCGGCCTGCATCTCCAAGATCGAGCACGGCGAGATGTCCGGCATCGGCATCGCAGGCGCCTGCGTCGCCGCGCCAGGCGGAAGCATCGGGGTAGTCGCCCAGCTGCGACCCCATCACCCGCTAACCCATCGGCCGGGACCGGGTGAAAGACCGCTGGCGCCTCATGGCGCTTGCCGGAGTTCCACAAATTGATCATGGTGCCGTGGGAGCTTGTGCCTACCAGCAGAGAGAATGCTGGTCCTGGTGGGGCCGGCGCCTGCCGGGCCATGGTGGACACATGACCGAGACGGCAGCAGCGAGCACCGGCAGGCTGGCGTGTTCGTGGGCAAGCCGTTCACGGACTACACCTGCGCGAAGCATGGTCCGAATGTCGCTGGTGCCGCCAGCTCGTGCAACCCGGGCACCGGCCCAAGATCTCCCTGGCGCGGCACGCCACCCTGCTGCGCGACCGTGATTTCAGGGTCGGCCGGCAGGCCAATCCGGCTCGTGGCTGATCCAGGCCGGACTCGACCACGCGCCCCGCTACCGGAAGGAACCACCCATGCCCCAGGTCACCGTCGGCCGGGAAAACAGCGCAGACATCGAGATTCACTATGAGGACCACGGCGCCGGCCGGCCAGTCGTGCTGATCCACGGATACCCGCTCAGCGGCCGAGCCTGGGACAAGCAGGTCCCGGCCCTGCTGGAGGCCGGGTACCGGGTGATCACCTATGACCGGCGCGGGTTCGGCCAGTCCAGCCAGCCCGCCACCGGCTACGACTACGACACCTTCGCCGCCGACCTCAGCACATTGCTGGAGCACCTCGACCTGCGCGAGACAGTCCTGGTGGGGCACTCGATGGGCACTGGCGAGGTCACCCGCTACCTGAGCAGCTATGGGTCGGCGCGGGTGGCCAAGGGCGTGCTGGTCTCCCCGATCCCGCCGTTCTTGCTGCAGAAGCCCGACAACCCCGACGGGGTTCCGCGAAGCTTGTTCGACGGGTTCGTGCAGGCCGCCCAGGCCGACACCCCGGCCTGGATGAAGGGCTTCCTGGACAACTTCTACAACGCCGGCGCGCTACCCGGCATCCTGGTGAGCGACCAAGCCTGGCAGGCCAGCTGGAATCTCGCCGTCACTGCATCGGCCACGGCCGCGGTGGCGTGCATTGCGACCTGGGCCACGGATTTCCGCGCCGACCTGCCCAAGATCGACGTGCCCGTGCTGGTGCTCCACGGCGACGCGGATCAGGTCCTGCCGCTGGACAAACAAGACCGGCCAGCGGCTGCCCGGCCTGATCAGCGACATGCAGCTCGTCGTGATCGAAGGCGGCCCGCATGCCATCCCCTGGACCCACGCCGGCCAGGTCAACACGGCGCTGCTTGGTTTCCTGCACAGCTGACACCCGGCCGCAGCCGCTACTACCCAGACAACTACCACCGAAGGAGTGACGATGTCGAACCACTTCAGCGCCGCCAACCTCAAGCACCCCGGCGACGATGCCCGCCTGGACCTCACCGACCTCTACGTATTCGCCGCTCCCGATAACCCAGACCGGACAGTGCTGATCATGGACTCGAACCCGTTCGCGAAAGGCAACGGCTTCCACCCTGATGCGGTCTACCGGTTCAACATCGACAACGACGGGGACGCGCTGGCCGATGTGGCTTTCAGCTTCACGTTCTCCCAGCCCCAAGACGGCCGGCAAACCGCTACCCTCTACTACGCCACCGGCAGCGAGGCCCTGACCCGTGAACCGCATGGTGAAACGCTCATCGAGGACACCGCAGTGGGTTTCGACGCCACCGCTATGCCCGTCCAAGCCGGCCCATGCCGGCTGTTCATCGGCAAACGCAGCGACCCCTTCTTCGCCGACGCTGAGGGTGTCCTGCACTGGCTGGCCGACGGCCAGGCAGGAAACTTCCAGTGGACGGGGAGCGACACCTTCGCTGGCGCCAACATTTTCTCCATCGTCTTGGAGGTACCCGACGACATGCTCGGGCGTGGGCCGCTGATCGGAGCATGGATCACGATTAGCCTGCGCCGCGACGGCACGCTCGTGCCGATGGACCGGGGAGGCAACCCGTCGTTCAACCCGATCCTCAACGCAGACGACATCAAAGACGAGTTCAACTCCACCGACCCGGTCGACGACGTGAAGAATTACCTGCAGCCGCTGTCCGAAGCGCTGCAGCGGCATGGCTACTCACCGGCCGAAGCCGCGACTGCGGCCCGCACGCTGCTGCCCGACATCCTTCACTACGACCGCGCGAGGCCGGCCCGCTACCCTAACGGCCGGGTTATGACCGACGATGTCTTCTCCGCCCGCATGGCCTTCATGACCCATGGGCGGGCCAATCCCCAAGGCGTCAGACCACACGACGACCTGCTGGCCCACTTCCCTTACCTCGGCCTGCCCAACCCTTAGCCTCCGCAGAAGTTGGCAGGCCACCCTAACGGCATGCAAATGCCGATCAGGCTGTGATGCGGGAGCCGGTCACGGGCACGATCACTGTGCGGTGGGCGGTGTATGGATGAGCTTTTTGTTGACGAACTCGTCGATTCCCAGCGGGCCGAGCTCGCGACCGACACCGGATCGCTTGGTGCCGCCAAAAGGTAGCTCCGGGCCGCCGAGTTCGGCAGTGTTGATCCAGACCATCCCGACGTCGAGCCGGTCGGCGACCTCCACGGCCAGCTTCTCGTCGCTGCTGAAGACGGCCCCGCCCAGCCCGAATGCGCTGCCGTTAGCCAGCTCCACCGCCTCATCGGCGTCGGCCACCTGGTAGACCACGGCCGCCGGACCGAATAGCTCTTCCCTGTAGGCCCGCATGTCCGGGGTCACGCCGGACAGTACGGTCGGCTCCACGAACGCGCCCGGCCCATCGATGCGATGCCCTCCGAGGTGCACCGTTGCACCCTTACTGACCGCGTCGTCGATCTGCGCCATCAAGTTCCGCGCCGCCTGCTCAGACGACAGCGGCCCGTAGCTCGTCGCCGGGTCGGTCGGATCCCCGGTCACGTAGCTGGACATCGCCGCCGTGAACTCGCGCATAAAGTCGTCGTATATCGCATCGGTTACGATCATCCGCTTGGATGCATTGCAAGCTTGCCCCCCGTTCTCCATCCTGGCGGCCGCGGCCGTCTTGGCCACCTTCGGCAGGTTGGCACCGTCCAGCACGATGAACGGATCGGAGCCGCCCAGCTCCAGCACAACCTTCTTCAAGTTCTGACCAGCCACAGAGGCCACGGCCGACCCGGCCCGCTCGCTACCTGTCACCGACACCCCGGCGATCCTCGGGTCTGCGACCATGTCGGCGACCTGCTCGTTGCTCGCGAAGATGTTGATATAAGCGTCCTGCGGCAAGCCGGCATCGCGGAACACCTGCTCCATGGCCAGGGCCGACTCCGGGCACTGCGGCGCATGCTTGAGCACGATGGTGTTACCGATCATCAGGTTCGGCGCGGCGAACCGGGCGACCTGGTAGTACGGGTAGTTCCACGGCATGATGCCCAGCAGCGCCCCGATCGGGGTCTTGCGCACCCAGGCCGTACCCGGCAGGTTCGAGGCCAGCGGTTGGTCCTTGAGAAGCGCCGCACCATTGTCCGCGTAGTACTCGTAGATGGCAGCAACGAAACGCAGCTCTCCCTTGGCGCCCTTGGTGACCTTACCCATCTCCCGGGTGATGATCGCGGCCAGTTCGTTAGCGCGGTCGCGGTACGTCTGGGAAACGCGGCGAAGGATGTCGGCCCGCTCTTCCATCGAAGTACGCCGCCACGAGTTGTAGCCCCGTGCGGCTCTTGCCAGCACGTCGCCGACCTCGGCATCGCTCGCGGTCGGGTACTCCCTTTCCACCTTGCCTGTGGCGGGGTTCACTACCTGGTACGTCATCGAGCCTGCCTCCATCGCGACATCGGGTCAGTCCATTACACGCCAGGACGGCGCTGCCGGGCCAGCGGCCATCCGCAAGGAGGCTCGACTTCGACGTTGCTCGATGATCTGTCCGCCGACTGTCACCTCCGCTGAGCGGACGCACACGCCGGTCCTGTCCATGACCCGGTCGGATGGCTCCGTCTCAACGATAATGCCAGGGTAGCCAGCCGCCGAGGCGAGACCCGGTTCACGATCACGTTGCCCGGTCCTGACCTACCCGGCCGGCGCCGCGCGTTGCGCCGTGACCAAGCTGGCCACGTGCCGGTAACGAATACCTGACGTACAAGCCGTCGGTAGCGATATAGAGGTGGCACCGTGATCGGCCTCATCTTCGTCGGCGCCGTGGCCGGCTTCCTCGCAGGCGTCTCGCCTTGCATCCTCCCGGTCCTGCCCGTCGTGCTGGTCGCGGGCGCGACTCAGCCTCCGGCTCCCCGGCGCCCACGACCCGGCCAGTCGCGGTTCCTGCTTCCGCAGGTCCTGCTCGCTCCGTACCGGCCGGCCCGGCGGCTGCGGGCGCTTCCCTAGCCGGTGCCGCCGGGGCGGAACGCGGCCGCGCCGGCGCCTAGGCCGGCCGCTTGCCGTCGTCGGCGGTCTGGTCGTCAGCTTCAGCCTCCTGATCCTGGCTGGCTCGGAAATCATCTCGCTGCTCCACCTGCCTCAGAACTCTCTCCGGGACGCGGGCATCGTGCTGCTGGCCGTGGTCGGGCTCGGCTACCTCATCCACCCGCAGGGCGCGCTGCTGGAGCGCCCGTTCGCCCGCGTCAGCACCCGGCCACCGAACGGCAGTTCCCGGCGGGTTCGTGCTGGGGCTCGCGCTGGGCGTCCTGTACGTGTCGTGCGCCGGCCGGTACTGGCAGCCATCACTGTCGTCGGCGCGACGCACAAGGCAGGGGCGACCGCGGTCTTCGTCACGGCCGCGTTCGCGATCGGCACCGCGGTACCGCTGCTGGCTGTCGCGTTGGCGGGCGGTCACCTTTCCCGCCGCGTCGGCGCGCCGCGCCGGCACGCGCCCAGAGTCAGGCAGGTCGGCGCCGCCGTCCTCGTCGTCATGGCCGTGGCGATCGGGTTCAACGTCTTCCAGGGCCTGGAACGGGACGTGCCCAGCTACTCCAGCGCGCTGCAGAGCTCCGCCAGCGTTCGGCACGAGCTCAACGGCCTGACCGGTACCAAGGAGACCTCGCTGACTAAGTGCAGCTCAACGGCGACGAAGTTGGTGAAGTGCGGGCCCGCGCCCAACTTCAAGGACATCGCCGCGTTGCTCAACACCCCCGGTGGCAGGTCGCTGACCATGGCGGGCCTGCGCGGCAAGGTTGTGCTGATCGACTTCTGGACGTACTCGTGCATCAACTGCCAGCGGAGCCTGCCGCACGTGGATGCGTGGTACCGGGAGTACGCCAAGACGGCCTCGTCGTCGTGGGCGTGCACACGCCCGAGTTCGCCTTCGAGCACGTCGTATCCAATGTCCGGTCCCAGGCTGCATTTCTCGCCCGGCGTCCAGGCTTACGACTTCACCTTTCGCTGAGTCAGCGCGCCGCGATGGGGACGCTATTGTCGCGTTGTGAGCTGTGACGGCCGCAGTCGCGAGCGCTCGGCGGCCTCCGCCGAAAGTCGGGCGTTGCCTCGGCGCGTAGGGGTTGCTGACATTGAAGTCTGCTGAGGACGGGGGCGCGGAGACCGAGGCCGCGCACAGCGGAGCCGCGGGTTGCCGGCGCGCATGTCAGGCGCCATCTTTGGACCGGACCGCCGAGACGACGGCTCACGACTCTCCGTGGTCCCCCGGCGACTACGAGTTCGTGGTGGTCGCGTGCCGGCTTCCGGTTGATCAAGCGGAGAGTCCTGGCGCCGGCACAGAATGGCGGCCAAGCCCTGGCGGGCTGGTCAGCGCGCTGGAGCCCGTCATGCGCGAGGCTGACGGTGCCTGGGTCGGCTGGGCTGGCGTGGCAGGCGACGGGCCCGGTTCGTTCGATGTCTCCGGCATGCACCTGGTCGGAGTGGGACTGTCGGCTGATGAGGTCAGCGACTACTACGAGGGTTTCTGCAATGCCACGCTGTGGCCGCTCTATCACGACGTGATCGCCCCGCCTGAGTTTCGCAGATCGTGGTGGGATGCCTACGTCCGGGTCAATCGGCGATTCGCCAGAGCCGCAGCCGAGCAGGCGGCCGTCGGCGCGACGGTGTGGGTGAATGACTATCAGCTTCAGCTTGTGCCCAAGATGCTCCGGGAACAGCGCAGCGACCTGCGCATCGGTTTCTTCATCCACATTCCGTTTCCTGGTTATGAGATCTTCGCACAGCTACCCTGGCGGCGGCAGATCGTCACTGGCCTGCTCGGCGCGGACCTGCTCGGATTTCAGCGAGAAAGTGATGCGACCAACTTCCGGCGCGCGTGCCGGCGGGCCGCTGGCTTGGTCACCAGCGGGTCGCTTGTGCGGGTACCAGCCGAAGGGCATGTCCCCGGTCACGAGGCCGCGGACCGGCGGGCGGCTGGCGCGCGCAGGCTGCGAGCGTCTCCGGCCAGCCGGCAGGTGCGGACCGCGACATTTCCGGTCTCCATCGATTCGGCTGGCTTCGCCAAGATCGCCAGCCGGACGGACGTCAGGGATAGGGCGAACGGATTCCGGCAGGCGCTGGGAGAACCGGACGTCGTCCTGCTCGGCATCGACCGGCTCGATTACACCAAGGGCATCCTTCATCGTCTGACCGCTTACGGCGAGCTGCTCAGCGAGGGACGCTTCGGATCCCTGCGGACAGCGCTCGTGCTGGTAGCCAGCCCCAGCCGCGAGCGCGTCGAGCAATACCGGCTGCTGCGGGAGGAGGTCGAGGGCGCAGTGAGCCGAATTAACGGAGAGCATGGCGAGCTCGGCAGCCCTCCGATTCACTACCTGCACCAGACATACCCGGCCGAGGAAATCGCCGCCCTGTACCTGGCCGCCGACGTGATGCTGGTGACGTCGCTGCGCGACGGCATGAACCTGGTAGCCAAGGAATACGTCGCCTGCCGCGACGATGACACCGGCGCACTCGTCCTCAGCGAGTTCGCCGGCGCGGCCGACGAGCTCAGCGGCGCGTTCCTCGTCAACCCGCACGACATTGAGGGCATGAAGGACGTTATCGTGCGCGCTGCTACCGTGCCGCCGGCCGAGGCCAGACGCCGGATGCGCGCGATGCGGCGCCGGGTCCGCGAATTCGACGTAAGCCACTGGGCAGCGTCCTTCCTCGGCGCCTTGCACCGAGCATCGGAACCCAGCTAGGGCGCGCGCTCGCGACACGCCCCGCCGGATGCCGTCTCCCACACCACACAACGCACTGGACATCGGGCAGAGATCTGCTCCGGAGTTTCAAGAAACTCCGGGCGGTTCATTACTACTGCCGACACCAAACCCTTGACGGTGCCCAGCCGAGCCGCCGTTGCCTCTTTGTGTCAAGGGTCAGCCGAGTTTCCGCCCACTCACAACGACCTGGCTGGTGCGCGGTAGCAGCGGGCCGACTGGTGCAGGGTGGGTCAGCCCTCGTACGACGTAGCGCAACGTGCAGGCCGATATCAGCGCTGCTGTGGCCGGACGCGCATAGGCTCTTAGTATGGCCACACTGACACAGGACGAGATAGCAGCAAAGATCGCAACCGCAGAGAACGGCCTGGCCAGAGCAACGTCGCAGTACGAGAGGAACATGTTCACCCAGATCTGCGACGAGTACCGGCGTTACGCCGATGAGCGGGCCAAAGAGATAGTAAAGCTGGCTGCTGCATCGTGATCCGACAACTGGCGTTGCCTGTCGCTGCGACAGGTCATTTGCACTGAATTCCACCTAGTCGACCGACAAATGCCGCAGGCAGCCCAGCCCAACCATGCCCTACGGGGTAACGGGAAGCTCCTCTGAGCGCACGGCAGTAGGCCGCCGCCTCGCGTTTGCCTACTGTCTCGTTCGGGCGGCATAGTGACCGATAGCCGAACTACCTGCGCTTTTGTCGAGGCCAACAAACGTTCGCCGGTTCGGTCGCTGGAGCCACAGATCCTCTGAGCTGCCAGGCTGTCCCGGCGGCGCAGCTTGCCGACGATCAGATGCACGTGGTCCGCGCGAGCCCTGCCCGATCTAGATCGGGGCGTTTGTTGCCGCGGGCTGCCAGCGAAGGCGTGCCGCATTAACGGCCGTCGCGGGCATCAGCAGCCGCCCTTCCGCCGCCCGGCGGGTGTTCATCGGCGCGAAAGCGGGCACCTTCGGACCCATGAAGATTGCACTGCGTAACGTCCGCGTGTTCGACGGCACGCAACTTCTGCCGCCGGGCACGGTGGTGCTCGACGGCGACCGCATCGGAGCCGACGCCTCGGGCGCCAAGATGGTCGTTGACGGCGCGGGAGCGGTGCTCCTGCCCGGGCTGACCGACGCCCACCTGCACCTCGACGGGCGGTCCGCGCTTGAACGGCTAGTGCGCTTCGGGGTGACCACCGCCCTGGACATGGCTAATGCTCCGCCGGAGTTCGTCGACTCGATGCGCGGGATCCGAGGGCTCACCGACATCCGCAGCGCCGGCACGGCTGCGCTCGCCCCGGGCAGCAGCCACTCGCACATCCCGGAGATCGGCGAGCGCGGCCAGATCCGTACCGCCGGCGACGCGGAGCGGTTCGTGACCGAACGGTTGGCCGAGGGCTCCGACTTCCTGAAGATCCTTATCGACCTGCCCGGGCCCAGCCCCGACCGGGCCCAGCCCCGACCGGGCCACCGTCGACGCGCTCGTCGCCACGGCGCACGGGCTCGGGCGGCTAGTCGTGGCGCACGCCCTCTCGTACGAGGCCGTGGAGGTGGCGGAGGCGGCCGGGGTCGACGCGCTCACCCACACGCCGCTGGATCGGCCGCTGGACCGCACCGCGGCGGACCGGATGGCGGCCGCGGGCCGGATGCTGATCCCGACACTGGTCATGATGGAGGCGCTGACGGGGCCGTCGACGCCCCCGGAGATGCGGGCGGAATGGGCGACGCCCAACGCAAGCTTCGACAGCGCGCAGGCGAGCGTCGCCGCCGCGTACCGCGCCGGCGTACCGGTCCTGGCCGGAACCGACACCAACACGGGTGCCGAGGCGCCAGGGAACTTCACGTTCGGCGACAGCCTGCACCACGAGTTGGAACTGCTCGTCGACGCCGGCCTCAGCACCATCGATGCGCTGCGCGCCGCGACGGTGTTGCCCGCTGAGCACTTCGGCCTCACCGACCGCGGCGTCGTCGCGCCGGGCCGGCGGGCCGACCTGCTGCTCGTCGACGGCGACCCGCTGCACGACATCCGCGCCGTGCGGTCGATCCTCCGCGTTTGGTGCGGCGGCATCGAGTGCATCCCGGCCCACCTGGCCAAGCAGTCCTAGTGCAGCGCTTGCGGTCCGTACGTTGCGGACCGACATACGTACGCCAGGCGGCGGCAGCGCCGTTCAATAGCGGTGCCAGCCGTGGCAACGCCGGAAGAGGACAACGCCGGCCGGGCGCGGCACACAGTGAGAACTGAGCCAACCGTGACACCCGAAGAGCACTCAGCGCCCCGCCCGTCACGTGCCGCGATGCCTTCAGGCCGGGATCGCCGCCCAGGCCACCGCCAGCCGGAACAGGGTACCCGGTCAGGAAATCGGTCATGACTTACATGATCACCCGGTGCGCCAGCACAGGCGAGCTGGCCCAAGGTTACGAGAGCAGGGGATTGACCTCGCGTACCAAGGCGTCTCGTTCTGTATTCCCGCTACGTCGCGCCCGGTTAACTTTGGAGCGGCGTTGACACCAGATTGGCTTCGTGTGTGCGCGGGGCCAGGTCCGGGTGAAACTCGTGCCCAGATCCTGTAATCATTTACCGAGCCTGGTGAAACAGTGGTGCCAGGCGTGCGAAGGGATACGGAGATGAGCATGCAGTCGCCGATCGGACCTGGCCTTCGTGGCAGGGTCGAGACAGTGCTGGACCAGATGGCCGGGCCGTGGTGGATGTTCCTCATCACCGGGATCGCATGGCTGGTCATCTCGCTGATCGTCTTGCGGTTCCGGCTCGCCTCGGTGGTCGCCGTAGGCGTGCTCATGGGCGTGGTCTTCCTGGCCGGCTGGCTCAGCGAGTTCCTCATTGCATCGATCCGATCGCGGTGGCGCTGGGCGCATGTGCTGATGGCGATCCTGTTCCTGTTCGCGGCATGCTGGTCGTTCGCGAGCCCGTTCGGCGCGTTCTGGGCGCTGGCCGCGATCTTCGGGCTGCTGCTCATCTTCCGCGGCAGCCTCGACTTGGTCACCTCCATCTCCTCGCGAGAAATCAACCCCGCCTGGTGGCTGGGCATGATCGCGGGCGTGCTGGAGATCCTGCTCGGCTTCTGGGTCTCTCAGCAGGAGTTCCCCGCGCGGGCGCTGCTGTTGCTGATCTGGGTCGGATTCTTCGCGCTATTTCGAGGCTTCTCCGACATCCTTCTGGCGTTCGAAGTGCACGGCCTCCAGCGCAAGTAGCCCGCTGCCAGAGCCAGCAACACATTAATGTCCAGCTCTGAATGAGAACTGCTGCCCTTCCTGTGTGGTGGCATACCTGGGTCCGGTGGCTGAATGTTGGTCGCTGAAATCGCATTTGTTGTGGCCAATGCGCCGCTGTGTAATAGCTGAGATCGCGTGGGCGCCGGTGTTTGGCACCACGAGCGGGCCGGTGGAAGGACTCGCTGTCGCGCGCCTCAGCGGACTTGGCCGCGGTTCACCATGGTTCCGCGCGTTGGAAGCTTTTCCGGGTCGTGGGTGTGGCCAGCTGTTAGCTATCACAGGCTGATCGCGGCGGTACGCAGGTCTGTCATGCCGAGCAGGGTGTGCTTGCCGCCGATCCGGCCCCAGCCGGTGCTGCGTCCGCCGGCACCGCCGAACGGCATGTTCACATCCCACCAGCACGTGCTGTCATTGACGACCACCTGGCCGACGGCGAGTTCCTCGATAAATCGGTAGGCCCTGCCGATGTCCCTGGTGAACACGGCAGCTTGCAAGCCGAGCCGGTCAAGGTTGGCGATGCGCAACAGGTCGTCGTCGCCGTCGGCGGTGATGATGGGCACTACAGGACCGAATGACTCCTCAGTGGCGAGCAGGCTGTCGACAGGGACCTGGTCGGCGACGGTGAACTCGTAGTACAGATCGGTCGGATGGCCGGGATGACGGCGCCCGCCGCGCAGGACCTTCGCCCCGCGAGCCTCGCCATCGGCGACATGCCGGTCCATCTTGGCGGCCACGGCCTCGTTGTTGAGTGGGCCAAGCGTGGTCTGCTCGTCAAACGGATCGCCCAGACGGACGGCGTCGGCCTCACTGAGGACGGCTTCGAGGAACGTGTCATGTACTGCGCGATCCACCAGCACTCGCTCGGTCGCGCAGCACACCTGACCCGAGCAGAGATAAGCACCGTAGACCGCCGCCTTAGCTGCCGCCTCGACGTCAGCGTCGCTGAGGACGATCAGCGGGCCGTTTCCGGAGCATTCCATGATGGAGCGCTTCAGCCCGGCAGCGGACTGGATTTTCGCACCAGTGGCGGATGAGCCGATGAATCCGATCGCGTCGACGCCTGGGTGCTGTACCAGGGCCTGACCGGTCGGTCCCTCGCCGGGCAGCACGTTGACCAGGCCGTCAGGCACTCCTGCCGCGCGAAGGACATCCATCGCTTGGAGCACGGTGAAAGCGGTATGCGCCGGTGGTTTGACTACATGAGAGTTCCCGGTGGCAAGGCCGGGAGCCACGAACTCGGCCAGCATCAGCAGCGGGAAGTTCCACGGCGTGATGATCGCCCAGGTGCCAACGGGCCGGTAAAACGTGAACATCCGCTTGTTCGAGCTCGTCGACGAAATGGTCTCGCCGGTCAGCCGTACCGCATCCTCGGCGTGCAGATGAAACAGCGTCGCCGCTTCATCGACGTCAGCGAGTGACTCCGGCAGCGGCTTGCCCTGCTCAAGGGTCTGCAAGCGGGCAAGCGGCTCGCGACGTGCGGTCAGCCCCTCGCCGATCGAATGGCAGATCGCCGCGCGTTCCCAGACATTAACCCGCGCCCATTGCTGGCCGGCGGCCCTGGCCGCATTGACCGCAGCCTCGACGTCGTCCTGCCCGGGAATAGGCACCGATCCGATCAGCTCGCCGGTCACCGGAGATACCACGTCCCGGCGCTCGGCCGTCCCGACGCGATATTCACCGTTGATGTAGAGCTGTGCATCGCCGACGGTCTCAGACATGCGGCACCTCCGTGCCTCGGGGATAAGGGTGCGCAGGAACCCGTCGATCGTAAGGGATTCCCAACGAATCGGAAACCGGTGATAAGCCGGACGCCATAGCACTCGGGTGCGCGTCCGGGCGGTCAGCGTCACCGGCTGACGTTTCTCTCTAACCGCTGTCCGATTGACACTCGGGCCGGCTCCGTGCAGGCGTGGCTGATGCAGATAGGGCCGGAACGTGTCTTCCAGAAACTGTCCGTGATGCAGAGTGCCGGGATTCGACGTCCATCACAACGGTCAGACGATCTTGAGGCCCATCCAGATAGACGCAGATCTGCATCCTGAGCTGGTCCGATCTAGTTAGTTCGTGGGCGCAACTGGGTTCGAGCCAGTGACCCCTCGCTTGTCAGGCGGATCATTACGGTCGCCGGACGTAGCTCGATGTGGGCCCGAGTCCAGGCGGTGGATAGATCTAGCGGCTGGAGCCTAGCGCCAGGGGCGAATCATCGGCGTGGAAGGCGGACTGCCCGCCGACGACTGTCTCCAGTACCCGGATGTCCGCGATCAGTCCGGGCTCAACCCCCAGCGGGCTGCGGTCGACGACAACGAAGTCCGCGAGCTTGCCCTGTTCCAACGATCCGAGGTCCCGCTCGCGGTGCATGGCGAACGCGGCCTCTGTGGTGTACAGGGCGAGTGCATCACGCACGGCCAGCCGTTCGCCCGGCCCTAGCACGCGCCCGCTGGCCGTCCGGCGCAGCACCGCATCCCGGATCCCCAACAGGGGATCGGCAGCGATCACAGGCGCGTCGGAGGATCCGGCGACCCGGATCCCGGCCCGCCGCCACGACCCGTACGCGAACAGCTCATCGCTGCGGTCCGGCAGTGCCTCAGCGAACCCGTCACCAAGGACGGACAGCATCCCGGGCTGGGCCGCCACCGCGATCCCCAGCGCTGCGGCCTGTGCCGCCAGCGGCGCGAACAGCGATCCGCCATGCTCGATCCGGTGCCGCAGCGGGTTCCCCATGCTGCCGCTCAGGACCGTGGAGTAGGTGTCCAGGACGGCTTCGATCGCCCGATCCCCTTGTGCGTGGATGCATACCTGCAGCCTGCGGGCGTCGAACTCCCGCACCATGCCGCTCAGCTCATCGGGCGAGAAGTACATGATCCCCGAGCCGTAGGGCGGAACCGGGTAGCTGCCGTAGATGGCTGCGGTGCGGCTGCTCATCCCGCCGTCGGCCCAGATCTTCACCGAGTCGGCGGAAAGCCGCGACGAGCGGCGCCCGCGCAGCCCGGACCCAAGTAGCCAGTCCACCTCGTCGTGCACCACCAGCCCGGCGATCCGCACGCCGAGGACACCCTGCTCGTCGGCCTCCGCATACGCGGTCAGCGACGCTCGGCGGGTGTCCGCATCGCACGCTGCGGTGACACCCCTTGCTGCGAAATGCCGCGCCGCCCTGGCCACCACGCCGGCCCGCTGGGCGGCACTCATCCTTTCCATGTCCCGCCGCAAGCCGCCCCACAGCAAGGTGAACGTCGGCCCTTCGTAGACCAATCCGTTCAGCCGTCCCTCACGATCCCGCCCAAAGCGGCCGCCCGGCGGGTCCGGCTGCCGATCATCGAGCCCGGCCTCCCTCAGCGCGGACGTATTCAGCACGCAAGCATGCAGGGAGGTGTGAAACAAGATCGCCGGCCGGCCCGGCACGGCGGCGTCGAGGTCAGCGCGGGTGGGATGCCGACCCTCGCGAAGCTTGTACTCCACGTACCCGCTGCCGGTCACCCATGACCCCTCCGGCGTCCCGGCAGCCGCAGCCCGCAACCGCCCGATGATCGCCGGGATATCCGGCGCGGCCGGCTGGCTGCAGTCCGCGCCCGACGCCAGGTAGCCCACATCGCACAGGTGACAATGCGCGTCGATTAGCCCTGGGATAACGGCCGCCCCCTCCAGTGGCACCACCAGCGCGCCTGGCCGCGCCGCCGCGCGCACCCGTTCGGCCGACCCGACCGCCGCGATCCGCTCATCCCGGATCAGCATCGACCTGGCCGGCTCGGCGCCTGCCGCCATCGAGACGATGTCCGCGTCTGTCAGCAGCACATCCACCGTTTCTACCTCCGGAGATCTCAGGCCGGGTCAGACCGGCTGCATCGCTGCTCAACGATCTGGGCATCAGCGCAAGCTACAACGAATCGAGCGGGCAGTGCCGAGCAAAGCGGTCCACCTACCCGGAGAGTCATGACGGCTCTTAGTCAGACTCCGCCGAGACAGCCCAGAACTGCCAGGGCGCTGCCGCCGAGCCCTGCGATTAAGACAACTAACTCGGCGCTCAGATGGTGATCATCTACCCGTCAGTTGGCGAACAGCGCGGAATCGTCGGAATGCGCGCTCGGAATGCGGGTGCCACGTGTTACCGGCCACGATTACGAGGAACGGCAGCTGGCCGGGATCTAGGTTGAATCGGGTCGCGAGACATGGTTAAGGAGAACTGCGAAACCGAGACATGCGCGTTCACATGAGCGGTGACGCCGGGACCGAGCTGCTGATGACGCGCCGCTGGGCCGCTCGGCCGCGGCCCGCAGCGGTAGTCGAACGCTAGTGCCGGGAATCGACAGCGATCGCCAGCTCAAGCCCGCCGGCAGACCTTCCGTCGCTTCATCGGCGCTCCCCCGGAGTGCGCTGATGAGGCCGCGCGGTGTCGAGGCGGACGGGGTCAGATCGCTTTCAGGGCCTCCGATTTGGTCACGACTCGGCCCAGGGCGCCGTATTCGTGCAGGTCGCCGAACATCTCGATGCGGATGGACTGGTCCAGGCCGCCCACGCGGACCGGCTCGTAGCCGCCAGCGCGGATCAGGTCAGCGACCAAGTCGCCGGCGGTGGCGTCGTCTGCGGCGTAAAACTGCACCGCCCGCTCGGGCTCCCGCCGTGCGGCCGCGGACAGAGTGGGGGCCGACAGCGTGCCGAACGCCTTGACCAGCCGTGCCCCGGCCGGCAGCAGCCCCGCAAGCATCTGGCCCGAGGACTCTTGCTCGCCGATGACTTTGCGGTAGCCGCCGGCGTCATCCGGTCCGACCGGGTTCGACGGATCGACGATCACCTTGCCGGCGAGCCGGCCGCCGTACCGGGCGATGAGCTGCTTGAAGGCGTCGAGCCAGACGGCCAACACGAGCACGTCGGCCCGGTCGACCGCCTCATCGACGCTCACCACTTCGGCGTGGCCGTTGAGCCCGGATGCGATCTTCTGCGCGGCGTCCTGATCACGGCCGGCCAGGAGGAAGTCCTGACCGCCGGCGGCGAAGTTCGCCGCGAGCCTGCCGCCGATGTTGCCGGTGCCGACGATGGCGATCGTGCTGTCCGAGATAGTCACCCTAGTTCACCTTTCGCTGATGCGGTTCTGTCCTATGAAGGCCTTCGGTCTCCGAGACTTGATCGTTCAAGCTGACGTTATGAAGTTCAACTTGAAGTGTCAAGTGGTATTGACTTCGTGCGGGAGACATGGGCGTGGAACGCCTTGTCTCAGCCTGCTAGGCAGCTGGCCATCATTTCGCGGTCCGCGGTGTCACGCTCTTACGCGCACCAGGCCGTTACCGACTGCGACCCGGGCGGGTCACTTGACGGCTCAACACGTCGTGACATAGCGTCGGGGCTTGACTCATCAAGTTACTCGCATACGCGCCTCACCGAGGGAGCCCGCACATGAGCGAGATCGCCAAGCACTGGATCGACAGTGATTGGGTTGGGTCCGGAACCGTCAGCCAGCTTCCGCAAGGACGGCTCCTAGACCGTCCACGCGGAAACCGGCGCGGAGCCGTTCCACGTCTGACATTGAGCATCACCGACAGCGCTCCGGAGCAGGCGGCCACCCCGCCGGAGCTCAGTGCGTCACTTGAATCATCGAGTGACTGAGTATCCTGCCCTGGTGACCGAGAGAACACGCCGCGATGCCGGGGAACAGCCGGTGAAGTGGCTGACCGCCGCGGAAGTGGACTCCTGGCTGTCAGTGGTGCGGTTGATGACCTGGCTTCCCTGGTCGATCGATCAGCAGCTGCGGCGCGACTCCAACCTGGGAATGGTGGAATACCAGGTCCTGGCCAGGCTGTCCAACCAGCCAGGGCGAACCTTGCGGATGAGCTCGCTCGCCGACCTCGCCAACGCGTCGCTGTCCCGGCTGTCGCACCTGGTCAAGCGCCTCGAGGCGCGGGGCCTGGTGCGCCGCGAGCCTGATCCCGACGACGGGCGTTTCACCAACGCGATCCTCACAGATAAGGGCTTCAAGGCACTCGGCGAGGCCGCGCCCGGGCACGTGGCACATGTGCGGTCGCTCGTCATCGACGTCCTGTCGCCCGAGCAGCTGCGGCGCCTTGGCCGGGACGCGGACCGCATAATGTCGCGCATCGACACCTCAGCAGCGACCTAAGCCGCGGGGAAGCTCACGCTCAGGAGCGCGCGCGAGGTCGCACCCGGCGTGCACCTACCGGGAACCGGTACTCGGCGATATGCGAGGGCGTAGATCCCTTACCAGACTCCGCGCGCCGGTTAGGATCATCGCCGTGCCCTCGCGCGACGGCGTGACACACAGGACTGCGCCTCAACCAGGCTGCCGCCGCGTACTGCACGCTCACCTCGCCGAGGCGCGGCGCAGTGATCATCGCGGCCGCCGGCGCAGGCAAGACCTACACCGCCGCGGCGAAAGGGCGGCCTTGGCAGGCCGGCGGAAACGCCGGCGCTGAGATGACCTGCACCGATGGCACCAGGGGGGCCTCGGCAGCGTTCTGCACCGGCACCACCGCCCGGCCGAACCCGGCTCCGGGCCGCAATCGCGACGCCCAGGTCGAGGCCACTGCCCGCTTCGCCGCATCACTGACGGGCGACGAGCCGACAGTGATGCGGCGCATCGGCCAGTCGTGCCCGCTGTTAATGACAGCGGACCTGATCTGGTCCCGCGCCTCCCGCAGCGCGGTGTCGGGCAGGCCCATCAGTTGCAGGCCAACTTGGCCGTCTTCGATGTCGGCCTCAATTGACCCCTCGCCTTGAAGCGTGCGCTCAGCGGCCGGGCGGCGCCTAGTGTGGCCCGATGAGCGTAGAAAGCAGCACGCCGGTGGCTCCCGGTTAGCTCTCCCGCTAGGGCCATCACCTACTCGAATGGCAAGACGAAATACACCTTCCAACAGGAGCCAATAGGTGGGCGCAGCAGGGTTCGAACCTGCGGCCCCTCGCTTGTAAGGCGACTCGGGGCAGTTTCCCGGCGTTTCCAGACGGACCCTAACGTGTCCTGACCAGGGCGTTCCTTGATCAGCACACACTGGCAAACGTCAAGAAACGTCGGTGGCTGTCTCCCAAGATGTCTCCCATCTTCGGAGGTCTCCTTGCAGGTCAGAGAGGGTATCCGCCCGCTAACGACTCCCCCGCAACTAGCCAGACCGCGAGCCGTCGCGCTCGCGGGCATCTCGACCCTGGTGGTCGCCGCTGCGGTCGCCAGCTTTGCGGAGTCTTACCGCGCCCTGGTCTTGTGGGCGCTAGCTCATGGACTGCACGGCCTGTGGGCGGCGCTGTTCCCGGTTCAGGTGGACAGCTTCATAGCGGTGGGCGAGCTTGCGCTGTTCGTGGCGCTGGCCGACCAGTGGACCCACGCGGAGCGTAGGGCACTCGCAGGTGCGGGTCGAGGTTGGCAGGGGCCATTGGCTTGACGTGAACTTGTCACAGAATTTGACACGAACTTGTCACAGAGGTTGAGAAACGCCGGGTAGCTCAAGAGGGGGGAGCCACCCGGCGTCCCCCTCCTCTGCGCTCCGACGGAGCACGCGGAACGCTGAGAAATCGGTGTCCAGTTACGCTACCTGCGCACCCGTTGCGGCGGATCTTACACCGAACATCCCTGCATCTTGCCTAAACCCGGTTTCTGCTCGGGCGCGGACTGGCTGGACGGGGAGAGCGTCTGTTCCTACGCTGGGCGCATGGCGACAGACTTCGATAGCGACCCTGCGGACTTCGGCTCGCGGTTGGACCGCTGGCGCCAAGGCGAGACAGTCGCCCGCATCATCTGGATTGACAGCCAAGGCACAGAGCACGAGGACGTGATCGACAACAAGCGAGAAGCGCTCGACCTGCTCGACATGAGCCGTCGCTATCGGCCGTAGCTGCTGGCAAGGGCGTCGAACTCGACGATTTCGCGCTCCGCTGCGCGGATCGAATACTTGCCGTCAAGTTTCGCGGTGTGAACGGTGCCATTGGGGAACACGACGTACGCTTGCGACTTGCTTTTCTTGGACGCCATGCCGACAAGAGCCAGCGGTCCTAGCACCGGGGCCGCCACGAGCGGCCCCGCAACCCGATGATGACGGGAGGGCTCCCCTAGCTGGGCCTGCGCTCCTGTTAGCGTTCCTAGCACTCGGCCCGAGACCAGGCTGACCTCGTTGTCGTAAACCCTGATACCCAGCGTCGGAAACTTCTTGTCCACTCGGATTCCCTTCGTTTGGGCGTACTTGTCCCTTGTGACACTCGGCGGGATTAGGGGGATTACAGGTCAAGGCTGAAATCCAAGCCGGGTATCCGGACGACAAGCCCCTCGTCCCTTGGCTTGACCAGCTAGCCCTGGGTGACGGCAGTGCTCTCACCGCCGTGATAGGAGCATGCGCCCTGTCGGCCGCCTGACATGCTGTACATGCCATCACTGCACTCGGTCATGTAGCCGGTCCCGTTCGGGAAGTTGGCGATGCAGTTGAAGTAGTTACACACGCCTGCTGGCGGACTGTAGACCAGGTGACCCTTGCCACAGAGGTTGAGGCCGTACGGGTTGGGCGGCGCTCCGCACAAGGCCACGGGCACGGGTGCGCGCAGGGGGTGGTGTACGGCTGACGGCAGGTACTTCCGGCACAGATCTTTCTCGGCCAGGCGGACCAGCGATGCTTGCTGGCTCCAGGTGGTGAGGCTCGGGAAGGTCTGCTCCGCGATTGTCTGGCGCTGCGACGTTCCCCTCCGCCGCGCGTCGCAGACCGAGCTGCCGATGCTGACCGACGCTCCCTCGCTAGCGCCCAGTGGGGAGACGTAGGTGCTGAGGTCGTGAAAGTACTTCCGCTGGGCAGCCGTCAGCGTGGCGTCGGCGGCCTTGGTGGTGGTGGTCACGGACGGAGCCGCCGACTCGGCCGAGGAGTTCGCGGCGGGGTGGCTGGGCTTCGGCTTCGGGGCCGTCAGGTTGGCGATGACACCGATGACGATCAGGACTCCCAAGGTGCCCAGAGCCCAGTTGCGGAAGCGGTGGTGCTTGCGCGACTGCGGTCGTTGCTGCGTCATGGGTTGTCCGCTTCTCTGTTGGGTTGCCAAATGAGGACGTTTGCCGAAGCCTCCAGGTTTACGTCGGATTGGCCCTCAGAGGGAAGCCAGTACGGAGAGGGTGACCGCTGCCGCCCGATCCAGACCCCCGCCGCGCTCACAGCTTGACACGCCCGGTAAGCATGGTGCGACTTCCGCCCCAGTCGCTGTCAAGCCGATTAGTTCGATCCGAATGCGCCTGCTGAGACAGCCCCGAATCGCTGGCCCATCTCAACGAGGTGGGCCTGAGCAGCCCGCAAGCTCTCGTTGGCACGACCAATCAGCTCGTGGTCCGACCTCTCTAGCCCGTCGCTGGTGTACGCGATGAAGTCGGTCAGCTCGTCCAGCGCTTGTGCCCAGAGGCTTTGTGCTTCGTGATCCGGGATCGGCGGGGCTGATCGCCCCGCCTTCACTGCCTCTGCAATGCGCAGGCAGGCGGGGAACTGGCGATCATGCCAGTCCGCATTCCTGGCTGCATCCAACTCGTGCATGGCGTCACAGATCACGCTGAAGGCGTGACCTCCGGGACCGTCGGTCCAGGCAGCCATCGACCGCGCCGTAGCTTCCAGCGCTCGCACCGACGGGGCTCCGACTTCGACCGGCCGACGCGCGTCGATCTGCGCCAAGTCGCCTTGAAGCTGCCGGATCAGGTCGCCCACCGTGCCCTTGAAGTGAGTTATGGCAAGGTCAAGCCGGAAGTGGAACGGGCCCGATACTCCGGAGCCGTAGTGGATGGTCGTCGGCTTCTGGCGATTCGAGACCGAGAACGTCGTAGATCCCCCGCCGTCGTCGTGCTGCACGCCGATGAGCTTTGTGAACGCGCACTCCCGCGTCTGTCTCCCCCCTGGAAGATCACCCGCTTGCTGGTGATGTAGACAGTCCCGGTGTCAATCGCGGTGGGAGTAGGAGTGCCCTGCACGTAGTGCCCGCGAGATCGTCCGGTGCGGTACCGCACACCGAACCCGACCGGGATCGAGACGCCCCGCGACCGGCCCTCGTAGCGGCCCCCGGTGCGGCGCTCCTCGATCAGCGCAGCGCCGGTCACCTCCAAGAACACATACTCGCCGGACGCCAGCATCAGGTCGCTGCTGCCTGTTCCCTTGAACGTCTTGCCAACATGCAAGTACTCGGCATAGGCGTCCCGCTCGGCCTGCCACCCCTCAAGCGCCTTCTCGGCCTTCTTCCGGGCGAACATCCTGCCTCGCTCCCTCCGGATTTCGCCTGACCTGTAGGAGTTGACGCGCATCGCGGGCAAGCGGATGACGCGGGTCGCTTAGCGTTCGGTCACGTATTAGGCCAGCCCTGCACTCGGACGACTAGCCCCTTATCCAATCAGCAGGCCGAACACCTTTGCTACCGTCTGCCGCGCGAGGTCGTGAACCTGGCTGAGTGTCGTGATGGACGGTGCGGCGGCCAGCGGGACATTCGCATACAGGTCCGCGAAGCCGCAACGCCAATGGCCGGTCTTCTCTACTACGCGCAGTCACCTATGCTCGCGCGGAGGATAGGACGCCTGCCTTTTGCAAGCCAGATTGACCACTTAGGAGTCGTTTTGTTCACACCTGTTACTCCGGCCGAACAGCTCTTCTTCGTCACCGCACGGCTTCAATGCACAGGCCCGGCCGGTCGATGGAGCGGTACCGGGTTCTTTGTGCAGGTTCCAGTCGCTGATGATGTCAGTCAGGTTGTCATTGTTACAAATCGCCATGTGCTAGACGGTGCTCAACTCGTGGAAATCATAGGACCAGCGGCAGACGCGCAGGCACCCGACCGGCCGCTCCTTGGCCAGCGAGCTTCGGCGGTCGCCGCTCCTCCGGACTTCACGGTCCATCCTGACCCGGACATTGACGTGGCCGTTATGGCAACTCAGCGGCTCTACTCCACCGCTGCTAAGCCCCAGCCGATGTTTGTCAAGAATCTGCCGATTGAGATGATCGACAACGAGCCTAAGCTGCTGGATCTGGACGCGATCGAAGAAATAACGTTTATTGGCTATCCTAACGCGATTCACGATCGAGTTAACATGACTCCGATTGCCCGTCGCGGATGGACGGCTACTCCTATCGCGCTCGACCATAATGGGAAGCCGATGTTCTTGATCGACGCCAGTGTCTTTCCGGGCAGCAGCGGGAGTCCCGTATTTATAGTCAGCGTTGGCCCCTATGGCGACAGGAGAGGTAACCTCATTCTCGGCTCACCCAGAGTCATTTTCCTTGGCGTAGTCGCGGCCGTTCACCTGCACGAAGTTACAGGCAAACTGGTTCCGACCGTTGCCCTACCGGCCGTCTCAATGAAGCAGCCAATGAACCTAGGAATCGTTTACAAGAGCCGCACGATTCTTGACACCATCGATAGCTTCCTTGCTAACAAGGGTCTGAAGCGAAGCGAGGACACTGCGCCTGTAGCCGCCGTGGCCGTCGATCCCCCTGCGCCCGTTGGCCTCACCAACGCAGCAAGCGGCCCGGCTTAACTGCCGGGCCGCTGCTGTTCGTCGCTGCTAAGCCGCTAAGCTCGCCTAACCGTTGCCTTTACCCGTGTACTCGCGGCCGGCACCCAACCCTCGGGCGCACGCACGTTGCTGCTGAGCACCATGTCAAGCTGCGGGTTGTAGTCGGCTGCTTGGGCGACCGGTTCCGGGGCCTTCGGCGTAGCCCACGCCCGCAACTCGTCACCGCTAAGCGCGTTAAGCGCGGCCAGCCTGGCGACAAGCTCCTCGCGTGTCGACACTTTGAAAATCGCCAAAACTTCTTAGCGGACGCTAAGCCGCGCTAGGCGAAGATCTTTGCCGTGACCTCCGCGCCAGTTGTGATAACCGGCCGTAGCTCCTTGCGGTAGACGATCTCGGTCGTCCTAGTGGTCGCATGTCCGGCAAGCCGGGCTATCTCCTCGATGGGAACGCCGCCCTCGGACATCAGCGACACGAACGTGTGACGTAGCTCCCTCGGTGACCAGCCCCTGCCTAGTCCGGCTGCCTCGCAGACCTTCCGGAAGTCCCTGCGAATGTTGTTCGCGCCGAGCGCAGTGCCGACCCTCGTAGTGAACACAAGGTCGGTCTCTTGCCAGAGCGCACCGGCCCTAAGGCGGTGCCCAGCCTGACGTGCGTGTCGCGTCCTCAGTGCGTCTACCGCCGCGTCAGGTATCGCCAGCGTCCGGCGTGATGTCCGCGTCTTGACATCGCCGTGAGCGCGGACAGACCGGAACACGTCAACGTGTGGAGGCTCGCCGTCAAGGTCAACGTGATCCCATCGCAGCGCCCGCGCTTCTTCCGGCCGGATGCCGGTCAGCAAAGACAGCACGATGTAAGCGTGAAGCGATGACGCTTCGGCCGCATCCAGCAGCGCCTTGGCCTGGTCGAGAGTCAGTGCCTTCGACGGCCGTCCTTCCTGCCCGCTGGGAAGCTCGGCAAGCTCGGCGACATTACGGCGCACAAGGTTATGCGCCTGAGCGCGCCTGATGGCGCGCACGAGACAGTTGCGTGCAATCTGAACTGTCCGCGTTGACCGCGTTTCAGCGACCTGCACGAGCGCCTTCCGGACATCGGTAGCCGTCAGGTCGCGCAACGGCACGCTTCCGAGGATGGCAAGCAACGGCTCTATGCCATCGGTGTAGAGCGTCCGTGTCCGCTCGGACCTGCCATCGAGTCCGTGTGCGAGCCAGTCCCCGGCGCACTTCCTGACGGTGTAGTCGGCCGACGTGGTAACGCCCTCGTCCAGCTCCTCGCGCTTCGCAGCTAGCTTGTTCTCTACGTCCGTCTTGTTATTGCCGGACACCTTCACGACTCGGCGCTTCCCGTTGACCGGCCGAAGCTGGACCTCGCCGCGCCAGCGGCCGGTGCAGTGACGGTGATACCTAGCGTCCCGGCACTCCGTGCCGGGCGCGTGGTCGAAGTAGATAGAGCCGTAACCGTAGCGCTTCGTCACCATGCCAAGAAGTTAGCAGAATGTCTCCCGCAATGTCTCCCATCGGAGCAGGATCGTGTTACCGGATCCGCGTTGTCGCTGGTAAATGGGTGGGCGCAGTTGGGTTCGAACCATCGGCCCCTCGCTTGTAAGGCGAGTGCTCTACCGCTGAGCTATGCGCCCCTGGCCCAGCGTCCTGGGCCAACCGCGCCCAAGCGTACCGCTCCCGTTGTCCGGCGCGCGCCGGCGATGGTGGCGCGGCCGCCTACCCTCCCCAGAGCCGAAGTCCGCCTCCGCCGCGCCGCTCTCTAGAGGTACCGCAGCGCTGCGGCGACTATAACCTCCGCCGTTGCCATCCGATTCTCCAGCCGGTCCAGCCGCGCATCCATGGACGGCCCGCGGGCACCGCCGATCAGCGCCGCCTCCAGGTAGATGGCACCGACGATCGCAGCCGGGAACGTGGCCGCGGCCGGAAGCAGTTCGCGCTCCGGCGAGCTGAGCGTCCGGACGCTGGCATAACCGGACGCGATCGCGTTGATCCGCCCTTCATCCGGCGAGATCAGCCAGGTCTCCGGCTGATCATCTCCCAGTGAGGCGTCGAGGTGGCCCGCCACCAGGCAGTGAACCAGATCAAGCACTGCCAGACCGAGGCCGCCCATTTCCCAGCCGATCAAGGTAAGCGTCCCGTCCGGACGCTGGACGGCGTTCCTGGCCCACGCATCGCCATGCACGACGGCCTCGGCCGCCGCGCTGGCGCCCGCGCGCATCGCATAAATCGTCGATATGCAAGCTTCGTGCAGGCCACGCCATGACGGCGGAACCAGCTCTGCGACTGCCTCAAGCCGTGCTAGCGCTGCCGGGACGGCCACGGCGGGGTGCCACGGCGCCAGACTGAACCCGTCGGCGGGCAGCAGGTGCAGCTGCCCAAGCGACTCTCCGAGCAGCCGCAGCTGCGCGATCGTCGGCGCGATGACGCCGCCGGGTACAAACGACGTCGCCCAGCTAAGCCACTGGCCCTCCACGCCGACGAGATCGCCAGATCGAGTCCGCACTGGCCGGGGCGCCGGAAAGGCCGACTCCTCGAGCCTGGCTAGCGTCCGGGCGCGGTCAAGCAACCAATCCGCCACCGGGGCCGCTCGCAGGCCGCGGGCCTGCGCCGGGACCGGCGCATCGGCCCGGAACGCCCGGATGATCTGGGCAGAGCCGTCCGGAAGCGTCACCTGGTAGCTAACCCGGATTTCCGCGACCGAACCCGCCAGCACTGTAATGCGGGCCGGGGCCACGAAGCGCTCGTGATACTCGTCCAGCAAGCGTCCAACGAGCGCGGCGTCAGTCACCGTGACGCTGACCCGCTGACCGGCAGCACTGCCTGTGCGGTCACCACACGACGACCTGCCGCGGGCACGGCACAAGCCGGCGCGGCCACGGCAGGACCCGGCGCGATCACAGCGCGATGATCCGGCGCGATCACGACATCGCGAACGGCGGCCGCTGCCTGCTCGGGCCGAGCACGCGCGCCAGCGCACGCTCGACTTCTTCGGCTAGGTCAGCTGCCATCCCGGCGCTGCTGGCACTGGTGCCTTCTGGCCCGATGACATCCGCAGCGGACGATGCGGGCTGCCCGACGGCGCCGCAATCGCGGCACTCTACCTCGCCAAGCCGGCGCAGCAGGTGCACACTGGCGCAGACCGGACAGTGGTCAAGGTCGGCAGCCCAGTCGTAGGCCACCTGGCAGTTAGGGCAGATTAGGACCTGCCGGTCTCCGCGTACGCCACGGCGCCAGGGGCTCTCGCCCCGGTCCGGGTCTACCTGCCGTGCACCGCACCGATAGCAGGGCATCCAGCCTATTCCGATTCTGCCGACCAGCCAGGAAGCCGCCGAGCTAGTTCAGCTCGGCGAGCGCCTTCTGGTAGTCAGCGATCTCTCGTGCCTGCGGGATGGGGTTAACCACCTTCCACCGCACGACGCCGTTCTTGTCGATGATGAAGGTGCCGCGAATCGCGACGCCCATATTGTCATCGAAGACACCGTAGGCCTTCGCGACCGCGCCATGCGGCCAGAAGTCAGCGAGCAATGTGAAATTGAAATGATCCCGTTCGGCCCACGTGCGCAGCACGAACGTCGAGTCGACCGAAACTGCCAGCAGTTCCACATCGTCCCTGGTGACCTCGGGGAACTGGTCGCGGATGGCGCACAGCTCCCCTGTGCACACGCCGCTGAAGGCAAGCGGGTAAAAGACGACCACGACGTTCTTGTTGCCCCGGAAGTCGGACAACTTAACCGGCGTGCCGTGCTGGTCCTTCAGCTCGAAGTCTGGGGCCTGATCGCCGACTTCAACCGCCATGGGCTGATCCTCTCAGCGCGGGAATCTGGGGAACGAACCACGAGTGCGGCTCGGTCGGGACCGGCCCTGGAGCCACGGTCCTGAACGGCTTCAGTGTGTCATCCTGCCAGCAGGACGCGAGAACCGGATGGCCCAGATGGCCACCGGCGATCAGTTAGCGGCGTGCCTTTGGTGCCACCAGGCGAGTGCCCGACCAGTTGGGCCCAGCGGACACCGTCGAAGTCTGGGACAGGCCCGCCGTCGGCGCCGCCTCCCCGATCTCGCTCGGCTCCACGTGGCCTACTCGGCCGGTCTTGGGCGTGAGCAGCAAGATGTAGCCACCGTCGGCAAGCGGCGTTAGCGCATCTACCAGGGCGTCCACGAGGTCCCCATCGCCGTCCCGCCACCAGAGCATGACTCCGTCCACGACGTCGTCATAGTCCTCGTCGACGAGCTCGGCCCCCTCCAGCGCTACGACCGAGTCTCTGAGGTCCTCGTCGCAGTCGTCGTCGTAACCGATCTCCTGCACCACGTGGCCTGGCTTGATGCCAAGCCGGTCGGCCAGGTCACGCTGATCGTGCGCCTGGCCCGCGGTCGCGCTCACTGAATTCCTCCTGATCCTTTCCGCCCGGCTGCGCCACCGGTCCACGCGATCTTCGGCACATGCCCAGATCCTGTCCGGCTACACAGCTTCCGGCAGCACAGCGCTGGCGGTGTCGCCTGCTCTTGATCGGACAGTTCACACTGGGTGGGCCCGGTGCGCAAGTCACAATTAGCGCACAGACGATTTCCCCGGCGCCGCCACTACGCATAGCTCACCTACTCACGCCAATTTGAGGCCTACGTACTTTTTGTACGCAGCACCGTAACCCGCATGTGCCGGGCGTCGCAGCCAGCGCCGGCTGCCGACGACGGATTATTGCCCCGGCCGCTCGCGCCAACCGCGCATGCCGACCGCATACCGTGGAGTGTGTGGCCGCGGATGCCACCCCAGATCCGGTTACCGGATGGTAGAGATGCGTTTCCGTGCGCCGCGTACGAGGATTAGAGCAAGACAACCCGACTAGACGCGGCCGTTAGCGCCGCGCTTGCCCTATGACGTGGCCCGCCGGACCGCAAGTACCGGCCCAGCCCGCGGAATGCGAGGAATCACCCGTGGCCTCCGGACGCCAGCGCTTTTCCATCATCAGCGACGGACTGCCCACCCAACTGCCGGACATCGATCCGGACGAGACCAGGGAATGGGTGGAGTCCTTCGATGACATCGTCCGGACCCACGGGCGGGCCCGCGCCAGGTACGTCATGCTGCGCCTCCTGGAGCGGGCGCGTGAGCAGCAAGTCGGCGTTCCCGGCCTGCGCAGCACCGACTTCATCAACACGATCCCGCCCGAGCGCGAGCCGTGGTTTCCCGGCGACGAGTTCGTCGAGCGCCGTATCCGCGCCTACATCCGGTGGAACGCCGCCGTCATGGTCAGCCGCGCCAACCGCCCTGGCCTCGGCGTCGGCGGCCACATTGCCACCTACGCCTCCGCGGCCAGCCTGTACGAGGTCGGCTTCAACCACTTCTTCCGCGGCAAGGACCATGGCGAGTCCGGCGACCAGGTCTTCTTCCAGGGCCACGCCGCTCCCGGCATCTACGCCCGTGCGTTCCTCGAAGGCCGGCTCTCCGAACAGCAGCTGAACGGATTCCGGCAGGAACTCTCCCACCCCGGCGGCGGCCTCCCGTCTTACCCGCATCCCCGCCTGATGCCGGACTTCTGGGAATTCCCCACAGTTTCGATGGGCTTGTCCGCGATCAACGCGGTGCACCAGGCCCGGTTCAACCGCTACCTGCTCGCCCGCCAGCTCAAGGACACCAGCCGCTCCCGGGTCTGGGCCTTCCTGGGTGACGGCGAGACCGACGAACCGGAAGTACGCGGGGCCATCGGCCTGGCTGCCAGGGAAGAGCTGGACAACCTCACTTTCGTGATCAACTGCAACCTGCAGCGCCTCGACGGCCCGGTCCGCGGCAACGGCAAGATCATCCAGGAGCTCGAAGCCTCGTTCCGCGGCGCTGGCTGGAACGTCATCAAGGTGATCTGGGGCCGGGACTGGGATCCGCTGCTGGCCAAGGACACCGACGGCGTGCTGGTGAACAAGATGAACACCACGCCAGACGGCCAGTTCCAGACCTACTCCGTCGAATCGGGCGCCTACACCAGGGAGAACTTCTTCGGCGGTGACCCCCGGCTGCGGGCCATGGTGGAGCACCTGTCCGATGACGAGATCCGCAACCTGTCCCGCGGCGGGCATGACTACCGGAAGGTCTACGCGGCGTTCAAGGCGGCGACCGAGCACGTCGGCCAGCCGACCGTGATCCTGGCGCACACCATCAAGGGCTGGACCCTCGGGCCCGACTTCGAGGCCCGCAACGCCACCCACCAGATGAAGAAGCTGACCGTCGCCGAGCTGAAGGAGTTCCGCGACCGGCTGTACCTGGAGATCCCGGACGCCGCCCTGGAGGCCGAACTCCCGCCCTACTACCACCCCGGCGAGAAGTCCGACGAGATCCAGTACATGCGCGAGCGCCGAGCGGCCCTCGGCGGCTACCTGCCCAAGCGGGTAGTGCGGGCCAGGCCGCTTGCCTTGCCGCCGGACTCGGTCTACAACGAGCTGCGCTCAGGTTCCGGCAAGCAGTCGGTCGCCACCACGATGGCGTTCGTCCGGCTGCTGAAGGACCTGATGAAGGATGCGGGGATCGGCGACCGGTTCGTCCCGGTGATCCCGGATGAGGCCCGTACGTTCGGCATGGACTCGCTGTTCCCGACAGCGAAGATCTACGACCCGCACGGGCAGACCTACGAGGCCGTGGACCGCAACCTGCTGCTCTCCTATAAGGAGTCCGAGCGCGGCCAGATCCTGCACGAGGGCATCAGCGAAGCCGGAGCGATGGCCTCCACCACCGCTGCGGGCAGCGCGTACGCCACGCACGGCACGCACATGATCCCCGTCTACATCTTCTACTCGATGTTCGGCTTCCAGCGGACCGGCGACCAGATGTGGGCCATGGGTGATCAGCTCGGCCGCGGCTTCCTGCTCGGCGCGACCGCCGGGCGGACGACGCTGACCGGCGAGGGCCTGCAGCACAATGACGGGCACTCGCCCCTGCTGGCCTCGGTCAGCCCGGCGTGCGTCAGCTACGACGCGGCCTGGGCCTACGAGCTCGCGTACATCATCAAGGACGCGCTGCGCCGGATGTACGGATCGACCGCCGAGCACCCCGACGGCGAGGACATCTTCTACTACCTCACCGTCTACAACGAGCCGTACGTGCAGCCGGCCGAGCCCGCTGACTACGAGGGCGGCAGCGCTGCGCTGGAGCGCGGCATCCTGCGCGGCCTCTACCGCTACTCCGCGCCACCCGAGCTGCCGGTTGCTGTCGTTCCGGCTGGTGGCACGTCCTCCACCACTGGCGAGCATCCGCAGGCGCAGATCCTCGCGTCCGGCGTCGGGCTGAGGTGGGCAATCGATGCACAGCGCCTCCTCGCCGAGGACTGGGGCATCAGGGCGGGAACGTGGTCCGCGACCAGCTGGACTGAATTGCGGCGCGAGGCCCTGGAGTGCGAGGAATGGAACATGCTCCAGCCCGAGGCCGAGCAGCGTGTGCCGTACCTGAGCAAGGCTCTGGAAGGCCATCAGGGACCGGTGGTCGCGGTCAGCGACTGGATCCGGGCCGTCCCCGACCAGATCGCCCGCTGGGTGCGCGCGCCGTTCACCTCGCTCGGCACCGACGGCTGGGGCTTCTCCGACACCCGCCCGGCCGCGCGCCGGTTCTTCCACGTCGACGCCGAGTCCATTACCGTTGCAGTGCTAGCCGAGCTGGCGAAACTCGGCGAGGTCAAGCCCGAGGTAGTTGCCCAGGCCATCGCCAAGTACCGGCTGGACCTGGAGGTCAGCGACGCCCTCTGAGGCGGGAGTGACGGAGTGAGCTACCGGCTGCGGATGAGCGCCGAGATCGGCGACTGGCTGGCCGAGGTAACAGCGGCCGACTCAGTCGCCGCCGCCGAGTTGGGCGCAGCGCTGGTGGTGCTAACGGAGGCCACCGAGCTGCCCGGCCTGCCCATGGTCACCGATCTCAGCGCAGACCTGGCCGCGCCTTGGTCCGGTGGCGACGACCCTCGGTACGCCGTCGATCACGCCTACCACGAACTGCTCGAGGCGCTCGGGGAGGTGCGCCGGCAGGCCGCCATGGCCGGCGGAACTGTCCGCCGGGTCGGGGTCAGGACCTTCGACGATGGCCGGCCCCCCGAGCAATTCAGCGAGCCGCTGCCAGAAGCGGAACAGGCCGCGCGGGCCAAGCGCGAGCAGGAACTCATCGCGCGCAGCCAACGCCTCCAGGGCGATGTCGATGCGTTCCGGGCCGCGAAGGAGACAGCAAAGGCGATGTACACGGCCGCAGAGGCCAGCCTGAGCGTGCACGCGGCGATCGTGGCGGCGGAATCCAGCGGCGTCTTTGCAGGCGATGATGGCGGCTCCGCCGCTGATGCGGAATCAGCTGTACGGGATGAAGAGGCGACCGAAGCCGAACTCAGCCAGGCCCTC
The DNA here is from genome assembly GCA_963804435.1 of uncultured Actinomycetota bacterium. Taxonomy (GTDB): domain Bacteria; phylum Actinomycetota; class Actinomycetes; order Streptosporangiales; family Streptosporangiaceae; genus JAJYUU01. Next base: position 2,429,363 of record CAWDQI010000001.1, on the reverse strand, counting down.
GGCGCCGCGGAGGCCAGCCTCGCCGCCACGCTGGCCCAAGCAAGGCGGACGCTGCGCGAGATCCGCGCTGCGGCCAAGTCGGGTAGACAGCAGCATGACGAGGCAACCGACACCGCGGGCGAGCAGGCCGCCGCGGACGACAGCGACGACACCCCGGTGCCTGGGGTGCTGGAACTGCGCGCCGACCCGCTCGGCATGGACATCCGCGTCCTTTTCGCAGTCGAGCCGGCGGGCATCGCGACCTTCCTAGCCGTCCTAGACGGCGCGGACGCGATTAGCGATCACCGCGATGAGGCGATCACCCTCGCAGGCCAGCTGCTGACAGAGATCCGCGACGGCAGCTGGCCGCCGCCCGACACCGACGGCACCGAGACGGGCGAGGTCTGCTTCGACGATGCGGCGACGTTACTGGCCAAACTGTTCCCCGATCGCGACGCACCCATCAGAGCGCGGGCAGCCGAGCTCGCGGGCATGGACACGCTCGCCGGCCTGCGCCGGAAACGCGAGCTGAGCAGTGCCGAAGTGGCACGCGGTTCCGGCCTCCCGGAGAACCGGGTTTGGGAGATCGAGCACGCGGGGCTTCGGTCCGTAGAAGTGCACGACGCAGCGGCGTACCTGCGGGCGCTTGGCGGCCGCCTCGACTTGACCGCAACATTCGGCTCCGGCGAGCGAACTAGCTTCTCCTGAATCGCATGCCGCGGCCACCGGGAGCCAGCTGCGCGTCGCCAAGGTGACCTATTGTGGGGCGCGATGACCGTCGCCGTTCCCCGCCGCGCGCTGTGAGGCTCGACTCAGCCGCCTCGCTCCGGCCGCTTCGGTACCGGAACTTCGCGCTGCTGTGGTCCGCGAGCCTGGTGTCGAACGTCGGTTCGTGGATGCAAACGGTCGCTGTCGGCGCCCTGGTCATCTCCCGGACCGGGCAGGCCAGCTGGGCAGCGCTCGTGGCCGCGGGCGCGTTCCTCCCGATCGGCCTGCTCGCCCCCGTCGGTGGCGCCCTGGCCGACCGCATCCCGCGCCGTCCGGTGCTGGCGGGCGGCGACCTGGTCGCCGGGCTGGTCGCCGCGGCCATTGCCGGGCTAGTGGCGACGGGCCGGGACAGCCCGCTGCTGCTTCTCGGCCTGGTCACCCTGCAGGGCTCGGTCTCCGCGCTCATCGGCCCGTTCAGCCAGGCCATCCTGCCCGACCTGGTACCGCGGTCGGAGTTCCTGGCGGCCAGCTCGCTCAATAACGCCCAGTTCAACGCTGGTCGAATCATCGGACCGGCCCTGGCTGGCGCGACCATCGCAGCGTTCGGTTATGCGGCCAGCTTCGTGGCCAACGCGGTCTCGTTCCTTGCCGTGGTGATCGCGGTCCTGTTCCTGCGGTTGTCCCCGCCGCCCGGCCGCCAGGGCACGCTCCTCGCGTCGCTGCGGACCGGCATCGCCGCAGCGCGAGCCGAAGAATCGTGCCGAGCCGCCATAATCTCGATGGCAGTGGTCGCGTTCCTGGCCGCACCCTTTATCGCTCTTGTACCGGCCGTGGCGCTGCGGCTGAGCCATCACGCCGGCCCCGCCGCGGTCGCCTCGCTTACGGCCTACCTCACCACCGCACAGGGCATCGGCGCTGTGACGGGCGCTCTGCTGCTCGCGCCGCTCGCCGCCAGGCTCGGCCGGGGCCGCCTGCTTGGCTGGACCCTGGCCCTGCTGCCAGTCGCCCTGATCTGCTACGGGGCCGCTGTCTCCCGCTGGTGGGCCATCGCCGCGCTGTTCGCCGTCGGCCTTGTGTATCTCGGAGTGCTGTCCGGGCTGTCTACGACCGTGCAACTGTTCGCCCCGCAGGCCTATCGCGGCCGGGTGCTCAGTTTCTTCCTGGTCGCGCTCGGCGTCAGCTATCCCGTCGGCACCCTGGTGCAGGGCCGGATCGCGGACGCGATCGGCGTTGGCTGGACCACGGCGGCGTCGGCGCTGGCTCTCAGCCTGGTGATGGGTGTCGTCGCAGCGTTCCGGCCACGCTTCCGCCGCGCGCTGGTCGGCCGGGAGCCACCGCCTGCTTCAGCTGAGCCACCCGAACCGGTCCCGCCGCCGGCGGAGGACTTGCGGGTGGCACCCTGATGAGGTGGCGAACGGGAGCAACGGTGTGGGCGGTGGTGGTGCTGTGGGTGGTGGTGTTGTCGGCGATGGGATGACGGGAAACACCGATGTATCGGCCGCGGCGCCGCGCGGAGGCCGGGTCAGGGACGACACGATCGCACGGCTGGACCAGGCGATGGGCAGCCTGGGCACTGCGGCCGTGCTCGCCATGAACCGGCGGCTGCCGTGGTTCGGGGAGATGTCGGCTGAAAACAGGTCGTGGCTCGGCCTGCTCGCCCAGGCGGGCGTCGCCGCGTTCGTAGACTGGATCAAGCATCCCCAGCGGACCCGGCCAGCGGTGGCGGGCGAGGTGTTCGGTACTGCCCCGCGGGAGCTTGCCAGGGCGGTCAGCCTGCAGCAGGCAGTCGAGATGGTCAGGGTCATCGTCGATGTCGTCGAGTCGCAGGTCGATGAGCTGGCGGCGCCGGGCGGTGAAGCTGAGCTGCGCGAGGCCGTACTCCGCTACACCAGGGAGATCGCATTCGGCACGGCCCAGGTGTACGCGCGCACCGCCGAGGCGCGCGGCGCCTGGGATGCGCGGCTGGAGGCGCTCGTGGTGGAGTCGCTGGTCCGCGGCGAGGTAGACGAGGGCTTGCAGTCCTGGGCCTCGGCGCTGAACTGGTCCTTCACCCCCGTCACGGTGATCGTCGGGACAGCCGAGGGGACCCAGTCCGAGGGCCTCATCGACGACTTCCGCAGCCTGGCCCGCCGGGCGCGACTCGACCTGCTGGCGGGCGTGCACGGCAGCAGGCTCGTGCTCGTAGTCGGCGGGAGCGACGATCCGCTCGGGGCGGCGAGGCATTTTGCCGGCCGGTTCGGTCCCGGCCCGGTCGTGGTCGGGCCGGCCGTTCCCGATCTGGAGTCGGCGGTCGCCTCCGCTGGCGCCGCGCTGTCCGGGCTGCGGGCCGCTGACGGCTGGCCGGAGGCACCGCGGCCGGTCCTGGCCAGCGACCTGCTGCCCGAACGCGCCCTGGATGGCGACGAGACCGCACGCGCCAGCCTGATCGGCGAGGTGTACGAACCGCTGCTGAGCGGCGGCACGGCGCTCCTCGACACGGTGATGACCTACCTGGAACAGGGCAACTCGCTCGAAGCGACGGCCCGTCTGCTGTTCGTGCACCCCAACACCGTCAGGTACCGGCTGAGACGAGTGGCCGAGCTCACCGGCATAACGCCTGGTGACGGACGGGGCGGATATGCGCTATGGACCGCTGTCGTCTTGGGGCGCCTCGCGCACAAGCGAACATGAGTTGTAGAGTTTCAACATAACCACGGCGTGAAAGTTCGTTTGCTTCGGCATAGATATGGCGGAGTTCTACAGTGCAGGCTTAGATAATGCTTCTCATCGCGGCCCCGGGTCAGGGCGCTCAGACTCCGGGGTTCCTGAGCCCGTGGCTCGAATTGCCCGGTTTCGCCGAACGGCTAGCTGCCTGGTCCGAGCTGGCCGGCTGCGACCTGATCAGGTGCGGAACGACCGCTGACGCCGATGAGATCAGGGACACGGCGGTGGCTCAGCCGCTGCTGGTCGCCGCTGCCATCGCCGCCGCGCAGGACCAGCTGGCCAATGGGTCGGCCCGGGTCAACAGGCAGTCGGTCGCGGTAGCCGGGCACAGCGTCGGCGAGCTCGGCGCAGGCGTGCTGGCCAACGTGATCACCCCCGAGGACGCTATGCGCCTGGTCCGGGTCCGCGCTCAGGGCATGGCAGCCGCAGCGGCCGCCGAGCCGACGGGCATGACCGCGGTGCTTGGCGGCAACGAGGCAGCGGTGCTGGCGGCGATCGAGGCCTGCGGCCTGACCCCGGCGAACGTGAACGGAGCGGGCCAGATCGTGGCCGCCGGGACGCTGGCCCAGCTGGCCGAGTTCGCCGAGAACCCGCCGGCCGGGGCAAGGCTGCGGCCCCTGTCGGTGGCCGGGGCATTCCACACCCGGCACATGGCCCCGGCCGTCGAGGATCTGACTGCCGCGGCCCAGTCCGTGCACACGGCCGATCCGGCCCGGCCGCTGCTCTCCAACCTGGACGGGGCCGTCGTCCGCTCCGGCAAGGACTGGCTGGACCGGATCATTAACCAGGTCAGTGCGCCCGTTCGCTGGGACATGTGCATGGCAACAATGTCCGCGCTCGGCGTGACCGGGCTCATTGAGCTGCCGCCGGCCGGGACGCTCACCGGCCTTGCTCGTCGCGCGCTGCCCGGCGTCCAGTTGGTGAGCCTGAAGACCCCCGGCGACTTGGACGCTGGCCGCGCGCTGCTCGGCGAGCACGCGGATAGCCACGCCGATCACCATGCGCCGGAATGGCGGCTCCTCGTGGCGCCGAAGGCCGGAACGTTCCGCGCGCCGGACGGTCATCCGAACACGGCTGCGCCGGGCGCCGCTGTCGGTGCGGGCACTGACCTCGGCCAGGTGGAGATGCGCGGCGGCAGTCACGTCGTCGTCGCCGACTTCCCAGCCACGGTCATCGAGTGGCTTGTCGAGGACGGTGATCCGGTGAGCGCCGGGCAGCCGCTCCTGCGACTGCTCCCGCAGGCCGCCCAGTAGTACCGAAACCCGAATCCAGAACCGGCGAAAGGCAACAGGAAACATGCGACTCACCGAGGGTCAACCCGGCGCTCGAGTGCTGGCTTTCGGCGGCTACCAGCCCGCCAGGGTCGTCACCAACGACGAGCTGTCCAAGACTGTGGACACCAACGACGAGTGGATCCGCAGCCGGGTTGGGATTGCCAGCCGCCGGATCGCGGGCCCCGATGAGACGGTGGCGGACATGGCCGTGCAGGCAGGCGGCAAGGCCCTGGCCGCGAGCGGCCTTCCTCCCGCCGATGTCGACCTGGTGATCGTGGCGACCTGCACGCCCGAGGTGCAGATCCCGAACACAGCGGCGACTGTCGCCAGGAGGCTTGGCATCATCGCGCCCGGCGCCTACGACCTGAACGCCGCCTGCGCCGGCTTCTGCTACGCGCTGGCCACGGCGGCCGATGCAGTGCGTACCGGAACGGCCAAGAATGTGCTGGTCATCGGCGCCGAGAAGCTTTCCCAGTGGATCGACTGGACGGACCGGTCGACCTGCATCATCTTCGCTGACGGCGCGGGCGCAGCCATCGTCGGCGCGGTCAGCGACCCAAACGAGCCAACCGGCATCGGCCCCGTCGTCTGGGGCAGCGACGGTGACCTGGCCGACAAGATCTACATCCAGGACCGGAACTCTTTCATCGTCCAGGAGGGCCAGGCAGTCTTCAGGTGGGCCACCACCGCGCTGGCACCGCTAGCGAAGCAGGCCTGCGAGAAGGCCGGGGTTGATCCGACCGAGCTTGCCGCGTTCGTCCCGCACCAGGCGAACCTGCGCATCGTCGAGGCGATCGCCCGCAGGCTCGGTGCGCCGCAGGCAATCGTGGCCTCAGACATCGTGACGGCCGGCAACACCTCGTCGGCGTCGATCCCGCTCGCGTTGTCACGGATGATCGAGCGGGGCGAGGTCCCGTCAGGATCCAAGGCGCTGCTCGTCGGCTTCGGTGCGGGCATGTGCTACGCCGCGCAGGTGATCACGGTACCCTGACCCCCTCCCCGCTCTGGGGCACAACCACCCGCAGTACTGCCACAGAAGATGCATCACAATCCCGAAAAGGAGAGCAGAAAACCAATGGCCATGACGGATCAAGAAATCCTGGCAGGTCTCGGCGAGATCATCGACGAGGTCGCAGGCGTGCCTGCCGACGAGGTGACGCCCGAGAAGACCTTCGTCGACGATCTCGACATCGACTCGCTGTCGATGGTCGAGATCGCAGTCGCCGCGCAGGACAAGTTCGGCGTCGAGATCCCCGACGATCAGCTCAAAGACCTCAAGACCGTGCAGGACGTGGTCGACTACGTGCGGCGCGCAGAAGTATCTGCCTGACGGGCTGTCCGGCTGGGAGCAGGACGCGGCGCGGCGCCGGCGGGGTTCATGCGGGCGCGGCGCCGCGTAACCCGCGACTCGATGAGGAGCAGAAGGACAGTGGGAACTGACCGCACACGCGTCGTCGTTACCGGCCTCGGCGCGATCACCCCGGTAGGGGCAGATGTGGCCAGCACCTGGGAGTCGCATGCTGGCCGGCCGTAGCGGCGTGCGCCAGCTGACTGACGACTGGGCTGCTGAGCTGCCGGCCCGGATCGCTGCGTGGGCGGCGGTCGATCCGGCCAGCCTGATTGACCGCGTGCAGGCCCGCCGCCTGGACCGGTGTGAGCAGCTCGCTTTGGTGGCTTCCCGCGAGGCGTGGGCCCACGCGGGCTCGCCCCAGGTCGATCCTGAGCGGCTCGGCGTCGTCGTCTCCAGCGGGATCGGCGGGGTTGCGTCCACCCTGGCGGCGTACGACACGCTCAAGGAGAAGGGCTGGCAGCGGCTGTCGCCGTTCACCGTTCCGATGCTGATGCCCAACGGCGCGGCGGGCTGGATCGCCATCGAGCTGGGCGCGAGGGCGGGGGTGCACACCACGGTGAGCGCGTGCGCTTCGGGCGCCGAGGCGATCGGCTACGCGATGGACATGATCAGGTCCGGGCGAGCCGATGTCGTGCTTGCGGGCGGCACCGAGGCGGCGATCATGCAGCTGAACATCGCGGCGTTCGCCGCGATGCGCGCCCTGTCCACCCGCAACGACGAGCCGGAGCGCGCGTCCAGGCCCTTCGACAAGGGTCGCGACGGATTCGTCCTGGGCGAAGGCGCAGGCATGGTGGTGCTCGAATCAGAGCAGCACGCGGCCAGCCGCGGCGCGGCGGTACACGCCATCGCGGCCGGCGTCGGCTATTCCTCGGACGCGCACCACATCGCGCAGCCAGATCCGCAGGGAGCGGGCCTCAAGCTGGTCATCGGCCGCGTGCTGGCGGACGCGGGCATCGAGCCGAGCCAGATCGTCCACGTGAACGCGCACGCTACCTCCACGCCCGCCGGCGACGTGGTCGAGGCCCTGGCGATCGCCGCCGCACTCGGCGATGCTGCGCAGGGCGTGGTGGTCTCGGCCACGAAATCGATGACTGGCCACCTGCTCGGCGGTGCCGGTGCCGTCGAATCGGTTGCCGCGATCCTCGCACTGCGCGACCGGGTCGCGCCGCCCACCATCAACCTGGAGGATCCCGACGACGATGCCGGGCTGACCATCTCGGCCCAGCCACAGCAACTGACGCCGCGCGGCGACGGCCCGATGGCTGTCCTCAACAACTCGTTCGGATTCGGCGGAGCGAATGTCGCTCTCGCATTTACCGGAGCCTGAGCCGTTGCCAACCGTGCCCCCCGAGCAGAACGCCCCCGTCCCCCCCGAGGAGATCGACGTGACCATGGTGGATTCACCGGCAGCAACCCAGGCTCTCCCCGCCGCCAACCGCGCGCAGCCTGCCCGTGCTCCCGCCCCCGCGCCGTTCCCGAGCAAACAGGCCGGGAACGGACGGGCGGCGAATGTGGCTTCCGCGTCGCCGGCGGGGCCTAAGCGCGATCCGCAGTCCCGGCTTGAGGCGCTGTTCGACGAAGGCACCCTCGAACTCCTGCTGCCCGCCGACGACAGCGGCGTCCTGGCCGGCGCTGGCCGCATCGGCGACGTGCCAACCGTGGCGTTCGCCAGCGACCCGCGGGTGCAGGGCGGCGCCATGGGCATCGCCGGATGCCAGGCGATCGTCACCGCTTACGATCACGCGGTCGAGCTCGGCGCGCCGATCCTGGGCCTGTGGCACTCCGGCGGCGCCCGGATCCTCGAGGGCGTCGAGAGCCTGCACGCTGTCGGCATGGTGTTCGCGGCCATGACCCACGCGTCGGGCAAGATTCCGCAGATCTCGGTGGTGCTCGGCGCCGCCGCCGGCGGTGCCGCCTACGGGCCCGCGCTGACCGACCTGGTGATCCTCTCCGACCAGGGCCGCATCTTCGTGACCGGTCCCGACGTGGTGCGCAGCGTCACCGGCGAAGACGTGGATATGGAGCGCCTCGGCGGTCCCGAGCCGCACAGCCGCCGTTCGGGCGTCGTGCACATCGTTACCGCTACCGACGGTGAGGCACTGGAAACCGCACGCCAGCTTGTCATGCTGCTCGGCCACCAGGTCGCCGACGGCGAAGGCGACGTTTCCGACACCGACCTCGAGCGCACTGCTGCCGGAGTCACCGCGCCGTGCCTACGACGTGCACCCGCTGATCGGCGGCCTGCTCGACGAGCCTGGCATCGAGCTGCACCCGCGCTGGGCGCCCAACATCGTCACCACCCTTGGCCGTCTCGCTGGTCGCACCGTGGGGGTGATCGCGAACAACCCGCTCCGACTCGGCGGTTGCCTGGATGCGACTTCAGCCGAGAAGGCGGCCAGGTTCGTCCGGATGTGTGATGCGTTCGGCGTGCCGCTGGTTGTGCTGGTCGACGTTCCCGGATATCTGCCGGGCGTCGGCCAGGAGTGGGACGGCGTCGTGCGCCGCGGCGCGAAGCTTCTGCACGCGTTCGCCGAGGCGACCGTGCCGCGGGTGACGCTCATCACCCGCAAGGCCTACGGCGGCGCCTACATCGCGATGAACTCGCGCGCGCTCGGTGCCACCAAGGTATTCGCGTGGCCGGGCGCCGGGGTCGCGGTGATGGGTTCGGTAGCGGCCGTCCGCATCCTGCACCGGCGCACGCTGGCGGCTGCCCCCGCGGACGAGCGCCAGCAGGTGGAGGCCCGGCTCGCGGCCGAGCATGAGGAGATCGTCGGCGGCCTGCCGCGCGCCGTCGCCGTCGGCGTCATCGACGAGGTTATCGAGCCGGACAAGACCAGGCGGGCCATCGTCGATGCGATCGCGCAGGCGCCTTCCGCCCGCGGCCAGCACGGCAACATCCCGCTCTAACCCAGCGTCTAGCGCTGGCGGCCGGGCCCTGCCGCTCGGGCTCTCTGCAGCAGGCTGAGGCTCGTCACCGAGACGGGCCTGGGCTGCCTGGTCCGGCGGACGGGAATGCGGCGCCGGCCCTCGGCGCTTTGCCTATCCGTGGACGTTGACGAATCGCTGCCCCTGGCAGTACTGGACTTTGTCGGAATCGAGTACGGAGAGAGCGCCGCATCGGCGCTGGCCGGGGCGGTCGGCATTGCCCAGGCGGTGGAGGCGGCAGGTTACCGCCGCTACTGGGTGTCTGAGCACCACAACATGCGCAGCCTGGCCTGCAGCGCGCCGGAGCTCCTGATCGCGCATGTGGGCGCGTTCACCTCGCGGATCCGCGTCGGAGCGGCCGGGATCATGCTGCCAAACCACTCCTCACTCAAAGTCGCCGAGACATTCCGGACCTTGCTCGCGATGTACCCGGGCCGGATCGACCTCGCGCTCGGCCGGGCGCCGGGCACGGATCCCCTCACCGCGCACGTGCTGCGCCGCGGGATGGTCTCCGACGCGGCAGCTGAATTCCCGGCCCAGGTCGGCGAACTGCTGGCTTTTCTCGGCGACGGCTTCCCCGACAGCCATCCCTACAAGCCGCTGGTGGCCGCGCCGGTCATCGACGAACGTCCTGAGCTGTTCGTCCTTGGCTCCAGCCAGTACGGGCCGCGGTTCGCGGCCGTCAACGGCATGAGCGCTGTGTTCGCTCATCACATGAGCCCGGATCTGGCCTTCGAGGCGCTGCAGGATTACCGGCGCCGGTTCGAGCCGCGGACCGACGGCGCTCAGCCTTATTCCTCGATGTCGGTGCTCGCCTTCGCGAGCGAGGACGAGGAAGCGGTGATCGATTTCGAGGCGGCGTGGACGTTGACGATCCAGAACATCCGTCGGGGCATCCGGGAGCCCCTGGCCCCGGAGTCCGTCCGCGACCTGGCCCGCTCCGGCGAGTTCCGGTCCCGGCGGAACGACGACGGCCGGATGGTGACCGGCGAGCCGAAGGCGGTGGCCGAGCGGCTGCTGGAGATGAAGCAACTCGCCCAGGCCGATGAGATCGTCGTGGTCACACCGAGCCTGGGCCGGGACCGGCGCAAGGCCAGCTACGCTGCCATCGCCGACGCCTGGCGCGCCGCGGCCTGACCGCCCGGCGCTAGCTTCCAGCGGCGACGAGCGCGTCGGTGAGCGGCCCGATACCGGCCAGCCGGCCCGCCAGGTCGTCGGTCAGGTCATAACGGGCGGCAAGCTCGTCCGGCGAGGTGTAGCTGACCTTTGTCTGGCCCGCATCGTTCCAGATCAGCACCTTGAGCGGCAGGTCCAGCGCGGCCAGCGGCGCAGCTGCCATCACCGGCGTTCCCGCCGCCGGACTGCCGAATAGCACCAGGGTGGTTTCGCGCAGGTCCAGTCCCGCCTGCCTGGCCTCGGCGCGCTGATCGATCACGGCGAAGAGCTTCAGGTCCTTGGCCCCGGCCAGCTCCATGAGCCGCGCGACCGTATCGGCGACGGATCTGCTGCTGAGCTTGGTGATGACCCCGGCCTCGTTCGCGCTCCTGTGGTCGGTCATCCCGTGGTCTCCGTTCCCTTAATGGTCGTTCTGTCAAGGAATGCGCGGGTGGAGCGGGCAGGAACTGGCCGCGCGCGAGTGCGATGATCGTGCGGCCAGCGATCGCCGCGATAAAGACAGTCATCAGCGTAACGATCGCCACGGCGTAGCCGGTCGCTCCGGCCGGCTTGGTGAAAGTGATCCACAGCACGGCGTCGGCGGCCGCCGTGGCGTAGGTGAACGTGAACGCCCAGAAGGCCGGTGCGAACCTGAGCCTTACGTAAAGCGGGACGAAGCGTAGCTGGGTCAGCGCCGTGAGTACCGCGTAGCCGCCCAGCGCGCGGGCAACAAAGTCGACGTGCCCGCCGTCCAGTGCGAACCACGCGACCCCCGCCACGACCGGCGGTGCCAGCTCGATCGCCAGCATGGGCGTGAGCGTCGCGGGCAGCGCGGGGCGGAAGAGCAAGCGGTTCAGCAGCGTGGAGCCAAGCAGCAGCCAGCAGATGATGCCGATTCCGAACGATGCCCCGGCGACAGCGTGCCAGTGAACTGCGGCAGCCGCGTGGGCACCGATAAGCCCGCTGGCCACGGTCGGCAGGAAGTAGCCGGGATGGGCGGCGTCGTGGTCGAGCGGGCGGGCGATCCACTGGCCACTCAGCCAAGCCCCGAAAGCGAACGTGGCCGCCAAGAATACGGCCACCACGACGCGGCCGGCGGTCATGGCAACCGAAGCAAGCGCGATACCAAGAAGCAGTGGCGTGATCAGGGCCGCGGAAACGAGCGGAGCGAGCACCGGGTCGCTGACGTCTGCGAGCAGCTGGCGGACGCCTTGGGCAAGGTATGCGGCGACCACGACCAGCCAAACGGCGGCCGCCAGGATGACGATCGCGTCTGGCACGGCTGACGGCACGCCTAGGAGCGGCCCGCCCGCATGCCACATCTGGCCCAGCCCGGCCAGACCGAACGCGATCGTGAACAGAGTGGGCGGGATCCGCCGCATGCCCCAGCTGCCCCGCCCAGCACCGCGTTGGCTCGCGGCCACCCTGCCTCCTCGCGACGATGGGGCCACAGCAGTAACAGAAAGGGCGGCCGGGCTGCCCCCGACATCCTCCCCGGTGAACCCGGCGCCGAATCTCCCCGGGTCCGGGCCGGCCATGAACGCGCTAAAGGCCTCATCTCAGACTTTTCATCCATTCCGCCTGAGAGTTGGCACGAGCTACGGCGGTGAGTAGTTCGCCCGCCGCCGGTGCTGGGGAGGCCTCCCCTTGCCCGCCCGCCCTTGCGCGCGCATCATGACTGCGCTGGACGTCGTTGCGTCCCGTGTGCGTCCGGCACTGGAGGGGCCATGACGAAGCAGCGCATGCGGATACTGATGGGTCTTGCCGCGGTGGCGAGCCTCACCTTACTCACCCTGGCCCCAGCCGGCTTCGCCGCGGCCAGGACTGGATCGGTTGCCGCCGCGGCCAGGACCGGGTCGCTGTCCCCGGCGACCTACCCCAGCTGGGCGGGCCGTTTCTACAGTGTCACCGCGACATCGCCTAATAACGTGTGGGCGGTTGGCCTGAGCGGCGCAGGCGGGCAGATCGCGCACTGGAACGGCAGTTCGTGGGCGGACTACGACTTCAGCGACGGCTTCCAGGCCGTGTCGGCACAGTCCCCCACGGATGTGTGGGCGGTCGGCGGAACCGCCTGGTTCTACCCGACTCAGACCCTTGCGCGTCACTGGAACGGCAAGACCTGGCGCCGGGTGCCGACGCCGACGCCGGGCGGCTCCGCGTGGTTCAACGCGGTGTCGGCCACCTCGCCCGCGAACGCCTGGGCGGTCGGCTGTATCTGCGGCGGACCGGGCGCTCTGGGCTTCGCGGTTCCGATCATCGAGCACTGGAACGGCAAGGTCTGGCGGCGGCAGTTGTTCAACCTGCCGCAGAACAGCGGCCAATTCCTCGCGGTCGCGGCTATCTCGGCCAGCAACGCCTGGGCGGTCGGGGAGACCAACTACAACGGCGGGGCTAGCGGCGCGCTGATCGAGCACTGGAACGGCACGCGGTGGAAGCGGATCTCGCCGGGCACCGCCAACGGCCGCGGCTTCCTGCAGGGAGTGACGGCGACCGGGCCAGACGACATCTGGGCGGTCGGCTACAACAACGACGGCCCGACCTACCAGAGCCTGATCCTGCACTGGAACGGCAACCGGTGGAGCCCCGTGCCCAGCCCGAACCCCACCGGCTCGACAAACCTTTGGGCCGTGTCGGCGACCTCGCCCAGTAACGCGTGGGCGGTCGGCTACACCAGCCCGAACGGCTGCTACTGCGGCACCGCCGCGTTCCACTGGAACGGCAAGCGGTGGACCGTGGTGCCCGCCCCCAACCCGCAGGCCGGCTCCATCGACGCGCTTCTGGGGGTTGTCGCCGTCTCTTCGTCTGATGCCTGGGCCGTGGGCAGCACCGACTGGTCCAGCACCATCATCGAGCACTGGACCGGCAAGTCCTGGCAGGATTAGCACCCGTTCCGTGCGGCTCATCACGGGAGTGACCACTGATGGACCTCCCGGTCGCGAATCTGCGACGAGCGCTCGCTATGCGCGGGGGTTCACGCCGCTGCCGTGGGCGATGGCGGCAGCCTCGGTCCGGCTCGAGGCGCCGAGCTTGCCCAGGATGTTGGAGACGTGCACGCTGACGGTCTTGTCGGAGATGAACAGCTCGGCGGCGATCTCCCTGTTGCTCCGGCCCGCGGCCAGCTGCCGGAGCACCTGCTGCTCGCGCTCGGTCAGCACGCCGAGCGGGCCTGGCCGAACCGCACCACGCCCGAGTCGGGCCCGGCGACCGAGGTCGGTCAGCGCATCGCGCAGCCTGGTCGCGCCGAGTTCCTCGGCAGCATCGGTCGCCAGCAGCCATTCCTGTTGCGCGGCATCTCTCTCGCCAGCTTCGGCCAGCGCCTCGGCCAGCCGCCAGCGCGTCCTGGCGGCTTCGTAGGGGAAATCGGCACCGAAGGCCGCCAGCACGGCCAGCCAGTTGTCCGCCTGGTTGTCCCCGGACGCCCGCCACCACTCAGCTTCCGCCCTGGCCAGCCAGCCGCGGCCGTCGACTCCGAGGGCAGCTCGGTTGTTGCCCTTGCGGGCTATGTCGATCAGTGACCCGGCTTGGGCCACGATCGCGGCGGCATCCTGGCCAGCTGCCCGGGCGTGCCGCGCCTGATCCGCCAGTGCCGACAGGCCGACCGCGGCCGGGCGGATGAGCTGCGGGCCATAGTCGTCGCTGAAGGCCATAGCAGCGCTGATGGTTGCCAGCACGGCAGCCACGGCATCGTCCAGCCGACCGGCCCAGAACGCGTCCTCGGCGAACAGCCCGCCGGCGATGTAGGCCGCGAGCTCGTCCTCGGCCATGTAGGGCTCAAGCCAGGTCCGCCGCTCCGCTACCCGCTCGCTGGCCCTAGCCACGTCGATGAACAGGGCCATCGCCGACAGCCGGGCCTCGGCCACGTTTCCTACCCGGACCGGGAACCGGTTGGCGATCTCCTGCGCGTGGTCCCAGTTGCCATCCGAGTAGTGCGCCAGGTAATGCAAGTACTGCAGGTCAAGGCCGTACGGGGCGAGGCTCAGGCCCGCCAGTTCAGCCCGGCGCGTGCCCAGGTGCGCGGTGAGGCCGGCTTCCTTCAGGTCGCCGGATTCGAGCTGCACCATGGCCAGCAGGGTCCTGGCCCTCAGCTCCACGCCGGTGCGATCGGACCCGCTCGCCACCTCGACGGCCTTGGCCAGGGTCGCCTTGGCTTCGTCGATGCGGCCCAATCTCTCGCTCACGGCACTCAGCGTCGACAGCGCGTCGGCCTGAAGCCACGGGGCGCCCGCGGCGCTAGCCGCCGCGTCGGCTTCCTCGGCCCTGATCCTGGCTGGCTCGGTATCGGAGTGGGTGAGCAATGCGCGAGCATGCGTGGCCAGCGCGCCCGCCCGTTCCCAGGTCGGCGGCTCGGCCGGCAGTACGTCCACGGCCGCGCTGGCCATCGCCACGGCCTCCGTGTCCTCGTCGATATCCAGCAGGAAATAAGCGAGCCGTTCCTTCGCCCGGCACAGCAACCGGAGATCGGTCTCGGGGTCTTCCGCCAGGTAGCCGACCAGCCGCCGCAGTTGCTTCACGGCCTGCCAGACCTGGCCGCTATCGGCGGCGCTCAGCGCCGACTTGAAGCCAAGCTTGCCGCGGCTCATGCCGCCGAGCTTCTCCGGCTCGCTCACCCGGTCCCACAGCTCAAGCGCCTGATCAAAGTGACGGTGCGCCTCCGCGGGCGCGGCCAGCCGCCAGGCCTCCTCGCCGGCCCGCACCGAGGCGGCAAACGTGCCGGCGATGTCGTGGCTGGCCATGCAGTGCAAGGCCAGCTCCGCCGCCGAGCCCGGCACCTCAGCCAGCCGGGCCTCATCAGACAGCAGCTCGGCTAGCTGCGCGTGCAGCCGGGTGCGCTCGCCCGGCAGCAGGTCGTTGTAGATCGCCTCTCGCAGCAGCGCATGCCGGAACGCCAGGCCCATACGGCCGTCTGGCACCAGCAGCTGCCGCGCGACCGCCTCGCGGACAGCGGTCTCGTAGTCCGCAGTCGGCAAGCCCGACGCCCGCATGACGAGTTCGTCATCGATCCGGCGGCCTGCTACCGCCGCCGCCCGGAGCACCTGCTGCGCTGCGGCTGACAAGTCCACTGTGCGCGCGAGCAGGAGATCGGCCAGGCCCGTGGGCAGCTCGCTGCCGGCCGAGGAGGTGGCGAGCAGCTCCTCGGCGTAATAGGCGTTTCCCTCGGCGCGCCGGATCACCCTGTCGATCACCGCGGGGTTCGGGCTCCCGTCGGCCATCCGGACCAGGTGCATGGCCATGGCCACCGAGTCCAGCGGCCCGACCTCGATCGCGGTCACGCTGGGCAGCCGCTGCAGCTCAGCCACCACTGACCGGAGCGGATGGGCACGGTGCAGATCGTCGGAGCGATAGCTGAGCGCCAGCGCGATCCTCTCACCACGCAGCATCCGGCTCAGGAAGGTAACGAGGTCCCTGGTTGAGCGGTCGGCCCAGTGCAGGTCTTCTAGCGTGAGCAGCACCGGATTGGCCTCGGCTAGCTCGGTCAGCATGCCGAGCACCGCGCCGAATAGCTGCTGCTGCGCCACGCCGGGCAAGTCGCCCGGATGGCGGGTGATCTCGCCGTCTGGTAGCAACCGGGCCAGCACCGGTCGCGTGGCCAGCGCCTCCTGCAAGCCGGCACTCGCGGCGCCGCGCAGCGCGTCAGCCAGCGGCAGGTAGGGCACGGTATCGGCCAGTTCGGCGCAGCGGCCGGACAGGACGGTGAAGCCGCGGTTGGCAGCCTCCTCGGACAGCTCGGTCAGCAGCCGGGTCTTACCGACGCCGGCGTCCCCGCTGACGAGGAAGACGACAGACTGGCCGGCCGAGGCCTCGGCCAGTAGCTCGAGCATTCGCCCGAGTTCGGTCGCGCGGCCGACGAGAGGAGAGAGCATCTGTCCATTATCGCCGCTGCGTGTGACAGTCCGGCTCAGGTGGTGAAGGCGATGAGAACCGAGCACGGGGCGCGATGCGCGACCGAGTTCGGCACGCTGCCAAGTACCCGGCGCATCCCGATCATGCCCTTGTTGCCGACGACGATCAGATCGGCCTCGACTTCAGTCGCTACCGCGACGATCGCCTCGGCCGGAGCGCCGCTCCTGGCGTAGATCTCGGCCTCGACGCCGGCGGTCCGGGCCCGGGACGCGTGGTCAGCCAGCACGGACTCGGCCAGGTCGCCGGACTCGAGCCCCTGTTCTTCGCCGCCTCCCGTGCTGAGCGACTGCGGTCTGTAGGCGGACACGATATGCAGCTTGCCGCCCGTCAGCCTGACCAACTCGATCGCCTGCCGGACGGCCTCGGTCGCCGTGTCCGACGCGTCTGCACCCACCACTACCGTCTCGAACACTTCGACTCCGTCCTGAGGGATCACTCGTTACGACTTGCGCCGAAACTATAGCCAAATTGGCCGGGCCGTTCGCCTCAGCCGGGTACCACCTTCATCGCAGTTTGGCGGCGGCTCGTTCCGGTGCCCTCGCGGCTCAGCGCCAGCTCCACGGCATCGGCCGGCGAGAGCAAGCGGCCAGCTCGGTACGGGGCGTCGTAGCGCCCCTCACCCATCGCCTGGCGAAGCCCGGCCTGCTCACGTACCCGCATGCTCTCCTCGGCCTCAGACCACACCAGCGTCCGGTCAGCGATCGCGGCCTCGATGGCGACGTCGGCCGCGCCATGCAGCCGCGCTGCTTTTTCGTGCTCGCCCTGCCAGGCTGCGCAACACGCCGCACCAAGCATGACCTCGGATGCGCCGACGATAAGGCCCATCCGACGGGCAGTGAGCAGGCAATGGCGCACCAAGGGTGCTGCTTCGGCATGCCGGCGCTGAATGAGTCGTAGCATCCCCAAGTCACCCTGGAAGAAGTAGAGGAATACCCGGTCCCCGAGCGGCTCGGCCAGGGCGACCGCCTCTTCGAGGTGAGCCTGCGCGTCCTCTAGCATCCCCGCGTGCAGGTCGAGGCCGTACAGCATATGCAACTCGCCGGCGGCGAGCAACTGGTCGCCGGAGCGCTGGAAGCACTCAAGTGCCTCCAGCCGGATCGCGCGCTGGTCGTCGTCCGGCGCCGAGATAGCTATCATGCCGAGGCTGTCTCCGAGCAGATGGACGTCGCCCGTCTGCCGGGCCAGTGCTACGGCCTCGACGGCTTGCCGGTACGCGGACTCCTGGTCGCCAGTCAGGTACGAAGTGCCGGCCAGTTGGCTCAGGGCGCGCGCTTCGGCGCTTTTGTCGCCGAGAGTCACAGCAATGGCCAGCGCGCGGTCAGCGAACTGACGGGCAACCGCGAGCGGGCGGCCTTCTTCTTGCCGGCTGAAGAGCTGCATCATCTTCACGGTGGCGACCAGCGCGTTGGCGAGGTCGATAGTCTGCTCGGAGCTGGGCGGTTCGACCGCCCGCCGCAGCGATGTCATCACCTCGGTCCGTGCCCTGCTGATGGCGAACCGCTCGACGGACGCGCCGAGCCTGAGCACGTCGCCTGTCCGCTGCTCTGCCTCTAGGTGCGAGAGCGCGCCGCGGATGTTGTCCCATTCGGTATCGAGGCGGCGGAACCAGTTCCGCTGGCTCCGCCCTGTGAGGCCAGTGGCGGCGGCGTTGGCCACAGCCAGGTAGTAATCGGCGTGCCGGTCCCTGATCCGAAATACCTCGGCGTCGCTGACCGACCGGATCAGATCCTGCGCGGCATACTGCCGGATCGTTTCCAGCAGCCGGTACCGCACCGACGCGGCTGCCCGCTCGGCCACCAGCAGGCTCTTGTCCACCAGGGAACTGACCAGGTCGGTGACCTCGAGGGCGTCGACTGTCTCGGTCGTGCAGACCTGCTCTGCCGCTTCCAGCTCGAATCCGCCGCTGAAAATGGAGAGCCGCGCCACGGTGGCACGCTCGGCGGCAGTCAACAGGTCGAACGACCAGTCGACGGTCGCCTGCAGGGTCTGCTGCCGGGGCAGCGCGTTCCGGCTGCCGCCGGTCAGAAGCCGGAACCGCTGATCCAGCCGGGATCCGACCTGCGCCAGCGACATCGACGACAGCCGGGCGGAGGCCAGCTCCAGCGCCAGCGGGATGCCGTCCAGCCGCCTGCAGATCGTCGCGACCAGCGGCGCGGACTGGTCGTCGAGGACAAAGCCGGGGTCCTGCACTCGGGCCCGCTCCACGAACAGCCGGACCGCGTCGCTCGCCACGAGGTCCGCGGCACTGTCGGCCTCGTCGCTTGGCAGTGACAGCGACGGAACCCGATAAACCCGTTCGCCGTCGATGCTCAGCGGCTCTCTCGACGTCGCCAGGAACCTGGTCCGGGGGCAGTGCCGGATGATGTGCTCGCAGAACTTGGCCGCTGCGTCGATCAGGTGCTCGCAGTTATCCAGCACGATCAGGACGTCGAGGCTGCGGAGTGCTTCGGCCACCGACTCGGTTGATGGCGGCCCGGTCCGCTCAGCCAGGCCGAGCGCGGCTGCGGCCGCCCCGGCGACCTGTCCGCCGTCGGTGAGCGCGGCCAGCTCGGCCAGCCACACGCCGCTGGCGGAACCGTCCAGCAGCTCGGCCGCGGCCTGCAGCGCCAGCCGGGTCTTGCCGCTACCCCCGGCCCCCGTCAGGGTGACCAGCCGCGATGTCCTGGCCAGCTCGCGGACTTCGGCCAGCTCGCGTTCACGTCCGACGAACGCGCTCAGCAAGCCCGGCAGGTTGTTCGGCAATTCCGGGTTGTCCAGCGTGGCCAGCGCCGGAAACTCATCTTCCAGGCCGTCGGCCGTCAACTGAAAAACCTGTTCGGGCCGGCCGAGATCCTTCAGGCGATGCGGGCCAAGATCGCGCAGGAAGACACCGGCCGCGCCAGCCGTCAGCTCGGCTGTCACGCCCGACACCAGCACCTGCCCGCCGTGCGCCGCGCCCTCGAGGCGGGCCGTGCGGTTCACCACCGGCCCGAAGTAATCGCGGTCGCGTTCCTCGCACGATCCGCTGTGCAAACCCATCCGGACCTTGATCGGCCGGCTCGTCGGCCAGGCGTAGGCGCCGATCGCTCGCTGCGCGTTCAGCGCGGCATCAATGGCGGCCGGCGCGGTGCTGAACGCGGCGCAGAATGAGTCACCGACAGTCTTGAATACGTAACCGCCGGCCGCCTCGATCGATGAGCGCATGATCTCGTCATGAATTCGCAGCGCAGCCGCCATCGACCCAGGCTCGGCCTCCCACAGCCGGGTCGAGCTCTCGATGTCGGTGAAGAGCAAGGTGACCGTGCCCGAGGGGATCTGCACCGGTTCGGCCACAGTCACAGGATACGCAGCAGCGGCCCGGCCGTGCCCGGGCATACGACGCCGAGCTACCGCCGATGGGCCTCGTTACCTTGCCTGTTCGCGATGTGCGGCGGGACGGTGAGCCCGGCGGGCAGCGCCGGGTCCGGCACCGGCCTGCCCCATCGCGAGTCGAGCGGCAGTTCGCCTGCCCACAGGCCTAGCTCGGCATCGGGGCTGTCGGCGTCGTCGGGTGGCCCGGAGCGAACCTTGACCGAAGCCTCCGCCATGCTGAGCGCGAGCAGCCTGGTTGCGGCCAGTTCCTTCCGGCTGGGCTGGCGTACATAGTCCCATTGACCCGGTGCCATGTGCTCAGAGATCAATCGCAGGCCGGCCAGTTTCTCGTCCGGGTCGGTCACGACCCGCGGCTGGGCATAGACGATCGCGCTGCGGTAGTTGACCGCGTGTTCGAACACCGACCGGGCCAGCACCAGGCCGTCCACGATCGTCACCGTCAGGCATACCTCGGGCATGTCACCGGCCAGGCTCTGGCTGGCCACCGAGCCATGCACGTAGACGTACTCGTCGTCGAAGCCGTAGCCAGTCGGCACGACCATGAAGCCGGCCTCAGCGCGCACGCCCAGGTGAGCGATGATCCCGCAGCGCAGCACCGCAAGCAAGTCGATGCGATCGGTCCGGCCCTGCTCGCGCAGGCGCCCGTGCCTGGTCCGCGGCGTCGCCGAGAGCGGCGTGCCCGGTACCAGTGCCTGCGGAGTTCCGGGTGCTTCGATATCAGTCAAGCCTCAAGCCTTTCGGCACTAGATAAGAGGCCAACAGTCTATTCGACAACCGATTCGGTGCCTCAGGAGCTAGTGCAGCGCCAGCTCGACGGCCTGCTGGCGCGACAGCGTGGCACCTTGCCGGTAGCACTCGTCGAACAGCTCGTCGCCGAGCTCGGCCCGGAGACGGCCATGTTCGGCGGTGCGCAACTGCTCCTCCAGCGGTGACCAGCTGATGCTTCCGTCGGCGAGCGCGTACCGGATCCGCAGGTCCGCGGCACCATGCAGGCGGGCGGCTTTGGCGTGATCGGCTTTCCAGGCAGCGCAGCACGCGGCACCGAACAGCACTTCGCAGACATCTAGCCGGATGCCGCTGCGCCGCGCTACTTGCAGGCAGCGGCGGATGAGCGGCGCCGCCTGGGCCGGCTTACCCTCGATCAGCAACAGGACGGCCAGGTCCTCACGGAAGAAGTACAGGTAGAGCTCGTCGCCCAGGCTCTCGGCGGCGGAGATAGCCGCGTCCAGGTGGGTGCGGGCCTGGGTGAGGCGCCCGTCGGTCAGGTCGTAGGCGTAGAGCATGTGCAGCTCGTTGGCGGCGAGCAGCTCGTCACCTGACTGCCGGAAGCAGTCGAGGGCCTCAAGCCGGATCCGCCGGTTCTCCTCGGCCGACTGCTCCGTCATCGCCAGGCACTTCAGCAGCTCGCCCAGCAGCTGGCGGTCGCCGGTGGTGCGGGCCAGGGCCACGGCGGGCTGCGCAAGCTCCCCGACCCGGTCCAGGTCGCCATCGGTGAACGCTATCTCGCTCAGCAGGCCCAGCGCCCGCGCGCGGAGCGCAGGCTCGCCGAGGATCTCAGCCATGGCCAGGCCGCGTTCAGCGAAGTCCCTGGCCGCCGCTCTGGCGCTCGGGTCGGCCTGGCGCAGCAGCGTGAGCAGCCTGGACACCGCCAGCAGCGCGTTTGCCGCCAGCAGGGAGACGCCGGACTCGTCGGGCTCGATGGCCGCGCGCAAGTGGCCGAGCAGTTCCGAGTGGCCCCTGCTTACCGCGAATCGCTGCAATGCGGTGCCGAGCCTGATCACATCGCCAGTGCGGCCCTGGGCCGCAAGATAGCCGAAGACGGCACGCAGGTTGTCCCATTCGGCGTCGAGGCGCCGGAGCCAGTAGCCCTGCCGGTGACCGGTGAGAGCCGGCCCCGCCTCCTCAGCGACGCGGAGATAGAAGTCGGCGTGCCGGTCCCTGATGCCAGTGAGCTCAGCTTCGCCGACCGCTTTGAACAACTCTTGGGCGGCGTATTGCCGGACCGTCTCTAGCAGCCGGTACCGCAGCGATTCTGCCGTCCGGTCCGCGATCACCAGGCTCTTGTCCACCAGCGACCCGAGCAGGTCCAGCACGTCAATGGCATCAATCCGGTCGGCTACGCAGATTGCCTCGGCCGCCTCAAGCTCAAAGCTGCCCGCAAATACCGACAGCCGCCGCATGGTTTCCCGCTCTGCCGGGTTGAGCAGGTCGAACGACCAGTCGACGGTAGCCAGCAGCGTCTGCTGCCGTGGCATGGCCTTGCGACTGCCGCCGGTGAGCAGCCGGAACCGCTGGTCAAGCCGTTCGCTGAGGTGGCGTAGCGACATCGACGAGAGCCGGGCGGCAGCGAGCTCAAGCGCGAGCGGGATCCCGTCGAGCCGGCGGCAGATAGTGGCTACCAGCGGCGCGGTCCGGTCGTCGAGAGTGAAGGCAAGGTCATGCGATCTCGCCCGGTCGGCGAACAGCTTGACCGAGTCGCAGGCGGCAAGCTCGGCCGCGCTGATCGCCTCCCTGGCAGGCAGCGACATGGGCGGCACCCGGTAGACCCGCTCGCCTTCGATGCCCAGCGGCTCGCGTGAAGTCGCCAGGAACCGCACGCCCTGGCAATACCGGATGATCTGATCACAGAATCCGGCCGCCGCGTCGATGACGTGCTCGCAGTTGTCGAGGACTAGCACCACATCCTGGCCGGTCAGCACCTCGATCACCGAAGCGAGCGCCGATGGGCCAGAGTGATCGGGCAACCCGAGCGCCGCGGCGACGGCGCCCGGCACCTGATCATCGTCGGTGACGCTGGCCAGCTCGGCGAACCAGACGCCGTCGCCGGCTGAGTCCAGCAGCTCGGCCGCGGCCTGCAACGCCAGGCGCGTCTTCCCGCTGCCACCTGACCCGGTGAGCGTGACCAGGCGCGACGACGCGGCCAGCGCCCGCACTTCGGCAAGTTCATGTTCGCGGCCGATGAACGCACTTAGCTGGCCGGGCAGGTTGTTCGGCAGGTCCGGGTTGTCTAGCGACGCCAGCGGCGGGAAGTCCTGATCCAGGTAGCTGGCCTCCAGCTGGAACACCTGCTCGGGCCGACCCAGGTCCTTCAGCCGGTGCTCGCCGAGGTCGCGCAGCGAGACGCCGTCAGGCAACGACTGCGATAGCAGCTCGGCCGTCGTGCCAGAGATCAGCACCTGACCGCCGTGCGCCACCGCCTCCAGCCGGGCGACGCGGTTAACCGCTGGGCCGAAATAATCGCTGTCCCGTTCTTCGCAGGTCCCCGTGTGCAGGCCCATCCGGACTCGGATCGGCCTGCCGGTCGGCCATTGCTGTGCGGTCAGTGCGCGCTGGGCGGTCAGCGCGGCCGCCAGCGCGCACTCGGCGGTGGAGAAAGCCGCGCAGAAGGCGTCGCCGACGGTCTTGAACACATACCCGTCAGCATGCTCGATGGCGCTCCGGACGATCTCGTCATGCCGGCGCAGGCCCTGGGTCATGGCGTCCGGCTCGGCTTCCCACAGCCGGGTCGATCCCTCGATATCAGTGAACAGGAGGGTAACGGTGCCGGTAGGGATCTCGGCCGGTTTCCGCACCCGCACACCTTATGCGAAACATCGCTCGGAGCGGTGCTCCCGCGCGCCGACTGGCCGCTCTATGGCTGGCCGACCAGTTCGCCACCGAGTTTCGGAGTGGTCCTCTGCTTGCCGCGGTCAGCCGGTGGCGTTCAGCCAGCGGACGGGGGCGCCATCGCCGGCCCGACGGAACGGCTCAAGCTCGTCGTCCCAGGGCTCGCCGAGCAGCAGGGTCAGTTCTGCCTCCAGCGACCCGCCGAGCGCCGGGTGGCGCGGGCCGTGCCGGTCGCGCAGGTTGCCAAGCTCCGAGGTAGCGGACCGATCGGAGGTTCCGGACCGGGCCGACGCGGCCAGTGCCATCGCCGCGCGCAGCCGGTTCTCGCTGATCATCACGTCGCCGTTAGCCGCTACCGTCGCTGAGAACGTGCCGAGGGCCGGGGTGTAGCTGTAGCGAGCGGCGTCGCAGCCCGGGCTCGCATCCTCGCTCACCTCGAACCGCACGAGGTTCCAGCTCGCCAGTGCCGAGGTTATGGCCCCGGCCGCACCCGGCTTCCCCTGCCAGGTCAACTCCGCGCGCAGCGATCCGGGCGAGGCAGGCTGATCAACCCAAAGCAGGCTGACAGGCACGCCAAGAACCCCGGCCACCGCCCACTCAATGTGCGGGCACAGCGCCGGGGGCGCACAATGCACGTGCAGCACGCCACGTACTGACACCAAGACCTCCCTGCAGCAGACGAGATTCGTCTTCCCCAACGACCTCGTAGCCCAGGACCGGCCTGGCGATCTTCCGGACTCATTGTGCACTACCGCTGCTCCGTGCACCAGCACCACGGTGCGGTTTGCCGCGCGCCTGTCGTTGATTGCGGCACAATCTGGGTGGCGATAGCCCAGCGGGAGCAGCGGTTCGGCGGGCGGGTGAGTCTGTTGGGTATGACGCAATCCGATCTCACGCTGCCGGCCGTTCCTGCGGCAGGCGGCCAGCCGACTCGAGCCGGCTCGCCGTCGGCGTCCGGATCGCTGCTTGGCGACCCCGCCGAAGCCGTGACTGCCCTCTATCACGCGCAAGCCGTAAACCTGATCCGGTTCGCGGCCCTCATGCTCGGCGACGTTGGCCGCGCGGAGGACATAGTCCAGGAAGCCTTTTTAGGCCTGTACCGTCGCTGGGCGCAACTCGCCGATCCGGGTAAGGCCATGCAGTACGTCCGCACCGCGGTGCTGAACGGTTGCCGGACGGCGATGCGGCCCGGCAAGCGCAGGGAGCGAGCCTTCGGCCTGCCCGCCGCACTGCCAGCAGGCATCCCCGGCGATGCAGCCGATGCGACCGCGCTGGTCAGGGAGCAGCGCCGGGCAGTGCTTGCCGCACTGCGCATGCTGCCCCGGCGGCAGCTCGAAGTACTCGTGCTCAGGTTCTACCTCGACATGACCGAGTCGCAGATCGCGGCGGAGTTGGGGATTACCACGGGCACCGTCCGGTCCACCGCGCATCGCGGCCTCAGCGCGCTCAGCCCGCTACTGGAGGAAGTCCGATGAGAGAAGTCCCGACAAGCAATGGGGATGCGCTGCGGGTGGTGCTTCTTGATGCAGCGGCGGATATCGGCGAGATCAGCCCGCCCCAGCTGCGGCTGCCGGAGCGCGGCACCGTCAGGCCTCTCGCTATGCGCGGCCGGGGTGTTCGCAGGCTAAGCCGGCTCCTGATACCACTCGGCGCGGCTGCTTCGGTCGCCGCCGTTACCGCGGGGATTCTCAGCTTCAGCGGAGTACTCGGGCAGCGCCGTGCCGACAGCCACCCAGGCCTTGCCCATGCAGGCAACCTGGTGAAGGGACGGAATTCTGTGCCTGCAACCTCCGGGCCGCCCGCGTTCTACGTCACCCTCACCGGCATCACCTATCCGTGGTACGACCACCCTTTGAACGCCTCGGTGCGCGCCACGGCCACCGGCCGGGTGGTGGCCACCATCACGCCGCCCGCACCCTACGGCACATTCAGCGCGGTGGCTGGGTCGCTCAACGACCGGACTTTCGTGCTGGCGGCGCAGCCGTGGCAGCCGCAGAGCAACTCCGCATCGATCGACAACAACTCGGGGGCGCCGGTGCGCTTCTTCCTGCTGACAATCAGCTCCGCGGGGTCGGTCAGAAGCCTGAAAGCGCTCCCCGTGACGGACGTGGCGGCGCCCGAGCAAGAGCAGGGCGTCGCGCTCTCGCCCGACGGCACCATGCTCGCCGTCGCAACCGGCGCAACTGCGGAGGGCGGCCAGCCAGCCAACGAGCAGATCAGGGTGTATGACCTGGCTACCTCGGCGCAGCGGACATGGACCATTACCGGGCAGCCGGCCGCGCGGGCCTCTATCGGGGCGCTGTCCTGGGCGGCCGGCAACCAGACCCTCGCCTTCAACTGGTGGGGGACAACGTCCGGCCTGTACCTTCTGCGGGCGGGCGGCCCCGGTGGCGACTTGATGTCCGATAGCACGCCGGTGCCTGCGCTTGTGGCGGCTCAGCACGATGTGGCGTGCGGCGGCGATGAGCTACTGACCCCGGACGGCGCCACGGTTGTGTGCCCGGCAGTGATCGGCCGCATGCGCGGCCCCGGCCGGAGCGCGGCGAGCAAATCCAATCTGTCGGGCCGCCAGGTAGGCAGCCTGGGCACCTTCGTACAGGGGTATGCCGAGTTCTCCGCTGAGACCGGTAGGCTGCTGCGCGTCCTTGGCCAGTTCCGGTACGGGCACAGCGCTAGTAATGACAATGGCTCGCCGCTGCTGATGTGGACCAGCAAGTCCGGTGATCTGCTGATCGCCCAGGACTTCTATTCGAACCCGATTGTCGCCATCGTCGGCCAGAGCTCTTATGTCCGCATCCCGTGGTCGACACGGATCTCAGCCGGGCAGGGCTCCGACTCGCAGGCCGCCTGGTAACTCCCACTGCGCGCTGCCGTGAGGCGCGGCAACGCCCGACCGGTTGGGTGCTTGTCGGCTCGTCGCGTGATGTCATTGTCATGTGTGCGCAGTTGCTGGCCTGGACTCCGCCGGCTCGAACGCAGCCGGCCTGAACGCCGCCCGCCAGGACAGCATCGGGCTGCCGTTCGTTGCCGAGATGTATGGGGTCCAGCTCGACCAGCTCGCCCTGTTACTTGGCTGCACCGACCGGCAAGCGCGGGCGACGGCCAGCCGCTGGGCCGAGCGCAAGCTGGCCGAGACAGCGCAGCTTAGCTCCGGGCCGCGCTGGGTCTGGCTCACGCGCGCCGGGCTGCAAGCCTGTGGCCTGCGGTACACGCCAGCGCCGCCCGCGCTGCCCCGGCTGAAGCACATCCGCGCGGTCACCGCGGTCCGGCTCGCGCTCCAGTCATCTCCGGGCTGGGCAGCCGGGGGCGCGCACTGGCGGAGCGAACGGCACCTGCGCGCCAGGATGGGCGGCAGGTTGGGTGCCCGCGACCACCTGCCCGACGCTGAGGTGCACTGGCCGGACGCCGGGCCAGCGCCGTGGGCGGGCGAGTGCTGGGCCATCGAGGCCGAGCTCACCGCGAAGACGGTCGCCCGGACCACCGCGATCATGCGTGAACTGCTGGGCCGGACCGGCGATTACGGCTGCGCGGCGGCGGAAGCCCGGGTGCCGGGGCAGCCACCGCGGCACGCACGGGCGATCTACCTGTGCTCGCCGGCCGCGGTCGGCACGGTGGAGCGGGCCCGCACGGCCCTCGGCAGCCTCGCCGCCCGAGTCGAGATCCGCGCGCTGCCCGAGCAGGCGCGACTGCCGGCCAGGCGGGTGAGAGCGCCGACGTGATCCGGTACCGCCTGTTAGCCCGCGCCGTCGCTGCGGTCGTCGCAGCGGCAGTGCTACTGGCAGCGCTGCCCGTCACGGTCGTCGCGGTGGCCGGCGTTGCCGTGGCGTGGCGACGCGGCTGGCAGCCGTCACGGCTGTACCGGGCGGCTGGATGGTGCGCGCCGATGCTGGCAGTCTGGCTGGCGTCAACAGCGATCGCGCAGCGCTCCGCCATCGCGGTCGCCAAGGCACCGTACTCTGCATGGCTCGGAATGTGGCAGCACGGCGCCGCCGGTAACTACCTGGCCGCGGCTGTGCTCATCGCGCCGGCGGCAGTGCCGGCCGGGCTAGTTGCGGCGGGCTGGGCCTGGTCCCGGCGGATCCGGTCGATGGCGGCGCGGGCAGGCGGCCGCTCGCCAGCCTCCGCGGTCACCTTCGACCAGCGGCAGTGGCGGCACCAGGTGCGCAGCGCGGTCGCACGGATCGCGGCCCCAGGCTCAGTCCCGCTGCTGACAGCGAGCGGCGAGTTTGTCGTGGGTGCGGCGATCCGCGCGATCGGCCACCCGGACCAGAGACTGGCGCGATTCCCGGCCGAGCGGCTTCGCGCCCATCAGATCGTGGTCGGCGGAACTGGGACCGGCAAGACGACGCTGCTGCTCAGGCTGTGGGCGGCGTTCATGGCCGTGAGCCTGGCCCGGCACGCGGCCGGGCTGGCGGGCGCGCCGCTAATCGTTGTGCTCGACTGCAAAGGCGGCGCGGACGCCCGGCGCATCGCCGACCGGTCGCGCCGCGTGCTGCGCGATGCGGGCGCCCGGAACGTCGCTATCTGGCCCGACGAGGCTGGCCTGTCGCTGTGGGCGCTGCCCGCGCCGCAGCTGATCAGCACGCTGGTCGACCTTATCGAGCACGGCACCGGCGCCGCCGCGTACTACACCGACGTGATGGAAGCCGTGGTTACACTCGCCGTCGAGGCGCCCTGCGGTGTGCCCGCCAGCACGGCCGAGTTCCTGGCCCGGCTAGACTCGGGCTGGCTCGCTCTGGCCTACGCGGCCGGCGGCTTCGATGACCAGCTCGCGCTGGCCAGGTCGGCAGCTCCGCAGGTGCCCGATATCGCCCTGCGGTTCCGCACGCTGTTCCGCCGGCTCGGGCCGGGTCTTGACGCCCCGGGCAGCTTCGCTGCCGCCGATGCGTGGTACTGCATCCTCGAGGGCACCACTGACGTCGCGGTGGCCGAGGCTCAAGCGCGCGCCCTGGTCGACTTGCTGGCCAGCTACGTGCGCACCGGACAGCGCCAAGTGCTGCTCTGCGTCGATGAGTTCAGCGCCGTGTCACGCCGGCTGCCGATCTGGGAACTGTACGAGCGCGCCCGTTCCCTCGGCCTGGCCGTGCAGGTCTCCGCACAGTCGTGGCATGGCCTGGCCCGCACCGAGGATGACCGCTACCGGCTTGCGGCGACGGCTGAAGGAGGCATCTGGCTGCTGCGCACGCCGCATCCCGAGCCGGTCATCGCGCTGGCCGGGCAGCGCCAGGCTGTGGACAGCACCCGGCAGCTGACCGGACGGCTGCGCTGGAGCAAGACTGGGAACTCCAGGCTGCAGGAGGCACCCGTCGCCGATCCTGACCGCATCCGGCGGCTCGACACCGGGCAGGTTGGATATCTCCACCGCGGCGGAGTCACCTTCATCCAGGTCAAGCGGCTAGTAGCCAGCCAGGCCGCGCTGGCGGGCCCGGCGCCGGCACTCGCGCCGCCTGTCCGTGCCGAGCCGGACGGCCGGGTAGCCGGGCTGCTGCCTGACGCCCTGCCGGACATATCCGCGTTGCTGGACGAGGCCTTCGGGCCGGGCCCGGGCGGCCGGTCATGACCGGGCCTTTTGCGGCGCTCGGGCTGCCCGCCAGCCGGGACCTGACCGACGATGAAGTGCGCGCCGCCTGGCGCCGGGTTGCCGCAGCGACACATCCGGACCGGCCAGACGGCGGCGATCTGGCAGCGTTCGCGGCGGCGGCTGGGGCCTACACGATGCTGCGGACCCGGGCCGGCCGGGGCGAGTCCCTCGCCGACCTGACCGGACCGCAGTTCACGCCGCGCCTGGCCCCGTGGGCGCGGCTGGCGGCGCGAGTTCGTGGCGGGCGCCCCGGCAGACTCATCGCGCGCCTGCTAGTGGCTGGGACCGCGAGTGCGCTCGCCGTCACGGCAGTCGGCTGGCAGCCGGCCGCCTATGCCGTCATCGTCTGCGCTCTCACCTGGCTGGCCGTGACCTGCCGAGGCGACCTGGCCGCGCCCCAGCCTCGCCGGTGATCGGGCCTTTCGCAGGCGTGGAGGCGGCTGACGCCGCGGCCAGGCGCCTGAGTCAGGAGCCTGGGGCGCCCCGCGATCGAAGGGCGCCCCAGGCCGGTTCGCTGACGGTCAGCTGTCTCCCCAGCTGCTGACGTTGAGCTTCACTGTGCTGGCGCATCCGGGCTTCGGCTTGGGGACCAGCGTCGTTGCCGGGCACGGATTGAGGATCAGCGGCAGCCGCGGTGTCTGGTTGAAATTGAAGTCCGGCAGGATGCTGCCCGCCAGGTTCTCCCGGACGTTAGGCCGCGGATCGGGCCGGCCGTCGGTGGCCGGATTGAGCCTGTTGCCCGCCAGGAAGTCGTCCTCGATGAACCTCAGCCAGGAGTCCGTTGACACCGTGTGGTGGTCGATGAACCCGTGCCGGGCGTACGGGCTGATGATGATGGCCGGTACCCGGATCCCGTAGCCCAGGCTGTCGACGGCCGGCGGCACCACGTGGTCGTAGAAGCCGCCCCAGTCATCCCAGGACAGGAAGATCGCGGTGGAGTTCCAGTCCTTGCTGCTCATGACCGCGTTGATGATCCGGGTCACATACGCCTGGCCGGTACTCACCAGGGCCGCCGGGTGCTCGCTGTCGGGCGCGTTCGGCACGATCCAGGACAGGGCCGGCAGGTTGCCCGCCTTGGCCTGGCTCATGAACGCCGACAGCGGCTGGATGTTGGCTTCCTGGTGGTCCTGCTTGACGTCGGTGAACCCTGGCAGCGCGTTCCAGATCGACGGCACTCCTTTGGGGTTGGTAGCCGACTGGGTGCCGTGATCGAGGTAGTAGCCCCAGCTCACGTGGTAGGCGTGCAGCAGCCACGTCAGGTCCGTCCAGGCGAACGGCCTGGGCCGCGCCGCCGTGCGGTTGCCGGGGCTGTCGGTGCCCACGCAGCTCATCGGATTGGCCGGGTTCTTGCAGTTCGCCGACCAGGCCGACACCATGGACAGGTGCGAGGGCAGGCTCCAGGAGTGCTCGGACTCGAACATGTGGTCGTCAAGCACGAAGTTGCTGGCGTACGCCCAGTAGTTGGGAATGTCGGACGCCACGTGATAACCCATCACGTCCGTCGGGCAGGTGGTCGTCTTGCATCCGAGCTCCGCTTGCCCGATGAACCCGTCCATCTTGCCGCCGTCCACGTCGGCGATGCTGTTGCTGTCCCCGTGCGGGCCGCCCTGGTTGGCGTTCATGTGGTCGACGTACGGCTTGATGCAGCCGCCGTTGTGCGGGTCCGGAACGCAAACACCCGCCGGGATGCCGTCAGCGCCCGGGTAGGTGCCGAAGTAGGAGTCGAACGACCGGTTCTCCTGCATGATGACGACGACGTGCTTGATCTTGTGAATGCCCTGCAGGCTCGAGGTGAGCCGGAAGGGCGTGTTGTGCGCCGACGCGCCGGAACCGAGGCTGACCGCGATAGGTGTGGCCAGCGCTGCGGCCGCACACGCGGCTACTAACAGGCGATGCCTCATTGCCACTCTCCAGGATCTCGGGAAAAGGCCGGGCGGCGGCTTCCCCGCCACGGCAGGAGGATGATCCATAGACGAGTTGACCAGCCCTCGCTGGGATCTCCCCGTGAATCCCATGGGCACGGCACGGGCTATCCCTGAGTGATTGCACAGGAAACAGTCACCTGATACTCAGGCGGCGGCTCCCGCGGGCGCGACGCAGCGTATGCCTAGTCGGCGAGGCGGAAGGCTAGCTCGGTCACCCACTTGATCATATCCGGCTCAGTCTTCGGATCGGTGAGGTACATCTCCAGCCGGGCGCCCCAGCGCTCTCCGGAAGCCGACGGCACCATGTCCCATTTCAGGCCTTTGGCCGCGGCCCAGTCGAGCAGCCCAGCCGTCGCGGCCACCAGCGTCGAGGGGTGGCCTACGTGGCGCAGCGTCGCATACCGGCCGGCCGGCAGCACGCCCGCCACCACCCGCCCGTCGCCGGTCACCGGTTCGGCGACCGGGCAGCCCGCCTCCACCTCCAGATTCCGGGCCATGTCGATCACGTTGTACTTCCAGAACGGCGGACCCGCCGGGGCGATTCCCCGAGCGGCGAGCAAGCCGAACACCTCCCCGTTGAGCGGTGGCACAACGGTGCCTATCGTCTCCATGGTGACCGACGCGGGAATGGCCGCGTAGCGCCGCGCCGGGAGTTCGGACGGTACGTGCTGGCGCATGCCTTCAACTCTCACACTGCTACTGCCGCGTCGGGCTCGGCCATGGGCGGCCTCCGCAGGGGCCGCCGCCCACGAGCGAATCCGTCAGGTTGCCGATGTCAGCCAGTGAGCGGCGGTGGCAGCGGGAACGGCCCGACCACGGCGCCGGGGTTGTCGCCGTAGCTGAGCCAGCTAGCAATCGGCGCCTGTACGCCGACGCCACGCCGGTTGTAGTCGCAGACGCCAGTGGGGAACGCCTGGCGTAGCTCGGCCTTCTCGGCTGCTGTGAAGGTCACCGAGTAATCGCGGAAGGTCAGCGGCTTCAGGCTGCACTTCAGGGCCGGCATCGTCAGGGGCTCACCCGCCACCAGGCGCGGGTTGGACGCCACCGGGTAGCTGGCACCGCACTGCCCGGTGCCCGGGTCGGTGAGCGTCTGATGCACCAGGTCGGTGGCCGACATGAAGCAGCCGTCGGTCAGCCCGGCCGGCTTGTCGTCGAGCACCTTCCGCTGCGCGCTGCGGTTCGAGTGATCGTTCTCGATGTTCGTCAGCCAGGCGTCCATCTGGGCCAGCTCGTAGGTGTTGGCAGCGTTGATCTCGGCCGCCGTCGGCAGGTTCTCGATGATGACCTGGTTGCCGTCGGTCCCGTTGGCGGCGAGCATCCGCGCGCGGATGATGAACGACCAGTCGGTGGTGTGGATGTCGTTCCCGAAACCGAGGAAATCGAGGTCGAGGCGCTGGTCGATGACCGGCGTCGTGCGCAGCCCGAGCGAGGCGCTGTTGACTAGGTCGTCGGCGTAGACCGCGCGCAGCGCCTTCTGGCTCGCCTCAGTACGCTGCGCGACCTCGGCGCCGGCGAAGTTCATCCCGCCGATGCTCGCGTTGAGCGTCGCGAACTGCGCCGGCGTGATGGCGCCCGAGTCCAGCGCGGCGAGCCCGTATTGCACGCCAACGTTGTCCAGCGGGCTGTTGGGGAAGCCGGTCGCGGGATCGACGCCGAGCTGGTTGACGATCTGCTCGTCGGAGTTGCAAATGATCCCGGTCGGGTTCGTCGGGCTCCACTGCTCCGCGGGCGGGATGATCGTCGGGTCGCAGCTGCCGGTGGCCGTCGCCCGATTCGCGAACGTCTTATCCCACGACACGCACGTCGTGTAGTCGTTGTAGCCGGAGATGGCGGTCTTCTCAGCGGTTGTGAACGACGAACCGCTCGGCTCGCCGAAGAACGAGTCCAGCAGCCTGCAGTCCGTGACCGGTCCGGCAGTGGTCAGCGGGTCCGGGAACGAAATGCTCGGGATGATGCCGTCCAGAATGCCGGGGTAAGAGTCAGCGATCTCGTACTGCTGGATGGCGCCGCCGGAACCGCCCCATCCGATGGTGAACTGCACCGGCCCGTAGGTGTCGATGAAGTGCTCCTTCACCATCATCGCGGCCTCGGCCGAGATGATCGTCGAGCAGTTGTTATCGAGCACGTTAAGCGTCGATGACGAGACGGCGTAACCCAGCGACAGGAACTGATCGTCCAGCACGCCGCCAGTGGAGGTGCCCTGGTGGTAGCCGGAGTTGCAGCCGCCCCCGAAGGTGTAGATGAGCTTGCCGTTCCAGCTCGTATCGGCCCGCAGCGGCGAGGGGGCCTGCCCGTCGTATAGCGCCGCGATCTGGTACACAGCCCGGTCGATCACGCCGGTCTCGACCCGAACGATGTACGGCACGCTCTGCCCGTTCACGGTCGCTGTCGCCGCATCGGCCGGAGTCTTCGCGGGGTCGGCCAGCGGCACGAACCCGCCGGAGGTGTTCTTGTACACGTACGAGACCATGGTCGGCGCGAAGCAGTCGGGCGGGCTCGAGGCAGCCAGACCGAAGGACGTCGTCTGGCAGAG
Source organism: uncultured Actinomycetota bacterium (assembly GCA_963804435.1). Lineage (GTDB taxonomy): Bacteria > Actinomycetota > Actinomycetes > Streptosporangiales > Streptosporangiaceae > JAJYUU01. The sequence goes on along the minus strand of CAWDQI010000001.1, from coordinate 2,396,371 downwards.
GTACGGAAGCTGTTGCTTGCCGGAGAAGACTGGCCCGTTGATGGAGTGGTCGATGACGTCCAGGGACGCGAACTGCCGGTGCGCGGAGGCGACGAGCCGGTTGCGGCCGATCGTGAGGCCGGTGACCAGTCCGAGCAGGCTCCCGTCTGACTGCACCTGGAAGCTGGCGGTCACGTCCTGGCCATCCGAGGTGATCCGCACATCAGCCGGGTTGACGTGCTTCGGGACATCGACGCGCACTAGCACCTCACCGCCGCTGACCAGCTCCGGCCGCGGGTTGGACACGGTCACCAGAGCGAGATGGACTGGCGCCAGCCCGTGACCCGGCGCTGAGGCCTGGGCGGCCGCCTGAGCGACGGTCGGCGTGAGCACGAGCGCGATCGCCGAGATCGCCGCGAGCCACCGGAGAGGTCTGCCTCCCATTGGCCGTGATCTCATGGAGAAACCTCCTTTACCGGCCCCAAGGGCGCTACCGAGACGCAACCCGTACCTAGGCATATCACCCGATCAATCGGTCCGAATAGGGTTCAGTTCTGACTTCGGAGCGGCTGGTCTCACGTGGGCCCTGACAGAGCAGCATTGCTCAGGGTCAAGCCACTGTGGCTTTCCCTACGGTTTTCGATGTTCGGAAGATCCTGCACGGCACGCCGGTCCGGTTGCCGGACAGCACATCCGCGCCGTAACGGCTACTGACTGGTCCCGGGGAGAAGTTCGGCACGGCCCGTCGGAGTGCCGGGCGCCCAGACGACGATGGGAGTGTGACGGACCGACAGGTGCAGCAGCCCGACCCGGCGTTCGGGCTGCTGAAGCTGTACGACGATGCGCTGCCGCACGTCTACGGCTATCTGCTGGCCCGCTGCGGCGACACCGGCCTGGCCGAGGACCTTACGGCCGAGTCGTTCCTTGCCGCCGTGCACGCGGTCCGCATGGCAGGCACGCCCGATCCGTCGATCCCGTGGCTGATCGGCGTTGCCCGGCACAAGCTCGCCGACCACTGGCGGCGGGTAGAGCGGGAGCAGCGCGGGTTGCGGCTGCTCGACGGCGAGCCGTCGCGCGTCGAGGACCCGTGGGAGACGGTCGTCAACCGGATCCGTGCCCGCGAGGTGCTCGACCGGCTCGGCGCGCACCACCGGGCCGTTCTCACGCTGCGCTACCTCGACGGGCTGCCCGTGCCCGAGGTGGCCCGGCATCTGGACCGCACCGTACACGCCACCGAGGCGCTGCTAGTTCGGGCCCGCGTCGCGTTCCGCCGGATCTACGAGGCAGAGGAGGACTCGCGATGACCGATCCGTTCGAGGCTCTGCGCGAGCCCGTCATGCCGGTCGATCCCAACCCCGAGTTCGCCGGGCGGCTGCGGATGCGGCTGACCCGGGAGGTCTTCGCACCCCCAGGAGGAACCATGTCCCAGCAAACCGTTGCGAGCCGGGTCGAGCGCGAGCCCGCCTGGCCTCCGACGCTGACACCCTCCATCGTCGTGTCCGACGCCCGGCGCGCCCTGGACTGGTACGTCGAGGTGTTCGGCGCGCAGCGCCGCGGCGAGCTCCACGTCAACGCGGACGGCACGATCGGCCACGCCGAGGTCGGCATCGGTGACGCGGTGCTGATGTTCGCCGAAGCCTCCGACCTGTGGCCCGACGTGCCCGTGCGCGCGCCCGACTCCCCCGCCACGTTCAGCCACACCCTCCACCTGGAGGTCGACGACGTCGACGCGAGTACGGAGCGGGCCCGGCGCAGCGGCGCCTCGGTAGAACGGGAGCCGGTCGACCAGCCCTACGGTCGGGGCTCAGTGATCGTCGACCCGTTCGGGCACCGCTGGACGCTGCTCAGGCGGCCGGCCTGGGCCACCAGGCTGCGCGAGGGCGACGTCGCGAACGTGACGATGGTGGCGCGGGACGCGCACCGGGCCAAGGAGTTTTACCAGGCCGTGCTGCGGGTGCCCTTCTCCTCCGGCCACCCCGGCGCGTGGCGCACCGACGAGACCAGGCCGCCGCTGGGCATCTGGTCGTCGGAGGGAGCGGAGCCCGAGGTGCAGTTGTCCTACCGCGTCGACGACATCGCGGCCGCGGTCGAGCGGGTCCGGGCGGCCGGCGGCCATGCGGACGAGCCCGAACGCAAGCCGTACGGGCTGTCGGCCGAGTGCGTCGACGACCAGGGCGCCTCGTTCCGCCTCTGGCAGCCCGCCGACCGACCAGGGAGCTAGAGCGCGGCGGCGAACACCAGCCGCAGGTAGCGGTCACCCCCCGCGCCTCGCCAGCCACAGGGCGGCGGCAAGAAGGCCGGTGTAGCGTCGTAACGACTGCGTCACCCCGTCAGGGTGAGGCGCGGAGGCGGCTGGCCCAGCATCGTGGGCTGATACTGGAAGGAGCTGATCATGGACGCCACAACGGCCGAAGCGCCGGCGCGGCCTGGGCACCGGTATCAGCTGGACTCCGCGCTGGGCCACCTGAGTCCGGCCGAAAGGGCTGAGCGGGGCAAAGCGGCGCGGGCGAAGGTTCCGCGGCAAAGTCACGAGGTGTTCGACCGGCCGCCGGACCGGCCCGAGCCGGTCGCCCTGCTGCAGGAGCAGGAGAGCTCAAGGGTGCCCGAGCTGGTGCCCGTCCGCCACGGCCGGATGATGGCCTCCCCGTTCAGCTACTTCCGCGGGGCGGCCCTGCCAATGGCCAGCGACCTGGCCGGAACTCCTGTGTCCGGGCTGGCCGTGCAGGCATGCGGCGATGCGCACCTGTCCAACTTCGGTATCTTCGGATCCGCCGAGCGGCGCCTAGTCTTCGACGTCAACGACTTCGATGAGACACTGCCCGGCCCGTGGGAATGGGACGTGAAACGGCTGGCTGCCAGCACGGAAGTCGCGGCGCGCGACAGCGGGTTCGCCGTCAAGAAGCGCCGCGAGATTGTCCAGGCCACCGTCGCCAGCTACCGGCAGGCGATGCGCGACTTCGCGTCGATGACCAACCTGGCGGTCTGGTACGCGCACGCGGACGTGGACCGGGTTCAGGCGCAGTTGCAAGCCCAGCTAAAGACCCCGCAGCGAACCCTGATACGAAAGGGCCTGGCCAAGGCGCGGACCAGGGACAGCTTGCAGGAATTGGCCAAGCTGACACGCACCGTCGACGACCGCCCACGGATCATCTCCGACCCGCCGTTGCTGGTGCCGGTCGATGAGCTGCTGCCCAAGCAGGCCGACCGGAAGGCGTTCATGTCGCAGCTGGCTGACCTGATCGCCAGGTACCGGCGGACCTTGGAGACCGACCGCCGGTACCTGCTGGACCAGTTCGAGTTCGCTGACATGGCCCGCAAGGTCGTCGGGGTCGGAAGCGTCGGCACCCGCTGCTGGATCCTGCTGATGCTGGGCCGTGACGACTCAGATCCGCTCTTCCTTCAGGTCAAGGAAGCCGAGGAGTCGGTGCTCAGCCGCTTCGTCGGCGCCAGCAAGTACGCCAATCAAGGTCAGCGGGTCGTCGCGGGACAGCGGCTGATGCAGGCATCCAGCGATATCTTCCTGGGCTGGCAGCGGACCGACGCCGGGCTAGACGGCCAGCAGCGCGACTTTTACGTGCGGCAGCTGCGGGACTGGAAGTTCTCTCTCGATATCGAGACCATGGTGCCGCGAGGTATGGCGCTCTACGGCCAGCTGTGCGGCTGGACCCTGGCGCGGGCGCATGCCCGCTCCGGGGACCGGATCGCCATCGCCGCTTACCTGGGCGGCTCGGACGTGTTCGACCAGGCGATCGCCCGGTTCGCGGCGGCCTATGCCGATCAGAACGAGCGCGATTACGACGCCCTCCGGGCAGCCGTCGCGTCGGGCCGGATCAGCGCAGAGCAAGGACTCTGAGCGCGCGCGCTTCACAGTCCCGGCTCATATCGTCCTGCGCAAATCTCGTAGGCATTCCGGTGACAGCGCCGTCTGATCCTTGGTCTCAGCCCGGCTAACGCCGTCGCCAGCATCAGCCCCGCGCAAACCTGATGGCGCCGGGGATGCCGCTCCGCCCGTCCGGCCGACGGCCAGAGCCGGCGAGTCCGGCGCCGACTAGTAACCCCGTGCCGGGTGCTAGTGGCCCGTCAGTCGCTCGAGGTAGCCGGGGTACCGGGCTCCATGCACTGCAATCTTCGAGGCAGCGGCGTTCGGACTGGTATCGTAGCGCGACTCCCAGGGCGCCTATTAATTTCGCCTGGCAGGCATGCGATTCGCCATAACCGGGACTGCCGCACCGCCCAGTGGCCGATCTCCGCAGACACGTGGCCGTCGCCCCCGTCGCACCACCAGACGCCGGTGCCGTGGCGCGTCTCGGGCCACGTCCCGAGGCCGTGCGCCGGGCAAGCAGGCCACACACTCCCTGTGGACTGGTACCCCAATGACTCCATGATCGCCTAACGAGCCTGCTCGGCCACCGCGACGAGCGCGGAGAGGTCGTCGGCGGCATCGGAGAAGAAAATTCCGCCCGTCCACCCCGTGTCGCCCGCCCACGTCTCGACAGCTGCGTTAGGGGTCCAGTCCGGCCGGACCAGCCTGACCTCCCCGGTCAGCCCGGTCGCCCGCATGTCGGCGCGCACGGCGTCGAGCGCCCGCTCCAGCCGCGCGAACCGGTCTGGCACCTGCTCGAACCCCGGCTCGTACCCGTTGGCGTCCAGGAACGCCGCTGCCGCCGACGCCAGCCGGGTCTCATCGTCGTCCGCCACGGTCGCCTGGGCCAGTTCGCGCGCCTCGGCGTGCAGCGGAAAAGGCTCGAGCTCGTTCACGGCGATGTCGAACGCGGCCTGCCGGTCAACCGCCGCACCGTCCCGGACCGCCACATACAGCGCGCCGAGGCGCCGTTCCAGCTCCGACCTGTCGACCATCCACCCATCATGCTCCGACCAAGAATCCTAGCCCCGTCCCCGGCGGCACCTCCGCGCAGCGCTCGCAAAGATCAACTACGCCGGCGGCACGCCGTAGGCGATCGCGATCACCCAGCAAGGAACCGCAGCCCACGTCGCCAACTTCAACGAGGACACGGTCACAGTGATCCGCCTGAAGCATTGAGCGGGCCGCTGATCCAGCAACCTCGCGGCCGCGGGGAAGGCCGCCCAAGGCGCACTCGGAGTCACCGGGCTTACGAATCAGCGGCCGCTGTACTCGTCGTCGGTCACGTGCTCTCCCCAGTCGGCGTCCGGTCGCTGATCTCCTGGGACCGCCTCGGTGATCGATAGATGGGTCATGAAGTGATCGGGCGCGGCGCCGTGCCAGTGCCACTCGTCGGCGCGGGTGTAGACGATATCGCCAGCGCGGATCTCGGCGATATTGCCACCGCGCGACTGCACGAGTCCCCGTCCCTCGGTGACGTACAGCGTCTGCCCGACAGCATGGGAGTGCCACGCCGTCCGCGCGGACGGGGTGAAGTGGACCGCGCTGACACGGACGCGCGAGGGTTCCTCTCCCCTGGCGATGCCGTCTATCCAGACGTCACCGGTGAACCACTCGGCCGGACCCTTTGCGGTCGGCTGCTTGGACTGGACTTCCACAGATCTTCCTCCTTGGCGAAGTTCCAGGCTACGGAGCCGGGCGGCGGGCCATACAAACCCTGCCAGTACACCGGTCATCGATTAGCCAGGCACACATCCCGGCTCATCGGCCCAGGCATGATTTTTCCGGCGATGCCGCTATCCTGCCCGTTGAGGGTCCCGTTACGGGACCCGTAGCCTGGGCAGCTTCGCGGCCCCTGGCCGCGCAGACCGCGAGGGGGGCCGGTGGCCGAGCTTTCGCCGTACCGCGTGGTCGTCGTCGGAGCCGGGTTCGGTGGCATCGGGATGGCCGCAGCGCTGAAACGGGCAGGTATCGAGGACTTCCTCGTCATCGACAAAGCCGCCGATCTCGGTGGAACCTGGCGCGACAACACCTACCCCGGCCTGGCCTGCGATGTGCCGTCGAACCTCTACTCGTTCTCGTTCCGGCCGGGCCGCTGGAGCCGTCGCTTCCCGCAGCAGCAAGAGATCCTCGCCTACCTGCACACGCTGGCCGCTGAACGCGGGCTCGGTGCGCACATGCGGTTTGGCTCGGGCGTCGCCAGTGCCAAGTTCGATAGGCGCACCGCCACCTGGAGCCTGACGCTGGAGGATGGCGACACGATCCAGGCATCGGCCGTTGTATCCGCGCTCGGGCAGCTCAACCGGCCCGCTCTCCCCGACATCCCTGGCCGCGCCGATTTCGCCGGCCCATCCTGGCACTCTGCCCGCTGGGACCATTGTGTCGATCTCGCCGGGCTGCGAGTAGCTGTCGTGGGGACCGGGGCGAGCGCCATCCAATTCGTGCCGGAGGTCGCCAAGACCGCGGCGCATGTCGATGTGTACCAGCGCACTCCGCCCTACATCCTGCCCAAGCCGGACCGGCCCTACCGGGAAGCCGAGCAGGCCATCTTCGACAAGTTCCCGGTCGTGCGCAAAGCCGACCGGTTGCGCATCTTCCTGTACGGCGAGCTGCTCACCAGCGGTTTCGTGCTGTCGCCGAAGCTCCTTGCCCTGCCGATGCTGCAGTGGCGCAAGCAACTCCAGGCAGCCATCACCGACCCGCAGCTGCGCGAGAAGTGCATTCCCGACTATGTGATGGGCTGCAAGCGGGTGCTGTTCTCGAACGACTGGTACCCGACGCTGGCTCGCCCGAATGTGGACCTCGTTACCGAATCGATCGAGCGCATCGTGCCTGACGGCGTGGTCACGGCCGAAGGCTCAACCCGCCTGGCAGAAGTCATCATCTATGGCACGGGATTCCAGACGCTCGACTTCCTGGCCCCGATGTCGGTCACTGGCCTCGGCGGTCGCGCGCTGGACGACATGTGGCACGACGGCGCTGAAGCGTACCTCGGCATCGCCGTCGCGGGGTTTCCGAACTTCTTCATGCTCTACGGCCCCAACACCAACCTCGGCGGCAATTCGATCATTTACATGCTCGAAGGCCAGATCTCCTATGTGCTGGCCGCCATCGAGGCACTCGAAGCGGATGGCCTCGACTGGATCGACGTGCGTCCGGAGGTACAAAGCGCGTTCAACGCCTGGGTCGACAAGGCCAGCCGCACGTCGGTATGGGAAAGCGGCTGCCATAGCTGGTACACGACGGCGTCAGGACGCAACACCAACAACTGGCCTGACCACACGTTCCTCTACCGGCACCGCGTGCGGCATTTCGACCTGGGCCAGTACCGGGTCATGCCGAAACGCCCGGCGACGGCGGCAGGAACTGACGGCCGTATTGATGCCGACCGCACGGGCACAGGATGAGCACCCGCCACGCCGCAACCGCCCGCCCGTTTCGCCCGACTGGCCTGAGACTGCCCGCGCCGGTCATGCGCCCATGGGTACGACAGCTCGGCCGCAGAGTTCTCGATCCGGCGCTGCACTGGGAGGCGCAGCGGCGACGTCTCGACCGGCTTACGCGGGCGTCGCCGCTACCCAAGGGAACGACAGTCGTGACGAAGACGATCAATGGCGTTCGCGCCGAGGTAGTCGAGGCCGGGCGAACGTCCGCCGAGCGCACGGTCGTCCACTTCCACGGCGGCGGTTATTGCGTCGGCTCCGCGGGAACGGCCCGAGCCTGGGCCGCGTACCTCAGCGCCCGCGCGGCATGCCGCGTGGTGCTGCCCGAGTACCGGCTGGCGCCTGAGTACGCCCATCCGGCGGCAGTCGATGATGCCCGCGATGTCCTGACGGCGCTGCTCGCCGAGAGCGGACCCCGCACGATTGTGGTGTCGGGGGACTCGGCTGGCGGTGGCCTCGCGCTGTCCGCGCTCCTGGAGTTCCGCGACAACGGCGAAGAACTTCCCGCCGGATGCATCCTCATCTCGCCATGGCTCGACCTTGGCCGGAACCGCCGAGAGCTGCCGGAGCTGATGCGCCGGGATGCCATGCTCACTCCGCGCTGGCTCGAAGCCTGCGCAGCCGCGTACGCGGAGCCGTCGATCTGGGCGAGTGCATCGGTATCGCCACTGCTGGCCGACCACCGGGGCTTGCCGCCGCTGCTGGTACAGGCCGGATCCGACGACCTGCTTGCCCCAGACGCCGAGGGCATCGCCACCCGCGCCTCCGCCGCCGGCGTGGACGTCACCTATACCCGGTGGCCGCGGATGTGGCATGACTTCGCGCTGCAGCCAGGACTGCTCGCTGCCGCCGACAGCGCGCTCCTGCAGGCGACCTGGTTCGTCAACTCAGTCACAGGCGGAGCGGACGCCGGATCGAACCGGTAAAGCTTGCCTCGGCCTAGCTGGTCCGCCACAGGTCGGTGATGGCGATTCCGAGTTCGGCGAGCATGCGGCGCAGCAGCGGCATGGACAGCCCGAGGACATTGCCGGGGTCACCATCGACGCCGTCGATGAACGGTGCCCCGTAGCCCTCGATGGTGAACGCCCCGGCCACGGCGAGCGGCTCGCCCGTCGCGATGTAGGCGGCGAGCTCGGACTGGGTCGGCCTGCCGAACCGCACGGTGGTAGCGGCGACCGCCTGCGACCGGCGGCCAGCCAGGCCATTGATGAGGCAATGACCGGTGTAGAGCGTCGCATTCCGCCCGGCCAGGTCGCGCCACAAGCTGGCTGCGGCTTGTCCCGAACCTGGCTTGCCGAGCGCGGTGCCGTCCAGGTCCAGCATCGAATCGCAGCCGAGCACGAGTGCGCCGGGACGCATCGCCGCCACCGCGGCAGCCTTCCGCTCCGCCAGGGCCGCGACCAGGGCCGCGGTATCCAGGTTGTCATGATTGGTCTCAGCTACGCCGCTGACGACGACTTCCGGGTCGAGCCCGGCGCTGCGCAGCACCCGCAGCCGCGCTCCGGAACCTGAGGCCAGCACCAGTGCCGGGACTTTGGCGCGCGTCACACTGACCGAGCCTAACGGCCGCGAGCCAGCCACGGCAGCGGGCGGGCGGCGACCCCGTTCCCGCAATCCGGAGGCCGGAATTCGTCGGCGCGCTGACAGGTTAGCCCAGGCATGACCAGAGCCCACACGATCACCATTAAGCCGGCCGAACGTCACGTCGCAGTCTCCCTCGACGGGGTGAAGCTGGCCGAGTCCGACAATGCGGTAGTGCTCGACGAAACCGGGCTGCCAGCCCGTTATTACTTTCGGCCGGAGGATGTCCGGACCGAGTACCTCCAGCCCACAGCCACTCATACCACCTGCCCGTTCAAGGGCGAAGCGTCCTACTGGTCGGTTCAGGTTGGCGATCAGGTGCATAAGGACGTGGTCTGGAGCTACCCGGAGCCGATCCCGGCCGCCGAGGGCATCGCCGGCCTGCTGTGCTTCTATGCCGAGCGCGTCGACCAGCAGGTGAGCTAAGCCGGCCCGATCGCTAGCGCCCGATCAGGTCCATGGCGCGACGAGCTGCCGCGATCGCGGCTGGATTCCCGGTTCGGGTGAATACGTCCATCGCGGTGTCAGCGAATTTGATCACGTGCTCGTCGCCGTGCTCAACGGCCCGGCCGAACGTGTCGGAAGCGATTGCGGCGCGGTTACCGGTTGCCACCGGCTCTGCCGTCGCCAGCGGCGAGACCACCGGCAGCGTGTCCTCGGGCGGAGCATAGATCGCGGTCAGCGCGCTGCTAGCGGCCCATGCCGCCGCCAGGCTGGCCGGCCACATGCGCTCGTGAATCGCGGGCAGTGCCCGCAAGACCGCGTTCGGCGCCGTCGCTGAGTGCACCAGCATGACCCCGTTACCGTGCCCGCAGGTGAGGTAGCGGACGGCAGCGGCGTCCACCACCTCAGTCAGCCTGGCCCGGATCTGGTCAGGGTCGGCTGGAGTGCCGATCTGGCCGAGCGTTCCTGGCCAGCCGGGCAGCCCGTCCAGCTGGCTCAGGCGGTCCCCGATGCCGCCATCCTGCACGCCGATCCGCGGCACGGCGGCCAGCAGGTCGCTGGCTGACCTGGCGCTTACCTGTCCGGCCGCCGCGGCACTGGCGGCCGCGCGGTGGCCCGCGGGAATGGTCTGCCAGCGCGCGGCCCAGTAAGCGAGCCCATGCGCCAGCTCGGTCGTCCTGATCTCGTCGTCGCCGTCCGCGAGCAGGCACCGGACGGAGTGGCCGACCCGGATCACGCCGTGCGTAGCCGCCGCGACCAGGCCGGGCAAAAGCCGCGGCCACCAGCCATTGAGTACCTCCGGCCACGGCCGGCTAGCCAGCTCGCCGCTGAAATACCCGGTCCAGTCGGCGACACGGCGCGGGTCGCCGAGCGCGGACTGCCAGTCCGGGCCGATCGGACCCAGCCCGCGCGGGAACTCCTCCAGCCTCAGCATGTACTGGTCGAGCCACCGGCTGACCGCGTCAGAATGGCCGTGCCGGACCATCGCCTCGGTGGCCATCGGCCCGTGATTGGACAGCCACCCGTCGAACTCTGGCCCGGTCTCATGCAGGCGCTGATACGCCTCGTCGAGCACGTCAGTCATGGCGCCTCCTTCTGTCCGTTCTCACGCGCTCCCAGTTCTAACGCGCCGTGGGCGGCCCCGCTAGCCAGGCTGGGGGCCCGTCGCGACAGGCCGATCAGGATCGGCGACCCAGCCCGACCATGACCCGACGTACAGGGCTGCCTGAACGCCGGCGAGCTCGAGCGCCAGTACTTCGTGCGCCGCCGTTACCCCGGACCCGCAGTAAGCACCCACGGCCGGGCTCGCGTCCGCGGCGCTTCCCGCGCCATCGCGCCCGCGGCCGTCAAGGTCGGGTTGGAGGGGAACGATGCCCAGATCGGCGAACCGGGCCCGCAGCTCCGCGGCAGGCCGGAACAGACCATCCGATGTCACGTTCTCGGCGGTGGGAGCGCTGATCGCGCCGGGAATGTGACCAGCGACCCGGTCGATCGGCTCGGTCTCGGCCCGGTACCGGGCCGGCGCCCGCGCATCCAGCAGGATCCCGGACCTAGCCAGGCGCGCCGCGCCCGCGGCATCCAGCACCGGCAGCTGACCTGGCCGGGCGCTGAAGTCACCGGGCGCGGGCGACGGGTCGGCGGTGCTAGTTGGCAGGCCGGCCGCCGCCCAGGCGCGGTAGCCGCCGTCCAGTACTCGGACGTTCTCATGGCCGTAGAAGCGCAACATCCACCAGGCCCGCGCCGCGATCGTGGCATCCGACTCGTCATACACCACGACCGCGCTGCTGTCGCTGACGCCAGCGCCGCGCATGGCTGACTCGAAGTCCGCGGTCTCGGGCAGCGGGTGACGGCCGCCGTCTCCGGGCTCGCCGGCCAGCTGCCGGTCCAGGTCCAGGTACACCGCACCCGGCAGGTGACCGGATCGGTAGCTGTCGATGCCGGGCGGCCCGCCCAGCCGCCACCGCACGTCGATCAGCACCGGAACCGGTCCGGCTGCCATCGCGTCCGCCAGCTCCTTGACGCCGATCAGCGGCCGGACGCTGGGGACACTGGCGCTGCCGTCACTGACGCCGCCGACACTGACGCCGCCGACACTGACATCGGGCATCTGACCCCCCCGGCCTTTCCTGTGGGTAAGTTGCCGGTTTCTGTGCACAACCCGCGGCGGTGCGGTGCGGTTCCCCGGCTGCGCTGTGGATAAACGCCTCAGCTGGCCACGTAGGTCAGCAGCGGGACGCGCTGATCGCTGGCGGCGAGCGAGCCATGCATGCCGATCAGCGCTGATTCCCGCGGCTCGGTCACTGTGGCCACGACAGCTGACGAACCTCGGGCGGCGACAACGACGTCGCCGATCCGGCTCGCGACGCGAGTGTCGACGGGGCCGAACCAGCCCGCCTCGACCGCTTCATTCTTGCCGACCACCCAGGCGCTGCCGGCCAGGGTCTGCCGCCAGATCGCGAGGACCTCGGGCGCGGCTCCCGGCCTGGCGTAGACATGCCGGGCCCGTGGCTCCCCGCCGAGCACGGCTACCCCTTCCCGCAACGTCGGCAGCTGGTCCGCGTCGGTGCGGTCATGCGGGGGAACGTCGACCATGCCATGATCGGCGGTCACGTGCAGGACCGTGCCTGCGGGCAGCGCCCCGGCCAGCTGCTCCGCCAGCTTGTCCACGTGCCCGAGCTGATAGCGCCAGGCCGGCGACCGGCATCCGCACGCGTGCCCGGTCGCGTCCAAGTCGCCGGTGTACACCATCGCCAGCGCCCGCGGCTGCTCGGCCAGCGCCGCAGCGGTCCGGCCCACAAGCGCGCCGGGCGTCTCGGCGGGCCGGTAGTCGGCGCCGCGCATCGACGCGGCCGACAGACCCGAGTTCCTGTACGCGCCGCTCGCGATGCGCAGGGCGGTGATTCCGGCCGCGGCCGCGCGCTCGAAAACCGTCGAGCCAGGCTGCCAGGCAACGGGATCGACGGCGTTGTCCCAGCGCAGCGCGTTCAGCAGGCGGTTGGTGCCGGGCACCCTAACCTGATAGCCGAGCAGGCCGTGCTGTCCTGGCGGCCTGCCGGTGCCGAGCGAGCTGAGGCTCGTGACGGTGGTAGCCGGGAAACCTGCGGTGAGCCAGCAGCCGCTCTCTTCGGCCAGCCCGGCCAGGAACGGAGCCGCGGAGCGGTGCGCAGTCAGCAGATCCCAGCCGAGTCCGTCTACTACGAACAGGCAAGCCCGGCTTACTCGCGGCAGCCCGAGCACGTTCTCCTCGCCAGGCACGCCCAGGGACGCCAGCAGCGACTGGCTGAGATCGGCCAGCGTGCTTTTCCCGTAGCCGGGCAGCTCCGGCACCTCGGTGCCGTCGTCCGATTCATCCCCGCCGAGCGCGGTCACGGAAGGCTGGTCGCCTCGGTCAGCGCGCGCGCGAACGCGACGACCTGCCCGACGGCTTCCGGACCATCGGCGGCCTCGCTGACTCGCACCGTCAGGTCGTCGGCCGTCATGGTCCCGGTGTAGCCATGATCGGCCTCGCAGTTCTCGTCGCCGCAGTGCGCAGGCTCGATCTCGATGTGCGACAGCACGTTCCAGCCGATCGTGAGCACTACCTCGCTGGGCATGGTCGCACCGGGCACATAAGATGCCGGATCGGGGATCACCCTGGTCAGCGCCACCGACGAGATTCGAGAGTGCCGCACCGCCTCTGTGCTGGTCTCCGCCTGAGGCCGGGACTCCGGCTCGGATTCATCCGCCGGGTACTCGTCGGTGTGGGAGTAGACGAGCCGGGTCGGCGTCAGTGCCATGACGGTCACGTGCCGCCGGACTTCCATGCCGGGGTCGAAGTGAGCGTCATGATGCACAACGAAGGAGACGACGGATTCTGTCCCCACCGAGGACGACACGGCATCGTAGACCAGACCGGGGTAATAGCCGCTTCGCTCGATCGCGGACTGCAATCCGCCAGAAGCCGCCTTCGTTTCGCTCATGCCCCCATCCTGCACCGTCCACCGCTAGCTATTCACGCAGCAGGCCAGACTCGCTCCCGGGTTGCGCCCTGGACTGGGCCGAAAGCAGATATTTCAGCACTGCCATATCCCCCACTTGCCGGGTCTCGGCCAGCACCAGCCTGGGCAGCGCGACGGGTCCGCCCAGCAGCCGGGGAGCGCGCGGGTCCGCCACGAAAACCGGCGCGACGCCAAGCCGGAACTCATCAGCGAGGCCCGCCGACAGGAACTGGGCCAGGACCGAGGCGCCGCCCTCGACCAGCAGATACCTGACTGCCCGGCCGGCCAGGTCGGTGAGTATCCAGGCCACGCCTCCGGATGCAGCTGCCGGCACTGCCACGACCTCCGCGGCCCCGCGCAGCCGCCGGGCCAGGGCGTCGGCGATAGCGGCGGACGCGTAGACCAGCGGAGCGGCGTCGCCTGCGGCGAAGAAAGCGGCGCCAGGGTCCAGCCTGCCGCTCGCGGTCAGCGTCACCTTGCGCGGGCTCGGCGGGAGCCCTAGGTCCCGACGGCGGGCCCGGCGCTCCGCCGATCTAACAACCAGGCGCGGGTCGTCCGCCCGGATTGTCTGCGCGCCAACCAGGATCGCATCGCTGCTGGCCCGCGCCTCGTCGACCTCGTCGAGGTCGGCAGCGTCGGACAGGACGAGCCGGGATGGCGAGGCATCGTCGATGTACCCGTCCGCCGACATGGCGGCCGACAGCAGCACGAACGGCCGGTCAGCCACCGAACCTGCGATCTGCTGGCCGCCTCTTCGGAAACTCCACGAGCCGAAACTATCCCGCCGCAGGCCTGCCGCCAGCCGGCCGGCCCGGATGACGCCGGATCAGCATGGGGCGGCCGTAGGCTCAGGTGCCATGGCCTGGGCTGGACTTCGGCTGGCGCTTAGCTTCCTGACGGCGGTCCCGCTGCCGGGACGAACGGCCGTCGCGCCCAGTCGCCGCATCGCCGCTGCGGCCATGTACTGGGCTCCGGTCGTCGGGCTGCTGATCGGCGGTGTCGGCGCCGGGGTGCTCTTTCTAGCCGCTCGTTACGGCCATACGGGAGCATTCCTGGCTGCAGTGCTCGCCATCGCATCCATGGCCGCGCTGACGAGGGCACTGCACCTGGACGGCCTGGCTGACCTCGCTGACGGCCTGGGCAGCCGGAGACCCGCCGACCAGGCGCTGGCGATCATGAAACGGTCGGACATCGGCCCGTTCGGCGTAGTGACCGTGCTGCTGACGCTACTGGTTCAGGTCGGTGCGCTGGCCAGGGCCGAACAGGCCGGCCGGGGCCCGATTGCCGTCATCGCCGCGGCCGTCACGGCCCGGCTTGCCATCATGCTCGCCTGCCGCCGCGGTGTCCCGCCAGCCCGGCCCGGCGGGCTCGGGGCGCTGGTTGCAGGGTCTGTACATCCCTTGGCCGCGGTGGCGTTGTGCCTGGCCGCGCTTGCCGGCGCGACGGCGGCCGGCGGCTGGCACCTGGCCGTGGCCGTTGCCGCCGGGCTGGTTGCGTCGCTCGCGCTCACTAGCCTGGCGCGGCGGCGACTCGGCGGCGTTACCGGAGACGTTCTCGGCGCCGTCGCCGAGATCACGACCGCTGTCTGCCTGCTGGTCACGGCGCTGAGCTAGAGGGACCCTGAACTGCGAGAGCTTTCCGCAGCCGCGCGGCGTAATCGGCGGCCTCGGCATCCGACTCGTAACGCAGGCGAGGCCAGAAGAAGCCACGCAGGCCGTCGCCCTTGGTCCGCGGCACGACATGAAAATGCAGGTGCGCGACGCTCTGACTGACGACATTGTTTGCCGCCACGAATGTGCCCTGGCTGCCCAGCGCGGGCGGCATGACCGCGCTGACCCGCTGCACCCGGAGAAAGAACGGGCCGACTGCCGCGGCGGGCAGATCCGGCAGTGTTATCACATGCTCACGGGGCGCCACCAGGACATGACCCTTAAACACTGGCCGGCTATCCAGGAATGCCACGACTTGTTCGTCGGCGAGCACGACGTGCGCCGGCACTAGGCCGGCCGCGATGTCACAGAACAGGCAGTCGCTGCTTGCGCCGGCGCTGGTTGTGCTGGCGCTGCTCGCACCGGCGCTGCTGATACTGGCGCTGATGGCACTACCTTCCTGCCGAGGGGCCTTCGGGTCAGGACGGACGATAGCCTGCCGGAGTGGCAGCAGATGGACGACGGCACATTCTCGCGATCGGCGGGCTCGCGGCGCCTTCGGCGCAGAGCGAGGAGCTTCCCTCTCTGATCGCGCATGCCCTGGCGCTGTCCGGGGCGCCAGCACCGCGGGTCTGCGCGCTCAATACTGCGAACGGAGACGAGCCGAACGCCTACCTGCGCATGTACGCCAGGCTGTCCCGGCACGACGCTCGGCCCAGCCATTTGCAGCTGTTCCCCATGCCGAACGTGGCCGATCCGGAAGACCTGCTGCTGTCCCAGGACGTGATCTTCGTGGGCGGCGGCAGCGTGGCAAACATGGTCGCGGTGTGGCGGGTGCACGGGCTTGACCGGATCCTGCGCCGCGCCTGGGAGCAGGGAATCGTGCTATCAGGTGTGAGTGCCGGCGCGATCTGCTGGTTCGAGGGCGGCACTACGGACTCTTTCGGACCGGAACTGCGGCCATTCACAGGCGGCCTCAACCTGCTGCCGGGCAGCTACTGCCCGCACTACAGTGCCGAGCCACTCAGGCGGCCGGCCTACCAGAAACTCGTCGCTGACGGCACGCTCCAGGCCGGCATCGCGTGCGACGACGGGACCGCAGCTCATTTTGCCGACGACACGCTGGCCGGGATCGTGGCCGACCACGCTGGCGTGACCGGCTACCGGGTCCAGCCGGACGGCAACGGTGGCTGCATCGAGGAACCACTCCCGGCGACCCTGGTCACGGTCTGACGCCGCCGGCGCACTGTTTCTCCTCCTGACGACTGATCCTGATCGGCCCGCGGGCTGACTCGCAGCGAGCTGCGCAGCGCATACCCTGATGCCATGTCCGCGATCTATGCCTGGCTGCGCCGCCACCGGGTGCTGGTGGACACGGCGCTGGCTGTCGTGATCTTCCTCCTCGGCCTCGGTCAGGCGGTCTCCGGCAGCCGGTGGGCAACCCTGCTCGTCGCGATCGTGATGACCGCGCCAGTTGCGTTCCGCCGGCGCGCCCCGCTCCTGGCCTTCGCGATCTGCATCGCAGGCGGAGCCTGGCAGATGATCGCCGCGATCTCGGGCCTGCCGGGATCGGGCCCAATCGCATCCGACGTAGCCGTGCTGGTGCTGATCTACACCGTCGCCGCCTACCGGCCACGGCGGGACTCGATCATCGCCATGCTCATCTGCCTGGCCGGATCCGCGCTGGCAGTGATTGCGTGGATACCGTTGGCCCGGCCTGCCGCCGGCCAGCCATTTGGCCCTCCGACGCCTGGCCCGCTTCCGGTCGATCAGTTGCTAGCGCGCGGGCTTTTCGCGGTCGTGCTGTTCGGCGGCAGCACCCTGACGGCTTGGGTGCTGGGTGACTCCATGCGCTACCGGCGGGGCTACTACGCCGCGCTGGAGGACAAGGCGGCCAGGCTGGAGGCCGAGCGCAACGCCCAGGCCAAGGTGGCCGCGGCCGCGGAGCGGGCCAGAATCGCCCGCGAGTTGCATGACGTCGTCGCCCACCACGTCAGCGTGATGGTCGTCCAAGCCGACGGCGCCGGCTACGCGCTCCGCACGGACCCGGACCGCGCGGCGGCAGCGCTCAAGGCCATCTCCTGCACCGGCCGGCAGGCGCTGACGGAGATGCGCCGGCTGCTTGGCGTGCTGCGGTCGGCCGGGGACCAGGCGCAGCTGGCGCCGATGCCTGGCCTCGGCGAGCTGCGTGAGCTGCTGGACCAGGCCAGGGAAGCGGGCCTGCAGGTCGCCTACACCCTGACCGGCACTCCGAGGGACCTGCCAGAAGGTGCCGAGCTGGCCGCCTACAGGGTTGTCCAGGAGGCGCTCACTAACACCCGCAAGCACGCGGGCCTGGCGGCAACTGCGGCCGTCACGCTCCGCTATGAGCCCGAGGGACTGATCGTGGAGGTCACCGACGACGGCATGGCCACCCCGGCCGGCGACGCGGGCGGTCACGGCCTTGCCGGGATGCGCGAGCGCATTGCCATGTACGGCGGCACAGTCGAGGCCGGCCCGCTCGCCGGCGGCGGGTTCGGCGTGGTGGCGCGCCTGCCGTGCCCGGCGCCGCCAGCCCGTCGCGGGGCCGGGACCGACGACCGAACGGCGATTGCGGCCGCGATAGCCGGCGCGGCGAGCGTGGCCCCGTGACCGCGGACGGGACGGGCCCGGCCGGCACTGAGAGCACGGCCAGCACTGAGAGCACGGCCGGTACTGGCAGCACGGCCGGCGGAAGCGCACTTATCCGGATCATCCTGGTCGATGACCAGGAACTGGTCCGGACCGGTTTCAGGATGGTGCTGGACGCGCAGCCGGACATGCAGGTGGTCGGCGAGGCGGGCAACGGCCACGCCGCGGTTGACCTCGCCCGCAGGCTGCATGCTGACGTCATGATCATGGACGCACGGATGCCGGCGCTGGACGGAGTCGAGGCGACCAGGCGGATCCGCCAGGCCGGCGATCTGCCGCGGGTGCTCATGCTGACCACCTTCGACCTGGACGAGTACGCCTTCGCGGCGCTCAAGGCGGGCGCCAGTGGTTTCCTGCTCAAGGATGTCCCGCCGGAAGAGCTGCTGTTCGCCATTCGCGCGGTGCACTCCGGCGACTCAGTGGTGGCCCCGTCCACGACGCGCCGGCTCATCGACCAGTTCGCCTCGATGCTGCCCGGTGGCGAAACGGTGGCTCCGGCCGAACTGGCTGAGCTCACCGACCGCGAGCGCGAGGTGCTGAGCCTGCTGGCGCAAGGACTGTCCAATGCGGAGATAACGCAGCGGCTGTTCGTCTCCGAGGCGACGGTGAAAACTCACGTAGGCCGGGTGCTGGCGAAGCTCTGCCTGCGGGACCGGGTGCAGGCTGTGGTCTACGCGTATGAGCACGGACTCGTTAAGGCCGGCAGACGAGTCTGACGCCAGGGCCTGCGACAATAAGGCCGTGCCTGCCAGCGCCGATCAGCCAGCCGACCGCCAGCCGGCCGACGTCCGTCCAGCCGACCGGGATCTGTCACTGCAGCGCTGGCTGCTGCTGGTCTACAGGGTGCCGTCCGAGCCGAGCCGGCTACGCGCCACCGTGTGGCGGCGGATCAAGAGCCTGGGCGCGATCTACCTGCAAAGCTCGGCCGCGGCGCTGCCGTTCAGCCTCTCCGCCGAGCGGGCGCTCCGCAAGCTACGCAGCGAGATCCTCGACATGTCAGGCACGGCGGTGCTGCTCTCCTGCGAGGTCCTGGCGGGCGAACCGGATGTCCGGGCTGCCTTCCAGGCTGCCCGCGATGACGAGTACGAAGAAATTGTTGACAAATGCGCCGATTTCATCGCCGGTGTCGACAAGGAGTATGCCGAGAGCCACTTCACCTACGCCGAACTTGAGGAAAACGAGGTCGACCTCGTCAAGCTCCGTAACTGGCTCCAGCGAGTGACCGAGCGCGACGTCTTCGGCGCGGCCGGCCGCGAGGCAGCGCTCAGCTCGCTGGCGGAGTGTGAGGTGAAGCTGGAGGCGTACGCGGCCCGGGTGTACGCCGAGGAATCAGCGGACCCCCGATAGCCCGGCTCAGGCTGACCGGCAGCAGGATCACCAGCAGCAGCGGCAGTAGCCACCAGGCCGTCACGCCGGCCTCATGCAGGCCGAAAGTGCCAGCGAGGCCGATCACGACGCCGGCCGCCACTAGCCAGTCATCGCCGATCACGAAGTCGTACCAGAACGCGCCGAAGGCGCGGAGCTTTGACATCTCAGTCCCCTCAGTGCGTGCTCTGCGTTACGGGCGCCTGGACCTCGGCCGGACCGCTCAGCGCACTGCCCGACTGCCGCAGCAGCCATGTCAGCCCGATCGCGAACAGCGCCATCGCAGGGATGATCACCAGTAGCGCGGCGTCCGATCCGGGCCAGTTCGCCCCGGCGCCCTCGGCGCCCCAGAACAACCCGAAGCTAGTCAGCATGATGCCCACCACGAACTTCATGGTGTTCTCCGGCACCCTGGCCAGCGGGGCCTTGATCGCGAAGCCGACGGCGACGACGATCACCACCGCGGCTCCGGCCGCGATCGTGGCCAGCCCGACGTTCTTGGCGTTGGCGCCGAAGGTCAGCACGATGAAGACGACCTCAAGGCCTTCGAGCAGGACGCCCTTGAAGGACAAGGTGAACCCGTACCAGTCGGGCACAAAGAAAGCCCGGCGCGCCTGCTGGCTGTTGGCTTCGGCGAGGTGCTCACGGAAAAGCCTGTCCTCGTCATGCAGCGCCTTGTGGCCGCTGGCTCGCAAGATCGCCTTGCGTACCCACTGCAAGCCGAAGACCAGCAGCAGCGCACCGACCACGACGCGAAGCCCGCGCAGCGGGATATGCGCGACGGCCGGGCCGAGCACTGCCACCACCACGGCCAGGACAGCGAGGGCCGCGACCGTGCCTATGGTCGCTGACCGCCAGTCTCGCGCCGTGCCGGCCGCCAGTACGATCGTCGTGGCCTCTACCGCCTCGACCGCGCAGGCCAGGAAGACCGCGATGAATAGTGCAGTCGCGCTCGCTCCCACAGCAGCTCCCCGTTCGTTGAGTCGGCACTGTCATTTCGTCGGCCCTGACGGTGCCAGCATAACAGTTGTCATATCTGGTAAGTGACGCTCGTTAGCCAGCCGCAGCGCCTGCCCACGGATCGGAACCCGCCCGCACAGGCACTAGGCTCAGACCGTGACGACGATGCCACTGACTATCAGCGAGAGTGCGGCCCGTACCGCCGCCACAGACGCGATCATCATCGGGGTGACCGAGACTTCAGCCGGCCCCGTTCCCTCCCCCGGGTCGGAAGACGTAAACGCCGCGCTTGGCGGTACCTTGCCAGCGACCCTGGCTGCCCTCGGCGCCACCGGACGGCAAGACGAGATCATCCGGATCGCCTCCGCGTCGCAGCTCGCGGCGCCCCTGATCGTCGCGGTCGGGCTGGGCAAGGTCGAGAATCTGACAGGTAACGGGGCCCCGGAAACTCTCCGCCGGGCGGCGGGCGCGGCCCTACGGGCGCTCACCGGCGCCAAGGTCAGCTCGGTCGCTGTTTCGCTTCCCGCCAGGGACGAGACCGAGACCGAGGCGGTGGCGCTCGGCGCGCTGCTGGGCCGCTATCGCTTCAGCCGGTACCGGGCCGAGGTTGCTGGCAGCCAACCCGACATCACCGTGCTGACGTCGGCCGCCGGGGCCGACGGCGCAGCGCGCCGCGCCGAGGCCATCGCGGCCGGCATGTCCCTGGTCAGGGACCTGGTCAACACCAGTCCATCGCACCTGTACCCGGAGACGTTCGCGGCGGAGGCCGAGCGAGTCGCCGGCCAGGCCGGAATCGGGTTTCAGGTCCTTGATCACGAGGGGCTGGCCGCTGGCGGCTACGGCGGAATAACCGGAGTCGGGCAAGGCTCGGTGCACCCGCCGCGCCTGGTGAGGCTCAGCTACACCCACCCGGAAGCGGCGAAGACAGTAGTGTTCGCCGGCAAGGGCATCACCTTCGACTCCGGCGGCCTGTCACTGAAACCGCCCAAAGCCATGGAAGCGATGAAGTCCGACATGGGCGGCGCTGCCGCCGTGCTCGGAGCGCTCCAGGCCATTGCCGCGCTCGGGCCGAAGGTCAACGTCGTCGGGTACCTCCCGATGGCCGAGAACATGCCTAGCGGCCACGCCCAGCGGCCGTCCGACGTGATCACGATCTTCGGCGGCAAGACGGTCGAGGTGCTGAACACCGACGCGGAGGGCCGGCTGGTGCTGGCGGACGTGCTAGCCCGTTCCGGGGAGGACTCCCCCGACCTGCTCGTCGATGTCGCCACGCTGACTGGCGCCCAGCTGATCGCGCTCGGCCCGCGCATCAGCGGCGTCATGGGCAGCGATGACGAGGTGTGCAACGCGGTCGTCGATGCCGCCCGCCGGGCGGGCGAGCAAGCCTGGCCGATGCCGCTGCCTGCCGAGCTGAGGAAAGGCCTGGACTCGGTGGTGGCCGATATTGCCAACGTAGCGGGCGAGCGGTTCGGCGGCATGCTGGTGGCCGGGTTGTTCCTGAAGGAATTTGTGCCCGATGGCGTGCGCTGGGCACATGTGGATATTGCCGGTCCGGCCTTCCATGAAGGCGAGCCGTATGGATACACCGCCAAGGGCGGGACCGGTGCAGCAGTGCGGATGCTGGTCCAGGTCGCCCAAGACGTGGCGGACGGCCGGCTGTAAGCAAGGGAGTAGAACGTGACGGACAGCGGCTACGGCAGTGCTGGCAACGACGGGGCTGGCTACGACATTGTGATTCTCGGTGCCGGCAGCGGCGGCTACGCCTGCGCGCTGCGCGCGGCCGAGCTAGGCAAGCGGGTCGCGCTCATCGAGAAAGACAAGGTGGGCGGCACCTGCCTGCACCGGGGCTGCATCCCGACCAAGGCTCTCCTGCACGCGGCCGAGATCGCCGACCTGTCGAACGACAGCGCCGCGTTCGGCGTCCGGACGACCTTTGCTGGCATCGACATGCCCGCGGTGAATGCCTACAAGGACAAGGTCGTTACCCGGCTCTGGAAGGGCCTCACCGGGCTGGTCACCAGCCGGCACATCGACGTGATCGAGGGCACCGGCCGGCTGATCTCGCCGAGGTCAGTGCAGGTGGGCGATCGCGTCGTGACCGGTGAGCACGTGGTGCTCGCCAGCGGGTCGCAGGCGCGGAGCCTGCCGGGCCTGCCGGTCGACGGCCAGCGGATCATCACCAGCGACCAGGCGCTAACCCTGGAGCACGTGCCTTCCTCGGTGGTCATTCTCGGCGGCGGCGTGATCGGCGTTGAGTTCGCGAGCGTGTGGCGCTCGTTCGGCGCCGAGGTCACGATCGTGGAGATGCTGCCGCACCTGCTGCCGGCCGAGGAAGAGTCGAGCTCGAAGCTGCTGGAGCGTGCCTTCCGCCGCCGTGGCATCGCATTCAAGGTCGGCACCCGGTTCGAGAGCGTCAAGGAAACCGGCTCGGGTGTCACTGTCGCACTCGAGGGCGGCACGACGATTGACGCCGAGCTCTTGCTCGTTGCGGTCGGCCGCGGACCAGTCTCTGCGGGGCTCGGCTACGACGAGGTCGGCGTCGCGATGGACCGCGGGTTCGTGCTCGTCGACGAGTACTGCCGCACCAATATCCCCACCATCTCAGCCATCGGCGACCTGCGGCCCGGCATGCAGCTTGCGCACGTCGGTTTCGCGGAGGGCTTCATGGTCGCCGAGCGGCTGGCCGGCCTGCAGGTCGTGCCGATCGACTACGACGGCGTGCCGAGGGTCTGCTATTCCGACCCGGAAGTCGCCTCGGTCGGCATCACCTCGGCGACTGCGGCCGCCCGCGGCATGGAGATCACCGAGCTCACCTATGACCTGGCCGGGAACGGCAAGAGCCAGATCCTTCAGACCGCGGGCGCCGCGAAGATCATCGCCACCCCCGGCGGCGGCCCGGTACTCGGCGTTCACCTCGTCGGGGCGCGCGTCGGCGAGCTGATCGCCGAAGCGCAGCTGATTTACAACTGGGAAGCGGTGCCAGGGGACGTCGCCCAGCTCATTCACCCGCACCCGACCCAGTCCGAGGCCATCGGCGAGGCCCACCTTGCCCTGGCCGGCAAGCCGCTGCACTTCCATGGATGACCTTCCTGCCCAGCGCCGGGCGCTCGGCGACGGCCGGTGCAAGCGCTAGAGTCGGTACAAAGCCAAGAAGGAGTTTCGGTTAGCCATGTCGGTCTCCGTATCGATGCCTCAACTCGGCGAGAGCGTCACCGAGGGCACAGTCACCCGCTGGCTCAAGCGGGAGGGCGAGCACGTTCAGGCCGATGAGCCGCTCCTCGAGGTGTCGACCGACAAGGTCGATACCGAGATCCCGTCGCCCGTCTCCGGCATCCTGCGGGGCATCAGCGTGGCCGAGGACGAGACGGTCGCGGTAGGCGCTGAGCTAGCCGTCATCGACGAGGACGGCGCCGCCGGGGGCGCGACTCGTGCCGCCGCCGCTGCGCCGGCCGAAGCCGCTGCGCCGCCTGAGGCCGCTGCGGCCGAGCCGGCGGGTGACCTGGAACCTCAGCAGGGCGCATCATCCGGCCCTGCCTATACGCAGCCAGAGCCAGCTGCGCCCGCCTATGCCGAACCCGAGCCAGCTGCACCGGCTGTCGCGAGCTACATCGAGCCTCAGCAGGCCGCGCCCGCTGGTTACGCCGAGCCTCAGCAAGCCGCGCCCGCTGGTTACACCGAGCCTCAGCAAGCAGCGGCCGCTGGTTACGCGGAACCTCAGCAAGCCGCGCCCGCTGCGCCAGCGCGGGACTGGCCGCAGGCGCCGGCCACACCGGCACCCGCGGCACCGCCAGCGGAACCGGACGTCAGCTATGTCCCGCCGCCGCCGAGTTACCCGCCGGCCGCACCCTCCTACGACTCGGGCAACGGGCAGTCTGCAGCGGTGACGGGCCAGCTCGGCGACGCGGCGGAGGGTCCCTACGTCACGCCGCTGGTACGCAAGCTGGCCGCCGAGCACGGCATCGACTTGGCCTCTGTCGCCGGTACCGGAGTTGGCGGCCGGATCCGCAAGCAGGACATCCTGGACGCGGCTGCAGCCGTGCGCGGCACGACCGGGCAGCCGAGCGCCGGTTACGCCGCTCCGCAGGTGTTCACAGGACCGGCGCCTGCTGCGCCACCGCCACCGCCCGCGGCTCCGGCTCCGGCTGCTGCGGCTCCGGTTGCTACGGCTACGGCTGCTGCGGGGACTGCAGCGCCGGTCGGGGCGGTGGCACCGGAGGCACCAGGAACGCGGCAGCGGTCGGCAATCGTGCCGTCCAGCCTGCGCGGCACCACTGAGCGGATGTCCAGGGCCCGGCAGATCATCGCCCAGCGCATGGTCGAGTCGCTGCAGACGTCCGCGCAGCTGACCACTGTCGTCGAGGCCGATGTGACGGCCATCGCCCGGCTGCGCGATCGGGCGAAGGCCGCCTTCGAGGCCAGGGAGGGCGTCAAGCTGTCGTTCCTGCCGTTCTTCGCGCTCGCCACCGTCGAGGCGCTCAAAGTTCACCCGAGACTGAACGCGGTCATCGACACAGCTTCCGCCCAGGTGACGTACCACGATGCCGAGCACCTTGGCATCGCTGTCGACACTGACCGCGGCCTGATGGTGCCGGTGATCAAGAATGCCGGGGACCTGAACATCGGCGGACTCGCGCGCAAGATCGCCGATCTGGCTGCCCGCACCAGGGCGGGCCACGTGAGCCCCGACGACCTGTCCGGCGGTACGTTCACGCTGACCAACACCGGCAGCCGGGGCGCGTTGTTCGACACGCCGATCATCAACCAGCCCCAGGTAGGCATCCTGGGCACCGGCACCGTGGTCAAGCGCGCTGTCGTCGTCGAGGATCCGACGCTCGGGGAGGTAATCACCGTCCGGTCGATGGTGTTCCTGGCGCTCACCTACGACCACCGCCTGGTGGACGGCGCCGATGCGGCCCGTTTCCTCGTGACGCTGAAAGGCCGCCTGGAAGAAGGCGCCTTTGAGACCGAGCTGGGCCTCTAACGGCGGGCATGCGGATCGCGATTTCGGCGTCGACGGGGCTTATCGGCCGTGCGCTCACAGAGAGCCTGGTTGCGGACGGTGCAGAGGTTGCACCCGGCCGGTGGACCCCGGCTCGCAAGCAGGAGCTCCGGGCCAGCCGGATCGACAGCACGGGCGCGATCGTCCGCGCCATGCTGGCGGCCACGCCCACGCCGCCCGTGCTGATCGCAGCCTCAGCCATCGGCTGGTAGGGCGATACCGGCGACCGGCCGGTCGACGAGACCGCGCCGAACGGCAGCGGCTTCCTCGCCGCGCTCGTGCGGGACTGGGAGGCTGCGTCGCAGCCAGCCAGGGACACCGGGGTACGTGTGGTCCGCCTGCGCTCGGGCGTCGTCCTTAGCAGCCGCGGCAGAATGCTGCCGCAGCTGATGCTGCCGTTCCGGCTCGGGCTCGGCGCCCGGATCGGGCCGGGCAGTCAGTACCTCAGCTGGATTACCCTGACCGACCAAATTCGGGCGACCCGGTACGTGCTCGAGCAACCGGGGATCGACGGACCAGTCAACCTCACCGCGCCAGCCCCCGCCACGAACTCCGAGCTGACGAAGGCCCTGGCCGCTGCACTGCACCGACCTGCCATGCTTGCGGTGCCAGCCGGCGCCCTCCGGCTGGCGCTCGGCGAGCTATCCACCGAGCTGCTCGGCAGCTGCCGGGCCATCCCGGCCCGGCTCGAGAAGGCTGGCTTCACCTTCAACTACACCGCGATAGGCCCGGCGCTCGCCGCGGCGACGACGGACAAGCCCGGCCCTTGAGACTGCGGCTATGCCGTCCGGGCGCCGCTCGTCAGCGGGCCGGCTGATCGTCCAGCTGGCACACGACTTGCTCAGATGGCTCGGCCAGCAGGTCGTGCAGCGGGCGGTCGCGTCCGACGCCGACCAGCGAGATATTCCGCAGCCTGGGCACTGGGCCGATCAGACCCTGATACCTGCGCTGCACTGCGTTGGTCAGCCGCAGCAGTCGCCGCGCGCCCAGAATCGCTACCGCCGCCAGCGGCAGCTCGACGAAGATCGCCGACAGCACGCTGAGTTGGAATCCGGCGGTACGCGCATCGAGCACCACGTCAAACCAGGCGTCGCAACACAGCAGCGTCGCGACCACCACCAGGCAGATGATCAGGATTTGCCTGCGCCGCCACGATGCCCACCCAGTTACTGCAAATGCGCACAGAAGTGCGACATCGAATCCAACCCAGGCGCCACGCCATTCGCCTGAGCGGTAAAACCGGGGCAAGGTGGCAGCGAGTAGGCCCGTCCAGGCGGCCAGCACGACGCAGCAGACGACGATGAGCGTCAGCAGAACTTTCCGGCGCCGGTCCCCGCCACGGCCAGCCGGCGGCTCCTGGTCGTCCAGTTCTGCCAGGGCGTATCTGAGCTCAAGACGTTCCTGCGGGCTCAGGCGGCGCAGGTCTTCGACATCCAACACGGCAGGCACCTCCGCTTACGCATAGCCACCAGATAGCGCAGGTCATTCCCGAAGATTTGTGCCCGTTATCCCAACGCTTTACCCACGCCAGCATCAGGAGGAGGGACCCGCCTATGACGCGGGGCCGAGTGTCACCGGGAGTTGGTCGAAGCCGCGGAGCAGGAACGTGTCCCGGCGCGTCGGCGTGCCAGCCGAAGTGATCTCCGGGAACCGCGTCAGCAGCCGGGAGAAGGCGATCGTGCCCTCGAGCCTTGCCAGCGCGGCTCCGATGCAGAAATGGACACCGCCGGCGAAGCTAAGTGGGGCTCCTTCGGCGTGCAGCGGGTTGAACCGGTCCGGCTCCGTGAACTTGCGCGGGTCCCTATTGCCCGCCGCCAGCAGTGTCACCACCTCGTCACCGGCCCTAACGGCAACACCGCCGACCTTCGCGTCGCAGCCGATGCGGCTGGTCAGCTGGACTGGCGAGTCGTACCGGAGCGCTTCCTCGACAAAGGCGGCAGCGCTGACGTGGCCATCGCGCACCGCCTGGCCGGCCTTCGGGTCCCGTAGCACGATCTGGAGCCCGTTCCCGAGCAGGTTCGTTGTCGTCTCGAATCCAGCCACCAGCAGCAAGGTGAGGTTATGCAGCAGCTCGGCATCAGTCAGGCGGCCGTCTGCTGAGTCGCAAATGGCAAGCAGATCGGTGAGCAGATCGTCGCGCGGATCGGCCCGCCGAACCGCGGCGAGGCCGGTGAAGTATGCCAGCAGATCGACTGCGGCCGCGTTAATCGCGGGCAGGTTGCCAGGCTCGTTTAGCTCGAACACCCCGGCCAGGTCCCGTGCGATCGGCCGGAAACTCTCGCGGTCCGCCTCGGGGATGCCGATCAGCTCGCAGATCACCGTCACCGGCAGGAGGTAGGCGAAGTCATGCATGAATTCGACCGGGGAGCCGGCGGCCCCGCGGTCCGCCATCGCGTCTAGCAGGTCGTCAGCCATCTTCACGATGGCCGGCTCGAGACCGCCTATCCTCCGGGCGGTGAAGGCCCGCGCGATCAGGCTCCTGATCCGCGCGTGATCAGGAGCGTTCAGGTTCAGCAGCCAGTCCGCGCCCTGAGCGAAAACTGGCTGCTCGTGCCAGCCGGGAAAGTTCGTCGTCCAGGTGGCGGCGTCCGCGACCCGAAATGCCGGATCGCGCAGAACGGAGTTGACCGCCTCGTAGCCCTGCACCACCACCTGGCCGGGTTGCAGTGCCGCTGCCTCGCCGAGTTCATGCAGCATGGCGTAGAACGGATAAGGGTCAGCTCGCCCCTCCGCTGAGCCGAATGCAGTAAATATTTCGATTGCTTCCATGTGGTGCTCCGGTTGTATGAGCGCCGAGTCCCGTGTCCCTGACCTTAAGTACTATCGTGTTCTCGGTCAAGCTATATCGCGATTCTATGGGTTCTCTTACGCCGCCTGCCGGGTTGCGGTCGCCGCACAGCCGGGTCGCTGCTGCCCGGCCGAAGTCCGCATACCCTGGTGGGGTGCACGATGATCTGGTATTCGCCCGGATCGGCCTGGGCGAAAATGCGATCGGCTATCTCGAGGCCTGGGACCTGCAGCGGGAGGTTCATGATCAGCGGGTACGCGGCGAGATTCCCGACACCTGCCTGCTGCTGGAGCATCAGCCTGTCTACACCGCCGGAAAGCGCACCAGCCCGCTGGACCGGCCGGTCGGCGATCCTGGCGCGCCGGTGATCGACGTCGACCGCGGCGGCAAGATCACCTGGCATGGACCGGGCCAGCTGGTGGGCTACCCGATCGTCATGCTGGACGAGCCAATCGACGTCGTCAGCTACGTTCGCGTGCTCGAACAAGCGATGATTGGCATCTGCGCCGAGTTCGGCGTGCAGGCGGGCCGGGTCGATGGCCGCAGCGGCGCGTGGCTCGCCGCGGACGGCCGCGGACGGCCAGACCGCAAGATAGCCGCGATCGGTATCCGCGTTGCCCGCGGCGTGACCATGCACGGCTTCGCGCTGAACTGCAACTGCGACCTGTCCTGGTACGACCGCATCGTGCCGTGCGGTATCAGCGACGCCTCGGTGACCTCGCTGTCAGCCGAGACGGGCCAGCAGATCACCGTCCAAGACGTCATTCCAGCGGCTGAGCGCCATCTCGCGGCCGCTTTCGGCGCTGCGAGCATCCAGCGCCTGGACAGCCTGCCCGGCGGCGTTCCGGAGGCTGCCGCCTAGTCAGTCTGGCTGGTGCGGGAGGTAACGGGCGCCGTCGGATCCGAGGGCCGCCAGCGCGGCAGCGACTCGGCGCAGACCGGGCCGGGACAGGAAATCGCCGAGATCCTCCGGGCCGGTGAACCGGAACCCGTCCAGCTCGTCGGCCTGCAGCACGATTTGCGAGCCATCAGACAGCACGCCGCCGTCGAATACGAAGTAGATGGTCGGCCGGGCCTGCGGCCCGTATTCAGCCGGAGAGTGCTGCCAGTCCAAAATGAGCAGCCTGCTTACCGGGCGATCCAGCCCGACCTCCTCGGCCACCTCGCGCGCGCAGCCGGCGTGCGGCGGCTCGCCCAGTTCGCAGATGCCGCCAGGCAGGGTCCAGTAGTCGCGGTAGTTCGGCTTTACCGTGAGCACGCGGCCACCGTCGTCCCGGATCAGCGCGGCCGCGGCCACGACCACACCGGGCAGGCTCGCGTGCCAGAGTTGCGGCTCCAGGTAGTCGGCTCCCGGCACGCCCGGTCAGCTGCCTGCCGCGCCGGCCGCCTGCGCCAGGTAACCGGCAAGCTCACCGGCAGGGACCGACGTCTGCTCGCCGCTGCGCATGTCGCGGACGGTCACGGTACCCGCCTCGTGCTCCTGCTCGCCGTAGATAAGGCACCAGCGAGCCGCGTTGTCACTGGCCCATTTCAGCTGCCGACCGAGCTTGCCGGACGACCCGAGGTACACGCTGGCCCGCAATCCCGCGGCGCGCGCGGTCCCAGCGAACATGAAGCTCTGCGCAGCCAGGTCGGCACGCATCACCGTCACCGCGACATCGAGGCGCCCCGGCCTTGGCTTGGGCGGCGCGGGCAGCGACGGCAGGATTCGTTCGACGCCAATGGACGAGCCGGTCGCGGGCACGTCCGGACCGCCGAGCTGCTCGATCAGGTGGTCGTAACGGCCACCGGAGCCGGCCGCGCCGGCAATGCCGGGAACCACAACCTCCCAGATCGGGCCGGTGTAGTAACTGAGCCCGCGCACCATCCGAGGCGTGAAAGCGATGCGGTCGTCCGGGATCTGGCCGGACACCAGCGAGAGCACCGTGTCCACCTCGTCGAGCCCGGCGGTGCCCTCGTCGGTCTTCGTCAGCGCTCCCCGCACTCGGTCAAAGGCATCCTGGCTTGCTAGCGCCCCGACGAGCTCGCCCGACTGCTCCGGCGGCGAGGCCGCGCTCGGTCAGCTCAGCGATAACCTCGCCAGGTGCTAGCTTGTCGAGCTTGTCCAGAGCGGTCAGCACGCTTGGCCCGATGCCCTCCGGCACGCCAAACGCCTCGAGAAGGCCCGCGAGCACCCGCCGTGAGTTCAGCTGGATGGTGAACTGTGGCAGCCCGAGTGCCGCGAGCGCGTCGTGCTGGGCGCACAGCGCCTCGGCGTCTGCCAGCAGCGACTTCGATCCCAGTGTGTCCAGATCGCACTGGACGAACTCGCGGTAACGGTCCTTGCCCGGCCGGTCGGCGCGCCAGACCGGGCCCATCGCGTACCGCTTATACGGCGAGGGCAACTGGCTGCCGTACGCAGCTGCCACCCTTGCCAGCGGCACGGTCAGGTCGTACCGCAAGGCCAGGTCGGTCTCCCCGGATGCCTCGTGCTCGCCGCGCCGGAGGATCTTGAAAACAAGTTTGTCGCCCTCCTCGCCGTACTTGCCGAGCAAGACATCCAGGCGTTCGAATGCGGGCGTCTGGAGCGGTTCAAAGCCATACTTCCCGAACACGCCGCGGATCGCCTCGAAGGCGTGCTCGCGCTTCTCCACGTCTGCGGCGAGGAAATCGCGAGTGCCTGATGGCGGGTCGAACTGGCTAGGCATGCTGTCTATGCTCCCGGACGCCTAGTGCCGGCGTCACATCGTTTTGCGCCTGTGCTGTGTTAGCTGGACTGCGCAATGCTAGCTGGCCTGTGCTGTGCTAGCTGGACCGCGCTGTACTGCCAGCCGCGGCCAGCTCAGATTCGGGTCCCGACCAGTAGCGAGTTGACCAGGTCGGGCAGCACCACTTCGGTCCAGATTAACCTGTCCTCGCCGCCGAACAACTCGCTTCGCGTCGCGCTGCCGAAACGGCGAATCTGCTGGCAGTGATGCGGACGGTCCGCGGCTCCCGGCCTCCTGCCTGGTCAGCGGAAAGCCGGCCTGCCGCGCTACGGCGATGGCTCGCTGCACCAGCGGCGGGCAGTCCGTGACGTCGATTTCCTCCAATGTGTGCTCAGGCCTTGCGGCGATAGACGCGGACCGCGAGCGGCGCGAATACCAGCACAATGCCGAGGGCCCATAGCATTGACTCACCGGCCGGCACGGCGACCGGGCCATGCGTCATCAGGCCGCGAGATGCGGCAGCGAGCAGTGTCACCGGATTAGCGTTGGCGAATGCCTGCAGCCAGCCCGGCATGGTCTGGATTGGCACGAGCAGTCCGCTGGCGAAAATCAGCGGGAACATCGCGGTGAAGCCGAAGGCCTGAACGCCCTGTGGTGTCTTTACCAGCAGGCCGATCAAGGCCGAGATCCAGCACATCGCCAGAGCGAAGACCAGCACCAGTGCACAGGCGGCGATAGTGCCGACCACGCTAGTCGGCCGGAAGCCGAGCACGATGCCGAACCCGAGTGTCACCAGTACCGAAATGACGTACCGGGTGACGTCGCCCATGATCGCGCCGGCCAACGGCGCCCAGCGCGCGATCGGCAAGCTGCGGAACCGGTCGAAGATACCGGCTGAGATGTCCTGGTTCAGCATCAGCCCAGTGCCGAGGGTGGCGAACAGGACCGTCTGCACGATGATGCCGGGCAGCACGTACTGCAGGTAGGCGTGCACGTCACCGTGCGCGATGGCACCGCCGAACACATAGGTGAACAGCAGCAGAAACATGATCGGCTGCAGGCTAAGGCCGAGCAGGTCCTCGGCGTTGGTCCTGATTTTCAGCACGCTTCGCCAGGTCAGGGTGAACGAGTTGCGCAGGCCGGTCAACGGGCTCACCCGCCGGGCTGGTACCAGAGGCTGCGGGCCGCCGAGAGTTATCGTGCTCATCGCGCCGCCTTCTCCTTCTCGTTATCGGCAGCGTCTGTCGCGGCCGTGTCAGCTGGCCCTTCCTCATCGGCCCGGTGTCCGGTCAGCGTCAGGAACACCTCGTCCAAGCTGCTCTTGCGCATGCTGAACTCGGCGAGCTCAATGCCGTTCTCGTCGAGCTGCCTCACTATGCCGGGCAGGACTGCCGCGTTCGGCACCTGGGCGATGATGTGCCGGGCACCCAGTTCGGGCACCGGCTCCGAGCCGGTCCATCTGGCGAGCACCGCAGCGACGTCGCCGAGCCTGTCCCGGTCGGCCGGCACAACCTCCAGCACCTGGCTGCCGACCTTCGCCTTGAGCTCGTCCGGGGTGCCTGTGGCGATCACCCGGCCGTGGTCGATCACCACGATGTCGTCGGCGAGCTGATCAGCTTCGTCGAGGTACTGCGTCGTTAGCAGCACCGTCACCCCGTCCGCGACCAGGACCCTGATCATCTCCCAGACATCACTGCGGGCCTGCGGATCCAGGCCCGTCGTTGGCTCGTCCAGGAACAGCACCTGCGGCCGGCCGACCAGGCTGGCTGCCAGGTCGATCCGGCGGCGCATGCCGCCCGAATATGTCTTCACAGGCCTCGCGGCCGCGTCGGACAGGTCGAACCTGGATAGCAACTCAGTCGCCCGCGCCCTCGCATCGCGGCGGCTGAGGCCCAACAGCCTCCCGATCATGATCAGGTTGTTGGTCCCGGACAGGCCGTCGTCAACCGAGGCGTACTGGCCGGTCAGCCCTATCAGCTGGCGGACCCGGTGCGGTTCTCTGACCACGTCATAGCCGCCGACGCTAGCCCGGCCGCCATCCGGCTCAAGCAGCGTGGTCAGGATGCGGACGGCCGTGGTCTTGCCGGCTCCGTTCGGCCCGAGCACGCCAAGCACCGTCCCCGCCTCCGCTGCGAGGTCCGCGCCCGCAAGCGCTTTGGTTCTGCCGAAGTTCTTGATCAGGCCCTCGGCCCTGATTGCTTCTGTCACCTGGTGTGCCTCTCCCCCGGCCGCCGCTCACCGTCACGATTGCGGCCGATAGTAGCTTCGGTGTCCGACAATGCCGAACCGCCTGCGGCAGCCGGACACTCAGACTGCCCTGGCGGATTGCTACTCAAGATATATCTCTTTCGCTTTGCGGCACAGTAAATTTCCGGCGCCTGTGACTTCGCGCGCTTGTGTCATCCCGCGCCGATGACTTCCCGCGCGTGCTGGCGACACGGACCCCGCGCATGGCAGTGCGCCCCGACCAAGCAGGGCGCACTGGTTGCGGCGACTCAGGCCGCGCTCATCCGGTTGGTCCGGCTGTGAGCGTCGCGGTGCCGTGATGCGACTGGCCGGCCTGGTCCGTCCACGTCACAGTCACCTTGTCATTTGGGTGGTAGCGCTCGATGACAGTCTGCAGGTCTGACGGCGACGTCACCTGGTGGCTGCCAACTGACACGATCGTGTCGCCGCCAGCCAGGCCGGCTGACGCGGCCGCAGCTCCCGGCACTACGCCCTCGACGATCACGCCCGAGCCGGCCCGGCCAAGCGATCCAGCGGAAGTGACCTCGACGCCCAGGAACGGGGTCGCGCCGATGTGCACAGTCGCCGACGACTTCCCGGCCTCGATCTGGCTAGCCAGCGAAATCGCGTTATTGATCGGGATCGAGAAGGCTGTCGTCGTCACCGCCGAGGTCGTCCCGAACGGCGTAGCACTGCCGCTCGATGCGGCCGTGTTCATGCCGATCACCTGGCCCGCGGTGTTCACCAGCGGGCCGCCAGAGTCTCCTGGCTGAATGCTGGCATCGGTGCGGATCATGTTGGTGAGGTGCTCAAGCACACCATCGCCTGAGTCCTGGGCAGTGATCGTATTCCCGAGCGTTATCACCTTTCCGGTCGCCACCGCTGGCGTGCCGCCCTTGCCCAAGGCGTTCCCGACGGCAACAACATGCTGCCCTTGCGTGACGCCCGACGAGTTGCCGATCGACACTGTCGAAAGGCCCGACGCGCCCTGGATCTGAAGCACCGCGACATCGCTGGTGTCGCTATAGCCGACAACTCGCGCGGTATAGGTCCGGCCGTTTCCGACATCCCTGACCTGGACGGACGTAGCGCCGGCGACGACATGGTTGTTGGTGAGCACCTCACCGCTGGAGGTGAGGACCATGCCCGTGCCCTCGGCCGTGCCATGCTGATAGCCGAGGGTTGAGATTACGTCGACCAGGCCGGGGTCGGTTCGGCTGACGATAGCCGCAGTGCTCAGAGTCCCGCCGCCGGAACTGGCGGCGACCGCGCCGCCAGCCACGGCCAGCGCGACGGCCGAACCTGCAAGCAACAACCCGCGTCGGCGGCGAGGCCTGGGGCGCGGGCCAGCTAGCCGCTCTTCGGCTGGCCACGGTGGCGGGGGCGGCGGAGGCAGCTCGCCGGATGCAGGCTGCGGGCCGTACAGCTTCGGCGGGCCGGATTGATTGTCTGGACCTTCATACCAGTCGTTCGGGCCATGCTCGGTGCTCATCAGCCTCTCCTCAGGAGCCCGTCGGTCTTCGCTGCTCTCTGCGTCGATGAGATCAGTGTCACTTAGATAGTCGGCCCGGCCGCTTAGCGCCGCCTCGCGCCAGCCTGTCCGTTAGCTGCTGATCGGCTGAGCACAGCCTGAGGACATTCTCTGCGAGGGCTCGGCAGCGGTAGCTGCCGCTAGGATTCCCTGCCCGGACCGCGTTATACGCTGGTGAGCGTGGTACTCGCCCCCGACGGCCGCCGACTACTCCGGCTTGAAGCCCGTAACAGCCAGGTCCCGATCGAGCGCAAGCCGGAATGGATCAAGACGAGGCTGCGGACCGGACCGGAGTACACCGAGCTGAAGCAGCTAGTCCGGCGCGAAGGCCTGCACACCGTCTGCGAGGAGGCGGGCTGCCCGAACATCTTCGAATGCTGGGAAGACCGTGAGGCAACCTTCCTTATCGGCGGCGACCAGTGCACCCGGCGGTGCGACTTCTGCCAGATCGCGACCGGCAAGCCCGGCCCGCTGGATACCGACGAGCCGCGGCGGGTAGCTGAGTCGGTCGCGGCCATGGGCCTGAAGTACGCGACGGTCACCGGCGTGGCCCGCGATGACCTGCCCGACGGCGGGGCCTGGCTGTACGCCCAGACCTGCCGCGACATCCATCGGGCCGTGCCCGGCTGCGGGGTCGAGTTGCTGATCCCGGACTTCAACGCCGACGCTGACCAGCTCGCCGAGGTATTCTCGGCCCGGCCTGAGGTTCTCGCCCACAACCTGGAGACGGTGCCGAGGATCTTCCGCCGGATCCGGCCTGGCTTCCGCTATGAGCGGTCACTCGCCGTGCTTGAGGCCGCGCGGGACTATGGCCTCGTTACCAAATCAAATCTCATCCTGGGCATGGGCGAACACCGCCAGGAGATCAGCCAGGCGATGGCCGACCTGCGTGGGGCCGGCTGTGAGCTGCTGACCATCACCCAGTACCTGCGCCCGTCCGTGCGTCATCACCCCATCGAGAGGTGGGTGCGGCCCGAGGAGTTCGACGAACTGGCGGAGGAGGCAGCGGAGCTGGGCTTCGCCGGCGTGCAGTCCGGGCCCCTTGTCAGGTCTTCCTACCGCGCGGGCCGGCTTTACCGGCAGGCGATGGAGAAGCGCGCCGGCCCGGTATCCTCACCATCATGGTAAAAATGTCCGGCGCCAGGCGTTCCAGCGCGCAGTCGTCATCGCCCGCCGACCCCGCATCGATGGGCCGGATCAAGCAGATCCGCATGCTCGCTGGCATCGTGAACGAAAGACAACCGCACAGCCCTGCCGCTGGTGGCCCTGACCGGCATCGCGATCGCCGCCATCGTCATCGTGGTCGGTGCTCTGCTCGGCCTGATCTACCCGTTCATCCCGCTCGGCATCCTGCTCGGCGTGGCCGGGGCAATGATCCTGTTCGGCCGATTCGCGCAAATGGCTCAGTACGACGCCATAGCCGGGCAGCCCGGAGCCGCTGCCGCCATCCTGCAGACGCTGCGCGGCGGATTTACGACAACCCCGGCAATTGCTGCGAACCGGAATATGGACGTCGTGCACCGCACCGTCGGCAAACCTGGGGTGATCCTGGTCGGCGAGGGTTCCCCGTCCAGGCTCCCGAGCCTGCTGGCCGCGGAGAAGAAGCGGATCGCGCGGATCGCGAACCAGGTTCCGATCTATGACTTCCAGGTCGGCGACGCCGAGGGACAGATCCCGATCCGGGCCGCTGCAGAAGAAGATCATGAAGCTGCCGCGCAACCTCAAAGGCCAGGCGGTCGCCGAGCTCAACTACCGCCTCGAAATGCTGCCGCAGTCACTGCAGATGCCCAAGGGTCCCGTGCCGCGGTCAGCCCGGATGCCCAAGCCGCCGAGGCCGCGCACCCGCTGACGCGTGCGGACCACGATCGTCTTCGCCGCTTTGTCCTGAAGCCCGCGCAGGTCGCGGTCCATCATGATGGCTGGCACCACCAGCATCAGCAGGAGCGTCCGGACGAACGCACTGACCAGACCGACCGGACGGCCGTCGAGCCGGATCACCCGCAGGCCCAGCAGCCGCTTGCCGATGGTGACGCCCGTGAGGGCGGTGAGCAGGAAGTCCTCGGCGAAGAACACAGCTGGCGTCCACAGCCTGGGCTCACTCAGGACGTTGACCGCGTGGCCAGCGGCCGGGTGGTAGAACAACGCGATGGCGACCAGGCTGCAGGCCAGCCAGTCGACGAGCAGGGCAGCGAACCGCCTGCTCCAGCCAGCCACCGAGCCAGGGCCCGACTCCGGCAGCCCGTAATACTGGCCCGGGTACACATCGGCGCCCGCGGCAGTCTGCTGGTTAGACACCGCTCCACGGTATCCCGAGGCGGGGCTGGACAGGCCAGGGCAGTCCCGGTTTGGCATGCTGGGTATGGCGCGCGTCAGCGGGTCTCGTGCGGCCAGGGTGGCGTAACACCAGCGAAACATCGGGGACACGGCCAGGAAACCGGCCGGCGATAGCGTCACAATCGCGCCGAGCGGCGGCGTCTGTCCCTCGGGTGGCCCGAGGCTAGTCGGGGGTGCCCCGGCTGCACGGTTAAGGAGAGCTGATGTTCACAAGCGGCGATGAGGTACTGCGGTTCATAGAGTCCGAGGGGGTGCAGTTCGTCGACGTGCGGTTCTGCGACCTGCCGGGCACCGTGCAGCACTTCACCGTGCCTGCCGAGTCCTTCGACGAGAGCGTTTTCACCGAAGGCAGGATGTTTGACGGTTCGTCAATTCGCGGCTTCCAGCAGATCCATGAGTCGGACATGCTGCTGCTGCCCGACCCGACCACGGCAGTGCTCGACCCGTTCCGGACGCATAAGACGCTGAACCTGAACTTCTTCGTGCATGATCCGCTGACGGGCGAGCCATACAGCCGCGACCCGCGCAACATTGCCCGCAAGGCCGAGGATTATCTTCGCGGCAGCGGCGTGGCCGACACCGCGTACTTCGGGCCGGAGGCCGAGTTCTACATTTTCGACTCTGCGCGCTACGAGACCGGGCCAAACCAGGGCTATTACCACATCGACTCGATCGAGGGCGCCTGGAACACCGGCCGCGACGAGCCGGGCGGCAACCTAGGCGCTAAGCCGTCCTACAAGGGTGGCTACTTCCCGGTGCCGCCGATGGACCACTACACCGACCTGCGCTCGGAGATGGCGCGCAAGCTGATCGATGTGGGCATCACGGTCGAGATGCAGCATCACGAGGTCGGCACCGCCGGGCAGGCCGAGATCGACATCAAGTTCGACACGCTGCTGACCATGGCCGACAACCTCATGCTCTACAAGTACGTGGTGAAGAGCGTGGCCAGGGCGGCCGGCAAGACGGTCACGTTCATGCCGAAGCCGCTGTTCGGTGACAATGGCTCGGGCATGCATTGCCATCAGAGCCTGTGGAAGGACGGCGCGCCGCTGTTCTACGACGAGGTCGGCTACGCGGGCCTGTCCGATGTCGGCCGGTACTACGTCGGCGGCCTGCTCAAGCACGCTCCGTCGCTGCTCGCCTTCACCAACCCGACGATGAACTCCTACCACCGGCTGGTGCCCGGCTTCGAGGCGCCGGTCAACCTGGTGTACTCCCAGCGCAACCGGTCTGCCTGCATCCGGGTCCCGATCACCGGCCCGAACCCGAAGGCCAAGCGGCTGGAGTTCCGCGTGCCGGACCCGTCGTGCAACCCGTACCTGGCGTTCTCGGCCATGATGATGGCCGGGCTGGACGGCATCAAGAACAAGATCGAGCCGCCCGAGCCGGTCGACAAGGACCTGTACGAGCTGCCGCCGGACGAGGCCAAGTCCATCCCCCAGGTTCCGGGCTCGCTCGAGGCAGTGCTCAACAACCTTGAGGCCGACCACGAGTACCTGCTCGAGGGCGGCGTGTTCACCCCGGACCTGATCGAGACCTGGCTCGACTACAAGCGCACCAACGAGATCGACGCGATCCGGCTGCGGCCGCACCCGCACGAGTTCGAGCTCTACTACGATGTTTAAAGATCATCATGGCTCTGACCTGCCGTAATTCTCGCTGATCTTGTTACCGTTCCGCCCCTGTTCCGGCCGGGCCCCGAAAACTGCCTCCAGGGCGGTCCTCGTGGACTCGTCAGAATCGGGCCACAGATGGCCGTAGGTGTCGAGCGTTGTCTTGGCGCTGGCGTGACGCAACCGTGCCTGCACGAGCTCACGTCAGCGCCAGACGCGATCAGCAGCGAAGCCAGGTAGTGACGCAGATCGTGGTACCGGAAACCCTCCGGGAGACCCGGTATTTTCTTGCGTGCCGACCGGAAGGCACGCTCCAGCCGCCACGGGCCGATCTGCTTGCCGTCCTCGTCGGCGAGCACGGTCTCGCCCGGCCACTAGGCCATGTGCGGCGAGTAGCTCGACAGTCAGCGAGCGCGGGACTGGCACGTCCGTCATCGATGCGTCCGACTTCAGGGGCTCGGCCGGGTACTGCAACCGCGGCATGACGATGCCGAGCGCCAGGTCGATGTCCCCCGGCCGCAGCCCGCACGCCTCAGCGCAGCGCAGGCCTGCCATCGCGCCCAGCAGGATCGACCCCGGCAGGTACGGCGGCATCGCCGCATGCAGCGCCCAAACCTGTTCCGTCGTGGCCAGGTACGGGCGCTGCTTGCCCATTGGCGGCGACGTTTTTCTTGAGCACGGCGAGCTGCCGATCAGCTTGTCGTCTGCCACGGGCCTGTTGGCTGGCGCCGCACGCGCGACTCCCAGGATCGGCCACAGGCCGTCAATCAGCACCTTGAACTTTCCAGTCGCCACGTCGCCGAGATTCGCGCTGAATCGGCGAAATCAAGCCTGATGCCGACCTTCGCTCTTACCAATCGGCGCTGCATTTGGTGCTCGGTCCAGGCGACGTATCTGTTATCAGCACTGGATTCTGACAGCTCGTCGTGGCACACGTCGTCCGATGCGACATCGGGATCTGCGGCCATCCACAACTGCGGCGCTTGCTCCAGCACGGATAGGATGAGTCCCGGCTCGGCCGCTACGTGCTTCTGCGCCGCGATCCACCGCAGGTTGAGCCGACTGCCGCCGAACCATGCCTGCCTGGTGACCACTGCCGACAGCACCGAGTCGACCAAGTTATCAAGGTCGAAGCCGGGTTTCGTCGTGATGGGCGGCAAGATGCGAAAGTCGGCGAACAGCCCGGTGCCGGTGCCGGCGGCGCGGCCCGGCAACGCAGTTCTGCCGGGCTATGAGACTATGACCTCTCCGGTGTCCCAGGGAAACCCAGCGCAGTCGTTGTAGAAGTAAACGCCCGGCTTGGCGAACCGGAACGACCGGGATTGGCCGGGCGCAAGCGGGCCGATCTTGAATTTCGCCGGGTCGAAGAATGACTGCGCGCAGTGCATCTTGACGTTGCTGGCGGGGTTCTCGAAGGTCACGGTCGTTCCGGCGGGCACGGTCATGACGGGCGGCGCCATAGCCGCCTGGCTGCCGAGGTTCTCGTTCGGACTTGGCGAGCCGGCCGAGATATCCCAGGTGCGACCGAGGACGATGATGTCGCCGGTGACGCTTCCGGCCACTGTCGGCCCCTGCACGGGCTCCCGGCTGGGGATAGGCGGCGGCGGCGCAGCCGGAGGTACGCTGCCTCCAAGCTTGAACGCCCACAGGCTGTCCCCGCCTGCGGCACTCGGCCGGCGAAGACCGCTACGTACTGCACTCCGTGGACCGAGTAGGTGATCGGCGTTGTCTTGATCTCTCCGCCGGTCTGCCAGCTCCAGATCACCTTCCCGTTGCTCACGCTGCGGGCGTCGAGATAGCCATCGGGCGAGCCTTCGAACAGCAGCCCGCTAGCGGTGGTGAGGATGCCGTCGCCGTCCGACTGCGGAAACCGGGTAGGCAGCTGCCATACGATCTTGTTGGTCGCCGGGTTAACCGCGTCCAGGACGCCGCCGGTGAGTTCTCCCTCGGGCGGCCAGAATGTTGGCTGGCCAAAGGGATGCCCGTCTGTGTAGGCGGAAGCGAGCAGCGATGCCGGCACGTAGACCAGGCCGTTGTGCTGGTCGAAGGACATCAGGGACCAGTCCGCGCCGCCTTCCCCGCCCGGTGCGATCAGGACGGCACGATGCAGGTAGGGCGTGAACTCGCAGCCGCTCACATAGCCGGGAACTGGCTGGGTAGGTGTCCCGGCCCTCGGGCAGGCCGGCACCAGGGAGTTCCCCCGCGGGATCGGCTGTCTGGGCGACGTGGCCTGCGCAGCCAGCGTAGGAACCTTCACCTCGCGCACCGGCAGCACGGGCTTGCCCGTCCTGGCGTCCAGGTAGTACAGCCACGCGGTCTTGCTGCCGTAGATGACGACCTTCCTGACCCCGCCGCTGAAGCGGACGTCCGCGATGACCGGCGACATCGTGTTGTCGTAGTCCCACAGGTCGTGATGCACGGATTGGAACCACCAGGCCAGCTTGCCGGTATTCCAGTGCAGCGCCACGAGGGAATTGGTGTAGAGATTATCCCCGGCCCGTACGGCGCCGACGGTCCGCGGCTCCGGATTGGCCACCGCTAGGTAGATCAGGCCGAGCTTGGGATCGATGGCGGGCGCCATCCAGGCGTCGCCGCCGCCGAGCTTCCACGAGTTGCCCTTCCAGCTGTCGTGGCCTGGCTGGCCTGGTCCGGCCGTAGCCGCGAAGCTCCAGGCCAGCTTGCCGGTGGTGGCATGTAGCGCGTAGATGTGGCCACGCATGCCGTGACCGTCACCGCCGCCGTTCTTAGTGCCGACGAACACCAGCCCGCGGTAGTAGAGCGTCCACGGCGTGGAAGCTCCGTAGGCCGAGATGTCCTGGCCTGGCGTGCCGACTAGGGTCTTCCAGATCGGGAGACCGGTCTTCTGGTCAAGCGCGACCACATGCTCATCTGGCAGCGCCGCGAACACGCGCCCGGCGCCGACCGCGACACCGCGCTCTTTGCCTGGCTGGCCAGATCCGTACGTCCAGATGACCTGACCAGTGGCGCCGTTGACGGCAACGACGTCGCCCTCGAAGGTCTGCACGTACAGATCGCCGCCGACGGCGACCGGCGTGCTCTCCTGCGAATCGCCAGCGACCCCGCCCTCGAGGTGGTCGAGCCACGCGCCGGCCAGGGTGCGCGCGTCGCGGGCGGTGATCTGGGCAAGGGCAGAGAAGTCCTGATTCCCGTAATCACCGCCGACCTTGGGCACGTCAGCGCCGGTAGCCGCGCAGCACTCGGCGGGCTGTTTGGGCACCGAGGCGGTCGGCGCCGACGCGACTGCCGATGCCGCGCTGTTGAGCAGTAATACTCCAGCGCAGACAATGCCGGTGAACCTCGCTTCGCTTGTCATCGCCGGTCCTGCCCCGCCTCGATGGATCATCGTGCACCCCGTGCATCTCGCGGGCGCCCGCAGCAAAGTACCTCAGAAATGATTGCACTCATTCGACGCCCACAAGGGCTGTTGAGTTGACGGCCGTGCCGATGGCGCCACCGAAACCTAGTTTGCCCCGGCGTACGATACGGCTCGCGCACGCGGAGCGATTGACAAGTTCCAGAACCAAGATCCCACTGCGACGCAGTCAGCTCGGCGACTGTTCGAGAATGGCCGACAGCGGCACAGAGTAGTTCTATGATTACTTCTCGTGACAGCTATGACGTTCGACAACTTGGTGCTGACCGATACACCGACCGGGCAGCAGATCGACGGATTCATTGACGGGGAGACTCAGGCACGCATCGTCTGCAGCCGCCGGGGCGAGCAGCTGGAGATCGTTTGCGTGACCGAGATTCTAGCCTGCACGGAGTTGGCCGCAGTCGAGGCACTGAGCGGCTGGCAACTGGTGAGCGCCAGGCTTGAGCCGCTCGCCAAGTGGCTGCCGTACGGCGCAGTTAACCCACCTTCGGCGCAGGTCTCGGCGCCGAGCACCAGCACGGTGGCCGAGCACTAGACAGCTCGCGCCGCTCCTTCCGTAAGCAAGCACCAGACGGCGCCAACGCCGGTGCCGTATTTCCTTCTGGCCGCCCGAATGGCCGGCGCAGCTCTGCTGCGCCGGCCATCCCTCTCTAGACGAGTTATTCCAAGGGTCCGATCCAGCGTTTGCG
This sequence comes from uncultured Actinomycetota bacterium, assembly GCA_963804435.1. Taxonomy (GTDB): domain Bacteria; phylum Actinomycetota; class Actinomycetes; order Streptosporangiales; family Streptosporangiaceae; genus JAJYUU01. The sequence goes on along the minus strand of CAWDQI010000001.1, from coordinate 2,354,174 downwards.
CCCCCGTTTGTGGCGATAGGCGCTCGGCGTTGAACCCAACATCGAGCCGGGAATGACCTGCTGAAGAGCGCTCCGGAGCGCGCGTCGCGGCAGTGGGCGGCTCGGTGCGCATCCGGCTCTGCCAAGTCTGCCTTGCCCGAGGTGGTGTATGCCGGGTATTATGCTCGGCATGATGCCAGGCATGGTGATGTCGTGAGTGTCCCGCACGCCCTGCTGGCGCTGCTGTCCGAAGGGCCCGAAGTACGGGCTGCAGCTGCGGGAGGAGTTCGAGGCCGGGACCGGCGAGGTGTGGCCGCTGAACGTCGGCCAGGTGTACAAGACGCTGGGCCGGCTGGAACGCGACGGGCTGGCCGAATCCGACGGCACCGGCCAGGACGGGCCGCAGAAGCGGTTCCGGATCACGCCCCGCGGCGAGGAGGCGCTGGCCGCCTGGCTGCGCACGCCGCCGGACCTGACCTCCCCGCCCCGCGACGAGCTGGTGATGAAGGTGCTGGTGGCGGCGCGGGTGCCGGGCACCGACGCGCATGAGGTGATCCAGGCGCACCGCCTGTACCTGCTGGAGCTGATGCAGCAGTGGACGCGGCTGAAGGAGGGCGAGGCCCGCGATGACCTGGGCCTGGCGCTGGTGGTCGATGCCGAGCTGTTCCGGCTGGACGCGGTGATCCGGTGGCTGGACGCCGCGGATGTGCGCCTGGCGCGGGCCGCCGCCGAGCCGCCCCGGCCCCCTCCGCCCCGCTCCGGTTCCGCAGCTTCGCCGGCTGGGGGCCAGGCGATGAGCCGGCCGGAACTGGGCGGGGAAGGCCGGAGCGCGGCATGAGCGTGCTGGAGCTGCGCGGCGTGTCGAAGACCTACGGGCAGGAGCCGGCCAAGGTGCACGCGCTTGCCGGGGTGGACCTGTCGGTGCGGGCCGGGGAGATGGTGGCGGTGATGGGGCCGAGCGGGTCGGGCAAGTCCACGCTGCTGACCATCGCCGGGAGCCTGGAGGACCCCACCAGCGGGGAGGTGCTGGTCTGCGGCATGGCGCTGGCGGGGATGCCGCAGGGCCGCAAGGCCCGGCTGCGGCGCCGGGTGATCGGGTACGTGTTCCAGGATTTCAACCTGCTGCCCGGGCTGACCGCCGCCGAGAACGCCGCCTTGCCGCTGGAACTGGACGGCGTCGCGGTGCCGAAGGCGCGCGCGGCCGGGCTGGCCGCGCTGGAAGCGCTGGGCGTGGCCGGGCGGGCGGGCCGGTTCCCCGATCAGCTGTCCGGCGGTGAGCGGCAGCGGGTGGCGATCGCCCGCGCGGTGGTGGGGGACCGCCGCCTGCTGCTGGCCGACGAGCCGTCCGGCGCCCTGGACTCGGTGAACGCCGACGAGGTGATGCGGCTGCTGCACGAGGCATGCCAGCGGGGCGTGGCCGCGGTGGTGGTGACCCACGACGCGCAGCTGGCCGCCTGGGCCGACCGGGTAGTGCTCCTGCGCGACGGGCGGATGACCGGCCAGACCACCCGGCCGCCCGGCCCCGAATCCCTCCTCATGCCCAGGGAGATCCGGTGAGCACCGCCCTGCGCGACCCACCCGACCTGGCGCGGGCGCGGGCAGCGGCATCGTCGCCCGCCGCGCGGTGTTTCGCTGGGGCTGGCGGCTGTTCCGCCGCGAATGGCGCCAGCAGCTGCTCGTGCTCGGCCTGCTCACCGTGGCGGTCGCGGCGACGATCTGGGGCGCCAGCGTCGTCACGAACGCGCAGCTCCCGCAACCCCAACTAGGCCACGTACGGCACCGCTGCCGCGACGGCCACGCTGCCCGGCAGCGACCCGCACCTGGCCGCCGACATCGCCACCATCCAGCACCGCTGGGGCCCGGCCGATGTCATCGAGAATCAGGACATCGCCACCGGCACCACCCAGTCTGTGCAGCTGCGCGCCGAGAAGCCGCACGGGCACTTTAACGCTCCGCTGCTCAGCCTGGTCAGCGGCGCATACCCGGCCGGGCCCGGTCAGGTCGCGCTGACCAGCCAGGTGGCGACCCTGTACGGCGCGCACGTGGGCGGCACCTGGCGGGCCGCCGGCACGACCTGGCGGGTGACCGGCATCGTGCAGGACCCGAGCAACCTGGCGGACGAGTTCGCGCTGGTCGCCCCGGGCCAGGTCACGCACCCCAGCCAGGTGATCATGCTGCTCGGCTCCGGCCGCGGCGCGGCTGGCGACCAGCGGCGGCGACGTGACGCTGCCCGGCGTCCCGGCGGCGGCGCTGTCCGTTCCCAACCAGCATCGGGGCGGATTCTCGCCGGCGACGCTCATCCTGGTGGTGGAGGTACTCGGCCTGGCGTTCATCGGCCTGGTGTCGGTCGCCAGCTTCTCCGTGATGGCCCAGCGCAGGCTCCGCGCCCTCGGCATGCTCAGCGCGATCGGCGCGACCGAACGCAACCTCCGCCTGGTCATGATCGTCAACGGCCTGGCGGTCGGCGTGGCCGGCGCGCTGGCCGGGGCGGTGCTCGGCCTCGCCGCCTGGTTCGCTTACGCGCCGACGCTGCAGCAGGCCACCGGCCACGTGGTCGACCCGGCCAACCTGCCCTGGTGGGCGATCGCCATCGGGGCCGTGTTCGCGATCGTGACGTCGGTGCTGGCGTCCCGCCGCCCGGCTAAGACGATGGCCGCGGTGCCGGTGGTGGCCGCGCTGTCCGGCCGCCCCGCGCCGCCGAAGGCGGTGCACCGCTCCGCCCTGCCTGGCGTCATCGCGTTCGCGGTCGGCCTCGCCTGCCTGGCGTTCGCCGGCGGGCTGGCCGGGCCGCCTGGCGGAGGCGGCGGTCCCAGCGCGCTGCCCCTGCTGGTCGGCCTGGTCGGCGTGATCGTCGGCATCGTCCTGCTCGCCCCGCTGGCCATCAGCGTGCTGACCGCCGGGGCCGGCCCGCGGCTGCCGGTCGCGATCCGGATCGCGCTGCGTGACCTGGTCCGCTACCGGGCCCGGTCCGGTGCCGCGCTGGCGGCGGCCACGTTCGCCGTGTTCCTGGCCATGGTGATCTGCCTCGTCGGCAGCGATCAGTTCGACAACCCGCTCAGCCGGTCCGGCCCCAACCTGTCCAGCAGCCAGCTCGTCGTCTACCGCGGGCCGCAGCCCGGCCCCCGGCATGATGATGCCGCTCACCAGCGCCCAGGAGGCCAGCCTGAGCAGGCGGCTGGACAGCCTCGCCGCCAGCCTGCACGCGCGGTCCGCGGTGCCACTGGAATCCGCGGCGCCACGCTGTACCAGGCGGGTGCACGCACGGCCGCACAGCAACTTCACCGGCTCCGTGTACGTGGCCACCCCGCAGCTGCTCGCCACGTACGGGATCAAGGCCAGCCAGATCGCTCCCGGCACCGACGTCCTCACCTCGCGGCCAGGGCTGGCAGGCCTGCCGCACATGGAGATGATCTGGGCAACTACGGCTCCAGCAACGGTCCCGGCGAGCCCGGTGCAGTAAGACAGCGGCTGCCGTCCTGCACGCCGAGCAACGACTGCCTGGCCAGCCCCGCGATGCAGACGGTCAGCAGCCTGCCCAGCGGCACCTCCGCGCCGAACACGGTGATCACCGAGTACGCGGTGCGCAAGTACCACCTGCAGACTCAGCTGTCCGGGTGGCTGATCCAGGCACCTGCCCCGCTCACCGCCACGCAGATCAGGCCGCGCGGCAATTCACACTCGCCTACGAGGCGCCGCTCGAGATCGCCTCCGGCGGGCCGGACCTCGGCGAGATCGCCGACGGCGGCACCGCGCTCGGCATCGTCATCGCGCTCGGCGTGCTGGCCGCGTCCGTCGGCCTGATCCGCAGCGAGACCGCGCGGGACCTGCGCACGCTCACCGCGACCGGCGCCAGCAGCACGACCCGGCGGATGATCACCGCCGCGACCGCCGCCGCGCTCGGCCTGCTCGGCGCGGTCCTCGGCATGGCCTTCGCCGTGGTCGCCGGGCTGGCCTGGGCGCACGGCAGCCTGTCCGCCATGTTCGGCGACGTGCCGCTGACCGACGTGCTGATCCTGCTGGTCGGGCTGCCGCTGATCGCCGCGGCCGGCGGCTGGCTGTTCGCCGGGCGCGAGCCGCCAGCTGATCGCCAGGCAGCCGATTGAGTGAGGCCCGCGGGCGGACTGATTGCCTAGTCTCGTCGCTGACATGCGCGGGACATTAGAGCGCGAGTCCGGGCGCAGCAAGCGGGCTGGTCATCATCGCCGGCAAGAACTACTACGGGCACGACTTCGGGGCCGCCCTCGCCGCAGCCGGGCTCGTCTTGCTCCGCCCCGCCCCGCAAGGGCGAGCCCGAGCGGCGCGGCAAGCAGTTCTTCAGGCCGCTGCGCCAAATCATCGAGTCGGTCAACGACATGTTCAAGGGCAACGTGACCTGGAACGCCACGGCGGGCACACCACGCCCGGCGTACTCGCCCGTATCTTGCAGCGCATCCTCGCCCTGACTGCAGCCATCTGGCACAACGACCACGGCAGCCAACCCATCATGCGCTCGCTGATCGCCTACGACCACTAGCCGCTTGGAACAGGTTGCTAGCCGCGCGACCGGCCTGAGCTCCATCGCACAGGCCTGGAATAGCGATATGTCGACAAAGATACTCTGGCGCAACTCGGACTGCCCGATCATCACGGCTGCGGCGATAAGCCGATCAGCCTGCCCTGGGCTACCTGGGGCTGACTCCCCCCGACGCGGAGCTGGAGCCATCGATGTGGTTTTCAGCTACTCAGACCGGTCTTGATGGTTACCAACTGTCCTGTCACACTTTGCACGGAGTATTGGTATCGTTCGCCCAGCAATGGGCAGAAAGCAGACGGGGATGTCACGAATCTGGCGGTTGGCCGCTCCCGTAGCGGTCGCCGGGGGACTCATCGCAGCGGGCGTCGCTCCCGCTGCCCAGGCCAGCCCGGCCACCGTTGGCGTCACAATCAGCGCCACCTCACCCCACTACCCAGGCAACGTGCACGGCAAGGTGCTCGGCTTCGCCCTGGTGACCTACAAGGGGGGTAAAGCGTCGAACACCGCGGTGATCAGCGGAACTGTCACCGGGGCACTCGCCAATGACACGGCCACACTGCTGGCCGAGCCATTCGGAGCCAAGACCTTCAAACCCGCGGCGCCGCCGGTCACGCTGACCGGTGCGGCTAGCCAGCCGTATTCGTTCAGCGTCAAGCCCTCGCTGGCCACCCATTACGAGGTGCAGGTCAAGACCGGGACCACAGTCGACAAAACGTCGGTGCAGCAGACCGTCTACGTGACCGCGGGCGAGGCTGAGAACCATTTCACCGAGAAATGCCGTGGGCTGAGCTGCACGATCACGTATCGGCTGTACGTGAGTCTGGCCCACTCGGCCTACGCGACCGAGGCCGGAAAGCACGTATACCTGTACGACTCCTTCTTCTTCGGGAAGCTCCCCACGACCTTCTTCCTGGTCCCCAAAGCAACAGCATCCAAGGCACGGAAGGTAAACGCGGGTGCGTTTTACAACCTGATTACCTTCCACGTCAAGTTCCGGAGCCCATCGCAGAAATGGCTGCCTGCGTCGTGCAGCAAGGACACCGAGAGTCGGGACGGCCTGGGCCTGCCCGGCCACCACGGCTGCGGTGAGAAGCGGTTCAGCGCTAAGACTGTCTATCTCGGCTAGACGAGCACGCTCCACGCGATCGGCCCGTCCCGGCAACGGGGCGGGCCGGTCTTGCATCAAGTTACATAGGTCTTGCCGGTTACCGACTCTCTCTGCCACGCTTCTTGCATTACTGATTGATCGCCCGGTAACGGGCTGAAAGCAGCACGGGGAGGTCAAGAATCTGGCGACTGGCCGCTCCCGTAGCGGTCGTAGCGGGACTCATAACAGCGGGCGTCTTGCCCGCCGAGCCCGCAGGCGCAGCAGTGGCTCAGCCCGCAGCCACCCCGACGGTCACGATCTCGGCCAAGACTTTCTTCAAGCCGGTGACGCACGATGTGTTCGTCCAGTACAAGGCGAGCAAGGCGGCAGTTGCGAACCTCAAGGGAACCGTCTCCGGCGCACCGCCGGCCAAGTGGCGCAGCTATACGCGCAGCCCTTCCCGTTCAGGCAGCGCCGCGCCAGTGCCCGGCCAGCGGCTGACGCTCAACCCTATCGGCAGCAGCCCGATCCCCTACAAATTCACCGCCGACCCGACTCTTGCGACCAAGTACACGGTGCAGATACTGCCGAACAGCGCATCCACCACGCCGTGGCGTCCTCTCCGGTGCAGATCGTCTACGTCATTACCAATCAGCCCGTTTTCGGCCTCAAGCAATGCGGGCGTCCTGTCTGCCGCGAGAAGATCCGCATCTACACCAGGATGCCTGCCTCGGCATACGGGCGCGAGAGCGGCAAGAAGACCTACTTCTACTTCGGCCTGAAGCTCTCCCCGATCATTGAGCCTGGCCCGCCGAAGTGGCTGTACCTCGACAAGAACGTCAAGGTCAGCAAGCCCACACGCATTTCGGCCACGGAATTCAAGATCAGCTTGTCTTGGTCGTTCCGGATTGGCAATGATGGCTACCGCTACATCTTTAACTTCTGTTCCAAGGACAGCGAGTCGAGGGACGGAATCAACCTCCCAGGTTCCCATGGTTGCGGGAAAGCGCGGGTCTCGGCTCGGGTGCCTTACCTCGGTTAGCCAGCGCGCGCCACGCTGAACAGTCGGCCCGCCCGCAAGGACGGGCCGATTCGCGCTCTCGTGTCCTTTCCGCAAATCCGCTTGATGGCCGCCTAAAGTTTGAGGTGATCCTGATTCCTTCCTGTCGGATCACTGCCCCGCCGGGTTTGCGCGCCTGGCGGGGCCGTCTCTTGCCGGACTGGCCCCGGCCGGGGAGGCTGTGCCGCATGCCGAGGGACAGAAGACCGCGACCCTGATGTCGCGAGGATCGAGCGGGAACTACGGGCCGCGGGGTCCCCGGAGCGCGCGGCCGGCTCGCAGAACTACCTGAAGAGCACGCTGGAGTTCACCGGCACCACGGTTCCGCAGGCGCGGGCAATCGTCACAGCCTGGCGCCGGGAGCACCCAGACCTGACGGGCCCAAGGCTCACCGAGATGGCGAGCCGGCTCTGGGAAGGGCGGCACTTCGAATGCAAGCTGGCCGCGGTCATCTTGCTCACCGACCGGCGCGCGCTGCTCCAGGCCGCGGACGCCCAACTGATCGAGAAGATGCTCCGGACGGCGGGAACGTGGGCCCTGGTCGACGGGCTTGCCGCCGATGTGATGGGCTCGCTGGTCGAGCGATTCGGTGAGCTGACCGCGACGCTGGACCGATGGGCAGTCGACGACAACTTCTGGATCCGCCGATCCGCGATGCTGTCGCTGCTCGTGCCGTTGCGCCGCGGCGACCCAAGGCACTTCGACCGGTTCGCCGGCTACGCCGACGCGATGCTGGGCGAGCGAGAGTTCTTCATCCGCAAGGCCATCGGCTGGGTGCTCCGGGAGACGGCCAAACGACAGCCGGACCTGGTTGCCGACTGGCTCACGCCGCGCGCGCACCTGGCCTCCGGAGTTACGGTCCGCGAGGCGGTCAAATGGCTGCCCGCGGCCCAGCGCGACGCGCTGCTGGCCGCTTATCGCGAAGGCAAGCCCGCGAAGACGGCTACTGATCGCAGTTTCCCGCGATGATCGCGGAAGACTGCTACCGCTAAGTGCGGCTGGCTGTTAGCCCGGCCGCTGCGCCGCGAGCAGCGGGATCGCGGCGATCTTCTGCTCGGTCAGGTCGTCCCAGCAGATCCTGGCCACGGGCCGCGGGCCGCGCTTGCAGGCGATGACCCGCTCGGGAGTGACGATGAAGTCCACCGGCACATCGTGGCCGGTCACCGGGATCGTCCCGGCCGAGCGAAGCTGGAGCTCGTGCACGGTCGTGACGGCCACGGTGCCAGGCCCGATCAGGCCGGCCGCAGTGGCCAGCGCGTACTCCAGGTCGGCGAACCCGCCGCCCTTGCCCAGCCGGGCGCCGTCCGCCGCGGCTGCGACGCTGCCCATCACGACCAGGTCCACCGAGGTCAGCTCCGCCAGACGGACCCGACGTCCGAACCGGGTGGCCCCGCTGATCGACGCAGCCTTGCGGGGTGGCGCGCTCAGCCGGCCCGGTTCCAGGGCGAAGAACGGTTCTGGCGACGCAAGCCTCGGAACGGCCATGAAAACGGTCTTGCCGTCTTCCAGCGCGCGCTGGCGCACGGGCAGCTGCGGCGCGTCCGGATTGGCCTTCACCGTTTCCCCCGCCTGCCACTCGGGCATCGCGCGCAGCCGCTCAGCGGCCGCTTCGGCGCCGGCGAAGTTCGGGATGCGCCCGGTCGCGCCGGGAAATCTGGCCACTTTGGCCGCGCGCATCGCGTCCCAGACCTCCTGGCGTAGCGCGGCCTTGGCGGCCAGCACATCGGCCGGGCCGCCAGCATCACGATCATGACGCGGCGCAGGACGGTACATGCGTCCATCCTGCCCGACCTCGCTGGCATGAGGGGAACGGAGAAGCCTTGCGGCACCGCCGCCGTTCTGACCGGAACGCCGAAGACCTGCGCCAGGACCGAACCTGGGCGGGCGCCGCGAGCCGGAGCCCGCGGCGCCCGATCCGGACATGATCAGCGGCGCGCGTTGGCAATCATTGGCGCCCTGGCCCCGGTCGCGGACTCGCTGCGAACAGGCAGCCGGAGCGTCGCGAAGTTTGGCCGGCTGAAGTTGAACACCGTCATCAGGTCGCCGATGGCCGGCCGGTTCAGCGAGACATAGACGCCGGGCGTCGCATTGGGCAGGTTGTCCTCGCTGACGGAGGTCAGCGGGCTCAGCCGCCAGTTAGCCTCGATGAACTTCAGGATCGAGACGTGGTCGGTGTAGGTGTGGTCGACGAAATCGCGCCGGGCGTAGGGCGATATCACCAGCAGCGGGACCCGAGGGCCGTCGCCGAAGAAGCTGACCGGCTGAATGTAGCCGGAGTCGTAGTAGCCGCCGCCCTCATCGAAGGTGACGAAGATCGCGGTGGACCGCCAGAGCTTCGGGTTGGACTGGACCGCGGCGATCGCGCGGGCCGCGAAGTTCTCGAACCCGGCAAGCGTTGAATAACCGGGGTGGCCGTCGTCGTCACCGGGCTTGAGGAAGGAAACCGCGGGCAGCGTGCCCTTGGCAGCGTCTGCGATGAACTGGTTGGAGTCGTGCTGGGTGTTCCTGCGCAGCGCCGGGTTGGTCATGATCGACGCCGAGTACTGCATCGGGTCGCAGATCCCGCAGTAATCCGGTGTCGGGTTCCCGCCGTTGTAGCCCTCGCCGAAGTATCCCCAGCTGATGTGGCGTGCGGACAGTGCGTTGCCGATGGTCACATAATCGGTCTTCTGCGGCGGCACAGTGTAGGGGGCGGTCTGCAGCGTGCCGTTGGTGTTATAGCCAGGGTTGTAGTTGTTCAGCAGGTAGTACCGGCCGGGCTGGCAGTTGTCCAGCACCTTGTAGGGCAGCCGGCTCAGGAAACTGAAGATCGGACCCACGCCCGGCTGTGACCGGTTCGCGCACTCGGAGTAGCTCCCGCCGGTATTGGGCGTCGTGCTGCTGCCGTACCCATCCTGGGTGTAGTTGTTGTTCGTACCGGGCTTGGGGTTCGGATTTTCGATCTCGCCGACCGGCGGCGGGGTCGCCTTGCCGTTGGAGTCCTGGTAGGACGCGGCGAAGCCGGTGCCGAGCGCAATATGGTTGGCACCGGTGCCGCCCTGCACCGCCTGGTGGTAGTTGTCGCTGATCGCGTAGTGCTGCGCCAGGTCGCGCAGGATCGGGGCATCGCCCTGGTCCATGTTGTAGAAACCCATCTGCATGCCGCCCTGGTAAATCGGCGCGGGCGGGATGGCGCCGTTATCGTCGCCGGCCGTGTTGATCGCCCAGGTAGCGAGGCGGTCCTGGTAGGCGGCGCTTTGCTGCCACATCTGGTAGAAGCGGTGGATCGGGTCGCCTACATAGGCGCCGAACAGCTCGCATTGGCCGAACTTCGAGTACTCCAGGTGGCTGTCGAAGTAGCGCACGTAGTTGGTGATCTGGAACGGCCCGTTCGGGAGCCGGGCCGGGAACCGCGTATCCGCGCTGTTCCCTGGCAGGCCATCGCAGGCCGACGAGACGTAAGTGGTGTTCGGCTGCGGCAGCGTCTTGTAGTTGCCGATGATCTTAGGCGTCAGGGTGTACTTCCTCGTGTTGATCGCGGTGAGCTGCGAGGCTCTCGAGAAATTCGGGCCTGGTGCGCCCGTCCTGGTGACAATGCCCTCTGACAGGAGGTTGCGGATGCGCTGTCCCCTTGGCGGCTGGTAGGTCGCGAAGACGTTGTCGAAGCTGTGGTTCTCGCCGATGATGATCACGAGATGCTTGATGGGCGTCGTGGTTGCGGACTCGCCGCCGCGGGCCGGCGCCGCCACGGCTGCGGCAGTCCCCGCCGCCACCATCGCTGCCGCGATCGCGCCGGCCACGCCCGCCCGTCGTTTCATTCTGCTGCCCATTCGTACCCCTCGGTCGCTTGCTGACACAACCGCCGTCAGGCCAGTTGCCAACAGCAAATGCCGACCTGAGACGGATGTGGCCAGCCTGTCAAAGCGGCGCGTCAATGAGCCTGACGGACTGTAAAGCGCTGTCTGCCATTCAGTTAATGGTGTGCGAATGCCCAGGAGTCGCTAAGGCGCGCCTGCCTGCCCCCGCTGCCGCCGTTACCGGAATGCCGGGTACAGCGGCAGCTCCGCCGCCTGCCAGCCCTCCGTCGCGGCTAGCAACGACCGCATGAGTTCCGTCACGGCAGGCAACTCCCCCGCCGACGCCAGCTCGCCGGCCAGTATCTTCCACCGGTAACGAATGAGCTGGCGCGTCCGCGGCGACTCCGCTTCCGGGTCCGTCGGTTCATCCGCCTCGATCGCGCTGCGGAGCAGCCACGACATCGACGACAGTGTCCACGCAGCCACCCCGCGCCGGACCCCGCATTGCCAGATCGCGTCGTCGGCCAGTTCCGGCCGGATGACGCAGACCGCCGAATGGTAGTCGGCCTCGGCCGCCTCGGCCAGGTCGGCCGGCAGCCTGAACACGCACCAGCACGTACTGAACGGCATCCGGATATAGGCCGCGTCCAGGAAGGCCGAGTGGAACCCGGCCGACTCGAAGTCGAGGAGCCGGATCCCCGCGGCCGTGAGCATATTGTTGTCCGGGCAGATGTCACCGGGCGAGAACACCGGCTCGCGATCCACTACCGCCGCGACCTCCGCGAGTTCGGCACCGAGCCCGGCTGGCGGGGTAACGCCGAGCTGCCCCGGCGCCGCGGCTGCAGCCAGAATGCGGTCGCTGAGGCCGGACATGTAGCTCGCGCCAGTATTGCCCCCCAGGTAGCCGGCGCGCAGTGCCTCGAACTCCGGCTGCCTGCGCCCGGCCGCCGCCGAGAGCGCACCGCAAGCCGTGGCCCAGTTCCGCACCACCGACTCCGCGGCTGGAGCCGACGCGCCTAGGAGCACGTCGGCCATGCTCCGGCCGGCGCCCAGATCCGACATCACGACCGCAAGCACATCACGGTCAGCCCCGAGGAAGAACGGCGCCAGGCCGGTCCCGCTCGCAAGTTGCAGCGCTGCTGCCTCCGCCGCGAAGTTGCTCCTGCCTTCGGCATTTTCCGGGTAGCTCTTCACGATGACGGTTCCGCGGCTGGACTCCCGGCAGCGGAGCACAACCGACCTGCCGCTGCCGCCCGGCAACACGACGGGCTCGGTCAGCGACCGGCCAACTGCGGCCGAGGCAGCCGCCACGATGTTCGCGATCTGCGGCTGCGCGCCCAATTCGTCGTCGGCCACCGGGAGCTCCCCCGTTACCCGTAAAAAATTCGTTCCATGGCGGCTCGAGCCTGCCGGGCCGATCGTCTCCAGTCCTGCACCAGGTCCTGAGATCCGTCGAAGCCGAGAACCTGCGCGACCACGGCCAGGTCGGCCGGCGAAGTGGGCAGCGTATCGGACGGCCGCCCGCGCACCAGCATCACGGCATTTCTGATCCGGCTCGCCAGGCGCCAGGAGGTGCTCAGTGTCTGCGTGTCGCTGGCCGACATCAGGCCCGCCACGCTGGCCGCCGTCAGTGCCGCCAGCGTCCGCGTCGTACGCAGGCCCGGCTCCGCGTGCGCGTGCCGGAGCTGGAACAGCTGCGCGACCCACTCGACGTCGGCCAGGCCGCCGGGACCGAGTTTCAGGTGCAGCACCGGCTCAACGCCGCGCGGCATCCGCTCGGCCTCCATCCGGGCCTTGATCCGCCTGATCTCCCGAAGAGCGCCGTCGTCGATGCCGCCCTCGGGGTACCGCAAGCGGTTGGCCATCGCAATGAAAGCCGTGCCGACGCCGGGATCCCCGGCCGCGAATTCCGCTCGCAGCAGCGCCTGCGCTTCCCACGGCATCGACCACCGGCGGTAGTAGGCCTGGTAGGACGCGAGCGTACGGACCAGCGGTCCCTGCCGGCCTTCGGGTCGCAGCCCCGCGTCGACCAGCAACGCCGGATCCGCACCGGGACGGCTCAGCAGCGCGCGCAGGTTCTCGGCCACTGCGTGCGCTGCCCGCGTCGCTGTCTCGTCCGCATCACCTTTTGGCGCGCCGGGCAGCGGGTCATGCACGAACAGCACGTCGGCGTCGCTGGCATAACCCATCTCGTGTCCGCCGAACCGGCCCATGGCGATCACCGCGATTTGGGTCGGCAGTCGTCCCGTTGTCCGCTCGGCTTCCTGTACCGCGGCCGCCATCGCCGCGTCGATTGTCACCCGGGCGACGCCGGTTAGTGTCTCGCCGGTTGCTTCGATGCCTGCGAGCGCGAGCACGTCGGCCGCCGCGGTCCGCAGCAGCTCGCGGCGCCGGATGGCCAGCACCGCCCTGGCCGCGTCGGCTGCAGTGTCATGCCGCCGCACCGCTGCGTTCGCCTCGGCCAGCAGCTCGCCGGGCTCCCGGGGCGCAAGCTGCGCTTCGTCGCCCAGCATCGCGACCGCCTCCGGTGCGCGCAGCAGCAGCCCGGTCGCGTACCGGCTGGACGCCAGCAGTCGGGCCATTCGCTGCGCCACCACGGCGTTGTCCCGCAGCAGCCGCAGGTACCACGGCGAGTTGCCCAGTTCCTCGCTCACCTGACGGAACGCCAGCAGGCCGGCGTCCGGCTCGGGCGCGTCGGCCAGCCAGCTCAGCACCACCGGCAGCAGCGTCCGCTGAATCGCCGCTCTCCGGGATACACCCGAGGTCAGCGCCTCGATGTGGCGCAGCGCCCCGGCTGGATCGGCATACCCGAGCGCCTCGAGCCGCTCCGCGGCCGCCGCCGGAGTCAGCCGGGTTGCCTCGCCAGGCAGCCGCGCCACGGCGTCCAGCAGCGGCCGGTAGAACAGTTTCTCGTGCAGCTGGCGCGCCTGGCTGGCGTGCAGCCGCCATTGCGCCGTCAGCTCGGCGGCCGGATCGCCGGTCAGCGCAATGGCGGGCTCGCCGTCGCCGGCTGGGTCTAGCCGCATCCGACGCAGGGCCCGGCCGATCTCGCGCAGCACCGCCGGGTCTTCCGGCAGCAGATGCGTGCGCCTGAGCTGGCGCAACTGCAAGAGGTGCTCGACGGCGCGCAGGAACCGGTACGCCGCTGCCATCGCCGCCGCATCGTCCCGGCCGACGTAGCCGCCAGCGGCGAGCGCGGCCAGCGCCGCGAGCGTGCCCGGCTGGCGCAACGTCTCGTCGGCCCGGCCGTGCACGAGCTGAAGCAGCTGCACCGCGAATTCGATGTCGCGCAGACCGCCCGGCCCGAGCTTCAGCTCCCGGCCCGCCTCGTCAGGCGGCAAGCTCGCTACTACCCGGCGGCGCATCGCCTGCACGTCGGCAATGAAATCCTGGCGCTGCGCGGCTTGCCAGACGAACGGCTGGACGGCAGCCAGGTACTCCTCGGCTAGCGCCGCGTCCCCGATCGCGAACCTGGCTTTGAGCAGCGCCTGGAACTCCCACGTTTTCGCCCAGCGCTCGTAGTACGCGCGGTGGCTGGCGACGGAGCGGACCAGCGGGCCGTCGCGGCCCTCCGGCCGCAGATTCGGGTCCACCGGGTACAGTGATCCCTCCGGCGTACTCTGCGTGCAGACCCTGATCAAGCCGCTGGCCAGCGCTGTTGCCGTCCGGAGCGCGCCGACCTCGTCGCCGCCCTGCTGTCCTTCGGGCAGGCCAGCCACGAAGATCACGTCGACGTCGCTGGCATAGTTAAGCTCCCGCGCGCCGGTCTTGCCCATAGCGATGACCGCCAGCCGGCACGGCGGAGAACCGACTGGAAGCTCGGCTTCGGCAATGGCCAGCGCCGCGTCCAGAGCCGCCGTCGTCAGATCCGCCAGCCCTGCCATCGCCGTGTCGATCGGCTCCGCGCCGGTCAGGTCCCCCGCCGCGAGCTGCAGCAGCCTCCGTCGGTAGGCGATCCGGAGCTGGGTTACCGCATCACGTTCGTTGGCGGCTGTCAGCAGCTCGGAGCGCAGTTCCCCGCCGACAGGATACGGGGTCCCCTCAGCCAGCAGCCGCCAGTCGGCGCGATGCCGGGCCAGGTGATCCGCCAGTGCGGCACTGGCGCCAAGGACGCTGACCAGCCGGTCCCGCAGCTTCCGATCGTCCTGCAAAGCGGCCATTAGCTCGGCATCCGGGGCCATCCGGACCAGGCCAGCGAGCGCGCGGTCAGGATCCGCGGCCCCGGCGAGTGCGTCCAGCAGCGGGCCGTCGGCCAGGCCCAGCTCAGCGAGCAACTTCGCCGCTCTGGCGGTATCGGCGAACCCCATCGAGGCCAGCTGGCCGGCCAGGGTCCCGCGTGGCGTCCTCACTCCTGCACGGTAGCGAATGGCCCGTGGCGATGCGCAGACGTGTTGACGCGCTCGCCAGGTTGTCTTCTGCCGTTGAATCTCCCCAAAGCAGCCGTCTGCCATGGACCGAGCTGCCCGGCCGGCGTTGAGCCTCATCAGGAATGGAGCAATTGGTCGTAAACGGCCTGGGTGGCGGCGCAAGGGGAGATTCCAAGCTCATTGCGAAGGGTTTCGCGCAGGCCGGCGTGGACCTGGAGCGCCTCGGCGACATTGCCCTGGGCGGCCAAGGCGCGCATGAGCACCCGGTAACCAGTCTCCCGGAGCGGCGCCCGAGTGACGAGTTCACGGCCGGCCCGCACTGCGGCGGGGAGCTCGGTCCGGCCGATCCCTAGTGCCGCGAGCGCGTAAGATTCCAGGGCTCTGAGCCGGATGTCCGCCAGGTGCTGGCGCCGCTCAGCGATCCAGGGTGCATCTTCGCCGGGCAGGAACTCGCGCTCGGCGACGAACATTGCGACCAGGGACGGGCCCCAGGCCTGCTTCCATTGGCCGAGCGCGACTTGTGACTCGGCGCGGTGCGCGGCCGCCGCGGCGGCCTCCACGTCGACCTGGGCGCCCTCCTCCAGGTTCAGGCGCAGTGCCGTCCGGCCGTCGATGGCTCCTGCGCCGAGAAGCTTGCGCAGCTTGGATATCAGCACATTGAGGCCGGTATCGGCAGCGGTAGGGAGCTGACGTGGCCAGATGGCTTCGGCAAGCTCGTCGCGACTGACGAGGCGGTGCCGGTTGACGACCAGGTAAACGAACAGGAGCCTGCCCTGGCGGCCCGGCAGACGACCTTCCAGGCGCTCGCCGTACCGTTCAATGACAGTCGGCCCGCACAGCTGGATCCGCGTAGTGGCTGGCACCAAGGTCACGCCAACATTGTGCCAATAACGTGGGCGTATACCACTAGCAGGAGGAGGAAGGGATGGCCAGAATCATCCAGTGCGAGTGCGGGTTCGTGGCTCGGGGACAAACCGACTCTGACGTAATCGACGCGATCCGCGGGCACATGCGAACTGACCATCCCGATCTCCTGGCCTCGGTCGATCAGGAGGACCTGCTCGGCTGGATCAAAGTGGAGTAAGCCAGACCTAGGGAGGGCCGAGATGACCGCGCAAGGAACCATGACGAGATACGAGGGATACGCCAGAGCTGATGTTCTGGTAGCCCCCGATTGGCTCGAGGAGCATCTTGACGACCCCGCGCTGCGCGTAGTCGAAGTCGACGTGAGCGCGGCCACCTACGACACCGGTCACATCGACGGCGCGGTGCTGTGGAATATCTACCGCGATCTGAAGGACAGCAGCTACCAGCTCGCCGACCGATCGGACATCGAAGATCTATTCGCCCGGTCTGGAATCACCCCGGATTCCATCGTCGTTGTGTACGGCTACGCGCCCGCAATGGGCCTGTGGCTGCTGAAATTGTATGGCCACGCCGACGTCCGAATCCTTGATTGCGCGCGGGCCATGTGGCAGGCCGAGGACCGGCCCTGGACTAGCACCGCGGCGAGCCCTATCGGCACCAGATACCTCCTGCCCAGTCAGGACCAGCGGATCCGAGCCGACCATCGGATGGTCGAGGCCGCGATCGGCGATCCGGTGTTCACTGTTGTCGACGTGCGCACGGAAGCGGAGTACCGGGGCGAGCGATTCTGGCCCTCCGGCGGCTCCGAACCAGGCGGCCGTGCCGGTCACATTCCCTCGGCTGTGCACCTGCCGATCGATAGCGTCCTCGATGAGAACGGGTCGTTCCGCACTGCTGCCGAGCTGCATGAGCTGTTCTCACCAGTTGGCCCATCTGGCGAGGGCGAACTGATCACCTACTGCACCATCGGCGGCCGCGCTTGCACTGCCTGGTTCGTCCTGACGTATCTGCTCGGCTTCAAGGACGTCGCGGTATATGACGGCTCATGGGCGGAGTGGGGGAAGCTTCCATCCACGCCCGTGGAGTGCTCCTAACCCGGAACGGCCCGATACGGCTCGGTCGCCCCTCGAGCGACAAGGCCACATCGTGACGGACCTATCGGCGCCGGAATCACCAGGCCGACGGGAATCGGCCGAACGGGTCAGAGTACGCCGATGTAGCGCTCCAGCTCGAACTCGGTTACCTGGCGGCGGTACTCCTGCCATTCTTCCCGCTTGTTGCGCAGGAAGAAGTCGAAGACATGCTCGCCCAGCGTTTCGGCGACTAGCTCGCTGCCCTGCATCGTATTGATCGCATCGGACAGGCTCTGCGGAAGCGGATCGATGCCAAGCGCCCGGCGCTCTGATGATGTCAGCGCCCAGACATCGTCCTCTGCGCCCGGCGGCAGCTCGTAATCCTCCTCGATGCCCTTCAGCCCGGCGGCGAGTATGACGGCAAAGGCCAGGTAGGGGTTACAGGCCGGGTCGATGGAGCGGAATTCGATCCGGGTCGCGTTGCCCTTCTGCGGCTTGTACATGGGCACCCGGATCAGGGCCGACCGGTTGTTGTGCCCCCAGCAGACGTAGGCGGGCGCTTCGCCGCCCGCACCGGCTATCCGCTCGGTGCCGCCCCAGAGCCGCTTGTAGGAGTTCACCCACTGGTTGCAGACGGCCGTGATCTCGGCGGCATGGCGCAGCAGCCCCGCGATGAACGCGCGGCCTACCTTGGACAACTGGAACTCGCCGCCAGGCTCGTGGAAGACGTTGCGGTCACCTTCGAACAGCGACATGTGCGTGTGCATGCCCGAGCCGGGGTAGTCGGAAAATGGTTTCGGCATGAACGTCGCGTAGACACCCTGCTGGAGAGCTACTTCCTTCATCGCGAGCCGGAACGTCATGATGTTGTCGGCGGTGCTAAGCGCATCGGCGTAGCGCAGGTCGATCTCCTGCTGGCCGGGCGCGCCCTCGTGGTGGCTGAACTCGACCGAGATCCCGAGCTGCTCCAGCATGGTGATCGCCTCGCGGCGGAAATCGTGCGCGATGGCATGCGGGGTGTGATCGAAGTACCCGCCGTTGTCGATGGGGCGTGGCTTGGCGCCGGGCTCCGGGCGCTCCCGGAGCAGGAAGAACTCGATCTCGGGGTGGGTATAGAAGGTGAAGCCGAGTCGGCCGGCCTTACCCAGCGCTCGCTTGAGCACGTTGCGGGGATCGGCATAAGACGGCGAGCCGTCGGGCAGCAGGATGTCGCAGAACATGCGACCGGTCCCGGCGGACTCGCCGCCGGCCGGCATCAGCTGGAAGGTCGACGGATCCGGCTTGGCGATCATGTCGGCCTCGTAGACCCGGGCGAATCCCTCGACCGCCGATCCGTCGAAGCCGATGCCCTCGGCGAACGCACCCTCAAGCTCGGCTGGCGCTACAGCGACCGACTTCAGGTAGCCAAGGACGTCGGTGAACCACAACCGGACGAACCGGATATCACGCTCTTCGAGCGTGCGCAGCACAAACTCTTCCTGCCTGTCCACCGACACAGTCTGCCCGGCCTATGTTTCCTGCTTGTTACCGGCCCTGCCTTGCCGCGCTGCCTTGCGGCGCTGGCGGCCAGCCCGACACCGCCGGCACATAGGCTGGGCTAGTGCCGCAGCTTCGGATAGGGCTCGCTCAGGTCAACGCCACCGTCGGGGACCTCTCGGGCAATTGCGACAAGGTGCTGGAGTGGACGATGCGCGCCGCGGAGCAGGGTGCGCGGATCGTCCTCTTCCCCGAGATGATGCTGACCGGCTATCCCGTCGAGGACCTGGCGCTGCGCCGTTCGTTCGTGGAGGCTTCGATCTCCGCGCTGAACGATCTCGCCGGGCAGCTCGCCGGGGAGGGCCTGGACGGGATCGCGGTAGTCACCGGCTACCTGGACCGCCGCGGCGGCCAGCAGCCTCGGGTCGGCTTGCCAGCGGGCGCGCCGCTCGACGCGGCCGCCGTGCTGCATGGCGGGAGGGTCGCGATTACCTCGGCCAAGCATCACCTGCCCAACTACGGCGTGTTCGATGAGTTCCGCTACTTCGTGCCCGGCAACACCCTGCCGGTATTCCGGCTGGCGGCGCAGGGCGGCGAGCCGGTGGACGTCGCCGTGGCCATCTGCGAGGACCTGTGGCAGGACGGCGGCCCGGTGGCGGTGACGCGCACGGCCGGTGCCAGCCTGCTGGTGGTACCCAATGCCTCGCCTTACGAGCGGCACAAAGACGACGTGAGGCTTGAGCTGTGCCGGCGGCGCGCCCGCGAAGCCGGGACCGTGCTCGCCTACGCCAACATGGTCGGCGGCCAGGATGAGCTGGTATTCGACGGTGACTCAATCGTCGTCGGACCCGACGGGCAGCTACTCGCCCGCGGACCGCAGTTCGACGAGGCGCTGGTCCTAGCCGACCTCGACCTGCCCGCCGCAGATACCGGCTACCCGCTTGGCCGGGAGCTGGCCGACGCGAGAGACGGCACGACGATGGCGATCGAGCGGACCGAGCTGGCGCTGCTTCCGGCCCCCGAGCCGGACGCCCCGCTGGCCGCCCCGATGATCTGGCCCCGGCTGTCCGACCTAGCCGAGATCTATGGCGCGCTAGTCCTCGGCACTCGCGATTACGTGCACAAGAACGCATTCGGATCGGTGCTGGTAGCGCTGTCCGGCGGCATTGACTCGGCACTCGTCGCCACGATCGCGGCCGACGCGCTCGGACCGGACCGGGTGTATGTGGTGCTGATGCCGAGCAGCTATTCCTCGTCCCATTCCGTTACCGATGCTGAGGACCTCGTCAAACGGCAGGGCCTGCATGCGCGGACGATCCCGATTCACCCGATGGTGGACAGCTTCGGCGAACTCGGCCTGCGGGGCCTCGCCGCCGAGAACCTGCAATCGCGGATCCGCGGCCTGATCTCGATGTCGCTTTCTAATGCCGAAGGGCATCTCGTGCTGACAACCGGCAACAAGAGTGAGCTGGCGACCGGGTACACGACCCTGTACGGCGACTCGGCGGGCGGCTACGGGCCGATCAAGGACGTGCTGAAGACCCAGGTCTGGGACCTGGCGCGATGGCGGAACGAGCAGGCAGCCGAACGCGGTGAGACCCCGCCGATCCCGGAGAACTCCATCAGCAAGCCGCCGAGCGCGGAACTGGCACCTGGCCAGCTCGACACTGACTCGCTGCCCGAGTATCAGGTGCTCGACCGGCTGCTCGACGACTACGTGGAGAAGGACATGGGCGCGGCCGCGCTCGTCGCGGCCGGCCACGATCCCGCACTGGTCGAGCGGGTGATCAGGATGGTTGACCGGGCCGAGTACAAGCGGCGGCAGTACCCGCCCGGACCAAAGATAAGCGCGAAGAACTTCGGCCGTGATCGCAGGCTCCCGATTACCAGCCGCTGGCGCGAGCGCGTGCTCGACCGCAGCTAGCCTGGCCTTGCCGCTGGGCGGATTGGCGTCAGATCAGATCCCATTGCGCGGAGTCGTAGATGTCAGCAAGCAGCGTCATGAACTCGCGGTCGACCGGCAGCTTGCGTTCATCGACCTGGGTGACCGGGGCGATCCCGCGCGAACTGGTAACGAAGACCGACGCTTGCGAACCCACGTCAGCGAGCCGGACTGGCTTGTGGCGTGAGGACGTCGACCGGTCGGCAAGTCCCTGCTGCACCAGCTGCATGGTGATGCCGGAGAGCACTGCCGCGGCCGGCCAGACGACCCCGTTCCCGTCAAAGAATCCGACGTTCGTCATCGAGCCTTCCGAGATCAGTCCGTCCGGACCTGTCAGCAGCGCGTCGTCGAAGCCGTGCCGCTGAGCGAGCTGGCCGTAGTACGCCTGACCGAAATCCCCCAGGTGCTTGATGTGAGCGACGCTGCGCTGATAGGGAACGGACTGCAGCCTGAACTCGGGCGGCAGCCCGCCCGGCGGCCTGACAATCACCAGCACCGACGGCTGCTCGTCAGGATAGGGACGCTGCACGTACACCCGCACTGACACGTCCGCGTTGCCGGCCGCGTGCCGGACGTAGTCCCGCACCATGGTCCCGTCCAGGCGGGTGCCGAATAGCTCCTCGGTGGCGCGGTCGAGCCGGGCCAGGTGCAGGTCGAGGCCGCGCACCTTGCCGCCCCGGACCTGCATCGCGGTGAAATGCCCGTAGCCGTTCAGCGCCAGCGCGCGAAGCTGGTCGCCAGTCGGGGCAGCGCCGTTGTATTCGAGCTTGTCCGCCGCAAAGTTCCGCACTACGGCAACTCGACGGTAGTGCCGGGCTCCAGGTGGGCCGCGGGTCCGGTCTTGGCCGGAACCACCTTCAGCAGGTTGCCGATGAGGTTCGCGCCCTTGTCGTTGAGCAGCGCGTCATGAATCCAGTAGCCGCGCTCCGGCGCCACCGCCCGGATGTAGTCGGCCAGCTCGCTGAATTTCAGCCAAGGCGCGGACACCGGTACGAGCAGCGTCAGAACCGGCTCCTCCGGCACGGTGTAGGAGTCGCCGGGGTGGAATACCTTGCCATCCACGGAGAACCCGGTGTTCGTCACGATCGGAATCGACCGGTCGACCAGAGCGTGGTCAGTGCCGTAGACGCGCACGTCGAAGCCAGCCGTGGTAAACGCGTCGCCGTGGTGCACGGCACTGACTCGGTCGCCGAAGTCAGCAAACTGGGCCGCGACCGATTCGCTGGCCCACAGGCGCAACTTCTGATCGGTCGTGAGGGCGGTGCGCACGGCCTCGGCGTCGAGGTGATCGACGTGCTCATGCGTTACGAGCACCGCATTCGCGCCGTCCAGGGCATCCGGGCCGCTCCAGATGCCGGGATCGATGACCAGCCGCGCACGGCCGGATTCCAGGCGGACGCAGGAGTGGCCGAGCTTCGTCAAAAGCATGCGAACGAGCTTATCGTCAGCGCGCCGCCAGCCCCCGCAGCAGTTCGTCGACTACCCGCCGGGCGAAGCGCGAGTCGAGGTGGTCCTGGCCGTACATGCTGGCCAGGACGGCCCCGTTCAGCAGGAACACGGCGGCGCCGATGTCAGTGTTCTCCCGTAGCTCGCCAGTAGCCACCCCGCGGCGCAGCACCGCGGTCACCATCTCGGCACGCGGCTTGACGACGATATCGACGTACTTGGCCATCAGTCGCGGATAACGCACGCCCTCGCCTTGGAGCAGAGCGAACAGCCTGGCGCGCGGCGGGTCAGCCGCCTCCCGGCCGATCGCGTCGAGCAGCGCGGTGAGGTCGGCCCGGACCGACCTGCCCTGCGGCACCGGCAGCTGAGTGCCGAGGCTGGAGATGGCGTCGACCAGCATGTCCTCCTTGCCGGGCCAGCGCCGGTAGATCGTGGCCTTGCCGACGCCCGCCCGCGCGGCCACCTGCTCGATGTACAGCGCGTCCGGACCGCACTCGGCGAACAGCTCCAGCGCGGCCGCCAAGATAGCCTGGTCGGCCTGCTCGCTGCGGGGCCGGCCAGGACGCCGGGGCTCGTGCGTCTTGTCAGGCATGGACCGTCCCCGGAGCTGATCCAGGGACTTGGTCATATCTGCCTCGTGACTTCGGGACGGGAAGCGCGGACCGACGGGCGAACGTTAACCGACTGGGCGCGCAGAAACGATACGGAACATCACCGTATCGCAAACCAGGCCACGACGGCGGCCTGAGCAGGCCGGCCCTGTTCACCAGGCCCACCGCCATGCCATCATCGAGGAGTCCGGGGACGCCACAAGGGCGCAACGAGACGCGGAGGATGCAATGAATGCTGACCAAGGCCAGGTCCGGCCAGCCGGGAGCCCAGAACCCCTCTACGGCGGCGCGGCCAGCCGCCGCCTCACTGTCCGGGACATTACCGCCGCCAAGGCCCGCGGCGAGAAGTGGCCCATGCTGACCGCCTACGACGCGCTCACCGCGTCGGTCTTCGATTCGGCTGGCATCCCGGTCCTGCTCGTGGGCGACTCGGCAGCGATGGTGATCTATGGATATGATTCGACCATTCCGGTCACAATCGACGAGCTCATCCCGCTCACCGCGGCGGTAGTCCGGGGCACCCGCCGGGCCCTGATCGTGGCCGACCTGCCGTTCGGTTCCTACCAGGCCTCCCCCACTGCCGCCTTCGAAGCGAGCACCCGGTTCCTCAAGGAAACCGGCGCCCAGGCCGTAAAGCTGGAGGGGGGCTACCGGGTCATCCGCCAGGTCGAGGACCTGGTCGCGGCCGGCATTCCGGTCATGGCACACCTGGGCCTGACGCCCCAGTCGGTCAACGCGTTCGGCGGCTACAAGGTGCAGGGCCGAGGCGAGGACGGCGAACGGCTGCTGCATGACGCCAAGGCACTGCAGGCTGCGGGCGCGTTCGCGGTCGTCCTTGAGTGCGTTCCGGCCGAACTGGCCCGCCGGGTGACCGAGAGCCTGGACATCCCTACCATCGGTATTGGCGCCGGACCAGGCTGCGACGCGCAGGTACTGGTCTGGCAGGACATGGCTGGGCTGTCGCCGCGGACGGCGAAATTCGTCAAGCGCTATGCGGACGTCTCGGGCGTCCTGCGCGGCGCGGCCGAGGCGTTCGCCGCTGACGTCGTTTCTGGCAGCTTCCCGACCGAGGAATACGCCTACCGGTAATCCGGCCGCTGCGGCCTGGCGGCCGCCGCCCCTGACACCAGCACGAGGCGGTCGCCGGGCTGCACCTGGCCTGCCTGCGGGTCATCGGCCGCGAGCAGGCTCCCGTCGCGCAGCACCGCTATCAGGCCGGTGCATGCGGAGCGGGCCGGAGTGCCTAGCTCGCCATCAGACGGCGGCCGCTCGGTCAGGTCGAGGCCGCGTCCCCGGCCCAGCAGCTTAGCCATCACCTGCCCGGCGACCGGCTCGATCGTGGACAGGCCGAGCAGCCGCCGGCCGCGGCCGACGAGACCACGACCTGGTCAGCACCGCTCTGCCGGAGCAGCGGCTCGTTCTCCGCCTCCCCGACCGCGGCGATGATTGTCAGGCCCGGCCTCATCTGACGCGCCGTCAGCGCGATCAAGACCGCGGTGTCGTCCCGGCCGACGGCGATGACCAGGCGATCCGCGACCGCGGTCTCGGCGCTGGCGAGCACGTCGCGCCTGGTCGCGTCGCCGGTCACGGCCGCATACCCGGCCTGGTTCGCCTCGCTGGTCGCCTCCAGCACGGCGTCCACGACCACGATCGAGTTCGCCGCCAGGCCGGCCTCGCGTAGGGTCGTCAGCACGCTGCGGCCCTTGCTGCCATAGCCGACTACCACCGTATGATCAGCCACTTTCGACCTCCAGCGGGTAAGCCGCCAGCCCAGCCTGGTCCGCTCGGTCAGGACCTCGAGGGTCGTGCCGATCAGGACAATCAGGAAGATGACGCGGATCGGAGTGATCACGACGGTGTTCACCAGTCGCGCCACGCTACTGACCGGAACGATGTCGCCGTAGCCAGTCGTAGACAGCGTGACGGCCGAGTAATAGGCGGCCCCCAGCAGGTTGAGCGGCTGTCCGGGCCGGGCCGCGTCCCGGTAGCCGCTGCGGCCCAGGTACACGATCAGTGCCGCCAGTACCAGCAGGCCGGCCGCGATCGCCGCCCTGGTCCCGACCGCCGCCAGCGGGCTTTCCCGGCGGGAGGGCAGCGACACCCGGGAGTATTCAAGCCCCCTTTTGCCATGTCGTAGTCCGTCGGTCACAATCAGTGACCTTACACACGCGTGGGACAGGCCGGGAGTGGCGGCTCTGGGACGAAAGCGCCGTCGTTGGGCGGCGTTGCGGCGGAGCCGCCCCTAGAGACGGGCGGCGTTGTGGCAGGCACGCCCAATGCGGCCGGCCGAGCCGACTGACCGACGGTCAGACGTCGGTGATGCGGATGCCGGAGTGCGCCTTGTACCTACGATTGATAGCAATGAGGTTCGCCGTCAGGGCCTCTACCTGCCCGCAGTTGCGCAACCGGCCGCCGTAGAGGCCGCGCATGCCCGGTATGCGGTCGGCTAGCGCGGCCACCAGGTCAGTCGCGGGCCGGTCGTCGCCGAGCACCAGCACGTCGAGCTCGATCTTGTCGACTCGGGGATCGAGCAAGACAGTCGCCGAGACGTGGTGGAACGCGCCGACCACGGTACTGTCCGGCAGCACGGCGGCCGCCTGTTCCGCTGCGCTGCCCTCAGGCACCCTGATCGGATATGCCCCCTTGGAGTCGAAGCCCATCGGGTTGACGCAGTCGATCACGATCTTGCCGGCCAGCGGCCCGGCAACGGAGGCCAGCAGATCCTGGTGCCCTTCCCACGGCATTGCGGCGATCACCACGTCGGCACGCTCAGCGGCCTCCTGGTTCACGGCCCCCGCTAGCAGCCGGCCGCCGCCGAGGTCGCATGCGGCAGCGGTGGCCTTGGCCGCGTCGCGCGAGCCGATGATGACGCTTTGCCCGGCCATCGCCAGCCGCCGGGCCAGGCCGCGACCCTGGTCGCCCGTACCGCCGAGTATTCCGATCACCAGGGCATCGAGGTCTTTGCTGAGGCCGCCCGGCGAAGATTGCGTCATACGTCGATCCTCCCAGACGCGGCGCAGCGCCACTTCACCAGCGCCTGGCCGACGGGTCGGGCACCATAGGGACATGCATGCCGACCAGGTGGCCGCACTGCGCGCTCTGCTCGCGCCCACGGGCTGGGTCGAACGCACCGCCGGATTCGCCCGCGCGCTGCGGCGCAGTGCGCGCGGCGGCCTGATCCTCTTCGGCCCGCAGGACGCCGAGCCATGGCACATGACCGCGCACCTAGACGACGAGAGCAGGCTGGCCGGCCTTCCTGACCTGGCTCCGACGCTGGTGCGCTGGTCGCCGCCGCCCGGCGCGCCGCCGCACTTGTCAGTGGGCCTGGACCGGCTGCGTGCCGCGTCGCGCGAGGAGACCCTGCTGGTCGTGAGCCAGGCGCTCGCGTCGCCCGAACTGCTGGAGCGCGTCCACGATGTCCGCCGCGTCGGCGTCACGGTGTTCGCCCTCGATGCCGGGGATCGCGAGCTCGACGGGCTAGCGCACGAGTTCCTGCCGGTGCCGGCCGACACCGGGCCGGCTTTCTTCGACGCCGCGCAGCACCTGGTCACGTCGGCCGTCGCCGACGAGCGCTCGGCAGGCGGCAGGCACCGATCCGGCGGCCGCCGCCGTGACGACACCATGAGAGCGAAGCTGGCACGGCTGCTCGACGCGGTCAGCGGTTCGGCGCCCGACTAGTCGTCGACCGCTGGGACCGCCGGCTCAGCCTCCCCGGCTGGCTCGCCGCCTTCCAGGCTGACCGATAGCTGCTGCGCGCGGGCCTGGACGGGGCGCCGTCCGTTCAGCTTGTGTATCCCGTAAATCGGCGGCGGGGCAACCCCAGCGAACTGGGCGATCGCGGTTCCGACGATCGTTGCCTCGACGACGTGGTCATGCCCAAGCGGTATGACCGGACACCTCCGCCTGCTGATCCTGGTCTCCATCTCCCGGACCACGACGCCTTCGGCGCCCATCCGGATCAGGTCGAGCTGAAGCTCGTTGCGAGCGTCGGTGCGCATCTGCGTGACCAGGTAGGTGTATCCCTCGACTTCCACGTTCCCCGCGGTCCAGCGAGTTTGCCCGGCAGAGAGCCAGTCGTCGTGGCGGTAGCCAACGGCGACGCCAAGCGCAAGCCCGACCGGGATCCAGCCGTGCGCGACGAGCTTGGTGAAGTCCTGGCCGGACAGATCGGAGGCAAACGGCTTAGCCCGCACCGGGATGCCCGGCGCGCGGATTGCCGTGCCGATGGCCCTGAACTCGAGGGTGTCGTCGTCGTCGAACGGACCGACGGTGAGCGTAACCCCGATGACCCCGTGACCGCCCAGGGCCGTGCATTCGGCCGTCATCCGGCTGATGGCCGCGCGCCGGGCCTGATACAGCACGGATACCAGCGCGTGCGCGGCGCCGATGGCCGCCGCCCCGGTTGGCTTGCGGCTGATCCGCGCGCGGCCGGTTGGCGTTCCCTCCCCGCGGAACACCTGCAGCCCGTAGGGGCATTCCTCGCCGCCGGTATCGCCGACGTTGTACACCGCTGCCCCGAGCACCTGGCCCACCGGCTTGAAGCCAACCCGCGAGATCGCGGCGAACTCGTTCACCTCGAGGGCAGAGCCCCAGGTCCGGCGAGCCGTCAGTTCCGCCAGGCGTGCCTGCGCCGCCGGCGGTACATCCGTCATTACGAGTCCAGGCTCAGTACCATCGTCGGCGTCTGGATGATGTGGTCGTCGCGCAGCGGCCGCACGGCGGTGCCGATGGCGAAGAACTCTGTGGTGTGCGAGCCCCACGCATGACTGTGCTGGCGCAACTGCACCCCGACGATTCCCTCCGCCGCGAGGGCCTCCGCCTCGGCCTGCATCCGGCTCATGGCAAGCTCTCGCGCGTCATACAGGGCCTGGGTGAACTGCTCAAGCTCGACGTTGCGGCCGATGTTCCCCATCTTGTTGCCGAGCTTCTGATGGGCGATGTGGTAAACGCACGATCCCATCACCATGCCGAGCGGCGCGTAACCGGCGCGGATCAGCGTCCAGAAATCCTGGCCGGACAGATCGGAGGTGAACGGCAGTCCCTTATTGTTCTTCCAGTTCGTCACCCCGCCACCGCCGGCGCCCGGCTCGGCAAGCACCGCCGTGCCGACCGCAATGAATTCGGCGATATCCGCGCCGAACTCCTTCATCTCCACGTCCAGCCGGACACCGACGATCCCGTCGGCACCGAGCGCCTGCGCCTCGGCCTCCATCCGGGTCATGGCTAGCTCACGCGCGTGGTACATGGCCTGCGAGAGCACATCGAGCTCCTGGCTCTTCCCCCAGCGGGCGACCTGCAGGCCCACGTGGTAAATCGAGGTGCCGAGCACCAGCCCGACGGGCCGGAAGCCTACCTCCCTGACCAGCAGAAACTCGTTGACCGAGAGGTCCGAGGTGAATATCGAGCCAGGCGCGCCTGGGCGCAGCTCGGCCAGCCTGCGCATCGCGTCCTGAGGTACTCCCAGCACCTCAACATCGGTGCTCTGCTGCTGCTCCGTCATCGCGCTCCCTCTCTAGTGCCCGAACCAAGCCGGACTCGCGCGGCCTGTCGGCGCTGCGGGTCCAGCGACAGCATCGCCAGCGGTGGCCTGGCGGCTTGCCGCCGCCTGTCGAACTGGGCTATCGCAGTCCCGATGATCGTCGCTTCCACGACGTGGTCCCGGCGGCCTTCCTGCATCGTGCACTCGTGCTCGCCGACTCTGATCTCCATGCGCTGCACGACGACACCGTCCGCGCCATGCCGCGCAACATCGCGCTGGAGCTGATTGCGGGCATCATGCCTGGTCGCGTTCACCAGGTCGGTATACCCGGCCACCTCGGTGTTGCCCGCGCCCCACCTGGTCTGGGTCACCGTCACCCAATCGTCGTGCCGGGCACCGATGGAGATCCCGAGCACCAGGCCGGCCGGCACCCAGCCGGCCAGCACCAGCTTCGCGAAGTCCTGCCCCGACAAGTCAGAGGTGAATGGCTCCCGCAGCGGCGCCGCGCCCGGCGCGCGCACCGCAGTGCCGATGGCCTTGAACTCCAGGCCGCCCGACGGGAAGGGGCCGATCGTCAGTGTCACGCCCACGACCCCGTGACCGCCGAGCGCCTGGCATTCTTCCGTCATCCTGGAGATGGCCTTGCGACGGGCCTCGTACATGGTGCGGACCATCGGCGCGTACGAGCCGAGCGACCCGCCGCCGGACGTCGCGGTCACGCTGTTGTACGGGTTGGCGTAAGCGCTGTACCGGGCACCCATCACGTACCCGCCGCCCCAGGCCGGGCAGGCGTAGCCACCGGTGTACCCGATGTTGTAGACGGCGGCGCCCAGGACCTGCCCGGCCGGGTCGAAGCCCACGCTCTTGATCGAGGTGAACTCATCGGCGGTCAGGGCCGAGCCCCAGGTGCCGCTGCGCCGGATCTCCGCCATCCGGGCCGTCGCCGCAGGCGGAAGCCCGTTCCCCGGCTGGTCCACGGACACTCTGCGCCCCCTTGTCGGGCTTCTCCCGCTGACCTCCCAGCCTACATGCGCGGGCCGCCGCGGCGGTGCAGGCTGGGGCCGGGCCGGGCGGCGGTCAGCTTTCCTCGCCCGGCCACCTGTCCTGGGCTTCCCATTCCTCATTCCGGCGCCGGACCGTCTCCAGCGCGTTGGCTGCGGCCTCCCGCGTCGGGTAGGGGCCCAGCCGGTCCTTGCCGGGGCAGCCGGCGCCGTGCTCCACTTCCATGTGCTTCAGGCAGAACCACCAGCTCTGGTCATCGTCCATGACCACTAGACTT
Source organism: uncultured Actinomycetota bacterium (assembly GCA_963804435.1). Lineage (GTDB taxonomy): Bacteria > Actinomycetota > Actinomycetes > Streptosporangiales > Streptosporangiaceae > JAJYUU01. Next base: position 2,325,219 of record CAWDQI010000001.1, on the reverse strand, counting down.
GCAGATCATGGTGGCTTTGCTTCAGCCCGGCCGCGTTTCGCCCCAGCGTGCCGTCCCGGCGGATATTGTCCGCCCCGAATACGTTGGCCGCCGCGCGCCGCGGATCGGTGAGCCCGACGTCAAGGATGCCGAGACGATCGAGCGAATGCGGGTCGCCGGGAAGATTGCCGCACGGGCGCTGGCCGAGGTCGGCCTGCACGTGGCTCCGGGCGTCACGACCGACGAGCTGGACCACATCGGGCATGAGTTCCTGCTGGACCACGGCGCCTACCCGAGCACCCTGGGCTACCGCGGCTTTCCCAAGTCGCTGTGCACTTCGCTGAACGAGGTTATCTGCCACGGCATCCCCGACGACACCCTGATCGCCGACGGAGACATTGTCAATATCGACATCACCGCTTTCATCGGCGGCGTGCACGGTGACACCAACGCGACATTCCTGGCCGGCTCGGTCAGCGAGGAATCCCGGCTGCTGGTGGAACGCACCAGGGAAGCGATGATGCGAGGCATTCGCGCCGTCGCTCCTGGCCGGCCGCTCAATGCCATCGGCCGCGTCATTGAGTCTTACGCGCGCAGGTTCGGTTACGGCGTCGTCCGGGACTTCACCGGCCACGGCATCGGAGCGACCTTCCACTCGGGCCTGGTCGTGCCCCACTTCGACGACCCCTCGGTCAGCGTGATCATGGAGCCGGGGATGACGTTCACGATCGAGCCCATGCTTACGCTCGGGACGATCGAGTACGACATCTGGCCCGATGGCTGGACGGTTCTCACCGCCGACCGCAAGCGGACCGCCCAGTTCGAGCACACGCTCGCGGTCACCTCAGACGGCTACGAGATCCTCACTCTGCCCTGACGCAGCAGCGACGCCCGGCGGTCCGCGCGCCACCAATGCAGGCCGAGCATCATCGGCGCGCGGTGCCGAGATCGTGCGGTTCCGCGCGGAGACCGCCGGCGTCAGCGCGCGCCGACGCTGACCTTGACCGGCTCGGGCGTCAGCTGACCTCGCGGCTGAATCCCGGTCCCGCCTGCAGCATCGCGGATCACGGCGGTCGCGCCTTGGCAGGCCAAGTTCCGGCCAGGCAGCCAGGCAAGCCAGGAAGGCAAATACCAGGCCCGTTCGCCCAGCAGCGCCAGGCAGGCTGGCAGCACGACCCCGCGCACCACGGTGGCATCGATCAGCACTGCCACGGCCAGCCCGACGCCGAGCATCTTGACGTCGATCAGCGAGAGCGTGGCGAAGATCGAGAACACGGCCACCATGATCACGGCCGCGCTAGTCACCACGCCCGCGCTGCTGCCGATGCCGTTGACGATCGCGTCGCGGCAGCTAGCGCCGTCGGTCCGCAGCTCCCTGATCCGGCTGAGAATGAACACGTGATAGTCCATGCTCAGCCCGAATAGCAGCACGAAGGTAAACAACGGCACCCAGGGGACGAGCGCGCCGAACGAGGTGAAGCCGAGCAACGACGACAAGTGACCGTCCTGGAAAATCAGCGTGACCACGCCGTAGGCCCCGCCGACCGACAGCAGGTTCAGCCCTATCGACACCAGCGGCACCGTCACGCTGCGGAACGCCGCCATCAGCAACACGAAGGCGAGCAATGCGACGGCCGCGAACACCAGCGGGGTTCGCGAATCCAGCCCCGACCGGAAGTCGTAGCTGGCCGCAGTGTTGCCAGTCACCGCAAACGATGTACCGGGAACGTGGCCAATCGTGGCTGGCAGCACCTTGTTCTGCAGGGTCACCAGTGCGCGGTCCGAGACAGCATTCGCGCCATTGCCCGCAAGCGGCACCTGCAGCACCAGCGCCCGGCCGTCGGCCACGAAATCCGCCCTGACTGGTCCGTGGATCGGCGCCGCCGGCGTTGCCGCCGCTGCCTTCAACTCGGTGACCGCATGCTGCATCGCTGGTCCGGCCAGGTTCGCGCCGGTCACGACGACCTCGGCGGGAGCTGGCTTGCCCGGGAACTCGTGCTGAATGTTGTCCAGGACGCGGACGACGCCAAGGTTGCTCGGCAGGGCGATCGCCGGATCCCCGATCCGCATGCCAAGCGCGGGCGCGCTCAGCACCAGCAATCCCAGTGCGGCGATCCCGCCGTAGCGGAGCGGCTTGCCCACCACCCGCCTGGCCAGCCCCGACCACAGCCGGGAGGCCCTAGGGCAGGTTCGGCGCTTGCCCAGGTGCGGCAGCCGGCCCCGGTCGGCCCACGAGCCGAGCCAGGACAGCATGGCAGGCAGGAACGTGAGCGACCCCAGCACGGTCACGCCGACCACAACGATGGTACCGAAGGCGAGCCCGGTGAAGACGTCGATCCCGGTCAGGAACATGCCCGCGAGCGAGATCATGACCGTCAGCCCGGACACGACGATGGCGCGGCCAGAAGTGCTCGCGGCGATCTTGATCGCTGCGAGCATGCTGTGTCCCTTTGCGCGTTCCTCGCGTTCGCGGCGGAGGTAGAACAGCGAGTAGTCGACTCCGACTGCCATTCCGATGACCAGCACGATCTCGGACGCGCCCGCCCCGACCGGCAGCCACTGGGCCGCGATGCTGAGGAGCGAAACGGCCGCGACCACTGCCGTCCCGGCCAGCAAGACCGGAATGCCAGCCGCGATCAGGGCGCCGAACACGCAGACGAGCAGCACGAGCGTGAGGGGGATTGACGTCCACTCCGTCTGCCGGAAGTCATGGCCGAGCAGGGCATTCGCGACGCGGTTGGTACTGGCGTCGCCCGCCTCCCGGATCAGCATTCCAGGGTTCTGAGCCTGCACGCGGTGAACCGCAGCCAGATCAGTCAGCACGGTGACGTCCGCAGCCGTGTTCGGGCCGGCCACGTTGAAGGTCACGAGCGCGGCGAGCCCACTGCGCGACAGCAGGCCGTTGTGGCCGGAAGGCGCACGAATGTCCGCGGCGGCCCGCGGCAGTGCCGCCAGCGCCCGTTCCACTTCGCCGGCCGCAGCCCGCACCCGGCGCGCAGCATCGGCTTCGATGTGCCGGGCACCGATGCGTGCCTCGATCAGCACGCTCTCGGCCGGCGGCGTGACCACGCCCAGCTGCGTCAGCACCTGCTCGCCCTGGCCCGCCTGGCCAGGGTCGTACTGCTGCACCCCCGCCGAGGTCACCGACTGGCCGGCGATGAAGCAGCCGATGACGAAGGCCAGCCAGAGGAGCACCGCCGTCTTCCGGTGGCGGGCACTCCATCCAGCGATTCGCTCAACGGCCGGACCGCGAGCCGACCGGCCTGTGCGCGTGCGAGTGCTAGGGAGCAGGCCCATGGTCGCTCTCTGGCTCGGGGAAGACGCGGCATAGCGGGCGTCACGCCAGAGTCAGGGGCGCCGAGCCAGCTGTCACTGGAACTGTAGCTGAGCCGTGGCGATGAGTAAGCCAATCCCGCGAATGCCTACGGAATCCTGATAGATCCCTCAGCTTTCCCTAAGGCGCCTCATTGAGAGCGCGCTCGGACCCCCGCGGCCGCGGGCTGATCCCGCGGCCTGGCAGCCAGGCCAGCCAGCGAGGCAGGAACCAGGCGCGCTCGCCGAGCAGGGCCAGCGCGGCCGGGACCAGGATGCCGCGGACCACAGTGGCATCGATAAGCACAGCAGCGGCCAGGCCGACGCCCAGCATCTTGAGCTGGATGATCGACAACGTCGCCAGGATGGAGAAGACGGCCACCATAATCACCGCGGCGCTCGTGACCACACCGGCACTACCCGAGATGCCACCTACCACCGCGTCCTTTGTCGGTGCGCCGCGCAACCGCAGTTCCCGGATCCGGCTCAGGATGAACACGTGGTAGTCCATGCTCATGCCGAACAAGAACACGAACATGAAAAGTGGCACCCAGGAGACCACCGCGCCAAAGCTGGTGTAGCCCAGCGCGCCCCGGAAGCGCCCGCTCTGGAAGATAAGCGTGACCAGGCCGTAGGCGGCGCCGACCGACAGCAAATTGAGCAGGATCGAGATGAGCGGAATAGCCACGGATCGGAACGCGACCAGCAGCAGCACGAATGCCAGCGCCGCCACGACCAATAGCACGAGAGGGGTCCGCGAGTGCAGCGCCGCAATGTCGTCGTAGTTGTTTGCCGTCGGACCGGTGACCGCGTAGCTGATACCGCTGACCCTCCCGAGGGTGGCCGGGAGCACTCGATCGCGCAGGTCGAGCAGGGCAGCGTCGGACCTTGAGTTCGTTCCGTTGCCCTGCAGCGGGACGGTGACGACCAGCGCGCGCCCTCCAGCGATCGCCGCTGCCGTGACCGGCTCCCTGATCACGCCGGTGCTGGACGCGGATCGCCGCAGGGCGGCTAGGGCGTTGCTGAAGTCTCGGCTGCCCAGGCTGGCGCCGGTGACAACCACCTGCGCCGGAGCGGGCGCCTCGGGGAAGGCCGCCTGGATCCTGTTCGCCGTCTGCACGATAGGCAGGCTGCCGGCGAACCCGCCATCGGGCGGACTGCCGAGCCGCATACCCAGCGCGGGCGCGGCGAGCGCGAGCATCGCGATGGCCGCGACAGCGCCCCAGGCCGCGGGCCTGCGGACGACCTGGCGGACCAGTGCCGACCAGAGCCGAGACGGTCTTGACGCGGTACGGCGACGGCCCAGGAATGGAACCCGGCCCCGGTCGGCCCACGGACCCAGCCAGGACAGCAAGGCGGGCAGGAACGTCAGCGAGCCGACCACGGTGACCCCGACCACTGCGATGGTGCCGATGCCGATGCCAGTGAAGACCGGGTAACCAGTGAAGAACAGCCCGGCCAGCGCAATCATGACGGTCAGGCCGGAGATCACGATCGCCCGGCCGGAAGTGCCGGCTGCAATCCGCAGCGCCTCGGCGTTGCTCCGGCCGTTGCCTCGCTCCTCCCGTTCCCTGCGCAAGTAGAACAGCGTGTAGTCGATGCCGACCGCCATTCCGATGATCAGCACGACCTCCGACGTGCTCTGACCTGTCGGCAGCCACTGGCCGATAACCGAGCACAGCGAGATAGCGGTGACGACCGCGGTGCCGGCCAGCAATAGCGGGATGCCAGCTGCGATTAGCGCACCGAACACACCGACCAGCAAGATGAGCGTGATCGGCAGGGATGTCGACTCGGCCTTGCGGAAGTCTCGGCTTATCTGGCTGCTGATTACCCGGTCTTCGCTGGCGCCGCCCGCCTCGGCGATCCGAAGGCCGGGATGTGCCGCCTGCACTCCTGCTACCGCGTGGAGGGCAGGAAGTACGGCCTGGTCCTCGTTGGCCCCGGGGACATTGAAGGTAACGAGGACAGATCTGCCATCGGCAGAGATCAGCGACCCGTCGCCGCGGCCAAACGGCGATCGGATGTCGGTGGCTGTAGACCTGGGCAGCCCGCGCAGTGCCGTTACCACCTGCTGCGTGGCCTGCCGCAGTTCAGGGAGGGTGGCGCCTGCGCTGCGGGCCTGAATGAGCACGTCCTCGGCCGGCGGCGGCCCGTTGTCGTGCAGGTTCTGCAGAATACGTTCGGCGACGCCAGACTGCCCCGGGTCATTCGAGGGAACGTTCTTGGTGCCGATAAGCTGCCCGGCCACGAAGACGATCGCAACCAGAGCGAGCCAGCCGAACACTGTCATTTTGCGGTGCCGGGTGCTCCATCCGGCGACTCGCTCGGTGAGCGGCGCGGCGTTCGAAAACTGAGTGGTGGCTTGCTCAGGCAAGCCGGAATCAGGCAAGCCGGAATCAGGCAATACTGAACTCGGCGATTGGCGCATGATGACCTCTCCTAGGTGTGTCGCGTAGCTGATCGCGTTGTGGCCCTCGCCCGGGAGCTGGCACTCGCGGGCGAGGGCACCTTGCTATCGGTCGGAGTACTCGGCCCCGACCAGCGGCCCCAGCGGGCCCGGTCGCTTCAGCACCTGCCGCGCGGGGGCGAGCGGATCGGACGGGTGGCGGAGCACTGCCCTGGCGATCCGCCCGTGTAGCCGGGCGGCCGCGACCAGGACGTAGTTGAACAGCAAGAACAAGATGGCGGACCCGGCCGCGGCGAGAACTGCGGTGTGCAGTGAGGCGATGTAGAGGCCATGGCTGCCCAGCCCGTGCAGTCCGCGGGAGTAGTTGCCAATCATCACGCCACGGACGTTCTGCCCGGCGCAATCGCCAAGGCAGACGTCAGCGACGTGCGAATACCACAGCGGCAGGGTCACTCCCGCGAGCAGCGTTGCCCATGCTGCGAAGACGACAGCGTCCAGCGCGAACAGCACCGGCCACAGCCCGACCAGGTAGGCGAGGTCGCGCCAGGTAGCGCTCTGGCTCCATCGCGCCCGCGCTTGCCGCCACAGGCCGTCGCCCTGCGGTGGCAGGTACCCGCCGCGCACTGGTTCGGTGAATACCTGGCGCAGCATCAGCCGCTCGACGCTGGCGCAGCCGCGAATCACCCACGCGGCCGCTATCAGCAGCGGGAGTGCCGCGACGGTGACGCCGAGCACTAGCGCAACCACGCTGATACTCAGTGCGACCGCGAACAGGATCCCGCTCACGAACAGGTAGCTGACCAGGTAACCGGCTGCCAGCCACGGGCTCGATGAGAATACGAGTCGCACTGGGTCGCGGCTCGCCCGAAGGCGCCAGCCATCGGGCACCGCCCGCGGCGCGCTCATCCCACATCCCGCATCAGCTTCTCGACCGCGGCAACCTTCTCGGTCAGCTTGGCCAGCTCGGCGTGCAAGTCCTGCTGGTTGGCCACCGCATCCTCGGCCAGCTTCCGGTAATTCGCCATGGCGACGGCATCAGCGCGATGCCCCTGCAGCCGGAAATACGCCACGACGATCACCGCGATCGACCCGAGCACCACCAGCGGGATGCCGACGCTGATCAAGATCACCTGCACGGCATGAGCAGCGGTGGTGGTGCCCGCGACCGCCAGCACGCGAGTCATAGATCGCTCTCCTTCGTTTCAGTTGGGTGCTCGCCGTCTGCTGCCCGGACCGCTTCTGTGATCGACTCCGCGGTCACCCGCAGCTCGAATGGCGCCAGTTCGAAGTACTTCATGGCCTTCCCATCGTCAGATAGTTCTAGGTGCCCACTGATCAGTCCGGCTTTCTCCAGCCGGTCCAGGTGCATGTACAGCAGCGGCCGGGAGATGCCGAGCCTGCGAGCCAGCTCGCTGACGTGCACGCGGCCATCTAGGAGCTCGGCCACGACCCTCATGCGTTGCGGGTTGGCCACAGCCGTCAGCACGGCTAGCAACTCCGTCTCGCTGGTCAGCACAACTCCCGATGCCTCCGAGTTTCACCTGTCAGTCACAACTTACATATGACGGTCCAGGCTGTCAACTCTGAGGCCGGCCTCTCCACTGCGAGATCATCAGCGCATGGGCGAACTGATCTTGATCCGGCATGGCGAGACGGAGTGGAGCAAGGCAGGAAGGCACACCGGCCGGACGGACGTGCCGCTGACCGACGCCGGGCTGGCAGCCGCCGCTGACCTGGCGCCTGCCCTGGCCGGCCGGGACATCGTCGGGGCGTTCACCAGCCCAGCCGCCCGGGCGGCCGTCACGGCCCGGATCGCCGGCCTCGCCGGTGCGCGCCACGATCCCGACCTGTGGGAGTGGGACTACGGCGGTTACGAGGGGCTCACTAGTACCGAGATCGCCGAGCAGCGGCCCGACTGGTACTTGTGGCGCGATGGCGTCGTCCCCGGTGATCAGTCGCATCCGGGCGAGACGGTGGAGCAGGTAGGGCGTCGCGCCGACGGGGTGCTGAGCCGCGTGCGATCGCTGTTGGCCGCCGGCGATGTCGTCCTGGTGGCGCACGGCCACCTGCTGCGCGTGCTGACAGCCCGCTGGCTGGGCCTTGCCGCCGATGGCGGACGGTACTTCCGCCTGGATACCGGCACGCTCAGCATGCTCGGCGCCGAGCACGGCGAACCGGTCATCAGCCGCTGGAACGTGCCGGCCGAAGCTAGGCCGCAGACTCGCGGCGCGCAGCGGGCAGCAGCAGCAACTGCGGCGGGAGGCGGGTGGTGGACTCGAATGCGGCTCGCAGCGCCATCGTGACCGCGGCATCGGTCAGGCCAATGGCGGGCGTCCCGTACAGTCGACGCGCCCACCGGGGCAGGCTCGCGAAGGCCAGCACGTTCAGCGGCGGCACGAGCAGGCGCAGCGGGGCATACGCGGGTGGCAGCTTCGGGGTGAACGACAACCGCAGCGCGAGCCGAGCCTCCGCGCAGGCCTGTAGCTTCGGCTGCATCCGCTGGTAGTAGGCGTCGAGCTCGGCCGTGCTGGCCGGCACCGATGAGGGATCCAGGCCGACCACAGCGGCGCTGCGCCGCTGCTCGTCGACGAACGCGTCCAGCTCGGCCGGCGTCAGCCGCATTCCGCTGCGGCGGGCGATCTCCGTGTACGAGCCGACCTCACCGCAATGCACCCAGAGCAGCAGCTCAGGCTCGTCCAGGCGAAACTCCCGGCCGTCCTCATCAACGCCGGTCAGCGAGGAGTGAATCTTGCGCAGCCGTGAACCGGCCCGCTCCGCCTCGGCCACCGTCCCGTAGGTGCGCACCCGGATAAACTCAACGGTCCTGGTGAACCTGCCCCAGGCCTGGTCTCGCTGGGCGAACACGGTGTTCTGCCAGGTGCCCTTCATCACCTTCGGATGCAGGGCCTGCAGGTACATTGCGCGCACGCCGGCTACCCACATCACCGGCTCGCTGAGCACCCGCCAGGTGACCGAACCCGGACCGAACAGGCCCTGGTCCTCGGCAGGCGCGGTGCTCATTGCGCGCGGGTCTCTTCCTCGAGCCAGTCCAGAAAGGACGGCGAACCAGCCACGATCGGCGTCGCGGTGATCTCAGGCTCGTCGTAACTGTGCCGCTGAGCCAGGAACTCGGCCAGCTCGTCGTAGCGATCGGCCGGAAGCTTGAGCATGAGCAACCATTCCTCGGCCCGCTCAAGACCGTCTTCCCACCAGTAGGTGCTGGCGATCGGCCCGGCGACCTGGGCGCAGGCGGCAAGCCTGGCCTCCACGACCGCGCGGGCGAGTTCGATCGCCTCCGCGCGGGAATCAGTCGTGGTCTGCACCTGGAGGAAATCGGTGCCCAAGGTACGCCGCTGCGCAGGCATGGCCCGATCGTACGCCCGGCTGGGGCTGCGCACTGCCCGGGCGCCGGCCCCACTTGACCAGAAGTGCTGCCTGGCTCAGCCAGGCAGCACTCCTCGCTGCTGGCTTTAGTAGTAGCCGCCCCCGCCCGAGGTGCTCGTAGACGTCTTGGGAGCCGGGCTTGAGCCAAGCTTGGCACCGGACGGGGTCATCGCCCACCACAGGCCGCCCGAGGCGTTGAAGTCGTTGCCCTTGATCGAGCCTGGCCCGCTGTCACCCGAGAAGGTGTAGAGCGGGTGCCCGTCGTAGGTTGCCTGTACCTTGCCATCCGGTCTGGTGATCGTGCCAAATGTCTTCGGCAGCGAGGCGCCGGCCGCGGCTGACGCCTTGCCCAGGACCGGCGGCCAGAACGACGTACAGGTGGCGCTAGTACAGTTCGATTTCGTCGGCGTGTCGATCGCGAACCAGTAGATCGTCTTGCCGGCAGCGTTGACCAGCACCGTGCCCTTGCTCGTGCTCGCGGTCTTTATCATCGGCCCCGAGCCGGTCGTCGCCTGACCCGTGGCCGGGGTTGTTGCCGTGCTGCCACCGCCCGTACTCGTCGAGCTCCCGCACGCAGCGAGCAACGCGACCCCGCCCGCGAGAACCGGCGCCGCCCACCATCGGTTGCGCATGGCTATATCTCCGTTCCGTAGGGACTTTCCCTATCCCCTGATTACGGCGCAGCGGCCGGGAACGTTCACCGCCGGCTAACCCGACATCTTCTCGCAGAGCCACGCCAGGGACAGCGGATACCGGTACTCGATGGCCGCATGGGTCGCTTCGAACAGCTCAAAGCGGACCACCTCGTCCCATACGCCGGCAGCGCGCAGCTTCGCCCGGAAGGCCTCAGCGCCCACATCGAGGAAGTATTCGTCCCTGGTGCCGCCATCGATCCAGATCGCCCGCAGCGATCGCAGCGCTTCGGCGTACCTCGGCGCCATCCGGACCGGGTCCCAGTTCAGCCAGCGCTGCCACACCTCCGGCCGGATCACGCCGGTGCGCGGATCGAAGGGCAGCTCGATGGTGCCGTCGTCGTTAGCGGAGAAGGCAGCGGCCACGCCGAGAATGCCGAGCAGCTCCTGGTCAGCTGGCTTGGTGAAAGCGGTGCGTGATCCGAAGTCCTTCCACCACCGCCAGATATCGCCGTCGTAACCGCGCAGTGCCCGCACCGCCTGGGCGAACTCCTTCAGGTAGCAGTACTCATACAGGCTGTCGCCCGCATGCGAGGCGAGCGCCCCGAACAGGTCTGGCCGCAGCATCGGCGTGATCATCGCGCCGAACCCGCCGCTCGACTTGCCCATGATGGCCCGGTGCGCACCGTCTGGCATGGTCCGGTAGTGCTCATCGACCCATGGCACCACCTCCTGGCACAGGTACGAGTGGTAGCGGCCGGTCCCAGGGGAGTCCACGAACTGGCTGCCGCCGTAGCTCGTCCAGGCATCCACGAAAACCACGATCGCTGGCGGCGCCTGCCCGGAGGCGAACACATGGTCGGCCGTCTCAGTGAACGGCTGCCGGAACGGCGACCTGTTGTGCCACATCGCCAGGTATCCGGTGAAGCCCTGGATGACGTAGACCGACGGGTACCTCCGGTGCGGCTCGTCGGCGTAGCCGGGCGGCGCATATACCCACAAGGGCCGCCTATGCGGATCACCGAGTGGGTTGTCGCGCAAAAGTTCGCTGTCAATCACGTGCTCGGTGAGCGTCCCAGCGAGCTCGGCTGACCAGGGAAGCACGGCACCTCTCCTAGCGGATCCGAGAAACCAAAGGCTGATTTTCGGGCGCACGGGGCCGGAGGCTCCGTGCGTTCCATCAGATCACTGACGGCTCCGGCGAGCGCAACTGGCCCCTGATGCGCCCGCGTCCACCGGGCGTTCACCGCGACGCAACCAGACAACGATGCGCAAACGTGCTCCGGCGACATACCGTCAGATCGTGACCGCCGCAGCCGGAGTACCAGGGCCAACGCCGGACCTCGCGGAACAGCGGCTAACGCGGGCCATCCGCGAGCTGGCCCGAACGGTAGCGCCGACCCAGACAGCGCCGACCCGAACACAGCCGGTGCGGCCAGGCTCGCGCCTATCGGTGGGCCAGTGCCTGGACCTCTTCGGCGCGCAGCTGGCCAGCAGGCACCTCGACCTGGCCGCCCGGTGGCTGCAGAGCCGCGGTTTCGGGTACTACACGATCGGCTCGTCCGGGCACGAGGGCAATGCCGCCATCGCCGCCGCGGTCAGGCTGACCGACCCGGCGCTGCTGCACTACCGGTCAGGCGCCTTCTACCTGGTCCGGGCGGCCCAGGCGAACCCGCCCAGGGACGGTGCGGCTGACGTGCTGCTCGGCCTGATGGCGGCGTCCGCCGAACCGATCGCCGGCGGGCGGCATAAGGTCTTCGGCCACCCGGAACTGCACGTGATCCCGCAGACGTCCACGATCGCCTCGCACCTGCCGAGGGCCATGGGCCTGGCGTTCTCGCTGGCCAGGGCGGCCAAGATCGGCACCGAGACGCCGTGGCCAGCAGACAGCATCGTCGTGTGCAGCTTCGGCGACGCCTCGGCGAACCACTCGACCGCGACTGGCGCCATCAACGCGGCGTCCTATTCCGCCTACCAGGGCCTGCCCGTGCCACTGCTACTTGTCTGCGAGGACAACGGCCTCGGCATCAGCGTGCGGACCCCGGCGGGCTGGATCGAGGCCGCCGAGGCCAACCGCCCCCGGCTGAAGTACTACAGCGCCGACGGCGCCGACCTCGCCGCGGTGTACGACGTGGCCACCGAGGCGGCTCGCTGGGTCCGGGACCGGCGCTCACCCGCGTTCCTGCACGTGCGCATGGTCCGGCTGGGCGGGCATGCCGGCAGTGACGTGGAATCCGCCTACCGGTCGCCAAGCGAGATCGCCGCTGACGCCGAGCGAGACCCGATCATCGGCACCGCGCGGCTGCTGGTCGAGGCGAGCGTGAGACCGGCCGAGATCCTGGACTGGTACGAGAAGTCCAGGGCGCGGATCCTGGCGCAGGCGGACGAACTGGCTGGCGCGCCCCGGCTGGCCAGCGCGAGCCAGGTGATGGCGCCGATCGCGCCGCGCCGCCCCGCTACCGTCGCAGCGAACCTGGCCGCACGGGCCAGGCAGACCAGTCTGCGGCACAAAGTGTTCAGCTCCCAGCTGCCGGAGGACGAAGGCCCGCTGACGCTGGCCCAGTCGATCAACCGCACGCTGGCTGACGCCATGGCCGATCGGCCGGGCATGCTTGTGTTCGGCGAGGACGTCGCGCGCAAAGGCGGGGTCTACGGAGTTACCAGAGGCCTGCTGAAGTCGTTTGGCTCCGGCCGGGTCTTCGACTCGGTGTTGGACGAGCAATCGATCCTCGGCCTGGCCCTGGGCGCGGCGCTAGCCGGCCTGCTGCCGGTCCCGGAAATCCAGTACCTGGCCTACCTGCACAACGCGATCGACCAGATCCGGGGTGAGGCGGCCACCCTGTCGTTCTTCTCGCGTACTCAGTACCGCAACCCGATGGTGGTCCGCGTTCCCGGCCTCGCCTACCAGCAAGGCTTCGGCGGCCATTTCCACAACGACAACGGGCTGGCTCCGCTGCGCGACATCCCCGGCCTGATCGTGGCCTGTCCGGCCAGGCCGGACGATGCGGCTGGCATGCTGCGTAGCTGCCTGGGCGCGGCGGACGTCGATGGCAGCGTCAGCCTCTTTCTCGAGCCGATAGCGCTGTATCACGAGCGTGACTTGTACGAAGCCGGCGATGGCGGCTGGCTAGCGAGTTACGAGCCGCCTGCCCGGTGGTCGGCGGCGCACGTGCCGGTCGGCCGGGCTCGCTCGTATGGCCGCGGCAAGGACATGACCATCATTTCGTTCGGTAACGGGGTCCGGATGAGCTTGCGGGCCGCCCGCACGCTCGCCGCTGAGGGCATCGGATGCCGTGTGCTCGACCTGCGCTGGCTCGCCCCGTTGCCGTTCGAGGACCTGCTCCGGGCGGCCGCGGCCACCGGGCGGGTGCTCATCGCCGACGAGACGCGGCGCACCGGCGGCATTTCCGAGGGTGTCATCACAACCCTGGTCGACGCCGGCTTCACCGGCCGGATTGCCAGGGTGGCCAGTCAGGACAGCTTCATCCCACTCGGGGACGCGGCGTCGACGGTGCTGCTGTCAGAATCCGGCATCGTGGATGCGGCCCGCGACGTTCTCGGATAACCCCAGGTCAGAGCCATATCTCAGCGGGCGACTTGGAGGCAATAGGGCAGAAGCACGGACGGCCCGCCATCTTCCGGTACCCTGAGGGGCGCGGTGGCCCGATATGCCCCGGCAGCTGCGCAGCCGCGCTTCGTCGGCGTGCGCTCCCGTATAGCGTGGCTGCCTAGGGTCGCCCATGCAGAGGCTGCTTGCCCGCCACGGAGCAAAGGCGCTAGGCACAATGGCCTAGAGACGGAGGTGACGGTGAGTCGGCTGTCAGTGCTTGTGCATCCCGCAAGGTCTGCCGATGAGCGGCCTGCGCGGAGATCGCTGAGCGTCAGCTGGCTTGTCATCTTCTGTTACCTGCTCGCCGCCTTCGTTGTGACCTGGCACATCTGGCCGGACCCGGCGGGCCGGGTGCCGACCACGTCTGGCCCGGCCGGAATCTCGAACGACGTCTACCTCAGTGCCTGGTCGTTGCGGTACGTGGCCACCGCGCTCGCGCATGGCCATCTCCCGGCGCTGACGACGACCGCGCTGAATTGGCCGCAGGGCGTGAACCTGATGTGGAACACGTCGCTGCTCCTGCCCGCGGTCATACTTACCCCCGTCACGCTGGTGGCCGGACCCACGGTCAGCCTCAGCATCCTGCTTGTTGTCGGCTTCGCCGGCTCGGCGGCGGCGATGTACTTCGTGTTGCGCCGGTGGGGCGCGAGCTACGTCGCGGCGGGCCTGGCCGGGGCGTTCTACGGGTTCTCGCCCGCCATGCGAATCGCCGCCGAGGCGCATTACCACCTCCAGCTCGCCATCCTGCCCCCGCTGATCATCGACGCTGTGCTGCGACTCGTAACGCGCCGTGGCCGCCCCGTCCGCACCGGGATTGTGCTCGGTCTAATGGTGGCGGCCCAGCTCTTCACCGCGGAGGAGCTGCTCTTCGAGACGGTTCTGGCCGCGCTGATCATCATCGTGGCGCTCGCCGCGAGCAAGCCTGCCGCCATCCGCGCGGCGCTGAAGCCGACGGCCGCGGGACTCGGCATCGCGGTGGCGATCGCCGGGGCAATCTGCGGCTACGCGCTGTATGTCCAGCTGCACGGGCCACTGACCGAGACTGGCAGTCCGTGGCACGTCAATCGGTACGGAAACCAGCCCGCTGACTTCGTCGCCGCGCCTACTAGCGTGCTGGTGCACGGATCGCATTTCCTCAGCTACCTGATCGCCTCAGGCCAGCGCGAGGTCGAGTACTTCGGTTACCTGGGCTGGCCGCTGCTCGTCTTGCCCATCCTCATCATGATCGTGTTCTGGCGAGACCTCAGGATCCGCATCGCCGGGGTGGCCTTCGTGGTGCTCGAATTGCTCAGCGTCGGCGGCCACCCCGTCAACATCGGTTCCTGGCACATTCAGGCTGACGTGCTGCCGTGGTACTGGCTGCAGGGCCTGCCCGTGTTCAGCCAGTCATTGCCGAACCGATTGTCGCTGCTGGCTGATGGCGCGGCCGCCGCACTGCTCGCGTTCGCCGCCGACCGCATCTGGACGGCACTGCGGGCCACCCACGGCTGGCGCAAGCCGGCCCTGACCGCACTGGCCGCGGCCGCCGTGGTGGCCGCCATCGTGCCCGTGCTGCCCGCTCCAGTCCACGCACCCGCTGCCGTGAAGGTATCGGCAAGCTGGACCGACGTGATCAAGGGCCTGCACTTGAAGCGGGGCGCCGCGGTCCTGGTGCTGCCGCTCGACGGCGCGCTCACGATGGAACTACAGGCAATCAGCGGCGAGAATATCTCGGTTGTCGGTGGCTACTGCATCGCCCCGGATCCCACCGGTCTGGCTGCACCCTGCGAGACTGGCAAGATCTTGACTTCCTACCAGCAGACAGCCCAGCTTCGCATCACAAAGCTCGCCGCTGGCCGGCACGACTACCCGGCGGCGAAGACGACGGCCCTCGCCATTATCGCCTGGCGGCCGGCTGCGGTCATCACCACTGTCGGCGGCAAGAACCTGCTTGGCCGCTACCTGCTTCACTTCTTTGGACGGCCGACCGCGCACAACCGCGCGGTGCTCGGCTGGCGGATAGACCCGGCGGACCTGCAAGAGCTCGCCCAGCGATACGGAGGCTAGCCCTCGCGGTGGTGGCGAGCCGCGTTGGGTAGATCACCTGCGGGGAGGTGACGGTGAGTCGGCTCTCGGCCCATCGTGCGTGGCTGGTGCCGATTTGCTATCTACTCGGCGCGATGGCCGTTACGTCCCCGCTCTGGGTTCACCCTTCCAGCCGGGTGCCAACCTTCGGCGCCGGTCCCGAGCCAGATGTGGTGCTGAACCTCTGGTTCATGCGCTACGCCGACACTGCGGTCTGGCACGGCAACTTGCCTGCGCTCGTGACCACCGCGCTGAACTGGCCGCACGGCGTCAACATGATGTGGAATACCTCCCTGCTGCTGCCCGGCATAGTGCTAGCCCCGGTGACGCAGCTGGCCGGCCCGGTGGCCAGCCTGGTGGTGCTGCTGGCCGCCGGGTTCTTCCTGTCCGCCGTCACCATGTACGTCGTTTTGCGCCGCTGGGGTGCCAGCATCAGCGCCGCCTTTATCGGCGGAGCGTTCTACGGCTTCTCACCAGGCATGCGGATGGCCGCGACCGACCATTACCACATCCAGTTCGCTGCCCTGGCGCCGCTGATGATCGACGCGCTGTTGCGGCTGGTCACCGGCCGCGGGCGGCCGGTGCGGACCGGCATCTGGCTCGGCCTGCTGGCCGCAGCGCAGCTGTTTACCGCCGAGGAGCCGCTGGTCGACACGGCGCTGGCCGGCGCGCTGATCATCATCGTGCTGGCCATAGGCAACCCCTCCCGAATCCGTGCCGCGGTCCTACCTGCCGCCGCCGGCCTCGGCGTCGCCGTCGCCGTTGCGCTGCTGATATGCGGCCGGGCGCTGTGGGTTCAGTTCGTCGGACCCGTGACCGAGCACAGTAGCCCCTGGCAAGTGTCGAAGTATGGCAACTCGCTCGGTGACTTCGTGTCGGCGCCGGCGGGCATGGTGTTCCACGGCCATTCCGCTCTGGGTGGCGTGACATCAGTGGAGGACCTGGCCTACCTGGGCTGGCCTCTGCTGATCGTACTGGCGGCCGCGACCATCTACTTCTGGCGCGACGCCAGGATCAGGGTTGCGGGCCTGACGTGCTTCCTGCTCGAGTCGCTCAGCCTCGGCGGTTACACCCGTCACGTCGGCTCGTGGCATCTCAGCGCGGCCGCCCTGCCGTGGCACTGGCTCGCCCACTTGCCGCTGCTCGACCAGGCGCTGCCGAACCGGCTGTCCATCGCCGCCGACGGGGCGGCGGCCGCGGTTCTCGCCTTCTCCGTCGACCAGCTGAGACAGCGGTTGCCGGCCGGGCGGCTCCGGTTGCTGGTGCCCGCGGCGGCCGCGCTCGTACTGCTGCCCGCGCTGCCGCTAGGTCTAGCCACGGCCAACGTCGGCGGACCGCCGCCAAGCTGGCAGCGTGTCCTCGCGGAATTGCACCTGCCAGCTAGTGCCCCGGTCCTGGTGGTGGCCTCGTCCAACCTGGCTGAGATGCAATGGCAGGCAATCGCCAACGAACCCATCTCGATAGTCGGCGGCTTCTGCATCACATCCGCGCTAAGCGGTAACGTGATCAAATTGCCGGCCGGTCACGCCTCGATGTGCGGTTCGAGAGGAACTTTGACTCCGCAGCAACACATCACGACCCTCGAGCTCAACCGGCTTGGCGAAGGCACATCCAGGGCCGGTCCGGGCCGCCCGGTGCTGGCAATGGCCATCCGGGAATGGCGTGCAGCCGCGGTCATTACGACCGAGGGCGACAGCGGCCTCCTCACGCGTTACCTGCAGAGCTTCTTCGGGCCGCCTGCTGCCCGCAGCGGTCAGGTGCTCGGCTGGCGGCCTGAACAAAGACTGGTACCGATTCGTGCTCGGACTGGGCGAACGCTATCAGCAGGTGCTGGCCTACTGCTGGTTCGGCGGCCGATTCGGCCAGCTGAGACCACCACCAGGGGCCTTCGTCCAGCTCCGCGATAACCAGGATGATCCCGCCGGTCACCGCCCAGCTGACCAGCGTGGCGCCGCCGGACGCCGGCTCCCAGTGCAACTCGGTCACCGCGCACGTGGTGCACTGGACGGCCGCGGGCTCGCTGCCCGGCACCAGCGTCGAGTGATGATCAAGGACGCCCCCGTTGTCGGCGTAGCTAGCGACGAACGGGCCGCCTTCGCCCTTGCCGCAGATACCAATCCGCTCGCGGCCCGGCCAGAACGCCAAGCCCGCGCGCAAGACAGTGGCGCTCGCACTCGCCGCCTGGCGGCCTGCCGCAGTGATCACTACTGTTGGTGGCAATAATCTGCTCGGTCGCTACCTGTTTGGCTTCTTCAGCCGGCCCGCAGCTAACGACGGCGCCGTGCTCGGCTGGCGGATAGACCCGGCGGCCCTGCAGGTGCTCGCGCAGAAATACGGCGGCTAGCCCTGGTGCGCATGCGGGAGGTGACAGTGAGTCGGCCCTCGGTCCTGGCGCGTCCAGCGGGGGCCGATCAGCTACCACGGGGCGCGCCTCGATGGCTGGTGCCGCTCTGGTACCTGCTCGGCGCGATGGCCGTTACGTCCCCGCTCTGGGTCCACCCGGCCAGCCGGGTGCCGACCTACGGCATCGGTGCCCGGCCAGACGTGGTGCTGAACCTCTGGTTCATGCGCTACATCGGCACTGCGGTCTGGCACGGCCACCTGCCCGCGCTCGTGACCACCGCGCTGAACTGGCCGCACGGCATCAACATGATGTGGAACACCTCCCTGCTCCTGCCCGGGGTGGTCCTGGCGCCGGTGACGGTGCTGTCCGGTCCGGCGACCAGCCTCGTGGTCCTGCTGGCGGCCGGGTTCTTCCTCTCCGCCCTCACCATGTACCTCGTGCTGCGCCGGTGGGGTGCCGGCATCAGCGCGGCCTTTATCGGCGGAGCGTTCTACGGCTTCTCGCCGGGCATGCGGATGGCCGCGGTCGACCATTACCACATCCAGTTCGCTGCCCTGGCGCCGCTGATTGTCGACGCGCTGCTGCGCCTGGTGACCGGCCGTGGCCGCCCGGTGCGGACCGGCGTCTGGCTCGGCTTGCTGGCCGCGGCGCAGCTATTCACCGCAGAGGAACCGCTGGTCGACACGGCGCTGGCCGCCGCGCTGATCATCATGGTGCTGGCCATAGGCAACCGCTCCCGCATCCTGGCCGCAATCCGTCATGCGGCCGTGGGCCTCGGCGTGGCGGCCGCAGTGGCGTTGCTGCTCTGCGGCAGGGCCCTGTGGGTGCAGTTCGTCGGCCCGGCGAGCGAGCAGAGCAGCCCCTGGGATGTGTCGAAGTTCGGCAACTCGGTCGGTGACTTCGTGTCGGCGCCGGTAGGCCTGATGTTCCATCGCGGGTCCGCGATTGTCGGCCCGAAATCGACAGAGGCCATGGCATACCTGGGCTGGCCTCTGCTGATCGTGCTGGCAGCGGCGACCATCTACTTCTGGCGCGACGGCCGGATCAGGCTGGCCGGCGTCACATTCTTCCTGCTCGAGCTGTTCAGCCTCGGCGGTCACATTCTTTCCGTCGGCTCGTGGCATCTCAGCGCGGCCGCGCTGCCGTGGCACTGGCTCGCCCACTTGCCGCTGCTCGACCAGGCGCTGCCGAACCGGCTGTCCATTGCCGCCGACGGGGCGGCGGGCGCTGTGCTCGCCTTCACGATCGACCAGGCGAGACAGCGGCTGCCAGCGGGGCGGCCGCGGTTGCTGGTTCCCGTGGCCGCAGCGCTTGTGCTGCTGCCCGCGCTGCCGCAGGCTTTGGTCCCAGCCAACGTTGCGGGACCGCCGCCGAGCTGGCAGCGCGTCCTGTCGCAACTGCACCTCCCAGCTGGTGCCCCGGTTCTCGTGCTGGCCGGCGGCGTGGCCGAGATGCAGTGGCAGGCGATGGAGGCCGGCGGCGTGGCCGAGATGCAGTGGCAGGCGATGGCTAACGAGCCCATCTCCGTGGTCGGTGGCTACTGCATCACGTCCGCGCCGAGCGGAAACGCTATCAACCTGTCGCCGGGCCACGCCGCGGCGTGCAGCTCCGAAGGCACTTTAACGCCGCAGCAACGCACCACGATCCACGAGCTCAGCCGGCTCGGCCACGGCATATCCGAGGCCGGTCCGTACCGCCCGGTGCTGGCCACGGCCATCGGGGAATGGCGTGCAGCTGCGATCATCACGACCGACGGCAGCAACGGCGACCTCACGCGTTACCTGCAGAGCTTCTTCGGGCCGCCCGATGCCCGCAGCGGTCAGGTGCTCGGCTGGCGGAAGACCGGTACCGCCTCGTGCTCGGACTGGGCAAATGAAATCTGCAGCCGCTGGCCTACTGCTGGTTCGGCGGCCGATTCGGCCAGCTGAGACCACCACCAGGGGCCTTCGTCCAGCTCCGCGATAACCAGGGTGATCCCGCCGGTCACCGCCCAGCTGACCAGCGTGGCGCCGCCGGACGCCGGCTCCCAGTGCAACTCGGTCGCCGCGCACGTGGTGCACTGGACGGCCGCGGGCTCGCTGTAGTGGCCCGCCGGGCACCGGCGGAGCAGGAGCTGCCCGGCTGCGGTGCCGTCGAAAAAGGCGGCAGTGGCGTCGTCGCGCTCAACCGGACCTACGGTCATGATGCAGCCTCGCTGCCCAGCACCAGCGTCGAGTGATGATCAAGGACGCCCCCGTTCCCCGAAACGAGGGCGATGTCGTGCGCCTCAGCCTGCCGCGCCCCGCCCTGGCCACGGACCTGGATGACCGCTTCGGACAGTGGAGTCATGCCCCACATGTAGTAGCCGGACAACTGGCCGCCGCCGGTATTCAGCTTCAGCTTGTCGGCGCAGCTAGCGACGAACGGGCCGCCTTCGCCCTTGGCGCAGAACCCATAGTCCTCCAGCGTGATCAGCACGGTGAACGTGTAGCAGTCGTACAGTTCCAGGACGTCCACGTCGGTCACGTCGAGCCCGGCCATGGCCAGCGCCGCCGGCCCGGCAGTGGCTGCCCCGGAGACCAGGCCGAAGTCCGGATTGCGCCGCAGGTATCGGCCCGGATGAGACTGTGCCCAGCCCAGCACGTGGACCGGCGGCTGGGCAATTGCTCGGTCGGCAACGATAACGGCGATCCCGCCATTGGAGACCAGGCAGCAGTCGAGCAGGTGAAACGGCTCGACAATCCAACGGGACGCCTGATGGTCGGCCAGCGTGATGGGCTCGCGCATCTGCGCCGCCGGATTCACGCTGGCCCAGGCGCGCTGTGCGACGGCGATGTGGCCGAGTTGCTCGCTCGTGGTGCCATAGCGCTCCATGTGCCGCCGCGCCGCCAGAGCGTACATCGGGTTCGCGCCGATTACGCCGCTCGCGCCGAGCAGCCCCCACCAGCCGGCCGGCGCACGCCGTCCGTAGGCAGCGCCGGAGCCGCGTTCCGGCCGCAGCGGGCTATCGGCAAATACGCAGGCGACAACGCTAGCCATGCCCGATTGCACCGCCATGGACGCCATCTGCACCATGGCGCCGGCTGTCGAACCGTACGCCTGCATATGGGACAGCAGCCGGAGGTCGGTCAGACCGAGGTCGCGCTGCAAATCGATCGAAATCCCGCCGGTCACCCCGGAGGAGGTCAGCAGCCCGTCCACGTCCGCCAGCCGGAACCCGGCGTCAGCGACCGCGAGCCTGACCGCCGCGGCCGCGAACTGGGCCGGGGTCTGCCCGTAAACCTTGCCGAGCTCTGTCATGCCGAGGCCAGCGATCACGGGACGGCGGGTTGTCACAACCGCATCATCGCAGCAGCGCCGAGCCGCGCAACAGGCCTGGCCGCCCGGCTCGCGGCCTGCTGTGGCGGCTCCCTGGCACCCGGCGAGGCGGGCTATTGTCTGCAGGTATGAGCCAGAACATCACCGGCGGGCCGTCCCTGCCGCAGATACGTAACCTCGTGACCGAGATACCAGGGCAGCAGTCACGAGAGCTGTTCGAGCGGCGCAACCGCAGCGTGGCCCGTGGCCTCAGCCACGTGCTTCCGGTGTTCGTCTCGGCGGCGGGGGGCGGCGTCGTGGTGGACGTCGACGGCAATTCGCTGATCGATTTCGGCTCGGGCATCGCGGTCACCTCGGTGGGCAACAGCGCCGACCTGGTCGTCGACCGCGTGACCGAGCAAGTGGCCCTGTTCACCCACACCTGTTTCATGGTCGCCCCATACCAGGGTTACGTGGAGGTCTGCGAGCAGCTCAACAAGCTGACGCCGGGGCACCACGAGAAGCGCTCGGCGCTGTTCAACTCCGGCGCCGAGGCCGTCGAGAATGCCGTGAAGATCGCCAGGCATGCCACTGGGCGGGACGCTGTAGTCGTCTTCGATCACGCCTACCACGGCCGCACGAACCTGACCATGGCGATGACGGCGAAGAACATGCCCTACAAGGAAGGGTTCGGCCCGTTTGCCGGCGAGGTGTACCGGATGCCGATGGCCTACCCCTTCCGCTGGCCCGGCGGCCCGGCCGCGTGCCGGGCCGAGGCCCTGGACGTGGTGACGAACCTTATCCACGCCCAGGTCGGCGAGGAGAACGTTGCGGCCGTCGTGATCGAGCCGATCCAGGGCGAAGGCGGGTTCATCGTGCCGCCCGACGGGTTCCTGCCGGGCCTGGCTGAATTCTGCCGGGCCAACGGCATCGTATTCGTCGCCGACGAGATCCAGTCCGGGTTCTGCCGCTCCGGCGACTGGTTCGCTTGCGACCACGAGTATGTCGTGCCGGACCTCGTTACCACTGCCAAGGGCATCGCCGGCGGCCTGCCGCTGGCAGGCGTCACCGGCCGGGCCGAGCTGATGGACGCAGTCCATCCTGGCGGCCTCGGCGGCACCTATGGCGGGAATCCGGTCGCCTGCGCAGCCGCGCTCGGGGCAATCGAGACCATGGAGAAGGAAGACCTGGCCGGGGCGGCCCGGACGATCGAGACCATCATGCTGCCTCGGCTGCGAGAACTGGCGCAGTCGCACCCGGTCATCGGCGACATCCGCGGCCGGGGCGCCATGATCGCGGTCGAGCTCGTCAAGCCCGGCACTACCGAGCCCGACGCGGCCGCGGCGGCCAAGGTGGCCAAGACCTGTCACGCTAACGGGATGATCATCTTGACTTGCGGGACGTACGGCAACGTGCTGCGCTTCCTGCCGCCGCTGGTCATTGGCCAGCCCCTGCTGAACGAGGGCCTGGACATCCTGGCCGATGCCTTCGGCACACTCTAGAAGTGCAGTGCCGCTATGAGTGCAGTACCTCGGTGCTGTGGCAGAAGTGGACCCGGTCCGGAGCGGTCGAGCGAATCCGGCTCAGCGAGTCTCGCCACGCGGCCACGTCGCTAGCTTGTCCCTCCGGCAGGTCGGTATCGGGCTCCAGGTACAGGCGCGGCTGGTAGGCGGCATCGCCTATCAGCACGTCACTCTGGCCGTCTGCCGAGTGAACGAGCACCGACTGATGCCCGACCGTGTGGCCTGGCGTCGCGATCGCTTGCAGGCCCGGCAGGATCTCGGCGTCGCCGTCCAGCAGCTCGAACTTGGCGTTCATGAAGTCGAACCAGTCGACGAGCTTGCGCTGCTGCTTCCGGGCCCTGGCGAGCTCGGCCCGCTGGATGTAAAACGGAGCGTGCTTGAACACCGCATTCTGCCCACAGTGGTCGAAATGCAGGTGGGTGTTGATCACCAGGCCAATATCACCAGGAGTCATGTCCAGCTCGTCCAGCGCATCGGCGACCGAGCGGTTGACCACCCGCCAGTCATCCAGCCACCGCTGCGGTCCGCCGACTCCGGTATCCACCAGCGCCGCGCCACCGGGAAAGGTGACGACGAACCCGTGCACGGGCCAGGTCAGGCCGTCCACGCCACGCAAGTCGGCCAGGTGGAGACGCTTCACCTCGAGCGACATGACTCACCGCTTCCCGAGTTGGTCCTTGATCGCAGATCGTATCGGTCGCGGCGGCGCCCGGCCCAACGGGCTGAATGCTTCTTACGCCGGTGTTTGCGATACCTTGTCGCCAACGCTAGTGAGTGAGGCATTTATGAGGACTCTTCGAGTGCGTCGGACCGTGGCGATTGCGGGCGCCGGCCTGTGCGTGGCGACGGGGACCGTGCCCGCAGCCTACGCAGCACCTTTGTCGTCACCGACGTGGCGCATCTCGAAGATCCTCAATATGAAGTACTACGCCGACCTGCTCACCCTAACGGCCACGGGCAGGCACGATGCGTGGACATTCGGACAGAACAGCTCCGGCAAAACCGTCGCGCTGCACTGGAACGGGGTTACCTGGACTGCGGGGCATGTTCCCGGCGCGTTCGCTCGGCCGGGTTTCGTCTCCGCTACCAGCCCGGGTAATGTCTGGGTCGGCGGCAGCGAGTGCGGAGGCGGACCGCCAGGCCCGAGCGTCACCGCCGCTTACGTGGCCCGCTACAACGGCCGCACGTGGACCACGAACCGGTGGACGACCACCGCTTACTGCGGGGCCGCACTCGTAACCACCGGTCAGAAGAATGGCTGGCTGCTCGGCAACAACCAGGCGCTGCACTTCACCGGGAAGTACTGGCACAAGGTATCCATCGGACTAGGGCAGGTTATCGCCGCCACTGCCGTCTCGGCGAATGACATCTGGACCGTCGGGGGTCGTTTCAACGCCTTCCATGAGAGCCGGAGCAAGGTCTTCTTCACGCATTACAATGGCCACGCTTGGCACGAGGTCTCACTGCCAGCGATCACGCTGCCGAAATACGGCTACGTCTACCCGTCCGACATCGAAGCGGCGAGCGCGAGCAACATCTGGGCCGCGGCCACGATAGAACCGGCCGCATCCCACTCGTTCTTGATGCACTGGAACGGCCGCAAGTGGCGCGCCATAGCGCTGCCGGCTACGCCCGACCAGTTGCTTCAGGTAACGCCTGATGGCAACGGCGGTGTCTGGGCGGTCATGTTCCAGTCGATCGACGGCGAGTACGAGTTCGCGCACTACCGGAACGGGCATTGGTCGTTTGACGCTGTACCTACGAATGGCCTGGCCGGCATCCTGCCGGACTCAGCGACGTTCGACGTCTACGCCATCTCGCGCATCCCCGGCACGAGATTGATGCTCGGCACCGGCGACGCTTTCTACAGCACCGCTAAGAACCCGAACGCCCGGGATTCGCTGATCTTCAGCTACGGGCCTTAACCGACGGCCGGGAACGTGAATCCCCGTGCTGCGGCAAGCACACTGAATCGGCCGCTCTGCCTCGTCCGCCGCCTGTTCCGGCTCGGCCCGGTCGACCGGCTTCGCGTCATGGTCTTCCCGACGATTCACGGTGCGACCGGTGATGGCGCGGTTTTCGCCGAGCTGCCCGACGTCCGGCTGCGCCTCATCGGTACCACTGTCATCGACGGACATCTGGTGCTCCTCGACTACGGCGTCGGCGGCGACTAGTGGCTCGGACACTAGCTCATGTCATCGCAGCTCGCGAGCGTCGGCCCTGCGACTCTATAAGCGCACGTACAGAGTCAGCCAGACACCGGTCGTGTGCCAGGTGCGGGCTTCCTTGAACTCTGGGTGTCCAAGGATCTTCAGCGGCTGGCGCGTCTGGTAGCGGCTAGACGTGAGCTGGACGAGCCATATCCGCCGCGCTGTTTGGAGGCGCTGTTGCACCAGCAGGTGCGGCGCCAACGTGCCGCCGAGCGTAGCGGACAGATTCGGCGTCTCGCCCACCACAATGTTCGTAAGCTGCTGGAGTCCGTATGGATAGGCCATCTCGACCGGCTCGTTAATCGTTTGGTAGAGCATGGCGTCGCCCGGCCGCACGTTCGCTGCCACTATCCGGTCCGCCCCGCGGATGTCATCGCCGTGACCGCCAGCAGTGCGCACCTGCAGCAGCGTCGGGAGCGCCAGCGCGACGACGATCGCCAGCGCTGCCGTCCCGGCTCTCCAGCCCAATGCCGCCAGTCCCGCACCCACCAGCAGGGCAACGGCCGGAATGCAGAAGAGGACATACCGGAACACGAAGACAGGCGCGAACAGCGACGATACGACGATGAGGATCGCCGCGGGCATGATCAGCCAGGGAACGCACAGCACGAAGAGTTCGCCGGGCCAGCTAGCACGCAGCCGCGCCCGTCCGGCGATCGCGCTGACCGCGATCGCACATAGCACCGCCAGGCCCGCTGCCGCCGCCATCGGAGCCGGGCCGATCATCAGGCGAGACAGGTCTGAAACGGACACAGGATTCGCCCGCATCCCGCCGGGATGGATCTGTCCTCGAAGCGAGGCCATCACTGGACTTACCGCCGCGACGGCGCCCACGACTATGACCAGCCAGGTCAATGCCAGCGACCTGCCGGCGCGGCCGCCAGGGTGGCGTATCCAGCTTCGTGCCACCGGTAGAACGTGCGCCGCGGCCAGAAGCAGGCCGTAGATGTGCATGTAGCCCAGGGCAGCCAGGGTCACCCCGTACCCCAGCAGCCAGGCGCGCATCCTGCGGAGATCGCCGTCGGCTGCGTCCTGCATGGCCCGCACCAGCAGGCAGCTGGCGGTCGCGGCGAGTGCGGTCGCCATCGCATAGGGCCGGACGGTCTGGCCGTACAGGTCGACTTGGGGCAGGATCGCGAACACCAGGCCCGCGGCCAGCCCGGCTGGAGGCGACACGAGGCGCCGGCCGAGTCCGAAGATCGCAGCCGCTGCGATCGCCATCGCCAGCGCCGAGGGCAGCCGCGTCGCTAGTTCGCCCGGCCCGAACAGCCGCACAATCGGCCACATGAGCGCGTAGTACGGGCCGTGCACGGCGTCGACGTTGCCCAGCATGCGGAGTAGCCCGTGGTACGGGCGCAACACCGCTGACATCGTCGCGGACTCGTCGCGGGAATACGAAGCCCCCTGGATTCCCCACAGCATCACGGCCAGCGTGACAACCGGCGGCACGATCCAGAGTGGTGGCACCGTAGCCCGCGTCACCTTGCGACCCACCGACTGCTCGACTGGTTGCAGGTCGGCAAGTGGCTGGCGCACCGTGGCGCTACGCCCACCGAGCGACGATCTCTGGCCAGGAGTCTTGATAGAACGCCCCCAAAGTGCTCGCAACCGTCCTGGTCCGCCGCCTGGCCCGCACGAGTCCCAGGACAACGACATCAGACGGGCAGATGCTATCTGGGACATACGTGTGCTAACTGCCGATCAGGGTTCGACCGAGGTGTTGCGGGGCCTTAGTGACCGCCACGGCCTCTCACTATCCGGGCCGGATTAGATTGACGCCAGTATGACCCACAAGGGAAGGCAACCATGGCAGACAGACTGCCCTTCACTATCGGCGCTGAAGCTAGCTGCACGGACGGCGCGTGCGGGCACTTGACCAGGGTGATCGTTGATCCGGTCGCGCGTGCCCTGACCCATCTGGTGATCAAGCCGCCGCTTGGACTGGGGCGGCTAGTGCCGGCCGAGCTTGCCGAGTCTGCGCCTGGCGGGGTGCGCCTCCGCTGCACCAGGGCGGAGTTTGATCAGCTCGACCCCGCCGAGGAGACCGAGTTCCTGCCGGGCAACTACGGCTACGCTCCATACGGGCCGACGGAAGCGAGCGCTTGGCCGTACTACGGCCTGGGCAGCGCCGCCATGAACGCAGAGCTCGCCGCTGCTGCGCCACACGTCGTGACCTATGACACGGTGCCACTTGGCGAGGTCGAGATACGCCGCGGTGATCACGTGCATGCGACTGACGGCAGCATAGGCCGCGTTCAGGGCCTGGTCATTGACCCAGCCAGCCACCACGTCACGCACGTGCTCCTGCAGGAAGGTCACCTGTGGGGCCGCAAGCAGGTCGCAATCCCGATCCGCGCCGTCAGCGCGGTGGAACCCGAGGGCATCCGGCTCAGCATCAGCCGGTCGGAGGTCGAGGACCTGCCGCCGGTGACTCTCGACACTCCTGCCGGCAACGGAGCCGACCCTCCTTGAGTCGGGTAGCCGAGCGCCGAATCGTCACTCGAGCGGCAGGACGGTGAAGCTCCGCGCCGAGGTTGGCTTGCGCCGGTCGGCGAATCGCGCCACGGCGGTACCTGTGGTGACCGCCTCGGCGAAGTGATCCGTGCCCCCTGGGTGCGCCCGGCAGGCGTCGCTGCGGACTTGCACGGTCATCGCGGACACCACGACGCCGTCAGCGCCCAGCCCGCGTACCGCCTGTTCTAGCCGCTTCCGCGCTTCTCGCCGCACCTGGACCGTCAGATCGGTGTAGGCCGGAACCTCGGCGTTCCCCGTGCCCCAGGGGCCGGACGTGGTCGTCAGCAAGTCGTCGTGTAGCGCAGCCACCGAAATGCCCAGCGCGATGCCGGCAGGCATCCAGCCGGCCATGACCAGCTTGGCGAAATCCTGGCCGGAGAAGTCAGTGGCGAACGGGCGGGCGACCGGCGGGCAGCCACTGGCCCGCACGGCCGTCCCGATCATCTTGAACTCGACGGCTCCGGCCGTGAAACTGTCTGCCGGGATCTCCCTGACCTGCAGCGCCGCCCCCACGATGCCGTGGCCGCCAAGATCTGTGCACTCGCCGGCCATCCGGTCGATCGCCGTCCGGCGTCCGTCGTACAGCGCCTGCGCGATGCGCGCGGCCGGGCCGGGGATGCCCTGCCCGGACACGGTGGTGCCGCTAGCTCGAGCCTGCGACGACGCGCCGCGCAGCAGCTGCCGACCAGCGGTCCCTGGGCAGCTCACTCCTGCGGTGGCGCTGAGGTAGTAGACGGCGGCCCCGAATACCTGGCCGGTCGGCTCGAACCCGACGCTCCTGATCGCGGCGAACCCGCCGACGGACAGGGCGGAGTCCCATCTCACGCCCCGTCCCATAGTGGCCATCAATCGCTCCGCCGCTGCTCGCCCGTGGTGTGCTCATCGATGCGCTTGCCAGTCGTCGGCCGCGACTCCACGCCTCGCCGCGCCGCCTGACAGCGTCAAGCGCACGCCGCCTGGCAAGCGACACAGCGGTCCTTGCCCGAGGAGATCCTGGCCATTATGGACGAACGCTCGCGGCTAGTATCGATTGTTCGCGGCAAGATCCCATCCGAGATCAAGGAGACCTCATGGCTGAGGTGTTGTTGTTTCATCATGCGCAGGGTCAGACGGCGGGCTTTCTCGCCTTCGCCGATGAGCTCCGTCGAGCCGGTCACACCGTGCACGCGCCGGATCTGTACGAGGGCCACAGTTTCACGACGCTGGACGACGGCATCGCGTATGCCCAGGAGGTGGGCTTCGGCAACCTGCTCGATCGGGGCGTGAGTGCGGCGGACGGGCTGCCCAGCGAGCTCGTCTATGCGGGCTTCTCGCTCGGCGTGATGCCGGCGCAGCAGCTCGCCCAGACCCGGGCTGGCGCGCGCGGAGCGCTGCTCTTCGAGTCCTGCTTGCCCGTCTCGGAGTTCGGGACCGCATGGCCGACGGGCGTGCCGGTACAAATCCACGGCATGGACGCCGATCCGTTCTTCGCCGGCGAGGGTGACATCGACGCCGCCCGCGAGCTCGTCAAGTCGGCCCAGGACGCGGAGCTGTTCGTCTACCCCGGCGATCGGCACCTGTTCGCGGACTCCAGCCTGCCGTCCTACGATGCGGACGCCGCCAAATTGCTCACCCAGCGCGTGCTCGACTTCCTCACCGCTCGCTGACAACGTCTAGCGGGCTACCGCCTCCTCGGCGACAAGGCCGCGCGGCCACCAGCGCAGATCGTCGCCGCCAGCCTCGTTAGGCGGCGACGGGTGGTGCGTGGCTATGCAGGGTGATGTCGCCGAGGCTGGCGGTGGTGGTGCCGTCGGGGTTGAGGACGAGCAGCCAGCCCCACCGATGCACCGCAATAAGGTGATGAAAGGGACATAGCAGGCAGCAGTTGTTGATGCTGGTGGCGCCGCCTTCGGACCGGGGGACCAGGTGGTGGACGTGGCAGCGGGCCGGCCGCTGGTCGCAGCCGGGGAAGCGGCAGTGCTGGTCGCGGCGGGCGACGGCGCGGCGCAGGTGGACCGGGATGGTGTCGGTGGCGGCGCCGATGTCCAGCGGCAGGCTGACCGAGGCGGCGTAGCCGTCGAGCTGGCTGGTCCGCAGCCACGAGGCGAGCCCGCCGGGGCCTGACAGCAGCCGGGCGGCGTGGCCGATGGCCAGCTGCCGGACCGCGCTGACGGCCATCCCGGTGCTCCCCGCCAGGACGCTGCCGGCCGCGCCGCCGCCGGGCATGCTGCCGGGGCTGGTGAGGAGGATGGCGGCGAGGTGGTCGAGGACGCCGGGATCAACCGTGCCGGTGACGACCGGGGTGATCGCGGCGTCGCAGTCCGCGCCGGGCGGCGCCGGGGTGCCGTTCGCGGTGATCCACGCGGCCGCGGCCGGGTCGGCCTCAGCCTGGCCGAGCAGCTGGCTGAGCGTCAGGTGCAGCTGGATCTGGGTGGGCTGCCCGGCCCGGTCCGGCAGCCCCCCGGCAATCAGCCGCCGGCACGCTTCCTCCAGCGCGTCGTGGTCACGCTGCTCGGGGCTGCGCAGGTCCTCGGGCCCGGCCCGCCCGTTGAGCGAATCGAGCACCGCCTGCAGCGCGGACGCGGCGGGCGGGGTCAGGTCCCCGTCGAGGCGGGCGTGGCCCTGGTAGTGGCGGGTCAGCCGCAGCCGCCGGCCGCCGAACCCGTCACCCTGCCCGCAGGGGTCAGTGTCGGGCCGGGCGGTGCGGCGGCGCAGTTCCTCGGCCAGGCCGGCCAGGCCCGGCAGGTCCGCGCCGCCCGCGGCGGCGTCCAGCAGGATCTTGTCGGCCCGGTCGCGGGCGTCGCCGGGCAGAGCGTCGGTCCAGTCGGCCAGGTGCCGGGCCCACGACGGCGAGACCTGCCCGGCGGCGAGCGCCGCGCCGATCCGCGGGTGGGCGGCCAGCCGCCGCATCCACGCCACCGCCGCGCCGGCCGCGGGCCGGGTGACCCGGGCCTGCCACCGCAGCCAGCTTTTCGCCGACGCCTGGGCGTCGCCGGTGTAGTCGCCGGCCCGGTCGAACCCGGCCAGCACCGCCGACCGCGCGGCCAGGTGCTGCGACTCGGCCTGGCACAACCCCCGCAGCAGATCCGCCCGCTCCGCCGGCGTCAGCCCGGCCGCATCAACGGTGGCAAGAAAAGCCAGCCCCGCCCGGACCGTTGCAAGCGCCTCCGCCGCGTCCGCCGGGGCCAGGCCAGCCGGGACCGGGCCAGCCGAGACTGCAGGGCCCGCGCCAGCCGGGCCAGTACGCGCCGCGTCAGTCCCGGCCGCGGTGCCGGCCCGCGTCTCCCCGCTGATGGTGCACATGGCCGCGTCACCTCCCGCCACCTCAGCATGGTCTTCGAACTCGTGAACGATTCTAGCGGCCGGTACTGACAATTTGTCGCTTACAATGTCGAGCTTAGCTTCGGCTCCGGTGGTTCCGGATGTGCGTCCGCCGCGCTGCCGGTAGGCCTTCTGCCGGCGGCCCCTGTTGCAGTACTGCTGGCGCGGCCGAGGCCGGAGAGCGGGTGTGGGAGCAGACTAAGACCTACAACTTGTCTCACTGAATCTGGTTCACGAGGCGTTTTTCTCGCCTACGACTCCACTGAATCTGGTCAGCCAGAGCCGTTTACCCAGTCGATCGGCGCCTGCAGGCAGCCCTTGCCCGGATCACATCCGAGGAGGTCACTGGTCGATCCCAGTATCGTCTGTGCGGCCGCCCACATTCCCGGACGCGGAACGTCCGGAACCGGGCCTAGCCTGCTCCGCATGACGAACGACACTGTCCTGGACACCACCATCCGCGAACCGTCGATGACCGCCGACGAAGTCGAGCTGCTGCTGTTCGCGCTCGACCGTTCCCGCGCCACGTTCGCCTGGAAAATCGGCGGATTGGACGCGGCCAGCCTGGTCCGGCCGCACCCGCCGTCAACAATGACACTCGGCGGGCTGCTGAAGCACCTGGCGCTGGTCGAGGAGAGATACACCATCGACTTCACCGGCGAAGCGCCCGGACCGCCGCTTGACGTGGCCGACCACACCGACCCCGACTGGGCATGGCGCACTGCGGCCGACGATACCCCTCAGGAGCTCTACGACCTCTGGCGCCGCACCGTCGAGCGCTCGCGGACCGCGATGGCCAAGGCGCTCGCTGACGGCGGACTCGACCAGCCGGCGAAGTACACGACATCGGACACTGGCACGTCGCCGAACCTGCGGCGGATCGTGGTGGACCTCCAGGACGAGTACGCCCGGCACGTGGGCCACGCCGACTTGATGCGCGAGGCCATCGACGGACTCGTCGGGGACTGCCCGTCCCAGTAACCGCGACCGCACAAATGGCGTCCATTCACCTGTCGCCGAGGACGTCCGGCCACGCTGGAGACCCTGTCGGGGCCCTAAGTAGGTAAGTGCAGGTTAGAGGCCCGAAACCAACTTTGTTCCGTGCCCTCAGCTTGCTCGATTCGGCAGGTCCGAGTAGCCAGCAGCGGCACGGTACGATTCGTGCCGATCGCTGCTAGGGACCGGATCGAGAGGATGGTGTCGCGCATGGCGGCCCGGACACGGCAACTGGTGGACGCCGCGCTGACCATCCGGCCCGCGAACGAGGCGAGCTGGGATGATCTGCAGAAGATCCTCGGTTCCACCGCGCCAGCTAACTGCCAATGCCAGCGTTACAAGATGCGGCCGAAAGAGTGCTTCGTCTCGTTCCCGGCCGAGGAGCGCGCCGACCGGCTCCGGATCCAGACGGACCCCGGCTGCGCGGACGCCGAGGCGACCACCGGCCTCGTCGCCTACCTTGACGACGAGCCGGTCGGCTGGTGCGCCGTTGAACCCCGGACCGCCTACACAGGTCTGGTGCGCGGCGGTCGCGTCGCGTGGACCGGCCGCTCAGAGGACCGGACCGACGAGTCCGTCTGGGCGGTGACCTGCTTCGTCACCCGTGCCGGGTTCCGTCGGCGCGGCATCAGCCTTGCGCTCGCCCGCGCCGCGGTCGACTACGCCCGGGACCACGGCGCGCGGGCCGTCGAGGGCTATCCGATCACGACAACGAAAGTCGTCTTGGACGAGCTGCACGTCGGCACCGAGGGAACGTTCGCCGCCGCCGGCTTCACCGAAGTCTCCCGGCCGTCGCCGCGCCGCGTCGTCATGCGCGTCAGCTTCTAGCCCCGGCGACCGTCCCGAGAAGCGGGACAGTGGTTCGAGTCGGCGGTCAGCACTACGACGACACCACGATCGCGCTCATCTTGTCCAAGACAGCGCAAGTGTGAGGGCGGCTACGAGGTGGGTCTTCCGCCAAGCGGTCATTCCGGACTGCCTCTCCCCGGACGCAAGAGCTACGGCACGCGAACCGGGCGCCACATGTCCATATCCGGATATGCACGACCATTGGCGCCCGCGCCGCTGGCCTAGCCTTGGTAGTAGCCGTCCGCCACGGTGAGCGCCTCGTCCAGGATGGCGATGCCTTCCTTCGCCTCGAATTCGGAGATCGTGCACGGCGGCACCACGTGCAGCCGGTTGTAGTTGGTGAACAGCACTAGCCCGCGCGATTTGCACTCCGCCACGAGCGCGTTCATCGCCTGCGATGAGCCGCCGTAAGGGGCGAGCATCTCCCGTGTCTCCCGGTTCGACACCAGGTCTAGCGCCCAGAACACTGCCGTACCGCGGACTTCGCCGATTACCGGATGGCGTTCAGCCAGGTCACGGAGGCCCGGTCCGAGCACCTGCTCCCCGATGCGGATCGCGTTACCCAAAATGTCTTCGTCCTGCATCGCGTCGATCGTGGCGACTATCGACGCACACGCCAGCGGGTGACCGGAGTAGGTGAGGCCGCCGGGGAAGACGCGGTCATCAAAGGTTGTGGCAATCGCATCGGAGATGATGACGCCGCCGGCCGGCACGTAGCCCGAGTTGGAGCCCTTGGCGAACGTGATCAGGTCGGGCACCACGCCGTGATCGGAGAACGCGAACCACCGGCCAGCCCGGCCGAAGCCGCACATAACCTCGTCCGCGATGTAAATGATGCCGTACCTGGTGCAGAGGTCACGGACGCCGGCCAGGTAGCCGGGCGGCGGAATCAGCACGCCGGCGGTGCCGACGATCGTCTCGAGCAGCACCGCCGCGATAGTCTCCGGGCCTTCCATCTGGATGACC
Source organism: uncultured Actinomycetota bacterium (assembly GCA_963804435.1). Classification (GTDB taxonomy): domain Bacteria; phylum Actinomycetota; class Actinomycetes; order Streptosporangiales; family Streptosporangiaceae; genus JAJYUU01. Next base: position 2,291,850 of record CAWDQI010000001.1, on the reverse strand, counting down.
TGCTCCAGGTGCTGGAGCGCACGCTGCGATTCCTCGGCGGGTGTGCTGGCCCAGAACGCCGACCGATACAGGTAAGGCCCGAAGAAGTGCACGTGCCCGATGGCGAACTCGTTCGGCCACCGCCGGGGGTCCCCGGTCGAGGTGATGGCGGCCCCGGTGTTGCCGTGGTAGGAGCGGTAGAAGCTGAGCACCTTCGTCCGGCCGGTGTGCAACCTGGCCATCCTGATGGCGTTCTCGTTCGCGTCGGCCCCGCCGTTGGTGAAGAACACCTTCTCCATGCCGTCGGGCGCGAGTTCGGCCAGCCTGGTCGCGGCCTCGCCTCGCGCTTCGTTGGCATGCTGCGGCGCGATCGTGGTCAGCTTGGCGGCCTGAGCCGCGATTGCGGCGGTCACCTTCGGATGCTGGTGCCCGATGTTGGTGTTCACCAGCTGGCTGGAGAAGTCCAGATAGCGGTTGCCCTGGTAGTCCCAGAAATAGGAGCCTTCCGCCGCAGCAATCGGCAGGGGCCTGAGCGCCTTCTGCGCCGACCAGGAATGGAAGACGTGGGCCCGGTCCATCGCGTACACCTCGGCACCGCGCTGCGGATCGGGAGCATGCGCGTCAGGCTGGTTGTTGCTCATCGTGCTCCTACTACTGGTTTACCGGGAAGCCGAGGTTCACGCCGCCATGGCTGGGATCCAGCCAGCGCGACGTTACTGCCTTCCCGCGCGTGTAGAAGTGCACGCCTTCGGTGCCGTGCACATGCGTGTCGCCGAACAGGGACGCCTTCCAGCCACCGAAGGAGTAGAAGGCCATCGGGACCGGAATCGGCACATTGACCCCGACCATACCGACCTCTACCTCGTGGGTGAACCGGCGGGCAGCGCCACCGTCGTTGGTGAAGATCGCGGTGCCGTTACCGTAAGGGTTGCTGTTGATGACCTCCAGCGCCGCCTCGTAGCTGGGCGCGCGTACTACCGACAGCACCGGGCCGAAGATCTCGTCGGTGTAGCAGCTCATGCCCGGCTGTACGTGATCGAGCACGCTCGGGCCGAGCCAGAAGCCGTCGGGCTGCTCGCCGCTGATCGGATGCTGCCGGCCATCGACGGCCAGCGTCGCGCCGTCGGCGACGCCTGAGTCGAGGTAGCTGGCGACCTTTTCCCGGTGCTCACCGGTGACCAGCGGACCCATCTCTGACTTGTCGTCTGTGCCGGGACCGACTCGAAGCCCGGCGATCCGCTCGCTGATCTTGGCCACGAGCTCGTCGCCGACGGGGTCGACCGCCACGAGCACCGAGATCGCCATGCACCGCTCCCCCGCGGAGCCGAAGCCGGCATTCACCGCAGCGTCAGCGGCCAGGTCCAGGTCCGCGTCCGGCAGCACCATCATGTGGTTCTTCGCGCCGCCGAGCGCCTGAACGCGCTTGCCATGCGCGTTGGCCGTCTCGGCGACGTAGCGCGCGATCGGCGTCGAGCCGACGAAGCTCACCGCCTTCACGTCCGGGTGAGTGAGCAGCGCGTCGACGGCCACCTTGCTTCCGTGTACGACATTGAAGGCGCCGTCCGGCAGGCCGGCCTCCGCGAGCAGCTCCCCGATCAGCAGGGATACCGACGGGTCCTTCTCCGATGGCTTGAGCACGAAGGTATTGCCGCAGGCCAGCGCGATCGGAAACATCCACATGGGGACCATGGCAGGGAAATTGAAGGGGGTAACGCCGGCCACCACGCCGACTGGCTGCCTGATTGAGTACGCGTCGACTCCGGTGGAGACGTTCTCGGAGAAGCCGCCCTTCAGCAGGTGCGGGATGCCGCACGCAAAGTCGACGACCTCCAGGCCTCTAGCCACCTCGCCGGTGGCGTCGGACAGCACCTTGCCGTGCTCGGCGGTAATCAGCGCGGCCAGCTCAGACTGATGTTGACGAACCAGCTCACGGAAAGCGAACATTACTCCGGCCCGCTTCACCAGAGAAGTTTCCCGCCAGCCGGGTAGCGCCGCCAAAGCTGCGGCAACCGCGGCGTCGACCTCCGCTGCGGTGGCGTAGTCGACGGTCCCGCTGACCTTGCCAGTCGCCGGGTTGTAAATGTCGCCCCTAGTGGCTGCCTCTCCGGTCCACGGCTTGCCGTTGATCCAGTGCGTACGGTGGTAGGTCGCCTGCTGCATGGCATGTCTCCCGTGCTCTCTCGGCAAGCTCTGCCTGCCAGTCTTTCGCCGCGGCCCCGTGATGCCAAGTTACGATATGTAAGGAGGCCCGTCGTGGGCTGACATGATGTAACCTCGGCGGCAGTGGCAGCCGGACTGGCGTGTCAGGCGTACGGAGCTGCCTGCCCGGGAGGAGACCATGCTGCCGACAGTGGCCGAGATTCTCGCCCTCGATCCGGTGCGAAGCGGGGCGCCCCGCGTGCTCGCTGGCGCCGACCGGCTGGACGCGCCGGTCCGCTGGGTGCATGTGATCGAACTTGCCGAGGCAGCCCACCTGCTGAGGGGCGGCGAGCTCGTGCTATCCACTGGCATCGCTCTGCCGGGCGACGCTGCCGGCCTCGCGCTGTACGTAGCCGAGCTCGCTGCGGTTGGCGTCAGTGCGCTGGCCGTCGAGCTGGGCTCACGGTACGCCCGCAGCTTGCCGACCGCGCTGATCGCCGCCGCCGCCGACCACCAGCTGCCGCTGGTCGTGCTCGAGCGGGAGGCACAGTTCATCGAGATCACCGAGGCCGTGCACGCCCGCATCATCGACGCCCAGCTGGCCGAGCTCAGGTCGGCTGAGCGAATGCACCAGGTTTTCACCGAGCTGGCGGTGTCCGGTGCGGCCGCTGACGAGATCGTGTCCCAGACAGCGATGCTGGCCGGCTGCCCGGTCATCCTGGAAAACCTGGCGCACCAGGTGCTGGCGTGCGCCCCGCTCGGGCAGGACGCGGCAGGTCTGCTGGCCGGCTTCGCCGGCCGGTCCCGCGCCGTCGTTGCAGCCCGGCCGGACCGGCTATGACGAAGCCGCAGGCTGGCTAGTTACCGTCGTCGGCGCCCGGGGCGAGGACTGGGGGCGGCTGATCATGATGCGCAGCAAGTCGCCACCGGCTGGTGACGATGCGCTGATCGAGCGGGCCGCGACGACGCTCGCGCTCGGCAGGCTTCTTGACCATCAGCGTGAGAGCTTGGAACGCCACGCGCACCGCACGATCTTGTCGGCGTTCCTGGGCCACGGCTATGCCGACCAAGCCGAGGCCGAGGCCAGGGCCAGGGCGCTCGGCGTGCCGGTGGCAGGCCGGCTGCTCGTTGCGGTAGTAGTCCGGGTCGCGGATGTCGCCGGACGGGCAACGGCAACCGCTGAGCCCAGGCTCGCGACGCCCGGCTCAGCGCAACGGGCAGCGCCCGGCCTCGCCGCCCAGGCCACCGCGGCGGCGATCGCGGACTCGATCGCCCAGGCGTGCCGCCAGCTGCGCATCCCCGCTTTGGTCGGCTCGCTGGACGAGCGCCGGGTGGCCGCGCTCCTTGCGCTAGCGCCGCGAGCCGACCCTGCGACGGCGCTCAGCCGGCTGGCCGAGCAGCTAAGGCCTCTACTTCACGAGAACGACGTGATCGGGGCCGGGTCGGCGGTCGAGTCGGTGGCCGGCGTGCAGCGCTCGCTACTTGAGGCTGATCACGTGGCTGCCGCGGCTGGCGGCGCAGGCGCCAAGCTGCCGTACTACCGGCTTCCGGATCTGCGCCTGCGCGGCTTGCTGCACCTGCTCCGCGAGGATCCGCGGCTGCATTCGTTCGCCGAGCGCGAGCTCGGGCCGCTGCTGGTGCACGACGACTCGGCTGGCCCCAAGCTGCTGCCGACGCTGACCGCTTACCTTGAGGCTGGCGGCAACAAAGCGGAGGCCGCCAAGCGGGCAGGCTTGGCTCGGCCGACCATGTACGAGCGGCTGCGGCAGATCGAGGCCGTCCTCGGCGTCCAACTCGAGCCGGCCGAATCCCGGCTTTCCCTGCACGTAGCGCTGCTTGCCCTGCAGGCCTCGTCAGCATGAGGCGGGCACGCCCGCGTCACCATTTGCGCCGGACCGTCGCCCTTACTCAGGTGTACTATGCCCACACGTGGCCGGGTTGGCCGCTGGTAAAAGGGGGGCGAAATGGCAATGCAGGGCAGCTTAGAACTGCTTCAGGATCCGGTCGCGGAGACGCTTCTCAGCTCAACTATTCCGGCTCGGCTCGCCTACACCTGGCTGGACGGAACGCCGCGAGTTGTGCCGATCTGGTTCCATTGGACGGGCGATCAGATTGTCCTCGGCTCGCCGTCGAGGGCGCCCAAGTTCAAGGCGCTGGCGGCCGACCCTCGAGTCGCGCTCACAATCGACGACCACACGGCGTGGCCGCACAAGGTGCTGCTGGTCCGCGGCACTGCGAGCGTCGAGATGCTTGATGATGTCGTGCCCGAATACGCACTTGCAGCGACCCGGTACTTCGGCCCCGAGCAGGGCCCGGCTTGGGTTGCTACGCTTCGCGGCAAGCCCATGGGACGGATTTCCATTTCCCCGAGCTGGGCTGGAGTGCTCGACTTTGAGACCAGGTTCCCGAGCGCCCTCGCGAGCTAACGAACCTCGTCTTACTGGGAGCCGCTATCCCCAGACACGGCCGTTCCAGCGCAGGATGACAGTCTTGGGCTTGGCGGTGAAGAAGCTGCCGGTGTGGCCGACCGCCCAGGCGTTGCCTGCGGACGTGACCGCGACGGCGTAGAGGCTGGCGCTGCCCGCGTTGCGGGTCGGCACTTGGCGCCAGGACGCGCCGTTCCAGTGCAAGATGACCGGCCTTGGCGTCTGGTCGGAGACGCCTCCGGTGTAGCCGACCGCCCAGGCATTGCGCGCAGAGTTCACGGCCAGGCTGTACACGGTCGCGCCGCCGGCCGGCGTCGGGCTTGCCACCCGCCGCCAGACTGAGCCGTTCCAGCGCTCGATCAGGGTCTTCGGCCGAGAACTCAAGCAGCGTGTGCAGCCCACCGCCCAGGCGCTGCGTGCCGAGGTGGCGGCCACGCCGTCCAGCTCTGCGCTGCCGCGCGGCAGGCTCGCGCCCGGTATGTGCTTCCACGCGCTGCCGTTCCAGTGCAGGATGAGTGTCTTGAACCCGGATGTGGAGCCGACCGCCCAGGCACTGCGCGCAGAGGTCGCTGCTACGCCCGTCAGGATGCCGCCACCGGGAGGATTAGGGCTGGTCACCCGGTTCCAGGTCGTTCCGTTCCAGCGCATTATCACGGTCTGAGGCCCACGGCTGAATATTGTCTCGCTGAAGCCAACCGCCCAGGCACTGCGAGCTGAGCTCGCTGCTACGCCCGCCAGGACGCCAGGTTGTTTCCCGAAACCAGGGCCAGGCACTCGTCTCCACGCAGTGCCGTTCCAGCTCTCGATCAGGAATTGTGGCCTCGCGCTGAAGCAGCCGGTGCAGCCGACCGCCCAGGCACTACGGGCGGAGGTCGCGGTCACGCCTTCAAGCGCGGCGCCGGCTGCCGTTGCCGGGCTAGGCACGCGCCGCCAGACCGCGCCGTTCCAGTGCGCGATCGTGGTCTTGGAGTTGCTCGACAGGATGCCGGTCAGCCCCACCGCCCAGGCGTTTCGGCCCGAGGTCGCGGCCACGTCGTGAAATGCACCGCCGACCGCGAACGATGCCGGCCGGACGACTGTGGCAGCGCGGGCCGCTTGGAGCGGTGCCGACGACGGGATCGCGCCTACTGATGCCGCTAACGGCACGAGGAGGACAAGAAAACCCGCGCGACGAGCGACGGCATGCCTACGCATTCTGGTCACCTTCCCGCCAGACGACATCGGGTCGGCCAATCCGCACCTCAGCCCGCGCGCATCAGCCAAACAGCCGACCGCCCGCGCGCTGATCGTGACACGCTCCGCAATCAAGAGCAAGAAGCGCCCAGCACAACCGCGCTGGTTCCTAGCCGGCCTGAGGGCTATTAGCGTGGCTACCAACGCGACCGCGTTGGCGCGACGACCCGTTACCAAGGAGAATGCAGAGAATGTCCCTGAACCCGGCCACCACCGCTGTCGTGCTGATCGAGTACCAGAACGAATTCACCTCCGACGGTGGCGCGCTCCATGGCGCGGTCGCCGAGGTGATGGACAAGACCAACATGCTGGCCAACACCAAGGAGGTCGTCGCGGCGGCCAGGGCGGCAGGCGCGACCATCATGCACGCACCGATCACGTTCGCGGCGGGCTACAACGAGCTCAGCAAGCACCCGTACGGCATCCTCAAGGGCGTCGTTGACGGCAGCGCATTCGTCAAAGGCAGCTGGGGCGCCGCGATCGTGGACGAGCTGGCGCCGCAGGAAGGCGACATCGTGATCGAGGGCAAGCGCGGGCTGGACACATTCGCCAGCACTAACCTGGACTTCATCTTGCGCAGCAAGGGCATCACGACCATCGTGCTCGGCGGGTTCCTGACCAACTGCTGCGTCGAGTCGACCATGCGCACTGGGTACGAGAACGGCTATCAGGTCATCACTTTGACCGACTGCACGGCCGCCACCTCGGTACCCGAGCACGAGAACGCGATTAGCTATGACTACCCGATGTTCTCCAAGCCCATGACATCGGCAGACGTCATCCAGGAGTTCAGCTAGCCACCCAGGCTCAGTGCAAGATGTTGACTGCCCGGGCGACGACCAGCGCGCCGAGTACCAGCGAGACGCCGGACTGCACCATGAAGGTGAGCTTGGCCCAGCGCGCCAGTGGCATGACGTCGGTCGGACTGAACGCGGTCGCATTCGTGAACGAGGTGTACAGGTAGTCGACGAATCGCGCGTCCCAGTCCGGCGTCGCCAGCTCGGGCGACACCATCTGCGGGAACAGCAGGTCCGGGTAGTGCCTCTCGCCGAGCGCGCGCAGCACCGGACCGCCGCGGTCAAATTCCCAGTACCACAGGGCGAAGGCGATCACGTTTGTGGCCCAGACGGCCGCTCCCGAAGCAAGCAGATACACAGGATTCTTGCCGGTATGGCCCGTAATGATCAGGTCGACCAGCCGCCCAGCCGAGAAGGCGTTTGCCGCCGAGATAAGCAGGATCAATATGACACTCATGGCCCGGACCGGCTTTGAAAATCGCTCGAAGCGGAACGGGTTGGCGATGAGTAGCCCGACGAACAGCGCGCCCTCCAGCGCTGGCAGGAGATAGATCGGGTGCAGCGCAAACTGGTCGGGCAGCCGCAGCTGCAGCACCACGGCGAGGGCCACGGTGAGCGTCACCGGCCAGCGGGCCTCTGATTTCGTCCTGCGCCGCCAGGCCGGGGCCACCGCGCTGAACGTGCTGGTCGCTCCCCTGGTGGCAATGTGCTCGGCCGCGCGCATCAGCTCCAGCCACGGGTCGGGAACGTGCCGCCCACCCATGGGGGGAACGGGCTCCTGCTGATCATCCGGCGGCGATGGCTCGCCCGGCTCTGGTGGCTCCGGCATCTGCCTATTCTTGCGGCTTCGCTGATTGGACGGGTCGACGGCACGCGCGGCAGCGGCCCTGGCGATCGGACCGCCAGGGCCGCAACACGGTTGGGCCGACTAACAGCCGTCGTAGGGAGCCCAGGGCGCGGTGCCGTCCTGCGCGTAGAGCCGGCTAAAGGCAGCTTCCTGCTGTGCGACGGACGCCTGGCCGGCGGTTCCCGAGTAGCCCAGCGATGCCCACGTCGAAGGCAGGATCCCGAACAGGCCGGCCGAGGAGGCCGTGGGGTTGTCGCCGCTCTCCCGGTAGGCGACGCACTGCTCAAACGCCGACATGCCCGCCGTGAGCGATCCGCCTGTTGGCTGCACTGTGCTTAGCTGCGCTGTGCTCGGCTGGGCTGTGCCCGGCTGGGGCTGCGTGGCCGGCTGAGTGGCGGGCGCTTGCGCGGCGGCTGCGGTTGCCGCGTCGCGGGCGGCTTCGCGGCGGGCGGCCTCCCGGTGCTGCCACCGGACGTAGTCGGCTTCGCGCAGCTGCGGATCGGCCGGGAGGCGCAGGCGCACTCCGGGCCTCAACGTCGCGTGATCGCGGAGGTAGCGGGTGTTCGACGGAGTGGCGTAGACGGCCTGCCACGACATGTGGTGCGCGGCAGCGATGCTCTTCAGCGTCTGGCCAGCCCGAACGGTAACCCACTGATCGGCCTTCCGCACCGTTGGCCGCTTCGGCGTGGCCTGGGCGTCGGCCACCGCGTCGGACGTCTTCGCTTGGTCGGACTTAGGCCTCACAGAGCTGTGCGGCCCTGTCGGCGCGGCCGGGGCGGCGAGGGCGATGCCCGCCGAGATTCCGACTCCCGCGACTGCCACGGATGAGATCGCGGCTAGGGCAATCTTATTGTTGATCTTCATGGGGAGGTTTCACCCTCCTCTGTCCGCCCTCAGCGCTTCGCGGCAAACCGCGACTAGCAGGTATTGGGCGTGACTCGAGCGCCATGGCCTTCGCGGAGGACATGGTCACGGTCAGGGGGCTGGTTGCGACTCGTCGCGATGGTGCGACGGGTGTAGGCAACGGGTTCCTGGCTCGGGCACGCTCCTTTCGTCACCTGGCGGGCCAGCGGGATAGCTACTGCTCAGTAGAACCTCTCGGAATGCGCGGTGCATCCGCTTTAGGGTGATTGTGGAACATGTCACTTCTAGCGGTGACGGGAATATCCGGCGAATCCGGCCCGGGATCGTGCCGTGGGCAGCCAGTGCCAGCGCGATTGCGGTCGGCCATATCCGCCCCCGCGCCAGCTGGGCTATCAGCCGCGGGGCGCCCGGCCGGCGCCCGGCGGGAGCTGGACCTGCCGGTGCTGCAGCGCCACCCGGGGGCCGAACAAGCCCGCCTCGGCTAATGCGACGGCTACCGCGATCGTGATCCCGTCCGCGTGGCTCACGTGGACCGCCCTCCTTGCTGGCATGCCTGAGCCGTCGACTCCTCGTTCCGGGAAACACCTCCCGGCGCGGCGCCCGGCTTCCTGCTGCGTTGACGTCGGCAGTCAGCCCGCGGCGGCCAGCGGCGGCCTGGATGACCTGATCTGACTAGCTGGACGCAGATCACGGTCACGCCCACGGCGAACACCAGCCACGGGGCCAGGACGATTGCGTCACTGCCGGTCACCGGTGCTCTCCTTAGGATTACTCGTCACCTGCCTTGATCGGACATGACGGCGATGCGGATCACGTGAAGCCGCCGTGGTGGCGGCGTGAAGGAACACTGGCTCGCCTCTATCGGTCCCTCTCCACCTGGCCTGCACCTCGCCCGGACCCAGGGCCGCCGCATGCCGGGCAGTCGCCGCATCCTGGCTGGCGGACCGCCGACAGCGCCAGGCCGTTCCTCCATCCGGACTTCATGACCAGCACACCGCCGCTACTTGCCTCCTCGTTACCAATAGCCGATGGGCCGTGACGCACGGCCAGCCAGAGGGCACACATTGAGGAAGGGGAATCCATCATGGCTACGATGCAGATCACCGCTGAGCCAGGCGTGCCGCAGATCATGATCACCAGCGAGCATGAGGCGCCGCGTGAGCTACTTTTCCGCGTTTACACGGACCCGGAGCTGATCGCACAATGGCTCGGGCCGCGCGCTATGACCATGACGATCGACCGCCTCGAAGCCCGTGATGGCGGCACCTGGCGCTTTGTCCACGGGGACGCTGACGGCGAGTACGCCTTCCACGGTGTCTACCACGGCACGCCCTCGCCGGACGGCATCGTTTCCACCTTCGAGTTCGAGGGCATGCCGGGGCGCATCTGCCTCGAAACGGTCACCTTCGAAGAACGCGACGGGAGGACCCTGTTGCGGCAGAACACTGTCTACCAGTCGGTCGAGGACCGTGACGGGGCGCTTCGGTCCGGCATTGAGGAAGGCGCCAGCGATTCGGTCGAGCGCCTGGACGAGCTAGCCTCCAGGCTGGCCCCGGCGACCTGACAGCGTGCAGCCGACGCGCGGCGACTCCGCGCGTCGGCCCACCGGGCCAGGGCCTGCTTTGGTCTAACGCTGTCCGGTTGACGTTCCCGCCGAACTCAGCGCCATGCCAGGCGCCGGCCGAGGCGGGTGCCCTCGACCACGAGATCATGGAACCCTGGGCGCGGCCCGATAGCCGCAAGCAGACCCGGAGGAGATGCGGGGGGGAAGCGGGCATGGCGGCGACGGTGCTGTTGGTGGAGGACGAACGCAAGCTGCGCGAGCTGGTCCGGTCGTATCTGGAGCGGGCCGGGTTTGCAGTGTTGTCTACCGGCTCTGGCGCCGAGGCCATGACGCTGGCCACATCATCGTCGCCTGACTTGGTGGTGCTTGATCTTGGGCTGCCGGATGTCTCCGGCGAGACGGTTGCCCGCGAGCTGCGCGCGGCCGGCCCGACGCCGATCCTCATGCTCACCGCCAGGAGCTCGGAGGAGGACCGGGTCCGCGGGCTGGAACTCGGCGCGGATGACTACGTGACAAAGCCGTTCAGCCCGCGGGAGCTAGTGCTGCGAGTGCAGGCGATTTTGCGGCGCGGCGGTCCGGCCGGTGATCAGGGAGTGACCAGCTATGGGGACGGGCTGCTGGCGATCGATGAGCCGCGACGGCTCGTTCGAGTCCGTGGCTCGATGGTGGATCTGACGCCGACGGAATGGGGGGTTCTGGTGGCACTCGCGGCGGTGCCGGGTCGCGTGTACTCCAGGTTCGAGCTAATCAACCGGGTGCGCGGCTATGAGTTCGAGGGGTATGAGCGCACCATCGACTCGCACGTGAAGAACCTGCGACGCAAGATCGAGGCCGATCCGAGTAACCCGCAGATCGTGCAAACCGTACTCGGCGGCGGGTACCGGCTCGGCCTGGCCCGCGATGGCTGACTCAGGCGATGAGCCGCGCAGCCGGGCTGCCTCGGCGGCGGCGCCCGGCCCGATCGGGTTGAGGTTGGCGCTCGCGTTCTTGGCTGTCGCGCTGGCTGCCGTGGCCTTGCTCGCCGGCCTGACCGCGGCATTCGCCGCAGCGGACGTGTCGGCCCTGGCGAACCGCCAGCGCGCGGAACTGACCAAGGCGGTCGCGGTCGCGGCTGCAGGAGCCTGGAACCGCTCCGGAACCTGGGCGAATGAGGACCTCGCTCCGGTGCTGGGCCTGGCCGCGCGGACCGGGGCGGACGCTCAGGTCCGTGACAAGACCGGACTGCCGGTCGCGTCTACGCCGGGCTTCGCCGCGCGCTCCGAAAGCCCGCAATTTAGTGCCGCGGTGACTGTCGACGGGCGGCGGGTCGGGGAGGCCACCGTGCGGTTTAGCAGTACCGGGCTCGGGGGCGCCGACCACGCTTTGCAGGTCGCGCTGCTGCGCGCAATTGCCGGGGCAGCCGGGCTGGCCGCCGTGCTGGCGCTCCTGACCGGGCTAGCCGTCGCGCGGCGGATAACCCGGCCGGTCGGACGGCTGATCGCGGTGACCCGGGCCATGGGCGGTGGTGACCGGGCTGCCCGGGTCGGGCCGATCAGGGCGCCCGGAGAGCTGGGCGAGCTCGCGACCGCGTTCGATCAGATGGCTGACAGGTTGGACCGCCAGGAGCAGCTGCGCCGCGATCTAGTCGCCGATGTCGCTCACGAGCTGCGGACGCCGATCGCGGTGCTGCAGGCAGGTCATGAGGCGCTGCTTGATGGCGTAGCTGAGCCGACCGCAGATCAGCTGGCGTCCTTGCGGGACGAAGTGCTGCGGCTCGCACGGATGGTCGGCGACCTGCAGACCCTGGCTGCCGCCGACGCGGCGGTCCTGCACCTGACGATGAGCCGCTGTGACCTGGCAGTCATCGTCGCGACCGCCGTCGACACGCAGGCAAGCCGGTTCGAGGCTGCTGGCATCACAGTCGCGCGGGCGCTGACCCCGGTCGAGGTCCTCGCCGACCCCGGCCGATTGCACCAGGTCGTCACCAACCTGCTCACCAATGCACTGAAATTCACTCCGCCCGGCGGACGGGTTCACGTCCAGGCTGGGCCCGCCGGCCCGAACGCCGTGCTCGAGGTCGCCGACACCGGCGCCGGCATTCCCGCCGACGAGCTGCCTCGAATCTTCGATCGGTTCTGGCGCGGCCAGCGGGCATCGCAGGTCTCCGGGAGCGGCATCGGCCTGACCGTGGCCGCCCAGATCACCCGCGCGCACGGCGGCGAACTGTCTGCCAGTAGCGTGCCAGGGCACGGCACCCGGCTCACCCTCACACTGCCCAGGTCTTACGCCCGCAGAACGGTTTCCGCCTGAGGCGGTCAATCCAGAAGCCCGGCACTGCCCACCATGGCTGCCCGCACCTACCAGCGGTGTGCCACGTCGATCACAAGACGCGACTGGTGGTCAGGGCCCGCGATGGTCATCACGCGGAACGGCAACCGGGCGCGCACCCCGAGCCCGATCGAGGTGATTCCCTCGAACGAACCGGCGCCGACTACCTGCCTGAACGTCTTGAATCCCGAGACGTCCGCGATGTGATGGCCGTTGACAGGGAAGCCCTTGCCGGCCGGGGCGAGCACGGCGATGTGCAGCCGCGCTCCGCCACGCACATGGATGACCTTTCCCGACGCATCCTGGACGATGCGCTTTACGTATTCGACCCGGTACCCCGGCGCGGCGCCCTTGCCTATGTCGATCACGAGCCGGTCGAAGCACGCGTGCTGGCCTGCGCGCACTTTCAGGACCGCTGAGCGGACCATATTGCCCGCGTGCTTTGGCTTGCTGCCCCAGTGGGTCGGACATGAAGACGACGGCGCCGCTGGCGCCCCCATCGCGGAGGCCTCTGCAGGGAATGTAAGCCCGGCGATGACTACGAGCGCAACGGCCGCAGACCGAGATAGGCCTTTCATGGGGCTCCTTTCCGAACACGCAGATGCCCGCAATGGTGGCGGCGCCCGTGTGTAAGAACGCTGCCGAACGTATGGAGACAGCGTGGAGATGGGCCAGCCGGCGGACTGGCTCAGGAGTCGAAGCCGAGGCCGACCCGGTCCAGCGCCCGCAGCCACAGGTTGCGGCGGCCTTCATGCTGGTCGGCCCGGCCGAGCGACCAGCACGTGAGCTGGACTCCGGCTGATCGCAATGGCTCGGGCGGGAACGGGATCGGCCTGGTCCGGACCAGCTCAAGCTCGGTGAGCTCGGTCGGCACACCGCCGAGCAAATCGAGCAGCACCTGCGCGCCGAATCTGCTCGCCCCGACTCCGAGGCCCGTGTAGCCGGCCGCATACGCCAGCCGTCCCGCTCTCGCGGTGCCGAAGAACACGCAGAACCGCGAGCAGGTGTCGATCACCCCGCCCTACTTGTGGCTGAAGGTCACGTCCTCAAGCTGGGGAAACGTCTGGTAGAAGTGCTCCGCCAGCTTGCGGAACGTAGCCGGCCGCTGATCGTGCCTGCCGGCGATCTTGCTGCCGTAGTAGTAGACGGCGTCGTAACCGCCCCACAGGATCCGGTTGTCCCTAGTCAACCGGTAATAGTGGAACTGGTCCCCGCTGTCGCCGACGCCCTGCCGGGCGGCCCAGCCGATGCTGTCGAGTTGCGCGGCCGACAGCGGCTCGGTCATCAGCACGTAGTCGTAGACGGGGATCAGGTAGTAGCGCAGCCGGCGCAGCAGCGGCGAGTACGCACCGGTGGCCAGGGCGACCCGCCGCGCGGTCACCGACCCGCCTGCAGTCGACAAGCTCAGCAACTTTCCGGCCCCGTTCCCTTGCTGAAAGCCCTCACCGGCGTCTGCTCGTAGATACGCACACCAGCATCCAGGCAGGCCTACCGCGGGCCCCATGCCAGCCGGGCCGGGTCCACGGTCGCGCAGCCGTCCCGATCCCAGCGGCCGCCGACGTATGTCGGCGAGCTCAGGTCAGCCCTGACCGCTGGCGCGTCCAGCAGCTGATGACCGCGGCCCAGCCGTGCCGCCGCGGCCGCGGTCTCGCGCAGACCCGCCATCTGCCACCCGCTCGTCGCCACGGCCAGCTCACCGCTGCGGGTGAAGTCACAATCGATGCCGTACCGGCCGATGGCCTTCTCGATCTCATCCAGGTTGCGCAGGCCGAGGCGCTCGAGCACACCGAGTTCAGCAGGGAACCTGTCCAGGCCATTTAGCCAGGCCGTGGGTCAGGCTGGCAGCGCAGAACCCGCCGTTCCGGCTGGTGGCCGCACCGCCGGCCCGGCCGGGCTCCCGCGAGTGCCCTGGCTACCTGTTCATCGGTCATGGCGCCCACTGTGATCGATTGGTGTCAGCTGCCCGCGGCGATGGGCATGAACAGGCTGTCCCACAGCTTGAGCTCGGCGGCGCTCTGGTACTGGTAATAGTCCTTGGACAAGTTCTGGTAGGCAGTTGTCGGGAACACCAGCGGAGCGTCCGCCGTGTAGGACGGCGGCAGGCCGATCTCCGGCCGCATTGCGGCCAGCTCCCGCTTGGCCCAGCCGGTGGGGTGCAGCAGCACGTCCCTCGCGGCCGGTACTGGGCAGACGTAGTCGTTGTAGTACCCCAGCACCGCCTCAACCTTGGGCTGATAGAAAAAGTCCATCAGCGCCATCGCGTCCTTGGGGTTCTGCGCGTAGGCCGGGATGCACATGTTGTCGGTCCAGAACATGGCCCCTTCCGGCGGCATCAGGAGCTGCAGGTTCTTGAACTGGCTGGTCAGATCCGCCTGGAAGATGTCACCCGAGAACGCCATCGAGACGACGATGGTGCCCTTCTTCAAGGAGTCGAGGTAGTCCTGCTGGTAATAACCGTGAACGATGCCGTCGTCCCGCTGCTTTCTCAGGAACGCGGCAGCCTTCCGCCAGTCCGCCTCGGTCGACGTCGCGGGCTCGACGCCGATGGCCAGCAGCCCGAAGCTGCCAAGGTCCTGCGGGTCGCTGAACATGCCGACCTTGCCGGCGTATTTCTTGTCGAACAGCACGCCGATGCTGTCCGGCTTCTTCACCACATCAGAGTTGTATCCGATCGCAGTCCAGCCCGACTGCCAGGCCATCGTGTAGTCGTTGCCCGGATCCCAGGGGGGATTGCGGGTCAGCGGTCCCGCGTACCTGGCGAAGTTGGTCATCATCGAATGGTCGAGCGGGGTGAGCCAGTTATGGGCCATCAGCTCCCCCAGCGGAGGGCTGCTGTTGGTGGTCACGATGATGTCGTACCCGGTGTACTGCCCGTGCGCGAGCGCCGGCGTAATCGAGGCATAGAAGGGCAGGTTCTCGCTGATCGCCTCGCTGTAGTTGACGGTGATGCCCGTGGTCTTGGTGAAGTACTCAAGAGTGGGGTGCCTCCCGTTGAGCACGTCGATGTACGCCGGCCAGTTAGCGAAGTTAACGATGTGATGCACGCGCTGCTTGCGCCACCAGGCCGGGGTCCCGACGGCCTCGGTCGCGGCTGCTGCCTCTGGCTGCGTTCCGCACGCCGACAGCAATCCGGACAGGCCGGCCGCGGCGCTCGCGCCCGCGAATCCCGCCAGCAGCCCGCGCCGGGAAACGCGCTGGCCGGTCAGGCCGCGCCAGAGTGCCGGATCGATGGCTGGCCGATCGCCAGCAGGGTCGTTCGGCTGCGCCATGCGCTTCCTCCTCGAGCAACGGCGTCGCGGTGCTCCGATCGTGGCAGAAGGGCGCCCCGATATGCCCGGACTTTGAGAGCAATACCCTTTCAGCCCTCGATGTTGCTCATTACGTGCTTGATCCGGGTGTAGTCGTCGAACCCGTAGCCGGACAGGTCCTTGCCATAGCCCGAGTGCTTGAAGCCGCCGTGGGGCATCTCGGACACGAACGGGATGTGCGTGTTGATCCACACCGCGCCGAAGTCGAGCTGGCGGGCGGCCCGCATGGCACGCCCATGATCGCGGGTCCAGACGCTCGCGGCCAGGCCATACTTGACGCCGTTGGCCCAGCGCAGCGCCTCGTCTTCAGAGCCGAACCGCTGCACGGTGATGACCGGCCCGAAAATCTCGTCCTGGATCATCTCATCGTCCTGGCGGAGGCCGGTGACTACCGTCGGGGCGAAGCAGAAACCGCGCGAGCCGACCCGGTGGCCCCCGGTGGCGATCTTCGCGTGCTCCGGCGTGCGCGCCAGGAACCCCTCCACCCGAGCGAGCTGGGCCGGATTGTTCAGTGGTCCGAAGTAAGCGTCCGTCGACTCGCGGCCCGCCGTCTTGACTGATGCCGCTCGTTCTACCAGGGCGTCGGTCAGGTCTGCGCTGATGCCGGGCCCGGCCAGTACCCGGGTCGCTGCGGTGCAGTCCTGGCCGGCGTTGTAATAGCCAGCGTCCGTGATCAGCTGCGCCGCGAGTTCGAGGTTCGCGTCGTCGAAGACGACGACCGGCGCCTTGCCGCCGAGCTCGAGGTGAACCCGCTTGAGGCCGGCTGCTGCGGCCTGCGCCACCTCGATGCCGGCCCGAACCGACCCGGTGATGGATACCATCTGCGGAATCTCGTGCGAGACGAGCGAGCGGCCGGTGTCGCGGTCGCCGCAGATGACGTTGAATACGCCCGGCGGAAAGAACTCGGCCGCCAGCTCTGCCAGCAGCAGGGTGGAAACTGGCGTTGTGTCTGAGGGCTTCAGTACCACCGTGTTGCCAGCGGCGAGGGCAGGCGCGAACTTCCAGACTGCCATCATCATCGGGTAGTTCCACGGCGTCACCTGCGCGCATACGCCGATTGGCTCCCGCCTGATCATGGAGGTATGACCAGCCAGGTACTCCCCTGCCGACCTTCCCTCTAGGACGCGCGCCGCGCCGGCGAAGAAGCGCAGCTCATCGGCGAGCGGAGGCACCTCGTCGGTCCTGGTCAGACCTACCGGCTTACCGGTGTTGCGTGACTCGGCCTCGACGAGTTCCTCAGTCCTGGCCTCGATAGCGTTGGCCAGCCGGAGCAGGGCGAGGCTTCGTTCCGCCGGGGTGCTGTCCCGCCAGGTCTCGAATGCGGTCGCAGCAGCACGGAGGGCGTCATCGACGTCTTGCGGTCCGGACACCGGGGCGCGCAGGTATGGCTCGCCGGTGCTCGGGTCGACGACTTCGCTGGTCCGGCCATCCTTCGCGGGGCGGTACTCGCCGCCGATGAAGTTAGCCAGAACCTGCTGCCCGAGTTGCTGGGTTGCCACGACGATCCCTTCTGGGCTCGGTGGAGGAGACTGCTTGGTCATGGGAGTGCACGCGCTCCGCGGGGGTAGCTTGACAGGGAAGTTAGGCCCGTGCAAGCGAATCAGTAACAGATCCGGCTAGAATCTACGGATTCGGTTGACAGATGGCCATTGCATGGCACGATAGAGCGTGCGAAGGAGGCCCACTCATGGCGCACACGTCAGGGACTTCGCTGGCCTCTGCTGGACGCAACCGCGGACTCCCAGGCCGCGATCCGGACAGCATCAAGGTCGTCCTTGACGACCTGTCCAAGCAGATTATCGAGCAGCTGCAGCAGGACGGCCGACGGTCGTATGCCTCCATCGGCAAGGCTGTGGGCCTGTCCGAGGCCGCGGTCCGGCAACGCGTCCAGCGGCTGATCGACGTCGGGGCAATGCAGATCGTCGCCGTCACCGACCCGATGACGCTGGGCTTCCCACGTCAGACGATGGTCGGCGTCCGCTGCGGAGGCGACCTGGCGGGAGTTGCCGAGCAATTGACGGGTATGGAGGAAATCGACTATGTCGTCATCACCGCCGGCTCATTCGACATCCTGGTCGAACTGGTCTGCGAGAACGACGATCAGCTCCTGGAGATCCTCGGGCGGATCCGAGGGATCCCGACCGTGACGGCCACCGAGACGTTTGTGTACCTGAGATTGTGCAAGCAGACCTACAGCTGGGGGACCAGATGAGCACGGCGTACAGCAAGGACGAGATCGCATCGCTGCAGGCGGCGGCAAAGCGAAACCTGTGGCTCCACTTCACCCGGATGTCGTCTTATGCCGACGCCGACGTTCCGGTCATCGTCCGCGGTTCCGATCAGTACGTTTACGACCAGCACGGCAAGCGCTATCTGGACGGCCTGGCCGGCCTTTTTGTCAGCCAGATCGGCCATGGCCGGACCGAGGTGGCCGAAGCAGGCGCCCGGCAGGGTAGCCAACTCGCCTACTTCCCGCTCTGGTCGTACGCCCACCCGCGGGCGATCGAGCTGGCCGAGCGCCTCGCTGCCCATGCGCCAGGCGACCTGAACCGGGTGTTCTTCACGACCAGCGGTTCCGAAGCGGTGGAGTCGGCCTGGAAGCTGGCTAAGCAGTACTTCAAGGCGATAGGGCAGCACACTAGGTACAAGGTGCTGAGCCGCGATATTGCTTACCACGGCACCTCGATGGGCGCGCTGGCGATCACCGGCCTGCCGGGGATCAAGGAGCCGTTTGAGCCGCTGCCGCCTGGCGGCGTACGGGTGCCGAACACGAACTTCTACCGCGCTCCGGCGTTCCTGCGCGACGATCTTGCCGAGTTCGGGCAGTGGGCCGCCGACGAGATCGAGCGGGCCATCTTGCGCGAGGGCCCGGAGTCGGTGGCAGCGGTCTTCCTGGAGCCGGTGCAGAACTCCGGTGGCTGTTTCCCGCCGCCCCCCGGCTACTTCCAGCGGGTCCGGTCAATCTGCGACAAGTATGGTGTCCTGCTGGTGTCGGACGAGGTGATCTGCGCATTCGGCCGCCTCGGTTACTACTTCGGCTCCGAGCGCTACGGCTACCAGCCGGACATCATTACCTTCGCCAAGGGCGTGACTTCGGGCTACGCCCCGCTGGGCGGCATGCTGGTGCGGGATCGGCTGATGGAACCGTTCAGCACCGGCGAGGCCACGTTCCTGCATGGAGTGACGTTTGCCGGGCACCCGGTGTCGTGCGCCGTGGCGCTGGCGAACCTGGATGTCTTCGAGAAGGAGGACCTGCTCGCACACGTACGGGCCAACCAGGGCGCTTTTCGCGCCACCCTGGAGAAGCTCTCCGACTTGCCCATCGTGGGCGACGTCCGCGGCGACGGTTACTTCTACGGCATCGAGCTGGTGAAGGACAAGGCGACCAGGGAAACCTTCAACGATGACGAGTCCGAGCGGCTGCTGCGCGGGTTCATGTCCCACGCCCTATTCGAAGCCGGCCTGATCTGCCGCGCCGACGACCGCGGCGACCCGGTCGTGCAGCTCTCCCCGCCGCTGACCTGCACGCAGGAGCACTTCGACGAGATGGAGCAGATCCTGCGCAGCGTGCTGACGGAGGCCTGGACGAAGATCTGAGCCGTTCGATGCGAACAAGTGCCCTGGAGCGGCGGGGATACCAGGGCACTCGTTGGCTGCACCGTCGTTAGCTCACCACGCCGCAGCTCCGTACCGGCTACCGCGTTGGAGCAATGTGAACGCCCCGTTGTCGATCCGGCCGTTGGCCGGGCAGCTGGCCACGTTGTGCTGGCCGGTCGCGTTCGTCGCGAGTATCTGGCAGGGCGCGGTTGCGGCTCCCTCCTGCTGGAGGCCGTTATAGGACTTGGCGTTGGTGGCGAACGTCTTAGTCACCGTGCCGTCCGCAGAGACCTGCGCGAGCAGCACTGTCGCGGTGCCCTGCCCGCCGATTGAAGTGACCTGGAAGGCCGCAACATTGATCGGGGAGCCGTCCGGCCCGACGCCAGCCGACTGGATGAAGCCGAGCTTGCCGCCACCCTTCAGCAGAACGCGCGACGCGAGCAGGTCGTGTCGGGGCGCAATCGTATCGAGCACGCGAATCTGGCTCCGGCCGGTAAAGAAGTAGGTCGCCGATCCCTTGAGCTGGTCCTGCCAGACGAACGCCAGCTTGCTGCCACTGATCCAGACCGGATCCCACGGCATCGCCGGCACGTCGCCAGGAGCGGTCCAGGTCCGGGTCGGTCCTCCGGTCAGCGAGTAGAGCCTGACCTCGCCACGCGACGTTAGACCGTTGCTGGCACTGTTGTAAATCTGCAGAGCTACCGCCAGCTCGCGACCGTCCGGCGAGACCGCGATGCCGTCGACCACGTCGTTCGAGCCTGCTGGCAGGAGGTTCACCGGCAGCCGAGTCAGCGAGCGCCCTCTGCAATGGCACCAGCGGCATCTGCCACGCGGGAGTTCCGGCTCTCCTGCGCCAGCCGCGTCGTCAGATTTTCCGCGCGGCGCCTGGAACGCTCGGCGTTGGCCAGCACCCGCCGGGCGACGCCGTACAGCCATGGTCCTCCCTGGCCGTCGTCAGGCGGTATGACGTCCAGGCGGCGCCAGGCGACCAGGAACGTCTCCGCGGCGACGTCCCTGGCCGTCTCCGGATCGGTCCGGCGCAGGGCATAGCGCAGGTAGTGTGCCTGGTAAAGATCGCTGAAGTCTTCAGCCGGGTTCATTTGTTGGCCTCTCGCGGGCTGCCCTCAGACTGTGCAATGTCCGGTAGTCGCCGGTCTATTACCGGTGCGGGCGGTCGGCCAGAACCGGGCAATACCCCCCGAACCCCCTCACTTGCTCAGGGCTTGCGCAAAGTTATGTAGTTGTGACCGCCTCGCGCTAACCAAACTGCGTCCCAGACGTGTCTAAGAGATGTGGGGCCGGGTGGTGATGCAGGGGCGACCGCCGGGCGCATGGATCGACGGGAGGCATCGATGTCGGGCAGTCACGGTAACTTGGATGCACTGTCTAGCGGCAACGAGCGACTTGCGCAGCCGCCGGAACCCTGGGCCAGCCTCCCGCAGTCAAGCGCCAGTAAGTCGGCAGCGCGATGGGCAGAGCTCGGCAGCCAGGCAGAGCGGCTCGCGGATCCGTCACTGGTAGCCAAGGCCGGCCCCGGCAGCCGGTCGGCGAGTCTGCGGCTGGTGGCAAGCGCCGCCTGAGCTGGCTAGCTCGCGGGCCCGGCCAGGAGTTCCTGGGCGTGTTTGGCAGCCTGGTCAACCGGCACTCGCTCGCGCTCTCCGGTGGCCCGGCTGACGACCTCGACCATGCCCTCCGCCAGGTCGCGGCTGCCTACGCTGATGCGCACCGGGATGCCGATCAGTTCCGCGTCCTTGAACTTCACTCCCGGCCGCTCGTCTCTGTCGTCCAGGAGCACGTCCACAGCCGCTGACCGCAGTGTTGTGTAAATCGACTCGGCGGCGGCTTTGACCGCCTCGTCCCTGGCCGACAACATGATCACCGTGATTTCCGCTGGCGCCACGCTGACCGGCCACTTCAGGCCGGCCTCGTCGTGGTGCGCCTCGGCGATGGCCGCGATCGCCCGCTCGACCCCGATCCCGTAGCTACCCATGATCGGGACGATCGATGAGCCATCGGGACCCAGCACGGATACACCTAGCGCCGTCGTGAATTTGCGGCCCAGCTTGAAGATGTGCCCGACTTCGATGGCTTGCACGAGCTCGAGCGGCGCTCCGCACCGCGGGCATGGCTCGCCGGCCGCCACTTCGCGCAGGTCCGCCCAGCTGGGGGCGATGATGTCCCGCGCGACGTCGACGCCAGTGAGGTGAACGTCGTCGGCGTTCGCGCCGGTGGCCATGTCTCGCCGGCCTTTCAGCGCAAGGTCAGCGATAACCGGCAGGCTGGTCACTCCGACCGCCCCGAGGCTGCCCGGCGAGGCGCCCAGGCAAGCCCGGATCTCGTCAGGCTGCGCCGGGCGGATGTCGGCCGTGCCGGTAGCGTCGATGAGCTTCTGGTCGGCCAGCGGATGGTCGCCGCGCAGTAGAACGAGCGTCAGCTGGCCCTTCACCACCTGGACGAGCGTCTTGATCTGACGGTCGGCGGCGAGGCCGTACTTCGAAGACAAGTCCTCGATGGTGCGCACGCCCGGCGTGTCCAGCCGCACCGGCGCCTCGGTGCCAGGCCCGTCTTGCACGGGCGCAAGCGCCGATGTCGCTTTCTCCAGGTTCGCCGCGTAGTCGCAGTTCGGGCACGTCGCAACGAGGTCCTCGCCCGCCTCGGACGGGCACACGAACTCGATCGAGTCACTGCCGCCCATGGTGCCGTTCGATGCCTCGGCTGCGATCGCCGGGATGCCGAGCCTGGCGAAGATCTGCTCATATGCAGCCCGGTGCATGTCAAAGGACCGGTCCAGTCCGGCCTCGTCGACGTCGAAGCTGTAGGAGTCCTTCATGGTGAACTCCCGCACCCGGATCAGGCCGCTCTTCGGCCTGGGCTCGTCCCGGAACTTGAGCTGGAACTGATACCAGAACTGCGGCAGCTGCCGATAGGAGCTGAGCTCGAGCGCGAGGGTGGTGAAGATCTCCTCATGCGTCATGCCGAGGACCATCTCGGCGTCTTTGCGGTCCTTGAGCCGGAACATCTCCGCGCCCATGATCGCCAGCCGGCCGCTCTTCTCCCAGATCTGCGCCGGGTGCATGGCCGGAAGCAGGAACTCCTGCCCGCCGATCTTGTTCATCTCCTCGCGGATGATCGCCATGACTTTGGCGCGCACCCGCATGCCCAACGGGAGAAGCGAGTAATGCCCCGCCATCAGCTGCCGGATGAACCCGGCGCGCAGCAGCAGCCGGTGACTAGCTGCGTCCGCGTCCGCCGGGTCGTCACGCAAGGTGGGGATGTGCAGCTGTGACCAGCGCATCGTTAGGTGCCTCTTTGCTCAGTGCAGGCCGGGCTCGAAACGCGTAAGTCTAGAGCCACGCCCAGGCACCGGCGATCGCGTTGCCGCGCTGACATCTGAGCGGCACCCCGATCGTACGAAATATGGTAACTTGCGTCTTATGCGCAGCCTCGAGTTTGGGTCTCTACTGACCGGGCAGTGAACAAGGCATGCCGACGGACAGGTCAGCTCGGCGGGTTCTGGCTATCGCCATGGGCATTGCGGCGATATTCGACCTGACGGGCTCGACGGTCTACCGGACGATGCGTCCAGTCCTTCCGCCAAGTCCGCCGCGCCAGGACGATCAGGATCCGTTCCTGTCGGCGATGAGCACGATCATGACCGCCTACCGTGACGCGGTCGGCCGTGCGCCCAAGGAAAGCGGTGAGACGTTAGCTGCATGACTGACAGCGACCGCGCGCCCTTCCCCAGCCAGGCCGCTAGCGGGATTAGCCAGCCAGGCCAGCAGGCGCGAGCCCCCAGCCAGGAAACAGCCCCCAGGCAGGAAACGGCCGACCCGGCCGAAATTGCCGATGCAGTGCTTGACCGGATGGGCGGCAAGGCCGCCAGTACCCATCAGCCCGACATACCGTCGGTCTCGCAGGCCATCGCGCTGCGCGAGCAGGCCCCGGAGATGTACGACCTGTGGCTGAAAATCGCGCAGGAAAAGGCAGCAACGGCGAACTACGTCGAACGCGCGCCGTATGAAGTGCCGGAGCGGCTGGCGCAATCCGGTCGGCCGCGAGCGCTCGGCGCGCTCGTCATCGTGCTGTCCTTCTGCGGCTACCTGGCCTGGCTTGGCGGTCCGGGTCCTTACATCGGCGGCCTGATCGCCATCCTCGACCTCGGCGTCATGTTCGGCATGTTCTTCGGCCTGCGACCGGAACGCCTGCCGGACGACCCTCGGCAGCCGGCGCGACGTCGTCGGCCGTTAGCACCGGCGGCCTAAGGGCGGCCGGGCTCGCGGATCCAGTCCAGGCCGTGCAATCCTGACCGCGAGCCCGCGCGAGCCGGGCCGAGGCGCGGAGGTACCCCCTTGCTCGATGGCCGACTACTCGTCGACGCCCACGTGCACGTGGCGCGGCTGCCAACGCTGTCAGCCGACTGGCAGTCCTGGGTGGCCACGTTCGGTCCGCGCATCCCGCTGGGCGAACTGTACGACTCCGCCGGCGCGCCCCGCCCAGCCCCGATCGATGCGCACTTCGCCAGCGAAGGCGCTGACCACGTACTGCTCTTCACCGAGTACAGCCCCAAGTCGACCGGTATCCAGCCGATAGAGGACGTACTGCCGCTGGTCGAGCAGAACCCGGCCAGGTTTAGGCCGGTCGCCAATGTCAACCCGCACCTGCACTACCCGATCGCAGCCGAACTGGACCGGCAGGTAAGACTCGGCGCGGTGGCGTGCAAGGTTCACCCCGTGCACGGCGGATTCGAGCCTGCAGACCGGATGCTGTATCCCGCTTATGGATATTTGGAGGAACGGGGCCTTCCAGTCATCGTGCACTGCGGCACCTCGACGTTCGCTGGCTCGGTCAACGCCTACGGCGAGCCGGCCCTCCTGGATCCGGTGTTCCGCGACTTCCCGGCCCTGACTGTGGTGCTGGCGCACGGCGGCCGCGGCTGGTGGTACGACCAGGCCTCTTTCCTGGCGCTAATGCGACCGAACACCTGGCTGGAGGTGTCCGGCCTGCCGCCGACCAGGCTGCCGGATTACTACGGCACCTCACTGGGCCGGGTAGCTACCAAGATGATCTTCGGCACCGACTGGCCCGGCGTGCCGGGCGTCCAGCGCAACGCGCGCGCCCTGGAGAAGGTGCTGCTCGAGGCTGGGTGCACGGCCGGCCAGGTCGCCGGGGCGCTTGGCGGGAACGCTGCCCAGGTTTTCGGGCTGGCTGGCTAAGACACCGAGTGTGCCGGGCAGGGTCCGGGCTGTTCCCCGTTCCGCCTTCCCCAAGCAAGCGATTGGTCGCCTCTGGCCCCCGGTGTCCCCGCGGCCCTAGTGTTACGACAAAGCACGTTCTATACCTCGGGAGAGTGGATGAAGACCAGGGCAGCGATCATGCGCGGGACAGGGCAGGACTGGGAGGTCACCGAGCTTGAGCTCGATCCGCCCAAGGTTGGCGAGGTGCTGATCCGGTTCGTGGCCTCCGGCCTCTGCCACTCCGACGAGCACATCCGGACCGGCGATCTGACGCCGCGCTTCCCGATCATCGGCGGCCACGAGGGCGCCGGCGTGATCGAGGAAGTCGGCGTGGGCGTGACCAGGCTCAAGGCCGGTGACCACGTCATCACCTCGTTCCTGCCCGTATGCGGGCACTGCCGCTGGTGCTCCACCGGCAAGTCGAATCTGTGCGACCTGGGCGCGACGATCCTGGATGGCTGCCTGCTGGACGGCACCTACCGGTTCCACACCGCCGACGGCGAGGACGTGGGCGGCTTTTGCATGCTCGGCACGTTCTCCGAGTACGCCACCGTGTCCGAACTGTCCTGCGTGAAGGTCGACGACGATGTGCCGCTCGATAAGGTCGCGCTGATCGGCTGCGGCGTTCCCACCGGCTGGGGCTCGGCCGTGCACGCCGCCGGCGTGGAGCCGGGCGACACGATCCTGATCTACGGGATCGGCGGCATCGGCATCAACTCAGTGCAGGGCGCCGCGCTTGCGGGCGCACGCAACGTGGTGGCAGTCGACCCGCTGCCCAACAAGCGCGAGATGGCCGAGCAGCTCGGCGCGACGCATAGCTGCGCCACGGCCGGCGAGGCAGCCATGCTCGTCAACGAGCTGACCCGCGGCGTCATGGCCGACAAGGCGATCATCACGACTGGCACGGTGACCACCGAAGTCGTCACCGACGCCTTTAACACCATCCGCAAGGGCGGCACCGTAGTCGTCACGGGCCTGGGCGACCTGGTGTCAAATAACATCCAGATCAACAGCTCGATGCTGACCTTGATGGAGAAGCGGATCCAGGGCAGCCTGTTCGGTTCCGGCGACCCGTTCCACGACATCCCGCGGATGGTAGAGCTCTACCGGGCCGGGGACCTGAAGCTGGATGAGCTAATCACCACCACGTACACCCTCGACGACGTCAACCAGGGTTACCAGGACATGCTCGACGGCAAGAACATCAGGGGCCTCATCCTGCATGGCACCTCCTGACGCAGCTACCCGGCCAGGGCCGGTGGCAGGCATCACGCCCGTCATCGGCCTGAACCGGGAACGCGAGGTCCTCACCGTCGTCCTGCAGGCTGCCCGGCACGTGGTACTGGAGGGCCCGCCGGGTACCGGCAAGTCGACGCTGCTCCGGTCCATCGCGCGCGACCTCGGCCAGGCGGTCGTGTTCGTCGAGGGCAATGCGGAGCTGACGCCGGCCCGGCTGATCGGCCAGTACGACCCCGCGCAGGTGCTGTCCGACGGCTACCTGCCGTCGAGCTTCACCGACGGACCGCTGCTGCAGGCCATGCGGACCGGGGCCCTTTTGTACCTGGAGGAGTTCAACCGGGTACCCGAGGAGACGCTCAACGTCCTCATCACCGTGCTGACCGAGGGCGAGATAGCGGTTCCCCGGCTCGGGCTGGTGCACGCGGACAGCCAGTTCCGGCTGATCGCGGCGATGAATCCGTTCGACGCCATCGGCACTGCCAGGGTCAGCCAGGCGATAGCCGACCGGATCTGCCGAGTGGTGCTCGGCTACCAGGATGCCGCAGCTGAGCAGGACATCACCGCCGCCGTGACCGGCCGGAGCGGCGAGGTCGTCCGCTTCGCCGTTGCGCTTACTCGCGCGACCCGCGCGCATCGCGACATCCGGATGGGCGCGTCTGTCCGCGGCGCCATCGACCTAGTGCT
Organism: uncultured Actinomycetota bacterium; assembly: GCA_963804435.1. Taxonomy (GTDB): domain Bacteria; phylum Actinomycetota; class Actinomycetes; order Streptosporangiales; family Streptosporangiaceae; genus JAJYUU01. The sequence continues at coordinate 2,265,632 of CAWDQI010000001.1, read as the reverse complement.
GCTCATCGACGGCCTCACCCGGCTGCGCCGGGACAGCGCAATAACCCGCCCGACCGCTCGGGACGCCGCGCACGCCGCGTTGTCCGGGCGGATCAGGATCGCTGACGGCTGCGACCGCAGTCCAGAGGCGGTACTGGACGAGCTGCTCGACGAGATGTGGCCAGGCGACTCACCCAAAGACCACCCGGACCTGCGGGACGGCCAGGGAAAAGCAATGGCCCCGTAGCGGGCCGCCCCGGTCGCGCAGGCTCCCGGTCTAGCCTTCGCCGGGACCGGCACCAGGGCCCGGCCAGGCGCACTGTCAGCCGGGCCGAGCTCGCCGCCCGGCATGCTGACTTCAGCGCGGTATCACCAGAGGTCGGCCAACTCGACGCCGAGGCGCTTGCCGGGCTGCTGGCCGCTGATCCGGACGCCGCGGCCGCGCTGCTTGCCGATCTGAGCCAGGCGACCGACGCGCGACTGCGCGCGGTCGCGCGCCAGCTGGCTGCCCGGATCTTCATCCAGCTCGGCGCGACCGGGGGGCAGTCAGCGCATGGCCCGCGCCGGATCCGGGCGTCAGCTCGCGCCGACGGCGACGTTGACCTGGACCGGACTCTCGACCGCGCGTCCGGAGCCTGGCCACCGCCCGGCGACGACATCGTGACCAGGTCCTGGCACGCGCACCGCAGATCTGTCTGCCTACTGGTGGACTCCAGCGGCTCGATGTCAGGACTGGCGCTCGCGATGGCGGCGGTGGCAAGCGCGAGCGTGCTGCTCGCGGCCGACTCCCGGCTCGATACCGGCGTGCTCGCATTCTCCGGCGATGTCACCGTGCTGCAGCCACCCGGCAGGCGGACCGCGCCGGAGGTACTGGTCGGGCAACTGCTCGGCCTCCGCGGGCACGGCATGACCGACCTTGCTGGTGCGTTGCGGGCGGCCGCCCGGCAGCTCGCAGCCGGCCGGGATGGCGGCACAGCGGGCGAGCGCTGCGTGGTGCTACTGTCCGACTGCCTCGGCACAGCCGGCGGTGATCCGGCCACGTCCCTGGCCGGAATCGACCGCGTCGACGTGCTGTGCCCGTTGCCTGCCGGGACGGAGCCGCAGCCCGGTTCCATCGACGCGGCCGCGAGGATTGCCAGGCTCGGCGGCGGCATCAGCCGGCCCATCCGCACCATCGCCGATATCCCGGCCGCACTGACCGCTCTGCTCGTGGGCAGCTAACCTTGCGCTGTTTGCCGCGACCAACTTCGGGGTAGCTCGCCGCGGCAGTAAGTTATCAATCCCGCCGTCATGCCCCTGAGCACATCACTACCCGAGAGGCGCCGCTGACCCCATGGATCGCGCGAGCCTGTGGGAGAGTGCCGAGCGGCGGTCGGTGAACCGCCGCGCGAATCGGGCGGCCAGCAGCCAGCCCGGCCAGCTGCCCGATCCCTCAGTACCCGCCGGTACCAACATGCTGCCGCAGGTTAAGCACATCGTGGTGCTGATGATGGAGAACCACTCGTTCGACAACTACCTCGGCACCTTGGGCCGGGGCGAAGGGTTTCCGCGCGATGAAAACGGCGTACCGGACGCCGAGAACCTGGACTCTTCCGGGCGTCCCGTCCGCGTGTACCCGAGCCGGTCCCCCGTCCAGCACCAGGGCGCGCCCGGTCAGAGCTGGAATGCCAGCCACCAGCAATGGGGCGGCGGCAAGATGGACGGGTTCGTCACGGCCATCGAGCAGGCGACACCAGACGCTGATCACACCGCCGCCATGGCCTACTGGACCGACCGCGACCTGCCCTTCTACCACGGCCTCGCGCGGACGTTCCCGCTAGCCGATCACTGGTTCAGCTCCTGCCTTGGGCCGACGTTCCCAAACCGCCGTTTCCTGCTGGCAGGAACCGCATACGGGCTAATGGACGACCTGCCGATCAACCTGGTCGACCGGCCCCCAGCGGGAACCATACTGGACATGCTGACCAGGCACGGGATCTCCTGGGCCAACTATCGCTGTGGTTCCGGCGACCAGTCGCCAGTCCGCTCCTACGCCCAGTACCGGCAGCGGCGGGCTCGCCATCACGCGCGATCGATGGGCCGCCCGTTCCGCCGCGCGGCGAGCGGCGCGAAGCGCGACCTTCAGTTCACCGCAGGTCTGTACCCGCTCGGCCTCGCCCGGTATATGGCGCACGTGCGCAGCACCGAGCAGTTCTTTGCCGATGCCGACAACGGGACGCTGCCCGCGTTCAGCATCGTCGACCCGGACTTCGACACCTACTCCGAGGAGAATCCGCAGGACATCCGCAAGGGCGAGAGCTTCGCCGCCGAGGTCATCAACCGGGTCATGCACGGCAAGGGCTGGCCGGACACGCTGCTGATCTGGACCTACGACGAGCACGGCGGCTACTACGACCACCTCGCGCCGCCCGCCGCCGTGCCGCCCGACGATGTCGAGGGCCGGAGCCTGGTCGCGCACGCATCCTGGCTGCGCACCATCCTGAAGCCGCTCTTCCCCGGCTACGTCCGGAACGCGGAAGATCTCGTCTGCGAGCCCCGGCAGTACGACACCTACGGATTCCGCGTTCCCGCGGTGCTCGTGTCACCGTACGCGCGGCGAGATTGCGTGCTGTCCGAGGTATTCGACCATACCTCGGTGCTCAAGCTGGTCGAGGAGAAGTGGAACCTGCCTGCGCTCACGCGTCGGGACGCGGCAGCGCTTTCACCCATCGGCGCGCTTGACTTCACCGCTCCGCCGGTCTTCCGCACGCCCCCGCAGCTGCCCGCTCCCAGCCTCAGCTGGGGTTCGGCGTAGCCGCACGCTGCGCCTGCACAGCGACGCGTTAGCCCGCGCCGATGGCGGCGAGCAGCACGAGCAGGATCGCGGCCGTCGCCATCATGCCGTGCCCGACAATTACCAGCACGTGTACTGTCGGCCTGGCTGCTGTCCGGCCGCCCGCCCGCGGATCCGGCAGGCCGGTCACCAGGGTCGCCATGCCGAGCCCGGCGACAACGAGGATCGCCCCCACCGCGAGCCAAGCCAGCGCGGGCACGCTGGTTATCAGGAATGCGGTCCAGATGCCCAGCCCCGCGATCGCGAGGCTGGCGTGCCCGATCACGACCGGCGCGGGCCTGGACTGGCGGCGGCGCGCCGCGCCAACCCAGCCGGCCAGCAGGTAAGCCCCGGCCGTGCCGGTGGCGAGCCAGGCGCCCATCGCGGCGAACTGCAGCGGCTGGTCAGCGGACGGCTGCTGCGGTGATGCGGTTGCCGGCTCAGCCCGCGGCGGCGGGACCGTCGCAAACAAGTCCGCCAGGTACTTGCTCTCACGCTCCGCAGCCCGTCGCTGGGCCGCTTTAGGCCGCGGCCCTACCGCCGCTCGCAATGCCCTGGCTAGGGCTATGTTCACCTGCTCATGGCTGAGGCCTGCGCATGCGGGCGGCACTCTGGTCACGATGAGCCGCTGCTGTATCGCGCGCACGCCGAAGGAAAAGCAGGTGCCGACAGTGGCACGATGTGGTCCTGGGTGCGTCGCGCCGCAGCCGACCGCGAGCAGGGCAATGATTGCTGCTGCTGGTATAGCGGCAACTCGCAGCGCCACCGGCCGGAACTGCGCGGTGTCCCAGGTTGGCATATTCGCGGACGCGCGCCGACTCACCTGGACTGCGGCAGCTTGAACGAGCCCTTCCTGGGCGCCGATGCTGACGGCGGCGGAACTACCGGCCCGATGTCACCGTCGGGCGCCTCGTCCAGGTCGACAATGACCGGAGCATGATCGCTCGGGCCGGTACCCTTGCGAGCCTGCCGGTCGATCCACGCCGCCTTGACCCGGGCCGCGACCGGATCCGAGGCCAGCACCAGGTCGATCCGCATGCCCAGGTCCTGATGGAACATCCCGGCGCGGTAGTCCCAGTAGGAGAAGAAGCGCTCGGCCGGCCAGCGGTCCCGCACCACATCGTGCAGGCCGGCCGCCTGCAGGCTCGCCAGCGCCGCCCGCTCCGGTTCGGTGACGTGCGTCTGGCCGACATAGGCCTTGGGATCGAAAACGTCGTTGTCGGTCGGCGCGATGTTCATGTCGCCGCAAACGACCGCGTCGGCGGGCCCTGACCGGACCGCCTGCTCAAGCACGGCGAGCCAGTCAAGCTTGTAGCGGTAGTGATCGGAGTCAGGCTCCCGGCCGTTCGGAACGTACACCGAATGGACCCGGATCCCGGCGCAGGTCGCCGAGATCGCCCTCGCCTCGGGGTCGGGAAAGCCGGGCGCGCCGGGCAAGCCCGGCACGATCTCGGCCAGCCCAACCCTGGACAAGATCGCCACGCCGTTCCAGCGCGGCTCGCCGTGCAGGGCTGCCTCGTAACCCCGACTGTCCAGCTCTGCCCCGAGCAGGTCGGTAAACGCCTCATCCGACAGCTTGGTCTCCTGCAGGCACACCACGTCCGGCTTGCGCTGGTCGAGCCAGGGCAGCAGCCGGGGCACCCGCTGCTTGACCGAGTTCACATTCCAGGTGGCCACTCGCACGGGGCCTACCTTAGCCGCGTCGGCTTACCTGGGGGCGCCGGCCGCCAGCGCGAACGCCAGCAGCGAGTTCGCCGAGTAGTCGAGGGATGGCTCCACCGATGGCCAGGAGACCACGTTGTCCTCGTAACCAGCGGTAACGGTGTTAAACGGCTTGTAGCTGCCGGCGCTGCAGCGCCGCATGCCGCTGACCGTGCCGAGGCCGACAAAGTTGCCAGGGCTGCTCGGGCCGTCGGTGACAGCGCCGAGCTGGATGTTGCCCTTACCCGTCAGTGAGCCGGCGATGTTAGCGATCTCGCTCTGCATGCAGTGCGGGAACGTCGAGCCGGCCCTGACCACGAACGAGCTGCCCCAGCCGTTGGCGCCGAGCGCGAAGTTCAGCTGTTGCTGCGCGAAGGCGCTGAACCGGCCGGACCCGCCGTACTCCCGGTAGAGCGCGTTGGTGATGTAGAGGCCGAACGCGTGCGGGGTGGCATCGCTAGGACCGAGGGCGGTGCCGAGCTCGAACGGGTCACCCTTCGCCCAGCCCTCCCCCAGCCGCAGCTGGGCAGCCAGGTCAGCCACCAGCCGCCGCGCCAGGCCGTCCGCACCGGCCCGCAGCCGTACCCCGTTCCCCCAATGATGGAGCTGAAGCGCCCGCAGCAGATCGCCCTCGCCGAGTGCCCCGTTGTCGTAGAGGTTGAACGTGTCACCGCCGGCCGGGTGGCCCTGCGCGATGTAGGCCCGCGCCCATGCCGCGGCCACGGCAAGGTCCGCGCGCACCCGAGCGGCCGGGGCGTGCAGCGCCTCGTCGGCCAGTGCAATCTCATCCGCGCCCCACAGCAGGTCGCTCCTCCACTCGCTGCCGGGGTAGTAGTCGTGCGGGAATGTGGTCAGGATCTTGCCGACATTAGCGGTCTTGGCCATGGCGTAGATGCCGCGGGCCAGCGATAGCAGGTGCAGGGCCTGGGCCCGGTCCGATCGCGCGGCCAGTTGCGCGGCCAGGCCGAAGTCGGCGGCGAACCGGCCAGCCAGGTCAGGACTTATCGGCTTGCCCGGCGGCGCGGCCCGGAACACCGGCCGGTACTTCACGTAGTAGGCGGTTGGGCCAGGCTGGTGGTGCGGCCGGACGTCCATCCGGTCCTCGGCCTGCGGCAGGAACCAGAAGTTGTAGTCGCCCTGGATGGTGTTGCTGGCGTTGCCGCTGCCGATCCCGACCTGGACGTAGAGCACCTTGCGGCCCGGGCGCCACAGCTTCTCCAGCCAGCGCAGCCCGAAGTAAGCCTCCGGCCTAAGCGTTGGGTAGCCGCCGGGGAAGTCCCGCGCCGCGGTCAGCATCAGCGCGTCAGTGTAACTGGCTGTGTAGGCGAACTTCTCGTACCCGCCGCCGGCGTTGAACCAGCCGCCAGCCACGTTCACCGGGCCAGCGATCCGATGGAATGTGCCGAGGAGGTTGTCGTTGCTGTCGTACTTCGCCGCCGCGTAGACGGTGGCGCGCTGGTCGGTCAGGTTGGCGGGCTCGCGGTTGAGCACCGAGTGCACCACGTCCCCGCCGTCGCGCTCGGAGGTGAAATACCGCACCGCGTTGACCACCAGACGGCTGTATTCGCGCGCAGGCGCCCCGATCCGGAACCACGGCGAGGTCCCGTGCGCCTTGCCCGAGGTAACGGTGAGCCGGTACCTGCCTGGGTGGGTGACGCCGGAGAAGTTCAGCTCATACACGGCCTTGTAACGCGAGTTCCAGCTGCCGACATAGTGAGTGAGCGAGCCAGCAACCGCGAAGTCGCAGCCACGGCAAGACAGCGAGAAGACCGCCTGGCTGTCCTTGGCTGGCAGCATGGCGAAGGCCACCTTGCTGCCGTGGGTCGGATAGCCGACCTGGTTGACCCGCACCTCGATCGGCGCAGCCGCGGCCGGGTTTGCAGCCGCCGGACTCGCGGCGGCTGCGGCCGCGGGGACGAGGGCGGACACGCACATCGCGGCCACCGCCACGTTGCGGATTGCGATCTTCACGACCTCGACCTCCCGGAGCCGGCGGATTTCGTTAGGAAACCTACTAAACAAATCCCGCCCACTTCAAGGGGGAACGGGGCCAACGTGTGATGCGGCCTGCTGGGGCGCGCCGCTCCCCGAGCGAATGGCCCTCGTCCCATCGCGCCTCGCCCTGGCCGCGCCGCCCGGTCCAGCCGCCGTCCGCCGGGCCGCCCAACCGGCCCGCGCAGGTCCTCCCGCTCGTCCGGACGAGTTGATCTTCCATGGATGTACCGGTCACATGGCCATAGCCATAGCGCCGGTACACCCATGACCCGCCTCGGGACCGCCGTGGCTACTCCACGAACTCCTCGATGGGCTTGACCCCGGCGGTGCCGCGGCGCAGCCGCCAGACCAGCGCAGCGACGTACCAGAGCAGCGCAATCCCCGCGCCGTAGCCGAGCACCTTGTCGGAGGAGTGGAAGGGGCTCGGCGCCGACAGTACGAACATGATCAGCGCGCTGTAGATCAGCACGAAGATGATCACCGGCCAGGCCCAGCGGCCGAGAGAGAACACACCGGGGATGGAGTCCAGCGTTCGCCGCTTGTAGGCGTAGCCCGCGGTGATCAGGAAGTAGATGATGTACGGGATGATCGCCGTAGCGCCCACCAGGGTGAGGAATGCGCTGGTCTGCAGGTAGCCGTAGAACAGCGCGCCGATGTCGATCACGGCAAACACCAGCAGCGCGATGATAGGTGTCTGGGACCGCGGGTTGACCCGGCGCAAGAACCCGGAGAACGGCAGCATGTTGTCCCGCGCCATCGAGTAGCCAAGCCTCGCCTGCGCCCCCGCACCAACCACCAGGATCGCGAACATCGAGAAGACCACGAAGGCGACGAACACCTTGACCAGCCAGGACGGCAGCCAGTAGCCGGCAATGACCAGCAGCGGCAGGCCCGGCGCCTCTACCTCTTTGATGCTCGGGATAGCCACCGTGAAGCCGATCAGCGCGATCATGCCCAGGACGGCCGAGCCCGCCACTGCCCATATCACCCCGCGCGGCACGCTGCGCCGCGGGTTCACTGCGTCCTCGGACATGTCCGCGGCTAGCTCGAACCCGACCAGCGTGAACGCGCCCATCAGGCCGGCCAGCCCGAACGCGTAGATCGTCGGATTGTGATACAGCGACTGGGTGCTGGCCAGGATGCTGGCCCCGTACGGCGCCGGCTTGGTCTTCAGCCCCCAGAGCACGAACAGCAGCACGCCGAAAACGACTGTGCCGATGATCTCGGTGAACACCGCTACGTTGTTAACCCGGGCGGCGAGCTGGATGCTGATGATGTTGAAGACCACCGGCAACAGCATCATGATGATCGCCACTGTCAGCACCAGCCGGGGATTCGGCGTCGTGTAGTTGAACTCGCTGAGCAACAGCGGCGCCGCCACGGTGTACATGATCGCCGCGCCGCCTACCGTCATGTACAGCAGGCCGGCGAAGCCGACGAACCAGCCATAGGTGGAGTTCACCAGCCGGGAGCTCCACTGATACGCATAGCCGGCCAGCGGGATCCGGGTGCCGAGCTCAGCGACGACCAGGGCGATCATCAGGTTACCCACACCGACGATCGGCCAGGTCCAGATCGATGCCGGGCCCCAGTACTGCAGGCCGAACCCGTAGTTGAGGAAGATGCCCGTGGTGATCGAGATGATCGAGAAGGCGATGGCGAACATGGAGAAGAAGCGCAGCGACCTGCGCAACTCGGGCTTGTAACCGGCCTTGGCCAGGATCGCCTCTTCACTGCCAGCGGCGGCCGGGCTGGTCTGGACTACGCCGAACCCATCGTCGGTGCTCATGCTGACCCCTCCTTGGGTGCGAAGTTCTGGTGTGCAGCGGCCGCCACGGCCGCGAAAGCCTGGTCGGTGACGGTGAGAGCGCGAGACACGTCCGCATCCGTCATCGCCGCCGAGATGAACCAGTTGTGCCGCGGATGCAGGTAGACCCCGCCCCGCACGGCCGCGGCGGCGAACTCGCTGGCCAGCCGGTGACCCTGGTCGCCGGCAAACGTCAGGTACGGCATAGCCGGCGGTCCGGTGTAGTTGATCTCCAGGCCATGACCCGCGGCCTGGTCGATGATCCCGGCGCTTAGCGCGCGGCCGACCCGGTCCATCGTCTCGATCGCACCTTCTGACCGGAGCGCGCCGATGGTAGCCACGCCCGCCGCCATTGCCGCCGCCGAGAACCAGAAGGACCCAGTCACGAAGACACTGCTGGCGCCATCGCGGAACCGGTCCGACCCGAGCACGGCCGCGAGCGGATGGCCGTTGGCGATGGCCTTGCTCCAGGCAGATAGGTCCGGCCGCACGCCGATCGGTTCCCAGCTGGATCCGAGGTGCAGCCGGAATCCGCACCGGACGTCGTCCAGGATCAACGCCGCCCCTGTCCGGTCGCACAGTTCGCGAAGCCCGCGGGCGAAGGCCGGGTCGACCAGTTCCTGATCGAAGCCTGCGTCGTGCTTGAACGGGCTGACCACGATCGCGGCGAGATCAGATCCGGATTCCGCGGCGGCCAGCACTGAGGGCAGGTCGTTGAAGGTGTAGTGGCCGATGTTGACCCGGTCGGCCGCGGTCACGCCTGCCGGGCGGGGCGTGCACCAGGGTGCCGCGCCGTGGTAGGCGCCGGTGGCAACCAGGATCCGGTCGCGGCCGGTCTGCGCCCTCGCGATGGTCACGCAGGTCGTGGTCGCGTCCGTGCCATTCTTGGCGAACATCGCCCAGTCAGCGTGCTCGACGGTATCAACCAGCAACTCGGCCAGCTCCACCATGACCGCAGCGGGGCCGTTCTGGCAGTCGGCGAGCTCAGCCTGCTTCCTGGCCGCGTGCTCCACCTCGGGATGCTGGTGGCCGAGCACGACCGGGCCGTAGCTGCACATCAAGTCCAGGTATTCGGTCCCGTCCACATCCCAGATCCGCACTCCGCGGCCGGATCGCATGAACTGCGGGTATTCCGGCGGCAGCGGCCCGGCTGATTGGTGCCCATACATCCCGGCGGGGATCACCGCGCGGGCGCGTCGCCGCAGCGCCGCGTCTTCGCCGCGCGGCCGGTCGTCCCGGGGTGCCGGGCGGACAAGCTGTTCAGTCATCCACCTGTTCCTTCGCTAGCTGGCTGATCCGCGCCGCCGCCTCCGGCAGCGCGCCATGCAGGAAATCGAGCACCTGCCCGAGCGTTTCGATCCCGGCGTCGGAGCCGAGGCCGGTGGCCACCAGGGCGCCGCAGGCCACGCCGAGGCACGCCGCGTCGGCCGGCTCGCAGCCGAGCAGCAGCCCGGTCAGGAACCCGGCGTTGAAGCCGTCGCCGCAGCCGGTCGTGTCGACGACTTCGACCTTGATGGCGGGAACGCGCTGGCGCATCCGGCTATCGGCCACCAGGCAGCCGGCTGCGCCGAGCGTGACAGCGACGCCGCCGGTGCCGTGCGCCAGCACGTCACTGATCGCCTGATCTAGGCTTGCCCGTCCGGTCAGCGCGAGCAGCTGATCCGCGTTGGGGCAGAACCAGTCGCTCAGCGCCAGCGCGGCGCTGAGCCGGGCGAAGTCGCCGGCACTGCCGGGGTGCAGCACGTCAACGATCGTCAGGGCGCCGGAACTGGCCGCTGCGGCGACCACGGCGGCAAGGTCATCCGCCGACATCCCGGCCAGCGCATCCGGTCCGCCGAGCAGCAGGGCGTCGCAGCCGCGCACCCAGTCCAGGTCGATGTCGCGAAGGCGCAGCTCTCGGCTGGCGCCGGGCACGTGCAGAGCTGGCCGCTCGCCGTTGGGCCGGATCGGAAGGATGGTCGCGGAGGTCTGCGCCCGCCGGGTCCTGACCAGGCCGCCGGTATCGACGCCAGCGGCCGACATGGCCAGGATCACGATGTCGGCGAGCAGGTCGGTGCCGACCGCGCCGAACGACCGGACGTGCGCGCCCAGCCGGGCCAGGTCCACCGCGGTGCCAGCGGCTGTGCCGGCCGCGGTCGCCCGGATCTCCGTGAGGCGCGCGCTGCCCTGACCGGGCGGGATCGTCTCCACCGGGCGCCCGAGCACGTCCAGGATGTGCACGCCGACCGTGGCGACGCGCGGCGCGCTCACCGCTTCCGCCGCTCGCCGTAACGCCGCCGCCTGGCCTCGGCGGCGACCTCGTCCAGCTCGCCCGCCGACAAGATGCGGGGCTCGCCGTAGCTCCTGGCCAGCCGGTACACCCTGGCCAGCCACTCCAGCAGCACCGCCCGATCGTAGGCCTCGGGAAGCGTCCGCCCGTAGCAGACCGCGCCGTGGTTCTGCAGGATCGCGGCCCGGCGACCGTCCAGGGCCTTCACCGCGGCCGCGGCGAGCCCGGCCGAGCCGAACCTGGTGTAGCCCGCGACTCGCACCGGCCCGCCAAGTCCCGCGATCGCATAGTGGATGGCCGGCAGCTCGTCGTTGCCGGCCGATAGGGCGATCACCTCGGCCGAGTGCGTGTGCACGACGGCTCCCGCACCAGTGGCCGCGTAGATCGCCAGGTGCATCGGGAGCTCGGAGGACGGAGTCTCGGGCGCATCGATTTCGTCGCCCACTCATCGTGACCACGCAGACGTCGTCGGGCGCCAGCTCGGTATAGGGAACACCGGACGGCGTGATGGCTACGTGATCACCGATGCGCACGCTCATGTTGCCAGCCGCGCCGACGGCCAGCCCGTCAGCAGCCAGCCGCCCGCAGTAGCTAACGAGCTGTTCGCGGGCAATTTGCAGGTTCGCGTCGGCATGCATTACAACGGGATGTTAGACGGACGTCCGACAAAAAAATAGATGCCGACCCGGCCCGCTTCGGCGGAGCCCGGATGCGGACCCGGCCCCGCTTCGTGGGCGCGGATGGGGAGCTGGCCGACTCGCGCGGCCGGTTAGGGAGCTGGATTGCCAAAGATTGTCGACTGGGATGAGCGGCGGGACGAGATACTGTCCGCGACCTGGCGCGTGATCGCGCGCAACGGCATCGACGGGGCCACGATCCGGGCGATAGCCAAGGAGGCCAACTGCTCGCGCGGCATACTCGGCCACTACTTCCACGACAAGGAAGACATTCTCGGCTCCGCCCTGCTGCTATCGCACCGGCGCGTGGGCGCGCGGATGACGGCAGTGGCCGACGGCCTGTCCGGCCTGGAGGCATTGCGCGCAGTCATGCTCGAGGCCTTGCCGCTAGACGGGCGGCGGGACCTCGAGGCGCAGATAGAGATCAGCTTCTGGGGGCGCGCACTCGGCAACACCGCGCTCAGCGAGCTGCAGCACTCCGAGTTTGACCGGCTCTGGTCGCGGCTGCACGGCTTGCTGCGGCACGCGGCCGATCTCGGTCAGCTCCGTTCGGACTGCGATCTCGACCTGGCGACGCACGAGCTGGTCGTGCTCATCGACGGCCTCAGCGCGGAACGGGTCCTGTACCCCGGCCGGGTCAATCCGCAGCGCCAGACACAGATGCTCGACCGGGTGCTGCAATCGCTGCGGGCTGAGGCTAGCGTGTAGCCGTGGCGAGCCAGGCCGAGCGGTCCATGTCCTTCGGCGCGATCGCTGATGACTATGACCGGCTGCGCCCGACCGCGCCGCGCGAGGCAATCGACTGGCTGCTGCCCGAACGCCGAGAGGTAGTCGTCGACCTCGGCGCCGGAACCGGGCTGCTGACCAGGGCAGTGGCGGGGAACGCCGGTCACGTCATCGCCGTCGAGCCGGATGAGCGGATGCGCGCGGTGCTGGCGGCCCGCTCCCCCGGCGTTGAGGTGCTCGCCGGACGCGGCGAGCAGATCCCGCTGCCCGACGCCAGCGCCGACGTGGTGCTCGTCTCGTCCGCGTGGCACTGGCTGGATCCGGGCCTGGCGGTGCCCGAAATCGCCAGGATCCTGCGGGACGGCGCGCGGCTCGGGGTGATCTGGACCGGGCGCGACCGGTCGGTCGAGTGGATCCGGCTCCTTGAATGGTTCCGCGAGCCAGGGGAGCTGCCAGGAGCCAGTCGGCCGGATCGCGACCGCGACCAAGCGGGTGACCGGGTCGTCCGCCTGCCGGCGGGAGCGCCGTTCGCGAATATCGAGACGGCAACGTTCCAGTTCACTCGGTCCATGGCGGTGTCCGACGTAATCGACGTGCTGGCTACCCACAGCCGCGTGATCACCGCCGGCGCCGAGGCCAGGGCAGCCGGGCTGGCCCGCGCGGAGGCAGCGCTCAGGGCGCGGTTCCCCGGTGCGGACGAGATGCAGGTTCCGATGCGGTCGCGCGGCTGGCGCGCCGACAGGGTCCGTCGGAACAGCGGCTGACCTGCCAGCCAAGCAGCCTGCTCACCGGCGGCAAGGACCGACTTCAGGTCTGCAGCGGCATGAGCTCGGCCACGAACTCTTCGATGAATTGCTCCATCGCGCCGCTATCGGCGGACAGCGCAGCCGGCCGTATCACGAACTTGCTCAGACCCGCGGTCACGTACTCATCGATCATGCGGCGCGCGGCGGACCAGTCCGACGGGACCAGTGTGGCCGGGTCGATGCCAGGCCGGCGGCGCTCGATGGCGCGCACCGTTTCGGGGGTCAGCCTGCCTACGGCCAGGCTGATGCCGAAGTGGTCCGGCTCGACTTCGCGGCCGACCGCCGCGGCCGCGGCCTGGATCTGAGCGCGGCCCCGTGCCGCTTCTGCCGGGGTCAGGAAACTGGCCAGCCAGCCGTCCCCCAGCTCGCCGACCCGCCGCAGCGCACCCGGCGCGCTGCCGCCAAGCCAGATGTCCAGCGGCTTGGCCGGCCGCGGTCCGACGCTGGCATCCTCGACGCTGAAGAACCGGCCGTGGAAGGAGACGCGCTCGGACGACACGAGCATCCGCAGCAGGCGTAGCGACTCATCGAACACCTCGCCGCGATTGCCGGGAACCGGAAAGACCGCGTTCTCGGCCGGCCGCGCTGGCTTGAGTCCGAACACTGGCAGTACCCGGCCGGGCGCCAGCCCCGCGATCGAGGTCAGTTGCTTGGCTACCTGCACGGGGTTGCGGCCCGGCAGCACTGCCACGCCGGTGCCGACCTTCAGGTGGCTGGTCCGTGCGAGCGCATAGGTCATGCCGGTGAACGGCTCGACCAGATCGCCGTAGACGACCTCGCTGAGCCACAGCGAGTCGATGCGCGCGGACTCGAGCAGGCCGACCGCGGCGGCGAGGCCGTCAGGGGTGGCAGCGGGACCGAGACTGACGCCAATCCTGACCTTCATGAGCCCATCCGACCACATCCGGCCCGGTGCAGCACGCCTGGGTCCCGGTGCCGTGGCGTCACTTGCAGGTCGTTTCGGCGACGCCGCCCGGAAATGCGCTAGGACGTCTGCCGTTCATCAATGCGCGGCCATAATGGCTCGCATGTTGACTCGCAGAACCTTTATGCAACTCATGGCCGCCTCGACCGGAGTGGCAGTTACCGCACCGGAGCTACTGTCCCGGGCGGCGGCAAACGCCGCTCCGGCGCTTTCCCCGTCCGGCTCGAAGGGCGTCGAGCACGTCGTCGTGCTCATGATGGAGAACCGATCCTTCGACCACTTCCTCAGCTGGCTGCCGGACGCTGACGGCCGGCACGACATGAGCTACCGGGCGACCGACGGGAAGGTCTATCCCAACTACCCGCTCGCCCCCGACTTCCAGGGCTGCGGGTACAGCGACCCGGACCACAGCTGGGAAGGCTTCCTGATCCAGCACAACTTCGGCAAGATGGACGGATTCCTCCAGCGGCCGACGGCCCCTGGCAACCTGCCTGGCGTGAAGCTGGCGGCCGCCAACACCTTCCCCGTCGGGTACTACACGAATTACGAGCATGACCACGGGCACGGCGAGCACTCGCGCCGACGTAAGGAGCACGCCGACCTGCCGGTCATCGGCGCGCTCGCAGAGAACTACACAGTGCTGGACCGGTATTTCTGCTCGTTCGCCGGCGAGACCTTTCCTAATCGCTTCTACCAGCACGCAGCGCGCACCGACCGTGATCACAACAACGACACGATCTCAACCCTGCCGAGCATCTGGGATCAGCTGTCTCCGATTCCGAATACCAAGGGCATCCCGACCGGCGGTTACTTCTTCCGGGATCTCCCGTTCATGGCTCTGTGGGGACTGAAATTCTTCCCGTTCTGGCACACGTTCGCAGCGAGCGACGTCGACGCTCTCGGGATCCCGGTCAAAACGCTGCCATTCCTCGATACCGTCGCGCAGGGGCTGCTGCCGAATGTCAGCTTCGTCGACCCGGCGTTCGACACTGAGGGCAACGGGACTTCCGCTGACGACCACCCGCTGGCAGACATCCGCCTCGGTGAGCGGTTCATCGCCGACACCTACCACGCACTCTCGAACGCGGGCTACCTGGACAACACGGTGCTCGTCGTTACCTTCGACGAATGGGGCGGGTTCTTCGATCACGTGCCGCCGCCTCATGTTATCGACGACACCAACCCCGCCGATGTCGACCACACCGGCGACGGGACGACGCCCACCGACGGCCAGCTCGTGCCCGACTACACCCAACTGGGCTTCCGGGTCCCGGCGATCGTGGTATCGAACCTGGCACACCGCAAGGTTGTCCACCACGGTCCGTTCGAACACACCTCTACCCTGGCGCTGATCGAGTCCACGTTCGGGCTGCGGTCCCTCACGGCCAGGGACGCGAACGCCCGCAATCTCGGCGAGGTGCTGCATCACGAGCCGCGCCGTCCGGTCCGCGACGGGGTCATCCCGACAAGTAGCGAGGTAGCTGGCCCGGTCAACGACGCATCCGCGATCTGCAGCGCCAGCAGCGTTCAGTCGGTGTCACCCGAGCCTCTCCACGGTCACGAGCGCACGGCCGAAGCCCGGATGCTGTCGAGATCCGGCTTCCCGTCAGGCTCCGGGATGGCGGGCTTCGGCCGGCAGTACCGCAAGGACCATCACTCAAAGTAGCGTTTTGCAGCGGTCTGGGGCGCCGGGCGTGCCATCCGCAGCCCGCCCGGCGCGCGGCCTGACCCAAGAGCACCGCCGAGGTAGAGCAGGCCGAGTGAGTGCGGCTATTCCGTTCCCCCAGTATCTTGATATCAAGACGATTGACTGGAGGGTACGGTCGTGATTCATCACGTGCAGCTCGCGTGTCCGGCGGGCTCGGAGGACCAGTCGCGCGCCTTTTTTGCCGGCGTGCTCGGGCTGGCCGAGATCGAAAAGCCGCCTGCGCTGGCCAGGAGAGGCGGCTGCTGGTTTCGCGGGCACGGCATCGAGCTGCACCTGGGCGTCGACAACGATTTCCGGCCGGCCCGCAAGGCGCACCCGGCGCTGCTGGTGACCGGCATCGAGGAGTGGGCCGCCAGGCTTATGGCGGCCGGGTATCCGGCCAGCTTCGATGACGAGTTCCCCGGCATGCGGCGCTTCTACACCGTGGACCCGCACGGCAACAGGCTTGAGTTCCTGGAGCCGCTGCTAGCGCGATCTAGGGCAGCGGGCTAAGGCCGGCGGCGGTGAGCAGGAACGCCTGGCCGCCAGGTGATTCGCCGGCCGCCAGCTCGGCGATCGCTTTGCCGGCGAGTTGCGGGGTGAGCGCCGGACCGCGGGTGGCGAGGAACTCCTCCACTGGCATCCCTTCCCTGGCCGCGTATGCGGCGACAGCCACCGCGCCGAGGTCGGTAGCCGGGGTGAGCTGCGGGAGCACCGAAATGAATCTGATCCCCAGGCGGGCTCGGTCGGACTCGGCGGCGGCATAAGACGCGATGAACCTGATCGTGGCCTTGGCCCCGGCGTAACCGCCGCTCAGCGGCGAGCCAGCCAGCGCGGCACCGCTAGAGATGATGATCACTGTGCTGCCGGGCGGCATCGGGCGCAGCAGCGCCTCACGCGTCCAGTGGAAGACATGCTGGACATCGACATCCCAGTTACGGCTGAATGACTGCCAGGTGTGCTGATGCAGCGGACGCGAGAGCGGGGCAGCCCCGGCATTGAGCACTAGCAGTCGCGGGTCATGCCGGTCAAGCAGCTGGCCAGCCACCACCGGGTCCGCCGCGTCGGCGACCTCGGTGACGACGGAGCCGCCTAGCTCGGCGGCCAGGTCCTGCAGGCCAGGTCCGTTGCGGGCGACGCCCACGACACGGGCGCCCGCCTGCGAAAGCGCCGTGGCGATGCCGCGACCGAAGCCGCGGCTGGCCCCGGTTACCAGTGCGCTGGTGCCGGATAGATGCTGCGGTGACATGACGATCTCCTCTGCGTGCTGGACTGTTGCTGAACGCTGACTGCGCTCACTGGAGACAGATCCGCGCCGCAAGCCAAACTCACCGGCCGGCGCACCGGTGAGTTTTGCCGTCCGCGCGGGTCTACACCAATGGCGGCCGCACGAGCCTGCGGCCAGGCAACCGGGAGATGCCGATGGCGGAGCTGGCAAGCGAGCCGCTCAGTGATGAGTTTGCGCGCCGCACTGATCCGTACCGCCGGGAGCTGCTGGCGCACTGCTACCGCATGCTCGGCTCCATCCACGATGCCGAGGACCAGGTACAGGAAACCCTGATCCGCGCATGGCGCGCATATGGCGATTTCGAGGGGCGCGCCTCCATGCGGACCTGGCTCCACCGGATCGCCACGAATACCTGCTTGCGCGCGCTGGAGACGCGCGAGCGCCGGCCGTTGCCGTCGGGGCTGGGCGGGCCGGGCGACGATCCTGACGGCACGTTCGCGGCGGCCCGGCCGGAGGTGCCGTGGCTTCAGCCGCTGCCGGACGCGGCGCTGGGCGGGGAGCTTCCGGGCGATCCAGCCTCTGTCGTGGCGTCGCGGGCAAGTATGCGACTGGCACTGATCGCCGCGCTGCAGTACCTGCCGCCGCGCCAGCGTGCCGTGCTGATCTTGCGAGACGTGCTCGGCTGGCACTCCGCCGAGGTGGCAGAACTGCTGGGCATCTCAACTGCCGCCGCCAACAGCGTGCTTCAGCGGGCCAGGGCGCAGCTGGAGCGGCTCGCTCCCGAAGAGGACGACATCCGCGAGCCCGCCGACCCCGGCGTCCGCGCGCTGCTGGATCGTTACGCGGCCGCGTTCGAGACCGCCGATGTCAGGCTGCTGACCCAACTCCTGCGCGAGGACGCGGTGCTGGAGATGCCACCGCTGCCGACCTGGTTCGCCGGCCGGGAGGTGATCGGCCGGTTCCTGGCTCGCCGCGTGCTGCTGCGCGCCGGAGACTTCCGGCTTCTCCCGGTCGCAGCCAACTTTCAGCCTGCGTTCGCTGCCTATGAGCGAGCCGAGGACGGAGTGCACCGGGCGCACGCCATCATGGTGGTCTCGGTGCAGGGCGGGCGCATCGGCCGGATTGTCTCGTTCAACGACGACACGCTGTTCCCGGCGTTCGGGCTTCCGGCGGTCTATCCGGGAACGGCGCGCGGGCACTCGGCGTCGGCCGCGGGCCTGGGGCCTGACCCGCGGTCATGACGAGCGGCGCGGCGGGTCATGCGGGGGCCGCCGATTCCTGCGCTCCCGAACTGCTCGAACAGGCCGTCAACTACGCGCTCGGCAGCGTCGCATTGGTCACGCCAGAGTTGCTGCGGCGCCCGACACCATGTAAGGGCTGGGATCTGGGCATGCTGCTGCGGCACGCCTGCGAGTCACTACAGGCATTGCACGAAGGGATTGCGGGCGGCCGGGTGAGGCTGGCGGCCTCCCCGGACCATCTGCGACAGGGCGCGAGCGCCAGGCCGGTGTTCGCCCAGCGGGCGATCGCGCTGCTGGACGCCTGGTCTCGCACCCGCCGGCAGCGCGTCCTGGTCGGCGACTGCGAGCTGGCAGCTGGTGTCCTAGCCGAGGCGGGAGCCCTTGAGATAGCGGTGCACGGCTGGGACGTCTGCCGAGCCTGCGGAGACGAACGTCCTATCCCGGCGGCGCTGGCTCGCGATTTGGCGAAGATTGCCCAGGTCCTGGTCACCGAAACTGACCGAGGCGGCTTGTTCGCGGCCCCGGTTGCGGTCGCGGCCACTGCCAGTCCCAGCGACCGGCTGGCAGCGTTCCTCGGCCGGCTGCCGTAGTGAACCCCGCCGGGTCCCCGCACTGGGATAATGCCGCCGAAGCGGGACGTCGGCTGCCCCGTGGTGCCAGCCGCGATGCTGACCTAGGAGGAAGCCATGAAGTGGCTCAACGAGCCAGCCCGGTGGTCGCAGGCAGAAGGCACGCTGACAGTCACCGCCGACCCGGGCACGGACTTCTGGCGGACCACCCACTACGGGTACATCCGCGACACCGGCCATGTGTACGGCGAGCAGGTAGCCGGTGATTTCGACCTGTCCATGGGCATCCAGGGCTTCTACGCCGAGCAGTATGACCAGGCAGGCGCGATGGTCAGGGTTGACGAGCGACGCTGGCTGAAGACAGGCATCGAGTACTACGAGGGCAGGATCCGGCTGAGCACCGTCGTCACGATCGATCAGTCAAGCTGGGCGGTCGCAGAACTGCCCGCGGACACGAGCGAACTGACCTTGCTGCTCGCCCGCCGCCACGACGCCGTCGAGGTCAGGTATCGCATTGACGACGGCGCGGTTGACCTGGCAGCGCTGGTGTACATGCCGCCCGGCCAGGCCGTATTCGCCGGGGCGATGTGCGCAGCACCGGAAGGGGCCGGCTTTGAGGTCTCGTTCTACGACCTGACGATCACGCCAGTGTCTTCCTAGCGGACCCAATTAGTCGTGGTGCGGGATGACCACTACCGGGCATGTCGCGTGCTGCACGACCTGGCTGCTGACCGAGCCGATCAGCAGCCGGGCAAAACCGCCGCCGCCGCGCGAACCGACGACTAGCAGGTCAGCATCTTGCGAGATGGCTAGCAGTTCCTCGACCGGGAAACCGCTTACGGCGTGGATATTCGCCGGAGGCGGGCTGGCATCGCCGAAGCGGCTGGCTGCCCGCTGCGTCATCTCCTCGACGCCTCGGCGTAGGTCCTCCAGCGCTGGCGTGTCCGACGCACCGACTACCGGGATGTGGCCCCAGTAGCTCTTCGGGACCGCGTGTACAGCTACGACAGTGAGCGGGGCGTGCCGAATCGCTGCCTCTTGCATCGCCCAGTCAAGCGCGCGCGCAGAGTTCGGCGAGCCATCTACGCCTACCACGATTCCAGGCATTTCCGGTTCCTATCCTTTGCTCCACCGATGGGTGGCAAAGTGATCTTAGTAGTCAGGTGACGTGTCGTCATGGTTTCGGTGACGCGGAACTTTGCCGTGTGACCTGGTCGCGCCCTGCGGTAGCGGCGGCGCTCCTAGAATTGCCGTATGGATACGCGGGCGGCAGCGCAAGGTTGGGCCGATGTCTGGCAGCGAGGATGGCCGGAGCATGACGCGGCCGCCATCACTGCCTTGTATGCCAACGGAGCGTTCTGGCAGCAACATCCGTTCCGCGACCCAGAGCCCGGCTACCTTGGCCGGGTATTCGCCGAGGAAGAATCGGCGGAGTGCCAGTTCGGCACGCCAATCGTCGACGGCGACCAGGCGGCTGTGCACTGGACTGCGCAGACGCGGCTGGTCGATGGTGGCACCGAGAACCTGGCCGGAGTTTCGCTGCTGCGCTTCGACGCAGACGGGCTCGTCGTCGAGCACCGTGACTTCTCGGTCTTCGGCTGACACTCGGATTCACTGCTAAGGGTGCTGGCGTTCGGCCTAATGACGCCCTCAGCCCGTTATTGCTGCCGACAATCGCGTGCGCTCAGCTTCGCTGAACGGGATCGGCTTGCGAAGATGTTGGTCCCAGCGAACGGTGACAACGCGAGCGTCAGCCGCGACCTCCCCGACCGCGTTGATGATCGTCTCACGGGTTGTCAGGCTCGTCGTGCCAAGGCGTTCTACCGCTACCTGCACGGTCAGGTGCCGGTCATCGCGAAAGACCTCCGCTCGCAGGTCCACCTCAATCCGCACCACGACATAGTGTGGCTCGCTGCCGAGGACTTGCGCGTAAAACGCGTCCCGGCCTTCTTCGAGGTAGGTCAGGAATACGGCGTGGTTGACATGGCCTAGGGCGTCGGTGTCCCGCCACCTGACATCAACCGGATGCTCGAACACGTACCCGCTCCTCGAAGTGGTCGGAAACGTCCGTGCCACAGTATTCCTAGCGGAAATCGCGGCTGCGGGCGGCGGCGACTACGCGCAGCCGTTCCAGCCGGGTGGCCAGCAGGCTGACCGCGCCGTCCAGCCGTTCCACCCGGCCGTGCACGAGTAGCGCGTTCGCGTCCACCCCGATCTTGCGGCACCGCTGCCACACGTTCGGCGGGCAGATGATGTTCGCCATCCCGCTCTCGTCCTCCAGGCTGAGGAACACCACCCCGCGTGCGGTTCCTGGCTGCTGCCGGTGCGTGACCAGCCCCCCGACGATCACGTTCCGGCCGTTCCTGGCGGACGTCAGCCGGGCCGCTGGCAATACGCCCCGCTCGTCGAGCATCGCCCTGATGTGCTCGATCGGGTGAGTGCCGTATGTGCCCGTGGCCCACAGGTCGGCGAATGTCTCCTCGGCCGCGGTCATCGGCGGCAGCGGCGGGGCGGTCATGCCCAGCGTCGTTCCGGGCAGCTGGCCTGGCCGGATCGTCGCCACGGCCCCGGCCGCCCAGAGTGCCTCGCGCCTGCTCAGGCCGAAGCAGTCGAACGCGCCGCCCATCGCCAGCGCCTCCAGCGCGGCGGCCGGCACCGCCGTGCGCCGGGCGAAGTCCTCCAGGTCCGCGTACGGCTGACCGGCCACGATCTGCTCGGCCACGCTCGTGCCGAGGTTGCGGACCTCCGACAGCCCGAGCCTGATCACCGGCTGGCCCGGAGCCGGCACCCCGCCTGCAGGCGCAGACTGGCTCGGGAAGACGACCCCGTTCCCCTCATCTTCTGGTTTCTCCAGGGTCGCCAGCACGCCGCTCGTGTTCACGTTCACGCCGCGCACCTTGACGCCGTGCCTGCGCACGTCGCTGATCAGGCTGGCCGGCGCGTAGAAGCCCATCGGCTGAGCACGCAGCAGCGCGGCGGTGAACGCGGCCGGGTAGTAGCACTTCAGCCAGGCGCTGGCGTAGACCAGGTAGGCGAAGCTGATCGCGTGCGACTCGGGGAAGCCGTAGCTGGAGAACGCCAGGATCTTGACGTAGATGTCCTCGGCGACCTCGGCCGGGATGTCCCGCTCCGCCATCCCGTCAAGCAGCCGCTCGCGCAGTTCCTCGATCCGCTCCGGCGCGCGCTTGGAGCTCATCGCCTGACGGAGCCGGTCGGCCTCGGTCGGGCTGAAGCCCGGCGCAGTCGATGGCGATCTGCATCATCTGCTCCTGGAACAGCGGCACGCCGAGCGTCTTGCCGAGCGCGTGCTCCATCAGCGGGTGCGGCAGGTCCGGTTCTTCGTCGCCATGCCGCCGGCGCATGTACGGGTGCACCGAACCGCCCTGGATCGGGCCCGGCCGGATCAGCGCGACCTCCACGACCAGGTCGTAGAACTTCGACGGCCGCAGCCGCGGCAGCGTCGCCATCTGCGCCCGCGACTCGACCTGGAACACGCCCACCGTGTCGGCCACGTGCAGCATCGCGTAGACGCCGGGGTCCTCCTGCGGGATCGAGTGCAGGTCCCAGCGGATGCCGTGCGCCTGCTCGACCAGGTCGAAGCAGTCCCGCAGCGCCGTGAGCATGCCGAGGCCGAGCAGGTCGAACTTGACCAGGCCCGCGTAGGCGCAGTCGTCCTTGTCCCACTGGAGCACGCTGCGGTTCGGCATCCGGGCCCACTCCACCGGGCAGACCTCACCTACCGGACGGTCGCAGATCACCATCCCGCCCGAGTGGATGCCCAGGTGCCGCGGCAGCCGCTGCATCCGCCCGGCCAGCTCGACCACCGCAGCGGGAACGCC
This sequence comes from uncultured Actinomycetota bacterium, assembly GCA_963804435.1. GTDB lineage: Bacteria > Actinomycetota > Actinomycetes > Streptosporangiales > Streptosporangiaceae > JAJYUU01. Next base: position 2,243,371 of record CAWDQI010000001.1, on the reverse strand, counting down.
GGCGTCCGGCGGGACCGGCTGGCCCGGCGCGTAGCTGCGGGGCCCAACCTGCTTGGACCATTGGTCCAGCTGCTCCGGCTCGTAGCCGAGTGCGCGACCCGCGTCCCGCAGCGCCATCCGCGGCCGGTAACTGATCACGTTCGCGACCTGGGCGGCGTTCTCCCGGCCGTACTTGCCGTAGACGTACTGGATGGCTTCCTCGCGGCGCTGGTGCTCGATGTCCAGGTCGATGTCGGGCGGGCCGTCCCGGCCCGCTGACAAGAACCGCTCGAACAGCAATCCGTGCCGCACCGGGTCCACGCTGGTGATGCCGAGCGCGTAGCAGACAGCCGAGTTGGCCGCCGAGCCGCGGCCCTGGCACAGGATGTGGTTCTCCTCGCAGAAATGCACGATGTCGTGCACGATCAGGAAGTAACCGGGGAAGCCGAGCTGCGCGATGACCGCGAGCTCGCGGTCGATCTGCCCGTAGGCGCCGGGGACCCGCTCGTCCCCGCGCGGACCGTAACGGGTCGGCGCCTTGCGCGCGACTAGCTCACGCAGCCAGGTCTCTTCCGAGAAGCCGGCGGGAACGGGGAAGTCCGGCAACCGCGGCGCGATGACGTGGAAGTCGAACGCGCACTCGGCGGCCAGCCCAGTCGTCCGCTCGGCCACGCCGGGGTAACGCCGCAGCCGGGCCGCCATCTCGGCACCGGACCGCAGATACGCGCCGCCCGCCGCGGCCAGCCAGCCGTCCATCTCGTCCAGGCTGAACCGGGCCCTGATCGCCGCCAGCGCCTGGGCCAGCCGGGCGTCCTGCGGCGCGGCGTGGTGCACGTTGCCGGTCGCGATCACGTCCACGCCTGCCGCGGCCGCCAGCGCGGCCAGCGCGTCGTTGCGCTCGTCGTCGGCTGGCAGGTTGCTGATGGTGAGCTCGACCTTGACGTTCTCCGCGCCGAACGCGGCTATCAGCTTGCTGAGCTCACGGGCCGCCGTCTCGGGCCCGCCAGCAGCGAGCGCGGCCGGGACCGCGCCCTTGCGGCAGCCGGTGAGGATCACCCAGTGACCATCGTGGGCATCGGCCAGCGCAGGCTCGTCGTAGAGGGGCAGGCCCTTCTCGCCGCCGGTCAGCTGCGCGGTGCTGATGACCTGGCACAGCCGCCGGTAACCTTCCGGATCCCGGGCGAGCACGAGCAGGTGCTGCCCGGCCGGGTCGGGCACGCCAGCGCGTGCGCTCCCGCCTGCCTGTGCGGCTCCGCCAGCAGACACGGCTCCGCCAGCAGACGCTCGCGCGCCGCCGGCAGCCGCCCGGCCCCCGGTCTTGCGGGCCAGGCCGAGGCTGAGCTCCGCCCCGAAAACCGTGCCGAGCTCCGCTCCGCTGGCCCGCAACCGCGCCGCGGCCTGGGCAAACTGCGGCACCCCATACATGCCGTCGTGATCGGTGATGGCCAGCGCGGAAAGGCCCAGTCTGGCGGCCTCGTTGACTAGCTCGGCCGGGCTCGATGCCCCGTCCAGAAAACTGTAAGAAGAATGGCAGTGCAGCTCGGCCCAGGGCAGCTCCGTCCGCTGCTGGTCCGCCCTGAGCAGGCCAGGCCCGGGCTGGTCCGCTGAAGGCAGCTCCGCAGTTCCCGGCAGCCGGGTAACCGGCCGCGGCGCCTGCGTGCCCCAGGACAGGCGCCGCTCGAACTCCCGCCATGGAACAGGCGGGTTATCCCAGCCCATAGCCGCATCCTCCGTAGTCCCGACAGCCCCGCTCCTCGAGCCCGGCTGCCTCAAACCCGGCTGCCTCCAGCCCGGCCGGGTTAGCCTCTCTCGATCAGCATAGCGATCGACTATGACAATTCAGCCGGTCGATCGAATTCAAGTTCGGTAGCTTGGCGGATGCCCGGCGGAGTCTCGGTTGCACAGCGATCCAGATCGGGCGAAACTATCGGCGGCGCTTTCAGTCGAATACGGGAGATGACGTCATGTACATGCGCATGCACACACCATTCATGCGAATGCTACTCGCGGGCGTGACTGCCGGATCACTGCTCGTTCTTGCCAGCTGCGGCGGGACTAGCTCCACCAACGCATCCGGCGCATCCCCCACCGGGACGGCATCAAGCGCTACACACTCTCCGGCTGCGCAGTCACCGGCTGCGCACTCGACAACCGGACAATCGCCTGCGCCCGGCAGTCAGCGGCCGGCCCAGGCACCGCCGGCTGGCTACCGGTGGTTCGGCAGTTCTGCCCAACGCCTCTGGCTGGCGGTGCCCAAGGACTGGACCGCGCTGGACTTGTCCAAAATCAGTATCAGTGCAGCCGTACGGGAAGGCTCTCTTAAGGCAGTAGCGACAAGTGCGCTGCGAGCAGACATCCGGAACCTCAAGCAGCGCCACGCGCTGCTCATCTCCGACCCGGCGTCAGCAGTCAACTCCCCCAACCAGTTCGCCACCACCGCCAACGTCTTCTGCAATCCGACCGTGTTCCTGCCGGGACTAGGAGTGGTAGATGCGCTCGACTCGACGATCAAAGCCGAGTACGCCAAGATCGGCGCGCATCTCGTCCGGCTGAAGAACACAAAGGCCAGCAGCAAGGAAGTGGTCATCACATCGGAGTTGACGGCCCAGACTTCGGGTGGTTACACAGTCACCGAGATCCAGGTGGCCGACCTCACCAGTCAGAGCAGGCTCTGCGAGCTGACGCTCTCAACCGACCAGCCGGCCGTTTACCTGCACACCATGAAGAAGATCGGCGCAACGCTGCATGCTGGCTAGGCCAACCCACGTCGGCCGTGACCGCCCGGCCGGGTCAGCTCGCCGATGCGGCCTCCCCTGTCCTTCCGCATCGGCGCAGTACGGCACCGGCGCCGTCGGCTCAGGTTCTTGAGGGGAACGGGGTCCGCGTCAGCCTGGCGGCACGATCGTCACGCCCGGCCATCTGGCGCCAACGCGCTGCCTGGCCAGCCGGGCCGTCGATATGTCCGCAGTGACACGCACTGGGTTGGCCCGCCAGATCCCGCCCAGCAGGTCGGCGAGGCCATACGGCGCACACACCTCCAACTCGCCGTCGCCGGGCCGTTGCCGCACCGCCACGCAAGTCGCCGTTTCCGGCCAGGTGGCGACGGCCTCGTGCACGCTCGCGAACGGCGGCACCGGCGAGCCGCCGAAGTAAGTGTGGTACCAGGTATGCACTGCTGCCTGGTTGGTGGCCTCCCAGGGCAGCTCCGCCAGTCCGGCGAGTGCTTCCTGCGCTTGCAGGTCGCGCTCCCGGCTCAGCCAGCCAGGATCGAAGAACGCCACGTCGATGTCATTCACCTCGGCGGGATTGAACCTGCCGTGCCGCTGTCCCCAGACCACGTCGCGGAGCACGCCAGCGCCAATCCAGGCGTCCGGCAGGCCGCTGGCCGCGGCCGCGGTAAGTGCGCGGCACAGCCAGGGCTCCTCACGCAATAGCGCGATCAGCGTCGCGGCTGAGCCCGGCTCGAGGCCCTGACAGCAATGCTCGTCGCCGGTCATGCTCGCCTCCGCACGCTCGGGTCGCCGCATATTCGGATGACCGGTCCGCGCCACGGTACTAGCGTCGGGAGCATGGAAGCCATCGTGCCGGTCGGCACCGACAAAATCTGGGCCGAGGACGCCGGCGCGCCCGAGTCAGGCGAGACCGGGCCGGTGCTCGTGCTGCTGCATGAGGGCGTGAGCGACTCCCGGATGTGGGATCCGATCTGGCCGGAGCTCACTGCGGCGGGCCGGGTCATCCGTTACGACGTGCGCGGATACGGCCGGTCCCCGGCGGCGACGCAGAAATACACCCTGCTGGCCGACCTCCTGGCCGTGCTGGACCACTTCGGGGTCACCACCGCGCATTTCGCCGGCTGCAGCATGGGCGGCGGCACGGCGCTCGAACTGGCAATCACCGAGCCTGGCCGCGTGCAGTCGCTGGTCCTGCTGTGCCCTGGAGTTAGCGGTTACGAGTACCCGGACGATCCCGAACTCGAAGCAGAGTTCGACGCGCTGGCCGCGGCCGGCGATCATGAAGGAATCGCGCGGCTCGCGCTGCGCATCTGGGCGGCCGCCGGTGACGACCCGTTCATCTCCGACCTGATGCGCTCAGCCGTGCGGGGCTGGGTGAGCGACGACGAGTGGCAGCAGCAGGGCGAGCCGGTGCTCGAGCGGCTCGGCGACATCCGCGTTCCGACAGTGATCATGGTTGGCGACAAGGACAATCCGGCGCTGATCGCGAGCAATGAGGAAGCTGCCCGGCGGATCCCCGGCTGTGAGCTGATCCGGATGCCTCGCGTGGACCACTACCCCACGGTCCGCGAGCCGCAGCTGGTGCTCGAAACGATCTTGGGCCACTGCGAGAGCTAGTCGCAGTGGGCCCAGCCCGCGCGACCAAGGAGCAATCGTGGATCCTGACATCCCCGCCCGCTGGGTGGTCACATCTGGCGAGGCCGCTCCGGCCGCCGTCAAGCAGCTGCTGCTGTCGCTGCCTGGCTGGTTCGGCATCGACGCGTCGAACGCCGCCTATGTCGAATCGGCACGCCAACTGCCGACCTACCTGGCCCGCCCCGCGGGGAACCCCGGAGCCGAAGGATCAGCGCCCGAGCCAGTAGGCATGTTGCTGGCTCGCCGGCATTTCCAGAATTCGGCCGAGATTCACCTGATGGCGGTTGCTCCTGACCTGCACCGCCAGGGCGTCGGCCGGGCGCTCGTGGCCGCCGTTGAGGCCGACCTGATCTCAGACAGTTGCCAGTTGCTCCAGGTCAAGACCCTGGGCCCGAGTCACCCCGATGCCGGCTACGCGCTGACCCGGCGCTTCTACATGAGCCTGGGGTTCTTGCCGCTGGAAGAACGGACCGACCTGTGGGGGCCGCAGAACCCGTGCCTGATGATGGTAAAAGTGCTTGAGCGGGCGGTTTGGTCATCCTCCGTCGGCAGTTGACGCCCCGTTGGCTGCCAGGGGCGGGATGGCGTTCGCGCGTGCCACCTCGGAGTAGAAGCGGGCGCTGGACTTGGGTATCCGGCGCTGGGTCTCGAAGTCCACGTACACGATGCCGAACCGCTTCTGATATCCCCAGCCCCACTCGAAGTTGTCCAGCAGGGACCAGACGTAATACCCGGCCAGGTTGACTCCGGCCTGGATGGCACGAGCCCCGGCATCCAGGTGCTTGTGCAGGTAGCTGACCCGCTCCAGGTCGTTGACGGCACCCTGCTGGTTCACGTAGTCCTCGGCGGCGCACCCGTTCTCGGTGATGTAGAGCGGCAGTCCCGGCGCTTCCTTCGACAGCCGCACTAGCAGGTCGTAAAGCCCATCCGGGTCTACGAGCCAGCCCATGGCCGTTCGCTCCAGCTCGGCCGGCCGGTACTCGACCACGCCCGGCAGGCCGCAGTCGGCTGGTTCCTCGTTGCGCCGCAGGTCATCCGGATCGCCACCGCGGATATACACCGGGGCGTAGTAGTTCACGCCCAGGAAGTCGATCGGCTGGTTGATCGTCTCCAGGTCACCGTCGACCACCATGGATGGCTCCGGCAGCAGCGAGGCGCGGGCATGGGCCGGATACCGGCCATGCAGGACCGGCTCGAGGAAGATGCCGTTGACCTCAGCATCGGTGATCACCCGAGCTTGCTCGACGATGTCTGGCTGCACTCCAGACGGCACCCGGACCGGGTGCATGTCGAGCGTGATGCCCACCGGAGTGGCCGAGTGCACGCTGCGCAGCGCCTGGGTCGCTAGCCCGTGACCCAGCAGCAGGTAGTGCGTCGCAGCGGCGGCGGCCGCGTCGTCGCGCAGGCCCGGTGCATGCACGCCGTCCCGGTAACCATGGCTGGCGACGACCTGAGGCTCGTTGACAGTGATCCACCGGGCCACCCGGTCGCCCAGCTGCTCTGCGACGAGCGCGGCGTACTCGGCGAATCGCCCGGCGGTGCTGCGGACGGCCCACCCGCCGCCGTCTTGCAGTTCCTGCGGCAGGTCCCAGTGATACAGCGTGACCGCGGGGCTGATGCCCTTGCTGGCAAGCTCGTCCAGCAGCGCCTTGTAGTAGTCGAGGCCCTTCTGGTTGACCGGCCCGCGGCCCCCCGGCTGGACGCGCGGCCACGAGATGGAGAACCGGTAGTTGGTCAGGCCGAAGGAGGACATCAGCGCGACATCCTCCGGGTAACGGTGGTAGGAGTCGCAGGCTACGTCGCCGGTATCGCCGCCGCGGACCTTGCCGGGCTGGCGGCTGAAGGTGTCCCAGATGGACACCCCCCGGCCATCCGCGGTTGCCGCGCCCTCAATCTGGTACGCGGCCGTCGCTGCGCCCCAGATGAAGCCCTGCGGGAAGGAATGGGCACCGTTGGAACTGGTCCCCGCTGCGGTCATCTGGCTCTCCTTCTGTTACCGGAACGTTGCGTGCGCATCAACTTGGAGCTCTTGACGCCCTCTGAGGCGAGTCCTAGTGTAAGCGCTTAGATACTCCAATGTAAGCGGTTAGATCTTCCGATCTATGATCTTTTAACCCAGCCCTTGGGGGCAGCCCATGGCGCGAGACCCAGTCGACGGGAGCCCGGTCACGCTGTATGACGTGGCGCGGCTGGCTGGCGTCTCGACCGCGACGGTATCGAGGGTCGTACATGGGCTCGACCGGGTTCGTGACAGTACCAGGAGCCGGGTGCTGGAGGTCATCGCGCAGCTCGGCTACGTCCCGGACGGCGCAGCCCAGAGCCTGTCGCGCCGCCGCAAGAACGTCATCGGGCTGGTCTGCGTGGAGCGCCTCGCGCCGCAGCAGTACGACATCGAAAGCATGAGCTTGCTGTTCTATGACGAGATCCTCCGCGGCGTCGAGGCCCGCATCCGGGACAACAACTGGTCGCTGTTGTTCACCTACCTGCGCGAGGAGAACCACGTCGACCTGCCGCGGCTGCAGTCACTGTCCGGAAAGGTCGATGGGCTACTCATCGGCGAGGGCATCGTGCCGTCAGCAGAGCTGGCCCGCCTGGCCGAGCGGCTGCCCGTCGTCGTCGTCGCGGGCGATCCGGCAGAGCGGGCTGTCGATGTCGTCACAGCGGACAACCGCGCCGGCTCGGTGGCGCTCGTTACCCATCTGGTAGCTGATCACCGCCGGCACCGGCTGTTCTACGTGGACGGGCCGGCGACCGCACCGGACGCCAAAGAGCGCCGGCTGGCGCTCAGCCAGGTCATCGAAGCGCACCCCGGTGTATCGCTCGTCGGCTCGCATTGCGGAAAGTTCAGCGTGCAGAGCGGCGAGGAAGCCGGCGCGAAGGTGCTCGCCAGCGCGGTGCTACCGGACGCGATTGTGTGCGCCAACGACCAGATGGCGATCGGCGTGCTTCAGGCGCTGGCGCGCGGCGGGGTACGCGTCCCCGAGGACACGGCCGTGACCGGCTTCGATGACATCTTCCCCGGCAGCCTGTTCGAGCCCTCGCTCACCACGGTGCACCAGCCCATGCGCCTGCTCGGGGAGCGAGCCTGCGCCAGGCTGCTGGATCGCATCGCCAGCCCTGGCCTGGCGCCGCAGGTTCAGCTGCTGCCGACCGACCTGGTGCTGCGGCGCAGCTGCGGCTGCCCGCCCGGCACGGCAGCGCGCACCTTGATCGCGCTCGACCGCGCCGTACCGCGCCCGAGCCCCGCCCCCCATCCGACCCCCGCACCGAGCTAGGAGCTGGACGATGCCCTTTATCCTCCGCCGCCTGGCGTTCTACGTCGTTGCGGCCTGGGTCGCGCTGACCGTCAATTTCTTCCTGCCGCGGGCGATGCCGGGGAACGCCGTCGAGGCCATCATGTCCAAGTTCCCCAGCCTAACGCCCTCGACCTACCGGGCGCTCGAAGCCATGCTCGGGGTTGGCCATCCGGGCTCGCTCTGGCATCAGTACCTGTCCTACCTCGCTGACATTGCGCACTTCAACTTCGGCACCTCCTTGTCCAGCTATCCGGCGTCAGTGTCGTCGCTGCTCGCCCAGACAATCCCGTGGACGCTGGCGCTCGTCGGCACCGCGACCGTGATCGCGTTCTTCCTTGGCACGTTCCTCGGCATCTTCGCGGGGTGGCGGAACGGCGGCTGGCTGGACCGGCTGCTACCCGGCCTGATGTTCGTGCAGGCCCTGCCGTACTTCTTCCTCGCCCTGGTGCTGCTGTGGCTGCTGGCCGTCAAGGTCGTGCACGTCTTCCCGATCGGTCAGGGCTACGCCCAGGGCCTGGTGCCAGGCTGGGACTGGACCTTTATCAGCAGCGCGATCGCGCACTCGCTGCTGCCAGCCTTCACCATCGTCATCACGTCGCTAGCCGGGTGGATGCTGCAGATGCGGAACGTGATGATCACGACCATCGGCGAGGACTACGTACTCGCCGCACAGGCGAAGGGACTGTCGAACCGGCGCGTCATCTTCACCTACGCGGCCCGCAACGCGTTCCTGCCGCAGCTGCAGGGATTCGGCCTCGCGCTCGGATTCGTCGTGTCCGGCGCCATCGTCATGGAGATCGTGTTTTCCTATCCGGGCATCGGGCTGCTGCTGCTCAGTGCCGTCCAATCGAACGACTATCCGCTGACGCAGGCGATCTTCCTGGTGATCACCTTCGCCGTCCTGCTGGCCAACCTGATCGTCGACCTCATCATCGTCGCGGTCGATCCGCGCGTCAGGACGAGAGAGGCAGCCTGATGAGCACCGCCCTCCCGATGGTCACCGAGCCCGCGATGCTGGCGGCTGCGCCGGCTCGTGAGCTTGGCCGGTGGCGGCGCCTGCCGCTGAAAGCCAAGGCAGGCGCGATCCTGCTCGGGTTGTTCGTGCTGGTCGCCATCATCGGGCCGTTCGTGGCACCGTATGACCCCAGCTACCAGAACCCGAGCCTGGCCTTGTCGCTGCACGCGCCGAATGCGGCGCACCTGCTCGGCACCACCCAGGCCGGCGAGGACGTATTGTCGCAGCTGCTAACCGGCATCCGGCTGACCCTGGAGCTCGGTTTCCTGGTCGGCGTGATCGCCACCTTCCTGTCGGTGCTCGTCGGCGTGTCCGCGGGCTACCTCGGCGGCGTCTGGGACGACCTACTCTCGCTACTGAGCAACGTGTTCCTGGTGATCCCCGCGCTGCCCCTGCTGATTATCTTGCTCGGTTACCTGCCCCGCACTGGGCAGACCGCGACCATCCTGGTGCTCGCCGGGCTGGGCTGGCCCTGGGGCGCGCGAGTGATCCGAGCCCAGACGCTGTCAATCCGCGGCCGCGACTTCGTCGCCGCGGCCCGTGAGACGGGCGAGAGCGGCTGGCGGATCATCGCCTTCGAGATCGTGCCGAACGAGGTCAGCCTGATCGCGGCTAACTTCGTCAACACCGTGCTCTACGCAATCGGCGCGTCGGTCGCGCTGGCCTTCATCGGCTTGACGAACACGTCGATCTGGAGCCTCGGCACCATCCTGTACTGGGCCCAGAGCCAGCAGGCACTGTCGCTGGGAGCCTGGTGGTGGTTCATTGCGCCCGGCGTGGCCGTCGCCCTGATCGGCACCGCGCTGGTCCTGCTCAATACCGGCATCGACGAGCTCGGTAATCCGCGGCTGCGAGACGCCAACCGGCGCGCCAAGGTCGACGGCCGCCGGCTGCAGCCCAACGCTCCGACCCCGGTCGTGCGGACCGGGGCCGAGCTACCGCTGCGCCGCAGTCCGGTAACCGCCTTCATCCGCTCGTTCTCCCGCAGCGCCTACCTATCCGATCGAGCGCAGCGCGTCAGCACATCCCAGCCGAGCGAGGGCCAGCGATGACCACCGACCTAGGCAGCACCGTTCCCGCCCCGGCAGAACCAGGCGGCAGTGGGAGGCTTCCCGGCGAGCCGGTCCTGTCGGTACGCGATCTTTCGGTTGTGTACCGCACGTTCGCCGGCGATGTCCGCGCGGTCGACCGCGTGACGGTTGACTTGCACGCCGGCGAGGTGGTCGGCCTGGTGGGCGAGAGCGGCTCCGGCAAGTCCACGCTTGCCTACGGAGCCACCCGGCTGCTGCGAGCTCCGGCCGTGATCACCGGCGGCAGTGTCCGCTACCAGGGCAGCCGGATGGATGCGCCGGTCGACATTCTCCAGCTCAGCGGCGACCAACTCCTCGCCATGCGCTGGCGCGAGATCGCCATCGTCTTCCAGAGCGCCATGAACGCGCTGAACCCGGTTCTGAACATCCGTGACCAGCTGACCGACGTGATCCGCGCGCACCTGCCGCTGAACCGGGACGAGGCCACGCGGAAGGCGGCCGAACTGCTAGACCTGGTCGGCATCCCGCGCGTGCGGCTGCGCAGCTACCCGCACGAGCTGTCCGGCGGCATGCGCCAGCGAGTGATGATAGCGATGGCACTGGCCACCGATCCTGAAGTGGTCATCATGGATGAGCCGACGACCGCACTCGACGTCGTCGTGCAGCGCGAGATCCTGGGTCAGATCCTCGACCTGAAGGAGCGCCTGGGCTTCGCGATCCTGTTTATCACGCACGACCTCTCGCTGCTGCTCGAGCTGGCCGACCGGATCGCGGTGATGTACGCGGGTCAGCTTATGGAGGTCGCGACTGCCGAGGAGATCCATCACGAGCCCGCGCACCCCTATACCAAGCGGCTGCTGCGCTCCTTCCCGTCGCTGCGCGGCCCGCGCAAGGAACTGACCGGCATCCCCGGCACGCCGCCGGATCTGCTCGACCCGCCGCCCGGCTGCCCGTTCCTGCCGCGGTGCACAGAGGGCACGGACGCCTGCGCCAAGATCGAGATCCAGCTCGCGAAGGTTCGGTCGTCGACGGATCCCGCGCATGTGACCGCGTGCCCGTTTGTGCTCCCCGATGGCGTTGGCGCATCCGGTGCCGGGCCGACCGTCATCGCAGCCGCCAGCCAGCTGAGCACTGAGGATGTGAAGTCGTGAGCAGCCAGGCAACGGATAGTCAGCAGCCGGATGCGGCCGGGCTGGTCTCAGTCGCAGCCGCGCGCGGACCGCTCGCGCTGTCAGCTGACGGGCTGGGCAAGGACTTCCGGCTCGGCCGGGGCCGTGTCCTGCACGCGGTCCGGGACGTGTCGATCAGCCTCTACCGCAGCGCGGTCGTGGCACTAGTCGGCGAGAGCGGTTCCGGCAAGTCCACCGTCGCCCGGCTGCTCGCCGGGCAGGAGCATCCAACCGCGGGCGCGATCCGGCTCGACGACCAGCCGGTGCACCTGACCGGCCGGCGTGCCTTCCGGCAGTACAAGAGCGAGGTGCAGCTCGTCTTCCAGGACCCGTTCGCCTCGCTGAATCCCGCGCACACGGTCCGCTACCACATCGAGCGCCCGCTCCATCTGCACCGGCACTCGCTGTCCGGGCAGCAGGTCCGCCAGCAGGCCGCCGCGCTGGTAGAGCAGGTGCGCCTCAGCCCGGCCGACAAGTACCTGGCCAAATACCCGCACGAGCTGTCCGGCGGGCAGCGGCAGCGGGTCGCGTTCGCCAGGGCGCTCGCCGCAGATCCCCGCGTGCTGCTGGCCGACGAGCCCGTCTCCATGCTCGACGTGTCGATCCGGCTGGAGATGCTGAGCCTGCTCGACGACCTGCGCACGCGATTCCAGCTGGCGATGCTCTACATCACCCACGACATCGCATCCGCCCGGTACTTCGCCGACGAGGTGCTGGTCATGTACGCCGGGCAGATCGTGGAGCGCGGCCCGGCTGAGGAAGTGACGCAGCAGCCCGCGCATCCGTACACGCAGCTCCTAGTCAGCTCCGCGCCAGACCCCGACAACCTCGGCGGCGCGCTCCGCAACCGACCAAAGCGTGAACTTCTGGACGGGAACGGAGCTGCCAGCGCTAGTGCTGGCTCGGCACCCGATGTTGGCTGCTCGTTCAGCCCGCGGTGCCCGTTCGCGAACGACCACTGCCGCGCAGAGGCGCCGCCGCTCCTCCAGATCTCGTCGTCCCGTGCTGCCGCGTGCTGGCGGCTGGACGTCGCAGCTCCTTCCGTCTATGCCGGGCGAGAAGGGGGTGGGGACATTACGAGCTAGGTCAGGCGACCCCACACCAGGCGGGATATTAGGCATCAGCACAAGAAAGGTAAAAATGAGCATTAACAATCTGAGCTCTAAAAAGCTCATCGCCATCGCGGCTGCCGGCCTGATGACGACCGCAGTCGCCGCGTGCGGCTCGTCCAGTTCAAGTGGCGGCGGTCCGTCGGCGAACAACAGCGCAGCGAAGGCGCTGGTTATGGAAAGCTCTCCGGAGACCACGATCACGGACGACTTCAACCCGTTCGTGACGACCGTCGCGCCGCAGGGCATGGGCGCAACCGGGCTGGTCTACGAGCCACTCCTGCAATTCAACCTGGCCCACCCACCGCAGTATTACAAGTGGCTAGCCACTAGTTACAGCTGGTCCAACGGCGGCAAGTCGGTCACCTTCGCGATCCGGCAGGGCGTGAAGTGGAACAACGGGACGCCGATGACGCCGGCCGACGTCGTTTTCACCTACAACCTGGTGATGAAGAACACGGCCATCAACCTGGCCGGGCTTCCCATCACCAGCGTCAGCGCGTCCGGCAACAACGTCACGATCAACTTCAAATCGCCGCAGTACCTCGACCTGCAGCAGGTCGCCGGCGTGCCCATCCTGCCGCAGTCGGTCTGGGGCAAGGTGAGCAGCCCGACCACCTTCACCGACCCCAAGCCCGTCGGCACCGGCCCGTACGTCCTGAGTACCTTCACGCCGCAGGGCTTCACCATGACGAAGAACCCGTCATACTGGCAGGCGTCGATGGTGAACGTACCAAAGGTCGACTTCCCGGTCTACACGACCAACACCGGCGCGCTGACGGCTCTGTACTCCGGGGCGATTGACTGGACCGGTAACTACATCCCCGGTCTGCAGAGTCACTTCGTCGCCACGTCACCCTCCACCCACCACTTCTGGGAAGCACCGGGCAGCACCAACGCCCTGATGCCGAACCTGAACAAGTGGCCGACTAACCAGCTGCCGGTCCGGCAGGCCATCAGCCTGGCAGTCAGCCGCAGCCTGCTGGCCTCCGAGGGCGAGTCGGGCCTGGAGAACCCGGTCCTCAACGCGAGCGGCATCACCTTGCCGACGTTCGCCGCCTGGGCCGGGCCCGCGGCCTCGTACGCAGTGTCGGGCACGGGCAATGCAGCCGCGGCCGGTGCGGTCCTGACGAGAGCTGGCTACAAGAAGGACTCCAGTGGCTTCTACGCCCTGCACGGCAAGGAAGTCGTCGTGTCGCTCATCAGCCCAGCCGCCTACACCGACTACGCCGCGGTCGGGACCATGGTCGCGCAGGAGCTCAAGCAGGCCGGCATCAACGCCAGCTTCCAGGGCATCAGCGTGAACGCATGGAACGCCGACATGGCCTCCGGCTCCTTCTCGCTGGCCGAGCACTGGTCGAATAACGGCCTGACGCCATACAACCTGTATGACAACTGGCTCAACAGTTCGCTCAACAACGGCAAGGCCAACAGCGGCGACTACGAGGGCCTGAAGAGCGCGGCGATGGACGCCGCGCTCGCCAAGCTGGGCGGCGACCAGACGGTGGCACAGCAGACCGCTGACCTCGCCCCCATCGAGGCCTACGTCGCCAAGAACCTGCCGGTGATCCCGGTCACTACGGCGTCTGAGTGGTTCGAGTACAACTCTCAGAACTACACCGGCTGGCCAACCCAGACGAATCCCTACGAGACCGGGCAGCCGACAGGCACCAATACCGGCGCTGGCGCTGGCACCGACGAGGTGGTCATCCTGCACCTCACCCCTGTGAAGTAACCGCCTAGGTAACTAGAGCCCTCGTGGCTAATACCGCGAGGTCAAGCGGGCCCGCCCCCGGGAAACCGGGGGCGGGCCTTTCAGTCGTAGCGGGCCTCAATCAGCCAGCGGCCATCCTGCAGGGCGGCCAGCCAGGCCGTCCCGTCTTCGGTGACCAGCTGAAATCTGGCCTGCCGGCGCGCCCGTGACGGATCCCACCACCGCTCGGTCACCGGCCACGGCCCGGCCCAGCAGGAAATGGCGCGGGCGGGACTGCCGTCGGCCGTGAGCCAAGCGGGCGACCCGGACAGTTCCGCTCGCCCGGTCACCGTTACGGTCTGGCCCTGGCTATCGGTGACCCCGGCCGGTAGCGGCGCCGGGTAGACGGTGGCAGGGGCTGGGGCGGGGATCTGCCCTGGCCACGGCCGGTCCGCAGGCCGCGGCGGGTGGCCGGCGTCACCGAACGGGACAAGGAGCACCTGCTCGGCCGGGACGCGACCGCCGGCCAGCACCGGACGGGTCACCGCCTCGTGCCCGAGCATCGCCTGAACCCGGATTGCCGCCCGCGCTACCCGGTCACTGAGCACCGAGTCGCCCCACAAGGCCAGCTGCCGTCCGGTGGCGCGGACCAGCTGGTCAGGGATCAGCCGGAGCAGGATGATCCCGGAGTCCGGGCCGCGATCCGCACTGGTCGCCGCACCAGCCGGACGGGCGACGCCAGCCGGACGGGCAGGACCATCAGATTTACCGCCCGCGCCTCGCCAGCCGTCGAGCTGCCAGCGAACCCGCTCGGCCACGGCCAGTGCCGACAGCAGCCCGTCGTGCCGCCACAACCGGCTGAACTCCTGCCCGTCCGCGCAGCGAACCAGAACCTGCACTCGCACGCAAGCAAACCCGCCAGCCGCGAGCCGCTCATGCATCTGGTCAGCGAGTGTCTTGGCCGCGAAGATCACCGGCTCGGCCTGCCAGGCAGGCGGGTCGAACTCCAGCTCCGCGGACAGGTCGGCCGCAGGCGGCCGCGGAATGAGCGGGCGCGGGTCGAGCCCACGAGCCAGCCGGCAAGCGAGCATGCCCTGCGGCCCGAACCTGCTCGCCGCCTCGGCCGGCGGTAGGGCGGCCAGCTGGCCCAGCGTCTCGATACCCAGCCTGGGCAGCAGTTCGCAAAGCTCAGGCATGCCCAGCGCGCCGACCGGAACCCCGGCCAGGAATTCGGGCGACTCCCCCGGCGGCACCAGCAGCCCGGTCGGCCCGGCTCGGGCCGCAAGCCCCGCGGCGAACAGGCCGTCGGCAATCCCGACCTGGCAGCCGACCCCACTCCGCCCGACAGCCTCGGCAAGTTTCCTGGCCAGCTCGGCTTCCCCGCCGAAGTAGCGCGCCGGACCGCGCGTGGCGATGGCGCAGACGCCCGGCCGTAGCACCTCAACCTGAGGGCAGAACTCCTCGACGATGGCAACAACCGGCTCGAAGGCCCGCGACGCCTGCGCATCCGGCGTCGCGTCCTGCGCATCGGGCCCGAGCAAGTCCGGACAGCGCAGCACGAGCACTCGCCGCGGCGAGGCCTGAACCGTCATCCGCTCTGCACCAGCTGCCCGAGGCCGATGTCGGCCGCGCCTATGCCCACCAGGCCGGCCGCGCCGACGGCAGTGACTGCGCCATCCGGACCTGGCAGCCACAGCCAGGCCGAACGCGTCCGCTCGCCAGCTCCCCGCCCGGATGCGACTACCTGCGCCTTGCGGGCGCGAAGCCGACCGTGCCCGGCCCCGATCCCGGTCCACTCACTGCCAGCCAGCAGCAGCCGGGACTGCGCACCCGGCCAGTCACCCGCGACCACGAGAACGCTTCCGCACCGGCGCGCCGCAGCCTCCAGCTTGCGCCGCAGCTGAGCCGAAGGCTGCTCCGGCGGGCACAGCAGCACGATGTCGAACCCGTCCAGCAGCGATGCGACGACTTGCGGCCAGCCTGGGCCAGGCTCAGGAATCAGCAGCAGCCGTTCCGGTTCCAGGCCAGTCCCGGCTGCCGCCCGTACGCCCAGGGCCGGCACCCCGACCACAGCGCACCATGCCCCGTCGGCCACTGCCCCGGCCGCCAGCGCCATGGTCAGCAGACCCCAGTCCCCCGATGTCACCACCGACCCGCGCTGGAGTCCGCCGCCGGGCAGCAGCCCCCGCAGCGCCGGAAGGACCGGCAGCATCCCCTCGTCGGCCAGCACGTCATCCCGGTGGCGCACCGGAGACAGCGAAATGACCTGCGCTACCTCCGCTCCCATCACACAACTATCGAACAGATATTCGACCCATGTCAAGTGCCTGCCAGGTTCACCTGCAGCTTAAGGAAGCAGCTCCGCAACAAGCTCATCGAGCGCCTTCTGCAGGTCTCGGTCGCGGTTGTAGCCTCTCGTCTCGATCAGCGCCACTGCCTCCCGCGCGTCGGACAAGTCCGCCGGATCAGCAGACCTAACCAGAGCCCGCAAGTCCGCCAGGTCCTGTGGCCGACCTAGCGGGGGCGGCACTTCGCTGACCGGCATGCGTTCCCCCGCTCTTACCTAGCGGCTGAGGGCGCCAGCGGTCAGCTCCGGGCCGCGGTCAGCATGACCGTGGCCCGCTCGGCGGCGGCTCGCACGCGCGGGACCGGGTCATCGCGCAGCCCCGTGACGGCGTCGAACGCTGCGCCGACCTGGTGCTTGGCGATGACTTTCGCGGCCATTTCGCGTACCCGCCAGTGCTCGTCGGCGAGCGCTTCGGTCACGGCCTGCTCGGCCTGGTCGTCGTAACAGTGCAGCAGCCCTCTGGCTCCCCAGACCCGTCGCCAGTACTGGTTTGCCTGGCGGGGCCCGTCGTCCAGCACGACCTGGCTCGCCGGGCCGCCGAGCGCGATGACGAGGTCGTCATCCACCTCTTGGCGCTGCAGCAGCGCGATGCAGCCGGCCACGAGCTGGTCGCGGCCGCGCCGCGCGCACTCGATCTCGATGCTCTGCCTGGGCGTAAGCTTCCAACCTGACTGGGCCGACACGATTCCAGATTGGCATACCAGCTGGGCCGGAATCCGCTCCGGCCCGCAACCCCTGCGCAGACGTATTGCCCGATTTATTGCTTTGCGCTTGGCGATGGCCGGAGGACGTTTAGCGTCGCAGTCACATCGCCGACATTCTTTTGGCGGCGTTGTGAGAGCGACGCTAATACGCGTGACTATGTCTAGGAGCAAATCGGACTATTTCAGAGTCAGGACTGCATGGTCCTAGTGCGAGCCCGAATGGAATCGGTGGCATGCGGAGCTTCTTGCTGGCTGCCATGATGGCCGGATGCGTGGACGTTTCAAAACTGACTGGTGGGGCGTCGTGCTGGAGGCACCGGATGCGCATGCCCTCGCCCACTTCTACTCCAGCCTGCTCGGCTGGCCGATAGCGAAGGAGGCGCCGGAGGGCGCCGCGATCCAGGTACCAGGCACCTCGTCCTACCTGGGTTTCGACGACTCGCCGGACTTCGTTCCCCCGGTCTGGCCGGCGGCAGACGGACACCAACGGATGATGATGCACATCGACATTGCCGTTGACGACCTGGCGGCAGCCGTCGCCGACGCTATCGAGCTAGGCGCGACCCTCGCCGAGTTCCAGCCACAGGAAGACGTACGCGTTCTCCTCGATCCGGCGGGTCACCCGTTCTGCCTATACCTGGACACCTAGCCAGCTGCGAGGCACGCGCATCGGCGAAAATCGGTTGCCTTCGCGCCGGGCGCCTGCTGTACTGCCCAGCGATGAGGCCGATCACGGCAGGTAGCGACAGGGAGGGCAGATGCGCCGAGCGTTCATGTTCACCGCAATGGGGATAGCCGCCTATTCAAGGGACATGACGCTTAGTGAGAACGCTCAACCTGGGGATCGTCGCGCATGTCGACGCGGGTAAGACAAGCCTGACCGAGCAGCTGCTGTTCGGCGCCGGAGTCATTCACGAGATCGGCAGCGTCGACGCTGGCAGCACCCAGACCGACACCCTGGCGCTGGAACGGCAGCGCGGTATCACGATCAAGTCTGCGGTGGTCTCGTTCGCGATCGGCGGCACGGCCGTCAACCTGATTGACACTCCCGGCCACCCGGACTTCATCGCCGAGGTGGAGCGGGTGCTCGGCGTGCTGGACGGCGCCGTCCTGGTGATCTCGGCGGTGGAAAGCGTGCAGGCTCAGACGCGCGTGCTGATACGGACCCTGCGCCGGCTCGGGATTCCCACGCTGATCTTCGTGAACAAGATCGACCGCATCGGCGCGGGCTATGACCGGGTCCTGCGCGACATCCGCGGGAAGCTGACGCCGGCAATTGTGGCGATGGGCACCGTGCGAGAACTCGGCTCCCGGCAGGCAGCGTGGCTGCCTGCCACCGTGGCCTGCCCCGGCGCCAGCGGCGGCCACTCCAACGGCGATCCCGGCGCCAGAGGCCTAGATTTCAGTACCGCGCTGGCGGAGCTCCTTGCCGAGCGAGACGAGGCCATCCTCGGCGACTACATCGACGACCCAAGTCGGCTGTCTGGCCGAAGGCTGCGAGCCAGCCTCACCGCCCAGGTACACCAGGCAGCGGTACATCCGGTCTTCTTCGGGTCGGCAATGACCGGCGCGGGCGTGGACAGCCTGGCTAACGGGATCGCCGAGCTGCTGCCTGCCGCCGACGGCGACCTCGGTGGGCCGGTCTCCGGCAGCGTCTTCAAGGTCGAGCGGTCGCCGGGCCGGGAGAAGATCGCTTACGTCCGGATCTATGCCGGTCGCCTGCGGCCCAGGGACCGGATCCGGGTCCGGCCCGGCCCGGGCAGCGACCGCAAGGTCACGGCGATCAGCGTCTTCGGCAGCGAGCCCGGCGCGCCTCAGCCGGAGGTCGCCACCGGGCAGATCGCCAAGGTGTGGGGGCTGGGCGACGTACAGATCGGCGACGCGCTAGGCAACCCGGTCGCGCGCGGCCGCCAGCGCCACTTCCCGCCGCCCACCCTGGAGACGGTAATCCTGCCGGAGCGCGCCGCCGACCGGCCGGCAACGCACCTGGCACTCAGTCAGCTCGCCGAGCAGGACCCGTTGATCAATCTGCGGCGTGACGACATGCGGCAGGAACTGCTTATCTCGCTCTACGGAGAGGTGCAGAAGGAGGTCATCCAGGCAACGCTCGCGACCGAGTACGGCATCAGCGTGACGTTCGAGGAGAGCACCACGATCTGCGTCGAGAGACTCACCGGCTCCGGCGCGGCTGCAGAGTTCATGGGCCAGGAAGCGAATCCGTTCCGGGCGACGATCGGATTGCGCATCGATCCGGCTCCGGTGAATGCGGGCGTGAGCTTCCGGCTGGAGATCGAGCACGGGGCGCTCCCGTCGTCGTTCCTGACCGCCATCGAGGAGACCGTCACGGACACGCTGCGGGCAGGACTCTACGGCTGGCACGTCACCGACTGCACGGTGACGCTTACGCATTCGGGCTACACGCCGCCGCCCCCGTCCGGCTGGAGCAAATGGTCGAGCTCGGGCGGTGATTTCCGTAACCTGACGCCGCTCGTGCTGATGACGGCGCTGCAGCGAGCGGGGACCACGGTGTGCGAGCCGCTGCACAGCTTCCGGCTCGAGCTCCCGGCCGGCACGCTCCCGGCGACGCTGGCCGTGCTGGCCAGGCTCGGGGCTGCGACCTGGGCGCCTGAGCTGGCCGGACCTGCCTGCGCGCTCGAAGGCGAGATCGCCGCCGCGAGGGTCCATGACCTGCAGCAGCAACTGCCCGGGCTAACCCGCGGCGAGGGCGTCCTGGAGTCCGAATTCGCTCGTTACCAGCCGGTCCGGGGCGCGATCCCGGTGCGGCCGCGCTCGGACGTCAGCCCCCTGGACCGGAAGGAGTACATGCTGCACGTGCAGCGCAGGATCGCCGGACGCTGACGGCTGCCTGCGAATCCCGGATGCGCCAGCCGAGCACGCTTGGCTCGGTGATTGTGGGCGGACCGAGATGCCTGATCAGGTAGCGCCCGATCCGCGTGTTGCGCCCGGCCGTGGTAACGATGGCGGCCGGCCGCCAGCCGGATATCGCCGCCGCCATTGTTGCCGGAGACGGCCCGCGATGCCCCTTCCGGCCAAGGGCCAGCAGGCTTAGCCGCGCGGCACTGACGGACTCGGCCCTGGTCTGCGTGGCCCAGGTGCCGCACTGGGCAGCATGGCCGTAATGGCCGGGAGCGACGCAGTAACCGCCGATGACGGAGATGGCGGCTCCGGTGACGGCCTGCCACTCCATCGCGCGTGCTCCGTCAACCGGGAGCGTGAGCACGGCAGCACCAGGAGGCAAGTCCAGCCGGGAGATCACGGCGACCCAGCCACGCGGCACCGGGGCCACGGCGACCGCCGGTACGGGCCGCGGCAGGACCGGCAGCAGCGCGAGTGCCAGAACAGCCGCGGCGGCCGCCACTGCTGGCCAGCGCCAGCGGGCCGCCGTCGGGCCGCGCGCTGTTATCCGGGCCATTGTCAGGGTGACAGCGAACGCGATCACGGCGGCAGCCGCACCGTCGGCCAGGATGGGAATCCGGTTGGGCAGCGCCTGCCCGAGCAGCGGGAATCGCTCAAGCCAGTGCCACGGCAGTACTCTGCCCGGCACCTGCCAGCTGCCCATCTTGACGTTGTGCCCTCCGACGCTCAGCAGCTCAAGAAGGGCAAACGTGAGGCCGGCCGTCCGGACCCGGATGTCGGCCCAGTACCAGATCGTGCCTGCCGTGACCGCAGCCAGCAGCGGCCAGCCGAGATAGCCGAAGTACTCCACCGGCCACTGACCGGTCTGCTTCAAGAACGGCAGGAAACTGCCGTGCAGGACGACGGCGGACGGCGCGGTGACCATGTCGGCCGGCACATTCCCGTAGCGGTGGACATGCCATGGGCTGCCCGCCTCGGTCAGCGGGCCGAAGAACTGCACCCACAGGGCGCGGCCGCAGATCAGCAGTACGGTCCCGACCGCGAGGCATAGCCCGGCCGTCACCCGGCCAGCGCTATCCAGGACCGGGCGCGCGCGGTTCAGGGCCAGCATCCCCACCACAATGGCCCCTGCCAGCGCGGTGTCGACCAGCAGTTCCTCGGCGATAAACAGCTGAGCCGAGATCAGCAGGCCCAGCCAGATGCCCGCGCAGGGCAGACGCCTGCGGCGGGTTGCCAGGCCGAGCGCGGCGTCGATGATCAGCGGCGGCAGCACCGCGAATTGCAGGTGGTAGTGGTCCTCGGCGGCAGTCATCAGTGCCGGCGAGAACCCGTAAAGCGCGCCGCCGACGGCCGCCGCGGCCAGGCTGGCGCCCCACCGGCGCAGCACGTACAGCATGCTGGCGGCCGATCCGGCGAAGCCCAGCGTGAGCAACACGAGCAGGCTCGGTACCGGGCCAGCCAGCAGCGTCACCGGCGCGAGCAGGAGGCCCGGCAGCAGCAACGAGGTGTTCCACATGACGTTGATGCCATGAGGCGCATTCACCGCGGTTGTCACCAGCGCCGGAAGCCCGCCGTGCGCGACAGCGGTTGCCACGTAGCGCATGAACCACGCATTCAGCAGCACGTCGGACTCGACCCGGTGCCCGCTGCTTGGTATTCGCGCCGCCGGATGGGCCCACAGGCGCCCAGTCAGTCCGACGGCGATCACCAGGTAACATGCGACGATCAGCCAGGGTGCGAGCCGCTGCCCGCGTGCCGGCTCCGCCAACGCCGGCTGAACAGGACTACCGTCGCCGGCAAGCGGTCCCCCTACCTCGACGCTGGCCACTCCTGCCTTCGTGCCCAGCAGCCAATCCATTTAGGCTGACACGGAATGTCAAATTAGCTGGTCGGGACCGGGCCTTTGCGCTCTTATTACAGACTGCAGACTTAGAGATAAACTTCAGCCCCCGGCGCGCCGGCTGGCAGCCGACGCGCCGGGAGACGAGGACGTGACCCATGTCCGACCGGCCAGGACCGGCCAGCCCGCCGAGCCAACCAAGTTCAGGCAGCCGCGCGCGCCCGGCGCGCAGCTACCAGGGAGCCGCAGCCATCCTGGCTGAGCGCGACGCGGTGCTGCGCCGGCTGGTTGCCGAGGCCGGTCCCGCCAGGGTGGGCCCGCCGCAGGAGACCCATTTCGCCGCGCTAGTCCGCGCGGTCACCTACCAGCAGCTGGCCGGCGCGGCGGCCTCCGCCATCCACGGACGGCTAATTGCCGCACTGGGCGGCGAGGTCACGCCGGAACGACTGCTCTCGCTAGCTGCCGAGACGCTCCGGTCAGCCGGGCTGTCCGGCAACAAGACGGCATCCCTGCAGGACCTGGCCGCCAAGGTGCTGGACGGGACGGTCGTGCTCGACCCGGCCGGGTTGCGCGCGGAGGGCGACGCCGAGGTAGTCGAGCGGCTCTCGACGGTCCGCGGGATCGGGACATGGACGGCGCAGATGTTCCTCATGTTCCAGCTCCGGCGCCTTGATGTGTGGCCGACGGGCGACCTCGGCGTCCGTAGAGGGTTCGGCCTGGCGTGGGGAATCCCGACGCCGACGGCGAAGGAACTCGAGCCGCTCGGCGACCCGTTCCGGCCGTACCGGTCGGTGGTCGCGTGGTACTGCTGGCGCGCAGCGGAGCTGTACGGAAACGCCGCTGAGAGTGTCCTCACCCGCTGAGGGCCGGCGTCTCCCGGACGACGCTGGCCGGGTCCTTGTCCCGGCGCAGGCCCTCGAAACGCGGATGGCGCAGCTGCCCGGCAGTGGTCCACTCGCTGAACGTGACCTGGCCGACGAGCTTCGGCTCCACCCAGTGCACTCCCGCGCGCGGCAGGTTGCCGCGGCCGAACGGGGCCTGCGGGCGCTCCAGGCTGGACAGCGTCCGGGCGAGGCTCGCCAGCGCGGCATCATCGAAGCCAGTGCCGACTTTCCCGGCATAGGCCAGCTTGCCGTCACCGTCGTAGTAGCCGATCAGCAGTGCACCGAATCCGGTTCGTGAACCCTTTGGATCGGTATATCCGCCGATGACGAATTCCTGGTTGTTCTGGCACTTGAATTTGAGCCAGTCACGCGATCGGCCGGACCGGTATGGTGCGTCCGCGCGCTTGACGACAAGCCCTTCCCAGCCGCTGGCACAGGCATGGGCGTAGTAGGCCTCGCCGTCGTGCCTGCGATGCGTGGTGTACCGGATCGGCCCGCCGAACGACAGCAGCCGGCGCAGCACCTGCTTGCGTTCGCGCAACGGCCGCTCCCGGACGTCCCGCCCGTCTGCCCACAGAACGTCGAACAGGTAGAAAAACACCGGTACCGTCGCCCGCAGCTCCTCGCTGGGGTTGCGCACCCCGAGCCGCTGCTGCAGACGGCTGAAGCTGGTGGCCGCGCCGTCGAACGCGACCACCTCCCCGTCCACGATGAAGTCGGCGCAGTCCTGCGCCCGCAGCGCGGCGACGAGCTCGGGATAAGTGCTATCGACCTGTTTCTGATTACGCGTCATCAGTCGCAGCCGATCGCCCGTCCGGTATGCGAGGCACCGTTCCCCGTCGAATTTGCGTTCATAGAGCCAGGCGGGATCGCTGAACCTCTCCCGGGTGAGGGTCGCCAGCTCGGGCTCCACCCAGGCCGGCTCGCTGCTGGCGGAGCCCTGCGCCGATGCGTCCGGTCGGCTCATGTGTCCCCTCCCCGCGCCGCTGCTCACCAACAGGCCTGACATTACCGATACCGCGCGAGGCTGCACGAGGTGCGGCGGGCGCATCGCTCAGAGGGGAACGGGGTTGCGGTTCACAGGGCGGCCGATCCGGGCTCGCGGATTCGATGCGCCGAACCCCAGGAACGTGCACTCACAAGGTTGGCTCAGGTGCCGGTGGCATAACACGCGGCCAGGTCGCGCAGCTGCCGGTGGACGGTTTCGAACGGCGCGAGAGTCTGTTGGGCCCGGGCAAGCACGACGGCGCCTTCGCTCGCAGCGACGAGCATGGTGGCCAGAGCGTCAGCATCATGGTGCGTCAGGCCGGCCGAGCGAAAAAGCTCGGCAAGCCGCGCCTGCCATGACCTGAATGCCTCGCCGGCGCGATTCAGCAGCTCCCGTGAGTCGGCCGAGACGGTGACGGCGAGCACCGAGCAGCCCGCAGTGAAGCCGGAACGCTCGAGAATAGACCGCCATACAGCCATGAAGCCGTCGACGATCTCGACCGCGCTGCGTCCGTCGAGCGCGTCCAGGATCTGGACCGCTTGCGCGCCCGCGTGGTCGACGGCGGCAGCGATCAGCTGTTCCTTGCCGTCGGGAAAGTGATGATAGATCGACCCGCGCGGAGCCCCGGAGTCGGCGAGCACCTCGGCGAACGACGCGCCCTGAAAGCCGCGCTTGGCGAGGAGGACGACTGCGCTCGCCACCATCCGTTCGCGGGCACTCTGGGCCATGATCTCCCCGGGTTCGCCTGCCGGCTACTCAGGCCCGGCGTAGGCGAGTCTAGCCTGGTCAGCTCTGCCCGGATGATGGCCTGGCGAGTCGTCAGCCACTTCGGGCGGCCGGGCCAGGCTTGACTATGACGGTCGTCATAGCCAGGATGGGACCGGCAAGTGAGCACAAGCCAGATTCTGAGGAGCTTCCCCATGCCCATGATCGACGCCTATGCCGTGGCAGGCACGTTCGCCGACAAGCACCAGCTGGCCGTAGATCTCGCTACCGCCGTGATGACGATCGAGCAGGTCCCGGACATCCCGATGTTCCGCCAGAACACCGCGGCGTTCGTCCATGATCTCCCGGCGGACTCATTGTCCAACGTCGATGGCGACAGCAACTACGTCCGAGTCCAGGTTCTGACCAACTCCGGTGCGCTGGATCGCGAGAAGCAACTCGCCGTCGTGCGCCAGCTCACTGACATCATCTCGGCCGCGGCCGGTGACGCCACCCTCGTCGATCGCACCTGGGTGCTGCTGACCGAGGCACCCGAGGGCGGATGGGGCCTCCACGGCCACGCCAACACAAACTCCGAGTTGGTCAGCGCCGCGCGCGCAGAGATCGCGGCACTGAAAGCGAACGCGGCCGGGACGTCGTAGTACTGCTCCTGAAGGCCGACTGCTTCTCGCCGACTGGGTACCGCCCCGGCCCGGCCGTATGAGGCGTCTTGTTCAGATTTTGATGACCTCGACATCGGATATGAGGTCGTAGTCAGCGTCTTGTGTCACGATCGGGATGTGGTGAGCGATCGCGGTCGCAGCGATCCAGCTGTCGTTGATCGGCACCTTGCGTCCGGCCGTCCGCAGCCGCGAGACCAGCAGTGCCCACGCATTAGCGACTGACTCATCGACGGCCAGCGCCTCGAACCGCTGAGCGAGCTGATAGGCCGACAACCGCCGTGAAGCCGCTTCCGGTTCCTTCGCCTGCAGCACTCCGAGCCGCAGCTCACCCAGCGTGATCGCGGATATGCCCCACTCGTAGTTGGCGAACTGATCAGCGTCGAACCGTTCGGCCTCGAGCCCGATGAAGACCGACGTGTCCGCCAGCGCCCGCTGCGGCGTCACCACGGCAGATCGTCCGTCGTCTCGGTCAGGGTCTCCCGCAACTCCTGAGCTTGACCCGTCATGTCGGGTCCGAGACTCAGGAGCTCTCGGGAGACCTCAGACGCGGGCAGCCACCGGCGGCGCCAGGACAGCGGGACAATCTTTGCAACCGGACGGTTGTCCCTGAGCACCTCGATCTCCTCGCCGGCCTCGACACGACGAAGGATCTCGGCTGTGTGATTGCGGAGATCGCGCGCAGGAATCGCACTCATAACACGAGCGTAGCTCTTCTACTACGCCCGTAGCAATGCCTAGCACCTCGGGCAGGGCCTTGACGTCGGCCACTCCGTTAGGCAAAACTAACCGTTAGTGAAACCTAACCGAGCAGGTGACGCCTGGAGCATGCTGGCGGACGCTACCCGCCGCGCCATCGTCAGCCGTCTGGCAGAAGGACCGCAGGCGGTGGGACAACTGGCCGCGGAGCTGCCGGTCAGCCGGTCGGCGATCTCCCAGCACCTCAAGGTCCTCAAGGACGCGGGCCTCGTCAGTGAACGCGCGGTCGGCACCAGACGCTACTACCGGCTCAATCCGACGGCAGTGGCCGCGTTGCGCGATCAGCTCGACACCTTCTGGCAGCGCGCTCTGGCCGGCTACGTGGATGTTGCCGAACAAGCGACGGAGGAAAGTCCATGACCCGAACCGAGGTCCCCGTTGTCCGCAAGCACGTGGTGGTCAACGCGCCGGTCGCGCAAGCCTTCACGGCGTTCACCGAGAGGTTCGGCGACTTCAAGCCGCCAGAGCACAACCTGCTCGCAGCCGCGATCGCCGAGACAGTCTTCGAGCCCCACGTCGGCGGACACATCTACGACCGCGCCGTCAACGGCAGCGAGTGCCGGTGGGCGCGGATCCTGGCCTACGAGCCGCCAGTCCGCGTGGTATTCAGCTGGGACATCAGCCCCCACTGGCAGGTCGAAACCGACCCGGAGCTGACCAGTGAGGTCGAGGTCCGGTTCGTGGCCGAGGGACCGGACCGTACCCGGGTCGAACTGGAGCACCGCCACCTCGACCGGCACGGTCCCGGTTGGCAGTCGGTCAGCGATGGCGTCGACGGCGACCAGGGATGGCCGCTCTACCTGGCCCGGTACGCCGCCCTGATCGAGGGCCGCTGATATGGCACCGACCATCGCCACCACTGTGGTGGACCGGTCCGCAGCCGAGGTTTTCGCCTACGCTACCGACCCCACCCGTTTCCATGAATGGCAGCAGGACGTGATCGACGGTCACCTGGACCAGTCCGGCCCCGCGCAGGTGGGCACAAAGTGCCTGACCACCCGACGCATCGGCGGAGCCAACCGTGCCGTCTCCTCCCGGCTAACCCACATCGACGCTCCCAGGACGTGGGGCCTCAAGGGCATCGATGGACCCATCCGCGCCACCGTCGACGTCACCGTGGAAGCCCTGACCGAATCCAGTTCCCGGCTGACCATCGCGGTCGACTTCGACGGGCACGGCATCGGCAAGCTGCTCGTCCCGCTCATCGTCCGTCGCCAAGCGCAAAAGGAAATGCCAGCCAACATCAAAGCCCTTAAGCGACGCGTCGAGGCTCAACAGACACAGCACCCGGCGTAGGACCCAGGCCAGGACTCCGCGGCTTGCGGCCTTTTACTGGCGGCCGCGTGCTACAGCGGGCCGTCGCCGCAGGCAGATATGACGGTCGCGGCACTGCCTTGAGCCCCGGGCCGGAGGATAGAGTGCAGGGCCGTGCAGACGTATCTGATATCGGGAGTGCCCGGCGCGGGCAAGACGACAGTTGCCCGTGCGCTGGCGGCCCGGTTCCCCCGATCGGCCCATATCGAAGGCGATCTCGTCGGTGAGCAGTTCATTGTCAACGGGCTAGTCCCCCCGCAAGGGCCGCCCGAGGACGAAGCTCGGCTGCAGCTTCAGGTGCGGCGCCGCAATATGCGCGCGCTGGCGGACTCGTTCGGGGAGGCCGGCTTCGTTACCCTGATCGATGACGTGATCGTATCCGTGCCGGTTCTCGACGGCTATCTCGATAACCTGCGGTACAGGCCGTTGCTGTTCGTACAGCTCGCCCCCGCGCTCGACGTCATACGGCTGCGCGACGCTGGCAGGCATAAGCAGGTATTCGAGAGGTGGAGCCATCTGGACGCCGAGATGCGCGCCGGGATGACCTCCTTCGGCCTCTGGCTAGACACATCCGGGATGACGGTCAGTGAAACCGTCTGCCAGATCCTGGCTCGATCCGACGAAGCGGTCGTGGCTGAATAGTCGTCCTCGCTAGCGTGGGGGTCGGATCTCGGCAAGTTCGTGTCACGTGGGGGTGCCGCCGAGCCTCTCGGTGTGAACTAAGCCGCAGGTAGGTCGCTGGGGGTCATGTCGGTAGGTCGCGGCACCCGCTGGGTGGATAAACCGTTGCCGACCGCGTGCGTTGCCGTTCTCCTGCCTGTCGCCCGCTGGGTGCCGCGTCGTTGTCACGCTGAGTCACGAATCTTGATAATTCAACAGCGCGTACTTAGCAGAGCAGCTGCTCAAGCC
Source organism: uncultured Actinomycetota bacterium (assembly GCA_963804435.1). Lineage (GTDB taxonomy): Bacteria > Actinomycetota > Actinomycetes > Streptosporangiales > Streptosporangiaceae > JAJYUU01. The sequence continues at coordinate 2,215,705 of CAWDQI010000001.1, read as the reverse complement.
GGGCAGCTACCTCCCGGTAGCGGCCGACCGGGACCAGGTGTACCCCGTCGAAAGCGCCTGAGTCACGGAGTCTGATCACCTGGTCGCAGGCTGCCTCGACGCCAGCCAGTCGGTCTGCGCGGACCTGCTCGATTAGGACTGCGGGAATGTTGATGTCGGGGATAACTTCAGCGATGCGCTGGGCGTGCGCCTGGCTGGCCAGGACCATGACACCAGCAAATACCGGAATATCGACCGGGTTGGCGTCCCGCCACCGCAGCAAGGCCTCAACAGAAAAGCTGACCTGCGCGAACAAGAAGTCTGCTGCATGTTTCCAGACCGGCAGCGGGCGCAGCGCTGCGGCTGCACCTACCCGGAACTGCGATACGCCCGCGAACGCTGTGTCAGCGGGAAGGGTGCGGACCTCTTCGATCATCGCCCGCACTGTCAGCTCTCCCGTCCGGCCGCCGGAGCTGGGCTTGTCGCCGTAGACGAACAAGAACTGGTCGACGCCGTAAGACGCGGCTGTCAGCAGGTCGCGACGGAATCCGAGCTGATTCCGGTCCCGCGAGTTGAGGCAAGCGATGCTGCGACCGCCCATTGCCTCGACCTCGTGCGCGACGGCCACGCTGGAGACGGTCGCCCGGCCCAGATGGTTGTCGGGGATGAGGAATGCGTCCGCTGTCTTACTGAGGGTCCCGATCTGGTGCCGGACATGCATGAGGTCAGGCCGGGTCGGCGGCTCGATCTCACATACAACCTGAAAAGCGCTGCCCGTCATGCCAGCAAGGTACACGGGACTACCTGTCGCGCTCAGCCAGGGCTGCCCCGGCACATGGCCTCTTCGTCACGAAGCCAGCCAGCCTAGTGAGTTACCGGTGGCTACTGCATGCCTAGCTGCTTACGTCCTTCATCAGGGCAGGCCATCGGCTGGCGGGCCGGAGAAAGTGCTGGAGATTCCTCCACGATTCATTGGTGTCCGCCGTCTGGCCATGGGGACTGCGGAACACTCTGAGATAACCGCCGATTTCGGCAAGGTCGAACCAGAGCCGATATAGCGTCAACGCTTCACGATCGATGTCCACGCCCGTAGCGCTGGTGTAGCTGTCGAGGATGGACTCGTCGTGGTCTGCCATGTCCCACAAGTCACGTTCGGGCGCGGCAAGCAAAACAGCCTCCCAGTCCACGAGGACTAGCCCGCGGTCGGGCGTGCTTATTACGTTGGCGGCGTGCGGCTCACCGTGTGTGATAACCAGCCGGTCCTCTCGTGACGCGACTCGCCGAGCCAAGGCGTCGTATGCCGTGAGCAGCAGGTCAAGGTCAACGGCATGAGCGCGCAGCAGTTCGTGGGCTCGCTCAGCGTAGGGGCCGCCCAGTCAGGTGCGGCTTGGTTCGCTCATCATGGATCGGAGCGCGTCCAGGTGCGGCACGATGAAGTCGTCGGTCCTTGGCTTACCGACCTGAACCCGGTGGAGCTCGATCAGCATGTTCAGAACTGCTATCCGGTCGCTGCCGTTGATGAACTCGCCGTCCGGGCCGGCCTGGGTACCGACGATGTAGGAATGAACCACGAGCGAATACCGGTCGGCCAACCTCACCAGCACCTGCCCGTCTGACGCTGTTGTCGGGGCGACAACGAAAGCCAGGCTTGCGTCGGTGCGCAGTGAAAGCGCCGTGGCGAAAGCACTGCGGAGTCGACCGAACGCCGCATCGGTGGTGTCATCTGCCGTTCGGAGTTTGGCGGTAAGGTCGTCGACGGTGGCAAACAAGCGCGCGCCGTCGGCGTTCGTAGCCAGCCAATGATGACTGCCAAATCCGACAGGCTGATATTCAAGCGAGGCGGCCGCGAATTGCCACCGGTCGGTCAAGGCTCCAGCTAGCACATCCTCGGCTAGGTCAGCCGGCCTGGTGAACACGGCGCCCACAGTACCTGGAAGCAGTCCCGGACCCCCGACGTCGGACAACGCGCCGCGCCTGGCGGAACGGCCGGCAAAAGTCCGCAGTGCGGTGACGGTACAGCTGTCGCGTGGCCGCTGAATGTCGGCGTATTCATCGCGGCCGGGACCGCCTCGGGAACGTGGCCGTTGACGCAACTGACCGGTTGCCATACTATGGCAACCGGTCAGTTGCTACGTACGGGTAGCAGCGCAGACAGGGCTCGCCGCGAGGCACAAGCCCGAGGAAAGAGTGGTCATGGCTCAGTTAACGGTCAACATCGAGATCATCAGCCGCTTCGAGCACGCATTTCGCGCGGCCGACCAGGCGACGATCGACGAGCTCTGCGACCCGGGCCTGGTCAACCACAATCCGGCACCCGACGAGGAGCCGACGCTGGCCGGATTCAAGCAGAAGGTCGCGGGCTTCAAGGCAGGCTTCCCCGACCTGGAGGAGGACCTTCAGGACATCATCGCCAGCGGCGACACCGTCGCCACCCGGTGGGTCGTGACCGGTTCTCAACAGCAGGAGCTCATGGGGATCCCCGCCTCCGGCCAGGCGATCAGGGTCGAGGGCATGAACTTCTACCGCCTAAAGGACGGTCGCGTGACCGACATTTGGGCGCAGTTCGACGGCGTCGCCCTGATGCAGCAACTCGGCGCCATCCCGGCCTGACGCTCGGGTCAGCTCCCAGGCGTGCCGGCGGTGAACGCGATCGTCCGCGTCCACTATGCGCGATCCGCGCAACGCGCCCAGCACTTCGGCTTTCTGGCCGCCTTCCTCGCGGCCGACAACCCGCCGTTACTCTTCACCTAGCGAGTGCTCCTCGATCTGGCCCAGTAAGGATCTAGAGATCCCTATCGTCCCAGGTCAGGAGCACTTTTTTGTGACGGCGCGCAGGTCAGCCGCTGGCTCGCGTCGAATAACCGAGGCCCGGTGGATGCCAGGCGCACCCGCAGGCCGACGGTAGTGCCGTGGCGGGTCAGGGAGAAGTCGCCAGGAATCCGGCGGAGCAAGTCTGCCACTGGGGCGTGCTGGGCGAGGACTGCGGCTGTCAGCTCGGTGATCTGCCGTGCAGAGGCGGCGGCAAGCAGGTGCGCGACGAGACGGCGCCCGATCCCGCGGCGCTGCAAGGCGTCTTCCACCAGCACGCCAAGCATGGCGGAGCTGCCGCCGCCGGGAACGAGGGAGGCCACGGCAGCCACCACGCCGTCTCGCCCGGGCACCGCCACAAGGCTGGCGGACCGATCAGACAGCACTGTTTCCAGGTAGAAGGCCGGGATATCTCGCACCGGGGCGTGAAAGCGAGCCGTCCGCGTTGCCAGCGAGCAGCCTTCCCACATCGCAGCGATGCGCGACAGATCGGAGCTGACCGGAGGCCGGAGCCACCAGCGCAGAGCACCGCCGGCTACCCAGGCATGGACGGGGCAGGGCAGCGCCGGCCCTGTGGGCCGGGGATTCAGCTTCACCGGCGGCGCAGGTGGCCAGGCCGCCTGGCGGACCTGCCCGCAGATCCGCGTCAAATCCCGCGGGCATCCGGTCCCGCCGGTGCTATCGCCGCCCGCAGCGTCGATTCCAGGGCATCGTGGCCTGCCGCACCCCAGGTGAGGGGGAACACCACCGGGACGTCAACGCCGGCCCGCCGGTAGGCGCCGATCGTGTCGATGGCGTCGACCATGTCATCAGGCACCGCGGCGAGGGCGCCGGCCCGGTCTCCGGCCAGGTGAGTGGCCCGGATGGCCCGCACGGCGCCCCCGAACCCGGCCGCTGGATAACAGCGGATGCTCAGGAAGCGGCTGCACGGCTGATCACAGACCACAGCAGTACCGTCGACCCGAGGAGGATGACGGGCCCGTGCTCATTCCTGGCTGGCGCGGTGCTCGCGAGCCTTGCCGATGGCCTGGCCGGTGGTCCGACCCCACCCTGGCTGGTCCGGGTCGGGGCGTGCCTCCGCTGTCACTTCCCGACGCGCGACTTGCGCCTGCGCCCTGGTCTGCTCCTCTAGGAGCATGGCCGCCGCCTTCTCGCGCTTTTTGCTAGCCCTGCTACGAAAGAGACCCATAGCGTGATGGTAGACCGGTTTGCCGCGTCTAGCCGGGCCGAACCTTCCCGGCGGGTTCGTGCTCGGGCTGGCTGTCGGCTACGCACCAGGCGGCCAGCGTCGGGTCGGGATTTCGGCAACCCGGTGGCCACGATGCGCGCCGCCCGGCCGAGATGACCCCCCGACACAGCTACCGGCTCCGGATGGCCTATCCGCGCGGATGGATACGAATCACGTGCCACCAGCCTCGACCGTAACGAGGCCCGCGCCCTGCTGTTACGGCCTGGCCCGCCCGACGAACGCAGAACGTCCTCGTATGCCGGGTGTCGCGTGCTCACCTGAGGGAAGGCCTGCCTGCCAGCGCTTCGCATATGTTCCGGTAACCGGCAAGGGGAGGGCAGTTCTGGTGCGCAGCCTGGGCCAACGGCCCGCGGCGCGCATCTCGCGGCTGACAGTGGGTCTCAATGTATGCAGCAAGGCCCACCGCCATCCGCGCGGCGGCCCTGGCCAGCACCGCAGCCGAGGGTCGGATCTCAGCGACCCGACCGAGTCAGTGCCATGACCGGGGTTCGTGAGAATGAGATCCGGCCCGCGGCATGCAGGCGGTGCGGCTGGCCGCTGGACGTGCTCGGCGTACGAATGGCCGAGGGCGGCTGTTCACATCGTGCTCTCATCAGGCCGTGTCGGAGCCGTCTCACAACCCACCGGTAACCGTCCAGCCGCAGGTCACATGTGGTGGTGGGCCTAGCGTGTCACAACGCGAACCGGTTGTCGATGCTGGTTGCCGGACCAGCGATCCCGTTCCCGCACGTTCAGTCCCGGCAGATACGCACGTTCGGGTGACCAGCTGACGTCAGGCCGCGACTGTAACGGCCAGCAGTTGCGGTTCTCCAAGCTCTTCGGGAACCGGTTCGCCATGAGCCCGCAGGCCTGCAATGTGCACCTCGATGGCTTCCACGGCCCGCGAGCGGCACTCCTCGACGGTGCTGCCGCGCGTGAAGCACCCGGGCAGCGTCGGCACGGTGACGTAATAGCCGCCGCCCCCCTCGGGCTCCACCACAATTGTGTAAGTGCGCATCGCCTGCAACCTACCGTTCGGTTTAGAGGACGGACCGCAGCTCGTCGGCCGTGACGCCTGCCTGGTTCAGAATCGACCGCAGCAGGGCGGGCCTGATCGTCTCACCAGCGTGCAGAGGGACGGTGACGCGGCCGCGGCTCGGGTGCTTGAGCTGTGCGTGAGATCCCTTCTGGACGACGATCACCCAGCCCAGCTTGCCGAGCGCCCGGACAACGTCCCGGCCGGTGAGCCTTGGCAATGGGGCATGCAGCTACCGTAGGCGTTGCCTGTGACAGATGGTCCCAGCTAGCCAACGCCGCAAGGCTCCCTTGGCGCGGCTTGAATCGGGTGCGCGCGAGCGGGGCGCCCGCCTCGTGGGTCAGTCCGAAGGTCGCTTGCAACGTACGCCTGGACAGTCGGAAAGAGCCGCCAACTGGGCATGTGCTGTTGGTCATGCTGCCTCGGTCGGCAGCTGGCGGGACCTGCTGTGATCAGGGATGGTCAGCCTGGCGAGCGCTAGCCCAGGCGGGCACCGGGCCGCTGGTCTTTTCGCTCAGGCGCGCGGCCTGAGCGTTCAGGTAACGCTGATGTGGCAGGCTGCCCGCGCGGCGGGCCGCCTCCAGATAGCCGTTTCGGGCGGCCGCGTGGTTCCCGGCCATCTCCAGCAGGTGGGCACGGACGGCGTGGAACCGGTGCCCGGCCACGATCCGTTGGTCGGCGGCCAGGCCCTTGAGCAGTTTCAGCCCGGCGCCGGGGTCGCAGGCCATGGCCACCGCGACGGCGTGGTTCAGGGCCGTCACTGGATTGTCGGAGACCTGCAGCAGCAGCTCGTACAGGGCCACGATCTGGGGCCAGTCAGTGTCTGCGGCGGACGGCGCTTCGTCGTGGACCGCAGCGATCGCTGCCTGCAGCTGGTACGGCCCAGGCGGTCCTTGGCGGAGAGCGCTGGTGAGCAGCGCCACGCCTTCGCCGATGAGTGCGGCGTCCCACCGGCTGCGGTCCTGCTCGGCCATGGGGATCGGTTCCCCGGTCGGCCCGGTGCGCGCCGGGCGGCGGGCGTCGGTGAGCAGCGTCAGCGCCAGCAGCCCGGTCACCTCACCGTCACCGGGCAGCAGCCGGTGCAGGATCCGGGCCAGCCGGATCGCCTCGGCGGACAGGTCCGGGCGGACCAGCCCGGGTCCCGAGGTGGCGGCGTATCCCTCGGTGAAGATCAGGTACAGCACGTGCCGGACCGCGGCCAGGTCGCGGGCCCGCTCCGGACCGGCTGGCATGGCGAACGGGATCCCGCTGTCCCTAATCGTCTGCTTGGCCCGGGTAATGCGCCGGGTCATGGTCGCCTCCGGCACCAGGAAGGCCCGGGCGATCTCAGTGGTGGACAAGCCGCCGACCGCGCGCAGGGTGAGAGCGATCTGTGATGCCGGGGACAGCGCGGGGTGGCAGCACAGGAACAGCAGGATCAGCGTGTCGTCCGCTGCGCTGGCCTGGGCGTCGGCGGGCAGGTCGTGCCGCTCGCGCGGCGGGATCTGGCGGGCCGCGGTTTCCTCCCGGCGCCGCCGGGCCTGCTCGGCGCGGAGCAGGTCGGTCAGGCGCCGGGAGGCCACCGTGATCAGCCAGCCGCGCGGGTTGGCGGGGATTCCCTCGGCGGGCCACTGGGTAGTCGCCGCCAGCAGTGCCTCCTGGACAGCATCCTCGGCAGTGTCGAAGTGCCCGAAGCGCCGTACCAGCGCGCCGAGGACCTGCGGTGCCAGCAGGCGCAGCAGGTCCTCGGCCTGGGGAGGCGACATAGCGTCAGATTTCCAGCTCGTCTCTGGATTCGGCCAGCGGCCGCACGTCCGCGTACGCGCGAGAGCGGATGTGCTCCGGGCCGGGTGTGTCAGCCAGCCCGGCCGCGATCTGGGTCGCCCGGTCGAAGCTGTCGCAATCAACGATCCAGTATCCGGCCAGGACCTCCTCGGCTTCTGGGTACGGCCCGTCGGTTACCACCGGGACGCCCCCTTGCAGCTGAATCCGGCGGGCGTGCGCTGGGGCGGTCAGGCCCCGCGTGTCCACGAGCTCCCCGGACTCGGCTAGTTCCCTGTTGAAGGACTCCATGAATGCGCCCATCGCCGCGAAGTCGGCCGGTGTCCAGCCCGGCTGCTCGCTGGCGGGCCGCCCCGCCATCGCGTCGTAGTCCTGCTGGGACGCGTTGATCAGGATCATGTACTTCATCGGGATCTCCTCTCGGCTGAGCACCTGCGTGGTGCTTCCGCGGAGACGTCGGCGCCGCGGTCCCGGACCGGACACCATCCTGGCACGCGCCAGAAACCCAGGTCTTGCTGCCGGAATTGACTCTCAGCACGTTCGCGGTCCCGCGACAGCCGGATCGTGCCGGCCCATCCGGAGCTGACCAAGATCTTGCGCAGACACCTGACACAGTTCGACACGGCGCCAGATGGCCGCCTGTTCAGCGGAGTGCGAGGCGGCGAGCTGCCCACCATCACCTAGCGGCGTGCGTGGATCAAAGCACGCCAGGCCGCACTCACGGCGTCCAAGCAAGTCTCTCCCTCGCCCGGCGGCCCTACGACCTGCGGCCCGCCTGCCTGTCCACATGGCTTAACGACGGCGTCTACCCGACCCAGGTCGCCGAATGGGCTGGACACAGCGTCGAGGTGCTCCTGTGGATCTACGCCAAGTGCGTCGTTGGCCAGAACGAGTTCGCCAAGCGCCGGATCAGCGAGGCCCTGCGGCAAGGCCAAATGCCCGCCCTGCTTGGGTGCCGTGTAGGACAAGCCAAGCAGGACGGGCAGCGCCCATCAACGAGACGGACTCGACGCGCTTAACGGCGCTCCGCGTCGCGTGAGCCGACTAGTTAGATCGGGGTAACCTGCTCGGCCTGCGGGCCTTTGGCGCCCTGACCGGCCGTGAACTCGACCCGCTGGTTCTCTGCAAGACTGCGGAAACCGTCAGTCTGGATGGCGGAGTGGTGCACGAAGACGTCGGCGGTGCCGTCGTCGGGGGCGATGAAACCGTAGCCCTTGTCAGCGTTAAACCACTTCACAGTGCCCTGAGCCATGTTGCTTTCTCCTGCTGTACGACCTTCGGGATCCACGGACGTGTCTCCCGGGCTGCTGCGGCCGCCTGCCTTCTGGAGGCTGGAATCTCGATGCCCCTCGGCGCCCGCCGTCAGAACTCCGCAGGCGCTTTCACACGTGCACGAACTTCGACTACAACCAACACTACACAACAACCGTCGAGGGCGAAGCTGTTCCCCCGTGCAATGCGCGCGTCGCATGCAGCAGGGTCGCGGAGGGCGGTGCCCGACGTTGAGGTGTTGGCGTGGGTTTGCGACTCGACGCCAAATGGGAACAGGTCCGGCGTACAGCAGTGCTCGGCCGGGGCTACAGCAGCTTGTCCAGGGTGATGGGCAGCGAGCGGATGCGCCAGCCGGTGGCGTGGTAGACGGCGTTGGCAATGGCGACCGACACCCCTACTGTTCCGATCTCGCCGAGGCCCTTGGCGCCGATAGGGCTGAACGTGTCCGGCCCGCCCGGCGAAGAGACGTCGATGTCCGGGATATCAGCGTTGACGGAGACGAGGTAGTTCGCCGAATGTCGCGTTGGCGATCCGGTCGGTGCCGGGATCGAAGACTGCCTCTTCTAGCAGCGTCATGCCGATCGCCATGACCGCGCCACCGGTGATCTGGCTTCGAGCGATCTTCTCGTTGAGGACCCGGCCGCCGTCGATCACGACACGAGCCGGGCGACGCGCAACACGCCCAGCCGGTAGCGATCAGCGGCGTTTTGTCCGCGCTGGCGGGCTAGCGGCTCTAGCCGCTGCCGGGCCGAGACTTGCCTGCTCAGCGAGTCGTAGGGGAGCCCGCCGAGATCAACCTCGGCCGGCCAGGCCTCGAGGTGTCGCGGATGTCCCCTCGAGCAGTTCGGCAGCCGCCTAAGGCTTCGCATGTCAGCCCAAAACTCCTGCCGCCGCAGAGGTGTTCACGGCCGACGGGCTAGCGGGCGCCCCGCCGCGCGGGGCGCCGAGCCCGCCAGCAGCGTGGTGTCGAGGTACCTGACCTGGTAGACCCGCTCCGTGAACTTCCAGCCGCCGGCGGTGCGCCGGTAGCGGTCGTGGTAGATGGCGTAGCGAGCGATGGAGGCGTCGGCACTGGCGGGTGAGCATCATCGGCCGCCACGACGTCTTAGCTGGTCACGGTGGGATACCTCAGCCATTCGCTAAAGCCTGCCGCAGGGGCATCGGGGCTTCATCCCGGGCCGCTGATAGATACGGCAGGTCGACCGGGCTGGATCCGGCAAGTCGACCGGCCTTCCGGCCGCCGCCGGACCGGCGCGTCGAGCCGGGTCTTCGCCGAGCGCGAGGGACACGCCCTCATTGTGCCGACGTACGCCACGCAGCCGCTGCCCCTTTGGCCTCGATGGCCGTCAGTTAGGCGCCTGGCGCGGCCAGCCGCTCGGGCTAGCGTTACCGGCGGGTTACAAATGGGCAGCATCTAAAGAGCAATCGACGAACGGACGGGCCATGACTGCTCGACAGCAAGATCGTGTCCGCAATGTCGGTGAACGACAGTCTCGCCAGGTGGCGGAGGAAGCCCGCGAGGTTGCATGGCACCGGCCTAGTTTCGGAAAGCAGCTGTTCCTAGGTGATTTCCGACTTGATCTGATCTATCCGCATCCGCGTCCGAGCGAAGAAGCAAGCAAGCGCGGCGAGGAATTCTGCGCTCGACTGCGGGAATTCTGCGAGACCTCGGTCAACGGCGCACAGATCGAACGCGATGCCCTGGTACCTGATGAGGTGGTCAAGGGCATGGCGGCGCTTGGCGCGTTCGGCATGAAGATCGCGCCGGCGTACGGCGGGCTTGGGCTGACCAACCTGTACTACAACCGCGCGCTCGTGATCGCTGGGTCTGCCTCGCCGGCCGTGGCCGCGATGCTGTCTGCGCATCAGTCGATCGGCGTACCCCAGCCGCTTGCGCTGTTCGGGACGGACGAGCAGAAAGCGCAGTACCTACCGCGTTGCGCGCGCGGCGAGATCAGCGCGTTCCTGCTGACCGAGCCCGACGTTGGATCGGACCCGGCCCGGCTGAGCATGACGGCGACCCCGTCGCCGGACGGCTCCGAGTACGTGCTCGACGGCGTGAAGCTGTGGACGACAAACGGAGTCATCGCGGACCTGCTGGTCGTGATGGCCCGCGTTCCGGCAGGCGACGATCACCGGGGCGGGATCACCGCTTTCGTCGTGGAAGCCAGCGCCGAGGGAGTCACCGTCGAGCGGCGGAACGCTTTCATGGGCCTGCGCGGCCTGGAGAACGGCGTGACTCGATTCCACGAGGTAAAGGTCCCGAGCACCGATCGAATCGGAGAAGAAGGCCAGGGCCTCAAGATCGCGCTTACGACGCTAAATACGGGCCGGTTGTCATTGCCTGGCAGCTGCCTGACAGCCGCAAAGCTGGCAACGAAGTTCGCCCGGGAGTGGTCGCAGGAGCGAGTGCAGTGGGGACGGCCGGTCGGCGAGCACGAGGCGGTCGCCAAGAAGGTCGCCTTTATCACTGCCACCACATACGCCCTTGAGGCCGTGGTCGAATTGTCCAGCCAGCTCGCCGACGACAAGCAGAACGACATCCGCATCGAGGCGGCACTCGCCAAGCTGTACTGCTCCGAGATGGGTAGCAAGATCGTCGACGAGCTGGTCCAGGTCCGTGGCGGCCGCGGCTACGAGACCGCCGAGTCCCTGGCCGCGCGGGGCGAGCGCGGCGTGCCCGCGGAACAGCTGCTCCGGGACATGCGGATCAACCGGATCTTCGAGGGATCCTCGGAGATCATGCGGCTGTTCATCGCGCGCGAGGCGACCGACGCTCACCTGTCCGCGGCCGGCGAGCTGATCGATCCGCGGCTGCCGGCTGGGCAGCGCGCCCGCGCTGCGGCGAAGGCTGGCGAGTTCTACGGCAAGTGGCTGCCCACGCTGATAACTGGCGAAGGTCAGAAGCCGGGGTCGTTCAGCGAGTTCGGCCAGCTCGCGCCGCACCTGCGGTACGTGGAGCGGGCAAGCCGGAAACTGGCCCGGTCGACGTTCTACGCGATGGCCCGGTGGCAGGGCCGGCTCGAGCGCAAGCAGGGCTTCCTCGGACGGATCGTCGACATCGGCGCGGAACTCTTCGCAATCAGCGCCACCTGCGTCCGGGCGCAAATGGACCGAACCGACGGCGTCGGGACCGCGCGCGGCGCGACCGCGCACGACCTCGCCGACCTGTTCTGCACCCAGGCCCGGCTGCGCGCCGAGGAACTATTCGGTCAGCTGTGGAGCAACAGCGACGCCGTCGACTCTGCGAGAGCCAAGCACATCCTCGGCGGCAGCTATACCTGGCTGGAAGAAGGCGTCATCGACCCGTCGATACCAGGGCCCTGGATCGCCCACGCCGAGCCCGGGCCATCCAAAGCAGATAATGTGCACCGCACCATCGGTTGACCGTTGAGTGAGGTCTCAGTGAACCTCAGTCAATCGCCCTTTTCGGGCGACAGTCCGTGTCTTGCCGTCCCGTTCGGGGCGTGCACGGTTCCCGTTTCATCGCCCCCTGCCAGGTGTGGCCTGGTCTTCTTGTCGGCTCCGCGGGCGTTTCCACCTGGTGGCGTGGGCCCGGCTGCTCCGGGGCCAGGGATCGCCGCGAGGGCGGCGAGGTTGCGTGCGGCGTTTACGTCCCGGTCGAGGACCAGGCCGCAGTGCTCGCAGGTGAAGACCCGGACGCTGAGGGACAGCTTGGTTTTCACTGTCTGGCAGGCCGAGCAGGTCTTGCTGCTGGGGTACCACCGGTCGGCGGCGACCAGGCTGCCGCCGTTCCAGCCGGTCTTGTAGTCGAGCTGCCGCCGGATTTCGCCGAAGGAGGCGCCGGCCAGGTGCCGGGCCAGCCTCGGGTTGCGCAGCATCCCGGCGACGTTGAGGTCCTCGACCACGATCGTCCCGTAGGTGCGGGCGAGGGTGGTGGTGAGTTTGTGGAGCGCGTCGGCGCGCAGGCGCGCGACCCGGGCATGCGCTCGCGCGAGGGCGTGCTTGGCTTCCAGCCAGCCCGCCGATGGCTGCCGGAACGTCTTTGCCCCGGTCACCGGGTCGTAGACGACGGGCCCGGCCCGCCGCGACAGCACCCGGCCGGCCCGGCGGAGCCCGCCCAGGGCGTCCTCGAGGTGGCGGGGGTTGTCGGTGACGTGGTGCCGGCGGCCCCGGTTCCGATGACGGCCAGGTGCTTGATGCCCAGGTCCACCCCGGCCACGGCGTCCGGCCGGGCCGGCGTGGCGGCGGCCCGCTCGACCTCGACCTGGATGGCCACATGCCAACGGCCGCCCCGATCCCGCCGGACCGTGGCCGACAGGATCCGGGCCGTCCCGCCGACGAGGCGCCGCTGGAGCTTGCGGGTGTTCTCATGGGTGCGGATCGTGCCCAGCCGGGGCAAGGTGACGTGGCGGCGGTCGGGCTCGATCCGGATCACCCCGGTGGTGAACCGTACGGTAGGTGTGCTGTTGCGCCGGGACTTGAACCGGGGAAACCCGATCTTCGGGCCTGTGCGCTTGCCGGTCCGCGACTGGTTCCAGTTGCCCAGCGCCCGGGCCAGAGCGTCCAGGCCGGTGTTGTAAGCCTCCTTGGAGTTCTCGCCCCACCACGGCGCGACCTGATCTTTCGCCTGATTCCACGCCTTGCGCAGCGCCGGGAGCGTCCAGGAGATGGCCGGGACCAGATCCTGCGCGGCGATCCCGTAAGAGGCTTCCGCCGCTCTTTGGTCCATGACCGCCTTCACATACGCCAGGCCCCAGTTGAAAGCCAGGCGGGCCGCTCCGCAGTGCGACCACAGCGCCCGTTCCCGGGCTGGGGAGGGGTCGAGGGCGAACCGGTAGGCCTGCATCGTCCACCCGTCGCGGGCGGTGAACCCCTTCACCCCTCCACCCGCCCAGCCTCCACATCGCCGCCGCGGCCGGTCGCGACCGCGACCGCCCTGGCCGCGCGGCGCGGCGCCGACCGGCGCCCGTACAGGCGCGCGCACAGGCTGGTGAGAACCTCGGTCACATCGCGTACCAGGTCATCGGTGGTCTCCGTCTCATCCAGCACCACGATGCGGCGGCCTGAAGCGGCCAGCGACGCGGCCACATGCTCGAACCCGAACCGGGTCACACGGCCCCGGCGCTCAACGACGATGACGGTAGCCGAAAGGTCTGACAACAAGCGGGTCAGCTCGCGGCGGTGCCCGATCATCCCCCGACCCGACCTCGGTCACCACCTGCGAGACGGCCAGGCCACGGCCGGTCGCTCCCGCCGCCCCCCGCCCGGCCCGCCGCTCAAGGTCATCCCGCCGGTCCGCCGACGAGACCCGGCAACACGCCACCACCCGCCCCCCGCCCGGCTCCGTGACCAGCCACCGGCCCGACGGCGTCTGCACCACCGGGACCGGCATCTTCCCATCCCGCGCCCACTCCCACGCCGTCTGGCAATGCACACCGTTCCGACGCGCCCACTCAGCCAGCCTCACCCAGCAGACGACACCTACGAAAACTGATAATCACCTATGAAACAAGCAACAGTTGGCAACCCCATAAAGCATGCCGCTGCCGTCCGTGAAGAGTCAGGGCGCGCAGCGGCCACAGCACGCACAGAACAGGACTATCTGCGCGAGATCCGCAAGTCAGCGGATAGGCAGGGCTAATGGGCGGCTGCGTCCGCCCTGGGGCGGGCTGCCGGCTGGGAGAGCGGGCCCTTATGGTCCAGCACGTCTGGCTCAGAGTGCGGGCAATGAAGCCAGTGCATGCCCGAACTCGCGCGCATCGTCGCGGACGTGGACACACTCGGGAAAGATCTTGTCCTGCTATCGCTCAGACCGGGCTCGGTCCGCTAACAGATCATCGCACCTTGACGGCTCTGTCGCACGGTACGACGCTACTGGTGAGTAGCCGTGCCGGTACTTCCAGCGGAGGCCTGCTATGTCAGCGTCGCGCCTTTTCTCAGCCATCAGCGCCGGAATTCTCGCGGCCGGTCTCGCAGGCATCGTGCCAGGCGGCGCAGCCGCCGCGGTCCGGCATGACTCCAGGCCGCTGCCGCTCATCGTGCGCACTCTGGACGGCCGCGTTCGCGGTATGTACCAGGGTGCCGCCCGCGAGTTCCTCGGCATCCCTTACGCGGCCCCGCCGGCGGGCAAGTTGCGCTGGCGTCCGCCACAGCCAGCGAGACCGTGGACCGGCATCAGGAACGCGCGGGCGCCGGGCCAAGACTGCGCGCAGACCGGAAGCCTGGCCACTGGCGTGCCGGTCACCTCCGACTTCGAGAACTGCCTCTACTTGAACGTCTATACGCCGAGGCTGGGGACTGGTCGGCGGCTGCCGGTGATGGTCTGGATTCACGGCGGCGGTTTCACCGGCGGCGCCGGGTCGATCTACGACGGCAAAGTGATCGCTCCAAAGGGCAATGTTGTCGTCGTGACGATCAACTACCGTGTGAACGCGTTCGGTTTCCTTGCCCTGCCGTCACTGGGGGCGGGTAGCGGCGACTACGGCCTAATGGACCAGCAGGCCGCGCTGCGCTGGGTGCGCGCCAATGCCAGGTCCTTTGGCGGCAGCCCAGGTGACGTTACGATCTTCGGCGAATCGGCTGGCGGCGCGAGTGTCTGCGCGAATATGGCCTCGCCGACCGCGCGCGGCCTGTTCCGGCACGCGATCGCGGAGAGCGGCTGCTTGTTCCTGTCGCAGACGACTAACCAAGCCGAGGCGGCAGGTGCCAAGTTCGCCGCGAGCATCGGCTGCAGCAAGCGCGCTACCCAGGTGGCATGCCTGCGCGCCAAGCCTGTTGCGAAGATCCTCAAGGCGTCGGCGAGCTTCAGCTGGGGGCCGGTGACCGGCGGCCGGACGCTGCCAGTATCGCCGCTATCGGCTTTCCGATCCGGGCGGTACCTGCACGTGCCGCTGCTTCAGGGCACCAACCACGACGAAGGGCGGTTCTTCGTCGGCTTCGAGTTCGACATTACCCAAGGCCATCCGATGACCCGCAAGCAGTACCCCATGGTGCTCACCGCGCAATTCGGCGCCAAGGACGCCCAGAAGATCTTGCGCGACTACCCGCTCAAGAAGTATCCGTCTCCCGACCTCGCCTACGCTGCGGTGTTCACCGATGCCCAGTTCAGCTGTCCGGCCCTGCTCGCCGACTCGCTGACCTCGCACAGCGGCGTCTACGCGTACGAGTTCAGTGACCCGCATCCGCCGAACGACTTCCCGATCAAGTTCAGCTTCCCGCTTGGCGCGGCCCACAGCACCGAACTGCAGTACGTGTTCCAGAGGATCCCGTTCCTCGACACGCTCCCGCCGTTCACGCATGCCCAGCTTGCTCTTTCCGATCTGATGATCCGCTACTGGACCCGCTTCGCGGCGACCGGCAGCCCGAACGGCGGGCCGGGGAAAGCGCCGCACTGGCCGCTCTGGACAGGCTCCACGGGACCGATCCAAGAGCTGGTGCCCGGCAAGACCGCGCCAGAGTCATTCGCGAGGTTCTTCACGTTCCACGAGTGCGGCTTCTGGGCATCGATCTTGGTGTAGGCGTGGCCATATTCCCGTACGGGCACCGCCGAGGGTGAGATGCGGGGAAGTGGGAGCGGAGAAACACCTCGGCGATGCCGGAGCCGAAGGTCGGCGCGGTGTTCCCGCCCGATCCGGCAAGCAACGGCGTGGCCCGTCGCGCGCCGTCGGGGAGCCCGCGGCCGGCGCGCGGGACCTCGGGCGGTCCGGCAGTTCACCCGGCACGGCTGAGTCAGCTGCCGATGTCACGGGATGCGCTGGTCAGGAGCCGCCCCATCCCTGTGTCGCCAAGGAACTTAAAACGCCGCCGCATGTCCGCGGAGGCCGCGTGCGCGTCCGGGAACGATGCGAGATAGGCGCGGATGCTGCCGTAGGAGTCGAGTACGGCGAGGACCTCCTGGGCGTTGTGCACCGTCGCCAGGATCTTCGCCTTGTTGCGGATCACGCGGGGATCGTTTTCCGTTGCCGCGATCTGGGTCGGCGTCATGGCGGCGACCTGCGCCGGGTCAAAGCCGTGGAACGCCTCTCGGATGCCGTCCCACTTGTCTTGAACGACCTGCCAGATTCCGGCCTCGAAGACCGCGCGCGACAGATGATCGAGGAAGAACGCGGGATCGTCCGGTGCGTGGTCGCGGAACTTCTCGAATGGCGCGGTCAGCGGATCGGCCGCGGCCGTGTCACCGGACTTTATCCGCGCGACGAGCGCGGTCGCCTCGTCGCGGGTGAGAGCGTAGGTCCACAGCGCGCTCCCAGGGTCCTGCAGCTGGCTGTCGTCGATACCGCCCAGGTTAACCGGGTCGAATCCGGCGTCCCGGATCAGCTGGGCGACGACCGGCTTGGCCCTCTCGTCCCCGGACAGGAACAGGACCCAGGGCGGCTCGCGATGGTTGTCGTCCGTCATGACATTGACCGACAGCGAGTTGAAGGCACGCACCCAGCGTGCCCGCCGGAACGCGTCGGCCAGCGACCGCATTGACAGCTGTTGCTGCCCGAACGAGTTGGCCGCGTCGATCATGATGCGGCCATCCAGCGGGCCGGCTGCCTGCAGCGCGTGTGTCACATCTGGGCCCGGGACGGCCACGAGCACCACTTCGGCGGCCGCCACGGCGTCGGCGACGGAGGCCGCGTGTGCGCGCTCCCCAAGTTCCGCAGTCAGCGCCAGCGGCCGCGTGGCGTGCCGTGCGGCGAACGTGACGTCGTGGCCGGCGGCGTGCCAGAGCCTCCCTACCGTCGAGCCGACGCGGCCAGCTCCGAGAAGTGCGATCTTCATTTGCTTTTCCCGCCGTGACTGGGCCAGCGAGCAGAAGCCATCTCATGTCGTGACGACGAGCTTGCCGCCGGCCCGGTTCTGCTCCATGTCGGTGTGCGCTTCCACGATCTGGTCGAACTGGTACACGCGGCCTATCGGGACCGCGGCGGTGCCGGCGGCGACAGCGTCGAGGAAGTCCTGCAGGACCTGCGGCGGGAGGTCGGCTGCGTCCCCCTTGTAGGCGGTCAGCCGCACCCCCGTGGGCAGGTAGTCCATCGGGTAGAAGTCACGCACCGTCCACTGGCTCGACAGCATCCCGCTGAAGCACACCACCCCGTGGACCCGGACCGACCGCAGCGTGTCGGGCAGCGTCGGCGCTCCGACCAGCTCAAGCGCGGCGTCGGCGCCGCCTGGGATGATCTCGCGGACCTGGCGGGCGACGTCCCCGTCGTCGATGAGCACGTGGTCCGCGCCGACCCTGGTGACCGCTTCGGCCTTGCCCGGACTGCGGGTGGTGGACAGGACGGTTATCCCGCGCTGCCGGGCCAGGGCCGCTGTTGCCAGCCCGACCGAGGAGGTGCCGCCGCGGATCAGGATGGACTGCCCCCGACGGGCGTCCAGGCCCGTGGTCAGCGACCCGTGCGAGGTCTGCAGCATCTCGGGGACGGCCCCGAGGGTGGCCCAGTCCAGGTCGCTGCGGAACGGGATCACCTGGGCAGCAGGGACGCAGGTGTAGTCAGCATACCCGCCGTCAAAGACCCGGCCCATACCCCCCATGAGCGCGGCGACCCGTTGACCCACCGGGAACTCGCCCCCAGGGCACTCTTCCACGACGCCCACCGCCTCGACTCCGGGCACCCGCGGGAAGGTCACCCCTTCCGAAAGGCCTAGGCGCAGATAAAGCTCCAAGCGGTTCAGCCCGAAAGCCTTGACCGAGATTAGGACCCAGCCTCGCTGCGGGTGAGGCCGGGGCACCTGGCGTATATGCAGCGCCGAAGGCGGTCCGGGTCCGTCGAGGACCACCGCTTTCATCGTCGTACCAGCCGGTTGCACCCAACCCCCTCCTTCGGGGGCGTTACTGCGTCAGCCACCCTTGGTTCCTACGTCAAAAGCGGTCCGTTGGCATCCCTCGCGGCGGGTGATCCGATGACCCGCCGTCAAAGTTCCAGTGCTGAGCGAAACGCGCCTGACCTTGTGGACAGGGTTTATTGCTGACCGTTTGACCGCTGATCACTACCGGGAGAAGTGACGCGGATGTTCGCGAGTTGACCCGCACTCGGTGACCCTGGGCCGTTCAGCAGTCGCGGAGGAACCTCCCGGCCATGACCGTTCGCACGGCTGACGGGTCAGAACCCGCCCGCGACGGCGATGTCGCTGCCGGTGACAAACGATGCCTCCGGCGAGACCAGCCACGACACGGTGGCGGCGATCTCGTCGGGCCGGCCCATCCGGCCGAGCGGGCTGTGCTCGGCCGCCTCCGGCCCCGCCGGGTACACCATTTCGGTGTCGATGATGTCAGGTGAGACGCTGTTGACCCGGATTCCCTCGGAGGCGACCTCGCTGGATAGGCCGCGGGCGAACGTTACCAGGTCGCCCTTGGTGGCATCGGTAGGGACCATCCCGGGAAGATGGCAGGGACCGGGCGCCGACCCCGGCGATGTTGACGATGCATCCGCCCTGGCCGCCGTCAGCGGTCGACATCGCCCGGACGGCGTGCTTCGCGCGCACCATCGGCCCCCCGACGTTGACCTGCATCAGCCGGGTCAGCTCATCCGCCTCCCGCTCGTCGATGCGCCTCCGCTCGACGGCTGTTCCGGCGTTGTTGACCAGCGCGGTCAGCGACCCCATCTGCTGCTGCGTCCGGTCGAACATCGACCCGACGTCATCCTCCGAGGCGACATCGGCACGCACGGCCACGGCCCGGCCGCCCTTGGCGTTGATGGCGGAAACCACCGACTCGGCTCCGTCCGCGTCGGCCGCGTCGTTGACCATCAAGCTGTAGCCGTCATCGGCCAGCCGCTCGGCGATAGCCGCATAATCTCCCTGCGCTGGCGCAATTGTCATCCCATCGAAACAGTAGCGGCCTTCTACTCGGGCGGACTAAGCGCGCGCACTCACATGCCGCGATTCGCTCGCCAATGCAGCTGAGATCACGGGCTCATGCGTCGGACGTCGCATCAATCGCGCTGAGGTCGCGTACGGCGTAGCGGTGGTGCTCCCACTCCTCGTTAAGGATCACGTGCAGGCACGACAAGATGGTCTCGGGGTAGTCGGGAGCCCACGGGTTCTTGCGGGCCGCGGCCAGGTCGTCTGAGGTGACGGTGGCGACGAAGTCGCGCACCATCGCGACGCGGCCCGCCCGGGCCTCGAGCACGTCGGCGTACGGCGGTGCGACCGCCGCGAAGATGGACATGTCATTGCCGTCGGTCTCGTACTCGGCGTTGGGCTGACCGATCGGGTGGAACGGCTGCTCGATGTCCAGGATCGCCCGGCCCAGCCATGCCTCGGTGGCCATGACCAGGTGCCGCAGTGTCTGCGCAAACGACCACTCGCCGCCGACCGAGACATTGACCGTGCCAGCCAGCATCGCCGCGACACCTTCGAGGGTGGCCGCCCAGGTGCGCTCGAGCGCGGCCCAGGCCGCGCGCAGGCCATCCGGATCTGTGGCACGCCGGTCGGCGCGGCCGGGGAAAGCGGCGGTTGAGCTCCGCCTCGACCAGTGGGATCACGTCGACGCCGTTGACCCGCAAGGAAGTCTCGCCTTTGAACAGGAACGGGTCGTCGATGTCTGCCTCCCGCACGTCGACGGCGCGCATCACGACGCCGGACAGGTCAGCCCGGCAGAACCGGGCGCCACGCAGGTTCGCGTCGACGAACTCCGCTCCCTTCAGGTCGTCGGAGCGAGTGAAGGTTGCCATGGCTTCTCCTTCCCGAGGGCCGCGCCATCGCTGGCGCACGTGAGTCCGTTCAGGCAAGCGCGAGATGGCATTGTCCTGGACGCCCACCAAGGCTGTCGACCATGGCATGGCAAACGCCCGCTTATGCTCCGCCGACAGCGCACGGGAATGGCTACAGGCGCCAATGACAGCTCGGGGCCGACGGCTTCGGCGAGCTGGGTTAGGTCACCTGGGTCGCCAGTCAGCATCCGCCGGAGCACCATCACGGTCAACCCGTGTACCCACGGTCGCCGGGCATGGCTTGCACTGTGACGCCCGCGGCGGTGAGGAACTGACGGATCTGGGAGGCGTGCTCAACGACGTGCAGCGGCATGCTGCCGACAATCACCGCGAACAGCATGCCGTGGTATCGATGGGCGCTAGGAAGTGGCCGAGCGGCCATTTCCTCGGTGAGGCCGTCAAGGGTCTGGCGGACGCGGCCGCGGCACCAGTCGACGTACTCGAGAAGCTCGGGCTTAGTGAACCTGCGGTTGGGGAAGGCGAAGGTGTTGTCGTCAAACGGTTGTGGCGGTGCCCACGGCTCGAACTCGGCAGCCAGGTCATAGTCGAGCGTTAGCAGCGCGTGGTAGCCGAGGAACCAGGGAGCCGAGCCGTGCAATCCCCCGTGCGGCGTCGGACCCGTAGGCGCCTCGTCCGGCCACAAGTCCGTCTGCCACAGGTGATCGGGGCAGTCGGTCAGCGCCGCATCCATCAGCCGCAGCGCCTGTTCGAAATTATGAGCCATGCTTTGCACAAACGCGTTCGACACGCTGCCTGTATAGCGCATAGCGGCGGATCTGGCACTCGCATGCACGCACGCTCTTGCCGCGCCTCGGATGTGGTCTATTTCGCTTCGCGGATCATCCGAACGGCTTGATTCCGGTGGTTCCGTCCGCAGCGAAGATTCCCATCGCGCCAAGTGCGACGCCGAGCCCATCACTGACGACCAGCAAGCGCCCGGCAAACTGCTTCACCTGCCCGTCCGCGCACAGGACCGGTATGTCAGCTGCGAGATCCTTCACCTGCGGCGCCTCCATCGCCCGCTGGAACCCGGCCCAGTGGCGCGCTCGGAGGGCTTCCGGCACGATGAGGTCGAGGCTCTGGCCAAGGGCCGCCGCCGCACTATGCCCGAACAGCGCCTCGGCACTGGGACTCCACCACTTGATGGTCCCGTTCGCATCGGCGACGACGACGGCGTGATCCGTCACGCCACCTATCCTGCACGCTGCAGAACCGGGCCGCGCAACATCCGGATCTGCCGCGATGACTACCGTCGTTTTCGGGGCGGACGGATAGGCCTGTCAGCTCAGCTCCGAGCGGTCGATAGGTGCGTGCCAGCCCTCGAGCGCGTCGAGCCAGCGTTGCAAACGCGGAGCCTGGCGCCGCTTGGCGCTCGCGACGCGGAAAACGACCCATTGGCCGCTCACTGTTCGCATTTGGATCTGTCCGACGTTTAGCCGACACACTCGACTGAACAATGCCGAAACAGTCGATCTCATCGCGGCGCCATAAGCGAGTCCGAAACGGCCCGCGGTAGGTCAGAACGTAGCCGGCGGCAGAAAGACGAATCCGAGCCAGCAGCGCGACAGGCACGAGCACGGCAGCCAGACCAGCACTAGAAACAGCCCGCGCGGATCATGCTCGTCCACGGCACCCAGCACCATTACTAGACAGAGGAAGCCAATCCAGGCCACCATTGCGACCAGGCCCCAGCGCGGCGGCTCGATGATCAGCCGAGCCTGCACCTCGCCCACTCCTACAGCCTGTCCGACAGGCACGACGTAGGCAACTCCACAGACCATCTCGTGCTCCTGGGCCGCGGCGCCGGCCCCCGCACGAGTTGGCTAGAACGAGCGGGCACCGGCGCTTCCAGCATCCTCCGGAAATTGCCGTTTCCCGGAACCACGCGGCGGACGCGCGCTTTGCGTACTGCATACATATGCGGCCTCGGATGGCGTATGGAAGAACCGCTCTTGCCGCGCATCGCGCGACTGCGACGGCCGCGCTTACCGGGTCCGCGCGTTTCCGCGGAAACGTCCGATCACGCGCGCTGACGAACGTTGCTTTGACAGCCTGCGTCGTTGTCATCGGAGACCGACGTGGTGTCGGATGTCATCGCGGTCGATGCACGGCGACCAAACATCAGGAGTAGGCGCATGCGTCTCGAGATACGGCAGGAAGCCCCCACGCCCGGCGCGCTGGCCGAACATGGCCGGATCTCCATTGCCTTCGTGGTCGACAGGATTCTGGAGGTGACGCTGGTCGACGGCGGCCTAGGCGGCGTGTCGCTCACCGCCACCGCCGTGCCAGATCCGTACGTCAAAGATTACGACGCCATCGAGGGCGAGGGGCCTGAGCGCTGGGCCGAGCAGTTTGACCTGTCGAACTGGGGACTGATCTGCGCCTGCCGGGACGGCGTGAGGGTGGGCGGCGCGGTGATCGCCGTCCGCACGCCTAATGTCTGGATGCTTGCTGGCCGGGACGACGTCGCGGTGCTGTGGGACCTGCGGGTCGCGCCGGGACAGCGTGGTCGTGGCGTCGGGACAGCGCTGTTCCGTGCCGCCGAAGGCTGGGCTGCTGGCCAGTCCTGCGGCTGGCTCAAGATCGAAACCCAGAACATCAACACTTCAGCGTGCCGGTTCTATCAGAAGATGGGGTGCACGCTCGGCGGAGTCGACCGGTTCGCTTACCCGGGGTTGCCAGGCGAGGTGCAGTTGCTCTGGTGGAAGGAACTGCAGCGCGGTTAAAGCGAGCCCATCTGACCTCCTCAGTACTCAGGGCACGCTGCCACCAGAAGCTCCATCTCAACAGCCGCCGTATCCTGGAGACATGCGGTGAGCGTGACGGCATTTACCGCTCATGCCGCTCCCCGCCGTGGCCTCCGGTTCCAAGAGGACGACGGGAAGTATAAATTCGGCGCTCACACTGGGTCAGCGCCCAGCGCGGCAACCGCGCGCCCGAGCCGCCGTTCGACGCGGCGGACGCCTGCTCGCCGATCACTGGCCAGGGCGCACCGATAGGTCGATCTGTGCGCTGGCGTCGTCCGGAGCCGATGAGTGGGCATTCTCTAGGCCTCCGCGATCGTCTCGTGGGAGCGGCAGAGCCAACCACCATGAGCCAGGCGATCCACTTAGATCGGCGCGGTCAATGGAGACTGGGTCGATAGACGAGCTCCTGGGTGCGGCCGTCGAGCGTTCGGCTCTCCAACAGTTCCAAATCGAAGTCGGCAGCACCCTGGAAGATCGGCTCATCCCCGGTCCTGCCGCTGATGACAGGGAAGATCGTTACCTGCACGCGGTCTACCAGGCCGGCGGCCATCAGCGCCCGGTTCAACGACAGGCTGCCGTGCGAGCGCAACGGCACCTCGGACTCCTCCTTCAGCCGTGTGACCACGTTGACGGCGTCACCGCTCACAACAGTCGCGTCGGGCCAGTCGAGGGGGCCTTCGAGCGTCGATGACACCACGGTAGCGGGCAGGCTCCTCATTCGGGTGACCCATGGGTCACGCACGTCGGACTCCTCGGTGCTCGAGGCCAGCATCTGCGCGAACGCCCGATACGTGTTGGCCCCGAAGATCATCCGCTGCTCCTCGCTGTACAAGGAAAGGCGGTGCTCTAGCAGCTCGGGGCCCTGCTTGCCCCAGTAGCCGCCCCAGTCGCCGCCGGGCCCGTAGGAGCCGTAGCCGTCAAGGCTGGCGAAGACGTCGAAGGTGTAGGTCGCGCTCATCGTGTACTCCTTTGAGTGCAATGGATCGGCGTGCGCCGGCGACCTCTCGGGCCGGGCTCACCTGCTCGACGAACGCCTCACTCCAGATCCGACAGGCTGCCAGACAGAACTTCTCACTGAACCTCACCGTCCCCTCCGGCGGGGTCGTGTGCCCCCTGTTCGCGCAGATCGTCGCCGCTGCCACCGGCTACGAGTGGTCCCACCGCACTCATTTGCCGCGGCGCGGACGGCAGCCGGTCCGGGAAGCCGGGCCAGTCTCCGCGCTCAGACGTGGGTTCGCGCGGGTGGTGATCACGCCGAGGTCGGCGCAGAGCTGGACGATCGCAGTGTCAAGCTCGGCCTCGGTCATCAGCCCGCTCTCTTCCTGACGGCGGCGATGAACTCGGGCAGAAACGGCTCTAGTTGGTCGTTGCTTGGAAGGGTGTTGCGCCCGATCTCCTGACGCAGCCCAGGCAGGTCATGGGGTCCCAGCATGGCGACTAGGGCCTTGGCGCGCTGAATTGATCCCGTCGGGGCCAGCGCACACGTGTCCAGCAGCTTGGTCAGCACATCCAATTCGAATACGCGCCGACGGTCACGGTTGCCGCTGCGAATCGTCCAGGCTGCGAGGAAGATGCCGACAGCCGCCAGTGGCGTGGCTATGACCGTTGCCCACAGGACGGCGAGATCGTAGTTGTCGCGGCTGACGATCACGGGCACACCATGCACAGGTAGGAACGTCACGGCCAAAGCCCGCCGGATTGTGGGCACTCTCACGGCGGATCATCGCAAATGCCCCAGGAATCCGCGACGCCCCTTGGGCCGGGCCGGGTGCAGTGGCGGGCGCGCACGGACCCGGCCGGCCGCTGCTGCCAGGATGGGACGGCGCGAGCGGGCGAGGAAAGGGGCAGCGGTGTCACTTGAGGTCAAGCGGCTGCACCTGGGAGCCACCCCCGGCGGCACCGAGGCGTGGCCGGTGCACGGCTTCGTCGTCACCTATCCCGGCGGCGCCGCCCTGGTCGACACCGGGGTCGGCGGGCCGCCCGACCTGATCCGCGACTGGGAGGTAGTCAACATCACCGCCGCCGACGCCCTGGCCGGTCTCGGCCTCGTACCCGGCGACATCGACCTGGTCATCAACACTCACCTGCACTTCGACCACTGCGGGCAGAACGCGGTGTTCAAGCACGCGGCGTTCTACGTGCAGCGGGCCGAGCTCGACCGGTGCCGGCGCGAGTCACCCGCGCTGTATGACTGGTTCGACTTCCAGAACGCCAGTTTTGAGCTGCTGGACGGCGACGCCGAGGTCCGGCCGGGCCTGTCGGTGATCAGCACCCCCGGGCACACCTCGGGCCACCAGTCGGTTCTGGTCGCCGCCGGTGACGGCGGCCCTGACCTGCTGATCGGCGACGCTGCCTGGACGCCCCGCCAGTACCGGCCCGAGCCCGGCCGGCTGCCGCCCGGCCAGGCCGCCGACGAGGACTCCTGGCATGCGTCGGTGAGCCGGGTGCGCGCGCTCTCGCCAGCCCGGGTGCACTTCTGCCATCACACCGACGTGGTGCACGGCTAGCCCGCGCGATGCACGGCTAGAGTGCGTGGTGCACGGCTAGCTTGGCGCCAGGCGCGGGCTAGGCTAGCGCGCGGCCCGCGCTGCCTGGCCGTGATCAGTGAAGAGCCGTCACGAGCACCGAATGGCGGCTCGGCGCGCGTTGCAGTCGCACTCATCTGCCGCCTGGAGGATGGCTTGAGGGTGGCGGCGGCTCGCGGATGTTCTGGTGTCCATATCTGGCGACCGTGTTCGTCGTGGCAGTGAAGACCAGGTACGACAATCACGAACACCACAGCTGAGCCAGGGAGGCCGCAATGATCACCCAGGACATCCAGCCGGAGACCAGCGCCCTGCTCGCCTCGCTGACCATCCAGCGCAACCACGTGCTGGGCATCCTCGAGGGCCTCACCGACGACCAGCTTCGCCGACCGGTCCTGCCATCAGGCTGGAGTTGCCTGGGCATGGTCCAGCACCTGACAATCAGCGACGAGCGGTTCTGGTTCCGCGGCATCGTCGGCGGCGACTCCGCGTGCGTCAGCGCTTCTGCCGACGAAGCCAAAGCCGAAGCCATCTGGCAGGTTGCGCCGGACGCGCCGGCTGCGGCCGTGCTGGAGGCCTACCGGCAGGAGATCGAGCTCGCTGACGCCGTCATCGCAGCGACTCCACTGGACCAGCCGCCAGCAATCTGGCCGACCGAGATCTGGCCCGACTGGAGGCTGCCCAACCTTCGTGCGGTCATTCTGCACGTCATCACCGAGACCGCCTGTCACGCCGGTCACCTGGACGCGGCCCGCGAGCTCATCGACGGCCACCAGTGGATGACCTGAACCTGTCAGCCCAAGTTGGCCAGCTGCCCGCAGACACGTCCGCTCTTGCCGCCGATGGAGCGCGTCCTTGCCGAGGCGGCTATCGCTCTAACGAGCGCCGTGGCCATCGCCTGTCCGAGGTTGACGAGCGCACCGGCCCTGTCTGGTGGGATGCTGTCGGCATGGTCAGACGATCATCATGGGGTGGCCGTTCCCCTGCCGGTACCGGCTGGTTCGTTGCCGGTTACGTCGGCATCGCGGGCTTCCTGGCACTGGAGGCAGTGGCCCGCAAGCGCGGCAGTGCGTCGAGCCTCGATGCCTCGCGGGACGATCAGGGCACGACGCGCATGATCGGGATCACCTACGGACTGGCCGCAGAGCTTCCGCTCGTGCTCAGGCGCGTACCTGCACCGCAGCTACCGCCGGTGGCGGGCCCGGCGGGGCTGCTGGTGCAAACAGCTGGACTGGCGCTGCGCGCCTGGTCTATGCGTACGCTCGGTGCCTCCTATACACGGGTCCTGCGCGCGGAACGGGAGCAGCATGTCGTCGATGCCGGCCCCTACCGGCTGGTGCGCCATCCGGGGTATGCCGGTTCCCTGCTGACCTGGACCGGATTCGCCCTGGCCTCGCGCAGCGCGCCCGTTGTCGCCCTGGTAGCCGCCCTGCTCGGCCGGGCCTATCACCGCCGCATTGCCGCTGAGGAGAAGCTGCTGCGGCGACACCTCCCGGGCTACGCCGCCTACAGTCAGCACACCAAGAGACTCATCCCATTCATCTGGTGACAGCCCCGATGGACGGGGCACTCGCGCCGCTGCATGCGGCCGGATGACGGGCAGGATGCCGCAAGGGCCGGGACTAGAACGATGTTGACGCTGCGAAGGACGTCAGAGCCGCCCAGATGACCATCAGCGCGAGACTGCCGGACATGACGGCTAGCACCGCGCTTCGCCGGGTTGGCGCGGTCAAGCCGACGACGAGAAGACCGATCATGGCCCCGGCAATGATCAACTGCCCGGCCAGGCCGGCTGTCAGCCAGTCGTACAGAGCGCCGCATCGCTGAGGACTTGCGTTTCCGTACTGGTCTGTGCAGCTAGTGCCCAGCCCGAAGCCGATGAAGAAGAAACAGGCGACACCCACGACAAGAGTGACCGGGACACCCGTAGCCGCCACCCAGATCACAGTTCGAGGTTTCCGAACCGTGCCAATGCCAGTGGCTCCCAAACTCACCCCATCCTCGTGACTCAAAGCTAACAGTGCCCGGCATATCGTGAGCTAGGCCTGACGCCACCGCCGCCAGCCAGTTGTGGACGCCGCTCCAATGATCATGCTCGACCCGCCCAGCGCCGTGTTCCCAACACCTGAATTAAAGGACCATTGGTCGCAGTCGTAGACCAGCGGCTTCGCGGCGTCTCCCGCAAGCGGTCATCTGCCCAGCGTGGCACGTGATGCCGTATCGGACACCTCACCGTCTAGCCGCGCTGAATTACGGGATCTGCCGATGAGCGAACGTGGCTTGGATCCACCTGGCCAGTCGTAGCGCAGAGCCCTCGGCGATATCGAGCCGGATGCCGAGCTCGATATCAGTGACCTACATCGGCAAACACATTAACCATAAAGCGCCAGAACAAGTCATATTTTCTCGCTAGCTCAGTCGAAAGTTCTTCAAGCTCTGGCTCCTCCGGAAAGTCTCCGTAGAGTCCGACGCATGCCTTTGCCACTGAGAAAATCAGCGCGGATATGCTGCCGTTAGGATCATTCTCCCATCTATGACTCTCGAGATCACGGATTACGTCAGGAAGAACGCCGAACTGACAGCCGGGCAGATGGCGGGCATTGAGGATAGGCTCGCCGACCTTGGGGAAGCTGCCAAGCGAGTAGGCCGCAAGGACTGGCTGACGATGTTGTATGGCGCAGCCTTCGCCATGATCGTCAACGACCTAGTACCCACAGATGTTGTGCAGCATATTCTGAGCATGGCAGCAACCGGACTAGCTCATCTTATTGGCATCGGCGGGCCACCAACCCCGATCGCGCACTAGGCATCGAGATACTTTGCGCTGAGCTTCCCGTGGTCCGGCCCACTGCGATGACCGGCGAGTTCCCAGTAAGGCCGTAATGTCATCAGCGCGACCGCAGAAGCATCAGTAGGCGCACAACGGCCCGGGGCGAGTTGCTAGTCGCTTCCTATAACAATCGCCATGAGCCAGGTGAACAGGGCCAGCGACAGGACCACCAGTGAGGCAAGTAGTCTTGAGCTCAGCTCCGGATCGCTAGCTGGGCGCTCCACCCCGTGGCGATGCACCCATTTGCCGCATGGCGGAATCGAGCTGGCGGCTGGACCGGGTCTACCTTCCTGGCCTTCTTGAACCCTCTCGGGGACAACCGGATCCAGCCCTTACCGCCAGGTTGGCCAGCTCCGCCAGGGGTAGGTGAGCCAGCGATCGGGCTCGACCGATTTAACGCTCATGCGCACCGCCGTTGTATTTAGTGCCGACTTGCCGGACCTACTGACGCCCCGGAGCCGCACTTGTCGTGCTGTGGCTGGACCGCCAGACAACTGTTCGATTGCCCGGTGGCGATCTGTGCGCGCTGCGGCTAGCTGATGGACAAATTGGCCCCTGCGAAGATTCCGAGCAGCGCAGTCTGATGCGGTGTCAGGGCAAGAGGTGTGGACGGCCGTGGCGGGAAGATCCGGGCCGCTTCCCAGTCCGCCTTCCGTACGCTGGTCGCCACGCCAATCTTGACACCACGCGACGTCAGTTCCGCCAGTAGACGGTCACTGTCGAACAGAAAGACTGAATCGATTACCCACGGCAGGATCCGCGCCTGGCCCGGCGGCCCGGTCAGGACGAGGTAATAGTCGGAAGGGTGCGGGCTGATGTCGAGAACCGATTCGTGCCGACTGTAGGTCTTGATGTTGACGGTCTTACCGGCAAAGGGACCGGTCTCGAATACGCCGTCGTAGCCTGGGTGCGCTGCGGAGGTCTCGAGCCTGATTCCGAAGATCCTAGCGGCGACGAACTCGCCGATGTTGCCCGGTGCAGCTGGCCGACCGATTAAGGTAGCGATCTGCCGGTCGGCGTCATTCTTAGTGGCGATCAGCTCAGCAAGCTGCTCGAGATCGTCATCTTCCAGATCCCGGCCCTCCTAGGCCTAGGACGCTGTTCGTATCACAGTAGATCACGTGACGAACGAGACTTGGTCCTGCACGGCGACCAGATCGGACCGAGCGGCTGCTAGCTCCAGGGCGGATCGAAGCCCGTTCCGACCGGTGGATCTGGCACTCAGCCGAGCGAACTCCATGCCGCTCATCGTGCGCTTGCAGTCTGGTGAACATGCCGATGAACGGAACCGGGCTCCGGCCAGCCGACGGCGACCCACGTGCAGGCTGAGGCAGCTCCTGAGATTGGGGCTCAGTCTGTCTGCTCTACGTATTCGAGAAAGAGCATGCGCGTGAACCCGCCGCGCTGCTCGCGCTTGGCTGCGGCTAGAGTCAGAATCTGTTGCTACCTCGTGCCGATTGCCGGGGCTAGCGACTCAAGCACCTCCAGCACGACTGCCAGCGCATCCGCGGCAGCGTCGCTGGCTTCCTGAGCTTCTTCGACCAGCTTGGCTAGCAGCGCCGCCCGGCAGCCATGACGGTCAAGAACCGTCGTCGGCGTGTGTTGGAGTGAGCCCGTGGTCAGAGGACCTCCTGCGCAGGCTCAGGAAGCGCGCCACTGGTGATGCCGAGGTCCCGGCGCGCTATTTCGTAGAAACGTGAACGCAGACCGTTCGCTGTCCGGACGGCCTCCGTCCACTCGATAGCTTCGTCGTACTTTCCCAAAGCGAAGGCCTCCATATCCCAGACGCTCCGGTGCCACGCCCTTGCCGCCCCCACGGTCTCGGGGTCGCCGACGAGCAGCAACTTCTCCCATGCCTCGCTTCGTGCTATGGAGGCATGAGATAGCTCGTCTAAACCGGCATCCAGCGGTAGCGCAGCCGCGGCCGTCGGCAGTCCGCGGCTGGCAGCCAAGCGCTTGCTCAGTTCATATACGCGTTTGACAGCATTGCCGTACGCAGAGTAGACGTCGACCCGCTCGTCAACCCAGCGCGCCTGCTGCGTGCGAGCCCATTGCGCCTTCTCCCTGAAACTCGTCGCTAGATATGACGCAGTGGCGCCCACAACAACGCCGACCAGCGTCGGCAGCTGACTAAGGAAGTGCTCCAAATTTGCAGCCCCCAGCAGTGTCACGTTCAGCTTGCGGCTCGACGACACCCAAGTCACTACTGTGATTATCAGCGAACACGCGGAGGTGGAACAGACCTAGAATCGCGTGGCTTCGGCGCTCTAGGAGTTCCTGTCCTGCGGCATATCCTGGGCGACGCGCCTATCCCCCAGCAAAGGCCGTGACCGCTGCCGTGCCTAATGAAGAGACCGCGGATCGCCGACGGCGCAGCACCCTGAATGCACTATGCCGCGTTGCAGACCTCGAGCTGGCGGCTGGACCGGGTCTACTTCCCGGCCTTCTTGAACCCGCTCGGGGACAACCGGATCCACCCTTACCGCCAGGTTGGCCAGCGCCGCCAGCGTCGGTGAGCCAGCGATCGAGTTCGATTGATTTACCGCTTCTGCCGCAGTTGGGTTGATGCAGAGTGGCGAGCAGGTGGGGTATTAAGGCGGCCGGCGCGACTGTCACATCGATGGTGAGAAAGCATGTCTTATGGAGATCACCAATCTGGGCAAGGCGGATGGGCTGCCGGCAGTGGATTGGGCCGCAGTCGTTGAGAAGCTCGATGCGGGGTCGGCGCCAGCTCCGGGCGCGGTGAACTCCCGCACGACCTGGCTGTCCACCATCAATGAGGACGGCAGCCCGCATGTGACTGCGGTCGGCGCCCTGTGGCTAGACGGCACGTTCTGGTTCCAGACGGGCGCGGGCACGCGGAAGGCGCGCAATGTCGCGCGCGACCCGCGGTGTTCCATCGCTGTGTCGATCCGCGACGCGGATGCTGTAATCGAGGGTGACGCCGCGCGAGTGACCGAGCCGGGCGCACTGACGCGCATTGCGAAGGCGTGGGCGGACAACGGCTGGCCAGCCGAACTCGACATCAGCGGGCCGGGCATCACTGCCCCGTTCAACGCCCCGTCGCAAGGACCTCCGCCGTGGAACGTGTATCGCATCGAGCCACGCTCGGCGATCGTTACCTTGGCGGCGGAGCCGGGCGGCCTGACCCGCTTCCAGTTCTGACGCTGCTCATCAGCTGGGTCGCCCTCATCTGCCGCGAGTCGCTCGGTTCAGCATCCGTTCTTGGCCCGACGAGCTGGTGCGCATCTGCGTGCGGTCGTTTGCCGTGCCCGTCACGTCGCGCCGGCTTGTAGGAAGGGGCATCACGCTGAGTGATGGATCGGTGAAAGGAGAACGCGCACCGACCCGCCGATCGGCGCGGCTGACGGCTCCTGCCGATCATCAGCCAGGGCAGACCGATGAGGTCGATCTGTGCGCTGATGTCGTCCGGACTGCCGAGAGTGATCGTCGCTGCTTGAGCGTTCCGCTGCCCGTCATGGGGCGGCTGGGTGGCACGGAAAAAGACCGAGCGTTGACGAAGCAGATCGTGTCAGGATCCTCGGCATGTCTAGTCGCGCGCTGAGCTTCGGAGCGAAGGCGGGAGCATACGAGCGATTCCGGCCGGGGTATCCGGTGGAGCTCGTCGACCTGGTGATGACGTACGCGGGTCAGCCGGTTCGGACCGCCCTGGAGATTGGCGCGGGGACAGGCAAGGCAACCCGTCTGTTCGCTCAGCGGGGGGTCACGGTCACCGCGACCGAGCCGGACGGGGCCATGCTCGCCGAGCTGCGTAAGCACGTGCCAGCAAACGTCAGGACCGTGCAAGCCGCGTTCGAGGACTTGCGACCGGACGAGAGCTACGGGCTGGTCTATGCGGCAGCGGCGCTGCACTGGACGGACCCGGCGGGCCGGTGGTCGCGCATCGCCGCGCTGCTGGAGCCAGGTGGCGTGTTCGCCTCGTTCGGCGGACCAGTTGGCAAGTTGGTTGACCCGGCTGTGGAGGAGGCCGTTCGCGCGGCTCGGGCGCCGTTCCTGGACAGCGACGACGTTCCGTCTCCAGATGGGACGCCACCGGAACAGGACATGCAGTGGCCGGGTACCGAACTCCAACGTTCTGAGTCGTTCGCCGATGTCCAGCAGTTCGTGATCGAGCGGCCCCTGACGATGAGTGCTCCCGACTACGTTGGCCATCTATCGACCATCTCGGCTTACCTTGAACTGCCGGTCTCTGAGCAAGAGCAGGTATTCAGCCAGATCATGCAGGCCCTGCCTACAACCGTCGAGATTGCCGCTGACATCACTGTTCATCTCGCCCGTCGGCGCCGCCAGCAGTAGTCCTCGATCTTCACCGGCCCTGCGAACCGTAATCCGGAGGTGCCGCCGTTGGCTTAAGTCGAGGCGAACATCGTGCCGCGCAGGTCTACAGCGACCCCTGCCACCATTACTGCGGATCAGCTGGCCACAGTGCCCCCAAGGCCTGCATCTACCAGGCCCGGCGTGCCCAGCTCAGCACCGACGCGCGCGAGGGCCTCTCCCTCGCCCGCGAATGTCACATCGACAGCGACGGCCAGCAGAAGGCCGACCCCCCAGCGTGCCGTCGCGCACGATCGGCTACCTGGGCCGCCGACCCTGGACGCGGCCCCCCGGTCCACTCACCTGGGTCTGGCGCCCGCGAACAGGACGGCTCAGAGCAGGCGCGACATGATGCCGAAGGACGCCTGGCATGGCAGCATCAAACGATGGACGACACGACCGAAGGGCAACTGCGTGTTATCCGCAAGATCATAGCGGTCACGCAGGCAGCCGGTATCTCAGCGTGGCTGTTCGGAGGCTGGGGCCTCGATGCGAGGATCGGCCGGATCACACGCGTGCACGGCGACGTCGAGTTCTGGGTCGAGCGCATTGACGCCGAGCGATCGAAGGCAGTGCTAGCGGGAGTTGGCGCCATGGCTCTGGCGACTCAGCCGCCTGCCGAGTCCTGCGAGTTCACCTGGGACGGCGTCGACTTCAGCACCCAGGGAGCGGGTCGAATCCTGTTTCGGCGAGCAGGCCCGGCGGGGCGAGTGGCACGAAGGCATGCGCCGCCTCGGCGAGGTCGGCCACCGGGTCGACGGGCCCGGCGGCGTCCCAGTCGATGAACGCGACCGGTATCTGGTCCAGGTACACGGTGTTCCACGGGCCGAGGTCGCCGTGGGAGACGATCTCCCCGGGTCCTGGCGGCCGCGGGTCGAAACGGTAGCTGGTGATGAGCGGCCGGAAGCCAGCGGCCGCCGTGTGCAGTTTGCGGATCAGCGGTCCCGCGCAGCGCAGGGCCAGACCGGTCCTGGCATAGGGCGGGAGCCGGTGCCCATGTCCCGGCTGCCAGCGCGGGTCGTTGGCGACGTCGCCGTCGATGAAGGTCAGGACTTCGCGGTCGCCTTCGACCCCCAGGAGCCGGGGAGCGCCGTCGAAACCGGCTGCCTCCAGGTGCCGCAGGTACTCGTGGACGGCGGGCGACCATGGGCCCCATGGGCCGCAGCAGCCGGTCACCGCGCCGCGTCATCCCGCTGGTCATCCGCCCGCCGGAAACCGCCACCTCGGCCGCCTGCGAGTGGTGGTGGCTGGTCATCAGATCAGTATCGCCGCGACCGGCGCATGCCAGCTAGCGCTGCGCGAAGGCCTGGCCGACTGCTCAGGCCGCTGAGCCGGTGGTTCCGCGCCGGATCCGGTCAGCCGCCGACGTGGCCTCGCCATCGGTCAGGTGATGAGCCCGGCCTGACCTTGACGGGAGCGGAACGGCGCACCGAACGCCCATTCCGGTCGCGCTTTCCGACCGCCGCTGACGCTTGGCGTGCCGTCCATAAACGGCGGCTCGGCATGCGCCCTGACACCGACGGCTCATCACGGAGCGCGACTGCCCATCGGCTCGCCTCGGAGGGTGCCCGTCCGCGTAGCTATGAGCACGCCGCGAGTTGCGGCGCCTTTGGTGGCCGCAGAGCTGCGCGGGCGTCATGATCAAGCCATCCAGCGATGGCAGTCGACTCGCGGCGCACCTTGAGCCCGGCGGGCCATGCATAGCCGTGGCCGGGCACCAGCCGGATGGCCGCTGGCTCGTCAGCGGCCGCGCGATGAGCCGCGAGCACGTCGGCGTTGCGCTGGAGGCAGCCGTGACGGTCGCGGCGGCCAGCTGCCAGCCGCACGGTACCGCGCAGGTGCCGGCTCCCGGTTCCGCTCACGGACGCCAGCGCCGGATCCGGCGCCACCACCGGCCAGATCATCCGGTAGCTCGCTGTCCGGACAGGCCGGCCCGGATCCCACCAGCCACCGCCTGCCCGCGCGGCCTTCGTCACCCTTGCGTCATTCCGCCATGCTGGGTAGCGGATGTCTGCCTCGGCTGCCGATTAGGGGGTCCCCCGAGATGATCATTGATTGTGCTCACTACCAGGATGGTCGCAGGCGCGATGAGGGCGCGGTGCCGCTGGAGGAGGCTGCGGCCCGCCGCGGGCAGGGCGGCTTCGTGTGGCTGGGACTGTTCGAGCCCGGGATGGAGGAGCTGGCCCAGGTCCGGGATGCCTTCGGCCTGCACGAGCTGGCGGTGGAGGACGCCCAGACTTTTCATATGCGGCCGAAGGTCGAGAGTTACGACGGAGACGTGCGGCTGGTGATCCTGCGCACGGCGCGTTACGACGACGAGGCCGAAGAGGTCGAGTTCGGTGAGATCAGCGTGTTCCTCGCGCCGACCTTCGTGATCACGGTGCGGCAGGGCGTGGCGAGCGAGCTGCGCGGGGCGAGGCAGCGGCTGGAGCAGCGGCCGGAGCTGCTCGCCGCGGGCAGCTCTTCGGCCCTATGGGCGATCTTGGATCAGGTGGTGGACGGGTACGCGCCCGTCGTGGCCGGGCTCGAACGCGACATTGACCAGATCGAGGCCACCGTCTTTTCGGGGGCCGTGGCGCCGACCGAGCGGATCTACTCGCTGCGCCGCGAGGCCACCGACTTCTACCGTGCCGTCCATCCGCTGCTCGCCGTGGTCACCACAATCGAGCGCGCCAGCGAAGCCCCGCAGCTGCAGCCCTACCTGCGTGACGTTCACGACCACCTGCTGCTGGTCGACGAGGAGGTCGCCGCGCAGCGTGACCTGCTCGGCACGGTGCTGGAGGCCAACATGGCAGTGATCTCGGTCGAGCAGACGAAGGTCAGTGTCCGGCAGAACGCCACCATCGAGCAGCTCACGATCCTGGCCACGGTCTTCCTGCCGCTGACGTTCATCACCGGCTTCTTCGGCCAGAACTTCAGCTGGCTGGTCGCCCACATAGTCGGCCCCGCCGCTTTCGTCATCTACGGGATCGGCGGCCTGATGGTGCCGCTGGCTCTGCTGTTCTGGTGGCTCAGACTCCGCACGCTCCACACAAATACCGCCGCTCCGATCCACGAGAACTGACCGAACGTGGGCCAAGCCGACAGCAACGGCGAGAGCAACGGCGAGCATCGACGCTCGCCACGGTACCGCATCGTTACAGCCCCGGCGGTCACACCTACTGCGGACATCAGAGGCCGGACAATGAGGGACACGATGTCCGGCCGCCCGCTGGGTAGGGCCCGGCGACCGATCGAGATCGCGGGCTTCACTGAGCGGGAACGGTGAGGCCCCGCGAGCGCGAACACAGAATGGCCGATCGGCTCGAGTCAGCCGCCGGACGACGCAGAGCACTGTAGGCCGGCGCCACCGCGGCGGTCAGCGTCGCCGCCAGGCCGGTGGCCGCCGCGAGCGCGGGCTGTCCCGGTGGGACGACCAGCCCGATCACCGGCAGCGACAGGCCGAAGCTGGATAGCAGCGCGACCAGGCCCTTGGAGAGCACGATGCCGCGGCCCGCGCCGGCTGGTGCCGCGACCGACCCGACGATTGCCGCCTCGGCCAGGACCGACCGGAAGACCTGATGGCGGCCGGCGCCGAGCGTGCGCAGCAGGGCGAGCTCCCTGGTCTGCTGCCCGATCATGATCGAGAACGTGTTCCAGATCACGAACCCGCCCACGAACAGCGCCACCCCGGCGAACACGAGGAAGAACTTGGTGAGGATGGACAGCTGGCTGTTCAGCTGGCTCGCCTGGGTCGCGGCCGCGCTCGCGGCGGTCAGGGCCGGATGCCCGGCGGGAGGATCCTGGCGATCTGGTCGCGCAGCTGCCGGGCTGATAGTCCGGCGGCGGCCTTAACGTCAATGCTGTCGTAGCTGCCGGCTGTCCGAACAGCTGCTGGGCCGTCGGCGGGCGTGTTCGGCTTGGCGGATCAGGAGCTCGCGGAGCCGCTCGATCTGCCAGTAGACGACAGCGTTTGCCGCGTAGTCCAGCATCTGCCCGATCACTTCCCGCCGGATGCGGGTATCGCTACTGCGCTTCACCGGCCCGGTGTCCTCGACAGCCCCGACCAGTCCACACGCGTAACAGCCAGAACCGCGTGTCCGACACCGCGACGAAGATCGCACGGGGCCTGCGCATAGCGGCGGCTCGGTATGTCACTGCCTGACCGGCTGCAGGCTCTAGCGGACCGGCGTGGCCGCCGAGCCGGGAACCGCGGTCACAACCGGCGAGCAGCTGCACAGGGCCACCGGAATCGCCTCAAACGCCGGCTGCGGGGCGGGGGCAGCAGGCGATGGGACCGGGGCCGGAACGGCGGCAGCTGTGGCTGCGGCGTTCCTGAGCTCTGTAAGCCGCCGCTTGGTCGGGAGCAGGACGATCGAGAGGATGAAGCCGAGCCCGAGCAGCGCTGCTGACACGGCGAAGGCGACGGTGTAGCCGTGGGTGGCCGCGATCGCCGGTGCAAGCGGGCTGGTGTGGTGGGTAACCAGGTAGCTGGCCGCCGTACTGAGCGCGATCGTGCTGAGAGCTGATGTCCCGATCGAGCCGCCGACCTGCTGCATCGTGTTGACCAGCGCGGAGGCGACGCCGGAGTCCCGGCGGGCGACGCCGAAGGTAGCGGTGTTGATGGCCGGCGCGAAGATCATGCCGAAACCCAGGCCCAGGATCAGCAGAGCGGGCAACACCGCGCCGACGTAGCTGGAGGTCACAGTCACCTGGCTCAGGTACGCCATCCCGCCGGCGCCCAGCAGCATGCCGGCTGCGATCAGGACCCGCGGCCCTACCCGGGCCAGGCCCACGATGCTGGAGAGGTTCGAGCTGATCAGGATGCAGCCGACCATCGGCAGGAACAGCAACCCGGTGGCCAGCGGGCTTTCTGCTTTGATCACTTGCAAGAAGTAGGTGAGGAACAGGAACGTTGCGAAGATCGCGATTCCGGATATGAAGACCGCGACGTAGGAGCCGCCCCGGGTCCGGTCGAGGATCACCCGCAGCGGCAGCAATGGGTGACTAGACCGCTGCTCGGCGACAACGAACGCGGCGAGTAGCAGCACGCCCGCCGCCAGAGAGCCGATCGTCTGCGGGGCCGTCCACCCGGCGGTTTCGGCACGGGAGAAGCCGAAAACGATCAGGAACAGGCCGGCGCACGCCAGCACGGCGCCTGGCCAGTCCATCCGCGGCCTGGCGTCCGGGCTGGTGGGGCGGATCCAGGCCAGCGCGCCGGCCACCGCGATTGCGGCGAACACCAGGTTGACATACAGCGTCCACCGCCACGACACGTACTGGGTGAGAACCCCGCCGAGGATCAGGCCGACGGCGCCGCCGCCGGCGGCGACCGAGCCGAACACGCCGAAGGCCCTGCCCCGCTCCCGTGGCTCACGGAACGTGCTGACCAGCGTGCCCAGCGCGGAGGGCGCGAGGACGGCGCCGAAGGCGCCCTGCAGCGCGCGTGCTGCTACCAGCATCGTGAACGACACGGAGGCGCCGCCGATGGCCGAGGCGACGGCGAACCCGATCAGGCCGGTGATGAACACCCGCTTGCGGCTGAACATGTCCCCCAGGCGGCCGCCCACCAGCAGCAGGCTGCCGAAGGCCAGCGCGTACGCCGTCACCACCCACTGCCGGTCACTGTTCGGGAACCCCAGCGCACGCTGCGCCGACGGCAGCGCGATGTTCACGATCGTGGAATCCAGGACCACCATGAGCTGAGCGATGGCGACCACGATCAGGATCAGCCAGCGCCTGTCAGCGGGCGCAGCCACCCGGTCTGCGGTTACCGGCGACGTCGCAGAAGGCATGAACCTAATATTGCTCGTCCGACCGCGACGACGGAAGGCCGCATACGCGGCCGACCACCAGCCGCCGTGCCCGTCAGGCTGGCGCTGGTTGTTCGCGCTGCAGGGTTCAGAGCGCGGGCTGTGGGACTGACCGTAGGTGCCACGCAACGAAGCCCGCGGCCAATAGTCACGAGGGGAGTCTTCGACCTCAGGCGACAGAACGGCAACCCGATAACGGGCGGCAAGCCTACCCCTGGCCGGACTTCTTCCACGGCGCCCGAACGGGGCGATCTGGCGAACGACCAGTACCGCCGGGCCCGCCAGGACGCCCGCGCCGACCGTCGGCGCGCCGCCTATGAGGACTTCATGCTGGCCGCCGGACGACTTGTGTGGCTCCTCAACACGGCGGAATCCGTTGATGCCCCGAGTGACCAGCTCCAAGCCGAAATGCTGTTGTCCAGGTCGCGCAGGAACATCGGCTGCTCGCGGCGGCGCACCAGCGGCGCCGCCAGCTTCAGCAGGCCATGCAGTTCCATCTCCACCCGCATGACCAGGTGGGAGCCGTCCGCGGTGGGCAGCACCCGCCAGCCACCACTTGCGGTCAGGGCACGTGACTTGCCGGTCAAGGACGATGCGCCGGGGCGCTCGTACCGAGTGCACTCCAAGACCATGGGCGGGCCCTTGACAAACTCGGCCGCATACCGGGTTCCAGTACCGATCGGCCCGTCGGTGAGCTTCTCGACGCGGGTCATCATCGGATTCCACACCGGCTCATGCCGGTGGTCGCTGCAGTAGTCGAAGACCTCATCCGGCGGCCGGTTGATGTCGACCTCCGCCTCGACGACAACTGGGCTCATCTGCTACGCCTCCCGCCTCCGTGTTATGCGCCTCGGCTGCGAAGGCACCGGCGTAATGCGTCTCGGCGCGGCGCTTGATCCCGGTCAGCATCTTGCGGCTCTGGACAAAGTCAGCCGGCTCGAAGAAGGCAGCCATGACGGCGCGGCCCAGCGGAGGCGCGGAGAGCCGGACCCGGTACAGCAGCAGGGTGCGCTCGCCGCCGTGAACCGGCCTGAGTTGCAGGCACATCGAGCAGTGGCCGAACTTCGGCAAGGCGCCCTGCTTGACCACCCGCTGCGTCTTCGGGTACTGGAACGCCAGGACCAGGTGCCGGCCGGGTCCGAGCTCCCGGACCGCGAAACCCTCCTCGCCGATCACCTGCCCGATCTCCAGGTGCTGGAACTCGGGCACGATCGCCTCCGCGCTCGGGATGTCATCGTTGTCGAACAGGTCATATGCGTACCACCCGGCCCGGTGGTAGCCGATCTGCACGATCCACGGCCGGACGGCTTCAGGCGGCGCGGCGATGGTCACCGCGCGGGCGACCGCGAACTGCGGCCCGGGAACCTCCCCGTCTCCGGGCATCGCGCCAGCGACCTCGCCATCGGTCGCGCCCCACCTCGCCATCCGCGGCCGGGCCAGCCGCACATACCCGCAGGCCACAAGCATGAGGCCAGCACCGCGCAGCAGTCGTTTCCGCGCGATCCGGTCGTACCCCATGGCGCCCGCCTCCCATCTCGCAGATGGAATTCGCCACGCTGACGTCACCGTTGACTAGTAGCGCGGCAGCATCGGAAGCGAGAGCGCCTGCGCAGCCGCCTCAGCGCATTCACCTCGCAAGCAGCCGCTTTATCCTGCTCGCCCGAGCCTGAACTGCTCCACGGAGTGTGACAAGAGCCGAAGGTCCCAACCTGCCATCTGCCTGGCATGCTGCTGTCAAACTGGATGACTCACCGCAAGACCCTGCTGAGCCGCTGGGCTCGCCGCTGCTGCAGACCGAAACTCAGATCACAGACACCACCACCGGCCGGCCATGCGCCTCGGCCCCCCATCGCGGCGAACCCGGTGGTGCGAGCCGCAATACGGACCGCCGTCACCAAGATCGACGCCGCGCTGAACCTTGCCGACCATGCGATCCCCCCGCCGTCGGCCTCAGCTGGCCCAGCTTCGGGGTCTCAGCCCGTACCCGGAGGTGCCTGATGGCCACCACGACCCCGTCCGCTGCCCTTGTCCCGATCGCACCCGTCTTCACCAACACGGAACGGCTCGCATTAGCCGGGTTCCTGGCCGCCTACAGCGGCCTGACCCGTCAGCCGTACGAGATGGACCTTCGGCAGTTCGCCGGCTGGTGCCAGCAGCATCAGCTGCGGCTGTTCCAGGCCCGCCGCGCCGACATCGAGGTCTTCGCCCGCGATCTGGAAGCCCGCGGCCGCGCCCGGGCCACCATCACCCGGCGGCTGTGCACCGTCGCCGGGTTCTACCGGTACGCCGTCGAGGAAGAACTCCTCGATCACTCACCCGCCGCGCACGTGCGGCGGCCCCGCCTGGATTATGAGTCCCACGCCACCGGTCTGGACCGCAACGAGCTCGGCGCGCTGCTGGTCGCCGCCGGACTCGGCCCGCCAGTCGAGCACGCGCTGATCTCCCTGCTGGCCCTCAACGGGCTACGCGTCTCCGAAGCCACCAGCGCCGGCATCGAGGCGCTCGGCATCGAGCGTGGCCACCGTACTCTGGTGATCACCCGCAAGGGCGGCAAGGTCGTCACCATCCCGCGCGCACCCCGCACCGCCCGGGCAATCGACCTGGCCATCAGCGAGCGCAGCGAAGGACCCATCTTCCTGACCGCGGATGGCCGGCGGCTGGACCGGCACGGCGCCGGCCGGATCGTCCGCCGCGGAGCGCGCCGTGCCGGGATCAGCAAGACCGTCGGACCCCATACGCTCAGGCACCCGTTCATCACCGCGGCAGTTTGGATGCGGGGGTTCCGCTGCGCGACGTGCAGGAAGCGGCCTCCCACGCTGACCCGCGTACCACTATGAGATACGACCGTGCCCGGACATCCCTGGACCGGCACGCCACCTACATCGTCGCCGCCTACGTCGCCGGCGCGGCACGGTAGTTGCCGGCTCGAGGTGCTCCGCCTCGCCGACTACTGGCGAGGCGGACCGGGGAGCACCAGGAGTAGCGGCGCAGCTACGTCACCTTGCGTGCGCAGGTCGACGCCCGCCGAGCCGCCGATATGTATCCAGAGGCACAGCGCTGCTCCGTGCACGCGTCCGTTCCAGACTGGTCGCTCTGGCGCGCTCGCCGAAGTTCGCACTCCGGTTCTCCGACCGCGAATAAGGGAACACCGAGCCGGCGGTAGGTGACACCCTCAACCGGAATATTGTCCGCGCGCTCTGGGACACCCTCGGACGCCGGAGTCGTCGGACTGGTCCGTCGGCAGGATGCTCGGGGCCGATCCGCCGGAGGCATTCCAACCCCTGGCGGAGAGCAAGCATCCGGCCGGTCAGAGCCCGAAAAAGTGTGTTCATTTCCCGGCCATCTGAGGCACTCCGGTGCGGCGATCTGCCGTGTCAGTTTAGATTGACAAGGCGAGGGTGTCAGTCTAAACTGACAGGCATGGACATCGAAGAACTCAGCGCGGATCTCTCGTCGGATGACCCGGCAACCGGGCTTCGCGCCTCGCTGGCGCTCCATCGCCTGGCTGAGAGGGTCGAAGCGAACCACGTCGCGTCGGCCCGGCAAAAGGGCTGGTCGTGGCAGCAGATCGGAGACGCCTTGGGCGTCACCCGCCAATCCGTGCACACCAAATACAACAAGGAGTCATCATGACCACCGAATCCGTTGTGGCAGAGGTGCTTCACCCCTGGGCCATCTATCTGCGGGCCAGTGAGGAGGCTCGCCGCCGGGGTGATCGCCGAACCGGCGCCGATCACCTCTTGCTCGCCGTGCTGGAGGATCCCTCGATCGAAGCCGTGCTGGGCGTGAGCCTGCAGCAAGCCCGCCAGGCCCTTGCGTCGCTCGACCAGGAAGCCCTGGGCGCCCTGGGCATGGTCTCCGGCACCGACGCTCCCGCACTGCCGATGCGCGCCGTGCCGAAGAAGCCGAGGCTCAGAGACGTCGCGAACAAAGATCGCCTCCGCATGACGCCCGCGGCAAAGAAAGTGCTTGAGGAAGCGGTCAGGCCCAACCGCCGGAAGACTCCAGGTCACCGCCCAGCAGGTGCTGGCCCAGATCCTCAGTCTCCAGCCACCAGATCCTGCGGGGGTGCTGCTGGGCGCTCTCGGCGTGAACACGTCGCAGGTTCGGCGCCAATTGGATGCGGTCACGCCCGACAGCTGAGTTGCGGAGAACGTTGAAGTGAGAACCCAGATACCTGATGGCAAGCTGATCCATGCCCAGTTGCGCCTTGGCGGCGTCGATCTGATGATTGCTGACCGGCTCGACGGGTGGCCGCTGCGGCCCGGGCTGCTCCAGGTATGGGTTCGCGATGCTGCAGGCGTCATGAGGTGCTGAACGGCTTTGGCCGGCGCCCTGCCCTGCCGTGCCCCGCCTGTTACCGGCGGCTGAGGGTGACGTGGGTGACGCCGCTGGGGCTGTTTACGGCCTCGATCTGGAAGCGGTCTTCGAGCGCCTCGAGCCCGTCCCAGAGCCGCTCCCCGCGGCCAAGCACGATGGGCACAACGACGATGTGCAGGTAGTCGATCAGGCCGGCGGCCAGGAACTCGCGGATGGTGGACGGGCCGCCGCCGATGCGGACGTCCCCTCCGGCGGCAGCCTGGCGCGCCTGCGCCAGCGCCTGGGCGGGGTCGGCCTCGAGGAAGTGAAAGGTGGTACCACCGTCCATCTCGACGGAAGGCCGGGGATGGTGGGTGAGGACAAAGACCGGGGTGTGGAACGGCGGGGTGTCTCCCCACCATCCGCTCCACGCCTGGTCCGGCCAGGGGCCGTGGTGGGGGCCGAACTTGCCCCGCCCCATGATCTCGGCGCCGATGCCCGGGGCCCAGGCGCTGGCGAAAGCGTCGTCGATGCCGGTGCTGCCGCCGGGCTGGCCTTGCATGGCGCGGAAGGTACGGGTCGGGAAGAACCACTCGTGCAGCCGGGTTCCCGCATGTCCAAACGGCGCATCCAGGCTTTGCTCCTCGCCGGTGCCGAATCCATCCAGCGACACCGAGAAGTTGTGCACCCGGACTTGTGACACGATGATCTCCTGACAGGATGCTTCACGCGACTGGGACCGGTTGCCGCGGCTCGCCACCAGTGAGGACGATCCACTGGCCCAAAGTCATCGCCAGCGCGTGGCTGCTGAGCATCATACCTGCGGATCACCGGGCGTTCCTGTTCACGGTGGGTTACCGACCCTGGACTCAGATACGGCGCGCATCGCCGCCGTTCGGCGCGGTTCCTGCTGCGCTTCTGCCTGTTGCGCCGACTGTGCAGAATGGGGCATTCTGGGCGGCTGATGCTGCGGAGGCTCCCGGGTGCTGCGACATGGCTTCGCGGTCGCGCGGCCATCGGGGGCTGGCCCGCAGCCGTGACCTGCTGGAAGGAATCATCATTGCCGAGCACGTTGTTGTCCCTGGTCCGCCATGGGCGAGCAAGAGCACGCTCAGTCTGGTGAGGATCCCGACGGCGGCTTGTCCTCCCTGGGGGAGCAGCAGGCCCGCCATGTCGGGTGCCGCCTGGCCGAGGTCCGGCTGATGCGGTCCGGCACAGTCCGCTGCGCCGGACCGCGCAGACCGCGCAGGCCCTCAGCCCGTGCACCAGGTGCGGCAGTCGCTGCTGCTGGGCTGCCTGCAGGAGGGTGGCCGGCTGCCGACGGTCAAAGACGTCGCCGCGAGCCTGGTGATCAACCCGAACACGATCGTCAAGGCCTTACCGGCAGCTCGAGCACGGGGGCCGGGCCGACGATCGGCCGGGGCAGGGAGTGCCGGCAAGGGCGGCGGCTGCGGGGAGACGTTCAGGAGTGTGGCTGGCAACCGCTGGTTCTGGCCCGGCTCCGAGTAACGCTGAATCAAGCTTGACATAGATCGGGTCACACATGGATGAGACGACAAGCGTCGAGCGTAATCTGATTGTTGGGACGGCTACGGCCAAGGTAAAAGCCTTCGTAAATGCGCGCCGCTGGCGGGCCAGGGCCTTTCGGTCGACCAGGATGAGCGTCGAGCTGCCGTGCGCAGCGATCAGCGCGGATGCGATGACCGTTTTGCCCGACCCTGGCGGTGCGACGAGTACCCCGAGCTCGTGGCGGGCCAGCTCATCGACGGCAGCGCGCTGGATGCCCGTCAGCGTCGCGTTGAAGGGGAAGTCCTGCGTTCTACCGGCGGACCGCTCGTCGCTGATCTCCCCGCGGCTGCCCCGCTTCCTCGGCAAGTGAGGTGACCGTTCCGGCTAGGTCCGGGGGCACGATCAGGCCGCCATCGATGGTCTCATCGAAGCTATGCAGGAAGCGGGGCACGTTCCAGGTGGACGCCC
The DNA here is from genome assembly GCA_963804435.1 of uncultured Actinomycetota bacterium. Lineage (GTDB taxonomy): Bacteria > Actinomycetota > Actinomycetes > Streptosporangiales > Streptosporangiaceae > JAJYUU01. The sequence continues at coordinate 2,171,450 of CAWDQI010000001.1, read as the reverse complement.
GCATCCGCTGAGCCCGCCGATGTGGCGGCTGGCACGGCGAGTAACCGGGATCAGCCGCACGCAGGCCCCGAAATAGGAGGGAGAAGGACGTGAGCGAACAGCGAGACTTCGAGGGCGTCACGGCGCTTGTCACAGGCGCCACTTCGGGAGTCGGCAAGGCGGCCGCCGTGCAGTTCGGCCGGCGCGGCGCCGACGTCATCGCGCACGGGCGTGACGCCGCGCGTGGCGGGGCGGTAGCCGGCGCCATCAACGGCGAGGGCGGCAGGGCCCGTTTCGCCGCCGCCGACCTCAGCGATCCCGCCCAGCTCGACGACCTTGCCGGGCAAGCCGGCTCGGCTGACGTCCTGGTCAACAACGCCGGGTTCTCCTGGATCGGGCCGACCGCAGAACTCGACGTGGCGACCTTCGACCGGCTCTACGCGCCGCCAACGTACGGGCGCCCTACTTCCTGGTCGCTGCGCTGGCCCCGAAGATGGCCGCCCGCGGGAGCGGCAGCATCATCAATGTCGGCAGCCAGTCCGGGCAGATCGGCATGCCGGGCCTCGCCGCTGACACCGCCAGCAAGGGCGCGCTGGCGGCGCTGACCCGTTCCTGGGCGGCCGAGTTCAGCCCCGCCGGCGTCCGGGTCAACACCATCGTCTCCGGACCTGTCTACACCGGCATCCGGCCCGACAGCGTGACCGAAGCCGTCGGCGCGACGACGCTCATGGCGCGCGCCGCGCAGCCCGATGAGATCGCCAGCGTGATCGTCTTCCTCGCCTCACCCGCGGCCAGCTACATCACTGGCGCGGTCTTTGCCGCCGACGGGGGCCGCACCGCCATCTGATTCCTGCGAAGGCGCCGGAAAGCGGCAGGTTCGTTTCCCGCTTCAGGTGCGGCCCGGATCCTAGACGCGGTGGGCTCCGATGATGCAAACAGCCAGGGTGGCCGGCACGTCCCCAACCACGCGCCAACGGTGGCGAGTTCCGTTCTGCACCACGACATCGCCGGGAGACAGCGCCACCTCCGCGCCATCGTCGAGCTCGCATATCAGGTTGCCGGAGAGCACGACCCCGAAATCCGTCGAGTCGGTCGCGTGCATGCCGGGTTCGTCGCCGTCCTCCACGTGTATCCCGGGAGAGGCTTCTGGTGCAGCAATCACGTCGTGCTCCGGCGAGTACGTCGCGATGAGGAAGCGGATGCCGCCTACGGGCGGGAATAGACTGGGCGCCGCCGGATTGTTCCCCGCGTTCGGGTAGGTAGCCGGCTCATCGGCGCTCCAGAGGAAGGCGAGCTCTCCTAGGCCAGGGATGGGCATCCCATTGACTTGCTCGTCTCGCGCAATAACAGCACGACCCTTGGCGTCGTGGCCGGTGACTACCTGGCGTACCTGCATTCCTTGTCTCCATTCTCGTCCGGTTTGTTCATGGTCACGGCCCCCCGGCGCTCGGATGCAATCCCGAAGTCGAGCGGCGACACATCAAGTTGCGGATCTCCTCCGCTGAAGTACTGGAAACCTTTCTCAACTCGAGGCAGTGGCAGCGGGGAAAGCCATGCTGTCTCGATGACGCGGCACGGTCTTGTCGGTGAACTGCATGGCGCATCTCCTCGGGGAAGTGGCTGATTGCTGCGGCCGGTCAGCGATTGGACTGACCGACCTCGATCAGGTGGCCGTCGGGGTCACGCAGATAGCAGCGGATCTCGGGTCCGCGGTCGATCGGCGGGGTGAGGAACTGCGCGCCGCGGGCGCTCCAGTCCGCGTGGACGGCGGCGATGTCGGCGACGCGGATGTTGAGGAAGGCGCTGACCCGGTCCCGGTCGGTGGGCGCCTCGAGGGTCACGGTGGGTTTGTCGTCGGTCGGTCCGCCGCCGGTGTTGATGATGATCCAGCTGTTGGCCAGTGCGACGATCGTGGGTTCGCCGTCCATGAGCGTCTCGCCGCCGAGGACGTCGGAATAGAACTGCCGGGACTTCGCGACGTCGCTGGACACGATGAAGTGGGTCAGCACGATGCCTTCGGTAAGGGCGGGGAAATCTGCCATCGGAAGTGCTCCTTTAAGGACGTGGCTGGTCGGGTGACCAGCCAGGGTTCGGGGTGGCCTGGCATTGTGCGTCAGAGTCCGCGCGTGCGCCCTGAGGGGGTGCAACGACGTGGGAAGCGATGTCCAGCGACTTGCCGTCGACGGGCTGAGCGTTGATTGATGCGGCGCGGCGCCGGCACAGGCACCCGGCCGCGCTGTCGAGCGCGCCGTCGTTCGAGGCGGGTCATTGGGGCGCGGCAGGACTGCATTGGCCGTCTGGCGTGGACGCGCGCGGGCGGTGACGCCGGTAGTCATGTCGAACCTCCTGGCCAGCAGCCCCAATGCCAGCCAGCGTCCGGGGGCGGCGGGGTGCCATCGCGCGCGCCCGACGTGGTGGATGCGGGAGTCGTCATGAAGGTCTCCTATTGTTTGTGTCTTTTGCGGTCACCGCGGTTGTGCCGGGTCGGCGGGCGCGGCGGGTGGTGGTTGCTGGGCGCCGGCGAGGTCGGCGCGCCGGACCCGGATCGCGGCGATGTTGATGGCCAGGGTGAGCAGGGCGATACCGGCGGCGACCAGGAACCCGCGGCCGAACCCGGTGGCGAGGGCATGGTTGTAGATCGCTGCGGCCAGCGGGCCGCCCGGGTGCACCGGGTGCCCGGCCCGCGCGGCAGCGGCCTGGGCGGCCTGGGCGTGGCTGCTGTGGGCGACGACGGTCCAGGCGACGGTGCCGAGCACCGCCAGGCCGATGGAGCCGCCGGCTTGCTGGCCGGTGTTGAGCAGGCTGGAGGCCACCCCGGAGTCGGCTTCGGGGACGCGGTTCAGCGCGACCAGGGACAGCGTGACGAACAGCAGGGCGGCGCCGGCTCCGATGACCATGGTCGGGCCCAGCACCGCGCTGGCGTAGGTGGCGTGCTCGCTGATCCGGGACAGCCAGTACAGGCCGCCGGCGGCGGCCGCGGAGCCGGCGAGCAGCAGCGGGCGGGCGCCGATCTTGGGCACGAGCTGGGCGACGGCCCCGGCTCCGATGAGGAGGGCTGCGGTGAACGGGAGGTAGGCGACGCCGGTCTTCAGGGGGGAGTATCCCCAGACGGCCTGCATGAACACGGTGAGGAAGAAGAACATGCCGAAGATGAAGATGCCCACCCCGGCGTAGCTCAGGTAGGCGCCGGTGCGGTTGCGGTCGCGCAGCAGCCGTACCGGCAGCAGGGCCTGCGCGCTGCGGGTCTCGATCACCGCGAACGCGGCGAGCAGCACCGCGGCGGCGGCGAGCGAGGCGAGGACCTTGGCGTCACCCCAGTGGGAGACGCCGTTGGGGCTGGCGGCGGCGCTGACCAGGCCGTAGACCAGGGCGACGATGCCGCCGGTGCCGGTGATGGCGCCGGGCAGGTCGAACCGGCCGCGGCGGCGCGGCGACTCGGCCAGCACCCGCGGTGCGGCCAGCGCGACGGCGGCGCCGATGGGCACGTTGACGAACAGCACCCACCGCCACGAGGCGTAGGTGGTCAGCAGGCCGCCGCCGAGCAGGCCGATCGCGCCGCCGGCGATGCTCATCGCGGCGTACACGCCGAAAGCCCGGGTACGCGGCGGGCCCTCGGGGAAGGTGGTGGTGATCAGCGACAGCGCGGCCGGGGCGACCAGCGCCCCGCCGACGCCCTGCACCGCGCGGGCCGCGAGCAAAAAGGCCTGGCTGTCGGCGAACCCGCCGGCGAGGGAAGCGGCGGAGAACAGCAGCAGCCCGGCGATGAACATCTTGCGGCGGCCGAGCAGGTCCCCGGCCCGGCCGCCGAGCAGCAGCAGCCCGCCGAAGGTCAGCGCGTAGGCGTTGACCACCCATTCCAGGCCGGACCCGGAAAAGCCGAGCGCCCGCTGGATGTGCGGGAGGGCGACGTTGACGATGGTCGCGTCCAGCACCACCATCAGCTGCGCGGTGGCGAGGACCAGCAGGGCCAGGCCCAGGCGGCGCTGTCCGTCGCTCGCGGTGGTGCCGCCGGCTGGTCCTGGCCTGGCGATTCGAGTGGTCTTAGATCGTGTTTCGGACATGACGGTTTCTCCTAAATGCAGGTGCCGGGTTCCGGGGTTCGTAGCGCGTTAGCTCGCGGGAGTCAGTAGCTCCCAAGCGGCGCGGCGGTTGTGGCCCATCGCCCGGGTCCGTGTCACCAGCCGCAAGGCAACTGACTGCCGCCGGCTCGCGCCTCGGCCGGTCGCCGAGCGCAACCGACCACTGGATGGGCGTGGGCCAGATCCATTGGATCGGTTTGGCTATGGCTTGACCGGTTCCGCTACTGCCAATGCCGCCAGCTGGCGCTCGAGCGTCTTCGCGGCACCGCTGCGCCAGCTCTGAGCCAAGGACTCTGACATGGGATCGGGGAAGATGTCCTCCTCCTCGTTCTCCACGCCATCGAAGATCGCTCGCGCGACGGACTCCGGAGAGGCCTTCGGTATCTCGAAGCCTCGGGCCGCATCTGTGTCCACAGGTCCTGTCAGGACGGCGTGAACGCTCACGCCCTGTCCAGCGAAGAGAGTCCGCGATGATTGCGTCAGGGACAACGCGGCCGCCTTCGAGGCCGAGTAGGCCGGAATGAACGGCAGGGGGGCCAAGGCGTTCATCGACAGATTGTTGACGATGGCTCCCTGGGAACGGGTCAGCAAGGGCAAGAAGGCCTGGGTCACGGCATACGTACCGAACAGGTTGACCGCGAGCTGCTGTTCGAACGCGACACGATCACTCAGCTCACTGACAAGGGCCATGCCGGCGTTATTGACCAGGACATCGAGAGACTCCACTTCCTCGGCGGCTCTCTGAATCTGCGCCTCGTTGGTGATGTCCAGTGTCAGCGGCGTAACACGCCCATCCGGGTGAGCCAAGGGCTGCCGCGTGCCGGCATACACTCGCTTCGCACCTCTGCTCAAAGCTTCCTCGACCAGCGCCCGCCCGATGCCGCGATTGGCGCCGGTGACCAGAACTGCTTTGTCTGCGATTATCACAACTGTTGCTCCTAGGCGTATAGGTGAGGTTTATTCGCTGTCGGGATGGGGCGGGCTGATTCCCGCCTGGCGCGGGAGCCAGCTCAGATGGCGGGTGCCGGCGTGGCGAGTGCTGCGGCGAAGAGCGGCTCCAGGGCGCGGCGGGCAATCTCGGTGTCGCCGTCGACGGTGGCGTGCCGGACGGCGCCGGTCACAGTCGTCTGGCCCGTCATGAGGCTGTAGAAGGTGTCGGCGGACATGGTGACCACCGCGTCGCCATCCGGTGCCGGCCAGCGGCGGACGGTGAGCTTGCCGGCGTCGGAGCTGAGGTAGAAGCTCTCCGGTCCTACCCGGAGCTCGCACGTCTGCCCGGCGGGCAGTGCGCTCGGCCGGCCGGCGCTGGCCAGCAGTGCCCAGCCGGGCTGGCCCGCGTCGTCCCGGGACGGTTCCGGTCCGTAGCGCAGGCCCCAGTCCAGCAGCTCTTTGAGTGCGGGCTGCAGCGCCCGGCCGGCCTCGGTCAGCTCGTACACGGTCACGTCGGTCGGTGCCGGGAGGGTGCGCCGGGTGATGACGCCGGCGGCCTGCAGGTCCTTCAGGCGCGCTGCCAGGACGTTGCTGGGGATGCCCGGCAGGCCCGCGGCAAGGTCGCGGTAACGGCGCGGGCCCAGAATCAGCTCCCGCACGAGCAGGAGGCTCCACCGTTCGCCGACGACGTCCAGGGCTCTGGCGATAGTGCATGCCTGCCCGTAGCGCTTCATGAAAGCAACGTTATGCTTTATTTTTACAAGTGTCAACTTTGCGAAAGACAGCGGCGACGGGCCAGACGCCGACGACGCTGGGTAGCGCTCGGGTGAGCGGGCTTGTGCTGGTGACCGGCGCCGCGGGCGGCGGACCGCAGGGTGACCATGCTGCTGCTTGACCGGGGCGTCCCGGTGCGTGCCTTCGCACGGACGCAAGACCACCGCGCGCAGCAGCTCCGGCAGCCCAGCGCCGAGGTGGTCGCCGGGGATCTGCGCGAGATCGCGGACGTCGAGTCCTGGGGCGAGGCCGCCCGGTAGACTGCAGACCGGCCGAGTAGACGACGGAACTGCACCTCTCCCCACTGACAGGCCAGAAAATCGACTTGGTGAGGGCGGCGCGCCGGGAGCGGCGGACAGTACGAGGGCTTGTCATCAGTCAGTCTGGCAACTCCCGGACCGGCTGGCCCAGCTGCAGTACCAACGGTCTGTGCCGGGTCAGTCACGCGGGTGGAGGATATGCAGCCCACCAGAGCGGGCTGAGATCGTGCACGCTCGCCAAACTCTGGTGCCGACGCAATTGTTTGGTGACGTCGGCGGTGCGCACGCACATAACTGGCCAATCGGCACCGCGAAAGGCTGCAGCGGATCCAGAGTCTGAGCCGCGCCGATTCGGCGTTAGGCGCGATCTCTTGAGGCGACCGCACCTTGCGAATGGTCACTTACGGTAACGACAGCCGGGCCCCACATCAGGCTCAGGCTGCGCTCATCCAGCATGGTGTTCCCAACATTGGGATTAGAGGACCGCTAGGAAAATGCTGTGCCCGCCCGGCCTCAGCCCTCGACGGCGAACACGCTAACAGCGGCCTGACCGGCTGCGACGGCACCATAGACCCGGCTCCGCCGCGGCTACCGGCGCCAATTCGTCAGCTGCAACGGCTCGGCAGGTCCAGGCGGCCGGCGCTCGGCACGCGCGGATCTGCCGGTGGGCGGTAAGCGCTTATCAGGGTTCTGCGGCTGATCGGTCGTGCCGGATCTTTGAGTGAGTCCGCGGGCGTCATGCCGGCGCGGGGAGCCCGAAGACCTCGTTTCTTGTTCGCCGACTCGATGAAATGATCTTGTGCGGGCGCGCGGTAGTCGTTTTAGCTGTGCGGTTGACTTGGTTCATGGCGGGCGCATTGCTGGAGATTACCGATCTGCTGTGGTCGGTAGATGCCGATGGCGCGCCGCTGCCGGTCGTGAAGGCCGATGTTGTTGCCCGGCTGACCGGGCGCGGGCAGCGCCGCGCCGCGCGGCTCGTGTCCGGGATGCCGGTCGCGGGCGGGCACTTGATCCGGGCTATGTGGACGCGCTCGGTGTTCGGGTGCATTGCGAGCTGCAGCGGCTCGGTGAGGAGCTGCAGTTCGGTCGTCGTGTCGCCGCCCTGCTCGGACCGGTCGTGGCGGAGCTGCGCCGATCCGGCGGCGGGCCGGTGCGGGTCGTCGACGTGGGATGCGGGCTCGGCTTCGTGGTGCGGTCGATGGCGGCGACCTCGGTGCTGGGCGCCGATGTCGAACTGGTCGGCGTGGATCACAACCCGGTCCTGATCGGCGAAGCCGCGCGTCTGGCTAGGTGCGAAGACCTGGCGTGCCGGTTCGTCCAGGGTGACGCGTTCGAGCCCGGCGTGGCGATCGACGACGGTGCGGCCACCATCGTGTTTTCCAGCGGCCTGCTGCACCACCTGCCCGCGCCGGGGCTGGCGGGGTTCTTTGCCGCCCAGGCTCGGCTCGGGGTCGCGGCATTCGCGCACTGGGACATCGCGCCGTGCCTGTGGTCCACGATCAGCGCGTGGGTGTTCCACCAGGCGAGCATGCGTGAACCTGTCTCACGCCACGACGGTGTCCTGTCTGCTCGACGTGCCCACCCGGCCGCCGTCTTGCAGGCCGCTGCGCGAGCCGGGGCCCCGGCCTACGACGTCCGGGTGCTGGAAGGCTCACGCTGGCATCCGGGCGCTCTGGACGGGCTGCGCCCGATCGCCGGAACCCGCACATGACCGCTGCCGTTGCTGCCGCCCTGCTGGTGCTGGCGTTGCTTGACGGGGCGTTCGCCGGCTTTCCGCTCCTCGGTCGGACGGACCGGGCTGATCAGCCACCGCGCATCCGACGACCAGGCCGCCCGGCGAGGCGCGGTCCTGGTCAGTGTTCTGCTCGCCCCTGCGATAGCCCTCGCCACCGCCGACGTCCTCACCAACCACCACCATCAGCATGCCTACACGCGGGCCGGGTCAGCGATGCTCGTGATCTACGCCCCGTATGCCCTGCTCGTGCTTGCAGCACTGGCCTGCTACGCCGTGCTCGGCTGGCGCCTGAAATACCTCGCCTCGGCCGTCATCCTCGGCCCATTCACCCTGCTTCGACCCGCAGTCGCAATCGCCGGCGCCGTAGCTGGCGCGGCGCAGGGCAGGAACGCAGTCGTCACAGCCGCCGTCATACTCTCGGTCATCGCAGTACTCGCCGTCGAGCCACTCGCCGATCGGCGCTGGTACGCACACAGCCAATCAACCTGACATCCTCAGCCCTCGACGGCGAACACGCTAACAGCAGCAGAACCAGCTGCGACGGCACCGAAGGCCCAGATCCGCCGCGGTCATCGCCGGCAATTCGTCAGCTGCCATGGCTCGGCAGGTCCAGCCGACCGCCGCTGGCACTGTGCCGGCCTGATGCCAACTGCCGGCCACCCAGTGGGGTGCGATGACCGACCCGGCGCGCGGATCTGCCGATGAGCGAATGCCTCGCCCTGGTTGCTTACTTCCGTTGTGTTCTCAGTTCTGGTCTCATGAACTATGGGTCCTCCCACATTTAGGGCTGTGAGCACCATCGGCACTGCCTGGGGGCCGGCGAACATCCGGGCTGCTCCGGCAGCAAGCATCTGACGTTCCGCGGGAAGGGAGTTCAGAGCTTGGTCGATGTCGAGAAGCAGCGCAATGTTCGTCTACGAATAATGCAGGCGATCTATGAAATCTCTGGCGGCAGTGCGTCTTGGATCGTGCCTGAGGCCGATCTTAAGGAGCTGCTTAAGATCTCGGCCAGCGAGATGTCGAACGCTTTGGAGTATCTTCAGGGAGAGGCGCTCATCGTAGTCAAGAAAGTGATGCATCCGGCAACGAAGGTAGTTCTGAAACCTGATTCGAGTGGCTTAGTGCCATCGCGTCATAATCCCCTGAAGGTACATTCCTTTTATCAAGGGCCGTGGGTCGAGACGCGCATAATGATTACGCATCGAGGAGTAAAAGAGCTTGAGCAGTCGCCCGAAGTTCCCAGCGAACCAACCCAGCATTTCCCGTCGGCCATCTCAGTCATTTACGTTCGAGGCAACGTCATAGGCTCAGCCATCCAGAGTGGAAGTCCTGGAGCGCAACAGGAAGTGTCCGTCGGCCAACTGGATCTGGATGCTGTCCGTGGATTTCTTCACGAGTTCGACGTTCGGGTGGCTGATCTTGGTCTTTCTTCTTCCGCTGTCGAGGAGTTGTCCGCAGAGATCGATACCGTGAAAGCGCAACTCCGCCTACGGACGCCGAAGCTGCATGTAGTGCGAGAAGGCTTGATCAGTGCACGGGTCATTCTTCAAGCAGTGACCGGCAGCTCCGCTGCAGCCGGTCTGTTGGAGCTGCTCGAGCGTGTTCGGCTCTGAGTAGCCTTCAAGGAAATATCCTCGATGCGAGCTGAGGTCCTGGAGGTGCGGTTTGAGAGATATTGAGAAGCGGCGAGCCGATCGTCTGCGTGTTATGAGAACAATCTTTGACATGTCAGGCGGCAGCGAAGATCTGCAAGTCCTCGGCAACCAACTCGCGGATAGGGTCGACCTTACGCCCAAGGAACTAGGGGACGCATGTCATTACTTGGCAGGAGAGGGATTGATAGAGGAAGCCATGCCCGACATGGGCGCCAGCCCTGTCCCGTACTGGATCAACATTACGCACCAAGGCATTAGCGAGATCGAGCAGTCGCTCCAAGCTCCAACTAAACCCACCCAGCACTTTCCCTCAGCTATCTCTATCATCGAAGTCCAGGGCAATATCATCGGTTCAGCCGTCCAGAGTGGAAGCCCGGGGGCACAGCAGGAAGCTCAGTTCGGTGAGCTGAACCTGGAGGCTGTACAGAAATTTCTCGACGAGTTCGACGCCAACGTCACCGAACTTGACCTCCCGTCCCCAGCCGCCGAAGAATTGGCGGCAGAGATCGCGACCGTTAAAGCGCAGATCCAGTCGCCCAGACCGAAGCGCCACATCATGGGGGCCTGCCTCGCGAGCTCGCGAGAGATTCTAGAAAATGCCTCCGGTGGGGTCGCCGCGGCCGGGCTTCTCGACCTCATTCAGCATCTTCATGTCTGAGCATCACTTCGCGGGATGTTCGTCATACAGATCCCTCTTCGGACCGGGTGCGCTCATCTGCGGGCGATCGATGAGGCACACGCGGCGAGCGTCTGCCAGCACGGCAAGGCGGCCAGCGAAACGTCCGCTTGTGCCGTTTCTGATGCTGCGGCCGACGGTTCCCCGGCCCGTCAGCAAGGTTCAACTCGTAGCTATCCTCGAGGCTGAGCCGGCCAGGGTCTCGGCGGCCTGCCGACACCGTGCCGGAATGTTGAGCGCACCGTCTCGCCATCTGTGCGAGGTCCGCCATAACGGAACTGGCTGAATAGCCAGCCACGACGGAAGCTCGAAAACAGGGCGGTCTCGATCGGAGCCTGCGTGATCGTCTTGCGCTGAAACGGCCTGGATATCCGGCAGCACAGGAGCTGACGCTGGCTGGTGATCGCAATCACCAGCACTGACCTGGTCCACGACGATGCTGACAGCAACGCACCCGCGGATCCGCCCAACGCCAGGTCCGCTCCGTACAGGTGGACCGCCGACGAGGTGCCCCACAGAATGGCGGGATGCTGAGGCTGGCCAAAGGCGGGAAATCGGAAAATGATTGCGGTAGATACGCGTTGGCACGGCTGCGCTGGCAGGTCAGCGGTTCGCAGTAACTCCGGTGCTGGCGTCCTGGACGGCGCGATGCGGCTCGAGGATCGATCTCCCGTCGCCGGCCAGCCCGCCGTGCTTGCCTTCACCGGCCGGGAACTCGCCGGCGTGCTGGTGTTCACCATGCGCGGCGAGCTCATCCAGGCAGTCCACGTCATCACCGACCCCCGCAAGCTGGACTTCCTCAGCTCGCAGCTCACCGCCCTGAGCTAGAGGGGGCGCACGGGTCCCAGGCAGGCCGGCCTGGCCGGCGTCACTATCGGCGGGCGCGCCTCGTCCTTACTGTTGCCGCCGCAAGGCGGCCCGATGAAGGAGCAGCCAGATGAACTCACAGCCTGAACAAGTAGCTCAGGGTGCCGACGGCGCGCTTGAGCCAGTCGGGCCGTCACCGATTGTCAAGATCGTGATGCGGCCAACGACCAAGATGCTCAACCCGCTGATCGTCAAGCTCGCCGGCCGACGGCACTTCGGCATGGCCGCGCAGAGCCGGCACGTCGGCCGGCGCTCGGGCCGGGCCTACACCACGCCGGTCAGCGCCAGGCGCAGCGGTGACATGGTCGCGATCGGCCTCACCTTCGGCAATCAGTCCGACTGGTCCCGGAGCGTGCGGTCGGCCGGAGGCGGCACGATCCGGATCAAGGGCGAGGACTACGACGCCACGCAGCCCCAGATAATGAGCCGCCAGCAGGCCAAGCCGCTCGTGCAGGCCGCGTTCAGCCCCATGGAACGAGCCGGCTTCCGAATCCTGGGCATCAAGCAGGTAATGATCCTGCGGACGGTGTCAGCCGACCATCTGCCAGGTGCGGCAGCATCGAAGCTCGCCCGCGCCAGGCCCAGCGCACCGGGCGCAGATCCCCGGGCAAGTCCGGGAGCTGGAAGGAGTACCGGCCGAGCATGTTCACGTGGTGGCGCACGAACGGAGAGGCGAGCGACGTCCGCCTCGCGAAACCAGCGCCCTGGTGGTTCTTGGCGACAACATGCGTGCCAGTCGCGATTCGCGCAGCTGGGGACTGATCCCAGGCGAGGCCGTGCTGGGTCGCGTAGTCCCGCTGATCCCCGGCGGTCAGAGCGCGCCGCCGCCGGACTAGCAAGAGCTAGGTAGGTCTCGCACGCCCCATGCCGACCGATCGCTTGTCCAGCTCAGCCCGCTTCCGGCCCGGCCAGCGAAGTGGAGCTAGGGATCATGTGGGCGCGGCAATCTCGGTCTGCGCCACAGAAGGTGCGAAGAGAAGGGTGCGCCGGGCGGCCGAACGCGAGGGCGCCGGCCCCGTCAGTTGCAGTCGAATGTTATTGCTGCCGTGCCTTGGGGCCTCCTGCGTAGCGTTCCCGGAAAGGTTTGCTGGCGGCCGGGCCGGCGGTGAAGACGAAGTCGGGGCCGTCGACGCGCCGGCCCGTGGCGCGGTCGACGACGACCGGTTCGGCCTCAGCTCCGGTCTCGGAGTCCACTAGCACCATGCTGCGCTCGCGCGGGGCCAGGCGGGCGTTGCCCCATGCGGCCAGTACGACCACCACCGGCCGCAGGGAACGGCCGAGATCTGTCAGGAGGTACTCGTAGCGGGCCGGGTTCGCCTGGTACTGGCGCCGCTCCAGCAGGCCGGCGCTGACAAGGCGCCTGAGTCGGCTGGTGAGCAGGCTGGAGGAGATGCCGAGGTTCTCCTGGAACTGGTCGAACCGGGAGTAGCCGTCAAAGGCGTCGTGCAGGATGAGCAAGGTCCACCATTCGCCGACGAGCCCGAGCGTCGCCGACAGCGGGCATTCCCGGTCCTCGAGCCTGATCTTCTGGGCCATCCGCAGCGCCTTCCGAGTAACTGCTATATTCAAAGCTAGTAGATGCTATTTTAGCAGTGACGCGATCGAAGGGTAGGGGAGGGTTCCCATGAGTGCAACCGGGGAAAGCACGGCGAACAAGCTGCCGCCGGTCATTTTGGACTATCTGGCCGCATCGGATCGCGGCGACGCCGACGCCGTCGTCAGCTGCTTCACCAAGGACGCACTGGTCGTGGACGAGGACCGGCAGTGGCGGGGCACGGCCGCGATCCGGCAGTGGCGCGATGGCCTCGCCACCGCCTATGAGTACACCGTCCAGGTCACGGGAGCCAGGGCGCTCGGCGAGCTAGCCGGCGCCGAACGGCACGACGTCTACGTCCATCTCGAAGGCAACTTCCCCGGCGGCGAGGTAGACCTGACCGATCGCTTCGCGCTTCGCGACGACCGGATCGCCGCGCTGGAGATCGTGCCCACCGAGGCGCGGCAGTGAGCCCAGCTGGTGCGGGTCCGCGGCTGGGGCAGATCGGAGCCTGGCTCAGCCCCGCGTACGGCGACGATGCCCGGACGGCCATGGTGATCCAGGCCGAGTCGCTGGGCTACCCCGCGGCGTGGCTGGGGTTCGGGCGCGCGTCGGTTGGTGATCTCGCTCTTGCGGAGCGGATCCTGGACGCCACCTCAACGATCACTGTGGCGACGGCGATCGTCAACATGTGGACGAACGACCCCTCCGACGTTGCCGCATCCTACCGGCGCATCGCCTCCAGGCACGGTGGCCGCTTCCTGCTTGGGGTCGGAATCGGCCACCCCGAGTCGGTCGCGGCATACCGGCAGCCCTACGCGACTATGGTCGGCTACCTTGACCAGCTCGACGTCGGCGGCGTCCCGGCCGATCGCCGGATCCTGGCCGCACTCGGCCCGCGGGCCCTCCGGCTCGCAGCAGACCGGACGCTGGGAGCGCACCCGTACCTGGTCGTGCCGGACCACACCCTGGCCGCCCGCCAGATGCTCGGCCCGGATGTCATCATCGCCCCGGAGCACAAGGTCGTCGTCGACACCGACCCAGACTGGGCCCGTGCCATCGGCCGCGCCTTCGTGGAGGACCCGTACCTCAAGCTGTCGAACTACACCAGCAACCTGAGGCGCTCGGGATACACCGACGCCGACATAGCGGGCGGCGGCAGCGACGGGCTGATCGACGCGCTGGTACTCCACGGCTCGCCCGACGCAATCGCGACGGGCCTGCGCGCTCACCTGCGCGCCGGGGCAGACCACGTCGCGGTCCAAGTCCTCACCGCGGCCGGCAGGGACCCGATGCCTGACTACCGGCAGCTGGCTCGCGTACTGCTATGACCTCGCGTTAAGCCGCCAGACTCGTTCAGGTCTGTCCCCAGCCAGGCACGGACCATCGGCACCGCCGCCGGCCGCTGTGCCGCGCCCGACCTGCCCCGGCCGCGGCGACTTGCCGCGCCCTGTCGGCGAATCTGGCGAGGCCGGGATGGTCCATGCCCGGACACCAGCGAGCATTACGAGCGAGGCGGGTAGCCCGGTTGCAGACATGAGGGATGGTTCATATGACGGTTAGCCTCGGTGGCCGGGCCGAGCATCTGGCGGGCGGCCAGGTCAGCGGGTACTCCGCGGCCGGCTTTCTTCGTCAATCCAAGTAAACAACGCCTGGCTCCCGGTCAGGTAGGCCCGGACCGCGCGAGCGCGCTACAACCAGCTATGGACGGCTGATCGAGGCCGAGTTGAGGCCGTTCACGCGGTCACAGTACGGTGGACTGGTACTGAGAATCAGTCTCAACAACCAAGGAGTCACGAATGTCCCTGAACGTTTCCCCGGCCCTGCTGGAGAAGGCGGAGGCCGGCACCGTCACTCGCGAGGAGTTCATCTCCTGTATCCGGCAGTCGCTGCCGTTCGCCTGGAGCATGGTGGAGCGGCTGATCACCGAGATGCGCAGTGAGGGCACCGAAAGCGCCCAGAACACCGAGGTTCCCGAGACCGACGAGCAGTGGGGGCAGATGTTCCGGATGTTCTCCTCGGACTCCATGCGGAACGCAATCGAGGCGCATTTCGGGGTGCGCCTGGCGTTCCAGAACTGCTGCAAGCCAGCGGTGTTCGACCCGGCCGCCCAGGACGCTTTCCAGCGCTTCATCTCTCCCGGCGCGCAGCTCCTCAACCAGAACCCGCTACTGCTCAACTGCTGAGCATGAGCGCTGAAATAGTTGCGACGCTCAGCCTGGCCGCGGCGATCGGCAGCGGCAGCTTCATGATCTCCAAGTCCAAGATGTTCGCCGCCCTGCGGGACTGTGCCGAGCGCCGCAAGCAGGGCGGCTTGCTGTGGGCGTGGCTGTCCGGGGTGCTCATATGCCCGTACTGCACCGGCACCTGGCTGTCGCTGGCTGCTGTGGCGGTTTACCGCCCGCGTCTGGTGCACCAGTGGGCGCCGCTGGACTACCTGGTCATGGTGATGGTGATCAACGGGCTCGCGATGCTGCCCGTGCTGATCATCAAGCAAGCCGTAGGCATGCGGGACGGCGATCACCGCTCGCCGCAGGCTGGCACCGGGAAAGTAACCGACGGCCTGCTTACAACCAACGGAGCCCGCCGATCCAGGGGATCTTCGATCCGCTGACCCAGGCAACCAGGAAAGAGCCTCCGGCGCGCTCTTTGCGCCGGAGGCTCTTTCCTTTACGGAGCTTTACAAGGCGAGGCGGACGTTGCTGGCTCAGGGCGTGCTATTCGCCCGGCCGCACGTCCGCCTACGACCCGGTGAGCGCAGAAACGGGCCGTGCCGGACTCGCGCGCGAGGCCGCCGCCCTCATATACGGAAGTTAGCAGACGAAAACGTGTCCGGCGGGCACTGCCAGGGCAGCCGGAGCCAGTTCGCCGAGCGGCGGCCCAGCGGCGTGGTCAGTGGTCGTCCCAGTGCCCGTTGTGGGCTGCGTGCCGGTGCCCGTCATGGACATAGTCTGCGTGGTCTTCGTGCGGCACAGCCACGTGACCGCACTGCGGGCCGTGCTGGTGGACGTGGCCCTCATGCGCCACGTGCCCGCTCTCCGTGCATTCGTCCACGTGGTCGCCGTGGACCCGGTGAACGTGGCCGTCGTGCGCGTAATCGGTATGGTCGCCGTGCGGAAACGCGACGTGACCGCAGCCCTCACTGTGGGCATGCTGGTGATCGGCGTGTGTGGCGTGCTGAAGCGTATCCGGCATCGTGGTGGTCCTTCCCTTATGAAGCTCGTCCCATGAATACATAAGCGTATAGCAATTCCTGCATGCAAGTGCATGCCGACCCGGCCGCGCCTCGTTCGCGACGTCTCAGCCCTGACCTGGGCCAGCGGATGATTGCGCCCCGGAGCCGCGCCGCCCTCTCGCGTCGGCGAGCGAGGCGCACTGCCGCGGAACTGATCTTTGCCATACCCAGGTACCTGCAGGCCGATGTACCTTGCGTATACCTCCGGGGATCCTGTCCGTTCAATCGGTTAGCCTTCGTTATGGGCGCCGAACTGGCCAATCTGTGCGCAGGTGCGTATCCATAAGGCGTTGCGGCCGGGCACACCGAGTCGGCGCTCGGGTGTGGTTCGTGCGGTGGGCCGCAGCTCCCCTCGGGTACGGAGCGGTGACCTTGCGTGATGGCCGGCGCGGGCTGACGGTGATGTTAGTCATCATCACTGGGGCCCGGGCGGCCCGAGTTCCGGGTCTCAGCCCGATCCGGGAGGTGCCCGATGACCACGTCCACCCCGTCTGTCGCCCTCGTCCCCGTGGTGCCGGTGTTCACGACCGCAGAGCGGCTCGCCTTGGCCGGGTTTCTGGCCGGTTACACCGGCCTGACCCGCCAGGCGTATGAGCTGGACCTGCGCCAGTTCGCCAGCTGGTGCGGACAGCATCACCTGCACCTGTTCCAGGCCCGCCGACCGGACATCGAGTGCTTCGCCCGCGACCTGGAAGCCCGCGGCCGGGCCCGCGCTACCGTCACCCGCAGGCTGTGCACGATCGCCGGGTTCTACAAGTACGCCGTGGAAGAGGAGCTGCTGGAGCACTCCCCGGCCGCTCATGTCCGCCGTCCCCGGCTGGACTATGAGTCGCACGCCGCCGGCCTGGACCGCAACGAGCTCGGCGCTCTGCTGGTCGCCGCGGGGCTCGGCCCGCCCGCCGAGCATGCGCTGATCTCCCTGCTGGCTCTCAACGGGCTCCGCGTCTCCGAGGCCACCGGCGCCGATATAGAGGCCCTAGGCCTGGAACGCGGGCCGGACCCTGGTCATCACCCGCAAGGGCGGCAAGGTCGTCACCGTCCCGCTGGCGCCACGCACCGCGCGGGCGATCGACCTGGCCATCGGCGAACGATGCGAAGGACCGATCTTCCTGCGCCCTGACGGGCGGCGGCTGGACCGGCACGGCGCCGGGCGGATCGTCCGCCGCGTCGCCCGGCGCGCGGTGATCGCCAAGAACGTCGGGCCACATACGCTACGGCATGCCTTCATCACTGCCGCCCAAATGAGCGGAGTTGCATCGGATGCATCATTCGGCACTCTGCGTGAATGGCGTTCTAGCTGCGCTGCAGCTTAGGGGCGTGCTTGTGAACTCCGGGCGGGGCTTAGCCTCGACACGCGGCTGACCTGCGGGTTCATCGCGCTGGTTGCACCGGGTGCCATGATGTGGCGCCTGATCGTGTTGCACTGGGTAACCAGTCTGTTGCTTCTGGTGCATGAAACTGGGGGTGCCGTGCCCGGGACGGGAGGGCCGCGGGGTCGGCGGCGCTGGTGCTGGTGGACGAGGCCACGCCGCTGCGGCCGGAGCCGGCGTTGTTTGAGGCGATGCTGGAGGGCTGGCAGCGCCAGCAGGCCGCGCGGCGGCTGAGCGTGCCGCTGGTCGATGGCCGGGTGCGGCTGGTGCGCCGGTTCCAGGCGTTCACCGGGGCGTGGCCGTGGCAGTGGACGCCCGCCCAGGTCGAGAGCTGGATCGTCTCCGGCACGTGGCGCACTCGACAGTCCGGTCGTATGAGGGCGCGCTGGCGGTTTTCCTGGACTACGTGTGCGATCCCCGGTATGGCTGGGCGGCTGAGTGCCGGCAGCGCGTCGGCGCCGCGCCGGAGCAGGTCTGCCATGCCGGCAATACCGCGGTGCATGCCGCCGATTACGAGGGCCGGCCGGAGCGCCGGCCGCTGACCCGGGCCGAGCTGCAGGCATTCTTCGACGCCGCCGATGACCACGTGGAGAACGTGGCGGGCTCGCGGCGCAAGGGGTGGCTTCCGGCATTCCGCGATTCGGCGCTGTTCAAGGTGATCTACGGGTGGGGACTGCGGCGGCGGGAGGCGGCGATGCTGGACGTTGCCGACTTCGGCGCCAGCCCGGCCGCGCCCGAGCTCGGCGGCCTGGGAGTGTGCCATGTGCGGTACGGGAAGGCGATGCGCGGCAGCCCGCCCCGCCGCCGGACGGTGGCCACGGTGATGCCGTGGACGGCTGAGGCGCTCGGGCAGTACCTGTCCGACGTGCGGCCGCACTACGGTTGTGACCGGCACCCGGCGTTGTGGCTGACCGAACGGGGCGAGCGGATCTCCGCGCGGCAGATCGATGACCGGTTCGCCTGCTGGCGGACAGCGGCCGGGCTCCCTGTCGAGCTTTCGGTGCACTGCTTACGCCACTCCTACGTCTCGCACCTGATCGAGGACGGCGTGGATCCGCTGTTCGTGCAGCACCAGGCGGTGGTCCGCCTGGTCAGCGCCGACCAGCGCGGCTGGAAGGCAGTTTCCGTTGTCAGCTTGGGCCATTCCTGGGCTTCGACCACGGCCACGTACACCACCGTCGGCAGTGACGCGATGAACCGGATGCTGCGGGCGGCGCTGGCACGCGCCTACGACGGAAAGGAGCCGGCACCGTGACGCGGAAGGTCGAGCTATCACTGGCACCTGCGGCGGCTGATGGCCGACCGGGACATGTACGCCACCACGGCGCTGGCGGCGCCGCTGGCCGAGCGGGGCATCAGCTTGTCGCGTGAGCAGATCTACCGCCTGGTCACCGGCACGCCCGAGCGCCTCAGCCTGGCCACGCTGGCCGCGCTGTGCGACATTCTCGGCTGCGGGCCGGGCGACATCATCGAGCCGGTCGTGTCATCGGGCGCAAGCCGGTCACGGGCGCAGCCGCCGGAGCAGCGGCCCCGCCCGCTGCGCGCCCGGGTGCCCGGCGCGCAGCACCGGTAATGGCAGCGGCGGCCTGCCCTGCAGGTCACCAGCTCGCCAGCCATGGCCTGCGGCGGCCGTGTGCTGCGCTGCCGCCGGGACGCGTTAATCCAGTACGTGATCACGGCGGAAGGGTCGCTGCCGGCCAGCGAGATCGCTGCCGCCGTGGACGCAGTCGCTACGAGCCCGGCCGTGTTACGGGACCTGGCCGCGGCGCTGGCCGCTGACCGGGACATGCTCCGCCACGGGGCGCCGCCGGTGGCCGGGCGACTGGCCGGCGAGCTGATCGCGCGCGGGTCGGCGACGCTGACCCCGCCTGCCTGCGCGCGCTGCGGCCGGGCCGGGGTGCCGCTGTACCCGGACGCCGGCCGGGGCCATGTGCAAGCCGTGCGCGGCACGCCGGCGCACAGCTGCCTGCGCGCACTGCGGCGAGGTCAAGCCCGTTGTCAGCCGCGATGCCGCCGGCGGGCGGATCTGCGAACGGTGCCGCCGCCATGACCGCGGACATCGCCCATGCGGAATATGCGGCAAGACCGCGTCGATCGTCGTGCGGGCCCGCGGCGGCAGCGAGCCGGACATCTGCGCCCGCTGCTACCGGATGCCGGAGGCCATCTGCAGCGTGTGCGGCAAGACGCGGGAGTGCAATTTCGCAAGCACCAGCCAGCCGGTCTGCCCGTCCTGCTCGCCGCGGGCCACCGCGTGCTGCGCCCGCTGCGGGCTTGACCGCCCGCCAGCTGCCCGCTGGCCAGAAGGCCCGGTCTGCGACCCGTGCTACACCGCGGCGCTGCGCAGCCGCGGGCCGTGCGCCCGCTGCGGACAGATCCGGCGGCTGGTCGCTCCGCCCGGCCCGGGCGCTGACACCTGCGCGGACTGCGCCGGGATCCCGGTCACCCACGCCTGTCGCGACTGCGGGCTCGAGGACAAGCTTTACGAGAAAGGCCGCTGCGATCGGTGCAGCCTGCGCCGCCGGACACGCGAGCTGCTGTCCGCCGGGCTCGGTGACGTCCCGTCTCACCTGGCGGGCGTGTTCGAAGCGGTCACCGCCGCACGCCAGCCGCGCAGCGCGCTGAACTGGCTCCGCAGCGGGGCAGGCGCCAGCCTGCTCGCCGACATCGCCGCCGGCCGGCTCGCAGCAACGCACGAGGCGCTGGACGCTCACCCGCGTCAGCGGGCCGCTGACTACCTGCGGCACATGCTCACCGCCAGCGGGATGCTGCCGCCCCGCGACGAAGGCCTCGCCCGCGCTGAGCACTGGCTCGCCGGCGTCCTCGGCTCGATCCCCGACCACGGCGACCGGCGCCTGGTCCAGGCCTATATCACCTGGCACGTGATGCGGCGGCTGCGTGCCAGCGCCGGCCACGACCATCGGCACCGCACCCGCACCGCTCACGCGCGAAACAACATCCGCGCGGCGGTCAGCCTGCTCGCCTGGCTCCGCGACCGCGACACCAGCCTGCCCGCATGCGGGCAGGCCGACATTGACCTGTGGCTGGGCACCGGGCCGGCTGCCTGCCAGGCGCGAGACTTCCTGCTCTGGGCCGCAGCCCGCGGCCACTGCACGGACCTGGACATCCCGGCCCCCGCTCACCATGACGGCACCGCTGCTAGCCAGGACCAGCGGTGGGCACAGGCAGCCCGGCTGCTGCACGACGACACCCTCGACCTCACCGACCGGGCCGCTGGCTGCCTGCTCCTGCTCTACGGCCAGCAGCTGTCGCGTATCTCCGCCATGACCGCCAGCCAGATCACCCGCCGTGACGGCAGCGTTTTCGTCCGGCTCGGCCAGCATGATCTGCCCGCGCCCGAGCCGCTCGCTGTCATCCTCACCGAGCTCATCCGCACCGGCCGCTCCCACACCGGCACCGGATCCCCCGCCGACACGCCATGGCTGTTCCCCGGCGGACTGCCGGGCCAGCCGATCACCGCGGCCCGGCTCGGCCAGCGCCTGCGCAACCTCGGGATCTACGCCATGACGAACCGCAGGGCCGCGCTCACCGATCTCGCCGCTCAGCTGCCCGCCGCCGTCCTCGCCGACCTTCTCCACCTGTCCCCGCGAACCGCGGTGCACTGGGCACGCCAGGCCGGAGCAGACTGGTCAGGCTACGCAGCCCACATCGCCCGGACCAGCAATCACCAGCACTGACGAATACCTCCCACGCAACCGCCGAGCACAGCAGCTATTCGACACGGCCGGAACAACGCTCTCTACCAGTTTGGACGCCGGCGTACCGCTCCGCGACGTGCAGGAAGCCGCCTCCCACGCCGACCCGCGAACCACCTTGCGCTACGACAGGGCACGCACGTCGGTCGACCGGCACGCCACCTACATCGTCGCCGCCTACGTCGCAGGAGCCGCCCGCTAAGGCAGCTGCAGACTTTCCGCCCGGCTGCCAGCAGGCCAGCCTGCCGGAAGCTCGCGTCACGCAACGGGGGATCCCGAAAGCAACCCGCGAACCGCCGTTAGGTGCGCAGTTGCGGCTTGGCTGGCCGATCGTCGGCCGCCTGCATAATTATCATTCGGTGCATCTGCTGAGGGTCTGGCGTTCCAGCCGCGTGAAGACCGGTCCTGGGATTGGGTGGTGCTGGACGCTGGCTCTGGCTCGCCGGTGACCGGCTCAGGCAAGGCGGTGCCCAGGGGCGTCAGAGCCGCAAGAACAAGGCGTCGAGCCCGACCAGGCCCAGTGCCTTGCCGTAGAGCTGGCGCATCTGGGTTAGGACGTCGGCTTGCTGGACCCGCTCGATTATGTGTCCGTCGTCGACCCGGACGTAGTCGAAGAAGCTGGCCTGGAAGGAGCGCTTGGTGGCCGGCGCCCCGTACAGCCGCCCGGTTGCGGTCCCGCGGACCGTGCCGTGGGCCAGGGCGACGTCGCCGCTGGCGAGGACCTGGTCGAGGTCGACGCGCAGGTCAGGCAGGCCCTTCCAGACCTGGCGGACTGATTTCTTGGCTTCCTCCCAATCCACGAACCCGCGGGTAAACCCGACGCAGTTCTCGCGGTAACGGGCGGCGTCCAAGTACCGCGCCGCCTCCTCGAGATTCTGGCGGTTCACCGCGTCAATGAACCCCTTGTAGATGTCGGCGGCGCCGGTGCCGGGGTCCTGGCCGGGTGCGCTCATGCCGATCTCTCCTAAAGCAGGTGCCCGGGCAGCTGCATAATCCGCCGCGCGGGACGTGACGAAGGTGGCTGAGGTGTCCGGGAACTGGACGACGTGTCCGGTGCCGGTGATGGGTCAACTCACGGCGGCTCGGGAACGGAATATTATCAAGCTCCTGATTATCTGTCTACTGACGATAAAATGCGTCTTCCGCTTCTCACCTGCAGGCGGGCGCGCGTTCTCAACCCAGGGAGATGGGATGGTCCAGGCGTCAGACCGTCGTGGCCGCAGGCGAGTTGCGGGAGAGCCGGCGGCGTTGCCGCCGTCGATGCGCGGCCGGGTGCCGTTCCTGCTGTACCGCGCGGCTGAAGAATCGCACGCCCTGGCTAACCAGATGCTCGCCGGGATGGCACTCACCGCCCGCCAGGCCGGGATCTTGACCATGGTGACTGAGCTTGAGCCCATGACCCAAAAGGCGCTGGGAGACGCCCTCAGGATCGACCGGACCACCATGGTGGCCCTCCTTGACGACCTCGAAGACAAGGGATACGTGGCACGCCAGCGCCATCCCCGCGACCGGCGAGCGTTCCTGGTTAACCCGACCGACTCCGGCCGCGACGCCAAGGTCGCGGCCGTGCGGATCCTGGACGAACAGCAGCGCCGCTTCCTGGCACCCCTCACCCCCGCCGAACGCGGGCAGCTCGCCGCGCTGCTCGGGCGGCTGCACCGACGGCCGACGCCAGCACAATGACGCCAGGATGATCCGCGTCCTTCCAATGCGCCGGAACTGCCCGGAATCCGGGCGCACGCCGTGGACTTCCAGGAGCCCAACGCGGTCCGAAGGGGTCCCCGGCTTCGGCCTGTTCCATGGCCTGTGTGGCCCCCAGTTCTGGGCTCGGGCGGTGTTAGTTGCTTATGTCCACGCTCGGAGGAACGAGATGCGGGGGTGTTCAGTGAGCGCGATCACATCACCTGGCCCGATGACGAAGGCGCGATCCAATTCACTCCGACTCTTAAGCGCCGAGGGCCTCCATCACCGCGCGGTAAGGCTTCGAGGCCCGCACGTTGCCCTTCGGGTCCTTGCTCGGGATCTGAAGGACGACGTCCCCGGACGGCAGGTGCAGGGTCGCCTGGGGGAAGCCGTCCCCGTTGATCCAAAGGGTCGCTTCGACCTTCACTGCGTCTCCTCGGAGTCGGTGTTGCCAATGTGTCCAGTGCGACGCATGAGGCGCGCTTCTGGTTTACTCGCTTTTATGCGGCCTGGTCACATCAGGTCCTACCCCCACACATACCGACGAGGGCCTGGTCGCCGCCCAGCAGATCCGCACACAACACCCGGACGTTAGCGTGTTGATTCTCTCCCAGTACGTCGAGCCGCACTACGCCATGCGGCTGCTCGAAGAACATCCCGAACGGGTCGGCTATCTTCTCAAGGAACGCGTTTTCGATGTCGCGAACATGATCGACGCGTTGCGCCGCCTCGCCGACGGAGACCGTCGTCGACCCCACGATCGTCGCTCGGCTCTTCGCCCGTAAACGCCTCAGTGATCCTCTCGATGAGCTCAGCGGGCGTGAACGCGAGGTGCTTGCGCTGGTTGCAGATGGACTCTCCAACCAGGCCATCGCCGCGCGACTAGTCTGGACGAGCATCTGAAGAGATTCCTCAAGCGGGCCACTGCCGGCTGGGTCGCTGTCGTCCTGGAAAGGGCGGCGGTGATAACCGTCATCTCTCATGGAGATCGCCTCGCGACTCCGTCGGGGCGGGGCCAATTCACCCGTCGGACGCGGAATCGCTGCGCCGCGCGCTGGCAGGCGTGAGCGCGGTGTTCTGCGTGACTAATTTCTACGAGGCCGGCTATGCCGGGGAGGTGGCGCAGGGTGAGCTCATGGTCGATCTGGCCGCGGCGGCTAGGGTCGGGCACTTCGTGTTCAGTTCGGTCGGCAGCGCCGACCAGAACACCGGCATCCCGCACTTCGACAGCAAGTACCACGTCAAACGGCACCTGGCAGCGGGTTCGGTTCCGTTCACCGTGCTGCGGCCGGTGTCCTTTATGGAGAACTGGGAGCTCTACCGTGAGGCGATCAATGGCGGCTCGCTGGTGACGCCGCTGTCGCCGGGCCGGCCGATGCAGCAGGTCAGTGTCGAGGACATCGGCGCGTTCACGGTGATGGCGCTCAGCGAGCCTGGCCGGTGGACGGGCCGGTCGGTCGATCTGGCCGGAGATGAGCTGTCGATGACCGCAACCGCCGAGGTCTTCGCCCGCGTCGCCCAGCGGCCGGTCGCGGTGCGGCAGGCCTCCTGGCACGACTTCCGCGAGCAGCAGGGTGAGGAGATGTTCGTGATGTACCGCTGGTTCGAGACCACCGGCTACCACGCCGATCTGACCTGGCTGCGCCAGCTCAACCCCCGGATGGTGACTCTGGAGGACTACCTGCGCCGGCACCGCTGGCAGCCGTGATCCGGACCTGTCCCGTCGATCGGATCCGCTCGGGAAAAACGGTCCTCGGTGTTGTCGGAGAGCGCGCAACGAACACGCTGAAGTCACCGTTTGCGGCCACACCGATGCCGCTACCAGGAAGGAACTGCGATGCCCAACGCGGTTGAAGCCTGGTACGGCCGGGTTATGCGGGCTGTTCCTTGACCGGCCCAAGAGGCGCGCATACGTCGGCGGGATCCTGGAGATGTCCAATGCATGAGGTGCTGCTTGGTGCTGCTTGGCAGCGATTCAGCAGACCGGGATCCCGCACCACATTACCTGCTTCGGCCCAGTCGCCCCCTCGTGGCGACATCGGCCGTGATGGTGAGGATTGTCGGATGCCTGCAAAAGGGGTTTCCGCCAGTCCCAACAAGCACAATGTAGGAGCAGGCCGTATGCGGCAGAGCACACGTGGAGCGGCCGGAAGGTCAACGCTCTTCCGGGAACTTGTCTTTGAACATGGGTAGCCCGCTGAGGGACTTCTCGCGCGAGGCCTCGTCCTCGATAACGTCCCAGTGCTCCCGGATCAGGCCATCCTCCATGCGTACGAAATCGACCGCGATCCAGGGTGCGGGCTGTCCTTGCCCAGTGAAGCGGCCCCGGATCATGACCATGTCGCCCTCGGCCATCGAGAAGTCCACCTCGTGCGCCAGGTCGTCCGGGACCGACCTGATCAAGTTGAACAGGCCTTCCCGTCCCGGCTTGATGTGTGCGCTGTGCTGGATGTAGTCCGGAGACCAGAACTTCTCCGCTGCGCCGTAGTCGCGCTTGTTGAACAAAGTGTCAAAGGCCTCCAGAACGATAGCCCGGTTCTGCTCAGGTATCGTCGTCGTCATTCCTCAGCCCTCCTGCCGAGTTGCGGGATGGTCGGCGGATCGTCGCCTTGGGGGCGGGCGGCCAGCTGGACGCCGTGCATGCGCGCCAGTTCTTGCACGTAACGTACCCAGGCGGAAGGAACTGAGGCCAAAGATGATCAGCTCGCATCGGCTGCTGACTCGTCGCGGCTCGTGCGTCAGCGCAGCCTGCAAGTCCGGTAAATGCCCAGCACGCCGTCGGCTCCGGTCACGTGCAGGACGCGGAGCACAGCGCCCGACGGATGACGAGGCGATCCCCGGCACCGGTGACGAGGGCGTCGGCGGCATCCGGCTGGCGGCGGGAACGCGAGCCACGTACCCGGCTGCCGCCGCTGTCGGCCCTGACCGGATGATTCCCGTGTCGCTCAATGTCGGCACCGACAGCGAGGCGCGCGCAGCGACCCGGTCTATGCGGGCAACGGGCATGCCCGGCGGTGAGGCAGGGCGTTCACCAGCGCGTCGATCTCCGTGACATGCTCCGGATTGTGCGAGTTGTGACCTAGGGCCGATCACGGTCACCTTCCCGGTCAGCAAGCCGCCGCCCGCCGGCGACGACAGCAGGTGAGCCCACCTGCGGAGCTTCCATTGCTCGCCGGCCGACCGCTGCGGGCGCGGCAGAGGCATCCCGTGTCAGCCGGGCGATGACCGCGCCGCCAGCGGTGAAGGCGCGACAGAACAGGCGGCTGACAGAAGGAACCTGCGACCGCCTAACGGGAGCAGCCTACGGGGGAGTTTCGGACGGTTATCAGGAGAGCCGTGCAGATCAGGTTGATCTGACCGGCCTTTACTGGTCACGAAGGGCGCCGTGGCCGACTGAATAGTTCCGCGGACAGCCTGGGCGGCCTTGTCCGCAGGTCGATAGCCTGAGAACAGCCAATCGGCACCGGCAAAAGA
This sequence comes from uncultured Actinomycetota bacterium, assembly GCA_963804435.1. GTDB lineage: Bacteria > Actinomycetota > Actinomycetes > Streptosporangiales > Streptosporangiaceae > JAJYUU01. The sequence goes on along the minus strand of CAWDQI010000001.1, from coordinate 2,145,486 downwards.
AAAATCTAAGAGGGTCTCATTCTGCCTATCGATCTAGCCACACCCGTGTCGTTCTTAAACTTCCTGCACTTGGATCTCTTCGATGCCGCAAACCATCCTCAGGCGGAGGATATGGGTTCACGGCCTGCCCGTCCTAGTCGCGCAAGTCTTGCAGTGGCGGATTTCGCGGTGCCCGTCGCGGAGCCACGATGCCCCCGTCTCACCGTCAATGCCAAGCCAGAAGCTGTGATCGCTAACTGGGGGGCGGTGTAGTCATGGGCCGAACAGGGCCTGGCCGTCGCTCCCGCCGAGTAGAAACACGAACCGTTCCAGGTCGCCGCGCGCCGCTGTGCCTGGAACCAGGTGCCATGTTTGTCGGCCACTTGCTGTTGGTTACGATGGATGCTTCGCACATGCTGAGCGCCGCGCAGAACCGCAAGACGCGTGTCACCCGGTAGAACGCTCTGGTAAGCCTCTCCGGTGACACTGTCGGGTGGGCACGTGGGCGCCGCCCGCGCCGCTCCAACCCGTTGCTCGTCGGGCTCGTAGGGGCCCCGAAGGACGCGCGAAGGACGCCGGACATGCCGGAACACAGCGGCAGCGAGCGTGAGGAAACGCCCTCTCGCCTGTCACAGACGACCCACATGAGCGAGGTACCCCATGACCTACACGCGCTTCACGCTAGACAGCTCCACACCGTCGCTCTGGCGAGCGACCTTCAACCACCCACCGATCAACTTGATCGACTCGGTGATGATCGGTGAACTGGGCGACCTGTTCGCCGCAGTCGAGAGGGGCGAGGGGCCGGCCGTCCTGGTCTTCGACAGCGCCGACCCGGACTACTTCTTGGCGCACTACGACGTCACCGCCGAGAACCTTGCCCTCGTCGACGCCCTCCCGGCCGGGCCAACCGGCTTCCACCCCTTTATCGACATGGTGGTTCGGCTGGGCAAACTCCCTGCGGTCACGATCTCAGCGATCCGCGGCCGCACCCGCGGCGGCGGCAGCGAGTTCGCGCTCGCCAGCGACATCCGCTTCGCCAGCCGCGAGCGGGCCGTGCTCGGCCAGTTTGAAGTCGGCTTCGGCGGTCCTCCTGCCGGCGGCGCGGCGTCTCGGCTGCCGCGCCTGGTCGGACGGGGCCGGGCGCTCGAGATCATGCTGGGGGGCGAGGACTTCGATGGCGAGCTTGCCGAGCGGTACGGGTACGTCAACCGCGCCATCCCAGACGACGAGTTCGAAGTCTTCGTCGACCGCTTCGCGCGCCGCGTCGCGACGTTCGACCGTCAGGCCCTGGCCGACATCAAGCACTTCGTTGACAACGTCTCCCTCCCGCCCGATGCGGAATTCCCCCCATACATGGAAGCATTCTGGCACGACGCCGCGCGCCCAGGGCCGCAGGCGCGAGTCGGCAAACTGTTCGAGCTCGGCCTGCAACAACGCTCCGACATCGAGCTACGTCTCGGCGAGTACGTGGGACAGGTCGCCGCCACCGATCTCTCGCCAGCGCCCACCACCCCGTAGGGCAGTTCGTTCAGGCCGTCGGCGGGATGGCCGACGACGAACTCTGCCAATGAGGGGGCGAGGCGGCCCGGATCCCGGGCTAGCCATTCGCTCAGGAACGCGGCCCAGGGCCGCACCCGGCTGTTGTCGGCCGCGCACCGCGCGCTGGCAGTCGCGTTCTGCCGGTCGGTCGCCTTCATACGGTGGGAGCCGCACCAGCCCAGCGGCGATAGGCGTCTGCGTCGACGTTGTGCCGCACACGATGGTGACGACGTGTCGGCCCGCGAAGCGGTCACGGTCTTCGAGGATCGCCGCGATGCCGAGGGCGGCCGATGGTTCGACGACGAGGCCAGCGTGGTCGAGGAGCATCCGCATACCGGCGATGCCCGGCAGATCGGGCACCCCGCCCGCACCAATCCACCCCGACACGGCGCCCCGTGGCCCAGGCGGCATGACCATAACGCGCCGCACCGCGCCCAGGCCCAGCGGGATCCGGCCATACCCTGGCCAGCGCCCGCCCACACCAGAGCAGCCGCAGGCACGCCCTCACCGGCATAAGCCCAGCTCAGGGCCGGTGGGGCGGGTGGGGCTCGAACCCACGACCGGCGGATTATGAGTCCGCTGCTCTGACCGGCTGAGCTACCGCCCCATGCACTGCGAGACCATTACAGCAGAAGTCCCGCGCCGGCCAGCGACCGCGCTCCTGGCCTGGCGGCCGGGATCGGTCTACCTGGCGCTGAGCTGCATCGCCATGGCGTGCTCCACCAAGGCGATCAGCGTCGACTTGGTGGAATTGCGACCGCGCGCGTCACACTGCATGATCGGGACGCGCGGGCTGATCGAGAGCGCCTCCTGGACGTCGGACAGCGCGTGCGGGAAGTCACCGTGGAATCCGTTGACCGCCACGATGAACGGCAGGCCGGCAGACTCGAAGTAGTCCACCGCCGGGAACGAGTCGGCCAGCCTGCGGGTGTCCACCAGGACGACAGCCCCGATGGCGCCCTGGATCAGGTCGTCCCACATGAACCAGAACCGGTGCTGCCCAGGCGTGCCGAACAGGTAGAGGATCAGGCCCGCGTCCAGTGTCACGCGGCCGAAGTCCATCGCCACCGTGGTCGTCGTCTTGTCCGGGGTATGGCTCAGGTCATCCAGGCCATCGCTGGCCGTCGTCATGACGGCCTCGGTGGTGAGCGGCGTGATCTCCGACACCGAGCCCACGAACGTGGTCTTGCCGACGCCGAAGCCGCCCGCGACGACGATCTTCACCGACGTCATCGCGGCTTCCGTGGCCGTCGCCGGGGACGGCCCTAGAGCTTGCGAAGTCCACTGAGCACCCTTTCGAGCAGGTTGATGTCCGGGCGACCCTGTGCGTGGTCGATCTGGTGGACCCGAACCAGTCCTTCCATTGCCATGTCTGCGATCAGAACGCGGGCCACGCCGAGCGGCATCCTCAGCACCGCCGAGATCTCCGCGACCGACCGCCAGTCACGGCAGAACCCGAGAATGGCCTGGCACTCTGGGCTGAGTACCGACAGGTCGCGCGCCTCGTAGTGAGACGCAGCAACCATCGCCTCGATCTGGAGCTGATACCGGGGCTTGGTGCGGCCGCCAGTCACCGCGTACGGCCGGACGAGCGCGCTGCCTTCAGGCTCCAGGCTCGGCCCCGACGTGGTCGAGCAGCCTCGAGTCCGTAGGCGCCGGAACGTGCCCGGCGCCGAAGTCGAAATCTGGCCGGCCCCCGTCGTCACGGTCGGTCGGATAGAGGCGCTCGCCCGCGTCCCAGTCATCGCGGCCGGGGCCAAACACGGCAGCCTCCTGTCACTATCGGCCGCCCTCCCCCAGCCAGGCTGCCCGGACCGCGCACCTCAGGCGTCAGGGCACTGCCGACCCGCTCAACCAGCAGTGCCATCTCGTAAGCCACCAGGCCCATGTCGCAATCGGCTGCCGCCAGCACGGCGAGGCTCGAACCGTCGCTGATCGCCATGATGATCAGCAGGCCGCGCTGCATCTCCACGACCGTCTGAGTGACGGCGCCGCCCTCGAAAACTCGCGCCGCGCCCTGCGTCAGGCTGGTCAACCCGGACGTCACCGCCGCCAGCTGGTCAACCCGGTCAGCCGGGAAGCCTTGCGAGAACGCCATCGGCAGCCCGTCGGCGGAGACCACGATCGCGTGGGCCACGGAGGGGACCCGCTCGACGAAGTTCGTGATCAGCCAGTTCAGGTCCTGAGCCGGACGCACAAGCGGACTCACGGGCGCACCTTCCTCTCGCGGCGTGCATCCGGTCCCGTCAGACGCGGCGCCGCCGGTTCTTCACGAGGACAGGCCGTCCGGCGCGTCCACGTTCTCAGGCTAAGCATGACCATCTCGGCAAGATCGTGTCATCCATCATCGAGAACCGTCATCCTCATCCGATTGTGCTTCGTCCGCGCCTGCGGCGGCGCGGCCTTCCCTGATACCGCGCTGGAAGCTTGCGAAACGTTCCCTGGTCGCGTGCGCCGACCGAGCCGGCGCGAGCGCGGGCGTCTCAGGCGAAGCGGTGCCCGGCACCAGGTTCGCCTGGGGCACGCGCTTGGGCAGGCCCGCCGGCGTGGTGCCGCCGGTGGCCGGCGAACTGACTGCTGCAGCCGCTTCCCAGCCCTCATCAGACGGCGACGACCAAGCCGGCTCCGGCTCCTCGGCCGCGTCCGGCTCGCAGCCGGCCAGCCGCCGAGTCCGCTGCGGCCGCGGCGGAACCAGTCGGACTCGACGGCCTCGAAAATCGGCAGCCTGTTCTCCGCGGCGACGTGCTCGGCAGGTGGCACCACCACGTCGCTCGGCGATCCGAACCCGGAAGCCGCTCCGAACCCGCCAGACGATCCGAACCCGCCAGACGATCGCCGCCGCCGCCTAGCGGGCCTAGCCGGGGCTCGGACGCCGGGGCTTGCTGCGGAATCGCCGCGAAGTCAGGGGTGCCGCCGACGTCGGGCAGGTCGGCGAGTCGGTCGGGCCAGCCTCCGCCAGACCGGACCGTCCGAGTCGACTGGCATCGGGCCTGTCCCGAACGGCTCGGCGGGCGCATAGCCGCCGACCGGGCCCGCCGCGGTCTGCTCAGCCGCCACAGCCTCGCCCGTGGCGCTGTCATCGGCCACCGAACTAGAGCCGAATACCGGTAGCGGGCTTGTGGTCGCAGGGGCGCCCCACGGGCTCGTGCCGGGATGCGGGCCCGCGCCAGGCACCCGTCGTCGGTCCGAGCCCGCCGTTGCTGCCCGCCTCCGCTTGCAGCGCGGCGAACTTCGGCGCCCGCGCGGCGTTGATCTCGTCAGATACCTTCGTCACCATTCGGCGAAGCGCGCTCGGCCCGGCCCGGCCATGGCGCCTGTGGCAGCCGTGCGTTCGGATCGAACCGGCGCATCCCCGGAGCGCCGGCGGCCGTCTCGTGGCTGACGACCTCGTCGGGCAGCCAGACCAGCGCCGTGAGGCCGCCGGCCCGCGCCGGCCGCAGCCGGACCCTGATGCCGTGCCGCGCGGCCAGCCGGGCGACCACGAACAGGCCCATCCGCCGCGACACCGCCACGTCCACGACCGGCGGGTTATCGAGCCGCCAGTTAGCGTGCGCCATCTCCTCGGCACCCATGCCCGACGCCCTGGTCGGTGATGTCCAGCAGCACGCCGCCGCTGCTCAGCAGGTGCCCGGCTACGACCACCGGGGTCTCGGCCGAGGAGAACGAGGTCGCGTTCTCCGCCAGCTCGGCGAGCAGGTGCACGACGTCGTTGACGGCGTGCCCGCGCACCGCGATGCCCGGCTGAACGTTGAGGGTAACGCGCTCGTACTGCTCGATCTCGGAGACGGCGGCGCGCAGTACGTCGACCAGAGCGACCGGCTGGTTCCACCGCCGGGTCGCGTCGTGGCCCGCCAGAACCAGCAGGTTCTCGGAGTTGCGGCGCATCCGGGTGGCCAGGTGGTCCATCTGGAACAGGCTGGATAGCCGGTCCGCGTCCTGCTCGCCCTGCTCCAGGTCGTCGATCAGCCGGATCTGCCGCTCGACCAGTGACTGGCTGCGCCTGGACAGGTTGACGAACATGGCGTTGACGTTGCCGCGCAGCGCGGCCTCGTTGGCGGCCAGCCGGAGCGCTTCCCGGTGCACCTGGTCGAACGCCCGCGCCACCTCGCCGATCTCGTCGGTGGAGTCCACGTCGATCGGCTCGACCTCGAGCGGCATGCCGACGCCGTCGGAATCGCTCATCCGGCGGACGGTCTCCGGCAGCCGGACGCCTGCCACCTCCAGCGCGCCGGACCGCAGCCTGCGCAGCGGCCTGACCATTGACCGGCCGACCACGGTAGTGAGCAGCAGCGCGAGCAGGAGCACTACCAGCACCGCCGCCGCCAACAACGCTGGCGTCTGTGATCGCCTGCCGGCGCAGCGCGGCCGCCCGTGAGACGGTCTGGCTGCACCAGATCCTGCTGGACGAGGCGCATGTCGTCGAGCGTGCCGGTCGTCATGGCGCCGTTCCACTCACCGACTGTGGTGGCCGACGTGCTGAGCGAGGGGCTAGTCGCGCCGGACGCCAGCGCCTGGGCCTCGTACTTGTTCGCGTCGTCGACAAGGCCGCCGGCCACCGTGTTGCTGTACAGGGTCCACTGCTGCGGGGTCGCGAGTCAGCTGGAACTCTCCCAGGTCGGCGGTCTGCTCGGCCTTGGCCGTCTGGACATCCTGGAGCATGACCGGGCTGATCGACCCGGTAGCGAACGCGTAGTCGAGGTAGCCGCGCTGCTAGCGAGGCCAGCTGTTCGATCGTGGACATCAGCCCGAGCAGGCGCACGTCGTTGGCCAGGGCCGCGTCACCGCTGCCCAGCGCGATGTTGTCGTCGATCGTCAGCAGGTACGCAATGTCGTGGTTATACCTGTCTATGACCACGTTCACGGGCAGGTTCAGCGTCGTGGCCGAGTGGCGCAGCACTGGCACGTCGGCCATCAAGGTGTTGATGTTGCTGGCTTCAGTCTGGACCGCCGCCGGATAGCCGGCCCCGATAGCCGCGAGCTCCTGGCGGACCTTCGAGATCCACGGCTCGGTAAGTGTCCAGGCATCCTCGACGAGCTCGGAGCCCGCGGCGGCAGCCTGCCTTGTGCGCCATCGTCGCCTGCCCGCCCGGCGCCGCCGGCAGCTATGAACTGGACCGTCTGATCCCGCTCGTCCTGCAGCGCGGACGCTAGCTCGGTCACCGAGGAGCTGAGGTTTGCCAGCTGCTCGACGCGCTGGTAGGCGAGCGCATTCTGAACCGAGGTCACGATGCGAGTACCGCCGAGCACTAGGGCCGTGAGCGTGGGAATGATGATCAGCAGCAGCAGCCGGGACCGCACCCGCCAGTTCTTTAGTGACCGCCGCGAGGGGCGGGCGCCCGACGGCGCCCGCTGTCCGGGTGCGGTGGCCTGCTGCTGGCCCGGACCGGCAGCGTTTCCCAGGGAGGGGCTTCCCAGCCCGGCGTGTCCCAGGGCGGGGCTTCTCAGGGCAGTGCGACCGGTGGTTACGCTGGCGTCGGCCGCGGCTCCGGCGCGGACCTTGCTGTCTCGGGACGGCACGATCTCTGAACCCCTCACCTGGTGGTCGCGACGTGGGCGTTAGCCGGCGCGGTATAAGACACTACCGACACGGCCTTCCTCCCACGTACGACTCTGCATCGGGCGCAGTCACTCAGCCAGGCGCAACTCTAGCCGGTAACCGGGTAACGTGCGGCAATACGGGCACGAACCGGAAAAACCGATGTAACGTGACGTTTGCCGTGCCTCCTGGCAGCAATAGGGTACTCTCTGCCGCATCGTCCGTGTTCAGAAAACTGTCCGGTTCCCCCGGCGGATTGCCGGACGGGACGGCGATAAAGCCAACCGCGCAAGGAGTGTCATGAGGCTTTACCCGGCCGGAGTCTCGCTGCCGAACCGGCGCCGCCGAGTCCCAAGGACGCGGCTGCTGCTCGCCGGGGCGTCAGTGCTGGCCGCGCTCTTTGCCGCAGGCTGCGCCAGGAGCAACGCAGGAACTGGCATCTCATCGACCATCAAGATTGCCGCGGTGCCGGGCATCGCCGACGCACCGATTTTCCTGGCCAAGAAGGACGGGCTCTTCGCCGCGGCGGGATTGAACGTGCAGATTGTCAGTAGCTATCCCAACGACGCCGCTGAGCTAGCTGCCCTTCAGTCCGGTCAGGTCGATATTGCGGCCAGCGACTACGGCACGATCTTCAGGGCCGAGGAGCAGTCGGCAACAAGCGACCTAAGGATCCTCGCCGACGGCTACGACGCCACCTCCGGTGCCCTCGCGGTGCTGACGATGCCGGGCTCGAAGATCAGGACGCCCGTGGATCTCGAGGGCCAGCGGATCGGAGTCCCTAATTACGACGTGCTGGCCAACCCCGCGGCCGGGCACCCGGTCAGCCTGGAGTCCGTCGCTGCAAATCAGGCACTGTTCAGCTACCTCGCAGCAAACTCTAACTCCGTTACCTGGGTCCCGATGCAGCAGCAGGACGAGCTGACGGCGCTGAGGACGGGCCAGCTCAAGGCCATCCTCGTCAGCGAGCCGTACGTTTATCTGGCCGAGAGCGAGCTCGGCGCCGTCCAGGTGCTGGACGCGGCCAGCGGCTCAACAGCAAACCTGCCGCTATCGGGCTACGTGGCAACCGAGGCCTGGGTGAAGTCGAACGGGGCCACGGTGGCCGCCTTCAAGTCCGCGCTCGCCCAGGCGCAGTCGGAGGCTGCTATGGCGGGGCCAATCCAGCAGACGCTCATCAAATACACGGGGATGAGTCAAGCGGAGGCTGCCATGGTGACGATCGGCACCTTCCCGACCTCGACGAATGCCAGCAACCTGGACCGGGTGACGCGACTCATGATCGAGTCGAGCTTGCTGAACAACGGGGCGTGGAGCGTCCAGCGGATGATCGTCCACTAGCTCCAGCGCAGGTGGCCCGGGCGCCTAGCCCAGGCCCAGCTGGCGGGCGATCACCATGCGCTGCACCTCAGAGGTTCCCTCACCGATCTCGAGTACCTTGGCGTCGCGGTAGAACCTGGCCACCGGGAACTCGTTCATGTACCCGTAGCCGCCGAAGATCTGGGTGCCGTCCCTGGCATTGTCCATAGCCGCGTTCGAGCAGGTTAGCTTGGCAATGGCCGCTTCCTTCTTGATTGGCTCCCCGGCCACGAGCCTGGCCGCGGCGTCATACCAGGCCAGCCTCGCGGCGTGTGCCCTGGCCTCCATATCGGCGATTCGGAACTGGGTCGCCTGGTAGTACCCGAGCTCGTGCCCGAAGGCCGTGCGTTCGCGCGCATAGCGCAAGCACTCATCCACGCAGCCCTGGGCCAGGCCGGCCGCCAGCGCCGCGATCGCGACCCGGCCCTCGTCCAGAGTCTGCAGGAACTGCGGGTAGCCCCGGCCGAGCTCACCCAGCAGGTTCTCCCTGGGCACGCGGCATCCGGAGAAGGCCAGCTCGCGGGTATCCGAAGCGCACCAGCCGACCTTGGAGTATTCCCGGCCCACCGTGAAGCCCGGCGTGCCCGCCGGGATCATGATCGCCGAGATCTCCGGCCTGCCCTCGCTCCGGCCGGTAATCGCCAGCGCCGTGACGACCGACGTTATCGAGGTGCCGGAGTTGGTGATGAACGCCTTCGACCCGTTGATCACCCACTCGTCGCCGTCCAGGTGGGCGGTGGTCCGCATGCCGCCGGGAATGTCGGAGCCGCCGCCCGGCTCGGTCAGCCCGAACGCCGCCAGCCGGTCGCCCTGGCACAGATCAGGCAACCAGCGCTCCTTCTGCGCGGCCGAGCCGAAGCGGAAGATGGGCATGGCACCGAGGCCGACTGCCGCCTCCAGGGTGATCGCGACCGAAGAGTCGACCCTGGCCAGCTCGTGCAGTGCCAGGCAGAAGGCAAAGTAGTCGCCGCCCATCCCGCCGTAGTCCTCCGGAAAAGGGAGCCCGAACAGGCCGAGCTTGGCCATCCTCGCGACGATCTCGTACGGGAACTCGCCGCGCTCGTAGTAGCCGCCGATTACCGGTGCTACCACCTGCCGGGCAAAGTCCTCGACCGTGCCGCGGAGCGCCTCTTGCTCCTCATTGAGCGTGAAGCCGATCATGCTTGGATGCTACTCGGGCCGCTTTCTAGGTGAGCACCAGCCGCAGGTCAGCGCCCCAGGCCGGGCAAACAGGCTAGCCCTGGCACCATCGGCCCGTCCTCGCGCGTTAGTCTCTCGTGCATCGAAAACAGCTTGCATCGGGCCGCCGACCATGACGCCCCAGGAGGACACGATGGCGACGCTAACCTGCCCCAACTGCGCGGCTGCGGTGAAGCAGGACGACCTGATCTGCTTCACCTGCGGCGCTAACCTGCCGAGGATCCGGCCGCGCGAAGACGATGGGCCCGCGCCGACCACGGTCATGCAGGAATACCTGCGTCCCCGGGAGCGGAATAGCAATATTTCACCGGCGGTGCTCCGGCTGTCGTTTCCTACCGGGAACGTCGAAGTCCCGGCCGGGACGACCTTGCTGCTCGGCCGCGACCCGGCAGAGTCCCTCGTTGCTGCGGCCTTCGCTGACTTCGAGAACGTATCCAGGCGGCATGCGACGATCACCATGGACGACGGCGGGCATGCCAGCATCAGGGACGAGAACTCGACCAACGGAACGTTCGTCAACGGCGACCGGGTACTGCCCGGTATTGCCGTCCGCCTCGCCGACGGGGACGTCGTCCGGCTGGCGGCCGATGTCTCCGCCGACGTCGTGCTGCCGAGGCAGGAGCCGGATCCGTCTCTTTACAGCCGTCCAGATCACGCGTAACTAGCGGGGAACGGCGCCACCAAAAAGCTGCGCTGTCCGGCCGTAACCTCCCGTCGAACTGGGGCTGACGGCCCTATGGCGATGCGTCTTCGACGATGATCCCGAGCGCCTGGGCCAGGACGGGAGCCGCGAGCGCGAGCTGTCCTGAGCTGATGATGGCGCCGCGCAGCGATTCGGTGTCGATGGTCACTCCGAGCACCGCGCCACGTAGGTCGGTGCGGTCCATGCTGACCTTGCTGAGGTCGACGCGCACGAGTTCCGAGCCGGGGAACGAGCACTGGCTCAGCGTCGCACCGGCGAAGTCGACGTCTCGCAGCACGCAGTTGTCGAAGGTGACGTGGTTGAGCCTTGCAGCCCGGAAGTTCACCGAATCGAGCTTGCAGCGGCTGAACACGACCTGCTGGAGTTCCGACCCGAATACCTGCAGGCCGGCCAGCGATGAGCCGATGACATGGACGTCGTGCCAGCCGCTTTCAGCGATGTCGGTGCCGGTCAGCCGGACGTCACGCATCCAGACCGAGCGCAGGTTCGCGCGCGGAAGCCTACCGCCGGTGACCGATACCTGCCGCAGGGCGCAATCGAGAAAGCGGGCATTCGGCGCGTCCGGGGCGTCAAATTCCGCCCGCTCAAACAGCAGCGTGTCGTAATCGCCATCGGGCGTTAGCTCGCCCTCGTGCCGGTCAAGCGCAGTTGCGAACGGCAGGTCGGCAAGCTCGGGCAGCTTCACGGCGTTCCTCCGGCTGGCGCGGCATCGTCGGTTCTAGCTGGCTCAGTGAGGGCATGATCCGGACCGTCGGGCTCGGGCCCGGCGGCGAGGTAACGGCGGACATCCCGCGCCTCGGCCTCCAGCGCCGACTCGGCCGGCTTAGGCAGCCGCGCCCACCGCTCCAATACCACGCGTCCGCCAGTCCACGCCCACGTTCCGGCCGCTACGCCGTCGACAAGCGCGAACGGCCGGAACAACCCGTTGCTTGTCACAATCTCCTGGCGGTCGCCGAGTATTGGCTCACGAACGGCCCAGCCGAGCAGCAGCGGATCGAACGGGCCGAGCAGCAGCGGCCGCGGCAGGCCAGCGTCCCGTGCTCCGCCGCGCAATTCGGCCAGCTCATCCGGCCGGTCCTTGAGCTCGGCCGCTATCACTGCCAGCCCGCGCCGGGCCTGGCCCACCGGAATGCCCGCCCACTTGGCCAAGTCGCGGTCCGAGGCCGGCCCGTGCCCGGCCAGGTAGCGGCGCGCGAGCCAGGCAAGCGCAACGTCGGGCTCCGGCTCGGGCGGTGGTTTGCCCAGCCAGTCCCGGACGTGGACCAGCGCGTGCTGCGCACCAATCATCGGCCCGCGCACCGCGATCCCCCGCAGGCTAGTGAGCATCGCGACGTGCAGCGCCGCCCCGGCGGGCAGGCCCGCACCGGAGATCAGGTTCGCGAGCTCCGGCCTGGTCAGCGGTCCGTCCGCCACCAGTGCCTTGGCTACGACCTCCACACCCTTGTCTGCTTCGGCCTCGCCGACCCCCGACCCGGCTAGGATGCGCAGGCAGCCCGCGTGCAGCTGCGGCCGCACCGTGAGCCGGTGCAGCCACCAGTAGTCCTCGCTGCGAACCAGGTGGAGAGTCCCGCGGTTCAGCCAGGTGACGACCAGCGACCGGTCTTCAGTCAAGGCCCGGTCCACGTCCGCTGCCGACAGCCCGCTGGTCCGGGCGCGGATTGCGAGCCGCGCACCGCGCGGATCCTGGCCCTGCACCGCAAGGAGGCGCTCGGCAACGTGAACCGGGCTGCTGGCCGGTTCACCCGCCAGCAGCTGCGCGGCGAACCGCCCCACCGGAAATGGCTCGGCCGTCATCCGGCCCGTGCGACCCGACTCGAACTGGCATCCACCGCCGCGCCCACCTCCTCTCCAGGCCATCATGGCACCGCACTGACAGAGGGATTCCAGAGATACTGAAGTACCGACTTGACTATTAACCCGCGAGGCAGCATACTCAAGAATGTGCTTAACCAAACTGCCGTGTTCGACCGGCCCGCCGACCTGGACCGGGTCTTTCACGCCCTAGCGGACCCTGGACGCCGCCAGATGGTCGAGCGGCTCACCCTGGGACCGGCTTCGGTCAGCGAACTCGGCAAGCCACTGGCAATGTCGCTCGCGGCCGTTGTGCAGCATGTTCAGGTCCTGGAGGCGAGCGGGCTCGTGCGATCCCAGAAGGTAGGCCGCACCCGTACCTGCCAGATCAACCCGGGGGCGTTGCAGTCGGCCGAGAGCTGGATCGCCGAGCGGCGGTCCCTGTGGGAGCGTCGCCTGGATCGCCTCGGCGACTACCTGGGCGACGCCGCCAGCAGCGGTCCGCCGCGCGCACCCGACAAGACGCACCACCACCATCTCGACCAGCCTGAGGAGAAGCAATGACCCAGCGTTCTGTCAACCACGCCACGTTCGTCATCGAGCGCGCCTACCCCGCCCATCCGGCCAAGGTCTTCGGTGCCTGGGCCGACGCGGCGGCTAAGGCCGTCTGGATGGACGACCCGGACTTCAAGTCCGACGGGACCGAGGCCGAGCTGGACTTCCGCGTCGGCGGACACGAGCGCTTTGGCGGCCTGACCCCGGAGGGCAGCTCCTACCGCTACGACGCCACCTACTACGACATCGTGGCGGACCGCCGGATCGTGTACTGCTACGAGATGTACTCCGGCGATGACCGCATGTCGGTGTCGGTGGCGACCGTCGACATTGTGCCCGATGGGACCGGCACCACGCTCACCTACACCGAGCAGGGCGTGTTCCTTGACGGCATCGACAAGCCTGAAGCGCGCGAGGAAGGCACCGCCTGGATGCTCGACAACCTAGGCAAGTTCCTCGCCTCGCACGCTGTCAGCGATACCGACCGTTAGCGCCGACTGTCCCGAGGAGCCCAGCATGAATGGCGGTGTCCCGTCCCCACCGGGGCGGGACGGGACACTGCCGGGCGAACTGGTGTACCGTCGGCGCCGCCAGTCGCGATCCTGACGACTTGGCACCGTGCTGGTGACGTCCGTGCGCTCCTGACGTAGCGTCGTAGGATCGAGTAGACGCGCACGCGACGGGGAGGCTGACGACGATGGCGGCTGGCGACTACGTCTCTATACGGGCATCGGACCACGACCGGTGGCGGGTGCAAACGCATCTCAACGAGGCCTTCGCCGAAGGCCGCCTAACCCAGCAGGAGTGGGACGAGCGCGTGACTGCCCTGGCTAGCGCTCGGACCTACGGCGACCTGGACATGCTCACGGCGGACTTGCCCCGGCCGAACGCACTGGCCGTGCCGCCGGCACCAGGACTGCCGTATCCCCAGCCGCAGACGAGCGGGCCGACCCGAGCGGGTCTGACCATGGGCCACATCGGCCTCATGGTGGCCGTCATCGTCGCCCTCCTTCTCTTGCTCGTTTCGCTCCGCGTCGGTCATGGTGTGCAATTTGCTCACCCTGGTCCGCATCACAGGTAGCGACAGTACCTTCCGGCCGGCCCCGTTCCTCTCCTAGTGCTTTTCGCTATCGAGCGCATGCATCTGGGCGGCGTCGTAGCGGTCGCCCGCCACTGCCGAGCTCGGCACTGCCGCCTCGATCGCACCGAGCTCGGCCGGGGTCAGGGTCAGCTCGAGCGCGCGCAGCGCCTCGGCCAGGCGGTCGCGCCGCTTGGTGCCGATCAGCGGGATGATGTCGTTGCCCCGTGAGGCCACCCACGCGATCGCGAGCTGTGCGGTCGTCACACCGCGGTCAGCGGCGATCTGTTCCAGCGCGGTCAGCAGGTCCAGGTTGCGTCGCAGGTTCTCGCCCTGGAACCGGGGGAACCTGGAGCGCGGGTCGCCTTCGCGCAGGCCGCGGGCCACCTCAGAGCTCAGCAGTCCGCGGGACATGATGCCGTAGGCGGTGACGCCGATGCCCAGCTCGCGGAGCGTGGGCAGGATCGAGGCCTCGATTCCCCGACTCATCAGCGAGTACTCGATCTGCAGCGCTGCCACCGGGTGCACGGCGGCGGCGCGGCGGATGGTGTCCGCCCCCATCTCCGAGAGGCCGAGATAGCGCACGTACCCGGCGTCGATCATCTCCGCGATAGCGCCGACGGTGTCCTCGATCGGAACCCGGGGGTCGAGCCGGGCGGGCTGATACAGGTCGACGTAGTCCGTGCCGAGCCTGGTCAGCGTGTAGGCCAGCGAGTTCTTCACCGCCACCGGGCTGGCATCATGCGCGATGAACGCGCCGCTCGGATCCCGCTGGCCGCCGAACTTCACCTGGATGAACACGTTGGCGCGGTCTACCCCGCGCAAGGCATCGCGCAGCAGTAGCTCGTTGCTGCCCATGCCGTAGAAGTCGCCGGTGTCGAGCAACGTAATCCCCGCCTCAAGCGCAGCCCTGATTGTGGCGATGCTTTCGGCCTCGTCGGCGGGCCCGTAGATGCCCGACATTCCCATCAGGCCGAGGCCGGCCCGCGACACCCGCGGGCCGCCGCGGCCAAGCTCGGTCAGCTCCATCGGCGCTCCGTTACCTCCTCATCTGCGTCGCCTGCTCAATGCGCGCCCTGCGCGCCTTCGACTGCCGACATGTAGACCGGCTCGCCCTGCACGTAGGTCGCCAGCACGCCGGTACTGCCGATCTCCGACGACGGCCCGGCGAACGGGTCACGGTCAAGCACGACCAGGTCGGCAAGCTTGCCAGACTCGATAGTGCCGGTTTCGTGGTCCAGGTGATTCACATAGGCCGAGCCGATCGTGTACGCGGCCAGTGCCTGGGCAAGTTCAAGGCTCTGACCGGGCAGGAACGGGTCGGCCTCAGCGCCAGTCGAGCCTTGCAGCGAGCGGTTCACCGCAACGTGGACGGCCCGCATCGGATTGGCGCTGCTGACGGCCCAGTCGCTGCCGGCGGCCAGCCTGGCGCCGGAACGCAGCAGGTCTCCGAAGACGTACTGCCTGGCGGTCCGCTCCGGCCCGATGAACGGAATCGTCAGCTCGTCCATCTGCGGCTCGTGCGCCGCCCACAGGCCCTGCATATTCGCGGTCACCCCAAGCGCCGCGAACCGGGGCACGTCGTCGGGATGCACGACCTGCAGGTGGGC
Organism: uncultured Actinomycetota bacterium; assembly: GCA_963804435.1. Classification (GTDB taxonomy): domain Bacteria; phylum Actinomycetota; class Actinomycetes; order Streptosporangiales; family Streptosporangiaceae; genus JAJYUU01. The sequence continues at coordinate 2,130,133 of CAWDQI010000001.1, read as the reverse complement.
GATGTGGTGCCGGTTGTCCGTACTGCTGCTGCCCCCGTTGGCAACGCCGCCGTTACTCGCCTGGGCCGCCTCGAACGCGTCCAGCGCCTCGCGGACCGCGCGGTCGCCGATCGCGTGCACGTGCACCTGGAAGCCGGCCGCGTCGAGCTGCGTGACGTACTCGCGCAGGGCCAACGGATCGACGTAGGACAGGCCGCTGCCGTGGTCATGACAGCCCGTCGGGTCGTGGTAAGGCTCAAGCATCCCGGCAGAGAAGTTCTCAACGACACCGTCCTGCATGATCTTCACGGTGTTGGCCCGGAACCTGGGTCCCCGGCCTCGCTCACGCCTGGTCAGGATGTCGGGCAGTTGCTCGCCGCCGCGCTCCCGGTCCCACCAAAGAGCGCCCTCCACCCGTGCGGTCAGCTGGCCGCTGGCGGCAGCCGCCAGGTAGACCGGGAGCGGGTCCATCGAGCCCAGGTAGTCGCCGACGATGGCATCCTGCCAGGCGGTGATGCCGCGGGCGTGCATGTGCTGCTGCGCCAGGAGCAGGCCAGCAAGCCGTTCATCAACGCTCAGCTCCGGCAGGAGCCGGCCGACGAGGTTGGCCGCGCCCTCGTGCAGCGTGCCTTGCGGTCTGCCGTCCGGATCGCGCTCGATCCTCCCGTCGGCAGGATCGGGTGTCCGCTGATCGATGCCCGCCAGCTCAAGCGCTCGGGTATTGGCCCAGGCACCGTGACCGTCGCGGTTGGACAGATAGGCGGGCCGGCCGTCGGTAACCTGATCAAGCAGCTCCCGGTGCGGCGTACCACCCGGAAACCACTCCATCCGCCAGCCCGAGCCGGCGATCCACTCGCGCTCCGGGTGCTGCCGGCCGAACTCCGCGATCCGGCCGAGCGCCTCGCCCAGGTCCGCCGCGCCCATCAGGTTGCAGCCGAGCATGGTGATGCCTGCGAAGGCGGGGTGGCAGTGCGCGTCCTGGAAGCCCGGCAACAGCGCGCGACCACGGAGGTCGACTACCTGAGTGCGCGTTCCCATCAGGTCCTGGAAATGACTGTCGCTCGCGGTGCCGACCGCCGCGATTCGCCCGTCGACGACGGCGACCGCCGTGGCCGGACGGCCGTCCGGGGCCGCGGCCGGGACAAGCCGTCGCTGGCTGGCATCCGCGGTATAGACCGCCCCGCCGGCGAATACCAGGTCCGCCTGCTGCCCCATGGCCGTCCGCCTCTCGAGTTCCGCCGCTACACCATTCCTGCGGTAAAGTCAGCCTGCCCAGGTGACGTCAGCCAGCCGGGCGTCATTGATCACGTAAGTGACTAGGCCTGCTTCCCCGAACTCCGCGCGCCGGACATATGGATCGTGCGTCGGGAACGTCCGCATTGGATCGTCCGGGTATTCGACCACCGGTGACATGGTAGCGATCAGAGGTTCCAACACCGTCACCGGAAGACCTCCGAGTTGCCCGAAGACTCGAGCACTTAACTCGTCGCGATATGTCACCGCATTTGGTCCCGGGCCGCCGCCAACTGCTCCTGCCAGTCTGGGACGGCGTCATCTGCCGGAATCGTGTGGGCGGTTCCGTTCCGGACCGCCTCGAGTTCGTCGTAGTAGCCGACTCGGCTCGACGCGATCACCGTCAGCCTTACACCCAGCCCGATCTTGGCCGCGCTCGGTCACGCTTGTCTGAGTGGCCCGTGGCCTGCGTATCGCTTGCCGGCACGATTACCCGTGCGCCGGCGGGTCGGCTGGCGACGGCTTCGCATCCTGCCAGCGAACTGCCCTGATGGCGGGAGCCGCCAGTACCACGCAGCTGCTGATCGTCGCGTAACCAGCTGCGAATTCGAGTAGCCGCGGCGGCCCGAGCACTCCTGCGACCGAGCCAATAACGGCATAACCCAACGACCCGAGCGCGAACGATCCGGTCAGCATCACCGCCGTCACCCGTCCCAGCATCGCGGCCGGTATCCGCTGCTGCATGACTGTGTTGTCAAGAGTGCCGAACACCGAACTGCCGAGGCCCGCCGCCAGCGCGCCGGCAGACACGGCGTAGCCAGGGGCGTGCAGTGCGAGCAGCAGGCACGGCACCGGGAAGCCGAACGTCCCGATCACGGCGACCACCAGCGGCCGCCGCGGCCGCCGCCCGATCATCGCCAGCCCGCCCAGCACCGCGCCGCCCGCGTATGCCGCCGAGATGATTCCCCACGCACTCGCGCCGCCGAGGTAGTCCTTGGCCAGGATCGGGCCGAGCAGCAGGTACGGCGCCCAGGTGAAGAGGTTGAACAGCGCAAATTGCATGGTCGTCAGCCACAGCCATGTCTGGGCCCGGAACTCCGCCCAGCTGTCGGTCAGGTCGCGCAACGGCGACTGCTCGGGCGGGCGGGCCGGCCGGACTCTCAGCTGGGCCAGGGCGAGGACGCTGATGCCGTAACTGCCGGCATCCAGGGCGATCACGACCGCCGGATTGGCCAGCGCGACCAGGCCGCCCGCCAGCGCCGGACCGAGTACCGCCGAGGCGGACTGGGCCACCCCGAGCAGCGCGTTCGCGTCCGGCAGCAGGCCGGGCGGCGCGATCTCGGCCCGCAAGCCGCCCAGAGCGGGGTTGAAGAAGCCTTCGCCGACGGCCAGCAGCGCGGATAGCAGTACGAACACCCAGACGGGCGGGCTGCCAAGCAACAGCGCTCCGGCCAGCGTGCCCTGCACCGCGAGCCTGCTGGCGTCGGTGACCAGCATGACTGGCCGCCTGCCGAGACGGTCCGCGAGCACTCCCCCGCCCAGCATGACCAGGACTTGCGGCACCACCGCGGCAGCGAAGACAAACCCGAGGTCGGCCGCGGTATGGCCGGCGTCCAGTACCGCGAAGGTCAACGCGATCCTCGACATGGCCGAACCAAGCAGCGAGGTGGCGTAGCCGGCGTAGAAGACTCGGAAGTTCCGCTCCCTGAGCGGCCCGAGCCGACGAGCATGACCGGCCCGCCTGCGGTCTCCTTGAGCTCCTTGAGCGCCGACCGGAATACCAGGGCCGCGATTATCGTCGGCCCCGTTCCCCGAATTGCTATTTGATTTACTGCGATTAGAAACGGCTGAGTCGTCGGTCGCTGACACATTATTCAGGCTGCCAGATTTCTCATTCAAACGGCAATAACGTTTTTGCCGATGCGGCACATAACCGGTGGCCAGCGCCCTCTTGCCGCAGTAAATCAGGTAGCTGCGCTATTTTAAGCTAGTGCGTTATGATGACGGCAATGAATACGCTCGCTTCCGTCAGCCTCGCGCCGGTCGAATATGCCGTCGCGGTTGACCGGTACCTGGCCGAGTCGCAGCTAAGCCCGGCATCCCGGCGGGTGTACCGGATCTCGCTGGCCGGCTGGGCCTGGCCGCTGGTCGACAAGCTGCCGCCCGCTGGCCGCAGCAGGCGGCGGGCAAGCCCGCCAATCGTGCCGCTGGCGGTCCTCGATGATCAGGACGCAGGTCGCAGGCTGGCCGAAGCTGTCGCGCACCGGATCCGGCAGGCCGAAGCGCGGACCGTGAACAGGGAGCTGTCCGCGTTTCGCAGCGCCATCGCCTGGTGGCAGCGGCAGCACTGGATCGCGGCCGACCCCACTGCCGGCCTGCCGCCGGTCGGCAGCAGGCCGACCGCCGCGCCCTCGCTCACGGCGGCACAAGCCGATGCCCTGTTCCGCGCCCCGGCCGCGCTGCGTGAGCAGGCTTTCTGGCACCTGCTCCGGGATAGCGGCGCGTCGGCGGACACCGTCCTCGCGCTGGACGCGTCGATGATCGATGTGCACCGTAGGCGAGCGCGGCTGGGTAGCCGTGTGCCGCTGCAGTGGAGCCCGCTGACCGGCGACCTGCTCGGCTGGCTGCTAGCGGGCCGCCGGGACGGCCCGGTGTTCCTGACCGACCGGCGCGCGCCCGCGGGCACCAGCGGCGCCGATGTCTGCCCGCTTAGCGGCCGGGGCCGGATGTCTTACCGGCGCGCAGCCGAGATCTTCACCGAGCACACTCGCGCGCTCGATTCGGCCGGCCACGGCTGGATGCTGCATCAGTTGCGGGCTACAGACCCGAGCCGGCCGCGGCGTCAAGGGCAGTAAACGGCAGCAGCGGACCGACTTCTTCGGTGCTGACGACCGCGCCCGCGGGCGCCTCCTGCCGGATGTTGGCGGCAAAGTCCTCGGCCTGATCGGCATTGTTGGCCCCGACAACCAGGAATCGCCACCGCCGCACTACTGAGTAGCCCTCTGCCTGCAGCCGCGCCGCCAGGGCCACTGAGTCGCGGTGTGACGGCAGCTGCACCCGGACTTCGAACAGGGCGTGCCCTTCGGCCAGGGACTCGCTGGTCTCCTCCGCGTCTAGCCGGGCCCGTTCTGCCTCGATCTCAGCCGGGGTCGACGGCAGCTGCACGTCGGCCGCTTCCCACTCTTCCTCGATGGGATGCCAGCGCTCGATGTCGAAATCTGCGCCGATGCCGTGGCTGGCCAGCACGTCGGTGACCGTTTGCTGGGCGGTGACGGCTGCGTCCTTGGCGTGCGCGTAGACGTAGAGCTCATCGGCACCGTCGGTGCCGACCACGACCCGGCCGCCGAGGCGCTTGTGCACCTCGCCCTCGACCTTATGCGTGCTGAGCCGGGCCATCGCCTGGCCAGTCTGGCCGCCCTCATGGAGCCTGACGGTGACCCGCCAGTCGTTGTCGTCCGTCACCGCTCCGGCGTTCTCATCTGTCACGGCCGCGACTCTACCTCGCCGCCGCGCTGTCCCGCCGCACAGGGCACGAGGATCTGGCCGGCGCCGGGTGATGTGGCACAGTGCCCGCATGACCACTGCAATTACCCGGTACGGAACTGTCCGCGGCGAGGTCGCCGACAGGGTCATCCGGTTCCTCGGCATCCCGTACGCGGCCAGCCCGACCGGCGCCCGCCGGTTCCGGGCTCCCGAGCCGCCCGAGCCGTGGGACGGGGTTCGCGAGTGCATCGCGTTCAGCGCAAGCCGCCCAAGCCCGCCTACGCCCCGCCGATGGACCAAATCCTGCCCAAGCCGAGCATTCCCGGCCCGGAGTAGGTGACGGTGAACATCTGGACGCCGGACCTGGCCGGTGATGCACCGGTCATGGTATGGATCCATGGCGGCGCGTTCAGCAAACGGGTGCTCAGCCGTGCCGATATACGACGGCCAGGCCTTCGCGCGGGACGGCGTGGTGCTGGTCAGCATCAACTACCGGCTGGGAGTCGACGGCTTCGCGCTGCTCCCGGACGCACCGGCTAACCGGGGCCTGCTGGACCAGGTCGCGGCGCTGAAATGGGTCCGGGACAACATCGCGGCCTTCGGCGGCGATCCGGCGAACGTGACGATCTTCGGCGAGTCGGCCGGGCCGCGATGGTGACCGATCAGACGCTGCCGGGTTTCCTGGATGCGCTTGGCATTAGCGCGGAGACAGCCGCGGTGTACCGGGCGAACCGCCCTGGTGCCAGCGCCGGTGACGTGCTCTGCGCGCTGATGACCGACCGGTTCTTCCGGCTGCCGATGCTGAACGCAGCGCAAGCGCGGCTGGCGGCGGCCGGGCCTGCTCCGACTTACTTGTACGAGTTCGCCTCGCAGAGCCCCGCACTGGGACTGGGCGCCGCGCATGCGGTAGAGATCCCGTTCGTGTTCGACAACCTCACCTGCGCCGATGCCGAGAGGATCATCGGGACCGAAGTGCCTACGGCGCTCGCCTGCGAGATGCATGCTGCCTGGGTCGGTTCGCCAGCACCGGGGTTCCCGGCTGGCCGCCCTTCGACGCACGTTATCCGGTCATGATCTTCGGCGGCGAGCAGGCTGGGGACAGCTTGATCCGCGGATTGACGAGCGCCGGAGCTGGCCAGGGCGGTAACGCGCCAGAGCTGGCCAGGGCGGTGCCGCCCGGCTAGGCTCCCGCCCCGGCCTCTCTGCGGCGCTCCCGGCCTCTCTGCGACGCTCCCGGCGAGCTGGGCTCCGCGCCCTGTGGCGTTCCCGGCTGCCACGCCCGGCGCCAGAATTACTGACCGCAGTTTTCCGCAATTATCGTGGAAACTGCGATCGATACCTAGATCATCTTGCAGCGAGGCGGTCGGGACGAGCATTAGCGCTCGCCGCTGGCGAAAGCCGGATAAAATCGTCACTGTCGCATGAACCAGACGAACAACACCGGGTGGCCGTATGGACGACCAGGACGCCGTGCTCGCGAGCCTGCGGAAGGCCGTTGTCGCGCTGCCCGATGACGTTGCCCTGAGGCTACATCTGGCTGAGCGCCTCGTCTCCGGGGGCCATCGCGACGAGGCGATCGGGCATCTGGGCGCGATCCTGCAGGCCGATCCGCGTAACGCGGCGGCGCTCAGCCTGCTGATCAGGCAACAGGCCGCGGGCAACGCCGCGCCAGACATTCGTGCCACGCCGCCCGCTGAGAAGGCCACTCCGCCGACCGGCACCGAACGCCCAGGGCCGCGGCCCGCGGGGCGAGTGGGACCTGCGCCAACGGGACAGGGCTCACCCGCCGGGACCGAGCCAAATGGGACCGAGCCAGCCGGGACCGAGCCAGCCGGGACCGAGCCGAGCCGAGGGGCCGGCGACCGAGCCAGAGGGGACAGAGACTGGCCCGGCCGCACCCGAGCCCGCAGCGTTCGACTGGGCCGAGGCGGAGGCCGAACTGCGGGATGTGCTGCCGCCGATGTTCGTCGCGCCTGACGGCGCAACCCCTGACGGCGGTCAAGACGGAACCCGGGCCTTTGACGCTGAGCGACCGGGCCTCCGGCTGGCGGACGTAGCCGGGATGGCCGAGGTCAAGGCTCGGCTCGAGGCCGCGTTCCTGGCCCCGATGCGTAACCCTGAGCTGCGGAAACTCTATGGCAAGAGCCTGCGCGGCGGACTGCTGCTTTACGGCCCGCCTGGCTGCGGCAAGACGTTCATTGCCCGTGCGGTGGCGGGCGAACTCGGGGCCCGGTTCATGGCAGTGTCCTTCGCCGACGTCGTCGACATGTACATCGGCCAGAGCGAGCGGAACATCCACGAGCTTTTCGCCACGGCCAGGCGGCACGCGCCGTGCGTGATCTTCCTGGACGAGGTCGACGCGATCGGCCAGAAACGCAGCCAGCTGCGAAGCACTCCGATGCGAAGCGCGGTGAACCAGCTGCTGCTGGAACTTGACGACGTCACCGGCGCTAACGAGGGCGTCTTCGTGCTGGCGGCCACCAACCATCCCTGGGACGTTGACAGTGCGTTGCGCCGTCCTGGCAGACTGGACCGGACGCTGCTGGTGCAGCCGCCGGACGAGCGAGCGCGGGAGGCCGTGTTCCGGTTCCACCTGACCGGCCGGCCAGTCGCGGGGATCAAGCTGTCGGCGCTGGCCAATCGCACCGACGGCTACTCCGCCGCCGACATCGCCCACATTTGCGAGACAGCCGCTGAACTTGCCCTGCTGGATTCGGTCAGAACGCGGCAAGCGCGGATGATCGGCCAGGATGACATGCTCACAGCCGTCGCCCAGGTGCGACCGTCGCTTGGCCCGTGGTTCGACTCGGCGCGGAACGTGGCCCTGTTCGCCAACGAGGGCGGCAGCTACGACGACCTTGCGGCATACCTGAAGAAGCGAAAGTTGCTGTGACCGGCGGGGCTGCCGGTGACGGCGGAGCGGGCCAAGGCGCCGCCGGTGAAGGCGGCCCTGGCGGCAGCTCAAGGGCTGGCGACGCCAGGGCCGGGCGGGCCGCAGCAGACCTGGGCCGGGCCAGCATCATGATCGACCTGCACCGTTACAGCGAAGCTGTCCGGCTGCTATCCACGGTTCTGGCTGGTCAGCCGGACAATAGCCGGGCCTGGTGCCAGCTATCCAGGTCGCATCTTGGCACGGGCAACTGGGCCGACGCAGTGCAGGCCGCCGACCGCGCCAGGGTTCTCGACCCGGTCGACGACTGGCCTTACCGGCTGGCCAGCACGGCGCTGCTCGGCCTTATCCAGACGGGCGACGCGGTCGCAGCAGCACTAGAGGCCCGCAGGCTTGCGCCGCTGTCGTGGCGCTCCCACATCTGCCTGGCCGAGGCCGCCGCCGCTGACGGTCAGCTCGAGCTGGCCGGTGAGGCAGCCGCCGCGGCGCTCGCGATTGCGCCAGAAGAAGCTGATGTTCACGTCACGGCGGGCAGCGTCGCGCTGAGCCGGGGCGAGCTGACGATCGCGCAACAGCGGCAGGAAACGGCCTTGGCCATCGAGCCTGGCCACAATGGCGCGCTCAACGAGCTTGGCCGGATAAGCCTGAGGTCGAGGGATGCGGCCGGCGCTGCCCGTCATTTCCTGCGGGCAGCTCGCTCTGCGCCTGGAAATCCGGTGTTCGGCGGCAACACCGAACTGGCGCTCCGGCAGGTCGCGCTCCGGGTAATCGCTGCCCTGGCGGCCGTCGTCGCGGCTGCCCTCTGCCTGGGCCTGGTAGCCCTGGCAGGCCGCCCCATGCTTGCAGCCGGCCTCGCGCTGCCATTGCCGGCGCTGACCGCATGGGCCATCGCTAAAGTGTGGCGGTTGCCGCCTGAGGGCCGCCGCCACCTAGTTCGGCTGATCCGGGCCTCACCCGTCGTATCGAACTCCTCTGCGCTCAGCGGGGAACGGGGCCACGATCCGGCAGCCGTGACCCGCAGTTCTCCGCCCTAGCACCGGCCGGGTTACCCGCCCACTCCCGTGCTCAATGGCCGTCAGGCCGCGCATTCCCGGCAGACCGGCTGGCCACCACGATGGTCGGCAAGCTGGCTGCGGTGGTGCACAAGGAAGCAACTCGAGCAGGTGAACTCGTCCGCCTGCCGGGGAATCACCCGGAATGAGAGCTCCTCGTTTGACAGGTCGGCACCAGGGAGCTCCAGCGACTCGGCGATGTCATCGGGATCGATGTCAATGGCCGTCGAGGACTTGTCCATCCGTCTTGCCTGCAGTTCCTGCAGGCTGTCCTCGGTAACGTCGTCGTCGGTCTTCCTCGGGCTGTCATAGTCGGTAGCCATGTTGGCTCTTACCCCTCCATCTTTACTAACTCGTCCGCGCGGTTGTAACGCTCAGGACGGCTCGGTTGTGCCCGAATCCGGCGGGGAATTCTGCCACGTCCGGCCCTGGGCTACACCTACCAGGCCCGCCTGTGTCGTGCGTGTCGTGATACCTGGCATCCGAAATCAGGCGCCTAGCCGGCATTCTGCCCCTGCAACCTACTGGCTGCCTGCACTTGCGCCTCCATTTACTCCGCAGTAACTTAGCCGATTCGCCGCACTGCACTGCACAAAGGGCGTACGGTACGAACCTTCTACTTGGGTCCACCTGCTTGCCGAGGCGGAATCGGTTATGCCCCAGCAGACGCCGCTGCGCACCGGCGATCCCAAGCGGGTTGGACGGTACAGCCTGGTTGGGCGAATCACGGGCATTCCGGCCGACAACCCGGTCTTCGTCGGAATCAGTCCGGATGGCGCCCAGGTGGCTATCAGCATGCTCAGGACCGACTGGGCTCAGGACGCAGCTGCTAGAGACCGGTTCGCCGCCGAAGCCGCAGTGGCCAAGAGGGTACCGCCATTTTGCGCCGCCCGCATTCTTGACGCCGGCCTGGAGGGATACGAGGCCTATCTGGTCAGTGAGTACGTTCCCGGCCCGTCGCTGCTTGAGATGGTCGTTGCTGACGGTGTCCTGGCCGGGCCTGATCTTGAGGCAGTCGCCATCGGCATGGCCACCGGCCTGGCGGCCGTCCACCAGGTCGGTCTCGTGCACGGTAACTTCGGCCCGGAGTACGTGATCATGGCCACTGACGGTGTGCCGCGCGTGGTCGAGTTCGGCATTACCCCGCCATACGGCACTGCCACGCCAGCCGGTGACATGCTCGCCTGGGCCCAGACGGTTGTGTTCGCCGCCACCGGCCGGCCCGCGGCCGGCCATGCCGGCCTCGCCGTCCTGCCCGATCTGCTCAGTGAGGTAGCCGCCCGGTGCCTGGATCCGGACCCGTCCGAGCGGCTGCCTGCGCGCTCCGTGGTGCTGAACCTCCTCGGCAACGTGGAACTGCCGGCCGGTGTCCTGGCCGAGGGCATGCGCCGGGCATCAAGATCAGGGCCATACGCCACGGAACGGCATCACCCGCACGGCCGGCCCAGGCACTCAGGGACCGGGCTTCGCACCCCGCGGCCGGCCCCCCAGCGGCCAGCACAACCGGGACCAGCACAACCGGGACCAGCACAACCGGGGCCAGCACAACCGGGACCAGCACGACCGGGGCCAGCACAACCGGGGCCAGCACAACCGGGGCCAGCACAACCGGGGCCAGCACAACCGGGGCCAGCACAACCGGGGCCAGCACAACCGGGCCCAGCACGACCGGGGGCAGCGCCGATCGGGACAACCGCGCTCCGGCCCGCGCCTCCCCCGCATTCTTCGGGCCGGGCCGGGACCGGGCAGCAAGCAATGCCCCGGCAAAGAACGACCCGGCCCGCGATCGCGGGCACTGCTCAGCGCCACCACAGGCCCGGGCGCGAGGCCCGCGGCCCGCGTACGGGCCTGCTGGCCGGCGCTGCCGTCCTGGTCGTGGCAGTTATCGTGGCGGTGGTGTTTCTCCTGCTGCGAGGCGGCGGCTCGCCAGGCCGTGACACGACGAGCGACCGCAGCCCCAGCCCCAGCACGGCCGCGTCGGACTCGCCGTCGGGCACGCCAGCGCCGAGTGCCACGATCCCCGATGCTTTCGCCGGGACGTGGTCAGGCGTGGTCAGGCAGCCGCCGACCGACACCTATCACGTGACCGTAAGCCTTAAAGCGGGCGCAGCTCAGGGCCTGGTGAGCTATTCGGGACGCGGCATCGGCTGCTCCGGCATCCTGAGCCTCCGGCACGCTTCGGCCACCAAGCTGACAATGGGCCAGACCGTCACCACGGGCACCTGCGAGAACGGCAGCGTGACGCTATCTGCTGGGGGCGGCACCGTCTCGTTCAGCTTCCGTAGCGCCGGCCCGGTCGCGTCCGGGAAACTCACTCGCAGTTAACCACCGTCAAGCTGGCTATCAGAGTCGAGCCGGACCAGCAGGTCCTGCAGTTCGGCGAACAGGGCGGGCCCGGCGGCGATTGTCATCGCCGGGCCGGCCTCAGCGCCTCGCAGGCCAGCTACGACCGCACCGGCCTCGCGCGCAATGAGGCTGCCGGCAGCGATATCCCAGTAATTCACGCCTTGCTCGTAGTAGCCATCCACCCATCCGGCCGCGACCGAGCAGAGGTCAAGGGCGGCCGATCCCGCCCGCCGGATGTCTCGCACCCGCGGTAGCAGACCCGCTACAACCTTGCCCTGGCTAACCCGCTGGCTGGCTGAGTAGCCAAATCCGGTGGCGACCAGCGCAGCGGGCAGTGCCACCTCCGTGTTGCAGGTCAGCCGCTTCGGGCCAGCCAACCAGGCTGGCTGAAGCCAAGATCCGCCACCGAGCGTGGCGTAGTGCAGGCTCCGCCGCAGCGGGGCACAAACCGCGCCGGCGGTCACGACCCCGTCAACCTCGGCCGCGATGCTGACCGCCCAGTCCGGCAGCCCGTAGAGGTAGTTCACAGTGCCATCCAGCGGGTCCACGATCCACCTGACCGCCGCGCCCGCGCCAGTCTCGCCGCCTTCTTCGCCCAGGATGGCGTCGCCAGGCCTGGCAGCCTGAAGCCGGTCACGGATCAGCTCCTCGGCCGCCCTGTCCATCTCGGTAACCACATCCGTCGGGCTCGACTTCGTCTGCACTACCGCGGCTTGTCCGGCCGATGACAGCAGGAGCTCGGCCGCCTGCCGCGCGACCGCGCAGGCAAGGTCACACAGCCGCCCTGGATCGCGCGCGGCCGAGTCGGCGGTCACGAGGTCGTCACCGGCTGGCCACTTGCCGGGGCAGGCCAGCGCCACAGCAGCCAGCAGGGCATGAGTCTGGCCCGGGTCCGAGCGTCCCCAGGGCGATTGCGCGCGCCGCCTGCGTGCTCGGCGGATCTGCGGTGCGCTCGCAGACCAGGTCAGTGATCATCGAGACGAACCGGGAGTCAGTGCCGGGGGTGGCCGCCCTGGCGAAAGCAAGGCCAAGCCGCTCGGCCGTCTGCGCAGCCTCCACGTCGAGGTCGAACTTGACCTCCATGTGATCGCTGACGAAGCCGACCGGCACTACCACCACAGCGCGCGCACCCGCGGCCGCCAGCTCGCCGAGCAGGTCATTGATGTCCGGCTCGAGCCACGGTTGGGACGGCGGTCCGCTGCGGCTCGAGTAGGCGAGGTGCCAGCGCCGCTGGTAGCCAAGCTCGGCCGCGACAAGGCCCGCGGCTTCGGTTAGCTGAGCCTAGGTAGGCACCGCCCCGCGGGCCGCTGGCCGCGGCCATCGCCTCGGGAATGCTGTGCGCGGTGAAGATCAGCTCGTAGCCTTCGCTGGCATCGGCCGGCAACGACCTAACGGCGTCCGCCGCGGCAGCGGCGAACGTGCCGATGAAGCCAGGGTGATTGAAGTACTGCCGGATCTTGTCGATTGCAGGCGCGCTGGCACCGACCTTGGCCCGGGCGGCCCCGATTTCGTTCAGGTACTGGCGGCAGCTGGAGAACGAGCTGTAGGCCGAGGTCACGAACGCAAGCGCGCGGCGCACGCCGCCCGCAGCCATGTGCGCTACCGTGTCGGCGAGGTACGGCTCCCAGTTCCTGTTACCCCAGTACACCGGCAGCGCCGATCGATCGGGCCGCGAAGTCCTTCTCGATGGCTGCGATTAGGTCACGGCACTGCTGGTTGATGGGGCTGACGCCGCCGAACGCGTAGTAATGCTCGGCGACCTGCTCGAGTCGTTCGCGCGGCACGCCGCGGCCCGCCGTCACGTTCTCAAGGAACGGCATGACGTCGGCGGGACCTTCGGGGCCGCCGAAGGAGACGAGCAGGAACGCGTCGTAGGGAGGCATGCTCCTATCCAACCAGGGTGCGCACGGCTCACAGGCCTGAGGTGGCCACGCACGAGCGTTCTGACTGGCAGCGGTCAGCGGTAGGCAGCCGCGTACTGCGCCGCCAGTGCCAGCACCTCGTTGACGTACCAGTCCGCATGGTTGTAATCGAAGATCGCGTTATACAGCGACCGCCCGCCGGCCGCGGCTCCGTCGGCGCACAGCAACCGGGCTGCCGACGGCACGGCGTCGTACGGGTCAAGCACGTTCGGCGGCCCCGTCTCGCCGAATGCGTCGACGCCCCACTGGGCCCAGGTGGAGGGCAGGAACTGCATGGGTCCGAGTGCTCCGGCGCTGGACGGGCCCACGTTTGTGCCGTCGGCGCTCTCGATCTGGCCGATCGCCGCCAGGACCGTCCAGGACAGGCCCGGGCAATAGTCAGCCGCGGAGGCCCTGAACAGCTCGAGGTAGTTGGCCGGCTTACCGCCCGCCGGAGCGGCCGCCACGGGCAACTGGCCGCGCAGCGGCTCGACCTTGCCGGCCCGGCCCGAGCACAGCCGAGACCTTGCTCGTCAGCCTCGCAAGACTGACGCCCGGTGCGCTGATCAGGCCCGCCACCTGACGGACGAGGCCCAGGCGCGCCGAGGTCGCCTTGTTCACCAGCAGGTCGACCCCTGAGATCCCCAGCTTTGCCGCCAGGCCGAACCTGACGACCTGGGCGGATCGCGCCGACTAGCCGGTAGAACGCGCCGGGCTTCAGCTTGCAGGCTGCTGCTCGCAGCCGCGGACGCGACGAAATCGCCCCTGCTGAGCGCCGTCCAGAAAGCCTGGTCCGACGCCGTGCGCAACGGCACCCAGGACCTGAAAGTCGCCGGATCGACTCCGATGACGCTGACCGGCCGACCGCCAGCGGTGATCTGGGCACCGTCGAATGTGATCATGCCGCGCAGACCCGGAATCTTCCTGAGCCTGGCGAGCTGGCTGCCGGTCAGGCCCTTAGGCGCGACTATCAGCAGGTCAGGCAGGATATCTGGCGGAACGCGGTGGCCTGCCGGGCCGCCCTGGCTGACCGGCCGGATCCGGATCCGGTGAGCCTGGTTCTCCCGCCACCAGTGCCCCGGTGGCCGCGCGCAGCCCCGTCAGGGCCGCCGGGCCCAGGTACCAGGCGTTGCGGGTGGGCCAGCCGTCCGGCGGCCCGAGAGAGCGTCCCGTAGTCCGCGCGGGAGCCGCCGATGGGAGCGGCCCTAGCGGAAGTGTGCAGGAGGATCCCGACGACGGCCACGGCGCCTAGACCGGCAATGCGGCGAGCCATCCGGGCACGTCCGGCGGCGGGCCGCAGGCCGGGCATGCTACCGCTGTCAGGCCGGGTAGCAGGCGTAACAGAACCGTGAGTACGCCCGTGGAAGCGTCCCATAACGCCTCCACCATAACTTCCGGTCCGAGGTAGCCGGCAGGCGCGGCCGGCGAATATCGCGCGAACTGCTGCTGCGCCCGCCAGGTACGGTCAGAGCGGAGGTACGGCTCACATGACGCAAGTTCCGGCCGGGCTTGGGGAGCAGGAGCGTGACTCACCCGGGTCTGCAGGAGGCGGCCGTCGGCCGGGCGGTGGCTACCTAGAGTTGCTTCGGACGCCCGGTGCGGTGCAGTTCAGCCTGGCCGGGATGGTCGGACGGGCTCCGATGGCCATGTTCGGGCTCGGTACCATCCTGCTGATCGCGGCCAGCACCGGACGGTACGGGCTGGCCGGGACCGTCGCGGCCGCCGGGTCGGTCAGTTATGCGCTGTGCGCGCCCCCACTGGCCAGGCTGGCCGACAGGTTCGGCCAGCACCGGGTCCTCAGGCCGCTGGCCGCGATCTTCGGCGCAAGTTGCGTGGCCCTCGTTACCGCCGCGGAGTTGCGCGCCCCGATCTGGGTCCTGTTGATCACGGCCGGGCTGGCCGGTGCGTCCATGCCGTCGCTGGGTTCCATGGTCCGGTCCCGGTGGAGCGCCCTGCTGGGTGACTCGCCGGCGTTGCATTCCGCCTTCGCGCTGGAATCCGTGGTCGACGAGATGATCTTCGTGGTGGGCCCGGCGGTGGTGACGCTGCTGGCCACGTCCTTCCCGCCGGCCGGCGTGCTCGTCTGCATGACCCTGGCGGTAGTCGGCACGCTGATATTCGCCGCGCAGCGGCAGACCGAGCCGGTTGTCCGGCCATGGGTCCGGCGGGAAAGCCGGCCGCACGGCCAGCGGTCCGCGGGCCACCGACTCCCTGCAGCCGGGCTGGCCACAATGGCACCGCTGTACCTGTGCCTTGGCGCCATGTTCGCCTCGATCGACCTCAGCACCGTCGACTTCGCCCAGCGGCACGGGCACAAGCCACTGGCCGGGTTCATTCTCGGCACCTATGCCCTCGGCAGCGCCATTGGCGGATTGTGGTACGGATCGCGAGCCTGGCGCGCGCCGGTGGAGCGGAGATTCCTTCTCGCCCTTGCCCTGACCGTGGCCGGAGTCGCTACCTTCTGGGCCCAGCCAGGGCTGATTTCACTCGATCTCGGCGTGCTCGTCGCGGGCCTGACGATCTCTCCTACCCTCATCGCCGGCTACGGGCTGATCGAGCGGCAGGCACCACCGGAACGCAGGACCGAGGCGATGACCTGGCTGTCGTCTGCGATCTCGGTCGGCGTAGCGGTCGGCTCGGCTGCCGCTGGCCGGATCGTCGACAGCCTGGGCCCGCGCTGGGGTTACGCCCTTGCGGCGATCTTCGGGGTGCTCGCGGTCACTATTTGCCTGCTGGGACGAGCGAGGCTGCGTGCGACAGGTGTTACGCAGGCTACACAATGGGTTAATGGCTAGGACGGATTCAACGCGTAGTCACGGCGGCTCGGCGGCGGCGCCAGCCACGTGGCGCAACTGGGCGGGAAACGTGTCGGCCAGCCCGCGGCGGCAGGCAACTCCGGCCTCAACCGCGGCGGTGGCCGCTGAGATCGAGCGCGCTGCCGCGGACGGCCTGACGGTGCGGATGACCGGCAGCGGCCACTCGTTCACGCCCACAGCAGTCACCGACGGCGTCCTGCTCCGCCCGGACGGGCTGACCGCGATCAGGTCCATGGACCACGCCGCCCGGACAGTCACCGTCGAGGCCGGCTGCCCGTTGCACGTGCTCAACGTCGCATTGCTTGCCCGCGGCCTGTCGCTCGCGAACATGGGCGACATCCAGGTGCAGACGGTGGCGGGCGCCACCCAGACCGGCACCCACGGCACTGGCCGCGATGTCGGCGGCATGGCCGCACAAGTTGCCGGGCTCGAGCTCGTGCTTGCCGACGGGCGGATCGTCACCTGCTCGGCCGAATCGCCGGGCGGCGGCGTGACTGGGCCCGACGGCGCGGAGCTCAACCTGTTCGACGCGGCCAGAGTCGGGCTTGGCGCCCTCGGCGTGGTCACCGCGGTTACCTTCAAGGTCGTGCCGGCGTTCCTGCTCCAGGCGCGCGAGGAGCCGATGACGCTGGTCGCAGGTCATCAGTCGGCTCGATGAACTGTTTGCCGACAACGAGCATTTCGAGTTCTACTGGTTCCCGCACAGCGAGGGTTGCCTTACCAAGCGCAATAACCGCACGCGACGGCGCGGCCAGCCCGCTGCCGCGGTGGCGCTACCTCCTGGATGACGAGTTCCTGTCTAACTCGGTGTTCGGCGCGACGTCGTGGCTCGGCCACCGGTTGCCCGCGGTGATTCCCGTGGTCAACTCAGCTGCGGCCCGCGCCCTCGGCGCCCGCACCTACACCGACGCCGCCTATCGCGTCTTCACCAGCCCGCGCCGTGTCCGGTTCAAGGAGCAGGAATACGCGATCCCGCGCGCTGCCCTCTCCGACGTGCTCGCCGAGGTACGCTCGCTGTTCCAGCGCCGCGACTGGCGGATCAGCTTCCCCATCGAGGTGCGCGTCACGCCGCCTGACGACGTCTGGCTTTCCACCGCCAACGGCCGGGACAGCGCCTATATCGCCATTCATGTCTTCCGCTCCTCGCCGCACGAGGAGTACTTCCGCGACGTGGAAGCCCTGATGACAGCCGTCGGCGGTCGCCCGCACTGGGGCAAGATGCACACCCGCGATGCCGGCTACCTGGCGGATGCCTACCCGAAGATGTCCGAATTCACCGCCATCCGCGATCTGCTGGATCCGGAGCGCAGATTCGGTAACGAGTACCTGCGCCAGGTACTCGGCTCCTGAGTCAGGTATGTCGGCTCCTGAGCATGGGGAGCCACACTTCCTCCTCCGCAAACGTCGTAAACCGGTGGAGCAAATCGGGCTGGGCAGATTATCAGGAAGACTTTGCGCCTCCAGAAGACGCAAAGTCTTCCTGATAACCTTGGGCCGGCCTCGGCGGGCGCACGGGTGCTGCTAGCGGCAAGTGCGCGGCTGGCGAGGTTGGTTTTCGGCCGGTGCTCAGGTTTATCGGGGGTGCAAGGGGATCGGAGCACCGCGGGTGCGGAGAATCGGGTACGTGGAATTCCTTAGCGAGCCCCCCCACGACCTGACCTATAGCGACGTGTTCCTCGTGCCCAACCGGTCAGACGTCGGGTCGAGGCTGGACGTCGACCTGACGACGAGAGACGGCAGCGGCGCGACGATCCCGGTGGTGGTCGCCAACATGACCGCGGTCGCCGGCCGCCGGATGGCCGAGACCGTCGCTCGGCGCGGCGGGATCGCCGTGCTTCCGCAGGACATCCCGGCCGACGTAGTGGCCGAGGTGATCGCCTGGGTCAAGGAACGCGACCTGGTCCACGACACGCCGCTGACCCTCGGGCCAACCGCCACGACGGGGCACGCGCTGAGCCTGCTGCCCAAACGCGCGCACGGCGCCATCATCGTCATCGATGACGACGGACGGCCAGTCGGGCGTGGTGACCGAGGCCGACTGCAACGGCGTCGACCGGTTCACCCAGCTGAACCAGGTGATGTCGACCGAGCTGCTGACGCTGCCGGCCGGCACCGATCCTGAGCGGGCCTTCAGCTTGCTGCACGACGGCCGCCACCGGGTGGCGCCGGTCGTCGACAGAGCCGGGCGCTGCGTGGGCATCCTGACCAGGACCGGCGCGCTGCGGGCGACGATGTACCAGCCGGCCGTCGATGCACGTGGCCGGCTGCGGATCGCCGCCGCGATCGGGATCAACGGCGACGTGGCAGGCAAAGCCAAGCTCCTCCTGGATGCTGGCACGGACCTGCTGGTGGTGGACACCGCCCACGGTCACCAGGACAAGATGCTGCAGGCGCTGCGCGCAGTCCGCGGGCTGAGTCCCGAGGTACCGATCGTGGCCGGCAACGTGGTCACCGCGGCGGGCGTCGCCGACCTGGCCGAGGCTGGCGCCGACATCATCAAGGTAGGTGTCGGGCCAGGCGCGATGTGCACGACGCGGATGATGACGGCGGTCGGCAGGCCGCAGTTCAGCACGGTGCTCGAGTGCGCGGCAGAGGCGCGGCGGCTCGGCCGCCACGTATGGGCCGACGGCGGCGTCCGCTACCCGCGCGACGTCGCGCTCGCGCTGGCCGCGGGAGCAGCCAATGTCATGATCGGCTCCTGGTTCGCTGGGACCTGCGAGTCCCCCGGTGATGTCTTCAGGGACGCCGATGGCCGGCTCTACAAGGAGAGCTTCGGCATGGCTTCGGCCCGGGCCGTGCGCCTGCGGGCCGCCGCGGACTCGCCCTTCGAGCGCGCCCGCAAGGAGCTGTTCGAGGAGGGCATCTCCACCTCGCGCATGTACCTGGACCCGCAGCGGCCGGGCGTGGAGGACCTGCTCGACGCGATTACCGCGGGCCTGCGGAGCGCGTGCACCTATGTCGGTGCGGACAGCCTCGACGGCCTGCACGAGCGCGCCGTCGTGGGGATCCAGGGTGCCGCCGGTTACGCCGAGGGGATGCCGTTGCCGACCGGCTGGTGAGCGCCTTATCGGACCCTGCGGCCGTAGGCTGGGGGCTAGGCGATTTACGCTTTAGCCGCCAGATAAGCACCGTCACCGGCACCGACGGGATCTTCATGCGCACAGCAGTCCGCCTCGCTCTGGCCACTCTGGTCTGTACTGGCCTTGGTTCGAGCGTGCTAGCCAGCCCGGCCGCCGCCAGCGCCAGGGCGCCGGCCCGGCCGGCCGGGATCGTCGCGGCGGCGGGGGATCTGGTGAACGCTCGCACCGGTGCCCGGATCTGGAGCCGCGCGCTGGGCAGCGAGCGCCCGATCGCGAGCCTCACCAAAGTCATGACCGCGATCGTGGTCATCAAGGCCGGGCATCTCAATCGGAAGATCACTGTGACGCAGCGGGCGGTGAGCTACGCCCAGCAATACGGCGCGAGCACCGCTGGCCTGCGCCCCGGCGATGTGCTCACGGCATGGCAGTTGCTCCAGGGGATGCTGCTGCCCTCGGGCGCGGATGCGGCCTATCTGCTGGCTAACGCCTACGGCCATGGCTGGCGCTCGTTCGTGCGCAAGATGAACGCGACCGCGCGCGAGCTGCGCTTGACGCCGAACTCATTTCGCCAACTTCGACGGCCTGCCGTGGCCAACCGAGCACTCCACGTACTCGACGCCACAGGACGTGATCCTGATGGGCGAGGCGGCCATGAAGCTCCCGTCCTTCCGCCAGATCGTCCGCCAGCGCGAGGACCGGATAAGGGCCAGCAGATGGCATCAGCAGTACCGCTGGATCAACACGGACTTGCTGCTCGGCCGCTACCCTGGCGCGCTCGGCATCAAGACCGGCTTCACCCACGGGGCCGGCTACTGCCTGCTGTTCGAGGCCGAACGCGGCCGGCGTGAGCTTATGGGCGTAGTGCTGGACAGCACGAGCACGAACCCCGCCAGCCGCTTCGGCGCGGCCACTCGCTTGCTGAACTGGGGCTTCCGGCGTTAGGCGACGGCGTTCGGGCTGGCCGTCATACTGACCGCCGCCCGTGCCCAGGTCGCGATCCGTTCCAGCATCGCCGGGCTCGCACCCGATTCGGCATGCCCGAACCCAGGCACGATCCACAGCTCTTTGGGCTGCAACGCGGCCGCATAGATCTGTTCTGCGTGGTCGGCCGGGAAGTACTCGTCCCGGTCGCCATGGACGATCAGCAGCGGAGTTGGGGAGATCCGGGCGGCGGCCTCGGCTGGTGGCAGCGGCACCGGATCCCAGCGGCCGTCGCTGATGCGAGTGTTCAAGAACCGCCTGGCGATCAGGCGGCCCACCTTGTGCTCCACGGCCCAGTGCACGCGCCGCATGGCCGGCGTGCCGCGGTAGTACCAGCGCCCCGGACCGCTGACGGACACGACCGCATCGACGCCGCCCAGCAGGCCCGCATGCCTGAGCACGATGGAGGCACCCATCGAGAAGCCGATGGTCACAACATTCTCGTAGCCAAGCTCGCGGGCATAGGCCACGGCCGCATCGATGTCCTTGATCTCTTTGTCGCCAAGCGTGCTGAGGCCGCCGGACCGGCCGTGCCCCCGGAAGTCGAACGCCACCACCCCGCCGAACCGGTTCAGGCGCCTGGATACTCCCCACATGTGGCCGCCCTGCCAGTTCATAGTGAAGCCGTGCGCCAGTACCAAGCCCAGGCTGCGGTCGCCGGGCAGGTGAATCGCCTCGATCGGGACGCCATCGTCTGTTACCAGCGTGACTGCCTTGGTTACGGGCTTGGTCATGTCTCTATTCTGCGCGATGGTCCGGCTTGCCGCGCCGACGCCTCTTCCCTGCGCGGCCCCGCTGCGGCAGTCTGGTGCCTGCCAAGAGTCCCCCGCAGCCTGCCTGGAGGAACGCGTGTCCGTGCTCGAAGCGCTTGTGTCCGCACTCCGGTCGTCCGAGGTCCAGGTCGTGGACCTCACCGCACGGCTTGAGCCGTCTACGCCTGTTATCCAGCTACCCGAGCCGTTCGCGAATACGGTCCCGTTCAGTTTGCAGGAGGTCAGCCGCTATGACGACCGCGGGCCCGCTTGGTACTGGAACAACATCAGCACCGGCGAGCACACCGGGACCCACTTCGACGCTCCCGTGCACTGGGTGAGTGGTCGCGACCGCGAAGACGTAGCCGCCGTACCGGTGACCAGCCTGGTCGCTCCTGCGGCGGTTCTTGACTTCAGCGAACAGGCCGCCGCGGACCCGGACTTCCTGCTGGAACCCGAGCACATCCGGCAGTGGGAGGAACGGCACGGCCCGCTGCCCGCCGGCGGCTGGCTGCTCTACCGGACGGGCTGGGATGCCAGGTCCGGAAGTCAGGAGCAGTTCCTGAACGCGAACGAGACGGGCCCGCACACGCCGGGAGTCTCGGTCGCCTGCGCGCGCTGGCTCGCCGAGGCGGCGCCGGTGATCGGTCTCGGGGTGGAGACCGTCGGCACCGATGCCGGCGCGGCGCACTCTTTCGACCCGCCGTTCCCTTGTCACTCGGCGCTACTGGGAGCGGGCAAGTACGGCTTGACGCAGCTGCAGAACCTGGCGAACCTGCCGCCCACCGGCGCCCTGCTCATCGCCGGCCCGCTACCCATCGTTGGCGGCTCGGGCAGCCCGGCGCGGGTGCTTGCCCTGGTGGAGCGGTCCTGATGCTGGTCAGCGACGCGATCGCCAGCACCCTCGCCGGGTTGGGCGTCGACACGGTCTTCGGGGTAGTCGGCAGCGGGAACTTTCACGTCACCAACGCATTGATAGGTAACGGGGCCACCTACATCGCCGCGCGGCATGAGTGCGGAGCGGCCAGCATGGCCGATGCGTGGGCCAGGCAGACGGGGCGGCCTGGGGTGGTTAGCGTCCATCAGGGCCCAGGGCTAACAAATGCGCTGACCGCGATTACGGAAGCGGCCAAGAGCCGGACGCCGCTGCTGGTCCTCGCGGCCGATGTCAGCTCGGCCGCCGTTACCTCCAACTTCCGGATCGACGTCAACGCCATCGCCAAGGGTGTCGGCGCAACGCCGGCCCGCCTGCACTCCGCTGGCTTTGCGGTTGACGACACTGTTCGCGCTTACCTCACCGCCCGAAACGAGCGGCGCACCGTCGTACTCGCGTTGCCGCTCGACGTGCAGGCAGCGGAGTGCACGTGGCCAGGCCCGGCAGTGCCGCGGGCGGCGGCGCCCAGTGTGCCGGCGCCCGGTCAGGTCGCAGCGCTGGCCTCGGCGCTCGCCGCAGCGGCCCAGCCGGTGTTCATCGCGGGGCGCGGCGCCAGGCAGGCTGCCGCCGGGAAGCCGCTGGAACTTCTCGCCGCCCAGTGCGGGGCGCTGCTGGCCACCTCGGCGGCGGCGAAAGGTCTGTTCCGCGGCAGCCCCTGGGATCTCGATGTGAGCGGTGGCTTCGCGTCGCCGCTGGCGGCCGAGCTCATCGGCAAGGCCGACCTGGTCGTCGGCTGGGGCAGTTCATTGAACATGTGGACTACCCGGCACGGCACTTTGATCGGCCGGGGTGCGATGGTGGCGCAGGTCGACTGCGACAAGTCGGCCATCGGCGCGCATCGGCCGGTTCAGCTCGGGGTCATCGGCGACGTGGCGCTGACCGCGCAGGCGGTGAGCACTCTGTTGTCCGAATCCTCGTTGTCCGAATCCTCGTTGTCCGAATCCTCGTTCCGGTCTCCGAAGACGCAGGCGGGGCGCCGGCCGTTGGCAACGGCGCCGACGACAATCGGGGCTACCGCTCGGCTCTCCTCCGGGACCGGATCAGCGCGGAAGTCCGCTGGCGTGACGTCCCGTATGAGGACGAGAGCGACGGCCAGCGAATCGACCCGCGGACGCTCACCATCGCGCTTGATGGCATGCTCCCCGCCGAGCGAATTGTGGCCGTCGACTCCGGCAACTTCATGGGTTACCCGAGCATGTTCCTGTCCGTGCCCGACCAGGACGGATTCTGTTTCACGCAGGGCTACCAGTCGATCGGGCTGGGCCTGTCGTCGGCGATCGGCGCGGCAATCGCGAGGCCCGACCGGCTGACTGTCGCGGCGCTAGGCGACGGCGGGGCCCTGATGGGCGCCAGCGAGCTCGAGACCGCGGTCCGGCTGGGCCTGCCGATGGTGATCGTGATCTATGACGACGAGGCGTATGGGGCTGAGGTGCACCACTTCGGCCCGGACGGCTATCCGGTCGAGACCGTCCGGTTCCCGGCAGCCGACCTGGCCGCGATCGGCCGCGGTTTTGGCTGCGCGGCAGTGACGGTGCGGTCGGCTGACGACCTCGGCCCGGTTCGCGACTGGCTGGCTAGCCAGCCGGACCGGCCGATTGTCATAGACGCCAAGGTCACCTCAGACCACGGCTCGTGGTGGCTTGAGGAGGCCTTCCGCGGGCACTGACACGCGCGGGTCGGCAGGCCGCGCGAGCTGCGCGGCCGGCCTTCCTGCTACGTTCGAGCTTCCTTCTGCTGGCTCAGGCAGCCGATCGCTACAAGCCGTCCCCTCCTCCGGCCTCCGCGAGCACCTTGTGATGATGCTCGGCCGGGTCGGGCTCGCCGGGAATTTCACCGAAGGCCGGCTGGACGTCCGGCTCCTCCTCCGGGTACGCGACCTCGCCGTGCACCGCGATGTCTCCGGCCAGCAGGTCAGCATCAGGCATCCGCAGCGGCGTGAAGAACTTGATCACGCGCAGGATGACGTAGGTCACGAGCGCGTCCCAGATGATGACGGTCAGGGCCGCTTCGGCCTGGATCAGCAGCTGTTTCGGGTGGCCGTAGAACAATCCGGCCGTGGTCACGTCGGGTGCCTTGCCGAGTCCGAGGTAGACGATCATCTTGGGATCAGCGAGCAGGCCGACTAGCAGGCCGCCGAACAGGCCGGCGAAGCCGTGCGTGTAGACCACGCCGAGCGCATCGTCGACCTTGTTGAACGGCCAGACCTTCCGCGGCAGGTAGCCGAAGAGCACCCACACCAGGCTGGAGGTAACCGCGCCGATGACGATGGCACCGACGCCGTTGACGTAACCAGCGGCTGGGGTAATGCCGACGAGGCCGCAGATCATGCCGTTGACGCCGCCGATAAAGGTGGGCTTCTTCGTCTTGCTGAAGCCCATGTCCATGATGATCCACGTCATCATGGCTACTGCGGTGGCGAGGTTGGTGTTGACCACGGCGGCGGTCGCGTCAGCGCCGGCGAAGTACGGGTCACCGCCGTTGAAGCCGTTCCAGCCGAGCCACAGGATGCCGGCCCCGACCGCGATGAACAGCAGGTTGTTCGGGACCGCCTTCTCGCGGTCACGCGCGAGCCTTGGCCCGACCATCGCCGCTGCCACGAAGCCGGACACGCCGGCTGCCAGATGGATGACGTAGCCGCCGCTGAAGTCCAGCGCGCCCTTGCCCGCCCAGTAGCCGCCACCCCACAGCAGGAACGCGTTCACCGAGTACGCGAACGTGATCCAGAGCGGCACGAAGATCAGCCAGACCCTGAACTTGATCCGGCCGATCACGCTGCCGATGAACAAGATCGGCGTGATCGCGGCGAATACGAACTGGAAGTAGACCAGCGAACCCTCGGGGAATCTGAATTTAGGCATCAGCCCGTTAAGCAGCGGGATATTCGCTTGCGACTGTTCCCCGCCAGCGCCGACCACCGTCCCCGGCATGCCGACAAACGTGTGGATCCACGGGGAGCCGAAGCCCATCTTGAATGCCCACAGCACCCAGACGATCAGTGTGAGGGCGAACGCGCTGAACACCATCATCATGGTGTTCACCGCCCATTTGCGCTGCACGATCCCGCCGTACAAAACCGCGAGCGCTGGGATGCTCATCAGACCGACGAGCGTTGCAGCTGTCATCTGCCAGGCGTTATCGCCCGAGCTGAGGAAGCTTGCGTACGGGTTCACTCTCCGCCTCCAAGGGCATGAAGCGAAGGGCTGCCGGGTAGCCAGGCGTCTACGACCAGCACGGTCCCAGCCGACCGCTTCGGTTCTGTCAGGTACGGTTCATGTTTCCCACGCGCTCGTTTCGACCAAGTTTCGTGATCGTTACGTCGCCCGCACAAGCCGCTGCCAGGCCACCGCAATTGTTAAACCTTTGTTTCCTGCCTTGCCGATATGCGGCACCAGGTCACTCTGCCTTGCGTGCTCGGGAGCGTTCCCCAGCTGTCCGCGAGCGCGTCAACGAGGACCAAGCCGTATCCGTGCTCGGCCGCCATGCCTGGTTTGACCAGCTCCAGCGGCCGCCAGGGGCCGCCGTTGTCGCGGACCTGGATGAGGATCCCCGCGGGTCCTGGGCATAGCGCGAGCAGTACCGTGCCGCCGTCCGCGCCAGACAAACTGTGGATGATGGCGTTGGTTACGAGTTCGCTGACAACCAGCAGCACCGTCTCCAGCGCCGGGTGGCTGTCGCCCAGCACTTCGCGCGCGAGCGCGCGCGCCAGGCCCGCCGACTCGGGCGTTCCGGGCAGTACGCGAAGTACCGGCATGCGAACGGGGCGGCTGCGGGGCACAGCCGACGGAGCCGCCGGATCGTGAGTACGCATGGCCATTACTCCGGGTGTCGGGGCTTACTCCGGGGCGCAGCCCGCGCTGGGGGGAATATCACCATGCGGGTGGCGGAGACGACCGTAGCCGGATGGCAGTTACCTTTCCGTTACCCAGGTGTAACCAGAACTGGCCTGCGGACGGTGACCAGCCAGCGTTACCGAAAAGTTGTCCCGGTCGTCAGGTCTTGTTCGTTGCCCGCCGCGCACTAAACTCAATAAGCGCGCATCCGTCACGTATCAGGGCGAGTTGCGACAGCCTTCGGCCATTCCTCGGACAGGCGATCAATGGAATTCCGGATCCTCGGCCCGTTATACGCCGATGCGGGAACGGGCGACGGCCCGGCGGTGATCCGGCAGCCGCTGCTGCAGTCGGCGTTGGCCGTCCTGCTGCTGCGCGCCAACAGGCCATGCCCCCGCGGCTGGCTGATCCAGGCGCTGTGGGGCGCCGAGCCGCCAGGCTCGCCGGAAGCATCGCTACGCGTCTGCATCAGCCGGCTACGGCGCAGCCTGGGCGATTGCGCGACGCGGCTGGACAGCATCGGGCCGCCGGGCGGCCGCGCCCCCGGGCACCGGCAGCAGCGCGGGTACCTGATGACCGTGCGCCCCGGCGAGCTCGACCTTGACGAGTTCAATGACTTGGCCGCGCAGGGTCAGGCCGAGCTGGATCTGGGCAACGCGGCTGGCGCAGCAGGGTCACTGACGCAGGCGCTGACGCTCTGGGCGGACCCGCCGTTACCCGACCTGCCAGATACGCCGCTGATCGCAGCCGAGATCGCCGGCCTGAAGGCTCAGCGCACGGCCGCCGCGGACGCGCTCGTCGACGCCCGGCTGGCAGCGGGCGAGCACGACCTGGTACTCGGCCAGCTGCGAGCCGCGGTGCTGGCCGATCCGGGCCGGGACCGAAGTTCGGCGCAGCTGATGCGCGCCTGTCACGCGATCGGGCTGCGCAAGGAAGCCCTGGACGTGTACCAGCGAGCTCGCCGGGCCACCCTCGAGGAGCAGGGCATCGAACCGGGCCCGGTGCTGGCAGTGCTGCACCGACAGATCCTCGCCGAGGAGCTGGCGGCCGAGCGCTCAGCCGGCCGGATCACGGCGCCGTCTCCGGGCGCGGCCTGCCGGCCAGCATGGCAAGTACCCGCTCCCCCGGCGGATTTCACCGGGCGCGCTGACGAGATCGCCCGGATCGCCGATTACCTCACGAGCGTGGCTGGCCAGGTTGCCGTCGTCACCGGCGGGCCGGGCACCGGCAAGACGGCCGTGGCCGCAGCGGCGGCGCTCGCGCTGCGCGACCGGTTCCCCGACGGTCAGCTGTACGCCGAGCTCGGCGGCGTGGCGCAGCCGAGGGATCCGCTTGACATCCTGGCTGACATGCTGCTTGGCCTCGGCGTCCCGGCCCGCGGTATCCCGCCCACCGGTTCGGCGCGCGCGGCTAGGTACCGGTCGTTGCTGGCCGACCACCGGGTTCTCGTGGTCGCTGACGATGCCGCCGTCGCGGCCCAGGTGCGCCCGCTACTGCCGGGTCCGGGCGGCGCCGCGCTGCTAGTGACCAGCCGCGGGCGACTCAGCGGGCTGGCCGGAGCCCGCATCGTCGAGCTAGGCGGGCTGCCGAGCCAGGACGCGCTCGCATTGCTCAGCTCGGCGGCCGGGCCAGACCGGACAGCCGCTGAGCCGGGCGCTGCGGCGGCACTAGTAACCGCCAGCGACGGCTTGCCGCTGGCCATGCGGCTGGCGGGTGCCGCGCTCGCGTTGCGGCCGGGCCTGACCGTCGCCGGACTCGCTCGTGACCTCACCGGCGGCCGCGCTATGGACGTCCTGGCAGCCGAAGACACTTCGGTACGCGAGGCGATCGGTTCAAGCTACCGCTCCGTCTCGGCTGCGGCCCGGGCGGCGCTCACGCTCGCGGTGACGTCGATGCCCGACGAGATACCAGGCTGGGCGCTCACCGAGCTTGCCGACGGTGACGGCAAAGCAGCGCTGGAACTGGCCGCCGTGGGCCTGGTGGCGCCTGCGCGAGCCGAAGTCGGCGGTGCCCGCTTCCGTGTGCACCCGCTGATCCGGGCTTACGCCATCGAGTGCGATCGAGACTATGCCGGGCCCGGCTCGCAGGAGCGGCTGGCAAGGCTGCGCGCAGGCTGGATTCGGCGGGCTGCCCAGGCCGCGGCAACCGGGCCGGCGCTGCCGTTCCTGGCTAGCTCCCCGTTCCCCTCATCGCAGCCGCAGGCTACGGTTCCAGCCTCGCTAACCAGAGTTGACACCGGGCCTGGCTGGCTGGCCAGCGAACGCGCCAGCCTGCTGGCCATCGCGGCCCAGGCCTGCGAGTCCGGCAATCATCTGACCGCGGCCGAGCTGGCCGCGCTGCTGCTCGGTCAGCAATGCGCGCACGGCAGCTTTGCGGACGCGATCGGCACCTGGCGGTCCATCGTGGCCGCCGCGGCTAGAGCTGACGACGTTGAGGCCGGCGCACGGGCGTCTTACTGCCTCGCGTTTGCCCTGGCCGAAAGTCACCAGGTTGGCGAGGCCGCGCAGTTGCTCACGGCCAACATGGCCGCACTCGAGCGGGCCGGCAATCAGCAGATCGCGGCGATGGCCGCGGGCCTGGCTGGCCGGTGCGACACTGCCGGCGGACGTCATGCCGTCGCGATGCGGGAAGCGCGAGCGGCGATGCGGCTAGCCGGAGACGGGCCGGAGGGGCAGCTAACTCGCTCTGCGGCCCAAGCGGTGCTCGGGCTGGCCCTCGGCCGCGTCGGCATCCTCAGCGAGGCCGAGGATCACTGCCGCCAGTCCCGGCGGGCGGCTGACGAACGTGGCCAGCCTGCCTACGAGTCAGCTGCCGTCCGCGCACATGCGCAGGTGCTCATCCTCGGCGGCCAGTACCCGGCAGCGGAGCGGCTGTGCGACGAAGGAATCGGCCTCGCGCGCGGCTATGGCAGCGAGATCACTGCGGCCAGGTTCATGCTCCTGCTCGGGCGCGTACGCCAGCTAAGCCGTGATCCAGTGGCAGCGATCACCTACCTGCGGGAAGCACTGGATACCTTCCGTGAGGTCGGCTCCCTCGTCGAGGAGCTGACGACGCTGAGCCTGCTGGCCGCGTGCGCGGAACAGGCCGGCCAGGTCAGCCACGCCGCGGCCGACCGTGAGCGCCTAACGCAACTCCTGGCCGACCAGGATCAGCTCGATTCCGACGCCAAAGCGGCCGCAGCGCTGGCAGCTAGCAAAGTAACCGGCGACTGACCGCGGCCGCAACGGGCCGCCTTCACAGCTGCTGCAGGCCACACGAGCCGGCCCCGCCGGCGCTGCGCGCGCCCCGCTGAGGTCCCCGATTTCGGGTTCGTCACTGCGGGATTGCCTGACTCCAGGCCGACCGGTTCACGGCAAGTTCAGCAGTCCGGCCAGGACCAGTTCGAGCATCTCCGGATCATCGGTCAGCCGGACCCGGTGGACAGTGGGCACGTCGCCGGGCGCTCGGAGCGCGAGAGCCAGATGCTCCGCGGCCGGCGCATCCGGGTTCTGCCCGGCCGCCCGCTCTTCGGGCGCTTCCGTGGGCTCCCTCATGGGCCGGACGGTAACCGGACGTGCGTAACGAGGTTGTTGCCCAGCCGTTACTGGCCGGCGCGCCTAGCGCCATTGCCAGTGGAAGCCAGCTACCGCCTTCTCGAACGACCGGAGGTAGCGGTGCACGGAGCGCTGACTATCTAGACTGACGGGCTCCTCCTCGAGCACTGCGCCGTCGGCGCCATCCCACTGCGCCCACCACACCTTCGCGGGAATCTTTTCCGGGTGAAATTCAAGCCGCATGTCGTAGTTCGCGATGTGGCGGAAGACGGCCCTCCGGTACTGCCGTTCGGCCGGGTCGCCCGGGTCGCCGGGATAGCGGTAGCTAAGCCAGTACTCAAGCGTGATCGTTTCGCCCAGGTCAAGCGACCTGGCCAGGAGGATGTGGCTGGCGAAGACGTCCGGCCCGATCTGAATTATGTCCCCCACGAGCTCCCGGCACCCCTGGCCAACCTCGAGGGTCAGCACGTTCGTGTCGACAAGGAACGGGATGCGGTCAACGGAATGTGCCGTGGCCTCGATAACCTGCAGGGTCCTGGCGCGCTCGATGCGGGCGTCAGCACCGACCCAGATGTGATCGTGCAGCGTGAGCGTCTGGTGGCGGCGCGGTCCGAGAGCCTGCGTTACCTCATGCTCTTCCGGCATCGGCACTACGCGGCTGCCCGCGATCACCCGGACGGTCGTCGCGCCGTTCCACAACTGCCACAGCCGAGCCGTTTCATCCTCGGCGAACCCGAACCCGTCAACGAATAACCGGAGCGACCGGCGGCTGACCTGGCGCCCAGATAGTACGTCAGCCACTATGTCCCGCAGCTGGTAGGGCATGATCTGCCCGTCGCCGGCCCGGCTTGGTGCGGACCGGAGCCGAGCCGTGATTACCTCGGCGACGGCCATCTGGTTGATGACATCGTCTCGTGGCCGCGCGACCTGCTGCTGCCACGCCTGACGGTAACGGCCAGGCTTTAACAGAAGCTGGCGGACGTACTCGCCCGCAGCGCGCTGACCAGCGGGCGGCGCCATTTCTGTCATCGTCCTGGGCCTTCTATGTTGCCATGCGCTTCCTCACGCGGGCTGGCTGATGCATTGATGTGGATCGCGCCGAAACGCGTCAGGCCAGTGGTTCTATCAAACACGTCGGCAGCCTCGCAGTCTCACTGCCACTGCCAGTAAAAGCCAGCTACGGCTCGCTCGAATGAGCGGAGGTATCTGTGCGCAGAGAACTGGCTGTCCAGCGAAACCCGCTGACGCTCGAGCACCTCGCCTTCGGCGCCATCCCAGCGAGCCCACCACACTCCGGCCGGCAGCTTATCCGGGTGGAACTGAACGCGAATGTCGTAGTTCTCAAGCTGCCGTAGCACCGCGCGGCGCCATTCGCGTTCGCTCCGGTCATCCGGATTACCGGGATAACGGTAGGTAGTCCAGTACTCCAGGGTGAGCGTCTCGCCCAGTTCGAGCTTGCGCGCCAGCAGGATCTCTGCCGCGAAGAGATCGTGGCGTACCTGCCGTAGCTGGCCGGCTAGCTCCTTGCAGCCCTGCCCGACCTCGATGGTCAGTACGTTCGTGTCGCACAAGAACGGAATACGGTCGACACCAGGTGCGGTGGCTTCGATGACCTGCAGCGTTCTGGCCCGATCGGTCCGGCCATCAGCCCCGACATAGACGTGATCGTGCAGGGAAAGGGTCTGATGACGCCGCGGTCCCAGCGCGAGCGCAAGATCCTCTTCTGCCTGTATCGGGACCGCGTGGCTGCCGGCCAGCACACCGATGGTCGCCGAACCGTTCCACAACCGCCACAGCCGGTCGCCTTCGTGCTCGGAGAATCCGAACGCGTCGATAAACAGCTTGAGCGCGGGTCGACTAAGCAGCTTTCCGGTCAGCGCCCGAGACACCGTGTCCTTCAATTGGTGCGGGGTAATGTGCAGGTCCGCGGCGCCGCGAGGCGACGACCGAAGATGGTTAGCGATCACCTCGGCGACGGCAAGCTGGTTGACAGTTCCGCGTCGCTCCCGGCTGACGTGCTGCTCCCAGGAATTGCGGTACCGGCCCGGCTTCAGCAGAAGCTGCTGCAAGTATTCTGATGCCGCACGGCGGCCGGCTGGTCGCGCCACTTCGTTCACAAGGACATCAGCCGCTCTGCAACCTTCGGATGTAACTGGAGTTGCCAGCTTACCTATGCAAAACGTAATCCGGTAACGCCGAAACAGAGCAGAAACAGCGTGGCCGCTTAGAACGATCGACCTTGGAGACTACGGCACGCACTGTCCATACTCATAGTGCGTAGTGCTAGGGCACGGCGGTGGAGCCGTATTCGCGGCCGCGGCCGTCACTGCCGGGCCGGTGGCGCTTGCTGTCGCGACCACAGTCAGGCCGCCAGCAAACAGTGCGGAACTGGCCAGTATTCCAGCTGCAAGAGCCCGAATGACTTTCATCGCGTGTCCTTCCCGGCATTCGCGCGCATGAGCCGACCCTGATGCGCGCTGTTCGGTCGCCCGCTAATAGTTATACTAATAGGACAAATCGTATTGCGTCAAACGCGACCCTGACCGCATTCGTGCATTTCGTGAAAGCGGTGAGCCAGTCGTTACGCCGTGGCCGGACATCGGCTCGGGAGGCACCATTGATCACTCAGTCGGCGACCAGCTCGACTTCGAAGCCGTCGGCGTTCTCCAGGTAGGCGGCATAGTGGCCGGCGCCGCCCGCGTATGGGTGCAGGTCGGAGAACATCAGCTTCCAGCCGTGCAGGTGGGCCTCACGGGTGAGCTCATCTGCTTGCCCGCGGCTGCCGACGTGGAACGCCAGGTGGTTCAGGCCTGGCCGGCAGCGGTCATGGCGCCCGGCGGTACGCGCTGGCGATTGCTCGACCACGATGTAGGCGTGCCCGGACCGCCAGCTCCGGCCGCCGGGCCAGTCCTGGAACATCCGGTAGCCAAGCGCGGTGAGCAGCCAGCCCCAGCTGACCACGGCCCGATCGAGGTCTGGAACCCACAGCTCTACATGGTGAATAGCGCCGACGGTAGGCCGATCCGGCCAAAGCGGGGGCTCGCTCTGCGGCGACTCGGGCCTCCCAGGCACCGCGACAGCAGGCACCGTCACCGCAGGCACCGGCACGGCAGGCACCGGCACGGCGGCCACCGGGACGGCCGGAGTTTTCCGCGGTGTGAACACATCCACGCCGGCTTGGTCCTGGCTCAGCCCTGCCTGAGTTTCTGCCATCGCTGTATCCCTGCAGTACTCCGACTGTGTCCCTGCGATACTCCCAGTGCCACCCGGCCGCGGCCTGACGAGCGCCGCAGCGCCGAGGACGACCACGTTACGGCATCTAATAGAGATTTTCGTTCGTAACCGCGCGAAACAGGACCGTGTCAGCGCGTCTAGCCTTCTGCGGGCGGGAGGTTTGCCAGTCGCGCCAGCCGGGCCCGGTGCGCGTCTGCCGTGCCGAGCCCGGTCGAGTCCGCCTTGGCCCGCTTGAGGAACAGGTGCGCCGGGTGCTCCCAGGTGAAGCCGATGCCGCCGTGCAACTGAATGGTCTCCTGCGCGGCCTTCATGGCCGTATCGGAGCAGGCTGCCTTGGCCAGCGCCACAGCTAGCTCGGCTTCGGCGACCAGCGCGTCACCCTGCCCGTCACCGGCCAGTGCGGTCAGCGCGTTGGCCGCCGACCTGGCAGCGGCCCGCGCCTGGGTGACCGCGACCCACAGATCGGCCAGCCGGTGCTTAATCGCCTGGAACCCGCCGACCGGTCGGGCGAACTGATGCCGTTCCTTCACGTAACCGACCGTCATCTCCAGGCAGCGCTCGGCCAGGCCGAATTGCTCGGAGGCCAAGATCCCCGCGCCAGCCAGCAGGGCCGCAGCGACTGCCCGCTCCGCCACCCCGCCGGCGGCAACCCGGCGCGCAAGCACGCCGTCCAGGTTCAAGTCGCACAGCTGTCTGGTCATGTCCAGCGAGGTCACTGGCGCCTTGCCAAGGCCAGCCTCGCTCGCTTTGACCGCATACAGCCCGTACGGCACGCCATCGGCCGGTACGAGCAACAGGTCGGCTGGCAGGGCGTCGGCGATGCCGGCCACCGTGCCGGCCAGCCGGTAGCTGCCGGCCTCGTCGCCCCGTTGCGGGCCAGCAAGCCGGACAGTAGCCGACGGCTGCCGGGCCGGCCCGGCGGCAAATGGCACCGCCAAGGCTGCAGTAAGCTCGCCGCCTGCCAGACTGGCAAGCAGCTCGTCCTGTTCGCCCGCGCACAGCAACGCGGTCGTGGCCACCACCGCGCTACCGAGGAACGGAACCGGAGCCAGCGAGCGTCCGAGTTCCTCGGACACGACCGCGGCCTCTCGATAGCCAGCACCCGCGCCACCCACCGATTCCGGAATCAGCAGCCCGGCGCAGCCGACGTCGGCGGCCAGCGTCCTGCCACAGCCCGTCGTCATAAGTAACGGCCGACTCGGTCCTGGCCAGCACGTCCCGCCAGGCCGCCTTGGCGTCCAGCAGTGACCGGACGGCGCTGCGCAGCTCGGTCTCGGTCTCGCCGTAGAGCAGGTCGTAAGTCGCGCCCGGACGGCCGCGGCCACTCGCGCCCGGCCCGATCGGCTGGGACATCGTTCCCTCTCGTGCTGTCGTCTCGGTCACCGGGGCAGGTCCTTCCACGGTCCGGTATCCACCCTGGCTTCCTTCGGCAGCCCGAGCACTCGCTCGGCCACGATGTTCCGCAGGATTTCGGACGTGCCGCCCTCGATCGAGTTGCCTTTCGCGCGCAGGAACCGGTAACCCGCGGTGCGGCCGAAGAAGTTCGCGCCCTGCGGCCTGCGCATGCTCCAGTCGTCGTACCGCAGCCCGTCGGCGCCGGCCAGCTCCACTTCGAACTCAGAGATGTCCTGATTCAGCCGGGCAAACGTCAGCTTGGCCGCCGAGCCCTCCGGGCCGGGCTGGCCCGCGGCCAGCTGCTGCCGAAGCCGCGTGCCGGCCAGCCGGGCCACCTCGGCGTCGGCCCACAACCGCAGTATCCGGTCGTGCAGGCCAGGAGTGCGCAGCTCCGGGTGCTCGCGCCAGGTGCGCGCAGCCGAGGCGATCATGCCACCTTCCCTGGGCATGGCGTTGCCGCCGATCGAGACCCGCTCGTTCATCAGCGTGGCCATCGAAACGGTCCAGCCCTGACCGACGTCGCCAATCCTGTCCGCGTCCGAGATCTTGGCGTCGGTCATGAAGACTTCGTTGAACTCCGCCTCGCCGGTGATCTGGCGCAGCGGCCGGACCTCCACGCCTGGCTGCTTCATATCCAGCGCGAAGTACGTCAGTCCCTCGTGTTTGGGCAGGTCCGGGTTCGGTCCTGGCCACCAGCAGCGCGCGCTTGGCCATGTGAGCCGAGGACGTCCAGACCTTCTGCCCGGTTGCCGACCACTCGTCGCCGTCGCGGACCGCCCGGGTGGCCAAGCCCGGCCAGGTCGGACCCGGCGCCCGGCTCGCTGAACAGCTGGCACCAGATCTCCTCGCCCGTCCACAGCGGCCGCAGCCAGCGCTCCTTCTGCTCCGGCAGTGCCGTGGGCCAGGATTGTCGGCGCAGCCATGCCGAGCCCGATTCCATTGCGCTCGGGGTGATTGGACGGCGCGCCGGCCGCCTCGAACTCGCGATCAACAACCGATTGGAGGGAACGGGGAAGCCCCTGCCCGCCCAGGCCCGGCGGGTAATGCACCCATGCCAGCCCGGCGTCGAACCTGGCCCGCAGGAACTCGAGCCTGTCGGTTGCAGCGGGATCGTGCGCGGCGAGGAACTCGGCGACCTGGGCCCGCAGTCCGGCCGCGTCGGTCGCTCCTTTGCTTTCTGTCAGCACAACGTCCCCCGTTAACAGAGTGGCCCGCCGGCCACGTAGATGACCTGGCCGGACACGAACCCGGCACCCTCGCTGACCAGGAACGAGATCACGTGCGCGACGTCGTCGGGGGTGCCGACCCGGCGGACGGGGATCTGGCCCGCGGCGGCCTTCTGGAAGTCCTCGAAGCCGACGCCCATCCGGGCCGCCGTCGCCGCGGTCATGTCGGTGGCGATAAAGCCGGGCGCGACCGCGTTCGCGGTGATGCCGAACTGGCCGAGTTCGATGGCCAGCGTCTTGGTGAAGCCCTGCAGGCCTGCCTTGGCGGCCGAGTAGTTGACCTGACCGCGGTTGCCGAGCGCCGAACTGGAGGACAGGTTAACGATCCGGCCGAACTTCTGGTCCACCATGTACTTCTGGCAGGCCCGGCTCATCAGGAACGATCCGCGCAGGTGAACGCCGAGCACGGTGTCCCAGTCATCGTCGCTCATCTTGAACAGCATGTTGTCCCGGATGACGCCGGCGTTGTTGATCAGCACCGCGGGCCCGCCGAGCTCGGCTGCTACCAGGTCGACCGCAGCCTTGACCTGCTCGGAGTCGCTGACGTCAGCGCCGACAGCCATGGCCCTGCCGCCCGCCGCCGTGATCGCGTCGACGGTAGCGCCGCAGTCGCCTTCCTTCAGGTCCAGCACCGCGACGGCCAGCCCGTCGGCAGCCAGGCGGCGGGCAGTACCCGCGCCGATGCCGCGCGCGCCGCCGGTGACGACGGCAACTCGCTGGGACGCCTCTGACATCTGTTCCTCCTGGTCCGTTACGACTCACTGCACTAGCCAAGCCGGCCGCGCGATGAGCGTTTTATCCTTATATGTACTTCCTGAGCTCGCGACGGGCCAGAGAGCGCTTGTGCACCTCGTCCGGACCGTCGGCGAGACGCAGAGTCCGGGCGTGCGCCCACAGTGCCGCCAGCGGGAAGTCCTGGCTCACACCGCCGGCCCCGTGGGCCTGGATCGCCTTGTCCATGATCCACTCGGTCATCTGCGGGACGAGGATCTTGATCGACTGAATCTCGGTGTGCGCGCCCTTGTTGCCGACCGTATCCATCAGCCAGGCTGTCTTGAGCACCAGTAGCCTGGCTGCCTCGATCCGTACCCGAGCATCGGCGATCCAGTCTTGAATAACGCCCTGCTCGGCGAGCGGCTTGCCCCAGGCGACCCGCCCGGTGACCCGGCGGCACATAACCTCAAGGGCCCGCTCGGCCGCGCCGATCTGGCGCATGCAGTGGTGGATCCGGCCCGGCCCGAGCCTGGCCTGGGCGATCGCGAAACCCTCGCCTTCGCCGGCGATCACGTTCTCGGCCGGCACCCGGACGTCAGTGAACACGACCTCCGCGTGGCCACCGTGGGTGCCGTCGGTATACCCGAAGACGTGCATGCCCCGCTGGATGTCGACACCGGGAGTGTCCCTCGGCACCAGGATCTGCGACTGCTGGCGGTGCCGCTCCGCATTCGGGTTGCTCTTGCCCATCACGATCAGGATCTGGCAGCGGGGGTCCATCGCTCCCGACGACCACCACTTGCGGCCGTTGATCACGTAGACGTCGCCGTCGCGGATGATGCTGGTAGAGATGTTGGTCGCGTCCGATGAGGCCACGTCCGGTTCGGTCATACAGAAGGCGGACCGGATCTCGCCATTCAACAGCGGCCGGAGCCAGCGCTCCTGCTGGTCCTTCGTCCCGAATTCGGCCAGCACTTCCATGTTGCCGGTATCTGGCGCCGCGCAGTTCAGCGCCTCCGGGGTCAGGAACGACCGGCCACTAAGCTCGGCCAGCGGCGCGTACTGCAGGTTAGTCAGGCCGGCGCCTTCGGGGTGGTGAGCCAGGAAGAGGTTCCACAGGCCTCGCTTGCGTGCCTTGGCCTTCAGGTCATCCATGATCGGCGGCCGTTCCCAGCCCCGGCCCTCAGCGGCCAGCTTGGCCGCTTGCTCCTCGAAGATCGGCTCAGCCGGGAGGATGTGTTCGTCAGTGAATTCCTGGAGCTGACCGCGGAGTTCCTCGGTGCGAGCGTCGTATGCGAAATCCATCTGCGCCTCCTGCGGCCCTGACGAGTCCGGACAAGACTACCTACCGGTCGGTACGGACTCCACGGTACGGTGCTGGCGTGGCAGTGGTCGAGACGGTGCGGGGCGCGATCGGTGTCGATCGGCTGGGCCGCACGCTGATGCATGAGCACGTGTTCGTCCTCAGCGAGGAGATCAGGCTGAACTACCCGGCTGGGTGGCACGAAGACGAGCGGGTAGACGACGCGATCGCCAAGCTGAACGGGCTGGCCAGGCGGGGCTGCCAGACCATCGTCGACCCGACGGTGCTCGGGCTCGGCCGGGATATCCGCCGGGTCCAGCGGGTCGCCAGCGGGACCGGCCTGAACGTCATCGTCGCTACTGGCTTGTACACCTACGACCAGGTCCCGGCGTATTTCGAGTACCGCCTGCCCCGCCATGGCGGCCTGGACCCGCTGGCGCAGCTGTTCATCGGTGATATCACCGAAGGCATTGCCGGGACTGGGATCAAGGCGGCGTTCCTGAAGTGCGCGATCGACGAGCCCGGCCTGACTCAGGGTGTAGAGCGCGTCCTGCGGGCGGTCGCGCGGGCACATGCCGAGACCGGAGCGCCGATCACAGTGCACACCCATGCCGGCTCCGGGAGCGGGCGCGAAGCGGTGCGGGTGCTGCGCGAGGAAGGCGCGGACCTGACGAAGGTGGTGCTCGGTCACAGCGGCGACAGCACGGACGTTGACTACCTGTCCGAGCTGGCCGACGCCGGCTGCCTGCTCGGCATGGACCGGTTCGGCCTGGACGTGATCACGCCGCTCGAGCAGCGCGTCGGCACCGTCGCCGCGATGTGCGAGCGCGGGTACACCGCCAGCATGGTGTTGTCGCACGACGCGTCCTGCTACATCGACTGGTTCCCGCAGGAGGTGATCCCGATATTCGCCCCGGCCTGGCATTTCGGGCACCTCTTCGATGACGTACTGCCAGCGCTGCGTGCACACGGCGTGACCGATGAGCAGATCGAGACCATGCTCGTCGCCAATCCGCGCCGTTATTTCGGCGGTTAAAGCGTCCGGCCGCTAGCACTAAGGCCGAGTGCCTCAGCTGCCGCGGCGAGCGCGGTGAGGTGGCCGTCCACGGCGCCGAGGCCTGCCCCCATGGTGTTGACCGAGACGTGGGTCGCGCCAGCCTCGCGCCAGCGGCCCACGTGATCAACCAGCTTGGCCGCGCCGTCCTCGCCCCAGCTGACGCGGCCCTCCATGCCGAGCGCCGCCGGGTCACGGCCGGCTTGCCGCGCGGCCTCCGTCACCACGGCCCTGGCCTCGTCGAGCCGGGGTCCGGGTGGCACCTGGGGGAACCAGCCGTCCGCCAACTGGCCGATCCGCGTGTACGCCGGGCGTGACTGCGCGCCGAACCAGACCGGGATCGGGCGCTGCACCGGCAGCGGCGCGAGGCCCGCGCCGGTGACGCGCTCGGACTGGCCGGTGAATGTGACCGACTCCTGGGTCCACAGGCGGCGCAGCAGCTCGACTTGCTCGGCGACCCGGCGTCCGCGGTCGGCAAAGGTCTTGCCGAGCGCCTCGTATTCCACCGCGTTCCAGCCCAGGCCGACCCCGAGCCGGAAATGGCCGCCCGTCAGCAGATCGACCTCCGCCGCCTGCTTCGCGACCAGCGCGGTCTGCCGTTGCGGCAGGATGATGATGCCGGTGACGAGTTCCAGTGAGCTAACCGCGGCCAGGTAGCCGAAAAGAACCATAGGCTCGTGAAAGGTCGTGCGCACGTCATAAGGCCCGGTCCACGGCTTGTGCACCTCGGGATCGGCGCCCAGTACGTGATCATATGCCAGCAGATGGGTGAAACCTAGCTCTTCAACCCGCTGCGCGTAGGCGCGGACGGCGCCCCGGTCGGCGCCGATCTCGGTCTGCGGGAAAACCACGCCGATCTGCACGACTGCCGCTCCTGTCCGCGTCGCCTCGCTGTGCACACGAACGTAGCAGTGCCGCCGCGCGGGCGCGCGGCGGCACTGCTCCTTCTGGTCAGGCAGATTGCCTGTTGCGACTTAGCTTCGTGGCCGGGCTATGAAACCGTCGGTGTTGCCGGCGCCGTCGACGTAGAAGCCGACCAGCTCACCACGGTCGTTCAGGCCGTTGATGATGGTGGTGCCGATCCCGTGCGGGTCATTGACGGTCTTGAAACCGTGCGTCTGGGTCCAGGTGAAGCCGAACGTCTTGGCCGTGGCGCCGGTGCCCACCGTGTAGGAGCCGACCACGATGTTGGAGTCGTTGATGCCGAACGCCTGGGTCATCGCGGCGCCCTTGCGGTAGAAGGAGAGGAAGTGCATGCCGTACTTGATGAACGAGAAGGTCTTGCCGTTCTTGACGTAGAAGCCGGTGACCGTGCCGAAGTTGTTGATCCCGGTTGCGGTCAGGCTGATGCCAGTCGGCTTGACCGACTCGCCCGGCTTGATTACACGGGTGTATTTCTTGGTGTGGATGTTGAACAGGTAGCTGCGGTTCTTGCCGAGGGCGTTGGTGTAGAAGCCGACAGCCACGCCGTGATCGTTAATGCCCAGCAGCTGGTCCACCTCCGGTGATGCATCTCCGGCCCCCGGGAAGTCGACCTGGTGGAACTTGTGGTTGGTCGAGGTGTAGAAGCCGACGTTGTTGCCCTTGCCGTCGACCCAGAAGCCAACGGTGTTGCCAACGTCGTTCAGCCCGGTGACCTGGGTCTGCGCGGAGCCGGGGAAGTTCTCGTTGGTGT
Organism: uncultured Actinomycetota bacterium; assembly: GCA_963804435.1. Lineage (GTDB taxonomy): Bacteria > Actinomycetota > Actinomycetes > Streptosporangiales > Streptosporangiaceae > JAJYUU01. The sequence goes on along the minus strand of CAWDQI010000001.1, from coordinate 2,090,722 downwards.
AGTCGTGCTTGGTGTTGTACGGAAGCCGCAGCAGGTACCCCTTGTTCGGGTGGCCCGCCATGCCCGACCCGAAGTACCCCGAGATCAGGCCAGCGGCGTTGATGCCGAGCAACTGGTTGAACGTCAGGTCCTTGGGGTTGTTGAGCGTGCTGAAGTTGTAGCCCGACACGGCGCTCGTGCTCGTGCTCGCGCTCGCCGGCCCGGCCAGCGCGATCGCCGCGGCAGCAGTCACGGTCGCAGCAGCCGTCACAGCGGCAGCAGCGGCCTTGATGCCAGCGCGAGTGAAATTGGCAGAAGTCATTCTCAAGCCCTTTCTAGTCAACCTGGCGGGCTCGTCGGCTTCCCCGAGGTGGCCCGCCCTCGTCCCTACGCCAGGAAGACTGTCGCCTGGGTCCGGGGATTTCGCCGGGGGGCCGGGGGGATTCGCAGGGGAACGTGCTAACGGGCCGGGTGACCATCGACGACGTTAGCCAGCCGCCAGGCATCTGCGGCGATGCGCCAGGTGCCATCGGCCTGTTGCCGCACCGCGGTCGCGCCGAGGCCGTGCAGGTCGACCGGCTTGCAGTCAGGGCCCGTGCCGTGGATGCGGCGTTCGGCCAGGACCAGCGCGACCGCGCCCATGGATATGCCTGGGCCGGCCAGCACGTCGCAGACGGTAACTGACAGCGGCAACCGCAGTTCCATGAGCTCGGCCAGCGAGCTGGCCAGGCTCTCGCGCGTCGCCGGCCCGTCGGGCGCCCACGGTTGCAGCACCGCGCCGGACTCGTACTGGGCCACCGCGGCGCCGAGATCACCGTCGCTGACGGCCATCGACACCAGCGCTACGACCTCGGCCGGAGAACTGGCTGACGAGGGCGCGATGGGATCGGGCATGGCCAGACCTCCGTCGTGGCGGCGACGCGCTGATCGTCACGTCTTCTCGAACCGCCAGCCTGGCGTTAGCGTGCCAGCAGGCTCCGGGGGATCCGGCGGGCTCGGGGGGAAACTCGGGGGGTCAGCCGGGCTCGGTGAGGTGCTTGTAGAGCGCCGTCGTTTCGGCGGCGGGCGACACGCCAACCTGGCGATGCAGGAGATCGGCTAGGTCCTCGTAATGGCGGACCGCCCTGGCCGTCTCGCCGAGCTGGGCCCAGCAGGTCATCAGCTCCCGGTGCGCCGTCTCGTTCAGCGGCTCATGGCTGACCGCGCGGCGGAACGCGGCTGCGGCCGGCTGGAACCGGCCAGCGGCCATGTGCATCCGGCCGGTCGCCAGCAACGCGGATTCAAAGCTGCGAGCCAGTTCGTCGCGCCGCGCGTGCGCCCACTCACCAGCCGACATCCCGGCTAGGAACTCGCCGCCGTAGGCGGCCAGCGCGCGCTGCAGGTCGGGCAGCGCAGCAGCCTGCGGGCTCGCGCGGCGGGCGGCGGCGAGTGCCTGCTCGAATGTGCTGACATCGCAGTCGTGTTCGCGCTCGGAGTTGAAGCTGTACCGGCCGTCGGAATAGAGGATCCAGTCGGGGGCGCCAAGAGCCCGGCGCACTCCCCGCAGCGCGGTATGCAGCGTGGTCCCGAGGCGCTCGGGCGCCTGCTCTGGCCACAACGCGGCGCCCAGCTGGTCCCGCGTCATCGGCGGCGATGTGGCCAGCAGGAATAGCAGTTCCCGTGGCTTGGCATAACCCCAGTCCGCAGCAGTGACCGCGCCGTCGCCCACATGCACGGTCGCCGCTCCGAGCGCCCGGATGCGCAGCGCGCCGCCTGGGCGCCGCCGCGGCCGCGGGACCATGGCGGCCTTCGCTACGGGCTCCGCGGCGACCGTCGCCTCGGGTTGCCCGGCGGGGGTCCCTTCCGCCGGCTCACCCTGCAGTGCCGGTGGCGGCACGCCCGGCGGCTCGAGGACCGCCAGGATGTCTTCGATCTGGGCGAGCTGGCCCCGCTGCCTGGCGGCGGTGAAGTCGGCGTCGCCGACGGTGGCGCGAGCCGCGCTCATCGTTGCGTCGTGCAGCTGGCGCTCGCACGGCGCAATGACCGTCCCGATGGCGGCGCGCATAGTCTCGGCCGCGGCGAGCAGCAAAACCGCTCTGGCTGGCTGATCCTCGGCTAAGGCGAGCGCGGCCAGGTCGACAAGCACGCTGCAGACCCGCCACCGGTCCCGGAGCTGATGATGAATCTCCAGGCTGCTGCGCAGCAGCGCGGCCGCCTCTGCATCACCGCGGTCGATCGCATGCAGGCCTAGCTGCTCCAGCGACCAGGCGATTCCTTCGCGGAAGCCGATCCGCTGGGCTCGCTCGCGGCTCTCGCTGAGCAGCGCGAGCGCCTGGGCAGAATTCCCCTGGTAGCGGGCGATCGTACCCAGGCTGATCAGCGCCCAGGCAATACCTTCTGCGTCGCCGAGCTCGCGCGAGAGCGCCAGCGCCAGGGTGCATTCGGCGATTCCGCGCTCGAAGTCGCGCTGTAGCCAGGCGGCGAAGCCGAGGTAGCCATGGGCGCTGGCCACTCCCCAGCGATCGCCTGCCGCTTCCGCGACGGCCAGGCTTTCCGCGTGCAGCTCCATCGCCCGTGCGTACCGGCCCTGCTCGCGCGCGACGCTGCCGAGTACCTGCAAAGTGGCGGCGATGCCCGCTGGGTCGTCAAGCTCGCGGTACAGCCGCAAGGCCATCTCGAGCCGCCGGACAGCAGGCTGGTAGTCACATTGCAGCAGTGCCAGGCGACCGCTGCCGAGCAGGGCAACCGCTCGCAGTTCCGGCGGGGCATCCGCGCCCAGGATGACCGCCGCGTCCATCCACTGCCTGACTTCCTGGTAATGCCCGCGCAAGTAGGCGTATTTGCCCAGCGGGCCGGCGATCCGCAACGCTGCGATGGCGTCGTGGCACTGACGGGCGAGTTCGATCGCCGCTCGCAGGTTGCCGGTCTCGGCGTCGAGCGCATCCAGCTCTCGCTCTAGTCCGTGCGGCCCGTCGCCGCCGCGATCGATGCGCGGGGTAATCTCCCCGACCAAGTCGGCCATCCGAGCCAAGTGAGCGCGGCGCACCTGGTCTTCCTCCCCCGCCTCCACCAGGCGCTCGCGCGCGTACTCGCGCACCGTGCTCAGCAAGTGGTAGCGAGCTGTCCGGCCAGCGTGATCCACGTGTAGCAGCGACTTGTCGGCGAGCCGGGTCAGCAGGTCGAGCATCTGGCGAGGGCCGATGTCACCGCCCGCAGCCACGCGCTCGGCCGAGGTCAGCGTGAATCCCCCGGCGAATACCGACAACCGCCGGAAGACCGCTCGCTCGTCCGCATCGAGCAGGTCATGGCTCCAGTCGAGGGTGGCCCGCAGGGCCTGGTGCCGAGGTGGCGTGGTATGCGTCCCGCCGACGAGCACGCCGAAGATGTCGTCCAGGCGCTCAGCCAGCTGCTGCGCCGACAGGATCCGCATCCGGGCTGCTGCCAGCTCGATCGCCAGTGGCAGGCCGTCGAGGCGACGGCAGACGTGAAGGACGGAAGCGGCGTTGTCATCGGAGAGCCGGAATGCCGGCCGGGTCAGCTGCGCTCGTTGCTCGAAGAAGCGAACCGCGTCGAACCCGGCGATGGCGGCAGCGGCCGGGCGGATGCTGACGTCGGGCAGCGACAACGGCGGCACCGGCCAGCTTTGCTCTCCGTCAACGCCCAGGACCTCACGGCTGGTCGCCAGTATCGTCAGCGCCGGGCACGCAACCAGCATGCGCTCAGCCAGATCGGCCGTGGCCGCAGTCAGGTGCTCGCAGTTATCGAGCACCAGCAGCACCTGGTTCGCACCCACGTGCTCGGCCGCAGCCGCGGCGGCGTCCTGGCCGGGATTCTCGGGCGCGCCGAGCCGCGTTGCCACTTCTGTTGCGACGACCGACCCGTCGTCGAGCGCGGCCAGCTCAACCCAGCACACTCCGGCGGGGAACGACTGCCTGGCCGAGCCCGCAGCCGCCAGCGCTAGCCGTGTCTTGCCAGTCCCGCCAGGGCCGGTCAGCGTGAGCAGCCTGCTGCGCGCCAGTGCCGCGAGGATCTCCTGCTGCTCGCTTTCCCGGCCGACGAGCGGTGCCAGCCGCACCGGCACCTGCTCGCTAACTAGCGACGCCACACTGCTGGCCTCCGGTTCGTGCTTCCTGGGACGCCCCGGTGCAGCGGCGGCGGTGCACGACGTATCTCTACCTGACTATTAGACCCGAGATTGCCGAGGTTGGGGAGCCGGGGCCGCCGGCATGGTTGGCTTCGGGCATGGATCTGGACCGCTGGCTCGCCGCCGCCGCAGGAGCCGTCAGCGACTGGCAGCAGACGTTCGGCCCGTTCGAGCCGCACCCCGCAGCGCAGGTTAGCGACGAGCGGTTCGCCGCCGCCTTCGGCGCGCTCGCCACCCGGCTGACCGGCAACTACCCCTTCTTCCATCCGGGTTACGCCGGCCAGATGCTGAAGCCCCCGCACCCGGCAGCGGTGGTCGGCTATCTCGCCGCCATGCTGATCAACCCCAACAACCACGCGCTGGACGGCGGACCGCCGACCGCGGCCATGGAGAAAGAAGTGGTCGCCATGCTGGCCGCGATGTTCGGGATGCCAGAGCATCTCGGGCACCTGACTACGAGCGGCACGATCGCGAACCTGGAAGCGCTGTTCGTGGCCAGGGAACTGCACCCAGGCCTGGGCGTTGCCTACAGTGCCGACGCGCACTACACCCACGGCCGGATGTGCGGCGTGCTCGGCGTCCAGGGCACCTCGGTGGGAGTGGACGACGCCGGCCGCATTGATCTTTCCGAGCTAGACGCGCTGCTGGCCGCCGGGACCATCGGCACGGTCGTCGCTACCGCCGGAACTACCGGCCTCGGCGCGATCGACCCCGTGCACGACGTGCTCGCGGTGGCGCGCAGGCACGGCGTCCGGGTCCACGTCGATGCCGCCTACGGCGGGTTCTTCACACTGCTAGCAGGCACCGGCGGGCCAGCCGGGCTCGACCCAGCGCCGTGGCAGGCCATCGCGGCCTGCGACTCGGTCGTCGTCGACCCGCACAAGCACGGGCTGCAGCCTTATGGCTGCGGCGCGGTGCTGTTTGCTGACCCGAGTGTTGGCCGGTTCTACCTGCACGACTCGCCGTACACCTACTTCACCTCCGGTGAACTGCACCTCGGCGAGATCAGCCTGGAGTGCTCCCGGGCAGGCGCCGCCGCGGCCGCGCTCTGGCTCACGTTCCAGGTCCTGCCCCCTGATAGGAACGGCCTCGGCCAGGTGCTGGCCGCGGGCCGACGGGCGGCCCTGAACTGGGCGGACCTGCTCAGCACGTCGGACTGCCTGACCTTATATCAGCCGCCGGAGCTCGACATCGTCTGTTACTTCCTGGCCGAGCCGAGCCTGTCGGCCATCGACGCAGCGTCAGGGCGCGTGCTCCAGGCCGGGATGACCGATCCGGCGGAGCCGGTCTGGCTCAGCACGCTGCGGGCGTCCGCCACCGCGTTCGGCCAGCGTCACCCCGGCGTCGCCGCCGACGCGACCGGAGCGAGGATCCTGCGCAGCGTCCTGATGAAGCCAGAGCACGAAGGGTTCGTGCCGACCCTGCATGAGCGCGTCGAACGGCTCGCCCGGGGTTAGGACTACCGCAGCAGCAGTCGGCCGATCCGGCGCCCGGCCAGCGCCAGGCCGGCGACTCCCATCGCCGCCAGATAGAGCACGTGCCACAGCAGGCCAGGCCCCACGTACCCGAGGGTGAGCCCGCGCAGCAGCGCGACGCCCTGGTAGAGCGGAGTGCAGTCGACGACGTACTGAATTGGCCGCGGGTAGACGCTGAGCGGGTAGAAGGTCGCGGAGAACAGGAACATCGGCAACGTCGCCAGGATGACGAACTCGAAGTGCTGCCAGCTGCGCATGAAGGTAGTCGCTGTCATGCCTGCGCCGGCGAAGGCGAAGCCGATCAGCAGCGCGACCGGGACCGCCAGCACCGCCCAGGGTGAGTGGACCAGGCCCATGGCCAGCATGACGATCATGAAAGCGACGGCGTACAGGCCAGCGCGGATCAGCGCCCACCCGATCTCGCCCAGCGCAACGTCACCCGATCGCATCGGCGTGGACAGCGCCGAGTCGTAGAGCTTGGCGTACTTCAGCCGGAAGAACACGTTGAACGTCGAATCCATGACCGCGCCGTTCATCGCGGACGTGGCCAGCAGGGCGGGCGCCACGAAGCTGGTGTAACCGATGTGCTGCCCGCCCGGCCCCGTGACGGTGCCGACCAGGACGCCGATGCCGACGCCGATGGATAGCAGGTAGAACAGCGGCTCGAAGAAGCCCGACACCAGAATGAGCCACGCGTGGCGGTAGGCGCGGGCATGCCGCTCGATGAGGTAACCGCTGCCGCGGCCGCCGAGAGCGCCGCGGCGGGCGGCTAGCAGCGGTGCCGGCAGGATGCGCAGTGGCAGCCGGAGGGACGGGCTAGGGCTAGACATAGAGCCGCCGCCGGTAGGTGCGCTGGCCGACCACAAGGCCAGCGAGCACGAATACGACCAAGTAGGCGACATGCCCGAGAGCGCCCATCAGGTCGGCGGTGCCCAGGCTGAGCTGCCGGCAGAGCGCCACTCCGTGCCAGAGCGGAGTCGCATAAGCGACCGGCCGGATCCACGCCGGTAGCTGCGAGACCGGGAAGAACGTGCCCGAGAACAGGAACAACGGAATCATGCCGAACCTGAACAGCAGAGCGAAGTTCTGGTCCTTGTTCTGAGTGATCGAGAATGCCTCGACCGGGGCGGCAAAGGCGAGCCCGGTCAGTACGGCGACCGGCCACGCCGCCAGTACCCAGAAGGACCTGATCGCACCGAAGGCTGCCATCGTGGCCAGGAAGATGGCGCCGTTCATGATCAGCCGCATCGTGGTGAAGAGCAGGTGCCCGTGGAACAGGTCGGCCGGCCGCACCGGGGTGGCAGCGGCTGCCTGGTAGGTCTTCAGCCACTTGACCGACGCCAGCACCGGATACATCGACTCGCCCATGGCGGTTTCCATGGCGGCCGCCGCGAGCAGGCCGGGCGCCAGGAAGTCCAGGTAGCTCACGCCGCCGAGGCTGCTCACTCCGTGCTTGTTGACCAGGGTGCCGAGGCCGAGCCCCATCGCGCCGAGATAGAGCAACGGACTGAGCACGCTGGTGTAGATCGTTCCCTTCCAGGTGCGGCGGTAGTTGACCAGCCAGAACATGAACGCCCGGATGGCCATCAACCAGCGACCCGGAACGGCGGCGGAACGGCCGCGGCCAGCCGCTGGCTGGGGCCGTGGCGACGGCAGTACTGAGGTCGTCATCCGTCCTCCAGCCGCCGGCCGGTCAGCCGGAGGAAGACGTCCTCGAGCGTGCTGCGGCGCACCAGCGAGGTCAGCGGCTCCAGCCCGAGTCCGCGGACGGCCGCCAGCGCGGCATCGCCATCGGGCACGTAGAGCAGGATCCTGTCGGCGAGCACCTCGATCCGCTCGGCCTGGGCGTTCGCCACTTTCTCGGCCGCCTGCTCATGCTCGGACACGTGGAACCTGAGTTCCAGCACTTCGGCGGTGGAGTAGGCCTCGATGAGCTCGCGCGGTGAGCCTTCGGCCGCGATCTTGCCGCCGTCCATGACCACCAGCCGGTCGCAAAGCTGCTCGGCCTCGTCCATGTAGTGCGTGGTCAGGATCAGCGTCACGCCCTGCTGCTTGAGCCGGAACAGGCGGTCCCAGACCACGTGCCGGGCTTGCGGGTCCAGGCCCGTGGTCGGCTCGTCCAGCAGCAGGATCTCCGGCTCGTTGATCAGCGAGCGAGCAATCGTCAGCCGCCGCTTCAGGCCCCCGGACAGCGGCTCGACCTGATCGTTGGCGCGCTCGGCCAGCTGGACGAAATCGAGCAGCCTGGCCGTCCGCTCAGCGATCACCTGCCTGGGCAGGCCGAAGTACCGGCCGTAGATCAGCAGGTTCTCCCGGACGGTCAGCTCGACGTCGAGGGTGTCCTCCTGCGGTACCACGCCGAGACGCGCCCGGATGGCCGGGCCGTCGGCGACCGGGTCCATGCCCAGGATCGACAGGCTGCCGCTGGTGGGCGGCGAGACGCAGCCGATCATTCGCATGGTGGACGACTTACCGGCCCCGTTCGGCCCCAGGAAGCCGAACGCCTCCCCGCGTCTCAGCTCGAAATCGATCCCGTCGACTGCGGTAAAGTCGCCGAATCGCTTCGTCAGGCCGGTAGCGTGGATAAGGTTGTCCGGATCTGGCACGCCCGCGACACTACCTTGACGGTCTGTCAGTTCCGAATGAATATCCGGGCCGGGAGGGTGATTTTGCCAACCCAGTTGGGCACGCCTTCATCTACGGGGCGGTACTCTCACAAGGTCACACTCAGGCGTGGACGACCAGGAGGCAGGATCCAGAGGTGGGCAGCGTTCGCGGGCTCTACGAGCGGTTCCGCCACCTGATTCATGAAGGTGCCAAGTTCCTGGTCATCGGGGCAATCGGTACAGTCGTGACTTTCGGTGCCGCCAATGCTCTTCAGAGCGTCGGCAGGTACAAGGCGGTTACAATTGCCACGATTCTGGCCACCTGCGTGACCTACCTCGGCAACCGCTACTGGACCTTCAGACACCGCCAGAGCAATGGCACCACCCGGGACTCGATCGCGTTCTTCGTGCTGAACGGGATCGGCTTGCTCATCTATTACGGGTGCATCGGGCTGACGGACCTGGCTGGTCTGGGATCGAGCAAGATCTGGTACAACGTTGCCCTCGTGATCGGCACTGGCCTGGGCACCATGTTCCGCTTCTGGTCCTACCGCAAGTGGGTCTGGACCTCGAAGAGTGGCGGACCTGGGCGAGAGTCGCACAGCCAGGGCGGACCGGGGCAGGGCGGACCCGGGCACGGCGGCCCCGGCCAGGACGGAACCAGGCACGGCGGGCATGGTCAGGCCGGGCCGGTCAAGCTGGGGCCCGCCATCGGCAGGCGCCCCCAGGGCCGGCACGCCGCGAACGGTCACCGCCCCGTAGGCCCGGTGCCGCAAGAAAGCCTGCCGGATCCCGAAGAGATCAGCGAAACTTCGGCCTGGCCGCGCTAGGTCAGCCGGGCTCGCGGCCGGTCAGGACCGGCAGTGACCTGCCCCGGCGAGCAACCTGTGCAGCGGAATGGCCAGGTAGCTGTCCGCCTGCGGCTGGGTCAGCGCGCCGACGGCAACCAGCCTGCCGATGACGTGCTGTTCCCTCGCCAGACCCTGGGCTGGGTGGGCCAGCGGGTCGTCAACCGTCGGGCCCTGCACCAGCCCGGCCAGCAGCGCCGCCTGCGGCCAGGACATCTGATAAGGCCGGACGCCGTAGTAGCCGCAGCTTGCCGCCTCTAGCCCGTAGAAGCCGTGCCCGAAATAGGCAACATCTGAGTACAGCCGGAGTATCTCCGGCCCGCTGTAGGTGAAGTTGAGCTTGACCGCCAGCGCGACCTGCTCGGTTTCGGCCTCGAACCCGGTCTGAGCCGGGGTGTACAGCATCTTGGCCAGTTGCTGGTACAGCGTGGCCCCGCCCTGATCGCCCCGGCCGGTCACATAGCCGTAGATCACCCGCCCGATCGCCAGCGGGTCGATGCCGGGCTCGGAGTTGAACCGGTGATCTTCGGTCGCCTCCAGGGCCGTGGCGAACCGATATGGCACCACGACGCCCGGATATTCGGCGCCGTGCGCGCGGTCGATGGCACTGGCCAGTTGCCGCGCGTTGCCCACCGACGGGGTCACTTGCAGCAGCGTCCCGAATGCAACCACGAACGCTAGTAGTAGCGCCACGCATACCTGCAACGTCCTCCTGACCAGAACGGTCAGGAGGCGACGTCTGGAGCGGCTGTCCGCCTGCGGTGAGGCCGGCTCAGCCGCCTGCTCCACTGAGTCTGCCCGCCCCATCGACTAGGCCAACGACGGCCAAGAAGGCGAAGTGCCATGATCGGCCGAACGGCTTCGCCTCTTTGCATGGCAGGCGGGGTGAGGGGGCTGCACGGCACCGCGCCAGAGCGGCTAGCCGACCGCGAGGCCGCCGACCAGCAGTTCGGTGAACTGCCGCCCGACGTCCGCCGGAGATAGCGCGCCGTCTGGCTTGAACCAGGAGCCGAGCTGATTGACCACGCTGAGGAAGTAGTGCACGACGATGTCGGCCGGGACGTCAGCGCGGAACGCGCCAGCCGCAACTCCCTCGTCGACCAGGGCCTTGAACCTGTCGTGGTACAGGCGCCGTTCGGCCCGGATCTGGGCCTGCTTATCCTCCGGCAGCATGTGCAGCGAGCGGAAGAACACGATCATGTCGTCGAGGTTGTCCAGGCTCGTCTTGACCACGTCGACGGCGGCGGCGCGGAGGCGCTCCTCGGGCGAGCCGGGTCCGGCCGCGATCTCTTCCAGGTGGCTCGTCTGCATGGTGAGAACCTGGTGGTAGACCTCGTACAGCAGGTCGTCCTTGGAACCGTAGTAGTGGTACATCGCGCCCTTGGTCACCCCAGCGGCGTCAACGATGTCCTGGACTGAGGTGCCTTCGAAGCCGTGCCGGGCGAAAAGCCTGGTCGCGACGTTCAGCAGGCGTTCTTTAACCGGCGGCCGGGCCGGGCCTCTGGCCCGCCCGGTGGACTCCTTCGACCTCACCGCCATGCCGCACACTCCGGGGTCGCTCTGCTCCGGTCGGATCCATACCGTCCGGTCGGTCTTAAACTAGGCATGCACACGCCACCGGGTCAACTCGTTGCGCTGGCTAACCTTGCTGATGGCGTTAGTGTCCTTGTCTGCTGGCAACCCGGTCGAGGTAGACGGCCACATCCTCGACGAGGTAACCGGGCCGGTGGCGGCGCGTTCCGGTGCCGCCCTGCTGCCACGGGCGCGGTCCGCCCAGCGGCCGGTACTCAATGCCAGCCGCGTCTAGTCTGCGCAGGTGCGCGGTGATCCGCTCGCGCAGCGCGGGCTTCTCCCGCTCGCCCTCCGCGAACGCGACGGGACCGCCAGACCAGGCCACCTCGGCGAGCGCACAGGCCCGCGGGAAGATCATGTACTCCAGCGACCTGGCGTCCGGGATGTACTCGGTCCATACCTGGAACTGGGCACCGATCAGGTGGCGGCTCGCCCCCTCGGGCCAGTCTGCCGGAACCGGCGCGAAGGCGGCCACGTCCTCAAGCTTGACCGGCCCGCCAATCGCGAGTGGCTCCTGCGGACCCCGTTCCTGGTAATAATCGAAGTAGGTAGGGAACACCGGCGCAGCCACGACGTCATGGCCAGCGAGGGCCGCCTGCCGGGCGATTTCCATGCCGCGCCACGCCATCACGACCGTGTCCGGCCGCAGCTGGCCACCGCTGCCCGCTGCGCTGACGAAACCCTCGTCCCAGACAACGGACCTGACTGCAAAATCCTCGGCGAGCATGTCGGCAATGTCATGCAGGAAGGCGGCGTGCAGATCCTCGGTCGTGGCCAGGCCACGGTCGAGGCGGCTGGCCTCGATCCTCGGGTCGTCGCGCCACGCGTCGAGCAGGCATTCGTCCCCGCCAATGTGGACGAACTTGGAACCGGTCGCGGCCAGCAGCTCGCCCAAGACGTCGCGCAGCAGTTGCACCGACTCCGGTAGCGGCGAGATCAGGTACGGGAAGATCCCCCAGTCCGCGATTACCTGGTAGCCGCCGGGCGGCGGGGTGCCCGAGCCAAGATCCGGAAGCGCCGCGAGCAGCGCGGCGCAGTGTCCCGGCATGTCGATTTCGGGAACGACTTCCATCCCGCGCTGCGCCGCGAACGCCGCGATCTCAGCCAGGTCTGCCAGCGCAAAGAAGCCGCCGTGCGGGATTTCCTCGTAGACGGGTGGCTGCTCGTTGTTCAGGCTGATCCTGCTTCTGGGGCGGTGGGAGCCGACCTCGTGCAGCGCCGGATGCAGGCGGCTCTCAATCCGCCAGCCCTGATCATCGGTGAGATGCAGATGCACCCGGTTCAGCTTCAGGGCGGCTAGCGCGTCGATCAGGGTCAGGATTTCGCGCTTGCCGAAGAAGTGCCTCGCGACGTCGAGATGAGCGCCGCGCCACGACAGGGCCGGCTCGTCGTCAATATCGGCGCACGGCAGCCACCAGTCCTGGCCTGGTACCGGCGCTCCCCGCCAGGCGTCGTCGGGCAGTAGCTGGCGGAGCGTCTGGGCGGCATAGATTGCACCTTGCGTGCCGCCCGCCAGGATGGCGATGCCGGCCGGGTCGATGGCGAGCCGGTAAGCCTCAGCCCCGAGGCTTGGGTCGACGGCCACGCTGCACTGGCCTTCCTGGGGTGCGACCGGTCTGGCTGGCCACGGCATGGCCGTCAGCAGGTGCTGCACTGCCGCCGCGGCGGCGGCTGATTGCGAGCCATCTCCGGCAGGGACCACGGCCGGCTGCGCGGAGAAGGCGAGCCGACCTGGCTGCGGCCGGACCGAGCGCGGTTGCGGTAGCAGCCCGGCCAAGCGGTTATCCATATGTGCGTGCTCCCGTCGAACTGAGCCCGTTCCCGGCCGAACACTAACAGCGAGCAGGCGCGGGCGGGCTGGCGGCTGGTCGACGCGGCAGACCGCCCGGACTCCGCGCGGCTACAGCAAACGGGGCGAGCCCTCGGTTCCTGGGCGGAGTCTGTTCTGATCGCCGCCCTGGGTCTGCCCTGGCCCTGCCGGCGAGCCAGGCGGCGTTCCTCGGTTGCGTCCAGGCTGCGCTAAGGTGTGTAGGCCTGCCTGGCCAGGGCGGGTGAGGTGTTCCGGGACGTAGCGCAGCTTGGCAGCGCACTTGACTGGGGGTCAAGGGGTCGCGGGTTCAAATCCCGCCGTCCCGACTGGCAGAGTTTCTTTTTCGAATATTAATTTGCCGTTCGGGGAGCCAAAAGGGGAGCCAATCTCCATCGGCATGACCCCTTGACGACAGTCAAGCGGTCAAAGATCATCTGCTTGTCCCCGGCCATCACCAGCCTGAGCGCGCTCAACGGCGACGAGTCGTAACAACTTACGTCGAGTGCTGACAATGCGACTCGCCACTCGTTTCACGCGCATGCAGGCCCGGTGTTGCTCAATGGCGGTACGCGGTGAAGTCCGCGTGACGGCTCTCGAGAGAGGCGTTGTGCCTGACGGGAGTGTGCGGCATCGACTGACGGCGGCGCGCGAAGGGCTGACTGTGCCGTCATCGTCGTCACGCCCGAATGGTCTCAAAGCCGCAGCGGCGGACGGCCGTAGAGCCAGGTCCGCCAGGGCTCCGCAGCGGATGGCCATATGACCACGCTTGACGCACAGTGTCAGCACGTCCTAGCGTTGTCGAAACGTTTCCATACCTCGGCGTGATCGAGCAAAGGATGTGCGCGGCCGATGACCTCGGGATCAGGGCGCAACACCGAGCCAGAGGAGATCGTCGGTCCAGTGGTGCCGCAGGCGGGTCAGCATGCATGGCCTAGCGCAGGCGCATCCAATGTACGCGACGTGATGATGCGCTGAGGTGGTACGGATGTGCCACGACTGCCCCAGCGAAGAATCGCGCACCCTCACGCAACAGTTCGCAAACAGATTGCTGGAATGCTCCCGTGCGCCCTTGTCCGAACCTGCCCGCCGAAATGCGGCAGTCCTGCTTGCTGACTTCTTAGCTTGCATGCGGGCTGGCGCGGGCCGGCCTGGCTCTCCCGCGACGGGCTGGGCGGATTTCGGGAAGGTTCTGCGCGCCGGTGACTCCCTTGCCGGCGTCGCCGGTGCGGCCGATTCGTCAGCTGCGGCGGCCGCCGCAGCGGCGCACGCCTTGGACCGTGACGATGTTCACTGGGACGCTGTTACCCACCCCGGCTCGGTGGTGTGGCCAGTAGTTCTCGGGCTGAGCGCAGGTGCGACGGGCCCGCAGCTTCTTGCTGCCGCTGTAGCCGGATATGAGGCATGCGTTCGCATGGCCGCGTTCCTAGGCCCGCAGCATCGCCGGTGGTTCCACTCCACGGCGACAGCCGGCACAATCGGTGCGGCGAGCGCGGCCGCGATGCTGCTCTGCCCCGAAGACGGGGCGCTGGCGAACGCACTGGGTCATGCCATCTCCGTGATCGGCGGGTCTGCACAGTGCCTCGGCGAGCACAGCGGCACACAGGTGTTCCACCGGTCCCATGCCGTCCGGGCAGGTATCGCGGCGGCCAGAGCGGCCGCCGATGGCCTGCCGGCAACCCGTCTCGGATTTGAGGGAACGGGAGGGCTCCTGGCCGGTCCCGACCCAGCAGTACGCGAACGTGAGGCGCTATTTGATGACCGGCCTCCTGCGATCGGGACGACATCGGTACGCCTATACGCGACTGCCGGCTGGAATCAGGCGGCCGCAGAGGCCGCAGCGGCACAGCCGCGGTCTGCGCTCAGGGACTCCTCGGAACTGGCGGTGTATGTCCACCCGACGGCTGCCGATATCAGCAGCGGCCCGGCTGCCCATGGGCGGGAACGCTGGTGGAGTCTGGAGTGGTCGGTGGCAACGGCGCTGGTTACTGGAGACCCGCAGGTGAGCCCCGAGACCCCGGTCAGTGACGAGGCATTGCGGGAACGGCTTGCGCAGACGATGGTCGTGGTCGGCGACCAGCCGTCCCCGCTGACTGCTTCGGTGTCGGTGAGCTCGGCCCAAGGGCCAGCTTCCATGTCAACGGTGAGCTGTCCCTCGGGCCATTACGCCAATCCCGCGAGCGCTGAGCAGCTGGCAGCCAAGTGGTCGCGCATGAAGCGAGCAGGCGGATGGGTTGCGGCCACAGCTCTTGCGTCGATCTGCGCAGAGGTTCTAGCGACCACCGATCCTGCCGCTGACCGGCTCAGCGCCCTGCTGTGGATGGCCGACCACGGTGACCATGTCAGTTCAAGCGCAATACGCAAGGGATGGAGCTCATGACCACCGTTCGTAAGCTGCGAATGCGTCAGGCGATTGCCGCCGCGATGGCCGATGAGATGGCCGCCGACCCGACTGTCGTGCTTCTCGGTGAGGACGTGGGCGCGGCCGGAGGAGTCTTTAAGACTTCGGAGGGCCTGCTGGAGAAGTTCGGCCCGATGCGTGTCCGCGATACACCGATCTCGGAAATGGGATTCTTGGGCGCCGCGGTCGGCGCTGCGTCGGCGGGCTTGCGGCCGATTGCGGAGATCATGTTCGCCGAGTTCATGGGAGTGGCCCTCGATCAGCTGGTGACCGAGGCGGCGAAGTTGCGCTACCTGTCTCGAGGGGAATACAGCGTGCCGCTGGTGGTGCGCATGTCCGCTGGTCCCGGACTCGGGTTCGGTGCGCAGCATTCCCAGACCCTTGAGCATTGGTTCGCTGCTACTAGCGGGCTGAAGGTTGTCAGTCCGTCCGGCGCGAATGCGGCGTACGGGCTGCTCCGCGCGGCGATCAGGGACAACGATCCGGTGGTGTTCATCGAGCCGCGTGTGCTGTACGGAGAACGAGAGGAAGTGCATGCCGACCACGAAGCGGTCGTGCCCCTGGGGAAGGCCCGCGTGATCAGACCGGGAGAAGACGTGACTGTCGTTGCCCTGGGTCAGACCGTCCTGACCGCGATGGCGGCCTCATCCGGAACGGACTGGAGCGCGGAGATCATAGATCTGCAGACCCTGCAGCCGTGGGACCGCGAGACCGTGCTTGACTCGGCGCAGCGAACTGGCCGGCTGGTCACGATAGAGGCCAATCCGATGTCGGGCGGCTGGGGGGCTGATCTGGCTGCAGTGGCGGCCGCGGAGCTGTTCGGACGTCTCAGGGCCCCGGTGCTGCGCGTGACGTGCCCGGACCTTCCCGTGCCGTTCGCTTCCGCACTGGAGTCACGGTACGTTCCTTCGCCGGAGTACCTCCGGCACATGATCACCGCCATCGTCGCAGACAACCGGCTCCCCAGGGCGTGGTGGGAGGAGGAGGACGAGGAGAGTGCGTGAGCTTCTTAAGCATGAGACATCGTCAGCGGCGCCACAGCACCCGTGGCTAGCTCGCCGGGCCGTGCTGTCGGACCCTGTTGAACGCTACCGCCGTATGGTCGAGATCCGGTGCACAGAGGACTGGGTCAAGCAGCTCTTCGCAGACGGCCTGGTCGCCGGCTCCACGCATACCTGCCAGGGTCAGGAGGCCGTGTCGGTGGGCGTCGCGGTGGCCGCCCGACCAGCCGACACTGTCGTGTGCACCTATCGTGGCCACGGCCACGCCCTTGCGCTCGGGATGGCCCCGGAACAGTTGATCGCGGAGATTCTCGGCCGGGAGTCCGGCTGCGTTGGCGGGGTCGGTGGCTCGATGCACCTTTCGGGAAAGGTCATCGGCCTGATGCCCACCATGGCAATCGTCGGGGCCGGGATTCCGATCGCCGCTGGCGTCGCCTGGGCTGCGAAGGCCACGCACCGCGACGATGTGGCTATTGCCATATTCGGGGATGGTGCCGCCAACATTGGCGCCTTCCATGAAGGCATCAACCTGGCCGCAGTCTGGCGGCTCCCCGTGGTCTTCGTATGCGAGAACAACCTGTACGGGGAGTACAGCAGTATCTCCGATACCACCGGGGTCACCGATATCGCGACCCGTGCCTGCAGCTATGGCGTTCCTGGCGAGATAGTCGATGGCCAGGACCTGGATGCAGTCACGTCCGCCATGTCCGCTGCGATCGAGCGGGCCCGCTCCGGCGAGGGACCTTCCCTCCTGGAGCTGAAGACATACCGGTATTCCGGCCACTCGCGCTCCGACACAGGCGCGTACCGTCCGGCTGGCGAGCTTGAAACCTGGCTGGCTCGCGATCCTCTTGAGATATACGCCACGCGCCTCGCTGCAATGGGTGCGGCAAGCCAGCAGGAGCTGGAAGCCGTTCGCGCTGAGACCCGGCAATCGGTGGAGCTGGCCGTAGAGGCCGCGAAATCTGCGAAGGTGCCCGCCTCGGACGCGATGTTCCGGCACGTGCTGGAGGGCGTAAGGTGAGGAGTCTTGTCCGCCTGCCCAAGCTGGGCGAGACGGCCGCTGGCGTGGTGATCCAGCAATGGCTCGTCGGGGTTGGCGACAGCGTGGAGGCTGGTCAGCCGCTCGTGTGTGTGGAGACCGACAAGGTGACCACAGAAGTGCCCGCTCCTGTCTCCGGGGTAATCGCGGATATTCTTGTGCAGCCCGACGATGAGGTACGGACTGGGGACCACATATGTGTCATCACCGACTGATGTGCCAGCCGTCCGTAGCGTTCCGGTGAATGTACCGGACAGTCGCCTTGGCATGAAGTTAAGGCGGGTGCGAAATGGCTGACACGCGCGACTCGGTCGCCAAGACCACGATGAAAGAGATCGCGCAGCAGGCTGGCGTGGCTTTGTCCTCTGTTTCCCGGGTGCTGAACGGGCATCCGGCAGTGAGTGAAGGCCTGCGGCAGCGCGTCCTGCGTGTCGTGGATGAGCTGGACTACGAACCCAACCACACGGCCATGAGTTTGCGCCGGGGCGCTACTAAGACCGTGGCCTTTCTCGTCAGGGACATCGCCAGCCCGCTGTTCGCGGACATCATCAAGGCTGCCGAGGAACATCTGCGCGGATCTGGTTACTCGATGCTGCTGACCAACTCTGGCGACGAGACCGACCGCGAAGCTGGTCACATCCGCATGCTCACGCGACGCCAGGTAGATGGGCTCATTCTCTGTCTAACGAGCGAAACCGACCATGACACCACGGCTGCTCTGCGCGCGGTGCGCGCGCCACTGGTTCTTTTCGACCGGCAAGTCACCGGGCTCACGGCAAGTACGGTGCTCAGTGATCACTATCGTGGCGTGCGGGATGCGACCGAGCACCTGATTGACCTAGGACATCGCAGGATCGCGCTGATCAGCGGCCCGCACGAGGTTCTGGCGTCGCGTGAGCGGCTCCGCGGGTACAAATCGGCGCTTCGCTCCGCGAGGATTCGCTCCGATCCCGCACTAGTCCGCCTCGGCAGGTATTCGAAGTCCTTCGGCCAGCAGCAGAGCACCCAGCTACTGCAACTCCCCGAGCCGCCTACGGCCATCATCGCCGGGGGCCCTCAGCTCAGCTATGGAGCCCTGGTGGCCCTGCGCCAGTGCAATCTGGAACTCGGCCGCGATATCGCATTCGTCGCTTGCGACTCTGCCCCGTGGGGTGAGCTGCTTCGGCCATCGCTCACCGTGGTCGAGAGGGACGCTGCGGAGATCGGCACTGTGACGGCCGAACTGCTCTTGTCCATGATCGAGTCCGGGGCGCGGCCGCAGGTCCGACTGCTTCCGACGCGGCTAGTGATCGGGGAGTCGACCATGCCATCGTCGCCGTCGCGGTTCGGGAATGGCACACGCTAGAAGCGCGGCGCGGCTCACGTAGCCGGCCGCGGCCTCGTGCACGGACGACGTCGGCGCGGAACCTCAAGTGGCCGTGCACGGTTCCGGGGGCTGGCCGTAGTGCGGCGTTCTGATTCGCCGCCGCGTACCGAAAGTTGAGCCTCCGCCGGGCATTGACACGCGTGCGAACGGTCAACTACTTTCTTGGAAACGTTACCACGCCGTAGTTCGGTCGCCACTGTGAGGTGTGCGGATGGCAGTGATCGAGCGCATCGAAACCGTCGCGCTGCGGGTTCCGTTAGACCGGATTTACCGCGGTAGCTACTACAAGATGCGCAACCGTTGCACGATCCTGACTACGGTGCGCACCTCGGATGGGCTCGTCGGCCAGGCATACAACGCTGACACCGACGAGGAACAAGCCGAGGTTGTGGCGATCGTTAACAAGGAGATCGCCCCTCTCATCACAGGTCTTGATGTGCTGTCCACTGAGCGCTGCTGGGAAGCGATGCTCCCGATCACGTTTGACCAGCTGCGAAGCCGGCATCTGGCGATGCAGGCAATTGCCTGCGTGGACACGGCGATCTGGGATGCAGTAGGCAAGGCCCTCGGGGCGCCGCTGTGGCAGCTGTGGGGTGGATACCGGTCGTCAATTCCGATGATCGGCATTGGTGGCTATTACGACGACAACGATCAGGCGGCCATCGAGAAGGACATCGCGTTCTTCGTCGGCGAGCACGGCATGGTCGGCATGAAGTTCAAGGTTGGCGGCAGGCCCCCGGAGGTCGATGCTGAGCGCCTGCGGCACGCCCGTTCGCTGGTCGGCGACGATTTTGTGTTCGTCGTCGACGCTAATCAGGGATACACGGTGCACGAGGCCCTTGAGTTCCTGCGACTGCTCGCGCCTGACCTCCGCTTGCGCTGGTTCGAGGAGCCAACCCGCTGGCACACCGACTTCCGCGGACTTCGTGACGTCCGGCTCAGGGGCAACGTTGCGGTAGCCGCTGGCCAAAGCGAGATCTCGCGCGTGGGTATGCGGGAACTGGTGGTGAACTCCGCGATCGACGTGTCGAACTTCGACGTGTCCTGGGGTGGCGGCCCGACCGAGTGGCGGCGGATCGCAGCGATGGCGCTTGCTTTCGACATCGAGCTGGCGCACCACGAGGAGGGGCACATCGCGGCTCACCTGCTTGCGTCCATGCCGAACGGCACCTTCGTGGAGGCCTTCACTCCGCAGCGCGACCCGATCTTCTGGAATCTCCTTGTTAACCGCAAGCCGCTGCAGGACGGGCACTTCCTCCTACCTGACGGTCCAGGGCTTGGCTGGACGCTCGACGACGACTTTATCCGGCGTTATCGCGTGGACTCTTAGTGCGCGCACCTTATGTAGTCGCCGGCAAGACACGATCAATAAGCAGAAAGGGAGGATGCGATGGCAACATCGCCGGCATTCGACTCGGCTAGCGGACAAGCGAGTGTTCGCCTGCCAGTCTTCGAGCGAAAGTCCACCGGTCTCGTCCGGGAACTTGGCGTTCGCGATCAGATCGTGTTCAATATCTCCGGCACTGGCACGCTCGGAATCGCGCTGGTCTTTGTCCTTACAGCGCTGGCCGCGTTCCCCAAGGCTAACCTGTATCTCGCCATTCCGATCGCGCTCGTAGCCTGTACGTTCATCTGGACTACGTATGCCGTCCTGAGTGCGACGATGCCCAGGATCGGCGGCGACTACACCTTCACCACGAGGGTCGTGAATCCGCAGATCGGATTCGCGTTCAACCTCTGCCTCTTCCTGTCTACAGCGCTGAGCGCGGGGATCTGGGCCTACTGGACTGCAGCTCAGGGGCTGTCGCCGGTCTTCACCGTCATAGGCTCGGTGACGAAGTCGAGCACTCTTCTCTCGTGGGGGGCTGACTTCACCCATCATTGGGTGACGTTCCTTGTTGGCTTCATTGCTCTCGCGATCACGACAGCGCTGTCGATCCGCGGCACGCGCTACACGATGCGGGTCCTCGGCATCCTGTTCGGCATCGCCGCGGTAGCCTGGCTGGTCGACATCTTGATCCTGGCGTTCTCGAGCCACGGCGCTTTTGTCCATGACATCAACAACCTCGGCGGCGCCGGGGCGTTCGCCAAGACGGCTGCTGCTGGGGCAAGCGGCGGGTACAGCGCGGGTCAGACCATCGGCGCGTTGTATTTCGTGATGACCGCGATCATGTATGTCTACTGGGGCGCGTACATCAGCGCTGAGTTCCGGGGAGCAAATCGCCGCAAGCGTCAGCTCGGCACGATGCTGGGCGCGGGGCTGATCTTCGGGCTTCTGGTTTATCTGGCTGTCATCGTGCTGCTCCACACCGTCGGCCGCGAGTTCCTCACCGCAGCGGTGGCCGGCCAGTTCAATGCGCCCGGCGGCACTACCATCGGGACCGCCGGCTACACGTATTTCGCCGCGCTCATGGCGCGGAACGTGGTCATCGTGTCGATCCTTGCGTTCGCCTTCATGGGCTGGTTCCTGCCTGGCCTGTACATCAACAGCGCCATGGCGTACCGCGCAGTCTTCACCTGGGCCTTCGACGGCCTCCTGCCGAGCTGGTTCATCAAGGTCAATGACCGCACGCACACGCCCATCAATGCCATCGGCGTGGCCTGGGTATTCGGCCTCATTGGGCTGATTGCGTGCGCCTTCACCTCAAACTTCCTGGCCATCCTCGGGGTCGTGCTCCTGTTCAACTATCTGCCGCTCATCTTCGTTGGCGTGTCGGCAATGATCATGCAGGTCCGACGACCGGACCTGTACAAAGATTCGCCGGCGGACTGGAAGATCGCCGGCATCAGCGTCACCCCCATAGCGGGCGCCGGCACGACCATCGCCGGCATCGCGCTCATCTTCATGGGCTTCTACTACCGGTCCCACCTGGGAATCACGTCGGCGACGGCGTTCTTCGGCCTGAGCTACGACACCCTCGAGTGGCTGCTGCCGATCGTCGTCATCGCGCTGGCTTTCGTCTGGTACTACACAGCGCAGGCGCTGCACCGGCGGCAGGGAGTCGAGCTCTCAATGGCCTACAGCAGGATCCCGCCTGAGTAGGCGCGCGGAGGTCGGAGGCGAAATGACTGGCACTCGGCCGGGAACCGAGTAGACCGTGGACGCAGGTATGCGCGATCCCGTCCAGGTGGCAGTCGTTGGCTGCGGCTGGTGGGCAACAACTGCCCACCTGCCCGCGGTCGTGGCAGACCCGCGGGCTGAGCTGGTGGCCGTGGTTGAGTCCCATGAGGACCGGCTGCAGGCAGCCAGCACGGCCTTCGGAAACCCGGCGGCCTACCGGGACGTGAGATCCATGCTCAGCGACGTCAGTCCCGACGCGGTCGTGATCGCCACGCCGCCCAACTTTCATTACGAAGCAGCAAAGCTCGCTCTTACCAGCGGAGCCCACGTGCTCATCGAGAAGCCGATGGTCCTGGCTTCCTCGGACGGAAAGGAGCTCCTCGAGCTGGCGAAGAGCCGGGGGCGCTCCATCGTCGTCGGGTACCCGTATCACTACAACGCGCAGGCCGCGTACATCAGGTTCCGCCTTCGGCAGGGAACGATCGGGACGTTCGAGTTCGCCAGCGTGCTCTTCGCGTCCGTGGCCCGCAGCCTGTACTCGGGGACGCCGGAGGATTACCGGCAGGCCTTCGGGTACGGGATGACCGGGCCGCTTCCCACTAGCTACAGCGATCCCGCCATTGCCGGCGGAGGCCAGGGCCAAGCGCAGGTAACCCACTGTGCCGCACTCCTGCTGTGGCTGACGGGCCAGGAAGTCGAGTCTGTCTCAGCCGTGACCTACTCGGCGGGACTTGCCGTCGACCTCGCAGACGCCGGGTGCGTGCGCTTCCGGTCAGGGGCCGTGGCGACGCTGGCCGCGACCGGTGGCGTCATCGAGACAGAGCCGGAGATGCTCGAATACCGCATCTTCGGGTCGGCCGGCCACATTGTCTGGGACGTCTACGGGGAGACCGGCACTATCGCGACACGTGCCGGAAGCGAGGCGCTCCAGGCTCACGCACCAGTCGGGGGCTATCCGATGGCAGCGCCCGTGCAGAACCTGATAGGGCTGGCACGAGGCGAGGGCGAAAACCAGTCTCCCGGCGAGCTTGGCCTGGCGACCGTCGAACTGCTGGACTGTATGTACCGCTCCGCGAGCAGCGGAGCGCACGTGCCAGTTTCGGCAGTAAGGCGGTGAGGCCATGAGCGGATACTCGCGCCGCGCAGGCATCAGCCAGATATCGGGCGGCGGCGTGACACACCAGGACGCCCTGGAGGTCTCTGGGAACCATGAAACCTGACTCAGGCACGGGATCGCAGATCCTGTCTGATGCTGAGGCCGTGATCGGATCGGCCGGTGCTGAGGGCCTCAGAGTGCGGCTCATCGGCGGCGTCGGGATCTACCTGAGAAGCTCGCCCAGCACGAGATCCGCCCTGGGCCGTTCGTACGGCGACTTCGATCTCGTGGCCAGGCGCAAGGAGTCGCGGCAGCTACGCCGGTTGCTAGAGGCCCGAGAGTACGTCGCGGAGACCGTGTTCAATGCGACGCACGGGGAGAGCCGGCTTCTCTACAACCACCCCAGCGGCGCCTATCACGTCGATGTCTTTCTCGACGATTTCAACATGTCTCACAAACTGGACTTCAGCAAGCGTCTCGACGTTGTGCCGCTGACCCTCCCGCCCTCTGACCTGCTCCTGACGAAGATGCAGGTGGCACAGATCAACCAGAAGGATCTCTCTGACGCCGCCATGCTCCTGCTGGACCACGCACCGGGCGAGCGCGATGGCGACACTGAGCTGGCTTCCGGATATCTCGCCGAGACCCTGGCCCGCGACTGGGGCCTGTACACGACGGTCACCGACAACATGCGCGTGCTCATGAGCGCGGTGGCAGCGCTGCCACTGACCGCGGAAGACCGCGAGCTGATCGCGGGCCGCGCCGGCGAGCTCATCCGGGTGGCCGAGAATGCACCGAAGACGACACGCTGGCAGGTCAGGTCACGGGTCGGACGCCGCGTGCGCTGGTACGAGCTTCCCGAGGACATCGGCTAGATGAGTTCGACAGGCGGACCGTCAATCCGGGAGTCGCGCGCTGACGCAGACACAGACAAAGCCAAGCCTGCTGCGAGCGGAACGCGCTTCTACGACACCCACGTCCACTTCTTTGACCGCTCGGAGCCGGGGCTGCGCTACCAGTGGCTCGAGGAAGACGCGATGGATCCGGATCTGGGTGACTACGGCGCCATCAAGGCCATCCGGTACCGGGTCGATGACTTCATCGGGGAGACCCGCTTCGCCGGGGTGACCGCCGCGGTCCATGTTCAGGCTGCCGTCGGAACAAGCGATCCTGTCCGGGAGACTGCCTGGCTCGACCGGGAGTTTCGTACGGCGCCATTTCCCCAGGCCATCGTGGCCGCCGCCGACCTGTCCCGAGACGACGCGAGCGACATCGTGGAACGGCAGGCGGCATTTGATCGCGTCCGCGGCATCCGAGACCTGAGGTACGACGGCTACCTGTCCGATCCGCGCTGGCGCCGGGGCTATGCGCATCTTGAGCGCCACGGGCTGCTGTTGTGTGCTGACCCGCTGCTCGAGGCGGTGCCCGCGGCCGTGGACCTCGCGCGCGACTTCCCGGGCATTCAACTATGCATCGACCATGCTTGCTACCCGCGACAGCGCGACGCCGCCTACTTCGAGGCGTGGCGCCAGGCGATGGCATCGCTCGCAGCCTGTGACAACGTGGTGGTCAAAATCTCGGGCCTGGGAATGTGCGACCACCGGTGGACCACTGAATCGATCCGCCCGTGGGTCATGTCTTGCATCGAGCTTTTCGGCACGCAACGTAGCTTCTTCGGCACGAACTGGCCCCTCGATCGTCTGTTCAGCTCATACGGCGACGTCCTCAACGCCTACCGGAGCTGCATTAGCGAATTCGACCCCGCCGAGCGTGACGCACTGGCATTCGGCAATGCGGCCCGGATATTCGGCGATGTCGCCCAGGAGACGACCGCTGAGGGGAGCGACTGATGACACGCACCTGCTTCGTGCTCAAGATCCGGCCGGGCTGCGTCGAGGAGTACGAGGCCAGACATGCGCAGGTCTGGCCGGAACTGGTGGAGGCGATGCGGATGGCAGGAATCCGCAACTACAGCCTCTTCCGGCGAGGGCTGGACGTCATTGGCTACGCCGATTGCGATCCGGATGGCGAGACTGCTTTCCGGCGAATAGGGGGCACGGACGTCGATCAGCGCTGGTCAGCCTGGATGGACGACGTCATCGAGACCGAGACGGACGCTGCCGGAGACCTTCTCTACGCGCGGGAGATCTGGCACATGGACTGACCCGCGGCTGCCAGAGCTGGTGACATGGCGTTCCTTAGAGAGAGCAGGCAATGAAAGTATTCTTCGCGACCGACGTGCACGGATCAGAGGTCTGCTGGCGCAAGTTTCTGAATGGCGCAGCCTTCTACAAGGCAGACGCGGTTATTCTCGGCGGCGATATCACCGGCAAGGTCATGGTGCCCATAGTCGCCAGGACCGGTTACTGGGAAGCGCGGATCAACGGGCAGACCGTCCGGCTCGAGACTGAAGCCGAGGTCGCGGATGCCGAGCGTCAGCTCCGCAGCCGGGGCTGGTACATAGCGCGCGTCGAGCCAGATGAATTGGACGAGCTGTCAGCTGATGACGGCGTCGTCGGAGAGCGCTTTAACCAGGAGATCATGCGAACGCTGGACCGCTGGCTGAACATCGCGGATGACAAGCTCGGAAAGACCGATATCCCCTGCATCGTCAATGGCGGGAACGATGACACGCTCGCGATCGATGCTGCGCTCGATGAATCTCCGTACGTGGACTTCGCCGAAAACCGGCTCATTGAGCTCGGGGGCTTCTCCCTGGTCTCGATGGGGTGGACGAACCCGACGCCATGGGACACCTACCGAGAGGCGCCGGAAGAAGTACTGGCCGAGAAGATAGCTGCAGCAGTGAGCGGCGTACCGGACATGAGCCGTGCGATCTTCAATTTCCACGCGCCGCCCTATGCCACCGGGCTCGACGAGGCTCCCGCTCTGGATTCGACTCTCAAGCCAATGCAAGGCGGAAACCTCATGAAGCCAGTGGGGTCCACCGCGGTCAGGGAAGCAATCCTGGAGCATCAGCCCATGCTGTCGCTCCATGGGCATATTCACGAAAGCCGCGGAATCTGCAACCTGGGGCGCACTACGTGCATCAATCCCGGCAGCATCTACCCGGACGGAGTCCTGCAAGGCGTCCTGCTGGAGCTGAACGAGAAGAAGGCGAAAGTGGCGCGCAAGCTGCTGGTCAGCGGATGATCTCAGGTCGCGACGCCGGGAAGGCCGGCCAGATGAAGTCCGCCGTCGACGTCCAGGCTTACGCCCGTGATGAAGGACGCGGCGTCGGAGGTCAGGAAGAGCACGGCGCTGGTGACGTCGGAAGGTTCCACGTTGCGGTTCAGAGGGTTCTGACTCGCCGTGTTTTGCTGCAATCTCTCCGGAGGCAGCCCGGTCATGGCGACTTTCGCGTCCAGTACTTGCTGCCCCATCCCGGTGGTAGGGCAGCCCACCGGGCATACGCAGTTGGCCGTGACCTGGGAAGCAGCGAGCTCTGCGGCGACGGACTCCACGAGCCCGACAAGGCCGAACTTTGATGCGGCGTATGCATGAATACACGGTGCGCCACGTTTGCCCGCGTCAGAGCTGATGGCGACGATGCGGCCCCTGCGGCTCTGCGCGAGCGCGGGAGCCACTGCCTGGATCGTAAAGAAGGCGCCCTTGAGGTTCACATCGAGAACCCGGTCCCAGTCGGCTTCGGTGACTTCTGCCAGCGGCTTGATGTGGATCACGCCCGCACAGATCACGAGCGTGTCGAGTCCGCCGAGATGGGTTGTCGCGCGGTCAACGGCCTGGACGATCGCGGAGCGATCCGTGACGTCCGCGCAAATGCCGAGGCTGCCAGGGATCGCCTTCTGCTGCCGATCAAGGGCCGACTGGTCAACGTCAACAAGCACGACACCCGCGCCGGAGGCAATGAGCGCCTTGGCAATGTCCGCTCCGAAACCAGATCCGCCCCCGGTGATAAGGGCTTTCCGTCCGCTGTGGTCCATGTCCAAAGGCTCCGCTCACCTGTTATCGACGATCAGGCAACATCATAACAGTATTCATCTGCGGAATCCGGAATAAATTGGCTGCTCGCTTGCAGATTAAAACAGGAACAGTGCTTGGAAGCTTTTCAAGCGCCGGGAACGGATGCGATATGTCGAAGGTTGATCTGATTGAAGCTTTGCCGCTGTCATATCCAGAGCCGCATGACAGCAACAAGCCGCGCCACGTGACGCTGGTGAAGCTCCGCACAACTGATGGCGCGGTGGGATGGGGCGAGTGCATATCGCAGTGGCCGGAGGCCGCGATAGCGGTGAAGTCGATCATCGACAGCGGACTGGGCAGCATCGTCCTTGGATCCGATCCCGAGGATGTCGGGCTGACCTGGCAGCGGATGCGGCAGCACACGTTCTGGTACGGCAACGGCGGCATCGCGGCCTTCGCGATCAGCGCGCTGGACATGGCGTTGTGGGACCTGAAGGGCAAGGCGCACAATCTGCCGCTCTACCACCTTCTCGGTGGCAGGAAACGTGAGGTTCTGCGTGCGTGCGCCAGCGTGATCTTTGACACGGAGGACCTGGTCGCAACAGGAGATGAATTCGCGGACTACGCGTCGAGAGGGTACACGGCGGTAAAGGGCGGATGGGGCAAGTCGCCCGAGACGGCTTTCGGGCGGAATCCGGAACGCGACATGGAGGTCGTGCGCACCATAAGGGAAGCGGTCGGGCCAAGCGTCGATGTCGTGATTGACGTCGGCACGCATGTCGAATGGACCGTGCAGCATGCAATTAAGATGGCGCGTCAGTTTGAGCAGTACAACTTGTTCTGGCTGGAAGAGCCTCTTCCGCAGGACGATATTGATGGACTGAGCCGCTTGCATGCGTCTACGACCATCCCGATCGCTAGTGGCGAGAAGGAATGGACGCTGAGGGCGTTCAAGGACCTGATCCGGTCGGGCGGGGTTGACATCGTCATGCCAGATCTTGGCAAGGCGGAAGGCATTACGGGCTGCAAGCAGATTGTAGATTTCGCGGCGGCTGAAGGTGTCGGATACACACCGCACTCGTGGTCGACGGCAATCAATACGGCGGCAGCCGCACACCTTTACGTATCCTCTGCGAACGGCGTCGTCTTCGAGTTGAAGCCAAACTCTTCTCCAATGCAGACCGAGCTAGTCGCCGAGCCTTTCCAGCAACGGGACGGCAAGGTGGACATCCCGACGGGACCGGGGCTCGGCGTCGAGGTGAACCAGGAGGTCGTGGACCGGTACCTGCTGCGATGACTTCCGCCACAGTTCTCCGGAAGTTACCGCAACGGTAGCGGTCGGGTGACTCGGTCGCGGCGGTTGGATCGTTTAGCCGATAGCACCGCGAGCACAGGCCCCCTGCCCGCCCACTCCGTTTCTAGCGGCAGCCCAGCACGTCCGGCGGATCCTTTGAGCGCTGGTCAAGGCCGTGCTCAGGAACCCTGACACGACAGCAGCAAGCTTCGCGGGCTTGCTACGGCCGCTGATCCGGTGGGCCAGAGATTTCACAGCTCACCCAAACGAGACAGCCGAGCCGTTCTTGTATCTGCGCCGCAGCCTTTCGGCAGAATCGCTTGCCGACCTTTCTGCGGTCGGGGCCAACGAGCGCGGTTACCCGCCCGAAGCAGTTCAGGTGCACGTGTTCGGTGCGGATGCCAAGTGCGCGGGCACGATCGACGAGGCTGCCGACGGCAGCTGCCAGCCCGGGAGAATAGGTGAGGACGTCGTGGTCGAGCATCACATTCAACGGGAAACGGCTGACCCGTTCGAATCCGAGGGGCACGACCTCGGCAACGTTCGCGATGATGAGTCGTCGGCCGCTGTCGGCGGCCGCATCAAGGGCAAACAAGGCTGCAGCTGGATCGAATGGCACATCGAATGTGGCCAGAAGAACTGCACCCTCTCCGGGAGAAAGGGATGACATCGTGCTCGCCTCGGCGCTCCTAGCTTCTCCTGGCAAGCGTCCCACTGCCGCCACTTCAATCAGTGTCCGCGCGGCTCGGTGCGCAGAGCTCGCCGTGTCGGCAGGCGACGAGCCGTTGTCCTCATGCAGGCTGCGCTGCTCGGCTCACTTGACCTGACGCTCGGCGAGTTTCCGGCCGCAGCGGCACGCCTGCGACCGCTGATTCCTGGCCTGCACGTCCTAGGGGTGCGTCCGGTGACTCAGGCAATCTGGACGGACACCGTCGAAGCCCTGGTCGCCGTCGGCGACTTCGCCGAGGCAGCGCAGGCAGCGGCGACTCTAGAACGCACCGCACGTGAGCAGGTTACTTCGGCGCTAGCTGCCCGTTGCCGTGGCATCCTGGCCGCCGCGCGCGGCGACGGGGACGTCGCGCTGGCCGAGTTCACGGCCGCATTGGACCTGCTTGCTCGGGTGTCCGCGATGCCGGTCGAACGGGGCCGCACGCTGCTCGCGCTCGGGATAGCGCAGCGCAGGCTCAAGCAGCGAGGAGCAGCGAGGGCCACGCTGACTGAGGCGCTGACGATTTTTGATGCGGTCGCGGCACCGCTCTGGGCGGCGCGAGCCCGGACCGAGCTTGCCCGGATCAGCGGCCGGGCCCCTGCGCCAGGGGATCTGACTGCCACCGAGCAACGGGTAGCTGACTTGGTCGCACGCGGGATGAGCAACCGCGAGGTCGCCGCCGAACTGTTTGTAAGCGTGCGCGCCATCGAGTCGACGCTCACTAAGACCTACACCAAGCTCGGCGTGCGGTCGCGATCGGAACTGACGGCCCGGCTGCGCCCGCAATGACACCGCTCCAGTTAGGGCGCAACACAATCGGAAACGACTGCCTCGGCAACCCGGTCGAAGGTCAGTCCAGCGAGGTTCCCGGCGGCGGCCACTGCTTCAGCCGAGTCTGCGTCGTAGACCGCGAAACAGCTCTCGTCCGCGGGGACATGGATGGCGTACCGGAAGCGCACGGCGGAGCCGTCGCCAACCTCCTCGGCCGCCAGTCGTGCTTGCCTGGTGAGATCTGCAAGATCGACGTCGCCAGGAAGATAGAACTCAGCCAAGTAGTACATACGGCGAAAGTAAGCTGCGGGGTCCGCCAGCGTAAACGCGGCAATCCACAAACATTGAGGCGCGGCCAGCGACACATGGCAGGCGTCTTTCCCCCGGAGAATGTCAAACCTTGTGGATTTCCACGTTCACGCCGATTCGGTGCGGTCGTAGCGTCGCGGTCAACAGCGTCCCGGTCTGGGACGTCGCAAGCCTAGGGAAGAGGAAACATGCGAAAAGGACTTGCTGCCGCGATCACAGCGATCTCGGTCACGACGGCCCTCAGCGGCGCCGCGCTGGCTGCGGCTAGCGCCTCGGCGAGCTCCAGACCCGCCACATCCGGCACTGAGCACTTCCAGGCGATGACGACATCGGCCACCGCCAGCACGTACAGCATCATCGTGGCTGGCAGCCTCTTTACTGCCGCCGGAGTCGATCACTCCGGGAACAAGGTGGACACGTTCGTGCTGCCGGGCGGCACGTTCAAGGTCGCGCATTCACCGGGCAAGGGCCCGCAGTCGTTCAACCCGAAGACCTGCCTGCTCACGGTCAACCAGCACGGTACCTACACCGTGGGGCACGGAACCGGCAAGTACAAGGGCATCAGCGGGCACGGAAAGTACCAGGTCAGCACCCTGGCTGTCGGCGCCAAGTCAGGTGGCAAATGCTCGCAGTCCAAGCCGCCTGTCGCCTTCCAGCTGCTCATCAAGGCATCCGGCCCGGTGACACTGCCCTGACCCGTGTCACCGCCTGCCGGTCTCACTGGCCGCCGCGGGTCACGCGCACCCGCGGCGGTAGCGAATCATTAGTCACCACCTGCTGACGGATGGCGAGTTCGGGCTCGACGTTGCCTCCTGGCAGCAGCTGGTGGTGGCGCCATGGCACCGGGATTCCTTGGCGGCGGAGCCCAAGCCGTCTCTCGATGCGGGACTGCCGCGCAGCAGCCTGGCGCTGTGCGACTCTCCCGAAGCGATGATCCAGTCACATTTCGCGGCTATCGCCTGGCCCAGCAGTTGCTGGAGCAGGAGAGGACCGACGGGGTATCGCTAGGCGCGCCCACTTGTGCCTTCATTGGCCGCAATGCTAGCATTGCTTGCATCCTACGATTCGAGGGCAAAGGCCATGACAACGCTGACTATCCGAGGCCTTGATCCCCAAACGCACGCACGGCTTCGTGTCGAGGCAGCGCGCCATGGACGTTCGATGGAGGCCGAGGTGCGGGCAATACTTCACGACCGACTGGCTCCGCGCTCCGCCGAACGCGGTCTTGCCACCAAGATCCACGAGCGCTTCAGGGCCCTCGACGGCGAACTGCAGATCCCTGACCGCAGCAGCGAACTGCCTCGCGCAGCGGAGTTCGATCTTTGATCGTCGTCGACACCAATGTCATCTCAGAGCTCACCCGGCAAGCCCCGGCGCCCGACGTGGTCTCCTGGCTTGATTCACTGGCGGCGGATGAGGTCGCCACCACGGCGATCACCGCAGCCGAACTGCTCTACGGCGTCGAACGGCTTCCAGATGGACGTCGCAAGACGGAACTCTCTGCGGCGGTTCGCGGGCTGCTCAGCGATGACTTCCAGGGCCGGGTCCTAGCATTCGACGAACAGGCCGCCAGCCAATACGCCGAGATCGTCTCTCGCAGGGAACGGCTCGGGCGGACCATCGGCTTCGCCGATGCGCAGATCGCGGCTATCTGCCGCGCGATCGGCGCGACATTGGCGACCCGCAACACTGACGACTTCGAGGAAACGGGAGTCGATCTGATCAACCCATGGAAGCTAGCGTGATCACATCTCTCAGCAGTGAGCTGGCTAGATGACAGCGGCTTCCATGATCAACAACTGACAACTTGCGGGCCGGGAACACGCGTCCGCTTCGGACGGGTAAGCCAAGATCCAGAAAGAGCCAAACAAATAGCCAACGGGATCCGATTTCAAGCCGCCTCCGGCGACGCCCAGCTAAGAACCGGCAGGTCAGAGCGCATCAGGCCACGGTCAGCCACATTTCTGGCTTTGCTGACACTGAAAAGGTCACGGACATGCATCCGGAAATATGTACGACCGTTGAGCATAACTGTCAAAGCAACTGCTCAGATTGGGCATGATCGGCGGCACGAAGGCGCTGAAACCCCGCGGCCGTTCTCCAATTACAGGATCCGTAGCCGACGCGGCGGTCGGGCCAGGCGGATGGCTCGGTGACGCACTCAAACAGCGGCATGTCGCTCCCGTAGGGCATGGCCGAAAATCGGCCGCATTCCCGATGGCGGCGGATGGCGCTCCCGCGGCCGGACCGCCACCAGGACCACGGCAGCCCCCAACGCCAGGACCGGCTTCGACTACGTCCACGTCGCCGTCGATGATCACTCCCGGCTGGCTTACGCCGAGATCCTGCCCGACGAGAAAGGCAACAACGCCGCCGGGTTCCTCACCCGCGCCGCCGCCTGTTTCGCCGCCGCCGGGATCCCCGCCATCGAACGCATCATTACCGACAATGCCCTCGCCTACCAGGTCCGCGATCAGGACCAACCCCGAGGGCCGCCGCCTCGACACGGGCCATTCTTCAGGCGGCGCCGCCACGCGCAGCGAATCGGATCATCGGTTGTCGTGGCTGGCGTGTCGGGACAGGAAACTGCACAGGCTGGCTAGGGAAGGTATGACGTTCCCTAACAGTTGGACCGCTCGGACACTCAATGCGGTGCGTCAGGTGTCGCCTGGTCGCCCTGTCGTTTTAGAAGGAGGAGACGCTCTTGACTGACGTTGCTACTGCCCCGGACAGCGACAGGATCACCAGCGACATCCTCAAGATCGCGGGGGTCGTCGTCCTCGGCGCCATCATGTCGATTCTCGATATCACGGTCGTCAACGTCGCCCTTCCAACATTCCAGACCACGTTCGGGTCGGCCGGTCACCCCCTCGCCTACTCCGCGGTGGCGTGGACGGTCACTGGCTACACGCTCGCGCTGGCAACCGTCATCCCGGTCACGGGCTGGGCCGCCGACCGGTTTGGCACCAAGCGCCTGTACATGGCGGCGGTCGCCCTGTTCACCGCTGGCTCGGCGCTGTGCTCCTTGGCCTCCAGCCTCAACATGCTGATCGGCTTCCGGGTGCTGCAGGGCCTCGGCGGCGGGATGCTAATGCCGCTTGGCATGATGATCATTACCAAGGCGGCGGGACCGAAGCGGATGGGCCTGCTCATGGCGATCCTCGGCGTGCCGATGCTGCTCGGACCGATCGGCGGCCCGATCCTCGGCGGCTGGCTGATCGACGCTGCCAGCTGGCACTGGATCTTCCTCATCAACGTCCCGATCGGCGTGATCGCGCTGATCTACGCCCTCGTGGCATTGCCGAAGGACGCCCCGGGGTCGTCGGAGTCCTTCGACTTCCTCGGCGTGCTGATGATGTCCCCGGGCCTGGCCCTGTTCCTCTACGGCATCTCCACGATCCCCGCGGAGGGCAAGGTCGGTACGCCCAAGGTGCTCGTCCCCGCGCTGATCGGCCTGGCGCTGGTCGTCACGTTCGTCCTGTACTCCTTCAAACCCAAGCATCCGCTGCTGGACTTGCGGCTGTTCCGCAACCGCAACCTCGCAGTCAGCATCGGCACGATGTTCCTGTTCGCGGTGGCATTCTTCGGCGGCCTGCTGCTAGTACCCACCTACTTCCAGCAGATCCGCGGCGAGTCGGTGCTCAGGGCCGGCCTGCTGGTAGCGCCGCAGGGCATCGGCGCAATGCTGACCATGCCGATCGCCGGTACCCTGTCCGACAAGTTTCCGGTCGGCCGGATCGTGCCTTTCGGCCTCGTGTTCATCGCGGCCGGCATGGCCCGCCTGACCCAGATCAGCTCCACCACGTCCTACGCCGTGCTGCTCGGGCTCCTGTTCATTATGGGCCTAGGCATGGGCAGCACGATGATGCCGATCATGACCTCCGCACTCAAGACGTTGCGCCCGGCCGAGGTAGCCCGCGGTTCCACGCTGCTCAACATCACCCAGCAGATCGCCAGCTCGGTCGGCGTTGCGGTGATGTCGGTGATCCTGACCAACGGCTTGAAAGAGGCCAAGCTCGCCTACCCGGCGATCGCGGCCCGGCACAACCCGCAGATCGCCGCGCAGATCGGCGGTCAGGCGAGCATCAAGGAGGGCCTATCCCAGGCCGCGAACGCGTTCGCCCACACGTACTGGGTAGCCTTCGCGCTCGTCGGGGTAACCGTCGTCGCGGCCCTGTTCCTTCCCCGCAAGCACGAGGAACCGCATCTGCTCGATGAGGAGGAATCCGAGGCCGCTCCGGTTATCGTGCACTAGAAGCATCGCCGGTCCATCCCGCGCAGCGGGCATCGCCGCGCTGGTCGAGCCGCACCTATAACGTCGTCCCCTCCGGCAGAAGCACGGAGAACCGGCGAGGGCTGGCGGCGTGCCGTGCGCCTAGTAGCCCGAAGCGAGTAGGCCTGGCTGGCCGCGAACCTTGCCAAGTGCTCGATCTTGGTCGAGTGCTCGGCACACCTAGTTGCCGACACCTAGAGACGCGTTGCCTGCCGTTCGGACTGGCGTTCAGCGTCGACACGCAGCGCTAATTTCGCCGAATTTCGGGGAGCCAAATGGGCCAACAGCGGCAGACAGTGAACCGCGCCCAGCAGCACCCAGTCGCATTCGCGCTGCTGAGAGGCTCACCGAGCCACGGTCGGCGACCCCCGGCGACCGTGTGATCGTGACTGGGGGTCAAGGGGTCGCGGGTTCAAATCCCGCCGTCCCGACGCAACTCAAAAGGCTGATTCGAAATCCTGATCGGTCTTCTGGGTCCGTTTTTGGGGACCAAGATCGCGGATGCTCTTCGCTGACGCTGATTGACGGCCGGTCAAGTGCGGCAGCGCCATTCCACGCCGACCGCAAGCGACGCGATACTCGGCCAGCATCTTCTCGGCGGCGCGCAGGACACCGAACTTGATCCGAACTCATCTAGCCGCGCCCGAGGTTCAAGAAATCCATCGGCCGCCATCGTTGGCGCACGCGATGGACCGGATCCGGCGCTCGGACGACGGATTATCATGCCGCGGTGCGTGCGATGATGCGTGCGCTCGAGCTGACCTCTGAGTGAGCGACCGGGCGCGATAGTTTTGCCCGTTCAGACTGCCATGAGCCCTACGGTGGTCCCGGGTCTGTAGGCCACACCAATCCATTGCACTCGAATCGGGAGGCATTTTGAAGCTTCTGCTGACGTCCGCGGGCGTCACCAACCCGAGCATCCGCGATGCGCTGGTCGACCTGCTGGGCAAGCCGACCGTCGACGCCAGCGCACTCTGCATTCCCACCGCGCAGTGGGGCCACCCCATGTGCGGGCCGGTCTCGGCGCGGGGGTTCGTCACCGGCCTGCCGCCGTGGGGTGGCATGACCTCGATGGAGTGGAAGTCACTGGGCCTCCTTGAGCTGTCGGCGCTGCCCACCATCGGCGCGGAGCGCTGGTTGCCCTGGGTCCGGGAGGCCGACGTCCTGCTGGTCGACGGCGGCGATGCGACATACCTGTGCCACTGGATGCGGGAGTCCGGGCTGGCCGACCTCCTGCCGTCGCTGCCCGACACCGTCTGGGTGGGGGTGAGCGCCGGGAGCATGGTGATGACACCCAGGATCGGCGCCGACTTCGTGGAGTGGCCGTCCGCGCCGGACGACCGCACCCTCGGCGTCGTCGACTTCTCGATCTTCCCGCACCTGGACGCTTTCCCGACAAACACCCTGGCTGACGCAGAGCGGTGGGCCGCAGAAATCGGCAGCCCGGCGTACGCCATCGACGAACAGACGGCGATCAAGGTGACCGACGGCACCGTCGAAGTCGTCTCCGAGGGGCGCTGGAAGCAGTTCCCCTGACGGCCGCGGCCAACAGCGATCAGCGGGGCGGAGTGCCCGCTAGTAACTCCTTGAAGCGCGTCGGTGCTGGATGTGGAGACGTCCTTCTGTTGCGGTTGTCGGGCTTGGTATCCCAGCGCATCGAGGAGGACGTCCGTGAATGACCGTACCGGCTTGTCCCGGGGAGATCGCAACCGCAACGAACGGCTGGCCCGGATGCGGGTGCTGCTGCCGTTAGGGAACGCGATCGTGGGGATCGACCTGGCCGACGATAAGCAGGCCGCTGTGGTGACCGATCACGACTCGCGGGTGATCGCGCGGCGGCGGGTGACGGCACGGGTGTGGGAGCTCGGCGGGCTGCTGGACTGGGCCCTGGCCAGGGCCCTCGCGGCGGGTTTCGGGTCGGTGACGGTGGCGTGCGAGCCGAGGGGTCACCGGTGGCGGGTGCCGGGTCCAGCTCGCCGCGCAGCGCGGGCTGGCGCTGGTGTGCGTGCAGCCGCTGCTGGTCCTGCCGCGCTGGTGAGGGCGAGGACCTGACCTTCGATAAGCCCAGGCCCGAAGGACGCGGTCATCATCGCCGGGCTGGCCGCGGGCCTGCACTGCTACCAGCCGGAGCGCGCGGACGCGGTGTGGGCCCGGCTGCGGCACCTGGGTGCCCGCCGCCTGCAGCTGACCACCGACGGGACGGGGCAGGTGAACCAGATCCGGGACCTGCCGGGTATGTGCCTGGCCGGCGGTCCTGGCCGCGTCGGGCTCGCCGTTCCGGTCGGCGTCCGGGCGCGCGGCGCTGGCGGTGGTACTGGACCGCGACGCGGGTGACCTGGCCCGGGTCGGGCGCCTCGGCCCGGCCCGGTTCGAGGCCGCGGTCCGCCGTGAGCTGCCGCGCTGGGGGGCGACCCGGCCGTGCCTGCGGATCGTCCGCGCCGTCTGGCGGCCGCGGCCGACCCGGCCGGGGTGGGGGCGCAGCGGCCGGGCGCGCTGGAACGCGCGGGCCTGGCCTTGGCCGACTGGCAGGACACCCGGGAACGGCTGGCTACTGCCGAGGCCCGGATGGTCGCGGTGCCGGCGATCTCGGCTTGACCGGCCTGGTCACCACGATCGGCGGGCTGACACCGGTGGGCGCGGCAGCGATCCTGGCCGAGTCCGGCGACCCGGCCCGGTTCGCCACCCCGCGGTCGGTGGCCCGGCACGCCGGGCTGTGCCCCCGCGACAACGCCTCCGGCGGCTTCCAGGGCAAGACTTCCATCTCCGGCCGCGGCCGGCCCGGCCTGCGCGTGGCGGCCTGGCGGGCGGTATGGGCGGCGCTGCCGAACAACCCGGTGCTGGCCGCCGAGTTCACCCGCCTGACCACCCGCGACGACAACCGGCTCGCCCGCCAGCAGGCCCGCACCGCCTGCGCCGCCGCGCTGCTGCGCTGGATCCACGTCGTCGTCACCCAGCCGGTGGCCTGGGACCCCGCCATCGCCGCCGGCGGCACCTCATCGCTGCCGCAGGCCGCATGAGCCCGGCCCAGCCGCCGTCGCGTACGAAACCCGTAACGACACCGCCGCCGCCTGCCCGGCCTGCGGCCAGCTGTTCACCCCCGCTGGCCGGCGCCGCTGGTGCTCCGATGCCTGCCGTCAGGCGGCCTGGCGGCACCGTCACCCCGCGCCCGGCCCCGCCACCGCCACGATTACCGCCGCGCCGGCGACGGCCAGGCAAACCACCATCTACCAGTGCCCCCACTGCGATCAGCGCTACCTCCGGCAGCAGCGCTGCGACGACTGCGGCATCTTCGGCCGCAAGATCGGCGCTGGCGGCCAGTGCCCGCACCGGCGAGCCGGTCGCCGTCAGCGACCTCATCACCCTCACCTAACCACAAGCCAGAAGGGGTCAATATTCAGATGCCGTAATGCCACCGCACTGACCACTGCCAGCAGCCACCAGCGGCGGCAGCCACAAGACCCGGGCGGGGCGAGCCCGAACGCACCTCGAGGAACCCACCTCGCGCAAGAGCAGGGGCAGGCCCGCCCGTCTCCTCACCGAGCTCGATTCACGCTGTCGGGAACAAACCCTTTTGAAAGCTAGGCAGAGCACGAGGAGACGGCGGAGCACCCGCCCGGCTTGACACACGCCGCGTTACGGTGCTCATGCCGCTGGCGGCTTGCGTCGATGAACTCCTTAATGGCGCTGCCGTTGTTTCCCCACGCGGCTTCGACGTCGTCAGAATGCTCACGGAACAAGGCCTGGCTTGCTCATCGTCCTCACCGGAGGTCCGCTTTGCTGTACGTCCGCCATCATGCCCGGCGAGGCGGGCGTGGTGCTCGCCTGACCAGCCGCATGGGCGGTCTAACGTCGGGGCTGCAGTGTTATGGGGTGTTCTTCGGGCGTACGGCGGACGAGGTCATCGGCGAGGAGCGCGGCGGCCGTATGGCTGAGCGAGCCAGCCGCCGAACGCCGCAGCTACGCCGAAGCCTCACAGGCCGACCGCGCATTCGATCCGACGACCGATGCGGCTGACGTCGAGCGCCTGAAAGCCGACGTAGTCCTGGAATGCTCTGGCAGTGAGCCCCGCATCCGCTCCAGTCTGGCTGCAGCGAGGCCCGGGGGCACGGTCATCGTGGTCGGTGGCGGGCGTTCGGCCTCGACCCGATGGCCATCGTCCTCAAGGAGCTACGCGTGCTGGGCAGCTTCACCTACGCCGACGAGTTCGCCCAGGTCATCGCCCTGCTCGCCGCCGGAGCGCTCCACGTCGCCGACCTGACTTCGCAGTTAGCAAACCTCGACGACGCCCCCGCCGCCTTCGAGCGGCTTCGCGACGCGAACACCATGAAGATCCTCATCGCACCTAACAGTCAGTGATGCTCGACAACCGCTGATCATGCGAGTCGAGACATGCCCAGCCGTCGCTCTATCATGCCCCCGTACGGCTACTCGAACTCCGGCGTCGGCCACTCGCAGTTGAGCCGACCAGCCGGATCGAACTTGCGATACTCCGGCCGCAGGCGTCTCAGATTCTCCCGGAACCACGTGATCGACCCCACCTAGCCAACCCACTCCATGCCGCGGCCGCCATCTAGGATGCTGTCTGCTTCGACACGCTGGAACTAGGCGGCCTCGACGAGGCCGGGTGCGTCTATCGCACACAGCGCGCGTTCATCGCCCACGATGACCTCGCGCAGCTCGAAGCCAAACTTGACCGCGCCGGCCGCTCTCGCAGCGGCCACTTAGAGAAGGGGAACGCGCCATGGCTGCGCTGATCACTGCCGCCGACCTCAGCATCGACACCACCAGCGACCAGGGCCTGTTCGACTGGCTGCTCGCCAGCGTGCTATTCGGGCGGCCAGTACCGCAGCAGACAGCCGCGAACGCATATCGCAAGTTCAAGGAAGACGGCTGGGATACCCCACAGCACTTCACCGCAGACGACCAACACCCGCTCTGGCACGAGCTATGGGAGGGCAACTACCACCGCATGAGCTCTGTCATGAGCGAGGAGCTACGCGATGTGATGCGGACGCTCATCGCGGATTACGACGGCTCAGCCGGGCGGCTGGTTCGCACCGCCAGCACGCGAGAAGACATCAGCCGGCGGCTGCAGCACATTAAGGGCGTCGGGCCCAAGACTGCTGAGATCTTCCTGCGCGAAGTCCCGGACGCGCTGATCGGAACCGGCTGAGCGGTCAGGTGAAGCTAGATGAGGTTCCGCCCCGGCAGGCAACTGCTCCTGCTGCCAGCTCTTTGCCCGCTCGCCTGGGCCGCAGGGATCACGTTTCTGGCCGCCCTGCTTGGGGACCGTCTGGGGACCACACGCCCTGCGCGCTCCCGCTCGACGGCAGCTTTCCCGCACTTCTTGCACCGTGCATAACGTTTTTGACGTGCAGGAGCGCTTAACCCCCTACTACTGGGGGTCAAGGGGTCGCGGGTTCAAATCCCGCCGTCCCGACTGGTAAGAAGCGTAATTTGCCTGAGTGTTCGGGGAGCCATTCCTGGGCCAGTCAAGGGGTCACGAACGCGAAGCCCGGCTCGTCGCGCCAAAGACCCAACGAAAGCGACGGCTGAGTCCACCACTAGCGCGGAACCGGTTTATCGCCCTCGACGGCGCCACCACGAGCGTCAACCGCGAGCTAGAGGCGAAGGCGCGGAGCCTGGCCGGGCTGAAGGGCTACATTCCAACCTGCGGACCTGCCCCGATGGCACGCCGGTCACCGCAGAGTTCCTTCGAGATCGAGAAGACCTTCCGGATGGCCACAACGACCTGCAGGCCAGGCCCATCTACCACCACCTGCGCAACTCGATCGAGGCGCTCCTGACCATCGTCTTCGCGGCACTAGCGGTCAGCCGCTGGATCGAACGCCACACCGGCTGGTCCATCCGCAAGTTCATCAAGACCGCCGGCACCTACCAGCACCATCCAGATCCAGGCTCGGCCGCACGCCATCACCGTCGCCAACCCTTGCCCGCAGGCCTCAGGGGCAGCCCTCGACCAAATTCACGGCCAGCCAGCTGCGCACTAACTTGTCACACTAAATACCCGAGAGGGTTGCACCGACACCGTCCGCAAACCAAAGTCCTGCAATCTCCAAGGTTTTCACAGTTTTTTTACGGCTCAGTTCAAAGTTTGGTCTTCACTTGCGCAGGCGCTTCGTCGTACGTTCGCCTGTGGAACTCCACCACAGTGAGGTGCCTTCATGTATCGAGTCGCTCGTCTCATGGTCAGCGCGGCGCTCTTGGGCGCTGCCGCGTTAACCGCAACAGCGGCGGGGGCGGAGCACGCCAGCGCGGCCCCGTCACCGGCAAGTCTCTGTCCGGACGCCGTCACCGCAACGTTCGGCCCGTATGTCTGTGTCTTCACGCGGTCAATGTCGCAGGCCGACATCCAGGCCGACGTCAACGCCATCTACGCCCAGCAGGTCAACAACGAGATGGGCACCGCGCGTTATGCGCTGCTTTTCGAGCCGGGTACCTATGGGTCCCAGAACAACCCGCTGGACATCCCGGTCGGCTATTACACCGAGGTCGACGGCCTAGGCCAGGACCCGTCGGGCGTCGTCATCAACGGTGGCGTGACCGCCATCGGTAAGAACGGCAGCGGTGCGTTGGACACCTTCTGGCGTTCCGTTTCCAACTTGACCATCCACGTCGTCCCGACCGCGGACGGCTGCCACACCGGGAACGAGATGTGGGCGGTTTCGCAGGCGGCCCCGATGCGCCGGGTCGATGTCAAGGACTTCACCACTTTCATGCCGTACTGCGAGAACCCGAACTTCGCCAGCGGCGGCTTCGTGGCCGATTCGCGGCTGGAGGGCGGCGCGCTCAACGGGTCGCAGCAGCAGTTCTACGTCCGCAACAGTGACCTGGGTAAAGGCTGGTCCAACTACGTGTGGAACCAGGTCTTCTCCGGCGACATCGCCGCGCCCGCGCAGCACTTCGGTAACGGCGCCGCCTACACGACGCTCGCGCAAACGCCGGTGAGCAAGGAGAAGCCCTACTTGTACATCGATGGCTCGGGCGCCTGGAACGTCTTCGTGCCGTCAGCCCAAACCAACTCGGTAGGCCCCACGTGGGCCAACGGGCACACGGCCGGCACCTCGATCCCGCTGTCGCAGTTCTTCATCGCCGCGCCGTCCGACTCGCTCAGCACGATCAACGCCGCGCTCGCCCGGGGCCTCAACCTGCTGCTCACGCCAGGCGTCTACAACGTGGGCTCCCCGATCAAGGTCAAGCGGGCTCACACCGTGGTACAGGGCCTGGGCATGGCCACCTTGACAGCGACCGACGGCAACTCGGTCCTCACCACCGCTGACGTGCCCGGTATCGACATCTCCGGCCTCATAGTCGATGCCGGACCGGTCAACTCGCCGGCGCTCGTGCAGATCGGCTCGAAGAACGGCAACAACGGCGTGCCGCACAATCAGGCGTCCGACCCGACGACACTGCAGGACGTGTTCTTCCGAGTCGGGGGACCGCACGTCGGCAAGGCGACCGTCGCCCTCGAGGTCAACAGCGACAACACCATCCTTGACGACCTGTGGATCTGGCGTGCCGACCACGGCGTGCCCGGCTCGGTCGGGTGGACCGTCAACACCGCTGGCACCGGCCTCGTGGTGAACGGCGACCATGTCACCGCGACAGGGCTGTTCGTCGAGCACTTCCAGAAGTACAACGTCATCTGGAACGGCAACGACGGCGAAGTCATCTTCTTCCAGAACGAACTGCCCTACGACCCGCCGACCCAAGCCGACTACGAGCACGACGGCGTGCTCGGCTACGCGGCCTTCAAGGTGGCCGACCACGTGCAATCGTTCCAGGGTTTCGGCATGGGCAGTTACATCTTCACGAACGTGAACCCGAACATCCATGTGTCGCATGCCTTCGAGGTCCCGGACACGCCGGGCGTCCAGATGCACGACCTGCTCACGATCAACCTCAGCGGTCCCGGCACCATCGACCACGTCATCAACGACACTGGCGGTCCGGTGAGCTCCACCAACCGGGACGTGGCCAGCCAGGTCATCAGCTACCCGCCGGGCGGCTGATCGACAAGGTTTACCGAATGCATAGGTGGCCCCGAGCGCTGCCGGGGCCACCTATGCTCCGGACCGTGGCGTCGGAGTCGAGCCCGAACGCTTGGGCGGGCAGTGACGCCTTGATCTGACACATTTTGACCTCAGGCCTGAGGCCGAGAGATTGGCTGCCTGGTCCGAACCACCGGGGCGCCGATCGTAACCTGATGAATGTGACCGCTGTCCCTGGCAATCCAATTGGTTCCGATGACCCCGGTTCACGCACACCTGCTCGGGGTGGACCGGCGATTGAGGAACTCGCCCGCGATCGGCTGGGGTTCTCAGAGCTTCGCCCTGGCCAGCTGCCTGCGGTTCAGGCGCTCGCGGATGGGCGCGACGCGCTCGCCGTCCTGCCGACCGGCGGCGGGAAGTCGGCGATTTACGAGCTGGCCGGCCTCCTCGGGGACGGACCAACGATCGTGGTGTCGCCACTGATCGCGCTGCAGGATGATCAACTCGCCCACCTGCGCGCCAGCGGCCTGTCGGCGATCGTCCTCAACTCCCAGCAGTCCGCCGGCGCGCATGCCGCGGCACTGCTCGCTTCATGCGACTCGGACACGTTTGTGTTCCTGTCGCCCGAGCAGCTGGCTATTCAGGAGACGCGCGAGACGCTCATGCGGGCACGGCCGGGACTGTTTGCCGTCGACGAAGCGCACCTGATCAGCCAGTGGGGTCACGACTTCCGGCCCGACTACATGATGCTCGGGGCTCAAAGCGAGGCGGTTGGCGCGCCCGTCCGGCTGGCGCTGACGGCGACCGCCGCGCCGCCTGTCCGGGCCGAGATCATCCGGCGGCTCGGCCTGCGTGATCCCGCGGTGGTCATCGGCGACTTCGACCGGCCGCACCTGCACTTGTCGGCCCAGCACCTGCTTACGGTCGCCGACAAGAAGCGCGAGCTCGTCCGGAGTGCGGCTGACCTGGA
Source organism: uncultured Actinomycetota bacterium (assembly GCA_963804435.1). Lineage (GTDB taxonomy): Bacteria > Actinomycetota > Actinomycetes > Streptosporangiales > Streptosporangiaceae > JAJYUU01. The sequence goes on along the minus strand of CAWDQI010000001.1, from coordinate 2,048,083 downwards.
CGGCCCTGGCATGGTCTACGCGGCGACGCATGCCAGCGCGCAGGAGGCACGCGACGCGCTGGCGTCAGCGGGCGAGCAGGTGGTGCTGTACCACGCGGGCCTTAGCGGGCGGCAGCGGCACGTGGCGATGATGTCGTTCCTCGATGGGTCGGCTCGCATCATCGCCGCCACGGTGGCGTTCGGCATGGGGATCGACAAGCCTGACGTCCGCTGGCTGGTGCACTACGACCCGCCGCCCTCGCTCGATGCGTACTACCAGGAGATCGGACGGGCCGGCCGCGACGGCGCTCCCTCGGAGGTACGGCTGCTCTACCGGTATGAGGACTTCGACCGGGCGCGGCACCTGACCGCGCGGAGCATAGGCGGCGCGCCGGTTGTGCGCGTGGCGGCGGCCCTGGCCTCGCGCGAGCAGATCGACCACAGGACCCGGCAGGAGACGGGCGCGCTTAGCCGGCTGGCCGACCTCGGCGCGGCGATGTGGCAGGTCGACGGTACGGTGACCTGGTCGGGCACGATGACCATCAACGAGGTACTCACCGCCTCGGACGCCGAAACCGAGCGCGAGCGTGAGATCGAGCGAACGCGGCTGACGATGATGCAGCGGTACGCCGACCAGACCGGGTGCCGTCGTTCGTTCCTGCTCAGCTACTTCGGGCAGGACTACCCCGGCCCGTGCGGCAACTGCGACCGCGACGTGACGCCGGCGGCCGACTCTCCGCCCGAGCCCGTCCCGTTCCCGGTCGGCGCGCGGGTGCTCAGCGAGCGGTGGGGGACCGGGTCGGTGCAGCGTTACGACGGGGACCATGTCACTGTCCTGTTCGACGAGCACGGCTACCGCGAGTTGTACCTTCCGGCCGTCCTCGACCGCGGGCTCCTACACTCTGCTTAATCCCATGCCCGGAGATCTCGGCGCTGCAGCCAGGCCCGGCCCCTCGTAGCCGGTCGTGTTTCCCGTTCACAGCCGAGGACCACGCGTCCACTCAAGCCGCCGGCGGGAAGGCCGGCCTTCGGGTGTCGCCGACGTTCTGAGCTCCGCGTGCCGCCCTTGAGCCGGGTACGCGCGCCATGCAATGGCCCGCCAGGCTGCCCGGGACATTCCAGCAATCAGGGGGCAGAATGGCCTGCCGCGATGTAGTGTCCGTTCATGGGATTGGGCGAGGCCAATCAGCGCATGCTCATGCCGGAGTGCCCGAGGCCGGATCCGACAGCGCCGAAGTTACACACGCGGGTGCGCGCAACATTCTGACGCCCGTGTAGTCCAAACGGCAGAGACATCGGTCTTAAACACCGCCGAATACGGGTTCGAGTCCCGTCGCGGGCACGTGCACCAATCGCGTTCAGGCGCCCCGGGAGACTCGCCTAACTTGTGGCGGAAGAGGTCCGGACCGACATCCGCGTGTGGCGTGGTGAGAGCGCGGCCCACTGATCATTAATGAGTCCGAGTCGCAAGGACTAGAATCGCGGCAACCAGTTTGAGAGTGCAGATCGCAACGACGAACGTCGCGTTAACGAGCTTCCTCGCGAACCGCTCTGCCGTCTTCAGCGCAACTTGCATGAATATGCATCACGGGGTACGGCGAGAATGCGCGCTAAATGGCTTCTCGAAAGAGTTCCGTGTAGCGCATGAGATGGTCTCTCCTGCGTCCCCGGCCTGGTCGGGTGCAGTACTACCCTGGGTGCGAGCGCACTGTCAGGTCCGACGGCACCTGGCGGGCGACCCAGGCCCGCGTCTCGAGGCTATTGATCGCCGGGATTGGTTCGGATGGGCCACGGTCGCTCGCACAATGGTTGCCAGTGGCGTCCGCCTGTGGCGGAATAGCTCACGGACGCTGACCTGTATCCGCAGCCACGGTCGGCCAGCGTAGGAGCCGACGGCGCGAACCTCACTGCCGCGGCCCTAATCGACGCCACGCTTCTCGCGTCAGGTCCCTTATCGGAGAATCAGTCTTGAACCCTGTGTCCGGAACTCTGCCCCATTCCCCCCCACAGCCTAAGTCCCGCCTCGCGTAGGCACTGAAGTTCCAAGCCAATATTGGAGCTATATTCCGCCACGCCTAGATCCTCGCGCAAAACATGGCGCAATAACGCTACTGCTTCTGAGAGTGGCTGATCATACCATTCGTCCAGATTCTCGACCGAGGTCGAACGATTCAAGCCGCGGTCAATGTCCAGCAGCGCCCGATAACTGCGACCAAGGCACCTGTTAACTTCAGTGGCCACCTCCAGCGCGCGATCAGGCAAAACCATCTGCGCGCGCGCATAAACATCCCGGTATTTCATCTGTGCCGTTCCAGCCGTTCGAAATTCTCCAGATCGGTACCAGACAGCTTATCCACGATATGGTCAATGACCCGCAGCTCGGAAATCACGAGCGGCAGCATTGAGCTCCGCATAGATTGCGCGCTTCTCCGCGTGTGCTGTTGCACGGGCGGCTTCCTGCCGCTCGTCGGCACGCGCATCGCGCTGGATTACCGCGTCTACACGCTTATTGCGAGTCGCAGCGCGCTGCGTCAGGGCGGCCGCGGCAAGCGTTCCCGCAATGCCAGCGAGCGCCACCGCCGCGCCAGTAAGATCAACACTCACATAAGTATTATCTGGTCCTGCACGGGCGCTGAGAAGACGCGTCTCATAGCCCCTCCCCCCCCGCAACACTCTACGGACGCGGACCAGCCAGGCCGCTGACCAGCGGGTCGAGTCTTCGATCAGTTCCTGACGGCCAGTGCCGCGAACATGATGGTCAGCTGCCCTTCGATGGAGGCGCTTTCGGTGGTAGATCGGGCCCGGCCGCAGGTCGGTCTCGGACGTCCTGGACTTTCGTTTAGCAGACGAAGCTGCCACGCTCTGGAGCCGTGTATATCAGGCCCAGCCTCGGCTGCCGCTCGGTCGGGTGAGGATGCCCCAGACGCAGTGGTCGACGAAACTGCCGCGAACCTCACGGGCTATGGCTTTGGAGCGTCCAGGAGCGCGCGCACGCCATCGACGTTAGGGACGACATGACGGATCGCCGTGATGGCCGAGAACCCGGTGTCTGCCGACACGAGCGCCTCAGCTCCTGCCGCATGCGCCGCAGCGGCCAGGACAGCATCGAACGAGCCAAAGCCGCTTCCTGCGTCGAACAGACGTAGCCCTTCGCGCAGGTCAGTTTCCTCGACAATTAGAAGCGGCGACAGCAACTCGATGTAGTCACGGGCAAGTGCCGCAGCATCTTTGCGGTCACGACGGCGAGCCCGGACATGGGTGAACTCCTGGATGACTTCAATAGTGGTGGTCGCCAGGATCGTTCCGTCTGCTATTGCGCGGACCAGCAGCTGGCATGGCTCGCGCAGCGGATGATCGGCGCCGACCGCATAGACCAGTACCGTCGTGTCAAGGACGATCACGCATGACGTCCGCGGAGCTCATCCAATTCGGCCAGCAGATCGCCCACCTCCATCGGTGCCGCATCGAGGATGCGCCGGGCAGCGGCAGCTCGCCTCCGTTGCGTCGCGGGCAGGCCACGGTCGAGCGCCTCCCGGATGATGGTGGCGACAGAAGTACCGCGCTGGCGGGCGAGAGCGCGAACCCGCTCGTAGCGCTCATCGTCGATGAGAATCTGCAGCCGGTGTGTCAACATGAGCATACATTAGCATGCGCATATACGAGGGACTGGGTCCCTCTGCGCGGGCCGGCTTCCCCAGGGCCTTGTTTCACCGACTAAAACGCCGTCCTGGCGGCCGTCGATTGATCGCCGGGGCGTATCCGGCGCAATCCTGGCCGGTGCCGTCTTCGGCATCGGCGACACTGCCTCCCCGATCGTTCGCCGGACCACCTGCTCGCAGGGTCTTCGCCCGTGGCAAGGTCAGTCATGGAGTGGCATGTTCTCGGCCGTTCGAACTGGATTTACGTGCCGACTCACAGTGCCGAATTATTGGACTTTCGGGAGCAAAACGGGGAGCCAATCACCCAGTCGAGCTAGCGCACCGGATGGCCTATCTGCATCACCTCGCCGGTGGCCGTTACCGGCTGGGCGTCGTGACGCTGGCGACTGGTATCGGCGCTCAGGCAGGCTCCCGTTCTGCAGGGTCGAGCGGGCGGCCGACCTCGGCCAGGATCCGCTGGCTCATCGCCAGCGTCATGCCGAAGGTGAGCCATTGAGCGGGGTCGTTCCCCCATCGTTGTTGTACCCGCGCGAGCGCGCTGCCGAGGGTGTCGTCTGCGGCGTGAACTGCCTTGGCCAGAGGCCGGCGGTCGGCTGGCGTGCCGTCCGATGCCACCCACGCGGTGTAGGCCTCTGTGGCCGATGCCGTCTTCGAGAGCACCGCGCTGAGAGTCGGCATCGGACGGGCATCGCCCGATCCGTCTACCAGGGCCCGGGTCATCGACCGGGTGTAGATGGCGATCCGCTCGCCAGAAAGGAGCGCCTCGTCCGCGCGGCCTAGCGCCGCTCTCTCCCGGCGAGCCCGGGCGTTCCACCGGGTGCTGAGCCGATCAGCCTGGTGTTCGCGGCGGGCCGTGGCGATGGTGTCGACCAACGTGAGCGCGTCTAGGCGCCATGAGGCCGCTTGGTCGGGGGTCCAGGGCGAGCCGATGCCCGTGCTGACAGCACGCAGGATCTCGGTACAGCGGCTGAGCGGCGCTAGCGCCTTGGACATGACGGCGTCGGGCCCGGGCGCGGACGGGCTCAGCAGAACGGCGATCACCGCGACCCCCGCGCCGATCAAAGTGTCGACAATGCGGTCGCCCCCGTAACCGGGAGTAGCGCGCCCGATCAGAAACACCAGCAGCGCGCTGACTGGTACCTGCACCGCGCCCTGCGGGGCCAGGCGAGCGGTCCAGCCCAGGAGCAGGCCCGCGAAGACGATGATGCCGATGCTCCAGGCGCTCGGAGCCAGGAAATGACTCACCGCCAGCGCAGCAGCGACGCCTACGACCACCCCGGCCACGCGCTGGAAGGCCCGGGAGAGGGAGTCGTATACGGTCGGCTGGACCACCAGGAGCACAGCGAGCGGCGCAAAGTACGGCCGGCTGTGCGGATCGGCCGCAACGGCCGCCACCCAGGCGAGCCCGGCAGCGACGGCCGTCTTCGCCGCTAGGAACACCTGCTGTCGGGTGACGAGCCCCGGCCAGGCCATGCCGGGCTGCAATGACACGAGTGCGGGCCGCCACCTGCTCATAGCCCTAGCTTTCAGGATCCGGCAAGTCCGCCGAGCAGGCGCCCTGGCCAGAGACGCCTGTGCGTTGCTCCCTTCCGCGTGGGTAGTTAGCGTTACGGGAATGCGGGCGGGCGGCAATCCCTGGTTACTGCGCCGACCGATAGTTTCTGTAAAACGCGGGCTTAGGAGGAAACGCTGCAGTGATTTCGCTGTACCAGGCGACGGGATGGCGGGCGCAGCCGAACAGGGTCAATGCCGTGCTCGGCAGTTCTCCAGCCGTCGGCGCCTGGTACGAGGACAAGCTGGTGGGATTCGCCCGGGCTGTGACCGAAGGCATCCCGCGCGCATACGTCGAGGCCGTCGTCGTATGTCCCGACATGCGAGTTACCGGAATTGGTCACACACACGCAGATCCTCAGGTTGGGGTGACGGCGGCTCACCTTGAGGGTCACTAGCGTGGCAGGCGACAGGTCCGCTACGACCATTGAGATGCCCTGTGGGAGCAGAAATGATGTCTGTCTTCGCCCTTGGGCGGATGCGGGTGCGGCGGTCTGGGTACGGCGCGATGCAGCTGGCGGGTCAGTTCGCCGCCGGGACGCCCCCGGACCGTGAGTCGGCCATGGGCGTACTCCGGGCCGCGGTGGCCGCCGGCGTCGATCACATCGACACCGCCCAGTACTACGGCCCCGGCACCGTGAACGCGCTGATCCGCGACGCGCTGTACCCGTATCCCGACGGGCTGGCGATCGTCAGCAAGGTCGCGGCGGGGCGGGATGACAGCGGTACTGGCTACCTGCGCGCGGGCATCGAGGATAACCTTCGCGGCTTGCGGGTCGCCCAGCTCGCCGCGATCAACCTCCGCCTGCCCGGCGACGGCCACGTGGATGCGCGCTTCGACGACCAGTTGGCCGCGATGGTGGCGGCCCGCGACGAGGGTCTGATCGCCGGGATAGGCCTGAGCAACATCAGCCTGGAGCAGCTGCAGCATGCCGTTGCGGGCACCGAGATCGTCTGCGTGCAGAACCTGTTCCACCTGGCCGACCGTACTGCGGCGCCGCTTCTGGATTTGTGCCTCAGCCGGGGCATCGCGTTCGTGCCGTTCTGCCCCCTCGGTTGGCCGCGCGGCCAGGACAACCCCGTGCTGACCAGCCCCGTGGTTGTCCAGACAGCCGCCCGCCTGGGCATCACCCCCGCGCAGGCCGCACTCCAGTGGCTGTTGCAGCTGGCCCCCAACGTGCTGCTCATCCCGGGCACCGGCTCGGTTGCGCACCTGCGGGAGAACCTGGCCGCAGAGGACATCACACTTGATGACCAGGCGCTGCGCGACCTCGATCGCGTCAGCGCCTGACCCCCGGCAGGCCGAGGTACTCGGCCAGCCACGGCCCGGCCACCCTGCCCGCGTCACGAGCGAGCTCGCCCAGGCTCCGCAACTATGGTGAGCTATCCGTGAACAGTATCGATCGCCGGTCGTGCCGCCGCGCGGCCCGCTCCGCCGAGGACGTCAACCGGGCAGCACCCGCCCCGCTCCCCCGGCGATCACAAGCCAACGCCGATCCCGCGCCGCGCAACGCCGAGCCACGTTCGCGCACTTCATCGGCTTACAGAGCCTCACCAGCCGACACGCGGCGACGTCCGGATCGTGACTCGGGTCAAGGGGTCGCGGGTTCAATTCCCGTCGTCCCGACTGGTCAGAGGGCTTGTTCCAGAATCCTGGGTCACCTTGGGGGCCACGTCGATCGTCCTAGCGCTGTTCTGGCGCATTTTGACCGCCGTTCATTGAGGTAATGGCGGCCGATGCGGGTATTCCCGACGGCGGAGCGATCCTGCCGGGGACGATTCCACTGTCACGGGATCCCGTAGCGTGCCTCGTGCACGGCGCCCCGCTCCTCGGCTATCTCATGAGGAGCGCCGGCAATCCAGGATGGAGTTGCCCCTGAAGGTCCGTGAGATAATCAAGCTCATCGAGGCTGACACCTGGTCACCATTGCGGGAAGCCATCGGCAGTACAAGCACCCGCTGAAGCCCGGACGGGCGACAATAGCTGGCAAGCGCCGAGCTGCCGCCTGGTACCGAGCGAAGCATCCTGCCGCAGGGCCGGACCGGAGGAACCTATGACCAGCTGCGCGGTCGTCATCGAACGAGCGAGCGACGGCGGCAACGGCGCATGGTCCCCAGATCTGCCAGGCTGCGTCGCACCGGCAGATAGCGAGGACGACGTCCTAGATGAGATGAGGCAGGCCATCGAGTTGCATCTTTGCCGGGCTCGTTGAAGACGGCCAGCCAGTCCCGCATCCCTCGACCGTGGCGGCGACCGTCATCACTCTCGACGCAGCTTAAGCGCAACATCACGACGGTGCTCGGGGATCAGACGGGGACGACACGTCCCGCGCGCCACCGCACGACGGCCGCGCTCCCGGCACGGTGCACACCGCGCTTGACGTGCAGGAGCGGTTAACTCGCTGTTCTGGGAGTCAAGGGGTCGCGGGTTCAAATCCCGGCGTCCCGACGCAGGTCAAAGGCTGATCCGAAATCAGGATCGGTTTTCTGCGGTTCTCGGGACCACCAAGTGGGTTGCTGAACCTCTCGCGGCGCTCATTGACCGCAATGCTCGCACCGGACGTGTTTGGGGGAGGGCAGAACGTCGTACAGGCTCTGGTGCTGCGCTCCTCCCGGCTGAGGATTTGGCCGCGGCCAGTACCGGACGACGCGCTTGACCGTGTGGCCGCACTCAAGTGTCAAGGTCCACCATGCCGTGCGGCGAGCCCTTGCGCTTCGGCACCCGGTTCGCGGGCCCTTCGTGTCCGAGACCGCATGCCAGCGAGGTCGAGGAAAGTACTTGCCTGATAGGAAAGTATGAGTTACTTTCCTATCAGGCAAGTATTAGCTAGACCGGCACGGAGCAAGGCCATGAACGAAGAACTTCATCCCGGCGAGGCTGCCCAGGCGCTGGCGGAGATCCAGTGGCGACAGCAGCAGGTCATCGACCGGGCAACAGTGCCCGCCTGGTACTGGTGGACCGTCGGCGTTCTCATGGTCGTTCTTGCGGTCGGCGTTGATACCCGAACCCACCTCGCGCTGGGCATCACGATCCCGGTGTTCGTCGTCGGCATGCTGTCGGCAACCGTCTTGGCAGTTCGCGGGCAGTACAGTGACGCCAGGCTGCGCGACGGCCTTCTGAACGGCAGGGGCGTCGTGGCCATTCTGGGATTCGTGGCCGTGATTGTGGGAGTCACGCTGGGAATCGCGTTTGCGCTCCGCGGGGCTGGCGTGTTGTACCCGGCGACTCTCGCCACGGCGGTCGGCGGCCTTGGCATGGGCCTCGGCGGTCCAGTCCTGAACCGAACGCTGCGGCGGGTCATGCTGAGCAACCGCGCCGGCACGGGCCGATGACTCGCGCCCGCTTCGACGAGCTGATCCACGCGCCAACACGACTGGCGATCGTGTCGCTGCTTGCGGCCTCGCAGTGGGCGGACTTCCAGTTCATCAGGGACAGCGTCGGCCTTTCTGACTCGGCCTTGTCGAAACAGCTGGCTACGCTTGAACAGGTCGCTTACGTGGAAATCAGAAGGGGCTTTGTGGGCAAGCGTCCACGCACGTCGGCCCGGCTGACTCCCGCGGGCCGCATCGCGTTCGAGCGGCATGTGGCTGCTCTGCAGCAGATGGTGGCTCGATCTGGGGTCACCATAGTGCAGCGCTGAGGCGCCATGCGGATCAGGACCCACGGCCCAAGAGGGCACGAACCGCCTGCACCTGTACCTGGTGACATCACGCCGCTGGACAGTCTCCGCTCCACCACTCAAGCTGAGGCGACTTCGACCGCGCCGGAAGCGCCGACGGCGTGCTCCGCCGTCTCTTCGTGCTCTGCCTAGCTTTCAACCGGGTTGTTCCCGACAGCGTGAATCGAGCTCCGTGAGGAAATGGGCGGGGCTGCCCATCTCATGCGCGAGGTGGGTTACTCGAGGGGCATTCGGACTCGCCCCGCCCGGGTCTTTGAAGCTGCCGCGGCCGGAATGCCGGCCAGCAGTGGTCACTGCGCGACGTGTCATGCGGCCTGCTGCAGTGATCTGCCAGGGTCGCCCGCGGCGCATGACGGATCCACGCGCCCAAGGGCCAGGCGCTCGTCGGGCAGCCACTCGACCAGCCACCTCGCATGCACGAAGTCGAAACCGCTCGGCGGGTCCTCGGCAGTGACGTCGTGGGTAAGGATCTTGAGCGTGGCTCAGGCGCAGTGCCTACGTCGGCCGTGCGAGCGGCAGCTCATGCCCCTGAACCACGTCGGCGGCGAACTCCAGCGCCGTTCCTCTAGCCTGCCAGCCCCGCTAATGCAGGCGAACCCGCGGGTCCAGCACGGCGTAGAGAATGTCGACGAGCATCGTCGCCACGATGACCCCGGCCGAGGCGACGATGACGACACCGATAACGACTGGCAGGTCCTGTTGGAGGATCGCGGTAACGGCCGTGTACCCCAGGCCCGGCAGGCTGAAGACGGTCTCGGTGATTATCGCGCCACCGATCAGTACCCCGACGTCCAGGCCGAACTGGGTGACCACCGGGGTCAGCGAGGCCCGCAGGTTGTGCCGGAAGATCACCCGTCGCTCGCTCATCCCCTTGGACCTGGCGGTGCGGATGTAGTCCTCGCCAAAGACATCCAGCATGCTGCCCCGGGTCAGCCGGGTGTAGGTGGCGGCTGACACTAGCGCGAGGGTGAGCCATGGCAGGATCAGACCGCGTGCCCATTGCAGCGGGTTCTGCGAGAACGGCACCCAGGTCCCGGGCGCCGGGAAGATGGTGAAGTGGTGGATCGTGAGCTCGTAGTACAGGCCCAGGATCAGCAGGAAGCCGAGCACGAAGGTGGGCATCGAGTAGAACAGAAGCGCCAGCGTGGTGAACATCCGGTCATAGAGTGACCTGGTCTTCACGGCCGATACGACCCCGCTCAGCACGCCCATGGACAGCCACAGGATCGACCCGCCGACGACCAGTGACAAGGTGATAGGGAACGCCGCTGCGATGATCGAGTTCACCGATTGATCGTGGTAGTAGTCGTAGCCGAGGTTGGCGTGCAGCAGCAGCCAGGCAAAGTGGCCATACTGCACGTAGACGGGCCGGTCCAGCAGCAACCGGTGGGCGACCTCGGCGACCTGGGCGGGGGTCGCCTCGCGGCCTGCCAAGGTGCGGGCCACTGCGCCAGGGCCAGGGCCGATGAAGAAGATCAGGAACACGGTGACCGTCATCAGCCACACCACGAGCAGGCCCTGCAGGATCCGGCGGATCAGAAAACGCGCCACTGGGAGCTCCTAGACGAACAGCGATCGCCGCGCGGATCGAAGGCGTCCCGGACTCCGTCACCGAAGATGTTGAACGCGAGGGTAGTGATCAGCAGCGCCAGGCTGGGGAACAGCAGGAACCACCACTGCGCCGTACTGATACACGCCTGGCGCCGTCGCCGATCATCTGGCCCCAATCGGCAGTCGGCGGGGGAACCCCGACGCCGAGGAACGACAGCGACGCCTCGCCCACGATCGTGAGTGGGATGAGCAGGGTGGTATAGACGATGAGCGGGGCGAGCAGGTTCGGCAGGATGTCGATGAACATGATCCGCCACGGCCCGGCACCAAGCGCCCGGGCCGCCTGGATGTACTCCTTCTCGCGGATCGACAGCACCTGGCCGCGGACGATGCGGCCGACCGAGGCCCAGGTGAGGACTCCGAGCACGAAGATGACAATGGGCAGCCCGGGTCCTAGTGGCCCGATCGGGTGCACCATTGTGACGGAGGCCAGCGAGATCGCGAGCAGCAGGAACGGTACCGCGAGCAGCCAGTCCATCAGCCTGGCCAGGACCGTGTCGACGATCCTGCCGAAGTAGCCGGCAGCCAGGCCGACCACGGTGCCGATGGTCACCGTCAGCGCGGTCGCGACCACGCCGACGAACAACGAGATCCTCGCGCCGTATGCGATCCGGACCAGGATGTCCCGGCCCTGGTCGTCGGTGCCGAGCAGGAAGGCCGGCGATGGCCCGACCGGCTGTCCGGTAGCCGACAGCCCGACCGGCGGCTGCGGGCCGCGGAACTGCTGGTAGACCCCGTGCCCGGTGATCGCGGCGACGACCGGCGCGAAGATCGCCACAACTGCGATGACGATGATGACCGCGAGCGAGATCATCGCGGCCCGGTCATGTCGCAGCCGCTGCATGGCCAGCCGCCACGGGCTGCGCCCCTCGATCTTGCGAGCCGCCGCGCCCTCGGCGGCCGGAGGCGTCGTTACCGCGGGCAGCAGCTCGACAGCGCCCTGCGCCTGAGAATACTCGGTCATGATGTCTCCGTTCGGCGGGTGCTCAGGAGCCGCCCAGTAGCCCGGTCGCGATCACGCGCCGGTCGGCGCCGAGGGCCGGCCGGGACTTGGAGATATCCTCTCCGTCCTCGACCGGGAAATGGCACGCCGCCTGGTGGGCCGACTCGTCGCCCAGATGCGGGGTCAGCTCGGGCATCGTCGTCGACGCAGGCCTGGCGTGCCTTTGGGCAGCGCGGGTGGAATCGGCAGCCGGACGGCGGGCTGATCGGCGACGGCACGTCCCCGACCAGGATGATCCGCTCCCGCTGGCCGACATGCTCCGGGTCGGGGACGGGCACCGCGGACAGCAGCGCGTCGGTGTAGGGATGCCGGGGATGCGCCCAGAGCTGCTCGACCGGCGCCTGCTCGACAACCTTCCCGAGGTACATCACGGCGACACGACCTGCTGACATGCCGCACGACGGAAAGGTCGTGGGCGATGAATATATAGGTCAGGCCTAGCTGGCTCTGCAGGTCAGCGAGCAGGTTGATGATCTGCGCCTGGATCGACACATCCAGAGCCGAGACCGGCTCGTCGCAGATGACCAGCTTCGGCGTGAACGCCAGCGCCCTGGCGACGCCGATCCGCTGCCGCTGCCCCCCGGAGAACTCGGCCGGAAACCGGTTGAAGTGCTCGGGATTGAGGCCGACAAGCTCCATCAGGTGCTGAACCCGCCGCTTGCGATCCTGGCCGCTGGCAGTGTGGTGGATCGCGAACGGGTCGCCGATGATCGATCCGACCCGCCGCCGCGGGTTCAGCGACCCGTAGGGATCCTGGAAGATCATCTGGATGTCCCGCCGGAACGGGCGCATTTGCCGGGCCGAGATGGCGCTGATGTCCTGCCCGTCGAAGATGATCCGCCCGGAGGTGATGTCGTGCAGTCGAACGATGCAGCGGGCCAGCGTCGACTTGCCGCAGCCGGTCTCGCCGACGAGCCCGAGAGTCTCACCCTTGCGGACCTCCAGGTCTCACCCCGTCGACGGCGTGCACGAACTCCCGCGTGCCGCGGAGAAGCTTTCCCGAGCCGACCGGGAAATACTTGACCAGGTTCTCCAGTCGCAGCAGGATCTCCCCGCCACCAGATTGGCCGTCCGGCGTCATCATCATCTTCGTGCGCACCATTCCTCACGCTCCCGCGGCGCTCGGCAGGCTCTGGTCGCCGACCTTGCGGCGCAGCGAGTTGCGTACTGCCTTGTCACGGTTCAGCCAGCACGCGGACAGGTGACCGGGCTCGGTGCCTCCCCAGGCAAGCGGCGGGACCTCGATGCGGCAGCGGTCCATGACGTAGCTGCACCGCGGACTGAAAGGACAGCCGGACGGCAGCGTGATCGGGCTCGGCGGCTGACCGCGGATCGATCGCAGGCGCTGCCGCTCGTCGCCGTAGGCCGGCAGCGACTGCAGCAGCCCCTCGGTGTAGGGATGATGGTGGGCAGTGAAGATCGTCAGCAGGTCGGCCTGCTCCATCACCGCTCCGCCGTACATGACGACCACGTCGTCGGCGACATCGGCGATGACTCCGAGATCGTGCGTGATCAGAATGACCGCGGTGCCGAATTCCTGCTGCAGCACCCTGATGACCTGCAGCACCTGGGCCTGGACGGTGACATCCAGCGCGGTCGTCGGCTCGTCGGCGATGAGCAGTGCCGGATTCAGCGCCATCGCCATCGCGATCATCGCGCGCTGCCGCATACCGCCGGAGAACTGATGCGGAAAATCGTCGACCCTGCGGTCGGCCTGCGGGATCCCCACCAGGCTTGAGCAGCTCCACGGCCCGTTGGCGTGCCTGCCGCTTCGACATCGGCTCATGCAGGCGGATCATCTCGATGATCTGCCAGCCCACCCGGTAGAAGGGATGGAGGCTGGACAGCGGATCCTGGAAGATCATCCCGATCTTCGCGCCGCGGACGGCCTGCATCTCATCGGGCTCCATCGTGAGCAGGTCCCGCCCCTCGAACAGCGCCTGGCCCGATATCCGCGCCCCGCGGGTGAGCCCCATGATCGTCTGGGTCGATACGCTCTTGCCGGATCCCGACTCGCCGACGATGCCCAGGGTCTGTCCCCGGTCGACATGGAAGGACATCCCGCGCACCGCCTGCACGATGCCGTCGTCGGTACGGAACGACACGTGCAGGTCCTCGACTTCAAGTAGTGGCACTCTCTGCACCTTTCGCGGTTGCCTTCGCACAGCGACCCGAAACTCGATATTCCTGCTCCCGCCGGTCATCGGGAGAAGACGACCGGCGGCAACAGGAGCGTGAGGCCGTCAGCTCGTCGGGGTGCTCAGCCAGACATTCGTCGGGTCGATCTGCTGGAGAGCGGGCACGTACACGTCGTTATGCACGTAGCTGGCGTGATACGTGACCAACAAGGGCTCCGTGATCGGGTAGATCGCCGCATCCTTCGTGACATCCTCGTCGATCTGCGCCCACATGGTCGCGGCAGTGCGAGCGCTGGCCTGGGACGCAGCCCGGGTGATCAGGGCGGTCACCGTCGAGCTGTCGTAGAACCCGAAGTTGCTGCCGACCGGCGGGTACGAGGGCGGCCCGTAAAACAGCGGCTTAAAGAACGACGTCGCCGCGTCTCCGTACCAGTCCGGGCCCCAGCCAGCCAGCGCGAGGTCCCAGACGCCGCTCTTGGCTACGCTCGGCACCTGCAGGTACTTGGTGTAGAAGTCCGCGAGCGGCGCGCCCACCCCGCTGATCTTGACTCCTATCTTGGAGAGGTCGGACTGCAGGGTCTGGAATATCTTCACCGACAGCGAGCTGTCCGTCCGGTACAGGACCTTCAGGGTGAACCCGTTCGGGTACCCAGCATCGGCCAGCATCTTCTTGGCCTTGGCCGCGTCATATGGGTACGGGTCATAGCTCTTGGGCACGTCCTGCGCTCCGTTGATGCCGTTGGGCAGGATGTGGGTCAGCGGCGGGCTCAGCGCCGTGCCATTGGCGTCCTGGATCAGGTGCGCCCTGTCGATTCCGTAGCTCAGCGCCTGCCGAATGGCGACCTTCGACAGCGCGCCGCCGTTGTTCGGCGACACTTCGTCGAAGACGATGTACGGGTTGGTCGAGTATTGCGGGCCTACATTTATGTCCTTGCTGCCGGCCTTCATCTCGGCGACCAGCCCTAGCTGGGCGGCGGCAGGTGGCTGGCTGTCCCACTCCATGCCCCCGGCGGCTGAGTTTGTCTGCAGGATCTGCTGGTTGGTCGTCTGGTTTCCTGTCTCGGTGACATTTATCTGGTCGACATAGGCCTTCCGGATCGGGTCCGTTGATGCGTTCCACGCTGGGTTGCGCACGAAGACGATCTTCTTGGCCGGAACGTAGGTCTGCACCTTGTACGGGCCGTCGGCGACCGTGTGCTGGTACGACGCGGCGCTGGCCGGAAGGTAGTTCAGGCTGGCTGACGGGGCCGGGTTGAAAGGCGGCAGGGTCAGCTCGTCGGGAAAGTACGACGCCGGCTGGGTCAGGGTGTAGGTGATGGTCTGGCCCGAGGCAGTGGCGCCGGAGATGCTGTGGGTGTCGATATAGGTTCTGATCCCGGCCACGGTGTGCGGCGCTTTGGCGAAGCCGGCGCAGAACGCCGCGTAGCCCTTGATCAGGGTCATGAAGTCGGGCAGGCCGCCGAACGGCTGAACCGGGTTGCAGGCCCTCTTCAGGCCCAGCACAGCGTCCGCCGCGGTGACAGGAGTGAACGGCGTGCTATCCCACTGTGCGCCGCCGCGGATCGTCACCGTGTAGGTCAGGCCGCCGTTGCTGACCACCGGCGCCGCAGTCGCCAGGTCAGGCATCGGCACGGTGGTCTTGCCGGGGATGGCCGGGTAGGCGTACAGCCCGCGCACCCACATCCGCTCGGCCATATAACCGACGGTGTAGTAGCTGACGTTGTAGTCCATGTAGTCGACGTCGCCGATGCCGAGCATGTTGAGCGTGCCGCCCCGCTGCGGCGTTCCGGTGCCCGGATTGAGGCCCTGCAGGCCGCTGTTCGGACTGACCGCTGTACGAGAAGTCGATCCAGAGCTGGTGCCGCAGGCCGCGGCGACCAGCGCAAGTGCGGCCAGGCCGGCCACAGCCAGGCACGCTCGCGCGCGTGCCCGCACGGACGCTCTTCTGACCGGAAGCCTCCCGCTGCTGCGAGCATGGGCAGAGTCAGCGGCACGAGGCACAGCCGCTCCTCGGCGCGACGGCTTATCGACGTGCGCGAGCCGTCGCGCGCTGGTACGACCTATGACTTGACCCATTGCATTGCTCCTTCACTACTGGGAACGACAGGCGCCTGGAGCACCTCGGCTGCTCCCGCACAAGACCTTTCGCGTTCACGCTCCGGACCAGGCCGCAACTCGACTGCCGGATGCAGCCCTGCGCACTGCATGCAGCTAATGCGGCACTCGGCATGGCAGCTAATGCGTCCTGGAGGGTCGCAGAGTTGCCCTGACATGCGCACCGAGCATCCCAGCGACGGCTTGGCGCCGGCTTGGAGCCTGCTTGGCAGGCACGTACCAGTGGCTGCGGTGATCTCGTGCGCGTTCGCCGACCTTGCGGTTGGCGCAGCGGCTCAGCTCAGGCGAGGTCTCATCACGGGAGAACGGTGGGACCACGGTCTGCTGGCGCCGGGAGCGCCCGCGGTGCCCGTAGGAGGGTCGCTGCCCAGGGCGGAGTGCGTCGTCTCGTGATCGCGTAGTTTCCGCCTGAGCTGGCTGGCGCCGGGGTGGTGCAGGTCGTCCAGGACGGCCAGAGCCTGCCGCCAAGTGTCGCGGGCCGCCTGCGGGTCGCCGGCGGCGTCGCGGGTATCGCCGAGGTGATCGAGAATTTCGGCCTGACTAGGGCGGCAGCCGGCCTGGCGGGACAGCCGCAGCGCTCGCTCGTAGTACGCGGCAGCCTGCGCGTGGTCGCCTAGCTGATGGCTGATGTACCCGAGGCTGTCGCAGGTCGCGGCCTGGCCATGCCGGTCGCCGGTGGCGCGGTGCAGGGCCAGTGCTCGCTCACAGCATTTCAGGGCCGACCGGAAGTTCCCCAGCTGAGTGTGCAGCCAGCCGATCATGTTCAGGGCGACCGCCTCCTCGCCGCGGTAGCCAGCGGCGCGCGCCAGGCTGAGAGCCAACCGGGCGTGGCCCAGCGCAGCCTGGGGCTGGCCCTGCTGCTCCAGGGTCGCGCCGAACCCGATGTGGATCCAGGCCTGGCCGATCTGGTCGCCGAGCTCCTGGTAGAGGCTGAGTGCCTGGTCCAGGTGCGCGTGCTTGGCCTCGGTGGCGGTGAACAGATGCTGCGGACAGCCCAGGGCCTGGTGGGCTCGCGCCTGCCCGGCCAGGTCACCCAGGCGCTGCGCGGCGGCCAGCGCGGTGCGCTGGCTGACGGCCAGGTCCCGCCAGTGCCCGGTCCTGGTCAGGTAATCGGTAAGCGCCCATGGCAGCTGCCAGGCATGCGCGTCGAAGCCCTCCGACTCGGCCCGGCTGATGACCGCTAGCAGCACCTGATGCTCGGCCCGGCACCAGGCCAGCGCGTCATCGCCGTCGCTGATGCTCTCCGGGTGTGCCCCGTGCTGCGGCGGGGCCAGGATGAGAGCCGGGTCGCGGCCCGGCACCAGCAAGATCGCGGCCGCCCAGGCAGTGCGCAAGTAGTGATCGAGCGCCCGGCCCGTGGCCGCGCGCCGCTGCTCGGGGTCCTCCTCGGCCTCGGCCCGCTCCATCGCATAGGCGCGCAGCAGGTCATGGAAGACCCACCGGCCCGCGGCGTGCTCGGCCAGCAGATGCGCGTCGGTCAGCTCGGCAAGGGCCCGGCGGGCCTGATCGCGCGACACCGCGGCCAGGCTGGCCGCGGCCGCCAGGCTGATATCCGGCCCGGGGTGAATCCCGAGGAGCCGGAACATGCGCGCCGCCGAGCCACTGAGTTTCTGATACGACCAGGACAGCACCGCCCGCACGCTGCTGGCCCGATCCTCGCCATCGAGCATGTCGAGCCGGCCACGCAGATCCCGCAGCTGGGCCGCCAGCGACCCCAGGCCCAGGTCCGGGCTGGCGGCCGCGCGCACCGCCGCAACCGCCAGCGCCAGCGGCAACCGCGCGCAGAGCGCGGCCAGCTCGCTGACCGCCCTCGGCTCGGCCGCCGCCCGGCCCGCGCCGAGCCGGGCCGCTAGCAGCTGGGCGGCCTCCGCCTCCGACAGCACATCCAGCGCCAGGAGTTGCGCGCCCTCGGCGGCGGCCAGCCCGGCCAGCGAGCGCCGGCTGGTCACCACGACCAGGCACCCGGCCGAGCCGGGCAGCAACGGCCGCACCTGCTCCTCATCGCCGGCGTTATCCAGCACCACCAGCATCCGCCGGCCCGCCAGCATGCTGCGGTATAGCGCGGCCCGGTCCGTCACCCCGGCCGGCACCCGGCTCGGCGGAACCCCAACCGCCTCCAGGAACCCGCGCAGCGCCTCGGCGGCCGTCACCGGCCGGCCTGACGGGCCGAACGCCCGCAAGTTCACATACAGCTGCCCGTCCGGGAAGCTGCCGGCTGCCTGATGCGCCCAGTGCACCGCCAGCGCTGTCTTCCCAACCCCCGCCGTGCCGCCGATCGCCGAGACCACCACCGTCTCCCCCGCCCCCCCGGCCCGCCCGAGCAGGCCAGACAGCGCTTCCTGCTCTGCGGCCCGGCCCGCGAAATGCGGCACCGCCCCCGGCAGCTGCCGGGGCACCACCAGCGGCCCGGCCCCCGCCCCCGGGTACTCTGCTCCAGCCGCCAGCCAGACAGCCCCAGCCACGGCGGGATCGCCAGCCAGGGCGGGATCCCCGGCCAGGATCTTCTGGTGCAGCCGCTGCAGCTGCGGGCCCGGCTCCACGGCCAGCTCACCCGACAGCCGCCTGCGCATGTCACGGAACACCGCAAGCGCGTCAGCCTGCCGCCCGCACCGCTGCAAAGCGACCATCAGCATCCCGGCAACCCCCTCAGCCAGCGGATGAGCAGCCAGCAAGCTGGCCAGCTCGCCGGCCGCCTCGGCATGCCGACCAACACCCAGCAACGCACCGGCCCGGTCCTGCATTACCGCCAGCCGCTCCCCGGCCAGCCCCGCCCGGATCGCCTCGACCCTGGCCGTGCCCGGCACATCAGCCAGCGCTGGCCCGCGCCACAGCGCCAGCGACTCATCGAACGCTGCCACCGCCGCCAGCCCCTCACCGGCCCCGCGCCCCGCCCGCGCCAGCGACCGGAATCGGTGCACATCCACTACCCCCGGCTCCATCCGCAGCCGGTAGCCATCCCCGCACCGCTCCACCCGCGCGCCCGGCACCCCGGCCAGGACCCGGCGCACCCCCGTGACTAGCGCCTGGATACTGGCTTGCGCCGACCGCGGCGGCCCCTCACCCCACACAGCATCAACCAGCTCACCCGCCGGCACCACATGACCAGCCTGCAGCCCCAGAACCCCCAGGACCAGCCGCTGCTGCGGCGGGCCACCCAGCCAGCCTGCACCCCGCCGCGCCGCCACCGGCCCCAGCACCCTCAGCACAACTTCGCCGCTCACCCCGCGCTCCCTCAGCGAGACCAGGTCACTCCATCACGCAACCAGCGCCCCCCGGACCGCGAAAAGACCACGCGACAGATCGTGATCCACCTGTCACCGGTTCGTTGCAGCGAGGGTGTGATCGGCAAGGTTCGCCACATCGAAGGACAAGTGGTCATTGTCCTGCTCGTACTGGTTGCCGTCATCGGGCCGCACCAGGTGCAGAACCTGGACCTGTACAACCCCAATCTGATCAATCCGACGCTCCCGATCGCACGGCCATCCGAATTCGCGCTCTTGCTGCGCCGAGTCAGATGATCATCATTGACGGCTCAGAAACCGAACCGAGCAGCGCAGCTGAAGATCTCTCCAAGTTGCCTCATTGGCCCGCAAGCCCACGGTGGCTAACCGGTTCGTGGTCTTGGAGCAAGCCTTTCGAAGGCGCAGTGATGGTGCCGTCCGGATGCCGGACAACCGCCCGGACCATTGGCAAGATGGCGGGTATCGCGTTAGCGGCTACGGCGAGTGCGCTGGCAGCGTATAGGACCGTGTCCGCTCCGAAGGCAGACTGAAGCGGCCCCGCGATGGCGTAACCGACCGGTATGGCCACGAATGCGAGCAGGTAGTCATAGCTTCGGAAGCGCGACAGCAACTCGTTCGGGATGACCTGCTGGATGGCGGTGTCCCAGTTGGTGTTCAGCACCAGTACGCCCAGCATGCCGACAACACTGGACACTACGACGAGGTACAGCGGCAGCCGGGCGGCGAGCGCGAGCATCGGCAGCGCGGTCAGCATGCAGGCTGCCATACCGAACGCGATCGGCCTGCGCGCCTTGTACCACATGGCAATGCAGGCGCTGATGAGAGTTCCGGCTGTCATGCCGCTAGAGATGAATCCCCAGCCGGAGGCGCCGCTGAGCCGGTGCAGGGCTACAACCGGCCCGAGAACCACGAAGACGGCGAAGGCCATGTTGGAGAACGCGTTGCCGATTAGTGTCGACCAAGCCCAGCTGCGCGAGGTTACTTCGCGCCACCCGGCAGCCAGCTCTGCGAAGAACCGCTGGCGTTCGGTGTGCACCTTGCCGAGTGCGGGCATAGCGAGCAGGAACGCCGCGCTGCCGGCAAAGGACGCCGCGTCGACCGTGAACGCCCACCCTGTGCCCGCCGCCGCGACCAGCAGACCCGATAGTGCTGGACCCGCTACCGATGCTCCGCTGGTGCTGACCGATAGCAGCGAGTTGGCCTTCTGAAGCCGGTCCGGAGGGACAATCTGAGCGATCAGCCCGACCGCGGCCGTCGCCTCAACAGCCGAAGCGATCTCTATCAGCGCGCTTGCGGCTCCGAGTTCCCAGATCTGCGCGCGGCGGGTGAACAAGAGCACGGCAACCGCGACTTCCACGAGCATTCGCGTGATGTCAGCGCCGAGCATCAGGTTGCGGCGCGATAGCCGGTCCGCCCACACCCCGGCGACCTGATAGGACGCCACGCCTGCCACTGCCCCGGCCAGCAGCACCAGGCCCAGTGAAGTCGCGTTACCCCCGATCCCGAGAACCGCGAACGCTAGCGCTACCGGTACGAAGGCCGACCCGACGGCAGAGGTGCTGGCCGCGAGCCATAGCAGCCGAAACGGTCGGTCCTCCAGCGGTCCGAGCAGGTCCGCGCGGAGACGTCGAACTGGCCTCCCGGCACGGTCACTGACTTTCCGACGCATTGGTCTCCGAGCCTGGCGTGGGCGCGCGGCCGCCGACGTGGCCACCAGACCTGCCTGCAAGCAGGTCCGCTTGGATCTGACTGCCGCCTCAGGCCGCTGTCATGGCCTACAGCAGCACCTTCACGCTGCGCAACCTTTTATTCGCCTGGCCATGGGACTGGGTTGCATGATTTATGCGCGACCAGCCGACCGTCTGAATGCGCGCTCTTACCGTTGCGACACGAGGCCGCACCTTGCGAGAGAACTCGCGGATTGGAGGGCCGGTTATGTCGGCAGCGTAGTTCCGGGCGCGTCCTCACGCCCGGCCCCCGCCCTGTCGTGCGCCGCCGGTAACGGCGGGGTGCGGAGCACAGGGGAACGCCCAAGGGCCACCCGTCCGATCCGGGAGGCCACAGGCGACGGGCAGGCCGCATGGGTGAATCGCGTGAACCCTGGTTGAGGCCCCGTAATGCGGAGCCCGCCGGTGGTATGCAGGTGAGGGCGGGAGCAGCCCTGACAACGACGGGCGGATCCCGGGCAGCCGACTGCATGTGATCGCTTCATACGTGCGGCGTCGCTCGGCACAGGTTGATGATCTGCGTCGGCTTGCCCTGTCATCCGGCCCGGCCGCGGCGTATTGTCGAGGTGTTGCTCCGGACCCCCGGCAGCTACAGCAGCGACACGTCGCGACTGTGGAGAGGGCCCGGAGTTTCTTTTTGCCTGACCGCCTGCACACGCGGGCCATTCTTCCGGGCGGGAGTCCGATGACAGACGTCGCCTACATGTGCCATAACTGCGGCAGCGTGCACGAGGTGGAGTCGATCCGGGCGAATCTGCTGCTCGACCTGCGCACGGCTGCCAGCTACGAACTGTCGGTGCAGCGCGGCATGCTGGATCCCCGCGCGCGCTTCCTGCGCTGGCGCATGACCTGGGGCATGGCCCGGGCCCTCTGGCCCGGATATCCGCATCATCCACGTACTGCCCCGGGGCCGTCAGCTGGTGCAAGGGCCGCCCGCGCCCGCCTCTGATCGCCCTATCCCTTTGCCGGGCGGCAACTGGTGGCAGAGATGCGCACGTCTGCCGGGACGATGGTCGACCAGAGCGCCTTGGCGGGATTCCTGCCGGGGGCTCAGTTCGCCCACGGGGGCGCGACCCGGCTGCCGTCGGCCATGATCGCCTCCAGACCGGGCGTGGTTGTCACCCAGGCTGTGGCATCGGAGGTCCCGCCGTCCACGCGCAACTCGCTGTCGGCGGGCACCAGGACGACATCACCTGCAGCGAGATCAGTGGCTGTGCCATCGAGTGTGATGGTTAGTTCTCCGTCGAGCAGGAGGAGCACCTCTTCTCGGGTAGGTCGGTGGGCAGCTCCGGTCAGGCCGGCGGGCACTGTCAGCTGCCAGGCGCAGAGCTGAGTGCTGCCTCGCGATGGTGTAACGAACGAGGTGAACGTGCTGCCGTGTACCCGGTGCACGGCAATGTCGGCGGAGCGGATGACGGGCACTGATCCTCCAGATGGTCAAGCAGTTTGACTATATGGTCAACCAGGTTGACCTGTCTGTCAAACTGGAATCATGGCTGACGACAATGGCGTGGCCGTTGCCATGCTCGTCCTTCGCGCTGCGACGCAGGTTGTTGACGGGATCCAGCACGGGCTGGCCGAGCGCGGCTTCACGGATGTCCGGCCCGCGCACGGATTCGCTTTCGTGCGGATCAGCGCGGGCGACGCCTCGATAGTGGAACTCGCCGTTTATCTGGGCGTTACCAAGCAGGCGGCCAGTCAGCTCGTCGAGCAGCTGGTGCAACGCGGGTACGTCATCCGCGAAGCAGATCCCGCCGACGCCCGGTCCCGGATACTGAGACTGACCGACCGCGGCTGGGCGTGCACCAGGGCAGCAGAGCAGGCCGCCGCCGACACCGCCGAAGCGTGGCGACAACAACTCGGCAACACCGCCATGGGAGCCCTGCACTCAGCCCTCGAGGCAGTCGTGCCACCGGGCCGCCTCCGCCCTGCATGGTGACGAGTAGCCCGGCCACCGACGGAACTGCCCATTCGAACCCCACCGTGTGCGATCCCTTCCCGCCCGCGTCGCGGTCCGATCCGACCAGCCACCAGGTCGCGGTAGTCAGCCCGTGGCGCTTAGCGCAGGTCGTGCCAAAGTCGAGTCTGTCACCTGGATCACCCTGAGTATCGAGTGCTTCGCCCGCGACCTGGAAACCCGCGGCCGCTCCCGCGCCACCCCCACCCCGCGGCCTGACGCAACGGCCTCCTTCATTCGTTTGTCAGGGTCCATGCGTGTCATTGTCGATGGACTAGCCAGCCGCCCAGCGAAGGCTCTGGTAGCCGGGGACAAGCAGGGAAACTGGAGCGGCTGGTACAAGGCGGCAATCCCGCTAGCCGAAGAGCGATACAACCGCTGGCTTGAGGGCGGGTACGACGAGGAAAGGACATGACCGAGGTGGCTAGGGCACGCAACTGGCGCGACGTGCGCGCCGATGCGCTGGAGGACGGGCGCATCACCGAGCAGGGCGTTGCCTCGGCCCGCCGCGGCCAGGAGGAGCAGGCCAGGGCGTACCGGCTGCGGCAGCAGCGGGGGGCACGCATGGCCCGGCAGGCAGAGTGTCGCCGCAGCGATGAACGTATCCCAGTCTCGGGTCAGCCGCATCGAAGGCGGCGACATCGCCCATTCGCAGATGGGGACTCTGAGCGCCTACGTGCGTGCGCTCGGCGGGGTGCTACGCGTGACGGCCGACTTCGGTGACGAGGTGCTGATCCTCGACGGCCCGCAGTTCGGTGACGACATCGCCGAGCCGCGGACCCCGCACCGACCCCGCGCCAGCTAACACAGCACGATCTCGCCGGCAGCCGTCTCCCTCCGGGAGTGAGCCCTGCGTCCGCGGTGATGTCAGCCTGGCGCGAGCTGCGGACCGCGGATCAGCCGTCCGGGCAACTCGCCGGTGTCGAGGCCGTCGGCATAAGTTTCCACTCCGCGCACGAACGTGTGCCGGTAGCCCTCTGCCCTCTGCAACAGCCGCCGCCCGCCGCCGGGGAGGTCGTGGTGCACCTCAGGGCGGCGCAGCCGCAGACCATCGAGGTCGATAACGTTGAGGTCGGCGCGGTAGCCGGACGCCAGCACGCCGCGGTCGGCTAGCCCCACGGCGGCCGCGGTGTCGCGGCACTGCCGCTGGATCAGGAATTCCATTCCGACAGTGCCGCGGGCTCG
Source organism: uncultured Actinomycetota bacterium (assembly GCA_963804435.1). Classification (GTDB taxonomy): domain Bacteria; phylum Actinomycetota; class Actinomycetes; order Streptosporangiales; family Streptosporangiaceae; genus JAJYUU01. The sequence goes on along the minus strand of CAWDQI010000001.1, from coordinate 2,024,236 downwards.
GTCCCGCGTCCAGTGCTGGAGCAGCGTGGTCGGGAACGAGCCGTCGCAGATCGAGCCGACGTGAGCGCCACCGTCGGAGAGGCCCGGCAGCGACCACGGGTCCTCCAGCATCTCGCGCACTGGCTCCAGGGTGCCGTCCTCGAAGTTCGCCGTCATCACGTAGAGAAGCCCGCGGCCGCCATGGGCGAGCAGCAAATCGTAGGCGAGGTCGGTTGCGTCCCGGCCGTCCCGCGCGGCGCGGGCGGCGATCGAGTCGCGCGGGTCCGGCTCATACTGCGGCGGGTCGGTCAGCTCGTACATCAGGTGAAACTTGTTGATCAGCCGCCCGCCGATCAGCGCTGTCCTCTTCTCCGAAGTCTGCGCGGCCAGCAGCGCAGCCTTAGTCTCCCGCCGAGATAGCCGGGCGACCTGCTCAGCGAGCGGCAGGTGCGCCATTTCCTGCCAGACCGGGTTGGTCATAAACGGGTGCAGAGTGAGCTCCAGGCCCATGACCAGACCGACACCGCGCGCCGCGACCTGAGCCCTGATCGGCAGGCCCGCGGCGTTCGCCTGAGCGATTTGCTTCAGCACGGTGCGGTAGCCAGTCGGGTCGAAGTGGGTCTGCAGCAGTGACACCGACAGGGGCCGACCGGAGGCGCGCACCATCGAGGTCATGATGTCGACGTCCACGTCGATGTCGAGGAAGTCAGTCACCAACTGCAAGACGCCACGGCCGGTGCTGCCGACCGCTGCCGCGATCCTTATGAGCTCGTCGACACCAGCGTTGTACGACGGCGTCAGCTCACCGTCCACGCTCTTGTGGTTCAGCGTGCGAGAGGTGGAGAAGCCCAAGGCCCCGGCCTCCACGGCGCAGGCGGCCAGCGCCGCCATCTGCGAGATTTCCCCGTCCGTCGCCGCGGCAGCTGCCACGGCTCGCTCTCTCATCACGTGAACGCGCAGCGCGGCATGCGGCACCTGGGTGCCGATATCGAGGTCGAACTGCCGGGCGGCCAGCACGTCAAGGTATTCCTCGTAAGACTCCCAGTTCCACGGCAGCCCCTCGTGCAGCGCAGTGCCGGGAATGTCTTCGATGCCTTCCATCAGGTCGATCAGCCGCTGATGGTGCGCCGGGACGACGGGCGCGAAGCCGACACCGCAGTTGCCAGCGACCACCGAGGTGACGCCGTGCCAAGCCGACGGCTGCAGCCGCGAATCCCACGTTGCCTGCCCGTCGTAATGGGTGTGGATGTCGACGAAGCCCGGTGCGACCACCGCCCCGCCGGCATCGATCTCGCGGCGTCCGCGGCCGTCCACACGGCCGACCTCTGTGATCCGGCCGTGGGAGACGGCCACGTCGGCGGTACGGCGCGGGGCGCCGGTCCCGTCGATCACGGTGCCGCCCCGAACCACCAGATCGTGCTCGGCCATGGCTATGTCCTCTCGTGCCCCCACATCAGGGAAACACGGCTCTGCGTCATGGTCCAGTCGGTTCCTGAGCCGCAAGGCTCCGCAGGACAAACTTCTGCACCTTGCCCGCAGGCGTGCGCGGCAGTTCGTCCTTCAGGAGCACTACCTCCGGCGTCTTCTGCCTGGCCACGCCGACGTGCGCGAAGTACCGCCTCGCCTCAGCGACGTCGAATGAATGGCCGGCCCGCGGCACAACGACCGCGTAGAGCCGCTCCCCCATGACCGGGTCAGCAGCCGCGATCACGGCGACTTCCGCGACTGCGGGGTGCTCGGCTAGCAGATCCTCGATCTCCTTGGCGGAGATGTTCTCGCCGCCCCGGATGATGATGTCCTTGAGCCGGTCAGTGACCGTGAGGTACCCGTCCGCGTCGAGGAATCCGAGGTCACCGCTCCGGTACCACCGGCCGGGCAGGAAGGCAGCCGCATCGAGGGCGGGATCGGTGTAGCCGACGAACAGCTCCGGCCCGGTGGTGACGATCTCGCCCACCTGCCCAGCAGGAACGTCGTTGCCGTCAGCGTCGACCAGCCGGGCCTTGTTGCCAGGCAGTACCGACCCGTCGGTGTAAGCGCGCTTGGCCAGCGGATCCGTCACTGCTCCGCTGCTGACTGTCGGGTGCTCGCTGCTGCCGTAGCTTCGGTAAGCAACGATCCCGGCCGCCTCGGCACGCTCGACCAGGCTCGGCGGCACAGCAGCCGCGCCGGTCAGAAACGAGCGGACTGACGCCAGGCTGGCGGCGCCACGGGCCTGCTCGTCCAGCAGCCCTGCAAGCTGAACCGGCGCTCCGGCGGTGTTAGTGATCTGGTAGCTATCGATGAGCAATGCCGCCCGGCGCGGATCCCAGGTCTCCAGCACGACCGTCGGCGTGCCGCGCACGAGCAGGCGAACAAGACCCAGCAGGCCTGCCACGTGGCCGGGCGGGAACATGGCCAGGTGCCGGGAATCAGCCGCCTCGTCGCCGCTGCGAGCCGGCGGCATCACCTCGGCTAGCAGCGAACGATGGGAGTGCTGCACGCCCTTGGGCTCGGCGGTCGTGCCAGAGGTGTAGACCAGCATCGCGCGCTGGTCAGGCGACAGGTCCGGCTGCTGGTACGACCGGGACAGCCGACCGGAAAGATCTGCGTACCGGATCGCCCCGGCTGACGGCGCGCCATCGCCCACGACCACGGCGAACTTCAGCGACGGCAGAGCGCCCAGCCTGCCGAGGATCGGCGCTGCGTGCTCGCGCCCGCGGTACGTCTCGGGCACGGCCAGGCCGACGGCGCCTGACTGCCGGAGAATGAAATCGAGCTCGCGTGGCCCGTAGATCATCACGATCGGCAGCAGCACGGCACCGCAGAGACTGACGGCAGCCTGCATGACCGCGCCCTCGTAGGTGACCGGCAGCTGCACGCCCGCCCCGGTGATCAGGACCGAGCGCTCGGCGAACTCGGACTTCTTCTCCACCACCGACTCGGTCCCGCCGAAGCTGTAGAGCTGGTCGCCGGCTACCACCGGCCGGTACCAGTTCCAGGTGCTGCCGGACACGAAGACGTGGATGCCCCGGAAGGACGGCCGCTTGAGCGACTTGTCGGGCGGGTCGCCGAGCAGCGGCTTGTTCACCGCGATGCCGATCATCGGCGGGGCGATCTGCCCGCCCCAGCGCGTCGATGTCCCGTAGTCCTCGGACGCGAACAGCGGATTGTCGTCGCCGTAGCCACGGGCGAAGTTGCGCATCACGTCGTGCGTGATCGTGGTGAAGTGCTCGTGCGCCCTCGACGGTGCCCAGCGGCCGACCAGTGCCGTGGCTCGCTCGATGTCCTCTTCCTTGAACTGGAAGTCCGTGGCCTTCTCGAACTCGGCAGATGTCGCTGTCATCCCTCAGCCCCTTCTCGGGCACGGCAGGCCAAACTCGGGCACGGATCGATCGCGTCCCTAAAGAGTATACTCTAATCTGAGGCGGTCGCGAGAATGCGGTTAGTTAGTGCATGAGTGAGCCGAGGGCATCCAGGTGCCGGCGCATCCGGTGCCTGGCCAGCTCGCGGTCGCCGGATTCGATCGCCGCCGCGATGCCCTCGTGGGTGCGCAAGACCTCGGCGCTGATCTCCTTGCGCGCTTTGGGCGCTAGCCGCTCGATCTGGTAGATCCGGCTGAGCCGGATGAAGACCAGCGCCATCAGCTCAAGGACCCGGTTCCCGGCGGCTGCCGCAGCGGCCGCATGCAGACCGTGCACGACATCGGCCTGCGCCGGAGCCTTGGCCTCGCTCTCTAGGGCATCGCTCATCCGGGCGACGCCGTCGGCGTCTATCCGGGTCGCGGCCAGGCCGGCGATCTCGACCTCGACTCCGGTCCGTACCTCGGCCAGGTCGGCCAGTCGCATGCCGTGCCGGGCCAGGTAGATGGCGGCGACGTCGGTGACGGCGATAGCGCTCGGCTCGAAGACGAACAGGCCACCGCCTGGCCCGCGCCGCATCCGCGCGATCTGGTGATGCTCCAGCAGGCGCACCGCCTCGCGCAGCACCGCCCGGCTGACGCCCTCCCGCTCGATCAGCTGAGGCTCGGTGCCGACCAGCTGGCCGGGCCGCAGCCCATCGGTCACGATGGACTGGGTGATCCGCCGGGCCACAGCTTCAGCGCGCTTGCCGTTACCGGACTGGCCGAGCGCGACCACGCCGTCGGGCATGAGCTGCCGGGTCGACCGCCGGTTCCGCAGGTATTCTGCCTCCGCTTCCAGGTGGCGGCGCATCCGGTGGCGGGCCGTGCCAGAGTCTCCGGACATCACCGCCTCGGCGATGCGCGCATGCGCGTGCACGGTCTCCTGGTGAATCGCCGGTCCGAAGGTCTGCCAGCCGCTGGAGTACAGCATGGCCACGCGGTTCAGTACCTCCACGAACAACTCGACCGCAGGGTTGCGGCTGATCGAGGCGACCAGCGCATGCAGCGCCCGCGGGTCCGGGCGTCCCTGCGACTCCGCGTCGTCGACGAATGACCGCAGCCGGTCCAGGTCCTGCTCGTCCAGCCGACCGGGCGCGAGTTCGCTGGCGATGTCCTCCAGTACGATCCGGGCCTCGAACAGCTCATCCAGCCGAGCCTCGACCCGGTACAGGTACAGCACGACAGCGTCAATCACCGCGTCCACGGTCGGCTCGGTGATGACCAGCCCGCCGCCCGGCCCGCGGCGCGTCCTGGCGACCTGCTGGTGCTCGACGATCCGCACGGCCTCCCGGAATACCGCGCGGCTGACCTGGTACCGGTCCAGCAAATCAGTCTCGGAGCCCAGGATCTGGCCCACTGGCCAGCCCAGCGCGATCACGTCTTCGATGATCCGGTCGGCAACCTTCGCGGCTCGCTTGGACTTCGGGTCGGTGGCCGGCCGGGTCGGCATGCCGCCTTCCGTCTCGGTCGCCGCGGTGATCGCCATTGGCTAAGGCTATCTGTGCTCTGCCCCAGGCAGCGAGCATGCTGGCCGCGTTGGTTCGGCAGCATCCGTCGGCGGCTCCGATTTGAAATCGTTGTTTGCATTCTGGTCTCGACGGCGACGGGGACCGTCGCTAATATGCAAACATGATTTTCGAACCCGGCAGGTGTTCATGAGAGCGACCGACCTGACGCTGCGGGACAAGACGGCAGTCGTCGGCATCGGCGCGACGCCGTACTACCGGCGCGGCGAGTCGCTGCCGCAGACTGAGCTCGAGCTGGCCTGCAAGGCGATCCTTGCTGCCCTCGAGGACGCTGGCCTGACCATCAGCGACCTCGACGGCTTCACGATCTACTCCAGTTCTTGTGATCCGGCCCAGGTGGCGTCCGTGCTGGGCGTGCCAGAAGTCAGGTTCGCGGCCACCCTGACCTCGGGTGGCGGTGGCGCGGCTGGCTCACTCGGGCTCGCGGCGGCAGCCATCGTGTCCGGCCAGGCTGAGGTCTGCGTGACGCTGATGACACTCCAGCAGGCGCGGCGCCGCCTCGGCGGCACGGCTGTCGGCGGCGGCGCGCCGGGCCTCAGCGGTGGCGGTAGCAGCCCGTATGGTGCTGGGGCGGTGCCGAACTACGCCGCCTTCATCAGTGGCGCCGGGCTGGTCGCGCCCGGACACAGCTTCGCGCTGCTCACCAGGAGGCACATGGAGCTGTACGGCACCAAGCGCGAGCACCTCGCTGAGGTCGCGATCTCCCAGCGGGAAAACGCCATCCGGCGGCCCACGGCGCTGCGCCGCGATCCGCTGACGATCGATGAGTACTTCAACGCCCGGATGATCGCCGATCCGCTCTGCCTGTTCGACTTCACGATGGAGTCCGATGGCGCCGTCGCCGCCGTTGTCACGTCGGCGGAACGGGCCAAGGACCTGCGGCACCCGCCGGTCTACATCGCCGGCTCGGCGCACGGGGGCATGGGCCGATGGGGGTCGGCCATCTTCACTTACTTCCAGATGCCCGACGAGTACTTCGCCTCTTCCGGCAACCGGCCGGTCGCCAAGCGCATGTACGAGATGGCCGGCCTCGGCCCGCAGGACGTCGACGTGGCGCTCCTCTACGATCACTTCTCGCCGATGGTGATCATGCAGCTGGAGGACTACGGCTTCTGCCCGGTCGGAGAGGGCGGCCCGTTCGTGGCCGACGGCAACATCCGCTGGAAAGGCGGCTCGATCCCGGTTAACACGCACGGCGGCCACCTTTCGGAGGCCTACATCATCGGCATGACCCACATCCGCGAGGCGGTCGAGCAACTGCGGGGCGATGCCGTCAACCAGGTGGACGGTGCCGAGGTGGCCCTCGTCACCGGCGGCCCGTCCGGCCTCCCCATCAGCGGCACGCTCCTGCGAAAGTGAGACAGCCATGACCGAGCTCAAGCGCGGTGTCTACCCGGCGATGATGAAGGACCCCTTCGCTGACGCGACGACGCAGCCGTTCTGGGACGCCGCCCTGCAGGACAAGCTGGTGGCACCACAGTGCACCAACTGCGGGACGTTCGTACTCACCCCCCAGCCGTTCTGCTTCAGCTGCCGCAGCCAGGCATTCGAATGGATCGAACTGCCGGGAACGGGGACGATTTACACCTTCACGGTCGTCCGGCACCCGCTCGCTCCCGCGCTTGCCGACGTCGTGCCGTACGTGTCGGGGATCATCGAGCTGGACGGCACCCAGGGCGCGGGCGCCCGGATGATGCTCAACATCACCGAGTGCGACCCGGAAACCGTCGGGATCGGCGACCGCGTGCAGATCTGGTTCGACCGCATAAGCGACACCTACGCAATGCCGCGGGCCCGGCCGCTGTCAGCGTTAGGGCAGGCTAGTACACATGACTGGCCGGCCCGTCCGCTGCCGGACGGGCGAGCGCCGGGCGGCCGCGCCGGTTCGAGCCGGCCGACGAGCTGCGCCGACTGTTCGACGCCGCGCTGGTGGTGATGCAGCGCAACGGCTACGCCGACGTAGCCGTGGCCGACATCCTGGCGGAGGCCGGCCTGTCCACCCGGTCTTTCTATCGGCACTTCGAATCCAAGGACCAGCTGCTCTGCGCGCTCTACCGGCACGAGGCGGAGGCCGTGGCCGAGCGGCTGACCGCCAGGGTGAACGCTGCCCCCACTCCGCTGGCCGCACTCGACAGCTGGATCGAGGAGATCATGAGCTTGAGCTTCCACCGGCGGAAGGCCGCCAGGGTCGCCGTGCTGGGCTCTCCGGGCGCCATGCGGGCCGAAGGGTATGCCGACGAGAGCAGGCACGCGAACAAGCTGCTCACGGCCCCGCTGGCGGATCTGCTGGCGGCCGGGTGTCGGGACGGCACGTTCCCGCTCGCTGACCCGGCCGCCGATGCGCCGCTCATTCAGTCTGCGGTCTGGAGCGCGGCCGGACTGAACCCGCTCCGCGAGCAGGCCCTGCCGCGTGCGCAGGCGTTCGAGGCCGTCCGGTCCTTCTGCTGGCGCGCCCTCGGTGTGCGAGACCCCGGCGCCGAAGTGAGCCGCTAGTCGCTGGCGCTGGCGGTCTGGCGGTACTCATCGCGCAGCAGGCGCTTGAACAGCTTCCCGCTGTCGGTGCGCGGCAGCTGATCCCGGAAGTCCACCGAGCGCGGGCATTTATAGCCAGCCAGCTTGCTGCGGCAGAAGTCGATCAGCTCTGCCGCGAGTTCATCGGACGGCTCGGCCCCGGCGGCGAGCTCGACGATCGCCTTGACCGACTCTCCCCACTCGGCGTCCGGGACGCCGATGACAGCCACGTCGGCGACCGCCGGATGCGCGGCCAGCACGGCCTCTGCCTCGGCCGGGTAGATGTTCACCCCGCCGCTGATGATCATGTCCTTGACGCGGTCGCGGATGAACAGGTATCCGTCCTCGTCCAGGAACCCGACGTCGCCCAGGGTGAAGGCCCGGCCGCGGTGGCACCCGGCTCATCGACTCCACCCCGCCGGCGACCACCACGTCGTAGTGACCGGCGATCACGCTCGCGGCCGCGAAGCTGACCGCCTGCTGAGAGGACCCGCACTGCCGGTCGACGGTGACACCGGGCACCGACTCGGGCCAGCCAGCACCGAGGACGGCGTTCCTGGCGATGTCGATGGCCTGCTCGCCAACCTGGCCGACACAGCCCCAAATGACGTCCTCGATAATCGAGGGATCGATCCCGGACCGCTCGGCTACCGCCGTCAGCACGTGCGCGGACAAGTCAGCAGGCTGCACCTCTGACAGACCGCCCTTCCGCTTGCCGAGAGGGGTCCTGACTGCCTCGACGATGACTGCGTCTCGCATGTGATCCTCCTGGGTAGTCTCGCGGCCTGGTTATTTCGGGGCGAACCGCTGGCCGGCGTCCAGCCTGATGCAGGAGCCGTTGAGCATTGGGTTATCGACGATCGACACGGCGAGCTTGGCGTACTCGTTCGGCCTGCCCATGCGCTTGGGGAACGCAGCGTCCTTAGTAAGCGCCTGGGCGAACTCGTCCGGGATCCTGGCCGTAATGCCCGTGCTGAACAGGCTGGCCGCAATCGACAGCACGCGGATGCCGAGGCTGCCAAGATCGCGGGCCATCGTCAGTGTCATCCCGGCGATTCCGGCCTTGGCCGCGGTGTAGGCCACCTGGCCGATCTGTCACTCGAAGGCGGCGATCGAGGCAGTGTTGATGATCACGCCGCGTTCGCCGTCTTCCGGCTCGTTGGCGGACATGTGCAAGGCCTGCAGGCGGTTGAGGTTGAACGTCCCGATGAGGTTCAGCTCGATCGTCCGGCGGAAGACATCGAGCGGATGCGGGCCTTCCTTGGTCAGCGTGCGATGAGCCGTGCCGCCGCCGGCGGTGTTGACTGCGATGTGGAGGCCACCGAGGGCCGCAACAGCGTCGGCGAGCGCGCTCTCTACTCCGGCGTCGTCGGTGATGTCGACCGGGTGGAAGGAGCCGTCGAGGCCCTTGGCGACCTCAGCGCCCGCTGACGTTGGCAGGTCGAGGATGGCGACCGATGCGCCGCGCTCGTGCAAGAGCTCCGCGGTGGCCCTGGCCATTCCGGAAGCACCGCCCACGACTACTGCCTTCTTGCCCGCGATCTCCATGCAGTCCTCCGTCTGACCAGGTCTCGGCTTCTCCAGCTCGGAAAAGAGTATACCCTTCCTGGTCTGGCTGGTACCCGGTGCTCGCTCCCGTCGCCCGCAGGAGAGGCGGCACCTGCGCTCGCCGGGATCGTGATGCATGCTGGAACGCAGATGAGCCTGAACCTCGATCCGCGGACTTTCCGCGACGTGCTCGCCGATCCGGCGCTCGCCGAGACTATCTCGGCGGCGGTCGGCTGCCCGCTAGTGACGATCCAGGTGCCCGACGCGGCTCAAGGGCGCTGGCTCGATGGCCTGGACATCACCGCCGTGCCCGCGGTCGTCCTGATAGTGGCGCCGGACCCGGCCTGCCTGCCCGCAGGTGCTATGAACGCAGCAGACGTCATCCTGACCGAGGATGACGCCGCCCCTTCCCCGTTCATCGCTCCGGCCGCGGGGCTGGGTGCCGCGATCAAGCAGCTCGATGCACGGCTCGCTCTGAACCCGGTAGCGGGGACCGCTCTGGCGCTTCATCTGCGCAGCTCTGCTGGGCTCACCGTGCCCGCCGGGCTGATCGTCGAGTCCGCTGCTTACTCGGCTCTGCAGGAGGGGGCGGAGTTCCGCAGCTGGCGTGCTAGCCGGCCGGCGCGGGAGCCCGAAGCTGAGACCAGCCGGGTGATGGTGGAGAAGTCGGCTGGCGAGCTGCGGATCACGCTCGCTCGGCCAGCGCGGCGCAACGCGGTCGACTGGCGGATGCGGGACGCCCTCGCCGAGGCGCTGGCAGCAGCGGCCATGGCGCCCGGCGTCCAGGTCTCGCTGCGCGGCGACGGACCGGACTTCTGCGCCGGCGGCGACCTGGACGAGTTGGGCTCGAGGCCCGACCCGGCGCTGGCGCACCTGATCAGGCTGACCCGCAGCCCGGCAATGCTCATGCACAGGCTGCGCGACCGAGCCACCGCGTACCTGCACGGCGCCTGCCTCGGCGCGGGAATTGAGCTGCCAGCCTTCGCCGCCCACGTCCGCGCGACTCCGGACGCCCAGATCGGCTTGCCCGAGATCGGGCTCGGCTTGATGCCAGGCGCTGGTGGCACCGTCAGCCTGCCGCGGCGCATCGGCCGTGGGCGCACCGCGTTCCTGGCCCTCACCGGCGTCACGATCAGTGCGGAGCAGGCTCTGCACTGGGGACTGATCGACGCGATCCAGGACGAGCCGGCGGTTACAGGACCGACCCGGCGGTGAACGGATACCACCTCATGGCTGCTTGCCTGCCCGACCTCCGCGCGGAGCGGGCGCACCTGGCCGGCCTGCTGCCGGCCGGGACTCTGTCGACCGACGTCCCGACTGCCGAGGTGCCGCCCGTCGAGGTGCCGCCCGTCGAGGCCAGCTCAGGCAGCCGCGCCCGCGCTGCAGTTGATGCTTCCCATTGCGCGGTCCTGGCCTGGGCGCGGTCCGGGCTGATGGCGCTGACCGGCGGCTCATCCGGGCCACCGCTCTCGCCCGCTGTGCCCGTCCTCATCCGCGCCCAGGTGGTCGCTTCCGCCGTCGCGGATCTCGCTAGCAAGCAGGGTCGGCCGCTGAACCTCGATGTGCATGAAGTCCTGGCCGGTCGGGCGGCGGAGGCTGGCTGGCACCGGCAGGGAACCGTCTCCGCGAACGGCACCTGCCGGCTGCTTCCGGCCGCAGATGGCTGGCTCGCGGTCAACCTGGCCCGCCCGGTCGATGTCCGCAGCCTGCCCGCTGTACTTGGCCGCGAGCTGCCCGGAGACCCGTGGGCCGAGTTGCACGCCGATGCCGCGGGCCGACCGGCGGCCGAGATGGCGGCGGCCGCGCAGCTAGTCGGCATCCCGGCAGCTGTGCTGGGCGGCGATGATCCGGCCCCGCTCCGGCTCACCACGCTCGGACCGCGCGCCACGCTGCTCCCCGTTCCCGCTCTGGTACTCGACCTGTCGGCGATGTGGGCAGGTCCGCTGTGTGCGAGCATCCTCGGGCGCGCCGGCTGGCGCGTCCTGAAGGCGGAGGATTCCCGGCGGCCGGACGGCGCCCGGTTCGGCCCGCCGCGGTTCTATGCGAGCTTGCACGCCGGCCAGCCGGCGGTGCGTCTCGATTTCGGCTCCGCGATCGGCCGCGCCGAGCTGCGCCGGCTGGCGGACGACGCCGACGTGATCATCGAGAGCAGCCGCCCGCGCGCACTGCGCGCCCTCGGCCTGATCGCCGATGAGTGGCTTGGCGCAGCACCGGGCCGGATCTGGGTCTCGGTCACCGGCTACGGCCGCGATGACCCGCAGCAGCGAGTCGCATTCGGCGACGACGCGGCAGTTGCCGGCGGCCTGGTCGCATATGGCCCGGACGGCACCCCGGTGTTCTGCGGAGACGCGATCGCGGACCCGCTGACCGGCCTGTACGCCGGGCTGGCCGCCTTGGCGGCGCACGCGGCGGGCGGCGGCCTGCTCGTCGACGTGGCCATGGCCGGTGTCAGTGCCGATATCGCCCGGCCCGCCAACGGCCGCTCGCTCCCGCACGTGATCCGCCAGACTGGCGCGAGCTGGACCGTGAGCCACGGCGCCACGACAGAACCGGTGCGGGCACGGTGACTACAGGCCAGCAGACGATCCTGATACGGAACGTGGCCGTCCGCGGCCACCCTGGCCTCGACGTGCGCGCCGGACCCGAGCTGATCCTGGACGTCGGCCGGTCGCTGGCCCGGCGCAGCGCCGACGAGGTCCTCGACGCCGGCGGCGGCGAAGTCATTCCCGGCCTGCATGACCACCACGTGCACCTGCGCGCTGCCATCGCCGCCCGGCAGTCGGTGGACGTGTCCGCGGCAGGCAGCCCGGCCGACTTCGACGTCATCGTGTCCGCCGCCGGTGCTGCGGCAAGTCCGCCGACCTGGCTGCGGATCGCTGGCTGGAACGAGCACGCGGCCGGCCCGGTCGATCGCCAGCGCCTCGACGCCCTGACGGGGCAGGTGCCCGTGCGGGTGCAGCATCGCAGCGGGGCGATGTGGGTGCTGAACTCTCCAGCGCTGACCCAGGCCGGTGCTGACAGCTGTGACCTGCCGGGAGTCGAGCGGGACGACGACGGAGCACCGACCGGCCGGCTGCTGCGCATGGACGACTGGCTCCGTGACCGGCTCGCCACCCTGCCAGCAGCGCGCGCCTCCGGGTCTTTCGCAGCCGGGCTGGCCGAATATGCCGCAGAAGCAGCGCTGGCCGGCGTCACCGGGTTCACCGACGCGACGCCGGGCCGGGACCAGACCGACGTGGCTGAGTTCACCCAGCTGGCCGAGTCCGGCGCGATTCCGCAGCGCCTGGTGCTGATGGGTCCGCCGAGCCTGCGTGAGCCCGGCTCCGCGCGAATCACCCTCGGCCCGCAGAAGCTCATACTGGATGACGCCACGCTACCCACCGCCAGCGACCTCGCCGCCACCATCGCCCAGGCGCACCAGGCCGGGACGCCAGTTGCGGTGCACTGCGTCACTGCCGGGCAGCTGCTCGTCTCGATTGCCGCGCTGGAGGAGGCAGGCCCGGCCGGTGACCGCGTCGAGCACGCCGGCATCGTGCCACCGGGCTGCGCGGACCAGCTCGCACAACTGGGCATCGCCGTGGTGACAAACCCAGGTTTCATTGCCGACCGCGGCGACGACTACCTCCGAGAGGTCCCGGCGGCTGAGCAGGCCTGGCTCTATCCCTGCGCCAGCCTCATCAGCGCCGGCGTCGCCGTCGCGGCCGGCACCGACGCGCCCTTCGGTCCCGCCGATCCATGGCAGTGCATCGCCGCAGCGATGAACCGCGCGACGCCGACCGGCAACGTACTCGGCCCGGCCGAGCGAGTGTCGGGTTTGCGAGCCCTGCGGCTGTTCCTTGCCGACCCTGGCGATGTGCGGCGCGTACGCACCGTGGCGCCAGGCCAGCCCAGCAATCTGTGCATACTCGGCCCGTCGTTGCGGTCAGCTCTTGCTGAGCCATCGGCTCCGGCTGTTCTCGCCACGATCATCAGCGGCCGAGTGACAGCCAGGCCGTGACGCACCGGGCCGCTCGGCGGACTAGCGCAGTCGCCAGGTCGGGCGGGCAAAGGAATCCCGGTCAACCTGAGCTACCCCGATCGGGTTGCCGATCTGCGTGTAAGACAGTCCCACTTGCAGCGCGCCGCTGCGGGTCATGTCCAGCGACTCCCAGATCGCCTTGACCGACCCCTGGATAGCCGCGGGTGGCTTGGCGGCGATGATGCGCGCGATCTCGGCCGCCCGTGGCCGCAGTGCGTCCCTGGTGACCACTTCGGAGACCAGACCGATCTCCCGAGCGCGCTCCGCCGACATCCGCTCATCGAGCCCGAGCAACGTCATCCGGAGCACCTCGCCGAGCGGCACCCGCTGGAGCAACCCGATTGGTTCCAGGGCGGCCGTCATTCCGTAGCTGACGTGCGGATCGAAGAACGTCGCGTCGTCAGAGCAGATCACGATGTCGGACTCGTTGACCCAGTACAGCGCTCCCCCGGCGACCATCCCGTGCAACGCCGTCACCAGCGGCTTCCACACCTTGTTGTGCTTGGGGCCGAGCTGCACGCCGGGATCGCTGCGGCTCCAGACGTTGGCCGGGAAGTCGAGGCCCTCGCGGACGTCCACGCCGGTGCAGAACGCCCGGTCCCCGTTGGCCTGCAGCACCACGACGTGCACGTTGTCGTCAAGCCGGACCGCATTCCACAGGTGCTCGAACTCGTCACACATCCGCTGGTTGAAGGCGTTCAGCTTGTCCGGCCGGTTCAGGGTCACGGTCGCGACGTGCCCGGACAGCTCGCAGATGATCGTCTCGTAGTCCATGCCGACCTTTCGCCTAGAGATGCGCGCAAGCTATCAAACAGTGGCCTTAATTTACATCCCCGCCAAGATCGGTGAGCAACCTCTCTAGGTGGCTGTAGAGGTCTGTCAGGCTGCCGGCGTCGACGGGGCGCTGGGTCATCTGGAGGCCGATGAGAGTGTTCAGCGCAATGGTGGTGTAGATCTCGGCCTCGGCCTTCGGGACGCCGTGTGAGCGCAGCAGGCTGGCCAGTGAATCAAAGCGGAGCTGGTCGACGCGTCGCTGAGCCGCGGCGACCACCGGCTGAACGCTGCCCCAGGCGCGCAGCGCAGCCTCCGCTCCATGGGGCAGCTCCGCCGCGAGCTCCACGTGGTAGTTCAGACGGCGATTGAGGTCGGTGACGGTCTCCGCGCGGGTGATCAGATCCCGGCTGTACCGCGTCTCCCAGTCAGCCAGAAACTCTGCCACGAACGACTCGAAGGTATCGAAGTGGTGGTAGAACGACCCGCGGCTGACGCCGAGCCGGCCGCACAGGGCGGACGCGGTCAGCGCCGGGAAGCCGGAGTCCTCCAACAGTTCGAAGGCGGCGTCGAAGAAGTCGCGGCGGGTTCGCCTGCTGTTCGGCATGAGCCACGGGTCCTTCCGTTATCTGCCTCGTGCACTAACCATACAGGGGTGTATGGTTCAGCCATCGGCTATAAATCAGGACACTGTTTAGTGGCACTGGGCCGCACCGAGCACGATTGCCTGGCCGACCGGATGACTGGTGGGAGCAGCCATGACCGTCACCAAGGACCCCTCCGCGGGCGTTCCCCTGCGGCCTGGTTTCGACCACCAGACAAGCCCGGATCTGCTCGGCGGGTCGTTCTGCGGCTGGAGCAAGCTGCGCGCGGAAGGCAGGGCGTTCCGCAGCGACATCGCCGGCTCCTATGACCTGTGGTACCTGCTGCGCTACGACGACATCCGGTCTGCCTTGCAGGACTACGACCTGTTCTCCAGCCGGTCCGTCCAGTACCTGGGCGACGGGCCGCGGCAGATGATCCCGGAGGAGCTTGATCCACCCGAGCACGCGAAGTACCGACGTCTGCTGAACCCACCGCTGGCTCCCGCGGCTGTCCGCGGCCGTGCCGACCAGATCCGCGCCCTCGCTGTCTCGCTCATCGACGACCTGGCCCCGCAGGGTGGCTGCGACTTCCTGACCGACTTCGCGCAGAGGTTGACCACCACGATATTCATGAACCTGATGGGCCTTCCGGCGGAGCAGACGGCCGAGTTCATCGCCCGCGCTCAGACGGTGCTGCACGTGACCGGAGAGCAGGATCCAGATTTCAGCAAGCGGGCCGCGGCGGCGCTGGAGATCATCGCCGATATCGGCGCTTCAGTAGCAGCCCGGCGCGCTGAGCCGCGCGACGACATGATCTCCCTGCTGGTGAACTCCACGGTCGATGACCGGCCGCTTACCGACGAGGAGCTGTACCAGCTGGGCTTCCTTCTATATCTGGCCGGCCTCGACACGGTGGCGAACGTGCTCACCTACTCGTTCCGGTATTTGGCCGGGAACCCCAGCCTGCGGCACCTGCTTCGCGACGAGCCGGACAGGATCCCCGACGCGGTCGAGGAATTCCTGCGGTACTTCTCGATTGCCAGCACTGTCCGCGTCGTGACCAGGGACGCCGAGTTCGCCGGCTGCCCGATGAAGGCGGGCGACCGGGTCGTGCTGCCGACAGCATCAGCCGGCCGGGACGGCGACCAGTATCCCGATCCGGACGATTTCCGGCTGGACCGGTTCCCCAACCCGCATCTTGCCTTCGGCGCCGGACCGCACCGCTGCGCGGGCGCGCACCTGGCGCGGCTGGAGCTGCGGATTGCACTCGAGGAGTGGCATCGCCGCATTCCCGACTATGAGCTTGCCGGCTCCGAACCGATCGCGGAGTACGTCGGCGCGGTGGCCGGGCTTACCGCCCTGCCGTTGCGCTGGCCTGCCGATCGTGAGTCTGCGAGCTAGACAAGCCTTGATAATCGCCGCCCCTTAGGGAGGACATGATGACCGATCGCACTCCGCCCGCCGTCCATCTGCGAATCGGATCTGAGCGCCGCTCGTCTGGTTCTGGAGGCGTGTATCGGCACATCAGCCCGGTGACCGGACAAAGCGACGCCGAGATACCGCTGGCTGGCGAAGCCGAGGTCGATCGGGCGGTCCGGGCGGCGCACGCGGCGTTCGCCGGGTGGCGCGCAACGCGCCCTTCCGAGCGACGGCGGCTGCTGCACCGGCTGGCCGACCTGCTCGACGGTAACGTGGCCGAGTTCGCTCGCCGGGGCACGCTGGACAACGGCACGCCGATCTCGGTCGCAGGCGGGTTCGTGCCGCAGTCGTCGGAGTGGACCCGGTACTACGCCGGCTGGGCCGACAAGATCTCGAGTGACCTGACCGCGTTTCACTCCAAGGACGGCGAGATCGGCTACACGCTGGCGCAGCCGTACGGCGTCATCGGCGTGATCATCACCTGGAACGGTCCGCTGATCTCGCTGGCTATGAAGATTCCGGCCGCGCTCGCCGCCGGGAACACGGTCGTGGTCAAGCCATCCGAGCTCACTCCGTTCTGCTGTGAGCTGTTCGCTGACCTGGTCGAGGAGGCAGGATTCCCGCCCGGCGTCATGAACATCCTGCCCGGCGCCCCGGAGGCTGGCGCCGCGCTGGTCAGCCACCCGCTGGTCAAGAAAGTCACCTTCACGGGCGGCCCGGACACGGCCAAGAAGATCCTGCATAGCTGCGCCGACCTGATGAAACCGGCCTGCCTGGAGCTCGGTGGCAAGTCAGCGAACATCGTCTTCGACGACGCTGACCTTGACGCTGCTTGCAGCCACGGCACGTTCATGTCCGTAGCGGTGCTGTCAGGGCAGGGCTGCGCGCTGCCGACCCGCATGCTGGTGCACGAGCCGGTCTATGACGCCGTCGTCGGGCGGGTTGCGGAGATCGCCAAGTCCATCATTGTCGGCGACCCGTTCGATCCCGCGACCGTCTCCGGGCCGGTCATCAACCAGGCAGCGCTCGACCGGATCATGGCCATGATCGAGCAGGCCACGCTCGACGGCGCCCGCCTGGTGACGGGAGGCGCTCGGCCTGGAGGCGCGCTGGCAGCCGGGTACTTCATCGAGCCCACCGTGTTCGCCGACGTCGATCCGGCGTCGCAGTTGGCCCAGCGCGAAGTCTTCGGGCCCGTCCTGGCGATCACCCCGTTCCGCACCGAGGACGAGGCGGTCGAGATAGCCAACAGCACGCCGTACGGGCTGTCGGCCTACATCCAGACCACGGACCTGCGCCGGGCGCACCGGGTTGCCGACGAGCTCGTCACCGGTGAAGTGCTGGTCAACGGCGCAGTCAACCTCGGCGTGCACCGGCCGTTCGGCGGGGTGGGGCTGTCTGGTTTCGGCAAGGAAGGCGGCCGGGCCGGCCTCGAAGAGTTCTTGCAGGTCAAGAGCGTCGCAATCGTCTAGGAAGAGGTAAGCAATGGGAACGCTCGACGGCAAGGTCGCCTTCATTTCCGGTGTCGCGCGCGGCCAGGGCCGCTCGCACGCGCTCCGGCTCGCGAGCGAGGGCGCGGACATCATCGGCATCGACATCTGCCATGACATCGACACGATGGACTACCCGAACGCCACAGAAGCTGATCTGGCCGAGACCGCCAAATTGATCGAGCAGCTCGACCGGCGGGTCATCACCAGCGAAGCGGATGTACGCGACTTCGTTGCCGTGCAGCGGGCGGTAGATGCCGGCGTCGCCGCACTCGGCCGGCTCGACATCGTGCTGTCCAACGCCGGGATCGTGAGGCTGCACGCTGACGCCGACGACCGAGCGCAGCTGTGGCAGGACATCGTCGGGACGAACATGACCGGCGGGTTCCATGTGATCAACGCGACCGTCCCGCACCTGATCGCTGGGGGGCGGGGTGGAGTCATCGTGTTCACCGGATCTACCGCAGGGGTACGGCCGGTCGCCAATGCCGGCGTCGGCGCACTGGCCTACACCGCGTCCAAGTGGGGGCTGGTCGGCATGTGCAAGCAGCTCGCCGCGACGCTGGCCGAGCACTCGATCCGCGTCAACATCGTCCATCCCACCGGAGTCGCCTCCGGCATGACAATGAATGCCGCTATGGCCGAGCTGGCGGCCCAAGCCATGGCAGGCGATGGCGGCGGCCTGTCGGCGATGCAGAACGCGATGCCGGTCCAGATCCTGCAGCCAGAGGACATCTCAGACGCGATCGCGTTCCTGGTCTCCGACCAGGCGAAGTGGATCACCGGTGTGTCCCTGCCGGTCGATGCAGGTTTTCTCCGTCCGCTAGTCCCGCTCGCCTGGGCGGTGCGATGATCGCGACCGGAGGCTAGAGATAAGAGCAGCCGACGGCGGCGCAGACTGCGCTGGTCAGAATGAGCTGCCCGGTGAGGGGTGCGGTCAGGGCGCCGGTAGCGTCGGTCACGACTGGTGAGCCGACCGTGCGGGTGAGGAAGTGCAGCGTGACGGCGCCGACGATGCCCAGCGCCGCGACCGGGATCAGGAGCCACAGCAGCGCACGTCTTCGGCGGCGCGCGGTCGCGCCGCCGATCAGTGCGAGGGCCACGTCGGCGGGTCGCAGGATGTTGCTGATGACGTCGGTTAGGTGCACGGCGGTGCGCCACCCCCGACGAAGCCATCGCCGACCTGCGCGAGGCCGTGCAGATGGTGCTCGACGAGGACGGAGTGCCCGAGCAGCTCCAGCGGACCCTGGACCTTGAGGTCGCCTGACCAGGCTGCCCTCCCCCCGTGTCCGGCGGCCGCCTCGCCAGAGCGCTGCAGGCCGCCGGATTCGAGTTAACCCGGGTCAGCGGCAGCCACCACCGGCTCAAGCATCCCGACGGCCGGGCAACCACCTGCCCGTCCATGGCAACAAGGACGTGCCCAAAGGCACGCTCCGGGCGATCCTGCGCGACTGCGGGCTCACCGGCGCCCAGCTTCGCGACCTGCTCTGACCCAGCAACTGCCGCGCTGGCGCTGGCTCGCCGTGCTCTATCGGGGCATCGCGACGCAGTAGCAACCCTGCCAGGTGACTTAGTCCCGAGTAACCAGCAGGTCGCCGGCGCACGGGCTGCCCCGGGCCCGTGGGGGCTGAGCACGCTTATGCGTTCTGGTCGGGCTCGGTGAAGGTGACCTGGAGGGTCCGCTCGTCGGTACCGCGCACGACCTTTAGTTCGAGGGTGCCGCCGCGTGCCGCCGCGAGCGCGTCGAACAGGTCATCGGGTGTGCGGGCTGGCTGGCCAGCGGCCGCCACGATCAGGTCGCCCGAGGCGAGGCCGGCGTTGGCGGCGGGGCTGGCTTCTACGACCTCGCGGATGAGCAGGCCGTCGGTGTCGGGGAGGCCGACGGCTCGCCGCAGTCGCCTGGCCACGTGACCCGGAGCGATGGCGACGCCCAGCCGTGGCGATGTCGCGGTTTCTCCGCGGGCGAGCGCATCGGCGCGGCCTCGCAGTGTCTCGTCGGCGGGGATGGCAAGGTAGAAGCCTTCACCGAGGCGGTTTGTGTTGATCCCGAGCAGTTGCCCGTCGGCGTCCAGGACCGGGCCGCCAGAGGAGCCGGGCAGCAGTGGGGCGGTGTGCTCGAGGCTGCCGGTGATGCGCCGGCCGCGGGGACCGCGGAAAGTCCGCTCGATGCCCGAGACGAACCCGAGCGTCACTCTCAGCCCGCGCCCGCCCGGGTTGGCCAGGGCGAACACCGGATTGCCGATCTCCACTGATGCGCTGCTGGCCCACGGCAGCGCGGGAGCCCCGCCGGTGTCGACGCTGATGACGGCCAGGTCGCTGTCGATGTCGTGTCCGGCGACGCTCCCCTCCCCGGTGTGCCCGTCGGCGAACGTGACCGTCACCTGATCGCCGCGCGCGTTGTGGGCGTTGGTCAGCACCTGGCCCTCCCCGAGCACGATGCCCGAGCCGGCCCCCCACCGTTCCCCGATGCCCACCACCGAGGCCCCGGCACCTTCCGCCAGTTGCCTGATGCTTGCTCCGATCTCATCGAGGATCGTCATCGCCGCCACCTCCGGTAAGTAGTAACTTGCAATCTACTATCAACTATCGGAGTGTCAACAGGGCTACGATTCGCCCATGGCTGAACCTGAGCACGGCTCATCACCGCTCGCCGAGGCACTGGCCAGAGTCGGCGACCGGTGGACGCTGCTGGTGGTGGAGGCACTCCTGCCCGGGCCGCGCCGGTTCAACGACCTCCTCAGCCAGATCCCCGGCATCGCCGCGAACATCTTGTCCGACCGCCTCAAGCGGCTTGAACGCGATGGGCTGCTGGTAGCCCGGCCCTACTCCCAGCGGCCGCCCCGTGCCGCCTACCAGCTCACCGCCGAAGGCACCGAACTCGCCGGGGCGCTCCGCCTGCTCGCCCACTGGGGAAGCCGGCACACCGACCAAGCCGACTCCCCGCGTCACCTCGCC
Source organism: uncultured Actinomycetota bacterium (assembly GCA_963804435.1). Classification (GTDB taxonomy): domain Bacteria; phylum Actinomycetota; class Actinomycetes; order Streptosporangiales; family Streptosporangiaceae; genus JAJYUU01. The sequence continues at coordinate 2,004,056 of CAWDQI010000001.1, read as the reverse complement.
TGCGGCACTCCCATCGAGGTCCGCTGGTACTGCCCCACCTGCGATCAGCTCGTCGACCACGAGCCGGATCACACCCAGGTGCACTTCGTGTAACCGGCCGGCCGTGCCTGGGGGACGCGGCCGGGTGGGTTCTGCGAGCCGACACCATGATCACCAAGACCAGGCCCAGCACACGCAGCACTGGACAGGATCACCCGTATACGGCGGCGGCCGGCGTCGGCTGCGCCGAGTCGATGCCGTCCAACTCGAGCGGATCCAGCAGTCGGGAAAGGAACTGGCGGATCGGGGGAAGACGGCGACCAGCCCTTCATCGAACGGATCCACGGCACCCGATACTACGGATAGATGACTTCCGCCTGTCCCTTCGTGCCGTGCATAGTCCAGAGGAGGTCGGCGAGATGTTCGGGGTCGACGGTAGGGATCTCCCAGACCGGGTCGCCCGCAGCTTTGGCCTGCTCCATCTCGGCGTGAAAAGCACTGTTCTTGATGGCTGCACCGATGTACAGCATGCCGACGTAGACGCCTTTCTCGGCTACCTCGGCGTGCAGTGCTTGCAGGTAGTTGCGCTGGGCGGCTTGTGCAGGACTGGGGCCGCTCATGTTCGGCAGGCCCTGCACGGTGCTGCCGCCCTGCGCTGTCAGGATGGCGCCGTCCCCCTGCTCGAGCATGTGCGGCAGGAACTCGTGCACGAGTGCCAGCATCGTGTAGAAGATCAGCGGCATGAAGTTCTGGGCGTGCTGCGGGGTCAGGTTGGCCGCGGAAACGAACCCGGTGGCTGGGGTGGGTGCATAGTAAAGGGCGTCGAGGTTGCCGGCCTCAGCGCGAATCTGCCCGGCCAGTCGGGGCGCGGCACCGGTGTCGGATAGGTCGGCCGTGATGACGTGCGCGGTTGCCCCGGCACTGGCCAGATCCTGCGCCAGACGGTCAAGTGGCTCCGATCGGCGAGCCACCAACGTGACGGCGTAACCCGCTCGCGCGTAGTGACGGGCGACGGCCTGGCCGAGGCCGGGTCCGGCTCCGAACACGGCGATGGATTTGGACATAAGAATGCTCCGATTGGTATTTCGACCGCTACTCCGAACCACCTAAGGCCACATTTGACCTTGTCGTCAAGTGATTCAATTGCTGTCACCGACGGCTCCACAGATGCGCCATCGGGCGCAGAGCGAGACATTCTCATCCACTTCTTCGAAGAAAGCCTACCCATCTCAAAGACTGGATCAAGAACGACCCCACGGCGTCTACATCCGATGTCGAGACCGCGATAAACTCCAGCCTGCCGGTGACAATCTGCAGGAATTGTCAAGACCTGCGCATTGGCGTGTCATGGGGGCGAGGGCGTGACCTCCCGACTCGTCGTCGGGTTGGTCGTCGGGGCGTTCGATAAGTTTGCCATTCTCGAATCTGGCGCCGACGCGGACGAGCGCGACGAGGTGGGGTGCGCCGACTGTCGCCCGGCTCGAACTGGCCGGCCGTGGCTTGGCCCGCCGATCCCTGGCGGGGCCCCTATCCTGGCGGGCCCCGCCGGTCTCATGGCTGAGGCCGGCCGGTCGCCTGGACCTCATGGTCGAGGCAGCGACCAACAGCCTCGTGCAGGACGCTGCCCGATCTCGGATCCTCCTGGCCATGCCCGGCCTTCGATCAGCCGGTCGGGTCGGGCAGGAGCTCCCGGACCTCTTGCGCACAGCGGCAGGCGACGGCGATCTTGGCGGCCCACTCCAGCGCCTCCTCGCGGGCAGGCACGTCGACGACCGCGAACCCGCCGATGACCTCCTTGGTCTCCGGGTACGGGCCGTCGGTGACCATCCCGTCGGTGGCCACCACGCTCGCCCGCTGGCTTTCCAGCCCGGCGCCGAACACCCACACGCCGGCGTCCTGGGCCTCCCGGACCACCTTGAGCGCGGCTTCGGCCACGTCGGGCAGCTCCTCCTCGGGGAAGGTCATCGCGCCGTCATCGAACGAGATCAGGTACCGCGTCATCTCATGACTCCGTTGTCCCGGCGGCCTCCTCCGGCCGCATCTCACCCCCGCTACGAACGCCTCGCTCCGAATCCGACCGGCCGCCAGCAAAAACTTCTCACCGGACCATAGTCGCGCTAGACGCCGACACCAGGGATGTGTCTCGAAACTGGGGTCGTTTATCGTGCAAGGTCTGCCCACCTGCCTGCACGACCAGCCGACTGCATCACTCCTCATCGTCTCGCTTGCCAAGTGCCTTCAACCAGGAAGACTCGGCAGGGGCGCAAAGGAATCGCTCACGCCCCTCTTCGCCGCGCCAAACGGCAGGAGGTGCCCGTAGGCATTGCCCGCAGCCGACTCCTCTTCGTTCCCAAATCAAAGCGCGAAGAACTCAGGGCGCATGTTCCGCTTCCACTCCCAGCCGGGACCGAACCTGGCCGGGGTCGGGGATGGCGTGGAGTCCGCTCAGACGCCGGGCCGGTACCGCCGTGGTGATGGCGCACGCAAATCAGGGGTCATCGATGTCAAGTGGCGCGCTGCTCGGCGATCGAGTTGCCCCCGTCTACGACCAGGTATTGCCCGGTCACATAGGACGCGCCGGGGCTGGCCAGCCAGGCAATGGCGGCGGCGATCTCGTCGGGTGAGCCGCTGCGGCCGGCCGGGGTGGCCTGCCCTTGGCTGCGCTCTTGCGGGGTCTGGGAGCCGGTCGCTATCCAGCCTGGGGCGACGGCGTTGACGGTGATTCCGTGCCTTGCGGTGTCGACGGCGGCGGCGCGGGTGAGGCCAACCATGCCCGCCTTGGCGCTGGCGTATCCGACGTCCGCGCGGATCGCCATCACTGGGCCGGTCACGCTGGCGACCATGATGATCCGCCCCCAGCCGCGGCTGGTCATTGCCGGTAGCGCCGCCTTGGTGACCAAGAAGGCGGAGGTCAGGTTGCGGGCGAGCGCAGCCTGCCAGGTTGCCAGGTCCATGGATTCGAGGGTGCCGGACTCGAACACGGGGTCAGCGGCCGAGATCATGCCGGCGTTGTTGACCACGATGTCCAGCCGGCCCCATTGCACCAGCGCAGCCGACACAAGCCCGGACGCCACTTCGGCATCGGTGAGATCGCCGACGATCCCCACTGCGTCGAATCCCGCGCTGCGCATTTCGCTGACCCTGTCGTGGATCCGGGCCGTGGTAGCGCTGATCATCACGGCGGCGCCCAGTTCGGCGAGCAGCCTGGCGGTGGCGAAACCGATGCCTTCGGGACCGCCCGCTCCGGTGACCACCGCTACCCGGCCGGACAAGTCAAACGCCGCTGGGATGGGCATCGTCCGATCTTATTAGGGCTGGATGCCAGCTCCGCGTGCCGCGGGACGGCGGCGGCCGGGGCGATGCTGGGCGGTGCGCCGCAAGATAGCCTTCGGTCCTATGGTGATGCGGCCTGATCCCCTGGAGAGCACGCCCCCTGCGTTCGCTGAGGAGGCAGCCAGGCAGATCCTGCGGGAAGGCTTCGGCGTCGAGTCGTCGTCCCTCAGTCCATTGCCTGGCGAACGGGACCAGAACTTCCGCGTGGACACGGCCGACGGGCAGCGCTTCCTGTTCAAGATCTCTAATCCGGCGGATGAGCAGCCCATCCTGGCGATGCAGGCCGCCGCTCTCCGCCACATCGAGCGGGTCGATCCGGGCCTGCCGGTGATGCGCGCGCTGCCGACCGCAGCGGAACAAGGCTGGGTCGACGTGCCGGGGCCCGACAGCCGGACCTACCCTGCTCGGCTCTTCACGTTCCTGCCTGGGCAGGTGACCGCGAACACGGCGCTCACCACTGAGGCGATCTGGTCCCACGGGCAGGTCACGGCCCGTCTGGGGCGGGCGCTGCGTGGCTTTTTCCACCCCGCGGCCGACTACGAGATCTTGTGGGATATCACCCGCCTGCCCGAGCTCCGGACGCTGCTCACCTATGTCTCCGACGGCCAGCGCCGGGCTCAGGTGGAATGGGTTCTGGACCGGTTCGCCGCTCGGGTCGCCCCGGCGCTGCCAGGGCTTCGCGCACAGGTGATCCACGGCGACATGAGCCTGGACAACGTGCTGTTCGGCGACGACCTTCGGGTTAGCGGGATCGTGGACTTCGGGGACATGACCCACGCGCCGCTGGTCTGCGATCTCGCCGTCGCCGTCGCCGATGTGCTCCACGGTCGTGACGACGCCATCGAGGCGGCGGACGCGATAATCGGCGGCTACGTCTCGGTGACACCGCTCGAAGACGAGGAGGCCGGTCTGCTCGCGGACCTTGTGGCGGGCAGGCTTGCCACTGAGATCACTGTCACGGCCTGGCGGCGCGGGCTCTACCCGGACAACGCCGCGTATGCTGCGAGCGGCGAGCCGGGCGCCCGCGCCTTCCTCGATGCCATCCAGGCGATAGGCATAGACGCTGTCGCGCGGCGTTTCCGCGAAGCCTGCCATCGGCTCCCCTACCAGAGGTCCGCCACGAGTTCTCTGCTTGAGCGCCGCCGCCGGGCGCTGCCCCGATCGCCGCTGTTCTACTCCGAACCGGTACACCTGGTCCGCGGCGAGGGTGTCTGGCTGTTCGACCCAGACGACCGGCGGTACCTCGACTGCTACAACAACGTGGCCGTGGTCGGGCACAGCCACCCGCAGGTCGTGCAGGCGGTGACGCGGCAGCAGCAGCTGCTCGCGACCCACAGCCGCTATCTGCATGAAGCGATCGTCGAGCTCGCCGAACGGATCCAAGCCACCCTGCCGCCGGGACTGGACGCCGTCATGGTCGTGAACTCCGGCAGCGAGGCCAACGACCTCGCCTGGCGGATCGCCCGCGCGGCCACCGGGCGGTCCGGCGCGGTCGTGACCGCCTGCGCCTACCACGGGCTGACCGAAGCCACCCACGCCCTATCTCCGGAGGAATGGGCCAAGGGGGAGCAGCCTGCCCACGTCGCGACCATCCCCGCACCTGACGGGTACCGCGGCCCGTACCGCCGGGGAGACGAAGGGTGGGTGGATCGGTATGCCGCCCACATCGATGACGCCGCCCGAGCGCTCGGCGACCGCGGGCTCGCTGCCATCTACCTGGATCCGGCCTTTACTGCCGACGGCATCCTGTCGCCCCCGCCCGCCTACCTGCGAGAAGCAGCCCGGCGGGCGCTGACGCTGGGAGGGCTCGTGGTGGCCGACGAAGTGCAAGCCGGCCACGGCCGGTCCGGGACGCACCTGTGGAGCTTCCAGGCGTCAGGGATCACGCCGGACATGGTGGTGACGGGCAAACCGATGGGCAACGGCTTCCCGGTCGCCGCCATCGTGGTCCGGTCCGAATTGCTCGAGGCCGTTCCCGCGGAGGTCGAGCTGTTCAGCACCTTCGGCGGTAACCCGGTAGCCTGCGCGGCAGCGCTGGCGGTCCTGGCCGTCATCGAGGACGAGGGCCTGGTGGCCAACGCCGCGAAAGTCGGCGCCTACCTTCGGCAGGGCCTCCTGACACTCGCGGAACGCCACCCCCTGATCGGCGACGTCCGCGGCGAAGGCCTCCTGGTCGGCGTCGAACTGACTGATGAAGCGCGCCGGCCCGCGGCCGGGAACGCCCGCAAAGTGACCGAGGCGATGCGCGAGCGAGGAATACTGCTCAGCGCAACCGGCCCGGCCGGCAACGTGCTCAAGATCCGGCCGCCCCTGGTATTCCAGCACGAACACGCCGACCTCCTCCTCCAGACTCTCGACGATGTTCTGGCATCTTCGTGACGCCATACTCGGTGGGCGGATCCCCTGCGCGCTACTCGCGCTCACCGCGCCGGTCCCCGCCCGAGCAGCCGAGCGGAGATCAGCAGCGCGGCAACACCGCAGGCAAGCCACCCGGCCTGGACGGCAAACGGCTCAAGGTGCTGCTGCTGGCGGAAGTACACGGCAGTGCGGACGATACCGACGGTCGCGCCGGGGGGCAGGAAGCGGCCGATAAACGCATAGGGCTGCGGCAGCAGCGGCGGCGCCACCGCGCCACCCGAGGAGGTGTTCCCGAGGATGACGAACAGCAGCCAGGTCGGGATGATGGCCCAGCGGCCGATCAGGACGATCATCGTGGAACAGACGACCGCAGCCACGGCCACCTCGGCGCCGAGCGCGAGCCAGATCTCGGGAAATGGGCCCAGCAGCGCGCCGAGAACTGGATCTGCGACCAGCGCAAGCACCAGCCCGCCGGTGATCGCCAGCACAGCGATCGACGCGAGCCAGCCGCGGAGCGACAGCCCCGCCGCATTGCCCCGCAGCTGGAGCATCGTGACGAACCCGACGAAAGAGGCTGCCAGCGTCACGTAGAACGAGGTCAGGCCCTGCGGATCGGCCGGTGGCAGCGGGTGCAGGTCGACGACGCGAACCGGCTGGCCAGTTCCCTGCGCTACCCCAGCGGCCCGCTCGAGCACCCGCGCGACGGAGGCACCGGAGGCGCTTGAGATCAGTAGCTGCGGCCGGGCTAGGCCTGGGACGAGGGCGGCGTAAGTGGCCTGCTGGGCTATCGCGTGCTGGGCGGCGGCAGCCGAGCCGTAGGGGCGAAACGTCAGCGCGTCGTGGGTCGCCCGCTCCAGCGCCCTGATGAGGGCCAGCTGGTGAGCGGGGCGGCCGACGAGCCCGAGGGTGATGTGATGCGGGGTCGCCCGGCCCAGTGCCAAGCTGTAGGAAGCGGCGAAGAGCGCGGCCATCACCACGGCAATACCGATGATGACCAGCGCGTTGCGGTACGGGCGCCGGGCAAGGGCTTTGAGGCGGCCGGTCAGCCACGCGGAACGTCTCATACGCGCTTCCTCCTCGCCGGGGACTGGCTCCGCGCGGCGAGCGCGGTGCTCGATCGCGTTGACGAACGCAGACGTCTCACGGGGGCTGTGGCCCGAGGAGGCGGCCGGGCGGGCTGCGACGCCCGCTCGCAGGTGATGCCGTGGCCGGTGATGAAGGCCAGTAACTCCAGTGGTCTAGGCGGCGCTGTTGGTGTGCCCGCAGCCCAAGCCGTCCATGCAATGCGCTTGACCGCGAGGTCTCTAACGACATGTGCCTTGCTGTGCCCGTACGAGCGGTAGATGTCGGAGCGCGATGTCAGGCTTTCCCACTCCACGCAAATGTCCGTCTTTGACTAAGAGCGCCCCGAATAAAGAGTGATCTGGGGCGGGAAGAGCGCCGACAAGGCCGTCTGCGCGGCAACTAGGTCAGACCTCGAGGGTCGTTGCCGAAGGCTATGTTGGCGAGCCCGCCGACCTTCGTAACGATCAGCGTCCCCGGCACTCCGCATCCGGTCCGAAGAGACTGGCGAGCGCCACCCGTCCAGGAGCGCCGCACCGCAGTCCGCTGTAGTCCAGTCCGGCGAGTGTCCGATGGGCGAGCCGGTCCGGCAGGGCGGACATCCGGACCCGACAGACCGCGCCTGTGGGCACTGTACAGATGTGCAGGTCGGCTGCTCCAGGATCGTTGCCATTCCGTGGCTGGTACCAACGCAGGGCGCCCCGCGGTCAGCTGCCTATTGACATTGGTACACCCGGCTTCAAGCGATGTTCATTTGCATTTCGGCCGAATGGAAGTTCCAGTCCGTAGCTTAACGGACCGTGCCTCCGTAACAGTCATGTCCTCGCGCTGAGCCGCGTTATTTGCCGAGCGTGGTTCGGGACGCCGGCCGAAAGGGACGGAGAAGCAAGGATCTATGGACACCCCCCTCACTGTTCGGGCCCGCGGGATCACCAAGCGCTTCGGCGATGTCATCGCACTCGACGGTATCGACCTGGATGTCCCGCGGGGCCGGATCCACGGCGTGGTAGGCCCTAACGGTGCCGGGAAGACCACGATGCTGGGCCTGTTCCTGGGCCTGGCCGTCGCCGACAGCGGCAGCCTGGAAATCCTGGGGACGCCGGTCGGACGCGCGCTGGCCGCGCCGGACGGTGTCGCCGGGTTTGTGGACGGCCCGGGGCTTTACCCGTCCCTCACCGCGCGGCGGAACCTTTCCGCGCTTGAAGCTCTTCGCGGTGACGCCAATACGGCGCGTATAGACGAAGTACTCAGTGAGGTTGGACTCACCGATGTCGCTGATGACCGGGTCCGGGGCTTCTCCCTGGGGATGCGCCAGCGGCTAGGGTTGGCCGCCGCGCTGCTGACCATGCCCCGGCTGCTGGTTCTTGACGAGCCGGTCAACGGCCTGGACCCGGCAGGCAAAAACCACGTACACCGGGTGCTTACCCGCCTTGCCACGGAAGGGACCGCCGTGGTGCTTTCCAGCCATCGCATGGACGATGTTGACGCGCTGTGCTCAGAGGTCACCATCGTCAGCCGAGGTCGGGTCGCCTTCTCCGGCCCCATCGACAAGCTGAGAGCCGAAAGCGGCGAAGTCGCTTATCGGCTGGTCACCACCGACCCAGGCGCCACCCGCGAGGCGGCACTTGCCACCACCGGCGTGCACCTGGCCGACGGACTCGTCCCCGGCCAGCGCGCGAGCGGCGACGCCCTTGTGGTGCGCGCAGAGGTGGCAGCCCTGGACGAGCTGGTGGTGCGGCTCGTGCACGCAGGGGTCGCGGTGCGCGAGCTGGCTCCGGTGATCTCTTCGCTGGAGGCGGCGTTCCTGGCCCTTACCGAGCAGCCGGAGGACGACCGATGACGGCCACGACTGCTGCTCCGGCCGCTCCGAAGCGGCGTGTCCCGGTCACGCGTAGTTACCGCTTCGAGCTAGTCAAGCTACTCTCCCAGTGGCGGCTGCGGTTGCTGATCCTCGCCGCCTGGGTCGTGCCCGCGGTGCTGGTGAGCGAGGTGAGCCGGCAGAACTCGCTGCCTGCTGACACGGTGTTCGGCCGCTGGATGCACGCCACCGGCTGGGCCGGATCGCTGGTAGTGCTCGGCTTCGCCGGCACGTATGTGCTGCCGTTGCTCACCTCTCTGGTGGCGGGCGACGTGTTCGCCATCGAGGACCGGCTCGGCACGTGGCGTCACCTGCTGGTGGCCATCCACTCACCGCGGCGGATCTTCGCGGCCAAGGCGCTGGCGAGCCTCTCCGTCCTGGCGCTGATGATGATCGGGCTGGCTTGCTCCAGCATGGCCGGGGTCCTCACCGTTGGCAATCGGCCGCTGATCGGCCTGGACGGGCATGTGCTCGCACCCGCGGATGCAGCCGGCAAGGTTCTGCTCGCCTGGCTGTGCACGTTGGCCCCGACGCTGGCACTGGCGGCAATCGGCCTACTTGGGTCGGTGACGCTGGGGCGCTCCCCGCTGGGGCTGCTGCTCCCGGCGGTGGCCGGGCTGGGCATGGCGGGCGCCCAGATCCTGCCGCTACCGGTGGCGGTACGTGTGGCCCTGCCTAGCTATGGCTTCATCGCCTGGCGGGGTCTGTTCACCAACCCGGCGCAGCTGAGTCCGCTGCTGGTCTCCGTGGTGGTCAGCCTGGTGTGGGCGGCCGCCGTGACCGGGCTGGCGTACCGGTTGTTCATGCGCCGTGACTTCACCAGCGGCACTGAAGACGGCTTGGTGCGCCGCGTGCTCACCATCGGCGTGCTACCGCTGGCCGCGCTCCTCGCCGTCACAGCCGGTGTCCTCCAGCTATCGGCCCCGGAGACGAGGGGTTCGGGGATTGATCAGGGAAAGCTGCAGGGATCGCTGGCGACGGTGTTTGGCCACATGTACGTGGTGCAGACCCAGGAGCTGCATCGGCCCAGAATCACCGAAGCCCAGCTGCGAGTCGGCGCGAGCTGCGACAAGAACGGCGGTCTGGTCGAGCCCACCGGGCCAGGCAACGGCTGGCGCTGCACCGTGAGCTGGCACGTGCCCGGCGTGACTAATGCTGTCGGGCAGGCGATCTACCAGCTCGACGTGACCGGAGACGGCCGGTATGTCGCCGACGGCGACGGGCCGATACAGGTGAACGGCTACTTCCTCGTGCGTACTTCAACCGGAATGGCATCCAACCCGCTCTGGCAGTTCGACGGGATCGTCGACCTGCTCGCCACGAAGGGATGACAATGCAAGTCACACGCCAACGACGTCGGCGCGACCCGAACGCCTTGGCCAGGCTCTACGGCCGCCTGGGGCGCAGGGCCCGCCTGGTAATCGCCTGCGCGGCTGCCGTGGCGGTCGCCGGGACCAGTTCGGGGATCGTGTTTGCGTCCACGACCGGACTCGGCACTGAGCAGGCCGACCACACCTACAACGGGGGCTTGGTCCTGCCCGACGATCAGGTCCTCACACCGATTGGTGACCGGCTGGTACTCAACAGCGGCAAGATTATGACCTCGACCGTCAGCCCGGACGGCAGCCACCTAGCGGCACTGACCGCCGACGGGGCCGCCTCGCTGACGATCGTGGACCTGAAGAACTGGACAGTGCAGCAGCTCGTCGGGAACTCCTCAGCGGATAACCTGAAGATCAGCGACACATCAGTGGGACAGCAGGGGCCGACCTACTCCCCGGACGGGTCGACGCTGTGGGTGCCCGTGATCAACGGTTACGACCGGTACCCGGTCAACGCCGACGGCACGGTGAGTGCGCCGACCGCGATCAGCATCCCCGCCGAGGGCTCCAAGAGGGCACTGTCGGCTCAGGCCGTCTTCTCGGCTGACGGATCCACCGTGTACGCCGACGTCAACGGCCAGAACAGCGTCGTCGCCATTAACGCGGCGACCGGTGCCATTGAGCAGAGCTGGCCGGTAGGCATCGCCCCCCGCGGCGTCGTGCGCATCGCCGACAAGCTGTACGTCAGTAACGAGGGCGGCCGCATGCCGACCGCCGGCGAGACCACCATCAATTCCTATGGCACGCAGGTACCGGCCAATCCTGAGACCGGCGCCAGCACCACCGGCACTGTCAGCGTCATCAACCTGGCGGACCCGAACGCCCCCGTGGGGAGCATCAACGTCGGGCTGCACCCGACCGCGATGTACGCCACGAGCGACGGGACGCTGTTCGTCGCCAACACCTTCAGCGACACCGTGTCGGTCATCGACACCAGGAGCGACCAGGTCGTGCAGACTATCGCCACCCAGCCGTGGCCGGAGGCCAAGGTCGGCTACGAGCCCAACGGCGTTGTCCTGACCAGTGACGGCCATCTGCTGGTGACGCTCGCCCGTGCCAACGCGGTCGCGGTGTACAAGTTCGTCAACGCCCACGCCCCGGTCCGCTACATCGGGCTGCTGCCCACCGATTACGTCCCGTCCGCCGTCAACGCTGTGGGCGGCCAGATAGTGGTCAGTAACACCCGCGGTATCGACGACCAGCGACCGGACCCCTTTGCAGTCGGTGCCCACAACACCCACGACACCACCAGCAGCCTGACCCGGTTCACCCTGCCCAGCGACCTGCAAACCGAGGGCTACACCGCCCAGGTGTTCCAAAACAACGGCTGGACGAAGAAGTCGGTGCTGCTGAGCACCGGCAAGAAGGTGGCGCCGGTGCCGGTACCGCTGCGCATCGGGGACCCGTCGGTGATCAAGTACGTGTGGCTGATCGTCAAGGAGAACCGAACCTACGACCAGCAGTTCGGCGATATTCCGAGCGGCAACGGCGATTCGGCCTTCACGATGTACGGCGAGTCCGTGACGCCGAATCAGCACGCGCTGGCCGGGCAGTTTGGCCTGTACGACAACATGTACGACCCTGCCACGAACTCGGCCGAGGGCCACAACTGGGCGATGCAGGGCAACGACCCGTTCTACACCGAGTCGTCCGCCGGTGCGTACCTCCGCAGCTACGACACCGAGGACGACGTGCTGGGCCACCAGCGTTCCGGCTTTATCTGGAGCGGTGCGCAGGCAGAGGGCAAGACCGTCCGTGACTTCGGTGAGTTCAACCAGTTCGAGTCGTACCCGGCCGGCAATAACTGGGACACGTTCTACTGCGACGCGCTGAACATGGACCAGACCGGGCAGCCCACGACCATCAGCCAGGTCACCTCCTCGCCAATCCCATCGCTGAACAACGTCACGGTGCACGCGTACCCGAAGTTCGACACCGGCATCCCGGACCTGTACCGGTACGAGATCTGGAAGCAGGACTTCGAGAACAACGGCCCGGCCAACCTGAACATGATGTGGTTGTCCAGCGACCACACCGGCGGCCCGCTCAACCCGGCAGCTCAGGTCGCCGACGATGACCTGGCGCTCGGCAAGATCGTCGACACCATCTCCCACAGCAAGTACTGGCCGCAAAGTGCGATCTTCGTCATGGAGGACGACACCCAGGCCGGTGTGGACCACGTCGATGGTCACCGCGGCCCGTTCCAGATCATCAGCCCCTGGGCCCAGCACGGCGTAGTCGACCACACGTACTACTCACAGATAACGATGGTTCGGACCATCGAGCAGATCCTCGGTATCCACCCGATGAACCAGATGGACAGCGCCGCCACTCCGATGTTCGGCGCCTTCACCAGCATGCCCGACTACACGCCGTTCAACGCGGTGCCCAACCAGACGTCGCTGACGCTGGGTCTGACAGAACCCGAGCCGAGCTGCGGCTATGACACAGGCTCGCTGAACCTCAATGGTTCCCAGCGATCGACCGCGGCGGCCGGGCAGAAGTTCGCAGCTGCTCAGCCATCGACCGTGGTGCCGCCCTCGGAGAAGCAGGTTGCAGCGCAGTGGCAGAAGTGGCTGACGCAGCAGCACCTGACCGGGAAGAACGCAGTTCCCGACTATGCCAACCCCGAGCAGATGAACCGCTACACCTGGTATGCCACGTACGACTGGAAGAGACCATATCCAGGTGACTCCAAGATCTACGCGCCGAACCAGGTCCCCGGCGCCTACATCCCGGCGTTGGACACCTCGGGACAGTAGTCAGATCGCAGCGCAGGGGGCCTCTGACCGGCGTAACGCCGGCCAGAGGCCCCCTCGTCATAGTCGTCACGAGTCGGCCGGCTGACGGCAGCGGTCACCACCAACTACCCAGGCGGTGGGCTTTGACCCTGGGCGTCCTGCCCGCCCTCTTCCCCGCCCGGCTCCCTCTGGCCCCAGCGGCTGTCCGCCCAGGCGCGTAGCCAAGGGTCGTGGAACCAGCGCCCGAACAGCTGGCCGCCATAGACCGCCCACCCGGCGCCAATCAGCCAGGACTGCACGATCAAGACGGTGCCCAGCGCGCCGTAGCTGACCGCGTTCCTGGCGATGAGCGGCTCGAAGACGAGGCCGGAAAAGACCCGCAGGCCGCCCAGGCACACCATCGTCGCCACCGCGCCCGGCATGGCCGCCAGATAGCTCACCCGGCCGCCGACCAGGAAGCGAAGCCCCCACCAAAAAAAGGCGATCCCGAGCAGCACCGCCACCGCCCCCCGGCCCAGCGTCTCGGCCAGCCCGCGGTGCGTCACGGTGCCCACCGTGGCCTCCGCGTAGATGTAGGCGATCAGGGCGGCCGACCACACCGCCTGACGCCAGATCTTGTGCCACGGCCCGACCGGAAGGCCCCAGATCCTCTCGAACCCGGCCTGCACGCTGCCCGCGAACGTCACCCCGGCGACAGCCAGCAAGAGGGCACTGAACACGCTCGTCGTGCCTAGCACGCGGGCGGGTGCCGAAAACAGCCGTGTCACCGCGTCAGCGGAGGAGCCGGTCAGGCCCATGCCGTAGACCACCCACCCGGCGAGGCCGCGGTGCGGGGCAGGGCTGGCCGCAGCGACGACAATGAGCAGCGGGATCACCGTGAGGATGGCCAGGGCGGCAAAGCCCAAGGCCCGGTGCATGAGTTCGAACTCCTTGGCGCTCCGGTGGAGGTCCTTGATCCGGAGGTCGTGCCAGACTCGCTCGGTGCTCCGGAGCACCACGCGGTGCACCGCCAGATACGGGCTCTGGCCCGTCTGCCGGCGGGCACGGCCGTCGCGCCGCCGCCGCATCACGCTATCGCCTGGCTGGACAGCGCCTTGGACCGCGACGGCCGCCGCTCCACCAACATGATCGTCGCCTCATCACTGAGTTCATTCTCCTGGGAGCATCCGCTACCGGGCCGAGCAGGGAACGGGAGTCCGGCCTCGCCCCCGGTCCCCATGGGTCAGGTCAGGTCAGTGACAGATACGATCCAGTCATGAGCAGTCTGTCACGAGAGCTGCGAGACTTGATCGAGTCGGGCCCGATGGCCCACCTGAGCACCATCAACCCCGACGGGAGCCCGCAGGTGACCGTCATCTGGATCGGGCTGGACGGCGATAATCTCGTCAGTGCTCATATGTCGCGGCATGTGAAGCTACGCAACATGGAGCGGGACCCGCGGGTCGTGCTGTCCTTCGACGCGCCGCGGGCGCCAGGCGTAGTCATGAATCCGTACGCCGTAGTGCGGGCGCGGGCCGCCGTCCAGCCGCCGAGCGATGAAGCATGGGATTTGCTCGACCGCTTGGCGAAGGTCTACATCTCCCCCGACGCCGGGTACCCGCCGCCGAAGCGCCCCGGCTATATCGTGCGCTACTCCGTCGAGCGCATCGGCGGGGTTGGCCCCTGGGCGCAGACGTCGAGCTGAGCCGACTCTCAGCGGCGTACCGGGCGTTTGCGCGGAGAATTTGGTGGCGTCTCGTCTCAGGACGGCATAGATTTTGGCGCGGTAACTGCAACGACAGCAGAACGGCCTTGATGATGGTCATGGTCTTCCGTGGCAGGGCGGCCGCTGGCGCCGAATTCTGCCGGTGCTCACTTTCTGCGTGACCGTAGACTGATCACCCAGCTCGCGCGAGTCAGCGGCGCCGGCACTGGGACGCTGGTATTCGACCTCGGCGCGGGTAGCGGCGCGATCACCGCCGGGCTGGCTGTCACCGGGGCTCGCGTGATCGCCGTGGAGCTGGATCCGAAGCTCGCTGCGCGGCTGCGGCGGCGTTTCGATGACGAGCCGAACGTCCGGGTAGTCGAAGCGGACCTGCGGGAGATCCCGCTGCCGCGGCGGGATTTCCTGGTCGTGGCCAGTCCGCCGTTCTCGGTCACCACGGTACTGTGCCGGCGCCTGCTGGGAGATCCGGCCGTCCCGCTAGCTGGGGCCGAATTGATCGTCCAGTGGGGTGCCGCCCGCTGGCTGACCGCTGAGCGGCCGCGCGACGCGGAGACGGCCTGGTGGAGCGCCCGGTACCAGATACACATGGCCCAGGTCATCAACCCGGCGGCCTTCGTACCGCCACCGCGCGTGAACGGCGCCTGGCTGTCAGTGCGACCCCGTCCCGTGCGCGTCTCCGCCGACGGCCAGCGCTGCCTGCGCTCGATACTCGAAGCGGCCTACCGCCGACCCGCAACCCGAACCGACATCGCTCTCGCCGGCCGCAAGCGGCTGCTGCTCCGCGCTGGCCTCGATCCCGCCGCTCCTGTCGCCGAGGTAACCGCAGACCAATGGCATCGGCTCGCGGTCCTGCTCGGCGGCGGGAGTCTCGGCGCCAGCTGACATAGTCGCAAGCGTTGCAGAGCAGGACAACGAGACATGGTTCGTTGCCGCGCCTTGCGGCCCGGCGCAGATGCAAGCCAGCGCCGGCTGATACGGACCCCGTTCCCTTGAATCAAGAGCGCCTGGCGGCGCGGGACGCGAGCTTCGGAGCCACCGGCGACATTTTGGCATCCGATGTCCATCGGAGCGGTGCCGGTCGTCGTAATGATGACGATCCTTGACTGGAGGCGACCATGACGGACGAAGCGAAGACCGCGCCACTGCCCGCGGTTACCGACCGCGCGACCTGGCAGGCCCGGCTCGACAAGCTGCTGGTGCGGGAGAAGGCGCACACTCGCGAAGGGGACGCAATCGCTGCGGCCCGCCGGCAGCTGCCGATGGTCGAGGTCGACGCGGGCATCACGCTGACCGGGGCGCGAGGGCCGGTCTCGCTCCTGGAGGTGTTCGAGGGTCGCCGCCAGCTCATCGTGTACTACCACATGTGGCACGCCGGCCAGCCAGCTGCGGATCAGTGCGAAGGCTGCACGTTCTTCAACGGCCAGGTCCGCGAGCTGTCCTACCTGCACTCCCGTGACGTCACGTATGCGACGTTCTGCCAGGGACCGTACGAGGAGAGCGCGCGCTACCGCGACTTCATGGGCTGGGACGTGCCGTGGTACTCGGCGCAGGACAGCGTGGCGGAACTGCTGGCCGGCCGCTGGTTCGGCATGCAGGTCGTGTTATCCGCGCGACGGCGACCGGGTGTTCGAGACGTACTGGAGCAGCGGCCGCGCCGCGGAGGCGATGTCACCCAGCTATGCGCTGCTCGACATGACGGTGTACGGGCGCCAGGAGGCGTGGGAGGACTCGCCGGTCGGCTGGCCGGAAGCGTTCGGTACCGATGGCGACCAGTTCCGGCTTCGCGGGCGGCCCATCGCGCAGTGGGCGCGCCTGGCGGCCGGCCGGTCCGACGACCTCGGCACCGTCATCGACTAGGCCTACCGAGGTTGCTCGACGTAGATGCGCGACAGAACGCGGATGCGGGGGCTTATCCCGAGGCGGCCGAGCCGCTTGGCCAGGCGAGGCGATATCCCACCGACGGGTCACTTTGCAGGGAGTTTCCCTGCTCGTCGCCGAGCTTGCGCCTGATCCGGTAGCCGTAGACCTTCAGGTAGTGCAGTTAGTTGGCGTAGCCCGGACCCCAGACGTTCTCCAGGATCATCCGGGGGGTGCAAACCTTTCCGGCATTGCGGGCCAGGAAGGCGACGAAGTCGAGTTCCCGGGGCGTGAGGTCCAGCGGCCGGCCGTCGAAGGTGGCCTCGCGGTGCACGAGGTCGAGATGCAAGGGCCCGATGCCAAGTTCCGCCGGGTATCCCTCGCCGCCCTCGGCCCGGCGGTGGCGCAACGCGACCTGTACCCGGGCGTGCAGCCCGGCCTGGCTGATTCCCTCTGCCCCGGTTTCCGCGGTGCGGACGGTATGGCCGAGGGCCTGAGCAGGCCCGGGTCGTCGTCAATGACGAGAATCTGCGGGAACCCTCAGCTCCTCAGGCACCGAATCGGCCACCTTGGGCTTTTCGGGTATCGAAGCTGCCAAAGGCAGCGTGAGCCGTGTTCAGGATCGTGAGCTGGGCCCACGCGCCTCGTCAAGATGGTCGGGCGCGTGAAGCGGGTCCTGGATCTGGTCCTGATCCGGCAGCTGTCTTGCCTGGGACCGGCTCTGCCAGTGCGGCCCGCCAGGGCGCAGCAGGGAACGGGTCGGCGAAGTACTGCGTCTCGTGCGCGACGAAGCCGCGAGCGAATTCCATGATGCTTACCGAATTGGTGGGCTCGCCATCGTAGGTGATTATGCATTCGCTGATCCACAGATTCCCTCGGCCTCTGATCTGGCGGACGGCAAAGTGCCGGTCTGCCGGATGGCCGCCGCGTTGCGCCTGGATCTTTGCGCGGCCGCGGAAGCGCTCGCCGGATTGCGGGTAGTCCAGTACCGCGTCGGCGGCGTAGATCTCATGCTCGGCCCCCGTGTCTCCGCGCTCGGATGCAGCCCAATGGTTCTCGATCCTTGCCTGGGTCTCAGCATCATGGTTCATCGTCACCCTCCTCGGCTTAGCCGGAACAGCGGCAGGACGCTGGCTAGCGCGCCGGCCTGCTGTCTGGTGATCCGGGAACTGCCCGCCACCGGCTTGCGGTGGTGGCGCTAGGAACCGCAGCCGCAGATGTGCGAGATGTATACCCATCAGCGGCGCGATCGGGGAGGTGCCCGCAGCGGGAGCCGGCCGATATTCTGAATGACGTGGACAGCCGGGCGAGTGACCAAATCCCCGGGGCCAGAGTGCGCCTGAAACGACCCGTATCCGCCCAGACCTCATCAGATGGGAGGCCACGGGAGTGGCTGGCGCTAGCTGACGGAGCTGTCCAGGAAGCCAGGACCGAGGGGCCTGCTCTTGCCCTTGTCGGGCAGCCGCTGCCGTACCAGCCGGGTCGCGCGGAGCGGCGTAGCGGTGTGCCTACCGAGGTCATAACTTCCGACCACGTACCTAATTCCTGTACATGCTCGTGGGCGTATACCCAAGGAAAGCTGACCTTGAAGCACTATAACGCCGCATGTCCGGTACACCTGGCGGTCCTTGGTAGCTAACGGCGGGTGCCTCGGCATCTTGATCGTCAGGAGTCCGGCCTACGGCGTGCCTGCGGGTACCGTGACATAAGGGCGGTCACCCGCCGGACTGGTCACCTGTGATCACTATCAGATACTGAACCAGACCGGCCGTGAGCCGGCAATCTGCAGGTCCTGAAGATGGAGCCGAGATGGCGCGAGTTCTTTACACGGCGGAAGCAACGGTCACAGGCGGCCGGGCAAGCGGCCACGGGCGCACGAACGACGGAGTCCTGGATGTGCAGCTCCGCTCGCCGAAGGAGATAGGCGGCGAGGGCGGCGGCACGAACCCTGAACAGCTTTTCGCCGTGGGTTATGCGGCCTGCTTCGAGAGTGCCCTCGGCGTGGTCGGCCGTCGTGAACACGCCGAGGTGGGCGATGTCTCGATCGACAGCCGTGTCAGCCTGCTGCCCACCGAGGAACGTGGTTTCAAGCTCGCCGTGGAACTCGACGTAACCCTGCCGCAGGTTCAGGACCCTGAGCAGGCGGCGCGGATCGTCGCTGCCGCCCATCAGGTATGCCCGTACTCCAACGCCACCCGGGGCAACATCGACGTGACGCTGACCGTGAATGGCCGGGACATCGGCTGAACCGATCTCCGATAGCGGTGATCTCACCGCCCGCCACTTCGGGCATCAGCAGTTCCGCATTGATCTGCGTGCCCGCACGCTGTTGAGCGCTCGTGCGATGTACTAACGTCCCGCTCGATGGGTTCAAGATCACGACCGGCGGAAGGCACCAGACACCACGGCTGTGCATAGCAGCTTTCAGTAAGGCGCCGACGCCAGCCCCCGGTGGTTGCTCAGGCGCTGGAAGCAGCCGACTGCGCCGGCGTCGGTAACCGGATCGTCGAGGCGCCGCTGCGCCTGGATTCGGGTCCCCGAACGCATGCGGTTCGGCCCCGGCTGGTTATCAGGATTTCCAGCGACTCATCGCGAGCCAGCACATGCCGCAGGATCTCTCATCGGTGGAGAGTCGCTTGCCGGCTGGGCCAGGACCGCACTCAGCAGGCTGCCGGCTCTTGCCGAGACGGGGATCGCGGGACGACGCTGAGTCTCGCTAGGCCGATGTTCGGCTCGGTTCCTGTACCGACCTTCAACACGGAGGCAGAGATGACACGTAAGAAGAAACTCATTACCGCTGGCGCGGCCGTGATCGCCCTGGTGCTCGCGCCCGTCGCGGCCATGGCGAGCAGCAGCTCCCCCAACGGCTTCCGGCATCCCATGATCATCCACGTGGTCGAGCATGCGATCACCGACACAGTGCAGCAGTTCCACCCGCCAGACATGAGCCTTGGGGACGTACTGGGCTTCCACAACCCGGTCTACAACGCCGCCAATACGCGGCAGATCGCAACTGACAACGGGTACTGCATCCGCACCGTAGCCACCGGCAAAACCGAATGGGAATGCACCTGGACAACCCTGCTTCGCGGCGGCAACCTCACCGTCGAAGGCCCCTATTACGACGATGGCACCGATACGACGCTCACCATCACCGGCGGGACCGGCAGATACACGGGCGCAGAAGGATCCATGCTGCTCCACGCCACGGGCCACCCAGTCGGATCAGAGTACGACTTCATCTTCACCCTGAGCCGCTGACCACACACCCGTGATCGGGCGCCGGCGACCTCCGCCGCAGGCACCCGATCGCGCGCAAGCGGCCGAACGCCGGCAGCACGTGACTTCGCAGCAAACGCGGAGCGACTCATACGGGGCGCCGGCGCCGGAGGCCCTTACCGGGGAGTTGGTGACCACGGTGGCGGCGCCCAGTCGTTGACCCGTGCCCAGTCCGTGGCCTGCTCCAGGATGTCGAGGACAACATTGGTCTTGGCCTCGGTATAGGCCCAGCGGTCGTCGCTCCACTGGCGAATGTTGGCCCGTTTGGTCTCGGCGTAGCGGCGGCACGCCGCCGGGGCGGCCCGGAGATAGTCGCGGAACAGCAGGTGGTCGCGTTCCCACCGACTGCCGGCAGCACACACGTGCACGTGTACCTCACGCGGCTGCCCCGCGGGCGGCCTGAAGTACCGGTGCAGTTCATCCCGGCTGCGCAGCACGAGGCCGACCTCCTCAAGCTGTCGGACGTAGCGCGGCTCATCGGCGAGATCGGCGACGCTGACCTGGATGTCGACGATCGGCTTGGCCGCCAGTCCCGGCACCGAGGTGGAGCCCACATGCTCGATGCCCAGTGCTGCCGTGCCCAAGGCAACACCGACCCGCTGCCGCCAGCGCGCGAACGTGTGTGGCCAGGCCGGGTCGTAATCAATGACGACCAACGGCACCGCAGGCCGCTCGGAGCCCTCAGTGATGCTGAAGCCTGGCCACATATGCGGCGCCGCCTGCCGGGCCAGGCTGAGCCGCTCGGTCAGCGGCAGCTCGTAGGCGGCCAAGCCCCGAGGCGCGGCGGCGAGCTCGTATAGATCGATGACCGTGGCACGGTCGCCTTCGGCCGCACGCAGCCGCAGCCAGGCCTTCATGGCATCGGTGCGATCTGTGACGCCAGCCGCCGCGAGACGGTCCGCGAGCGCGAGCGCGCCACCCGCCGCGGCATCTCGGTGCTGGTCGCCGACCACGCCCTGAACCTAGCAAATCGACCATACGTCGTTTCGGGTGTCGTACCGTTCGGGATGGCGCCGGTGTCGGACGAGGCGCTCCGCCGATCCCCGGGCGGCCGGTCGAAGCGCGACACGTCGGGTTCGCGGCGCCATGCCTGCGGAGCGCGGGCAGGGCGCCGTGGACCGGGCCCGGGCCAGTGCATTGGCCGTCGCGGTGAGGACGGCGCGGCTCGCGCTGCGCGGGATTGCGGCAGTGGCGGAGGGTGGCGTCCGCGAGCGGCTTGGGGTTCGTCTGCGGCCGCAGCCGATGGCGCGTTCGATGTGGCAGCGACTGACCTGACTCTCCGCACTTAGCCGAGCGGTTGCGTCCGCCGTGCCGATTTCAGAGCAAGGCTGTGCGGCTATGGGGCCAACCGTGAGTCCAGGCCTGCCCGGCTGGGTGGCAGTGCCGGTCCCGTATCCCGGCGTCGCACGCGGGTCCCGGGATTGGCTCTTGCGCCGGGGAGCAAAACTGACCGATCATTCAGTTCGGGCGGCGGGCCGGTACGGCCCGGCGGCGAGCCGGGGCTTGCGTGCCCCGGGAGAGGTGGGTGCGCGGTGAGCGGTGACGGCGCGAGGACACCGAATGCGACGTCGAGCACGTTGTATTTCGGCCCGTGGTACCGCAAGTCGCCGTTCTTCGAGGCGACGCTGCGATGGGGCTGCACGGCCTATGACGTGTATAACCACATGTACCTGCCCGCTTACTACGATGACCTCACCGCGGAGTACTGGGCGCTGGTGAACGACGTCACGCTGTGGGATGTCAGCGTGGAACGGGTAGTTGAGATCAGCGGGCCCGACGGCTTCGAGCTGGCGAACATGCTCACCTGCCGGGACCTGGCCAGGTGCGCGCCTGGGCAGGGCAAGTACGCGCCGATCATCGCTCCCGACGGGGGCATCGTGAATGACCCGGTGCTGCTACGGCGGAATGAGAACACGTTCTGGCTGTGCCTGGCCGACGCTGACGCCCACTTGTACGCGATGGGGCTCGCCCAGGGCCGGGGACTGAACGCCACGGTGTCGCTGCCCGAGGCCTACCCTGTGCAGGTTCAGGGTCCGAAGGCCAAAGACCTGATGCGCGATCTGGTCGGTCCGGAGATCCTCGGCGTGAAGTACTACTGGAGCGTGGACGCGACCATCGCCGGCATCCCGGTGATCGTCAGCCGCACGGGCTGGACCGGCGAGATCGGATATGAGGTATTCCTTACCGATCCCAGCCGCGGCGACCAGCTCTGGGAGACGATCATGGAAGCGGGCGCGCCCTACGGCATCAGGCCGATCGCCCCGTGTGAGGCGCGGCGCATCGAGGCCGGCATCTTCAACTACAACTCCGACTTCACCCTGGCGAACAACCCGTTCGAGATCACCGGGCTCGAGCGGCTGGTGGAAGACCAGGACGGCGACTACGTCGGCAAGGCTGCCCTCGAGCGCATCCGCGAGCGCGGGGTCACGCGCAAGCTCGTCGGCATCGAGGCGCCCGGCGACCCGTCGTTCTTCGAGATCACCGACGCCCGCCCGGCCCTGGCCGGCGGGCAGCGGGTGGGCCGTGTCACCGACCTTGTCTGGTCGCCGCGCCTCCAGCGCAACATCGGATATGTGTGGGTCCCCGCCGAGCTTGCCGACCCAGGCAACGATCTCGACATCGAATGGCACGACGGGCAACGAACCCCCGCCAAGACCGCGGCAATCCCGTTCATCGACCCAGCGAAGACGGTGCCGGTCGCCTAGCGCACTCCTTTTGCGCAGCCCGCAATCGCCGCAGTTTGTGACCTAGATGGTGCCCGAGGACCGCTCGACAGGCTCGACTGGATCCAGCACGCGTCCGCTGTCGGCGCCTACGATTTCGCTCGCTATTCACCAGGATTAGGCCCGGCTGGCTCGTTGTATCGGACCGCGGTGGAATACCGCGGATCGCTGTGCTGAGCCCAGTACTCGTCCCGCAGCCGAGCTGTTAGCGGTCCGGGCGCGCCCGTGCCGACCGGCTTGCCGTCGATAACGGTAACGGGCATGATCCCGCCGGCGGTGGAGGTGATCAGCACCTCCGTTGCCCGGCGCAGGTCGTCGGCACTAAGCCGACCCTCTGCCACGTTCTGGCCGACCGCCCGCGCCAGGTCGATCACTGAGCGCCGAGTGACGCCTTGCAGCGTGCCGCTGCCTGGGGTAAGCCAGCGCCCGTCCACGTGACCGAACAGGTTGAACCCTGGCCCTTCGGTGATCGCGCCGGATAGGTCGCGCAGCACAACGAGCTCGGAACCATGGTCGTAGGCGTCCAGCAGGGCGAGGTCCAGGTCCAGCCAGTGGTAGTTCTTCACCGACGGGTCCAGGCTCTCCGCCGGGATCCGTACTACCTCGCTGATCGTCATGCTCGCACCCGTAGCCTGCTGATCGGGATTGCTGATCCACACGAATGGCACTGCATAGCAGTAGAACGTGTTCCTCGCGGTTCGCAGATCACGGCTGCCAGCCGTCATGCGGCCGCGGGTGCAAGTCATCGAGACATACGCGTCCCGCAGGCCCGCGCGCGCCACGCAGCCGTGCAAGATAGCCTCGATCTCGGGCCGACTGTGCATCGGGTCAAGCCGCAGCCGGGAGAGACTGGCACTGAACCGGTCCAGATGGTCATGTAGCCGATAGAAACGCCCGTCCCAGACGTGAACGACGTCGTAGGTGCAGTCCGAACGGGTGATACCCAGATCCACCACCGAGATCTTCGCTTCCTCGATGGGGCAGTACCGGCCGTCGATCCAGGCGGCCCCCGTCGGCCACCGCGGCACGGCTGCGCCAACAGAAGCCGCTTGCGTCACTCATACCTCCAGGCGTGGCCGGTCGGGTTGGTCAGCGCACCTCCGTAGCGAACGCGGCTACCGCGTCGTTAAACGCATCGCTCTCTTCCCAGAACGGGCAATGGCTAGATTCAGCGAATGTCTGCAGCCGGCTGCCGGGAATGTGGTCGGCGATGTACGCACCCGCCTTCGGGCTGGTGAGCTTGTCGTCCTCGCCGAAAAGGACAAGCGCGGGAACGTCGATCCGCGGAAGGAAGCCGCGGTAGTCGCGCAGAGTCTGGTCAAGCAGGATCGTGCTGGCGATGACGGGCGGGACTTGGAGGATCTCGGCGGCCATCCATTGCAGCGTCTCCTCGTCCGGCTTGTGCAGCATGAGCCGAGTGAACTCGTCCACCACTGTGGCCTGCTCCAGCTGAAGCTGCTCGTTGGTTTGGCGTAGGGCATCCATCGTGAAGACGCCGAACTCGTAGCCGTCCCAGGCATAATCGGAAGGCGGCTGGTCGACGATGACGATCCCGGCGACGGCGTCCCGGCCATAAGCGCTGAGGTATTCATAGCCGACCATCGCGCCCATCGACCATCCGACCAGCACCGGCCGCTGGACAGACAGCTCAGCCAGGATCGCGTGCAGGTCCGACGCATATTGCGGCACTGTGTGACCGTGCAGGACCTTCTCGGATGCGCCGTGCCCTCGCAGATCAGGCACGATCACCTGCAAACTTTTCGAAAGTCCGTCCAACTGGCGCTGGAAGAACCGGCCGCTCATGGTCCAGCCGTGAATGAAGACGATCGGCGGCCCGCTTCCCGCAATCTCCACCGAGAACGTGACGTCATTCACGCGCAACCGCTGTGTCATGGGCGATCCCCTTCATATAGCATTCCGGCCCGCCTAGTGAGTCACCGCGCCGGGGTGCCGGCCGCCGAAGCGGCCTGCGGTCGCGGGCTGAAGCGCGGCGCGACATCATTGGCAAAACGGGTCGCCCACTCGTGGCGCACGCCGATGGGAATGCCGGGCGTGGCGAAGTGCAAGATGATGTGGTTGAAGCCAACCCCGAGATAAGCATTCAGTTTCCGCACGACCGTTTCGGCCGAGCCAATCAGCTGCCACTCGCACCAGGGCACGATGCCCTCGGGGCGGGTCCGCTTCTCCATCCCGTCGAAGATCCGCTGCCACGCCTCGTAGCCCGGCGTGTTCACCCAGTCGGTGGCGTGCGGCGCGTAATGGTCGATCTGCGCCTGCATAAAGCGCGGCTTGTACCGGCAGGCTTGCCTGATCGCCGCTTCGTCCGTGTCCTCGACAATACAATCGATCATGATGGGGAACGTGACACCTGAAGTACTCAGGCCCACTTCAGTGGCCGCCACTTCCCAGGCCCGCAGGGTCCCGGCCTGCTGCTGGATATCGCCGATCGTGTTGCAGAGCGGAGGCAGGCCGAGCCGTGCCATGATGGCGGCGCTATCAGGGCTGCCAATAGCGCCGTAGAAGTGCAGCTGGCCGGTGCGAGGCGCGGGCCGGATCCGGACCGGCTCCGGGATCTGTCTGAGCACGCCAGGATAGCGGAACGGCTCGCCGGCCATTCCGAGCCGGAGAATTTCCCAGGTTTCCTGGAACCGCTGCCGCGCCTCGCCCATGTCCAGGCCGAACGCGTCGAACTCGAGCTTCGCCGTGCCGCGCCCCAGACCAAGGTGCAGCGGCCGGTCGGTGAGCTCGGTCAGCATCGCGATCTGGCCCGCAAGCCGCAGCGGGTGATGCCATGGGGTGACGATGACGCATGTGCCGAAGCTCAGGTCGGGGTACCGCCCGGCCAGGTGGGCGATGAGCACCGCCGGGTCGGGAGTCGGGAAGTAATCACTGAAGTGATGCTCGAGCACCCACGCCGTGTCGTAACCCAGCTGCGAGTAAAGTTCGCAGTCCGCCAGCATGCCGCGGTAAAGCTCAAAGTCGCTAGCCGCCGGGATACCGGCTGCGGCTATCACGCACCCGAACTCGACGCCTCCCGCTGCCACACCGACCTCCCGACAGGCCTTTGGTCTGATTGTCATACCTTTGCCGTCGACGGTCAAGGTGCATCCAGCCCACGGCTGGCCGGACATGCTTGGTCGCCGCGTGGGCAGCCCTGCGCGCGGCGATTGACCAGACGGTATTGCCGCGCCTACCGGCGCGCTACGCGCGAGCAGTTCATGCCATTTCCGCGTAGCGGCGGATTTCCCATTCAGACACTTGCTGTCGATACTTTTGGGCTTCGAACCGCTTCATCACGATGTAGTGCTGAACGAAGTCATCGCCTAGCATTTCCCGTGCCACCTCGCTCTTGCCCAGCAGGTCGAGCGCCTCCTCGAGGGACTGGGGAACAGACTCGAGTTCGTCGGTGGCGTAAGCGTCGCCCTCGTAGGCCCGTGCTGGCTGAATCTTCTCTTCCACCCCGTACAGGCCGCCGGCGAGGCAGGCGGCGATCACGATGTAAGGGTTCGTGTCGGCACCGGGCAGCCGGTGTTCGAGCCGCGCTGCATCCGGCTGCTCCGCGATCGCCCGGATCCCTGTAGACCGGTTTCCGTAACTCCAGCTCACGCTGGTCCCCGCCCAGGAGTAAGGGGCGAACCGCTTGTAAGAGTTCGGGGTCGGCGCGAACAGGGCCGTGAACTCGCGCATCGTCGACAGGAGCCCGCCGGCATAGTGCTGTCCGAGTTCGGACAGTCCTTGGCCGCCGTCGCCGGCGAAGAACGAGTTAGCGCCGGTACCGGTCTCCCAGAGCGACTGGTGAATGTGGCAGGAAGACCCGGCCCAGTCCCGGCGTGGCTTGGCCATGAAGGACGCCATCAGGCCGCGCGCAGCCACGATCTCCTTCAACCCGTTCTTGTACACGAAGCCGTCATCGGCCGCTTTCAGTGCGTCGTCGTAACGGAGATTCAGTTCGAACTGCCCCGGTCCCGTCTCCGGGTTGCAGGCCTCGATCCTGATCCCGGCCACGCCTAGCTGGCGGCGGATGCCC
Organism: uncultured Actinomycetota bacterium; assembly: GCA_963804435.1. Taxonomy (GTDB): domain Bacteria; phylum Actinomycetota; class Actinomycetes; order Streptosporangiales; family Streptosporangiaceae; genus JAJYUU01. The sequence goes on along the minus strand of CAWDQI010000001.1, from coordinate 1,977,752 downwards.
CCGATCAGGTCCTCGTCAAGACTGCCGCCGTAGACGCCGTAGGTGTACGGCCTGACCCGGATCGGCTGCAGCCGCCAGACCGACTCTTTCAGCGCGGCGAAGTCCCCGACGAAAATATAGAACTCGTACTCGATGCCGATCTTCGCTTCGAAGCCATGCGAGCGGGTGCGCTCGATCAGCCGCCGGAGCACGGTCCGGGGGTCGAGCGGCACCGGCTCCCCCCCGGCACGGTGAAATTCCCCGAGCACGCCCACCGTGCCCGGATGCCAAGGCAGGCGTCGTGCGGTGGTCAGGTCCGGCCGCGCAAAGATGTCAGGGAAGCCCTCCTCTTTGCGTGGAAAGTACAGCGGATAGGCCTGGCCACCGGGCGGCTCGACTAGTTCCTGTCCCTCGTCGGTGTCCTCGGAGTGGGTGAGAACCAAGACCACGTCGCTGAAGGGGATGCCGTGGTCGATCTTGGCCAGGAATTCGGCCACCGGAAGTCGCTTGCCACGCCAGATCCCGTGCGTGTCACCGGCGCCGGAGATCACGGTGTCGATACCCTCGGACTCGCACCACCGGGCGAAATCGTCGCGGCTGCTGGGTATCTCGGGCACGCTCACGATCCACTCCCTTGGCGATGACCTCAACCTCTTGACACTAATCGGTTCACACAGAATCCTATTTGGTTGAACCCAAACGCGGGCCTAATGCGGAGGTCGCCATGGCTGAGGAGCTCATCGCCTTCGCTTCCAAAGCAGAAATGCTCGCCAAGTCCAAGCAGTTCTGGAACCCCGGCAAGACCCAGTTCTGGATCGACTCGGGTGTCCCGCTGGTCATTGACCGGCGGGAGGGCTACTTCATCTATGACGTCGAAGGCAAGCGGCTCATCGACGTGCACCTCAACGGTGGAACCTACAACCTGGGGCACCGCAATCCCGAGGTTGCGTCGGCCGTGACCGCGGCCATGCAGCACTTCGACATCGGCAACCACCACTTCCCCTCACTGGCTCGCACCGCCCTCGCCGAAGCACTCATCTCCACCGCACCTGCTGGCCTGACCAAGGTGGTATTCGGCAGTGGCGGCGGCGAAGCCATCGACATTGCCCTCAAGACAGCCCGGCACGCAACCAAGAAGCGCAACGTCGTCTCGATCGCCAAGGCCTACCACGGGCATACCGGCCTGGCCGTCGCCACCGGCGACGAGCGGTTCGCGGCGCTCTTTCTGGCCGACCAGCCGGACGAGTTCACCCACGTGCCGTTCAACGACCTCGCCGCAATGGATGCGGCGCTGCGTGGCAGGGACGTGGCTGCGGTCATCATGGAGACGATCCCTGCTACTTACGGATTCCCGCTGCCAGCCCCTGGCTACCTGGCCGCGGTCAAGCGGCTGTGTGAGAGCCACGGTTCGCTTTACATCGCTGACGAGGTGCAGACCGGCCTGATGCGGACCGGCGAGCTCTGGGCGATCACCAAGCACGGCGTAGCGCCCGACATGCTGGTCACCGGCAAGGGGATTTCCGGCGGGATGTACCCGATCAGCGCGGTGCTGGTAAGTGAGCAGGCGGCCGGCTGGCTGACCGAGGATGGCTTCGGCCACATGTCCACCTTCGGCGGTGCCGAACTCGGGTGCGTGGCCGCGCTCAAGACGCTGGAGATCACCTGCCGGCCTGAGATCAGGTCGATGGTGCACTACATCGCCGACCTGATCGGCCGGCAGCTGCGCCGGATCCAGGGCCTCTACCCGGACTGGTTCACCGGCATCCGCCAGGACGGGCTGGTGATGGGCCTGGAGTTCAACCATCCGCAGGGCGCCAAGTTCGTCATGAAGCGGCTGTACGAGGCCGGGGTGTGGGCGATCTTCTCGACCCTCGATCCCCGAGTCCTCCAGTTCAAGCCCGGCGTGCTTATGCCGCCCGCGCTCTGCGAGGAACTGCTCGACCGCGTGGAGGTGGCGATCGGCAAGGCCGCGGCCGACGCACGCCAGGGCCGGAGGGTACCGTGACGGAAATCGCCATCGAACTGCTCGCCGACCCGGCCGGCGTACCCAGGGCGCGGGCGATGCTGCAGCGGGCCGAATGGGCCGCGCGGGCATTCGCGCGCTACGACAAGGCGGCCGTTGACAGGGTTGTGCACGCGGTGGCGCAGGCGGGAGCGGCTAAGGCGCAGGAGTACGCCGAGTGGGCGGTGCGCGAGACCGGGTTCGGCGTGGTCGCACACAAAGTGATCAAGAACCTCGCGTGCAGCACCGGATTGCTCGAGACCTACGCCAACCATGACTACGTGACGCCCCGGTTCGACCCTGTCGCGAAGATGGTCGAGGTGCCGCGGCCGGCCGGGGTGGTGTTCGCCCTCACACCTTCCACCAACCCGGTGGCCTCAGTCTTCTTCAAGGCACTGCTCGCGCTGATGACCCGCAGTGTCATCGTTATCAGCCCGCACCCGCTGGCTCGTGAATGCTGCGCAGACGCCGCCAGAACCCTCGCTGCCGCAGCGGTGGCAGCGGGTGCGCCGGACGGTGTCGTCCAAGTGGTGGACGAGCCATCGGTGCCCCTGATCAACGCTCTCATGACCGATGACCGCACCCAGGTGATCGTCGCGACCGGCGGCGCCCCTGTGGTGCGGGCCGCGTACACCTCAGGCACTCCAGCGCTCGGGGTTGGTCCTGGCAACGTGCCGGTGCTCGTGGACGCCAGCGCCGATCTGGCGAAAGCGGCGAAGCGGATCGTGGACAGCAAGAGCTTCGACAACTCGATCCTGTGCACCAACGAGTCGGTGCTGATCGTGGAAGAAGCGGCGGCTGACGCGCTGCTGCGACACCTCAAGCGTGAGGGCGCGTTCCTGCTGGACGCGGCGCAGGCCACCAAAATCGCCGAGACGCTCTTCCCTGGCGGTCGCTTCGATATCCGCTTCGTGGGCAAGGATGCCACCTGGATCGCGGGCGAGGCCGGCATCAAAGTGCCGGGCACGACCCGAGTGCTGCTGGCCCCCTTCGACCTGGTGGTCCCGGAAGAGCCGCTTGCGCACGAGAAGCTGTGCCCGGTGCTAGGACTGGTCCGGGTCCCAACGGCCCGCAGGGGCATCGACGCAGCAAAGGCCGTCCTGCGGATCAGCGGCCGAGGACACTCGGCCGCAATCCACAGCAACGACCCCGGCACGATAATGGAGTTCGGCGCTTCCGCCGAGGTGCTGCGGATATCCGTCAACGTCGGCAGCAGCCTGGGCAGCGCTGGCATCCAGACCAACCTGGCGCCGTCGATGACGGTGGGGACCGGTTTCTTCGGCGGCTCGTCGGTGGCGGACAACCTTCAGCCAGCCCACTTCGTGCAGTGGACCCGCCTGGCTTACAACAGCGACCCGGCAGAGCCGTTCGCCAACTTCACCGGCCTCATCCCCTGGGAGTCGCCCGCCGGGCCAGTCCCGCCGTACCCGTATGCCTCGAATGCCGGCGCGGTCCAGCGGCCCGATATTGCCGGCGGAGCGGTGATCGGTGCAGTAAGCGCAGGCACTGAACCAGCCCAGCCCGATATGGCCGTCCTGCGCGACGAGATCAGGCGGCTAGTGGCTGAGGAGCTCATGCAGCTGATCGGGGGATCGCATGGCTGAGCTCCGGTCGTTCATCTTCCTCAACCGCCTGCAGCCGCAGACGATGTGTTATCTGGGCACGTGGATCAGGGGCAGCCTGCCGCGCAGCAACGTCGCCGCGCTGATCGTCGAGATCGCACCCGGCCTGGGCATCGAGCCGCTCACGGATGTCGCGATCAAGCACGCGAACGTGCAGGCCGGGATACTGGTGGTCGAGCGACAATTCGGCTACCTGGAGATTCACGGAAGCACCGACGAGGTGCTGGCGGGCGGCGCGGCGGCGCTCGAGTCGCTCGGGGTAAGCGCGCGGGACGCGACGCGCCCGCAGGTGCTCGCATCAAAGATCATCACCATGCTGGATCCGCAGCATGCCTTCCTGATCAACCGCAACAAGATCGGTTCGATGGCGCTCGCGGGCGAGTCGGTGTTCGTGCTGGAGATGCAGCCGGCCTCATACGCGATCCTGGCCGCCAACGAGGCGGAGAAGGCCGCCCGCATCAAAGTGGTCGACTACCGGATGATCGGGGCGACCGGGCGGGTGTACCTGTCAGGTTCCGAGGCGGACGTCCGGCAGGCAGCCGACGCGGCGGAAAGCGCCCTGCGGAGCCCGTCGTGACCCGGAGCCTGACATGACCAACGCCGGATTGGACTCCCAAGCCGTGCGTGCGGTCATCCGCGAGGTGCTGGCCGAGCTGCTGCCCGAAACGCTTGCGGCGGCCAGAGCTAACGGCACCGCGCCGCCTGACGGCCGGCCGGGAACCATGCAGCCCGGTCCGGGCCAGCCGGGCGTCGCCCAGCCTGGACTGGCATACACCGTGCGCGACGACGTCCAGTCGGTCGAGACCGTCAGCCTGCGGACGGATGCTGACCTCGGCGCTTTTGTCAAGCATCTGCTCCGGCTCTTCGAGAGCCCCAAGCACCGGGATGCGCTGCGGTCAGGCCGACTTCGGTTCCGCCTGGCAACGACTGCCCAGCCGGGGTCCGCCCTTCCAGCGCACCGCATCGAGAAAGGCGCAGTGACCGAGGCCATGGTCGCAGACGCGGCTCGGGCGGGCGCCAGGCTGGAGCTCGGCCGTCGTGCCGTGCTGACCCCGCTTGCCCGCGACCGTGCCCGGGCGGCCGGTGTTGAGATCGAGAAGGAGCGCTGATGCTTACCGCGACGGTGGTGGGAAACGTCTGGTCGAGCCGTCGGCTGGCGGAGATCCCGAACGGAGCCTTCCTCGAGGTTGAGGCAGAGGGGACCGGACAGCGCCTGGTGGCGTTCGACGTCCTCGGCACCGGTGTCGGGGAACGCGTACTGGTCGCCCAGGGCTCGGTGGCCGCGGCGTGGTTCCCCGGCCCGCCGCCACCGGTCGACGCACTGATTATTGGCTCGATCGACGAGCCGTCCCGCCCGCCCGCAGCCAAGCGCAAGCCGAAGCCGGGCACCCGACCGTAGCCGCAGAGCGCGGCCCGACAAGCACGGCCCAGAAGAAGAGGAGAAGCGGCAATGGCGGATAACGCGATCGGCATGATCGAGACTAAGGGATACGTGGCCGCGCTCGCCGCGGCAGACGCCATGGTGAAGGCGGCTAACGTGACGATCGTCGGCCGCGATCAGGTCGGCGATGGCCTGGTAGCGGTCACGATCATCGGGGACGTGGGGGCGGTGAAGGCTGCGACCGAGGCGGGCGCGGAAACCGCGACCAGCGTCGGTGAACTGGTATCCGTGCACGTCATCCCCCGCCCCCACACTGAACTCGGCAAGCACTTCACCATCCGCAGCGAGTAGGCGTGGCCGCACCCGCGCCCGGCTCCCCGGAGCTGCGCGTCTACCTGCTCGTCCGGGACCTGCAGCGGCAGTTCGCGGCGTATCTCGGCACGCCGACCCGCGCCAGGGGCTACCCCCCGTTCCAGGGAGAGCACTCGCTGATCGTCGAGGTGGCACCAGCGCTCGCCATCGAGCGGGTCACCGACCTGGCGCTGCGTGCCGTGCCGACGGTGGAGCCCGGCATCTTGTTCGTGGAACGGCAGTTCGGCGTGCTGGAGGTGCACGGGCCCGACCTCGCGGATGTCGAGCGGGCCGGGCAGGCGATCTTGGCAGGGCTGCACGCTGACGCCTCGGACCAGCTACGGCCGAGGATCCTCTTCTCCGACGTGATCAACGACATTACCGACCGGCAGGCTGTCATCATCAACCGCAACCGCGGCGGCTCCATGGTGATCCCTGGCGACACCTTGCTCGTGTGCGAGGTGACGCCAGCGCTGTTCGCTGCGGTGGCAGCGAACGAGGCCGAGCGGGCCGCCCCCGGCGTAACGCTGGTGGACGTGTCGATGATCGGGGTGGCCGGCCGCCTTTACATGAGCGGCGCCGCGCCGGATGTGCTGCGGGCACAGCAGGAGATCGCCGCAGTGCTGGGCTCGGTCGAGGGACGCGAGCACAATGAAGGATGACTGCTATGGAGCTTCACGACCTTTCGGTCGGCGGCGATGTCCTGGACCGGGTTACCGGGTGTGCAGAGCGGGCGCTGGCCGCCTATGGCTGTCATCCTGGCACCGCGGTCCGCCTGCTCAATGTCTCGGAGAACGCTACTTACCTGGTCGAGGACCCCGCGGCCGGCCCGTCGGTCCTGCGAGTGCACCGCCTCGGATACCACACCGAAGCCGAGATCGCGTCCGAGCTTGCCTGGATGGACGCGCTGCGGTCCGAAGCAGGGATACGGACGCCGCGGGTGCTGGCTGCCACGGACGGCCGCCGGATGGTAACCGTGACCGACGAGGCCAGCGGTGAGCAGCGCACCTGCGTGCGGTTTGAGTATCTGCCCGGCACGGAGCCAGCCGATGACTCGGCCGAGCACTTCGCCGAGCTTGGTGAGATCACCGCGCGGATGCACCGGCATGCCAGGCAGTGGGTGCGTCCGCCGGGGTTCACCCGGTTTCACTGGGGGTACGACGCAGCGTTCGGCAGCCAGGCGCGCTGGGGGCGGTGGCAGGACGGGATCGGCGTAGGCCCGGCCGAACAGGAGGTCCTGGGGCGCCTCGATGCCACCCTGCAGGCCCGGCTGGCCGCCTTCGGCGCGGGTCCTGACCGCCATGGGCTCATCCACGCCGACACTCGGCTGGCCAACCTGCTTGTTGACGACCGCGGCCGGGTGAGCGTGATCGACTTCGACGACTGCGGATTCAGCTGGTACCTGTACGACGCGGGCACGTCCGTGAGCTTCTTCGAGCATCAGCCGCAGGTCCCGGCCCTGATCGACAGCTGGCTGACGGGCTACCGCCGGGTACTGGAGCTGCCGGCGGTGGACGAGGCAGAGATCTGGACGTTCATCCTCTTCCGCCGCCTGTTGCTGGTCGCCTGGATCGGCTCGCACAAGGCCGTGGACATCGCACAGCAACTCGGAGCGGGGTACACCCAGGACAGCTGCGACCTGGCCGAGACCTACCTCAGCCGCGCCGGTTAGCAGCCGGGCCGCAAACGAAGGGAAGGCGAGCATGTTCACATCAATCCAGGGCCGGGCGGTGGTGGTCACCGGTGGGACCCGTGGCATTGGCAAGGGCATCGCCGCGGTATTCGCCCGGAGCGGCGCACGCGTGCTCATCACAGGCCGGGATGAGCAGGCCGCGAAGGCGTGCGTGGCGGACCTGTCTGGCGTGGCCGAGGTCTCGTACCTGCTCGCCGACGTGAGCCGCAGGGAAGACTGCGGGCGTATGGCGGCGGCGGCAGCCGAGCGCCTGGGCGGCATCGACGTCCTCTGCGCCAACGCGGGGATCTTCCCCGATGCCCGGCTGGCCGAGATGACTGACGCCGACATCGATAACGTCCTCGGCATCAACCTAAAGGGCTGCATCCTGTCGGTGCAGGCGTGCATACCGGCCCTGGCGGCGTCCGGGCGAGGCAGGGTGATCATTACCTCGTCCATCACCGGGCCCATCACCGGGTTCCCCGGCTGGTGCCATTACGGCGCCAGCAAAGCTGGCCAGCTTGGCTTCATGCGGACCGCCGCGATCGAGCTGGCGGCTAGCGGCATCACGGTGAATGCCGTGCTGCCTGGCAACGTGATCACGGAGGGCCTTGCCGATCTCGGCGATGACTACATGGCTCAGATGACAGCGTCGATACCGCTGCGGCGGCTGGGCACGGTAGACGACATCGGCTACACGGCCCTGTTCCTCGCCAGCGACGAGGCCGGCTACGTCACCGGGCAGACCATCGTCGTGGATGGCGGCCAGGTGCTTCCCGAGTCCCTCGCAGCCGTGGACGGCTGATGAGCACTGCTGAAGACGGGCCTGCCGCGCACGCCAGCGTCCCTGCGGCGGACGCTGGCCGGGCCGGCGTGGGGCGGGCCGGACTGGGCGGGCGCGCGTCCGAAGACGTGCGCCGCATCCTCGCCGACCGGATCTCGGCCGGGTACATGCGCCCAGGCCAGCGGCTCGGTGCCGAACGCGCGCTTGCCGCCGAGCTGGGGGTGAGCAGAGCCACTTTGCGCCAGGCCCTTGCCGTGCTCGAGGAGAGCAATATAGTGCGCCGGGTGCCGGGCCGCGGCGGCGGCACTTTCGTCAGCAAGGGAAAGATCGACCGGGACCTCTCCAGGGTCGTCGGCGTGCCCGCGCTGCTGCGCAGCCAGGGCGTGAAAGCTGGCACCCGGGTGCTGAGCGCCAGGCTGTCAGCAGCGGGCGAGTTGGCCGCGCGGGCCCTGCGCCTGCGTGCGGGCGAGCTGGTGATCGACCTGGTCCGCATCAGGCTCGCCGACGGCAGCCCCATCTCGGTGGAACACGCCATGCTGCCCGCCGACCGCTTTCCCGGACTGCTGGAGCTCCCCCTGGGCGGGTCGGTGTATGACCTGCTTGAGGAACATTTCAGCACTCGGCCGAAGGAAGCGGTTGAGCGCATCGAGGTGGTGGCCGCGTCGTCAGACGAGGCGATGGTCCTCGACATCGCACCGGGTGCGCCGCTGCTGTCCATCACTCGCACGACGACCGATGCCGAGGATGAGCCGATCGAGTTCTCCCACGACCTGTTCCGCGCCGACCGCACCAGGATCGTGGTGCGCACGCCCGGTCAGGGTGGCGTGGCGCGTCCCGCGCCTGCCCGCGGACGGCTGATCGAGCTGCGGTCCCAGCCAGCGATCTGACGGGGCTGCCCCGATGGCAGTAACCCCCGACGGCAGTAACTCCGTGGAGGAACCGATGGCAAGCCAGCTGACTAGCGGTGATGACTCCCTGGCACGTGCGGACGGCCGGCGGCCCGTAGGCAAGGTCAGGTTCATGGACGCCCAGCGGGTAAACCTGGACGGCTTCGCCAGGGAAGATCCCGGGCTCGGCCTTGTCGCGCTGCGCTCCCCGCACGATCCGGAACCGGGACTGGTGATCTCTTCGGGCCGCGTGGTGGAGCTGGACGGCGTGCCGGAAGCCAGCTTCGATGCGATCGACGCCTTTATCGCGCGGCATGGTCTTGACCTGCAGGTAGCCAACGAGGTGATGGCGCTGTCCGATGTGGAACTCGCCCGCCGACTGGTCAGTCCGGACGTGCCGCGGGCCGAGATCGTGCGGCTGTGCGCGGGTGCGACGCCGGCCAAGCTCGCTCGCGTCCTCGCCGTGCTCCGGCCCGCCGAGCTCGGCCAGGCCATGACTAAGCTGCGGGCCAGGCGCACTCCGAGCAACCAGGCTCACGTCACCAACAGGCTGGACGACCCGCTGCTGCTTGCGGCCGACTGCGCCACTGCGGCCGCGTTCGGATTCCGCGAAATCGAGACCACCGTGCCAGTGCTCGCCGATGCGCCGAGCAACGCTGTGTCATGCCTGATCGGGGCGGCAGTCGGCGCGCAGGGCGTACTCATGCAGTGCTCAGTGGAGGAGGCACTCGAACTCGAGCTGGGCATGCGCGGGCTGACCTCGTATGCGGAGACCGTTTCCCTCTACGGCACCGAGCAAGTGTTCGTGGACGGCGACGACACCCCTTGGTCCAAGGCGTTCCTCACTTCGGCCTACGCGTCCCGTGGCATGAAGATGCGAGTGTCGTCCGGCGCCGGGGCTGAAGTGCTTATGGCGGGTGCCGAGGGCAGGTCCATGCTGTACCTGGAGGCACGCTGCGTTGCGCTCGCCCGGGCGATCGGCGCCCAGGGGGTGCAGAACGGGGGCATCGACGGAGCCAGTGTCGCCGCGTCGGTGCCACGGGGGCTACGCGAGCTCATGGCCGAGAACGTCATGGTCATGATGCGCAACCTGGAGTCCTGTTCCGGCAACGACGCGCTGATGAGCGAGTCAGATATGCGCCGCACGTCCAGGACGCTGCCGATCGTGCTAGCCGGATCGGACTTCATGTTCAGCGGCTTCGGTAGCATCCAGCGCTACGACAACATGTTTGGCCCGAGCAACTTCAACGCCGAGGACATAGACGACTTCCTGGCCATGCAACGGGACTGGGGTATCGACGGCGGGCTCCGGACCGTGCCCGCTGACCGGATCGAGGCCGTGCGCAGGGTCGCCGTGCAGGCGTGCCGGGCCGTCTACCGCTACCTTGGCCTTGCCGACTTCACCGACGAGCACCTCGAGCGGGCCGTGGACGCAGCCGGCTCAAAGGACCTGGGCGAAACCGACACGCTCGCGGTGGTCAGCGCCGGGAACGCGATCCGCGAAGGCGGCCTGACCGTGATGGATGTGGTCGCCGCACTGGACGAGACGGGCTACGAGGCCGAGGCGGAGCGGATCATGGCCATGACCCGTGTCCGGCTCGCCGGGGATTACCTGCAGACCTCCGCCATCTTCGACGAGGACCTCCGCGTCCTTTCGCTGGTCACCGATCCCAATGACTACGCCGGCCCGGGCACAGGGTACGAGCCCTCGCCGCAGCGGCTGCGCGAGATCGACGCCATCCGCCAGGAGCGCGGCGTCGAGGATCTGCGCGCAGAGCAGGCCCGCTTCGCCACGCCGCTGCTCGCGGTGGCGGGCCTGGCCGGCCCCGGCCAGGATCCGCGCGACGTGGTGGTCGGTGTCTCACCTGCCGTCGGGCGTGACGTGTGGCGTTGCTTGTCCGGCATGACAGTGACCGCGGTGCTGGCCGAACTGCTCGCCGGGCTGGAGGAAGAAGGGTGCGTGGGCCGGCTGGTCCGCTTCACCGACACGGTCGACCTTGGCCGCATCGGGCTGGCCGCGGCCAGGCTGGCCGGATCGGGCATCGGCATCGGGCTGCAGGGCAAGGGGACCGCACTGATCCACCGCCGGGACCTTGCCCCGCTCGCCAACCTGGAGCTCTATTCGGTCGCCCCGACCGTTACCGCCGAGTTGTACCGCCTGCTCGGCGCGAACGCCGCGCGCCATGCCAGGGGCGGCACGCCTGACCCGGCCCGCAACCCTTATAGCGACGAGGCGATCGAGGCCAGGTACCACACCACCGTGATCGCATTGATGGCATTGGAACGTGCCTGGGTCAAGCCCGGCGCGCCCCCAGAGGAACTGTCACAGGAGGGACTGCGATGACAGGCGAGCCCGTGGTGCGGGCGCTGTCCGGACGGGCAGTCGGCGAACTCACGCTGGAAGCGGTCCGCCGTGGCGAACTGAGCCTCCCGGACCTGAGGATCCATCCCGAGACACTGGAGCGGCAGGCTGCGGTGGCAGCGACGCACGCTAATCCGCAGCTGGCGGAGAACCTCCGGCGTGCTGCCGAGCTGACCCGCCTCCCCGACGATGAAGTCCTGGCAATCTACGACGCGCTGCGCCCCGGCCGCTCCACGCCGGAGCGGCTGGCTGAGCTTGCCGCCGGCCTCGCCGCGGGCGGGCTGCCGCGCTGCGCCGCGCTGCTCACGGAGGCAGCCGCGGTCTACGCCCGCCGCGGACTGTGCGTCTGACGGGCTGAGGCGATGCCGGTCATCGCCGGGGTGGATGTCGGCAACGCCACAACTGAGGTGGTCGTGCTGGCCGGGAACCGGCTGCTCGGCGTGGACCGGTTGCCAACCAGGGGCGGCAAAGGTTCAGCCGAATCGCTGCGCGGGGCCGCCGCGCTTGTGCGCCGGCTGGAGCGCCGCCATGGCTGGCGGGTGAACGAGGCCAGGATCGCGCCGTTGCGGAGGGTGGAGACCACTACGGTCGCCGCCGCCCCGATCGCACCACCAACCGGCCGGCTGCGCCTGCTTGCCGCTGGAGTGGCCACTCCGGGCGGCGGCGGCGGATGCGTTGGCGTGCCGTTGTGGCTTGACCGCCCGCTTGCGGCCCAACCGGCAGCCGACCGGTTCGTCGCGGTGGTTCCGCCGGGGCTCGGCTATCGCCGGGCAGCGGAGCGGCTGCGCGGCCTGGCGGCGGCCGGAGTGCCGGTCGCAGCGGTGCTGGTGCCAGGAGACGAAGGGGTGCTCGTGGCCAACCGCATCGATGCCCGCATACCGGTGGTCGATCAGGTGGATGTTGCCGGGGTGGCGTCGTGCTCGCTGGTCGCGGTGGAAGTCCGGGCCCCCGGTCAGCAGCTCAGGCTGCTGACCGACCCGGTGGCGCTGGCCGCGGCGTTCGGGCTCGGCGACGCCGAGGCGGGCGATGCGGCCACGCTGTGCCGGTCGCTGGTCGATGACTCCAACGCGGTGATCGGCTGCGCCGACGCTGCGGCGACTGCCGCGCCATCACGGCAGCCTCCAGGTTCGGAGGCTGTGCCCTGGGTGATGGCGGAAGGGAAGCGGGTCACACTACGGGAAGCGTGCGCCCTGCTGCCGGACTGGCCGGTCGGCGCTGTCCGGGCCTTCAGCGCTGGCTCCGGCCTGGTCGAGGTGGATGACATGTTCGCCGCCGACCTTGGCACCGTTGCAGACGCAGCGACCGCGCGGCGAGGCACCCTTGGCCGGGCCGTGGTCGCGGCGTCGCTGCACCGCCTGCCGGGCGGGCCCGACCAGGCTGACCAGCTCTCAGACCTGCTTGACTGCCCGGTCCGCTGTGCGGCGACCGAATCCGCCGCGGCCCGCCTCGGCGCGCTCACCACTCCCGGCGCCCGGCCGGACGCCGTCGTGGTGGATGTGGGCGCGGGAACCATCGACGTCATTGCCCCCGATGCCGAGGTGGTGGCGGCGGGAGCCGGCGACCTTCTCACCGCCGCGATCTCGCAGACGCTGGGGATACCCCTCGCCGCGGCAGAGTGGGTCAAGCGAGGCCCGTGCCTGCGGGTGGAAGGTGCCCAGCGATTCGAGGCCGAGGACGGCAGCCGAGGTTTCCTGGACCGGCCCGCACCGGCCTCAGCAGCCGGCTTGCTCGCCGTGATGGGCCCGGCCGGGCTGCTGTCATTCGACCGCGGCCGCAGTCCCGCGGAATGGCGGGCCATCCGGCTCCGGCTGAAGCAGGCCATTTTCGCGGTGAACCTGCGGCGCGCCCTGGCCGGACCGTGGAGCAGGCCGGGGCAGATCCTGATCGTCGGCGGCCCTGCCGCCGACGAGGAACTGCTCGGGGTGCTGCTGCGTTCCCTTCCTCTGGACGTGGCGGTCGGGAGGGGAAACGTCGGCGGCACGCTCGCCGGCCGCCCGCCGGGCACCGTTATGCTGCGGCCCTCGGCCTTGCCCTGGGCGCGGACGGCACCTGAGGGGGCCGTCATTCCTGCGGGCCGAGCCGGCACGCACACGACGCGCTGATGGCCACGTCGGCCTGCGCGGCTGCGAGATCAAGCTGCTGCCGGATGATGCGGGCCTGCTCGGTCTTGCCGAGGCGGACGAGGCACTCATGGTAGCCGTGCAGGCTCCAGACGTTGCGGGGATGCTGGTTTGCCCGCGGCAAGGTGTCGTCAAGGCCCAGGTCGGCCCGGTAGGCGGCCGCTGCCTCGTCGACCTCGCCCTGCTCGAGCAGCAAGGCGCCGTATGCGTGCCGGACCGGCTGCATCCACGCCCACGGCTCGTCGTATGGCAGGCCGTCATCCAGCTCGATCGCCCGGCGCAGGTGCGTGAACGCAGCGCTGAAATTGCCGGCGCGATATTCCAGCTCGCCGTCCAGCATGGCCGAGGCCACGGCCAGGATGTCGAGGCAGGTGTTGTTGAACACGGTCCTGGATGCGGGAACGCGCTCGATCGCAGCAGCCAGCAAGCGTCGCTCGTCGCCGGCTTCGTCAAGGCGCCCGGTGGCGGCGAGCGCGACGCCTTTCGCGTAGTGGGTCATGGCGGTCGTCACCCGGTAGAGGTCCTGGTCGGCGGGCAGCGGGGTGTCGATGATCTCTTGCCAGCGCCCGAAGCGGATGAGGCCGTGCAGTTTCATCGGCACGAAGCCCTCCAGCCAATCCGCCATCGGGGGGACCTCAACTCGGAGCAGCTGCTCAGGCAGGGCAGCGGCGAGCTGCTCGGCCGCCTGGAGAGCTACCTCGGACTGGCCGAGGAACATTGCCCCGTAGATCTTGAAGTGATAGTTGTGCGCCCGGTAAAGCGTGTAGAAGTTCATCGCACCCTGGCGCGCGGCGAACCTGTCGTCGGCGTCGATCGCGTGCGAATTGGAGGCTACGACGCTGCGGTAGTCGCCGCACAGCACGTCGATGTGGGTCGGCATGTGCTGCAAGTGGCCGCCGTCGGGGACAAGGTCCCGGAGCCAGTCGGCGGCCCGCAGCGCCCGTTCTGGCTGCGGCGACATCTCCATCAGGTGGATGTACATGTGCAGGACGCCCGGGTGGTTTCTTGCCCGGGCCTGGCTAAGCGACCGCTCCAGCACGTCCACTGCCTCGGAGGTGTAAGCGCCGGCTGCAGGGCGGCCGGATCGCAGATCCCACAACTGCCAGGGACTCACATTCAGGAGCGCGTCCGCGAACAGCGCGGTGATGTCCAGGTCGTCGGGATGATCGGCATAGACATCGCGCATCGCGCTGGCGTAAGCCTCATTCCACTCGGCCGCGGCTGCTGGCGGCTTGGCCGAGGGGAACCGGGCGGCCAGCGCATGAACCAGGCCGCCCTCGGCCGCGCTCGCCCCGTCAAGGCAGTCGATCGCCCGCCGGGTCGCGGCGTAGCCGCGCTCCAGCGTGCGGGACAGGTCAACAGGATCGAAAGCGTCCCATTCCTTGTTGTAGTTGGGCCCGATTGCGTAGGCCACACCCCAGTGGGCCATGGCGCACTGGGGATCATGGGTGATGGCACGCTCGAAGCAGCGGACCGCTTCCTCGTGATTGAACGCATACGCCCAGGTGAGCCCGCGGTTAAACCACGTCTGTGCTTCTTGCGACGCTGTCGTTACCACCCGGCCATGAGCACCGAGGTCGAAGTAGTCAGGCATCTCCGCATCACCGTTCAGATGCGCTCGAAGTAGCGGATGCGCTCCCAGTCGGTCACGCATTCGTGCTGGAATGCCTCGAGTTCCTGCCGGCCGAAGTTCACGAGGTGCTCGTGCACCGCAGCGCCGAGCGCGGCCGCAGCCAGAGAGCTGTGCGCGAACAGATCCAGCCCGTCGCGCAACGTGGTGGGAACGGTCGGCAGCCCGCGGTCGCTGTAGGCGTCTCCTTCATAGGGGTCGCCGCAGTCGAGCTGCCGCTTGATGCCGTCGAGCCCGGCGATGACGGTGGCTGCGCAGGAGAGGTAGGGGTTGACGTCGGCACCCGGCATCCGGTTCTCCACCCGCAGCGACTCGCCCTCTCCCACCACCCGGTAGCCACACGTCCGGTTGTCACGCCCCCAAGCGACGACGGTGGGGGCGAAGGACACGCTCTGGAAGCGCTTGTAAGAGTTGACGTTCGGAGCGAAGAGCCACATAAGCTCCGGCGTGTGCTCGAGCAGTCCGCCGAGAAACGACCGTGCGAAGCCCGAAAGCTCATGCGGTGACGATCTGTCCGGCATTATCGCTGTGTCCTCGCGATCCCACAAGCTGGCATGAATGTGGCACGAGGACCCGATCTCGGAGATGGAGGGCTTCGCCATGAACGTCACGCTCCACTCGTTGCGCAGCGCCATCTCCTTGACGCCGTTCTTGTACAGCGCATGGCGGTCGGCCATCTCGAGCGCGTCGGTATAGCGCAGGTTGATCTCCTGCTGTCCGAGCCCCCATTCCGACTTGGAGAACTCCACCTCGATCCCGGCCGCATTCATCTGCCGCCTGATCGCCTCGATGAAGGTGTCATTGCGGCTCGACTGCAGGATGTGGTAGTCGGCCCGGTAGTAGGTCACCGGCTCGAGTTCAAGGTAACGGCTGGCCCACGCCTGCGCTGGCGGAGTCCGGTAGAGGTAGAACTCCAGCTCGGTCGCCATCTTGAACCGGAGGTCATCAGCGGCCGCCCGCTCTACCTGGCGCCGCAGGATCGATCGCGGCGCCACCTCGATGAGCCTGTCGCTGTCCTCCTCGAAGGCGTCGCAGATCACGATGGCCGTCGAATCGAGCCAGGGGACGAGCCGGAACGTCGTGAGGTCGGGAGCCATGCGGAAGTCCGAGAAGCCGGTGCGCCAGCTGCTCAGCTCGTAGCCAGGCCGCGGGTCCATGTCCATGTCGACGACGAAGAGGTACAGCGAGGCGTGCAGGCCTTCGGAGCGCAGTGCGGTCTTCAGGAAGCTTTCCGTTGTCACCCGCTTGCCCATCAGACGGCCCCACAGATCGGGCACCACGCAGAGCACGGTCTCGATCTCCTCATCGCGCAGCCGCTTCTCCACTGCTGCCCGCTGCTCCTCATCCATGCGGTGGCCCTTTCTTCAGGATGTCTCGAAGTACCGGCGGTGCTCCCAGTCGGTCACCTGCTCGGTCTCCCACTCGCGCCAGAGCCTGAGCTCGACCTCACGGGACAGAAGATAGTGGCCGACGAACTCCCGGCCGAGCAGGGCGGGCGCGACGCGTGAGTCCCTCAGCGCGGCGATCGCGTCGGCGAGAGTCGAGGGAAGGCTCCGGAACCGGCTGTCCGCGCACGCGTCGCCAGCCGCGGGCGCGGGCTCTTCCACCTTCTCGGCGATGCCGTGCAACCCGCCCGCCAGCATGGCGGCGATCGCGAGGTACGGGTTGACATCGGCCCCGGCCCGGCGATGCTCGAGCCGGGCGCCCTTGGGGGACCCGGTGATCGCCCGGATGGCCGCGGTGCGGTTGTCCAGTCCCCACGAGGCCGTCGCCGGCGTAAAGGTTCCTGGCTGCAGCCTCCGGAACGCGTTCACCGACGGGTTGAACAGCACGGTGAAATCCGCCATCGTAGCCAGCTGCCCCGCCAGGTAGTGGCGGGCGAGCCGCGACAACCCGCCGTCCGGCGACGCGAAGGCGTTGGCACCGTCCCGCCACAGACTCTGGTGGAAATGGCAGCCCGATGTCGCCGCGCCGGTCCGCCATTTCGGCATGAACGTGGCCACGAGACCCTGCTCGCCGCACAGCTCCTTGAGGTATGTCTTGGCCCGGATCGCGTGGTCGGCTGCCTCCATCGCCGGAGCATGAGCGATCGCGAACTCCACCATCCCGTGGCCGAGTTCGGTGTGCACCGACTCGATGGCAATGCCAACTGCCTCCATGCGCTCGAAGAAGGCCTGGATGAGCGGGCGCAGCTCACGCAACCGGAGGGAACTGTAGGCGTTCATAGTGCGCCCCAGGGGGACCAGCTCACCCCGCTCCCCCGGCCGCAGTTCGCCGGCCCGCAGCTCGTCCCGCTGGCGCACGACGCAGAGTTCCCACTCCGCCGCGAACCGCGCCTCGAAGCCGAGCTCGCTGCACCGGTCCGCCACTGCCCGCAGGACCGTGCGCGGAGCCAGCGGGCAGGCGGCACCGTCGGTGCCGAACAGATCGCACAGCACGGCCATCGTCGCCTCACACCACGGCAGGCGCCGGAGGGTCGCCATGTCAGGCCGCATCACGAGATCGGGGTACCCGTTGTCGGCGGATGTTACGGGGCTCTCGTAGACGTCGTCAGCCTGCGTCAGCCCGAACATGATGGTGCACATCGCGGCTCCGGCCGCGGACAATGCCTTCGGCACCGAGACCAGCTTGGCCCTCAGGCTCCCGTCGAGATCGGGAACCTCGAGCTGGACGAGGCGGGCTCCCGCCATCGCCGCGGGACTGCCAGCTGGCGTGGCTAGCGGGCTCACCGGTTCGGTATCCGGCATCTCGTCCGGCGGGGTCATGCCAGCGCCAGCGTCCATCCGCCGTCGACGACGAGGTCGGTGCCAGTGATGAACGCCGCCTCGTCCGATAGCAGGAACTGGCACGCCGACGAGACATCCGCGACGGTCCCGAGGCGCCGCAGCGGCGTCCGGTTCGCCATCCGCTGGGCACGAGCCGGATCCTCGTCGTACAGCGGCTGGATCATGGGAGTGAGGATCGCGCCAGGGCAGATGGTATTCGAGCGGATCCCCACCGGGCCGTACTGGAGGGCGAGCGCACGGGAGAGCGAGATGAGGCCGGCCTTGGAGACCTGGTAAGCGTCCATCGGGTCGTCCGCATTGCGGAGCCCGGCAACGCTCGCCAGGTGGACGAACGCTCCCCCTCCGCTTCGCCGGACGAGCGGGAGGGCGTGACGGCAGACCAGCATTGGGGCCGTAAGGTTGACGTCCAGCACCCGCTGCCACACGCCCTGGTCGATGGAAGCGACCGAACCGTCTCGGTCGAACCATCCGACTCCGGCGGCGTTAACGACATAGTCGAGTCGGTCGCAGGTGTCGGCAAGCTTGCCCAGCGCCTCGGCAACGCGGTCCTCCTCGGTGATGTCGAACCGCCAGTAGGTCCAGGAACGGCTGGACCCGTCCGGCTCGGGCGGTGGCGGCTCCTTGACGTCGACCCCGAACACCCGGGCGCCGGCCCTGCTGAGATCGGTCGCGATCTGGTAGCCCATACCGCCGCCAGCGCCGGTGACAAAGGCGACCCGGTCGCCGAAGGCCCACCGCGGGTTCATCGTCAGCCCGGGATCTCCGGCAGGGTCTGGCCGCCGTCCACCACCACGCTTTGCCCCGTGACGAAGGATGCCAGGTCAGAAGCCAGGTAGAGCACGGCGCCCGCCACATCGCGGGGCTGACCCAGCCGCTTCAGCGGGATGAGCGCCTCCATCGCCTGAATTGCCAGCGGACCGAGGTCGGCGAGCCCTTCGGTGCGGATGCTGCCGGGCGCCACGGCGTTGATCGTTATTCCGAACGGCGCGACCTCGATCGCCGCGGTCCGCATGAACCCGTCTATCCCTGCCTTCGAGGCCCCATAGTGCGCTAGCCCCGGATAGCCGGTGACGGGCCCGGTGATGCTGGATATGAAGATGATCCTGCCCGCCGAGCTGTCCTTCAGGAACGGCAAGCATGCCCGGAACGCGAAGAAGGCGCTCTTCAGGTTCGTGTCGTGGACGAGATCCCAGTCGGCCTCGGACATCTGCGCCAGGGGGACCTCGGGATAGACGCCGGCGTTGTGAACGAGCACGTCGAGCGAGC
Organism: uncultured Actinomycetota bacterium; assembly: GCA_963804435.1. Classification (GTDB taxonomy): domain Bacteria; phylum Actinomycetota; class Actinomycetes; order Streptosporangiales; family Streptosporangiaceae; genus JAJYUU01. Next base: position 1,958,910 of record CAWDQI010000001.1, on the reverse strand, counting down.
CGAACTGGTCACGCGCATAGGCGGCCGCCGATTCCAGGTCCTCCAGACTGCGGACGTCGGCCCGGCGAAAACGGCACGGCGAACCTTGCGCCGAAATCTCCTCGGCGACCTTCTCGCCGCGTACCTCGTCCCGCCCGCTGATGACGACCTGGGCACCGGCGCCGCACAGGACCTCGGCGATTCCCCGCCCGATCCCGCGAGTACCCCCGGTGACGAGCGCCGTGCGGCCGGCGAGCAACGCCGGTACAGCGTTCGCCGTCATGCTCTACCTCCGCGCCGCACCCGCGGCAGGCCGTCGCGGTTGGACCATAACCTAGACCTTTGACGACTTCGCGGCAACCGGTGACCTCATGGGCCGAGACCAGATCCACTGCTTTGGTTCCGCCCATCGCCCGCCCCGGGTTTGGTCGAACCCACCCGCCGGTATGCCTCAGCCGGGACGAGCTGAGGATCCTTGTAAACGGTCCACATGCAGTAGTTACGCGGCTCGGTCGTGCCCCACACCGGCGGCTCCACGACCCTGACCGGATAACCGAGCCGCGCGATGGACGCCCGCTCCTGAAGCTGGCAGCAATGGACGCAGTAGAGACAGACCCCCTTGGTCTGCCAGGCCCAATCGTGCTCCTGCGTGGTGACCCGGAAGTCGAACGGTTCGCCAACCCGGGCTGCGCCGTCGGCGTTGGCGTCAGCTCTCAGGGTGCGGCCGCCAGACCCGCACGGGTCGAACCGGAAGACCCATCGGTCTTCCTCCTCCCGCAGGGACACCTCTCCCGTGCGCCGTGGGCCGCTGAGGTGCCCGCGCAGCGACGCGGCCGCGTCGGCGAGCAGCAGCTCGACCGATTCCGGCCACGGCCGGCGCGCCGTATCGTAGGCGTCCCGGCTCGGGTACATGTCGCCGATCGCGTCGTCCCACATGTCACCCACGACCGACTCGCCGAGCTGCCCGGCCGCCAGGCTGAACAGCCCGCAGATGATGTCGCAGAATCGGTCGTGGACCGTCATCCACGTGCAGCGAACCTCTTCGACAAGACCCGCCGCGGTCTGGCCGTCCTGGGTGAGGCATGCCTGCTCGGCCCTAGCGGCCAGCTCCGCGACGACCGTCCACTGCTGGTCCATGTCGAGCGCGTCCGCCGAGGTAGCGCCGGTCAGCGACAGGATCCGGTGCTCCTCGTCCGACAGAGCGGCGGAGGTAACGCCGCGATCGAGAAGGAACCGCCGGGCCCGCTCGATGAACAGCGGGAACAGATCGCGGCCCTCCGTCGCCTCGTCGACCAGCTGGCGGATAAGCCGCACGGCCTCTTGCGCGTCACCGGCTGCGATCGCTCGCCGTGCTAGTGCATAGGACGACTGGGTCTGCGGCGGCCTCGGCAACATGGGTTGCCACCTTCCTCGCAGGTTGACTGCAATGGCTCAATGGTCTATCAGGGAGACTATGGCTGAGAACACCCTGCCCAGTCCCGCGCACCCCGAGGTCGCAGCTCTGCTGGATGAACTGGTCGCGTCGGGCCGGCCGTCGAGCCGCACCCTGCCGCTCCCGGACGGGCGCAGGAACTTTGCCGAGCTCATCAAACCACTGAGCGACTATCCGGATGTGGGCGAGATAACGGACACCGTGGTCCCGGACGGCGGGCGAGCAGTGCCTGTTCGCGTCTACCGTCCTGACGGCCCGGTCCGCGCAGGTGCCTCGGTGTTCCTGCACGGAGGCGGCTGGGTCTTCGGGGACCTTGAGTCCCATGACGGCATGTGCCGGTCCATCACCCGCCGATCGGGGATCACGACCGTAGCCGTGGACTACCGGCGGGCTCCTGAGCACCCCTTCCCGGCCGCAGTGGATGACGCTGTCGGGGTGATCCGCTGGCTGGCTGCCTGCGGCGGAGAGATAGGCGTCGCTGCGCAGCCCCTCGCCGTCGTGGGCGACAGTTCCGGCGGCAACCTCGCCGCCGCCGCATCGCTGGTCCTTCGAGACGAGGGCGATTCGCCGCTGGCCTTCCAGGCTCTCCTGTACCCCGCGACGGACCCCGCGATGGGCACTGCGTCGTACCGGGAGAACGCCGACGACCCGTTCCTCTCAGCGGACGAGATGGCCTGGTACTGGGCTCAGTACGGAGGCGGCAGCGCGCCGGGCGATCCGCGCGCTGCGCTCAGTAAGCTGACCGACCTGCGCGGCCTCCCGCCCACGTATCTGCTCGTGGCCGGGCTCGACCCGCTGCGCGATGAAGGCCTCGCCTTCGGCGGCCAGCTGCGCAAGTCCGGCGTCCCGGTGCTCTGCCGCGAGTACCCGGACATGCCGCATGGCTTCCTGCTTTTCGGTGGCCGTTTGTCCCGCGCGGCGGAAGGTCTGGCCGAGGTCGCCGACGAGATTGGCGCTGGCCTGCGAAATCCGGATTGATGAGCGTTGCCGACGCGGTGCCGCCGAGACCTGCGAGCTGCCGGAACGGCGCGCCGTTGACCACCTACCACCTTAGGTCTACTATGCAGACCTAAGAACCGAGGTGATCGGAGCGCAGGGGCATGCGGGTCGCCGTGATCGGGGCCGGCTTCAGCGGGATCGCCGCCGGCATTGCGCTTCAGCGGCGGGGCATCACGGACTTCACCATCTTCGACGGCTCGTCGGGTATTGGCGGGACGTGGTGGCACAATCGCTACCCCGGCGCGGAGGTGGACCTTGAGTCGTCCATCTATTCCTTCTCTTACGCGCCGGGGGACTGGAGCCGCACCCACGCCGGCCGCGGCGAGCTGCAGCGTTACCTTGAGCGCGTTGTCGACGCATTCGGCATCCGCCCGCACCTGGCGCTCAACGAGCAGGTGGAGCGCGTCACCTGGGTGGACCAGCCCGGCGAGTATGAGATCACCTGCTCATCTCGCGCTGTGCATCGCCCGTTCCAGGCCGTCATCAGCGCGGTCGGGTTCCTCAGCGTCCCGCGTATCCCGGCATTGGCCCGCGAGGGGATGGGCTTCGGCGGGGTGATCTGCCATACGGCTCAGTGGCCCGACGGCCTCGATCTGGCCGGCCAGCGGGTGGGCGTGCTCGGCACGGGCTCCTCAGCCGTGCAGGTGGTCGCCGAGGCCGCCACGTGCGCCGCCGAAGTCAAGGTCTTCCAGCGCGAGCCCAACTGGCTGCTGCCCAAGGGCAGCCGCGACTTCAGCCCGTCGGAGCGCAGGCTGAACCGGCATCCCCTCGTGCACCGGTTTCGCCGCCTCAACCTCTACCTCCGCTACGACCTTCGTCAGCTGCGGATGAGCCACGCGAGGCGCAACGGCCTGGTCAACCGCCGGCGTCGGCGCGCTGCAGAGGGGTTCGTTGCCGCGGCGTTCGCTGGCCGGCCCGAACTTCGGCAGCTCCTCACGCCAGCGTTTGCGTTCGAAGGGAAGCGGACCGTCCTGAGCGATACGTACTACCAGACGCTGCTCAAGCCGCACGTCACGCTGGTTCCGCACGGGGTCAAGGGGCTCACCGCCTCCGGCGTCATCGACGAAAACGGCGACCGGCACGATCTCGACGTCGTCGTGCTGGCCACCGGCTTTGACGCGGCGAATTTCCTGGCAAACCTGAAGGTGACCGGGCTGGAGGGTCGGGAGCTGCACGAGGTGTGGGACGGCGCGCCGCGCGCGTTCTTCGGGATGATGGTGCCCGGCTTCCCCAACTTCTTCATGATGTACGGGCCCAACACGAACAGCGTTCCCCTCATCTCCTTCTACGAGGCTCAGGCACGGTTCGCTGCCCGCGCGATCGGGCGCCTGGCCTCTCGCCGCGCGCATGACGTGCAGGTGTCACCCGTCGCGGCCGGCTTGTTCGACCGCTGGCTGCAGCGCGCGCTGAAGCGCACGGTATGGGCGGACACCGACAGCTACTTCCGGTCCAGGAATGGGCGCGTCGTGTCCCAGTGGCCGTTCAACGCCAGTCTGTACGTCATTGGCACGAGAATCGGAAGCCTCGCGCTCCGCTACCGCCGCGGCCAGGCGGCTGGGGCGCCGCGACCGCTGACCGAGGAGGGATGACGGTGACGGGACAGATGGTTGTGACCGGTGGCGCGGGCTGCATCGGTCTTGCGATCTGCCGGCGGCTGCGGGACTCGGGGTCGACCGTGGTCGCCATGGATCTCGGGCCGCAGATCGGGTCGGTGGAGTGGAACGATTCACGCAACCGTGGCATCCGGGCAATCGAGGGCGACGTGACTGTCCGGGCCAGCGTGCAGACGGCGGCCGCCAGGCTGAGCGATGACCCGCTGGTCGGTCTGGTCAACTGCGCAGGAGTGCTGCGGGATACCTTCCTCGGCAGCGTCGACGACGCAGCCATGGACCTGATGTTCCAGGTGAATGTGGCTGGCCTGGCCCGGGTGACGGACGTCTTCGCGCCCCGGATGACGGACGGGTCGGCGATCGTCAATATCGGCTCTCTCACCGGACAGATCGGCCGGTTCGTTGGCGCCTCGGTATACGGCGCGACCAAGGCCGGCGTCGCGGCATACACCGCCTACCTGGCCGAGGAGCTGGCACCGCGGCGGATCCGCGTCAACAACGTTGCCCCCGGCGTCATCCGGGCCCCGATGAGCCCGTCGATGGCCGCCGTGTCCGGCGGCGAGGAGGCCTCAGCCGCGCACACCATGCTCGGCAGGATCGGCGAGCCTGAGGAGGTCGCGGAGGTCGTTGAGTTCCTGCTGTCGCCGCGCGCCTCGTATATCACTGCCCAGACGATCCTGGTCGACGGGGGGTTCGTGGCCCGATGACGGCTCCATCTCGCACCCGCGCGCAAGCCAATGCGGATGCCGTCGAACGGCTCTGCGCCGCCGATCCGGTCGTGGTGGACGTGCGGCCGGCGCTGGAGGTGATACCCGGCTACTCCCGCAACCTCGTGCTTACGTCCGGCGCTCCCCTTCCGTGGCCGGACTACGCCGGCGGACAGCGTGACGCGATCATTGGCGGCGTGCTGTTCGAGGGCCTCGCTGCGACCAGGCAGGAAGCGATCGCCGCGCTGGACGCTGGCGACGTGCAGGTTGGCTCGTGCCACGACTACGGTGCCGTCGGGTCGCTAGCCGGCATCTACACCGCGTCAATGCCCGTGTTCGTCGTCGACGACCGGACGCACGGGAACACTGCCTTCTGCAACTTCTACGAGGGTAAGGACCCCCGGCGGCTGAACTACGGATGCTACGACGAGGGCGTCCACGAACGGCTCCTGCACGTGAACAATGTCTACGCCCCGGTGGTCGGCGAGGCAATCCGCCGCACCCGGGGTGTGCCGCTGCAGCCGCTGATCGCCAAGGGTCTCCGGATGGGCGACGAGTGCCACAGCCGCAATACCGCCTCTTCCCTGCTGTTCGTCCGGGAGCTCCTCGCCGCTGCGATGGACATGGCCGGGTCCGACCTCGGGCGGGTGCGCGAGACCTTCCTGCACATCGCCGACAATGACTACTTCTTCCTGCGGCTGTCCATGGCGGCCGGCAAGGCGATCGCGGACTCGATCGTCGGGCTGCACGGCTCGAGCGTCGTCTCGGCGATGGCCTTCAGCTGCAAGGAATTTGCCATCCGCGTCGCCGGGCTCGGCGCCGAGTGGTTCCGCGGTCCGACGCCGACGCACGACGGCAAGCTATTTCCGGGCCACGACGAGTCGGAGATCACCTGGATGGGCGGCGAGAGCCCGATCACCGAAACGGTCGGGCTCGGAGGCTTCGCCCAGGCGTGCGCCTTCTCCCTGCAGGAGTACCAGGGCGGGTCCCCCGACACAATGATCGCGAGAAACCTCGAGATGTACCAGATCACGGCGGGCGAGAACACCACGTTCCGGATCCCGCTGCTGAGTTTCCGGGGAACGCCCACCGGCATTGATATCTTCAAGGTTCTCGACACCGACGTGATGCCGGTGATGGACGTCGGTCTGGCCGGCCGCGACGGCGGCCAGATCGGTGCCGGGATCATCCGGGCCCCCCGCGAGTGCTTCGAGCGGGCTGCCGATCGCTGGCTCCAGGTTCACGCCAGCGACTGACAGCCCGCCCTTCAAGCCACCGGGTTCAGTTGATGCCGGAGTTCACCATCCGGCCCAGGACTTCGTACTTCTCCGGGTTCCGCCCGCGCAGCACCAATGCTCCGACGACCCCGATGACCAGCCAGGCGATGCAGAGCCACGGGATGATGTTCACCCAGATAATCGAGCCGCCGATCTTGGGCAGGTTGGCCCAGAGCAGCCAGAGGACCACGCCCATGGCCACGATCGAAGCCGCCGGGATGATCTCGGTCGTCCACAGGTTCCGCTCAGCCCGGTACTCGGGCTGGCGGAAGTGCCGGATCGTCGCCAGCGACGATAGCGTCTGGTTCACCAGCACGGAGAACGTGGCCACGATGGCGAACCAGCCGAACAACTCGTAGTAAGGGGCGTTGCCGAAGTTGGCGAACTTCTGGGCCGACGGGCTCGCGTACCAGATGACCAGGAACAACCCGACCAGGGCGGCCACGATCACGGATGCGGTCGCGTTGGCGATGTGCGGGCTGTGCCACCTCTGGTGCGTCCGGCCGAGCCTCGGGGTGAAGATCTTCTCCCGCCCGATGACGTACAGGTAGCGCGCGGTCGTGTTGTGGAAGGACAGCGCGCATGCGAACGACGAGGTCAGGATCAGCCATTCCATGACGTCGGTCACCCACACCGCGGCGAACTTGGTGGTGACGCCGTAGTAGAGATTGCCGCCGTTGGTCGCCGCTTCCTTGACCACGACGTGCGTGCCCCATCCGGTGACGACGGCCCAGGCGGCGACGGCGAAGAACAGGCCGCCCCCGATGACGCAGATGAACAGCGCCTGCGCCCCGATCTTCCGCGGGTTGCGCGACTCCTCGGCGTAGTTCGGGATCGTCTCAAATCCCACCCACGACCACACCGCGAAGAAGATGCCCACCCCCGGAGCCAGGCCCTTAAACGCGTTCACGGGGTTGATCGGGGCCGCCGATATGCCGGTCGGGCCGCCGCCGTGGGCGAACACCGCGACGATCATGACCGTGAGGACGACGATCTCGAGGACGAGCGCGACCCCGAGCACGCTGGAACTCAGCCGGATGTCGAAATGGCCCAGAATCAAGTTGAGCACCAGGGCCCCGAACGCGAGGTACGGCCACGGCACCCCGAAGTGGAAGAACTGCAGGATGGTGATGTTGCCGAAGTAGCCGAACGCGCCGTACAGCGAACCCTCCACGAACGCGTACGCGAAGATCGACAGCCATCCGGCCCCCATCCCGAGCGGCCGGCCGAGCCCGTGGCTGATGAAGGAGTAGAAACCGCCCGAGGATGGGACGCTGCGCATCATCTTCACGTAGCCCACCGAGAACAGGGCCAGCATGAGGATGCCGATCTCAAACCCGGCGGGCGCGCCTATGCCGTTGCCGAGCCCGATGGCGATCGGCACGTTTCCGAGCTGGCCGGTCAGCGGCGACATGGCGGCGAAGGAGATAAACAGCACGCCGCCGAGCCCAATGGCCCTCCGGCGCAGTTTATGAACGTCGTCGCGCTCGGAGATGTCCAGTGTCTGCACGGCGGTCGTGCTCGCCGCACCGGAACCCAAAGTGTCCAATCGATCCTCCCGACCCCGGCCCGCCGCTCAGGCATGGGCGTCACGATTAGAAGGCTGTCAACCGCTCCGGTGCGATCGCGAGCTCCTGATCTCCCCAGGCACGTCAGCGAACTGCTCGTTGTGGTCTACTCAGCGAACCATAAGACCATGCCGAACCGACTGTCAACGGTTTGGCATGGCCCGCGATCAGTGCACTTCGTGTGCGCCGGAAACGTTGATCGCCTGCCCGCTTATTGCGTCCGCTTCGCGTCAGCAACGAGCCAAGGGTCCTCTACTCGTGGCCGCCAGTTGCGTCCGCCGGATCGAGTGCCGTGACGTACGCCGACGTGATGCCGCCGTCGACAACGAAATCCGTGGCGTTGATGTACGAAGACGCGTCGCTGGCCAGGAAGCAGACAGCCTCGGCGATCTCCCTGGCCCGCGCGAACCGGCCGGATGGGACGTGGACCAGCCGCCGCGCCTCTTCCTTGGCGTCGAACAGCGCCCGGAGCAGTGGCGTGTCCACCGGGCCCGGGCACAGCGCGTTGACTCGCACCCCGCGCTTGGCGAACTCGATCCCCAGCTCGCGGGACAGCGACAGGACGCCCCCCTTGGAAGCGGTATAAGCGATCTGGGACGCCGCCGAGCCGACCTTGGCCACGACCGATGAGGTGTTAATCACCGAACCTCCGCCTGCCCGGAGCAGGTGCGGGATCCCGTACTTGCAACACAGAAAGATGCTGGTCAGGTTGACCTCGATGACCCGGTTCCAGGTTGCCAGCTCGGTGTCGAGTACCGATCCGTCCTCCGGCAGCGCGATGCCTGCATTGTTGAACAGGACATCGATGTGGCCGAATCGCTCTGCCACTGCGGCGTACGTCGACCTGACCTGGTCAGCGTCGGTCAGATCCGCTGTGAGGAAGAGAGCAGCGTCGACCTCCCCCTGCACGTCAACGCCGGCCACGACCGCGCCTTCCCTGGTGAGCACGTTGACGGTCTCGCCGCCGATCACGCCGGCCGCGCCCGTGACGACGCAGACCTTGCCGTCCAGCGCGCCCACTTACCGCTCCGTGTGACTGTTTGGGCCAGCTGACATACCACAGGACCATAGAACCCGATGGCTGGCGTTTCAATCCCTACGCTAGCCCGCCAGCACCCAGGACGAATCCCTCGTACCCGCGCCCGACGACCTGCTCGCATTCCCTCCGGTAGGTCCCGCACCCGCCGACGTAGGGCATGAACACTCTTGGCTTGCCGGGGATGTTGGCGCCGACATACCAGGACGATGCCCGCGGGTACAGTGTCGCGTTACCGATCTCGGCGACGTGGCGCCCCCAGGCATCCTCGGCGCCAGCCGACGCCTCTATCCGGTCGAGTCCCCGGCCTTCGAGGAAGCCAAGGCAGTCGGCGATCCAGTCAACGTGCTGCTCGATCGATACAACCATGTTGCTCAAGACCGACGGACTGCCTGGGCCAGTGACGATGAACAGGTTGGGGAACCCGGCCACGCACAGCCCGAGGTATGAGAGCGGCCCCTGCGACCACTTCTTGGCCAGGGGCAGGCCGTCCCGGCCGCGGATGTCGATCTCGAGCAGCGCCCCGGTGATGGCGTCGAACCCGATGGCGAAGACGATCACGTCAAGCTCGTACTCGCCGGTCGTTGTCTCCAGGCCGTGCGGAGTCACCCGCGTGACGGGCGATTTGCGCACGTCGACCAGGTCCACGTCGTCACGGTTGTAGGTCTCGAAGTATCCGATGTCCACGCAGGTGCGCTTGGTGCCGATGTGGTGGGTCGGGCACAGCGTCTCCGCTACCGAGCGGTCCCGGACGATCTCACGGATCTTCTCGCGGGCGAACTCCTGCGCGGTAAAGTTCGCTCTTTCGTCGACGAAGAAGTCGGTGAAGGCGTACGACAGCGCGTTGATGCCGCCGCGGCGCCAGCCTTCCTCGTACAGCCGCCGTCGCTCCTCCGGCGTGACCTCAAGCGCCGACCGCTGCGGTGGGGCCACCGGTACGCCAGCGTCCGACTGCTCCGCCGCCCGGCGTCGTTCCCGGTACCCACGGAGGATCTCGCGCAGGTCCTCGGGCCGGAGCGGCCGGTTCTGCGCAGGCATCGAGTAATTCGGCGTCCGCTGGAAGACGTAAACGTCGGCCGCTTGCTTCGCGATCTGGGGCACGGCCTGAATCGCGGTCGATCCGGTCCCGACGATCCCTACCCGCTGGCCCTGGAACTCCACGCCCTCGGCGGGCCATCGCGCGGTGTGGTACCACTCGCCCAGGAAGCTGTCGAGCCCGGCGACGTCCGGGCGCTTCGCGGCGGAGAGATTGCCCACCGCCAGTACGCAGTGGCGGGCTGAGACGACCTCACCGGCGTCGGTCGACACTAGCCACCGGTTCCCTGGCTCGTCGTAATGCAGCGACGTGACATTGGTATTGAGCTGGATGTCTCGCCGCAAGTCGAAACGGTCCGCGACGTGGTGCAGGTAGCGAAGGATCTCCGGCTGGCTGGCGTAACGCTCCGTCCAGGTCCACTCGGCCAGGAGGCCGTCGGAGAAGGAATAGCAGTAGTCGACGCTCTCGATGTCACAGCGGGCACCTGGGTACCGGTTCCAGAACCACGTGCCTCCGACGTCGGCGCCTCGCTCGAACACGCGAGTGCGCAAGCCGAGTCCGCGCAGCCGGTGGAGCATGTACAGACCTGCGAACCCGGCGCCCACCACGGCTACGTCGATGTCCACTACCGGCCTCGATCGCGCGCCATGAGGAGTCATCGCCACCTAGGGGTTCGACCGCAGGCTTCGCCGGAGGTCGCGCCGCGCCGTCTCAAGGTGGTCGACCACCGCTTTCTGCGCCGCGCCGGGGTCGCGGGCGATGATGGCGTCGAGGATCTGCTTGTGGTGCCGGTTCGCGGTAACGAAGACCCGGTTGATAAGGCGGTCGATGGGCACCCACGTCGCTGCGCGGGCGTCCTCGATGGCCTGGCGCATCAGGCGGTTCCTGGCAGCGTCGGCAATAGCCAGATGGAAGGCGTTGTCTGCGGCACGGAACCGCCGGGTCTCGCGATCCTCGCGCATGACGTCATAGGCCTCCTGCAGGATGGCCACGTCCTCATTGGTACGCCGGTCTGCTGCCAGCCGAGCCGCGGCACCCTCCACGGCAATGCGGTAGTCGAAGGTCTCCTCGATCTCGGGAAGCTTTTCCGCCAGCAGCGGACGGATGCGCTCCTCGTTCTCGGCTTGGTCGAGGACGAGGATGCCACCGCTAGCGCCACGTCGGCTGACCACATACCCCTCGCCCTCGAGCACGCGGAGTGCTTCACGGACGGTAGTCCGGGATACGCCAAGTTGCTGCGCCAGCGTCCGCTCCGGCGGCAGCTTGTCGCCGGGCACGTACGAGCCGATATGGATGGCTCGTCGTATCCGCTCGGTGACCACCTCGTAAGCCGCGGCGAAGTCGATGGGTTCAATGCCGGTCACTCCGCTCTTCACCCGCTTTCGGATCGCTACCCGCGGACCCTCAACCCGCAGTGGTGCACGCTTCACGAAGCACCCTACCGGCGACGGGCAGGCAGAACGCCCGCGTACTGGCGGCATGGACGCGCCCCAGGGGTTGAGGATCTCAAGTACGCTCAGCGCATCTGGAGGGGGAACACGTCCAATGCCGAGCGATGGCGTTTTGTCTACCGGCGACCGGTCCGCGGCGATGATCGCGGAGCGCGGTGACCTTTTCGTCTACGGGACCCTGCAGTTCCCTGACGTACTGGAGGTCCTGCTCGGCAGAATCCCGCGGATCAGCGCCGCGGTACTCGCCGGCTGGCGCGCGGCGGCACTCGCACGGCGAACATACCCAGGCCTGACACCCGCGACCACGACTGCGCGCGGCATGCTCTTGAGCGAGCTCACGGAGGATGAGGTAGTACTGCTGGACGACTACGAGTCGGGACCTTATGACTTGCGCAAGCTCACGCTGGCCGATGGCCGAGATGCCTGGGCCTACGTCTGGACCGACGCAAGCAGCGTTCTCGCGGCCGACTGGTCGGCTGCCCGGTTCGCCGCCGACCAGCTTCCCGGCTTCGTCGCGCAATGTCACGCCTGGCTCGCCAATAGGGCGCACGCCAGGTCCAGCGGGCAGCCCGCCACCAGGCCACACGATCCTGAGAGTGCGTTTTAGCAACACGGTGAGCCGACGTCAGTTATGCCGGATCCGATCCTGAGCTTTGACCGGATCCGGCGCGGCTCCGCTGGGCGCTTCGGCCTCAAGCTCCTGCCGGGCCACCTGAAGCTCCCGCCCGGCCTTCGCGCTCAGCGTGGGGTACTGGGGATTGATGGTCATCAGAGTGTCGGCCAGGATCGCTGATGCGCAGATCCGGGCGTACCACTTATGGTCGGCCGGGATCACGTACCATGGCGCCCAGTGAGTGCTGGTGTTGGAGAGCATGTCGGAGATGGCCTTCTGGTAGTCGTCCCAGCGGGCGCGCTCCCTGGCATCGTCCGCTGAGAACTTCCAGTTCTTCTCGGGCTGGTCGATGCGCTTGAGGAACCGGATGCGCTGCTCCTCCTTGGACATGTTCAGGAACATCTTCACGATCACGAATCCGTTGTCAGACAGATGGCGCTCCCAGTCGTTGATCTCCCGGAAGCGCCGCCTCCAGACGCCTGGCCCCTTCGACCGGCTGGGCAGCCGCTGCCGGTCAAGGATCTCCGGATGGACGCGGGCAACAAGAACCTCCTCGTAGTGGGACCGGTTGAAGATGCCGATCTCGCCACGCGCTGGCAGGTCTTTCGCGCAGCGCCACAGATAGTCGTGGGCCAACTCCTCGGCGGACGGCTCCTTGAAACTGTGGACGTTCACGCCCTGCGGGTTCACACCGCTCATCACATGCCGGATCGTCCCGTCCTTGCCGGCCGCGTCCAGGGCCTGCAGCACGACCAGCACGCCGTAGGTATCCTGAGCGGCCAGCCGGTCCTGGTACTCCGCGAGGGTCTCGACGCCGCGCCGCAGCAGTTCCGCGCCGTCCTTCTTTTTGACAAACGGACCCTTGAAGGCGGGGTCGAAGTCCTTGGCGAGCGTGACCTGCGAGCCGGGAGTCACCCGCAGGCCTTCGATGAAATTCGGGATCTGCCTCGTGCCTCGGTCGGCCACGGCCTGCCCTCTCTCTATCTGCCTGCCACCGTTACCGGGCTCTTACTTCGGGTGCTTGGCGGCTCTCATCGTCAGGTCTACTGATCGTTCACCAGGACCGCGGCACCGTCGAAACGGCCGGCCTTGAGGTCCTGCAACGCCTGCTGTGCTTGTGACATTGGGTACACATGGGTGGTGGCCCGCACATGGTAGCGGGCGGCCAGCGCGAGGAATTCCCGGCCGTCGTGCCGGGTATTGGAGGTGACGCTGCGCAGTTCCTTCTCGTAGAACAACTCGCGTTCGTAGTTCAGCCCCGGTATATCGGTCAGGTGGATTCCGGCCACGGACAGGACTCCCCCGCGGTCAAGTGCCCGCAGCGCCAACGGCACGAGATCCCCGACTGGCGCGAACAAGATCGCGCTGTCCAGGGGTTCTGGCGGTGAGTCGTACGCACCTCCCGCCGACGCGGCGCCGAGTTCGAGCGCTAGCCGCTGGGCCGCGACGCCGCGGGTCAGGGCATGGACCGTCGCGCCTTGGGCGAGCGCCACCTGGGCGCACAAGTGAGCGCTGTCGCCGAACCCGTACAGTCCCAGCCGGCCGTGTTCCGGCACAGACGCGCGCAGCAGTGCCCGGTAGCCGATGATCCCCGCGCAGAGAAGCGGCGCCAGTTCGACGTCGGAGACGTCGGCGGGCAGCCGGTAGGCGAACGGCGCAGGCACGGTGGTGTACTCCGCGTACCCGCCGTCGGCGTCCCAGCCGGTGTAGAGCGAGGCCGGGCACAGGTTCTCGTCGCCGCGGCGGCAGTAGACGCAGGTGCCGTCGGTGTGCCGCAGCCACGCGACGCCAACCCGGTCCCCGACCGCGTACTCGGTGACGCCTTCGCCCAGTGCCACGACATTGCCCACGACCTGATGGCCGGGCGTCACGTGCTCGCGGTGCACCGGCAGGTCACCCTCGCTCACATGCAGGTCGGTGCGACAGACGCCGCAGGCGAGGACCTGGACCAGGAGCTCGCCCGCAGCCGGGTCCGGCACCGGTTTCTCCTGGTAGCTCAGGGGGCCGGACTCGATCGGTCCCGGCTGGCGCACCACCCACGCCCGCATCGTCGTCGGACGCTCCGCAGTCATACCTTTACCCCCACTCCATGGGTCACGGTAGGGATGTGGCCGGACGCCGGTAGAGCTCAGTGACGGCAGCGACATCGGCGTGATCGAGGCCCGATCCCGCTGCCTCGTCGTACAGCCGCTTGACCGCTTCGGCTTCGGGCAGCTCGACATTGGCGCCGCGGGCGATGTCGATGGCCGTGGTGGCGTCCTTGGCGCCCAGCACGGTAGTGAACCACCCGTCCTGCGGGCCGGTCAAGACGCTCTCGAAGCGATTCTGGATCCCGGCCACCATGGGGCTGCTGCCGAGCAACTCGCGCAACTGGTCATCCGACAGCCCCCCGCTCCGGCCGACGGCGAATGACTCGGCCAGCGCGGTGATCTGCGACAGCAGCAGCAGGTTTGATGCCAGCTTGGCGGTGCTGGCCAAGGAGGCCGTGTCATATCGGTGGATGGTGGTAGACAACGATGCGAGGACCGGAGCTAGGCGGTCCACGACGCTGCCGTCGCCGCCGGGCAGGTAGACCGCCTGGCCTGCGCGGACTGCGTCGGGACTGCCGAGTACGGGCACGGCGAGGAAGCGGTCGGCGAAGGCGTCGGCCAGCTCGCTATTGAGTGTCGGCGCGACCGTGGAGCAGTTGACGTAGACGGCCTGGTCACCAATCGATGACCGGAGGTCCCCGAGCGCGACGGTTCGGACGGCGTCGTCGTTGGCCAGCATGGTGATCACGACGTCCGCCTCCCGCACGGCGTCGGCGATGCTCTGCGCCTCCAGGGCGCCCGCCGAGGTGACCTCCCCGGCTTTGCCCTTCGAGCGGTTCCATACCGTTACCCGGTGGCCACCGTGCAGCAGCCTGATAGCGAGTGCGCTGCCCATTCGTCCGATGCCCAGCACTGCGATGTCCATGTCGGGCCTCCGTTCCGTTCATCGTCGTGCGCGTCGCCGGCGTGCCGCACAAGCTGCCCAGCCGACGGTTCGTTAGATAGGTTGAATTGTCCGCTGTAGCCCTTATTTACTCGCGGTCGCAGCATGCTCGCAACGGGAACGAGCGCAGGTAACGTCGACGCATCCAGTCTGCCGCCCGATGGTCGACGAGCACGCGGCTGGGGTTGCTGCCGCGGCGTCTGGCACAGCCACGACCGAAAGAGGTGCTGTGCCGCGGCGCGCTAATCAAAATCGGAGGCCGGCCCGGCGACCGCCACGCGGCGGGCCCCGCTCTCCCACGCCCGGGCGTCGCCCATCGTCGGCGTGAAGTGCCTTAGCCGGTGCGTGGCGCGCACTAGCGAGCGCATCCCGTCCAGACCGGTCGGCCCCGCCCCCAGGCTGCGCGCCTGGACAAGGACGTTGCCGAGCGCGGCAGCCTCGACCGGCCCAGCTACCACGGGCAACCCGCACGCATCCGCCGTGAGCTGGCACAGCAAGGCGTTGCGCGCCCCCCCGCCGACGATGTGGACCGTGCCCACCCGGCGGCCGGACAGGTGCTGGACCTGAAGAACGGCCCGCCGGTATGCCAGCGCGAGGCTGTCAAGGATGCACCGCACCGTCTCTGCTGGTTCCTGCGGCGGCCGCTGACCAGTTTGCTCACATGCCCGTGCGATGCGGGACGGCATGTCGCCTGGCGGCAGGAAGCTCGGGTCATCGGGGTCAACGACCGCATGCAAACGCGGCACCAGTGCCGCCTGCCGGAGCAGGGTGGTCAGGTTTGTCGCGATACCCGCGTCAGACCAGGTGCGAACGGACTCCTGCAGAAGCCAAAGGCCCATCACATTACGCAGGTAGCGGATCGTGCCATCGATGCCCACCTCGTTGGTGAAGTTGGCACGCCGGCTCGGCTCGGAAAGGACCGGGTGGTCAAGCTCGACCCCGACCAGGGACCACGTGCCGCAGGACACGTAAGCGAAGTCGCGGCAGGCTGCCGGGACGGCCGCTATGGCTGAAGCAGTGTCATGAGAGCCGACTGATGTCACGGTCAGCGGACGAAGCCGTCTCGGCAACTCGGCGGCAACCGCGACGTCCGGCAGCAGTTCGCCGATCGTGTCACCGGGCTGCCGCAGCTGCGGAAACAGATGCGCCGGGATTCCGGCCCGGCCCATCACTCCGGTTGCCCAGGATCGGGTTCGCACGTCCAGCAGCTGGGTGGTAGACGCGTTGGTGACTTCGGCGCCAGCGTTCCCGGTGAGCCAATATGCCAGCAGGTCAGGGATCATCAGCAGCGTGCACGCTGCCTCCAGCTGGGGCGTGCCCGCAGCCGCCGCTAGCTGGTAAATCGTGTTGAACGGAAGTTGCTGGGTGCCGGTGACGGCGTAAAGCTCTTCGGGCGCCACGCGCGCCAGCACGCGGTCCGCCACTCCCGCCGTCCTGGCATCGCGGTAATGGACCGGGTTGCCGAGGAGCGCGCCGCTCGCGTCGAGCAGGCCGAAGTCCACCCCCCACGAGTCGATCCCGACGCTGGCCAGATCGGAGTCCCGGCCAGCGATCCGGAGTCCGGTGAGCAGTCCCGCGTAGAGCCGGAGGATGTCCCAGTGCAGCGTCCCGCGCGCCGTGACGGGGACGTTGGGGAACCTGTGCGCCTCGCTCAGACGCAGCTCAGCCGACCCGCTGCCGCCCTTGACCCGGCCAACGATGACCCGGCCGGACGCAGCACCCAGGTCCGCCGCCGCGACGGCCACCGAGCCAGCCACGGGCACCCCGGCAGCCAACGCGGTCAGCGGAGGAAAGCGGCAGTCACGCCGCCGTCCACCGGAATATGCGCGCCCGTCGTCAGGGACAACTCGCCCGCGGCGAGCGCAACCACCGCCGCGGCCACATGCTCCGGGAGGATCTCGCGACCCAGCAGTGTCCGGCGAGCGTAGAAAGCGCCAAGCTGGTCCTCCGGAATGCCATAGACGGCGGCTCGCTGGGCACCCCATCCCCCGGCGAAGATGCCGGAGCCCCGCACGACGCCGTCCGGGTTGATCCCGTTAACCCGGACACCGAAGCGGCCGAGCTCGGCCGCAAGCAGCCGGACCTGGTGCGCCTGGTCGGCCTTGGCAGCGCCATAGGCCACGTTGTCCGGTCCGGCCACGACCGAGTTCTTGCTGACGATGTAGATGATGTCACCGCCTATGCCCTGCGCCTGCATCACGCGCGCAGCCTGGCGGGACACCAGGAAGGATCCCCGCGCCATCACGTCGTGTTGCAGGTCCCACTCGGCCGCGGTGGTGTCCAGCAGCGGGCGGGACACCGACAGGCCCGCATTGTTGACCACCAGGTCCACTCCGCCGAAGGCCAGCACTGCCTCCCGGAATGCGGCGGTAATGCCATCCTCGTCAGTCACGTCAACCGTCACGGCCACCGCCTGGTCGGCCGACCCGATCTGGCGAGATACAGCTTCGGCGGCCGGGCCGTCCCGATCGGCGATCACAACGCAGGCACCCTCGGCGGCGAGCCGCTGCGCGGTCGCGCGGCCGATGCCGGAGCCCGCTCCAGTCACCAGGGCGGCGCGGCCCGACAGAGCCCGTGCGGCCGGGCGCCGTGCCAGCTTGGCCTCCTCCAGCGCCCAGTACTCGATCCGGAACTTCTCAGCCTCGCTGATCGGCGAGTAAGCAGAAACGGACTCCGCTCCGCGCATCACGTTGATCGCGTTGAGATAGAACTCCCCCGCCACCCTGGCGGTCTGCTTGTCCGCGCCGAAGCTGAACATCCCGACACCGGGCACGAGCACTATTGACGGATCGGCGCCGCGCATCGGCGGTGACGACGCGGTCGCATGCCGTTCGTAGTACCCGCTGTAGTCCTGCCGGTATGAAGCGTGCAGTTCGGCCAGGCGAGCCAGAACCGAAGCCAGCGCTGCGGTCGGCGGCAAGTCGAGCAGCATCGGGCGCACCTTGGTTCGCAGGAAGTGGTCCGGGCACGAGGTGCCCAGGGCAGCTAGCCGGGGATGCTCGCGGCGAGACAGGAAATCGAGCAAGGCCGGGCTATCGGTAAAATGGCCCACCTGCCGTTGATCGGAGGATACGAGCCCGCGGATCACCGGCGCGATCGCTGCGGCGCGAGCCAGCCGATCGGCATTCGGCAGCACTGCCTTGTAGCCAGCGAGCACCGGGCCGAACGGCTCGGCGCGCCCGTTCTCGTCGAGGAACCGTTGCGCACGGGCGATGATTTCCAGTGAGCGCGCCTCGCATTCGTCGCTGGTCGCGCCCCAGGCGGTGATGCCATGGCCGCCGAGGATCACGCCGATAGCATCGGGATGCTCGCGCTGGATTCCGGCGATGTCCAGGCCCAGCTGAAAGCCGGGCCGCCGCCACGGCACCCACACGACGCGGCCGCCGAAGCACCGCTCCGTAAGAGCCTGGCCATCCTCGGCGGCAGCGATCGCGATGCCGGAGTCAGGGTGCAGGTGGTCCACGTGCCTAGCAGTAACCAGCCCGTGCATGGCGCTATCGATCGACGGCGCTGCGCCTCCTTTACCATGCAGGCAGTAGTCAAAGGCAGTCACCATCTCATCTTCGCGCTCGGGGCCTGGGTAGACGCCGGCGAGCGCGCGGAGCCGGTCGAGTCGCAGCACCGCCAATCCATCCGCCGTGAGGGTGCCGAGGTCGCCGCCGGATCCCTTCACCCATAGCAGCTCGGCGGGCTGCCCGGTGACCGGGTCGATCGCGGCCGACTTCACCGAGGTATTGCCTCCGGCGTAGTTGGTGTTGCGCGGGTCAGCGCCGAGCCGGTGGCTGCGGGCGAGCAGCGCAGCCACTTGCGGGCCCGGGTCCGGCAGTGACATATCAGCTCTCCCTAGGTTGGGTACCGCGGGCCGCGCCCGGCCGCGGGATCTGGGTCCGGTGCCGCTGCCGGGTCAGCTGCCCCAGCTGGCAGGCGTGCCGCCCACTCGGTCGGCGACAATCTTCTCCGCATAGCCGGACCGCTGGTAGGCGCGCACGGGATCGGGATCCAGGCCCATCTCCTCGCGCAGCTCGGCGAGCAGCGGCCGGACGTCAGTGTTGAAGGCATCCATCAGTACTGCATGGGCACCGAGGACGTCACCGGCCAGTTGCGCCGCCGCGAGCGCATCCGCCTCGATCAGTAGGGCCTTCGCAGTAGCCTCCTGAACATTCATCACCGACCGGATCTGAGCCGGGATCTTCGGCTCGATGTTGTGGCACTGGTCGAGCATGAAGGCGATCCCGGCCTCCGGGCGCAGCGCGTCCGCCGCCGCGACCTCGCGCAGGATCCGGAACAGCTGGAACGGGTCCGCCGCTCCGACCATGAGGTCGTCGTCGGCATAGAACCGGCTGTTGAAGTCGAAGCCGCCCAGCCGCCCAGCACGCAGCAGGAGGGCCACGATGAACTCGATATTCACTCCGGGTGCATGGTGCCCGGTGTCTACGACCACGGCGGCCTTCGGTCCCAGCGCGAGGCAGTGCAGCAGGGAGGTCCCCCAGTCAGGGACGTCCGTGGTGTAAAACGAGGGCTCGAACAGCTTGTACTCCAGCAGCATCCGCTGGGCGGGACCGAGCCGCTGATAAACGACCTGCAGCGCCTCGGCTAGCCGCTCCTGACGCGCCCGGATGTCGTCCTGGCCCGGGTAGTTAGTGCCGTCGGCAAACCACAGCTTCAAGTCCGACGAACCCGTTGCATCCATGATGTCAACGCATTCCAGCAGGTGATCAAGAGCCTTGCGCCGCACGCGCGGGTCCGGGTTGGCAACGCTGCCCAGCCGGTAATCGTCATCCTGGAACACGTTCGCGTTGACGGTTCCGATCCGGATACCGGCGCTGACTGCTGAGGCCGCGAGGGCGGCATAGTCATCTACCTGATCCCACGGGATATGCACGGCGACGCTAGGCGCGACGCCGGTGAAGGCATGCACCTGCGCCGCGTCCTCTATCTTCTCCTGCGGAGTTCTCGGTACTCCCGGCTGGGCGAACACCTTGAACCTCGTCCCGGTGTTCCCGAATGCCCAGGACGGAGTCTCGATCCGGTGCGCGCGAAGCGCGTTCCGCGCGGCGGTCATGTCAGGCATCTACGGTCCCTCCCCGAGCCGACCAGGCCGGGCCCGGTTGCTCGTCAGGTCAGCCAGTGCTCAGGCGAAACAGCCAGCGAGTCCAGCTCGGCCCAGAGCTCATCCGGCACTGGCTGTGCCATCATCGCCGCCGTCTCGTCAATCCGGGACGGCTTCGAGACGCCGACCACGGTCGAACCGACCCGTGGCTCGCGCACGGAAAACTGCAGCGCGGCGGCGGCCAGCGGCACGTCATGTCTGGCGCAGGCGTCGTCCATGGCCCGCACCGCGTCGCGAACGGCTGCCGCGGCCGGCTCGTAGGCATACCTCGGCTGGGCGTCGAAGCCTTGCGCCAGGATGCCGCCGCCGTACGGGGCAGCGTTGACGAACGCCACCCCGCTCCGGTGCGCCTCGTGTATCAGCGGCTCGGCGCTGCGGTCGACCAGCGTGAACCTGTTGTGGCAGAGCACGACGTCGAGAAGGCCGGTGCCGATGAAGTCCCGCAGCAGCTGAACCTGACCTCCGGCTACACCAAGATGTCCGAGCACGCCTTGGTCCCGCAGCTGCACTAGTGCCGCGATGGGGCCGCCGGGCGCCATCGCCCCGGCGAAGCTCAGGTGGAACTCCGGGTCATGCAGGTACATCAGCTGGACCCGGTCCAGGCCGAGTCGCTCCAGGCTCTCCTCGACCGAGCGCTTCACCCGCTCGCCGGAAAAGTCCCCGGTTACGGGGTCGGCGTCGACCTTGGTCGCGAGCACGAACCCGGGAGGCAGGCCGCCGATTGCTGCCAGCATGTTGCCTATGTAGCGCTCGGCCGCGCCGGCGCCGTAGTTGTTCGAGGTGTCAATGAAATTGAACGGACCCCGAAGCGCGGCAGTAATGGTCCCCTTCGCGCGCTCCGACCCGACTTCGTAGCCGTAGTGCTCAGGCATGCTCGCCAGCGGGCTAGTGCCGATGCATACCGGCGACACCTCCAGGCCGGTGCGGCCCAGCGGTCTCCGGTCGCCGGGCCCGAAGGCAGTCATGTCCGCAGTACCAGCCGGTCGATGTCAGTCGCGGCCGCGGCGAGGCACGCCTCAACCGTGTCGCGGCCCTGATAAGCATCTCGCAGGGCGCGAGTCCAGCGCCTGGCGACCTCGATGTAGTTCACCGCCGGGGTCACCAGCACCTCAGCCAGCCCGCCGACGAGCTCCATGGCTACCGCCGGGAATCCGTGCCACTGGCTGGCCCGTGCCGCGAACTCCGGGTCGGCCCAGGTGCTGCGGCGAGTCGGATTCATGTTGCCCTGCAACGCCGCCTCCGTCAGGAACTGCGAGGTAGTCGCCCACTCCATGAACTCCCACGCCGCGTCCGGTACCGCCGACCGGCCGTTCATGACGATCGACCACATCCACATGTTCGGGCGCCGGGCGCTCCCTGGGCCCGCAGGCGGCAGGGCGTACCGGATCTTCCCCACCTCGTCCGACAGCCGCGGATTCTCGAAGTACGCGACATAGTGGTCGGAGTCGACGAGCAGCCCGTACTTGCCGTGGGCGAAGTCAATGGCAAGTTCGTACCAGCCCTGGCTAGTCCAGTCGGCGGGACCCGCCACGCGAATCGCATCCGAGAGCGTGCGGGCTACGTCGACCGCCGCATCCGATGCGACGGCGCAGGAACCGTCCGGGTCGAAGTCGCGCCCGCCGCACGACCACAGCTGGGTGGCGAATCCGGTATAGACGGTGTGCCACGCCTCCGCCCCGCGCTGGCCGAATCCTCTCACTCCGGGAACGCGGTCCGGAATCGCCATCGCCGCCGCAAAGTAGTCCGCCCACGTGTCGGGCCGGTCCACCCCGGCCGCGGTGAGGATCTCCGGCAGGTAGGCCAGGTTGTATGACTCCCAGTTCACCGGGATGGCGAGTAAGGGGCCGTTACCGAGGCGATCGCCGAAGTGGCCGCTCCACCGGCTCCCCCGGATGAGGCGCTCGAAGAAATCTCCGAAGTCCCAATCCGGGGACGCCCGCACGTACTCGTCGAGCGGTCGCACGAACCCTAGGCCCAGCTGCTCCCACAGCAGGACGGGCCCCGACATGTAGACATCCGCCGGGCGCTCCCCGCCCAGGTAGTCAGTCAGCTTGTTCGCGTAGTAGAAATCGTTGTCCAGGAGCTGCACCGTCAACTTGTGCCCGGAGGCTTGCTCGAACTCGGCCGCCCGCGCCGCGACATTGCTGCAGAAGACGTCATTGTCGCAGCCCAGGAACGAAATCTCAGCCATGCTCCTGCTGCTCCTCGGGGGCCCGTTCCCTTATTCGGCAACGTCGTGACCGCGGCCGGCCATCACGCATCGGCTGCTCCCTTCACGTCGGCTACTGGCGCCGGCTCCGCGTCAGGTCCGCTGACACCAGCCGCCCGGCGACGCTGCAGCTCATCCAGGAACGGGGAGTCCTTCACCACGCGCACGATGATGAATGCCACGATGTAGCACAGGGCGATGATCCCGAGCGCCACCCCGGTCACGACTCCTTTCTCCGTCGTCATCCCGTATACGCACAGAACGAGCATGAGAAGACCGCCAAGCAGCGGGAGGATGCCGCCCACGAGCATGGTTCGCCCGCTCTGCCTGAGCTGGCTGCGGAAGAACCACACGCTGCTCACTGCGACCACGAAGTACAAGAACAAGTACAGCTCGCCGCCGGAGCTGATGATGTTCGTGATGATCGTGAAGAAGGATGAGCTCGCCAGGTAGGGGATGAGGAAGATCGGCGGTATCAGCCCGAGCACGGTCAGGGCCGCCCACGGCGTGCCGTGATTCGCGTTGATTCTGCCGAGGAAGCGCGGCAGCAGGCGGTCCCGGGCGAACGCGTACAGGATGCGGCTTGCCTCGGTCATCTGGAGCTGGGTGGTGCCGATAACCGCGATGAGCACAGCCAGTGGGAGAATCCGCCCGGCCAGGCCCGGCGCGACAAGTTGGCCCGCGTATGCCAGCACGTCGCCACCATGAGCAAGGAGCGTCTTCTGGCTGGAGATGCCCTGGAAGACCATGATGAGGCCGGTGAACCAGATGAGGAGGAACGCTACCGAGGCGATCATGGCCCGGCCGGGGTTCTGCCGTGACTTGGTCGACTCTTCGCCCACGACCGCGACAGCCTCCCAGCCCGCGTAGAGGACCGCGCAGGTGACGCCGGCATTAGCCAGCCCGCGAATGCCGCCGATATTGCTGGCGAAGGAGAAGTCATGAATCGACGGAAGGGAAGCTCCGCCAGCCCCGCCGGCCTCATGAATCAGGGCGAGGATCACGAACGAGAT
Organism: uncultured Actinomycetota bacterium; assembly: GCA_963804435.1. GTDB lineage: Bacteria > Actinomycetota > Actinomycetes > Streptosporangiales > Streptosporangiaceae > JAJYUU01. The sequence goes on along the minus strand of CAWDQI010000001.1, from coordinate 1,935,897 downwards.
GACCGAGGCGTATTCGATCACGATCAGCCCGGTCTGCACCCATACCGATGGACGCAGGCCGCGAATCGAGATCCACAGCAGCACCGCCATGATGGCAGCCGCGATAAGCCAGGTGACTATCTTCGGGAAGGTCGAGCTCGGCGACACGACGAACAGCAGGTACGCGCCCGCGAGGGTGATGTTCCCGATGTTGAACAGCGTGGCACCCAGCGCCTGCAGCAGCCCGGTCCCGATGCCTGCCTCCGGCGTGGTTGCCTCGCCCACCCACACGTACGGCGCGCCAGCGCTGGGCCGCCACCGGTTCATCGCGGCATACCCCAGGGTGACGCACAGCATCAGCGCGCCGACGATCACAACGACTAACGGCGACGCGAGGCCCGTCAGCGTCAGCAGCAGCGCAAGCGTGAATGCCACGGCGCTGGACGGGGCTACGTTGGCCACGGCGACGATGACGTCGCCGCCGAGCCCGATGGCATTGGCCCGGAGCCCTCGCTCGTGGCCGCCCTGGTCAGTTGTCACGCTTCCTCCTGTTGGGATGTTGCAGCGTTAACGGTCAAAGCCACCGGCCCAGGAGGCGATCCCGTGCCAGAGCTCGGGATAGCCTTCCCAGCCGATGAAACCCGCGGGTGCCCAGTGCGGCCCCATGTCCGAAGCGAAGGCCACGCAACGCCCCTGGCCGTAGCTACCGACAGCGAGTAGCGGGTCATCGCCGCAGCTGGCGATGACCAGGCCGGACGGCCGGACGACCAGCCGGTTGTAGCCGAGCAGCCTGGGCCACGGGCCGGCGATCGCAGCCACGGTGGGATGGTCGGGCCGGTGCACCTCGGGAACGACCCCGCCCGGCTTTTCGACTCGGTCGTCGCCCGGCGACACAATGACCGGGAGCACCTCCTGCAAGCACGTTTTGCCGTACCCGGCCTTGCCGTCGATGCCGCCGAACGACATGTAGCCGCCGATCATTACCAGGCCGCCGCCGGCGGCTGTGTAAGCGGTGATCAGCTCGAGCAGGTCTGGCGCGACTTGGCCGTGCACGAAGGTCTGCCTGCCGAGCAGGAACGTGTTACTCCCGACGTCGGATAGGGCTATCACCGAGTACTGCCCGAGGGCCTGCGCCGTCGACGGCATTTTCGAGTCCACGAGGTGACTTGGGATGTGCTCGACCGCCCACTGGCGTGACTGGAGTCCCGCGATGAAGTCCGCGCAGCCTTCCTCGTACGTGGACGTCGTGAAGCTGTCGAAGCCCTTCTGATGGATGCTGTGGCTGAACCAGGACTCGCCAACGAGCAGCAGGCTGCGGTCACCGGCCGGAGGCGGTGGGCTCATGGCGAACGCGTTCCTTCCCTTGTCTAACCGGGCGGAGATCCCGGTGTACTGCCCGCCATGCCGACCATGCCTGGATCGGCGGGGTCGATGCTCCCGAGGAGAAGTAACGGTCCCGGTGTCGCGCTCGCTGCCAGCATCGTGAAATGAGGGAACGCCCAGACCGGATAATGGAAGATCGTGAGGTCCGGGTGGCTGCCCGCCAGGCGGCGGGCCACGCTGGTTGCCACGTCACTGGTGCTCACCGGCGCGCCGCCGCGCTCCACCTGGTGGCCTGAGCCCTCCAGCGCTGCCGCTACCGCATCCTCCGCCTGGTTGCAGCAATCGATGAGGTCGCGGGCGACGAAATCCCGGCCGTCGGACATGGTCAGCAAGGCCACACGAGCCATACGAGGACCTCCGCCGAGTGTCCAGTGAGCCGCCGAGAAATCGTTTCATGAAACGATTTCTATTACTGTAGGGACGACCGCCAAATGCAGTCAACCCTCGGCGTTGGGGGGCCGGTGGCCTTGCCGGGAGAGGATTAGGTGACGGTGCCGACCACCATTCGCGACGTCGCGACGGTTGCCGGGGTATCCGCGGCCACCGTGTCACGGGTCCTCAACGGGAAGGAAGATGTCGGCGCCGACCTGCGGCGCCGAGTCCACAGCGCAGTGACCGAACTGGGCTACCGCCGTAACGGCCCGGCCCGCAGCCTGCGGACTCGGGCGGCGATGGTGCTCGGGCTCATCATCTCCGACATCACCAACCCGTTCTTCACCGCGGTGGTGCGCGGAGCCGAGGACGAGGCGCAGTCGGCCGGTTACTCGGTCGTTCTCGCCAACGCCGACGAAGACGTGGCCAAGGAGGCCCGTTACCTCGAGGTGGCCGCCGCCGAGCAAATGGCCGGGGTGCTGCTCTCGCCAGCCTCGCCTGGGCAGACCAGCATCGACGTGTTACTGCGGCAAGGTATCCCGGTGGTGACGATCGACCGGCGGCTGACTGCGACGCCGGTGGATAGCGTCACGGTCAACAATCATCACGCGGCCCGCGAAGCGGCCCAGCACCTGATCGGCCAGGGCTGCCGGCGGGTCGGGCTCGTCGCCGGGCCGGTCCAGACCACGACCGGCGCCAGCCGGCTGGCGGGATACCGGGCGGCGTTGCGCGCCGCGGGACGCAGGCCTGATCCCTCGCTCGTCGGCTACGCCGACTTCCGGACGGAGGGCGGTTATGCAGCCACGCGGCAGCTGCTCCGGCAGCGGCGTCCGCCGGACGGCCTGCTCTTCTCCAACAACCTCATGACCGTCGGCGGCCTGCGGGCCATCGCCGAGGCCGGGCTGGCCATACCGTGTGACATTGCGGTCGTGGGCTTCGACGACGTCAGCTGGGCGACAGCGTTCAGACCGCCGCTCACCGTGGTGGCCCAGCCGACATATCAAATCGGCCAGACGGCAGCGAAGCTGCTGCTGCGCCGCGTCAACGGGGAGAAATTCCCGCCGCATCATGTGGTGCTGCAGGCAGAACTGATCGAGCGGGCAAGCTCGCAGCGCGCATCCAGGTCCGCGTGACGCGCCGGGCGCTCACCATCGGCCTGGACGTGGGCACCTCCAGCACCAAGGCCGTGGCGGTTCAGGCGGACGGCAGGGTGGTCCGAGCGCTCACCGGCCAGCATGCCGTTAGCCAGCCCCAGCCGGGCTGGTTCGAGCAGGATGCGGAGGCCGTGTGGTGGGAGCAGTCATGCTCGCTGCTGCGAGAGCAAGCTCTGACATGCGGCCGCGTCGGCGGCCCGCGCCGGGGTACACGCGCGCCGGGTACACCGGGCCTCAGCTGTCGCGACGGTCAGCACGCACTTCTCGCCAAGCCGAGCCGTTCGGGAACTCGTACTCGTCCAGCGATTCCGGCAGCATCTCGACGCTGTAGCCCGGCGCTGTTGGCGCGAGATAGCGGCCGGAGTGGACGACGGCCGGATCGCGAAAGTGCTCGTGCAGGCTGTCTACCCACTCCACGATCCGGTTGTCGAACGACGTGCTCACTGCGATGTAGTCGAACATCGCTAGGTGCTGTACGTACTCGCACAGACCGACGCCGCCCGCATGAGGACACACGGGTATACCGAATTTCGCGGCTAGCAACAGGACAGCGAGGACCTCGTTGACTCCGCCCAGTCGGCAGGCGTCGATCTGGCACACGTCGATGGCTTTGGCCTGGAAGAGTTGCTTGAAGATAACGCGGTTCTGGACGTGCTCACCCGTGGCGACCCGGATCGGGGCGATCTCGCGCCGGATCCGCGCGTGTCCGAGGATGTCGTCGGGACTCGTGGGCTCTTCGATCCACCAGGGATCGTAGGCGCCAAGTTGCTTCATGGCTGCTATGGCCTGGTCGACGCCCCAGTATTGGTTGGCGTCCATCATGAGTACGCCCTGAGGTCCGATCGCATCCCTGATCAAGCCGGCCCGCCGCGAGTCCGCAGCGATGTCACGGCCGACCTTCATCTTGACGTGAGTGAAGCCCGCAGCGGCCGCTTCCCTGGCCAGCCTTGCGACCTTGTCGTCGTCGTAGCCAAGCCAGCCGGCCGAGGTCGTGTAGGCGGGACATCCGGACTTGAGGATGGTCGCGAGCCGATCTTCCCGGCCAACCCGAGCGTTACGCAGGATATCGAGCGCCTCGGCCGGGGAGAGCGCGTCTTCGATGTAGCGAAAGTCGATCGCTGCGATGATCTGCTCGGGCTCAAGATCGCTGAGAAGCCGGTACAGCGGCTTGCCCTCGGTCTTGGCCCACAGATCCCAGACTGCATTCACCACTGCGGCGGTTGCCAGGTGAATGACGCCCTTCTCCGGCCCGAGCCACCGGAGCTGGTCCTCCGACGTCAGGCTGCGCCAGAAAACGCTCATGCCGGAAGTAATCTCCTCCAGGCTCTTGCCCACAACCAGATGCTCGAGCGCACGGACGGCGGCGACAACCACCTCGGTGCCGCTCCCCGTGGTGAAGGTGAGGCCGCAGCCGCGCAGCATCTTGTCGGAGTCGGTGCCCAGCGAGACGTAGGCGCACGAGTAGTCGGGCATCCGGTGCATCGCGTCGGACCCATCGAGCCAGCGAGAGGTGGGGAATCGAACGTCCCGGACGTCCAGTGAGGTGATCCTCACCGCGCCATGCTCGGTGCTTGCGTGTTGCGCAACCTGCCAGTCATTGTCCTCCTCCCGCGACAGACCTGGCCAGCCGTAGGGCGCCGGTGCTAAACGCCTATGTTGACGAAGGTCAGGCTGACTGTCGCCGCTTTCACCGTCGGGCTGCCCTTGGCCGGCAGGAAGAGCATCTCACCAGAGCCGGAACAGGGCACGGTGATGCTCGTCGGGATGCGCACAGTCCGGTAACTGGTGAAGGTGGCGATGTAGGCCGGGGGCGGCGGTGCGACCGTCGTCGGCCAGGTCAGCCACGCGCCGATGCTGGAGGCGGCCTTGCCCGTAACACCGTCATTAGGGGTGACAGGATCGATCACCAGCCCAACCCCGACGGTCTGGCGCGGCAGCGGGTGGCCGGTCTTCGCGATCCCCGGGCAGAACACGTGCAGGACCGCCTTGCTGGTCTTCGCGTTCACCAGCCCCCTGAAGTCCTGGTTCGGTGCGACCGTGACCGACGGGCTGCGGCTGGGGCTAGCAGCCGCCTGGCCTAACGGCACAGCCACCGCGCACGCGGCCGCGGCGACGGTGATCAACGTGCGGGTGAGCTTACCGAGCATGAATGCCTCCTATGGCTGTTGGGCAGCGCCCTGCCTATCCCCCACTCGATACTTTCCCCGCAAACCGGTGTCATGGAGGCCTATGCCCGGCAATCCTGCTCGGTGTCCGATGCTAGCGTGGCGACTGCGGCGATAGTCGTCCAGTGGTAAGCGGCTGGCAAATTACCTAGGCATGTACTGCCGCAGTCGGGCGAGGGTCACCGGTCGTAATGCGAAGGCGGGAACGAGTCACGCTCGCCCTCCACCTGCAACTCATCCTTGTCGAACTCGCGGCGGATCTCGGCGCGTTCCTCCTGGTACTCGTCCGTTTGGGTGACATCCCAGTCAGGCGGCGCGTCGGTCGCCGGCGGCACTTCATCCGGGTCGAAATCGTCGATCCCGGCCTCCACCCGTTCCTCCTCGGTCAGACGCGCGAGCCGGTCGTCATCGATGTGCTGCGGGATACCCCCATGCTCACGGCGGTCCCGGTGGAACTCCTCGGCTGGCTGGTCAGGATCCTGCTGAGCCATCACGCCTCCGGCGGGTGTGCTGTCTGGGCACGGGCCAAGGTGGCCATAACACAGCACGCTACGCCTCGCCGGGCTGGTGCCGGACGTGGCCGGCGTCAGTCAGGTTCAGCACCGGTCCGAGGGTCTGCAGAGGCACGGGGACGAACGGGCGGTTGCCCAGGCCTTCTTCGAGGGTCACGAACGTGGCGGCATCGAAGACGACCAGAACGTAGTGCCCGGCGGGAGCGTCTGCGGGCGCCATCTATAAAGAGGTTCACCATAGTCACCCGCACGTACGCCTCCGCCGCGCCGGGCCGCGGGACCCGCAGCGGCCGGCTGAACGCCCGGATCAGCGCTTCCTGCACCAAGTCGTCGGCTTGGGCCTCGTCCCCGCACAACAGGAACGCGTGGCGCTTGAGCGCGGCGGCGCGCCCGCTGGCCAGGTCGGCCAGCGTCTGCTCCCAGCTCTCCACCTCACCACCCACCACCCCAGCGGCCCGAGCCCTCGTCTTCTACAACGAACGGGTCGCCCGTCAGGTTGGGGAGCCGGCCGGAGAAACTCCGGCGCCGCTATGGGCCGGCGGATTGTCGGCACGAGAGTTTAGGGTCGTGGCATGGCTGAGTTCCTTGGTGCCGATCTGCGCGGTTCCCGGTTTGACGGCGTTGACCTCAGCGGCGCGCAGTTCAGCTCGGTCGACCTGACCGGCGCCCGGTTCCGGGCTGTCGACCTGAGCGGGATCGTGATGCGGGGCGTCGAGCTGGTCAACGCCGACATCCATGGCGAGATCGAGAACCTGACGATCAATGGCGTCAGCATCGGGCCACTGGTCACCGCCGAGCTCGACAGGCGGTATCCCGACCGGGTCAAGATGCGCCCCGAAGATCCAGCCGGCTTCCGCGAGGCGTGGCACATACTCGAGCGGCTCTGGAGCCAGACCGTCGACCGGGGCCGCAGCCTGCCACCTGGACTGCTGCACGAGTCAGTCGACGGCGAATGGTCGTTCATCGAGACGCTTCGCCATCTGGCGTTCGCCACCGACTCCTGGATCCGGCGGGCGATCCTCGGCGATCCGTCGCCGTGGGACCCGCTGGACCTGCCTTGGGACGAGATGCCGGACACGCCGGGCGTGCCCCGCGACCGCGACGCCCGACCATCGCTCGACACCGTGCTCAAGCTGCGCCGTGACCGTATGTCCACCGTGTGCCAGGTCATCGAGGGTCTGACCGACGCCTTGCTGGACGGCGACACCGAGCCGGTCGAGGGACCTGGCTGGCCCCGGCCCCGCAGCTACCCGGTGCGTCAGTGCCTGCTGATCGTCCTCAACGAGGAATGGGAGCATCGGCTGTACGCCGAGCGAGACCTGGATGTCCTGCAGGCGCGTACCGTCTAGCCGCGGCGCCGGACCCAGCTGTCAGGCCTGGCGAGGCAGCAGCGGCCCGTGCTCCAGATGCGGCAGTACGTGCCGGGCGAACAGGTCGCACTCGCCTGCGTGCGGGTAGCCGGACAGGATGAACGACTCGATGCCGAGCTCGGCATACCCGCGCAGCTTAGCCAGCACCTGCTCCGGATCACCGACTATGGCCGCTCCGGCGCCCGAGCGTGCCCGGCCCACCCCAGTCCATAGGTACGGCTCGACGAACCCGTCGTCGTCGGCCAGGTCGCGCAACTCACTTTGCCGCAGCTGGCCGACTGACGCAGCGTGCAGGGACAGATCCCTGATCCGCCGGCCCGTGTCTGCATCCAGCCGGGAGACGAGGCGCTGCGCGGCCGCTCGCGCCTCCGCCTCGGTGGCACGCACGATCACGTGAACGCGGTAGCCGAACTTCAGCTCGCGGCCGTGCCTGGCGGCGCGCACCCGCATGTCGTCGATGATCGCCGCGACGGCCGGCATGCTGTCTGGCCACATCAGGAACACGTCGGCCGCACTCGCCGCAACGTCTTTGGCCCCTTCCGACAATCCGCCGAAGTAGAAGGGCGGGCAACTGCCGGCCAGCCGGATCCGCGGCGGCTCCAGAGTCAAGTTGAAGAACTCGCCGCGCATGTCTACCGGCTTGCCGTCCAGCAAGTCGCGCAGGATGCGCATGATCTCCAGCGTGCGCCGGTACCGCGGCGCCGACTCCAGCTGTTCCCCCGGCAAGTCGGAGGAGATGATATTGATCGTCAGCCGGCCGCCGAGCATCTCGTCGATGGTCGCAAGCTGACGCGCCAGCTGAGGAGGCCACATCTCCCCCATCCGCACTGCCACGAGCAACTGCATCCGCCGCAGCAGCGGGGCAATCCCGGCGGCAAAGGCGACGGAGTCGATGCCGATCGCGTAATTCGACGGCAGAAGCAGGTTGTCGTAACCCGCTTCCTCGGCCCGGAGCACAACATTCCGGCAGTGCTCCCAACTGGATAGCAGGGCCGGATCAGGCACGCCGAGGAACTCGTAATCGTCGTCGCACAGCGGGCCGAACCAGGAAACCTCGCAGCCCACGGATCCCGCCTCCATGCATCGGCAGCAGACATAATTCAGTACGTGCCCGCCAAGCAGACCTACGTGTCCAGGCTATATGCAGTGGCATGACAAGCCCGGCCCACTGGCTGCCACGGGCAAGGCTCCACGGAACGGGGTTCGCTGGGGAACTCGGTCGTTAGCAACCTCTCGCCGGCTTAGCATCGCTAGTCATGGGTCCCCGTCCTGCCTCGCGCGATGAGCTAGCCGCAACTTTCACTCACCCAGGCGTCGCGCATGCATACCAGTACCGGCCGCCGTATCCGGCGGAGGTACTCGACGTGCTCGAGCAGATCACCACTGACCGCCCCCGCCGGGTCCTGGATATGGGAGCAGGCGAGGGGGCGCTCGCGCGCCCGCTAGCCCGCAGGTTCGAGCACGTCGACGCGCTGGATATCTCTCCGGCCATGGTCGAGGCGGGACGCCGACAGCCAGGAGGCCGGCGACCGAACCTGCGCTGGATCGTCGGAGCTGCGGAGACAGGACAAGTCGAGGGCCCGTACGCGCTGGTGACTGCCGGAGCGAGTCTGCACTGGATGCGCTGGAAGCAGACGCTGGCCCGGATCGCGAGCGTGCTGACCCCAAACGGCTTCCTCGCGATCGTCGACCACGGCCATCATGACGTGCCGTGGTCCGGCAAACTGACCGAGGTTATCGCCCGGCACTCCCGCAATCCCGGCTACGATCCCAGCTTCTCCGTTGTCAGTGCTCTCACCGAGAGTGGCCTCATGAACTTCGTCGGTCAGGCCATCAGCGCCCCCGTTCAGTTCCGCCAGCCGGTGGCGGCTTATATCGAGCAGTTCCACTCAACCTCGGCCCTCGCCAGGGAATGGATGCCAGGTGACGAGGCTGCCGCCTTCGACCTCGCGATCGAAGAGATCGTCCGTCCCTACGCCGCTGACGGCATGCTCGACATGGAGGTGGTCGGCTCCGTCGGCTGGGGACGCCCGACGGCGATGAACTAGTTTCATGCCATCCTCAGCCACCCGGCGGCAGCCGGTGACGTGTGCATCTGCCCCGGTCAAACCGTTGATTTCGTCATCGTCCACCCAATACAGTCGCCCGAAGGACTTTCCAGCGGCGGGAGATCGGCAATGAGACGCACGTTCCTGTTCACCGGGGTTGCCGTTGTTCTCGGGTTGACAAGCGGCGCTGGGCTGACAGCCAGCGCGGCAACCGCCGCGAGCGCCCGCCCCGCCGCGCATGCCGCGGCGATGAATCACCAGCCGCGGGTGCTGCTGGTCTGCAATCACAGCACTGTGCCGTGTCCTGCTCTCGCCCCGCGCAGTCACTACTACGCCACGGTCCAGTCAGCGGTGGACGCCGCCCGGCCGGGCGACTGGATCCTCATCTATCCAGGCGTCTACCACGAGAAGAGCAAGCAGTGGCCGACCGCGGGCGTCTGGATCCAGAAGCCCGACCTGCACATCCGCGGCCTGAACCGGAACTCGGTCATCATCGACGGCAGCAACGGCACCGCGGCGCACCCTTGTCCGTCGGCCGCCCCGCAACAGGACTTCACCGCGCGTGACGGCATCGTGGTCTGGAAGGCAAGCGGCGTTACCATCCAGAACCTCACCGTCTGCGACTACCTCACCGGGGCAACCGGGCACGGCAACGAGATCTGGTGGAACGGCGGCGATCGCAGCGGCAAGCTCGGCCTCGGCGCCTACTCCGGTTCGTACCTGACCGCCACGTCCCTGTACGGACCGAAGGACATCCACAGCCCGCATCTGGCCCAGTACGGGATCTTCGTGAGCAACGCGCGCGGACCCGGGCTGATCACTCGTTCCTATGCCAGCAACATGGCCGACGCGGCCTACTACGTGGGCGCGTGCCAGCGGCAATGCAACACGACGCTGTCACACGATGCGGGACTCAACTCCGCGCTCGGTTATTCCGGCACCAACGCCGGCGGGCGGCTGCTGATCACGGCCTCGGTGTTCGAATTCAACCGCACCGGGCTCGCGCCGAACTCGCTGAACAACGACGACGCACCGCCGCCGCAGGACGGCCGGTGCCCGGGCAGCACTACGTTGTCGTGCACGAAGATCATCGGCAACCTGATCAAGGACAACAACAACGCTAACGCGCCCACCAGCGGACTCATGCCCGCGGTGGGGGCCGGGGTCGAGCTATCGGGCGGCTCGTTCGACACCGTCGCCCACAACGTCATCGTGGATCAGGGCTCCTGGGGCGTCGTTGCGCACGACTACCCGGACCCGGAGAAGCCGCCGGCGGGCTCGCACTGCCAGGGCGGCATTAAGAATCAGCCTTTCGCGGGCTGGTGCCTGTTCCCCGCGCGGGGCAACAAGATCTTCGGCAACCACTTCCAGCACGTCGGGTTCTTCGGCAACAAGACCAACTCCGACCTGGCCACCGAGACACTGTCGCCGCGCACCCCGCGCAACTGCTTCTACAGCAATGTTGACCACAGCGGAAAGCTCACCTCGAGCCCCGCGAACATCGAGCGAGCGAATGTGGACGGGCCGCCGTGCGGCCGCCGCGGCACCGGAAACATTGCCGAGCTGTTCGACCAGCTCATCTGCGCGACCGGGTTCACGACCTGCCCGGTGCCGGCCAAGGATGCGCGCTACCCGAAGCAGACCCGCATCGTGATCTTGCCGCTGCCGAAGCTCCCGACGATGCCGCTTCCCTGCAGGGGGGTCCCGCGCAACGCGTTCTGCTGACAACAGGAGGGCTCGCGAGCGGCCGGCTTCAGCATGTTGGCGGGGAACGGTTGACTTGCTGACCTTCCCTGCGTAACAAGTCTCTATAAATACGGTCATAGGCTGGCCAGGCTTACGGGCCTACCCTGGACGGCCCGCCGTGGACTCCTTGTGCAAAACTCAAAGTTGGGGGATCAGGCAGCAGGCCGGCACGGCCGCTACACGGGGTCCTTGTGCGGCTGGGTGACCAGCCATTATCGCCGTCAGGCCCAGCTGGCAACTAGGAACGCAGGCCGGCCGGCGGGCCGGCGTGAGCGTCTGGTATTCGCAGCCGGGCCTGATAGAGGAAAGGGCAGATAAGAGCGGGGGGTAAACATGACCGATCAGCGGCCGGTCACTACGACCGACGCGGGCGTTCCCGCTGCGAGCGACGAGTTCTCGCTGACAGTGGGCCCGGCCGGGCCAACGGTGCTGCACGACCACTACGTAGTGCAGAAGATGCAGCACTTCAACCGCGAGCGCGTACCCGAACGGGTAGTGCACGCGAAGGGCGGCGGCGCGCATGGCTTCTTTGAGGTGTCTGAGGACGTAACGCAGTGGACCAAGGCGAGCTTCTTGTCGCAGGTCGGTAAGCGCAGCCCGGTTTTCGTGCGCTTTTCCACCGTGGCCGGTGAGCTAGGCAGTCCGGACACCAACCGGGATCCGCGCGGCTTCGCGATCAAGATCTACACCGACGAGGGCAACTGCGACCTGGTGTGCAATAACACCCCTACGTTCTTCGTCCGCGACGCCACCAAGTTCCAGGACTTCATCCACTCGCAGAAGCGCTTGCCGGACACCGGCCTGCGCGATAACAACATGCAGTGGGACTTCTGGACGCTGTCCCCTGAGTCCGCGCACCAGGTGACAATCCTGATGTCGGACCGGGGAACGCCCCGCTCGTGGCGGCACATGAACGGCTACTCCAGCCACACCTACTCCTGGATGAATGCCGCCGGCGAGAGATTCTGGGTCAAGTACCACTTCAAGACCGCGCAGGGCATCCAGAACCTCACCGACAGTGAGGCAAAGACGCTGGCCGGCCAGGACCAAGACGTCCACCGCCGGGACCTGTGGGACGCGATCGCCCGCGGCGACGCACCCGAGTGGCGGCTCGAAATGCAGATCATGCCGTGGGAGGAGGCAGCCGATTACCGGTTCAACCCGTTCGACCTGACCAAGGTCTGGCCGCACGCCGACTACCCGCCGATCACGATCGGCCGGATGGTGCTCGACCGCAACCCCGATAATCACTTCGCCGAGGTCGAGCAGTCGGCGTTCGACCCCTCCAACCTGGTGCCGGGCACGGGCCTCAGCCCCGACAAGATGCTGATGGGCCGCATCTTCTCCTACCACGACACTCACCTGCACCGCATCGGGCCTAACTACCAGCAGCTGCCGATCAACGCGCCTAAATCGCCGGTCCACTCCTACAACAAGGACGGCCCGATGACCTACCGGCACGCAGGGTCGCAGCCGGTGTACGCGCCGAACTCCTACGGCGGCCCGCTTGCCGACCCGGACCGGGCCGGCGACCTGGGCTGGTGGGTCGAGGCCGCGGAGATCGGCCGCTACGCGTACGAAAAGCACGCTGAGGACGACGACTTCGTCCAGCCGCGCGCCTTGTATCGCGATGTGATGACCAACACCGATCGGCAGCACCTGGTCAACAACATCGTCGCCCACGTGAGCGCGGGCGTGCAGCCCGACGTGCTGCCCCGGGTGATCGACTACTGGCGGAACGTGCACCCGGACCTGGGCGCGCACGTAGCCAAGCAGGTAAACGGCGGCTGACAGCTAAACGGGGTTCGCGGTCGCTGATCCGGTTCGGCACGCCTTTTACCCGGCAGCCTCCGCGACTCTCCCCGGCCACCTCGGCGGCGGCCGGGTGCTCATGCAGGATCTCCTCTCGCCATTGCGGAATCCTCATTCCGCTTTGCTAGGCTCGACCCGGAATAGTAGTTCCGTTTCGGGAGGTCTGGATGGGCAAGTCGGGCGGGCGGGCGCGCTACCAGGTGACGTTCGCCGTGCTGGCCCTGGGTGTCGCGGCGTTCGCGCTGCTGCAGTCGCTGGTGATTCCCGTGCTGACGACAGTCCAGCACGATTTGCATACCACCCAGAGCGCCGTGACGTGGGTGCTAACGGCCTACCTGCTGTCAGCGTCGATCATGACGCCGATTCTCGGTCGGGTCGGCGACATGGTCGGCAAAGAGCGAGTCTTCGTCGCGACGCTCGTCGCGCTGGCTGTCGGCTCGCTCCTCGCCGCGATCGCCCCCTCGATCGCAATCATGATCGTGGCGCGGGTGATCCAGGGCATCGGCGGCGGCATGGTGCCAGTAGCGTTCGGGATCATCCGGGACGAGTTCCCGGCTGAGAAGGTGGCCGGCGCAGTCGGCGCTCTCGCATCGCTGACCGCGGTGGGGGCTGGCCTCGGGATCGTCCTGGCGGGCCCGATCGTGAACGCGCTGGACTACCACTGGCTGTTCTGGCTGCCGATGATCCTGACCATCGTTGCCGCAGTGTCGGCGGTCTTGTTCGTTCCCGAGTCTCCGGTGCGCACGCCCGGCCGCATCAGCTGGCTGCCGGCCGTGCTGCTGTCCGGCTGGCTGGTTGCGCTGCTGGTTGCCTTGAGCGAGGCGCCGGCCTGGGGCTGGGGCTCTGGCCGGGTGCTCGGCCTGGTGGTTGCGGCAGCAGCGCTGGGCGGGGGCTGGGTGGTCGCCGAGCTGCGCGCCGCCACGCCGCTGATCGACATGAAGATGATGCGGCTGCGGGCCGTGTGGACAAACAACCTGGTCGCGCTGCTCATCGGGGTCGGAATGTATGCGACCTTCGCCTTCCTGCCCGAGTTCGTCCAGACGCCCAGCGCGGCCGGTTACGGGTTCGGTGCGAGCATCACGCGATCCGGCCTGATGCTGCTGCCCTCCGCGATCACCATGTTCGCCGTGGGCGTGTTCGCCGGCCGGCTCGCCCGCAAGCTCGGCGGCAAGGCTTTGGTTATTGCCGGTTGCTCGATCGGGGCTGGGGCTATGGCAATCCTCGCCTTCGCGCACTCGCAGCAGTGGGAGATCTACGCGTCGAGCGCCCTGATGGGCGTCGGGTTCGGGCTCGCGTTTTCCGCGATGGCCGCGCTCGTCGTCATGGCGGTGCCGGCCTCGCAGACCGGCGTCGCCAGCGGCATGAACGCCAACATCCGGACGATCGGCGGCAGCATCGGCGCCGCGGTGATGGCCAGCATTGTGACGTCCCAGCTCGCGGCGTCCGGGCTGCCGAAAGGCTCGGGCTACACCACGGGCTTCGCAGTCATGACCGGCGGCCTCGTGCTAGCTGCGCTCGCCGGGCTGCTCATCCCCTCGGTGCGGCGGCTGCGACCGGTGGCCGGCGAGTCCGAGCACCCCGAGATGGCCGTCCTCCCAGGCGGGACAGTCGTCGGCTACGAGAGCGAGTAACTGGAGACCGTGCGGCGCGACGCAGTTCGCAACTATCACCGGATCCTCGACGCTGCGCGGGAGGTGCTCGGCGAGTCTGGCGCCGATGCCGGCATGGAGGAGATCGCCGCCCGGGCCGGCGTGGGCGTCGGCACCGTTTATCGTCGTTTCGCGAGCAAGGACGCCCTCATCGACGAGCTCCTGCGCGTCGCACTCGCGCAGCTGGTGGCTGCCGCCGAAGGAGCGCTCGCCCGCTCCGACGGCCATGGCCTCGACGAGCTGCTGGGCGCTGTCGGGCGGTCGTTCGCCGACCACGCCCGCTACGCAAACCTGCTCCTCGATCGCCCGACCGACCCTTCCGCCTCGCACCGGATTCGATCGGCGATCGACGAGCTCACCGCGCGGGCCGCGGCCGCCGGGACGGTAGGCGCGGACACTACTGGCGACGATGTCGTGGCGCTGATCTGGGCCCTGCGCGGACTAGTTCAGGCCGCAGGGCAACTAGCTCCGGAGGCCTGGCAGCGGTTCCTCGACATCCACCTCGCCGGCCTGCGAGCGGCAACGCCGGCCGCTAGCCTCGGGCCGTCGGCTGGGCGGGGCACACCCGTACGGGCGGCATCCTCCACGCAAGGCCCGCGTTCCCTTTCCTAAGAAGATCGGCTGGCGGCCGCATGGGGATACAGCCGCCGTCAGCAAGGCGCCTTTATGGGGCCGCCCGCGGCAGGCATGCGCCGACCCATAACGACTTTCCCGACGCCAAGGTCTTGACGACCTTGACAGGACTGTTACAAGATCGGTCAACAACGGGCAGAAAGGAGCCGTGAACCAGCAATGCTGCCGACACAGCGTCGCCTTGCGATCCTGGCTGAGGTCCGCGCCGAAGACGCGGCGTCGGCCGAGGCGCTGGCGCGCCGGTTCCGCGTGTCGGTCGAGACCATCCGCCGGGACCTGCGCGCGCTGCACTCCGAAGGACTGCTGGAGCGGGTGTATGGCGGCGCCACCAGACCATCCGGGCGCTCCAACGAAGGAAGTTTCACCGCACGGAGCGTCCGCAATGTCGAGCACAAGCGCGCGATAGCCGCCCTCGCCGCCGGGCTCATCGAGCCTGCGGACACCGTGATCATCGACGTGGGCACGACGGCACTCGAGGTTGCCAGGGCGCTGCCCGCGGCGTTCCGCGGCCGCGTGCTCACTAACTCCGTCCCTGTCGCCATGATGCTCGCCGACCGTGACGACATCGACCTGTTGCTATGCGGCGGCCAGGTTCGCCGCGGCGACGCAGCCTGCTCGGGCGCGCACGCCGAGGCGTTCTTCTCAGAGTTCTATGCCGACAAGGCGTTCCTGGGCTCCGGCGGGGTGCACGTCGAAGCCGGCCTGACCGACTACTACCCGCCCGAAGTCGCGGTGCGGCGGACCATCATCGCGCACACCGCATCGTGCTACGTGCTGGCTGACTCCTCCAAGCTGGGCACGATCGCCGTGCACCGGGTGTGCCCGCTCGACAGCATCACGGCCGTCATAACCGACGACGCGGCCCCCGAAGAGCTCAGCGACCTGCGGTCGGCAGGCGTCGCCCTGCTATCGGCCACAAGCCCAGACCGGATGTCGCTCAACGCGGCCGGATAACGGCCAGCAAAGCCCGTGAAGCCCGCCAGCGATGGCGGCCAGCCGAGAAAGTGACCTACCTCATGGCAACAGTCACCCAGCACGACGACGACGCCCTCCTTCCACGGTTCGGCTACGCCCAGCAGTTCACCCGGTCGCTCAAGAATTTCGAGTCGTTCGCGGTGGCGTTCTCCTTCATCTCGATCACGACGGGGATCTTTACCACCTTCAGCTTCGCGCTGGGTACTGGCGGTCCGCGTTCCATCTGGACCTGGCTCATCGTCGTCGCAGGGCAGGCGCTCGTCGCGCTTGTCTACGGTGCGCTGGCGGCCAGGGTCCCACTGTCCGGCTACTCCTATCAATGGGCTTCCCGCCTGGCCAACGTGCACGTCGGCTGGTGGCTGGGCTGGATGTCGTTCGCGTTCCTGTCCATCGTCACCGTGTCGGTGGACTACGGCCTCGTCCAGGTGGCGTTCCAGCCGCTGATCGGCGAGCTTTACACGCCTACCAGCGCGGCGCTGGAAACGCTTGTTGTGCTGGCGATCCAGGCTGCGCTCATCATCTGGTCCACTCGCATCACGACGAGGGTCAACAACACCGCCGTCGCCACCGAGGTCGTCGGCGTTGTCGGCCTGACCGTGCTGCTGATCGTGGTGGCCGCCATCCGGCACAAGGGACACTGGTCCAACCTCGGCTCGCCGGGCGTGGTGCCGTCGGCCGGTTACTACAGCTGGCTCGGGCCATTCATGCTGGCAACCCTGCTCGGCGCGTACACCATCGTGGGGTTCGAGGCGGCTAGCAACCTAGCCGAGGAGACCGAAGAGCCGCACCGCACCATCCCCAGGGCGATGCTGCGCGCGGTCCTGCTATCTGGCGCTGTCGGCATGGCGTTCCTCATCGCCCTGAGCTACGCAACGCATTCCATCGCGGCGGCGACACATAACGCCGCGCCGGTCGCGTTCATCGTGCAGGACGTGCTCGGCGGCTTTGTGCAGAAGCTGTTCCTCATCTTTGTCTGCATCTCGATCTTCGCTTGCGGGCTAGTGATCATGGTGACCAACGGCAGGCTGATCTGGTCCATGGCCCGAGATAAGCGGCTGCCGGGTTACCAGCTGTGGCGGCAGGTACCGAAGTCGACCGGCGGTCCGTCCTGGGCGACGATCCTGGCCGCGGTCATCGGCGCGATCATCACGCTGGCGCTGCGCACGCACTACAGCGCGCTCACGACGCTGTTCACCGCATCGACGATCATGCCCGCCATCCTGTATGCGAGCACGGTGCTGCTCTATCTGTTCGCTGGCCGCCGTCGCGACAGCAGCGGGCATTCCGCGCTCGGCCGGTTCGAGATTCCCGTCATCGCCGGGGCGCTGATCTGGCTGACCTACGAACTGATCGTGCTGATCGGGCCGCATGCGTTCCGCGACGCGCAGTACTACGTGCTGGGGGCGCTGGGCATCGGCTTGTTGTTCTACGCCGTCCAGTGGGGGCTTGAACCGGCCGCGATGCGGGCAGAACAGGGTGCCCACGGGGTGGACGCGCTCGTCGCGGGACCGGCGACGCCGGCAGATAGCCGTCCGCCTGCGTGAACATCCTGGCCATCGACCAGGGGACATCGGCGACCAAGGCGATCCTCGTCGGTCCCGGCATGAAGGTGCTCGGGACCGGCGAGGCGCCGGTCCGGCGGCGGGCTGTCGCGGACGCGGTCGAGGCTGATCCGGAAGAACTGTATGCGTCGGTTCTGGCCGCCGGCCAGGCTGCGCTGGTTGCGGCAGGCGCCCGACCCGATGTCATGGCGCTAGCCAACCAGGGCGAGACGGTGCTGGCCTGGGACCGGCAGACCGGACGGCCGCTGACCGCTGCGATCAGCTGGCAGGACCGCCGGTCGGCTGTCGTCTGCGCGCGACTATCTGGCCACGCCGCGCGGCTGGCCGAGATAACCGGGCTCCCCCTCGACCCGTACTTCGCCGCTCCCAAGATGACCTGGCTGCGGGAGAATCTCACCGATGACGGCGTCGTCACCACGACGGACACCTGGCTGCTGGCCCGGCTAGGGGCCGGGTACGTCACCGACGCCGCCACCGCTTCCCGCACTATGCTGCTCGACCTGGACGCTGCCGACTGGTCCGAAGAGGCCTGCGCTATCTTCGGCATCGATCCGTTGTCGCTGCCGACGGTGACGGACTGCGCTGGCGTCGTCGGCGAGACCACAGCGTTCGGCCGGCCACTGCCGGTAGCCGGACTGATCGTCGACCAGCAGGCCGCGCTGCTCGCCGAGCACTGCTTTGAGACGGGCCAGGCCAAATGCACCTACGGGACGGGAGCATTTCTGCTGGCGTTCACCGGCGGCCAGTCCGTTCGGTCGTCGGCGGGCCTGTCCGCCTCGGTGGCCTGGCGGCTCGCCGGATCGACGGACTACTGCCTGGACGGCCAGGTGTACACGGCCGGCTCCGCCATCGACTGGCTCATCAGTATCGGCATCCTGACCGGTCCGGCCGAGCTGGACGGGGTCGGCGGGACAGTGCCCGACGCGGGCGGCGTCGTGTTCCTGCCGGCCCTGGCCGGGCTAGGCGCACCTTACTGGCGCCCCGATGCCCGTGGCGCGTTCCTCGGCCTCACCCTGGCCGCCAGCAAAGCGCACCTGATCCGGGCGGCCGTGGACGGGCTGGCCGCGTCGGTGGCGCTGCTCGCCCGCTCGGTGGCCACTGACCTGGGCGCCCCGCTGACCGCACTGCGGGTAGACGGAGGCCTCACCCGGTCCCGGCTGCTCCTGCAAGCCCAGGCCGACCTGCTGCAAGTACCGGTCGAGGTCTGCCGGATACCGGATGCGACCGCGCTGGGCGTGGCCGCGCTGGCACGACTTGGGGTTGGCGCGGCACACTCCCTGGCCGAGGCGGTCGGGCCTGCCGACGTGCAGGCGGTCGTCCAGCCGCGGATGAGCGCCGACGAGGCTGGGCACAGGATCGCTTCGTACGAGAGCGCGCTCACGAGCATTCTGGGAACGGAGCCGTGATAGCTCCCGCGGTGCCCGCAGCTGATCCCGCCGACGTGCTGATCATCGGGGCCGGCGTGGTCGGCACTGCGATCGCCAGGACGCTGAGCGGCTACGAGCTGAGCTGCGTGCTCGTCGAGGAAGGTAACGACGTCGGCACAGGCACGACGAAAGCCAACACGGCTATCCTGCACACCGGCTTCGACGCCGTGCCCGGCAGCCTGGAAAGCCGCCTGGTACGGCGCGGCGCGGAACTGCTGCGCGGCTATGCCGCGGCGGCCGGGATCCCGGTAGAGCGCACCGGCGCCGTGCTGATCGCCTGGTCAGCCGAGCAGGAAGCCGAGCTCCCGGCGATCCAGGACAAGGCCCGGCGCAACGGCTACCTCGCCTGCCGCCGCATCTCGGCCGCAGAGCTGTATGAGCGCGAGCCGCACCTCGGGCCCGGGGCGCTCGGCGCGTTGGAGATCCCGGACGAGAGCATCATCTGCCCGTGGACGACCCCGCTTGCCTACGCTACTGAAGCGGTGAGCGCAGGCGTCGGGTTGCAGCTGCACACCCAGGTGCTCGGCATCATGCCAGCGGACGGCTGCCACGAGGTTCGCACCAGCCGGGGAACGCTCCGCTGCCGCTGGCTGGTCAATGCGGCTGGCCTGCACAGCGACACCATTGACGCGATGCTCGGCGGCGACGGTTTCACGATCCAGCCGCGGCGCGGCGAGCTGATCGTGTTCGACAAAATGGCGCGCCCGCTGGTCGGCTCGATCCTGCTGCCGGTGCCCACACCCCAGACGAAAGGCGTGCTGATCGCGCCGACAGTGTACGGGAACGTCCTGCTCGGACCCACCGCGCAGGACGTGCCCGACCGGTCCGACACCGCGACTACTGACGCAGGACTGCGCGCGTTGCTGGACTCCGGTCGGCGCATTCTTCCCGACCTGGTCAGCGAGGAAGTAACGGCCACCTATGCCGGGCTGCGGGCAGCTACTGAGCACCGCGACTACCAGATCCGGGTGGACGGGAGTCAGCGGTACGCATGCGTGGCCGGCATCCGGTCGACCGGGCTGACCGCGTCGCTCGGCATCGCTGAGTATGTGACCCAGCAGCTGGCCGAGGCAGGCCTGGTGCTCCAGGAACGCCCAACGGCCGGCCCGCCCGCCATGCCGTATATCGGCCAGCAGGGCATGCGGCCTTACCAGGACGACGCCAGGATCGCTGCGGACCCGGCGTACGGCGACATTGTCTGCCACTGCGAGCGCGTGACCCGAGGCGAGATCCGGGACGCGCTTGCCAGCACGGTGCCGCCCGCAGACCTCAACGGGCTGCGCAGGCGAACCAGGGCGTTGAACGGTCGCTGCCAGGGTTTCTTCTGCGCAGCAGCGGTCACCCGCCTGATGGCTGATGTCGGCGGAACCGGTCGCGTCTCGGTGGCCAGTAATGGCGTCGAAGCATCCCGGTCGCAGGACAGCCGGGCATGATCGTCGACGTGCTCATTGCCGGGGGCGGGCCGGCCTTGCCGCCGCCATCGAGCTGCGCAGGCTCGGCGTCGGCAAGGTCCTCGTGGTCGACCGCGAACAGCAGGCGGGCGGGATTCCCCGGCATTGCGCGCACACCGGCTACGGCCTGCGGGACCTGCACCGGCTGATGACCGGGCCGGCCTATGCCCGGCATTACAGCCGGGCAGCGAACCTGGCCGGTGCGGTCATTCGGACCGGGACGACCGTCACTCACTGGCCTGACCTAATGGCCGGGCAACCAGGACAGGAGGGCCCGGTCCGTGCGGCCCTGACCGGCCCCGACGGCCTGGAGACGATCACCGCGAATGCGGTCCTGCTCGCGACCGGCTGCCGGGAACGACCCCGGCCGGCCCGGCTTGTGCCCGGCGGCCGGCCGCCGGGAGTGATGACGACCGGAGAGCTTCAGCAGCGGGTTTACCTGCACGGGGAGCGGCTGCCCGGCCGCGCTGTAGTCGTCGGAGCCGAGCATGTGAGCTTCTCGGCGCTGGTGACCCTGGCGCATGCGGACGCCGACGTGCTCGCACTTGTGACCGATCAGCCCCGGCATCAGAGCCTGGCTGCGTTCCGGCTTGCTGCCCAGGTGCGCTGGCAGGTACCCGTGTGGACACGGACCGCGGTCACCGGAATCATCGGCAGCGCTCGGATGGAGGCCGTCGAGCTGCGCGACCTGCAATCAGGCGCATCCAGGACACTGCCGTGTGACACGGTCGTCTTCACCGGCGACTGGATTCCCGACCACGAGCTGGCCCGCATGGCGGGTACGTGCCTAGATGCCGGGACCCGCGGTCCGGTCGTGGACACTGCGCTGCGGACGTCCGTGCCGCGCGTCTACGCCGCGGGGAACCTGGTGCATGCGGCTGAGACAGCCGATGTTGCCGCCTTGGCCGGGCGGCATGCGGCCAGGCAGATAGCGGCGGCGCTGCGGGCGGAGCAGCCCGGCGAGCCGGCGATTGCGGCGGGCTGGTGCCGCGGCGCCGCGCAGCCGATCCGGGTGACGGTAACCGAGCCGCTTGTGTGGATCTCCCCGAATGCGATCAGCTCGCCTGCAACTCTTCCGCCGCGCGGGCGCTTCGTGCTGCGGGCATCGGAATACCGGCCCCGCGCTCAGCTCGAGGTGCACCAGGACGGCAGGCTGCTGGCCCGGGCTCGCATCAGGCTCCTGCCCGGCCGGAGCATTCAGCTGACCGCCGCCTGGGCCGCGCGCATTGATCCGCAGGGCGGGCCGGTGTGTGTCCGCGTACGGTAAGGCATCCTTACCTACCCGGTGCGGATCAAGCTCTGCAGGCTGGCCGAGGACCAGCGCAAACGCTACTACCACCATAGGTATCCCAACCACGACCGCAGCCGCGAAGAACAGCAAGGAACGCAGGCCCGCATGCAGGTCGGGCCGCAGCCCCGCCGCGACGATGAGATACGCGAGCCGGTACGCGACAACACCGCCCACCAAGGCGGCCGAGATGGCCGTGACGTCCCTCTGGCCACCGATGCTGAGCTTCAGAGGCATGAGCGCTGAGCAGCCAAATACGGCGAGACCGAAGATCGCGATAGCGGCGAGAAGGCGGTAATGGGACAGGACACCAGCGACGATGAGCGCACTCAAGATCAAGATCGGACCAAAGTAGCAGGCGGCCCGCCCCAGTTGAGACTGCCAGTGGTCAACGGCAGCAAGCAGTACCCGTCCTGCTGTCAGCAAACCACCCCAGAAGATCCCATAGACCAACGCAGCTCGCAGACCCGGCACGGAGTGCACCAGGCTGAACGCTGATTCCAAGTGGGCCGGCGCGACAGGCGCCATCTTTGTCAACCTCAGGTGGTGAGTCGGACTTAGCTGGGTCCAGATAACCAAAACGGCTACGGAAACGGCATAAACCATGATGCACATCGTGTAGAGCGAGAATCGCACGATGCGTCGCCGGGCATGCGCTGCCGCGACTCTAGGCGCTCCGACCCCAGATGGCATGCGCCCGCTAACGAGCAGCAGGGTCATCAGCAGCACCGCTGAGAGCGCGGGAAAGCCCCACCAGAGGCCCAGACCAGTAGAAATCGCGGCGACGGCCGGCGCGACAAGCGCTCCGAGCCCTAGCAGCGCATGGAGAGCAACCACATTGGAGTATTCCGTGGTCGGATTCAGGAATCGCGCATACGCCGTCAGAACCGGTACTGTCAGCCCGAATCCGGCACCGAGGCATACGCTCGCAACGAGCATCAGCGGCACCGTGGCCGCCAGATTGCCCTGGACCATGCCACTCGCGACAAGCAGGACCATCGACAGCAGGCTTAGGGTGAGGCCAAGCCGGTAGGCATGCCTGGTGGTGCCCCGGCATGCAAGCCCGCAACCGGTCAGCGACGCTACGATCGCCGCTGCCGCCGCGGGCACGATCAAGTCACCGAATATATCGCCGGAGATCCCGTAACTGCGGAAACCACTGAGAACCCGGTTGACTACCGGGAAGATGACGAGGACGAGGCCCTGGGCAAATGCAGCAAAGCTGAGACTGCGGCCTTCAGCTGTGGACGCCAGGTGGCTCCCGGCGAGCCACGACAGCGCACGTTGGATACCCAGCGCCTCAGCTTTGGCTCGGCCGGTCTGCATCGGATCCTGGCTCTCCCCTGATCACCAGAGACTTCACCGGCTCCCGAAGATCACCTTTCCGCGCCCAGCACGCCTGAGGCAATGGGACCTACCCCGCGAGTGCGCACTGCAACCGCCGGACCAGGGCGGCAATGCCCCGTCAGCTGGCGGTGTTCGGCCAGGTCATCCACGCCTGCGCGGGGTCAGCCGTAGGCCTGCGCCCGCGCGGCCGCGTAGTTTTCTCGGACGCGTGGCTGCGGTGCGGGGGGCACCGTGTGAATCACCGGCGCCGCCCACTGCGGCCGGACACCATCGCCGAGCACCCAGGCGGCCTGCCAGGCCGCCCCGCGCGCCACATACTCGGCCGGCGCGGGGACATAGATCGCGAGGTCGGCCAGCGTCGCGGCGACTTGCTGCACGGCCGCGTTGGCCGCGGCCCCGCCGATGAGCCAGAGCCGACTGGGCTTGATGCCGACGGCCCGTAGAGCGTCCACCGCATCCGCGAGTCCGCAGAGCACGCCCTCGATGGCCGCTCGGGCGATGTTCGGAGCGGTCAGGTTTGCCCGCGTCAGCCCGTGGAGGCTTCCCGTGGCGCCGGGGAGATTCGGTGTTCGCTCGCCGTCGAAGTAAGGCAGCAGCACCAGGCCGCCCGCTCCGGCCGGCGCCGATAGCGCAAGGTCAGCGAATGCCTCCAGGTCCACCCTCAGCAGGGCCGCTACGGTCGTCAGCACCCGGGCTGCATTGAGGGTACAGGCCAGGGGCAGGAACCTGCCGGTGGCGTCGGCGAAACCGGCGACCGTCCCGGACGCATCCGCGGTGGGCGTCTCGTTCACGGCGAACGCCGTGCCCGACGTACCTAGGGACAGAACGACGTCGCCGGTGCCTATCCCGAGGCCGAGCGCTGCCGCCATGTTGTCGCCCGTGCCGGGGCCCAGCAGGGCTCCCTGCGAGGTGTGGCCGATCGCCTCATGCGGTGCGGCCACCCGCGGCAGCTGCACGTCCCGGCCGAATGCATGACGCACCAGGTCGGTCCGGTACTCGCCGGCGGCAGGCGACCAGTACCCGGTGCCGGAGGCGTCACCCCGGTCAGTGGCGATGACCCCGCTCAGCCGCAGCGACAGGTAGTCATGCGGCAACATCACCGAGGAGACCCGCCTGGCCAGCTCTGGCTCGTTCTCCGCCAGCCACCGCAGCTTGGCGACGGTGAACGCGGCAACCGGCACCGAGCCCACGGCCTCCGCCCAGGCCTGCGCACCCAGCTCGGCTACCAGTGCGTCGGCTGCGGCCGCCGACCGGGTGTCGTTCCACAGCAAAGCCGGGCGCACCGGTGCCTGCGCATCGTCGAGTGCGACCAGGCCGTGCTGCTGTCCGGCCACGGCCATCGCCGCGACGTCGTCCAGCAGGCCGGCCGATGCGACGAGGAGCGCGTCCCACCAGCGTTCCGGCGGGCAGGAGGTTCCGTCGGGGTGCGGGGCAGAACCTGTCCGCGCGACGTCTCCAGTGTCAGCGTCGTGGACGACTACCTTGACTGACTGCGTGGAGGAGTCGATGCCAGCCACGAGAGTCATCTATGCTCCCGGCGTTAGCTGCTGAGGAGTCCCATGGAGGCTAGGAATTTCAGCGGGCTCACGAGGATACCGCTGCCGCTTCCTCCAGCTCCACGACTTCGTGGCGCAGGACACCGGCGGACCGACCGGTGATCCGCCCGCGCAGGTACAGCAGATACCACAGCAGCCCGGCAGCCTCGGCACCCAGCAGGTAAATAGCTGCGGTGTGGCCCTCATGCGGAGCCAGGGCGACCACGATAATCCCGGCGGCATAGGCGAACGCTACGAGCGCGACCACCACAAACCAGCGGCCAAGGGAGAAGTCGCCCTGACGGTGACCGGGCAACTTGCCCTTCCAGTGGGCGTGGAGCGCCCCGCCGACGGTGAGCACGTAGATGCAGTAGTAGGCGACACTGGCGATGGATACGACGTTAGCGGCGATCCCGGCTGAGAGCAGGTTGATCCCGATTCCTACCGCCGCGACGAGCAGGATCGAGGCGATAGGCGTATGGGTGGTG
Organism: uncultured Actinomycetota bacterium; assembly: GCA_963804435.1. Classification (GTDB taxonomy): domain Bacteria; phylum Actinomycetota; class Actinomycetes; order Streptosporangiales; family Streptosporangiaceae; genus JAJYUU01. Next base: position 1,911,001 of record CAWDQI010000001.1, on the reverse strand, counting down.
GCGTGGACGCGGCCGAGCAGCCCTGAGCCGGGGAGCATCTTGTCAACGCTGCCGTCGTGCGGCCCCCTCTCGGATTGGCGGGCCTGGTGTCCGTGGAGCTAGCCACGCAGCGCCTCGTCGCGTGCCTCCCCGATGATCATCCGCTCGCGGCCAGGGAGTCGCTGAGCGTTGCGGACGTGCTGCCTGAGCCGATCGTCGCCGCGCCTGTGTCTCCCGGCCCATGGCGGGACTACTGGATCCTCACCGAGTACCGATCCGGACCTGCGCCCGTCGTCGCCGAAGCGAGCACCTTGGACGCGGAGATGCATCTGGTCTCGAGGGGCGTGGGCCTGAGCATCACGTCCGAAGCAGTCGGGCTGTGGTACAAGAGGCCGGGCGTGACCTTCGTGCCGATTCTCGATCTGACGCCGTGTTCGGTGTCGCTGGCCTGGTGGCCCCAGGACACTGGCCTGGTAGCCGAGCTTGCCGCCGTGGCTGCCGAGGTGCGAGTAAAGATCGCCGAGGCCTGACTCGGGAGCGGCTAGCGCGGGGCGAGGGCAGGATAGTCGGCGGGCACCGCGCCGATGATGGCGAGGTTCTCGGCGAAGAAGTAGATGGCCTTGAAGAACTCGAGCAGGTCGCCGTCCTCGAGCAGGATCTTGCGGTACATGACCGTGCGCTGCGCGTCGTAGCCCTCGTGCAGCGCCTTCCAGTCCGCGTAATCCATGCCTAGGACGTAGCTGGCCTCAAGCGGGTCGTCGGGCCCGATGATCTGGCAGTCGGTCACCGTGCCGCCGCCCCACTTGACGTACAGGTACGCCGGGCTTTCGCCGAGCTCAGCGGGCAGGTCGCGGCACCCGAGCGCCCACGACGCCGGGTACATGGTCTTGATGAGTTCGAAGAAGTCCCAGTACATCTGCAGCTTGCCCGCGCGGGCCTGCTCCGACGGGCCAGCCACTAGCGCGTCCCGAACCGCGTCGGCCCATTCCTTGGTGAAGAACTTCGGCTCTGCCACGGCTCAGCCACCTGCCAGCACGGGCTGCACCTGCTTCAGCAGCTCCTCGAGGTCAGGAGACAGGTCGATGCCGACGTCGTTCAGCTTGCGGCGCAGTTGCTGGAAGAACAACATCCGGACTTCGTCCTCGGTCCAGCCGAGCGGTTCGTAGTAGATCTCGCGACTGTTCACGCCGGACAGGAGCAGGATCGTCCGCAGCGTGTCGTGGATCTCCTTGATCATGGTCGGGTCCTTGCGCACCGCGTCCTGGAGGTACTTCATGCCGCCCTGCACGTGCCGCGACTCGTCACGGCACGTCGCGGTGAAGCCGGTGTAATACGCGGGCAGGAAACCGCGCCAGCGGGCGTAGGACAGCGTTACCTTCATGACCGACAGCGCGAGCACGCCCTCGATCCACAGGAAATAGTTCGTGCCGTACCGGACGCGCGCCCGCTCGTCATACGGATTCTGCCGCACCTCATCGGCCTGGTAGGCAAGCAGCCCGAATGGCCCGACGAATGTCTCGGCTACCAAGGGGAACGACGCATCCAAGATGTCCATGATGTTGTCGCCCTGGAATCCGACGACCTCACGGTAGAACCGGTCGAAGAAGACCGTGTGTCGCGCCTCGTCCTCGATCTGCGCGGCGATATGGAGCTTCTCCTCCTCGCTGGCGCCGATCATGAACACCGGTAGCTCGATCTCCACCTGTCGCTCACCATGGTGGAAACCCGATGAGATGGCCATAAAAGACTGCCGCTCGGGCTCGGTCATCTTCTCGTTCCAGTCGATCTTGTCCTGGCTGAAGTCGAGATCGTAGACGTCCCACCGCTGCTTCAGGTACTTGCGGTACAGCGTCGTGAAGTCCGGCAGCGACTTCAGGTCCTTGTGGACGTACTCGATGACGTCGTCAATATCAATATCGAGCACTCCGGCCAGGTCGGATTCCTCGATCTCGCGCACTTCCTGGTCGCTTAGCGCCCGGGGGCCTTCGTGAAGAACCGCTGTCGGGCTCTTGCGTTCGGTCATGCGACGAACCTCCCTGCATAGGCGCGGCAACGGCACGGCGTTCTGCGGTCTGATCGATTGCGGCGAGGACGCTTGCAGCGCTACGTCCCACCAGAGCGACCCCGAAAATCACGTTCCCCCATCATCGATACTAGAACGTTATTCTGTAAACCCCCTTTTCAAGCCTGCTCGCCGACGCCCAGGCAACGACGGTGTCGGGCTGAAGTGGAGCCCTCAGCCCGGATTCCACCATTCAGTTGGTATTTCCATTATTCAGCCCGCTTTGCCGGGATCATTAGGGGTCCTTACCGCAGGTCCTGTCCTCCGCTCCCGAGCACGCCAGTTGCTGTCAGCCCGGCGGCCAATCTTTGGGTGCCAGCGGGCAACGGTGGGCACAAGACCTCGGTGGGGATCCGAGAGCTATGCGCGGAGCGCCGATGGGCGAAACCGTGCGGGACCTAGACGCGATAGCCGGCCAGGTCGTGGCCGCGCTGCTGGAGCGTGCGCATCTCGTCTCGCCGGATCAGATAGCCGACAGCATCGCAACCGGAGCCTGGCCGCTCGGGGTGACCGGCGCCCGCATTTACCTGGCGGATCTTGAAGGAAGTACCTTGAGGGCGATACCAGGAAGGTCCGGCAATTCACCAGACGCACTGGCGATTAGCGGAACGCTCGCCGGACGCGCGTACCTGACCTTGCGTGTGCATCACGCTCCGGCGGCAGACGGCTCCGGCGGCCACCGGGTCTGGCTTCCGCTGATCGACGGCACCGAGCGGCTGGGAATCATCGAATTGGCGTGCGGCGACGTGGACGAGGCGATGCTGCGGCGGCACCGGATGCTGGCCTCGCTCGCTGGCCTCATGGTCGCCAGCAAGAGCCATTACAGCGACACGCTGGCCGGGGGGCGCCGTACCGGGGAGATGGCGCTGCAAGCCGAGATGGTGTGGGCGTTCCTGGCACCGCGAACGTTCGCGACCGATCGGGTACTGGTGGCGGCCACGCTCGAGCCGGCTTACGAGGTAGGCGGAGACGCCTTCGACTACTCACTCGTCGGCGAGCACCTGTACGTTTCCATCTTCGATGCGGTCGGCCACGACCTGGCGGCTGGCCTGATAACAAGCGTCGGCATTGCCGCCTGTCGCGCTACCAGGCGCTCCGGGGGCACCCTCTCGGACATCGTCGGGCGCGCCGACGACGCGATCGTGCGGCAGTTTGGCGAGAACCGTTTCCTGACCGCGCTGCTGTGCGACCTGAACACCACCAGCGGCCTATTCAGCTGGATCCCCTGTGGCCATCCGCCGCCACTCCTCATCCGGGGCAACAAGGTGATCAAGGAGCTACTCCGTCGGCCACGGCTTCCCCTTGGCCTGGCTGATCTCGATCGCCCTGACGGCCGGGCCAGCCGTGGCGGCGAATCAGTCAGGGATGCCGTTCCCCCCGTCTACACCGAGCGGCTGGAGCCACGTGACCGCGTGCTTCTCTACACAGACGGCGTCGTCGAGGGGCGTTCTGCTGACGGAACCCGATTCGGACTAGATCGGCTGACTGATTTCATCATCCGGCATACCAACTCCCGAATCACCGCACCCGAAACACTCCGGCAGCTCAATCACGCGATCTTGGAGTACCAGCGGAACCGGCTGTCCGACGATGCGACCATCGTCCTGGTCGAGTGGATGCCGGAGTCTCCCGAGCGCCTGCTTGCCTCCGTCAGCCGGCCGGGCGGCGCTTCAACCGCAGGCCGGCACGATCCTGGCTGACGGAAGTTACCTGCGCTGCCGAGCAGGCTTCAGCCGATCGACCAGATCGCGGGTGCGGGCGATGCGGTCATCCAGGTCGGCCAGGAAGCCGTCGATCGCGAGCCGCTTGGCTTCCACTGTTGCCCGGAGCTCCTGCTGCAACTGCAGGCTCTCAGCGACGAGCTCGCAGCGGTCGGCGTCGCTAGTGTGCTCGTGACGATAGGCCTGCCGGATCTGTGCCAGCCGGTCTTCGCTGCGAAGGACCACCGCGATCTCGTCCAGGTTGAGGCCGAGCAAAGTCTGCAGCTGCCGGATCCGCGCCACCCTGGACAGATCGTCTTCGGAGTACCGGCGCATCCCGCCGGGCGTGCACCCGCAGGGCGTGATCAGGCCCAGCTCCTGGTAGTAGCGAAGCGCTCGCTCCGACACCCCGGCCCGCGCCGCCGCCGCGCCGATGCCAAGCAACCCGCCGCGATCTTCGGCCTCGGCGCTGGCCGCGGCGGGCGGGCCGGAATTCTTTCCATGAGTAGCAGTCACGGGCTAGTGGCCTCCATGTGCACCGCCCAGCTCAGCGTCGGCAACCCCGCGGACGGGAACGGGGCCCGCACCGTTCTGCGCTGACTTGCCGGGCGCCACGGGGCTGAAGCCAGGCAGGCCCGCCGATTCATCCAGGCCCACCAGGCCGGCCATCTCGGCAGCGCCCTCGGCCAGGTCCTCGATGGCCGACCCGGCCGGGTGCACGTAACGCTTGCCACGCAGCGCGGAGGCCACGATGGCAATGACGGTTGCGCCGGCCGCGAAGGTGAAAGCCAGGTGCAGCCCGCCTGCGAACGGCTGCTCGATCAGCCGCGGGAAGAAGGACCGGCCGGTGATGTAGGAGGCCTGCGCGGGAGACAGGCGGCTGAGCGCGCCGGTCGGGCCGAGCAGCTCCTTGATCGGGTTGTAGCCGAGGAACGCCGAGAACAGGCTGCCGATCGGCGGCTCGCTGGCCACCTTTTGCGCGGCCGCCGGGGCAACCCCGGCCTTGACCAGCCCGCTGTACAGGTGCGAGGGAAGCCGCGACGCTAGTCCCAGCGTCACGATCGTGAAGAACAGGCCCATCGACAGTACGGTCGCGGAGTTCTGGAATGTGTTGAGCATGCCCGCGCCCGCGCCGCGCTGCTCGGGCGGCAGGCTGTTCATCACACTGGCCTGGTTGGGCGAGAAGAACAGCCCCATGCCGACGGCGAACAGGAGTATCAGCACGGCGAACCAGATATAGCTGAAGTTGATCGGCAGCAGCTCGAGCAGCAGGAAGCTCACGGTGGACACCGCCAGCCCGGTGGTGGCGAACAGCCGGGCGCCGTGGCGGTCAGAGAGCCAGCCCGCCAGCGGGCCCACGATGAGGAAGCCGACGGTCAGCGGAATCATCGCGATCCCGGCCCACAACGGGGTGCGGCTGAAGCTATAGCCATGCTGGGGCAGCCAGATGCCCTGCAGCCAGATGATCAGCATGAACTGAATGCCGCCGCGGCCGAGCGCGCCGAGCAGGCCGGCGATGTTGCCCGCCGTGAACGCGCGGATCTTGAACAAGCTGAGCCGGAACATCGGCGCCTGCACCTTTGTCTCGACCCAGCCGAACAGCACCAGCACGGCGATGCCGCCGAAGATCGCGGTCAGCACGTAGGGGTTCGTCCAGCCAGTGGGATGACCGCCGTAGGGCAGCAGCGAGTAGACGATGCCGGTCAGCACGGAGATCAGGCCGACGGCGAACAGCGTGTTCCCCAGCCAGTCGATCTTCGCCGGGATCCTGATGCCGTTGTCGCGCAGCTTGAGGTACGCCCAGACGGTGCCGAACAGGCCGAACGGGACCGACACCAGGAAGACGAGGCGCCACTCGATCGGGGCGAGCACGCCGCCGAGCATCAAGCCGAGGAACGAGCCGCCGACGGCGGCGACGCCGTTGATTCCCATCGCCTTGCCGCGTTCATCCTCCTGGAACGCGTCGGTCAGGATCGCGGTCGAGTTAGCGAACAGCAGCGCGCCGCCGACTCCCTGGAAGACCCGCATGATGATGATCCACAGTGCGCCGCCGACGCCCTGCAAGAACGTCACCGAGAGCAGGATCGAGAAGAACGTGAAGACGGCGAAGCCCAGGTTGTACATCTTGACCCGGCCGTAGATATCGCCCACGCGGCCGAGGCTGACCACCAGCACGGCCGTTACCAGCAGGAAACCCATGAACACCCAGAGGAAGTAGGAGGTGTTCGACGGCACCAGCGGGTTCAGGTTGATGCCGCGAAACAGGGCAGGCAGGGAGATCAGCAAGATGGACTGGTTGATGGTGACCATCAGGATGCCGAGGGTCGTGTTCGACAGGGCAATCCACTTGTAGTTCTTGCCCCGGTCGTCCGCAGCGGGGGCTGCGTCGACGCCAAGGTTCTCCACCGCCATGCGCGCTCCTCGATTCAGCTCAGCCGTCGAGCCAAGGCTACAACCCTTACGTCAACGTCAGAGTTCGGGCTGACTCCGCGGGTGGCGATCGCCGACTGGCGAAACGACGCGGGCCGCTGGTTTACCGGAGCGCAATATTCTGTTACTTGACGTCAACAATGCCGGGCTAGTTTGTCTGATCCGCCGTGTCCACCCGCACTGTCACGCTTGCCACGGGCCGAACGAAGGTCACATTGACATGACCATCTGGGAATGGTTCGAACAGCGCAGCTTTCACTGCGACGACTTCGCTGACCTCGCCGCTCCTAGCGGAGCCGCTCCCGCTCGTACGGTCAGCCTGATCCTGCCCGCCCGGAACGTCGCCGACACGATTGGCTTCATTCTGGACACGATCGGCCGCTTCAGCGACCGCAGCGGCCTGATCTGCCAGGTTATCGTGATCGACGCCGACTCGCCGGACGGCACCGCGGACATCGCCCAGGCCCGGGGCGCGGAGGTGTACTCCGAGAACGAGTTGCTGCCTGGCTACGGTCCGGCCCAGGGCAAGGGCGATGCGATGTGGCGGAGCCTGTCGGTAGCTCGCGGCGACATCGTGATGTTCGCCGACGCCGATACCCGCGATTTCGGCGAGCATTTCATCTACGGCACGCTCGGACCGCTCCTGCGCGACCCGGAGATCCAATTCAGCAAAGCTGCCTACCGGCGCCCATTCACGGCCGGGGAACAATCTGTCGCCGACGGCGGCGGCCGGGTCACCGAGCTGACGGCAAAGCCGTTGCTGAACTTCTTCTATCCGGAACTTGCCGGCTTCGTGCAGCCGCTGGCCGGGGAGTTCGCCGCCAGCCGGGAGCTGCTCTGGTCAATCCCGTTCCTGACCGGTTACGGGGTCGAGCTGGGCATCCTCATTGATGTGTTCTCGGTCGTCGGCCTGGCCGGGCTGGCGCAGGTGGATCTGGGCACCCGGCAGAACCGCCATCAGCCACTGCTGGACCTGGGCAGGATGAGCTCCACCGTGCTGCGGGCCATGGCCCGCCGGGCCCAGCTGACCGAACGGGAACTCATGGCACCGGGCTTGCCGGGCGTCTGGGCGCTGCGCAGGCCCGAGATCTACCTGCACGCGGTCGCTACGGAGGATGGCCTGCGGCTCGACGAGCATCTCAATCCGCTGCTGGAGCGCCCACCGCTGGCCGAGTCGCTCAGCGGGCCTGATGCCGCCGGAACCGGCGCACGCATGCCTCGTTGAGAACTGCGTGGCCTCGGTGTCATCCGCGGGGTCAGCCTGTGCTGGCGATCACGGTCGTGTCCGCGACCACGCCGTCGATGTAGGTGACGGCGTTGGCAGCGATGCCGGGAACGCGCGGACCTGGCAGCACCACCCCGGTTAGGTTCAGCGGATCGGCGCCGGAGATCCGCACGATCTCGCCGGTGCGGTGCTGCTTCCGGACTGCCTTCAGGACCTCCAGTGCGTCCGGGTGCGCGTATTGCTCACCGCTGAATCCGGATACGAACCGGCCGCCTCGGATGGTGGCCCGTGCCTCGAGGCGCCGGAATGCCCACAGCACGTCACGCCAGGGGACGGCAAGATTCTCCCGGACGGCGATGTCCCGGAAGACCACGCCCCACCTGGCGGCGAGCTGTTCGGCGACGGCCTCGGCCAGCTCGTCGCGGTCAATCCCGGCGGCCGCCGCCGGGAGCAGCGACCATCGCCCGGACGGCCCGCCGGTACTGCCACGCAGGCCGCGCCGCAGCCCGCGGGCCGGCACATAGCGTTCCGGGCCGCCGCGCCGCAGCAGCGATCGCACGGCGCGGAACCCGTCTGCGGTGACGAGCCCGCGGGCCACGCCATCCCACAACGCCTCGTCCACCTCGTACGGCAGGCGGCCGGTCACCGTCGCCAGGTCAGGCCGGAACAGCGCACCATGTTGGCGGAGCGCAGCCAGCACGTCACAGGTCCGGCCGGTGGCTGGCTCGGCCGGGGCGAGGTCGCCGCGGGCCGCTCGCAGCAGCCAGGGCAGGTCGTCGCGCAGGGCCAGCGTGATGGGGGTGGCACGGGACGGGGCCATGCCGCCTCGCCGTGGCTCGGAGTCAGGCTCGGTGTCGCGCGCCGACAGGCGGCCCCAGCAGACCTGCCCGGACATGCACAGCTCGTCCAGCCACTCGCGGCGGTAGCCCTCGACTCGCCCGGACAGAACGGCGTTCTCCCAGGCGCCGGTGGCAAGCTCGAAGCCCTGTAGCTGCTCAATGACTGCCAGCACGCCGAACCGGCCCTCACGCCGCGTGCCGTCCGCTACGTGCTGCCAGCGCAGCAGGAAGCGCATGAAGTCCTGGGCGGTCACCGGCTCGATTTCGCGCCTGCGCCGCTCCCTGGTGTAGGCATGGATCCGCTGCAGCAACCGGCGCGAGCAGAACTCCTCGCTGACGCCCGGATTGGTGAACTGCCCGCGGATCGCGAAGCCCTCCGCCTCTAGCACGGCGAGCGCGCGGCCGACCAGCGGCTCCGGCAGCCCGGACGCGGCCGCCAGCGCCGCCCCGGTGGAAGGGCCGCTGCATTCCAGGTGGCCGCGGAGCAGTTCCGCAGCTGCGGTCTCCTCTTCGGGCGGCGCCACGGCGACGGGGCAGGGATGGTCAGGAACTCGGGCGGCGCCGGGAAACAGCGCTTGAATCGCTGGCAGCCGTTCCACTGGCGACCACAGCGCGCCGGCCGAGGTGCGCACCTCCACGGCGCGCCGGGCGGCCACCAGCGCATCGAACCACGGCCGCCAGCCATCCACGGGCCGCAGCGCCACCACGTTCACCAGCAGGTCGTGGAGCTCGTGCTCGTCACGCGGATCGGGCCGGACCTGATCGATGACCCGCTCGATCGCCCCCGGGTCCAGCCTGCCCAGTTCATGTGGCTCGACCGGAAGCCCGCGGCGCAACGGCACGGCCCGGCTCCGGCGCTCCTCCAGCGGCGCGTCATCCAGGTAGGTGAATGGCCGACCGTTCAGGATTTCGTGGGCCAGCACGGACGGCTCGGTGGTATCGCGCACAACGACCGAGACGCGGCCCGACTTCGATGCCGGCGACCAGTTCCTTCAGGCCGTCAATGTCCATGGCCTCGTGCAGGCAGTCCGCCAGGGTCTGGCGGACGAGAAGGTGATCAGGAATCTCCAACGGGCCGGGAGCGACGTTCTCCTGGCAGGCAGCCAGGGTGGGAAACACCGCCGCCATCAGGTCGTCGGCTTCCATCCGCTGGATAGCGGGCGGGTTCTTCCGGCCGCCGCGCCACCGCAGCACGGCGAGCGAGGTATTCAGGTTCCACCGCCACCGGGCGGCGAACATCGGCGACGTGAGAACGGCCTGCCGCACCACGTCCTCGACGGTCCCTGATGCCAGGAACTTCGGTACCCGGTCCAGCGGGAAGCTGTGTTGCGGCCCCAGCGACAGCAAGATCGCGTCGTCACTGGCCGCTGCCTGCAGCTCAAAGTCGAACGTGACGCAGAATCGCTTGCGCAGCGCCAGCCCGAGCGCCCGGTTCAGCCGCGCTCCGAACGGAGTGTGCCCGACCAGCTGCATGCCGCCCGCATCGTCGAAGAACCGCTCGAGCACGACGGTCTCCATCGTCGGGAGCACCCCGAGCTGGGCAAGCCCCGCGCTCAGGTACGCGGCAATCGTCTCGGCCGCCGCGTCGCCGATGCCGCACTCGGCCATTAGCCATTCGGCCGCGACCGCGGGTCCGGCTGCGGTCAGGCATTCGGCGACACCGGACCTGATCGCGCAGACCTCCTCGGACAGCTCGACCGTCCGGCCGGGCGCCTCGCCAAGCCAGAACGGCACCGATGGCGGCGCGCCCTGAGCGTCCACGACCCGGACGACGCCGGGCTCGACCCTGCGGATACGCCATGAGGTCGTGCCGAGCAAGAACACGTCGCCAGCCATGCTCTCGATCGCCCAGTCCTCGTTCACCGTGCCCACCACGGCGTCATCGGGCTCGGCCAGCACCCGATAATCGCCGAGCTCGGGAATCGCCCCGCCAGAGGTGAGGGCCGCCATCCGGGCACCGCGCCTGCCGCGCAGCTCGCCGCTGACCTGATCGCGGTGCAAGTAGGCAGCGCGGCGGCCGCGGCCGGTGCGGATACCCTCACAGACCAGCTCGGCTACTTCCCCGAAGTCATCGGCGGTCACCGACGCGAACGGCGCGGCGCCGCGGAAAAGGGACAGCAGGTCGTCGGCGATCCACTGCGTTGCTGCGCATTCGGCCACTACCTGCTGGGCCAATATGTCCAGTGGGCACTCCGGGATCCTCAGCTGGTCAAGCCGGCCAGACCGGGCGCCGCGCAGCAGCGCGGCACATTCCACGAGCTCGTCGCGCGTCGTCGGATAGAGGACCCCGGCCGGGACCCCGTTACGCGTGTGATTCGATCGTCCGATCCGCTGCAGGAACGTAGCGAAGCTGCGGGGCGAGCCGATCTGGCACACCAGCTCCACCGGCCCGATATCGATGCCCAGCTCCAGCGACGCGGTCGCGACCAGCGCCCGCAGGTCACCGTGGCGCAGCCGGGCCTCGACCCGCTGCCGTCGCTCCTTGGACAGGCTGCCGTGATGCGCCGACACCTGTCCGTCACCGAGGCGCTCGCCGAGCTGGTGCGCGAGCTGCTCGGCCATCCGGCGGGTATTGACGAACACCAGGGTGGTGCGGTGCTGCAGTACGTGCCCGGCGATCAGGTCGTTGATCTCGGCCATCTGCTCCTTGGTGGCGACCGCGCCGAGCTCGTCACCGGGCAGCTCGAGGCCCAGGTCGAGCTCACGACGATGGCCCGAGTCGACGACCGCGCAGCGCGGGCTGCCGTCGGCGGCTGATCGGCCAGGGCCAGTGCCCACGAGCAGCCGTGCCACCGCCTGGATCGGGCGCTGGGTGGCCGACAAGCCGATCCGCTGCATCGGCTGCTCCGCCACGTGCTGCAGGCGTTCCAGCGTCAGCGCCAGGTGGGAGCCGCGCTTGTTGCCGGCGACAGCGTGAATCTCGTCCACGATTACCGTGTTCACCGCACGCAGCATCGCGCGGCTGCGCTCGGCGGTCACCAGCAAGAACAGCGACTCCGGGGTAGTGATCAGGAAGTCTGGCGGCCGCTTCAGCATCGCGGCGCGCTCCGCCGCCCCGGTGTCCCCGGTCCTTACCGCCACGCTGATTGCCGGCGCGGCCAGCCCAAGTCCAGCGGCCACCTCGGCAATCTCAGCCAGCGGCCGCTCGAGGTTCTGCCAGATGTCCACGGCCAGCGCCTTCAGCGGCGACACGTAAACGACCTGCGGGCCGTCAGCGCGCCCGCCGGCAGGGTCGCTGGCCTTGTATATCCGGTCGATGCACACCAGGAACGCCGCCAGGGTCTTGCCGGACCCGGTGGGCGCCGCGATCAGCGTGTGCTCCCCCGCGGCGATCTGACCCCAGCCCTCAGCCTGCGGCTCGGTCGGCCCGGCCGGGAACCGCCGCTCAAACCATGCCCGTACCGCCGGGTGGAACTCCTCCAGCACTCCGTCACACTAACCCAGGCCTCGGACACCCGGCCCCTGCTTCCAAACCGGGCCAAAACTTGCCTCCAAGGCAGGCAGCTGGCGACTCTTCATCGATTTCGCAGCCTGCGCGGGCCCTTTTCACCCGGTTTGTGGCTGCGGAATCGATGAAGAGTGCAGAGACATCGCGGACAGCGCCCGGTTTATCCGGATTATGACCCCGCTAAGCGGCGCCGGCAGCCGGTATTTGGAGCTAGGCCCGGCCGGTGAAGGTGTCGATGCTCTCGATCTTCCACTTGCCGTGCTGGTTCACCGCGGTGACGGCGAACATCGCGCCGCCGTAGGTTGTCTTGGCCGTCCCCGCGGCAGCGTCCTGCTGATTGGCGAAGACCAGCACGCGGGCGCGGTCGCCGGTGAGCAGCTCGACACCGATATTGGTGACCCGCGTCGTCACGGTCAGCTTGGCCGTCGGCGCCTCCTTCTGGACGATCGCGAAAAGTTGGTTGTACTGGCTGATCGCGGCGCCTGTCAGCAGCTGCTGGGCGGCGGTCCTAGTGCGGGCGGTGTCGGCGTAGCTATAGGAAAAGATCGTGTTCACCGCGGCCGCGACCTGCTGATCGACGGCCCTGGTCGCGACCGCATCGGTGAATGCCCGGTTGGCATCCGCTGCGGACGCGCGGAGGCTATGCGCAGCAACGGCGGCCCAGATACCGAAGGCGCCGACGACCACGATTGCCACTCCGAGCACCGCCGTTAGTACTGTGCGGTGGAGCTGCCGGCCGGGCGCCTGTTCCGGCTTGCCCGCCACGACCACGGTGTCCTTGGCTGCAGTCTGCTCGGCGGCAGGCTCCCCGGCCGTTATCTCCCCGGCCGTTATCTCCCCGCCTGCAGCCTCCCCGGCCGCTATCTCCCCGCCTGAAATGTCGCTGGCCCCAGCATCCGCGACCGCGGTGTGACCGGCCGCCGCATCGGGGTCAGCATCGGCGGGGACGTCCGTCCCGTCGGCGCCTTGCGAGGTCCGGCCGGCGCCCCTGGCCGTAGCGGCAGCGCTCCTCACACCGGCGCCCCTAGCTGGCGCCTCGGCGGTCGACGCAGCGGCACCACTAGTCGCTTCGGCGGCTGCACCGTCGATCGCCTCGGCGTCGCCGGTCATCTCGGCGATCGCGCGGGCCCAGTCCGCACCGGGGTCGCTTGGCGCCGCCGGCAGGCCGCGATTGCTGGTCACGTCAGCCTCCCCCGCCCGACGCCGCGCCGCTCCCGGCTGCGGCAGCCCCGACCGGCACCTGGCCGAGCGCGCTGAGCTTCCAGCCCGACGGCGTGCGAATCAGCTGCCCCGCCAATCGGCTCTGCTTCGTCGCGGCCGACCCGGTCGCCGGGGTGACGGTGATCTGGAGGGCGACGATCACGCTCGCCCTTCCGGCCTGGGCATTCAGGCCGCTGAGCGCCCCGTCGAGGATCTTTGCCGTGGTGACCGTCTTGGCCTGCACTATCTGCTGTTCGAAAGCCGCTTGACCAGCCACGACCTCATCGTGAAGGGATCCGGTCGAGGACTGCTCCCACAGCTTCACGCCCTGCCCAACCGTGCGATAGTCCAGGGTGTTGAAGTTCAGCACCGCCTGCTCGCCAGCTCGCAGGGCCTGGTCGCGGATCTGCGCGTCAGCGGAGGCTCGCGGCGCGCTGAGCCACGACGAGCCCGACCAGGCAGCGAACGCGACCGCGGCGACCAGCAGCGCGGCGGCGGTTACCAGCAGCGGATCCCGCTGCCAGCGACCATCGTGCTGCCCGCCACGACCCTGCTGCCCGCCACGACCCTCCTGCCCGCCACGACCCTCCTGCCCGCCACGACCGGGCTGCCATCGAAACACGTGCGGCCAGCGAAGACCGGGCGGCTGGCCTGCGGCGCTGTCCATCGGCTGACCTCCTGGCTGGGGTCCAGTCATGCTAGTCGCCACTCAGCGTTATCGAGACCGTCACGGAGCGACTCCGAGCAGCTGGGCCATTCCCGGCTGTGCGGGAGGCGGCACGCCACCGCTGGAGGGCGCGTGGGCAGAGCCCCGGACATCGATGCCGCTGCTCGCGGGCTCGGCGCAGCCGGCCGAGGTGTTCAGCGGCGCGCCAGGGCTGGTATCCAGGCCGTTCCGGTACACAGTGCCGCCGTAACCGGCCGTGCAGGGCAGCGGGCTGAAGAACGTCAGCGCCACTCCGAAGCGGGCGCCTTTGCCGTTGATGACCGTCGAGCCGATCGCCACATCGGCAGGCAACGCGGACAGCAGTTCGTCGAGGGCCTTGCCCCGGCTGAGCGTCACGTCCGAGGTGGTCAGCAGGTTCGCGATCAGCACTCCCAGGCTGGGATTGCTATCGGCCAGCAGGTTAGCCACCTGGGCCGCCGCCTGCGGCGCTTGGATGATGAGCTCACGCAGGCTGCCATTCGCCTTGTCAAGCTGGCGTGCCAGCAGCAGAGCGGTCTTGCCGAATGAGACCAGTGCACCCGACTCGGCGATCTGGGTGGCGAGCACGGTCCGGCTGTCCCGGAGCAGCGTAATGGTCTGCGGGAGCGTCGCGTCTGCTGCCCGGGCGAGTGAGCTGTTACCGTCCACCAGCGCCTGGATGTTGGCGCTCTGACCAGCGAATCCGGTTGCGAGCTCGTTGGTCAGCGCGCGCAGCGACCCGAGCGGCAGCGAAGTTGCCAGGGCATTGATGCTGGTGAGCACGCTCGTCACGGGCAGCGGCAGTTCGGTCTCGCGCTGCGGGATCACGCTCCCGTCAGCAAGGTACGGCCCGGCGGAGGTGACCGGGCGCAGGTCCAGGTACTGCTCGCCGACCGCGGACAGGTCCGCCACGCCGGCGTGCAGCCGTGCCGGGTATCGGCGGCGCGGAATCGCTGATGTCCAGGTCAGCCTCGATGCCGGTTGAGGTCAGCCGCATCGCGCCAACCCGTCCGACCGACAAGCCGCGGTAGGTGACGTCAGCGCCGGGATAGAGCCCGCCGGCATCGGCCAGCTCAAGCCGGACCACGTAGTACCCGCGCAAGCCCAGGTAGCGGCCTAGGTTGGCATAATGCACCCCGGTGAAGGCGAGTACGAGCACGCCGAGGACCGCGAACGCCGCCAGCTTCAGCTTGATGGCCCGGGTGAGCATCAGTGCCTGCCCTTCCGCCGGTGCGGTGGCACCACTGGCGGGATGACCGTGGTGCCCTTGGCCGCCCGCAGGGACAGGTAGGTGTTCAGGTAGTCGCCCTTGACGTCCTTCAGCACCTGGTTGGTGAACGGGTAGGTCAGCAGCACCTGGAGCGCCAGCGGCAGGCTCTGCCCGGCGTTCGCCAGCTCGCGCAGGGTCGGGGCGAGGCTGCGCAGATCATTAACGAGGCTGGCCTGGCTGGCGTTGATCGTGCTGACCGCCACGCCCGTCAACCGGTGCAGCGAGTTGAGCATGTCCACCAGCGCGACGCGCTGATCGGCCAGCACCCTCAGGCCTGGCGTGAGGTCGGTGAGCACGTGGCCGATCTGCCGGTCGCGCGCGGCCAGCGTGGCCGACAGCGAGTTGAGCCCGTCCAGCGCAGTCTCGATGTCATGCCGGTGGACGTTGAGGTTGGCCAGCAGCGTGTGCATCTGCACGAGTAGCGAGCGGATCTGCGGCTCGTTCCCGGACAAGGCGGCGTCGAGCTGAGTCGTGATCGTATGCAGCTGGCTGATGCCTCCACCGTTGAGCAGCAGTGACAGCGCCCCGAGGACTTCTTCGACGGTCGCGTTAGCGGTAGTGCGGGCCACCGGGATTACCGCGCCGTTGGCCAGGCTGCCGGCCGGCGGGACGCCGGGCGGCGCTGACAGCGCGATGAACTGCTCGCCCAGCAGGCTGGCCTGCTGGAGCTGGGCGATCGCGTTCGCAGGCAGATGCACGCTGCCGTTCACCAGCATCGTGACGTTTGCCGTCCAGCTGCCCTGAGGCAGGAAGATCCGGGTCACCCGGCCGACCGCGACGTCGTTCGACCATCACCGCGGACTGCGGCACCAGGTCACCCACGTTGGAGAACTGCGCAGTCACCTGGAAGGGATGGCTGCCCAGGCTTGCGCCGCCCGGCAGCGGGATGCTGTAGATGCCGTTAAAGCCGCCCGAGCTGCAGCCCGCCAGCGCTGTCACGAGGACGGCGGCGGCCGTCGCTACCATTCCGGCACGCCCCAGCGGGGAGCGCCCCCACGAGGAGCGCCCGAGCGCGGCGCGCCCCAGCGGGACGCGCCCCAACAAGGCCCGCCCCAGCTTGGCTCGCCCCGGAAGGCGGCGGCCCGCGGTCATTGGCTACGGCCCCTCAGCAGCGTCTGCGGCGTGGCGTACTCGGTGCCGACGGCCGGCAGCGGCAGCGGCGGCAGCCAGCCGAGCTCCGGCTGACGGCACTGGCACCGAACCGGGCGGCGCGGCCGTGCCGCCCGCCTGCGCGGCTGTGGTAGTCGCCGGCACCGCGCCCTTGCCCATGCTCAGCTCGTTGAGATCACCGCGGCCGACCAGGGTGTGCGTGGTGGCATCGTAGGCGTTGACCAGGTTGTCCGCGGCGAGCGGCGCCACGTCCAGGGTTTGCGCCAGCGACGCTCGCTCGCGCACCAGGATCGACGTGATCACAGCCAGCTTGGCGACGTTCGCGGTAATCAGGCCGCGATTGCTGCCGATGAAGCTCTTGACCTGCCCCAGCGCCACCGCAAGTTCGCTGATGGCCCCGGACAGATCCTGCCGGTCACCGGCGAGGAACGCGGACACCTGGGCGAGCTGCTGCTCGGCTAGCTGCACCTGGCCGTTGTTGTTCTTCAGCATGCTGGTGAACTGCTGCAGGTTGGCAATCGTGGCGAACAGGTTGCCCGCGGACCCGCCCAGTGTCTTGGACAGCCCGCCGAACTCGGTGATCATGTCGTGCAGGTAGCGGCCGTTGCCATTCAGGTTGGCCGCTCCGGTCTTGATCAGGTTGCTCAGGGCACCGTGGGCGTTAGCCCCGCTCGGGCCGAGCGCGCCGGCGAGCTTGGCCAGGCTTGCATACACCTGGTCGACCTCCAACGGCACTGCGGTCCTGGCCACCGGCAGCACGGCCCCGGCCGCGAGCTGCGGGCCGCCGGTGTAGGCGGGGGTGAGCTGGATATAGCGGTCGGACACCACGCTCGGCGCCACCAGCATGGCATCGGCCCGGGCCGGGACCGCGATGCCGGAGTTGATCGTCATGGTGACCTTGACCTGCGTACCGGCCGGCTGGACCGTATCGATACGTGCCGACCGGCACTCCGAGGACCCGGACGGTTGAGCCCGGGTAGACGCCGATCGCCTCGCTGAAGTAGGCGGTGATCTGCTTGCCCGGGTGCGCGGCCTGGTAGAGCAGCACGCCGCCAGCCGCCAGCGCTGCGGCCGACCACCGCGGCGCCGGCCGCCAGGACCCACCGCTCCCGTTTCGTCCGCACCAGCCGGCCGAGCCGGTCCGCGCGGCCACGCCGTTGATAAGGGGCGGTTATCGACATGGCACCTCAACCTCAGGGCTTCGGGGGCTGGCAGCCGTGCGCGGGAGTATTGCCGGGCGCGTATGACCTGGGCACCAGGCCGCACAGGTAGACGTCGAACCAGCGGCCGGTGCCGATGGTGTTGCCGAGCAGCCGGTAGTACGGGCCGGCCAGGGCCAGCGCTCGTTGCAGGCTGGCCTGGTTAGCCTGCAGCACGCTGGTGACCTGGTTGAGCGCCTGCAGGGCCGGGCCGAGCCTGGCCTGGTCGTCATTGACCAGGCCGGACAGCTGCATGGCGAGCGCCTCGGTGTCGACGAGCATGGCGTGGATCGCTTGCTGGCGCTGCTGCAGTTCCGCGAGCAGCAGGTTCCCGTCCCCCAGCAAGGCCTGGAACCGGGCGTCCTCGCCGGCCAGTGTCCCGGTGACCTTCCTGGCGCCCGCGAGCAAGCTGGTCACGGTAGCGTCCCGCGAGGCCACCGACGACGACAGGGAGGCGAGACCGCGCAGCGCGCTGCGCACGTACGGCGGCGTAGTGGCGAAAGCAGCCGACAGCGTTTGCAGGCTCTGCGCCAGCTGTCCGGTGTTGATCTGGCTGATCTGCTGGCCGACGCTGCTGAATGCCTGCGTTACGTCGTAAGGCGACCGGGTTCGCGACAGCGGGATTGGCTGGGACGGATCCTGCTGGCTGCCGCCGAGCGGGTCGAGCGCCAGGTACTTATCTCCCAGCACCGTCTTGATGTCGATCGCGGCTGTAGTCCGGTTGCCGATCCACTCCCCCTTGACCCGGAACGTGACCGCCACCTTGGCGCCGTCGAGGCTCACGCCGGTGACCTGGCCGACGGTCACCCCCGCGATCCGCACCTCGTTCCCGGACTGCAGGCCGGCGGCCTCGGCGAAGTACGCGGTGTATCCGGTGCCGCCGCCGATGATCGGCAGGCTGCCGGAGAAATAGGTCAGCAGAATGATGACGGCGACGATAGCCAGCCCGGCGACGGCAACCGTGATCGGGTTGCGCTCCCGCACCGGCGTGATGCTGAGCCGCCTGGGGTTCAGGCGCTCGAAGCTGATGAGGCTCACGACGAGCACCTCGCAGCCGTGACCGGTACGCCGTGCGGCGCCGGGCCGCCCAGGAAGTTGCGCACGCCGGTAACCGACGCGTCGCAGAGGTAGAAGTTCAGCCAGGATCCGTACGAAGCGATCCTCGCGATGTCCGCCATCTTGACCGGCAGGTCCTGCAGGAACGTGCTGACCGTCGGTGAGTTGGCGGCCAGGTTCGAGGCGAGCCGTTGCAGCTGGGTGATGCCGGACTGCAGCGGTGCCCGGCCGACCTGCAGCAGCCCGGCCGTCGCGCTGGTGAGGCTGGCGATCGCGGATATCGCCGTGCCGACCGAGTGCCGGTCCGCGGCCAGCCCGGACACCAGTTCCTGCAGCGAGGTGACCAGGCTGGCCAGCGCGTTGCCGCGGGAGGTAATGGTGCGCAGCACCGAGTTGAGGTTGCCGATCACCTCGTCGATGACCCTGTCCCTGCTGGCCAGCGCCGTCGTCAGCGAGCCGACCGTGGCCACCAGCGCGGCGATGTTCGGGCTCTCGCCCTGGAAGACCTGGATGATATCGCTGGACAGTTGATTGACGTCGCCCGGCGAGAGCGCCTGGAACAACGGCTGGAAGCCATTGAACAGCGCGGTGAGATTGAGCGCTGGCGTGGTCCGTGACAGCGGGATCGTACTGCCCGGCGGGAGCGTGCTGTTGGCGGGCCCGGTGCCCTGGGCGAGCTCGAGATAGCGCTGTCCGACGAGGTTGAGGTACATGATCGTCGCCGTGACCGACACCGGCAGCGGCCGGCCCGGCTGGACCGAGAACCCGACCAGCGCACGGTTGTGCTCGTAGACGCTGATGGATGTCACTTCGCCGACGCGCACCCCGGCGATGTCCACGTCGTTGCCGACGGTCAGTCCGGTCACGTCGGAGAACACGGCCCGGTAGCCCACCGTGGCCGATACCCCGGTGTAGGCGATGCTGATGCCGAGGATCGCCGTGATGATTGCGGTGATGACGACGAAGATGATCGACTTGGTCAGCGGCGCCGCCAGGCCTCCGCGCTTCATGGCCGGATCACCGCAACATCACCTCCGCACCGCGGAACAGCGGTGCGGTGAGCAAGCTCCCCCAGGCTGGCAGTGAGGCCGGCGCCCGGCCGAGCCACAGGCCGTCCAGCTCGGCCACGAGCTCGGTCTCGGCTGGCGACCCGGCCAGGCCGCCCGGCCCGAAGTCGGCGAGCACAGTGTTAGCCACCACTGGGCCTCCAGGCCGCGTGTGAGCAGGGCTGCTGACGCGCGCGCGGGTAACAGCCGGCACCGAGGCGGGCCCGGCGCCATCGTTCAGGTGGATGCCGGGGAAGGGAACGGGGTAGCAGTGCGGGCCGGTGTTGTCGCCATAGCGCGGTGTGTCCCGGCCAGCCACGTACCTGCCCGGCGAGGGCACCACCACGACCTGCACGTGCAGGCCCGGCTGGCTGGTGCCCGCCCCGAGCACCTTATTGACCTTGGGCACGAAGTTGGCCAGCGCGCGGAGCGTGCAAGGGAACTCGGGCGAGTATCGCTGGCAGGATCTGCAATGACGGCAGGCTGTCGATGCTCAACCTGATCATGTTCGGCGCGTTCGCATCGAGGAACGCGTGCAGGTCATCTGAGGCGGTGGTGACATTGGCGAGCAGGGCGGCGAAGTTAGACCGCTGCACGGCGATCGTCTTGGCGTTGACGCTGAAGTCGTTCAGAGCCTGCAGGATCGCGGGCGAGGCGGCCGTGTATGTCCTGGCCAGCCCGCTGAGCAGCTTAATGTCGGCGTCCAGGGCCGGCAGCTGCGGATTGAACTTCCGCAGGTAGGAATTGAGCGTGACCAGCGTCTGGCCGAGTTCCTTGCCGCGCCCGCGCAGGCCATCCGCGATCGCGGTCAGGGTCAGCGAGAGCTTGTCCGGCTGCACCGCGGCCAGCGTCGGCAGCAGGTTGTTGAGCACTCGCTCTAGTTCCAGCCCGTCAGCGGACCGGTTCTGGCTGATCACGCTGCCATTCGCCAATGCGGCCCTGGCGGGGCTAGCAGGCAGGATCAGGGCGACATACCGCTCCCCGAACAGCGTGGTGGGCAGCATCTCCGCGGACACGTTGGCCGGCAGCATCGGCAGCGCGCCTGGCTGGATGGCGAGTTCCAGCCTGGCCCCGTTACCATCCGCGCTGATCTGCCTGACCTCGCCGACCTGCACGCCGCGCGCCATCACCTGCGCGCCAATGTGCATCTCGTTCCCGGCACTGCCGGTGTATAGCGTCACCATGGCGACCGAGGTGAACTTCTTCTGGTACAGCGCCACCGACAGCCACGCCAGCAGTATCAGCACGAGCAGGAACGCCGCCCCGGCGAGGCGGCGGCGCGCCTTGAACCAGCCCGCTGACGAACTCATCCCGCTACCCGTACGGTCGTCGTCGCCCCCCAGATGGCCAGGCTCATGAGAAAGTCGATGATGTTGATCATGACGATTGCGGTGCGCACGCCGCGGCCGACCGCGACGCCGACCCCGGCCGGGCCCGCCGCTGGCCCGGTAGCCGTAGTAGCAGTGCACCAGGATGACCACCACGCTGAAGATCAGCACCTTGACGAACGACCAGAGCACGTCCACGGGCGACAGGAACAGGCCGAAGTAGTGGTCGTAGGTGCCCGCCGACTGCCCTTCGAAGTACACCGTGACCAAGCGGGAGCCGAAATAGGAACTGACCAGGCCGATCGCGTAAAGCGGGATGACCGCCATGGCCCCGGCCACGATGCGCGTGGTGACGAGGTAAGGCAGGCTGGGCACGCCCATGCCTTCGAGCGCGTCGACCTCCTCGTTGATCCGCATCGAGCCGAGCTGCGCAGTGAAGCCCGCTCCAACGGTGGCCGACAGCGCCAGCCCGGCAACCAGCGGCGCGATCTCGCGGGTATTGAAGTAGGCCGAGACGAAGCCGGTGAACGCCGACGCGCCGATCTGGTTCAGCGCGGAGTATCCCTGCAGCCCGACCACAGTTCCGGTGAACAGCGTCATGCCGATCATCACGCCGACCGTGCCGCCGATCAGGGCCAGCGCGCCGCTGCCGAAGCTCAACTCGGCGAGCAGCCGGAGGATCTCCTTGTAGTAACGGCGGACGGCGCGCGGCGTCCACGCCAGGGCGTGGCCATAAAAGGACAGCTGATCGCCGAGCAAGTCGAGCCAGGAGAGCGAGCGATCCAGCTGCGCACCGATCCAGGCCCGCCGGTCGGGCTGCTCGCCTCGGTCCGGCCCGGTCGGTTGGCCGGTCCCGGTCGCTGCAGGCTCGCTGGCCACCGCACCCATCTGGTCACGATCCCTTCGGCGGGACGATCTTCAGGTAGATCGCGGTCAGCACCAGGTTGACGAAGAACAGCAGCAGGAACGAGATGACGACGGACTGGTTGACCGCGTCGCCGACCCCCTTGGGGCCCGGCCTGGGATTGAGGCCCCGGTACGCGGCAACCACGCCGGCGAGGAAGCCGAAGATCAGTGCCTTGATCTCGCTGATGTAGAGGTCGGGCAGCTGGGCGAGCGACGAGAAGCTGGACAGGAACGAGCCCGGCGTGCCGTGCTGGAGGGTCACGTAGAAGAAGTAGCCGCCCAGCACGCCGACGACCGACACCAGCCCGTTCAGCAGCACCGCGACGCCGGAGGCGGCGAGCACGCGGGGAACGATGAGCCGCTGGATCGGGCGAGACGCCCATGACCTCCATGGCGTCCATCTCTTCCCTGATCGTGCGGGCGCCGATGTCGGCGCAGATCGCCGATCCGCCCGCGCCGGCGATCAGCAGCGCCACGATCAGCGGGCTGGCCTGCTGGACCACCGCGAGCACGCTGGCCGCGCCGGTGAATGACTCGGCGCCGAGCTGCTGGGTCAGCGAGCCGACCTGAAGCGTGATGACCGCGCCGAACGGGATGGACACCAGCATGCAGGGCAGGATCGTGACGCTCGCGATGAACCAGAACTGCTCGATCAGCTCGCGGACCTGGAACGGGCGCTTGAAGGTCAGCCAGAGCACGCTGGCCGCGAGCGCGAACAGCCGGCCGGTCTGACGTAGCGCCCCGGCACCCGGAACCCGGGTCTCCTGAGTCGATCACGCCCCGCCGCCTCCCGGCCAGTGCGACGGCCAACCGCCCTCGCGTTCTGGCAGCTCGTCCATTCCGTCGTCGGCTAGCGCGGGCCCGTCTCCGGGTAGTGCGGCTCGGGCTGGGCCAGTCCCAGTTCGGATTGCGGCGGCTCCTCATGCGCCCGCGGTTGCGGCACTGGGGCGGCGGCTGGCCCGGAGGGGACGCGCTGGGCGGCCGGCAGGCTGGCCAGGATCGCCTGCTGCGCCTCGGCCGGCAGGGTATGCAGCAGGCCGAGCACCCGGTCCGTGCGCCGCCGCACCGCCTGCCGCTCCGGTATGCCGGGACTAGGCGTGAGCTGCGGCACCAGCGCGGGCAGGCCGTGAGGGCGTGCGGCCATTCCTGGCCTCGGCAGCCTGTTCGAGGGCCACCGTGGCTTCGTCTTTCTCCTCCGACATCCCGATCGGCCCGACCCGGCGGCCGTTCACGAACTGGGTGATGACCGGCGTCGTCGCTGGTGAGCAGCACCTCCCTGGGACCGAACATGACGAGATTGCCGCGGAACAGCATCCCGATGTTGTCCGGCACGGTCCGGGCGATCTGGATGTCGTGCGTGACGATCAGGATGGTCGCGTCGATCTCGGCGTTGAGATCGATCAGCAGTTGCGACAGGTAGGCGGTGCGTACCGGGTCGAGTCCCGAGTCCGGCTCGTCGCACAAGATGATCTGCGGATCGAGCACCAGCGCGCGGGCGAGGCCCGGCCCGCTTGCGCATCCCGCCCGAGATCTGGCCGGGGAACTTATGACCCTCATCGGCTAGCCCAACCATGTCCATCTTCTCGAGCACGACGCGGCGGATCTCTGCCTCGGTCAGCTTCGTGTGCTCCCGGAGCGGGAACGCGACGTTTTCGAACAGGTTCAGCGAGCCGAACAGGGCGCCGTCCTGGAACATCACGCCGAACAGCTTCCGCGCCTCGTAGAGCTGGCGCTCCGAGCAGGACACCGTGTCGATGCCGTCAACGAGGACGCGGCCGCTGTCCGGCCGGACCAGGCCGACCAGCGACTTGAGGAACACCGTCTTGCCAGTCCCGGACGGGCCGAGCATGACGCTTACCTCACCGGCGGGCAGGGACAGCGAGACGTCGCGCCAGACCACGTGGCGCCCGAAGGACTTGGTCAGCCCCTCGACGACGACTTCGATGCCCATCTCACCTCCGTGTTCGGCACTGAGCCGGCCGTTTCGGTGGCCGTCTGGTAGCCCTCGCGCTGGTCAGGCATCCGGAACTCAGGCCGGCAACCGAGGACGTACCGGAACAGTCATCAATCCGGACGTAACGGGATGTAGCCGCCGCGAACGATCCGCCGACGCAAAAGGCACGAATTGCAACTCTGGTCGGTAGGTTAGCCAAGCCCGACATTTGCGTCAAGGCCGCCGCCCTGTCCGGGACGAGTCCTCAGACTGCCTGTCGAGCCGGCGAACCCGGCACCGCGGATGAACCATCATTTACCGAGCTTCGCCTTGCCGAGCTTGAGCGTGATGGTGTTCCCGGATCCCGGAAGGGTAGCGTTGATCAGCGGGGTGGCGAGGCGGCAGTGGCTGAATTGCGGGATCGTATACGTGCCCGCGAGCTTCCCGCCGGTAAGCACATTGAACTTGGGCAGGCTCGCCAGCGCCACCACCACCGGAGTCGAGGTTTCGCAGGAACTGCCGACCGGCATATTGACCCCGGCTACCGTCAGGCTGACGATCCGCATCGTGATCTTGGATCTGGTCTTGACGGCGCCGGTATTGATATTCAGCTTGCCGGTGGTCGGGCCATCGTTGATGATCTGCGTGGTCGCGGTCACCGGGATGAGGCCGAGTTGCTTAAATGAACCCGTTGCGTTGGGCAGCGACAAGTTCGCGGTGATCTTGCCGGTCGGGAAGCTCACGGTACTGGAAAGCGTGCCGGGGCCCAGCTTGAGCGTGAAGTTCGGGCTCTTCAGGTACGTGCTCCCGGACACTTTGTACTTCGCGTGCACCAGCGTGGTTGCGGACGCCATACCTGGCTCGAGGGCCATGGCGCCGCCTGCCGCCAGCGCACCAGCGGTGGCCGCGGCCACCAGTCTGGCCCGTGTTCTGCGCATAGATCGTGACACGTGTTTCTCCTTAGTCGAGTGCGCGACGTTCCTTCGCGGCGAGGGAGAGGCCGTCAATGCAATGGCTTGGGCACCGGCGGGGGGCACGTCCAACTCGATGGCTGCGAAGGTCCGCAAAGCTTTCCCTGAGTCTGTTCCAGGTGATTGCCAGGGCCGGAGATCGTCCCGGTGAGCAGGCGATCCAGGTTCTCGGTGAGCCCGCAGCCGGTGAATGGCGGTATCGTCGGCGTGCCCCAGAGCGGGCCACCGGTCGGCACCGTGTACCCCGTGGGCGGGAGAGTGTTGTCACCCTTCCCGATCAGCACGAGGCTGACCGGTTTCGCCGTCTGGCAATGAGGTCCGACATTCAGCGGCACGCCGTTGACGCTGACGCCGGAAATGCGGACCGACACCTTCGTCGTCGCGCGGACGGTTATCGGATAGGGGGGCGCGGTAATGCCCGAGACCGACACGATCCGGATGGGCGACAGTTCCGTCAGATGCAACGTCGCCCGGACCGGGACGAATCCGAAAGCCAGGAAAGTCCCCTGCACCGGCGGAAGCTCGGGATGGCCTCGGTAATAGAGCTCGGCGTCGGAGTAGGCAATGAGGTTGCCGTTCTTGAATTGATGACGAGCGGCAAAGTCCAGGTTCAGCAGGCCGGGCTTCAGCGGGGCCCTGGGCTGGAGGAGCACCGCGCCGCCGAGCTTGGCCACATCCGAGTAACCGGTTACGTAGCCGCAGGTGGCGGTCCCGAACCCGACCACCTTGATATGGCCGCAACCCTTGGGCAGCTTGGCCCGGAGCCCGGCTGGGATTGGGCTTTGCCGGGAACCCGGCTGGCTCTTCGACGCCACGGCCGGGCCCACCGGAACCGAGGCAAGCCGCGGGATGGTCCCATTGCTGGGCGTACATGCGACCGTCATGATGGCCGGGCTGGTCGCGGCGCCGCCAGCCGTGAGCGGTACCAGGTGCATGGTGAATCCGCCGACGGTGAAGGTAACGGTGCCCTTACTGACCGCGACAGCGGGCGGCGCTGTCCCGACGGCGGCTAGCTGCAGGCTGCCGGTGGGCGGCAGGGCAACTGCCGCCCACGTGGTGTGCCAGCCGACCGACCTAGTTTTCCCTTGGTCGGCCTCGATCATCGTCAGGGCGTCAGAGCCGCTGGCCGTGGCCGCACCCAGCTTGCGCAAGTCGCTGACGGCCGACTCGGGCAGACTGGCCGTGACCTGCAGTCCGGTCGGCTGGATGCTCTTACCTGCCGTGGCTGCCACCGGGAATGCGGCACTGATGACGACATTGACCTCGTGCCCGCCGGATGGGAACCGGCACCCGTACGCGAGGCCGATGCGCACGGAATGCGTCGTCGTGGTTCCCGCCGCGCCTGCGGCGTCGCGTGCCGCCCCTGCGAGCACGCACGCAGCGAGGAAGATCCCGCCGGCCACAGCGGTCCGGCTGGCTCGGCGGAACCTCCTCTCAGCCATGCTGCTCGTACTCCTTGCTCGGGGGAGTCGGCCGATCATGCTCGCGGCCGTTTGCTGATGCAAGTGCCGGTGACCGTGCCGCGGTCACCGGCACTTGCCAGGAAAGGTCAGCTCGACTTGATCACGGTCTTGAGGTTGAGCGCGTAGGTGGCGACATAGGTCGGGTGGTCGCCATTCTTGACCACGCCCGCGCAACCGGTCACGCCCGAAACGGTCAGCTGGGCCTTCACAAGCGGCTTGATGGGCAGCTTGGACGCGGTGGTCATCGTAAGCGTGTGCTTGCTGTTGGTGTAGAAGCCCGCCGTTGTGCCTTTCACGGTGAACTTGCAGCCGGTAGTGGTCACGTTGACAGCAATGCCGCTGATGATGCCGTCGGTCTGGCCCTTGGTGTTGGTCTTGGAGTCGACGCTAACCGCGTACGGAAGCTTCGTGACCTGCGTCGTCACCTTGCCGAGCGGTCCGGTGCAGTTGTTGAACGCTAGCTTCGCGGCGGTGCCGACCTTGACCGGCGCGACGGCCTTGTGTGTCCCGTTGGATATCGTGCCGGAAGTCGTCGAGGCCTTCGACGTTTTGGTGCTCTTGCAGGTCACATGGACAAGGCCGTCGGTCAGTACGGTTGTGGGGGCCGAGGCTTTGTAGGAGCCCCCGCCGGTGACCTTGACGGTCAGGGTCGTCGCCGCGAGCGCAGAGCTGGCGGTGAGTGCGACCATGGCGGCCGCCGCGGCACCCGCGAACAGGACGCTGCCTGCACGTTTCGTTATTGTCATGTACCTACTCCTTGATCGGGTTCGCTGGCACCGCCGGTGGCAGGCCACTGCTCTGGGCACGCAGTGCTCTGGTTACGCACCGCGTATGCAGCTTTGCTACTGGCGAGTACGTTACGTGCACGTAACATGGCCTGCAAGGGCAAGCCGGAAACGGCCCGGCACTCTCAGCAAATTCACATCATTTCTTATCACTTCGGTGCCACTCGTGGGTGACTTCTTATCACAAGATGAGTATTTATGGGCCGTAGCAGAGGCTAGACCGGCCGCAGGGACCAACTTTTGTCGCATTAGAGTTAATCCGAGGGGCTGCGTCGGCGTGCCTGGGGGAGTTACCTTCAGAACTGTGCCGGATCGTACCGTAGCGACATCTTCGCGAGGCCAGGCCAGCAAACCGCCAGTCATGCGCCCATCGCAGCTGGCCGCGATCATGCGTCCTGAGCTGCCCGACCTGGCCGATGACATCATCGCCGAGATCCGGCGCAAGATACCGGAGTACGCCCGGCCGATGGATGGGCCGTACGGGTACGCGCTCCGAGTGGGCGTGCAGCGGGCGCTGACCTCGTTCTTCGACTCGGTGGCCGATCCCTCGGCGCCCCACGAGCAGCGCGATCACATGTGCCGCACGCTGGGCCAGTACGAGGCCCAGGAAGGCCGGAGCCTGGACAGCCTGCAGGCCGCATACCGGATTGGCGTGCACGTCGGCTGGCGCCGGGTAATGGAGGTCGGCAGGCGCTGTGCCGCCCCCTCCTCGGTGATGTCCTGGGTCGCAGACGCCATGCTCGCTTACATGGACGAGCTCGCGTCCTTGTCCCTGCAGGGCTACCTGGAGGCGAAGGCCCGCTCATCGCAGTCGCGGCAGGAGTGGCGCCGGCGGCTGCTCCGGCTCATCCTGGAGCGGCCGGCCGCCCCGGCCCGCGCCATTACCGAACTCGCCGATCTCATCGGCTGGCCGGTGCCCGAGGAAGTCACGCTGATTGCCGTCGAGCCGGGCTGCGACGCCACGATGGACGTGCCCGACGACGCTCTCGCCGATCTTGGCGGGCCCCAGCCGCACATGCTCATGCCGCGCCCGGTCGAGCGGTGCCAGCAGGCCGCCCTCGAGCGATCGCTGGCGGGCCGCCACTGCGCCGTCGGCCTCAGCGTGCCGCTGGCAGACGCGGCGCACTCGCTGCGGTGGGCACGGCGGGCGCTGGCATTGAGCCGGGCCGGTGTCATCAGCGGGAGCCCGGTGACGTTCTGCGAGGACTACCTGGTGGAACTATGGCTGCTCGCCGACGAGGCGCTGATCGACCGGCTCGGCCAGCGCTGGCTTGGCGAACTCGGCGAGCTGAGCCCGATCCAGCGACGTCGGCTCACCGAGACGTTCGGCGCCTGGCTGGAGACCAGGGGAACGGCGCCGGCAATGGCCGAGCGTTTGCAAGTCCACCCTCAAACAGTGCGCTACCGCATGCGCAAGCTGCACGGCATCTTCGGCACGCAGCTCGACGATCCGAATGCGCGCTTCGCCATAGAGATCGTGCTGCGGGCCCGGCGGCTGCAGGAGCGGGGTTCCCTGGACGAGCCCGCTCCAGGCCCTGAGCGTGATGAAGCTGGCGGGATGGCCGCGGAACCATCCTGAACGGTTGAGCATTGTGCGGTAAGTTTTGCCTCGATCAGGTTTCGCTGTCATCCTTTTGCGCATCTTATGCGTCCTAGGTGAAACGGATATTCAATCGTTTGCATGGAGCAAATTGCACTTGCGGAATAACGGATTCGTTGGTGCGGGAGCCCCTATGACGGACATCGCTTATCGGTGCCACGACTGCGGCAGCGTGCATGAAGTGGCCTCCATCCGGGAGAATCTGCTGCTCGACTTGCGCACGGTCGCCAGCTACGAACTGTCCGGGCGGCGCGGCATGATCGATGCCCGTGAGCGCTTCCGGCGGTGGCGCATGACCCAAGGCATCGTCAGGGCACTTTGGCCCGGTTATCAGGATTCATCAGTTCCGAGACTGGAGTCGTCGCCGCCTGCGCCTGGCAGCCTGCGAGTCTTCCCGCCGAACCGTCTTGGCCAGCGGCCGGATAAGTAACAGCAGGCACCACAAGGCCAGCTCTACCGCGACCACTGCGGGCATAAGCTGCCTCCGCGTCCGAAGCGGCCTGCTGGGCCTCGTCTAGCGCCTGCTGCTTTGATCGCCGGCCGCGGAGGTTCAGTTATCAAGCTGGAGGGCGGCTGCGCGTCCTAGCGTGATCAGCGCCGGCCGGGCCCCAAAGCCCGTCGTGAGTTGGGGCAACGCGCCCGCACAGAAGGGTCGGCCGGAGGCCGACCACCCGCCGACCGAGGGCCGACCCGATCTTGGAACGCCGGACCGGACCGGGTCGTACCAGTCGGCACACGTGACCAGGCTGCTCCCGCGGCCAGCGGGGGCAGGCGCCCGCGCCACTCCAGGCGCGGCGAAGCCGCCACGCCGCTAGGAACTGCCTCCGGCCGCCTCGATCAGTCGCAGCCGGTCATGGCGGACGAAGTCCTCGAAGTCCTTGACGTTAAGCGTGGTCAGCGGGAGATCGTAGGCCAGGCAGCACGCCGCGATCCAGGTGTCGTTCACCGGCCGGGTCCGGCCCCGCTGCACCGCCGCGGCCGACACGCTGCCCCAGACGCCCGCGATCGCTTTCCCGCCCGCGATCACGGGCTTGTCGGCCAGCCAGTCCTCCAGCATCGGGACGTTCCGCGGTCCCCAGTGCCGCGGTCTCGTCCACTGCACCAGCTCGCCGACGGTCACAAACGTCAGCACCGGCTGAGTGCCCGCCAGCCGGGAAGCCAGCTGGGGCGGAAGCCGCTGCCGGAAGGGCGTGCGAGGCTACATCGGTGTCGAAGGCGACGGCCTCGGCGGGCAGGTCAGGCAAGGTCAGCGTGCCGGGACTCGGTCACGAACGCCAGGAACTCATCCAGCTCCTCGTCGCTCTCGAACGCGTCGCTGCGCAACTCGTCAACCGACCTGATCGGATGCGCGCCGGGTGTCCGGGCGATCAGCTGATCCAGCGCCACCAGATCGCTTTGGCTACCCGACAGCGGCGCCTGCTCGGCATGGGCGCTGATAGCAACCACCTCCCGCTACCTGATCCACTGTAGACGGACCACGCCGCGCAGCCACGACTTCCGCCGTCGGCCGGGAACACCGCGCTCTGGCACGATCACGCTCAAGGCGCCCGAATCAGGCGCTGGCCGGATCTTGGAACACCCTGACCAGACCCCGGGAATGGCCTGATCAGACCGGGTCGTCGTGATCGCCGGGACCGCGGCCCTCTGGGCGGCGCTGCGACTGGAAACCGCCTATCAACGGCCCAACGAGCTCCGCGCCAGCCCGCCAAGCGACGCTAGGCTAATAGCCGCCGAGCCGTTCATCTCGATGCCGGTGAACAGCAGGAGGATGTCGAGCAGGACGCCTGGCGGGATGACTATCCGGTCCAGCGCCTCACGCCGGGCCTTACTCCGTGCCCATGGCCGGGTTGAGCCGGACCAGCCGCACGGGGTCTGCCTCGTCGAGTTCGGCGATGTCTTCTCGTGACTTCACGAAGTCCGAGAATGACCGGTAGCCAAGTGCCTTCTCGCTGAATGACGGGTCCATGCGCCTCATCTGGCTCTTCACGGCCGAGCTATGCAACCAGTCCGCGTCATCCTTTTCCTGGCCGAGCCGCAGCGCGCGTTCCAGGAGCCTGGTCGCCCGCTCTTGCGGATCTTCGGAATCGGCATCAGCCTCTTCGGGCTCAACGGCGGCTGGACGTCTCGGACGCCGCGAGCCTCGCGCGGCCGGGGCGCTGCCGGGCTGCTCACGTTCGGCCGGTGAGCCGCTGCGTCCGCCTGACTGCTGGGAGGCGTCGGTCGGGGTGATGCCCGGTAGCGCGTCGTAGGTCACAAGCTCGTCACATGCCGCAGCGAGCGCCCTGCTGGTCGATCCAGCGACTCCGACACCCACCACGTAGCGCCCGAGACGTCTGCACCGCTGCGCGAGGGCGATGTAGTCCGAGTCCCCCGCCACGATCACTATGTGCGTCAGGTCGGGAAGGCGAAACATGTCCTCCACTGCGTCGACGGCCAGTCTGATGTCGGCACCATTCTTCGCGTAGGCAGCAGTGGGAAAGAGCTGCACCAAGTCCACTGCGCGACTGACCAGCTGCCCCCGGTAGTCGGCGTTCACGGGAGCTGACCAGTCCGCATAGGCACGGGTGAGCACGAGGGTGCCGAACGATGAGGCGAAGTCGATCACCGCTCCGACATCCACGGTGGCGCGCTCAAGCTTCTCCGCGATGTCCGAATCGGCCGACCTGTCGGCCCGATTGAACCCGCGCACCTTGTCGCGCTGGAACTGACCCCGGCCATGAAGCTGGTCGTAACGCGAGATCACGATGTTGTCGAAGTCGATGTAGACGGCGACACGGGTGACGCCAGGGTCGTTCATGTTTCTCTTCTCGTCGAACCCGCCGCGAGCGCACTCCGGGCGGCGGCGCGCTAGGGATTGATGATGTCCACTGTCGCACGGCAGCCGGCTGTCGTGGGCATCGCCGCAAATGAGTGAGTTCCCCGCGCCGGTTTCCGGCCGGTCGGCCAGCACGATACCTGCGGGTGTTGGATTGGCGCAGGCGGTCGCGAGGAAGGCGGGTTCGGGTTATGGCGGTACTGGATGGCACGGTCGTGCTGGTGACCGGGGCGTCGAGCGGCATCGGCGCGGCCACGTCGGCTTCGCTGGCCGCGCAGGGCGCGACGGTCGCGCTTGCGGCGCGGCGCAAGGACATGCTGGACGGGGTCGCGGCCGGTATCAGGGACAAGGGCGGCACCGCGCTGGTGCTGGAGTCTGACATCACCGATGAGCAACAGGCGACCGGCGCGGTCGAGCGCACGGTCGCCGAGCTGGGCCGACTGGACATTCTCGTCAACAACGCGGGCGTGATGCTGCTCGGCCCCGTAGTTGACGCGCCCCTGTCGGAGTGGCAGCGAATGGTGGAGCTCAACGTGCTCGGGTTGCTTTACACCGCGCATGCGGCGTTGCCCCATCTGCTGCGAGCCGCCGAGGACGGTCCGCGCCACGTCGCCGACATGGTGAATATCAGTTCGGTGGCGGGCCGCGCGGCCCGCAGCGGCAACGGCGTCTACTCGCTAACCAAATTCGGAATCGGCGCGTTCAGCGAATCCCTGCGCCAGGAGGTGACCGGACGGTACGTGCGCGTGTCGCTGGTCGAGCCGGGCGCGACTGCAACGGAGCTGGCCAGCCATAACCGCCCCGAGGTGCTTGAGAGCATACGAACCCAGTTCGGGCAGCGGATGGACGCCGCTGACATCGCTGACGCGATCACCTACATCGTCACCCGTCCGCGGCATGTCGCAATCAATGAGATGCTGGTCCGACCAACCGAACAACAGCGCTAACCCAGGCGCTGGCTGGCCGCGGAACGCTGGGACGGCCGCGCGTGGAAGCAGGCGGCCAGCCCGGCATTCGCAGCGGGCGGCTTCCTCTCCGGCGTGGCCGCTACCTCCGCCCGCAACGCCTGGGCGGTGGGCAACATGGGCCCCGGCTCGCTGATCTGCACTGGAACGGCCACGCGTGGAAGCGGGTAACAAGCCCGACGCCCACGGGAGCGCCTCCAGGCGGCGGCCTCTCGGGCGTAGCCGTGACCTCGGCCAGCAACGCCTGGGCGGTCGGCGAAACGTTGTCCCGGACGCTCGTCGAGCACTGGAATGGTCACGGGTGGAAACTACTGAAGAACCCGGCAGGCGGAGAGACCTCGCTGGATGGCGTCGCGGCGATCTCGCCCCGCAACGCCTGGGCGGTCGGCTCTATGTGGGGCGTCAACCCCCCATCGCGCTGATAATGCACTGGAACGGCCGCGCCGGAAGCAGGTAAGCAGCTAACCTCGGCGTGCAACAGTGCGGTTGCCGGGTATCCCTAGCCGTGTGACGCGTCCGCAGATCCTCGTGGGAACCTGCTCGTGGACGGACAGGACCCTGACGCACGATACAGACTGGTATCCGAAGCGGTCGATGTCGGCGGCCGAGCGCCTGAGGTTCTACGCGTCGCGGTTTCCGATCGCCGAGGCCGACGGAACTTACTACTTTCCGCCATCACCCGAGCTGACCGGCGGCTGGGCAGAACGGACGCCGGACGACTTCACCATGAACGTCAAGGCCTATTCGCTGCTCACCGGCCATCCCACCAGGCCCGACTCGCTATGGCCCGACCTCCGCGAAGCAGTCAAGCCCGAGTTCGCTGGCAAGCGCAACGTCTACTCCTCCCATTTCGGACAGGAGGCCGTCGAGGAGGCCTGGCGGCGCTTCGAGCTCGCACTGCAGCCGCTGCGAGAGGTCGGCAAGCTAGGCGCCGTCCTCATGCAGTACCCCGAGTGGTTCACTGCAAAGAAGTCCAACCGCGACGAGCTGGCCGCCATCCGCCAGCGCTGGCCCGACTTGCCGGTTTGCGTCGAGTTCCGCTCTGCCACCTGGCTCAACTCCCCGCAAGACCGCGACCGTACCCTGCGTACCCTTGCCGACCTTGGCCTGGCGCTGGTCGTGGTCGATGCCCCCCGCGTGTCCAAGCTCCCCGCTGTCGTCGAGGTCACCACCGCGGACCTGGCCGTGGTCCGCTTCCACGGCCGCAACAACGACAGCTGGAAAAAGCCCGGTACCACTGCAGCGGAACGATTTGAGTACCTGTACTCCAAACCGCAACTCCGAGCCTGGATCCCCAAGATCGAAGCCCTAGCCGACAAGGCCAGCACTGTGCACGCCCTCATGAACAACTGCTACCAGGACTACGGCGTACGCAACGCCGCTGACCTGGCCGCCATGCTGGCCGACTGAAGAGGAATCAGGGGAGGCGCACGCCATGGAGTACCTCGTTACCATGACTACCCATGTTCCGGCCGGAACGCCGCCGGACACAGTCGACGACGTCCGCGCCCGCGAGGCCGCGCACTCGCGCGATCTCGCGGAGCAGGGGCACCTGTTGCGCCTCTGGCGGCCGCCGCTGCAGCCAGGCGAGTGGCGGAGCCTCGGGCTTTTCGCCGCCGATGACGACGACGAGCTTGAGCAGGTCCTCGCCTCGATGCCGCTGCGAATATGGCGCACCGATGACGTCGCGCCGCTCTGGCCGCACCCGAATGACCCGGCGCAGGCGGCAAGGGGCGCAGTCCCGGAGTTCCTGACAACGTTCACCATTACCGTGCCGCCGGGCACGCCCGCCGAGGCGGTTGCGGATGCCGATGCTCTCGAGGCCGATCGCGCGGCCGAGCTGGCTGGGCAGGAACACCTGATCCGGCTGTGGAAGCTCGCGGGCGAAGGGCGCGTACTGGGCTTGTGGCAGGCCGGGAACGAAGCCGAGATGCAGGCGATCCTGAAGTCGCTGCCGCTCGATGCCTGGATGACGGTGGAAACGACGCCGCTGACCCGGCATCCCAGCGACCCGGCGGCTGGCCGAGCCGAAGCCGGTCCGGTGTCGTGAGCGGAACGCAGCGCCGCGTCGCCATCATCACCGGGGGCTCGCAGGGCATTGGCGCCGGCCTGGTCAGCGGATACCGCGAGGAAGGCTGGGCGGTGGTCGCCAATGCCCGCACGATCGAGTCCTCGCAGGAGCCGGACCTGCTCACCATCGACGGAGACATCTCCGACCCGGCTACTGCCGACCGGATAATCAGCCAGGCCCTGGACTGCTTCGGACGCATCGATACCCTGGTCAACAACGCCGGCGTCTTTATCTCCAAGCCGTTCACCGACTACACCGCCGAAGACTACGCCCTGGTCGTCGGCGTAAACCTCACCGGATTCTTCTGGGTGACGCAGCGCGCCATCGCTGAGATGGCGGGGCGAGAAGGCGGCCACGTGGTGAACATCTCGGCCACTGTCGCCGACTACGCGGACTCCAGTTCACCCTCGGTCCTGGCCGCACTGACCAAGGGCGGCCTGGCGGCGGCAACCCGATCACTGGCCGTCGAGTACGCCTCTCGCGGCATCAGGGTCAACGCCGTCTCGCCGGGAATCATCCAGACGCCCATGCACCCGCCTGGCAGTTACAACGCGCTCGGCGACCGCCTTCCCCCCCTGGGGCACGTCGGCCAGGTCAGCGACGTCGTCGACGGGATCCTGTTCCTGGAATCGTCTCCCTTCATCACCGGCGAGATCCTGCACATCGACGGCGGCCAGATCGCCGGTCACTAAATGTTGCTGCGGACGGAGGTGACCGTTTTTCGCAATACTGCACACAGCGGAACTTCAGTAACGAATCTTGCTCGCCGACCGTGCGAGCCCGGCGTGCCAGATAGTGGGTAGGCCAGACAAGCAGATGGGTACGGGTGTCCTCGATGGCTGAGAGTCTCGGCGGAAGCACGATGGTGATCGTCGGCGGTGGCGTCACCGGCGGCAATGCGGCCGCAGCCTTGCGGGAGGAGGGTTTCAGCGGACGAGCCGTGATCATCAGCCAGGAACCGGGCGTGCCCTTCGGCCGTCCCCCGCTGTCCAAGGGATACCTGCGCTCAGAAGAGAACGTCGAGGACTGGTACGTCCGGCCTGCGGACTGGTATCGGGAACACGACGTCGAGATTCTTCGCGAGTCGAGCGTCGCCCTCGATGCCGCCGCCCACACGGTGCTGCTGGCCTCGGGGCAAGAGCTCAGCTACTCCAAGGCGCTGATAGCCACCGGCGGCCGAAAACGGCGGCTTCATGTACCCGGAGCTGAGCTTCCCGGCATCCACTACCTGCGTACGCTGGCCGACTGCGACGCGATCAAATCACAGGCGGTGCGCGGCCGGCGCGCTGTGGTGATAGGCATGGGGTTCATCGGCTGCGAGGTAGCGGCCTCGCTCACCCAGCTCGGGGTGCAGGTGACCGCGATCTTTCCCGGCCGGGTGCCCCTCGAGCGGGTTCTCGGCGCGGAGGTCGGAGGGCTGATCGCCGCCATCCATCGCGCGAACGGCGTCGAGATCATGGACCGTGGTCAGGTGGCCGCCTTCGACGGCACTGAGCGGCTGGAAGCTGTGGTGACCACCAGCGGAATCCGGGTGGCCTGCGACTTCGCGGTCGCGGGAGTGGGGATAGCTCCCGACGTCCCGGCCGTCACCCGATCATCGATCGAGCAGGGGAACGGGATCCTAACCGACGAGCTGTGCCGGACCAGCGCGGCCGACGTCTACGCGGCCGGCGACGTCGCGAACCAGCTTCATCCGGTTTTCGGCCGGGTGCGCGTCGAGCACTTCAACAACGCCGAGAAGCAGGGCGCCGCCGCCGCGCGGTCGATGCTTGGCTCGGATGCGCCCTACGACTACATCCACACGTTCTGGTCTGACCAGTACGAACACAAGATCGAGTACGCCGGTCATGCCGCAAAGTGGGACGACTTCGTTGTCCGCGGCAGCGTTGACGAAGCCAGGCTGGTCGGCTTCTACCTCCTCGATGGGCTCGTGCAGGCCGCTGTTGGTCTGGACCGCGGCGGAGACCCCGAGCTGGACCATGACGGCGAGATGGCGGCCGGAGCGCGCCTGGTGGCGCTGCGAGCGCACCCGGATCGCGACCTGCTCGCCGATGAGCGCGTGGATCTGTGGTCGCTGGCCGCGGACGGCTGACGGCTGACGGCGAACTGCCAGCCCCGCCCGGCTAGGCGTTGGAGAAGAGCGGAATGTTCGCTCCGCTGGCCGGGGCCAGCGGACTGTCAAGCAGCGCGAGGATCAGGTCCGCCACATCACCGGGTGTCAGACCCGGACGCAGCGCGGGATTGGCCCGGCGCAGCATCTGGGTATCGACGGCGCCGGGGCTGACGCAAATGGCGCTGATGCCGTGCTCTTTCCCCTCTACGGCGATCGCCTCGGTGAGGCCGATGACGCCGTACTTGGAGACGTTGTAGGCGGCCAGGCCGGGGAACTTCTCGGTGGCATAGACACCGGACAGCGAAGCGATGGTAACGATCCGGCCTTCCCCGGCGCGGCGCATCGCCGGGAAGGCCGCGCGGCAGCAGAGGAATGTACCGGTCAGGTTTACGCCGAGCGTTTCCGCCCAGATCTCTGGTGTCGTCTCGGCGAACGGCGCGGGTGTTAGCACCCCGGCCGCGCAGACGAGCGCGCCGATCGGACCGGCCTGCGCGGCAGCAGCGAACAGCTGCTCGACATCCGCGGCATCGCTCACATCGGCGGGCACCGCCGTTGCCGTGCCGCCTGCGTCCCGGATGCGGCGGGCGGTGCCGTCGAGAGCCTCGCGGTCACGGGCGGCAAGGACGACGTGTGCGCCAGCGGCTGCGATCGCCTCGGCAGTAGCAGCGCCGATACCTCGGCTGGCGCCCGTCACCACGGCCACCCGACCCGCGAGCCAGTGCCTCGGGTCAGCCATCGCGCGCGACCCCAGCCATCCGCCGGTACAGCCGCTCGTGAGCGTCCAGGCTCCGGTCCAGATCGAGATGGTTCACGGCATTCTGACGGCATGCCAGCCGGGAGATCCCGGCCGCATTGCCGACGGCGTCGGTGGCCGCCTGGACGTCGTCCGGCGGCACCAGGAAGCCGGTCATACCATCCTGGACTACCTCGTCAAGCCCGCCGCGCCTGAATGCGACGACAGGGGTACCGCAGGCCTGCGCCTCGGCCGCGGCCATGCCGAAGGGTTCGTCCCATCTGACGGGATAGAGGACCACGGCGGCGCGCGCCATGGCCGCCCACAGCGACGTCCGGGGCACCGCTCCGTGCAGTACTACCCAGGCAGGCCCACCCCGGCCGGCCTTCCCCAGGCGAAGCTGCTCGCGGGGCGATCTGGTCGCGTGCGTAGTCGGCGTCGTAGCTGTCGCCGTACACGTCGACCGGGACGCCCGCCGCCCGCGCGATGTCGATGGCCTCGGCAGCACCCTTCTCCGGACTCAATCTGCCTGCGAAGACGGCACCGTTCCCGGTCGCAGCCGACCAGGGGATGTCGCTTGTCGGCACGTACGGTGGCAATATCACGTCGATGGGGACTGTCCGGCGCCAGGCGCTCGCCTGGAAGGCAGATACGGCGGCCATCCGTGGCCGCCTGCGGGACCGGGCCGCGTCGGCAAGGGCGGCCGCCACCGCCTCGTCCGGCGGCAGGTGGAGCGTGTGCACCACGGGTGCAGGCAAGGCAGTCGCGAGCCGGACCGCGGGCGCGTCGAAGGCATGGTTATGGATCACGTCATACCGGGTCTGCCGCATGCTCAGGTATGCATTGGCAAAGGCAGACTCGGCCGCCGCTGACTCGGCGCCGGTCGGCCCGGCGGCGGCTGGCCTGAAGGGCCGGTAGAGCGTTCCGGCCAGGGACAGCGGATCGACTCCGGTGTCGATCACCGTAACCCCAGGGATCTGGGATCCTGACGCGGCGTAAACATGGACGTCATGTCCCCGGCCGACCAGCCCGCGGGCCAGGTCGGACACGAACGCCTGCGATCCGCCCTGCTGCGGTTCACGGATGGCCGTCACGAGCGGGGCCATGATGGCGATCTTCATCGCGGGAGCATCTTGAAGGCCAGGTCTCGCGGCGGGTTAATGCGGAGGACCTCGAACGGAACCCGTTGCCGGCCGCGCCGCCTGATCTCGTCCACCGCGTCCGGGTAGAAGATCTGGGCCAAATCGACCGCCTGTGCGTGGCTGGCGAACTCGAGGAACATCGGTCCGCCGAAGCTAACGTGCTGGTAGCCGCGGGCCGCGAGCCAGTCGATGCGGTTCGGCCACACGATGGCGACGCAGCCACCGGGCCTGCAGACCCGCTCCATCTCGGCCAGGCCGGCCTCGCCGCCGTGCCCCGCGGCCGGGGTGAAAGCCGAGCAGGCGACGACAAGATCAGCGAAGTCATCGGGAAGGGGCAAGTCGTCGAAAAACCCGTGAATCACTCGTACACGATTGCCGTGCGATGCGCCGGCCAGCTTGCGTTCCAGGATCTGTCGCAGCGGCTGCGCCGGCTCGACCGCCACTACCTGGCGGGCGCGATCGATCAGCTCCAGCGTGAGCCGTCCGCTGCCAGCGCCGACCTCCACGATCTGATCCGCGGACGGCAGCCAGGCAAGAACACCGGGATGAAGGCGTTCGGCGCTGGCAAGCTGGTCATAGAGCTCGGGTTCGAGCCGGTACAGGAGTTCCCAGGCGAGGGGCAGGTCGGTGCGCGGATCACCGTCCCCGTGCGGGACGAACCGGCTCGCCTCTTCGGGGGTCAGCACACCTATGTCAGCCGCCGCGTAGCGCACCGGTACCGCGCGGCCCGCGACGGCCGAGGGGTCAGTCTCGATCACCAACTTCAGCCCAGTTCTTGTCGGTCTCCCACAGCCGGACTGACCGCAGCAGCCCATCCGGAAGCTCCGGCTGGAGCCTCTCCCAGAAGGCCTGGACGAGGTTCTCGGCAGTGGGGATGCGCCCTTTCAGCCACGGAACATCGGTATTCAGGTTGCGATGATCCACATCGCCGATGACCTGCTG
Source organism: uncultured Actinomycetota bacterium (assembly GCA_963804435.1). Lineage (GTDB taxonomy): Bacteria > Actinomycetota > Actinomycetes > Streptosporangiales > Streptosporangiaceae > JAJYUU01. The sequence continues at coordinate 1,871,985 of CAWDQI010000001.1, read as the reverse complement.
GCAGATGACCTGCGACAGCTCTTTCAGGTCCAGGACATATCCAGTGTCCTGATCGATCTGGCCGGCCACCACGACCTCGAGAACGTAATTGTGCCCGTGCAGATTCACGCACTTCCCAAACAGGCGTGCGTTCTCCTCGTCCGACAGACCCGGATCATGCAGCTGGTGCGCGGCACTGAACGATTCGCGGCGGCCGACCAGCACGGTCATCGGGCTAGCCTGGCGTCGCCGGGGTCTATGAACGGGTCGATCGTCGGTTTCCCGCCACGGTCCACCTGCCCCAGCGTACCTTCGCGGCTAACGCTGGTCGTGGCCCGCACTCCGATCTCCGGGCCGGCGCCGAGCATGTCGCAGGGGACCTGAGATTGGCGGCGCTGAAGTGGTTCGACATGCTGACTCTTAGTGAATCTTTCCCGGCCGAGTCCACTCAAGGGGCAGGCACATGAACACCAGCTACGACGTCATCGTCCTGGGCGGCGGCTCGCCCGGCGAGCACTGCGCCGGCGCGCTGGCCGACGGCGGTCTGCGGGTTGCCGTGGTCGAGCGGGAACTGGTCGGGGGCTCGTGCTCCTACTATGCGTGCATTCCGTCTAAGACGCTCCTGCGGCCGGGCGAAGCAGTTCACGCCGCACGGGACGCGGCGGCCACGGCCGAGGTGGACGTCGCGGCGGCGCTCGCCTGGCGGGACTTCATGGTCTCCGACTACTCCGACTCCAGCCAGGAGAGCTGGCTGAAGAGCAAGCGCATTGACCTGGTGCGCGGCACTGGCAGGCTCGCCGGGCCAGGCGCCGTCGAGGTCAACGGCGTCCGCTACAGCGCCTGGCATGTCGTCGTCGCGACCGGCTCCGACCCGGTCATTCCGCCCATTCCCGGCCTGCGCGAGCTCGACGGCGTGTGGACCAACCGCGAGGCGACCAGCATGAAGGCGGTGCCGCGCCGCCTGGTCGTGCTCGGCGGCGGTCCTGAGGGCGTCGAGATGACGCAGGCAGTTCGCCGGCTCGGCGGCGAGGTGACGCTCGTTGAGGCCACGGAACGCGTCCTCCCGCGCGAGGCCGCGCCGCTCGGCGAGGCACTCGGCGAGGTGCTGCGGCGCGACGGCGCCGACCTTCACCTCGGCGTCCACGCCACCGCAGCGCGGCGCGACGGCACGGACTACGTACTGATGCTCGACAGCGGCCGGGGAGTCCGAGGTGACCGCTTGCTCGTCGCCACCGGCCGGCGTCCGCGCACTAGCGGGATCGGCCTGGAGACTGTCGGCGTCAAGGCAGACGGGAACGGCATACCTGTCGACGGGCGGCTGCGTGCTGGTGATCGGCTGTGGGCGATCGGCGACGTTACCGGCTTGTGGCTACTCACTCACGTCGGCAAGTACCAGGGCGAGGTCGTCGCCTCGAACATCCTCGGCGAGCCCCGTGAGGCCAGTTACGAGGCCGTGCCGCGGGCCGTGTACACCGACCCGCAAGCAGCCGCGGTGGGCGCCGGCGAGGGCAAGTTCAGCGCGACCGCGGCATTGTCGAACCTCCCCAAGACCGAGACCTACACCCGCGCCTACGCCGAGTCCAATGGCTTCCTCACCCTGCTGAGCGACGGCGAGCGACTGACCGGCGCGTACGCGCTCGGCCCGGAGGCCGGCGAGTGGATGCAGCAGGCCACGCTGGCCATCCGGGCCCGCGTTCCCCTCGAAGTGATGCGGGACACCATCCAGCCGTTCCCCACCTTCTCCGGGATCTACGTCGCCGCGCTCACCTCGCTGCACCGCCAGATCGCGGCGAGACGCTGTCACTGACCTGCTGACACTCGCCGTGGACGGGCACGCGGCAGGCATCAACTCATCGACCAGATGACAAGTGGTCGGCGAGCACTTCGCCGATGGTGTAGCGGGCGTTGTCTGCCATGACCGGGTTGATGTCCTGGTAGTAGGGCAAATGGCCCACGGCCATTGACAGGGCACGGGCCCGGCCCCGCAGCCAGGTGGCAGCGTCGACGCCCGTCGCGAGCCGGAAGGCCGGGCGGACGTGAGCGGGAAGCAGCATCCATGCCACGATCAGGTCCTGGGACGGATCGCCGAGACCAGTGGCGCCGAAGTCGATCACTGCACTGAGGCGCCCGTTCCTGGTCAGCACGTTTCCGGGCATCAGGTCCGCGTGGATCCAGGTATCCGGGCCGTCCCAAGGGGGCAGCTGGACGGCATCATCCCAGATGGACCTGGCGGCATCGGTGTCGATCAGTCCGGTCAGCTTCTCAATGGCATCGACGGTGAACTCATGCAGCGTGGTGAGCGGGCCGCCTCGGTAGGCGGGGGGCCCGTCGGCGAGATCGATCTTCCACAAGGCCCTGAGGAATCCGGCCAGGTCCGCCGCCAGCAAGCCGGGTGCGGCAAGGTGACCCTCGACTGGAGTGTCGCCGTCAAGCCAGCGCAGCACGCCCCATGAGGCCGGGTAATCCGCAGTCGGCCGTCCGTGCCCGATCAGCACCGGGACGGGGACCGGCAGGAAGGCCGCCAGCCGGGGCAGCACTCCTTGTTCAAGGAGTTGCCCACTGCTTTCCCCCGGCAGCCGCGGCAGCCTGATCACCATGTCGTCGCCAAGCCGGTACAGCACATGCTCGGTGCCCGCCGACGTGACTGGTCTTACAGCCAGGCCTGCCCACTGCGGGAACTGCTCCGCAATCAGCCTGGCGGCGAGACCAGCGGTGATGTCGATCTCACCAGCATGCAACTTCGGTGCCTGCATCGGATTCCCAAGGTCGACCACTCTGGCCGGGCAGGTCTACCACAGCGACGGCCCGGGACAGAACCCAATTTCCCGTCCCGGCGTTGTCACGTCACCGCAGGCGGCCCCGCGGCTCGGCCAGCTTGCATAAGCCGCTGGCCCAGGGCCACGGTCGCGCGCTGGAGCGGCGGTGATCTGAGCACGCGGAAGGGCGCCGGGATGGCTGCCAGTTGCCGGGCGTACCAGTCCGGCTCGTTGGTTGTTGCCAGCAGGCGCGTCCGGCTGTCCTCCCCCGGTTCCAGGCGTCCCAGGCTTCTCGGCACCCAGCGCGCGGTTTCTTCCACGGTGGCGTCAACGAGGACCTCGACCGGGTAGGTCCAGCCCTCCGACAGATGTTCCTCCAGCGTGCGCAGCGCGTCGAGGTCTGGCGGCGGAGTGAACGTTTCCGGCAGCGTCTCGAAGGTAACGATCCGATCCACCCGCAGCACCCGCCGGGCCTGCCGGGTGTGCGACCAGCCCAGCAGGTACCAGTAGCTATGCCGCAGCACAACGGCCCACGGGTCGACCTCCATGGCCCGGTCGCCATTGCCCATCCGGTAGATCAGGCGCAGCCGACGGGCCGCGGTGCAGGACTCGATCAGCTGATTCGTCAGCTCCGGGCTGGGCGGGGCTTCGCTTGCCGGAGGAGGAGCAGAAAACTGGCGGAACGCCCAGACCGGCGCCGCCACTTTCGCAGGCACTGCCCTGACGATCTTGGCCAGCGCGCTGCCCACCGGGTCCATAGGGTTCACTGCGCTCCGGTGGCCTTCAAGCACCGCCATGGCCAGGCCCATCGCCTCAGCGGCCGTGAACATCAACGGCGGGAGCCGCAAGCCCCGCCCCGCGCGGTAGCCGCCGTACGGACCGGTGACCGACTCGATCGGCAGATCCGCCTCCCGCAAGATCGCTACGTAGCGGCGGGCAGCGCGTTCCGTGACTCCAAGTCGCTCTCCCAGGGCGTGCGCCGTGATGCCGGGGCTGTTCTGAATGGCCTCCAGCGCAAGCAACGCCCTGGCGGTCGGGCTCACATCGTGTCCCATATTCTCTCCATCCCGGAACCAGATCGTCCGGAATACCACGTTATCGTGCGGGAGGGCGGCAAGAGTGGTCGGTATGCACGGCAGCCGATCTGGGCACAACCCGGGCCGGGCAAGCGACGAGAACCAGGAGGAAAATCTTGCGGTTTGGGCTGCATGCTCTGGGAATCGGCACTGGTGCCCGCCCGGACATCATCCGCGCGGTCAGCGCGGCAGCCGAGGCCAGCGGATTCGCCACCCTGTGGTCAGGCGAGCACGTGGCGATGGTGGACCGGCCCAGGTCCCGTTACCCCTACTCCGAAGACGGACAGATTGCCGTTCCCGCTGACGCCGACTGGCTCGATCCGCTGCTCGGCCTCAGCTTCGCGGCCGCCGTCACGGACCGGATCGGCCTGGCGACCGGGATCTTGCTGCTGCCCGAGCACAACCCCGTGCTGGCGGCCAAGCAGATCGCGACACTCGACGTCTTGTGCGAAGGCCGACTGACGCTCGGGATCGGCATCGGCTGGTCGGCGGACGAGTTCGCCGCGCTCGGGATTCCGTTCGCCCGCCGAGCCCAGCGCACGGCCGAATACGTCGCGGCGCTCCGGACCCTCTGGTCCGACGATCAAGCAAGCTTCCGCGGCGAGTTCGTGCAGTTTGACGCCCTGCGCGTCTATCCCAAGCCGGTCCGTGACCGCCGCGTCCCGATTGTCGTTGGCGGCAACTCCGACGCTGCACTCATGCGCGTCGCGGCGTACGGGGACGGCTGGTATGGCTTCAGCCTCACCGCGGACGAGGCGGCGCAGCGCATCGGCGCGCTGGACCGCTACTGCCGGGAACGGGGCCGCACGGCCAGCGAGCTGACTGTGGCCGTCGCGCTCACCGACGCCAGCCCGGCCATGCTCCCCGCTCTGGCGCGGATCGGCGTGACCGAGGTCGTCCTCGTCGAGGCTCCGCCGGAGTCGGCCACAGCGGCCATCGGACGGGTGGCGGAGTTGGCGGCGCACTGGGGCATCCGGCCCCGCCCGCGTCGCGATGATCGTTCATCGGGGTGACAGTGCAGTGCCTGGCCGATATGCCAGGTGACCCCTCTACCCACACCGGCTGAATTGTGCTTCGCGCCGCGGTCAGCGTGGCTAGCGGCGCGTGAGGAACGTGATGATCGCGGTGGCGAGCGCCTGGGCGATGCGCCGCTGGACACTCGGCCGCGTCAGCAGCCGCGCGTCGGCAGCGTTTTTCATGTTCCCGCACTCGATCAAGACCTTCGGCATGGTGGTGAGATTCAGGCCGGCCAGGTCGTTGCGGAAGATGTAGCCGTTGTGGCCGTAGTAGTCGCTCACCGGCATCGGGGTTAGGCGGCGCATCGCGGCGTGCACGTCGCGGGCGAACCGGACCGAGGACCTGATCACCTTGTTGTTGGGGCCGTCAGCCACCGGCTCCAGGATCGTGAAGCCGCGGCCGCTGACCGGGCCCCCGTCGGCATGAATGTCGATCGACACGTTCGCGTGCGCGCGGTCCAGGATCCTCGCCCGTTTGTTCACGCATGGCCCGACGCCATGATTGTTTGGGCGGGTCATGACCACCCGCGCCCCGGCCCTGATCAGGTCCGCGCGAAGGTACGTGGCAACGTTGAAGTTGAACCGGGCCTCGGTGTAACCGCTAGCGGTCTGGGTCCCGGTGGTATCGCAGTCCTCCCATTCCCGGCCGTTCCAGACCTTGTGGTTTAGGTAGCCAGGATCGGTCCAGTTCCGGCCGTTATGACCGGGGTCGATGCCGATGATCTTGCCCGCCAGTGGCTTATGGCCGACCGCGGCGCCGGCCGGATGCTGGCTGAAGCCGCGCCGGCCGCGAGCACTAGGGGGACCATCGCTACAGGCACCAGCCAGGCCAGAACGCGGCGGGCCATCGTAAAAGTTCTGCGGTTGACAGAATCCATGATCGTCTACCCTCGCGTCCGGCATGACCGTAAACCGGACGTGGGATTCCGGCCGTGGAACAACCTACGCCCGCCTTGCGCGAGTGCGCCACGGAACACCGTAGCCAAATTCGCCACGGATTGTCCGCCCGCTATCCCGTCAGTGCCACCGCCTGACCTGACCATCAAGCCCGGAACTCAGCTTCCTGCCTGCCTGGCGGCGCTCGTGTCCTTCCCGGCTGCTGCGGTGCGGGTTTCCGGGCCCGGCGTCGTCGTGCTGACTCGCGGCCCGTGCCCGGGCTCGTCGTTCCGCAGCGGCGGGGCAACGGGCGGTGAGAGCACCTCCGGCCGCAGCAGCTGGCGCAGCCCGCGCTGGAGGGTGGCGGCATCCGGGCCACCCAGGATCAGCTGCTGCAGCAGGAAACCGGGCCCCACGCTGAACAGGGCCGCGCCGACCGCGTCAGCGTCAGTTTCCGGCGGCAGCCTGCCGTCGTCCCGCATCCGCTGCACGGCCTTAATCCAGCCGCTCCGCAGGGTGTCGAACGTTCCGCGCACGATATCGGCGACCGCCCGGTCGTACAGCGCCTCCGCCCAGGCCGACGGGGCAACCCGGGCCGGCCCGTCCGGGCCGCTGAGCTCCTGAAGGTGCGCGGCCAGCCGGCCGGCGATCTCATCGGCGCCGGGCACCTGGTCTTGGGCGAGGGCCCACTCGAGCATCGCGGTCGCGGGACCGGTCAATTCGGCGGCGATCGCCTGGACGAGCTCGTCCTTGCTCTTGAAGTAGCGGTAGACCGCGCCCGCTGACAGCCCGGACTCGCGGAACACGTCCTGCAGCGTCGTGTCGTGGAAGCCCTTGCGCGCGAAGCAGCGCAGGGCGGCCTCCATGATCTGTCGGCGCCGCCGGTTGAGGTGCTCATCGCTGACTCGCGGCATGAGATCAATATAAAACGGCTGTCCGTTCTTGACAAGGATCACGGAACTGTACGATGCTGGATAACGAACGGACATCCGTTTTACTACTGTCGGAGGACACCCGGCGGCCGGGAGCTGCCGCCGATCTCGGCGGCTCGCCGGACCTGACCAGCGTCCTGCGGTGAGCCGGGCGGCAGGCACAACAGCAGGGGGCTGAGCATTGACCGCCACACTTGAGCATTCCATGTCCTGCCAGCTGGGCCACGCCAGCGAGCTGGCGACCAATGCCCGCCAACACGGTAGTACCGACCTATATCGCCGGCCAGTGCCCGTGCCGGGATCCGTTTCCGCTCGGCGACCGGACGGTACCGCCCCGGATGATCCCGGCGCCCCGTCCGATGACGACCTGCTGCGGATGCAGGTCGAGGGCGACCCTGACGCATTCGGAGCCCTGTTCTGGCGCCACCAGGACCAGCTGTGGGCGGTGGCGATCCGCACCCTCGGTGACCCTGAGGATGCCGCCGACGCGCTGCAGGACGCCATGGTCTCGGCCTTGCGCCGGGCCGCCGCCTTCCGGGGTGACTCCGCAGTGATGACCTGGCTGCACAGGATCGTCGTCAACGCCTGCCTGGACCGCATGCGCCGACGCGCGGCCCGCCCGGCGTCCGGCGGCCACGACGATGACACGCTGGACACGCTGGCCGGCAGCGGCCCGCTGTCCGACCCGTCCGGAACAACCGATACCGCCCTCGACGTGCGGGCAGCGCTGGGGCGGCTGGTGCCCGAGCAGCAGGCAGCGCTGGTGCTGGTGGACATGCTCGGCTACCCGATCGCTGACGCCGCCGAGGTGCTCGGGGTGTCGGAGGGAACGGTCAAGAGCCGCGCCGCCCGCGGCCGAGCCCGGCTGCTACCCAGGCTGGCCCACCTCCGGCCGGCCAGGGACCGCCGCGACCGGGCGGCCGGGGTTAACGAGCACTAGCTGGCTGTGTTGGCCGGACGTGGCGCAGCTTGGCGAGATCGCGGCTAACAACCGCCAGCCACCCTGGTCGCCAGCACACCGACCAAGCTCGAACGACAGGCAGACGCCGTGCCGTTATTCGTGGACGAAGAGGCCGGCGACGGCGGGAGCCACAGGACGGCCGGAACAGTGCCCGATGCCCGGCCAAGCCGAAACGACTGTTCGACTACACCGTCCTGAACCACCCTGCGTTCGATCCACTCAAGCGACCTGCCTGGCACATTCAGTACCTGAGTTGCTACATCGGAGCCAGACATGACACTTAGTCCTTCCGATGAGGGCAGCGGCGCTGGTGCCATGGCCCCGGCCTTAAGCTGGCCCGGTGATTTACCGGGGCCTGTTCATCATCGTTGCATCCGGGGCCGCGGTCGCGCTGGCCGCGTGCGGTAGCGGCGGCAGCGCAGCGTTGCATGTGCCAACGCCGAAGCCCGTGGTATCGGGCACCAGCCATGCCAGCCCGAGCGGTCGGGCGCAGGCACCATCTTCCGACATCACGCTGGCGTTCGCCGGCGACGTGAATTTCGCACACCGAACCGCCTTGCTGCTGAAGGACCCAGCAACCGCCTTCGGCCCGATCGCCTCGGTACTCAAGGCGGGCGACTTCACCGCGCTGAACCTGGAGACCTCCGTCACCGGCCGCGGCATCCCGCAGCCGAAGACTTACCACTTCCGCACGACATCAGCTTCGTTCATCGCACTGCGCGACGCCGGCGTTGACCTGGTCACGATGGCCAACAATCACGTCCTGGACTACGGCCGGATCGGGCTCGCCGACACGCTGGCCGCGGCACGAGCCGCGAACTTCCCGTTCGTCGGAATCGGCGACAATGCCGCTGCCGCCTGGGCTCCGTACGTCACGACGATCAAGGGAACGAGGATCGCGATCATCGGAGTCTCGCAGGTTGCCGAGCTGGCCTCGTCCTGGGTCGCGACCAGCACAAGGCCGGGTGAGGCAAACGCGATCAACCTAAGCCGCACCCTGGTTGCCGTCCGTGCTGCGAAGCGCGTGGCCAAGATCGTCATCGTCTTCATGCACTGGGGCACCGAAGGCAGTTCCTGCCCGGATCCGAACCAGCTCGCACTCGCCCCGAAGCTTGCGGCCGCAGGAGCGAGCATCATCATCGGCGCGCACGCGCACATGCTGCAGGGCTCGGGCTGGCTCGGCCACACCTTCGTCGCCTACGGCATGGGCAATTTCCTGTGGTGGGAGCACTCATATAGCACGGCAACAGGCGTGCTGAAGCTGACGCTCCACCCCGGCATGAGACTGACCTGGCGGTTCATACCCGCAGTGGTGTCCCGCACTGGTCAGCCCATAGTGCTCACCGGCGCTGCGGCCCGCCGAGCCGACCAGCAGTACGCCAGCCTGCGCGCGTGCGCTCAGCTGGCGGCGCGGCCGTCATAGCCAGTTGCGAGTGGCCGGACACGGGCGGAGCAAGGCCGGTTGTTCCAGCAGTCGGCCGTAGCGCGCGGCCTTCCCCCAATGGCGTCGGCAACGCTACGCTTCCATCATCGGCTGGCTGCCGAGATTCGGATAGATTGCCGCACTAGTCGTTTGCATGAGCAGCTGGGAGGCTGACCGTTGGGTGGGCGGCGGTGTTAGTCAGCCCGGATCGGACTGGCGCCGGCACCGGCGACAGCGCCGAAAAAGTGATCGCCGTCTCGGGCCTGCAGATGCGGTATGGCTCGGTTGAGGCCGTGCGCGGTATAGACCTGCATGTTAGCCGGGGAGAGGTATTCGCGTTCCTCGGCCCGAACGGCGCCGGGAAGACCACTACCGTCGAGATCCTGGAAGGGTACCGGCGGCGCACCGGAGGCGATGTCAGGGTCCTCGGCCAGGATCCGCAGCATGCCGGACCGTCGTGGCGGGCCCGGATCGGGGTCGTCCTGCAAGAGTCCGAACCCGAGCGCGAGCTGACGGCATTTGAGTGCCTGGAGATGTACGCGGGCTACTACCCGGCCCCCAGGAATGTCGGCGAGACGCTGGAACTGGTAGGGCTGACCGACAAAGCGCACTCGATCGCCACCCGGCTGTCTGGCGGACAGCGGCGGCGCTTGGACGTGGCGCTGGCCCTCATCGGCGACCCGGAGTTGCTGTTCCTCGACGAGCCCACAACGGGCTTTGACCCATCAGCCCGGCGGGCTGCCTGGGACATGATCTCCGGGCTGCGCGCGCTGGGCGTTACCGTCTTCCTGACCACCCACTACATGGACGAAGCCGAGCACCTTGCCGATCGGGTGGCCGTCATCGCGGCGGGCCAGATCGTGGCCGAGGGCACGCCGGCAACGCTGGGCGGACGCGAACATGCCGCCGCGGAAATACGCTTCAGCTTGCCGCCAGGCACCACAGTGGGAGACCTGCCCGAGCCGGTTCGGTCCGCGCTGGTCGGTACCGAGGGGGGCGACGGAGTAGAGCGAGACCAAGTAGAGGGAGACCGCGTCCTGGTCCGTGCCACCTCCAGCGTGGCGGTGCTCGGGCCGCTGATCCGCTGGGCCGAATCCACCGGTGCCGACCTCGACGACCTCGAGGTGCGCAAGCCCAGTCTCGAAGACATTTACCTGGCCCTCACCAATGCGAATGCGGACGGCAGCCGATGACGACGCACGCAGCTCCCGTCCGCTTGACGGAAAGGTCCGGGCTTGCACTGGCAGTCCGGCTGTCCCTGCACCAGTTCCGATATGACCTGCGCGGGTTCATACGCAACCGCCAGTCACGCTTCTTCACCTTGATCCTGCCGGTGCTGTTCCTGGTGATATTCGCGTCGTTGTTCCATCGCAACACCGTCACGGTCGCGGGAGGGAACATCAACACCTCGGTCTACTACGTCCCCGGCATCATCGCCCTCGGGATCATCTCGGCCGCGTTGGTGAACCTGGTGATCTCGGTGACCGCGCAGCGGGAATCCGGGGCACTCAAACGCCGCCGGGCCACACCGGTCCCAGCGGCGGCGGTCATCGCCGGGCGTGCTCTCACTTCGGTAGTTGTCGCGCTGGGCATCACCGCAGTGCTGCTGGCTATTGGCTGGTTGTTCTACGGGGCGAGCGTTCCCGGGCATACCGCCCCAGCCCTGGTGGTGACAGTTATCGTCGGCGCGCTGTCCTTCTGCTGCCTGGGCTTCGCGCTGGCCTCGGTGATCCGTAACCAGGATTCGGCGCAGCCCATCACCCAGGCCACGATGCTGCCGCTCTATTTCATCTCGGGCATATTCGTGGCTGTCTCGCTACTGCCGCGCTGGATGGTCGACGTCGCGGACGTGTTTCCGGTCCGGCACCTCGACGCCGCGCTGCTGACCGCCTACGACCCGTATACGACTGGCGCGGGCTTTGCCGGAACCGATCTGCTCGTGGTGGCGTTGTGGGGCATCGCCGGCCTCGCGTTCGCGCTCTGGAGGTTCAGCTGGCTGCCGCTCAGCCGCTGAATGGACGAAAACCGACATCAGCCGGGAGTCATCATGGCAAAAGAGGTTGAGACCCAGACCGGACGCTGTCCGACGCACGGAACCGTCCAGGCAACCAGGGATATCCCGGGAATGGGGTTCCCGTTCGTCTACTTCGCCGTCGCCCGCGCCATGGCCCGCCGGCGGCCATACCGGTGCCCGACTTGCGGAGCGGCCGTCACGGTCTAAGGTGGCCGATTGGTGAGGCCAGCTGACCGCATAACCATCGCGGGGGCAGTACTCTGGCCTATCCGAGCCAACGGAGGGCCACTCGTCTCATGCAGAACCAGCAGGTCAGATGCGCCTCCTAGTCGTCGAGGACGCACAGAAAATGGCCTCGCTCCTGCAACGAGCGTTCCGCGAGGACGGCTACGCGGTTGACGTGGAAGCGCTGGGCACCGATGCCATCTGGCGGGCCAGCGAAACCGAGTTCGATGCCGTCATACTGGATCTGGGCCTGCCCGACATCACCGGGTTCCAGGTCTGCCGGGAACTCAGGCTCCGGGACCGGTGGATGCCTATCCTGATGCTCACCGCCAAGGACGCGGTGCAAGACCTGGTCCGCGGTCTGGATTGCGGCGCCGATGACTACCTCACCAAGCCCTTTGAGCTTGACGAGCTTCGCGCGCGGCTGCGGGCCCTCATCCGCAGGGTGCCGGCGGCCCGGCCCGCCACGCTGGTGGTCGGGGATCTCGAGCTCGATCCGGCCACCCGGACCGCGCGGCGGAGAGAGCAGGACATCAGCCTCTCGGTTAGGGAGTTCTCGATCCTTGAGGTCCTGATGCGCCACGCCGGCCAGGTGCTGTCAAGGACGCAGATCCTGGAACACGTCTGGGATGGCAGCCACGATAGCGACTCCAACATCGTTGACGTCTACATGCGCCTGCTGCGGGACAAGATAGACCGGCCCTTCGGCCTGAACACGATCCAGACAGTCCGTGGCGTGGGCTACCTGCTGAGACGATGACCGACGTCGTGCGGAAAATGATCCGGCTGCCTCTACGGCTGCGTATCACGGCGGCGGCCACCGTCAGCCTGGCCGTCATCCTGGTGACCCTCAGCCTGTTCGTCTACGGAAGGCTGCATGCCGAGCTAGTCCGGGCGCTCGATTCGGGCTTGCAGGCCAGGGCCGCGGCCGTCGCCGGCGCACTGGGTCAGGCTAGCCCGCTGAACCAGGTGATCGCCGACGGGCCCGATGCCCGGCTTGCTAGCGCGACGCAGATAATGACGCCCGCTGGGCGGGTCCTGGCGCATGCGGGCGCAGCCCTCCCGGCGCTGCCGGGGAGATTTCTCCGCGACCTCAGCGCGCCCGCATTCAGGCAAATTCCTGGCCAGGACAGGGCTGGAGTGCTGCGGCTCTATGCGCTTCCGGTCAACGAGGGGCGGCCCCTGCTGGTCGTCGTCGCAACTTCGCTGACTGGCCTGAACCAGACGATGGGCAGCCTTCAACTGCTCCTGCTGGGAGGCGACCCGGCGGCGCTCGTCTTCGCCAGTTTGGTCGCATGGCTGATGATTGGCGCGGCACTACGTCCGGTGGAACGAATGCGACGCGAGGCCGCCACCATCTCGGTCACCGACGCGGCCAGGCGCCTGCCGGTGCCTGCCACCCATGATGAAGTGGCCCGTCTGGGCGAAACTCTCAACGCGCTGCTCGACCGGCTCCATGGTGCGTTGGATCGGGAGCGGCGGTTGCTCGACGACGCCAGCCACGAGCTGCGCACTCCGCTTAGCGCTCTCAAGGCTGAACTGGACCTGGCGCTGTCGCGGGAAAGGTCGGCGGCGGAGCTTCAGGTGGCGTTGCAGAGTGCATCCGAGGAGACAAACCGACTCGCCCGCCTAGCCCAGGACCTGCTCGTGCTGTCCAGGTCGCGAGAGGCCGGCCTGCCCATACTGCGCGTTGGTACCGCGCTCGGCGATCTGATTGACCGAGCTTGCGCGAGACATCAGCCAAGCGCTGCTCAGGCTGACTGCCGCATAGTGTGCGAGGTGCCGGACACGGAAATCCTGGCCGACCCGATGCGGCTCACTCAGGCCGTTGACAACCTGCTCGATAATGCCGTCAGGTACTCGCGCGGCGGCGGGACTATCCGGATGCGAGCCGAGGTGACCCCGGCGGCCGTGACGATCACCGTCACCAATCCCGGTCCGGGCTTCCCGGCTCAGGTCATCGACCGTGCATTTGAGCCATTCGTATCTGGCAGCCACCTGGGCGTGGCCGGACATGAGTTGCGGCCCGGCCGCGAGCACCGGCCCGAGCCAGGCCAGCAGGATGCCGCGCCGGATGAACCGGGAGCCGGCCTGGGCCTTGCCATCGTGCAGGCAGTCGCACGCGCTCACGGCGGCTGGGCAACGGCACGCAACGTGCCGGACGGCGCCAGCGTGGCGATGACCTTGATGCGCGGCCCGGCAATGGGCAGCGTGAACGGGCAGACCACCACAGGCCACCCGGCCGAGACCAGTGCGCACCCAGCCTCGTTCGGGCGATAGCCAGGGTCTCAGGGCTTTCATGGTCATTTCATTTTCGGCCGCTAGACCATCGGCATGCCTAACCGATACACGATGCGGGCCGGCCGTCGCCAGTCCTTCGCATCCGCCGCGGTCACCGCGGCTGCGGTCGCTGCGATTCTGAGCGGCTGCGGTAACTCCAGCCACGGCGCCAGCGGAGCACCGACGACGGCGTCAGTCGGGACTCCGTCAGTCGGTACGTCCCCAGCCTCCGGGGCCGCAAGCCCCACGCCTGCTGCAACCCTCCAGACGCCTGTCGTGGCCGAGCATGCCCCGCCCGGCGATATCCCCGACACCACGGTCTACGTCCCGTACCGGTCGACTGTCGCGCACGCCGTGGTCAAGGTGCCCGAAGGCTGGGCGCGTCAAGACTCAGCCACCGGATCCACGTTCTCGAGCAACCTGAACTCCATCACGATCGCCGCGCTGCCGATGACAACGGCGCCGACCGTAGCCACGGCTCGGAGCACGACGGTGCCCAGCCTGAGAGCATCGATGCCCGCGTTCCGGTTGCAATCCGTGCAGGCGGTAACGCTGCCGGGTGGTCCCGCGATCGAGATGGTCTACCAGGTGAATAGCCAGCCCAACGCCGTCACCGGCCGTCAGTACCGCCTGGTTGTCGAGCGCTTCGAGTTCTTCAAGAAAGGCCGGGCCGCCGTGCTCGGCCTGTCGTCCGCTGTCGGCTCGGACAATGTCGATCCCTGGCGCATCGTCTCGCAGAGCTTCCGGTGGGCATGAGCGCCTCCGCGACCACCGGCAGCCCGGTGAGCGTCACGAACGCGCCACTCCTGCAGGCCCGTGAGCTCTACCGGTTCTTCCATGCCGGTGACGACGAGACATTCGCCCTGCGCGGGGTCTCGCTGAAGGTGGCCGCGGGGGAAATTGTCGCGGTGGTGGGGCCGTCAGGTAGCGGCAAGTCCACCCTGCTAGCCTGCCTGGCTGGGCTGGACGAACCGGATGGCGGCCACGTGGTAGTCGCGGGCCAGCGCATAACGCGACGGAACGAGGCCACCCGCGCCGCACTGCGGGCGCGGTGGATCGGGATGCTGCTGCAGAGCAACAATTTCGTCAATCACCTCAGCGTCGCCCAGAACATCGAGGCTGCCCAGTCTCTTGTTGCAGATGGGACCCGGCGCCCGGCCAGCGCTCTGCTGGCCGCCGTGGGCCTGGCCGACCGGGCCACGGCCAGGCCGAGCACGCTGTCCGGCGGAGAGGCGGCCCGGGCAGCCCTGGCTCTGGCCCTGGCCAACGATCCGCCCGTGCTGATGGCTGACGAGCCGACCGGCGAGGTCGATCGGCAAGCTCAGAAGCAGGTTCTCAATCTGCTGCGTGAGCGCGCTGCGAGCGGCAAGGCCGTGCTCGTGGTCACGCACAGTGGCGAGGTCGCGGCCGCAGCGGACCGCGTACTGCAGATGGCCGACGGCAAGGTGACTGATGACTGACATCCTGGTTCGCGCTCGCGGGCTGACCAAATCGTTCGGCGCCGTGACTGCAATCGCCGAAGCGACATTCGAGGTGACGGCGGGTGATCAGATCGCTCTGGTCGGGCCGTCCGGCAGCGGCAAGAGCACGCTCTTGCACCTGATCGCAGCGATCGACCAGCCGACCAGCGGGGACATCGACTGGCCGGCCCTCGGCGGGCCGCAGACGCTGCGGCCGAGCCAGGTGGCCGTCGCCTTTCAGGGACCGAGTCTGCTGCCACCGCTTACGGTGGCGGAAAACATCGCCCTGCCGATTCTGCTAGCTGGCGGTAGGGAAGACTTCGCCGCGGCCGCGGCGAAGGGCCTGATCGAGCGGCTCGGCCTGACTGATGTCGCCGCGAAACTCCCGGAGGAGATTTCCGGTGGCCAGGCGCAGCGGGCCGGGCTGGCCCGGGCGCTGGTCGGTACCCCCCGACTGATCCTGGCCGACGAGCCCACCGGCCAGCTTGATCGTGCTACCGCGAAATTCCTCATGGCCACGCTGCTGGAACACGTCGAATCGAGCCAGGCGGCGCTCATCGTCGCGACGCACGACGTCGCAGCGGCGGACGTCCTGCCGTTGCGATGGCAGATGAACGATCGCCGCCTGATGACGGGAGCACAGATGACGGGGGCAGAGATGACGGGAGCGGAACAGTAATGTTCGTCCTTACCTGGATCATCGGGCTCCTGAGGCACCGCGCCGTCCGGCTGGCCGGAACCGTCATCGGTGTGGCTATGACCGTCGCCCTACTCGGCTCGCTCGGCGCCTTCTTCGCGGCCAGCAAGGCCCAGATGACCAGGCAGGCGACCGCTGGGGTAGTCGTCGACTTGCAGGTCCAGCTAGCACCCGGCGCCAGTCAGGCCAGCGCCCGCCAGATCATCTCCAGCGCCCCTGGCGTGACCGGCAGCCTTCCGGTCAGCTATGGCAGCACCACTGGCCTTTCCGCCACCGTGGGCGGCACCACCCAGGTCACAGGATCAGGCCAGGTCGTCGGCCTGCCGCCCGGTTATTCGGCGGCGTTTCCTGGCGAGATCAGGTACCTGACCGGAGCCCGGACCGGGGTGCTGCTCGCCCAGCAGACTGCCGCGAATTTGCACGCCGCGCCGGGAACCACCATCTTGATCGGCCGTCCCGGCCTGCCGCCGGTGAAGGTCGTCGTGCAGGGGGTCGTGGACCTGCCCGCGGCGGACTCGATGTTCCAGGCCGTCGGCGCGCCCCCCGGGTCGTCCCCGCAGGCTCCGCCAGACAACGTGGTGCTGCTTCCGCAAACGCTCTGGCAGAGCACCTTCGGGCCGGTTGCCAGCAAGCAGCCAGCGGCCGTGCACTTCCAGTACCACGTGAAGCTCTCCCCCGCACTGGCACCTGACCCGGCGGTCGCCTTCACCGACGTCACGGCGCGGGCCAAGAACCTCGAGGTCCGGCTGGCCGGCGCGGGCCTGGTCGGCAACAACCTGGCCGCACAGCTGGATGCCGCCAGGAAAGACGCCCTGTACGCGCAACTGCTCTTCCTTTTCCTCGGCGTTCCCGGCGCATTGCTCGCTGCGCTGCTGACCGCGATCATCGCGGCGGCCGGCGCCGACCGCCGGCGCCGCGAGCAGGCGTTGCTGCGCATCCGGGGCGCAAGCCCGCGACGGATTGCCCGACTCGCCGCCGCGGAAGCGTTGCTCGTCGGGCTGCTGGGCGCCGGACTCGGACTGGCGGGTGCCGCGCTCGCGGGGCGGCTGGTATTCGGGGTGACCCGGTTCGGGGCCACGTCCGGGCAGGCCGTGGTCTGGGGCGTGATCGCCGGACTCGCCGGCGTGATCCTGGCCATCATCACCGAGCTTGTGCCGGCCGCTAGGGATGCGCGCACGATTTCCGTCCGACAGGCCCGCGCTGTCGTCGGCCCGGCGCGCATGCCGCTGTGGGCGCGGCTGTACATAGACGTGTGGCTGCTCATCGCGGCCGGGGTGGTGTTCTGGCGAACGGTGCAGAGCGGGTACCAGGTAGTGCTCGCGCCCGAGGGCGTCGCGACCATCTCGGTGAGCTACTCCACGTTCCTTGCCCCGTTGCTGCTCTGGATCGGCGCCGCGCTGCTCTCCTGGCGGCTGGCCAATGCCGCGCTGGACCGAGGGCGGCCGCTACTGGCCCGGGCAGCCAGGCCGATGGTCGGCGGCCTGGCGGGAGTTGTCGCCGCATCAATGTCGCGGCAGCGGCGACTGCTGTCTCGCGGTCTGCTGATCATGGCGCTGACCGCGTCCTTCGCGGTCTCCACCGCGATCTTTAACCAGACCTACGCGGCGCAATCGCGGGTTGACGCGCAGCTGACCAATGGCTCGGATGTCACTGCGGCGACCACCGCGGCCGCGGGCCTGCCCCCCAGCATTTTTACCAGCGTCAAGCGACTTCCCGGCGTGGTGGCCGTGCAGCCGATGATGCACCGCTTCGCTTACGTCGGGACTGACCTGCAGGACATGTTCGGGATCAACCCGCGCACGATCCAGTCCGGAACTACGATCTCTGACGCGTTCTTCCAGGGCGGAAATGCGAGCTCGGTCCTCGCCGCACTCGCCGCGCGTCCCGATGCCGTCCTGGTATCCGCGGAGACGGTGCAGAGCTACCAGCTCTCGCCCGGCGGCCTGATCCGGCTGCGCCTCCAGTTCGCCAGCGACCACGCCTACCACCTGGTGCCGTTCCATTACGTCGGGGTCGTACGCGAGTTCCCGACGGCGCCGCGTGACTCGTTCTTCATAGCCAACGCCTCTTATATCGCGAAGATGACGGGCTCACCGGCCTATCAGGTGATGCTCACTAGGGTCAGCGGCTCGCCGCCGGCCATCGCATCGCAGGTCAGGCATCTGCTCGGGCCCGCATCCGGCGCCGTTGTCCAGGACATCCAGTCCCAGCTGAAGATCACCCTGTCAGGCCTGACGACGATCGACCTTTCCGGCCTGACGAGGCTCGAGCTGACGTTCGCCTTCATCCTGGCCGTGGCAGCATCGAGCCTCGTTCTGCTACTCGGGCTCATTGAGCGGCGGCGAATGTTCGCTATCGCTGCTGCACTCGGCGCCAAAACCCGCCAGCTGGCGTCCTTCGTGTGGGCAGAGGCTCTGTTCGTCACCCTTGGCGGCGCCGTGCTCGGGATCGCATCTGGCTGGGGACTGTCCTACGTCATCGTCAAGATCCTGACCGGGGTCTTCGACCCGCCGCCACCGCACCTGTTCATCCCGTGGGGCTACCTCGCCGCGCTCGCAGCCGTAACGGCCGGGGCAATCGTCTGGGCCGGCTTGGGCGTGATCAGATCGGCCCGCAAGCCAGCAATGGACATAATCAGGGACCTTTAGGCCCGGATCACCGCCGCGCTCGGCCGAGAGCCCCGTCTCGCGGAAGATCTGGCCGCCTTCGGTGCGCAGGCAATCAGCATGCTGTGGCCGTCGATGGTCAGGCCGGCGATGGCCTGGCGATCGTCGCCGTCCGGCGGGATGGCTATGGTTACCTCGCCAGTGGCGCAGTCGCCGCGGTAAATGGTGCCGTGACCCAGGCTACCGACGTAGAAGGTCGTACCAGGCCCTCGGTGATGCCCTCGGGAAATACAGCGCGGCCGGGCAGGGCGAAATCCGTCACCCGCAGATGATGGCACGGCTCGCGGCCGGCCGCTGAACCCGGCGCGCGAACCCCGTGACCGGACTGCGCCTGTCCGGTACCGTATTGCCGTGTTCCTTGGGGTTGTCGCTCTGCGGCCTAATGATGCTGTGCCGCTTCCCCCGCCGCATTGCGTGTCGGCTGACCGGTGACTACCGCAGCGGTCGTGACGCCGACGGCGTCGCTTGCCGCAAAGGCACTCGGCCGAGTCCAGACGCTGATCTACGTCGTGATCGCCGTGCACATCGGCGTATGGATCGCCAGCGCGCTTTATTACGACATCACGCAGGTGCGGTACGTGATCGGCGGCCACCAGATCTTGTACCTCAAGCACGGCTGGGACTACCTGCCTGAAAACCTGGGCCTGCACAGTTACGCGTGGTGGACAACTGTCAGGCACGCCATTCGCAATGTCTACGAGGGCCTGCTCGGCGGCTTGCTCGGCATGGTGGTCGGGATCAGGTGGAAGCCTCCGAAGAGCGCGACCCGGCTGGACAACCTGCTGGTTCGGCTGCACTTCCCGAGCAGGCATCAGCAGCGGCGGACAACTCCCCTTCAGGTGATCTTGTCACCGCTGACCGTGAGCCTGGCTGGCCTGCCCGGCTTCGCGGTAGCACTCGCCGCCGTCAGCGGCGGGTCCTGGATCTTCCATCATTTCCACGTCGTCGTGCACTTGCACGCCGTGACGATTCCGCACCAGGCACTGGTGCAGTCGTACCTGGCAACCTGGCAGTGGCAGTACCAGCTCGTCGGGCTGGCGGCCGGCCTCTTCTACGGTCGCAAGGCGTTCTTCAAGATCGCCGAGGACATACAACTATTCTTCATCGAGCGGCGCATTGCTGCGCAACGCAGGCCGGGCTGGATCTACCCGTGGAACTACCGCGTGCGGTATGACCAGGTCATGGCCGAGACCGGCGGCGTGGTTCCCAGACACGGCCGGTGGGTCTCGGGCTTCATGCCGGTGGTGCTTCTGATCGGCCTCCTGCTCACTGCGGACGGAATCTACGTCCGGTTCTGGATCGCCACGAGGCGGCAGTAGCCGCGGCGCCTCCAAATTTCCCAGCCGTTCGCCGCCGCGATGGGCTGATGCCGCCCATTGCTGGCAGACGTAGGGTGAGTAAGCGCCGGGCCCGTCGCGTCAGCTAGCCTTCGCGCCCGGCGGCTAGGCCGCTCATTCTGCGAGGTCATTGCGATGAACCGTCCGCTGAGCGAGGACACAGAAGACGCGGAGCGGTGGTGGCAGGCTTACGAGCTGGCCGGGAACGACCAGGCCGGGCAGCTTCGCGAGCGTGCCGCGGCCGGAGATGAGCACGCCCGGCAGTTTCTCGCTGAGTGGCCGGACTGATCACGACCCGGTGTCGTGTGCTGGTTCTGGGCGACGGGCGCCACTGAATGCCGAGTCGCGCATTTCGAAACTCATGTTGCGTAACTCACCGCCAAGGGCGTATGCTAGTTACGATACTTGAGTAGCGAAACGGAGCCGCCGCATGAGTCAGCCCACCGATCGCCGCACCGGTCGCCCGCGTGACACCGCGGTTGACCAGCGCGTGCTGGACGCCGCCGGGGACCTGCTGCACGCTGCGGGCTACTCGGGACTATCGATCGACGAAGTGGCCGCACGGGCCGGCACTGCGAAGACCACGCTGTACCGGCGCTGGCCGACCAAGGACCACCTCGCTGTCGCCGTTGCCGCTCGCATCCTGGGCGACGTTCCGATCGCCAGCACCGGGAACCTGCGTCGCGACCTGACCGATTTCGCCGCCGCGCTGGCCGAGAGCCTGAACCGGATCCGGCTCGTCGGACAGCGGGCTGACAACACGTCAGCGGGGCTGGCCGCCGAGATAGTCGCCGCGGCCGCCCGTCACCCGGACATCGGGGACGCAGTGCACGCTGGCTTCGCCGAGCGGCACGCGCTGGCCCTAGCCCGGCTGCGCAGCGCACAAGACAACGAGGGACTCAAGCCCGACGTGGACGCCGCTGTCCTGATCGATCAGATCGCCGGGCCCGTGTACTACCGGATCCTCATCACCGGCGAGCCCGCCGACCGCGGCTACGCCGGGCGCCTTGTTAACGCCGTCCTCGACGGCGCGAGTACACCGAAGGAGACAGGGTCATGACGCTCGCCGCCGCTTCGGTTACCCAGGAAATCCAGCGGCTGCGCAGGCACCGCCGACGCCGGCTGATCGCGGTGCTGGCCGCCATGCTCGTGGTCGTCGGCGGCTTCGCCGTCTGGACCAATACCCGCGCTTACACACTGCAGGCATCGATACAGATCGCGGCCACGCCGCAGCGCGTCTGGGCGATCCTCACTGACCTGGCCGCATACAAGCGGTGGAACCCGTTCATCATCTACTCCAGCGGCGCGCTCAGGGTCGGCGCGACGCTGACCAACCGCATGCGGGGCGCCACCGGCGTCACCACCTTTACGCCGGTCGTTCAGGTGATCGACCCAGCGCGTGAATTGCAGTGGCTGGGCAGCGTCGGCCCTGGCGGTATTTTCGACGGCCGACACACTTTCACCATCAGGCAGTTGGCGCCGGGTCGCGTCCTGTTCACGCAACGGGAGCAGTTCACCGGCGTTGCTGTCCCGTTCTACCAAGGCCGGCTGCACAACAACACGCTGCCGCAGTTCCGGGCCATGAACGCGGCTATCGCTCGGCTTGCTGCCGGACCGCGAGCGGCCCGCCGCGCCCCTTGCGCCTGCCGCCCTCGGCGTCAGCGTTTGCCGCTCGATCTTGTCACACCTGACAGTTTAGGGGTAACCTGTCAGGTGTGACAGAAAGTACCGAGGTCCGGAACCCGGGCCAGCTACACCCACTGCTCGGCAGGCAAATCTGATGGCAAACGCTGAAGAACCAATGCCCGCGGCCGCAGTTGACGACGTCCCCGTTCCCGTCCGGAAGGTTGCGCTCTACTGCCTCAGCATCCTGAGCATCGCGACCGCGGTGATTCATTTCGCTGTGGCCGGCGCGCATTTCCAGGAGTACTGGCTGTTCGGGGTGTTCATGCTGGCCGTCGCGTGGCTTCAGTTGCTGTGGGCGGTCATGGCCGTCACGAGACCAGCGCGATGGGTGCTGTGGAGCGGGGCAATCGTCAATATCGGCGTCATCGCCGTTTACATCGTCACCAGGACAGCCGGGGACATCATCGGCCCGACGCCTCACGCGGTCGAGCCGTTCGGTTTCGGTGACGGCCTCTGTACCGTGCTGGAGGCAGCGGTCGCCATTGGCTGCGGCTGGCTGCTGGTCAGCAGGCTTGACCACAGCGTCCGGCGCAAGGGACTGGTACTCGCGTCGGCCGGAGCCGGCACCGTGACCGCTGCCCTGGTCAGCATCGCCCTCGTGGCCGGCGGGCCGGAGATGGTGATGACCATGACGGCTTCGATCGGGCCGGCGAGCCACCAGCAGATGCAGATGGCGGACGGCGCGGCCGCCGGGATCAGGCTCGCTACTGCCTCGCCGGCCGGAGCCATCACCATGCCTGATCCGGACATGCAGATGGCCGCCGGGATGAAGATGGCGAGTTCGGCGTCGTGCCCTGCGATTCCTACCACGACTCAGCGGCAGGCTGCCGTCCGGCTCGTCGACGCCAGTTGGCAGGCCGCACGCAAGTTCCAGAGCCTCGCCGTGGCCAGGGCAGCTGGATACCGCCCGATTACGCCGACCGGCGCCCCGGTGGTGCACTACCTCAGCACATCCGCTTACCTCGCGACTGTGCGGGGCGGTCCAGTCCTCAACCTCGCCGAACCGCAATCCCTCGTCTACGCAAATACGCCCAAGGGCGCAGTTCTGGTGGCGGCGATGTATATCACCACTCGCCGCGGAGCCACTCCGCAGCCCGGCGGCTGCCTTACCCAGTGGCACGTGCACACGAACTTGTGCATGCAGCGCGGCCTCGGCATCGTGGCGGCCATAACTGTGGCTCACCCGAGCTGTCCGGCCGGCTCCACCAACCGGGTAACGCCCCCCATGATGCACATCTGGTTCGTGCCGATCCCGGGCGGTCCGACCGCGATCGATGCCTCCGACGGGCAGATAGTCCACGCCGCCGAGCAGGTAACGGGGCCCTCCAATGGCACTGCCTGACCGGCTGGATTCGCCTGCCTAGCTGCTGATCGCGTCGAGCTTGCGGGTCAGCGTCTCAAGCACTTTGTCCTGGGCTATCAAGTGCTCCTGGATCTTGACCGCCTCATGCAGCACGGCATCGGAATCCTTGTAAGTAGCATCCGCTCGCTTGTCAGACGCAGCCGCCAGCACGTTCTGGCCGACCATGATGACGCTCAGCAGGACCAGCTGGAGGAACGTCTGGGAAATCCAGGACACCAGCGTCACGGCGCTACCGGAATCGATCGCCGAGCGCAGGCTTACCAGCGCCAGCGCAGTAAAGGCGTACGCGCACCACATCGTACCCACGCCATCGGTGACCTTGACCGCGAGCCAGGAGTTGAAGCGCTCCGCGGCATTCTCGTGTGGCAGCTGATCGGCGGCTTTCGCCGGACGCGGGGCATGCCCGCCGAGCTTCTCCTTGGTCCGGCTGTGCGGTACGTAGTTGTAGATCGGCATATCGGCCATCAGCACTCCTTTTCGGGTCCGCTGCTGATCGGTCCGCCGCTGATCGGTCCGGTCGGCCCCGTCTCAGGCGGAGGCGGCGTGTACCAAGTTGATCACGCCGCTCGTGCCGAGCCTGATTGATGCCGGCCGAAACTGGCGACCGCATTGAATTGCCGGGACGCTTCGGCGAGCACGGCTCAGCAGCCGCCGGCCGGGCCCGGCACGCCCTCGCCTTGGGACGGCTGATCGACTACGCCGATGACGACGGGGCGCAGCACTTCACCGAAGTGGACCACGTACCAGCGGCCCCGCCAGGAGATCAGCGACGCGATCCCGATAGACCGCACTTGGCCGCGAACCTTGTAGACAATCCGGGCACCCCCCACGTGCCAGTAGCCGCCCGAGTTGTCGCAGACGCCGGGCGGCACCCACGCGGCGTCGAGCTCGGGCACGATGACGCGGACCAGCCGTGCGTGCCTGGCGGCGCGGCCGAGAAAGCGATGGGCCGCGTAAATGTCGAGCCGGAAATCAAGAACGAGCCTGTCACGCCAGTCCGCCGCCGGATCGTAGATGGCCTTGATCTGCCTGTATCCGAACACCGGGAAGAATGCCGACATCGCCAGCCTCGGCCTGCCAGCCACGACGGCGGCCCACAGATCCGTCATCTCCGCATGCAGGACCGGGTCGCGGGCCGGCGGCCGGGTACCGGTCTGGTGCAAGCCGGGCGGCACAGCCGGAACCGGAAGGAGCACGGGCCAGGGCACCGCCGAGGCGTTTGGCCGAGTCGTCGCCGACGGCGACAGCGTGGACACGGCTGGCGACGTGCTCCCCGGAGCCGACGGGGTGGCGGGCGGGCCGCTCGACGGATTCGCTGCGTGACCGCAGCTGGCCACTGCCGTCGCCAGCCCCAGCAGGACAAAGCCGCTCATTGCCCGCGCAAGCCCTCGCCTCATGCGGAGAATAGTAAGCCTGCCTGCCCCGCCCGCACCGGCGAGCGACCCAGCCGGCCCTGGGCTCCGTGATGCCCGGCGCCGCGCCTGTCCCTGCTCAAGATCACGAAGCTCTCGTAATTAGCAGGATATAGGGTTGCCAAACCCTGATCATGTGACCAATACATTCGCGGCAAAGATGTGCACGCGGGAGCCAAGCCGCGAAATTGAGTCGATATTATGCTCGCCAGTGTGCTCTGTCCCGTTCTGCTCTTGCCTATTGCTCTGTTATCACTCCGTGATTATTTCAAGGCCGTGCGTGCGAGGGCGTTCAGCGCCTCCCACGGTAGTGTCACGCAAAGCGACGGACGCCCGTATCACTAGGCCGCCGAGAAAGGACTCTCGCGCTTGGGGCGGGGGCGGCCGACCGGGGAGGGGGACAAGGCTTGTGGTAACGCTGCCCAGGTTCAGGGCCCGGCAGTCGTTAGCAGCGGGCGTCGGGGCGGTCTGCCTTCCCACCCAGCTTGGCGCGGTCAACAACAGCCGGTCGCTGCCCGGAGCCTGCCGTGACTGCAGTCTCTAGCCGGCAGGCGCAGCCGGCACCGCCGGGTTCTGCGGCCGGGGACTGGTTGTCCGCTGGCATCACCATCGTCATGCCGGCCTATCGCGAAGAGCAGAACCTCGCTCCTACTGTGAGTGATTTCCTGCAGGTGGCGGGATCGCTCGGCATCCCGCACACGATAGTGGTCGTGAACGACGGCAGCACCGACAAGACCGGTGACATCGCCGACCAGCTGGCCGCCCAGTATCCCGGCCGAGTGCTCGCAGTACACCACGAGGTGAACCGCGGCTACGGCCCGGCGATATCGACCGGAGTCGCCGCAGCGCTCGCGCTTGACCACCGGTGGCTCTTCCTGACCGATTCCGACGGTCAGTTCAAGGCACGGCAGCTGCCGGCTTTCCTCGAGACGGCTCGCCGGGAGCGCGCCGACGGGGTCGTCGGCTACCGGCCCCGCCGCGCAGACCCCCGCTACCGCAGGATCAACGCGTTTCTCTGGACCATGGCCAGCCGCATCCTGCTCCCGGTAAGAGTCCGGGACGTGGACTGCTCCTACAAGCTCATCGACCGACGCTGCCTTGACGAGATGACACTGAGGGGCGAGGCGGCGACCATATCGCCGGAGCTCATGGCCAAGCTGCGGCTGAGGGGCGCGCGCATCCTGCAGCGACCGGTAGACCACTTTCCGCGCGAGCACGGCGAGCAGACCGGCGCGAAGCTCTCCGTCATCATCCGTTCGCTCGTCGGCCTCGCCGGACTGTCGGCGGAGATCGCCAGGGAACGCACGCCCGGTCAGCTTCTCCGGCGGCTGCTACACCCCAGGGACGCGGCACTCACCGCGATCATGTCGGCAGCTGCCTGCGCTTCGGTCAGTTCTTATGTGTACTTCCTTCACCGCCATGCAACCCTGGCTTATCCGGACACGATCTCGCACCTGCTGATCGCCCGGCGCGTGATCGACTCGCCAACCGATGGCCTCGCCCAGCTTGGCGCTACCTGGCTGCCGCTGCCGCACCTGCTATCGCTGCCATTGATCTGGGTGAACGCCTGGTTTTACTCCGGCTTCGCGGGATCGGTAATCTCGATGGCGGCTTACCTGCTGACGATCAGGTACGCCTACCTGATCTCGGTCGGGATCACCCGGAGCCGGGTCGGCGGCATTATCGCCACAGTGTCTTTCGGCGCCAATCCGAACGTGCTGTATATGCAGAGCACGCCCATGACGGAATTGCTGCTGATCGCATGCATCGCCGCCACCACCTACTACCTGATGCTCTGGTGCCAGGACGGCCGTTACATTCATCTCGCGGCGACCGGCATATCAGCGCTGTTTGCCAGCCTGGCGCGGTACGAGGGCTGGGTGCTATGCGTAACAGTGATGCTCATCGTGATCATCGTGGCCTGGCGGCGCTCGGTCACGGCGGGGGCGCCGGTGCCGGCGCAGGCGCAGGTGCGGGTTCCGGCGGGGGCGCGGGTTCCGGCGGGGGCGCGGGTTCCGGCGGGAGCGCCGGTGCCGGCGGGCTCCGGCGCCGCCGCGAAAGCTCCGATGAGCCCGTGGCCTCGCTATCAGGCCACTGAGGCACATGTCATTTTCTACGGCTGCGTGGCCATGAGCGGCATCGCGGGCTGGATACTTTGGAATGCGGTGATCTTCCACGACGCGCTCTATTTCCAGACCGGGCCGTTCTCCAAGCCGTCACTCTGGGTCTCGCATTCCGACAAAGCGATCGGTCACCTGGGCCTGTCGGCGCTGACCTATCTCTATGCCGTCATCGATAACGCCGGCGGCGCGGCGCTCGTACTGGCCGTCGCCGGGTTCATGACTTACCTGGTTAGGACCAGGCTGGCTAGCTACGCCGTCGCACCGATCGCGCTGATCGCATTCTTCCCGTTCTACGTATTTGCCCTGTACGCGGGCCAGCGCCCCCTGCACGTTATGCAGATCGACGGCAATCTGTATAACGTCCGGTTCGGCCTGCTGATGGTCCTCCCGGCAGCGATCTTCACTGGTTATCTCGTCACGCTCGTCAAGGGCTGGTCCGCAGTCCCGCTGCGTCGCGCGGGCTGCGTGGCTCTAGTAGTCACCGCGGTTGCCGGCGCTGGGCTCGAACTGCACGGCGGGATCGCGACATTGACCGAGGCAGTCGACTTCCAGTCCAGCCAGGCCCAGCAGGCGAACACGGCGGCGGCAGATTGGCTGCGGGAGCACTACACCGGAGGCAAGGTCCTGATGGAATCGTTCGGGAACGAGACTGTGACGTTCTGGTCTCGCATTCCGCTTGGACAGGTGGTCTACGAGGGCAGCTTCCGCCAGTGGGCCGCGGACCTGACCGATCCGGCCGGTAACGGCATTCGGTGGATCTACATGCGCAGGACGCCGGGAAGCACTGACGAAGTGTTTCAGCGCTTGCACGGCAGCGCGCTGCTGACCGGTTACCGCCTGGTCTACTCCGCTCCCGGTCGGCTGATCTACGAGCGGCTGGACTCCGGCGCCTGCCACCCAGGATTCCGCCCCCCACCCGTTAGCCGGGCACCGCTAGTTGCCTGGCCCCGACCCGCGTGCGCCTGAACCCACGTCAACGCCCAACCGAGTGAGAGGCCGGGACCAGACCTTGCAGCGTGCCCCGAGTGCGGCCGCCCTGACGGACGTGCGCCTTACGCCAGCGCCCACAGCACCCACAGCAGCCACAGTGGCTGCAGCACCCACAGCAGCCACGGAAACGGCGTCGCTGACAGAATCGAGAGCACCGACCGCTACCCGGCATCTCCCGGCCCGGCTAAGTGCGCGCTCACTGCTCAGCCGGGGCCAGGCAGTGACCCTAGCGGTGGTCGCGGCCAGCATGCTCATCATGGTCGTCATGCGAGTGGCAGGAGGACGCGGGCCATCTTTCGCAGAGCTTGGGGTGGGACTGGTCGGCGCGGCGACAGTCATCTACGTCATCATGATCGGCTACCGGCTGGTCCTGGTGATGGTTGCGCAACGTGCTCGGGTCATCGGTTTCAACAGCGATGAGCTTGAAGCGGTCCCTGACCAAGCCTTGCCGGTTTACAGCGTCCTCGTCCCGCTCTACCGGGAGGAGAAGGTCCTGCCAACCTTGATTGCCAAGCTTTCCGGTCTCGATTATCCGGCCGACCGGCTTCAGGTGCTCCTGCTGATCGAGCAGGATGACGAGATCACCCGCGCAGTCCTCAGCCGGATCGAGCTTGACTCCCGGTTCGAGGTCGTACTGATCCCGCCGACTCTGCCGCGTACCAAGCCGAAGGCATGCAACGTGGGCCTGCGGTACGCGCGAGGCGACTTCTGCGTGGTCTTCGATGCCGAGGACCGGCCTGAGCCCGACCAGCTGCGCAAGGCCGTGTCGGCGTTCCGCGTCCTGCCGTCCTGGGTGGTATGCGTGCAGGCGGAACTGCAGTACTGGAACCCTTGGACCAACTGGCTCACCCGGTGTTTCGCCGCCGAGTACGCGCTTCATTTCAGCCTGGTGCTCCGCGGCCTCGACCGGTTCCGGCTGCCCATTCCGCTGGGCGGCACGTCCAACCACTTCCGGGCGGAAGCGCTCAGGGAGCTGGGAGCGTGGGATCCCTACAACGTCACCGAGGACGCCGACCTGGGCATGCGCATCGCACGCCGGGGCTGGAGCGTGCGCATGATGAATTCGGTCACCGAGGAGGAAGCTAACGCGAGGGCGGGCAGCTGGATCCGGCAGCGCAGCCGCTGGACCAAGGGGTACTACCAGACCTGGCTTGTGCATATGAGGTCACCGTGGCGGCTCTGGCGCGAACTCGGAGCAAGGCAGTTCTTCGCGTTCCAGCTAGGCTTCGGCTTCGCTAGCGTGGCCGCCCTGATGAACCCTGTCTTCTGGCTGTTGACGTGCGTCTACCTGGTCAGCGGGCCTGCTCACATCAGCGGGCTATTCCCGGCTCCCGTGCTTTACCTGGGCGTCTTTTCGCTGCTGGTCGGGAACATGTTGATGATCTACTCAATGATGGCCGGGTGCATGGACCGCGGGCTCTACGCCGCGGTGCGCACCATGCTCGCCAGCCCGCTCTACTGGGCGCTGATGAGCATCGCAGCGTACAAGGCCGTGATCCAGCTGATCAGGCCCAGCCGTCGGCATTACTGGGAGCTGACCCAGCATGGCCTCGTGACCGAGCCCGTCATGGCACCAGCAGCTCCCGCTCGTCAGCCGCGCGAGACTCGCCGTACCGCCCCCGAGCCGGTGTTCAGCCAGTGGCAGGCGACGCAACCGACACCGCCACGATCATGCTTTCCGCCGGCGGCGGCCTCAGTGCTGCCACCTGTCCGCGCTCGGCGTGCGGCGCGACGAGAGCATGAATATGCAGGCACCGGGCCGTCCCGCAAGTGGGTGGTGGCCACGACGCTGCGACACCTGCCATCCGAACGTGCCGCGCAGCGGTCCGGTCAACCTGGCTTGTGACCGATGAACAGCACCCGCGGCAACCGGACGTCGTTCCCGGCGAACGTCCCCGCGGCTATCTCGGGGCTGAACCCCGCGTCGGCCAGCAGCCTTAGCCAGGTCTCCCGGCGGAAGGAGCCGAGCCGGTGCGACTCCCGCACCACCTGCACCCGCCCGTCGGCCTCCCGCAACGTGAACTCATACTCCGCCAGGATCCACTCGTCGGCGGGATCCGGATCGGAGGTGCGCTCTCGGAAGCTTGCCTGACGGCCGCCGTCCTCGCCACCGCCGCCCGCCCCGGCGCCGGCGCGGAATATCTCCGCCGTGTGGTCGGGGGCAAAGACAGCCATCCCGCCGGGGCGGCAATGCGCGAATGCGGTATCGATCACCATCCGCAGATCGCGCTGGGCAGTCAGGTAGTCAATCGCGTCGTGCACGAGGACGCCGTCAAACAGCTCCCCCAGCCGTATGGTCCGCATGTCCCCCTGCACGTGACGGCAATCAGGGTTGACTTTCCTGGACATCTCGAGCATCGGCTCGGACCGGTCCACCAGCGTCAGCGTCAGGCCAGCCTTCAGGTGCAGGGCGACATGACCGCCACCGCTGCCCAGGTCGAGCACGGTCCGCACCGGAATCGCGGCCGACTCGAACACCGCCGCGATAGCCGCAGCATCCTGCGCGTATTCCGCAGGCGGTGAGATCAGCGGCCACCAGGGGGCAAGCTCCTGGTAGAGCCTGTACTCGGTGTCAGCGTCGGTCACCCCAGCAGGCTAGCGGCCGGTCATTACCGTCGATACGCGCGCGTACGCGGCAACGGCTACTGCCGCGCCGCTGGCTGAGCGAATAGCCTTGCTGCGGGGCCCGAACCTATTGCCAGGAGGACGCTACGTGGCGAAGACACCCGACGTCGGCCAAGTCGCCCCCGACTTCACCCTGCCCGGCGTGCTACTAGCCGATGGCGAAGCGGCCCATGGCCTGTACACGCTGTCGCAGCAGCGCGGTAATCCTGTCGTGCTCGCGTTCTACCCTGGCGACAACACCGCTGTCTGCACTCGGCAGCTGTGCTCCTACACCTCCGGCCTGGAGAGCTTTACCGGCTTCGGCGCGACCGTATGGGCCATCAGCCCGCAGGGCCTGGCCAGCCACGAGCAGTTCGCCCGGAAGTACAACCTGGCCTTCCCGCTGCTCGCTGACGAGGGCCTGACCGTAAGCAAGCAGTACGGGATTACCCTCGGTGCCGCGGGCCTGCGCCGGTCGGTGTTCGTCATCGACTCCGGCGGCGTTCTGCGCTGGAAGCACGTGACGCTGGTCGGGCTTACGTTCCCCAGCGCCGACACGATCTCTGGTCGGCTGTCGGCCCTCGGCGCGGTGAGCGCATGAGAATCCTGATCATCGGCGGCACCGCATTCGTCGGACGGCATATCACCCAGGCGGCGCTCGACGCCGGGCACGACGTAACGCTGTTCAACCGCGGGCAGACCGGACCTGCGCTGTTCCCGCGGGCAGAGCACCTCACCGGGGACCGGAACGCGGACCTGTCGGCGCTGACCGATGGAAGCTGGGACGCCACCGTCGATGTCTGCGCCTACCTGCCGCGACAGGTCCGCTCGCTCGCGGAGGCGCTCGACGGCCGAGGCGGCCAGCACCTGTTCGTCTCGACCGTCTCGGTCTACCAGGCTCCCGTCCAGCCCGGCTATACCGAGGACGCGCCGCTGGCCGAGCCTTTCCGATCCTGCGACCGAGCAGGTCACCGACCTGACCTACGGCGGGCTCAAGGTGCTTTGCGAGCAGGCGGTTACCGAGCTGTACGGCAAGGAGCGCACCACGATCGTGCGGCCGACCTACGTGATCGGCCCGCACGACCGGACCTACCGGTTCACCTGGTGGGTCGACCGGATCGCACGCGGTGGCGAGGTCCTCGCCGCTGGCGACCCGGCCGACCCGATGCAAGTCATCGACGCCCGCGACATGGCTGCCTGGTCGCTGAGGCTGCTGGAGAACTCGGTCAGCGGCACGTTCCACGCCGCCGCCCCGGCACCGCCATTCGGGTTCGGTCAGCTGCTGGAGACGGTCGCAGCTGAGGTGGCGCCGCCGGGCACGACCCTGACCTGGGTCGACAGCGCCTTCCTTTGTGCCGAAGGCGAAGACGGTGCCAGCCTGCCGCTGTGGTCGGAGGGCGACAGCGAGGACGCCACGATCTTGACGGCTAGTCCGGCAGCCGCGTTCGGCACCGGCCTCTCGCCCCGGCCGTTGCGCGAGACGGTCGCTGATATCGCGGCGGCGGAGCGCGCACAGAGCGGCGGCCGTCCCGGCATCGGCCTCACGGCCGAGCGCGAGGCGCAATTGCTCGCCCGCTGGGCCTCGGCCGCTAGCTGAGATTGGGGCAACAGGCCGGCAGCGCGTATCTTCCTCGCGCTCCGGCCGGGCCCGGACCATGGCCGCAAGCAACGGGCCGGCCGCGGCGCCTGGTTTTGGCGCTGCGGCCGGCCCGCCCCGTCACCTGCCGTGAGCATCAACGCTCGCTGTCGGCATGAGCCGCCTGTCAGGCCTTGACGGCCTCAATCTCCAGGTGCAGGGATACCTTGTCGGACACCACAACGCCGCCATTGGCCATCGGTGCGTTGAAGCTGACGTTGAAGTCACGCCGGTCGATCACTCCCGTGGCGGTGAAGCCAGCCCTGGTGCCGCCGAACGGGTCCGGCCCGAACCCGTTGAGCTCGAGGCGCAGCGGGACGCTCCTGGTCACGCCCTTAAGAGTCAGGTCGCCGTCGACGATGTATTCGCCGCCCTCGACCCGGATGCCGGTCGACTTGTAGGTCATCGTGGGGTACGTCTCGACCTCGAAGAAGTCAGCGGACTGAATGTGCCCGTCGCGCTGTTCATTGCCGGTGTTGATCGACTTCAGGTCGATCTCGGCCGTCACGCTGGACTCGGCCGGGTCCTCAGCGGTAACGATCTCGCCGCTGAAGGTGTTGAACCGGCCGCGGACCTTGCTGACCATCATGTGCCGGACCGAGAAGCCAACCTCAGAGTGTACCGGGTCGATGGTCCACGTGGCGGCCTCATAGCCGGGCATGGCGGTCTCGGTGTTCGTAGCGGTCACTGGCATTCACTCCCGTAGGGCAAGTAGTTGAAAGCGATCTGGTTGAGCACTCAAGGAGTACCACGGCCGGGCGCAGTTGTCAAACGCTCAACTACCCAGGTACCCTAAGAGAGTGGCCGATACCCAGACACGGTGGCTTAGCACCGACGAGCAACAGGCGTGGCGTGCCTTGCTGACGGCAACGCACACGCTGTTCTCGGCTGTCGAGGGTCAGCTGCAGCGGGAATCCGGCATTCCCCACGGCTATTACGAGATCCTCGTGCGGCTGTCCGAGTCGCCCGGCCGTGAGCTGCGGATGAGCCAGCTTGCCGAGGCATCGACCTCAAGCAAGAGCCGCCTGTCGCATGCGGTCGCCCGGCTCGAGGAACGCGGCTGGGTGCAGCGGCTGGACTGCGAGACCGACCGGCGGGGTCAGGTAGCACGGCTCACTGATGTCGGCTTCGCCGCGCTCGAGGCGGCGGCGCCGTTCCACGTCGAGCAGGTCCGCCGCGTGCTGTTCGACCGGCTTACCGACGAGCAGGTGGCTCAGCTCGCGGTGATCTGCACCGCGATCATCTCCGGCTGCGAGGCTGCGGGCGCGCCGGTGGAGAGCTGCCCGCCGCCATGCGACGGCGGACGTCACGAGCGATCTTCTTGACGCAGACTCGCCGGGCTGGCCGGGCTAACCGCTGACAGCCCCTGGGCTGCCGGAACTCTGCGCTAGCGACGCGGCCATCCGGTCGGCTATGGCGGCCGGTCCGGGACCAGGCTCCCCGCGGAGTCCCGCTACGACGCCCTCGCGGTCCAGCTCGCTGCGATTCTGGCTGAGCTTCTGCTTGGCCTCCACAGCTGTGACAGTCAGCTCGACGCCGACAATCGCACGCAACTGGCCGTCGATGTACTCCGGCGGCGCATCGGTCACTGCCCACGGATGCTGCCGGTCGTCCTCATGCAAACGGGTCAGCCTGGTCACCAGCGCCCGCAGCCATTGCGAGTCCTGGTGGAAGGTGACAGTGCCGGTCAGGTGGACAGCTTCGTAGTTCCAGGTGGGCACCACCCGGCCGTGCCGCGCCTTTGCCTCATACCAGGTCGGGGATATGTAAGCCTGCGGCCCGTGCACGATGGCGAGCGCCTGCGCGCCCGGCAGTGCCGTGCGCCACTGCTCGTTCGCGATTGCGATATGGCCGAGCAGCCGTCCGTATCCGGCCGGCTCCGCCTCGCCATCCTGCGTGGCCTCCGCCGGCGCCGGACGATCCCAGATCACCGGCAGCAGCGTGGACACGGGCTTGATGCCGTCGAAGGTCACCAGGTTCGGCTGCCTGCGCCGTGTCAACGAACGCCTGGATCTCGGCCATGTCGGTCAACGTGAAGTGCCGCGGGAGGTACATGCCCCTCAGGGTAGGGCTCAGGGGCAAAACCCGCTTCCGGCCAGGGTCGCACCCGGCCTATGCTGGTCGCAATGCGCTGACGGAGACAAGTAGCGCCGGATCACGTGAGCAGCAGAGAGCCGCCAGCAGCTGAGAAGGCGGCCTCGCGCCCGGCGGTGAAGACCCTCCCGAGCGCGGGGAGGAACGGCAGCCGCAGCCAGCGGCGGCCCAATGCCCTGCCGGCCAGCCCCCGTCACCGGGCCAAACGAGGTCGCTGCCGGCCAGCCGCTCCGCGGCTGCGGGTAGCGGCGAAAGTGCGGTGGCACCGCGAGTTCCCTTATCGCCCGCACTCCCAAGGGGTCGCACATATCCCTCAGTGGAGTTGTGATGATCTCACGAGTACTGTCCGCCGAGCTGCCTGAACACATCGGCGAGCGCGTCACGATCGCCGGCTGGCTGCATCGCCGCCGCGAACTGAAGTCCGTTACCTTCCTGATCCTCAGGGACCGGGCCGGCCTGGCCCAGATCGTCCTGCCGCCAGACTGTCGCCTGCCCCGCCGCCGGAGGAGACAGTCCTCCAGGTGGAGGGCATGGTGGTCGCCAACGCACAGGCACCCGGCGGCGCCGAGCTCACCGAGCCAGTGGTGACGCAGCTGTCCGGGACGGCGGTCCCGCCGCCCTTTGACCTGTACCGGCCCGGCGCTGACCGCTACGCTGCCCACGATCCTGGACCACGCGCCGACCACGCTGCGCCATCCGAAGCTGCGGGCCGGCTTCGAGATCGCCGCGGCCAGCGCGACCGGGTTCCGCGCGGCGCTGGACCAGCGCGGTTTCACCGAGATCTTCACGCCGAAGATCGTCGAGTCGGCGACCGAGTCCGGCGCGAACGTGTTCGGCCTCGACTATTTCGGCCGCCTCGCCTACCTGGCCCAGTCTCCGCAGTTCTACAAGCAGGCCATGGTGGGCGTCTTCGAGCGGGTCTACGAGGTCGGCCCCGTCTTCCGGGCGGAACCGCACGACACCGCCAGGCACTTGGCCCAGTACACGAGCCTGGACGCCGAGCTCGGCTTCATCACTAACCACTTCGACGTGATGTCGGTCTGCCGGGACGCGGTGGCGGGAATGGTCGCATCAGTAGGGGAACGGGGCCCGCAAGCAATGCGGCAGCTCGGCGCTGCACTGCCGACAGTACCGGACCAGATCCCGCACATCGCATTTCGCCGAGGCGATGGAGCTGATCTACCGCGCGACCGGCGAAGATGCTCGGGACGAGCCCGATCTGGCGCCCGCGCACGAGCGGTGGCTGTGCGAGTGGGCGGCGCGCGAGCACGGCAGCGAACTGGTCTTCGTCACCGGTTACCCGCTGGCCAGCAAGCCGTTCTACACCTATCCCGACCCGGACCGGCCGACGTACAGCTACGGCTTCGACCTGCTGTTCCGCGGGACCGAGATCGTCACCGGCGGACAGCGACTGCACCGGCACGAGGACTACCTCAAGGCCCTGGCTGCGCGCGGCATGGATGCCGCGCCGCTGGCGGGATACCTGCAGGTGTTCGAGCACGGGATGCCGCCGCACGGCGGGTTCGCGATCGGACTGGAGCGCTGGACAGCCCGGCTCACTGGCGCGGCCAACGTCCGGCAGGTGACGCTCTTCCCGCGCGACCTGCACCGGCTCAGTCCTTGACGTGGCAGCGGGCGTCGGCGGTGGCCGTAGCCGCTGCCCGCCCGCGCTCAGGAAACCTTGGCCAGCCTCATGCGCTCTCGCTTTGCAGAACATCCGCCACTGATCGCCGGCTGCTCGCCCGGGCCGGAATGACGGTAAGCACTGCGAGCGCGAAAAGCGTGCCCGCCACCATGGCGACCAGCCACCAGGCCGGTGGCACGGTCGTCGATCCGCCATGGCTGACCGCCTTCACCAGCGCGATCCCGGCCGGGATGCCCAGCAGCACAGCGGGCAGTGCCGGGATCAGTTGCGCTAGCGATAGCGCCGCGGCGATCTGGTCGGCTGTCGCCCCCAGCGCGCGGGCCAGGGCCGAGGAGTGCCTGGCATCCGCGGCCGTCGCCTGCGTGATGAAAATGGCATTCACCGCAGCCAGCGCGGCCAGTGTCACTGTTAGCACGAGCAGCACCTGGTCGACTCGCTGGTACCGCGGATTCGCCAGCGCGGACAGCCCGGCAACGTGCTGCTGAGCCGCGTTCGCATGCACAGCGAGCACGGCGACGATGGTCATCGACGTGACCAGGACGCTAGCTCCGCTGAGCACACCGCGGCGCGGCCTGCGGGCGACCAGCCGCAGGCCGAGCAGCAACGGAAGCGGCAGTCGCCGGGACAACCCGACCAGCATGCGCTGCCGGCGCGGCGGACGGGCGGCGTCGGCCAGCGCCCTCACCGTGCTGACGCGGGCGGCCCGCACAGCCGGCACGAAGGTGGCGAGCATCGCTACGGCTACCGCGAGGACAGTGACCCATCCCACTGTGGCCAGGGTGAGCGACGGCGCTCCGGGAGTGCCGACCAATCCGGCGCCTGAACCGGTGAGCAACGGCGCGGCTAGCCAGCCGACGGCTACCCCAGCTGCCGCCGCCACCAGTGCCAGCAGCAAGTTCTCGGCCAGCAGCACTACCGCGACCAGGCTCGGCGTGCCGCCAACCGCCTTCAGCAGGCCAACCCGGCGGGTCTGCTCCGCCATCCGGCCGCCGACCAGCACGGCGACGCTGGCGACCGCAAGCAGGCTGAGCAGCCAGGTTCCCACCAGCAGCGCCCGCTGATCGTTCCGCACCAGGTTCGCATCGACCTGCGCGATCTGCTGCCACGACGCCAGCGCGAGCACGCCGAACCGGCCCCCGGTGTGAGCCTGCGCGAACGCAGCCGCCCGGGCTGGGTCGGCCAGCCGGATATCCAGCATGTACGACAGGGGCAGCACGCGAGAGGCGAAACTCCGCGCTGTCGCCTCGCTAACCCACACCATGCCGCACTCGTTGGTCGGGAACGGCGTGCCAGTGGTGGCGAAGTCGGCATTTGGGTAAGGAGCGTTGGCGGCCGTCACCGCGATGCCCGCGACGCGGAACGCCCGCCCGTCGAGCTTGACTCGCTGGCCGACCCGCACGCCGACCGCGTCCGCGAAGCTGCGCTCGAACACCACGCCGTCGGGTCTGACCCAGCTCCCGCGGATGAGCTTTGGCTGGTCGATCGCGGCCCTGGCCGATTCGCGGCCTTCGGCCATCACCCCGGCAGTCAGGCTCCCGACCCGCAGCGTGGCCCAGCCGACCGGATACGGGCCGCCGTGCCCGGTAACGCCCGGGGCTTTCGCGAGCGCGGCCATCGCCGAGAGCGCAGCTGCCGGCGTGACCCCTTGCGGCATCGGCGGCAGGTCGGTATAGCTGGCGACCACGTCCGGGCCGGATGTCGCGACCCGCGTCTGCTGATACGGCTGGCTAGTGACCCCCGCCAGCGCCAGTCCCATCGTCAGCGTGGTAGTCGCCGCCATGATCACCACGAGCAGCAGTGCCGCCTCTACAGGCTGGCGCCGGACGTCGCGCACGACTAGGCGCCGGATCAAAAGCATCCTGCTCATGATCAACCGTCCAGGTCCACGAGCGCGGAGAGCTGCCCGGTCGTGCCGCCCGTCAGCCTGGTCTCATCGACAAACACGCCATCCCGCATGGTGATCAGCCGGTCCGCGGTAGCTGCGATCCGCGAATCGTGGGTGACGATGACCAATGTCTGCCCGGCCGAATGCAGCTGCTCGAATTGGCGGAGCAGGTCCAGGGTCGCCTGGCTGTCGAGGTTTCCCGTCGGCTCGTCGGCCAGGACTACAAGCGGCTCGTTGGCTAGCGCCCGTGCGATCGCGACCCGCTGACGCTGGCCGCCGGACAGCTGCGACGGCAGGTGCCGGGCCCGGTCAGCGAGCCCGACTTGCTCGAGCAGCTCAGTAGCGCGCCGACGCGCGGTCCTCGCCGGACGTCCGGCCAGCAGCACGGGCAGCTCGACGTTCTCGACCGCGGTCAGCTCGTCCATGAGGTGGAAAGCCTGAAAGACGAAGCCGACGGCGTCGCGCCGAAGGGCCGCCAGCCCGCGCTCGCTCATCTGGTCAGTGCGCTGGCCCGCCAGCCATAGCTGCCCGGCCGACGGCCGGTCCAGGCCGCCAAGCAAGTGCAGCAGCGTCGACTTGCCGCAGCCGCTCGGTCCCATGACCGCTAGTGTCTCGCCCGGAGCGACATCCAGGTCGACGTCGTCGACTGCGCGGACGAGGCTCGCGTCCCGTCCGTACTGCTTGCGCAGCCCCCGGGTGCGGAGCATCGCTGTATCACCGCTGCTACTCATGACAATCCCGTTACCCTCATCATCGTGACCCGGCCTTCTGGCGCGGTCTGCCCTGAGCTATCACTGCCGCTTGTCCGGCGGGTCCAGGTCCGTTCGCATGCCTCCAGCCAGTGCAGGTCTGCTTGCAGCCTTAGCACGACGCCCTCCAGCAGCAGCGCCGGTTCGGAGCCGTCAGGCTCGGCCATCGCTGCGCGTTGCGCGTCCCGCAGGCGGCGCAGCAGCTCGCGGCGCTGAGCGTCCACGATCGCGACCGGATCGGCTAGCCCGGCGGCAGCCGCGGCTAGCAGCTTGAGATGGAACTCGGCCAGGTCGGGCTTTGGCCAGCTGACCTCGACGAGCCACTCCGCAACCCGCTGCTGTCCCGCCCCGGTCAGCGCATACATCTTGCGATCGGGACGGTCCGGGTCCCCGGCGGTTCGCTCGCACCCAACCTGGCCGGCCTTCTCCAGCCTGGCCAGCGTGACGTAGACCTGCCCGTCGTTCATCGCGTCGCCGAGCGGGCCGAGCGCCTGGCGCAGCCGCGCACGCAGCTGGTAGCCGTAAGACGGCTCCTTGGCGAGCAGCGCCAGCACGACTTCCTGCTGCATCTCGCCCTCCCAGCTAACAGAGTCCCGCTAACGGGTATCCAGCTAACGGTTATCTATTACCATAACCGTTAGCTAGCACGACGCCAAGTCGATTGCTGAGACGCAGCCCGAAACTCAGGGAATCTCGAGCACGACCTTGCCGGTTACGCCGGTCTCCACGGCCTCGTGCGCGGCCGCGACGTGGTCGAGCGGGAACCTGATCACCGGCAGCGGCGTGAGCGCCCCGGCAGCGAGTGCCTCGTCGATGTCCGCGGCCGCCTGGTCCTGCGCCTCCGCTGGCATGGTGTAGAGCAGGATGAACCGGATAGTGACATTCGCAGTCATGCACTTGCGCACGGGCAGGACCGGATCCGAGGGCTCGGCCGCATAGTCCACGATGTGCGTCTGCGGGCCGGACACGGCCAGGTCCAGCTCGAAGTTGGCCCCGAGAGCCACCTCCACGATCCGGTCCATCTGGGGGGCGAACGCCCTCAGCTGCTCGGCGGCGCCGGCGTTCCGGTAGTTCACCACGAGATCGGCGCCAGCCTGCCGGGCCAGTTCACCCTTCTCGGGCCCGCTGACGGTGGTGGCCACGCGCGCGCCGAAGTACTTGCCCAGCTCGATCGCGAAGTGGCCGACCGCGCCAGCGCCGCCCGCGACTAGCGCGCTCTTGCCCGCGAGCGGACCATCAGCGAAGAGGCACCGGTGCGCTGTTATGGCCGGCACTCCCAGGCACGCACCTAGCTCATTCGAGGCGTTAGCCGGCAACGGGACGGCCTGCCGTGACGGTATGACCGACCACTGAGCAGCCGTCCCCCACCGCTGGCCGGCCGCTGCCAGGAAGGTCCACACCCGCTGGCCGATGCGCTCGTCTGGTACGCCCTCACCCACGGCGTCGATCACGCCGACACCATCGTGGTGCGGGATCTGGAAGCCGTCGACCGGTCTAGGCGTCGCGCCCGCCCTGGCTTTCCAGTCGGTCGGATTCACGGCGGACAGCTGCATCCTGACCCGCACCTGGTCAGGACCTGGCTCCGGCCGCTCGATCTCCTCGACTCGCAGTACCTCGGCCGCGGGCCCGTAGTGGTCGTACAGTGCCGCCTTCATCCGGCTCCTCCATCCGGGCCGCCTCCACAGGGCCGCCTCCATCGACAGATCAAACTCTCCGCGGATCAGGTCGCGGTGGCAATCGTATGGCCGGCCGCGGCGAGCGGCTCGGGCTGCTCGCGGCGTTAGCTGACGGGCACGATCTTGTCGATCTCGGCAAGCTCGGCGGCAGTCGGCTCCCAGTCTCCGGCGGCCGCATTCGCCTGTACCTGCTGCGCCGACGTTGCTCCCGCGATCACCGAGGCGCAGGCGGGCAGAGCCGCGAGCCCGCCGATGGCGACCTCGAGCAGGGACCGGCCGCGCTGCTTTGCCCAGTCGGCTAGCGCTTCGACCTTGTCCAGCTTCTCCTCGGTCACGTAGTCTGACCGCCCGGCCAGCCTGGTGCCCGCTGCGGGCGGCTGGCCGCGCCTTACCTTGCCGGTGAGCAGGCCGTTAGCTAGCGGGAAGTAGGGCAGCACGCCGAGCCCGAACTGCGCCGCGGCTGGCACGACATCGACCTCGACGTGGCGTTCCAGCAATGACCAGTGATTCTGCGCAGACACGAAGGGAACAGTGTGCTGTTCGCGCGCTGCCGCTGCGGCCGCCGCGACGTGGACTGCCGTGAAGTTAGAGTGACCGATATAGCGGACGTACCCAGCCTGCACGAGCTCGGTCAGCGCTGCGAGGGTCTCCTCGATCGGCGTTACTGGATCTGGCGTATGGATCTGATACAGGTCGATGTAGTCGGTACGCAGGCGGCGCAATGAATGCTCGACCGCCCGGCGGATGTAGCCGCGCCCGCCCTTAGCCCCGGCCGCCGGGCCATAGCCCATATTTCCGGCCTGGCTACCAAACTTCGTGGCCAGGAGCACCTGATCGCGGCGCCCGGCGAGCACCTCGCCGAGGATCTCCTCCGACCGCCCGGTGCCGCCGTAAGTCTCAGCTGTGTCGAGCAGCGTGAT
Source organism: uncultured Actinomycetota bacterium (assembly GCA_963804435.1). GTDB lineage: Bacteria > Actinomycetota > Actinomycetes > Streptosporangiales > Streptosporangiaceae > JAJYUU01. The sequence continues at coordinate 1,831,504 of CAWDQI010000001.1, read as the reverse complement.
CCCGACTTCGATGGCCGCGTCTACGACCGGGCGGGCCTGCTCTGCCTCGAGCCTGCGGCCGAAGTTGTTGCACCCGAGCCCGACCACTGAAGCGACGAGTCCCGAGTTACCAATGGGCCGGTAGCGCATGCGAGCAGCTTTCTGTGTAGGTAACGTGCCATCGTTCGTGATCGTACCGGGGGCACATCTAACACCCGCAGCCAGCCGCGGAACTGGCTGGCTTGAAATCTCATCTGCGATATCGTTAGGTGAGCGCAGTTTAAGAGCGAGCTCCTAATGCGCGCACGGGAAAGGGAACGGAAAGCATGGCCCCGCCGAAAGCCGGGTGGCGGCTGAATTTGCGGTGTCACCAACGTAGGGCGACGCAGCGCATTCGGGGAGGGGCGCCGCTCATGACGGATGGTTCAATCAATCACGCGGGCAAAAGTGACAGCATGTGGCATGCCGCATGGGCCGGCCATGCCTGAGCGCCTAGTCAGTGCCACATCATCTGGCCGGACATTGGCCGCCAGCACCAGTGCGCCGACGGTACTGCGCATCCTGCTCGGCACTCAGCTCAGGAAGCTCAGGGAGTCTCGCGGCATCTGCGCGCAGGAGGCCGCACGGGCAATCCGCGGGTCGGAGTCAAAGATCAGCAGGATCGAGCTCGGCCGCAATTCCGTCCGCGAAGTCGACATCGCCGACCTGCTCAACTTGTATGGCGTCACCGACCCGGCCGAGCGCGAGCAACTGCTGACGCTGGCTAGCCAGGCAAGTCAGCAAGGCTGGTGGCATCGCTACCAGGATGTCTTGCCCACGTGGTTCCAGGCCTACATCGGGCTCGAGGAGTCAGCCGAATCGATCCGCAGCTTCGATGCGCAATTCGTGCCCGGGCTGCTGCAGACAGAGGACTACTCCACTGCCGTTATCCGGCTGGGCTCCTATTCGGCCGAGGATACTGACCGGCTCGTCTACCTGCTTAAGGAGCGGCAGCGCCGATTCGCAACCGGCGGGCTGCGGCTGTGGGCAGTGATTGACGAGATGGCGCTGCGACGTCCGGTTGGCAGCCCTGCCCTGATGTGCGCGCAGCTGGAGCACTTGCTGGACATCTCCGACCGGCCCGGTGTCACGATTCAGATCACACCGTTTCTGACCGGGGCGTCCTACGTGGCACCAGGCAGCTTCAGCATCCTGAGCTTCGCCACCGATGAACTGCCCGACATCGTCTACCTCGAGCAGCTCACCAGCGCCATGTACCTGGACAAGCGGGCGGACGTCGACCGGTATAAGGGCGCAATGGACCAGATCAGCGCGAGCAGTACCACGCCCGAGCAGACTACCGACTTCGTTCGCACGATGCTGGCGGAGTTGGAGGGATCCTAGTGAGCAGCCTCAGCACCGAGGCGAGCGGCCGTGATACCGGCATAACGCTGACCGGACCTAGCGCGCGTGGCCGGCCGCCGCAGGCAGCGGACCACGCTGAATTGCCGTTGCGCGGGTAGCTGCGGGAGAATGCGACGGTGCACGCCCTCACCTGAGCTTCCACAATCCCCGCACCTCAGCTTGCGCGGCTGACGACTGCCGTTGCCAGCAGTATGTGGGGCCCGAGCCGCTTGGACATGTATTCGCGCAGCCACTGGTCGATCCTGAAGCGATCGCCCCAGAACGCGGCTGACCCAGCCGGTAGCCGTCAGCAGCTTCGGAAGTCAGCAGCAGCTCCGGAAGTCAGCAGTGGCTCCGGTAGCCAGCTGAAGCTCCGGCCGACCGGCGACAGCCCCCGGGATCATGGCGCGGGCCAGATCCCGGGGGCTGTCTCTCTGCCCCGCCCGGGTTAACTCACCGGCAGATCGAAATCGCCGGCCTTAATCCCTGTCACGAACGCCGACCACTCCTCTTCGTCGAAGATGTGCGCCGGCTTGGCGATGTCCTTGGAGTCCCGGAGCGCCACCATGCCCCCAGGCAAGTGGGCAACCTGGACGCAGGCCGAGTTGTTGCACGCGCGACTGGTGATCCACGCTGCGTTGGAAGTGTCGTATTCGGACATGCGGATTCCTTTCAGGTGGATTTTACGGATTCGGCAGAGATGGAGCAGATAAGACGCACCGACTCTGCTGGCGGCAGCGCCGTAGCCCGAAGCAGATCAAAGGCCTCGGAGCGCGCACGGACCTCGCGATCACGCTCTTCGATGTAAGCCTGGCCCGTCACCCCCTCCGTATAGACCACGTCAGGATCAAATCGCTCAGGGAATTCGATAATGGCAAATGGGCCGCCCATGCCAACGTGCAGGCCGCTGCCGAAAGCGAGTATCTGCAGCGTAACGTTCGGCCATTGGCTGGTCTCGTACAAATGGTCAAGCTGCTCTCGCATCACCTCGGACGGCCCGACCATCCGGCGCACCACGGCCTCGTCCAAGATAATCCACAGCTCCAGCGGATCGGGCCGGGTAAGCACTTCTTGCCGCTGCATGCGCAGCTTGACGAGCCGGTCGATCTCCTCGGGCGTCTGCCGTCGCCGCACCGTCGACATCACCGCGCGGGCGTAGTCCTCGGTCTGCAATAGGCCATGCACGACCTGCGCCTCATATACGCGCAGCGAGGCAGCCTCGGCCTCCAATCCAACGTAAATGCCAAATCCGGTCGGCAGCACGCCATCCCAGAGCGCCCACCAGCCCTTCCGGTGTCCTTCCCGTGCCATCTCAAGCAGTACCTGGCGCTGGGACGGATCTTCGACGCCGTACAAGTCGAACATCGAGTTGAGGTAGGCGGTCCGGGTAGGCGCCTTGCCCGTCTCGATCCTGGACAACGTCGACGGCGCCAGGCCCAGCCGGTCGGCTACTTCTTCGAGCTTGATCGATTGTGACTCACGCAGCCGCCGTAGCTCGCTGCCGAGCCTACGGCGACGAACGGTGGGGCCAACTGACATCTGGCGCTCCCACTCTGCGGGAAACAAGCAGCCATTAGCTGGCGAGTTGAGGCAGGGCTGCCTGGAGTACTCTGTTGCGCTCGACGATACACGAAATTGCCGCCCGTGAGATCCCATCTGAGATTTCGCTGCCGTTATTTGAGCCACGCACTTGCGCACCACGCACAGTCACATCATCATTAATGGCAGAACGCATCGCGCATATGCATGGTCGTGCTCAGGTTGAGGTCGCTCGGCAAAGCCGGAAATGGCTGACGAGCCGTTCCCGAGCTGTCAGCTCGCCTGCTGACAGCTGCGGGCGCTGCTGACGGGGCAGCGCGGGCCCTAGGCATATGCGGGCAGTCCGGTGCAGTACGGCGCGACGGCCCGGGCCGCGCGGTGGCCAGTACCCTACGGCGGGGCCGCACCGCGCGACGGGCCGCCAGGCACTGCCGGCCGTAGGCCGCTGTCGGGTCACCGGGCACCGCTGGTTGGAGCGCACTGCGGGAGGGAGCGGCAGGCATGGTACCCACCGCCATGGGGATGGGCGACGCACCCCTCGATCCCGGCGCGGCAGTTCTCGGCAGCCTCACCATTCCGGGCCGACCCGAGCATGTCCGTGAGGCACGTGCCTTCGTCGCCAAGGCCCTGGGCGAGTTACACCGCAGCCTCGATACGGCCGTGCTGCTCACGTCCGAGCTCGTCACCAACGCGGTCACGCACAGCAACTCGCGCTGCCAGGGCGGCACTGTCGCGCTGCTGATCACCAAATCGTTGGGCGGCGTGCGGATCGAGGTGACCGACCAGGGTTCGGACCTCAGCTCGCCCGTGGTTCGCCGCGACGTTTACGCATCTGACGGTCACGGCCTCTTCCTCGTGCAGACCCTCGCCGAGCAGTGGGGTTACTTGCGCAAGGAGGCCGGAACGACGGTCTGGTTCTGGCTGAGCGGTGCCAGGCCGACCGCGCAGTACTCTCACCGCGACCCAACCACACTAGGTTCCAAGACACGCGGACCCAGCACACCCGAACCCAGCACACCAGGACCCAATCTCACCTCAGCCCAAGCGCGCCGGGACGCCGGTTTCGGGGCGTAACGGCAGTCAGGCGCGACCTGGTCCGCGCGCTGCCCGGCCGGATGGCCCTGATCGCTTCTCCCGGAGCCGCATCGTCACTTGGACCGGAGCACCGGCGAAGCCGAACTCCTCCCGTAGCTTGCGCTCGATGAACCGCCGGTAGCCAGCCTGCAGGAAACCGCTGGTGAACAGCACGAAGTGCGGCGGCTTGATCCCGGCCTGAGTGGCAAACATGATCTTTGGCTGCTTGCCGCCGCGCACCGGCGGCGGAGTGGCCGCGATCAGCGCGGACAGCCACGCATTCAGCCGGCCCGTCTGGACCCTGCTCTCCCAGCTCTCCAGTACCAGTTCCAGCGCGGGCACGAGCCGGTCCACGTGCCAGCCCGTCTTGGCCGAGATGTTCACCCGCGGAGCCCAGCGCGCGTTGTGCAGCTGGCGGTCGATCTCCTTGTCGAGGAATTCCCGGCGGTCGGCGTCAACCAGGTCCCACTTGTTGTAGGCAATGACGAGCGCGCGCCCGGACTCGATGACCATGGAGATAATCCGCAGGTCCTGCTCGGCCAGTGGCTCGCTGGCGTCCACCAGCACCACGGCCACCTCGGCGCGCTCAAGCGCCCGCTCTGAGCGCAACGCGGCGAAGTAATCGGCCCCCTGAGCCTCCCGCACCCGGCGCCGGATGCCGGCGGTGTCCACGAACCGCCAGGTCTTGCCGCCGAGCTCGATCAGCTCGTCCACCGGGTCCCTGGTGGTGCCTGCCACCGCGTCCACCAGCACGCGCTCGGCGCCGGCCAGCTTGTTCAGCAGGCTGGACTTGCCCACGTTCGGCCGGCCGATCAGGGCGACCCGTCGCGGCCCGCCCTCCTCCTCATCGCGTTCCTGCGGCGCTTCCGGCAGCGCGGCCAGCACCACGTCCAGCAGGTCGCCGCTGCCCCGCCCGTGCAGGGCACTGACCGGAACCGGCTGGCCGACGCCGAGCGACCACAGCGAGTGCACATCCAGCTCACCGGGAGCGTCGTCAACCTTGTTCGCCGCCAGCACTACCGGCTTGCGGGACCGGCGGAGCACCGAGGCGACCGCGGCGTCGGCGTCGGTGACGCCGACGGTGGCGTCGACGACGAACAACACGGCATCGGCCGCGTCCACCGCGATCCGCGCCTGCGCGGCCACTCGCGCGGCCAGCGCCGGGGTCCCCTCCACCGATGGCTCCCAGCCGCCAGTGTCGACCAGGGTGAAGGCGCGGCCGCGCCAGTTCGCGTCATAGGCGACGCGGTCGCGGGTCACCCCAGGAGTGCCCTCCACGACGGCCTGCCGGCTCCCGAGGATCCTGTTCACCAGCGTGGACTTGCCGACGTTCGGTCGGCCAACCACCGCGAGGACGGGAACGGCGACCTGCGGGCCGGCCGCGGCCTGCTCCGGCTCACCTTGCTGAAGCTCAGCCACCGGACATCGCCTGCCGGGCAATGACCAGGCCGACGATGCGTCCGACCACCTCATCTATCTCGAGCCCGGTGGTATCGATGTGCACCGCGTCCGCGGCCATGACCATCTGCGCGGCGTCCAGCCTGTCCCGGGTGGCCTGTTCGTGCCTGGTCGCGTCCACGGTGGCCGCCGGATCACCAGCCAGGTCGGCGCTGCGGCGCTCCGCCCTGGTTTCTTCGCTCGCGGTGAGGTAAACCTTGACGGCCGCGTCCGGCGCGACCACCGTCCCGATGTCACGGCCCTCGGCGACGATGCCAGCGGTATCGGCGGCATCCGCGATAATGCGGCGCTGCATGGCGATCAGTTTCTCGCGCACCGGCGGGAGGGCGGCGACGAGGCTGACTGCGTTGGAGACAGTGCGGGTGCGGATCGGGACAGCCACGTCCAGGCCGTCCACATAGATCTGCGGCGCGGACGCATCGGGCACAATGGTGATGCGCGGCTCGCCGAGCCGGGCCAGCACCGCGCTGGCGTCGGAGGCGTCAATCCCCTGACCGAGCATCCACCACGTCAGCGCGCGGTACATCGCCCCGGTGTCGAGGTATCGCAAGCGCAGGTCAAGCGCTACGCGGCGGGCCACGGTCGACTTGCCCGATCCGGCCGGGCCATCGACGGCAACCACAAGCCCGCGTTCGCCGCCCTGGCTAAAAGCCTCGATACCGGGTGATACCGTTCTGGCTGCTGATTCGGTCACGAAGCGATGCTACCGGCGAACCGGCCAGCCCCCGGCAGCCAGCACGTCCGACAGTCGCGAGACTGCCTCCGGCCGTACCGAGAGCTCGGCCACGCCGACCGGCAGGCCGGGCGAGTGTTCGATGCTGACGTCCTCGATGTTGACGCCGGCTTCCCCGGCTGCCCTGAACAGCCTGGCCAGTTCGCCGGGCCGGTCCGGAATCACGACCTGAACCGTGGCGAAGCCCCTGGCCGGGCCGCCGCGCTTGCCCGGAATCCTGGCCACGCCCGCGCTGCCGCGCTCCAGCAGCTCGGCGACCTGCTTGGCCGCCTGCTCGTCTGCGGCCGCCAGGGCCCCCAGCGCGGCGGCCATCTGCGCGAGGTCAGCCGCGAGCTCGCTGAGGACCTCGCCGGCCGGGCCCGCATTCGCGGTCAGGATCTGCAGCCACATCTCCGCGCCCGACGCCGCGATCCTGGTGACGTCCCGCAGTCCCTGGCCGGCCAGCGCAAGCGCGCTGGCCGGGGCGTGCTCGAGGCGGGCCGCCACGGCCGCCGCGACCACGTGCGGCGCATGCGATACCAGCGCGACCCACTGGTCATGATCGGCCGCCGACACCGCGACCGGCTGGCCGCCGCAGGCCTCCGACAACCCCGTTACCAAAGCTATTGCCTGCTGATCGTTCTCGGGCTGCGCGCAGATGACCCAGGGCCGCCCCACGAACAGGTCAGCCCTGGCTGCCGCCGGGCCTGCGCGTTCGCGGCCGGACAGCGGGTGGCCAGGCACGTAGCTGGCCAGGTCGCAGCCGAGCTCGCGCGCTGCGGCCAGCGGCAGCCCCTTGACGCTGGCCACGTCGGTGTAACAGCTGGCCAGGGCCCGCGCCTGCGCCGCGCGCAGTTCGGGCGCGACCGCCGCGGGCGGCGTTGCGAGCACAGCCACGTCGGCGCGACCGCCGGGCACTCCGCCGGGCGGCAGCGGCTGGCCGGCTCCGATCTCGGCCGCCAGCCGCACCGCGTCGGCGTCGCGATCAGCCAGCCAGACTGCGATGTCCTGTTCCCGCAGCGCCAGCGCCACGGACGTGCCGATCAGGCCGGTCCCGATGACCACGACACTGGCCGGGCGGATTGCTGTCATTGGGCGATATCCAGCCGCAGCGCGGCAGCGCCGCCCAGGTAGACATGCTGCACCGCGGACCTTGGCTTACCGGTCTCTATGTGCATCATCAGCCGGACGACGCACGGCATGGCGCCGGGCACGTTGAGCTCGGAAGCGCACAGCAGCGGGACTTCCTGGAAGCCGAGCTGCCGCGCTGCCAGCGCCGGGAACTCCGCTGTCAGGTCCGGAGTCGCGGTGAAGATAACGCTGATCACGTCGTCCGGCGTGAGCTCGTTCCGGCTCATCACCTCGGTCACCAGCTCGGTAGTGCCGGCCAGGATCTCGGCCCGGTCGTTGCCCTTGACCTGCACAGCTCCGCGGACTGCACGGACGGCCACTTGCCCTCCCTTGGTTACTCGCTGGTTGCCGGTGCACGTGGCCGCTAGAGGCCGACCGCCGCGTAGAGCTCGCCGACCTCTTTCGTGGACAGCCGCCTGGTCGTGCCCGGCCGGAGCGAGCCGAGCGCTACCGGACCGACCTGGGTCCGCACCAGCCTGCTGACGGGATGGCCAGCCGCGGCGAGCATGCGCTTAACGATGTGCTTGCGCCCTTCATGCAGGGTGACCTCCACCAGCGCGCGCGTGCCGAGCCGCTCGACAATCCGGAACCGGTCCGCGCTGGCCACGCCGTCTTCCAGCTCGACGCCGGTGATGAGCTGCCTGCCCAGGTCCCTGGGCACCGGGCCGGAGACTTCCGCCAGGTAGGTTTTCGGTACGCCGAACCGCGGATGCGCGAGCCGGTGGGCGAGCTCGCCGTCGTTCATCAGCAGCATCAGGCCCTCGGTGTCGTAGTCGAGCCGACCGACGTGGAACAGCCGTTCGGCCGTGTCGCCTAGCAGGTCGGCCATGGTCGGGCGGCCCCGGCTGTCCGACATCGTAGTGAGCACCCCAGCCGGCTTGTTCAGCGCGATATAGACGAGATCTTCCCTGGCCGGGATGCGCTTGCCGTCCACCCGGATGATCTGAAGCTGCGGGTCGACCCGGGCGCCGAACCTTCGCACGATCTCGCCGTCGACCTCGACGCGGCCCGCACCGATGAGTTCCTCGCAGTACCGCCTGCTGCCCACCCCGGCCGCCGCCAGCACCTTCTGCAGCCGGACGCCGCCAGGCACGTCAGTGAGGGAGTCGCGGTCGCCCGCGCTGTCGCCGGCTGCCCAGTCGTCGTCTCCGTCGAAGTCAGGGCCGGATAGGCTAGCGGCCGCTGCCCTGGCCCGGGACAGCTCGGCCGCACTCAGCCCAGCCGGCGCTGGCGCACGACGGGGCCCGGCCGGCGCTGGGGCGCGGCGCGGCCCGGCGGGCGCGTTGTGACGGTCCGCCCTGCCCTGGCCAGTCCGGCGCCGGCTGCTACCGGCCGGCGTCATGGCCCGGATCCAGTTCGTCGTCGATATGATCGGGCAGGAATGCAACCAGGTCCGGCAGGTCAGAAACGCTGGCCAGGCCAAGACGCTCCAGGAAATAGCTGGTGGTCTGGAACAGGATCGCGCCAGTGTCCGGATCGCTGCCCGACTCCTCCACCAAGCCGCGCAGCACCAGGGTGCGCATCACGCCATCGCAGTTCACCCCGCGCACCGCGGAGACTCGTGCCCGGCTCACCGGCTGGCGGTAGGCAACGACCGCGAGGGTTTCCAGCGCCGCCTGCGTGAGCCTGATCTCCTGGCCGTCGCTGACGAACCGCTCGACGACAGCGGCGCACTCGGCCCTGGTGTAAAGCCGCCAGCCGCCCGCGACCTCGCGCAGGTCGAAGCCTCGCCGTTCGGCTGTGTAAGCAGTCGCGAGCTCGCGCAGCTCGGCCACGGCCACGCTGGCGGGCACGTCGACGACCTGCGCCAGCAGTTCCTCGGGCACAGGCTCGTCGGCGACGAGCAGGACGGCCTCCAGGCTCGCCCGGATGCCGGGCACGTCAGCGACGGCGGCCGCCGGTCCGTTATCCATCGTATTCCTCGATATCGTGATGAATGCCTGGCTCCGCCTGGTCGGCCCAGGAGAGATAAAGGTCGCCAAGCGGCGCGACCTGATCCAGGCTGACACGCCCTTCGCGGTAGAGCTCCAGCACCGCGAGGAACCGTGCCACTACCTCGTAAGTGCCGCCGCAGTCGGCGATCAGCTGGCGGAACGTCGCGCGCCGCACTGACCGCAGCCGTGCTAGCAGTATCTCAGCTTGTTCCCGGACAGACGTGCGCGGGACGTGCAGATGAGCCGTCGACACCGACGGCGGCCGGCGCGGCGTGAGCACGCGCGCGGCGATCGCCGCGAACTCCTCGGCTCCGATCCCGATCAGGACCTCGGGGAGCAGTTCGGCGAATCTCGGCTCCATCGGCACTCGCCGCGGGAACCTATGCACCTCGGCGGCCAGCGTGGCCGCCAGCACCCCTGCCACTTCCTTGTAGGCGCGGTACTGGAGCAGCCGGGCAAAAAGCAGGTCCCGTGCCTCCAGCAGCGCCAGATCCTCTTCGTCGTCGACCTCGCCGGATGGCAGCAGCCGCGCTGCCTTGAGGTCCAGCAAGGTGGCGGCGACCACCAGGAAGTAGCTGGCCTGATCGAGGTCCCAGCCGCCGGCGAGCGCGCGGATATAGCCGATGAACTCATCGGTCACGCTCGACAGCGCAATTTCGGTGATGTCGAGCTTGTGCTTGGAGATCAGCGCCAGCAGCAGGTCGAATGGGCCCTCGAAGACATCGAGATGCACCTGAAAGCCGCCTGCACCCGGCGCGAACTCATCAGATTCGCCGGTCGTCATATTGGTCATCGAGGAATCGCCGCCGCATGCCCCGGTCGCGCTGCCCGCCGCCGGTGGCAGTGCATGCCGGCCCCCCTGTCGAAAAATATCCGATCCGCTCACGTGCTCGCGCGCAGCCGCTGCGCCAGCAGGCTGTCTTCCCCGGCGGCGTCGATGTCGGCGAGCACGACGGCCAGCGCCTCGCGGACGATCCGGCCTCGGTCAACCGGCATCCCGTAGGATCGCAAGGCAAGGCGCGCCCGCTCAAGATCCATCAACTCGGTGCCGGACAGGTACACGGTGATCTTCTGGGAGTGGCTCTCCCTGCCGCTCGCCTGCCGTTCAGTCTCAGCGGCCGGGGTCCGGGCAGGGGGTCGCAGTATCTCTGAGACTCCTGGCAGGCTTACCCGGCGCGGACGGGACCCGCGGGAACGCCCTGACGCCACCTCTCCAGTACCTCCTTGGCTAGCTCGCGGTACGAGCTAGCCCCGTTGCACGCAGGATCGAACCTGGTAATCGGCTCACCTGCCACCGTAGCGTCGGGGAATCGCACGGTCCGGCTTACGACGGTGTGGAAGACGCGGTCTCCGAATCCCTCGACCACGCCGGCGAGCACTTCCCTTGTGTGCAGGGTACGGGAGTCATACATGGTCGCCAGCAGCCCGTCGATGGCCAGCTTCGGGCTAAGCCTGGAGGACACCTTGTCGATGGTCTCCATCAGCAGGGCCACGCCGCGCAGGGCGAAGTATTCGCAGGCAAGCGGGACAAGCACCCCGTCCGCGCAAGCAAGCGCATTGACGGTGAGCAGGCCGAGTGACGGCTGGCAGTCGATAAGGACGATGTCGTAATCCGGGATCACCGGCTGCAGAACCCGGCCGAGCACAAACTCGCGGCCGACCTCGTGCACGAGCTGGACCTCGGCGCCCGACAGGTCGATGTTGCTGGGCATCAGGTCCATGCCATCGACGCGGGTCTTGATGATGACGTCGTGGACGGTGACGCCCCGTTCCATCAGCAGGTTGTACACAGTCGCATCAAGCTCATGCGGTTGGATGCCCAGGCCCACGGACAGCGCGCCCTGCGGGTCGAAGTCCACCAGCAGTACGCGGCGGCCATGCTCTGCCAGCGCCGCGCCGAGGTTGATAGTCGTCGTGGTCTTGCCGACGCCGCCCTTCTGGTTGCACACCGCCGCGATCCGCGCGGGGCCATGCACGACTAGCGGCTCAGGGTCTGGGAACACCGGCAGCGGACGCCCGGTGGGACCGACCAGACCGGGCCTGACCTCGAGGATTTGGGATGCTGCCACAGCTACCGCACCTCCCGGCGGCTAGCGCAGAAATGCGCTCACTGAAACCCGGACTCTAGAGGCTGCGATCGCCTGCGGCAAGCCGACTCACCGCGGAGGGGCAAATGAGCTCTAAGGCAGCATGCGCACCAGGCCAGCCGGTATGCGCGGTCAGTCCATCGCACGGGGATGAGCGGCCGCGTACACCTCGCGCAGCCTGTCCACGGTGACCAGGGTGTAAACCTGCGTCGTTGTAACCGATGCATGCCCGAGCAATTCCTGCACCACACGAACGTCGGCACCGCCGTCCAGCAGGTGCGTGGCGAACGAGTGCCGCAGGACGTGCGGCGATACGTCCGGCAGCCCGGCTCGCTCCGCCGCGGCCCGCAACGCGCCCCATGCGCCCTGCCTGGTGAGCCGTCCGCCGCGCGCGTTCAGGAACAGGGCGGGGCTCGGCTGGCCGCGCCGGGCGGCGGCAGCCAGCGCGGGACGGGATCGCACCAGGTATGCATCGACGGCGTCCCTCGCGTAGCTGCCAACTGGCACCAGGCGCTGCTTGCCGCCCTTCCCGTTCAGCCGGACGGTCGCCCGATCGGCGGCGGCCGGTTCGGGCAGGTCCAGGTCGTCGACGTCGAGACCGGTCGCCTCGGAGATCCGCGCACCGGTGCCGTACAAGATCTCGAGCAGCGCCCGGTTTCGCAACGCGGCCTGGCCGACGGCTGCCGCGTCGAGCAGCTTCTCAACCTCACCGATCGAGATGGCCTTGGGCAGGCGGCGCGGGGGCGCCGGCGGGTGCACGGCCCTGGCCGGATCCGCCGCGGTCATGCCCTCCGCGAGCGCGAATGCGTGCAGCCCGCGGACGGCGACCACAGCCCGGCCCGCCGAGCTGGCGGCCAGCGGCGGGTGATCCCCGTCCCCTTCCCGCAGGCCGGTCAGGAAGTCCGCCACATCCTGGGTGCTGACCTCCTCGATCTCGGTCCGGCCGACGACGGCCAGGGCGGCCGCGTATCTCTGCAGGTCACGCCGGTAAGCCTGGAGGGTGTGCGCGGCCAGGCCTCGTTCCACGGCCAGATGATCGAGATACCGCGCGATCGCGCGCCCGAATGTGGTCAGCTGAGCACCTCCGCCAGGGGCAAGGACGCCAGCCCGTGCGCTTCGGCAACCGGCTCGCACGTCAGGCTGCCCTCATAGGTGTTGAGGCCGGGCGCGAATGACGGATCGCGGCGCAGCGCCTCCCGCCAGCCGCGGTTGGCGATCTCGATCGCGTACGGCAGGGTCACGTTGGTCAGCGCGTAGGTCGAGGTGTGCGGGACCGCGCCCGGCATGTTCGCAACGCAGTAGAACACCGAGTCGTGCACCCGGTAGGTCGGATCGGCGAACGTGGTCGGATGGCTGTCCTCGAAGCAGCCGCCCTGGTCGATCGAGATGTCGACCAGCACCGAGCCTGACTTCATCCGGGACACCAGCTCGTTGGACACCAGCGTCGGCGCCTTGGCGCCCGGCACCAGCACCGCGCCGATCACCAGGTCGGCGTCGATGACCGCGCGCTCGACCTCGTAGGAGTTGGACGCCACCGTCTGGCAGTGGCCCTGGTAGATGGCATCGGCCTGGCGCAGCCGGCCGACGTTCTTGTCCAGCAGCAGCACCTCCGACTGCATGCCCAGCGCGATCGCCGCCGCGTTCATGCCCGACACGCCCGCGCCAAGGACCACGACCTTGGCGGCGTAGACACCCGAAACACCCCCCATCAGCACCCCGCGGCCGCCGCCATCACGCTGCAAGTGATGCGCGCCGACCTGCGGGGCCATCCGGCCGGCCACCTCTGACATGGGCGCCAGCAACGGCAGCGAGCCATCGGGCAACTGCACCGTCTCGTAGGCGATCGCGGTGATGCCCGAGTCCAGCAGCGCGTCCGTGCACGTACGGCTGGCGGCCAGGTGCAGGTAAGTGAACAGCACCTGATCCTTGCGCATCCGGTGATACTCCTCGGCCACCGGCTCCTTGACCTTCAAGATCAGGTCGCCGGTCTGCCAGACGGCATCGGCATTCGGCAGGATCGTGGCGCCGGCCGCGACAAAGTCAGCGTCCGGGATCGATGAGCCGGTGCCAGCGTCCTGCTCGACGAAGACTTCGTGCCCGTCCATGACGAACTCGTGGGCGCCTGCCGGCGTGATCGCCACGCGGTACTCGTGATTCTTGACTTCCTTAGGAACGCCGACCTTCATTGGTCCGTTGTCCTTCCTTGCCTGCCGAACTGCCCGCCCGGTTCCGGGCGGTCCCTGTACCTAGAAACCTCTACCGGGAGTCGCTCCCGCGTTCATATCGTCTCTGGCTCATCAGCCTGGCGAAGGGTCTTGAAACCGTCCCCGCGAGCCACATACGCGGACAAGATACCTACTATCGCCACGCCGTTGTGCAAGTCGCCAGCCAGGACACCTTGGACGGCGTCTGAAAGCGGCACCCAAGCGACCGTAAGATAGGCCTCCTCGTGCTCTGGAACATACTCGCGCTCGGCCTCAGGGACCATCTTCAGGTTCCTGGCCAGGAAGACCCGCAACCGTTCGGTGCTGATGCCGGGCGAGGACAGGTAGTCGGTCAGTATCCGCCAGTCATCGGCCTCGCACCCGGCCTCCTCCAGCAACTCCCGCCGCGCGGTCGCCAGCAGCGGCTCGCCCGCGACGTCGCGGAGCCCGGCGGGGATTTCCCACAGCGTCGCCGCGGCCGGATGACGGTACTGCCTGATCATCAGGAGCCGGTCCTGGTCGTCGATAGCGACCACGGCCACGGCACCAGGATGCTCGACGACCTCCCGTCCTACCGCGTTCCCGTCGGGCAGCTGGACCGAGTCACGGCGCAGCGTGACTACCTTTCCGACCGCCAGCACGGCTGAGTCGATCACCGGCCAGGGCCCGGCCTCATCACGGATGTCGCCCCCGGCCGCCATTTCAGGCGGTCGCGACCGGCCGCTGGGCCACAGCCAGGGGCTCGGCGGCCGGGACGGCCCGGCTGCGCGCCAGTCCTGCCGCCACCAGCCCGCTGAACAACGGATGCGGACGCGTCGGTCGGGACAGCAGCTCCGGATGAGCCTGCGTTGCGACGAAGAACGGATGGACGTCACGTGGCAGCTCGACGAACTCGACCAGCCGGCCGTCCGGGGACAGGCCCGAGCAGATCAGGCCGGCTTTCTCCAGCTCGTCCCGGTAGGCGTTATTGACCTCGTACCGGTGCCGGTGCCGCTCCTCCACGACGGGCTCGCCGTACAGCTCGCGAACGAGGCTGCCGTCAGCAAGGACGGCGGGGTACAGGCCGAGGCGCATGGTGCCGCCCATGTCCCGCTCCCCCGCGACGACATCTTCCTGATCCGTCATGGTGGCGATCACCGGGTAGGCAGTGTCCGGATCGAACTCGGTGCTGTTTGCCCCATCTAGCCGGGCCAGGTCGCGGGCGACTTCGATCGCCATGCACTGCAGGCCCAGACACAGGCCTAGCACCGGAATCCCGTTCTCCCGCGCGTGCCGCACGGCCCCGATCTTGCCCTCGATGCCGCGCACCCCGAATCCGCCGGGGACGAGCACCCCGTCGGCATCGGCGAGTTGCCTGGCCGCGCCCTCGGGCGTCTGGCAGTCGTCGCTGGTCACCCATCGGATATTGACCCGGACGTCGTGCGCGAAGCCACCGGCCCGCAGCGCCTCGGCCGGCGACAGGTAGGCATCGGGAAGATCGACGTACTTGCCGACCAGCGCGATTGTGACGCTCCGGGATGGCCGGTGCACCCGGCGGAGCAGGTCGTCCCAGTCAGTCCAGTCGACGTCCCGGAACGGGAGCCCGAGCCTGCGTACCACGTACGCGTCCAGCCCCTCAGCATGCAGCACCTTGGGGATGTCGTAGATCGACGGAGCGTCCGGCGCTGACACAACCGCTTCTTCGTCGACGTCGCACATCAGGCTGATCTTGCGCTTCAGGCCGTCACTGATAGGCCGGTCCGACCGGCACACGATCGCGTCCGGCTGGATACCGATGCTGCGCAGTGCGGCGACGGAATGCTGCGTTGGCTTGGTCTTCAGCTCGCCAGAAGGACCGATGTAAGGCAACAGCGACACATGCAGGAAGAAGCACCGATCGCGGCCGATCTCGTGCCGGATCTGCCTGATGGCCTCCAGGAATGGTTGCGACTCGATGTCACCCACGGTGCCGCCGACTTCGGTAATAACCACGTCGGTTTCCGCGTTAGCCATCGCCCGGATCCGTGCCTTGATCTCGTTGGTGATGTGCGGGATGACCTGCACGGTGTCGCCCAGGTAGTCACCGCGGCGCTCCTTGGCGATCACCTGCGAGTAGATCTGCCCGGTGGTGACGTTGGCCGAGCCTGGCAGCCTGATGTCAAGAAAGCGCTCGTAGTGGCCCACATCGAGATCGGTCTCCGTGCCGTCATCGGTGACGAATACTTCACCGTGCTGGAACGGATTCATGGTGCCAGGATCGACGTTCAGGTAGGGGTCGAGCTTCTGCATGCTCACCCGCAGGCCGCGGAGCTTCAGTAGCCTGCCGATGCTTGAGGCGGTCAGTCCCTTGCCGAGGCTGGACGCCACACCGCCGGTGACGAACAGATGGCTGGTCTCGGCTGGCCTCGTACTGCCCGGTCGTGATGGATACGGTGATATCGCCAATGAGGCTCCCGTGGTCAGATTCGGCGGACTTCCCGCTCGCCCACGGGGTACCAGGATATCAGGCGCAGGCCATTACGCCGGGCAGACAGCGCCGGCCGCTCCAGCGGTGGCCGGGCCAGAGGCCGTCTCGGGCGCCGCTACGGCGGATCGGGCAGTTCCCGTCGCCCTAACGCCGCCCGGCGGCTGGCCGACGGCGGCATGGCCTCCGCCTCCCTGGCCGGCCTGGCAGGCTGTTTCTCGCCAGCCTCCCCGAACCTCGCCAGGGCGAGCGCGCACGCGACGGCCAGGGCGAAACCCAGGCCGGCCACGGCGGCGAGCCCGTGCCGCGTCGTATCACCAAGGAAGATGACCCCGACTAGCGCGGGCGGCATGGTCTCGGCCAGGACGACAGCCGCTGTCGCGGTGGTCACGCTGCCCCCGTCCAGCGCCGTCGCATAGAGCATGAATGACACAATCCCGGCAGCAGCCAGCGTGTAGGCAGCCGGCGAACGGACGAGCTGAGCTGGCGTGAAGCCGGGCAGTATCCGGGCGGACACGGCCAGTACGGCGTAACCAAGCCCAGCGATCGCACCCAGCGCTGGCGTCCGGACCGGAGTAGGAAGCTTGGCGGCCGCGAAACCGGCGACGCCGACTCCGACCACAGCAACGATCAGCCCGAGCTGGAACGCGCTGCCTACCTGGGCGGCGCCTTGCGCCCCGGCCGACGACCCGAGCAGTCCGACGCCAACTACGACGCCAGCCACCGCAAGCCATTCCCGCAAGGCCAGCCTTGCCTTCATCAGCCACGCTGCGAACACCGCAGTAACAGCCAGGTTGGACGCCATAATTGCTTGTACGGCAAATAGGGGCAGGCGGCGCAATGCCACCAGTTGGGCGACGAATCCCACCATATCGATAGCAATACTGGCCAGGAATGGACCCTGCCGTAGCATGCGCACGAGCAGGCCCGGGTCTACTCCGGTCCCGGCCGCTCCGTCCGCCGCGGTGCGGTGGCTGGCGGCGCGTACGGCCATTGCCTGCATGACGGCCGCGACCCCGTAGCACAGGGCGGACACCAAAGCGGCAACGAGGCTCGCCAGCATTATTCGACCCTACGCCGCCCCGAACCGAAACGTTCCCGTGACGCCCGCTTAGCCGACATACTCCACCCATATACGGACGAACCAGACTACCAGCTAGTTCAGGACGGCTCTGCCGAGCCTGCTCCGCGGCAAGCCGATCCGGGATCACCGGCCTTAACGCGGCCCGTCTTCCTCGTCCGCTGCTCAGACAACGCGCCGCCGTTGCCGGTGCCGGGTAATGGCAGCGTGGCTAGACCCCTGCGGCCTGCATGCCGCGGAGCTCGTGCTTGAGCTCGCGCACCTCGTCCCGGATCCTGGCCGCGATCTCGAACTGCAGCTCGGCCGCAGCCACATGCATCTGCTCGGTCAGCTCCGCGATGAGTGCGGTCAGGTCGGCCCGGGCCGGACCGCCACCCTCGCCCGGCCTGCCGCCCGAAGCTGCTGCCGCCGCTGCGGCCCTGGCCCTGGACGACACCCCTGGCACCGGCGCCTTGCCGCGGCTTTGCTGTCGGCCCGACCCGCCAAGCAGCTGCGCGGTATCGGCATCCTCACGGGCCAGCTGGTCCAGGATGTCGGCGATCCGCTTACGCAGCGGCTGCGGGTCGACGCCCTTCTCACGGTTGTAAGCAATCTGGCGGTCCCGCCGCCGGTTGGTCTCGTCGATGGCGCGCTGCATCGACGGCGTCACCTTGTCGGCATACATATGCACCTGGCCGGATACGTTTCTGGCCGCGCGGCCGATCGTCTGGATCAGCGAGGTGCCCGACCGCAGAAAGCCCTCCTTGTCGGCATCCAGGATCGCCACCAGCGACACTTCAGGCAGGTCGAGTCCCTCCCGCAGCAGGTTGATGCCGACCAGGACGTCGTACTCGCCCAGGCGCAGCTCGCGCAGCAGCTCAACCCGGCGCAGGGTATCGACCTCACTGTGCAGATACCTGGCCCGGATGCCTAGCTCAAGCAGGTAATCGGTGAGGTCCTCGGCCATCTTCTTGGTTAGCGTGGTGACCAGCACGCGCTCCGACTTGTCGGCCCGGTCCCTGATCTCCCCGATGAGATCGTCGATCTGGCCCTTGGTGGGCTTGATGATCACCTGCGGGTCGACCAGTCCCGTCGGCCGGATGACCTGCTCGACGATCTCGCCACCGGTCTTCCGGAGCTCGTAGGGCCCCGGTGTCGCCGACAGGTACAGCGTCTGGCCAATGCGCTCGCCGAACTCGTCCCAGGTCAGCGGCCGGTTGTCGATCGCGCTCGGCAGCCGGAACCCGTGATCGACCAGGACCCGTTTCCTGGACACATCGCCCTCATACATGGCCCCGATCTGCGGCACCGTGTTGTGGGACTCATCGACCACGAGCAGGAAGTCCTCGGGGAAGAAGTCCAGCAGCGTGTTCGGTGCACTGCCCGGCTCCCGGCCGTCAATGTGGCGGGAGTAGTTCTCGATACCGGAGCAGGAACCGACCTGGCGCATCATCTCGATGTCGTAGGTGGTGCGCATCCGCAGCCGCTGCGCCTCCAGCAGCTTGCCTAGCTTCTCCATCTCAGCCAGCCGCTCCTCCAGTTCGGCCTCGATACTGGCGATCGCCCGCTCCATCCGCTCCGGGCCGGCCACGTAGTGCGACGCAGGGAACAGATCCAGCTCGTCGTCCTCGCTCATCACCTCGCCCGTCAGCGGGTGCAGCGTCATGAGCCGCTCGATCTCATCGCCGAACATCTCGATCCGGACGGCCAGCTCCTCATATTGCGGGATCACCTCGATGGTGTCACCGCGCACCCGGAACGTGCCGCGGGTAAAAGCCAGATCATTGCGGTTGTACTGCATGCCAACGAGCTTGCGCAGCAGCTGGTCCCGCTCGAAGGTCTGGCCGACCTTCACCTTGAGCATCCGGTCCACGTACTCCTGCGGAGTGCCCAGGCCGTAGATGCATGACACGGACGCCACAACGATGGTGTCGCGCCGGGTCAGCAGCGAGTTGGTTGCCGAATGCCGCAGCCTGTCCACCTCGTCGTTGATGGACGAGTCCTTCTCGATGTAGGTGTCCGTTTGCGGAACGTAAGCCTCAGGCTGGTAGTAGTCGTAGTAAGAGACGAAATACTCGACAGCGTTCTTCGGCAGCATCTCGCGCAGCTCGTTGGCGAACTGGGCCGCGAGCGTCTTATTCGGCAACATGACGAGCACGGGCCGTTGCAGCCGCTCAGCAAGCCAGGCCACCGTGGCGGTCTTGCCGGTGCCGGTCGCGCCGAGCAGCACTGTGTCCTTGGCGCCGTCCCGTATCCGCTTCTCCATCTCGGCGATGGCGCGTGGCTGATCACCTGCGGGCACCATTTCCGTGACGACCTCGAACGGCGCAACCCGGCGCTGCAAGTCAGTCACCGGCCGCATGACATCTCCTCCGCTCGATCTGCTCGTCGCGCCGCGCTCACTGCGGTGCGCTCACTGCGATGGACTCACGGCGACGCCGCGCTCCCGGCGCAAGCTTCGGGCCGCCATCCGCTCGTCCGGCGCCGCAGTGTCCACTGTATGGCGACCTGCCGACAGTCAGGGGCCGCCGGAACCAGCCAGCTGCCCTGCGGCCCTGCCGTCGCGGTAGCCAAGGCCATATGGCGGCATAACCGGCCACTGGCCCGCCGCATTCCGCCGGCTGCCTGGGAAGAGACAGGCCGTGTGAGAGTCA
The DNA here is from genome assembly GCA_963804435.1 of uncultured Actinomycetota bacterium. Taxonomy (GTDB): domain Bacteria; phylum Actinomycetota; class Actinomycetes; order Streptosporangiales; family Streptosporangiaceae; genus JAJYUU01. The sequence continues at coordinate 1,811,846 of CAWDQI010000001.1, read as the reverse complement.
GCCAGCTGCCAGCGCGGCGCGCCTGCGCAATTCCGCCCAGAGCTCGCCCGTCTGCCGGTCCAGCTCGGCAAGCGACCCCGAGTTGTCCACCACGATCCCGGCGATCGCGAGCCGGTCCTCCCGGCTTGCCTGCGCGGCCATCCTGGCCTGTGCCTGATCCCGGCTCATGCCACGGAGCCGGACCAGCCGGTCGAGCTGGATCCTGGGCGGCACGTCCACGACCACAACCAGGTCATAGGCGCTGGCCAGCCCGTTTTCCGCGATCAGCGGCACGTCATGTACGACAACCGAGCCGGGCCCGGCCGCCTCCTCCAGGGCGCGCATCCTCGCCCCGACCCTGGGATGAACGATCGAGTTCAACCGGGCGAGTTTCTGCGGGTCGGCGAACACAATGTCCCCGAGCAGGGTCCGGTCGAGCGCGCCGTCGGGCCCGAGCACGGCCGGACCGAAGCTACCGATAACCTCGGCCAGCCCGTCCGTGCCTGGCGCTACTACCTCGCGGGCGATCAGGTCCGCGTCGATGACGATCGCGCCCTGGCCCGCAAGCCGCCGGGACACCTCGCTCTTGCCAGCCCCGATGCCGCCGGTCAGTCCGACTCTGAACATGTCAGCGGGCGCCCGCTCGGTGCCGGGTTGCCGTACCACGGAGACGGCAATGGCGGGCGCCAGGCGCTGTGCACCCGGAGCCCGCCACCCTCGTCAGGTACCGGGGAGCCGGTGACGTCAGCTCTGGCCCCCGGACAGCTTGTCGCGAAGTGCCGCGAGAGCTTCGTCAGAGGCGAGCGTGCCGCCGCGCTCGGATTCGCCGCTGGACGATGAGGTGTGGTGGTCGCCGACTTCGTCCTCGCCGCCCTCCTCGCCAGCCGCGTCGGCCTTGGTCCGGGCATCGGCTACCTGCTGCTGGTGCGCCTCGTACCGGGCCCGCGCTTCGGCGTACTGCCGCTCCCACTCTTCACGCTGGCTGTCGAAGCCCTCGAGCCATTCGCCGGACTCGGGGTCGAAGCCTTCGGGGTACAGATAATTGCCCTGGTCGTCATAAGCGGCCGGCATGCCGTACAGGGTCGGGTCGAATTCCTCGCCCGTGACCTCGCCCGAGGCGCCCTCGTTCGCCTGCTTCAGCGACAGGCTGATCCGGCGCCGGTCCAGGTCGATGTCGATGATCTTGACGAAGATCTCGTCACCGACCTGCACGACCTGCTCGGGAATCTCGACGTGGCGGTCGGCCAGCTCGGAGATATGCACCAGTCCCTCGATGCCCTCCTCAACCCGGACGAACGCGCCGAACGGCACCAGCTTTGTGACCCGGCCGGGCACGACCTGGCCGATCTGGTGGGTTCTGGCGAACTGCTGCCAGGGGTCTTCCTGGGTTGACTTCAGCGACAACGAGACCCGCTCGCGGTCCATGTCGACGTCCAGGACCTCGACCGTGACGTCCTGGCCAACCTCGACGACCTCGCCTGGGTGATCGATGTGCTTCCAGGACAGCTCGGAAACATGCACCAGGCCGTCTACGCCGCCAAGGTCGACGAACGCGCCGAAGTTGACGATGGAGGAAACCACGCCCTTGCGGATCTGGCCCTTCTGCAGGGTGTTGAGGAAGTTCTGGCGAACCTCGGACTGGGTCTGCTCCAGCCAGGCGCGGCGGGACAGGACCACGTTGTTCCGGTTCCGGTCCAGCTCGATGATCTTGGCCTCGATCTCCTTGCCGACGTACGGCTGCAGGTCACGCACCCGTCGCATCTCGACCAGGGAAGCCGGGAGGAAGCCGCGCAGGCCGATGTCCAGGATCAGGCCGCCCTTGACGACCTCGATGACGGTGCCGGTAACGACGCCGTCCTCCTCCTTGACCTTCTCGATCGTGCCCCAGGCGCGCTCGTACTGAGCCCGCTTCTTGGACAGGATCAGCCGGCCTTCCTTGTCCTCCTTCTGCAGGACCAGGGCCTCGATGTGCTCACCGGTCTTGACGACCTCGTGCGGGTCGACATCGTGCTTGATCGAGAGCTCCCGGGACGGGATAACGCCCTCTGTCTTGTAGCCGATGTCGAGCAGAACCTCGTCTCGATCGACCTTGACGACCGTGCCCTCGACAATGTCGCCGTCGTTGAAGTACTTGATGGTCTCGTCGATCGCGGCGAGGAAGGCCTCCTCGGAACCGATGTCGTTGACCGCTACCTTGGGGGTCGAGGTGGCCTGTGTGCTGCTCGTCATGTGTAGGTGGACTCCGGATACGGACAGGGATGGATTGCTGGACAGTACCGTGCCCGGCGGGCCCGACAACGGAAAGCCATGGATTCGTGACTTGCCTGGCCAGCATGACCGGCCGCGGCCTGCAGTAAGACTGCCGCGCGGCTGCCTGACCATTGGCGGACTGCACCAGAACACAGTGCAGTGTCCAGCATATGAGAGCCTGGCCTGCGGGTCAATCTTCAGGGCGGCCGGCCAGCAGGTCAGCGCGCGGCGTCGGCCAGACCTGCCAGGCGAGCCCGCAGCGCACTCGTCCCTACCTGCCATGTGGTTCCGATCGAGGCCGGCCGGAAGCCGAGCTGCCGGTTGATGGCCAGCATGGCGTCGTTGCTGCCAGCGTTCCAGGTGATGACCCATCTGACTGGCGGGAGCTCGTCTAGGATCCGCCGGGTGATCGCCGCCTTGAGCCACTTCCCGAGGCCGCTCCCGCGGTGCGCCGGATCCACGGCCGTGTCGCCAACGAACACCCGGTCCGGCAGTGAAGGCCGGACCCTGATGTCGGTCAGGCCGGCGAACCGTCCGGTCGCGTTCTCGACCGCGTAGTAGGCCCAGCGCGCTTCGCCAGCGGCTTCCTCGGCGTCCTCGTACTCGTGCATCAATTCCGGCGTGATCCGCATGTCCCCCATGTCCAGGTCCTCGCGCGGCGCCGTGTTCATCACGTTGAGCACCTCCGCTGCCCGCTCGGCCAGGTCTGGCGGCGTGCGCCCGGCGACGAACAGCAGCCGGTAGCCAGGTGCCCGGACCGGACCCTCGGCGATCCACCGGTCCACCAGATCCCGGTCGACGCCGCGCAAGTCCAGCCGGTTCTCTTCGCCGACCATTGCGGGCTCGGCGCCGAACTGGCGGCAGAACTCGGCGCCAGACGGGACATTGTCCCTGGTCCGGCCCGTGACCAGGCGCAGGCCGCGGTGCTCCGCCAGCTCCGCCGACCGGTCAAGAAGCATCTGGCCAAGGCCCTGGCGGCGCCTGTCGGGCAGCACCTCGATGCTCGCCCACAGCATGTGGTCCACGCCTTGCAACTGCTCCCAGTCGCATGCCGCGATTCCGGCCACCGCCCCAGCGGAGTCCCTGGCGACGACCACAGCACCGTCTTCCGGCGCGGCCATGTGCCGCACCGCGGCGATTTCGTCGGCGAGCGGCCGCCTGGGATCATCGGGCGTTGCCTCGTGATGGAGCACGGCACGGGCCTGATAGAGCTCAGCCATCAGCTCGTCGGGCTGGTCCCGGACTGCCCACTGCTCAATCGTCCACGTCGACACGGCGACTTACCGTAGAGCGACCCGACCCGCCGGTCAACTGGGTTTCGGGGCGGCTAGGCCGGCACGAGCATGACCCGGTCCACAGCCGCCGCCTGTACCGCCCGCCGCGAGTACAGGGCCGGGCAGCAGCCCGGCCCGCCACACGTCCTGCTGATCATGAGCGTGCGGGGTGCCCGGCTCCCCCGCAGCGCCAAGGGGAACAACCCAGCCCGACCTGTCCCAGTCGGCCACGTCGAAGGCATAACGAGCGACCGATCCGGACACCGTTCGCAGCCCCTCCACCGGCACATACGAGCTCGCTTGCACGGTATCCATGTCGCCGCCGTAGGGCACCGACGGCGGGTCAAGGCCGGCTCTGCCCAGCGGATGCCGCTGGCGGGTGGCGTGTAGCTCGCCCCACGGCTCGCCACCCCAGGCCCGCTCGGCTCTAGCCACGGCCTCGGTCAGGGCCCGGCGCCAGGACCAGCCGCCCAGTAGCGACTCCTCGCCGGCCTGCAGGTGATCTCCGGCTACCCGCCACACCACCGATTCGGCCCGTATTCCCGGCAGCAGCCGGTTCCAGGGATGCTCGACGAAGGCGGTCAGTCCGGAGCGCTCGAGCACGATCAGGGCAAGCTCGCGCCGCAAGACCGAATAGGCTGCCGCGGCGGTTGACCCGGCATCCATCCGGCCGTCCCAGCCAGCCAGCGGCGCCCAGTCGAGCAGCCGCCTGACGATCCGCCGGGCGGGCAGCGAGACCACGTCGCGGTGCAGTTCCGCCATGTCGTCGACGGTCGCGCCGGTCAACGTGGAAAGCGTGCCGACAATCCGCGTCGCCCGCCAGGGAGCGGCCACGTCCAGGCCAAGGTAAGGCCCGGAGTCCGCGGCGAGGATCCGGTTGTTGGCACTGAACAGAAACCCGCCATCCGGGTCTCGCAGTTGCGGCATGTCCGCGAAGGCCACAAAGCCCCGCCAACCGTAGGAAAGGTCGGCGCCAGGGACAGGCAGCCACGCCGCTTCCGGCCCCGACCGGACGGGTACCCGGCCGCGAGTGAGATAGCCGATGCTGCCGTCCCGGTCGGCCGCGAGCAGGCTGTTCACCGGCTCCACCCACCCAGCCATGGACTCGAACAGCTCACCCACGGACCGGGCCCGCAACATCACCGGGAGCGCATCGAACCCGGTGTTCGGCGCGGCGGTGGCAGCCCAGGCGAGGGCCAGCTCCGGCGTGACCAGCGGGCCGCGGTCGCTGTCTCTGGCCTCGATTATGACCGCCTCGCCGTCAAGTACCTCGATCAGCTCGGTGCGTTGGCAGTCGGCTGACTCTGGTGGCCATCCCGCGAACTGGTACAGGTCCTGGTCGTCGGCCATGGCGTGGGTGATGCACCAGGCGACCCTCGCATTGTGGCCGAAGTGCGAGAAGCCGGGCACGCCGGGAATGGCCAGGCCGAGCACGTCCCAATCCGGGCAGCTCACGTGCCCCTGGACGTAGACGTTAGGCACCTCAAGCGGCCGGTGCGGGTCCCCGGCGAGCAGCGGCAAGCCGGATGCGGTCCGGCTGCCAGCCAGGGCCCAGTTGTTGCTGCCAGCATCAGCTGGCCCGGTCCAGGACGGCGCTGGGCGGGCGCAACGCTCGCCAGGCGGCACGCAGGCGAGCTGCACGGCGGAACCGCCGCCGACCATCATGGTTGCCGCTGCCTGGCCCAGCGCCTCGCTGACCACCGCTCGCCACAGCTTCGCGGCCGCCGAGCCCATGGCCAGGTGCCTGACCCGGTACACGACCAGGCTGTGCCAGGGCTCCCAGGGCTCTAGCCGCGCGCCGCGGCCAGCAAACTCGGCCGACGGCGGGCGCCTTGCCTGCTGGCCGGTGAGCTCCTGAGCGTCTATCACTGCGTTGACGCCAGCCGTATACGCCGTCAGCATGTCACGAGCGGCCGGCGACAGTCGGCCAAGATCGCGTTGCGCGCCGGCCGCCAGGTCCAGCCGCCGGTAGAGCACATCGGAGGGGACGGCGGTCGCTCCGATCACTTCGGCCGCGCGGCCAAGGCCCCGGCGCCGGTCGTAGTCCATCTGCCAGAGCCGGTCGGTAGCGTGCGCGAATCCCTGCGCAAAGAATGCATCATGCTCGTTCTGCGCCCAGCAGTGCGGCACGCCGACGCGGTCCCGCATCATCTCGACCGGGCCGTCTAGCCCGCGCAGCTGCAACTCCACGCGGCAATCATCCCATTGCGCGGAGTTCGCCGCAGATGAGTACCCTGTAGTGGTGCCGGCCGTATTCGCGGGCAGGCCATCAGATGAGTGTCGGAGTGCAACCGGCCACGTTCGCCGCGGATGAGTGTCAGGGTGGCGGGGCCGCGCCGCGCCGTCAGGCCGGGTCGCTAGTCCAGAGCATCAGTACGCGAGCATCAGTGCGCTGCGTCGGCCCAGCTGTGACCCCAGCCCATCGAGACCTCCAGCGGGACGCTCAGGCCCGCCGCGCCGCACATGGCGGCCGAGACCAGTTCCCGCACCTCGTCCAGCTCTCCCGGTGCCACCTCGAACAGCAATTCGTCATGGACCTGGAGCAGCATCCGGGACCGCAGACCGGCGGCTTGCAAGTCCCGGTGCACCGCGAGCATCGCCACCTTGATGATGTCGGCGGCCGAGCCCTGGATCGGCGCGTTCAGGGCCATCCGCTCGGCCATCTCCCGCCGCTGCCGGTTGTCCGAGGTGAGGTCCGGCAGGTAACGGCGGCGCCCGAGCATCGTCTGGGTGTAACCGTCCATCCGGGCCCTGGCCACAACATCCCGCAGGTAGTCCCGGACGCCGCCGAACTGCTCGAAGTACTCGTCCATGTAGCCGCGGGCCTCATCCGGCGAGATCCGCAGCTGCTGCGACAGCCCGTAGGCGGACAGGCCGTAGGCAAGGCCGTAGTTCATCGCCTTGACCTTGCTGCGCAGCTCCTGGGTAACCGCGGTCGGCTCCACGTCGAAGACCCGCCCGGCCGTCGCGGCGTGGAAGTCGTGTCCCGAGCCGAACGCGGCGGCCAGCGCCTCGTCGCCGGACAGGTGCGCCATGATGCGCAGCTCGATCTGGCTGTAGTCGGCAGTCAGCAGGCACTCATATCCAGCGCCAACGATGAAGCCCCGGCGGATCCGGCGGCCTTCCTCGGTGCGGATCGGGATGTTCTGCATATTCGGGTCGGTCGATGACAGGCGGCCGGTGGCGGCGATCATCTGGTTATAGGTCGTGTGGATCCTGCCGTCGGCGTCAGCCATCGGGATCAGCGAGTCGACGATGCTCTTGAGCTTCGCCACGTCACGGTGCCGGAGCAGGTGCGCCAGCACCGGGTGCTCGGTCTGCGCCAGCAGCCCGGTCAGCGCCTCGGAATCGGTGGTGTAGCCCGGTCTTGATCCGCTTGGTCTTCGGCAGGCCAAGCTCGGTGAACAGCACCTCCTGCAGCTGCTTGGGCGAGCCCAGGTTGAACTCGTGCCCGGTGACCGCGAACGCGGCCTGCTCGGCGGCCTTCACTTCGCCGCCCAGGCTCGGCGGACATCGCGGCGAAATGCTCGGTGTCCGCCCCGATGCCAGCTCGCTCCATGTCCGCGAGCACGCCGACCAGCGGCAGCTCAACCTCCGCCAGCAGCTCCGCGGCGCCGCGCTTGGCCAGGTCGGCGATCGAGCGCGTCGGCCAGCTCGGCGGTGGCCTGGGCCCGCTGCGCGAGCGCCGCGGCCACCTCCGACTCGTCCTGCACATCCAGGGTCAGCTGGCCGGTGGCAGGCTCGGCGTCGCGCAGCTCCCGGTTCAGGTAGCGCAGCGCCAGGTCCGCCAGGTCGAACGAACGCTGGCCCGGCAGGGCCAGGTAGGCGGCAAGCGCGGTGTCGCTCGTTAGCCCGGCGAGCTCGAAACCGCGCGCGGCCAGCGCGTGCATCGGGCCCTTGGCGTCATGCAGTGCCTTCGGCCGGGACGGGTCGGCCAACCAGGCACCGAGGGCCTTGTCGTCGGCCTCGGTCAGCCCGGTCGGATCGAGGTAGGCGGCCGCGCCGCCCGGAGCGGCGATCGCGAGACCGGTGAGGTTGCCGGTGCCCCGCCCCCAGCTACCGCTAACGGCCAGGCCAGGCTCGGCCAGTGCCGGCCACGTTCCCCTCAATCCAATCGGCAACCTCGCCCGGCCCGAGAACGGTGGTGGCCACGTCGTACGCCGACGGCGTCACCCGCGGGCGCGTCGGCGGCGGCCGCAGGTATCCCGATGCCATTGGGGAGTGTCGAGTAGAGGCGGTCGCGCAAGACCCGGAACTGCAGGGTGTCGAATAGCTGGTGGATCTGCTCGCGGTCCCACGGCGCCGGGCGCAGGTCGGCCGGGCCGAGGTCCAGCGGCACGTCCCGGACCAGCTGGGTGAGCTGGCTGTTGCGGAGCACTCCGGACAGGTGCTCGCGCAGCGCGTCGCCCGCCTTGCCCTTGACCTCGTCGACCCGGTCCACCAGCGCCGCCAGCGAGCCGAACTCGGCGATCCACTTGGTCGCGGTCTTCTCGCCCACCCCCGGAATGCCGGGCAGGTTGTCGCTCGGGTCGCCGCGCAGGGCGGCGAAGTCCGGGTACTGCGCGGGCGTCAGGCCGTACTTCGCCATCACCGCATCCGGCGTGAACCTGGCCATCTCGCTGATCCCGCGCATGGTGTAGAGCACTGTCACGTCATCGTTGACCAGCTGGAGTGCATCCCGGTCACCGGTGACGATGAGCACGTCCATGTCCCCGGCCGCCTGGGTGGCCAGCGTCGCGATGACGTCGTCGGCCTCGAAGCCGGGCACCGACAGCCGGCTGATCCCGAGCGCGTCGAGTACCTCGAAGATCAGGCTGAGCTGGTTACGGAAATCGGCGGGGCTCTCCTTCCTGGTGGCCTTGTACTCCACGTACTGCTCGTGCCGGAAGGTGGGCTCGCTGCGGTCGAACGCCACGGCCACGTGCGTCGGCTGCTCGTCCCGCAGAACGTTGATCAGCATGGCCGTGAACCCGTACACGGCGTTGGTCGGCTGGCCAGTGGTGGTAGAGAAGTTCTCCGGCGGGAGCGCGAAGAAGGCCCGGAAAGCCAGCGAGTGCCCGTCGAGCAGCAGCAGCCTGCCCCGCCGGGGGTGGCCCTGGCCGGGCTCCGCCGCAGCCTGCCGCGCCGTATCCCGCTCAGCTGCTTCCGGTGCTTCCTTGGTGGCCACGTCCAGAGTTTAGTGGCTCGGTCTGACAGTTGGCCTGGCCTTGCGAACCCCGTGGCTGCCCTGCGCAGGCCACCCTTACGCTGACTTCAGCCGGAGCAAAAGGTCTGGTTTCCCGGGAACGCGGAGGTAGCAGGTGTCGGTGTCGTCCGATCGTGAGCAGCAGATCATCGCAACCTTCAATGATCTGGGAGCCACGACCCTTTCCGGCCGGATGGGCATCAAGATCGTGTCGGCATCGCCTGAGCGGGTCGTCGGAACGATGCCGGTCGAGGGCAACACGCAGCCTTACGGGATCTTGCATGGCGGCGCCTCCTGCGTGCTCGCCGAGTCGCTGGGCTCGCTTGGCGCGGCGCTGCAAGCCGGGCCGGACCGCTTCACCGTAGGCATCGAGATCAACGCGACGCACCACCGCGCTGCCAGATCGGGCCTGGTCACCGGCGTCGCGACGCTCATTCACGGCGGCCGGACGATGTCCACTTTCGACATCGTCATTACCGGCGAGGACGGCAGGCGGGTATGCACGGCGCGGTTGAGCTGCCTGCACCGGGACGGCGTGCCGGGCGAGCCCAAACAGGCCTGAGTCGCGCCAGCCGCAGGCTCAGTCGACCGGAAGCGGCGGCCCGCCGACTGACGCCGGCCGCGGCGCGGGCGCTCCCGAGGGCACCAGCCGACGATCCGGTCGACGGGATGTTTCGCTCATTCCGGCATTGGAATCGCGGTGTCTCTGCGCGCCCCGCCACCCGTCGCTACCGTTGTCCGGAGAGCCAGGCGACCGAGTAGAGAACGTGCCGGCCCGGGGAAGGCCGACATGGCACCAAAGGTCCAGTGGCTCATGACCGTCGACCGCGTCCGGCGTCCGGCGGCCGCAAGCGGCGGGCGCCGGTTACAACGGGGGTTGCGTGGCCGGCCCCGCCCGCTCGCTTGGAGCTCCGCGCGTCAGCCGTGCGTTCGTCGTATATAAGCGGCATATACCTCTAAAGCACCCGGTTGCTATTAACGCACGAGCTGAGGACGAAGACACCCTGTCACTTTGACAGTCATTCGAGAGCTATTTGTTGGGCTTTGTACCTGTCAAAGTGACAGGGTGTTGAGGATGCTGCGCGACGAGGCCGACCAAGCGCTAGTGGGCCGCTAGCCGAGTGCCCCAGGATTGCCAGCCCGAATCCTCCCGCGAACCCGCCGTCGGCTGCGGACCCCGTCCGTGGCGCTCTCGCTGGCGGCTTCCTCGGCTTCGGCCAGGACTTCCTCGGCTACCGCGCGCATCGTCTGGCGGCGGTCCATCGAGGTCTTCTGGATCCACCGGAACGCCTGGGCCTCGGTCATGCCGCGGCCGTCCTGCAGCTGGCCCTTCGCGCGGTCGAGCAGCTTGCGGACCTCAAGGCGCTCGCGCAGGTTGTCGGCCTCCTTGTTCAGCGCGGCGATCTCGGCGAAGCGGCTGGCCGCCACCTCGATGGCAGGCACCAGGTCGGCCTTGGTAAACGGCTTGATCAGGTATGCCATCGCGCCGGCCTCGCTGGCGCGCTGCACAAGGTCCCGCTGCGAGAACGCGGTCAGGATCACCACCGGCGCGAGCTGGCTGGCGGTAATGCGCTCGGCGGCGGAGATCCCGTCCAGGCCGGGCATCTTCACGTCCATGATCACCAGATCAGGCCGCAGCTGCTCGGCAAGCTGTACGGCCGTCTCGCCGTCAGCTGCCTCGCCGGCTACAACGTAGCCCTCCTCCTCCAGCATCTCGCGCAGATCCATCCGGATCAGCGCCTCGTCCTCGGCTATCACCACTTGAAAGGGGCTCTTACTCACGAGCAGAGCGTACCGAAAACCGGTACCTTAGCCGTCAGCGAGGCCCGTCGGCGTCGGCTGGCTGGCCAGGCTGAGCTACCGAGCATGTCTGGCCACGCGTGCCACCTGACGGGGCGGGCGATAGACGGGTAGATTAGCCACGACGGGTGCCAGCACGTATGATTTGTACAGCTAGTGCCGATATAGACTGTAATAGGCCGAGATGGCGGAATGGCTTACGCGGATGCCTCAAAAGCATCTGTCCGAAAGGGCATGCGGGTTCGAATCCCGCTCTCGGCACCATCATTGAGGATCAGCCCTAAATGACCGGCCCAGATTGTCGGCACTGCGCGCGACACTATGAACATGTATGAGCGCAATCTGGTCGATCGGGTGTTACTGCTTTCCGGCCTCGGCATCCTGGACCGCGAGAATGCGCTGATCTGCGGAGTTTCGCAGGCCGCAATCCGCCACTGGCGGTGTGGCCGCAGTGCGCAATCGCAGCCAGCACGCACTGCGGCGCGGTGCCCGCGCTGTAACGGGCGGCCGCTGGATGAACCGGCCTATGCCTATCTTCTCGGCCTCTATCTAGGCGACGGTTACATCTCCGTCGGCCGTCGGAACGTGTACGCGCTCAGCCTCGCGTGCGGCGATGCCTGGCCCGGACTCATAGCGGCGGCCGGAGCCGCGATGTCAGCGGTCATGCCTCTTGCTCAGGTGTGCCGCGTTCAGCGAATCGGATGCACCGAGGTAAAGAGTTATTCTCAGCATTGGCCGTTCCTGTTTCCCCAGCACGGGCCCGGGCGCAATCATCACCGCCGCATAGAACTCGCGCTATGGCAGTACGCCATAGTGACGGCGTTTCCTGGTGCCTTTGCTCGGGGTTTGTTCCACTCTGATGGCTGTCGCGTGGTCAACCGCGTGAAACGGCGCCTCAGTGGAGGGGATCGCTGGTATGAATATCCGCGCTATTTCTTCTCCAACGAATCCACGGACATACTGGCCTTGTGCGGATCGGCCCTTGACCTGCTGGGGGTGAGCTGGCGATTCTCGCGACCGAACATGATCTCTGTCGCGCGCCGGGAGGCCGTAGCCAGGCTTGATCAATTCGTCGGCGCGAAGTACTGAGGCCGCAACGGGAGGCCGCCACCTCCGTTCGGATGCTCCGGCAATGCCTGCCGCGGGAACGGCAAAGTTACCTTGGGGCGAGCCGACCGTCCTCGATGGCGAGCACCTGGTCAGCAAGTTTCGAGCAGGGCCGCGGACGAACCGCGGGCGGCGTTACTTCCCCTGTTACAAACTACGCTATTCCGGCGTTAGGGGTGTTGGGCTACGGAGCGCCGAAGATGGTTACCAGACTGATGGCCGGTCGTTGCAATGCTGGAACCTCGGGCGCCGTAATACTGACCTGGCGTGCGGAAAGACCGGGTTCGCGCCCGGATCCGGAAGGGGCAGGTAACGCCAGCACAGATAACGGGCGGGCCGTCGCAGGCGCCCGCTGGACTATCAGCGACCGCAGTCAGGCCATGTCCCCCGGCGCGGACTCGCCAGCATTGGGCGGGGGCGGCACCTCGATCTCCAGCCCCGTCGTTCCGGCCGTCGCCTGGCTCGACCGGGACCGCAGGGCAGGGGACCGGAGGGCAGGCACTCTGACGGGCGACTCTCCCTCGTACGGTGCCGGGGCTCGCAGCTGGCGGCGCTGCCGGTCGAAGACCAGGTAACTGACCGCGATCACGAGGATTACGAGCATCGCCAGGATGTTGGTCCGAAGGCCGAGCAGCCGGGGCGAGTAGTCGACTCGCATCGTCTCGGCAACGCAGCCGACGGCTGCGTACAACGCGCCGTATAGCGCAAATGCCCGGTCGCCGGTTAGTGCGTACTTACGGATCGCGTAACTGACTCCGGCCGCCACCAGCAGGTCCAGCAGTGACAGGTAGAGGAAGACCGGCTGGAAGGTGGCATAGGACTGCAAGCCCGCAGCCCGGTGCTCGGGGGAGATCGCCACCGCCCACGGCAGCCCGGATGGCCTGCCGTACAGCTCCTGGCTGAACCAGTTCCCCCACACTGCGATCGCCTGCGCGACCGCCAGCGCGGGGACTGCCGCCAGCGCGATCGGCCCGATCTCGAGGCCGGACCGGCGGCAGTAGGCCCACGCGGCGACGGCTCCGGCAGCCACCGCGCCCGCTATCCCGAGCCCGCCTTGCCAAACCCGGAATACGTCTGTCCAGTCGCGCCCTGGCCCGAAGTACAACCCGAAGTTCGTGAGCACGCTATACAGCCGGGCTCCGACCAGGCCGACGGGGACGGCGACCGTGGCCAAGTCCAGGATCACGCGCGCCTGGCCGCCAGCACGCCGGTAGCGCCTATCGGTCAGCCAAAGGCCGGTCACGACGCCAGCCACCATGCACAGCGCGTAGGCCCGTACCGGAATCGCGCCCAGCTGCCAGACCTCGCTGGCCGGGCTCGGAAGGTAGGCCACCGGCATGATCTGGACGTTACCCGTCAGCGACCGGTGGTCACGCAGATTCGCCCGGCGTTTACCGGAATGGCCCGGCAGCCGGGCTAACGGCGGCCGGCAGCGCGGATTCACCGCACAGGTAGGCATCGACGGCGGCCGCCGCAGACCGGCCCTCGGCGATGGCCCAGACGATCAGCGACTGGCCCCGGCCCATGTCGCCGGCCACGAAGACGCCTGGCACCGAGGCAGCGAACCCGCTGTCCCTGGCGACGTTACCGCGGCTGTCGAAGGCCACCCCGAGGTCGTCGGTCAGTCGGCCCTTCTCAGCCCCGCTGAAGCCCATGGCCAGCAGCACCAGGTCGGCCGGGAGCTCGCGCTCGGTCCCCGGCACCGGCTGGAACCCGCTAGCCGCCTGCTCCACCTCAGTCAGAGCCAGGGCCCGGACCCGCCCGCTGTCGTCGCCCAGGAATCGCTGCGTGGAGACGGCATACACGCGGTCGCCACCCTCTTCGTGCGCGCTCGACACCCGGAAAATTGCCGGGTGCACCGGCCATGGCTGGCTGCCGGGCCGTGCCGTCCGGCGGCCTGGGCAGGATCTCCAGTTGGGTGACGGAGGCGGCGCCTTGCCGGTGCGCGGTGCCCAGGCAGTCGGCGCCGGTGTCACCGCCGCCGATGATCACTACGTGGCGTCTCCTGGCCGAGATGACCGGCTCGGATACCGGGCCAAACTCCCGTCCCATCCGGCTCGCCCCCGCGCTGCCGGCGACCGCCCGGTTTGCTAGCGGCAAGTACTCCATGGCCTGGTGGATCCCGGCCAGGTCGGCGCCGGGCACCGGCAGCCCGCGGGCCACTGTCGCCCCGCCCGCAAGAATGATGGCGGCGTAATCGCGGCGCAACTCCTCCGCAGTGATGTCGGTACCCGCTTCCACGCCGCAGTTGAACTCGGTACCCTCCGCCAGCATCTGCACCAGCCTGCGGTCCAAGTGCCGCTTCTCCATCTTGAACTCAGGTATCCCGTAGCGCAGCAGGCCGCCCGGCGCGTCCGCCCGCTCGAACACCGTGACGGCATGCCCGGCCCTGGTCAGCTGCTGCGCCGCCGCCAGCCCGGCCGGCCCGGAGCCGATCACCGCGACGTGACGGCCAGCGGCCAGCGCAGCGGGCGCCGGGCGCCGGGGCGGCACCCAGCCCTCGGCCCAGGCCCGGTCGATGATCTCGAGTTCCACCTGCTTGATCGCCACCGGGTCCGCGCTGATGCCGAGCACGCAGGCAGATTCACAAGGCGCCGGGCACAGCCGGCCGGTGAACTCAGGAAAGTTGTTCGTCGCGTGCAGCCGCTCGGCGGCGGCGCGCCAGTCTCCCTGACGGACCAGGTCGTTCCACTCCGGGATGAGGTTGCCGAGCGGGCAGCCGGCGTGGCAGAAGGGTATCCCGCAATCCATGCACCGCCCGGCCTGCCGTTCCACCTTGTCCGCGCCGAACTCCGTGTACACCTCCCGCCAGTCAGTGATGCGCACATCGACCGGGCGCCGGGCAGGCGTCTGCCGCTGCGTAGTGAGGAAGCCCCTCGGGTCTGCCATCGGTCCGCTCCCCCGTCAGCCCCGAGCCGCGGCCATCACGGCCTCGCTCACGTCCAGGCCATCGCGTTCGGCCCGCCGCGCGGCGGCCAGCACGCGCTGGTAATCCCTCGGCATCACCCGGGCGAATCGCCGCTGGGCGGCCGGCCAGTCGGCCAGCAGGCTGGCCGCGACCACCGAGCCGGTCTCGGCCTGGTGCCTGCCGATCAGCTCCCGGAGGAATTCCTCATCTTCCGCGGTCAGCGGCTCCAGGTCCGCCATCTCGGTGTTGACCCGCACCGGGTCCGGATCGAGCAGGTAGGCGATGCCGCCGGACATGCCGGCCGCGAAATTCCGGCCGACCGGCCCGAGCACAGCCACCCGCCCGCCGGTCATGTACTCGCAGCCGTGGTCGCCGGTACCCTCCGCCACCGCGGTGGCACCGGAGTTGCGGACGCAGAAGCGTTCCCCGACACGCCCGCGGAGCAGCATCTCGCCGCTGGTCGCGCCGTAGCCGATCACGTTACCGGCGATCACGTTGCGCTCGGCGGCAAATCTAGCCGCCGGATCGGGCGCGGCGATGATACGGCCGCCGGACAGGCCCTTACCCAGGTAGTCATTAGCATCGCCGCGCAACCGGATGGTGATGCCGCGGGGCAAGAACGCGCCGAGCGACTGGCCGGCCGAGCCCGTGAGTGCCACCTCGATGGTGTTGTCCGGCAGCCCGGCGCCGCCCCACCGGCTGGTGAGCGCACTGCCGAGCATGGTTCCGACGGTCCGGTTCACGTTCCGCACCGGCAGTTCCAGGCCGACCGGGGTGCGGTTCTCCAGCGCGCCCTCGGCCAGCAGTATCAGCGTGTTGTCCAGCGCCTTGTCGAGACCGTGATCCTGGCCGGTCACGCAGTGCCGCGCCGCGCCCGGCGGCAGCTCCGGCACGTGCAGGACGGGCCGCAGGTCAAGGCCCGCCGCTTTCCAGTGGCTGATGGCGGCAGCGGTGTCCAGCATCTCGGCTCGGCCGATGGCCTCTTCCAGCGACCGGAACCCGAGCTTGGCGAGGTATTCGCGCACCTCCTGGGCGAGGAACTCGAAGAAGTTCACGATGAACTCCGGCCGGCCGGTGAACCGCCGCCGCAATTCCGGGTTCTGAGTAGCCACGCCCACCGGGCAGGTGTCCAGGTGACAGACCCGCATCAGGACGCAGCCCGCGACCACTAGCGGAGCGGTGGCGAAGCCGAACTCCTCGGCCCCCAGCAAAGCCGCGATGATCACGTCCCGGCCAGTCTTGAGCTGCCCGTCCACCTGCACGACGATGCGGTCCCGCAGGCCGTTGCCCAGCAGCGTCTGCTGCGTCTCGGCCAGGCCGAGCTCCCACGGCGCGCCCGCGTGCTTGATGCTGGTCAGCGGGGACGCGCCAGTACCGCCGTCATGACCGGAGATCAGCACCACATCGGCATGCGCCTTCGACACCCCGGCCGCGACCGTGCCGACACCAACCTCGGCGACCAGCTTGACGTGCACCCGTGCCCTGGGGTTGGCGTTCTTGAGGTCGTGGATCAGCTGCGCCAGGTCCTCGATGGAGTAGATGTCATGGTGCGGCGGCGGCGAGATCAGGCCGACGCCGGGCGTCGAGTGCCTGGTCGAGGCGATCCACGGGTACACCTTGTGGCCGGGAAGCTGGCCGCCCTCCCCCGGCTTGGCGCCCTGCGCCATCTTGATCTGCAGGTCATCGGCGTTAACCAGGTACTCGCTGGTCACCCCGAACCGGCCGCTGGCCACCTGCTTGACCGCCGACCGGCGCAGGTCGCCGTTCTCGTCCGGCAGGAAGCGGCGCGCGTCCTCGCCGCCCTCGCCGGTGTTGGACCGCCCGCCGAGCCGGTTCATCGCGATCGCGATCGTCTCGTGCGCCTCGGCCGAGATCGATCCGTAGGACATAGCGCCGGTTGAGAACCGGCGCACGATGCTCGCGACCGGCTCCACTTCCTCAAGGGGAACGGGCACCCTCGGGGGACACCCCCGAGTCGCCCCCAAAACCATCCGTGGCCGGGGATACACCCCGAGCCGACTCGCCTGACGGCAAGTCGTCAACGCCGTGGATCCGTAGCAGGCCGCGCAGCGTCATCAGGCGCGCCGACTGATTGTCTACCAGCGCGGTGTACTCGCGGAACACGCTCTGCTGCCCGCTGCGCGTCGCGTGCTGCAGTTTGAACACGGTCTCTGGGCTGAACAGGTGCGGCTCGCCCTCGCGGCGCCACTGGTAATCACCGCCGGTTTCCAGCCGCCGATGCGGCTGCCTGCTCCCGCGCGGCGGGAAGGCTACCGCGTACCGCTGGCCCACCTCGGCAGCAATGTCATCGAAACCGATACCGCCCAACGGGGACGACGTGCCGGCAAAGCACGAGCCGATGACGTCGGGCCCGAGACCGATCGCCTCGAACAGCTGGGCCCCGGTGTAAGACGCGACGGTGGATACGCCCATCTTCGACATGATCTTCAGCACGCCCTTGCCGAGTGCCTTGATCAAGTTCGCCGCCGCCGCGCGGTCGCTGACGTCGCTGAGGACGCCCCGGCGCACTAGCTCCTCCGCCGATTCGATCGCCAGGTAGGGGCAGACGGCCGCGGCGCCATAACCGAGCAGCAGCGCGATGTGGTGGCATTCCCTGGCGTCGCCGGACTCCACGATCAGCCCGGCCATCGTCCTGGTCCGCTCGGCGATCAGGTGGTGGTGCACGGCGCCGGTCAGCAGCAGCGACGGGATCGGGCCGAGGCGCGCCTGGCTGTCGTCGGGCGCGGGCCCGCCGGCCGACGGCTGGCCGCCGCCAGCCTCAGCACCGCGGTCGGACAACACGATGATCCGCGCGCCGGCCGCGATGGCGGCCGAGACGTCAGCCCGGATCTCGTCGAGCCTCGCCTCGAGCGCGGTCCCGCCGCCGGCCACCTCATAGCGCCCGTCCACCATGTGCGCCGCGAAACCAGGCAAGTCACCGTCGTCGTTGATATGGACGATCTTGGCCAGGTCGCTGTCGCTGATCACGGGGAACGGCAGCACGATCTGCCGGCAGGACGCCGGCCCCGGCTCGAGCAGGTTGTGCTCGGGCCCAGTCGACGCGCCCAGCGAGGTGACAAGCTCTTCCCTGATCGCGTCCAGCGGCGGGTTCGTCACCTGGGCGAACAGCTGGCTGAAGTAGTCGTACAGCAGCCGCGGCCGGTCGGACAGCACGGCCAGCGGCGTATCGGTGCCCATCGAGCCCAGCGGCTCGGCGCCGGTCCTGGCCATCGGCGCCAGCAGCACTCGCACCTCCTCCTCGGTGTACCCGAAGAGCTGCTGCTGGACCAGCAAGATCCGGCTGTCCGGCAGTTGGCGACTGCGGCCGGGCAGGTCGTCCAGGTGCACCAGGCCGGCGTGCAGCCAGTCCGCGTACGGCTCCTCGGCCGGCGAGCTCCGCCTTGACCTCCTCGTCCTCGATGATCCGGCCCGCGCCGGTGTCGGCGAGGAAGATCCGGCCGGGCCGAAGCCTGCCCTTGCGGATCACGCTGGCCGGGTCGATGTCCAGCACGCCGACCTCGCTGGCGAGAACGACGAGGCCGTCATTCGTCACCCAGTACCGGCCCGGCCGCAGGCCGTTGCGGTCGAGCACCGCCCCGATCACGGTCCCGTCGGTGAACGCGATCAGCGCCGGGCCGTCCCACGGCTCCATCAGGGTCGAGTGGAACTGGTAGAAGGCCCGCCTGGCCGGGTCCATCTCCTTATGGTTCTCCCACGGCTCGGGGATCATCATCAGCACGGCATGCGGCAGCGAGCGGCCGCCCAGGTGCAGCAGCTCCAGGCAGGCGTCAAAGCTCGCCGAGTCGCTGACCGTATCGTCCATGATCGGCAACAGCCGCTCGATGCCCCGGCCCGCGGCATCGGTACCGAACACATCGGCTGTCAGCTGAGCCTCCCGGGCCCGCATCCAGTTCCGGTTGCCCCGGATGGTGTTGATCTCACCGTTGTGAGCGATGATCCGGTACGGATGGGCCAGCGGCCAGGACGGGAAGGTGTTGGTGGAGAACCGCGAGTGCACAAGCGCGATAGCCGACCGGTACCGGGGGTCGGTGAGATCGGGAAAGAAGGGCTCGAGCTGCAGCGCGGTGAGCATGCCCTTGTAGACGATCGTCGCGCTGGACAGGCTGGCCAGGTACAGGCCGGTCTCGTGCTCAGCCCGCTTGCGCAGGCAGTACGCCTTCCGGTCCAGCTCCTGCCCAGATTCTCCGGCCAGCCCAGACACGACCAGCTGGACAAGCTCGGGCAGCACCTGGGCGGCCCCGTTCCCGCAATAATCGGTGTCGTGCGGCACGTCGCGCCAGCCGAGTACGGCCAGCCCTTCGTCGGCCGCGAGCCGCTTGACGGCCGCTTGCACCTCGGTCCGGCTCAGGTTCGCTGGCAGGAAGCCGAGGCCGGCCACGTAGCTGCCGACGGCCGGCAGGTCGAAGTTGCACTCGGCCCGCAGCAGTTCGTCAGGCATCTGGGTGATGATGCCGGCGCCATCTCCCGACTCAGGATCGGCACCCTTGGCACCGCGATGCTCCAGGTTGCGCAGCACCGTCAGAGCGCTCGCGACGGTCTGATGACGGCGTTCGCCGGTGAGGTCGGCGACAAAACCGACACCGCAGGCGTCGTGCTCGTTCCTGGGGTCATAAAGGCCGGGGCCGGGCCCGAGAAGGGCGGGTGCCATCAGCGCTCCTGTCGTCTCGTCCGCTTCGCGCGCGGTGGGATCGGGACGACACTGGCCCGTGAGGCGGGACAACACTGGCCCTGAGGTGCGATTTCAGGCGGCTGCTCCTGGCACCGCTGAACAGTATAACGAAGGAAGGCGGCTGCGCTCAGACCTGGTGACGAGCTTCCATCCGGCGGTGGCCTGAGGGCAGCCGCGAAGCCAGGGCTGCCAAATCCCGCGGAGCGGTGAGGTCGTCGCGAGCTCGCGCCGAGATTTACCCTGACGGATTTCCCGGCAGCTCACCCGCGCGCACGCGCGACAGTCACGTCGTGGTTGCCCGAGCGAGCATCGCCTTGGGCGGCCTGGTGAGCGACTAGCCGATCACGGTCGGGGCGTTGGCTGGCCTTAGACCATACGGACGCCGGCCGCCAACTCGGCCGCCAGGTCCCGAACGCTGGCCAGGCCAGACTGCTCGTCTTCGGCGGTGAGCAGGCACTGTACGAATGCCGACCCGACGATGACGCCGTCGGCAAAGCCGGCAACTTCGGCCGCTTGTCGGCCGTCCCGGACGCCGAGCCCGACGGCAACGGGCAGGTTGGTGTGCTGGCGGACCCGGCTGACCAGGCCGGCCGCCTGGCTGCCGACCGATTCCCTGGCCCCGGTGATGCCCATCAGCGACGCGGCGTAGACGAACCCGCCGCACGCTGCGGTGATCAGCTCGATGCGGCGCTCGGACGAGCTCGGCGCGACGAGGAATACCGGGTCCAGGCCGTGCTCGGCTGCCGCCACCAGCCACGGCCCGGCTTCCTCGGGCGTCAGGTCAGGCGTGATGAGCCCGCTCCCGCCCGCCTTGGCCAGGTCGGCGGCGAACGCTTCCACGCCGTACCTATCCACCGGGTTCCAGTAGGTCATGATCAGGGTGGGCACCCCGGCCGCAGCCACGGCCTCGACGGTGGCCAGCACGTCGGCGACATGCACGCCGCCGGTCAGCGCCCGGTACACGGCCTCCTGGATGACGGGGCCGTCCATCAGCGGGTCCGAGTACGGCAAGCCGATCTCGATGATGTCGGCCCCGGCCTGGGCGATGGCGTTCGCCGCCTCGATGGCGCCGTCAACGGACGGGAAGCCGGCCGGCAGGTACGCGACGAGCGCCGCCCTGTCCTCCGCCTTCGCGGTCGCGAAGGCGGCGGTGACGGCGCTCATGGTTGCGTCTGCGGATCCGGCGCCTGGAGGTGCTGTGTCTCCAGATGACCGAACCAGTGCCCCGCGATGTCGACGTCCTTGTCGCCGCGGCCGGACAGGTTGACAAGAAGCACCGCGTCCGGGCCGAGTTCCGCGCCAACCTGGAGCGCTCCGGCCAGCGCGTGCGCCGACTCGATCGCCGGGATGATCCCCTCGGTGCGGCAGAGCACCGAGAAGGCGCTCATGGCCTCAGCATCGGTGATTGCCCGGTAGCTAGCCCGGCCGGTGGCGTGCAGCCACGCATGTTCCGGCCCGACACCTGGGTAGTCGAGGCCGGCGGAGATCGAGTGAGTTTCCAGCGTCTGCCCTTCGGTATCTTGCAGCAGGAACGTCCGCATCCCGTGAATTACGCCCGGCGAGCCGCCGGCAACGGTTGCCGCGTGCCTGCCGGTTGCCACCCCGTCGCCACCGGCCTCGCAGCCGATCAGCGCCACTGACTCGTCCGGGATGAAGGCATGGAAGGCGCCGATCGCATTTGACCCGCCGCCGACGCAGGCGATGACAGCGTCCGGCAGCCGCCCGGCAGCCTGGAGGATCTGGGCCCGCGCTTCGACGCCGATCACCCGCTGGAAGTCGCGCACCATCAGGGGGAACGGGTGCGGTCCCATCACCGAGCCGATGCAATAGTGCGTGGTGTCGACGGTGGAAACCCAGTCCCTGAAGGTCTCGTTGATGGCGTCCTTCAGGGTCATGCTGCCCGTGGTCACGGGCACGACCTCGGCGCCGAGCATCTGCATCCGGGCCACGTTCAGCGCCTGCCGCCTGGTGTCCTCGGCGCCCATGTAGACCATGCAGTCCAGGCCCAGCAGGGCGGCCGCGGTAGCGGTCGCGACGCCGTGCTGGCCGGCGCCGGTCTCGGCGATGATCCGCGGCTTGCCCATCCGCTTGGTGAGCAGCGCCTGGCCCAGAACGTTGTTGATCTTGTGGGAGCCGGTGTGGGCCATGTCCTCGCGCTTGAGGAAAACCCGTCCGCCGCCAGCCTGGGCGGCGAATCTCGGCGCCTCCGTTAGCAGCGTCGGCCGGCCTGCATAGCCGGTCAGCAGTGCGGCGAGCTCGGCCCGGAACTCGGGGTCGGCCTTGGCCTCCAGGTAGGCAGTGGTCAGCTCTTCCAGCGCCGACATCAGCGCCTCGGGCGCAAGCCTGCCGCCGAAGCTGCCGAAATGGCCGTCGGCATCAGGAACGGCCAGGTTCTCTCGGCCGACAAGGCTCTCCGTGCTCGCGGGCCGCTCAGTGCTCGCGGGCGGCTCAGTGCTGGTGAGGCTCCCGCGGCTCGAGGCTGTCATCTCTCCGCTCCTCCTGGTCCGGACGCTGGCCCCTCCTGCTCGGGGCGGTCTGGGCCTCGGCCCGCCGGCCCTGGCCCAGCCTGCCCGGGCGCGCTGTTCTTCGGAGCGCTGTTCTTGGGCGCGCTGTTCTTGGGCGCGCTCTGCTGCGGCGCGCCGGACCAGGCACTGCGACCCGAGCGCAGGGCCGGATGCGAGCCCGCAGTCACCAGGTCAGCGACCGCGGTACGCGGGTCCTTGCCGGTCACCAGGCTCTCACCCACCAACACTGCGTCGGCGCCTGCCGCGGCGTAGGCAAGCAGGTCGTGCGGCCCGCGCACGCCAGACTCCGCGATCTTGATGACTCCGTCTGGCACCTTGGGGGCCAGCTGGCCGAATATGGCCCGGTCAACCTCGAGGGTAGCCAGGTTTCGCGCGTTGATGCCCAGCAACGTGGCGCCGGCGTCCAGCGCACGGTCCAACTCGGCCTCGGTATGCACCTCGACCAGCGGCACCAGGCCGATCGACGCAGCGCGCTCAACCAGCGAGACCAGCGCGTTCTGTTCCAGGGCGGCGACGATGAGCAGCACCAGATCCGCGCCGCGGGCTCTGGCCTCCCAGAGCTGATAGGCGCTGATAATGAAATCCTTGCGCAAGATCGGGACACCGACCGCGTCTCTGACCGCGGCCAGGTCCTCAAGGCTGCCGCCGAACCGGCGCTGTTCGGTGAGCACGCTAATCACGCGCGCGCCGCCAGCCTCATAGTCGATGGCCAGCCCGGCAGGATCGGCGATCGCCGCCAGCGCGCCCTTCGACGGGCTTGCGCGCTTCACCTCGGCGATGACTGCTACTTCTGGCCCGCTAAAGGCGCCGGCCACATCGCGCGGCGATGGCGCCCGCGCGGCCGCCTGTTTCAGCCGGTCAAGTGGCACCGTTTGCTGGCGCTCCGCCAGGTCTGCGCGCACTCCATCGAGGATGTCGTCAAGCACGCTCACGCGGTTCCGCCGCCCCCTCGGGTGGGTTGCCTTGCACAAAATCGTAGCGACGGCGCCTTCGGTCGATCTGGCGCCCCCTGTTGTACTGGCCTTTGCTGATGAGAGCCTGCCGCTTGGGTTTAGCTGACAGCCTCTGCCGGCAGCGCGTCACTGGTGCCGCCGGCCAGCCCATGCCGAGCTAGCCCGGTTTGGTTCGCCGCGTCGCCGCTCTTCCCGGTCTTCGCACGCCATCAACTATCTTCCGGACCCAGGCTTACTCACGGTATGGGCTTGGCCACGATATGGAGCTAGTCCCCACAGGACCTAATGGTAGTGGTTGTCCTGAGTGGGCAGTTCTGTCCAGATCGGTAACCAGGCCAGATTAGCCCGGGCGGTTCCCGTCGCCGCCCTGGGCTGCAGCTCAGGTTGGATCATCGCCGCGGCTGAGGGACTCCCACATAGAGGCCGAATCGGCAGCGGCGGGTTCGGCCGGGCGGCCCGACCCGACCGGCCGGGCGGGACCTGCTTGCGGGCTCGCGCCGCCCGGGTCCGCCTTATGGCCATTGCCTTGCCTGGCGCGGCCGCGCCGCACCGTGGAGGCGGATAGTACTGACGCGGACACCGCGGAGGCGGATACCGCGGCGGCAGGCCCCGCATCCCCGGGCACCGGCGCGGCGGCAACCGGAGCGCGGGGAACCGGAGCGGGGGGCACCTGGGTAGCGGGCACTGCCGCGCCGTCCTTGGCCACACGGGACGGGGCGTCGTAGCGGCTCGACATGACCGCCATTCGGTTCGCCCGCCAAAGCACGAGGACGCCCGCGGCCACGAGGACGATGGCGCCAGTCATCGCAAGGACCTGCCACCCGGCCCCGATGAATGTGACATGGGACGACGCACCGGCCACGTTGGGAATTCCCGATGACGCGGGCGCACTGCCCTGCGTCACCGAGCCGGCCCCGGCCGTGGCCGGGTTGGTGCTGGCCGCAGCGGCCGCGATAGCACCGGCTCGGGACACCGAGACAACCGACGTCGCCAGAGCGACCCCGAGCACTGCGAGCAGCAGGCCAATGAGCCTGCGGAGGAGGCGCCGGCTTGCCACGACCGCAGCCAGGCTGGCCAGGCTGGCCAGCGTGAGCGCGCCCGCGTATGGCACCAGGGCCGCTCCGGTGACCGTGATCAGGCTGGCCGGAAGGGGCCTCGGCGGCGTCGTGCGGACCTGGGCCCAGGCCTGGCGGGTGGCCAGGAAAACGAGCGCGGCTCCGGCGACTCCCAGGATTAGCGCCAGCGTGAGTTCCCGCCGCGCCCACCGCGGGCGTGCGATGCCCCGCCACTGGGTACCGCCGAGCCAGCGGGCGCCCCCCTGGCGGCCACCACCACCGCTGGCTGAGCCGCTGAACTCCCCAGGCGCGGTCTCACCGCCGCTGGTCATCATGGCCTCCCGGTCTGTGCTTCCTGAAGGCTAGCGCCAAGGCTGCGCGGCGTTGACCGCCCGCCCTCGTGGCGGCGCCGCCCCTAGCGAGACCGAGCAGCCCGGCCACTGGCCCGAGCGGCGCCGACGCGATCACCTACCATTCAACTCATGACGCACGCCCATGATGAGCGCGTTGCCCTCTGCGTTCTGCTCGCCGACCTTGGCCCGGATGAGCCCACGCTGTGCACGGGCTGGCGGACATCGGACTTGGCGGCGCACCTCGTGCTGCGCGAGCGGCGGCCCGATGCCGGGGCGGGCGTCATGGGCGGCCCCCTAGCCGGATACACCCGCCACGTGCAGAACCGCCTGAAGAAACGGACGCCTTACCCACAGCTGATTCAGCTGATCCGGAGCGGTCCGCCGAAACTGTCACTTTTCGGGTTGCCAGGCGCAGACGAAAAGCTGAACCTGGTGGAGTACTTCGTCCACCACGAGGACGCTCGCAGGGCCCAGCCAGACTGGAAGCCCCGCGAGCTCAGCCCGGACCTGGCCGACGTGCTCTGGGCCAGGCTCGGAATGGCGAGGCTGATGATGCGGAAGGCTCCCGTCGGGGTCGAGCTCGTCCGGGCAGACGAGTCGCCCAACGGCAACGGCCGCGTCAGGATCACGGCGAAGGTGCGGACCCCCGTGGTGACCGTCACCGGCACTCCCGGCGAACTCACTATGTGGGTGATGGGTCGGACCGATGCCGCTGACGTGCGCCTTGACGGCAGCGATTCCGACGTCGCGGCGCTGCGCGATCCCGGCTGGCGGCACTGACCTTGCTGGCGGCACTGGCTCTGGTAGCGGAGCATCAGTGACGGCGACGCACGAGCCGGCCAGGTCAGCGGAGCGGCCGGCTACCACCGCGCAGCGACGGCTCGTTCCAGGCGAGGAAGGCGAGGGCGGGTACCGCCGACTGACTAGCGGGACGGGCGAACAGCATCGCATCCGGACCGACCTGTCTGGTGCGAGCCTGCCGTCCGGCTGGCAGCGGACCGCAGCGCCCCTGCTGGCGATCGCGCACCTGTCGGACACCCACGTCATGGATCACCAGTCGCCAGGGCGCGCGGAACTGGTCGACCGGTATTCCGATCCGGATTCGCCGCTGCGCGCCACGCTTGGGATCATCGGAACCTACCGGGCGCAGGAGCTGTTCACTTATCACGTCGCCGAGGCGATGGTCCGGGCAGTACGGCAGGTTGGCCGGGCACCGGTATCCGCCGCACCACTGGACTTCGCCGTGTTGACCGGCGATGCCAGCGACAACTGCCAGCTCAACGAGCTGCGAAGCTACATCGACTTGCTCGACGGCGGCACCGTGGTGCCAGACTCCGGCGACCCGCTGCAGTACGAGGGCGTGGCCGGAGCTCACGTCGAGGACCAGCGCTACTGGCATCCCGACGGCGGGCCCGAGGACATGCCGAGGGCCAGGTACGGATTCCCGGAGGCGCCGGGCATCCTGACGGCCGCTCGCCAGCCGTTCCGGGCCACCGGCCTTGGACTGCCGTGGTACACGGTGCACGGCAACCACGACAACATGCTCCAGGGAACGGTGCAGCCGGAAGGGTGGCTGCGCGAGTTCCCGGTCGGGGGCATCAAGGTGCTGACGCCCCCCGACGATCTGGACGCCCGGGCGGTTCTCGCGCGGCTCGCCAGCGCCGAGGGCGATGCACTGGCCGAGCTTGCCCGCGGAACCCAGCTACCGGTCACGCCGGATCCCGGCCGGGCCACGGTAACCAGGGCCGACCACGTCCGCGAGCATTTCCGGACCACTGGCGAGCCTTCCGGGCACGGCTACTCCGAGCGCAATCTCGCGGACGGGACCGCTTACTACGCCTTCGACCACGGGAACATCAGGTGCGTGGTGCTCGACACCGTAAACCCGCACGGGGGCTGGCAAGGCTCAGTCGACTCGGCCCAGCTGGAATGGCTCGAGGCCGAACTGACCGCCAGCGCGGCGCGGCCGGTAGTCCTGTTCAGCCATCATCCTCTCGAGACCCTCGTCAACGACACCCGGCCGCCGGGCGCCGACCGCAGGGTGCTGGCCGCCGAACTGCGGGACATCTTGCTGGGCTATCCGTGCGTGGTTGCGTGGCTGAACGGGCACACGCACGTGCATGCGGTGAGCCCTGTCCACGACGGCGCGGACGGTCGGGCCGGATTCTGGCAAATTACGACTGCCTCGCACATTGACTGGCCACAGCAAGCCCGGATTGTCGAGTTCCTCGCCACCGTGCAGGGCTTGGCAATCGCGTGTACGGTCATCGACTCTGCCGCCGCGGCCGCCTATCAGGGCAGCGCCAGCCAGGGCGACGCCGATCCGGCGGACCTGGCCGCGCTGGCTCGCGAGCTTGCGGCTAACGACTGGCAGGTACGTCAGCTGATTACCCCCGAGGGCGGCGCAGGAGCCGGAACGACCGCAGACCGGAACGTGGTGCTGGCAGTCGACTGGCCACGGGCGGGCGGCCAGGTCCGCCTTACCTGACGCACGCCGACTCAGGTCAGGCTGGGCGCGCCGAGGCCGAGCAGCTGCACCAGTTCGCTCACTGAGTCCATTACGTACGGAGCGCCAGCCTCGGCGAGCTCTTCCCGGCTGCTGGCGCCGGTAGTTACCCCGGCGACTACGCCAGCCCCGGCGCGCAGCCCGGACTCGACGTCACTCGGGGTATCGCCGACGACGACGAGCTCGGTCACGGCGCCGCCGCCAAGCCGTAGGAGCGCGGTCAGCGGCAGGTCTGGCCATGGCCTGCCGCGCCCTGCGTCGGACGGCGAGAGCGCCAGGTCGATGAGCGTCCGCCAGCCGAGGGCGTCAAGCAGCGTGTCTCTAGTGACCGGAGCGAACCCAGTCGCCAGGCATACCTTGATACCGGCCGCGCGCAGTACCGTGATCGTCTCAACGGCGCCTGGCAGCGGAGCGACCAGGCCTGAACGCACGGACTCGGCATAGCTCTCCTCGAAGATCTGGTTACCCCGCTGGGCCCCTTCCTCGCTGCCCAGGATCTGCCGGAACACCTCGATCTTCGATTGGCCCATAGTGTCGCGGACGAAGGTGATGGCCTCGTCATAGCCAGTAGCGCCTGGCACCATGCCGAACGCGGCCGCGGCCGCGCCGAACGCGGCCATCACGCTGCCGTCATCGGCCACGGTGGTGCCGGCCATATCGAGACAGGCGACGGTGATGTGGCGGGCGACTTCCACGGGCAGCTGCTCGGCAGGCGGTGTGATCATGCGAACGTCTCCTCCGCGATCGCCGGGGCGTAGAGCAGGCCGAGTTCCGCCTCGTCGCAGGCAACAGTCAGCGAGCCGTGCCGCCGGAAGCCGGCCGGCGGGACCGCGCCAGCTAGCTGTTCCCAGAGGGTTCGGGCCCGTTGCGCTAGCGCAAGTTCGGCGCCCGGCGCCCGGCCGCTAATCCAGATCAGGCCGAAGTTGCGCACGCTCGCTCCGCGGGCGCCAGCTTCCCGCTCGAGATGGATGACGCTCAGGCCGGCTCTACGCGCTTGCACCGCGTGCATCATGCCAAGGACGCCGCCGCCAACGACCACGACCCTGTCCACCAGCCGAGCTCCCTTCGCACCACGCCGCGTCGGCCGCTCCAAGGCAGTGCGCCGGTCGCCGCTCAGCCGGTCGCCGCCCGATCAGTTGCCGCCCGGTAAGTCGCCGCCCGGTCAGTTGCCGCCCGGTAAGTCGCCGCCCTATCAGTCGCCGCTCAGCAAGCCCCCGCCCAGTCAATCGTGCCCTTGCGGCCGGCCGATGAACAGGGCCCGACATTCGCGCTTCCAGGCGCGTTTTGGTGAATCTCAGCAACGAATTGACCGGATAAGCCTGGAATTCCCTATATCGGCAGAGGCTGCTCAAGGAGCTCGCACTCACATTCCACCGATTTCGGTCGGCTATGTGCGCCGTTAATACCGATTTGTGGAGGCCAGAATCGGTGGAACGTCGATTGCATGCTGCGTCGCCGACCCGGTTCCGGCGCTGTGGCGGACCTCGCACCGCTTCGGAGCACTCGACTCATGCGACGAATGTTCCTTTAGCCGGGAGTGTCACTACCAGGCCGCGCTGCCTGAGTTCCTCCACTGCGCGCCGGGCGGTGCCGACAGCCACCTGATAGTCAGCGGCCAGGTCACGCTCGGCGGGCAACCGAGCGCCGGCAGTTAGCTCGCCCGCCTCGATCCTTGCCGCGATGTGGTCGGCCACGCCGACGTAGACGTACACGGGCCCGAGCGCATTGGCGTCGAACTTAGGCACCTTGACCACGAAGATCACCCTAGAACGCCTGTGAACTGCTCAAAGAGCCAGGACGCGTTCTAATGCTGCACACCGCTCTATGCCGCGCTATGATGGAGTGCGAAGCGGGCCCTGGCCGCCGCCGAGGCGGAACGGACCGTCCGGGTCAGGGGCGCGGCCGTGGAGGCGGTTGTGGATAGGAACGAGGCGTCCGCGCTCGCGGACCTGCAGATGCACTGGGATGAGGCGTACGCCATCGGCTTCGACGATGACGTCTGGTCGGCCCGGTTTCATGGCTCCACCGACGAGCTCTGCGCCCGGACAAGCTCCGATCTGCGCGAGCTGATCCGCGCCGATTACGTCCACCGGCAGCGCCCGCGGCGGCCGGCCCCGCCAATTGGAGCCGCTCAGGCCGGCGGCGGTCAGGCCGGCGACCGTCAGGCCGGCGACCGTCAGGCCGGCGACCGTCAGGCCGGCGACCGTCAGGCCGGCGACCGTCAGGCCGGCGACCGTCAGGCCGGCGAGGACGACGGGCACCTCGCCGATGATGCCGCTCCTGCTCCTGGCGGCTCCGCTGAGGCCGCTAGCAACGCCGTCCAAAGTGACTGCGTCTCCGACCGGGCACCCGAGCCCCTCGGCGGCCGGGTCGACTTCGCCTCGATCCGCGGCGAGCGCATGTCCACCTGATAGGGCTAGCTGCCTAAATGTCCGTTGTCGCGGTGCCACTAACACGTCGGCCACTCCGGCCTTAGGCTTGCCTTGAGGTCCGGTCTGCCGTGGCTGACCGCGCACCGAACCGGGTCGCGCTGCCTGACCTCCTGAGCGCCTAGCGGACAGACGGAGGCAAACGGCATGGCTCACGTGCTCGGCATCGACATCGGCGGCACGGGGGTTAAGGCGGCCCCAGTCGAGACTGCCACAGGTCAGCTCGTGGCTCCGCGCCTGAAAGCTCCCTACCCCGCGCCCAGCGACACCGGACGCGGTCGGAGCTGTCGTGACCCAGCTCGTGCAGGACTTTGGCTGGACCGGCCTGGCTGGCATCACCTTTCCCGGTGTCATCGTCAACGGCGTCATTCAAACCGCCGCGAACCTCGATCCGTCCTGGATCGGAGTTGACGGCGTTAAGAAGTTCTCCACGGAGACTGGTCTGGCGGTCAGCTTGCTGAACGACGCTGACGCGGCCGGGGTCGCCGAGATGCGCTTCGGCGCGGGGAACGGTGAGAGCGGCACGGTCCTGCTCCTGACGTTCGGAACCGGGATCGGCAGCGCGCTGTTCATCAACGGCATTCTCGTGCCGAACACCGAGTTCGGGCACATCCAGGTCCGCGGCAAGGACGCCGAGAAGCGTGCGTCGGAACTAGTGCGGGAGGAGCACGACCTGAGCTGGGAGAAGTGGGCCGGGCGAGTCGGCGAGGTGCTGGCGGAACTCGAAGCCCTGCTGGCCCCTGGCCTGTTCATCTTTGGCGGCGGGATCAGCAGGAAGTCCGATAAGTTCCTCCCGCTGCTGACCGGCCTGCGGGCGCGGGTGGTGCCGGCGGATTGCTCAACGACGCAGGTATCGTCGGGGCAGCTATCGCCGCCACTGGAACGCTGCTGATCGACCCGCCCTAGCGTGACGCCGCGTCCGGATTCCTGGGGCTAGCAGGCAGCTAGCCAGGGCTACCGGGCTGGCTGGGCTAGCCACCGGAGCCGGGCTGACCTGGTGCGGGCGGGCGATCGTAACGATGGAGACCGGGCATCGGCGCGCCGCCGTAGGCGGCTAGCCGCCGCACCCGCAGCACGCCGATCAGCTCGAGACCCCCGGCCACAGCCGCAGCCGCCACTGGCCAGAAGGCCAGAGCGCCGTGCGAGCCCAGTGAGATCGGTGCGTGCAGGAACGCGTTCATCTTGCTGGTCGCGAGCACCTGATCGAAGCCAGGCCCGCCGGAGAGCTGATGGCCGACCCATTGGGCTAGCAAGGCGGCCGCGGTTGAGCCAACGATCACTGCCGCCATGGGCGCCGGCCCGTACCGCCGCACGGCGAAAATATAGCTCAGCAGGCCGATCAGCGCGCCCCCAGCCAGGGCGATGAAGCAGTACCAGCCGTCGGCCGCGATAAACGCGTTCGTCTCGGGGTTGACCGCGTAGGCGGTCGGCGGCTTGAGCGTGACGACCTGGTAGACGACCCGAGGCGCTACGGCGGACCAGAGCGCACCCGCGCCGAGACCGAGCAGGGCGCTGCCGACGATGATCACTACGACAGCGAGCGTTAGACGGCCGCGCGGCGGGGGCGGGACCGCGGTAGCCAGCGGCCATGCCGGACCGCTGGCGGGCGGGTGCATGCTGTTATCGGTCATAGCTCTTCGCAGCGTACTGGCCGCTATGGCCTGCCCAGATACCGACCGGCCGCATTTCGTGATCTTTACCCATCTACTCCGGGTGCGTCGGATCACGGTTTTGGACGGTAACGAGGTCGCACTCGCCTAGGCAGGCTCTGGTAGCTTGACCACGCGATAGGACTCAACTGCTGTTCTCCGGATGAGGAAGCCGATGATCGAAGCCAGGGACCTGACGAAGAGCTTCGGCGGCAAAGTAGCGGTCGATCACCTCTCCTTCACCGTGGCGCCCGGCCGGGTAACTGGCTTCCTCGGCCCGAACGGCGCCGGGAAGTCCACGACCATGCGGCTGATTCTCAGCCTGGACCGGCCGGACAGCGGTTCCGCGACCATTAACGGCCGGCCCTATTCCGATCTTCCCAGCCCGCTGCGCACGGTCGGCGCGCTGCTGGAGGCAAAGTCGGTGCACGGCGGCCGCAGCGCCCGTAACCACCTGCTGTTTCTCGCGCAGACCCAGGGCATACGGGCGAGCCGGGTCGACGAGATGCTCGCCCTGGTCGGGCTGAGCGACGTGGCTCGAAAGCGGGCAGGCGGTTTCTCGCTCGGCATGAGCCAGCGGCTCGGAGTGGCCGCCGCGCTGCTGGGTGATCCCGAGGTACTGCTGCTGGACGAGCCGGTCAACGGCCTGGATCCCGAGGGCGTGCTCTGGATCAGGAACCTGATGAAGCACCTGGCCAGCCAGGGCAAAACCGTGCTGGTGTCCAGCCACCTCATGAACGAGATGGCCGTGACTGCCGATCACCTGATCGTGATCGGCCGGGGCCGGCTGATCGCCGACGCCGCGACCGGGGAACTAGTCGCCCGCGCGGCCGGTCAGTCGGTGCGGGTACGTACGCCCGATCCCGGCAAGCTGACCGACCTGATCGTCGCTGAGGGCGGCCAGGTGACCCCCGCCGGGCCGGGCGATGGCAGCCCGGAGGCCGCGGCCACATCGGCCACAGCGGCCACGCTGACGGTGACCGGGCTGCCGGCGCCGCGCATCGGCGAGCTGGCTGCCTCCGCATCCGTCGTCCTGCACGAGCTGACGCCCCTGCTGGGCACCCTTGAGGATGCGTTCCTGGAACTCACCTCGGACAGCGTCGAATTCGGCCACCGGCCGGACGGTGAACCGATCCAGGCCACCGAGGGGAGCGCCCGATGAGCGCACCAGGCACAGTCGCTCCTGCTCAGCCAGCCATCGCCAGCCCAGGCCACCGCCCCAGTTTCGGGAACCTATTGCTGGCTGAGTGGACCAAGATCCGCTCGGTTCGCTCCACCCTCTGGTCGCTCGCCATTTTCGTTCTCTTGACGCTGGGCCTCACCGCACTGTTCACCTGGCTCACAGTGCACCAGATCCAGAACGGGCACGCCGCGCGGCGCAGCGCTGACCTGCTGGCCGATCCTGTGTCGTTCGTCCTCGGTACCGGGCTGGCGTTTGGCCAACTGGCCATCTGCGTACTCGGCGCGCTCACCATGACCTCGGAGTACTCGACCGGCGTCATCCGTGCCTCGTTTCTGGCCGTGCCGCGCCGGTTTTCGGTGCTGGCCGCTAAATGTGTCGTATTCGCCCTGCTGATCTTCGTCGTCGCCGAGGTCGCCGCGTTCTGCTCGTTCTTCATCGGCAGTCCACTGGTGCATCCGCTCGTCACCGTCTCGCTCAGTCAGCCCGGGGTAACGAGGGCAGTGATCGGCGAGGGGCTGTACCTGACAGTGCTTGGCCTCTTCGCGCTTGCCATCGGCACGCTGATCCGCCACAGTGCCGGCGCGATCGCCATCGTCATCGGCCTGGTGCTGGTGGTTCCCCCATTGCTGAGCCTGCTGGACTCCTATGACTGGGGCGCCCACATCCACGCTTGGTTCCCGATAGTTGCTGGCGGTTATATCACCGCCGACCACCAGCAATCTGGACAGTTGTTGACGCCCTGGCAGGGGTTTGGCGTCTTTTGCCTCTGGACGGCGCTGCTGCTCGCGGCCGCAACATACCTGCTGGACCGGCGCGACGCCTGACCGGCCGACGGCTGCTAGCCGGCCTCGGCCGCAGGGCCCGCCAGCGCCCGTTCGTCGGCGACCGCGGCGCGCGCCGCCAGTAGCTCCTGGTGCGCGCGGCTGACGTCGGCCCGGTCGGACGGCTCGTCAACGGTACCTGCGCTCAGTCGCTCGATCATCGCGGCCTGGTCGAGCAGCACCTGACGGTCAGCCTCGGTGGTCGTCCGTTCCATGATCTTGGCCAGCGCGTCGAGCTGCCTGATCATCACGGCCGGCATGCCCCGACCGGCCTGCCGAATCTTCTCGAATGCTCGCTGGACTAGGCGTTCCCAAGTGGTTTCGGTCGTTATGACACGCACTGCCCCGGCCGAGTCTCGATAGACCCTGGTCGGCTGCCAGCGCCCGGTCACCTTGCACAGGCTGTCCCCGATCCAGTCGATGCAGGTGAGCGCAGTGAACGTGTCGTTGACTGCCGGCGACAAGGCCCGGATGCCAATTTCCACTAGCTGGTCCACGCCGAACGAGACATCCTGCGCCAAGGTGCGGTACGGCCCCGTGACATGGGCTCCAGCCAGCTCCTTGGCGACGCGGCTAGCTGCCGCGGCGGGCCAGACCGTGGCGTACGGGTGTCCTTGCACGATGAAATGGCCGGGACGGTATCGCACATGGATCACCGCGCCGAATTCGGTCGCGATCGTCACGAGCGTCTCGTGCTCGATGTACTGAAGGTAGCCGCTGCGCGGCGCCGCGACGGCGCCCCCGTCCCCGCCCATGTCCGCGATCAGCAGGCCGGCGAGCTGGGCGTCCGCGCCGACGGTCTGGTCCCCGGCCTGCAGCTCGATAGCGCTCTGCAGGTCAGCGGCGATCCCTGCGATCACTTGCGGTAGCTGGATCTGGCTGGCGATGTGGTGGAGGAAGTAGATAAGCACGGCCAGGTCGGCCACCATCAGCACCAGCGTCGTGGTGACGCTGATGTGCGGCACGAAGTTTCCGTGCCCGCCCTGGCCGACCGAGCCGAGCGTGAGCACCGCATAGACGAAGGTTGCCACGAACGTGCCCAGGGTCAGCTGAGTTCCGCGGTCGCGGATGAAGTTGCGCAGCATCCGTGGGCCGAACTGGGTGGACGTCAGCGTCAGCGCGACGATCACGATCGAGAACACCACGCCGACGACCGTGATGACAGCGGCCGCAATGGCAGTCAGCACCGTCCTGGCTACGTCCGGGGACCCGCTGATCGCCCAGCCGGGAACCTTGAACGCGCCGTCGTAGGCCGCCCGGTCGAGGGCGTAGGTCACGGCAAACAGCATCGCCGCGCCCACGACTTCGATAGCAGGGACCAGCCAAAGGTTCGTGCGCAGCACCTCGCGGCGCCATTCAGACCCGCGCAGCAACCTGCGGATCACCGGCCCCCGCCCCCGGTGCCGACCGTACACGTACATGGCAAGCCTCCAAGGCTGGTCCGCATGCCGACCAGTCTTCCCGGCTCACCTTTTGACTCGATCTTACTAGGCGTTCCCGCAGCTAACCGACGCAACCGGGCCCGAGCAGTTGCTTGAGATCGGCCAGCAGTGACGGGGACGGCTTCACCCGCAGCTTGTCGTCAAGCCGCAGGACCTTAACCCGGTTCCCCGTAACCAGCCGCAGATTCACCTCCGTAGCGCCGGGGTGCGTCCGCAGCACCTCCTTCAGGCGCTCCACGACCGGCGGGACGCACCTGCCCTCCACCATCGACACCACGAAAGGGCCCGTCTGGCCAGCCGTGACGTCTGGCGTGGTCACCTCCATTGCGACCAGCTTTGGCACGTCCTCGCGCCGGTCGAGCCGTCCGCGCACCACTACGATCGCGTCGTCGATCACCTGGCTCATGCACTGGGCGTAGGTGGCCGGGAAGAACAGCACCTCGATCGCGCCCTCAAGGTCTTCCAGGACGGCAGTTGCCCAGGTGTTCCCCTGCCTGGTGATCTTGCGCTGCACGCCCGACAGGATCCCGCCGACGGTCACGACCGGGGCGTCCCCGCGCCCGCCGCGGTCCGTCTCGTCCTCGGCCGACCCGACCAGCTGAGCCAGGGAGCAGTCAGTGGCGGCCGCGAGCACGTGCTCCACGCCGAGCAGCGGGTGATCTGACACATACAGCCCGAGCATCTCGCGTTCGAAGCCCAGCAGTGTCGCCTTCTCCCACTCCCCGTCCGGAATCGGTACGTCAAAGGTCACGTCGGCCTGAGTGTCGTCGCCGAACAGCGAGTCCTGGCCGATGGCCTCGTTCCGCTTGACGTCGATGATGGCGTCAACAGCCTGCTCATGGATGAGCAGCAGCCCTCGCCTGGGGTGCCCGAAGGAGTCGAATGCGCCCGCCTTGACCAGCGACTCGATCACCCGCTTGTTGCAAACGTTGACCGGAACCTTGCGGAGGAAGTCGGAGAAGCTAGTGAAAGCGCCCTTGGCCGTCCTGGCCGCGACGATCGAATCCACCACGGCATTGCCAACGTTGCGGACCGCGGCCATGCCGAACCTGATGTCCGTTCCTACCGGCGTGAACATCCCAGTGGAGGCATTCACATCTGGCGGCAGCACCTTGATGCCCATGCGCCGACATTCGTTCAGGTACAGGGCGGACTTATCCTTGTCGCCCGCCACCGAGGTCAGCAGGCCGGCCATGTACTCGGCGGGGAAGTTGGCTTTGAGGTAGGCGGTCCAGTAGGAGATCAGTGCGTACCCGGCTGCGTGCGCCTTGTTGAACGCGTACCCGGAGAACGGGACCATCACGTCCCAGATGGTCTTGATGGCACCGTCGGAGTAGCCGTTCGCCTTCATGCCGGCCGCGAACGGCTCGTACTCCTTGTCCAGGATCTCCTTCTTCTTCTTGCCCATGGCCCGCCGCAGCAGGTCCGCGCTGCCAGCCGAGTAGCCGGCTAGCTTCTGCGCGGCGAACATCACGTCCTCCTGATAGACCAGCAGGCCGTAGCTCTCGCCAAGGATGTCGTTCAGCGGCTCGGCGAGCTCAGGATGGATTGGGGTGACCGGGGCGCGGCCGGTCTTGCGGTCGGCATAGACGGGCGCGCTGGCCATCGGACCCGGCCGGTAAAGCGCGATGACCGCCGAGATGTCGCCGAACTTGTCGGCGCGCATGGCTCGCAGCAGCGCCCGCATCGGCCCGCCGTCAAGCTGAAACACGCCGAGCGTATCGCCGCGGGCCAGCAGCTCGTAGGTCGGCTCGTCATCGAGTGGCAGAGTGTCCAGGTCAACGTCAATGCTCCGGTTGGCCCTGATCCCGGCCACGGCATCCTCGAGCACGGTCAGGTTGCGCAGCCCGAGGAAGTCCATCTTGAGCAGGCCGATGTCTTCGCAGGCCGGGTAGTCAAACTGGGTGATGATCGCGCCGTCAGCTTCGCGTTTCCAGACCGGGATGTGGTCAAGCAGCGGCTCCTTGCTCATGATCACGCCGGCCGCGTGCACGCCGGGCTGGCGGATCAGGCCCTCCAGGCCGCGGGCAGTGTCGATGACCTGGCGGACCTCGGCCTCGGCCTCGTACAGCGCCCGCAGCTCCCCGGCCTCGCCGTAACGCGGGTGGTCGGCGTCGAAGATGCCGGACAGCGGAATGTCCTTGCCCATCACCGCGGGCGGGAATGCCTTCGTGATCCGGTCGCCGAGGGCGTACGGGAAGCCCAGCACCCGGGCCGAGTCCTTCACGGCAGCCTTAGCCTTGATCGTGCCGTAGGTGATGATCTGCGCTACCCGGTCATCGCCGTACTTCTCGGTGACGTACCGGATGACGTCACCCCGCCGCCGCTCGTCAAAGTCGATGTCGAAGTCCGGCATCGACACTCGCTCGGGATTCAGGAACCGCTCGAAGACCAGGCCGTAGCTGATCGGCTCGAGGTCGGTGATGCCAAGCGAGTAGGAGACGATCGACCCGGCACCCGATCCGCGTCCCGGCCCGACCCGGATCCCGTTGCGCTTCGCCCACATGATGAAGTCCGCCACGACCAGGAAGTACGAGCAGAACCCCATCGTCTCGATAACGCCGATCTCGTACTCGGCCTGCTGGCGGCGGCGCTCGTCGTAGCCGTCCGGGTAGCGCCAGTCCATGCCGCGGAAGACTTCCTTGCGTAGCCAGCTTTCCTCGGTCTCGCCGGCGGGCAGCGGGAACACGGGCATCAGGTTGGACTTGGTGAACGTGGCCTCGGTGCGCTCGGCGATCAGCAGCGTGTTGTCGCAGCCAGACTGCCAGTCCTCGTCGCCGCGCAGCATTCGCATCTCCTGCGGGGTCTTGAGGAAGTAGCCGTTGCCCTCGAGCCGGAACCGGTTCGGGTCAGCCATGTTGGTGCCGGTCTGCACGCACAGCAGCACCTCATGCGCGGCGGCGTCGCCCTCGCGGGTGTAATGCGAGTCGTTGGTGACCAGGTAGGGCAGGCCTAGGTCGGTCGCGATCTGGCGCAGCCCGTCCGCTCCCCGGCGCTCGATGTCCAGGTCGTGCTGCATCAGCTCGACGTAGAAGTTGTCCGGCCCGAAGATGTCGCGGAAGTCGGCGGCCGCTGCCAGTGCCTGGTCGTACTGGCCGAGCCGGATCCGCGTCTGCACCTCACCGCTGACGCAGCCGGTGGTGGCGATGATGCCGTTGGCGTAGCGGGACAGCAGCTCGCGGTCCATCCGGGGCTTGCGGAAGTAACCCTCCAGCGATGCGAGCGAGGACAACTTGAACAGGTTGTGCATGCCCTCGGTGCTCTCGGCCAGCAGCGTCATGTGCGTGTAGGCACCGCCGCCGGAGACGTCATCGTCCTTCTGGGCCGGGGTCCCCCACCTGACCGGCTGCTTGTGACCGCGGTGCTCGGGCGCGACGTAGGCCTCGATGCCGATGATCGGCTTGATGCCCGCAGCCTGTGCCTTCGACCAGAAGTCGTAGGCACCGTAGAGGTTGCCGTGATCGGTGATCGCGATGGCAGGCATGCCGGTGCGGTCGCACTCGGCGAACATCTCCGTTAGCCGGGCGGCACCGTCCAGCATTGAGTACTCAGAGTGGACGTGCAAGTGCACGAACGAGCGTCCAGATGCGCCGCCTGCCTGGCCTGCCGCCATGAAGTCAGCCTCCTTCAGGCATGCTGCCACGAGCCTGCGCGGGCGGCGGGGCTAACCAGCCGGCCTGCGTGGCGGGGGCACACGTGGGTGTCTGCTGACACTACCGCCGCCTGCCGACAGCCGGAGCGTGCGACACGCATCTACCCGGCGGGCCGCGGCGGCGGGAGACAGTGTCAGCCCATGCCCTGCGGCGGGCCATCGGCGACCTGGATCGGCGCACCGTCGCGTCACTTTCTATTCACCAATGGCTTGCCAAGTATTACTTGAATGGATTCCTCACCATAATCACTTTCTCCTCTGGGCGCTCTACGCTCAACCGCGCGGCCTGCTGAAATGGCCTGGCGATACGAGAGCGGGCGGGGCAGGGCCGGATCTGCTACCGAGAGGAAGCACGAATGCGACGACCAGTAAGGGCGATCATGATCGCCGCCGCCGGTGGCGGGCTTTTCGCGGCAATGGCGTTCGGCGTGACCGGAGCCATCGCCAGCGGAGCTACCGCCCACGGCCAGTCTGAGGTCACGAGCGCGACGGCGACCCCGATCAAGCACCTCGTCGTGATCTTCGACGAGAACGTGTCCTTCGACCACTACTTCGGGACCTACCCTTATGCCCAGAATAATGGTGGGGAGTACACCTTCACGGCCAAGCGGGGCACGCCGCAGGTCAATGGCCTGTACAACGACACCACCTCGGTCCCGACGCCGGCCGGGCCGCAGCTCCTACCCATCGGGCCGCTGCTCACGAACAATCCCAATGGCGCGACCGCCAATCCTGTCCGGCTTGGCCCCAGCCAGCCACTGACCTGTGACCAGGACCACGGTTACACGGCCGAGCAGCTCGCTGCTGACCACGGAGCCGAGGACGCGTACCCGGCGAACACCGGCGGCAACCTGAACCTGACTCAGTGCCTGACCGGGTTCCAGTACCCGCCCGGCACTCCCGAGACGCCACCGGCGGGCACCGGATCGAACAGTGCCGTCATGTCCTACTACGACGGCAACACGGTCACCGGGCTGTGGAACTACGCCCAGCGCTTCGCGATGAGCGACAACAGCTACAGCACGACCTATGGCCCGTCAACTCCCGGCGCGCTCAACGTGACCGCGGCGCAGACCTACGGCGCTATCTGCGGCCCGACGTCCGCGACGATTAACGACAGTACGTGCCCGAACCCGCCAGGGCTGAACACCACGACCCCGGCGAACTCCAACATCACTGCCGGCCCGGCCCAGCCAGCCGGCGCGGGCACCACCTACAGTGATGCCGACCCGACCTACGACATCTGCTCCTACCTGCCGAGCTCGGACGGCGGTGACGGCGGCACTGCGGCCGGCACGATTACGATGGGCGGCAGCAACATCGGTACTGAGCTGAGCAGTTCGAAGGTCACCTGGGGATGGTTCCAGGGCGGCTTTGACAAGGGTTTCGTGCCGGGTCACGGGAAACCCCCGACGACTGCCAAGATCTGCTCGCAGACCGGCACGAACGTGGGCGGGGGCACGTCCGTCTCCTACAGCCCGCACCACGAGCCGTTCGAGTACTACGCATCCACCGCTAACCCCATGCACCTGCCGCCGACCTCGGTCGAAATGGTCGGCAAGACCGACCAGGCCAACCACCAGTACGACATCGCCAATTTCTGGGCGGCCATCAAGTCGGGCGACCTGCCGGCGGTTTCCTACCTGAAGGCGCCGAAGTTCCAGGACGGCCATGCGGGCTACTCCGACCCGCTGGACGAGCAGACCTGGCTCGTCGACACCATCAACCGCCTGCAGTCGCTACCGACCTGGAAGTCGACAGCGATCGTCCTCGCCTGGGACGACTCCGACGGCTGGTATGACCACCAGCTCGGAACCGTCCTGAGCCAGTCGCAGACCTCGCTGGACGCGCTGACCGGAACCGGCATGTGCGGGAGCATGGCCAGCCAGGTGCCGCTGAACTCGGCTAACCAGCCCGAGCAGGGCAAGTGCGGCCTCGGAGACCGCCAGCCGTTCCTGGTCATCTCGCCGTACACGAAGTCGAATTACGTCGACCATACCCTCACTGACCAGAGCTCGGTGGTGAAGTTCATCGAGTACAACTGGGGCCTGCCGGCGCTTGGCAACGGCGCTTCTGACACCGCCGCCGGCTCGATCCTGTCCATGTTCAACTTCAGCTCCCCCAACTTCAAGCCCCTCTTCCTCAACCCGATCACCGGCCAGCCCATCGGCCTTACCAGCTTCGTGCAGCACTTCCAGAACTACGTGCGCCCCGCCACGAAGCGGTGAAGCATGCAACGACTGCGCAATGAACCACTGGGCAGTGAGCAGTGACATGCTGCGGGCCGGGGCCGTCAGGCCTCGGCCCGGCAGCCCGTGAGTAGCGAAATCAGGACGTGTCGCGGGCCGGGGCCGTCAGGCCTCGGCCCGCAACCCCGTGGTTTGGGCAAAGCGAGACATGTTGCGGGCCGGGGCCGTCAGGCCTCGGCCCGCAAGATGTCCAGCGCTGCCTGCAGATCGGCAGGGTAGGGACTGACGAACTCGACCACCCGGCCATCGGCCGGGTGAGCGAAGCTCAGGCTGACCGCGTGCAGCCATTGCCTGTTGAGGCCGAGCCGCTTTGCCAGCACCGGATCGGCGCCATAGAGCCGGTCGCCGACACACGGGTGCCTGATCGCGGCCATGTGCACCCTGATCTGGTGCGTCCGGCCAGTCTCGAGCCGAACCTCGACAAGGCTCGCCGCCCGGAACGCCTCCAGCGTGTCATAGTGGCTCACCGAGGGCCTGCCGTCGGCGACCACCGCGAACCGGCCGTCGCCGGACGGATGACGCGCGATCGGCGCGTCGATCGTGCCCCGGAATGGATCGGGATGGCCCTGCACAAGCGCGTGATAGCGCTTGTCGACGGCGCGGTCCCGGAACGCCTGTTTCAGCGCGCTGTAGGCGGACTCGCTTTTCGCCACCACCATGACGCCTGTCGTTCCGGCATCGAGCCGGTGAACGATGCCCTGGCGTTCCGCGGCGCCGCTGGTGGCGACCGTGTGGCCCGCTCCAAGCAGCCCTTGCAGCACCGTCGGCCCGCTCCAGCCAGGCGTCGGATGGGCCGCCACGCCAACGGGCTTGTCCACCACGATGATGTCGGCGTCCTCGAAAAGCAGCCTCAGCCCCGGCACCGGCTGGGGGATCACTGACAGCGGCACTGGCGGCGGGGGCAGGGTGACGTCAAGCCACTGCCCGGCTGGCACCCGGTCGGATTTAGCGGCCGGATGACCGTCCACAAGGACGTCCCCGTTCCCTATCAAATCTGCGGCCTGGGCCCGGGAGAGACCGAACATCCTGGCCAGGGCCGAGTCCAGCCGTTCTCCGTCCAGCCCGTCCGGCACCGCCACGCGACGGGCGCCCGGCGAGGTCATTTCTGCTCGCGCTGACCGTCCAGCCGGACACCGCGGGCTGACAGCAGGACTGCCAGGATGCCGCCGCACACGATCGCCGAGTCCGCCAGGTTGAAGACCGGCCAGTGCGGCACCTGGATCCAGTCCACTACATAGCCGCGGAACACTCCCGGATAGCGAAAGATCCGGTCAGCGAGGTTACCGGTGGCACCGCCAAGCAACAGCCCGAGCGTGATCGCCCACGGCAGGCTGCGGATGCGCCTGGAGGTGCGCAGGATCACGACGATGACGGAGATGGCGATTACGGAGAAGACCACGGTCATTGAAGTGCCCAGGCTGAACGCGGCACCGGGATTGCGATCCACGCGCAAGGTCAGGAACCCGCCGAGCAGGCGAATCGGGGCGCGGCTCGACAGGGTCGCCACCACGGTCACCTTGCTGGCGATGTCCAGCGCGAGGACGAGCGCGGCAACCGAGACTAGCGTTGCGATGCGACGGCGCGGCCTGCCGACCTCAAGGCCAGTCGGCCCGGCCCGGCCGCTGGGCTCGGTGAGCTGCTCGCTGCGCTGACCGCCCGCGCCACCGGGCTCCGCAGCATGGCCGGCCGCCGCCGGCCCGCTCAGCGGCGTTCCTCGCGCTGCTTGCACGTCACGCACAGGGTCGCCCGGGGGAACGCCTGGAGCCTTGCCTTGCCGATGGCCTCGCCGCAGGACTCGCATGTACCGTAAGTACCCGCCTCGATCCTGGCGATCGCGCGGTCGTTCTGCGTCAGCAGCTCCCGCGCGTTGTGGGTCAGCGCGAGTTCATGCTCACGCTCAAATGTCTTCGCGCCGACGTCGGCTTGGTCGTCACCTGCGTCGCCGACAGCATCGCCGAGCCGGCTCGCGATGTCGGACTCGGCTCGCACGATATCGGCGCGCAGGGCGTCCGCCTCGGCAGCAAGCTGGTCGCGTACCTCTGCGACTTCGGCCTCGGTCCAGCGCCGTTCGCCAGGGCGCACCGGAAGAGTGGCAGCGCCGGAATGCGCGGTAGCGGTCATTTTCCGCCTCCCTCAGGGCACTGGGCATGGACCATGAATGCAAACAGTCACCGGAGGATAAGTGGTGACTGGCGCAATCCGCAAACATACCCGGCTGCGACACTCCGCCAACCGTCCAATTTGCGGCCGCCGGGTCTGCGGCCCGATGCCGCCCGGCGGGCGCCCTCCGGCCGGCCAGGCCCTGGTCCGCTATCCTGGTGGCCACAATGCCGCGCCAGTTTCCCGCGAACTCGGCGATCTCCGCGCCGCCGGCCAGCCCCCGCATACCGCCTGCGACCAGGGC
The DNA here is from genome assembly GCA_963804435.1 of uncultured Actinomycetota bacterium. Taxonomy (GTDB): domain Bacteria; phylum Actinomycetota; class Actinomycetes; order Streptosporangiales; family Streptosporangiaceae; genus JAJYUU01. The sequence goes on along the minus strand of CAWDQI010000001.1, from coordinate 1,769,432 downwards.
ATTTCCTGCCAGCCCCGACCTGCCAGCGCTGGAGCGCGCGGTGCTGCGATGGTGGCGGGAGGACCGGGTGTTCGAGCGGTCGCTCGAGCAGACCGAGGGCGGCCCGCGGTGGAATTTCTACGAGGGTCCGCCTACAGCGAACGGCATGCCGGGCGTTCATCACATCGAGGCCCGGGTGCTCAAGGATGCCTTTCCCCGGTTCCGGACCATGCAGGGCTATCACGTGCCCAGGCGGGCCGGGTGGGACTGCCACGGGCTGCCGGTCGAGGTCGCGGTCGAGAAAGAACTCGGACTTGGCGGAAAGCGCGATATTGAGGCATATGGAATAGAAGCATTCAATGCCCGCTGCCGTGAGTCGGTGGTGCGGCATGTGGACGCGTTCGCCGAGTTCACCGAGCGGATGGGTTACTGGATTGACCTGTCCCAGGCTTACCGCACCATGGATGCCAGCTACATCGAGTCCGTCTGGTGGTCCCTGAAGGAAATCTTCAAGAGAGGGCTACTGGTCCGGGATTTTCGTCTTAGTCCGTACTGTCCGCGTTGCGGCACGCCGCTATCCGATCACGAGATGGGACAGCCGGACGTTTACCAGACCGTGGCCGACCCGTCGGTAGTCGTCAGGTTCCCGCTGCGCACGCTGCCCGCCGACGCGCCGCGTGCGCTGGCGGGGGCCGACCTGCTGGTCTGGACTACGACGCCCTGGACGCTGGTTTCCAACACGGCCGTGGCAGTCCATCCGGACGAGTTCTACGCCATCGCCCGCCGGTCCGGCTCCGGCGACCGGGTAGTGGTTGCCGATGCACTGTTCGCCAGGGTGCTTGGCGACGGCTGGCACATCACCGAGCGGCTGACCGGCGCGCAGCTCGCCGGTGCCACCTACCAGCCGCCATTCAGCCTGATTGACGTGCCGGACGCGCACCGAGTCGTCACCGCGACCTTCGTTACTACCGGGGACGGGACCGGCCTGGTGCACCTGGCGCCCGCGTTCGGCGCCGACGACATGGCCGCAGGCCGCGCGCACGGGCTGCCCGTAGTGAACCCTGTCAGGCCGGACGGCCGGTTTGTGGAGGACATCCCGCTGGTCGGCGGGATGTTCTTCAAGGCGGCGGACGAGCCCCTGATCGCGAACCTGGCCGACCGCGGCCTGCTGTTCAGCTCGCACGTGCATGAGCACAGCTACCCGCACTGCTGGCGGTGCGGGACGCCCCTGCTGTACTACGCGCTGCCGTCCTGGTTCATTCGCCACCACGCGGATTGCCGGTGAATTGCTGGCGCAGAACGAGGCGACGAACTGGCAGCCGCCGACGATCAAGTACGGCCGGTACGGCGACTGGCTGCGTAACAACGTCGACTGGGCGCTGTCGCGGACCCGTTACTGGGGCACGCCGCTGCCGATCTGGCTGTGCCCGTCCGGGCACGCCACCTGCGTGGGCTCGCTAGCAGAGCTTTCGCAGCTGGCAGGACGGGACGTCACCGAGCGTCGATCCGCACCGGCCGTTCGTCGACGACGTGCGTGATTGCCTGCCCGGACTGCGGAGCGCCAGCACGCCGGGTTCCCGAGGTCATCGATGTCTGGTACGACTCGGGCGCCATGCCGTTTGCCCAGTTCGGCGCGCCGCTGGCGGAACAAGGAGGAGTTCGAGCGCAGCTATCCGGCGCAATTCATCTGCGAGGCGATCGACCAGACCCGCGGCTGGTTCTACTCGCTCATGGCGGTCGGCACGCTGGTATTCGGCCGGTCGGCGTACCAGAACGTGGTCTGCATGGGCCTGCTGGCGGACGAGCGCGGCCGGAAGATGAGCAAGCATCTCGGAAACGTGCTCGAGCCCATGCAGCTCATGGAGGCGCACGGGGCCGACGCGGTGCGCTGGTTCTTCGCCGTCTCCGGGTCGCCGTGGGCGACCAGGAAGATCGGCCCTGGCGATCCTGGCGGAGATCGTCCGCAAGGTGCTGCTCACCTACTGGAACACGGCATCGTTCTTGCTGCTCTACGGCGGCGCCACCGCTGATGGCGAGCAGGCGGCCGAGGCCCTGGCGCCAACGGCGGCAGCCAGGCCCGTACTGGACCGCTGGCTGCTGAGTGAGCTGAATATGCTCGTGCGGGACGTGACTGCGGCGTTTCGAGGCTTACGACACCGCAGCGGCCGGACGTCTGATCGCCGGATTCATCGATGACGTCTCCAACTGGTATGTGCGCCGGTCCAGGCGCAGGTTCAGCGGCGGTCCGGCCACCCGGGACGGCGCGGCCGCCGTTGCCACCCTGGCGCAGGCGCTGGACACCCTTACCCGGCTCATGGCACCAATGACGCCGTTTATAACCGACTATGTATGGAACGTGATCCGCGGTGGTGATGCGCCGTCGTCGGTGCACCTGGCTGCGTGGCCAGGCGTCGACGGAATCCCTGATCGACGACGATCTGGCCGGGCAGATGGCGCTGGTGCGGCGGTTGGTAGAGCTCGGGAGGTCGGCCAGGGCGAGTGCGGTGGTGAAAGTCCGCCAGCCGCTCGCCCGGGCGCTGATCGCGGCACCTGGCTTTACTGAACTCAGCCGGGAACTGCGGGCCCAGGTAGCGGACGAGCTCAACGTCCGGCTGCTTGAGCCGCTCGAGGGATCCGGCGGCGAACTCGTGCGCCATTCGGCGAAGGCCAACTTCCGCGCGCTCGGCCAGCGTTTCGGAAACAGGACTCAGCCGGTGGCAGCCGCGATGGCCGCGGCCGATCCAGCCGTGCTGGCGGGCCAGATCCGCTCGGCCGGCCACGCGCAGCTGCAGGTGGGAGACGAGACCATCGCCATCGGCCCCGACGAGGTCATCCTGACCCAGACGCCGGTTTCTGGCTGGGCAGTTGCCAGCGACGGCGGCGAAACAGTTGCGCTCGAGTTGATGATCACGCCCGAACTGCGCCGGGAGGGTCTGGCCCGCGAGTTCGTGCGCCTTGTCCAGGACGCTCGCAAGGCCGACGGCCTGAACATCACCGACCGCATCGAGCTGCGATGGTCCGCGGCCGACCCCGAACTCGTTGCTGCCCTGACCGAGCACCAAGCGCTGATCAGTAGCGAAGTACTCGCTACGGACTTCGGGCCGCGGCAGCCTTCCGACGGCCAGGCGGTTGAAGCCGACGCCGCGGCGCACCGGCATGAGAGTCTCGAGCTGAGCCTGGCCTTCTGGCTGCGGCCGATAGAGCGCTCATCGGCTCTACCAGATGTTACTCAACGGGATGTCGTGCTAGGCCGCGACTGAGAGGGGCGAGGCAACCCTGTTCTAGGCTTGCGCCAGCGCCTTGTCGGGTTTGCAGGCTCGGCACGGCACGCAGTCTGCGGCTTCGGCCTCGTGCCGAGACATGGTTTCGAGATCTTCGTCGCCCAGGAACCGGATGAGAATGCAGTCCGCGTTGTGATACCTCGCGATTCCCGGCACAACCAGGACCTGGACAGTACTGGCCGACGCGGCCGAGGCTGGCCCAGACTGACTTGAGGCAGCGGCACCTGACCCGTTGCCACTGTGCGGCGGCTTGCTAGCGGATGGCGTCGGAGCGGCGGAACGGCTGCCGCTGGCCGCGGCGGCGGGGGCTCGAGTTGACTTCGAGGCCGCCTGAGCCGGAGGGACAGGAGCGGCAGCACCCGCCACCGGCGGCGGGCCAGCCGCGCTCTGGGAGTTCGCCCCGGTCGCACCACCACTCTCGGTGGCTGAACCGGCCGCGGCCGAGCCCACCCCGCGGTCCGCATCAGAGCCGCTCAGCGAACTCACTCCGGTCGCGGTGCTGTCGGCGCCGCTAGCGGCCCGCGCGGATGGCGCCCCGGATCGCTTGCTCGCGCTCGTCCACACACTCTCGCCCTGCTCAGGTGACATGCCTGACGCTGTCTTTGCAGGCGGTGCTGCTGGCATGAGCGATTCAGGCCGGCCGGTCACCCGTGATGTATCCGCGGCGGCCGGAACCCGGTCTGCTGGCCGGGCCGGTGACGCGCCAGGCTTGGAAGGCTGCCGTCCCGGCTCGGCAGGCTGCCGCACCGTACGACGGTCAGCGGGCGGCGGCGACTGAACTGGCTCCGTCACAGCAGGCGTGGCCGCCTCGACCGTCGCCGGTGCCTTCGGCGAGGGTGCGACCTTGGTCGGCTGGGCCGGAGTCCTTGTCGGCCGGGCAAGCTCCGCCGCTGCGTTCGCAGGCTCCGACGCCTTCGCCGAGCTTGGCCCCGAGCGCTCGGCCGCCACTCGCCCGGGCCTGCCCCGGTCGGCCGGAGCGCCTGCCACCGCTCCCGCCGCGGCTGATCCCGTATCGGCTGATCCCGTATCGGCTGATCCAGTAACTGTTGATCTCGTAGCCGGAGATCCCGTAACGGTGGATCCCGCCGGAGCCGACGCCGCGGCGCCAGCACTCGCGGGCATCGCACCGGCTGACGTGACTCGCTCCACGCCAGCCGCCGCCATCGCGGAATCGCGCGCGGCCGCCGGGCCGAATACCTCGTCCCGCCAGATGGCCACGCCAGCGATCAGCATGACCAGCGCGAGCCCGGCCACCCCGATCGAGACGTAGACCAGGGCGAGCCTGCCGGCCACAGCACCCGCGACAAGCAGGCCAATTGCAACCGCGACGACCGAGATAATTGCGCCGAACCGGATCACCTGCGGGCTCCGTTAATCGTGAGCGCAGCCAGCCACCCGATCGGGCTAGCGACGGTCGTGCTGTCCGGCGTCCGATGGGTGGAAGCCGCCATTGTGCGCGACCGGCTCGGGAATCGCCTGGTAACCGCCGGACTGGCTGCCGTTCCGCATGTCCATGCGGCCCATGCCCACGCCAACGGCCGACTGCGGCCCGGTGCCCACGGCAGGGAACACGCCACTGTCGGCTGCGCCGGCCTCAAGGTCGCGGAGCTGGCCTTCCAGGTACGCCTTGAGCCTGCTGCGGTACTCGCGCTCGAACGCCCGCAGGTCGTCTACGCGGCGCTCCAGCTCCTCGCGGGACTGGACGAGCGAGCCCATCGCCTGGCGGTGACGCTCCTGCGCGTCCCGCTCGAGGCTCTCAGCCCTGGCCCGGGCGTCGCTAGTGACCTGCTCGGCCTGCCGACGGGCCTTTGTGAGGATGTCATCGGCCTCGCGGCGGGCGCGGCCAAGCGTCTCGTCGGCCTCGCGGCGGGCGTCGGCGATCGCCTGGTCGGCGGTCTGCTGCGCCAGCGCCAGCACCCGGGCGGCGGTGTCCATGTTGTCTTCGGCGGGCCGCGCCGGCGCCATCATCACAGGCTCCGGCCGGCGCTCAGGCTCGTGGCGAATGGGCTCGGGCATCATCATGTCCGGGACCTCGGCCTGCGGGCTCAGCGAGACCGGAGGCCTGCCGCGCAGCGCCTCAGTCAGCTTCGCCTTGAGCTCCTCGTTCTCCTGGATGAGCTCGTCAAGCGCCGCTTCGACCTCGTCGAGGAAGGCATCTACTTCCTCTTCGTCGTAGCCCGGCCTGAGCCTGGTCGTGCTGAACTGCTTGTTCCGCACATCCGCGGGCGTCAGTGGCATCTCTTCTTCTCCCTGGAGCTTTGTCCTATTTGGACGCTACCCGACGACCTTACCCTCACCTGGCGACTTGTCCAGAGCACGTAGACCACCAGGAACAGCAGCATGAAGCTGAGGTCAAGAGCCACACTACCGAGCCTGACCGTGGGAATGTAGCGCCTTAGAAATCTCAGTGGTGGGTCTGTGGCCGAGTAAACGCCCTCAGCTAGCACAAGAACGACGCCTGTCGGAGTCCAGGTTCGGGCGTAGACCTGAATCCAGCTGAAGATCATACGGCCGATGAGCAGCACAAGGTAGACCGACAGCGCATAGAATGCCACATCCCGGAAAATGTGCACGTAATTGCCCGCTTTCACTTCCCGCAGGCAAACGAGGCCTGCCCTGGCGGCCGGCCCGCCGGGCTGCCCGTCAGCTTTGGTTGAAGAAGCCTCGCTCCGCGATCCGGGCCTTGTCCTCGGCCGCCACTTCAACATTGGCCGGGGAGAGCAGGAACACCTTGTTCGTTACGCGCTCGATGCTCCCGCGCAATCCGAAGATCAGTCCCGCGGAGAAGTCGACCAGGCGCTTGGCGTCACTGTCGACCATCTCCGTGAGATTCATGATCACCGGAGTGCCCTCACGGAAGTGCTCTCCGATCGTACGTGCCTCATTGTACGTGCGAGGATGCAAGGTCGTGATCCTCGCCAAATCGGTCGTCTGGACCTGACCAGCGGCACGCCGATCGACCGAACGCGCGCCCGCCGGACCGTCGGCCAGGTGCGCGTCTAGCCGGTCATCCTCTTGCACGAGCTCGGCGCCGTATTCGTCGTACTCGTCGCCGTACTCGTCCTGGTACTGATCCTCGAAGCGGTGGTCGTCCTCTACCAGGCCGAGATAGACCGCCATCTTGCGCATCGCGCTGGCCATCTTCTGTCCTCCGTCGTGCACGCCAGGCTGCCCAGCGCAGCGCCGATTCGCTGGCCAGGTGCCACGCGTCGGACATTACCTGACGAAGGCTCGCCGGCCTGCCGAGCAACGCCGTACCGACTCGTACGTGTGTCGCACCTTCTGCGATTGCCTCGGCGAGGTCTCCGCTCATGCCCGCCGAAATCACCCGAGCGTCCGGATGCGCAGATTGCACCGTCTCGGATATTTCGCGCAGCCGGGCGTAGGCGGGCCGGGCCGGCTGGCCGAGCGGGGCGACCGCCATTACTCCGGCCAGGGCCAGCCCTTGTTCCGCCGCGATTGCCTCGGCAATCCGGCTGACCTGGGCAGGCTCCGCTCCCCCGCGGCCAGCGCCGGTGTCCCAAGCATTCGATCCGGCTGGCGGTGTGCCGCGCCGAGGGTCGTCCAGCCCGACCTGGACCAGGCAGCGGACGAGGCGGCCTGCCTGCCTCGCGCGCCGGCCAAGCGCCTCGACCAGCCGGATCCGGTCCACCGAGTGCACCATGTCGGCGTACCCGACGACGCTCGCGGCCTTATTCACCTGCAACTGCCCGATGAAATGCCACCGAACCGTGACTCCGGCCGACGCGCACGCGGCGGCCTTCGGCGCCGCTTCCTGATCCTTGTTCTCGCCGATGTCGATGACTCCCAGGCGGGTCAGCAAGATCACATCTGAGACGGGGAACGTCTTCGTGACTGCGATCAGTGTGAGTTCGTCGGGCCGCCGTGCTGCTGCTTCGCAGGCCGCCGCCATCCTGTCGCGGACTGCGGCAAGGTTGGCCCGGAGTTCGGCTAGCCGTCCGTTCCCGCTATCGGCGGCGCCATCCGTGCCCGTGGTCACGCTACCTTGATCATGGACCGTGCGATCATTGCCGCAGCCAGGTACAGTGCCAGCTCAGCCGGCCTGTCGTGCCCGACCGCCGGTAGGAGAACAGCCCGGGCGACTCCTTCGTGCACCGGCCATCGGCGCCGATCCAGCCGACGCCAGCGGCCGCCAGCTGGGCGCGGACGCCGACCGCGATGTCCAGGCCGGCTGTCCCGGCAGTGGTCCGGCAGGTGGCGGCTGGGACCGCCGCCACCACCTTGGCCTGCATCTCCTCCGGTACCTCGTAACAGCCACCGCAGATGGCCGGGCCGGTCACCGCCCGCATCTGGGCCGGGCTTGCCCCCGCGGCGATCATGGCCTCCAGGAGGGCCGGCACCACTCCGGCTACCAGTCCCTCGCGACCCGCGTGCGCGGCCCCGACAAGCCGCGCGACCGGGTCCGCCAGCAGCACCGGCACGCAATCGGCAGCCAGCACGCACAGGGCCAGCCCTGGCACGTCGGTGAAGATCGCGTCGGCCGGCTCGGCCGGCCCCGGCGACCCGGCCCCCACATAGCTGACGTGCCTGCCGTGTACCTGATGCATCCAGGCCAGGTCGGACGCGCGCAGGCCACACGCTTCGGCCAGGGCAGCCCGGTTCGCGGCGACAGCAGCCGGGTCGTCGCCGACGCCGAGCCCCAGGTTCAGCGAATCGTACGGAGGTCTGCTGACGCCCCCAGCCCGGCTAGAGAATGCCGCCCCGATCGCGGCACCAAGCCAATCAGTCCGCACAACTGGGGGAACCACATGGCCTGTCGGCCCGGTGCTGCCCGGACTCCCCTTGCTGCCCGGACGCCCCGTGCTGCGCGGAGGAGCGGCGCTGCCCCGAGTCCGGCCGTTCATTTCAGGAAGTCGGGCACGTCGAGCTCGTCGTCCTCCTCGAACACGACCGACTTGCGTCTTGTCCCAGTGGGGTCCCCCGGGCGGCCGGCCGCCTTGGCCGGACCGTCCTTGCCCGCGCCGGCGATCGCGTCCGGCCCCCCCGCCCTGGGCGAGGGCACGGACTCGATGCGCGTGGTTTCCTGGCCGCCCGCACCCACCGCGCCGGCCGGGACGGCGCTGCCGGCCGCCGAACCGGCCGCGCCAGCCCCCGCGGCGGCCGGAGCGCGGCCAGCCGCGCCGAAGCCGCCGTTGCCGTCGCTGCCGTTCCCGCCTGCCGCCCGTCCCGCGGCCGTCGATCCGCCCGGCTGGCCCGCGCTAACAGGGCCGCCCGGACTCGCCACCACCTTGCCTTCGCCTGGCTGGAACGGGCGCCACTCCGACGGCCCCGGCGGTCCGGCCGCCGGGATCGTGCCGGGGTACGAAGTTGTCCGCGGCCTGGCCCGGCCTGCCTGTGGCTCGTCGAAGCCCGCCGCTATAACAGTGACCCGCACTTCATCCCCGAGCGCGTCGTCAATCACCGCGCCGAAGATGATGTTCGCATCAGGCGCCGCGGAGTTGGCCACCAGCTGCGCAGCCTCATTGATCTCGAAGAGACCAAGGTCCGACCCGCCCTGGATGGATAGCAGCACGCCGTGCGCGCCGTCGATGCTGGCCTCCAGCAGCGGGCTGGAGATCGCCATCTCGGCCGCCGCGACCGCGCGGTCGTCGCCCCTGGCGGTTCCGATGCCCATCAGAGCCGAGCCCGCGCCGGACATGACGGATTTCACATCAGCAAAGTCCAGGTTGATCAGGCCCGGCGTGGTGATCAGGTCCGTGATGCCCTGGACGCCGGACAGCAGCACCTGGTCGGCTGCCTTGAACGCGTCGAGGACGCTGACATGCCGGTCGGAAATGGACAGCAGCCGGTCGTTCGGGATCACTATGAGGGTGTCGACCTCGCTGCGCAGCTTCTCGATCCCCGAGTCGGCCTGCGCCGCCCGCCGCTTGCCCTCAAAGCCGAACGGTCTGGTGACCACGCCGATCGTCAGCGCGCCCAGGTTGCGTGCCACCTCGGCCACCACTGGCGCGCCGCCGGTGCCCGTTCCGCCGCCCTCGCCGGCCGTGACGAACACCATGTCGGCGCCCTTGAGTACTTCCTCGATTTCCTCTCGGTGGTCCTGGGCTGCCTTGAAGCCGATGTCCGGGTTAGCCCCGGCCCCCAGGCCCCTGGTGAGTTCCCGCCCGACGTCCAGCTTGACATCGGCGTCGCTCATCAGCAGCGCCTGGGCGTCGGTGTTGATCGCGATGAACTCAACCCCCCTGAGTCCCTCTTCGATCATCCGGTTCACGGCGTTGACGCCGCCCCCGCCGATACCGACGACCTTGATGACCGCCAGGTAGTTCTGCGGTGCTGCCACGAGGAGCAACCCTTTCCGCTCGTCTGAGTCCGCACGACCGGGCGGACACCCCCGAAGTCCCCCGGAGTCGTGGGACCTACGTCGCCGTCACGGCCTGGTCCCCTCTGCCAGAACCCGGCCGCCCCGGCCTACGGCCACTCGCGCCCGCGGCACCCGCAGAACCAACTGGCCCCGCACCACTGGCTTCAGCGCCGCTAAGCACTGTGCCGTCGAGCACTGAGCCGTCGAGCACGGCGCCATTGAGCACGGCCCCGTCGAGAGCAGGCCCACCAAGCGCGTCAGGTCCAGCGGATTCCGGCTCGTCAAACTCTCACCCTCAACTTGAGATTTAGAGTTATGTCAAGCTGCCGACTGATAGGGACAGTAGGGTTGCACGCTGCCCGAGGTCAACCACTGCCCGCCAACGCAGCCCGGCGTGTCGCGCCCCGCTGGCCGCAAGGCGGGACAACGCGGGTCATCTCTTGGTCACCACCGTATTCGGGTCGCTGACGTCGAAATAGCGGGCCCGCGTGTGCAGCAGGACGGCTAGGTCCGCCGCCTTCTGCCGTGCGTAGCCGGGCGCGCCCCAGACGACGCTGACGCCCCCGGCCAGCCGTAGCGTCACCGCGCCGGCCGCCGACGCCGACACCGATACCACCAACGAGCGAAGCTTCCGCGGCAAGCTCGTCAGCACCCGCGCCGCAGCCCGCACGGCCTTGTTGCCGAGCAGCCCAGCCGTGGGTGCCGTCAGCACCGGCATGCTTGCGGGCTTGCGGGCGGCAAACCGCACGAGCACGCCGTCGCCGTCGATCAGCTGGTATCCGCCCGCCCTGGCAACGGCCAGCTCCGGCGTGCGCTCGGTCACCGTGATCACGATCGTGTCCGGCCATGATCTGCTCACCTGTGCGGACAGGACAGGTGCGAGCCCTTCCACCCGTCGCGCCGCTGCACCGGTGTTCACCGTCGCTAGCGGCGTTCCCGGCCTGATCCGCGCCGCGGCCGTGATCTGCCCTGTCGGCACCAGCCGGTTGCCCGTTACCTCCACATGCCGGACCGCCAGCAGGCTGGAGCCGAGTAATGCCCAGGCGGCGCCGCAGATGACGGCCAGCGTCAGCACGCCGAAGAACGCTGCGCGCCAGGGACTAACGCCGCGCCGCGATTCTTCCCCGCCAGCTGCCGGCCATCTCAGTTTCATCAGCGGTCACTGTTCATCAGCGGTCACTGTTCATCGGCGGTCACTTTTCATCGGCGGTCACTTTTCATCGGCGGTCAATGTTCATCGGCGGTCACTGACCCGCTCGCGCAAGGCGGCAAGAATCTGCGGCCCGAGTGCCGTGACGTCTCCGGCCCCCATGGTCAAGACCAGGTCGCCGGGCTTGGCCAGACTGGCGACCGTAGGCGCCACCGCGGCCGGGTCAGGTACGAAGATCGCGCCGCCGGGAACGACATCGCTGATCAGCCTGCCGGTAACGCCCGGCTCCGGGTCCTCCCTAGCCGCGTAGATATCCAGCACCAGCACCTCGTCGGCATGCCCGAGAGCGGCGCCGAAGTCGGCGGCAAAGATCCGCGTACGGCTGAACAGGTGCGGCTGGAAGATTGCGATCACCCGGCCGCCGCTGGCGATCGTGCGCGCGGCAGTGAGATCGGCAGCCAGTTCGGTCGGGTGATGCGCGTAGCTGTCGATCACCCGCACCCCGTCGGCCTCGCCCTTGAGCTCCATCCGGCGCCGCGCGCCGCGGTAAGCCGCCAGCGCCGCCGCTGCCGCCCGCACCGGCACGCCCAGCTCGACGGTGAGCCCGAACGCGGCCGCAGCATTGAGCGCGTTATGCCGGCCGGGAACCGCCACGTCCAGCCGGACCGGCTCGCCGCCCGCCAGCGCCGTGCCCTCGCCGCCAGTAACGGTCAGGGCCATGCGCATGCCGTGCTGACTGATCGCGGACACCTGGTATGAGGCGTCCGGCGCGGTGCCATATGTCAGTGCCGTGACGCCCGGTGCCACCTGCTGCGTCAAGGTTCGCGCTCCTGGATCGTCAGCGCAGGCAAGCAGCACCCCGCCGTCGGTGATCTTGCCGACGAAGGCGCCGAACGCACTCTGGATCTCCGCGAGGCTGCCGTAATTATCCAGATGATCAGCCTCCACCGAGGTGACCACCGCGGCGGCCGGCGCCAGAATGAGGAATGAGCCGTCGCTCTCGTCCGCCTCCACAACCATGGCCGGGCCCGCGCCTTCCGCCGCGCCCAGGCCGGTTTCCGCCAGGATGCCGCCGATCACGTACGACGGCTGGGCGCCGCTGTGCAGCAGCACTGTCGTGATCATTGAGGTGGTGGTGGTCTTGCCGTGCGTGCCGGCCACAGCGATGCCCTGGTGGCCAAGCATGATGCTGGCCAGCGCGGCGGCCCGGTGCAGCACCCGGATCCCGCGTCGGCGCGCCTCCAGCAGCTCAGGGTTGCCCGGCCTGATCGCACTCGACACGACCAGCGTGTCCGCGTCGCCGAGATTCTCCGCCGCGTGTCCGACATGCACGCGCGCGCCCGCCGCGGCGAGCTCATCGAGCAGGCCGGAGGCCACCAAGTCACTGCCGGACACGGTGACGCCGCGAGACAGCATGATCCGCGCGACGCCGGACATGCCCACCCCGCCGAGCGCGGTGAAATGAACCTTGCCGAGCTCCGCAACCGGGACCGGATCAACCCGTGGGACCAGGCCCATCGGTATCACCTCCTTCGGCGCCGGCCCGGCCGCTTCCAGGCGACCGACAAGACAAGTTCGGCCAGGTCGGCGTCGGCGTTCCGGTTCCCGGTCGCCGCGGCCGCCTGCGACATGGCCGCCACCAGCGTGCCGTCGGCCACGATCGGCAGCAGTGTATGAGTAATCCAGTCCGGGCTCAGGTCGGCGTCGTCGATAATCAGCCCGCCGCCCGCTGCCTCGATGGGCTCCGCATTCAGCCGTTGCTCGCCGTTACCGTGCGGCAGCGGCACGTAGGCCGCAGGCAGCCCAACCGCTGTGAGCTCTGCGCAGGTCATCGCACCAGCCCGGCACAGAGCGAAATCCGCCGCCGCATACCCCAGGTCCATCCGGTCTAGGTAGGGCAGCACGATGTAGGGCACCCGGCCCGGCGGCACGTCCACCTCGCCGGCCTTGGGCCCGACGACGTGCAGCACCTGGACGCCGGCCGAGCGCAGCGCGGCAGCGGCGCCGACTACGGCCCGGTTCAGCGAGGCCGCTCCCTGTGAGCCGCCAGTGACGAGCAGCACAGGCAGGTCGGGCTGCAGGCCGAAATGCGCGCGCGCCTTGTCGGCCAGCGCGAGCCGGTCGAGGGTGGAGATCTCCCGTCGGATCGGGATGCCGACGTACCGGGCGTGCGGTAGGTGGGCGTCGGGCTGGCCGGTACAGACATGACTGGTCAGGTAGGCGCCGATGCGATTGGCCAATCCGGGCTTGGAGTTCGCCTCGTGCACGATGATCGGCACATGCCGTCGCCGAGCAGCGAGGTAAGCGGGCGTGGAAACATAGCCGCCGAAGCCGACTACCACGTCAGCCCTAGTGCGGTCGAGGATCGTCACGGTAGCACTGACGGCAGCCGCCATCCGGGCCGGTACCGACAGCAGCGCCGGCGTCGGCCGCCGGGGCAGCGGAACGGCCGGGATCAGCGCAAGGTCGTACCCGCGCATCGGCACCAGCCGGGTCTCCAGTCCGCGCTCGGTGCCGAGGCAGGTAATCGCGGTCTCGGGATCGACCCGGCGCAACGCGTCGGCGAGCGCCAGCGCCGGCTCAATGTGCCCACCGGAACCGCCGCCCGCAATGACGACGCTTACGCCCATCTGTGCCTCCTTCCCCTGAGGCGCCACCTTACTTCGGCGGGGGTACAGCTTTCCGGCCGACAGCCTTCCGGCCGACAGCAAGTCCCTCCGGTGCGCTCCGCGTCACTCCAGCCGGCGGAGCCCGAGCCAGTGCACCACTCGCCGCGGCAGGCCGGGCCCGGCCGCCGCCAGTGCGCGCGCCGCGCCCGGCTCAGTCTTGGCGAACGCCATCAGCATGCCAAGCGCAGCCATGGTAGTCAGCAGCGAAGAGTCGCCATACGAGATGAGGGGCAACGGCACGCCGGTGATCGGCAGCACGCCAACCACGGCGCCGATATTCACCAGCGCCTGCGCGATCAGCCACACGGTGATCGCGCCGGCTGCCAGCCTGGAGAACGTGTCGGTAACTCGCCGCGCGATCCGCAGCCCTGTGTAGCCGAGGCCGCCATACAGCAGCACGACGCAGAGCGTGCCGACAAGGCCCAGTTCCTCGCCCAGGATGGCGAAGATGAAGTCCGTCCAGCTGTTCGGGACGTATCCCCATTTCGCCCGGCTGGCACCACTGCCCACGCCCAATAGCCCGCCCGAGCCCAGCGCGGACTTGCCCTGGATCAGCTGGTAGCACGCATTCGTCTGGCAGTTGGGATGCTGCGCAGCCAGAAAGCCACTGATCCGGTCCAGCCGCCACGGCTGCACCACGATCATCATGATGATCACGAACGTCATCAGGCCGACCATGCCGGCGAGCAGCTTGCCCGGCGTCCCGATCACCCACAGCAGCGCCAGGAAGATGATGAGCAGCAGGAACGTCGTGCCGAGATCGTCGCCGAGCATGACCAGCAGGGCGAAGATGGCGATGCCCGGCAGCAGCGGGATCAGCAACTGGCGACCGTCGGTCAGCTGGCGGAACTTCTCCTTGCGGGCGAGCAGGTCGGCGCCCCAGATCACCAGCGCCAGCTTGGCGAACTCCGAAGGCTGCACCTGCAGTCCGCCGATGACCAGCCAGCGCTTGGCTCCGTATATGTAGACGCCGTGCACCAGCACCGCCAGCAGGCCGACCAGCGAGATAAACAGCAGCGGATATGCCAGTGTCCGGAACAATTTCGGCGGGGACTTGGCCGCCAGCCACATCACCGCGAGCCCGCCTGCCGCGCCGAGGCATTGCTTGATGAACATGGAGTACGGCGGCAGGCCGTTATCCAGGTCGTAGGCGGTCGACGTGGATAGCACCATCATCAGGCCGACAGTGAGCAGCAGCAGCGTGCAGCCGAGCACGAGGTAATAGGAGGCCAGCGGGCGATCGAGCAGCGCGCGGAGCCGACCGCCCGACTCCCGCAGGCTGACCGCCATGTCCCTCGGACTGGCGATGCGAAGCGGCGGCGCGGCCACGCCAGCGCCTGCCGCTGGTTCGGCCTCCTCGCTGGTCCGTCGCTGTGGCTGGCCCAGCGCGGAACTCACCTCGAATCCGCGAGCCTAGCCACGGCCGCGGCGAACGCATGACCGCGCGCCGGGTAGTCGCGGAACATGTCCCACGACTGCGCGGCGGGCGCCAGCAGGACCGTGTCTCCTGGCCGCGCGACCGCTGCCGCCTGTGCTACCGCCTCGTCCATGACTCCAGTTTCGGTGCTGGCAAGCTCAGCGACCGGGACATCGGGGGCGTGTCGCGCGAGTACGCTGGGCGAATCGCACCCGGTCGGTGCCGATCAGCACAGCGCCGCGCAGCCGCGGCGCAGCGGCCGCTACCAGCGCGTCAAGGTCGGCATCCGTGCCGCGGAACAGTCCCCCGGCTAGCCAGACTATGGAGGGGAACGCGGCCAGCGACGCCGCCGCCGCCGCCGGATTGCTCGCCTTCGAGTCGTCGATATAGGCGACGCCGCCGATTTCGGCTACCAGGCTGATGCGATGCGGCTCCGGCACGAAGGTCGCCAGGCCGCCGGCGATCGCTGCCGCCGGCTCGCCGTAGGCGCGCGCTAGCGCGGCCGCTGCCAGCGCGTCGGCGATATTGTGCGGGGCAGCCGGCTGAACTGCCGTGGCTTCGGCCAGCCGCATGCCCGTTGCGAACGCATTGTCAACCAGCCAGCCGCCCGCCACTCCCAGTTCGTCCGGGCCCGGCTCGCCGAGCCGGAACCCGACCTTGCGGGTGGCGCCCGACTCCGCCGCCAGCGCCGCATCTGCCATCGCGACCGAGCGCGCGTCCTGCGCGTTGCAGATCGCGATCGTGCCGGGCGCGAAGATCCTGGCCTTGGCCGCGGCGTAAGACTCGAAGTCGTCGTGCCAGTCCAGGTGGTGCGCGGCGACATTCAGCACGACGGCTGCCAGTGGCGCGATAGTGGCACTCCAGTAGAGCTGGAAACTCGACAGCTCGACCGCGACCACGGGGTACGGCTCGGGGTCGGTCACCACGTCCAGGATCGGCGTGCCGACGTTGCCGGCCGCGATGCTGCGATGGCCGGCCGCCGCCAGCATCGCCGCCAGCATCCGCACCGTCGTCGTCTTGCCGTTTGTGCCGGTTACGGCCAGCCACTGCTGGCGCGTGCCGTCGGCGAGCACCGGCCGCAGCCGCCAGGCCAGCTCGACGTCGCCGATGACCTCGATGCCCATGGCAGCCGCGTTCGCAAGCAGCGGCGTATCCGGTCGCAGCCCTGGCGACGTCACCACCAGCCCGGTACCTGGAGCGGGCCTGGCGCCCGGTCCCATGGCCGCGGCGCCGAGGCGTACCTGGACGCCGCCTTCCGCCAGCCTGGCGGCGATCTCGCGCAGCTCGCTGTCGTCTCGCGCGTCCACCGCGGTCACCCGTGCGCCCAGGCCGGCCAGCATGGCTATGACTGACCGCCCGGTGATGCCGAGCCCGGCGACGCAGACTTCCCGGTCCGCCAGGCCGGCCCGCTCGGCCAGCGCAGCCGCGGCCCCGGTGTCGGTCATGGTCTAAGTCTGCAGCCACTCGGCGTAGAACAAGCCGAGGCCAGCCGCGATGCACAAGCCGCAGATCAGCCAGAATCTGATCACGATGGTCGTCTCGGCCCACCCGCTCAACTCGAAGTGATTATGCAGCGGGCTCATCTTAAAGACCCGTATCCCGCGCCCGCTTCTGAGCTTACTCATCTTGAAGACGCTCACCTGGATGACCACGGACAGCGTAGTGATCACGAACAGGCCGCCCAGGATGCCGAGAAGCACCTGAGTCTTGGTGCAGACCGCCAGGCCCGCCAGCACGCCGCCGAGGGCGAGCGAGCCGGTATCGCCCATGAAGATCTTCGCCGGGGGCGCGTTCCACCACAGGAAGCCGAAGCAGGCGCCCAGCACCGCCGAGGCGACGATCGCAAGGTCGAGCGGATCCCTGATCTGGTAGCACTGCTTGGCCAGTGAGATCGTGCAGTCGTTGCGCTCCTGCCAGATGCCGATCAGCACGTAGGCGGCCAGCACCAGGACGGTGGCGCCAGTTGCCAGCCCGTCCAGGCCGTCGGTCAGGTTCACCCCATTGGACGCCCCCGCGATCAGGATGACGACCCAGATCACGAACGGGAGGGTGCCGATGGCAGGCCCGACATCGCGCAGGAACGAGATATGCGCGTCCGCGGGTGTCAGGTCGTACCCGTTGGGGTGCTGGAGTACCTCGAGCGCGAACACCGCGCCTACCACCGCCTGGCCCGCGAGCTTGGCGCCACTCCGCAACCCGACACTGGTCTGCCGGAAGATCTTGATGAAGTCATCGACGAAGCCGACCAGGCCGAGGCCGGTCATCAACAGCAGGATGAGCACGCCCGAAGTGGACATCGGGTTGTGGGTCCCCAGGTGTCCGACAACGTAGCCGACCAGCGAGGCCAGCACCATCACCGCGCCGCCCATAGTCGGCGTGCCGCGTTTGATCTCGTGCGACTTGGGCCCCTCGACCCTGATCGGCTGGCCGTAACCGCGGCTGCGCAGCACCCTGATCGCCAGCGGGGTACCGAACAGAGCGATGATTAGCGAGACCGCACCGGTGAGCAGGATGGTCTTCAACTGCGCGGCCCCTCTTCGCCAGCCCGTCCTTCGCCCGTCAGCGCCAGCGCGACGGCCTCCAGGCCTACGGAGTGGGATGCCTTGACCAGCACCACGTCGCCACTGCGGAGCCTGTCCCCGAGGGCCTGGACAGCCGCCTCCGCGTCCGGCACGTGCAGCAGCTCGCCCTGCCAGGACGGCACCGCCTTAGCGCCCGCCAGCATCGGCGCGGCGGCGGCGCCCACGACGATCAATCCGGCTACGCCAGCCGCGGCGGCCTGGATGCCGACTGCCTCGTGCAGCTGATCCGCGTGCGCGCCGAGCTCGGCCATCTGCCCGAGCACCGCGTACGCGCGGCCCGACCGCGTCATGCTGGCCAGGGCAGCGATGGCTGCCTTCATCGAATCTGGGCTCGCGTTGTAGGCGTCGTTGATGACGGTCACGCCATCGGGAAGCTGGGTGACTTCCATCCGCCAGCGACTCCTGGCCACCGCGGCCGACAAACCCGCCGCCACGGCGTCGACCGGCATGCCAAGCTCTCCGGCCATGGCCGCAGCGGCCAGCGCGTTCGAGACATTGTGCTCGCCGTGCAGCCGCAGCTGCACCGGCGCCGAACCGGACCTCGTTACCAAGACAAAGCCGGGCCTGCTCATCGCGTCGACGGTGGGCCGTTCCGCCCGCACGTCGGCCGACGGCGACAAGCCGAACGTGACGACTCTCGCCCGGGTCTGCGCGGCCATTGCCGCGACGCGATGATCATCAGCGTTGAGCACTGCGACTCCGTCGGCCGGCAGCGCGGCTGGCAGCTCGCCCTTGGCCTGGGCGACCCGGTCCAGGCTGCCGAACTCGCCAGCATGCGCGAGACCGACGCAGAGGACCGCGCCCAGCCGCGGCGGTGCGATCTCGCACAGCGCCGCGATGTGACCGGGGCCTCGAGCCGACAGCTCCGACACCAGGTACCGCGTCTGCTCGGTGATCTTCAGCACGGTCAGCGGATGGCCGATTTCGTTGTTGAACGACTCGCGGGGCGCCACTGTGGGACCGAGCGTCTCGATCAGCTGAGCTGTCAGGTCCTTGGTCGTCGTCTTGCCTGCCGATCCGGTGATTCCGAGCACCGTCAAGCCCGGAGCCCGGTCGATGACGGCCCTGGCCAGCTTGCCGAGTGCCGCCTGCACGTCCGGAACGATAAGGGCAGGACCGCCGACAGGACGATTGGCCAGGACCGCGGTGGCCCCGGCGGCCAGCGCGGCGCCAGCGAACTCATGGCCGTCGGTCCGGCTGCCCGGCAGCGCGACGAACAGGCTGCCCGGGCCCACTTCGCGGGAGTCGATGACGACCGGGCCGGTGATGAGCGCTGCCGGGTCGGCAACATCGGCCTGCACAGCCCCAGTTGCCTCGGCGACCTGCGCCACCGACAGCGGGATCACACGCCCTCCGGGAAATCAATATTCTCATCATCGCGTTGACCGGCCGAACCCCATCCGGCCGCGGCCGGGCCGCCGGCCATCGTCGCATCCTCGCTGGACCGGCGGCGCAGCAGGGCCTGCGCCGCGACCTGCCGGTCGTCGAACGGCGTCACCGTTCCGGCCACGTACTGGCCCTGCTCATGGCCCTTACCGGCAATCAGGATCACGTCGCCTTTCCCGGCCGACCCGACCGCGAGCGATATCGCCGCTCCCCGGTCGGGCTCGATGATCACATGTGCCCGCTGGTCTTGCGGCACTTCCAGGGCGCCCGCCAGCATCTCGGCCAGGATGCCGAGCGGGTCTTCCGAGCGCGGGTTGTCGCTGGTGAAGATCGCCGTGTCGGCAAGCCGGGCTGCAGCCGCGCCCATGACAGGCCGCTTGCCGCGGTCCCGGTCCCCGCCGCAGCCGAGCACGATGGCCAGGCTGCCTTGCGTGACCTGGCGCATCGTGGTGAGTGCGGCCTCCACTGCGCCGGGCTTGTGAGCGTAGTCGACCAGCACGGTGAAGTCCTGGCCCTGGTCTACCCGCTCGAGCCGGCCGGGTGGACCGGGGCTTGCCGCGACGCCCTGCACGGCGTCGGCGAGGCCGGCACCCGCCTCGACCAGCGCGACGATGGCGGCCAGCGCGTTAGCGACGTTGAACTCGCCGGGCAGCCCAACCGACGCGTCGGCCTCGACCCCACCCGGCCCGATCACCCGGAAGGTAGAGCCGTCCGCACCGGACCGCACGTCAACGGCCCGCCAATCGGCTGACAGACGGCCGGCGGCTGAGAACGTCGTGATCGGGATTCGGGCCTGACGAGTCAGCTCCCGGCCACGGTCGTCGTCGATGTTGACCACGCCCGTCCGCGCATACTGGGGCGTGAAGAGCTCCGCCTTCGCCGCGAAGTAGTCGTCCATGCCGGCATGAAAGTCCAGGTGATCTTGCGACAGGTTGGTGAAGACAGCCACGTCGTAGTGCGTGCCCGCGACCCGGCCGAGTACCAGCGCGTGGCTGGATACCTCCATGGCCGCGGCTCCGACGCCGCGCTCGGCCATCGTTGCCAGCAGCGCCTGCACATCGGTCGCCTCGGGCGTGGTGAGCTGGCTGGTGATCGCGGTGCCGCCGATCTTGGTCTCCACTCCGCCGATGAGGCCCGTCCGGTATCCGGCCGCCCGCAGGCCGGACTCCAGCAGGTAGGTGGTCGTGGTCTTGCCTGCGGTTCCGGTCACTCCGATCAGCAGGAGCTGCCTCGACGGGTTGCCGTAGATCCACGCGGCTACGTCACCGAGCCTGGCCCTAGGGTCGGCGACCACGAATACCGGCAGGCCTGACTGGATCGCCGCCTCGCGGCCGGACGGGTCGGTCAGTACTGCGACCGCTCCGGCCGCAGCGGCGGCGGCGCAGAACCGGGCGCCGTGAACCTGGCTGCCGGGCAGCGCGGCATACAGGTCACCTGGCTGGATCGCCCTGGAGTCGTGCGTGATACCCGTCAGCCGGGCCGGCTGGCCGGCTCCGGCAGCGGCCTTCGGTCCCGACGGCCGCAGGCCGAGCAGCTCGGCAAGCCCGGCTGCCGGGCGCGCGGGTACGCGTTCTGGTCGGAAGGCCGCAGGCACGGGCTGAGGTTACCTCCGTTCACGGCGCGATGAGCCGGATGTGGGGCGGCTTGGCATAGTCTGGCGGGATTTTCATGGTCTCCAGCGCGAACTTCATCACGTCGTAGAAGGCCGGGCCGGCGACCTGCACCCCGAAGTACTTGCCGTGCGGATCCTGAATATTGACGGCGACGACCAGCTTGGGGTTGTCAGCCGGCGCGATTCCGATGTAACTGGAACCATACTGGCAGAGGCACTGGCCCACGCCAGGCGCCGAAACCTGGGCGGTCCCGGTCTTAGCCGCCACCGGATAGCCAGGTATGAGTCCCCATCGCTGCCCGCCCTGGGCGTTCAGTACAGGTACCTGCCGCAGGATCGTCATCAGCTCGTGAGCGGTCTTCGCCTTGATCACTCGTCGGCTGGGCGGCTTCGGTGCCGGGCTGAAGGTGCCGTCAGCGTTAGTCGTCCCGGCCACCATCGTGGGCTGAACCCGGATGCCGTTGTTGGCGATCGTGGCGTACACGCTGGCCATCTGGACGGCAGTAACGTCCAGGCCCTGGCCGAAGGAGTATTCGAACGGGTTGTCGGCCCAGTATCCGGCGGAGCCCGGCTTGGGCAAGATGCCGCCGGTCTCGCCTGGCATGCTCAGTCCGCTAACCGAGCCGAGTCCGAAAGCGCGCAGGTAGTCGTACTGCTGCAGCGGCGTGATGTGCTTCGCCACCTGAACCATGCCGACATTGCTCGAATGGGCGAGGATGCCGGCGATCGTGTATCTGACCGTCGGATGCGCCTCGGCATCGTGGAAGGTGAACTGGTGGTCCATGGTGATCTGGGGCGGGATCGTGTAGGCGCTCAATGGCGTCTGGCCGCCTTTTTCCAGCGCCGCCGCGACCGTGACGGGCTTCAGCGTGCTACCGGGCGCGAAGACGTTGGCGACGCTGATGTTGGTGGTAGCCGCGATGCTTGACGGGGCAACCGGGTTGTAGCTGGGCCACTGCGCCATCGCCAGGATCTGCCCGGTCGGGGTCATCACGATGATCGAGCAGTTGCGCGCGCGGTCCTGTTCTACCCGGAGCTTGCACTCGCGCTCGGCCTCCCACTGGATGCCGGCCTGGATGGTAAGGCGCAGGTTCCTGGCTGGCACTGCGGGAGTCGCATCCGATTCGGTGAGCGGGATCGGGTCGCCATTTGTTCCTGTTTCTACTTGCTCGCTGCCCGCCCGGCCCGCGAGCAGGGAGTTGTATTCCTGCTCCAGCCCGGCCTCGCCGATCAGGTTGGTCTGCCCAGAATTGAGGTCAGTGAAGCCGACGAAGTTGGCGGCCATGTCTCCGGACGGATAGACGCGGTTGTAGCTCGGTGTCATGTCGATGCCGGGCTCCTGCAGCGCGGCGATGTGGGTGCCCGCGGTCACCGGCACGTTCCTCGCCAGCACGTCATAGCCAGGCGATGACGGGTGGTTCAAGTCGTTCAGGATGGTGGCCGCGGGCAGCCCGAGCGGGGCGGCCAGCTTGCTGGCCACTTTGAGCCGCATAGCCGCGGGGATAAGCAGCGGGTCGGCGTACACAGTCTCGGTTTCCACGGTCATCGCCAGCACGGTCCCGTCGCCGCTGACCACCGAACCCCGAACGGCTGGAATGTCGATAGTGGTCAGCCGCTGGTGATTCGCTTCGGCGCGGAACCTGGCCGACTCGAACCCTTGGAGCTGGATGAGGCGGGCTGCGAACACCGAAAGCAGGAACGCCATGCACAGGATGGTGATGTTCAGCCGGCGCACCGGGTTCGCGCGGCGCAGCACCGGTCTGGCCATCTGCACGACCCGGCGAGACGCCGGCGAGGAAACACGCCCGGAGCCGCCCCGCCGGCCGGCCGCTGCACTTCGCTCTCGGCCGCGGACCGGCCGGGCGTATTGGGCGCCCGACCGGGCTCGGCGGTTGCGACCGGCGTCGGGCCTGCTGGAGTCTGGAGCTGGCCGGCCCCGGCCGCGGTCCGACCGGCCGCGCGGGGGATCGGACTGACCGCGCCCAGGTTCCGGCCGGCCCCGACTAGCTTCGGGCCTACCAAGGCCGCGATCTGGCCGGCCCTGGCCCGGCCCTGCCCGGCCGCCTCCACGCGGCTCGCCGCCCAGCCCCGTGCGTCGCGACGGCCCGGCCGGGCCTCGGGAACTGCCGGGCGCCGGTCGGCCGGGCCGCTTTCCCCAGTCCCGGTTGCCTCGTCCCCCGGTGCCAGTCACGTGGCAGACCTCGCCGCGACCGTCGGCCGCGGCCGGCGAGTTCCGCCGTGGCGCGATCCCGAATGCGTCTTGCCGGCGCCGCCCGCTCCGCTGGCTCCTGACTTGGCCGCTCTCACTGTCTTCGATGCGGAGTTGCGCTTGTTCGCGGCGGGCCCGTTGCCAGTTGCGGTATGGCTGGTCGGCACGAGCGGGAGTACAGTTCCGGGTCCCCTGGCCCCCACCCGATAGATACGGCCGTTAGCCGGATCGAGGTAGTTGAGCTGGGACTGCCACCTCATGCCCAGGGCGTAAGCCCGCTGGGCGATTTGGCCTGGCGCTCCCGAGTTGGCGTTGGCCTGCTGCAGGGCCTGGTCCTGTTCGGACAGGCTGGCATTGATGCTCTGTAGCTGGGTGATGCGGAAGCTACTGGCACCGAGGGTCGTGTTGATCACCAGCAGGCAGATGAGGCCACCGCCAAGCAACGCAAGTACCAGCAGGACGAATGGCATGCGCGGCAAGCCGCGTGTGCCGCTCGCCCAGGCCCGCTCCGCGCGTTCCGCCGCCGTGCGCTGCGCCGCCGACCGCGGCGGTGCCGTGCGAGCCGACGCGGTCCGGACCGACTCGGTACGGGTCGACGTTGCCCGAGCGGGCGCACTATGTGCCTGCCGGGTGCCAGCCGACCACGGGCCAGCCGGCGCGCCACGAGCCGACCGCGTGCCACCCGACCCCGGGCCAGCCGGCGCGCCACGAGCGGGCGCAGTACGAGCGGGCGCGCCACGAGCGGGCGCAGCACGAGCGGGCGCAGCACGAGCGGGCGCAGCACGAGCGTGCGCAGGACGAGCCGATTCGGCACGGACTGACGCGACACGGCCGGGTGCCGCAAGCGAATCTTCGCGCCCAGGCCGCCTGCTGCCAACCCGAGGTTGCTGGACGTTGCCCGGCAGGCCGCTCTGACCATCGCGACGGTCCGGGTGAGCGGACCTGCGGGCAGGCGGACTGGTACGGGGCGAGCCGGCGCGCAGCGAGCCGTCCGCCGCCCTGCCTGGCCGGAGTCCCGTTTCCTGGGCTTGACCGCGCCGCCGCCGACCGCGTGCGGTTGGTGGAGTATCGATCAGTGTCGACTTGATCTGGCTGCCTGCCATCCGGTTAGCTCGCCCCTCCCTGTCGCACTGGGCTTTCGGCCCGAGTGCGGTCCCGCCCCTGTGTTGCCCTCATGACAGTCCTGGCATCGCCCGCGCTGATGCCGCCGGCGCTGACGATGGCCGGCCTCACGCCGCCGGCGCTCACATCGCTCGCGCTCATCCGGCCGCTCTGATCCGCTCGGCGGCCCGGAGCCGGGCCGGCGCCGACCGCGGGTTCGCGGCCAGCTCGTCCGGGCCAGGCCGCTCGGCTCCCCTGGTCAGCAGTCGGAACTGCGGGCGTGATTGCGCCAACGACACCGGCAAGCCGCGCGGCGTGGTGTCAGCCGCCCGCGCAGCGACGGCTCGTTTCACCGCGCGGTCTTCAAGTGAGTGGTAGGCGAGCGCGACGAACCGGCCGCCGACCGCGATCGCGTCCAGCGCCGCCGGAAGTGCCCGGTCCAGGGCCTCTAGTTCGCCATTGACCTCAATCCGCAGGGCCTGGAAGGTGCGCTTGGCCGGATTCCCGCCGGTCCGCCGTGCGGGCGCCGGAATGGATTCGCTGATGATCTCGGCAAGCCGAGCTGTCGAGGTCAGCGGCGCGCGCGCACGCTCCCTGACCACCGCGTCGGCGATCCGGCGCGCGAAGCGCTCCTCGCCGTAGTCCCGCAGAACCCGCGCAAGCCGGTCCGCCGGGTAGGAGTTGAGCACATCGGCTGCGGTCAGCTTGCTGGCCTGGTTCATCCGCATATCGAGGGGCGCGTCCTGGGAGTAGGAGAAACCGCGGCCCGGATTGTCAAGCTGGGGCGAGGAAACGCCGAGGTCGAACAAGACCCCCTGAACAGCCGGCCGCCCGGCGCCAGCCAGGATCCGCGGCAGCTCGTCATACACAGCCTGGACCAGGGTGACCCGGTCGGCGAAGCTGGTCAGCAGCTCGCGCGACTCCGCTATGGCTGCGGCGTCCGTGTCGATCCCGACGAGGGTGAGCGCTGGGTGCGCCGCGAGCAACGCGGCGGAGTGCCCGGCGCGGCCAAGGGTCGCGTCGACAAGCACTGCGTCCGGTGAATCAAGCGCAGGCGCGAGTAGCTCAAGGACCCGGTCGCGCATGACCGGCAGGTGGCCGGCCGCAGCCGTTCCCATCGTGCCCCCTCGCTTATTGCTCGCTCGCCGCCGACAACGGCAGTTACTTCCAGCTCTGGTGCCGCGATGCCCGGCCAGGCCCCCATCCGCGCCACTGCACTGACGGGCCGTGGTGCGCCGCCTGCCGCCGGGGAAGTGACGTCAGCCGGGCCATCGGACCTCCAGCACGGGTGGAGACCTCGCCGGGCATCCAGCGCCGTTACAGAACTCCTGGCAGAACCTCCTCAGATGCGTCGGAGAACGCGTCCTCCTGCTGTTCTAGGTAACTGGCCCACGCTGTGGCGTCCCAGATCTCCAGGCGGGTGTTCGCGCCGATCACCACGCAGTCCCGCTGGAGCCCGGCGTAGTCCCGGAGGCTCTGCGGGATAGTGATGCGGCCCTGCTTGTCCAGTTCCTCGTCGGATGCACTGGCAAAGAACACCCGGCTGTAATCCCGAACCGCCTTCGCCGTCACCGGCGCCGTGCGCAATGCGCCGGTGATCCGGCCGAACTCGGTGACCGGGAAGACATAGAGGCATCGCTCCTGGCCCTTGGTCAGGACGAGCCCTGCTGATAGCTCGTCGCGGTACTTCGCGGGCAGGATCAGGCGGCCTTTCTCGTCGAGGCGAGGCGTGTGGGTGCCAAGGAACACCCGGCTCACCTCCCCAAGTCCCCCACCTGCCACCCACCGTGGGTCCTTCTTGCCCCACGGGTCACCACTGTACTCCACTCTCCCCCACCGTCAACCGCAGGAAGACCCGTGAGCCGGCCTTTTCGGCCGGAAGTTGGCAGGCCACCGCGGTGGAGTGAAATGGAGCGACATACCCTTTGCCGAGGGAGGCACCGCTTAGCCGCTTCACCCTCGGCTAGGCCCGGTGGAGTGCGCAGTCACCACAGCGTTACGGCCCCGATACCGGAGCGGCATCGCGCGCAACGCATATAAGGACGTACTGTCTGAACGGCACGGCTCGTCACGACCGCCGCCCTGGCGATGTGCATGATTGACGCTGATGTGCTGCGATAACAGCAATAAGGGAATGGCCGCCAGGAGGGGCACCGTGGTCACGGAGATCGATCACCATGCTGGCAAGACGCTGAAAGAGCTCGTAGAAGTTGCCCGGCAGGTGAGCTTTGCCGTGCAGACTGTCATCTCCGGCAAGCCCGGAGCCGTGCGGCTGGCCCTGACAGTGCTGCTGGCGGAAGGGCACATCCTGATCGAGGATGTGCCGGGAGTAGGTAAGACTCAGCTCGCGAAGGCCCTGGCCCGGTCGATTGACTGCTCGGTCCGGCGTGTCCAGTTCACGCCCGATCTGCTGCCCAGTGACATTACCGGCGTGAGCGCCTATAACCAGGAACTACGCGAGTTCGAGTTCAAGCCCGGCCCGGTATTTGCCAACATTGTGCTCGGTGACGAGATCAACCGGGCGTCGCCCAAGACGCAGTCAGCTTTGCTTGAGTCGATGGAAGAACGGCAGGTTACCGTCGACGGCCGGACATATCTGCTGGAACTGCCATTCATGGTGATCGCTACTCAGAACCCGGTCGAGATGGAGGGCACATATCCGCTGCCAGAAGCGCAACGCGACCGGTTCATGACCAGGATCTCGATTGGCTACCCCGACCGCGAGGCCGAGCTCGCCATGCTCGACTCGCACGGCTCGAGCTCTCCGCTCGACGACCTCAAGCCGGTCGCGCACGCCAGTGACGTCCGTGCCCTCGTCGCGGCGGTCCGAGACGTGCATGTCTCGGCCGCCATCAGGCACTACATCATCGACCTGGTCACAGCGACCAGGAACTCAGCCGAGCTTCGACTCGGTGCCTCGCCGCGAGCCGCGCTGCATCTGCTGCGGGCTTGCCGCGCGCATGCGGCTCTGGACGACCGCGACTTCGTCATCCCCGATGACGTTCAGACGCTGGCCGTGCCCGTGCTTGCGCACCGCCTGCTGCCAAGCGCTGAGGCGATGGTGGGCCGGGAACTGCCTGATCAGGTCCTGGCCGATCTGATCAAGCGGCTGCCGCTGCCGGCTAGGTAGGCCAGTCAATGTTGAACGTGGCGGGCCGGTGGGAGGAATAGGCAAATGCGGACCTCGCTGCTCGCAGGACTGACGACCCGTGGCACCTCGTTCCTGGCGGCGGGGATCGCGGCGACTCTAGCTGGTTACCTGCTCGGGGAACGAGGCCTGCTGTGCGTTGGCATCGCCCTGCTTTCGCTCCCGCTGCTCGCCACCGCGGCGGCCAGGCGCGGCCAGTACCGCCTCAGCTCCAGCCGCGTCATCAGCCCCCCTCGCGTCCCAGCTGGTCATACCGCACAGGTGACGCTGCGGGTACAGAACGTGTCGCGGCTGCCGACGGGGCTGATCCTGGCCGAGGACACCGTTCCCTACGCGCTCGGCGCGCGGCCCAGGTACGTGCTGGACACGATCGAGCGGAACGGGCGCCGCGAGCTCACGTACTCGCTGCGGTCGGATTTGCGGGGCACGTTCGAGATCGGCCCGCTACAGGTGCGGGTGGCTGACTGCTTCGGGCTCGTGGAACTCAGCCACTCGCTATCGGGCCGGACCAGGTTCGTGGTGACCCCGAGGGTCGTACCCCTAGCGCGGACGGTGATCAGCCGATCCTGGGCCGGGGAGGGAGAAGGCCGATCCCGCCTAGCCTCGACGGCCGGCGAGGACGACGTCATCCCGCGGGCCTACCGGGATGGCGACGAGCTGCGCCGGGTGCACTGGCGCTCTACGGCCAGGTACGGCGAGCTGATGGTGCGGCGAGAGGAGCAGCGCTGGCGGAACAAGGCGGCCGTCCTGCTCGATGCTCGTGCCAAGGCCCACATGGGGTCGGGAGCAGGTTCGTCGTTCGAGGCCGCGGTGAGCGCGGCCGCCTCGGTCGGCGTGCATATCGCGCAGGAAGGACTCACCGGCCACTTCATCACTGAATCCGAAGTCGTCGGCGGCGGCCCGTTCTTCGAGGACAGGCTGCTGGACTCGCTCTCGGTTATCCGGACCTCTTCCCGCCCGAGCTTGAAAACGGCCCTAAAGGAGCTGCGAATATCGGGCGCCGGGGTGATCGTCGCGGTCGCCGGGCTGCTGACTCCCGAGGAAGCCCGGGAGCTAGCCGTTTGC
The DNA here is from genome assembly GCA_963804435.1 of uncultured Actinomycetota bacterium. GTDB lineage: Bacteria > Actinomycetota > Actinomycetes > Streptosporangiales > Streptosporangiaceae > JAJYUU01. Next base: position 1,741,511 of record CAWDQI010000001.1, on the reverse strand, counting down.
CGGAGCGAAGGCTGTCAAGGCATCGCCCTGCTGCTGGCCGTGTCTAGCTGGCTCGACCAGCCCCAAACCGCCCGGCCAGCTAACGGGCACGCGAACGGCGCCGCCGGCGTGGCTGCCGATCCGGCCAGCGCCGGCCAGCGGGAGTCCGCCGACCGGGCTGTCGGCGGCCGCGCTAAGGGATCGGCGGCCGCCGAGACCGCGACCGCGGCCGGCGTACTGCGCGCAGCGGGCTGGCACGTTATCACGCTCGATGCGAGCACGCCGTTGTTCGTCTCCTGGCAGCGGCTGCCGAGGGCGGCAGAGATGCTTGTCCCGGCCGCCATGACCTGGGGTGAGGCAGGAGAATGAACATGCGCCTCACCGTCACGGCGGCGGCTGCCGTTTTGCTGACGTCGCTGTCGCTGAATGCCGTGATCAGCGGGAATAACTGGATCGCGGCAACGGTCGGGGCCGTCGCAACGGTCGCACTGGCGGGGGTCCTGACCAGGGCCACGGGACCGCGGGCCGCGGCAGCGACCTCGTTCCTTGTCCTGCTGGCGGCGATCCCGCTGCTTGTCGGACCGGCCTGGCTCGCCCGGGCGGCCGGGATCGCGATCGTGCTGCTCGCTGCCGCTAGTGCTACCGGTGCCCGGCTACTGCGCGGCTTCGCGACGATCGCGACCTATCTGGCCAGCTTGCTGATCTACCTGTGCATCGCCTTTGCCAACAGTGCCTGCTATGCGCGCGTGATCCCGTCGCATCACGCGGTTACGATGCTCGGCAAGCTGTACAGCCTGGCTGTCGGCGAGTTCAAATACGCGCCGCCGGTTCCGGACATTGCGGCCGTTAGCTTTGTCACCGCTGCCGGCATCGGCCTCGTGGCCATCACCGTGGACCTCCTGGCGGTGCGGTTGCGGCGCCCGGCGCTGGCCGGCCTGCCACTGCTGCTGCTCTTCAGCGTCCCAGTCGCCACGAACCTGAAGCAGATTGCCATCGGCCAGTCGATAACGTTCGCGCTGAGCCTGGCCGGCTATCTCGCGCTGCTCTCCGCTGACGGACGCGACCGGCTGCGGATGTGGGGCCGGCTGGTGACTTTCCGTCATGTCCAGAACGCCGATGAGAGCGGAACGGGGCCCGATACCAGAGAGCTGTCCGCGTCCGGGCGGCGCATCGGACTGGCGGCCTTGTGCCTCGCTGTCATTGTGCCGGCCCTCGTTCCGCCCGGCCGGGTACACGACCTGTTCAGCACGACCGGAACTGGCGGCTCCGGGCACGGCTCGGCCGGCGTCGAACTGCAGCCGCTGCTTCAAGTGCAACAGGAACTTGAGCTGAACAAGCCCGAGCCCGTGCTGTCCTACACCACGAACGACCCGGACCCGGCCAATCAGTACTTCCAGGTCTACGTGCTGAATTACGACGCTGCCCAGAACAACTGGCTGCCGTCTTCGGCGGTAAGCGACCAGCGCTCGCTCGGCGGCCAACAGCTGCCGTGGTGGCCGCCGCCGGGCGTTGTGAAAGGAACCCCGGTCACCACGAGCCGGACCACCATCACGATGAGCAAGGATCAGACCGGGCCGGCAGTCCTGCCGCTGCCCTACGCGCCGGAGCAGCTGTACGCCCCGGGCGGCCCGTGGCTGGAAGCGAAGAACTCGCTGATGGTCTCCAGCAATAGGGTGCTGCTGGCCGGCCTGCACTATTCCGTCATCAGCAAGGAACCGCAGCCGACTAGCGGCCAAATCAGCACTGCGCTGGCCGTACCAACCTCCATCGTGACCGCATACACCAGCTACAACGCCCCGGACGCAACCCGGTTGGCGATAATCGCGACGCAGCACACCGGGAGCGCTGTCACCGCCCTGCAGCAGGCGCTGGCCCTGGAGAGCTGGTTCCGGTCCGGGCAGTTCAAATACAACCTGAAGACTGGACTGCCGGCGTCGAACTGGCTAGTGAAGTTCCTGACCACCGACAAGCGCGGCGTCTGCCGCCAGTTTGCCTGGGCATTCGCGGTGCTCGCCCGGCTCCTCGGAATCCCGTCGCGGATCGCTGTCGGCTACACGGCGGGCACCTCCTCAGGCGGCTCTGGCAGATGGCAGGTGACGACCGCCGATGCGCATGCCTGGCCTGAGCTCTATTTCGGCGGCTATGGATGGCTGAGGTTCGAGCCCACGCCAACGGCGCAGGGCCAGGGAACCGCTACTGTCCCGAGCTACGCCATTCCGGCGGGCGGCAGCGGCTCGAAATCGCAAACGCCTACACCCCGCCAGTCGTCGTCGACCCAAGGACCGCTGTCACGCAACGGCCACAGGCAACAGGGCAGCCGGGTGACCTCTCTAGCCGGTCGCGGCGTGGCCGGCGGGCTGCGCGCGCCCGGATCGGGCCCCGCGATCGCTATCGCCATCGCGGCCCTCGTCTTCCTGCTGCTCGTGTGGCCGTCTGTGACCAGGCTGGTGACCAGGCGCCGCCGGTGGTTCACGGCATCGGGCGACGCTGGCCTGGCCAACGCAGCGTGGCGTGAGCTGGTCGATGACATGGCGGACTTGGGCATGCCCTGCAACCCCAGCGAGAGCCCGCGTGCGGTCGTCAGGCGGATCGCCAGGGAGGCCGGCCTGGACGTGGCCGCGGTGCAGGCCGTGACCAGGCTCGGCGCTGCGGAGGAGCGGGCACGCTATGCGCAGGGCCCGCAACCGGGCGCGGGCCTGGCGGGTGACCTGCGCACGGTTCGGCGCGCCGTGGCTGGCTCCGTGAGCCGCCAGCAACGGCTGCGGGCCAGGCTGGTGCCCGCATCGACGCTGACGGCAGCCAGCGGGCTGCTGCAGCGCGGCGGCGAGAAGCTGAGCTGGCTCGAATCGTCCTGGCCGAGCATGCGCCGGCAGCTGCGAACTGTGCTGCACCGGACCGGCTGACAACCGACCAGGGGGGCTCCCGGAATCTAGCGGTTGCCGCGCTCCTGGCGGCGACGCCAGCGCTCTTCGATGCGCTCCATCAGGCCAGAGCTGGCAGCGGGCTTCGGGCCACGACGATTCCGGCTGCGGCCGCCGCGCTCCCTGCGGTCGCGGCCACGTCGGTGCTCTAGGACAATCCCCGACATCCGGCGATAACTCGACACAGCCCAGACGCTGCAAGCCACCATCACCGCGAACCCAACTGCTTCCAACCAGGAGTGTTTCAGGATGAACCCGGCGACAACCGCGCCGACTCCGATGACGAAACCGACGGCAGCCTGAACCACTCTGCGGCGGTAATGTACTTTCGGATCTCTCGCCCGCATTTTCCTGGCGAGCCGGGGATGATCGGCGTAGAGCGCCTGCTCAATCTGCTCGAGCTGACGCTGCTCGTGCTCAGAGAGCGGCACTGTGCCTCCCTTGGACTCGGCCCCTGCTTACCGCAACGCGGCCTATTCATTACGCCCAGAATACGAGCGCCAAGCCACCCTGTGGAAGGGTACACGGCACGGAGGGCCGAACCAGTACGCCAGAACTACCGTCGGTGACTAGTTTGCCCACTCTGGTCCCACTAGCACCATCAAATCAGTGCGCGTGGCCGGCTCCGCCAGCGGAGCCGCCAGCCGGGCGCGGCGGTTGGCGGTCGCCCTCGGTCCGGTCTGGCTGAACCAGGGCCGCCGGGCGGACCGCGTCCGGGCCGAACCGGCCGGAGATCCGGTCAAGCGCGGTTTCCGCGTCCCGCCACGGTGCGTCGTGCTCGCCGAGCGCCAGCTGCGTCGCCGCGGCAGCCGCCGGCACAAGTCCGGCGGCCCGCACGCCGACTAGCCGGAGGCGGGTCCGCTCGCTAAGGCCCGATGCCGCATACAGGGCGCAGGCGGTCGCGTAGATGCGCTGGGTCTCGTTTGTCGGCTCTGGCAGCGTCTTCGACCTCGTGATCGTGGTGAAATCAGCCTTGCGCAGCTTGATGACGACGGTCCTGGTTGCATAGCCGGAGGACCGCAACGCGGTGGCGGTCCGCCGGGAAAGCCGGAGCAGCTCGCGCCTGACTACCGCCGCGTCGGTGACGTCGACGTCGAACGTCTCCTCAGCGCCGACGCTCTTTTCGCGAACGGCCGAGTCGACACCGCGGTCGTCCTTGCCCCAGGCAAGCGCGTGCAGATGGGCCGCGGCCGCCTTGCCGATGTCCCGCTCAAGCGTGGCCAGGGGCGTGCTGGCGATGTCGCCGACAGTCCGCAGCCCAAGCCTGGCGAGGGTCTGGCCCGTCTTCTGCCCCACGCCCCACAGCGCCGAGATAGGCAGCGGATGCAGGAAGGCAATTGCGCCGTCTGCCGGTATGACGAGGAGGCCGTCCGGCTTGCAATGGACTGAGGCGAGCTTGGCGAGGAACTTGTTCGCGGCAACGCCGACCGAGCACGTGATCTGCTGCTGGTCGGCAACCTGCCGCCTGATCAGCTGCCCAATCGACGGCGGGCGCTCCGATCAGCCGGATCGCGCCGGAGACATCAAGGAAAGCCTCGTCTAGCGAGAGCGGCTGAACCAGCGGGGTCACCGACTGGAAAATGGACATGACCTCCTTCGACACCGCCCCGTACACGCGGTGCCGCGGCGGTATCACTGTGGCCTGCGGGCAGAGCCGACGGGCCTTGGACATCGGCATCGCGGACCGGACGCCAAAGGTACGAGCTTCATAGGTCGCCGACAGGACCACGCTCCGGCCCGAGATCCCGCCCACGATCACGGGCTTGCCCTTGAGTTCTGGCCGGTCCCTGATCTCCACGCTCGCATAGAAAGCGTCCATGTCGACGTGCAGGATGTGACAGCCGGTGTCATTACCGGGGGGATCGTTCACCCCGCTAAAGCGCGGCTGGACCTGCCTGCCCACTACTCACCCGCCATACTTCGCGCCCCGCAGCTGATCTGAAACTGTAGCGCCAGGTACCGACACTTGCCGCTGCTCAATCTCGGGCGACCCCTCCCAGGATACTTCTGATACCTAAACGAAGTATCTGCGATATCCTACTACTCGGATTAGGTGGAGGTGGCAGATGGCTTTCGTGAAGACGCCGATTGAGATCGATGAGGAAGCGCTGACGATTGCAGCCGAGGTGCTCGGCACCAAGACAAAGAAGGACACGGTGAATGCTGCCCTCCGCGAGGTGGGTCAGCGCCTTGTACGGCTACGGGCTCTGGCCAGGCTGGGCGAACTGGCCGATCGTGGTGACTTCGACGAGTTCGTTGGCAACAAGTCTTCTTACCGCCGGTGAGCGCCGCCGTATACCTGATCGACACGTCGGGCCTATTCCGGATTCTCGCCGACCCAAAGCTGCGGCAAGCGTGGTCTGACGAGCTAACTGCAGGCATCGTCGCGACCTGTCCCATCGTCGGGCTGGAGTTCCTTTACTCTGCGAGATCCCTCGCTGACCGGCTGGAGAAGCAGCGTCTGCTGCATGACCTCTTCGCCTGGGTGCCGATGAATGAGGGGGCCTTTGAGCGAGCGGAGGCTGTTCAGCAGTTGCTGACCGAAACCGGAGCGCATCGCTCGGCCGGGCCGGTGGACCTGCTCGTCGCGGCTACAGCTGAACGCGAACGCCTGACGGTGCTGTGCGACGACCGCAATTACGCCACTACGGCGTCAGTCACCGGCCAGCCCGTGAGATTTGTCGCCGATATCTGAGGGCGCATGCGGTCGCGCGGTCCAGGTCACGTCACGACATGCGAGCTGACTTCCCGTGGCTGGCCACGTTCCCCTGTCGATCGGGTACGCAGCGCCTGGAGTCACAACGTCAACGTGGGCTTCAGCTCAAGGATCTTGGCCAGCAGGCCGTTGACGAACCCCGAGGAGTCATCGGTAGACAGGTCGCCGGCGAGCTGGACCGCCTCGCTAATCGCCACCGGGTCGGGAATGTCGTCTCTCCAGAGCAGCTCGTAGGCGCCGATTCGCAAGATGTTCCGGTCGACCGCGGGCATCCGGTCCAGCGTCCAGCCCTGCGCGTGCGCAGCCAGCAGCTGATCGATCTGCTGCTTGTGTTCGCTGCACGCCTCGCACGAGCTCGGCTGCGTAAGCCGATACCGGCGGGCTGGCCTCGCCGACCCGGAGCGCGAGCAGTTCCAGCACCGGCTCGCCGCGGATCTCTGCCTCGAAGAGGACGTCGAGCGCCCGTTTGCGGGCTTTACTGCGCGCTGCCATAACGAGCTTTGAGTTTGCCGGGCGCTGACGCCCGGGTCAGGCCCGGCCGAGGTAATCGCCCGAGCGCGTGTCGACGCGAATCTTCTCGCCGGTGGTGATGAACAGCGGCACCTGGATCTGCGCGCCGGTCTCCAGCGTGGCCGGCTTGGTCCCGCCGGTCGACCGGTCGCCCTGCAGGCCGGGGTCGGTCTGGCTCACTGTCAGCTCGACGGCGGCGGGCAGCTCGACGTACAGCGGGTTGCCGTCATTGAAGGCAATCGTTGCCGTCTGCTCTTCCAGCAGGTAGTTGGCAGCGTCCCCGACGACCGACGCGGGGATATGCGGCTGGTCGTAGTCCTGGGTGTCCATGAAGACGAAGTCCTCGCCTTCGCGGTACAAGTACTGCATCTCGCGCTTGTCGACGTTGGCGACCTCGACTCGCACGCCGGCGTTGAAGGTCTTGTCGACGACCTTGCCGGACAGCACGTTCTTCAGCTTCGTGCGGACGAAGGCGCCGCCCTTGCCCGGCTTAACATGCTGGAAGTCCACCACGCTCCAGAGCTGGCCGTCGATGTTCAGCGTCATGCCGTTCTTCAGGTCGTTAGTGGTGGCCACGTCTGTGTGTCTCCTGCGTGCATCCGGGACTGCCGTGCGCCGGGTCAGAGCACGAGCAGTTCCTTGCTGGTAGTGGTAAGTAGCTCCGCTGGTCCCGTCGCGTCGGCGCCTGTGTCGGCAGCGCCACGGCGGACCACGAGCGTGTCCTCGATCCTGACGCCGCCCTTGCCGGGCAGATACACCCCAGGCTCGACGGTTACGGGAACCCGATTCTGCGAGTCTACCCGTCCGGCCAGGTCCCATCATCGGCGCTTCGTGCACCTCCAGGCCGACGCCGTGGCCGAGGCCGTGGCCGAAATGTTCGCCGTATCCGGCGGCAGCGATCAAGTCTCGCGCACTGCCATCGACCTCGTCGACGTCCGCGCCCGGCACAGCCGCCGCTATCCCGGCGAGCTGGGCGGCAGCGACGAGGTCGTAAATCTCCCGCTGCCACTCGGCGGGCTCCCCCAGCGCGACCGTCCTGGTCATGTCCGCGTGGTAGCCGCCGTACCGGGCCCCGCAGTCGATAGTGATCAGATCGCCGATCTCGAAGGCCCGCTCACCAGGCGAATGGTGGGGGATCGCGCCATTCGGCCCGCTTGCGACGATGGTGTCGAACGCCAAGCCCTCCGCGCCGAGATCCACCATCGCCCGCTCGAGCAGGGTCGCGAAGGCGCGCTCGGTTCGGCCGGGCACGATCTCACCCAGGACCTGGTCGAACGCCTCGCAGGTGATCGCGCAGGCGCGCGTCAGCAGTTCGATCTCGGCCGAATCCTTGATCATCCGGAGGTCCTCGATTGCCCGGCCCAGCTCCAGCAGGAGAGCGGGGCCGTCGTCGAGTGAGGCCAAGGCTGAGTGCCGCTCGACGGTCATCTCCTGCGCCTCGAACGCCAGCGTCGGCCATCCCCGCGCCACCGCCAGCACGGCCAGGGCAGGCTCAAGATGTCGTGCCACCAGCAGCTCAAGATCAGGGCAGTCACGCCCGGCCGCCTCGGCATAACGGAAGTCGGTCGCGAGCACGCCCGGTCCGTCGGCCGGCAGCAGCACAGCCGCGTTCGAGCTGACTAGGCCGGACAGGTACCGGACGTTGGGTGGGCTGGTGATCAGTGCCGCGTCGGCGCCGACGTCAGCGATCTTCTGCTGAGCCTTAGCGCGGCGGGCTGCGTGAATCTCGGCCATACCAGGACTCTAGAGATAGTCCGGGCTCAATAGTCGAGCCCAGTCCTGACAGCGGCGAACCGATCCGGCACGCGTCCGCGCAGGGCGCGACTGAGCGGACTCTCGCGGTGGCCGCCGCCTGGCGTCGCTGGCCGGGTGGGGCCTTAGCCAACAGTCAGGCATCGGGCCTCTCACCGAATGAGCGCTGTCTCTGCGCCGGCCCAGTCGCAGAAGTGGCCAGGTTCACCAGGCGTACGGCAGGTTCAGCGGCACAGACCCGAGGCTGTCGATAACCTCGCCGCCGCGCGGGGAGCACTGGCGCACCATTGCGAGAGGCGCGTCGCTCGGTGACACAATTGCCCCTGCGGGCGCCCGCTGCCAGCCGTGGTCAGAATAAAACCTCTCAAGCTCCGGCTCGCAGAACAAGATGCCGACATGGGCATCGCTGGTCTCGATCAGCTGCCTGGCCGCGTCAAGAATCGCCGACGCGTGCCCTTCACGACGGTACGGCGGGAAGGTGAACACGTTGCTGAGTCCGCGGACTTCGACTGGCCGACCGCCGACAGTCGCCTCGGCCCGCACTACGTCGGCGTAGCTGAGCAGAACCTCCCCGTCCGTGCGCGTCAGGTGGCTGTCGGCGGGCCCGCCAAACGGCCGCGCCCGCAACCTATTGTCTCCACCGAAAAGAAATGGCCACTCGCAACGCAGGAATGACAGTGACTGCCATACAAGGGCCGCCGGGAGCGTGCCGGCCGCATAATTCTGGGTCGCAACGGTCATGGCTCCAACCGTTGCATTAGTACGCATTCATTTCAACTCATCTGATTTCGGCCCGATGGGCCGGAGCCCGAACGCTGGTTCGGCACGTCGTCGCCGAGGATCACACCGCCGCCGCGGCTCCAGGTGAGGTAGCGCCACGACAGGTTGACGAGCGTAACCACGCGGTTCCGGCCGCCCAGCAGGTAGATCAGATGCAAGCCGAGCCAGGCGAGCCAAGCCAGTGTGCCGCGCAGCCGCAGTCCGGCCGGCAGCTCGACGACGGCAGACCGGCGGCCGATGGTGGCCATGATGCCCTTGTCGTGGTAGCGGAACGGCTCCGTCGGACGCCCGGCCATGAGGCGCACGATCTGCTTGCCTGCGTGCCGCCCCTGCTGGATGGCGGGCTGAGCGAGCTGCGCTATCGGGTCGCGCTGGTTGAGGCTGACATCACCCACGGCGAAGACCCGGTCCTGACCGGTGACCCGCAGGTCCGCCTCGGTCTCGATGCGGCCGCCTTTGCCCCTCGGCAGCGCGGCGGTCCAGCCCGCAGCCGGAACCGAGATCCCGGCCGCCCAGACCGTGATGTCGCTGCGATGCTCGCTGCCGTCGGCTAGCAGCACGGAGTTTGCCCTGACTTCCTTGATGGCCGTGTCGAGGTGCACGTCGACGCCACGGCGCAGCAGCTGATTCCTTGTGTAGTCGCGCAACGAGCTCCGGTAGGGCGCGAGCAGCGCCGGGCCCATCTCAATCAAACGGATCCGGAACATTGACCTGTCGACCTCCGGGAACGCAGCCGGCAACGCGATATTACGAAGCTCAGCCAGCGTGCCGGCCAGCTCGACGCCAGTGGCGCCGCCGCCGACTATCGTCACGTCCAGCTTGGGGTCGGTCAGGCCCTCGTTACGCTGCTCAAGCTGGTCCAGCAGGATGTTCCGCAGCGCCACCGCGTCGGGCCGGGTGTACAGGCTGACGCTGAACTCGGCCGCTCCTTCGACTCCATAGAATGCGGCGCTTACCCCGGCGGCGATCACCAGGTAGTCGTAGCTCAGCTCCTCGCCCGTAGACAACGCCGCGACCCGGCGACTCAGGTCAAGTCCGGCCAGTTCGCCCTTGCGGAACCTGGCGCCCCGCTTGCCGGTCGCCGCCCATAGCGGGTAGGCCACGTCGGCGGAGGTCAGCCCAGCCGTGGCTACCTGGTACAGCAGCGGCTGGAACGTGCTGTAAATGTTCCGGTCGACAAGCGTCACGCTGGCACCGGAGCCGGCTAGCGCTTGCAAGGCGGACAGCCCGGCAAAGCCGCCGCCGACGACCACAACCGATGGCCCGCTTCCTGGTTCCCGGCGCTTGGTCCGCATGACCCTCCCTTCGGTGACGACACGTCAAGCCTTGCCCGGTCTGGATGGCCAAAAACGGCCAGTCGCTCGCTAGAGGCCCGCCAGGACTCAACACCCTGTCACTTGTGCAGCCACAAAACGGCTGAAATCCCTCGCCAGAGCCTGTCAAAGTGCCAGGGTGTCGAGTTCGAGCCGACGGCCCGCCCTTCGGACTGGGCCATCGCGCCCGGTTGGCCTCAGCCGGCCAGGTCCTTGATCTGCTCGATCAGCGCGATCTTTTCCGCATGCGTCGAACCCATCGGGGCCACGTTCAGTGTGGTGACGCCCGACTCCTTCATGGCCGCGACCCGCTCCGCAACATACGACTTCGGCCCGATCAGGGAGACGTGCTCGAGCAGATCCTGCGGGATCATCGCGGCCGCCTCGTCCTTGCGCCCTTCGAGATAGGCATCCTGGATTGCGGCGGCTTCCTTGGCGTAGCCGTACCGTACGGCCAGGTTGTTGTAGAAATTCTTCCCGCGCGCACCCATGCCGCCGATGTAGAGGGCCTGGACCGGCCGGATCAGGTCGATCAGCCCCTTGACGTCATCCCCGATGGCCAGCGCGGTCTGGGCGATGATGTCCAGCGGGCCAAGAGCGGGGTCGCGCTTGGCGGCGCCCGCGGCTAGCGAGGGCCCCAGACGGCCTTGGCCTTCTCCGGGTAATAGAAGATCGGCTCCCAGCCCTCGGCCAGCTCGGCCGCCATCTCCACGTTCTTCGGGCCGAGTGCGGCCAGGATGATCGGGATCCGCTCGCGGACCGGGTGGTTGATCAGCTTCAGTGCCTTGCCGAGGCCGGTGCCCTGGCCCGCCGGCAGCGGGATCTGGTAATGCGCGCCGTCGTACTCAAGCCGCTCCCGCCGCCACACCTTCCGGCAGATCTCGATGGTCTCGCGGGTCCGGGCCAGCGGCGCGTCGTAGGGCACTCCGTGCCAGCCCTCGATCACCTGCGGTCCGGACGCGCCGATGCCGAGCGAGAACCGGCCATCGGACACGAAATCGATGCCAGCGGCCGTCATCGCGGTCAGGGTGGGCGTGCGCGAGTAGAGCTGCATGATTCCTGAGGCGAGCTGCACCCGCTCGGTAACAGCCGCCAGGTAGCCCAGCTGGCTCACCGCGTCGTAGCTGTAGGCCTCCGGCACGAAGACGATGTCGAGCCCGGCCTTCTCGAAGTCGGCCAGCTCGGCTGCCGTCTCCTTGAACCCGCCCGCGTAGTTCAGAGCCATCCCGATGCGCATACAGCGAGTCCCTTCGAGCCGTAACGGCCGCTCCCGGCAGGCCAGCAGGCCAGCCGGTGGCCGATCCGGTGGCCAGGTCAGCCACCTTCCCTATCTAGGGATGAATCGTAACTGTCGCAGCGCCCAGGGCCCAGATGCCAGCCATCACGAACCGCCGGCGGCCGGGCGAGCCAGCAGCGCCGCGACGGCGCGCAGCGCCAGTTCATAGGACTGGAGGCCGAATCCGGCCACCGTCCCGTCGGCGACCGCCGAGACCACCGAGACGTGCCGGAACGGCTCGCGGGCCGCGGGGTTGGACAAGTGCACCTCAACCAGCGGCGCGGTGCGCATCGCCAGCGCGTCCCGCAGCGCGTAGGAGTAATGCGTGAACGCCGCCGGGTTGATGACAACCGGGATCCGGCGGTCGGCTGCCTCGTGTGCCCACGCGATCAGTTCCGCCTCGTCGTCGGTCTGCCGGAGGTCGATCTTGAGGCCGAGCTCGGCGCCGACCGCGGTGCACGCCGCCACCACGTCCTCCAGTGTGGCCGTGCCGTAGATCTCCGGCTCGCGCGAGCCAAGCCGGCCCAGGTTGGGGCCGTTCAGTATGAGCACCGTTGTCAAAGTCCCAGTGGTCACAGGTTCAGCGGTCACCGGTTCAGCTCACCTCCGCGTACGCGGCCACAAGGAGTTCCTCGGGCGGGTCGGCCATGATGCCCGGCTTGGCGAGGCTGTCGAGCACGACCAGCCGGAGCTTGGCCGCCCGCGTCTTCTTGTCCATCGCCATTGCCGCGCGCAAATCCGGCCAGGCATCCGCCCGGTAACGCGTCGGCAGCCCCACCGCGGTCAGCACGGACCGATGCCGCGTCGCGGTCGGCGCGTCCAGCCGGCCAGCCAGCCGGCTAAGAGCGGCGGCGAAGCACATGCCGATGGCGACGGCCTCGCCGTGTCGGATCGAGTAGTCCTCGACCCTTTCGATCGCGTGCCCCAGCGTGTGCCCGTAGTTGAGCATCTCCCGCTGGCCGGCCTCGCGCAGGTCAGCGGACACCACGGCCGCCTTCATCGCGATCGAGCGCTCGATCAGCTCCCGTTCGTGCGGACCGCCCGGCTTCGCAGCGCCAGCCGGATCCGATTCGATCAGGTCGAGAATCACCGGGTCCGCGATGAACCCGGCCTTGATCACCTCGGCGAGGCCGCTGACGTAATCGGCCGCAGGCAGGGTCGTCAGCACGGACAAGTCCGCGAGTACGCCGGCCGGCGGGTGGAATGCGCCGACCAGGTTCTTGCCGTCTGCCGTGTTGATCGCGGTTTTGCCGCCGATCGCAGCATCGGTCATGCCGAGCAGCGTCGTTGGCACCAGTACCACGCGCACGCCGCGCAGCCAGGTTGCCGCCACGAAACCGGCCAGGTCCGTCACCGCTCCCCCGCCGACGCCGACGACCGCGTCGTTGCGGCCGACGCCGGCCACCGCCAGCCGCGACCAGAGGCCAGCCGCGATGGCGACGTCCTTGGCCGCTTCCGCGTCTGGCACCGGCTCGGGATGCACGGAGTAACCAGCCCGGACGAGCGACTGGCAGATCTCTGCCGCGAGCCCGACCTGGGCGGCTGAGTGGATGACGACCACGTTCCCCGCATCGGTGCCGATCAGCGACGGAAGCTCGGCGAGAACGCCGGTGCCCACGACGATCTCGTACGGCCGCTCGCCGCCAACCGCGAGCCGCGTTGCCGTCACTGCCCGTCGCCGGGCCGCCCGGCCCGCCCTGCAGCGTCGGCGCTGCCGGTCACCACCGCGGCGATCTCCGCAGCGACCTCGGCCGGATCCCGGCCGTCAGTGCTGACCGTGAACCACGCCAGCTTGTCGTATACCGGCAGCCGCAGTTCGAGCAGTGACCTGAGCTGAGCCCGCGGGTTCGTCCCGATCAGCAGCGGCCTCGGCCGGTCCATGCCGATGCGCTTGGCCAGCTCGGTGAATCCCGTCTCCAGGTAGACCACGTGCCGGCCTGCCAGCCGCGCCTGCGTCTGCTCGTGCATGACGGCGCCGCCGCCGAGACCGACAACGCCAACGGCGCTGTCGCCGCGGTCGCTAGCCGCCAGCGCCGCCTCGACCGCCTGGCACTCCAGCCGCCGGAACTCCGGCTCGCCATCCTGCACGAAAATATCGCTGACCGGCTTACCCGCGGCCGCCTCGATCGCGGCGTCGGTATCGGCGAACGCGGTGCCCAGCAGGCCGGCCAGCAGCCCGCCCACGGTTGTCTTGCCGGCGCCCGGCGGCCCGATCAGTACGATCAGGGGAACGGGGCCAGCCGGACCCCCGGCCGTCCGCTGCTGCGCGGTCACCGGATCATCATCGCCTTCAGGTAGGCCTCGGCGTTGCGAGCCGTCTCCGCGACACTGTCACCGCCGAACTTCTCCAGCACCGCGTCGGCCAGCACCAGCGCGGTCATTGCCTCGGCCACCACGCCTGCGGCGGGCACCGCGGTGACGTCGCTCCGCTGATTGATCGCCCTGGCGGGCTCGCCGGTTAGCACGTCGACGGTGGCAAGCGCGCGCGGCACGGTGGAAATCGGCTTCATCGCCGCGCGTAGCCGGACCGGTTCGCCCGTGCTCATGCCGCCCTCGATGCCGCCAGCCCGGTTGGTGGTCCGCCTGATGCCGTCGGCTGTTCCCTCGATTTCGTCATGTGCTTGCGAACCGCGGCGCGTCGCGGTGGTGAAGCCGTCGCCGACCTCGATTCCCTTGATCGCCTGGATGCTCATCAGCGCCCCGGCGAGGCGGCCGTCCAGTCGCCGGTCCCAGTGCACGTGACTGCCAAGGCCGGGCGGCAGCCCGTAGGCCACCACTTCGACGATGCCGCCGAGCGTGTCGCCGTCGCGATGCGCGGCGTCGACCTCAGCCTGCATGGCGGCGCTGGCGGTTGCGTCGAGGCAGCGAACCGGGTCGGCGTCGATGCGCTCGGAGTCCTGCGGCTCGGGGACGTAGTCAGCCGGCGCCCGCGCGCTGCCCAGCGCCACGACGTGACTGATGACCTCAGCGCCGAGCACCTGCCGCAGCAGCCTGCGGGCTATCTCGCCAAGCGCAACCCGGGCCGCGGTTTCGCGCGCGCTGGCCCGCTCCAGGATGGCCCTGGCGTCGTCCTGGCCGTATTTCTGCATGCCGGCCAGGTCCGCGTGGCCTGGCCTGGGCCTGGTCAGCGGAGCGCTGCGGGCCTGCGCGGCCAGGATCTCGGCGTCAACCGGATCGGGCGACATCACGGTCTCCCATTTCGGCCACTCGGTGTTGCCGATCCTGATGGCGACCGGCGCGCCCAGGGTCCGGCCATGCCGGACGCCACCGGTCAGCTCGACCTCGTCCTGCTCGAACTTCATCCGCGCCCCCCGGCCGTAGCCAGCCCGGCGACGGGCCAGGGCGCGCGCCACGTCGGCCGTGGTCACTTCGACCCCGGCCGGGACTCCCTCGCAGATGGCCACCAGGGCGCGCCCATGCGACTCACCTGCGGTCAGCCAGCGCAGCATGCTGCCGATCTTGCCATGCCCGGCGGGCTGGCGTTTGCCCGGCAGGCCGCTGGGGTACCTTGGGCGGCCACTACTGGCAAATCGTCCACCGCGGACAAACCGCCCGGCCCGCGCAGCACGACTGCGCTGGCAACGTCGCGAGTCGCGCGCGCTCGAATCATTGTGGTTGTTTCTCAGCGCTATTTGCTGAAAAGGCACCACGGTAACAAGATCTCCGGGTGTCATGCGGCCACCCTGCTGCCGACGCCGGTGCGCGCTGCGATCACCGTGTCTGGCAACGCCGCCGTGATAGCCTTGCCATGATCATTTGCGCGGCATCTGGGCGTCTTGCCGCAAGCAATCCGCAGCACCGCGTCGTGAGTTAATCCGGTGACCAGACAAGTCATAAAGCTCGGCTCGAGCTCCATTGCCAGCCGTGACGGCCTTGCTCTCGACGTTATCGCCGGTCTTGTGAGCCAGATCGCGGTTGCTCAGCGCGCCGGTCACGAGATCATTCTCGTCACCTCCGGTGCCGCGCGGCTTGGTCGGCGGCTGCTCGCCTTCGAGGGGCCGGCCGCCGGGGCGGCGCCAGCCCTGCGCGCGCTCGTCGGCTCGGTCCGGTCGTCGATGCGCGCCGTCGCCGGCGCGCCGGCCAGCTCGGCCGGCCCGGAGGACTACGTCCGGCTCGTCGAGTCCCTGGACGAAACCCTGCGCCGCTACGACGGCGCGGGCCAGTATGGCGACGCCGCGAGCGTGGCGCAGGCGGTGGATTTTGCCCTGCCCGCCGCCGTGGGCCAGCCCGCGCTCATGGCGCTGTACCGTCAGCTCGCGGCGGCCGTCGGCGTCGAGGTGTGCCAGATTCTGGTTTCCCGCAGCGACCTCGCATCAGCTCGGGCCATGGGTGACCTCGGTCAGTTGCTGCGCGAGGCGGGCGGGCGGGGACTGCTGCCGATCGTCAACGGCAACGACGCGACCGATCCGCTGTCCCGGCTCGATAACGACCAGGTCGCGGTGGCCATCGCCGTCGCGGCCGAGGCGTCGCGGCTGCTGTTCCTGACCGACGTGCGGGCCGCTTACCGGGACGCGCAGCTGACCGAGCGGATCGTGCGGCTGAGCCCGGAGGAGGCCCGCAAGGTCCGCGTGACGGCAGGCGGCACGGGCCGGGGTGGCATGGGCTCGAAGCTCGGCGCGGCCGCGCGGGCAGCGTGCTGCGGGGTCGAGTGCGTCATCGGCTCGGCCCGGGAACCGGACGTGGTCAGCCGGAGCCTGAACCCGAGGGCGCGGATAGGCACGGTCGTGCGGGCGGCCGGAGCGCAACTCGAGCCGTCCAAGAGATGGATCGGGGGCATGGCGTATTCGGCTGGCTCGCTCTATGTCAACCGGGACGCCGAGGTTAGCCTGCGAACCGGGAGCACGCTGTTCCTGTCCGGAGTTAAGCGCGTCGATGGCGACTTCGCGGCCGGGGCGGTAGTCGATCTCGTCGACGTCCGTCATCCCGAACGCGCCGTCGGCCGCGGCTCGGTCGCGCTGCCATCCGCCATCCTGCGGTTGCTGCGAGCGCTATCACCGCAGGAAGTGGCGTGCGTGATCTCGATCCTGCTGCGGCTCAGGCACGCAGGTTCCGCCCGCGGCGAAGGCGCGGAGCCCGCTGATACCGGCCAGGTTGCCAACTCGCTGGTGGACCCGGATCTCTACAAGGACTGCCGGGAACTCGCCGACGGTGCGTCGCGCGCGAGCCAGGAGGCGTTCGCCCAGCTGACGAGTTTCTCGCCGGATCGGGTCGCCGATCTGGCCGACTCGCTCATGCTCGCTCAGCCGCAGCTGGCCACCGCGTTCCTGCTGCATAGAGGGTTCTTGCACGGTCAGGTGCCAACCGAGCCTGCGGCCCGGCGGGTGGTCCGGAGCATCCACGCCGTGCACCGGGAATCGCTGGTCATCTATCCGACCGAGCGCTAGCCGGCCGCCTTGGGGACGACAACGTACTGGCGGAGGTAGAGGTCGCGGAACGTCACCGGGCCGCGCGGGCCGGGAACCACATCGATGTTGATCCCGGTTTCCGGGACCGAGAGAAGCTTGAAGCCATCAAGCAGGCGCGTACTGGCGTTCCAGAACGCGCCCGTGCCCGCGTAGGCGTCGAGGAACTGGCGGGCAGCCCCGGCGTCGGCGGCGACGATCCCCGCGGCCAGCCCCGACGTCTTTCGATTGGCGATCGCCGCGGCGTCCTCGGCGCTGGCGGCCGGGGCTATCGTGATCGTGGCTTCCGATCCGGCATCCAGCGCCCACTCGTGCCCAAGGGAATGCTGGTGCGGCGGCACCGAGACCCCGACGCCCAGCCGCCGGGCGAGCTCGCGCACGAGGGGAACGGTGTCCTCCCAGGCCGACTCCTGAATGAGCAGGAGATTCAGCCGGTTGCATACGCCAAGGCGGTCAAGGCTCTGCTCGATCAGGCGCAGGGCAAGCGCCTTATCCGCCGAGTGGTCCACGTACAGGACCGCGCCGCCGTCTGCGTGCGCCAGCGTCCGCACGCCGTGCAGTGCAGCTTCGCGGGCGAGCGCTCTGGTGCTGTCGCCGCTGCCGCGCAAGATCACCAGTGGTATCAGCCGAGGCTGCCGGACGAGCGCGAACGCGGCCTCCCGGCCGGCTAGCCGCACCAGCTGGATAGCCTGCGGGTCAAGGCCGGTTGCCACCATGGCCGGGCCGACGACCTCGTCTACCAACACGCTGGCAGATTTCAGCGCACTGGATCCCGTTCGCAGCACCCCCGCGTTGCGCGATTTGATCAGCTGCGAGGCGATGTCCACCACGACGTTGGGCCGCGCCTCGAAGTTGGCGCCGATGACACCGACCGGGCGGCGCCGTTCGGATAGCGCGAGCCCGTCGGGAAGGTCCCTGATCGGCCTGCTGGCAGGCTCGGCAGGGAGTCGGGCCAGCGTCTCCAGCTGGTCGCAAATCGCGTCGATCCGGTCCGCATTCAGCGCCAGCCGGTCCACGAACGCAGCTGCGAGGCCGTCGGCGCGGGCGGCCCGAAGGTCATCGTTGTTCGCAGCCAGCACCGCCGCGGCTCGGTCCCGCAGTTGTGCCGAGATGGCGCGCAACGCCGCATCGAGCTGGTCATCGGGCACCTGCCGCAGCGAGCCGGCTCCGCCCTGCGCGGCCCGGCCAGCGGCGGCAACCGCGGCGTCGGCCGCAGTCACGGCGGCATTCGCCTCAGTCACCGCGGCATCAGCCGCACCGTCCGCCACGTCCGCAGGATCTACGCGAAGGCGGCTTTCCGGACGGCCGCCACCCCGCTCGCTATCCAGGGCCGCAGCCCCCGCCTCGCTCGCCATCGTCACGTCTCCCGCGATGTCAAACCCGCCCGCCCGCTGATCGGCCGATGTAGCGCGCCAGCACTGCCGAGCATAGCGATCACCCAGGCACGCAGCTGTTAACCGGGGCGGCGGGCCAGCTCGACGACGAAGCTGATCTCCTGACGCAGCGTGCAGCCTGCGGCGCTGGCTTCGACGGCACGGCGCAGGTCATCCTCGAAGGGGCTGGCGAGCGGGCCGAGCGCGGCACGGGACAGCACCGAGGTGGAGTACACGAAGCCTGCCAGCTCCGCGGACGTCCAGTCCTTGCCGACCGTGACCTGCGACGTATCCGCGAGCTCGAAGCCCGCCAGCCGCAGGACTTCCTGATCGGGCAGGTCACGGCGGGCCTGGTCGTAACCGGGCGGTATCCGGTCCGTATCGTCCAGCCGGGCCCGCCACCGCGCCATCGTCGCCGACATCGCCTCCTGCCATGGTTCGGGTCCATCCCAGGGCGACGCCGACCAGACCAGTGCTAGCTGCCGGCCGGGCCGGAGCCAGCGCCACACACTGCGAGCGACCCGCGGCCGGGGCAGGCGGTGGAACGCGTTCCCTATAACGACAAGGTCGAAAGCTTCCGCCGGGAGGACAACGTCTTCGGCCGGCGAGGTAACGAAATGCGTGTCGTCCATCCCGGCCGCCGCGACCTTCTGGCGCGAGCCGCATCATGTCCGGTTCCTGGTCGACGGCCCGCGTCTCGGCGAACAGGTCACGCAGGACGAAGCTGAGCTGGTCGGTCCCGCAGGCCAGGTCGAGCAGCCGGCCCGAGCCATCCGCACCCGCGCGGGCCGCGAGTTCAGCAATGAGGACAGCGGGGTAAGGCAGGCGATAGGTTTCATAGTCACGGGCAGTCCCCCGGTACAGGTCGCGCCGGAACTCATGACTCTGCACACGGCCATTGTCGCCGGGCCCCATTCACCGCAACGGAGCGAGGGAGAATTCTTCATGGCCTCTCGGCTAAACCCGTACCTCAACTTCAATGGCGATGCCCGCCAGGCGCTGGAGTTCTACGCCGGCGTGTTCGGCGGCACGCCTGCCTTCACCACGTTCGCTGATCTCGGCACCGCCGACACGCCCGACGCCAACCGCATCATGCACGGGATGCTCGAGACCGACCTCGGATTCACGATCATGGGCGCCGACGTCACGAGCGACATGGAATTCCACCCCATGGCTGGCGCCTCGGTCAGCCTGAGCGGCGACGACAGGGATGCCCTGCGGGACTACTGGCAGAAGCTGTCCTCGGGCGGGTTGACGACTATGCCGATGCAGAAGCAGGTCTGGGGTGATGAATTCGGCATGTGCGTCGACAGGTTCGGCGTGCCCTGGCTGGTCAACATCACCCAGCCGCAGTAGGACCCGGCCGCTGGCAGCCACGCCGGGTTGCCAGAGCGGAGCCCGAGTGCAGGCCGGGCCACAATGGACGTTGTGTCAGCACCGCCGGGCTCCGCGAGAGGGCCAGCTGCCGGGCCGGCAGAAGACCCAGCCGGCATCGAGCTGATGCGCGATCTTGACCGCCCTAACGCCTGGATGCTGATGGTCGACGGTACGCCTCAGTCGTACGTCGACCTCGACGATCCGCTGTACCTGGAGTTCGAGTATGTCCGGAGGCTCGGGCACGTCGTGGATCTCGCCGCGCCCGCCGGGCAGCCGCTGCGGGTACTCCATCTCGGTGCGGGCGCCCTCAGCCTGGCCCGGTACGTCGCTGCGACCAGGCCGGGATCCAGCCAGCTCGCGATCGAGTCGGACCCTGAGCTGATTGCGCTTGTCCGGCGGCGGCTGCCGCTTAGCCAGCCAACCCGGCGGGCATCCGGTACACACGGCCGGATCCGCATCCGAGTGGCGGACGCGCGCGAGGTTCTCGAGCAACTCCGGGCGGCATCGTTCGACGTCGTGTTCGCAGATGTCTTCGCTGGCGCCCGCACGCCTGCGCAGCTGACGTCCGCGGAGTTCGATCGGGCCGTAGCCAGGGTGCTCGTTCCGTCGGGAAGCTACGCGGTCAACGTTGGCGACGGACCGCCGCTGGCCCACGCGCGTGCCCGGCTCGCTGCGATATGGTCGGTTTTCCCGGACGTATGCGTGATCGCGGAGGCAGCTGTCTTGCGGGGCCGCAGGTTCGGCAACCTGGTCATGGCGGCGGCACGGCACGAGCTTCCCGTCGCCGAGCTAACGCGTCGCGTGGCCGCCGACCCGTTTCCCGCCCGGCTTGTCCATGCGACGGAGCTCAGCCAATTCCGGGCCGACGCACGGCCGATTACGGACGCGACCGCTGAAGCCTCTCCGGCTCCCCCAGCCAACGTATTCGCTCTCGGCCCGAAGTCAGGCAGAACCTCACGATGACTCCGGCTGCCGCAAGCCAACCCGTCGGCCGACTCGGGCCTGCCGAGCGGTCCGCATCCGGGCCGGCGATGACCGCGGCCTGGCGCTAACCGCCGCCGTCCGCCCGGCGCCTGGCGAGCGACAGCTTCCGCTGAGCGGACTCATGCTCTCGGGTGGCATCGGCTAGCTCCCGTTCGGCCTGCCTGACGTCGCGGGCTAGCTGAGCCTCCTCGGCTTTCGCCTGCTCCAGTTCGCGGTTGAGATGATCGATACGGCGCCCCAGGAACTTACGCTGCTCGGCCAGCCCAGTCACGCGGCGCGATGCCGAGTCCACGGCAACTTGAGCGTCGTCCGCCGCGGCCGCTGCCGCCGCCAGCAACTGACCCGGGTCCTGGCGCTCGAGCGCGGGCCCGCCGTCTGCCTGCTCGCCTCCGGCCGACTCGCCCGGTGCCTCCACGGCGTGTGCGCCGGCCGCTGGCGTGCCGCTTGCTTTCCCGCCGCGCCCGGCGGCACGCGACGGCTTGCCGCGTTCGGCACCGCCGGCCCGCCGGGCCGTCCCGGCCGGCAGCGCCAGCGCAGCGGTCAAGTCGACCTCGCCGAGGCCCGCATAGGCCAGCGCCTTCGTCAGGTGCCCCGAGCGGACAGCGTCGCCTGCCTGCGGATCGGCCAGCGCCGCCTCGAGGGTCGCGCGCACCTCGCCGAGCACTGCGGCACTGGCCGGCTGGCCCGCGTCCTCGGCAAGCGCGGCGGCGACGGGGAGCAAATCGGCCACTACCTGCCGCCGCTGGGACGACAGTTCGCGGAGCCGGTCCCCCGCCAGTGTCCGCTGTGCCTCGTGCAGGGCCTCACCCACGTCGAACAGGCGGGTCAGCTCGTCCGGTGCCCGGCGCGCAAGCTGGTTCACCAGCCACGCGCTAGCGGTCGGCCGGGCGAGTTTCTTGATCTCCGCGGAAAGCTCGCGCTCGCCGGCGGCGCGTACGTCGCGGGCCCGCTCGTCGCGGGCCGCGGTGAATTCGGCCGGGCTAAGTGAATACAGCTCGTCGGCCACCTCGGCAATCGTGATTGCCTGCACGGATGGGATGGTAATACCGCCGGTGGGGCCTGAGCTGGCTCGGCCTGCCGTTGGCAACTCTCCGCCTTGACAACCGGGTGCCAGCGGGCGTACCAAGCGAAAGACACCACGCCGCCGACCGCCGCCTGGTTAGCGATCTTGCCTGTAACTCCGGAAGGGACGGCATTTCCTGATGAGCGATGCGCAGCTGGAGATCCGCGGAACGTGCAAGCCAGGCTTCGAGCCGGTCCGTGCTGCCTTCGCGGCGAATTTCGCCGAACGCGACGAGATCGGCGCGAGCGTCGCAGTTGTCTCCGGCGGCGAGCCCGTGGTCGAGTTGTGGGCCGGCTGGGCGGACCCGGCGCGCACAAGGCCCTGGCAGCCCGACACGCTCACGAACGTGTGGTCCACGACCAAGGCCATGACCTCACTCTGTGCGCACCTGCTCATGGACCGCGGCGAGCTTGACCCGGACGCTCCGGTCGCCAGGTACTGGCCGGAATTCGCCGCCGGCGGCAAGAGCGAGATCCCGGTGCGATGGATCATGGCTCACCAGTCGGGCCTTACCGGCCTCGTCGTGCCCATCACCGTCCAGGATTACTACGACTGGGAGAAGATCACCGGGCTGCTGGCAGCGCAGGCGCCGCTGTTCCCGCCTGGAACGACCAGCGGATACCAGGCCATCACATTCGGGTACCTGATCGGCGAGGTGATCAGGCGGATTGCCGGCCAAAGCGTGGGCAGGTTCTTCGCGACCGAGATCGCGGGTCCGCTCGATGCCGATTTCCACATCGGGCTGCCCGAGCCTGAGCTGGGCCGGTGCAGCGAGCTCCAAGGCGTCCGGCCGACCGAGGACGAGCAGGCCGCGCTGGCACAGGCGTACGCCAATGCCGACGCGGCGGCGATGGCAGCGCTGGTGAACCCGTCGCTCACCGGCGACGAGGCCAACGCCGATGACTGGCGGATGGCCGAGATCCCGGCCGCCAACGGCCACGGCACCGCGCTGGCCCTGGCCACTGTCTTCGGCGCGGTCACAGACGGATCGGAGCGGCTCATCTCGACTCGGACACTTGAGGCGGCCAGGACAGGGAACGGCCTGCACACCGACCTCGTGCTGGGCTTCCCGATCGAATTCGGCCTCGGCTTCGGCCTGTCCGGCACCGCGCACCATTTCGGCCCTAACCCGGCCGCGTTCGGCCACGATGGCTTCGGCGGGTCGGCGGTCGGTGGCGACCTCGAGGCGGGCGTCGCCTTCGCCTACGTTATGAACCGTATGGGCATGAACCTGGTCGACGACCCCCGCAAAATGGCGATCGTCGACGGCGTCTACCGCAGCCTCAGTGCCGCCTAGACGAGCCGCCTAGACGAGCCGCCTAGACGAGCCGCCGATAGACGAGCCGCATAGACGAGCCGCCTAGACGAGCCGCCTAGACGAGCCGCCTAGACGAGCCGCATAGACGATGGGCCTAGCGCCGCGATGGCGCTCGCAGCACTGCGATGCCTGATCGGGCACGGCCGGCTAGCAGGCGAGCCAAAACCTCAGCGATTTGGTTGGCTACTTCGTCCGAGACCGGCCCGGCAGCGCCTTCGGGCGGTGCCAGTTCGAGCGTGAAGTCGAGTCCAGGCTCCGGTGCAGTCAGTCTGACTCGGATGCCTGGCGCAACCTGGGCCGCAGCTGCGGCCGCGAGTTGCCAGACGTCCGGGTCATCGTGCATCGCGGGGACCAGGGCGCCGGAGGCGAGTGCCGCCAATCGCGCGCCTTCCACGGCCAGCGGCACTGGCCCGGCGATGTCGATGATGACGGCGTTAGATTCCTCAACTGCCGACCGCCATACGGCCTCGGCAGGCACCGGCACAGGCCGGGCATTTGGCTGCCAGCGGTACAACGCCTCCAAGCAGGTGAAGGCGGGCAGCGCGCGCCGGCCGTCCCTCCCCACGATGGCAGGCATGGCCATGTCACTGGCCTTGTCACCGCCAGCTACGGGAACGGGATCGTTACCTCCATCGAGGTCGTCGGCGAGGACCGCGACCACGGGAACAAGCAACCGTGCCTGCGCCAGCGCCGTCAAGGCGGCCTGCTCCGTGCCGGCCCCCGCGGCGAAGGCGGCCAGAGCTGCGGTCACTCTCGGATCAGCGCCACCCCGGTCGTCCCGAAAGCGCTCGTCTCCCGCCGCCAGGTGTGCCACCCGACTCACAGTAGCGGCCGTCCTGCGACCGGTCCGAGCCGCTACGGAAGGCGGGTTATGCCCGGTCAGGAGGGGTCCGGGGGTACTTGACCGGTCTGTGTTGCCGTCACCGGGCGGTAGCCTTGCCCCGACACGTGATGAGCTCAGCCGAAGCAGTTGAGGACGCATTTCGCGATATGAGAGTCTCGAGAGACGGCGGGTTGATCGCAGGCGGCGTGACTGAACCACTGCGTGACTGATTCACAGTGTGACTGAGCACAGTGTGACTGAAACACAAGGGACAAGCGTGAGCCAGGTTGGCCAGGGACCTAGAGTCGTCGAACCTGGAACGCTCATGCACAAGGCCATCCCGCCGCGGATGGTCGAGCCGTACCTCACCGGCCGCCGCTCGGTGATATCGGGCTTCGTGCACCGAGTTTCGGACAGCCCGTTTACCCACCCAAGAGATCTTCATCATGCCTTCGGACTCGGCTATGAAGGCTCGGAGTTCAGCGCGGACATGGACGAGATCTACGTCCTTCGGTGGCGCGCGATCGGCACCGAGACCTACCAGGTGCCGTATTCGGCCGCCAACGGCGGCGACTGGGCCATGAAGCCCCCGTTTACCGGGACAGGATTCACCGCCGATCATGATCACCCGGTCGCCGAGTACTTTACGGACCCGGTGCCCGTGCCCGTAGGCGCCGAGATTCACCGGGTCGGCACCGACAGGACCGATTTCATTGCTCGCTACGACGGCCAGGTGTGGCTCCGCCCGGCAGAAGGGCCTGAATTGTGCGCTACCGGCTAATGGCGAGCTACCGAGGAGCCCCGTTCGAGGCCGGGATCGGCCCCACCGACGACGACATCGTCTTGTTCGCGGCATGCCCGCCGCCTGAGGACCTTGGATTCGAGCCCGCAACGGGGCATTGGCGCAGGCAGCTCCGCATCACCGATGTCCAGGCTGTCTGGGAGTCCAGGCCAGTCGGCACGTTCCGGGGCGAGCGCTGCATGGTCCTGGACGACCTCGGCGACCGGCTCCACATCGGCTACCTCGGTCACGACGGTTACCAGGCTGAGCAGCTTGGCTACTGGCAGGTCGACCGCGGCGTGTTCGAACTGGTCGCGCCGAGGACTGACGTCAGCGAGATCCTTGAGGAGCGCACTGAGTATCCGCGCGGAACCGCGACCGGCGGGCTTGCTAACGGCAAGCTGGCACCTGAGCCCGGTTACCCGCACTCTGGCGCGCATTCGATCCTGCCCGGTCCGCAGACAGGGCTGTCCGGGCAGACAGTGTCCGGGCAGCAGACACTATCCGGGCAGCAGACAACGTCGGAGCACGCCACGGCGGAACGCACGCCACCGGAAGAGATGCTGTCCGGGCAGCCTGCAGTTTCGTTGGAGTATCTGGACAGTTGGGCGGACGCGCCGCGGCGACCCCTCGAAAATCTCACGCAGGACCCAGCACCGCCCGCTTCCTACCTTCCCACAGCTGACCTGGAGCTCTACCCAGGCCAACCCGCACCTCCCGCCCGTGGGTACCCGGACATGCCGTCCTATCCGGCGGAAATACCGGTTTCGACTGGTTCGCTCGACCCCCTGGCCTATCGCCAGGTGGTCGATGACACGACCGGCGTAGCGCTGCCCGTCACCGCCGAGGCGCCCCTGCCCGTGGAGGCCGAGGCCATGCGGGCCGCCTCAGCGTCCCGTCGGCCCCTCCAGCCGACCGGGCACGGCCGCAACGGGCTGGCGCCGGCCGACCGATCGGCAGCAGCGCCACCACAGCCGGCCAGGCCGATGGCGCCAGCCAGCCAGGCCAGGTCCACGCCGGCAACTGGCAGTCGGCCCGTCCCCGGCTTTGCAGCCGGGCAGCCGGGTGAGTCTGGCCTCGCTGGCGAGCCTGGCCTAATCGGCGACCCTGATCGAGCGGGCGAAGCTGGCCGCTCGGACCGGCCCGGTCGCGGTCGGGCTGCCGCCGAGCCGCTCGGACCCGGCACCGATGCACCACCGCACATCCCGCCGTTGTACGTAGTCCCCAACCCGGTGTCCGGCCCGGCACTATCCGAGCCGACACAATCCGAGCCGACACAGCCCGAGCCGGCACCGCTCGGGCCGGCGCGGCTCGGCCACACTCGACCTGAGCTCGGCCAGCCAGGCCCCGCGCACTCCGCTGCCCCTTCGCGCCAGCGCCGCGCAGCCCGACGGCGGATGGCTACCGAAAGACTGTTCGCTGATCTGGCGAGCCAGGCGGGAATCCCGGCCGACAGCTACGCGGTCGGCGAAGAGGTCGAAGGTGCCATGTGCTTGATCCAGACCGACAGCGGTTTCGAGGTGTTTCACTCCGCCGATGGGGCCCGGCACGAGCTTCAGGCCTTCGCGACCGAGGAATCGGCCTGCTTTTACCTGTTCGGCGTGCTAGCGGCCGAAGCGGTCCGGACAGGCTCGCTCGGCCGGCTTCCTGCCGTTCGCAGTTGACCCCGCCGGGCGTCCACACCTGTAGCAGGAACGCCGGTGACCTGCCGCCGGATCGCCGGTGACCTGTCGCCGGATCGCCCGTGGCCCAGCAAGTCGGCCGCCGCTGAGCGGCGCACGCTTGGCCGATACGCGGCTGATTACCTGCGCGAGCACATTCGGCTGCCGGTCGGGCTTTACCTTGCCAATGTGGCGGCGTTTGCCAGTTATGTCGGCAGCCAGTCGCGGACCTGAAACTGGGCGCGGTGTTGTTGAACTTCGCACCGACGGACAGCCGCTTTAGCTATGGTGCAAAGTGCCGGCGGGGCTGAAGGTCCCCCGCTCCCCAAGCAGCCCCGCCGGCATCTGCCAGTTGTAGCGAGCGGGGCCCGGCGACTGCGTAGCCGCACCGCCAGCGGGCACTATGGGACCCATGGCAGACGACTTGAGCCAGCTCGTGACGTCCGCGCTCCCGGTCACCGGCGCGCAGTACGTGATCGCCGCCGGGGAGTACCAGGCGACCATCACCGAGCTCGGTGCCGGGCTCCGGACGCTCGCCCTGGGCGGGCAACCGATCGTCAAGGGATACGGCGACGATGAGCTGCCGCCCGCCGGCGCGGGCGAGCTACTGGTGCCCTGGCCCAACCGGATCGACCGCGGCCAGTACAGCTTCGGCGGCCGCAGCTTGCAGCTCGACCTCACCGAGCCCGCTCGCGGAAACGCCATCCACGGCTTGACCCGGTGGGCAACCTGGCAGGTCAGCGGCCAGGCAGCCGACCAGGTCGAGCTCAACCTGCGGCTACTGGGACAGCCCGGTTACCCGTTCTGCCTGGAGCTGCGCGCGGGCTACCGGGTCAGCGCAGAGGCCGGGCTCGAGGTCACCGTGACCGCGCTGAACGCGGGCAGCAGCGCCGCCCTGTACGGCACGGGCTCGCACCCGTATCTGCTGACAGGTACGGGACAGATCGACGACTGGACGCTCCAGCTGCCTGCAGCCAGCTGGCAGCCTGCCGATGACCGGGGCATTCCGGCCGGGCCGCCGCAGGCTGTCGACGGCTCACCGTTCGATTTCCGCGAGCGCCGGGCTATTGGCAGCACCTCGCTCGACCACGCGTTCACCGCGCTGGAGACCGACGCCGACGGCCGCGCCTGGGCCAGCCTGGCCGGTCCGGCGGCCGACATCGCGCTGTGGGCCGGCCCCGGCTACCGCTGGCTCCAGGTATTCACCGGCGACCCGCTCGGCCCGGACGCGCGCCGGCGGGCCGTGGCGATCGAGCCGATGACCTGCCCGCCGAACGCATTCGTCAGCGGCACCGACGTGCTGACGCTCCAGCCTGGTGACAGCGTCATCCACCGGTGGGGCATCAAGGGCACCGTTTCCTAGGAAGGTAACGGGGTCCGGTGCGCTAGCAGCCGCTCGATCCGGTCAAGGTCGTCAGGGGTGTCAATATCGTCAGGGCGGCCGGTGTCGCTGCAGTCAACCCAGGTCACAAGCTCGGGGTGGGCCCGCAGGAACGGCCGCGCGCCGACATCGCCGTCGGCAAGCCTGATCACGTCGGGCCAGTGCTGCCGGCCGATCAGCACGGGGTTGCGCGGCTTGCCGTCGTAACACGCGACTGCGACGCTCGCGCCGCCAGCGTACGCGGCGATCAGCCGGCGCACGGACTGGGCACCCACTAGCGGCTGATCGGCCAGGGCCAGCACCGCCGCCGTGCAGCCGACTGGCACCGCAGCCAGGCCGACGGCGAGCGAGGATCCCATGCCCGTGGCCCAGTCCGGGTTGTGCGCCGTCATGACGCCCGGCATGCTGACGACGTCAGACGTCAGTCGCGCTGCGCCAGTGACAACGATGACCGGATCGGTCCCGCCGTCGCGCAGCAGCGTTATACCGCGCCGAACCAGCGACTGGCCGCCGAGCATAGCCAGGGCCTTGGGCCGGCCGAGTCTGCTGCCTTCGCCCGCGGCGAGCAGAACGCCGCACACGTTCCCCGCCATGGTCATATACGCGGCCCAGTCAGGCTGACTGCTCGTCCGGCACTTGGGCGGAGCTACGGTCACCCGGCAGCTGACCGTGGTGGATGCGGCCGGTCGTCGCGGTGAGCGGCTGTCCCGAGCCGCCCCAGCGCAGCTGAATCAGCTCGGCGGCGATGGCGATGGCTGTCTCCTCCGGCGTCCGCGCGCCGAGGTCGAGGCCGATAGGCGAGCGCAGCCGGGCCAGCTCGGCCTCGGTCAGTCCCGAGTCGCGCAGCCGGGCAATCCGGTCCTCGTGCGTTCGCCGGCTGCCCATCGCGCCGATGTAGGCGGCCGGCTGGCGCAGCGCCACCTCCAGCAGGGGCACGTCGAACTTCGGATCGTGTGTCAGCACGCAGATGACGGTGCGGTCATCGGTGCTGACCCCGGACAGGTAGCGGTGCGGCCAGTCGGTGATGACCTCGTCCGCGTCCGGGAACCGGGAGGCGGTGGCGAACACCGGGCGTGCGTCGCACACAGTTACCCGGTAACCGAGGAACTTGCCGGCCCTGGCGACCGCCGCGGCAAAGTCGATTGCGCCAAATACCAGCATCCGCGGGGCCGGCGCGAAGGACTGGACGAAGACGGCCAGCTCGTCCCGCCGCCGTTCGCCATCGGGGCCGTACCGCCGTACTCCGGTAAGGCCTTGAGCCAGCATCCCGCGCGCGTCATCGTCTACGGCCTGGTCGAGCCGGTCCCCGGCACCGAGCGCGCCAGTCGCGTGCTCGCCTTCCCAGATCACCCGCCGCGCCCCGATGTCACCTGGTCCCTCGATCACGGTCGCGATGGCCACCGGAGTGCCCTCGCGGACCGCGTCGCCGATCTCGCGGAATTCAGGGAAACGCTCGCGGCTGGCCGGCTCAACGAAGATGTCGATGATGCCGCCGCAGGTCAGCCCGACCGCGAAGGCGTCGTCGTCGCTGATGCCATATCGGCGCAGGACTGGCTGCCCCGTTGCCCGGACCTCGGTGGCCAGCTCGTAGACCGCGCCCTCCACGCAGCCGCCGGAAACGCTGCCAACCACTTCGCCACTGGCCGACACCGCCATGGCTGCGCCGGGCTCCCGCGGGGCACTGCTGAACGTCTGGACGACGGTGGCCAGCCCGAACGGCTCGTCCGCCTCCCACCACTTGGTGATGGGATCAAGAATGTCGCGCATTGCCGGTCACCTCTGTGCCGTCCACTGAGCCACTGTGCCGTCCGACTAGGCCGATCTGGTCGGGCTAGCCGCCGTCCCCGGTCCAGCCTACGATTTCCTGCTGCAATCGCATTTCCCGCTGCAATCGCACTGTGGCGATGAGCGCCGGGACGTCTGCAACTATTCCGCCTCGCTCACCTTCCACCGACTTGGGTCGTTCCGGCCGAGAATTCATCCCGATATGTGCAGCCCGAATCGGTGGAACGTGACGAGCTAGGTGTCGGCTTCGGTAAAAGGTAGGGCTGACTATCCGCGGATATACTTGGTTGGACGCTTTCTATGGACAGAACTTGCGAGGAAGTATGTCCACGACTCAGATTGAACTGGACCCGACGCTGCTGGCCAAGGCAGCCGAGGTGCTCGGTACGAGAACCAAGAAGGACACGGTCAACGCGGCGCTGCGCCGGGTTGTCCAAGACGACATCCGGCGCCGCCACGTTGAAGAACTGGCCGGCGGCGCGCTTCCCGATCTGCTCGACCGGGAGATCATGGCTCTGGCATGGCGGTAGCGCGGTATCTGCCCGAGACCAGTGTCTGGGCACGGCTTCGGCGCCCGGCTGTGCACGCGGCCCTCGCGCCTCTCGTCGACCGAGGGCTGGTCGGTACGTGCGCGATCGTGGACCTCGAGATCCTTTACAGCGCAAGAACCGGCGACGAGCATGATCATTTCCGCATCCAGCGCAGTGCTTTCGAGTACTTTCCGACGACCGACGAGATTGCCCAACGGGCCATAGAGGTGCAGGGTTTGCTGGCAAGACTGGCTCAGCATCGATCGGTGTCCATAGCCGACCTCATGATTGCTGCTATCGCTGAGCGAAATGCACTCACGGTCCTGCACTACGACGGGGATTACGACCGCATCGCAGGGATAACCGGACAGGCCGTCGAGTGGATCGTGCCGCCCGGCACGGCGGACTGACCCACCGCCAGACGCGTCGGCGCGCCGCGGGTCGGTCGAAGGCGGCGCCGCTAGTTGCTGTATACGCGCGTCGGGCTGACCAGGACGGCGGCCCGGCCTTGGGAGTCCATGACGCGGTCATATTCGTCCCAGTCGTCGTGACTTCCGCCCGCCGCGGTGAAGATCTCGCGGCGCAACAACCGGAGCCGCTCCGCGTCGATGCCGGGCAACGGGTCGGCGGGACCAGCGATCTCGGCCCAGCCCTCCACTGCGGCCCATTGCCAGCCAGCGCGGAACGTGAGCGTCACCTGCGGCCTGAATCGCAGGTTCCGGAGCTTGGCCGCACCGTAGGTAACGAACGCAACCACCTCTGCGCCGGACACTGGGTGCGTCATACGGCCGGCGTTGACCACCGACGACTGAACGGTCCCGTCCAACCGAATCGTGGACACCACCGCCAGGTAGCCATCGCGACTGCCGATCTCGACTGCCTCGGACAAGGTCACCATGGTCCTATCCTCTCGCTTGTGCTCGGCGGGTGCAGGCGCCGGAGCCTCTTACGGCAAATGCCGCGAACGCCCGAGACCCCGGCGACCCGGCCTGGCGATTGCTATCGGGCGGGTGACAGGGCCGGGACGGCCCCGCGATCAGGTCCGGACGGACCGGAGCACGAGCGCAGTCTCCAGCGCCGCTACCACCGCGTCCCAGCCCTTGTCCTCGGCACTGTCAGTCGCCCCGCTGCGGTCGATCGCCTGCTGGAGCGTGTCGCAGGTGAGCACACCGTTGCCGACGGGCGTGCCAGCGTCGAGCGACACCCTGGTCAGCCCGTAGGTGACCGCGTCGCAGACGTAGTCAAAATGCGGCGTGCCGCCCCTGATCACGGCTCCGAGGCACGCCACCGCATCGTGCCGCCGGGCCAGCTCGGCCGCCACTACCGGCAGCTCTACTGCACCGGGAACGCGAACCACGAGCGGGCTGCCGATACCGCAGGCTCGGGCCGCTGAGACGGCTCGGTCCACCAGCTGATCGGTGATCTCGGCGTGCCACCGGGTCGCCGCGATCGCCAGGCTCAGCCCGGCGGCGTCGATGGTGTGTCCGTCCGGTCGGCCAGCCCCGCTCATGGCTCGCCCACGGCGGGCAGGTTCTCGATCTGGTGACCGAGCCGGTCCCGCTTGGCGGTCAGGTACCGCAGGTTCTGCGGGGTCGGTGTGGACGGCAGTCCCACCCGGCCGGTTACCTCGAGCCCGAACCCGGCCAGCCCGTCCAGCTTGGCCGGGTTGTTGGTGAGCAGCCGCATCGAGCTGACGCCCAGGTCCGTCAGCATCTGCGCCCCGGTCGAGTATTCGCGCGCGTCGACGGGCAGGCCGAGCTCAGTGTTCGCGTCCACGGTGTCGGCGCCTTGATCCTGCAACTGGTAGGCCCGTAGCTTCGACAGCAAGCCGATCCCGCGGCCCTCGTGGCCGCGCAGGTAGAGCACCACTCCCCTGCCCTCGACGGCGATGGCGGCCATGGCAGCATCAAGCTGGGCGCCGCAGTCGCACCGGTGCGAGCCGAAGACGTCGCCGGTCAGGCACTCCGAGTGCATCCGCACCAGCACTGGCGGACCCGGCGCGGTCAGGTCGCCGAGCACTAGCGCCAGGTGCTCGGTCGCATCCACCGTGTTGAGGTAACCCAGCGCGCGCCACTCGCCGTGCTGGTTCGGCAGCTGGGTCTCGACGACCCGGCTGACGACCCGCTCGTGCTGACGGCGATAGGAGATCAGCTGCTCGATGGAGATCAGCGCCAGCCCGTGCTCGTCGGCGAACTCGCGCAGCCGCGGCAGCCGGGCCATCGTGCCGTCATCATTAACGATCTCGGCCAGCACGCCCGCCGGGGTCAGCCCCGCCAGCCGGGCCAGGTCCACGGCCGCCTCGGTGTGGCCGCGGCGGCGCAGCACGCCGCCCGGTGCATACCGGAGCGGGAACACGTGCCCTGGCCGGACTATCTCGTACGGCTCTGTGGCCGAGTCGACCAGGACCCTGATTGTCCTGGCCCGGTCCGCCGCCGAGATCCCGGTTGTGACGCCGTTCTTGGCGTCCACGCTGATCGTGTAGGCGGTCCGCATGCGCTCGGCATTCTGCGTCGTCATCAGCGGCAGCTGGAGGCGGTCCAGCATGTCGCCCGGCATCGGCACGCAAATCACTCCGCTGGAGTGCCGGATCGTGAAGGCCAGCAGTTCGGGCGTCGCCTTGCTGGCGGCGAAAATGATGTCGCCCTCGTTCTCCCGGTCGGCGTCATCGATGACGAGCACAGGCCGCCCGGCCGCGATGTCGGCGACCGCACGGGCGACGTCGTCAAGGCGCGTCTGCGCTGCCTCGGGCGCGATCATGACCGGCCCGCAGGCAACAGCCGCTCGACGTACTTGGCGATCAGGTCCACTTCGAGGTTGACCAGCTCGCCGGGCCGCTTGCGGCCGAGCGTCGTGCGCTCCAGCGTTTCGGGTATCAGGCTGACTTCGAACCAGGACTCCGGATCCTGACTGCCGCTGAGGGCGGATACGGTCAGGCTGATGCCATCGACGGCGACTGATCCTTTTTCGACAACGTAACGGGATAGTCCGGGCGGCATCGAGATCCGTACCACTTCCCAGCCCTGAGCGGGCCGCCTGGCCACGATGGTGCCGGTGCCGTCGACATGACCTTGGACGATGTGACCGCCGAGGCGGCCATCGGGTCGCAGCGGGCGCTCCAGGTTGACGGCTGCGCCGGGTTGCAGCGCCCCGAGACTAGAGCGGTCCAGCGTCTCGCCCATCACGTCGGCGCTGAACTCGCCGTTGCCCGCCTGCGTGACGGTAAGGCACACCCCGTTGATGGCGATCGAGTCGCCCCGCGACGCATCGCCCGTGACGAGCGGCCCGCGTATCGTAAGCCGGGCCGATCCGCCAGCGCAGTCAATGCCGACGACCTCGCCAAGCTCTTCCACTATCCCGGTAAACACCGTGTCCTCCTCCGGAGCCGCCACTGCCAATCGGCTCCGGGGGGATGCGCGGAACGCGCAGTCACGGCTCGCAGTTGTAATCCTGGCGTCTCGCCAGGACGTGCCCGGTGCCGACTGGCACAGGACCCACTACGGCCGCGCACGTGCTGCCTCCCATCCGGACTTTAACCGTCGGTCCTGGAATTCCACCAAGTCAGCCAGCCGATGGTGTCGGCCGGGTCGCGGACTATCACCGCCGGTTCGGAGTTACACCGACCCCGGAGCACGCATACTTCCGATAACTAGTATGCCAGGCCGGCTATTCCGCAGCGAACCACCCAGCCCGCGACCGGCGGGAGATTGCCGTTGACCAGTCGTTGATGAAGCGCTCTCTGTGACTAAGCGGATTGTGGCTTCCGCTGGGGTCACGCTTGGCGCGGCGCGCCTCGGCGCGACAGGACATCGACGGCCGCTGCCGCGAGTAGCACTGCGGCGACCACGATGTCAATCAACTGGCTCGACACGCTTAGCAGGTAGAGGCCGTTGTAGATGCCGCCGATGACGAGGCCGCCCAGTACGCCGTGGATGGTCTTGCCCCGGCCGCCGAAGAGGCTGGTGCCGCCGATGACCGCCGCGGCCACCGCCAGCAGTACGTAGTTGCTACCGGCTTTGATGATGTTGGTGGTCAGCGAGACCTGCCACGAGGCGAACAGCACACCGGCGATCCCAGCGGTCAAGGCGGCGAGAACGAAGCCCCAGATTCGGACGGCGGGCAGGCTGACCCCGGCTCGCCGCGCCGCCTCGGGGTTGCCGCCGATGGCGTACACGTAGCGGCCGAAGCGGGTTCGCTGCAGCAGGACCGTCCAGACGGCGAGCACGACAAGGACGATCGGAATGATGTAGGGAACACCCTCGATCGTCCCGAAGTGGGCTCGGTTGACGTTGCAAATGGCCACGACCGCGATTCCCGCCACCGTCATGAGGACGATCTTCATCGCCGTGAGGCTGCGCGGCGGAGTCTCCAGGCCGGCGCGGCGCCTGCGGGCCTCCCGCAGCCAGAGTCCCGCGCCAGCGGCTGCGATCAGCACGGCCAGCAAGATCCAGCTGACCACGGGGTCGAACTGCCCATAGAAGATGTCGTAGAGCACGACCTCGTTGGTGAACCGGGAGTTGCCGATGCTAACGAGCGACCCACCGAGGAAGATGATCCCCACTCCCTCCAGGATCAGCAGCCCGCCGAGGGTGACTATGAACGACGGCATCTTCAGCTTCGCCACGAACCATCCCTGAATGGCACCGACCGCAGAGCACGCGAGCAGCGCCGCTATGATCGCCGCCCACCACGGCCAATTTTGGCCGTTCGGTTGCACAAGCTCGGCGACCACGACGGCGCCCATGACCATGACCAGGCCGACCGAGAGGTCGATCTCTGCGAGGAGCAGGGCGAAGATCTCAGCCATCGCCAGCACGATGTACACGGTGCTCTGCTCGAAGAGGTTGACCAGGTTCAGCGGCGACAGGAACTTCGGGTTCGCGATCTGGAAGCTGACGGCGACCACCACGATGCCCAAGACCACGGGCAGGACACCGCTGTCGCCACTGCGGACCCGGAGCCACCACACCCGGAGGTATTGGCCCAGCGACTGGGCGAGAAGCTCAGGCGGGACGTCGGCCGCGGCGACCTCGGGGGCGGCGGTGAGGTCGACTGCCATGCTGGCGTCGGCCGCCTCGGCCGGCGTCTCGCCGGGGTCCGCGGTCACAGGGATGTCAGACACGGGTCACGCCCCCGCTCCCACGGCGTGACTGCACGTCAACCAGCACTGCGGCTAGGAGCACCCCGCCCGGCACGATGTATTCCAACGGCGTAGCCAGAGTACCCAAGCTCAGCAGGGACACGCCATAGGCTATGCCCCCGATGAGGAGGCCGCCGAGAACACCGTGGATTGCCTTGCCCCGGCCGCCGAAGAGGCTGACCCCGCCGATGACAGCCGCGGCAACCGAGTACAGGACGAGCTGACCGGGATCTTGCGTATTGGTGCTGTACTGACCGTAGAAAAAGGAACCGAGCAGTATGCCGCCGAGGCCGGCGGTCGCCGAGCACAACGCGAAGGCCCAGGTGCGGATGGCGGCGAGGCTGACGCCGGCGCGGCGGGCCGCTTCGGGGTTGCCACCGATGGCATAGACGTAGCGGCCGAAGCGGGTCCGCTGGAGCAGGAGCGTCCAGGCGCCCAGGACGACGAGGACGATCGGGATCACCCACGGAACCCCCTCCACCGTCACGAGGGCGCTGCCACGGTTGACACTGCAGACCATCACCACAGCTACCCCGACCAGCGCCACCAGGGCGATCCTGATTGCTGTCAGGCTGGCCGGGGGAGCCACCAGGCCCTGGCGTCGCCTCGCGGCCGCGCGTAGCCAGAGGGCCGTGCCGGCAGCCCCGACTACCACCGCCAGGGCTACCCAGCCGACCAGGGGGACGATCAGCCCCTGGACCATGTCATAGATGACGCGCTGGTTGGGCGCCGAAGAGCTGACGGTCACGTTGCCGTTGGCTCCACCGAGGACGACGATGAGGATTCCCGAGAACAGAAGGAACCCGCCCAGGGTCACGATGAAGGACGGGATCTTGAGCCGGGCAATCAGCGTCCCCTGGAGGGCGCCGATCAGGCCACAGCATGCCAGCGCGGCGAGGATCGCTG
Organism: uncultured Actinomycetota bacterium; assembly: GCA_963804435.1. Taxonomy (GTDB): domain Bacteria; phylum Actinomycetota; class Actinomycetes; order Streptosporangiales; family Streptosporangiaceae; genus JAJYUU01. The sequence continues at coordinate 1,705,743 of CAWDQI010000001.1, read as the reverse complement.
CCCACCACGGCCAGGCCGGCCCGGGCTGCTGGACCAGCTTGAAGGCGATCACCCCACCGAAAAGCGCGACCGCCCCAACCGAGAGGTCGATCTCTCCAAGGAGCAGGACCACTGTCTCAGCCATCGCCAGCACCATGTAGACGGTGCTCAGCCCGAAGATATAGACGAGGTTGCTCGGGCGCAGGAAGGCGTGCTCGGGGGTGACGACTTCGAAGACGACGGCGACCAGCACCATGGCCAGAATCACGGGCAGAACACCGCTGTTGCCGCTGCGGATCTGGAGCCACCAGGCCCGGAGGTACTGGCGGAGCGACTGGGCGACGAGCTCGGGTGGGACGTCGGCTGCGGCAACCCCGGGGGCGGCGGTCAGGTCGACCACTGCCTTGGCGTCCGCCGTCCCGGTGGGGGTCTCGCCGGGGGCCGCGGTCACGAGGATTTCCCGGTCCAGGCCATGGGCTCAGCCCTCGCCACTGGCGGATCCGGCAGGCTCGAACGGCCGCCCGCTGGAGGCACCGGTCGTCATGTACTCCACCACGCTCTGGCGGTCGAAGTCCGCGGCCGGTCCCTGGGCCACCATCCGCCCCAGGTACAGCACCGCGATCCGGTCCGCGACCTCGAAGACGTCGTTCAGGTTGTGGGAAATCACCATCACCGCCAACCCGCGGTCCCGGAGCCGTTTGACCAGGTCCAGCACTGTCCGGGTCTGCACCACCCCGAGGGCAGCGGTGGGCTCGTCCAGCAGCACCAGCTTGGAGTTCCACATCGCGGCCTTGGCCACCGCCACCGCCTGCCGCTGACCTCCGGAGAGCGACGCCACTGGCTGTCGGATCGAGCGCACCGTGGTCACCCGGAGGGTGCTCAGGGTCTCGCCCGCCTGCCGCTCCATCGAGTCCTCGTCGAGCAGGCGGTGGCGCAGCCGCTCCCGGCCGAGGAACATGTTCTGGACGATGTCCAGGTTGTCGGCCAGCGCCAAATCCTGGTAGACGGTCTCGATCCCCAGCGCAGCGGCGTCCCGGGTGCTCCGAATGTGTACCGGCCGACCCTCGAAGTAGATCTGACCGTGGTCCGGCTGGTGCACGCCGGCGATGCAGCGGGTGAGCACCGACTTCCCGGCTCCGTTGTCCCCACACAGGCCGGTCACCTGGCCCGCGGGCAGGTCCAAGTCCACCCCATAGAGCGCCTGCACGGGCCCGAAGTGCTTGTCGATGCCCCGCAGCTTCAGCAGGGGTTCCACTTCGCCGACTCCGGGGCTCGCGCCTTTCGGGGCCTCGTTCGTCTCAGTCATATTGAAGACTCGTCACTAGCCTTGCCTAGGTTGGGCTCCCGCCGGTCCGGTGTCCCGGCACCCGGTCAACTCGCCACGCGCCGCGGTTGGCGGACCCGCCTTGCTGGAGGGTCCGCCAACCCGGTTGGCAGGAGCGTTCGATGAGAACCCCGGTCGAGGTTCCCCAGTTCAGATGATCACGAGATCTTATTTGCGGTGCAGACGCTCGCACCCGCGATTGTGCAGATTTGCGATGCGGTGTCGAAGCCGTCCTTGACCACTGTCGACTCCATGTTGGCCTGGGTCACCCAGACCGGGGTCAGCAGGGACGCCGGCTCGGTGATGGCCGAGTTGGCTGGGTCGGTGGTCGTCGAGTTCAGCAGAGCCTTGGGCGGCGTGTCGCCGGCCAGCAGGATCGTGGCCAGGGCCACGGCGTCCTGGGCCTCCTTGTAGACCGCCTTGTACACCGACCCGCACTGGTAGCCCTCGAGGATCCAGGCCATGCCCTGGGCCGTGGCGTCCTGCCCAGTCGTCGGCACCTTCTTGGCCTTGACCCCGGCCGCCTTGAGGACTGTGATTACCGAATTGGAGAGCCCGTCATTGGCCTCGATAGTGGCGTTGATCTTTGGGTTAGCGGTGTACGCCTGCTGGAAGATGGTGCCGCCCTTGGTGTTGTCCCACCCAGGGGCGAAGTTCTCGCCAACCAGCTTGTAGCCGAGGCTGTTGGTCGCGCCCGCGCTGACTGTCTTGTTTGCCTGGCCCCAGACCACCTTGTTGTAACCCGTAGCAAAAGAGATTGCGTTGGGGTCGGTGTCCTCGCCGCCATTCAGGACGTAAACCTGAGGCTTGGAGATCCCCCAAGCCTTAACGCACGCCTCGAAGCCCTGGCCGATCAACTGACCCACGAGCTGGTTGTCGAAGCTGACGTAGTAGGTGTTCGAGCCTTGGAAGGTGGCTCGGTCATAGCTGATCAGCTTCACGCCCTTGGACTGGGCAAGCTGGGCGATCGCCACGCCAGTCGGGCCGTCGAGCGGGTCCATTATGAGGACCTTGGCGCCCAGGTTGATGTCGGCGGTGGCATCGTTCAGCTCGGTCGCGTCGCTTCCCTGCGCGTTGTCGATCCGGTACTGCGCCTGGGTATACCCGGCATCGGCAAAGGCGTCGTTCAGGTACGGCTGGTCGAAGTTAACGTACCGCGTCGACGACGTGGTGTCGGGCAGGATCACCCCCACCTGCAGGGTGTTGGCTCCCTTGGTCGCGAACTGGGTCAGCGGCTTGAGCTTGGCCATCGTCGACGCGATGTCAACGGTAAAGGAACTGGTGCTCAGCCCCGCTGGAATCGTGTTCGAGCCGCTTGGCGTCGTTGTCGGCGGTGTCGACGATGTCGACGATCCGCAGGCCGCAGCTGTCAGGCTAACGACCGCCGCCAGGCCCACCCAGCCCACTGGGCTGAGCGAACGGGAGCGCCGGCCTCCCTTACTCCTATTACGAAGAAGCATCCTAAAAAACCCTTTCGCCTTCATGAACGCTCCCGAATGAGCGGATGCGGGACACCATACAGCACGCGGGTCCCTTCGGTATCTTTGCTAGATCCTGTGACATTAGACACCAAGGAAACGAACAGTCCAAAGCGACAAAAGTCCTCGTAGCACGGCTGCCTTGGTGACTGAACGCAAGAAAACCACCTCGTTCTTAGGCGGAACGCCGAAGGGCATGGGCCTGCTTTGCAGCCCCATCGGAGTCTCGCGCAGGGTCAGTCCGTCTTCTGTCGCAAACACTAGGGGTCAGTGGATGAACGACCGCGTTAACATCGACGTAACCCCATAAAAATTTTGTTAACAGCATACGTGCAGGTCAGACCGGGTATGCAGAACCGCGACAGGAGCTACGACCCGATTTGCACCATGAATCTGCTCACCGGATGGCACGGCCGGATTACGTTCCGGATACAGCGAGGTAACGGCACACGCTGACGTGTCGGCCGGGATTGTTGGCGTGCCGCTCGACAGCACCCAGCGGGTCATGGCGCCGATCCGAGTGGGATCCGCCGCTCCTGGTCATGATCACGGGCACACGTGTTAGTCCGCCAGGATCCGGTACCCTGCCCGTGGCTGCGTCACGATCAGCGGCGTGCCGTTAGCCTCCAGCTTCGCCCGCAGGCGGCGGACGTAGACCCGCACGTACTCGGTCTCGGTCTCATAACCCCGGCCCCACACCCGCCGCAGCAGGTGCGCGTGGCTGAGTAGCTTGCCCCGGTTGATGGCCAGTTCGCGGAGCAGCGCGAACTCGGTCGGGGTCAGGTGAATAGCTGCACCGCCGCGGCTCACTTGCTGGCTCGTGAGGTCGATCACAAGATCCGACACGGTGATGAACTCGGGCGCCGCGGCGGCACGCTCGGTTGCTGCCGGCCGAGTCCTTCGCAGAGTGGCATTGATCCGGGCGAGCAGCTCTTCGATGCTGAACGGCTTGGTCATGTAATCGTCTGCGCCCACGTTCAGAGCACTGACCTTGTCCCGCTCGCCACCGCGAGCGGACACGACGATGATTGCGACCGGCGATCGCTCGCGGATCTGCCTGCACAACTCGAAGCCATCGATCTCCGGCAGCATCAGGTCCAGCAGCACGATGTCCGGCGACTCGGTCTCCAGCAAGCGCAGCGCCCGCAGTCCGTCCGCGGACACGATGGTGTCGAAACCCCGGACCGCGAGGTTCGACCGGATCAGGTCGACGATGTTCGGGTCATCCTCGACCACCAGTGCACGCGTTGGCGTATCAGTCGCCACTGACGGTGACTCCTGCCCGGCCGCCAGCCAGAGTCGTCTGCCCGCCACCAACATCTCCCTGCTCGGGTTTCGGGAGGCGCGCGGGGGGCGGAGCCCCCAGTGGGAGTAGCTGACCGGCTAGCTTAACTTCCGCCTCGATCGGCAGGCAGATCCGGAAACAAGTGCCGCGGGCCTGCCTGACCAGCTCGATCTCGCCACCGTGAGCGGCGACGATGCCCTGGGCGATGGACAACCCCAGCCCGGCCCCGGCCGTAGTTCCCCGCCGCCGGCGGGAGGGCTCGAACGGCGACTTGAGCTGGTCCGCTGATAGTCCCGACCCATCGTCGGCCACGATGACCTCCACGTAGTGCGGGCCAGCCGCGGCCAGGACCGAGACGTTGGTACCAGGAGGGTTATGCCCGACCGCGTTGGCAAGCAGGTTCACGAAAACCTGCTCCAGCCGGTCATGGTCGGCCCAGATCACCGGCAGGTCAGGCGCGCAGGACATCGTCACCGGCGGGGAAACCTCTGGTGGCAAGCAGGCGATGGCCGCTTCCAGGACCAGCGGCAGGTCGCACCAGTCCCGCTGGAGCCGCAGGATGCCTGACTCGATCGCGGAGAAATCCAGCAGGTCGTCGACGAGACGGCCGAGCCTGGCCGACTCGGCGGCAATCCGGCCCAGGAAGCGGTGCTGCGATTCGCCGTCCCAGGTGACATCGGGCTGCATCAGGCTTGATGCGTAGCCCCTGATGGCGGTCAGCGGAGTGCGCAGCTCATGACTGAGCCGAGACAGGAAGCCCCGCTGCAATTCCTGCGACCGCCGCAGGGTCAGCGCTTCCTGGTGCGCGACCGACGCCTCCTCTCGCTCGAGCGCGAGCTGAAGCGACCGCGCCGCGTCATCGAGCAGGGCCTCCGCATCGGCGGGCGGTGATCCGGTCTGCCAGCCTGCCACCAGGGCCGCGTCACCCCCCGGAGCGGTGAACGGCACCGTCATCAGTTCGGCGCCGTCGCTGCCCGAGCGGTGCACGGTGATGTCAGCTGCCCGCGCCTGCTGGAGCACGCTGCTGGCGATCGAGACCAGCTCGCTGCTCGCCTCGCCCGGTCGGCCTGCAACCGGCAGACCTGTACCCGGCCCACCTTCACCCGGCCGTCTGGCCGCTGGCTGTCCCGATGCCCGCACCTGCGGCTGCCCGCCGACCGGGCGGATGACCAGTGCGGCCTCGTCGGCCTGAAGTCCCCGGCACAGGGCCGCGAGTGCCACCTCGAGGCTCTGGCTAACCGGCAACGGCCCGGCCAGCGTTTCCAGCATTTCCCGGATCGTTTCCAGCACCCGGTTGCGCGCCGTGACAACATCCAGCAGGCCGTCACGCTCGATGGCGCTGGCCGCGTATCCCGCATACAAAGTGGCAAGGTCAAGATCATCCCGTTTCGGTGTGCCCGGGATCGAGCGGAACACCGTAATGACGCCCACCAGGCCGCGCGGGCCGAGCACTGGCACAGACCAGGAACTCGCCACCTTCGCGGGCCTAGCCAAAGCGGCAAAGGGAGTCCAGCCGCCCGCCGCCCGGACGTCTTCCTCGATCACCGGCTCGCAGGCCTGCGCAGCCATGCCCGCCGGGCCCCCCGCCGGGCCGGTTGGCAGCGTCGCCCAGGCAGATAGCAGCGCGCCGGACATGCCAAGCGATGCCGCGCAGACCAGCGAGTCGTCCGAGAGCAGGTGGATGCAGAGCCGTTCGCTGCCGAGCGCAGCACCGAGCGCGGACAGGATCAGCGACAGGCTCGACGATGGGTCGGCCGACACCAGCCGCCCGGCGAGCCCGTGCAGCCGGGTGAGCTGCCGTCGTGCCGAGGAGTCGGCGTCCTGCCCGGACAGCAGGGCGAGCACGTCGTCGGGGTGGACCTCGCTGGGCGCGACCTCGGCGACCACCTGGCCATGCCGCAGCACCACGATCCGATCGGCCAGCCGGAACATCATGTCGAGGTCGTGGCAGGCCAGGAGCACCGATACGCTCCGCTCGCGCAGGCCGGCGATGAGCTCCTCAACCTGCCGAGCCATAGCCACGCCGAGTGAGGCCGTCGGCTCGTCCAGCAGCAGCAGTCGCGGCTGGCGCGCGATCGCCCTGGCCACGGCCACGAGCTGCCGCTGCCCGCCGGACAGCGACCGGATGCCGCGGGTGGTCGCTGGCAGGCTGATGCCCAGTTCGTCCAGCACCCTCGACGCCTCGGTATGCAGCCGGACGTCGGATGCCAGCTGCAGCCTCCGCTCGCGGCCAAGCATCAGGTTGGCGGCGATGTCGAGGTTGTCGCAGAGAGCCAGGTCCTGCCAGAGCACGCTGACGCCGTGCAAGGCCAGGGTCGCTGGATCGCGCGGCGCCTGCGCGCCGCCAAGCCGGATCTGCCCGCCACTCGGGGTGATGTCGCCGCCGATGCAGCGAACCAGTGTCGTCTTGCCCGCGCCGTTCTCGCCTGCCAGCGCGACGACCTCGCCCTCCCGTACCGACAGGCTCACGCCGGCCAGGGCCCGGATCGGCCCGAAGTTCACGGTAAGGTTCCGGATCTCCAGCAGCGGCGCCCCGGCTTCTGCGGTCTGGGCGGCCGCGTGATGTCGCCGGTGGCTAACCCTGGTCGCTGCCGTCATGTGCACAGTCTGAATCCGCCGGGGTGCGCGCCACCAGCTACTTCGCTCCGGACGTCTGGCTCCGCCCGGCTCGGCTGAGCCGGGGCAGTTGCCAGGACCGGTCCGATAAGCGACATTGCTGCCAGGCTAACCGACGGGCGCGACAGGTACGTAATCGCGAGATGACCGCGCGCCGGATCAGTCGGCTTCCTTGATCCCGACCCCGTTTCCCTGATTATCCGATTCTTGCTCGCGCCGCGCCCTGGCTCGCCGCTTGCCTTCGTGCATGGCCTGCACCCGGGCGACCGGGATCCGCTGGCCCTCCTCGACCAGGTCAGCGGGCAGGTGCTGCGGCTCGGGCAGCAGCTCAGCCCAGCGGTCACGGCCCGCCAGGAGGCTCGCTGCGTTGCCCACCGTGAAATCCGGCGGCTGGACGCTGCCGATGTCGTCCCAGCTGACCGGGAACGAGACCGGAGTGCCGGGGCGGACCCGCGGGCTGTATGCGGCGACTACCGTCGCGCCGCCGGCCCGGGTGGCGTCGATGAAGACCTTGCCGCCCCGGTCCTGCCTGACGAAGGCCGTGGTGGCGAGCTCCTGCGCAAGCCGCTCGGCGCGCGCCGCGATCGCCCTCGTGGCGGCTGCGGCCTGCTCGCTGCCTTGCCCCGGCGCCAGCGGAACGAACACGTGCACGCCCTTGGCCCCGCTTGTCTTGACTGCGCCGGCCAGGCCCGCTCCTGCGAGCGCCTCCCGTACCGCGAGCGCGGCCTGCACCGCCTCGCCAAACGCTCGCGCGGGGTCGGCCGTCTGGCCGGGCGGATCGAGATCGAGCACCATGTACTCGGGGTTATCCCAGTGTCCTGCTCGCATCAGCGTCGGGTGGTACTCCACCGCACGCTGGTTCGCGAACCAGAGCAGGGTGCGCCGGTCGTTGCACAGCGCGTAGGCGACCTGGCGATGGGAGGCCTCTGCCCATACCGACACGGTGCGAACGAAGTCCGGCGTGTATTTCGGCACGTTCTTCTGCATGAACGGCGCCTGCCCGCGGAGCACCCGGATGACCGACAGCGGCTTGTCCCGCAACTGGCCGATGATCATGTCGCTGACGGCGTCCAGGTAGTCGACCAGGTCGCGCTTGGTCGCCTCGGCGCCCGCGAATAGCTCCTGATCGAGATTGGTCAGCGAGACGCCGTCTCGCTCCTCGCCACTGGGCACCTGGTCCGCCGGCCGGTCAGCTCGTCGCGGCCGGACCGGACCCGGCCGGGTGGCCGCCGGTCGAGTAGCCGCCGGCTGGGTGGCCGCTCGCCGGGTGTCCGCCGGCGCGGTCGCCGCCGCCGCCGCGGCCGCCGGCGCCGTGGCCGCCGGCTGCCAGCGCGATTTCACGCAGCGCCTTAACCGCGGCGGCTGGATCGTCGGAGCCATAGACAGCCGTGCCCGCCACGAACATGTCCGCGCCGGCCTCGGCGCAGCGCCCGATCGTCTCCTCGGTCACGCCGCCGTCGACCTGCAGCCACACCTCCCCGCCGTAGGCGCTGATCAGCTGGCGCGCCCGGTGGACCTTCGGCAGCACTAGGTCCAGGAACGGCTGCCCCCCGAAGCCCGGCTCGACCGTCATCAGCAGCAGCATGTCGACCTCGGCCAGCAGGTCCGTATACGACGGCACCGACGTGCCCGGGTTGAACGCCAGGCCAGCGCGCGCACCAGCGGCCCTGATGGCCCGCAGGGTCCGGATCGGTGCACTCGCCGCCTCCGCGTGAATGGTCACGCTCCGCGCGCCGGCCTCGGCGTAGCCGGGCGCCCAGCGATCCGGGTCCTCGATCATCAGGTGGCAGTCAAGCGGCAGCCGTGCATGGCGCAGCAGCGCTTCGACAACCGGCAGCCCGATGGTCAGGTTCGGCACGAAATGGCCGTCCATGACGTCGACATGCAGCCAGTCGGCCGTGTCGACGACCGCGTTCGCGTCGTCGGCAAGCCTGGCGAAGTCGGCTGCCAGCAAGCTCGGCGCAATCTGCACAGTCATCCCGGTGATTCTAGGCGCGCCGTGCCGGCGCGGATGGCGGCCGGACTGTCGCACCGCCCGGATAGGTTCAGACGGGCAAACCAATCCGTCAGCCTGAGGAGGCCGCGATGACTGCAGAAGCGCCCGACCGCCTGCTTGACCGGGTCCGCAAGCTACTGGCCAAGGCAGAGGCTGACGGAGTAACGACCGAGGAGGCCCAAGCCTTCACCGCGAAGGCCGCCGAGCTGATGGCCAAGTACGGGATTGACCGGGCGCTCCTGGCCGCCGCCAGGCCGGAGACCGACAAGCCGGACAACCGGATCGTCGAGATCTACAATCCGTGGGCCAGGGTGCAGGCGCACCTGCTGTGCGGCCTGGCCGCCGCGCTGCGATGCCAGTGCATCCTGCTCCCGGCCGGGGCCGGCCAGCGCGTGCACATGTTCGGCTACGCCTCCGACATCGAGCGGACCGACGTGCTCTATACCTCGGTGCTGATCCAGATGTGGCACGGGCTCATCGCCGCCCAGGTCCCGGCCTGGTCCGACAGTCCGCGTGCGTGGCGGCGCAGCTGGCTGCTCGGCTATGCCGCTGCTGTCACGGCCAAGGTGCGGGCGGCCGAGCAGGGCGCGGAGCGGGCAGCGGCCGAGGCACCCGGCGGCGGGTCATCGAAGGCCGCGCTGGTGCTCGCCGACCGTTCCCTGGTGATCCGGCAGAACGTTGCGCACGCGTATCCCGTCACCCGGGCCGCGAAGGTGACGTACACCGGTAACGGCTACGGGGCGGGCTACGCCCAGGGCAAGCGCGCCGACATCGGATCCGGCCGGGTCGGCCAGGGGCGCCCTCGCTCGCTGACAAGGTGACGCGCTAACGCGCTAACGGCGGCGGAGCAGTGCCAGGAAGATCGCGTCGGTGCCATGCCGGTGCGGCCAGAACTGGGCGTACCGGCCATCCTCACCGCTGCTCAGACCCGGCACCTCGGCGAGGACGGCCGGGGCGTCGAGCACCTCGGAGTCGTCGCGTTCCGCCAGGACGTCTGACACCACGTCCCTGGTCTCGGCCAGGTGCGGCGAGCACGTGACGTAGCCGACCACGCCGCCTGGCCGAGCTGAGTCCAGCGCCGCGCTCAGCAGGTTGCGCTGCAGGGGGCCGAGGCTGGCGATGTCCGCCGCGGTCCGCCGCCACCTCGACTCCGGACGGCGCCGCAGCGCGCCAAGGCCAGAGCACGGCACGTCGGCGATGACGCGGTCGAACCGCGCGGTGAGCCAGGCCGGCCGAGTACCGTCCGCCACCACGACACCGCTGCTGCCGACGAGAGCCATCGCGGATCGAACCAGGCCAGCCCGGTGCTCGCGCAACTCGGCGGCCACGAGTTTCGCGCCGGCTCCGGCGGCCAGGCCGGCAAGCAGTCGTGCCTTGCCTCCCGGTCCGGCGCATACGTCGAGCCAGCGGTCATCGGATCCGGCGATCGCGACTCGGCTTAGGGCGATGGCCGCAAGCTGGCTCGCCTCGTCCTGCACTCCGGCCCGGCCCTCCGCCACGGCCGCGAATGGCCGCCGGATCGCCGCCGGGCAGGTAACACCCGAAGGCTGACCAGCGCGCTTGGCTGGCGCCGGCCGCCGCGAGTTCCCGCTGGTCCGCGAGGCCGGGAACCGCGCACACGTGCACGGCCGGACGCTCCGAATCCGCCGCTAGCGCAGCCTCGGTCTCGCGCATATCTCCGGCCGCATGTTCGCCCAGCGCGGCTGCCAGCGCCACCACGATCCAGCGCGGATGGCTGTAGCGGACGGCGAGATGACCGACCAGGTCAGCGTCGCGGGCTGGCGCGGCGATGTCCAGCCACGTCGCCATATCCCTGGTCGAGACGCGTCTGAGCACTGCGTTCACGAAGCCGGCCGGGCGCTGGCCGACTGCGTCCTTCACCAGGTTCACCGAAGTCGCCACCGCGGCATGCGGCTGCACTCTGGTGGCAAGCAGCTGGTGAGCGCCCAGCCGGAGCACCTGGCGCACCGCCGGATCCAGCGAGGCGAGGTCGCGGTCGCTGCAGATGCCCAGCACAGCGTCATAGGTGCCCTGGCCGCGCAGCGTCCCGTAGCTCAGCTCGGTTGCCAGCGCTGCATCCCGGCCGGTGAGATGGCGCTGGCCGAGGAGCTCTGGCAGCAGCAAGTTCGCGTAGGCGTCCCGCTCGTCTACCGCGATGAGCAGATCCAGCGCAGCGCGCCGGGCCGGATCCCGGACCGGGCGTCTGCCGCGGCCACCGGCCTTGGCCGCGCGAGCGCGCTGAGTGTCCTGCACTGGCTTCGCGCTCACCTCAGCCAAGCACCGCCCGCCCGGCGTCGAGACGCAGGCCGCGAGCCCAGTTGGCGGCCTGCATCCGCCGCTTGCCGTCCTGCTGGACTTCGCCGAGTTCCACCGGCGACGTGGCGGTTCCTACCACCACCCGGTTGGCGAGCACCTGCAGCTCGCCGGGACCAAGCCTGCCATCGTCGCCGTCGGGCGTCCCGGTGCCGCCGGGCCCGGTGACCGGCCCGAGCTTGACCCGAACACCTTCCAGCCGCGTCCAGGCACCGGGCGCCGGCGTGCAGGCACGGATCAGGCGGCCGACGGCAACGGCCGGCTGCGCCAGTTGATCTCGGCGTCCGCCGTAGTGATCTTCGGCGCCAGGCTGACCCCGGCAGCCGGCTGCGGGCGTGCCTCGAGCTCGCCGGACTCGATCCCGTCCAAGGTCGCGACCAGTAGCTCAGCCCCCGCGATGCTGAGCCTGCTGAGCAAGTCACCAGCAGTGTCGGCGGGCCGGATGGGCTCGGTGAGCATGCCGTACACCGGGCCTGCGTCGAGCTCGCGCACGATGCGGAACGTAGTGGCGCCCGTCACGTCGTCGCCGTGCAGGATCGCGTGCTGAACCGGGGCCGCGCCCCGCCAGGCCGGCAGCAGCGAGAAATGCAGGTTGACCCAGCCGTGCGCCGGGATATCCAGCGCAGCCTGCGGCAGCAGGGCTCCGTACGCGGCTACCGGACAGCAGTCGGGCCCGATCTCCCGCAGCCGGGCCAGGAAACCGGGCTCGGCTGGCCTGACTGGCGTCAGCACGTCCACCCCGGCTTCCGCCGCTCGCTCGGCCACCGGGCTGCGGACCTCCTGCAGCCCGCGGCCGGCCTTGGCATCCGGCCTGGTGATCACTGCGGCAACCTCGTGCCTGGACTTCAGCAGCGCGTCCAGCGACGGCACGGCCGCCGCCGGAGTCCCGGCGAAGACCAGGCGCATACCCTAGAAAGCCTTGCCGTGGGTCGGATGCGGCGACACCTTGACCAGCGGGACCGGCTCGCCCCACCACTCGGATGCCCTGATCTCCTTCATCGCCAGCTTGCGCTGCGCGGCGTCGAGCCGGTCGATGAACAGCACGCCGTCTAGATGGTCGGTCTCGTGCTGGACGCAGCGGGCCAGCTGGCCGGTTCCCTCCACGGTCACCGGCTCGCCGTGCATGTCGAAGCCTGCCGCCACGACGCCGAACGCGCGGTTGGTCGGATAGGCCAGGCCGGGAAACGACAGGCAGCCCTCGTCGTCAAGCTCGGTCTCTTGCGACAGTTGCAGCGACGGATTGATCAGGTGGCCGACCACGTCGTCGACGTAGTACGTGAAGACCCGCAGCCCAACGCCGATCTGCGGCGCGGCCAGGCCAACGCCCGGCGCGTCCATCATCGTGTCGGTGAGGTCCTTGACGAGCTTGCGCAGTTCGGCATCGAAAGTCGTGCACCGGGTCCGCGGGGGTCCGCAGCACCGGATCGCCGAACAGGCGGATCGGCCGGATACTCACCAAGTCCTCCAGGCAGGTGCGAGCAAGGTGCCGCGCTGGCTAAGGGCACGGCTGATCAAGTCTACGAAGCTGGCCGACTGCCGCCGGCTCCCGGCGAACGGGCCTTGAAGGCGGCCTTCCTGGCGGCTCTGGCCACGCCAGGATCGGGATGATGCTCACTTAGCGTGGTCAGCAGGTCGATTACGCCGGGATGACTGACCTGCCAGAGTCCGGCCACGATCTCGGCCTGCGCCTCGGGGGCTACCTCGGGCAGCAGCTCGGCGACGACATCGCGCGGGTCGGCCTCCTCCAGCAGGCCGGCACCCAGGTCGACGAGCAGCCAGGTGCGGTCTGCGGGGCCGAGTTCGGCCTCTTCCCCGTGCTCATGCAGCCAGACAGCGGCGTGGGCGCGCAGCAGCGGCTCAACCAGCGCAGCGCGCACATCAGTCGTGGCCGCCTGGCCGATCCGGTCCAGCACGGCGAAGGCGGCACCGCGCAAGCCCGGCGATCCCTCGGCGGCCGCCGCGATCAGCTCCGCGGCCGCCTGCTCATCCGACCGGCCGTGCAGCCACTCATTGATCTTCGACTCGCCGTCCTCCGCATCGCAGCTGGCCAGCGTCATGAGCAGGCCCACCGCACCGTCCCGGTCGGCCCCGCCGAGCACCGGCACGTGCCAGCCCTGGGCAAGCAGCCGGCGATGCACCCCCCATACCCCGAGCGGGGACAAGACCACGGTCAGGCCGCCAGCGGCCTCCTCCGTGCCGAGTTCGACCACACCTAGGTCAGCGAGCGTCTCGAGGGCGTGGGACAGGGCCGCCGCCTGGTCCGCGTCGGGCTGCAGCGGCACGCCATCGTGCTCGGTGCCGCTGAGCCGGGTTGCTCCGGCCGCGGCCGAATAGGCGTCGAAGAGGGCGTCGATCCGGACCGGGGCGCCGACCGTATACAGGGCCGTCGCCAAGCCGTCGAGTTCCTCGGCGGCCAGCAATGCGGCCAGCGCCCCGTCCCACTCCCGCAGCACGTCCTCGGCCCTTGCCGAGCTGAGCGGGGAAAGGCGGACGGATTGCCCGTCAGGCAGACGATGGCGCTCGCGGGCGGCGGTAACCACCTGCCAGGCGGCGTCAAGCTCGTCGAGGGACAGCTCGAGTGCATCTGCCGCGGCCTGGGCGCGGCTGCCGTCGAGCTCGCCGCCGCCGGCGAGCTCTGGCTGTTCGGCGGCCCACCTGCCCAGGTCCCTGGCGGCCCGCAGCAGCGGCGCCACCCGCGCGGCCGCGGCCAGCTCATCGCGCGGCGCAAGCCGTACAGGCGGCATGCGCGGGCGGTCGCGGCGGGGATCCTGATCGGCGCTGCTGACCGAATCAGGCTGCGCCCGATGGCCGCCCGGTGAGTTGGTCACTCAAGTACCCTACGACCTGACCGGTACGTAGTCAGACCAGTGTGGCCGGGTCGAGCTGAACGCGCACCGTCCCAGGCTCCTTCGCCGCGGACCGCGCAGCCAGCCCGGCCCGCAGCCCGATCGCCAGTTCCCCGCCTTCTGACCTGGGCACTCGTACGAGATAGCGAATGAACTCCGGACTTGGCTCGGCTGCTTCCTGACCCGCGGCCGGGAGCGCAGCCACCCGCCCGGCCCGGCCGACCCGGCCGCTGCGTCCGGCACCTGCGCCGCCTCCGGCCGCGGGCAGCGGCCCGAGCAGCTCGGCGTGTTCCGGCAGCCGGGCCGCTGACAGCAACGCCTCGACGGCATCGGCCGGCCCGGCCACCGATGCCATCCGCGCGGCCGGCGGAAACCGCAGCTCGGCACGCTCGGCGAGCTCGCGCCGGGCGAAAGTGGCCGGGTCCCACCTGACGAGCGCCTGCACCGCACGCTGCGACGCGTCGGCTACTACCACCACGCTGCCACCTGCCGGTCCCGATCGGACCAGGGCGGCCGCCGTCATCCACCGGCGCAGCGCCTCCTCCGCGGCGCGCAGGCTGGCCAGGCCGAGCATGGCCCAGCCGTCGACGAGTATCGCCGCCGCGTACCCGGACCCGGCAACCGGTTCCGCGCCGGGAGTCGCGACTACGACGGCAGGCTCGGGGCCGACTTCGGCCACGACGCGGCTGCCGCCAGAGCTGACCACGGGCACCGCCCCGAACGCCCGGCCAAGCTCTTCGGCGGTGCGCCGGGCGCCTGTCACCAGGGCCCGCAAACCCTGATGACCGCAATGGCGGCAAGTCCGGCCGATCACCGCGCCGCACCAGCCGCAGCGCAGCGGCGACTGCGGACCCGGCAGCTCGGCCGGGCCGCCGCAATCGCACCTGGCCTGCGCGTGGCAGCGCTCGCATCCGACGGCGGCCAGGTAACCGCGCCGCGGTACCTGAAACAGCACGGGGCCGCTGGCCAGTGCCTCGCGGGCAGTGCGCAGCGCAAGACTTGGCAGCCGGGCTGACCTGGCTGCCTCGTCCCTGGCCAGCTCCGCCTCCTCGCCCGCGGGCAGCACCTGGGGGGCCGACAGCCGGACGGCTGCCCGGTCCGCTGCCAGCGATCGCGCCCAGCCGGTGGTGACCAGGAGTTCCGCCTCCGCGGTGCGGGCGAATCCCCCGATCAGCGCGGCCGCCCGGTCCCGGTGCGCTCTCAGCGCGAGGACCTCGCGCGCGTGCGGATACGGCGCGCGCGGCTCGGCGTGCAGGTCGTTGCCTTCGTCCCAGAGAATCACCAGGCCGAGATCGGACACCGGGGCGAATACGGCTGACCGCGTGCCGGCAACCACAGTCACCTCGCCTCGCGCCACCGCGAGCCAGCGCCGGTACCGTTCCGCCGGGCCCAGGCTCGCCGACAAAGCGGTGTAGCCCAGCGAGAAGCCATGACCACCGGGCGGCAGCTGCCCGGCGGTCGACGCTGCCGTCAGGGCGCCTTCCACTCGCGCGAGATCGCGGGCGTCCGGCACCACGATCAGAGCACCCCGGCCAGAGGCAGCTACGGCGCAGACCGCAGCAGCGATTTCCGCGGGCCAGTTCGGCCCCGGCAGGGCCGACCAGACCGCGCGCGGCCTCCGGCCGTCGGCCAGCGCGGCCAGGAACGACGCCCCATCCCGGTAGCGGTCCCAGTGCGCCGAAATGGCGGGCGGACCCGGCAGCAACGCCGTACCGGGCGCTGCAGCTAGTTCGCCGTCGCCGGCCCGAGCGGGCGGCCCGGCCGCGGCGCCAGCCGCGTGCCTGGGCGGAATGGCGAGTCGTAGGACGTCGGCCAGGGTGCCGCCGTACCTGTCGGCTACCGCCCGCGCGAGGCCGGCAAGTTCCGGCGTGAGCACGGGCTCAGCGGACACCACCCGCTCCAGGTAACCGAGCTTGCCGTGATGCTCGCTGTGCTCTGTCCTTGCCAGCAGGAAGCCGCCTGTGAGCCGGCCGGCAAACCGGACCCTTACCCGGCAGCCCGGCACCGCGATATCGGCAAGAGCGGCCGGTACGAGGTAATCGAATGGCCGGTCCAGGTGCGGGAGTGAGATCTCCACCGCGACACTGGCGACAGGCAGCTCGCCAGCAGGCTGCCGGGCTGCCGACCTCCTGGGCGCCGATCTGCTGGGCGCCGATCTCGGGCCGACCGCGGTCCTCATTGGTCGTTCCAGCGTCCGGTCGGGCACGTTCCTGTCTTACCAGAGGCTTACGACCACCAGGTCCGGCTGACCTCCGGACCCGTCGCCGGTGGTCGTCAGCCCGGACACGATTGAGGGAACGTGGTCCCGTCGGACTTCAGGTGCGCAAGAACGTCCGCCGGCACCGGGCGGGTATCGGCCACATCGGTCTCGACTTGCTGCAGGTCGCCGGCCATGCCGAACAGGGCGGCCCGGACCGGGATCTGTGCTATGTCCGCGGCCGCCGCGTTTGCCTTGAGAGCCGCTGAGGCCAGATCCGCTTTCTGGACCGCCGCGGGAGCCTTGCCGTTGATATCGTTCATCGCTTTGGTGTAGGCGGCGCGCACCGACGCCGGGTATCCGGCACAGCCCCCGGCCGGCGACCCTCCCGCGACCAGTATGACGATGACGATCGCCCACACCGCAGACAGCCCGATGGCCGTCCAGTAGGCCAGTCGGCCCGATCCTGACAGGCCTGCGCCGCAAGCCAAGGATGCCGAGGACAAGGCCAGGCACGACCAGGGGCACGATGCCTGCGACCACGGCCGCGGGAGCCTGCCAGCTGGCCGGGCCAGTGTCATCGTCGCCAATGCCCCGGGTTACCGGGCCGCCGTGGGCCGGGCCGCCGTGGGCCGGGCCGCCGTGGGCCGGGCCGCCGTGGGCCGGGCCGCCGTGGGCCGGGTCGCCGTCGGCCGCCCGGCCGGCCGCGCGGCCGGCAACGTCTTCGCGGCCTTGGTCTCCCGCTCCGGCCGTGCCGCTGGCTTGGCTCGGGCTGGCATCCGCCCCGGCCTGCCCGGCCGGGGCCCCTCCTCCGGGACCCGGCCACGGCCCGGACTCCCACGGCGGCGGTTTGCTCGCGGCCGGGGTCGGCCCTTCGCTTGCCCAGGGCGGCGCGCTCGCCGTTACCGGCCGGTCGGAGACCTGATCCGGGTCCTCATCCCAGGACTCGGTGATGGAATCTGGCAGCAGCCCGGCGCGGCCCGTGGGAAGGAACCATTCGGCTTGCCGGTTACCCGCTGCGCCCTCAGATCCGTGGGAGTCGGCGTATTGCCCGAGGGCGGTTGGGTCCGGCGTGTCCGGTCGCGCGACGTTCGGTTCTGGCTCGAACCACGGGTCACGCTGCGCCGCATCCTCGTCCGCAGCGTCGGCCCGCCCGTTATATCCGCCGTGCCCGGTAACCGCGTCCTGACCAGCAAGCTCGGCCTGAGTTGCGAGCCCGGCCTGCTCGACGCCATCGCCTGGTGCCGGTTTGGCTGCAGTCGGCGTGCCCGGAGTCGGCGTGCCTGCCGTCGACCTGCCTGCCCTCGACCTACCCGTCGCTGTCCGGCGCGCGGCCGGGTTGCCTGCCGACGCATCGCCAGCCGCCGCCTCACCGTCAGGCTGCGCGGTTACTGTCATCTCGCCGGGCATTCCTTCAGACGACATCCATCACCAGACCAGCGCCGGATCGGCTACCAATAGGCAAAGATGCTACGCCAATGCCCCATCAATGGCTGGATAATACAAATTAGCCGATTGCGCGCTCACCGGAAGCGTTACCGCCGGGCAGCCGCCACAGTGTCTGTTCGTCAGTGCCTGATGGCGGAGCGCAGGGCTTCGGATCGGTCGGTCCGCTCCCAGGAGAAGTCCGGTTCCTCGCGGCCGAAATGCCCGTACGCGGCCGTCTGCGCGTAAATCGGCCTGAGCAAGTCCAGGTCGCGAATGATCGCTGCCGGGCGGAGGTCAAAGATCTGCAGGACAGCATCCTGGATTCGCTCGACCGGGGCGCGCTCGGTGCCGAAGCACTCGACGAACAAGCCGACGGGCTTGGCCTTGCCGATGGCATAGGCGACCTGTGCCTCGCACCGGTCCGCGAGGCCGGCGGCCACGACGTTCTTCGCTACCCAACGCATCGCGTATGCGGCGCTGCGGTCGACCTTGGACGGGTCCTTGCCAGAAAAGGCGCCGCCGCCGTGGCGTGCCATCCCGCCATAAGTGTCAATAATGATCTTGCGGCCGGTGAGGCCGGCGTCACCCATCGGACCGCCGATCTCGAACCTGCCGGTCGGGTTGACCAGCAACCGGTAACCGGTCGTGTCGAGCTGCAGCCCGGCCAGTACTGGCTCGACCACGTGGTCGCGGATGTCCGGAGTCAGCAGGCCCGCCAGATCGATGGCGGGCGCGTGCTGAGTCGACACCACCACGGTGTCCAGCCGGACGGCCTCGTCGCCGGAGTACTCGATGGTGACCTGGGTCTTGCCGTCCGGGCGTATGTAGGGAACTTCCCCGCTGCGGCGCACCTCCGACAGCCGCCGGGCCAGCCGATGCGCGAGCATGATCGGGAGCGGCATCAACTCCGGGGTATCGCGGCAGGCGTAGCCGAACATCAGGCCCTGGTCGCCGGCGCCTTGACGGTCGAGCTCATCAGAGCCCTCCCCTTCGCGGTGCTCGACGGCCTCACGCACGCCCTGCGCGATGTCAGGCGACTGGGACCCGATTGATACCTGCACGCCGCAGGACGAGCCATCGAAGCCCTTGGCAGACGAGTCGTAGCCAATCTCGAGGATCTTCTCCCGGATGATGCCGGGGATGTCGACGTAGGTCTCGGTCGTGACCTCACCGGCCACGTGCACCTGACCGGTCGTAATAAGGGTCTCCACGGCCACCCGGCTGCGGGTATCACCCTTGAGCATGGCGTCCAGGATCGCGTCGCTGATCTGATCGGCCATCTTGTCCGGATGGCCCTCAGTGACGGATTCGGATGTGAACAGACGACGAGCCACCTGGCACCTTTTCTCTTGTCGCGGCGGGTTGCCGGCAGTTACCTCCGCGGGATCTCCGCCGAATACTAACGGTGCGGCAGCCTGCGGGGGGACACAGCCTCGGTTTCAAGCGCCGTCTTAGGCCGGCTTTCATATGTTACGGACCGTCTCTGGGCCTGACGTGCCGCCCTGGCGCTCATGCTCGGTCCGCAGCCAGCCGGTGATCCGGGCGTCGCCGGACGGCCGCCCGGCCTCCAAGTCATCCAGGTACCCGATGTCCGCGGCCAGCCGGCGCCGGAACTCGGCGGTGTCGCCAGCGTGACCATGGCCAGGCACCACGATGCGGACCTCCAGCGAGGCCAGCCGGTCCAGGCCGTCGCGATACCGGCCGACAGCGCCAGCCCCGGTGCCGAGCAGCGGAATCTCGACGTCGGAGCACATGTCCCCGGCGACAAGCGTGCCGGTTGCCGGGAAGAACACCGCCCCGTGCCCAGCCTCGTGGCCATCGTGCACGATCACCTGGGCAGCCGGGCCGTGCCACGGGATGCGATCGGCGTCCAGCGCCTCAAGCCGACCGAAAAGTTCCAGGTCATGGCCGGGCACCTCCCGTTCCGCCGCCTCGATCAGGCCGGTACGGTGCGCCGCCACCGTCGCGACGGTAGCAGGCGCGGCGTACCTCGGCGCATCCCCGAGCTCTTCGCACCACAGAACGTGATCCCAGTGCGCATGCGTTGCCCAGCCCGCAGAGGCTCTGAGTCCCCTGGCAGCAAGCTCACCGGCCAGGCCGCGGACGTCGGTGACCGTGATAGCCGGATCGATGACCAGGCAGCGACCATCGTTCCCGGTAACGACTGTGGTCGTCGTGGTATACGGCTGACCCGTTCCCATCAGAATGCCGGGCGCGACCTCGGCCAGCCGCCTCATTGCGCCGCGCCGGACGCTAACCGAGCCGGGAAGCGATGAGATCCCAGATGCCATCGGCAACCTCATCCTTGGCCGCGCGCGGCAGCTTGACCTCCGCGCCGTCAGCGGTCAGCACGACGGCTTCATTGTCCGCTGTGCCGAACGCCAGGCCGTTGCCCACCTGGTTGACGACGAGCATGTCACAGCCTTTGGCAGCGAGCTTTGCCCGGCCGTTCGCGAGCAGGTCGCCGGTTTCTGCTGCGAACGCCACGATCAGCTGGCCGGGTGCCTGCCTGGCGGCCACCAGGTCACGGACGATATCTCGGTTCTCCACCAGCACGATCGGGTCCGGCGCCCCACCCGTCTTCTTGATCTTGGCGTCGCTCCTGGCCACAGGCCGGAAGTCGGCGACGGCGGCGGCCATCACGATCACGTCCGCCCGACCGGCCGCCATGAGCATCTCGTCCCGCAACTGGCTGGCCGACTTCACGCGTACCAGCTTGACGCCAGCGGGATCCGGCAGCTCGGTATTGGCTGCGAACAGCGTCACGTCGGCACCACGGCTGGCCGCTGTCCGGGCCAGCGCGTAGCCCTGCTTGCCGGACGACCAGTTGCCCAGGTAGCGGACGGGGTCAAGTTCCTCCCTGGTGCCACCGGCCGACACCAGCACGCGCCGCCCGGCCAGATCGGGCGCCAGCCCGGTAGCGCCCTTGGCCATCACTCGCACCGCGGCCGCGTACAGCTCGGCCGGCTCAGGCAGCCGGCCCGGTCCGCTATCCCGGCCCGTGAGCCGCCCGGACGCCGGATCCAGCACGATGCAGCCACGGCTCCGCAGCGTCTCCACATTGGCCTGGGTGGCCGGGTGCTCCCACATCTCGGTATGCATAGCCGGAGCGAACATCACCGGGCAGCGAGCTGTGAGCAGCACCGCTGTCAGCAGGTCATCGGACATTCCGGCCGCTGCCCGGGCCATCAGGTCGGCAGTAGCCGGCGTCACCAGCACGAGGTCGGCCTCCTGGCCGAGGCGCACGTGCGGCACCTCTGGTACCGATTCCCACGGCGTCACCGAAACCGGCCGACCGGACAATGCCTCCCAGGTGGCTGCCCCTACGAAACGCAAGGCAGCAGGGGTGGGCACGACCCGGACTTCGTGCCCGGACTCGGTTAGCAGCCTGAGCAGTTCACATACCTTGTAGGCCGCGATACCGGCCGATACGCCGAGGACGATCCGCACGGCGAGCCTCCGGCTGGTCAGGCCTCCGGCGTCTCGGCAGTCAGCAGTCGCTCACTGATCTCGCGCAGCGCGATCGAGAGGGGCTTCTCCTGGATGCGCGTCTCCACCAGGGGGCCGACGTACTCAAGCAGGCCCTCGCCGAGCTGCGCGTAGTAGGCATTGATCTGCCGCGCGCGCTTGGACGCCATGATGACCAGGCCGTACTTGCTGTCCACGACCTCAAGCAGATCGTCAATCGGCGGATTTATGATGCCCTCTACGGACGGAGTTGCTGCCACCTCGCGCCTTCCAGATCTGGATCGCAGTGATTTCCCGGCTCGGCATTAGCCTGCTGGGCAAGCACCAAGGCTACCAGCTGATCGCACACTTCCCGGACCGACGTATTCACCAGGGTGATATCGAACTCCGGTTCGGCCGCCAGCTCGGCCCTGGCCGCGTCCAGGCGGCGGCTGATTACCTCGGGCGACTCGGTGTTCCGGCTCGTCAGGCGGCGCTCGAGCTCCTCCCAGGACGGCGGGGCGAGAAATATCAGCAGGGCACCCGGCACAGCCGCGCGCACCTGGCGGGCCCCGGCGACGTCGATCTCCAGCAGTGCTGGCGCGCCCCGGTCGATCTGCTCCTGCACGGGGGCCCGCGGCGTGCCGTAGCGGTTGCCGGCAAACGTCGCCGACTCAAGCAGTTCACCGCGCGCGGCCATTTCGTCGAATTCCGGCTCGGCGACGAAGAAGTACTCGCGCCCGTTAACCTCGCTGGGCCGCGGCGACCTCGTGGTAACCGACACCGACTGCCAGATCCACGGGCACTTGCTCCGCAGCCGCGCCACAACCGTGCTTTTGCCGACTCCAGACGGGCCCGAGAGCACTGTCAGCCGGGCAGGGACAGGGGCGCCGCGGCGCAGCCCGCGCGGCCCGGCTGCGAGCATGCCTCCAGCGGCCCCCTCCCTGGCTCCTGCGCTATCGGTCAGATGTCTCCGCCGAACTCGCCTTCCAGCGCGCTTCGCTGGTTGGCGCCCAGGCCGCGCACGCGCCGCGATTCGGCGATGCCCAGCCGCTCCATGATCTGCTTTGCCCGCACCTTGCCGACGCCCGGCATGGACTCCAGCAAGGCGGACACTTTCATCTTGCCCACCACGTCGTCGGTCTGCCCCTCCTTGAGTACTTGGGGCAGTGTGGTCGAGCCATGCTTTAGCTTGTTTTTCACTTCCGCACGGTCCTTGCGGGCCTGGGCAGCCTTCTCAAGTGCCGCTGCCCGCTGCTCGGGAGTGAGTGGAGGAAGAGCCACGCGAGGTCACCTCGGGTTTCGTATCGAAAAAGTCGCTCCGCGAGGGGAAACTAGCGAGTTCGGCCCGCATCGGCAACGCGAACCCCCGTTTGTAGCGGCACAAATTATCCAATATGACGCAACGTACAAGGCTGTACACTTAGCGTAGTGGCATTTTCGCAGGTAGCGCAAGGATTTCGCCAATTCTGGCAGCCGTCACAGACCGACGAACCTGCCCCAGTACGCACCATTTATTCGGCGTTGCGTGCGGCGACGAGCGAAAAAACGGCCAGCCCGCGACATCCTGCGGGCGGCGGCAAATAGCACGTGAAGAACGCACCATGATGACTGCATCTGGACGTACGGACGCCGTAAGGCGGCCACTCGGCTAGCCGCGCAGCATTTCGGCCCGCCGCAGCGACGCCCCGATGGCCGCGGCCGCCGCGCCCGGATCGGCAGCACGGGTAATCGGCCGGCCGATCACGAGCAGGTCGGCACCAGCCCGCAGGGCTTGTTCCGGGGTGGCGACCCGCGCCTGATCGTGAATGTCGGCTCCGGCGAGGCGGACGCCGGGCGTAATCAGCAGGATGTCATCGCCGACCTCGGCCCGGACCGCTGCTACCTCCTGCGGCGAGCAGACCAGGCCGCGTGCCCCGGCCTCGACCGCAAGCACCGCCAGTCGCTTGGCCGCATCGCTGACTGGCCCGGCCAGGCCAATCCGGCACAGATCTTCCTCACCCAGCGAGGTAAGCACGGTCACCGCGACGATCCTGACGTCTGGAGCGGCCTCGGCTGCCGCGCTGATCGCCGCCG
The DNA here is from genome assembly GCA_963804435.1 of uncultured Actinomycetota bacterium. GTDB lineage: Bacteria > Actinomycetota > Actinomycetes > Streptosporangiales > Streptosporangiaceae > JAJYUU01. The sequence continues at coordinate 1,682,758 of CAWDQI010000001.1, read as the reverse complement.
GACCCGCGGCGGCGTGCACGGTAAGCAGGGCGGGGCGTAGCCGGGCCACCGTCCGCGCCGCGCCCGCCACCGTCGCCGGGATGTCATGCAGCTTCAGGTCCAGGAACACCCGGACGCCGCTGGCGCCCCGGACGGAAGCAACCGCGTCCGGTCCGTATCGCAAGTACAACTCAAGCCCGACCTTCACGGTCGTCACGTGCGGAGTGACCAGCCCGGCCCAGCGCGCTGCGGTCTCCAAGTCAGGCGCATCCAGCGCGACCGCGATCGGTGCTTGGCCGGCCATCAGGTCCTCCTCACCCTGGCGCTCGGACTGAGTGGACGCCCCGCCGTTGCACGGGACTCGTGGGCCAGCCCTACCACGTCGGCGAGCCGTTCAATCCCGCGCTCGGTCAGTTCGTCCTCCAGTTCTCGCAGGATACGCATGCAGGCCGACGGGTCGTGAAAGATCGTCGTGCCCACGCTGACCATTGAGGCGCCAGCCAGGACAAGCTCCAGCGCGTCGCGGCCCGTCCGGACACCGCCCATCCCGATGATGGGAACGCCGGGCAGCGCCTCACGAACCTCCCAGATACAGCGAACCGCGATCGGGCGGATGGCCGGCCCGGACAGGCCCCCGGTGAGCCCGGCCAGGCGCGGCCTCATGGTGTCGGTGTCGATCACCATGCCGAGCAGCGTGTTAATCATCGACAGCCCGTCGGCGCCAGCCGAGACGCATGCCTTGGCGATGGCGACGATGTCGGTGACATCGGGCGACAGCTTGGCGAAAACCGGTATGTCGTAGCGCGCCCGGCCGCGGACTGCCTCGATCACCGCCGCCGATGAGTCCGGGTTACACGCAAAGACCTGACCCCGGTGCTCCACGTTCGGGCAGGAGATGTTGACTTCTATCGCCGTGACGCCCGCCGCGTCTGACAGCCTCGTCGCCAGGTCGGCGTACTCGGCGACCGACCCTCCGGCGATCGACACCACCGCCCTCGCCCCCCTGGACAGCAGCCATGGCAGATCGCGCTGCAGGAACGCATCGATGCCGGGGCCTTGCAGGCCGATGGAATTCAGCATCCCGCTGGGCGTCTCGGCCATCCGCGGCGTCGGCCGCCCGGCCCGCGGGCCGAGCATGACCGACTTGGTGACGATCGCGCCGATCTTGGAAACGTCCATGAACTGAGCGAGCTCCCGGCCAGCTCCCGCGCAGCCCGACGCGGTCAGGATCGGGTTAGGCAGTTCGATGTGGCCGAGCTTGGCCCGCAGGTCAACTGGCATGGCCGTGCCTTCCTGACCGGCGCACCGGCCGGGCCTCGCCGCCTTCCTGGCCCTTCCTGGGCGGTGCCGGGTGACCGTTGGGCGCGTCGGCCGGCGGCCCGGCATTGTCTGCCGCCGCCCGGCGTGACCGCGGCTCCCAGCCAGGCGCGCCGAAGGCGTCGAACGGGATTGTGCCAACGTCGTCCCAGCGGACCTGCTCGCCGCGGAACACCGGTCCGTCCACGCACGAGCGCGACATCCGGGTAATGCCGTCGCTGCCGACCACCGGCAGAACGCAGGTCATGCACACCCCGAATCCGCACGCCATGGCCTCTTCGACGGCTGCCTGCACCGGAATGTCATACCGGCGCGCGAGCGCGCTCACCTGGCGGAGCATCGGCATCGGTCCGCACGCGTAGATGACGTCGGTCCGCCCGTCGTGGATCACCTGATCGAGCATGTCCGTCACGAGTCCGCGGCTGCCCAGTGAGCCATCGTCGGTGGTGATCGTGGCCGACCGTCCGGTCCGCCGCGCCGTGAGCGCGCCGAACACCCGGTCGCCGCTGGACGCGCCGAGCAGGAAATCGACCTCGCACCGGCGCTCGCGCAGCCTGGCGGCCAGGGAGAACAGCGGAGCGCTGCCGTAGCCGCCGCCGATCAGCAGGCAGCTGGCCGGATCGCGCGGCAGCGGGAACGGCCGGCCGAGCGGCCCGGTGACGTCCAGGACGTCCCTGGCCCGCCGCTCAGCGAGCCACTGCGTGCCGCCGCCGTGCACGGCGAACACGAACTCCACTGTGCCGCCATGATCAGGCCGCACGTCATGGATGGAGAACGCCCTGCTGAGCAGCATCGACGAGTGCGGCCCGCCAACGGCCAGGGTGATGAACTGGCCGGGCTTGAACCGGGCCGCGATGGCGGGCGCGACCAGTGTCATTGCGAAATAGGCATCGACCCGGCGCACCGTTAGCACGGTGCCGCGCACCTGGACCGGGCCGGCCTGCGCATCCATTTCGCTATGTGTCATGGCGCTTCGGTTCCGTTGCCCTGGCCACTCCGCGCTCCGCCGTCCCCGGCGCTACGCGCTGCGGCGTCCAGGGCGCCGCGTGCAGGCGCGCCGCGTGCTCCTGCAGTGACCGCACGCCTACCTCGTCCCTGTTGATTGCCTCAATGCCCTGTACCGCGGCGGCCAGCCCTTGCACCGTCGTGATGCAGGGGATCCCGCGCCGGACAGCCGCGGTGCGGATCTCGTACCCGTCCCGGCGGAAGCCGGACTGACCGGGCCCGCCGAACGGCGTATTCACGATGAGATCGACCTGCCCGTCCAGGATCCGTTCCACGATGGTCGGTTCGCCGTCGGGTCCGTGGCCCTCACTGTGCTTGCGGACGATCGTGGCACGCACCCCGTTCCGGCGCAGAACCTCGCCGGTTCCGCTAGTCGCCCAGATCTCGAATCCCAGCTCGGCCAGCCGCTTCACCGGAAAGATCATGGAGCGCTTGTCTTTCCCGGCCACGGAGACGAACGCCCGGCCCTTCACCGGCAGCGAGCCGTAGGCGGCAGCTTGGGACTTGGCGTAGGCGGTGCCGAACACCTCATCGATGCCCATCACCTCGCCAGTTGAGCGCATTTCCGGTCCGAGCACGGTGTCCACGCCTGCGCCGCTGGCGTCAGCGAACCGGGCGAACGGGAGCACCGCTTCCTTGACCGCGATCGGAGCGTCGAGCGGAAGGGTTCCGCCGTCCCCGCTGGGTGGCAGCATCCCCTCGATCCGCAACTGCGCGACCGTCGCGCCCAGCATGATCCGCGCGGCCGCCTTGGCCAGCGGGACGGCGGTCGCCTTCGAGACGAACGGCACCGTCCGCGACGCCCGCGGGTTCGCCTCCAGCACGTACAGAACCCCGGCGGCCAGCGCGTACTGCACGTTCAGCAGGCCGCGCACGCCGACGCCACGGGCGATCGCCTCGGTTGAGGACCGCACCAGCGAGATGTACTCCTGACCGAGCGTGATCGGCGGCAGCGCGCAGGCCGAGTCGCCGGAATGGATCCCGGCCTCCTCGATGTGCTCCATCACGCCACCCAGGAACAGCTCCTCGCCATCGAACAGCGCGTCCACGTCGATCTCGATCGCGTCGTCCAGGAACCTGTCGATCAGCACCGGGTGCTCCGGGCTCGCCTCCGTCGCCCGGCGCACGTAATCGGCCAGCGAGCTGTCGTCGTACACGATTTCCATGCCGCGCCCGCCGAGCACGTAGGACGGCCGGACCAGGACCGGGTAGCCGATCTCGTGCGCGACCGCCTCGGCTTGCTCCACCGACGTCGCCGTCCCGTGCCGGGGCGCCAGCAGCCTGGCGGCTGCCAGGACCGACCCGAACTCACCGCGGTCCTCAGCCAGGTGGATGGCCTCCGGCGAGGTCCCGGCCATTGGCACGCCCTCGGCCGCCAGCGCCCTGGCGAGGCCGAGCGGCGTCTGCCCGCCGAGCTGGACGATGACCCCGGCGACCACGCCGCTGCGCTGCTCGGCGTGCACCACCTCGAGCACGTCCTCCAGCGTGAGCGGCTCGAAGTACAGCCGGCCGGACGTGTCGTAGTCGGTGGACACGGTCTCGGGGTTGCAGTTGACCATGACCGTCTCGTAGCCGGCGTCGGTCAGCGCGAACGAAGCATGCACGCAGGCGTAGTCGAACTCGATCCCCTGCCCGATCCGGTTCGGCCCGCTGCCCAGGATGATCACCTTGGGCTTGTCGCTGGCTGGCACCTCGGTGCCCAGGTCATAGGTCGAGTACAGGTACGGGGTCAGGGCTGCGAACTCCGCCGCGCAGGTGTCCACCGTGTGGTACACCGGCCGCACGTCCTCCGCCCGGCGGATGCGCCGGATCTCGGCCTCGGTCTTGCCGGTGAGCTGGCCGAGCTGCGCGTCGGAGAACCCTGCTGCCTTGGCCGCGAACAGCGCCCGCGCGGTTGCCGGACCGCCCACGCCGATGCCGTCGTCCCGGATCCGTCCCGCATGTTCCTCGATCGCGGCGATCTGGTCGATGAACCAGGGGTCGATGCTGCTGGCCGCTGAGACCTCGGCAACCGAAGCGCCGGCCCGCAGGGCCTGGTGCACCGTAACCAGCCGGCCGTCGTGCGGCAGCGCGCAGGCAGCCAGCAGATCGGCCTTGTCCCCGGCGGGCGCGGTCCAGCTGAACGTCGCGCTGCGCTGCTCCAGTGACCGCTGCGCCTTCTGCAGCGCCTCGGCGAAGCTGCTGCCGATCGCCATCGCCTCGCCGACGGACTTCATGTGCGTGGTCAGCACCGGATCGGCGCCGGGGAACTTCTCGAACGCGAACCGCGGCACCTTCACCACCACGTAGTCGAGTGAGGGCTCGAAACTGGCCGGGGTCTCGCCGGTGATGTCGTTGCGGATCTCGTCCAGCGTGTAGCCGATCGCCAGCCGGGCAGCGATCTTGGCGATGGGGAAGCCGGTCGCCTTCGAGGCCAGCGCGCTGGACCGCGAGACCCGCGGGTTCATCTCGATCACGACCATCCGGCCGGTCTGCGGATCCACGGCGAACTGGATGTTGCAGCCGCCGGTGTCAACGCCGACCGCGCGCGCGGTCGCGATCGCCACGTCGCGCATGTGCTGGTACTCGCGGTCGGTCAGCGTCATGGCCGGCGCGACGGTCACCGAGTCACCGGTGTGCACGCCCATCGGGTCGACGTTCTCGATCGAGCACACGATCACGACGTTGTCATGCCTGTCGCGCATCAGCTCGAGTTCGAATTCCTTCCAGCCGAGCACCGACTCCTCGATCAGCACCTCGGTGACCGGGCTGGCGTCCAGGCCGGCGGCAGCCATGCCGGTCAAGATCCTCGGCGCTGCGCGCGATCCCCGAGCCCGTGCCGCCGAGCGTGTACGACGGCCGGAGGACTACCGGGAAGCCGAGCTCAGCGGCTGCCTCGCGGCACTGCGCCAGGCTGCGGCAGATCCGGCTTTGCGGTACCTCCGCGCCGATGCGCGTCACGATCTGCTTGAACTGGTTGCGGTCCTCGCCGGCCCTGATCGCGTCGATGCCGGCCCCGATCAGCTCGACGTCATACTTGGCCAGCGTGCCGTTGTCGTGCAGCGCCACGGCGGCGTTCAGCGCGGTCTGGCCGCCAAGGGTTGGCAGGATGGCGTCGGGCCGCTCCTTCGCTATCACCTTCGCCAGTACGTCGGGGGTGATCGGCTCGACGTAGGTCGCGTCGGCGAACTCCGGATCGGTCATGATCGTCGCCGGGTTGGAATTGACCAGGCTGACCCGGATGCCTTCGGCCCGCAGCACCCGGCAGGCCTGGGTTCCCGAGTAGTCGAACTCGCAGGCCTGTCCGATGATGATCGGCCCGGAGCCGATGACCAGCACCGACTTCAGGTCGGGCCGCCTAGGCACGGTGTCCTCCGTCCGTCATCGGGACCTCTCCATCAGCTCGCAGAATTCGGTGAACAGGCCGGACGCATCGTGCGGGCCCGGCGCCGCCTCAGGGTGGTACTGCACGCTGAAGGCCGGAGCATCGAGCAGGCGCAACCCCTCGACGACACCGTCGTTGAGGTTCACGTGGGTGATCTCGGCCGGGCCGAAGTCGGTGCCGAAGCTGCCGCCAGGATTGCCCTCGGACGGCGCTACCGCGAATCCGTGGTTGTGGCTGGTGATCTGGACCTTGCCGGTGCGCAGGTCCTGCACCGGCTGGTTCACGCCGCGATGCCCGAAGCGCAGCTTGTAGGTCGACAGGCCGAGGGCACGGCCGAGCACCTGGCTGCCCAGGCAGATACCGAACACTGCCTTGCCCGTCGCCAGCACGCCGCGCATCGCGTCGACGGCATAGCCGATGGCGGCCGGGTCGCCGGGCCCGTTGGAGAAGAACACGCCATCCGGGTTGCCAGCCAGGATGGCTGCGGTGCTCGCGGTCGCGGGCAGGACCTGCACCTCGCAGCCGAGCGCCGCCATCGCCCGCGGGGTCGCGGCCTTGATGCCCAGGTCCACGGCAGCGACCCGGAACCGCACCGGGGTGCCCGGCGGCGGGCTTACCAGGTACGGCTCCGGCGTGCTGACCTGGCGAGCGAGGTCCGCGCCGGTCATCTGCGGGCTGGCCAGGACCCGCGTCCAGCAACTCGGCCGGGTCGGACGTGGCCGCGCTGATCCCCGCTCGCATCGCACCCTGCTCACGCAGGTGGATAGTCAAGGACCTCGTTCCCATCATCGCGATTCCGGTGATCTCCTGCGCCGCCAGCTCGTCCTGCAGGGTGCGCTGCGCGCGCCAGTTCGAGGCGAGCCTGGCGGGTTCGCGGACGACGTAGCCGCTGACCCAGATCTGACGCGACTCGGCGTCCTCATCGTTGATGCCGGTGTTGCCGATGTGCGGCGCCGTCATCGCCACGATCTGCCGCGCAGTAGGACGGATCGGTCAGCGTCTCCTGGTAGCCGGTCATGCCGGTGTTGAAGACCATCTCGCCGAATGTCTCGCCGTCGGCGCCGAACGTGGTGCCGCGGAAAGTCGTGCCGTCCTCCAGCACCAGCATCGCCGCGGCCAGGCTGCGGGGCGTTCATCGGGCCAGCTTCCCGTCAAGTACCGTCGGGTGCCGCGCAGGAACGTCGCCTGCACCCGGCCCGGCAGGGTCATGCCGGCGAACGGCGTGTTGCGGCTGCGGGAGGCATGCTGCGTCGGGTCGACGACGTCGCGCACTGACGGGTCGTACAAGACCAGGTTCGCCGGGGAACCGGCCGTCAGCGGGCGCCCATGCAGCGGAGCCCCGCCACCATCCAGGCCGCCGATCGCGGCCGGGCGGGCGGACATCCGGTCAGCTACGCCGGCCCAGTCGAGCTGCCCGGTCTCCACCATTGCCGCGTGCACGACCCGCAGCGCGGTTTCCAGCCCGGTCATCCCGAACGCAGCCACCTGCCACTCGGTCTCCTTGTCCTCCACCGGATGCGGAGCGTGATCGGTCGCGACGCAGTCGATGGTGCCGTCGGCAAGGCCCGCGCGCAGCGCGGCCACGTCGGCGGCCGTGCGCAGCGGCGGGTTCACCTTGTAGACCGGGTCGTAGCTGGCGGCCAGTTCGTCGGTCAGCAGCAGATGATGCGGGGTGACCTCGGCAGTGACACGCCAGCCCTTGGATTTCGCCCAGCGGATGATCTCCACCGAGCCCGCAGTCGACACGTGGCAGACGTGCAGGGCCGAGTCAACGTGCGCGGCCAGCAGGCAGTCCCTGGCGATGATTGCCTCCTCGGCCACCGCCGGCCAGCCGGCCAGGCCCAGGGTTGCCGGACATCTCCCCCTCGTTGACCTGGGCGCCATCGGTCAGCCGGGGCTCCTGCGCGTGCTGCGCGATGACCCCGTTGAAGGCTTTGACGTACTCAAGCGCGCGTCTCATCATGACGGCGTCGGAAACGCACCTTCCGTCGTCGGAGAAGATCCGCACCCGTGCGGCCGAGTCGGCCATGGCTCCAAGTTCGGCCAGGCGGTTGCCGTCCAGGCCCATGGTCACGGCGCCGATGGGCTGGACATCGCAGTAGCCGGCCTGGCGGCCGAGCCGCCAGATCTGCTCAACTACGCCTGCGGTGTCGGCGACCGGGTCGGTATTAGCCATCGCGTGCACGGCGGTGTACCCGCCGAGCGCGGCCGCGGCGGTGCCGGTCTCCACGGTCTCGGCGTCCTCCCGGCCGGGCTCGCGCAGGTGGGTGTGCAGGTCAACTAGCCCTGGCAGCGCAATGAGGCCGGCCGCATCGAGGACCTGGGCGCCAGGATGGCTGAGTCGCGTTCCCGCCTCGGTGACCTGAGCGATGAGGCCGTCGGCGAGCAGCAGGTCGGCGGGGGCACTGCCGATCACGCTGGCGCCCCTGATCAGCCACGTCTGGCCGCTGGTCATTGGTTCCCTTCCGCCTGCATGTCGCTATCTGGCTCCGCGCCGCGGGATTCGCCGCCGCCGAGCTCGGCACCGCCGAGCAGCAGGTAGAGCACTGCCATCCGGACGCTGACCCCGTTCGCGACCTGCTCCACAATCGTCGACCGGGACGAGTCGGCCACCTCCGCCGCTATCTCCACGCCTCGGTTCATCGGCCCCGGATGCATGACGATTGCATGCTCGGGCAGCAGCGCCATCCGGGAGGCGTCCAGCCCGTACCGGCGGCTGTACTCGCGGACGGTCGGGAAGTACGCGGCGTTCATCCGCTCGCCCTGGACGCGCAACATCATCACCACGTCGCTCTTCGGCAGCGCAGCGGACAGGTCGTAGCCGACTTCGCAGGGCCAGCATGAAACCGCCACCGGAAGCAGCGTTGGCGGCGCGACCAGCGTGACGTCAGCGCCCAGTGTGTGCAGCAGCAGCACGTTGGATCGGGCCACCCGGCTGTGCAGCACGTCACCGACGATGGTGACCTGCAAACCGTCCAGCCGGCCGAGCCTGCGGCGCATGGTGAAAGCGTCAAGCAGCGCCTGCGTCGGGTGCTCGTGCGTACCGTCGCCTGCGTTGACCACGCTTCCCCGGACCCACTGGGCCAGCCGGTGCGGAGCGCCCGACGCGGAGTGCCTGATCACCACCGCGTCGGCTCCCATTGCCTCGAGGGTGAGCGCGGTGTCCTTCAGGCTCTCGCCCTTGGCGACGCTCGAGCCCTTAGCGGAGAAGTTGATCACGTCAGCGGACAGCCGCTTGGCAGCTGCCTCGAACGAGATCCTGGTCCGGGTCGAGTCCTCGTAGAACAGGTTCACCACAGTCCGGCCGCGCAGTGTCGGCAGCTTCCTGATCGGCCGGTCGGCCACCTGACCAAGTTCCTCGGCCGTATCGAGGATCATCAGCGCGTCGTCGCGGCTCAGGTCAGCCGCGGAGATCAGGTGCCGGTTCACTGTCCGGCTCCTGTTGCGCCCAGCCCGCCGGGCGTTCCCGCCGGGCGCGGCATATCAGGTGGGCGCGACTTGTCCACGCCACCCACGCCGAGTATCACGGCATCCTGGCCATCGGTCTCGGTCAGCAGCACCTGGACGACCTCACGCTGCGAGGTCGGCAGGTTCTTGCCGACGTAATCGGCCCGGATCGGGAGCTCCCGGTGGCCCCGGTCGACGAGGACCGCAAGCTGAACGGCGCGCGGGCGGCCGAGGTCCCCGAGCGCATCAAGGGCCGCGCGTACGGTCCGGCCGGAGTAGAGGACGTCGTCCACTAGCACCACGATCTTGCCATCAACGCCGGTCGAGGGCACCGCGGTATGTCCGAGCGGCCTGGCCGGCCGCAGCCTCAGGTCGTCGCGGTACATCGTGATGTCGAGCGAGCCAGACGGCGCGGGGCGGCCCTCGGCCTGGGCAAGTCTTGCGGCCAGCCGGCTTGCCAGCGGCACTCCCCTGGTCGGGATGCCAAGCAGAATCACGTCGGGGGCGCCGTTGGTGCGCTCGAGTATCTCGTGCGCAACCCTGGTAAGGGCGCGGCCAATCTCATCCGGCCCGAGCACGATCTTGCCTTCGGGCAGGACCGCCGACCGGACCTGGCCGCGGCTAGCTAGACCGCCACTGCTAGCCGGACCCTGGCCGACGGCCGGTGCAGAATCAACGGCCGGTGCAGAATCCACGGCCGATCCGGAGCCGGCGATGTCGCCATCCGGTTGGCGCGCATGCATCAAAAGGACCCCCTTTCCCGCCTCACAGGACGGGGCTTAAAGGACGTCTGTCCGCACAACCGTACCAGGGCGACCCCGGCGCCCGCCGATGTGCCACGCCCTGCCGAGCGGCCCGCCGCTTGCGTCTCGGGCCGCGCCCAACCCTCGGGCCGCGCCAACTCTCGGGCTGCGCCAACTCTCAGGCCGCGCCCACGTCTCGGGCCGCCCTCAACCGTGCCCACCCTCTAGGCCGTGCCCGCCGTACAGCGTGAACCACGAGACCAGCGTTACGGACGGGACTCCGGTCACAAAAAGTGACCGAATTAGAACCCGTAGCGACCAGTGATATCCCTCACAATTCCATGTCGCAGGGCACCGATACCGGGCAAAAAGGAACGTCGTCGGCAACCGGCCATTGATGCGCATTCGCCGACGCCATAGAGCTTTCTGAGCCTGTCGCGTACCGACTGTCCGAGCCGACCGGGGATGCGCCGAGGCGCGCAGGTTCATCCGCTTTTTGCTATTCGGCTTGACCTTGTGGTCCAGGGGGCCTACCGTCACTGTCCGTAACCGTTACTTTTAGCTATGACAGGCCAGGGGGCCGTAACTATGGCATCTGAGTACGCCAAGACCCTCGGCGCGAGGCTGCGCGCCATCCGCACCCAGCAGGGTCTTTCCCTCCATGGCGTTGAAGAGAAGTCTCGTGGCCGGTGGAAGGCCGTCGTGGTTGGCTCGTACGAGCGGGGCGACAGGTCAGTGACCGTGCAGAAGCTCGCCGAGCTCGCCGAGTTCTACGGGGTGCCGGTCTCGGAGCTGCTGCCTGGCGACGTGATGCCGAGCATCATCGCCCCCGCGCCGAAGCTCGTCATCGACCTGGAGCGAATGTCGCAGCTGCCCAAGGACAAGACTGGCCCGCTGTCTCGCTACGTCGCCACGATTCAGAGCCAGCGCGGGGACTACAACGGCCGGGTGCTGTCCATCCGTCAGGAGGACCTGCGCTCGCTCGCGGTCATTTATGACAAGAGCCCGGCTGACTTGACCGAGGAACTCATCAGCTGGGGCATCCTGGACTCCGATGCCCGTGGGGCGATCGACCAGTTCTAGCCAGAACCCCGGCCGTCAGCGCACTCAGGCCGGACTGGGCGGCCGCAAGGCTCCCTGGCCGGCCTGACTGCTGTCTTGGTTGTCTCTAGCCGCTTACCGGCGTCTTCGACCTGGGGAGCCTGCCGTCCGGGTTGTCCCCTTAACCGGCGGTCGGGAGTGGCAGCAGTTCCTGCTCACGCTGAATGCCGAGCGCGCCCTCAGCAAGCGCGACGAAGGTAGCGGCATCCCTCATCAGTTCATCGGCTTCATGCGCGGACACGGCGCGCGCGAGTCCGGCTTCGGCGGCAGCCCGCTTAGCTGCGCCCGCAGCGAAGAAAGCCGCCCATTCCCGCAGCGCCGGCTCTACCTTGGGCAACAGCTCCCACACGCTCTGAGGCCGCCTGCGCCGGCCTCCGGGCGGTTCAGCCCTTGCGGCCACGACCGCAGCCGCAGCGCGCAAGGCCGCCAGGTGAGCATTCACGTACCTGGCGCCAGCGTTCGTCTCGTCTTCGGCGGCTACCAGCCCGTGCCTAGCCGACTCCATAAGCGCCAGGGCTGAGGGTGCCACGCGGCACTGCTGCCATTGCCGTCCTGGCCTCGCCTGAACGATCGCGCTCATCGACACTCCTTCTCAGGTGCTCGGCCGGGCGGGGCGCTTCCCCACGCCACACCCGGCCGATCGAGCAACCGAGGGGGCCCGGCTGCAATTCGCACACTGCTATTCGAACATACATTCGTCCAGTTGTCTAGCGGTGGCATCTGCGTTCGAAGTTACAGGCAGGGTCTGACAATATGGCCGACCAGCCGGATGGCGAGGCATAACTGCAGGCCAGTGAGGCCAGGCCAGCCGCGACGCGGCCGGCCGAAGCGGAAGTCAGGCGTGCTGCCATGCCCGGCCGTCGAAGCGTCCTCAGGCCAGCAAGGCGGACAGTCGGCGGCCCGACTACGCTTGCCGCGTGCAGGACGAAGCGAGCCTCCGCGATCTGTCTCGGCCCGAATTCCTGGCCATGCTCAGCGACCTGACCGGAATCTACGCCGCGGCTATGGGCGCAGCGCCAGCGGAACTGCCGGGCCGCCGGGCAATCATGGAACGCCATACCGGCAACCCCCGGTTCCAGGCGGTGGGAGCGACGGCCGGCGGCCCGGACCATGTGGTCGCGTTCGCCTACGGTTTCAGCGGGGCTCCGGGCCAGTGGTGGCACGACGTCGTCAGGGCCGGGCTGACCGCCAAAGCCGGGGTAACAGCCGCTACGGCATGGCTCGATAACGTGATGGAAATTGCCGAGGTGCACGTGCAGCCCGATTATCAGGCTCGCGGCATCGGGCGCCGGATGCTGCTCTCGCTGACCGGCGACCGCGACGAGCAGGTGGCGTTGCTGTCCACCCGGGATGCGCCGACCCGAGCGCGGCGGCTCTATCGGAGCCTAGGATTCGCTGACTTGCTGACCCAGTTCGAATTTCCCGGCGGCGGTCCGCCTTATGTCGTCATGGGGGCTCTGCTGCCGCTTCGCGGACAATAGAAGGAGCTATGACGGCAGGCGGCGGGGCCGCCGGTCAGGCCGAGACCGCTGGGCCTAGCCCCAGCACTTGGTAGATCTCCCTGGTCGCGCGCGACCCGTTCAGGGTGTAGAAATGCAGGCCTGGCACTCCCTCAGCCAGCAGCCGCTCGCACATGGCAGCGGCGAACTCAACCCCAATTTTGCGTACCGCCGACTTGTCGTCGGCGCGCGCGTGCAGGTCCTCGGCCAGCTCCGGCGGGAACCGGCAGCCCGACAGCAGCACGGCACGCTCGATCCCCGGCACCGAGATGATCGGCATGATGCCAGGGATGATCGCAACGTCACAGCCTCGGGCCGCCACGGCGTCGCGAAGCCGCAGGTAGTCCTCCGGATAGAAGAACATCTGGGTGATGGCGAAATCTGCCCCCGCCCGGACCTTGCGCACGAAGAAGTCGACTTCCGACTCCCAGCTCGCTGACCGGATGTGGCCCTCGGGAAACGCGGCAACCCCGACGCAGAAGTCGCCCGACGCCCTTATCAGGCGGACAAGATCCTCGGCATAGCGAAGCCCTTGCGGATGTGCAGTCCACTCGGCCCTGGGGTCACCCTGCGGGTCACCTCGCAAAGCCAGCACGTTCCGCACGCCGACGTCGGCGTATGAGCCAATGACGTGCCGGAGCTCGGCTACGGAGTGATTCACAGCCGTGAGGTGACCAAGCGGCGTGAGCGTAGTCTCGGCGGCAATGCGGCCTGTGACCCGGACGGTGCGGTCGCGGGTAGAGCCGCCCGCACCGTAAGTAACGGAGACGAACGTCGGCCGGAGAGGCTCAAGCTGGCGGATCGCCAGCCAGAGCCGCTCTTCTTCGGCTTCGGTCTTGGGCGGCATAAATTCGAAGGAGAACGACTGGCGACCCGCCGCCAGCAAGTCTCTGATCGCGGGGGCTGGACCGACCGGCATCTGCCAAGGTTATCGGTACCGGGCGCCGATTGACGCGCCCGCCTGGTCGCAGCGGCGGCTAGTCTCACGATCGTGGCTACCGACCGGACCAACCGGACTGATGACCCAGTCAGCCCCGGCTACCCTCGCGGCGGCCGCGCAGGCGGCGACCAGGCCGAGGCGGATCCAGCTGAACTGAGCCGGATCAGGCTCAAAGTCGGCCAGGCCATTGAGTTGTTCCTCGGTCAGCAGCGAGTGGTACTTCGCGACATCAGCGAGGACATGGTGCCTTGGTTTGACGCAGTGGGCGGGCTGCTGGCGGGCGGCAAAAGGCTCCGTCCTGCGTTCTGCTACTGGGGCTGGCGGGCGGCTGGCGGCAGCGAGTGCCCAGAGATCTATACGGCGGCCGCTGCGCTGGAGTTGCTGCAGGCAAGCGCGCTGATTCATGACGATGTCATGGACGCCAGCGACACACGACGTGGCCAGCCTGCCGTGCACAAGCAGTTCGCGTCCCGCCATCAGGCTGCTGGACACGCAGGCTCGGCAGACCAGTTTGGCGCTGGGGCGGCGATCCTGGTCGGTGACGCGCTGCTGGCCTGGACCGATCAGCTGTACCACAGCAGCGGCCTGCCGGCGGACGCCCTGCGGCGCGGCCAACCCGCCCTTGATGCGATGCGCACGGAGGTCGCAGCCGGCCAGTACCTGGATTTGCTGAATCAGGCCAGCGGCAGCGCGTCCGTCACCGCAGCGATGCGGGTGGTCACTTACAAAACTGCCAAGTACACCATAGAGCGCCCGCTGCACCTGGGCGCGGCGCTGGCCGACCCGGGACTGGCCGCCCGCCCCTCGCCGAATCTTAGACCGCGAGGCAGCCAGCCGTTGCTAACCGATACGGACGCCCGCGCCTGCGAAGCCACGGTGACTAGCACGTGCTCGGCCTACGGCCTCCCCCTGGGCATCGCGTTCCAGCTCCGCGACGACGTCCTTGGCATCTTTGGCGACCCGGTGCGGACAGGGAAGCCGGTGACCGGCGATATCAGCGAGGGCAAGCAGACAGTCCTGGTCGCGCTTGCCCGCGAGCGCGCGTCCGCCGGGCAGTCCCGGTTGCTCGACCGGCACCTGGGCGATCGGGCTCTATCCGACGCCGCCGCCGCGGAGGTGCGGACGGTCATAGTCGATACCGGCGCGCTGGCCGAGTGCGAGGCGATGATCGCGGCGAGCGCCAAGGAAGCGGTCGCGGCGCTAGACGGGGCCCCCATTCCGGACGAGGCCAGAACCGCGCTCACGGCTCTCGCGATCATGGCAACAGACCGCGAGGATTAGCCGGATTCGGGGTCTTCATTGCCCAGTTGAGCACCTGGGCGTTTAGCGTCACTCTCACAACGCCGCGATTCTTTTGTCGTGCTTGTCACAACGCCGTCAAGCGCAAGCAGCGACCCCGCCTTGCCCGGCATGGCCTTTGCTCCGTATGACCTGTATGGCGCTAATGCCCAGGGGAGTGGGCCGGGCCCGAACCGACAGGGCCGGGCAGGGACGGGCAGGACTGGGCGGCGACAGACAGGACTGGGCGGCGACAGGCGAGCGGCTGAGCCGGGGCCGGGGCAGGGGCCGGGGCAGAGGTGCCGAGCAGGGGACTAGGCCAGCGCCGGCCAGCCTGGCGGCGGCCGCGCCGGGATCGGCTGCGTCCGTGAGCGCGCGAACAACGACGATCCGGGTCGCTCCGGCCTCCAGCACCTGATCCAGGTTGGCTTCGTCGATGCCGCCGATGGCAAACCACGGCCTTGAGGTCCGAAGGGCCGCCGCGTACCGGACCAGGCCCAGGCCAGGAGCAGGCCGCCCCGGCTTGGTCGGAGTTGGCCACACAGGGCCCGTGCAGAAGTAATCTGCCGACGGATCCGCGCTGGCGGCTCGTGACTCGGCCTCCGCGTGCGAGGACAGTCCGATCGCCGGATCCGGGCCGATGAGCTGGCGCGCGATCGCCGCGGGCAGGTCGTCCTGGCCAAGGTGCAGCACGTCAGCCCCCGCCGCGTAGGCGACGTCGGCGCGGTCATTTACCGCCAGCAGCGCCCCGTGCACCTCGCAGGCCGCCCGGAACACCTCCAGATAACGGAGCTCCTGGCCTGCTTCGAGGCCCTTCTGCCGCAGCTGGACGATGTCCACTCCGGAGCCGAGCACGTCGTCCAGGAAGCGCCGCAGGTCGCCCCGACGTTCCCGCGCATCGGTGCAGAGGTATAGCCGGGCAGCAGCGAGCCGGTCACCCAGGCGGTCAGGCACGCTCAGCAGGCTAGAGCACGCCAGCAGGCCAGAGCGCGCCAGCACGCCACAGCACGCCAGCAGGCCAGAGCGCGCCAGCACGCCACAGCGCGCCAGCATGCCAGAGCGCGCCAGCACGCCCGGGCCGCTAAGCCGACCGGAGTCGGCCGCCAGCAGACGAGAGCACCCTCAGAACGCTAGGGCCTGCGCCCGCCTGTTCACCTCGGTGCGGCGGTGCTCGGCTAGCGCCTGGACGGGAGTCCCCGGCAGCGAGTCATCGGCAGTGAACAGCCAGCTCAGCGCCTCGGTCTCGGAGAACCCGCAGTCGAAAAGCAAGGTCAGCGTGCCGCCGAGACCGTGCAGGACCTGATCGCCGTCGAGGAACCCGGCGGGGACGGCGAATTCGCCGTTGGGGCGCTGAACCGCAAGCAGCTTGTGGTCGCGCAGCAATTGCTTGACCCGGCTTACCGGCAGGCCAAGACGGTCGGCCACGCCAGGAATACTCAGCCAGTCACCGACGATGGCGTCGGTCGGGGGGTCGATCTGTGCCACGTTTGCAGCTTCCCACAACAAGGTGCCAACAAAACCTCTCGCACCCAGTCAAGTCCGGCGCCCGCGCTGCCCGTCAGCCGGCCAGCGCGCTATCCCGCACCGGGATGGCAGGGTCGGCCAGGCGGCCAGCGTCGACCGCGGTCCCCGCCTCCATCAGCCGCCGCGCCTGCAACAAGTCCCTGGGCAGGCTGACGGTGAGCATGGCGGCGAGCTGATCGCCCGACAGCCAGCAGGCCGCCCACCGCGCGCTAGCTGGATCACCGCGCCAGATCAGCCTGTCGGCGTCGCCGTGCCACCCGACGTATTGCACCATCCGTCCGAACTGCTCCGACCAGAAGTAGGGAACGGGGTCGTAGATTGACTCCCCGCCCAGGATGCTCGCCGCCGCCGCCTCAGGAGCGTGCAGCGCAATGTCCCAGTGCTCGAAGCGGAGCTGACGCTGGTACCGGCCAGACCAGAACGACGCGCAGTCGCCGACCGCGTACACCCCGGCCACAGAACTCCGCAGCTGCGCGTCGACCACGATGCCGTTGTCCAGCCGGACGCCGGAATCAGCCAGCCAGCCCACCTCGGGCCTGACTCCGACCGCCGTCACGACCACATCTGCGGCTAGCCAGCCGCCGTCAGCTAGCGCTACGCCGCCCTGCTCGATTGCGGCAACCGCTGTCCCCAGCTGCAAGTTCACCCCTGCGGCCGCGTACCAGGCCGCCGTGACGCCGCCAACCTCGGGTGAGATCGCCGCCGCCAGTGGCGCCGCCGCTGCCTCTACCACTGTGACCTCACAACCGCGGGTCGCCGCCGCGGTGGCCAGCTCGGCCCCGATCCAGCCAGCGCCGACGATGGCGAGCCGGGTGCCAGGCCTGAGCAGGTCGCGCAGCGCCAGCGCATCGTCGGCGGTCCGCAGCACGCGCTGCGCGCCGCTGCCTGGCAACCGGACCGGACTGGCACCAGTCGCGACGACCAGCGCATCCCACTCGTGCTCACCAGCATCGGTCACGAGGACGCCGTCCCGCAGGCCGGTGGCGCGCTCGGCCAGGCGAAGGGTAATCGCCAGCGATTCCAGGTCGGGCCGCAATCCGGTGTCATCAAGCTCGCCGGTCAGCACCTTCTTCGACAACGGCGGCCGGTCATACGGCGGCCTTGCCTCCGCGCCGATCAATGTGACCGACCCGGTGTAGCCTCTGGACCGGAGTTCCTCGGCCACCCGCAACCCGGCCAGCCCGGCACCGGCAATGACCACCCTCGCCGGGCCTGTCATCTGCATCGCCTCCCTGCCGCCACCACCAGAGCCGCCAGACTGGCAGGCTGTCGCCAAGCCGACAACATGTTGCCGCAACCCCGGCAAGCCCCCGCGCTCAGGTGGGCAACCCGGTGCCGCGGCGACTGGCCGGCGGCATGGGCTGTCATGCTGCCGCGAATCGCAGCTAGTCTGGGAGCTATCGCGCGGGAGTCCGGTGCTGACCGGGCTGAGAGGGCGGCTGGC
This sequence comes from uncultured Actinomycetota bacterium, assembly GCA_963804435.1. Classification (GTDB taxonomy): domain Bacteria; phylum Actinomycetota; class Actinomycetes; order Streptosporangiales; family Streptosporangiaceae; genus JAJYUU01. Next base: position 1,665,117 of record CAWDQI010000001.1, on the reverse strand, counting down.
GAGCCGCCGACCGCAGGAACCTGATCCGGGTCATGCCGGCGAAGGGAGCCGAATGAGCTCTCAGACTAGTAGTAGCAGAGCCGACGCCGACGTCCTCATCATCGGCGGCGGCGTCATCGGCCTCAGCATCGGCTGGCGGGCCGCCCAGCAGGGCTTGCGCATCGTCATTGTCGACGCGCACCCCGGCCAGGGCGCCACGCACGCGGCTGCCGGGATGCTCACTCCGATCGCCGAGGCTGCTTATGCCGAGCGGGAGATCTTCGCCCTCGGTCAGAACTCGCTGCGGCGCTATCCGGCCTTCATCGCCGAATTGGAGTCCGTTACCGGCCTGCCGACTGGCTTCCGGCAGACGGGCACGCTTCAAGTGGCGTTCGACAGCGACGACCTGGCCATGCTGGCCGAGCTGCAGGTGCTGCAGGCGACCTTCGGAGTGCACCTGCGGAAACTCGCAGCGCGCGAATGCCGGGACGCCGAGCCGATGCTCGACCCGTCGGTGCGCGGCGGCCTGCTGGCCGCTGATGACGGCTCGGTCGATCCGCGGCGGCTGACGGCCGCGCTGCTCACCGCAGCCGAAGGCGCCGGGGCCCGGATAATCCCGCAGCCAGCTGCAGAGGTCACCTGCGCCGACGGCCGGGCCAAGGGCGCCCTCCTCGCCGATGGCAGGCGAGTAACGGCGGCTCAGGTTGTGCTCGCCGCCGGCTGGCAGTCCGCCACCCTGCCGGGCCTGCCGCCTGGAATCGCGCCGCCAGTCCGGCCAGTTAAGGGACAGATCGTCAGGCTGCGCGGTTCGGCCGAAAGATCCGCCGGCGGGCCGCCAGGGCTGCTCCGGCGGACCGTTCGCGGGATCGTGCACGGCTCCAGCGTCTACCTGGTGCCGAGGGCCAGCGGCGAGCTGGTTATCGGCGCGACCCAAGAAGACCTCGGCCCGGACACGACGGTCACCGCGGGCGGCATCTGGGAACTGCTGAGGGACGCCCGGACGCTCGTGCCGGGCATCACTGAGCTCGAGTTCGCCGATGCGGTCGCCGGGCTGCGGCCGGGCACGCCGGATAACGCCCCGGTAATCGGTCCCAGCGAGCTGCCCGGCCTGGTACTGGCGACCGGCCATTTCCGGGCCGGCGTGCTGCTCGCCCCGGTCACGGCCGACACCGTTACTCACTTCCTCACGACTGGCGCGGCCGATCCGCTATGGCAGGCGTTTCGCCCAGGCCGGTTTCCGTTGCGCCGCGCCGGTAACGCGGTGGCGCCCCTGGAGGCGCGCGCATGAAGGTAACGATCAACGGTGAGCCGTACACCTGGCCAGCTGGCAAATCGCTGGCCGAGGCGGTGGCCGCGATGACCCGCACCAGCTCTGGGGTCGCCGCGGCCGTTAACGGCGAGGTAGTGCGCCGCGGCGCGTGGGCAAGCACCCAGCTTGCCGACGGCGACCAGGTAGAGGTGCTCACAGCGGTGCAGGGAGGCTGAGAATGGACGATCCGCTGCTGATCGCCGGGGAGAGCTTCAGCTCGCGGCTCATTATGGGTACTGGTGGTGCGCCGAGCCTTGACGTCCTCGATCGCGCCCTGGCCGCGTCCGGGACAGAGATCACAACCGTCGCAATGCGCAGGGTGGACCCGAGTTCGGCCGGCTCGGTTCTCCAAGTTCTGGCCGAGCGCGGCATCCGGGTGCTGCCCAATACGGCTGGGTGTTTCACTGCCAGTGACGCCGTCCGGGTCGCCCAGCTCGCTCGCGAGGCACTCGGCACCAGCTGGGTCAAGCTGGAGGTCATCGCCGACGAGCGGACGCTGCTGCCCGATCCGGTCGAGCTGCTGACCGCGGCCGAGCAGCTAGTTGACGACGGATTCACGGTGCTGCCCTACACCAGCGACGACCCGGTGCTGGCCCGCCGCCTTGAGCAGGAAGGCTGCGCCGCGGTGATGCCGCTGGGCTCTCCCATCGGCTCTGGCCTCGGCATCAGGAACCAGCACAACATCGAGCTGATCGTGGAGTCCGCCGGCGTGCCGGTGATCCTGGACGCAGGCATCGGGACGGCCAGCGACGCGGCGATCGCGATGGAGCTTGGCTGCGCAGCAGTCCTGCTCGCGACCTCCGTCACCCGAGCTCGCGATCCGGAGCTCATGGCCGAGGCGATGCGCCTCGGGGTAGCCGGCGGGCGGGCCGCGTTCCTGGCCGGCCGCGTCCCGCGCCGTCGCTATGCCCTGGCGTCGTCGCCGCCGGCGGGCTGACCGACCGCCACCGATTCCTAACGTTCCCGGCCTGTCCGCACCTTGTGCCGCCTCGTTACGTAGGCACGGACTGGTTGCGGGCGCCTACAATTCTCCCGATGGACACGACGTTGTCAGCCCCGATCGGGCAGTTGCTGGACGGCCGCTACCTGGTCGATTCGCAGCTGGCTCGCGGCGGCATGGCCACCGTGTATCTCAGCCGAGACATCCGGCTCGAACGAACCGTCGCCTTGAAGATCGCCCATCCGGAACTGGCGCGAGACCACGACTTCGTCGCGCGGTTCATCAGCGAGGCGCGGGCCGCGGCCCAGCTGTCCAGCCCGAACGTGGTCGCAGTGTTCGACCAGGGTTCAACCGGCGACCTGCACTACATCGCGATGGAGTACGTGCCGGGGCCGACGCTTCGTGAACTGCTGGTCGCGCGCGGCATGCTCAGCCCGCGCGAGGCCCTGGACATCATCGAGCGGGTGCTCGGCGGGCTCGCCGTTGCCCATGACGCCGGCATCATTCACCGGGACGTGAAGCCCGAGAACGTGCTGCTCGGAAACGGCACGATCGTCAAGGTCGCCGACTTCGGCCTGGCCAGGGCGGCCGCCGGAGTCGGCAACACCAGGACCGGGCTGCTCATCGGCACTGCCGCTTACCTGGCCCCCGAACAGGTATCCGGTAACGTCTCTGACCAGCGGTCGGACGTGTACGCCGCCGGCGTGATGCTCTTCGAGATGCTCACTGGCATGCAGCCGCATACCGGCGAGACGCCGCTAGCGGTCGCTTATAAGCACGTGAACGAGGTCGTGCCGCCGCCGTCGACGGTTAACAGCGAGCTGCCGGGCGCTCTGGACGCGCTCGTCGCCCTCGCCACCAGCCGCGATCCGGACCTGAGGCCGCCCGATGCGCGCCACTTCCTGACGGCGATCACCGAAGTGCGCCGCGGCATGCCGCTGCCCCGGCACGGCCGTGCTTCCGAAAACGGCAGCACGTCAGGTCCGGCGGATCGCGACGGCTACCCGCCGCACGCCACCGCTGCCCTGCCCGCTCGACCGGTCGCTACTGGCCCGCTGCCGGCGACACCCGCGGCCGGGGACAGCGGCTGGCCGGCGTTCCCCGGAAACGGCGGGGGCAGCGGCCCGGTTGGCAGCTACACCGCAGCCATCAACTCCCGGCCTCACGGCGCCAACCGCACCATGATCGTGCAGGCCGACAGCCTGGGGCAGGACTTTCGGGCTGACGGCCGCTCCGCGCATGGCCGCCGTTACCGCGACCCGTGGCTGCAGCGCTGGTTGTTCAGCCGCCGGATTCTCATCGTCATCGCGGTCGTGCTGGTAGCTCTCCTGGGCTGGTGGCTGGCGGCCGGCCAGTACTTCAGCATGCCGTCAGTGGTCCGGCTCAGCGTCCGTACGGCCGAGGCCGACCTGTCGAACGCTGGCCTGGTGGGCGTTTCCGGTAAAGGGCGGCACAGCAACATCCCGGCCGGAGAGATCATCGCGACCCATCCGTCGGCCGGCGCGCAGGTCAAGCACGGCGATAAGGTCGTCCTCATCCCGTCGCTCGGGCCCGTCCTGGTCACCATGCCATCGGTGACCGGTCAGCCGGTTGCCCAAGCCGAGCAGGCCCTCAAGGCCGCCGGGCTCAGCTACGACAACCCGACCGGCGAGACCTCGACGACCATTCCGACGGGCGTGGTGATCTCGACCGACCCAGTCGCGTATACGCACTGGCCCAAGGACCGCGCGGTCCACCTGGTTGTCAGCCAGGGCCCAGGGCTGCCGAACTTCGTCGGCCTGCTGGTCAGCGCCGTTCAGGCCACGGCCACGGCGGGTGGCTATTCGATCAACGAGCAGCAGCTGCAGACCGGGACGCAACCGCAAGGCACCGTGGTCAGGCAGGAGCCGCAGCCGAACACGCCGATCGCGCCGGGCGAGGTCGTCACGGTGTATGTCTCGCCTGGACCGCCGGGGGTCAGCGTGCCGAACGTGGACGGAATGTCGCAGCAGGACGCACAGAATGCACTGCAAGCGGCCGGATTCCAGGTCCAGGTCACGGGCTTCGGCGACAAGGTCGCCGACTACAACCCGAAGGGCTCGGCGCCGAAGGGCTCGACGATCACCATCACGATGGGCATCGCCTTTCCCTGATCTGTGGCCCGGCCAGCTGAGTCCTAGCTGCTGTCGCTGCCGCCCAGCTGTCACTTCCGGCAGTGGCTGGCGCCGGCTGCGCTGTCGCGCGACCACACCCCGGCGGCGTTCGCAGCGCCGGGCCGACCGGCCGGCACGCGTGCCGGCCCCCCCGGCCCCGGTCGGTGTCACGGCGAGCCCTAGTTACAGCTGCGGGCCTTCGCCCTCGAGTTCCTGATAGGAGTACCGCTGCTCACGCCAGGGGTCCGCGGTGTTGTGATAGCCGCGTTCCTCCCAGAAGCCCCGGCGGTCCGCGGTCAGGTACTCGATCGCGCGCACCCACTTCACGCTCTTCCAGGCATACAGGTGCGGCACCACCAGACGCAGCGGGAATCCATGCTCCGGGGTGAGCCGCTCCCCGGACCGGTGGGTGGCCAGCAACGTGTCGTCCGCGACGAAGTCGTTAATCCGAATGTTGGCGCTGTAGCCGAAGTCCGCCCAGATCATCACGTGCGTAACGGCCGGGGCCGGGGGGAACCGGCGCAGGATCTCCGTCGCCGGAATGCCAGCCCAGCAGATGCCGGGAACAGTGAATTTCGTCACGCAGTGGAAGTCCGCGGTCGCCTGACAGACCGGCATTGCCTCGACCTCGTTCCACCGCAGGCGCGCCTCGGCGCCGGATTCGGTCGCGCCGAAGATGCGCAGGTCCCATGTCTGGCGATGGAATGCCGGCACAGGTCCGTAATGCAGCACCGGCAGGGCGCGGGGAATGTACTGGCCAGGCGGCAGCACCGGCTGGGCGGTAGCTTCGGGCCGGCCCTCGCTAACCGGCGCCGGCCGGGCCTCGCTCACGGATGTCGCGACCGCCGGCGATGGCGGCTGGGCGTGGCCGGCCGAGGGCGGCTGATCGTGCTGGGCCGGCGCTGCAAGGTCCGCGCCGGCCTCGCCTGATGCATGCTGGTCAGCGCCTTCGCGGTTGATCTGGCCGTCAGCCAACAGTGCACCCTCCCCCGCGGCTCGCCAGCGGTGCTCGCGCTGACCGAGTTCACGCGCACCGGTATCGGGCTGCGTCATGTCCAGCTGACTGCCCCTTCCCGCATCTGCACTTTCATAGCCGCGATGTCGACCCTCGTCCCCGCAGGTGGGGCTATCTTGCCACTCCGCCGAAACTGCCTTTGCCTTGCCCACCGGGGAGCGTGCACCGGCGGGCATGCGCTAAGCTACGGCTCGTGCGTAGCGAGTATTGGTTTGGTTTTGGCTACCGGCCCGGCCCCGGGACGGTCGCCCGCCAGACTCTGCGCTGACGCGAGGCGACTTGACTCCAAGCCCTGGGCCAAATTGGTCCGGGGCTTTCTTCATGTGGAGAGTAGGAGAACGCGATGGTGGTAGTGATGGCTCCGGAAGCTACGGAGACCGATATCGACGCGATAGTCGAGTTGGTCGTCGCGGCCGGCGGCGAGGCATTCGTGAGCCGGGGCGTGTCCCGCACGATTATCGGCCTTGTTGGTGACGTAGAGCAGTTCGGCGCCCTCAACCTGCGCAGCTACCGCGGCGTCATCGACGTGATGCGGATCTCGGCCCCGTACAAGCTGGTGAGCCGGGAACATCACCGGAACCGATCTGTAATCTCCGTCCGCGGGGTGCCGATCGGTCCCGATACTGTCACGGTCATCGCCGGGCCGTGCACCGTGGAGAACCCGGAGCAAACGCTGACCGCGGCCCGCATGGCATTGGCAGCCGGCGCGTCGCTGCTGCGCGGCGGTGCCTTCAAGCCGCGGACGTCGCCATATGCGTTCCAGGGACTTGGCGAAGCCGGCTTGCGCATTCTGGCCGACGTCCGGGCCGAGACTGGCCTGCCGATCGTGACCGAGGTCATTGACCCCGCCTCAGTTGACCTGGTCTGCTCATACGCGGACATGCTCCAGGTCGGCACTCGCAGCATGCAGAACTTCGCGCTGCTCCAGGCGGTTGGGTCCGCGGCCAAGCCAGTGCTGCTCAAGCGCGGCATGAACGCCACCATCGAGGAGTGGCTGATGGCCGCGGAGTACATCGCGCAGCGCGGCAACCTTGACATCGTGCTCTGCGAGCGAGGTATCAGGACCTTCGAGACCGCGACGAGAAACACCCTCGACATCAGCGCCGTTCCGGTCGCCCAGCGGCTGTCCCACCTGCCGGTCATCGTCGATCCGTCGCACTCCGGCGGCCGCCGCGACCTCGTGCTGCCGCTCAGCCGGGCCGCCATCGCGGTCGGCGCGGACGGCATCATCGTCGACGTGCACCCGCAACCCGCGGCCGCCATGTGCGATGGCGATCAGGCGCTGACCGGTGACGACATCCGGGAACTCGGAGAACTCGCGGCTACCCTGCCCCAGCTGCTCGGCCGCAAGCTGACGCCCGGCCCCGTTACCGCGTCAATCCGGTAATCAGCCGGTGATTACAGGCTGGCCACAGCCGGGATGATCTCGCTGCCGATCACCTCAAGCGGGGCCAGGCTCCAGACGTTGGCCACCGCGCCGATGGCCATGCCGAAGCCCATCTCGCCCAGCCGGGCCAGCTGGTCAGTCACCTCGCCTGCCTTCTCGCCGCGTTCGCCCACGTCAAAGGTGAAGTAGCAGGTCTTCTCGATGTCGTCGTAGTTCCGGCCTTCGGCCTCGCAATGCGCGCGCAGCACATCGAGTTTGCGGGCGAGCTCCGGGCCCGCGAACAGGTTGCAGGCCTGCGCGTAACGAGCGACCAGCTTCAGGGTCTTCCGCTCGCCTGATCCTCCGATCATTATCGGCGGATGCGGCTTGGTAAGCGCCGGCGGCGAGTTCAGCGGTCGCTCGAGCAGGTAGTGCTGGCCGTGGAACGCAGACTCGTCGCCCCGCCACATCTGCAGGCAGATCTGCAGCGTCTCCTCCAGCCGTTCGAATCGCTCGGCCACGGGCGGGAACGGTATGCCGAGGCCGCCCGCTTCCTCCTCGTTCCAGGCAGCGCCGATGCCTAGCCACGCGCGACCGCCCGAGAGCACGTCGAGAGTGGTGATGATCTTGGCAAGAACGCCGGGATGCCGGTAGACAACGCCGGTCACGAGGGTCAGCAGCCTGGCCCGCGACGTGCAGGCGGCCAGGTAGCCAAGCGTCGTGTAGGCCTCGAGCATGTAGTTCTCAGGCGGGCCGACCATGGAGATCTGAAAGAAATGGTCCATGACGGCGATGCTGTCGAAGCCAGCCTCGTCCGCCGTGCGGGCTACCGCCGCCAGCTTGCTGCCGAGCTCCCCGGCCGAACCCGCGCCATTAAATTCTGGCACCTGCAAGCCGATTTTCGTGATTACCACCTCTGCGGGCCAGCCTGCCATAGCCGACGTCGCCGACAGTTCGCTTCACCAGGACCTCGGATTACACGGTATCTTGTGCAAGTCTTGACCTGATCCTTGCTTGACTGCGACCAAAGAGCCGTGACTGGAACCGTGCGGAGAGATCTCATGCTCACGATCCGCCCCACTGCCGCCGTCCTGGTGGGTCTCGTTCCGGCTTTGGCGTTCGCGCCAGCACCCGGGCCAGCGGCCCGCACCGCCACAACCACGAGCGCCGGCGCCTCGTTCCAGGTCCGGCTCCGCCAGCACTACGGATCGGCCGGAAACGCCTCTGACTACTCGGTGATCGTGTCGGCCGGCAAGCTGGCTGCCTGGGTCTTCGGCGGCACAAATCCCGGCGGACCGAGCAGGCCCATTGCCGAGCGCTGGAACGGGCGGCGGGTCACGCCTTCCCGGCTGCCCGCCCGGCTGACCGGATTCATCAGCGACGCGAGCGCGCCCTCGGCCCGCGATGTCTGGGCGGTCAGCCAGTACGGCGGGTACGTGCTGCACTGGAACGGGCGGCGATGGTATGTCGCCAGACGCTGGCGCGGCGGGCAGATCACCGATGTCGCGGCCGTCACACCCACGGATGTCTGGGTATTCGGCACCACGGCAGCCGGCTTTGCCGGCACGGGGACCTGGCATTACGACGGGGTGTTGTGGCGCAAGGTGCATGGCCCAGCCGGGGCTGTCTCCAAGGCCAGCGCGGCGTCACGCCGCGACATCTGGGCAATCGCGGCGACCGGCCGAGGCGATTACGTGCTCCATTTCAATGGCTCGGCATGGCGGCGAGTCCGCGCTGGCCGGCTGTTCAATGGCGTGCAGCTGCACGACGTCCTGGCGCGGTCCAATCGGAACGTGTGGCTCGTCGGGAATACCGTCAGCCGTTCCGGGGCCACCAGTTTCGTGCTTTACCACTGGGCCGGGCACGGCTGGACCAGAGTGCTGTCTCGCCGCAACGCCCTGGCTGGCAATCTTGCCAGTGGCCGGCGCGGCACCGTTCTGCTCACCGCAACGCCGGCCAGCCGGGCCGCGACCGGCCTGGTTATCCAGGCTTCGGTCCACGGCTTGCGGTCAGCGACGATCATCCAGTCGCCCGACGGCAGCGGTGTCAGCGACGTGACGCTGCCCGCCGGAGCGCGGGACATCTGGGCGAGCGGCGGAATCCTCACCCCGCATGGCGGAGATGCGGTCGTGTGGGTGGGGGCCGTCGCCCGCCCTTTCGGGCTGCGCCGGATCGATGACGATTTAACCGCGGCTGGGGCCACCCTGGCGGGGCGCTAGCCCTGGCGGCGCCGTTAGCCCCTGGCGAGGCGTTAGCCCTGGCGGGGCCGTTAGCCCTGGCGGGGCCGTTAGCCCTGGCGGGGCCGTTAGCCCTGGCGGGGCCGTTAGCCCTGGCGGGGCCGTTAGCCCGGCGGGGCCGTTAGCCCGGCGGGGCCGTTAGCCCGGCGGGGCCGTTAGCCCGGCGGGGCGTAAGCCCGGCGGGGCCGTTAGCCCGGCGGGGCGTATGCCCGGCGGGGCGTCAGCCCTGGCCGTCAGCCGTGGCCGGGTCGGTGCTCCTGGGCCGACTGAGCCAGCTCCTGGGCAAGATCGTCCGCGTCGAGCCGGGCTTCGATCCGGCGCAGGTCCTCAATCTTTGCCCGCGTTTCGACCTGCCGCGGCGTCAGCAGCGAGCAGCAGTCCTGGTCGGGTAGCTCGGAGATGCTCAGCGTGGCGATCTTGCGCGCCTCCGCCATAATCTCGGTCTTGTCCAGCCCGATCAGCGGCCGCAGGATGGTCAACGGCACCGCATCATCGAGCGCCGTTATGTTGGTCAGCGTCTGGCTGCTCACCTGGCCCAGGGAGTCCCCGGTAACCAGCGCAGTAGCCCGCATCCGCCGCGCCAGCGCTGCTCCGGTCTTGAGCATGAGGCGCCGCTGGGCGACGATCTGGAGCCGCCCGGCGCCTGAGCTTGCCAGTCGGCGCTGCGCGTTGCCGAACGCAACTACGAAAAGCCGCGAATCGCCCTGGTACCGGTCGAGCTGCCGGGCCAGGCCATACGCCTTGTACACCGACTCCGGCCCGGTCAGCGGCATGCCTGAGAAGTGCAAGAAGCTGCAGCGAAGACCGCGGCGCATCATCCGGTATGCGGCTACCGGCGAATCGATGCCGCCGGACATCAGCACCAGGGCCCGCCCGCTCATGCCGACCGGTAGACCACCCTGACCCGGCCAGCCCTCGGTAAAGACGAACACCTCGCGCTGATCAACCTCGACGAAGACGGTCGTGTCCGGCGTGCGGAGGTTCACCGGGTAGCCGTACTCCTGCTGGATGCGCCGTCCGATCTGCACCGCCAGCTCGGCCGACGTTACCGGGAAGCGCTTGTCGCGGCGCCGGGCCCGCACCGCGAACGAGCCCTGCCGCCCGGCGGCCAGCTCTACCGCCGCGGCTATCGCCGCCTCGGGATCTTTGGCCACCCGGATGGCGCGGCAGACCCTGGCCACCCCCATGACGTAGGTCAGCCGCTCGGCCACCATGTCGACAGCGGACTCGGCGACCAGGCCGCCTGCTACCGCGCCGGCCACCCGCACCACGATCACGCCCTCGCGCTGCCAGACCCGGACCTGCAGGCCGAGGTCCCGGACGGCGCGCCGGATGTTCTCGTGCAAGAGCCGCTCGAACTGCTGCCGGTTCCGCCCCTTCAGCACGATCTCACCAAGCTTGAGCAGCACGCACGGCTCATGCGCGGGCGCAGTAGCCAGGTCAGGATCGGCGGGAGTGGTGACCGGCAGTACGGACATCTCATCAGTCTGCCACCTGGACCGCACGCAAGCGCCGAACCAACCGGCGGCATCTGACCGGGGCAATAGCCGCGTGGGCTCACGACGCGCCGGAATCGGCAGGAAGCGGCGAGAATCCTCGTTCGGCAGCGTCAGTGGGTATCTGCTCGGATACTCATAGTGAGGAAGAGCCGATGGGCAGAAGGACATTCAGCATGGCACGCGCCGCGTACGACCTTCCGGGCCGCGACCCGCACAGCGGCCGCTGGATCGCTTTGACCGCCGCGATGGCGGTGCTCGTCATGGCTGCGGCAGCCGCGGCGCTGGCGCTGGCGAATGGCCGCGCCGGGGGCGGCAGCCCGCAAGCTGGCGCTCGCGCCAGCCAGTCCGGTCCCGCAGCCGGGCCGAGCCCGACGGCACCGGGCCAGACCCAGGCCACGGCGCTGGCCGCCGGCCGCCGTGTCGCTGTCGCGGCCGGGGCTGCGGCCGCGCCGCATGCGAGGCCGGTCGTGGCGTTCCTAACCCGCTACTTCGCCGCTATCAACAGCCACGACTACCGGGCCTACCTTCGGCTGTACAGCCCGGCGATCCGCGGCAGCCTGACGCCGGCAGCGTTCAGCGCCGGCTACGGCACGACCAGAGATTCGTTAGCCACGCTGCGCCACGTTGGCGTTGCCGGGCCAGGTCACCTCGAGGCGGTTGTGACCTTCACCAGCCATCAGCAGCCAGGCCAGAGCGCGTCGCAGTCTGCCTGCACCCGGTGGCGGATCTCCCTCTACCTGATCAGGGAAGGTAACGGGTACCTGCTGCAAACGCCGCCGTCCGGATACCTGGCGTCCTTCCGGGCGTGCCGATAGCTTCCGTCCGGGCGGGCGCGGGGCCGCCTAGCGGGCTTGGCAGCCCCGCGCGCGGTGGCTAGTGAGGCAGCACGGCGCACAGCAGCCGGCTCTCGCCGCGCTGCCAAAGCGTGCCGACCTCGGCGAACCCGGCCGCCCGCATCGAGTCCACGTGCACGCTGAGGCGACCTGACGGCGAACCGTGATGCTCGGAGTCGACGCGGCGCGCTTCCCGCTCGGCGTACAGCGCGGACAGCGCCGGATCTGCGGCCGCCGCGGCCCACCAGTCTGTCCAGCTCTCGGACTGGCCCGTGGGGAAGCGTCGCCGTTCTTCCCGTTCGATTAGCGCGCGGCCAAGTCGGCGGAGCACGGGTGCCGTCTCATCCTCGGCTAGGTGGTCGCCGTTCAGGACGATTCCGCCGGGCCGCAATAGTCCCGCCAGTTCGGCGTACAGGGCTGCGAGCGCGCCCTCCGGCAGCCAGTGCAAGGCCGTGGTGCTGACCGCCGCGTCCGGAGTTTCGGCCAGACCGAGCTGGGCCGACCAGCCGGGAGCACGCAGGTCCGCGTCGGCGAAGCGGAGGCCGGGCCGGTCGGCGAAGGCGGCACGGCCCAGAGCCAGCAATAGCGGATCTGCGTCAACAGCGACGACGGTGGCCAGCGGCATCCGGTCGAGCAGCCGGATAGCCAGCGAGCCTGGCCCGGAGCCAAGGTCGAGCACGAGCGGGTCCGGCCGTCCGACGGCCTCCTCGACGGCGTCGATGAGCGCGGTGAACCTTTCCTCGCGGTCGGGCAGGTAAACCTGCTGTTGCGCATCCCAGCGCCGGATCCAGCCTTGCGCCTGCTCGTGGCTGACCGTGTGCTGCCGGGTTCCCTCGCCTGCGTCGACCATGCGTCTCGCCCTCCGCGTAACTGTCGTATAGAGTTTCACCAGTCATAACGCTAGGCCGAGGAGCATAACTGGTCAAGTGAATTTCACCAGTCACGTAGATTCGGTCATCACAGTGGCCGTCAGCCTGGTTAATGCCCTGACGCCGGGCGAGTCGCACGGCCGCGGCTACCAGACGCCCGGAGGCAACGAGTTGCGCGCCGCCGTGACCGCCGCGCTGCGGTCCGGCGGATCCAGGGCGCCGGAAGTCAGCGGCCGGGAGGCGGCGGAGCTGGCAGCGGTCGCGACGAAACTGCGGGCGGTATTCGATGCGGTTGGCCGCGACGACCTCGACGGCGCCGCCCTGCTGGTCAACGACTTGCTTGGCGTCACGGGAGCGCGGCCGCAGTTGGACCGGCACGACGGCGAACCCTGGCATCTGCATTTCCACAGCAGCGGTGACACCCTCGCTCAGGGCTGGGCGGCCGGCTGCGCCACCGGCCTTGCTGTTGTCCTCGGCACTGAGCTTTATGACCGGCTCGGGGTCTGCACCGCGCCGCGCTGCGATCGGGTGTACGTGGACGTCTCCCGCAACGGCACGCGGCGGTTCTGCTCGACGTCGTGCCAGAACAGGGTAAAGGCCGCAGCGTTCAGGGCGCGGCAGGTGCCTCCCGGCTAGCCCTAGACAACCCGAGCCGACTGGAGCGGCCAGCTGACCTCTCGGCTAACCCTAGACAACCCGAGCCCACTGGAGCGGCCAGCTGACCTCTCGGCTAGCCCTAGACAACCCGAGCCCACTGGAGCGGCCAGCTGGCCAGCTGACCTCTCGGCTAACCCCGGACGACCCGAGCCAGCCAGCGGCGGCCAGCCCCGCGAGAACCCCGTTCCCCTCCCGCATGGGGTTTGGGTCAGCCGAAGAAGATCTCGGCTTCGGCGTAACGATCCGGCGGCACCAGCTTGAGCTCGCTGGTCGCTTCCGCGAGCGGCACCTTTACGATGTCGGTCCCGCGCAGTGCCACCATGGCACCGAATGAGCCGTCGGCCACCGCGCGGATCGCGTGGACTCCAAACCGGGTCGCCAGCACCCGGTCGAAGGCAGTCGGCGTCCCGCCGCGCTGAATGTGGCCGAGCACCGTGCAGCGCGCTTCCTTGCCGGTGCGCCGCTCAATCTCGTCTGCCAGCAGCTGGCCGACGCCGCCTAGCCGGGCGTGCCCGAATGCGTCCCGCTTGTCGTCCGCGATCGCCCCGCCGGCCGTTTTCGGGTGCGCGCCCTCGGAGACCACGACGATTGGCGCGTACCGCGTCTGGAACCGGTGCTCGACGTACTGGCAGACCTGCTCGATGTCGAACGGCTTCTCCGGGATGAGGATCACGTTCGCGCCGCCAGCGACGCCCGCGTGCAGTGCGATCCAGCCGGCGCTGCGGCCCATCACCTCGACGATGAGGGCCCGATGGTGGCTCTCGGCCGTGGTGTGCAACCGGTCGATCGCCTCCATGGCGATGTTGACCGCGGTGTCGAAGCCGAAAGTCAGATCCGTCGCGCCCAGGTCGTTGTCGATGGTCTTCGGCACGCCGACGATCTTGCCGCCCGCCTCGCTGAGCTTGTTCGCGACGCCGAGGGTGTCCTCGCCGCCGATCGCGACGAGCGCGTCAACCCCGAGGCTGTCCAGGTTCTCCTTGACCCGCTCGATCCCCGTCCTGCCGTCCAGGGTGTTGGACTCGGCCATCGGATTGGTCCGGGAGGAGCCCAGGATCGTGCCGCCCCTGGGCAGGATGCCGCGGACCGCGGCCACGTCCAGGACCATCGTGTCGCCCTCAAGCGGACCGCGCCAGCCGTCCCGGAAGCCGATGAACTCCATCTCGTGCTCGGCTACCCCGGCCCGCACTACCGCACGGATGACCGCGTTCAGCCCCGGACAATCGCCGCCGCCGGTCAGGACTCCGACTCGCATGATGCTCCCTCTCGCGTTCCCAGCCGTCACACTAGTGCTTATGAGCGTCCTTGCCATCGACGCCGGCACGACCGGTGTAACCGCTCTTATAGTTACCGCCAACGGCACGATAGCGGGTCGGGGATACCAGGAGTTCCGGCAGTATTTCCCCGAGCCCGGCTGGGTTGAGCACCTGCCGGAGGGGATCTGGCAGGCCACACTGGCAGCGTGCGCGCAGGCGCTGGCTTCGGCGGGGTCAGGGGCTGGGCCAGGGGCCGCGTCAGGAGCTGGGCCAGGGGCCGCGTCGGGGGGCGGGCCTGGGGCTGGGCCAGGGGCCGGGTCTGCGGAGATTACCTCGGTCGGCATCACCAACCAGCGCGAGACCGCGGTTCTGTGGGACCGGACCACGCTGGCGGCGCCGCGTAGGGCCATCGTGTGGCAGGACCGGCGGACCGCGGCGATCTGCGACCGCTTGCGGGCCGCCGGGTACTCCGAACGCGTAGCCGAGATCAGCGGCCTGCGGATCGATCCCTACTTCACCGCGACCAAGCTGACCTGGCTCGCCGAGAACGAGCCAGCGGTCTGGGCGGGGGTGACCGACGGCGCGATAGCTGTCGGCACGGTGGACTCTTACCTCGTTGCCCGGCTAACGGGCGGGCGGCGGCATATCTGCGACGCCTCCAACGCGTCCCGGACACTGCTGTTCGACCTCGAGGCCGGCCAGTGGTCGGCAGAGTTGTGCTCGCTGTTCGGCGTTCCGCCGCACGCGCTGCCGGAAGTCGTGCCGTCCACCGGAGTGGTAGGGCATACCGACCCGACGGCGTTCCTTGGCCTGTCCGTGCCGATAGCAGGGATCGCTGGCGATCAGCAGGCCGCCATGTTCGGGCAGGCCTGCTTTGCCATCGGGTCCGCCAAGTGCACCTACGGCACTGGCTCGTTCGTGCTGGTCAACACCGGATCGACGGTGATCCGGTCCAAGGCCGGGCTACTGTCGACCGTGGCCTGGCTAGAGCCGTCTGGTGAGCTGACCTACGCGCTCGAGGGCTCGGTGTTCGTCACCGGCGCGGCGATCCAGTGGCTGCGGGACGGCCTCGGGCTGCTGGACAACGCCAGCCAGAGCGAGGCGCTAGCGCGCTCGGTGCCGGATTCCGGCGGCGTCGTCTTCGTCCCCGCGTTGACTGGGCTCGGCGCGCCCGACTGGGATCCGTCAGCCAGAGGAGCCATGTTCGGCCTGACGAGGGGCACGACCAGAGCGCATCTGATACGGGCGGCGCTTGAGGCGATCGCATTCGAGGTCCGCGACGTAATAGACGTGATGACGGCTGAGGCTGCGGCGCGTGCTGAGCCGGGTAAGGCGCAGCCGGGCTCCCCCGCCGGGTCGGGGTCGGGCGTCACGGGCGGGTCCGCCGCCGCGGGCGGGTCCGCCGCAGGCGGGTCGGGTGCCGCAGGCGGGTCCGGTGCCGCAGGCGGGTCGGGTGCCACGGGCGGGTCCGGTGCCGCGAGGCCGGCGCCGCGGGCGCGTTGCGCGTCGACGGCGGCGCGAGCGCAAACGACCTGCTCATGCAGCTGCAAGCTGATCAGCTCCAGCGCCCGGTTGAGCGCCCCGTTATCGTCGAGACCACAGCGCTAGGCGCCGCCTTCCTGGCCGGCCTCGCCACCGGCGTCTGGTCATCGCGCGAGGAGCTCGCAGACACCTGGGAACTGGATCGGCGTTTCACGCCCGGCCCGCCAGATGATGCCAGCCACGCACGCTGGCGCAATGCCGTAGAACGGACAAAAGGGTGGTCCAGCTAAGCTCAAGCCAGCTGCACCCATCGCTGGAAGATCGCCTGACCAGAAGTATGAGTGCTGGCTGTCGCTGCAGCGACAGCCAGCACTCATACTTCTGTCGTTAGACGGCCCGGCATGCCTCAAGCGACGGCTGATGTCAGAGGTCCGGTGTAAGTCTGTCCGCTATGAGCCAAACATCACCTGGAACGGTTCGCCAACCTGTCGAACGATCACTTCGCACAGCCGCTAGCGGCCGTCCCCGGCAAGCGAGCGCAAAGGATCCGCTCCCATGGCTGCTCGCTCGCCAACATGGCGTGATTTCACGCCAACAGGCGGAGAGCATTGGCCTGACAGAAAGCACTATATGTCATCGAATCCGGCCCGGCGGCCCGTGGCAGCGCTTGTTGCCCGGCATCTACCTGACGGTCACCGGATCAGCGACTGCGGACCAGAAAGATATGGCGGCCTTACTCTACGCAGGCCGCCAAAGCACGATCACCGGCCTGGCGGCTCTGCGCCGCTATGGCCTCACCGTGCCAGCGACTAGGTTCATCGACGTGTTAGTACCGCCTACCTGTTGCCGGGCGGACCGCGACTACATCCGGCTGCACCGGACCAACAAGGTCCCGGTGAGAGTAGGCGAGAACGCCTACATTCAGATCGCCTTGATTCCGAGAGCCGCCGTAGATGCTGCGCTCGGCATGACCAGCGTGCGCGATATGCGTGCCCTGATAGCAGGTGTCGTCCAGGAGGGCAGATGCGCGGTTAACGAACTGCAGAGTGAGTTGGGCCAGAGCCGATTGCGCAATTCAGCAATCCTGCGCTCTGTCCTGGCTGAGGTCGCGGACGGTGCACGGTCGTCACCTGAGGCGGACTTGATGAACCTGATCAAAGCCTCAGGGCTCCCGAGGCCGCTCTACAACCCGCGCCTATACGTCGGCAAGACTTTCTCGCTTCTCCCGACCTCTGGTGGGAGGAGCGGGGCGTCGCAGTCGAAGTGGACTCGCGCGAGTGGCACCTGTCGCCCGAAGCCTGGGAGGGCACGATGAGCCGCCACGATCGGATGGTCGCCGCGGGCATCCGCGTGCTCCATTTCACGCCGCGGAAGATCAGGGTCGAGCCCGGAGAGGTGCTCAGCCTCATTCGCTCCGCACTGCGGACGGGCACGCCAGTTCTCGGAATCCGGACCGTTCCGGCAGGATACGAGCGGGCCGGGTCGGTTAGCTAGGACGGTCCCTGGAGTCAGAACCAGGCGCGCCTTTCTCCGCCACGGGGGTGCCGTTCTCCGTTGCGCGGATGCCACTCTCAGGCACCGGTCGGCCGTTGTCCAGAATCGGTGCGCCGTCACTGGGAGCAGCAGGCCCATCGGCGGGGTTCGCAGACCCGTCAGCAGGACCAGGGGCCAGGTTCTTTTGGGCTGGGGAGCTGTGCCGAAGATGCGACGTCAGCCTGCCCTTGGCGCGCTGAGCGTACTCGTCGACATACTCCTGGCCGGACAGCTTCATCAGCTCATACATGATCTCGTCGGTCATCGCGCGCAGCACGATCGCGTCCTGTTCCAGGCCGTAGTACCGGGAGAAGTCCAGCGCCTTGCCAAACCGGACTCCTGGCCGGATCCTCAGCCGGGGCGCGAGCTTGCCGGGCGGCTGGAACTCGAAGCCGCCGATCATCGCGGTCGGGACGACCGGCGCCCTGGCTTCAAGGGCAAGCCTGGCCACCCCTGTCTTACCGCGGTAAAGGCGGCCATCCGGGGTGCGGGTGCCCTCGGGGTAGATACCCAGCAGTTCCCCGGCCGCGAGCACGCGGAGCCCGGTGCGCAGCGCCCGTTCGCTCGCCTCCCCGCCGGTGCGATCCACTGGGATCTGGCCCACGCCGCTGAAGAAGGCCTTGCTCATCAGACCTTTTATACCCCGTCCGGTGAAATACTCGGATTTCGCCAGGAAGACGACCTTGCGCGACAGAGGCAGCGGAGCGAAGAAGTGGTCGGAGAACGACAAATGGTTGCTGGCCAGGATAGCGGGGCCTTCCCTGGGCACGTTCTCGGTTCCCTCCGCCCACGGCCGGAAGAGCAGCCGGAGGAACGGCCCGATTATCGCTTTGACGACCCAGTAGAACACGCTCATATGTTCGCACGTCAGACCCGAACTGGCGACGATCGAAAGCGTTCTGCCTGCCTGCAACTCACTATCTACATCGCATCCGGCGTGCGACTATTCGGAAAGGTAACGAGGTCGCAGGCGCGATCGCGGCCCGACGTATGCTTCAGGCCGAGAGGACAGAACACATGCCAGTAAGGCCAGGCGCAGAAGCCTATGCCCACGAGGGCGGGCGGACCGGTGTGCTGCTCTGCCATGGCTTTACCGGCAGCCCGCAGTCGCTGCGACCGTGGGCGGAGTACCTGGCCCGCGCGGGCCTGAGTGTCTCGCTGCCCCGGCTGCCGGGCCACGGGACCACCTGGCAGGAACTGGCCAGAACCCGCTGGGAGGACTGGTTCGCCGAGGTCGACCGCGCATTCGGTGAACTGCAAGCCAGGACCGATGAGATGTTCGTGGTGGGCCTGTCGATGGGCGCCTGCCTCGCGCTCCGGCTGGCCGAGCTTCGCGCTGAGGCCGTTCGCGGCCTGGTCCTCGTCAACCCTTCGATCGCCCCTGACACTAAGCTCTTTCTGC
This sequence comes from uncultured Actinomycetota bacterium, assembly GCA_963804435.1. Lineage (GTDB taxonomy): Bacteria > Actinomycetota > Actinomycetes > Streptosporangiales > Streptosporangiaceae > JAJYUU01. The sequence goes on along the minus strand of CAWDQI010000001.1, from coordinate 1,646,611 downwards.
TCGCGCCAGTGCTGAAACTCTTCGTGCCCTCGCTGAAGGGCATCGGCAGCGACATCAAGAAGGACAATGCCCGCGAGGACAGCTACGACCGGACTCCGGTGAAAGCCGCCGCGACACTCCCCGGCCTGTGGCGGACAACTCAACGACACCTCGGCGAATTGACGCAGCCCGTGCTCGTGTTCAAGAGCGAGACCGACCACGTCGTCGGCCCGGCCAGCCTGAAAGTGCTGACGTCAGCCCTGCCTGCTGCCCAGATCGAGGTCCGGGAGCTTGCCGATAGCTATCACGTGGCTACGCTCGACAACGACGCTGACGCAATATTTGCCGGGAGCCTGGAGTTCGTGCATATGCACAGCCAGGTTGGCCGCGGGTCAGCGAGCGGAACAGGCAGGGAATCAACTGGCGGGGATTGACGGCGGATGAGCAGCTCCGGGGATATCGGCGGCGAGGTCAGCGGTGAAGAGGCGGCCTGGCGGGATCTGGTTGCGCGCTTTGATGCACCGGCTGACGTGGATTCTGACCTCGCGCCATGGCCGTCCCGAGAGGACTTGCCGGACCTGGCGACCCCTGCTCCGGAGCAGGTAGCCGGTTCGGACCAGGCTGGGGAAGCCACGGCCGGGATTTTCCTGCCCACCGATCGCATGCGGGTGATCCGGCGTGCCGGGGATCCGCGCTCATACTCGCCGCCCGAGGAGGAAGACGAGGACTACGTCCCGGTCCCGTTGCCGCCGCCGGCCAGGCTTGACACCATGGCCAAGGCCGCCTGGGCAGCATTGATCGGCGGGCCGCTGTACTTGCTAGCTGCGACGTTCCTGCACTGGACGATCTCAGGCATCGAGGCTTTCGCCGCGGTCGCCGCGTTCGTCGGCGGCTTTGTCACACTGGTGATTAGGCTCGGCGACGGCAAGCGCGATGATGACGACGATGGCGCGGTGGTCTAAGACCTGACCGCCCGCTAACTCATCCTGGCCAGGTCAGCCGCTCCGATTAGCCCGGCGTCCGGGCCAAGCTGGGCGAGCCTGATCTCAGCAAACTCCCGGTATGCCCGGCCGGTCAGACCGCTCTGGTACGCGGCGCGGGCCGGACCCAGCAAAAGGCTGCCCGCTTCGGACACCCCGCCCCCGATGACGAAACAACTCGGATCAAGTATGGCCGACAGGTCAGCCAGGCCAGTTCCAAGCCAGCTGCCCACGATCTCGAAGCAGCGCAGTGCCCCGGCGTCGCCCTCCAGCGCCGCCTGCGTCACCGACGGCCCGCCGATGCCGTCCGCGCTGCCCCCGCCAAGCTGCAGCAGCCGAATGGCCGCCCCCGGTGACCGCCGGGCGAACTCGCGCGCTTCTGCAACCAGGGCACTGCCGCTGGCGTACTGCTCCCAGCAGCCGCGGTTACCGCAGCCGCACAGCCGGCCATCGGGCACTACCCGATAGTGTCCGGGTTCGCCGGCCGTGCCCCATCGGCCCCGGTACAGCCTGCCGTCCAGCACGATGCCAGCCCCGATCCCGGTACCGACGGTGATCATCACGACGTCCATGTGACCCTTGGCGGCGCCAAGCTTGACCTCCGCCCAGGCGGCCGCGTTGGCATCGTTCTCCACCACGACCGGGCGGCCGATGCGCTCCTCGACCAGCTTCTTGACCGGCTCGTCGCGCCAGGCCAGGTTAGGCGCGAACAGCACAGTTGACCTGGTCTGATCCACGAAGCCTGCCGCGCCGATCCCGACGGCGTCCACTGTGTACATGCCGAGCAACTCGGTCACGGCACGGGCAATGACGTCCACGGTGTCATCCGGGCTAGCGGCCGGCGTGTATCGCTTCAGCTTCTCGACGACCTGCCCGTCCTCGTCGACAACTCCGGCGGCAACCTTGGTGCCGCCGACGTCAACTCCGATCGTCAGGCCCATGCCCACCGTCTTCAGCGTCGGCGCCCGCACCGGCATCCGCACCGGTTGCCTTGGACTCGTCCGCCGCGACGTCGGTGACCAGGCTCCACGCGTCGGGCTCGCGGGCGGGGCTGCCTAGCACGGACGACGCGGCGGCCCCGGCCGACCCGGCGGTTTCGGGTGAGTCGGCACCGGGCACCGCGATCGGCTGCGGGGTCACGGTAATCGGCGGAGCGGGGCGCTCAGCGGCGGGGCTCGGGTCAGCGGCGCGGCTCGGGTCAGCGGCGCGGCTCGGGTCACCGGCGCGGCTCGGGTCACCGGCGCGGCTCGGGTCAGCGGCCCGGCTCGGGTCAGCGGCCCGGCTCGCTGAAGCGCCCGTATCTGACCGGGTAGCAGTCGGCCGATCGGCACGGGGACGGTCCTGGCGGGCACGATCGCTTGTCCCCGCGGCTTTGGCGAGCACCGCGTCGAAGGCGCCGATTGCGTCCTGCACGGCCGAAGCGACTGCGTTGCCGGCGCCAGAAATGTGCCCGCCGATGCCGGGACCCGATTCGCGCAGCTGGCGAGCGGCCCGGCAGATGGGGCACCACTGGCACTCGGGCGCCTCTCCGACCTCCGGCGGAATCTCCGTCGTGGCGACATCCCATATGTCGGCGGACTCGGTGCGTCCGCCGCTGAATGTCTTCCGGACCTGGCCCCCAATCTCCTTGCGCATGCTCCTCGCGCTGGAGCGGATGAGCCAGCGCTGAAAGTCGTTGAGGATGTCGGCACCCGGCGCACCTGAACCGGACCGGCCGGAACCAGACCGGCCCGAGGCCGAGCCGCCCGTGCAGCCAGCCCGATCCGAGCCAGCCCGATCCGAGCCAGCCCGATCCGAGCCAGCCCGATCCGAGCCAGCCCGATCCGAGCCAGCCCGATCCGAGCCAGCCCTGGTCTGGCCTGCCCGGTCATTCTCTGCTTCGTCCGGACGCCCGGCCTGCTCAGTCATCAGTTCTACTCCCCGTCATGATCAACGCCGTCGTTGCCCTTACTCGATTCCGCGCGTGACTTGAGTCCCTTAAGCGCGGTCTCAATGATCGTTCTTTCCGCGCGGCGCCTGAGCATGCCCAGCATCGGCACCCTCGTGCCGACCGTGAGCTCGTAGCTCACCTTCGTACCTGCCCCGTCGCCGGCAAGTTCGTAGGCGCCTGACATCTCCGTCACGATCGAGCCCGGTTCGGCGAGCCGCCAGTGCACCGAAGAATCCCCGTCCCAGTCGTAGGCCAGCACGTAGCTGTCCCTGATCACGCCGGCATCGAGGCCAAACCGCACCCGGAGCGGCCGTCCATCGGGCCCGGATTCGAGCACTTCTGCCGACCGGACTCCGGTGGCCCAATCTGGGTACGCGCCGAAGTCGGCGATAACCCCCATAACCGCTGCTTGACCTGCAGCCACGGTGATGCTCGAGGAAGTCCTGTCGGTCATGACTGGGAGCGTACCTCCCGGCTCCGCCGGGACCGACCGACCGGGCGGCGACCCCTGCACGCATTCGGGATTACTAGTCCCATTGCAGTACGTAAGGTACGCCCGTTGCGCGGAAGTGGCCGACGTTGATGCACTCGGTATCACCGATCCTGATCCTGCTCTGAAGCGGCTGATGCACATGGCCGAACAGGACGTACCGGGGACTGCTCTTGGCGATCGCTTCTAGCAGTGCCTCGCTGCCGCGTTCCATCCGTCGCGCGACGGTGTCGTAGAGCAGGTCCGGCACCGCCGGCGGGATGTGCGAGCAAAGCACGTCAACGTCGCCAATGGCCTCTACCTTGGCCGCGTACGCATCGTCGTCCAGCTCGTTCGGGGTGCGGTAGGTGGTCCGCAGGCCGCCGCCGACGAAGCCGAACGTCCAGCCATCCAGCTCGGTCCGCTCGCCATCGAGCACCTGCTGCCCTGGTCGCACGTGCTCGTCCCAAAGCCGCGGCAGGTCCACATTCCCGTATGTCAGGTAGGACGGGACCGGCATGGCGGCGAACAGCTCGGCATACTGGCGGCTGACCGCGGCCTCGATGTGCTTGCGCGGATCCCCGCCCAGCTGGGCCCACAGCGCTGCCGACATATCCCGGGCCTCATCGAACCGGTGGGCCGAGCGGAGCTCCACCAACCGCTGGGCCCGCTCCGCCCCGAACAGGTCCGGAAAGATGCCCTGGCTATGGTCGGAGTAGTCGACGAAAAGCAGCAAATCACCGAGGCAGATCAGCGCGTCCGCCCCGTCTCCGGCGCGGCGAAGCGCGTCCGCCCGGCCGTGAACGTCGCTTACCACGTGCACGCGCATCCACCTACAGTAGGCAAAGCCGGCAGGAAGAAACAGCCTGCCGAGAAGACTGCCGGTCCGGCAGCGACGGTGCTTTGGTGAGGGGTTTCGGCGGACACTGTAACGTCCAGAACAGATCGGTATGGGAACGTGGTCGTTAACGGAGGCGCAGTGCTGGAATATGGGATACCCGCGCTTATCGAGATCCCGGACGACGCCGGGCTGGCCGATGTCGTTTTCAGCCGGGCCGCTGCGAACCCCGACGAGGTCATGCTCCGCAGGCGGGATGCGGACGGCTGGCATGACGTGACCGCCGAGCAGTTCCGCGGCCAGGTCTCCGCGCTGGCCAAGGGCCTCATCGCTGCGGGCATCGCGCCTGGCGACAGGGTCGGGCTGATGTCGCGGACGCGGTATGAGTGGACCCTCGCCGATTACGCCATCTGGGCCGCCGGAGCAGTGACCGTCCCGGTATACGAGACCTCCTCAGCTGAGCAGGTGGAGTGGATACTCGGCGACTCCGGCGCTCGGGCGGTGATCGCCGAGACCAACAAGCACGCGGAGATCATTTCCGATGTCCGCACGAGCCTGCCAGAACTAGGTCAGCTCTGGCGGATCGCCGAGCTGAGTGAGCTGGCCGACTCGGGCGCGGACGTGTCGGACGACCAGCTCCGGCAGGCTCGAGCGGCCCGGCGAGCCGCCGACCTGGCAACGATCATCTACACCTCCGGCACAACCGGACGGCCGAAGGGCTGCGAGCTCAACCATCGCAACCTGCTGAGCGCCGCGCGGAACGCGGTGCACGGGGCGCTGCCGGAGGTGTTCGAGGTTGCAGAGGGCTCCACGCTGCTGTTCATGCCGCTCGCGCATGTGTTCGCCCGGATCATCGAGATTGGCTGCCTGGAGTCGGGCCCCATCCTCGGGCACTGGGAAGACACAGCCACTTTGGCGGACGGGCTGCGGGAATATCAGCCGACGTTCCTGCTCGCCGTGCCCCGGGTATTCGAGAAGGTCTACAACACCGCCCAGCAGCAGGCGTCCGCGAGCCCGGCCAAGAGCAAGATCTTCGCGGCCGCCGCCGACACGGCCATCGCATACAGCCAGGCCCAGACACCGTCTGGCCGACCCGGACTTGGCCTACAGGCTAAGCACGCGCTGTTCGACCGCCTTGTTTTCGGAAAACTGCGCGCGGCCGTGGGCGGCAACATCAGCTATGCGGTTTCCGGCGGCGCTCCGCTCGGCGAGCGGCTCGGCCACTTCTTCCGCGGTGCTGGCATCACCGTGCTCGAGGGCTACGGGATGACCGAGACATCGGCCGCCGCCACGGTCAACAAGCCCACCAGGAACAAGGTCGGAACGGTCGGTCAGCCACTGCCCGGCGTCAGCGTCAAGATCGCCAATGACGGCGAGATCCTGATGCGCGGGACCATCATCACCGCCGGGTACTGGCAGAACGAGGCAGCGACCGCGGAGGCATTCGACGCCGACGGCTGGCTGCATACCGGCGACCTCGGATCGCTCGATGACGAAGGCTTCCTGCGCGTAACGGGCCGGAAGAAGGAGATCATCGTGACGGCCGGCGGTAAGAACGTCGCGCCGGCCGTGCTCGAGGACCGGCTGCGGGCCCACCCCCTGATCAGCCAGTGCATGGTAGTCGGCGACGGCAGGCCGTTCATCGCATGCCTGATCACGCTCGACCCCGATGCGCTGGAACACTGGAAGAAGCAGCACGGCAAGCCCGCGAGCGCGACCGCGGCGGAACTCGCCGATGACCCCGAGCTGATTGCCGAGATCCAGGCCGCCGTCGATGAGGCTAATAAGGCCGTGTCGCGGGCAGAGTCGATTCGCAAGTTCAGGATCTTGGCGGTGGATTTCACGACCGACAATGGCTACATCACTCCGTCGCTCAAGGTGAAGCGCGGGGTCGTCGCGAAGGACTTCGCGGCGGAGATTGAGGCGTTGTATAAGCGGTGAGCTCAGGGGCAGCTTGAGGCTGACGCCGGACCGCGCTTCAGGCTGACGCCGGACCGCTTCAGGCTGACGCCGGACCGCGCTTCAGGCCGACGCCCGACCGCGCTTCAGGCGGGCGCTGGTCGCATTGGGCGGCCAGGGCGGAGAAATGGCCGCCCACTACGGCCGGCATCAGCCTGCGCGCCGCAGGTCGAAGCGAAGCCCACCACCTTTAGCCGGCCGCATCGGCCCTCGAACTGGTTAGAGCTGGCCGGACAAGATTTGTTGCAGTCGTTCAGTCACCAGATCCCAGGTCCACTCTCGCTCGATCCACGCTTGGCCCTTCTTGCCCATCGCAGCCGCGCCTGCTGGATCAGCTAGCAGTTCGGTGAGGCGATCGGCCAGAGCGGTCATGTTGCGAGCGGGGACGACGTAGCCGGTTTCGCCGTCGAGGACGGCGTCGGGAGCGCCGCCGGAGTCCCCGGCGATGACCGGCAAGCCGGTGGCGGATGCTTCGAGGTAAACGATGCCGAGGCCCTCGACGTCGAGGCCCGCGCGCCGGGTGCGGCAGGGCATGGCGAAGATATTGGCGGCGTCGTAGTAGGCCGGCAGGTCGTCCCAAGTGACGGAGCCGGTGAAAACTACAGAGTCCGATACTCCTGCCTCAGCAACCATCCGCTCCAGTCTGGCGCGGTAGGGGCCGCCGCCCACCAGCAGCAACAGCGGCGCCGCGCGCAGGCCGGCGCAGTACCTGTGGCCAGGCCCTGATTAGCGTGTCCTGGCCCTTGCGGGGCACCATCCTGGACACGCAAAGCACGACTGGCCGGTCGGGGTCGATGCCGAGACGCTGCCGGACCTCGGCTCCCCCCGCGCCGGGCCGGAACACCGCCGGGTCGACTCCGGGTGCGAGCCTGACCATCCGCCCGGCCGCGGACGTGGACATGGCCTTGGCCATCCTGATCCGGAAGTACTCGCCGAGGTAGGTGACGACGTCGACCTTGTCGGCAATCCGGTGCAGCAACGACCTGGCCCCGGGCAGCGCGGCCCAGCCGGCCTCGTGCCCGTGCGTGAGCGCGACAATGCGGCTTGCTCCGGCCCTGCGCAACGACGGTGCCAGCAGGCCGAGCGGGGCCGCGGCGCCGAACAGCACGGTGTCGCAGTCGTGCTCGGTCAGCAGCGCTACCGCGCGGCGGCGAACGTCCGGCACCGGCAGCATCAGCGATCCGGGGTGCCTGGCTACTGCGAACGCCTGCCGAACATCAAACTCAGCGGCACCATCCCAGGCCGGCGCGTATACCACGACGCCATCGCCGGGGAGCCTGGCCGCCAGCGCGTGCACGAACGACTGAATGCCGCCGCTACGCGGCGGGAAGTCATTGGTGACGATCAGAACCTTGGTCATGACGCTCCCCCGGCGCCAACTGGCCTGGTCAGGCCAGCAGCACCGAGACTGGGAAGACTTCAGATGCTACCCGCCGGGCCACGAGCTGCCAGCTGCTAGGGCCGAACGGCTCCGTCCAGGTTTGACAGGTACCAGCCGCTCAGTGAGATGAGTTCGACGCTAGCGCCAGGAACGGGTGCGTCGATTAGCTGACCGCCGCCCACGTAGATGCCGACATGGGTATTCCCGGCGAAACCCAGAATGTCGCCGGGCTCGAGATACTTAGTCACGTCGCCTGCTGGGAGATTGACCGGCTGCAGCTGAGCCATCTGGTCATAGCTGACGCGCGGGATGGACACTCCTGCATACGCCCACGACGCCTGGGTCAGGCCAGAGCAGTCGTATCCCGCGCCACAAGGCCCGGTGCCGCCGTACACATACGGACAGCCCACTTTACTGTAGGCGTAGGCGACGGCCTTCTGAGCCTGGGTCGACGTCGGGCCCTTGTACTTGATCCCGCCCGTCTGCCCGCCACCACCGCCGACCGCGGTCTTCTGGGCCGGCGTCAGTGCAGCCAGCAGAGTTTGCGCCTTGCTGGCCAATCCTTCCATGTACGCCTTACGCTTCTGCAGGCTGTTCCGCAGCGCGAGGATGCTGACCCGGTTGCGCTTGACCAGCAGCTGGGTTGTGGTCAGCTGCCTGGCGTCCCTGAGGAACTGGTTAATCTCGGCGTTGTTGTTGCTGGACAGCTCCAGCAAGATGGCAGACTGGTTCAGGATCTGCTGCGGGTTCCCGGAGGTCAGCAGCGCGATCGATGAGTTGATGTTGCCCGTCATGTACGCGGTGACAGCGATCCGGGCGATCGCCTTCCGCTCCGAGATGAACTGACGAGTGTAGATAGCCAGTTCCTTGTCGACGAGCGCGAGCCGCTGGTCAGTACTGGCAAGCTCCTGCTTGACCTGGACGTATTGCTGGTCGAGTTTCGAGAGCTGGGCCTGCAGCTTCGTGAGCCTGGCCTGGACCTGGCTGATCGTCGGCATCGGCACTGCCCCGGCGCTGCCACCCACGCCCATGATGAGCCCGGCGGCCAGCACAGCGACAGCTACAGCCCCGGCGCGTTGCCTGACGATCGTGCGAACCGACGGCAGCCTGTGCACTCGCGCGACACGCTCCTTCTTCCACTGTCGGCCTGCCGGGTCAGCTGACGGGTTCGGGCTGTGGAAGACCGCCCTACGGGCCCGTCAGAGACTGGCCCGATTCACCCCTGGCGGTCCCGCAGTTGCGACACCGTCCGGTGGGTCCCCGGCTCTCCGGCGAGCCAGACTGGCCAGCGCCGGGAGATTCGGCTGGGCCGATCGCCGCCGCCGGCCTGGCGGCTGATGAGCGATGCGGCTCGCTGCACGACCCTAGTGAACGGCCAGGGTAGATTCAACCGCTTCGCGCACTCTCGCAGTGCGTTTCTTCAGTGGTGGCGGACATCTGTGGTCACTGCAGTGCAGATCCTGAGGCCTCCGCAGGTTCTGAATGACGCTCGCAGCAAGCCGGCGCGCCTGGCTAGTCACGGCCCTGGCCGGCGCGGCGCGCCTGGGCCAGACTGTCGGCACCCCGGCCTAGCGTGAAGTTGTGATCGCACCGCTTTCCGACCTCGACCTCGCCGTCGTGGATGTCGAAACGACCGGGTGGCTGCCCGAACAGGCTGAGCTGACCGAGATCGGCTGCGTACGGCTCAGCGGCGGGCAGCTCACCGGTGAGTTCGCGACCCTTGTCCGGCCCGATACGGCGATTCCGGCGGACATCACCCTGCTGACCGGCATCACCGACGACATGGTTGGCCGCGCGCCGCTGGCCAGCGCCGCCCTGCCCGCGTTCCTCGCCTTCGCGAAGGGCTGCGTGCTCGTCGCGCACAATGCTCCGTTCGACCTGAGCTTCCTGACCGCAGCCTGCGCAGCAAACGCAATCCGGTGGCCACCAGCGGCCGTCATCGACACCGCCGTGCTTGCCCGCCTGCTGCTCGGCCCTGAGGATGTGCCCGACTGCCGGCTCGCGACGCTGGCTCAGTACTTCGGCGCCCGCACCACGCCGTGCCATCGGGCGCTGGCCGACGCCAAGGCGACTGCTGATGTCCTCGTTGGCTTGCTCGGCCTCGTTGCCGCCGCCAGGGCGCGCCGAGGCCAGCATCTGATGCGGGCGGCGAGTTGAGCGGCGGTACGCTACTGCCGTGGTCACCGCAATCGTTCTGATCAAGGCTGACGTGGCACGCATCCCGGAGACAGCGGAGGCGATCGCGCAGATCCCGGCGGTCAGCGAGGTCTATTCCGTGACCGGCGAGTTCGACCTGGTGGCAATGGTCCGAGTCCGCGGGCACGACGAACTCGGCGACGTCATCCCTGGCACCGTCAACAAGGTGGCTGGGGTCACGCACACCGAGACCCACATCGCCTTCCGGACTTACTCCCGGCACGACCTCGAGGCTGCGTTCGCGCTGGGCTACGCCGAGTCCTGAACCCGCACCTACCGCGGGCCCGACCTCAACGCCGCGTTCGCTTGCAGTTCCGTCGCGCCCGGCGATGCGCCTTATCGTCCGGCCAGCCGCCTGCTGACCGCCACCCAGCGGCTGAGCAAGTCGGCCGCAGCGCCCGAGTCCACGGCCACCCCCGCCCGCCGGTACCCAACAGTCAATGCGGGCACCAGGGCGTCCGGGCCTGCAACCCCGGCCTCGGCCGCTAGCGCGGCCGCGGCATTCAGCACCGCCGTCTCCCGGACCGGGCCCTGGCCACCTGCAAGGAACTCGCGGACCACGCCAGCGTTGTGCGCCGGGTCGCCGCCGAGCAGGTCGGCCGGGGCCGACTTGGCGATGCCGAGGTCGGCTGGGTCAAACCTGACTTCGCTGACGGCACCGCCGGTTACCACCCAGACCGTTGACGGCCCGGTGGTGGTGAGCTCGTCCAGGCCGTCGTCACCGTGAAATACCAGCCCCGAGCAACCGCGATTAGCCAGCACACCGGCCAGGATCGGTCCCATCCGCGGGTCGGCCACCCCCAGGGCCTGCGCCGCCGGGCGGGCCGGGTTGGCCACCGGGCCGAGAATGTTGAAGACCGTCGGCACGCCAAGCTCGCGCCGCGGCACGATGACATGACGGAGTGCCGGATGATAGAGCGGCGCGAACAGGAACCCGGCGCCAACCTCGTCCACGAGCTGCTCGGTCGCGGCTGGCGGCAGGTCAATCACCACGCCGAGGGCTTCGAGCACGTCGGCCGTGCCGCACGCCGATGATGCGGCCCGGTTGCCGTGCTTCACCATCCGGGCCCCGGCGGCCGCGGCGGCAATCGTGCCCATGGTCGAGATATTGACGGTCCTGGCCCCGTCTCCCCCAGTGCCGACCAGATCCGTCACCCGGCCGGGAATCGAGATCGGCGCGGCGTGCTCAAGCATCGCCTGAGCGAGACCGGTGACCTCGGCGGGGGTCTCGCCCTTAATCCGCAGCGCCACGCCGAAGCCAGCGATCTGGGCCGGGGTCGCAGCGCCGTCCATGATCTCGTTCATCGCCCAGGCCGTCTCGTCAGCCGAGAGCTGCTCGCCGCGGATGAGCGCGCCGATCAGGGCGGGCCAGCCTGTACGTTCATCCATTTTGTCGGGCACCTCGGCATCAGGCCTGAACAACCTCGTTGCCCGCCGCGTCAGAGCCAGCCGCTCGCTGACGCATCAGCCCGGCCAGTTCCCGGGCCAGCTCGACCGGGTCGAGCGGGTTACTGACCACGGCGTCGGCGCGCGACCAAGTCGCCAGCCAGCCGTCATCAGGCCGACCGATGATGAGCAGGACAGGCGGGCAGTGGTGAATCTCGTCCTTGGCCTGGCGGCACACACCCATCCCGCCAGCCGGCTGGGCCTCGCCGTCCAGCACCATCACCCCGACCCCGCCGGCGTCCAGGAGCCGGAACAGCATGGGCTCGGTGGCGACCTCGACGATGTCGGCTTCCGGCACGTCAGGGGCCGGGCGACGGCCGATGGCGAGCCTTATCCGGGCCCGGGTGTCGGCATCATGGCTATACACGACTACCTTCATGGCAATGGATGCTACCGACCCGGGGGGTCGGGCAACGCACGCCTACGCAGTGTCGTAATAATGGCCACGTGGTCACAGCATCTCCAGAGGTAGTCCCGCGCCCGACTGCCAGCCGGCCAAACCTCGTCAGCGTCGGCACGATCATCTGGCTTTCTTCGGAGCTGATGTTCTTCGCGGCGCTGTTCGCCATGTACTTCACGGTCCGGTCTGTCGACAAGGGGCTGGGCCAGGCCTGGCCCAAGGCGCACCTAGACCTGGGCCTGGCCTCGGCAAACACGATCGTCCTCCTGCTGTCCAGCGTTACCTGCCAGGCGGGCGTGTTCGCGATCGAGCGTCACCAGCTTCGCCGGACCGGCAGGATCTGGAACCCGCTGCGCTGGGGCCTGCGCGAGTGGTACGTGCTGACGTTCCTGATGGGCCTGTATTTCGTGCTCGGCCAGGGATATGAGTACCTGGACCTGATCCAGAAGCAGCACGTGACGCTGTCGTCGTCGAATTACGGGTCTGTGTTCTTCCTCACCACCGGCTTCCACGGACTGCACGTCAGCGGCGGGCTTATCGCGTTCATCTTCCTGCTTGGCCGGACATTCGCGGCGAAGAGATTCACGCTTGAGCAGCAGACCAGCGCCATCGTGGTGTCGTACTACTGGCACTTCGTGGATGTCGTCTGGATCGGCCTGTTCACCACCATCTACCTGATTCACTGACCGGGACCTGGGGAAGCTGTGAGCTGGATCACCGCGAGGCGGCGCCAACCGGCGGCCGGCTACGCCGTCGTCGTGTTCGTGCTGCTGCTCATCGGCACGGCATACGCCGTCGTCACCAGCGGCAGGGCCGCAGCATCGTCGCCAGCCGCAGCTAACTCGGCGCAGATCGCAGAGGGGCGCAACCTTTTCGTAACCAACTGCTCGAGCTGCCACGGGCAGTTCGGGGAAGGCAAGGCCGGCGTGGCGCCCAGCCTGATTGGCGTCGGTGCCGCCGCGGTCGACTTCCAAGTGAGCACGGGCCGCATGCCGGCGGCCGACCAGAGCGCCGAGCAGGACCGCAAGCCGGCCAAGCTGAACCCGGCCCAGACAGCGGCCGTGGCCGCCTACATCCAGTCGCTTGGCGGCGGCCCGCCGATCCCGTCGGCCGCCCAGGTCAGCGCGAACGGCGCGAACATCGGCCTGGGCCAGCAGTTGTTCGTCGCCGACTGTGCCGCATGCCACAACTTCGTCGGCGCGGGCGGCGCGCTCACCAACGGCAAGTACGCGCCTGCGCTCACCGCGTCGACCCCGACCCAGATCTACGAGGCCATGCTTACCGGCCCCGAGGCGATGCCGGTTTTCAACGACCTCACCATCACGCCCCAGGAGAAGCGGGACATCATCGCCTACGTCACGACCATCCGGTCCGAGCCCAACCCCGGCGGCTTCAGCCTCGGCCGGATCGGACCTGTTACCGAGGGCCTGGTGGCGTTCCTCGGTCTCCTTCTGTTCATGGTGCTTGCGGCACTCTGGATCACTGCGAAGCACGGGAAGGCTCATGAGTGACACGAACTCCCCAGGACTGCCCGGTGCTGGCGACTCCGGCGAAAGTTCCTGGCCCGCATACTTGACCAGCGAGGGCCACGGCGCCGACCCGGCTGAGCCGGAGCTTCCCGGCGTGCGGCACCGCGTGATCGGAACGCCGCCGCCCGCTACCGCCCGGACGATGCTGCCCGCGCCGGGCGGCGATGGCGGCCAGGCTCCCGTTCGTGAGCTACCGCCAGATCCCGACGACCCGGTCCGGGCGAAAAAGGCCGAGCGTCTCGTCGCGGCGTGCTTCCTGCTGGCGATGCTGGCAGGCTTCGGCTTCCTGGTCGCATATGCGCTGATCGGCGTCGGCTCCCTCACCGGCGCGCTGCACTCCAACCTGTTCCTGGGCGGCACTTTGTCGCTCGTCATGCTGCTGCTGGGCGCGGGCGCGGTGATCTGGGTCCGGCAAATCATGCCAACGGTGGAGATCACCGAAGAGCGGCACCCCCTCAGGTCCGAGCCCCAGGCCCGCGCCGCGTTCAAGGAAACCTGGGAAGAAGGCGCTGACGCCAGCCAGTTCGTCAAGCGGCCGCTGCTGAGGCGGACGCTGATAGCCGCGACGGTGCCGCTCGCGGTCGCCCCGCTGTTCGTGCTGCGCGACCTGGGCCCGCTGCCGGGCACGAGCCTCAACTTCACGGTCTGGCGCAAGGGCCTGCGGCTTCTGGTGTACGGCACGGGTCGGCCGATCACGCCGGCCGAGTTCAGCTCCCCCGGCAGCATCATCAGCGTTGGCCCCGAGGGCTACCTGGACAACGACGACGACATGGCCAAGGCGGCGGTCATCATCATCAAGTTCCGGCCCGGCGAGATCGTCTTCGGGCCAAGCGCGCGCCCAGGTGCGGCTGCGACGCCAGACATAGTGGTCCCGAACTGGACGGTTGACAACATCGTCGCCTACTCCAAGATCTGCACGCACGTTGGCTGCCCGGCGGCGCTGTACGAGCAGACGACTCACCACATCCTCTGCCCGTGCCACCAGTCGACCTTCGACGCTGCGCAGGGCGCCAAGGTGATATTCGGCCCCGCCACCAGGCCGCTGCCGCAGCTGCCGATCGGCGTCGACTCGCAGGGCTACCTCATCGCGCTGAGCGACTTCAACGAGCCCGTAGGCCCGAGCTACTGGGAGCGGTCATGAGCGTCGAGCGAGGGCTGGAAGGCGTCGGCGGCTGGCTAGACGACAGGTTCCACGGCGCCCGTGGCGTTCGCGTCTTTCTCAGGAAGATCTTCCCCGACCACTGGTCGTTCCTGCTCGGCGAGATCATCCTCTACTCGTTCATCATCCTGCTGCTCACCGGGACGTTCCTGACGCTGTGGTTCCAGCCAAGCATGACCGATGTCATTTACCACGGGTCTTACATCCCGCTCCGCGGCGTGCGGATGAGCGAGGCGTACGCCTCGACCCTGCACATCAGCTTTGACGTGCGCGGCGGCCTGCTCATCCGGCAGATCCACCACTGGGCCGCCGACCTGTTCATGGCCGCGATCTTCGCGCACATGATCCGGATCTTCTTCACCGGCGCGTACCGCAAGCCACGCGAGGTCAACTGGCTGATCGGCATCACGCTGCTCACGCTCGGCCTGCTCGAGGGCCTTGTTCGGGTACTCGCTGCCCGACGACCTGCTGTCCGGCGCTGGCCTGCGGATCCTCGAAGGCGTCATGCAGTCGATCCCGCTGGTCGGCACCTACCTGGCGTTCTTCCTGTTCGGCGGACCGTTCCCCGGGCATGTGATCATCCCGCGGCTGTACATCCTGCACGTGCTGCTGATTCCCGGCCTGATCCTGGCTCTGGTGACAGCGCACCTGTTCATCATGTTCCACCAGAAGCACACCCAGATGCCGGGCAAGGGCCGGACGAACGAGAACGTCGTCGGCGCGCCGATGTACCCGTACTTCATGGCCAAGACCGGCGCGTTCTTCTTCTTCACCTTCGCTGCGCTGGCCCTGGCCGCGACGTTCACCCAGATCAACCCGATCTGGCTGTACGGCCCGTTCAACCCGGTGGCCATGTCGGCGGGTTCCCAGCCCGACTTCTACATGGGCGCGCTCGAGGGCGCCCTGCGCATCATGCCGGCCTGGCAGTGGGTCCTGTTCGGCCATACCTTCGCCTTCAACGTGTTCATCCCGGCGTTGCTGCCGCTCGGCCTCATCTTCGGGGGCGCGGCCTTCTGGCCGTTCGTCGAGCAATGGATCACCGGCGACCGCCGCGAGCACCACATCAACGACCGGCCGCGGAACGCGCCGGCCAGGACCGCGCTGGGCATGTCGGTTATCACGTTCTACGGCGTGCTGTGGGCCGAGGGCGCCAACGACGTGCTCGCCGACCACCTGGATATCCCGCTCTATTGGACTACGTGGGCGGCCAGGGTTGGCGATCTTCGTGCTGCCGGCGATCGCCTACATCGTCACCAAGCGGATCTGCCTCGGCCTCCAGCGCAAGGACGTTCACCTGCTTGAGCATGGCGTGGAAACCGGCATCATCAGGCAGATGCCCGGCGGCGAGTTCATCGAGGAGACCAGGCCGGTCGACGAGGAAACGCTCGCGGTGCTGACAGCCAGGGCCGAGATTCCGGCGCTGCCGCCCGTCGAGCCGACGGATGCCGACGTGCCTCCGCCCGGCATGCGCGGCGCGCTCGGCCGGGTGCGCGAGCGCCTCTACAATGCCGTTACCGAGAGCATCCCGCTGGAATCGGCCCGTAATGGCCACGGCAACGGCCACGGCAACGGCCACGCGGTCGAAGGCAACGGGCACGATCGCGAGGCTATCTCGGCCGCTGAGGGCGCCGGTGCCGGTCAGACCGAGGGCTCAGACACCGGCCGGACGGACGAGTAGGACAGCTAACCGAAGTCGGCCGACGCGCCGCGTGGTAGCTGCCGCAGGCCCAGCAGCACGCCCGCGGGATGCGGCGCTAGCCCGGAGGCCCCGGCGCAGTGTGTGCCGGGGGCCACCTCGTGTGCCAGGCAGAAGGCCTCGCCGTGGCACCCCGCAGTGGGCTGACGCGCCCGCAGCGGCCGACTCAGCTGACCGAGACAAGAAGCTCAACATCTGTGTGAGAGTTCGGGGAGCGGTTGGCTCGAGCTGCTGCCCGAATCGTTTATGGGTGCCGAGTTTGGGTGGCCAGAGGCACACCTACAAGGCACCCATTCGCCTGCCAGGCGGGCTCTCACGGGCGCCCAGAGGCCTATGCGCTCTGGCCGGGGCGCTCGGCCTGGCAGCCAGGATGAGGTCACTCGTCGAGCGGTCGCGTTCGGTCAGTGCGCGTAGTGCCCGCGGTAATACTCGAACACGAATCCGATCATCGACAGCACGGTCGCGAGCGCTCCGATCAGGAACAGCCACCAGCCGATCGCCATGCCCAGCGCGGCGACAGCAGCAGCGATGCCGACGAACAGCGGCCACCAGCTGTGCGGGCTGAAGAAGCCAAGCTCACCGACACCCTCGTCGACCTCGCCTTCGGGGTTGTCCTCGGGCCGGATGGTCGGTAGCCGGCGCCCGGTGAACAGCAGGTAGAAGCCGGACAGGAACGCCAGGCAGACCGCCAGCGCAAGCGCCGTAGTACCGGTCGGGTCGTGCGAGAAGTACCAGTAGACGAGGTCGCTGCCGCCGAAGAAGGCGGCGCAGCCAAGGAACAGGTAGGACTCTACTTTCATGAGCCGGCTCCGATCGACTCCTGATGCTCAACGTCACGGTCCCGGCCCGTCCTGATGTGCGGGTAGTGCAGGTCGAACGCCGGGCGCTCAGACCTGATCCGCGGAATCGAGATGAAGTTATGCCGTGGCGGCGGGCACGAGGTCGCCCACTCCAGCGAGTTCGCGAAGCCCCACGGGTCGTCCGCGGTAACCCGCTCGCCGGTCTTCCAGGTCTTGTAGACGTTGTAGAGGAAGATGAACGTGCCAGCGCCGAGAATGAACGAGCCGATGGAGGAAATGTCATTCAGGGTCGTGGCCAGAGGCGGCAGGTACGGGTAGTTAGCCACCCGGCGTGGCATGCCCATCAGGCCCAGCCAGTGCTGGACCAGGAATGTCATGTTGAAGCCGATGAAGACGCTCCAGAAATGCCACTGGCCGAGCGTCTCGTCGAGCATCTTGCCGGTGAACTTTGGCCACCAGAAGTAGAATCCGCCGAACATGGTGAACACCACGGTGCCGAACAGCACGTAGTGGAAATGCGCCACCACGAAGTAGGAGTCGCTTACCGCGAAGTCCAGTGGCGGTGACGCCAGGATGATCCCGGTCAGCCCGCCGAACAGGAAGACCACCAGGAAGCCGAGAATGAATAGCATGGCGGTCTCGAACGTGATCTGACCTCGCCAGATCGTGCCGACCCAGTTGAAGAACTTCACCCCGGTCGGCACCGCGATCAGGAACGTCATGAAAGAGAAGAACGGCAGCAGCACCGCGCCGGTGGTGAACATGTGGTGCGCCCACACGGTCAGCGACAGGCCGGCGATAGCGATGGTGGCAGCGACCAGGCCCTTGTAGCCGAACAGCGGCTTGCGGGCGAAGACCGGCAGGATTTCGGTGGCGATGCCGAAGAACGGCAACGCCACGATATAGACCTCGGGATGGCCGAAGAACCAGAACAAATGCTGCCAGAGAATCGCCCCGCCGCTATTGGCGGAGAATACCTGCGCGCCGAGTTTCCGGTCGATCTCCAGCACCAGCAGCGCCGCGGCCAGCACCGGGAAGGCAAGCAGCACCAGCAGTGAGGTGAGCAGGATGTTCCAGGTAAACATCGGCATCCGGAACATGGTCATGCCGGGCGCGCGCATGCACAGGATGGTGGTGACGAAGTTGACGCCGCCGAGGATCGTGCCCAGGCCGGCCAGCACCAGACCCATGATCCACATGTCACCGCCGACGCCGGGCGAGTTTACCGAGTTGGTCAGCGGCGAGTAGGCATACCAGCCGAACGAGGCCGCCCCACCGGGCGTCAGGAAACTGGCTAGCAGGATCAGGCCGCCGAACAGGAACATGTAGTAACTGAGCAGGTTCAGCCGCGGGAAGGCCACGTCCGGCGCGCCGATCTGCAGCGGCATGATCTCGTTCGCGAAGCCGACGAACAGCGGCGTGGCGAATAGCAGCAGCATGATGGTGCCGTGCATCGTGAACAGCTCGTTGTACTGCTGGTCCGACACGATGTGGTTGTCCGGGGCCATCAGCTGGGCGCGCATGATCATCGCCATCAGCCCGCCGGCCAGGAAGAAGAAGAACGACGTGATCAGGTACAAGTGACCGATGACCTTGTGGTCGGTCGAGGATAGCCAGTCCGCGAGGATCGAGCCCTTGCGGTAGGTGCGCGGCGCCACCCCCGGCATAGCGCCAGCCGGCGCCGGCGTGTTGTACGTGGTCACTGAGCACCCCCAGATGCGTTCTGCAGCTTCTGCTGCGCCAGGATCCACCCCTTGAACTGCGCGGGCGTCACGATCTTGATTCGGAACAGCATCCGGCTGTGGTACAGGCCGCACAGCTCCGAGCAGCGGCCGATGGTGTCCGGCCCGCTGTAGAGCGTCCCCGTCGGCGTCACCTCGAAGTGGTTCGGGTGGCCGGGGATGACGTCCCGCTTGAAGTCGAACGGCAGGATCCAGAACGAGTGGATGACGTCGTTCGAGCGGAGATTGAACCGGACGCTCTCACCCACGGGGATCTCCAGCAGCGGCAGCGCGCCGTAGTTGCCCGCATTGCCGAGCGAGCCGTTCCACATGTAGCCGACCTCGGTGACGCCGTCGGCGGAGTTCTTTACCGGATACTGCGGGTACTGGAACTCCCAGCTCCACTGGAATCCGGTCACGTCGACTACCACCTTGGGGTGCGCCGACAACGCGTCGATCTTGTTCTCGTCCCGCGCGGTGAAGTAGAACAGCACGCCGACCATGATGAACGGGATCACTGTGTACATGATCTCGATCGGCAGGTTGTACCTGACCTGGTGCGGGATCCGGTCGCCGCGCTTGCGGTAGACGACGATCGCCCACAGGATCAGGCCCCAGACCGTCACGCCGACGGCCAGCGCGGCGATCCATGACCCCTGCCACAGCGACACGATCAGCTTCGCCTGCGTGGTCAGCGGCCTGCGGAGGCCGAGCTGCTCGACAGTGGTGGCGTTGCAGCCAGCGGTCAGCGTGACCAGGCCCACGAACAGGGCAGTGCGCGGCAGCCAGCGCCGTAGCAGCCTCGCTCCCGCCCGCTGGCGCGGCGCGCGGCGCTCCGAGGCCTGGTGCCCCGAGGCACCGCGGATGGGACTCACAGATGGCCTTCCCAGCAGTCAAATCCCGGCGTCAGCGGCCGGTTAAGTCCAACGTCCTACAGCCTGTCGTGGAAACAGTACAACGCCGACGAGCCGCAGTACTGGGGACCCCCAGGCTCCGGCCCCGGCTGGCTGCCTAGAGTCGCTAACGTGGCCTACTTCGACGCGGCCTCCGCGGAGCCGATGCACAGCAGTGCCCGCGACGCCCTGCTGGCGGCGCTCGATGACGGCTGGGCCGACCCGGCCAGGCTGCACCGAGAAGGACGGCGAGCCCGCCTGCTGCTCGACCGAGCCAGGGAACAGGTCGCCGCCGAACTCGGCTGCCGCCCCGACGAGCTGTCTTTCACCAGCTCAGGCACCCAGGCCGTGCACCTGGCCGTGCTTGGCGCGGTGCAGGCGAGGCAGTCAGCCAGCCGCGGCCCCGGCCACCTGGTCGCCAGCGCGGTCGAGCACTCGAGCGTGCTGAACGCTGCGGATTGGCTGGAACGCGTTACCGGCACGTTGGTGAGCATCACTGGCGTCAACGGCCTCGGCCGCGCCAATATCGGCGAATTCGAAGAGGCGGTAGCACGCGACCGTACCTTGCTGGCCTGCCTGCAGTCGGCGAATCACGAGGTGGGCACGCTCCAGCCGGTCGCCGAGGCTGCCGAGGCGTGCCAGCGCTCGCGGGTCCCGCTGCTGGTGGACGCGGGCGCGTCCGCCGGCCGGCTGCCGGTTCCGAACGGCTGGTCGCTGCTGACGGCCAGCGCCCGCAAATGGGGCGGCCCGGCCGGGGTGGGCGTGCTCGCGGTGCGCACGGGCACCCGCTGGCGCGAGCCGCTCCCGGCCGACGACCGCGAAGGCCGCCGGGTGCCCGGCTTCCCCAACGTGCCCGCGATCATGGCCGCGGCCGCCGCGCTCACCAGCATGGAAGGGGAACGGGGACCGATCTGACGCCGCGCTCCGCGCTCTTACCGGCATGATCCGCGAGGGGGTGCCGAGGCTGGTCCCCGACTCAGTCGTGCACGGCGATCCCGAGCTCAGGCTCCCGCACATCGTCACCTTCTCCTGCCTGTACGTCGACGGCGAGGCGCTGGTGACCGAACTGGACCGGGCCGGCTTCTCGGTGTCGTCCGGCAGCGCCTGCGTGGCCGACACCCGCCAGCCGAGTCACGTACTGGCCGCCATGGGCGCGCTTACACACGGCAATGTCCGGGTATCGCTCCCACGAGATTTCGTTGCTGGGTCGGTGACCGAGTTCCTGGAGGTCACTACCCCGTATTGTGGCCGCGGTACGGGAAACTGTGAGGAGCGGCCAGCAGTCGGACGACCGCCAGCTGACCCGTCCGTGGAGGTAACCGCGTGACCCCCCCGCAGCACATGGCTCAGACGCAGCTTCGGCCCGCGCTCACCCTCGACGCCCTGGGCAAGAAGTGCCCGGTCCCGATCATCATGCTCGCCGACCGGATCCGCGAAGTGCATGTCGGCCAGATCATCGAGGTGCTGGCGGATGACCCGGCGGCGAAGACCGATTTGCCGGCCTGGTGCGCGCTGAAATCGCAGGAGTTCGTCGGCACGTCAGACCTGCAGTGCCGGCTGGTCTTTCCTGGTCCGCCGCAGCTACTAACCCGCGCCTCTAGCCCTTGTGCAAGCGACACCCTGACAGTCTTGACAGCCTCAAAACAGTCCAAAACGCCTCAGCTGAGGCTGTCAAAGTGACAGGGTGTTGGCGTTCGCCAATTGTGTCGAGACGAACTGGGGTACTTAGTCCGTTTCGTCCATGGCGCGGAACCGGTCGGAGAACCGGCGGTCGCTCTCCCACCACGGCTGCTGCCCAGTCTGCTCAGAAGCTGTAACAACAGCAGTCCCTAGTGCCCCGCTGGCATCAGCTGCCACTGGGGTTGTAATCCCGGCGGTTGCGCCAGCCGCCTCCTGAGCGTCGAGTTCGGCGTCGATCACCGCGGCGTCCGCCTCGTCCTCGCGGATCATCTGGATGAACTGCGCGGCCAGGAACGGCAGTCCGACGATGTCACCCAGGATCCACAGCACGCCGCCACCGAGTACCTGGCTCGTCGCCAGGCTCGGCCCCCATGGGCGCGCCAGCGCGTGGTAGTAGTGGCCCGCTATCAGGCTGGTGTCGGCGATGACGGCCAGGCCCAGAACCGCGTCGCCGATCACTTCGGCCCGGTGATCCAGAGGGCGACGACATACGGATAGGCCTTCGGCACCGGGTCGACCCGCAGCAGCGTCCAGAAGAACACGAAGCCCGGCACCATCAGCGCGATATGCGTGAGCTGCGCGACGAGGACCGAGCTGAAGCCGGCCTGGTACCAGGGCGTGAAGTAGATCACGAACGGCGTCAGCACTAGTACGAGCGTGGTGATGGCAGGGAACGTGGCCAGCCTGGCCACCCGGCCGCTGATCGCGGACTCGAGTCGGGCGCCGAACCGCGGCAGCGCCGCGATCACCAGCGTCAGCGGCCGACCTAGCGCCATGAACAGCGGCACGACGAGCAGCAGCAGGACCGTCTGCACTGACCGCATGTAGAACAGCACCGGCTGGTAGACGCCGACAGACGACATCGTGGCAATGACCGCGAAGCCCAGCCCCAGGCCGCAGAACAGCACGATCCGCGCGGCCGGCCAGGGCTCGCCGTTGCGCCGAACCCGCCGCACGCCGATCAGGTACAAGCCGCCAAGGATCACGATGCCAGCCAGCGACCACGGGTCGACCGTCCAGGAGGTGAACGCCCGCCCGAAGGTCAGCTCCGGCGGCCCGAGGTAACCGGACGCGAGCGCAGCGAGCATGCTTGCACGTTATCGCGCCCGGACACTAACTCGGCGTGACCCTCAGCTGCGCTGTCGTGCGGCGATCAGCTCCGCACGGCCACGGCGGCGTAGCGCCAAGCGGACTGGTCGACCTTCCCTGTCGAAGGCTCAGGGCAGGTGAGCGGCGATCTCGTCAGCGGCCGCCTGGCCATACGCCAACGCGCAGCGGGCAATCAGCCCGGCAGGGATGAGCTTGTACTCCTGCGTCCCGGTCGTCTCCAGCGCGTGCACCGCCAGCAGGTTGCCGAGCTGCGGCGGCCCGCTCCAGGCTGAGACCCCAGGCCACCGCGGCCAGGAAACCCGCCCGGAAGGCGTCCCCGGCCCCGGTGGGGTCGACTGGAGTGACGTCCTTGACGGGTCCGACGAGCACCGGCGCCTCGCCAGCCCGGTCGACCCGTGCGCCCTGCGAGCCGAGCGTTGTGACCCTGACGCCTACCTCAGCGATCAGCTCGGGCGCGCTCCAGCCGGTCTTGTGCTCGGTCAGCGATGCCTCGTAGTCGTTGCTGAACAGGTAAGCGGCGCCGGCTACGAGCTCGCGTGATCTGCGCGCCGTCGAGGCTCGCCAGCTGCTGCGAGGTGTCGGCAGCGAACGGGATCTGGTGCTCCTCGGCACTGCCTGGTCAGGCTCAGCATCGCCGCCGGGTCACCGGCTCCGATCAGGACCAGGTCGGCCAGGCCGACGAGGCCGCTCAGGTCGAGGGACGCATCCTCGCTCATCGCGCCGGGGTAGAAGGAGGCGATCTGGTTCATGTCCACGTCGGTGGTACCGACGAACCGCGCCGTGTGATGCTGACTCGATTCGCGCACCTGGCTGGTATCGACGCCGTGCTCATCCAGCCATTGCCGGTACTCGGCGAAGTCGGTTCCTACGGTGCCGACCAGAACCGGTCGCAGGCCAAGGCAGCCAAGGCCGAAGGCGATGTTCGCGGCCACTCCGCCACGGCGGATCTCCAGCCCGTCCACCAGGAACGACAGCGAGATCTTGTCCAGCTTGTCGGCCAGGAACTGGTCGGCAAACCGGCCGCGAAAGGTCATCAGCTCGTCAGTTGCGATCGATCCGGTCACGGCAATGCGCATTGATGGCTCCGTTGGTCAGCCTGGCTGGCGGCCCACAGGCTACACGCGAACCCGCCATGTCGCGGCCGCCGGGCGTAACCGCACCGGCTTACCGGGTCGGCTATGTGCCGACGCGGCGGACTGGCAGCAGATCGCGGCCGCGGGCTTCGCCGTGCCCGCGGGAGGCGCGATCAGGAAGACGACCGGCTCGGCTATGCGATCGGGCTCACGCTGACCAGGACCGACCTGCCGGCCGTGCAGTCCACCCAATGGCTGGACCTGATCGATGCGAAGTTCGCTACCGGAGACCCAGGACCCGTCCCGCCGTATGCAAGCAACACGATCAGGGCGCTGCGGATGCTTTATCTGCTCGCCGACAGAGGCGTGCGCCCCGAGCCAGGCGCGGCGGGCTGGCCGTTGTTGCACCGCGATGAAGTGCTGGACCGGCTAGCGAAGTCGTTGGCGATGGTCTCCTGGTTCGCGGACTGACGCACGCTGACAGCAGAAAGCCGCCGAACGATGACCAGTGCGACGGCTGTCCTGCCGGGCTGTCCCGGCGCGGTAACGCCGGGTTTGGCCCGTTATTTCGAGGTCTAGTGGAACGAGTCGCCGCAGGCGCACGAGCCCGGAGGCGTTCGGGTTGTCGATCGTGAAGCCCTGCTTCTCGATCGTGTCAACGAAGTCGATGGTCGCACCGCTGAGGTAGGGCACGCTCATCTTGTCGGTCACGACCTGGACCGCGCCGAACTCGCTGACCACGTCGCCGTCCATGTCGCGCTCGTCGAAGTACAACTGGTAGCGCAGCCCGGAGCAGCCGCCTGGCTGCACGGCGATACGCAGCCGCAGGTCTTCACGGCCCTCCTGTTCGAGCAGGCTGCCCACCTTGACCGCTGCCGCGTCGCTGAGAACGATGCCCTGGGTGGTCGTCTCGCCCTGAACTGTCATCTGCGTTAACTCCCGGATCCGGCTGGCCGGTGCCCCAACGGCACCGCCCCGTCATGCATCTCAACCATAATCCCCGCCCGCTGATTCCGCGCACCCGCCCGCAGGCCGCGAGCCGCCAGAAGTCCGGGTCTTGAGTGCGGCTCAAACTGTGTCGGGAATATCGGATAATTCACCCGGCGAATGCGGGTCGCCGAAGATCCTGCCGGCGGCCCTGGGCCATCCGGGCGCTCCCGCAGCGGCCAAATGTCCGGGGCGGCCGGCGCCCATGTTGCCGACTTTGACTATGATAGGTATCGTCACTCAGACGATAAGTACCTCAGATCGGGGATCCATTGACCACGTCTCTCAGCCAGTCAGGGTCCGTCGCTGTCGGCGCCGGCCGCTCGCTTCCGCTGCTCGTTCTCGGAGCCGGGGCAGACCCGGACTCCGAGCGTGGCGTGCACTGCCCTGGCGAGCTGCCGCCTGCCAGCGATCCCGCGCTGGTGACGCGCGCCAGGGCCGCCCGCAATGCACTCGGCGACCGCGCCTTCATCCTCGGCCACCACTACCAGCGCGACGAGGTAATCCAGTTCGCGGACGTGACCGGCGATTCGTTCAAGCTGGCCCGCGAGGCGGCAGCCCGGCCGGACGCCGAGTTCGTGGTGTTCTGCGGCGTCCACTTTATGGCCGAGTCGGCCGACATCCTCACCTCGCCGGAGCAGAAGGTCATCCTGCCCGATCTCGCGGCGGGTTGCTCGATGGCCGACATGGCCACCTATAACCAGGTCGAGGAGTGCTGGGACGCGCTCGAGGACCTTGGCCTGGCCGACGACGTGATCCCGGTCACGTACATGAACTCGTCAGCCGACATCAAGGCGTTCACGGGTCGGCACGGAGGCACGGTCTGCACCTCCTCCAATGCCGCCCGCGCCCTGAAATGGGCTCTTGGCCAGGGCAGTAAGGTGCTCTTCCTGCCCGACCAGCATCTCGGCCGCAACACCGCCGTCCTGGAGATGGGCATGAGCCTGGACGACTGCATCGTCTGGGATCCGCATGCGCCCGGCGAGACCGGCGGGCTGGCGCCAGAGGCGCTCCGGAACGCGACGATGATCCTGTGGCGGGGGCACTGCTCGGTACACGGCCGGTTCTCCCCCGAATGCGTGACCGAAGTCCGCGAGCGCGTCAAGGGCGTCAACGTGATCGTGCATCCGGAATGCGCGCACGAGGTCGTGCTCGCGGCCGACGAGGTGGGCTCAACCGAGAAGATCATCTCGACCATCGAGCGCGCACCCTCGGGCTCGTCTTGGGCGGTCGGGACTGAGCTCAACCTGGTCCAGCGCCTGGCCGCCGCGAACCCGGACAAAACCGTAGTATTCCTCGACAAGACGGTCTGCTACTGCTCGACAATGAACCGGATCGACCTTCCGCACCTGGTCTGGGCGCTGGAGTCGCTGGCAGCTGGCCAGGTCGTGAACCAGATCTCGGTAGAAGAAAAGACCGCCGCGCAGGCGCGCGCCGCTCTGGAGCAGATGCTCGCGCTACCGTTATCGACTCGCGCCGCCGCGTGACCGCACCACCGCAAGCCTGACGGCATCACGAGCGCGGCGGCAGGAGCAGCTGGCAGACGGGCAAGGCGCGGCCTTATAGGCCCGGCGCGCCCCAGATCGGCATCCAGCGGCCGAGGTCGCTCTCGATCTTCAGGTCTGCACCCAGCACGCCACGGATCTGCAACTCGAGCGCATTATCGCGCTGTTGCCCGGACAGCGGCGCGAACGGGTAGAACGTGCCGCGCTTGTACAGGTAGACAAGCCCCAGCGAACGCCCGCCCGAGTCGCGAAACGCCATGATCGTGCAGAGCAGCTGCGGCCCGAATCCGCCGGCCTCCAGCGACGAGTTGACCGCGTGCAAATCGGTCACCAGGCCTTCGGGGTCGTCGGCGGAGTGCCGGCACACCAGCCACGTGAACTTGTAGGCGTCGGTGGACACTTCCACCGGCGTGCTGTCCTTGCCCATGCTGAGCAGCTCGCGGACGTCCTTCTCGATGTCGCTGAACGCCTTGCCTTCCGCGGCTCGGAAGCACACAGAGCCGCTGCCTGTCGCCCTGAAGTCGGTACCCGCCTGCAGCGTCAGCGCCGCGCCGGGCAGCGCGAACAGCTCGTCCAGGTTCGCCTGGACGGGCTTGGTCCGGCCAAGCAGGACGTCCAGGAAGCCCACCTTTACTGACCCTGGCCCAGCTGCTTGGAGATCTTCTCCAGTTCGGCCAGCCGACGCTTGAGCGACGGGTGGGTCGAGAAGATCTGGGCGATGTTCTGCTGCTGGCCGGGCCTGAGAGCCGGAGCGAAGTAGAACGTGTTCAGCGGCTCGGCCGCGCGCAGGTCCTTCATCGGAATCCGGGCCATCTCCCCAGTGACCTTCATCAGGGCACTAGCCAGCGCCGACGGCCGCCCGGTGAGCAGCGCACCCGACCGGTCGGCGGATAGCTCGCGGTAGCGCGACAGCAGCCTGATGAGCAGGAAGCTGACCGCGTAGACGACAATGCTCAGCACCATTATCGGGATGATCAGCAGCGCGCTCTGGCTGTTGTTGTTGCCACCGCGGCCACGGCCGCCGCCCCCGAACAACTCGGAGTAGAACGCGAACCGCACCATCAGCGCGGCAACGATGCCGAGGAACGATGCGATCGTCATCACCGCAACGTCCTTGTGGGCCACGTGCGATAGCTCGTGCGCGAGCACGCCCTCGAGTTCCTCGTTGTCGAGCTTGTTGAGTATGCCCTCGGTGGCGCAGACGATCGCCACGTTGGTGTTGCGCCCGGTGGCGAACGCATTCGGCATCTGCGTCGGCGCGATCGCCACCCGCGGCTTGGGCATGTTAGCCAGCGCGCACAGCCGGTCCACGACGGCGTGCAGCCTGGCAGCCTGCTCGCTGTCGCCGGGGTTGACGAGCCGTGCACCCGAGGTCCGCAGCGCGATCTTGTCTGACCAGAAGTAGGAGGCAATGGCACTGCCGATGCCGATGACGGCGGCAATGGCGATGATGCCCGCGCCGCCGATCGAGCTGCCGCCGCTGCTAGCTCCGTGGTGGAGGTAATGCGGCAGATAGAGAATGACGAACGCCAGGCCGACGCCGAAACCGACGAAGACGAGGCCGAGCAGGAACATCGTCGCGCCCATCCGCGCGATAAGCCCTGGATCGGACGCGTAGCGAGTGCGCGCCATCGGCGCCGCCTCCCTTTCCTGAGCGGCTGTGCCGCCGCCCGTTACTTCAAGTACATCTCACCTAAGCAGTGCTCAGGGCAGGGTCTCAACCCTGCCCTAGATCTGCCTGCGGTGCAGCCGCACTGGCGGCACCTACCTACATAACGCTAAGGCGACGTATCTCGTTCCCGCGCCGGAACGCCTGCTAGCCAGGGATAAGGCCATCGTCGTTCAGCAACCTGCGCACGTCGACCATGGTGGCGTCAGGCTGCGGGATGATCAGCTCCGACGGCCTAAGCTCATCGGGATCGGCCGGCGAACCGACTTGCCTGACCCGCGCGAGCAACGCCTCCAAGGCGGACCGGAAGCCCGCCTCGTCGCCCTTCTCCACGGCCTGCTCCAGCGCCACGTCCAGCTGATTCAGCTCCTCGGCCGCCGAGTCGGCGACCTCAAGCTGGCCCTCGCCCAGGATGCGCACGATCATTCCGGCTCACCACCCGGGCGCTTGTCGGTCGCCGACGCAGCGCCGGCCGGCTCCGTCCGGGCCGCGCCGGCGTTTCCCTGCGCGCCCTCGATCTGCCGCGGCGCGTTCTGGGCCAGCTCGGCCTTCATCTGCTCAAGCTCATGGTCAACGCCGCCACCCGCGCCCAACCGGTCAAGCTCAGCCTGGATGTCGTCGTGCGGGCCACTGACCATGTCATCGAGAGCACCGGCGGCCATGAGCTCGTCGAGGGCACCGGCCCTGGCTTGCATCTGCGCGGTCTTGTCCTCGGCCCGCTGGATGGCCATGCCGACATCGCCCATCTCCTCGGAGATCCCGGTGAACGCCTCGTTGATGCGGGTCTGGGCCTCGGCGGCGGTGTAGGTAGCCTTGATGGTCTCCTTCCGCGTCCGGAATGCGTCAACCTTGGTCTGAAGGCGCTGGGAAGCCATCGTGAGCTTCTCCTCCTCGCCCTGCAGCGCGGCGTACTGGGTGTTGAGATCCTCCAGCTGCGCCTGCAGGGTGGCCTTGCGCGTCAGCGCTTCCCTGGCCAGATCCTCGCGCCCGGCAGCCAGCGAGTCGCGGGCCTGCCTGTCCAGCTTGTTTGCCTGCTGCTGAAGCTGATTGATCTGGAGTTCGACGCGCTTGCGGGAAGTGGCCACATCGGCCACCCCGCGGCGCACCTTCTGCAGCAGCTCAAGCTGCGTCTGATACGAGTAATCCAGGGTCTCGCGTGGGTCTTCCATCCGGTCGAGCGCCTTATTAGCCTTGGCGCGGAAGACCATCGTGACCCGCTTCATGACGCCCATCGGCGCGACCATCCCCTCGGTCAAAGTCCCCGCTGCCGGCGGCGCGTCCGGGGTCTCGGACAGGCGCCAGGAGAGCAACGGACATATTGCTGGCAGATCTTGCATCCACCCTACGACGTCCCGGCCAGAACCGTAATCACGGACCGGTTTGCTGACAGGCAGAACGGCGCCAAATCGGCCACTGGACCGCGCCACTGCGACATGAAGATCTGGGGCGTTCGTCCCGGTAGGCTGTAAGGGTGTTCAAACGACGCTCCGCTGACACGCCCACGGCCCTCGAGCATGCGCCCGGCTGGACCCCTGCCGACGACGCCGAGGCGGAGCCGGTCAGGCCTGGCGCCGTCACCCCGAAGAAGGGCGCGCCGACGCCGAAGCGGAGCGAGGCCCAGGCCAGCCGCCGCCAGCCCTACCAGGCACCGGCAGACCGTAAGGCGGCCGGCCAGCGGACCAAGCAGCAGAGCCGGGATGATCGCCTTCGCAGGTCCCAGGCGCTGCAGCGAGGCGAGGAATGGGCGCTGCCCCCCAAGGACCGCGGCCCGGTACGCGGGCTGGCCAGGGACGTGGTCGACGCCCGGCGCGGCATCGGCGAGTACTACATCTTCACGATCTTCCTGCTGATCGTGCTGCTGATACTGCCTTTCCAAGCGAGCAAGTTCGCGGCCGACGGCGCCATCGTCATCCTGCTTGCCATCATGCTTGGCGAAGGCGCGCTCGTGGCGTCGAGGGTCAAGCGGATGGCGCAGGAGCGGTTCCCGAACGAGAGCACACGAGGGCTCACCCTGTATGTGGTGATGCGCGGGATCAGCATGCGCAGGATGCGGCTTCCCAAGCCGAGAGTCGAGCGCGGCGCCAAAGTCTGACGAGCCAGGCGGCCAGACCAGCCCGGCAAACCGAGCGGCACGCGCCCCACTAAGTTGTCAGGCATGGAATATCGTCATCTTGGCCGCAGTGGCCTGAAAATCAGCGAGATCGCTTACGGGAACTGGATCACGCACGGTTCCCAGGTCGAAGAGGACGCGGCGCTCGCGTGCGTCGCCGCGGCGCTCGACGAGGGCATTACTACCTTCGACACCGCCGATGTCTACGCCGGAACCAGGGCCGAGTCGGTGCTCGGCAACGCCCTGCACGGAGTCAAGCGCGAGTCGGTGGAGATCTTTACCAAGGTCTACTGGCCGACCGGCCGGGGTCCCAACGAGCGCGGCCTGTCTCGCAAGCACATCATCGAGTCGGCAAACGCCTCCCTCCGGCGGCTTCAGACCGATCACATCGACCTCTACCAGGCGCACCGGTACGACCACGAGACACCGCTCGATGAAACTATGCGCGCCTTCGACGACCTAGTCCGGCAGGGCAAGGCACTGTACATCGGCGTATCGGAGTGGCGTGCCGAGGAGATCGCGGCCGCGCTGAAGATCGCAGCGGAGCTAGGCCTGGACCGGATCGTGTCCAGCCAGCCGCAGTACAACATGATCTGGCGGGTCATCGAGGCCCAGGTGATCCCGCTGTGCCAGCAGGAAGGGATCGGCCAGGTCGTCTGGTCTCCGATTGCGCAGGGCGTCCTGACCGGTAAATACCGGCCGGGCGCGGTGCCCCCGGCCGGCTCGCGGGCAACCGACGAGCATGGCTCCGGCTTCATCTCCAGGCTCATGACTGATGACATCCTCAGCAGGGTTCAGCAGCTCAAGCCAGTGGCGGAGCAGGCAGGGCTGACGATGGCCCAGCTTGCCGTCGCGTGGGTGCTGCAGAACCCGAACGTCGCGGCCGCCATCATCGGAGCGACCAGACCCGAGCAGGTTAGGGAAAATGCCCAGGCCTCCGGTGTTCGCCTCGAACCGGCGGTACTCAAGCAGATTGACGACATCCTCGGCGACCTGGTCGTCAGGGATCCGGAGCTGACCGCAAGCCCGCGCAACCGGAGCTGAGCAGATCGCGGCAATCCGGGCCAGGTCCGAAGCCGGCCCGCCGGGCGCGCTCGGCGGGCCGGACCCACTCTTCAGTGCCGGGTTCCGCGCCTCAGCGCCCCCTGGCCGGTTGGACGCTCACTCCTGAGCCGGATGCAGGCTCATCGGGCCGTACTCAACCCTGCCGTCCTCGGTAAGCGTGACCTGGTCGACGCCGACCTTCACCAGGCTCGGCCAGTGCTCGCCCAGCCAGCTCTCCGCGTCGCCCTGACTGGAGAACGTCT
This sequence comes from uncultured Actinomycetota bacterium, assembly GCA_963804435.1. Lineage (GTDB taxonomy): Bacteria > Actinomycetota > Actinomycetes > Streptosporangiales > Streptosporangiaceae > JAJYUU01. The sequence continues at coordinate 1,615,794 of CAWDQI010000001.1, read as the reverse complement.
CCTTGGACAGCTCGCGGGCAGTCACGACCGTGCCGTCTTCCGTTTCCAACTGCCAGGTCCAGGTCATCTCTCGCCTCGGAAGCTAGGATCAAGGCCGGCTCTCGGCGGCCCCCATCGTAACCAACGGCCTTAACCTGGCAGGGCAGTGCACGTACTCATGATCGGCACCGGCGGTGCCAGCGGCTGGCCGCTGGCCGACTGCCGCTGCGCCTCCTGCATGCTGGCGAGGACCGCTGGGCTGCACCGTGCACCCGGCCGGATCCGCATCGACGACACGCTCGAGGTCATCGCCGGCCAGCACATCGTGGAGGGAACGGGGTACCCGTCGGGCCCGGCGCACCGCATCGTCGCAGTACCCGGGGGCTGGGACATGACCGGCCCGGACGGCGCGCGGCTGCTGCTCGCGGCCGGTCCCGGGCAGCTGCCGGCGCCCCCGCCCGGCACCCAGCCGTTCGACATCGCCCTGCTTGACCTGCTGGCGAGCCCGGCCGAACTCGGTCGGCTGCGCGCGACCGGCCTCGTAAGGCAGCACACGGCCGTGGCCGCGCTGTACACCGACCACCGGGTCCCCACTGAACGGGAGATGGCGCGTCGCTGCGACTTCTGGGGCGCGACCGCCGCGAGCGACGGCCAGCTGATAGGCGGCGTGACTCCCGCCCGCGTGCAGCCGCGGCCGCACCGGACGCTGATCGTCGGGGGCGCCCGGTCCGGCAAGTCCACCGAGGCCGAGCTGCGGCTGGCCGGAGAGCCGGCGGTCGCTTACCTGGCGGCGGGTCCGTGGCAGTCCTGGACAGGAACGGACGGGCAGCCAGACTCCGAGTGGGCGGCCAGGGTCGCGTTTCACCGGGCGCGCCGGCCAGCCTGGTGGCGGACCGTCGAGACCCTCGACGTGGCCGGGGTGTTGCGCCGGGAGACCGGCGCAGTGCTGATCGACGGCATCGGCACCTGGCTGGCCGGGGTCATGGACGAGGCCGGGCTGTGGGATGCAGCTGCGGCCGGGCCCGACCCGGCGGATCAGCCAGTGCCACCGGATCAGTCAGTGCCACCGGATCAGCCAGTGCCACTGCGCCGGCCACTGCCGCCGGATGAGTCCGGCGGCCCGGCCGCCATCGTCCAGGCCCGGATCGGCGACCTGATCGACGCCTGGCGGCAGACCAGGGCGCTTGTGGTCGCGGTCACCGATCAGGTGGGCTCGGGCCTCGTTCCCACCTACCGGGCGGGTAGGGTCTTCCGGGATCAGCTGGGCTGGCTCAATCAGCGGATCGCGGCTGAATCGGAGCTGAATCTGCTGGTCGTGGCGGGTCGGCCGATGACCTCGCCTGGCTAGCCCCAACCATCATCAACCCCGCTTTCGGACCGCGAACGGCACGAGATGGGTCCGGGAAGCTGTTAAGTTCTAAGCGCTAGCTGTGAGCAGGACCATCCGGCCCCGGCGCTGGGCCCGGTTCAGCCTTTTTGATCAAGGTGGTGACGACATGACGCGCGTTGTCGTCGTTGGTGACCTCATGACCGATACCGTCGCGCACGCAACCGCCCCCCTGGCCAGGGGCAGCGACACACCCGCCACGGTAACCATGCACGGCGGCGGGTCAGGCGCGAACATTGCCGCCTGGCTGGCAGTCGACGGCGCCGAGGTCGCTTTCGTCGGCCGCCGCGGTGCGGACATCGCCGGCCGTAACCGGGACATGGAACTCATGGGTTACGGGGTCGACGCGCGCTTGGTCATGGACCCGGAGCGGCCGACCGGTACCTGCGTTGTCATGATCACCCACAAGGGCGATCACACGATGCTCTCCGATCCGGGCGCCAACGCCGCGTTGTCGGCCGATGACCTGCCCAGGGACCTCTTCACGCCCGGCAGCCACCTGCACGTCTCCGGATATACCCTGCTCAATTCCGGTTCCCGGCAGGCCGTACTCGCAGCCATCAATCACTCCCAGCGCGCCGGCATGACGATCTCGGTGGACGGCGCCTCTGCCGCGCCGCTTGAGCGCGTCGGGGCTGAGCCGTTCCTGCAGCTCACCAACGGCGCGACGCTGCTGTTCGTGAACCCGAGCCAGGGCAGGGTCCTCACCGGCAGGGACGATCCCGGCCAGGCCGCCAGGGTGCTCAATGCCTGGTATCCGCAGGTCGTAATGAAGCTAGGCGCTGACGGCGCGATGATGTACGCAGGCGGCCGACCGGACCCGTTCCGGGTCAGTGCGCCGCCGGTCGAACGTGTGGTGGACGGGACCGGCGCTGGCGATGCCTTCATCGCGGGCTTCGTGCCGGCCTGGCTGGACAAGAAGCCGCCAGGCGAGGCGCTGGCCAGTGGCTGCCGGCTCGCCTCCCGCGCTCTCGGCCTGGTCGGCGCCCGCCCGATGCTCTGACTGCGCTTGCCGCGCCCAATGCCGCACCCGCGCCCGCGGCACCCGCCCCATGCTCTGACTGCCCCGCCGCGCCCCCGATGCTCTGACTCCCCCCGCCCGCCCGGTGCTCTGCCTGCCCCCGCCCGACGCCCTGACTTCGGCTGCCGCGCCCGCCCGATGCTCTGACCAGTGACTTGCCCCTCCTGCGGCCTGCCCAATGCGCCGATCCGCCTTTACGTCGCGGCCTCGGCCGCCGCTGCCCCGAACGGCGTCGGCTGACCTCGCGCACCCGGCCTCGTCGGCGGCCCAGGGAAAGGACTTGACAAAGTAGTGAGTGATTACTAACTTAGCCTCATGGCATCGACAGGACTGCGAATGACCGCGGACGAGCGACGCGAGAGTGTGCTCGAAGCGGCCATCATCGAGTTCGCGGCCAGGGGCCTGGACGGTACCTCGACCGAGGACGTCGCACGCCGGGCCGGGATCAGCCAGCCGTATTTGTTCCGGCTGTTCCCGACCAAGAAGGCGCTGTTCCTCGCCCTTGTCGACCGGTGCTTCCAACGCGTGGCTGAGACCTTTACCGCAGCGGCGGCTGATCGGATAGGCGAGGCCGCCTTCGAGGCTATGGGCGATGCCTACGAGCAGTTGCTCGATGACCGGACGCTTTTGCTGCTGCAAATGCACGCGTACGCAGCGTGCGACGACCCGGAGATCCGGACCGCTACCCGCGCCGGGTTCCGGGCTCTCTGGCTGCTAGTCGAGCGGCTGACGGGGATGTCGTTCGAGCGGGTGACCCAGTTTTTCGCCATGGGGATGCTGATAAACGTCGCCGCGGCGATGGACCTACCGGCCGTCGATGAGCGGTGGACCAGCTGGTGCCCCCGATGACCCGCCGGCGCTCCCCAGCCGGACCCCCTTTTTTTTCGGACACGAAGTAAGTGATCAATCACTTCCTTAGGAGGACAGAGAGATGAACTCACGAGGTCGGACGTTGTGGACCTTCGCCATCACATCGGCGGCGCTGTTCATGGCCTCGCTGGACAATCTGGTCGTCACCACGGCGCTGCCGTCGATCCGAGCTCACTTGCACGCATCCCTGGCCGGGCTGCAGTGGACGGTCAACGCATACACGCTGACGTTCGCGGTGCTGCTGCTCACCGGCGCCACACTCGGCGAGCGGTACGGACGCCGCAGAATGTTCGTCGCTGGCTTGGGGCTGTTTACCCTCGGCTCGGCGGCCGCGGCGCTGGCCCCCAGCATCGGCTTGCTGATCGCGGCGCGCGCGGCCCAAGGAGTCGGAGCCGCTGTCCTGGTCCCGCTCACGCTGACTCTGCTCTCAGCAGCCGTGTCCCCGGCGCGACGCGGCCTGGCGCTCGGGGCCTGGGGCGCTATCGGCGGCCTCGCAATCGCGATCGGCCCGCTGGTCGGCGGGGCGGTCGTGGAAGGGGCCTCCTGGCAGTGGATCTTCTGGCTAAACGTGCCGATAGGCCTTGTCGTACTGCCGCTTGCCTGGCGGCGGCTTACCGAGAGCTACGGCCCGGCGACGCGCCTGGACCTTCCCGGCCTCGCGCTGGCGAGCCTGGGCCTGTTCGGAATCGTGCTCGGAGTGGTCCGCGGTAACGACCACGGCTGGACCAGCCTGACGGTGCTGCCGCCCATGGTGATCGGCGGGCTGCTGGTGGCTGCCTTCATCGCCTGGGAGCTGCGTGCCGCCGAGCCGATGCTGCCACTGCACTTGTTCCGCAGTCGAGGGTTCACCGTCACTAACGTCGCCTCACTGCTGATGTTCTTCGGAATGTTCGGGTCCATCTTCTTGCTGGCGCAGTTCCTGCAGGTGGTACAGCACTACTCGCCCCTGCAGGCCGGACTGCGCACACTGCCGTGGACCGCCATGCCGGTCCTGATTGCCCCGATCGCTGGGGCTCTGTCCGATCGCATTGGCGGGCGTCCGCTGCTGGTCGCCGGACTAGCCCTGCAGGCCATCGGCCTGGGCTGGCTAGCCGTGGTCATCAGTCCCACCGTGCCCTACATGACAATGGTTCCCGCGTTCGTAGTCTCCGGCGTCGGCATGTCGCTGTTCTTCGCGCCGGTCGCCAACGTCGTCCTCGGCTCGGTTCGCCGCGACCAAGAGGGCATCGCCTCGGGCGCGAACAACGCGATCCGTGAGCTGGGCGGCGTGTTCGGGATCGCAGTGCTGGGCGCGGTGTTCTCGGCCCACGGGAGTTACGCCAGCGGACCCGCTTTCGTCTCCGGACTCTCGGCCGCAGTCTGGGTCGGCGCTGCGGCGGTTGCCGTCGCGGCGGGTGGCGCGCTCCTGCTACCGCGACTGCGTCGGAGCTCTCCAGTCAGCACAGCCACCGAACCCGCTGCCGAGCTTGAACCTGTCAGCTGACAAGCACAATCCCCCGCCGTGCCCTGGCGATGCGAGTGCAGTTGCACCCGCATCGGCAGGGCACGGCCCTGCGAACTGGCGGCGGCCGCGCAGCGGCCCGCGGCGTCGCCCCGGAACTGAGCGCGACTATGAGACATCCGCGCAGCTCAGGCCCTGGCCGTCAGTCGGACCCGGACCCAGGGACAGGCGTCCAGGTGATCGTCACCGTCCACCTGGTCGCAGTGTCGGTGCTCGTGGACGGCCCGGTCAGCTCGAGGCCTTCGGTCTGGCTCGTGCCTTGCACCGCATAGCAGTTGCCCGACGCCGTGAACTCGTGATCACAGGCTGGCGTATCGGTAAGGCCGGAGGCGTTGATCCGGCCGCTCGGGGCGAAGTTCTCGACCAGGTACTGGTCTGTTCCTGGCCTGCCGTGCGGGCCGTTGCACTCAACAGCAGGATCGTGTCCGGCGTTGCACAGGCTCCACATGGCGCTGCTGCCGCCTGGGTTCGCTGGATTGGCACTTGCTCCGTTCACGTCGACATAGGAAGCAATACCGGTGTTGATGACCTTGATAGGGAATGCCCCGAACGGATTCATCACGCCCAGCCAGCACACTCCGTTCGGGTAACCGAGCCGACCGGGCTGCGAGCCAGTGTTCTGGCGCGGATCGCCGAACTGGCAGTTGCTGAAGTTCCGCTGGCTGGTCGAAACGGTCACCGACCGAACTATCGGAACGGAGTTCAACGACAGGTTTACGCTCCCGGCCTGCCCCGCACCGGGCGGAATGGTGCTGTGGCCGCAGCCCGCGACCACGATGAGAAGCATCGGCGACAGCCACCTCACACGGCGCGCTATCCGTGCCACTGCCGTTCCCCTCTCCCGGCTGCCTTCTGCCGGATCTCCCGCCCGGCTGCCAGCCGCCGACCCCAACCGCCAGCTACCCTCTCCGTGCTGCTCACGTGACCTTCGTTAGCCCGAACCCGCCGGGCTCCGCTCGATCCGGATCCTGACGCCCGATCTCCGCACCGCCACCACCAGAATCGCCAGCCCCGCCAGCCCGCCAACTGCCGGCAGCAACCAGCCCGGCAGACCCAACCACGACGCCGGGACCACGCCGGGGACCACCCGGAACTCCAGCTTGGTCGCCGCTGCGACGGCAAAATTCGCGCTTCCGACGGAGATGGCGGCCGAGCCGTGCACCACCACGTCGCTGAAATAGGATCCCGGCCTGGCGTTGGCGGGCACGGTGAGTTGCAGCGGAATGCTCGCTGACTGGTTTTGGGACAGGCTCACGGGCTGGCCGGGAACAGTGATCCACGCTGGCGGCACCGTTCGCCCCACGCCCGGCGAGATGCGCTCGATCCGGATCGTCGCCGATTCTGACTGCGAGCCTGTGTTGACCACGTACACCGGCGGAAGAGCATAGCTGCCGCCTGGATGGGCGGGACCGGTCAGCTGAACCGGACCCGCTTGTATGCCGACGCCCACGCTGGCGTAGGAGATGGCAGGAAAGGCCAGCGCAATCAATAAGCCGACCGGCACTGGTGACCACCACCGCAGCTGCATGACCTTGTCCCGCGCTCCCGTGGGAACCGTGCTGCCCGCGAGCGCAGAGCCCGGCGCAGAATCCCCGCTGATTGATCTATACGGATATCTCGGCATGCGATTCATTAATGGTAACTGATCACACTGGCGCATTAAAGCACCGTCAGCCACAATGGCCGAGCACGAACTCAGTGACCAGCTGGCGGTAATCGGCCGGTTCTTCCAGGTAGGGGAAATGGCCGGAGTGCTCGAACACCGGGAGCTCCCCGTCGGCCACCAATTCTGCGAACGCGGACACCATCTGCGGTGTCGTCGTCAGGTCGTAGCGGCCGCGCGTCAGCATGGCCGGGCAGGCAACGTCGGCCAGCAGCGGCAGCAGCGGCTCATAGAGTGCCGCCGAGAGTCCGCGGTGGGCGTTACCGCGCTGCCACTGTTCCTGGCTGAGTCCCGAGTCCTCGAGCAGCTGGGTGAAGCCGGCAGCACCGTCGGGTGCGCGGAAGAGCAGCTCCAGGAAATGCGGGCCGAGCGCCTGCGCAGCCGCCCTGGTCTCGTCGGCGGCAGCCAGCCGGCCAGGCTTGCTGGCCAGTTCGCGGCACCGTTGCGCATCGGCGAGCTGTCCGAGTTCTGAGAGCCGCCTGGCTATCTCGGGCAGCCGGTGGCGCTCGGTGAGATCGGCGTCCCAGCAAGGGCAGTCGAAGATCGCCGCGCAGACCGACGAGGGGTGGCTGGTGACGTAACGCAGCGCGTAATGCCCCCCGGCCGAGTGCCCGAGCACCGCCCAGGTGCTGAGGCCGAGCGTCTTCCGCAGCTCCTCGAAATCGGCGATCAGCAACTCGACGGTGAGCGGAGGGGAGGCCGGCAGCGGATCGGATCGCAGCGTGCCGCGCTGGTCCACGCCGATGATCCGCAGCTGCCGGGCCAGCGAGTCGCCGACCGACCGCATGAAGTCATAGCACCCCTGGCCCGGCCCGCCGTGAATGAATAGCAATGGCGGGGCGTCCGCATCGCCCCGGTCGTCGACGAATAGCCTGGTGCCCCCGATCTCGACGAGCCCTGCTGACAACCGCGCGCTGGACACAACCCCGTTCCCTTCCTCAGTTGACTGTAAGGACATGACCTCCTACACCGACCAGCTCTTCTCGCTCCGCGAACGCGTGGCAGTGGTCACCGGCGGCAGCTCGGGCATCGGGCGGGCCATCGCGCTGGCACTCGGCCAGGCCGGGGCGTCCGTCGTCGTCATCGCCCGCGATCCCGGCAACCTCGCCGGCGCCGTCGCGCAGCTCACCGCGGCCGGATGCGACGCGGCCAGCGTCAGCGCGGACTTGCGCGACCGGGCCGCGGTCGAGCGGGCGGCCGGGCAGGCGCGGCAGCCGTTCGGCCCGCCCGACATCCTGGTGAACTGCGCCGGCCTCAACCTGCGGCCGCCCATGGCCGAGCTGACGATCGCGCAGTGGGACGAGCTGATCGGCGTCAACCTGACCGCGCCGTTCCTGCTCGGCCAGCAGTTCGGCCCGGACATGGCGGCGCGGGGCTGGGGCCGCATCATCAACGTCACCTCCCAGCAGGCCGACCGTGCCTTCGGCAACAGCGGCGGGTACGGTGCGGCGAAAGGCGGCGTCGCGTCCTTGACCCGGTCTCAGTCCGAGGCCTGGGCGGCCAGCGGGGTCTGCTGCAACGCGCTGTGCCCCGGCTTCGTGGTCACGCCGCTGACCGCCGAGGTGTCCGCCGATCCCGACCGCACGGCCGCGCTCGCGGCCCGCACCATGGTTGGCCGCAATGGCGTGCCCGACGACTTCGCCGGCCCGGCGGTGTTCCTGGCCAGCGCCGCCAGCGGCTATGTGACCGGCCAGATCATCAGGGTGGACGGCGGCTTCTCCGCCACCTGAAAGCCGGCCCTGGGGCGAAAATGATTGTTCATGGGTGTACCGGAGCAATGCCTATAGGCATTGCTCCGGTACACCCATGAACGATCTTGGTGGGTCTGGCGGCGGTCGTGTCCGATTTGCCGGGCTCGTGCGGTGCGGCGGGGGGTGGGCGGGGGGCTGTGGCGCCGCCCAACGCGCCGGCCTGCGCAGCGCGCCGGCCTGTGCGGCGCGCCGGCCTGCGCGCCGCGCGCAACTAGCCCGCCGGGGCGGCACAATGACGTCATGGCCAGACCCGCTACGACATCCCCCTCCGGTCCCGGCGGCCGTGGCCGCCGTGGCCCGGCCGGCCCCGCCGGCAACGGCGACCTCGACGACGCCGAGTTCGAGGAGAACATCGTCGACATCGACGTCACCGAGGAAATGCGCGCCAGTTACCTCGAGTACGCCTACTCGGTGATCTACCAGCGCGCGCTGCCCGACGCCCGCGACGGACTCAAGCCGGTGCAGCGCCGGATCCTCTACCAGATGAGCGAGATGGGGCTGCGACCCGACCGGCCGCACGTCAAGTGCGCCCAGGTGGTCGGCCAGGTCATGGGCCGGCTGCACCCGCACGGCGACGGCGCCATCTACGACGCGCTGGTCCGGATGCACCAGCCCTGGTCGATGCGGCTGCCGCTCATCGACGGACACGGCAACTTCGGCTCGCCGGACGACGGGCCCGCCGCTTACCGCTACACCGAGGCCAGGCTCGCCGAGGCCGCGCTGGAGATGACGAACTCGCTCGACGAGGACACCGTCGACTTCGTGCCGAACTACGACGGCACGCTCGACCAGCCTGAAGTGCTGCCGGCCGCGTTCCCGAACCTGCTGGTCAACGGCGCGGCCGGGATCGCGGTCGGGATGGCCACCAACATGGCCCCGCACAACCTCGGCGAAGTTATCGCGGCCGCCCGGCACCTGATCGCGAACCCGGAGGCCGATCTCGAGACGCTTATGCGGTTCGTCCCCGGCCCCGACCTGCCGACCGGCGGCAAAATCGTCGGCCTGGACGGGATCAGGGAGGCGTACGAGACCGGCCGCGGCACGTTCCGCACCAGGGCCACGGCCAGGATCGAGAAGGTCACGCCGCGGCGGTCCGGCATCGTCGTCACCGAGCTGCCGTACGGCGTCGGCCCGGAGCGCGTCATCCTGCGGATCAAGGACCTGGTCCAGACGAGGAAGCTCAACGGCATTGCCGACCTCAAGGACCTCACCGACATGCGCCACGGCCTGCAGCTGGTCATCGAGGTCCGGTCCGGCTTCGTGCCCGAGGCGGTGCTCGACGAGCTGTACCGGCTGACCCCGATGGAAGAGACGTTCGGCATCAACAACGTGGCGCTGGTGGACGGCCAGCCCCGCGTGCTCGGGCTGCGCGAGCTGCTGCAGATCTACGTCGACCATCCGGATCGAGGTCGTTCGTCGCCGCACCGCATTCCGCCGCGCGCAAGCGCGACCGACCGGCTGCACCTGGTCGACGGCCTGATCATCGCGCTGCTCAACATCGACGAGGTCATCCAGGTGATCCGGACCAGCGACGACGCGGCGGCCGCCAAAGAACGGCTGATGTCGGTCTTCGACCTGACGCGAGATCCAGGCGCAGTACATCCTGGACACCCCGCTTCGCCGGCTTACCCGCTACGACACGCTGGAGCTCGAGCGCGAACGGGAGACGCTGCAAGCCGAGATCGCCGAGCTGACCGCGATCCTCGACTCCGAGCCAGCGGCTGCGCGAGCTGGTTTCCGCCGAGCTGGCCGCAGTCAGCGAGAAGTTCGCCACCCCGCGCCGCACCGTGCTGCTGGAGGGCACCGGCGCGCCCAGGACGGCCGCCGTGCCGCTGGAGGTGGCGGACGAGCCCTGCACGGTGCTGCTGTCGTCGGCCGGCCTGCTGGCCCGGACGGCGGCGCGGCCGTCTGCCGAGCAGGAGACCTTGGCCCTGGACGATGAGGAAGGGGAACGGGGCCACCAAGTCCCGAGGTCGTCGGGCGGCTCGCGAGGTTCGGCGGCCGCACGCGGTTCAGCAGGCTCGGGAGCTCCGGGCCCGCGCGCCGCGCACGACGTCATCATCTCGGCGGTGAGCTCGACAGCGCGCGGCACGGTCGGCGTGCTGACCTCCGCTGGCCGGCTGATCCGGCTCGGCGTGCTGGAGTTGCCCGCGCTGCCGCCCAGCGCGCACTCCCCCGCGCTATCTGGCGGCGCGCCGGTGAGTGAGTTCGTCTCGATCGCGCCGGGTGAGACGGTTGTCGCCATCGTGGCGGCCGACGCGGCCGGGGCCGGCCTCGCGATCGGGACCGCCCAAGGCGTCGTCAAGCGGGTTACCCCCGACTACCCGCAGAACCTGTCGGACTTCGACGTGATCGCGCTCAAGGACGGCGACTCGGTCGTCGGCGCGGTCCAGCTGACCGACGAGGATCAGGAACTGACATTCATCACCAGCGACGCGCAGCTGCTGCGCTTCCCCGCCTCGTCGGTGCGGCCCCAGGGCCGCGCGGCTGGCGGAATGGCCGGGATCCGGCTCGCGCCCCGGGCGCGGGTGATCTGGTTCGGCGCGGTCGATCCGGCGGCCGGCGTCCAGGATGCGGCCGCGGGCGGGCCCGCCACCGGGCCGGTGGTGGTGACGGTGGCTGGCGCTGCCGGCGCGCTGCCGGGAACGACGGCAGCAACTGTGAAGGTCACCCCGTTCGCCGAGTTCCCGCCGAAGGGCCGGGCTACTGGCGGCGTCCGCTGCCACCGGTTCCTGAAGGGCGAGGACGTGCTGGTGCTGGCCTGGGCCGGGCCGGGGCCGGCTCGCGGTGCCACCGAGGCTGGCACGCCAGTGGACCTGCCGCCGCCGGTCGGCCGGCGCGACGGTTCTGGCGAACACGTGAAGCACCCGCTGGCCGGCATCGGCGGCCCGGCCCATGCATCGTGAGTAACCGAGAACCGCTTCAGCGTCCGGCAACTCAGAGCCTCCTGAGAGCACGGCCAGAGTTCCCGGCTAGGCCGGCCGCACAGGCTGCTACTGAGGCGAGCTCGTCGCGCTCAGCGGCGGCCGTCGAGAAGGGAGGAGCCTGATGGTTTCCAAGACTGGCGGCCGGACCCGGCGGCTCATCATCACCGGCATCATCGCTGGCGGGCTGGGTGCCGGGGCGACTGGCGTGGCGCTGGCATCGACCGGCGCGGCGGGCGGATCCGCGACGCACGTGTCGACGACGTCATCGCACTCGTCCAAGCCGTCGTCGTCAGCGTCGCCGTCGGCCGGGTCGAGCTCGGCTGGATCTGGCTCGGCGCTGGCCCGGATGACGCCAGGAACGGCGGGCACGCATCACTGCACGCACATGGGCAGTGGTCACAGCCGCCCGAGCGTCCCCAGCTCGGGCAGTTCAAGCGCGTCGTAGCAGGCGCTCCACAAGCGGTGCCGCACGCCAGCCGTGCGGCACCGCTCCCGCCTCTTCCGACAAACTCCTATACCTCAAGCGGACGGCGTTTCACGGCCTAACGAGGAGGCGGGCTCGCTCAGACGTCGATGCGGGACGGGTCGAGCTCGGTCGCACCGCTGACGATGAAGTCCCGGCGGGGCGCGACCTCGCTGCCCATCAGCAGGTCGAACATCTCCTTGGCCGCCTCGGTGTCCTCGATCCTGATCCGGCGCAGAACGCGGCGCCGAGGGTCCATGGTCGTTTCGGCGAGCTGGCGCGGCATCCATCTCGCCAAGGCCCTTGTAACGCTGCGGGGGCTCCTTGAATCGCTGCCCCTTGCGTTCCAGCTCCAACAGCGTGCGGTGCAGCTCGGCGTCGCTGTAGGTGTAGATGTACTTCTGCTGGCCTTTACGCGGGTTGGTCAGCTCGATCCGGTGCAGAGGAGGGACCGCGGCAAACACGCGCCCGGCCTCCACCATCGGCCGCATGTACCGGTGGAACAGCGTGAGTAGCAGGGTCCGGATGTGCGCCCCGTCGACGTCGGCGTCGGCCATGAAGATGACCCGCTGGTACCGGGCGGAGTCCAAGTCGAACGCGTTGCCCGAGCCGGCCCCGAGGACCTGGATGATCGCCGCGCACTCGGCGTTCTTCAGCATGTCGGCCAGCGAGGCCTTCTGCACGTTGAGGATCTTGCCGCGAATTGGCAGCAGCGCCTGGAACTCGGAGTTCCGGGCGTTCTTGGCAGTGCCGAGGGCCGAGTCGCCCTCGACGATGAAGAGCTCGCTCCGGTCATCGGCCGACCGGCAGTCGACTAGCTTGGCCGGCAGCGCCGAACTCGCGAGCTGGGTTTTGCGCCGCTGGTTCTCGCGGTGCTCACGGGCCGCGATCCGGCTCTTCGCGGCCGAGACGACCTTGTCCAGCACCGCCTTGGCCTGCTGCTTGCTGCCCCGCACCCGGCCCTCGAGGAAATTCCTGAGCTCGGTGGAGACGACCTGGCTGACGATCTTCGAGGCAGCCGGGGTGCCGAGCACCTCCTTGGTCTGGCCCTCGAACTGGGGCTCGGGCAGCCGGACGGAGATAACCGCGGTCAAACCTTCGAGGATGTCCTCCTTGATGACCTTTTCCTCGCCCGCCTTCAGCAACCTGACGGCCTTGAGCTGGTCGTTCATCGTCTGAACAATGGCCCGCTCGAACCCGGTGACGTGGGTGCCGCCCTTCGCGGTCGAGATGACATTCACGAAGGACCGCACCATGCTGGCGTAGCCGGTGTCCCAGCGCAGCGCTATGTCGACGTCGAGCTGTCGCTCGACATCGGTCGGCGTCAGGTGGCCAGCGTCGTCGAGCACCGGCACTGTCTCGGTGAAGTTCCCCGAGCCGGTGATCCGCACCACGTCGGTGACCGGCTCCCCGGCGGACAGGTGCGCGCAGAACTCGCTGATCCCGCCGGCGAACCTGAACTCCGCGCGCCGCGCAATATCGACGTCAAGGTGCTCGCGGTCTGCGTCGGAGCGCTCATCGCTGACCTTGATGATCAGGCCTGGGACCAAGTAGGCGGTCTGCTGGGCCTGCTGGGCAAGCCAGCTGAAGCTCCAGCCCGCGCCCGGCACGAAGATCTGCGGGTCCGGCCAGAACCTGATCCTGGTACCGGACGCCCCTTTCGGCACTTTGCGGCCCTTCCGCAGCCCTGCAGCGGGCGTGAAGGCCGCATCCGCGCCGTCGCCAGCGAAGTGTCCGGGAACACCCCGGCGGAAGCTGGCAACCCACTCAAAGCCCCCCTTCTCCACCCACACGTCGAGTCGGGCTGACAGGGCATTTACCACCGACGCGCCGACACCGTGCAGGCCGCCAGACGCCGTATAGGAGCCGCCGCCGAACTTCCCGCCCGCATGCAGCCGGGTCATGACCAGTTCGACGCCGGACAGGCCGGTTTTCGACTCGATGTCGACGGGGATTCCGCGGCCGTCGTCGGTGACCTCCGCTGAGCCGTCAGCATGCAGCTGCACGTCGATGTGGGTGCATGATCCGGCTAGTGCCTCGTCGACCGAGTTGTCGAAGATCTCGCCTAGGCACTGCGCCAGGCCTCTGGAATCGGTCGAGCCGATGTACATGCCGGGCCGCTTGCGCACCGCGTCCAGGCCCTCAAGCACCGTGAGGTGCCGGGCCGTGTACCCGTCTGCAGCTGCTGGCACGTGCGAGTGCCCCATACTGGCGGGTTTTGTGCTGACGGCGGTCACTCCGGCTCTCCTGGTCAGGCGGGACAACTGTGAGCCGCCCCAGGCTTGGCAGCGCCGACTGGGCGGTGCCGATACCCAGCGCCGCTTACGCCGTGCTGCCTTGAGAGTGCCGCTTAGACACTGCCGACTACGACACTGCCACCACAACACGGAAGCGCCAGCTAGGCCACTGAGCGCCAGCTTGGGAGGGCCTGAAGGCAGACTAGCCGCCGGCGTGGCAAGCCTCGCGCAACCACGCCGGCGGACATTCGGCGGTCCAAGGTATATTTCGGTAACTATGCCCCATACATTTGAGGCCGGCTAGGGACGCGCATTGCCGAATGTTCGCCTTCGGCATACTCGGCGCCCGCAGGGGATGACAAACGCCCCGGCCGAGTGTTGTGATGCGTAGGAGATCACGAGTTGGCGGACTGGCCGGCGGTGTGAGGACCGCAGGTGAAAAGCCAGACTCCGACCCAGGGGCGAGATGGACTGGGCTGGGGTAGGGTGCAGTCCTCGAGGCGAGGAGGCGACATGACCGGAGCGATAGCCCCCACAAGGCCGCTAAACGCCCTTGACTTGTGTGATCGATGCGGAGCCCCGGCATACGTACGTGTGCTGCTTCCAGGATCGGGTGAGCTGTTGTTCTGCGCGCATCACAACCGCAAGCACGCCGACGCCCTCGCCAAGGTTGCGATCGAGATCCAGGACGAGACCGGCAGGCTCTCCAGCAAGCCAGGCGACGACGTCGCCTGAGCCTTCCACAGCGTGAGTCAGCCCTCGGCCAGCAAGCTGGCCGGGGGCTGATTAGTTTTGCCGCACACGGGCCCCGGCCAGCAAAACTGGCCGGGGGCTGATTAGTTTTGCCGCACACGGGCCCCGGCCAGCAAAACTGGCCGGGGGCTGACGGGCTCTGCCGCACACCGGCGGCGGAGCTATCGGCGTCGCGCCGGGCTGTCGTGCTAGTCGAGGTAGTCCCTGAGGACCTGCGACCGCGAGGGATGCCGCAGCTTCGACATCGTCTTGGACTCGATCTGCCGGATCCGCTCCCTGGTAACGCCGTAGACCTTGCCGATCTCGTCCAGCGTCTTGGGCTGCCCGTCGGTCAGCCCGAACCGCATCGAGACGACGCCGGCCTCGCGCTCCGAAAGCGTGTCGAGTACAGAGTGCAGCTGCTCCTGGAGAAGGGTGAAACTGACTGCCTCGCCGGGCTGAATGGCCTCGGAGTCCTCGATCAGGTCGCCGAACTCGCTATCCCCGTCCTCGCCGAGCGGCGTGTGCAGCGAGATCGGCTCGCGGCCGTACTTCTGCACCTCGATGACCTTCTCGGGGGTCATGTCGAGCTCAGCTGCCAGTTCCTCCGGGGTCGGCTCGCGGCCCAGGTCCTGGAGCATCTGCCGCTGCACCCTGGCCAGCTTGTTGATCACCTCGACCATGTGCACGGGGATCCGGATTGTCCGGGCCTGGTCGGCCATGGCCCGGGTGATCGCCTGCCGGATCCACCACGTGGCGTAGGTGGAGAACTTATAGCCCTTGGTGTAGTCGAACTTCTCCACCGCGCGGATCAGGCCGAGGTTGCCCTCCTGGATCAGGTCAAGGAACAGCATTCCCCGGCCGGTGTACCGCTTGGCGAGCGAGACCACGAGCCGCAGGTTAGCCTCAAGCAGGTGATTCTTCGCGCGCCTGCCGTCGTCCGCGATCCATTCCAGGTCCAGCCGGCTCTCCGGCCGTAGGGCGTCCCGGTTGTCGGCAAGCTTTTCCTCGGCGAACAGGCCCGCCTCAATCCGCTTGGCGAGCTCGACCTCCTGCTCGGCATTGAGCAGCGGAACCTTGCCGATCTGCTTGAGGTAGTCCTTGACCGGGTCGGACGTGGCACCCGCCACGGCCACTTGAGCCGCTGGCAGGTCCTCGTCGTCGTCGCCATAGACGAATGCCTCGTCTTCGGATTCCTCGGTGCTAGCCGCGACAGCGGCCTCGCCGCCGACCACTGGCGACCCGACGGCCGCGGCCGGAACGCTGCCGTCCACGATCGCGTCCTCGTCCGCTTCCACAGCACCGGCCTGGGCGGCTGCGCCCAGCTCATCCTCGGCGTCTGCATCGTCCGTCTCGAGGACTTCGAGCTCCTCGAGCTCTGCCTCGACATCGATGAATCCGACGTCGGCCAGATCCGGGTCAGCTTCCAGGTCCGCCACATCGGTCAAGTCCGGATCGGTCTCCAGGGCCGCTTCCTCGACGAGGTCCGGGTCCTGATCAAGCCCGGTGTCCGCCGCCAGCCCGGCGTCGGCTGTCACCTCAGTGCTCCCGTCGTCACGATGCTCTCCCCTACCACCCGGCAGCTCACTCTCTTCCTGCTTTCCCTGCTTGACCTTGGCACGCGCTGACCCAGACGCGCCTGCCGCGCTGCGGCCGCGCCGACCGTTGGCTAGCCCGCCACCCTCAATGCCTTCAGGGCCGCTACCGTTGACGGCGCCCGTGGCCGCTGACTTCGCCGAGCCGCGGCCGCGCCCGCCAGCTGGCTGCCTGGCCGCTGGCACGTCCTTACTGCTGATGTCGCCGTTCCTGCCCTTGGCGCGAGTTTCCTCGCCGGTGCTGTCCGGCACCAGGGCAACAGGCTGGTTCGCGGGCTGGCTCCGCTCGCCGGCACTACCGCCAGCCGAGCCGCCGCGGGCCTGCTGCGGTACGCGTGCGCTTCGCGCCGACGGCCGAGACTGCCGTCGCGCCGCTGAGCTTGCAGCGCTTGCCACCGCGGTCACCCCTTTCCTAGCTGGATGGCGGGCCGCCACGCCACGCCCGGCGCCCGGCCGTTCGAACTAGCAGGCGACACTGCCACCCCTCCGGCATACCTCGTGGTGAGCATCGGACCCTACCGCACGAATCCCGCTCTCTGGACCAGACCGCAAGCCGGGAATCTGCCGCAAGAGAGCACACCCTGCACGAGGTTCTCTCCCGTCCACCACCTTAGGCGCACTGCTGGTGTAGGTCGTACCGCTGAGGACAGGCGCCCTACCTCACCCGGCGGGGCTGAGAGCACAACCTCGGGAATGGTACCCGCATTCCTCATACCCTCCCCTTTCTCGCCAACCCGGCCCGCCAGCGGTCACCCGGCCCGTCCGCGGCCTCGGCGGGCACGTGCATGACCAGCACCGTCACGTCGTCATCCTGCTCATATCCCGTCAGCATCCGGTCCACCAGATAAGACAGCAGCAGGCCCGGATCCTCGACCGCCGCCGCAGGAGCCTGCGCAGCCACGGCAACCAGCTCATTGAGGCCGACATCGAGCCCGCGCTTACGGTTCTCCACAAGTCCATCGGAATAGAGCACGACAGTGTTCCCTGGCGGAAGCCTGAACGGGTATTGCTGCCGCGGGCTTGCCCACCCTAGTGGAGTACCCCCTCAACCGATTCCAGCCGCGGCTGGCCATCGGGCGACAACAGCAGCGGCGGCAGGTGGCCAGCGTTGCCGGCCACGCCGTTCCCGGTGACGGGGTCAACGACAAGGTAGGCGACGGTGGTGACCTGCTCCTCTAGCTCGGTGGCCAGGAACAGCCGGTCCAGCCCGGCCAGCACGGCCGCCGGCCTGGGGTCGGTCAGGGCCAGCGCGCGGAGCGCATTCCGCACCCGCCCCATGCCGGCCGCGGCGGTCAGGCCCTTGCCCATGACGTCACCAGCCGCGACGGCCAGCCTGCCATCGGGCAGCCGGAACGCGTCGTACCAGTCCCCGCCGATCTCCATGTTCCTGGTAACGGGCACGCACCTGGCTGCCAGCATGACGCCGGGAACGGTCGGCAGGCTGTCCGGCAGGAGGCTGCGCTGGAGCGTCTCGGCAGTCTTATGCTCCCGCTCATACAGCGTCGCCCGCTCCAGGGCCAGCGCGCACTGACCGGCCAGCGCCTCCAGGAAGACCCGCTCCTCCTCGGTGATCTGCCGGGGCCGGGTGAAGGAGAACCGGAGCGCGCCCAGTGAGGCACCCGACGACAGCAGCGGCATGCCCACCCAG
This sequence comes from uncultured Actinomycetota bacterium, assembly GCA_963804435.1. GTDB lineage: Bacteria > Actinomycetota > Actinomycetes > Streptosporangiales > Streptosporangiaceae > JAJYUU01. Next base: position 1,598,020 of record CAWDQI010000001.1, on the reverse strand, counting down.
GCCTTCTCATCGCTATGAGCCAGGAATTCGGTGAGGTCGACCTCGCCCTCGAAGTGCTTGCGCAGTGCCTCCGGGCTTTCCAGCAGCAGCGGCCTGCGGGCCTGGATCGCCGCTGTCATCAAGCTGGGTGCCGCCAGCGGCATGTCTTCCCGCGGCGAGCCGGGGCTATGCGGCAGGCCGGCCGGATTGATGGTGCGCAGCCGGAGCCGCTCAGTGTCCACGACGGCAACCGCGGACCGCTCGGCACCGATGGCCGACCTGCCCACCTCGGTGATCACCTGAACCACCTGCTCGACGGTGAGCGCCTCGGCCAGCATCGAGGTGGCCTGCTGGAGCCTCGCCGTTCGCAGGGCGGCGGCGGACAGCTGCTCGGTCAGCCGGCCTCGCATCTCCTCGGCCTCGCGCTGCGCCGTCACATCGGTGCTGGCGCCCATCCATTCGATGATCTTGCCGTCCCGCTCGATGGGAACGGCGCGGACGTCGTAATGCCGGTAGGAACCGGTGCGGCTGCGCACCCGATAGCGACTGTCGAAAATCTTGCCTGACTGGAGGCAGTCCTGCCAGGCGGCCTCCACGCGCTCCCTGTCGTCGCTGTGGATCGCGTCGAGCCAGCCCTTGCTCAGGTACTCATCGGCCGTCTGGCCGGTGATCCAGCGCCACTCCGGCGCGTCCTCCGTAACCTCGCCGTCGGGCTTGGTAATCCAGACAACCTGCGCCCCGGCCTGCACCAGCGACCGGTACCGTTCCTCGCTGCGGCGCAGCGCCTCTGCCGCCTGCTGCTGCGGCGTCATATCGACGGCGAGCAGCGCGACACCGCTGACGTTGCCGTCCGCCGATGGGAACCAGGACAGGCTCCAGTGCGATGCGGGTGCGCCTGAGGCTGTTTCGTCCTCGCTGCGCCCCTGGACCGGCACGACCGGCCAACGGTGCTCGGTCTGCGGCGCCGGGCCCTCGCCCGCCGCGACCTGGCGGACGGCGGCATCGGCGGCGGCGGCAAGGTCGGGCGGCCATGCCTGCCCCGGAGTGCTGCCAACAGAATCGGCTTGCTCGCGGCCTGCGAGCCGGGCCATTGTCTGGTTAACCCGGCGAATGCGCGAGTCCAGCCCGATGAACGCGAAGCCGATCGGGGCCTCGTGCAACGAGGCGGCCAATAGCGCCGAGTCCGACAGGTCGAGGCCGGACAGCCGCGGCCGAGGGACCGACATGCCGGTACTCACCGCAGGTACCCCGCATCAGGCCCAGCGCGCGCCATCGAATGGCCCCTTCCTGCTCACCTCGGACACATGAAGGCTACTGGCAACAACGAGCCCAAGAAGGGAGGCAGCAGTAACTGAGAACGACATTAGCGGCGCCACGGGAGTGCCTGGACCAGCCTGCCGCGCCGCAAGGCGCCATTAGGGCGATTTATGGCCGTACACAGCGCTGATTGCCATTACGCAACGCTACGCTCCGTTAATCAGCTCAGCCCGCCCGCCTGCTGGCCAATCGCCGTCCAGCCGGCGGCCGTCCCGCCAGCTGCCGGCCCCCTGGCCGGTGCCCGGCTGCTCGCGAGCCGCTGGAAGCAGCGGGAAATGGCAGGCGACGAGCTGGCCGGTGTCAGGATGCGGCCGGAGCGGCGGCTCCTGGCTCGCGCAGATGTCTTGAGCGAGGGGACACCTGTAGCGGAACCGGCAGCCTGACGGCGGCTGCGCCAGGGCCGTTTGCTGCGCCACGGCCGTCCGCTGGCCAGGGCTGGTCCCGGTGCGAGTCGAGTCCGGCCGCCTGCTGGTGATGACCGGAACGGCGTCGATGAGGGCTCGTGTGTAGGGGTGGCCCGGCGCCGTGCAGATGTCCTCGGCCGGTCCGATTTCGACGATCTTGCCGAGGTACATCACGCCAATGGTGTCGGCCATGTACCTGACTACTGACAGGTCGTGCGAGATGAACAGGTAGCTGAGCCCGTACTGTCGCTGCAGCTTGCGCATCAGGTTGAGGATCTGGGCCTGCACCGACACGTCCAGAGCCGATACTGGCTCGTCGGCCACGATCAGGGCAGGCCGCTGGATCAGTGCGCGGGCCAGGGCGAGGCGCTGGCGCTGCCCGCCGGAGAATTCCCGCGGGTATCTGTCGGCGGCCTCGGCAGGCAATCCGACCTCATCCAGGATCCTGGCCACCTGGCGCCGGTGCGTCCGGCGGCGCCCGGCCTTCTGGATCACCAGCGGCTCGCTCAGCATCGACCGGACCCGCATCCTCGGGTCCAGTGAGGCGAACGCGTCCTGGAACATCAGCTGGATGCCGGGCCCCGGCCCGCGTCGCTGCCGCGGCGACAGGCCGGCCAGCTCAGTGCCGGCGAACACGATCGAGCCGGCGCTCGCCCGCTCCAACCCGACTAGCAGCCGGGCGATGCTGGTCTTGCCGCAGCCGGACTCTCCCACCAGGCCGAATGTCTGGCCGGCCGCCGCCTCGAAGCTGACGTCGGCGACCGCGCTGACCGCGCCGACGGGCCGGCGAAGCAGCCCTCTGTACACCGGGTAGTCCTTGACCAGCCCGGCCACCCGCAGCAGCGGCTCGCTGTCCTGGCCGTCCGGCGGTCCGTCCGGGGCTCGCCGCCCGCTCGGGTCCCGGCGCTGGGTCCAGCCGCGTAGCTGAACACGCTGCTGATCGCCGGCTCCACTCACGGCGCCAACCGGGAAAAAGCACGCGTAGGTGTGACCGGGGTGGTCCCCGTCCAGCGCAGGCTCGTGGCTGGCGCACCAGTCCTGCACGTGACGGCAGCGCGGCGCGAAGCGGCATCCGGCCGACGTCTCAGTGAGGTCAGGCGGCCGTCCCGGGATGCTGTACAGAGATCGTCTTGGCCCGGTGCCACCGGAGGAATCCGCTAGCTCCGGCAGCGCCTCGAACAGCGCCTCCGTGTAAGGGTGACGCGGTCCGGCGAACAGGCCGCTAGTCGCGGCCTGTTCGATGATCCGGCCGCCATACATCACCGCGACCTGCTCAGTGCGGCCGGCGATCACGCCGAGGTCGTGGGTGACCAGGATCACCGCCATGCCAAGCTGCGCGCGCAGGTCGCCGATCAGTTCCAGGATCTCGCGCTGGATCGTCACGTCCAGGGCGGTCGTCGGCTCGTCAGCGATGAGCAGCCTCGGCTCGCAGGCGAGCGCGGCAGCGATCATCGCCCGCTGCCGCATGCCGCCGGACAGTTCGTGCGGGTATTGCGCCGCCACCCGCTCCGGATCAGGCATCCGGACCAGGCCGAGCATCTCGGTGGCGCGCTCGGCCGCCGCGCGCCGGTCAGCGCCCTTATGGACGATCACGGACTCGGCGATTTGCTGGCCGATGGCCATCGTCGGATTAAGGCACGCGGACGGGTCCTGGAAGACCATGCCGATCTGGTTGCCGCGGACCCGCTGCATGGCCTGCTCACTGAGGTTAGTGAGCTCAGTGCCCGCCAGCATCACCGAGCCGGAGGTGATCACCGCGCCGCGCGGGAGCAGCCGCATGATCGACCGTGCGGTCATAGTCTTCCCGCAGCCAGACTCCCCCACCAGCCCGAGGCACTCGCCCGCGCGTACCGTCAGGCTGACGCCGTCAACCGCGTGCACCGTCGCGTGCTTGCTGCGGATCTCGGTATGCAGGTCGCTGATCTCGAGCACCGGGCTCGGCTGACGTCGGCTAGGCATCGGCGGAAGACCAGTCCCGCAGACCATCGCCAAGCATCGTGAACCCCACTACGACAGCGATGATGGCGATGCCCGGCGAAAGAATCTGCCACCAGTAGCCGTTCGTCGTGGCACTGTAGGCATTCGCGTTCGCGATCATCGCGCCCCAGTCGACCGACGGGAACTGCACGCCGAGTCCCAGGTAACTAAGGGTGGCGAGCAGCAGGATCGCATTCGCCACCTGGAAGGTAACGTTGACCACGATGGTGCCGAGCGCGTTGGGCGCGATGTGCCGCAGTACCACCCGAAGGCCCCCGCCGCCCATCACCCGGACGGACTGAACGTACTCACGAGTGCGCAAGGTCAGCGCCTCGGCCCGGACTAGGCGAGCCGTGCTCAGCCACGCGGTGCCGGCTATGACCAGTACCAGGATCGGTGTCGACGGCCGGTAGATAGAGATCAGCAGCAGCAGGACGACTACGGCCGGGATCGCTATCGCCGCATCGACGATCCTCATCATGATCGCGTCCACCACGCCGCCCGCGTACCCCGCCACGGCGCCCCACAGCGAGCCAAGCACCGCAGCCAGCACGCCGGCGCCGAGGCCCAGCTCGAGTGACACCTGACCCCCGGCCATGACCTGGCCGAGCTCGTCCAGGCCGTCGGCGTCGGTACCAAGCGGATGCCCGGCCCCGGGCGCAAAATTGCCCAGCGACAGCAGCACTCTGGTCTGGTTCGAGTGGTAGGCCAGCGGTCCCAGGAAACAGAACGCCGCAACCGCGATGACAATCGCGGCGCCTGCCGTCGCCAGCGGGTTCGCCCGCAGCACAGCCAGCGCGCCGCGCCACCGGCTGCTCCCGACGGCGCGGGCCACGGCAAGGCCGGGTTGGACCGCGACCGCAGGACCGGCGTGACGGCCGCGGCTCCCCCGCGCCGGGCCGGCCTGGCCGGGCTCGGCTTGGCCGAGGCTCGCGTGGCCGGGCCGTGCCTCCGGGGGCGCTGCCCTCGCGGAGGCCGGCTCCGGCACTGCCTCATGGGCCGTCATGCCTGCTGGTACCTGACTCTCGGATCGAGCAGCGCGTAGGCGATGTCGGCCAGCATCGAACCGACGGCCGCGCCGATGGCGATGACCAGGGCGAACCCCAGCGTGACCGGGAAGTCATGGTTGGCGGCGGCCTGCCAGACCTGCCAGCCCACGCCGTGGATGTTGAACACGTTCTCCACCACTACGGCGCCCCCGACGATCTGCGGGAAGCTGAGTCCGATCAGCGTCACCACCGGGACCAGCGAGTTCCTGAGCACGTGCCGGGTCAGCACCCGGCGCTGATTGGCTCCCCGCGCCCGCGCTGCCTCCACGTAGTCCTCGCTGAGGCTGTCCGCGGCCGACGAGCGCATGTAGCGGGCAAAGATTGCGATGGTAACGAGCGCGAGGGTCAGCACCGGCAAGGTCATGGCGCGGACGTCCGTGATCACGGCGATGAAGCCGGGCGCCTGCGGGCCCTCGGCGCCGAACACGTGCCACCGGTCGGCCAGGAACATGATCAGCAACGGTCCGAGCACGAACGACGGCATTCCGTAGAACAGCAAAGTCACGCCGCGCAGCAGATGATCGGTGCCGGAGTTCCGCCGCACCGCCTGGAGCAGCCCGACGGGGATGGCGACCACCAGCGCGATCAGCGTGGACACCCCGGTCAGGGCCAGCGTCCTGGGCAGGCTCGCGGCCAGTACCGCTCCCACCGACTCGTTCAGCTGGGGCGCGAAGCCAAGGTTGCCCTGCAGCACCCGGCCAAGCCAGGTCAGGTACTGCAGCAGGAACTGCTGGTGCGCCGAGCCGCTGCCGAGTACCGCGGCGGCCGCTCCGCCAGGGGTCAGCCTGAGCAGCGCGAAGACGATCAGCGTCACCAGAAAGACGACGGCAACCGCCTGCAGCGCCCGCCTGGCCAGGTAGACGGTCACGTTGGTGGACGGCCTGACAGCACCGTGGATCTCATGTCACGACTTACCCAGGAAGTACCAGTCTTCCGGGGTGAGGGTCAGCGCGCTGTTCTGCGGGCCCGTGTGCAGGTTGTTGATGGTCTCTATCAGGGCAGGAGTATCAGGCTGGTACACCACCGGGAGCTGACCTGCCAGGTAGTTCTCCCACGTGAACATCGCCCGGCTCAGCTCGCTCTGCGTCTTCGCGCGCAGCGTGGCCTGGATCAGCTGGTCGTTGGTCGGGTTCTGGTATCCGCCGAAATTGTTAATAGCCGTGCTGGCGAACAGTTGCTCGCCGGTGGGCAGGAAATCGGGCGCGTACGTCCAGGATCCCCAGTCCGCAAGCTGCCAGGTGCAGGGCTGCGCCGGCCGAGCAGACAGTGGCATTGAGCACGGTAAGAAATGGTTCCGCGGTAACTTTCACCTGAATGCCGACCTCGGCCGCGTTGGAGGCAAGCTCCTTGACCTGGGATTCCATCCAGTCCAGCCCGGTAACGTAAATGAGGTTGAAGCTCAGCTTCTGGCCCTGGGGAATGCCGGGCCCGCAATCGCCGATGGCGCGACCAGCATGTTTGCAGGTGTCCACGCCGCCGGGCCGGACGGTCCAGCCGTTTGCCCGCAACAGGGACGCCGCCTTCGCCGGGTTGAGCGGCCACTGATCGCCTGTCCGGGCAAGCGCCCGTGACAGGTAGCTGGTGATCGGGTAAACCCCGACCGGGCCTATCGTCGGCTTGCCGTATCCGTGCAGCGGGCCTTCGATCACGCCTTCCTGGTCAGTGAGCGACTGGAACGCCTGCCGGAAGTAGAGCTGCCTGAAGATCGCGCCCTGACCCGTGGTGTTGTTGAAGTTGTACGGGTAGTAACTCAGCTGCCACGGGTAAACCACGCCGAGCCGGTAACTCGGCAGTGTGCTGGGGTTCGGGCCTACGTTCGAATTGCCTGGCGGTACCGGCGCGTCCACCGTGGGCAGGTACCCAACGTCGATGGTTTGGTTGCCGACCGGGTTCTGCAGGACGTTGTACTCGGCTTGCTCGGACGTGAACGGCACCTCGACGAACTTCGTGATGTGATGCGGCGGCACGTGGCCCGAGTACTTGCTGTTAAAGGTGAGGGTGAGGGTGCCAGGCTGGACGAAACTGGCTACCTTCCACGGCCCGTCGACCACCGCCCAGAGCGGTGACTTCCCGTAGCTCGCCGTGTTCTGTGCCTGCTTGTCGAGGTAGCTCCAGACCGCCAAGCAGTCGCTGATAGTCGTGGCGCAGCTGCTGGTATGAGTGGCAGAAGTCCGGTCCCAGTACTGCGGCATCGGGGTGATCTGGCTGAGCTCGTTATTGGTAAACCAGGTCTGCGAGTACGCGCCCTTGATCGTCATCGTGACCGTGTACTTGCTGGTAGCGCGAACCTTGGTCACGTCGCCCGGCAGCCCGTCCGGGCTTGCCGCCGCCCAGCCTCCGAGCGAGGCAAAGTTGCGCCGCAGCGTCGCCAGCATCATGTTCATCCAGAAGACGACGTCCTTGGCGTCGACCGACTCGCCGTTGGACCATTTGTAGTTCCGCTTCAGCGTGATCGAGACTTGCTGGCCGTGGTAGACGGGCAGGCTGGCGAGGCTGAGCGACTCGTTCAGGTACGGCTGGATGCCCTTGCCGAACCAGTACAGCGGCCGGTACAGCAGGTACTGGAAGTCATTGACGTTGTAGGTGCTGAATTCCGACAGCCCGTTCGGCCCGGCCATGAAAGGGAAGATGTAGTTCGCATACGAGGCTGGTGCCAGGGCGTAGGTGGCGGTGCCGCCGCTAACCGGCGTGGTGCCGACCGTTGTAGTGCCAGTCGAGGCTCCGCAGGCAGCCACGACGACGGCAAGCCCGGCCGCCAACGCCCCCGCACCGACGGCGCGGCGGCGGCTGGCGGCGGCACCGCGTCCACCCGCGCCGCCTGCGCGGTCATAACCGCCGGCCCGGCCAAGCTCCAGCGCTCGGCGCATCGCCGCTACTCCTCGCATTCCCGAACCGCCGTCCCTCTCGCACCTGTGAGCCTCCGACGCTCGGCTGTCGGCCGGAGGCTTCCGAGCCAGACTTTGCGTCTTAGGCACCCAATGGCTTAATTATGACTTATGTACATACTTGCCGCGTTTGGGTCCTCACCGCCCATGCGGTCACCGGACCAGGTCTGCGACGGGCTTCGGCCGGGAAAGCCTGTCCCAGGTAGGACGGTACCGGACTAATTGCCCGTTCGTAGGATAGACGGGTGGAAGCCAACCCCTGATCCTGCCGTACGAACCTGGCGAACTACCTCGCTCCACCGATAATCGGGCACCCAGCATGGCCAGGCATGGCATGCCCGGTCCGGAAATCTGCGAAGCTAGACGGGTGACCCCTCCGAGCCGACGCCGCGATCCAGCCGGCGGCAAGGGGCAGCACGGATCCGCTGGCTCGCCGCCTGGCCGCCGCCCCGGCGCCGCTGGACCTGGCACCCCGCCGCCAAACGCCCTGTTCGCCGAGATGCTGCGCGCGGCCCGCGAGCTGCTTGCCGTACGCAGCCCCCTCGACGCTGAGCTGATGGTCAGCGAGCTGCTCGGTACCTGGTGGGGGCAGCAGGCCAGCCGCGGCGCCCGGCGGCGGGGCAACGTGGAAGAGCTGGTAGGCGAGGGCCTGGTGGGCTACGCGGCCCGGCAGGGCAGCCCGGCGGCGCTGGCACTGCTTTCTGGCATCGCGTGCTTGGGCACCTCTCGTCAGGCAGCCCAAGCCGAACAGGCCGCGCTGGCGCTCATGGACCAGGGAGTGGCCAGGCCTGGCTGGGCCGAGCACGTCGGCGCGGTCGAGACCGCCGAGTGCTACGTGAATTCCGATGCCTACGGCGACCGCGACGAGGTCGTCTGTGTCTTCAGCTATGCGGGCCAGGAGCAGCACGCACTGGTCGTCGTGGTCGACTACAACGCCGGCGGGCTGGCCCGTGATGGCTGGGTTACCTCGCAAGTGACCAAGCTGCTGGACTACTGCCGGGACGGCAGCGGCGGAGCCGGGCCAACCTTCATGCAGATCGATCCGCCCCAGGCCCGGCGGATCCTGGCCGCCGCCCTGGCCACGACCGACTCGACGGCCGCGCCTGCGGTCAGTGCCTCGTTCCCCTCCTATCACGCGTTCATCAGGGCCCGGATCAGGACGCTGCCTCCTGTGCTGCCTGCCGGAACGCAAGCGCGGACCGCCGTCCCGGCCGCGCCGGCGGTGAACGCCGCGGCCCGGCGCGCGGTGTGGCGCAAGGACCGGCGGGCGATGCTGGTGGCCGAATTTCTCGCTTCCGACCAGGCGGAAGACCTGTCCGACCGGCAGGCGGCCAGCAGGTGCGCCGACCACATCGTCGAGTACGGCTGCGATCGCGACTTCGGCCGGCCACTGCGAGTAAGCGCGGCCAAAGCCGAGACGTTCCTGCTGGACTGGCTGCCGCGCAAGGTCGTGCTGTCGCGGGCCGACCAGGAAGCCATGCCGCATGTCGTGCTCGCCTGGGTGCGCTGGGCCGGGGTGCGGTCGGGCCTGGACGAGGCAGCGGTAGCGGTCGTGCAGGACGCGGTCTTCGAGGCGATGCGCACGTTCCCCACCGTGTACCGCGACCCGGCCTCATTCGGCCTCGAGCCCGAGATGGTCGACCGGCTGCTGCCGGACGGTGACTTGGAGGCGCTTGCCCGTCGCATCTTCGCGTTCCCGCTGCTGCGGGGAAGCTACCGCGGCGTCGATCTGGCAACGCTTAACCCGGCATTGACCGCGGATCGCCGCACACTACTGGCGGCCGATCACGGTGACGCTGACGGGAGGCAGGCCAGCGCCGAGCACGTCGACCGGCATGTCGCGCTCGCCGACAGGCTCTGGCGGGATGATCCGCCGGAGTTGTGGGAGGCCGCGCAGCGCCTATTGGACCTGGGCGAGGACCGGCATGAAGTGCTGCACACCCTGATCAATACCATCCGCTCGGCCGGCCCGCAGGAGCGGGATATCGTCGCAGCACTCGCCGACCTGCCGCCGGAAGCGCCCAGGTGATCAAGGTTCTCGGTGAGAGCACGGGAGGCGGAGCCCCCCGTGCGAAGGTGTCCAGGTGACATCGGGGCAACGCGTCGTCGATCTCAATGCCGACCTTGGCGAAAGCTTCGGCGCCTGGCGGCTCGGCGATGACGAGGCGCTGCTGGCCGTCGTCACCAGCGCGAACATCGCCTGCGGCTTCCACGCCGGCGACCCCCTCACAATCAGGCAAGCCTGCGCGGGTGCGGTCGCGAGAGGCGTCGCCATCGGCGCCCAGGTCTCCTACCGCGACCTGGCCGGCTTCGGGCGCAGGGAAATGACGGTGCCGCCGGCTGAGCTGACGGCCGAGGTGCTCTACCAGATTGCCGCACTGGACGGCGTGGCCAGGGCAGAAGGCGGCCGGGTTAGCTACGTGAAGCCGCATGGCGCGCTGTACAACCGGGCGGTCAGGGATCCGGAGCAGGCGGCCTGCGTTGCGGCCGCGATCCGCAGCTACGACTCCCGGCTGCCATTGCTCACGCTGGCCGGCTCGGTGGCTGCCACGGCTGCCGCCGACGCCGGGCTGGCCGTTGTCGCGGAGGCATTCGCCGACCGTGCCTACCGCGACGATGGCACGTTGGTGCCTCGGGGCGAGCCGGGTGCCGTGCTGTCCGATCCTCGCCACGTCGCTGCCAGGGTCGTCGAGATGATCACGGCAGGAACGGTGGAAACGGTGACCGGCAACCGGGCAGCGCTGCAGCCCCGCTCCGTCTGCGTGCACGGCGACACGCCGGGCGCAGTGGGCCTGGCCAGGGCTGTGCGCATGGCCCTGGAGCAGGCTGGCCTGACGCTGGCGGCATTTGCATGACCTCTGTCAAGGTTGCCGGCGACGCCGCCCTCCTGCTGGAGGCGGGGACTGGTGCCGGACTCGCCGCCAGGGCTGGCACCGGCACCGGCGCATTGTCTGGCAGCCCGGCCGGGCTTGCCGCCGCGATCAGGGCCGCCGGACTGGCCGGGATCATCGACGTGGTGCCGGGCGCGCGGACCGTGCTCGTCACCTTCGAGCCGGGCAGCTTGCCAGCGGGCGAGCTCGCCGACCGGCTGCGGAGCCTGTCAGTGCTGCCCCGGCCGGACGACGATGCCGGGCCGATCACGGAGATCGACGTCGTCTACGACGGGCCGGACCTCGCGGACGTCGCCGCATTGACCGGCCTCACGACGGCCGAGGTTGTCGCTAGGCATGCTGCGGCGGTTTACCAGGTGGGATGGCTCGGGTTCTCTCCGGGCTTCGGTTACCTAACCGGCCTCGACCCGGTTCTGGCTGCAGTGCCGCGACTAGATAGCCCTCGGATAGCCGTGGCGGCCGGTTCGGTGGCGATCGCAGGCGGGCTAGCCGCGGTGTATCCGGCGGCGTCGCCCGGTGGCTGGCGTCTCCTTGGCCGCACCTCAGTCAGCCTCTGGGAGCCAGGCCGGGCCCGGCCCGCTCTGCTATCGCCTGGCATGAAAGTGCGCTTCCGCCCAGTCGGGGCAGGCCAGCCAGCCACCGCAGCCGGACAAGCCACCGCAGCCGGCCAAGCCACCGCAGCCGGCCAAGCCACCGCAGCCGGCCAAGCCACCGCAGCCGGCCAAGCCACCGCGGCCGGACAAGGCACCGAGGCGCAGCGGCCCGCCGCCTCGCTAGCCGAGCGGCCGGGCGAGCGTCTCGTCCAGGTCATCCAGCCGGGGCCGCTGACCACCATCCAGGATCTCGGCCGGCCGGGCTTGGCGCATCTCGGCGTTCCTGGCAGCGGCGCGGCCGACCCGGCCAGCTTGCGGCTCGCGAACCGGCTTGTCGGCAACCCTGATGGGGCCGCCTGCCTCGAGCTGACCCTCGGCCGGGTGGCGCTGCACTTCGTGAGCAGCGCAACGGCCGCGCTGGCGGGCGCTGCCGCCCCGATGCGGCTCATAGTCCCCGCCGACGCCGCCGCGAGTGACAGCGTTGCTGGTGCCGACGGGAGTAGCGCAACCGGCGATGACACCGTGTGGCAGCCCGCCCCCGGAACGGCATTCTCGGTGCCGGCCGGGGCGACCCTGCGAGTGGGGCCGCCAGCGGCGGGCCTGCGCAGTTACCTGGCCATCGGCGGTGGCGTAGACGTGCCCGCAGTGCTCGGCAGCCGATCGACAGACAGCCTGTCCGGTCTTGGCCCTGCGCCCCTGCAGCCGGGTGACTGGCTGCCCCTCGCAGGACCCCGTTCCCTTCCTGACCGGGGACTCCGGCAGCAGCTACCCGCCGCGGAGCCGCCACTCATGCCAGCGATGAGCGCTGATGCCGTCGAGTTGCGCGCGATCGCCGGCCCGCGCGACGACTGGTTCGCCGCCGCGGCCTTGGACATCCTGGCGGGGTGCGAGTATCTGGTCTCCGCTGCCAGCAACCGCAGCGGACTGCGGCTTACTGGTCCGCCGCTGCGCCGGGCGCGGCCCGACGAACTGCCCAGCGAGGGCGTCGCCACCGGATCGCTGCAGGTTACACACGACGGTCAGCCGATCCTGCTGCTTGCTGACCACCCGACGACTGGCGGGTACCCGGTCATCGCCGTGGTCCGATCCGCCGACCTCGGGCTCGCGGCGCAGCTTAGGCCCGGCCAGCGCGTGCGGTTTAGCGTCGCGCGACCGTGACGCGCGACCGGGACACGGCCGCCCCGTTACCCGGCTAGCTGGCGGTAGGCGGTCAAGACGTCAGCGGCCAGCACCGTCGTCAAGTCGGCGGCGGTCGCCGCCTCACCTTGCAGCGAGACCCGCACGTCGCGCGACGCACATGCGCGCTCGTACAGCGATCGGGCGAAACGGCCGTTGCCCAGCGTGTCGATCCGCTCGCGCTCGCAGGCGCTGACGAAGATCGAATCAAGAACGGGCAGGGCGTCGCCGGCGAAAGTGTCGCCGGCCTGGGCGGCGATCACCTGCGCGATCCGGCTCAGTTCCGCGGCGCTATAGCTGGGGAACGTGATCCGGGTGCTGAACCGGGACGCTAGGCCAGGATTGCTGCGCAGCAGGCGATCCATGTCCTCGGTGTAGCCGGCCAGCACGACGACGAGGCGTTCGCGGTCATCCTCGGCGCGCTTCAGCAGCGTAGCCACCGCCTCGGAGCCAAACGCGTCGCCGCCGGAGTACGCCTCATTGTGCAGGGCATAGGCCTCGTCGATGAACAGCACGCCGCCCATCGCCGAATCTATGAGCTTGCTGGTCTTGATCGCCGTCGAGCCGAGGTGCTCGCCGACCAGGTCGGCCCGGTGCGCCTCGATGACCTCGGGCCGGACCAGCAGGCCGAGCGCGGAGAAGATCCGGCCGATGATGCGGGCCACCGTCGTCTTACCGGTGCCAGGGGGGCCCGTGAAGACGAAATGCCGCGACGGCGGCTGGCTGGCTAGTCCCTGCCGGGCCCGCAACCTGGCCACCTCAAGCTGGGCGACGATCTCGTGCACCTGCTGCTTCACCGGCTCGAGCCCGACCAGTGCGTCCAGCTCAGCCAGGGCGCCTTCGACGGACGGCGTGTCGGAGTATCCGCGGAACCTCGCGGTCAGTTCGGTGTAGGCGCGCTCGACGTCTAGGCCGTGCAGCGTCACTAGCTCGGCGCCGCTGGGCTCGCCCGGGCCGGCCATAACCCGGACATCGCGCTGCTGCCCGGCCCTGGCCAGCAGGCTGCGGACGAACCGGCCGTTTCCGAGCTCGTCGGCCAGGCGCCGCCGGCCAATCTCCTCGAAGATCCGTCGCAGCACCGGCCGGGCATCTGGGTCAAGCAACTCGCCCCTGGCCTGGACGGCCAGGTCGGCGAGCGTGGCAAGTTCGGCTGGCGAGTAGCCGGGGAACGTCACCCGGATGCCGAAGCGCGAGTTCAGGCCGGGATTGGAAGATAGGAACGACTCCATCTGCCGCTCGTAGCCGGCCAGGATGATGATCAGGTTCTCGCGGTCATCTTCAGCACGTTTGACCAGCACCTGCACTGCCTCGTTACCGAAACGGTCGCCTTGCCCGTCGCCCTCGTTCACCAGGCTGTAGGCCTCGTCGATGAAGAGCACGCAGCCCAGGGCCGAGTCGACGAGCTCGTTGGTCTTGATCGCGGTCGCGCCGAGATACTCCCCCACCAGGTCCGCGCGCTGCGCCTCGATCACGACAGGCGAGCTGAGCAGGCCGAAGGCGTAGAAGATCTTCGCGATCACCCTTGCTACCGCCGTCTTGCCGGTACCCGGCGGCCCGAGGAAGACGTAGTGCTGCATCGGCTTCTCGGCGCTGTGGCCCGCGATGGCACGCCGCCTGGCTGCTTCTACCGAGGCTGTGATGGATCGCACCTGATCCTTGACGGCGGACAGGCCCACCATCGCGTCGAGTTCGGCCATCGCGTCATCGACGGTGATGTCGGCCCAGTCGGCCGCGCTGGCAGCCTGACGGACCTGGCCGGCCCCTGGTGTGCGCAGTCCGTCTCCGGCTTGTGCGGCGCGTACCGGCGAACCCGGCATGACCGGCATGCCGCGTGCGTCGGGTGCAACGGCGGAGTCCAGGTAGCTAGTCTGCCGGGGAATACCCGCCGGGCCGGCCGGGCGGGGAACGAAACGCCGGGCGGCGACAGGCGGCCTCCCGGCGCGGGCATCGGGCCGGCTGTGCCGACCGCGAACGGTGGTGCGGTGAGCCCGCCCCCGGTCTCAAAGCGATCGTCGTGCTGGCGGCTGGCTTGCAGCGCTCGAACGAATCGCCAGCTCAGCACGATCATTGCTACCAGCCAGGCCAAGGCCGCGCCGGCAAACGGCTCGCCATGCGCCAGCCGGACCGCGGCGATGCCGACCGGTAGCGACCACACAAGGGCCCACGCGGTCGTGCGGCACGCAACCTGCCAGCGGCCAAGCGTGCCGAGGCTAGCCACGATCGCCACGACCGGAGCCAGAGCGATGAGGGCGTACCTTGGGCCAGCGGCGCTGCCGCCGCTCCCCGCGCCTGCCGTGAATACGGAGACTAAGGCAAGGCCCCAGACCGCAACAGCGGCCGACGCCGCCGCCGACCGGTTGCCCTGCCACACGGCGAACGGCGCAACGACGAGAGCCACGAGTACGAGCGGGCCTGCCAGCACGATGGCTAGGAGGCAAAGGACCCCGATGAGTAGGACCCGGACCGGGGGCGGGGCGGCTGCGAGGGATCTCCGGATGCGGGCTGGCACCTGCCCAGCGCTCCGGCCGGGCAGGGCTCGACTCTCCGGTTGCCCCATGTCGCTCCTTCGCACTGACACTTGTATAGCGCATTCCAGGCGCAATCGGAATCGTATCGACCCGCCACGACACGGCCGTTGACCTGCGTAGATCCCTGATGTTCTGGTGGAATAGCAGAAAATAACAATGAAAAATGGCTTGTCATCTGGCTTGGCGCCCGAACCAAGACCGCGCGATGGCCTGCGGACCGGTGGCGGTCTCCCGTGGCCGGTGGCGGCCTTCCGCGGCCGGTGGCGGCTTCCATCTGGCCATCATGAGCGCAACGACAATCGGCGCGAAACGCGGAGGAGCGCATGGAGAGAATTGAAGCTGGGCTGCTTATCCCCGGCGACGGCGAGCCGGTCCAGAATGCCGTCCTGCTCGCTGATGGCACAACGATCTGCTACGCCGGACCGGCCGACGGCGCTCCGCAAACGCCCGAGGCCAGTGCCACGACGGCGGCGGTCGTCATGCCAGGCATGTGGGACTGTCACGGCCACTTCCTCGGCAGCCGTTCCTTCGACCTGACGAAGCTGGCGCAGGAACCGGTGGCGTTGCGCGCGGCAAGGTCGGCGCACGACCTCGCGAACGCCCTGAACGCCGGCATTACCTCGGTGCGCGAAGTCGGCGGCCTGGGCGTTTACCTGGCCAGAGCGGTGGCGGAAGGTTTGCTGCCCGGCCCGGCCATTTATGCGGCCGGGGCGATTCTCAGCACCACGGGCGGCCACGGCGATTTGCACTGTTACCCGCTGTCGTGGGTCGAGGACATTGCCCGTCAGGACGGCAGCCTCCGGCTCGCCGACGGCCAGGCGGAATGCATACGCGCCGTACGTGAGCAACTGCGCAGGGGAGCTAGGGTGATCAAGGTGTGCGCGTCCGGCGGCGTGCTGTCGGAACTGGACAGCCCCATCCATCAGCAGTTCACCGGCAGCGAGTTGCGCACGATCGTTGAGGTGGCGGGACTAGCCGAGCGGGTGGTGGCCGCGCATTGTCACGGCAAGCCCGGCATCATGGCCGCCATCGAGGCCGGTGTCGCCACGATCGAGCACGGCAGTTATCTCGACGCGGAAGCCTGCGACGCGATGCGCGAGAGCGGCATAATCCTGGTGCCGACCCGGAGCATCATCGAGGACATTCTTAAACACATCGATACTGTCCCGCCCTATGCGGCGGAGAAGCTAACGGCCCTCGCCGCTACGCACGCCAGCGCGACGCAGCTGGCCATCGAACGGGGCGTAACGGTGGCCATGGGCACCGACGTCGGCATGACGGGCCTGGACTTGCCCAACTCCTGGGGCACCAACGGATCTGAGCTGGCGCACCTGGTCGCGTTCGGAATGACGCCGCTCCAGGCGATCGAGGCCGCGACGGCTATCGCGCCGCGCACGCTCGGGCCGCAGGCACCGCGCAGCGGCAAGCTGACCGAGGGATACGACGCCGATTTCATCACGCTGGATGCTGATCCGATCGAGGACATCACCGTGCTCGCCCGGCCGGAGCGCATCACCGGCGTCTGGACCGCCGGCCGCCGGGTTAAAGGCTGACCTGCGGCACGCAACGACTGCTTGGCCACAACATGGCGGCGCGCGGCCCGGGCGGTCCGGCTGTCAGTCGGGCGTGCTAGAACGCTGGCATGCAGACACTGAGATTCCCCGAGATGCTGGCGCTCATCCAGGACCGGTCCGATGCACTACGGGCTGCGGCGGCGCAGGCTGGCCTGGCGGCCAGGGTGCCCGGTTGCCCGGACTGGGCTGTCAGTGACCTGGTCGCTCACCTTGGCGACGTACAACTGTTCTGGGCCGCGGACGTGGCGGCCGGTCCCGCGGTCGAGCCGCCGGACGAGGACGCTATCGGCGATCGCGAGCCGCATGGCGACCTGCTGACCTGGTCGGCCGACGCGACCGCGACGCTCGTGGCGGCGCTGCGCGAGGCCGGGCCCGATCGGTTGTGCTGGACCTGGTGGGAGGAAACCGGAGTCGCTCCGAATACTTCGGAGGCTGTCGCCAGGCACCAGGTCCAGGAGGCAGGCGTGCATGCCTTCGACGCGCAACAGGCCGCCGGGCACGGTTTGCCCCTCCCGGCTGCCGTCGCCGCGGATGGAGTCAACGAGTACATCACCGTAGAGCTGCCCACGAACGGCCCGTGGCCGTATGAGCCAGCCACGGTGATCCTGGAGACGGGGCCGGGCGGGAGCTGGCTGCTCGATTTGGGAACGCACGGCGTACACGTGCTTAAGGGCGACGAACACGGCGACGCCAAGCGCGAAGCGACGGTGACGGCCGACCCGAGCGATATGGTGCTGGCCTTCTATCGGCGCGAGACGCCGGGCGAACTGCACATCGACGGTGACGCCGAACTCGTCCCGCAACTCATAGCCTGGCCGAACCTGGATTGATCTCCGAAGCCGGATCCTCGCCTAAAGCCTTATGCGGTGACGGATTCGCGCATTTGTCAATCGTCGGCGTCCTTGATCGCCTCGTCCCTGGGATGAACCCCGCCGCCGAGCCACTCTCCGGTGATCAGCCATAGCTCATAGTGCAGAAGCCATTCGCTAGCCCACGGTACGACGACGTCGGCGATGAACTCGCGGTCGGGGTCGAACTCGCCCGGGTAATACAGGCAAGGCTCGGAGGGGCCGTACCTGTGTGGGATCTCCATCCCTTCCAGCTCCACCAAGGTCGGATCGATCAGGTAAACGCGTGGTCGCTTACCATCTCGGTGTTCGACCCTCACCGTGTAATTGACGCTGGCTGGCGTCGGGCGGAGTGTTCCAGTCCACGTCAACCGGCCGCGCGAGAATCGCGCCGAGCCTTCTGGGTAGCGCCGACGCAGGCCGAGCACCTGCAGTATCGGGCTAAGACCTCGACGGGTCGGGGGCGCCATAGAACCTGTGATTCGAGCGGACGGCTATTCCCGCACCGCTCGTTGAGAGCACGCCACCAGTGGCCATCGTCAACTTGCCGCGCTCTCGGGTCTGACGCATGTCACCGCCGTACTGTGCCACGGCCTTTCGTATTGCGCCTTCCCCGAAGGCCTTCTGGAGGCGGCCGATCACCGCTGGGAGCCGCCCTCTCCTCTACCGCGCCCCGCAGGTCGACTTCGACCCGCGAGAGCCATCGTCACTCCGCATCTCCTGGCCAACCTCGCGGATCAACGGGATCATTCGTTCGGCTCTCGTCTAACTCAGCTGCAACCGCTGGTGGAGCCGCAGCCCTCGCAGACGTAGCAGCTTCCGGCTGGTCGCATCTTGGTGCCGCAGGTCAGGCAGAGCGGAGCATCGGCGACCCTACCCATGTGCGACTCGATGAGTTCCGTTGTGCTTGGAGCTGCGGGGCTCGCTGTGGCCGATCGAGCGCTCGCTGCATCAGGTTCGTCGGACGGCGGCCTGGCCGCCCTCTCGACCGGCACTGACTGAGCCAGATCCTCGGGATCGAGCTCGTCCGTGACCGGCGCGGGATCCTCGCCGTTCAGTAGCGCGGTCCGCTCTGCTGTAGTGAGGATGCCGAGCTCCGAGCGCTGCTCGTAGGACAGGTGATCGAGCGCCAGGCGCCGGAAGATGTAATCCATCACTGAGCTCGCCATCCGGATGTCCGCGTCGTCAGTGATGCCGGCGGGCTCGAACCGCATGTTCGTGAACTTGGCCACGTATGACTCCAGCGGGATCCCGTACTGGAGCCCGACCGATATCGCTATCGAGAACGCGTCCATCACGCCGGCCAGCGTGGATCCTTGCTTGCCCAGCTTGAGGAACACCTCGCCGACGCCATCGTCTGGGTAGCTCGACGCCGTCATGTAGCCCTCGGCGCCAGCAACCGAGAACCTCGTGACCGTCGCCGAGCGCTGCCGCGGCAGCCTGCGCCGGACGGGCCTGACCTCATGCGGCGCACTTGGCTCGGGAGCTTCGGCTGTCTTCTTCTTCGCCACCGATAGCGGCTGGCCGACCTTGCAGTTGTCGCGGTAGATCGCCAGTGCCTTCAGGCCGAGCTTCCAGCCTTCGAAGTAGATCTTCTCTATATCTCCGATCGTTGCCGATTCGGGAAGATTGACCGTTTTGCTCACTGCGCCACTGAGCGCGGGCTGGACGGCCGCCATCATCCGCACGTGACCCATCGGACTGATCGCCCGCTCGCCCATTGCGCAGTCGAAGACCGCGTAATGCTCGGGGCGCAGGCCGGGCGCATCGATGACATGACCGTGCTCCGCGATGTACTCGATGATCGCCTCCGCCTGCTCGGGCTGGTACCCCAGGTTCTTGAGCGACCGCGGAACGGTCTGGTTCACGATCTGCATGGACCCGCCGCCGACCAGTTTCTTGAACTTCACCAGCGCCAGGTCGGGCTCGATCCCAGTAGTGTCACAGCTCATCATGAGGCCTATAGTGCCGGTGGGCGCGATTAGCGTGGCTTGTGCGTTTCTAAATCCATTTGACTCCCCAAGTTTCTGGCACTGTGCCCAGGCCGCATTTGCGGACTTCAGGATGGGAGTGTCAATGGTTCCGAGCGGCTTGATTGCTGCGCTAGCCGTGGCGTGTTTGGCGATGACGCGCTTGTGTGCGCTCGCATTGCGCGCGTAGCCGTCATAGGGACCGACGACTGCAGCCAACTCAGCCGAGCGTTTGTAAGCGGTCCCGGTCATCAGCGAGGTAATCGCTGCCGCGATCGCCCGGCCGTCATCGGAGTCGTAGGCGTGACCGGTTGCCATCAGCAGCGCGCCGAGGTTGGCGTAGCCGAGACCGAGCTGACGATACGCCCGAGTGGTTTCGGAGATTTTTGCGGTCGGGAAGTCCGCAAAACAGATCGAGATGTCCATCGCAGTGATGATCAGCTCGGAGAGCTGCTGGAACTTCTCGACGTCGAACGTGTCGTCGTCTCGCAGAAATTTCATCAGGTTGATGCTGGCAAGGTTGCAAGACGAGTTGTCGAGGTGGACGTACTCACTGCACGGGTTACTTGCGGTGATACGTCCTGATTCCGGGCAGGTGTGCCAGTCGTTGATCGTCCCGTCGTACTGGATGCCGGGGTCGGCGCACTCCCAGGCGGCCTTGGCCATCTTGCCGAACAGCTCCTTGGCGTCGACCTTCTCGAGCGGCTCCCCCGTCGTCCTGGCCGCCAGCTCGAACGTGCCACCGGACTCCACTGCCTGCATGAACTCGTCGGAGACACGGACCGAGTTGTTCGCGTTCTGGTACTGAACGCTCGTGATGTCCTTGCCACCGAGGTCCATGTCGAAGCCACCATCGCGCAGGACGCGGATCTTCTCTTCCTCGCGCGCCTTGGTCTCGATGAATTCCTCGATGTCGGGGTGATCCACGTCGAGCACGACCATCTTCGCGGCGCGCCTGGTGGCACCGCCCGACTTGATCGTCCCGGCGGACGCGTCGGCTCCGCGCATGAACGAGACCGGGCCACTCGCGGTACCGCCGGAGGACAGCAGCTCCTTGCTCGAACGGATCCGCGACAAGTTGACACCCGCCCCGGAGCCGCCTTTGAAGATCAGCCCCTCCTCGCGGTACCACTCCAGGATCGAGTCCATGGTGTCGTCGACCGCCAGGATGAAGCAGTTGTGCACGCGCAGGTCCTCGGACAGGTACTCGCCGCTCTCGGTCTGGATGTCGTAGACCTCCATGGCACCGAGACGCTCGACCTTCGTGATGTCGACCAGGACCCGGTCCGAACCCCCGACGTCCGGGTGCACTTGCAGCAGGCGGTCGCCGGGACGCAGGAAACCGGCGACGGTGAACTCGCCGCTATCCAGATCGGTAGCCCGCCACACCAAGTGGTCGGCGGTGGCCTCGAGCTGATGCCCAGCGGTGGTGTGAAGGCGCAGCACTTCCTTCACCCCGTTGGCCTTCGTGGCCACGATCCGCGTCGTGCCGTGAGCGTCATAGACCTTCAAGCCGACCGCGTCCGACTCGACCAGACTGCCGATCGGGACGGAACCGGCCGGGGTGCTCACGGGAGCCTCATATGGCTGGCATGCGGACACCTGCTGAGGCGACGTTGTGCCCACGTTGAACCACACCGGCGAGTTGAAGCTGAAAACCTGGTGTATCAGGGCGTGCTTTAGCTCGTGCTCGAAAATCTCGGCGTCCTGCTCGGTCGCGAAGTAACCGTGCTCACGCCCCGCCGCTCCGTAGGTACCGACGACCCGGTCGACGAGCTGCTTCAGGCTCCATTCCCGCTGCGCAGTGCCGGGCGCACCGCGGAAGTACTTAGTCGTCACGATGTTGGCCGCGTTCACGGACCAGAAGTCGGGGAACTCGACGCCATGCTGCTCGAAGTTGACCGAGCCATCCCGCCAGTTGGTCATCACGACATCGCGGCGCTCCCAGGTGACCGCGTCGTATGGATGCACGCCCTCGCGGGTGTAGATACGGCGCAAGGTAAGGCCCTTGGCACGTGCGCTGCGGCCGCCCTGCGACGCTGCACCGCTCGCCGTCTCGGTCATGTGCTCCCCCTTCGCGGATCCGTTCGGACCCGATAACAGGCCTGGCAAGGCCCTTCCAGTGAAAGTTTCGGCCTGGCTAGCTGGCCGGTGCGGGCTCTTGCCCGTGCTGCCTCAGAGCGCGCTCGTTGGCCGGTAGTCCCGTGCCGGTGCCGCGCTCGCGGTCCGGAGTCAGTCCCGCCTCCCCGGCGAGGAACTGGACGTCCTCGGGGCGCCAATCGCTGCAATGCTCAGCACGAAGCGCAGCAATTTCTTCCTCGAAGTCGGCGAGCGACTCGAAGCCCCGGTAGACCGAGGCAAACCGTAGGTAAGCGACCTCATCCAGATCCCGGAGCGGACCGAGGATGGCGAGCCCAACCTCATGCGACGGCACCTCGCCGCTGCCCCTGCTCCTGATCGCGTCCTCCACCTGCTGCGCGAGCAGCGCCAGCTGGTCTTCGCTCACTGGCCTGCCCTGGCACGCTCGCCGTACGCCGCGCACGATCTTGTCGCGATTGAACGGCTCGGTGACGCCGCTCCGCTTTGCCACGGTAAGGATCACAGTCTCCTGAGTGGTGAACCTGCGGCCGCAGGCCGGGCACGCCCTCCGCCGCCGGATCGCGGCGCCGTCATCAGCAGTCCGGCTGTCGATAACCCGGCTGTCCGTATGCCTGCAATAGGGGCAATACACGCGATCACCTCCTCGGTGGGTTAGATGTCACGCTCGTGAAGCACAAGCTATAGGAAAATTACACGCGTGCAACTACTACATATTGTGGTCCGTCATCGCGACGGATGCAAGCTGATCGAGCCGACCAGGCCAACCCGCTGGTAGGCCTTGTCCTCCGGTCCAGACCGCAAGTCCGCAAATTCGCGCGACGCGCCGGCGTGTCGGGCAGCCGGGTTTCGTCCTGCGCCCGATTAGGTCGGCTGCGCACCATTTCGGGCGCGCCACGCCGACCGGCCTGGCGCCTTGCTCCTCAGCGCGGCACCCACAGCAGCTGACCAGCCTGAATGTCGGTCCCGCGGAGCGCGTTGACGGACATTATCTGCTGGACGACCGATCGCGGATCGGCAGTTGGCTCGGCAGCCGATGCTATCGACCACAGTGTCTGCCTTGGCTGCACGACTATCTGGTGCATGCCCTGATAGACAGCCCCCGGCTGGCCATGATTCGAGGCCTGCGCGCCGCCCGATGCCAGCAGGCTCACGAGCAGCACGATGACGGTGGCGCCGACGATGGCCAGCGCGGCTACTACGACCCGGCCGCGCCTGGTCAACCGTAGCGGCATCGACCGAGCTGGCACGCCTGACTGGCGCCCGCTTGTCGAACTGGCGCGCGGGTGACCAGCGCCGCTGGCACGGGCGCTTGGCAGCCCGGGTACCGGGGCGACCACCAGCCGCAACCTCTGCTGGTGTGGCCGTTCGCCTGCGTCACGGGCGCTCGGCACCACTGTCCCGGTAAGTACCGGTGCCTCGATAGCGCTTAGGGCGCTCATCACAGCCTCCATCTCGCGAATGACAGTTCGATAGTATCTCTGTTCTATCGCATTTACGTTCGATCGAACGAAGATACGGTACTGTTCTATCGCATGGGTCCGACACTTTCATCGACGGTCGAACAGATGTTTGAGATCGGAGACCGGAACCGCTAGCGTCGGCATCGAAGATGACACCACCGAGCCGGAGGCCGGACTATGAGCGACGCGACCCGTAATGGCGAGGCACGCGGGGCCTCAAGCATGGAATTCGACGCTACTGACCCGGAGACTGAGCTGGATTCGCCGCAGCGTCCCCGTGGGAAGCCGGGCAGAAGGCCTAAGGGCAGCGTTCCTGCCGTTGTTGCCGACCTGCCGGACAAGCCGGATCCTGATCACGTGCTGACCTGGCGGCAGCGAAAGGTCCTTCAGGTCATCCGGGAGTCGGTGCAGCGCCGCGGCTACCCGCCGTCGATGCGTGAGATCGGCGAGGCGGTTGGCCTCACTAGCACGTCCAGCGTCTCTTACCAGCTGTCAACGCTGCAAAGCAAGGGATACCTGCGACGCGACGCTGGCAGGCCACGCACTGTAGAAGTACGGCTGCCAGGCCACCCGGCCGTTCGGCCGGAGCCTGACATGGACGATGACTCCCCGATGGACATTGCCTCACAAGAAGCGGCCTACGTGCCGCTCGTCGGGCGGATCGCCGCTGGCGGACCCATCCTGGCGGAGGAAGCGATCGAGGATATCTTCCCGCTGCCCCGGCAGATCGTGGGCGAAGGCAATCTCTTCTTGCTCAAGGTGGTCGGTGACTCGATGATCAACGCCGCGATTGCCGACGGCGACTGGGTCGTCATCCGCCAGCAGCCAGTCGCAGAGAACGGTGACATCGTCGCGGCCATGATCGACGGCGAGGCGACGGTCAAGACCTTCAAACGATCGGCGGACCATATCTGGCTGATGCCGCACAACCCTGCCTACACCCCGATCCCGGGCGACGAGGCAGAGATACTCGGCAAGGTCGTGGCGGTGCTACGCCGGGTCTGAGCAAACCTGCTCTAGCGGCTGAAGCTGAGTCGAAGGGTGCCGACAGGACTCGCGGCGCCCAGTGCCGTGGTCGTGCTGGGCCTGTCGGTTGGCAGCCTGTTTGCCTGTAGTGGGCGTGATAATTTGCGGATACGGCAAACGAACCGGGAACATGAGGAACTCTCATTCAGGAAACACCGGGTCGGCTGACGATGGACAGGCGATATCGGCTGCTCGGTGTTCCGTGCAGACGGCGTTGTCCTTATGCGCCTGATTCGGTACGGGACCACCGGGCTTTCCGTAGCTCCCGTTCCGCCTAACCACCGCAGCCCTGACTTTTAGCGCTTCGCGGGCCAACAGCGCAGTGCTGGGCCCATCGTCACCGCTTAGAGGATGCACCCAGCCATGGATGAGACCTTCAGTCAGTTCCCGACCCTTCAACGCTCGGCAGCCGATGTCATTACGGCCGCCGAACTGCGCGCCAAGCTTGCCGCAGGCCGACCGCTCCGGATCAAGTACGGCGTCGACGTGACGGCCCCGTTCCTCCATATCGGCCATGCGGTCAACCTCTGGGCAATGCGCGAGATGCAGCTGGCCGCGCACAAGGTAGTCCTGCTCATCGGCGATTTCACCACCCGGATCGGGGATCCGACCGGTAAGTCCGCGACCAGGCAAGTCATCTCGCCCGAGCGCATCGAACGGGACGCCGAGGCGTTCATCGCCCAGGCCAGCAAAGGT
This sequence comes from uncultured Actinomycetota bacterium, assembly GCA_963804435.1. Classification (GTDB taxonomy): domain Bacteria; phylum Actinomycetota; class Actinomycetes; order Streptosporangiales; family Streptosporangiaceae; genus JAJYUU01. The sequence continues at coordinate 1,573,547 of CAWDQI010000001.1, read as the reverse complement.
CCTGCTAACCGGGCCGGATGTACTCGAAGTGCGGCGCAACTCCGAATGGTGGGCGCCCATGCGGCTGGAGACTTTTGTCAGCCTGCTGTCGCTGGTTACCCACGCCAGACTGATTCAGCGCGACATGTTCGCCCGGCGCGTCGCAGACGGCGGCGAAATCCACATGCACGAACTGCTGTACCCGATCCTGCAGGGCTACGATTCCTGCGAGCTGAATTCGGACCTGACCATCGTTGGCACCGATCAGCACTTCAACGAGCTCATGGGACGGTTCCTCCAGGAACGGCTTGGCGGCCCACCACAGGTCGTCATCACCACCGAAGTCACGCCTGGGATCGACGGCCGGGCCAAGCAGAGCAAGAGCCTGGGTAACTACGTCGCGCTCAGCGACTCGGCCCGCGACATGTTCGGCAAGGCCATGAAACTGCCTGATCAGCTGGTGTCGACGTACCTGCGTCACTACACGACGGTGGCACTGACGGAGATCGCCAGCATGGACGCCGTGATGGAGGCGGGCCAGCTGAATCCGATGGCCGCCAAGCGGGCGCTCGGCCGTGCACTTGTGGAGCGGTATTACTCAACGGCTGACGCTGACACTGAAGAGGAATGGTTCACCCGCGTGTTCTCCGCTCGCGCGGTGCCTGCGGATGTGCCCGTGGTCCATGTCGGCGATCCGAACAGCACCCTGCTTGTCCTGCTCAGGAAATGCCTGCCCGACGAGTCGGCTACGAATCTGCGCCGCCTGATAGCCGACGGCAGCGTTCGGCTTGACGGCGAGCGTAAGCTCACCGATCCCGATCAGCGTCATCCGCTGTCCGGCGGCGACGTAATCCGAGTTGGCAAACGGCGCTGGTTAAGTGTGGTCTTCGCTTCCTAGTGCTCGGCCATCGGGATCTGGGCTGCACCTGTCGGCTGCGAGTATGAGATGGTCCGGCCGCGCCCGGGAATGCCACTACCAGCGGCGACAGCACTCAGGTTGCTGCCGTGCTGCAAGCGGGGCCGCGCCCCAGCCCGGCGAAATCTGGTGCGCGGAGAAGTGATAGCTCGCCTGCTCAACCGGCTAACCCCGGTCATCGGTGCCTGCGGGAGTCCGTTAGTGGCGCACCGGGCTGGCCGGCTCCTTATCAGGAATCCTTCGCCAGGGCGACTCCGGAGGCGGCGGGACGCCCTGCCAGGGGGGCAGTTCGAGGATCCGGCGGATATCCAGGACGGCAGGCCGACGCTCATGATCCAGTTGCAGCCCTCCGGGCGGCGGCACGGGTTTTGGCTCTGGCCCGCCGGAGCCGCCGCCGTCGTCGCCGCCAGGCCGGCCCGGCCTGGAGGCTCCGTAGAGTCCGCCCCAGGCACCCAGGCCAGCCCCGAACAGCGGGAACAGAACTAGCACCAGCAGATAGCCAGCTGCGGCCTCGGTGATACTGACCTCGAACTGGTACACAGAGCCCGCCTGTTCGCCGTGGCTAGGCAACGTCCACTGAATGCCCTGAGCGTCTTGCGGTGCCAGCGCGATCGTGCTGATGCCCAGCAGTGACACGAGCAACGCCGCCGCAGCGCCAGCGCACAGGCCAGCCATCACGCCCTGCTTGGCGCGAGACGGCGGATCGGCGGAAGGCGCCACTGCTGACTCCGGCACGGCCGGACGTGACCCAGCCGGTGCCGCCGATGCGGCCGGAGCCTGCCCAACCGAGCGCGAGTTGCCGCGGTGCGACGACCGCCGGGTTGCGGCAATGCCGACCATGATCACAGCGCCAAGCACCAGCGGCACTGACACCAGCCGCGCTGCGAAATACACTCCCGTCAGCCAGGCACTGCTGGTGTGCAGCGGGCCTTCCAGGGGCCGCACCAAATAGATAGTCACCCCGAGAACGATGCCGCCGACCGCCCCGATCGTGACCGCAGCCGGGCTGGCGGGTGATCGCCGCGCGGTCATTACAAGCAGTCCAGTCACGTAGGCGGCCAGCACCAGCAGGAAGATGATCTCGCCAACCCAGAGGCCGCCGAGGCTGGCGCGCCGGGCCGAGTGTGCGTACTCGACCCGCTCGGCGCCCGCCTTAGCGAGCACGAGTCCCATTACTACGAGGTATCCGGCAAAACGCGCGACTCGCGGCAGCCAGCCGTAGCGGACCGGGCCGAATCGTCTCGCGACTGGCCAGGGCAACGCGGCAAGGATCAGCGCGGTCGCGAACACGTCCACCCTGCTGATCAGGGTGGCCGGGTTAGCAGGCGTGCCCTGCCACCCAGCCCATCCCAGCCCAGCAGTCATCAATGCGACCGCCAGCAAATACCGGACCCTGCTGGGCATCCGGGCCTCCCCCTGCCGCTACCTGGCGCTATCCAGCCTCACCAGGCTAACTGGCACCACCCGGCCGTCCCTTCGGCCGCCCCTGGCAAAGGCGGCCGACGGCGTGGGGTTCTGGATGGGACCGCACCTGGGCCTGCCGGCCAAGCTCGCTGCCCCGGCCGCGGCGGCCCTCCCGTAAGCGGGACGGGAGGGCCGCCGGACCCGAATCACCGGACCCGAACCATAGGGCCCGAACCACCGGCCTGAACCACCCGGCCTGCGCAACAGCGCGACCGGACCTAAGCCGAAACGATGTTGACCAACTTCGGTGCCCGGACGATGACCGTCCGCACGCCGCGGCCGGCCAGCGCCCGCTGTGCCCCGGGGGTCGCCAGGGCCAGTTCACGCAGGTCGTCCTCGCCGATGGCCGTCGGCACATCAAGCCGGTCGCGCAGCTTGCCGTCCACCTGCACCACGCAAGTGACCGTGTCCTCGACCAGCAGCGCCGGATCTGCCTCGGGCCAGGCAGCCTGGGCGACGGACGGCTCGTGACCCAGCGTCTCCCAGCATTCCTCCGCCGTGTAGGGGGCGAACAGGGAGAGCATCACCGCCAGCGCCTCGGCGGCCTCACGCACCGCGGGATCACCGGCACCGGGGCCGCTGTCGATCGTCCGGCGGGCGGCGCCGACCAGCTCCATCAGCCGGGCCACCGCTACGTTCAGCCGAGTTGACTCGACCAGCCTGGTGACCTCGTCGACAGTCTTGTGAGTTGCCTTGCGCAGCTCGGTGTCGCCAGCCGTGGCCACAGCCGATTCCGCCCCTGATGCGGCCATATTGGCACTGGCGACAGCCACGTCGGCCGAGACCCTGACCACCCGGCTTAGGAACCGCACGAGCGCTTCCGGCCGCATATCGGCCCAGTCGATGTCATCCTCGGGCGGGCTGGCGAAGATCATCGTCAACCTGATCGCGTCGACGCCGTGCGCGGCCAGCTGCTCCCCGAGGTCGACGCCGTTGCCCAGCGACTTCGACATCGCCTTGCCCTGGTTGATCACCTGACCCTGGTTCACCAGCGCCGTGAACGGCTCGACGAAGTCCAGCATCTGCATGTCATGCAGCACCTTGACGAAGAACCGCGAGTACAGCAGGTGGAGTATCGCGTGCTCCACGCCGCCGACGTAAAGGTCGACCGGGCACCACCGGCGCACCGACTCGACCTCGAACGGGCCAGCCGTAAACCCAGGCGAGCAGTACCGCAGGAAGTACCACGACGAGTCCACGAACGTGTCCATGGTGTCGGTGTCACGCTTGGCCGGGCCACCGCACTTGGGGCACTCGGTATTCACCCAGTCCGTCGCCGCGGCCAGCGGCGACACGCCCTTGGGCGCGAGCTCCTGACCGCGCAGGTCAGGCAGCCGCACTGGCAGCTGGTCGTCGGGGACCGCCACCTCGCCGCAGCCGTCGCAGTAGACGATCGGGATCGGCGCGCCCCAGAATCGCTGCCGGGACACCAGCCAGTCCCGGAGCCGGTAACTGACCGCGCGGCGACCCAGCTCATGTTCGGCCAGGATCTCGGTGATGCGTGCGATTGCCCCAGCCTTGGACAGCCCGTCCAGTGGCCCGGAGTTGATGAGCTTGCCCTCCCCCGGCGTGGCCACGCCGGTCGACGCCGGATCGGGCATGCCGGTGTCCAGCACGACCCGCACAGGCAGGCCGAACTTCAGCGCGAAATCGAGGTCGCGCTGGTCATGAGCGGGCACCGCCATGATTGCCCCGGTGCCGTAGTCAGGCAGCACGTAGTCCGCCGCCCAGATCGGTATCCGCTCGCCGTTCACAGGATTGATCGCGTGCCGGCCGAGAAAGACGCCGGTCTTCTCCCGGTCGGTGGACTGGCGCTCGATGTCGGTCAGCTTCCGGACGTCGGCCAGGTATGCCTTCAATGCCGCCCACTCCGCCTCCGACGCACACAGCTCAGAGGCCAGCGGCGAGTCCGCCGCGACCACGAAGAACGTGGCCCCGTACAGCGTGTCGGGCCGCGTCGTGAAGACCGTGACCGGGTCGTGTGTGCCCTCGATCTCAAAGCTGACCTCGGCGCCCTCGCTGCGCCCGATCCAGTTGCGCTGCATGAGCAGGACGCGCTCGGGCCACTTGCCTTCCAGCGGCTCCATGTCCGCCAACAGCCGGTCGGCGTACTCTGTGATCTTGAAGTACCACTGCGTCAGCACCCGCCGGATTACCTCCGACCCGCAGCGCTCGCACCGGCCGGCGATGACCTGCTCGTTGGCCAGCACCGTCTGGTCAACCGGGCACCAGTTGACGTGCCCGTCCGACCGGTAGGCCAGGCCGCGCTCATAGAAGCGCAGGAAGAGCCACTGGGTCCAGCGGTAGTAGTCCTCGTCGCAGGTATGCAGGCGTCGCGACCAGTCAAACGAGACTGCGTACTGCCGGAACGAAGCCGCCTGCACCTCGATGTTCTTGTAGGTCCAGTCGGCCGGATGAGTGTTGTTCCTGATCGCCGCGTTCTCGGCGGGCAACCCGAACGCGTCCCATCCGATCGGGTGGAGCACGTTATGGCCGCGCAGCGTGTAGTAGCGCGCCATCGCGTCCCCTAGCGCATAGGCCTCGGCGTGACCCATGTGCAGGTCACCCGACGGATAAGGGAACATGTCCAGGACGTAGGTCCGCGGCCGGCTGTCATCGGGATCGTCGCTGGCGCGGAACAGGTCCATTGCGGTCCAGCGCTGCTGCCACTTCTCCTGGACTGCCCGCGGATCGTAGCGATCCGCGCTTTCGGCGGGTGTCATGACTTCCTCGCGAGGTGGTGAGGTCCGGATCGGCCCCTGCCAGGCCTGCTGCCCTTTAAAAACAGAAGCGCCCCCCGACATCGAGGGGCAGCCGCGCCAACGACAGGACAGTCGGCGCGGCTAACTAAGGAGCAGCCTGGCGAAACGCACGTTCTCAGGGTAGCGCACTCCACCCCCGCCGGAGGACGGCGGCGGAGCCGCGCACCCGCCCGGCTGGACGACTGGCGCAGGTGCCGCACCTTGCTCCCGGCCCGACCACAGCCGGAATCGTCGGCGCAACTCGCTCGCCCCACCTGCCTCAGAACCGGAGAACGCGGACACGGCCGAACCGGTGGCCTTATTCCTGGATACATGCCGCCGCTATGCGGAAATGCCTCGAGAACTGAAAACCGACGCACCGTGAATACCTCCTTGACCGCACCGCGGGCGCGTCGAATAATGTCCTGACACCCAAGCAGCCCGGGCTATCACGCATTGCGGTACGGGGCCGGCCAGGCGGGGGCAAGGTCGGCCGGAACCCCTCGTACGGTGGGGTTTCCGCGCGTTAGGACGGCCAATGGGGAGACAGGCCATTATCCGGGGGAAAAATGCACACTTGCTTGCGCGCTGAATTACTGCACGTTATTCGCTTCAGTTACTCAGGGCAGATTCCGGGTAATTGCCGACAGGCTCTTAACGGCCCCGAGAGCCAGTCGCCAACGACAGCCGGGCGGGATCATGGCTGATGCGACGGCGGGCCGCCCCGCCACTCCACTGGCCGTTGTCGGCCTGGCCTGCCGGTTCCCGGACGCCGATGACCCGGCCGCGTTGCTCGACGTGGTACTCACCGGCCGGCGATGCTTCCGCCGGCTGCCGCCGGGCCGGGTCGATCTGGCCGACTATTACCAGCCTGACATGGCTACTGCCGACGCCACCTACAGCACCAGGGCCGCAGTGATCGAGGGTTGGCGATTCGACCATGTCGCGTTCGGGATCGAGCCGGCCGCGTACGCAGCCGCCGATCTCGCCCACTGGCTGGCCCTGGAGACGACTGCCCGGGCACTGGCCGCGGCCGGGCTCCCGGCTGGCAGCGGGCTGGACCGCGACCGCACTGGCGTGATCATCGGCAACACGCTCGCGGGTGACACCTCTCGGGCAAACGCCCTGCGGGTTCGGTGGCCCTATGTCCGCCGTGTCCTGACCGAGGCGCTCGGCACTGATGGCATCCCGGCCGAGCCAGGCCGGCCAGGTGCTGCGGCGGGCCGAGAGTAGCTACCTGGCCCCGTTCCCCCCCATGGGTCCGGACAGCCTCGCGGGCAGCACGCCAGCCACGATCGCCGGTGCGATCAGCAGCTATTTCGGCTTCCGCGGCGGCAGCCACGTCGTCGACAGCGCCTGCTCATCATCGCTCCAGGCGGTCGTGTCCGCGTGCACGGCGCTGGCGGCGGGCGAGATCGACGCGGCGATCACCGGCGGGGTGGATCTCGGCCTCGACCCTCTCGAGCTGATCGGCCTGGCCAGGGCCCAACTGCTGGCGACCACCGACGTGCGCATTTACGACGAGGACCCCACCGGGTACCTGCCTGGCGAGGGCTGCGGCGTGGTGGTGCTGATGCGCTCGGCCGACGCTCGGGCGGCGGGACTGCCGCTCTACGCCGAGATCATGGGCTGGGGCACCTCGGCGGGCGCGGCCCCCGGCGAGCCGGAATCGAACGCCAGCAGTCAGCTGCTGGCCATGCAACGGGCTTACGAGCGCTCGGGCGTGGAGCCCGGTGAAATTCAATACATTGAGGGGAACGGGGCCGGGACATCGGCCGATGACGAGGCAGAGCTCGCCGCGCTGAGCGAACTCCGCGCTGACGCGCCCCGGCAGGCCGCGCTCGGGTCAGTAAAAGCGAACATCGGTCACGCCAACTCAGCCGCCGGCGCTGCCGGACTGATCAAGGCAGTGCTCGCGGTCAGCGCTGGCGTGGTGCCGCCAACTAGCGGCGTGTTCAAGCCACACGCCCTGATCTCCAGTGGCGACGCCCGAGTCCGGCTGCCGCAGGCGGCCGAGGAGTGGGAGGCCGGAACCCGGCTGGCCGCGGTCAGCACCACAGGCATCGGGGGCAGCAACGTGCATGTTGTGCTGCGCCATGAGCCCGCCAGCCGGGGGCGAGCGGAACGCTGGCTTCGAGCGATGCCGCTGCTGGCACGACCGGCGGACAAGGCTGCATCACCCGCGCAGCCGATGCCGGCCGGCCAACAGGCGCTGCCGTTCCTGCTGCACGCTCCGGACTCATTGGCGCTTGCTGCCGTGCTGTCCAGGCTGGCCGAGATCGCAGGCTGGCTCTCCGACGCGGAGATGCAGGACCTTGCCTGCATGCTCGGCCGCGATGCAAGCAAGCAAGGACCGGCGAGAGTCGGACTCGTGGCGACCCGCCAGGAGCAGCTCGCGGTGCTGGCCCGAGAGGCAGTCACTATGCTGCCGCTTCTCACCGATGAGCTGATGATGACGCGGCCAGGCATATTCGCTTCGAATGGCGCCGATGGCCGGGTCACGTTGCTGCTGTCGGGCCCGGGTCCGTCAGAGTCCGGACAGGCGGACGCTGCATCGGCGGCGAGTGAGGTGACCGCAGCCGTCTCCCAGTGCCTCGACACGATCCGCTGGCTCGAGTCGATGGACGTGCTTCCGACCGGCGCGGTCGGCCACCGCCTGGGCGCGCTGGCCGGGCTGGCCTGGGCCGGCGTGCTCGGCGAGTCAGAGGTCGTCGACATCGCCGAACTGCGCGCCCAGTTCCTGCGCAAGTCCGCAGTGGCGGAGCGCGCGCCCAGCTCTGACGCGGCACCGCCTGCAGAAAAGCAGCCAGTGACGGAATCAGCCGCAGCTAGGCCCCCCGCGGACCTTGCGGAGGCTGGCTCGAAGCAAGCCGACCCGGGCCGCGCGGATGCGGAAGCACTGCGCGATGCGGAAGCACTGCGCGATGCGGAAGCACTGCGCGATGCGGAAGCACTGCGCGATTCGGAAGCACTGCGCGATTCGGAAGCACTGCGCGATGCGATCGCGCAGCGCTTTAGGTTCGGCCCGCCCCGGCGCCGGCTGATTTCGACTTCCACCGGTGTCGAGATTTCGTCCGTGGCCGCAGCCATCGACCTCATCTGCAGCGGATTCTCCGGAGCCGACAAGATCGCCGAGGCGATTGGCGTGGGCGCTGTCGGCGCCACGCTGCTGCTGGAGACAGGCCCAGGTCGGCAGCTGGCTCTGGCTGCCGCTGAGGTGAGCCGCGTTCCGGCGGTGAGCCTTCAGTCGGGCGTAAGCGATCCAATGAGCCGCGCCAGGGTAGCCGCGGCGCTATTTGCCGCTGGCGCGCTCGGCCAGCCTGCGCCGCTGTTCGCCGGAATGCCAGCCCGGCCGATCGACGTCTGGCGTGATCAGGTCTTCATCACCAACCCTTGCCAGGTGGCGCCGCAGCAGGCCGAGGATCTGGATGCCGAGACCGCGGCGGCAGCGGCAGCTGATGGCCAGGTATCCCAGGACGCGGCTACGGACGGCGCACATGCAGAAGTCCCCGCCGCGGCAGAAGGTGGGACCGCCGTCCCGGCCGAGGAGCCTGCCGCCGTCGCGGCGGAAGCGCCGGACGAGACCGGGGACACCGCCCCGGCCGAGGAGCCAGCCGCCGTCGCGGCCTACGAGCAGGAGCCGGACGAGACCGGGGACACCGCCCCGGCCGACGAACCAGCCGCCGTCGCGGCCAACGAGCAGGAGCCGGACGAGACCGGGGACACCGCCCCGGCCGACGAACCAGCCGCCGTCGCGGCAGAAGCGCCGGACGAGACCGGGGACGCCGCCCCGGCCGACGAACCAGCCGCCGTCGCGGCCAACGAGCAGGAGCCGGACGAGACCCGGCACACCGCCCCAGGCGACGAACCAGCCGCCGCCGCCAAGGTCGCGGCCAAACCAGCCGCCACGGCTGTCGCGCCCGCAGAATCCCTGCAGACGGCCGACCGCGGGCCGGAAGAAGCCGCGCTGGACACTCATACGCGGCCTGACTCGCAAGTCGAGCCGGTACTGCTGGCTGCTTTGACCGAGGCAGCCATCGCAAGCCCAGCCGAGGCAGCCGCCGCAAGCCCGGCCGAGCCAGTCCTCCCGATTGCGGCCGAGTATGACTTCGCCGCCGACGAGGCCGGTGTGCCGTTCAGTCAGCAAGCTGCTCCTGCCGGTGGCGTCTGGCCGTGGGCCCGCTGCTTTGCCGAGGAGTTGCGCCCCGCCCGCACGCCAGTTGTCCCGGAAGTAGCCAGGTCCTGGCGCATCCATGGCGTTACCGGCAGCCCGATGCTGACGGACCTCAGCGCCCTGTTCACCTCCGACCCCAGTGCCAGCCGGACACTCGCGATCATCGGCGATCCAGCGGACGAGCAATCCAGGTTGGCCGCAGTTCACGCAGCGCGGGATGCCATCTTGACCGGAGAGCTTGTCGTACTGACGACGAGCGACGGCTTCACCGGCTTCTTCGCCAGCATTTTCGCTGAGCACCCGTCGATCGGCATCACTGTGCTGAGGATGCCGGAGGGCGTCCGCGTGCCTGCCATCGCATTGCAGTTCGCACATGCCAGCCCGGCCGAGTTCCGTGAGCTAGTCATCGGCCCGACCGGCACGGTGTGCCAGCCGGTCAGTACCGAACTGGCGCTCACAGGCGGCGGCGGTACGCCCGTCGGCGCTGACGACGTCGTCCTGGTTAGCAGGGAGTCGGGGGGCGCCGGGCTTGTGCTGGCTCAGGTGCTTGCGCTCTGCGGAGCTGCAGTAGCGGTCATCGGCCGGGCCGGCGACAACGACGACAACAAGCTCGTCGCTGGGCTGGAGCAGCTGCGATCCGCGGGCGCCAGGATCGGCTACGAGGTCATCAACATGCGCGACCCGGTGAGCGTGACCGCAGCGGTGCAGCGGATCGAGGAGCGCCTTGGACCGGTCACAGCCATCGGGCACGGCGGAGGCATTGGCATCCCCGTTCCCTTCGAAGATCTCACCGATGCCCAGCTTGGCCGGCCGTTTGCCAGTCACGCGGGGACGCTGGAGCGTCTTGTCTCGTCGGTCAAGGCCGGCCAGCTCAAGCTGATCGTGACCTTCGGCTCGGTGGCCGGCCGGTACGGCATGGCTGGGGCGACGCTGACCGCACTTGCTGGTGGCGCGCTGGCCAAGCGGGCAAATCGGCTTGCGATGGCGATCGACGGGTGCCGGGCGATGCACATCGATATGCCTGCCCTGTCGATGTCAGGCGTCGGCGACCGCGACGGGCTGGCCGAAGACCTGGCCGCGGCTGATGTCATGCCACTCGAACTCGGCGCCGGCAGCAGGCTGCTGCTGAAGATCATGACGACGCACGAAATCCCGGCCAGTCTGGCCATGCATGGCCGGGTGGGCGGACTGGCCTCGTGGCCCGCGCAGGTCGTGACCAAGGGCCAGCTATCGGCGGCGGGCCTTCCGGCCGGGGGCCGGTTCCTGCGCGAGACGGCCGTTCACTATCCGGGTACTGAACTCGTCTGCATGGCACGGCTGTCGCTGGCTAGCGATCCCTACCTTGGCGATTACCGGGTCGACGGCATGCCGGTACTGCCGCCTGCGCTCGCCGTTGAGGCGCTGGCCCAGGCGGCATCCATACTGGCCGGCCGGCCGGTGCGGGTTGCTCGCCGCGTGACGATGGAGTCGCCGGTCGTGATTCCGTCCAGCGGCGACGCCGTCGTCCGGCTCTGCGCGCTGCGGGAAGGCTCCGTGATCACCGCCATGTTGCGGTGCGCGGACAGCTCCTACGGCGTGGACCACGCCAGAGCCGAGTTCACTGTGGTAGCGAACCCGGACTCGATGGCCGCACCTGCCCTCAGTAGCGTCGTGCCGGCCGCGCACAAGGCAGCGGGCGGCCCGTCGGGCCTGGTGGACGGTGCCGAACTCTACGGCGCGATCTGCTTCCAGACGGGACGGTTCCGCAGGATTGCGTTCCTGCCCGAGGTCACGGCTCGGTCCGGCCGCGCTCTTGCCCGCGGCGCCGACGAGGAGCCCTGGTTCGAACCTGGCAGCGAGCTGGCTGGCACCAGTTTCTTGCTCGGCAGCCCGGGCCTCAATGATGCCGTGCTGCAGCTGCTCCAGGCGTGTGTTCCGCACCGACGGATGCGGCCGATCGCGTGCGATTCGGTTCAGTTCTCCGGTCGAGACAGCGACGGGGCAGTAGAGATCAGGGCCATCGCCACCGCCCGGGCGAGGCTTGGCACATCGCCTGGCCTGGCCGGGAAAACGCGGCCCGTGAAGGCGAGCGTTTCTGGACAGGCGCTCGGTCGCGTCGCGACGGCTGGACCATACGCCGCCGTGCGCGGCGCAGGCATGACTGCTGAAGAGCTTGCCGACATGGAAATCGGCGAGAAGCGGCCCAGGTCACGGGCATCCCGTAAGCACCGGACCGCACAGCATGCGCGACCGCAGCACGGCAGCCGGGTTCGCCAGCGCCAACCTGTCGGCCCTCTGTACTCCCTCCTTCACACCTCAGAAGCCGACCGGTTCGGCCCGGCCAACTCAGCCGCAGCGGCCCGAACGGCAGCCGAGAACGAGCGCAACGGCAAGGCTGGACACGCCGGGCTGACGGGCGACGCCCCGCAGGCTGGCGCGCTTGCGCCCGCCGGGGCCGAGCAAGAGCTGATTCTCGTCAGCGATAACGATCTCGACCAGCCGCAGATCTGGGACGTCGAGGCCGTCGACGCGGACGGGCGGTTGCTGGTCGCATGGCGCGGTGTCGAGGTGCGCGACTGCGGGCCGCTGCCGCGCAACTCGGCGTGGCCGCCGCCCCTGCTGTCGGTCTTCCTCGAACGGAGCGCTGTGGAGCTTGGCCTAGCCAGTTCGCTTCGAGTCACGGTCAGCTGTACGCAACTTGGCGGAGAGAACATGCCGCTGCCTGCCGCGCTGTCAGCGATTCCGCTGCAGTCCCCGCCAGCGGATGACGGCCGGCCAGGCACGAGTCCGGGCGGGACGGCGGAGCCAGCCGACGATCTCCCGACCTCAGCGCCGCATGTCGCGACCGCGCTCGGCGCCGGCGCGCTGGCAGGTTTCGGGCTGACCGTCCGCGCGGCCGAACCAGTCGCGTGCGGATGGACCGTCGTGGACGGCGCACACCGGCAGCAGCCTGCGGCGAGGCTGGCGAGCATCTACGCGCAATTGCGCGCCGAGCTGACCGAGTCACCCGCCACGCTCGCAGCCCGGCTGGCCGCAGTCGGAGCCTGCCTGGGAGCCGCAGGCCCCGAAGCCGGTGACCACGTCGCAGTCCGGCGGACGACGACAGACGGCTGGGTGCTGGTCCATATGGATCACGCCCGCGTCGCCTGCGCGGTCGTCGAGGTCAGCGGCGTGTCCGCGCCGGTGGCCATCGCCATCCTGACCGCCGGTGCTGCCTCGCTCGATCCGGACGGCCTGCTCGCGCGGTCGGGGGTGAGCCCGGCATCCTCTGGATAACGGGCTCGGCCCTGAACGGCGCAGCGGATTAGTTTGGCCCCGCTGCGCTGAAGATTGATGACTAGGCTTGGGCCGGTCTGTCACACTGACGCTAGAACGTCGTTCTAGTCGAAGGCGGCCGCCAATGACCATACCTGCTGCGAACTCAGTCGAGGGCATCGACCTGTCGCTGATGGAGTTCTGGGAGCAGCCGCTCGACCTGCGGCATGCTGACTTCGCCAGGCTGCGAGCCCTGCCTAAACCGCCCTACTTCATCGCGCCAGAAGGTCCGTTGACGACGCCGGGCGACGGCTACTACGCCTTCGTCTCGCATGCCGATGTCTCCGCCGCGAGCCGTCAGCCTGAGTTGTTCTCCTCTGCTCGCGGCGCAACCAGCATCGAGGACTTGCCTCCGGAGTTTAACGAGTACTTCGGCTCCATGATCAACATGGACGACCCGCGGCATGCCCGCCTGCGCCGAATTGTTTCCCGGGCCTTTACCCCCAAGATGATCAAGAAGTTCGAGGAAGACGTCCAGCTGACCGCCGCCGCCATCGTCGACGATTTGCTTGCCACCGGCCCGTGCGACTTCGTCCAGCATGTCTCCGCCAGGCTGCCGCTGAAGATCATTTGCAACATGATGGGCATCGGCGAAGAGCACTACGACATGGTGCTGCGCAACACCAACATCATCCTGTCTGGCGCAGACCCTGAGTTCATGAGCGAGGACCTGGACGAAGCGATCGCGCAGCTGCTGACCGCCGGCAAGGACCTCGCCGACCTCGTGACCGAGCTGGCCGCCGCGGGTGCTGACCGGCCGGCCGACGATCTCATCTCCGCGCTTGCCACCGCGAACATCGACGGCGAGCAGCTCACCCCGGCGGAGCTCGGCTCGTTCTTCATCCTGCTGGTCGTGGCCGGCAACGAGACCACGCGGACGGCCATCTCGCATGCGTTGAACCTGCTGACCGAGCACCCGGACCAGCGCGAGCTCCTGCTCGCCGACCTCGAGGGGCGGCTGCCCGGCGCAGTCGAGGAAATCGTCAGGTACGTGTCGCCGGTGATCTTCATGCGGCGCTCGGTGACCAGGGACTGCACTCTCAACGGTCACGAGTATCGCGAGGGCGACAAGGCCGTGCTGTTCTACTGGGCGGCCAACCGCGATGAGACCGTATTCGCCGACCCCGGCCGGTTCGACATCACCCGTTCCCCGAATCCGCACGTCGGTTTCGGCGCGGCCGGCCCGCACTTCTGCCTCGGCGCGCACCTAGCTCGCCGCGAGATGACAGTCATGCTGCGCGAGCTCATGACGCGGGTGCCTACGGTTCGCGCCGCCGGTGCGCCCGACCGGCTGTTGTCGAGCTTCATCAACGGCATCAAGCACCTGCCTTGCGAGTTCGATTAGGCGAACGGGGGCGTCCGGCTCATCGCGGCCCGCCGACCGGACGCGGTGTTGGCCGCGGTTCAAGCCGACCTCCGCAACGTTCGCTGACATACGCGAATGCGCGGCGCAACGGGCACATACCGGTCTTAGGTCGACACGAAGTCGCCGCTGTCAACAGAATCTTGTAACTAGCTGTGATCGCAATGCAACGACGTGTATAACTAGAACCCCACGCGGCACTTGGGGCCCGGCTTGCCGGGGACGGGGAAAAGGTGCCGCGAAAATTAGGAACCGCTCGTCGCGGAGGGGGACCTTCGTCTGGGGCCGTTCGATCCCCCGACGGGATCGCCCGGCTGCGTGCCTCCTATAGCAGGCGGTGCGCGGCAAACGAAGGGTTGCGACGAGCGGAGGGATCTTCGTCCTGTGAGTGAGCCACCCGGGTAGCAGGTAGGCATTAGAACTCGGAAAGCGTCGTCCATAGGACGAAGGGCCAACGGAGGGAGGCAGAGCGCGCGACGGGGGCCGCGCGCTCTGCCTGCTCTCGGGAGCCATTAGCCGGCAGCCCCCGTTTGCCACGGCCTTGTCAATGATGTCCATCGCCGTTTCGGCGGGGTTGCGACGGGCCAGGAGCGCCGCTGCCGATGCCTGCCCGTTGCGGTGTGCCGGCTCAGTTGAGCTGGCTGATCCGGCCGGCGAGCGCGAAGTCCTTGCCCGTTAGCCCGCCGGCTGAGTGAGTCGACAGCGTCAGCGTCACCTTGTTCCACTGGATGGTGATGTCCGGATGATGATCAGCCGCTTCAGCCAGGAAAGCGACAGCGCCGACGTACAGAATCGCGGCGCTGAATCCGGTTAGCGTCTCGACGTGCACAATGCTGTCGCCGTCACGCGTCCAGGCCGGCACCGCGGCCAGCCGCTCGGTGATCTCGCCTTCGGAAAGCACGCTCATGGGCTTCTCCCCGACTCTAGTGCGCCGTTGCTGAATCCAGCATCTCGCCCATCTCAGCACCCTGGCACTTTGACAGCCTAGCGCGTCCGATATGTCATAGCTTGTACCAGTCAAGCTGTCAGGGTGTTAGCGAGTCCACCTTGGCGCCGCGGCACGGTTAGGGCCAGGGCCGCACGTGGCGTTAGCTGCCGGTAGGCTCCGTGATCGTGACAGATTCTGCGGTGGCGACGCCGCGCCGCACCCCGCTGACCAGCGTTCACGAGCGACTCGGCGCTGCCATGACCGACTTCGCCGGGTGGCTGATGCCGCTTCGCTACGTCAGCGAGACCGCTGAGCATCTCGCCGTCCGCACCGCGGCGGGCCTGTTCGATCTATCGCATATGGGCGAGCTCTCAGTCACCGGCCCTGATGCCGCCGCGATGCTCGACTACGCACTGACTGGCCAGGCGTCCGCGCTGCAGACTGGCCGCGCGCGCTACACCATGATTTGCGCTGAGGACGGCGGGATTCTCGATGACCTCATCGTTTACCGACTGGCCGACGGCGAGTTCCTGATCGTCGCCAACGCGGCGAACGCCTCCATTGTCGCCAGTGCGCTCACCGATCGCTCGGTTGGCCGCGACGCCCTCGTGACCGATCACACCGACGACTACGCGCTGCTGGCCGTACAGGGCCCGCGCGCGGCAGCAATCCTGGCGCCGCTGACGGACGCCGATCTCAGCGCGGTCAAGTACTACTCCAGCTACCGCGCGCGGCTGACCGGCCGGGACGTCTTGCTGGCCAGGACCGGCTATACCGGCGAGGACGGCTTCGAGATCTTCGCCCGCCCGGCCGACGCCGAGTTCCTGTGGGCGCAGCTCAGCGTGGCCGGATCCGGCGAAGGCCTGATCCCGGCCGGCCTCGCGGCGCGGGATACGCTCCGGCTCGAGGCTGGCATGCCGCTCTACGGCAACGAGCTCGGGCCGGAGCTGACGCCCTACGATGCGGGACTAGGCCGGGTCGTGAAGCTCGACAAGCCCGGGTACTTCGTCGGCCGCGAATCGCTAGCGGCACGGGCCGAAACCACTCCGGTGCGTCAGCTCGTCGGCCTCACCTGCCAGTCTCGGCGGGTGCCGCGGCACGGGTACGAGGTGCTCTGGGACGGCAAGCCCTGTGGTTTCGTGACCAGCGGAGCACCATCTCCGACTCTCGGTGTGCCGATAGCCATGGCATACGTCCGGCCCGACGTCGCCAGCGAGGCACCGGGCGAGGCCAGCGCCGGACGGCTGGCAGTCGATATCAGAGGTCGCGACGAGCCGGCCACACTGGTGGAGTTGCCGTTCTACCACCGCTCGGCCTGACCGTCAGCCGGGCGTTTAAAAGCCGCAAATTAACCCCAGGAGCAGCGAAATGACCGTTCCCGCCGAGCTTTACTACACGCCCGAGCACGAATGGGTCGCCCTTAACGGGTCCCTGGCCTCGGTGGGCATTACCGATCACGCGCAACGCGCGCTCGGAGACGTCGTGTTCGTCTCCATACCGGCCGCAGGCAGCCGCGTCACGGCGGGTGAGCCCTGCGGCGAGGTCGAATCGACCAAGTCCGTCAGTGACCTGTACTGCCCCGTCGACGGCGAGGTAACGGAGGTCAACCCGGAGATCGACGACGACCCCGGTCTGCTGAACTCAGACCCGTACGGTGCGGGCTGGCTATTTAAGGTCCAGATCGACGAGACCGACAGCGACGTCCCGCCGGGTCTGCTCTCAGCGGCCGAGTACATGGCCCTGACGCAGGACGAGGAGTGAGTCGCTGCGACACTGCTGCCAGCTTGCGTAGAACCGGCGATGGGGGCGGCTGTTAGCCGCGCCGCCGCCGAGCCCAGATCCGCAGGATCGCCAGACCGACAACGGCCGCGCCAACGGCGGCGGCACCAATCCGGACTTCCGGACGCGGCACCTGCGCGGCAAGCTTGTCCTTGAGTCTGGCCACGTTGTGCGCGGGGCTGACCCGCTCGGCCAGTGTGTCGATGGTCCTGGCCAGGTCC
The DNA here is from genome assembly GCA_963804435.1 of uncultured Actinomycetota bacterium. Lineage (GTDB taxonomy): Bacteria > Actinomycetota > Actinomycetes > Streptosporangiales > Streptosporangiaceae > JAJYUU01. The sequence continues at coordinate 1,556,688 of CAWDQI010000001.1, read as the reverse complement.
TCGCGCGTCCGCTCGATCTGCGCGACGAGGGCCTCCGGGTCCGAGCTGGTCACAGCACCGTTCTTCGCCGCCACCGCGCCGCGGACCTCGACCGCCCCGCCTGGCTCAGCCATTGCACCCAGTCCCTTCTGCACCGCGGCTTCTGCCGACACCGCGGCCTTCCCCGTAGTCTCCCAGGCATTGCGGAGTCGTGCACAGCCGGCTGGCGCATAGCCGCCAGGACCATCGCCTTGACGCGCCAGCGGCCCCGGCGAGATGCCCGGGGCCGCTGCCTGCCGTAGTTGTCCGGCTAGCTGTGCTTAGCCAGCTCGCTGGCGGCGTGGATCAGCCCGCGGCACGCGCCGAGCTGGAGCCCGGCATGATGGACGGGCTCGTTCCGGAAGGCTGCCGCCTCCAGCTCGCCTTTGATCAGGCCGGCGAGCCGGTCCCTGACCACATTGAGCCCGCGCAAGATGGAATCGATGGCCTTGAACTTGCTATCTCCGGAGCTTGTGCTCTCGATGGCCTTCGTGGATGCCTGCAGCGTTGCCGCTCCGAATTCACCCACGCTCGAGTTGAGCTGCTTGTAGCACTCCCCAAGGCTCGTCACGTCGCCGTGGTCGAGCGCGCTGTTCGGGTCGCTCAGGATCTGGGTGATGACACGACCGTCGTGCTCGTAGTCATCCCGCAGGCCTGCTAGGTAGATCATGGTCGGCCTGATGTCGGTCTCGTCGATCCACGGACCGGAGAAGTGATTATCGACAACCTCGACCTGGCCGCTGTTGGCTCCCGACGAGGTAGTACCCGCGTCGGCGGCCGGACCGTCCAGTCCGAGTTTCTTCACCCCTGGCCCGACGATGCCGAGCCAGTTGGTATTGATCTCGGCGGCGTAATCACCATGGTCCCAGGCGAACCCAGTGCCTTGCGTGACGCAGGGGCCGCTGCAGCTCGGGCCGCCCTTGAAGAAGTAATAGTCGGGTTTGGCGAACAGAGCCAAAGTGGGTGTTCGGGCCGGGTCAGCGTTCACAATGTGCAGGATCGCTTCCTCGACCGGGTTCGCGAGGAAATTGGTGATCGGCTGCGTGCTCGCCGTATAGGGGTTAGACGCGGTGACCTTAGCCACGTCGTGCTCGAATGCACGGACCACAGGGGTGGCAGGGCCCGGGTTGCCGTTCAGGTAGAACTCCGGCGCGGTGTCTGCCTCCAGGCCGTACGGGGTGGTGTTGCCTGTCTGAGTCGTGATCATGCCCTGGATATTTCCGGCCAGCTCGCCGAACGAGCCAGCCGGGTAGGTGCAGACGATGGTGGTGCCATTGCAGTTAGCCGGAGTCGGCTGAATCGCCCGGCCCACATTGGCCCCGGCCTCGTGGTCACCCTCGTCCGTGCTGAACACGAACATTGTGTTCTTCGGCGTGATGCCGTCCTGGGCCAGCCGCTGGAAGAACACGCCGAATGCCTTGTTGAAGTACGCGGCCTGGTCGAGATAGCACTGGGTACCGCTGCCGAGCGCATCCGGCGCGCTGTTGCATGAGGTCAGGCCCGGGATGAAGTGATTTCCGTGCACATCAGCAATGTAGGCATTGACGACGGGAACACCGCTCTCCAGCATGTCGGCGGTGTAGGCCAGGGTCTGCGCGGGATTGATGTCGCCGTAGCCGGGGAAACCGGCCTGTGGGGCGCTGGCGAACCCGTCGTCAATCTCGTTCCCGAACAGGTCGGTCAGGTACCCGCCCGAGTTTGTGACCGGAACACCGTTGTGCGTGAGGTTCGGCGTGCCGGCGCCGAGCACGGGCGCGACGTACTTGCTCCCGAACAGGGCCTGGTAGCCGTTGTAACCGCCCGGCTCGTTGGGCAGCACGTCGGGCGCCGCGGTGTGCGTTGCGGACGTCTGCCCGAACTTGACGCCCGTGGCATCGGCGCAGACGTCGTTGCCCTTTGCGCAGTGCACGCCAAGGCCCACGTAGTCCCGTACCTCGTTGTCGTAGTACGGAGCGTTGCTCGAGTCGGCGGCCAGTTGGTTAGCCTCCGGCGAGCCGGGGCCGAACACCTTGGGGATGTCGAAGTTGGCGTTCTCCAGCTCCTGGTTCGCCGTCGCGACCTCGCCGACGTTGCAGCCAGCCCTCGTGTAAGGAACCCACGGCGCCGGGGTCACTTTGGTCGGCGACACTGGCTTTGAGGCAGTGGACGGCGGGACCGGCGAGTAGACCATGTTCGGGTTCGTGTCGTGCCCGGCGTTCGGCGTGTGGGCGGTGTCGTAAATCGGGTCGGTCCAGTAGGTGAACGACTCCGCCGGGTCGGTGGTGCCGTCGGCGTTGTAGGTCTGGTAACTGTTGCTGATCGGCTGGCCATGGCGGTCGCCGTACAGGCCAGTCGCCGTGGTCAGCAGGTCATTTGCGGTGTGAGCGATCAACGGTGTGTGGTTATTGGAAAGCAGGGTGCCGTTGTGCTCGATGAAGTTGAGCAGGTTCGGCATGAGCTGCAGGTCGGACGGGACGTTGGGATTGTCCCGGAAGAAGTGCACGTTGTCGAAGTTGATCTGCACGACGTGCTTGATGCCGTGGCCAAGATGGCAGCCGTTGTGATTATTGTGCTGGGCCACGCTGACCGCGGCCTGGCCCGGCGCCGCCGTGGCGATCACACCCAGTCCGCCGCCGACAAGCGCTACGCTGGCGCCAGCGGCGGCCAGCCGCATCCTGCGGCTTCCTCCGCCTCGCTGCTGAGGTCGCATCTGTTCCTCCTGGTCCCCCGCACGACGGCGGCGGAAAATGGACAATGCCGAGCCGAACGTTAGGCATCGCGAGCAAACTCTAAACGACATTCCATCGACTAATCGGCCAATCCTCAGGTCCATTAGGTGCTGTCGCCCGCCGCACCCCGTGAGGCGAGCAGCATCCGTCAGAAGGGAACGGGGTCGACGCCTGCTGCGGCCGTCGCGCGGCAGGCGGCGCTGCTTGCGAGCGCAGTCAGGATGGCCGCTGGGCGCCCGGCGCCGGAACTAGGCAGCTCGGCGACGTATAGCTGCCTGTGTGTCTCTGATCGCAGCTCGGCGCCCGAAATCGTGATGTGCTCGACTAGCCGACTATCCGAATTCGGTCGTGCGCTCCACGGCATAGGTAATCGCATCGGCGGACTTGGCCAGCGACATGGCGGTTACGCCCAGGCCCAGGAGCATGATGACCGTGCCACCCAGCACGAGCCCGAGTGCTACGCGTCCGGCGATCTCGTCGTCCAGGGCGACGGCTATGGCGATGACCACGATGCTGAGTCCGAGCACAACAAGGGCCACGAAGATCACGAGCAGGGACGCGCGGGTCAGCTTGTGACGCCGCATCATCATAGGGAGCTGCACGCCGATCTTCATCAGCCGCTCCTGGTCGAGAGCTGGCACGCTGTCGTGATCGAGCACCTGGCCTGCTGACCCTCGCCGAATTTCCAGCCGCTCGCGGGTCATGTCGCGCATGCGGTTATTGATGTCGCTGTAGACCGCGAGCAGCCCGTTCGTAATTATGCCGCCCACGGTCAGCAGTACGACCGGCGCGACCATGGCAGAGATGGCATTGACTGAGATCAGGGTCACTCGCTGATCTTGCCCAGGTTCAGGCCTGGCTAGACGTGCGGCGGGTGGCTGGCGATAACGCATGCAGCGTTGCCGTCCAGTTGCCGCCAGGCGGCGGGCCGACGCCCTCGCTGACCGCGTTTGTCATCTGCGCGAAGTAACGCGGGCACTGCCACCACTGCCCGAAACTCAAGGTGCGCGGAATTTTCCGGTCCCCTCGTAAGGCACTTCTCAGATTGCGTGGCTGACAGCGTCGCGACTGCACTGGCGGCCTTATTGCAAGCCTAGGCCTGGCGCCCGCCCCGGAGTCGGCCGTCCGCACTTAGTATCTGCCCGTGGCAGTAGACGCGGTGATCTTCGACTGGGGCGGCACGCTCACCCCCTGGCACAGCATCGACCCGGCGGAGCTGTGGGGCTGGATCTGTGCTCCGCATTTCCCCGAACCCGAGGCGGAGGCATACGCAGCAGCGCTGCACGCGGCTGAGGAGCAGCTCTGGCGGTCGTCTCGCGCCGACCATCGCAGCGCAACGATGGGCCAGCTGTTCGAGCAGGCTGGCGTTACTGCGTCGGACGATTTCCTGGCGACCTACCTGCAGCTATGGGCGCCGCACACGTTCACCGATCCGGACGTGCCGGAGCTGCTCGGGTACCTGCGCGAGCGTGGCATCAAGGTCGGCGTGCTGTCCAACACAATGTGGCCGCGCGACTGGCACGAGGACGTATTCCGCCGCGACGGAGTGCTGGAGCTGATTGACGGGGCCGTGTACTCGAGCGAGATCGACTGGACCAAGCCCCATCCGGAGGCATTTCGGGCCGCGATGGCGGCTATCGGCGCGAGTGACCCGGCCAGCTGCGTCTTTGTCGGCGACCGGCCTTATGACGACGTGCACGGCGCACGGAGCGCGGGCATGCGAGCTGTGCTCATCCCGAACAGCGACGTCCCGCCGTTCGATTCCGCTATGCCCGACGCCGTTATCGACCGGCTCGCTGATCTGCGGCCGCTGGTCGAAAGCTGGTGCGGTCACAGTTCCCAGCATGGCCCGGACACCTCGGCGGTGAGCAGGTAGTCCTTGACCCGCGCGACCGGGCGGGCCAGAAATAGCCGCCGGAGTCCCTTCCCGGTATCTGCTCCGGCTGCGCAGCCGGGTCACTGTTCGACGTTCATCTGCCCGTTGACGTTCGCGTGTCTGCTGGTTCTGTCCGGCCAAGCCAAGAGCCCGCGCGCTAGTCCAGCGTTATTAGGTCGCCGACACGCACCGTCCCCGTGCGCGCGACAAGGCCACCTAGCGCCAGGCAGACCGGATGATCCCCGCGCAGGCCGAGGCGCTTCAGCACGGCGCCGGACTCGCTCAGGCCTGGCTGGGCCATGCCGACCATGACACACCGCTGCAGGACCCGGTCGAAGACCGCATGGACCGCGTCGTCCGCGGTGCCGAACCTGACAGTACGGCCGATCCAGGATTCCTCGATCAACGGCTCAGCCGTTCGGACAACAACGTTGGACCTGAACCGCCGGATATCGATCCGCACCTCAGGCAGCTGCGCCTGCAACCAGCCCAGCGTGGCCGAGCCGATCATGCTCAACTGCACCTCATCGAAGTGGGTGACATCGCACTCGCGGCGCACCCGGACGTGCGCCATGCCGGTGTGGTCGCGCAGGAACTCATCTGCCGCGCCGGTGCTCACCGGATACTCGGTGCCGTCCGGCCCGGCCACGAAGGGCGGCTCGATCCTGCCGTCGCCAGGCTCCGCGCCATAACGAGCGGTCAGCCCGAGCAGCCCCACCATGCGCCTGAACCGCCTGCTGTCCTTGCCGGACCCGAGCTTCCCGTCTGCGTCCTGAACCGCCCAGAGCCGGTCGCCGAGCAGCCCTCGAGAATCCACGACGCTAGCCGAGACCTGTTCGCCGCCGACGGATTTCACCGGGTAACGCCACAGCTGATCGACCTGGTAGTCCATAACCGACATTTTATTGTTATCGCGATCGGTCCTGTGGTTCGCAGCTCATCGTCTACTGGCGCGTGGCCCGGCCCGCTAGTGCAGGTGCAACTGCCAGTCACGCGGTACCCGACCGGCCGGGCCTGGCACGGGCTGATCGAAGGGATGGTGCTCAGGCGGTGCCAGCGCTGGCCCGCGCTGGTACATCTCCTCGGTCTGGTAGTTCCAGAACCATTCCTCGCCCGGCTCGAAGCTCCGGATCAGCGGGTGACCGGTCGCGTTGGCGTGCGCGCTCGCGTGCTGCGCTGGCGAGGTGTCGCAGCAGCCGACGTGCCCGCACTCGGTGCAGCGGCGCAGGTGGACCCACCAGCCGCCGACCTCATCACACTCCACACAGCCATTTCCGCTGGGCGGAACAGACGGGTCAATGCCTTCCATCACGGTCATCTGGCCCTCCAACTGGTCCTGCTAAACGGGACGTAGTAACGCCGTCGCCGTCCGGCTTCTGCTGCTCATTCTGGCGCGGCCGACCTCAGGCGCCCGCCCGCGCCCCCTGTGCAACCAGGCAGTGCCCGCTATCCTTCCCCGCCCCGCGGCCCGAACGGGTCGCCGAGCGACTCGTTCGCGGCCCACCGGTACACCCCGGCCGACATGGTCGAGGTAGCCCGGTCCGCTCGGATGCTGAAGACTCGGTGCCTGGCTTGCGCGACCTCCGAGTCGCCCGGCGCAGCTAGCCAGGCGAGCTCGGCCAGGTGCCCGGCCAACCGCAAGCCCTCCTCCCCACCGCGCAGGCTCGCCACCAAGGGCCCGGCGTTCGGGCCGGCCGCGGTTGCGGGCTCGGCATCGCCTGCGGGCTCGGCCACGGCGGGGTCGCCCGCAGGCTCGGCCAGGACGGCCTCGGTCAGCTCCACAGCGCGCGCTGCGAGCGCGCCAGCGCCGCCGGCCATGGCGGCTAGCTCAACCGCTAGTGCCCGTTCCGGGGCCGGCTTGAGCGTCGCTGGGTTACCGTCCCACCATCCGCCGTACTGCCGCCAGATGGTGCGCACGATGAACTCCGGCTCGTCGTAGACCGGCTGCAGGTACGGCCGGTCGGCTAGCCGTCGCGGCACCGTCACGCTGTGAATCGCCTCGTCCAGGCGACCGCCGCCGTTCATCACTTCGAGTGTCTGGCTGACTAGGGATTCCAGCAGTTCCGCTGTGTCGGTCAGCGCGCGCGTCACCCGGGCGGCACCCACGATGGGGAAACCATGTCCGGGCAACAGGTACTCCGGCCGCAACGCAACCATCCGTCGCAGCGCCTGCGCCCACTCCAGCGGGTAGCGCTGTACCTTCTGAGGATTGCCGGCATTAGGCGATGCCCAGATAAACAGATCACCACAGCACAGCACCCGGCGGTCAGCGAGCCAGGTAACGGTGTGATCGTCGGTTTCGCCTTTCTCATGCCGGAGCGCGAAGGCAGTGCCGCCCGCTTCCACTGTCAGCTCGTGCCGGTAAACGCGGTCCGGATAGCGGTACTCGGTCGGCCAGCGCAGGCCCGGTGCGCCGAACTGGCGCTGATTGATGATCGCGTTGTAGCCGTTGGTCATCAGGTAGCGGTCAAATCGCGCCGGTACCGCCTCGTGGGCGACGACAGCCGGGGCGGGCCAGCCGTTCTCGGCGGCCTCGGCTTCCCAGGTCCCGACGCCGAAGACATGGTCGATGTGCCCGTGCGAGTAGATCGCGGTATGCAGCCGTTTATCGGTCCACCGGCGTAGCTCGCCGTGGATCGCGCGCGCTACGAATGCGCTTCCCGTGTCCACCAGTACCAAGCCGTCTTGCGTCCGGGTGGCGGTTACATTTGCGAACGCCGGGAGGAAGGCCACGTCATCGCATATCTCAGCCAGGCCGCCGAGATGACCTACCGGATGGAACTCGCTGACATCGGCCACACCACGCCAGAGCCGGTCGGCCAGGTCAAGAACGTCTGGGGTCATCGGGCCCGCCTTCGTTGCCTATATCGCTGCGAAAGGTTGCATACCATGCCGGAAAGTCCAGAAGCGAGGGCAGCACGACCTGTGCTCCGGAGTCCCGGAGCTCCCCCGCCCTGAAGGACCCGGTGGGCACGCCCACGGCGACTACGCCAGCTGTCTGCCCGGCAGTCATGTCCGCAGGCGTGTCCCCGACGTAAGCGACGGCGTGGATCTTGACCAGGATCGCGGCCTTCTCCGGACCGTGCACGTGCGCGAACAGATCATCCGGTTTGATTCCCACCGCTTCGAGGCTCGGCTCAACCGACACCGGGTGCTTGGCTGTGATGATGACCACGCGCTCGCCGGCGTCCCGGACCGCCGCCAGCGCCCTTTCGGCGCCAGGCAGCAGGGTGGTGAGCGTCGGCGCTAGCCGGACGTAATGACGGCGATAACTCGCGGCCGCGTGCTGCTGGCTTTCTGCGGGGAACCAGTAGGCAACTTCGTCCTCAAGCTTGATGCCCATCCGCTGGTCTACGTCCTCCAGGTCAATGCGGACGCCAAACTCCGCCGCGACCGCTGTCCAGGCGGCCATGATCGCCGCTCGTGAGTCAATCAGCGTGAGGTCAAGATCGAAGCCGATCGGCCCGTACGTCCGCAAGCTCACTCCTTACCGCGATTCGCACAGGTCCCCGTTCCCCGCTCACACGATACGCAGCCACGTAAGCGTGCGATCAAGCGCGCCGATCGCCATCCTAGGCGAGCTTGGCGCATACTTAAGTAACTACTTAACTATCTGGAAACTTGCCCGTCGGGCCGGACAGGAGACCGAACATCACGATGCCCACGACCGAGCTCGACGCGCGCTTTAGCGACCCGGGAACTGCCCGGGAGCAGCTGACGTCACTCTGTAACTTGGGATGACCGCTGCCCGCGTACATTATCCAGACTGTCCGCCGCGCATCATCGATCACGTACCAGATGCGACCGCCGCCCGTGACTTCATATTGCCGTCGCTCTAGCGACTCGCCCATCCACGTCGCCGTAGCGAGGCTGCCCTTCAGGCGGTAGTGACGTTCTGGGTTGGACCTTGATCGCGGATCCGCCCGGATCGCGTCGAAAGCGCGCCGCAGGTTCCCGGCCGCCTGTCGGCCGAGCTGATCCCATCCGAAGGCTGCCTGGTTGCTGGCGAAGCGCAGGTCAAACTCGATACCGACCGGCGGCGGGGCCGCGCTCACCCCGCCGAGGGCTCATTCCGTGCCGGGCGGAACTGGGACAGGACCCAGATCACCCTCAGGCTCTCTGGTGAGGATCTCCAGCAACAAAGGGTCGGCATAAACCTCGGCTGTGTGCTGCCACTGAGTGAGCAGCACAGCTACCGGAGCCAGGTTGCCCAGCTCAGCCGCCCCGCGAGCGACAACCACGAGCTCGGCTACAAATGCGTCAAGGTCATTCTCGGACAGGAAGGCGACCCATGGCGCGGCCTCCGGCAGCAGCGTTCGTATCATCTCGACGTTCTCGGCTCTGACCAGGCCGGCGAGCAGGCGCGCAGTGAAGTCCACCACGGTTGCATCGCGGTCAAGCTGCTCGATCCGCATCAAGGCAAGATCACCAGCATCCCGACGCCGTAGTCGCAGAGCCCGGGCAGCATCCAGGCGTTCAGCGGTCGCGGCAGGGTGATGTAGCAGCTCGCTGAACGGAACGTCCTCGTATGTCGCCGGCATGACATCCACAGTACTGTAGAAGTCTCATTCCGGCCTGCAGGGCGTGGATGTGACTGGTTCGCGGAGACCTCTACTTGCATACGACCAGCTCATTTAGTTGGCCAGTCGGGAGCCCCCAGCCTTCCAGCACCTCCTGCAGCCGGCCGCGCTCGACCCTGGTGACAGCGGCCCCGGTAAACAGCAGCCCTGCGACAAGAAGGTCGAGCAGTTCGCCCCATTCGCCTCCTTCGGCCATGGAATGCAAGCTCTCAAGTTCGTCGGCCGGAACACGGTCGGCGAACATTTCCGGCAGCTCGTAGGTCCGTGTTGCTAGTTCATGTTCATTCACGCTCGTCACCTCGGATTCTGTGTCACGCCCCGACCGCCAGGGTCCGGCCATGCTGTCCAGATCTTGCCATCTGGCAGGACGATCGCATTTACACGAACGCCGTCCCGATCGCCCTTGACACGCCAGCGGCTAGTGGACACCAGCCAAAGAGCTACGTCTGGATTCCGGGCGACATCCTGCACCATCGAGACGATCTTGTCGTCTGACCAGTCCTTTGGGAATTCCGTCTTGCGCGGGCGGCCGGTACCATGCCGATGGCCGCCACCTTTCGTGCCCGGTCCGTCTCCATCCACGTTGTGCCGCGCACGCTCATCCGGCAGGTGCAGGCTGTCGAGATTCGGCCGGTCCGGACGGGTGCGTACATTCGGAGCGTCCCAACCGGCCCTACTGCGGCCGTCCGTCACCAGCCGGTCCAAGCGGTCAGTCAGGTCTTGGCCGCTAGCTTGCTGGCGGCGGTCCACCGCGTCGTATCGCGTCGATGACGGATGTTTGTCGGCCATCTGGTCTAGGCGCTGCACGAGGTCAACACGCCCAGGCGGGACCCAATCTTCCTGCGTAGTTTCGCGCTTGTCGGCCACAACAGCGCGCTCGATATCGTCGGCCATGACCAGAGCCTGGCCAGCTCACCGTTAGCTGTTAGTAAGCCCGGCGTTAGCTCTGAGGCTGCTCGCTGGCTCTCCAACCTCTGTCGACCGAGTGACGCGATGTTGATGATGTATGCTCATCGTGTACATCATCAATAAACGTTGAGGTGGGTTGTGACGCTGACGCAGATCGACCTGGACGACGATGCGCTCAACGAGGCGATGAGACTGTCTGGGGCGAAGACGAAGAAAGAAACCGTCAATCTGGCCCTGAGAGAGTTCGCTGCCCGGCGCCGCCGGGTCGCGGCCCTTGAGCACTACGCGACTGTAGCGGCTGGTTGGGACTTCGAGGGGTGGGAGCGGCGGCGAGCAGCCGAGAAAGACCCGTCCACATGATTCGATATCTCCTCGACTCGAGCGCGTTGTGGCGACTGTTGCGGGACGCCGCATTGCGCAAAGCGTGGAACAGCTTCGTGTCCATAGGCGCCGTCGGCTCCTGCCACCCCCAGCGCGTCGAATTTCGCCGCTCAGCCCGCGACGTGGACGAGTACGAGCAGATGTCGGGGATGTTCGACGAGCTGTACCCAGATCTAGCAGTACCGAAAGCGGCATGGCGGTGGATCGAGTCGGCCCAGTATCGCCTGCTGCGCAATGGGTCCCATCGGGCATTGTCGACCGTTGACCTCTTGATATGCGCCACCGCAGCCCAGAATGACGCGGCTGTGCTCCACGATGACAATGACTTCGCGAGCGCCGCCCGGTGTCTGCCGGACTTGCGGGAGCGTAGCGTCTACCAGACGCCGCCATCCGAGTGACGAAGGCGCAACCGGCGACCTGGACGCAGTCTTGGCCGAGGTCTAGCAAGCTGGCGCGTCGGCTCCCGCGCTGGCATTGTTGCCGGTGTCCTTTAACGTCACGATAGATCTCATTTGTGGGGCCGGTGGGATTCGAACCCACACTGGCAGGATCCTAAGTCCTGTGCCTCTGCCGTTGGGCTACGGCCCCGCGAGCGTACTGGCTGCTCCGCCATCGCGCGGGAAGTCAGACGCCGAGATCCTTGCGCAGCCTAGCGACATGGCCGGTGGCCTTCACCGCGTACTGTGCCTGTTCGATTTTCCCGTCGGCGCCGACTACGAATGTCGACCTGATGACGCCGACTGACTTCTTTCCGTACAACATCTTTTCGCCGAACGCACCGTACGCCTCGAGCACCGACTTCTTGCCGTCGCTCAGCAACGGGAAGTTCAGGCCGTCGCGATCTCGGAACTTCGCCAGCTTGGCGGGGCTATCGGGCGAGATCCCGAGCACGGCGAACCCCGCGCCGGACAGACTGGCCAGGCTGTCGCGGAAGTCGCAGGCCTGCTTTGTGCAGCCGGGCGTCATCGCCGCCGGGTAGAAGTAGATGATCACCCGGCGCCCGCGCAACGACGACAAGCTCACGTCGTTGCCGTCGGCATCCGGCAGGGTGAAATCCGGCGCCACATCTCCCGGCGCCAGTCGCTGACCGGCCAAACCAGGCCTCCCTTCCACAGCGCATTTGTCGCCCCTACCGTATAGGGCCACCTGCAACTGCCGCCCAGCGACATTATCGTCTTGGGCCGAGTTATATCGGTTTCGGCCTGTCGGCTCGTAGGATGCGAGGCAACAATGCCCTGGTGTTGAGTAATCCGCGGCTGGGCGGACGGGTACGTCCGCCGGCGGTAACAACTCCGGCTGCAGACCGGGCAGGGAACGGGGTCGCCATGAGCGGGAACGACTGGGACGGCGCGCCGCAGGGCGACGACTCCTGGGGTGGATACGAGCCGCAGGCCGCGGCTGGAGAGACGGCGGCCGAACCCCAGCCGCCGACTGCCATCGGACAGCCGACCTTTGGCAGCGAGCCCTGGTACGCGAATCGGGCCCCTGTTGTGCCTCACCCCAACTGGCACCAGCCGGTGCCGCCCGTCCGCCGACGTCGGTCAGGGCGAGTGCTGGCAGCCGCTGGGGCGGCCGCTGTCGTGATCATCGGCGCGGTGGCTGCGGCGGTGATCATGTCGCCGAAGTCCGGCCCGCCGCAGGCAAACTCGGCTGCCAAATCCAGCTCGCCGCAGGCGAGCGCATCCAGCTCCCGCGGCGGCTCAGCCAGGCCGCGGCAGACGGGTCCCCGGCTGACTGCCACCCAGGTTGTCAAAATAGCGTCGCGCCACTCGGCCGGCCTCACGTCTGTGTCTTCGACCTTCAGCGAGTCCATTAACGGCGTCGTAGCGGCGACCATCACCGGCAATTCGACCGAGCAGCGCAATCCGCTGCTGGCGTCGATGAAGCTGAACGTGAGTTCGGGCGGCGCGAACATACCGATGTCCGCGATCCTCAACTCACATGCCATCTACATCAAGGTCGACGGAACTCCCCTGGGTATGCCGGCGGCGCTGGCCCATAAGTGGATCAAGATACCGTTTGCAGAGCTGAGCTCAGGTTCGGCCTTCTTCACGCTGCTGCGCGGTGTGCACAACGACAATCCTGAGCAAGCCCAGCTGCTGCTTGCCGCCGAGCACCTTCGGGCCGTCGGCCCGGTCGATCTGAGCGGGGTCACCACCACCAAGTACACCGGCTGGTTCGCGCCATCGATAGCGGTCAAGTACCTCTCCCCGAGCGTGCGCACGGAGTTGGCCCCGGTCCTGAAGCTGATCATCGGCAATGTCAATTTCACTGTCTGGATCGACGCCCAGCACCGGATCAGGCAGCTCATTGACGTCGAGCAGGTGATGTCCAGCACTGTGACGAACACCTACAGGTTCTTCGGGTTTAACAGGCCGGTGCATATCACGCTGCCGCCACCCGGCCAGGTGGTGACTGCGCCAGCGGGCGCTCTGTCCGGCTGAGGTAACCGAATAGCCATAGTCGGAGGGTGCAACAATCACCGGGGCGCGGTGGTGACGTGCCTTGCCGCCGGCGTCAGCCCAAAAGAGCAGCGATCACCGGGCGGGGTGGTGCTGTGCCTTGCCGCCGGCGTCAGCCCAAAAGAGCAGCGATCACCGGGGCAAGGCCGCGAAGCGCCTTGCCCCGGTGACTGATCTTGTCCTTGTCCGCGGGATCCATCTCCGCGGTCGTCTGACCGGTAACCAGCAGGCCGACCGCCAACAGCGTCGCCGGCTCGGGGACGAAGATCGGGTCATAACCGAACCCGTTTTCTCCGCGCGGCGCCCGGATGATGGTGCCCGCCACGATGCCTTCGCTGACTTGCTCCCGGCCGTCCGGTAGCGCCAGCGCGGCGACGCAGGCGAAATGGGCGCCCCGGCGCTCGTCCGGCACGTCGGCAAGCTGCCCGAGCACAAGCCGTAGGTTGCCCTCGTCGTCCCCATGCTTGCCCGACCAGCGAGCCGAAAGCACGCCCGGCATCCCGTTGAGCGCGTCGATGCACAAGCCTGAGTCGTCCGCGACCGCAGGCAGCCCGGTGAACTCGGCAATGGCGTGCGCCTTAAGCAGCGCGTTCGCGGCGAAGGTCGCGCCTGTCTCCGGCACCTCCGGCGCGTCGGGGAAGTCGGCGAGACTGACCAGATCGACTTCGACGTGGCCCGCCTCCAGAATCCTGGCCAGTTCGATCAGCTTGCCCGGGTTCATGGTCGCCAGGACGAGCCGTTGGCGCGCGCCGATTAGGCCTCCCCCGGCTGGCATTGCGGCGATCATGCGCTGCGCGCGGCCTGTTGAAGTTTGGTCAGCTCCGCGCAGCCATCAACGGCCAGGCCGAGCAGCTCGTCCAGCAGCGGACGGCCAAACGGCTCGCGCTCAGCCGTGCCCTGGATCTCGACGAAGCTGCCGTCCCCGGTGCAGACCACGTTCATGTCGGTCTCGGCCGCGACGTCCTCGTCATAGCAGAGGTCGAGCCGCGCCTGGCCGCCGACGATGCCGACGCTGATGGCCGCCACCGACGCCACCAGCGGGTCACCCTTGCACCGCTTGCGGCCTTGCAGCCAGGCCACCGCGTCGGCCAGGGCGATGTAACCGCCGGTAATGGCAGCAGTCCTGGTCCCGCCGTCTGCTTGCAGGACATCGCAGTCGATGATGATCGTGTTCTCGCCCAGCGCCTTGGGATCGATGCACGCGCGCAACGATCTGCCGACGAGCCTGGAGATCTCCTGAGTGCGGCCGCCCAACTTGCCCTTGACCGACTCGCGGTCGCTGCGGGTGTTAGTAGATCGCGGCAGCATCGCGTACTCGGCAGTCACCCAGCCCTGGCCGCTGCCGCGCCGCCAGCGCGGCAGTTCCTCCTGCACGCTGGCCGCGCACAAGACCCGGGTCGCGCCGAACTCGATGAGCACCGAACCCTCGGCGTGGTCCAGCCAGCCTCTGGTTACCTTCACTTCGCGTAGCTGATCCGGCCGTCGGCCGTCGGGTCGCACCATGAATCCCAGCCTAGTGGCGCGCCCCGGGCACCGGGCCGGCGCCGTCCTACCAGCCCGCTCGCTCCGGTGTTCCCGCAGCAATCCACCGGTAAGCGCGGGCGATGCCGCCGGGCAGCGCCATGCTCGCGGTCCAGCCGAGATCGACCCTGGCCCGGTCCGAAGCAAGGGCGCTGCGCAGCAGCTCGCCGGGCCGCGGCGGGGCGAATTCGGGCTCGACCGGACGCCCAGCTACTTCGCCGATGATGCTGACCAGCTCCAGCACGCTGACCTCGGCGCCGGTACCGATGTTCCAGGTACCCGGGCGGCCGCAGTCCGCGGCAGCGAGGAAGGCGCCGACCGCGTCACCCACGTACACGTAGTCCCGTGTCTGCCGTCCGTTGCCATAAATGGTCGGCCGTTCCCCGGCTAGCGCTTGCGCGCAGAAGATGGCCACCACGCCGGCATCGCCCGCCGGATCCTGCCGCGGGCCGTACACGTTCGCCAGCCGGAGCACCGCATGACCGGTGCCATGCAGCCGGTTGTAGACAGCCACATACTGCTCAGCGCAGTGCTTGGCCACTCCGTACGGCGACTCGGGCAGCGGCAGCACGTCCTCAAGCGACGGGATCGGCGCGTCGCGCCCGTACAGCACGCCGCCGGTCGAGCCGAAAAGCACCCTGGCACCAACCGCCCGGGCAGCTTCCAGCACGTTAACAGTGCCGATCACGTTGACCTCGGCATCCGCGGCCGGGAAGGTAACGGAGGCCCTGACGTCAATCTTGGCGGCAAGATGGCAGATCAGGTGGGGCGTAAAATCCTCTACCAGTGCGACCAGCTGGCCGACGTCGGTGACGCTCAGTTTGTGCAGAGCCGCGAGCTCGTGCACGCGCCCGGCCCGGCCTGCGGACAGGTCATCAATGACCGCAACCTGATCACCTCTGCCGACCAGGGCATCGGTGAGGTGCGACCCGATAAATCCGGCACCGCCGGTCACGAGTACGCGCATGGGACTGCAGTCTATGCGCGCGCAGCTTAGTGTCGCCCGCTACGGCGAGGGCGGACGAGATCGTCAGCCGAACAGCCGCAGGCCGGAGCTGGCCAGCTGCAGCGGGCCGCTGAAGGCCTCTGACGCCTGCGCCAGCGACACCGCGGGATCGTTCCAGGCGACCAGGTGGGTGAGTACCAGTTCCCCGACCCCGGCCCTGGCCGCGTGACTTGCCGCCTGCCGCGCCGTGAGGTGCACGTCGGTCGGCAGGTCGGGACCGTCGGTGAGCGATGCCTCTGACAGCAGCACGTCGGCCCCGTCAGCCAGGACGACAAGATCGTCGCACGGTCCGGTATCAGCCGAGTAAGCCAGCACCTTGCCGCCGTGTTCGATCCGGAAACCGAATGTCTCCACCGGGTGGTTCATGTGGGCGGTGGTGATCCGCAGCGGCCCTATCTCGATCGTGCCGGGGACAAGCGCCGTGAAGTCGAAGGCGTTGGCGATGCCCAGGTGATCGCTTCCCAGTGCTTGGTGCAGCCGCTCGGCCGTCCCGGCCGGCCCGTACACCGAAATCGGTGGCCGAGGCCCGTCCGGATGGTAGTTCTGCACAACCGAGTAGGAGCACATGTCCAGGCAGTGATCGGCATGCAGGTGGCTCAGGCAGATGGCGTCAATCTCGGTGAGCTGGCTGTAGAGCTGCAACGGGCCGAGGGCACCGTTCCCAAGATCAAGGACGAGCCGGAAGTCACCGGTATCAATCAGGTAACAGGACGCCGGACTACCGGGGCCGGGAAAGCTGCCCGCCCAGCCCACGATGGTTACCTGCACGGCTGATCAGGACGGGTTCGGTCGTGGATGGTGATCACAGCGGTCCAGAATAGCCTGGCAGCCACGGCCGCCAGGCAGCCGTAACCGGCCGACAACTGCGGAACTACCACTATCATCCCCAAAACGGCATGATCGGGACTTCAGCCGATCACGACAGCGGAGCCCGGGTCCGCGGAGGTGTCATGACGAACCAGTCGACCGACGAGCAGCGGGCTGTCCCGCTGGCGCTGGCCGAGCCGTCGGTGCACGTCCGGAAGGCCTGGATCTCCTGGCTGAGCCTGGCGAGCCTGGGCATGTGGATGGCCTCGCTGACCCCGATCCAGGTGCTGTTGCCGATCCAGCTGCAGAACATCGACAAGGCTCACAAGATCCAGGCGCTGGCGATCGTCTCCGGCCTCGGCGCGGTAGCTGCCGTGGTGGCAACGCCGCTGGCTGGAGCGCTGTCCGACCGGACCACGCACGCCTACGGCTTTGGCCCGCTGCGCGGCCGGACGGCACCGCTGGACGCTATCGATGGCCCTGCTCGGCGCGATTTGCATGCTGATCCTTGCGCATCAGCGGACTGTGGCCGGAGTGGCGCTGCTCTGGGTCCTGTTCAGCGCGTTCCAGAACGGCGAGTACGCCAGCCTGAGTGCCGCGGTGCCCGATCACGTGCCGGTGCGCCAGCGGGCCACGGTGGCCGGCTGGGTAGGCATGCCGCAGGCGCTCGGCCTGGTCGTCGGCACGGTACTCGTCGTCCTGGCGCTCCAGCAGCAACGTCATCAGCGGCTACTACATCATGGGCGCGCTGTTCTTCCTGCTGGTGATCCCGTTCGTGTTCCTTACCCCGGATCACCCGCTTCCGGCCCAGCACCGGGAGCCGTTCTCCTGGCGGCGGCTGGCGGGGGCGTACTGGATCAGCCCAAGGGAGTACCCGGACTTCGCCTGGGCGTGGCTTACCCGCTTCCTGGCCTCGCTGGCGATCGCGATGGGCACGCTGTACCTGCTGTATTTCCTGCGCGACAAGGTGCAGGCTGTACCAGCACGATCACATCCCCGCCGCGACCGGTCTGCTGATCCTGATCGTCATCTACACGGTGTGCGTGGTGCTCACTGCCATCGTCGGCGGGATCGTCTCCGACCGGATGGGCAAGCGGAAGATGATCGTCACTGTCTCGGGCGCGCTGATGGGCGTGGCGGCTCTGCTGCTCACCTTCGTCGAGAACTGGGACGCCGCCCTGGTGGCGGCCGTGCTGTTCGGCGTCGGCTTCGGCGCTTACCTCGCGGTCGACCAGGCGCTGATCACGCAGGTGCTGCCGGCCGCCACCGACCGCGCGAAGGACCTCGGCATCATCAACATCGCGATCGTCGGCCCGGCCGCCATCGGCGCCGCGATCGCCGGGCCGCTCGTGACCCTCGGCGGTTACCCGACGCTGTTCGCCGGGACGGCGGTAGTGGCTGCGCTCGGCTCGATCTTCGTCTGGAAGATCAAGAGCGTTCCTTAGCCGGGCGGCCCGGGCTGGCGCGATCTGAGGGCTCTGGGACAGTGCCTGGCGAGAACCGGCGCGTCAAGCATCAGGCCGGTAGGGGGCTCGCCAGGCTACGCAGCCGCCCGCAGCCGACCCTGGCGATCTGGCGGCTCTGCGCAACCAGCCGGCCCGAGGCATCCCACACCTCGGCCTCCTCGTCGAACCACCCGCCGCTGACGTGGCGGCAACGGGTCGCCACCTGGAGCGGTCCCGGCGCTGGCACGGCGCGCATGTGCCAGGTCAGCTCCACCGTCGGCGCCCAGCCGGTCGCGCCCAGTCCGAACACCACCGGCGGCAGGGCGTCTACGGCCAGTGCGAGCACCAGCGCGTCCGGTTCGCGGTCCTCGCGCAGCCGGAAGTACCCGCGCATCTCCGGCAGTCCGGACGGCTCGCTGCTCCGCCAGCCGGTGCTGGCCGGGTCGAGCAGTACTTCGACCTGCGCGGCGAAGCCCGCCGTGCCGTCCGCCGCCACGGTGCCTGGCCATTTGCCCAGGTCGATGCACTCCTCGATGGTCGGGAAGTCCGGCGGTTGACCGGTCCAGTTCAAGGCCCCTGAATCCGCGGTGCCCGCGCCATCACCGGACGCCGGAATGGCATCACTTATGCAGCCGACGGGCCCGTCGGCCGGGCCGCTCGGCACAGTCCCGGTCGTCACGGTGGTGTCCAGGATCGTCTTGCCGTCCTGCACCAGGGTGGCCCGCGCAGTCGAGGCAGTCTTGCCGTGCTTGAGCCAGTTCACCTCCACCTGGGCGGGCGCCAGCCGCGGCACGCGGAGGAAATGCGCGCTGGTCGCGACCGGGTGCGGGTGGGCGAGCAGTCCAGGACGGCGCGCAGGACGGTAGCCAGCAACGCGCCGCCGTTGACGGCCGGCGGCACGTTGCCGCCAGGCGCGACGAGGGCGAACCTGGCGTCTGGCTCGGCATCGTAAAGCCCCTCGCCGCGCCGGCTAACCGCCGTGGCCTCGTCGAAAATCGTCATCGCGGGTGGGTCGCCTTCCGTCGGGGTCATGCCCAGAGCTGGCCTTCCAGCCTGGCCTCGGCCTCGGCCAGCGTCCCGCCGTAGGCGCCGGTCGACAGGTACTTCCAGCCGGCGTCGGCGACCAGCAGCGCGATGTCGGCCCGGTCGCCCGCCTTGTGTGCCTTGGCGGCGATGCCGAGGCCGGCGTGCAGTACGCAACCAGCCGAGATCCCGGCGAACAGGCCCTCTACCTGCAGCAGTTCCCTGGTCCGCCGGAGCGCGTCGGCCGATGATACCGAGTACCGGGACGTCAGCACCGACTCGTCGTACAGCTCCGGGACGAAGCCCTCGGACAGGTTGCGCAGCCCGTACACCAGCTCGCCGTAGCGCGGCTCGGCGGCGACGATCTTTATCCCCGGCACGTGCTCGCGCAAGAACCGCCCCGTGCCCATCAGCGTCCCGGTCGTGCCGAGGCCGGCGACGAAATGCGTGATCTCGGGCAGGTCGGCGAGCAGCTCCGGCCCGGTGGTCTCGTAGTGAGCGCGAGCGTTGGCCTCGTTGCCGTACTGGTAGAGCATGACCCAGTCTGGGTGCTCGGCGGCGAGGCCCTGGGCTACCCGGACTGCCTCGTTCGAGCCGCCGGCGGCCGGGGAGAACACGATGGACGCGCCGTAGGCCTCGAGCAGCTGCCGGCGCTCGGCCGAGGTGTTCTCCGGCATGACGCAGATCAGCTGGTAGCCGCGGAGCCTGGCCACCATGGCCAGGCTGATGCCGGTATTGCCGGACGTCGGCTCCAGGATCGTGGCGCCCGGACTCAGCCTGCCCGTCCTTCTCGGCCGCTGCGACCATGTAGAAGGCGGCCCGGTCCTTCACCGAGCCCGTCGGGTTCCGGTCCTCGAGCTTGGCCCACAGCCGCACATCCGGGGCAGGCGACAGCCGCGGCAGCCCCACCAGAGGCGTGCCGCCGACCGAGTCAAGCAGCGAGTCGTAACGCATAAGCGACAGGACCGGGCTCAGCGTGAACCGCCGGCCACGGCCGGAAGCACGGTAACGGTGTCGCCATCGCTCACCGGCGCGGCCAGCCCGCCGAGGAACCGCACGTCCTCGTCGTTGAGGTAGACGTTGACGAAACGGCGCAGCCCAGCGGAGTCGACCAGCCGCTCGCGCAGCCCGCCGTAACGACCGTCCAGGTCGGCGAACAGCTCCTCCAACGTGGAGCCCGTTCCCTCTATCGACTTCTGGCCGCCGGTATAGGTGCGCAAGATCGTCGGGATGCGGACCTCGATAGCCATGGTTTATCTGCTCCAGTGTGTCGGGCAACTCGCGCGGGTCCGGGCGCCCGCCCGGCCGCGGGCGAGCCGATGCAGGCCGCCGGCGACGGCCCTTTGGTGCAACCGGTCCCCGCCCGCGATCATTCCGCCGCGACCGTGACCTCTTCCTCGGTGACCGCGCCATCAACGATCCGGAACGATCGGAACTCCTCCTGATCCGGATCCCTGGTCGATACCAGGACGTAATGGGCACCAGGCTCGCTGGCGTAGGAGATATCAGTGCGGGACGGGTACGCCTCGGTCGCGGTATGGGAGTGGTAGATCACCACCGGTTCCTCGTCCCGGTCGTCCATCTCGCGCCAGACCCGGAGCTGCTCCATCGAGTCGAACCGGTAGAAGGTCGGCGACCGCTCCGCGTTCAGCATCGGGATGAAGCGCTCGGGCCGGTCGCTCCCCGCGGGCCCGGCGATCACCCCGCACGCCTCGTCCGGGTGGTCGGCGCTGGCGTGGGCCAGGATCTTGGCGCGCAGCTCGGCGGAGATGGTCAGCATGGCAGGAGACTAGCTCGCGGCTAGGGCAGCGCGTCCAGCTAGGTAGTCAGGTCAGGGCCTCGAGCAGGCTGTCCTGCAAATACGCCAGCCACTGATAAACCCAGATATATGCGGAACGAGGGTCATCAACGGCCAATTGCTCTGTCAGGTCCGCGTTCTCGTCGGTGATCCCGAGCCGGACGCTAAGGGCGAGCCGCACGTCGTTCAGAGCGCGCAGCCACTGCTGGCACTCGGGCCCGCTGAGCCGCACTTCACCCCCACCAGGAGGCAGCGAGGCCAGCACCGTCTGGGCCGAGGCGACCTTCCCCGACCGCAGGCTTTCCTCGGTGTACCGGCGAAACTCCGCCGACGCCTCGGCGTCGTCGTTGTACCCGTCCGGCAGCAGCCGGGCGAGCACCGGATCGTCTGGCGGCAGCGCATGGCTGCTCAAGCCGAGTTGCGCTTCGAGGTCGTCACCCAACGCACCCCCGCCCGGCTGGTCGGGCTCGTCGGGGCCGAGTCCGGCCGCAGGCTCATCCGGCGCCAGATCGCTGTCGCTGTCCGCGCTGACCAGTTCCGCGACCTGGCTTACCAGACTGCGGATAACCCCGGCCTGGGCTTGCTCGAAGTACGCGGCGGCGCCGCCCGGAACAGCCCGGAACGCGGCGGCGACATCGTTACCGTCATCGTTGTCGTCGTCGTCAGGCCAGTGGCCGTTGGGCTCGAAATCGGTCACGAGTCGTGGCTTACCGTCGCCCATAGGCCGTAGCCGTGCAGTGTCTCGGCATCGCGTTCCATGGCCTCCCTGGTGCCGGCGGACACGACCGCCTTGCCCTTGTGATGCACGTCGAGCATCAGCTTCTCCGCCTTCGCCTTGGGATAGCCGAAGACCTTCTGGAACACGTAGGTCACGTAGTTCATGAGGTTGACCGGGTCGTTCCAGACGACAGTCACCCAGGGTGCGTCCAGTACCGCATCCTGGCCCGTCATCGGCTGCTCAACCTCAACTGGCGCGACGCCCACCTGCCGTCACCTCCCCAGTAGCTCAGTCTTCCACTCCCCCGGTGCCAGTCTTCCACGCGCGGGCTTCTCGAATGAACCAGGTCCGCCGGACAAAAGCCGCATTAAATGCGCAGCGAACGTCCTAACGCGCCTCAAAGCGCCCCACCCGGGCTTCGGCAACCCGCACTGCCGCGCCTCCGTCATCATCGTGGTGGCTTTTCAGCAAATAGCGCTGAGAATCCACCACGGTAACCAAGATCGCGCCGCCCGCACGGGTAATCCACAGCTATTCGGGTGCGACAAGACCACCAGGAGCGAGTTGTCCACAGCGCCCGGCCCGTGCTGTCCGGGCGCACGGTCTTTGCGGCATGGTCTGGGCATGCGCCACGATTTGCCGCGGCCCCTGCTCGACTTCATCGCTTTCCAGTCGGGCGTTGTCTCGCGCCAGCAAGCGATCGTAGCCGGAATGGCGGCGATTGCCATCGACAACAAGCTCCGTTCCGGCCGATGGCAGCGACTGCAACGGGGGGTCTACGCCACCTTCACCGGACCCGTGGACCGTCCGGCTGAACTCTGGTCCTTCGTGCTCCGGGCCGGACCCTCGGCGATGCTTAGCCACCAAACGGCCGCGGAAGTTTACGGCCTGGCACGCGGGCCGAGCCGGATGATCCACCTGACAGTGCCCGCCGACGAGCACCCAGGGCGGATCCGCGGTGTTGTGCTACACCGCTCGCGCTACGCCGACAAATACGTGCACCCGGTGTTCTTCCCGCCGCGCACGCGGGTTGAACAAACTGTGCTTGACCTTGCGCAGGTCTCTGCCAACCTCGACGAGGCTTTCGACTGGCTCTGCCGCGCAGTCGGGAGCCGCCTGACGACGACCGACCTTGTTCGCACTGCGCTTGCAGACCGGCCGCGAATCCGCTGGCGCGCCGATCTCGAGGTTGCCCTGGACGACGTCGCCGACGGCGCGCGGTCGGTGCTGGAACGCCGGTATATCACTGGCGTGGAGCGGCGCCACGGTTTGCCCCCTGCGCGTCGGCAGGCCAAGACCGTCATCGACGGCCAGACGCGATACGTCGACAACCTTTACGAGCAGGCCAGCCTCGCGGTGGAACTCGACGGCAGTGCCTCGCATCCGCCCGAGCAGCGCTGGGCCGACAGCCGGCGCGACAACGCGCACGCGGGCCTGGGAATCCTGACCGTCCGCTACAACTGGGCGGACGTCACCCAACGGGCCTGCTCGGTCGCGGCGCAGGTGGCCGGGCTGCTGCAGACCCGCGGCGCGCCCGTTGCGCTGCGTAGATGCGGACCGCAGTGCACGGCGGTCACTAACTGAAGATGCCGAGCATGCGAACGGACGCTTGCCCGCGGCGAGCGTCGCCTGGTAACCGGCCAACCGCAAGCAGCACGGCTGGCCGACCACGAACTAGCGGGGCAAGCGGCCGTAGGCCAGCACCACCGAGCGCAGCCTCGGGATCCCGCTATAGAGCTGGCCGATGGCCAGCATGGCATTGCTACCGGGAACGTGCACGATGCCGGTGACCTGCAGCACCGTTCCGCTGACTGTCGGAAGCGGAACGCGTCGCCAGACACCGCCGGTCTCGTGCAGCAGGTATGGCGACTTAACTGATGGCGGACCGGGCGGCAATGGGACCGGCGGCCCCAGTGCCCACCAGCCACCGTGGCCATCCGAAACGGCGCCCGGCAGACGGTAGCCAACGTTGGTGCGGCCGACCTTGTGCCACTTGCCTCCACGCAGGTGCAGCACCAGTGCGGTCGTCGAAGAGACACCGTTCTTTTGCCTGGTCACCTCCGCGGAGATCCACACATCGCCGCGAGCGACAGCGTTGATCGCCGTCACGGTTGAGGTGACGCTTGCGCTGGGCGGCGGCAGCACCGCGCCGAGTGCCTTGTTGCGGCTCCAGGTGTGCCCGTTCCAGTGCGCGACGACGTTGCCCACGCCAAACCGAGTGTCCGCAATCGCCCATACGTCGTCTGCCGAGACGGTGCTGGCGGTCACGAGGTAGAAGTTGCCGGTGCGAGCCGGCTTCCAGGTCCGGCCGGTGAGCCGCCAGGTGCCAGCTCCCGGCGCGACGTGGGTCGACCCGTAGACCCACGCGTTCCCCCGGCCAAGGACCGAGCAGCCCGACACCAGCCCCGGCGGCATGAACTTCTTGCTCACGATCCAGTTCCGGCCCACCAGATGAAGCGCCCCGGCGTAGCTGCTGAAATCGCCGAACGCTGTCGCGGCGGCGAACGCCCACACGTTGCCTGACGAGCTTGCGCCGGCGCAGCCGATTCCGCTGGCAACGCTCTTGGGGAACGCCGCCGTCGTCCATACGTGGCCGTTCCAGTGCACGCCTGCAGGCTTGTAAGTGAAGCTGCCAGGTTGGCCCGTAGCCACGACGCCGAGCGCCCAGGCGCTAGTGGCGCTCGGCGCGATGACTGTGTTCAGTGCGCTGTTACTCCGCGCAACGATGCGCCAGTGCTGAATCGCACCCGGCCTGGCGCTGGCTGCGGCGCTGCTCACGCCGGCCGCTGCCGACCCGGTCGTCATAC
The DNA here is from genome assembly GCA_963804435.1 of uncultured Actinomycetota bacterium. Taxonomy (GTDB): domain Bacteria; phylum Actinomycetota; class Actinomycetes; order Streptosporangiales; family Streptosporangiaceae; genus JAJYUU01. The sequence continues at coordinate 1,532,629 of CAWDQI010000001.1, read as the reverse complement.
CGAGGCTGACCGCGCTGATCGCCGCCACCGACAACGTCATCAGGCGTGAGCGTCGCAACTGACGGATGCTCATCTGCACGACCCCTCTGAAAGCCTTCAGAACTGCCAAACCTGTATGAGTTATAGCCATCGCGGGTGTAGTCCGCAAGAACGAAAAAAACATGGCTCGCAACGACCTGGCGCTCCTGCCGGACACCCCGCGCACGCTCCTTCCGTAAGCTGCCCTGGTGAACACCGGACTACTAACCGACCACTACGAGCTGACGATGCTGCGCGCAGCCCTGGGCAGCGGTGCCGCGCACCGGCGCGCCGTGTTCGAGATGTTCGCCAGGCACCTGCCCAACGGCAGGCGTTACGGCGTGGTCGCTGGCACCGGCCGGTTCCTGGACGCCCTTGAGCATTTCCGGTTTGCCGACGCCGAGCTTGAGTTCCTGGAAGGAGCCCAGATCGCCGACGCCCCGACGCTCGACTACCTGCGGAACTACCGGTTCAGCGGCGACATCTGGGGCTACGCCGAAGGTGACTGCTACTTCCCCGGCTCACCAATCCTGGTGGTTGAGAGCACGTTCGCCGAGGCGGTGATACTCGAGACGGTCGCGCTGTCGGTCTTCAATCACGACTGCGCGATCGCGTCGGCCGCATCCAGGATGGTAACGGCTGCCCACAAGCGGCCACTAGTCGAGATGGGCTCGCGGCGGACGCATGAACGATCCGCCGTTGCCAGCGCCCGCGCCGCTTACATCACCGGCTTCACCACGACGTCCAACCTCCGGGCTGGCTACGAGTACGGCATCCCGACGAGCGGCACGAGCGCGCACGCGTTCACGTTGGTGCACGACGACGAACGGCGCGCATTCAAGGCACAACTCGCGGCACTCGGGTCCGGCACGACCCTCCTGGTCGACACCTACGAGGTGCCGACCGCAGTTGAAACCGCGGTGCAGCAAGCAGGCCCAGGCCTCGGTGCGATCCGGATCGACAGCGGTGACCTGGCCCAGGTCGCGCGTGCTGCGAGGCTGCAGCTCGACAAGCTCGGCGCGGCAAAGTCCCGCATTATCGTGACTGGCGACCTGGATGAGTTCTCGATCGCGGCGCTGGCAGCAGAGCCAGTCGACGGTTACGGCGTCGGGACCTCGCTGGTCACGGGCTCAGGGGCGCCGACCGCTGCACTCGTCTACAAGCTTGTCGCCCGGGCTGACGGCGGCGGTGAACTGCGCCCGGTAGCCAAGCGATCCGTCGGCAAGCCGTCAAAGGGCGGGCGGAAGTGGGCGCTGCGCATACTCGACGCGACCGGCCACGCCGTCACCGAGCTGGTCACCGAAAGCGCGCCAGCCGAAGCAGCCGGGCCTGCCGAGTCAGCCGAATCGGCGACGCTCACCGGAGACTCGGACGATTCCGCAAGGCCGGCCGAGTCCGGGACCGCCAGGCGCAGGCCGCTGCTACGAAGGCTAGTCCGTGCTGGTGAGATCGTCGGGCGGGAGCCGCTCGCAGCGGCAAGGGCGCGCCATCAGGCGGCGGTCGCCGAACTTCCCGCATACGCCAGACAGCTCTCGCGCGGCTACCCGGCGATCCCGACGGTGTTCGAGCCGGCCAACGACTGATCCCGCCGGTTGCGGGGCGCACTCGGTCAGGACGTGATCGTGATCGTCTCCGAGTTGGACGTCTGGCCGCCCGCTGTCACCGTTATCGTGGCGGTCCCCGGCGTGATCGGGAATGGTCCGGTGGCTTGCGGCAAGGCAAACGTGATCGAAGTGTCGCTCCAGTTCGTGATTGTGAGCTTCGCGCCGTCGTACGGCGCCCCCCAGCTGGTTCCGCCCTGAGCCAGGGTGAGATAGCTGGATCCCTGACTGGAGCCGAAGTTCTGCCCGGTCAGCGTGACCGATGAGCCGGCGGTCGTGGTGGACGGCGACACCGCGGAGATGACCGGCGTTGGCGCCACCGTTCCGGTGACCGTGATTGTCTGCGCTGGAGACGTCTGGCCGGCAACGCTCACCGTGATGGTCGCGGATCCCGGCTCGAGCGGGAACGGTCCAGTAGACGGCGGCAACGTGAACGTGATCGAAGTGTCGCTCCAGCTCGTGATAGTGAGCTTCGCGCCGTCGTACGGCGCTCCCCAGCTAGTCCCGCCCTGAGCCAGGGTGAGATAGCTGGATCCCTGACTGGAGCCGAAGTTCTGCCCGGTCAGCGTGACCGATGTGCCAGCGGCCGTGGTCGAGGGTGTTACCTGGGTGATCACCGGAGGCGGGAGCGGCGCGGTCGCCGGAGGCGCCTGCTCATCGACCGTCACCTGCTCCGGCTGTCCTGCGCTCTGGTAGGTGGCCTGCGCCTGCAGCGACGCCGTCTCCGGTGACGTGGACGACGAGGCTGGCGCTTGCACCGTCCAGGACTGGGTGGCTGACGCTCCGGCCGCGATAGTGCCCGCGGACGCCGGCGCGGACGGAGTCACCGTCCAGCCAGACGGCGCGGTCAGCGTCACCGTGGTGCCGTCGGCGGTGCCCGGGCCGACGTTGTGCTCGGTCGTTGTGACCTGGGCACTCTGGCCAGGGGACAGGCTGAGCGGCGTGGCCGGGTCGATGCTGAGGTCGACGGCCGCCGGCTCCGCTCGGGTCAGCGGGCTGCCGCCGATCTCGGTCACCTTAGCCCCCGAGGTGCTGGCCAGGCCGGCCACCGGCACCTCAACGGTGTCTGTCGCCGGGTGGTAGCTCCAGTCGCCCGCGCTGAGTGGCTGACCATTCAGCAGGACCTGCAGCGGGCGGCTGAGACCAACCATTTCGACGTCGAAGCTGCGGGTGCTCGGCTGCCCTGGGTAGCTGCCGCAGCTCGGGCCGATGAGGACGCTGGTGACCGGTCCCCCCGACCCCTGACCGGCCGGGGCCGCCTGACCGACTGAGCCGGCGGCCTGACCGGAGGCTGGGCACGACGCGCTGGCCGCGCTGCCCCCACCACCGTCGGGCCGGGTGGTGATCGAGGTCAGGCTGTACTGTCCGGTCTGGTAGCCCGTGCCACTGCCGGCGTCCTGGTAGAGCGTGAACGAGCCCGAATCGCCGGGATAAACCTTCAACGTCAGCGGGGCGTCAGGTCGCGCCCCGACGTGATCCATCGGCGCCTGCTCCGGAATGATGCCGCCGGCCTTAACGAAGACAGGCATTCGGTCCAGCGGCACAGTGAGTGTCTGGGTACCCGGGCCATGGAACGTCGCGCCGGTGAACCAGTCGGTCCACGTGCCGGGCGGGAACCACACCCGTTCGGTGGTGACGTTACCCGGGGTGGTGACCGGGGCCACGAGCATGTCCGGCCCGTACAGGTACTCGCCCGGGTTGTTGTACGCGTCAGCCTGGCCGGGGTAGTCGAGGTAGAGCGGCCGGGTGATAGGCAGACCGGTCGTGGTCGCCTGATCGGCCAAGGTGTAGGTGTAAGGGACGAGCGCTTCCCGTAGCCGCAGGAAGCTCGCCGCGACGGAGCCTGCGGGCTGCCGGTACTGCCAGGGCAGCCGGTTGCCGGCGCTGGAGTGCAGCCGTAGCACTGGCTGGAAAGTCCCGAGCTGGACCCAGCGGGCGTACAGGTCGGCGTCGTCCTGCGGGTTGCCGGGCGGCGGGCCGAGGAAGCTGCCGATGTCGTTGCTCACGTACGGCTCGTCGATGCTGGCCTCGTCGGCGGACAGATGGGCCTGGAACGCGAGCGTGTTCCAGGTGCCCCAGGTGTCGCCGGTGAACGCGAGCGTTGAGGTGTGCCCTGACCACGGCCCGGCCGGGTAGACCTCGTCGGGGTTCTGGTACGAGCTACCGGTCCGGGACAGGACGAAGCCGCGCTGACCCTTGTTGGCCAGGTCCGTGGCGTAGAGGTGGTTGATCCAGCTATCCGGCGTAAGTCCTGGCATGGATACCGTGGACGCGTCACAGCACCAGTCGAGCCACCAGAAGTCGACGCCTTGCGACTCGTACGGCTGGTGCAGCGCGAAGTAGGACTGGGCCTGGGGGACCTGGCTCCAGTCCCACGTCTTGCAGGAGCCGCTGAAGCACGAGCTGTCAGTGAGGGTCCCGCCGGCCAGAGCCTGCGTAGCGGCGAGCTGCGGGTCGTTGTCGGCGATGCTAGCGTGCACATTGAGGGTGACGTGAATGCCCTGGGATTTGGCCCACGACAGGAACGCCGTCGGGTCCGGGAACAGGGCCGGGTTCCACTCCCAACCGTTCCAGTTGTTGGGCGACTTCCAGTCGGTGTCGACAGAGAGGTCGTCGAGCGGGACATTGTTGGCCCGGAACGCCGGGATGAGCGTGTCCTCGTAGTCCGACGTTGTGTACGGGTAGTAGTCGGAGTACCAGACGCCGAAGTTGGACTCATTCAGAAGCGGCGAAGGCCCGGTCAGCTTGTTTAGGTCCTCAAGCGCCTGGCCGTAGTTATCGCCATAGACGAACAGGTAGCCGTCCTGGACGTCGCCGCCGGATGGCCGCGGCTGCACCCAGCCGTCCTTGGTCCACTCCGCGCTCTGGGTATCGTCGAGAAGCCGGTAACCGGCCCGATCAAGGATGCCGGGATGCATCTCGGGCGGGGCCGCCGTGCATTGCGCCGCCGTCGGCGTGCCCTTAGGGCAGCTGTACCCGGGCCCGTAGGTGGCAGTGTCGAACCCGCGCGAGTAACCGCCCAGGTAGTTCATAACCGGCTCGGCGGGCGCCGGAGATCCGGCCGGCGACACCGACAGCGTGTCCACGTTGACATTGCAGCTGTCGCCGCTGCCGCACAGGACACCGACTGTGTTGGTCCCGGCGGTGACCGGGACGTCGGCCGTGACCGTGGACCAGTCGTCCCAGCTCGTCGTGGGAGGCAGCGTCAGCGGCCCGACATCGGTGCCGTTGACGACGAGGTCGATCGTGCGCGGGGCGGGACCGCCGAGGGCGCCGATGTAGTTGGCGTAGCGCAAGGTCACCGTCGCGTGGCCGGCCGGCGCATTCAGGACCGTCCAGTTGGCTCCGGCCGAGTTGCCGTTGCCCAGGCCAGCGATGAACCCGGCCACGCTCTGGTAATTGGCGTGGTCGGTCTGGATGCTGGCCGGGCCGACCAGCGCGGCCGCACCTGCGTCGCAGACCTGGTCAAAGGGGCACTCGTTCTGCCAGGCGGGGCTGACCGTGGTCGGCTGCCCGGCATTGCTGAAACTCACTGCCATGTTGCCAGGCCCGAACGGCCCGGAATCCAGGCGGTACCTGAGAGTCGCGACCGACGTCGAGATAGTAAGCCAACCGTTTCGAACCTGTGCCCGGTAACCGGGCACAGGAAAGCGCCGGTTGAGCACGTTGACCGTAGGCAGGTCTTCGAAGTTGCCGCTCGGCGAGTACTCCATCCTGATCAGGCCGTCGCCGAGCACCTGGAACCGGGCGTCGCCCGCGGAGACCGTCCCATCGCGGGCACCGACACCGGCGGCGAAGTCGATGGGCGCCGCCAGGTTAACCGGGGATTGCGATGAGGCAGCGGTCGCGGCGGCCGGAGCAGCTAACGCCGTCCCCCCGTACACGAGCGGCACAGCCAGGGCGAGCGCCCCGACTCCGGCGGCCACGACACGTCGTCCTGGGCGGATCCAGCTCACGGCTCTCTCCCGAAGGTCACTCAGACGAGAAAGTAACGGCATGTTCCGGTCGAGACGATAAGACAGGTTTTGTTAATATGCAATTAACATTCTTTGTGCGCGATAAAGAATCTGTGAACAGCGCGCCTTCTCCGCGTGCGCGCACCGGAGTGCTGCGCGGACGCGATCAACCCCGGTGGGCGAGCGCTCCGGCGGCGACATTTCGTCGCGCGGCTGTGCCGTCGTGTCAGACTGGGCTGATGCACCGCAACGCCGAGCATGTCGACAGCGAGCTTCGCGCCCTCGGGGTCGCAGGCGAAGTGCGAGAGCTGCCCGAGCCCGCCCCGACCGCCGCAACCGCGGCCGCTCAGCTTGGCTGCGAGGTGGGCGCGATAGCGAACAGCCTCGTTTTCAACTCCGGCGGCGAGCCGCTGCTGATCCTGACCAGCGGCGCGCACCGGGTAGATACCGCCAAAGTCGCGGCTGAACTCGGGGTCGAGAAGATCAGCCGCGCCGATCCGGAATTCGTGTAAGCCTGCACGGGACAGCCCATCGGCGGAGTGGCGCCGATCGGACATCCGGCGCCGATTCGCACCCTGATCGACACCGCGCTCGCCAGCTATGACGTCGTGTGGGCAGCGGCGGGTCACGTGCACACGGTCTTCCCGACGTCGTTCGCCGAGCTGGTCCGGATCACCTCGGGTACGCCGCTAGATGTCAGCTAGCGCTACGCTCGCCCTGTGCGCGCACTGCTGATCGTCGACGTGCAGAACGACTTCTGCGAGGGCGGCTCGCTGGCCGTGACGGGCGGCGCCGCGGTGGCACGCGCGCTGAGCGCGTACCTGGCCGGGCCCGACGGCGACCGGTACGACCACGTCGTGGCCACGCAGGACTTTCACATCGATCCGGACGGGCATTTCTCAACCGCACCGGATTACGTCGACACCTGGCCGGTGCACTGCGTGGCCGGCACGGCAGGTGCGCAGTTCCATCCGGACCTGGACAGCGTCCGAGTCGAGGAGATCTTCCGCAAGGGCCAGTACGCGGCCGCCTACAGCGGCTTTGAGGGCAACAGCGCAGCCGGCGACACGCTGCTGAGCTGGCTAACCGAACGCCACGTGACCGACGTGGATGTGGCTGGCCTCGCTGCCGACGTCTGCGTCCGGGCCACCGCTGCCGATGCGGCCAAGGCTGGCTTCGCCACGACCGTCCTGCTCAGCCTCACCGCGGGCGTATCGGGGCCGACGACGGCCGCCGCCATCGAATCGCTGCGCGCCGCAGGTGTCTCGCTCACCGGCGAACCGCTCGGCGCGGCTGACTAGTCGTCCCCGCCCTCGGGCAGTGACTCGTAGATCCGCTGACAATCGGGGCACACCGGGAACCTCTTCGGATCCCGGCTCGGCACCCAGACCTTCCCGCACAGCGCCACCACGGGAGTTCCCGTTACCGCACTGTCGACGATCTTATCTTTCTGGACATAATGCGCGAACCTCTCGTGGTCACCATCGCCATGCGAGAGGTCCGGCCGGATATCGGTGTCCTGGCGAACGTCGGCGCCAGGAAGGACTTCAGTGCTCACGGTCACGAAGTCTACGCGCTCAGTTCCACACTGGATCATCAGGGAACGAGGCCACCAGCGCCAGATCACCGCCCTGGTTGCGGAGGACCTCTTGCCAGAGCCGTTCCGGCTCGGCCGCGAAGGCGGCTGCCGGATCGCCGGGCAGCACGAACCAGGCGCCGTCGTCGATCTCGTCCCGCAGCTGCCCGGCACCCCAACCCGCATAGCCGGCAAACACCCGCATCGACGAGATGCCGCCAGCCAGCAATTCCGGCGGAGCACCCAGGTCCACCAGCCCGATCCTCGACATCAGGGGCGAGCCGTCGAGCGAACGCCAGCCGACGGGTTCAGCGCTGCCATAGGCGAGGGCAAGCGCCAGCGCGCTGTTCGGTGAGATCGGGCCGCCGCGGAAGACCACCTGCGGCCCGGTGGCCAGCGCAGTCCAGGGCTCGAGCACCTGGTCAAGCGGGACCTCGGTCGGCCGGTTCAGGACGACGCCGAGCGTGCCCTCGTCCTTGTCATCTTCGACGATCAGGACAACGGTCCGCCGGAAATTCGGGTCGCCCAGCTGCGGGGTCGCCGCCAGCAGCCGACCGCTGAGGGAATCCTCCATGAACCCAATCATGCGCCAGAAACCTGAGTGTCAGCACGGGGGCTTCTGATTGGTCGCCGCGAATCCCTGGAGTGGTGGCTTCCGTTCTGCCGCGCGGCACGTACCCTGCAAGTGTGTCCACCGGAACGAGCAGCGGGGCCGCGACGATCACTGCGGACGAAACGCCAGCGCGCACCATCGCCGCCAGTGGGACCGCCGCGGCCGACGCCGGCAGTGCGTCCGAAGAGACTGCGGCCGGCCGCGCCGCCGCTGGGGCAGCTGCAGCGGCTCACGGTCTCCCTACCCCGGCCCAGATCGCTAGGGCGGACCAGGTCGGTGCCCCGGACGCGCTGGGAATCGATGCGGCGCGGCTGCGAGCTGCCGTACTGCGGCTAGCCAGGCGGCTGCGCAAGCACGAACTTGCAGGCCTGACGCCGAGCCAGCTCTCCACGCTGTCCAGCGTCGGCCAGTGTGGCCCGGTCCGGCTGGGCGACCTGGCCGCCGCCGAGCGGATCGCGCCGTCAACCCTCACCCGACTGGTGAACGTGCTGGAAGACCGCGGCTACCTGCTCCGGCAACCAGCACCGGACGACGCCCGCGCCTACCTGGTCACGGTCACAGCGGCTGGCCACGACGTGCTGGAGCGCATCCGGGCGGAGGCCACCAACCTGCTCACCGACATCCTGCTGACGCTGCCGACCGACCAGCTTGCGGCGCTCGACGCGGCTCTTCCGGCCCTCGAGCAGCTCGCCGGTCTCACCCCAGATCAGCCCAAACGGCCGAGAAAGTCCGGGACGGCGACGCTGGAACCGACGCCCCCGAATCAGCCGCGCTAGAACAGCAGGCTGGACAATTTCGCCCTCGCTTTGGCAACCCTGCGGGTCCTTGGGCGGGAAGATCTCGAACAGGCCGACCAGGTGCTGGCGGGCCTTGTCCCGCTCTTCGCCCGAAGTGAGCCTGATGGTGTCGAGCATCCGGTCGAAACTGGCCTCGATCCGCCCCGTGGCCAGGTCGATGTCGGCCATCTTGGCCTGCGCAAGAGCGTCGCCGGGCTGTTCGCCTGCCGCTCGGCGCGCGGCCGTTTCGTCGTAGCCCTCGACCCGGCGGATCAGGTTGACCTGGCCGAGACCCATCGTCGCGACCGGATCGCCGGGGCTGGAGGCGAGTACTTTTTCGAAGGCCGCGGCGGCACCGTCCATATCACCGCGTTCCATCGCTTCCTGCGCCTCGGTGAACACGGCATTGGTGCCGGGGTCGCCATAACCGCCGGGGTAATCCGGCGCCAGCTGGGAAGGCTGCTGCGCGGTGGCGTCGTCCTGGCCGGAGCCGTCTGCGCCGGAGCTGCCTTCGGCTGGCTGCAGGCCGAGTTGCTCGGCAACCTGCATAACCTGGGCGAGCCACTCCCTGACCTGCGACTCCGGCATCGCGCCGAGGAAACCGTCGGCGACTTGGCCGGCGACGACGGCGACCACCATCGGGATGCTCTGCACCTGCAGCGCGGCGCTCAGCTGCGGGTTGGCGTCCACGTCAACCTTGGCGAGCACGAACGCGCCGTTTGCCTCCGTGGCGAGCTTTTCGAGGATGGGGCTGAGCTGCTTGCACGGTCCGCACCAGTCGGCCCACAGGTCGAGAACCACCGGCACCGTGCGCGACCGGGCGACCACTTCGGTGTTGAACGTCTCGTCGGTGACGTCGATGATGAATCCGGTCTGCGCGCCCGGCTGGCCGCCTGCGCCCGAGCCCTGCTCAGCTGCGCGCTGGCGGCGCTGCGCTGCGGCCTGGCGCGCGCCCAGGTCGATGGCGCCATGGAGGGAGAAGTCCCGCGGCTGCTTCATGACTCCATCTTGCCGCACCGCCGGAGGGCTCCGGCCCCGTGCACCCCGAAACCGGTGGACACCCGTAGATCCCTGCCACGAGGGCTCCGCCGGCGTCAGAAAGCAGGCGCCTCGAAGTAACCGCCCCACTCCGTCCCGCAGCGCGTCGCAGATCTCGCCGAGGGTCGCCTCCGCGCTGGCCGCTCTAATCATCGGCGGGATCATGTTCGCATCCGACCGCGCGGCCGCGAGCATCTCGGCCAGCGCCGCGTCGACCGCGGCCTGGTCCCGGCCGGCCCGCCTGCGGGCGAGGTCACGCACCTGCTCGACCTCCACCTCGTGGCTGACGCGAAGGATCTCGATGGGCTGCTCGACGGTATCGGTGTGGCAGTTGACCCCGACGACGCGCTTGTCGCCCTTCTCCAGCTTCTGCTGGTAGCTGAACGATGCCTCGGCGATCTCGGACATAAACCAGCCGTCCTCGATGCCGCGCAGGATGCCGCCGGTCATCGAGCCGTCCGGGCTCATCGCCCTGATCCGGGCGAAAATGTCCTCGGCCTCGGCCTCAAGCCTGTCGGTCAGCGCCTCCAGGTACCAGGAGCCGCCCAGCGGGTCGGCGACGTTGATGACACCCGTTTCTTCCATGATCACCTGCTGCGTGCGCAGCGCGATCTCGGCCGCCTTCTCGCTCGGCAGCGCGAGCACCTCGTCCAGCGCGTTGGTATGCAGCGAGTTGGTGCCGCCGAGCACTGCCGCGAGCGCCTCGACGGCTGTGCGCACGACGTTCATCTCCGGCTGCTGCGCGGTCAGCGATACGCCGGCGGTCTGGGTGTGGAATCGCAGCCACTGCGCGCGCTCGGTGGTCGCGCCGTACACGTCGCGCATCCAGCGCGCCCAGATGCGGCGGGCTGCGCGGAACTTGGCGATCTCTTCGAAGAAATCGATGTGCGCGTCGAAGAAGAACGACAACCCGGGCGCGAACGCCTCGATGTCCAGGCCGCGGGACAGTCCGAGCTCGACGTAGCCGAACCCGTCGGCGAGCGTGAACGCCAGCTCCTGCGCGGCCGTCGAACCTGCTTCCCGGATGTGGTAACCCGACACTGACAGCGGCTTGTAGTCCGGGATGTGCGCCGCGCAGTACTCCATCAGGTCGCCGATCAAGCCGCAGGTGCGGCTGGGGCGGGAACAGCCACTCCTTCTGCGCGATGTACTCCTTGAAGATGTCGGTCTGCAGGGTGCCGTTGAGCTTGCCGATGTCGGCGCCCTGCCGCTGGGCGGCCGCCAGGTACATGCAGAACACCGGCACTGCAGGACCGCTGATCGTCATCGAGGTGGTGACGTCAGCGAGCGGGATCCCGCCGAATAGCGTGTCCATGTCTGCCGTCGAGTCGATAGCGACGCCGCAGTGCCCGACCTCGCCCGCCGACCGCGGGTCGTCGGAGTCGCGGCCCATCAGCGTCGGCATGTCGAACGCGACCGACAGCCCGCCGCCGCCGGCCTGCCAGCAGCATCTTGTACCGCTCGTTGGTCTGCACCGCGTTGCCGAATCCGGAGAACTGCCGGATCGTCCAGGTTCGGCCGCGGTAGCCGGCCGGGTACAGCCCGCGGGTAAACGGGAACTCCCCCGGCCAGCCGATGCGCTCGAAGCCCGGCACGACTGCGCCATCGGGTGGCCCGTATACCGGATCCACCTCGACTCCCGACAGGGTGCTGAAATCGGCGTCGCGCTTCCGTGCTGCGTCGTACCGGCGCTGCCAGCGTTCCCGGCCGTAGTCGCGTGCCTCGCGTGCGTCCATCGGTACCTCCGGCCAGTCTGCGGGCCTGACGGCCGCACCCAGGAGATGGGCGCGCCGCTAAATTAGTTGGACGTCCTACTATCTGGCTTCAGCATACCCGGTCTGGGGCGGCAGGAAAGGTTGCCGGGGCCGTGCGCTGGTGGCGGCCGCCGGTCGGCCGGAAAAGTCCGCCCTCGTCACAACCGTCCGAAGCCGGGCGCCGTCTTAGGTAGTACCTGGGCATCCGCGCTGCAAGGTCGCCCGGCAGCCGGCTTGCCAGGCAGCGCCTGGCCCGGCGCATTGGCATGAGGGTAACGAGGTCGGCTCCCCGAAGCGGTAGAAATATGGTAAAACGATGCAAGACGGTGGCGTGACAGGCACAGGCTGTGCGGTGCTCCGTCCGGGTATGGCGCTCCGGATGAGCCCCGTGCCTGCATCTGAGTCGGGCCCGCACCAGCTAACCTGGCCGGCGCGGCCCGTGCGCGCGGCTAAGCAAGGGAGCTCAGTGGCCAGGCTCCGCACCTCGGACCAGCAGGCGGTCGAGGAGCTGTTCAACGCCTGCTACCCGCGGCTGGCGGGCTGGGTCCGGCGGCTGGTGGACGACGACGAGACCGCGCACGAGATCGCTTCCGAGGCATTCGCCCGCTGCTGTCGCGCTGGTCCGGTCTGGAGAACCCGCAGAGCTACCTGTACATGATCGCTACCAACCTGGTCCGGGACCACTGGCGTAAGACCGGCCGGGAACGCAGCGCCTTCAGGGTCATGACTGCCGCGAGTCCGGTCGACCCGGCTTACCACCCGGCGCAGGATGTTGATGTTCGCGCGCTCATCCAGGCCCTGCCGGAACGGCTACGCAGCCCGTTCCTGCTGCATTACTACGCGGGTTTCGGCCTTAAGGAAGTAGCGGCGATGCTGGGCCGCCCGGAGGGCACCATCAAGGCTGACCTCTTTCACGCCAGGGCCAGGCTGAAGCTGGCGCTGGGAGACGCCCGTGAATAGCCATCGCGACGAGATCGACAAGTGGCTGGACGCTGAGGTGAGTCCCCTTTACCCGAGGGCCGGGCTCGCTCGAACGGATCAGGCGCCGGGCCCGGAAGCGCAAGCGCCGCCAGGCTCTCGCGACCGCGGCCGGCTGCGCCGTCGTACTCGCGGCTGCGGTGACCGTGCCGCAGATCGTGTCAGGCGGTCAGCAGTCCGGCAAATCGGGCAGCGCGGCGTCGCCCGCGCATCGCCCATCGATTCAGTCCGCCCGCCCGCACGCAACCGCGAAGCCGGCCGGGAGTAGGAATACCGGCTCGGTGGCGGGCGGCGGCACGCAGATCCGCCAGCACACTTACCTGACGCCAGGCAACTCCGGTACCACGCCCCCGGCGCATTTCCGGCCGACATCGGTCACTGTGGTCGGCGCGGGCACAGCGGCGAACCCCGAGTTCGTTGGCGCGGTGATCGGCCAGGCCGGGCCGCCGTGCTCCAACCCGAAATACTGCACCTCGATGGCGGGCACCTCGAACTACGGGGCCAGCTGGTATGGCGTCAGCGCGCCTGTTGCCACCGGACCCCACGGCGCAACCGGCGTGAGCCAACTCCGCTTCACGAATCTGCACGACGGATGGGCGTTCGGCCCCGCCTTGTACGAGACCAGCGGCGGCGGCTGGCCCTGGACGCCGGAAAACACTCACGGCCAGCGCGTCATCGACATTGAGGCCGCAGGTCAGAGCGCGCTCGCGATCTTCGCCAGCTGCCGGGGCAGCGCTGCCACCTACGCCAGTCACTGCGTCAGCTTCTCGCTGTACAGAACTACGGCAGGCAGTACGACGTGGACGCAACAGGCGGCACCGCTCGCGTTCCTGCATCTGCCGACGGGGCAGGCGTCCTCGGCGAGCCTGGTCATCTCCGGCGGCACGAAGGGTTATCTGCTCACGCCATCGGGCGCCATGCTCAGCGGGCCGGTGTCCGGCGGGACCTGGTCCAAGGTCAGCCAGGCTCCGTGCCAGCCCGGCGGGGCGCAAGCCTCCGGCGCGCCCGCCGACGCGCAGCTAGCAGCCGGGCCCGAGCTCATGCTCGCGTGCGACACCCAGCCGGCCAGCGGGCCCGAGCAGACCACTCTCTGGATGTCAGCAAACGGTGCGCACTGGACCAATGCCGCCGTGGTACCGCACACCGGCACCGCGACGTCGCTGGCCGCCGCCACCGGGAGCCCGGAAGTGCTCGCGACCACGACCGGCGTCTACTACTCAGCCGACAACGGCAAGACCTGGCACCCGGCCAGCTTCGGCGGGTCAACTCCGGCAGGCGGCTTCAGCTACGTCGGCATGACTAACGCCAGCCGGGGCGTCGCTGTGCCGACCGACGTTGACCTCGGCGAGATTTACGTGACCAGCGACGGCGGCCGGACCTGGGCGGCGTCCCCGGTCAGGTAGCCGTTCCCCTCGTAGTCGGCTGCTAGCCGTCGCTGAAGTCGCCAGCCGTCACCCGCAGGCCGCGCAGCAGGGCGAACATGTCCTCTAGCTGGTCCGGCCGGTAGCCGCCCAGGCCGAACTCGGCCGCCATCAGGTCGTCGGTGGCGCGCCGCATGACCGCGCGCCCGTCTGGTGTGATCTCGGCGAGCGTGCCGCGGCCGTCACGGGGATTCGGCTTGCGCACCACCAACTGCTGGCGCTCCAGCCGGTGGATGGTGTTGGTGACGCTGGTCGGGTGCACCATAAGCCGCTCCCCGATCAGCCGCATCGGCAGCGCGCCGTCGCGGCTGAAACTGAGCAGCACGAGCGCCTCGTACCGGGCAAAGGTCAGGCCGTGCGGCCGTAGCAGGGCATCGAGCTGCGCGAGCAGGATCTGCTGCACTCGCATGATCGTAGTGACCGCGGCCATCGCCTTGGCGTCACCGAACCTGCTCTCCCAGGTCTGCGCCGCGCGCGCGATGGGATCGAACGGGAGATCAAGGCGCTTGGGCACACCCGAAACCGTATCGTGGCCCGGCTTGCCCGGCATTGCATCACCGGTTGTGTAACGCCAGGCCAGTCGCCGGCGCGTACATGGACATGGTCAATTACAGATCGTTACATTGCCTCCGGGGGATCAGCCGATAGCAAAATCCGGGGGAAGCTTTGCCGTCCGGCGACGCGGGCAGCGCGCAGCCCGGCCATGCGGGCTCCGCGCGGCCGAGCCATCCAGGCACCGCCGGGGCAAGCCAGTCCGGCGTCGCGGGGCCTGGCCACGCGGGCGCCGGAGGATCGAGCCGGGCTGGCACCCCGGGACCGAGCCAGGAGCACGTGGCCCCGGATCCCGTGCTTGCGGCCGGGATCGGCCTGCGGCGTGGCCGCGGCTGGGCGGTGCGCTCGGCCAGCTTCCGCGTCAGCGCGCCGGTAGCGGGCAAGTCAGCGCTCGGCATGCTCGTCGACTCCCCGGCGACGGCGGAGGCGATCGTCGACCTGCTCGCCGGAGTAGGCAGGCCCGCCTACGGCGAGCTGCGCGTACTCGGGCATGACTTGTCGACCATTCGCGGCCGTGCTTCGGTCCGCCGTCGGGTCGGCGTGGCCCGCCGCGGCGCGATGCCGCTGCCTGCACCCCGGATCCGCGGGCTCGTCGAGCATGCGGCCAGACTGGCCAGGCCGGACCGGCGGGATCGCGAAGTGCTGGCCGCAGCGATTCTCGACCGGCTCGGACTGCTCCCCTGGGCCGACGTACCGGTGCGATCTGCTCCGGACTCGATCGCCCGCCGGGCCCGGCTGGCCGCCGGCGCCGTGCACCAGCCGGAGCTGCTGCTGGTCGACAGCCTGATGGACGGGCTCCCGGAGCGCGATGTCGCTGCGTTAGCCGACTCGATTCGCGACCTCAGCCGCGACACCAGCGTGCTGGTGGTCGGCTATGACAGCGCCGGGCTCGCCGCCGCCTGCGACGACATCCTGGTCCTGACCGACGGCGTGCTATCGGTGCCCCCGGGCCCGCCTGCGCTGAGCTGGGCGGAGCTGGACTCACCCGACTGGCCGCATTGACCGGAGGCGGGTTGGCTGCCTTAGGCTGCGAAAGTGGACTGGAGCACCCTCAGCTGCGGGCGCAACGGGCACCTGACGTTCGCGCCGGACGAGCCCGACCTCCGGGCCCAGATGTCAGCGACATCACTCCAGGGGCAAGCCTGGCAGTGCCTGCGCTGCGGGAGCTTCGTAATGGGCGAGCCCAGCCGGTCCGGGCCTGCTGCTCAGGCCCCGGTGGTCCCCCGCGGCAAGGAGATCCGCAGCAACCTCATCCTTCGCTTGTTCGCCATCGAGCGGTTCGTCCGTGGCGTCGTCGCCGCAGCCGTCGCCTATGGGCTCTGGCACTACCGCCACTCGCAGTACTCGATGGAGCAGACACTCGACCGCAAGCTGCCGCTAGTCAGGGATCTGTTCCGGCAGATCGGCATCAACATCAGTAATTCCAAGTATGTCGGCCTGCTGCAGCACGCGGTCACGCTGAGCAGCAGGACTTTGGCACTGGTCGCCGCCGGGCTCGCCTTCTACGCGGTGATCGAGCTGGTCGAAGGCACTGGCTTGTGGCTGGCGCGGCGGTGGGGCGAGTATTTCGCGCTCATCGCCACCTCGCTGGGTCTGCCGATCGAGATCTATGAGCTTTCCCGCAAGGTAACGGTGACCGCGTCGGTCCTTTTCGCTGTGAACATCGTGCTGGTGCTGTACCTAGTGCTGACCAAGCGCCTATTCGGGGCACGGGGCGGCAAGAAGGCGTATGACGCGCGGCTGACGAGCGAGTCGGTACTCGAGGCGGCTGTCCGTGCGGCAGCGGCAGTCAAGCCGGCCCGGCAGGCTTCGGCCGCATCCGATGGGGTCGCGTCGCGGACGGCCCAGGCCAGCGGCGGGCACGTGGCGCCAGGGGCCGCCGGCGGGCACGTGGCGCCAGGCCGCATAACTGACAAATAGCCTGACGACTTCAGAAAATATGAGTGGTAGCTGCTGCTCCAGCGACACCTACCACTCATGCTTTCCCCGGCCTGGGCGCGTTGCGCGAATCACATTTGGTAACTGCCGCTTATGTTCCAGGCCGCGCGGGGTACAGCCGCGGCGGCCTGGGCAGGCTCAGCCGGAAAGCAACTCGTCGGCGGCTGAATATGAGTCGAGTTCCCCCGCAGCCACCCGGGCAGCCAGCTCATCCAGCCTCGACTCGCCCGGCAGGTCGCCCATCCGCTGCCGGAGCCCGGCAAGCGCGAGCGCGGAGATCTCGGTGCTGGCCCTGGCTCGGCGGCGCACGTCCAGCTGCCCCGATCCCGCTAGCCACTCGCGGTGCCGCTCGATCGCGGCGGCCAGGTCGCCGATTCCCTCCCCGGTCACCGCCGTGGTGCTGACGATCGGCGGCTTCCAGGCGCCCGCATCGTAACTGGCCATGGCGAGCATGGTGCGCAGGTCCCTGATCACTTCCTGCGCGCCCGGCCGGTCGCTCTTGTTCACCGCGAACACGTCGGCGATCTCCAGGATGCCGGCCTTGGCCGCCTGAATGGAATCGCCCAGCCCCGGCGCGACCACGACCAAGGCGGTGTCGGCCAGCGAGGCGATCTCCACCTCGGCCTGGCCGACGCCCACGGTCTCGATCAGCACGACGTCCAGGCCCGCCGCGTCCAGGATGCGCACAGCCTGCGGCGTCGCCCAGGACAGGCCGCCCAGGTGGCCGCGACTGGCCATCGAGCGGATGAAAACCTGGTCGTCAATCGCGTGCTCCTGCATCCGCACGCGGTCGCCGAGCAGCGCGCCGCCGCTGAACGGAGACGACGGGTCCACCGCGAGGACGCCGACTCGCAGGCCTTGCTCGCGGTAGCCGCGGATCAGGGCACCGGTCACCGTCGACTTACCCACGCCCGGCGAGCCGGTGAGGCCGACCACGCGCGCATGCCCGGCCATCGGCGCGATCACTTTCATGATCCTGCGCAGGTCAGGCGAGGAGTTCTCGACCAGGGACACGAGCCGGGCCAGGGACCGCGGGTCGCCGGCCTGGGCCGCGGCGACTAGTACATCCGGATCCGCCGGGCCGCGCCGGCCGCGCCCGGCGATCCCGGTCACGGCGATCCCGGCCGCGGCGATCCCGGTCACGGCGATCCCGGTCACGGCAAGCTCAGCTCTGGCCGGCGCCTGGCACCCGGAACAGCAGCGCGTCGCCCTGACCGCCGCCTCCGCACAGCGCGGCGGCGCCTAGCCCACCGCCGCGGCGCCGGAGTTCGTATATCAGGTGCAGCGCGATACGGGCGCCCGAGGCGCCGAGCGGATGGCCGATCGCGATGGCGCCGCCGGTCACGTTGACCTTGGCGGAGTCCACGCCCAGATCCCGGATCGACTGGATGGCGACGGCCGCGAACGCCTCGTTGATCTCGATCAGGTCCAGGTCCGTGACAGCCATGCCGGCCTTCTCCAGAGCCCGCATGATCGCCCTGGACGGCTGCGAGTGCAGCGAGTTGTCCGGGCCGGCCACGACGCCGTGCGCGCCCACCTCGGCGAGCACTGTCGCGCCGGCCGCGGCAGCGGCGTCGGCGGACATCAGCACCACTGCGCACGCGCCGTCGCTGATCTGCGACGCCGATCCGGCGGTAATCGTCCCGGCTGGGGCGAAGGCCGGCTTCAGCGCTGCCAGCGAGTCCGCGGTCGTGTCCGCGCGGACGCCCTCGTCGGTGTCGACGATCAGGGGTTCGCCGCGCCGCTGCGGGATGCTGACCGGCGTGATCTCCTCCGCCAGCACGCCGTCCTTGATGGCGGCCGCGGCCAGCTGGTGCGAGCGCGCAGCGAACTCATCTTGCTCCTGGCGCGTGATGCCGAGCTTGGAATTGTGCCGCTCGGTCGACTCCCCCATCGAGATCTGGTCGAACGCATCGGTCAGTCCGTCGTGGGCCATAGAGTCGATCAGCTCGGCCGGGCCGTACTTGAAGCCGCGTCGCGATCCGGCCAGCAAATGCGGTGCTTGCGACATGGACTCCATCCCGCCGGCCACGACGACTTCGAACTCACCCGCGCTGATCAGCTGAGCCGCCAGCGCGATCGCGTCCAGGCCGGACAGGCAGACCTTGTTGATCGACAAGGCCGGAACCGTCATCGGGATCCCGGCGGCGACAGCTGCCTGCCGGGCCGGGATCTGGCCCTCACCCGCCTGCAGCACCTGACCCATGATCACGTATTCGACGCGGTCGGCGGGCACGCCCGCCCGTTCCAGCGCCGCCTTGATTGCCACTCCGCCGAGCTGGGCACCGGTAAAACCGCTTAGCGAGCCGAGCAGCCGACCTACGGGGGTTCGTGCCCCGCCGACGATTACAGCCTCACGCATAGCTGAAACGATACCTGTCAGTGATCCGGTCCCCCGAGGAGCAAAAGCCATGCTGACCAGAATCGATCATGTAGGCATCGCCTGCCGCGACCTCGAGGCGAAGATTGCCTTCTATGAGTCAGCCTTCGGCCTCACCGTGGCCAGTTTGGAAGTCAACGATGCGCAGGGGGTCCGGGAGGCAATGCTGCAGGTCGCTGAGGGTCCGGCCGGGGCGTCCTACGTTCAGCTGCTCGAGCCGCTCGGTCCCGATACGCCGGTGGGGAAGTTCCTGGAGCGCCGGGGCGAGGGCGTGCACCACGTCGGGTACGGCGTGGCAGACATCACAGCTGCCCTCGCGGCCATCGGCGCGACCGGCGTCCGGCTCATCGATGAGCGTCCGCGCCACGGCTCGATGGGTGCCGCCATTGCTTTCCTGCACCCGTCGGATATCGGCGGTGTGCTTACCGAGCTCGTGCAGTCACCGGCCAGTCAGCAGCGGGCCTGACTACGACGTTGCCCGCGGGGTGCCCTCTGACCAGGGACTATTACCGGAGGTAAGCGCCTTGACGACGACCTGACTTGTCGCACCTAAGTCACATATCAGCAAAAAATGCTATCTCCGGCACTAGCGACCGCGAACAGGCCGCCAACGGTCGACCAGGAGAGTACGCTGCGGACCACCGGACGAACGCAACTGCGTGCCGGCCGGGCAGAGGCAGCTACCGGCAGAGCCGCCAAGCCCTGGCAATCGGAACCGAAGAAGCGCTCGTTTCGGTGCGCGAAACTCCCGCTAAAAGGTCCCCCCTCCCGTCTACACAGGATTAGGCGACATGCAGCCCGACATCGATGCTCAGCTCAGCAACTATTTCGATGACACGCCAGACTTCGCCCGTGTCATGCGCGGGTACGACCCGCACCAGGTTCAAGACCATCTAGATAAGCTCAAGGCGGAGACGCGCAAGCATCAGGAAACCGCTCAGGCGCTCCAGCGGGAGCTCGTCGACGCCCACCGTCAGATGCAGGAGATCGAGCAGCCGACCTTGTCCGGCCTCGGTTCGCGCATCGAACAGCTTTTCCGGCTAGCCGAAGAGCAGGCCGCTGAGCACATCGCCGAGGCCAGGGGCGCGTCCCACGAACTCACAGCGGCCGCCAAGGTCGAGGCGGCCGAGGCCAGGGCCTCCGCCGAGAACGAGGCGGCCGAGCTTCGCGCCGTCGCCAAGCGCGAGACCGACGACCTCCGCTCGACCGCCGAGCGCGAGGCCGAGTCGATCCGGACCAAGGCTGGCCGGGAGGCTGACGAGCTCAAGTCGGGCACCGAGCGCGAGGCGGCCAAGCTCCGGGCGACCGCCGACCACGAGGTGGCTGAAAAGCGCGCCGGCAACGAGCGCGAGATCGCCAAGATGCGCACCACCGCCGAGCGCGAGGTCGCGCAGATGCGGGCGTCGTCCAAGCGCGACCGCGACGAGATCCTCACCACCTCGAAGCGGCAAGCCGATGAGATGCGCAGCCAGGCTCAGCGCGCGTTCGAGGACAGCGAGGCCCAGCGCGCGCAGGCCGAGGCCGAGTTCGAGATCCAGCTCGGGGCCCGCCGTGAAGAGGCCGAGCGGCAGGAGACCGAGCGGCTCTCCAAGGCGCAGGAGGCCACTCAGAAGATGGTTTCCGAGGCCGAGCAGCGCGCGGCGATCGCGGAGGAGCGTGCCACCAAGGCCAGCGTGCAAGCCGAGCAAACCCGCCGCGAGGCCGACCAGCATTCCCAGCAGCTGGTCAGCAATGCCAAGAAGAACGCCGACGGCATCTTGGCCCAGGCCAAGGCCCAGGCCGAGCAACTGTTGTCCGACACCAAGTCCGAGGCCGAGCGGGTTCGCAGTCAGGCCCAGCGCCAAGTCGACGAGCTCAACAAGCAGAAGGAGAGCGTCGGCGCGCACCTGGCCCAGATCAGCCAGCTGCTCGGGGCGCAGATGCCAGGCCTGGCGGACGCCCTCCAGCCAAGCCAGCAGCCCCAGCCGGCGGTCACGGCGTCAGCTCCCAAGGCCGTCGCCGCCGCTCCGGCAGCGGGCCACGGCGCACCAGCCGCCGCAACGGCACGCCACTCGGCCCCCGCCACCGACACCGCCAAGGCAACTGCCAACGGCAAGCCGGCCGAGGGTGAAGACGAATGGTGGACCGAGTAACCACGAACAGCTAACCCACGCCTCCTGCAGAGGCACTGAGGGCCTGCCCCGGTCACACGGGTCAGGCCCTCAGCGCTGCCCCGCCTGCGCGCCTGGCTTGCGGGCCGGCGGCCACGTCACCCAGTGCCGGCAGTGGCCGAGGCTTGGGCAGCTTCTTTCTCCGCTCCTGGCTGCCTAAGTTTCGGCCGGCACCGGCCCTGTTACGCCGACGCGGTCTGCCCCCCATCGACAATGACCGCCTGGCCCGTCATGAACGACGACGCGTCACTGGCCAGGAAGATGGCCGCGCCCGCCATCTCCTCAGGACTCCCCCACCGCCCCATCGGCACGTTGGCGACGGTGGCCGGCCCCGCTACCGGGTCCTCCCACAGGGTCCTGTTCAGCTCTGTCGCGGTCCAGCCAGGGCACAGCGCGTTGACCCGCACGCCGCCAGCTCCCCATTCCACCGCGAGCGACTTCGTCAGTGAGATGAGCGCGGCCTTCGCCGCCCCGTAAGGGCTCATCAACGGCGCGGACGCGACTCCGGCAACTGACGCCACGTTGATGACGGAGCCCTTGCCGCGGTCGAGCATGTGCCCGGCGAACGCGCGGCAGACATAGACAGCCGAGCTCAGGTTGAGCTGGATCAGCTTGTCCCAGCCCGTCAGCCGGAGATCGCGAAACGGCACCATAAAATTAGACCCGCCAGCGTTGTTGACGACGATGTCGACGTACCCGAGCTCGTCGATCGCTCGGGCCGTCGCGTCCGCGACGGCCTGTTGCCCGGTGACATCGGTCGGGATGACGATGGCCTTCCGCCCGACCGCGGCGATGGCCTCGGCAGTCTCGGCCAGGCCAGCCGCGCTGCGCGCGACGAGCGCCACATCCGCGCCGGCATCGGCGAGGGCTACGGCAATGACCTTGCCGATGCCGCGCGAGGCGCCGGTAACGAAGGCGTTCTTGCCAGTCAGGTCGAACAAGCTCACGGTCAGTCCTTCCAGTCAGTCGGCAGCGGCCAGGTCGTTGGGTTGACCTTGCGCACGATCTCGTTCAGCACAATGCGGACGTAACGCTCGCCGACCCACAGGTGCTTGGCACCGGGTACGCCGATCACCTCGGCCTGCGGCACCCGGCTGAACCGGGCGCGTGCCTCCGCAGGCTGAAGGTAATCATCGTGCTCGGGAACCAGTGCGAGCAATGGCTTGCCGGACCGGGCCCACGCATCGAGATCAGCATCCCCGGCGCGGCGCAGCGGCGGCGAGAGCAAGATGGCGCCCTCGACGTCCGGATCCAGGCCCCATTTGAGCGCGAGCTCGGTACCGAACGACCAGCCGAGCAGCCACAGCCGGGGCAAGCTGAGGTCATCGCAGTAAGCGATGGCCGCGGCGACGTCAGCCCGCTCGGCCTCGGCCTCGCCGAACTCGCCCTCACTGGTACCGCGCTCGGACGTCGTGCCGCGAGTGTTGAACCTGAGCACCGCGAGCTGCGCTAGCGCGGGCAGCCGGTAGGCGGCCTTGCGGAGGACGTGACTGTCCATCATGCCCCCGTGCGTCGGCAACGGGTGGAGGCAGATCAGTGTCGCGACCGGCGGCCCGGACTCCGGCAGCGCGAGCTCGCCGACCAGCGTCAGATCGTCCGAGGTGTGCAGCGTCATGTGCTCACGGCGGGCGGGCAGCACCGTACTCGCGCTGATTTCCGTCATCTGGTCCTCACCGGTACTTCACGCGCCCCGCCCCGGCCGCCGCGGCCGCCGTTGCCAGCAGGCGTTGTGCCAGTGCCGTCGTTCCTCCGGGCCCGGCGCGTAGGCCGGCCATACCACCACATGCGCAGTGCCGGGCTGAATCTCCTGGTCACATCCGGGACAGCGGTACAGCTTGGTCGCCGCGGCACCGGGCACCTGCCGGACCACCCAATCGCCGTCCGGCCACTCCTGGGTCTGCGGCGGCCCCAGCCGAGGCGCCGCCTCCTCGCCCGTGGCCGCGGCATCCGAACTTCCCTTGCGCCGGGCTGCCCGGCGCGGCTTGCTGGGCGCATCCGACGGCAGCCGCCGCGCCTTCCTGGGGCTCATCAGTGACGTTTCCTCGGCCGCGCCGGTCCGCTTGGCCGGGTTTACCGGGCGACAGCATCGCCGGAAACCGGGGCGCCGCCAAAACCGATCGCCGCGGCAACGTGCTCGGCCAGCAGCAGCGGCGGCGCGAACTCGTCCCCATATGCCTCGTACATAGCCTCGAGCCCGGCCAGCACTGTTGCCGGGCCGATGGCATCGACGAGCTTGAATGGCCCCTGCGGGTATCCACAGCCCAGCGTCATCGCGGTGTCCACGTCGGCCACGCGAGGCGTAGCCGTCCTGCACCATCCGGACCGCGTCGGCCAGGTGCGGGAAAAGCAGCGCGCCGACCAGGAATCCCGGCCGGTCCGGTGCCTGCACTGAGGTCAGCCCGAGCCTGGCCGCCACCCCGGCGGCCCCTTCGGCCGCTCTATCGGAGCTGAAGCTGGTCCGGACGACTTCTGCCAGCGCGCCCGAGCGCAGTCCGGACGGCAGATGCAAACCGGCTGACTCATCGGGCCGGCCGGCCGCGAGCGCAGCCGGGAGGACCGGCCGCCCTGTCTCTGCTGCGATCAGGACAAGGTCGGTCGGGTGCGCCGGGTTCCGGGTGACGTTGACGCCCGCGGACGCAAGCGCGCTGGCCAGCTCGACCTCGGCTGCATCCCCAGACCCGATCAGCGTGACGGTGTCCGGAGACAAAGTCGCGACCCCGTTACCCTCATCGTCGCCGGGGCCGGCCGAGCGCTCGGCGTAGTCGTAGATGCCGCGGCCCGCCTTCCGGCCGGTCCGACCGGCGTCGGTGAGGCGACGGAACAGCGGCGCGGGCTTGTACCGGGGGCCGCCGAATTCGCCGTGCAGCACCTCCAGGATGGCAAGTGAGGTGTCCAGACCGATGAGGTCGAGGACCGCCAGCGGCCCCATCGGCAGGCCGATGCCGGCGGTCAGGGCCCGGTCGAGGTCGTGGCGGCTGGCGTAACCGGTCTCCAGCAGCCGGACCGCGTGGTTCAGGTACGGCAGGAGCAGTGCGTTCGCGACGAACCCAGCGCGATCGGAGACCTGGACCGGCGTCTTGCCGACTCGGCGCGCGATCTCGGCCCCCGCGGCCGCCAGGCCGTCGTCGGTCAGCACGGTGGAAACCACTTCGACCAGGCGCATCATCGGGGCCGGGTTGAAGAAGTGCAGCCCGATCACGCGGCCGGGGTGCCTGGTGGCGGCGGCGATCGCGGTGACTGACAGGGACGAGGTATTAGTGGCCAGGATGGCGTCCCGGCTGCAGACCCGATCGAGCTCGGCGAATATCTGCCGCTTGATCTCCAGGCGTTCCGGGACAACCTCGATCGCCAGGTCAACGGCGGCAGCCTCGCGGAAGCTCGCGGCCGGGCTGATCCGGGCGCGGATCGCCGCTTGCTCACTCTCGCCCAGTTTGCCCCGGCTCACGGCCCTGGTGAGTGACGCGTCCACGATGCCCAGGCCGCGGCGCAGCGCGTCGGTGTCAGCCTCGATCGCCACGACGCCGATCCCCGCCCTGGCGAACACTTCCGCGATGCCGGCCCCCATGGTGCCCAGCCCGACGACGGCTACCTCGCGTATGTCCATGGCCGCGACATTACCCACCGACGCGGGGCCGACCCGGCTCACCCCCGCGCGCAACCCGCGCAGCCGCGCCCGCAACCCGCGCAGCCGCGCCCGCAACCCGCGCAGCCGCGCGCGCAACCCGCGCAGCCGCGCGCAACCTGCGCGAATCCCCGGCGCCGCCAACGACTCCGCATAACCCGCGCAACGTGCGCGCGGCGCGCAGATACTTGATCTTATGGCGGTCCGGTTTTATCAACTAGTCATCGATGCACACGACCCGGCTGCACTGGCGCGCTGGTGGGCCGAAGTACTCGGCCATCAGATTCTGTTCGAGTCCGACGCGGAGGTCATCGTCGGCTCAGCCGCCGACCGCTATCCCGGCATCGTCTTCATTCCCGTCAGCGACGCCAAAACGATCAAGAACCGGCTGCACATCGACTTGGATCCGGACGACCACGAGACCGAGGTCGCCCGGGTGCTCGCGCTCGGCGCGACACCGGCCGACATCGGCCAGGGCGACGTGCCGTGGACGGTATTGCGCGATCCGGAGGGTAACGAGTTCTGCATCCTGACGCCGCACAAGTCCCTCGTCGAGTGAGGTAACCGAATGCCGCCTCCCGATCGCCGCAACGCTCTCGATCACATCGTTGTGCTCATGTTCGAGAACCGCTCGTTCGACAACATCCTCGGGCGCCTGTACCAGCCGGGGGAAGTGCCCTCGTTCGACGGCGTGCTGGGCAAGGACCTGACCAACCCGATCCCGGACTGGGCCCAGGACGGAACCGGCCGCACCGTCGTGCCCTACGGCGTCGCGCCGAACATGAACGCCCCGTACACCGATCCCGGCGAGGAGTACCCGCACATCAATACCCAGCTGTTCGGCATCATCGACCCGTCCTCCAATCGAGGGGTGCCAGCCGGCCAGATGAAGGCGCCCTATAACGCGCCGGCCAGTTCGAAGCAGCGCCCGACGATGGACGGCTTCGTTACCGATTTCATCAGCACCGTCATGGCCGACATGCACAAGCAGCCGGGCTACGACGAGTACGCGCAGATCATGACCGGGTACGCGCCGGAGCAGCTGCCGGTGACCTCAGCGCTAGCCCGCGGGTTCGCCAGTTACGACCGCTGGTTCACCGAAGTACCGTCGCAGACCTTCCCCAACCGCTCCTTCTTTCACGCGGCGACTTCCTCCGGTCACCTGGAGAACCTGTCACCCATCGACGCATTCCCGCTGCGCAACGATGCCGAGACGATTTTCGACCGGCTCGGCCGGCACGGCCTCGACTGGCGCGTCTACTGCGATCCGCCCAGTCACATCTCCCTCACCGGGATCATCCACGCCCGACGGCTGTGGGAGCACTTCGCGACCAAGTTCGTGAGCACGGATCAGTTCCTGCAGGACGCCGCCGACGGGAACCTGCCCGCCTACTCCTTCATCGAGCCCAACCTGCTCTACGGTCACAACGACATGCACCCGGCGTTCGACGCGGTATTCCCCGGTACGGATTTTGACACTCCGTCATCGTTACTGGGCGGGGAAGCCCTGCTAGCGAAGATCTACAACGCGATCCGGGCGTCCCGATCGGAACGCGGTTCCAACGCCTGGAACACGCTGCTCGTCGTAACCTTCGACGAGCACGGCGGGATCTATGATCATGTACCGCCGCCGCCGCCCCCCGACCCGGCGGCCGCGCCGGGGCAGTTCGGCTTCGCCTTCGACCGGTCCGGCGTCCGTGTGCCGACCATCGCGATCTCCCCCTGGATACCGGCGCAGACGGTAGTCACCGGCCAGCATCGCGCCACCAGCGTCATCCGGACGCTGCGGGATCGCTGGCAGCTCGGCCCGCCGCTGACCCACCGGGACGCCGTGGCGCCGGACCTGACGCCGGTGCTTTCGCTAGACAGCCCCCGCGATCCCGACCAGTGGCCGGAGCCGACGGCCCGGCCGGTGCCGCCCTACACCGGCGTGGTCCCGGCTCCCGGCGCCGCGCTGGTCGGCACGGCCAAGGCCGCGCTGCTAGCGGCGATCGCGCTAGCCCGGTCTCGTGGCAAGGTCACCCCCGAGGTGACCAACGAGGAGGACATCGCTCGCGGCGACGGCATCGCACTCGCGCTTGACCTGCTGGGCGACGCTTTCCCCCGGCTGCACTAAGGTCCCTGGCCGATCCGAGCCATGAGAGGGGAACGGGGACCGACTGGGCAACTGCCGATGGCAGGCTCGCGGCCAGAAGGTTCGCCGCCGGCAGCGCCCGCCCGCCGGCATGGTCCGCCGCCGGCATGGGTGCGCCGTCGGCATGGTCCGCCGCCGGCATGGTCCGCCGTCGGCATCGGTCCGCCGCGAGTAGCGCCCGTCGTGGACGGACCATGGCCGGGCGAGGCGCGGCTGTCCTTACGCGTCCCGAAGCCGCAGCAGCAGCCCTCCGACCAACAGCGCCGCGGCGGTCCAGGCAGCGAGCACGCCAAGGCCGGCCCACGGGCTGATCGGCAGGCCGCGCAAGCCAGTGGTGGCCTGGATCGCCAGCCCGGCGGTCATAGGTGCGAACTGCTCGAGGTGCCGGCGAACGCCGGCGCTGCCGGTCACCGCGCTGAGGATGGGGAACAGGTACAACAGCGCGAGTACTATCCCGATGGCCGCCGCCGAGTCCCGCACCGCGGTCGCGATGCCCACGCTGAACAGCGCGATCAGGCCCAGGTAGAGCACCGTGCCGATGGCGGCGCGCAGCACCGGCCCGTCGGCCAGCGAGAGCGCCGGATAGCCGTGCGCAGGCCCGATGCCGTGGCCAGGAAGGATCAGCCGCCCGGCGAGCACCGAGCCGAGCACGGCTACAGCTCCGGCGGCTAGCACCGGGCCGGTGAGGACCGCTGCCTTGGCGGCGAACATGGCAACCCGGCGCGGCATCGCCGTTAGCGTGAGGCGCATCATCCCGGTGCTGTACTCGCTGCTGACGGCCAGCACGGCCGCGGTGACGATCATCGCCTGGCCAAGGAAGATCCCGGTCAGGCTGATCTTGGCGGGGTCCTCGGCGCAGTGGGCGGACGGGCACCTGACCGCTGCCGCCACGACTGCGCCGACGATCACGGTTAGCGCCGCAGCAGCGAGCAGCAGCCAGCCGGTGCTCGGCAGCGTCCGCGCCTTCGTCCACTCCGCGTGCAGCGCGTCCCGCAGGCCTGCCCACTGTGCCCGCGTCTGTCCGAGGGCAGCCTGGTGCGCGGGCACGGCCTGGTGGATCATGCGTCTCTCCGATTCATCAGGTATCCGGCCAGGCCGAGCGCGAGCGCAGCCCAGGCGCAGAGCACCGCGAAGCCGGCCCATGGCGCCAGCGGGAAGTAGCCGTTGCCCGGCGTGTAGCTCATGTCGAGCTGTGGGTATCGCGGGTAACCCTGCTGGATCGCGAAGCCGGCCGCCGGGGTGACCCGGAGCAGCCAGTCAGCGGCGCCGGCGGGCAGGACCGTCAGCGGTCCCGCGAAGAAGTACGGCAGCACGATCACCGCGATAACGGCGGTGACCGCCGCCGCGCTGCGGCGGAACAGCGCGCCGGCGCCGAGGGCCAGGACCGCGGCCACGGCCAGCAGCGCTGCTGTGCCGACGATGAGGCGCACCTCGGTCGGTGCCGGTACCGGGTAGACGGAAATCCCGCCAGCGTGCATCTTCCGCTCGCCGGTCAGCAGCGCGATGTAGGCAACCGGCAAGCCCACGACGAAGGTGACGCCGCCGAGCACGATCGCCTTCGCCGCCAGCACCTGCCTCCGGCGCGGGCTGGCAGTCAAGGTGACGCGGATCAGGCCGCGCCGGAACTCGGCGGTCATGAACATGGTGCCGACGACAAGCAACGCGATCAGCCCGGCGAACGTGCCGACCAGCGTTACCGACATTGAGCCGCCGCCGCCCGTCCCGGCAGGCAGGTCCGGAGCGATATCGCCGGACCCGGTGACGGTGAGCCCGCGGCCGGTCTGCCGGTAACCGCCACCGTTCGGCCCCGGCGAGGCCGCGTTACCGCCGCCCCCCACGCTGGTACCGGTCCACCGGCGGCCGGCCGCGGCGCCGTTGAGGCTTACGTGGTCGAACGAGGCGGTCGCCTGCATCGACCCGCCGCTGGCGCTCGACCCGCTGATGGACTGGCTGGTCACCTGCGACGAGATCGGCGACGCGGCGAACAAACCGGCCTGAGCCGTGGCGGGCAGCCCGGCCACGGTCGCAGAGCCGACTCTGAGCCAGTGCGTGCCGTCACCGGAGTCGTAACCAGTGATGCTGTCACCCGAGCGGGTCAGCCGCAGCCAGCGCGGAGCGGACGCCGCGACGGCTCCCGCCAGGCCTGGCGTGTCGTGGGTGTAGTCCCACTGCATGCGAACCCCATGACTGCCGGTGACCATCATGGCCGCGTATGGCGACCCTGGCCGGGTGCTCGCCTTGACGATGATCCCGGCCTTGGCCCACGGCTGCAGCTGGTGACTCGGCGCGCCACCCAGCGAGTTCGAGCCGACCAAGGACGTCGCCCGGACAGTGATGCTGCCTCGTGGGGCCATCAGCTGATGCACAAAGTAGAAGTTGTCGGTGACAGCCTGTCCGGTTGGCCCGAGCGTCAATGCGCAACTCGGTCCGCCCATGGTAATCGGCCCGCCGGCCGTCTGCTGGCCGCCGCATTCGCCGCCTGGGATGAAGTTGACCGCGATGACCAGCAGGCCGGCGAGGACAAGGCCGATGACCCAGCCGCGGATGGTGCGCAACTTGGTCCACTCGGCGTGCAACAGCCACTTGAAAGTGTCGCGGTCGGCCAGCGTACCGGAGCGTTCGGGCGTGATAGTGGCAGTCATCGGACCACCTCCCGGTCTCTGC
The DNA here is from genome assembly GCA_963804435.1 of uncultured Actinomycetota bacterium. Lineage (GTDB taxonomy): Bacteria > Actinomycetota > Actinomycetes > Streptosporangiales > Streptosporangiaceae > JAJYUU01. Next base: position 1,503,458 of record CAWDQI010000001.1, on the reverse strand, counting down.
CTGCAGAGTCGCTGCGGTCTGGTGAGCCAGCGCCCGGCGCCTGTGGAGCCGCGCGGAATTCGGCCGCGTCTCGGGTGAGATCCAGGTAGGTCTGCTCGAGCGTCGCGCGGTGCGGGGAGATCTCCGAGAACGGCACCGCTTTCGCGGTAAGTACCTGGACGACTTGCTCCGCAGTCAGCCCGGACACGATCAGCGTCACTGTTCCGGCGTTGGCCGTGCCCGCAGTGGCCGTGCCCGCGGTGGCCGCGCCCGCGGTGGCCATGCCCGCAGTGGCCGTACCCGCGGTGGCCGTGCCCGCGGTGGCCGCGCCTGCAGTTGCCGCGCCCGTCACGGCGGCGCGACCGGCTGCGACGACCGTTGCCCCCGCGCGCTCCAGTGCCGCCGCCGCCTCCGGTGCCGCGCTGGTGCGCAACCTGACCCGGTCCGCGGAAGCGGCGGCCAGCAGCTCGTGGGTACTGGCATCGGCGATTACCTTGCCGCGGCCGACGATCACCAGGTGATCGGCGACGCCCTCGAGCTCGCTCATGAGATGGCTGGACACCAGGACAGCCCGGCCCTGCCCGGCCAGCGTACGCAGGAAGCCGCGCATCCAGACGATGCCTTCCGGATCCATGCCGTTGAACGGCTCGTCCATCATCATTGCCGGTGGGTCGCCGAGCATCGCCGCGGCGATGCCGAGCCGCTGCCGCATGCCGAGCGAGTAGCCGCCTGCTTTGCGCCGGGCCGCCGACCGCAGCCCGGCCTGCTCGATGACCGCATCGACCCGGCTGCCCGTCAAGCCCTGAGAGTGGGCTAGCCACAGCAAATGGTTGCGAGCGGACCGGCCGGGCTGCAGCGCGGCGGCGTCCAGCAGCGATCCGAGGTGGCTCAGCGGCCGCTGCAGGGTGCGGTACGGCCGGCCGCCGACCAGCGCGGTGCCCTCGTCGGCAGCGTCCAGGCCGAGTATGACCCGCATCGTGGTGGACTTGCCCGCCCCGTTTGGGCCGACGAACCCAGTGACCAGCCCGGGCCGCACGGTGAACGTCAGCCCGTCCAGGGCGACGGTCGGCCCGAACCGCTTGCGCAGTCGGTTGACTTCTATGGTCGCGTCGAGCATGCGACGGTCCTCTCTCGCTCGCGGGCGCCGTTCCCCTCATCGGCTGGTGGGGCGGCGTTGGGGACATGCTCGCGAGCGAGCGGTGTCAGTGCGGTGTCGGCGGCCGACACCGGGCTGACACCGCTGACCTGGCAGTGTCTGGCCAAGGTCACGTAGCCTCGCCCTGAGCTTGGCGGGGTGCTCGCCGCAGAGAAGGATCATGAACAGGTCATGAGAGTGCTCGTAGTTGAGGACTTCGAGGTCCTGGCCGAGGCGATCGGTACGGGACTGCGTCGCGAGGGCATGGCGGTAGACGTCGTTCTCGACGGGAATGCCGCCCTCGACCGCCTGGACATCACCCGTTACGACGTCGTCGTGCTGGACCGGGACCTGCCCGGCGTGCACGGCGATGAAGTGTGCCGCAGACTAGTAGCCGACCGGTCTCCGAGCCGGATCCTGATGCTGACCGCGGCCAGTACGGTTACCGAGCGGGTGACCGGTCTCGCACTGGGCGCCGACGACTACCTGCCCAAGCCGTTCGACTTCGCCGAGCTCACGGCGCGCGTGCGCGCTCTCGGCCGCCGCAGTACGCAGCCGCTGCCGCCCGTGCTCGAGAGCGGTGACCTGACGCTCGACCCGAGCCGACGGGTGGCGTTCCGGGCCGGACGGCGCCTTGATCTGAGCCCCAAGGAATTCGCGCTACTGGAGTGCCTGCTCACGTCCGGGGACCGAGTGGTCTCGGCCGAGGAGCTGCTGGAGCGGGTCTGGGACGAGGCCGCCGACCCGTTCACCACGGCCGTCAAGACGACTGTCCACCGGCTCCGCGCGAAGCTGGGCGACCCCCCCGTCATCAAGACCGTCCGGGAGGGCGGGTACCGGATCGGAGAACTGTGATGAATCTGCTCAGCAAGGCGGTCGCGGCGATCCGCCTGAACTGGCGCACGTTGCGTACGCAGCTCGCCCTGCTCTACGCCGGAGCCTTCGTGGCACTGGGCGCTGCCGTGCTCGGCGTGCTCGCTGTGGCGGGCCTGCTGGTGCGCAGTGGCTCAACCAGCGTCCAGGGCATCAGCAGCTCGCACAACTTCTTCGCTGGTCGCCAGTTTCGCGTCGGCCCGGCGCTCGTCTTCGGGGCCGCCGTGCTTATCGCGCTCGCGATCGGCTGGCTCATCGCGGGCCGGTTCCTGCGGCCGCTGCGAACTATCACCGCGACCGCACGGGATATCTCGGCCAGCAACCTGAGCCGGCGGCTGAGCATCACCGGCCGGGGCGACGAGTTCGCAGAGCTCGGCGATACGCTCGACGACCTGTTCGGGCGACTGGAGGCGTCGTTCCAGGCCCAACGGCATTTCGTCGCTAACGCGTCGCACGAGCTGCGCACCCCGCTGACTGCGGAGCGGACGGTGCTGCAGCTCGCACTCGCCGATCCGGGCGCCAATGCGGAGACGCTGCGATCGACCTGCCAGCAGGTGCTGGCGCTCGGGGAACAACAGGAACGCCTGATCGAGGCGCTGCTTACCTTGGCCAGCAGCGAGCGCGGGATTGCGGTGTGGGAGCCGTTTGACCTGGCCGAGATCGCCCGCACAGCGATCATGGACCGCCGCGAGGAGGCAGAACGCCGGCGCATCCGCATCGACGCCTCGCTCGACGCGGCTCCGACCGCCGGTGACCAGCGCCTGGCGCACAGCCTGGTCGCCAACCTGGTGGACAACGCGATCCGGCACAACGTCGACGGCGGCCGGGTCGAGATCTCGACGGTAACGGCCGACGGACAGGCCACGCTGGCCATTGGCAACACCGGGGCTGTGATCCCGCCCGGCGAGGTGGACCGGCTCTTCCAGCCGTTCCAGCGCCTCGGCACCGAGCGGACCGGGCACGGCAGCAATGGGCTCGGCCTCGCCATCGTGCGCGCCATCGCCGGCGTGCATGGCGCGACGCTCACTGCGACTGCCCGGCCGGATGGCGGCCTCGACGTCGCGGTCAGCTTCGCCCGGCGCCAGCAGAAGTCCTGATGCCGCGGGCCCGGCCCGGCGCCGTCAGCTCGAACTCAGCGGACCGAACAGTAGAAACATGAGGCCGACTGCGAGATAGTCAGGTGATATCTGGGCGGCATGGGCCTAGTTTCGTGGGAATAGTGCCCAGCAGACAGTACGGGGAGGCCCGATGTCCTACCAGCCTCCGTTCGACGGCAACTGGCTGAGCGGGCGCCGAGAGTGGCCAGCCTTCGATAAGCCGCCTCAGGCGGTTCAGGCTGCCGTGAAGTTCATCTACGCCGGAGCGGTCATCCACGCTATTTCGGTGATCGTCGAGATCGCCGTCGTCCACAGCCACTTCCCGAGCATCCTGGCGTCGCTATCATCGACGCCGCTGACACCGAGCCAGCAGCATACGGCCGAGGTCGTAGTGGTGGGATTCTTCGTCGTCTCCGGCATCATTGGCGTTTCTGTGTGGCTGTGGATGGCCAGCAAGAACAACGCGGGCAGGAGATGGGCTCGGATTCTCTCAACTGTGTTCTTCGCCGTGCTCAGCCTCGGGATGCTTGGGGTCTTTGCCCAGCAAGTCACGCTCGATGGCAAGATCCTCCCGGTAGTGGAATGGCTGGTCGGTCTGGTAGCCATCGTGCTGCTGTGGCAGCGGGAGTCGAGCGAGTTCTTCAGAGCTCGGTCGACGCGCTACTAGCCCCGCCCTACGTCTTCGGGGACCGCGGCCTGCTCTTGGCGGGGGTGGCAGGACTCCTCCCGGGAACCGTTCCCGGCGCTCATGGCCGAGGCCGATGATCTGGACGATGGCGCCGACATGGTCGCGGAGCTGATCCCGGTCAGCGTCCTTCTTCCCCAAAAAGGATGAGTACCAGGTGTCGCTGGAGCAGCAGCTGCTACTCATGCTTCTGGGGGAGGAACGGGCCGCAACCGCTCGCGCTAGCGGGATGGCCTCAGTCGGGCCGGTTGGCGGCGTGCTGGAGCGCGGACAGCTGATGCTCAGTGCCGATCGCGATCAGCACCTGCCCTGGCTCGATCGGAGTGTGCATCGGCGGGTTGGCCTGGAACACGCCGTCCCGGCCGAGGACTGCGAGCACAAGGGCTCCGGTCGTGTCACCGACATCGGCCTCCGCCAAGGTCCGCCCGGCCAGCCGGGAGCCGTCGCCGACCGGCACCTCCCCCAGCCGGAACTCCAGGCTGCCGTCATGCATCACGACGTCGAGGAACTCCACCACATGCGGCTGGGAGGCCGCCGCCGCGATCCGCTGGCCGCCAATCCGCTGCGGGTTCACCACTCGCGTCGCGCCAGCGCGCAACAGCTTTGACTCTGAGGCCTCGGTCCGGGCCCTGGCGACGATCACCAGGTCCGGCCGTAGCGCCCGTGCGGACAGCGTTACGAACACATTCTCCGCGTCGGTATCGATGGCGGCCACCAGGGATCTGGCCCGCATGATACCGGCCCGGTGAAGCACGCCGTCGTCGGTGACATCGCCCACGACCGCGGGGTGGGCGATGCCTGCCAGCCGGTCAGCGTCGAGGTCGACCACGACCACCGCAGTGCCCGTGGCGGTCAGGTAACCCGCCACCGCGCGGCCGACCCGGCCCCAGCCGCAGACGATGGTGTGCCCGGACATGCGGGCGATCTCGCGTTCCATCCGGCGCCTTTCGAAGTGCTGGCGGAGGTGACCTTCCACCAGCGACTCGAGTACCACGCTAAAGGCATACAGAGCCGTGCCGACCCCGGCCAGGATCAGCACGATCGTGAAGATCTTCCCGGCCGTGTGCAGCGGATGCAGCTCGCGGAATCCGACAGTAGTGATCGTCGTGACCGTCTGGTACACCGCGTCGAGCGGGCTGAACCCCAGCACCACGTAGCCGATGCTGCCGATCACCAGGACCGCCAGGACCGCCAGCAACGCGACCACGATGCGACGGAGCTGACTCACCAGCCAATTGTGACCGCACCACGCCAGGTCAGCGGCCGCGCCCCGGTATACCAACTGCCCGCCCGGCTCACTGGCCCACCGAGTAGGCAGTCAGCCATAGTCGCTGAGTCTCCGCAGATGTCAGCAGTTCTTTCTGGCGTCTTAGCTAACTGCCATGATATGACCGGCATATCAGATAATTACGAGACGGGTGACGTCGTCATCGTGCATGGCTGTAGGTGCGTCGATCGCCAAGTCTGGCGCGACCGCGGGCCTGGCCGAAGCCTGGGCCGGTGCGAGCTGGCGGATAACCGTCACCCCGCACCCTGCCAGCGCGAACAGGGTGCTGTTCTCCGTTTCGTGCGCGGGCGCGGCCCGCTGCCTGGCCCTAGGTTCACCAGTCGCGGGCGTGCGCAGGGGCGCTACCCTCACGCTGCAGTGGCAGCGCGGGCAGTGGCACCGCTTGGCGATCACAGGTCACCAGATTCCGGACTTCGTGCCTGGCGCCATTTCGTGCGCGGCCGCTGCCCGCTGCGAAGCGGTCGGTTACAGCCTTTTCAACAACCAGCCCGGAGCCCTGACCTGGAACGGCACGGCACTGCGGTTCCTGCCCGTGACCGCGCCGGCCGTCGGTCCGCTCTTCGCGATCTCGTGCAGTAGGGCGACCCGCTGCGTCTCGGTCGGCGGCTACGCGAAACCGAGTGCCACGACGCACAATGGCGCCCTGGCCGAGCTCTGGACCGGGACCACCTGGAAACCACTGCCCATCACTGGTTAATGACGGCTGCCGAGAGGCCAGCGGACGCCATGGCTGGCGTCCTGCTGTGCGCAGCGCATTAGTGGTCAGGTGACCACGATCTTCAATGTCGCCAAGTTACGTTCTGGTCCGCCGGGTCTCAGAGCGAAAGCAGCGCTCCGCGAGCGGGCCAACTACAGTTGGCTCCCGTGCGGCTTGTCATAGCGCGGTGCAGCGTCGACTACGCGGGGCGGCTTACCGCCCATCTGCCGTCGGCAATGCGGCTGCTGATCGTCAAGGCCGACGGCTCAGTGCTCGTGCACAGCGATGGCGGCTCCTACAAGCCGCTGAACTGGATGTCGCCGCCCTGCCGCCTGACTGAGGAACAGGGCCGCTGGATCGTCACCGGCAAGTCCGGCGAAACGCTGACGATCGAACTCGAGGAGATCATCAGCGACACCTCCTACCACCTGGGCCAGGATCCCGGCCTCGTCAAGGACGGCGTTGAGTCGCACCTGCAGGAGCTACTGGCCGCACAACTGAAGGTCCTGGGTGACGGCTGGCGACTGGTCCGGCGCGAGTTCCCGACTGCCATCGGGCCAGTTGACCTGATGTGCCGGGACGCTGCCGGAATAAGCGTCGCGATCGAGGTCAAGCGGCGCGGCGAGATCGACGGCGTCGAACAGCTGACGCGTTACCTTGAACTGCTCAACCGCGACCCGCTGCTTGCTCCCGTGCTGGGCGTATTCGCGGCGCAGGAAATTAAGCCGCAGGCGCGGGCGCTAGCCGAGGACCGCGGCATCCGCTGCATCACGCTGGATTACGACACGATGCGCGGCACCGACGACGGCGCGCTCCGGCTCTTCTGATCGCGACGGCTACCGCACATGCATTGCCTCGGCTTTGGGCCTGGCGGCTGTGCTAGCCGAGATCGGTAGTATCCGTGTCGGAAATAGATTAATTTGCTCGGCCGTGGTAACAATAATTGGGAACATCAGGCAAGGGCCTGCCTGGGTCTCGGGCCCTTCGCCCGGAACCTGCGAGCGCGACCCCCTGCTCGGACCCATACCAGCAGGGCTTGGGGAGGCGAGTTACCTTGTTACAAAAGGTGATCGGCATACTTGTGGCGATAATCATTGTTGTCTGGATTGTGTCTAACCCGGCTGGAGCAGGTAACTCTGTGCACGGCTGGATCAGCGGGATCGTCACGTTCTTCCACCACGTGCTCTGACGCGCCGACCGCACCCGGGCCTGCCCCCCAGAGCGTCGGTCAACTTCATGCGTACGAGGCTCGTGCCAACCTTAAGTACCCATTTGACATAATTCACCGGTGCCACCATTCTGACTCGGCGGGAAGCGTTACACGATTCGCGAACGCGTCAGGAGAGTGGAACAATGGCACCCCGATTCGACAGCATCGGCACGAGCCGCCTGCTCATGCGCAGGTGGCAGGACTCCGACCGGGAGCCGTTCGCGGCGCTCAACGCCGACGCCCAGACGATGCGCTTCTTTCCGAGCACCATGGACCGCGCCGCCAGCGACGCGTTCGCCGACCTGATCGAGGAGCGCTTCGCCGACCAGGGATACGGGCTGTGGGCCCTGGAGATCGTCGGCACCGGCCAGTTCATCGGTTTCACCGGACTGAACCCGATGCCCGACGGGGTGCCGGGCGCGGGCGGCGTCGAGGTCGGCTGGCGGCTGGCCAGGCACGCCTGGCACCACGGGTATGCCACCGAAGCCGCTCTGGCCGCGCTCGACGTGGCGTTCAACGGCATCGGCCTGGCCGAGATCTGGTCGATGACCTCGGTGCTCAACGAGCCGTCGCAGGCGGTGATGCGCAGGATCGGGCTCACCGAGTACGCCCGGTTCGAGCATCCAAGCGTTCCTGAAGGCAGCCCGATCCGGCCGCACGTGGCCTACCATCGCGCCCGGCCGCTGGAGTGACCGCCGCGGCCCGCCAGGCGTAGGCAAAGCGGACTCACTCGATGATCCGGAAGACTTTGCGTCTCTGAGAGACCGCGGGACTTTACCGGATCATGGTCCACCGGACGGTCAGCCGCGCTCAGACCGGCAGCAGGTGCGCGTTGACGGCTCTGGCCATCGCCGCGAGTTCGGGCAGCACAATGACCGCGATCCCGGCCTGGCGCAGCCGGACCGCGCCGCCGCCGGGCACGAAGATGGGCGGCTCCCGCCAGGCAATGACTACCCGGCCGATGCCGCTAGCGATGATGAGATCAGCGCACGGCACCGGCCGGGACGCGCGGGCGGCACACGGCTCTAGAGAGCTATACAGCGTCGCGCCGACAAACTCGGGACCGCCTGGTGCCAGGCCAGCGAGCCGGGCCAGGCCGAGCGCGATCTCCTCGGCGTGATCGGCGGGATTAAGCTCGCGAGAGTATCCGCTGGCGAGCGAGCGTCCGTCGGCTCCGACGAGTACGGCGCCCACCGAGAAGGCAGTCTCCGACGGAGGACAGCGCCTCGACAGCTCGATCGCCTCCAATAGCCAGGCGCGATCCACGTCTGGCCTGGCGGGCTGAACCACGGTGCGCTCCGGTCGGGCAGAGAAGGTGATCGACCTATTAAGACCCTTATCTTCGTAAACTAGCTGATGACCGGCCGCAACTAGACGGCGGGCGATGCGGCGGGGCCCCGGCGTAGAATTCAGCAAAAGTCCAGAACGGCGGTGCAGGCTCATGACAGCCACACTCGGCAACCTCGGGCTCGCCCGGTCGGCGGAGACCTTCGACACGCTGAACCCGGCGACGTCGGAGGTCATCGACACCTTCCCGGTGTTCAGCGAGGCCGATGTGGCCGGCACTGTTGCCCGGGCCCACCCGGCCGCGCTGTGGTGGGCTGGCCTGGGCTGGGACGGCCGCAAGCAGCGATTGCTCGCCTGGAAGTCGTACCTGACCCGGTACATCGGCAGGCTGGCGGAACTCGTCCACACCGAGACCGGCAAGCCGCTGGCCGACGCGCAGCTGGAGATCCTGCTTGCGATCGTGCACATCGACTGGGCGGCCAAGCACGCGCGCAAGGTACTCGGCCCGCGCCGGGTCCGCAGCGGCCTGGTCGCCATCAACCAGGCGGCCACGCTGGAGTACCAGCCGCTCGGCGTGGTTGGCGTCATCGGCCCGTGGAATTACCCGGTCTTCACCCCGATGGGATCGATCGCCTACGCGCTCGCTGCTGGGAACGCGGTCGTCTTCAAGCCCAGCGAGCTCACCCCGGCGGTCGGCGCGTGGCTGGTCAGCTCCTTCGCCGAGGTGGTCCCCGAGCAGCCGGTCTTCCAGCTCGTGACCGGATTCGGCCAGACCGGGGATCACCTGGCCCGCAGCGGCGTGAACAAGATCGCGTTCACCGGGTCGGCCGCCACCGCCAAGAAGGTCATGGCCGCCTGCGCGCAGAACCTGACGCCGATGGTGGCCGAGTGCGGCGGCAAGGACGCGTTCATCGTCGGCGCCGACGCCGACCTAGATGCCGCCGCCGACGCATGCGCCTGGGGCGCGCTGTCCAACGCCGGACAGACCTGCGTCGGCGTCGAGCGGGTCTACGTCGTCCAGGACGTCTACCACACGTTCCTGGACAAGCTCACCGACCGGGTGACGCGGCTGCGGCCGGGCGACGACCGCGAGGCCGATTACGGCCCGATGACCCTGCCCGGCCAGGCCGAGGTTATCGAGGAGCACATCGCCGACGCGCTGGCCCGCGGCGGGCGTCCCGTCATCGGCGGCATGGGCAGCATCCGGCGCCCGTACGTCGGGCCGGTCATCCTGGCCGACGTACCTGAGGAAAGCCGGGCCGTCACCGAGGAGACGTTCGGGCCGACGGTCACCGTAACCAAGGTCGCGAGCCTGGCGGAGGGCGTCGAGCTCGCCAACGCCAGCCGCTACGGCCTCGGCGGCACCGTGTTCGCCGGGAACAAGAAAGCCGCGATGGCCGCGGCCCGCGCGCTGCGCAGCGGCATGACCGCCATCAACTCGGTGATCTCGTTCGCCAGCGTCCCGTCGCTTCCGTTCGGCGGCTCGGGCGACTCCGGGTTCGGCCGGATCCACGGCGCCGACGGCCTGCGCGAGTTCGCCCGGCCGAAGGCGATCACCCGGCAGCGGATGAAAGCCCGGCCCAACCTGACCTCGTTCGGCCGGACCGACGAGGACCTCAAGAAGGTGCTCAACCTCGTGACGATCCTGCACGGCCGCCGCTACAAATAACGGCCCCGTTACCTCCAAAAGCAGGACACCATCACTTCGTGGGCACCTGCGCCATGGCGACGACGGCTTAGGGCTGGCCCGCGGCTGCCAGCTGGGACTCGGCCGGCTCCATCGCTGCCAGCGGCGCCCGGCCCTGGATGAGGTCGGCCGCCCGCTCGGCGATCGCGATCGTCGGCGCATTGGTGTTGCCGCGCGGCACGGTGGGCATCACCGAGGCGTCGACAACGCGCAGGCCGTCGACGCCGCGCACCCGAAGCGCGGTGTCCAGCACGCTGTGCAGTTTGCTCGCGGCGAGCCTGGAGTCGCCGCCCATCGCGCAGGTACCCACCGGGTGATAGAGCGTCGCCAGGTCACCGCGGATCCACTCGCGCAGGTCAGCCTCGCTCCGGACGCTCGTTACCCGGCGCGAGCTCCGTTTTGAGCTGCCTGCTCAGCGGCCGGGCGGCGGCGATCTCCCTGGCGATCCCGATCGCCGTTACCAGCGGATCCATGTCGGCGAGATCAGACAGGTATGACGGGTCGATAGCGGGCTTGTGCCGGGGGTCGGCGCTGCACAGCCGGATCTTCCCGCGGCTGCCCACCGATACGAGCGTGATCAGCACCGAGAGCGCACGGCTGGCTGGATCACCGAGCCCGCCGTTCAGGAAGGGAACGGGGAGCACGTGCCACTGGATGTCTGGTGCTAGCAGCGTCGGGTCCGACCGGATGAACCCGCCTGCCTCGGCGAGATTGCTCGTCAGCGGGCCGCTGTGCGTCAGCTGCCAGCGGGCCAGGTGGCGCGGCCCGGACTTCTCCCAGAGGCTCCGCGATCGCGGGGCGCTCCACATGGCCGTGACGACGGGGTGATCGGACAGGTTGCCACCCACGCCCGGGCTATCGGCCTGAACGGCGATGCCGTGCTCGAGCAGGTGATCGGCCGGGCCGATACCCGACAGCATGAGTAGCTGGGGGCTGTTGATGGCGCCGCCAGACAGGATCACCTCGGACTCGGCCTGCGCGGTCTCCTCAACGCCGCGGCGCAGATAGCGGACACCGACGGCCTTCCCGTTCTCGATGACCACGCCGGTAACCAGGCAGTCGGTCTGGATTGTGAGGTTGTCCCGCCCGGCCGCCGGGTGCAGATAGGCATCGGCCGCCGACCACCTGCGGCCGGCTTTCTGGGTTACCTGGTAATAGCCGACGCCCTCCTGGCTCGGACCGTTGAAGTCATCGTTTCTGGGCAGGCCGACGGCCTGCGCAGCGGCGATGAAGGCGCCGGTCAGGCCGCTTTTGAAGTTCGGGTCCTGGACGCTGAGCGGCCCGGAAGCGCCGTGGTAGGCGGACGCGCCGCGGGAGTTGCACTCGGCCCGCAGGAAATACGGCAGCAGGTCGGTGTATCCCCAGCCCTCGCAGCCGTAGTCGTCGCGCCAGGAGTCGTAGTCATACCGGCTGCCGCGGATGTAGATCATCGCGTTCATCGACGACGAGCCGCCGATTACCCGGCCGCGAGGCCAGTAGATCGAGCGGCCGCCCGCGCGATCCTGCACGGTGGTCTGGTAGTTCCAGTCGTAGGCGCTCTTGAAGAGGAGATTGACAGCTGCCGGGATGTGGATCTCGTCGGCCGTGTCGGGCGGACCTGCCTCCAGGAGAAGGACTCGTGCGTCCGGATTCTCGGTGAGGCGCGAGGCCAGCACGCACCCAGCGCTGCCAGCGCCGACGATGATGTAGTCGTACACGGCCTGTCCTTCCCGGCTTTTCCGGCTCTGCACGGAAACCAATGGATACTTCGCCGGCGTCGGCGCGGCCGCTGCGGCGGGCCGCGTGATGCCGCGTTAACCGGCGGCCGTGCCGTGCGTGGTGCGTTGATGCGGTGGTTCCAGGCGTCGTGCCACGCCGAGCAACGTCGTGAGCCAGCGTATCGGGTGATTTATGCCTAGCTCTACTATTTGACGGAGCCAGGGGTAATACCCGCGTCGCGCGGGTGGCCGGTTGCGCGGCCGCACCGGTTGCGCGGCCGGCCGTGACTGTCCCGCCAGCTGTGCCGGCAACCAGCAGCCGTTGCTGTCCGGGCCAAAAAAAAGCGCGCTCCCGGCCATAAGACCGGGAGCGCGCATCCCCCCACCATTTGCGGCCCCTCACACTCCCCGGCGGGCCCCCGAGAACCGCCGGGTGACCGAAGGGGCCGCGAGCCGCCTAACGGCTCTTCGGGCCGATTAAGGACCCGGATCCAACTGCGGCCGAAACTCCGCTGGTGCGCAGCAGAGCGACCGCACTGCAGTTACTCTTCGTATCTGTACGATCTCACATCGTGTTCGCCATGTGAATACCCTACGGCAGGGCGCCTGACACCACCTGTCTTGACGGACAAGTCCATGCCCGAGTAAAGGCCCGGCAACTCCCGCCCGCGAAGGATTTCGGCTGCCGCTGGGACTGACCTTCTTGAAAAAAATTTGTGGGTCCGCAGGCGGCGGCCCCGCGACTCGGCGAGCTTCAACAGGCGCGACGCCGTATGGGTTCGACCGGTGCAAACGGGGTATTTCGCCGTCGCTCGGCCGTCTTCTCAGCCAGAGTGCGTCAGCCGGCGAGCATGCGGCGGTGCGGCGAGCCGATGGTGAAAGAGGACAATCACCCGCCCGGCATGACGACGGCTGACCGGTGCTGCTGCGATCGTTGCCACCGTGCCTGGGCGAGAGAGCTGCACGGCGCGCGACATAGCTAGGCCTGCCCTGGGAATGCCTGCTGTCGGCAGGCGGTGTGCCGTCGCCGGTTAGGCCTTCACGAACGAAGGGAAGCGATATGCCGCAGTCGTCGAATGGACAGCAGCGAGAGCGCACGCGGGGCGGCGGCGCAGCCACATTGAACCGGGCGGCCAGGACAGCCGCCTGGGCCGCGGATACGGTGTTCGAGGCCGCGGATACGGTATTCGAAGCGGCGGCGACGGCGTTCGAAGCCGCCCAGCAGCTGCCGGCCGTACCTGCTGCCACGGCTCGCTTTGTTCCGCCCGCAGGCCGCGCGGTGTCAACGGCAGTCCGGCACCCGAGAACGGTGCTCGACCAGGCCCGAAGGTTCCCTGTCGCCGCGGCCATGATCCGCCACGCCGTCGAGCCGATCCTTACTGGTCGGGTGGACGACTGGCGAGCCGAGTATGCCTACACAACCGGTGTACAGGCGTTTATCTACGGATTCCCCTATATCTACAACGCACAGCTGAGGCACGACTGGATCACACAGCCCAGGGATCCGGAATTCGTCCCCTACGCGGCCGTCAACCACTTCTGGCACGCCAGCCGCCTGATCAACGCGGCCTACCGTGACGGCGGCTGCCCGAACAACGACACGTTGTATTCCGTGGCATGGGTGGACTTGTCCGACGAGCCTGTCATCTTGTCCCACCCGGACATGGCGAACCGGTACTTCACGTTCGAGCTGATGGGCTTCACCTCGGACAACTTCGACTACGTCGGCCAGCGCGCCACCGGGAAAGAGGCCGGGCACTTCGCACTTACCGGTCCCGGTTGGAAGGGCAACCTGCCAGCCGGGATCAAGCGGGTGAAGCCAGCGCCGACCCCGTGGATCCTGGTGCTGGGGCGCACTTTCGTCGATGGCCCCGAGGATCTCCCGAACGTGCACGTGCGGCAGCAGCAGTACCGGCTCACCCCACTCAGCTTGTGGGGTGACTCGAGCGCCAAGGTGCCCGAGCGCCGCAACGTCTACGCGCCCCCCCGGACCGCCGAGGACCCGCTCGGGCCCTGGAAGAGCCTTAACGCCATGCTGGCCGAGAACCCGCCGCCAGTGCATCATGCCCTGTTGCTGAACCAGTTCGCCCGCATCGGCATCGGGCCCGGACTCGACGTAGAGGCCCAGCCCGAGGTTGTGAAGCAGGGCCTCATCCGGGCCGCCGCCATCGGCATGCCACTGCTGCGCCAGCAGTTCCTCAGCGGAAGCTGGGCCACCGTCGTCAATGGCTGGCGCTATCCACCGGCTGAAGAAGGTCGGTTCGGCGACGACTTCTTGCAGCGTGCTGCCGACCAGTCGCTCGCGGGCATTACTGCCAACGACCCGGCAGAAGCCGTCTACCTGGTCAACTTCGAAGACTCCGACGGCGCCAAACTATCCCCGCAGGGACGCTATACGCTCCGCTTCGGCGCTGGCGACCTTCCCCCCGTTGACGCCTTCTGGTCGCTCACCGCCTACACCCAAGCCGACCTGAACTTGATCCCGAATCCCGGCAGCCGCTACTCGGTCGGCGACCGGACCGACCTCACCCGTGACGCGGACGGCGGGCTGACCATCCACCTCCAGCCCGATGCGCCCGAACCCGGACGAAAGCCGAACTGGTTGCCGACATCGGCGCAGGACCCGTGGTTCGTGATGCTGCGGATGTACCGGCCGCACACCTCAGTAGTTCAATCCACCTGGGAATGCCCGGGCATCACCCGCATCGCCTGACTGGCCCGGCTCGGCCGTGGCCGCGCACCGGCGGCCGATACCGTTGGGACATGCCACAAGACCGCGATAAACCCGTCGTCCTGTCCAAGATCTACACGCGCACCGGCGATGACGGCACGACCGCCCTCGGCGATATGAGCAGGGCCCGCAAGACGGATCCGCGGCTGGCGGCCTACGCCGATACCGACGAGGCCAATAGCGCCATCGGCGTCGCGGTGACGATGGGCCAGTTGCCCGCCGACATCACCAGGCTGCTCATCCGCACTCAGAACGAACTGTTCGATGTCGGCGCGGATCTGTGTAATCCGGTCGCCGAGAACCCGGCCTATCCCCCGCTCCGGGTGGACGAGAGCTACATCACCAGGCTTGAGCAAGACTGTGACGACTTCAACGAGGGCCTGCCCGTCCTGCGCAGCTTCGTGCTGCCGGGCGGCAGCCCGGCAGCTGCGCTGCTGCATGTCGCCAGGACGGTGGTCCGGCGGGCCGAGCGCACGACCTGGGCCGCGCTGGAAGCACATGGAGACACCATGAACCCGCTGACTGCCCAGTACCTGAACCGGCTGTCGGACCTACTGTTCATCCTGGCGCGCCGGGTCAACGAGCCGGACGGCGATCTGCTCTGGAAGCCAGGCGGGGAGCGCTAACCCGTGCCCGCCTGACACTCGCTGGATCATGACGCCCGGCTGGCCTGATCAGCTGGACTGGCCGGAGGCCGCCTGCACCAGCGCCCGCGCGTAGCGGAGTTCGGCCGGCTCCTCCGGGCTGCCTGCCGCCGGGCCCGCGGCCTGGATGGCATCATCAAGCGCCGCTTGCGCGGCTGCGGGGTCCACGTCAGCCCCCATCTGGCCGAACCGGGTCAGGATCGATACCCGGTTGTCGGCTACCGACAGGAAGCCGCCTGTCACCGCCGCGAAGACGTCGCCACCGCTCGAACTCTCCGGTCGGACCTGCACCAGGCTGCCCTCAGCCAGGATGCCGATGACCGGCGCATGATTGGTCAAGATGCCAATCTCGCCGTCCAGCGTCCTGGCGATTACCATCTCGGCTTCTCCGGCCCAGAGTTCGCCTTCGGGGTTGACCAGCTCTACCTGGAGCGTCACCGGGTCACCTCGCGCGTCCTCGCCGCAGTAGCGACCACTGCCGCCCTGGTCACGACCGTCGCTCCAGGTCCTTGGCCTTCTTCTCCACGTCCTCAATCCCGCCGACCATGAAGAACGCCTGTTCCGGCAGGTGGTCGTACTTTCCCTCGCAGATGGCCTTGAACGACGCCACGGTGTCCTTCAGTGGCACGAACACGCCTTCCTGACCGGTGAACTGCTGGGCGACGAACATGGGGTGCGACAGGAACCGCTCGATCCGCCGGGCCCGCTGCACGGTCACCTTGTCCTCTTCTGACAGTTCGTCGATGCCGAGGATCGCGATGATGTCCTGAAGCTCGGTGTAGCGCTGCAGGATCCGCTGGGTCTCCCGCGCGACGTCATAGTGCTCCTGGCCGACATAGGCCGGCGCCAGGATCCGGGATGTGGACGCCAGCGGGTCGACGGCCGGGAAGATGCCCTTCTGGGTAATCTCCCTGGACAGCGCCGTGGTCGCGTCGAGGTGGGCGAACACTGCCGACGGCGCCGGGTCGGTGTAGTCGTCGGCGGGCACGTAGATGGCCTGCATCGAGGTGATCGAGTGGCCGCGGGTCGACGTGATCCGCTCCTGCAGCTGGCCCATCTCATCGGCCAGCGTGGGCTGGTATCCCACCGCGGACGGCATCCGGCCGAGCAGGGTCGACACCTCGGAGCCGGCCTGGGTGAACCGGAAGATGTTGTCGATGAACAGCAGTACGTCCTGCTGCTGTTCATCGCGGAAGTACTCCGCCATGGTGAGCGCCGATAGCGCGACCCGGAGCCGGGTGCCCGGCGGCTCGTCCATCTGGCCGAAGACCAGCGCCGTGTCCTTGATGACGCCCGAGTCGGTCATCTCAATGAACAGGTCGTTGCCCTCGCGGGTGCGCTCGCCCACACCGGCGAAGCAGGAGACGCCGCCGAAGTTCTTTGCGACCCTGGTGATCATCTCCTGGATCAGCACGGTCTTGCCCACGCCGGCGCCGCCAAACAGGCCGATCTTGCCGCCCTTAACGTACGGCGTCAGCAAGTCGATGACCTTGATCCCGGTCTCCAGGATCTCGGTGCGCGGCTCGAGCTGGTCGAATGGCGGCGGCTGACGGTGAATCGACCACCGTTCCTGGATCTTCAGCGATGACGTCGGCACATCCAGCGACTCGCCGAGCACGTTGAACAAGTGGCCCTTGGTGACGTCGCCGACCGGCACCGTGATCGGGCCGCCCGTGTCGGTGACGACGGCGCCGCGGATGAGCCCGTCGGTCGGCTGCATGGAGATGGCACGGACCGTGTCGTCCCCTAGGTGCTGCTCGATCTCCAAAGTCAGCGTCCGGGTTTCGCCTCCAAGCTTCACGTCCACGTGCAACGCGTTGTAGATCTCCGGCATCTCCTCGGTCGCGAACTCGACGTCAACGACCGGGCCGATCACCCGGGCTACGCGTCCCGAGGCCGGCGGGCTGGCCGAGCCGCCGGCTGCGGTGGTCTCTGCGGTAGCGGTCATGATGCTCACTTACTCCCTGGTCGCGTCGGCCAGCGCGTTCGCGCCGCCCACGATCTCACTAATTTCCTGGGTGATCTCGGCCTGCCGGGCCTTGTTCGCTTCCCTGGTGAGCTGCTCGATCAGCTCATTGGCGTTATCGGTGGCCGACTTCATTGCCCGCCGTCGCGCGGCGATCTCGGACGCCGCCGACTCCAGCAGCGCGTGGAATAGCCTGCTTTCCACATACCACGGCAATAGCGCGTTGAGAACATCCTCGGGCGATGGCTCGAATTCATAGATCGGCATCGGGCCGGTGGGCGGGGGTTCATCGGTCTCCTCGATCTCCTGCGGCAGCAGCCTGTGGACCACTGCCTGCTGCGTCAGCATGGAGACGAACTGGGTGTAAACGATGTGGATCTCGTCCACGCCGCCGTCCTCGGCCGGGAGCGCGTAGGCGTCTAGCAGCGCGCGGCTGATCTCAGCCGCGTTGTCCTGCCGGGGCGTGTCGGAGAATCCGCTCCACTCAGCGGCGACGTGGCGGTCACGGAATCGGTGCCACACGATGCCCTTGCGGCCGCTGACGTACGTGGTCACGTCGAGTCCTTGCTGCTGCAGCAGCGCCCGCAGGCCCTGAGCTTCGCGCAGCACGTTGGCGTTGAAGCCGCCGGCGAAGCCGCGGTCGCTGGTGAGGATCAGCACGGCCGCGCGGCGCGGATTCTGGACCGGCCGGGTCAGCGGATGGTCGACGTTCTCCGACCTGCTAACCACGGCCTCGACCGCCCGGGTGAGCTCCCTGGCGTACGGCGCGGCATCGTGCAGCCGCTGTTGCGCCTTGATGATCCGCGAGGACGCGATCAGCTCCTGGGCCCGCGTGATCTTGGCGGTGGACTGGACACTCCTGATCCGCCGCCGTACCGCGCGAAGCTGTGCTCCCATGCTGGCTTATACCGCCCTACTTGTTGTCGCCGGGATGGCTGCCTGGTTCGGTCCCGACCCGCCCGTCGGCCGGAGGCGCCGGCGGGCGCTTCTTGATGGACTCCGGTTCGATCTCGTCCTGTCCGATTGGCGCCGCGTGGTCTTCGGGGACCAGCAACTGGCCGTCGCTCTTCTCGAAGCTCGCCCGGAACTGGCCGATAGCGTCCTTCAGCGCGACGATCGTGTCGTCGGGGAGTTCGCCGGTCTCCCTGATCGTCTCGAGGATCCCCGGCTGGTTGCGCCGCAGCTCATCGAGGAAATCGGACTCAAATCGGCGGACGTCCTCAACCGGCACGTCATCGAGGTAGCCCTCGTTGCCGGCCCAGACCGAGACCACCTGCTCCTCGACCGGGAACGGGCTGTACTGCGGTTGCTTGAGCAGCTCGACCAGCCGGGCGCCACGGTCAAGTTGCGCGCGGGAGGCGGGATCGAGGTCGGAGGAGAACGAGGCGAAAGCCTCCAGGTCGCGGTACTGGGATAGCGAGAGCTTCAGCCCGCCCGCCACCTTCTTCATGGCCTTGATCTGGGCGTCGCCGCCGACTCGCGACACCGACTGGCCGACGTTGATGGCCGGGCGGACACCGGAGTTGAACAGGTCGGTCTCCAGGAAGATCTGCCCGTCAGTGATGGAGATGACGTTCGTCGGGATGTAGGCGGAGATGTCATTCGCCTTCGTCTCAATGATCGGCAGGCCGGTCAGGGAGCCACCGCCGAGCTCGTCAGACAGCTTCGCGCAGCGCTCGAGCAGCCGGGAGTGCAGGTAGAAGACGTCGCCAGGGTAGGCCTCGCGGCCCGGCGGTCGTCGCAGCAGCAGCGAGATCGCCCGGTAGGCCTCAGCCTGCTTGGTCAGGTCGTCGAACACGATCAGCACGTGCTTTCCCTGGTACATCCAGTTCTGGCCGATCGCCGAGCCGGTGTAGGGGGCGATGTACTTGAAGCCAGCCGGGTCGGACGCCGGTGACATCACGATGGTGGTGTATTGCAAGGCGCCGGCGTCCTCCAGGGTGGCGCGCACCGACGAGATCGTCGAGCCCTTCTGGCCGATCGCCACGTACACGCAGCGAACCTGCCTCTTCGGGTCGCCGGAGTCCCAGTTCTGCTTCTGGTTGATGATGGTGTCGATCGCGATCGTCGTCTTGCCGGTCTGCCGGTCGCCGATGATGAGCTCGCGCTGGCCGCGGCCGATCGGGGTCATGGCGTCGATGGCCTTGATACCGGTCTGCAGCGGCTCGTTGACCTTCTGGCGCTGCACGACGGACGGCGCCTGCAGCTCAAGCTGCCGCTCCTCGAGCGGACCCTCGATCGCGCCGAGGCCGTCCAGCGGCAGGCCCAGCGGGCCGACCACCCGGCCGAGGTAGCCGTCGCCAACCGGCACCGACAGCACCTCGCCGGTCCGCTTCACCCGCTGGCCTTCCTCGATCTGGCTGAACTCGCCGAGCACCACGACGCCGATCTCGCGAACGTCCAGGTTCAGCGCGAGGCCACGGGTGCCGTCCTCGAACTCCAGCAGTTCATTGGCCATGGCCGACGGCAGGCCGGAAACCCGCGCGATGCCGTCGCCGCACTCCACGACAGCACCGACCTCCTCGGTGGAGGCAGTTCCGGGCTCGTAAGCCTCGACGAAACGCTCAAGCGCGTCCCGGATCTCTTCCGGCCGGATAGTCAGCTCCGCCATCTTCCTCGTGTCCTTCGCATCGGGGTCTGTTCTTTAAGTGTCTGTCTGCACCGGCTGGCCGCCACCTCAGGCCGCCACGTCACGACGCCACGTCACGTCACGACGCCAGGTCACGACGCCAGCCGGCGCCGCGCCTCGGCGAGGCGGGTCGCCACGCTGCCGTCGATGAGCTCGTCCCCCACCCGGACGGTCAAGCCGCCCTCGACGCGAGGGTCGAGCACCACGTTCAGGTGCACCTGGTGGCCATAGGTGGCGGCCAGGGCGGCGGCCAGCCGGCCGCGCTGCTGCTCGGTAAGCGCGACCGCCACGTGCACCTCGGCGACGAGCCGCTCCCGGCGGCGGGCCGCCAGCCGGGCGTACTCATCCAGGCTCACGTCCAGGCTGCGCCCGAGCGGATTCACAGCGGCCAGCACGATGAGCCGCTGCGCCTCCGGGGTGACCTTGCCCGCGAGCAGCTGACCGAGCAGCTCACGCTTCGCGTCGGCGGACAGGAACGGGTTCGTCAGGGCCATCCGCAGGGCCGGCTGGCTCGCCACGATCCGGCCGAACCGGAATAGCTCGTCTTCCAGGTCGTCCAGCCGGCCTTCCTGCTCGGCCGACGCCACGATAGCCTGCACGGCCAGCTGCTCCACCGCTTCGGCGAGGTCACCCGGCGCCGACCAGCGGGCCGCTGCGACCGCGGCCATCAGGCCGACGGTTGCGTCGCTGACCTTGCCGGCCAGCAGGCTGCTAGCCAGTTCGCTCCTGGCCTCGGGCGGACGGGATGGATCGCTCAGCGCCCGGCGCAAGGTCGGCTGGCTGGCCAGCAGCCCGGCGACGGCGAACAGCTCGTCGCCGACAGCCACGGCTTCCGGTGGGCTGGTAGTCACTGGCCCGAGCCGGTCCTCGACCTCGGCCAGAGATGCCCTGCTGATGCCCCTCATGACGATGCCCGCGCCCCTGACGACGCGGCCCGGCTGGCATCGAGCTCGGCCAGGAACCGGTCTACGACCCGGCTCTGCCTGGCCTCGTCATCCAGCGACTCACCGACGATCTTGCTAGCCAGCTGCACCGACAGCGTGCCGATCTCGCCCCGCAACGAGCTGAACGCCTGCTGCCGGTCGGCCTCGATCTGGGCGTGCCCGGCCGCGACGATACGGGCCTTCTCGGCGTCACCCTCCGCGCGGCTCTCAGCGATGATGCGGGCGCCTTGTTCCCGCGCCTCCTCGCGCAGTCGGGCCGCCTCGTGCCGCGCATCGGCCAGCTGGGCCTGCCATTGGTCACGAAGCCGGTCCGCCTCAGCCTTTGCCTCGGCGGCGCGGTCCAGCTCACCCTCGATCTTGTCGGTCCGCTCCTCCAGGGTCTGCATGATCCTGGGCAGCAGGACCTTCCAGAGCGCGACGAAGACGATGCCGAACGCGATAGCGCCGACGATCACCTCGGTCCAGTTCGGCACCAGGGGGTTCGGGTTCGACGGGGCGGCTGCTAGCAGATGCAACATGTGCGGCTACCTCTCCTGGGCGGAGTGCTACTTAATGAAGAACGGCACCGCGATGCCGATGAGGGCCAGCGACTCGGTGAGCGCGAAGCCGATCCACATGAGACCGGTGACCCGGCCCGCCGCCTCCGGCTGCCGTGCGATCGACTGGATCGTGTTACCGAAGATCAGGCCGATGCCGACGCCGGGGCCGATGGCCGCAAGACCATAGGTAAGTGCGCCCAGGTTCTTTATGTTCAAGGTGTTGGTCGTGCCTGCGGCCACGTAGAGCAGGTGATGCAGGTGCATCGCGAGCTGCATTGGTGCGTCCTTTGTGTCGGGCCGGCGGGGGCCCGCCGGGGTTTTCTTGTGGGCTCAGTGCGCGCCTTCGTACGCGCCCGAGATATAGGTAGCGGTCAGGATCGTGAAGATGAAGGCTTGCAGCGCCTGCACCAGGACCTCCAGCGCGGTCACGAGGACCGCGACCACGAACGACGTGGCCGCGTACAGCGCACCAATCGAAAGTGTCAGCAGGTACCAGGTGGCTATGGTGAACACGAGCAACAGCACGTGCCCGGCGAGCATGTTCGCGAACAGCCGGATCGACAGCGTGAACGGCCGGACGAGGACGTTGGACAAGAACTCGATCGGTATCAGCAGTGGCAGGATCCACCCTGGCGAGCCAGCGGGGATGGTGAGCGTCCTCATGTAACCGCGCAGGCCCTGGCGCTTGATGCCCAGGCCCATGTAGATGATCCAGACCATCCCGGCCAGCGCCACCGGATAGCCATACTTCGCCATCGCCGGGAAATACAGGATGGGGATGATCCCCATTATGTTGTTCACCCAGATGAAGAAGAACAGTGAGACCAGGAAGGGCAGCCACTTGTCCCCGGCCTTGCCGAGCTGCGGGCGCAGGATCTGATCACGGACGAACAACACACCCATCTCGCCGACGTTCTGGATACCGCGGGGCACCAGTTTCGGTGAGTGGAACGCGAACCAGAAGAACAGCAGCACAAGGACGGTGCTGAGCAGGAGCAGCAGGCCCGGCTTGCCGAAGGCCACGCTGCCGACCTTGAACAGCGGCGTGAAATAGAAGTCGTTGATCGATGGCGACGGAAAGCCGCATCCGGAGAAGATGTGGCTGCTCGACGCGGAGCAGCTCGTTGCGGCCGTAGTCGCAATTGCGTAGCTCACCGAGATACCCCTCCGGGCTGTCGCATGCAGGCTGGCCCGGTACTGGCTAGCACGGGGGCATGCCGCTGCGGGTCAAGGTCAGTCATCATGACGTAGCCGGCCGCCGGGCCCGACAGCGGGTCGCCCGGACGGCACGTAACGAGCATTTCCGGGCAGGTCAGGATCTTGTGAATCGGAAGATGATCATTGCCACCGACAGGCCGATGCCGAGGATCATGCCGATCGGAAACAGGATCGCGATCCCGGTGAAATGGCTGATGAGCCAGCCGATCCCGCCATAGAGGATCATGCCGCCGAACATGTAGCTGAGGATCTGCCAGCCGTCGCCCTCCCGCACGATCCTGGGCTCCTGCTCCGGATCGCGGGTGGCGCCGCCCTTCTGCTCGCTCGTCATACCCGCGCGGCGTTAGCAGACAGGCAGCACCGCGTTTCCAGGCAGCACCGCGTTTCCAGGCAGCACCGGGCGCGGGCCGCGATCTGCCGTCCGGAGTACGTGTCCCAGCCACGGGTCATCGTTCTCCGTCCGGCTCGACGTACAGCATCTTCGTCCGCTGCCACGTCACAATCAGCGCGCCGTCATAAACCAGGACGAGAACGATGGCCGTCAGGCCGAACAGCCACGCGCTGAACGCGGTGCTGTTCTGGAACCGGCCGACAAGGAAGAGCAAGACCAGGATCTTCACGAAGTAGGTGCCCATGCCGGCCAGCATCATCGCCTGCGGGCTGATCCTGGAAGCCCGCCCGACGGCTAGCACGCTCAGGCCGAAGAAGCCCGCGACCACGCCTACCGCGATGGCCGCGGCCAGCAGGCCCTTGTGCCCGCCGAAGACGGCGCACAGCACCACCATGACTGCGGCAGCTGCGGCCGTCACGGCGGCGGATCGCCGCGCCATCGGGGCGAAGTTCGCCAGCATCTCTGGAAGACTCCGGATGATCTTTGGTACCGCTGGTTTGCCCAGCTCATTCGGGGTGGCTTTGCTGCTAGTGCCCTAGCAACATGAAGCTTCCTGGCTGTTACGCCCAGGTTAGCGAAACGTATCACGGGGCCCTGCACCAACCTGGTAGTGGGTGCTCGTGAAATATATCACAAGCTCTCCTGCCTAGTGATTCAGGGAGTCACCTATCGTGACTAATGCCGCGCTGCAAGCCCGATATCCGCAGGTCACGGAGGTCCTGTTCGCTGGTAAAGAAATGGTTTCCCTGTCGGCGAGAGTCAGGACTCCCCGGCGCTATCGGGCCCGGCATGCCGAGGCTCGGCCGGCTCGCTGTGCCTGCCCGAACCGTTGCCGGCCGCCGGTGGCACCATGCCGACAATCGACCTGGCCGGGCCCGGGGCGGGAGTAGCTTGCTGGCTCGCCGCGGCACCGCCAGAAACCACGGCGGCCGGCAGCGGCGCCACGGCTACCGAAACCAGTTCCGCCTCGGCAGGCGCGGCTGCCCGAACGCCCTTGGCCGTAACCGGTGCCAGCCCGAGAGGCTCAGGTTGGCCCGCATCGAGGACCCCGTTCCCCTCCGCTGTTACCGCCTTGCGCGAGCGGCGCCCTTCCCACCACCGGAGCCGGGGCATCGACAGGAGAAGCAGGACCGCCAGCGCGGCCGCGGTGATGGCGACGAGGACGAAGACGGGCGTGCCGTGGTGGTTGCTCTTCACCTCGGTCTTCGCGATCGACAGGTACACCACGCTGCCGGAGAACGCCGCGGCCCACAGGTACATGATCAGCACGCTTTTACGTTGCGAGTGCCCGATGTCGAGGAGCCGGTGGTGCAGGTGCTTGCGGTCGGGGGCGAACGGCGACTGGCCTGCCCTGGTACGGCGCACGACCGCTAGCAGCAGGTCACCATAGGGGATGACGAGCAGCGCGGCCGGCAGCAGCAACGGGATGATCTCCGGGTACCGGTTGACCTTGGTGGCCAGCAGGCTCGGGTCAGTCCCGGCGATGCTCGAGATCGGCGCGTAGGCCAGCAGCAGGCCGAGCAGCATTGCTCCGGTGTCCCCCATGAAGATGGTGGCCGGAGAGAAGTTGTGCGGCAGGAAGCCTATGCACATCCCGATGAGGATGGCCGACGCCAGCGCCGGCGCGGCCAGCGAGGGGATGTCGACGACCTTGGTAAGGGAGTAGTAGTAGATCAGGAACGATGTCGCTGCAATAGCCACTATCCCGGCCGCCAGGCCGTCAAGCCCGTCGATGAAGTTGACCGCGTTGATGGTCGCGACCACGACCAGGATCGTGATCAGCGTTTGCTGGTCAGCACTCGGAATGAAGATGCCGCCGCCCGGATACGGCAGCCAGCTGATCTCGGTGCCGGTGGCTACGAGGATGCCGCCAGCGGCGACCTGCCCGGCGAACTTGGGTAGCGCGCTCATGCCCCAGCGGTCGTCGACGAACCCGATAACCACCAGGAGGCCGCCCGCCAGCAGCAGGCCGCTGATCATGCCAGTGCCGGCGATTCCGCCCCGGAGCTTCGGGATCTGGCTGGCCACCAGCAGTCCGACCGCCAGCCCGCCGAACATGGCCAGGCCGCCGAGCCGCGGAATCGGCACGACATGCACGTCGCGGTCCCTCGCCTCGTGCAGTGCGCCGATGCGGACCGCCAAGCGGCCGGCAAGGGGCGTGAGCACGTAGGTGACGGCGGCCGTCACCAGCAAGACCAGGACGAAGTCCCTCACCGTGTCACCGGGCCCGGTCGGGATTAAAGAGCATCAACCGCAACTCTAGAGCACCACGCTGGCTGCCATGGCTGAAGGCCTCTTGCCCGGGCAAGTCCATGGCTCTGGTGCTGTCCAAGCCCAGTCCGGGCGGCGGCGTCCGCACCCGGAGCCTTCACTCCCCGGTCCCGCGGCCTAGGCCAAGTCAAAATCCGGCCCGGTCAGGGCGATCCGGGATCAGCGCCAGCCGCGACCTCGGCCACCTCGCGAAGCCGTCCCACGGAGATCGCCCCGCGCCGCAACAGGCGGGGCTGCGGCCCGGTCAGGTCTACGATGGTCGATGCCACCGCGCTGATGGACGACCCGCCGTCGAGGTAAACCGACACCGACTCGCCGAGCTGGTCACGCGCCTCCGCCGCCGTCGTGGCGGCGGCCGAGCCGGTGGCGTTGGCGCTGCTTACCGCCATCGGCCCGGTCTCGCGCAGCAGGTCCAGGGCTACCGGGTGCTCGGGCATCCGGATTGCGACGGTGCCCCTGGTGTCGCCGAGATCCCAGCTGAGTGTCCTGGCGGCGCGACAGACGATGGTCAGCCCGCCAGGCCAGAACTCGTCGATGAGCTGGCGGCCGTCTGGGCCGAGATCCTCGACGAGGGCTTCCGCGGCCCGGACCGTTCCGACCAGCACTGGCGGCGGCATGTCCCGGCCGCGTCCCTTCGCTGTCAGCAGCCGCGTCACCGCGGCTGGGCTGAACGCGTCAGCGCCCACCCCGTACACAGTGTCGGTCGGCAGCACCACAAGTTCCCCGCCCAGAACCGCGGTAACCGCAGCGGCCAGCCCCTCGGTGCGCTGGGCTGGATCCGCGCAGTCGAACCATGCGCTCATATCCGATCATCCTGCCATGGCCGTTCACCGCTCACGACCGCGCAGACGAGCACGGCCCAATCGCCCGACCACGTATGCCGGTCAGGTGTTGCGCACACAACACCAAACCTCCATACGTTTGGCGGGTTCGCGGGTTCGCGGGTTAGCGGGTTAGCGGGTTACGAGTGAGCGCCGGGCCAGACGGCGGTGACGAAGCGGTCGCGGCCGGCCAGGTCGGCGTGATTGCGAGTTTCACGCCAGCCGTTCTCCTCGGCGAACACCCAGTAGACCGCGGCGCCCTGCTGAGCGCCGTGCTCGACCGCCAGCAGGCCGCCAGGTCGCAGCAGCCGGCGTGCGGTTTGCTCGACACCGCAGACCGCGTCGAGGCCGTCCTCGCCGCCGCCCCACAGGGCGGCCGCCGGGTCGTACTCCCCGACCTCAGGCGGCACCCAGGAGCCGACCGGGATGTAGGGCGGGTTGCTGACGACCAGGTCGAAGTGGCCTTCAAGGTCGGCCAGTGCCGAGCCAAAGTCGCCAGCGTGCAGCCGCATCCGGCCCGCAGTGTGCGGCGATGCCTTGGCGACGCCGGCGATGTTGCGCTCGGCCCACTGGCTGGCCAGGGGGTCGGCTTCGACCGCGTGCACCTGGGCACGCGGGACCTCCAGCACGATCGACAGCGCGATGGCGCCCGAACCGGTGCCGAGATCGGCCACCATGGGCTCGGCGACGTCCATCGCGGCGAGCTGCTCGATCGCCCAGCCAGTCATTACCTCGGTCTCCTGCCGGGGCACGAACACGCCGGGCCCGACCGCGAGCTCAAGGTAACGGAAGTGGGCAACCCCGGTGATGTGCTGCAGCGGCTCGCGGGCCTGGCGGCGGGCGATGTCGTCCCAGAACCGCGGATCGAACTGCGAATCTGGCACGAGGTGCAGCTGGCCGCGGGCGACCCCATGAAGGCGGGCGGCGATCAGCTCGGCATCGGTTCGCGGCGACTCGACCCCGGCCTCCGCCAGCCGGGCGGTCGCGATGGCGATCTCGTCAAGCAGCAGGGTCACGGTCAGCTTGCGTCGGAGCCGGCGATCTTCTCGGCGCGGTCCGCCTCCACCAGCGCGCCGATCACGGCGTCCAAGTCGCCGTCGATGACCTGGTCAAGGTTGTAAGCCTTGAATCCGACCCGGTGATCGGAGATCCGGTTCTCCGGGAAGTTGTAGGTCCTAACCCGCTGCGACCGGTCCACAGTGGCCACCTGGCTGCGCCGCTCCGCCGAGGCCTGGGCGTCGGCTTCCTCCTGCGCGACCGTGAGCAGCCGCGCGCGAAGCACCCGCATCGCCTGCTCCTTGTTCTGCAGCTGGCTCTTCTCGTTCTGACAGGAAACCACGACTCCGGTCGGCAGGTGGGTGATCCGCACCGCCGAGTCGGTAGTGTTCACGCTCTGCCCGCCTGGGCCAGAGGAGCGGAATACGTCGATCTTCAGGTCGTTCGGGTCAATGTTCACCTCGACCGGGTCCGCCTCGGGCATCACTAGCACGCCAGCCGCTGAGGTGTGAATCCGCCCCTGCGACTCGGTGGCCGGGACGCGCTGGACCCGGTGCACGCCGCCCTCGTACTTGAGCCGCGACCAGGCGCCCTCGTCGCCCTTGGCCTTGACCGCGACCGTGGCGTCCTTGTAGCCGCCGAGGCCAGTCATAGTGGAGTCGAGTACCTCGGTCTTCCAGCCCTTGCGCTCGGCGAACCGCAGGTACATCCGCAGCAGGTCGCCGGCAAACAGGGCCGACTCTTCGCCGCCCTCGCCCGCCTTGACCTCGAGGATGACGTCCTTGTCGTCGTTCGGATCGCGCGGTACCAGCAGCGCATTCAGCCGCTGCTCAAGCTCCTCGCGGTGCTCGGCGAATTGCTGCGCCTCCGCTGCGAACGAGGCATCTTCGGGCGCGAACTCGCGCGCGGTGGCCTCGTCCTGCGAGGTTTGCAGCCACTCGCCATACGCCTGCACGATCGGCGTGAGCGCGCCGTAGCGGCGGCTCAGCGTCCTGGCCCGGTCCGGGTCGGCGTGGATCGCCGGGTCGGCGAGGTCTTTCTCCAGCTGCGCGTGCTCGGCAGCGAGGTCGGCAAGCCGTTCGAACATGCTTACCTCCTCACCTCGTGATAACCACTGCCGGACAGCCCAAACCGTTCCCTTCCAGGCGTTTCTGCGGGGAAGGGAACGGGGTTGTTGCCCGGCTACTTCTTGCCGTCAGCGGCCTTCTTGCCGAACCGGCGCTCGAACCTAGCGACGCGGCCACCGGTGTCCAGGATCTTCTGCTTGCCCGTGTAGAACGGGTGGCAGCTTGAGCAGACGTCGGCGTGGATGACGCCGTTCTTGGCGGTGCTGCGCGTCTTGAATGTGTTGCCGCAGCTACAGGTCACGGTCGTGACCACATACTCCGGGTGGATACCGGACTTCATTGCTAACTCCTGGTCCCCGCAGTCGCCGGGTCGCCGTGAGCAAGGGTTACCTTCAACCCAGTGCCAAGGCGTGAACCGGAACCGCATCTCGTTGGCTTACCAGTGTGCCAGATCCTCCAACGTGCGCAGGCACCTGGACATTCCCGGCTCGCCGAGGGGCGAGCCGGGCGGGGTTCGGCCCCCTGCCGGGTTAGGAGGCCGGGCTGGTCTTGACGACCTTGAGCAGGAACTCGGCGTTGCTCTTGGTGTCTCTCATCCGGTCCATGAGCACCTCAAGCGCCTGCTGTGGCTCCAGCGTGTGCAGGACCCGGCGAAGCTGCCAGACGATCTTGAGCTCCTCCGGCGTCATCAGCAGCTCTTCCTTGCGGGTGCCGGACGCGTCCACGTCCACCGCCGGGAAGATCCGCTTGTCGGAGAGCTCACGGCGCAGCCGCAGCTCCCAGTTGCCGGTGCCCTTGAACTCTTCGAAGATCACCTCGTCGGCGCGGGAGCCGGTCTCGATCAGCGCCGTCGCCAGGATGGTCAGCGAGCCGCCGTGCTCGATGTTGCGCGCGGCGCCGAAGAACCTCTTCGGCGGGTAGAGCGCGGTCGAGTCGACACCACCGGACATGATCCGGCCGCTGGCCGGGGCGGACAGGTTGTAGGCCCGGCCCAGCCTGGTGATGGAGTCGAGCAGCACGACGACGTCGTGGCCCATCTCCACTAGCCGCTTGGCCCGCTCGATCGCCAGCTCCGCGACCGTGGTGTGATCCTCGGCCGGCCGGTCGAAGGTCGAGTGAATGACCTCGCCCTTGACCGTGCGCTGCATGTCGGTGACTTCCTCTGGCCGCTCGTCGACGAGGACGACCATAAGGTGGCACTCGGGGTTGTTCTTGGTGATCGAATTGGCGATCGCCTGCAGGATCATGGTCTTGCCCGCCTTGGGCGGCGACACGATCAGGCCGCGCTGGCCCTTGCCGATCGGGCTGATCAGGTCCATGATCCGGGTGGTCATGATCGTGTGCTCGGTCTCCAGCCGGAGCCTCTCCTGCGGATAGAGCGGCACGAGCTTGTTGAAGTCCGGCCGGCTCTTCGCCGCCTCAGGGTCGAGCCCGTTGATCTTGTCGAGCCGGACCAGGGCGTTGAACTTCTCGCGGCGCTCGCCTTCGCGCGGCTGCCGGATCGCGCCCTCGATCACGTCGCCCTTGCGCAGGCCGTACCGGCGAACCTGGGACAGCGACACGTACACGTCGTTGGCGCCCGGCAGGTAACCGGTGGTGCGGACGAACCCGTAGTTGTCGAGGACATCCAAGATCCCGGCGATGGGGATCAGCACGTCGTCCTCGCTGATCACCGGCTCGGCCTCGTTACCGCCGCCGCGCTCGCGCCGCCCTCGCTGGGTGTTCCGGTTGCGGAACCGGTCGCGGCTGCGGCGGTTGCCCTGGCCGTCGCGGTCGTCATCTCGGTCGCTCTGGTCGCGGCCGCCGCCCTGCTGCTGACGGTTGCCCTGCTGGTCGCGATCGTTCTGGTCACGGCCGCCGCCCTGGTCGCGGCCGCCCTGCTGCTGGCGACTGCCCTGCTGGTCGCGGTCGCGCCCGTTCTGGTCACGGTTGCTGCCGCTCTGCTCGCGACCATTCTGGTCACGGCCGCCGCCCTGGTCGCGGCCACCCTGGTCACGGCCGGCCTGGTCGCGGCCGGCTGGACCGGCGTCGCGGCTCTGCTCGCGAACCTCGCGGCCCTGGTCATCGCCGTCGCTGACCGACTGCGGCTGGCCCGCGGGCCGACTGCTGCGCCGGCGCCGGTCGGGGCGCTGGCCGTCTCCGCCCTGCTGATCATCGACACCGTGCTGAGCATCCTCGCGCGGCGTGCCGTTCACCGGGGCGGCCGATGCCGCGCCCCCCATGTCGGTTGCGACGGTGCCACCTGAGATGGGGCCGCTCGAAACCGGGCCGGCTTGGATTGCGTCGCTGGGCGTAGCGCCGCCGATGCCGGCGTCGCTGTACCCTGAGCCCTCGCCGATCCCGCCAGCATTCGGGCTGCCCAGCCCTGGCTGTGTCGATGTCTGTGCTTCCATGGCGTCCCGCTCAAAGGTGCGGTCAGCGCCGGCTCCCGCAGGCGCGCCCCGCTGGACTGTGTTATCCGAGGTCTTGATCTGCTGGCCCAGCGGCTCCTGGTCGGGGGCGACTGCGGCCCCGGATCCTCCGCCTTGCTGGCCAAGGGGCCTAGCCTCGTGCGACCCCCCGCCCTGCCGGTTTTCTGATTGCCTTTCCTCGATGGCCGCGATCAGCTGACCCTTGCGCATCCTCGCGGTCCCCGTGATGCCGATGGACTGAGCTACCCGCTGAAGCTCGGGCAACAGCATCGCTGACAGGCTCGCTGGCCGGCTGACTCGCGCTGCCAGCGGAATCAGCGCTGGCCTCGTTGCTGCCTGTTGCCGCGTCGACGGCATCCGGCCAGGAGCGTACCGCGCCGGCCGGGTCGTGGGAAGTCCCTGCCGACTCCGCCACGCCGAAGGAATTGCCGGCGGGTCCGGACACATCCGGCCTGGACGCGTCGGCAGATTCCCCGTTCTCGGATGAGAACAGGTCCAAGGTTTCGCTCACAAGGGGTCCTTCCCAGGGTGCGGGTCTCGGCTGCCCCTGCAGCCGGCTGCCCGCTGTCGCGTTAGTGTCTGCCACCGCCGCCTGTCACCACCGCAGCTGACAGGCCATCCCGGACGCGACGCTCGGCCGCATATGTCCTTGCCACCCAGGTCCTTGGCTAGGGCTGGGCAGACTGGGAACTCCCGCGATGGGCAAATGAATGTCAGGATCGCACGCCGCCGAGCACTAACGAACCGATCGGATGCCGTGCGAACGAGCACCTCTCCCCAGTGCGGGGCATCTGGTGCAGCTTCTAGCTTAACACCATCGCGACCCGCGGCATTCCTTCGGCAGCGACCCACTGCATTCCTTTGACGGCGTCCGCACGTGGCGGAAGGGGTCGACAGCGGCGCACCGACCGGACGGGAACATGCCGGGTGAGGTCTTGGCGTGTTCCCGGGTACGCTCACGCCAGCAACTGCATGGCGGGAAACAGTCTGGCGCGGAGAACCGGGGCGAGCCTTAGCTGTCGACGTCCAGGGGGCTTACATGCCATGCGCTACCCATTTCGCGGACTCTTGAATCTTAAGCTGGCAAATCGCTTGAACGCCCGGATGCGCTTGTTGTTCCAGCTGATGGGCGAAACTACCTCAACCTGGCGATTTGTTTCAAGAGCTGCGGCAGGTCATAGCTGGCCGACCGGGGTGATCCCGGTCAGGTCTAGGCCGGCGGCGAGCACCGTCCCGGCCGCGTCGGCCAGCACCAGCCTGGCTGCGGCGACGTCTGGGTCCTTAGGGGCGGCCAGGCCGCCGAACGGCAGTGCCGGGCTCTCCTGCTTGCAAGCCAACCAGGATGCGGCGACCTGTTCCAGGTAGCGGGGCAGTCCGTCGGCACGGGACCGCCGGGCCGCCGAGGCTACCCTCTCTGGCAGCCAGGACAACAGGCTAAGCAGGCGGAGCTCGGCCGGGCCGGTGAGGGCCGCCGCCACGTCGTCGTTGTACGCAGCGCGCTCAATCCCCAGGTCAGCCGCCCATCGTTCGGTGGAGGCGGCATCGGCGTGCGCGGCTTGGACGTCGGTTAGCGCCGTTGGCAGGCGGTGGCCGGGGCGGAGCTGCCAAGCTAGCCGGCCGCGCTTCCGGGCAGCGCCCTGGCGACGCTGTAGCGGACGGCACTGTCCCCGAACCACGCCACCGCAGCCGCAACGGGGGACTGCGTGGCGGGGGCAGAGTCGGATCGGGGACCCCGTTCCCCTCCCGATGCGACGTCGGCTCCGGCGGCTTGGGCCATACGGCCGGTCATCGCGCCGGCCTGTTCCCGCCAGGCGCGCGGCCAGCTGCTCGCGGCAGCCAGATCGGGCCACGGCATGACCGTCGCCGCCGTGCCGCGCAGGATGCTGCTGTGCGCGCAGGACGGGCCTGCCGCCGCGATCCGGCCCGCGATGGCCGCCAGTGCGCCCGGCGTCACCGTGATCGTCAGGTAGCCGGGCGCGGCTGGCCGGACCCTTCGGATCCACGGCACGGCGCGCAACGGCCCGGCGAGCGCGGCGGCCACGTCAGCCGCAGCGCTCCCATCAAGCCGGGCGACGCGGAACGGCAACGAGGTGGCGAAGCTGGCCGGATCACCGTCGGGCGCGGGGCGCCAGGTGCCGGCCGGAGAGAGCTTCGCCGCGGACTGGGGCAGCGCTCCGTCGGCGGCCAGCTGTCGCAGCACCGTGATCAGCTCGGTGCCGAGGTCGCCGGTGATCACAGGCTTAGGGTAGGCGGCCCGGTTGGCCGGCGCCTCAGTCGAAGGAACTGGCCGGGGCGCCCGCAAGCTCGCGGACGACCCGGATCATCTCCGCCGGGTCGAACGGCTTGGTGAGATAGGCATCTACGCCGATCTGCCGGCCTCGGTCCCGGTCGTCCTCCTGGGCCCGGGCGGTGATCAGGACTACCTTGATGTTCGCGGTGGCCGGATTGCGCCGCAGTTGCGTCGCTGTCACCCAGCCGTCCAGGCGCGGCATCATGACGTCGAGCGTGATCACGTCGGGGTCGACTTGGGCCACTTTCTCCAGGCAATCGTGCCCGTCCACGGCGGTGACCACCTCGAACCCTTCGAGGGTGAGGTTGACGGCAATGAGCTGCCTGATGACCTCATCGTCATCGACAACCAGCACACGGCCAAGTCCCTCGGTCACGGCGTGAGGGTATCGGAAGCCTGGTAGCCCATGGGAGCAGATCGGCTTCGTGTCCGTCGATACTTCCGCCTGATACCCTAAGCTCCGGCCTGCAGCGAGATTTGCTGGCCAGGTCAGCGCCAGCCCCCATAGCTCAGGGGATAGAGCACCGCCCTCCGGAGGCGGGTGCGCAGGTTCGAATCCTGCTGGGGGCGCTCTGCTGGGGGCGCTCTGCTGGGGGCGCTTTTCAACTCTGGCGGCAGACTGCCGGCCTCGGCAAGTCGTTCACAACCCGGAAGGCGTCGGTCCCGATGACCAGGACCGCAGGGTCATCGGGCCGGGCACGCCGCGGAACACGCACAGCCCGTCTTCGATGCAACCGCGCAGGGTGCCCAGGCTGGTGCTCAGGGTCGGTCGTTCAGTCATTTGCTTGCCCCGAGTCGGTCGCTGATACCTGGATGAGTTGAGTTCATTCGATCTGCTGGGGTTCGATGCCGTACTCGGCGAGCCAGGCCAGCAGGTCGTGACGGCGAGCACGGACGAGGCTGCCTCCGGTGAACCGGGGGTCATCGGTGACCTCGGCGACCGCCGCCGGAGGCCGGAGGAACGACTGTGCTTCCTCGTCTGTGCTGAACTCGATGTCAGCCATGACCAGGCCGTGCAACGGCGGATCGAAAATATCGACGCTCAGCGGCGGAACGCTCAGCCGTGTCTTGGACAGCGCCGCGGCCGGGAGTGAGGCGAGCAGGTCGTACTCGGCCGCGGACAGGTAGGTGTTGGTGATCAGTCCCTGGACGAAGCCCGGCCCACCGGCGGGCACCTTCTGAGTGAACTTGAACTCGCAGGCCCCGCTGTCGCAGTAGTCGAGACGCCGCAGGCGCAGGCGCGTGCCCGGCAGGTACCGGTCGGTGATGCGGCGGCTGCCCGCGATTGCCGATGGCGAGGGCGGTCCGGCCAGCAGGAAGCGTCTCTCCCGCTCGACCCTGGCGTACTTACCCGCACCGATGGGCGCTTGTGGCCGGGTGCCGGACTGCTCGGTCATGCCACTGCCGCCTCGGGCCGCTCGACGGGCGGTGGGCATGCGGGCGGGCCGGCGGCGGCGTTGCGCCCCGGCCTGCGTTGGTGCCTCACGAGAGTCAACGTATTGGCCCAGGCTCCTGTATCGCTGTTGAAGTGGGATAGGTCGTCTGGCGCTCTTGGCCGGGCCAGCGACGTTGCTCGGTAACTACTGCCAATTCTGACTCAGCGCCGGGGAACATGCGGTCGACCCTGTCGATGAGCAGGCCGCTTCCCCGATAGCCGTCGAGCGGGAATTTACCGGCAGTTGTCAGCGCTTAGTCTGGGCAAAACGAACCGGACTGAGAAGTGGAATGACCGAGCGAGACCGCTGCCCCGAATGTCGCAGGTGGATATGCGCTTCCTGCGGTGGCTGCCATTTGTGCGAACAGCTTGCGGCGACGCGAGCAGAGGATGCGCATAAAGAACGGCCGGTCAGCGATAGCTGATCCTCGACGGCAGCCGTCTGAAGCCAGCCGCCGACACGGCAGCGCGGCCGTCCTGGGACGGCCGCGCTGGGTTTACGCCGT
Source organism: uncultured Actinomycetota bacterium (assembly GCA_963804435.1). Lineage (GTDB taxonomy): Bacteria > Actinomycetota > Actinomycetes > Streptosporangiales > Streptosporangiaceae > JAJYUU01. Next base: position 1,468,964 of record CAWDQI010000001.1, on the reverse strand, counting down.
GGGTTCGGACGCGCGGTCAGAACTTGCCGGTGACGAAGTACGGCACGACCGCGGTCACGCCGAATTGGTTGTGCCCGACCTTGATCGCGACCGTCATCGCTCGCGTCGCCGGGTTGAACCACACCAGCGAAATACCTGGCATGCAGCCGTTGATGCGCTCGACCATCAGCTTCGAGCTGGTCGCGTTCACGATCAGGCTGCTCACCGCGCCAGGCACGTTGACCATCTGCTCGCGCCCGTGGGCCGGCTGGCGCCCGATCACCAGGGTGCCGCAGGCTCCGTAGCCGTCGACATACAGCCCGCTCGACAGCTTCCAGGCGTTGAAGTCGCCCGTGTCGAAGCCGTTGTGGCGGGCCGGTGTGAGCGCCGTTGGCTTGGCACCGCTAGCCGGGACTAGCCACATCCGCGGGCCGGGCTCATTGGCCACCGAGCAACTGGCCAGGATCGTGCCCGCGCTCCACCAGCGGACAGTGGTGCAGCCGAACTTGGCCCCGGGAACGGGGAGGCTCCTGATGATCCCGCCCGCATTGCTGATCAGCTCGAGTCCGTGCAGCGAGCCCGCGGCCAGCTCCGCGCCGGCCGGCTGGTAGGCAGCCCCGGCCAGGTAGGTGATCGTTGCCAGCCTCTTCTGCAGCTGGCCTGTCAGGTTGTAGCGCTGCAAGGTCGACTTGCTGCGCAGGCCAGTAACCATGCCCCGCTGGGCCAGGATGTTAAGCCCGTGCGGCCTGGTGTAGCCCAGGGAGACCACGCCCGTTGGCAGGGTGAAGCTGGTAACGGCACCTGTTCGCAGCTGCAGCTGATAGACATGCTCGCGCCCGGGGCCGCCGCCAGAAGGCGGCGCCGAGGTAAACAGTGCCCGGCGGACATCGCCCGACCAGTCCTGGAGGTACCACTTGGACCTGGCGCTGCGAGCCGGCCAGGTGTACAGGGAGTACCGGCCGCCTTGCGGGTCAACCAGGTACAGCGTCGACGCCCCGGCCTTGGGCTTAATGCCCTCACCGCCCGTGCTCGCGGAGTACATCGCCAGCGCCCAGCCCGGGCCCACCTTGCTCCACGGCACTGCGGCGCGTGAGCCAGCCTGGCCAGCCGCAAGTACCCGGGCTGCGGGCCCGGTCTGAGCCGCCAGTGCGGGAGCCGCAATGGCGATCGCCGCGCCCGCGGCAGCCGTTGCCGCGATCGCTGCGACCGCGGCGGTCCGGATACCCCGGCGGCCATGTGTTCCAGCTGAGAATCCCATCGTCATCAACCTCGCCTTACTGTGGCGCGGCCTTGTTGCCGCGTGGACACGAGGGTGCCCGACGCCGGTGCTAATGGAAAGGGGAACCTTCCCCTAACGGGAACCCCTCCCCTCGGACGGCAACGGCTACAACCGCTGCCCGAGTTGTCGCGTCGTAGGAGGTGTCATTCAGCGGCAGTCGATGCCGGGCCACGACCTAGCTTGAGTTCACCAACCTTTCCGGGCACAAGTGCACGCTGTTCGGCTACTCGGGGGTTTCCGGAGTTAACCTGCACGGCAAGCAGCTCGGGCGGGCGGCGCACCGGTCGCCCGGCATCGCCAAGCACGTTGTGACGCTGGCCAACGGAGCGACGGCCAAAGAGACGATCCTGATCGCCGAAACCGGCAACATCCCGAGGTCCCTCTGCCGGCCGGTGACTGCGGCCGGGCTACGGATCTACCCGCCGAATCAGTTCGGGGCCAAAGTCGTGCCGTTCCCCTTCGGTGCCTGCTCGCGCAACAGCACTCAGTACCTGCAGGTCTGGCCAGTGTCGAAGTAGCAGCAAACAGCCAGCGACCGCACCGACGGAGGCGCAGGCGCAGGCGTCAGAACGCGCCGATCCCGTTCGGCGTTCCCAGACCGGTCGGAGCGTTGTAGCCCTTCTTCGCGACGCACAAGTAATCGTCGCCGCACACCACTTTCGGGAGCGGCACTAGGAAGGCATTGTTGCCGGTCGTAACGCCGAACAGCGACCGCGCATGCTGGTAGCTGTAGCCGGGCCGGATCCTGGCGGCATTCCCGGCCAACCCGTATACCCCGGCTATGAACGGTGCCGACACGCTGGTCCCGCCGACGGTAACCCAGCCACCATAGTCCTTGTTGTAAATGGGGATATTCCATGCGACGGCCGCTAGGTCGGCCACGGTGCGCCCGGTGCACGCCCGATCATGCTGCCACGCTGGCTTGGCCACGTACGCCGAGCATCCGCTGCTGCTCGCGCCTGCGCCTGGAGTGTTCCAGACCACCTCGCGCCAGCCGCGCCGGTCATGGGCCTGAGCGAGGATGGTGCCGCCAACCGCGGTCACGCTGGTGAGGTTGGCCGGGAAGTTCGCGGCGCTGAAACCGAAGTCGCCTGACGATACCGTGATCACGTGACCGGGGTGGCGGTAGGCCCCGGCGTAAGCGAGCGCGAAGCCGTCTTCCCGCGCGCCGTAGCTATTGCTGACGACCTGAGCACCGAGCCGCACCGCGGTGTCGTCGGTCTTCGCCAGGTTGGCAAAGCTCGGGTCGTCACCCTCGACGACCAGGATCCGGCAGTGCGGACACGCGGCCGAAATCATCGACACATCGAGCGTGGCCTCAAGGTCCCAGCCGGAGCCGACACCCGACTGGGGCAGCGGGCCGACCTTGCCGTTCTGGTTGACCTTCCGGAAACATCCGCTGGCTACGGTGCACGCTGGCAGGCCGAACTGCTTCCGGTACATCGCCAGGTAGTGTGCGAGCTTCGGGGTGTCGTAGGCGATCGAAACCGCGATGGTCTGGTGCGAACGGCGGCTGACCGGAAGCCGGTATGCCGCCTCCAACTGCCGGGGGGTCAGGCCAACCGGCTGCGCCGCGGCTCCCGTCACGCCCGCGGCGATGGCGCGATTAACGTCCGTCTGCGTTCGGTACAACGCGAAGCAACGCATGTACCCATCGGCCACCGTAGGGCACGCCGCCCGCAACCCACTGGGGCCTGGCGTCCCGGCCGGCGGGCGGGCCGCGCTGGCCGTCGAGGCCGACGCGGTTGCCAGCATGAGCACGCTAGCGAGGGCAAGCAGGCCAGCCTGCGCTACGCCACGACGCCGCGCCCGAACGCGCTGTCTGAGGCGGCCGGAAGAGCCACCGGCAGTCTGAGAGGTCATCTGGTTGCTCCCGTCCCCAGCCTCAGAATGAGACGCCGTAGGCGCGCAGGATGGTCTCGGTGATGGCGCCACCGGCTGCGTCGGTGGCGTGTATGCGCAGAGTCACGTCGACACCGCCAGGCGCAGTGAAGGCCATCTGGAAGTGCCCGCCACCTAGGGGTGTGACCGTCGCCGCCTGCCAGGTCTGGCCATCGTTGTATGAGAACTGCGCGGTCGCACCGGTGACGGCCGCGGCCGAAGCTAGCTGCAGGTGACCGAAGGTGAGATCGACAAGCTGCTGGCCATCCGCCGTGCGACCGTCCTGCTGGAGTCCCTGCACGTGATAGTCGACCGTCATCATCGGCTGCACCGCGCAACTGCGCAGCAACCCGCCCGTCTTGGTGACCCCACAGAACCAGGACGGCGGCACTCTCGCCCCGGGCTGCGGTGCGGAGCGCCACGTCCAGGCGGTACTGCTGGCGCTTGATAGCGGATAGGACGGCCCGAACCGGCCAGCGGCGAGCACGAACGTCAGCACTGACGGTTTCGGGCTGAGCAGGACTGGTGCGATCCCGTTGGCGGGGTTGCCGTGCGCGATCCGTACGCCGTTCTGATAGACCGCGTAACTGCCGGTGATTGCGCCCGGGCCGAGGAACGGGCCGAGATGGCCTGGCGCGTTGTCGCTGAACGGTGTGGTGTACAGCGACAGCGTGTTGCCCGCCCGGACCGCGGACGGGAACTCCGGCAGCAGCGCGCCCAGCCTTGGCGGCAGTAGCTGCACGTTGGGCTGCGGGTGCAGTGGGTAGCCATTCCAGTCTTCGGTTACCTGCCCAGCCGGGTGCAGCACCTGGAACGGACCGGTTTGGCCGCCTGCGAATGACGACAGGAACTCGATGTAGAAGCTGGACCAAGCCTGCGACTGGCCGGCGGAGAAGTACTGGATCCGGGTCACTGGCAGCCTGATAGAGAAGACGCTGGCAAACAATATGCCGCCCTGGAGCTCCGCCGGGGAGCCGCCGAACACGCCCCACCCGCCGGCTGACGGCACGTCCTGGAAGTAGCGCTGCGTTGCTGCCGCGAGGCTCGCCGGGGTCGCAGTGAAGTGCTGCTGGGCGGGAATGATCCCGGCAGGCCCGGGATAGTCGAGGTTGTAGTCGTACGGAAGTCCGGCCGCCTTGCGCGGGGATGCCAGCTGGCCCGACGTCACGGAACTCAAGGTGCCAACTGTTGGCTTTGCCGCGGTCGGGTTGACCCAGAGTGAAAGACCGGGCTCGATGACAGTGAATGAGTCGCTGAATGTTTGGCCGTTTGCTGCTCCCCGTATCACGTTGAAGGTGAGCTGCAGCGGGACGGCAGGTCGCGGCGTGGTGAAGCCGATTTCGCTGCTCGCGGCTCGCGCGGCCAGATGCACGGTCGTGCTGCCCCGCACCGTGAACTGCGGCAGGACGACGTGGCGCAATGCGGCGCTGCTGTTGGAGAAGCTGAAGAACACTGCGATTGCCCAGTAGTGTCCAGGCGGCACGCTGAACTTCGAGGTCCCGTGGTAGAAGTCGTTGGTCGTCTCGAGGGGGTCCCCGAACCGCGCCGGGTTGTCGGCGTTCAGCACCATGACCAGGTCCCCATTGTCTGGCCGGCCCTGCAGATCGGTGGCGCGCATGGTCAGCGTGTCCAGCCGGAATCCGGGCCGTTGCACCGCAGCATGCGCACCGCGCAGGGCGATGTCCACCCCGGCGAACAGCCCGTCCGCGCCGTAGCGACCCGTGCGGTGATCGGCACGGAACTGCCTGGCCAGCGCCGCCCCGAACAGCCTCGCTCCCGCTGGCGTCAGGTACCCCTCCGCCCGGTCCGGGCCCGACCTGGTGACGGTCACCCCGGGCAGCGCACGCTGCCGCCCGGCGAACGCGATGTCTACCGGCAGCCGTCCCGATGTCTCGGCTCGCTGCAGCGCACCGACATTGAACAGGCTCGGATCGAGCCCGCGCCCCAGGTACGCGAGGGCCTCCGCTGGCATCTCCTCAGTCAGGCTGCCTTGCCGTATCGAGACGAGCGCGGTGCCTTTCCCTGACAACACCGCAATCGCGCGGCCACCGCCGGCCAGCTGCCGGACCATTAGGCGCTGGCCTGTAATGAGTAGCAGGGGGCTTGGCGCGTTTGTTGCCGCTAGCAGGGACTGGGCCGGCGAGCTTGTCGCCGGGCTAGCCAGCGCTGGTAGTGCGGCAGCCGCGATGAAACAGACGGCAGCAGCTGTGATTGCAGCGACCCGGGGGCGCGAGCGGCGCACGCTGGTCTCCTTTGCAGACGTGCTGGCCTTTGGCTGGATTGTACACAACTGGAGCCGATTTTTTCGGTTTTGTGACTTGCCTAATCGATAAAGGCCGGGCGGGCTGGCTGGCCAAACTGGCCTGGCCGGATGGGCAGCGCGGTAGCAAGCGGTGACGGGCCGTCGGCCTCTCCCCGTTCCCCTCATCAAGCTGCTTGCTGCGCGGACCCGATCCGGGTGACGCAGCGGCCGCAGCCTATCGCGATTCGTCACTGTTCGGCGCAGACTTGCCGGGCGCCGGATCTGGATCTACCGTCAGCTCTGCGACCGGTGCTGTCGGTGTCGAGGATGTTGCAAGACGGGCTGTCAGGCCGGGACTGGCGCATGCGGCGGAGGGCGCCACCGGATTGCGGCCGACGGAGGGCGGGGACGTGCAGGAGCACAAGCTGTACATCGGCGGCAGGTGGCGTCCCGGGTCTTCCGGGACGGCCTGGGCGACGAGCCCGTCGTCGGGCGAGAGGTTCGCTTCGGTGGCGGAAGCCGGCCCCGGCGACGTCGATGACGCGGTTATGGCGGCGGCCGCAGCGTGGCCTGACTGGGCGGGCGCGTCGCCTTTCGACCGGGCGGCGTGGTGCGACCGGATCGTGGCCGGGATCAGGGAGCGACGCGAGGAGCTGGCCCGGGTGCTGACCCTCGATCAGGGCAAGCCCCTGGTCGCCGAGGCTTACGACGAGGTGGACGAGCTTGCTGCGTACTTCCTGATGGCCGGCGAGGACGCCAAGCGCCTGCAAGGGATGCTGCCGGCGTCCACGTCGGCTGGTCGCAGGATCCTCGCCACGCGGGTCCCGCTCGGTGTCGTCGGGGTGGTCAGCCCGTGGAACTGGCCGTACACGATGGGCGCGGAGCTGATCGCGCCGGCCATGGCAGCCGGCAACGCGATCGTCTGGGTCCCGGCGCCGACCACGACCGCCTGCTGCGCCGTGCTGGCGCAGGTCATCGCCGGCACTGGCCTCCCGGCTGGCGTCTTCAATTTCGTCTCCGGCGCTGGCGCCGTCGTGGGCGATGCCCTGGTCGGCCATCCGGGAGTGGCCGGGGTTGGCTTCGTCGGCTCGGTCGGGACCGGCGCAAGCGTCGCGGCAAGAGCGGCGGGCAAGACACAGCTGCTCGAGCTTGGCGGTAACGGCCCGATGGTGGTCCTGGAGGATGCCGACCTGGAACTGGCGGCGGACGCGGCGCTGGAAGCCGCCTATCTGTGCGCGGGCCAGAGCTGCACCGCCGGCGAGCGCTTCCTGGTGCACGCCGCCGTGCGGGCCGAGTTCGTCGAGCGCGTAGTAGTGGCGACGAAGGACAAGGTCCGTCTCGGGGATCCCTTCGAGGCGGCAACGACGATGGGCCCGTTGAACAACGAGCCGACGGCCGCGAAGTTTGACCGGCACATCGCCGATGCGCTGGCCAGGGGCGCGCGGATCTGCTGCGGCGGGCGGCGCGCCGCCGGCTTCCCGACCTCGCTGTACGCCGAGCCAACCGTGCTCGACGGCATCACTGCGGGGATGGCGATCGCGGAAGAGGAGACGTTCGGGCCGGTCGTTCCCGTCATCGAGGTGCGATCAGCAGCCGAGGCGCTGGAACTCACCAACGCCTCCCCGTTCGGCCTCACAGCCGCGGTCTTCACAGGCGACCTTGAGCGCGGCCTGGCATTCGCTGAGCGTGCCAGGGCCGGCTGGGTCAACATCAACGCATCGACGAATCTGTGGGAGTCCCACCTTCCGTTCGGCGGCCGGGCCGGCAGCGTCAGCGGCCGGGGCCGAGTCGGCGGCCGCTACCCGATGCAGAAATTCACCGAGCCAAAGCTCGTCACCTACCCGGCCCCGCGGTACTAGCGATGCCACCCACCAGGCCGCTAGACGCCCGCCGGCCAGTTGACCGATACGGCCACGGCGTTGGAGCGCATCTGGGCGAGCACCTGGCTATCCAGCAGGTGCTCGTCCCAGACACGGACTGCAGGCGCCCGCGGTCCGGCCGGACCGGCCGCGTCACCCTGAACTGAGACCAACACGGCCTCCAGTTCCGGATTCCCGGAGGGGAGATGCCAGCTCCAGGCCCCGGTTCCGGTGCCTGACATCCATCCACAGCGGGGTTCCGGCCCAGGCCGCCAAAGGCACGGCCGCGAGCCGAATGTTAATCCAGAACGAGTTCATCGCGCCCCTCCACCGCGCGGCGGTCACACGGACCACTGCCTGCTGTCCTGACAACCTGGGGCGTCGCCCCAGGTCCGATACACAGCCTCCTGCTCCGGTATCAGCTCATGCAGGGGTCGGATTACCCATTTGCGTCTCGCCTGGGATGTCGGTGAAGTTACCTACACCTCTGGCAGTTACGTCAGGCGGCCAGCGGCGAGGGGGGCATCGAGCTAGACCAGGCCGGCCTGCAATGCCAGCCTCGTGAGGTCGGCGCGTCGTCGGCAGCCGGTCTTGTCCCGGACCCGGTCGAGGTGCGAGCCGACCGTCCGAACGCTGATGTACAGCTTCGCCGCGATCTGCGCATCAGTGTTTCCGTGCGCGACCAGAGTTACCAGCTCTTGCTCGCGTGCGCTCAAGCCGGCCAGATTGGCGGTCGCCGGCCGCCGGGCGAGGTTTCCGGCGGTCAGCAGCAACGCGTATTCAGATGCCGTGGCCACAGTCATGGCAGCGCCGCGGTTCTCGGCCGCCTGCGCGAGTTCGGTGCCGAGCAACTGGCGCGCCCTGGCGACGAGGTCCTGCCGCCGTCGCGCGTCCGACGGGATGTCCAGCAGCCCGTAAGCAAGCAGGCACGCGCCATGCGCGGCCCAGGCTGTGACAGCGTCGCCCCAACGCTCAGTAGCGGCGCACAGGAAGCCGGTGAGGTCCAGCGCGCCGATCTGACCGAGCTGGAGGCCGGTCCGCGATGCAAGCTCGATTGCTTCGCGCAGCAGGGCTGATGCATCGCCGGGGCGGCCAGCCTGCAGATGAATGTGCGCAATCAGTGCCAGGAAGTCAGCCTGATCTTTCTCATCACCGGCAAGCCTCGCAAGCTCCAGCCCGCGCTGCGCATGGTGAAGGGCCGGCTCCAGGTCATCGGCATCAATCAGCACTATCACCAAGCCGGCGACACACCGGCGGGCTGTCTCGCCAGACACTTCGGCTGGATCGATTTCTGCCGCCTGGCGCATGCAATTCGTCGCCATCTCTACCTCGCCGGCATAGTCGGCTGCAGCGGCACGTGCGTAGAGCGCCAGCATCTCGGCTTCGCAGTCATGGCTGGACCGGGCCACGGTGAAGGCGCGGGCCGCCGTCGCGGCTGCCTCCGACAACTGGCCGAGGTTGGCGTGGCAACGGGCTGCGCCCGCCAGCGCGCGGGCTAGGTGCTGTGATGGTTGGCTATCGGCCAGTCCCTGGCAGGCAGCGGTGAAGTGCGCGAGCGGCCGGTTATAGTCAGGGCTGCTCTTCGTGGCCAGGTCACCGAGCATGATCTGCGCGGAGCGCCAATCAGGACTACCTGGCTCGGCCAGTGCGGCAGCGGCGATGAGCAGCTCATAGCCGGCAGCACCGCGCCCGCGCTGCGACCACCATCGGCCAAGCGCGGTAGCCAGCTGGACGGCGTGACCCGGATCGTGGTCCAAGCACCAGGACAGCGCATGCTGAACGGTGACGTCCTCCGCATCTAGCCACCTCAACGCCGCCAGTTCCCCCGTGCTCGTGGCCAGGCCGGTCGCGGCCTGAGTGGCAACGCTGATGGCGTACCGAGCCAGCGCCGACTCAGCCGCGACGGTCTCCCCCGCTTCGGCCAGCTGTTTCGCGGCATACGCGCGAAGCGTTGCGAGCATGAGGTATCTGGCCCGGCCGTCCGATCCGAGGCTCGGCGGAGTCAACAGCGAGCAGTCCACCAGACGGAGGACGGTCGGCGCTGCATCGCTTCCCGCGACGGCCTCGGCGGCTTCTAGGGTGAATGGTCCGGGAAAGACAGACAGCGCCCGGAACACTTGTTTCTCTGCGCTTCCCAGCAGCTGATAACTCCAGTCGGCCGTTGCTGCGAGGGACCGAAGTCGGTGCGGCGCCAGCCGGTCTCCTCCGTCGAGCAGCGCGAGCCGGTCATTAATCCGGGCGAGCAGCTGATTCAGGCCGAGCGCCTCCACCCGCGCTCCGGCCAGCTCAATCGCCAGCGGCATCCCGTCGAGTCTGGCCACGATCTGGGCCACCACCGGGCGGGCCTCGGAGTCCAACGCGAACCGCGGATCGGAACGCCTCGCTCGGTCAGCGAAGAGCGCCACGGCTTCAGACTCTGCGGCCCGGTCGCCGTCAGGCTCGGCGAGTGCCATCGGGCCCAGCCTGAATCGGGCTTCTCCTGCTAGGCCGATCGGCTCCCGGCTGGTAACCAGGATCCGCACATCGTCAGCGGCCGACAGGACGGCACTGCATAGCTGCGCCACGCCTGCGAGCAGGTGTTCGCAACTGTCGAGCACCAGCAGCAGCTGCTGCCGAGCTAGCACGGAGACCAGAGTCTCCACGATGGACCGGCCCTGGGCCGGCCGGACGCCGACCGCTGTCGCCACCGCGCTCGTTACCATCGCCTGATCCATTAGGCTGCCCAGCTCTACTAGCCAGGCCCCATCTGCGAGGCGGGGCGCGGTGTCCCGCGCAACCTCAGCTGCCAGCCGTGTCTTGCCGACGCCTCCCGGCCCGGTAACCGTCACCAGGCGGTACTCCCGCAGCAGCTCCCTGACCTTGTTTCGCTCCGCTTGCCGGCCGATGAAGCTCGTGAGCGTAGCCGGGAAGCCATGCGTGATCGGCGCCGCAAGGTCCTCGGCCTCCATCACGTCACCCAGTGCCTATCCTGTCGGCGAGATCCCGTCCATTCAGCCGTTGAGCCAACCACATGCGCGGCAATCCGGCGCGCTGCTGCGCGAGACTCCACCAGTCCGCTAGCTGCTGGGCTCGCTGATCTGCAGGACGCCGCCCCTGGCTATGAACGGGTGGTCCGCTAGCTTCTGCGCGGCCTCGTCGGCGCTCGCGGCTTCAAGGACTGACCAGCCGTTGATGGGGCCGGAAGCAGGACCGTCGTGCGTTCCTGTGCTTGACACGTTCCGGGTGGCTGCGACAGGTGCTCCTGGTTCCACGAGAGCGTCACCGGTCTTGCCGGCCCATTGCGTGAATGCTTCGCGAGCACTTGCCATCGACTCGGGGTCATGAGGCATCCCGTTACCGTGATAAGTGATCAGAAACCTTGGCATGTAGGTGCTCCCCAATGGCTGCGCATTGCGCGCCGTCGATTCCCGGTGTGCGGACTCCCGCTGAGATGGTACGGGGTTCCCGTCACGACTGACAGATGTCGCGTGGGTCCCGGTCTGGCCGGCCCGGCACGCACCGCAAGCCGATACTGACGCGTTACCTGCCGGCTGGGTGGTTATTGAGCGGGGACGGGGTGGGTCCGCAGCCACGACCGGAAAGTCTGCAACTGAGGGTTGAGGGCGCGGACCAGGGCGAGGTCACGCAAGCCCGTGAACTCGGCCTCAGCCAGGTAGTAGTACTGGAACTGGTTGCCGATTTCTGCGGCGGCCTGGAAGTCCTGTGCGCGGAACTTGTCGAAGCTGAGCGGTCGGTAGGCGACCGGCTCGCCGTAGGAGTCACTGAACGCGGCTGCGAACTCCTCGCCGGTTAGGTGCTCGCCGGCGACGCCAACGGTCCTGCCGATGAACTCATCGCGCTTGAGGATGCCCAGGGCGGTGCGGCCGATGTCCTCCACGGCTACGCCGGCGAGCTTGCGCCCGCCCATCGGCAGGCTGAGTACGAGCGCGCCGTCCTCCGCGCGGCGCGGGCCAATATCGTCGAATGCCTCCCAGTACATCGACGGCCGCAGGTACGTGGTGGGCACGCCGGCTTCGGCGAAAAACTTGTCCGCCTCGGACTTGGCATCGAAATGCGGCACGCTGTACCTGCCGTCGAACACCGGAGTGCTCGGGTCGTTCAGCGGCAGATAGGCGCGGGTGTCCTCCAGGGTGGACCAGATCAGATGCTGGATGCCCGTGGCCTTGGCGGCGCGTGCTCCGTTCGCGGCCTCAGCGATCTCATGCTCGGCCGACATGTCGGCCCAGTAGTTGGTCACCAGGTAAACGCCGTGGACGGAATCGAAAGCCGCGCGCAGCGCGGCCTCGTCGTCCAGGTCGGCGGCCACCACCTCGGCACCGGCATCGGCGAGTTCCTTCGCCTTCGGCGAACCAGGATCGCGGGTCAGGGCACGCACGGCGAACTCACCGTCCGGTTCGGCGAGAATCGCACGGGTCAGGCCGCCGCCTTGGGCTCCGGTCGCACCGACCACGGCGATCATCTTCTGCTCGGACATGGTTACTCCTCTGGGCGGGTAGGGGCATCGCGCGCGTTAACGCTTGCGCAGCCTCACGACCTCGTCCTGGTCCGCCCTCGCCGCGGCCGAGGATGCCGACGAGTTCCGGGAGATAGTCGTCGAGCCCGCCTGGCCCGGCCGACTGGAAGAACGCCCGCAGTTCGCGGCCGGTGAGCTGGCGAAGGCGGGCCGAACGCCGGCGAGGACATGTGCGAAGGCGCCGGTTCCGCCGCGCAGGAACCGTGGGCCAGATGGTGACACCTACGCGTGCCAGCGGGCGGGGTCCGGTCTGCGGGCTTGAAGGCTGTGTGTCATGTTCTGCTTAGTAATAGTAACAGCCTGTGATTTCGTGATCACGGCGGCGCCGGGGACGCCTAGCTACCCGCCGCCACCTGCCTCGCTACGGCAGTCCGCCGCTCTGGCTACTCGCGGCCATTTCGGCATGGTCTTCATACCCGGCGGCTACCGCCGCACCAAGGCAGACACCGGCAGGATCATCACTGCATTCGAGGCCATCTTGGCCCGTCACCCAGGTGACCGCGACCTCGCCAACGGCGAGACCTGGCTCTAGCCCCGCGGGCCGCAGGCGCGGCAGATGGAGCGTAGCTCTGAGTTCTCGACGCGGTGATCTGGCAGCAGCCGCGCGGCCACGGAAGGTTCACCTGGCGTCTTTACTATCCTGAGTGGAGGAATCGGGCATCCGGGAGTCCAGGGTCGGCGGTCGAGCGCTTGCGGCAGAGTCACGCGCTAGACGCTGCTGACCAGCTTGCTGGGCAGCATGGCGGCACCTGCCCGGTCGCTAGCGGAAGGAGTTGTCTCGCGCCAGGACCTGCCCGCGTCTAGCGGGCGGACGCCTCCGCCGGGTCGGCCTCGTACAGCTGTGGCGTTGCCGACGGGAACTGCGCCGGAGGGCTTGCGGCTCAGCTGGGGTACGGATCCGGCGACTGAAATGACCGTTTCATGGTCGGCGCCGGGATCAGTGCCCATGTCGGCCCCGACGCTTGCATACTCGACTGAGCCCATCGCGGACGATCACCGGGGCCATGTCATTGAGCTTCCCGCGCCACAGCCCCTCGACGTCAGCAAGCGATACCCGCGGGTGGCCGCGGTCAGTTTCAGGGACGGACTTAACGGGCAGACGACGTACCACTACCACGTCCAGCTCACCGGCCTCGAGTCCGCGACGCAGTATTACTATCGCGTCAGCGATGGCGCGGCGCCGCCGTCGACAGCAGAAGGCAGCTTCTGCACGCCACCACGGGGCCGGGCCAGGTTCCGCTTCTCCAGCTACGGCGACCTCTCCACCCCGTCGTGGGACCGGAACGCATCCGGGCAGGTCTGGTTCCAGTCCTGCGATAACGCCCACTACGCCGTTAATGCCATCGAGGAACCGGGCGACGGCGAAGGGCCGCCGCTCTTCCACTTGATGAACGGCGACCTCTGCTACGCCAACCTCGACTACGAGAACGCACCCGGTGTGTGGCGCGACTTCGGCGTCAACATCTCCCGGTCGGCGGCGAACCGGCCCTGGATGCCAGCCTTGGGGAATCACGAGACCGAGTTCGGCATCTGCGACCACTCCGGGAGCGAACGCAGCCGAGAGGCGCGAGGCAGCCGAGACAGTTACCGCAACGGCCCGTACGGATACGGCAGCTACCTGGCGAGGTTTCTACTACCAGATAACGGCGTCACTAACCACGACGGCAACCGGCTGCGGAACCACTTTTACAGCTTCCAGGTCGGCACGGTGAAGTTCATTTCCCTCGACGCTGACGATGTGATCTACCAGGACAGCGGCGCCACCTGGATCCACAGCGATCCGAACGCCGGGCCCCTGACCACGAGCTCGGGCGCCAGCATCCCGAACGGCACCAGCATCCGCAACCTCGGCTACACCGGTGACCTCGCCATCCATCCGGCGGACAACTCGGCAAAGCCAGACTTCCGCAACGGCAGGCCTAACCTGCAGACTCTCTGGCTCGAGCACGCCCTCGCCGCAGCCCGCAAGGACCCGAGCGTCGACATGATCGTTGTGTTCATGCACCAATGCGCGATGTCCTCGGCTCGCGCGAACGGCTCGGACATGGGCATCCGGAGGGCATGGCTACCGCTGTTCGATCGGTACCAGGTCGATCTCGTCCTGTCCGGCCATGAGCACAACTACGAGCGCACCTACCCGGTCCGCGGCCACGACCCCGGCGAGCTGGGCATCGTGACCAGCCCCAACCCCGGCCAGGTCAAGGGAAAGCCGGTCGACACCCGCCGCCCGCACGTCGTGACCACCGAGCCGGCCACGACCCGAGACGACGGAACGCCAGCCTGGGACACCGAGCGCGGGACCGTATTCGTGGTGCTGGGCTGCGCCGGCTCCAACTGCCCGTCCAACAAGTACCTCACCGACCCTGCCACCGGGCGCCGCCAGGCAAAGGTCCACACCCGGACGAACGCGATCACGGGGTCGCCGGCGAAAGGCTTCCGTCGCAACGGCGCGGACTCGGTCGAGGACGCGACGTGGTCGGCGGCCGTCAACCCGCGCGAGGGGTTCGGCTACGCGATCTTCGACGTCGACCCCGGCGAGCGCCCCGGCGACACCGCGATCACGATGAAGTTCTTCGCGATCCCCGCGGTCTCCGGCCTGGCCGGGCCGCTGCACGACGGCACCACCACGCTCCCGACGTCGCCCTACGAGACCGTCACCTTCGGCCGCGGCCTCTCCCGCCACCCCAGGCAACCGCGCAAAACCGAGAGCTGACGTAGCCCCAAGGCGACCCCGTTCCCATCCATGATTATTGAGGGAACGGGGTGGTCATGCCCATCTCGGCAGTTAGCCGCTGGGCCGGACCCTGACGATCTCCAAATGCATCGAGCCTGCGAGCCGGGACAATGGGAGCACTCGCGCTGGAGAGGACACGATAATGTCGTACACGGTCCGGCCCCTCGACGCTTCGACGTGGGATGCCTTCGCGGAGCTTGTCGAGCGCAACAACGGGATCTTCGGCGGGTGCTGGTGCATCGCGTACCACCCGGAGTGCGGCCAGAAGGACATCAGCTATCGCGCGGTCAAGGAGGACCGCGTCCGCACCGATCGCGCTCACGCCGCGCTCGTCCTCGACGAGGACGGCGCCGCGCAAGGGTGGTGCCAGTACGGCAGCCCCGAGGAACTTCCGGGCATCAAGCACAAGCGGGAGTACGAGAAGGACGCGCCGCCGCTTCCGGACTGGCGAATCACCTGCTTCTACGTCGACAAGAAGCATCGCGGTCAAGGCATCGCACGGGCGGCGCTGGAGGGCGCGCTCGGCCAGATCGCGAATGCCGGCGGCGGCTTGGTCGAGGCGATCTCCGAGGTGACTGCGGGCCGCGAGGCGCCGGGTCGTTTCCTGTTCAGCGCGACCGTCGAGCTTTTCGAGCAGTATGGCTTCACCCGCGGCCGTCAGGTTGGCAAGCACGCGTGGATCCTGAGCAGGGTTGTCGATCCGCTGTGAGCGTCCGCTGCCACTTTGTTCCCGAAACGCTCGGGAGGCCCGTGGCACATGTGGTCCGGAGCGGGCGCTTGAGCTCACTTCACCGTGAGGGTTCCGACCTGCGCATGTTGGAGCGTTGTTCCCGAGGAGTCCCGCACCAGTCCTTCGACGACGTAGTTACCCTTCGACGAGGCCGTCCAGGGGTAGGTCGCGGACAGCGTCTGCTGTGGCGCGATATTTTGGCCCGACATTGACTGGGAGCCCACAACGGTGCCGGCTGAGTTGAGAACTTCGATGACCAGCGTCACATTGGAGGCCATCGTCGAGCCGGTGTTCTTGAAGTCCACCGTGGCGTTGGTCGCGGTTCCCCTGGTCGTTGGGCTGGGCGAGATCGCTTGCAAGGAAATGCTGGATGTCGATGCCGGGGAAGGGGTCGGGGCGGGAGTGCTCGGAGTCGGGGCGGGAGTGGTCGGGGACGGGGCGGGAGTGGTCGGGGAAGCGGCCGGAGGGGCCGGGAACGGGGCGGGTGTGGCCGGGAACGGGACGGGAAAGGCCGGGAACGGCACGGGACTGGTCGGGCTGGGCGAGGGCGTGCCGCCGGCCACGTTGACGGAGAACGATTTGGTTGCCAGGCCGGCGCCACCGTGCCACAGCTCGAAGCCGGCCTCCATGTCGATCAGGTACCACGAGCTGCTGATATAGCCGCGGCTCTCGGCGTCGGCCACTAGGGCCTGCAGGTCCAGCTTGCTGACTGACGTGGTACCGGCGGTCATCGTGTAGGAGAGGGTGTTCCAGCCCTGCTTGCCGAACCACACGTTGTAGCTGCGGTCGCCAATGCTGACGTTGCTGGCAACCCTGGAACCGAAGGGCTGCACGGGGCCGTTGTGGTTCAGCCATATCATCAACTCGGTGCCATTCGGCTGGCCGCTGGTGGTGGGCGTCTGGTTGAACCAGATGTCGTAGGCCACGTCATAATCGTTGCTGCCGCCGGGCTGGGAGGTGCTCCAGCTCGTGGTGACCGTGCCAGCGTGGATGTTCGACACCTTGATCGGGAAGCCGCTGCCGGGCGTGCACGCGCCCCAGTGGCAGCCCTTGTAGATGGCCGGATAGCCGCCAGGCGCGCCGTTGGGGACGTTCGCGATCGAGGAGTTCGCCACCGTGAAACCGGCGTTGCCATCGGCGGTGATGCACTCATGTGCGCCCGAGCCCCACTCATTATTCTCGACCGCGTAGGCGCCGCTGGCGACCGGAGCGGTCTGCGAGTTGCACAGCGTGGTAGCTGGCCCGGACCTTGCTGCCTCGGAACTTGCTGCCTCGGAGCTGGCTGGCAGACTGACGACGGCCAGGATGCCGCCCGCCACCAGCAGCGCGGCAGGTAGTACGAGGATGCGCGTGAGGGGGGTCAATGCTTATCTCCCGTGCAGGACAGCGCCGACCGCCGCGGGGCGGCAGCAGGCGTCAGCGCGTGTCACGGATAGAGGGCTCCCGCGACCAGTGCGATGGTCGCGGGACACAGCTGGCCACCGCACCTTTTGTGGTACCTCGAGAGCCTAGAGGGCAGCCAGGCCGGAATCATCGTACGTTTGTTCGAGCTTCGGATACCTCAGCTGGCGGACTCTCATCTACCTCAACTGCGGTAGGCGGGAGTAGGCCGGCGCGTTGGGCGGCGCCGCAGCCCGCGCACACCGGCCGCCGCAGCATAGGAGCCCGGCAAATCGGACACGACCGCCGCCAGACCCACCAAGATCGTTCATGGGTGTACCGGAGCTATGCCTATAGCCATTGCTCCGGTACACCCATGAACGATCATTTTCGCCCCAGGGCCGGCTTTCAGGTGGCGGAGAAGCCGCCGTCCACCCTGATGATCTGGCCGGTCACATAGCCGCTGGCGGCGCTGGCCAGGAATACGGCCGGGCCGGCGAAGTCGTCGGGCACGCCATTGCGGCCAACCATGGTGCGGGCCGCGAGCGCGGCCGTGCGGTCGGGATCGGCGGACACCTCGGCGGTCAGCGGCGTGACCACGAAGCCAGGGCACAGCGCGTTGCAGCAAACCCCGCTGGCGACGAGCCCGGCGCCCATCGCGGGCGCCGTCGCGGTCGACGCGCATCGGACGGCGAAGCGGATCCGCAGTGCCTGGAAGCGGAAGAATGAGAATGTGCCGGCGGCGTTTACGGGCGCCAAGCCGCGCCAGCACTTGCGAAGAGGGACGCCAGGACGTGAACAGAAATCGGGACACGCCAACGCGAGCAGCGATAGCCGGCCGCGGTTCTGTGCTCGTGGCCGGCACGATGTCCGACGCGGGCAAATCAACGCTGACCGCGGGGATCTGCCGCTGGCTCGCTCGCCAAGGGGTGCGCGTCGCGCCATTCAAGGCGCAGAACATGTCGAACAACTCCATGGTCACTCCCGACGGAGCGGAAATCGGTCGTGCCCAGGCGATGCAGGCGGCAGCAGCTGGCGTACCGCCAGAAGCCGTCATGAACCCCGTGCTGATCAAGCCTGGCAGCGACTGCCACAGCCAGCTTGTGGTGCTGGGTCGACCGGTTGGTGACGCTGACGCATTCGGGTACTGGCAGGACGGGCCAGCGCGAGCGCGGCTGAGTGAGACGGCTCTCAGCGCGTTTGACGAGCTGAGAGCCAGGTTTGACGTGGTGGTCTGCGAGGGCGCAGGATCCCCCGCCGAGATCAACCTGCGCCGCGGAGACTTCGTCAACATGGGCCTTGCGCGGGCACGGAACATCCCGGTGATCGTCGTGGGAGACATCGATCGCGGTGGGGTCTTTGCGGCCCTCTACGGCACCCTTGCCCTGTTGGACCGGGCCGATCAGGCACTGGTTTCAGGCTTCGTCATCAACAAATTCCGCGGTGATTACCGCGTGCTGGCGCCTGGCCTCGCCCAGATCTCGGGGCTAACCGGGCGCCCGGTCCTCGGGGTCGTCCCCTACGTGACCGGAGTCTGGCTCGACGCCGAAGACGGGATCGCGGCTGGCGGAGTCTACGGCGGCCGCCCGACAATGCCCGGCGCAGATGTCCTGCGCGTCGCCGTCATCAGGCTCCCGAGGATCTCGAATTTCACCGACGTCGACGCGCTTGCGCTGGAGCCTGGCGTCGCGGTGCGCTTCGTCACCACTCCGGCCGAGTTCGGCGACGCCGACCTGGTCGTCTTGCCAGGCACGAAGGCGACCGTCGCCGACCTGGGCTGGCTCCGCGAGCAAGGCCTGGACGCCGCGCTTCAGCGCCGGGCCGCTGCCGGTAGGCCGATACTGGCCATCTGCGGCGGGTACCAGATGCTCGGCACGGTCATCCACGACGCCATCGAGAGCACGTCCGACGTCGTCGCCGGCCTGGACTTGCTGCCGGTGACGACGCGCTTCGCGGTCGCCAAGACGCTCGGCCGTCCGTCCGGGTACGCAGGCGGGCTACCGGTTACCGGGTACGAGATTCATCATGGCCTCGTCGAGGCGGACGGCGGCGAACCGTGGTTCACCAGCGAGCCGGGCGGCAGCGGAATCGCGCTCGACGGCTGCCGGTTCGGCCCGGTCCGCGGCACTCTCTGGCACGGCATCCTCGAAAACGACGCATTCCGCCGCGCTTATATCACTGAGGTCGCCCAAATCGCGGGCCGGGATTTCTCGCCGGCACCGGATACCTCGTTCGAGGATGCCCGGCAGGCGCAGTTCGACAAGCTTGCGGACGCCGTCGAAGAGCACCTCGACACCGGTGCCCTGCTGCACCTGATCGAGCACGGCCCGGCCGCTGACATGCCGATCCTGGAACTGGGCTCATGACGACCGCTGTTCCGCCAGGCGCGTTGGCTGGCCGCGGCCGGGCGGCGGCGCGGCGGTCAACGGACTGGCCGCTAGCAGCGGGCCTGGTCGCGGGCCTGCTAACCGACACCCTGGTCGGTGACCCCAGGCGCGGTCATCCGGTTGCAGCGTTCGGGCACGCGGTAACGGCCATCGAGCAGCGCATGTACGCAGACAGCCGGTCACGCGGCGCCGCATTCACAGCGGCCTGCGCCGCGCTAGCGATAAGCCCGGTGCTGGCCGCCGGGCGACTATGCCGGCACCGGCACGCCGGCCGACTATCCCTGACTACCGCGGCTACCTGGGCGGTCACCGGCGCCAGATCGCTGGTCGCCGAAGCCGACCGGATCCGGCAGGCCTTGCTAGCCGACGATGTGCCAGGCGCCCGCCGGATGCTGCCCAGCCTGTGCGGGCGCGACCCCGAGCACCTCGACCGGGCGGGAATCGTCCGGGCCGTGGTGGAGTCGGTGGCGGAGAACTCCAGCGACGCAATCGTCGCGCCGCTCCTATGGGGAGCACTAGCCGGGCCCACCGGCCTTGTTGGCTACCGAGCCGTCAATACCCTCGATTCGATGACCGGCCATCACTCGCGGCGATATGAGCGGTTCGGCTGGGCGTCTGCACGCCTGGACGACGTGACCAACTGGCTGCCGGCCAGAGTCACCGCGCTGCTAACCGCAGCATGTGCCCCCGTTGTCGGCGGTCACCCAGGTACCACCTGGCAGATCGCACAGGACCAGGGGCGTCAGCATCCGAGCCCGAACGCCGGCTGGTGCGAAGCGGCCTTCGCCGGCGCGCTGGGCGTCCGGCTCGGCGGACCCGTGAGCTATGCCGGGCGCACTGAGCACCGTCCGGTGCTCGGCGCCGGGCACGCGCCCGAACCCGCCGACATCGCCCGTGCCGCCCGCCTGTGCCGCGCGGTCACCGCAGGCGCGATGCTTCTGGCCGCCGCCGTGTCACTCGCTAGTCGTGACCCGGCCACACTCGGCGTACGCGCCCATGACATCGCAGTCCAGTAGAGTTCACGCCGGCGCCCACGCTGGACCGAGCACTCTGCAGAGCGTACGGCCATCGGCGCCACCAGTTTCGACGGCAACCACGTGCTGGCTTTGGCACCGTGCAGGTCACGAAGAATGGCTCAGGCCTGGTGCCGGGTCAGAGGTCTCCTGTCCGCGGTCCCCGCTGGCGGTTGCAGACGCCCGGCTCCACGGGCCGCCCGGAGGCCGGAAGGCAGCGCGCCAGGCGGCAATCAGCGCCAGGACAAGCAATGCAAGCCCGGCCAGGACGAATCGGTTCGAGATGACCGGCTGGGCGTTGCCGGCCTGACTCGCGGCGGGAAAGGCCCCGAGCCTGAGTCCTAGGTCACCGAAGATGATCACCGTGATGGCGCAGATTATCCAGTAACTCCAGCGTGTTGCACCGGGGATCCGCATTGCCAGGTCAGCCAAGACCGCGAGGATCGGCAGGATCCACACCCAGTGATGATCCCAGCTGATCGGCGACACCAGCAGGCCGGTCAGCGCGCAGGTTGCCCAGCCCTGAACCGGACGGCCCGAGCGGTGCAGCAGTGCCGCGGCGGCCAGGCCGAGCACCGCGACGACCACCGCCGCGACCCGCCAGATAGGCATTGCCGCGGCCAGGCCGCCCGTCAGCCTGGCCAGCAACGCGAGCAACGACTGATTCAGCGGCATGCTGCTATGCGCGACCCGGCCCGAGCTGAAGAAGTACCCCGTCAGCCACCACTTGGCGGACTCCTGCGGCAGGAACACGTATCCGATCCCGATCGTGACGGCCAACGTCGCGGTCGCGGCGGCTGCCTGCCGGAGCTTGCCGGCCAGCACCAGGTACGGGATGAAGATCAGCGGAACCAGCTTTATCCCGGCGGCCACGCCAATTCCAGCGCCTTTCCACCATCGCCTGTCGGGCTGGCACAGATCCCAGACGATCAGCAGCATCAGCACCAGCTCGACTTGCCCCAGGCCCAGGCCACGCCGAATGGGCTCGAGCCCCAGCCCAACAGCGCCCAGCGCCAGGGCAGCGGCTGCCCGGTTGCGGCCGCGCCAGCCCAGCGCGCTGAAGGTCAGCCAGGCCGTTGCCGGAACCGCGATAACGCTGACCACCCACATCAGTCCCGCAAGTATTCCCGAAGGCAGCAGGGAACCCGCTGCGAAGATCACGGCGGCGAAGGGCGTGTAGGTGAACGTGAACGTCGGGCGCAGGTACGGGTGCCAGGTGTACAGCCTCGATGGCGCTTGCCGGGCCATCAGCCCGGCATGGTAGTAGACATTGAAGTCGAACGGCACCTTCAGCGGATGAACAGCGACGCCGACAATGGTGGCCGCCAGGGCAACGCCGAACATCCCCAGGGCGATGGCAAGGAGGGTGCCGCCGAGCGCAGGCGGCAGTACATCCTCGACCTCGGACTGCCGGGTCTGTAGCCGCACCACCGACGTCCCTCCCCTGGATCGCCGTAGCGCTGCTGAGGAGCCGACCGCCGTCGTGGCCCAGCTCGCCCAGGAGCGCTGAACGTCAGCGGCCTGCCGACCGGGTTTCGCCAGTAACGCAGCGGACATCGTGGCCCATTGCGGACTCACGCTAGCGGCGCTTGCGTTGCCAGGCACTAAATGCTCGCGCTGCGCGCGCAGCCGCGGCGCACGTTTGTCTGCTGGCCCCAGAGGGAACACCCGAGTGGCTTTAGATTGGTCGCCGCTCCTGCGGGGCAGGAGCGCGCTAGCCGCCGCGAATGCGGGGCGGCAGTCCGCGGCTGCTCTCCGGGGGGATCACATGCGCAACGACTTCGCGATCGACGTCACTCGTATCCGTGACCAGGCTCGCCAGCACCTCAAGCAAGGGCCCGTCACCCCGTCCAACACCACCGACGTCGACCGCGTCATCACGGTGCTGAACGAAGTCGTAGCGTCCGAGATGGTGTGTTATCTGCGCTACACCCAGAACGCGATCGTTCGCCGAGGGCATTGACAGGGAGCAGGTCGCCAGCACGTTCCGGGATCACGCAGCCGAGGAACTCGGGCATTTCCAGCGCGTATCCGAGCGGATCAATCAGCTCTGCGGATCGCCTGACATGAACCCGGCCACGATGAAAGAACGCGCGCACACCGATTACTCCGCTCCCAGCGACACCGACCTGCAGGGCATGATCCGCGAGAACCTCATCGCCGAACGCATCGTCATCGAGGCCTATGCGGAAATCATCCGCTGGCTCGGCGAGGCCGACATCACCTCCCGCCGACTTATAGAGCAGATCCTCAAGGAAGAAGAGGTCCACGCAGACGAGCTCAACGACCTCTTTGCAGGCTGACGGTCGCACTACACCCCGCCACCGGACGAAGTGATGGATCCGATCATCTCCTGACGTCCGCGGAATGCCGGCGCTCACCCTGCGGGCAGCGCTATTCGTACCGACCGTCGGCGACCACAACGGATTGCTCCTCAGGTCGCTCCTCGCATCAGCGTGCCGGATAAGGGAACGGGGCCTTCTGCCCGACTCCGCGTCTCGCAGGCTCGGGGCTTGCGGCTACCCAGGCGCGCGCCACTAGGTGTCCGCGCCGCGACGGCGGGTCTCGCAGGCGGCAATTCTGCAGAACCGAGTGAACTTTTCGGCTAAGACGCAACCGATCATGGCAAAAAGGCATCTGATAGAGACAAGGCTCTTCAGAGCCGCGGAAATCAGCTGGGTCAGATGCCTTGGGGGCATGGCGACGCTGGCAGGGTTTCCGCCTAGGTCTGCTCCGCGATCAGACAACAGAAGGGGTCAGCACGATGCAGTGGAGAACGGCGATAACGATGCGGCGGAGGCTGTGGCTAGGCGCCGCGGTCGTGCCGCTGATGGCATTAGCGATAACCGGCGGAGCGCTCGCTTCAGCCGACGCAGCGAGTTCCCCCCACCCCGCGCACGCTGCGACCGTGCGTACTACAGGAGCCGCGGCGCACAACCCGTTCTGCAAGCATCTCGCGAACGGCCAGGACCTTTTGGGCAAGCGCTATCAGGCGTCCGCGGGTGCGCGCATGTTCTGCTTCGGCCCGCAGGTGCAAGTCACCCCGCATGTCATCCACCCCTTGATCCGCGGGATCGCAGCACCGGCCAACGTCCAGGCCTCATCCTTTGCCGAGGACATCTCCCCAGCCGGCCTGCGGGCCGGCGGCCAGTCAGAGACGTCGATCGCGGCGTCCGGGTCCTACGTCGTGGAAGCGTGGAATGACTCGACCGGGTTCTTCGCGCCCTGCGGATCACCAAAGTCGAAGGAGGAGTTGACCGGATTCGGGTTCTCGGCGGACGGCGGAAAGACGTTCACCGACCTGGGCGGGCTGCCGAACGCCCAGTGCAATAAGGACCTGTACGAGGGCGATCCGAGCGTGGCCGCGTACAACGTGGGCGGCAGCACATATTTCTATCTCTCGAGCCTGTTCGACTCGCCCACCGGACTTGGGCCGTCCGAGATCGCGTTCGACGCGTGCAAGGTAGAGGGCTCCGGAAGCGGCGCACAGCTGAGTTGCGGCCAGCCGATCATCGTCGGCAGCAGCACCCAGTGCCAGAAGTTCAAGACAGGGCCGACGAGTTTCGCCCTTTTCTGCAGCTTCGTCGACAAGGACTTCCTGACGATTGATCCTGCGCGCGGCCGGCTCTACGCGACCTACACCGACTTCCTGATCACCGGTAACTTCGGCACCCGGGTCGAGATGGGCGCATGTGATCTTGGCAGCCGCACAGGTGGCGTCGGGCCTGCTGGGGGCACCCCGGCGGCGCCTGTCTGCAAGCACGGCACGCCGCTGGTTCTGACTGGTAAGAACTTGCTGACTGCCAAGCCGTACTTCTCGGTGGCCAGACCAGATCCCAATGGTTGCGAGAACGAGGGCGCCTATCCCGCGGTCAGTACCGCCACCGGAGCCGTGTACGTCGCCTACGAGTACAACCTTTTCACGGACCAGTTCGCGCCCTGCAACGGACCGGCCACGCCAACGGCGGAGGTGATGACCAAGACTCCGCTCCACTGCCTGCCGCTTACGGCGGTCGCTAGCTGCCCGAGCCCGAGGGCAAAGGTTGCCGTGCCGATCGTGTCTCTTGGCGGAACGCAGGTGCCGGGCTACAGCAGGTTCACCACCAACGACTTCCCCCGGCTGGCGGTCAGTGACCCGTTCGGCACGGTGAGCATGGTCTGGAACGATGGTGGCCAACACCCGCTCGGCGACATCCTGCTACAGAGTTTCAAGCAGGGCATGCTCCAGCCGGTTCAGAGCACTCCCGTGGTTCTTGACCAGCCGGCCTCTGTCGGCGGGGTGCCCGGCGGGCTGCACATGTTCCCCGCGATGCGCACGGCCGCGAGTAACGGGCTGCTCGATGTGTCCTGGTACTCGCGGGATTCGGCGACGACCGTGGATACCAATGTGGACGCCGTTATGGGCGTCAGTCCGCTGGCGACCACACCACCGGCGTCGAACATCCGGATAACGACGGTGCCGTCGAACTGGCTTGTCTCCTCGTCTATCATCAACCCCAACTTCGGTGATTACATCGACGAAGCCTTCGCAACGACCGGGACTCCGCCGTACGTGGGCAACACCCTGTACGTCGCCTGGAGCGATGGCAGGTTCGCCGTGCCGCAGCCATTTGAGGCGCATCTGCCTGGGTGAGACCCGCAGGTAACTGCACCGGAGCCGCGCGGACACGGCCGCGCGGCTCCGGCTGTCTCGCCGCCCGCGTGCCCCGCGACCCGCGACCGAAAGGCGGAACCTACCGAGCTTGCTTGACGTGTACCAACTTCCCGGCGGACGATGGAGGCCGCTAGGTGGTAGCAGGCATGACCAGTCCCTTACGTGCACGATGGAGTGCCGTACCGGC
Organism: uncultured Actinomycetota bacterium; assembly: GCA_963804435.1. Taxonomy (GTDB): domain Bacteria; phylum Actinomycetota; class Actinomycetes; order Streptosporangiales; family Streptosporangiaceae; genus JAJYUU01. Next base: position 1,444,126 of record CAWDQI010000001.1, on the reverse strand, counting down.
GGCCCGGTGCGGACGACGGCAGCCCGCACCGAAGCCCCGGGTGCGGGGTTTGGCGTCATGAGCGCCCTGTCCCAGGGGTTGGGGGGAACCTTCAACAGTGAGGCCCTGATATGCAACCCAGAAGATGGAGCATCGTTCGCAACACCCTGGCAGTGCTATCGCTGCTGTCGCTGCCGCTCGGATTAGCCGTCCTCTCCACGGGGTCGGCGGCGGCATCGGCCAGCACGCCAGCGGCTAGGACGGCTAGCGCCGTTACCACTTCGAGCCTGGGGAGCTTCTCCCCGACCTTTACTGGCCCGGCCGCCACGGGATGTTCGTCCCCCGGCTGCCAGCTGCTCAGCGGACCATTCCCAACCCCGTCCACGACCAAGGTGTCGCCGGCGGCTAGGGCGGCTGCCGCGGCGACCAGCCGTTCGCTGGCAGCGGCAGCTGCCAACGCGCCACTGGGCATGCACCAGCTGCCCTATCCGCTGCCGCAGCGCGCCGGCCCCGATCCGGCGCCGCCCAGCGTGAGCTGTGAGCCGATGGGACCAGGCTGTGACGCAATCAGCACGTCGTCGGGTGGCGCGGTCGGCGTCAAGGGCCTGAACGCTGTCGACAGCGGGACGCTGCCGACCAACCCGCTCGGCGATATCGAGCCCTCGGACCAGGGCCTGTGTGCCGGTAACGGCTACGTCGTCGAGGCCAACAACATCGGCGAGATCATGGTGTTCAACCCCGCCCTGAACCGTATGTCCGGGGCCATTCCGCTGGACACCCTAATGGGTCTCACCCAGAAGGGCTGGAGCAGCGGCGGCGACATCATGTGCACGTACGACTACAGCAACGGCGGGCACTGGTTCTTCACCGAGATCGTCTCCCAGAGCAGCGAAGCCAACGGCGGACCGTTCACCGGATGCTTCGCGGCCGCCGCGGCTAGTGACTGCCTTGAGGCCATCGCGGTGACGGTCGGCAACAACCCGTTCGGCCCGTACAACGTCTACTTCGTCAACGCCAACTACAACCCGAACGAGCCGGGCTACCCCTACCTGTTCAACGACTTCGCGAAGATCGGCACCACTCGGGACGCCTTCCTCCTGTTCTACGACGAGTTCCCGAACAAGGCCGGCTTCCCGGGCATCGGCGGCGGCGGCTTCAACGGCGCGCAGGAACTCGCGTTCAGCAAGACCCCGATGGAGCTGGGCGAGCCGGTCACGTCTTCCAATGGGGCGCCGACTCGCGACTTCAACGTCGCGATAGAAAATATGGGCTTGCTGCCGACCCCGGACGGCACATGCGCCTCCGACAATCAGTTCCATGTGCCAGGCCTCACGTGCTGGTACCAAGTGATCCCGGCGGCCGCGGCTGACCCATCGCAATACGACAACAGTCAAGGCGGCACCGGGTTCATGGTGGGCTCCCTCGACTTCTACGGTTCGGGTGACACCCGGATGGCAGTCTTCGACTGGACCGGTCTCAGCAAACTGAACAGCAAGAACTGCAACGCCTGCAACAGCCTCCGGTTCGGTGGCCAGTTGTTCTCCAACGGGCCGTTCTACTTCGGCGAAGGACAGCGGGGCGTGCAAAAGGCCGGGCCGATACCGCTCGGCGCTGAGTGCGGAGCGGCTGGTCTCACCGGGACCCCGCCACCCCTAGCGAGCTGCCCTGAAGGCGGCATCGCGACCAACGGCGACGGGACGACACAGGCTTCGCAGGCCCAGGGCCAGGTCTGGTTCGCTGCGAGCACGGAAGTCAACCAGACCTTCACGTCGAAGCCGGCCCCAGAGACGCACCAGGGCGCGATCTACTGGGTCGTCGGCACGCAAGGACTCAACAAGAAGGGGACGGGCCTGACGCTGACAAGCTCGGGTTATGTCTCGGCCGCGCACGAGGACATTGAGTTCCCGACGATGGCTGGACTGCACGGACAGGACGGCGGCAACGGCCGAGCGATCATGAGCTTCACGTTGAACGGCAACGGCGGTCCGACCGGGGCTGACAACGGCGGCTTCTATCCCAGCTCGGCCTATGGCCGGCTGACCGCCTCCTCCGGCAATCTGCTCGGATCCATCCACATCGCCGACCTGGGGCAGTCGCCTCAAGACGGCTTCACGGAGTACGAGGGTCTGCCCGGCGGCACTCGGCCGCGCTGGGGAGACTACGGCAACGCGGTCTTCATGGGCGGGAGGATCTACTTCGCCAGCCAGTACATCCAATATCCGAACTGCACCGGTTCGGACTTCACGCTGGCACTGGCAACATGTGGCGGAACCAGAGATGGCTTCGCCAACTGGGGCACCTCAGTGAACTATGTGACGCCATAGCTAGCTAGTACGCGGCAGATGGCGGGCGCACGGTCTCCGGACCGCGCGCCCGCGCCGCTGAGGCGCTGCAAGCGCAGCGCCACAAGCAACAATCGGTACAGGAGGGGCCGCCGGTCCGCGGGATCCCGGAGGATAACGATGAGGCGAGCTTTGATGGAGGGAAGGTCATGGAACTGACCGCGGGAAAGGTCGCAGTCGTTACCGGCGCAGCAAGCGGTATCGGTCTTGCGCTGGCCGAGCGCTTCGGCCGCGCCGGGCTGGACGTGGTCCTAGCCGACGTGGAGGAGACCGCACTTGCGGCGGCTGAGAAAAAGATCGCAAGCCTAGGTGTCAAGACGCTGGCTGTACCCACCGATGTGAGTGACGAAGCCGCCGTGCAAGCATTGGCGGCCGCGTCGGTAGATCGCTTCGGCGCGGTGCACCTCGTATGCAACAACGCGGGCGTATCAAGCGCTGCCGACCCCTGGTTCGGCCCGGTTTCAGCGTGGAAGTGGGTCCTGGGAGTAAACCTGTGGGGGGTCATCCACGGAATACGGGCATTCTTGCCGCTGCTGGCAATGCAGGGCGAAGGCCACATCGTCAACACCGCGAGCGTGGCCGGGCTGATGCCGGGGTTTGCGCCCTCCTATGACGCGTCCAAGCACGCCGTGGTCGCCATTTCCGAAGACCTCTACACGGCGATGAAGGTGGCAGGACTTCCCGTCGGGGTAAGCGTCTTGTGCCCGGGCTGGGTACGCACCGGAATCCTTGATGCCGAACGCAACTGGCCGCACGTTATGGGCGAGGTTCCGCCCCAAGCGGCAACCGCCGAGGTGACGGTCGCGCATGTTCGCCGTGCCGTGGACAACGGCATGGAACCTGCCACTGTGGCCGACTTCGTGTCCGACGCGGTCGTCGCCAACAGGTTCTGGGTGCTCACCGACCCCGACTTCACGGGGATCGTCCTTCGCCGCTGGCAGAGCATCGCCGAAGGGCACAATCCACAGGTCGACGTCGACACGCCGGGCTTGCCGCCAGTGTCGCAGATCATTTCGGAGATTCAGCGGCTGCTAGCTGGCGACGGTGCGTAGCTGAGCGGGACCGCGCGCACGGTGGCCGGCGGAGCACGCGGCGAAGGCAGCGAGGAGGATCACGTGGCATACGACGAGCAACTCGCTGACCGGGTCAGGGCACTGCTCCCTGCCGCCGAGGAAGTGACTGAGCGGCAGATGTTCGGCGGCCTGACATTCATGCTCGCCGGCCACATGTTCTGCGGCGTTGTCAAAGACACCTTGATGGCCCGGCTCGGCCAGGATGCTGCTGACCGTGCGCTGGAACAGCCGCACGTGCGGCCAATGGATTTCACCGGGCGGCCAATGAAAGGCATGGTCTTCGTCGAGCCCGGCGGTATGGAAGGCGCGGCGTTGCGGCATTGGCTCGATGCCGCAGCCGATTATGCCCGCGGTCTACCGGCCAGGCCGACTAGCACGCCCGGCCGGAAGCGCCGTTGAAGCACGGTGGCGGCCGCGGCGGCAGTTCGCGGGTGCCGAGACCATCAGCGATCAACTGCGGTACCGAGCTGATGCTCGAGGAACTGCCGCTCATAGTCGGTCGGGGCGAGCTGAGCGGCTCGCTGATATGCGTGCTGCGCGGTGACGTCGCCGAGGCGTCGCAACATGGCACCGCGGGCGGCGTGCCAGAGGTGATAGCTGTCGAGTTCGCTGGCGAGCTGGTTCAGCTCTTCGAGCGCCCTGGCCGGGCCATGGACCTCGCCGATGGCAATCGCTCGATTGAGTGCGACGATCGGCGTAGGCGTGAGCTCGTGGAGATGATCATAGACAGTGACGATCTGGGCCCAGTCGGTGGCCTCGAACGATTTCGCATCGCAGTGCACGGCCTGGATTGCGGCTTGCAGCTGAAACGGCCCTGGGCAGTCGCGGCGGATACAGGATCGCACGATCTGCTGGCCCTCCAAGATGAGCGTCCGGTCCCAGCGCGTCCGGTCCTGGTGGGCGAGCAGCACCTGCTCCCCGGCGGCCCACCGAGCCGAGGCCCGAGACTCGGCGAGCAGGAGCAGCGCCAGAAGTCCGGATGTCTCGGGTTCGCCGGGCATCAACGCCACGAGCGCGCGCGCCAGGCGGATCGCCTCGTGCCGGAGCTTTGCCCGGTTCGGGTCGCCGGCACCTGTGTTGTAGATCAGGCTGACCACGGACAGGACGGCGTGGATCCGGTCCGGGAGGTCTGCGTCTTCGGGGACGCGGTACGGGATCCTGGCGACCTTGATCTTGTATTTGGCGCGGACGAGGCGCTTGGCCATGGCGGCGTCGGTGACCAGGAACGAGCGGGCGACTTCCTCGACTGAAAGGCCGCCGAGCAGGCGGAGTGTCAGTGCGATCTGGTGGTCAGTTCGCAGCGCCGGATGGCAGCACGTAAAGATCAGGCGCAGCTGGTCGTCTTTGACCGGGCCGCGATCGTTGTCCTGGCCGGGCGCGTCGCCGCTGCCCTGCTCGGTCGCGCCAGCCAGCTCGCCAAGTTCCCGCTCGCGTGCCGCGCGCCGTCGGCGGTCGATCCCCCGCCGGCGGGCAGTCGTAACGATCCAGCCGGCTGGGTTCGGCGGGAGGCCGTCTCGGGGCCACCGTTCGCTCGCGACGACGAACGCGTCCTGCACTGCGTCCTCGGCGACGCTGATGTCGCCGAGGACGCGCACCAGCGTCGCCACGACCTGGGCATACTCCTCGCGGAATATTCGCTCCACGGCGAACGCCTCAGATGTCATGGGGTCAGATGTCATCCGATCAGGAGCCGGGCATGTCCACGAACGGTCGCACTTCGATCGGCGCGCCGATCGCCTCTACTACTTTGCCGGCCCATGCCAGGGCCGCGTCAAGGTCGGCGGCCTCGATGACGTAGAACCCGCCGATGTGCTCTTTCGATTCGACGAACGGTCCGTCGGTCATCACCAGGCCGGGTGCGCCGCGGCGGACCACGGTCGCGGCCTCGGCGTCGTGCAGGCGACCGCCAAACACGAACGTGCCCGATGCTTTCATCTCTGATTCGAGCGCCTGGACGCACTCCATGGTGGCCTGCATCTCTTCAGGCGTCATCGGCGGCGGGGCTTCACCCTGAACGGAATGAACCGACAGCAGGTACTGACTCATGAGCGCTCCATCGTTTCTGCGGGCCGATCGTGCGTATACCTCCCTACGAACAGATCCCGCCAGTAAGGACACATCGAGCATGACATTCCCGCGAACCCGCCGCGGGCCTGGCCAGCGCTCCTGCAGGCAGTTCTGCAGAGCCGCACGGTTTTAGATACCTGACCGCAACCACCTACTTTAGCAAACAACCTATTGCGCAATAATATTGTTGCGGTAATCTGCTGTCAGGCAACGGGCTTCCTCGGAAGGAACCACGATGGAACAGTTCACAGCGTTCGAGCGCGCCGTCACTTCGACTGCCGAGATCGTCAAGGGAACTCCTGCCAGCCGCCTCGGCGCGCCTACCCCGTGCAGCGAGTGGGACGTCCGCGCGCTGCTCAGCCACGTGATCGGCACATTGTGGCTGGACGAGGGCCTGCTCTCCGACCAGGCGCCGCGATATCCGATGATGCCGGGCGGCCTGCCCCCAGCCGACGTGGTCGGCGACGACCCAGCCGCCGCCTACGCCGAAGCTGCCGCCGCGGCGCTGGTGGCGGCCGGATCCGGCGACGCCTTGACGCGCCTGCACGTGACGCCGCTCGGCGAGATGCCAGGACCGGCGCTGGCCGGGTTCACCACGCTGGACATCGTCGTTCACGGCTGGGACCTGGCCAAGGCCACTGGCCAGCCAGCCGACCTGGACGGACGTCTCGCTGCACACGTGCTCGGTTTTGCTGGTAAGGCACTGACGGCAGAAACCCGCGCGCCCCGTATCGGCCCTGCCGTTACGGTCCCGGAAGGCGCTCCGGTGACTGACCGGCTGGTCGCCTTTCTCGGTCGCCAGCCGTGAACCCGGACGCGGCCCTCAAGGCCCTCGCCGAGCCGCATCGCCGAACCATCCTGCAGCTCGTTGCCAGCGATCCGCGCTCCGTGCGCGATATCGCCGGCCATCTCGATATCACGCCGCAGGCGGTTTCCCGCCATCTCAAGGTCCTGCACGAGGCTGGCCTGCTCGATGAGCGCCGCGAAGGCACTCGCCACCTATTCGTGGTCAACCCCAGCGGGTTCAGCGCAGTGCAGCAGTTCCTGGCCGACTTCTGGGCTGACCACCTCGGCCGACTCACCGCCGTGCTACAGGATCCCGGCGGCCCCGCGCCAGAACGAGAGCCGCACTATGACTGAGCCGTTCTCGACCGAAGTGGACCTGCCCGCGCCGGTCGAGGAGGTTTTCCGGCACCTGACCGACCCGGCGGCGATGATCCGCTGGATGGGCCAGCACGCCAGCCTTCAGCCCGTCCCGGGCGGCGCTTTCGAGGTCGACATCAACGGCGTACCCGTGCGCGGGCGTTACCTGGAAATCGACCCGCCCCGCCGGGTACTTGTGAGCTGGGGCGTGGCGGGCAACGCTGACATGCCACCGGGCGCTACGGAGGTCGAGTTCACCCTGACGCCCAGCGCCACTGGCACCCGGTTGCGGCTAGTTCACCGCGGCCTGCGTGCCGACCAGGCGGAAGTCCACGCCGCCGGATGGCAGCACTTCCTCGGCCGGCTGACCCGTACCGCGGGCGGAAACGACCCCGGCCCTGACCCCTGGAACCAGACCCAAGTCCTGAGCCCGTGATGCAGGGCTGCTGAACTTAGGCGCCCTGCTGGCCACGTGCCTCGCCTCGCAGCTGGCACGGCAGCGAGCATCAGCACGCCCGTGAGGACGAAGGCGGCCGGGTAGCCGGTGTGGCCGACTCCCCCGTCGGTGGAGCCGCCGTCGCGGCGGAAAAGCTCCTCAGCGACCGCGGCTCGGCCACCCTGGACCAGCTGGCCCTGGCAGCGCTGATCGAGTCAGGCCGGTACGACCGCCACCTCCGCCGGATGCGGACGATCTACACCAGCCGCCGCGCCAGCCTCATCGCCGCGCTCGCCCGCATGCGCCCGGCATCCGGCTGCGCGCCATTGAACCGGCTATCGGCGCCATCGCCGACCTGCTGAGTTGACTGGCCACGTTCGCTGACCGAACGCTCGAAGGACCGTTGCCGCTCGCGCGCTATCACGTCTTCGCGCGGTGTCTACTAACGGCACCATCGAGCGGCCCGACCGGGTTAGAACTGGTCGCTAGAACCGCAGTGTCCGCGGCAGCCCGAAATGAGGGAAGAGGCTGTTGTCGCCGAATCGGGTAATCGCGCAGATCTTGTCGCCAGCGAGGGTCAACACAACCAGCCCGTGCGCGTGCGCGATGGGTGCCCGGATGTCGTGCAGGTAGTAGCCGAACGCGGGCTGGTTGTTCGCGCGGGTGGGCACGAGCCTGGCGGCCTGCCTGCCCCACCAGGTCCTGCTGAGGTAAAACTCCTCGATGGCAGCGTGCCCCTGGTACTCCAGTGGCTCGGGCGGCATGGTGAGCCAGGCGTCGTCGGTCAGCAGACCGACGAGCCGCTCGACGTCGGCGGCCTCGAACGCGTCCACGAACTGGCTAATGAGCTCACGCTCGCCAGCCGAGCGCGGCGCCAGCGTTCGGTCGCGGCTAGCAGCGGGCTGCTGAGCACTGAGCGTGGCACGGGCTCGCTGCAGGGCGCTTTGCACCGAGATCTCGCCGGTTTCAAGCATGCCTGCAGCCTCGGCGGCGGGGTAGCCCAGCACGTCCCGCAGCACCAGCACGGCGCGTTGCCGCGGCGGCAGGCGCTGCAGCCCGGCCACGAACGCCAGCGCGAGCGCTTCCCTGGTCTCGTAACGGGCTTCCGGGCCCGGCGCAGCGTCGGGCAGGTCGTCGAGCAGCGCGTCCGGGTACGGCTGAAGCCACAGTGGCTCGGCCCGGCGGGTGGGCTCAGGCGCGGACAAGCCGGGGCCAGACCTTGGGTCCGGCTGAGGGCGCCGGCCCGTGTCGCGCAGTGAGTTCAGGCAGCGGTTGGTCGCGATCTTGTACAGCCAGGTGCGCATCGAGGCTCGCTCCTCAAACCGGTCAAGCCCCCGCCAGGCCGCCAGCAGGGTCTCCTGGACCATGTCTTCAGCGTCCTGGACCGAGCCGAGAATCTGGTAGCAGTGCAGCTGCAGCTCACGCCGGTAAGGGCCGGTGAGCTCGCGGAACGCCTCCCCGTCGCCCGTCTTGGCGCGCGCCAGCGCCGTCGTGGTCACCATCGCATCCTCGCATCGCGTCGTGGTTCGCCGGGTTCCACGCGTTCCGGCGGGGTCTAGAAGTACCGACACCAGACGGACCTGAAAGTCACCGGTGAATTCAGGGCTGCCTTCGGTGTCTCAACCAGCACCGAACCGCACAACGGTGAACTGGAGGACTGCGGTGACCACAAGTAAGGCCTCGCTCACTCGCGCCCAAGCGTGGGCGCTCGCGCTGGCTTCGGCTGCCTCGTTCATGGTCGTCCTTGACATGCTGGTCGTCGCGACCGCGCTGAATACGATCCGCGGTGACCTGCACACGTCGATTGAGCAGCTGGAGTGGACTGTCAACGCCTACACGCTGACCTTCGCAGTGCTGTTGATGACCGCGGCCGCGATCGGCGACCGGTTCGGCCGACGCCGCGTCTTCGCGGTCGGGCTGGGCGTGTTCGTGGCCGCATCCGCCGGATGCGCACTCGCGCCCGGGGTTGGCTGGCTCATCGCGGCGCGCGCGCTGCAGGGCACCGGAGCGGCAATGGTGATGCCGCTAGGGCTGGCCCTGCTCAACGCAGCGGTCCCACCGCAGCGCCGGGGGTGGGCAATGGGGATCTTCGGCGGTGTGACCGGGCTGGCGGCAGTGGTGGGACCAGTTCTAGGCGGTGCTATTACCCAGGGCATCGCCTGGCAGTGGATCTTCTGGCTGAACGTGCCGATCGGCCTGCTCGCCATCGTGCTGGTGCTGCGCCGCCTCGACGAGAGCTACGGACCGCGCGCCGCCCTGGACATTCCCGGCCTGGCGCTCGGGACCGGCGCGGGGCTCGGGCTGGTCTGGGGGCTGGTGCGTGGGACCTCGGCTGGCTGGGCCAGCTCCGAGGTCGTCGGAGCACTCGCTGCGGGTGCCGTGCTGACTGTCGCGTTCACCGCCTGGGAGCTTCGTGCTCGCGCGCCGATGCTGCCGTTGCGCCTGTTCGGCGCCCGCGGCTTCTCGGCGGGCAATGCCGCGATCTTCTTCCTGAACGCGTCGCTGACCGGGGCGGTGTTCTTCACGGCCCAGTTCCTGCAGGTCAGCCTCGGTCAGGACCCACTCGGGGCCGGGCTGCGGCTGCTGCCCTGGGGGATCGTCCCGTTCCTGATCGCGCCCAGGGCCGGGAAGCTGGCCGACCGGGTCGGCGACCGCCCGCTCATCGTGTGCGGCCTGGTCCTGCTGACCGCCGGGCTGGCCTGGATCGCTCTCATCGCGGCGCCGGACCTCCGTTACGCGGTCATGGTGGCGCCGATGATCGTGTCGGGTGCCGGACTCGCGATGGCCCTGCCGGCGGTTACTAAGGCGGTAGTCGGCTCGGTCCCGCCCGCTGACATCGGCAAGGCGTCGGGCGCGTTCAGCACGCTGCGCCAGCTCGGCGGCGCGTTCGGGGTCGCCATCCTGGCCGCCGTGTTCACGGCGGGCGGCAGCTACTCGTCCGCTGCCGCGTTCAGCAGCGGCTTCGCGCCCGCCATCGGCGCCGGGGCCGGCCTGGCGCTGGCCGGGGCGCTCGCAGCATTGGCCCTGCCGGGCCAGCGCAGCCAAGTACAGGCCATCCCGGCTGACTACAGGCCGGGGCTGCAGCAGACACCAGCCGGCCGATGAGCCACATTGCAGGTGACGGCGGCGCCTATCCCGTCGATGCCGAGTACGCTGCCGGCATGATCGCTCAGCGGCTTCAGCAACTCGGCATCGTGCTTCCGCCCGTATTTCCTCCAGCGGGTAACTACCTGGGCTGCGTCGTAGACGGCGGGATGGTGTACGCGGGAGGGCACGGACCCGTCAACGGCGACGTCATCATCCGCGGCAAAGTCGGTCGCGACCTGACCCTCGAACAAGGGCGCGATGCCGCCCGGCAAACCGGCCTGTCGATCCTGGCAACCTTGCAGGCCGAACTCGGTGACCTCGACCGCATCGAGCGGATCGTCAAAGTCTTCGGCATGGTGAACGTCGCGCCCGGCTTCAATCAGACCCCGGCGGTCATCGATGGCTGCTCCGACCTGCTGGTCGAGATCTTCGACGGCGCCGGACAGCACACTCGTAGCGCTGTCGGCCTTGCCGAGCTTCCCTTCGACATCGCCGTTGAAATCGAACTCATCGCTCGCCTCAGGCCGTAAGCCTGGCAATGCTCTTCCAGAACGCGCCAGGCACACATGCACTCATGTGAGCGGCAGCGACAGAACGCACAGGTCGTCGACTGAGGCGAAGCCGGTTGCGTGGTAAAGCTGAAGTGCTGCTGCATTGCCGGGTTCGGTCTGCAGGGACAGACGGATCGCCCCGGCGGCTTCAGCGCCCTGGCGTACGGCTTCCACCAGAGCCCGGCCGACGCCGCGGCGCCTGGCATTGGGCACGACGTAGAGATCGCGGAGCTGCCAGAAGCAGCTCAGGGTCAAGGATGCAGGAACGCTCACGGCGGTGGCCAGGCCCGCCAGGTCGGGCCCGATACGGGCGGTGAAGACGTCCAGTTGCCCGCGCCCGGTGTTAAGACTCAGCCACGCCAACGTCTGCCCAGACACCACCGCGTGGCCGTAATGCTGCCGGTACTGGTCGAAGACCGCGGCGACCTCGGTCAGCTCGGCCGCAGTCGGCTCGATCAACTTGGCAGCCGTTACCTTCATCACCCGATCGACGCTACATCGCCGCGGGCCGTGATCTTCGGCGGCCGTGAAGGGGCGGGATGGCGCGCGCGTGGGACCGGCCTGGCCATCGAACCAGCGTAGGCCGGCGAGCATTTTACGTCGAGGTCGCTGGCCGCGCGCGTGAGAAGCCGCCAGACGCTCGGTGTCCCCCGGCAAATTTGAACTGCCGGCGCTGTCCTGACCCGCCAATCCCGATCATTACCGGTATTTGCTCAAGTCGTTAATAGGACGCCCTGTTTGCTTCCGCCGGTCGCGGGGATAGGCGCCGATACGAGGAGCCTCGTTAGTCGCGGCTCGATCTATGAGATAAGGCATTCCTCTAACATGAATCAGCAGATAACGTCTCGGCTAGAGGCTGACCTCTTTTTGCTGCACGCTCCCAGCGTCTATGACTTCCGCGAGCGTGACGACATGCTGTTCGCCTACCTGAGCGACAGCGACAGCGTCAATGTCACCTCGATATACGAGATGTATCCGATCGGCTGGTTCTCGATCAAGCAGCACCTGGCTGACCACGGATTCGACGCGAAGATCGTCAACGTGGCCTCGCTGATGCTCATGCATCCTGACCTGGATGTCAGAAAGCTGCTGGGCCGCTTGGAAGCGCCGATTTTCGGATTCGACTTGCACTGGATGACGCAATGTCATGGCGCCATCGAGCTGGCAGCAGTTCTGAAGGAAGTGCACCCGGACGCCCTAACCATCTTCGGCGGCATCTCGGCGACCTATTACGCCAACGAACTCATCGGGTACCCGAGCGTCGATGTCGTGGTTCAGGGCTACGACACCCTCGAACCGGTTACCGAGCTGGTGAAACAGGTCAGGCAGGGCCGCCGGGGCTTCGGCTCCATCCCGAACCTGCTCTACAAGACCGATGGCGAGGTCCAGGTCACCGGGTTCACCCACAAGCCGGCCACCCGTTACAACGACGTGCGCAACGACTGGTCGTATTACCAGGACACGGCCGCCACCGGGCCGTCGGTGTCAAAGCTGATCATGACCTTGCCCAACACGGGGTGCGCGCATGACTGCGGCTGGTGCGGTGGATCACGTTTTGCTTACCGGAACATCATGGGTGTCCGCAAGACGCTGGTCCAGAAGGACAACGACCTCATCATCGAAGAGCTCCGCACCATGAAAGAGGCGGCGAAACGCACTTCGATATACGCCCTTCAGTGCTATTCCGAGAACAAGGTGCGGATGCACCGCTATCTGGACGCCGTGAAGGAGATGGGCTACAACAGCGTCTTCTTCGAACAGTTCAACCTGACGCCACCCGACACGCTCCGAAAGATGGGTGAGTCAACAACGGCCTACATCATGCTCTCCCCCGAGTCCCACGATCCGAGGATAAGCGCGGCGGCCGGCCGTGGGACCTACACCATGGCGGAGATGGAAGACTGGATTCCCCGTGCCATGGACGCCGGAGTGAAGGGCGTTATGGTGTGGTTCTTCATCGGCATGCCGTATCAGGACCGGCAGTCAGTTCTGGACACCGTCGCGTACTCCGAGCGGCTGATACGCAAGTTCGGTGGGTGGGACGCACTCCCGCTTATCTGCCCGATGGTGCCGTTCCTTGACCCAGGGTGCCGGTTCTTCGAGGAGCCGGAGCAGCATGGTTACACCATCTTCCGCCACACGCTCGAGGAACACCGACGCGCCATGGTGGAGCCGTTGTGGTACCGGCGGCTGAACTATGAGACCCGCTGGCTAGACAGGCGCCAGCTACAGGACGTGTCCTACGAGGCGATTGCCCGCCTGGTGGAGATCAAGGGCGAGTACAAGGTGCTGCCACCCAAGTTCTGCCAAGCCATCCTCGACACCATCAGCCAGACCCGGCAGCTGCTCGGGGAAATGGAGAGAGCGCTGGAGCTCGACGGGACACTGCCAGCTGCCCTCCGCGACGAAGTGCGTTCCTACAACCGCAAGATCCTTGCCTATTCGAGCGACCAGATCATCCCGGTCCGGCGCCCTTTCGGCGGCCGGTGGTTCGACGATGTAACCGTTCCGCAGCAGATGGTCGACGAGATCTTGACATCCCGGCCAGTGACCGGTTCCGCCGTGGTCTGACTGCCACCCCGCTGCTGCTCGGCGCCTGCATGCTAGGGCGCAGCGCGTTGTCTGCAGCCGATTCGGACCGGAAGCGCCTGCGGGCCGCGGACCTGGCCGGCAGACCAGCTCACTGCCGGCTGATCGGCCAGGGTGAAGCTGCGGATCCGCTCCAGCCAGACTTCGAGCGCCACCCGCAGCTCCATTCGCGCTAGGTGCGACCCGACGCAGCGATGGATACCGAGGCCGAACGCCGCGTGCCTGTTCACCTGACGGTCGATGAGCACCTCGCTGGCCCGGTCGAACTGGGCCGGGTCGCGGTTGGCCGCGGGGAACGACAGGAGCACCCAGTCGTCGGCCCTCATCTCCACGCCACCGAAGTCCAGGTCCTGCTTTACCAGCCGCGCCATGGAAACCGGAGCGTATGCCCGCAGGAACTCCTCCATCGCGATCGGCAGCAGATCAGGTTCGGCGACCAGCCGCTCCAGGTCCCGCGGAACCCGGGCCAGATGCCACAGTGCGGCGCCGATCGCGCTCGACGTCGTGTCGGTTCCGGCGATCAGCAGCAACGTCATCGTGCCGACCACGTGCGATGGGTCGAGTTTGCGTCCGTTCAGCTCGGCGTTGATCAGGAAGGTGGCCAGGTCGTCGCGCGGGTTCTCGAGGTGGTCGTGAACCTGCGCAAGCAAGTAGTGAAAGAGCTTCGACATGCGGGCGACGCGCTCCGGTGGCGGCCGGTTAATTCCTTCAAGGGTGTTCTTGGCGAATTCGCGGAATCGCGGCCCGTCCTGCGGCGGGAAGCCGAGCATGTCAGCAATCACGCGCACCGGGATGAGCTGCGCATATTCGGCCGCGGCATCGACGGTGTCCCGTCCCTCGAAGGCGTCGATGAGCGAGTGGCAAAACGTCCTGCAGGCCGACTCCTGCTTGCTCACGGCTGCCTTGGTGAACGCGGGAAGCAGTAGCGCGCGGGCGTCGTGGTGGAACGGCGGGTCGGAGGTGATCGGCGGCGAGCCCCCGGCCGGCGCTAGCCCGGGTGGCGGCCGGAAATTGCCCATGATGATCGACCGCGAGGAGAAGTGGTCGGTGTCGTGGGCGAGGGCCGCGATGTGCTCGTAGCGCGTCGGCAACCAGCCTCCGCCGAACCGGTTCGTGCGCGCTATCGGGCAGCGCTGCCGTAGGTCGTCCTGGATCGAGTACGGGTCGGCGGCCCACTCCTGCTCCATATGAGAGAAGTCAGTCGCCCAGTCCGACACGCGCCCGGTGATGATCGCGCTGTGGACGCCTGGGGACCTTGTGTCGCGCTTGTCCCAGTGCTCCTGGGCGAAGCGGTCACCGAGAGCCATGTCACGTCCCCTCGATCAGCCTGATGGCCTGCTCCGGGCAGTTAAGCGCCGCGCGGCGGGCTCGGTCTTCTTCAGCCGGCGCCACGACGCCGTCGCCCAGCACCTTGCCGTACCCCTCCACGTCCGCGCCGAAAAGGCCGGGGGCGAGGTCATAGCAGCGGCCGTGGCCTTGGCAACGGCCGGCGTCGATGTGGAGTTTCACCAGGGCGCTCCTCTCTGCTGGCGACAGACTCACCTGGCTGTGCGGGCAACCACGCTGCCTGCCCGGAGTCTGAGAGTTAGACCGCTCATTACGGTTATTTTCTTAAGTCATTAATAAACGACTCTGTTAGCCCGTCCTGGCAGAGGGAATGGCCCCTCGCGCCCTGAAACATTGGGTCCGAAAGCTGTATTACCAGCCCGAGAGGAGTTCCATCCATGGGACTGGCAATCCCTCCTGTCGACGCCTGCCGTACCGCCGGTTACAGCGATGTTCCCTCGCCGTTCTCGATGGACGACGCGACCTTCCGCGTCCTGGGCTATCGGCTGGTGGACACGCTCGCTGCCTACCTGGACAAGCTCCCGCAGGAGCCGGTTTACCGTCCCTTGCCGGTCGAAGTACGCCTAGAGCTGGAGAAAATGAATGTTCCGGCCGAGGGACTCGCTGCCGAGGAAGTTATCGAAAGCTTTCTCCGGCTCGTGCTGCCATACGGCCGCGGGCAGAATCATCCTCTTTTCGCTGCGTTTGTTGATCCGGCGGCATCCAAGCTAAGCATGCTCGCAGCATTTGCGTCGGCGGTCACAAATACCAGCGGCGCCGGCGGCAATTACGCGGCTATATACGTCGAGGGTGCCGTCGTCCGCTGGCTCATGGAGCTGATCGGCTTTCCCCAGGACGGAAGCGACGGGGTCCTGCTTGGCGGCGGATCGGACGCGAACCGACATTGCCTGGAAGTGGCACGGTACTGGGGTGCCCGAGCAGGCGGCTGGGACATTCGGGAGGAGGGCCTCTACGGGCATCCCCGCCTCACCATGTACATGTCGGCCGAAGGCCATTCCTGCCTGGAGAAAGCCGCCTTCACGCTCGGACTCGGAGCCCCGCGCAAGGTAACCGTCGGCGAGGACTTCCGCATGGACGTGGCTGACTTGCGGTCGGCAGTTGCGGCTGACCGCAGAGCCGGTCACCGCCCCTTCCTGGTCGCGGCAAACGCGGGCAGCGTGAAGACCGGTGCTATCGACCCGCTCGATGATCTCGCCGAATTCTGCCGTGAGGAAAACCTCTGGCTGCACGTGGACGGCGCCTACGGCGGCGTCGGGGTGCTCGACCCACGCCTCGCGCACTGGTACTCAGGGCTTGAGCGCGCCGACTCGGTAGCCCTCGACCCGCACAAGTGGCTGGCAGTAGCCATCGGCTGCAGTTGCGCCATCGTGCGGCAGGGCTCACTACTGCAGGACACCTACAAGCTCATCCCCTCCTACCTCCGCCTCCCGCCCGGACAGGGGTTCGCAGGCGATGTCTGGTACTCCCATCGCAGCGCCGAGCAAACCAGGGATTCCGGCCGGGCGCTCAAGACCTTCTGGAACATCCAGCAGGCCGGGCCGGTCTGGTAGATCACGTCCGTCGCCACGTCGACCTGGCGCGCTACCTAGAAGAGGTGATCGAGCAGAGCCCTGACCTGGAGCTGCTGGCGGCCGGGCCGCTGACCGCGGTGTGCTTCCGGTACGCGCCGGAAGGTTTGCGCGACGACCTGGGCCTTGATCTTCTGAACCAAGCGATCATGGAAGACCTCCAGACCGGCGGGCGAGCGTTCCTGGCGGGCACCGACATCCGCGGCCGCTTCGCCCTGCGGTCGTGTGCCCTGCACTACGCCCTCGACGAAGGGCACGTGCACGGCATCGTGGACGCTGTCAGGGATGCCGGCCAGCGCCGCATCCGGGCTGGCGCGTCGCGGCCTCCCGGGGACGAGATAGCCAGCCTCAATGGCCGCCCCATCCGGGTTGAGGCGGACGCCAGGTGCGCATCATGAACAGCGCTCCCCCGGACGGGCCCCGCGAAGGAAGGGCGCACCTGCCCGCCGCAGCTCAGGCACGCCTGACGCTCGCGCTGGCCGCGGGCCGGGCGGCGGGGACCGCCGCCAAGGTCCTGCGGGCCGGAGGGGGAACGAGTTTCCCGGGTTCCGTCGCCCGCCGGATCGATCCCCGCGTCCTGCAGAAGGTCGCAGCCGCGAGTAATGCCCAGAAGGTGGTTGTCACCGGGAGCAACGGCAAGACGACAACGTGCCGCATGATCGCTGCCCTGGCACACGCCGGGGGTCTCAGGGTCACCCAGAACCGGTCTGGCTCCAACCTGCGGCAGGGAGTTATCTCGGCAGCCGTGCGCGGGACAGACTTGCGGGGCCGGATGGATGCGCAACTGTTCCTGCTCGAGGTCGACGAAGGGGCGGTCCGGCTCGTGGCCCCCGACCTGGGGCCGGACACGTTCCTCGTCACCAACATCTTCCGTGACCAGCTCGACCGTTTCGGGGAGCTGTACTCAATGGCGAAGGGCCTGGAGGACGCCATCGAGGCGCTTCCCGAGTCCGCCACCGTGATACTCAACGGCGACGATCCCCTGGTGGCCAGCTTCGCCCCGGCGGCCCGCGCTCGCCGCCTTTACTTCGGCATCCAGGCCAACACCGCTGACACCGCCGACGCTGCTAGCACCGCTGACGCGCAGGTGCCCGAGCACGCCGCGGACACCATCCGCTGCGTGCGCTGCCAGCACCCGCTGACCTACCGCGTCGTTCACCTCTCCCACCTGGGGGACTACCAGTGCCTAGAGTGCGGGAACGCCCGGCCGGCGCTCGATTTCGCGGTAACGGCGATCCGGCCGTCGCCGGAAGCAGGGTCCGAGATCACCGTCGAGACACCCGCGGGGACCTTTCCGCTGCAGGTGCCCCTACCGGGGCTGCACAACGTTTACAACGCGGCCGCCGCGCTCGCCTGCGGGATGGCGCTCTCGCTTCCGGGGTTGCTGGAGCCAGCCGAAGCGCGCGACGCCATGGCCGGCCTTCGCCCGGCCTTCGGCCGCCTGGAGGAGATCCCGGCGGGCGAGCGGCACGTGGTACTCGCCTTCGTCAAGAACCCCACGTCCTACAACGCCACCATGCGGGAAGTACTGCAGCGGCCCGGTCGCAAGCACGTGCTGGCCGCTCACAGCAACACCGTCGTCGACGGGGAAGACTTCGCCTGGCTCTGGGACGTAGACCTCGAGCACCTTGTGCCACAGCTCGAGAGCCTGACCGTCAGCGGGACCAGGGCGGAGGAGGTCGCGCTGCGGTTCAAGTACGCCGGAGCTGACCCCGCGGTCATGCAGTTCCTGCCTGATCGCGCGGCGGCCCTTGACACCGCGCTGACCGGGACCCCGCCGGGCGAGTCACTGTACATCTTCGCTGGCTACACCCCCATGCGGGAGCTGCGCAGCATCATGCAGCGCCGGGCGTGGGTGCAGCCTTTCTGGCAGGAGTGACGACATGACAATGGCTCCGATAACGATCCGCATCTGCTATCTGTACCCGAGGCTGCTCAGCGTCGCCGGTGACAGGGGCAACCTGTTCGCGCTCATGCAGCGCTGCGCCTGGCGCGGGATTGGCTGCAGCGTGACCGAAGCCGACGTTGGAGTGGTCCCAGACTTCGCCAGGTCCGACCTGATCCTGCTGCACGGCGGTCAGGACCGCGAGATGACTGCAGCGGCCCAGGACCTCGCGGCGAAGGCCAGCCCTCTCCGGGAGGCGATCGAGGCTGATGCCGCCGTCCTCGCAGTGTGCGCCGGTTACCAGCTCCTGGCCCGGTACTATGCCCCGCCGCACGGACCGGAAATAGCGGGAATCGGAGTGCTGGACGCGGTCACTGAAGGGGGCCCGACGCGCTTCATCGGGCACGTGGCCGTGGAGTGTGATCTGGGCTCCGGCCGACGGCACCAGCTAGCGGGGTTCGAGAACCACAGCGGGCGCACCTACCTGGGCAGCGACGCAAAGCCGCTCGGGCATGTGCTCGCCGGGGCTGGCAACAACGGGGAGGACGGCACCGAGGGCGCCCGTTACCGGGAGGTCTACGCCACCTACCTGCACGGCCCGGTGCTGCCGAAGAACCCCTGGCTGGCCGACCACCTGGTCTCCCGTGCGCTCGCGCATCGCTATCAGGACTTCGGCCCGCTTCCACCGCTGCCGGACCAGACGGAGGCGCGCGCGCAAGAGGCCGCACTCCGCCTCGCCACCCGGCCGGGCGGCCGGTGGCGCGCGGCCGCGGACGCCATGTCCCGGATCGGACGGCCATCGCGAGAGCCAGCCATGGCTAACGGAAAAGCCAGAATCGCGGACAAGGAGTAGCGGACAAGGAGTAAGCGTGGACTTCTCGCTGAGCGCCGAGCAGTACGAACTGGTAGAGGCGGCCACTGCTTTCGCCCGGCGCGAGCTCAACAACGATCTGGCGAAGCGCGAAGATGCGGGCGAGTTCCCGCGGGACGCGTGGCAGGCATGTGCGAAATTCGGCATCCAGGGCCTGGCTGTCCCGGCCGAACTGGGCGGGGCCGGCAGCGATGTCCTCACAGCTACTCTCGTCATGGAGGCGCTGGGATACGGGTGCCGAGACAACGGGCTTCTCTTCTCGCTGAACGCGCAGATGTGGAGCGTGGAGCTGCCGCTGGTCATCTTCGGCACCCCCGCCCAGCACCAGGCGTACCTGCCGGGGCTGATGTCGGGGGACATCATCGGCGGGCACGCGATGACCGAGCCAGAGTCCGGTTCCGACGCCATGCGCATGCACGCTCGCGCCGCGCGCCAGAATGACCAGTACCTCCTTAACGGGACTAAGCAGTACATCACCAACGCCCCTATCGCCGATGTGTTCCTGGTCTATGCCTCGGTTCAGGACCGCCCTGGGCTCGCCGGCCTGTGCGCCTTCGTCGTCGACGCCGCGACGCCGGGACTGCACGTCAGCAGCGCCTCCGACAAGATGGGCTTGCGGACCTCGCCGATGGGCGAGATCACGCTGACCGACTGCCTCGTTCCCGCGGCGAACCGGTTGGGGCCGGAAGGCGCGGGACTAGCCATCTTCAATTCGTCCATGGAATGGGAACGGAGTTGCCTGTTCGCCAGCGCCCTCGGCGCGATGCGGCGGCAGCTCGAGGCGTGTGCGGAGTACGCGCGCTCACGCGAGCAGTTCGGCCAGCCCATCGGGAAGTTTCAGGGCGTGGCCAGCAAGCTGGCCGACATGTACGTACGGCTCGAAGCCGCCAAGCTGCTGATCTACCGCGTCGCCTGGCTCAAGGAGCAGGGCAGGTCCGCACCGGCGGAGGCTGCCGCAGCGAAGCTCTTCACCAGCGAAGCATGGGTGCACTCCAGCCAGGACGCGATCCAGACCCACGGCGCCTGGGGCTATCTGAAGGACTCCGGGATTGAGCGCGATCTCCGGGACGCAGTCGCCGGCACCATCTACTCGGGAACCTCGGAGATCCAGCGAGTGATACTCGCTCGGATGCTAGGGCTATGAGCCGCCGGGCCTGGCAAGGCGTCCTCGGCGGGGTAGCCGGAACGGGAGCGTGATGGCGTACGTGCTGCATGGTCTGCTGACCGATGCCGCTAAACGGCAGCCGCACCGGGCTGCCGTAGCGGCTGGCGGCCGCCCGCTCACCTACCAGGAGCTGGACCGGCTGAGCACGAAGGTAACCAGGGCGCTGCTGCGCCTGGGTGTGGCGCCCGGCGACCGGGTCGGCCTACTCGCGCCCAAGTCGGCCGCATCGGTGATCGGGATATACGGGGTGCTGAAGGCCGGGGCGTGCTGCGTGCCGCTCGACCCCAAGGCGCCCGCCCACCGGCTGAGCTACGTCGTGCAGGACAGCGGCGCCGCGGTGATCGTTGCGGACGAGGTGACGGCGACCCAGGCGGCCGCCCTGCTCGGCGGCGTTCACCGGCCGGGCGGCGTCGTGGTTCCCAGCGGTCCCGGCAGCCCGGCGGCCGGCGAAGAGGGCGTTGCCCCGGCTCAGGGTGCGGCCATCCTGGCGTCCTCCGCGGTGGCCTCGGAATCAGGAGAGCCGCTGATGGAGGAACGCGCGATCGAGACCGACCTCGCGTACATCTTGTACACCTCTGGGTCGACCGGCACTCAGAAGGGCGTGATGATCTCGCACCGCAACTCGCTCTCGTTTGTCGAGTGGGCAGCGGCCGCGGCCGGACTGAACGAGGAGGACCGCGTCTGCAGCCCGGCGCCGCTCCACTTCGACCTCTCGGTCTTCGACATCTTCGCCTCATGCCTGGCCGGCGCCTGCCTTGCTGTCCTGCCCGACCGAGCTACGACGTTCCCGGTATCGATCGCGCAGTGGCTGGAAAGGGAACGGATCTCGGTCTGGTACTCCGTGCCCTCGGTCCTCAGGCTGCTCGCCTGCTATGGCTGCCTTTCGGAGCTTGACCTCTCACGCCTTCGGGCGGTGATCTTCGCTGGGGAGGTATTTCCTCCCAAGTACCTCGCCCGGCTGATGGCCGAGCTGCCGCACCCCCGCTACCTCAACTGGTATGGGCCGACCGAGACCAACGTCTGCACGGCGTTCGAGGTGCCCGCGGGCGGGGCTGACGCCGGGCCCGTTCCCATCGGCACGGCCTGCGCCAACACGGCGGTGTTCGCGGTCACCACCGATGGACGACGGGTTTCCCGGCCCGGCGAGGTGGGCGAACTCTACGTGCGGGGCCCCTCGCTGATGCGCGGGTACTGGGGCCAGCCGGCTAAGACCCGTGAGGTGCTGGTCACCAACCCGTTCCGGAGCGAGTACGACGAGCTGGTGTACCGGACCGGAGACCTCGTGACCCTGGCACCGGACGGAAACTACCGGTATCTCGGCCGCGGGGACAGCATGGTGAAGATTCGCGGCTACCGGGTGGAGCTGAGCGAGGTGGAAGCCGCGCTGTACCGGCATCCGGCTGTCCGGGAGGCGGCGGTGCTGCCGGTGCCGGATGAAGTGCTCGGCAGCCGCCTCCGGGCGGTCGTAACCGCCGCCGACGCCAAGCTCACCCGCGAGAGCGTGCTCGACCATTGCAGGCAGTGGCTGCCGTGCTACATGGTGCCGGAGATAGTCGAAATCCGGGAGGGGCTGCCGCAAACCTCGACCGGCAAGGTCGACCGGGCCGGCCTTGCCCACGAGCAGCACGGCCAAAGCGACCCGCCGATATCCAACGCAACGCGCGTTGGCCAATAAACACGGAAGAAAGGGTGCACCGTGGAAACGGTCATCAAGGATTTCATCAGCCAGGAACTCGTCCGCGACCCGGCACTGCTGCCCGTGGCGGACGAAACGTCACTACTGGAGAGCGGCATCCTCGATTCGCTGAGCCTGCTGCAACTGGTGGTCTTCCTGGAAGGGCGGTTCGGGATCACGGTGGGCGAAGCGGACCTGCTCCCGGAGAACTTCGCCAGCGTGAACACCATCTGTGGTTACCTTCGCGCCCGGTACCCCGAACAGCTGGTTGCCCATGGGTAACGGCCTCCCCGAGAGGCTGCTGCGCAACGTAGAAGGCGTGGCCTACTGGGCGGCAGCCGCGCCGGTCCTCGCCCGCCTGCCCGCGGCTATTGGCTACGGCATCGCATGCTGGCGCGGCGACTGGATTGCCGGGCGCCAGGTCGCCAAGCGCACCGAGCTGACACGCAACATGCGGCAGGTACTCGGGGACGAACTCAGCCCGGCAGCGGCACAGCAGGCGACGCGGGAATGGTTCCGGCTCGCCTCCTGCGAGGTAGTCGATGTGATGCGGCTGCGGCGCACGGCGCGGCCGCTGCGACGGCTGGTCGACATCCACGGCCGGGAACACCTGGAGACCGCGCTGGCCGCGGGTAAGGGAGCCATTCTTTTTTCGGCCCACTTCGGCTCTTTCGACAGCGCCTTCTCGATGCTGGGCGCCAGCGGCTACCCGGTTACCACCATCGGGCGCTGGCAGCACAACTACACGGCTAACCTCTCATCCGCCGAACGGCGGTTCTGGGACTTCGTCTACGCCAGGCCGCTGCGGCGCCACCGCAAGCGGCCGAACATCGAGCCGTGGCATGGCCGATTCGACGTTGCGGCTCGGGCAGCAGCAGTACTTCGCGCTAACGAGGTGCTCACGTTGACGATCGACGTGCCACCGCTGCAGGGCGACCAGGCCCGCGCCGTAGAGGTTCCCTTCCTCGGGCGCCGGGCCAGCCTCCTGCCAGGCGTCGCGACCCTCGCCCAGCTAACCGGGGCGCCAGTGATGGCGGGCTTCTTGTTCCGCTCGGCTGACTACCGCCATCAGGTGCTGGAGATCTCCGCACCGTTGCTGGTGGAAGGGAACGTGGCAGCAGTATTCGAGCGCTGCGCCGCCGAGGTGAGCGGCGCCATCTCCAGGAGCCCGGCTCACTGGCGTTACTGGGCGAGCGCTTCCGACCTCGCGGACCTCGGGCTGGTCCTGCCAGGTCGCGACAGTCCGGCGCTGCGTTGTGCCTGAAGTGCGGACCGGCGTTAGATAGCCGCGACCGTAATGTTCCGGTCTCCGGCGACCAGTCGCATGTCGGCGGGGTCGCTCGTTACGACCGTGATCTGATCGGCCGATGCCGCCTGAATGACCGCGCCCAGGTGCGCGTCGGCAACTGATACTCCGGTCCGGTTGCGAATGGCCGCCGCCTTGCTGGCGCTCGCCGTATCCAGCGGAATGTCCGCGATCCGCAGCCGGTTCGGGAAGAGCCACGCCGGTGACGCCCGATCCCAGCCGGCCTCGACGCGCACTGCCGTCGGCACCACCACCTCGATGGCAGCAGCCCGGCTCTTGCGGGCCGCTACAACCTGAGCCTGGCTGACTATCTGGCGGTGCTTGCGGTGACCCGGATGCGCGAGGGCCTGGCATGCCTCGTTATCGAGCACGACGAGCCGCATCACGCCGCCGGGTGAGCCCTGGCCTCAGCCCACAACAGCACATCATCCGGGCTCGCGTCCGGGTGGTACCCGGTGATCTCGGCGGCCGCCTGACGCAGCCGATCAGGATCAGACGCAAGCGGATGCCAATCGAGCTCTGCCACTGCGACGGCCAGATCACCAAGATCCGGCCGTGACGCTGGGTAGCGGTCATAATGCTCGTCAAGGGCCGCCTGCATCACTACCGCCTCCAGCGTGGCCCGCAGCGCAGCAGTCGTCAGCGCGGTAGCAGACGGCGCCACGCCAAGCTCCCTCACGGCTAGCGCAGCTGCATCACGCAGCGAAGTCGGGATCCGCATCGACGTGTTCGACGTCTCCGGACTGCCGCGGTCGAGAAGCTCATTGATCCGCTCGATAACCGTCGAACCGTCCATGCGCTGACTGTACCACGCGCCCGTGGTACACCGTCTCCGAGCGGCGTTAGGGCCGCTGAGCCGTCCGCGTACTGGCGGCGGCGGTACCGGGATGATTCGCTGGGCTCACGCCGCGCGCCCGGTCACGCCCTGCAAGGTTTCGGCTCGGCCGGCCCTGGGTAGGCACGGCTGGCTAGCGGCCGGGCGGTCTGGGGGGCAGATGGCCATGTCGGTGAAGATTGCCTCGCGGCCGGTGCAGCCGGGACCGGGGACTGTGCTGGCTGCGCGGCCGGCCCGGTGACGCCGAGCCGCCGCAGCTCGGCGACCACGCCGTCCCAGCACCATGGCCCGTGCCACGCGCCGTGCACGAGCACAACCTCAGACATCAGGCAGCGCCTCCTGCACGCAGCATGAAAGTGTTGTGGTGTTATCACGACACCAAACCTCCATGCGTTCCGGCGGCCAGCCCAGCCGGGCCACGGTGTCAGCGCGCGCCCGCGCGTATCCCTCGGTCAGACGCTCACCATGTGTGTTTACTGTCGCTGGCGCGACAGTAAACACACATAGCTTCGATGCTGGTGGGCTGCCCATGGTGGAACGAGTCGTCAGCCGGACAGGCCGGCCGAGCCGGCTTGCCCGACAGGCTCGGCCGTCAGTGCGATCTCGGCCATCAGCTCGATGGCGGCCGCCTGGCCGGTGCCGACGTGCAGTCCGGTGATGCCGCTATCCGCCCACATGCGGAACCGCTCGCGAATGCGCTTCTCTGTCCCGACGAGCGCCTGCTCGTCCACGAACTCGTCAGGCACCGCGTCCGCCGCCTCCTGCCTGCGTCCGGCCCGGAACAGTTCCTCGATCCTCGCCGCCGCCTCGGCATAACCGAGGTGTTCCATCGCCTGCTTGTGGAAGTTCATAGTCGGGTGACCCATCCCGCCCACGTACAGGGCGATGCCGGGCTTCACGGCCGCTAGTGCGGCCTTCACATCGTCGGTAAGGGTGACTCCAACAAGGGCCTCGAACGAGAAGCCGTCCCACGACTTCCCGTTCCCCGCCCGCTGGAAGCCCTCCTCGATGCGCTGCCGGAATCGCGGCATCTCCCTCGGGACGAACCGCAGCGGCAAGACGCCATCGCAGATCTCTCCGCACAGCCTCAGCATCGAGTCCCCGCCGCTTCCCAGCACG
Source organism: uncultured Actinomycetota bacterium (assembly GCA_963804435.1). Classification (GTDB taxonomy): domain Bacteria; phylum Actinomycetota; class Actinomycetes; order Streptosporangiales; family Streptosporangiaceae; genus JAJYUU01. The sequence continues at coordinate 1,419,088 of CAWDQI010000001.1, read as the reverse complement.
ATCGGGATGTCATGCGACGGGTGCAGGATCGAGCGCAGTGGCTTGCCGAGCCCGGTGGATCCCTCCCCCCGAAACGGCAGCGAGATCTCCCGGCCCTCGTGCTCCACCGGGCCTTCGCGCCGGAAGATCTTGCGCATGATCTCCACGTAATCGCGCACCCGCCAGTACGGCTTCCCCCACGGCTGGCCGTACCAGCCCTCGACGATCTGTGGTCCCGACACCCCGAGTCCGACGATCATCCGTCCGCCGCCGGCGAGAGCGTCGATCGTCATCGCCTGCATCGCGCACATCGCCGGAGTCCGACCTGCCAGCTGCGCGATGGCCGTGCCCAGCCGGATGCGCGAAGTTTGCGCGGCGATCCAGGCGAGCGGTGTCATCGCATCCGACCCGTAGGCTTCCGACGTCCACACCGAGTCGTAACCGAGCTTCTCGGCCTGCTTGACCAGGTCAATCGGGAAGTTCACCTGGGCACCGGAGTAACCCAGCATCAGCCCGAGCTTCATATCTCGTCCTTTCCGCCCGTCACGATCTGAGCAGCGGCCTCGGCTCGCCTGGCCGCGACCTGGCGGGGATAGCTTCCATACCCCTTGGCCACATTCTCCCGGCCCCATGCAGCGACGTCACTAGCGCCGGCGACCGGCCACATCAGGTGGAACTGCGACTGGAGGTGAACGCGCATGCCCATGGTTTCCCACGCCCGCTTCACGCCAGCCTTGATCGCCATGAGGACAGAGAGCGGAGCCTGGGCGATCTGCCGGGCGAGAACCTCGACCGCGGCATCAAGGTCGCTGCGCGCCACCACCCGGTTGATCATCCCCAGCCGGAGCGCCTCGTGCGCGTCGACAGTCTGCGAAAGGTACAGGTACTCGTACGCGCGGTGGAAGTTCATCAGCACCCAGGGCTCGACCATCGTTTCCGCACCCGGCAGCCCCGCGCCCTGCGGCAGCGGCATCTGGAAGTACGCATCTTCCGACGCGACCACGATGTCGCTCAGCAGCGCAAAGTAGGTCCCGCCCCCGAGGCAGTACCCGTGCACTGCGGCGACCGTCGGCTTGCTGAATTCCCACAGGTGCAGCACCGGGCCACAGGAACAGCGTGTCCGACCCGCCCCACGGGTGCCCGGCCTCGCGGGCCGCCACGAACTCCGGAAACGACAGCGCGCCCCCGACGTCGTGACCAGCGCAGAAGCCAGGGCCGTTGGCCTTGAGGATGACCACCTTGATTGCGTAGTCCGCCTCTGCGTCTTTCAGGCTGTTGTCGACGTCCCAGACCATGGCCGCGTTCTGCGCGTTGGCCTTCTCCGGCCGGTTGAGGACGATGCGGGCAACCGGTCCGTCCTTCTCGTAGACGACGGTCTCGAGCTCGTGCCGTTCCACGCCCTCCCTGCCGTCAGCCGCGGACTGGCTCATTGGAGGACCCCGTCCTGCCGCAGCCGCTCGATCTCAGCTGCGCTCATGCCGAGCAGCCTGGAGAGCACTTCCTCGGTGTGCTCGCCAAGGTTCGGCGCCGCGCTCTGGCGGCCTGGTGTGCGGGACAACCGGTACGCCAGCCCGTCGTAGGGCATCGGCCCGCACTCGGACTGGTGAAGGTCGCGGAAGAACCCGAACGCGCTGAGGTTCTCGTCCGTGCGCAGGTCTGCGCAGTCCTGGACTGGGTAGGCGGAGATACCGGCGCTTTGGAAGGTAACGGCGAGCTCGCTGGCGACCCAGTCAGCGATCAGCTCGCCGACGTAACGGTCGACCTCATCCGGCTGGGCGAGACGGTCGGCATGAGAAGGAAACCTGGATAGTCCGTTGCCGTCCCCGAGTACTAGAAGAAGGGCCTTCCACTGCTCGTCAGTATCGACGGCGAGTGCGATCCACCGCTCTTTCCCGCTTCATCACGGCAGCGATACGAGCCGTGCGGTGCGTATCTCGTGGAGCCGTTCCCCACTGGTTGCGCGACGGTGCCGGTCGCGAAGTAGTGCGTGATCGCCGGGGCGAGAAAATGAAGCGAGGCTTCGTACTGGGACAGATCGATCATCTGACCCTCCCCGGTGCGCCGGCGGTAATCGAGCGCGGACAGGAGCGCGAAGCAGCCGAAGCGGGGGGCGATGAAGTCGGTGTAGGGGCCGTGCGGCGGCGTGAGCTCGTCCCCGGAGTAGCCGGACAGGTGATAGAACCCCGCGATCGCGGCTAGCTGCATGCCGAATCCGGCGAACCCCGCCTTGGGGCCACTCTGGCCCTGCAGGCACGTGGCGAGATAACTGAGGTCAGGCCGAAGCTGCCACAGCTGCTCGTAACCCAGGCCCCACTTGGCCATCGTCCCGACCCGGAAACTCTCGGCGACGACTTCACATTGCGGGACGAGCTGGCGGACCAGGCCCCTGCCCTCCCCCGTGGTCATGTCGATGCTGATGCTCTTCTTCGAGGAGTTGAAGTTCCCGAAGTACTGGCTGCGATTGATGCCGGGCTTGCGCCCGGCGAACGGCGGCGTCAGCCGGACGGCCGGCGGCAGCGGACCGAACTCCCGAGCCCAGTCCAGCAGCCCAGTCGTGGTGGACAGGAAGATGCCGCCGCCGATCAGCAGCTGGACGTAGCCGTCGGCGCAGTGGTAGAGCGGCGACCGGCTGCCGCCGGCCGGCACGATGCCGCTGCGTTCCAGCGAGCGGTCCGCCAGCGCGGGGAACGCGGTCTCGCTGTTCGTCGCCCACACCCCTGCGGCCTGCATGCTGACGACGACCTTCTGGCCGAGGCCCGATCGCGCCCGGTCCAGGTGCGCCAGCATGCTCGCGACCGCGGCCTCGGAGCCCGCGTGCGAGCATGCCTGCGGGACGCTCACCTGCAATGGCGGCCGCCCCGGCTCGCCCATCATCGCCATCATTCCGCCTGCGGCCCAGCCGACGATGTCGGCCGCTTTCCACGTCGCTGCCGGCCCGAGATCACCAAACGGGGTGACGGAGGTGTAGATCAGCCTCGGGTTCCGCATCGCGAGCGTTTCGTAAGACAGGCCAAGGCCGTCGAGGTAGCCGAGTGGGAACGACTCGATCAGGAAGTCGGCGCCCTCGGCCAGGCGGGCCAGGAACTCGCGCCCCTGAGCTTGCTCAAGATCGAGAGTGACCGACCGCTTTCCTGCCGCCGTCGCCAGGAAGTAGCAGCTTCGATCAGCCACGGCCCCATCGTCCAGGAGCGGCGGGATGCTCCGCGTCGGGCAACCGGCAGGCGGCTCGACCTTGATCACGTCCGCGCCCAGGTCGGCGAACATCTTGCCGCACAGCGCGGCCATTTCGTCCGCCAGGTCGAGCACCCGGTATCCGCGAAGCGGACCGCCAGTCGTCGTCATGGTCATGCAGGCTCGGGACCGGCGGTCACGGGCACGCCCGCTACTTCGGCAACCGGCTCGGTCGCGACGAACTGCGGCCGGCGCACGAGCAGAGAGATCGCGATCATGACCGCTGAGCCGACGGTGGCGTAGATCCACATGTTCTTGAACACGACCGGGTCGGGGATCGGCGTGTGCGGAATGAAACGGGACGTGAGGACCGCGGTGAAGATCGCCGGGCCGATGCCGCCGACGGCCGATGCTATGACCGTGTTGGCCGAGGAATACATCGCGGCCTCGGCCGGAGTGGCGTCGTGCAGGAAGGCCGCGTTGGCAGCGGTGTAGATGAAGCCGAATGCGAAACCCCAGATGAAGTCCCAGACGACGAATTGCCAGATGCCGCTGTGACTGAGGGCAAGGAACAGGAAGTTGGCCGTGATGACGACGGAGCTGACAACCATGACCGGCCGCGGCCCCAAACGGGTGATCACCGGGTGGGAGGCGAGTCCGCCGATCATGAGGGCGACCGAGATCGTGCAGAGCACAAGCGCGGACTGCAGGACCGTCAGGCCCAGCCCATAGCCGGTGATAGTCGGCAGTTCCAGGTAGGTGGCCTGCGCGAGGTTTCCGTAGATCACCAGGGTGCCCAGCAGCCCGATCACGAGGAAGCAGGGCACCGCGGTCCGGTTAATAATCCGCCGGATGTTGATCAGTGGCGAGGACTTCCTGGTCTCGTAGATCGCCCACAGTCCGAGGACCACGATGCCCCCGATGAGAGATCCCAGGGTCCCCGAGGTTGTCCAGCCCCAGGTGTTGCCTTCGGTGATCGCGAGAACGATGCCGACTAGGCCGATGGACACGCCGACCGCCCCGACCCAGTCGATCGGCTCGGTGGACCGAATGTGGCTATCCGGGAGGTAGAACCAGGCGAGCAGCAGGGAGACAGCGGCCAGCGCCGCGATCACCCAGAAGACGGTCCGTACGCTGCCGTTAGCCTGGATGGTGAGGCCGCTCAGCAGGTAGGAAACGGCGACGCCGACGCCCGCGGCCGCGCTGAGGATGGCCACGCCCCTGGTGACACGGGCCGCGCTGGTGCCCCGGGCCCGGAGAATGGCATAGACGAGCGGGATGGCGGCGCTCACCCCGAGGATCGCGCGACCGAACAGAAGCAGGCCGAATCCCGGAGCCACGGCGCAGATCACGTTGGCCACGACACCGAGCGTCATACTCGCCAGAACCAGGCGCCGCATGCCGAGCCTGTCACCGAGCCTGGCAACTGTCGGCACGCAGCCCGCCGCGACCAGGCCGGCCACCGAGAGCGTCCAGGACGCCTGGCTCGGACTGAGCGAGTAAGTCTTCTCGAGGTTTGATACCAGCGGGATCAGGGACAGGCCCCACGCGTCGACCACCAGGAGGATCATGCCTCCCAGGACCGCAATCGCGGTTTCGATCTCCAGCCGAGTTGAGGCGAGCCGACGGTCGACTGCTGAAATGTTCGTGGATACGCCCGATGCGAGCATGTCGCACCCTCCTTCAGAAGCGCAGGTAGCAAGCCGCTGCACGGGTTGCATCCCTCCGGACTGAAAACAGAATCGCTTCTGGAACTACGGACTGTCAACCCTCGGTTTCAGGCACATGAAGTACTGGTTAGTAACTAGCCGCTGCCACTCAACTGCGCGGAGGGCCGATGCGATCGGGCTAGGCTAGTGGGTCTTCGTTGCCACAGTTAAGCCTTTGAGATGCAGGATCGGTGGTCAGACGACTAATGGCGCCCGCAGACTGGCGGCGCTGCTGGCCTCGGCCGACGGGACTCAGCAGGCCACTCGGGCGCATCGCCGATGCCTCAGCGAAACGCTGTCCAGGCCGCTGCCCACCAGAAGACGTTCTGCTGATATCCGGATGCGATCTCGCATCGCCGACGGCCCTCGGGCTTCATTGGATGCCGCCCAACTACGTGGGTTGCGTTCGCCGCCCGGCGCGACATGTTGCCACCCGAGTTGCTATCTCTGCGGCGCGCCAGCGGCCTGGCGGTCAGCGGCGACCTGGTCGGGTGGCATGTCCAGCAGACGGCACGCCGTGAGGATCGAGAAGCGCACCTGGCTCGGCGTCGCGATGCCCACCAGCCAGGACTCGATCGCGGACCCAGCTGCTTCGAGCACTACCCCCAGGACCTGTTCCTGATACTCAGTCATCGGCGCCGCTACCCGCATGACGATGTCCATGTGCAGAAGACCTACGCGTGAGCGCTGGGCTACGAAGGTCGGGTCGGACAGCCGGCTGAGCCGCCGAACTAGGCGTCCCACCGTCGGAACCCGCTGGTCAAAGGCGAATGCCCGGAGCAGGTGATTCGCTACGCGGTCGCGCACGGTCAGCCCGCCGCGCTGGCTGGGATGAGCCCGGTCCAGGGCCGCCTCAAGGTGCTGCTCCACGACAGCGAACAGCAGATGCTCCTTGGACGGGAAGTAGCGGTAGAGCGTCGCCAGCGACACCTCAGCCAGTGACGGCATGTCGCTCATCTGCAACGCGTCTTCGCCACCGGTCGTGACCAGTGCTGTGGCGACCTCCACCATCCGGCGGTACCGAGCATGCTGCGCCTCGGTCACGGGCTCGGCTGGCGTGACAGTCACTAGGCCACCATCCTCTCCATCGGCCCGGCCTGCTGGCCTGGATTTTCGCACACGTCGGCGGTATGCGCGCCCCTTGCGGGTCGGCAGTGGGCATTGACGTGTGCCGTCGACTACTGATAAACAGAATCCATTCTGCTTCTTGTCATGGGTCTGCAGGTAGGGGCAGGGACACTCGATCATAATCGGAGGACGGATGGGCGTCATCGACGGACGCGTAGCGATCATCACCGGCGGCGCGCGAGGTATCGGAGCCTCGATCAGCAGGCTGTTCGCTAACGAGGGAGCCTCGCTGGTCATTAACGATCTCGGCGGCAGCCCGGACGGCACCGGCAGCGACGAGGGCCCGGCCAAGCAGATCGCGGACGAGATCGTCGCAGCCGGAGGCACTGCGGTCGCGGACGGCGGCGACATCGGTGACATCAGCACCGGAGAACGCCTCGTCCGGACCGCAGTCGACCAGTTCGGCCAGGTCGACATCGTCGTCAACGTGGCTGGCATCCTGCGCGACCGGATGATCTTTAACCTGCCCGAGTCGGACTGGGACGAGGTGATCCGGGTGCACCTGAAGGGTCACTACTCGACCGTCCGCCCGGCATCGGCGTACTGGCGCGAGCAGCGCAATCCGCAAGGGCATTACCGGATCATCAATTTCACTTCAGCGTCCGGACTGGACGGCTCCCCCGGGCAGCCGAATTACGCGGCCGCCAAGATGGGCATCGTCGGGCTCACCTACTCCCTCGCGCAGGGATTGGCGCGTTACGGGGTCACGGCAAACGCGATCTCGCCGGGAGCGGCCACTAGGCTAACGGCGACGATTCCGGCCGACAGGCGCGTCGCGCCGCACGAGGCAGCGATACCCCCGGAGATGTCGCCGGACAACGTCGCGCCGCTCGCCCTCTACCTGGCCAGCGAGCGGTCCGACTGGCTCACCGGCCGCGTCGTGTCGGCGATGGGCTTCGATATCGGCCTCTACGAGAACCCGCAAATGATCAGGCAGCTCAGCTCGCCCACGGCGTGGGAGTACGACACGCTCGCCACGCACATGGAACGCAGCTTTCGCCCGGTCGCCAGCGGCCTGCCGCCGAGCGTGTTCCAGCCGGCCCAGCCGTAGCCGGCGGCAGCGCGAGCGGGAGCCCGCGGGCGGAGGGGCGTGCGCGCCAGCCCGCGGCACGCGAGGCGGCACCGGTGCGCGACCCATCACGGAATCGATTCTGTCGCTGCCGACAGGCCCGGCAACTAACCATCCCGGAGGACGCAATGGCCGGCGGAGCAGCACCAACGCCAACGCCCGATACCGCCCCGTACTGGGAGGCGGCCAAAGAGGAACGGCTCGCGATCCAGCAATGCCGGTCCTGCCGCCGCTACTACTTCTACCCGCGGGACTACTGCCCGCATTGCTCGTCCGGCGACGTCGAGTGGCATGACGTGTCGGGCTCGGGACGGCTGGTCTCCTACGTGATCAACTACCGGCCGCTGCCGCCCGCTGACCCGCAGACGCCGCAGATCATCGCGCTGGTCGAGCTCGACGAGGGCGTCCGCATGCTGACGAACATCGTCGGCAGCCCAGCCGAGCCCGACGCCCTTCGGCTCGACGCACCCGTATCGGTCAGTTTCGAGCCGCGCGGCGACTGGAAGCTGCCGATGTTCCGCCTGGCAGGTGAGTGATGAACTCGACGAACGGCACGACCTCGATGCATGGGGGCAACGTGGCAGTCGTCGGCGCCTCCGAGACGACTGACATCGGCGTCCTGCCCGAGATGTCGATGATGCAGCTGCACGCTCAGGCCGCCCACAACGCGCTGGCCGACGCAGGCCTGAGCACCGCCGACATCGACGGGGTGGCGACGGGCGGGCCGCTGCCGATGGAGGTGTCGCACTATCTCGGCATCACGCCGCGCTGGGTCGACAGCACGATGGTCGGCGGTTGCAGCTTTATGCTGCACGTCCGGCACGCCGCGGCCGCGATCGCGGCTGGGGCCGCCACGAACGTGCTGATCACGCACGGCGAGTCCGGCCGGTCACGGGTGGGCATGAGCCGGTACTCCGGCATGGTCACCGATACCGCGTCCGGCCAGTTCGAAGTGCCCTACGGCGCGCTCATGCCGTATGCCACGTTCACCGTGCCCGCGCTGCGGTTCCTGCAGGAGCGGAGAATGAGCAGTACTGACCTGGCCGAGGTCGTCGTCGCCCAGCGCGAGTGGGCGATGCTCAACCCGCGCGCGTTCCGTCGCAAGCCCATCACCGTCGACGAGGTGCTGAACGCCTCGCCCCCGGTTGCGTACCCGTTCACCCGCGACATGTGCTGCGTCGTCACCGACGGCGGTGGGGCGCTGGTCATGACGTCTGCGGAGCGCGCGGCCGACCTGCCCAATGCTGGCCGCACGGTGTACCTGCTCGGATCGGGCGAGGCCGCGGAGTCGCCGATCATGTCGCAGATGACCGAACTGGGTTCCTTCGGCGCGTTCCGGAGATCAAGCGCCGAGGCATTCGCCACCGCCGGGCTCAGCCACGAAGACATCGATCACCTGATGGGCTACGACGCGTTCGCGCACCTGCCGCTGTACATGCTCGAGGACCTGGGCTTCCTCGGCCGCGGCGAGTCCGGCGCATTCATCGCCTCGGGCGCGACGCGGCCCGGCGGGTCGCTGCCGATGAACACCAACGGCGGCGGCCTGTCCTACACCCACACCGGCATGTACGGGATGTTCGCCATGCAGGAGGCGATCCGGCAACTGCGCGGCGAAGCCGCCGCCCAGGTGCCCGGCGTCCGGACGAGCTTCGTGCAGGGCGTGGGCATGTACTTCGCTGCCTCCGGCAGCCTGATCTTCTCCAACCAGCGGCCGTAGGGAGGCCTCGGTGACTTTCAACCTGGACAGCATCGGTAAGCCCGGCCCGGCGGTCGAACGGTCCTGGTCGGCCAGCGACGTCATGCTCTACGCACTTGCCGTCGGCGCCGGCCAGGAAGACCCCTGCGGCGAGCTGGGATTCACGACGCACAACTCCGAGGGGCTGCCCCTCCAGGTGCTGCCGAGCTTCGCCAACATGCTCGGCTTCGGCGCCGGCTTCAACAACGTCGGCGCTATCGACCTCAGCGCGGTCCTGCATGGCGAGCAGGCGTTCGAGCTGCACAAGCCGCTGCCCGCTGCCGGCACCGCGCGCACGGTGGGAACCGTCGCGGCCATCTACGACAAGGGCAAAGCGGCCGTCGTGGTCATCGAGTCAGCGTCGACCGACGCCGCCACCGGCGAACTGCTCGCCACCTGCCGCAACGCGACCTTCGTCCGAGGCGCCGGCGGATTCGGCGGCGACCGCGGCCCGTCACCGGACTGGGCGGCGCCCGAGCGCGACCCGGACTTCTCCCGCTCAGTGCAGATCCCGCGCGACCAGGCACTGCTGTACCGGCTGACCGGTGACACCAACCCGCTGCACACCGATCCGCAGTTCGCCAAGACGGCCGGCTTCGACCGGCCCATCCTGCACGGCATGTGCACCTACGGGTACACGGCCCGGATCCTGCTGCACGAGGCCTGCGGCTCCGAGGTCGAGCGCTTCGCCGCGATGTCGGGCCGGTTCGCGAGCCCGGTCTACCCCGGCGACGCCGTAACAGTCGAAGGCTGGGCCGACGGGCCCACGGTGTACTTCCGCACCCGCGCGAACGGATCGATCGCCATCGACCATGGCGTGCTGCGCCGCTCACCTCAGTAAATGACAACAGACTGAATGGCTTCAGGGACGGTTCCGGGCCAACGCGGAGGGCAGCAGGTGGATCACGACGAGGGGAACGCGGGCGAGGCGACCTTCGCGGCCCCTCGCAGCGGCGCGGTGCTGGTGGCCGCGCTCACGCTCGGCGGTCTCGCGTTCTCCCTGCTGCAGTCGATGGTCGCGCCCGCCCTTCCGGCGACCGGCCGGGACCTTTCCGCATCGCAGGCCGGCCTGGGGTGGATCGTCACCGGTTACCTGCTGGCGGCCGCGGCCGCCACGCCGATCGCCGGCCGCATGGGCGACCTGTGGGGGCGGCGAAAGGTCCTGATCGCGGTCCTGGCCTTGCTCGCGGCCGGCTGCGTGATCTCGGCGGTGGCGCAGTCCCTGACAGTGCTGGTCGCCGGACGCGTGGTACAGGGCATCGCCGGGGCGGTGTTCCCGCTGGCGTTCGGGATCATCCGGGACGCGCTTCCGGCGCACCGGGTCAGCACGGCCATCGGCCTGCTGTCCGCCATTCTCGGCATCGGCGGCGGAGCCGGCATCGTGCTGGCCGGTCCCATCGTCTCTCACCTGGGCTGGCACTGGATCTTCTGGATCTCGCTGATTGTCACCGGCGTCGCCCTGGCCGGCGCTGTCGCGCTGGTGCCGGAGTCAGCGCGACGGGATGCCGGCGGCCTGCCGCTGCCGGCCGCGTTCCTGCTGACCGGCTGGCTGGTGAGCCTGCTGCTGGCCGTCAGCAATGGCGCGGAGTGGGGGTGGACTAGCCTGCCGACGGTCATGCTGCTCGCGGCTGCCGCGGTGCTAGCGGCCGCGTGGATCGCGGCCGAGGCACGGGCACGCCATCCGCTCGTCGATCTGCGCTTGCTGGTCCGGCGGCCGATCTGGACGGCGGACCTGTCGGCCCTGGCGTTCGGCTTCGGCATGTTCGGCAGCTTCCTGCTCGTCCCGCAGCTGCTGGAAGCACCGTCAGCCACGGGTTACGGCTTCGGCCTGACCATCACCACAGCAGGCCTGTTCCTGCTGCCGGGCGCCGTGATGATGCTGGTGTTCGGGCCGGTCTCGGGCGTCATGACCCGCCGGCTCGGCGCCAGGGTCCCGATCGTGGCGGGCAGCGTGGTCTGCTGCGCCGCGTTCGCGCTGCCGACCGTCGATCACGCCCGCCTCTGGCAGCTTCTCGCCTGCGGAGTCGGCAGCGGGATCGGCCTCGGCCTGGCCTACGCCGCGTTGCCTAACGCGATCATCGCGCACGTCCGCCCGGAGCAGGTCGGCATCGCAACCGGCGTCAATACCCTGGCCCGCTCCATTGGCAGCAGCATCGGCGCAGCCGTGGTCACCGCCATACTCGCGGCGCAGGCGGGCATCGGCGGGATCCCGGCGAACCAGGGGTTCACGATCGGGTTCGCAATCTGCGCGGTGCTGTTCGGCCTGGGCGGCGCGGCCGCGCTGCTGATTCCGGGCGCTGACGGCGTGGGTGAGACTGAGGCTGCCCCGCGCCTGCAAGCAGCCGCGCTAGGTAGTGCGTCCGCGTTCCGGAATGAAAGAGAGGAATGCAGTGTCAGTGACAAACGACCCGGCCGCGCCACCGCGTGAGCATGCGCCGGCAACCGGGTTCTACCAGCTAGCCCCGGCTCAGCCGGACCGGCCGGCCATCATCGACCCCGACGGATCGGTGCTCACCTTCGGTCAGCTCGGCCGCCGGGTCAACCGGCTGTCGCATGCGCTGCGCTCACATGGCCTGGCCGCGGGCGATACGTTCGCCGCCGTCGTCCATAACGGGCACGAGTACCTCGAGCTCCTGCTGGCCGCCGGGCAGGTGGGAATGGTCATGGTGCCGGTCAACTATCGCCTTGCAGTCGGCGAGATCGTGTACATCGTGGCCGACAGCGGGGCCAAGGTGGTGGTCGCGGCCGCCGAGCAGGCGCGGGAGCTGCCGGTCGCCGAACTTCCGCGGCACCGGTTCGTGATCGGCGGAGCCGCGGCGGGGTGGGCGCCCTACTCCCTGGTCGGCGCAACTGAGCCGGTGACGGCGCCGGAGGATCGCCAGGCGGGCGGCATGATGCTCTACACCTCGGGCACCACCGGGCATCCCAAGGGCGTGCACAACACGATCCCGGCCGTCGACCCGGAGACCTTTGGGCGCCTGTTCGCGGGCATGCCCGCCGGCTACGGAGTCACCTCCGGTGAAGGTGTGCACCTGGTGTGCTCGCCGCTCTACCACGCAGCGCCCGGCGGGCACGCGCTGGGGTTCCTGCACTGCGGCCACACGATCGTGATCCGGGCCAGGTTCGACGCCGAGGACGTGCTCCGTGCCATCGAGCAGCACCGGGTGACGACGGTCCATCTGGTCCCCACCCACTTTCACCGGCTGCTGCAGCTGCCCGCCCAGGTCCGGGCCCGGTATGACCTGTCCAGCCTGCGAGCAGTCATCCACGCCGGAGCGCCGTGCCCGGTGCCGATCAAGCAGCAGATGCTCGAATGGCTCGGCCCGATCGTGTGGGAGTACCTCGGCTCGACCGAGGGCTCGGTGTCACGGGTCAGCCCGCAGGAATGGCTGGCCCGGCCCGGCACGGTTGGGCGGCCGCTGCCGGGCCTGGACGTGAAGATCCTCGGCGAGGATGGCGAAGAAGTACCGACCGGCGAGCCGGGCACCATCTACTTCGGCTACCCTGGCCGACCGCCGTCGTTCGAGTACCACCACGACCCGGAAAAGACTGCTGCCTCCAGGCGCGGAAATCTCATCACCGCCGGCGACTACGGCTACCTCGACGAAGACGGTTACGTGTTCCTGCTGGACCGCCGCACCGACCTGATCATTTCCGGCGGCGTGAACATCTACCCCGCCGAGATCGAGCAGGCGCTCATCACCCACCCGGCCGTCAACGACGTCGCGGTCATCGGCGTCCCCGATGCGGAATGGGGCCAGCGCGTCGTCGCCGTCATCCAGGCAGCGCCCGGCGTTGTGGCAGACGATGAGCTGACCGGCGAGCTAGCCAAGCACTGCGCTGCGCAGCTCGCCTCGTTCAAGTGCCCGCGGCGGTTCGAGTTCGTCTCCGACTTCCCGCGCACCGAAACCGGCAAAGTCCAGCGCCGCATTCTCCGCGACGCCTACGCCGCACCTCCCGCGCCGGCAAGCGACGCGACCGGGGCCCCCGTCCAGTCATTGCGGAGGACGCAGTGATTCCCGAGAACCTGAATCTTGAGAACCTGAAGTTCGAGAACCTGGCGCTCGAAACTGATGGTCCGGTCGCGACGATCACATTGAACCGCCCCGAAGCGCTCAACGCTCTCAGTGCGGGGCTGATGGCGGACTATGACGCCGCGCTGACGGCGCTCGCGCCGGGTAACAAGGTCCGCGTCATCCGGCTGCGTGGCGCCGGACGCGCTTTCTGCTCCGGTTACGACCTCAGCCGGTCCGGGGACGGCCACAACAGGAGCGACGGTGCCGCCGTCGCGGCTGACTCCGGCTCTCCGGCAGACGCCGACTCACCTGGCGACAGCCGTGCGCTTGCCGATTACGGGGAGTCGTTCGCGCTGCTCGAGCGCGAGGGCATGCGGCAGCAGGCCGAACGATGGCTGCGCATCTGGAATTACAAGAAGCCTGTCATCGCCCAGGTCCATGGCTACTGCCTGTCCGGTGGCCTTGACCTGCTGAGCACGACCGACTTGGCGTTCGCCGCGACCGGCACCCAATTCGGTCATCCGGCGGCGCGAGGCGTGGGCATCCCGATCATGATGGGCATGCTGCCGCTGAAGATCGGCGCGGCGAAGACCAAGCGGATCTTGTTCACCGGTGACCTCGTCGACGCTGACCAGGCGCTGGAGTGGGGGCTCATCGAGTGGGTGGTGCACCCGGACGAGCTAGACGGCCGCACTATGGAGTACTGCCAGCGGCCAGCGATGCTGCCGATGGACGCGTTGTCGATTCACAAGCAGTCCGTGAACCGGTGGAGCGAGATCATGGGCGCACGAGTGGCTGCGCTCGAAATGGTCGACATGGACGCGCTGTACCACACGACCCCCGCCTACTTCGAGTTCAACCGGCGGATCATGGAACACGGCCTACGGCAAGCACTGGCTTGGCGGGACGGCCCGTTCGAGGAATCTCGGCACGCCGCTCAGTAACGGAGCCGTCGTTTGAGGCAGCGGGCGCGGCGGTGGTGCTACCCGTCAGGTGAAGCCGACGTTGAGGACGAAGTGCCCGACCCTCAGGTTGAGCACTCCGCCACCAGCCCAGTGCACGATGAATGCCAGCAAGATGATGGCCAGAATAATGACCACCACCCAGAAGAAAAACACGATGATGCCGGGGATGGCGTACCCCGCTACAGTTCTCGCTCTAGCCACGACCGCCAGCTACCCGACACCGCGCGACTTACTCGGCGCCGAAAGCGCTCAAGAGTATGCGGACGTCATGGCCTAGCCATCGTCCCCTTCTGCAGCTGGGAGTGCGCCGCCTTGGATAGATCGAGGTAACGCTGGCGCAGCACCGGGACTGGGTCGCCGCGGGCCGACCCGGCGCGGTGTCGCATGAACAGGCAATGGCCGAGCTGCTCGATGAGCGGTAGCTTGGCCACGAACGGATGTAGGACGATTTCGGCCGTTTCTTCGGCTCGGGGGTGATTAACCGTCCTGGGTCAGGTACCGGCTGACCGTCGCCGCCGAGCGAACTGCAACCGCCCGAACTGCCGTATGCTCAGTTCGGCCCGGCTGGCACAGTCCCTTCAGCCAGTACATTGCCCGCTCCCCGGCAAGGGATGCGTGCTTCAGTCGTCGTGCAAGACGCAGCGACTCAGCCGTGAACACGGATGGTGACGTCACACCGATTGACGCTTTCGCCTCTGCCGTTTGAACAGGATCCTGCCGGGGGATGCCCCACCCGCATCATCGAGTCAAGTGACGGGGGTGAACATCCATGGGGAAAGAAGCCCGCATCGGACTAGTTCTGGCGAGCACATGTTGCCTGCTAGCCGTCATGGTCGACTGGGTCGTGGAAGAACTGAAGTAGGCAATCACGACGCGCCGCTGAGCTGCGTCTGCCGATGACGTAGCGGCGCGCCTCATAGCGATCTCTTGCCGGGCTGGCCGTGTTCATTATCGCGGCCAGCCGGTGCATGTGCTGATGGAGCCGACCGGTGGTCGTCTCCATCAGTGTGACCAGGTCGTCGACTTGGTGGCCCGTGTACCAGGCGATCCCCGCCGAGCCCATCAGGGCATGCGCAGGAGGTGCACGCGTGGCAGCAGATTACGCGTCGGCCTGGCAGCCCCGCGAGGATGGGCCGCCGCGGTTCGCCCCGCTCGGCGGCGTTCCAGCGAGGCAGCGGGTGGTCGGTGCCCATGGCCGTAAAACGCTGCGCAGGCTTCTCGAGGCAGGGCTCGCCGAACTCGACGAGCGAGGTTTTCATGCAGTCAGCGTCGCCCAGAGTCACACTGCCTGCAGGCGAGATGGCGGACCGGCTCTCCGAGATCATCTACGCTGCCTTCCGGCCGATGCAGCGGGCCCGTCCGCCGGAGCGCACTGGTTCAGAGGCGCTGAGCATGTCGTATTGGTGAGGGACGGCCTGCGGTCCCTAGCAGCGTGCCGAGTGCGCGCTGGCTTGTGACCCCGGCGCGTTCCGATCTTCAGGGCGGGGGTAGAACCATCGGTTGGCGCTGAGATCTTGGGTGGCGCTTTGTCGATCTCATACTCACCGACCAACGACAGGTCCAGGAGATGCACCTGGCTGCGGAGATCGAAAGGGTCACTGGGGCAGGGGAACAAGCAATCAGCGAGACTGTTCTCCGGCGTTCCGCCGTCGTGACCTTGGTCGGGCCGGATTCGGGCCGGGCGGAATCGGGACGGGCGGATTATTGTCCTCGCTGATCGCCGTGCTTGCCGCGCTCGCTGGCTCGCTGGTGTTCGGGGTGTCGTCCGTCGCAGAGCAACGCGGCACTCAGCGCGTGGAGCGCCGACCTCCGCTATCGCCCAGGCTGCTGCTCGACCTCATCCGTCAGCCGCTGTGGCTGGCCGCGATTGGCGCGATTCTGGTCGGCTTTACGCTGCAGGTCGTGGCGTTGAGTTTCGGGGCGCTCGCGCTAGTCCAGCCGATCCTCATATCTGATCTGATAATTGCCTCGCTGATCGCCAGCAGCCTGCGGCACCGGTGGGATCCGGCCATGCTGGTGGGAGTTTTTGCTGCCGCGGCCGGCGTTGCCGGATTCCTGGCTATCGCCAGGCCGTCAGGCGGCCGGGCGACCGTAAGCTTCATCGCCGTAGTGCCGTTGGCGGCAGGGCTCGGCGTGGTTCTGGTCGGCTGCCTAGCAGTGGCCCGGCGACATGAGACTGCGAGGCCGCTCGCGCTGGCGCTAGCCTGCGGCGTCGTCTACGGCGTCGCGGCCTTCGTGGTCAAACTTCTGACCGCGGATTTCAGCGGCGGCCCGCCTCAAGTATTCAGCCACTGGCCCATCTACGCGCTGGCCGTCGTCGGCCCGCTGGGCTTCCTGCTCAACCAGAACGCCTTCCAGCAGGGCATTCTCCTCGCGCCGGTGCTGGCAGTGATCACAGTGTGTGACCCGCTCGTGTCCATAGCCCTTGCTTACTTCTGGCTTCACGAGAAACTCACCAGCACCCCCGCGGCCGTGGTGGGCGAAATATTGGCGCTGCTGGTGATGACCGGCGGGATCGTCATCCTCGCGCACCGCGCCCCGATCGTGACGCGCCAGCTGGGCAAGGCACCCGCAGGCAGTGGCAGGACTGCGAACGGCCGCGGTACATCTCAGCGAGGCGGCCAGGAGAAGTAGGCATACACGGCTTAATCAGCTGGAATTACTCCGCGCGAATCGGCATTAGGCCGGATCGCCTAGGCTCGGGTGATGGCCGAATCCCTGGAATTGCCACGACCCGCACGGCTGCTGCGAACCTCGGCGTGGAGCCTGACCGAGTCTGTCGGCCTGCCCATCGCCGCTTTGGCACTCGCGGCCTGGCTGTGGGGACGAGATGCCGGACTCCTGGCGGCACTCGGAGCTGTCTGGATCACCCTAGCTGTCCGCAAGATCCGCACCGGCCCGGTACCGAACCTGCTGACAATCTCCACGATCGTCCTGACGCTGCAGACCGCTGCGGCCATCGGGACCGGAGAACTCTGGATCTTCTTGCTGCACTTCCCGGTGGCGAACCTCTGCCTGTGCATCCTGTTCGCGCGGACAGCCCGTGGCCGGAAGCCGATTATTGCCCAGCTCGCCGCTGAAGTGGTGGCCCTCCGGCAACCTGCCACTCCGAACCCAGGTCTGCACCGATTTTTCCAGGAAGCGACGTGGCTGTGGGCGGGGATCTTCCTGCTACTCGCTGCCTGCCTGGCGGGGCTGCTAGTGACCCAGCCAACAGGGACGTTCTTGCTACTGTCCACCGTCGCGACCGTCGCGCTCATCGTTGCCGGGACCGGCGTATCTGCCCTATGGCTCCGGGCGGTGCTACGAAGGCTTGAGTTGCCCCTCAGATTCGCCCCAGCGTGATGTATCGCCACACTGGGGGATTCGCGCCAACCTGCCGAGGACCGGCAGCCAGCTGAGATAACCCGGCAGCTCGGACATGAGTAACCGGTCCGGCGTGGGGCATGCCTAGCCCGAGTCGCTCGCAACCCGGACACCGAGCAAGGTGCAGCTGCGAGATGCGCTCGGGGTACGCACACCGCAGGTGATCGCCAAGGCTTTGGGCGAGGAACGTCGCTCGGAGAGAGCCGTCCGTGGCGCCTAGCCTTGGCAAATCGCTACGACGTGCTGAGGGCTGATCGTCTCCGTCGTCAACGGCGGACGACTGTATCCGTAAGCGTGGTCTTGCTGGCTGAGGGGCCGGCGCCTGCGTATCGGCGCTGGCGCGGGGGTGACGTGATGCACGATGCGGTGCTGCTGTCGGGCTCGCTGGGGCTGGGTCACGAGATGATGACCCGCAGCTGCGCAGGCCTGCTGGAGCGGTCGGGCTGGCGCACCCGCAGCCTCAATAGCATGGCCCTGCTGGGACCACGTAGCGGGGCAGCGGGCGAACGGCTGTTCGGCAGCCTGGTCGCCGTTCCCGGTATATACGATGGGCTTCATTTCGCCCACCTTCGCACCGGAAGCCGGCTGGCGAACTTCATGGACCGGCGCGCGGCCGCCAGGCTGGTGCCGTCTCTGGAGGCCAGCCTGGAGCGGGAGCCGGCCGACCTCGTGCTCAGTGTGTTTGCCACCGGGGCCTCGGCGGCTGCCAGGCTCAAGGCGAGGGCGCCGGCCCGGCGTACCGTCGTGCTCAGCACCGATGTGAATCTGCACCGGCTATGGGTCTCGGAAGGGACCGATCTGTTCCTCGTTACCTCACCGGCGGCTGCGGCATCGGTCCGGCGCTTCCTTCCCAGGGCGGTGGTCTCGGTCGTGCCACCGCCGGTGCGTGCCGCCTTCTACGCCGCCCCGTCCCAGGCCGAAGCTCGGGTTGCGCTGGGAGTGCCGCTGGAGGATCCCTGCATGTTGGTGATCGACAGCGGCTGGGGGTTCGGCCCCCTGGTTGAGAGCGTCGCTGCCCTGGCCGAGGCTGGCGTGTACGTGCTCGCCGTGGCCGGGCGCCAGCGCACTGTTGAGCGCCGGCTAAGGGAGCTGGCCCGCACGTCGCCCAGGGTCAGGCCCTTTGGCTTCACCGACAGAGTTCCCGAGCTGATGGCTGCGGCGGACGTGATCGTCGCCCTGCCAGGTGCCACCACCTGCATCGAAGCGCGCGTTGTCGGGCGCCCGCTGTTGCTTCTCGACGTCATGCCCGGCCATGGGCGGGACAATTTGCAGCATGAGCTCGAGCTGGGTTCAGCCGAAGTCGGCGGTCCCTCATCGGCCGGTGTCACTGCAAGCGCATTGGCCATGCTCGAGCAGGTCCCTCGTCCGGCGCCTCAGGCCGGCCTAGCGCCGCGCTGGGAACCCGCCTTCGTGGCCGCGCTGCAGCGGATCGGCCTGGACTTGAATCTGCACGACCTGCCCCGGCAGCGGGCCGACTCGGGCGAGCGCGACCGACTAGCACCCCATTAGTTGTCCCAACTGGTGATAGGAGGCAAGTCCGAATGATGCGCACACTGTTTCTGAACCCTCCTTCCTACGACGGCTTCGACGGCGGTGCCGGCGCCCGTTACCAAGCCAAGCGGGAGATCCGGTCCTTCTGGTATCCAACGTGGCTGGCCCAGCCGGCCGCTATCGTGCCTGACAGCCTGCTGGTCGACGCTCCGCCCGCCGGGCTCACCGTCGCCGACGTAGTGCCCCTGGCCCGCCGCCATGACCTGGCTGTCTTGCACACCAGCTCGCCCACGTTCGCAGGCGACGTCAAGGTAGCCGAGGCCCTTAAAGCGGAAAATCCCTCCCTGCTGGTCGGGTTCGTCGGGCCGAAGGTGGCCGTCGAGCCTGAACCCTCCTTGACGGCGTCGCCAGCCATCGACTTCGTGGCGCGGGAAGAGTTCGACTTCACCATCGCCGAGGTAGCGCAGCAGCGCCCGCTGGCCTCCATCGACGGCATCAGCTACCGCTCCCCGACGGGCCAGGCAGTGCACAACGCAGATCGCCGCATCGTTGAGGACATGGACAGCCTGCCGTCCGTGGTGCCTGTGTACAAGCGGGACCTGCGCCCCGATGACTACTACATTGGCTACCTCCGGCACCCGTACGTATCGCTGTACACCGGGAGGGGGTGCCGGTCGAGGTGCACATTCTGCCTCTGGCCACAGACCGTGGGCGGTCACCACTACCGCACCCGGAGCGTGGCCAGCGTGCTAGCCGAAGCCGCCCTAACGACGGAGCTGTTCCCCTCGGTGAAGGAGCTGTTCTTCGACGATGACACGTTCACCGACGACCGGCCCCGGGCCGACGCCATAGCCAAGGGACTTTCGCAGCTCGGCATTACCTGGTCCTGCAACGCCAAAGCCAACGTCCCACGGGACACCCTGAAGGTCCTGGCTGACAACGGCCTTCGGCTGCTGCTGGTCGGCTACGAATCCGGCAACCAGCAGGTACTCAACAATGTGAAGAAGGGCCTCAGGGTAGACCGGGCGCGCCGCTTCGCTGCCGACTGCCGGGACCTCGGCATCACCGTCCACGGGACCTTCATCCTCGGCCTGCCTGGAGAAACTCAGGAGACCATTCAGGAGACAATCAAGTTCGCCAGGGAAGTCAACCCGCACACCATCCAGGTCTCGGTCGCGGCGCCCTACCCGGGAACTGAGCTGTACCAGCGGGCTAAGGAGAACGGGTGGCTGCCCGAAGACGACGGCACCGCTGCGCTGGTGAGCGATCAGGGTACGCAGCTGGCAGCGCTGTCCTACCCGCACCTCGGCCACACCGAGATCCTGCAATCGGTGGACGCCTTCTACAAGAGGTTCTACTTCCGGGCCGGAAAACTGGCCGAGATGTCGGCCGAAATGCTCCGCCAGCCCGGCATGGCCGCGCGGAGGCTGCGCGAGGGTAGCGAGTTCGTGCAGTTCCTGGGCCGACGTGGCCGCGCGCCCGCAGCGCGATGAACGCAGCCGGCTGGCGGGCACCTGCCTCTCACCGGCTAGCTGAGGCGGCGGCACATGAAGGGGGGAGCGTGTGCGTGTTCTACTGGTTCATCCCAGTGCGCTGATGTACTCCGAGATCTTCCTGCGGCTTGAGCCGCTCGGGCTGGAGCGCGTGGCTTCGGCGGTGCAGGCCGACGGCCATGACGTCCGGCTTGTTGACCTGCAGGTCTACCAGCGAGCTGACCTCGAGCGCCAGCTGGCTGAGTTCCGTCCCGAGGCCGTCGGGTTCAGCCTCAATTACCTGGCCAACGTCCCCGAGGTCGTAGACCTGGCCAAGTGGATCAAGCTGGTCCTGCCGGGCTGCGTGGTCTTCGCCGGCGGCCATAGCGTGTCGTTCGTCGCCGAGCAAGTCCTCGCCCACGCCGAGGGCGCCATCGACGTCGTACTCAAGGGCGAAGGAGAGACAGGGGCTCCCGCGCTCCTGGCCGCGCTGCCAGACAGGGCGCTGGCGGAAGTACCAGGAGCCGTTACCACCGAGGGCACCGGCCGTCCCCCGAAGATGCTGCACAGCCTGGACGATCATCTTCCGGCGCGGCATCTCGGTGGCCGTCGGCGCAAGTACTTCATCGGGGTGATGGACCCTGCCGCCTCCATTGAGTTCACCCGCGGGTGTCCATGGGACTGCTCGTTCTGCAGCGCCTGGACCTTCTACGGCCGCAGCTACCGCCGGCTGTCGCCAGACGCGGCCGTGGAGGACATGTCCGGCATCCAGGAGCCGGGCGTGTTCATCGTCGATGATGTGGCGTTCATCAAAGCGGAGCAGGGGGACGAGATCGCCCGCCAGCTCGAGCGCCGGCGTATTCGCAAGGATTACTACCTCGAAACTCGCTGCGACGTGTTGCTCCGCAACGAGGAAGTATTCCGGCGATGGAAACGCCTCGGGCTCAACTACATCTTCCTCGGGCTCGAAGCTCTGGACGAGGAAGGCCTCACCGCGTTCCGCAAGCGGACCACGCCGGCGGTCAACAACAAGGCCCTGGAAGTGGCACGGTCGATCGGCCTGTCGGTGGCCATCAACATCATCGCCGACCCGGACTGGGACGAGGCCCGCTTCGCCTTCGTGCGGGAATGGGCGATGAGCGTGCCCGAAATCGTTAACATCACCGTCCAGACGCCCTATCCAGGGACTGAGACGTGGCTCACTGAGTCCCGCCGCCTCACCACGCTCGACTACCGCCTGTTCGACGTGCAGCACGCGGTGCTCCCGACCCGTTTGCCGCTCCGCCAGTTCTACCAGGAGCTGGTCAAGACACAAGCCGTACTGGCCCGCAAGCACCTCGGCGCAGCTGCGCTCGCTAAGACCGGAAGCATCATGGCCCGGCAGCTGCTGAGAGGCCAGACCAACTTCGCCAGGATGATCTGGAAGTTCAACCAGGTTTACAACGCGGACCGGCAGTATTCCGAACATCTGGAGCCGGTTGAATACCAGCTTCCGCCGCCCGCAGAGCAGGCCGCGACCCAGCCTGACCCTAAGGATCTTTACGTCCATCTCCCGCTGCGACGCAGGTCCTGACCCATGAGCTGTCCAACCGAGCTGGGCACGCACAGGAAAGCAGTAACTGAGTATGGCTGAGTCTGGCCGGCGGCGCGGCCCAGGGCGCCTGGCCGGGCTGCGGGCGCTCATCACCGGCGGATCCAGCGGTATCGGGGCCGCCACTGCCAAGGCATTCGCAGCTCGCGGCAGCCATGTCGCGATCGCCGGCCGCAACCTTGCGGCGCTGAAGGAAGTAGCAGCCGATACCGACGGGATCTTTGTCCCCGGAGACCTGCGCGAGCCGGGCTGTCCCCGGCGGACGATCGACGCGGCCGTCGATGCCCTCGGGGGACTGGACATCCTGGTGTCGAATGCCGGGATCGGCTGGGCCGGGCCAATGGCGTCGATGAGCGAGTCGGACATCGACTCGCTGCTCGACGTGAACTTGCGGGCCGCCGCCCACCTAGCCAGCGCCGCGATACCGCACCTGCGCCCAGGACTCGGCCGTCTGGTCTTCGTAGGGTCCATCGCCGGACGACTCGGGGTGCCGGGCGAGGCGTGGTACTCGGCGACCAAGGCAGGCCTCGGGTGCCTAGCCGACGTGCTGCGGGAAGAGCTGCGGCCGGCCGGGATCGGGGTGAGCCTGGTAAGTCCCGGGGTCGTCGATACTGCCTACTTCGAGCGGCGCAAGCAGCCATACAACCGACGGCACCCGCAGCTGATCAGTGCCGAGTCAGCCGCAGACGCCATCGTCGACGCGGTCTACCGCGGCCGGGATGACGTTGTCGTACCGCCCTGGCTGTCGATTCCAGCACTCGTGAAGGCCAGCTTCCCAGGCTTGTACCGTCTCCTCGCCGCTCGGCTTGCATGATGGCTGCCGACAGACGGGCCTGTACGGCTCGCGCGCGGCAGGCGGCCGCCTATAGTGATGCCGGCGGGTGATCGTAACGGTCTCGACCCGCTCGATCGCGTCGAGCAGCTCGGAGAAGTGCCGCGAGGCCTCGGTAGCGGTGATCGTTCGGATGCCTACATCTGATAATCAGATCGTGCCGCCGCCGCAGCGCGGCGGCGATCGGCGACCACTCAACTACTGCGCTTTTGTCGCTAGGGTGACGGGATCACTTTGCGCATCACGCAGTGGTTCTTGCCCTTGCTTCGGACGTAGCTGAAGCCGGCCTGCTCGAAAAGGCTCCGCGTCGCGCTGTAGAGGAACGACGCCGAGACCTTCTGGCCGTTGGTGTCCTGCGGGTACGCCTCCACGACCCCACCGCCGGCCTGTGCGATCAGATCGAGGGCACCGTGAAGCGCGACGTCTGCCAGCCCCTTGCGCCTGTACTTCTTATCCACGAAGAAGCAGGTGAGCCGGTAGTCAGGCAGCCTGTCCAGACCCGCCTCGTACTCCTTGCGGTGATTGATGTTCGGCAGCTCCTGCGGGGTTCCGTACTGGCACCATGCCACCGCCAGATCCGCGTCGAAGACCAGGGCAGCGTGTGCCCGGCCCTTGTTGACCAGTCGTTCCTTGAGGGCGCGATTGTCGTCGGAGGTTCGTCCCTTCTCTTTCTCCGCGTAAAGCGTGTGGAACCAGGTGCACCAGCAGCCATTCCAGACACCGTTGTGCCGCTTGGCGAGTTGGTCGAATGCGTCCCAGGTGTCAGGACCGAGTGGTTTGACTATGTAGTCGCTCATACGTATCCCGGTCAGCTGCTCAGGCGTGGTCGGTCGGATTCTGGGAAGCCATCCAGCCGGAGGGTCCTCACCACCGGTCCGTCGATGGCCTCGCGGAGCAGGTCGCCGTTCCCAGTGTGCCGACCATACGCCGTTCGCGGAAGCCTGGCTCGCGCTGCCCGCGGTTGGTGGTCTGCCGTTACTGCCGGACTCGCCTAGCCGGCCGAGCAAAGCAAAGCTTTGATCCGGGGCTCGTTAGTCAGACTCGACACGCCTGGACGTTGGCCAGACGGATGCCGTGGTGGGGATGGCTCCCCTTGTCGTTGGGGTGAGCGGACTGGCAGCATTCGACCCGGCGGAGGGAATCTCGATGTACAAGAACATGGCACGTGGCCCTGCGGTCGTCGTGGCTGGTGCTGTGTTGACCGCAGCGGGGATCAGCGGCGTCAGCACGCCGGGCTCGGCCGCCACGGCCGCGCCTATGGCCAGGGAACTGTCAGGTCGGGTATCCCACCGGCTGCCCGTTCGGGGTTCCCAGCTGTGGGTAAAGCTCTACAGCGGCCCTCGCGGTACTGACAGTTTGCCTTCTTCGGTGGCCGTCAGCCCAGGCGGAGGCACCGTGTTTGTCGCCGGGACCACTGCTCCGGCCGGGTCGGGAACCGGCCGCGGCTCGTTCGCCACGGTTGCCTACAAGGCCGCTACCGGCTCCCAGTTGTGGGCCAGGCGCTACCGGGGCCCGGGCAACGGCTTCGCCCGAATGACCTCGATGGCCGTCAGCGGCGGCACGGTGTTCGTGACCGGCTCCAGCGCCACCAGCGACGGCGGCCTGGGCAGCTACGCCACGGTCGCCTACAACGCCGCTACCGGCACCCGGCTGTGGGCCAGGACCTACAGCGGTCCGCGCAACAGCGACAACGCTGCCGCGTCGGTGGCAGTCAGCCCGCGCGGCGGACGGGTGTTCGTCACCGGTTACTCTTCCGGGTTCAGCACCGGCGATAATGATTACGCCACCGTCGCCTACGACGCGGCCACCGGCAGACGGCTGTGGGCCAGGAGCTACGACCGCGGGGGCACCAGCGGCGGCGGTGCCACTGCGGTGGCGGTCGGCCCGGGCGGCGGCCGGGTGTTCGTTACCGGGGGCATCGACAACAACTACGCGACGGTCGCCTACAGCGCGGCCAACGGCGCCCAGCTGTGGGCCAGACGCTACCCGGGCATCCCCAACTCCCGCGACCCCATCGGTGATGTCTTGGTGGCCGCCAGCGGCGGCAGGGTGTTCGTCACGGGGACCAGCTCCGGGGCCAGGAGCCAGTCATTCGACTATGGCACTGTCGCCTACAGCGCCGCGACGGGCGCCCAGCTGTGGGCCAAGCACTACAGCAACGGGCGCGGCTCCCTGAGCACTCCCGGATCGATGGCCGTCAGCGGGGACAAGGTGTTCGTCACCGGGACCAGCTTCGCGCCGGCGGGCCGTAGCGAGTACGCCACGGTCGCCTACAACGCCGCCACCGGCTCCCGGCTGTGGGTCCGCCTTTACCGGGGCCCCGGTCACCTCGGCAACGATGCCTCCTCGGTAGCGGTCAGCCCCACCGGTCGCACGGTTTACGTCACCGGGACCAGCGCCACCTACAGGAATGGCACCGGCGACTACGCCACCATCGCCTACGACGGCGCCACCGGCGCCCGGCTGTGGGTCCGCGGCTACCACCTTGGCCACGGTTGTTATTTCGGCAGCGATGCCTCCTCGGTAGCGGTCAGCCCACGCGGCGGCCAGGTGTTCGTCACCGGGACTAGATACGTGCCCGCAACGTGTGCCTATTACCCGGCTTCTTCCTACGCCACGATCGCCTACCGCGGCTAACGCGCGCCCGGCCGGTCACGGCGCAGAGCACCAGTTGCCAGCCTCGACCGGCGCTCAGACGAGGACCTGCCAGCAGGTACACGGATCGCATCAGCCTCGCGTGTCTATCTCCGGCACGAGGCGGTGAACTGACCGGGCCCTGACCGCTCTCCCGCGACCTGGGCAACATCCGGAACTGGCACGGACCAAACAGCCGACGAGTTCCGTCACGGAAGTTACCGAGAGAATGGAGGCTGACCGACCAGCGCTGGCTGGAGGACGCGGCTAACTAGGCAGGGCCAGCTACAACCTCCCGGCTAAGCAGCGGTCCGCTCACGGAAGGACAAGTCAGGTGGAACCAGAACGGTCGCCGGCACCGGACAGGGCTGACTCCAGCAGGTCGCGGCAGCCCCGCTCGGAAATGGCTGGTTGGTCGGATTATCTGCCGGTATCTGATCATGGGCTGATCGGTGACCTGCACACCGTGGCGCTGGTGGGAACCAACGGGACCATCGACTGGCATTGCAGCCCGTCTTTCGACGCCCCGAGCGTTTTCGGATCGATCCTGGACGCGGACGGCGGTGGGTGCTTTGAGCTAGCCGCCGCGTTGCCGGCAAAGACCCGCCAGTTCTATCTCCCTGATACCAACGTGCTGATCACCCGTTTCTCCGCGCAGGATGGCGTGGGTGAGATCCAGGACTTCATGCCGGTCGGCGGCGCGGCTGAGGCGCGGCGGCACCGGCTGATCCGGCGGGTGGTGTGCGTTCGGGGGGCCATGCCGTTCCGGGCTCGGATCGCGCCCCGGTTTGGCTACGGGACGGTCCCGCACATCCTCACCGAGGCGGAGGCTGGCGTAGTTTTCACCTCAGACGGCCTGACTATTGGTCTCAGCGCCACGGTGCCGGTCGAGCACGATGACCGTGATGTGACCTCCGAGTTCAGGCTGGCTGAGGGTGAATCGGCGGTATTCGCGCTGGACGAGGTGAGCGGCGGCGGCGTGCCGCGCGGATGTTCCGGCGAGGAGGCGAAGGAGCTGGGGGACGCCACAATCGCTTTCTGGCGGAGCTGGCTCTCGGCGTCCCGGTACCGCGGCCGGTGGCGGGAGATAGTGCACCGCTCAGCGCTGACGCTGAAGCTGCTGACCTATGCTCCGACCGGCGCCATCGTGGCCGCGCCGACGACCAGCCTGCCTGAGCAGATCGGCGGGGAGCGGAACTGGGATTACCGCTACGTATGGGTCCGGGACGCCGCCTTCTGCGTCTACGCGCTGCTACGCCTGGGCTTCGCCAGCGAGGCCGATGCTTTCGTGCGTTTCATTCTCAGGCACGCGACCGCGGGCGGAGCTGGTGCTTCTGCCCCGATGCAGGTCATGTACGGCATTGACGGGCGGACCGGCCTGCCCGAGCGTGAACTGCCCCATCTGGCTGGCTACCGGGGTTCGCAGCCAGTGCGGATCGGCAACGCCGCGGCCGACCAGCTTCAGCTCGACATCTACGGCGAGCTCATGGACTCGGTCTACCTTTACGACGACTGGCACCAGCCCATCTCCAGCGCCCACTGGGACGCGGTCACGACCCGGGCCGAATGGCTCTGCGATCACTGGGACCAGCCCGACGAGGGGATCTGGGAGACCCGCGGCGGCCCCAGGAAGTTCCTGTACTCCCAGCTCATGTGCTGGGTGGCCATGGAACGGGCGATCCGGCTGGCCACCCGCCGGGGCCTGCCCGCAGACCTGGAACGCTGGCGGAACGCCCGCGATGCGATCTACCGGCGGATCATGGACCGAGGCTGGTCAGCAAGGCTGAAGGCGTTCGTGCAATACGAAGGCGCAGAGGTCCTGGACGCAGCCGTTTTGCTGATGCCGCTGGTCAAGTTCATCGCGCCGACGGACCCCCGGTGGCTGTCCACCCTCGACGCGCTTACCGCCCGCCTGGTCTCTGACTCCCTGGTCTACCGCTATGACCCGCAGGCCAGCCCGGACGGGCTGCGGGGCGAGGAAGGAACGTTCTCGGCCTGCTCGTTCTGGTACGTCGAGGCGCTCACCCGCGCCGGACGCCTCGAGGAAGCGCGACTGGCGTTCGAGAAGATGCTCACCTATGCCAACCACCTGGGCCTGTACGCCGAGCAGGTCAGCCTCACCGGCGAGCAACAGGGCAACTTCCCCCAGGCACTGACCCACCTGGCGCTGATCAGCGCGGCATTCAATCTCGACCGCGCCCTGGGCTGAGCAAAAGGCCCCGCGGGACCATCCTCCCTGGGGGCTGCGAGCCGCGCACACCACCTCGATGCCGCCGGGGCGCTGGCAGGGCAGCGAGCATCAGCACGCCCGTGAGGGCGAAGGCACCGTGGTCGCGGCTGGGCCTGTTTCGCCCCGCAGATCTCGTTCCTCCCCGGTGCGGACCTGACCACCCTCCAGGGCTTCCCCGATCCCAAGGCCACCCAATGAAAGGGAACGCGGACCACCTGCGGGAGCTGGTCGCCCGTCGGCTCGGCGTGCATGAGGTCGGCCTGCACGACCGGCTTGTTGAGGATCTTGGCGCCGAGTCGATCGACCTGGTGAAGATCATCGCGGTCATTGAAGAGACCTAAGGCGTCAACGTCGACGAGGAACGGCTGCCCTTGCTGCGCACCGTCCGCGACCTGGCCGCCGAGCTCGTCCGGCTGCAAACCGCCGGCAGCTGACCCGTGCATCCCTACGCTGTGCCCGCGGACGCCATGCCAACCGGCCCCCAGCGCTCCCAGATGCCCGCCCGGCGACCTGATCGACCTCGCGTGGTGTAGGACGCGATCGCAAGGTACTTCGCTATCGTTGTTCTCTCCCCCCCGCTTTTGGCCTGCGTACGTGCACGGTCCTCGAACCTTGTCCCTTCGGTCGAAACCGACTACAATAGTGGTCTATGACAGTGCTCCCCTTGTCCGATGTCAAGGCCCGGCTCTCAGAGATCGCCGACGAGGTCGACCGTACGCATGAGCGCGTCCACATCACCAAAAACGGCAAAGACTACGTCGTCCTGCTCGCCGCCGAAGATCTGGAGTCCATCGAGGCGACCCTTGAGCTACTGTCCGACCCAGCCGCGCAAAAGCGCGTAGCCCAATCCCAAGACGAAATCGCCCGCGGAGAAGGCCTGTCTATCGCCGACGTATCGCAGTCCCTGGAAGAACGCTTCGGGAAGCACTGACCGTGACCTACCAGGTCGCGATTGCCCCGACCGCAGCTCGCCAGCTTCACGAACGGCTACCCGAACCCGTCGCTTGGGCCTGCTTCGAGTTCATTCGCGGCCCCCTCAGCGAAGACCCGCACAGAGTCGGCGCACCCCTCCGAAAGCCCTTCGAGGGGCAATGGAGAGCCCGGCGTGGCGAATACCGGGTCCGCTACACCATCGACGACCAAGCCGGCCTGGTTCACGTCCTCGACATAGATCACCGACGCAGTGCGTATCGCTCGTAACTTGACCGGGCCATGGCAGTCAGTCACGCCGGAGAAGTCCTGGCCTAGCAGTTCGATGCGCGAGCCGCGTCTGGCCAGGTTGCCCTCGATCGTCGACGCTCGGGGCTAACGACCTCACCCGGTTGCCATTGGCTCGGCGATCGTTCGCTGAGCTCGCACCGGTCTGTGACGGCGCCATGCGGCGAGCGTCAATCTCCTTCCATGTGCGCAACCTCCAGATCACCCGTCCGGTCGGCCTCCGGTCGAACCTCGCGAGCAAGGCGGCTGGGCCACCACACCCGGCTGCCGATGTCCAGGTTGAGCGCTGTCACCAGGATCGAGCGAACCACAATGCTGTCCAGCAGCACTCCGAATGCGACGGCGAACCCGAGTTCGGTGAGGAACGTGATCGGCAGCGTGCCGAGCACGGCGAACGTCCCCGCGAGCACGAGCCCGGCTGACGTAATCACGCCGCCGGTGGCAGCGAGGCCGGTGAGCGCGCCCTGCCGGGTGCCCACTCTCCTGGCTTCCTCGCGGACTCTGGTCATGAGGAAGATGTTGTAATCGATGCCGAGCGCGACCAGGAACACGAACACGAACAGCGGGAACGAGGTGTCCGCGCCGCCGAAGCTGAACACGTTGTTGATCACCAGTGCGCTCACTCCGAGCGCTGCGCCGAAGGACAGCACGACAGTGAGGATCAGCACGATCGGCGCGATGATGGCCCTGAGCAGCAGGCCGAGGATGATGAACACGACAAGCAGGATCAGCGGGATGATCACATCGCGGTCGTGCGCTGCGGCGCGCTGAACGTCCAGGTTGATCGCCGTGTTGCCGCCAACTAGCGCGTCCGCGCCGGGCACCGCGTGCACCGCGGAACGGGCTCTGTCGATCGTCGTGTACGCGGCCTGGCTATCCGGCGGCGAGGTGAGCGTCCCCTGAAGGAAGACGTGCCCCGCGTGGATCTGCGGCGCGGCCACGGCGGTGATGCCGGGAACGCCGCGGAACGCGGCCAGCAACTGCTGCGACTTCGCTGGGTTGCCAGCAATGATGACCGGCTGGCCAGCGCCGGGCGGGAAGTGCTGGTCGATCACCTGCTGACCGACGACGGAATCAGGGTGGTGCCCGCCAAACGACTCTGCGGTCGTGAGGCCGCTGGCCTTCAGGCCGGTCACGCCGAGCGCCATTGCGCCGAGGACCAGTGCGGTGGCTACCCAGACCACGCGCGGCCTGACTGCGACCACGCGCCCGACCCTGGCCCACAGTCCGCGGCTGGTCGGCTCGGCCGAGCCGTACTTCGGCCGAGCAGGCCAGAAGATCCACCGGCCGAAGATCACCAGCAATGCGGGCAGCAGGGTAATCATCGCGGCGAACGCGACACCCACGCCGATCGCCAGCACCGGACCCATTCCCTTGGTGGAGTTCAACTCGGCCACAGTCAGGGTGAGCAGGCTGAGGATCACCGTGCCGGCACTTGCGATGATGGCCGGTCCGGCCCGCCGCAGCGCGACAGCCATGGCCTCATGCCGGTCCTCGTGCCGGCGCAACTCCTCGCGGTAACGGGCCGTCAGCAGCAGCGCATAGTCGGTGCCAGCACCAAACACAAGCACGTTCAGGATGCCAGCGCTCTGCCCGTTCACGGTCAGCCCGGCGTGCCGGGCGAGCAGGTAGATCAGAGCCTCAGCGCTGGTCAGCGCGATCCCGGCGGTCATCACCGGCAGCAGCCACAACACCGGGCTCCGGTACGTCAGTAGCAGCAGCACGATCACCACGCCGAGCGTGGCAAACAGCAGCGTGCCGTCAATGCCGCTGAAGGACTTGGCGGAGTCAGCGGCGCCGCCGAGCGGCCCTGCTATGTGCGCAGCCAGCCCGTTAGCATGAGCATGCGCGATCGCGCGGAGGGAATCGACAGCAGCGGTTGCCCCGTTCCAGCCCTTGGAGCCAAGGTTCACGGGAACGACGGTCTCGATGGCTTTTCCGTCAGGGGAGAAGTACGGGCCGGCAACCTGCCCGCTGACGGCGCCCTTGACAGCGCGGAAGCTGGCCGCGTCCCCGAGCGCCTTGTGGCGGTCGGCGGCCGTCAAGCCCGGCGGCCGGGCGTAGACAACGACAGCGGGATAGATATTCGGCGACTGGAACTTTGACTGCAAGTTGAGCACCTGGGTCGACTCTGCCTTGCCCGGCAGCCAGGACTGAGCGTCGTTCTTCTCTGCGCCAGTCAGCTTCCCGGCCAGCGGGCCGGCCACGGCGACTACGAGCAGCCAGAAGATCAGGACTGCCCATTTCGTCCGCCGTCCGCCGGGCAGCCGTATGAGCGCGCGGGCCTTATTCATCTCGGATCCCCCAAAGAGTGCGTTAGGTTGGCCTATTGAAGGTCAGCCAGCGGCACCCATCGAGAACCGCCGGGCTCAAGACGAGTTATATCTCGACTGCGGCGACTGTGCAAGCTAATTTTGCTCACATGGCTTCGCGGCGCCGCGCCCGACTGCCCGGAGGCGGTCAGCCTGGTCACGGCGGCCTTCCCGTCTGGGGTTCGGCTGGCGGGACGCTCCGTCCGGAGACTGGGCCAGTGCAGAGCCTCCTGGGGACGCGCCGGCGGTCTCGGAGCTAGATGAGTGATTTCATGTCGAGAAGCTCTGACCGGCTCCGCTCACCAGGTGACGGGCCACGACAGGCGCAGCCCACGACACCAGGAGACCACCATGCCGAAGTACCTGCTCCTCAAGCACTACCGCGGCGGCCCGGAGCCGCACCGTCCCGTGCCCCCGATGGACCAGTGGGCCCCCGAGGACGTGGAGGCGCACATGGCCTTCCTTAAGCACGTCAGCGAACTGCTCGAGGAGAACGGCGAGTACGTCGACGCGCAGGCGCTCGCGCCAGCGCGCACCTGGGTGCGCTACGGCGGCCCGGACGCCGCGCCAGTCACCACCGACGGCCCGCTGCCCGAGACCAGCGATCTCGTGGCGGGCTGGTACATGATCGACGTCGAGTCGCGCGAGCGCGCGGTCGAGCTCGCGGCCTACGTCTCCTCCGAGCCCGGCCCGGGCGGGGAGCCGCTGTATGAGTGGATTGATGTCCGGGAGATCATGTCCGAGGCGCCCGCGGACGACTGACCCGGCGTGATCGGCGAGCCGACGCGACGGCTGGACGAGGGCGCGCTGCGCGCCCTTGTCCCTCGGGTGCTCGCGGGCCTGGTCCGGCGGGGCGAGGACTTCGACGCCGCCGAGGACGCGCTGCAGGAGGCGCTGCTGGAGGCGCTGCGGGTGTGGCCCGAGCACCCGCCGCGCGACCCGCGCGCGTGGCTGGCGACGGTCGCGACCCGGCGGCTCGTCGACGCCCGCCGCAGCGAGGCCGCCCGGCACCGCCGCGAGGAGGCGACGTACGCCGAGCCGCGGCCCGCCGCCACCGAGGAGGGCGACGACACCCTCTTCCTGCTCTTCTGCTGCTGCCACCCCGACCTCGCGCCCGCCTCCCAGGTGGCGCTGACCCTGCGCGCCGTCGGCGGCCTCACCACCCGGGAGATCGCCGACGCCTTCTACGTGCCGGAGGCGACGATGGCGCAGCGGATCAGCCGGGCCAAGCGCGCCCTGCAGGGGCGCCGCCTGGACCAGCCCGGCGACCTCGCCGTCGTGCTGCGCGTGCTCTACCTCGTCTACACGGCCGGCCACGCGGGCCGGGTGGACCTGGCCGGCGAGGCGATCCGGCTCGCCCGCCAACTCACCCTCGCCACCGAGGAACCGGAGGCGCGCGGGCTGCTCGCGCTGATGCTCCTCAACCACGCCCGGCTCCCGGCGCGATTCGACTCAGAGGGCCGGATCGTCACGCTCGACCGACAGGACCGCGGCCTGTGGGACACCCGCGAGATCGCCGAGGGCGTGCGCGTCCTGCAGTCGGCGCTGGCCGTTCAGCGCGCCCGGCCGCTACCAGGTCGAGGCTGCCATCGCCGCCCTGCACGACGACGCGGCAAGCGCCGAGGAGACCGACTGGCCGCAGATCCTCGCCTGGTACGACGACCTCGTCGCCCTCACCGACGACCCGGTGCGCCAGGACCCGGCCGCGGTGCTCGGGCGCGCAGTCGCGGTCGGCCACGTCCTCGGCGCCGCCGCCGGGCTGCGCGAGACCGACCGGCTGCGCGAGGTGCTCGGCGAGCGGCACCGGTGGCACGCCGTGCCGCGGCTACCTGCACGAGCTGGGCGGCGACCTCCCTGCCGCCGCCACGGCGTACGCCGAGGCCGCCCGTCTGGCCACGGACGTCGCCGAGCGCGACCACCTGGTCCGCCAGGCCGCCCGCGCGCGGGCCGCCGAGCTAGGTAGGGACAGTCGTCTCACTGAGCGTCCTCCATAGGCTCGCGCACCCCGCTATGACCCGATTGAGCCGAGCAACTCGTCCCTGGTCTTCAGACCAATGGCCGGCGCTCCCAGCAGCGACTATGACGAGACATTGGCGGAATAGCGGTGGAGGTATTGGCTCACGCGGATCCCAGTGCGAGACGGTTACCGGTGCTGCGCCGCGTCGTCGGCCCGAGACGGCCAGGCGTTCCTGACTGCCGGTGACGTCGGCCGCGCGGGGTGCGGGCGGCCGGGTCGGCACGCCGAACCCCGCTCCCCTCAACCAGGGCACCACCGTGTGCCGATGTGGCACAGGGTGGTGCCTGGCCGCAGGTGTACCGCGCTGCGTCTTACCTGGCCGGGCGCAGGATGCCGACCACGCCGTTTGTTGTAGGAGCTCGGGCCGGCGCACCGTGCGCGGCGGCGCGAACCGTACGCCATTTTCGTTAGCGGATAGGCCCACCCGGCAGGTCGTGCCCAGGCTGCTCCAACTGGAGGAAACTCGGATGAGTAGTCAGCTTGGCGACAATGCCAGTCCCGGACGCTTGCTTCGCAGGCCATCGCCACCTGGCACCAATACACGAAGCTAAGGACTGATAGGAAGTAAACATGAACAAAACGCTCCGCCACATGACGGGGCGCATTCATAATTTCCCTGACCCTGGTGTCCTTCGGATTCCTTGTCTCAGCGGCCCAGGCCCACATCCGGGCACCCGGCCGTCAGGTTGCGCGGTGCGCCGTTCCTGCCCCGCCGGCGGGCGACGAGCTGCATGCCAACGCAGATTCGTCGATCACCATCAGTTGGCCGGCGAGCGCGGGCGCCACCAGCTACAACCTCTATCGGAGCACCACATCAGGCGGTGAGGGAAACACCCCGATCGCCAGTACCTCTGCCACGAGCTACCGGGATAAGGACCTCAGCAGCACGCCGGTCTACTTCTACCAGATCACGGCGGTGAACGCCTGCGGCGAATCTGCCCGAACCCCCGAGGACGCGTCGAAGACGCCGCCGCCGATCGGGACCGGTGGCAACACGCCTGGAGTGGTTTCCGGCAAAGGCAAGGTCTACTACTGCAAGGACGCCCTGCTTGGCGGCTTCGACTGGTTCCAGAGACTCACCGGCTGGTTCCCCGAGGTGCTCGGCTCCCCCGGATCCATTTCCCCGGGCCGGCGGGTCGTGGATATGGCCTACGCCATCAAAGGCACCATCACGTTCAAAGACGTCGTCGTGCCGGCCAAGGGTCTGTATACGATCGACTGGCGTTACGCCTTCCACGGCGGCCTGTTCCCTGGCGTCAACAACCGCCAGATGGGACTGATGGTCAACGGCACGGTTATCACAAGCACTGAGCGCTTCCCGATCACCGGGAGCTTCAGCAAATACCGGCACTCGTTCCTGCAGGTTCACCTGCACGCCGGAAAGAACTCCGTCACCTTGTTCGCGGTCAGCGACCACGGCGTCGCCAGGCTCGACCAGATGACCGTCAGGCCGGCGACCGCCTCCATCCCGGGCGGGCCGACCCACCTGACCATCACGCCGGGCAACAGGACCGGGACGCTGCGCTGTCGGGCCAGCACGAGCGGCCAACCCACTTCATACAGCATCTACCGTGGCACGAAGTCCGATGGCGAGGCCAACACGCCCATCGCGACTGTGCACGGCACGACCACGACGTTCACCGATAGGGGCCTGAAGAACGGGACAACGTACTTCTACAACGTCGCCGCCAACAACAAGGTAGGCGTGTCACCCGACTCGAATGAGGTCTCCGTGACACCCGCGGCCGCTTAATGATGGGTACTTTCCTCCGGCTCTTGGTACCAGCGGACGCGATCGCCCACCCGCGCGCGTAGCTTCCAGCGCCTGGACTTCGGAGCGTCTTCCGCGGCGGCGATCAGGGCCTGCGCCTGATCGGCGGGGTCGTAACTCGCGGCGGACGGCACCAAGTCAGCGCTCTCGCCGATCAGCGCGCGGACCTTCGCCAGGTTCATCGTGACCGTCCGCCACCAGCCCCAATCGTCCCCGACGATCGGCCGGAACAGCTCTAGCGAGATAGTGCCTTGCTCCGCGCCGTCGCGGACCGGGTAGGCGGCCAGCAGGTAAACGATGTCGCGGACGTCCTTATCGTTCAGCTTGACGATCTGCAGCTTCGACAGGAGCACGTCCAGGGGGTCGAGAGTGTGCGGCATCCGGCTAATGCGTTGCCGGAAGTCGAGCTCGTGGCACATCGCTAGCTTGTCGATAAGCACATCGATCGGGCGGCCGCTGACGGCCGAGATGAAGTAGAGCTGCTTGTGCCCGTACAAAGCGTTGAAGTTCTTGTCCGGCTGATGACCTTGCTCGATCAGGAAATTCTGCAGTGCCTTGCGGGACGAAGTGACCGAGGCCAGGTCGATGTCCTGCAGTCCGGCGGAAGGTCGCGGCGGATAGTCCGGGCACAACACCCGCACGGCCATGCCGCCCAGGAGCCGGACGGTAATTCCCTGTTCCGCGGCGGTGTTGATCATGTCCAAAGCCTCAGTCATGGCGTCATTCGGGACCGCCGGGGCCTGCGGCGAATCTGTCATAGCGCTACTCAGCCCTCCACTCGGAAGTAGCGCTCGATCCCATCGGCGCTCACGTCTATCAGGTAACCGCGGACGATTCCGTAAGCCGCCTCGCTGCCAGGATTGAGGCAGAGCGTCTCACCGACCTTCGCTTCGCCCGCGGACTCGTGGATGTGCCCGTGCAGGCCGAGCAACGGATGAAGTTCGGTGATGGCCTCGCGCACCCCGGTGGACCCCACCGGGCCGCGGAGCAGGTCGCCGGCCGACACGACCGGGCGCATGTCCCCATCCAGCAGCGGTGCGATGTCCAGGCCTGAGTCATACGGCGGGCAGTGCGTCAGCAGGATCGTCCGGCGCGGGTCCTTCACCTGATCGCCGAGGCGAAAGATCGCCTCCCGGAAGTCGTGCTCGGAGACTTCCCGCGGCGTTGACCAGGGCGTCGGGCTGGACAGGCCGAGGCCCATCACCTCCAAGCCGCCGGGCAGCTCGGCGACCCGCCGGTCCACGTTGATGACGCGCTCGCTGCCCGCCAGCGGCTCGTCAATCTCGTACGGATCGTCGTTGCCGGGGATGAGATACACCGGCACGTCGCAGCCCTCCAGCCGGTCGGCTGCCACGGTCATCCACTCCGCGACCTGGGCCCGGATCTGCCGCGCGAACAGCTTCTCGAGCTCCCCCGCGTCGCCATGCAGCGCGTCCACCTCGGTCCTGGTCGTGTGGAACGGGTAGTAGCCCAGCGCGGCGATGTCCCGGTCCAGGTCCTGCAGCTGCTTCTCGTCCCGCGGGCGCCGCTTTTGGCCGAGCAGCTCCGCCTCCCAGCCGTCCCCTTCCTGTACTACCGGAACGATGGCCTTACCGGTGAGATCGCCCGCATAAAGGACGGCGTCCGCCTTGTAGACGTTCATCCGCACCGCGTTCAGCATCTTCCGCCAGGCCGGCGCAGACGCGTGAAAGTCCGAAACCACGTACAGGCGGACGACGTCCTTCTTTGCTCTCCTGCCTAGAAACGGCATGCTGCCTCTTCCTCATCTCGGCCGTCCGCACCAGCTCTGTTATCCGCTGAAGCCAGGCCTGGCATACACGATACGGCCGCCGGCCATGGTCAGTTCCACCTGCGCGTCGCCGATCTGCGCAGCCGGGTGATCGAATAGATTCCGGTCCAGCAGCGTCAGGTCGGCGCGGTAACCCGGCTGGATGCTGCCGGAGTCGTCGAAGTGATTGACGCGGGCGGAGCCAGCCGTGGCTGCAGCGAGCGCAGTCGGCAAGTCGATGCGCTCGGCCGGCAAGAACGGCTCCCGGCTGCGCGAATCCGGTTCGGAGGAGACATCCCACGGAGCCTCGCGATTGACCGCCACGTGCAGCAGCCACAGCGGGTTGGGGCTCGACACCGGCCAGTCGCTCCCAATCGCGAGCTGAGCTCCGCCGCGAGCGAGGCTGCCGAATGGGTACTGCCACGCCGACCGCTTCGCACCGAGGAACGGCAGGGTCAGATCGGTCATCTGCCGGTCGTAGCAGGCCCACAGCGGCTGAGCGTTGGCGGCGACGTCAAGCTGGCGGAACCTGGGCAGGTCATCGGGGTGCACGACTTGCAGATGTGCAATGTGGTGCCGCAGGTCATGACGGCCGTTGGCGACCCGCGCAGCCGCGAACGCGTCAAGTGCGTCGCGAACCGCCCGGTCGCCGATCGCGTGCACGTGCACCTGGAAGCTCAGCGCGTCCAGCCGGACCACGACTCGCCGCAGGTGTGCGGGGTCAAGATAGCTCAGCCCCTCGGTGTGACCTGCCGCGGTTTCGCCGAGGTAGGGCGTCAGCATGGCGGCGGTGAAGTTCTCGCACACGCCGTCTTGCATGATCTTGACCGTCCCCGCGCTGAACTGGCCGGGCGCGGCCGCCGCCCGCCGCTCCACCAGTTCGGCGATCTGGTCCTCCACCTCGTCCTCGCCCCGAGTGCGGTCCCACCACAGGGCTCCGACCACCCGGCCGGTGAGCCGGCCATCGCGCGCGACCTGCTGGTACGCCTGGTAGCAGTCAGGCACGCCCGGGTAATCGCCGACGATGGCCTCCTGCCACCCGGTGATCCCCAGTTCATGCAGGTACCGCTGGCCCTCCAGCACGCCGTCGATGCGCTGCTGCAGTGTGGCCGGCGGAATGACGGATTCCACTAGCCGCATCGCGCCTTCCTGAAGCGCGCCCACCGGCCGGCCCGCGCGGTCCCGTTCGATCCGGCCGTCCGGGGGGTCCGGGGTTCGCTCGTTGATGCCCGCACGGCGCAGGGCCGCCGAGTTCGCCCAGGCGCCGTGGTGGTCGCGGTTAATCAGGAAAGCAGGGCGGTCGCCGGTAACCTCGTCGAGATTAGCAGCCGACGGGATGCCGCCGGGGAAGGCGTCCATGTACCAGCCAGCACCGGTGATCCATTCTTCCACCGGATGCGCCTGGCCGTAGGCGGCAATGTGGCGCAGGTAGTCGGCTAGGCCGCGCACATCGGTGAGATCGCAGCGGAGCCGGTCCAGCCCGCCCCCAGCCGCATGCACGTGCGCGTCCTGGAAGCCGGGCACGAGCATCCGCCCGCGCATCTCGATCACTGTGGTGCGACTGCCTACCCGAGAGCGCACGTCGTCGTCAGAACCGACGGCCACGATCGTGTCCCCGCTGATCGCGACCGCCTGGGCCCAGCTTCGCGCGGCGTTCACCTGGTAGACGTCGCCGCCGACGAACGCAACATCGGCCGACCGGGCAGCGCCGGAGTCGTCAGCCATTGAGGAGCCCGCTCAGTCTGGCGGAACAGTCTTGTAGAGCAGGCCGAGGTCAATCCCGTTCATCCGGTTCTGGATGTTCCGGATCCAGTAGATGACGATGCCGATGACGACCACCGCGAGCATGAACGTGACGCCGGAGGTGTTCAGGTAGCTCAGCACAGTCTGTGACGCATGCGGCTTCAGCAGGTGCTTGATCGCCTGCACGATCGGGTCGATGCCGGCGAACCAGTACACGATTGCGCCGAACGCCAGCCACACTGCTCCCATCAGCGGCAGCCATCGTCGCCACGGCGCGTTCCGCAGCAGATCGGGCCTGGTATACGGCGCGAGAATGGCGTTGACTCCCGGCATGAGCCAGGCCAGCAGTGCGCACAGCCCGCTGAACCAGGCCGAGCCAGCCAGGTTCAGCTTTCCGCCTGCTGCGACGCTGGTGGGGAGCAACGAGAAGTTCTCGAAGATCACCAGCACGGCAGAGACACCGACGAGGGTCAGGATCGCGTTCAGCGGCGCCCTGACGCGCTCGTTGATCGCGCAGAACCAGCTGGGCACCTGCCGGTCCAGGCCCCAGGCCAGCATTATCCGGCTCATGAAGTTGATGTAGACCGGGATCAGCACGAATGGCAGGATTCCGCCGAAGAAGTTGATCACCAGGAACAGGAACCAGCCGCCGGGCGTGGAGATCGACGCCAGCAGCGGCGTCGCGTTCGGCTGGCCGAGCGGCGTGTGCGGGCTGCCCGACCAGAACAGCGCGCTCCAGCCGAGCTGCAGCTGGAAGCCGAGCCGCCGGGACAGCAGGTCGACGTACACCGAGTTGAGCAGCACACCGATGCTGAGCGCGCCGAGCACCGCGATCAAGATGCCGCGCTTGATGTTTCCCCGCACCTCGCCAGCGATGTAGGCGCTGTACTGGAAGCCGATGTAGTTGAACAGCACGAGGAAAACGAAGATCGACAATGTCGACGGGGCAAAGCTCACCCCGTGCCCGATGACCCCGGACGCGGCGCCTTCCCTCGTGATCTGGGCCGCCGTCATGCCGGTGTAGTGCGGCAAGTTCGCTTCCAGGTGAGCCCGGCTGATCAGTGGCAGGCCGGCGAAGAACATCAAGATGGCTGCGCCGACGCCGCACGCCGCCAGGATCGTGACAATGCGGTGCAGGCGACGGGTCGGCTGGATGACCACGATGAGCACCAGCAGCAGCACGACGAGGCTGGCTATGAAACCAGGCCACTCGCTGATGGAGCCGCCCGAGCTGAACCAGTTGTCAGCGTTCTTGAAGAACGACGAGCCCGTTCCCACCCACACGATGAGACCGTCAATCTGCAGGTTACGCAGCACCACCGGTACCTCGAAGGCGATGACGGCAAGGGAGGCAAAGCAGAGCGTGAACCCCTCGAGCCACCCCAGGAACGGCCCGGCCTTGGGAATGAACCTGCTGGTGAAGACGTAGTCGCCGCCCGAGCGAGGCATGACCGTGGCTAGCGACGAGAAGATCAGCGCGAGCAGGACCCCGAAGCACGCAGTGATAATGGCTGCCCAGCCATAGGTCGAGAAGGGGCCCAGCAGGCCAACCGGCAGGAACGCCAGCCCGTAGAACGCCGTGTACCAGCCGACGCCAGTCCCGATGAACGCCGCGGTGTTATAGAAGAGCGCATTGAGGACGCTGACCTCGCGTACGAGTCCGGACGATTGCCGGACGAACAAGCTTTTGCCGGCCGGCGCGGGCGGTGCGGCTGGTCCGCTGGGAACGGTGCTCTCGGCCACCTTGTGCCCCTTTCTCGGCGACACCAGCGCAGAAAGCACATTCGGCCTGCGGTTGGATTCGTGCGGGCCGAGCTCTCGCCTGGTTCGCGCTTCGGCAGATGGGCTCCAAATTAACAGCGCGACTAAGAGGCCGCAATGGTGTGACTTAAGCTGCGAGAGTGGCTCCAGCGCATTAGGCAGTCCTTGCGGTCCCTGGTGCTGCCCTACGCTTGCGACTCCCCGGTGAGCGCCGCCTGCGGGTTGCTGGTCACGAATCCGCGGGTCTCCTCTGCGTCCAGGCCGGCTTCCTCCAGCCGCGGCAGGAAATCGGTGAGAACGTAGCTGTAGCCGCAACCGCCGTCGGCTCGCAAGTGGCCCCGCAGGAAGACATCGTGCGAGAGCAGGACCTGTGCGCCGAAGCCCGCCCGCACCAGCGCCATCACGTAGTCCACGGCGCGGTCTAGGTCGTAAGGCGTTCCCGTGCCGATCGAGTCGAACGAGACGTAGCTGCCCTGTCTGGCCAGGGCCAGGTGATATTCCGGGATCGGCACCGTGTCCACGTGGCCAATGATCACCCGGTGCGGGTCCACGCCCTCCTCGGCCAGCAGCTTGAGCTGCTCGAGCCCCACCGGCCAGCGAGCCGCGTGCGTGCTGATCGTGAGCCCCGTGCGCATGTGCGCGCGGGCCGCCGCCCGAAACGACCGCTCCTCGGGGGTCGAGATATACCATTTGTCGGCGCCGATCTCGCCGATGACGCCTGCCCGGATGCCGGTTCCGCGCACGCCTTCCTCGATGTCAGCGACAATCTCGTCCGAGATCGCAGCCACGGCGTGCCGGTCGAACCAGTCGCGATCCAGGTAAGGGTCCCGGTAATGGCCACACCCCATGATGATGGTGACACCAGTGGCCTCCGCCACCCGGCGGAGCGCGGCCGGGTCCCGGCCTATCTCGTCAAGCGTGAGGTCGACCACCGTGCTGCCGCCGGCCTCGCGCAGCAGCACCAGTTCCCGGCGCGCCAGGTTCTCGTCGTTGAGCAGCCCGGTCCCCCGGTACTCGCGGACCAGATCAGCGAAGACGTGCTCGTGCGGCAGCACGACGCCGAGATCTGCCGCGTCGATGGGGCCGGTGACGGAGTTGACTTGCATGCCGTCATTCTGCCGTCCAGCCAGCCTAGACTCTTGGCCAGCGCGTCAGGGACCGACCGCCGAGGAGTGGCATGTACCTCAGCCCGACCGAGGAAGACCGGCTGAGGATCTTCCTGGCGGCGGAACTGGCCAGACGCAGCCGTGCCGACGGCGTCCGGCTCAGTGCGCCGGAGGCGACCGCCCTCATCTGCGACGAGATGCACCGGGCCGCGAGATCCGGCGCAACGCTCGAGGCGGTCCTGGCGGCCGGCCGTTCAGCGGTCAGCAGCGATGACATCAGGGACGGCGTGGCGGCGCTGGTGTCAGAGATCCGGATGGAAGTGCTGCTCGATGACGGTATGCGCCTGGTGGTTCTGCGCGATGCGCTGGCCCGCGACGTGGGACCGCAGCCGGGCGAGACCCTGCATCCAGAACGCGACATCCCCGTTGGCTCCGGTCAGCCGGCACTGCGTATCCGGGTCATCAGCAGGTCGAGCAGGCCGATCCGGGTGTCGTCCCATTACCCGTTCTGGCGGGTCAACCCGCGCCTCGAGTTCGACCGCGTGGCCGCCGAGGGTTACCGGCTGGACCTCCCCGCCGGCGCCTCGATCCGCTGGGCACCGGGCGAGGTCAGGGAGGTCGACCTGGTGGCGCTCCGCCCGACGAAGCTCGGCGACGCTAGCGGGCCGGCGTTCCCTTCCGACGCGTCGTGAGGACGGGGAACGTGCGCCAGGAAGCCTATAGCCGCAGCTTCGGCCCGACGACCGGCGACCGGGTCCGCCTGGCGGATACCGATCTGTGGCTCCGGGTGGAAGCCGACCACGTCGGCTACGGCGACGAGCCGTCGTGGGGATACGCCAGGAACATCCGCTCTCGGATGACTCAGCAGGACCGGGCAACCTCCGCGAGCGAGCTCGACGTCTTGATCGCCGGTGTACTTGTCGTCGATCCGCTCCTTGGCGTGGTCAAGGCCAACATCGGCATCTCCGGCGGACGGATCGTCGGCATCGGCCGGGCTGGCAACCCCGACATCACGGCCGGGGTGGACATGACGATCGGCCCGAACACCCTGCCGATCATGGGTTACGGGATGATCGCCACGTCGGGCGCGGTCGACTCGCACGTGCACCTCATCACGCCGCGGCTGGTCCCCGTCGCGCTGTCCGCCGGGATAACGACCCTAATCACCGCCGGGTTCGAGGAACCACCGGCGGCGATGAGCGCCACGCTGCGCGCGTTCGAGCGGTTGCCGGTCAACCTGGGCCTGCAAGCCAGCGCGCGGACCGAGGCTCCGGCTGCGCTTGAGCGCGTGCTCGTGGCAGGCGCGGTCGGCCTCAAGATCCACGAGGACTGGGGAGCGTATCCGGAGATCGTGGATGCCGTGCTCGGCCTCGCCGACGCCCACGACGTAGCCGTCGCGCTGCATACCGACGGCCTGAACGAGTCATGCGAGCTCGAGGACACTGTCGCCGCGATCGCAGACCGCACGATTCACGCCTATCACGTCGAAGGTTCGGGCGGCGGCCACATCCCGGACCTGATCGGCCTGGTACGCCAGCCCAGCATCATCTGTTCCTCGACCACGCCGACGATCCCTTACGGGATCCACGCTGCCGCCGAGCATCCCGAGATGATCATCGCAGTACACGGCGGCTCCGGCACTGACCCAGCCGACCATGTCCTCGCCGCCGAGCGGGTGCACCCGGCCACGATGGCGGCCGAGGGACCGCTGCACGACCTCGGGGCCATCAGCATCATCAACAGCGACTCCCAGGGGATGGGACGGATCGGCGAGACCGTCCGCCGCACCTGGCAGCTGGCTGACGCCATGAAGGCCTGGCGTTCCACCGAGGCCGGAGCGGGCTGGCCAGACGCCCCGGCGGTCCGTCGGCTCGTCCTACGGCAGTCAGCCTCGGTCGCTGACGACGGTCTCGGCGCGGACGACAACGAGCGCGTGCTCCGATACCTGGCGAAGTACACAATCGAGCCTGCGCTCACTCATGGCATCGCCGCCGAAGTGGGCACGCTGGCACCGGGTCGGATGGCCGACATCGTGCTGTGGAAGCCCGCGTATTTCGGGGTGCGCCCGGAACTGATCCTCAAGTCGGGCCACCCTGCCTGGGCTGCCATCGGCGAAGGCAACGCAAGCGTAGAGGCCTGCGAGCCGCGCCGCTATGGCGCGCACTGGGGCGGGGTTGGCAACGCACCGCCGTCGTTGTCGGTGACATTCGTCTCGCGGGCCGCGCTTGACGACGGCGTCGCACCCAAGATTGGCAGCCGACGTCGCTTCGTGGCGGTCCGCGGGACGCGAACGATTCGCCGCACCGACCTGACCGCCGGGCGAGCCTGCCCTCAGGTCGAGGTCGACACGGTCGACGGCACTGTCAGCC
Organism: uncultured Actinomycetota bacterium; assembly: GCA_963804435.1. Classification (GTDB taxonomy): domain Bacteria; phylum Actinomycetota; class Actinomycetes; order Streptosporangiales; family Streptosporangiaceae; genus JAJYUU01. Next base: position 1,375,635 of record CAWDQI010000001.1, on the reverse strand, counting down.
TCGACGGTCGGATCCTGGCTTCGCCGCCCGTCTCCAGCGTGCCTTTGTCTCGCCGCTACCTGCTCGCCTAATCCGGCTCGAGGCCCAAGCTCTCATCAGCGGCGCTCTCTTGCGAGCACAGTCGGAAGACCGCGCTGCGGCGTCAGCGCGCCGCGTTGTTCAGAGCCGCGCGTAGCGCGAGCGCTGGAACTATCCGTGAAGGCATCAGGTCTCCGACACGCTCAACCCCGCAGTCGTCGCTGCAGTGTACGGTGCTGCTGAGCGGCGGTGAGTGAGGCCGAAGTCGCGCTCGCGCAAGGCTGCTGACCCATCTGAAGGAGTGCAATTGTGGAGTCGGAAACCAGCTTCGAGTCGGCGCTGAGCCTCGCCCAAGGCAGCGCGGAAGCCGCACTCAAGTCCGCGGGGACTCTGACTAGGGAGCTGCGCAAGGCCAAGGCGGCTGCTGCCACCGGCCAGGTGCGTGAACTGCGCCGGGCTCTCGATGCAGCCGCCGGCCAGGCGGGAGAGCTGCTGGACTCGGTCCAGCAGACGCGGGCGGGCTTCGACATTGACGAGACCGAGTACCTGGCCTCAGGCCAGTACGCCAAGGAGCTTCTTGCGATGGCCGCCGAGCGCGGCGTGGCGATGTTCGAGGAGGACGAGCGGCTGCTGTGTTACCCGTCGATTGTGCGGGTCATCGCCGGTGACTCAGTCGTCGAGGTCGACAAACGGCGCGAACGACGGCTGCGGCCGACGTTCCTGCTGGGTTTGCTGGCCGCGATCCAGCAGCGGCCGGCTAAGTTCCACGCCGAGCAGTTGCTGGAAAGCCTCGCCAGCGGCTACGGGCTAGTAGTCGCCCAGGGCGGCAAGAAGGCAGATGCCGTCGTGCGGCTGACCGAGATCTGGTCGGTGCTAACCTTGCTGCCCGGTCAGGCGAAGGAGTACACGCGCCAGGAGTTCGCGCGCGATCTGTACCTGCTTGACCAGAGCGGGGTCAAGCAGGCGAAGGACGGACGTACGCTTCGCTGGCATGCGAGCAGCGGAACGCGGAACGCGGGCGTTCTCACAACGGTCGCGCGCACCGGGCAGCAGCAGCGCTACTGGGGCGTGTCGTTCACGAACGGGGCGACGCAATGAGCAGCGACGGCCAGCCCGCACTGACCGCCGTACTCGGCGGCGGCGTACTGAAGGCAGACGAGTACGCCGACTTCCTGACGCGCGAATACCTCACCGGTTATCTGCCCGCGGGCGGAGCCGCCGTCAAGGTCGCAGTGGTCGGCGACGGGGGCGCAGCTGACCGGCTGGAATCGGCACTGGCCTCGGCGACCGCCGAGAACGGCGGACTTCACGTTCCGGTGTCGGCGGAGACGACCAGGGTGCACATGATCGATCAGATCTTCGGTTCTGTCTCCCGTGCCGTGGACTGGGAGGGTGTGGCCGCTGCGCACGTACGGGCCGCATATGAGGCGGCGGCGTTCCCGGTGCCAGCGGACGCCGGCCTGACGGTGGCCGAGGTCGCCCGCCGCCACGACGTCGACAGCCGGGAGCTGTACCGCAGTGTCCGCCGGGTGCTTGAGCGCAGCCTTCTCGGCAACCCGGCGATCGCGCCCGAGATGGGCCGGGCGATGCTCCGGCTGGCTCAGGCCCAGCTCGGCGCTGGCGACATCGACACCGCCGAGCACGACGCGGTGGTTGCCTGGCTGCACGGCGAGCTGAAGTCGATCACGACGCTGCGGTCGGCGCTGATCTACAGCCGCATCGGCCGGCACAACGCCCGTACGATGCTCATTTCAACGGCCGCGCTGCTGCTGGCATCCGGCAATCGCAGCCTCGTCCTTCAGCTGGATCTCGGCAGGCTCGCCGAGACACGCCGGCCGCCCGTTGAGCTGAGGTCTGGCTTGTATTACTCGAAGGCCGCGGTGCTTGACGCTTACGAGGTGCTCCGGCAGTTCATTGACGCGACTGACGAGCTGCGGGGCGTGCTGGTCATCGCGATCGTGCCACCCGAGCTCATGACCGACGAGACCCGCGGGCTGCCGGCGTACGCGGCGTTGCACCTGCGAGTTGCCGACGAGGTCCGTGACCGGCGCCGGGCAAACCCGTTCGCGGCGCTGGTGCGGCTTGAGGTCAGGCTGGAGGCAGTTGCATGACGCTCGCGCCGATCAGCGAAGGCACCCGCGAGATCGTTGCCCGGCGCCGGGCTGTCGAGGCGCTCCGCTCGGGCGTGCCGAGCTGGGACGCGGTAGCCGTGCTCGGCTCCGGGCAGCCAGAGGCCGAGGACCGCTTTACCGGCTTGCTCGACCGCGTCGCGGAGCGGCGAGCTCCGACGTCCGAGTCACGCGGGCTGCTGCTTGGCGGCGGATTCGGCGGCGGGAAGAGTCACCTGCTCACCCACTTCGGGCACCTGGCCATGTCCGCCGGCTTCGCCGTAAGCACCGTGGTGATCAGCAAGGAGACTCCGCTGCATGATCCCGCGAAGACGTTCCGAGCCGCGATCGACGCCGCCGTGGATCCCGGTCGCGCGCACGGCGTCCTCGCCAGCGCCGCCGCGCTGCTGGACCCGGACACGCCACGCTACTCAGAGCTGAGCCGCTGGGTGAACTCGCCGGCGAGCGGCCTCGACGAACGGTTCGCCGCCACCTTGCTGTGTCATGAGCGGCTCCGCGGTGGCGACCTTCCTGGCAGCGACGAGACAGCCGACGCGCTGGTCCGATTCTGGGGCGGTGATCCGCTGCGCATCTCCGACCTGCGCCGAGCGCTCAAGTCCGTCGGCGCCGCCGGACTGTACAGCTTCACCCCGATCACGGCGCGAGACCTGGCCAGGCAGCGATTCAGGTTCTCGGCGGCGATGCTGCGAGCCGCGGGACACGAGGGCTGGGTGGTCTTGTTCGATGAGGTCGAGCTGATCGGCCGCTACTCGCTCCTGCAGCGCGGCCGGTCCTACGCCGAGCTGGGCCGGTGGCTGAACGGGCAGGAGGGCGACAGGGACCTGCCGCTGATCGCGGTGTTCGCGATGACCGACGACTTCGAGGCCGCGGTCCTGACCGGCAAGAACGACCGCGTCGACATCCCGGTCAAACTCCGGGCCAAGCAGTCGCCTGAGTGGGACGAGACCGCGGCTCTGGCCGAGGCGGGCATGCGCCGCATCGAGCACGACATGGTTCTCCTCGCGCCGCCCGATGACGCCGAACTCGATCGCGCCTACAACGCGCTCAAGAAGCTGCACGCCGACGCTTTCGGCTGGTCGCCGCCGGACGTACCCGGGCTGGAACGGCTCGGCGCTACCCGCATGCGGCAGTACGTACGCGCGTGGATTAATGAATGGGACCTGCTGCGACTTGACCCCAGCTTCCGCCCGCGAAGCGTGGCGGTGGACATTGCCAGCGACTACCGCGAGAACACAGACCTCGAGAACACAGACCTCGAAGAAGATTCACTTTTGCATGAGGACTCCGGGGAAGCGTAAGTGCCTGCCGGTCTGCTGCAGCGGTCCAAGCTCCGCGACGCTCTTAATGAAGGCCGCCTTGTTCCCGGCGTCGACATCCTCTACCCGCCGCCCGTGACGTGGCCCGCGGGCGATGGCTGATCGCCCCTGGCCACTTGCGTGCAGCCGCTGACCTATCACGCTGCCTTGGCCGCGCGCAGGTGCAGGAAGAGCGGGATGCGCTGCCAGCGGAGCACGGCTGGATCGTCGGCCGCGGCCTCATCGGGTGCTGTCACTTCTCGGATTGCGGCGGTCAGCAGACCGGCCGCCTCCAGCGCGCCGGCGTAAGCCTGCAGCGGCCGGTGCTCACTGTGGAAGGTGAGACGGACGCTGTCACGGCCGGCGGTCATCTGCAACGCGCGCTGGTCAAGGTAGGAACCGGCAATCGTAAAGGGAGCACTCGCCGACCGGTCCGAAAAGGACCCGGCAGTGTTGATCGGATGGGGAATCGCCAGGCACAGCTGCCCCGACGCCGCCAGCACCCTAGCGACCTCAGCGACGGCGGCCGGCATCTCATCGATGTCGTGCAGGCACATGTACGCCACGGCGAGGTCAAACGCGCCATCCCGGAACGGCAGCGCTGCGGCGTCAGCGAGGATGGAGGGGGCCCGGTCGTGATGAGCAGCGGCGAGCTGGACCAGGGTCGGGGAGGCGTCGATGCCCACGACGCTGTGGCCCAGCGATTGCAGCACCCGGCCCAGCCTTCCCTCTCCGCAGGCTAGGTCGAGCGTCCGCTGGCCAGGAGCAGGCAGCAGGCGCAAGAACGCAGGGAGGTTCGTCCTTTCATGGGCACGGTCGTAGCCAGGCGTGCGAGCAAACCGCGCCCAGTTCATGGCCTCCGACTCCCAGCCCTCCCGCATCCTCACGCGGCAAGCCTGTCATGTGACGCGTGCGCGGCGGATACTAACAGGCACACATGTACAAGTTGCCGTACGTGTATGGTACGATATAGGTGTACCATACTGAAGGAGTGAATGAGCATGGCCATCAGCGCCAGCGAGGCCCGCTCGCGCCTGTTCCCGCTTATCCAGCAGGTCAACGACGATCACGCCCCGGTGCGTATCACCTCTAGGAGCGGAGACGTCGTACTGATGTCAGCCGAGGACTACGACTCCTGGCAGGAGACTATCTACCTGCTGCGTTCCCCGGCCAACGCCAGGCGCCTCATGGCGGCCATCGCTCGGGACAAGGCAAGCCGCCCAACTGTTACGAAGACGATGGATGAGTTGGAAGGCCTGGCCGGTGAGGTGTGAGGAGCGTCGTCTTCGACCCCGATGCCTGGGAGGACTTCCTGTTCTGGCTCAGTTCGGATCGGAGGATGGCCAAGCGAATCACCCGGTTGATCGGCGAGATACAGCGTGACCCCTTCGCCGGTATCGGGAAGCCCGAGCCGCTGAAGGGCGACCTGTCCGGATACTGGTCCCGCAGGATCGATGACGAGCATCGCTTGGTGTACCGGGCCGACGACAAGGAAGTGAAGATCCTCAAGGCCCGCTACCACTACGGAAGCGATTGAAAGCCTGTCATCCTGGCGAAACAGTCACTTGGGTCAACGGGACCTGGCCAACGGCGAGACCTGCCTCTAGCCTCGCGCTGGCATCGCGAGGACCCGCAGATCGCCAGCCGTCCCGGCCGCGCCGGATCAGACCAGCCCGGTAATCGCGAGCACCTCATCCGCGGCATAATGCTCGCCGTTCTCGAACTCGCTGGACCGCTGCCTGCGCAGCACGTCCGCTTCGAGCCGGTACTGCTCGGCCACCTGGTCCGACCATCCCTGCTCGGGCCACTGGTAGCCGAGGTCGACGATCGCGCCGGCAGGCTGGCTCCGTGCGGCCAGAGCGAGGATGTCGGCGCAGACCGAGCGCTGCTCGCCGGGCTCGTTCGGCCGCCCGACGCTGTTGCCTAGCGGGTAGTTGAGGAACCCGCTGCGGGGCGGCCGCACCCGCTCGGTGATATCGCGCGCGTTCGTGCTGCTCACTGTGGGCAGCCCGCAGCGCTCCACCGCCCGCGCCAGCACGCCCATTGCCTGATGGCATGCCGGGCACAAGGGAACGACGAACAGCAAGTCCGCCCCGTGCTGCCGGGCCTCGGCCGCTACGGCCGGCGCTATTTCGTCGACCAGCAGCCGCAGTCGTTTGATCGCTCCTAGCATGCTCAGGTGCACCGGGGTGACCCCGCCGATGATGCCCATCGCGGCCAGTTCGGCCAGGCGCTGGTACGGGAACACGACGTTCACGTCGCGCAGCCCCGGACGGCGCATCGGAGTCGGATGCGACGGCCGCAGCGTGCTCGGGTCCGCGTCGGCCGGGATGCGCCGGAAGGACAGGTCATTGGTGGGCTGGAAGGCGTGCTCGTCACGCCGGTGCACTCCGGCGCTGTTGAGCAGCATGACCGTGGCCCGCTCCACCGGCACGGGCAGCGGGCTCATGAGCGGAACGCCGAGGTTGGCGACCGGCATCGGCGGCAGCGGCCGCGACACCGAGTTGATCAGCTCCAGGTAACGGACAAACGCAAGCTCCGTGGAGCCCCCGGCGCCGACGAGGCCGGCTGCCGGCGAGGGAACCTGCGGCGCAGTCACGCCGACCGCCCGCGCGTCCGCGCCGGGGCGCCAGCGCGCTTAGCGTCGGCCGGACCGCGCTTGCCGCCAGCCGGCCCCGCCGACAGTTCCCCGACGAGCTGCTGCATTCCCGGCCCGTACCGGTCCTGCAGCACGTCGTGGAATTCGTTCCATATTTGCTGCACGTAGATGTCGTGGCGGATGTAGCCCTTCGCCAGTGCGGCCAGCAGGCTGTCCTGGCCGACGAGGGACTGCCAGGCGGACCCGTCCTCGGCAACCGCCCACAGCACGTCGACGCTGTCGGCTACGACAGCGAGGTGCCTGGCCTGGTGCCGGCGGTAGACAACGCCCCGGGTGCTGTCGTGACCAACAGTGCGGCCATGAGAAAGCGCCACGATCGGCTCGCCAAAGTGCAGCACGTCGCACGCGATTCCCCGGCCGTCGGCGGTCAGTATCGCCGCGGCGATAGCGGCGGGGTCGGGGCAGTTGATCGACACGTAGACGTGACGCCGCGAACTCTCGATCAGTTCGACCGAGTATCGCTCGATCTCGGCCCACCTGGTGAACGAGCGCAGCACCCGGAACCCGTTCCCGTCCGGCCGGTCGACGGCGCTGGCCAGCTCGCGCTGCGCACCGGCGAGCCGCGAGCGGAACGAGTCCTCAAGGTCGGAGAGCAGCTGATCGGCGGGAACGGCCACGAACCTGGTCGGCTCCCCGTCGATGGTCCCGACGACTCCCTTGGCCTTCAGCCGGCGCAAGGTTTCGTACACCTTCGGCTGCGGGATCCCGGTGAGGTTCGAAAGCCCGTAACCGGTGAGCGGCTCGCGGCCGAGCAGACCGACGTAGGCTTGCGCCTCGTACTGCGAGAAGCCGAGCTCCATCAGCCGCTGTACCGCCGGACTGTGCTGCACCGCCGCGCCGTGCTGAGTCATTGTGCTGCTCCCTCCCCTCGGCCACCTGCGTGCGGCCACTGGGCCGCGACGATCAGGTGGTCGAGCTGTATCCGCCATCGACGACCACCACCTCGCCGGTGACGAACGGGTTCGACACCACCAGCGACACGATCGTGGCGGCCACGTCTTCTGCCGTGACTGACCGGCGCAGCGGGGTCATCCGCGCGCGCCGCTGCATCAGCGACTCGTAGTTCTCGCCGAGCCGCGCGCGCATCCAGTCGCCTTCCATCCAGCCGGGCGCCACGGCGTTCACCCGGATCTCAGGCCCGAGCACTCCGGCCAGGGTCCGGGTCAGGTTGATGACGGCCGCCTTGGACGCCGAATAGGGGAACGGCTGCGGACCAGGACGCAGCCCGACGATGCTCGCGGTGTTGACCACCGCCGGCCGCGCAGCCTTGCGAAGCAGCGGCACGCAGGCACGCGTCACTTGGAAGGTGCCGCGGACGTTGACGGCGAACACTCGGTCCCAGTCCGCCATCGCCAGCCCGTCGAGGTCCGATGGCGGCACGTCGATCGTCACGCCCGCATTGTTGACTAGTGCATCCAGTCGGCCGAATTCGTCGCTGGCGGACTGGACCATCCGGATTACGGCCGCCTCGTCGGCGACATCAGCCGGCACGACCAGGGCTCGTGCCCCGCGCGACTCGGCCTCGCTGGCCGCCTCCCGGGCCGCTGCCTCGCTGACCGAGTAGTTGATCACGACGTCGTAGCCGTGGTCGGCGAGCGCTAGGGCGGTCGCCCGGCCGATGCCGCGGGCGGACCCGGTGACGAGCGCAACCGGCCGGTCGGCGGTGCTCATGCCGGCTCCCTCGGTACTGGAACCGGCTTCGCACCGTCACGGGCTGTCGGCTCCCCCGCGACCGCCACCGCCGACCGAGCCGCCCTCTCCCGACCGAGCCTCGCCGGCAGCCCGAGCACGCGCTCGGCATTACCGTGGAAAACCTTCTCCATCACCTCGTCGCTATAGCCGAGCTCATCCCACTCGCGCAGCACGCGGTCCAGCGGCAGGCTCGGGTAGTCCGAGCCGAACATGATCTTGTCTTGCAGCCGGCCGCGGACGTCGGTCTTCAGGGCCGGGGGGAAATGCCGCGGCGCCCAGCCAGACAGCTCCCAGTAGACGTTGCCCTTGTGCAGTGCCACGGCGGTCATCTCCTCAACCCATGGCCAGCCCGGATGGGCCGCGATGATGGTCATGGCAGGGAACGCGGCCGCTAGTTCGTCGACGGCCATCGGATGAGCGTTCCTGACCCGGGCCCCGCCACCACCGGGCATGCCCGCGCCCATGCCTGTGGTGCCGACGTCGATCATGACCGGAACGCCGAGCCCGTCGATGGCCTCGAACAGCGGCGCCAGCTCAGGGTCATCGACCGAGTAGCCACCGATGATCGGGTGGAAGTGAAATCCGAGCACGCCGTAGTCGCGGACCGCCCGGACCGCCTCATCGATCGCCACACTCGTGCCGCGGAGCGGATCGACGGTCCCCCAGGCCTGGATGAACGTCTCCGGATGCCGGTCCCGCATGCCCGCCACGTATTCGCTCGTGCATGCGGGCGCGCTGGTAGTCGATTCGATGTCGAACGCCACGAGCACCGCCTCGATGCCATGCGCCTCGAAGTCCGCGACCACCTCGTCTTCAGCCCTGGGCTGCCACTGCTTGTTCCAGTAACGGCCCAGCTCCTCCGCGTACGGTCCCTGGGCCGCGATCCATTCTGCCGTGCCCGGGTACGCGTGCAGGTCCACCCGCCTCATCGCTGCGCCCCTTCCAGGGAGATCGGCCGGTGCTCCGTGCCGCCGGACCCAGCCAGGACAGCGCCAAGATCTTTCTTAGAGACCTTGCCAACGGGAGTCAGCGGGAAGCTGGCGAACAGCGCGAGCTGCTCAGGCAGCTTGTGCTTGGCGATCTCGGCGCGGGCGAGGAAGTCGGTGAGCTGCGCCAGCGTGAGCGTATAGCCGGGCCGCAGGATGACGCAGGCGCACATCCGCTCACCGAACAGCGGATCGGGCACTGGCACGCACGCCACGTTGAGCACGGCCGGGTGAGCGAGGATGAGGTTCTCGACCTCTTCGGCGGAGATCTTCTCGCCGCCTCGGTTGATCAGGTCCTTGGTCCGCCCGGCGACGACGTAGTTGCCACTGAGGTGGCGCCACATGAGGTCCCCTGACCGGTAGAAGCCGTCCGCGGAGAACGCCCGCTCATTGTGCTCGGGCGCCTTGTAGTAACCGCGCAGGGTATAAGGTCCGCGCGCCCACAACTCGCCGACTTCGCCGTCGGGAACATCTGCCCCATCCTCCCCGACCAGCCGGACCTCGTCGTCCGGGCAGATCGGCCGCCCGACAGTCTCCAGCCGCACCTCGGCTGGATCGTCCAGCCTGACGAACATCAGTAGGCCCTCTGACATGCCGAAATTCTCCTGGACAGTGACATTTCGGAAGACTCGCTCGGTTCGGAGCCTGGTTTCCGGCTGTAGCCGCTGGCCGCCGCTCTGGATCACCCGGACCGAGCTCAGGTCGTAGTCCGCCGCGGCGGGATCGTTGATCCAGCGGATGAGCAACGCGGGCACGACGTGAATATGAGTGACCCGGTGCTGGTCGATCGCCGCGAACACGTCCGCTGCCCTGGTCGACCGTGACATGCGGACGCTTGCGCCCGACAGCAGGAACCCCTGCAGACCGGGACAGGCCAGCGGCAAGTTGTGCTCGATCGGCAGTACGTCGAGCAGCACGTCGCCGTCGCGCACGTCGCAAACCGACACGGCCATCTGGGAGTTATAGGCGTAGTCGTTGTGGGTGCGCGGAATCAGCTTGGGGATGCCGGTTGTCCCGCCGGATAGCTGGAATGCTGCCGGGTCGCACGGGTCGATCTCGCGCAGGATGCGATCGAGGTCGGCGGCCGGGTGCTCGGACGGACCGCGCTCGTGCAGGTCCGCCAGGCTGAGCCGGCCATCGCCCGAGCCCGCCGGCGCGTCTTGCAGGATGCTCAGCCGCAAGTGCGGGTACTCGGTCCGGATCCGCTCGTGCAGGCCAGCGAAGTCGACGTCCTTCGCGGTCGCGGGGGCTGCCGCGGCAACCGCGCCGGACAGGCCGACGAACTGGCGGACTTCGCGGTAGCGGTGCGACGGCAGGGCCAGGATCGGGATCGCGCCGATCCGCTGCAAGCCGAAGTAAAACGAGGCGAACCAGCGCGTGTTCGGAAGCTGAACTACCACCCGGTCGGACGGCCGCAGGCCGAGATCGAGCAGGTTCAGCGCGACGCGCTCGGATGCGACGGCGAGCTCGGCATAGGTCAACGAGCCGTCGTCATCCAGGACGGCGACGCGGTCGGCGTAGCGATCAAACACGGTCAGGAAGTGGCTGATCAAGGGGCGGTCCTGCCAGTAGCCCTTGGCCCGGTAGCGCGCGGCGAACTCGGGCGGGAACGGTGTCACCCCGGCGAGCGTCATCGAGCCTTGCCTCCCTCCGCGGCAGTCCCGTTGAGCAGGCTGCCCTCGGCAGCGCCGCGACCGATGTCGCTCACTGCGCGGCGGACCAGAACCTCGGCCAGGTGCCGCCGGAAACCGGCGCTCGCGGCGGTGTCGTCCGGCGGGCTGGTGCCCTCTGCGGCGGCGGCGGCCGCGTCGGCGACGGGCATTCCGGCCGACAGCGCGGCCTCCACGGCCCTGGCCCGCACGGGCGTAGCCGCCATGTTCACCAGCGCGACGCGCCAGCCGCCGGGTCCGTTGGCCACGGCTACGCCGACCACCGCCCAGTCGATCGACCGAGTCCGGAACTTGGCGAACGAGAACCGCTGCACTCCGGCCGGGACCTGGATCTCGGTGAGGATCTCAGCCCGGTCGAGCGCAGTTTGCCAGAAACCGAGATGGAAGTCGGCGGCCGCGACGGTCCGGCTGCTGTCCCGGCCGGTGAGCACGTAGCGCGCGTCGAGCGCCAGCAGCGCGGCAGGCAGGTCGGACGCCGGATCGCCGTGGCACACCGAGCCGCCGATGGTGCCGCGGTGGCGGACCTGCGGATCGCCGACGTGCCCGGCCGCGGTGGCGATCAGCCCCGCCCTGGCCCGGACGAGCGGGTTCCATTCCAGCGTCGTGAGCCGGGTCAGTGCACCGACGGCGAGGTAGTCGCCCTCGTCGCGCACGTACCGCAAGTGGCCCAGCCGGCCGATGTCGACCAGTCGAGACGGCGTCGCGAGCCGCAGCTTCATCAGCGGGACCAGCGAATGGCCGCCGGCGAGCAGTCGCGCATCCTCGTCGGCCGCCATTAGCTCCGCGGCATGCTCGACACTCTCGGCGCGGACATAGTCGAAGGCCGCGGGGATCATGGCATCGCTCCGCTCGCGGTGGCCTGCCCGGCATGTCCATCGGGCGTGCCTGCCGCTGCCAGGCTGCATGCCGCCTCGACGATGGCGGTGTATCCGGTGCAGCGGCACAGATTGCCATCCAGGCCACCGCGGATCTCCTGCTCGGTCGCGCCCGGCCGCTCGCGCAGCAGCGACGCGAGCGCCATCACCATGCCCGGCGTGCAGTAGCCGCATTGCAGCGCGTGGTGCTCGCGGAACGCCTGCTGGACCGGATGCAGCTGGCCGTCCCGGGCGAGGCCCTCGATCGTGACGATCTGCTCGCCATCTGCTTGCACCGCGAAGATCGTGCACGATTTCACCGACTCGCCGCCGAGCAGTACTGTGCACGCGCCGCACGAGCTCGTGTCGCAGCCGATCTTGGTGCCGGTGAGCCCCAGGTCCTCGCGCAGGTAGGCCACGAGGAGGTGCCTTGCGGGCAGCACCGCCTCGCGCGCCGTCCCGTTCACCGTCATCGCGACGGCCACGTTCTCGCTCATAGCGCAGCCTCCGCGGTCTCCGGCCGGACCGTGTGTGCGCCGCTCATCGCGGCGCAGAGGCGTTCCGGCGTGTACGGCGGGTCAAGGTGGCGCACGCCGAACGGCGCTAGGGCGTCGCATACCGCGCTGGCCATGACCGCGGGCATGCCCGTCGTGCCGGTCTCGCCGATGCCCTTCACGCCGAGCGGGTTCAGCGGCGATGGCGTCCGAGTGAACTCGCTCTGCAGCACTGGAGCCTCCGCCGCAGTCAGGATGCCGTAGCCAAGGAAGCTGCCGTTGAGCAGCTGCCCGTCATCGCCGTAGCGGACCTGCTCGCTCACCGCCTCGGCGAAGCCCTGCAAGGTGGCTCCGGCTACCTGCCCTTCCGCGATCAGCGGGTTCAGCACCAGGCCGGCGTCGTGCACGGCGACCAGATTGTCCACTCGCAGCACGCCGGTATCCCGGTCAATGCTGACGCTCACCCCGTAGGCGCCAGAGGAATAGACCGGCCCGCTGAGCTTGAACGTCGCGGTTGCCTGCAGCGGCTGTCCGTCCCCCGCAAGCTCGGCGAGACTGACGTCCCTCCCACCTGCGTGCACCCGGCCGCCGCTGCCCCACCGGACCTCGTCGGCTGGCAGGCCGAACAGCGCGGCCGCCCGGGCGACGGCCCGTTCCCTCAGCTCGGCGGCGGCCAGCACCAGGGCGGACCCGCCGACGATCGCCGACCGGCTGGCGAAAGTGCCGACGCCAGCGGGCGCCTGGGCCGTGTCGCCGAACCGGATCTCGACCGCGGGCGGGTCAAGCCCGAGCGCGTCGGCGAGCAACTGGGCGAACGCGGTCTTGTGTCCCTGGCCGTGCGCGGAGGTGCCCACCTGGGCGATGACGACGCCATCGGGCCGCACCGAGAGGGCCGCGCTCTCGACGAATCCGAGCCCGGCCGGCTCGAGGAACACCACCAGCCCTGCGCCGCAGACTTCGCCGCGTTCGCGGGCCGCTCGCTGCTCAGCGACGACGGCGTGGTAACCGAGCAGTTCGCCGGTCCGGCGCAGCAGGCCGGGGAAGTCGCCGGAGTCGATGGTGGTGCCGAGCGCCGTGCGGTAGGGGTGCGCTTCCGCCGGGATCAGGTTCCGCCGCCGGATCTCGGCCCGGTCCAAGCCCAGCTCGGCGGCGGCGAGATCGGCCATCCGCTCGGCGAAGTACGCGCCTTCGGGGCGGCCTGCACCCCGGTACGGCCCGGTCGGCACTTTATTCGTGGCCACGCCGAGCACCTCGACCTCTGCCACCGGGATGTCGTACGCGCCCGTGACCAGCGAGCCGGCCAGCACCGGCGGCACAGTGCTCGCCGGGTACAGGTAGGCGCCAACGTCGGCGATCACCCTGGCCCGCAGCGCGAGGAACCGGCCGGCGGTGTCGACCGCCAGCTCGCAGTCGGCGCGCTGGCCCCGCCCCTGGTAGGCAGCGAGGAAGTTCTCCGACCGGGACTCCACCCACTTCACCGGGACGCCCAGCCGGATGGCCATGGCCGCCGCCACGAAAGCCTCCGGCGCGATGAAGCTCTTGCTGCCGAACGACCCGCCCACCTCGCCGACTATCACGCGGATCGACTCCGGCCGGCGTCGCAGCACCGCGGCGAGCTGCAGCCGAGGCCGGTTCGCGTCCTGCGCCGAGGCGTAGAACGTCAGCAGGTCAGTCTCGGCGCCATAGGCGGCAACAGCGCAGCGCGGCTCGATCGGAGCGGCAGCCAGCCGCGGCAGCTCCAGCTGAGCCCGCACCACGGCGGCAGCCCGGCCGAACGCAGCTGCCACGTCGCCGGTTCCCTGCCTCCAGCGCACAATCACGTTGTCCGGCGCCGAGTCGTGGAGGACGACCGCGTTCGGTTCCATGGCCTGGACCGGATCGATAACAGCGGGCAGTTCGGCGTAGTCAACGTCGACAAGCTCGGCCGCGTCCATCGCGGCCGCCCGGCTGTCGGCGATGACCGCGGCTACCGGCTCGCCGACGAACCGGACCCGGTCGCCCGCCAGCATCGGCACCGGCACGCTGGCGGCCTGAGCCCCGTTATCGGTCATGATCGGCATGCTGCCGACCGGCTCGATGTCGGCCAGCGTCACCACCGCCCGGACCCCGGGCGCGGCCCGGGCCGCTCCGGTGTCCACCCGCAGCACGCGGGCGTGCGGCAGCGGGCTGCGGACCGCGACCAGGTGAAGCATCCCGGCCAGCGCGATGTCGTCGACGTACCGTCCCGCCCCGGTCAGCAGCCGCTCGTCCTCCACCCGGCGCTGGGGCCGGCCCGTCCAGCGCAGCCCGTCCGGTGCCCAGTCGGGGGCCTGATCGGCGGTCATCCGGACACCGCTTTCTGCCGGGCGATCTTCGCGGCCGGGACCGTCTGGCTAGTTGTGGCCAGCGCTCCGCCGGATATGAACGTGCCGAGCACGTTGCCCTTAGTAACCGGCACGAGCAGGGCGGAGGGATGCGCCTCGTCGTGGTGGACGGTGAGGATGGCTGCGGTCTGCCGGGCGACGTGCCCCACCGCGGTGCCGCGGACCATGTCGGCGGGCGCTTCGTCCTCGTCGGCTGCCCTGATGCGGAGCCGGAGCCGCTGGCCGGGACGCAGCCTGCAGGCGGCGGCGACCACCGGGATCTCGTAGCGGCGCGGCTGGCCGGGCGCCACCGGTTCCCGGCGGTCGTGGCGATGGTAGGGCAGCGACGGCGCGGACCGGTCGGGGTCGAGCGCGGACTGCGAGGCGCGCAGCCAGCCACGGGTCAGCTCGTCGGTGGTCCCGTCGGCATCCTCGGCGAAGACCGTGACGAAGAACAGCGCGTCTGTGTCGGTGGTCGAGGCGTATAGCCGCAGCGCCATCGGCCCGATGATCTCCGTGGTCTCGACCAATGGCGGGGTGCGGAAGACAGCCTCACCGTGACCGAACGGGGAGTCCTCGAACGACGTCGCCCGGTCCCAGGCAAACGTGTCGTGCTCGCTCAGCAGGCCGCCCTGATGAAGGTAGAACTCAGTCCACCGGGTTTCCGGCAGCGGCCAGTCAGGTCCGGGCACCCATTCGCCAGTGCCGGGGACGAACAGCCGGACCGGCGGCTCGTGCATGAAGCCGGTGTCGTTCCGCTTGAGCCAGTGATCGAACCAGCGGAGCGCCTCGCCGTGCATCTGGTAGAACGGTCGGTCCAGGTACAGCGGCGGGCCGACCACCAGCTTCTTCGGGCCGTGCCAGCTGGTGAAGCTGCGGAAAGCAGCCGGAAGGTGCAGGCCGTGCAGGCCCCAGCAGGCGCCGAAGTAGCCGGGCACCTCGGTGCGCTGATAGTCGACCCGGCGCTCGGCGAAGAACTCGCCGTCCGTCCGTGCCAGCACGATGTCGGTGACGAACGCGTTCGCGCCGTGCGGGTTGGCCAGGCACGCGACTATCGGTGGAACCGCGGCAATCTCCTCGTCCGCCATGGCGGCGCGGATCGCCTCGGCGTAGGCGTCATCCCCGTGCCGGGTCCGGTACCAGCTCTCGTACCGCAGTCCGTCGAGCTTGTCCTTCCAGTGCGCCAGGAACCGCCAGGAGAAGATGCCGCCGTGGTACAGGAAGTCGCGGTAGAAGTCGGTGGCGCCGAACGGGGCGAAGATCGCCGCAAGCGACGGCGGCGCGAGCATCGCGGCCTGGATGTGCAGCCAGGCGAAGTAGGAGATGCCGAACAGCCCGACCCGGCCGGTGCACCACGGGCGGGCGGCGAGCCATTCCACCGCGTTCGCCACGTCCTGCCCTTCGAGCGGCCCCATGGCCTGAAACAGGCCGGTCGACTTGCCGGTCCCGCGGACGTTGACCACCGCGTGGGCGTAGCCGCGGCGAGCGAAGAAGTACGGGTCACCGGACTCCAGCCAGCCGCGCTGCACGCTGAACCCGGTCGGCATCATCGGCTGGGCCTGGAACTCGTTGTTGTACGGATGGAAGCCCGCGATGACCGGTACCTGCTCGTCGGTATCGGGCCGGAAGATGTCGCCGGCCAGCATCGTGCCATCTGGCATCGGGATCTGGACGTCGCGCTCCACGGTCACCGAGTACTGCCGCGACGACGTTGCCCAGTCACGTCCGAACATCGGAGTCTCCCGATTCCAACGGCTTCATGGCCGGACCTCCGCGATGCTGGCGACGATGACGTGCGTGCCTGGCGTGTCGACCGCGTGCTTGACTGCCGCTGCTAGCTCACCGGGATCGTCGGCGCCGACCGACGTGGCGCCGTAGCCGCGGGCGATCCCGGCGTGGTCGATGCCAGGCAGCCTGGTGCCCGGGTGCAGCCGGGAGTCCTCTGGTACGCCGAGGTATCCCTCGATCGCTCGCTTGACCGCCAGGTAGCCGCCGTTGTCCAGGACGACAACCACCAGGTGCGCGTCCTGCTGTACCGCGGTCCAGATGGCCTGCACCGAGAACTGGTAGCTGCCGTCCCCGACCAGCGCGACTACCGGCCGGCCCGGCTGGCCGAGGCAGGCGCCAACCGCAGCCGGAACTCCCCAGCCCAGGGCTCCGCCGGAACTGCGCAGCATGAGCTGGCTGTCGCCAAGATCCAGGTGGCGCATTAGCCGGGTAGACGATCGAACCCCCTCGTCGACGACGATCGCGTCCGGCGGCAGCACCTGGTTCAGCTCGGCGGCGGCCCGGTCGACCGACATCGGGGCAATGCCGCCGGAGTCGCGTTCCTGCCGCCGGGCTGAGTCCCGCCCGAGCCGCAGCACAGCGAGCGGCACGTCCCGTGCGGCGCAGACTTCCGGGTCAAGCTCGTCGCGCAGCGCGGCGATCAGCGCGCGCAGCGCCTGGCTTGGGTCGGCGACGATCCCGACGTCGGTTGGCAGCAGCATGCCGACCTGGGCAGCATCCGGGTGCAGGTGCAGCAGCCGCGCGCCGTCGGGCAGCCGCGGATGCCGTCCGGCGGAGAACGGGTAGAACATCCGGGCGCCGACCGCGAGCACCAGGTCGCAGCCGGACAGGACGTCTGGTTCCTCACCGTAGAGCCCGAAGTAACGGTGATCGCCTGTCGGGAAGGGAACGTCGGCGAGGTCGGAGAACTCGGTGAATATCAGCGGTGCGGCCAGCATGTCGGCCAGGGTCGTCAGCTCGTCAACGCAGCCGCGAGCCTGGCTGCCGACGACGAGGACGGGCCAGCGGGCCCCGGCCAGCGCCGCGGCTGCCGCCGCGGCGCTGGCCGGGTCCGGCACCGTCCTGGCCGCACCCCACAGCGCCGCGTTGGCTACAGGCGCGGGCACGGCGTCGGGCGGGACTGTGCCGCGCAGGAAGTCCTCGGGCACGGCGAGGTAGGTCGGGCCGACCGGCGAGGTCATGGCGATGTGCAGTGCGCGCCACAAGTCGGCGCCGAGCTGGGCGCCGCTGAGCGTCTGGTGCGCCCACTTGGTGACCGGCCGGACCGCATCGGGCAGATGCGGATGCGCGCAGAAGCCGTCCTCGCTCAGCACGGTGCGGTCCTTGTGCCCGGCCGTAACTACCACAGGCGAGCCGTCCCGGAAGGCGTTGTAGATCTGGCTTGCGCCGTTCAGGGTGCCCACCGTGGTGTGCAGGCCGACGACGCCGGGCCGACCGGTTACCCGGGCATAGCCGTCTGCCATGGAGACGACCGCGCCTTCGTGCAATCCGAGCACGTAGCGCAACTCGCTCCGGTCGCGGAACGCCTCGAGCAGTGCCGCCTCGGTGGAGCCGGGCAGGCCGAACACGGTGTCGACGCCGGCCTGAGCCAGCACATCAGCGAACAGCTCTGCTCCGTTCACTGGTCCACCGCCGGCGCCTGCCCGGTGCTTGCCGGCGCCGCATTCGCCGGCGCCGTGCTAGCTGATTCCGTGCTTGCAGGCCCCGTGCTTGCGGGCCCCGTGCTTAGCGACGCGGCCCGGCCGCCCAGGAAGATCTCCGCCATTTCCGGGTTGGCCAGCACGTCGGCGGCCGGCGCGGACATCGCGACCCGTCCCTGCACCAGCACGCAGGCGAAGTCCGCCAGCTTGAGGGCCGCCTGCGCACGCTGCTCGACCAGCAGTACCGCGTGGCCGTGGTCGGCCAGGGTCCGGACCTGCTCCCCGAGCACCGCGTCCGTGAGCGCGGGAGACAAGCCGGCGGTCGGCTCGTCGAGCAGCAGCACCCGCGGTGACAGCATCAGCGCCCGGCCGATCGCGGTCATCTTCCGCTCGCCGCCGCTGAGGGTGCCGACGTACCGGTTCAGCCGGGTACGCAGCGCCGGGAAGATGTCGAGCACCTCGTCCATGCGCTTCGCCCGGGCGTCCTTGGCCAGCAGGTACCCGCCCATGCGCAGGTTCTCATGCACGCGCAGCGAGTCGAACACGTCGTCGACCTGCGGCACGTAGCCGATGCCCGACCGGGCGAGCTGCTCGAGCGGCCTGCCGGTGATATCCCGGCCGTCGGCGAACACCTGGCCGCTCATTACCCTGGCAAGCCCGAGCATGGCCTTGAGCAGCGTGCTCTTCCCCGCGCCGTTCGGCCCGACGACCGCCACCAGCTGGCCCGCGGCGACGGTGACGGTGACATCGCGGATAATTGGCACGTCGGTGTACCCGGCGGACAGCCGCTGCGCGGTGATCGCCGGGACGGGCAGGGCGTCAGCCGACAACATAGGCGTCCTGCACTTCCTTGCGGGTTCGCAGCTCGGCCATCCGGCCCTCGGAGATGACCTTGCCCTGGGCCATCACGATGACTCGCTCGCAGAGCCGCTCGACCGCCCGAAGTTCATGTTCCACCAGCAGGATGGACAGCCCGCGGTCGGCAAGCTGTCGGCAGGCCGTCTCGAGCCGGTCAGCGAGCGCCGGGGCGAGCCCTGCCATCGGCTCGTCGAGCAGCAGCAGCCTCGGCCCGACCATGAGCGCGCGCATGACCTCCAGCATCCGCTTCTGGCCGCCGCTAAGCTGCCCGGCCGGCTGGTTGCGCTTGTCCGCCATGCCGAACAGGTCAAGCAGCAGGCTCGCGCGCTCGACAAGTGACTGCTCCTGCGTGCGCCACGAGCGTGGGCCCAGTACCACCCCGACGGCTGACTCGCCACGCTGGTGCGGAACGGCGACGACCAGGTTCTCCAGGGTGGTCAGCGCGCGGAACTCCCTGGGCATCTGGAAGGTTCGCACGATCCCGAGCCGGGCTCGCTGATGGGCCGACAGGCGGCCGATGTCACGGCCGCTGAAGAGAATCTGGCCTGCGTCGGCCCGCAGGAAGCCGCTGATGATGCCCAGTGCCGTCGACTTGCCTGCGCCGTTCGGCCCGATCAGGCCGGTGATGCGGCCGGTATCGACCACGAAGGTAGCTCCGTCCACGGCATGCACTCCGCCGTACCGCTTTACCAGGCCGGTGATGGCGAGGATCGGCGCGCCGCTACCGTTCGCCGTCGCGGCCTGCCGCTCCTGGGCTGGCGACGGGACGAACATTGCGATGGCGCTCAGCAGCGCCGACGGCTCGGCCAGCACGGCGGCGGCCTCAGCCACCGCGGCAGCGGACCCGCTAACCGCGGCAGCGGGCACGGCGGCGGCCTGGCTCGCCGACGGCCGCGCGCGCATGCGCGTCAGCAATCTGGTGAGTTCGTTGGGTTGCAGGCGGCCGGCGTCATAGTGCGGCCGCCGCTCCGGGATCAGGCCCTGCGGCCTGGTGAAAACAAACGCGATGGTCAGCAGCCCCAGGACGATCCAGCCCAGGTCGGCGGTCAGTTCCGGCGCGCTCTTGATCTGCGGCAGGAACTGGACACCCTGCAGGATCAGCACCGGGACGATGGCCGTGCCGACAACCACGCCGGCGTCGTTGCCGAGGCCGCCCACGATGATCGCGGTGAGGAGCGCCAGCGTCTCCACGTACAGCCACGACTGCGGCGACCACCCGCCGATGAAACCGGCCAGCAGTGCTCCGCTGAGCCCTGCGAACACGCCGCCTACCACCTGGACAGCGAGCCGCAGTTTCACCACGCTCTTGCCGACCGCGATGGCGGCGTCCTCGTCCTCGCGCACGGCGCGCAGGACCCGGCCCATCGGGCCGGTGGTGAACCGCCGCAGCCCGAGGTAGCCAAGGATGCAGACGACGGCGACGAGTCCGACGTAGTACCAGCCACGTGTTGAGGAGTCGACCGACGCCAGCGGGTTGGGGATCAGTGCTAGCCCGGCGTCGCCGTTGAACAGGCCAGTGTCGGCGCCTATCACCGTTGTCGCGAGAATCGAGATCACCAGCATGACCATGGCCTGGTAATCGGCCCGCAGCCGTTTCAGCCCGGTGATGCCGATGATGCCGCCGAGCATGCCGCTGGCTAGCGCGGCGAGGATGACGGCGACGACGATAGGCAGCTTCAGGCCGAGGATGTACATCTGGAAACTGCCCAGCGCCGCCGGCGAGCCGAGCGTCAGCGCCGCATAGAAATACGCACCAGCCGCGACCAGGACGATGTAGGCGAAGTTGGCGACGCCGGCGACGCCGAACTCCAGGTTGAGTCCCCACGCTGCGAGCAGATCCGTGCCCAGGTACACCAGCATGACGACGACGTAGTAGGCGACGGGGCCGATGGCGGGACCTCCTTCCTGTCGGGCGTCCGGGTCCGGCGGTAGCCGGGGTGTCGAGCGGCCGGGGCAGCGGCTGAGTCAGCCGGCCAGCCGCCTGGTACTAGCAGTGCCGGCGGCCAGCAGGCCGCGGGGGCGGATCAGCAGCATGACGATCAGGATCAGGAACGCGTACACGTCCTGGTAAGCCGGATTGGAATAGGCCGACGCCACCTGACTCACGATGCCGACGAGCAGGCCGCCGAGCATCGCGCCGTACGGCTGGCCGATGCCGCCGAGCACCGCCGCGGCGATCATGTAGATGAGGAAGGTCGGCCCGAGGGTGAAGTCGAACGTGACCGTGTTGGTCGCCAGCGCGACCCCGGCCGCGCCGCACAGCGCCCCCGAAACCAGCCACGAGACGTCGATGATCCGGCTGGTCCGGATGCCGCAACTGCGGGCCACCGTCGGGTTCGACGCGGTGGCCCGCATCGCCCGACCCAGCTGGGTGCGGGTGAGCAGCAGGTGCAGGCCGAACATCGCGGCCGCCGCGAGCGCGATGATGATCAGCTGCGAGGTGGTGAGTATCAGGCCAGCCACGCGGACGGTGCTGCCGGACTGCTGGCCGTAGGAGTAGGTGTCGGGTCCGGCGATCGCGACGACGCAGTACTCGACGATGATCCCGGCGGCCACGGTGACGATGACGACGCCGACGAACCCGGTGCCACGCCGCATCAGCGGCGCCAGCAGCACCCGGTTGAACAGCACCGACGCTAGCGCGATGGCCACCGCCGTGATCGCCAGCGCGTACCAGATCCCAACGCCGACGGCGAGCAGGGCGTAGCCGATGTAGGCGGCCAGGCTCATGAACGCGCCGTAGGTGATGTTCAGCACGTTGCTGATCCCGAACTGCACGGTGAAACCGACCGCGCCGAGCGCTATCACCGCTCCGCTGGCCACACCGAAGCCGACCGCCTCGACAAGGATGCTCACGGGCGGTCCTGCGTTGCCCGCAGGGCCTGCCGAGGCGGCCGGTTCCGGTGCTTGCTCACGGCAGCAGCTTCTGGACAGTCGTACCGGGGATCACGCCGAGCACGACCGGGTTCCCGTTCGCCTGGAAACCTGACGCGGCGAAGTTGCCCGGTGAGTTGTGGGTGGCGTCGAAGTGGATCGCGCCGCCGACGCCCTCGTAGTGGATCTGCTTGCCGGCTTTCAGCGCAGCCAGTCCGGCAGCGTAGGAATCGACGACTGTCGCGCCGGGGGTCCCGGCCGCGATCTTCGCAATGTCGGCGTTATACGTCGGTCCACTGGTGCTGTGTGCTTCCTGCATGGCCAGCGCCATGAGGTTGATGCCGTCGTAGATGGAGGCGATCACGCCAACTCCGAGGATGGTGCCGGGGTCCTTGATCTGCGATGCGCTGTCCACCGCGGTCTTGTAGACGACGAAAGCCGGGCTCGTCTGGCTGACGTAGCCGCCGATGAAGTACATGTCCTTGGTCACGTAGGTGGTGCCCATGACCTTCTTTATCGCGCCGAAGTAGGCCGGCGTGATCGAGTCCGTCGAGGTGATCACGGGAGGCGCGGTCCCGTTATTGAGCTGGCGGTACTCGGACAGGAACGTCGCCGACGTCTGCGGGTCGCCGGCCATGATGAGCACCTGCGGCTTGCCGGCCAGGACCCGGGCGACGACGCTCGAGTACGACGACGCGTCGCCGGGGATGGTGATGTTCGTCGTCATGGTGCCGCCGATGCTCTTAACCGCGGCCACCACGCCGGGCTCGTTCCCCTGTGCACCGATGTTGTTCTGGAACACCACGGCGTAACGCTTGAACCCTTTCTGGTTCGCCCACGCGACGAACGCAGCGCCGTTCTGGTCGTCGGACGGGGTCATCCGCCAGAAATAGGTGTCGTGCGTGCTGTCGTAAGCGACGAGGCCGTTGGTCGAGACCATCGGGATCTTCGCGCCGTTGACCAGCGGGATGGTGGTTGCGGCCGTGTTCGACTCCAGCCCAACGGCCATGTCCAGGTCGCTGGTCGTCGCCAGCGCCTTGCTGACGTTGGTCACCGCATCGGCAGGGTCGCCAGTGTCGTCGATCAGGTTGCAGCTGATCTTCCGGGCCATCACGCCACCGGCCTTGTTGACGTCAAGCTCGGCGGCGTAGCAGGCGCCGGACATCAGGTTGCCGATCTCGGCCGCCGGCCCGGTCATCGGTCCGATGACCCCGACGTTGATGGCCGCGGTGCTAGTGCCGGATCCGCCGCTGCTGCTGCTTCCGCAGGCGGCTAGCAGCAGAGCCGCGCCGGAGAACGCCAGCAGGGTCGTTGCCGTTCCGGCCGAATGGGCGAAATGTGAACGGGATGTTCGTGACTTCATGAGGGGCCCACCCCTTCGGTGTCGCCTGTTTGGCGACTGGCTTTGGGTGCAGCCGGCTCGAGCTGGCGGGGCGGCATGCATGCACTGGGGGCTCATGCCTGATGAAGCGGCCATTTACAGCCGCATGAGGTGGCGAAGGTTCTCCCCGAGCAGGTTGTTCAGGTCCTCCTCACCCAGACCGAGGGAGCGGATCGTATCGAGCACTTCCACGGGCCATTCCTCTCCGTCGTGCGGTCCCATCGGAAAGTCGGTGCCGTACATGACCCGTTCGGCGCCGAAGAACTCCAGGCCGCACCGCATGGCCGCGGCCGAGCCGTTGACCATCGAGTCGTTGTAGAACCTCCGGAAGTATTCGGAGGGCCGCGCGGCCAGCGGCTCGGACGCCTCGGTGAGCGACGCCTCCCGGTACCGAGCGATCTCCTGGCTCATCGCGTCGGCCCGGCTGGCGTAGTAGGGCACCATCCCGCCAAGGTGATGGGTGACGAACTTCAGGTCCGGGTAGCGCTGCAGCACGCCACCGAAGACCAGCCGGGACATCGCCAGGGTCGTCTCGAATGGCCAGCCGAACAGCCGGTCCACCAGGTCCTGCTTCAGCCAGGGGTAGGAGTGCCCGTGCTGCGGGTGGATCCAGATCGGCACGTCATGGGCCGCCGCCTCGGCGTACAGCGGCCACATCGACGCGTGATCCAGGGGCAGTCCCTCGATGTTGGAAAAGATGAGCACACCGCGCACGCTGAGCTCGGTCCGCACGCGGCCGAACTCAGCCATCATCTCGTCGTCGACGACCGGCAGCACGCCGACGGCTATGAACCGATCAGGGTAACTGGCCGCCAGTCCGGCGATGCTGTCGTTGGCTACCCGGGTCAGCTCGTGGATGACCGGACGCGGCATCCCGAGCCACATCGGCGGCCGCACCAGCGTCAGCACCTGCTGATCGACGCCGATCCGGTCCATGTACCGAAGTCGCCGGTCCGCGTCGAACAGGTAGCTGTTCTTGCGTAATGCAGCGGCTTCCGCAGTCGGGTGCAGCCCCTCGATGGCGTCGAGGAACCTTTCCGGGCAGACGTGCGAGTAAGCGTCGACGATCACCGGAAGCTCTCTTCCTAAGGCTGGTGCCGCAAATACCACCGACCGCAGTAGGTAGCAATGTAACGCTGCGGATCAAACGGCGCAAGATCGGATTCGCGCCCGTCGCCGCCGTCGCCATCGACCGCGGCGGCGTCGAGGGCGAGCAGCTGCGCGTGTTCGCCGAGGTGCGGGGTCCCGGACTCCCCGTTCCTCGGGAACACCCCTGGCAAGTGCGGGTCGGCGTCAGCTAGGGCACATCTCATCGAGGAAATCGCCGAGGATCCCGAGGTAAATCTCGACGTCCGCACTCTCGTGGGCGAAGCCGGCATGAGGCCCCGACGTCGCGATGGCATCCCACACCCCGCGGTTGGCGAAGAACACCCGCCGGGTGTCGGTGAACAGCGGGTCGAGACTCATGTGCGCCTCCCGCGCCGTCCGTGGCTGCTCCGGCACCAGGCAATAGCCGGAGCGCGCACCGAACCTGTGAGCGCGCCAGTGCGCGTTCCCACGCTGCGGCCTCGATGCCATCGGCCAGCCGCGTGCCCAGGGCTGCTATCCGGTCATGCTCAGCCGGAGTCATCAGCTCCGTCAGCACGACTTCGGCACAGGCAAGCGAGAGGGCGTTCGCGTACAGCGTCCCGCCCAGCGCGACGCCATGCACGTTCCCGGCTTCGTCGGCAAGGTTCGATTCCACGATGGAAGCCAACTCCCTGGTCATGCCGTAGGCGCCAATGGGAATGCCGCCCGCGATGCCCTTGCCGCCGGTGACCATGTCAGGACTCACGTCATAGTGGGTGACCGCACCGCCATAGACGTCGAACTGAGTGTGCGTCTCGTCCATCACCAGCAGGGTGCCGTATCTGGTGCATGCGTCGCGAAGTCCGGCTAGGAAGCCGGCACCGGGCAGCGCCGTCCCGTAGTTGGTAAGCACTCCTTCCATCAGGACAGCAGCCGTGCGTTGCAGTCTCAGGATCCGCTCGGCTGCATCGAGGTCGTTGAAGTCGACGACCGCGAGGTCGACGGGCGCGCTCGCTGCCAAGCCCAATGATTCGGGAACGAGGCCGGCACCGTCATCGGACCACAGCGTCTCATCGAGCATTCCGTGATACTTGCCGCCGAACAGCAGCACGCCCTGCCTGCCAGTGGCCAGGCGCGCGATCCGGATGGCCTCGAGGTTCGCGGCGGATGCTGCGGTTGTGAACTGCCAGGCCGGGAGCCTGAATCGGAGTCTGAGCTGTTCGCACACTGCGAGCGCAGACTCAGTCGGCAGGAACATCTGCACGCCGCGCGCGGCCTGCTCAGCGATGACCTGGGTCAGGCGAGGATGCGCATAACCGAGCACTGTCGACATGTCACCGACATTGAAATCGAGGTAGGTGTTGCCATCGACATCGGTGAACCGCGCTCCCTGCCCGTGAGAGACCCAGAGCGGCGGCGTCCGGTAGAAGCCCGCCATCCAGGCCATCGGCACGCCGCTCGGCATGACCTCAGCCGCCCTCGAACCCAGGGCCAGCGACTGTGGGACGCGGGCACGGAAGGCAGCCTCCTCACGCTGCCGGATCCGGCGCAGACGATCGCGCTGCCGTTCTGTCAGCCCAGTAGGGGCATCCATACGCCACCAACTTCCGGGAAAGCGGAGCGGCAATCTGCCAACTGCGATGTTCCCCCTAGCACGCCCTTACGGCAGAAGCGCGCGAGACGACCCACCGCGTGGCCTGGTCATCATGGCACTGGTTGCGACGTGACAGCGCGTTCAGCAGCTTGGTATCACGGATGATACCATCGTGACATGGCGATGTCGTTGCGGCTCACTGATGACGAGGCCCGGTCGCTGCGGCGGCGGGCCGAGCTGGAAGGCAGGCCGATGCAGGAAGTGGCGCCGCAGGGCGATCCGCGAGTATGTCGAGGGTCACAGCCGCGCTGAGCTGCTTGAGCGTGTCTGGATGCGGAGCTTCCTCGGTACGCCGAGGCGCTGGCGCGGCTCGGGCAGTGATCTACCTGACCCTGCCGGAGTTACTGCACGTCGCGGAGCGGACTCTGGGCGGCGATCCGCTGGTGCGGGATATAGGGCTGCTGGAGTCGGCGCTGACGCGGCCGCAGGCGACCGCGTTCGGCGCTGATGCGTACCCGGACCTGGATACCAAGCCTGCGGCGTTGCTTCATTCGCCGGCGCGTAATCACGCCCTGGTCGATGGCAATAAGAGACTTGCCCTGGCAGGCGTTATTGCTTTCTACGGCGTCAACGGCCGGCGACTGACGCTGTCCAACGACGAGGCTTACGAGCTTGTCATCGCAGTGGCTGAGGGAACGCTCGACGCTGTCGAGCAGATCGCGGCCCGGCTGGCCCATGCTACGGACCTATGGCGATGACGACGCCACGAAACGCGCAGACATGTCAGCGGAAGACGAAGCAGTCGCGGCCCGCAGTCTGCGCGCTCCACGGGCATCAGCCCAACCATGCGGCAGGCACTTTCGCAACGGCAACTGAGTGCGGTGTCGTCCTTGATGTTGACTCTAATGTGACCTGAGACCTGATGCTGTAAGTGTGAAGGGTAATGACTTGCTCAGCATCGGCGCGTTCGCCTTGTCGGCTGGCCTGTCCATCGCGGCGCTCCGTCATTACGACGAGATCGGCCTCCTCAAGCCTGCTCTGGTGGACCTTGACACCGGATACAGACGGTACGCGCCGGATCAATTGGGCCAGGCCCGCTTGATCTGCGGCCTACGCGCAGTGAGCCTGCCGATCGAGGAGATCCGGCCGGTGCTGGGGAAGCAACCGGCAGTCGTCCGTTCTGTCCTCGATTCTCACCGGGAACGGCTCGTCGCTCAGGTGCGCGAACTCTCGCAACGGGTCCTCGCCGTAGATGAGTTCATAGAGAAGGGAACCCCGATGCCGGCGTTGCAGGCGATCCGGCCGGTGCAGATCAGGATCAAGGTCAGGGACGTCCGGGAGGCGGCGGTTTTCTACACCAGCGCATTCGATGTGGTGTTCAACGAGGACATCTCATCGCTGCAGTTCGGTATCTACCGCAGCGACCGATTCTTTCTCATCACCCTCGAGGAGTGCGGCGAGGGCTCATCCGGCGCTGGCGGCTCCCACATCGGCCTGCTCGTCGATGACGTCGAGGCCGCCCATCAGCGCGCGCTTACCGCTGGCGCGGCCGAGGTCCATCCCGCAACGGATTACGAATGGAAGCCGCGCACCTCGTGTGTGCGTGACCCCAGTGGCAACTGCATCGACCTCAGCCAGGCTTGAATTAGCATGGCTTGCTGGACGCGACGACCCGGACAGCCGATGTAGTCAACCGCCGCGCCTTCGGCACTGCCGGGATCTGCCTCCAGGCGTCGATCGCGTCTTCGTTGGCGTCAAGAAGCCGGATTGCATTGGACGGGGAACGAGCTCCTGGATGGTCGGGGCCGACATCAGAGCAGCGAACCGGCCCAGCAGAACAATGTTGCGCTCCCGGCTGACGTTGCCAGGTGATGCTGGGACAATCATGCCGTGAGTCCGCGAAGCCGGGGTCGGCCGCCCGGGCGTGGCCGACGCCGCCAGCCAATCCGGAACCGTGCCCAGCCGGGCATAGTCCCGCCGCTGCCCGCGGACGAATCCGCGTGGCTGAGCGACAAGACGACGGACTGCTGGTTCGATGAGCCGCAACGCGACGACCGGCGATCGTGGGCGGTACCCGCTGGGCACGGCACCTACCGGGGCATCGAACTTGAACTGCTGGATCCGGCGGACGAGGATGAGCGGGGATTGCTGATCGAGGCGCTGCACTCAGAACTCGAAGAGGCGCTCCATAGTGACGAAGAAGTGTTCGCCGACGGCGAGCCCTTCAGCCCGAGACTTCACATCGCGATGCACCAACTTGTCGCCAACCAGTTGCTGGCCGATGACCCGCCCGAGGTCTGGCCGGCGGTCCGCCGTCTCGACGACCTTGGCTACGACTGGCACAACATCATGCACATGATCGCCGCCTTGGTAACCGACGACGTATACGGCGCAGTTAGCGAACGCCGGCAGTTCGATCGTGCCGACTATGCCCGCCGGTTGAACGAACTGCCGGGCGACTGGCCGCCACCGCAGACGGCAGGAGCACGTTGACGACACGAGCAGCGGTCACGTCGAATGCCGGCGAGCGACGGCCGGGCGCGTGACCCTAGCGGTCCGGAGGCCAGCAACGACGAGCGCCTCCAGCAGCGCGATGCCGAGCACCGTGGCGAACGCGCCTTCTATGGCCGCCGAGCCCGCGCCGATGCCAGCCGCCGTGCCGGCCAGCCCGAGCACCAGGCTAGCTGCAGCCAGTTGGTCGGCCGTCGTGACCGGCTCGTAGTCCCCTGATGGGCGGGCGACTGCCCACTCGACGACGGCCGTGGCGGCCAGCACCACGAACGGGACTACGAGGACGGCCGAGTATGCCGAACCCGGGCTGGCGGCGCCGGCCGGGTTGGCGCTCGCCGTGTCCGCGGCCGAGATTGCCCCGAGGATCGTGCCAGCCACCAGCACGACGAGCGCTCCCGTCATGCCGACTTGTGGCACGGCCCATCGTGTTCGCGTCGCCCGGCTGAGGGCGACCAGCCAGGCCAGGAAGCCGAGAATGGCGAGCAGGGCTGCGGTACCGGTCCACGCCTCCGCCGCCGCCGAGCCCGCCGCGGTGGCGATGACGAACCCGGCAATGGCTACGACCGCGACGCAGCTGACGTACATTCCGACCCGGCCCAAACGCTGGGCAGGTTCGGCTTGGTCGCCGTCCTGCGCCATCCGCAGCGCGATGGCGAGCGCTGCCAGGGTGAGCCAGCCGAGCGAACCGGCATGTACGTGCGCCATCAGCGCGGGCCCGCTCCCCCGGCGCCGTCTGGTCCCGCGCTGTTGCCGACGCCAGCGCTGACCAGCAGCAACCCCATGGCACCAATCAGCAGGACCCGCCCGGCCTGCGCGATGGAATCGGCGCGTCGGGCCAGCGCCGTGCCAGTTTCGTCGATCACGTCGCTTGCCTGACCGGGCTAGCGCGGCATCCGTCGATGCAGGCCTCCGGATTTCTCGCAGGCCTGAATGACCGTGAGCATACTGATCGACCAGGCTCAATAGACGCAACGGCCGATATCTGCTGAGGACGAGCGCAGCGGGCTGACGGTCGTCTTGTCGGTCGGCGTTGCCAGGCGGCCACGCACAGCCTGACCCGCGGGCGTGCAGAGGACGCCGTTCCCCTATCGCATTAGGCGTTGATGATCTCCCGGTGCAGGTCCAGGAGGTCGGCAATCTCCTCCCGGCCCGCGCGTCCCATCCCGCACTCGGTGCACACGCCCCACGACCGGCTTCCGCCCGGGCTTTGCTCGAGCGCGGCGTCGATCAGCCGCACCTGCTCGGCGGTCGTGCCGGGCGCCTGATCGGCCGGGTGATACGGCACCAGCGCGAAATTCAGCTCGGTGTCGGGATCACCGTGTAGCCCGGCCAGCGGCGCGAAGTATGCCTCGTGCTGCTGGTACTGCGGCACGGTGAAGGAAACGAAGCTCACCGGCCGGCGCGCTGCCGCGCTGACCGCGTTGAGCACGCGGACCTGCAGGGCCAGTGACTCGGGCTGCTTGAAGTGCTGATGCCCGTAGTCCCCGTAACAGAGGTGCAGCCCGACAGGGACATCCCTGGGGACCTGGTCGACGCATCTGACCAGGCCAGCGACGATCGCATCATGCGCTTCTGAGCCGCCTGGCCCGAAGCTGTCCTCCAGGATGCCGAACTCCACCGCGACGTCCCATTGCACAGCCAGGTCATCGTGCGTGATCACTGCCAGCAGCCGCTGCAGGTCGGCGGACATTGCCTGCTCGTAGGAACCCAGCAGCTCCTGTTGCTGCTCGGGGACGATGTAGGCGCCGATCGAGGCGAGCGGCGTTGGGTATTCGACCTGGAAGCGGGCGCCATCGGGAATGACGCCCTCGCCGCGCAGCCGGGCGAAGGTCGCATACGAGTCAAGGTAGGCGTCGGCGTAGCCGGGATCTGGCCACGCCATATCCGCCGGATCGACGCCGTCGGCCAGGCGCAGATGGGGCATCTGCTCGTAGTCCCCCATCACAACGTCATCGAGCGGCTGCGCTGGAACCAGGAAAGGCGACTGCAGGAACTTCTGCATCTGGAAGAAGATCCAGTTCCCCCGGTCGCCAGTCTCCCCGTCCGGGATGCGCCGCAGGCCGGACGGGACCCGCGACGCGATCTCGCGCATGACGGTCTCGCCGTCGGCCAGGTTGACGCTGCCATTGAAATGCACATGATCAGGCGGCATAGCACGCTCCTTCGCGTCGGTACGCAGTACTTACCCGGCAACCGCCAGCGCCCACCCAGGCCAGCAGGCTGACACCATCTTGTATATTAGTGAGCGTCCTCACTATGAGGGTGCATACAGAGAGGTTACCGCGCGATGATTTCTCCGGGCCAGCTCGGTAAACGCTATCTGGAAGTACAGCACCGGATGCGCCGGGCTGTCGATGGCGGCATGGGCGCGTGCGGCATGACCTTGGCCGGGACGAGGGTCCTGGCCGAGCTGGAGCAGGTCGGCCCCGCCCGGCCGGGCGTTCTGGCCGACGAGTTCGGCGTCGCCCGGCGGACGATCACCGACGTCGTGGACACGCTCGAGCGCGATGGCCTGGCCGTCCGGCAGCCGGACCCCACTGACCGCCGGGCGTTGCTCGTCGCGCTCACCCCCGAGGGCGAGGCGGCAGTCGCCATCGCGCGCGCGACCCGGGAGCGGCTGCTCCAGCAGATCTTCGGTGCGCTAGACGAAACGGACCGGACGACGATGGCGCGCCTGCTCGACGCCCTGGATGCAGCCGCGGCTGCGATCAGCCCTGACCATGCTGGCATCGGACCGGCCCGAGTGGCATGACTGATCTCGTCCGACCGCGCCACCGGGCGCCAACCACCTGCCACGAAGTAACGACCGAGCGGAGCTAAGGTTTCCATGGCATCACCCGGACCCGACAACCGGCCGCCGGCCGCTGATGGCCACCGCTGGCTGATCCTGTTCATCGTCGCGATTGCCCAGCTCATGGTGGTCCTTGACGCGACCATCGTGAACATCGCATTGCCCTCGGCCCAGAGCGCGCTCGGGTTCCCGAACAGCGACCGGCAGTGGGTCGTGACCGCTTATGCTCTGGCCTTCGGCAGCCTGCTGCTGCTCGGCGGGCGGCTCGGCGACATGTTCAGCCGCAAGAAGGTCTTCATCACCGGCCTGATCGGATTCGCGCTGTCCTCAGCACTGGGCGGGGCCGCAGTCTCCTTCGGCATGCTGGTGACGGCGCGTACGCTCCAGGGCGCATTCGGCGCGATCCTCGCGCCCGCCGCGCTCGGCACCCTCGTCAGCACCTTCCGCGACCCGAAGGAACGTGGCAAGGCGTTCGGCGTCTTCGGCTCCGTCGCGGGTGGCGGCGGTGCGGTCGGCCTGATCCTGGGCGGCGTCCTCACCGAGTACCTCTCCTGGCGCTGGACCCTGTACGTCAACCTGGTCTTCGCCGCCATCGCGGTCACGGGCGCGCTCCTGTACATGCGCGGCAGCAGGCCTGCTGTCCGGCCGCGCATGGACTACGCCGGAACGCTGCTCGCGTCCTCGGGCCTGTTCTGCATCGTCTTCGGTTTCTCGCACGCCGAGACGGCCGGCTGGGAGCCGGCCTGACCGTCGGCTCCCTCGTCCTTGGCGTGGTGCTGCTGGCCGCGTTCTGCTTTGCCGAGAGCCGGGTCAGACACCCGCTGCTGCCGCTGCGGGTTATCCTCGACCGCACCCGCGGCGGCGCCTATGTCGCCGTCGGCGTGGGCGGCATCGCGATCTTCGGCGTCTTCCTGTTCCTGACCTATTACCTGCAGCAGGTCAAGGGCTACAGCCCGGTAATGGCCGGGCTGGCGTTCCTTCCGATGTTCGGGTGCATCCTGATTAGCTCCAACACCTCGAGCATCGTGCTGCTCCCGCGATTCGGGCCGCGCACGCTGATCTCCACCGGCATGGTCCTGGGCGCCGCCACGATGAGCTACCTGACCCAGCTCACCGTGACCTCCAGCTACGTCGGCGGAGTGCTGCCCGCGCTGCTCGTCATGGGCCTTGGCTTCGGCCTGATCATCGCGCCAGCCATCAACACAGCCACTTCGGGCGTCCGGCGCGAGGACTCAGGCGTCGCCTCGGCGCTGGTCAATACGATGCAGCAGGTCGGCGGCTCGATCGGCACCGCCGCGCTCAGCACGATCGCTCTCACCGCGGCCTCCAGCTATCTGATTGCTCACCACGCGGGCCCGCTGGCGCCGGCGGTCGCGGCCACCCATGGCTACACGGTTGCCTTCGCCGCCTCGGCTGCCTTGTTCGGGCTCGGTCTGGTGCTCGCTCTCGTCCTGCTCCCGACGAAGCCGCGACTGGAACAGCTCAGGGCGGCAGCCAGCGCACCCGGCACCGCGCAGTCTGACGCGGCTCAGACCGTGCCCACGAAGGCCTGACCCTCCGGTCGGCTGGGGTGCTAGCCGACTTCGGCCGCCAGGTCCTCATAGGCAGGCTGGAGGTCATCCCACCGCGCGTCGGCGTCGCCGAGCTCACTAGCGGCCGCACCTGGACCAAGAGCCCGTGACCCGGCGATCCGGACAACGTCGGATCCCGCCAGCTATTTTCGGCTCATCTCCTGCGCGGTAGCGTCGAATTGGGCCGGCCTGTTCGGGGCGAGCATGCTGCCTATTCGGGATGCCAGCGCTCTGCCGCCACTAGAAGGCATGGTCTGTGCAGGAGAGAAGGTGCGACCATGGGCGAAGACAGGGACACCGAGCTCGCCGACACGCTGGCAGAGGTAGGCCGGAGGGTCGGGCAGGCTGTGACCGACGCACTGGAGCGGTTGCGGTCGGCCGGCAACGCGGTCGCGGACGTGGCGAACCGCCCTGAGGTCAGGGCGGTCAACGAGTGGACCGCGACGCTCTTGCGCCGGAGGCCCTGTCTTTGCCTGTGTGCAAGGGCTCACCCCGACGACCGCGACATCTGCGAGATGCTCGACGCCGTGATTTCCGGCCGGTCCAGCTCGGACTGGCTGGGCGAGGTTCATGTGCCGTTGTGTGCTCCGTGCGCGGCGGCGCGAGCCGTGCGCCAATTTCCTTAGCGTCTGGATCTCACCTGGCCGCGCCGTCGGGCAGTCCGGCGAGAAAGCCCAGCAGGTGCGGCCACAGCCGTGCAATGGCCTCCTGGTGCGCCGCGTAACCGCTGCTCGCCTGCCGGAGCAGCTGGCCGCGATCTAGCTAATGCCTCCAAATGTCGTTCTGCGGCGAACACGGAATGCCCGTGAAATCAAAACTGGGCCAATTCTCTGATTCCGACCGCCCCACCGGCGTGGCCGAATTTCCGCATCTAGGCCGAGCTATCGAGACCATTCATCGAGACGATCGCTGAACGGCGTGGAATCGATGCACCGATGGTCATTGACATGACGGCGGCAACTGGGCGAGAGTCAACCTGCTAGCACCCGGCCGGGCGGCAGGAGCATGAGAGCTCTACTGGCAGGCTGCGACGATCAGGTTGCCAGGAGCCGATCAGGCTGCGGCAGCCGGACAGCACGGGAGGGGATATGCCAGCTTCGGGCAAGGTGCCTGCGCGGCGAAGGCCATCTGGATTCGGCGGTTACGGATGGGTCCCACAGGTGCCGGATATCCGCGACGCCAAGCTTTCGATTCCGCCGACGACGGCGCTCCCGGCCGAAGTCGATCTGTGCACCGGGCCGGACATGCCTCCGGTGTACGACCAGGGTCAGCTGAATAGCTGCACCGCTAACGCGATCGCCGCCGCCGTGGATTTCGACAATTACGTGCGGACGCAACGGTTCTTGACCCCGAGCCGGATGTGGATCTGGTATCAGGAACGGGCTATCGAGGGCACTGTCGGCCAGAACACCGGCGCCCAGGTCCGGGATGGCGCGAAGGTCGTCGCGAATCTCGGCGTGTGTCCCGAAACCGACTGGCCCTACAGTCCCGCGACTTTCGCGCAGACCCCGCCGCAACAGGATTACACCGATGCACTCGGCGATCGTGTCCTGACCTACGCGACAGTGCCGCAGGATCTGTGGTCTATCAAGACCGTGCTGGCTGGCGGGCGCCCGGTGGTTTTCGGGTTCACCGTCTACAGCGCGTTCGAGTCTCCGCAGGTGGCCGCCACCGGCATCGTCCTGATGCCGAGCCCCGCTGACCAGATTGTCGGCGGCCACGCCGTGGTCCTCGTGGGCTACAACGACGCGGTTGACCGGTTCCGGGTGCGGAACTCCTGGGGCACGGGCGGGGGCCAGCAGGGGTACTTCGAGCTGCCCTACCTGTATGTCACCTCCGCGCAGCTCGCATCGGACTTCTGGGTCCTTCAGACCGTCAGCTAGCAACCGCGGCGGCGGCAACCCGACCCCAGGCCACCGGCAGGATCCAGCGGCCCAGGAGACTGGTCATAGCCGACGAAGGGGCGCTGGCATGGACCAGAAGACGATATTCCGTTCGATAGCCGACCGAAGCGGCTTGTCTCGTGAGGAGTCTGCAGATATCACTCGGGCAGTGCTGGAAGGACTCGCAAGCCAGCTGAGCGAAGGCGAGGCCAGGCACCTCGCCGCGGATCTTCCCGAACCGCTAGCGGAGCAGTTCCGCGCACCGAAACGCAGCAGGCAGGAGGCGCATCCGATAGCGGCCGCTGACTTCATAAGGCAGATCAGCACTCGCACCGGTCTCAAGGCCGAGGATGTCCGGGCCGGAGCCGGCGCTGTGCTTGACACTATGCACGAGACGCTGAGCGAGGAGGATTACCGGCACCTCCTCGGGCAACTCCCGGCCGAATACGCGAATCTCGGCTAGCCAGCGTGGCCCGGGCCAGGGCAGGCGGCGCTGAGCAGTTCCGGCAGCCCTCGCTCCGTGGCCGCCCGGCCGGACTGGCATAGGGGTTGGGTAGCCTAGGGGCGGTGAAGGCGCTGCTCCTGGAGAACGTCCATCCCGAAGCTCAACGGCTGCTCGAAGGGGCCGGCCTAGAGATCACCGAGCGGCCGTCCGCCCTCGACGAGCGGGACCTTGCCGCTGCCCTGGCGGGAGTCGCGGTGCTTGGGATCCGGTCCAAGACCCGGCTCACCGCGGCAGTCCTCTCGGCGGCCCCGGAGCTGGTCGCTGTCGGGGCGTTCTGTATCGGCACCGATCAGGTCGACCTGGCCGCCGCCTCGGCGCTCGGCCTTGTAGTGTTCAACGCTCCGTATTCCAATACGCGCAGTGTCGTTGAGCTGACCCTCGCCGAGATCATCGCCCTGACCCGCCGGCTCACGGAGAAGGACCGGGCGTTGCACGCGGGCGTGTGGGACAAGTCGGCCCGCGGCGCGCACGAGGTTCGCGGCCGCACGCTGGGAATCGTCGGCTACGGAAACATCGGCGCGCAATTGTCGGTGGTCGCCGAGGCGTTCGGGATGCGGGTCGTGTTCTACGACACCGCGGACAAGCTGGCGCTCGGCAATGCCCGGCGCTGCGTCAGCCTCGACGAACTGCTCGAGAGCTCCGACATCGTCTCGCTGCATGTGGATGGCCGTCCGTCCAATAGTTCGCTGTTCGGGGAGAAGGAATTCAGCCAGATGCGGCCCGGGGCCCTGTTCCTGAACCTGTGCCGCGGCTTCGTGATCGACCACGAGGCACTACGCACGCATCTGCTCTGCGGCCACCTCGCCGGTGCGGCTGTCGACGTCTTCCTCAACGAGCCCCGGTCAGCCGGCGAGGAGTTCACCTCCGTCCTGCGCGGCCTGCCGAACGTGATCCTTACCCCGCACATCGGAGGGTCGACCGAGGAGGCCCAGGCTGACATCGGCGCGTTCGTGGGTGGCAAGCTGGCTGACTTCATTTCCGAGGGAACGACGTCCTTGTCCGTCAACCTGCCACAGGTCGCACTGCCGCCAGCCCCCGGAACCCACCGGCTTGCGCACCTGCACAGCAACGTGCCGGGCGTCATGGCCGAAATAAACTCGGTGCTGGCCGATCATCAGGTGAACGTCGAAGCCCAGTTGCTCGGTACTCGCGGCGATCTCGGATACGCACTGACCGATATCGGTATCGACTATGCCGATGCCGTAGTGGCCAGGCTCAGGGAAATGGACGCGACGGTACGGCTGAGAGTTCTGTCTTGACGGGTCTGACTTGACGGGTCTGAGTTGACACTGGAGGCCGCGCTGCAAGCCGCGGTCGGGCCCGAACACGTTCTTCTTGACCGCGATCTGCGCGCATCGTACGAGACCGATTGGACCGGCCGCTTTACTGGCACGTCCCGAGCGGTCGTGCGGCCGGCTACCACGACCCAGGTCGCGCGGGTGCTGGCAGCCTGCTGCGAGGCGCGCGTAACGGTCGTCGTCCAGGGCGGCAACACCGGCCTGGTCGGCGGGTCTGTCCCGGCTGCCGGGACTGCCGACCGGTCACCAGTAGTGCTGCTCACCACCCGCCTCACCGAACTCCGGCCGGTGGCGCGAGCCTCGCACCAGGTCACGGCGGGTGCCGGCGTGACGCTAGCCGGCCTGACGGCGCATGCCCGCGCGGCCGGCCTGGATTTCGGCGTCGACCTTGCTGCGCGCGACTCAGCCACGGTGGGCGGCATGGTCGCGACCAATGCAGGCGGGATCCGGGTTATTCGGTACGGGAGCATGCGAGAACAGGTCGCGGGGGTCGAGGCGGCGCTCCCCGACGGGCGCGTCATTTCACGGCTCGGCGGCCTCGCCAAGGACAGCACGGGATATGACATCGGGCATCTGCTTGCGGGCTCGGAGGGAACGCTGGCGGTGATCACCCGGCTCCGGCTCCGGCTGGTCACCCCCGAGCCAGAGCGCACGGTTGCGATGATAGCCGTGCGAGGTACCGCAGAAGCGGTCGAACTGCTGACCGCACTGCGCGCCGCGCTGCCCGGGATCAGCGCGGCCGAGCTTTGCTTCGCCCCTGGGCTCGCGCTCAGCGCCCGGCTCCTTGGCATCGGGCTGCCGCTGGAGGGTTCAGGTGGTGCGTACGTCCTGGTGGAGGTGGCGGGCAAGTCCGATCCGCTTGATGAGCTGCTGGCCGCCCTCGAAAAGTGCGATCAGGTTCTCGATGCCACTGTGGCCTCGACCGCAGCCGACCGGGCCCGGCTGTGGGCGCCGCGCGAGCATCACACCGAGGCGATCAACTCGGTCGGCGTTCCCCTGAAACTGGACGTGTCGGTGCCCATGGACCGGCTAGCCGAGCTGGTCGAGCGGCTGCCGGAAGCGGTCGCCACCATCGAGGCAGCCGCCCGGCTGGTGACTTTCGGTCATCTTGCTGAGGCGAACCTGCACGTCAACGTCTTGGGGGCGACCGGCAACGCCGAGGCTGTCACGGGCAATGTACTTACGCTGGTAGCCAGCCTTGGCGGCTCGATCAGTTCCGAACATGGCGTCGGGCAAGCCAAGGCACCCTGGCTGGGATTGTCCCGCAGCCCCGCCGAGATCGAGGTCATGCGGTCGATCAAGGCCGCATTCGATCCGGTCGGTCTGCTCAACCCAGGCGTCCTGCTACCGGGCGAGGACGCCGGCGAATATCGCTGACCTCGCTGCTACCAGGCGGCCTCGAGCGGGCGACAGGTACCTGCTGGCTCACGGACAGCCGCATGAGCCGGGAAGCGCGCCCGATACGCGGCATTTAGGAATACCCGCGAAGGAGACGTTTAGCGTCGCTCTCACAACGCCGTCACACTAGTAGCGGCACCTTCACTATGACGCTAAACGACGTCCAGACTCGCCGGAGGTCTTTGATCCTCGCGTTCAGACCGATGTGACTGCGGCCTGGCTGGACTGCGGGTCGTACGCTACTGGCGGGAAGCGAGTACTGCTGACCGGGATGTCGGGGGACCGGGGCGTGTCAGCTGGCAGATCCCGGCAGACTGCGACATGGCTTAGTCCTTTGAATCCCGGGACGCCGGGCACGAAGGAGCGAGCAAATGACGGCCGCAGTGGAATCGATCAGCACCCTGTTGCACGATGCAGGTGAGACTCATCATCGTGTATTCCGGATAGTGGACGGGGCCGACGACGACTGGGCGAGCTGGTATGCGGATTGGCTCGTCAGCCTCTCCGAGTTGCCGGCTGCGCTTGGGGTTAAGCCCGTCCGCAGCGAGCTGACCTACCTGCTGGTCAGCCTCGACAAGCAATACACGGCTGACGGGCCGGCCGAGCCCTGGGAGGACTACTACGCTCAGCGGATTGCTGACCACTTCCGGTCAGGGAGCTAAGCCAGGCATTCACACCGAACGTGCTCACGTATCGTTGCCGATATTTACGACATCGGCGGACTTCGGTGGCAGTCGCTGGCCATCGAGGAAGGTGCATTCCGTAGATTAGCGGGCGTGATTACAGTCGTCGACTACGATCCGGCCTGGCCTCAGCGGTTCGAGGCGTTGCGGCGAGAGTATGCCTCGGCTATGGCGGCTGCTGACGTGCCGGTGGTGGCGATTGAGCACGTCGGCAGCACCTCCGTTCCTGGCCTGACGGCCAAGCCGGTCATTGACATTGACATCGTGGTTGCGGACCAGGACGTGGCCGCCGCGTCGCACACGCTGACGGGGCTTGGGTTCAAGCCGCTGGGCGAACTCGGCATCCCGTTGCGGTGGGCGTTCACGGAGCCGGCTCGGCTGGCCGGAACAAACACCTATGTCGTGGTGGCGGGCTCGCTGCCGCTGCGTAATCATCTGGCCGTCCGGGACATCCTGCGGAGCGACTCCCGGCCAAGGGCGGAGTACGCCGCGGTAAAAAGACGGGTCGCCGCCACTGCCGCGAGCATCGACGAGTACGGCCAAGGCAAGAATGCGATGGTGCAGCGGATCCTCGCCGCTGCAGGGTTGAGCGACGCGGAGCGAGCATCCATCGACGCCAATCAGGTGCCATCGCACGCCGAGGTTCCGCGATAGCAGCGCTGCCGGCGGAATCGGTGAGCGTGACACCGATCGCATGACGACGCCCGCCGCCGCCTGATGCCGGTGCCGGCCCATACCGGGGAACGTTACGGGCGCCGCCTTGCCGCTGTTCGGCCAACGGGACCACCGCACCTGCTACCAGGCGTAGTGCTCCGGGGCTGGCCGGTAGCCGGGAAAGATGGTGTCCAAGCGCTCGAGCACCTTGTCGTCGAGGCTGAGCGTCACCGCACGCTGTGCGTCTTCGAGCTGCCCGACGGTACGCGGGCCGATGATGGGCCCGGTTACGCCGTCACGGTGCAGCAGCCACGCCAGCGCGACGCTGCCCGGCTCCTCGCCGATCTCCTCGCACAGGTTCTCGTACGCCTCGATCTGCCCCCGGTTGCGCTCGACGGTCTCGCGCGCCCGGCCCGCCAGGCGGCGGCGTCCTTCGCGCTCCTGCTTGAGCACTCCGCCAAGCAGGCCTCCGTTCAGCGGGGACCACGGGATGACCCCGACGCCATACGAGATCGCGGCGGACAAGACCTCGAGCTCGATCTCGCGGGTCATCAGGTTGTAAATGGACTGCTCGCTTACCAGGCCGAAGAAGCCACGGGCCGCAGCGGAGCTGTTGGCCCGGGCAATATGCCAGCCCGCGAAATTGGACGAGCCGACATACAGGATCTTGCCCTGAGCGACCAGAACCTCCATCGCCTGCCAGATTTCCTCCCACGGCGTGTCCCTGTCGATGTGGTGCATCTGGTACACGTCGATGAAGTCGGTCCGCAGGCGGCGCAGCGAGGCGTCGCACGCGCGTCGGATGTTCAGCGCGGAAAGCCTGTCCTCATTGGGCCAGTCCCCCATCGCCCCATACAGCTTTGTGGCTAGCACCGTGCGCTCGCGCCGCCCGCCGCCGGACGCGAACCAGTCGCCGATGATCTCCTCGGTCCAGCCCGAGTGCGACTGATCGTTGTTCGCGACCTGGCCGGGCGGGCTGGCCGCCCCGCCGTACCGGTTCGCCGTGTCGAAGAAGTTGATGCCAAGCTCGTGCGCCCGGTCCATGATCGCGTATGCGTCGGCGGGCGGGGTCAGCGGCCCGAAATTCATCGTGCCCAGGCACAGGCGGCTGACGCGGAGGCCGGAACGGCCAAGGTGGGTGTAGTCCATGGTCTTAGCCTTTCATGCCCGTTCTTGGCCGGTTGGCGGTGTTGGCGGCATCCCGACGGGCGGCGCGGCTGCGTCGGCTTCAACTTGGGCGAAGACTGTTTCCCACTCGGCGTTCCGTGGTGCAGCTAAGGGCGGAACGGTGATCGCTTCGGCGGTCGCCGTGTTGAGCTCTGCCCCCCACAGGGGCCGCTCGAGCTCCGCGGCGATTGGGGCGGCGCGGGTTCGGGCTAGCTTCCAGACGCCGGAGAAAGTGCCTGCAATCGCAGCGACGGCCGTCGCGGTCCGGGCAACCGCGGAACCCGGAATGAACACCAGCACGAGGACGACCGCTGCCAGGAGAAGCATCAGCAGGAACAGGAGCCACGGCATTGTCCGCAGCGTGCGGCCGGCCAAGGCTACATAGTGCCGAGCCATCCGATCACCAGCCCGCAAATAGTCCTGTGAGGTCAGCAGGTCGGTGCACAGCTTGTCGGCGTCTAGTACGCCACGCCAGAGTGTGCCCTGGCGGACTACCGCTGCCGCCAGGTTTTCCATGGACGGCGGATCAGTTTGCTTGGTCCCGCCTTTGCGGTGCCGCCGCACCGTTGCAGTGGCACGCTGCCACGGGGACGGTTGGATGTTGGAGCCTGACAGGTAGGTTGCAGGCAGCGAGCTCATGCTCAGTTTCGAGTTAGTAGCTGAGGCCAAGACGGCCCGCTGCCACCATTCCAGGGATTGCGCCACCGCCCGCGCTGCATGCGGGGGAAGCTGGGAGGCCAACTCGTCCAGCCAGGCATACAGCTGTCCGATGCGGTACTTATCGAAGGCGCTGGTCAGCTCGACGGTCGTCTGGTGCGGACGGGTCGTGTCTGCTAGCGCCCGGCCGAGCCCATAGGCCTTGCCATAGGCGGAGAATGCGGCCGTGAGGGTGACGAGAAGGTTGACGTGCAACTGCCCGATGGCTGTCCGGTAGTCGTCGCGGCGCGACGCCACCCCGTCTCCGTCTTGGATGGTGGCATCCAGCTTGCTGCGCGCATCTACGGTCAGTTGGAGCCGGTCGGCGGACAGTCTGCCAACTTGGGAAGCCACTTGATCAAGTACGAAATCCACCTCGTCGAGCCCGAGCCGTTGCCAGTCGTAAGAGGACAACTTGCTCAGGCCCGGCAATTGCGCGAGGTCGTAAGGGACCGGAGGGCCCTGGGGTACCTCGAACCTGCTATACAGCTCCTCCATCCGCCAGCCGAGCCTGAAACACGCGCTCGCAATCGGGTCCGCCTCGCTTAGCTCAGAGCCGCCAGCTAATCCCGTCGTACTCACGTGCTTCGCCCTTCCCTAATGCGGCCGGCGCGTCGCAGGCTGGAAATCAATGTAATTCGAGCGGGCCCATCGGTACAGCATGGAATCGTGGTGTTCCGGGTTGCGGCCTGCAGCCTGGTACCAGCGAGGAACTGCGCGCAACTGCGCGGAAGGCGGCGAGAGGTAATGCGGCGGGGTCGGTACTTTCTGGCGTTAGTTGCCGGCGCGGCCGCGCTGACCGGCATCCTGCTGCCGTCGGCGCATGCGGCCGCGGCGCGGCCCGCCGGTCCCGTTCCGCTGCTGGCAGGAGATACTCTGCCGCCGCTCCCGCGTGGCGCGATCGACCTCGGATCACTTCCTGCGCAGACGGCCTTGCGGGTGGTAGTCACGCTCCGCGTGCGCGAACCGGCTGGCCTGGCGGCGTTCATTGCAGCCTTGTCAGACCGGCGGTCGCCGCTCTTTCATCGTTATTTGCGGCCCGGGCAGTTCGGCGCTCGCTTCGGCCCGACGCTGGCCCGGGTAGCGGCCGTGGAGGCGGCGCTGCGCTCGCTCGGCCTGTCGCCGGGGCCACTGAGCCCGAACCGGCTGGCCATCCCGCTGACCGCGCCGGCCGCGGCGCTGGAGCGCGCCTTCGGCACTGCCATACGTCGTTACCGGCTCCCGGGCGGCCGGGTCGTCTACGCGAATTCGAGGGCGCCGCGCCTGCCTGCAGCGGCCGCCCCGTACGTGCAGGGAGTGCTGGGGCTCAGCAACGTGTACCTGCCGCGGAGCCTGGCCGCCCGCGCTGTCCGGCCCGTCGGCGCGCGCCGGGCGGCCGGGTCCCGGCTGGCCCTGGCACCTTCGGCTGCTGGCCCCAAGCCGTGCAGGGCCGCCAGGGCAAACGGAGGCTTCACCGCCAATCAGCTCGCGTCCCACTACGCGATGTCGCCGCTGTACGGCCTTGGGGATCTCGGGCAGGGCGTGGGCGTGGCCCTGGCCGAGTTCGAGCCGAACTCCGCCGCCGACATCGCCGCCTACCGGTCCTGCTACGGCGTGCGCACCTCGGTCAGCTACGTGCCGGTTGACGGCGGCGCCGGCGGCGGAACCGGGTCGGGTGAAGCCGCACTGGACATCGAGGACGTGATGGGCCTGGCCCCGGCTGCCTCGATTGACGTCTACCAGGCGCCCAACGGCGGCAGCACCGACGCCTACGACTTGTACTCGGCCATCGTTAACGACGACGGCGACCAGGTGGTGTCCACCTCCTGGGGCGTGTGCGACATCGACGGCGACCCGTCGCTCATCACGTCCGAAGCTAACCTGTTCTCTCAGGCCGCTACCCAGGGCCAGACGGTGTTCGCAGCGGCCGGCGACTCCGGATCGACCGACTGCTACGGCGATGGCTCAGCCAACGGGGCGGACTTGTCCGCAGATGACCCGTCCAGCCAGCCCTACGTAGTCGGCGTCGGCGGCACCACGATCGGCGCGACATCGGACAAGGTCTGGAACAATTCCGCAAGTCTCAATGGCGCCGGCGGCGGCGGCTTGTCGGCCTACTGGTGCATGCCGTCCTACCAGCACCGGCCCGCAATCCCGGGCGTGATCAGCGCATACTCCCAGACTGATAGCAGCTGCGGCCGAAAGGTGCCGTACGACCGGCAGGTCCCCGACGTTTCTGCTGACGCCGACCCTCAGACCGGCTACGCCATCTACTTCAGCGGATTCTGGCGGGCGTTCGGCGGGACTAGCGCGGCCGCGCCGCTGTGGGCGGCCGTGGCCGCACTCACCGATGCATCGCCGTTCTGCCGGTACTACGGCGCTGGCGACGCCGGCGTGCAGCCCGCAGGCCTCTACGAGGCGGTCAGCACCGACCACCGCTACATCTACGCGTCCAGGTTCGAGGCGCTCCATGACGTGACCCGCGGCAACAACGACTACACCCCCTCCCGATATAGAGGCGGACTGTACCCCGCAACCGCCGGGTACGACATGGCCAGCGGCCTTGGCACGCCGCTCGCGACCGGCATCACTGCATCCGGCAAGCCGAGCCTGTTCTATCCCGGCCTGACGGCACTGATGTGCCGGGAATACGGCACCAGGCTCCGGGCTACGACGATCACCGGCATCTCGCCCCGCCAAGGCCCGGCGGCAGGCTCGCAGACCATCACCATCACCGGCATGGGCTTCCTGCCCGTGCCAGGCGCCGACATGGCCGAGGTCGGATCGCGGCAACTCGCAGCGGCGTGCCCCAGCACCACCCGCTGCACCGTGAAGCTGCCCCGCATGCGCCCCGGCACCGTGACCATCCGTATCTCCGCTGAAGACCTGACCCTCAGCCGGGTCACCGCCGCAAGTCACTACAGGTTCGTAGCAGCGCCAACTATCTCGTCCCTATCGCCAGCCAGCGGGAGGGCCCGCGGTGGCAATACCGTCACCATCCGCGGCACCAACTTCGTCGGCGTCACTGCAGTCCACTTCGGTCATAAGCTCGCGACCGGGCTCCGGATTCTCTCGCCGACCAAGATCACAGTGACAGCCCCGCGCGGTTCAGGCACCGTGACCGTAACCGTCAGCGCCGCGGGCGGGACTAGCGCCGCCACTCCGTCAGCCCGCTACCGGTACCGGTAGCCCTCGGACCTGAATGTCTGCCGCCTCCGGCGTTGAGATCGCGGCGCTATAGCTGGCGGCTGGATAGCTACGCTTGACCAGCAACTACCAGTCTCCGGTCTCTGCTGGGGCCTGCCCCCACCGGCAGGCCGAGCCGGCTCGCCGCCCGATAACGTGAGCGCATGGCATCCACCGACAAGCTCGAAGCGTTCCTTGCCGAGCCGCGTAACGCCGTCGTCGCTGGGATCCGCCGGGACGGCCGCCCGCATCTGAGCCCGAACTGGTTCTACTGGGACGGAGAGCGCTTCTATGTCTCGACCACTCGGTCCAGGGTCAAGTACGCGATCTTCCGCCGCGACCCGCGCGCACAGCTGCTCATCGACGATTCCACCGGCTTCCGCGCGGTACTCGTGCCCGCCACGGCGCAGATCCGAGAGGACCTCGCCACCGAGTTGCCGCGTTTCCTGGCCATCCGGGAGAAGCACGGCTGGCCGGTGCCGGATAAACAGGAGCACCTGCGGGCGCTGGTCGAGGAGGGCCGGGTTCTGCTGGCATTTACCCCCGACGAGCCGCTTGACAACTGGACGAGCTGGGGCCTGGACTGACCGCCCGGCGCGATCT
Organism: uncultured Actinomycetota bacterium; assembly: GCA_963804435.1. Taxonomy (GTDB): domain Bacteria; phylum Actinomycetota; class Actinomycetes; order Streptosporangiales; family Streptosporangiaceae; genus JAJYUU01. Next base: position 1,331,368 of record CAWDQI010000001.1, on the reverse strand, counting down.
ACAGGAGCTCGGCGATGAGGCTAGCGGCGCGCTGGGCACCGTCGGCTGGCACCGGTTCGTAGGCGACCGGGCGACCCAGTTCTTCAGCCAGCGCCGCGGCGATCGCGTCGGCATCGGAGTCGGCGTAGCTCATGTAGCGCCCAGCCCGGTGCCGGTCCAGCCGGTACCGGACGTGGCGCTGCTGCTCGAAATGGTTGGCCAGCGGGAAGTACAGGAACGGCCGGCCAGTGGCCACGAGTTCCATGGTGGTGGTGAGACCGCCCTGGACGATGGCCGCGTCGCACGCGGCCAGGTGGCGGTGCAGGTCGGGAACGTAGCCCCGGACCTCAACGCCGTCATGGTCGGGCAACGAGGAGATGTCGATGCGCGGCCCGGCGACCACGAGCATCTGAAGGTTGTCCACCTGCTTGCGCGCCGCCGGGTAGGCGTCAATGACCTTGCGGAGCAGGGCGGCGCCCACGCCCGAGCCGCCGACGGTAACAACGACGACGGCCACGTCGGCCGGGTACCCAAGTTCGCGGCGCAGGCCCTCGCGATCGGCGAACGACGCAGGATCGAACCCGGTGATGTAACCGGAGAATGCATAGTGCGATGAGGTCCAGTCGCGTATCCACGGCAGGCCGGGACCGAAGCTGTCCGGAACGATATCCGCAGGCTCCCCCACGAAGATCGACCGGTCCCTGATGCGGCCGAAGCGGGCGACGTGCTCGATCATCTCGGCGTTGTAGTCCGCGGTCAGCGCGGCCTCCGGTGCGCCGCCCGCTGGCATGGGCAGCCAGCCGACGAAATCGGTCATCCAGACGAACGACGTCCGCTTCAGCTCCGGGTTCTCGTGCCAGAAGTAGTCGGCGTCCCAGGCCTCGTCGCCGACGACGAGGTCGTAGTCGCCGGGGTCGACGATGTCCTGCAGCACCGAGAAGTTCGACACGAGGATCTCATCCATCCGCCGCACCGCCTGGAACGCATGCAGGTCGTGCTCATGCGCCTCGGCCTCGAAATGCGACGACTCATTGACCAGGTGCGCGGCGGCCGGGTGTACCGACTCGCCGGCCTCCTGCAGGAACGCGGTCACCGGGTGCTGGGTCAGCCAGTCGACGTGCACGTCGCCGCGCATCGCTCGCAGCTCGCGCACGATGGCGAGGTCGCGCCGGGCATGACCGAGCCCGATCGGCGAGCTGAGGTAGAGCACCTTCGGCGGGCGGCTGAGCGCACGCGTCCACATTCCCCGGCGAGGACGACGCTCGGCGGCCGGCGTAACGCGTTCGATGAACTCACGGATCACCCGGTTGACCAGGATCGGGTCGCGAGCCTGCGGGCAGTGCCCGCCGCCGCGCACCAGCAGCAGGTCGGCGCCGGTAATGTCGGCGACGGCCTGGCTGCGGGTCGGCGGCATGAGTGCGTCATCGGTGCCGTGGATGAGCAGGACGGGGCAGCTGATCTGCTCCAGCAGCGCGACCGTGTCGTCGGGAGTGCCGGGAAAGTCGGGCGCGTTCATCGTCGCGATCAGGGTCTCGGGGTCGGTCTGCAGGGTCCACGCGGTCGCGTCTTCGATCTGCTTGGTCGAGTGCGGTTCGGTGAAAACCTGGCGCCAGAAGAAGTTAGCGAACTTCGGAAAGTCCCGCCGCCAGGCGTGCTCGTTGAACAGTGCCCAGCCGTCGTCCTCGGCCAGTTCCTCGTCGAACGCGTGCTCCCGCCGATAAGGGTGCGGCGGGCTCAGAAACCCGAGGCCTGGCGAGATCATCACCGCGCCTAGCACCCGGTCTGAATGCTTGGCCGCGAGATAGGCCGCGAGCGCGCCTCCGTCGGACACTCCGGCGATGACGACCCGGTCGGCGCCGACCTCGTCCAGCACCGCGAGCACGTCTCGGGCGTACTTAGAGCGTGTGTACGCGACGGGATCGGCTGGGCGGTCCGAGGCCCCGTTCCCTCTCCCATCCATGGTGATGACGCGGTGCTGCCGGGCGAGGACTGGTACCTGCGCCTTCCAGTGCATCGCGTGGGTAATGGCCCACGTCGGCAGCAGCAGCACCGTCGGCGTGCCGCCCGGGTTGTACACGTAGTAAGCGGACGAGATGCCGTCGCGTACGACCGCACCCTGGACGTCAGGCTGGCGAGCTCGCATCGGTCCTGCCCTTCCGCTTCACCCTCATGGTGCCCCCGTTCCTCGCGGCCGGCCCCTCGACCGGCCGCGGTTCGCGGTCTTCATGGTTACGGGCGCGCCTCGAACACGAGATTGAACGGCGTCTCGGCGACGCGGCGGAACCGGGTGAGCCCGGCGCTACTGGCCACATCGTGGATTCGGGCCTCGCCAGCCTGGGCGCCGAGCGCGAGCCCGACGTCCTGCGACAGCGACGCCGGCGTGCACAGCAGCGTCGAGAAGGAGTAGTACGCCCGGCCGACAGGGTTGATGTTGTCCTCCACCCGGTCGCCCGCGGCCGGTTCGACGATCATCCAGGTGCCGTCGGCGGCCAGCGACTCCCGCACGTGCCGGGCCGCACCCACCGGGTCGCCCATGTCGTGCAGGCAGTCGAACATCGTTACCAGGTCGTACCCGCTCCCGCGGTAGGACGAGGCCGCCGCGACTTCGAAGGTAACGCGGTCCGCGACGCCCGCCTCGGCCGCACGCTCGCGCGCGGTCGCGATGGACCCGTCGTGGTAGTCGGAGCCGACGAAGGTCGACGCCGGGAACGACTGCGCCATCAGGATCGTGGACGCGCCGTGACCGCAGCCGACGTCCGCCACCCTGGCGCCCCGCTCGAGCTTGCCGACCACTCCGTCGAGCGCGGGCAGCCAGGCCGAGATGAGGTTGGCGTTGTAGCCGGGGCGGAAAAACCGCTCGCAGCCGTCGAAGACATCCTGGCCGTGGTCATGCCAGCCGATACCCACGCCGGTCTTGGCTGCTTCGGTAATCCTCGGCGAGTCGACGACCGACCCGAATGCGATCTGGAAGAAGCCTGGCAGGTACGCGGGGCTGGACTCGTCGGTCAGCGCCATCGCCTGCTCCGGAGGCAGCGTGTAACGGCTAGTGTCCGGATCGTAGTCGATGATCCCGCCAGCGGCCTGCGCGTTCAGCCACTCGCGGATATACCGCTCGTTCGTACCTGTGCACTCGCTGACCTCAGCGGACGTGAGCGGGCCCGCGCCCGCCATAGCCCGGTACAGGCCGAGCCGGTCGCCCATCACTACCAGGGCGGTGTTGAGCGTGGCGCCGACCTCGTCGACGGCGCGGAACACGAAGCTCATCAGCTTGTCGACGTCTACGGCGGCCGGCTGTTCGGTTGCGGTCATGACATTTCCCTTCTCAGGCATGGTTGCCGTTGTCCGCAAGCTAGGCCGCGCCCGAGCTGCGCCGCTTCCGGGAGACCCCCTAGCCAGCCACGGTCTTTCCACCGCTCGTATCAGGGGAGGACGCCTACACTCGCTGCATGTTGGTCGGCCGGGACCGGGAGCAGGCGAGGCTTGGGCAGCTGCTGCAGGACGCTCGTGAAGGTCGCAGCGGCGTCCTGGCCATCGTTGGCGAAGCCGGCATCGGAAAGTCCGCCCTGCTGGGTTATGCCCGAGAACAAGCCGACGGCCTGACCGTGCTGCGGGCCCGCGGTGTGCAATCCGAAGCGCATATCCCTTTCGCAGGCCTATTCGAGCTGCTGCGCCCTGCCCTCGGCTGCCTGAGCCAGATCCCGGCCCCGCAAGCGGCTGCACTGGAGAGCTCGCTGGCGTTGCGCCCGGCCGCCGCTGCTGGCCAGGACCGGTTCGCGGTCGGTGCCGGGACATTGAGCCTGCTGTCGGCCTACGCAGACGCAGTTCCTGTGGCCGTGCTGCTGGATGACGCGCAATGGCTCGACGGGTCCAGCGCGGACGCGCTGCTGTTCGCGTTCCGCCGGCTGGTCGCCGATCCGGTTGCCGTCGTGCTGACCGCGCGCGATGGAGAGCCGTCGCTGCTGGATGGTGCCGGGCTGGAGACACTGCGGCTCGGCGGCCTGGACCGGGCCTCAGCTGCCGAGTTGCTGCGCCTCCAGGCCGGCGAGCCAGTCAGCGACGAGGTCGCTAGCTGGCTGCAATCCGAGACTGCCGGGAATCCGCTCGCGTTGCTGGAGCTCGCGCGCGACCGTACCTGGCTGCACAGTGCGCCAATCGGACCCGCGCCAATCGGACCCGCGCCAATCGGACCCGCGCCAATCGGAACTGTGCCGCTCAGACCTGCGCCAATCGGAACTGTGCCGCTCGGAACAGTGCCGCTCGATGCGCCACTACGAAGTGTGCCGCTCGCCACCGGGACGAGCGTGGCCGACGCCTACGTGCAGCGCTTCCGGTCGCTGCCGGAGCGGACCCGCGACGTGCTAGTCCTGGCGGCGGCAAGCGATAGCGGCGAGATGCCGGCCCTGGCCCGAGCCGCCGCCGCACTCGGGCTGGACGTCGACGATCTGGTCGCGGCGGAGGCTGTGGGGCTCATCACAGTTCGCGACTCTCGAGTCGAGTTCCGCCACCCGCTGGCGCGATCTGCCGTCTACGGCGATGCGCCGGCAGCCCAGCGCCGGGCCGCGCACCGCGCGCTGGCTGATGCCATGCCCGACAGCGAGGCTGACCGGCGCGCCTGGCATCTTGCGCTTGCTGCGTTCGGCCCTGACGACAAAGCCGCGTCAGCGCTCGAGCAAGCGGGCATGCGTGCACGCTCACGCAGCGCCTACGAGGTGTCCTCGCGGGCATTCGAGCGCGGTGCCCTGCTGGCCTCCAGGGAAGCGCAGCGGGCCCGCCTTCTGTACGCAGCGGCCGACGCAGCCTGGCTCGGCGGTCTCGCGGACCGCGCGGAAGCACTCCTTGGCCGCGCCCGCAAGGACGCTGCCGGAGCGGACCTGCTCGTTTCGATCGAGCAGTTGCGCGGACACATCGCGACCCGGCGCGGGCCGGTCGGCGAAGCGGAGCAGATCTTGCTGGCGGGCGCCGAACTGGCCGCACTCGCCGACCCGGAACGCGCTGTGGTCATGTTCGCCGAGGCAGCGAATGCGTCCTTCTACGCGGGGGACGCCCCCGCTATGCTGCGGGCGGCCAGCCGCGCCGCCGCGCTCGTACCGCCGGACGCCAGCAATCGCACGGTCTTCTTCGCGTCCATCGCCCAGGGTACAGCGCTGATATTCGCCGGCGAGGGTGCCAAGGGCGCGAGCGCGATCCGCGAGGCGGTCGAGTTGCTGGAGCGCTCCGACGAGCTGCAAGACGATCCCCGCCTGCTCGCCTGGGCGGCGATGGGACCGCTCTGGCTGCGCGAGGCGGACACCGGCCAGGCACTGACCAGCCGGGCGCTCGCTAACGCGCGCCGGCAGTCGGCTGTGGGCGTGCTGCCGTTCCTGCTGACCCACGTGGCAATCGAGCGCGTCGGCGCAACTGACCGCTGGGCCGAAGCGCAGGCCGATTTTCACGAGGCGATCGGCCTCGCCCGGGAGACCGGCCAGCGCACGGACCTGGCGTCCGGACTGGCCCGGCTTGCCTCGCTCGAGGCGTGGCAAGGACAGTCGGAGCAGAGTCGCCAGCACGCCACTGAGGCGCTCGCAATGTCCCGCGATCTCGGCCTTGTCATTTCCGAGGTCTGGGCGCTCGCCGCCCTCGGTGACCTCGAGCTCGCCCTCGGACGGCCGGAAACTGCCCTCCCCTGGTTCGAGGAGCGGCTAGCCGTGCTCCGCTCGCATGGCATCCTGGATGTTGACCTCTCCCCCGGCCCCGAACTCGTCGATCTGTACCTCCGTCTTGGCCGCGGGCGGGAGGCAGTCGAGGCGGCGGAAGTCTTCGAGCGCGATGCCAGCACCAAAGCCCTGCCGTGGGCGCTCGCGCGTGCGGCCCGCTGCCGCGGGCTGCTGGCGCCCGAGGATGCTTCCGACCGCCATTTCAGTGCCGCGCTGGCTTTGCACGAGCAGACTCCCGACGTCTTCGAGGCTGCGCGTACTCGCCTGGCCTACGGCTCACGGCTGCGACGGGACCGGCAGCGCATCCGTGCCCGGGAGCAGCTGCGCGCCGCCATCGACACCTTCGACCGACTGGGAGCCGTTCCCTGGGCAGAAATGGCGCGGGCAGAGCTGGCCGCAACCGGCGAGACCGCACGCCGACGGCAACCGGCATCGCTGACCGAGCTGACGCCGCAGGAGCTGCAGATCGCGCTGCGGATCACCGGCGGTCTGACCACACGGGAAGCGGCTGCAGCGCTGTTCCTCAGCCCGAAGACTATCGAGTACCACCTGCGCAACATCTACCGCAAGCTCGCCGTAACCTCCCGCGCCGAGCTTGCCGCCGCGATGACCGGACTCCTCTGAACGGGCGTTCCGGCCCAGTCTGCGCTGGCTGGATGCGCACTAGCCGGGATCATCGGCTGGCCGCCGCCCGAGCCTGATCTCGCGGCACCGCGGCCTGGTGGCTCGGACTGCGCAGCGACCATCCCGGCACGGGCGTCGGACGAACGGTTACTCATTAAATCAGGCGCCCCGGACCAGCCTGAGCGGCTATGCCGGGGCGCCAAAAGCTTCGACAGGCGCATCCATAGGCATCGTCCTCCTTGACCACATGCTCCGCCTTCCCCGGCCTGCAGGCAAGAGCCGACATTGACGGAAAACAGGCAACCGTGATGGCGGGCCCAGCGTCCAAGGGTCGGATCGGCAGCTGTGCCGAACAGAGAATGGCAGGAGGTGACGTACGGTGCGCGAAATCAGCCCGGCTCGTCTGGCCTGGGGGGTCCTTGGCATCGTCGTGCTACTCGGAGTTGCGGTGGCAGTGACACTCGCGGCGTCCGCTCGCCCTTCGTCAGCAGTCAGCTCAACGTCTCTGGCCACGTCCCATGGCGCCGCCACGGCCGTGAACACCAGCAATGCTGGCGCTCTCGCGGGCACTGGCGCGCACGCCGCCACCGCGAGCATCAGTTCCCCGGCAGTCTCCAATCCGACCTTGTGCTGCTCGGCCGGGAATCCGCTCGGCCTAACCGTCAGCGGCCAGGCAGCCGCTCGCGGCAGCGACACCGCGGCTCGCGACTCGGCAATAGCCAGAGCCGTGACCGACGCGGAAGCCCAGGCCAAGGCAGCAGCCCAAGAGGCAGGGATCTCTCTTGGCCGGATCATCAACATAGAGGTCTCTGCACCGTACTATCCGTATCCGGTTCCATTCGGAGCCGCCGTGGCCGGCAGCGCAACCGGGGTGCCAGCGGCGCCGGGGGCAAGCGGCGCCCCAGGTTCCGGCGCGCCTACGTCGTCGTGTCCGACTGGATCGCGATGCCCGTATCCAGTCGTGAACACCTACGCGAGCGTCACCGTGACCTGGGCCATCGGTTAGCCCGCCCCGGATGCATCGCTCCGGAGGGCTCTGAAGCGGCCTCGTCACGGATGCGCAGAGGACTAGTTCATCATCTGCATCGCATGGTGCAGGCCCGGCGCAAGCCACGGGAGCCAGATCGTGGCGACTGCGAGTGCCAGGGCAGTGGCCCCGGCCAGCCGGCTGAACCCAACGCCCCACGTCCAGGTCTTCTCGATCAGTACCAGAGCGGCGAGACCGACCATAGCTGCGATGTTCATCACGCCCACCGCGATGAGGATCACCATGAGTCCCCAGCAGCAGCCCAGGCAGTAAGCGCCGTGATGGACGCCGACGCGGAGGTCACGAAGCCTGCCCCGGTAGGAGCCGTAGTGCAGCAGCAGCGCCAGCGGGGACCGGCAATGCGCCAGGCAGCGGTCCTTCGCGCTGCTCAGCTGATACACCCCGGCTACTGCGAATACCGCGACGCCCATGACATGCGCCGCGCCGGGATGCTGTCCGGTCAGCGAGCCAGCGAGCCGGGCCAGCCCGTAGGCGGGCAGGCCTGCCGCGGCCCAGACCGCCAGGTAACCCGCGACCAGCCCGCCGACCCTAGCCATCCGGTTGCATTGCACCGTCTTGGCGTAAAGCCTCGCCGTGGGCGCTACCGAGGGGAGCATCATGGCAGCCATCATCAGCGTCCACACAGGCACGAACGCGGCAAGGCCGAGCCCCATCGTGCCCGTCATCCCGGTCATCCCGCGGGCGATCACAATGGTCGCCGCCCAGGCGCCTGCGGCCAGGATCAGCAGGAACGCGACCTCGCCAGTCGCCAGGCCTGGCCGCGGGCGCGCGGCCTCGGGGGCGCTGGTCACGCGGCCCAGGAGAACGGCGCGGAAAAGCCGCTCTGCCCGTCGCGGCCCCAGTCGACGCCGAACGTCGACAAGTGCGCGGCATTAGCCGGAGCGACCGTTAGCGTCGTATTCGACGGGTGGAACACATTCGTCAACCGAACAGGATCCTGGCCTTCGATTGCGACAAAGTCCTCGACCCCGACATCTATGGCATCGCCGATCCGCACATGGTGGCCGCGACCGTCCTCGCTGTAGGTGATTGGTGCCTTCTCGACGCCGAGCATCTCGCCGATCAGTGGGCCGAGCATCGCGGGCGGTCCGCCGAGCTGCCCGGACAGGACCGCTCCGAGCTGCTCCGCCTGGCTATCGGACGCGGCGTCATCCAAGTAGACGCCCACCCGCCAGTTGCCCTCGCTCATGATCGGCGGCGTGTCCAGGAACAGCGCGAAGCTCAGGCCGCTCACATCGACACCATTAACTTCGCCCGACTCGACGTGATAAGCCAGCAATGCCCGACACCGGTCCAGCGTCGCCTTTGCTGTCAGCGCCGACCACGTGCATGGGCACACCGCATCGCACGAGCATGACTCAAAATAGGATCCGTCCAGCCGCCAGGCCATCGCCTTCTCCCCCCAATGGCGCCATTATTCTTCGGTAAAGGTTGACGCACGCTGTGATCAACCGTCAAGACGTACGGGTACCTAGTGTTTTGCGGCGACCCTCGAAGGAGCGGGTTATGAGCTACGCAAGGCAGCTGCTGGACACCTACCCGACCTCTTTTAATGTCGACGCCGATGTGCTTGCCGCCGCCATCGACGCTCTCAGCGCGTGCGCGCAGGCATGCATCGCCGACGTTGACGCTGACCTGAACGAGCAGCACCTGACCGAGATGGTCACATGCATCCGGCTGTGCCTTGACTGCACCGATGTCTGCACCGCCACTATCGCTGTCATAAGCCGGGCGGCGACCTATGACGCCAACGTCGTCAAGCCGCTGCTCGAGAGCTGCATTGCCGTCTGCAAGACGTGCGGTGACGAGTGCGAGCGACATGCCAAGACGCACGAGCACTGCCGGGTCTGTGCTGACGCCTGCCGACGTTGCGAGCAGGCCTGCCGGCGGCTCCTGAGCGCCGTGCCGTGAGAGACGAGCCAATCCAGGTGTGCAGGCCGCCCGGCTCCGGCAGCGGAAACGGCCGGGCGGTGATCAGCTGAACTTCGTGTGCGGACGCTCCTGGCGGATGCCGTCGAGGTAGAGGTCAACCTTCTCGTTGTAGAAGCAGGCGAATCCGGCGATCTTCTGGCTCTCGGGAAGCGGCGTCCGGTAGATCCAGACGAAGTCCTCGTAAACGCCCGCGCCGGTGTCCAGGGACCAGTAGGTCGCTGTGCCCTTGTACGGGCAATGAGACTCCGCCGCGGACGGCCTGAGCAGGTCTAGTTGCAGATCTGCGAGAGGAAGATAGAAACGCGGCGGGAGCCCGGTCTCGAAGAGGATCCGGGGCTGGTGGGAATCGGCCACCGTGACTCCGTCGACCTCGACCCGGACGTGCCGCGAGCTGGCCAGGATGTCCACCCTGGTGTAGGGATCACGCGGGTGGGTGTAGACGGGCTCGTCCTCCTCGAGCCACTCGTCCATGGCGTCCCAGTCGAGCCGCACAGCCTGGCGCAGCTCCTCGATCGGCGAACTGGTGTACCGGCGTGCTGCCGATGGCGCTGTTGCCGTCGTCGTACTCACATCGAATATGTCGGCATTGCCCCTGCTCGGCGAGTGGTCGGTCGCGCCGCTGGCCACCAGCTTGGCCCGGATGTCCTCGCCGGGGATGTAATAGGCCGGGTAGTACGGCACTTCCCACACCAGCAGCGGCCTGATCGTGTCGGCGACGAGCTCACCACCGAGGTACGCCCGCAGCCGCTTGTGACCGTGCTGGACACGCTCTCGTCCACTCGCTGTCTTCCGCTCCACTGTGAATCTCCTAACTGGTGATTTTTCGGGTTATGACGGAACTGACTCGTTCGCTGCCCGTCAATTCCTGCGACGCGGTCATTCCCAGTCTCGATTGCCGCTAGTTCCGGCCATCGTTTAGGGCTTCCACGGAGTTATAGGGGACGAGAGAGAGGGACACGTCCGATGAGGCGCCAGAAGGCCAGCACCAAGACGGAGACGACCGCCGAGATCCAGAAGCCAGACGAGCAGTGGCAACGGGAACTGACCCGCGAGCAGTACGCGGTGCTGCGCCACGCCCATACCGAGCGGCCCTTCACCGGGGCCTACGTCCACAACAAGGAGGACGGCTCCTACCGCTGCGCGGGCTGCGGCAACGAGCTGTTCAAGTCGGACGCGAAGTTCGAATCCGGGACCGGCTGGCCGAGCTTCTTCGAGCCCGCAGTCGCGCAGGCCGTCGAGCTACGGCCAGATAACAGCCTGTTCATGCGACGCACCGAGGTCGTCTGCCGTCGTTGCGGCGGTCATCTTGGCCACGTCTTCCCGGACGGCCCGGCTCCCACGGGGGACCGATACTGCATCAACTCGTGCGCCCTGGCCTTCGAGCCTGCGTCCGGCGGTCCGGCCTACGGCAACACTGCCTAGCGTGGCGCCGTGACCAGGCTGTACTCGGCCGCGATCCGGGCGGTGCCGTCTGGATCGACTTGCAAGCCGTAGGCGGCGTTGAGCGTGGCAAGAGCGTGGGCGTCGACCCCCGGAGCACTCACCAAATCGGCCAGGTCCGCGAAGAACTGCTCGAATCCGGCGGGGGAGATGATCTCAAGCAGCCTGCCCGGCTGATCGGCCGCGCTCCAGAACGTGTGCCAGACGTCGCGAGGTTTGTAGACCAGATCGCCGGGCCCGGCAAAGGCCACGTTCCCGTCCTGCCAGAAGCCCCACTCGCCTTCCAGGATGAAGGAGAACTCGTCCTCGCGCGTGTGCCGGTGGAGCGGGGCAGCCATGCCCCGCGGCGCGATCGGATGCTCGACGAGCGTGAAGCGGCCGCCGGAAGGCTGGCCGTTGATGATGAACCGCGCGAGGAACGGCCCACTAGACGCGGCGCGGCCGGACGGCGAGGCTATGCGGTTAATAATCGCAATGCCTAAGGAGCCTCGCGAACGTGGCTGAGCAACGTGTGGTAATCGTGACCGGCTCGACTAGCGGCATCGGGCGCGCGATTGCGCAGCACTGTGGTGCCTCCGGCTGGTCGGTCGTCCTGAACTCCCACGCGAGCAGCGAGGCCGGCGAGGAACTAGCCGCTGAACTCGGCCACGCGATTTACGCATTGGGCGACGTGTCGAAGGCGGCGGACTGCGCCGCGATCGTCGATGCCGCCATCTCGCGGTGGGGCCGGGTCGATGCGCTCGTGAACAACGCCGGGACTACCGCGTTCATCCCGCATGAGGACGTCGCGGCCGTCGACGCCGAAGTGTGGCGGCGGATTCTGGACGTCAACCTGGTGGGCACCTGGCAGATGATCTCCGCGGCTTTGCCTGCGTTGCGGGAGGCTCGCCCTGGCACGATCGTGAACATCGCGTCGGTCGCCGGCCTTCGCCCGGTCGGCAGCAGCTTGCCGTACGCAGTGTCGAAGGCCGGGCTCATCCACATGACGACCCTGCTGGCGAAGGCCCTCGGTCCGGATGTGCTAGTCAACGCCATCGCGCCCGGGCTCATCGATACGCCATGGACAGCAGACTGGTCGGTGGCCCGCGAGCTCATTCAGCAACGGGCCCCGCTACGGCGAACCGGCGACGCGGGGGAGGTCGCTGAGCTTTGCACGTTCCTCCTCAACGCCAGATACATGACCGGCGAGTGCGTCTCAATCGACGGTGGCATGCGGCTGGCGTTGTGAGCGCGTCCCTCTATTGAGCACCGGGCCGCCCCGGTATCGAGGCGGAGCCGCTGGTCGGGGGCGAACCAAGATCCCGCTTTACAAGGTGGCAGCTCCAGCCAGACCGGGGTAGTAATCAACCATGCGACTGGAGCCGCTTTGCCGAATCACGATGCGCTACACCGGGGACTCAAGCTGGCACCGACCTTACGCCAGAGCCAACGGGGCGAGCGAGCAAGAATTTGGTTACGGCACCGGCGAGGGAACAGTCACTGGCGAAACCCTTGAGGGGACCTTGACATGGGTCAATACCCCGCGCCGACGCGAAGACGGGGTCTGGCAACAAGACCTCCGCGGGTTTATCAAAGCCGCTGACGGCGGTGAGCTCCTGGTGTTCTTCAACGGCCTCAGCATTGACGGGGACTGGCCAGAACCGCGGCGCTCGATCGTCGGGCACGTGAACCTGGTCACCGAGCATGAGCCGCTGCGATGGATCAACACCTGCATCCTCGTCGGCGAGGGAGAGGTCGATGCCCGGATTCTGCAGTGGTGGATCGATGTGTACGTCTGCGTGAATGACACTGTCAAGTACTTGCCCGCGATCGGCGCTCAGCCGCCGGAGCGTTTCCGTCAGGGCGCCGCGAGATAGCGCCGGGGGCCCGCGGAACGGAGCACCGGCACTCAAGTCGTCGGCGGGTGCGTTACCGTGCTGTCCGGCTTAGCAGGGCCTCCGCTTTCGCGCTGCGCGACTAGAAAGGGCGGAAAAGGGCCCGACACGCCCAAACCTCAGAGGCGGTGAAAGCTCCGCATGGGTGCCTGCCGCCGGGACAATAGTCGCGCCATACCGTCCGGGGGGTCGGCTTGGCCACGGGGGCTTGATGAACTGGGGAACGACAGTCGTGCCGGCGAGCACGGCGAAATCGGGATCACTGCCCGCCGGTGGCTGCGGCGGGCTGGCGAGCTCCAGCATGACGACGGCTTCATCGTGGCGCGTGAGTGCAATACGCGGCTGCGTGACGCGAGCCAGCCTCGCGTCCGCTCTCATCCTCCGGCCGGCGCCGCGGCAAGTCTCGAACACCATGGCGGTAGCCGGCTGGCTGATCGCTGTCGCCGCTATCCTCGCCGTTGCCGTTGTCGCGGCGATCCGGTGGCCTACCGCCGCCGCGTCGCTCGCGTTCCGAGCTGGGTACGCCGCTGGCGTGGCGTGGGCCAGGCTGCGCAACTTCGGCACGTGGCTGGTGGAGGGGGTCAAACGGATAATCGAGTGATCCAGGCTCCGTCAACGTCCGTTCAGCCAGGCTGCCGCCCTGGCCGGTGAGGCCCGACTGAGCCAGGCGTCCTGCACTACCTCTGCCAGTTCCGGCAAGGTGAGCTCACCGATCCGGGTGGCACGCGCCAGCACCGACGGATGGCCGTCGAAATGCGGCGTGGTGAAGAACGGCGACGTCGCATCCTGAACCAGTGCCTGCTTGTCCGATTCCGACGGCACCCAGAACATGATCACATCGGTGTAGCGCTCGCCGGTCTGCGGATCGATCGCGTCCGGCCGGGGGTTGCGGAAGAACACAAACGATTTGCCGCCGACCTGGTAAACCGGGTTACTGCGCGGGCCATGTATGACCCGGACATGAGGCATGCTCGCGGCCAGCTCGTGGACGTCCTCGACCCGCGCGCGGCGCGCCATCGGCGGCATGGCCAACAGGGTACGTCGCGAGTACGTTTCCCGGCCTTGTGGCGGCAGGATCGCAATCAAGTACAGGTCAGCCGAGCGCCAGTTCCATGCGAGGCCCAGGGCCGAACTCGGTCTCGGCGACGCCGCATTCGACGAAGCCGACCGACTCGTAGAACTCCAGGGCATCCGGGTTTGCGGTCACTTCCATGCGCTCCACGCCGCGAGCTCGCAGAGCGGCTGCGATTCGCTCGACTAGCGCGGTGGCCATCCCCCGCCGCATCCAGTCTGGGTCGACAAACAGGTCCTCCAGCTCAACCGTGCCGTCGGTGTCAACCCAGGTCGCGAAACCTACGACAGATCCGTCCTCCTCGGCGACGTACGTGCGGCCCTCAGCGAGTCCGTCCGGGCCAAGGATCAGGTACTCCGGATGAGCCAGTAAGTTGTCGCGGTCGCCCGCGTTGGACAACGACGCGCGCCGGAAGACATCGGTCGCGGCCGGAAGGTCGGCGGGCGTGCCAAGCCGGATCATCACCTTAGTGTGCACCAAATAGGCCAGGTCACGGCGCAAGCTGCGCCAGCGTCAGGCCGAAGTCGCCGGCCCGGTCGGTCCAGAACCGGACCGTCTCCATCCCGGCCGCGGCCAGCTCGGCCCGGATCCCGTCGGGGCGGAACTTCGCCGAGATCTCTGTGCGCATCTCCTCCCCCGCGGCAAAGGACACCGTGAGGCCGAGGTCGCCGATCCTGACCCCCTGCTCGCAAGCAGAACGCAGCCGCATCTCGATCCACTCGTTGGCCGCATCCCAGAGCGCCACATGCTCGAACTGGTCGACGTCGAAGTCAGCGCCCAGCTCCCGGTTCACTACGACGAGCACGTTGCGGTTGAACTCGGCCGTCACCCCGGCCGCGTCGTCGTACGCCCGCAGCAGGCGGCCGCTGTCCTTGACCAGGTCCGTCCCGAGGAGGAAAGTGTCCCCCCGCCGCAGCGCCGCGCTGACCTGCCGCAGGAATGCTGCCCGCGGGCCGGGCTCAAGGTTCCCGATCGTCGACCCGATGAACACGATCATGCGGCGACCGCCCGCCGGGATCGCGCCCAGATCGCGCTCGAAGTCTCCGACAAACGGCGCGATCCGCAAACCCGGGTACTGGGCTGCAAGCGCATCCGTAGCCTCGGTCAGCACCGCCGGGTCGACATCGAGGGGAACGAACTCCTTCAGCGTGCCGCTGTCAAGGAGCGCGCGCAGCAGCAATCCTGTCTTCGCGGAGGTGCCGCTGCCGAGCTCCACGAGCGACTCGCAGCTCGACAGGTCCGCGATCACGGCGGCACGTTCGGCCAGGATCGAGGTCTCAGCCCTGGTCAGGTAGTACTCAGGCAACCGTGTGATCTCGTCGAAGAGCTCGCTGCCGCGCTCGTCGTAGAAGTACTTCGGCGGCAGGCCTTTCGGTGTCGCGGTCAGGCCTGCCCGAACGTCTGCGCGCAGTGCATCGTGGTAGCGGCCAGGATGCGCCTGGACGCGGTTCTCCACTGGCATCAGTCATGCCTCCAGATCGGTGATGGTCACGCCCGCGGTGCTGGCACCGGCGCCGCGAACCTCGACGAGGTGGTGATCCGGGACGTCGACCCACCGCGGGTCGTCGTCGTAAGGCTCGCTCGCGACAGCGACTCCGTCGTCGGCCCGAAGCACGCTCAGCGTGTTGTTCCAGCGGGTGGCCAGAATCCGGTCGCCATCGATCAGCAGCAGGTTCAGCCGCGCGCCGGGATCGCGCTTCCCGATGTCGGCGACGAACTCGCCTACCCGCTCCGGGCCGAAGTCGAACAGGTGGGCCGCGAGCTGCGCGGAGTCGCACATCGACTCCGCGGCCGGATGCGGACCGAGCAACGCCACGTCGACGACGCCGTTGTGCGACAGCAGCCACCTCCCGTGCTGGAACGGCGCGACGGCAGTCTCGTCCAGCGGCATCCCGGCCGTCGCCGACCGCACCGCCGCCAGCACGCAGGGCGCCGAGATCACCGGCGCCACCGACGCGAACGACTGATCCGCCCACAGCGGCCGGTTCGACCGCCACCGGGCCGGTTCCGGCCGCCCGGCCGCGAAGAACCCGACCCCCCACCCGTCGGCGTTCATCGTCCCGTGCTGCTGCCGGCGAGGCGCATATGACTGGACGAGCATCCCGTGCGCGGGCGCCAGCACCAGCTCATCAAGGGAACGGGGTCCCCCGAGCCACGCCAGGTGCCGGCACACTCAGGCGTCCCAGGCGAGCCGGAGGCCGGTGAAGATCTGCCGCCGGATCGGGTGGTCCCAGTTACGGAACGACGGCCGGATCGTTGACGGGGCAACGGCCCACGAGCCGCCGCGCAGCACCTTATAGTCGCCGCGGAAGAATGGCACGCTGTAGTCGCGGTAGATCATCGGCGTGAAGCCCGGCCAGGGCGCGAAGTCCGAGGACGTCCATTCCCACACGTCGCCAATCATTTGCTCGACCCCGTACGCCGAAGCGCCCTGCGGGAAGGCTCCGACCGGCGCTGGCCGCAGCGCGGCGCCGCCGAGGTTCGCCAGCTCAGCGGTGGGCGGCGCGGAACCCCACGGCCAGGTGCGCCTGGCTCGCGCAGCCGGGTCCCAGGCGCACGCCTTCTCCCACTCGATCTCGGTCGGGAGCCTGGCGCCGGCCCAGCGGGCGAACGCTTCCGCCTCGAAGTAGGACACGTGCTGCACCGGCTCGTCCGGCGGTACCGCTTCCTCGATACCGAACCGGCGCCTCGTGCCATCTTGCGTCCAGAACAGCGGCCGCTCCAGCTGGACGTGAGTCCGGTGCGTCCAGCCGGGCTCCGACCACAAGTCGCGCCGGTCATAGCCGCCGTCTTCGATGAACTCCTGCCACTGCCGGTTGCTGACCGGCACCCGGCCGATCCAGAACCCCGTTACCTCAACAGTGTGCGCGGGCCGTTCGTTGTCGAGCGAGAACGGTTCGCTGGATGCGTCGACGCCCAGCGTGAACTGGCCGCCGGGGACGAACACGCGCGGCGGCTCGACGCGACGACCCGCCGGCAGCGGGCGGTGGGCGATCAGCAGCGGGGGCCCGTGGCGCAGCTGCAGCGTCGCGTACATCGTCTCGTCGTGCTGCTCCTCGTGCTGCACGACCATGCCCGCGGTGAACAAATCCTCCTCGGCCGTGCGCTCGAGCAGGTCAAGCACCCGGCCGCGGACCTCGTAGTCGTAGGCGCGCGCCTCGACCGGCGGCAGCAGCGGCAACTGCGGCCGGTCGGCGCGCTTGTGCTTGAACGCGTCGTACAGCGAGTCGACCTCGGGCGCCAGCATGCCCGGCCGGGAAGGATCGCCGCCGCGCAGCAGCCAGAGTTCCTCCTGCTGGCCGACGTGCGCGAGATCCCACACCAGCGGGCTCATCAGCGGATCGTGCTGTGCCAGCAGGGTCGGCTCGTCCAGGTCGGTGAGCCGCAGCGTACGGGCCCGGGCGCGGTCCAGGTCGCGGACAACGGCGTCAAGGTCACGGACTACCTGATCAAGCATGCGCTAGCTCCCCGAGGGCGGCCAACGGTCCGATCTTTTCGATGCGCTCGGCTAGCAGGTCTCCGGGACAGCGACCGGACTCGACAAGTTCTGCCAGGTCAGCGACGCCGGCACTGAGCTCGGTAGGAACCCGGTCGGCCGCGATCGCTAGGCACCGACGGGCCGAGTCCGCAAGCAGCTGATCGCCGAGCCCGGCCCGTGCCGCCTCGGTCCAGCGAGTGGCGGTGCGCTCCGTCGCCTCCGTTGCCATGTCAGCGGCGACCGGATCATCCATCAGCGTGGTGAGCACCGCGGCGATGGCCGGCCACCACCGCGGGGCGGTCGCGTCGAGGTAACGCAGTTCCAGGTACCCGCGCAGCCGCACGGGCGGGAACAGCGTGGTCAGATGCATATCGAGATCAGCAACCGTCGGCCGCCTCCCGCCGAGGCGGACCAAGCCGCTGGCCCATTGCCAGAACGACACCGGCGTGCGGACGGCCTCGACCTGCCCATAGCCGGTACGGGCCATGACGACCGGCGCCCCCATGGCGTAGTGCGCCCACGCCGAAGCCGGATCCATGCCGCTGTCGGTGGCGGCCTCCGCGGCCACACAGCCGGGCACCGGACCGCAGGCGCGCGGGTCGAGTCGGCTCCATGTCCGCTGCCGGACCGACTTCCATCCGGTGGGACGCCCGTGCAGCCAGGACGAGCTCGCCGATATCGCCACCAGCGTCGGTCCCAGCCGGTGAGCCCGGGCCACCCGCTCGGGCCATCCGCGTTGCGGCCCGGCCTCCAGGTTCACCTGCAGCGCCGCGGTGGAGTTCATCATCACCGAGCCGGCCGATGCCCGGCCGGTGATAGCGAAATGCTGCTCCATGGCGCGGTAGCGCGAGTGAGGGTTGACCCGGCGCGATGGCCGGAGCGGATCAGCGCCTGCGTATGCCACGCCGAGCCTGCGCTCCGCCAGGGCGAGCCGCGCGCCCATCCAATCGCGTCGCAGGCCAGCCACCGCGGTGGCGATGTCTGGCTGCGGCGCACCGGATAGCTCTACCTGGCCGCCGGGTTCTAGCGTGACGACGCTTGAGGTCGTGACGGCGCCAATGATGTCTTTGATCGGCTCGGCCCGATGCCAGCCAACGGCGTCAGGCACTGAGTCAAAGTCCACCAGGTGGGTCTCGATCTCGAGCCCGACTGTGCCAATCTGGGAATCGGCGAGCGCCATGCGGCACGACCAGGCATAGGCGGCATCCAGCGTTAGCGGCTCGGCCAGATCAACGACATCCTGCGCGAAAGCGTTGATAACGGCCATGCAGGCCCCTCCAGGTCCGGGCTGGCGGACTTGCGTCCACCGCGGGTCGGTGCGGGGCGACCGAACAACAGCCGTCCGTTTTGTGCTGGGCGGGCGATGAGCCGCCTCACGACAAACTATACGTTGCCCGCCGACACTCGGTTCATGCCCAGACGGCTCGGGACGTTTTGCAAGGCTCCGGCCAGGCCCGATGGTTCTCGTCGCGGTGGCGAATCACCCGCTGCGGGTGGAGCTTCGCTGAGTCAGCCGGAAATAGCGTCCTGGTGAGGTCAGACTCCGACTGGCCGAGCCGACCCGACTGGCTGAGCCATCTCGGCGAGCCCGTTACCCACCTCTCGCAACCCGGAAGGCAGACTCCCTATGCCGTATCTGACCGTCGGCACAGAAAACTCAGGCACTGTCGATCTCTACTACGAAGACCATGGCTTCGGGCAGCCGGTAGTGCTCATCCACGGGTACCCGCTGAGCGGGCGTGCGTGGGATAAGCAGGTACCGGTACTGCTGCAGGCCGGCCACCGGGTCATCACCTATGACCGCCGCGGATTCGGCAAGTCCAGCCAGCCCACGTCCGGATACGACTACGACACGTTCGCCGCGGACCTGAACGCGCTGATGGAGGCGCTGGACCTGCGCGACGCGGTGCTCGTCGGCCACTCCATGGGCACCGGCGAGGTAACCCGCTACCTGGGCACCTACGGCTCGGCGCGGGTGGCCAGGGGCGTGCTGATCTCGCCGATCCCGCCATTCCTGCTCGAGACCGGCGATAACCCTGAAGGCCTGCCGAAGAGCCTGTACGACGGATTCATCGAGGCGGCCAAGGCCGACAGCCCGGCGTTCCTGAAGGGCTTCCTCGACAACTTCTACAACTTCGACAAGCTCCGCGGCACCCTGGTCAGCGACCAGGCATACCAGGCCAGCTTCAACATCGCGACCGAGGCTTCCGCCGCGGCCGCGGTAGCGTGCATCGGCACTTGGGAGACCGACTTCCGCGGCGACCTGCCCAAGATCGACGTTCCGATGCTGGTCGTGGACGGTGATGCCGACCGGATCCTTCCCTACGACAAGACCGGCAAGCGCTTGCCCGGCATGATCAAGGACATGCAGCTGGTTACCGTCCCGAACGGACCGCATGCCATCGCCTGGACCCACGCCGACCAGGTCAACGGCGCGCTCCTCAGCTTCATGACCTAAGGCAGCCTGGCTTAGGGGCGGTACTTGATCACCGCTCCTCGGTCTCGGCCTGATTAACGGGCGCCGGCCAGAGCTAGCAATCACTCCGGGCTTTCCGCCAGCTAGCTGGACAAGCTGGGGCCTGGACTGATGGTCACTCCTGGGACAACGCATCATCGGGGCGCAGCAGCCAATGGGGGTGCCACGTCCTCGACGAGGCAAAGGGCCGCGAATAGATTTGACGGCATGACAAGCGACGGCCACGTTAGTGCGGCGAGGCGTCGCCTGGACGTGGTCTACGGACTGCCGGATGACCTGCATGTCGCCCTCGCAGACGGACATCGCGCGCTGTACACCGATGGCGATCTCCTCGCCAGCCGGGAGAGCTTCGAGCACGCCTACCAGCTGGCGGAGCTTGCCGCGGACGCAGAGGCGATGGCCACAGCGGCGCTCGGCCTAGCCGGCCTATGGGTGAGCGAGCGCCGCACGGCGACGGGCGCGGTCATGCTGCGGGCAAGGCTCGAGCAATGTCTGTCGCTGCTCGACCAGAAGTCGCCGCTGGCACTGCGCATCCGGATCAGGCTCGCCGCGGAGGCTGACTACGTACGGGGTGAGCAAGACACTATCCTGGCGGCGCTCAGCGAGGCCAGGGCCGCGAGCGACGCGGTGGCCTTGGCAGATGCACTTAGCCTTGCCCATCACTGCATGCTCGGACCGGACGGGGGAATCGCACGGCGAGAGCTCGCCCTCGAGTTAATCAGGACAAGCCTAAGCACGCAGCGCCGTAGTGACCGGCTGGTGGGAGTGCTCTGGCACACAGTAGACGCATACTCCGCGGGTGATCCGCACTCCGGGCGGCTGCTTGCCGAACTGCGCGATCTCCTCAGCCAGCGCGGTAACCGGGCGGTCGGCTTCGTGGTCAGCGCAATCGAGGTCATGCTGGCTATTCGCGCGGGCCGCCTGGACGATGCAGTGTCGCTGGCAAGCCTGTGCGCCGAAAGCGGGGCAACGGCGGGTGACATCGACAGCGAATGGTGGCCCGCTGCTCAGCTCGTGACGATCCGGTGGTATCAGGGCCGCCTGGTCGAATTGCTGCCCATGCTGACCGAGCGAGTCCACTCGCCGGCGCTCAGCGCCGTGGACGAGTCGGCCGTCGCGGCACTCGCTGTCGCGGCAGCCCTGAGCGGCGATGCGCGCACAGCCGCCAGCTCCCTGGCAAGGCTGCAGGGCAACAGCCTGGCCAGCCTGCCGCGGTCCAGCAGCTGGCTGGTAACCATGAACGGCATCGTCGAAGCGGCAAACCTGATCGCCGACGCGGCGGTCGCTGCCGATGCGTACGACCTGCTGCACCCGCATGCGCGCCTGCCGATGGTTGGCGGCCCGGGCGTGACGTGTTTTGGCTCGACGCAGCACGCACTGGGCGTCGCCTCCCTCACTTTGGACCACCTCGACCGGGCTATCGAGCATTTCCGCGCCGCCGTCCGGCACAATCTCGCTCTCGCGCATTGGCCCGCCGTGGTCTGCTCCAGGCTGCGGCTCGCTGAGGCGCTCACGATCCGCGGCCATTCAGGTGACGCCCGTGACGCGGAAGGGGAACGGGAAGCCGCAACCAGCGATGCCCGTGCCCTCGGCATCAGCGACCCGCGTGGCCGCGGCGGTCTGCACAGCTACGGCCTGCATGGCCACAGCCAGCCCAGCCCTGCCCGCCGCACTCGGGCCGGCTCCGATGGTGACAGCCGTGCCGAGTTCCGGCGCGCGGGCCACCAGTGGCGGATCATCCTGCAGGAACGGAGCGTGCTCGTCGCAGACAGTATCGGCATGCTGCATCTGGCCGTCCTGACGGCCAACCCGCGCAGAGACATTTCCGCAGCCGATCTCGTGGCGGGAGTCGCCGCCCTCCGTGGCTCGGGCGCCGACGCCAGCACCGGGCAGCCAGTCCTGGATGAGCATGCGATCGCGGAGTATCGCCGCCGCCTCACACACCTCGACACCGAGATCGCGGAGCGGGGTGCTGCGGGCACTCTCGACCATACGGCGCGTGCCCAGGCCGAGCGCGTGTGGCTCGCCGGGCAGCTGGCCAGCGCTGCCGGACTTGCCGGACGCACCCGGTCGTTCCCGGATGCCGGCGAGCGCGCCCGCGTCGCTGCAGGCAAGGCAATCCGCCGGGCAGTCGCCCGAATCACCGAAGCAGACCCGGTAATCGGTGCGCACTTGCGCCAGGCTGTGCGCACCGGCACGCGCTGCTCTTACTGGCCGAACTGAACGTTCGCCGCGCGGCCCTGACCGAGACGCGCCGGTCAGCGCGCCCATGCGCGCAGGAATCCCTGCAAGTGAGGCACAGCGTATGGAACGGCGCGGCACGCGATGGACCGCCAGTAAACGTGAGGGCGCATGGACCGCAGACGGCATCGCCGCGGGCCTGACGTGACCTCGAGCCGGGCCCCATCGGGTTACCGGCCTTTGCACACGGGAGGGAAGATGAACGATTCTCGATCCTCGGGCGGCCTTGGGGCAAGCGTGTCCGGCCGAGGCTACCGGAGACGCGCTGCCCTGGCGCTGGCCGCGACGGCCTCGCTTGGACTTATTGGCGCCGGGCTGGCTCCTGCCATGGCTAGCACGCCGCCATCCATGACCGCTAACCATGGCTCTGTCAACATCGCTATCCAGGGTCCGAAGAACAGCCTGAAGTTCTACTGGGCCGTCAACGGCACCCCGACCTGGCACGCCGAGACCGTCGCCGGCGCCAACACCACGTACTCCGCGCCGTCAATGACGGTCAACGGCAACTCGGTCAACATCGCCGCCATGGGCCCGGATCACAAGCTCCGCTTTTACTGGGCCGTCAACGGCACCCCGACCTGGCACGCCGAGACCGTCGCCGGCGCCAACACCACGTACTCCGCGCCGTCAATGACGGTCAACGGCAACTCGGTCAACATCGCCGCCACGGGCGCTCATCACAAGCTGCGGTTTTACTGGGCCGTCAACGGCACCCCGACCTGGCACGCCGAGACCGTCGCCGGCGCCAACACCACCTACTCCGCGCCGTCAATGACGGTCAACGGCAACTCGGTCAACATCGCCGCCACGGGCCCGAGCAACCGGCTGAAGTTCTACTGGGCGGTTAACGGCACAGCTACATGGCACCCGGAAACAGTGGCCGGCATCAACACAACGTACTCCGCACCGTCGATGACCGTGAATCACGGCTCTGTCAACATCAGCGCCGCTGGCCAGAAGAACAGGCTGAAGTTCTACTGGGCCGTCAACGGCACCCCGACCTGGCACCCCGAGACGGTCGCAGGCATGGGCACCACCTTCTCCGCACCGTCGATGACCGTGAACGGCAACTCGGTGAACATCAGCGCGGTCGGCCCGCAGAACAGGCTCAAGTTCTACTGGGCCGTCAACGGCACCCCGACCTGGCACCCCGAGACGGTCGCAGGCATGGGCAGCACCTACTCCGCGCCGTCAATGACCGTGAACGGCAACTCGGTGAACATCAGCGCGGTCGGCCCGCAGAACAGGCTGAAGTTCTACTGGGCCGTCAACGGCACCCCGACCTGGCACCCCGAGACGGTGGCAGGCAAGGGCAGCGTGCGGTAGCTCCCCAGCCATACGCGCCCGGCGCACACTACTGTGCGCCGGGCGGACAGGGGCACCAGCCGCCGCGGCCGCGGTAGCCCGCATGCCATCGCCTGGACCCACGCCGACCAGGTCAACGGCGCGCTCCTCAGCTTCATGACCTGACGGCGCGGCGATCAGGCAACGGGCAAGGTTTGCCCGGAATCGGCAGGCCCTCGCCCGTTGCCGGTGCCCAGCCCCTGGCGGAGCGGCGCGCTCCGGTGATGATCGGCGACACTGAACTGCGCCATCCGGCGACGCAGACGACGCAGGCTGCCGTCAGTAGGCAGCGGGGCCCTTACCGGCCGGGCGGCGGCGCGATAGAAGATCCGCTTGCCGGCCTTGATCAGCCCGAGGTAAGCAACCACCATACCGACCAGCGCCGCGAAAAATGCGCCGGGCAGCGGCCGGAAGCCCAGGGTGGCGGCGAACGGCATCGCGGGCAACAGCGTCCCGATCGTGACCACGCCGAGCGCCGCGAGAGTCAGCGGCAGGCTGGGGTGGCTGCGGAAGAACGGGATGCGTCGCGTCCGGATAGCGAAGATGACCAGGGTCTGCGTGGCCAGCGACTCCACGAACCAGCCAGAGCGGAACTGCGCCGGGCCCGAATGAAACACCCAGAGCATGATTCCGAAGGTCATGAAGTCGAATACCGAGCTGAGCGGCCCGAAGAAGATCATGAAGCGCCGGATGAACGCAATGTCCCAGTGCGAAGGACGGCGCAGCTGTTCCTCGTCGACGTTGTCGGTCGGGATGGCCAGCTGGCTGGTGTCGTAGAGCAAGTTGTTCAGCAGAATCTGGGATGGCAGCATCGGCAGGAATTTGAGGAACAGCGACGCCCCGGCGGCGGAGAACATGTTGCCGAAGTTGCTGGACGTGCCCATGAGCACGTACTTGATGGTGTTGGCGAATATCCGGCGGCCTTCGGCCACGCCATCGGCGAGCACGCCGAGATCCTTCTCGAGCAAGATGACGTCAGCGGCGTCCTTCGCGACGTCTGTCGCCGAGTCGACGGAAATGCCGACGTCGGCAGCGTGCAATGCAAGAGCGTCATTGACGCCATCACCAAGGAATGCGACCCCGCCGCCGCTGCGCCGCTGTGCGCGCACTATGCGCGCCTTGTGCTCGGGGCTGACCCGAGCGAAGACGGTGGTTGTGCCGATGGCTGCAGCAAGCTGACTGTCATCCATTGAGTCGAGATCCTTGCCGGTCAGCGCACCGCCGTCCGCCAGCCCGAGGTCGTGGCACACCTTGACAGCAACGACGGGGTTATCGCCGGTGACGACCTTGACGGCGATGCCGAGGTCAGCAAGCCGCTGGAGCGCCGCCGCGGCATCGTGCTTAGGCGGATCCAGGAACACAAGAAGGCCGGCGAGCCGCAAGTCTCGCTCGTCATCGGACGTAAGGCGGTGACCGGGCGTGAGCTGATCACTAGGCGCCGATCCATCCAGGTCAGGGGCCGGCCGCGTCGCGACGGCCACTACGCGGTTGCCGGCCGCGAACTCCGCTTCGAGCGCAGCCCGCGCACCAGCCGGCACGTCGCGGCAGCGCTCCAGTACCGTTTCCGGCGCGCCCTTGGTAACGAGCACGCGCTGGCCGACCGGGTCGCGAACCAGGACCGAGACCATGCGGCGCTCATGATCGAACGGCAGCACCGCGAGCCGCTGATAGCGGATAGTCGCGGCCCGCACGCTTGCTGCCGCCGGGGACCGCCACAGCGCCAGGTCCAGCGGATTGCCGCCGGCCTGCCTGCCGTTTGGTTCTGCATTCTCGGTGCAGAGCACGCCCCATCGCAGCACCGATTCCGATCGCTCACTACCCACCGCGACGGCACGCATGTAGCTAATGCGGCCCTGAGTGAGGGTGCCAGTCTTGTCGGTCAGCAGGACGTCGACATCGCCGAGGTCCTCTATGCAGACCAAGCGCTTGACGAGGACTTTCTTGCGGCTCATCTGCCGAGAGCCGGCCGCGAGGCTACTCGATACGACCGCGGGCAGCAGCTGCGGCGTAATGCCAACAGCGATCGCCAGGGAGAACAGCAGCGCGTCGATGACCGGCTTGTGCAGCGCCACGTTGATGAGGAAAATCGAGGTGGTCAGCGCGCCGGCCACGTACACCAGCAGCATAGAGAACCGGCGCAAGCCGACCTGGAACTCGGTATCGAGCAGGTGCGTGCTCAGGCCCGCGGCGATTTCGCCGAACTGGGTGCGCGCTCCGGTGGCCGCGACGACGCCTTGGCCGCTACCAGCGCTCACGACGGTGCCCATCAGCGCGCACCCGCATAGCTCGGCCAGCGGAGTCCCGGCCGAGACGGCGCCGGTGTTCTTGGCGGCAGGCATGGATTCGCCGGTGAGGACTGACTCGTCACACTCCAGGCCGGTGGCTGTGAGCAACCTGATGTCAGCGGGAACGACGTCTCCAAGCCGCAGCTCTACCAGATCACCGGGTACCAGGCCAGTAACTTCGATCGTGGTCGGCCGTCCGTCGCGAATGACGATGGTCTGATGGCGGATCTGGGAATGCAGCGCCTCGGCGGCCTTCTCGGCGCGGTACTCGTTCACGAATCCCAGCCCAACAGACAAGCCGACGATGACACCAATGATCACGGCGTCGGTGCGTTCACCGGTGAAGTACGACGCGACTGCTGCCACCAGCAGCAGGGCGAGCAACGGCGACCGCAACTGGTGCCACAGCACAGGCAGCAGCCGGGCCCGATGCGAGGAAACCGCGTTCGGACCCCACCGGGCCAGTCGTTGCGCGGCCTCCTGACTCGATAGCCCGCCCGCGGCCGTGCCAAGCTCACGCAGCACGTCCGGGCCTGGCGTGCAGGCAGCGGACATGATCGTGGCCGACTGCCTAGCAGGCACAGCGGTCGGGCCCCTGGTAGCGACGGTCATTGCCTCGCTCTGACTGGTTTCGCAGGGCCGCGCTAGCCGACCCCTCCTAGCTGGCCAGTCTCGACGCCCGCACCACAGTGTCGCCAGGGCCGAAGGTCCGCCGGTTAGCGGCCGTACTTGATCACTGCCGAGCCGAAATCGCCGCCGGGGGTCGGGGCTATCGGGCCGGTGCCGAGCACCGACCGGGTGCCGGGAATGAGGTCAAGCGCGGTGACCGAGATGACCTTGCCGCCCGTCGTCGGGTTGTTGTAGGTGGACCAGCGACCGCCCGAGTAGTGCAGCAGCAGCAGCTTGGTCTGAGCCTTGTTTTCCGCAAAGAGCCAGGCGCCGCCGTGCCCGTCCGATGCGACCGGGCCCAGCAGGTTCGCGGCTGGCAGCTTGCCCGTGACCTTGCTCCAGTTATGGCCGTTCCAGTGCAGCAGCACAACGGGCCCGACGCCTTTCGTCGTGAAGGTGGAAATCGTCGCCCAGACACTGGTCGGCGACACGGCCAGGATCTGCTTGGAATAGACCGTCGTTCCCTTCGGTGCCAGGTTGCCAGGGAACGCGATGACTTGCCACTTCTTGCCGTTGTACCGCATCGAAGCAGGCCGGTTCTTGACGAACGTCAGCGCCCAGAGGTTGCTGGAAGACGAGCCGCTGACCAGGCCTTCGTTGCTGTTGGCATCCACCGCAGCTGGCATGACGTGCCGGGACCAGTGGCCGGTGTAATGGTAGGCGTACTCCATCATGGTCGCGAAGTCGTACTCGAACACCCAGGTGTCAGTCGCGCCGAAGGTAATCACTCCATCGTCAGCGATCTGCGCCTTGCCCTGCGGAAAGGTGTAGGTCTGCCAGCCGTGCTTGGTCAACCGCTCGACCGCGCCGGCCGACTGGTTCGCGACGGACGCCCAGACGTTCGTTCCCTTCGTCGCGCTGAGGCCATCCACGAACATGCCTGCCGTGCCGGGCAGTGAGTACTTGATCCACGTGCGGCCGGCCTGGTGATAAACGACCGGAGTCTGAGCCGGGGAAACGCCGCCTGCCCAAGCGTTGCGGTCGCTGACCGCGCTGAGGGCCAGCAGACTGAGGTTAGGCGTAAGAAAATCCCTTATGACGCGCCAGCCCGACGAGACCGCCGCGGTCGCCGGATGCGCGGCCGCGCTGGCCGAACCGGGCGCTGCCTGCGCCGGAGCGGAGCCTGCCGCGGCGGCTAGGGCTGCCACTGAGATGATTGAGATTGAAAAGCCGGCAAGCCGCGACGGCCGGGGCAGGCGAGTGCTCATCTGGGTTCTCCTGGAGAGGCACCTAGCTCAGGACCGATTATCCAGGTACGCACTATAACTGCACTGATCTCTCGCGACCGCCGATCTGCCGTTGCCCGTCACGCCGGCAGCGGTGAACTTTCTTGCAGCTGCGCCGCGACGGAGTGAGCCCACGCACGCACGTGCACAGGATCGCGCCAGTCGCCTGCCACCTTCTTCGCCATCGCGCTGGCCGGGAATCCTCGGGCGTACTGCGACAGCCGGCCGCCAAATGTCACATGCCCACGGGCGCCGACCCTGCCCATCAGCGCCGCGACGCCTTTCACCGGCGGGATCTCGCCCTTCGCGGCGGAATCGTCGAGCGGCCCGCTGGAGAAGAAGTAGACCGGTAGCTTCCTAAGTTCAGCCGCGTGCCGCCGGACGAACCGCCGCGCGGCCCGGTGCCACCGGAATGCGTAGAGCGCACCGCCGACGACGACCGCGTCATATCCGCGGATTCGGTGCACCGCGCCCGCCGGAACCACGTCAACCGTGCAGCCCGTCTCGCGCAGGCCATCGGCCACCATGTGGGCAAGACCCTGGGTACCGCCGCGGGTCGAGCCATATGCCACCAGAACTCTCATCGCGCACCTCCTTCTGCTACCTCCAGCCTCGTCAGGAGGTGGCGCCTAGCCAGGGGCGATGGTCCCGCGGGGGTTGGACGTCAGTCCAGAGAAGCGGCTCGAATCGGCATATCAGGTGAAGCGGCGGATGAAATCCAGCGCCTTTTGCGCGACATCGTGCCAACCCTTGTCGATGGTCAGAGAATGCCCGCGGCCCGGGATCTCGGCAAACTCGGTGATGCCGCGGTTGTGCTCCTGGCGCTTGAACGCCGCGCGCGAGATGGCGCGGGGCACCGTGTTGTCCTTTCCGCCGGAGAGGATCAGCAGCGGCCCGCGGTGCGGATTAGTGGTATCGACGCTGGCTTCCGTCCGCGGGTTGAAGTTGGCGAACGCGGCCTGGAAGAGCGGCACGCCCGACCCTGGCACCGCGTAGTTCGCGTACAGCTCGCGCGCTTCGCCCTCAGGTACCTCATTGGCGAAGGCAAAGCGGAACTGACTGAAGGTGAGGGGGACGGAACGGCGCTTGTTCGCCGGGTTGCCCAGGACCGGGAACGCGGACCTGAGCGACGACAACGGCGTCGGCAGCACGCCGCGGAACGGGGCGGCGTCGATGGCCACGGTGGCGGCAGACTGCCCTCGGCCCGCAACGATCTGGGCCAGCAAACCGCCAAACGAGTGTCCGATGACCGCTGGTTTGCGGTTAAGTGTGCCGATGATCTCGGAGTAGTGGTGAGCTATGTCGCCGATGCTCTTGCCAGCGAAAACCTCAGGATGTGCCTGCGCCTCGGCCACGGTGCCAGGGTCATCGGGCCAGCCGGGCGCGACCGGAGCATACCCTTCTGCATCGAACATTGCTGCCCATTGGTCCCAGCTTGAGGCCAGCAGCCACAGGCCGTGAATGAACACCACCGGCACCCGGCCGGAGTCGTTCGCCCGCTGCACCTGCTCGTCGACGGTGGCCGCTAGCCGGCTCGAAGTTCCAGACTGCTCGGTCTCGCTCATGGCTACTAGACTGCCCGCCCGCGCGCGCAATCAAGCGCAGGTACGGCAAGCTGGCCGAATGCAGATCGATGCCGCCGCGCCGGTGACCGCGAGGCCCCTGGAGATCGAGACCGCTGCGGCAGCCGCGGAGACCGACGGCTACGACGGCTTCGGCGTGCCGGAGACCAGGCACGACGTGTTCGCGTCGCTGGCGCTGGCGGCCCGACAAACGTCCCGGATAACGCTCCAGTCGGCCATCGCCGTGGCCTTCGCGCGTAATCCCATGAGCGTCGCGGTGCAGGCGAACGACATCCAGCTCATCTCGCACGGCCGGTTTCAGCTCGGCCTCGGCTCTCAGGTCAGGCCGCATATCGAGCGCCGCTTCGGCATGCCGTGGAGCCACCCGGCCCGCCGGATGGAAGAGTTCATCGGCGCGGTGCGGGCCATCTGGGAAAGCTGGGCGACGGGCGAACAGCTGGCTTTCCGCGGCGAGTTTTACCACCACACGCTGATGACCGAGTTCTTCAACCCTGGGCCGAGCCCGTTCGGCAACCCCCCGGTCATGCTGGCGGCCGTCGGCGAGTTGATGACCGGCGTAGCCGGCCGGGTCGCCGACGGCATGCTGTGCCACAGCTTCACCACGCAGGGCTATCTGCGGGAGCGGACGATCCCGGCGCTGGTAGCGGCCCGCGGCAACCTGGACGGCTTCACGCTGTCGTTGCCAGCGTTCGTCGTGCTCGGCAATGACGAGCGGGCTCGCGCCGACGCCGAGACAGGAGTCCGCGCGCAGATTGCCTTCTACGGATCGACGCCGTCCTACCGGCCAGTGCTCGACCTGCACGGCTGGGGTGACCTGCATGAGCGACTCAACACGCTGTCCCGGCAGCACGCGTGGGCCGAGATGGGCGCCCTGATCACCGACGACGTGCTCGACGCGTTCGCGGTTGCGGGCACTCCCAGCCAGGTGGCCGCCGGCCTGACTGCCCGGTTCGGCGACGTGGTCAGCCGCATCTCGGTGTATGCGCCGTATCAGGCTGATAGGGCGGACCTCAACGCGGTGGTTGCCGCCCTGCGAGCCTCAGGCTGACCACTCGCGGTCCGGAGCGCCCAACTCCGGGCCGTTTCCATGCCTGATAAGGGCTAAAGACCCTGCCGTCGGCCCGCTGGACCTGATCACTCTGGTAGCGGTCAGGGCTGTCCGAAACGGCGGCCCAGAAAGTGAGGGTCAGATGTCGGGAATCGTCGTAGGCATTGATGGGTCGCACAATGCCAGTCACGCCCTGGAGTGGGCGATGAAAGAGGCCGCCTTGCGGAAGGCTCCGCTGACGGTCCTCACAGTCAATGCGGTCGCGGCAAGCTACTGGACGGGCAACCCGGTTACGGTCCCGGCTGACGAAGAGCGGATTGTCAAGGTGCGCAAGCTCGCCGAGGACGCAGTCGCTGGCACGGCAGCCAAGCTCGGCAGCGAGCAGCCGGCCTCGGTAACGGTCGCCGCGGTCCACGGCTTCGCGGCCCAGTCGCTGATCGAAGCGTCGGACGGCGCTGACCTGCTCGTGGTCGGTCACCGTGGCGGCGGCGGTTTCGGCTCGTTGGTCCTGGGATCGGTGAGCAGCCAGGTCGTGCACCACGCGAAGTGCCCGGTCGTAGTTGTGCCCGCAGGCGAGTAGCCACTTGCACCAGGCCTCGGCTCGGGCCTAGGCAACCTAGTCAGCCCGAGCCGGGATGCCCGGCACCGCAGGATCGCCAGGCGAGGGCATGCCCAAGACAAGGAGGAACCCAGTGGTTACCCGGATAGGCATCAACGGATTCGGCCGGATCGGCCGCGCCTTCGTGCGGCGCTGCCTTGAGCGTGACGACCTCGACGTCGTCGCAGTGAACGACATCGCCGATGCCGCCACCTTGGCTCACCTGCTCGAGTTCGACTCAACCTACGGGCGCATGGCGGCCTCCGTCAGCCACCACGACGACTCGATCGTGGTGAATGGCAAGGCCATCGCCGCCCTCAGCATTCGCGAGCCGGCCTCGATCGGCTGGGCCGACCTTGACGTGCAGGTCGTGATCGAGTCGACGGGCAAGTTCCGCGCCCGCGACGACGCCGCACTGCACCTCAAGTCCGGCGCGCGCAAGGTCCTGATCTCGGCGCCAGGAAAGGGAGCTGACCTGACCGTGGTCATGGGAGTCAATGACTCCAGCTACGATCCCGCCAGCCACGACATCATTTCCTGCGCCTCGTGCACGACCAACTGCGTCGCGCCCATGGCCAAGGTGCTCCACGACGCTTTCGGGCTCACCCAGGGCCTGATGACCACCGTGCACGCCTACACCGGCGACCAGATGCTGCTGGACGGGCCGCACAAGGACCTGCGCCGCGCCCGCAGCGCAGCCGTCAGCATCGTGCCGACGAGCACCGGTGCCGCGCGGACGACCGGCCTGGTGATACCCGAGCTCGCCGGGCGGCTGGACGGCGTGGCGGTCCGCGTTCCCGTCGAGGACGGGTCGCTGACCGATCTCACCGCCGTGCTTGGCCGCGAGGTCACCGTCAATGAAGTCAACGAGGCATTCCGGCACGCAGCCGTCGGCCAGCTGGCCGGCGTCCTGCGCTACAGCACCGACGCGCTGGTGTCGCGGGACATCATCGGCGACTCGGCCTCGTGCGTGTTCGACTCCGGCCTGACGCAGGCGGCGGGCTCGCTGGTCAAGATATTCGGCTGGTACGACAACGAGTGGGGCTACACCTGCAGGCTCGCCGATCTGGCCGGCCTGGTTGGCGCAGCCCTGTGAACGCGGCTCGCGAGTCGCGATAGGGATTGGCCGCCAGGATCGGATCCTGGCGGCCAGTTGCTTGACCCGCCCCGACGCGGCTCAGATGCGACGCATGGCGCGGAACCGCTGAATGTCGTCCTTGCCGGCCACGAGCAGCGCGATGCAGGCCACAGCCACCGGTATCACCCAGATGTGTCGCTTCATCATCACGCGCCTCCTTTCAAGGGAACGTGGACCCAGCATCGCGGCGGCCGACTGGCGGTGCCAGGGGCGAAGGTCCGCGCTGTGGCCCGCATTTTCGAGCGGACTTTCGCCGGTGGCCGCCCAGGACCTTGCGCCCTAACCTGTCAGCCGCCACCCGCGTGACATCAGCATCATGACGACTACTGTGAACAGTCCTGCAGCGGCAACGCCAACAGGAACTCCCGTCGCCCCGGCGCTGGCTCGCCCTGGCGGTGCTGTGCATCTCGCTGCTGATCGTGACGCTGGACAACACCGTGCTCAACGTCGTGCTGCCGACCCTGGTCCGCGACCTGAACGCCACCTCGACCCAGCTGCAATGGATCGTCGATTCCTACGTGATGGTGTTCGCCGGCTTGCTGCTGGTGGCCGGCAGCGTGGCCGACCGCATCGGCCGGAAGCGGACTTTCCTGGCTGGCCTGTTGCTGTTCGCGGCCGGCTCGACCTGGGCGGCCTTTTCCGGCTCGGTCGGGATGCTGATAGCCGCGCGGGCCAGCATGGGGATTGGCGGCGCGCTGATCATGCCGTCGACCCTGTCGATCATCACCCAGATGTTCGCCGAGCCCGGCGAGCGGCAGCGGGCCATCGGCTTCTGGGCCGGTACCAGCGGGCTCGGCATCGCGCTCGGGCCGATAATCGGCGGCCTGCTGCTGGCTCATTTCTGGTGGGGATCGGTGTTCCTGATCAACGTGCCGATCGCCTTCGCCGGGCTCGCCCTGGCCATTCCGCTCGTGCCGGACTCGAAGAACCCGGCCGCGGCTGCGCCGGACGTGCCCGGAGCGCTGCTGTCGGTCACCGGTCTCGGCCTGCTGCTGTGGTCCATCATCGAGGCACCCGTGCGCGGCTGGACGTCCGCGCTCGTCATCGCGGCCGGCGCTGGCGGGCTGGCGGTACTGGCCGCCTTCACCGCCTGGGAGCTGCACAGCTCGCACCCGATGCTCAACGTGCAGTTCTTCCGCCAGCGCTCGTTCTCGGCGGCTATCTCCTCGATCGGCCTGGCGACGCTGGGCTTGTTCGGCGCGCTATTCGTGCTGACGCAGTTCCTGCAGTTCGGCCTCGGCTACACGCCGCTGCAGGCCGGTGCGGGTGCTGCCAGCGGCTGGCGCGATCGCGGTGGTGGCACCACTGTCCGCGCTGCTGCTGCGCGCGATCGGCACGAAGCTCACCGCGGCCGCTGGCTTGTTCATCATCGGCGCGGGCCTCTGGCAGATTTCGATGGTAACGACGAGCTCCACGTATTTCAGCATCCTGCCCGGCATGGTGATGCTCGGCATCGGAGCCGGCCTGGCCATCCCGGCCTCGACCGCGTCCGTCATGGGCTCGGTGCCGACGCAGCACACCGGGATCGGCTCGGCTACTAACGGCGCGGTGCTCCAGCTGGGCGGTGCGCTCGGCGTAGCGATCATTGGCAGCCTCCTCGCGACCCGGTACTCCGGCCGCATGACGGCAGCGTTGGTTCCGTATCACGTCCCCGTTCCCGTCCTGCACGCGATCCTCGGGTCGGTGGGCGGTGCGCTTGAGGTAGCGGCGCGTCGGCGGCGTTGAGGGTGCGGCCCTAGTACAGGCGGCGAGGTCAGCGTTTGTCAGCGGCATGGACCTGGGCCTGGCCACGGCTGCGGCCGTCGCCGTGGCCGGCGGCGTGGTGGCCTTGGTGAGCCTGCCCGGCAGGCGCGCGCGAGATGCCAGCCACTGACAGGAGGGCTGGTAGGGCAGCCTGACCGCACGGTGCGACGATGGGGCGTGGCGGGCAGCGCCAGGGACCATCGGCCCTAGCTTGCTCCTGTCCGGCGCCGGTTCGATATGTACAAGACGCTCCGGGCGGGCGGGGCGCGAGGAAAGTGAGGCAGTCAGATG
Organism: uncultured Actinomycetota bacterium; assembly: GCA_963804435.1. Lineage (GTDB taxonomy): Bacteria > Actinomycetota > Actinomycetes > Streptosporangiales > Streptosporangiaceae > JAJYUU01. The sequence continues at coordinate 1,297,586 of CAWDQI010000001.1, read as the reverse complement.
GCTGGTAGGAAACCACCCGTGGTGGTCGGTGTCGACGGCTCGCCAGAGTCGGTCGGGGCGCTTAAGTGGGCCGCAGCTTACGCGGGCGCCACGGGCGCGTCGGTCAAGGCCATCCTTTCCTGGCATTATCCCGCGGCAGCAGGCCCTGCTCCGGTCGGTGTTGCACCGCAGGTGATCTCGGACGAGGTGCGTGCGAATATGCAAGACGCCCTCGATAAGGCGCTCACCGAGGTATACGGGACTTCGACCCCGGAGAAGGTGCAGACCGAGGTTGCCTATGGCCATCCATCCCAGGTCCTGGTCGAGGAGTCGAAGAACGCTGACCTGCTCGTCGTCGGCAACCGAGGACACGGATCGTTCACCGGCATGCTGGTCGGATCGGTGAGCATCCACTGCGTGACGAACGCCGCGTGCCCGGTTGTTGTCGTCCGCGGACACTGACCGCGCTCTGCCGCGAAGCCCAACCAGACCCGAACCAATGAGCCAGGGAGTGCCATGACGACGGCGACCGCGCCGGACGTGCTGACCAGCGATGAGGCCGCCACGCTTGACCGGTACTGGCGGGCGGCTAATTACCTGGCGGCCGGCCAGATCTACCTGATGGCCAATCCACTGCTGGCCGAACCGCTGCGTGCCGAGCACATCAAGCCGCGGCTGCTTGGCCACTGGGGCACGACGCCCGGCCTCAATTTCATCTGGGCCCACCTCAGCCGGGCGATCACGGTACACAACGCCAATATGATGATCGTCGTCGGACCCGGTCACGGCGGGCCAGCCGCGCTGGCCAACACCTGGCTTGAGGGCAGTTACACCCAGGTGTACCCGAGCGTGCCGCAAGACGCCGACGGCATACGGCAGCTGTTCCGGCAGTTCTCCTTTCCTGGCGGAGTGCCGAGCCACGTGTCCCCGGAGACGCCCGGATCCATCCACGAGGGCGGCGAACTCGGATACTCGCTTTCGCACGCGCACGGAGCAGCGTTTGACAACCCGGACCTGATCGTCGCCTGCGTCGTCGGCGATGGCGAAGCCGAGACCGGCCCGCTCGCGACTAGCTGGTACTCCCACCGGTTCCTGAACCCAGCTAGTGACGGCGCCGTGTTGCCGATCCTGCACCTGAACGGCTGGAAGATCGCGAACCCGGCGATCCTGGCCCGGATCGGCGATGACGAGCTGGACGCGTTGCTGCGCGGCTATGGCTACGAGCCGTTCTACGTATCTGGCCACGAGCCCGGATTCATGCACCAGAAGATGGCCGCGACCGTGGACGCGGTCATCGGCCAGATCCGGGCCATCCAGCACGATGCCAGGTCTGGGACGCCGCAGCCGGGCGCCCGCTGGCCGATGATCGTGCTCCGCTCCCCTAAAGGCTGGACCGGGCCGGCCGAGGTCGACGGGCTGCCGGTGGAGGGAACCTGGCGAGCCCATCAGGTGCCGCTGGCCGAGGTGCGGACCAACCCCGCTCACCTGCGGCAGCTTGAAGAATGGCTGCGGTCGTACCGGCCGGAGGAGCTGTTCTCACCCGACGGCAGCCCGCTACCGGACCTGCTCACGTTGGTGCCGCCCGGCGACCGGCGGCTCGGCGCGACTCCGCACGCAAACGGCGGCCTGCTGCTGCGGGACCTGAACCTGCCGGACTTCCGCGACTACGCGGTGCCGCTGACCTCGCCGGGCTCCACGACCTCAGAACCCACCCGGATCCTCGGCGACTTCCTGCGCGACGTGTTCCGGCGCAACGATACGGAGCGGAACTTCCGCATCGTCGGGCCGGATGAGACCGAGTCCAACCGGCTCGGCTCCGTGCTCCAGGCGACCGGCAAGACCTGGGAAGAGGCGACCCTGCCGGTCGACGTCAACCTGGCACCTGACGGCCGGGTGATGGAGGTCCTGTCGGAGCACACCTGCCAGGGCTGGCTCGAGGGTTACCTGCTGACCGGCCGGCATGGCCTGTTCTCCTGTTACGAGGCGTTCATCCACATCGTGGATTCCATGTTCAACCAGCATGCGAAGTGGCTGAAGGTGTCGCGGCATCTGCCCTGGCGCCGCCCGGTCGCATCCTTGAACATCCTGCTGACCTCGCACGTCTGGCGGCAGGACCACAACGGCTTCTCGCACCAGGATCCCGGCTTCATCGACCACGTAATGAACAAGAAGGCCGAGGTCATCCGCGTCTACCTGCCGCCGGACGCGAACACGCTGCTATCGGTCGCCGACCATTGCCTGCGCAGCCGGGATTACGTGAACGTCATCGTGGCCGGCAAGCAACCGTCACCGGACTGGCTCGACATGGACTCGGCCATTCTGCACTGCACCCGCGGCGCCGGCATCTGGGAGTGGGCCAGCAGCGACGGCGACGGCAGCAAACCCGACGTCGTGCTGGCCTGTGCGGGCGACGTGCCGACTCTCGAGGTGCTGGCCGCCACTGCCATCCTGCGCCGCGAGCTGCCCGAGCTGAAGGTGCGCGTCGTAAACGTGGTCGACCTGATGCGGCTCCAGCCGGAACGCGAGCACCCGCACGGCATGAGCGACTTCGAGTTCGATGCCTTGTTCACCGGCGACCGGCCGGTGATATTCGCCTACCACGGCTACCCGTGGCTTATCCACCGGCTGACCTACCGGCGGACCGGGCACGACAACTTCCACGTCCGCGGCTACAAGGAGGAGGGCACCACCACCACGCCCTTCGACATGGTCGTCATGAATGACATGGACCGGTTCCACCTGGTCATGGACGTGATCGACCGCGTGCCTGGGCTCGGTGAGCGGGCCGCACAGTTGCGCCAGCGGATGGTCGACACCAGAGCCCGGCACCACACCTGGACTCGCGAGCATGGCGAGGACCTGCCCGAGGTGCGGGATTGGGCCTGGACCCAGCAGGCTTCGTGACGCAATCCGGGCCGGGGATCCAGCCGGGTCCCGCGGTCGTCGTCAATGCCGGATCGAGCAGCCTGAAGGTGAGCGTGCTCGGCCCGGCGGACACCATCGACGTGGCGTTCGAGCTGGATCACTGGGATGGCAGCCCCGATCATCCGGAACTGACCGCGTTCCTTGCCAATGCCCGCGATGCGGCTGTCATAGGGCATCGCGTGGTGCATGGCGGCGTCCGGTTCCGGCAGGCGACCCTGCTCGATGACGCCGTCATCTCGGAGATCGGCAAACTGACCGACCTGGCCCCACTGCACCAGCCACGGGCACTGGCTGGCATCGAAGCAACCCGCCAGTGCGCTGCCGGACGTACCTGCCGTCGCGTGCTTCGACACCGCGTTCCACGCAACGTTGCCGGACGCCGCCGCGTTCTACGCGCTCCCTCGAGACTGGACCGAGCGCTTCGTATTGCGAAGGTACGGCTTTCACGGCCTCTCGCACGCATACGCGGTCCGGCGCGCCGCGTTCCTGCTTGGCCGTGATCTCACCGACCTTCGCATCGTCAGCTGCCACCTGGGCGCCGGCGCGTCGCTGGCCGCGGTCAGCTCGGGCCGGTCCATCGACACCACGATGGGCTTTACCCCGCTGGAAGGGCTGGTCATGGCCACCAGGAGCGGCAGCGTCGATCCCGGCCTGATCATCTGGCTGCTCCAGCACGGCGGGCTCGGGCTACGATGAAATCGCGGCCAGCCTGGAGCAGCGGTCCGGCCTGGCCGGGCTGGCCGGCCTGCCAGATGGTTCCGGCGACATGCGTGACATTCACCGCGCCGCGGATGCGGGTGATCCGGCTGCCCGGCTGGCTATCGAGGTCTACCTGCACCGCCTCCGGCGCGAGATTGCGGCGATGGCGGCCGCCATGAACGGCCTCGACGCACTGGTCTTCACCGGCGGCGTCGGCGAGCACGACCCAAGGATTCGCGTCGCGGCCGTGTCCGGCCTGGAGTTCCTCGGCGTCAGCATCGACCCCCGGCGGGGCGAGGCAACTGCTGACGCGATCATCAGCGGCGACTCCGCTGCCACCGCTGTCCTGGTGATTACGGCCAGAGAGGACATCGAGATCGCCCGGCAGGCCCGCGAAGTGCTGGCAGGACACACGTCCTGACTGTCATCGACTCGGCCGCGGCCAGTCGGTGCTGCACCGGCAGCCGATGCTTATCGACGGACTTTCGCCCCTACCCACGTTTGGCGAGCAGCGGTGCAGTGGTAGGGACGCAAAGGAGGCCAACCGATGAGCACTCGCACGACCGGCTCAAGCCCGAACCTAGCGGACTGGGCGGGTTCCCCGCTGTCAACGGTGCACCACCTGCCGAGGCATGCGATCCCCATCCGGGTAGAGCAGTTCCCGGACGGATCCAGGTACGTCGTCAGGCTGGAGGTTCCGGGTGTCGATCCTGCCAACGACCTGACAATATCGGTAGCTGCGGGGACACTGAACGTGAGCGCCGAGCGTCGCGACAGCACCCCGGCGGGCGCACAATCCGAATTTCGGTACGGGACCTTCGCCCGGCATGTCGTCCTCCCGCCAGGCTCCGACCCACAGGACGTGTCCGCTTCGTGCCGCAACGGGATAGTTACGGTACGGATCGGTATGAAAACCGAGCACCAGCAGGCGCCGCGCCGGATTGAAATCGCGATTGAGCAATAACGCGCGGGAATCTAACAACAGGCGAGCGAGCAGGAGAGCCGTCATGAGCATTGTGAGTCAGCCCTTGATCGTGGTGGGCGTGAGCGGCTCACCAGCATCACTGACCGCCCTGCGCTGGGCGGCCGGCGAGGCGGCGCGGCTGCACGGGCGGCTGCAGGTCATCGGTGTCTGGGCTGCGCAGCCGCGAGCGTCGTATGCGCCGCAGCCCGCGCCGGTCGACGCGGAGCAGCGCTGCGAGCGCGCGCGCCGTGACCTGGCCGCAGCGGTCCGGGCCGTGTTCGGCCCCGTTGCTCCCGACTATGTCAGTCACGGAGATTATCGAGGGAGAACCCGAGCGGGCGCTGGCGCAAAAGTCGGAGGGTGCCGACCTGCTTGTCCTCGGCTCGGCATCGGCGCGCGGCCCGGCCGGGCGGCCATTGGGCCCGGTCATCAGGACCTGCCTGAGCCGCGCGAACTGCCCGGTCGTCGTCCTTGGCCCGGAGGGCCTGCCTGGTGGCGGCGCGGACCCGGCGGACCCGCTTGCCGCGCGCCAGTTCGCAGGCGCGAAAGGCTGACTCGCTCTAGGTCGGCGCCTTATCGCGTTTCGACCGGACAGCTTCAGTAGGGCCATTGCTCCCGCGCCCGCCGGGTCCATGGGCTTGTCAGCAGTGCGGAGGAACGGACCTTCGACCCTGCCCGTGGCACGCGGCAACCGGTAAACCGGAGGTATCGGGAAACTGAGGTTCCCGACCGCGGGAGCCGGATTTCGGGAGGGCGTCATGACTCGCGAGGATAAGCATCTCGATGCCATGCTGCGCCACCTCGGCGCGGCGTACTACGACTCGTTGCACGGTCGTGCCGCGGTCGGCGACGTCAGCCGGGCGCTCGACCAGGTGGCTGGCCAAATCGGCGAGTCGCCACAGGCATTGGCCCAGCAGCCGCGGCAGCCGGCCGGCGAAGCCGCCCATGAGCGGCTACGCAGGCATCACGGCCAGGTCCACAGCCGGGTCAGGGACGTGATGACCTCGGAAGTGATCACAATTGACCGGATCACGCCGTTCAAGGACATCGCCCGGCTGCTCGTCGAGCATCACGTCAGCGGGGTGCCGGTGCTGATAATGGGCCGTCACGTGGCTGGCGTGGTCACCGAGGGCGACCTGATCGCGGCCCGGGATAAGTCCGCCGGAAGCCGGCGGAGCTGGACCGGGCTGCTGCGTCACACTACCGACAGCGACCGGCATCACCGGCTGCTGGCTGAGCAGCTGATGAGCTCCCCGGCCGTGACAATCCACCCAGATGCGCCGATCGGCGCCGCTGCTGACTCAATGACCCGCCACCACATCAAGCGACTGCCGGTTGTTGAGCCCGATGGCACGCTCATCGGCCTTGTCAGCCGCCGCGATCTGCTGCGAGTCTTCCTGGTCCCGGACGAGCAGATCGTCTGTCAGGTTCAGGAACTACTTGCCGAGGTGTTGCCGACCGAGTCGGCAGATATCACGGTGAACGCCCATGGCGGCATGGTCACCCTGACTGGCCCGGAGGCTGCGAGCGTCCAGCACGGCTCGCTAGCGGCGGCGATCGACCTCATCTGGGACATCGACGGCGTTGTGGACGTCATCGACCACATCTCCGCGCCCCAGCCAGCCTGACTAACGACCCTGACTATCGACGACGCTACGTCGGATCGGTGCCGTGGCGGCTGATGAGTTTGATCCAGCGGCGCACTTCGGTACGTGGCTCGTCGAGCGCGACCGCCGCTGCGGGAAGGGTGGGCCTAGGGCGGCGGGGCTCGCGGACACCCGCTTCGGGCGGCAGCGGCCGCTGCCGCCGACGCCTGGCGTGCTCCCAAGCCCAGCGGACAGGAGCGGTCAGCGCAACGCGGACCTGATTCCGGCGTCCTTCCTCCATGCCTGTCATTCTGCTCCGCAGACATTGCCCTCGTACACGGCTGGCGGTTGCCCTTCTTTCTGCCCTCAGCAAAACGGGCGTTTCCGCGATTCCTCGCCTCGATACCCATACCCAACCCAGTCGTGGCCGTAGGCGAGCTCGGGGCACCGCCGCGCGCCCTAGAGTGGAGTTCGTGCCCGAAACCCGCCTCGTTGCCTCCGGCCGCCGGGCATGATCAGGCATCCGGCCTTTCCGGTAGAACCATGGTGCGTTCGCGAGACGGAACTGGATATACGCCTGCTCGCGCAAACTGAGTCGCTATTCGCGCTGTCCAACGGGCACCTGGGCTGGCGCGGCAACCTGGATGAGGGCGAGCCGCACGGAATGCCCGGCACGTACCTCAATGGCTTCTTCGAGCGCGGCCCGCTCCCGTACGCCGAGAAGGGCTACGGCTATCCGGAGTCCGGCCAGACGATCGCCAACGTCACCAACGGGAAGCTCCTGCGGCTCTTCGTTGACGACGAGCCACTGGATGTCCGCTACGGCCGCCTCGTTTCGCACGAGCGGGTCCTCGACTTCCGCGCGGGCACACTGCACCGCGCCGTCGAATGGGTTTCGCCGACCGGCCGTGGTGTGCGGATCACCTCGACCAGGCTCGTGTCGCTGACCCGTCGCCCGGTTGCCGCCATCAGCTATGCGGTCGAGCCGGTCGGCGGTTCAGCCCGTGTGGCCGTCCAGTCTGAGCTCATGGCCAACGAGCAGCTGCCGCGGCCGAGTCATGACCTGCGGGCCACCACCAGCCTCACCACACCGCTGCTCGGCGAGAGCCGCGCGGCGCACGGCGGCCACGGCTTGCTCGTGCACCGCACCCTGCGCAGCAAGCTTAGGGTGGCGGCGGCCATGCAGCATCTCGTCGAGGCTCCGCTCGCGTACCAGCAGGTAACGGAGGGCGCGCCGGACGTCATCCGGTTCGTCGCGGCGGTGCCACTGGAGCCAGGCCAGCAGCTGCGGCTCGTGAAGTTCGTCGCCTACGGCTGGTCCGCAGTGCGCACTCAAACAGCGCTGGAGGATCAGGTGGAGGGTGCTCTGCAAGCGGCAGAGCACGCTGGCTGGGCTGGTCTGGCTGCCGAGCAGGAGGAGTATCTGGCCGACTTCTGGAACCGGTCCGACGTGCAACTCGACGGCGACCCTGAGGTGCAGCAGGCGATCAGGTTCGGCCTGTTTCACGTGCTGCAGGCCGGAGCCAGAGCCGAAGTCCGGGCGATCCCGGCCAAAGGGCTAACCGGTCCCGGCTATGACGGGCATGCGTTCTGGGATACCGAGACGTTCGTGCTCCCGATGCTCACCTATACCAGCCCCGGCGCTGCCGCGGACGCGCTCCGCTGGCGCCACAGCACGCTTGCCGGCCGCGGAAGCCAGGGCAAGTCAGCTTGGCCTGCGCGGGGCCGCATTCCCCTGGCGCACCATAGACGGCGCCGAGTGCTCGGGCTACTGGCCCGCGGGGACTGCGGCATTCCATGTCAATGCCGACATCGCTGATGCAGTACTCCGTTACCTTGACATCACCGGGGATAACGAATTTGCGGCCGGGCCGGGCCTCGACCTGCTGGTGCAGACGGCCAGGCTCTGGCGATCGCTTGGCTGCTTCGACAGCCAGGGTAATTTCCACATCGACGGCGTCACCGGGCCGGACGAGTACAGCGCGCTAGCCGACAATAACGTCTACACCAACCTGATGGCCCAGCAGAACATGCGTGCCGCGGCGGACGCAGTGGATAGCCACCCAATCCAAGCCAGTGCGCTGACGGTCACCGCGGCAGAAGTCCAGGAGTGGCGGCGCGCTGCCGATGCTATGACCATCCCGTACGACAGTGCGCTCGGCGTCCACCCGCAAGCCGACGGCTTCACCAGGCACGAAGCGTGGGATTTCGCCGCGACCAGCAAGTCCCACTACCCGCTGCTCCGGCACTTTCCGTACTTCGAGCTGTACCGCAAGCAGGTCGTCAAGCAGGCCGACCTGGTGCTGGCGATGCAGCTGCATCCGGAAGCCTTCACCGCCGAGCAGAAGGCCCGGAACTTTGCCTACTACGAGCGGCTGACCGTCCGGGATTCTTCGCTGTCCGCCGCCACCCAGGCCGTCATCGCCACCGAGGTCGGGCATCTCCAGCTTGCCCACGACTACCTCGGCGAGACAGCACTCATCGATCTGGACGACACCGAGCGAAACGTGCGCGACGGACTGCACCTAGGCGCGCTTGCTGGCGCCTGGACTGCCGCGGTCGGCGGTCTCGGTGGCCTCCGCTGCCGTTCCGGCGTATTGGCGTTCGCGCCCCGGCTACCGCCCGCCATCAGCCGGCTGGCCTTCAGCGTCTGCGCACGCGGCCAGTCAGTGCGGGCCGAGATAACCAGTGGTACCGCCACCTACCTGCTGGCGAACGGCCCGCCGATGCAAGTCAGCCATCATGGCGATCCCGTTACCCTGATCGCCGGGCAGCCAGTGGCCATGGACGTGCCGCCGCCCCCGGCGGTCAGCCCGGTGAGCCAGCCGCGTCGCCGCGAGCCAGCCCGCCGCAGACCCGGGCGCGCACCCGCCTAAGACCAGGGGCGCGCTCCAGCCAGCATCGGCTGGCTCAGTCGGCACCTCACCTAACGGAGCTGCGACCATTTCGGCCCTACTGCGCGCCAGGCGTTCTCCCAGCTGGTAATCCGGCGGCGGCTCAGTCCCGCCCGGACTGCGACCGCGATCAGCAACTCCAGCGCCGCCACTCCGGCGATCGCTATCAGCACCGCAAAAGCAATCCGGTCCCGCAGGTCCGCGCTGGTCAGCGGCGGGTGCGCTAGCTCTCCCGTAGGCGTTACCCAGACACTAACGACCTGACCCTTGCGCGCGTTCAGGGGCATCGCGATCCGGCCGGTCCGGTTCCCGCCAGCCGGGGCCGCCCATATTGCCTTCACCCAGGAGGTATCCCACGCACCGTCCGCGCCAATCTGGCCAGCGCTGGCGCTCTGCTGCAAAGTCGCGGGCTCCTGCCGCCACGGCTGCTCGGAGCGTTGCTCGCGCAGGCCCTGAGCATCGGCCAGCCGCCCGGCGTAGATGGACACTAGCGGAGCCGCCGTCAGGAAAGCCACGACCAAGCCGACCATGATCGCGGCCTCGATCCGGTCGACCCGACGCAGCAGGGGGTTGCAGTCGCGACCGGGCATCATCAGTGCGACCAGCTGCAGTCCCAGTCGCTGCTTCACCGGACGCACCTCCGATCTAAGAGCAGACTAAGCGCCTATCCCTGCTCATCGTTAGCCATCAATTCAGCTTTTGGCCGGCGAGCCGTCGCGAGAGCCGTGTTGGATCGGCCGAACTGCAGGAGCATTTGCGGATATCCGGACAAGCTGAGCCTTTCGGCCACTTGCCATCGGTACTGCGGCAACTCAAGGGGCTGGGATTGCAGGCTGGCGAAGACCCACCGGGTCGCGGCGCGCAGCAGTAGCCGGTGAAGTGCCTGCCCGGCCCGAAGCCAGTCCGCGGCGTCGTCGCCAGCAGTGATCAGCACAGCCGTCGCCGACGGCGACACGCCGCCAGCAACCTCGGTTCCGGACCGACCGAAGTCGCGCTGCGGCAGCCGAGGCCGTGCCTCCGCCCCCTGAGCTTCGGCCTTCCGCGCCTCGCCCGTCCGCGCCTTGCCCTCCCAGGCCGCGTCCTGCAGCGCATCGGGGGCCGACGCGTCGCCCGTCGGCGCCAGCCTGGCGCTGGCCGGCACCCCATCGCGCGCCTGGCTATCCAGTGGCTGCACCCAGCGGGCCAGCTCAGCTGCGATCTCCGGGTTCGCCCGCTGCTCCTCGGCGGCCGCCCACACCAGTCCGGCCAGTTCTCCGATCAGGGCAGGATCCTCGACGAGCACTAGCTCGCCGCCCTCGGCCGCTGCGTCCAGCCGCATCTCCGTCAGCAGTCGCGCCGGGATCACGCCGGGCGCGAACGGGCCACGGTGGGTATGCCGGTGCGGCAGCGCGGCGAGGAGGTCAGCTTCCGCCCGGCTCATCGTCGCGCGGCCGGCCAGCCCGACCCGGGCGACGAGACCGGGCTGTGCCGGATCGGGCAGCAATTCGACCGCGGGCAGGTATCCGAGATTGCGCAGCCCGAGCCGCAATCCGAACAGGGCACCCCCGCAGCTGATCATGAGCTCTCGGCCGGCCGGGTCGATACGGTGTAGCTTGCGCGACGGGTCGGCGAGCACCTCGACGACGCTTCCGCGAACGCCGAACTTCCAGGGCTGCGTGTTATGCACCGATGGTGCCCTCGCTGCGGTAGCGACCAGGAACGCGATGTCGTCGTGGGTCAGAGCCGGCTCGGCCGCGCTCCTCGGGGTCGGCACGGAGGCGTTGCCGGCGATCTTGCAATCGACCCGCAGTCCGCCCTGATCGGTGACGACTCCCGGCCTAGTGCCATCGGCCTGAGCCGGACCGAGCTGCAAGTGAGCGGTCTGCGTCATGGTGCATCACCCCGTTGCAGGCTTTCTGTATTCCAGCGCGAGGGGCAGGGTCTAATGACCCTTCCGGCATGAACGACTGGCCCTGCGCAGGGCGCGCGTCAGCCGTAGAGTTGGCGCCATGGGGACCGATGCCGATACCGGCGGGACGGACCTCGGCAGGCGCATCGCCGAGCAGCGGCACCGGGCCGGGCTGACCCGCGACGCGGCGGCCGAGCGGGCCGGGATGTCGCCGGAGTACCTGGCCTACCTGGAATCCAGCCCGATCCCCAACCCGTCGCAGGCATCGCTGACCCGGCTGGCCGCCGCGCTGGACACGGATCCGGCCATGTTGTCCGGCGCGGGGCTCAACCTGCCGCCGGGCCAGCGCGGCGCGGCGAGGAACCCGGTACTGGAGAGGCTGACCACTCAGGAGTGCAAGGCGCACGTGGCCGCGGGCGGGATTGGCCGTTTCCTTTTTGATGACCCCGGCCGGGGCCCGGTCGCGATCCCCGTCAACTACAAGATGGACGGCGACGACGTGATCTTCCGGACCAGTGGCGCCAGCGGCGTCGGCGCGGAGATCCAGGTGAACGCGGCGCTTGCTGAGAGGGTGGCGTTCGACGTCGACCAGCTGGATGAGGCGCTCGGCGAAGGCTGGAGCGTACTGCTGAGCGGCAGGGCCCACGTTGTCACCGATCCGGCCGAGCTCGACCGCGTCAAAGCCCTCGACATCGAGCCCTGGGCGGGCGGCGACCGGGACGTCTACGTGCGGCTCGTGCCGGCGGAGATCACCGGCCGCCGCATCCGGGTCACCGGGTAGCTCCGGCGCGCCCGGCAGAATCCGGCTGGCCACGCCGGATCCCGTCGCCGCTATCGAGGCTCAGGACTCCGAATCGAAGCTCAGCCGGTTCCGGACGCTAATGACGCCCTCGGCGTGCTGCATGCGCCGGACCAGGTCCAGCGCGGTCCGCCGCAGTTCGACCACGCCTGTGATGGTGACCACGCCGGACCGCACGCTCACCTCGAAGTCCGCCGGGTCGAGACCGAATTCGGTACCGATGATGACCTTGGTGACTTCGTCCCAGATGTTCTGATCCGGCCGTTCAAAGATCGCAAGGACATCGGACCGGGTCACGATGCCGACCAGCTGGCCGTCGTAGTTGACAACCGGCAGCCGCTTGACCCGCCGGTCCTGCATGAGCCTGGCCGCATCCACGACCGGCAAGCCGGGCTGGACGGTCACGGCTGGCGAGGTCATCAGCTGGCCGGCCGTCACCGCTTTGGACTTGTACTCTTCGTCCAGCCGCCACTGGAGCCGCAGCAGCGCTGGCGGCCGGTCCGGCTCGGTCTCCTTGTAGAGCAAGTCAGCCTCGGACACGACGCCGAGTACGCGGTCGCTGTCATCGATGACGGGGCATGCGCTCACCCGGTACCGGCGCAGCACTGAGACGATTTCCTTGAAGTCAGCGGCCTTCCGCAGCGCGATGACCTTGGTCGTCATGACGTCCCTGACGGTGGCGGTCATGGCCTCCCCCTTCTTGTCCCGGCCAGGGTCAGTGTTCCCTGGTCTGCCTGACGATGACCAACGGGCACGGCGAGTGGTGGGCGCAGTGCTGGCTCACCGAGCCGAGCAGCGCGCCGGTGAACCCGCCGTGACCGCGACTGCCGACCACAAGCAGGTTCGCACCGTCCGCGGCCTCCAGCAGCACCTGGGCCGCGTTACCTTCCTGCACGCTGGTGCTGATCTTCACCGAGCTGTCCGGGCTAACGGTCTGGCTGATCGCGTTGGTCAGCTCCTTCGCCGCGATGTCGCCCCAGTCGGAGTCGTCGAGCCCCGACGCCGGCGCCCAGGCGTACCCAGCTGTCATCACCGGGTAGTGCCAGGCGGCCACGGCTTCGATAGAAGCGCCGGTCAGCTCCGCCTGCCGCACCGCCCAGGCCAGGGCGGCCCGGGACGAGGGCGACCCGTCCACGCCGACAACGATTCGCCCAGCCTGCTGCTCGCTCATCGTCGGTCACCTGCTTTCATGTGGTCCTGGCTGCAGGATTGCGCATGTTGGCAGGCTCAGGCAGAGGCCTTTACCCAGGGAGCGGGGACCTTCGACCTAGGCAGTGTGCTGGTTGGCGCGTCTCACCGGAGCTGGCGCAGGAACGGGTCGCGCGGCGCGGCCGGAGCCAGCCGGATCCGCACATCTACCGCGTGCGCGCCGTCGGCGGTCGCTATTACCGGATTAAGGTCAAGCTCGGCAACTTCTGGCAGATCGTCGGCCAGCCGGGAAATCCGCAGCAAGACGTCGGTCAGCGCCGCGGTGTCCACCGCGGCCGAGCCGCGGTGCCCGAAGAGCAGCGGGGCCGCCCGCACGCTTCTGATCATCTCGTCCGCATCGTCGCCGGTCAGCGGGGCAAGCGTCGCGGCCCGGTCGCCGAGCACGTCGGTGGCGACGCCGCCCAGGCCGAACACCACGAGCGGCCCGAACACTGGTTCCTGCACCACGCCGACGAGCGTTTCGACGCCATTCGCCAGCATCGGCTGCACCAGCGCCCGGCGCAGGCGATCGCCGAAGGCCTTCTCCAGCTGCCCGTATGCCTCGGCGACCTCCTCGGCTGTGCGCAGGTCCAGCTTGACCGCGCCAGCGTCGGTCTTGTGCACCAGGCCATCCACTTCCGCCTTGAGCACCACATGGCCGCCGAGTTCGTCGGCAGCGGCCAGCGCCCCGTCCAGTGAGGTCACCGTGCGGGTCGCCACCATCGGGATCTGGTAGCTCGCCAGCAGTTGCACGGCGTCGCTAGCCGCGAGCCAGCCACCCTCGGGGCTACTGGTCAGGAACGCAGCGACGAGCCGGCGCGCCGCGGTCACGTCGACGTCTTCGAGTTCCGGCACCTGGCCGAGATGGGAATCGCGCCACTCGCGGTACCTGGCCGCGTGCCCGAGCGCCCTGGCCGCGCTCTCCGGGTAGCTGTAGACCGGCAAGCACGCCCGGCTGCCAAGTCCGCTTGCCGGGCTACCGACGCCCGTCGCCGCGCCAGCCCCCACGCCAAACAAGCTCACAGATTCTGGCCGGTCCAGCAGAACGACGGCCATCGGCTTGGTCACCTTCGCGGTCACGATCGCGGTGCTGAGATCGGCCATCGCGGTCGGCACCCCGATGGCCATCACGGCGTCCACACTGTCATCGGCCGCCACATGCTCCAGGCAGGAACGGAACGCGCTGATGCCGACGGTGGCGGTCGTGTCGACCGGCCCGGACACGGCGGCGCCGGACGGGAGCAGCCGGGCCAGCTTGCGCTGGGTGGAGGTGTCGAGTACCGCCACAGTCAGCCCGGCGTCACCGCACGCGTCCGCGGCCAGCACGCCCGCTCCACCCGCGTTGGAGACAATGGCCACCCGGCGGCCGGCCGGAAGTGGCTGGCAGGACAGCAGCGCCACAGCCTCGACCAGCTCGCCGAGGCTATGCGCAGCGATGATGCCCGCCTGGCCGAACAGTGCTTCCTGCGTGACCAGCGGCGTGGCCGCCGCGGCGGTATGGGATGCAGCGGCCCGCTGGCCGGCCGCCGACCGGCCACCAACGACGGTCAGCACCGGGATCTTCTTGCCCACCCGCTGGGCAGTGCGGCCGAACCCGCGCGGGTTCCCGAACGACTCGACGTAGAGCACCGCGAGCCTGGTCTGCTGATCCTGCTCCCACCAGGTCAGCATGTCGTTGCTGGAGACGTCGTACTTGTCGCCGACCGAGGCGAACGACGACATGCCCAGGCCCAGCCTGCGAATATGCTCGAGCAGCGCGATACCAACCCCGCCGGACTGAACGACGAGCCCGGCGATTCCCGCCGCAGGGATGTCGGCGGCGAAGGTGGCGTTCAGCTTCACGGCCGAGGAGGCAAGGCCGAAACAGTTCGGGCCGACCAGACGCATCCCGTAGCGACGGCAGATGGCCAGCAGGTCGGCGCCGCCGCCGCCGAGGCTCGCGGTGATCACGACGAGCGAGTGCACTCCCCGCTTGCCGCATTGCGCGGCCACAGCTGGCACTTGGGCGGGCGGGACTGCCACGACCGCGAGGTCGACGCCATCGGGCAAGTCAGCAGCGGACGGCAGGCAGGCAAGGCCTTCCATGGAATGCGCCCGAGGGTTCACCGGGTAGACGGGGCCGGCGAATCCGCCGGTGATGATGTTATGCAGGATCTCCCGGCCGACCGAGCCGCGATGGCGGCTGGCTCCGATGACGGCGACCGAGACAGGCTCGAGCAGGTGCTGCAGGCTGGCCACGTCTGCCCGGCTGGCCCGGTCGGCGACCGCGTCCAGGTAGCTGTCGAGCTCCACGCCCTCGGTGCTGGGCAGCGGCATCATCAACTCGATCACACCGTCGGCGAAATGACGCTCGATGTGCAGGCCAGCGTCGGCGAACACCCGCTGCATGGCCATGTTCTCTGGCAAAGTCTCCGCTGTGAACGCGCTGAGATGACGCTGCCGGGCGAGCGAGACCAAGTGCTCAAGCAATAGCGTGGCGATGCCTCGGCCGTGCATCTCGTCGGAGACCGCGAACGCGATCTCGGCGACGCCGGGCCGAGAGGTGGGTTCATAGCTCGCCACGCCCACGAGTTCTCCGGCCAGCCGGGCGAGCAGTGCCGCGTGGTCCGGCCCGTCCGCCCGACAGACCCGAACTGACTCGCGTTCGGGCGCCTTCGGGCTGAAACTGAAGAAGCGGAAATAGGCGTTATCCGGCGACAGCTGCTCATGCATGCGGCGGACGTCGTCGATGTCGTCCGGCCGGGCAGGCCGGATTTCGACGGTCCTGCCGTCAGAGAGCAGCGCAAACTTCCCGGATGAAGCCGGATCTGTCATGTGATTCACCGCCGTTGGTGCAGTGCGACCCGATCGGTTCGCGCCGACCCGTCATGGGCCAGGACCAGCATGCCCCGTCCAGGTCGCTCGCGGCAGCGGCTAACCGGCCCGCGCCCACGGGACCTTCGGCCCTGGCACCCCTCCTCAGCCCACAAATGGATGCGGGTTTGGTGTTGTCAGGCAACCGGACGATGCGCAGGTAGGTGTCCCCGGCCGCCACCGCCGGCTGATGCCTTGATCAGCACCGGCAGGTCGGCATCGGTCAGTGAGTCGGGGTTGAGCTCGCCCAGCACCGGCACGCCCGCCGCCGTCATCAGCCGCTTGGACTCGATCTTGCTGCCCATCGCGGCGATCGCGGCCGGCGGCGGGCCGATCCAGGTCAGCCCGGCGTCGCGCACCGCCTCGGCGAAGGCCGCGTTCTCGGACAGGAACCCGTAGCCGGGATGCACCGCGTCGGCACCCGGCCGCAGCGCCGCCTCGATCAGCAGATCCGCGCGCAGGTAGGTGTCCCCGGCCGCATCTCCGGGCAGCCGGACCGCCGCATCAGCCTGCGCGACGTAGGGTGCGCAAGCGTCCGGGTCGGCATAGACGGCGACAGTCGACAGGCCGAGATCGCGGCAGCTGCGGAACACCCGGCGGGCGATTTCGTCCCGGTTTGCGACCAGGACCGTACTCAGCATGCCGGAACCGCCGGCATGAATGTGAGTTCGCTATTGCTATCGCAATACCAACGCCGCATTCATGAGCCGGATATATCGGTATCGTCTGCATTGTCACATCCGGAAGACGCCGTAGCCAGCCGCGCCGCTGGCCGGCGCGCCGTGGATGACCGACAGGCACAGGCCCAACGAACTTGACATACCAGGGGCGGCGAAAGGCGCCTCTGGCATACCGACTGGCTCACCCGCGATACTCGGAACATGAGTTGAGAGGTGCCCCGATGAGACGGCACATGCAGGCGCGCAGCGCTGTTTTGGCAGGGTCAGCCGGTGCCGCAACCCTGTTGCTCGCGGTTACCACCTGCGGCAGTCGGCCGGCCCTCGGACAAACCCCTTAGCTGCAGCCTGTAGCCAGCGCCAGCGCAGCAAGCAGGATCGCGATCGACGCCAACATAGGCGAGACGTTCACGCCAACTTCTGCTCGGACGCCAGCTATGACCGCCTATCAAGCCTGGGCGGCATTTGCCCGGCTCGGCGACTCGGCTAGTCAGGCCATACCCGCAGGCATCCGCGCGCAACTAGGCCTGTACACCCTCCCGATAGGACCGACAGGGCCTACCTATACGACCGAATGCGCAGCCCGCAACGAGCTGACATGGGGATACAGCTGGCATGCAAGCCCTCCCCCTTCGATGGCTTCCCCCGCTCCTGATTCTACTGCTTCACCGACTCCCAGTTCTGCTGCGAACCCCTGCGTCGAGTGGCTGTTCCTGGACGCTAACACCGGCGCCCAGATAGACCTGACCTGGCAGCAATAGGACGGCATCAGCCGGCAGGCTGCTGCCTGGTCATGCTCTGGTAGACGGCTAGCAGTGCCGCCTTCTGGTTGTCGTCTAGGCTTGCGTCTGTCCGGATCGCGTGCTCGACGCCGTTCGTCGCGGGCGTTGCATCGTCGCCGCCGCGGGCGACGGTATTGAGCAGGCCGGCCTCGGCGAGGAGCATTTCCGCTGACACGTTCAGCGCATCGGACAGTTGCTTCAGCACGCGCACTGACGGCTGGTGCATGCCGCGCTCGAGTTCACTCAGGTAGGGGTTCGACAGGCTGGTCAGCTCGGCGAGCTGGCGCAGGGTGAGATTAGCCAGTTTGCGCTGGCTGCGGATGAAAGCGCCGAACACCTCCATCTGCGCGTCCCATTGGCTTGCCATGTCTCTCTCCTGGTTCGTCGTGAGGCCCGTACAGCGCAGCAGTACCGCAGGCGCGAGCGCGGGCAACCGCAGGCGCGCGGCCGAGCAGGGCTCGCCGCGCGCGGTGCGGAGTTAGGTCAGGAAGCCTTTGGGGTCTTCTCGGTCTTCTTCGCGGTGGGGGTGCCGGTAGAGAGTAGTGGTGCGGTCGCCTTGAGCAGATCCTCGGCGAACTTCCGCTGGCCCGCCAGCAGTTGCTCGGCGAAGTCATAGGCGCTCGCCACGACGTCCTGCGGGGTCGGCAGCTTGTCGGCGAACGGCAGGTTCACGTCGGGCAGGTCGGGCTTGATGGACTGGACCGCGCTGGCCCAGGTCTCGATCGCGTCGATGACGGCGGCCTGGCTCTTGCTGATGGTGTTCAGGACCTCGTTGGTCAGATCCTGCGCCACGTTGGACTCGGCCATTTTCATCCTCCTAGGACTTGTTTTGCTGGCCATACCCTTGACTCTGGTGTCATGCTCAGTATAGCTAGCAGAATCTCGCTCTGTCAAGCGTCTGCTCGGTATAGCTAGCCGTGTACATAGTCGCCGGGTGCATTGGCGAGCGGCGGGTATTGCTCACTGCCCATCGGCGGTGGCTGGCCGAGCCGCCCGGCCCGAGGTCCGGCCCAGTCCGCCCAGTCCTGCCACCAGGAGCCGGCCTGCCGGACGGCCGCCTGCCGCCAGTCCGCGGCCTCGGCCGGATCCGACTCGGCGATCTCGTGCCACGCTTTCGGCCCCGGCGGGTTCACGATCCCGGCGATGTGCCCGCCGCTGGACAGCACGTACCTGACGTCGCCGCCGAGCAGCCTGGTGGCCTGGTAGGAGGCCGTGCCACGGCACGATGTGATCGTTCACGGCGCCCACCACGTAGCTGTCGTTCTTCACATCGGCCAGGGACAGCCGCTGCCCGGCAAGCTCCATCTCGCCCACGGGCGAGCTCGTTCCCTATGTAAAGGCTGCGAAGGTAGAACGAGTGCATCGCGGCTGGCATCCGGGTGCTGTCGCTGTTCCAGGCCAGCAGGTCGAAGGCGGGCGGATCCTGGCCCATCAGCCAGCCGGATACCACGTAGCTGAAGATGAGGTCGTTCGCCCTGATCACGTCGAAAGTGGTGGCCATCTGGCTGCCTTGCAGGTAGCCGGGACCAGCCATCTGTCGCTCTAGCCTGGCGACCGTGCGCTCGTCGGTAAACGCGCCGAGTATGCCGGGCCGTGAGTAGTCGAGCATCGTGTTGAGCAGCGTGACCGAGCCGAGCCGGTCGTCCCCGGTGGCCGCCATGTAGGCGGCCAGCATCCCGGTGAGCGCGCCGCCGAGGCAGAGGCCGACGATATCGATCTTCGGCGCGCCGGTGATGTCGCTGAATGACGTCGAGCGCCTGCTGCGGCCCGTGAATGAGATAGTCGTCGAGCGTCACGCCGCGCATCGACGCGTCCGGATTGCGGTAAGAGATGGCGAACACGGTGCGCTGGTGCTGCGACCGCCCACTCCAGGAAGCTGCGCCCCGGTGCCAGGTCCATGATGTAGTACTTGTTGATCCAAGGCGGGCTGGCCAGCATCGGCACCGAGTGCACCTTGGCGGTCTGCGGTGCGTACTGGATCAGCTCCATCAGCTCGTTCCTGAACACGACTTTCCCCGGCGTCGCGGCCATGTTCTCGCCGAGCCGGAACGAGCTTGCGTCCACTTGCCGCGGCATGCCGCCGTTGCTGACCAGGTCGGACAGGAAGTTCCGCGCGCCAGCCAGCACGCTGAGGCCGCCGGTATCCAGCGCCCGCTTGATCGCCGCAGGGTTCGTGGCCAGGAAATTCGTCGGCGCCATCGCGTCGACGAGGAATCCGGCAGCGAGCTCGGCCTTGGCGTCGGCCACCGGATCGCCCGGCCGGCCGCCAGCAGGTCGGCCGTCAGCTTGCTAGTCGCCAGGTAGGTCTGCCGGATCGCGAAGAAGAACGGGTTACCGGTCCAGGCCGGATCGGCGAACCGGCGATCGCCGGCGGGTACCGGCACCGGCGGCTCGACCTTCGAGCCAAGCCAGAGCGCGGCCGTCGCCGGACCGATGCGGGCCACGCTGGCCCAGAACTGACCCAGCGCAGCCACCAGCTCAGGCTGCCGCTGCGCAGCCCGGCCAGCCACTGTCAGCAGCGACTGGCCGAAACCGGCCGGGTCCATGCTTCCGAACAATGCTGCCTCGGGTGCCACCGCGGCGGCTGTCGCCTCGGGATCTGGGTTTCCGTATTCCTGCATACTCAACTGTGACTCCCTGAGGTGGACTTTGCCCAGCCCGGACCGGGCTCGGATGCGGCCCGGATCCGGGAGGCTCTGGCAGGCTAATGCTCAGCACCGCTCGAAGATCGCGGCGATGCCCTGGCCGCCGCCGATGCACATGGTCGTCAAGGCGTACCGGCCGCCGGTGCGCTGAAGCTCATACAGCGCCTTGACGGCGAGGATCGCGCCGGTGGCGCCGATCGGATGCCCGAGCGAGATCCCGCTGCCGTTCGGGTTCGTCTTCTCCGGCGGCAGGCCGAGTTCCCGGCTGACCGCCAGCGCCTGGGCGGCGAACGCCTCGTTCACCTCGAAGACGTCGATGTCGTCCAGCTTGATGCCGGTCCGTTCCAGTACCGTCCGGACCGCGGGAACGGGGCCGATGCCCATGATCCGCGGTTCGACGCCGGCGTGGGCGTAGCCGACGAGCCGACCGAGTGCGGTCAGGCCATGGCGATCGGCGTAGTCACTTCCGGCCAGTATGACCGCCGCCGCGGCATCGTTCACACCGGAGGCATTCCCGGCGGTCACAGTGCCGTCCGACGCGAACGCCGGTCGCAGCCGGGCGAGGTCCTCGGTGCTGACGTCCGGCCGGATGTGCTCGTCAGTGTCGACCGTGACCGAGACCTTGCGCCCCGGAACTTCTACGGGCACGATCTGGTCGCGGAAGTAACCGGCCTGCTGCGCCGCCGCGGCGCGCCGGTGGCTTTCCGCTGCCAGCGCGTCCTGGTCAGACCTGCACACGCCGTAGTCAGCGGAGACGTTCTCGGCAGTGATGGCCATATGGCAGCTGTCGAAGGGGTCGGTAAGCGCGCCCACCATGGCGTCGATCACGACGCCGTCTTGCATCCGCTGACCCCAGCGCATGCCCGGCAGCCAGTACTGGCCGCGGCTCATGGACTCGGCGCCGCCCGCGACGGCGAGGTCGCAGTCGCCGAGCAGGATTGCCTGCGCGGCCGAGACGATGGCCTGCAGCCCGCTGCCGCAAAGCCGGTTGACGGTCAGCGCGGGCGTGCCAACCGGCAGGCCACCGTTGACCGCCGCGACCCGCGACAAGTACATGTCCCTGGCCTCGGTGTGGATGACGTTGCCGAATACCGCGTGCCCGACATCTTCTGGCTGCACGCCGGCCCGCCTGACCGCCTCTCGCACCACCGTGGCCGCAAGGTCGCACGGCGGGACGGCCGCCAGGCCGCCGCCGTACTTACCGATAGCCGTGCGAACTGCGGAGAGCACCAGAACGTCGCGCTGGCCGTTGCTGTTGTTGTCAGTCATCGCCCTAGTCCTCACATGTCCAGTCCGCCATTGACGGCCCAGATCTGGCCGGTTATGTACGCGGACTCGTCGGCCGCGAGGAACGCGACCACCCGCGCGATCTCCTCAGGCGCGCCGAGCCGGCCCACGGGTATCTGGCTTCGGATCCGGTCCAGCACCTTGTCCGGGATGGTGGCGAGCATGTCGGTGGCGATGAAGCCCGGCGTGACGGCGTTCACCGTCAGTCCCATGCCGTCGCCGACCGGGCGCTGCGCGCGGGCGAGTTGGAAGACCGCTTCCTTGGCCAGCGACTTGGTCAGCCCGAAGAGCCCCGATTTGGACGCGGCGTAGTTCACCTGGCCGATGTTCCCGGTCTCGCCGATGACTGAGGAGACGTTGATGATCCGGCCAGTCCCGCGCTCCAGCATGTGCTCAAGCGCGGCCTGGGCCATGAAGAACGCGCCCGACAAGTTGACAGCTATCACCCGCTGCCAGTCCTCGTCGGTCATTTTGGCCACGGTCTTGTCGATGGTGATGCCGGCGTTGTTGACCAGGATGTCGAGCCGCCCGTGCTGGTCGATCACCTCGTGCAGGACTCGGCGGCAGTCGGCGGCATCGCCGATGTTTCCCTCGTGCACGGTCGTGAGCTGGTCTGGATAATCGGCTGCGAGCGCAGCCTGGAGCTTTTGAGCGCCGTCCACGCCGCGCCAGTACCCGGCTGCGACGGATGCGCCATGAGCGGCCAGGCGGCGGCTGATCGCCGCGCCGATTCCTCTCGTTCCGCCGGTCACCAGGGCCACCCGGCCCTGCAGCGTCTCGGTTGCTCCTTGCCTCGGCTCAATCGTCGTGGCCATTGCCCACTTCCTTTCGCATGTCCTGGCAACACTCGGCGCAATTGGCAGGCAGCGAAAGTGGCGAACGTCCCCGCGCGGGGGGCCCCTGGGCCCTCCTTCAATTTCAGCGCGGCGTGATGACCTTTCCAGAAAATGGCCACTCTGTTACTGCGGCCTGCGGGCCCAAGGTTCGCCGGGCGCGGCAGGCACGCCCAGTTCATGGCGTCGGGCGGGGCCTACAGCGGATGTGACAGGCTAGCGGCACGGCTTCGGAGAGGACTGCACGGTGATCTGTTCCCTGCACGTCGCCTGGGATGAAAAGCTGACCGGATACGACTTCGGGCCTGGTCATCCGCTGGCGCCTATCAGGATCAAGCTCACGATGGAGCTGGCCCAGGCCTTCGGCGTGCTGAGCCACGAAGACGTTACGGTGGCGGCGGCCGCGCCCGCATCCGACGCCGAGCTTGAGCTCATCCACGATCCGCGCTACATC
This sequence comes from uncultured Actinomycetota bacterium, assembly GCA_963804435.1. Classification (GTDB taxonomy): domain Bacteria; phylum Actinomycetota; class Actinomycetes; order Streptosporangiales; family Streptosporangiaceae; genus JAJYUU01. The sequence goes on along the minus strand of CAWDQI010000001.1, from coordinate 1,275,133 downwards.
GCCGTGGTCAAGGCGGCGGGCGCGCTCGCTGCCGGCAATGACGCAGCCGCCCGGCCCGATGCCGCGACGCTGCTTGCCTGCGGCCTCGGCACCGAGGATGACCCGATCTTTGCCCATATGCATGAGGCGTCGGCCCTCGTGGCCGGGGCGACGCTGGCTGCCGCGCGGGCGGTCTGGTCCGGATCGGCCGCGCATGGTGCCAGCATCGCGGGCGGTCTGCATCACGCCATGCGCGGCAACGCGAGCGGATTTTGCATCTACAACGACCCCGCGATCGCCATTGCCTGGCTCCTTGGGCAGGGCGCCGAGCGGATCGCCTACGTCGACATCGACGTGCATCACGGCGACGGCGTGCAGGCGGCCTTCTGGAACGACCCGCGGGTGCTCACGATCAGCCTGCACCAGCATCCTGCCACCCTCTTCCCCGGAACCGGGCGGCCGACCGAGACCGGCGGGCCGGACGCTGAGGGGTCGGCCGTGAACGTCGCGCTGCCGGCTGGCACCAGAGATGCCGGCTGGCTGCGCGCCCTCGATGCTGTGGTGCCGCCGCTGCTGCGCCAGTTCCGCCCTCAGCTGCTTGTCAGCCAGCACGGCTGCGATACGCACTGGAGCGACCCGCTGGCCAGCCTCGAGATCAGTGTGGACGGCCAGCGCGCGGCGCACGCAGCGCTGCACAAGCTCGCCCATGAAGTCGCCGGCGGATGCTGGCTGCTGACCGGCGGTGGCGGTTACCAGCTCGTTCAGGTAGTGCCAAGGACCTGGACGCACCTGCTGGCCGAGGCGGCCGGTTACCCCATCGATCCGGCCACGCCGACTCCCAAGCTGTGGCGGGAGTACGTCGATTTGACGGCGACCGAGCCGGCACCCGAAGTGATGACCGACGGGGCCAGCGGCGCGTTCCCCAGCTACGAGTCCGGCTACGATCCTGCCGACCCCGTCGATCAGGCCATCCTGGCGACCAGGAGCGCGGTCTTCCCGCTGCACGGCCTCACGCCGTAGCTGGTCGCCGCCGACTGGCCAGGGCCGAATGGCCCACTTCAGACAGGCGTTGGACCCTGCCGCGCGGGCGGCAGGTCCGGGAGCCTCAATAGCGTGGTGGGTGTTTTGCGACTCCAAGGTGCATGGCTAGGGCGCCACGCTGCTGCTGGCCTGCTGGTGGTCACAGTCGCCGGCCTCACGACCGGCGGCGCGCTGTATCTAGCCGGGCAGGCTGGTGCTGGGGACGCGGTGTGGCTTGCCGTGAGCGCCTGCGGGTTGAGCTACGCGATCTGGGCGATGGCTGACAGCCTGCGCAAGCGGCGGGCGGGAGTGGACGTCATCGCGCTACTGGCGCTCGCCGGTGCCGTCGCCGTCGGCGAACTGCTAGCGGCCGCGGTCATAACGGTGATGCTGGCCAGCGGACGGGCGCTGGAGGGCTGGGCAGCGGGCCGGGCCCACCGCGACCTCACTGCGCTGCTGGAGCGCGCGCCAAGGACGGCGCGCCGGTACCGCGGCGACATCGTTGAGCAGGTGCCGCTCGACGAGATCGTGCCGGGCGACGTGCTCCTGGTCGCTCAGGGTGACCTCGTGCCGGTAGACGGCACCGTCGCGGCTGGCCGGGCTGTCCTGGACGAGTCGGCGCTCACCGGTGAGCCGGTCCCGGTCGAGCGCGGACAGGGAGATCAGGTCAGAAGCGGCGTGGTGAACGCCGGGTCGCCGTTCGACCTGAAAGCCGGCGCCAAGGCGGCCGAGAGCACCTATGCCGGAATTGTCCGGCTAGTTTCGGAAGCCGAGCAGGCGCAGCCGCCATTCGTCCGCATGGCCGATCGTTACGCGGCCTGGTTCCTGCTGGTCAGCCTGGCTGCGGCAGGCCTCGCGTGGGCGGCCGGGGGCGCCGACCGGGCTGTTGCCGTGCTGGTCGTCGCGACCCCGTGCCCGCTCATCCTGGCCGCGCCGATCGCGCTGGTGTCGGGATTGTCGATCGCAGCCAGGCGCGGTGCGATTGTCAAGGGCGGCGGTGTGCTGGAACGGCTCGCCCAATGCACCACACTGCTCCTAGACAAGACCGGAACGCTGACCAGCGGGCATCCCGCTGTCGCCGCTACGGTCCCGGCCGGCAGCTGGCCGGCGGATCAGGTGCTGCGGCTGGCGGCTTCGCTGGATCAAGCGTCGGGTCACGTCCTGGCCGGCGCCGTCATCAGCGGCGCGCGGGACCTGGGATGCGAGCTGAGCACGCCGCGGCAGGTGGAAGAGGTACCGGGCCTTGGCATCCGCGGCGTCGTCGAAGGTCATCAGGTAGCCGTGGGGAAGGCGGACTGGTGCGGGATCAGCGGGCCGGAAGGGACGCCGCGCTGGGCGAAAGCCGCCCGGCGGCGGGCCAGGCTCGACGGCGCTCTGACGGTGTTCGTCGCTGTCGACGCCGAGCCTGCCGGGGTTCTGATCCTCGACGATCCCCTCCGGCCGGATGCTGCTCGGACGATCCGGGCGCTGCGGGCGGGTGGCATCGACCGCATCGTCATGATCACCGGCGACCGCACTGAGGTCGCGGAGACAGTCGGGTCGATCATCGGCGTAGACGGCGTGCTTGCCGAGCGGACTCCGGCCGAGAAACTGGACGCGGTGCGCCTCGAGAGGCGCCGCGGACCGGTTGTCATGGTCGGCGACGGCATCAACGACGCGCCCGCACTAGCGCTGGCGGACGTCGGAGTCGCCATGGGCGCGCGAGGCGCCACAGCCGCATCCCAGGCAGCCGACGCCGTCCTCACCGTGGACCGGCTGGACCGGCTCGGCGAGGTGATGTCGGTGGCCAGAAGAACCCGCCGGATCGCGCTCCAAAGCGTGCTGGCCGGAATGGCCATGTCGCTGGTGGCCATGGGCGCCGCCGCAGCTGGCCTGCTGCCCGCTGTTTGGGGCGCCCTGCTGCAGGAGGGCATCGACGTCGCGGTGATCCTGAACGCCCTGCGCGCTTTGCGGCCGCCGATGGCAGACGGCCGCCTCGGCCCGGCAGACGCGGCGCTGACCCGCCGGTTCCAAAGCGAGCATGAGGCGATCAGGGCCGACATTGAGGAATTGCGGGCCGCCGCCGACTCGCTCGGCTTCATCGCGCCGGATGATGCTATCGCCAGGGTCCGGGCCGTGCATCAGACCCTGGTGACCGAGGTCGTGCCGCACGAGCAGGCCGAAGAGCACGAACTCTATCCGGCCCTTGACCGCGTGCTCGGCACGCACGAGGCGACAGCCACCATGAGCCGCGGTCATGTCGAGATCTCCCACCAGGTCAGGCGGCTCAGCCAGCTTCTGGACGACATCGGGAACGAGCCGCCCGACGATGCCGACATCTCCGATCTGCGGGCATTGTTGTACGGCCTCTATGCCATCCTCAGGCTGCACACCACCCAGGAGGACGAGAGCTATCTGAGCCTGGCCGAGGACGCATGCCAAGGCCTGGCCGGTTAAGCCGGCCGGGCCGACCGAGCCTGTCAGCCGCCTATATTTGGCTCACGGCGTGACGCCGGACAGGTTTGTGCTTGCCGACGCAACCAGGCGAGTTCACCATTGTTCTCAGAACCCTGGGGAGACTACATCGGGGGAACACGGGATGAAGCCCAAGCTCGGATTGAAGTTAGTTGTTGCTGCAGCGACGTTCGCGTTGGCGGCCGTTCCGTTAGTGACCGCTGGGCCGGCTCGTGCGACTGTCAGCACGACCGTCTCGGCAAGCTTCTGTAGGTCCTCGTTGCATCCCGCGCTCGCGGCCAAGCTTGCACGCGACATCCAGGCAGCACTGACCGGGCGTGTCTCCACCGTGGCACTCCAGGTCGACGATCCCCGCAACGGACTGGGGTGCTGGTTCCACAACTCAAAGCAATTCGACTCAGCCAGCGTCGTGAAGGTGACCATTCTCGGCGCATTGCTTCGGTTGGCACTGGACCAGAACAGATACCTGACGAGCACTGAGGCGGCCGAGGCCCGCGCGATGATCACCATGTCGGATAACGCGGCCGCATCGGCGCTGTGGACCGAGCTTGGCAAGACTCACCTTCAGCACTTCCTCGATCTTGCCGGGATGAAGCAAACGGTTCTCGGGCCGGATGGCTACTGGGGCCTGACTCAGATCACCGCGCATGACCAGATACTGCTGCTGCGGCTCCTGCTCAACAAGAATTCGGTGCTCGACACCGCCTCACGCAACTACGCCCTCGGCCTGATGGCTCAGGTCATCCCGTCTCAGCGCTGGGGTGTGCCAGCGGGCGCGCCAACTAGCTTCACGGTCCACGTGAAGAACGGCTGGCTGCCCCGCGCCACGCACGGCTGGCGGATCCACAGCATCGGGTGCTTCACCAGCAAGGGCGGGAGTTACAGCATCGTCGTGCTGACGCAGGACAACCCGACCATGGCCTACGGAATCACCACGATCGAGACTGTTGCGAAGGTGATCCATCGCGACTTGAACCCCGGAACGACATCAGTCATCCCGCCGTCCGCAGTCTCGCCGTCTTGGGGCACGTCTGACGAGCGCATCCCGGCACTGCCAAACATTCCCTAGCAAACCGCGACTCACGCGGTCCCTAGCGGCTGATCACTACCTTCAGCGCGCCCGTGTCGGCCGCGCGCGCGAACACGTCGTATGCCTCGTCGAGGTCATCGAAACCGAACCTATGCGTGACGAATTTGCGCGTGTCCAACTGATGGCCGGCCAGAAGCCGCATCAGCATCGGCGTCGAGGACGTGTCCACCTGGCCGGTCGTCACGGTTATGTCGCGGGTCCACTGGTCCTCGAGGTGCAGCGCGGCCGGCTTGGCGTGCAGGCCGATGTTTGCGATCCGGGCGCCCGGCCGGGTAAGACGCACCGCAAGCTCGAAAGTCTCCGGCTCGCCGACGGCCTCGATGGCCACGTCAGCGCCCATGCCGTCGGTGACGGACTTGACCGCCTCGAGCGGATCGGTGACGGAGTCATTTACAAGCACGTCGGCGCCGAATTCCTTGGCCGCCTCCAGCCGACGGTCGGCGACATCTATGGCGACGACGTGGCTCGGGCTGAACAGCCTCGCACCCATGATCGCCGCGAGGCCGACCGGGCCGGCGCCGACCACGGCGACAACGTCGCCTGGCCGCACGCCAGCCTTCATTACGCCCACCTCGTATCCGGTTGGCACGATGTCGGCCAGCATCAGCGCTTCCTCGTCGGTCACGCCTGCCGGGATCCTGTAGGTGGAATTGTCGGCGAACGGCACCCTGACGTACTCGGCCTGGGTCCCGTCGTAGCTGTGCCCGAGGAGCCAGCCACCGCCACCCTGGCACTCGCCGTAGTGCCCTTCACGGCAGTACCGGCATCCGCCGCAGGCCGAGATGCACGACACGAGGACGCGATCACCCGGGCTGATGGTGCGCACAGCACTGCCCGCGTCGTCGACCGTCCCGACCGCCTCGTGCCCCAGAACCCGACCCGGTCGCACAGACGGCACGTGGCCGCCCAGGATGTGCAGGTCGGTCCCGCAGATCGTGGTCGCGTCGACCTGCACGATCACGTCGCTTTCATCAGTAATCTCCGGATCCGGCAAGTCCTGGACGGCCCTGCGCCCCTGACCCTGGAAGACCATCGCTCGCATCTGCCGCTCCTGCCGTCGTCGCTATCGTTACCCCGCCGCCGTGTCCCGCCGGATCCGGCGGCCGGTGATCCGGGCTGGAGTGATCCGGATAAAGTGCTCGCGCTGCCCGCCTGGCCAGGGCTCGACCCCGGCTGCCTCCGCAGCGGCGCGCTCATCCTCGGAATCCAGGTGGTGCGCCGGACCCTGTATAAGCACGCTCCAGCCCTCGCGCGCGTCGTAGTCGAAGTCGTCGACCTCGAACGCGACGCGATACTCGGCATGCGCGATGCCGGTGCGCAGGTCCTCGTCGGTAGCGCCGTTCTGCGCTGTCCGGAACAGGATCGCGCCGCCATGGATCTTGTAATTGACCGGCAGGACGGTCAGGTCGTAACGGCCGGCGTAGACAAGTCGGCCGATGCCGCCGGGCGCGATCAGTCGCTGGCACTCGTCCTCGTCAAGAACCTCGAGCACGACATCTGGCACTGCGCTCTCCATCTCGCCCGCCGTTCCCTAGCTTCGCGGATAGTTCAGCCGGTCGCGCACTCCAACGACACCGTCAACATCGCGGACCGCGGCCAGCAGGCTGAGAGCCACGGGCGCCCGGTCAACCGGCCCCGCCAATGTCACCACGCTTGCCGTTACGGTCACCTTGAAAGCCAGGCTATCTAGCAGGAATCCGGTCTCGATGACCTGCTTGAGTATCTCGGTCCTTATCTCCGAATCGGGCCGGTCGTACACGCCGAGAAGATCGACTCTGCTGACGATGCCGACCAGTTTGCCCTCGTCGGTTACCACCGGCAGCCACTTCACGTGCTCGGTATGCATCAAGCGCGCCGACGTCGCCACATTAGCTTGAGCGCCGATGGTAATCGCCGGACTGCTCATGAGCTCTGCCGCGGTGAGAGCCGCCGCCTTCGCCTTGTCGGCACGGCGGACCCCGAGGCCACGGCCACCGTCCGCGCCTTGGTAACTCTCCTCCACGAGCAGGTCATCCTCGGACACCACTCCGACGACCTTGTCGTCGGCATCCAGCACAGGAAACGCGCTAAAGTGCCGATTGCGCATCACCTGGATGACGTCCTTGAACTGCGCATGCTTGCGAACTGACACCACATTACGGGTCATTACCTCGCCGACGTGCCTGGTCATCGCCGGTCATCTCCTCACGTACTCAAGGCTGAGGTTGCCAGGCGTAAGCCGGGGCAGCCAGGGTCTAAAGGCCCGCCGCACACAGACGCATGCCATCTCGCTTCCCCCGAAGCCGGGCAAAGTTAAAGCGGGAGGGACCCGCCCGTTTCTCGCGGATCAGATTTCGCGTTGTCCTGGCTTGCTGGCGCCAGTCACTTCGCGACTATTGGCGTTTGGTCCCTCCCGCCACATCAACAACACCGCCACCGGTGCCGGGCCGATAGGGCCATAAGGCCCGCTTTAGCCGGGACCTACTGCCTACGGGCCATGGCCGCGGCTCACTCCGGGCCGGCACGCGGGCCGTTCGACCCTGTTGACCCGGCACAAGGCCCACGATGATGAACTGATCGCATTGCGAGGACACCTAGACGAGGACACAGAGAGAGCGGCACCGGGGGTCATGCCTGACGAGGCAACACCACAAACCGAGGTTTGGCAGCTGGACGTGAGCGGCCTCGACGAGTTGCATGATGTCCTGAGATCGGACGGCTATCAGGTTATCGGGCCGCGCGTGACCGACGATGCCATCGTGCTTGGCGAACTTGAGTCGGCATCCGAGCTGCCGTTCGGCTGGGGTGTGACGCTCTCCCCCGGTGGCTACCGCCTTCGCCAGCGTGCGGGCGGCTCGCGGTAACCGCGGCCGCGCAGGAAGGCCTCGAAGAACCTCGGTGGCTCGTAGATGTCGAGCCGCACCTCGTCCACCTGGTCGCCTAGCACCCGGACGCGCAGGGAGCCTTCCCCCTCAACCCGGGCCAGGCCGGTGGCCGCCAAGGTGCGGTCATGCCGGTGTGTCATCGCGGTCACATCTTGTCACGGCACCGAGTGATCTAACGCGCCGGCCGCGCGTGTCAGGTGGCGACGGCTTCTGTTACGGACTTGCGCTCTTCCGCGACGGCTTGCTCGGTCACGCGCTCCGCTGGCCGCATCGGCACGATCAGCACGGGGATCGACGCCAGGTGCAGCAGCCGGCTCGACACGCTGCCGAACGGCATGCGCGGCAGGTCAGTGCGGCTGCTCGAGCCAAGCACGAGCATCCTGGCCCCGGTGTCCTGCGCGACCATCAGAATCCGGCGCGCCACGTGCCCGTAGTCGGCTTCCCTGATGGCGCCTTCGGCCTTGATCCCGGACTGTTGGAGGTTCCCAACGATGTCCGCAACGACCTTCTCGCCTTCGCCTTCCGCGCAGTCCACCTGAAGCCTGCCGAACCTGCCGATGGCGAACTCGTGCACGTGCAGCACGACCACGTTGTCGTCTGTTCGAACTAGGTCCTTCACCATTTCCGCGGCGGCGGTGACATGCTCGTCCCCGCCGGCACGCGCTGCATCGACGGCCAGCACAATCGTCTTGCTCATGGCCTACTCCCACTGCCAGGCCGCCCGTCCGATCGAGCGGCTCACCTGGCTGCACGGTAAGGCAGCCGGAATGGCTTTCCCAGGGCCGAAAGTCCGCAAGCGCAGTGGTGACCTCAGTCCCGTGCGCTGGTGACGCACGGCCCTGCGTGAGCACCTCAGGTCGAGCAGATGCTTGGCGCAGCTAAACAAGTCCACTGGCCCGAGCCCACCGCCCGGGAAGACTGCAAGGAGGCACAGAAATGCGCAGGAGGACTTTTGACGCGCTGGCGACAGTGGGTGGCCTGATCCTTACCGCTATCCTGATCGTCGCAGGCGTGCTGCTGGTGTGGGGCCACTCGTACGCCAACAACCAGGTGAGCAGCCAGTTGTCCGCACAGAAGATCGTTTTCCCGACCACGAGCAACCCCGAGTTCAAGGCCCTGCCGAAGGCCGACGCTGCGGCGATGGGCAAATACGCTGGCCAGCTCATGACGACCGGCGCGCAGGCGGAGACATACGCCAACCACTTCATTGGCTACCACCTGTCCCTGATCGCCGGCGGCAAGACCTACTCCCAGCTGTCCGCAGCCGCGATGGCCGCGCCGAACAACGCCAAGCTAGCCGCGGACGTCGCAGACGATCTTCAAGGGGACGACGCTGCGGAGCATGTTGCTGGAAGCGTACGGCTTCTGGCAGTTCGGCCAGATCGCGCTGATCGCGGCCTGGGCCTCATTCGCCGGCGCGGCGCTGATGCTGCTCCTGTCCCTGCTCGGACTGTTCCACCTGCGGCGCACCGCGCCTGAGGCGGAGATCCTGCCGAGGATCGCCACCCGCGTCGAGGTGAACGCAAGCTAACCGAAGCGCGTTCGGGCCAGTCAGCGCTCGACAAGCCGCCTCCCGTCCCGCTGGACGGGAGGCGGCTTCTTTGACGTATCAGGACACCTCGGGACCAAAGTCCCCCGGATCGGTGACCGTAATCCCTGAACGCCAGGCCCGAACAAGGACGAGAGTGTCCCTGCGGCTGTCCGCAGCCTGATAACCACTTCCGCAAGGAGCTAACAGAGATGAGCCCTCACACTCTGGTCGCGGCGTCCGCCATCGACCTGAATCAACCGGGTCACTTCCTGAGCTGGTCGTTCATCGACATCTCGGTGGCCAACCTGATCGTGATCGCCGTCATGGTCGTCATCTTCGGGCTGGCCCTGCTGGTCCCGTTCCCGCAGCGGCACGCCGCGCAGGCGGACCTTGGCACCGGCACACTGGCCGGCGCCACGCCTGACGAAAGCGAGGCCGAGCCAGCCGACCCGGATGCGGGCATGTGGACCAGCAAGGTGCGGCGGTTCGCGCTGCGGGTGCTGCCGCCCGGCAAGCTGCTGCCCGACCGGCAGCCCGCCTACGTCGCGTCCTGGATTTACGTGTTCGGGGTGGCGACGCTGGCCACCCTCGGCCTGGTGATCGCGTCCGGTTTCGCGCTCGCGCTCGGCGGCCCGGACTGGTATCACTACAACTCGGTCGGTCATTTCTTCAACAGCCTGCACCTGTGGAGCGTCGAGCTGTTCATGGCGTTCATGGTGATCCACCTGTGGGGCAAGTTCTGGATGGCCGCGTGGCGCGGCCGCCGGGCGCTGACCTGGATCACCGGCGTCATCGCGTTCATGGCCTCGGTGATGGAGTGCTTCACCGGCTACCTGTCCCAGTCGAACTTCGACTCGCAGTGGATCGCGACCAACGGCAAGGACGCGTTCAACGCGGTCGGCGTCGGGGCGTTCTTCAACGTGATGAACTTCGGCCAGATGCTGATGTGGCACATCGTGCTGCTCCCGATCATCCTGGTCGCCATCGTCGGCGCGCACGTGCTGATGGTCCGCGTCCGCGGCGTCAGCCACCCGCTGCCCGCACGGCGCAGCTTCCGCGACCGGGCCGCCCGCAAGGCCGCGGCCGCGGCCGACGCGGCGCCGTGGCGCGGGGCCACCCGCCGCTACGACATCCTCAAGGAAGGCACCGTCGCCGTCGTGGTCGCCAGCGTGCTGGTGCTGCTGATGGCCGGGCTGCTGTCCTCCCCGGACCTGCCGCCGCTGAGCGTGCAGACCTGGGCGAAGGCCAGCGCCGCTGACTTCGTCGGCACCGCCGCCGCGGAACTGGACGGCACCGCCCTGGCGGCCTCGTACGGGCCGCCGTACAACACACGGCAGCAGCGCCGTGCAGCAGGTCGGGCCGGTCAACTGGCAGAAGCTGTCCGGGGTCACCCAGCCGTTCAACGCGGCGACAGACCTACGTGATCTCGCCCCTGTCGCAGCTCGCGGTGACCACGCCCGCCCTCGCCGCCGCGCTCGGCACCTACACCAGCGCAGCGCCGGGCCAGCAGCTGAGCTGGGCCGCCGCCTACGACAAGGCCATGACCGACGGCAAGGTGGCGTTCAACAACGGGCTGCTGGCGGTGCCCGCAGCGGGCCCGGTGCCGGTGATGATGGCCTACGAGCTGAAGATGGCGCAGGCCGGGACGCTCGACGCGGACCTGCTGGCCCAGACCAAGTTCTTCGGCACCAACTACACCAAGCCGCTGCTGTTCATCGCCGACGGCGGCTACTACGCCAACCTCGCCACGACGCTGCACCTGACCGGCGGCCAGTGGGGCGTCATGAACGAGACCGGCAGCTACCCCGGCCAGCCGTGGCTGTGGCTCTACCAGCTGTGGTACCACGTGAAGCCGTTCAACAACTCCGCTCAGCGTCGACGTCTGGGCCGTCTACCTGACCGGGATCGCCACGCTGCTGCTGCTGCTCATCCCGTTCATCCCCGGCCTGCGCGACATCCCCCGGCTGATCCCGGTGCACCGGCTCATCTGGCGCGACTGGTCTCCGGGCGGGCCGCCCGCCGCGCCCGTCGCCCCGACCGTCCCCGACACCGCCCAGACCGTGCCCGACACCGCCCAGACCGTGCCGGGCACCGAGGAAGCGGCCACGCCGTAACAGCCCAGCCGCCTCGGCCAACACACGCCGGTGGCCCGGACCGCCCCACACGCGGGCCGGGCCACCGGCGTGTCTGTCTCAGCCTTACCAGTAACCCCGTGCCCAAGGTCCCGGTGCGGCGGGCCGTATGCCCGCTGACTTGGGGCGATCGGCCGGGCAGGGTGAATAACGCACGGCAAGCAGGTGAAGCCAAGAAGGGGGTAGCCACTATGTACGCGCACATAGGCGACAGGCTCGTCATAGACGGCGACCCAGCCCGGACCGGCCTCATCATCGAAATCCCGCACGAGGACGGCTCGCCGCCCTATGTCGTCAAGTGGCTGGCGACTGGCCACATCGCCATGGTGTCGCCGGGCCAATTCGCGCGCCTCATCCCGGCCAGCCATCCGGCTGGCACGGGCATGCTGCCGTTATCTGGCGCGGGCCGGTGACTTGCCATCCAGCAGTGATGCCACATAGTCCGGCACGAAAGTCTGCGACTCGCGGGGAGCTCGGACGTACCCGGTCGACTTGGGCCGAGGTGGCAGTTCGAGCGGCCGCATCTGCACGTCGTGGTAGGGGACGCTGCTGAGCAGGTGCGCAATCATGTTGAGCCGGGCCCGGCGCTTGTCGGCGCTGTCGACGACGTTCCACGGTGCCTCCGGGATATCGGTATGCACGAACATCTCGTCCTTGGCCCGTGAATAGTCCTCCCACCGGGTGATTGATTGCAGGTCCATCGTCGACAGCTTCCACCGGCGCATCGGGTCGTCCAGCCGGGACCTGAACCTGCCCTCCTGCTCGGAGTCGCTGACCGAGAACCAGTACTTGCGGAGCAGGATGCCGTCCTCGATCAGCAGCCGTTCGAAAATGGGGCACTGATGGAAGAACCGGCTGTACTCCTCCTTCGTGCAGAAGCCCATCACCCGTTCTACGCCCGCCCGGTTGTACCAGCTCCGGTCGAACAAGACGATCTCCCCGGCCGCCGGCAGATGCTCGATGTAACGCTGGAAATACCACTGGGTGCGTTCCCGGCTGCTGGGAGTCGGCAGGGCCGCGATCTTGGCGACGCGCGGGTTCAGGTACTCCGAGACCCGCTTGATCGTGCTGCCCTTGCCTGCGGCATCGCGCCCCTCGAACACCACGACCAGCCGCGCTCCCTCGGCTCGCACCCATTCCTGCAGCTTCACCAGCTCGGCCTGCAGCCTCAGCAGGTCGGACCGGTAGAGCTTGCGCGGCACCCGTCCTGGGCCTGATTCGCCCGCACCTGCCTTCCCGCTGGCGGACTTCGCCTTGCTGGACTTGCTGGCGGCGGATCTCCCGTGGGCAGCCACTGGTGCCTCCTCCGTGCTTGCCGTCAACCCTGGTGGAGCTAGGTTAGAACGACCGCAGGCGCGCGCCAGCGCGGGAGTGAGCGAAGGTCCCGGTAAACCACGGACTTTCGGCCCTGGCAGTAGCCGCGCCCCTGAACTGGAGTTAGGCGAGCTGCGTTAACAGTGTAAGCAGGAGCGAGAGGAGGCGTGAGCGATGAGCACGCTGACACGGAGGGAATACCGAAGCCCGCTCGGCGACATGATCGACTGGCTGGCGGCTCCTGTCCTGCGTCCGATTACCGGCCACCCTATCCGGGTGGAGGACTTCGTCGGGGACGGCAAGTACGTCGTCCGGGCAGAGTTGCCCGGTGTCGAGCCGGAAAAGGATCTTGAGGTTACTGTCTCGGACGGCATCTTGACCATTAAGGCCGAGCGCCGCGAGGAGAGCACCGGCAAGCACCACTCCGAGTTCCGCTACGGCAGCTTCAGCCGCAGCGTCTCGCTACCGGCCGGTGCCGACGAGGAGCACGTCGGCGCCCGGTATGGCAACGGCATCCTGGAAGTGACGGTCAAGCTAGCGGATAAGGGCGCGGAAAAGTCAAGCCGGAAGATTCCGGTCACGCAAGATCAGCACATCAAGCCGACCTGATGCTCGACCGCCCGGCCCGTGAGGGCAGGCCGGGCAATAAGGGGCGGTCCCGGACAACTGTCCGGGACCGCCCCATTTTTTGAGTTCGTCCGTGCCGAAGCAAAGGCCGATAGTCCCGATATCGCGGGCCCCAGGCCTCATGCCGGACCGCATCCCGCGCTGGCATCGTCGGGACCGACAGCGCCGCGGGCTTCACCAGCAAGCCAAGCAGCCAGCAGGGAGGAATGGCCTTCATGTTCGAGATCCGCATCCACGGCCGGGGCGGCCAGGGAGTGGTAACGGCAGCCGAGCTTCTGTCAGCCGCCGGGTTTGCCGAGGGCAGGTACGCCCAAGCGTTCCCCAGCTTCGGCTCCGAGCGCACCGGCGCACCCGTCGTGTCGTTCTGCCGGATCGACGACAAGCCGATCAGGGTGCGCGAGCCGGTCATGCACCCAGACGTCCTTATCATCCAGGATCCCACCCTGCTCCATCAGGTCAACGTCTTCGAGGGCGCTGGCGCCCAAGCAGTACTGCTGATCAACTCAGGGCGCCCGGCAGCCGAGCTCGGCATCGGCGAGTTCACCGACCAGCTCAGGCCCGGCGCGGTGCTGACGGTGCCGGCCACCGAGCTGGCCCAGCAGCACGTCGGCCGACCGGTGCCCAATGCGGCCTTGCTAGGCGGCTTCGCCGCGCTGACCGATGCGATCTCGATCGAGTCGGTCGTCGCAGCCATCACCGACCGCTTCCCCGGCGCCGTGGGCGAGGGCAACGCAGCGGCCGCTCGTGCCGCCTACGCGAGCGCGCTGGAGCAGCTCGCCAAAACAGGCCAGCCACGGCCCCAGCAGGCAGCGACGGCCGCGGGCACGGCTCCGCCCGCCGCCCAGCACACGCCCGCCCAGCTCATTCCGGGCCAGCATGGTAGCCGGGTCCGCCAGCTGGAGGGATCCCGCGGCGTCGCCGAGTCCGTCACGTTGTGCCGCCCGGAAGTCATCTGCGCCTACCCGATCTCGCCACAGACCCACATCGTCGAGGCGCTCGCCGGACTGGTGAAGTCAGGCGAGCTCGCGCCGTGCGAGTTCGTCAACGTGGAGTCGGAGTTCGCCGCCATGTCGGTGGCGATCGGTGCATCCGCCGCAGGCGCGCGCGCCTACACCGCGACCGCGAGCCAGGGCCTGCTGTACATGGCCGAGGCTCTTTACAACGCCTCCGGGCTCGGGCTGCCGATCGTGATGACGGTTGCCAACCGGGCCATCGGCGCGCCCATCAACATCTGGAACGACCACAGCGACTCGATGTCGCAGCGCGACTGCGGCTGGATCCAGTTGTACGCCGAGACTAACCAGGAAGCGCTCGACCTGCACATCCAGGCATTCCGGATCGCCGAGGAAGTGTCCCTGCCGGTCATGGTGTGCATGGACGGGTTCATCCTCACGCACGCCTACGAGCGGCTGGAGATCCCGTCGCAGGACCAAGTCGACAGCTTCCTGCCAGGCTATGAGCCGAGGCAGGTGCTCGATCCGGATGACCCGGTGTCCATCGGCGCGATGGTAGGCCCGGAGGCATTCACCGAAGTCCGCTACCTAGCGCATGCCCGGCAGAACCAGGCGCTCCAGCTCATACCCGAGGTCGCCGCGGCGTTCGCCGGCGAGTTCGGCCGCGACTCCGGCGGCCTGGTCCGGCCCTACCGGACCCAGGATGCGGACACGATCGTGGTCGCGCTCGGCTCGGTGCTCGGCACGATCAAGGACACCGTCGATGAGCTGCGGGATAGCGGAATGAAGATCGGCGTCCTCGGTATCACCTCGTTCCGGCCGTTCCCGCTCGACGCAGTGCGCGAGGCGCTGAGGGATGCGCGACGCGTCGTGGTGCTGGAACGAGCGCTCGCGGTCGGGATCGGCGGCATCGTCTCCGCGAACGTCCGGATGGCCCAGTCAGGGCTAGCACAGGCCGGCATCCAGCTGCGCAGCTATACCGTCATCGCCGGGCTCGGCGGACGTGCGATCACGAAGGCCTCGCTGCATGACCTGTTCACCAAAGCGGCGGCCGACGAGCTGGAGCCGCTCACCTTCCTGGACCTCAACACCGAGCTGGTGGCGCGGGAGCTGGACCGGGTGGCGGCCGCCCGGCGATCGGGCCCAGCCGCGGAGAACATCCTGCGCGACCTCGGCGCCGTCGCGTCGAAGATCGGATAGGGAGACAGACGATGCCTGTGCAACCGGTCAAGTTCTATCAAGTCGGCAGCTTTGCGGTCGGGAACAGGCTGCTCGGCGACGACCAGCGCTCGGTCCAGTCGGAGGCCGATCGCACGAACTCGCTGAACTGCGGGCACCGCGCCTGCCAGGGCTGCGGTGAGGCCCTCGGGGCAAGGTACGCGCTCGATGCGGCGATGCGGGCCACCAACCGGCAGATGGTCGCCGTCAACGCCACCGGCTGCCTCGAGGTGTTTTCCACCCCGTATCCGGAGACGTCCTGGCAGATCCCGTGGATCCACTCGCTGTTCGGGAACGCGCCAGCGGTCGCCACCGGAGTCGCCGCTGCCATGCGCGCCAAGGGCCGGCAGGACGTGCGCGTCGTCGGCCAAGGCGGCGACGGCGGCACCGTGGACATCGGATTCGCCTGCCTGTCCGGCATGTTCGAGCGCAACGACGACGTGCTGTACATCTGCTATGACAACGAGGCATACATGAACACCGGCGTGCAGCGGTCCGGCGCCACTCCCCCGGCCGCGCGCACCGCGACCACGCCCGCAGTCGGCCCGGAGCCGGGCAACTCCTTCGGTCAGGGCAAGAACGCGCCCAGGATCGCGATGGCGCATGAGATCCCGTACGTGGCGACCGCGACGGTGGCCGGCTTGCGCGACCTGGAGTCCAAGGTGCGCCGGGCCATGGAGTTCCGCGGCGCCCGGTACCTGCATGTGCTGGTGCCCTGCCCGCTCGGCTGGGGCAGCGCGTCCGGCGACACTATCCGGATCGCCCGGCTGGCTGAGCAAACCGGGCTGTTCCCGGTGTTCGAGGCGGTAGCAGGCGAGGTCGTCAGCGTCTCGCAGATCCGTCGGAAGGCCCCGGTCGAGGATTACCTCCGGCTGCAGTCGAGGTACGCGCACCTGTTCAAGTCTCCAGAGGGCGCGGCGACCATCGCCCGGCTCCAGCTGATCGCCGACGCGAACATCGCCAGGTTCGGCCTGCTCGGCGCGGACGAGCCGCCCGGCGGTCCCGCTGGCGGATTCAGCGGCGCGCTGCCCCCGGACCGCAGGCTCGCCTACCCAGCCGCGACCGCTGACCCGGTCGCAACCGATGACCCAGCCCCACGCCGGGCTGCAGCCAAGGAGAGCGTGTGATGGACAAGCCGTTCGCGATCACACTGGACCCCGGTTCCAGCCTCGCCAACAAGACCGGCTCCTGGCGCACCGAGCGGCCGGTCTACGTAGACCTGATGCCGCCGTGCAACCACGCCTGCCCGGCCGGCGAGAACATCCAGCAGTGGCTGTACCACGCCGAAGATGGCGGCTATGAGGCAGCCTGGCGCCAGATCATGCAAGATAACCCGTTCCCGGCTGTGATGGGCCGGGTTTGCTACCGTCCGTGCGAGACTGCGTGCAACCGGGCCCAGCTGGACGCGGCCGTCGGCATCAACTCGGTTGAGCGGTTCCTCGGCGACGAGGCGATCCGCCAAGGCTGGACGATCCCGGTCACCGCGCCGTCGTCCGGCAAGCGCGTGCTCGTCGTCGGCGCCGGGCCGTCGGGCCTGTCTGCGGCCTACCACTTGCGTCTGCTCGGCCACGAGGTGACGATCCGCGACTCGGCGCCGGCCCCGGCGGGATGATGCGCTACGGCATCCCGGCCTACCGGCTGCCCCGCCAGACGCTGTCCGCCGAGATCGACCGCATCCTCGGCATGGGCGTCACGCTGGAATCCGGCCAGCCAGTGACCGACATCGAGGCCGCGATGGCCGACGGCCAGTTCGATGCTGCCTTCCTCGCCGTCGGCGCGCAGAAAGGCAAGCGCGCCTACATTCCGGCCGGAGATTCAGCCCGCATCCTGGACGCCGTCACGCTGCTGCATTCGATGGAGGGGAACGAGCAACCGCAACTGGGACGCCGTGTCGCGATTTACGGCGGTGGCAACACAGCGATGGACGCGGCCAGGACGGCGCGCCGCCTTGGCGCTACCGATGCGGTCATCGTCTACCGGCGTACCAGGGCGCAAATGCCAGCTCACGATGTCGAGGTCGAGGAGGCGGCCGAAGAGGGCGTGCGGATGATGTGGCTGTCTACTATCGCGCGGGCTGAGTCGGGGAAGCTGACCATCGAGAAGATGAAGCTCGACGAGACCGGTTTCCCGCAGCCCACCGGCGAGTTCACCGAACTGGACGCCGATGTCGTTGTACTGGCACTCGGCCAGGAGGCCGAACTCGCGTTGCTCGAGGGCGTGTCCGGCGTCACCATCGCCGACGGTGTGGTTCAGGTAGGCGCCGACCTTATGACCGGGCATCCCGGCGTCTTCGCTGGCGGCGACATGGTGCCAGCCGAGCGTACGGCTACCGTCGCGATCGGGCACGGCAAGAGGGCCGCACGCAGCATCGACGCCTGGCTGCGCGGCGCTCGCGATCTCGCCGAGAGGCCAGAACCGCGGCTGGCCGAGGCAGGCCGGCTGAACCCCTGGTACTACTCGGATGCCCCTCCGACCGTACGGCCGCAGCTGGACCTGGCCCGGCGGATCAGCACGTTCGACGAGGTAATTGGCGGCCTGGACGAGTCCACCGCCATGTTCGAGGCGCGGCGCTGCCTGTCTTGCGGCAACTGCTTCGAGTGCGACAACTGCTACGGCGTCTGCCCGGACAACGCGGTGATCAAGCTCGGACCGGGCCAGCGGTACCAGATCGACCTGGACTACTGCAAGGGCTGCGGCATCTGCGCCGCCGAGTGCCCGTGCGGCGCCATCGACATGGTCCCCGAGCGGATCTGATCCGATCTCGTAGCAGATCAGTCCCCGGCCACAGCAGCGCCGTGCCGGTACGGATGCGTGCCGTGAGAACTGTCTGGTGCCTCATTGCTGATCATCCTTGATCTGTGTCAGGCGCGAACGCAGGCCGCTCGAGCTGCCGGAGTTCCTGGGCCTGTCTTGCTGTGCCGGGACGACCCGGAAGACTGGGTACTGCGGCGAGATGGCCTGGAACTGGGATTCGGGGGCATGCCGGTCGACCGGAACGTGCGGGCGCGCGCCCGGCACCGTCTGCAGGTAGCGCCGGATAATCGGCGGACGCTCACTGGCGGGTATTTCGACGAGCCGACATGACATTGCCCGATGGTGGCGGAGGACCGCGTATCCGTCCGCGGCGCGGACGTTCCGGACCCAGTTGCACTGCTCGCCCAGCATCGACACTAGGTACCACTGGCCATGCCAGTCAGCCATGCCCAGCGGGAATCGCACCGGCCGGCCGGACCGGCGTCCGGCAACCTCAAGGGTGACCCAGCGCTTGGGCGCTAGGCCGAGGGCAAAGACGTTGGCCCACAGGTGAGCGAGACGCCGCGCAGTGGCGTCAGCCCGTCCTGCCGGGTAGATGGCCCGCAGGTGGGCGTCTGAGAAGTACGGCCAGAGTCTCATCGTGTTCTCCCGGCTCCCGTGGCGATCGTGGCACTACACTGAGAACTACGGAATACTGAACTTGGAACATAGAGTCTAAAGTCCTTAAGACCGGAGCAGATGAGAGACGACGCACAGGCGCCTACGGGCCTTGCACGCAGGGGCCGCAGGCTGGCGGACCAGGAGACGGAGCGGCGGATGCTCCAGGCGGCCGCGGCCATGGTCCACCGCGCCGGCCTGACGGTCAGCCTGGAGCACATCAGCTTCGAGGACGTGATCCGTGACGCGGACGTCTCGCGGAGCTCGGTCTACCGTCGCTGGCCGTATAAGGACTTGTTCTTCAGCGACCTGCTGAAGGAGCTGGCCAAAGATGCCACCCCGGCGATCGTCGGCGACGAGCTGGAGCTGATCAAAACCATCGTGGCCGGGCACCTGGAATGGCTTGGCACGCCCGAGCTGCGCCGCGGCCTGCTTGTGGAGCTGTTCCGGCAGCTGGCGCTGTTCGACTTCCAGGCCCTCTACGGGTCGGCGGAATGGCGGACCTATATTGCCTTGCACGCGACGTTCTTGAGCCTGGCTGATGGCGGGCTGCGCGACCAGGTCCGGGCGACACTTGCCCAGTCCGAGCAGGGCCGCATCGCCCGCATCGCGGATGCCTGGAAGCAGCTGGCAGAGTTGTTCGGATACCGGCTGCGGCCCGAGCTCGGCGCGAGGTTCGAAGACGTCGTCACGCTCATCGACGCCACCATGCGCGGACTGGTCATCATGGCTTTGTCCATGCCGGACATCGCCGAGCACCGGTGGCAGGCAAGCCCGTTCGGGGCGCTCGGGACGGATGACTGGTCGCTGCCGGCCGCTGGCCTCGCCGGCCTCGCCACCGCGTTCCTCGAGCCAGACCCCGCGATCGAGTGGGACGACGAGCGGATCACTGCCGTCCGCCAGGCACTCACCGCGCTGGACCTTCCGGGTGCGTGACTTTCGCTATCCTGCGACAGCCCCCAAGGCTATGTGCTGATGTCTTGGCGCCTCCCCATATGCCGGGTGCGCGGTGGATTGCGCGGCCGAAGCCGTGACCGTAACGGCACCTTGGGTGCGAAGGTCCTGGCCAGCCGGGACCTCCGGTTCTGCATTCTGCCCGTCGTCCCGGCTTGGGTAGGGAGATGGGAAGGTCAGCTTCACTTACAGGGGCCACGGCGGATCTCGCGCCGCCCGCGCCGCGCTGCGACGAGCAGGGACCACTGACCGCAGCGCAGATCTCGGCGTATGTCGTCGGGGCGGCTGTATGGGCGCCTTCCGTCCACAACACCCAGCCTTGGTATTTCGCCAGTGAAGGGGCGGAGATCGCCCTGTACGCCGACAGCGACAGGCAGCTCAATGTGGCCGATCCGTCCGGGCGCGAGATGATGATCAGCTGCGGCGCGGCGTTGTTCACGGCTAAGCTCGCGCTCCGGTCACTCGGGTACGTCGCCGAAAGCCGGGTACTGCCAGACCGAGCGGACCCGTTGCTGGTCGCCAAGGTGCGCTGGCGGCGGCATGCAGCGCCGGCCGGATTCGAACTGCAGATGTTCAGCCAGGTAACCCGGCGGCGGACACACCGGGGCGGGTTTGAGCCCGTGCCGCTGATGCCAGGACTTCTGGCGGCGTTGCGTGAGGGCGCCGCGCAAGACGGCGCTGCCCTGCGCGTGGCCAGCGACGACGGAAGCAGGGCAGCGCTGGCTGCTGTCGTGCAGATGGCTGAGCGCGTACAGCGGTCCGACAGCGGTTATGTTCGGGAACTCGCTGCCTGGGCCCCGCCGCCTGGCAGTATGCGGCTGGATGGCGTGTCGCCTTCCTCCTACCCGGCGCGTCCTGAGCGGACAAACCCGTACTTCCCCGGCCGGGACTTCGCCCGCGGCCACGGCTGGGGCCTGCCGGCTTCCAGCCCGGCTGCCGCGCACCGGTTCACCGGCGTCGCCTGCCTGCTGACCACGCCGGCAGACACACCGGCCGACTGGGTCAACGCTGGACACGCACTGCAGCGGATACTGCTGACATCAGCCAGTTATGGCGCAGCAGCGGCGCTGTACAGCCAGCCTGTGGAGCTTGGCTGGCTGCGCGAGATCATCCGGTTCCAGCTGGGCGACAGCAGCTACCCGCAACTCGTGTTCCGGCTCGGGACCGTGATCCAGAGTGCTATCAGCGTCCGGCGCCCGCTAAGCAGCGTCCTCATGGCCGCCGGCGGCAAGCCGATCGCTCCGATCATCCAGTGTGCTCCCGATTGACGACCGCGCCGGCTTCACCGGGTGAATGACAGGGGCGACGGGCCGTGCGATCCCGGTCCAGCGACGGCTGAAGGGTACGAAACTTGCCAGACGACAGCACCGATCATTTAGTCGGCATCGACGTGCCTGCGGCGAGCATTGCATCAATGAACGGACACAGTTGCACCCAGTGCCCTTTTATCGTTGCCGACTCGATTCGCACGACCTGACCCGCCCCAGGCCGACCGCACGCCGTGTCGAAGCGAGCCTTAGGAATAACCGACCGGCCCTGGATCTCAACTGACCAGCCCACCCGGGTCCGCGGGTCAACGGAGTCGGCCGCGAAGGCGATGATCGCGTCGTTCAGAGATCGTTCGGGCAATTCATGGTGACCCAGGCATGCCGTTATATCATGATTATCCAGGTAATACTGGACGGAAAGAATCATGGGCAACGCCCGGACGGACACCGCGAGCCGACCCACCGATGCCGTCGCCAGCAGATTCCAGCACTCCTGCTCGGAGATCACGTGCTCGGCAATGTCCACTACAGCAAGCTACGAACCAGCCGAGGCGCCGAGGTAGGGACGAAGGTCATGGCCGTGCAGGACCACCGGATGCTCGTCAGGTTGTGCGGCGACCCCTGCGCTGCGCCACGATGCCGACATCATGTCGACTTTGGGCGCAAACGAGCTGACTGGAGCGATGTGGCGGCGGCCCTCTCGCCGTAGTCGAAGGCCGGGTCCTGGATGGCGGCGGCGAGTCGCTTGAGGAACGAGCGGATAGTGGCGGCTGCGATCCGGTGCAGGATCGCCCGATCCAGCATCTCCCCAGCTGACCCGGCGGGCGGTCCGTAAACGCCCTGCAGGCCGATCAGCGTGGCATCATCCCCGTCCGGGACCAGCGTTATGTCGGCGTCCAGAACCGGGAACAGTCGCTCGCTGGGACCTGTAGCCTCCCAGCGCAACGTAACCACCGTCACAGCTCCCCGTTGCACAGGTTCCCTGACTCGTACCTGGACGAGCTTAGACAGGCCCGGCACTGGGCCGGCCGGACCGACTCTCGCAATTCCTTCGCCCCAGGCCTCATGCGACGCCGCGCTCATGGCTGTACCGCCTAGCAGGCTGGCAAGGCGCGTCCCGGCGGCCGCGATGCCAACTTCCGCTCGCACTTCATCGCCGACGAACATGACTGGATTGAACGTCACCGCTCTGCTGGATCGGCATGGCCATTGGTCCCGGATTCGCGGCCGAAAGTCCGGGTGCCACTCGGCAGTTCGCCCCGGCTACGGCCTGGGACGACCCCGCATCACTGGGCATTTTCAGTGCCAGTTGAGCGGCGCGAGCGGAAGACATGATCGCGGATCTCGTGGATCACAGCATCCAAAACCAGGAGTGCTTCGGTGATCCGCTCTCGGGCCACGTCGGTGGGCTGGTCGGCGGCGGCCTGGAGGCTGTAACCGACCTGGAACAGGCTGCTGACGACCCGGTCCAGCAGTGCTTCGCTGTGTTTCTCGCGGTCGGAAACTGCGGCGCGGGCCAGGCTCGCCAGGTCGTCCGGGCGGGGAGCCTGGGTGGCGTCCCTGACCACGGCGAGGATGAGATGCTGGCTGGCGGTCGGTACCGGGCTCAGCGTTATCGTGACGGGCACGGTCGCGCCGTCCTTGCGGACGCCTACCAGCCGGCCTCTATGAGCCATCGCGCGGGATACCGGTGCTAGCGCGTAGGCGCGCCGTTCGTTGCGGTGGCGACCCCTCAGGTCGGCCGGCACCAGCGACTCCACGGGCTGACCGGTCAGTTCGCCTTCCTCGTAGCCGAACATCGCCGCCAGGCGCCGGCTTGCCAGCACGATAGTGCCGCCATCGTCGGCCAGCATGATGCCGTCATCGAGTGTGTCGATCAGCTGCCGCAATACCGCGGCATTCAGGTCCGCAGATCCCGACCCGTTGGATTCTCCGGCCCGCGGGCGCGCTGGCCACTGCAGCGCATGAGCCTGCAGCACGGCGTCATCCTGTGCGGCGTATCCGCCCGGACCCCCAGCGGCGATGGCTGTCTCCACCGAGCGGAACACGGCCACTAGCCTGTCCAGGCCAGCGTCGCTGATCATGCGACTCACCAGGGGCGCGCCCACGACCAGCCGTAGCTCGGCCTGACTGACCGCTGCCAGATGGTGGGCGCGGATTAGCGCATCCACGGCAGCGCGATCACACGATGCCGTTGCGGCCATGTCCGCTATTACGACCGCCGCCCCATTCCCGGCCGCCGACCGGATCTGCTCGCTGAGGCCGACGGCACCGGAGGCATCGAGGTGTTCGGGAAATGTCACCACTGCGACCCGGCCGGTCCACTTGGTCGGCGCAACCTCATCTGCCATGACAACAGCCTGGCATGGTCAGCGCCGTCCGCGAGCACGACGGTCGTCGGGCTTGTCGATGGCCAGGGTGGCAGGACATTGGTCACTTCCCGCAGCGACCTCTGGCCCTGTCTAGTTCGGGCTTTTGTCAGCGACGCTGACCGCAATGTGAGAGCGGGTGATGAGCTTGAGCGAAGAAGCAGCCGCCAGCCGGGTCCCGATCGCGCAGGACCGGGTGGAGTACCTGATCGCGACGGCGGCTCGCGCGCCATCGATCCATAACACGCAGCCATGGCGATTCCGTGCCAGGCAGTATTCGATCGAGCTCTACGCTGACCCTGGCCGCAAGCTGCGCGTGGATCCGCTGGGCCGGGAGCTGCTGATTAGCTGCGGCGCCGCGCTGTTCGGCCTGCGGCTCGGCATGCGGTCGCTCGGGTATATGCCCGCCGTCGAGCTCCTGCCTGATCCGGCGCAGCTTCGCCTGCTCGCCCGCGTCAGCCTGGGCGAGCCGACGCCCATGAACAAGGCCGAGCGCGCAATGCTGGAAGCCCTGCCGCACCGGCACACCCACCGCGGCCAGTTCACGCCCGATGCGCTGCCAACGGGACTGCTAGCCGGCCTCCAGCATGACGCGCTCGCCGAGGGCGCGACGCTCGCCTTCCTCGACCGCGCGTATGCCTACGAGCAACTGGCCGACATCGCGACCTCCGTGACGTGCAGGCAGGATCTCGACCCGCTGGCGCGTGCCGACATGCGGGACTGGACCCGCGACCCGGCATCGCGCGCACGCGACGGCGTGCCAGCAAGCGCCTTCACCGCAACAGGTGATCACCACCGTGGCCGCTTGCCGCAACGCGACTTCGACCTAGGCCGCGGCCTAGGACTGCTCGACTCGGCAGGACCGCCTCCGGCCGCCACCGCGGTACTACTGACCCCCGGCGACGGCCGCGGGGACTGGCTCTGCGCGGGCCAGGCACTGCACCGCGTGCTCGCGCACGCGGCAAGCAGATGGGTTTTTGCCACCATGCACACACAGCCACTGGAAGCCGCCGCGATCCGCGAGCTGATCCGGGACCGCCTGGCGCTACCCGGAGCTCCGCAGATGATCCTCCAGCTCGGCCTCGCCCGGTCAACGAACGCCACCGCCCGCCGACCGCCATCTGAGCTGCTGGAGCCCTGACACCCCCACGGCCCGCTGACTGTGACTCGCGGGCGCCGCCCGCCCTGATCCGCGCTCACGGCCTGGCTAGCCGCTTCTTGCCTGTGATAGGGCGCTGCTCCAGATTGCTGAGCCCGCTGCGACGTCCAGTGCCCTGATGCCGGATCCGTT
Organism: uncultured Actinomycetota bacterium; assembly: GCA_963804435.1. GTDB lineage: Bacteria > Actinomycetota > Actinomycetes > Streptosporangiales > Streptosporangiaceae > JAJYUU01. Next base: position 1,250,658 of record CAWDQI010000001.1, on the reverse strand, counting down.
GTCGCGCACGGTTAGAGAGAGATCCGCGTCGGCCCTGAGTCCGGGCCGCACCCGCCGCGTTACCAGCACGCCATATGTGGCCACCAGCACCCCTTAGCGGACGACCACCACGGGCCGGTCGGCCAGATGGATGACGTGGTTCTCATCCAGGACCCGACGCTGCTGTATCCGGTCAACGTGTTCGAGGGCGCCGACGAGAACGCGATCGTTCTGACCACAGCTCAAGGAGTTTTTGGTCCGGCCCTCAGCCAACCCTGGCGGCGTCCGTGACGCGACCCCGTTCCCGGCCTTTCGCGGCCTATTTATTTTTGTCACCTGGTGCCATTAGTCCTGGGTAGTCGGGACATTCGCTCATGCCGGCGGTCGCCGGCCAGGCGCAAGCTGATCGCAGAACCCGCAGGAACCGGGCTCAAGAGTGAAGGAAAGAAGGCGAATTCGAATGGCAACCCCCATCGAATTCCTCGGTGACCCGGCCGCGCGCCGCAACCTGCACGCGTGGGAGTGGGTCAAGCAGTCCAAGGTCATGGCGATCGGCTGGACGGCCATGCGCGTCTGGCTCGGCATCATGTGGATCCAGGCGGGCGTCGCCAAGCTGTGGGGCGCGGAGAACCCCGGATTCCTGCACAACAACGGCGCCGCGGTGGCCGGCTTCGCCTCGCACGGCGCCCCCGCCTACAGCTGGTGGGGCAGCTTCCTGAACAGCTTCGTGGTTCCCAACGCGGGCTCGATCGCCATCCTCGTCGCGGTCGGCGAGCTCGCGGTCGGCATCGCGCTCTGCCTCGGCCTGTTCACCCGGATCGCGGCGCTCGGCAGCCTGGCGCTGCTGTTCACCTACGTGATGTCGGGAACGGCCAGCGTGTGCGCCTTCTACGCACTGTTCGCCATCGTCATCTTGACCATGTGGCGGACCTCGGGCTGGATCGGCGTCGACGGCCTGGTCGCCGGCTACCGCCAGCGCCACCACCACCAGCGCGGCCTGCACACACCCGTCCGCGAGCTCCTCAGCCAGGTTGCGGCCGGGACCCCCACGGCCGACAAGACCGCGTAACGGTCCGTTCCCCGGCCGAGTCCCCTACCGGTGCGGCCTGCGCAAGCAGGCCGCACCGTCGCGTCTGCCAGAGTGCAACGACGCACAACGACGGCAAGGTGCAGCCATGCCTTGCGCCATGGCGGGTGATCAGGACCTCCCTTTGGACCTCTCGTAGTTCCTGCTGGTGAGAGTGCTGGCGTATTAAACGGGCCAGGGGCCTGCGCCAGCCCGAAATCAGGCCCATCGACTGGTGATCATCGGGACTAAGGTCCTGCACTGACCCGCGCGGCCGCGGCTATCGTGGAGCCAGATGCTGGACGGGCGACCCCGTTCCGGCCCTTATCAGGGTGTTCCCGGCGACGGCGAGGGGTTACGGCAGATGGCAGAGCAGGCAGACGCCAAGGCAGAGATCAAGGTTTTCCTGCTCGACGACCACGAGATCGTGCGCCGCGGTGTTAAAGAGCTGCTGGAGACTGAGCCGGACATAACCGTCATCGGCGAGGCTGGCACCGCCGCCTCGGCCCTGGCCCGCATTCCCGCTCTGCGGCCCGATGTCGCCGTGCTGGACGTGCGGCTGCCCGATGGCGACGGCGTCACAGTCTGCCGGGAGATACGCTCGAGGATGCCGGAGATTGCCTGCCTGATGCTGACCTCATTCGGCGACGACGAGGCGCTGTTCGACGCGATCATGGCCGGGGCGGCCGGCTATGTGCTGAAGCAGATCCGCGGCACCGACCTGGTTGGCGCGATCCGCACGGTGGCGTCCGGCGAGTCGATGCTCGACCCGGAGGCGGCCAGCAAGGTGATGGCACGAATGCGCGACCAGGCCAGCCACGCCGATCCGCTGGCCGGGCTGACCGGGCAGGAGCGCAAGATCCTGGAGCTGATCGGCGAGGGCCTGACCAACAGGCAGATCGGCGAGCGGATGTACCTGGCGGAGAAGACCGTGAAGAACTACGTCTCGGCGCTGTTCGCCAAGCTGGGCATGGAGCGCCGCACACAGGCCGCCGCGTACGCTTCCCGGATCTTCGACCAGCCCGAGCACCACTCGTACCACGAGTCCAGATAACGGGCTGGGCTTCCGGGCTCATGTCGGCCCACGGCAATAGAGCAGGGGAACGCCCGTCGGAATGTTCAGCTGCGCGGTGTGCTCGATCGAAAGCCGGTCTAGGTGCTTGACCAGCGCACGCAGCGTGTTGCCGGGTGAGACAACCAGCACGCACTGAGCCGCACGGATGCCCGGGACTATCGCGTCATACCAGTAGGGCAGCAGCCGCGAGGTGACATCCTGCAGCGACTCGGTCCGCGGCCTGGCCTCGGGCGGGATCGCAGCGTAGCGCGGGTCGGCGAACTGCGAGTACGGGTCGTCGTCGGGAATCGGCGGCGGGGCTATGTCATAGGACCGGCGCCAGTCATGTGGCGCTCGCCGAACTCGGCCAGCACCTCGTCCTTGTTCCGGCCCTGCAGCGCGCCATAGTGGTTGGAGTTCACGCGCCACGACCGCCGCACCGCAATCCAGTCCCGGTCGCATTCGGCCAGCGCGAGGTCAGCGGTGCGGACCGTGCGCCGCTGGAGGGAGGTATGCACGAATCCCGGCAGCAGCTCGTGCCGGGCCAGTACCTTCCCGGCTTGGCCAGCCTGCTGCTCGCCGGTTGTAGTCAGCCCGACGTTGACCCAACCCGTGAACAGGTTCCGGGCATTCCACTCGCTTTCCCGTGCCGCAGCACCACCAGGCGATCGGCCGGCAGCTCCGTCATGCGGAACCCGCCGCATCGCGCAACAGCATTCGCGTTCCTCTCGCTCCGGCTTCCAGTGTGCCGTGCGGCGGTGCGCCAGTACTGCGCAGCAAAGCTCGCGGGACCAACGGCCCCGCATGACGTGCCTAGTGGCCCTGCTTCCTAGCGCCGTCTCGGTTGAGGCTAAGAGAGACGACACCCATGCCAGAAGGAGAACTCATCATGCGAGCAGCAGTTGTGCGGCGGTTCGGCGAACCGCTCGTCATTGAGGACCGGCCGATCCCCGAGCCGGGCCCCGGTCAGGTAACCGTGCGCATGCTGGCGTCCGGCCTGTGCCACACCGATATCCACGCCGCCCACGGCGATTGGCCGGTCAAGCCCACACCCCCGTTCGTACCCGGCCATGAGGGAGTTGGCATCGTCCATGCCGTCGGCGCCGGGGTGCCGAGCACACGCATCGGCGAGATGGTCGCCGTCCCGTGGCTCGGCTACGCCTGCGGAACCTGCCAGCATTGCCTGCGCGGCTGGGAGACCCTGTGCCTGCAGCAGCAGAACTCCGGCTACTCGGTCGACGGCTGCTACGCGGAGTACTTCCTAGCCGAGTCGGCCTTCGCGGCTACCGTGCCCGCGGGCGTGGATCCGTTCGAGGCGGCTCCGCTGACCTGCGCGGGCGTCACTACCTACAAGGCCGTCAAGGTCGGCAACGTCAGGCCAACCGACCTGGTGGCGATCTCGGGCATCGGCGGCCTTGGCCACCTGGCGCTGCAGTACGCCAAGGTCTTCGGCGGCACCGTGGCTGCGATCGACGTGACCGACGAGAAACTGCAGCTAGCCAAGGAACTCGGTGCCGACATCGTGATCGACGCGAGAACAGAGGACCCGGCAGCCGTTCTGCAGTCACATGGCGGCGCTGATGTCGCGATCGGGCTCGCGGTTAGCGACAAGTCGTTCGCCACCGCCTACGCTGGCCTGCGCCGCGGCGGCAGGCTCGTGCTGGTCGCCCTGCCGGCAGCCGGAACGCTCAGCATTCCGGTCTTCGACACCGTGCTGAACGGCACCTCCGTAATTGGCTCGATCGTGGGCACGCGCGCCGACCTTGCCGACGTGTTCGCGCTCCACGCTCTTGGCCGCACCAAGGTGATCTATGAGACACGCGATCTCGGTGCGGTGAACGAGTCCATCGCCGAGGTCCTGCAGGGCAAGGCGAAGGCCCGCCTAGTGCTGCAGCCATAGCGCGCGTCGCAACCGCGCGGCGACGCGCCGGGCGACAGGCGCATTCCGACGGGACGTGGCGACCACGTCCCGTCGTTTGCGGCTGGCTGCCTTAGAGCTCATCCGCAGCCGCGCGGGCCGATTCCAGCGGGACCCGCCAATTCAGCTCGGTGCCGCCGCCGGTAGCCGGCCCGACCTGCAGTGACCCGCCCAGCCTCGTGGCACGCTCCTCGAGGTTCATCAGCCCGCTGCGGCGCCCCGTTTCCTTCATGCCCGATCCGTTGTCCCGCACCTCCAGCGACAACTCAGCCGCCGCGCTCACCTGCACCTCGACCTTGCTGGCGCCGGCGTGCCTGGCTGCGTTAGACAGCGCCTCGCGCAGCGCGACCAGCATCTGCTCGCCGACATGATCCGGCACCTCATCGAGGCTGCCATCCAGCTGAAGTGCTGGCTCGAATCCGAGCAGCCCGGTCATCTCATCGACTACCTGCAGAATCCGGGCGCGCAGCCTAGCTGGCCTGGCCTCATGTCGGGTCTGCAGCGCGAAGATCGACGCCCGGATCTCCCGGATGGTCTCATCGAGCGCGTCCACCGCGACGCTGACCCGGTCCGCCACCTCCGGAGCGGCAATCAGGGACACCGCACCCTGGAGCGACATGCCGGTCGCATACAGCCGCTGGATGACCAGGTCATGCAGGTCGCGGGCGATCCGGTCCCGGTCCTCGAACACCGCAACCCGCTCGGCCTGGCGCCGATGCTCGGCTAGCTCGAGCGCGATGCCGGCCTGAGTGGCGAACGTGACGAGCATTTCGGCCGCCGCCGAGGCCAGCGGCATGGCACCAGGCCTGCGCCCGGCGGTCAGCACGCCGCGGACGTTGCCGGCGCCACCGAGCGGTACCAGGATGGCCGGCCCGAGGTTCATGTGCTCCCGGGCTACCTCGGCGACCCGGTCGTCATGGCTGAAGTCCTCCACCCTCAGCCGCTCCCCGCTGCTGAGCACCTGTCCGGATGCCGACTCACGGGCCGGGAGCACCAGGCCGAGCGCCTCCTCCGCACCGACACCGGCCGCGTGCTCGATCTGGATCACGCTGCCGTCGGACACCGGGAGTGCCAGCACGACGAGGTCCGCCCCGGACATCTCGAGCGCGCGGGCCGTTATCAGCTCGAGCGCCTCGCCGACGTCGGCGCCGCTGAGCAGCGTGCGCGTCACCTCGCTGCTCGCCGCAAGCCAGCGCTGCTGCCGCCGCGCTTCGTCGTAGAGCCGGGCATTCTCGATCGCGACGCCGGCCGCGGCGGCCAGCGCCACCAGTACGGCTTCGTCTTCTTCATCAAACTGACCGCCGCCGTGCTTCTGGGTCAGGTACAGGTTCCCGTACACCTCATCGCGGATCCGGATCGGCGCTCCGAGGAACGAAGTCATCGGCGGATGACCGCCGGGAAAGCCCGACGACAGAGGGTGGCTGCCCAGGTCGGCGATCCGCAGCGGCTTGGGGTCAGAGATCAGCGCGCCGAGTAGCCCGCGCCCTTCCGGCCAGTGATGGATCTGCCCGATCTCGTGCTCGGCCAGCCCGACCGGGATGAACTCGGCCAGCAGCCCGTCCTCGCCGATGACGCCCATCGCCCCGTAGCTGGCATCTACCAGAGTTACCGCCGCCTCGACGATCCCGCGCAGCACCACCTCGATGTCCAGGTTGGAGCCGACTGCCACGACAGCCTCGAAGAGGGCGTTGGCCCGGTCCCGGGTCGCCAGCACCGCCTGCAGCCTGACCTGCAGCTCGTCGAGCAGCTCGTCCAGCCTCAGGTTGGGCAGTACTTGTCTTTTACCGGCGGAAACCGGCGTCCCCTCCCGCACTTGGTCGGCCACGCAGAGATCATACGTCCGCAAGGTGTCCGGTTCCTGCCCTGCAGCAGACCAATCCGACCAGGTCAGTTCAGCCTGGCGCACAACGCGGCGGCGAGCTGTTTTACCGGCAGGGCATCCGCGCGGTCGGCGTCGACCTGGTCAGCAAAGCCGCCAGGTGTCCGAGCGCTGTACCAGTAGTTCGGCAGCAAGGACCAACTCGTGGCCGCCAGCCTCGACGGGGCCGGGCAGGCCATCCTCGAGATCTACCTGCCGGTCGACGGCCGGCAGCGGGGGCAATGCCGCCCAGGCCGCGGTGGAAGTACTGGTGGACGCTCAGGGCGGGCGTGAGCTAACTTGACCTTCCCCTCGGGATAAGCCGAACAGGTATGACGACCGGGCGCACCACAACCGCCGACCGCCCCGAACGAGGGAGCATGACTGTCGCCCTGATGGGCATCGGCGAGTTCGCGCGCAAATCGCTTCTCTCACCGAAGGCGCTGCGCCTGTACGACGAGCTCGGGCTGCTGCGGCCGGCCAGCGTCGACCCGGACACCGGCTACCGCTGGTACTCCGAGGGCCAGCTGAACAGCGCGAGCCGGATACTACGGCGAGGTAAGCGAGGACAGCGACGGGCCGGTCGAGTGGTGCCTGCCGGTTCCGGCCAGCCAGGCGGCCGAGCTCGCGGCCGCTTCCCCGCGCTGGCCCTGCGCACCGAGCCGGCGCACGAGGAGGCCTACATCGACCTCGGCAAGGCCGAGATGACGCCGCCGCAGTGGCAGCTGGCTTCGAAGGCCCTGCTCTCCTGGGTCACCGCGCAGCAGCGACGGCCGGGGGACCTCGGCATCCGCGTTACCTTCCATGCAACCAAGCCGGTGACCGCCGCGAGCCGCCCGGACTGCGACTTCGCCTTGCCGCTGGGCTGACCAGCACGGCGGCGCGGTACGGCAGGACGGTGCGGACCGCCCGGCGATGGCCTTGGTCAGCGGTCGCCGGGACCTTTGACCATTGCCTCGGCGCGGACAGCGCGCGGATGCTTGTGCTATGAGCAAGCGGCCAGCGACTGCACTGGTTCCGCGAGCGACTGCGCCGGTTCCCCAGTCCAGCCGAGTGGCCGCGTGCTGCGGCCGGATCGCCGCAGGCTTGACTCTCGGTGCGGTATTCCATGCCGCGACCTACTCGCGCTGGCGGCGATGGTGCCTCAACTGGGGCGCAACCGAGGGGGAGGCAGCCGGCGCCCTCCCCGGCGACGAACTGCTGCCCGAGCCCGGAATGCTGACCACTCGCGCTATCTGGGTTGATGCGCCGCCCGCCTCGATCTGGCCGTGGCTGGTACAGATGGGCCCTGGTCGTGGCGGGGCCTACACCTACGACTGGATCGAGAACCTGCTCGGCCTGGGCATGCACAGCGCCGACCGCGTCCTGCCGGAGTACCAGGGTCTGAAAGTCGGAGACGCGCTGCGGCTCGGGAAGCGGGGACCTGTGCTGTGCGTGGCCATCCTCGAACCGGAGCGAGCTTTGGTGCTCCGCTCTGACGACGGCAACTGGGTATGGGCGTTCTCGGTGACGCCGGACGACCGGGGGGCAAGGCTGATCAGCCGGAATCGGATCGCCACGCCTGACACTTCACCGCTGATGCGGGCGACGTACATCTACCTGATGGAGCCGGGCAGCCTGGTTATGGAGCGAAAGATGCTGCTCGGCATCAAGCAGCGCGCCGAACGCCTTGCCCGCGACGCCCAGCAGCAGTAAGGAGTGAACATCGGCCCGCTGCAGTGCTTCTTCGACTCCTTCGCTCCGCCGAAGAACCGCGATCCAGATCATCGGCCGCGCCGATCACGGCGACCTGGTCATCGAGGTCCGGGACGGGGTCCCGGCTTCCCCGCCGACTTCCTGCCGCACGCCTTCGAGCGCTTCCGGCGCCCGGACTCCAGCCGCGCCCGGACCGACGGCGGCGCTGGCCTCGGATTGGCGATAGTGAGCGCCATCGCCCAGGCTCATGGTGGCCGGGCTGCGGCACGCAATCAGCCGCAAGGTGGTGCCACGGTCGCGCTGGAGCTTCCCGGTGCAGCCGACGCCCGCCCCGGCCCGGCCGCCACGATGATGGCCCGGAGGGCGCTCTCACCTGGTCCTAGCGCCGCTAGTGGAACCCGCCGTAGAAGGCACTCCAGCTAGCGGACATGTGCATGGTCGCCGCGGCGACGCCGACACCGACCGCGAGCGCCGCGGTCAGCGCCAGCCAGCGGGCCGGGCCGCCCGGCACCGGGCGGCCGTTGTCCGGCTGCCGCGCAGACAGAATCCTGGGCAGCTTCGGCGCGTAGGAAAGGACGTGAATGGTCATCGCGCCGAACCACAGCACGAACGTTGCCTTGTGCAGGAACAGCCACGGCCCGGCGTTCCCAGGTCCGACAACCCCCAGAATGACGCCGGTGCCGAGCACCGCCACTGAGGTGAGGACGACTAGCGGACCGAGTACGCGCAAGATCGGCGCCGGCGGGCCCTTGCGGATATACGGATGTGAGCCTGCGTAGTACCGCGCGAACCGGTAGACGGTGGACGCGATCTTCAGTACCACCGGTCCGATCAGCAGGAAGCCCACCACGAAGTGCAGCACGATCAGGCTGTGTATGGACAGGATCGTGAAGCCCTCGACCGCGAAGCCGAGTAGCAGGATTGCACCGGTCATCGCGGTCAGCTTCTCGTTACCTTCGACGCCGGCCATCGTGTCCGTCTGCCTGCGGTGTTGCGCGCGGCGCTCCGCCGCTTGCTGACCCACCTATCGTCTCTCCTGTTCTCGCGACGTACGGACGAGCTTGAGCGCCAGGGCCGGGCACGAGCTGACCGCGCGGCGGGCGTGCACTGCCAGGCCTGCCGGGACATGATCCGGCAGCATCGGGTAACCCCACTCGTCAAGCTCGACGAGCTCAGGCAGCAAATCGGCGCACAAGCCGTGCCCGGTGCAGGCGATCGGGTCGATCTGGATCTTCATCGTCATTTCCAGCTCCCGTCCGCCCCCGGCCTGGGTGTTGCCAGCACCGCGGCCCGCTCCTGGCCGGGGTAGACGGCCGTGCGGCCGGACGCCAGCCCGTGCGTGGCAACCCCGTGCTTGGCAACTCCGTGCTTAGCAGCACAGCCGCGGCGGCGGGCGTGAGCATGTGCGTCCGCGGCGAACGCCGACAATGCTGACGCCGCCATCCGCACCGCCCCGTCCGGATGCCTGCAGGCACCCCGGCCGGCGATCTGGGCGAACCGGCGCTGCATCCGTTCGAGCGGATCGCCTTCAGGCCGGTTCGATGCTAGCTGCGCCATGTCCTCGGCGATCGCCGGAAGTCCGAACATGCACGGGCCGCACTGCTGAGCGCTCTGGCCGGCCAGGTAGCGCAGGATCCGGGCCGCCTCCGCCAGGCCGCAAGACCCGGCCGGCAGCACGAGAACGACGCCCGCGCCTGGCGCGGCGCCGACCGGCCGCAGGCCAGCGGCAGTGAACGGCAAGCCGGCGACATCGGCGACGTCGTGCCAGGTCCCGAAATACCCGCCGATCAGCACCGCCTGACTGTCGTGCCGGGCCCCGGCTAGCGCGAGGGCGTCTTCGACCCGGATGCCAGCCTCGATCTCGTAGACGCCCGGCTGCGCGACTGACCCGGTCACGGTGGTGAGCATCGTTCCGGCCGTGTCGCTGGTTCCGGCCTGCCGGAACCAGTGTGCTCCGTATCGCGCGATCAGAGCCACGTGAGCAAGGGTCTCGACATTGTGGATGAGCGTCGGACGCTTGCCGACGCCTCGGTCGAACGGCCGGGGCGGCGTAGTTGTCGGCTTCGCCTCGCCGCCGTTCAGCCAGTGCACGAGCGCGGTCTCTTCACTGGACACGTACTGATGCGGAACTTCGTGCACCGTGATCGGCACCACGTCCAGCCTGGCCCGCTGCCGCTCGGCGATCGCCGCGTGCACTGCGTCGGTGATCCACTCCCTGGTCCGGGCCAGGCACAGGTGGGCCTCAGCCGCGCCGACAGCCGCGGAGGCCAGTGCAATGCCGTCCAGCACCAGGTGCGGCGCGCGGGCCAGCAGCGCCTGGTCCTTCTCGCTGGCGGGCTCACTCTCCATGCCGTTGGCCACCACCACCGCCGGCCCCGGCCGGCGGCCACAGCACGCATCTTCGTCCCCGTCGGGAATCCGGCGCCGCCACGCCCGGTCAGGCGCGCCGCCGAAACCTCGTCCAGCAGGCCGCGGGATTCCCGCCTGGTGCGATGCGGCAACGGCCCGTACCGGTCGGCATGCTCGCGGAGGGTCGCCCGGCGGTTGGTCTCATGCCAGCCTGCGGTCAGCCGCGCCACTCCGGGACGGACCGATCTGGTCAAGGCGGGCCACTCGCTCATGCCTGGCCTCCGGGCCGGATTACGACCCGGCCGGTTGCCCGGCCGCCTGCGATCACCAGCGTGAGCTCGGCCTGCGCAGGTTGGCCGCCCGGCCCGCGCAGCGCCGCGGTCAGCCGCTGACCGTTCAGCAGCGTTACCGGCCCGGCGTAGGGCTCGCCTCCGGGAACGGCGTCGAGCCGCACAGTGCCGCTCGACATGCTGATCGCCGACCCTTCCGGGTTGCCTTTGAGCACGATGGTCAGCGCGTGCGCTGCGTGCCCGGTCGTCAGCGCGCTGACCCGGATGACCACTTGATCCGGCCCTGGCAAGTTGCGCCGGACCTGGCCGGAATAACGGGCCGACATGGTGAATGCCGTAGTCAGCGCAGACCTGGCCGAGCCGAGCAGCGCGACCGGCGTGCCGGCCCGCCTGGCCCAGCCGGACTGCAGCGGGCCGATTGCCACGAAACCGATGGTCGCGAACACCAACCCCCAGGTGGCCAGGATTCCGGCCAGCCGCAGACGGCTGTGCGGCGCGAGTGTCAGCCGCCAGACCACGGCGGCCGCGACCGCCACAACGCAGCTGGCGTCGAGCACCAGCAGCCAGGACAGCTTGCTGTCCGTGCCGGTACCGAGCCCGTGCCACAGCGCCACCGGCCAGGACGCATAGGCCAGCCAGTGCACGGCGCGCCAGGTCCGGTAGGACAGCCGCGACCTGACCAGACTGGTGATGACGATGGCGAGCAGCAGGTCGAACCCAATCGTGCCGAGGCTCAGCCAGATCGGCCGGTACGCCGAGCTGAACGGTATGAAGGCCGAGGAGAAGCCGATCGCCGCGTACGGGTCGAGGACGGTTGTCAGCACGTGGATCACGACGAACGCCACGGTCAGCAGCGACACGTTGCGGTGCAGGCCAGCCCGGACGAGCCGCGGCAGCGCAGGCGTAGAGAAACGCGCGGTTCCGGCTACGCCGAGTGCCACGGTCACGGTCAGCAGCAGCAGGGCGACGACGCCGGTCGCTCGCGTGGTGTACCAGAGCGGGCTCGGGCTGTAGCTGCCTGCCGCCAGCAGGTGCGGCGAGGGGAGAACCGACGAGCTCAGCATGCGTCACGATCCGCCGGAGCTGACCACTGGCGGCGGGGCGGGATTGCTGGCCGGCTGCTGCGGAGCCTGCGCGGGCTTCGCGAGCGCGTGCTGGTGGTGACGGCTGCCCGTCTTGCCGGACGTCCGGCCGCCTGACTGTGCCGGGCCACCAGACTGGGCGGCACCGGCGCCGGCGCCGATCCGTGGCGAACCGCTTACCGTCGCGCCGCCGGCCGAGGCAGCCGCGCTGGCGTGGCCGGGCAGCGCGTGGGCGAAAGCAGTGCCCAGGCCCAGGGACGCGAAAGCGGCACCACCGGTGATCCAGAGCGATAGCTTCCGGATCCGGGCGAGCCCTTCATCGCGACGCATGGACGCGTGGTGCAGGTGCTCTCGCATGCAGAGACTCCTCCGGCGGTAATTGAAGCTGCGGGCTGGCCGCGCCTCACTGGCGCGAACAGCCTTCATCGGGAAAGCGACGTCAACAGCTTGCCCTGGGTGACCCGGAAGACCGGTTCAGGAAACGTTCAGAACTGGTAAATCGTGGTCAGACTGGCGGGTGATGGTCGTCGCCAGGGCGGCCTGAACGCCGTTGCCACCGCTGCTGACCATGGAAATCAGGCTGGCCGGAGCCTCCTGAGACGGTGGCAATGCCGCGTCGCTGACTGCGGTCGCGGGCGGCCGGCAAGTCGATTGTCACCGTAAGTCCACCGCCGGGAGTGTCGGACAGTGTTGCTGCGCCGCCATTGGCCACCGCCAGCCGGTCAACGATCGCCAGGCCAAGCCCTATCCCGCCAGCGTCGCCGGTGGCGAACCGCCGGAAGGCCAGTTTCTGCTGCTGAGCAGGCATTCCAGGGCCGTCGTCGGCTACCGTGATGACTGCCCGGTCCGCCAACGCCACGCAGCCGATCCTGATGGTGCCGCCGGCGGGCAGCGCATCGAGCGCGTTCGCTATCAGATTGTCCAGAATCTGATCAAGGTGACCGTCCCCGAGCCGGGCCACGACCGGCTCAACTGCCGTGACCAGGGCGACGTCGCGCTCTTCGGCTGCGGGCCGCCACGCTGCTACCCGACTCCCGATCACTGAGCTGACGGCCACCAGTATCGGGGCGGCGGTGATGTTTTCTGCCCGTGCTACGGCTAGCAGTCCGTTAACCAGCCTGGACAGCCTGGCTATCTCCTCTTGCGCTCCCGCCAGCTCGCCGGCCGTCTGGTCGTCGACATCCTGGGCGAGTACGTCAAGCCGCAGCCTGAGCGCCGCCAGCGGAGTCCGGAGCTGGTGCGATACGTCCGCCATCGTCGCCTGATGACCGTGCACGAGGGCCTCGAGCCGCGCCGCCATCTGATTGAAGTTGGCCGCGAGGCTGCGTACCTCCCTGGGCCCTGAGCCAGCCGGAGCCCGGGTGCCGAGCGCGCCGTCGCCGAGATCCCTGGCGGCGTGTTCCAGGTCACTCACCGGCCTCGATACCCAGCGGGCCAGGCCCGTTGCGACCAGAGCAGCGGCGACCAGCCCGGCGCCCGCAACCCCGGCGATCAGCGTCCAGAGCAGCGCGACGCGCCGGTCGACGGCGGTCGCGGGCCGCTCCAGCACAATGGTTCCGAGGATGCTGGTGCTCTTGCTCGAGTCACGGCGCACCGGCATCACGACCGTAATCCAGTCGTCGCCGGTAAAGACGCCTGCGGTGCCCGTGGCCATGGACCGGGACAGCTGGGCTGCCGACACCGCAGGCCGCTTCAGCGTGCCAGCGATCTGGCGGCCGCCCGCAGTCAGCACGCTGATGGAGTCGCCGCCCCGGCCGAACTGAGCAACGGTGCGCGCAAGTGTGAGGCCGGCGTTCCCGTCATCAAGCCGTTCCTCGGCAACATTGGCGAGCGTCGTGGCTGACGCGATCGTCTCGTCACGGAAGTCGTGCATGTCCTGCGCGGCGGTGAGCAGGCCGAGCGGAACCGCGATGAGGCCAAGGACTGCTGCGATCAGCGCCAGGACCGACAAGACGATCCGGCGGGCCATTTAGGCCTCGCCGAGCCGGAACCCCCGGCCGTAGACGGTCTCGATAAGGCCGGGGATGCCGAGCTTGCGGCGCAGCGACGCGACATGGACGTCGAGTACCTTCGTCGGGCCGTACCAGTGCGCGTCCCAGGCGGTCTCGAGGATCTCCTGCCGGGTCACCACCCGGCCTGGGTCGGCCGTGAGGCACTCAAGGATGTCGAACTCCTTCGGCGTCAGGAAGATCTCCTCGCCGGACACCGAGACGCGATGGGTGCGGATGTCCACGACCAGCGGCCCGTGCCTGACGACGTCCCCGCCGGGCCGGACGCGTCGCAGCACGGCGCGGATCCGGGCCTGGAGCTCGGCCAGCCCGAACGGCTTTACCAGGTAGTCGTCGGCACCGGCGTCCAGGGCCATCACCCGGTCCGGCTCCTCGCCGTGCGCAGTGACAACGATGATGGCTGCGCCGCTGCGCTCGCGCATCTTGCGGCATACCTGAACGCCGTCAAGGTCGGGCAGCTCGAGGTCAAGCAGCACGACATCGGGCTCGCCCCAGGACAGCGCGTCGTTTCCGGTCATCACGTGATCGACCTGGTAGCCGCCCCTGCTAAGCCCGCGGACGAGCTGCGCGGCGATGCTAGCGTCGTCCTCGACGACGAGCACGGTAATGCCCTGCTCGTCGGCCCCGCTGCCCACGGAGCCGGGGCGGCCCCCTGGCGCTTTCATGCCCCTACGGTAGGCGACGTCGCGGATTACTTCCGGCCGGACACGGCGCGTCGCTCCACGCTCAGTGCCACCAACAGGCAGAAATAGTGAAATCGTCGGTCATGTCGTCGTCATGCCAGGCAGGCGCACCAGGTCGGGGGTCAGTTCGCTGATCGAGCGCGCTCCGGCCAGCGTCATGACGTGGCCTAGCTCGTCGGTGAATTCGCGGAGCAGGTCAAGCACGCCATCACTGCCGCCCTGGCCAGCGGGGCCGCCCGCGGCCAGCGCCCACAGGACCGGCCGGCCGATGAATACGCCGGTCGCACCGAGCGCCAGCGCAGCCAGCACGTGCTCGGCCCGCCGGATGCCGCCGTCCACATAGACCTCGGCGCCGCTGCCGGCCAGCCCGGCCGCGATCTCGGGCAGGGCCTCGGCCGTGCTTACCGATTGGTCCAGCTGGCGGCCGCCGTGGTTAGACACCTGAACGGCCGACGCGCCGGCCGCCACGGCCACGCGGGCGTCGTCGGCGCGCAACACGCCCTTGACCACGACGGGCAGGCCGGTCGCGTCGCGCAGCCAGCCGATGACATCCGGAGTGAGATCGACGGCATACTCCAGCCCCTCGGCGGGCACCTCGGTGCCGTAGGTGTTGGCGAGCAGGTAGTCCTCAGGTACGACCTCCCAGATGGTCTTTCCGGCGTTGCGCTTGCGGCCCACGACAGCCGTGTCCACCGTCAGCACCAGCGCCGACGCGTCGGCTTCGACCGCCCGCTCCAGGATTGACCGGGTCAATCCGCGGTCGCGGAGCACATACACCTGCAGCCACCACGGCGCCCCGGCAGCGCCGATGTCCGCGAACTTGGAGCCGGAGTTCGTCGACACCTCGATCAGCGACCCGGCGGCAGCAGCAGCCCGCGCGGTGGCTATTTCGCCGTCCGGATGCGCGGCACGTTGCATCGCCGTTGGCGCGACCATGACCGGCGTGCTGAGCTGATGGCCTAGTACGGTTGCCGAAGTCGAGACATGCGAGACGTCCCGCAGAATGCGGGGCCGCAACCGCAGCCGGTCCCATGCCGCGGCTGCTGCGCCAACGGTCAGGCCCGCTCCGGCACCCTGGTCGAAATACTCAGCAACCTCGGGCCGCAGCCGCCGCAGCGCGGAATCATGCAAGTCATCGAGGCGCATGGCACCGATCTTTCTGCAAGCCAGCCAGCCATGCAACATGGTGCCGCCCCGGCGGAGACGCGGGCGTGGCCGCCGCGGCCGAGGCACTTCGACTCGGCACCGGCGTGGCCGCTGCGGCAGAGGCGGGTCGACGCGGGTACCGGCGTGGCCGCCGCGGCCGAGGCACGTCGACGTGCCGCGGTTTGACAGTCGCGTCCCGAATACCTAGCCTTTCTAGGCATGCAATCGGAGAAGCTTAAGGGAAACCTTCACATGCTGCTGCTGTCGGTCCTGTCGGCCGGGCCTGGCCACGGGTACTCCATCATCACCCGGCTGCGCGATCGCAGCGATGGCGCCTTCGATCTGCCGGAGGGCACGGTTTACCCGGCGCTGCACCGCCTTGAGCAGACCGGGCTGCTAGCGAGCAGCTGGGAAGTGGTCGCGGGGCGCAAGCGCCGGATCTACCGGCTCACCTCGGCAGGCGAAAGGTCCCTGGCCGAGGAGGCCCGGCAGTGGCAGGCGTTCAGCGGTTCGATCACGCTGGTGCTGGGCGGGTTGGCATGAACGAGCCGGTGGAGGATTACCTGGACGGCCTTCTGGCGCTGTAGCACCCTGGTCACGGCTCGCGCTGCCCGGCACCGCGCGCGAGGTGAGGCACACGCTGTCGGAGGTCGAGGCGCACCTGCACGATGCCGTCGCCGAAGGCGTGGCTGCCGGACTGACGCAGCCAGAGGCGGAGGCGGCCGCCGTCGCGAGAGTCGGGCCGATTCATGCGATCGCAAGCCGGACGCCTCAGTTCTCCCGACCCGCGGCGGCGCTGCTGCGGCGCACCGCGCTGGCCGGTTTCCTGGTCGGCGGCGTGGCGCTGGTCGCCTACGGCATTTCCGGCGGGATCAGCTGGGCGATGGCCGCCATCCGTGGCGGCATGTTCGTCACGGCCCCGTTCCCGCCGGGCAGCTACACGCGGGCCGACTGCGCGCGCTGGCTGGCCGGCGACCCGTCCGCCCGCACCTGCGTCGCGGCAATGACGGCAGACCATGTCGGCGACATCGTCCTGCAGGGCATCGCTAGCGGTTTCGTCGGCGCGCTGGCATTGCTTGCCTTCTGGGTACTGCGGACCAAATGGCAGGACCGGAGCAACGTCACGGCGCTTCCGGTCGGGAGCGCCGAGGCTGCGGGCGCGATCCTGGCCTTCCTGGTGGCGGCCGCCAGCCTACTTGTCTGGGCCAACGTCGAGACTGTCCAGCGCGGGCTGGGTGCCGGGCAGCCGCTCAGTATCGCCATCGCGGCGATGGGTGCTGTTGTCTTCTTCGGCATCCGGCTCTACCCCTCGGCGAAGGCGCGGGTGGCCTGATCGGCTATTTGTCGACGGCGACCAGACCGGCGCCCCAGAATGGTGACTTCGGATCCACGCCGACGGGCCGACCGAGGAGACCGTGGTGAATTACATCCTGGTGATGCGGAACGAGCACTCCGATCTGGTCGCGGTCGGCCCGGTGTCTATCGAGTACCAGGCGGCCATGCTGCGAGATGAACTCGAGGAAAGCTCCGGCTGGACCACGGTAGGCATCGCCAGAGTGATGACGGAGGAGCAGGCCCGCGGGGCGATCAGCAGCGCCTCCGCCTGAACGCCCGCAACGGGCGCTCAAAACTAGTTGCACCGGGGCGGCTGGGTATGACAGCCTCGGCCGCGATGCGAGCATGGCATTCGCATCACGGCATTAGCTCCTGGGAGCGGAAGGGAGGAAGCAGACAGTGAACGTCGACCTGCACTTCATGCTGCCCTTCCCGACCTCACGCCCGAGGAGCTTGACCCGTGCCTTCTTCTGCATCTGCCCGCCGCGGTAAGCGATTCAACGACGACGAACCCGCATTCGCAAAACGAAACCGTCACCGGCGGGCACTACCCACGCTCGAACAGCTCACCGAGTCATCCGGACTGGGCGCGGCCGACCGCTGGTCTACCTGGGACCAGTCCACGGCCGGCGAACGCGGCCCGCGACCGCATCCGCGGTGGCTGGTTACCGAACTCGCGGCTACCGATACTGAGCTCGGAATCCTGAAGACCGGCAAGGAGGCCGACGTTTTCCTGCTGCGCCGCACCGTCCCGGACACCGGCAGGTCCTGCCTGCTAGCCGCCAAGCGCTACCGGTCAGCCGAGCACAGGCTCTTCCATCGCGATAGTGATTACCTCGAGGGCCGCCGGGTTCGCGAGTCGCGGGCTACCCGCGCCATGGCCAACAGGACAACTGTCGGCCGCGAGATGATCGCCGGCCAGTGGGCGAACGCCGAATTCGCCGCGCTCTGCCGCTTCTGCCAGGCCGGGTTGCCGGTGCCCTATCCCGTCCAGATTCTCGGCACCGAGCTCTTGCTTGAGTTCATCGGCGAGCCGGACGGCACGGCCGCGCCGCGGCTGGCCGAGACCGGCCTGCGCGGTGCCCAGCTCACCGACATGTGGCATCAGCTCGTTCAGATCACTACCATGCTGGCCCGCCTCGGCCTAGCCCACGGCGATCTGTCGGCCTACAACCTGCTAGTCCGCCACGACCAGCTGATCATGATCGATACTCCCCAGGTCGTCGACGTGTTCGCCAATCCGCGCGGCGCCGAGTTCCTCGAACGCGATGCCGGCAATGTGAGCAGGTGGTTCGCTTCCCGCGGCCTGACCGCGGACATGTGCGGCGAAGATCCCTGTCCCGCCGACCTGCCCGCGGTGGTGCGGCAGGAGGCCCGCCGCTAGGTCAGGCGGCGCTCTGCCGCCCAGCGCGACAGCTGGTGCCGGGTAGATAGCTGGAGCTTGCGCAGCACGGACGACACGTGGCTCTCGACCGTCTTGATCGAGATGAACAGCTCCCTGGCGATCTCCCGGTAGGTATAGCCACGGGCTATCAGCCTGAGCACCTCCCGTTCCCGGCTCGTCAGCTGGTCCAGTTCCGGGTCAAACGACGGGCGGTCGAGGTCGAGGGCCGGGGTGGCAGCGAAAGCATCAAGCACGAACCCGGCCAGCCGCGGCGAGAAGACCGCGTCGCCGGCCGCCACCCGGCGGACCGCATCGATCAGCTCACTGCCCGAGATTGTCTTCGTGACGTAGCCGCGTGCGCCAGCCCTGATCACCGCGATCACGTCCTCTGGGGCGTCCGATGCCGACAGCGCCAGGAACTTGACCTCCGGGTGCACCGCTTTGACGGCTGCGACCACCTCCCGGCCGTTGCCGCCGGGCAGGTGGACGTCCAGCAGCACGACATCGGGTTCGGTCTCGGATATCTCGGCGATCGCCGGACCGACGTCGGCGGCCTCCCCGACGATGTCGACCTCGCCGGCCAACTCCGATCTGACTCCCGATCGGAACATGCCGTGATCGTCGACAAGGAAGACCCTCGGCAGGGCCCCGCCCACCGATCCGGGCCCGCTCATCTGCGCCTCAGCTGCCAGCGCGCCATTGCCCCAGCGCTCATGGTCGCCGCGGCACCCGGCCAGCGGCAGCCCTGGCCATTGTCAGGGTCACCTCGGTCCCCTCCCCCGGCGCACTGCGGACCGTTGCCGTGCCGCCCCGCCTGGCCATCCGCGCGCATACCGACTCTGCCAGACCCTTCCTGTCGGCGGGAACGGCGTCCGGATCGAATCCGCGGCCGCGGTCCCGTATGAACAGGGAGACCGAATCCGGCTCGACCTCAGCGAACAGCGACACAACGTCGGCGCCTGACCACTTGGCTGCGTTCACCGTTGCCTCGCGGGCCGCAGCCAGCAGCGTGCTCAGATCGTCGTCGAGCTCGCAGTCCCCTACGGTTACGGCCTCGATCGCCATGCCGTGCTGCGCCTCCACGTCCTGCTGGATCAGCCGCACGCCGCCAGCGACGGTGGCCGCCTGGCCATCGATGGAGCCGGGCGCGCGGCCGTCGAACAACCAGGCGCGCAGTTCGCGTTCCTGGGCCCTGGCGAGCTGCACAACCTGGTGCGGATCCGCCGATCGGCGCTGGATCAGCGCAAGAGTCTGCAGCACCGAGTCATGCACGCGGCTGGCCATTTCGGCCCGTTCCTCCGCCCGGATGCGGGCTTGCCGCTCTTCCACCAGGTCCCTGGCGATCCTCAGCCACCACGGCCCCAGGGCCACCGCAATGCCCGCCATGACCAGTACTATCCCGGCCAGGGGCCTCAGCGCCGCGGCCCGGGCGTGCCCGTGGAGCAGCGCGTAGAGCCCCACTACCAGCAGCACCGCTGCGATGAGGAGGCGGCGGACCGGATGCGGGCGTCGCGCGCCGCTGCCGATGCCGAGCAGCGGGCCGACTAGGCGACGAATCGCGACCTGCTCATCGTCGGGCGCGTTTCGCCAGATCAGCAGGAGGCCGGCGGCGCAGACGATGATCGGGAACGCCAGCGACGTGAGCCACACTGCGCGCACGATGGAGGCGACGATGAGCCCGATCCCGATCAGCGAGGCCAGCCCGGCCGCCTGTGCGACGCCGCTCTTGTCGGATAGCGCGCGGCTGCCGATGCTGGACTCGGCCCCGGTCGCGGGGACGACGAGCCAGCAGAGCACATAGCCGGCAGCGACCAGGCCGCCGGTAACGAGCGTCGCCACGATCAGTGCAAGCCGCACTGCACTGACGTCGAAGCCGGTTTTCGTCGCAATCCCGGCGGCGATCCCGCCGGCGAGCTGATTCTCCCGTTCCCGGCGGAACGGGCCCTCCTGGCCGGGACCGCGTGTCCAGCGCACTCCGAGAGCCGCGAGCCGGGACGGCCAGTGGCCCGCGCAGGCCGGCTTCGAGGCGTCGCCACCGTCGGCGGCTGAGCTCGAGTTCGACGCAAAGCGGGGGTGTTCCTGCATGTAACCATCATCCCGCCAGAGCCGGGCCACCGCCATCGGGGCAGACCCCGGTCCGTCCCGGCTGCGCTCAGGGGCGGGTCAGGGTACTTCCCGATGGCCGGCCCGTTACCGGCAAGGCTGAAGCCATGAACACCACCGAAAAGATCACCGAAGCTGGCGGCGCCGCGGTGCGGCCGGATGATTCTCGGCCAGCGTTGTATCGCCCGAATCACGACCGGATGCTGGCGGGGGTCGCATCCGGGATTGCACGCTACCTCGCTGTCGATGTGCTGCTGGTCCGGATCGCACTCGTCACCCTCATCATCGTGGGAGGCATCGGCCTGCCGCTCTACCTGGCGTGCTGGCTGCTGATTCCGGACGAAGGGGCGAGCCAGTCAATCGCGGCTAACTTCGTCCAAAGCCTGCGGGCCGGAGGCCAGATTTAGATGGCCGCCCCGGAACGGCCAGGCCGGAGTGCGTCGGGGCCGAGGCCCGGCTGGCAGGATGCGAACCTGCGAATCGGCGACGCCGAGCGCACGGAGGTCGCCGACCGTCTGGCCAAGCACTTCAGCGACGGCCGGCTGGACGAGGCGGAGTTCGGCGACCGCCTAGACCGAGCGATGCGGGCCAAGACGATGGCCGACCTGACCGGCTTGCTGGCGGACCTGCCTGAGACAGAACCGGGCGCGCCGCTACCCGAGGCGGCCGGCGGGCCGCGGCATCAGCGCAGAGTGCTCAGGCTGCAGCTGGAGCAAGAACGAGAACGACTGAAGCACGAGCGGCGCGCCTACCGGCATGCCGAGCGCCAGCAGCGGCTGCGCCAGCTGGGCTGGGTCCCGCCGCTGGCGGTCGTGGTCATCGCTGTCGCGATCTTCGTGCATACCCTCACGCACTCCTTCGGCGCCTGGCTGCTGATCGGCTTCGTCGCGGTCATCTGGCTGCGGCACCGCTCGGGCGGCGGGCACCGGGACGAGTAGCTGTCGGGGCTCCTGGCCGACCCCGAACTACCGCGCGCCGACCGCACGTCAGGGCTGGTAGCGAACCTCGTTCCGCTCCCTGACGGACTAGCCCGCGGCTGCTCGCTCCCTGCCCGGCTGCGGGCTCATGGACGCTGCCAGCCGGTCGATGCCAACGCCGCTGATCAGAAGCCGTTCCTTGTTGCTGGCGGCCAGCCGGGCGGCCCAGTCGGTGAATCCGCCGTCGCCGATCTCCACCAGTTCGCCACCGCCTGCTTGCCGGCCAGCCCTGAGGTTGACCTTGTAGCACAGATCCCGGTAGTAGCCGCGGCCAGCAACTCGCTCGCGATCAAGGACGATCTCTACCGGCGTTCCGGCCAGCTCGCCGGGAAGCGCGATCGCGATCACCTCGCCTGCTTCCGACAAAGGCGTCAGCGCCAGTTGCACGCGCGCCAGCCCGGCGGCGGCAAAGGCCGGCCGCGAGCGCGCGAATGTGCCCAGCGACTGACTCGCGTTCGAACCGGCGGCCGCCGTCGTCGCGTCCGGCGGTAACCAGGCCAAGCAGGCTGAAGTGAGCCAAGTAACCAGGCCGCATCAGTTGCTGCGCGCGCACCACGCGCTGAAACGCCGCCAGCCGAACCCACGTGTCAGCGCCAGCACGCGCCTCGCTGCCCCGGCCGGGGGGATGCATGCTGTTGCGTCCAGTGGGCTGCCGGCGCCTTCCTCCGCCGGCCCGCATCGCAACGCGGCGGGACACTGCTTCGAGCGCGAGCGCGTTCGTCGGGTCGGCGGCGACTTCGCAGGACCGCATCCCCGTTACGACCTTGTCCTGGCTGACCGGACCGAGCGCCGAGTGCGTGCCCAACGGCACCAGCGGGGCCAGCGTCAGCAGCTCAAACTCCGGCCGCAGGGTTGCGGCCAGCAGGTCCTCGGCCCGGCGTATGGTCTGCCACGATGTTTCCGCAGGCCGAACGAACCTGTCCGCGCGGTACCGCCGGAGCACGTCAGCGGGGGTCTGGGCGTCGGCGCGCCGGCGCGCGACCTCCAGCATCAGGCTGGTGAAGTCGCTTCCGCTAAGTCCCGCGAGCCTTTCCACGACTTCGCTACCGCCGACCGCCGCTGCGACCCTCGCTAGTGCACCCGCCCTCCCCGACTCAGCCATGAACCGATCTTGCCGAAAAGACCGTCACCTGGCACCCGCTTATCTGGCTGCCAGCGATCACCGCGCTGCCACTACAACACCCTGGCACTTTGATAGGTACAAATAGTGCTATTCCGGGCGAGAAAGGCTGTCAAACTGCCATCCCTGAAGGAGCGGGCCGGGGTCAAGTGGCGGTGGCCTGGGGTTTTGCGGGTGCGGGTTGGCTGTCAGGGCATGCTGACGCCTGCCGCCGGCGATGCTGGTTTCCCGCGCAGCTGCCGATGTCTGGGGGGGTGGCCGCTCCGGTCAAGGACCGGGCCGTGCCCGGCCGCTGGAGGCGGCGCCGTCAGGCGTCCTTGAGGGGGTGGCCGCTCACCCGCATGATGGAAGGCTGCGGGGACCGGGGCTGCGGTGCTGGTGGTGGTGTGTTCGGTTTGTGGCTGCCCCAGGGTCGGGGAAGGTTCTCCGGGAGCGGCAGTGCCGCTGGCTGCAGTCATCCCTTCGCGTGTCCCCGGCGCGGCCGGGGTGCATGGGGCAGGTGCGGGTCAGGGCCAGGCGGGGCCAATCAGGGGGACGCTCGCGCCGCCGCGGGGACGGGGAGCAGGCAGTTGCACGGCCTGCCGCCTGGTCGCCGGCCGGGTGTCATCCGGCCGGTGCTGGCTCGGCCGCGCAGCGGATGTGCCCGTCGCGCAGGCCGTAGAAGACGAGGGTGAGCAGTTCGCGGGCGGCGGCGACCTTGGCGATGTTGCGGGCCTGGGGGCCGCGGCGGGCGATGATGGCGTCCTTGATCTCGCGGACGCGGAACCCGGCGGGCTGGTGCTGGATCGCCTCGGTCAGCGCCCACCGCAGCGGCCGGGAGCCTTGCTTGGTGATGTGCCCGCGCGACACCTTGGCGTCGGACTCGTAGTGCCGCGGGGTCAGGCCCGCCCAGCTGGCCAGCCGGCCCGGCTTGGCGAACCGCGCGACGTCGCCGATCTCGGCGATGATCACCGCGGCCAGCACCGGGCCGATGCCCGGCAGCTCCTGGATCGCCCGGTAGCCCGGGTGGCCGGCCAGCTGCTCGGCGATCACCTGCGACAGCACGGCGATCTCGGCGTCCAGCACGCCGATCAGGTGCCGCAGCGAGGCCACCTTGCCGGCATAGGGCTGCGGCAGCGCCAGCCCGTCCAGCCAGCTGCTGCCCCACCTGCCGAACAAGTCCGAGCAGGTGACCGGGATGCCGAGCTTGGCCAGCACCGCGTGGACCTGGTCCTTGCAGCTGGTCCGCTGCCCCACCAGCTTGCGCCGGTAGCGGGTCAGCTCGCGCAGCTCCCGGTAGAACGCCGGCGCGATCCACGCCTCGGCCAGCCGGCCCATCCGCAGCAGGTCCGCGAGGTCGCCGGCATCGCGGAAGTCGTTCTTGACCCGCCGGTAGCTGAATGCCTTCACCCCGGCCGGATGGGCCAGGTGCACCTCCGCGCCCGCGCCGGCGAGCACGTCCGCGGCCCAGTACCAGCCGTAGGTCGCCTCGAGTACCACCTGCGGGGCCCGGCCTGCCCGGGCCAGCTCCCGGCGTAACGCTTCCGGGCTGTTGATGATCCGGGCCGAGCCGAGCCGCCGGCCATCCTCGGTCATCCGCACCAGCACACTGCGCCGCCGGTGCAGATCCATGCCGACCACCTGCCGGCCGTTGTAGTCTTCCATTCAGGGCCTCCCATGCCTGGTGGAGACGGATGCTTGCAACTTCCAGCATCCGCCAGGAGCGGAGGCCCGCTCCTTCATTGCATCAGGGTGTCAGTGGCCGGTTGCAAGCTACTGGCATGACGCCGGACGAATTAAGCGAAAAACTACGTTTAGCCGGGATTGTGACTCGCGCGCAGCTGCTCTCATCGGGTACATCACGGGCCCACATCGCAACGAGTGTCGCGGACGGCTCATTGGTGCGAATCTCGCGGGGCATTTACATCCGCGGCGAGGTGGCAGGCAAGTACCTGCGCCTGAAGGACGGCGAGCGGCTGCTGCAGACTGTCGCTGCCTTGGCTGTCTCCGGGCCAGGCGCAGTAGCCAGTCACCAGTCCGCAGCTCGCCTCTACGGCATTGACTTACTTGGCAAACCTGGCGGGAAG
This sequence comes from uncultured Actinomycetota bacterium, assembly GCA_963804435.1. Classification (GTDB taxonomy): domain Bacteria; phylum Actinomycetota; class Actinomycetes; order Streptosporangiales; family Streptosporangiaceae; genus JAJYUU01. The sequence goes on along the minus strand of CAWDQI010000001.1, from coordinate 1,226,544 downwards.
GTGACGGTGACCGGCTCACCGGACCGCGGCTGGAGAGGCAGGCCCTGGATCCACCTGCATGCCGCGGAGCTTCCGGCCAGCCATGTGACAGCAGCATCGGGGTTTCCGATGACCACTGCGGCCAGGACCGTTATCGATCTCGCCCGCGAGCTGGACTTCCGGTCCGGTGTCGTCGCAGCCGACTCCGCATTGCATCGCAAGCTGACCACGGAGGACGAACTACGCGCGGTGCTCGCGGCCTGCCCCCGCTGGCGTGGTATCCGGCGTGCCACCGAGGTGGTCGAGTTCGCCGACAAGCGTGCCGAGTCACCACTGGAATCGATCGCCAGGGTCGTCTTCCGGGACTGCGGCCTGCCTCCGCCCGATCTCCAAGTCTGGCTCGGCGGAGTCGTCGAACCTGTCGGCCGGGTGGACTTTTACTGGCAGCGCTACCGGACCGTCGCGGAGGTCGACGGCGATCTGAAGTACCAGGACCCGGCGCGCGCCAAAGCTCAGCTGAAGCGGGACGCCCTGCTGCGCGCTGACGGCTACGAGGTTGTGCACTTCGACTGGCAGGAGATAACTGGGCAGCCGGACTACGTCGCAGCCATCGTCTGGGAGGCGTTCCGCCGCGGTCTTCGCATCGCGCGGCCCGCCAGTTGACGCCGGTCAGCGGTCGAGCACGTCGTCGATCGCCGTTCGGATGCGCTTCACCGAGACGGGCTGCCACCCGTCCGCATGTCCTGCACGTGCCGCTACGGGACCACTACGCTGCGTGCCGATAACACGGCGCGCATATCAACAACCGGCGCAAAGGTTGCAGAGGAGTCATAGAATCCGCGCACGCTAGCAACCTGGCCTGAGCCGCGTCCAGTAGCCAGAATCGAGCACGTCGGAGAATCCGGCGAACGGACGGTCGCATTACATGCCCGAGAGCAGCTCGACCGCGACACTGCCGTCCCGTGCGCGGGCAACGGCCGGATCACTCCATCCCCGCCACGGGCCGGGCAAGGCACTCAGCGATCGAGCAGGTTCTCGATCGCAGTCATGATGCGCTTCTCCGAGACTGGCACGGGGGTGCCGAGCACCTGGGCGAACAGGCTGACCCTGAGCTCCTCGATCAGCCATCGGACCACCTGCACGTCGGGGCCGGACCGGGCGGCGGGCGGAAGTTCCCGCAGTGCTGATTCCAGCTCGCGACTCACCCGGTGCACCACGGTCATCCGTTCGGTGTCCCGGACCTGCTCCCCCGCCAGCTTCTCAATCCGCCGCACCATCGCTCGCAAGTAACGAACTACGTCAGGCAGCCGCCGCGCGCCCGTCTCCGCCACAAAGCCGGAATGCACCAGGCCGGCGAACTGGGAGCGCATGTCCGCCAGCGCTGGCGCCAGCGCCGGGACCGGATGCGCTGCATTGGACAGCCTGATCTCGACCTCATGCGCCTCAGCGAGAATCTGCGCCACCGCGTCGAGCACTCGCGCGGTGCCCGGTGCCAGCCCATCGCGGCCGGCCGAAACCAGCCCCGCGAAACCCTCCGCGTCCCAGGCCGGCCGCCCGCGTCGGCGATGACCTGATCGGCGGCGCAGGCCACGCAATCGTCCAGCAACGCGGTCGCGCTCGGGTACGGGTGCCGGCTCATCGCCATTTTCGCGTTCACCGGCAACCGCCCGGCGATTGACCGCACGCCCGACGGCACCGCCAGCAGCAACAGCCGTCGCGTCCCGAGCCGCATGGCCCCGTTCGCCTCGGCCTCTGTGTCGAAGAGCCGGATGTCGACCGAGTTGCCGGCGTCGACAAGCGCCGGGTAGCCGCGGACGTGCCCGCTGGTGAACACCCGCGGCAGCGGACCGAAATCCCAGCTCCGCAATCCGGTTCTCGTGATGCCGGCCGCGGCCTCGCTGAGCACCGCGTTCAACCGGGGCCGGAGCCGTTGACGAAGTTGGTCGAGATCCTTGCTGGTCGCGAGCACCTGATCACCTTCGAGCACCCGGTAGGTGATCCGCAGGTACCCCGGCAGGCTGGCGAGGTTCCACGCGGACCTGGGAATCCGCACGCCGCCGAGGAGGCCGAGCGCCGCGCCGAGCGCATCCAGCAGGTCACCGCGCGGCTCGCCCAGGGTCGCGAGCACCGCCTTGGCCGTGTCGGGCACGGGTACGAACGGCCTGCGCAGGTCCTTGGGCAACCCGCGGATAAGCTCCGTGATCAGCTCAAGCCGCAGGCCGGGCACCTGCCAGCTGAGTTCGGCATCGTGAAAGGTAACGAGGTCGTGCAACGGAATCTCGGCCGTTACCCCGTCGTCTTCTTCGCCGGGCGCGAATTCGTAGGACAGCCGGACGCCGTCGAGGCTCGCTGGGTAGTTCTCGGCGTTGACCTCGTTAGCGGCGGGTCCGGCCAGGTCGGCTGGACCGAGGTCCAGCAGGCCGGGATCGCCAGCCCTGGCGGTCTTCCACCACGTATCGAAATGACGGCCCGAGGTGACCGTCTTCGGAATCCGGCGGTCGTAGAAGTCAAAGATGGCCGCGTCGTCGGCCACCAGGCCGCGGCGCCGGGCCTTGCTTTCGAGTTCCTCTGCCTCCTCGCGCGCGCGCTGATTGCGGGCAAAGAACTTGTGGTGGGTCTGCCATTCGCCCTCGACGAGGGCGTGCTGAATGAAGAGGTCTCTGGCCGCAGCCGGATCGATCCGGCCGTAGTTGACCGGTCGCGCGGCCACGATCGGCAGGCCGTACAGGGTTACCTTCTCGGCGGCCATGACCGCGGCGCGCTTGGCGTCCCAGTGCGGCTCGCTATAGGTCCGCCGGACCAGGTTCCCGGCCAGCGACTCGGCCCATTCCGGCTCGATCCGGGCCACCGTGCGCGCCCAGAGCCGGGATGTCTCGACGAGTTCGGCTGCCATCACCCATTGCGGAGCTTTGCGGGCCAGCGATGAGTCGGGGAAGATCGCGAACCTGGCGCCGCGCGCGCCGGCGAATTCGGCCGGGCCGCGGCGCCGTCCGGGGCCGGCGGCGTTCCGGTCAGCTGCACTGCGTGCTGCGGCATCCTGGCCGGCCGCCTTCCGGTCACTGTCCTGCATGCCGATGTGGGACAGCAGCCCCGCGAGCAACGACTGGTGCACCCGGTCGGCCAGATCGCCGGAGTACCGGCCGGCTGCTTCGCCTTCGGCGGACACCCGGCCTGCCGGCCTGCGGCCAGAGTCGGCGTCGCCAGCCCGGCCGGGCCCGGGTTCGCGGCCGGCGGCTGGCCTTGCCCGCCGGGGGCGGCTTGCGGCAGGCTCCTGCTCGCGACTCCGCCCGCGGTCGCGGCCGATGACGATGCCGAGATCCCTGGCCGCCTGCTGGAGTTGCGTGTACACGTCCTGCCATTCCCGCACCCGCAGGAAGTGCAGGTACTCGCGGCGGCACATCCGGCGGAACGCGGACCCCGACAGGTTGCGCTGCTGGTCGCGCAGGTAGTCCCACATGGTCAGCAGGGCCAGGAAGTCTGAGCCGGGCTCGGCGAACCGCTTGTGCATGGCGTCAGCGGCGTCGCGGGCGTCGGCGGGACGCTCCCGCGGATCCTGGATGGACAGCGCGGATGCCATGATCAGTACCTCACGAACGCACCCGTTACGTCCTGATTCCAGGATCATCCGGCCGAGCCGCGGGTCAACAGGGAGGTCGGCCAGCTTGCGGCCGGTCGCGGTCAGCGTGATCCGGCCGTCAGCCGGAGCCCGGCCGGAACCCGACGTGACAGCGCCCAGTTCCTCTAGCAGGCGCACACCGTCCGCTACGTTCCGGGCGTCGGGCGGGTCGACGAACGGGAATTCGGCGACCGCGCCGAGGTCGAGCGCGGCCATCCGCAGGATGACCGAGGCCAGGTTCGTCCGCAGGATCTCCGGTTCGGTGAAGTCCGGCCGCGAGCTGAAGTCGTCCTCGGTGTAGAGGCGGATGCAGATCCCGTCGGAGGTGCGGCCGCAGCGGCCCTTGCGCTGGTTAGCCGATGCTTGCGAGATCGCCTCGATGGGCAGCCGCTGCACCTTGGTCCGCTGGCTGTATCGCGAGACCCGCGCCGTGCCCGGATCAACGACGTACCGGATGCCGGGCACGGTCAGCGACGTCTCGGCAACGTTGGTCGCCAGCACCACCCGGCGGCGGCGATGCGACTGGAAAACTTTGTACTGCTCGGCCGCCGACAGCCGGGCGTACAGCGGCAATACCTCGAGGTCCGGCTCGTCGGCCAGGGCGTCGGCAGTGTCCCGGATTTCCCGCTCGCCGCTGAGGAAGACCAGGATGTCGCCGGGGCCTTCGCTGCGCAGCTCGCTGACCGCGTCGCTGATCGCCTGAACCTGGTCGCGTGGCTCGGTGTCTGGCTTGTCCGGGTCGGCGAGCGGCCGGTAGCGCACCTCGACCGGGTAAGTCCGGCCCGATACCTCGATGATCGGCGCGGGCTGGCCGCCGCGACCAATGAAATGCCGGCTGAACCGCTCCGGATCGATCGTCGCGGAGGTGATGATCACCTTGAGGTCGGGCCGGCGCGGCAGCAGCTGCTTGAGGTAACCGAGGATGAAATCGACGTTCAGGCTGCGCTCGTGCGCCTCGTCAATGATCAGCGTGTCGTAGCGCAGCAGCTGCCGGTCCCGCTGCATCTCGGTCAGCAAGATGCCGTCGGTCATCACCTTGATGAGAGTGTTATCGCTTGAGGTATCGGCGAACCGGACCTTGTACCCGACGGCGGTGCCCGGCTCGGTGTTCAGTTCGGCGGCGATCCGGTCAGCCACGGTGCGCGCGGCGATCCGGCGCGGCTGAGTGTGACCAATCTGCCCGGTAACGCCCCGGCCCAGCTCCAGGCAGATCTTCGGCAGCTGGGTCGTCTTGCCCGAGCCGGTCTCGCCCGCAATGATCACGACCTGATGTTCGGTGATCGCGGCGCCGAGCTCATCGGAGTGCTGGCTGACCGGCAGCTCGGGCGGGTAGCTGATCACCGGCACCGAGCTGCGGCGGGCCGCCACCCGCCCGGCCGCCTCGGTGACCTGGGCGTCCAGCTCGGCCGTGGCCAGCGCCCGCGCGGCGGGATCACGCAGCGATGCCGCGCGATCCGCCCGCCGGCCGAGGCGGCGCTGGTCGCGCAGCATCAGCTCCGGCAGGCGGGCTCGCAGCTCAGCGAGCGAGGCAGTCACGGCGGAGTCTCCAGGCAGGGGCGGAACTTCGATAAGGATGTCGGGCATGGAGCCAACACACCAAACGTATTTCCAGCCCGGCGCCTTCCGGCCCGGCCGGCCGTCGCGCTCCGGCGACCGCGCACTACCTCTACGGTAGGAGATCACTAGAGGAGATCTCGACGCCCGGCGTGGCCCGTCAGCAACCACCGTGGCCGCGGCAGTGAAAGCACGGAGCGGCCCGGCGCCCGCTGGCGACGAGCCGGTGGCCGTGCCGACTGGGGCGGACTTACCGGTCAGTAGACGCCCGGCCTGGTCAAAGCACCGGCAAGTGTCAATACTGGAACCTGCGAACCGCAGGCCGGGCAGGGGGGCGTGATGACGAACCCGCAGGGCCGCTCGGATGCGAGCGGCGAGACAGGCCAGTCTTGGCAAGACCGGGCCGGCGAGTTCGCCGGCGCGCTTGACCTGCTGCTCACTGATGGTGCGCTGGGGGCCCTGCGCCGGTTCCGGCCGGACGGGTCGGTGCGGCGGCTGGCCGCCAACCTGGCTGCGCGGCCGGGGCTGCTGGCCGGACATGCAGCGAACCTCGGGGCCGAACTCGCCCGGATCGCCGCAGGCAGTTCGCAGGTAGCGCCAGACCGGCGGGACCGCCGGTTCGCCGACCCGGCCTGGAGCGAGAATCCGCTGCTACGCCGCGCGGTCCAGGCATATCTGACGGTGGCGCAGGCAGCCACCGACACATTGGCCAGCGCGGAGCTGGACTGGCGGGATGATGAACGACTGAAGTTCGTGCTGACCAACGTCATCGCGGCCGCCGCGCCGAGCAACAACCCGCTGCTCAACCCGGCCGGCCTCAAGGCAGCGCTGGACACTGGCGGCGTCAGCGTGGTGCGTGGCATCCGCGCGCTGATCCACGATATGGCCGAGGCACCGCGTGTTCCGGCGATGGTGGAGCAGGATGCCTTCACCGTCGGCCAGGACCTGGCCGTGACCAAGGGGTTCGTGGTCTTCCGGACCGAGATGTTCGAGCTGATCCAGTACTCGCCAACCACGGAGATGGTGACCGAGTACCCCTTGGTGGTCGTGCCGCCGATGATTAACAAGTACTACATCACTGACCTGGCTCCGGGCCGCAGCATGATCGAGTACCTGGTCGGCCAGGGCCACCAGGTGTACGCCATCAGCTGGCGGAATCCGGATGCCTCGCACAGCGACTGGGATCTGGACAGTTACGGCCGGGCCGTGGTCGAGGCGTTCGACACGGCGCTGACGGTCAGCAAGGCCGTCAAGGGCAGCATCTGCGCGCTCTGCTCAGGCGGCATCGTGTCCTCCATGGTGGCGGCGCACCTGAGCGAAGCCGGGCAGCTCGGCCGGCTGGCCAGCTTGTGCCTCGGCGTTACCGTGCTCGACCAGGCAAAGGCGGGTACCGCCGGCGCAATGATCGACGAAGCAGCGGCGACGGCTGCGATCGCGGTCTCGCGAGCGCGAGGGTACCTCGACGGCCGGACGCTGGCCGAGGTCTTCGCCTGGCTCAGGCCCGACGACCTGATCTGGAACTACTGGGTCAACAACTACCTCCAGGGCAAGGCGCCGCCGCCCTTCGACATCTTGTACTGGAACGCCGACACGACCCGGCTGCCCGCAGCCCTGCACCGCGACTTCATCCAGCTGGCCCTGAGCAATGCGCTGATCAAGCCCGGCGCCGCGACAATGCTCGGCACGCCGGTTGACTTGTCGAAGGTCGACACCGACGCTTACGTCGTGGCAGGCCTGGCCGATCACCTGTGTCCGTGGCAGTCCTGCTACCGCAGCACCCAGCTGCTCGGCGGGGAGACCACGTTCATACTGTCGACGAGCGGGCACATCGCGTCCATGGTCAACCCCCCAACAAATCCGAAGTCGTCCTTCCAGACGGCGCCCGCCGAGGACGGCAACCCAAACGATCCGCGCGCGTGGGTCGCTGCGGCCGAGACCGTCGCGGGAAGCTGGTGGCCGCACTACTCCGCGTGGCTCGCCGCGCACAGCGGCCCGGAGTGCAAGAGCCGCGCCAAGCCAGGCCGGAAGGGCTTCCCGGTGCTCGCCGAAGCTCCGGGGACCTATGTCCACGAGCGCTGACATCACGGGCCGTGACGGTCGGCGGCCAGCAGCTGCGCGTCTCGGTACGGCCGGGCAGGCGGGCCCAGCGCGGCTGGCCGGTCCGGCCGGGCTGGTCCGCGAGGCCCCGCCGGGCCGAAACCCTCGGCCCGGTTGCAGCCTCAAGCCCGCCAGTGCCGCTGCTGCTCATCAACGGGATCGGCGCGAGCCTGGAGTTGCTGCAGCCGTTCGTCGACGCGCTCGACCCGGAGATCGAGGTCGTGCGGTTCGACGTGCCCGGAGTCGGCGACTCACCGCTGCCGCCCGGTCCCTACCGGTTCACCGGTCTGGGCGGGCTCATCAGCGCCATGCTGACCGAGCTCGGATATGACCGCGCGGACGTGCTCGGCATCTCCTGGGGCGGCGGCGTAGCCCAGCATTTCGCGATGTTCCAGCGCTCTCGGTGCCGACGGCTCGTCCTGGTAAGCACGGGAACGGGTGCCCTCATGGTGCCAGCCAAGCCGTCTGTGCTCGGCCGCATGCTGACGCCGCGACGCTACACCGATCGCGGCTATCTGGCGCGCATCGCGGGCGAGCTGTATGGCGGCAGCGCCAGGGCCGATCCAGCAGGCGTGGCCGCGGCGATGAACTCGCGAACCCACCGCGCATCGTCGCGCGGATACCTGTATCAGCTCGTTGCTGGCGCCGGCTGGACGAGTGTCCCGTTCCTGCCCATGATCCGCCAGCCCACGCTCATCATCTCCGGTGATGACGACCCGATCATCCCGCTCGTCAATGCCAGGATCATGCACCGGCTGATCCCGGATTCCCGGCTGCACGTGTTCCACGGCGGCCACCTGGGCCTGGTTACCGAGGCGGCTGAGCTCGCGCCGGTCATCGCCCGGTTCCTGACCAAGCCCGATTGGCCCGCGTCCGCGACTAGCTATGCGCCGGGCACGCAGACACCAGCCAGTCAGGCACGAGCTGCCCGGTGAGGAGAGAACCACATGGACCCGGTTCTGGACGCCGACTTCTACGGGCTCGAGCAACTGCTTGATCCCGCTGGGCTGAAGGTCATCCGGCGCGTCCGCGAGTTCATGGAGGCGTCGGTCGCGCCAGTTATCAACCAGTACTGGACCAGGGAGGAGTTCCCGTATGACCTGATTCCGGCGCTCGCCGAACTTGGCATCGCAGGCATGGCCTTGGACGGCTACAGCTGTCCCGGCGGCGGCTGCCTGCTCGACGGCATGATCGCCCTGGAGCTGGCTCGGGTGGACCCGTCCATCGCGACGTTTATGGGCGTGCACGGTGGGCTGGCCATGGGGTCTATCTACCTGTGCGGGTCGGACGAACAAAAACAGCGCTGGTTGCCGGCCATGGCGCGGATGGAAAAGATCGGCGCGTTCGCACTGACCGAGCCCGACGTCGGCTCGGGCGTGGCCGGCGGCTTGACCACGACCGCGCAGCGCGATGGCGACATGTGGGTACTCAATGGCGAGAAGAAATGGATCGGCAACGCCACGTTTGCGGACTACGTCGTCGTGTGGGCCCGCGATGTGGCTGACAACCAGGTCAAGGGCTTTGTAGTGGAAGCGGGTACGGAGGGGTTCACGCCGGTCAAGATGCGGCACAAGATCGCGCTGCGGGTCGTGCAGAACGCGCAGATCACTCTCGACAACGTCCGGCTGCACGAATCCAACAGGCTGCAGGCCGCCGACTCGTTTCGGGACACCGCCAAGGTTCTCCGCCTGACCAGGGCCGGCGTGGCGTGGCAGGCTACCGGCTGCGCGCGCGGTGCGTACGAGCACGCCCTCGCCTACGCGACCAAACGCCAGCAATTCGGCCGGCCGATCGCCGGTTTCCAGCTGGTGCAGGACCTGCTGGTCCGGATGCTGGCCAACATCACAGCGTCGGCGTGCCTCTGCGTACGGCTGTCCCAGCTGCAGGACCAGGGCCAGGCGGCCGACCACCACTCCGCGCTGGCGAAGGCGTTCTGCACGGTCCGGATGCGCGAGACGGTCGGTTACGCGCGCGAGCTGCTCGGCGGTAACGGCATCCTGCTCGAGTACCAGGTCGGCCGGTTCGTGGCTGACGCCGAGGCGATCTACTCCTATGAAGGCACCCGCGAGATCAACACCCTGATCGTGGGCCGCGCCATCACCGGCATCGGCGCCTTTGTCTAGCGGTCGGCCGGCGCTGCGGCTCCGGCGCTACCGAGGAATGCCCATTTCGCGCCCGGTGCCATCAGTTGCCAGTGCCATCACTCACCGGTGCCGTCACTCGCGGCGCTGTCCGTCTCATCAGCCGCGACCAGGTCGAGCCGCAACATTGTCCCGCCGCCGGCGACGAACGAGGTCACCCGACCGTCAGGCAGTCGGCGGAACTGCACCCGCTCGCCCGACTGCCGGAAGCCGGGCCCGACCATGAAGGTGTCCGGGCTATCGGTTGCCTCCAGCTCCGGCCGCCATGTCAGGTCCTCCGCGCTGAGGAAGATCAGCTTGCCGTCCCGCCATTCCAGCCGAACTATCTCGGTCATGTCGGCCGGGGCATACAGCCCGAGCAGCGACCTCAACTGCTCAGGCGCGGCCGGCGGCGGCACGATTGCGGGTGGGCTCGCCTGCACTAGCCGACGGCCGGCCCCGGCCAGGTCCATGGCGAGGTCGTGGGCGTTGGCGATCCCGTTGAGCAGCACGATCGCACCGACCCGTGACTTCCGATCGAAGCAAGCGTTCGTGATGAAGCCGTGCAGCCCGCCGGAGTGCTGGATCCAGATGACATCGTCCTTGCGCACCCCGTACCACGAGATACCGAACGCACTGGTCCAGGCGTCGTCGCCGAGATACCGGGGATTGTGCATCTCGCGCCGGGTGGCGGCGGCCAGCACCGGCGATTCGGTCGGCCGGTCGTCGTGCGCCGCCAGCTGGAAGGAGATCCACCTGCCCAGGTCCTGAATGTCCGACCACAGGCCTCCCTCGGCAAAGATCTGCTGAAGCGCCGGCGCGACGGTGAGCTCATCGGAGAACGTCCGGCCGTTGTAGCCGGTGGCGCAGCGAGCCGCGAGTTCCGCATCCAGCGGCTCGAATGAGGTGCCCCGCATGCCGAGCGGCTCCAGGATGGCCTGCCCCACGTAGTCCGGGTACTCAATGCCGGCGGCCCGGTGTACTACTTCACCCAGCAGTTGATAGCCAAGGTTGCTGTACTTTTCCTGGCTATTCGCCGGAACGGCGGTGAAGATTTCTGCGACCCGATCAAGATTGCGGTCGATGGCGCCCTGGTAGATCGGCGTCCGCCGCATCCAGTCGGTGCCTGGCGGCTCGCTTATGAGCCCGGACTCGTGCGACAGCAGCCTGCGGATGGTGACAGCGTCGATCTTCGCCGGGCTTCCGCTCGCGGCCAGCTCGGGTATCCACCTGACGACCGGATCATCGAGGTCGAGCTTGCCAGCATCGCGCAGCTGCATGATCGCTGTACCGGTGAAGGTCTTAGTAATCGAAGCGATCCGGTACAGCGTTTGCGGCGTGGCCGGCGTTCGCGCGGCCATGTCAGCGAAACCGGCGCCGCCCGACCAGGCCAGCTCGTTGCCATGCACGACCCCGGCGGCCGCTCCGTACAAGCGGTTGTCCTTCACGAACGCCGCAAGCTTCGCCTCGAACTCCTGGGCACCAGCTGCCACCGGCCCGGCCATCGACCACTCTCCTCACCCAGGGGCTCCGTTCCCACGGAGGCTCCCCCTCGTGCACCCGCCGAAAACCTACCCAGCCCGGCGTACCTGCAAATAATCTGGATTATCCCAGCATCGTGGCGACTCCCGGCAAGTCAGCGATGCGGAGGACGGCCGCGACCCGGTCGGGCACCGGCCCCGGCGCAACCTCGACCAGCCGGAAGCCGAGCTCGCCGTACGTCCGCTCGTGGACCTGCTCGAACGCCAGCGAATCGGCGAAGCTGATCCGCCGGGCGGCTGTCGGGGCAACGAAGCCCTGGTTCCGCACGAAGAACACTTCTGGCCGGTATTCCTGCTCTTTCACCAGCCGCGCCACCTCGGCTGTCAGCAGCGGCGACGGCGGCACGCCGAGCCACCGGGCGAGCGCGAGCGTGCAGACCGGCGACCGGTCGAAGAACACTGGTTCCGGTTCAGCCGGACGGGCGGCCTGCCTTGCTTGCTGTAGCGTGACGATCTGGTCGATGAAGGCCGGGCTAAGCCATGGCTCGCCACGGCCCAGCGCCTGCTCAAGCGCGATGACGTCGGTAGCAGCCTCTTCAACGACCGGGTAACCGCCGCATTCCAGCAGCCGCAGCAGCGCGGTCTTCCCGGAGCCGGGCGCGCCGGTCAGGACATATCTGGGCATGCGTGACTCCTTCTCGAGGATGGTGCTGCGGGGAAGAAAGGAAGACGCGGCGTCAGGCCGCGGGATCGGCCGGAACCGACTGGACGGCCGCGGCGGCGGAAGCCAGCCGGGCGGCGACATCGATGACCGACCTGGCCAGCCGGGCGATGCCCCACACCGCGGCCAGCACCGCGATCACCTCGATGGCGATCCGGGCGGAGCCGCCACCGACGTGCTCATGGTAAACGAACAGGCCGAGCAGCGTACCGACCAGCGGTTCCAGGACAGCGAAGGCCGGCAACGAGGCGGGCAGCCCGGCAGCCCGGAACCCGTTCTGCTGCATCGTGAACGTGAGCAGGCCGACCGTCGCTAGCAGGTAAAGGCGTACGTCACCGAAGACTCCAAGCCAGTGCAGGCCGGCCACTGTTGCCACCGTCTTCGTCACCGCGTCAGTAACGCCGGCCCCGATCCCGCCGCCGATGCTGAGCGCCAGCGCCCGGTGGTGGGCCGTCAGCCGGCCCGCTAGCAGGCAGCACAACCCTGCCACGCAGACCGCTCCGGCGGTCGCGAGGCTCAGCAATCCGGCTCCAGCGGTGCGGCTGCCGCCCGATGGCTCTGCCGCGACCAGGAAGACCGCCAGCCCGGCCACCGTCGCCACTGCGGCGGTCCACTCCGAATGACGCAGCCGACGGCCTTCCACCCGAGCCGCAAGTATCAGCGCGAAGAGCAGACCCAACGGGAACACCGGCTCGACGACGACCAGCCGGCCAAGGTCGAGCGCGACGGCCTGGCAGCCGAAGCCGCCCGCAATCCCGATCAAGCCGAGCAGCCAGCGGCGGGCTCGCGCCAGCCGGACCAGGACAACCGGATCGAACGCCTTCGACGAGGCGAACTGAGCGGCCGAGCGCTGCTGAACAACGCAGGCCACGGCGTAGCAGGCAGCCCCCGCCATTGCGAAGAGTACTGCCAGTGCCTGCTGCAGCGCTCCGGACAACGAGTCGGCCACCTGCCTTCCTGGCCGCCCGAGCCGCGAAGTTACCTAACGACGATTACCCCGTAAGATCGCATATTGAACCGCCGTTCGCTAGCCCCCGGAGGCTCAGAGTCTGCTTAGCGTTTGCCCCGGCCCGGCCGGCTCGGCATCGAGCGGACTGATAGCCCGTGGCGCGGCCAGTCGGCGGCGGCCAGGGCCGCCGCCAGACCTTTAAGGCTGCAGAACTGTCAGGGTGTCGCGGAATCCGGGTCGGTGAGGACCTCGTCCCTGACCGCGGCCCAGCGCAGCGAGTCCCGGATGCCCTCGGAGATCGTGTGACTGGCCCGCCAGCCGAGTAGTTCCCGCGCCCGGTCGCTGCGGGTATAGCCGCCGGCGGTATCCCCAGGACGCCTGGGCGCGTCGACGGCGGAGACCGGCGGGTCCACGACAGTGTTGAACGCCGCGACTAGCTCGCGCACGGTCGTGCCGGTCCCGGTGCCCAGGTTGATCGCCACCGAGTTAGCGCCGACGAGCACCTGATCAAACTTCCTCAGGGCAGCGATGTGCGCGGAGGCCAGGTCCCAGACGTGGATGTAGTCCTTGACGCCGGTGCCATCCCTGGTCGGATAGTCGGTGCCGGTGACGCGGAACGGCTGCCCGGTCTCGTATGACTCTATGAGCTTGCCGACCGCGTGCGTCGGGTACCGCGTCTGCAGCCCGGAACGCAGCTCGGGATCTGCACCGATGGGATTGAAGTAGCGCAGCGAGAGAACCTTGACCGGCTCGGCCGCGGCGATATCAGCGAACATGCCCTCGCAGACGGCCTTGGTCCGCGCGTACGGGCTGGCTGGTGCGAGCGGCGAGCCCTCGTCCACGCTGAGGTCCTCCGCGACCTCGTAGATGGCGGCCGACGAGCTGAACAAGAGCCGGCCACACCCGTTGCGGATCAGGTGCTGGAGGAAGTCCAAGCTCTTGGCGACGTTCCACTGGTAGTAACGCACTGGGTCGTTCACCGACTCCGGCACGACGATCAGGGCGGCGCAGTGCACCACCGCGTCGATATCCGGGTGCGCGCCGAAGACCTTGTCGATGATCGCGCCGTCGGCGATGTCGCCCTCATAGAACTCATGGCCGCGGACGAATTCGCGCCGGCCGGTCACAAGGTTGTCCAGGATCACCGGGGTGATCCCCCCGTCCCGGCAAGCCGAGGCGATGGTACTGCCGATATATCCGGCACCACCGGTGATCAAGACCTTCACATGGCCTCCGCTTGACCCGTAATTTGCCGTCTGACCTGCTGGGCTATGAGCCAGCCCGGGATGGAATCGTACCCGACACCGGCCGGCTGGCCAGCCACGGCAGCTCGGCCGCGCCCATGGGCGTGGTCGGGGCGGCGCGCATGAACGGCCAGATCTCCTCGGCGATCGCCCGCCAGTTCGCGGTCGCCCTCAGGTCGCCAAGCAAGGCGAACAGCCCGAGATTGATCCGCTGCAAGATCACATAGGAGCGCGGGATTCTGGCGTACTGCGCCACCGGGCTGCGTACGTCGAAGAAGCGGCGCACCACGGAAGATGCATAGTCGCTGGTCACGGTGACGGTCCGCGATTCGCGGATCAGCTGGTAAAAGACGGCCAGGTGTTCTGCGATCTGGGCATCGTCGAGCGGCGCGCCAGGCACCAGGAAGCCGGCTTCTTCCAGGCTGCGGCGGAACTGCGCCGGATCATTGTCGACGCACAAGTTGCGCGCCATCTGCATCAACGGCATGAGGTCGTCGTCGGAGAAATGCTTGACCATGCCAAAGTCCAGGAAGGTGACCTTGCCGCCACCGTGAAAGATGTAGTTGCCCGGATGCGGGTCGCCGTTGAACGCGTGCACCTCGTACAGGCTGCGGAACACGAACCGGTACAGCGTCTCACCGGCCAGGTCGCGCTCCTCCTGCGACCAGCCGGCCAGGTCGGCGAACCGGGCCCCGGTGACGAGCTCGCTGGTGACTACCCGCCGGGTCGACAGCTCGCCCAGGATCGGCGGCACGCTGATCGTCGGATGCCCGGCGAAGTAATCGTGCAGCGCTTGCTGGTTGGCTGCCTCCCGCCGGTAGTCAAGCTCTTCGAGCACCCGCTCCCGCAGCTCCGCGATAAGGCCCTCGACGTCCTGACTCGGCGCGGTGATCCGCAGCATCCTGCGCAGCAGCGCGACATTGTCCAGGTCAGCGGCCATCATCTCGGCGATGCCTGGGTACTGCACCTTGACCGCGACCGCGCGCCCGTCGGTCGTGATGGCCCGGTGCACCTGGCCGATCGACGCGGCCGCGATCGGCTCCGGATCCCACTGGCTGAACACGCGCTCGGGCGGCTGGCCAAGCTCCTCGGCGACGACGCTGGCGGCCAGCTCCGCGCTCATCGGCGGAACGCTGTCCTGCAGCCTGCTCAGCGTCCGCCGCACCGAGGGAGCCAGGCCGTCATCGACGTAGCTGGCCATCTGGCCGAGCTTCACCATGACGCCCTTCATGGTGCCGAGCGTGGCCGCAACGTCGTCGGCTGTCTGCATCGCCAGGTCGTTGCGCAGGCGCTCCCGGTTCTCCCCCGCGGCCGCGAACAGCCGCGGCGCGTTGCCGGCGTACCTGCAGACCACCCCGTACCGCCAGGCCCGCAGCCGCCACGCCCCGCTCGAATCGCAGCCGCCCGACCCGCCGCCGCACCAGAGCCACGCCCAAAGCGCTCGCTACCGTTCCGGCCGACAGGGCGAGAAGCGCCCGCCGCAGGCTCCTCATACGGCCGCGGCGGCGGCAGCGCGCGCCCGCAACGTGATGCGTTGCCTGGCCTCCAGCACTCCTGGCTGGCCCAGGAACACGGCGTCAAGCACGCCCAGGGCCTGCCGGATCTCTTCCCTGCGCATCGCGGTTAGCGGTGGTGCCGGGTAGCCATACATCTCCAGCGCCCAAGGCGGCAGCGAAACTACTGCCGCGTCGCGGATGTCCTGCCAGATCTCGGCGAGTTCCTCGCTGAGGCCGGGCGGGTCGAGCAGGTAAGCCATGGACTCCCTGGCCGCACGGGTGCACAGCAGCTGCGGCCGCACCGAGTCCAGGTACCGCGTCAGCGCGGCCCGGCTGTCGGGCACGAGCTCCGCCGACACGCCCAGCAGCTCGGCCGCGACGACCATCTCCTCGACGTACCGATCCGCGTCGTCGGCGGCCAGCGGCGTACTGAAATGCTCACGCGCCGCGAGGTTCGAATCAACCAGGGCCGCATGGACCCACAGCAACAGCGCCGGATCACTGGCCGCGTACGGGCTGCCAGTCTCGCTGTCCACGCCGGTGACCCGGTCATGAATCCGCCGCACGCGCGCGGCCGCGCGCTGTGCGACGCTGCGTTCCCCGAACGTAAGGGTTGCCAGGTAGGAAGAGGTGGCCGCAAGCCTGCCGACCGGATCGGCGCGCCAGTCGCTGTGCTGGTCCACGCCCGCCATGGCGAGCGGATGGAGCGCCTGGATCATCAGGGCCCGCAAGCCGGCGACCGGACCGGACAGGTCGCCACTGATCTTCCAGGTAACGCTGGCCGGGCCGAAGAACCCGTCGTCCGCTGGCTGGTCGGGAACGCCCTGCACGAAGGCAGCCGCCGAGCGCTCGACCAGGCCCGCCGCATCCGCGTACTCGTCCATGTGTGTCACGTTACCTCTGCGGTCCAGTCCAGTCAGCGGGCCGTCCGGCACGATCCTCGACGGGTTCAGCTGCGGATGCGTGCTGTAGTAATGCCTCTTGATCTGGTCAAACTTGGTCGTGTCACGGAAAGCGGGCAGCGCGTACAGGCGGCGAGCGTAGGCCCACAGGTTCGGGTAGTCGCTGATCCGGCGAAGGTTGCACTTGAAGTGCGAGTAGTACACGGCGTCGAACCGCGCGAGCGTCACCCACAGGCGAACGTCGGCTTCGGTAAGCGCATCACCGAAGAGGTAACGTCGCCCCGCCAATCGCTGCTCAAGCAGGTCGAGCGTTTCGAACAGCCGGGACACGGCCTCGTGATAGCTCTCCTGAGTGGTAGCGAACCCGGACCGGTATACGCCATTGTTCACGGTGGCGTAGACCAGCTCGTTCAGCTCGTCGATCTCCGGTCGCAGGGCCTCCGGGTACAGGTCATAGCGCGGATCGGCCCAGGCGCCGAACTGCGTCTCCAGATCGATCGTGATATCGGGGAAGTTGTTGCTGACGATGTGGCCCGCACGGGTGTCCCACAGCACCGGGACGGACACGTGGCCGTCGTAACCGGGCTGCGTCGCCTCGTAAGCATCGCGGAGGAGCGCGAACCCGTTCACCGGGTCCAGGCCGTATCCGTCGCCTTCGCGGAACGCCCAGCCCCGGCCGTCCCTGACCGGGTCCACCGCGGACAGCGAGACAACGTCGGTCAGGCCAAGCAGTTCGCGCACGATCGCCGACCGATGCGCCCACGGGCAGGCCCACGAGATGTACAAGTGGTACCGGCCGGGCTCGGCCGGGTAGCGGCTTGACCCGTCGGCGGTAATCCGGCCGCGGAAGGGATACGCGGGGCGGACGAACTCGCCCGGCCTTGGCATCGACCGGACGATCGGATTTCTTCGGCTTAAAGTCGCCATAGTCGCCGAATGTCGCGAAGTCCACCGGGCTGGCCCCGCTGGCCTGTCTGATGCTCGTCATCGAACCTCCCTGGAGCCGGCTGTTCGCTTCAACCACTGCCGACGCACGGCCATTCCGCCGGGTACCAGGTAGCGCGCCGCGGGCATAGGGAAAGATGAGCGCGTGAGCACCGATGCCTCGGCCGTCGCGGCCGTGCCTGCGCAGCCCGCCGAGCCGGCTCAGCCCGCCGAACCGCAGGCCGTCGTCGCGCCGCTGACCAAAGCCGCGATCTTCCTGGTCGCTGTGCTCAACCCGGGTGCCGCCAGCGCGGACGCCGCCGTCAGCCTGTGCGCTGATCTGGCCGGCCTGGTCAGGGCGGTTGGCTTCCGCGACCTGAACGGCCGCCTGACCTGCGTGACCGGGTTCGGTGCGGCGGCCTGGGAGCGCCTGACCGGACTGCCGCGACCGGCGGGACTGCACCCGTTCCGCGAGATCCGCGCGGGCAGCCGCCACGCGGTCAGCACGCCGGGCGACGTCCTGTTTCACATCCGCGCCACCCGGATGGACCTGTGCTTCGAGCTGGCCAGCCAGATCATGAGCAGGCTCGCTGGCGCGGCCACCGTCGTGGACGAGGTACATGGCTTCATCTACTTCGACGAGCGGGACCTGCTCGGCTTCGTGGACGGCACCGAGAACCCGACCGGTCCGGCCGCCGTGCGCGCCACCATTATCGGCGACGAGGAACCTGCCTACGCCGGCGGCAGCTACGTGATCGTGCAGAAGTACCTGCATGACCTGGCCGGCGTGGAACGCGCTGCCGGTCGAGGAGCAGGAGAAGATCATCGGCCGCACCAAGCTGTCGGACATCGAACTCGACGACTCCGTGAAGCCGACCTCGTGCGCACAACGCGCTGACCACGATCACCGTCGACGGCGAGGAAGTGAAGATCGTCCGGGACAACATGCCGTTCGGCACGGTCGGCTCCGGCGAGTACGGCACGTACTTCATCGGCTACGCGCGCTCGCCAGCAACGACCGAGCAGATGCTGCAGAACATGTTCGTCGGCTCGCCGCCGGGTAACTACGACAGGATCCTTGATTTCAGCCACGGCGGTGACCGGATCGCTGTTCTTCGTGCCGTCGCAAACCCTGCTTGACCAGATAGACCAGCTCGGCGCGGCCGAGCCAGCACAGCTTGACCAGCGCGACCAGCCGATCCAGCCCGCGCGACCAGCCGGGAACGGCGCCCTGAATATCGGCAGCCTCCGAGGAGATTGCATGACCATGAACAACCTGCACCGCGAGCTCGCGCCGGTCTCCGACGAGGCGTGGACCCAGATCGAGCAGGAGACCACCCGCACGCTGAAGCGCTACCTCGGCGGGCGGCGCGTCGTTGACGTGCACGGTCCGGACGGCGACTCAGTCTCCGCGGTGGGCACCGGGCACCTGCGAGCGGTCGACCCGCCGGCTGAAGGCGTGCGGTCCAGGCTGCGCCTGGTTCTGCCGCTGGTCGAGCTGAGAGTGCCGTTCACGCTGAGCCGCGAGCAGATCGATGACGTGCTGCGCGGCGCAGCGGACTCGGACTGGCAGCCCGCCAAGGAGGCAGCCAGGCAGATCGCGCTCGCCGAGGACCGGGCCATCTTCGACGGTTACGGCCCGGCCGGCATCGGCGGCATCTTCGCCAGCGCCAGCAACTCGCCGCTGACGCTGCCCGCAGAGGTGGCCGACTACCCGATGACCTTCGCGCAGGCCGCGAATCAGCTGCGCGCCGCCGGCGTGGAAGGGCCATACTCGGCGGTGCTCTCGGCGGACGCTTACACCGCGGTCAGCGAGGCCAGCGACCATGGTTACCCGATCATCAGGCACCTGCGCAACGTCCTGGACGGCGAGCTGATCTGGGCTCCATCGATCACCGGAGCGGTGGTGGTCACGGCACGCGGCGGCGACTTCAGCCTGCATCTCGGCCAGGACCTCTCGATCGGCTATCAGTCTCACACCGACACCGACGTCGCCCTGTATCTGCAGGAGAGCATGACCTTCCAGGTGCTGACTGCCGAGGCTGCGGTCCGCTTGCGGCGCCAGCTGGCTGATCCACCGCCCGCAGATCAAGGCAGGCCCGGCAGCCGGTTAGTTCTGGCTGTAGGGCGAGTAACGCAGGCCGGGCGCCGGCGCCGCGGTGAGTGACCGCAGCAGTTGCATCTCCCTCGCTAGCAAGGCGCGCTCGGCACCCAGCCGCCGGGCTGCGTCGGGCTCGTCGAGCAACGCCTGTTTAACCGGCAGGTCGACGACCGCGGCCGCCGCGACTAGGTAGGACAGCAGCACGGGCTCGTCTGGCAAGTCAGGCGGGCTGACCTCGACGCCGCCCCGTTTCGACAGCAATTCGAGGTACCGGCGGAAGGCTAGCTGGACGGCGGGCACCGCGGCGGCTGCCTGGGCGTCGTCACCCGGCCCGTCCGGCAGGAACTCGATGTCCGCCCGGAAGTACGGCGCCTGGTCGCCGAGGGCGACCAGCCTGAATCGCTCGGCGCCGACAGTGAGCAGCTCGTACCGCCCGTCCTCGTGCCGCTCCACCTGGCGCACCACGGCGGTGCAGCCTGTCTCGTACAGGGCGGACACGCCATCGATTCCGGTTTCGCGGCCGCGCCTGATCGCGATGACGCCGAACTGACGCGGCTCTTCTCCGGCCAGCAGATCAGCGACAAGTTGCCGGTACCGTTCCTCGAAGATATGCAACGGCAGCACGAGACCGGGATAAAGCACCGACCCCAGCGGGAACAGCGGCAGCGTGGCGCGCATACTCCAGCCTATTGCGCAGCCCGCCTGTGACCGACCACAGCCGCGGACCTGCCGAGCCGGACTAGGCGACTAGCTCCCGGACGAGCGGCCTGTCATGCCTCGGCAGCTGTGTCAGTGGTCTAGTGCATGCTGGCTGCGTGGTGACCATCGAGGATGCGCGTGCTATCGCCAGCCAGCTGCCCCGAGCTTACGAGGCGCTGGTACGGGACCGGGTGAAGTTCCGCGTCGGCCGCATCGTGTTCTTGGCGTTCTCTCGCGACGAGCAGACCATGGGCTTCGGTTTCCCCAAGGAAGAGCGGGAAGCACTGGTGGCGTCAGAGCCGGACAAGTTCCTGATGCCCGGCAAGTCCGACCTTCGCTACCACTGGGTGCACGTCCGGCTGAGCGCGATCGATCGGGACGAGTTGGAGGAGCTCATCCTCGACGCCTGGCGGATGGTAGTGCCCAAGAGCGTCGCCGCCGCATATCTCGGCTCGCCCGCGCGACCGGGCCCGGCCAGAAGCACCTGAGACGGGCTCAAGATCATCATGATGGGTGTACCAGAACTATGGCTATGGCCATAGTGCTGGTACACCCATGGCCGTGCCGGCGGCGGTGTGAGCCGCCGCCCCGAATAACCTGCTGGGCCTCAGTTGCCGCTACCGGTTAAGCTTGGGGCCACAAGGCAGTGATCCGGCAATCACCGGGGAGCTTCCGGAAGAAAAGGCCAGCTCGGCGCCCTCCCGCTTAGCTGGCCTCAGTAGAACCGGGCGGGTCCGGCCCGTCATAGCCGGCCAGACGAGCGGTCGCGGGATGCGACTCGCGATCGGGCTGCCGCCGCAAGTAAGCGGCCCGGCCAGATCGCGGGGAAGAGCCGGCGGCAAGCGAGGTGGTACCGCGGTACGCCCGCGCGGGAGCGGGTGCGTCGTCCTCGCATCGAGCAGCCGACTGCCGGGCAGGCTCCGGCAGCCGGCAAGGACGACCACCAGACCGCGTCGCAAGGACACCGCCGATGACCGTTTATCCCCGCGCCGAGACCGCCAAGGCCGCCGGCCAGGCTGCGGGCGGAGTGCCGGCCCAGCCCAGCTTTCCTGAGCTTGAAGAAGGCGTCCTCGCCTACTGGGCGGCCAACGACACCTTCCGCAAGTCCGTCGAGCAGCGCCCGGCCGACAGTGAGTTCGTCTTCTACGACGGGCCGCCGTTCGCCAACGGCCTGCCGCATTACGGCCACCTGATCACCGGCTACGTCAAGGACCTGGTGCCGCGGTTCCGCACCATGCAGGGCCGCCGGGTGGAGCGCCGGTTCGGCTGGGACTGCCACGGCCTGCCCGCCGAGGTCGAGGCCGAGCGCCTGCTCGGCATCTCCGGCAAGGCCGAGATCATCGCCATGGGCATCGGCAAGTTCAACGAAGCCTGCCGCGAGTCGGTACTGCGTTACACCCATGAGTGGCGCGACTACGTGACCAGGCAGGCCCGCTGGGTCGACTTCGACAACGACTACAAGACGCTAGACCTCAGCTACATGGAAAGCGTCATGTGGGCGTTCAAGCGGCTGTGGGATTCCGGCCTGATCTACCAGGGCTTCAAGGTGCTGCCGTACTGCTGGCGGTGCGAGACCCCGCTGTCCAACCACGAGCTGCGGATGGACGAGGACACCTACCGGGACCGGCAGGACCCGTCCGTCACCGTCCGCTTCAAGCTGGAGACCGGCGAGTGGCTGCTGGCCTGGACCACCACGCCGTGGACGCTGCCGTCCAACGAGGCCGTCGCGGTCGGCGCCGACATCAGCTACACCGTGCTGGAGAAAGACGGGGAGCGCTACATCCTGGCCAGCGACCGGCAGGCAGCCTACGAGCGGGAACTCGAAGGCGCCGCGATCGTCGGCGAGCTCACCGGCGCGCAGCTTGCGGGCAGAAGGTACGAGCCGCTGCTCCCCTACCTCACCGACACCGAGAAGTTCGGCACCGAGAACGCGTTCCGCGTCATCCTCTCCGATGACGTAACGACCGAGGACGGCACGGGCGTGGTGCACATGGCGCCGGCCTACGGCGAGGCCGACGCGGTGGCCTGCAACGCGGCCGGTATCCCGACCGTGCTCACGGTAGACGAGCACGCGCGGTTCACCAGCGTCGTGCCCGACTTCGAGCACGAGCACGTCTTCGACGCCAACCCCGGCATCACCGCCAAGCTGCAAAGAGCAGGGCAGCCTGGTGCGCAAGGAGACCTACACCCACTCCTACCCGCACTGCTGGCGCTGCCGGAACCCGCTGATCTACAAGGCCGTGTCGAGCTGGTTCGTCGAGGTGACCAAGTTCCGGGACCGGATGGTCGAGCTGAACGAGCAGATCACCTGGATGCCGAGCCACGTCAAGCACGGCCAGTTCGGCAAGTGGCTGGAGAACGCGCGCGACTGGTCGATCAGCCGCAACCGGTTCTGGGGCTCGCCTATCCCGGTCTGGCAGAGCGACGACCCGAACTACCCGCGCACCGACGTGTACGGCTCGCTGGACGAGCTCGAGCGCGACTTCGGCGTCCGGCCCGACGACCTGCACCGGCCCGGCATCGACGAGCTGACCAGGCCGAACCCGGACGACCCGACCGGCCGCTCGACCATGCGCCGGGTGGCCGAAGTGCTGGACTGCTGGTTCGAGTCCGGCTCGATGCCGTTCGCCCAGGTACACTACCCGTTCGAGAACGCCGACTGGTTCGACAGCCACTACCCCGGCGACTTCATCGTCGAGTACACCCCGCAGACCCGTGGCTGGTTCTACACCCTGCACGTGCTCGCGACCGCGCTGTTCGACCGGCCCGCGTTCCGGGACTGCGTCTGCCACGGCATCGTGCTCGGCAGCGACGGCCAGAAGATGTCCAAGAGCCTGCGCAACTACCCGGACGTGAACGAGGTGTTCGACACCTTCGGCTCGGACGCGATGCGGTGGCTGCTCATGGCCAGCCCGATCCTGCGCGGCGGCGACATCGCGGTATCTGAGGCCGGGCGTCCGGGACGCGGTCCGGCAGGCGATGCTGCCGCTGTGGAACAGCTACTACTTCTTCGCGCTCTACGCCAACGCCGAGTCGTACCAGGCCAAGGCCACGACTACCAGCGACCACGTGCTGGACCGGTACATCCTGGCCAAGACGCGCACCGCTGTGACCGAGATGGAGCAGTTGCTCGACGTGTACAACGTCGGCGGCGCGTGCCAGTCGCTGCGGGAATACCTCGAGGTGCTGACGAACTGGTATATCCGCCGGTCACGAGACCGGTTCTGGGCTGGCGACCAGGCAGCGCTCGACACGCTGTGGACGGTGCTCGAGGCGGTCTGCCGGGCCGCGGCGCCGCTGCTGCCGCTGACGACCGAGGCGATCTGGCGCGGGCTGACCGGCCAGCCGAGCGTGCACCTGGCCGACTGGCCGCGGCTGGAATCCTGGCCGGCCGATGACGAGCTGGCCAGCGCGATGGACCTGGTCCGCGCCGTCGCCAGCACCGCGCTCGGCCTGCGCAAGGCCCGCCAGCTGCGGGTGCGCCTGCCGCTGGCCCGGCTCACCGTCGCGCACCCGGACGCCAGCGCGCTGGCCCCGTACGCCGGCCTGATCTCGGACGAGGTCAACGTCAAGGACGTCGCGCTTTCGACCGACCCGGCCAGCCTCGGCACGTTCGAGCTGGTGGTCAACCCGCGCGCCCTGGGGCCGCGGATCGGGGCCAAGGTGCAGGACGTCATCCGCGCGGTTAAGGCGGGGAACGTGGTCCGGACCGGCGACTCGGTCACGGCTGCTGGCGTCGAGCTTGAGCCCGGTGAGTACGAGGTCCGGCTCGCGGCGGCCCATCCGGAGTCCACCTCGGCCCTGCCGGGCAACTCCGGGCTGGTCGAGCTCGACACGACCGTCACGCCGGAACTCGCGGCCGAGGGCACCGCCCGTGACGTGGTCCGGATCGTGCAGCAGGCCCGGCGCGACGCCGGCCTGGCCGTGTCCGACCGGATTACCCTCACGATCGGGGCTGACGGCGCCGTCGCCGACGCCGTCCGCACGCACGCGGACTTCCTGGCCGGCGAGACGCTCGCCGTGGACGTGGCGGTGCTGCCGGCCGCCGAAGTGGACGCTCCGGCCCAGCCTGTCGGCGATGGCGGCTTCGTCAAGGTGACGGTCGCGAAAGCCAGCTAACCGCGCCGCGCACACCCGCGCCGCGCTTGGGGCCGATCGGAACTACCAGGACAAGGCACTACGGGGCGCGGCCAAGGGCGGGCACCTCCGCACGGGCCTGGGCGCAGGGCGCTCAGTCCCAGGGATCTCGGCAAGCCAGTCGGCCAGTAACAGCCTCAGCCTGTCTTGTGCCAGATGGCGCAGCCAGCTACCTGAACGCCCAGGGCGCTGGACGGCACAGTCATGACGGTCGGGCCAGGGCCGATGTCGTTGGCGATGATCGCATTCAGGCCGCCCGACAAATTCGAGAGCGTCGCCCAGTAGCACTCACCGATGCTCGAGCCGATCCCGCCCGAGGTTTGCCACGTGCCAGGAGCCCAATCGCCGGACACCTTGCCGACCACGAATGTCCCGCTGCCTGGCATGGTCGCACCTGCTGCCGCTGGCGGTGGCGCCTTCGCCCTGACCGTGACGGTAACGGCGGGCATTGGCACTGTCACTATCTTGATCACTCTCCTGGTGACTGTCCTGGTAGCTGGATTGGCAACAGCCACGCCGACGCTGACGCCGATCCCGAACAGGGCCCCCGCGGCAACTATGACGCCCGAGATCCTCAGTGCGCGTCGCCAGCGCGGCGACTTGGGAAGGGACCAACTGAACCTCAGGGCGCGTCGCCTGCGCGGCGGCTTGGGAGGGTGCCACCTGAGTGGCGGCGGAGTCGCGGTGGCGCCAGGTGGTGTAGTGGCCATTGCAGTACTTCCCGCTACGCGGCGCGGTTCGTCGCGGCCTGCTGCCGAAGACTCCTCCTAGCCTGGCCTCAGGCTACGCTCGCAAACCGCAACGGCCAATGGCTTTCCAGAATGGCATTGCTAGCAAGAGAGGGCCGCCAAATGAGCCTGGTCTGACGGCCCTTTCAGCTTGCGCGCTCAGCCGATCTTGCTCCAGGTGCAGCCGCCTGAAATGTTGAACGCGTAGGCGCCACAGACATCGACCGTCTCGGGCTGTTGAAGTTATTGTTGTCCAGGAAGTTGTTCGTGTCAGTGCTCCCCAGCATCGCGTAATAGCAATAGTTCCCGCCGTCGTGTGGTAGGTGCCCGGCGCTCACGAGGCCACCGTTGCGCAGAGGCGGGAGACAGCCTGGATCTGCTCAGCGGTCAGGCCGAACAGCAGGCCCGCACACCCGCGCCGGGCACACCCGCGCCGCGCACGCCCCCTCGAGGCCGCGCCCCGTCGAGGCCGCGCGCCCTGTCGAGGCCGCGCCCCGTCGAGGCCACGGATCCCGCAGGGCTCGCATCGCGCTGGGCTCGCGTCCCGCTTCGAACAATGCCCGGAGCCATGTGGTTGACGCCATCCTTCACGTAGTATTAAGCTCTCTAGTTGTACAACTAATGAGTTGGATACTCAGGAGGCAGTCATGATGGAGCTGATCACGGCCGATCGGCGGGCTCTCGCTGACGCGCTGGACGAACTCACCGAGGAGCAGTGGCGCGGCACATCCATGTGCGCAGGCTGGACTCCAGCGCACGTACTAGCCCACCTGACAATGCCGTTCCGAATCTCCGGCGAAGACTTCATGGCCGGACTGCAGCGGTGCGGCGGTGACTTCAGCAAATTCTCCGACGAGGTCGCGGAAACCGACAGCCGGATACCGCCCGCCAAGCTGATCGCCGTCCTGCGGGACCACGCGGAGAACCCGTGGAGCCCGCCTGGCGGCGGCCTGGCCGGCGCGCTTAGCCACCAGGTCATCCATGGTCTCGACATCATCTGGCCGATGGACATTCAGCCGCGGGTTTCCGCGGCCGCGCTGACGACCGTGCTCGACTCGATCACTAGCCCCGGCACTCACACCTTCTTCGATTTCCCGCTGACCGGCCTGGAAGTGTCAGCAACTGATCTCGACTGGTCGACGGGGAGCGGCGCCAGGCTGGCCGGCCGAGCCCGCGACCTGGTGATGCTGCTGGCAGGACGCGACGCGCCGCAGAATCTGTTCTCCGGGGAGGGCGCGACTCAGATAGCGATGGCACCGTGACCGCAACCGCCATGGACGAGCTGAGCGCCACGTTTGCCGCTCTAGCCGACCCAACCAGGCGCGCGATCCTGACTCGGCTGGCGGTCGGCGAGGCAACCGTCGGCCATCTAGCCGAGCCATTCGCGCTAACCCAGCAGGCGATCTCCAAGCACATCAAGGTCCTTGAACATGCCGGGCTGATATCGCGCGGGCGGGCCGCGCAGACCCGTCCGTGCCGGCTCGAGCCCGCCCAGTTCGATAACGTTGCCGACTGGATCGGCCGGCACCGGAAGATCTGGCAGGAGCGGTATGACCGGCTGGACGCACACCTGGCAGACCTAAAGTCGGAATCGGGGCCGCCCGACCGGGAAGGAGCAGGCACGTGAGCGAGACCGGCGAGTTCACCTACCGGCGTGTCCACGATGCGCCGCGTGAGTTGCTCTTCGACTGCCTCACCGATCCGAAGCATCTCGCCCATTTCTGGGGACCGGACGGAACGACGACTCCGGCGGGTGGCATCAAAGTCGACCTGAGGCCCGGCGGCTCCTTCGAGACCGTGATGGTGAACGTCGCCGACGGGAGCCAGTACACTATGCGCGCCGTATACCAACAGGTGCGGCGGCCCGAGAA
Source organism: uncultured Actinomycetota bacterium (assembly GCA_963804435.1). Lineage (GTDB taxonomy): Bacteria > Actinomycetota > Actinomycetes > Streptosporangiales > Streptosporangiaceae > JAJYUU01. Next base: position 1,199,925 of record CAWDQI010000001.1, on the reverse strand, counting down.
GCTGGTCTGGACCGAACCGGATATCGAGGGCGGCATGACGACCATAATCACCTTCATTGAGCTGCCCGGTGGCCGCACTGAGGTTGTCACCCACCAGACCAACGTGCCGGCAGCGTTCGCTGGACCCGAAGCCAGGGCGGGCTTTGAGACGAGCCTGCGCCGGTTCGACGATTACGTTGCGGCGCTGCGGGCCCCGTCGCGCAACGCCGAAAGGACCGACTGAGCCAATTGCCTCCCCCCGTTGGGTTGCGCTCATTGCTGTCTTGATGTAGCGCTACAAGAAAGCGGAGTAACGGGTCAGTGGGGGAGCAATGACGGACATTGAACATGGAATAAGCCGCGACTCCGAAACAGGCGCGCAGACTGCGGCTCCGCTGCGGCGGGACTTCTTGTTCGCAACCGGAGCGGTCGGAGCGGCGTTAGTAGCAGGCCAGTTAACCGGGCCCGCGGCAGCTACCTCGCAGCACACGAGGGCATCGGCGCGGCCCACCTGGCTCTACGGGCCCGACACGAAGCCGACGAACGCGGACTGGAACGCACTGCGGCGTGCGTTGTCCACGCACAAGCTCTACCAGCCAGGTCAACCTGGCTACGCGTTCGCGCACGAGCTGTTCAGCCCGCAGTTCGACTACCTGAAGCCGGCCGGCGTCGCCTACTGCAAGAAGAACTCCGACGTGGCGGCCTGCCTGAGCTTCGTCACCAAGTTCAAGCTGCCGGTCCGGATGCGCTCGGGTGGTCACAGCTACGGCGGCTGGTCCAGCGTCAACAACGGCCTAATCGTCGACGTCTCCGAGATGAACTCGATGAGCTTCGGCATCAACACGGTCACGGTCGGCACCGGTATCGACCTGATCAACTTCTACGGCGGGCTTGCGGCTCGCGGCAAGGCCGTTCCGGGCGGGTCCTGCCCGACGGTCGGCATCGCTGGCCTTACTCTCGGCGGGGGCATTGGCGTGCTCGCCAGGATCTACGGCCTGACCAGCGACAATCTGCGGTCGCTCAATGTGGTCCTCGCCGACGGCAGCACCGTGACCTGCAACTCCGGCAGCCACAGCGATCTGTACTGGGCTAGCCGCGGCGGCGGTGGCGGCAACTTCGGCGTCGCTACCTCGATGACGTTCACCACCCATAACCTGCGGACCCTGGCCCTGTTCTTCCTCAGGTGGCCATGGTCGCAGGCGAGCCGGGTGGTCGGTGCCTGGCAATCCTGGGCGCCGCACGTACCGGACAACCTGTGGTCCAACATGCATCTGTCCGCTGCCTTCGGCGGGCCGCCGTCGCTGAGCGTCGGCGGCAGTTACGTCGGCTCGCTGGCCGGCTTGAACACGCAGCTGGACAAGCTGTACCGCCTGGTGGGGACCGGGCCGTCGGTTACCTCGGTGGGGCAGAACTCCTACCTCGAAGCGATGCTGATAGAAGCCGGCTGCGGAAACATATCCGTGCCCGCGTGCGACACGCCGCCGGGCGGGAGCCTGCCCCGCGTTCCCTTCTATGCGAAGTCCGACTTCTTCACCAAGCCGCTGAGCCGGGCCGGCATTAACGCGCTGCTGGCCGGCATCGTGCGGCTGCGCGGCATCAGGGGAGCGGCCGGCGGGGCTGGCAGCATTGCGTTCGATGCCCTCGGCGGCGCGGTGAATCGCGTAAAGCCGCAGGCCACCGCGTTCGTGCACCGGAACGCGCTGTTCGACGCGCAGTACTACACCGGGTGGAACTGGCCGGGCACCGCAGCGGGCCGGTCCGCCCAGTACAAATGGATCACCGCGTATCACAACTCGATGCGGCCGTACGCCAGCGGCCAGGCGTACCAGAACTACCCCGACCCGAGCCTGGCCACGTGGCGGCAGGCCTACTACGGTGCGAACTACAGTCGGCTGTCGCAGGTCAAGCACATCTACGACCCGCACGACCTGTTCAAGTTCCCGCAGGCGATCACCTAATCAGTCAGTCTCCCAGCTTCGACGAGCCGGTCTGCGAGTTGTAGCACGCGTCCGAGCATTCAGAATCTACGGGTTCAGACAGCGCGGACGATCAGAGCGGGCCGGGCGCCGCAGCAGGCAGTCAGAGCCTTGATGTCCTGGGCGTCAGACGTCCAGATGATCGCCTGCAGCGATGCCGCGATCACCACCACCGTCGCGTCCACGACGTCAGCGCTGCGTGCTTTACCGCACAAGACCCCGGCCGCCTTCGCGGTCTCCAATCCCACTGGATCGACGTGGCAGCCGCCAGCATCTTCCCCAGGCGCGTCTGCCGGCGACCGTCACGCCACGCCTGCCCGACGACGATGGCCGGAAGGTGCACGTCGCGGCCCTCCTCCAGGGCCACATGGTGCCGTGCCCACATTCGCCGGTCGTTGTTGTCGAAGGCGACCAGGGGCACCGGCATCGTAAACGAAGGGAGGAATCACGCGGCGCCCGCGGCGTCCCGGAAATACTCGTTATCCGAAAGTGTCGCGGGCTTATCTGGCCACGATGGATTGTTTGGGTTGAAGAACACCCGCGGGTATGCTGCGCTGTTGCTCTGGGGTGGGCACCCTTGGTGCTTGCCGAGGGGGTGCACCGGTGGCCGGAGACAGCGAACAGTCGAACGAGCGGTCGACTGCGCTGCCACGGCGAGTGCCAGGTGCGGGCGGGCTTACGCCGGCCCAGGTGCGGCGCGGATTCCTGCCGCCGCGGGCGCCGGAGTCAGGAGCCACGCAGGCGCCGCCAGACCCGGAAAGGCCAGCGGCGCCCCGACCGGGCGGACCGCTTCCGCAACGCACACCCGGCACTAGCGCGATTCAGCCGCCCCCGCAGACATCCCGCCGGCCGCCGATGACCGGGCGGGAGGCCCAGGACGCAACGCCGCCGTCGCCGGCAACCTTCGCCGCGTCGGCCGCAAAGTTGCTCAGCACCGCGCGACCGGCGGCCCGCCAAGAGCCGGCCGTCAGGGTCACCGGTGGCTCGCCGGCGCCGACCGCGCCGAGACGGGCCGAGCCCAGTCCCGACGTCCGGCCCGCTTCGAACCCGCGCGCGGGCAGGACAAGGCATCCCGGTCGCCGCTGGCGGCTGGCTGGCGTCCTCATTTCGCTGCTGCTGGTAGCCGCTGCGGTGCTGACGATAGAGCTGTCCCGGCGTGAGCATCCGGCCGCGGGCGCGCCTGGGATTAGCACGGCTGGCAGCCGCCGCATTGCCGCGGAGACGATCGCTCGCGGCCAAGCTGTCGCCTGGGTTACTAGTCAGGTGGGCCATTACATTAACGTGGCCTGTGATGCGGTGGTGTGCTCGGAGCTGGCGCAGCACGGGATTCCGGCGGCCGATTTGCAGGTTCTGCGGCCGACCTCACCCGATCCATATGGCGGAGTGCTGATCATCGCCACTGCCGATATCCGAAGTCAGTTTGGCGGCAAGCTGGCCAGCGTCTACGCGCCCCAGGTGATCGCGAGCTTCGGCACCGGCACGAACCGGATCGACATCCGGGTGGTCGCCCAGATGGGCCCCGCCGCCTTCCGCACCGCGCTCGCGGCGGATCTTGCCGCGCGACGATCGTCTGGTGCTGAGTTGCTCCGCAACAGACAAGTGACGGCCTCGCCGAGCGCACGGGCGCTGCTCGCCGCGGGTCAGGTCGATTTGCGCCTGCTGACCACGATCGCCTTCCTGGCGGACCAGCACCCAGTAGACATCGCGGGATTCGCCACCTCCGCGCCGGGCGGAAGCCCAGGACTTCCGCTGCGGTTCGCCTATCTCGCCGCCAGCGACCCCGCCGCGCGCCTGGCCAGCTCGGCCTACGTACATGCACTGATCGCCCTAGTGAGTTCGCAGCCACCGCCCTATGTTCCGCTGAGCCTCGGCGTGGTACGTCTAGCCGATGGGCAGGAAGTCGTGCGGCTCGAGTTCCCCGCGCCGAGCCCGACCGGCCTGCTGAAGCCCTGACCCGAAACCTGCAGCTTGCCCGGCGCGTCAGGCCGTAGCGGCGTGACCGACGGGATCATGCGCCTGACGCGAGCAGGAGGAACCTGACGGCGGCCCCCAAACGGGCCGCGAGGTCCCAGTCGGTCGGGCCTCGGCCCCGGCCCGGCCCCGGTCTAACCCATTGGCATCAGGAACTCGCAGCGCGTACCTGCCGCCTTCGCCAACTTGCGGTCGAGAGTGGCGAGTGGTATTTCCAGGAACTCAGCAAGGGACACATACCAGGCGTCGTAGGGCGTTACGTTGTCGCGCAACTCCCAGACGCGCACTGAGAACGGCGCATAGGGATACAGCTGGATGCGCAGGTCCAGCAGGTCCGCATAGGCCAACGTGGCCAAGTCAGTGGACAAGTCACCCGACTGCACCGCGAGCCGCAGCATGCTGGCAACCTCGACCGGAAGCAAGTGGGGCGCAGCGAGCTGCCCGTCAAGCAGCAACGACTCCGCCCACTCGCCTGTATCGTCCGTGCCAACGAGCGCGGCAATCACGACCGACGCGTCGACAACTGTCGTCACCGCTGGTCGCTGCCGCGATATTCGAGAATCTGGCTGGCCGTAAGCCCCGAGCCAACCATGGCTTTCCTGGCCCGGATCCGCGCAACGACAGTCGACACGTCAGGCTGGCGCGCTAGTTCAATCAGGAGCAGCCGGAGATGCTCCTGCAATGACCTGCCCGCCAGCGCTGCTCGTGCGGCCAGCTCATCGCGCGTCTCCTCAGGTACATCGCGAATAGTAATCGTCGTCATACATGCATTCTGCGGCTATTGCCGCTAGAATGCAAGCAGCGGCGGTGCGGTCACCTACTCGATCCGGGTGGCGATCGGGGTCGGAAGCTCGATCGTGCGCCCGACCGTGCAGAGCCGCTCGCTTGATTGGCGTACGGCCTCTGGCAGCACCGCTCGCGCCTTGTCGCCATCTGCTCCTGAGGGGAACGAGATCCGGTAGGTCACCTCGATGTCAGCCAGGCGATTCCCGTTCGAATCGCGGATCTTCTCCGCGTCCACGGCCACTTCAAAACCCGTTGGCTCAGCCCGGCGCGAGGTCAGGATGTCGATGTCGATCGCGGTACAGCCGCCGATCGCGGCAAGCAGCAACTCGGTCGGGGTGAACTCGTCGTCCCCGCCGGTGCCGAACGCGATCCGGCCACCGCGCGAGTTAACCGCGGCGAACCGGCCAGCCTGGATGCGCTCCACAGTGACGGTCCGGTGCGTAGATTCAGTCATACCAACACCATGCCAGGCCGCGGCGGGGCCAGCTATCTCAGGAGTAGTTCCGGAAGGCCAGCCAGGCTCGGGTCCACGGCGCTCGCAGTCCGGTGGCGAGATAGATCGCAACTCCCTGCTCATCGTCGCTGACACCGAGCCCGTTCGAGAAGGTGGCCACCTGCCGGACGCGGGTGAACCAGCGCCGCAACAGATTCGGGTCCACGTTCACCGCGATCGCGGTCGTATCGGCGGCGGGCGGCGGGCCCCAGAGCCAGAAGTTGTTTGCACCACTGAACGCCTGCGGCAGGCCGAACTGCGGGCCGTACCGCTCGATTGCGCCCGCTTCGCCGTAGTTCCCAGTAAGGATCGTGGTCAGCCGCCGTTGTGCCGGCGGCAACGCGCGGTATGCGCGCGCGACCAGAGCCACCTCACTGGGCCAGCCGATCTCCTCCCCCAGGTCATAGTTGATCTTCTGCAGCGGCAGCACTCGCAGCGCGCTGGCGGGCAGCACGGGCAATGCGATCGGCAAGAACAGCAGCGCCGAGGCCAGCATCGCCCCGACCATCGCGGTCGCGGGTTGGATCCTGGCCGCGATGGCTCGGCGGTCTGCCAGCCACCGCTGTACCGGAACGCAGCCAGCGGCCAGCAGGAACGTGTAGGCACCGCCGGCGTAGTAGGGCTTCCCGCCAAGAAGGAACTGCAGGCAGATCGCGATGACGCAGGCGATGGCGATGGGCCGGAACGCACGGGCCGGCCCGCTGCGCAATGACCAGAGCAGCCCCGTCACCCAGACCGGCGTCAAGGCCAGCCCGGTGAACAGGACCTGAGCGGGCCAGTACGTCGCGCGGTTGTGGCCGGCCTGATCTTGGAGCGCGCGGAACACTTGCATGTTCGGCCAGTTGTGCGCGGCCTGCCAGATCAGATCCGGAGCGGCTAGCGCTGCCGCCATCAGGCACCCGATCAGGAAGTAACGGCTTCTCAGCAGCCGACGGGCGTCTGTCAGGGCGAACCCGACGAGCAGTGCGGCCAGGAGGAAGCCGATGTCCCATTTCGCCTCGCTTGCCAACCCGACGCAGCCGAAAATGGCGAGCCACCAGCGGGAATCCCGGCTGGCCAGCAAGCGCACCACGAGGTACAGGATGACTGCCCAGAAGAGGAAGTCGGGTGTCGTGGTGGTGACCTCGTGTGCCGCCGCCACATACTCGCCGCAGGTCGCGGCCGCGAGCCCAGCGAGCAGCTGCCCAGTCCGCCCGGCTCCGAGCCAACGGCTCATCGCGGCCGTCAGCAACACGATCGCGACCAGCGCAAGAGCGGGCAGAAGTCTCAGGCCTGCGACCGTGTCACCCGTCAATGCTGCCGACAGGCGGGCCAGCAGCGGCGTCAGCGGCGGCTGGTCGACATAGCCGAATGCGAGGTGATGCCCGGCGGCTAGGAAGTACAACTCGTCGCGGACGAATCCGTATCGCGCGCTGACGGCCAGTTCGATGGCAGCGGCGCTTGCCGCTATGAGCGCAAGGCCGAGCCGGGGCACCGGGTACAGGCCCGGCCGGCTGGCGTCTTCCGCGACGATGGCGGGTCCGGCGCTGGCAGGCTCGGCGCTGGCAGGCTCGGCGCCGGCCGGGTCCCCGCTGGCCGGGTCCCCGCTGGCCCGGTCCGCGCCGGCCGGGTCCCCGCTGGCCGGGGCGCCGCTCGCAGGTGCGGTGTTAGCAGGTGCGGTGCTACCAGGTGCCGAGGCGGCATGCTCTGAGTGCCAAGCTGTTGCTGAGTTCATGCAGGCATCGTGCCGGGCCATCGCCCGCGCGCACATCGGGCTGCAAGCCGATTACCGCACTAGGCCGCGCGGCCGAGCCTGACCTTCCGACTGCCCGGCATGTCATGCTCCCGGATGACCGGCCCGTTCCGCCTCGCGGACGATTCCCCAGCTGGGCCGACCACCATACGATCGGGACGTGATAACCGTTGCCGCCAGGGTTTCCGCAATCCGGACCGGGTTCGAGGCAAGGTTCGCTGCGCTTCCCACAGGTCGGCAAGAGCGGATCCAGGACACGGGACTGACGGTCGCGCTGGCCGGCATCAACGTGGTCTCGATACTGCCGTCCCGTTCGCACCTGCATCCGTTCTGGCTCGCCCTGCTGCTGGTCGTGGCCCAGGCCCTGCCGCTCATCTGGCGCCGGTCCCGGCCGGTCGGCATCGGCCTGGTGATCGGCGCAGCTCGGGTGGCCTACGACCGGATTGGCTTCGGGTTCGCGCCGATCCCGCTCGGGCCGGCCATCGCCGTCTACACGGTGATTGACCGGCGGGGCCCGGTCTGGCGCTGGCTGACGATCGCGCTGGTGGCGGCCGGCCTTGCGGTCTCCGAGAGCAGGCCAGGAACCACTCAGCCGTACGACGCGATCTTCCAGGCCATGCTTTTCCTGACCGCGTGGGCGGCAGGCACGCTCAGCCGCGCGAAGCGGGCATCTCTGCAGGCGGCACGCGGCCGCGCGGACCGAGCCGAGGCCGAGCTGGACCGCCAGGCATCGCTCGCCGCAGCCGCCGAGCGCACCAGGATCGCGCGTGAGCTGCACGATGTGGTTGCCCACCACGTCAGCCTGATGGCCGTGCAGTCCGAGGCGGCCGCGTCGCTGCTACCAGACCACCCAGTCCAAGCGCGCCGGTCGGTCGACATCATCGGCCAGACGGCGCGCGAGGCGCTAACCGAATTGCGCCGGCTGCTCGGCGTCTTGCGCGGGCCCGCCGAGCCGCTGGACATGGCGCCAGCGGCATCGCTGACCGACCTCGACGACGTGCTGGCCAAGGTGCGGGCCGCTGGACTGCCGGTTGAATTCGAGATCGCCGGCCAGCCGTGCCCGCTGGCACCCGGCATAGACCTGACCGCGTTCCGGATCGTGCAGGAAGCGCTGACCAACACGCTGCGCCATGCAGATGCCGCCAAAGTTGCCGTCCGCATCTGCTATCAGCCGGGCTTCGTAACCCTGTCCGTCGCCGACTCGGGGCCGGGCCGGCACCCCCAATTGCCGGGTGGCAACGGGGCCCGACCGGCTACCCCGGGCCCGGCGTTGGCCGATTCAGGGTTCGGCTTGGCCGGGATCGCCGAGCGCGTCGCGTCGTGTGGCGGCAACCTCACCGTCGGCCCGACCGAAGCGGGCTTCGAGCTGACCGCACGGCTGCCGGCGCAATGACCAATCCGCAGTACGAGCGGTCCAGCTCTGCGACCAGCACCCGGCCGGAACCCATCAGGGTGCTAGTCGTCGACGACCAGGAACTGGTCCGAGCCGGGTTCAGCGTCATCCTGACCGCCGCCGACGGCATAACTGTGGTCGCCGAAGCAGCCGACGGCGCGGCGGCGGTCGCGCAAGCTGCGGCGGAACAGCCCGACGTCATACTGATGGACATCCGGATGCCCGGCATGGACGGCATCGAAGCGACCAGGCTGATCACCCAGGCCAAACCCGCCCCGAAGGTCGTCATGCTCACGACCTTCGACCTGGATGACTATGTTTACGCAGCGCTTCGCGCCGGGGCGAGCGGGTTCCTGTTAAAGGATTCCCCGCGCGCCGACCTGATCAACGCGGTCCGGATCGCCGCGAGCGGCGACGCTTTGCTTGCCCCCTCGGTGACCAGGCGGCTCATAGAAGTGTTCGCGCGCAGGCCGCCGGAGATGTCGCCGGAACCGTCGAGGCTGGCCTCGGTGAGCGCTCGCGAGCATGAGGTGCTCATGCTGCTGGCTCGGGGCCGCAGCAACGCCGAGATCGCCGCTGCCTTGTTTGTCAGCGAAGCGACCGTCAAGACGCACGTCGGCAGCGTGCTCAACAAGCTCGGGCTGCGGGACCGCGTGCAGGCGGTGATCCTGGCCTACGAGACGGGCCTGGTTGTGCCCGGCGACGCGTAGACGTGAGCGGGACAGAAAGCCGCAACGCGGGCTTCTGTCCTTGCGGTCCTTTAGGGTGCCGCGCATGGGGCTTTCACCGGAGGCGCGGGTTTACCTGACCACGATCATCAGCCTGGCCGCCGTAGCCCTGGCGACATTGTGCGCCATGGAGGCTGGCCGCGCCCTATCTGGCCGGGCATGGTGGACGCTCGGAGCCGTGGCCGCCAGCGTAACGGCAGCGGGCGTGCCCGCTTACGAGCAGATCCGCAAGGAGCAGATGCGCGCGCGGGCTCAGCAGGCCGCAGTCGACACGGCGGTTGCGATGCGGGTCACCATGAATGACGCGCTGGACCCGATCGTGCGCCAGTTGGGCCGCGTGGCCGCCGCGACCGACAGGAGAGAGCGGGAGGCCCTGGCCGCGGCCGCGATTCCGATGGCACTCGATTCGGCAGCCCACCTGGTTGGATCGGGGCGGATCCGGGCCTGCCTGTTCTTGGTAACGGCCGGGATTCCGGGGGTCCTGGTACCCGATCAGTACAGCGGCCGCGTGGATGATCCGCTGGAGTCGATCGGCGAAGGAACAGCGCAGGGGGATCTGGTCTTCAGCATGATCCGGCTCAATCAGCATCTGTTTAGCCCTGACCTTGAAACCAGCTTGCCACCCGGTTGGCAGGTCACAGCCGCGCAGACCTATCAGTCGTTCGCTGCCGTCCCGGTGGCCGCGGGGCAGAACGCCTTTGGCATGCTGATGGTGGACGCGCTGGAGAAAGGCGGAATCAGCCGGGCTGACGTGCCGCTGATCCGTCTGCTGGGCGGGCTGATCGCCGTAGCGCTGGCGTCATCGTCCTAACGCGGCCACCCGCTCCTGCGGAGCGCGAGCTGCGACGGCCGGCCGTTGACCTTGTCAGGTCGCCCAGTGACACTAAAGTTGCGCGGAAGGGGAACGAGGATGGCGGCCCACATCATCATCGAGGACCACGACGATCGCCCTGAGCGGATGGTGCGCGACCCGGATCGCTACTTCGCCGAGGCCCGCCGACGGGCTCTGCAGGAGATCATGCGCCAAGCCCGCTGGCTCGTTCCGGCGCTGCGCAACCGAGGGCAGCGGTAGCCACCGCAAACGACGCCCCCGGCGCAACTACCCTTCGGGCAGCCTGCTCGGCCCGCTGTCAGCGGACCGCCAGCGATTGCACGAAGTCGCCGATCTGGCGCAGCGTGCTGCACTCCCTGACCTGCGAGCACAATGGCGCGTACCGGCCCATGACCGAGTCGCCCTGGTTCCAGTAGCGCCGCTGCTCCGGGTTGAGCCAGTAGAGCTTGCCGACTCGCTGGCTGATGTCGGCGAGCGCGCTCACGGCCGGATCTGAGTAGTTGGTCCGCGCGTCGCCCACGACCAGCAGCACCGTCCGGCGGGAGAACTGCCGGGCGTACCCGGCCGCGAAGTCGCGAAGCACGCCGCCGTAATCGGAGCTGCCGTGCCAGCGGATCGCGCCGCGGGCCGCCTCGGCCGTGGTCAGCTGCCGGCCGGCCGACCTGGCCTCGCTGACAAGCTCGGTGATGTCCGCCAGGCCGTCCACGAACGAGAACGCGCGCAGCTTGCTCAGCCGACTGTCCAGCGCGATCAGCAGGTTCAGCGTGAACCGGGAAAACGAGGCGACCGAGCCGGACACATCGCAGAGCACCACGATCTCCGGCCGCGGCGGCCTGCCGGGCTCGGTCCCGATCCGGAATGGCACTCCGCCGGTTCCCATCGCCAGGTGCAGCGTGCGCCTGATGCTCAGCCTGCGTTTCCTGAACTCCTGCTGGGCCAGGATCTTGCTCAACCGGTGCGCCATCGGACCGATCGCGGCCACCATCGCGTCGAGCTCGGACGCCGATGCGCTGGCTATCTCCACGTCCTCTGCGAGCCGGACCCGCATCGTCCTGGTTACCGCCGGCGCACCGCGATCAGCGACCAGGGCACGCCTGATCGCGGCCCGCAACTGAGTGCGGAACGCGTCGACGGCGTTATCGGCAGCAGCCCGGTCGAGCCGCTCCCGGATCGCGCCGGACCCTGGCTGCCAACCTCCGCCAGCTCCGCCGCCACCGCCGGTCCCGCCACCACCGCCATCCCCGTCACCGGCACCGTTCGCCGGGTTCGTGAGCAGATCGTCGCGAATGGCATCGAGATTTGCCGCCTCGTTCACTGCGATCTGGGCGAACACGCCGGCTACCGGCGAGCCGGGTTCCAGCGCCGCGAACCGACGGACGTACTCGTCGGCCAGCAGCCGCTGAACGGCCGCGTCCCCAGACTCGATGGCCGCGCGGAGCGCGGCCTCCAGCTCGGCGTCGGACAGGCCGGCGGCCAGGTCATCCTGAGGCCCCGTTCCCGAAAAATACAGCTCGAAGAGAAGATTGAAGGCATCGACATGCTCGGCCCGCTTGATGAGGGCACATTGCAGCGTCGAGCGCACCACCTCAACATCAGCGAGCGGGACGCTCGCGAGCGCGCGGGCCGCGTCCAGGTGCTCGCCGACCGAGACGCCGACGCCGACGCGGCGCAGCTCATCGACCAGCGTCGCGAGCGTGCTCTGATGCATCGGCGTCAGGCCAGCGACAGCTCGGTCAGCGCGACGGTGATGTCGCGCTCGTATTTCAGCAGCACAGACAGGGTCTGGCGGGTGATGTCATCGGTGAGCTCGGCCGCGCCGAGTGCGATCAGCGTCCTGGCCCAGTCCACCGATTCCGAGATCGACGGGGGCTTCTTCAGGTCGGCCGACCGCAGCACCGCGACGAGGGCGGCGATCTCGCGCGCGAGGTGAACGCTCAGCTCGGGCACGTGGAGCTCGACGATCTCCGCCTCACGGTCCACGCTGGGGTATCCGAGGTGCAGGTAGAGACAGCGCCGCTTGAGTGCCTCGGACAGGTCCCTGGTGTTGTTCGAGGTGAGGAACACCTGCGGGATGTGCCGGGCCGTGACGGTGCCCAGTTCCGGGATGGATATCTGGTACTCCGACAGCACCTCCAGCAATAGCGCCTCGCTTTCCATGTCCAGCCGGTCGACCTCGTCGATGAGCAGCACGACCGGCTCGTCGGACCGGATCGCAGCCAGCAACGGCCGGCTGAGCAGGAAGTCCTCGCCGAAGATGCCGGCCGCGGTGAGGTCGGTGTTCGACCCGCCTTGCTGCAGCTGGAGCTGAAGCAGTTGCCGGCGGTAGTCCCACTCGTAGATCGCCTTGGACTCGTCCAGTCCCTCGTAGCACTGCAGCCTGATCAGCGGCTTGCCAGTCATCTGCGCCACGCTCTTGGCCAGCTGGGTCTTGCCGGTGCCCGCCGGGCCCTCGATCAGGATTGGCTTGCCCAGCGCCGTGGCCAGGTGGACCACGGTCCCGGTGCCCGTGTCCGCGAGATAACCGGCTCCGCGCAGCTGTTCCTGCACGTGGTCGATGGGAGTGGGAGTTTCCGCCATGCGCTAATAATCCCGAACGCGTGATCATCGGGGAAGGGCGGGCGGTCGTCGCGCGCAACACCCTGGCGGTTTGACAGCCCGGTGACGGCTAAATATACCTATTTGTGCCTGCCAAAGCGCCAGGGTGTTGAGGAACGAAGATCAGCAGCAGTGCCTGCCGCGGCCTCCTGTTCGATCTCGTTTGTTCCGCCCGCCGCGTGCGCATGCAGCCTCCTCCAGCCGGCCCGGTGCACAGCCTCCGCGAGGCTAGGCGCCGCGCCATCGGCGGGTCAAACCCTTTCGCCGGTGACGACGGGAACAAGCACGCGACGGCCTTTGTTAGGCTGTCGAACTGTAAGTGCACCGTACCAAAGGAGTTGCGGTTGACTGACTCAACCGGACAGCCCGGCACCGCCCGCGCCGACAACCGGCTGGCCGAGGCCGTGCTGACGGTCTTGCGGATGGCCCGGGTCCTGGAACGGATCGATGCCGGGGTAAGCCCGCACCAGTACCGCATGCTGAAGCTCATCGGCGGCGGCGGCGAGCGATCGGCCCGGCTGGCGGAGAAACTCGCAGTCGCCAAACCAACGCTAACCTCGACCGCCGACAGTCTGGTGGCCGCTGGCCTAGCCACCCGGCAAGCCGAGCCCGGCGACCGCCGGGTGGTCCGGCTTTGCCTCACTCCGGCTGGCCAGGCCGCGATCGAACGCGCAGACGAGTCCTATGCGTCCTGGTTCGGCGCATTGCTTGACCACTCCGGCCGGCCCGACGAGATCCTGGCCGACCTGGTGTCGCTCGGCGCCGCGATGACCGAACGGCACCGCGCCCGGCTGGCCGCTGAAGACACGACGGCGCGGCCATGAGGGTGCGCAAGCGGCGGGTCGCCGCGAGCCAGGCCGCGGGCCACGCCGCGGGCCAGGCCGCCACGCTCGGCTCCGGTTACGGCGAAGGCTGGTTGCGCCGACTCGCCGCGCACTGCTGGCAACACAAGTCGCTCACGCTGGTCGCGTTCGGCGCATCGGTGCTTGCGACGCTGGTCACCACCGCCATCCCGCTGATCCAGCGCGACATCATCGACAATGCGATCCTGGCCCACAAGCAGGCGATCTGGCCGGGCGCGTCGCTGCTTATCGTGGCCGCACTCGTGAGCTTCGGCTGCGTGTACCTGCGCCGCTATCGCGGCGGGCAGCTGTCCCTCGACGTACAGCACGACCTGCGGACTGAGCTGTTCGGCTCGCTCACGAAGCTCGACGGCGCGCGGCAGGACCAGCTGCACACCGGCCAGATCGTAAGCCGGTCCATCTCCGACCTGAACATGATCCAGAGCCTGCTCAGCATGCTGCCGATGCTGATCGGCAGCGCGCTGCTGTTCTTCGCCTCGATCGTGGTGATGTTCCTGCTGTCGCCGCTGCTGGCGCTGATCTCCCTCGCAGTCGGGCCGATCTTGCTGGCCCTGTCCATCGCATCCCGGCGACGGCTGTTCCCGGCGAGCTGGGATGCTCAGCAAAAGGCCGGCGAGGTAGCGGGCGTCGTCGAGGGCGCGGTCACCGGCGTCCGCGTGGTCAAGGGCTTCGGTCAGGAGAACCAGGAGATCGCGCGGCTTGAGGGCGTCAGCCAGGTGCTATACGCGGCCCGGGTGCGCTCGGTCCGGCTGATGGCGAAATTCAGCCCGGCGCTGGGCGCCATTCCCGCGCTCGGCCAGGTCGGCGTGCTGGCGCTCGGCGGCTGGATGGCCATCAAGGGCGAGATCACGCTCGGCACGTTCCTCGCGTTCGCCGCTTACCTCGCCCAGATGGTTAACCCGGTCCGGGCGCTCACCAACCTGATCACGATCGGCCAGGAGGCCAGGGCCAGCGTGATCAGGGTGTTCGAGGTGATCGACTCACGGCCCGTGCTGACCGAGAAGCCGGGTGCCCTGGTCCTGCCGCCGGGCAGCAAGGACGTCGAGCTTGACGACGTGCACTTCGGCTACGTGCCATCCGAGCCGGTGCTGCGCGGCCTGTCGCTGCGGGTTCGGCCAGGCGAGACGCTGGCGGTAGTCGGCACATCGGGCTCGGGAAAGTCCACGATCTCGCTGCTGCTCCCCCGCTTTTACGACGTGCGCTCGGGCGCGATCAGGATCGGCGGGCACGACGTGCGGGACCTCACCATCGACTCGCTGCGCGCCTCGATCGGGCTGGTACTGGAGGAGAGCTTCCTGTTCTCCGACACGGTCGCGAACAACATCTCCTACGGCCGGCCGGACGCCACCCACGCCCAGATCGTCGCGGCGGCTCAGGCCGCCGAGGCCGAGGAGTTCATCCTCGGCCTGCCGGACGGCTACGACACCGTCGTCGGCGAGCAGGGGCTCACGCTGTCCGGCGGCCAGCGCCAGCGCGTCGCACTCGCCAGGGCGCTGATCACCGACCCGGCGATCCTGGTGCTCGACGACGCCACCTCCGCGATCGACGCGCGTGTCGAAGCCCAGATCCACGCGACCTTGCGCAAGGTGATGGCCGGCCGAACCACGCTGCTGATCGCGCACCGCCGGTCCACCCTCGAACTCGCCGACCAGATCGCGGTACTCGACGAGGGCCGCCTGGTCGACCAGGGCACCCACGAGGACCTGACCAGGCGGTGCCCGCTGTACCGGCTGCTGTTGGCCGGACCGGGCGAGGACGCCGAGGGTATCGACGCTGGCGAGATCGGGTTTTATGAGGGGAACGAGGACCTGCCACGAGCTGCCGTCGCTGCGGCGCGCGGCCTGCGAGGCGGGATCACTCCCAGCCTGTGGCCTGCCCGCGCTGCGCCACCGGACGAGGCATTGCCGGCCGGGTCATCAGGCGCCAGCGCGCAACTGGCAACGGTAGCCGCGGCCGGAATCGGCCGCGGTCACATCTCCGGCGGCGCAGGAGGCGGTCGGGGCGGCGGAGCGGCCCAGCGCGGCGCGGCACTGAGCGGCGGCGCCATGGGCGGCGGCTGGCTGGCTGGGGTCCCGGCCTCGCCCGAACTGCTGGCCAAGGTCGCCGCGCTGCCGCCCGCCAGCGACTCGCCGGGCGTTGACGAGTCGTTCGCGCGGGCGCCCGCACCCCGCTTCACGCTGCGCAAGCTGCTGCGGCCCTTCGCGATCGCACTGATCATCGGACTGGTCCTGGACGGCCTGGATGCCCTGGCGAGCACGGTCATGCCGCTGCTGGTCAAGGGCGGCATCGACAAGGGCGTCGAGCAGCCTCTTCTCGGCTACGAGGCCAGGTTTAAGATCATCTTGCTCGTGTCCGCCATCGGCCTGGCCATCGTGCTCGCCGACTGGGCGGTGAACCGGGCGCAGACCATCGTGGTCGGCCGCAACGGCGAGCGGCTGCTCTATACCCTGCGGGTGAAGATCTTCTCGCACCTGCAACGGCTGGGGCTGGACTTCTACGAGCACGAGCTGTCCGGCCGCATCATGACCAGGATGACCACCGATGTGGACGCGCTGTCCTCGTTCTTCCAGACCGGCCTCATCACGATGGTGAACTCGCTGCTCACCTTCGTCGCCGTGCTGATACTGATGCTGATCATCAACGTGCGCCTCGGCCTGATCCTGACCGCGTTCCTGCCGGTCCTGATCGCGGCGACGCTGATCTTCCGGTACAAGTCTTCCCGGGCGTACACCGAGGCCAGGGAGAAGGTCAGCATGGTCAACGCTGACCTTCAGGAGAACGTGGCCGGCCTGCGGGTCGCTCAGGCCTACCGGCGCGAGCAGGTCAACTCCGACCGGTTCGCAGGCCTCTCCGGGGCCTACCGGGTGTCCAGGCTGCGGGCGCAGCGGATGATCGCGGTGTACTTCCCGTTCGTGCAAGCGCTGTCGACGATCGGCGGCGCGGTCATCCTGCTAGCAGCGGTCGGGCAGGTCCACAGCGGCGTGCTCTCGGCCGGGAGCCTTATCGCGTATCTGCTCTGGGTGGACCAGCTGTTCTCCCCGATCCAGCAGATGTCCCAGGTGTTCGACGGCTATCAGCAGGCCAACGTGGGCCTGCAGCGGATCAAGGGCCTGCTGCAGACGCCGACAAGCACTCCGCCGGCGACCCGCCCGGTCCGGCCCGGACGGCTGCGGGGCGGCATCGACATGCGTGACGTGCACTTCGGATACCAGGGGCAGCGTACCGAGGCAATCAGGGGCGTGAGCTTGTCCGTCGCAGCCGGCGAGACCGTCGCGCTGGTCGGGCAGACCGGCGCGGGTAAGTCCACGCTGGTCAAGCTCATCGCCAGGTTCTACGACGTGACATCGGGCAGCGTCCTAATCGACGGCCGCGACGTGCGCGACTACGACCTGCCTGCTTATCGGCAGCAGCTTGGTGTCGTGCCACAGGAGCCGTACTTGTTCGCCGGGACGGTCCGCGACGCCATCGCCTATGGCCGGCCGGACGCAACCGATGCCGAGGTGGAGGCCGCAGCCCGCGGCGTGGGCGCGATCGAGATGATCGCCCGGCTGCCGGGCGGCTTCGCCCATGAAGTGGCCGAACGCGGCCGCAACCTGGCCGCAGGCCAGCGCCAGCTGATAGCGCTAGCCCGCGCTTACCTGGTGGACCCGGCGATCCTGCTGCTAGACGAGGCCACGGCCGCGCTTGACCTGGCCGCCGAGGCCGAGGTCAACCGGGCCACCGAGCAGCTGGCCGCCCGCCGCACGACGCTGGTCGTCGCGCACCGGCTCACCACTGCATCCCAGGCCGACCGGATAGTGGTACTGGCCGACGGCCAGATCGCCGAGGTGGGCAGCCACGACGAATTGCTCGCGCTTGACGGAGCATATGCGGCGATGTGGGCGGCCTTCACCGGCGAGGCAGAGCTAGTGGCCTGACCCAACCCACCGGGGCCCTGTCCCCGAGGACGCAGTTGCGGGACCAGGTTGGCCAGCAGGCGCGCGCCAGGCGGAGGCCCGGACGGCCGCAGCCGGGGGGTGGCCGTCGGCCGTCCAGGCGAGGGGATCACCACGTCAGTGGCGTCCCCCGTCCAGGGTGTTGTCAGCGGCCGCTCCGTTCGTCCGGATGGGCGGATTTCCCGGCGGGGGCAGATCCGCCGGGGAGTGGGCATGCTGGGGGGAAAATCGAATACGCGTATCGGGTCCGACGTGACGAATGTCACGCTCGTTTCAGCCACCTCTGGGCTCACTCGACGGATTCCGTTAACTTTCGCCTAAACGGCGACCGATTCCGCAACCGCACCGGGCGCATACTCGGCCAACCGTGCCCTGAGCTTGGCACGCGCCCTCGACAACCGTGACATAACCGTGCCAATCGGTACGCCGACCATCTCGGCAATGTCTCGGTAGGCGTAGCCTTCGACGTCGGCTAGGTACACCACGGTGCGGAAGCATTCGGGCAGTTCGGCGAGTGCCGCGTAGAAATCGGAGTGCGTGAACCGGCCGAGCACCTCGGCTTCCGCGGACGGGGCGCAGCCCTCGGGGAGGCCCGCAACGTCCGGCACAGCCTTGAGGAGAGGGCTGTCTAGCTCGGAACTGAACACGTGAATCGGCTCGCGCTTCCGCTTGCGGCAGGTGTTGATGAAGGTGTTGGACATGATGCGGTAGAGCCACGCGCGCGCATTGGTGCCCGGCGTGTAGTGCCGCATCCCGGCATAGGCGCGGATCATGGTTTCCTGTACCAGATCCTCAGCGTCGCTGGGATTCCGGGTCATCTTGAGTGCCGCCGGATACAGTTCGGCCCGGCGGCCGAGTACTTCTCGCTCGAAGGTGACCCGATGCTCGGATCTCTGGGCGCCGATTTGCATGAGAGTTATCCCCTCCTCATTTCAGCGACATCCCGTTGGCCCGTTCTGTGGCGCTGTAGTAACGCCTTGCAGTCGCGTGTGGGCATGGGGGACCCACGCAGCTACAGCACAGTGCGCAGACTTATGGGGGGCTGGCACGTCGCCACCGGTTTTCGGTGAACGTGAAGTATTTTTACCGCTACTGACGGTCACGTCAATATTTGCAAAAACGAAGAAATCGGTCACGACAACGGATTCCGTAGGGGCGTGCTCACATACCGAACAGGCGGTCGTAAATCGAACAGTCACGCTCAGTTGTTGACGGCTATGTTACCTGCGAGTAAAGATGACGGCACACGGGGTAGCCGGGAACCGATACCCGGAGACCCGGACGGGGCAGCTAGCGCCCGTCAGTCGGGCCTGGCGGCAGGGCGCCAATTGCGGTCATCACCAGTCACGCGCGCCAGCCGGCGAGCGCCGCGGGCAAGTTCCGGCGTCAGCTCGCGGTACCGGCCAGCAAGGGCTCGGCCGACTCCACCGCGGCTGGCCCGGCCAGTTGGTCGGCGCGCAGGTGCCGTATGTCCCGCGGGATCAACGCCAGCGCCGACGCGAGCACAATCAGGCCGGCCGCCCAGTACTGGGTCACCGACACGCCCGCCCACGCGGCCACCGGGCCGGCGATGACGGCCCCGACCGGCATGGCCATGACCGAGCCCAGCGCATCGTAAGACGACACCCTGGCCAGCTTGGCGGGCGGGATATTCCGGGCGAGCGCCACCGTCCACTGGATCATCATGATCTCCAGCGCAACGCCGAGTGCGAACGACGACAGGCAGATAGCGGGCAGCGGCCAGAGCATGGCCAGCGCCAACGGCGAGATCGCGATGCTGGCGCCGATGAGCACGACGAACAGCATCGGACGGCGCGGGCTGAACCGCAGTGACACCAGGCCGCCGACTATCAGCCCAAGCGACTCCGCTCCGGTGATCGCTCCCCAGGCCGCCGGACCGCCCAGGTGCGTCCGCGCGACCGCAGGCCCGAGCACGCTGAATGCGCCGTACCAGGCCATCAGGACGACCGAGAACTGCGCCACGATGACCCACAGCCAGGTGTGGCTGCGGAACTCCGACCAGCCTTCCCGCAGTTCGCGCAGCATCGAAGCCTCACACGCCCGCTCCTGCGCGCGCACCCTTATCGAGAGCAGGAGGGGAACGGTGCCGAGCAGGCCGGTGCCGCAAGTGGCCAGCGCCCAGCCCGGCCCGCTCCGGCCGATCGCAGCGATAAACAGCCCGGCCAGCACCGCGCCGCCCATCTGCGCGCCGTTCATCGCAAGCCTGGAGATGGCGCTGGCTTCCTGCAGCAGGGCTGGCGGAACAATCCGCGGCACCAGCGCCTGCGACGCCGGGTAGAAGATCGCCATGCCGGTCCCGGTCAGGCTCTCCAGCGCGATCATTTGCCAGAGGGCGGGATGACTGGTGAGCACGAGAATGCCGAAGGTGGCTTCGCCGATGGCCATCATGATGTTGGCGGCGATGATGACCTTCTGCGGCGCGATCCGGTCGGCGATTACGCCGCCGAGCAGCAGGAAGACAAGTGACGGCGCAATCTGCGCGGCCAGCACGTAGGACAGCTTGGCCGTCGACCCGTCCGTCTGGTCGAGGACCGCGAACGAGACGCCGACCAGGGAGAACGCAAACGACGCAGGCGCCAGGACGCGGTCGGCCAGCAGCAACCTGAAGTCGCGGATCCCCAGTACCGGCAGTCGGCCCGTGACCACGGCGAAACCGCGCCTGAGCGCACGCGCCAGCATGACAAACTTCCGATCTAACTCAAGGGCCGCCTGTCGACTCTGATTCGAGGGCCGCTTGTCGACCTTACCCGCCGCCCCCCGCAGACCGGAACTGAGTTTCCGTGCGGCCGTTCGCCTGCAAAGCTAGCCAGCGCGGAAAATTCCCAGGTCCCCGTTCCCTTTCATGATCCGGGCTGGCGTCGCCTGGCTCAGTGAGCCGGGACTGTTGACCCAATGGCTTCGGCCCGGCAGGATCGCCATGCCGGGCTACCACCCCGGTTGCGAGCTGCCGGACCGTCAGTGGCACGCTCAGGAATACCGCACAGTTCCGCCGGGTTCGCGCCGAGTGGACGTGGGCCAGCGAGAGGAGCTGATGGTCAGTTGAGCATCCTGGGCACCAGGGTTCTGCGGACGGAGGATCCCCGCTTCCTCACGACCGGCGGCGTTTACACCGAGGACGTCGTTGACGAGCGCCTCAACGGCGCGTGCCATGTGTTCTTCGTGCGGTCCCCGGTCGCGCACGCAAGGATCAACGGCGTGGACGTCAGCGCCGCGCTGGAGGCGCCCGGCGTGGTGGCCGCATTCAGCGGCGCGGACCTGGCCGACCTGCCGGTGATCCCGCCGGCCGCGGCCGGCCTGATGAACGCGGAGATGACGCAGCGGCTGCTGGCCACCGACAAGGTGCGCTTTGTCGGCGAGCCTGTCGCCGTGGTCGCAACTGAGGAGCCTTATCAGGGCGAGGATGCCATCGAGCTGGTTTCAGTTGACTACGACCCGTTGCCCGCGGTGCTGGGTTTCGACCCGGACGACAGCTCGCTTCTGTTCGAGGCGGCCGGGACGAACGTCGCCGGCAACTGGGGTGAGGCGTCCTCGCTGAAGCCGGACCTGTTCGACGGCTGCGAGGTTGTCGTCACCCGTACGATCATTAACCAGCGGGTAGCGCCCGCTCCGATGGAGACGCGGGCCGCCGCGGCCGTCTGGGGCGACGACGGACGACTGACCGCCTGGGTGCCTAATCAGGGCGCGCAGGGCACCCGCGATTCGCTCGTGACCCTGCTCGGCCTCGAAGCCGGGCAGGTCCGCGTCATCACGCCTGATGTCGGCGGCGCGTTCGGCGCCAAGTTCGGCGCAGATCCGGAGCACGCGGTGGTGGCGTGGGTGTCGCGGCAGCTCGGGCGGCCAGCCAGGTGGACCGAGACCAGGTACGAGAACCTGATAGCGATGACCCACGGCCGCGCCCAGCAGCACACGATCACGATCGGCGGCAGCCGAGATGGCGATGTGCAGGCCTACCGCCTGGTGATCGTCCAGGACGCGGGCGCATACCCGAAGATCGGCGCCATCCTGCCGTTCCTCACCATCTTGATGACGACCGGGCCGTACGCCATCCCCAAGGCCGAGGCGATCGCGAAGGTCGTCGTGACGAACACCACGCCGATCGGCGCTTACCGCGGCGCCGGGCGGCCCGAGGCGACGGCCGCGCTCGAGCGGGCCATGGACCTGTTCGCCACCGAGGTCGGCGTAGACCCAGCCGACGTCCGTCGCAAGAACCTGCTCCCCCCGTTCAGTCGAGCCCCACCGGACCGCGTTCGGCGCGCTGTACGACTCCGGCAACTACGTGGCCGCGCTCGACAAGGCGCTCGAGGCGGCCGGCTACGCCGACCTGCGCAAGGAGCAGGCCGAGCGGCGAGCAAGCGGTGACGTCCGCCAGATCGGCATCGGGGTCGCCAGCTACGTCGAGATAACCGGCATGGGCGACGGAGAAGAGTCGCCACCTGAGGAGAACGCCACGGTCGAGGTGCATCCCGACGGGACGGCCACGATCCTGACCGGCACCTCACCGCACGGCCAGGGTCACGCCACCGCCTGGGCCATGCTCGCAAGCGACGAGCTGGGCATTCCGGTCGAGAAGATCACGCTGCAATGGGGGGACACGGATCTGATCCCCGTGGGCGGCGGCACCGGCGGGTCGCGCAGCCTCCAGCACGGCGGCGCCGCGGTGCAGCAGGCGTCGAAGGAACTCATTGAGATAGCGCGGCTGCGGGCCGCGGCTGAGCTGGAAGCAAACGCGGCCGACCTGGTCTTCGATAAGGACCGTAGCGCGTTCGCGGTCGCGGGTGACCCCGAGGCGTCGGTCCCGCTCACCCAGCTGGCGGAGAACGAGCGGCTGCTGATCAGGACGGTCTTTACCGCACCCGGCGCCACCTTCCCGTTCGGCACCCACGTGGCCGTGGTAGAGGTCGACACCGAAACCGGCCGGCCAACGTTGACCAGAGTCATCACAGTGGACGACGCGGGCCGCGTACTTAACCCGCTGCTGGCCGAGGGCCAGCGGCACGGCGGCATCGCCCAGGGGGCCGCGCAGGCATTCCTGGAAGAGGTTGTCTACGACGCCGACGGGAACCCGCTGACGACCAGCTTCGCCGACTACCCGTTCCTGTCCGCCACCGAGGTGCCTAGCTTCGAGCTCGCGGACATGGCCACGCCCACCACTTACAACCCGCTCGGCGCCAAGGGCATCGGCGAAGCCGGCACCATCGGCGCGACCCCGGCCGTCCAGAACGCGATCATCGACGCCGTCGCGCATTTGGGCGTCCGGCACATCGACATGCCTGCCACGTCCCGTCGGATCTGGCAGGCCATCCAGCAAGCATCGACATCCACCAGCGGATCGGAGCGCGGATGAGCCGCATAGAGCTGACCGTCAACGGCGAGAAGCGGTCTGACGAGGTCGAGCCGCGGTTGCTGCTCGTGCACTACCTGCGCGAGGTGCTGGGGCTACGGGCCGCCAACGTCGGTTGCGACACAACCTCATGCGGCGCGTGCACCGTGCTGCTGAACGGCAAGTCGGTCAAGTCCTGCACGGTGCTCGCCGTGCAGGCCGACGGCCAGGACGTGACCACCGCCGAAGGCCTGTCGCGGGACGGCGAGCTGCATCCGATGCAGGCTGCGTTCCGGCAGAACCACGGCCTGCAATGCGGCTTCTGCACGCCGGGCATGGTGATGGCAGCCGTCGGGCTGCTCGCGGAGAATCCGCACCCGACCGAGGAGCAGGTGCGCGTCGGCCTGGAGGGCAACCTGTGTCGGTGCACGGGCTACCACAACATCGTCCGCAGCGTGCTGGCTGCTGCCGACGCCAGGCAGCAGTTGCTGGCCGACGAGTCGCTGGTAAACACCGAGGTGAGTGCATGATCCCCGCGCCGTTCGAGTACTTCGCGGCCAGCTCCACCGAGGACGCGCTCGCCCTGCTGGCCGAGCACGGCGAGGACGCCAAGCTGCTGGCAGGCGGCCACTCGCTGCTGCCGATGATGAAGCTGCGGCTGGCTACCCCGGCTGTGCTGGTCGACATCGGCCGGCTCGACGAGCTGGCCGGCGTGTCCCTGGCCGACGGTGAGCTGGTAATCGGCGCGACCACCCGGCATGCCGACCTGGCTGGATCCGAGCTGGTGCAGGCGCAGGCCCCGCTGCTGGCTTACGCGGCCGCGCAGGTCGGCGACCCGCAGATCCGTCATCGCGGCACGATCGGCGGCTCGCTGTCGCATGCCGACCCGGCCGCCGACCTGCCCATGGCGCTGGTTGCGCTCGGGGGCTCGGTCGAGCTACAAGGCCCTGGCGGTACCAGGACCGTCAGCGCCGACGACTTCTTCCAGGGCTTCTTCGAGACCGCGATGCAGCCCGACGAGATGCTGACGGCCGTGCGCGTGCCGGCCCGGCCAGGCGTGCCGTGGGGTTACCAGAAGTTCGTCCGCCGAGCCAACGACTGGGCGATCGTCGGCGTTGCCGCGGTCGATGGCCGGATCGCCCTGGCCAACATGGGTCCGACACCGCTGCGAGCGACCGCCGCCGAGGAAGCGCTGGCCGGCGGCGCTAGCCCGGCGGAAGCAGCCGAGCAGGCCGCCGATGAAACCTCTCCCGGCGAGGACATGCACGCCGACCGGGAATACCGGCGCCACCTGGCCAAGGTTCTCACGCGCCGCGCGCTCGAGCACCAGGCCGGCTGATTCCGCGAGTCAAGACGGTTCCCTCGGGTAGGTGCGGAGCATGACCTCCGGTAAGGGCAAGCATGAAGGCCCCGGCCACCAGGCCGGCAACGGCCACGACGAGCTATCAGACGCCCAGCTCACAACCGAAGTAGCCGAGCTGGCCGGCGAGATCGCCGAGGCGAAGACAAGGTCCCGGCGCAGGAAGCTGACCAGCCGGGTACCGGGCCTGGCCAGCCGCAGCCGCGAACGATCACTTAGCGCACTGCGGGCGAGCCGGCAGGCAGCCAGCAAGGGCCTGCAAACCGGTACCGGCGCGGCCTCGCGGCGGTTCCGACCGGTCAGCGGCGCGGCCTCGCGGCGGTTCCGGCCGGTTCGGAGCGCCGCGACGCGGGGGATACGCGCCACCGGTGAGTGGCTATCCGGGCAGGTCCTGGAGATGGCGCCGAAGGTTCCGATCCGGAGCCTCTCGACGCTCCAGGCTCAGTACCCTGATCGTGACACCGAGGAACTGGCCAGCCTGCTGATCAGTGGCGCGGCCCGCGCCTCAGCCGGGGTGGGCGCTGCGGTCGGCGTGGCCGCCGCGGTGCCGTTCCTGCCTACCGCTCCGGTGGAACTCACCGTGGAGACGCTGGCCCTGGTCGCGATCGAGCTGAAGCTGATCGCCGAACTGCATGCGGTCTACGGCGAGTCAGTGCCCGGCTCGGCGCCGGAACGGATGATCGCCTACGTCGGTGCGTGGACGAACCGCCGCGGTGTCCGTATCACCAGCGGCGGCCTCGCGTTCGTCTTGGGTTCGCAGATGCGGCGAAAGTTGGAGCGGCGGCTGATCGCCCGGGCCGGTAAGAGCACGCTGTCGCTCGCGCCGCTGCTCACCGGCTCGGTAGCTGGCGCGATGATCGACCACCGCGAGACCCGTCGCCTGGGCACGCTCGTACGTGACGACTTGCGCAAGCGCGCCAACGAGCACCCAGCCATCGCCGAGTAAGGCCTGTCCCGCTGCGGGCCAGTCGGTGCGGCCGCTATATCGCCGCTAGTTCTTCCGCCAGGTCATCCAGGCCGAGTGAGCCAAGCGACAGCGCTGCCATGTGCCAGGCCTTGAGGTCGAAGCGATCCCCGCGAGCAGCCCGCGCCGAGCGGGCCGCGTCCCGACCAGTCAGCCAGGCCCGTTCCCCGAGCTTGTAGCTGATCGCCTGCCCTGGCGCGCTCAGGTAGCGGACAATCTCGCTCTCCAGGAAGTCGCGCTCGCGCCCGCTGTGCGCCACGAAGAACTCCAGCGCCAGCTGCGGGGTCCATCGCTGGCCAGCGCCCGGCGCCCAGTCCCCCCCAACCTGGAGTCCCAGGTGCATCCCGATGTCGATGATGACCCTGATGGCCCGCATCAGCTGCGCATCCAGGTACCCCATCCGCGCGCCCGGCCCGTCCAGGTAGCCGAGCTCGTCCATGAGCCGTTCGGCATACAGCGCCCAGCCCTCCGAGCACGCGCTGACGCCGCCGAGGCTGGTCTGATACAACGACAGCTGCGACGACAGGTAACGCCACTGCGCGATCTGCAGGTGGTGACCTGGCACTCCCTCGTGGTACCAGGTGCTGATGAGGTTCCAGAGCGGGAATCTGGTCCGGCCCAGCGTTGGCAGCCAGGTCCGCCCCGGCCGGGAGAAGTCCTGAGAGGGGCCGGTGTAGTAGGGCGCGGCCGCGCTCCCCGGCGGCGCGATCCTGGCCTCGACCACCTTGATCGGATCAGCCACGTCAAAGTGCGTGCCCGCAAGACTCGACATCGCCGAGTCCATCATCTGCTGCAGCCGCTCGCGGATCTGCTCGACGCCCTCGATGGCCTCGCTGTGTTCATCGAGATACCGCATGGCCTCGACCGGCGCCGAGCCCGGCAGGATCTGCTCCGCCTCGGCGCTCATCTCAGCCCGGATCTGCCGGTATTGTGACCAGCCCCACTCGTAGACCTCGGTGAGGTCAAGGTCAGCGCCGTTCCAGCGGCGGGCGCCCAGGTGATAGCGCTCCTCGCCCATGGCATCCGGAGTGCCGGACGCTCCGGGCAGGTAGTCAGAGAGCAGCCAATCGCGCAGTTCGGCGACCGAAGCGTCAGCCGCCGCGCAGGCCCGGTCGAGGTCGGCGCGCAGCGAGTCAGCAACGCCAGTCCCATCGGCACCGGACCCGAACCCGGTGAACCAGCCGGCTCCGTCGGCTGTGGCGAGCCAGTCGGAGAACTGCTCGGTCACCGTCTGCACCTGCCGCGGCGCCGCGTACAGGGCCAGGCTGGCTCCCTCGGCGAGCGACTGCCGGTATTGCGCGAACGCCTCGGGTACGCGGCCAATCCGGCGCGTGATGACCGACCAATCCTCAGCCGTCGCAGTCGGCATCAGCAGGAAGGCACCGCGGACGGCCTGGGGCGGGCCGAATATGTTCGACACTGCGCGCAGCTGCTCCCGGTTCCGGCTGACCGCCAGTTCCGTTTCCAGGCGCTCGGTCAGCAGCCGGGCGCAGCGCCGCTCGTCGGCATCCGCGAAATCGCCAGCAGGCTCAGCCGCGAGCTCGGTGTCCATCAGGCGCGCCTGCGTAGCCCGGCGAAGTTCGTCGCGCGCCTGATAGCCCGCCGGTGACAGGTCGGGCAGCTCATCCTGGCCTTCCGGCAATCCCAGCATCGTAGCTACCAGCGGGTCGAGCCTGGCGAACTCCTGCACGTACGCGTCCGCGAGGTCGCGAACCGGGCGCTCGGCGTCGTGATCTGGTTGTGCGGGCGGTTGCGTCATGCGTGGCATTCTTTCGTCTCAGTTGCGGCGCCACTCGGCCACCCCGCCCATCGGCCGGCGCCGGTCACCCGGACGCTAAGGTCGGCGAGTGACCAGTCGCAATATTTTGGTAACGGGGTCCTCTCGAGGAATCGGCCGTGCTATCGCGGAGGCGTTTGCTGCGGCCGGTGCGAGAGTGGCCATCCATCACCGGGACTCGGCCGGGCTCGCCGCCGAGGTGCTGGCGGGGCTGCCGGGCGACGGGCACGTCGTGGTCCAGGGAGACATCGCCGATCCGCGCGCCGTCCGGACCATGGTGGACGCTGCCGCCGACCAGCTTGGCGGCCTGGACGTGCTGGTGAACAACGCCGCCAGCTACGGGCGCCGCGGCCACCCGATCGGCGAGATCTCCTACGAGCAGTGGCAGGAAACGTGGCACGCCACGATCGGCCTCAACCTGATCGGCGCGGCGAACGTCACGTGGTGCGCGGTGCAGCACATGATCGCAGCCGGAGGCGGCCAGATCGTCAACGTGTCGTCTCGTGGTGCGTTTCGCGGCGAGCCCGGCCAGCCCGCCTACGGTGCGAGCAAGGCAGGCCTGAACGCCCTCGGCCAGTCCCTCGCCGTTGCGCTCGCACCGCACAACATCACGGTCGCCGCGGTCGCGCCCGGCTTCGTGCAGACGGACATGGCCGCAGCGCACCTGCTGAGCGAGTCCGGCGATGCGATCCGCGCGCAGAGCCCGTTCAATCGGGTGGCGCGACCTGTGGAGATCGCGGCCGCGGTGGTCTTCCTGGCCTCGCCCGAAGCGCAGTGGGCGAGCGGCGCGATACTCGACCTGAATGGCGCCTCTTACCTTCGTACCTGACCCGACACGGGAATCGGTCCAAAGATGAAAACCAAGCTCATCGAGGTGCACACCGGCAGCAGGCCGCTGGTTCAAGACATCACCGGCCAGTGCGAGCGGTTCGCACGCGAAGCCTCTGCTGGCGGCGACGGACTGCTCCACGTGTTCGTGCCGCACGCGACGGCCGGGCTGGCCATCCTGGAATTGGGCGCGGGCAGCGATCACGACCTGCTCGCAGCGCTGGCCGACCTGCTGCCCGCCGACGACCGCTGGCGGCACGCGCACGGATCCAGGGGCCACGGCCGGTCACACGTCTTGCCAGCACTAGTCCCGCCATACGCCACGGTTCCGGTCATCGGCGGCTCGATCGCGCTCGGTACCTGGCAGTCGATTGCGCTCGTGGACCTCAACGTCGATAATCCCGATCGCCAGATCCGCCTGTCCTTCCTTGGGTAAGCAGGCAACCATGGCCGGTGTAGACCCGTTCCAGGCTCGCGAGTACAACCCCGCCGATCGCGACGCGGTCATAGCGCTCGCGCCCCGGCTGACCGACGGCATGCCGACGTGGCGCGAACCGGCGGCATGGCTGTCCGCGGTGCGTGGCTGGGTCAGAGACTCGGCCGTCAACGCTGGCCAGCCTGGCCACGCGATGTACGTCGCGGTGGCCGGCGAACAGGTCGTCGGTCTCGTCAGCGTGTCCGAGCGGACGCATTTCACCGGCCAGGTCGATGCCTACGTCGGGGAGCTGATCACCGCAGCCGGGATGGAACGGCGCGGCATCGCCCGCGCGCTGATGGCAGCCGGGAGGCCTGGGGCGCTGGCCCACGGCCTGCGCTGCTTGACCCTCGAGACTGGCGCCGCCAACCAGTCCGACCGATCCTTCTATGCCGCGCTCGGCTACTGCGAGGAGGATGTGCGGTTGACCAAGGACAGCGGGCGCAACGACGGGTTCGTGAAATCCGGCAGCGGCCCGGTGGCAATGGGTTACTGGGAGCAGGCGGATCAGCCGTTCTATCACTCGCTGGCGCGCGTCTTCCCGATCGCCGACCGATATTTCAGCTCGCTGCTCGGGCAGACCTATCCCAACCGGCGATACCTGATCTCCGCCACCTCGCTTGGCATGATCAACGACACGACGCCCGGAGCCAGCGACTACCCGCCCAACGGCACCATCTTCGACAAGCTCGACGCCGTCGGCACCAGCTGGAAGGACTACATCAGCACGCTGCCTACCACCGAGCTGTATCCGGAGCTTTACTTCAAGAATGCCGGCACAAGGGTCGTGCCGATCGCCGACTTCTTCGCCGACGCCGCGGCCGGGACACTGCCGGGTTACTGCCTGGTAGAGCCGCATTACGGCACCCAGTCCGAAGAGGATCCGCAGAACATCGCCGTCGGCGAGCAGTTTGCAGCCAAGGTCATCAACGCGGTCATGGCCGGGCCAGCCTGGCCCAGCACGATGCTGATCTGGACCTACGACGAGCATGGCGGCTACTACGACCACGTTCCCCCGCCGCCAGCGCTGGCGCCCGATGACATACCGCCGGAGGTCACTGGCGGTGAGTCCGCGTACAACGGATTCGCTCAGTACGGATTCCGCGTTCCCTGCGCGGTCATTTCGCCCTGGGCGCGGCCAAGGCATGTTTCGCACGAGATCATGGACCACACGAGCATTTGCGCGCTCGTCGAGGCGAAATGGAACCTGCCGGCCATGACCTACCGGGACGCCAACGCCAGCAACATGCTGCACATGATCGACCGGCACCGTCCTGCCTTCCTGGACCCGCCGGTGCTCGCCAAGCCGCTCGCCGACATTGATCCCGGCGCGCTCGCCTGCAGTGTGTCCGGACCAGGCACGATTCCGCCGCCCGGCTCGGTCACGCCCGGCTAGGCCGCCCCAACCGTCCAGAACTCAGGCCGATAGCTCAATCCTGACCATTAGGTGGTTGGGGCGTCGGCGGCTGATCGAAGCCGCAGTACTTGCACCTGCTCGCCGCGGCGGGCAGATCAGCGGACAGGCAGGCCGGGCAGGTCTTGACCGGGGCCGGGTCGCCGAACACGACGACGCCGCGGCGGGCGGACACCATCTTGTAGGGCAGGACGATGACGAAGTAGACCACGGCCATGAAGATGATGAAGTAAATCACGGCCGACAGGAACGAGCCGATATTCAGGAACGTGGTCTTGTTCCCCGCCGCGCCCAGTTGCCAGCCGAGCCCGATCGAGTTCGAGCCCTCAGCGCGCGCGATCAACGGATCGATGACGTTCGCAGTAAAGGCGCTGATCAGGCTGCTGAAGGCCAGCGCCACGATCAGGCCGACGGCGATGACTATCACGTCGCCGCGCAATAGGAAGTTCTTGAAGCCCCTCATGCCGACTCTCCGTTCTGCTGCGCTGATCGCAGTGACATTACAGAAATGGATAGCCGTTTGTCTGGCCGCCGCGTGCTTGAGCCGGGACTCGCGGCTTATGGCATGATCCGGTCAAGACCCGAACGTGAGAAGGTGCTGGATGGACATCCGTGAGGCGCTGTACACGACCAGGGCGATGCGGCGGGTTAAGCCAGATCCGATCCCCCAGGCCGTGCAAGCACGCATCCTGGACGCCGCCATCAGAGCTCCCAGCGGCGGGAACGCGCAAAGCTGGCGATTCCTGCTCGTGGACGATCCGGACGTCAAGGCCAAGCTCGGCCCGCTGTACCGGGATGCCATCGGCAAGCTCTGGGAGACCGGCTACCGCGAGCGCCTTGAGCGGGCCAGGTCCAGGCCCGATGACCCGGACAGCGCGTCGCTGCTGCGCGTGCAATCCTCGGCTCAGCACCTTGCGGATCACTTTGAGGAAGTTCCGCTGTTCCTGATCGCCTTCTCCCGCGGCGACATGACCGGCGGGTCGATCTACCCGGCAGTCTGGAGCGCCCAGCTGGCAGCCAGGGCCGAGGGGGTGGGCAGCGCGCTGACGTCGGTGCTCGGCATCTTCCACGGCGAGCAGGCCAATCAGATACTCGGCGTGCCGGAGGGGAAAGGCTGGACCATGGCGTGTTGCGTGTCGTTCGGCTACCCGACCGGACGCTGGGACGTGGCTACCCGGCGGCCAGTGCACGAGGTCGCTTACCGCAACACCTGGGGCTCTGACGTCGGCTTGGAGATTCCCGAGCCGCTATGGCCTGCTGACAGCTGACGACGACCTCGAGTTCGGCAGCGCGCACCCCGAGCGACGGGGCTGGCTGAGCCGCCTGCTGCTGGCCTGCCTCGTGCTCGGTGCCGTTGCAGTCGTCATCATTCATCCTGGCCAGGGCGCAGCTCACTCGACCACCGGCGCGCGTCACCCAGGCCGGGCCGGGGCCGCTGGACCGCCAGCGCGACCGCCCACGGTGATATCTCTCCGGCACCGGCTCCTCAGGGTGGCAGGTGGCTGGCAGTTGTTCGCGCGTGGGCCGGGCGACCTTGTATCTGTTCAGCTCGCCCGCGGCCAGATCACGTGGACGGCCGTGCCACCGCTGCAATCGGGCAGCCCGGACGTGATCTTCCTGGTCGGCCCGCACGAAGTGATCGTCCGGTCGGCCGACTTCGTGCCCGGCTACCTGATCCCTGACGGGGCGGGCGCGCGGCTGCTCACCGGGCCGCTCGCCGCCGGCGGACCGCTGATTCCCGGACCCGATCCCGGCCAGGCGTGGATCATGTCGGGGACGCCAGCCGACCCGTCGTTCTCGCTCGTCAGTCTGGACGGGCGGTCGGCCGGACACTTCATCCACGTCCCGCTGGGCGACGGCCCCATCCACGTCCCGCTGGGCGACGGCCCACTGCCCGCGACCGCGGTCCCGGACGGGCGGGGGTACGTCCTGATGAAAACCAGCACGTCCGGCCTCTTCGATGCTGGGCCGACCTGGGATCGCCCCGTCAACGGCAACGTCATCGCCACCGGATCGGCACGCTGGCTGGTTGTCACGTGCGATGTCGGCTACCAGCATCGTCACGACGACGTCATTGACCCAGCGACCGGGACCCAGCGCCAGCTGGCCGGTGCACCGGCGCCGGACCTGAGCGGCTTGTACTACCAGGACTGGCCGCCACTGGGGGTCGTCGCGCCAGACGGATCCACCGCCGCCGTGCCGGTGAGAGATAACAACGGCAACATCACGCTGCACCTGATCGATCTGCGCTCCGGCGCCGATCGCGCCGTAGCCGTCCAGCTGGCGGCCAGCCCCAGCAACGACTGCATCGCATGGTCACCCGACGGCACCTGGCTCTTCGTGGCCGCCAGTGGCGGGCGGCTGCTCGCCGTGAACGCACGCAGCCGGCGCATTCAAGGCCTGGGCGTCACCCTCCCGCAAGTCACTCAGTTAGCGATCCGAGATGCGGCCGGTTAGCGAACGCCAGTGGCTATCCACGTTGCTGGCCTGCATGGTGGCCGGCGCTATGTTCGCCGTCATCCGTCAATCGGGCTCGCCCCACAAGCCTCCGGCTTCGCAGCCGGCCCGTCGCCGCGGCCGCCGGCCGTGACAGTAAGCAACCTGGGCCACCCGCTTCTCGGCATCACCTCGGACTGGCAGCTGTTCGGCCTGTCGGCCGACACCATGGTCCAGGTCCAGCTCAAGGCCGGCCGGATCACCCGTACCATCCTGCCGCCGCAGGAAGGAAGCGGCCCCGTTTCCTTCATCGTGGGCCTGCGCATTCTCCGGATCCGCCCGCGTCGCGACTGTGAACACCTCGCCCGGACGCATCCAGTGATCCGGCGCCCAAGGCTCGACCCGCAAGCACAACATCGAATCCGTCTCGTTGCTCACATCGGCCCAGGGCCCCGGAGTGTTCCCTGGATGTCTGATTGATCATGGGATGCCGGGGAGCGCGAGGACGCTGATCGGGTCGAGGTGGGCTCGGCGACCGGCTTCGTCACTCCAGGCCCCCAGTCACAACAGCCTCAAACCCGGTCAAGCACGGAACCCTCCGGGGCCCTGCCGCTCCATGGGCTGCGAGCCGCCATTCTTTTTCATCCGAGGAACGCTTGCCTTTATAGGCGGGCTACGATCTCTTCGTCTATTAGGGCTGTTATAGAGGTTCGCTGGGAGCCGCCCCCTTCCACGTGGGCGGTTACGGTTACCACCGCTTCCTTATCCGGGGAAATTATGCAGAGCTGGCCGTAGAGGCCTGCCATTTTGTACGTTTTTTCCCCGGGGGTGCACCAGACGCCGAGGCCGTAACTGTCCGAGAGGCGGAAGCCTTCGTCTGTTGGGTCCTTCACGGTCGGGACGGTTTCAGTCGCGATTCGTGCGCAGTATTCGGCGGGGACCAGCTGGCGGCCTTCGTGGCGGCCCTCGTCTAGCAGGAGGCGGCCGAAGCGGGCCAGTTCGGACGTCCTCAGGTAGAGGGCGCTCTCCGCTACCGGATGGCCGAGGGGGCAGGTGTGCCACTGGGGGTTGTGGATGGCCAGCGGGGTGAAGAGGCGGGGCAGCAGGTAGTCGCGGACGTTGGCGCCGGTCGCGGCGCGCAGGGCGCGGGCCGCTACGTACGGGCCGATGCCGGTGTACCTGAAATACGTGCCGGGCTCGTGCGCCAGCGGGGTCGCGAAGAAGTCAGCGGCTAGGTCCGGGACTACCACGGGGTCGTAGGCGGACCAGGAGTACGGGCTGCCGGACGTCATCATGAGCAAGTGCCGGAGCGTGACCTGGTCCAGGCGGGGCGCGGCAGAGCCGGCTAGCTCGGGGTAGTACTTGAGGGCGAGGTCGTCCAGGGCGAGGCGGCCTTCGGCTTCGGCGATGCCAAGCGCTACGGACGTAAAGGTCTTCGAGACCGACCGCACGTCGACTCGGTCGTCCGAGCGGAGCCTGCGTTCGACCGGCTCGGCACCGTGGCGGTAGATGTGCACTCCGTAGAGGTCCATGCCCTCTCGTTCGGCGGACCGGACCAGGGCGTCAATGAGTTCTCGCATGGCCGGGAACCTAATAGCGGGGTCTGACATTCGCGGCTGTCTGCGCCGCGTCACTATGGCCCCAGGGCCCCGGAGTGTTCCGTGCTTGACCGGGTTTGAGGCTGTTGTGACTGGGGGCCTGGAGTGACGAAGCCGGTCGCCGAGCCCACCTCGACCCGATCAGCGTCCTCGCGCTCCCGGCATCCCATGATCAATCAGACATCCAGGGAACACTCCGGGGCCCTGCACATCGGTCCTGGCCACACCGGAACGCTACCGACACATGATCGACCGGACAGGCTCTAGTCAAATGCTGGCCTGGTCGCCGGACGGCCGGTGGCTTTTCGTAGCGGACCCCGGCGGCCAGCTGCTGGCTGTTAATCGGGTCAGTCACCGAGTTGAGAGTCTCGGCGTGCCGCTTCCCGACATCTTCCAGATCGCCGTCCGGCTGCCGCCGGGCAAGGCATGGGCTAGGCAGCTGCCCGCTGCCAGTCGCCGGGATGGGTCCAGCGAAGCAGGACCCGGCCGGCACCAGCGAGGCCTGCCAATGTCTAGTGATATTCGGTCGCGATTCGTGTGGGATAGATCACGCCGCGCGACCTCCACATTGATAGTGTCGTGAAAGGGCATGCTCTTAGGCGGGTGACCTCCAGGCTGTAAAGCTTTGAAGGAGTTGGATAGCTTTGTCGGGGAACTCCGCAGTTTGCGGGTATGGGAAGGTACGCTGGCGCCGTTTCGCCCTCATGCTGGGGCCGGCAGTGGGGCTGGCGGCTGTCCTGATGGTGCTGACGGCCCAATCGGTGCTGGCTGTCTCGTTCGCCATCTCCGGGATTCCCTTTGTCGTCACCGCTTCCGAGCTCCACGGACAGGGATTCGAGCAGTTCGGCGTGCTGGATCATTCACTCGTTAACCAACTGCCGGGCAACACGAACCAGATCATCCTGACCGCCAACGCGATCCGGTCAGCGCAGTTGAGCAACTTGTGCCAGAGTGTCGCGCTGGGCGCCCTATCGCTCAGGATCACTGCCGGCAACGGGGGTTCGCCGGTCACGGCAACGGATCTGGTGGTCGACGCTGACCGGCTTTCGGGCAGCGTCGCCTCGTTCACCCACATAACGATCGGCCAGGACGCCAGCACGCTCACGCAGGTGCCGGGAGTCAGGGGCCCGCGCGGCGACTTCTCGCTGGCGGCGTCGACGATCACGATTAGCCACCTGCGGCAGCACGCCTACGCCACAACGGCGGGGACGTTTACGTTGCCGGGATTCAGCCTCCGCTTCGGCCAAGCCTGCTGAGCCTTGGCCACATTCGGAACTGGCAGGGAGCCGGTCGACCAGTCCGGCCGGGCGGCCGCACCAGAAATCGGCCCGGTCAGGCGAGCATGGCTGGCCTGGCGGCGGTGGCGGCGCACTCGTCCCTTTTGGGGCGGGCTGTTCGTTATTCTGGGCGCCACCGAGATACTGGCGTCCGAGCGGGCGCCACTCCCGATCATCATTCATATCGGACTCCAAGGGATCGCCGGTTACCTGATCCCCATCGTGCTTGGCTTGTGCGGGTTTTTGCTGTGGTTTCACCCGCTTCAGCGCACGTTCTACTCAGTTCTCGCGGTGCTGCTCGCTCTCGGGTCCTGGATCACCTCGAATCTCGGCGGATTCTTCGTCGGAATGGTGCTCGGCATGATCGGCGGGAGCCTTGCCTTTGCCTGGACCCAAACCGGCGATCCAGAGCCCCCCCAACCTGTGCCCGGGGCGCGGCCGAAGAAGGAGCCGTCGGAGGGCCTGGACCTGATACTCGGCGACTCTTACGCCGGCGGATCGGATGACCGGCCGACAGGTGCCGGGCGGCATGAGCGGCCAGGCAGCCGGGCTCGCTACCGCAACGGCGAGAGTGGCCACGAAGTCGACGGGGATACACCCGGCGGCGCCACTCGCTACCGAAGCGCTCTCTTCGCTTTACCGGTCATGCTGTCCGTGCTTGTCGCGGTCCCGCGCCACGAAGCGATGACGGGCGAATCGTGGCTGGCTGCCGCCGGTCGCGGTCTGGCGCTCAGCCAGACAGCGGGCCCGGCAACGTCGTTAGGCGCTCCAGCCACATCAAGCTCGGCCCCGTCGCTAACCGCGACTTCGCCCGCGGCGACAACACCAGCCCCGACGGGGACGCCGACGCCCACGGGGACATCGACGCCCACGCCGACACCGACGCCGACGCCCATGCCCACGGGCACGCCGACGCCCACAGTGACACCGACGCCCACAGTGTCACCGACCCCCAGCACGAGCTCAAGCCCCGGGTCTTCGCATCGGCACCGACGACACGTCCGCCGGGTCCGCCCTCCGGCGCTTATGGCCTCGGTATTGGTGTCCACGATCGCAGCGGCGACGCTGGCGTTCAGCCAGGTATCTTTCGACGGCGTGGCCGAGGTGCCGACAGCGAACGGCGACGTGCCCATGCTCATGTTCAGCATGAGCTCGATGACGTTTTCTGGCGGCGCCATACTCACGGTAAAGCGGCCCAAGCAGTCGCTCGTCACCATGGCGTCATCTTTCGGCTTCACCGGCCATGTCGTGCTCTATACGACGAAACTCTCGGGCGTGCTGAATGGCGTCAAAGTGAACTTCACACCGAAGAACCCGCCGCTGCATTTGCAGAGCGACACGGTGTTCACGAGCGTGGTCGCGCATCAGCCGTACACCATCGCGGACTCGCTACAAGCCACCGGCTTGACAAGCTTTCTCAGCTAAGCCGGCCGGATCGACAGAGGATGCGAAGGAGGGAAATCTGGGCCCTGGAAAGTAGTACGAATCGCAAGCCTGGCGAGGCCGCGACCCGCCAAACCAAACAGAGGAAGGCAGATCCACAGAAATGCGCAAATTACTTCTTCCGGCGGCGGCGGCCGCAGCGTTGCTGGCCATCGCCCCGATGACAGCCGCATCCGCTGCAACGCATGACGTCCTGACCATCAGCAAGGTCGGTGGCCCCAACGTCAAGGTGGGCGCGATCCTCCAGTCCGGCCTGAAATTCGGCAAGACGGCCGTATTCACGACCGGCAACGTGAAGGTCACGTGCAAGAGGGTGATGTTCAAAGACCAGGTCACGAAGAATCCGTCGAAGCCAGGCACCGCGGTGGAAAAACTCAAGAGCCAAACCTTTAGCTCTTGTACTGTCTCGGGGGTTAGCGGCACGAAAGGACCGCCGACTTTCAAGCTCAACAAGCTGCCGTACACGACGACTGTCACGTCCAAGGGAGCAGTGACGGTGAACAATTCGAATACGACGATCAGTGTCGGGACGAACCTTGGGACGATCAAGTGTACGTACGTGGCGAAAACGACCAAAGGGATCGCCTCGAACAAGTCACAAACGATCACCTTCACCGGGCAGCCGTTCGTAAAGACGTCCGGACCGCCGTCGACATGTGCACACACGGCCAAATTCTCCGCAACGTTCGGTCCGGTCGTGGACGCCAGCGTGACAGGCCACCCGCGCGTCTTCGTGAACTGACTGGGCATGAGGCCTTAGCCTGGCGATTCGCTATAACCAGGTTCTAACGCCCCGATAATGGCCCCAGGCGCTTAGCCGCGAATCTGCGCCTGGGGCACCGGCCCGGCCAGCAGGTTTGTCACGACCGCGAGTCAAGGCGAGAACTTGACGGCTCCGCCCTCTGTGATTTGAGGGGCCCGAGGGGCAGAATATTCATTGTGGGGCTGGCCTACGAGCGGATCGGGTCGGGCGAACCACTGGTGCTTTTGCACGGAATCGGGCATAGGCGCCAGGCCTGGGGCGCGGTACTGCGCTGGCTCGCACCGCATCGTGAGCTGATCCTCATCGACCTGCCGGGGCATGGCGACTCACCGCCCCTTCTGGCCGTCGGGCGATGTGTTCCCGAAGCCCTCGTGCAGCAAACCATTGGCCTGTTCGACGAGTTGGGCCTCGTACGGCCCAACCTGGCCGGAAGCTCGCTCGGCGGCCGCATTGCACTCGAGGTAGCTGTGCGGGGCCGGGCTGCCAGCGTGACCGCACTTGCACCGGCGGGATTCTGGACGACGTGGCGCGAGCTTGCGTACGCGCGGGCCGTCTTCAAGCTCATGCAGGGGGCCGGGGAGCTCGTCAAACCGATTGGTCCGCAGCTGTCCCGCAGCACGGCAGGCAGAGCACTAATTTATGCCGCCATTGTGAGCAAGCCGTCTCAGGTCACGCCCAAGCAAGCCAGCGACGATATGGCCGCCTTCCTTGCGGCCCGAAGTGCGGAAAATGCGATCTTGGCGGCGGCACTCCCGTATACCGGCACTATCCCTGCCGGTATCCCGGTGACGATCGCCTGGGGTACGCGTGATCACCTGCTCTGGCCGCGTCAGGCTCTGGTGGCCAAGGCGCGCATACCGCAGGCGACCCTGATTCTCCTGCCGAACTGCGGACACGTGCCGATGACGGACAACCCGCGGCTAGTAGCTGATGTCCTGCTGGCCGGCAGCCCGCCGTCCGCCCGGCCAGCGCGCCAGCCGGCTACCAGCACTTTAACCAGGTGCGGCAGTTTCGCTCTCAGGTCGGTACCCGCACTAGTAGTGCCCCCGGCTGCACCGCCACGATCAACGAGTTGCCAGCGGACTGCATCTCGCCATCTACTTGGCGCGGCAGGTCCATGTCGGCATGGATGTCAACGTGGCGAGCACGGAGCCGCACCAGCTGACCGTCATCATGGCGGCTTCCGACGGCAACGCGGTAGCCGATGCTGGCCCAGCCCGACGGCCCGCCTGGCGCGAGGATAGCGACGTCCAGCATCCCGTCGTCGAGCCGCGCATCGGGCATGATCGGGAACCCTCCTGGCAGCAGGCCGCAGTTCCCGACGGCGACCGACCTGGCCGGCCTGCTAACCGGGGCGCCCCCGTCGAGCCTCAGGGTGAGGGTGGCAGGCCGCCCGTGCAACTGGCTGGTGGCGGCGGCCGCGTAAGCTGGCCAGCCGACCAGCCGCTTCGCTACTGCGGGCGTGGCGCGGACGACGGCGGCATCCAACCCGATCCCGGCCATCGCCGCGAAAGTCAGATCCCCGGCTGAGGCCACGTCGATGCGGCGGTCCCGGCCGCCGAACGCCACGGCAACCGCCGCCTCAAGCCGGCCGGGCAGACCCAGCGCGCGAGCAACAAGGTTGGCCGACCCGGCCGGCACGATCGCCAGCGGCACCTCGGTGCCGGCCAGCACGTGCGCGCACGCTCGCACGGTTCCGTCGCCGCCGACGGCGACCACCATCACGGCGCCAAGATCCAGGGCCTGGGCCGCCGGCCCGGCACCTGGATCACTAGCGGACGTGGGCAGTAGCAGTGGCTCCGCCCAGCCATTGGCGGAGGCGGCCTGCAGGCAAGCCTGCTTCAGACGCCGCAGGTCGCGCATCCGCGCTCCATTGACAACCACCACCGCTAGCCTGCCCACGCCACCATCATCTCTGGTGATGCCGTTTCCCGGCAGGTCATGGCATTCAGCGCCGGACTGGCCCGCCCCGGCCGCCGAGTCTTCGCATAACCGGCAAACTGGGCTCAAGATCATTCATGGGTGCCTAGTTGCTGTTGCCGGGGCCACACCGGCTAGGCACCCATTGCCGCGGTTATCCGCTGCCGATGATGCCGGCGAGGAGCTCTTGCGCTTCGGACTGGATCCGGGCCAGGTGACCGGGGCCGCGGAACGACTCCGCGTACAACTTGTAGACATCCTCGGTACCGGATGGCCGGGCCGCGAACCAGCCGGACTCGGTCACGACCTTGATCCCGCCCAGTGGCTCGCCGTTACCGGGAGCGTGCGTCAGCCGAGACAGCACGGGCTCTCCAGCCAGCTCGGCCGCGCTGAACTGGTCTGGCGACAGCTTAGCGAGCACATCCTTCTGCTCGCGGGTCGCGGGCGCGTCGATCCGCGCGTAGGCCGGATCGCCGAGCCGCTCGGTGATAGACCGGTACCGCTGGCTCGGCGTGCCCCCGGTCACCGCGATGATCTCGGCGGCCAGCAGGTCGAGGATGATGCCGTCCTTGTCCGTGGTCCAGACCTGGCCGTCGCGGCGCAGGAATGAGGCACCCGCGCTCTCCTCGCCGCCGAACGCGACGCTGCCGTCCAGCAGGCCGGGAACGAACCACTTGAAACCGACCGGGACCTCGACAAGCCGCCGCCCGCAGTCATCGGCAACCCGATCGATGATGGCCGAGCTGACCATGGTCTTGCCGACCGCGGCAGCGGAGGGCCAGTCATCGCGATGCCGGAACAGGTAATCGATCGCGGCTGCCAGGAAATGGTTCGGATTCATCAGGCCAGCGTCCGGCGTCACGATGCCGTGCCGGTCCGCATCGGTGTCGTTCCCTGTCGCCACGGCGAAGTCCGCTCGCCGCCCGATCAGCGACGCCATCGCGCTGGGCGATGAGCAGTCCATCCGGATACGGCCATCCCAGTCCAGCGTCATGAACCGGAACGTCGGGTCGACGAGCGGGTTCACCACCGTCAGGTCGAGGTCGTAGCGGTCGGCGATCTCGCCCCAGTAGCCGACGCTGGCACCACCGAGCGGGTCAGCCCCGATCCGCACCCGCGCCGACTTCACCGCATCCAGGTCAACGACGGACGGCAGCGCGGTCACGTACTCGCCGAGGAAGTCGAACCGTCCGGCCACTGCCCGCGCCCGGGCGAGCAGCACCCGCCGCACCTCACGCAGCCCCCCGGCCAGCAGCTGGTTGGCCCGTTGCTGGATGACCGAGGTGACCTGGGCGTCGGCCGGCCCACCGTCCGGCGGGTTGTACTTGAAGCCGCCATCTTCCGGCGGGTTATGGGATGGGGTAACGACGATCCCGTCGGCCAGCCCGGTCGTCAGGCCATCGTTGTGCGCCAGGATGGCTAGGGACAGCGCTGGTGTCGGGGTGTAGCCGTCCCGGCTGTCGATCAGCACCGGCACGTCGTTTGCGACCAGCACCTCGAGCGCCGTGACCATGGCTGGCTCGGACAGGGCGTGTGTGTCCCGGCCCATGAACAGCGGCCCGGTAAACCCGGCTCCCGCCCGGTACTCGCAGATGGCCTGCGTCGTCGCGGCGATGTGGTCTTCATTGAACGAAAGGCGCAGCGCACTGCCGCGATGCCCCGACGTGCCGAAGGTCACCTGCTGGGCCGCCTCGGCGGGATCAGGATGCTCGCTGAAGTAAGCAGTGATCAGCGTCGCCACGTCGACCAGGTCGCTAGCGGCAGCAGGCTCGCCCGCCCGTTCGTTCAATCGGTGTCCGCCTAACTTCAGTGCCCGCTTAAAGCTCGCCCGCTTAAGTTCACTGTCCCACTTTGTCCGGCAAAGGCATGACATCGGGAAGTTCGAGCGCCGCGGCGGACAGCTCGTACCCGGCCCGCCGCGCCAGCTCGGCATACACCGCGGAGCTGTCCGCCCACACGAGCGGTGCCAGCTCCGCATACCGGGCCGCGGCCGCGCCGCCGTCACCGTCGCCTGGCTCCTCGCGGTAATCGAAGTAGTACTTCAGCTTGGCCTCGGTGCCAGAGGCCCTGATGACGATCCGGTAGTGCGCGCTGCCCAGCTCCAGTACGTCGCGCGCCGCCTTCTCGCCCTCGGTGAGCGGTCCGGTGGTGCCGTCCACCAGGAAATCACGCCGGCTGAGCACCGGCTCGCTGCCCAGCCGCTCCAGTGGCCGCTCGCGCAGCGACCGCATGACCGACCTGATCTTTTCCGCGCCGTCGGCGCCGAGCAGCACCAGCGACCGGCCATGCTCAATGTGCACCCCGGTCGCGGCGAACGCCTCCATCAGGTAGTCCCACAGCGTCCGTCCGGAGCCGCGAAGCAGGGCATGCAGGTGCGCGATCATGTAGGCACCCGAAGCGGCGTCCTTGTCGCGCAGCTCCGTGGTGGTCAGGTAGCCGTGACTCTCCTCCGACGCCAGCACCAGCTCAGGCGCCGGCGCCCGCCTGCTCGGCCAGGTCAAGCTGCTGGCCGATGAACTTGAATCCGATCATCAGGTCGTCGGTGACGCGCACGCCTGAGCCCAGCCCGGCGATAGCCCGCAGCACCCGGCTGGTGGCCACCGTCGTGATCAGCGGCCCCGACAGGCGCGGGCCGCTTGGATCGGCGATGAGGAAGTAGGCGATGATCGCGCCGATCTGATTGCCGGTCAGGTGCCGCCACGACCCGTCGGCCAGCCGCACCTCGACGCCGAGCCGGTCCGCGTCCGGGTCGGTGGACAGCACCAGCTCGGCCCCGGACTCAGCGGCGAACTCGATCGCCGGGTCGGCGACACCGGGGATTTCCGGGTTCGGCGACCGCAGCGGGATCGCCGCGAACGACCCGTCCGGGTACTGGTCCCGCGGCACGTGCACCTGGTAGCCGGCCTCGGTCAGGGTCTCGCCCACGCTCGCCAGCCCGGTCCCGCACAGCGGCGTGTAGACCAGTGGTACGCCGGACCGGATGGCCGCCGAGGACGCGCAGATCTCCGCGTCCCGGCTGGTGTACAGGCTCACGTATTTCTTGTGCACGTCTGCGGAGATCTCGGCGGCCGCGCCGACGTGCTCGGCGACCAGCTCCTCGATCCGCGGATCGAGCGTGACCTGCTCGACGGCATGGGCCAGCGTTTGCGTCGTCGGGCGGGCAGTACTGGCCACCCGTCGGCGTATAGACCTTGAAGCCGTTGTCGTCGGGATGGTTATGCGAGGCCGACACGTTCAGGCCGCCGGCCGCGCCCAGTTCCCTGATCGCAAAGGACAGCTCTGGCGTCGGCATGTAGCCGTCCGGGTCCTCGGGCGCGGGCATGCAGGTCTGGAAGCCGTAGACGGCGTAGATCTGGCAGGCGAGCTGGGCCAGCCCGCGGGCGCTAGTGCCCAGCAGCGACCAGTCAGCCCCCATGAAGGTCGCCGTCTGGCTGATGTCGGTGAACACCCGGGTGTCGTTCGCGACGACCACGGTCAGGCCAGACAGCCCGGCCGTCTGGCGCAGGAACTCGCAGTGCCCCGCCACGGTAAGCGCGAGAGTGCGGGGATTGATCCGGTTCGGGCCGATGCCGACCCGCCCGCGACGACCCCCGGTCCCGAACGGGATATCGCACCGGAACGAGTCGACGATCAGCCCGGCAGGCGCCAGCGCCGCGAACCGCCTGAGCTCGGCCCCGCGGACGAAAGGCTGGTCGGCACGGAGCCACTCTTCCAGCGTTTTCGCCGCGGTTGCGCCGCCGTTGGGCTGTTCGGCTATCTCGGCAAGCCTCCGGCTCAGGTCTGGATCGGTCATGACTCCCCGCTGCTCCGCGCGAATCTTCGGCTGGAAAACAACCATATGCGGGAACGGGGCCGGCTTGCCTGGCAGCCCCGCGACTGGCCACCGCCGTTTTGCGGGGACCACGTTCCCTTCCTGGCGGTGCAGGCCGGCAAAGGTTGGCTAGCATCGGGGCATGGACCTGATCACCTCGCCTGAGAAGGTCTACTTTGCCGAGCGGGGTGAGACCAAGGGCGACCTCGCCGAGCACTACGCGCGGGTCGCCGGGCCGCTGTTGCGGGCCATAGGCGGTCGGCCGGTGCTTGCTCCAGCGGTTCCCGGAAGGCGCCAGCGGGCCGTCGTTCTTCCAGAAGCGGGTGCCCAAGAACAAGCCCTCGTGGCTACAGACGACCATCGTCGCTACGCCGAACGGCACCACGTCTGAGGCGCTGGTGGCCGCTGACCTCGACCATCGTGCTGTGGGCGGTGAACCTGGGCTGCCTGGGTTTCCACGTCTGGCCCTATCTGGCCAGCGATCCCGATCACGCCGATGAGCTGCGCATCGACCTCGACCCGACGCCCGGCGTCAACTTCAGCCACATCCAGCAAGGGGCCGCGGAACTGCGCGTGCTGCTCGATGAGGTCGGGGTGAGCGGGCTACCCGAAGACAACCGGCAACCGCGGCCTGCATGTCT
Source organism: uncultured Actinomycetota bacterium (assembly GCA_963804435.1). Lineage (GTDB taxonomy): Bacteria > Actinomycetota > Actinomycetes > Streptosporangiales > Streptosporangiaceae > JAJYUU01. Next base: position 1,156,594 of record CAWDQI010000001.1, on the reverse strand, counting down.
ACATTCGGCTCGAGCCGCGCTGGGACGCCTACCAGGTGCGCAGCGCCGCGGTCGCGATCGCCCGCGAGCTGGAACGCCGACGGCCGGACCTGATCACCGCGGCCTGGTGGAAGGAGGAACGCGGCCAGCGAGTCTTCGTCGATTTCAACCAGAACGCGCCGCATAAGACCGTGTTCGGCGCCTGGTCGGTGCGGGCGCGGCCCGGCGCGCAAGTCTCCACGCCGGTCGGCTGGGACGAGATCGACCACATTCACCCGGACCAGTTCACGATCTCGTCGCTGCCGGCCCGGCTCGACCAGGTGGGCGATCCGTGGCTGCCCATGCACGACCACCCGCAGTCGCTCGAGCCGTTCCTAGCCATGCATGAGCGGGACACCGCGGCGGGCCTGCTCGACGCCCCGTGGCCGCCGGTCTATCCCAAGCAGCCAGGCGAGCCGCCACGGGTAGCGCCCAGCCGCGCCAAAAAGTCCTGACAACGCCAGCCCGTCCCGGCCCTAGGGACCTCGCTGCATCACTGCATCACGATGCAGTGAAGTTAGAATACAACTATGCGCACCACAATTGATCTTCCTGATGATCTGCACGCTCAGGCTGTCGCGATCGCGAGGGACACCCATCAGTCGCTGAGCCAGACTGTCGCCGGGCTAATGCGCCGGGGACTCGGCTCAGGCGAGCAGGGCGAGATAACTACCAGCGCGCGGACCGGCATGCCAGTGGCCCACCTCGGAAGGACGATCACGTCAGAGGACGTCAGGCGGCTGGAGGATGACGATCGGTGACAGTTCTGCTCGACGCGAACCTGCTGATCGCCCTCCTTGTTGACGATCACGTTCACCATGCGGCCGCCGAGAACTGGTTTGCACAGGCGAGCGAGAATTTCGCGACCTGCCCAATCACCCAGGGCAGCCTGCTACGGCTGCTCATCCGCGAGGGCCAGTCGGCCGCGGCAACGCGGGCGGTTCTCGGCGTGACCACCGCCGACCCGCGGCACGAATTCTGGCCGGACGATGTCCCGTACACCGACGTTCCCAGTCAGGGGATCATCGGGCACCGCCAAGTAACAGATGCTTACCTAGCCCAACTCGCGAGAGCCCGCGGATCCCGACTCGCCACGTTCGACGAGGCGAAGGCCAAGTTGCACGCCGACGTCGCGGACCTTGTCCCGGCCAACTGATCGCTGAGGCCGGGTCTCGTCAAGCGGGAGGGCGAGCGTACCGGGCCGTGCACAGCGGCACGAAGACGATCAGCAGCAAGGCCGTCCAGCCCAGGGACGCGGCGATGGGATGTTCCAGCGGCCAGGCCCCGTTGGCGGGTGCCGCCGGACTTCCGAACAATTGCCTGACAGCGGCGGCCACCGCGCTGACCGGGTTCCAGTCGGCGACCGCGCGCAGCCAGCCAGGCATCCCTGACGTCGGCACGAACACATTGGAGATCGTCGTCACCGGGAAGATCAGGATCGATGCCTGCGCTGCGGTCTCTTCCTTGCCAACGACCAGGCCGAGGTACATGCCCACCCAGATCATCGCTACCTGGAAAGCCAGCAGCAGGCCGAGCGCAGTCGCGGCGTCAGCCGCGCCGCGGTGGACCCGCCAGCCGACGGCCAGTCCGCACAGGTCGTGCCGGAGCTTGGTGAGCACGCGCTCGGCCGCAGCCAGTCCGTCCGCAACGGCCCACCAGGCCCGGCGGGTCAGCCCGGCCGCCTCGGCATTCGGCCCAGTCTGGGGTGCGCTGATGACGGTCATGCCACCTGCTCCGTGTTCTGGGTCGTCGCGGTGCCGTCCGTCACGACTCCGGTTCGATCGAGGAAGACTTCGTCGAGGGTGGGACGTCGGATGCAGACGTCCGCCACCCGCAGGTCAGCCGCGTCCAGCTGCCGCACGAGCGCGGGCAGCGCTACCGCATTGGCCGCGACGGGCACTGTCAGGCGGCGTTCCTCCGCGTTAAGGCCAGGCGGCCCGGTCGCCCAGCGAGACAGCACGGTTGCCGCTCCAGCAAGAGCCGTCGCGTCCTCGAGCTCGACATCGATGCGGGTGCCGATCGTGTCCTTGAGCCGGTCCGGGCTGCCCTGGGCTACCACTCGCCCCGCGGCGATGATCACCACGTCGTGCGCGAGTTGGTCCGCCTCGTCCAGGTTCTGGGTGGTCAGTAGGACCGTCGTGCCGTCGGCCGCCAGCCGCCGCACCGAGGACCAGATCTCCGTCCGGCTGCGCGGGTCGAGGCCCGTCGTGGGTTCGTCGAGGAACAGCACCTGGGGAGCCACGATCAGGCTGGCCACTAGGTCCAGCCGCCGGCGCATGCCGCCCGACCAGGTTCTGACCAGCCGGTCGGCCGCGTGGGCGAGATCGAACTCGGCCAGCAGCGCTGCGGCCCGCTGCCGCGCGGGGCGACGACCCAGATGGTGCATCAGCCCGAGAATGACCAGGTTCTCCCGGCCGGTGAGATCGTCGTCCACCGCCGCGTGCTGCCCGGCCAGGCCGATACTGGCGCGCACCTGCCCCGGTTTCCGGACGACGTCATGCCCAGCTACCACGGCGCGCCCAGAATCAGGGCGCGTGAGGGTGGCCAGGATCCGGATCGCAGTGGTCTTGCCGGCGCCATTCGGGCCCAGCAGTGCACACACGCTGCCGTTTGCCACAGTCAGGTTCAGGTCATTCAGCGCGCGCACTGCGCCGAAGGACTTCGTCAGGCTGGTTACTTCAATGGCGATCATGCCCGCCTCCGGGGCTCGCAGCTCTATTACCGTACTTAGTACGTCGTACTGTATACGATAATAGACGATGGCTCGCCCCGGCGAGCGCACCGGCAAGATAGGTGGTCAGTCAGTCCGGCGCAGGCATGGCTGATAGACACGGAGGTCGCAGTGGCCAGTGACGCAAGGCGCGGGCCCCGGCCCCGGCACACGCGCGGGCAGGTCATCGAGGCAGCGGTGTCGATCGCGGACGAGGGCGGCCTCGACGCGGTCACCATCCGGGCGGTGGCCGCCCGTCTGCACGCAGGCGCGATGTCGCTCTACAGCTACGTGCCTGACAAGCAAGCCCTGGTCTACGACATGGTCGAGCAGGTCAGCGAGGAACTCCAGTTGCCGCCGGAGCCAAGTGGCGACTGGCGCGCGGACCTGCGCATGCTGGCCCACCAGCAGCGGGTGATGCTGCATCGCCATCCGTGGCTGATCTCGGCCCTGTCGCACCGGCAGCCGCTGGGCCCTAGCACGCTCGCCTACCTGGAATTCGCGCTCGCAGCGCTGGAACCGACCGGGCTCGATGCCGGTTCGCGGCTTGAGGCAGTGGCCTTGCTGAACGGATTCGTCGCCAGCCTGGTACGAGCTGAAGTCGCTGATCGCCAGCCCGGACTCGATCCTGCCCAGGCGGCCGATGAGGCTGCGCGTTTGCAACAACTACTCGGCACCGGCCGCTATCCGCGGTTCGCCGCAGCTATCGCCGATGGCGGTGCCCCGGCGATGGACCTGGCAGAGCATTTCGACCGGCTGGTGGACCGGATCCTGGACGGCCTGGTCCAGCCGCTGCCATCCGAGTGAAGCCCAGTGCCTCGCGGCCACAGGTCATGGCCGGGCCGCTTTTGGCTGCCCCTCGAGCTGGCCTAGCGGCTGGCGGCACTGTCAGAGGCACGTTAGACGCTTGGTCCGAGCACACTTGGAGGACACCCATGGCAGTGAAGTTCCAGCTGGTGATCGACTGCACCGGTCCTGACAAGCTGGCCCGGTTCTGGGCAGTGGCCCTGAACTATCAGCTCGAGCCGCCCCCGGCAGGATTCGCGACCTGGGACGACTACTGGCGCGATTTCGGCCTCGGCGAAGAGGATCTGGGCATCGGCGAGGACTCGATCAACGACCCTGATGGCCACGGCCCGCGCATCTGGTTCCAGCGCGTGCCTGATGGGAAGCGCACGGAACCTGTAACAGCCTGAGGGTCGGCAAGAGGCAGGCGGTCCGGCTAGGTTCGCAGGCATAGGGCGCCAAGCGCCAAAGCGGGCCGGGCGGTGGTAGTAGCCACCGGGACCCCGGCCCTGACCGGAAACGAGGTCCGGCTATGCACCATCCTGGCAACCCCGCCACCCAGCCACCAGCCCCCGACCACCACGACCGCTACAGCCAGTTAGTCGCCGCCGAGGCCGACCGCCTCGACGAGCAACTCGCCAACGTCCGCCGCGACCTCGACGCCGGCGACATCACCGTCCGCGAGGCAGCCGACGAGCGCGTCACCATCCTGACCGAGCACCTGAACCGGCTGCGCTTGCTCCGGGCCGAATACCATCCCGGCGGCTGACCGAGCCCAGCCGAAACGGCCCGTCCCCATATCGACCCTGGGGGGCGGGCCGTTTCGCGTGCCGTAGACGTTGGATGGCGGGCGCCGGCCTGGAAACCGGCGCCCGCCTGCGCGGCCAGGCTCCACGGCGCCTCCACTGCGAAGCCGAGCCGCATACGCGCCCCGCCAGCCGGAAGATGGGGGTCCAACGACCGGCGGGCGCGAACCCAGGGCCCTAGAACGTCGGCGTGATCAGCGAAATCAGAATGTTGGGGTGATCAGCGCCGACCCTATGACCGACTGCATAGCGTTCGTGTAACGCCGAAAACTGTATGCGTAGTACTCGTAGATCACCATGAGCACGCCCAGCGACGCGGCGGCCGGCTGCTCGGCCCTGATGTAGACCGGCGCGGCCGGGTCTTCCCATAGGTGACACTCGTCTTGCGGGACCACGTACAGGGCGTCTTGGTTGGTCGACGCCCCGCCGTTGACCGGGATATTCGCGTCGACGATCAGGTCGAGCCCGGCTGGCAGGAACCCTCTCGGCCCGGTGTCGTATCCCTTGGACGCGTCGATCAGGCCGGCCTGCCACGGCAGCTGCTGGCCGCCGACGTTGATCACCGGCCACGTGTTCCCGAACTGGGCGCTCGCCCACCAGAACCTGACCGGGGCGAGCAGCACATGGGACGGGCGGGCCAGGCCGAGGAGGGCCTGCTCGACGCCGTTGGCCGCGCCGACGAGCTTGCTGTACAGGGTGGCGATCGTCAGGCCGGAGTTCAGCGGGCCGGCGCCGTTCTGCGCCAGCGCCGCGAGGCCGGTGGTGGCCTGGGTGATCAGCGTGCTGTCGACGTTGGACGCCAGCGCCCGGAACAGGTCCTGCATCACCACTTCGTCGATGCCGGTGCCGCGGTCGATGGCCTGACGGGAGATCGTCGCGTTACCGGTGCTGGTCTGGACATTCTCCGTAAGCAGCGTGTCGTTAGGTGCGGTGCTCGACCCGGCCGAGTTCTCCGAGGTCTGCAGCGCCACCGACATGCCAGTCGTGAGCAGCGGGATGTTCACGGTCATGCCCTCGGCCGGCAGGTCGTGGTGGTTGCAGATATCGGCGAATGGCCGCATGGCCCGGGCGATCGGGGCGTACATGTCAGTGAGGTACTGAGGCACAACCAATCCGGCAAAGTTGCCGGTCCCGGCGTTGGCTCGCTGGGCGAGGTCCGGGTTGTCGACCGCGAATTCGTGCTGATGCTGGCCGAGGCGCTGGCTGGCGCCAGGATCGTTGCGCAGGAAGTTCAGGCCGACGTCGCGGAGAAACCCGGTGCCCTTCGGGTCGGTGTCCGGCTCGTAGGTACGCCGCTGATGGCCGATGGTGAACCTGGCGTCGCTGGCCCGGTTCTCGCCGCGGCCGGGCAGCGCCACCGCGTGCCGCTCGCTCGAGCGGGCAAGCCCCTGGGCCTCGCCGGCGGCGACCTGGTCCCACTGCGCGAGTTCCCGCCCGGCGGCTGCGCGGGTGCCGAGCAGCGCGTTGACGCGGGCGTCTTCGGCTGCGGTGAGATGGGTGCGGCCTTCGGCCCGCGCGAAGCCGACGATGCGCCTGGCCTCGTCGGTGGCGGCGTCGCGACGTTGCCGCGCGACCCGGCTCAAGTCGTCGATATGCACTGGTGGTATCCCCTTGCGCTGGGCGCGGTTAAGGAACCCGCCAGGCGGCCAGGGGTGTCTAAGCCCGGCCGGGCGGGAGCCTCCCGCGCCCCGGCCAGCGGGATCGAGCTGGCCAGCCATCTACCCGCAGCCGGTGCGCCTCCCGATCCGACCTCATCTGTTCGGCATGGGGAGTCGAGACGACAGCAGGCTACCAGCGCCCGCCCAGGTCGATCGACGACGCATCATCGGGCACGTCCGGGATCGCCGCCAGGTTCCACAGGCCGTCATCAGGCGGCGGCCAGTGCGGGTCATCAGACGGCGGCCAGCCGCCCTCCCGCGCAATGAGGCGGATCACCGTCATCAGCACCGCCCGGCTGGCAAGCGACTGATGCGCCGGGTCGTCGGCCAGCCGGGCCCTGACCGCGGCCAGCCCGTCCGGCGTCAGGTACCGGTTCCCGACCAGCCAGCCGAGCAGTTCGGCCTGCGCGAGCTCGATCGGCGACGTGGCCGGCCCGGCGGTCACAGCGGATCCCCCCCGGCGGCGACGACGCCACGGTGCGCTGCCCGTACCGCCGTCCGCCGCGCCAGCCGCTTCGCCTGCAACTGGTCGATCATGTCCGGGGCGTACCTGTCGATCGCGCCAGACGCACGCATGATGCCGACCTGCGCGATCAGCCGCGCCAGTTCACGCGCCGCCCGGATGTCCCCCACGTCAGCGCGCTGAGCGCACACCACCGCCGCCTCGCACAACGGCGCCCGGGCGTCGCCCTCGGCCAGCCCCAGCGACGCCACGAACGCCCTGGTCGTCTGCTCGACGTCCCACTCCGCATACAGTTCAGGCCTCGCCTCGACCGTCACCACGCCGACTGCGTCCAGCCACGGGCAGTTCCCGGGAAGGCATAGCGCATGGTCACCGCGGGCGTGGGCCCGCTTACGCCTGCTGCGCAACGCCACCGAGTCGGCCATGGCCACACGCTACCGGCACCGAACAGAACCGAACGGGCACCCAGCCCGAACACCCGCACGGATTTGAGCGGTTCCCGTAGCTCCGCGCAGCCTTCGCGCGGGCATCGCCGCCACGTGGCGCATTTTTCCGGTTGCGGGGAGTAAAAAAACCGGTGTGCTCCGGGGTCAGCGACCCCAGGGTGGAAAAAAACCGAGCGTGCGCTCGGTCGTAGCTGGGTGCCACCGGGGGTTGTTCGGCTGGCGGCGCTGTTCGAGCGGCGCTGAGCCACCATCTCCGAGAACTTGTTCGGTGATCCGTGGATGGTGGCCTTCGGTGACCGGCTGCGCCTGGTGATCGGGCGTGACCAGGACGCCTGTTCCGAGCGCGAGCCCGGCAGCTGGGGAGCTCCGGTGTTCGGATGGCCGAGCGCGTTCGGCTCGTTCGGATGGCGCGCAGCTAGCCGAGCGGCGGCGCGGGTCCGAACAGGGCGCGGTGGCTGCGGGCAGTCCGAGCGGGCGCGCGGATTTTGCCGTGGCCGGAACGAGGCCTCGATGAGGCGCCGACGCGGTCCCGGCGCAGCAGGCTCGATCTAGGCCGGATCGACCGGCCGGCGAGAGGTTCGGAGGCACGATGCGCGAGATTCTAGATCACCTGATGGACGCCGGGTACGACCCGGCCGAGGACGGCGACTGGGCCGACCTGGTCGCGTCCGGGGTCGGCTCGATCAGGGTCGACTGGTCTGAGGACGGCGAGATCCGGGTTCACAGATTCGACCGGTACCTGGCGACCCTGTGGTCGTCGAGGTTCGACCGGGCCATGCCAGCCGAGATCATCCTGGCGGCGATCGAGGCGGCCGAGGCCGAGCTGGCGCGCGACGCCGGCCGGCCGGTCACGCCGGCGCAGGTTCAGGCCGACACCGAGCCATGCCGGCTCGGTCCGATCGGCTTCGCCAGCGACTGGTACGGCCGATGACCGCCCGGGTGACGACGCCCGCGCAGGCCGCCCGGGCCGAGGCCGATTACCGGGCCGGCCGCGACGCCGGCCAGGCCGAGGCCAGCGGTCGCGACGATCTGTCGATGGTGCCGGTCGTCGACGGGTCGCCGCGTACCGGGCCGGCTGGCGCGTAGGGTTCGCCGACGTCCGGAACCGCCGGCACGTGGCGGCCGTCGAGGTCTGCCCGGTGTGCGGCGGCAAGGTCAGGTTCGGCGCGTGCCGAGACTGCGACGTAGAGGCCGAGCCGGGCGAATGCTGCCCCGGCTTCGCGGTCGAGGTCGACGGCCCCAGGGTGACCGAGATTCACAGCGAGACCTGCCCGGTGCTGGCGCATCATCGCGCGATCGCCGGCTTGTGCTCGCACGGCGGGCATGACTGGGACGGCGACACCTGCGACGAGATCATCTAGGACGACCGGGCGACGGGCCGGCCCTGTTTCGGGGCCGGCCTTTCGCATGCCCGGACCGGGCATGACCGGCCGTGCCGCCAGCCGCCATGGCGCCACTCCAGCACGCACAGCGGGCACTGCTCCTCGATCGGGTCGGCCGGCACGATCCAGATCTCGCCGCGGCGGGGTGCCGCGACGCCGAGCATGCCGGGCATGATGTGCCGGCCGTCGTCGACCTGCGCGGTCCTGAGCGGCTCGCCGTTGATGGCCATCAGCAGGCCTCGGCGTCGTCGCCGGCGTGTGCCGACGCCCACCACGCCGGCCGTTTACGCGACGACGCGTTCAGGGTCGGCTGCCAGCCGTCGAGGCAGCCGGGCCGGTGAACCGCCCGCCACCAGCCGAGGTCGGGGTCGTCGATCAGCCAGCCATCACAGCAGCGCAGCCGCCAGCCGGGCAAGGGTACGCCGCCGAGCAGGGCGCGGAGCCGGCGCTCGCGGAGGACGGTCATCGCGTCGCGGCCGAGCGGCCGGCAGCATTCCAGGCAGACCGAGTTGCGCCCGTCGACCCTGCCGCGCCGAGCGCTGAACGCGTCGAGGCGGAGCACTCGCTGGCAGCGGGCGCAGGCCTTGACGCCGGCGGCTAGCCGGGCCTCGGCAGCGGCTCGGCGGGCGGCGGACGCGGCAGCCAGGCCCGCCAACTGCGCCTCGGGGACCGCCGCCACGAGGCCAAGGATCGCGCCCAGATCGTCCAGGCGCAACCGGGCCAGCTGGGCCATGCGACCAGCCGCCGAGGTCCGCGGCCGCGGTCCTGGCGCGGCCACGGCTCGGCGCACGTCAGCCACCGGCGAGCCATATGCACGGCGACTGGCCGCAGCAGTTCGGCTGGCCGCACTGGCCGGCCGAATCGAGTTCGTCCTCGTCCCCAGGTAGTTCCTCACTGCTGTTAGTGCGCTCTTCCCGATCCGACCCGACCCGACCCGACCCGGCGTTACCGGTAACGCTGTCGGTAACGCCGTCCCCGGGGGGACGCCCCACGGGGATCTCCCCAGGGGACCGCTCCTCGTCGTCCCTGGCACGCTTGACCGGGCACGTCCCGGGCGGGCAGTCCTTGCTGTGCTCGCCGCGCTCGCACTTCCGGCGTCGGTACTCCGCCTGTTTCTTGGCGCTGCGCGGCGCCAGGTGCTCGGGCCTCAGGTGCTCGGCCGGGAGCACCTCGGCCATCAGCACGGCCTCGACGACGGCGCCCTGGTCGACGAGCAGCCCGGCCTCGACGAGGTCCTTGAGGCTCTGCTCCGGGTCGGGCACGTCGGAGCAGCGAAGCGCGACCGTGCGCGGCAGCCGGCCGTCGTAACGGCGGGTCGCCGAGCATCGCTGGAGGATGCAGTGGTGCAGCCAGCGGGCCTCGTAGGGCACCCCGTCCCAGACCAGCCGGTCGGTGTATCCGTCGTCGAATGAGAGCCAGCTCATCGCACGCCGCCCGCGTCGGCGGCCGGTCCTACACTGAGGACGTCGACGGCCTGCTGGCGTGGCGGGGCGTGGTCATGGGGTGTGTGGCAGCCGGTCCTGTCGGTGGGGCCGGCTGCCGGCGTTTCAGCCCGCCCTCGGCACATCAGCCAGCCCCGCGTCCCCGGCCGCTTCCGGTGTGAACGAGCCTTTACGGCCGAACCGCTGGCCCACGGCCTGGCGGGAAACCCCCAGAGCGTCGGCGATCGCCTCGTCTGGGTAGCCCTGCTCGCGCAGCACGGCCACCGCGGCGGCGATCTCCCGGTCGATCGCGCGCCGGGCCTGCGCCAGCCCCGACAGCGCATCGGGATTCGCCCTCGCCCGGACGCCGGCGCTGGCGACCAGCCGCAGATTCCGTTCCGCCAGCTGGTCCTCGTCGTACCAGCGGTACCGGCGGGAATCAGACTTCCGCTGGCGACGCATGGCCTTGTCGTGGTCGATCGCGTCCCGGCGGGCCTGCCGCAATGCGGCGACGATCAGGCCGACCTCGGCGACGGGCCTGGCGGCGAGGGTGGCGACGAGCTCGTCGGCGGCGCCGGGGATGACCTTGCGGAGCCGGTCGGCGCGGTTCACGCCGCGCCGCCCTCGGCCTGGCGCTCCGCATCGAGGTCGGCGAGGGTTAGCCGCCCGCGTTCCAGCGCGACCCTGACGATCCGGGCGGCCCGCTCGAGCTTGACGGGATCGTCGAGGGCACGCTCGACGCCGCGCTTCTTGTGGGTCTCCCTGGCCGCGGCGGTCTGCCGCTGGCCGGACGTGAGAGGCATGAGGGGTCTGGGCATGGCCGAGCCTCCGGAACGTGCTCGGAGGCCACCGGCCTACTCCCTGCGATCACTCCCGCCCCCCGGTGGCGGGGCGGGCCCGGCGCGATTGCGGCCGCGCCGGCAAGCTTCGGAACGCCGCCGGCCTTTCCGCGAGGAGCACTCAGAACTTGTCCCCCGACGGCGGGACGGCTCCTGATTGGAACATTACTCGTTATGCGTCGGGGGTCGGCTAGGCGCGCCGCCAGTCGATGGTGACCCGGCCGGCATCGAATCCCGGGCGGCCGCCGCCCCGCCTGGCCGCGCGGTGGACCGTTACCCGATCGATGAACAGGCGGAGGAATTCGCGGCGCTCGTCGAGGGTCATCGACGGCCACGCCTGGCGGGCCTGCTCGATCGTCACCCGCGCCGGCGGCGGGCCCTTACTGTCGAGCTCGGCCCGCAGTTCGCGCTCGCGCTCGGCCAGCCCCGACTTGGCGGTCACCCACTCCTCGCTGCTGAGCGTGTCCGCACTCCACATCGCCGCCAGCTCGGTGCGCTTGCCGTCGATCGCCGACAGCGCAGTCGTGATATCCATCCTGCGGGCGGCGTGAGCATCCTCGGCGATCGCGTCGAGGAACCCGGGCTTGTCCAGCTCGGCGAACAGCACGTCGGCGACGTGGGCCTCGGTGGCCTCCAGCATGATGCCGGTACAGGCGCCGGGCTGGCCGTCACGGCGGGGCCGCGAGCACACCAGGTACGGCCGGCCCTTGGCGGCCTGCAGAACCTGTCCGTTCATCGGGGCGCCGCACACGCCGCAGCGGGCCAGCCCGCCGGTGAGCGTGTACTTGCGGCCCTTGTAGCCGGAGTGCGCCTGCCCGACCGGGTAGGCGACGCCGTCGCCCCTGGCGACCTCACGAGGCGCCGACAGTTTCGCCCGGCACGCCTGCCAGGTCGCCTCGTCGAGAATCGCCTCCCAGTTCCCCCGGCCGACGATCACGCCGCGGTGGACGCGCCAGCCGGCCACGGTCGGCTTGGTCAGCCAGTTACGGACCGAGCCGGCGGTCACCTTGCCGGGCCTGGTGACCGGCTGCCCGTCGTCATCTGTGACGACCTGGCCGGCGTCGTCGCGGACCTTGACCCGGTGCGGGCCGTGGACGCCCCGCTCAGTCAGGGCGACGGCGACCCTGGCCAGCGCCCAGCCGGCCAGAACCCGGTCGGCGGCCCACCGAATCGCTTCGGCCTCCTCCGGGACGATCGCGTAAGTCTTGCCGCCCCGGTCGTCGGACGCGTGCCGGTACCCGAACGGCAGCGACCCGGCCGGCTGGCCCTGGCTGGCGTTGTCGGCGAGCCGGTCGTTGATGCGGCGCTTCATCTTCCTGACCTCCCCGGCCGCGAGCACGGCCTTGATCCCGGCGACCTCGTCGCCGACGCGGACAATGCCGTCGCGGTTGGTGTGGACCTCCGCGATGCCGGCGGCGACGAGCTCGGCGGCCAGCACGAACCAGCCGACCTCCAGCCGCTGGAGCCGCGACTGCTCGACGGCCCATACGTGGGCGACGTCGCCGGCCTTGATGGCCTCGCGGAGTTTCTCGAATCCCGGCCGCCACACGTCCTCGTCGGCGGCGGTCAGGTCGTTGTCTGAGTAGACCTCGGCCGGCTGGCCCGGCCACGCCCGGGCGGCGTAGTCGCGGCCCTGGCGCTCCTGGACGTCGACGCCCTCGGCCCGTCCGTTACGGTCCCTGCTGATCCGGCAGTACAGCGCGACGTGCCGGCCGGCCCGGCCAGTGTGCTAGCGCTCATCTGGCGCCTCCTTGCCTCTCACCTCCGATCGTAGCCGGTCGGTTATAGGTTGGCAGCCCATCACCGAGCAGAAGACCATCAAGAACCGGCTTCACTTCGACATCGGCGTCAGCAGTGCCGATAGAGACGCGCATGCAGCGCGTCGACGCCGAGGCAAGGCGGCTGTCAGAGCTTGGCGCCACACTAAAGCGCGTCGCCCGCGCGGACGGCCTAGACCACTACGCGGTGGCGATGGCCGATCCGGAGGGCAACGAATTCGACATCAATTGACGAACTCGCTGGTCGTCACGCCTCCGGGCCGTAAACAGGTGCCTGTGGGCCGTCGGGCGCCGCAGACATCAATCGGACGGCGCTAACTACGCCGCGTATACCTACGAGCGCCGCCACGGGATTGTGGCTGAATCAGCCAGCGCCAGCGTCTATTCCTGATAACCGAGAATGAACATACATGCGGGCACAGATATTCGCGCGGACTCGGCAAGCCTCTGACCAGCGGATACACGGATAGCGCGTGGCCGCGCGATGGGTTTTACTGTAGAACTGCTTACACTCGTGGCAGGTTGACATCGAGCAACCGGGGAGGGCAGGCGTCATGAGCGATCTCGCCATAGAAACCACTCCGGGCGTTGCCGGGGCGGCCCGCGAGGCTGCCCGCGGCCAGGTCGTCTACATCACCGATCATGGCGAGCGCCTGGCGGCGATCGTCCCGGCGCGCGTTGCCGCCGAGTTGGAGCGCCTCTCCGCTGATGAGCTTGTCGAATTGCTGGAGGACTTCGCGGACGCCGCGGCAGCCCGTGAGGCACGTCGCAGCATCGAGGGCGGCGAGCCGGTTATCCCATGGGAGCAGGTCAAGGCCGAAGCGGGGCAATGACATACCAGGTCGTCTGGCGCGAGCAGGCCAGCCGGGCATTTCGGAAGCTCGATAGGACGATTCAGCGGCGTGTTGAGGCGGCCATTGATCGGTTAGCAGAGAACCCGAGACCAGGGCAGGCGACACAGCTAACGACAGATCCGCGCACCTGGCGTGTACGGGTTGGTGACTGGCGCATCCCTCTATGAGATCGACGGCGATCGCTTGGTCGTGCTCATCCTCGACATCGGGCACCGGAGCAGCGTCTACTAGCTGGTTCGCCTGCTGCTGACGTACTAGGCCTCTGGCTGATGCCCCGTCATGCACAGCGGTTCTGTCGGCGCACCTTCAGTTCCTTACGAAACTTCTCCCACGTCTCGATACAGCCGCGGTTCCCACCGCGGTCGTCCTCCTGGTCGTGGCCGAGCTGCTGCTCGTGCAGGTGCTCGTTCAGCAGTTCCTCGATGCGGGTGCCTGCAGGTTGGCCGCTCGCGGTGGCACATTTCGGCGCAGCCTGGAGCGCCGAACCGCTGGTAGGTTGAGGCGAGGCCGCTATCTGCTAACGGAAGGAACGCCGGGAATGAATGGAACGCTGGCTGCTGCCGACCTGGAGCTGCTGCGCAAGGACTTCTCCGCGAATCCGGCGTACCGGCTCGCGCAGAACGCCGTTACCAGGGTCTCGGTCAACGACGTCGCGATCAACCGCGAGATCGTCAACAACATCGATCACTCGCTATCGACCCACCTGGACGACTGGAAGGTAACCAACCAGGAGCGCAGCGGCCGGTGCTGGCTGTTCGCCGGGCTGAACCTGCTCCGCGTCGGCAGTGATGCGCAAGACCGGGCTCAAGGACTTCGAGTTCTCCCAGAACTACGCGATGTTCTGGGACAAGATCGAGCGCGCCAACTACTTCCTTGAGGCGATCATCGAGACCGCCGACCGTGACATCGACGACCGCACGGTGGCATTCCTGCTGGAATCGGTGGCGGGCGACGGCGGCCAGTGGAACATGTTCGCGGCGATCGTCGCCAAGCACGGCCTCGTGCCGAAGAATTTCATGCCGGAGACGCAGAGCTCATCCAACACCGCCCGGATGAACTCGGTGCTGCGCTACCTGCTGCGGCAAGGCGCGCGGTCAGTTCGCGGCGCGGTAGCGGCGGGCGGCCTGGAGGCCGCCCGCACGGAAAAGGCCGAGGTGCTTCGTGCCGTCTACCGCGTGCTGTGCATCCACCTCGGCACCCCGCCTGAGCGTTTCGACTGGCAGTGGACCGATAAGGACAAGCAGTTCCACCGGGACGGGGTGCTCACCCCGCAGGAGTTCGCAGCCAAGTACATCGACCTGCCCCTTGACGACTACGTCTGCCTGGTGCACGACCCGCGCCCGTCCAGCCCGATCGGGCGGACGTTCACCGTCGAATACCTCGGCAACGTGCTCGGCGGACCGCCGGTGACCTATCTCAACGTCGACATGTCGCTCATCAAGAAGATCGCTGCCGCCACCCTGCAGGGCGGCGAGCCGGTCTGGTTCGGCTGCGACGTCGACCAGATGATGAGCAGCGATTACGCGGTCTGGGACGTCGGCCTGTACGACCTGCCAGCCGTCTACGGCACTGAGTTCTGCTTGGACAAAGCGGACCGCCTCGCCTACCACGAGACGCTGATGACGCACGCGATGCTCTTCACCGGCGTCGACGTGCTCGACGGCCGCACGCGGCGGTGGCGGGTCGAGAACAGTTGGGGCTCCGACCGCGGCAAGGACGGCTTCTACACCATGCACGACTCCTGGTTCGACGAGTACGTCTTCGAGATCGCGGCCCGCCGGACCTCGCTGCCCGACGACGTGCTGCAGGCACTGGACGCGACACCAATCGTGCTGCCGGCCTGGGATCCGATGGGCGCCCTAGCGCGATAAGGGAACGGGGTCCTTTCTTCGCGGAGCCGCCTGCTCAGGCGAGTGCTCCCGCGGCGGCTGACTTGATGTCGGCATGCGCCGCCGGCAGCTCGGGCGAGTCGAACATCCGCTGGGTCAGCACGATGATGGTCAATTCGCGGTTCGGGTCCACGTCCCAGGTAGTGCCGAAGCCGCCATTCCAGCCGAACGCCCCGTCGGCCTGCACGGCCTGGCAGAACGACCACGACTGCCCGGTGAAGAAGTCCGGCCCGAGGCCTCCGCGCGCCTTCTGCTCGGGCGTCAGCTGATCCGTCGTCATGGCGCGCACCGAGTCGGTTGACAGCACCGGGTCACCGCCGCGCAGGAACATCCTGGCAAACGCCAGCATGTCGTCGGCGGTGGACACCAGTCCCCCGGCACCGTCCTCGAATGCGGGCGGACGGCTGTATTTGCCATCCGGCTGGTCCCAGGCCACCAGGCCGTCCGGCCCCGACCGGTAGGCCGTGGCCAGCCGGTCGGTCTGCGCAGTCCAGAACGCGGTGTCCGTCATGCCGAGCGGCTCGAAGATCCGGGTGCGCAGCACTTCGCCATACGACTGCCCGGCCGCCCGGCCCAGCAGCACGCCCAGCACCGACGCGCCCGTGTTGTACATCCATCGCTCGCCGGGCTGAGCGAGCAACGGCAACGATCCGAGCCCGGCAATCCAGGTGTCGGGGTCAGGCTGCACATCCGGATCCGGTGGCCCTATGGTGGACAATCCCGCCTTCTCCGAGGCCACCACAACCGGGAACGGCTCCGCGGCCATGAACATCTCCAGCACGAAGCCGAAGCCGAACGTGAACGTCAGCAGGTCGCGCGTGGTTATCGACCGCTTCGCCGGGACCGTGTCGTCCAGCGGCCCGCTCATGTCCCGCAGCACCCTGCGGTCACTTAGCTCAGGCACCAACCGGTCGACCGGCTCGTCGAGGCCAATAAGGCCTTCCTCGATCAGCGCCATGGTCGCCGCGCCGGTGACTGGCTTGGTCATGGACGCGATCCGGAACAGCGAGTCTCGCTGGACCGGCGCGCCGCCGATCGACAGCGTGCCGAACGGCTCGGCAACCACCTCATCACCGCTCGCGACCAAGGCCACCAGGCCAGGAACGTCCCCGTTCCCCACATGCTGCTCAGCCACGGCCCGCAGACGATCCTTGCCTGCAGCCGTCAGATTGCCCGTCATCTGCTCCTCCGCGCTCGAATGCCGGTCAGCGTGCCTCGGCCTTGTCGGTGCCAACGCGTAGTCTGCCTTACATCGCCGTCGCCGCCGAGCCGATTAGGACGAAGCCGTGTACGAGCTGACGCCCGCCGAGCAAAGGGCCGTCATTACGATCGAGGCCGACCTCGGGAAGCTCATCAGGCACGACGACGAGTCGATCGTGCACGCTCGCTGGATCCGCCAGCGATATGACTGCGGCTGCTACCTCAGTTACGGGCCGGCTAGGCGGGCGACGGTTCGAACGGCCTGGCACGAGGCCGGTCACGCCGTCGCCGCGCTGGCCGTCGGTGCCCGGTTCAGCTCGGCCAGCATTCACCACGGCCACCGCAGCGAGGGCCGGGTGCATGGCATCACTGGCGGTCCAGCCGACCGGGCATTCGTCATCGATGCCGCCGGACAGATCGCCGAGCGGCTGATGGGCTGGACCATGCTGGAACGCGACGCCGATCTGCGCGCCTGGCTGCCCACCTGGGCCAGCGACGGCGGCGACGCTCGCCGGTTCCGCCGGTCCATAGCGGGCCGGTTCGGCTCGGACGAGATCAGTGCATGGCGCTACTGCGAGGAGACGCTGATCCCGTTGCGACTGCAGATCCGGCAACTGGCGCGCGGGCTGCTCGTGCATCCCCGGCACCTGCCTTACAACGTCGCAGCGATGTTGGCGGGTGGCGGGGATTGTTGAGCCGTTGACCTGCCAGATCCCCGGCAGCGAACTGCTGCGCCGGGCGATACCGAACCCAGGCCCGCGCGCATCACAACAACAGCCTGGACGCCGTCAGCGCCGTCTCTGCCCGTAGTGGCTGGGCAGTCGGCAGCTGCTACCAGTATGCGGTTCAGAAATCGCCTGATCCTGCACTGGAACGGCAAGGCATGGACCGTGTCCTGAAACCCCCACTGGTCGGGACTGGCGCGCCATGGCGGGGTCTGTACTAGCGCGGACTGTTCGCCTAGTCTCGGGCGGGTGATGGCAACGATGCCCGCCACTTCCGGCAGCCGGGACGTGGCCCAGCGGCTGATGGACGACGGCTATGTGGTCGTCACCGGGATGATGGATGGCGCCGACGTGCAGGCCGCCCGCGCCGACCTGGGCCGGGTGCTCAGCGAGACTCCGACCGGCCGCAACTCGTTCGAGGGTTTCGACACTCAGCGGATCTATGCGCTGTTCGCCAAGACCAGGACTTTCGATGGCGCCGCGACCGGCGCGCTGCTGCTCGCGGTCCTGGACGAGGTGCTCGGGCACTATCAGCTCAGCGCTCCGGTGGGAATCCGGATCGGCCCCGGCGAGAAGGCCCAGATCCTGCACCGGGATGACTCGATCTACCCGGTTCCGGAGCCGCATCCGCCGCTCGTGGTCAACACCATGTGGCCACTGGACGAATTCACCGAGGAGAACGGCGCAACACGGTTCATCCCCGGCAGCCATCGATGGGAACTAGGGCGGCGCCCGGCCGACAGCGATACCGTCGCCGCCGCCACTGTGTCGCCTGGATCGGCCATGTTCTACCTCGGCAGCCTCTGGCACGGCGGGGGCGCCAACCGCACCGGGCAGCCGCGTCTTGGCGTGATCCTCGAGTATGCGGCGGCCTGGCTCCGGCCGCAGGAGAATCACTGCCTCGCGGTTCCGCGTGCCGTAGTTCGCGATTTGCCCGACCGACTGCAGGAGCTGCTCGGCTACAACATCTATCCGCCGTTCGTCGGCTACGTGGACGGCAGCCACCCGCGGAAGGTGCTGTCGGCCGACCGGTAGCTACGGCCGGGGGGCACGCCCAGCAGTTGGTCGGCCACGGCGACCATGCCCGCAGCGTCCTGGAGCGACGGCTGCATCCGACTGTCCACGCGGACCTGGGCGCCTTCGCACGGCCGTGGGACGCGGTGACCACTACGGCTGGCGAGCTGTGCGCGGAAACCGCGAACGCCAGCCGGTATTCCGCGAAGATGAGCGCGCAGCTGATTGTCTTGCCCGGGTTGACCCGTGACCGGTCAAGCATGCCGGCTAGTCGCCTGATGGCGGCCGGCGACGTGACGACCTTGCGGATCGTGTGCAGCCGGCCGGCACTCGCATCGGCCTGCCTCCCCGCCTTCGCTGCACGTTAGACGCCAGGCCAGCCCGCTGGTTCCGAACCGGCAACCAGGCAGAATTTCTCCTGAGGTCGTGTCGATCTGGCCTAGGCCCGATCGTGTAGACAGCGAGAAGCGACCAGCCCAGTAAGGAGTAACGATGCCGAACTACCTGCTCAGCGTTTACCAGCCAGACGGCGAAGCACCGCCGCCCGAGGTGCTCGGCCCTATCATGGAGCAAGTCGGGGCCTGGAATGATCGGCTCAAGGCCGCGGGCTCCTGGGTCTTCACTGGCGGCCTGTACCCGCCGAGCACGGCCACGGTGCTGCGGCCAGCCGATGGCGAGATCGTGATCACCGACGGGCCGTTCGTCGAGGGAAAAGAGCACATCGGCGGGTTCACCGTCATCGCCGCTCCCGACCTGGACGCGGCCCTGGACTGGGCCCGGCAGTTCACGCTGATCACCAGGCTTCCGGTCGAGGTGCGGCCCGCCTACGAAAGCGCCGATGGCTGACTCATCCGAACCCGGCCTGCCCGCGAGCGACTTCGAGCGGATCTTCCGCCGGGAGTACGGGCGCGCCGTTTCCGTCCTGGTCCGCGTCTTCGGTGACATCGACATGGCCGAAGACGCGGTTCAGGATGCCTTCACCGTTGCCTTGCAGCGCTGGCCGGCGGACGGAGTGCCGCCGAGCCCGGCCGGCTGGCTGATCACGACCGCGCGCAACCGCGGTATCGACCGCATCCGCCGGGAGGCATCCCGGGGCGAACGGCAAGCACAAGCGGCGCTGCTGTTCGCCGAGCACGAGCCGCCCGAGGAGGTGCCCGTGCGTGATGACCGGCTCCGGCTCATTTTCACCTGCTGCCACCCGGCGCTCGGCACCGGCGCCCAGGTGGCGCTGACGCTGCGGCTGCTCGGCGGACTCAGCACGGCGGAGATCGCGCACGCGTTCCTCGTTCCCGAGCCCACCATGGCACAGCGGATCGTCCGGGCCAAAGGCAAGATCCGCGCGGCCCGGATCCCGTACCGGGTGCCCGGCGAGGCCGAACTCCCGGACCGGCTCCGCGCCGTGCTGGCAGTCGTGTACCTGATCTTCAACGAGGGATACGCGGCCAGTTCGGGCGACACCCTGATCCGGGCGGATCTGTGCGCGGAAGCGGTCCGGCTCGGCCGGGCGCTGGCCGGCCTTATGCCGGACGAGCCGGAGGCAATGGGCCTGCTCGCGCTGATGCTGCTGACGCAGGCGCGGCGACGGGCCCGCACCGCGGAGGACGGCGGCGTTGTGCTGCTTGCCGACCAGGATCGCAGCCGCTGGGACCGGGACCTCATCGCCGATGGCCAGGCCATCGTCCGGGCCTGCCTGCGCCGTGATCAGCCGGGTCCCTACCAGATCCAGGCAGCGATCAACGCCGTGCACAGCGACGCCGCGGGCACGGCCGACACCGACTGGCGGCAGATCGTCCGGCTCTATGATCAGCTGCTGGCGCTGGCGCCGAGCCCGGTAGTGGCCCTGAACCGGGCCGTCGCCGTGGCCGAGGTCGACGGCCCGGCTGCGGGCCTGGCCATCGTCGACGCCCTCAAGCTGGATAGCTATTACCTGCTGCACGCGATCCGCGCGGAGTTGCTCGCTCGCGTCGGCCGCGTCGCCGAGGCGGCGGAGGAGTTCGCGGCGGCTAGCGCGCGCACGCACAGCCGGGCGCAGCAGGCGTTCCTGCGCCGCAGGCAAGCCGAAGTCAGCGCGCGCGGGTGATCACGGCACGCGGCGCGCCGCGCGGTTATCGTGACTACATTTCAGCGCTATTCGCTGAAAACTCGCCACGATCATGGGCAGCAGCGACCGAGGCGGTTACGCCTGGTCGGTGAGGCGGGCCTGCATCCGGCGCATGCCCCGCAGCCAGCGCTCCCGATCGTCGGCCCGGCGCCGCTCGTAGGTGGCCACGTCGGGATGCGGGAGGATGAGGAACTGGTCGGTGCCGATCGCCTCGAGCACCGCTTCCGCCACCTGCTCCGAGGTCAGCACACCATCGACTGCCGCCTGCGCGGACCCACCGACCCAGACCTCCTCTGGCGGCAGCCCGGCCCCCAGCTCCCGCATGCTGGTGCTGAGCAGGTTGCTCGTGAACGCCTGCGGGCACAGGCAGGACACCCGGATGCCCTGATCGCCGTAGGTGATGGAGAGCCACTCGGCGAATGCGACCGCCGCGTGCTTGGTGACCGCGTAAGGCGCCGAGCCCAGCTGAGTGAGCAGCCCCGCAGCCGACGCGGTGATTTCCAGGTAGCCGTCCCCCCTGGCCAGCATGCCGGGCAGCGCGGCCCGGGCAACGTAGATGTGGCTTTGGACGTTGATCGCCCAGATCCTCGCCCAGGCCTCGTCCGACGCCTCCGGCCCACCCGGCACGATGATCCCGGCGTTCGAGAAGAACATGTTGACCTGGCCGAACGCCTCCTCGGTGCGCGCCACTAGTGCCTGGACGTCTGCTTCCTTCGACACGTCCGCTGGCACCGCGAGCGCCTGATGGCCGTCGGCCTCGATCTCGGCGGCGATCTTCGCGGCACCGTCGGCGTCAATGTCGCAGACGACGACCGCAGCGGCGCCCCGGCCTGCCAGCCCGAGGCACAGTGACCGGCCGACACCGCTGGCGCCACCGGTGACGACGGCGACCTTGCTCGTGATCTCCATCGTCAGCCCCTTGCCGTCGCGCGGACGGCGGCGTCGGCCCAGGCAGCCAGGTCCGGGTCGGCGTCGATCAGGTCCGCGTACTTCTTCCGCGCCTCGTCCCGCTTGGCCGGGATGTACTCGGTCGGCCAGAGACCGGCGTGCGGCTCGTAGTCCTTCAGCACATTGCGCGCCACGGTCACCTTGTGGACCTCGTCGACACCGTCGGCGATCGCCATCGTGGGCGCGGCGGCCCACATTGCCTGCAGCGGCGTGAGGTTGGTAGTGCCCAGTGACCCCATGATGTGCAACGCCCGGTAGCTGACCTCGCGCAGCACCTTGGCGCAGGTGTACTTGCAGGCCGCGATCTGGGTTCGCGACTGCTGGGTGCTCGAGTTGTCGATCGTCCAGGCCGTCCACAGCACCAGCAGCCGCAGCATGTTCAGCTCGGCGTAGGAATCGGCGATGGCCTCCTGCACCATCTGATGCTCGGCGATCACCTTGCCGTGCGACTCGCGGCTGAGCGCCCGCTCGCACATCATGTCGAAGGCGAGCCTGACCTGCGCGACCGTTCGCATGGCGTGATGAATGCGGCCGCCGCCGAGCCGCCGCTGGGCCAGCACCTTGGCTCCGTCCTCCGGCCCGAGCAGATTTCCGAGGGGAACGCGGACTTCGTTGTACCGGATGTGGTTGTGCAGCGGCGGGTAGCCCATGATCTCCACCCCAGGCGTATCCCGCGGCACTACGAACATGCCGTTGGTGCACATGACGAAGATGATGTCTGCCCTGGCCCCGGCGCTGGTGAACCATTTCTCGCCGGTGATGACCCAGTCATCTCCGTCCCGGACCGCGTGCGTCTTGAATAGGTTCGGGTCGGACCCGCCTTGCGGCTCGGTCATCGAGTACGCCGAGAAGATCTCCTGGTTCATCAGCGGGTACAGCCACTTGGCCTTTTGCTCGGCCGTGCCGTAAGCGGCCAGCATCTCCATGTTGCCGGTGTCGGGCGCCGCGGTGCCGAAGACCACTGGCGCCGACCGGTACCGGCCCAGGATCTCGTTCAGCAGGGCCAGCTTGAGCTGGCCGAACCCGGGGCCGCCCAGGTCCTTGTCGAGGAACAGCGCCCACAGCCCGCGGTCCTTCACCTGCTGCTTCAGTGGGTCGGCGAGCATCTTCGCCTTCGGGTCGCGGGAGTAGGCCGCGCCAGGAAAGATCAGGTCGAGTGGCTCAACCTCGTTCTTGCAGAAGTCCGCCACCCAGTCCAGCTGCCTTTGGAACTCTGGCTCGGTCGAGAAATCCCACGCCACCGCTGCCTCCGGGAATCCGGGCCGCCGCGAGTCAGGCAGCACTAGAACCCGATTCTAAAGTTTGCGCGGTCTATCAGCACAGGGAAGCCGGCACGCGGACGCTAGCGACAGCTAACGCATTCCGTGCCAACGGCCGTGGCCCTGTACTTCCGCTTTCAGCCGGGCCAGATAGGCGTCTACGCTCTCAGGCGGCGCATTCTCGGCGCTCGCCGTACCGGCAACGTCAGTGGCCCCGTCAGCACGGAGTTTGACCTCCTCGCGCAGCGACTTGACCCAGAACACCACGCCGCAGACGGCGAATATCGGCCACTCGAACGTGTAGGCCCAGCTCAGCTCGTTGCCGGACTCGGCGCGACGCAGCTGCCAGTAGCCCAGGTACAACATCCCGGCGGTGGCCACGACCGCGAAGAGGTGCCAGGCCAGCCACCTTGGCCTGAGCAGGACCAGCCAGCGCGAGCCGTGCAGCGCTACCAGCCCCGCCAGGGCAGCAGTGCGGTAATCGCCACCGCGGCAAACAACAGCGTCAGATAGGCGATGGACAGGTGGAACAGCCGCATCGGCGCCGCCGCTTCACCGGCAGGCAACGCGGGACCGCAGCCGGTGCGCCTCGACCAGGAACCAGCCGCCCAGTCCGGCCGCACAGGCGCCGTAGACCGGACCCGCGTACAGGGCCAGGGCCAGCGTCACGCCGACCATCGCGTAGGAATAGCCGAGAATCTTTCTGGCAACGGTAACGGCGGGCGCGACCACGGGGAGCATCGGGACTCCGGCCGCCGCGTAGTCGTCCTTGAACTTCATCGCCAGCGCCCAGAAGTGCGGCGGGGTCCACAGGAAGATCACCGCGAACAGCAGGATGGCCGGCCAGCTGACCGTACCGGTGACTGCCGCCCAGCCCACCAGCACCGGGAAGCAGCCGGCTGCGCCGCCGATCACTATGTTGGAGGAGGTTCTGCGCTTCAGGCCCATGGTGTATACGAAGACGTAGAACAGGATGGCCCCGTCCGCCAGGGCCGCTGCCAGCCAGTTCGCCAGCAGGCCGAGCATGAGGGTCGACGCCGCGCCGAGCACGATGCCGGAGGCCAGCGCCTCTGCGGGCTTGACCGCCGCCGGAGTTCCCTTGGCCACCAGCGGCCGGCGCGAGGTGCGCTTCATCACGGCGTCGATGTCGCGGTCCAAGTAGCAATTCAGCGTGTTAGCGCTGCCGGCTGCGAGCGCGCCGCCTAGCAAGGTGACCGCCATCAGCCCGACACCTGGCAGGCCACGCTGCGCCAGCAGCATCGTCGGCAGCGTCGTTACCAGCAGCAGTTCGATTATCCGGGGCTTGGTAAGCAGGAACAGCGACCGGCCAACGAGCCGGACCGAGCGCCGGGCCGGAAGCTCGACACCCTGGCCGGCCGCTGCGGTCGCTTGCGTCACTCCGGTGCCCCCGTGTGCTCCGCTGTCGCGTCCCCGGCTTCCGTTTCCCCTGCCGCCGTTGCCCCGGCTGCCGTCTCCCCAGCTGGCGCTTCCGCAGCTGACGCCTGCCCGGCGCCAGCCATTCCGCCGCCATCCGCCACGCTTAGGTCGCCGACAACCGAGGCGGCGCGAGCTGTAGTTGGGTCAGGCGTGCGCCCGGCAGCTGAAACCGAGATCAGCCGCGGTGGCACCCGCCGGTGCGGCCTGCCGAACAGGTAATAGAGCACGCCCCCAATCACGATGAACAGCAGCATCGGGTACACGAACGTCCAGTTGTACCCGTGCGGCGTGTTGTCGGGGCTAACCGCCGCGAGAATCAATCTAGCCACTGCCGTCTCCTGCCAGGTCTCATGTCCGTTGTCACCTGATAACTGGCCCGGACGGCCAGGCACTCTTGCGCGGCGAGACCAGCCGGTCAAGACCGGCTGACAGCTCCGCCGACTCCTCGTTGGCGAACCACTGCAACAACAGCGCGATGCTGGACACGATCAGCGCAGGCAGCATGCCCATCCACAGCACCGCTCCGGCCAACTGCTGATCATCGAGCACCGTCATGACATGGTGCGCTGTCCCGGCCGCATAAGCCGGGTAGAGCACACGGGAGCCGAATACCAGCACCATTCCCAGCAACGTCGAGACTATGACCGTGCCGACGACCATCTTGACCCGGCGCAGCGGGGCCGTCTGCGGGCTCAGCGGCCGAGACCCGATGAGCTGGAGCCAGAACATGATCCCGGCGCCGAGATAGTTGGCGTGCTCACCAAGCGCCACCCCAGTATTACCGCGCACCGCGTCAAACAGCACGGGTATCTGCCAGCCAAGCAGGACTACGTTGAAGGTGATCACCCAGAGCAGCGGCTGCGCCAGCGGCCGGGGCGGCCGCGCAGGCCCGCTCATCCCGACAGCGGCGGACTCGCCGGTCTGCCCGCTGAACTGGCGGCGCGGCCGAACCGACTGCGCCAGCGCCGACCAAGGCGCGCCCAGCACGATCAGGCCGGCGCCAGCGACGGCTACCAGCAGCTGCTGGACCGCCCGGACCCAGATATACACATCCGACCAGTAGCCGACGGGCGATACCAGCGCCAGCAGCACGATCACCAAGCCGAGCTGGAACAGCAAGCCCTCACGCCGCAGCTGCTGCCTCGTGGCGCCTTCCGGCAGGGCAATCGTCACGCCGTCCGGCGCCGAGGTCGCGCTACCCGACAGCAGCCTGAGCAGCCCGGCGACGTGGGCAACGGCGACGACCAGGTAGCAGATCAGCACCGGCCAGCTGGCCGACCAGTGCGAGAACGCTACTTCCACCGAGTCGCCTCCCGCTGCCGACCTGCCGCTCGCTGGCCGCGCACTAGTGCACCAGGTAGAACAGCACCCAGAACAGGACCGCGACGGCGGCCAGGTAGTTCCAGGTAAGGGTGAACGCGCTCAGCGATGCCTGGAACCGCTGCACGGCAAACGCCTCGGCGTAGGTGGGCGGCTGCTCCACGAAAGAGATCTCCGGGATCGCCCGGCAGCGCATGATCAGTATCTCCAGCCACACCATCGCGCAGAACGCGATGGTCAGGTAGACCGGACAGAAAGCGACGAACACGCTCGCGAAGCCGCTGGAGCCAGGCCAGAACGGCAGGTCGGCGAGCTGGTAGATCTGGAAGCCGACCGCGGCCACGCCGAGCACCAGCGCCACCAGGGCACCGGCCTGCCAGGGCGCCTTCTTCCCGGCTTTGATCCGCTGCAACACCAGCGTCTGGATTGCCGCGCTCACCACGACCAAGACCATGATCAGCACGCCTTGCCACATCTTCGGCCCGGTGAAACCCGACGGATACCAGCGGTCGTGCGAGTTGATCGACTTCAGGTAGAAGAATGCGAAGCCGAACGCGCCGAACCCGAAAGACAAGCCTCCGGCGGCCAGCCGGACGCCGGTCCACGAAGCGTTGAGCGCCGCCTCGTGGTAGAAGCTCGCCTCCTCCTCGGCCCGGCTCATCCCGGTGGACGGCGCGGTTGTCTCGGCCATGGGTTATGCCTCCGCTCGAACTGTAGCCGCTCCGGTGATGGCCGCGCTGAGCACGCCCGCAGGCGGGTTCAGGTCGGCGACCGGCAGCGCTTCCTTGACGCCGTAGTCGTAGGGGCCGGACAGGACCACCGGAACGTGCTCGAAGTTGCCGGGCGGCGGCGGTGACGAGACCTGCCACTCCAGTCCGCGGGACTGCCACGGGTTGCCGGTTTCCGGCTCGCGCACGATCACGGTTGACCAGACGAAGTTGATCACGAAGAGCAGGATCGATCCGCCCAGGAAGAACGAGGAGATCGATACCCATATATTCAGCGGCTGCAGGTTCAGCGCGTACTCGAACACCCGGCGCGGCTGCCCGGCCATGCCGACCGCGAACAGCGGCAGGAAAGTCGAGTTGAAGGCGATGAACATGGTCCAGAACTGCCACTTGCCGAGCGTCGTGTTGAGCTTGACCCCCATCATCTTGGGCAGCCAGTAGTACAGGCCGCCCATGAAGGCGAAGATCAGGCCGCCCATGATCGTGTAGTGGAAGTGCGCCATCACGAAGAAGCTGCCGTGCTCGGTGGTGTCGGCCGGCATGTCCGACAGGAACACCCCCGAAATGCCGCCGATCAGGAAGTTGAAGTACATGCCCAGCGCGAAGAGCATAGGCACGGTGAAGCGGATCTTCGCCTTCCAGAAGGTGCCGAGCGCAACCAGGTAAATGAAACCGGTCGGGATCGAGATCAGCTCTGTTGTGAGCATGAACACCGGCCGCATGTCCGGATTGATGCCACTGTCAAACAGGTGGTGCTGCCAGACGAAGAAGCTCAGCAGCGAGACCCCGATCATGCCCGCGGCCGCTATCTTGTAGGCGAACAGCGGCTTGCGGCAGAACACCGGAATGAGCTCCGAGACGATGCCGAAGCCGGGCAAGGCCAGAATGTACACCTCGGGGTGACCGAAGAACCAGAACAGGTTCTGGTACAGGTAGCTGCTGCCGCCGAGGGAGTCCTCGAAGAGCGCGGTCTGCGCGGTCCGGTCCAGCAGCAGCATGTACATGCCGCCTACCAGCACCGGCGCGGCCAGCACCATGAGGAACGAGGTCGACACCATCGACCAGACGAACATCGGCAGCCGGCTCCAGCGCATTCCCGGAGCCCGGTAGCAGATGACCGTGACGATGATGTTGAAGCCCGCCAGGATCATGGAGATACCCATGAGCCCGAAGGCCATCGCGTACGAGTCAGCGCCAACAGTGGACTGAATCGACAGCGGGGCATACCCGGTCCAGCCGAACGGGAACCCGCCAAGCAGCAGCCCGGACAGCAGGATCAGGAACGCACAGGGCGTCAGCCAGAATGACAGCGCCTCGATCCTGGGGAACGCGACCCGCTTGGCGCCGATCATGAGCGGGACGAGGTAGTTGCCGAATGGGCCGAGGATGACCGATGTCATCAGCATCATCATCATCGTGCCGTGCTCGCCGACGATCTCTACGTACGCCTGCGAGGTGAAGACGTGGTGCACCGGGGACAGCAGCTCTGTCCTGATGGCCATCGCGAGCAGCCCGGCCGTGCAGAAGTAAATGATCATGCCGACCAGGTACTGGATCCCGACGACCTTGTGGTCGAGCTCGTACCGGAAATACTTCGCCAGCCCACCCGGCTGTTCGGTCTCCTGAGTGTTCTGGCCGTTAACCGGCCTGCCGAGCATCTGCCGGATCAGGTCGTTGAATATGCCGAGGCCGATCAGCCAGCCCACCACGGCCAGCGCGTAACCGAGCACGATAGGCCAGTCCTCGGAATCAGACAGGCCGACGTTGGGATACTGGTTCGCAGCGCCGGTCGCGCCGGTCAGGTAGGTGCCGAGCAGGTGCCCGAGCCAGTACCCGATGACGGCGCCCGAGCAGCGCGGTATGGATCGCCGGCCGACGCCACCAGGGCCGCGGGCCGCCGGCGGCCCAAGCCTGGCCGCCGCCGGATCCTTGCGTCCGGTCCGGCTGTGTCTCGATGGCCATCAGGTCACCTCTTCGTCGCTGCGTCGGACGTCATCACGGCTGTACCGGGTCGTTCGGCGGGTAGTACAAGCCCCCGCCGCCGACGATCCCGTTCTTCTGCCAGGATCTTGGCGAGCTGCGGGACGACCGTCGGGTCATACACGGTTGAGTAGGGCGGCAACGCCCTGGTCACCGCGGCCATCTGCACTCGCGTTGTGGCCGCCCAGGTCTGGAAGGCGGCTAGGCTGACGACCTGGCCGTAGTCGAACATGGCGCCGTGCCACAGACCGCACAGTTCGGCGCAGCGCACCGTGACAGCGCCGGTGTGCTCCGGCGTGGTGTAAGCGACGTTGTCGACGCCAGGGTTGGCGTCGGCCTTGACCCCGAGCTGGTAGGCCCAGAAGCTGTGGATGACGTCGATCGAGGTGACGTTGAACTGGACCGGCCGGCCGACCGGCAACATCAGGTCGGTCGTCTCGAAGCCGCCGAACTGCGGATACCGGTAGCTGAACCGCCATTGCTGGCCGATCACCTGAACGATCAGCGGGTTACCGCCCGTCGCCTTCCAGATCGGGGCGGGTCCTTCACCGGCCCCGGCGCCGGCGAAGCCGGTCCCGGCTAGCTCATAGGTGCCGAACACGGCCAGCGCCAGCACGATTACGGACGTCACGGTGATCCACATGGCCTGGATCCTGGCGTGACCGAAGATCGGCGGGCCGTCCTCGTCGTCGCCTTCGCGATGCCGCCATACGACGATCGAGTAGCCCATGAAAACCAGTACGAAGACCATCACCGGTGCGGCCATCACGGACATGACCTTGATGTCGAACTGCTGGCTCGCGGCCGTGTCCGACATGGTGCCCGGCGGCAGGTGCGGGCCCCAGACCAGGTAGATCAGCAGGTCCGCCGCCAGTGCGATGGGCAGCCAGATCAGGAAGATGCGCAGGCCGTGATTCGGCCCGGCCGGGCCCGCCGGCCGCAGCCCGTCGGCTGTCGAGGCGGCCATCAGCCCACCACCACCATGTTGCCGGTCATGTAACCGAACGTCTGCATGGGACCGCCGAATCCGTCGATGAAGCCGCCGCCGCAGGGGACTCTGCATTGCCAGAGGTAGTCACCGGGAGTACTCGGCGACCTGAAGCTGAACGTCATTGTCGTATGCGGGCCCGACGTGCACGGCGACGTCGTGCACAGGTTCGCGCTGATCGGAGGCGTCCCCATCGGCACGTTCAGGTTGATGCCGGGGATCGAGAAGGTGTGTCCCACGTTGCAGCCGGACCAGGCGTTGATCACGCTAACCGGCTTACCGTTCTCGTACGCGATGCCGCCGATGGTGCCGGTTACACCGCTCCAGAAGTTGTTGCGCAGCGGCGTGCAGCCGTCATAGCCGTAGATCGTCATGTGGATCACCGAGCCAGCCGGCACCTGGAACACCGTCGTGTGCAGCCACTTGTGGGTATTCGGATCCTGGACGAAGTACGAGACCCAGTCCGGCTTGTTAGTCACCGTGTTCTGCGGGTCCTCCTGCAGGACCACGTTGACGGCAGCACCGGTATCTGGCTTGACGGTCGCCCCGAACGCGACCGTCGCGCGGAGTGGACAGCAAGAAGTTAATCACCAGGAAGGCGGCGCCGACCGCGACAGCGACGAATGCCACAACCAGGGTAACGACACGGGCCAGCAGGGACACCGGCCATCACCTCGCTTCTGCGCGCGCCTGACGACCCGGACGGGTTTCCTGGCATAGCTGCGCGACGTCTGAGCCAGCACTGACGTAGAACGTGTCCTGATCTTGCGTTCAGCGGTCGCCTCACGGCAAGCACGGCGCTCCTTAATGACGAAATTGTCATAGTTGACCGAACAGCACGCAGAGTCACTACATCGGTGCACTGAGCGAACCGCGGCGACTGGCTGGCTGGCCAGGGCCACAATCTCGTCACGCAACTTGACCTGACCCGCTCCGATGGAGTAGATCCTCTGTTGTCGCCTGCGTGGACGTTCAGGTTTTCGATGATGCTGGTCTGGCCGGAAGTCGACGCAACCGAGGTATTGGGCCTGATGACTGTTACGAGCGCTGAGCTGCTCCCCCCGCAGCAGCGCATCCTGGTAGTCGATGATCAGCCGGAGATACGTGACGTTGTCACCCGCGCGCTTAGCGCGGCCGGCTATGCAATCGACTGCAGCAGCGATGGCGCTGACGGGCTGCGGCATGCGCTGAGCGGTGATTACCAGCTAGTGATTCTCGACCTGGTGATGCCGGAGACCGACGGGCGCACCGTGCTGACCCGGCTGTGCACGGAGCGTCCCGGCCAGGCCGTGCTCGTGCTCTCATGCGTAGCGGACGTGCCCACCAAGGTGGACTGCCTGGACCTGGGCGCTCAGGACTACCTGACCAAGCCGTTCGCACTCGACGAGCTGCTCGCCCGGGTGCGCGTCCAGCTGCGCGGCGACCAGCCGCGCGCGGACCTCGAGCACCGGCGGCCAGACGCCGAACAGCGCGGAGACCAGCACGGCGCTGACCACCAGCTGAACGAGATCATCCGGGCCGGTCACCTGGTGCTGGACCTTGGTCGGCTGCAGGCAGATGCCGGAACGGGCGCCGTTCCGCTGACCAGGCTTGAGGTCCTGCTGCTCAGGGAGCTGATGGAACACCTCGGCGAATCGGTTCCCAAGGGAGCCCTGCTGGCGTCAGTATGGGGGATCGACTTCGACCCGGGCTCCAACGTCGTCGACGTCTGCGTGCGGCGGCTGCGATCCAAGCTCGGGTTCGACCTGATCGAGACGGTGCGTGGTGCCGGATACCGGCTCGCTTCCTGACACGGCGTTGTCAGCGGCTGCCCCCCAGTGGCGGCTGGCTGATGGCCAGCTGGGCGATAGGGCCGAGTGGCGATCCTGGTCGCACTGGGTCGATCTGGCCTGGGTGCTGCTCTGGCTTCTCGGGCTAGCCGGGATCGTGATCTTCGGCCGGTGGGAGGTCGTCCCGTTCCACCTGATCTGGATCAGCTTCGGGCTGCTGTACAGCTTCCGCATCCGCGCCACCAAGCCCACGCTCTGGGTGCTCGCCGCGATGACGGCCACCACCTTCGCCGCGGTCAGCCTGGACGTCAGCCGCGGCGCGCAGCCAGCGGCCGAGCTGACCGAAGTGCCGCTGATGGCGGCTATGGTCTGGGTCATGCTTTGGCACGGACACCGCAGGCTGGCGACCAGCGCCGAGCACGTTCGCGTCAGCGAGGAGAACGAGCGGCTGCTCGCCACCCAGCGCAGGTTCCTGCAGGACGCGTCGCACCAGCTCAAGACGCCGATCACGATCGCGCTCGGGCACGCGGAGCTGCTAGCCCGCAGCCTGGCGGACAGCCAGGACAAGCGCGATATCAACGTGATCGTGGGCGAGCTCAACCGGCTGCGGAAACTGAGCGAGCGGCTGCTGCTGATCGCCGCGTCGGCAAGCCCGGACTTCCTGGTGCACGAGCAAGTGGCGCTCGACGAGTTCACGGCCGAGGTGCTCTGGCGCTGGCGTCCCGCCGCGGACCGCCAGTGGCAGTTCGGCCGTCTCGACGAGGTGACCGTGCGCGCTGACCGCGAGCGGCTGGGACTTGCCGTGGACGCGCTGCTTGAGAACGCGGTGCAGCACACTGCACCGGGCGACTTGATCAGGCTGTCGGTGATCCGGGACGACCGTGGCAGCCTGGCGAGACTGGTCGTGACCGATGGTGGGTCGGGTATCGCGCCTACCGAGCTTGCCTCTATTTTCGACCGGTTCGCGACGGGAACGATGACCGACGGACGTCGCGGTACCGGTCTCGGACTGTCGCTGGTCCGTGCGGTCGCCCGCGGCCATGGCGGCGACGTGCAGGCATACAGCACCGTGGGCTCCGGCAGCACTTTCGCGATCTGCCTGCCGGCCACCCCGGCCAATGGCCTGGCCGACAGCAGGCACGAGCTGATCGCCGATCCGTGTGGAAGCCGGGGGGCGCGATGAGCCCGCAGTCGACCTCGGTGCGCGGCTGGCAGGCCAGGCTTCGCAACTTGCACCGGACCACCAAGATCGCGCTGGCCGGTGTCGCCGTCTTCATTCTGGTGATCGCCCTGGTATCGCTCAGCACGAGCGCAGCGGGGAAGCCGAAGACACCCGTGCCCCAGCTGGCCCGCAGCTTCAGCCTGGCGCAGGTCGGCTGGCCCGGACACAAGGTGGCGCTGGCCAGTTACCGCGGGCACCCGGTCATCATCAACTTCTTCGCCTCCTGGTGCGCGCCGTGCAAGCGGGAAACGCCCATGCTGGCCCGGTTCTACCTGGCCCGCAAGGGCCGCGTTGACGTCATTGGCGTCGACGCCAACGACGAGGGCGGCCCGGCCCTGCGGTTCTTGCGCGCGGCCGGCGTCCGCTACCCCGTGGCATTCGACCCGTATCCGGCCTCGACCACGACGTCGTACGGTGTGCTGGGGCTTCCCCAGACCTTCTTCCTGAACGCGCAGCACCGCGTCGTCAAGCACGTCATCGGCCAGATGTCCATGGCCGAGTTGAACGCGGGGGTCGCGCTGATGAACACATCTGCTCCGGCCGCCCGCGGCACCAAGGATCGGGGCTAACCCGTTGCCATCTTCCACTCGCACCCCGCCGCGGCGTCAGGTCAGCGCCAGCGGCTGGCCGGTCCGCCGGACTCCGCGATGGGTCATCCTCGCGGTTGCCGGGCTGCTCGTGGTGACTGCGGCCGTCGCCCTGGTGCACAAGCCATCGCAGGCCCAGCGGGCCGCCGACATGCGCGGCGTGCTGACTGAGATGACTACCGACATACAGTCCTGCGCCGCCAGCGTCGGCGAGTCCCTGACAGCATTGCGTCTGGTCCAAGCTGAGCACGTCCGTAGCGCTACCGACGTTAAGGACGGCATTGGCGTCGCCCAGTACGGCGTGCGGGAATGCGCGCCCGCCGACAACGAGTTGCTCGTCAACCTGGAGAGTTACCAGGTGCCCGAGTCGCTGGCCAGCTTCCGGCTCGCCCCGGCCGTTTCGGGCCTGGTCGACTGGGCCGCCCCGGACGCACAGCAGGTTGACACCGACGTGGCCACCCTGCTGGCAGCCAGGACCCCGCAGGCCAAGAGCCAGGCTACGGCGGCGCTCAGCCAGGCGCTGCAGAAGCTCGATACCAAGCGAGCAGCGGTGTACAAGGTCATCAACGCCGCTATCAAGGCGCTCGCCATGCACGTTGCCCCGCCTAAGCTGCCCGGCTGACGTGATGCCAACTCGCCTGGTGCCCGGACTGGGAGCGTGAGCCCAGTTGCCCGGCATGAACCCTGGCCTCAGCAACACCAACCCGATCCTGGTCGCCGCGTTCCGTGCTGCGCTCCTCCACCAGGGCCTCATCGCGGCTGCCCTGTTCGCTGTGCTGGCACTGGCCTGGATCACCGTGCGCGAGCTCAGCCCGGCATCCCGGCGGGCGCGGTTCGCGGCAACGTGGTCGGCCGAGCCCGCCGCCCGGCGACTGCTGCGGATCGGGTTCGGCACCCTGTGGCTCTTCGACGGTCTGCTGCAGGCCCAGCCCGCCATGGCGGCGGGCCTGCCCTCGGGCGTCATCAAGCCGGCCGCAGTAGCCTCACCGGCCTGGGTGCAGCACATCGTCAACTGGGCCGGCACCTCCTGGTCGTTTCATCCGGTGCAGGCCGGCGCCGCCGCGGTCTGGATCCAGGTAGGCCTGGGTGCCTGGCTGATCGCCGCCCCGGCTGGCCGGGCGAGCCGGCTGGCCGGCGCTGCCAGTGCCATCTGGGGCCTGCTGGTCTGGGCGTTCGGCGAGGCCTTCGGCGGACTCTTCGCCCCAGGCGTCAGCTTCCTGTTCGGCGCTCCCGGCGCGGTGCTGTTCTACTCAGCGGCCGGCCTGCTGCTAGCGCTGCCCGAATGGCGCTGGCGTACCGCGGCGCTCGGCCGCCAGATCCTGACGACGCTGGGCGTCTTCGTGACGGCGATGGCGGTGCTGCAGGCGTGGCCGGGCCGCGGCTTCTGGCAGGGCTCGGCGCACGGAAAGCCAGGCACGATCGCGGCGATGGCCCAGTCGATGTCCGGCACGCCGCAGCCGCGTTTCCTGTCCGCCCTGGTCACTGACTTCGGAAGCTTCGATGCCGGACACGGCTTCGCCGTCAACCTGGTCGTGGTGATACTGCTTGCTGCCATCGGGATCGCGCTTTCGACCGGAAAACTGGGCCTCGTGAGACCGGGTCTCGTGCTGCTGCTGGCGTTCTGC
Organism: uncultured Actinomycetota bacterium; assembly: GCA_963804435.1. GTDB lineage: Bacteria > Actinomycetota > Actinomycetes > Streptosporangiales > Streptosporangiaceae > JAJYUU01. Next base: position 1,122,641 of record CAWDQI010000001.1, on the reverse strand, counting down.
CTGGCGGACTGGGTGCTGGTCCAGGATCTCGGCTTCCTGGGCGGCCTCGGCACTGATCCGAACAGCATGCTGCCCGTAGCGCTGGTCGCCGGGGCCGGCGACGTCGCGTTCACGCGAGTAGCCGCGACCGAGCCTGCGACTGCGGCAGCCACCGACACCGCTGCCGCTCCCGGCGGGGTGCCAGCCACTGCCACGCCGCGGGCCGCCACCCGACTGACGCACGCGTTCGGCTCGTCGAGCGTGCGCGCAATCGTCGCCGTCTGGGCCGTCGCCGTGGTGCTCATCGGGGCCGGGCCGATGGCGCTTGCGCAGGCGAACAGGACTGCGGACCCGATCATCGCTCAAGCCATCGACGGCAATGCGGCACCGCTGAACTTCGCCGCGCCGCCGTTCGCGCTGACCGACCAGGCTGGCCGGCCGGTCAGCCTGGCGAGCCTGCACGGCAAGGTCATCCTGCTGACGTTCCTCGACCCGGTGTGCACGTCGGATTGCCCGCTGATCGCGCAGGAGTTCCGGGCCGCAGATCACCTGCTCAGCCAGCAGTCTCGGCACGTCGAGCTGATCGCGATCGTGGCTAACCCGGTCGATTATTCGGTCGCCTACACCCGGGCTTTCGACAGCCAGGAGGGCCTGGGCGGGCTGCCGAACTGGCTGTACCTCACCGGCTCGCTCCGGCAACTGCAGCAGGTGTGGCGGGGTTACTCGGTGCTCGCACAGGTCGTCCAGGCCGGCGGAATGATCGCCCACAACGATCTTGCCTATGTCATCGACGCCCGCGGTCACACCAGGTTCGAGCTGAACTTCAATCCGGGCCTGGGCACCGCCAGCTCGGAGTCGTCTTTCGCCGCCGAGCTCAGCAGCGCGGCCCAGCAGGTCCTGAGGTCGAAGTGAAGCGCCGTTTCGGTGTCACGACCGGAGCCTTCGCTGCGGTCGCGCTAGCGGCGGTCTTGCTAGCGGGCTGCGGCAGCACTGCGGCAGCGGGCACGGCCAGCCCGCCGTTGGCGTCAGCGGAACTGCCGATCGCCACTTCGCTGGCGGATGTGGCCGGCACCAGTTGGGCCGTCGTTCAGCTCGGCGGCGCAAGCGCGCAGCATGACAACTTCTGGGAGATGTTCGTGCGCCCGGCTAAAGCGAACTCCTGGCACCTCGTGACGCCAGCCGGCACGGCTAGCAACGGCGGCCTCATCATGGCCAGCGGCGCCACCAGTCAGTTCGCCGCGTTCCGGCCGAGCCAGTCCCTGAGCTTCTCGCCGCTGGCGGCGACCACCAACCAAGGCGGTTCCTGGTCGCAGGGAAACCTCGTCAGCCCAGGTCTGGCCGATGTTCCGGATTCACTGGCCGCCGGACCTGGCGGCCAGTTGCTGGCGCTGTCTTACAACGGCACCGTGCAGCTCGGCGCGCACGGGGGCGCGAACTGGCGCTCGGTCGCCAGCCGGGACTCGGTGGCGCACAGCCAGGCCGGCCGGGCCTGCGGCCTTGCCAGCCTTTCAGCGGTCGCATTCAGCGCCACCGGCACGCCTCTGCTCGGGGGTAGCTGCCGGACGCCGGGTGTGGCTGGCCTGTTCGCGTCCGCGCCCGCCGGCTGGCAGGGCGCCGGCCTCACGCTGCCCGCCGCGCTCAGGCACGCGACCGTGGCGGTGGTCGGGATGGCCACGTTCTCGGGCCGGACGGCAGTGCTGCTTGCCGTCGGCCACGGTGCTTCGGCTGGCATCGTGGTCGCCTGGAGCGGTGCTACCGGAAGCACCGGGTGGACGGTCTCGCCGGTGCTGCGCGCCAGCATTGCGAGCCTGGTGTCGCAGTCGCTGTGGCCGGGCGGCGCCGCCGGGCTTGTGCTGGCCGGGTCACGGGGCGAAACGATCGCCGGACCGGGCGCGGGCTGGCGCCAGCTACCGCCGCTGCCAGCCCGCACGGCCACACTGGCACTTGGCCCGGCCGGGCAGCTGGAGGCCATGGCCGCGCGCGGTGCGGCGCTGACCGCCTGGCAGCTCGGCGCTGGCTCCGGCGTCACGCCAGCCGGCGCAGGTTCCGCGCCGGCTGGCTGGAACGCACTGCAGACAGTTAAGGTACCGATCCCGTACGGGTCTTCCGGCTGAGTGGAGCTGTATGGAAACCGTCTTCAACCACTGGTCATTCGACCCGTTCCTGATCGTCGTGATCGGCTTGGTCTGCTGGCACGAGATCGGGCTGGCCCGGCTCGCTCGCCGGTCCCGGCCTGAGCGGACCAGGCAGCGGCGGCGGCGCTCCTTCGTGTTCTACGCCGGCCTTGCCGTGCTGCTGATCGCGGTTGAATCGCCGATCGACTACTGGTCGAGCGACTACTTCTACGTGCACATGATCGAGCATCTCCTGCTGATGTTCGCCGCGCCCACGCTGGTGGTGGCGGGCGCCCCCTGGCAGCCGCTGCTCGACGGGCTGCCCGGCAAGCTCGGCCAGGACGTGACCCGCGAGGTGATGACCGGCGGCTGGGCACGCCCGCTGCGCGCGATCGGCGGATTCATGCTCAGGCCGTGGGTCAGCATCGTCTTCTTCAACCTCGTGATGGTGTTCTGGCACCTGCCCGGCCCGTTCGACCTGTCCGAGCGCAACCAGGCCGTGCACATCTGGCTGGCGCATGCGAGTTTCTTCATCGCGGGCGTACTGTTCTGGCTCCAATTCCTCAACTCGCCGCCGTTCCGGATCAAGATGTCAACCATCGGGCAGGCAACCGCGCTGCTGGTGACCAACTCATTCATGTGGGTGCTGGCCATGGCCTTGGGCTTCCTGACCAGCACGTCCTGGTACTCGGTCTACGACCACGTGCCTGGCGTGACATTGCCGGCCTTCGCTGACCAGCAGATCGGCGCGGGCATCTTGTGGATCTGCGGCGACTTCTGGGCGATCCCGACAATGATCTTCGTGGTACGCAGGCTAATGGCCGAGGATGGGAGCGTCGGCGCGGCCGTCGACCGCATACTCGGCCGCGGCTCGCAGCGCTACCGCTGGGCCGGCCGCGGTTAATCGAGGCTTGCGGAGCGCGGCCACCAGGACCTGAATCTCGCGGCGCAGGCGCAAGGCCCGGTCGCCGCGCCCCAGTTCGTCATAATGGCGAGCCGCGGCCTGACGGTCAATGATCTCGGCGCGGACGATCTGCTCGGTCTCGGCTTCGCTCAGAGCGCGTCGCGGCACCTCGGCGGAGCCGAGACCGGCGGTCGCGCCGGCGAAGTGCGGGCTCGTTGCGGGCGTGGGGACCGAGCCACTGACGTCCCCGACCGCCTCGGCGTTCCCGATAGCGGCCAGCGCTGACCGGAGCACGCTCGCAGCCGTCCCATCCCGTGCGGCCAGGGCAGCCGTCAGGGCCGCACGCAGCCGCCCGGTCACGCCATCCTCAGTGCCAGCCATCGGCAGCTCCTACCGGTATTGCCTCCAGTATCGTCTTTGCGCAGGGCGATCGCGAGTTCCACCGGGTGAGCCAGGAGACCGGCGGGTGAGCCAGGAGACCGGCTCGATGGCCGCATTCGCGTCCGCGGCGGCTCTACAAGCGAGCTCGCTTCAACGAATGCGCGCCGTTCGCCGACTACCGGCCGAATCCGAACAGCACCCTGCCGCTCAGCTGACGCTGCTCATCGTCTGCGGCCTGGCGGGCCTGTCGCCGCCGACCTTCGTGCCGCGCTGGAAACCGCCAAACAAGATGGACAGCACCAGCAGGATGACAAGCAGCGCGAGGATCCAGACCAGGCAGCCGGTGAGCCTGCCCATCCGCCGGCGCGGCCCGCCTCCTCGGCCTATCCGGTCGCCTAAGCCCCTGGCCATTCTTCCTCCAGGCGTCGGTGTGCGCGGCCGCGGACGGGCGGCCACCACACTGAGTACCCGCCCTAACCGAATGCATTCCCCAAATCATTCGGGGTAGTTGAGGAGCTGCCATAAACAGACGTGCCGTCCGGGACAACCCAAGGAATGGTGTTTCAGATGCCGCGCACAAGCCGAGTGCTTAGCCGGGCCGCCGCCGTCGTGGCAGCCATCATCGCGGCAATAGTCCTGCTCGTGGTGCTGTCCGCGGTGCGGCTACTGCCGCAGCTGCGCAATCCGTTCGCGGAGACAACGACCGTGCAGATCCAGCCGCCTCTGCTCAAGTCGATCACCTCGCTCAGTCGGTACGAAGCTGCCAGCGGCAACTTCCAGGTCGTCGTGTCGCTGTCCAGGCACACCTCCTTTCTGCCCTCGTTCATCGAAGGCAGCCAGACGCTGTTCATTGGCGACGGCACCGTCATCGCCTATGTCGACTTCTCCCAGCTCAAAGGCAGCGCTATCAAGGTTTTGCCGAGAAGGGCCACGGTCACTGTCCGGCTGCCGGCGGCGCGGCTGGAACCAGCCGTGCTCAACGTGAACCAGTCCTACGTCTACGCGGAGCAGCAGGGTTTCCTGAACCGGGTGGCCAGCTTCTTCTCCGGCAACCCCAACAGCCAGCAAGCCGTTTACGTGCTCGCCCAGCGGGAAATCGAGGGCGCGGCAGAACGCAGCGCCCTGGCCGCCGACGCCGAGCGGAACACCACGGCAATGCTCGACGGCATGCTCGGATCGCTCGGCTTCAAGCACGTGACGGTCGATTTCGCAGCCCACTGAGCGGTTATCGTCGAACGAAAGGAAGTTAGGTGTTGCCAGAGCAACCCTAGGCTCAAGGGATTGTCGTTGATCTTGCTCGGTCCGCTAGCCATCCAGGTCAGCAGGATGAGTGCTGGCTGTCGTTGCAGCGACAGCCAGCACTCATACTTCTGACGTTACGGATGGCGCTAGCCAGCGAGCCTCACCAGATAGAGCTTGCCTGCCTTGTCCGTGATTACGACCGCTGACGGACCCGGCACCAGTGTCAGCGCGTCCGGGACAGCGAGTGCCGAACCCATGGCGCCCGTGGTCGCGTTGACCTGGATGACCTTCGTCGAGGCACACGTCACGCTCGCGCACGGCAACTCGGCCACAATCAAGCCGGCGCCAGTACCTGCAATGTCACGGTCGTTGTCGGACACGCGCTTGGAGAACTTATGCGCCAACGTCGATGCGCTGTAACTGTCGAGGTAGAGATGCCCGTTGGAGTGACCGGCGAGCAGTTCCACCCGGCCGCCGGCGAGTGCGAGCGGCGCGTCGATGTTGACGTCGGTGACCCGGTGCGGCGAGCCGGACGGCGTCACGTGCACGACGTAGCCGTTAAAGCCGTTGCTGCGTACCTGCTCGTAATACAGGCCGGCCGAATCGGCGGCCACGTCCGACGGATAGACGTTGGCCGTGCTAACCGCGTGGACCTTGGCCGATGAGGTCGTGAACCTGTCCACGTTCGCGAACTGGAATCCGGTCTTGTCGGTGGTCCAGTCGGTCCACGCCCAGACCGTACTGCCAACCGCATACAAGCCGGCTGACGTCGGAGTTTTCGAGCTGAGGAGCGTCCACTGCCGCAGCTTCTTGCGGTTCGATCGCTGGTAGCCGGTTACGGTGCGGCCGACATCCACGAAGAGCTCTGTCGAGTTGGCGGCCACCGCGAGCACGTTGCCACTCGCAGTGAGCTGCACGGACGGTGTCGATGTGCCGTTGACGACGTAGACCTTCTTGCCGCGCGAATAATAGACGGCCCCGTTAGGCGCCTCGGAGAAGTCGAAGTTGAATGAGATGGTGGCCGGACCGATGGATACCGTTCCGGTCTTATGCAGATGGGCCGTAGCGGCCTGGGCCGACGGCAGCACGCCCGCGGTGCCCGAGACGACAAGGCCGCAGATGGCAAGTCCGGCCAGTGCCGGCGTAGTCGCGCGCGCGAGCGCTCTCTTGACGGACATTCCAACCGCTCCCCTCCGGGCCGGGCAACCCTGTCCGCAGGGCTGTGCCGGGTCGTTGTCCTACCGCGGTCAGAATCCCACGTCTCGGCCGGATCCGACGGCGGATCAACCGCGTCAGTAATCCAGCAGGGTCCGCAGCGCGGCTGTCACCTTGGCCGTAGTCGGGATGACCTCGTCTTCGAGCGCGTCGGCGAACGGCAGCGGAACGCAGGCGGCTGCGACCCGACGGATGGGCGCGTCGAGCAGTTCGAACCCCTCGTCCGCGACGATCGACGCGACGGTACCGCCCCAGCCGCCTTGGTAAGGGTTCTCCTCCACGATGAGCAGCCGGGACGTGCGGGCAACCGACGACAGCACTGTCGCCATGTCCAGCGGTACGAGGCAGCGCAGGTCGATGACCTCCACGCTGGCGCCCGGGGAGTCCGCGAGTTCGCTGGCCGCGGCCAGCGCTACCGGCACAGTCGACGGCGAGCGCCACAACCGTTACGTCCGAGCCGGGCCTGGCGATCGCGGCCTGGCCCAGCGGCACGACGTGGCCAGCAGGCGCGGCCTCGCCCTTAGCTCGCGAACAGGCCCTTGTGCTCGAAGAACACGACCGGGTCGTCGCTGCGGATGGCGGCGGCGAGCAGCCCGGCCACGTCGGCCGGGTTCGACGGGGCCGCTATCTTCAGGCCGGGAACCGCCAGCGGCCCAGTTCTCCACCGCCTGGGAGTGCTGGGCGCCGAACCCGAGGCCGCCGCCGTTGGCGGTCCGACCACCAGCGGCACGGTCACCTGGCCGCCGGTCATGTACCGCATCTTGGGGATCTCGTTGGCCAGGTAGTCCCAGCAGCAGGCGAGGAAGTCGGAGAACATGATCTCCGCGACCGGGCGCATCCCGGTCATCGCGGCGCCCATGGCCATGCCGACGATGGCCTGCTCGGAGATCGGCGTGTCCCGGACCCGGTCCGGGCCGAACTCGGCCAGCAGCCCGGCCGTGGTCTTGAACACGCCGCCCGCGGCGCCGATGTCCTCGCCCAGGCACACCACCGCCGGGTCGCGGCGCATCTCCCGCGCCAGGCCCTCGGCGACCGCCTCGCGGTAAGTGATCAGGTCCGCCACTGGTACCCTCCGTCCGCCCACACGTCGGTGAATGCCTGCACTGGGTCGGCGGCGGGCGCGGCCTTCGCCTCGGCCACCGCAGCGGCCACCGTCGCCGGCCGCCCGGCCGGCCGCCGCCTCGATATCGGCGTCATTAACTCCGAGCACGGCCAGCCGCCGCCGGGCCACCGTCGAGGGGGTCGCGTTCCAGCCACTGCTCCGACCTCGCCGTCTGGCCGGTAGCTGGCCGGGTCGGTGCGGCTGTGCCCGAAGTGCCGGTAGGTCAGCGCCTCCAGCACCGTCGGGCCGCCGCCGGCCCGGGCCCGGCCGGCGGCCGCGGCCGACGGCATCGGCCACCACGACGACGTCGTTCCCGTCGATGACCTCGGCCGGCAGCCGGTAGCTCGCGGCCCGGTCGGCGGCCGGATGCACGGCCGCGGTCACCGAGCCGATCGGCGTGTACTCCATGTACAGGTTGTTCTCGCAGATGAACAGCACCGGCAGCGCCCACACCGACGCCAGGTTCAGCGCCTCGTGGAACGCCCCGATGTTGGTCGCGCCGTCGCCGAAGAACGCGACCGCGACCTGGCTCGTGCCGCGCAGCCGGGCCGACCACGCGGCTCCGGCCGCGATCGGCAGGTGCGCGCCGACGATCGCGTACGAGCCGAGCATTCCGGCCGACGCCTTGGTCAGGTGCATCGAGCCGCCCTTGGCCTTGCACACCCCGGTGGCCTTGCTCATCAGCTCGGCCAGGCACTCGGCCGGCGACGCGCCGCGCGCCATCGCATGATGATGGCCGCGGTAGGTCGCGAACACGTAGTCGTCGCTCCGCAGCGCCGCGCTCGCGCCGACCGCGACCGCCTCGTGCCCGGCCGCCAGGTGCGTGGTGCCCTTGACCAGCCCGGCCAGGAACAGGTCGTGCGCCGCCTGCTCGGTGCCCCGGATCACGGCCATCTGCTCGTACAGCTGGAGGAGGAGCGCGGCCCCGATGCCCCCCGACGACTCCCCCGAAGGCGGCGCGCTGGTGGTATCCGCAGTCATTGCTCACCTCCAGCCGGCTCGCTGGCGCGGGCCGGCGACAAGTCGCCGCGCCCCGCGGCGGTGTTCAGGTTCGACTGGCTTTCCCGCAGCGTGTCCAGCGCGCCGCCGGCGGTCCAGTACTTCCGGCCCGCCACCAGCAGCTCCTCGGCCGGGAACTTGGTGATCACCTCGCAGCCGTCCGCCGTCACCACCACTTCCTCCTCGATCCGCGCCGCCGACCAGCCGTCCGCGGCCGGCCAGTACGTCTCCAGCGCGAACACCATGCCCTCCTCCAGCGGCTCGGGATGATCCAGCGACACCAGCCGGCTGAAGATCGGCTTCTCCCAGATCGACAACCCGACCCCGTGCCCGTACTGCAGCGCGAACGCCGCCGTCTCATCCGCGAAGCCGAACTCGGTCGCCCGCGGCCACAGCGAGACGATGTCCCCGGTCGTCACCCCCGGCCTGCACCATCGCGATCGCCTGATCCATGTACTCCCGGCAGCGGACATACGCATCCCGCTGCGCCCGCGACGCGCTGCCCACCGCGAACGTCCGGTAATAGCACGTCCGGTAGCCCAGGTGGCTGTGCAGGATGTCGAAGAACGCCGGATCACCCGGCCGGATCAGCCGGTCGGAGTACACGTGCGGATGCGGCGAGCAGCGCTCCCCCGAGATCGCGTTCACCCCCTCCACGAACTCGCTGCCCAGGTCATACAGCACCTTCGCGACCAGGCCCACGCACTCGTTCTCCCGCACCCCCGGCCGCAGGAACTCATACAGCTGCTGGTACGCCGCGTCCACCATCGCGCACGCCTGCGCCAGCAGGCTGATCTCGTCGGCGGTCTTGGTCCGCCGGGCCTCCAGGAACACCTGCTGCCCGTCCACCGTCTCGATGCCCGCATCGGCGCAGCGCCGCCAGCACCGGCATCTCCGCCACGTCCACCCCGACCGGCTCGCCCGCCAGCCCGTACTCGTGCAGCACCCCCGCCACCTGCGCGGCCACCTCCGCCGCGATGCCCGCGTCCGGGTGGAACGCGCCCCGCAACGTCGAAATCCCCGCCCGCGCCCCCGTCGCCCGCGCGCCCTCCGGCGTCGGCGGCCCCTCGGTGTGATCCAGCCACGGATTATAGAGCTGGTGATGACGCGCGGCCGAGCCGAAATCCCACACCACCGGCTCGCCGCCCCGCGGCAGCAGCGCGAACCTGATCAGCTTGTCCATCCCCCACGTGCCGATATGGGTCGCGGTCATGTACCGGATGTTGCCGAAATCGAAACTCAGCAGCCGCCCCCAGCGACGACCCCTCCAGCTGCGCCTTCAGCCGGGCCAGCCGCTCCGCCCGCAGCCGGCCCAGATCCACCCGCTGCTCCCAGTCCACCGCGTTCGGACCATAAGTATGAATCGCCATCGCCCGCGTTCTCCTCACTCGTCGGTCAGGCAGGGAAAGTAGGCGAGCGGCGTTGCCGCCCAGTAGCAGCTGCTCGTCGGCGCCGCTGAGGCCAAGCGAGCAGATGTCGTCGACCGGCTTGTCGGCCCCCATGTCGAAGGGGCGGTCCGAGCCGAGCAGCACGTGCTCCGGCCCGGCGAACCGGACTAGGTCGCGAAGCAGCAGCTGATCGTGCGTCAGGCTGTCGTAATACAACAGCCGCAGCGTCAGATCCGGGTCCGTGACGCCCTCCGGCTGTGCCTCCGGGCGAACCGCAAAGGCTCGTCGCAGCCGGCCGCGCAGCGCCAGCAGCGCGCCGCCGCCGTGCGCGAGCAGCACGGTCAGCCGCGGGAACCGGTCAAGCACGCCTCCGACGACAAGCTGCGCGGCCGCGATGGCCGTCTCCAGCGGGTTGCCCACCGAATTCCACAGGTAATGACCGTCGAGCGCGGCGATGCCGAGCCCCGTCGTGGTCGGATGCAGGAAGACCACGGCGCCGGTGTCGGCTGCGGCCGCCCAGAACGGCAGGAACACCTCGTCGCCGAGATACCGGCCGGCGACGCTGGCCGGCACTTCGACCCCGCGCATGCCCGGCAGCGCCATCAGGTAGGCGAGTTCGGCAACCGCAGCTTCCGGACTTTGGAGGGGAACGGCTCCCAGGGCGAGCACGCGGCCGTCCGGGCGGCTCGCCGCCGCGGCCAGGCTCTCGTTCTGGATCCGGCAGATCCGCCGGGCCAGGGCGGGCTCAGCCTGCACCGGCAACAGCATCACCCAGGGGGACAGCAGCAGGTGGCTGACCCCGGCGGCCGCGGCCTGGTCCAGCATCACCGCGACATCAGCGAACTCTCCCGTTACCGAGTTCAGTCTGCGGCCGCGGAACGACACGATCTGGCGTCCGTCCTGGATGCTGAGTGCTGGCCGCCATTCGTCCGGCACCGCGTCGGTCAGCATCCCGGCCGGGATCGACGTGGCAGTGGGTGTCGAGGATCACGCGGCCGGCCGACGCCTGCGGCCGACCGCCGAGGTAGAGCGCGCCGATCTCAGGATGCTCGAGCACCTCCGTGCCGCTGCCGGCCAGGCGCACCCGGCCGTTCTCCATGACCACGCCATGCCCAGCCATGCGCAGCCCGGCCCTGGCGTTCTGCTCGACCAGCAGGACTGTCTTGCCTCGCGCGTTCATTTCCTTGACGGCGCGAAGACGACGCGCAATGATCTTGGGCGCGAGCCCCATCGAGGGCTCGTCCAGGATGATCAGGTCAGGATCGAGCATCAGGCTCCGGGCGAACTCGACCAGTCGCTGCTGGCCGCCGGAAAGGCTGCCCGCCTTGCTCTTGCCCCAGGCGCCGATGTCGGGGAACAGTTCCTCGACGGCCGCCCGGCGCTTGGCCACCAATGCCTTGCTGCCGAGCATGTACCCGCCGAGTTCGATGTTCTCGGTCACGGTCATGTCCCGGAACAGGCTGTGGTTCTGCGGCACGTGCACCACGCCGGCCCGCAGGATCTCCCGCGGGCTCTTCCCGGTGAGCCGCTTGCCGCGATGCAGGACCTGACCGGATCGGGACCTGAGCAGCCCGCTGATCACCGCGAGCAAGGTGGACTTGCCCGCGCCGTTCGGCCCGACGATGCAGGTGATGCTGCCTTCTGGCACCGCGAACGACACCTCATGCAGCACGTCGCCGCCGCCATACGCCGGCCGTCAGCCCGTCAACGACCAGCACGTTGCTGGCAGTCGTCGCGGCTGTAATCGACCCGTCGGGCATCGATCCGTCCGTCACTGGCGTGTCAGTCATCGTCGGCCTCAGTACCGAGGTAAGCGTCAAGCACCCGCGGGTTTGCCCGGATCTCCTCGGGCGGTCCGGTTGCCACCACCGTCCCTGAGTCAAGCACCGTGATGTCGTGGCACAGCCCCATCACGAAGTCCATGTTGTGCTCCACGATCAGGAACGTCTTGCCCGCCGCGTTCAGCTCCCCGATCCGGTCAGCGATGTGGTCGATCAGGGACGGATTGACGCCGCCCGCGGGCTCGTCGAGGAGGACTATCTCCGGATCAGCGACGAGCACGTAAGCGAGTTCGAGCAGCTTGCGCTGACCGTAGGACAGCGTCCCGGCCAGCGCGCCCGCGTGCGCCGCGATCCCGGTGAACTCGAGCAGGTCCATCGCGTGGCGTCGAGCCAGGACGCCGCCCGCGATGGCCAGCGGGTTGCGGGAGCGGTGCCTGTGCTGCGCCGCGATCAGCATGTTCTCCAGCACGGTCAGGCTGGGGAAGATCCTGGTCAGCTGGAAGGTACGACCGATGCCGAGGCCGAAGACGCGGGCCGGCCCGAAGTTGGTAATGGCCTTGCCGTCGAGGTACACGTGGCCGGTATCGGCGCGCTCGTAACCCGTGATCACGTTGAACAGCGTCGTCTTGCCCGAGCCGTTGGGGCCGATCAGGCCGGTGATACGGCCGCGGGCGACCTCCAGGCTCGCCCGGCTGAGCGCCTGCACGCCGCCGAACGCCTTGGATACCTCCTCGGTCCGCAGCAACGTAGTCATGCGGGCTCCGAAGCACGCTCGTCGACGGCGTCCGGATTCGCCGGGGCGGGACTCTGGCTCGCCGACCCGACGCGATCCTTCCGTCGCGCCCGCCATTTGCCCAGTAGTTCCGCTGCTGTGGGGAGGATGCCGCGCGGCAGCACGATGATGACGACGAGGAAAAGCACGCCGTACAGGATCAGGTAGATATACGTCGTCTGCTGCTGGAAATACAGCCGCGCGGGCTCAATCAGCAGCGCGCCGAGCACCGGGCCGGCCACCGTGCCGAGCCCGCCGAGGAACGCCATAAGGACAACGGCCACGTCGAAGAGCGGGTCGAAACCGGACGATGGGTCGATCAGGCCGAGGTAATACCACCACAGCCCGCCGACCATGGCGATCGGCACCGCGGAGATGACGAACGCGCTGAGCTTTACCGGCATCGCCCGGACGCCCAGGCCGGCCGCGCGGTCCTCGTCGTCACGGATTGCACGCAGCTGCAGCCCGAACCTTGACCGGCGGATCAGCCAGGACGCCGCGACGGTACAGGCCGCGATGGCGAGAGCGGTGTAGTAGAAGGGATTGTTGTAAGTGGCCGATGCGAAATTGATCGTCGGGGCGAGCAACCCGGAAGTGCCGCCGGTGAGCGACGGCAGGTTATAGGCCATCAGCTGGAAGATGAAGAACATCGCGATCGTGATCACCACGAACGTGTGCCGGCGGACCCGCAGCGCGACCAACCCGAACGGCACGGCCAGGACGGCTCCGACCACGCCGGTCAGTAGCAGCAGCGCGAAGACGTCGGAACCCTGCAGATGCCAGTCGATGGTGGCGACCCCGGTGAAATAAGCACCGGTGCCGAAGAAGACCGCGTGCCCCAGCGAGATGTAGCCGGTGTAGCCGGAGAAGATATTCCAGGCGGCCGCGGCCGCGACGAAGATGAGGGTGAGGACGCCGTAGTTCGTGATCGCTGCGTTCGTGAAGACCAGCGGGAATGCCAGTAGCGCGGCCAGGAGCACGCCAGTCCCGGCCAGTTGCGCCGCCCGGCCGGCGGTCACCGGGCTCGCAGTCACCGGGGTCCGGGTCGCTGGCGCCCGGGTCACTGGGCCCTCGCGGCTTGCTTGCCAAACAGCCCGGCTGGCTTGATGAGCAGTACGATCACCAGGACTGCGTAGTACACGACGGTAGCCCAGGTCGGCTGCCAGATATTGACGATCTCTTCCGCGGTAACCATGAACATGGCGGCCGCCATCGCACCGCCGATGCTGCCGAGCCCGCCGAGGATGACGATAGACAGCAGCCTCGAGATCAGGTCGTAGCCGCTGTCGGGATTGAACGCGTTCGTGATGCCGAACACCATGCCGCCCGCAGCTGTGACGGCGACGCCGATGCCGAAGGTGAGCGCGGCGATCCGGTCGACATTGATCCCGATCAGCCGGGCGGCCACCTTGTCCTGGACTGTCGCCCTGATCGTCCGGCCGAACGTGGTCCGGTACAGCATCCAGTAGATCGCTACCAGCGCGGCGACGGCCAGCCCGAACCCGATCAGGTAAATGTAAGGCAGGTAGAACCCGAGCAGGTGCACCGTGGACGTCATGTACCAGGACTGGATGGTGACGTCGGTGCTGCCGAAGAACTGGTACAGGGCGCCCTCGATGATGACCGCCACCGCGTAACTGACGAGCAGCGACATCGCCGTGCGCTCCCGGCCGCGCAGCCGCCGGATGAAGGCCCACTCAATGAACACCCCGAGCACGAACATCACCGGCACCGTGATGAACAGGCCGAGGAGCGGGTCGAGGTGCAGGTGCACGGAGAGTGCGTAAGCTCAGGTACGCCGCAAGCACGACCAGGATGCCCTGCGCGATGTTGATGATGTCCAGCACGCCGAAGATCAGCGTTAGTCCCGCTGCCATCAGCGCGTAAACCGCACCGCCCAGGATTCCGTCGACGATGGCTTCGGCGAACCGAGCCATCAGTCAGTACCGCTCTGGCTGGCTACCGTGTCGTGCAACTCTCCGTGCACCTGCTCCCTCACTTGCCCCAGGCTGCCTTCGGGTACTGGACCGCCATCGCGCCGTTGCCCGCCGGCAGCACCTGGTCGAGCGAGCCCTTCTGCCACTGGAAGACGAACGCGGTGGCCGCCAGGTTCTCGCCCACTGAGTCGAACTTGACCGGGCCCTGGACGCTGTTCAGCGTGACCCCGCTGTGCAGGTAGCTGATGATCTTGGAGTTGTCCAGGCTCTTGTTGTGCTCGACCGCCTGCGTCATCACCTGACCGACCGAGTAGGCCTCAGCCACGTCGGCGTTGACGCCAGAGGCGTTGCCGCCGTACTGAGCGATGTACTCCGCGACCATCTTCTTGCTCTGGGCATTCGGCGAGCCGCCGTACCACGCATTCGGCACCATCACGCCCTCGGTGTTGCCGACGCCGCCGACCGCCTTGATGTAACGCCGAGCCCTGGTCCGGGCCCGAGGTGGCGATGAAGACCTTCGGGTTGTAGTGCTGCTGCACGAACGCCTGCGTGAACGCGGAGATGGTCGGCACGTCAACAGATCCGAGCACCACCACGTCAGCCTTGCTGGCCGCCACCTGGTCGGCGATGCCTTTGTACTGTGTGGGTTCGGCCGGGAACACCTTGCTGTATACGGACTTGATCCCGGCCGCGGCCAGCTTCTGCTGCGCGAAAGTGATCTGCGGCTGGGTGAACGGATCGTTGCTGGTGGGGAACGCCGCCGTCTTCGGCCGCTGGCTGGCAGGCAAGGACGTCAGGTAGTTGATAAGCGGCAGCATCGATGCCTCAACCGGCAGGCTGACGTCGAAGAGGTTGGGGAGCTTGGTGGCGAAGACCGACGGCGCGCCGCCAGCGCCCTCCACGAACGCGAACCCATACCGGTGCGCGACCTGAACGGATGGGCCCGTGAGCAGCGAGGAGAACGGGCCGAACAGCAGCTTGACGTGGTCCACGTTGATCAGCGTCTGATAGTTGGTCACCGCCTGAGGCTGCGTGCTGGCGTCGTTAAGGATGACGAGCTTCACCGGGTGGCCGAGCAGTCCGCCGGCGGCGTTCTGGTCTTTGACCCACAGCTTGTAGCCCTTGTCAAAGGCCTGGCCGTCCGTCGAGAAGCTGCCGGTCAGCGAGAGCGAGGCGCCGATCAGGATCGGCGACGATGACGATCCAGATCCTGATGATGACGAATTGCCGCAGGCGGCCACGAGGGCCGAGGCCAGTACTGCGGTCGTGCCGAGAGCAAGAAACCGGGCGCGATGTGAAAGCGATCTCATCCCCGGTACTCCTTCCAGTGAGGAAAGGCCCGATCAGTCGGAAAGCCAGCCGGGATCACCCGGCGGCCAAGGTGGTGAAGCGCCGCTTCACCCTGTAGTCATTCACGCGGTGCTGACTGCTGCGTCCCCCGTCGTTTCCCCGCCGACGGGCTCCAGCCCATCGGTAACCTCTGCATTCTCACTGACTAGCTCCAGGCCCGCCGCCCGGGCTTGCAACTCGAGCACGGCAGCAAAATCCTGCTCCCCGTAGCCCTGACCGACAAGGCTCTGCACGATCTGGTGCACAAGAGCAGCTACCGGCATCGGCACCTCATGTTCGCGTGCCGCCGCCAGCCCGAGGTCGAAGTCCTTGCGCAGCAGTTCCGAGGTGAAAGTCGCGTGGTAGTCCAGATTCACCAGGGCCGGAGACTTGTACCTGGTGAAGGTCGAGCCCATGACACTGTCGTTGATGCACGCGAGGAACGCGTGCCTGCTCACGCCGGCCTTCTCCGCCAGCACGGTCACCTCGGCCAGCGACTGGATAAGGACGCCGAGGAGCAGGTTATGGCACAGCTTCACGGTGCGGGCGATCTCGCCCGAACCGACGTAACTCGCGCCGGCGCCGAGCAGGTCCAGGTAGGGACTGGCCGCTGCCGGCGATCCTGACACCGCAAACGTCAGGCGGCCAGCGGCCGCAACCCGCGGGTTACCCGTGACCGGCGCCGCCAGGAACTCGGTCCCGCGCACTGCGAGCTCCTGCCGCACCTGGTGCGAAGCCTCGGCTGAGACGGTCGACAGGTCGACCACGATCTGCGGAGCCTGCGGGCCGGCCATCAGGCCAGCCGGCCCGAGCAGCGCGTCGACAAATCCTTCGAGGTGCCGACCATGATGAAGACCACCTGCGCCGCCGCCAGGTCGCTGGCCTGGTCGACTATCTTCGCGCCAGCTGCAGCCAACGGCACGGCCCTGGCCTTGGCCCTGTTGTAAACCAGGACATCCATACCCCCTGCGAGCAGCCGGCGGATCAGCACCGAGCCCATCCGCCCAGTTCCCAGCCACCCAACCTGGCCACCAGGGTGATCGCCCATTCCCGTCCTTCCAGGCCGTCAGCCGGTGCGGTGCCGCTGCACCCAGGGGCGCGGCGGCGCTGGGCACAATCGTTTGCAAAAGAAGGGTGGCGCACGAGCAATGCGGTTGTCAATGGCAGAAATAGTCGCGAACTGACAACGATAACGGCGCTCGCTATCGTCAGCTGGTCATGTCGGCGTTCGGTTCGTGCGCGCTAGGAAAGGCGAGCGGTCGAGCCGCGGACGATCAGCTCGGGCGCCAGGTAGAGCACTTTCACCATGCCCTCGTGACCAGCGAGTCGTTCGGTCAGCAGCTTCGCGGCCTCAGTTCCGACCTGATAGTGCGGGAACGCGACCGTGGTCAGCGGCGGCCTGAGCATGTTGATGAACGGCATGTCATTGAACCCGACTACCGAGACCTGGTCCGGACAGCGCAGCCCGGCCTCATCCAGTGCCTGATAGCAGCCGACTGCCAGCATGTCGTTGCCGGCCGCGACCGCTGTGCAGTCACCGCCCGACGCCAGAATCTGGCGGGCGCACCGGTAACCCTCCTCAATCGTGAAGGCACGGGCGAAGGCCACCTGGCCCGAGGGCACCGGGAGATCGGCCGCTGCCATGGCTGACTCGAAACCGCGGTACCTGGCCAGGCCCGTCGACACGTCTTGCGGCCCGGCAATGCAGGCAATGCGCCGGTGCCCGAGCGCGGTGAGATGGCTGATCGCCATCCGCACTCCCCGCTCGTTGTCCACGGTCACCGAAGGGAAGCTGTAGTTTTCGGCGATCCGGTTCATCAGCACGACGGCCAGCCCGGCTTCCGCCGCCTCGGCGAGCAGCGGGCTGCGCAGGTGCGCGGTGGCGAACACGTACCCGTCGACGTGACGGGCGCGCATCTGCTCGAACAACCTGCGCTCACGCTGATCGTCGCCGTCGGTGTTGCCGATCAGGGCGACATACCCGTCAGCCTCTAGCCGGTCCTCCAGGCCTCGGACGATCGGCGGGAACAGCGGGTTGTTGAGGTCGGGGATCAGCACGCCGATCGTGTGTGACCGGCGAGTCCGCAGGCTGCGGGCAACAGTGTTCGGCCGGTAGCCGAGTTCCTCCGCGGCGGCCAGCACCCGGCGCGCGGTCTCGTCGCTGACCAGCAGCCTGGTCTCCGGGTTGAGCGCGCGAGAGGCTGTCGCCGAGTGCACGCTAGCTCGGCGCGCCACGTCCTTCAGCGTCACGGCTGGCTCTGGCATCACCGCTCCCGCTGGCTGAAGACTTAGGGGACTGTCGGGGGTGTCCCCCCCACTGTGGGCGCCCTGACTGTATGGCTGTCCGGAATCGTATCTCCGCCCGGGCAAACGCGACAGGATGCGCTAGCGCGGTCGTGATCAGTTATAACTGACAGTAAGGGGAACGGCTGTCCACGTCACCTGGGGTTCTCCAGGGTGTTGACTCGGCTGTATGACGGCCTACAGTAAACAAAGCGCATTCGTGCCAGGCCAGGAGGAATGAGATGGCGCCAACGCTCGGTCAGCGCCTGCGCGCGCTGCGGGTCGAGCGCGGGCTCAGCCAGGCAGATCTTGCGGGCGACCTGGTGTCGCCGAGCTATGTCTCGCTGATCGAGTCAGGCCGTCGGTCGCCCGAGCGCGACGTGCTCGAGGGCCTCGCCCGCAAACTCGGCTGCTCGGTTTTCTACCTCGAATCCGGCGTACCTCCGGAGGAGCTCAACGAACAGCGGCTCAGGCTGCAGTTCGCTGAGATCGCGCTGGCGAACGGCGCCCTCGACGAGGCCAGGCAGCGCTTCGGCGAACTTGCGGCCCAGGCCCACGGCGAGGTCAGCCACTCGGCCGGCTGGGGCCTGGTCCGCGTCGAGGAGGCCGCTGGTGATCTGTCCGCCGCCGTTACCCATGTGGAGGAGCTGCTGGCAGCATCCCGTGCGAGTGAGCCGGGCACGCCGGGGCTGCTGCTTCTGCTGATGGCGCGCTGCCGCCTCTACCGCAAGGCCGGCGACTTCTCCCGCAGCATCGAAATGGGCGAGGACGCGCTGCGCGAGGTTCGCGGCCTTGGGCTGGAAGGGTCTGAAGACGAGATCAAGCTTGCCTCGACGCTGGTGTCCAGCTACTGGGCCAGGGGCGACTTGTTCTCTGCACAGCGCCTCGCCAGCCGGGTTATCGACCGAGCCGAGCGACTAGGCTCCCGCACCGCGCAGGGCGCCGCGTACTGGAACGCCTGCCTGCTCGCCGAGGCAAGGGGCGAGCTCACGCTGGCACTCGATCTGGCCCAGCGATCGCTGGCATTGATGGCGGAGTCAGCGCTTGACCTGAACCTGGCCGCCTTGCGAGTTACCTACGGATGGCTGCTGCTGCGCTGCGACCCGCCGCTTCTGGACGAGGCCGAAGCCAACCTGACCAGGGCCCACCAGGTCCTGTCAGAACAATCGCGGGCCCTCAATCTCGCTGCGTGCGAGACCGAACAGGCTCGGTGCGCCTTGCTGCGCGGCGACTTCGCCACGGCCATTCGGGTGGCGGGACAGGCGATCGCGCGCACCGGGGGCGGTGTCGAGGAGGAAAGTGCCCGCCTGGTCCGCGGGCTCGCGCTCACGGTCAGCGGGCAGGCCGACGCGGGCTTCGCCGAAGCATCCGGCGCTTGCGAGGCCTTGGAGTCACTCGGGTCACGGCGGGAGGCTGCGCTGGCCTGGCGTGAACTAGCCGAAGCCCTGCTTCAACATGACATGTTGGAGCGGGCCGTAACCGCGCTGCGGCGCGCGGCCGATTGCGCAGGCGTCCGCTCAACAGCGATCCATCGGGGCGTGCCACTGCCGATGCTGGCCACGTAACCGCCGGTGCTGCCGGCTTAATCGAGCGCGTGACCCAGGCTGCGCGACAAGAACCCCAGGCATTTCGCGCGGTAGTCCGTCAGGTTCTGCGGGCGCGCGAACCGGTGGCCCTCGTCTTCGTAAATGGTCAGGTCGCAGTCCCGGCCGCGCCGCCGCATGGCACCGGCGAACGTGACAGCGTCGCTGACCGGGACGCGAGCGTCGTGGCGGCCGTGGAACAGCCGAACCGGGACCGCGATGTCAGCGACGCAGTTCACCGGAGACGCGGCGAACAAGCGGTCGGTGTCCCGCTCAGGGTGGCCGATCCGGGCCGCATATGCCAGTCCGGCGGCTCCGCCGGACGACATGAGGCTAGCGACGTAGCGCGGCAGGTCCGTGGGAGCCGAGGCCGAGACAACGCAGCGAACTCCGACGGCGTCTTGCGTCGCCATCATCAGCGCCGCATAGCCGCCGTAACCACGGCCCATCGCGCCGATCCGGTGCGGATCGACAAGATCGGCTACCGCGGGCGATTGAAGGGCATCGACCAGGTCGTCCTGCATCGCGAGCGACCACTGTCCGTCGCCGGCGTTACGGAAAACCTTGCCGAAGCCGCATGAGCCGCGGAAGTTCACCTGGACGCAGCACAACCCGGCCGCGGCTAGTACCTGTGCCCACGGGTCCATACCCGCATCGTCGCGCGACCACGGGCCACCATGAATGACCAGGACGGCAGGCCAGGGCGGCCGACCCGGCGGCCGGGTCAGGAATCCGGTGACCCGCCGGCCGTCCCTTGCCGCGAAACTGATCGGGTCGCGCCGCTGGATGCGTACTGTCTCCAGCTCTGAGTACCGGCCGAGGTGCCTGCTGACGGTTCTTGTGGTCCGGGCGAATGTGACGTAAGCAGGGCCACCGTTGGGATAGCAAACCTCCGCCAGGCAGTGGGTGTCGTTATGGTCGACGATCCACGCGGCCGCGCCGTCGGCCAGTTGCGCCAGCCGGGTCAGGTCGGCGGCGGCCGCCACCGTGAGGGCCGACTGAAGATTGTCCGGATCGGTCGTGGTGACCAGGTCCGGACCGCTGCCATCCGGGGCCATCTGGACGGAGGTGATGTCAAAGCCGTCCTGCGCGCTCAGCACGGCCGGAGTCCAGGCCGGCGCGGACAGCCGGACCAGCGCGACCGTGTCGCGGCCCACTGAACTCGTGGCGAACAGTGCGCGCCCGTCGGAGCTGAAGGCAACCGGGCTCGAGGCGCTGCTATCGGCGGCCGGAATCTCCGCTACCGCTGCCCACGAGTTATCCGCCAGGCCGCCGCGCCACCACTCGACCCTGCTCCCGGTCGCGCACACCGCTAGCGCCTGGGTATCAGTAGCGATCCACTGGAGCACGGGCTTGCCAGGACCCTGCCACTCCGCGATGACGGCGCCGGTCGGGGTCACCGCCTGCAGTTCGAACTCAGCCGAAGGCGCGTGCCGTACGGCGGTCAAAACCGTCGGTTTGCCCGCGCCGAGCTGTCCCACGTACTGAGCGTCAGCCGCGTGATCGGGCGTCAGCCGGGTGAGTGCTCCGGACCGGAGATCCAGCCACGCCAGCCACCGTCTGTCGGTGCCCGCGCGGTCAAGCACTAGCACGAGCCCGCGGCCGCTACGGCCCCAGTGAAAGTCGCGCAGGCGCCACGGCCGCAGGTCTGATGCAAGCCGCAGCGGCGCCTTGCCCGCACCGATCCACACATTCGCGGCGCCGTCATGCCAGCGCACAGCCGCCATCCTGTCCGCCGCCGGTGCTAGCTTCGGCCTCGTCCACCCTGGGGCGCCAATGTGAACATGACCGGAAGTCATCGATGGCCACCGCAACGTGGCCTCATTACGGCACTCGCCACGGCGGCGGTCCGATCACTGATCCCGACGCGGCGCCATGGAGCGTGACCTGAGAGGCGCGCACACCGACACCCTGATCTCTGGGCCTCGGCTCGGTACGCGGGCCGTGGCCGACTCTTATGCCGTTCCTAGGACGTTATCTGCCTGGTCAGCGATGAGTCAAGGTCGGTCTTGACTGATCTGTTCATGCACAACTGTCGTTTGTAGTGCAATGTAGTTACGGTTTGACCATTCTTAGTGACAAGGATGCGCTGAGTGTGCATCACCCCGACTACCAGATTGGTGGAACCTCAGATGACCGCTATCCGCATCGCCATCGCCGCCGTCCTCGCCACTGCCGCCGTGCTGGCCGGCGGCGCGACCGTCCCCCGGCACGGCCTGCATGCGACCGCGCACCCGGCCACCATGACCGAGGCCGGCCCCATACCGTGCTGTGAGGAATAGCCGCGGGGCCGGGTGCCCGGCTAGCTCCGTGCTGGCTACCACAGTGCTGGTTACCACAGTGCTGGCTACCACAGTGCTGGCTAGCTCTCGGCAACGGCCTCGACGTTCTCACGCGCCGCCTGGGTCAGCGGGTGATCTGCGCCGAGCACGCGCTCGCTGTCGGCCAGCGTTCGCTGGAAGATCGCGATCGCGTCGGTCAGCCTGCCCGCAGTGTGATACGCGTGCCCGAGATTGCTGCGTAGCGTGAGCACATCCTGGTGATCCGCGCCGAATACGGCCTCGCAGTCCGCGATGGTGCGCTCATATACCGGGATCGCATCTGCCAACCTGCGCGCGGAGTGATACGCGGAAGCCAGGTTCCCGCGGGCAGTCATGGTATGCGGATCGCGCGGCCCAAGCGCTCGCTCGCAATCCGCGACCGTGCGTTCATACTGGGCGATGGCTTCCCGCACCTTCCGGGCCTCGTGCAAGGCAGCGGCAAGGTTGCTTCGGGCAGTAAGCGTGTCCCGGTGATGCGGCCCCTGGACCTGCTCACGGTCGGTCAGCGTGCGCGCGTAGACAGGAAGCGCGTCCCGCATCTTGCCCGCCTTCCGGTAGGCGAAGGCCAAGCTGGCCCGGGCCGCGACGGTATCGAGGTGGCGCGGGCCCTGGATTCGCTCACGGTCGGCCAGTACGCGCTCGTACAGGTCGACGGCGTCCTTCAGCTGCCCGGCATCGCGATAGCAGTCGGCCAGGCTCGCCCGCGCGGTGATGGTGTCTGGATGGCGCGGTCCTTGACTCAGCTCACGCGCGTTGACGTTGCGCTTGTGCACCGCAATGGCATCGCCCGTCCGGCCAGCCGCCAGGTAGGCGTGCGCGAGCTTGGTCAGGGCGCCCAGGGTGGCAGGATTGCCTGGTCCGGCTGCTTCCTCTGCCTGGGCCAGCGCCGTTTCGTACAGGCCTATGGAGCTGGCGGGTTGCCCGGCGCGCTCGAAGCTGTCGGCCAGTTTCCCGCGGGCGAATGCGGTGTCGGGGTGATGGCCACCCAGCAGCTGGCTGTTCGCGGCGAGCAGTGCCTGCCAGTACGACACGGCCGACTCGGTGAGCCCGGCCTCATCTAGGCTCTCGCCGACTATCGCCAGCACGGGATGACAACCCCCGTCCCACAGCAGGCCGCCGGTGACCTCACGCAGCATCGCCGCGCAGTCCCGCAGGGCTTGGTTGAAGGCTGGGTGCGGCTGCGCGGCAGGCCACGCCTGCACGATCGCGTCCGCGGCGACCCGGCCCACCTGGTCGCGGTGCTCGGCGGCGACGAAGCTCCGGACGGCACGCTGGAGCTGAGCTGGCATCCGTACGGTGCGTGTGCTGCTAGCCGCGTCCAGCGTGACCAGTCCGAGCCTTGCCAGCGTGGTGAGCGCGTTCCTGACCTCCATCTGCGCCTCAGCGCGAGCCACTCCCGGCCGGCCGATGACGTACGCGCATGCGGCGTCGCTCATCAAGACGGCCGCCGGGACGCCGTAGGGATCGAGCATCGCCACGAGGGCCAGCAGTGGCCAGGCAAGGCCGGCCGGAATGACCTCGCCGGCTCGGTCGACAGCAAGCGACCAGGCCACCAGCACCGGAGTCGGGCTGGAACTCCCCCAGGCACCGGCGAACCGCTGGCGGCGCTCTGCGAAGACGGCCCGATAAGAACGGCAATCGAGCCGGCGCCCGATCATCAGCGCGGTGGCGAGGTCAAGGCCGATCGGCAGACCGCCGAGGTCATCAGCAAGGTCGGGGGCCCCCAGCCGGAGATCGGGATCGTCCTTCAGGCCCGCCGTCATGAAATTGACCGCCTCCCGGTGGCTCAGCGGTCCGATCTGCCGCAGCCTGCCCGCCTGACGGCCGAACCCGGCGCCGGTGCCGCCCATGGTGACCAGAACCCGGCGGCTGGCCCCCTCGGGCCACAAGCCCTCCAGGTCGCGCGGCTCAAGGAGGCCGTCGAGCACCACGAGCCACGGCCTGGTGCTGCCGGCCAGCCACTCGAGCATCGCGGCCGCTGCGGGCTCGACGCCGTTGCTGACTTCGGCGATCTTCAGGTCGGCCAGCGCCTGCGCGTACCCGGTCAGCACCGCGTCCCGGCTCGATGCATTCACCCAGATCAGCGCTTCGATGGCGCGGCTGCGCAGCAGCTCCCTGGCCGCGGCCGCCGCGAGCTGTGTTTTGCCAGTCCCCCCGCCCGGTCCAGCGGCAGGCTGATCGGCGGCGCCGGCGTCAGCAAGGATCAAGACCTCGCCCGCGGGCAAGCTGTCAGCCGAGCCGATCCCGGTCTCCGGCCGGAGGCAATAGTTCTCGGCGAGCGCGGGAATCGCCCCCGACCATCGCGGCCAGCTCCCCTGCTGGTCTGCCTGGCTATCCGCACTGAAGCCGATGACCTGACTGTCCATAGATGCGCGGTCACCGCCGTGCTAGCAAGCTGCTTTACCTTTGAGGTCACATTATGATGCATTGGCCGTCTCCCCGGCCATTTGCAACAACTCGCGCGCCATACACACTGTCATCGGTGACTTGACCTGGTCGAGACTGCGGCGTTCGATACCGGTATAGATGCTTTTAGTCGTCTGAAACGTAGGAACTTTCAGGCGCTGCTGAGTTGCTTCAGCCTCGTGAGCGTGCTCCTATCGAGGGCATGATTAAGGCCGAAGGTCCTCCGAAACGGGACGCAGATGCAATACGCGGATCGCACCGAGGCCGGTCGGCAGCTAGCTAAGCGGCTGGTTCACCTGCGCGGGGAGCCGGTTGTCGTGCTTGGCCTGCCGCGCGGCGGCGTGCCGGTCGCGGCCGAGGTCGCCCGTGCCATCGGAGCCCCTCTTGATGTGATCGTCGTGCGCAAGCTCGGGGTTCCCTTCCAGCCCGAACTGGCCATGGGCGCCGTGGGTGAAGAGGGTGCGCGGGTCATCGACGCCGAAGTGGTGCACTTGGCTAGAGTTTCGGCCGAGGAACTGAACGCGATAGAAGCACGCGAGCGGTCGGAGGTCGATCGCCGCGCGCGCAGCTACCGGGCCGGACGCAACCGCGTGCCGCTTGCGGGCCGGATCGCGGTAATCGTCGACGACGGCATCGCCACCGGCGCCACCGCCAGGGCCGCCTGCCAGGTTGCCCGAGCACTCGGCGCAGCCCGAGTCGTGCTAGCTACGCCGGTCGCGCCGCCGGATTGGCAGCGCCGGATTGGCTATGACGCCGACGAGCTGGTGAGTGCGGCCACGCCGACGCCATTCTTCGCCATCGGCGAGTTCTACGATGACTTTTCCCAGACCAGCGACGAAGCTGTCGTCGCGTGCCTGACGCAGCAGGAAGGTGCGCCGAGTGACCGAGCGTAAGCCGCAGGGCATGACCTTCCGCTCGTGGATCGATCAGCAGATCAGCGAGGCGGCGGAACGCGGTGCCTTCGACAACCTGCCAGGCGCGGGAAGGCCGCTGCCCAGCCAGCCAGATCCTGATGGCCTGGCTTGGTTGCGGGACTATGTGCGCCGGGAGGGCGTTTCGACCGAGGAGCTACTGCCTACTCCGCTGAGGCTGCGCAAGCAGGCGCACCGGCTCACCGAGACGGCACCGACCTTGCGCTCGGAGCAGGACGTACGCGATGCGGTCGCCGAACTCAACTTTCAGATCAAGGAGTGGCGCCGGATCCCGATGGGCCCGCCCGTCTTCGTCCCGCTGGTCGACGAAGAGGCCCTGGTTCGTACCTGGCGAGATGCGCAGGAGGTAACGACAGCGACGTCCGCTCCGGCCCCGACTGGAGCGGACGAGCCGAAGCCGGCTGGAGACCGCGAGCCGCGGCTGTGGTGGCGGAGCCGACGACGACGCTAATGTCGGACCCCAGGACGACATCCGACCGGGAGGGGACGCAAATGCCGATGTTCATGGATTTCCACGACGACCTCAAGCTACCGTCCGAAGCCGTGGCGCAGATCGCAGAGGGAACGCGGGCAGGCGCCACCGACGAGTTTGGCGTGCGGCAAGTCGAGCTTTATCACAACGCTGACGGCAAGGTCTACTGCCTACTCGAGGGGCCCGACGAGGACGCGATCCGCAAGCATCACGAGGCGCTGAGTGTCCCGTGCGGCGACGTACACCGGGTGAACGGCCTGCTCTGAGCAGCCGCTTAGGTCACAAGGCGGGCGAAGTGCCCCGGCGAAAGGTTCTCCTCGCCGGGGCACTCGTCTCGTTAGCGACGTCCGAGGCTGATCCGCCAGACTCCGCGACCGTGCGTCGCGGCGTAGATGTAACCGTTCGGCCCAGCCGTCAGGTCATCAACGGCGGCATTCGGCAGCCCGGTTCCGAGTCGGGACCAGGTAGTTGAGCTGCCGTGCCCCTCCTCCGCGGTGAACACGCCCTGGTCGGTTCCGAGCGAGAGCCTCCCGTGGCTCAGCACCAAGGCGTCACCTGGCACGTCAGGCAGGTTGCCGGAGATGTCGGTCCACGTCTGGCCGCCGTCAGTGGTCTCGAACACGTGGCCGACACCGCCGCCGGGCACGAACCGGCGGGAGTAGCCATTGAAGATGGCATACGCGTGTGCCGGGTTGCTCGGGTCGACCGTGACGCCCGCGATGTACCGGTTCGGCAGGCCGGCCATGTTCACCTGATGCCATGTGCCGCCGTAGTTCGTCGCGATGCCGGAGGCGAACGCCGGACCAGGGTTACCGCCACCAGCCACCCAAGCGGCGTAGATGATATTGCCGCCGTTGGCTGACGACAGAGCGGTGACGGCGTGGCCGGCTCCGGTGTCGTAAACAGCCTGCCAGGAGCACGCCGTGCCGGTGCAGCTCGTGTTCCAGCCGGAGGTGCTGACCCAGACCTTCTGGCCGCCGATGAGCCATACATTCGCGTTCTGCTGGTCCATGGTGAGCGGCGTTACGAAACGGGCGCCGGGATCGCAGTCAGGCCGCGGCCCGCCTGCCAGTCCCGTGATGATCTGAGCCTCGCACGTGGGACTGATGAAGTCAGCGAATGAATGCCCGCCGTCGGTCGAGGAATACGCGGTGCCGTCGACGTACTCGCCGACCATCCTGTTGGCGTTCCGCGGATCGACAATCACGTCGAAGCCGTCACCGCCCGCTGGCTCAGCCATCTGGCTGCTCTTCGTGCTTACGACCGATGTGCCGTTGTCCTGCAACCCGCCTACTACGGCCGTGCCGTCCTTGGGGAGCTCTCCGGCGCGGGCGTCGTAGTACTGCAGGTTCCGCAGCGTCGCGTTCAGGTCGGTCCAGTCGCCATACGCCTGCGTATCCGACAGCGGCCGCCTGTAGACGCCGCCGTCGTTCCCGATAACGATCTTGCCATCGGTGATCATCATCGCGTGCTGGTCCGGGTGCGTGGTGTTCGGGCAGGTGTTAGTGCTGTCGCAGGCAAAGTTATAGTTCCAGTACGGGCTGGCCGTCACCCAGGTGTTGCCACCGTCGGTGGACTCGTAGACCTCCTCGAGCCCCGCGTAGACATGATTCGGGTTGTTCGGGTCAACTGCCAGGTCCTGGTTGTACCAGGCCTGCACGCCCGGGGAGCCGAAGGTCGGTGCGGCCGACCCGGAGGCGGTCAGCTTGGCAGCGTCAGCGATCTTCGTCCACGGGCCCGCCAGACTGGCCGGACTGCCAGCCGACACGAATATGCCTTGCAGGACAGACGCGGCGCCCGCCCCCTGGGCAGTCGGCGACTGCACGATCGCGTAGAGCTTGCTGCCATGCGCTGAGTAAGCGAACGTGGTCCGGCCGATGTCACTGGCGTTGATGCCGCCGGTCGGGGTGACCTGGCTGAAGGTATGGCCGTGGTCGGTCGACTCGTAGAAGCCGTTGTTCTCGGTGTTGCCCGGTCCGTGCCAGCCGATCGCCGCGATAACGACCTGCCCGTCCGAACCAGGCTGCACGGCGACGTCAGTCACCTGCTGGTCATACGGCGGGAAATCGCTTAGGCCCGCCGGGTCCAGCACCGCGGTCCACGACCTGGTGCGGTGCGAGTACCGGAAAAGCCCGTTGTCCGTGGCGGCGTAGGCGTTGCCCTTGGAGTCGAAGGCGATCCGGAACACGGTATGCGATACCAGCGGGTTGTTGCCTGCGGAGTCGTCGCCCACCCGCTGCCAGGTGGCGCCGTCGTCGGTAGACCGGTACACCCCAGTGCCCGCGTAGGAATCCTGCGACACGTTCGCCTCGCCGGTACCCACCCACAGCGACCCGTCCCTCGGATCGACCGCCAGCGCACCGATGGACAGTGTCGGCATCGAGTCGAAGACCGGCGTCCAGTTCTGCCCTTGGTCGGTCGACCGCCACACGCCGCCGTCGGCCGCGCCCGCGAACCAGGTCCCGTCCGGAGTCGTGGCCAGGGCCGTGATCCGGCCGCCGACCAGCGAGAAGCCAGCCCCCTGGTTGCCCCAGAACGGGTCGGTGTAGTTACTCGGCTGAGCGTTGTACGGCTGGTTGGTGAATTCGTGCCACCGCCCCCCGCGGCTCGGCAGCGCAGCGGCTTGCTGTTGCGCGCTCACCAGCGCCTGCCCCGACACAGCGACTGCCGGTGCAGTCCGCTCGGCGTCATATTGCGCGAACTGATCCGCCAGGTCGCCGTCTTCGGGCCTCTGACTGGCCTTCGGCGCACTAATACTGTGCGTGCGCAGGTAGTTGATCTGGGCCCGTTCCCGGCTGGCGGCACCACGCAGAACGCTGCGGTGTCCACCGGGGGTCCCAGCCAGCCCCAGGCCAGCCAGGGAAAATACAGTGCCTACCGCAATCGATCCCACGAGCGCCGTTCGCCACGAGCGCGTCGGATGCCGCATGCCGCCTCCATTCGTAATCCGCCGCAACGCCGCAGCAGACTGACGAATACTGACAGGAGGCATTCAATCTGGTCACGCTTTCGACCAAACAGTAATTCGAACGATATCGACACACAGGCTGATGGAGCGATGATGACCGGTCCGCGCGAGCAGGCCGCAGGTGAATGCGTCAGACACGGCCAAGGCTGCTGGAGGGCGCGACTCCCGCCTTGCGGAGCCGCCGAACCCCGCGGGAGGTGAGATCGACGGCGGGCATGGTGGTGATAGCCCAGGCCATAGCGTCCTCCTCGGCCATCGCGAACACCGGCTGCTCAGCCTCGGCTGCGAGGCGAGCCATTGTGGACGCCATCGTGCTTGCTGATACGCCCGCGCAACCGCCAATGGCCGCGATGGACGTCCAGACCTCGGCGGCGCCGCTGAGTGTGCTGATGGTGAGGTAGAGGATGCCTCCCAGGACAGCGGCAATGATCAGCGCGGCGGCCCAGTAGCGCAGCAGGACTTGCCGCGCGATCGCGCCTGAGCGGCGCAGCGCTACCTCGCCCGCTGCCACGTAGGCCTCCGGGCTCAGCAGCCCGGCGGCTGGCCGCGCGCCGATCAAGAGCATGAGCCAGACGTCACCTTGCGGGAGCAAGTGCTCGCACAGCGTCGGGGCGACCGCGCGGGCATCGTCTTTCTTCAGCCGGGAACTAGTTGCGCCGATCGTTACCGCGGCGAACTCGCTCCAGCGACCGAGCGACGTCGCGACAACGGCGGCGGCATGGTTGGGGAATTCGCAGGACAAGGTTGCCAGCCACTCCTGCAGCTTGGCCACCCGGTCGCGGGCAAGCTGCGTGGCCAGCGCGACTGCAGGCGACTGCTCCCCTGGCGCGTTCGGCCGGGACGGATTGACCGTGTCGCGAAGCGACCGGCCTAGCTCGTAGGCCAGCTGGATCTCCGGCGGGGCCGCCGTTAGGGCCGTAAGGATCGACAGATTGAGCGTCGCGAGATTCTGCCTGAGCGCGTTCTCGTCCGCAAAATCGACGGGAATCCCGGCCGGCAATGGCGCCTGCGTGAGTTCCGGCAGATAGGACACTTGCTGGAGTAAATGGCGGAGGCGGCTTAGCTCTAGTTCTCGGCGGTCGTTCGGCGCTAGTTCGCGCGATGTCGGCAGTTCCTGAGGGCGGCCGACGGGTTGCTGCAGGGTGCCGTAGAGCACCGCCATGGTCCAACCCGCATACAGAGCCGCCTGCACGGGTCCGAGCGGCGGAGGGGCCGCCGGCGCCGACGGCGGTGCGATCATCGTCGGCGCTAAGGCGGTAACAGAGTCCGGTACGTCGGCCATCGGGGGACCTCCTTTCGAAGCATCCCTGGTAAGACACGCATACGTAGGCCGGTATAGCACGGCAAGCGCCGGAATCGAAGCCTTCTGAGTGAACCGGCTGCGTACTTGTGCCGCAGCGTTTTACCACGTCAAGCGCTCCGCTCGGGCTAGCCCGTCAGCCGCGCCATTGCCGGGCCGGCCCGGGCAGGGAAGGCGGTATCAGGAAATGCGGCGGGTTTCGAAGGTCCAGCGCGTCCAGTGGGTCGATCGCCGCCGCGTCGCGCTTGGTGAGCGGCGGCAAGTTCCACTTTCGCTCGATGAGCTTGAGGATGGACGTGTGGTCATACACCTTGTCGGTCACGTACCCAGGCTTGGCATACGGGGACACGATTACGGCTGGAACCCGGAACCCGAGCTGATCGTAGGTTGATGGGCCGGCATCGGCTTCCTCGATTTGTCTGGCGTAGCCGGTAAACCGAAGCAACCGTAGCGGGAAAAAGCGCTGCATCGGGTTCTGACCAGGCACGTCATCTGGCTCTACCGCCGTTGGCGGCCGGACGTGGTCGTAGTATCCGCCGTGCTCGTCATAGAGCCAAATCAACAGCGTCTTGGGCCAACCTCGCCCGGTCATGACCGCATTGATGACTTTGGCTGCGAAGCCCTCGCCAACCTGGACATCTTGCGGGTTCTCCTCCGAGCAGCCGCCGAAGTCTGGATCGACGATGCTCACCGCCGGCAGCTTTCCGGCCCTCGCTGCCTGCCAGAACTGGCTAATGGGCCGCAGGTGATTGACCGATCGCAACAACCCCAGCGGGAACAAGTCCGCTGTGGTCTGCAGATTGCTTTCCACGGCGGGGATCAGTTGCGGGAAAAGGGCCGCGAGCAGGGCGCCGAGGAGGCGGAGGAAATTGAGCCCACGGGCGTGAGAGAGCCGTCGCCAGTTCACGCGGACGGCAGAAACGTGGTGGTAGTTCGCCCAGCTGATGCCATGAGCGGACAGCCGGTCGAAAATTGTGCCCCCGGCTGGGTAATCGATCATGCTGAATGGCAGGTCATCGATGAGCCCGTTCGCGGTCCCGGCCACGAGGAACCGCCGGTTGGGGAAGGTCGGGCCTAGGCAGGACGAGAACCACCGGGTCGCCAACGGAAAGGTCTGGGCCAGGCCGTGATAGAACGGCAAGTCTTTCTCGTTCCAGTAAGTCATGGCCACCGAAGCATTCCGGCCGGGCAGGGTTTGCTCGATACTCCGCACGAATCCCGTACAGCTGCCGCCATCCCACTGGATGTGGCTCGCACTCCAGGTCTGGGTCGGCACTGCTGCCTTCTGCCGAGTGCCGTCGAAATGGCGCATCCGGACCATGGTCCCGTTCCCCGACATATTCCCCGGCAACGGCACCCCGTGATCATCCAGGGGCAAGCCGTCGCCCCGGCCCGCCATCATGCCGAGATAGTTGTCGTAGGAGTGGTTCTCCATCATCAAGATGACGATGTGGTCGATCTGGGGAAGGCAGTCAGCACCCATCCTCATCGCGGGCTCAGGGCGTGCGCCTAGATATCTGCCGCGTCGCGTGAGCCGCCGCCGGGCAAGTGCCACTTCGATCCAGTCCAGCACGACGTCAGCTTCTCAGATCGGACGCAGCCAGCAGTATCCTTCGCGTCCTGAATGGCCGGACAGATCGCGTGCACTGCTGCCATTTACGGATTATTTATGCCAACCGCATATCATTAACGCCTTGTTAACAGGATCGGCCTTAGCATCTCCGATCGGAGCGAACGTCACCGACCGATTCGCGCGATCTCGAGAGGTAGCGCGCGAACCGGCTGAGCAGGCATCGGAGGCCGTTCATGCAGCTGATCTCGATCACTCGCGCACTGCGGTTCCGCAGACTAGTCATGGTGGGGGCAGCGCTAGCCCTCACCGTGCCGCTGGCCTTATCGGCGACCGGGGCTAGAGCATCGACGACGGGGTCTGCAGCGGCTGCCAGCCCCTCCTGTCCGTGGCTCAACCAGTCGCTGTCGGTGGACCAGCGGGTGGATCTACTGCTGGCCCAGATGACGCTTTCCGACAAGGTCAACATGGTGACCGGAGCCGGTTTCAGCGAGCCGTACGTTTTCTATATCTCGGCGATTCCAAGCTTGTGTGTCCCGGCCATCGGCGAGGAGGACGGGCCGGTGGGCGTCGGCGACGGCCTGACCGGCGTTACCCAGATGCCCGCTGCCGTGTCCCTGGCGGCCACCTTTGACCGGTCGCTGGCTCGGCAGTACGGCCAGGTTGTCGGGGCTGAGGAGCGCGGCAAGGGGGCCATGGTCAACCTCGGCCCGACGGTAAACATCGACCGCGACCCGCGCTGGGGGCGGTCGTTCGAGGCGTTCACAGAGGACCCGTACCTCAACGCCGCAATAACGGTGCCGGAGATCGACGGGGTGCAGAGCCAGGGCGAGATGGCACAGGTCAAGCACCTCGCCGTGTACAACCAGGAGACCAATCGCAATAACCCGGCCGACAATGCGATCGTCAGCACCCGGGCGCTGCACGAGATTTACCTGCCGGCTTTCTGGGCGGCAACTCAGGTCGCCAAAGCCTCCTCGGTGATGTGTGCTTACAGCACCATCAACGGTCAGGCCGCCTGCCAGAACCAGTACCTGCAGAGGACGACCCTCGATCAGCGATGGGCCTTCCCCGGCTTCGTGACGTCGGACTATCAGGCCACGCACTCGACGGTGCAGTCCGCAGACGCGGGCATGGACCAGGAGATGCCCGCTCCCCAGTATTACGGCGCCTCGCTGCAGGCCGCCGTGCAGTCAGGCCAGGTCAGCATGGCCACGCTCAACGAGATGGTGACCCGGATCCTGACCGAGATGTTCCGCTTCAACGAGTTCAACAACCCACCCGGCGGTTCGACGAGCGCTACCGTCACCTCCCCGGCCCATCAGGCCGTCTCCACCGCCGTGGCTGAGGCTGGCACGGTGCTGCTGAAGAACAGTGGCGGCACGCTCCCGCTATCGGCGAACGGTGGCGGCACAGTCGCCGTGATCGGTCCGGCGGCCTCACCTGCGCCGGCGAACACCGGTGGCGGCAGCGCGTACGTGACCTCACCTTTCAACGTGACACCGCTGCAGGGCATCCAGGCGGCGGCCGGGCCGGGGACTAGCGTGCAGTACGTCCAGGGCCTGCCGACCGACACGTCGCTGTCGCCGATCCCGAGCTCTGATCTGGCCCCGGCCTATTCCAGGACCAACTATGGCCAGACCTACAGCGGCACCCTGACAGCCCCGGAAACCGGCACCTACGTGCTCGCGTTCAGGAACCCCGGCTCCTATACGGCCACGAACCTGTACCTGGACGGGAAGGAGATCCTGGCCAACCCGGGCACCCCGCCGGTGTCCACGTACTCGGTGGGCGTGAACCTGCAGGCTGGCAAGAACTACACGCTGACACTGAGCGGCGGAGGCCCGTCAGCCAACCTGAGCTGGGCGATGCCGTCGGACCTGGGACCGGGCATCGACCAGGCCGTCGCGGCAGCCAAGTCGGCCGCCACCGCCGTGGTCGTGGTTTCCGATAACACCGAATCTGAGGCCGCCGACCGCGCCAGCCTCAACCTGCCGTCGGCACAGAACGAGCTGATCTCGGCGGTGGCCGCAGCTAACCGGCACACTGTCGTCGTCATCGACGCGGGCGCACCGGTGGTCATGCCGTGGCTGAGCCAGGTGGCCTCGGTCGTCGATGCCTGGTACCCGGGACAGAGCAACGGCACCGCGCTCGCGGCGGTCCTGTTCGGGCAGGTCGACCCGGCCGGTCACTTGCCAGTCACGTTCCCCACCGACCTTTCCCAGGTGCCAGCCTCCACCCCGGCCCAGTTCCCAGGCACCGGCGGGCAGGTGCAGTACTCCGAGGGCGTCAACGTCGGTTATCGCTATTACGACGCGAACAACGAGACGCCGCTGTTCCCGTTCGGGTACGGGCTGTCCTACACGAGCTTCCGCTTCAGCGGACTGAGCGTTTCCCCACAGCAGGTCCAGAACGACACCTCGGACCCCGGCTCGACCGCTTGCCAGTGCAACGGGCAGTCAGGCAACCTGGTCACCGTCTCCGCCATGGTCACCAACACCGGCGCCGTTGCGGGGTCGGACGTGGCACAGCTATACCTGGGCGACCCGGCCGCGGCCGGCGAGCCGCCGCGCCAGCTCAAGGGGTTCCAGAAGGTCACGCTGCAGCCTGGCCAATCCACCACCGTCCATTTCAGCCTCAGCGGCCACGACCTGTCGTACTGGAGCGACACGGCCAACGGCTGGGTCGTCCCCGACGGGCAGTTCAGCGTTTACGTCGGCGACTCTTCAGGCCTGGCCGACCTGCCGCTGCAGGGCGCCTTCACCGTAATCCGCAGCCTCGGCTCCCGCCACGCCACCATTCAGGCTCCCGCCACAATCGCGCCGGGTTCTACCGCCACAGTCGCCGCGACCGTGGTGAACGATGGCGACTTCGCCATGCCGCAGACGGACTTCACCCTGACCGCCCCCAGTGGCTGGACCGTCACCCCGGTTGGTTCTGTCCCTGGCGCGGTGGACCCGCATCAGACCGTCACCGCGCGCTTCAGCGTGACCGTACCGGCCGGCGCGCAAGCTGGCACCAGCACCCTCCGGGCCGGGATCACTTACCAGCAGATCGGTCCAGGCGGCCCGAGCCCGGGCCTGGTTGAAGCGTCGGCCACGGTGGCAGTTCCATTCACCTCGCTCGCCGCCGCCTATAACAACACCGGGATCAGTGACAACTCCGACGAGGTGGCGGCCAACTACGACGGCGTCGGCGATAGCTTCTCCGCTCAGGCGCTAGCGGCCGCCACGCCGACCGCGCTCACGCCCGGCGCGCAGGTCACCGCGGGCGGGACGACCTTCACCTGGCCCAGCGCGGCGCCGGGAACGCCGGACAACGTGGTCGCTGCGGGCCAGACCGTCGCGCTGTCCGGCAACGGGACCGACCTCGGCTTCCTCGGCGCGAGCCAGAACGGGACGGCGAGCGGGACCGTCACCGTCAACTACACCGACGGCAGCAGCCAGTCGTTCAACCTCAACGTGGCTGACTGGTACTCCAACAGCCCGGCAGTGGGCGATCAGCTCATGACCACCACCTCAAGCTGGAACTTCCAGAGCAATGCCATCGGGCCGCACCCGGTGAGTGTGTACTTCGCCTCGGTGCCGTTGGACAAAGCCAAGCAAGTAGCGTCGGTCACGCTGCCCATCCTTGCTGGCGGCGGCGGCACCACCGCCATGCACATCTTCGCGATGGCGATCGGTTCGGGAACGCCCACGACTGGTGCACCCTACTCGTCACTCGCCGCCGCGTACGACAACGCCGGGATCAGCGACAACTCCAACCCGGCCGCGGCTAACTTCGACGGCACCGGGGAAAGCTTCTCCGCGCAGGCACTGGCCGCAGGCACGCCGACCCCGCTAACCCCGGGCGGCCAGGCCACGTTCGGCGGTACCACTTTCACCTGGCCCAGCCCGGTGGGCGCCCCGGACAACGCAATCTCCGACGGGCAGATCATCGACTTGTCCGGGTCGGGGACCGATCTGGGCTTCCTCGGGGCGGGCGCGTTCGGCGCGGCGAGCGGGACCGGCACCATCACCTACACCGATGGCACCACCCAGTCGTTCAGCCTCGTCATGGCCGACTGGTACAACAACGCACCGGTCGCTGGCGACCAGATCGCCACCACTACGTCCAGCTGGAACTCGTCAGGCAGCTCACAGGTCCAGCACCCGGTGAGCATTTACTTCGCCTCAGTGCCGCTCGATCAAAGCAAGACCGTAGGGTCGGTGACGCTTCCGGTCGTGAGCAGCGGTGTGGGGAACGGCGTGACCGCCTTGCACATCTTCGCGATGGCAATCGGGTCGGGAACGCCGACCAGCGGCTAGCTCGCGTGGCGTGGCTGTGGCTGTGGTTGCGGCCGCAGCCACGCCAAGGGCGGTGAGTCACTGGAAGCTGGTTGCCTGCGACGGCGTCCAACCGGCATGACAACGAAGGCGAGCCGCTGATGCTCGCCTGGGTCGCCAACCCGGCCAGCGGCTAGATCATCCGGCCGGAGCTGCCGAAATGACATAAACGGGGCGACTGGTTAAACCCGGCGATGTGGGGAAAGCTGCCCCGAGACAGCTAGGGGCAGCAGCCTGGTCAGCGGTGCCACATCCGGGCGGCCGCGTTGCGAGGTTGTCCCCAGTGGAACCGGCCGGCATACCACGGACCGGCGAGGAGGTGCCGTGGACGGTTTCTCGCTCAGCTACGACGGCTTCGAACCCGCGGCTGAGGGCCTTCGCGAGGCGCTCACCTCAACCGGTAACGGGTACCTGTGCACGCGCGGCGCGGCGGAGTGGGAAACCGCCGACGGCGTGCACTATCCCGGAACCTATGTACACGGAGGCTACAACCGCGAAACGACGATCCTCGGCGGCCTCCCGGTGCTGAACGAGGATCTGGTCAACCTGCCGAACTGGCTCGTCCTCGAGCTCCGTATCGAGGGCGAGGAGGCCATCCGGCTCGCCGACGTAGAGCTGCTCGATTACCGTCACGAGCTTGACATCCGGTACGCGACACTCGTCCGTAGCCTTCGCTTCCGCGATCGCAGCGGCAGGCAGACAACCTTGCGGAGCCGGCGGTTCGTCAGCATGGCCGACGTGCACCACGCCGGGATCCAGTGGACCCTCGTCCCGGAGGACTGGTCGGGACGCGTTGAGGTGGTGACGGCGATCGACGGCCGGGTGCGCAATGCCGGCGTGGCTCGTTACCAGCAGCTCGAAGGTCGCCATCTGAGCCCGGTGTCGCCCCGTACCCACGGGCCGGAGGTCATCGCGCTGAAGGCGGAGACCCGGCAGTCGAATCTGTATATCAGCGAAGCGTGCCGCACGCGCGTGCTCCGGGCTGGCCAGACGCTCCCGGTCGAGCGCACGCTCCACCAGATGGAGGACTACATCCAGCAGGTCCTGGCCTTCGACGTGAAACAGGGCACGCCGACCCAGGTCGAGAAAATGGTGGCCTTCTACACCTCACGCGACCCGGCGACCAGCGACACGCTGGCCAGGGCCGCTCAGTCGGCAGCCCGCTACTCCGACTTCGCTGGGTCTTCCGAGCGCCATGCGGCCGCGTGGGACGAACTGTGGCGTGTGTGCGACATCCGCGTTCCCTCCAATCAGCGGGTGCAGCAGCTGCTGCGGCTGCACATCGCGCACATCCTGCAGGTCTGCTCGCTGCATACCGCCGACCTCGACGCCGGGCTGCCCGCCCGCGGGCTCAACGGCGAGGCCTACCGCGGGCACGTGTTCTGGGACGAGATCTACGGGCTGCCTTTCTTCAGCGCCCGGCTGCCCGAGGTCGCCCGAGGACTGCTGATGTACCGCTTCCGCCGACTCGGTGAGGCGCAAGCCGCCGCCCGTGAGGCCGGGTTCCGGGGCGCAATGTTCCCGTGGCAGAGCGGCAGCGAGGGCAGCGAGGAGGCCCAGCGGCTGCACCTCAACCCCATTTCGGGCCGCTGGGAGGCCGATCTGAGCCGGAACCAGCGGCACGTCAACGCCGCGATCTTCTACAACATCTGGCACTACTACCAGACCACCGGCGACCAGGCCTTCCTGGGCGACTACGGCGCGGAGATCATGATCGAGATCGCGCGTTTCTGGGCGTCCATCGCCACTTTTAATCCCGACCGCCAGCGGTACGAGATCAGCGGCGTGATGGGCCCGGACGAGTTCCACGAGAAGTACCCGGACGCGCGCGAGGGCGGTTTGCGCAACAACGCCTACACCAACGTCATGGTGGCCTGGCTATGCGACATCGCGCATCGACTGCTCTCGTTGCTGCCGGCCAGCCGCGCGGAGGCGTTGCGCGGCGGCCTTGGCGTCGACGACGCCGAGCTAGCGACGTGGCGGGACATGAGCCAGCGGATGTTTGTGCCGTTCCACGACGATGGAATTATCAGCCAGTTCGAGGGTTACGAGCACCTCGAGGAGCTCGACTGGGACGCCTACCGCGCGAAGTACGGCAACATCCAGCGGCTGGACCGGATCCTGCGTGCGGAGGGCGACGACCCCAACCGCTACAAAGTCACCAAGCAGGCCGACACGGTGATGCTGTTCTTCCTGTTCCAGGCAGATGAGCTGCGCGGGATCTTCGAACGGCTCGGGTACGGCTACCGTCCGGACACCGCGCAGCGGAATATCGCCTACTACGACCGGCGGACCTCGCACGGCTCGACGCTGAGCTTTGTCACCCACGCCGGCGCACTTGCAGCCTTCGACCCGGAGAGCTCGTGGGAACGGTTCCTTGTCGCGCTGCGAAGCGACGTCGACGACATCCAGGGCGGCACGACGAAGGAAGGCATCCATGTAGGGGTCATGTCCGGGACGCTCAACCTCATCCAGCGCTCGTACGCGGGCGCCCACGTCCGCGACGGCGTCCTGCGCTTCGATCCTCAGCTCCCGAGCGAACTCGACGGCTTGTCGTTGTCCATGCAGTTCCGGCAGACCCCCATCCGGGTCACGCTAAACCGCGATCAATTGTCCCTGGCCATCGACTCCGAGGGCGCAAGCCGCCCGGTCAGGGTCGCAGTCCGCGACGACATCCGTGAGCTGTGCCCAGGCGAGCAGACGATGTTTGAACTCAGCCCAGCCCCGGCGACCACCGGTCCGGCCCGCAACTGAGAGGGACCTCATGTCAACGTTCCAGGGCGCAATCTTCGACGTCGACGGCGTGCTGGTCGATTCGCCGCACGAGAAGGCCTGGCGTGAGGCGCTGCGCGAGCTGATGGAATCGGACTGGCGCGACATCCGCGATCGTACGACGTGGACGCCGGAAGCGTTCACGCCGCACGTGTACCAGGAGTACATGTCAGGAAAGCCCCGCGCGAGCGGCGCTCGCGCCGCGCTTGACTACTTCAAGGTGCCCGACGCCGCGGACCGCGTCGCTGCCTACGGCCAGCGCAAGCAGGACATTCTTGTGCGCCTCATCGGGGCCGGCGACTTCCATGCTTATCCCGACGCACTTCGGTTCGTCATCGCGACCAAAGACGCGGGCCTGCTGATCGCCGATGCATCGTCATCAAAGAACGCGGCGCTGTTCCTGGGGAAGATCCGCCTCGACACATTCGCGCAGCAGCATGACATCTCCTCGCCCTCGCTGCGGCCCGGCCTCACGCTGCTGGAGTACTTCGATGCCGATGTGTCCGGACGCGATTTCGCGCATGGCAAGCCCGACCCCGAGATCTTCCTCACTGCTGCGCACGAGCTCGGCGTCGAGCCGCGCTACGCGATGGTGCTCGAGGACGCGTCCGCCGGCGTCGAAGCGGCCAAGGCCGGCGGCATGGCCGCGATCGGGATCGCGCGCGCTCACGACGCCGACCTGCTGGCCGCTGCCGACGCCGATATCGTCGTTACCTCACTCGACGATGTTGACACCGCAGCGCTCGCCGAAGGAAGGCTGGCAACTCGGGCACCGTAGGGGCGCCTGCGCCCGACGGTCAGCGCACGGTCGTAGAGGCCCGACGGCCGCGGCTCGCCGTGGTCACGACTGCGCGACGACTAGCCAGTGGTCGACGAGGCGTCTAGCCGCTCGATCGAGTGCACGTGGCTCTCCTGCACCCGCAGGATCGCATCGTTCCCGCGGAACAGCGTCAGCCAGCCGTCCTCTCGTTCCACCTCATCGATATTGTCGAACGTCTCCGTCACGACCGGCTCGTTCTCGCCGTAAACCATCCGGTATGTAGCCATGCCTGTCCCCCGATCCGCACTCTTGCGGCCCGTCTGCCGCGGCAGCTCCAACGGGAACGCCCGGGCAGGACACCGGCCGCGTGATCAATTGTCCGCCGCCCGTTGAGGCTGCGCTCTGGATAGTTCCCGTGCGGGGGTCCCTGAATCGTTCCGCGTCTGCAGTGTTCAACTCGCTGCCACCGGCCCTTTCCGCGGTTACGCCTGCACGTTCGCTCAGGCTGCCGACGATCGTGCGAATGGTCATTCCGCTAGCACGTGTCATTGAACGGCCTGACAGAACGGAGACAGGCAGTGGCTTCTCTTTCCCGCCGGAAGTTCGTCGGCGGCAGCTTAGGCGCGCTGGGCGCCGCGGGAGTAATCAGCGCCCTCCCCACAACGCTGCAGAAGGCTGTCGCGGAGACTAGCGACAAGCCGGGATCGCTGTCCCAGATCGAGCACGTCGTCGTATTAATGCAGGAGAACCGGTCGTTCGACACCTACTTCGGCACGCTGCGCGGCGTCCGCGGCTTCAACGACCCGACCGCGATTACCCTGCCCACGGGCAAGCCAGTCTGGTACCAGTCCGATGCGAAGAACCCCGACGGCTATGAACTGCCGTTCCACCTGGACACCATCGGCACCAGCGCGGCCGCGGTCACCGACCTGTCCCACGCCTGGATCGCGCAGCACGCGTCCTGGAACGGCGGCAAGATGGACAACTGGCTGCCCGCGCACCGGGCCGCCGACGGCGACGTCAACGGGCCGTTCACTATGGGCTACTACGAGCGGGCAGACCTGCCGTTCCATTACGCCCTCGCGGACGCGTTCACCATCTGCGACAACTACCACTGCTCGGTGTTTGCGCCGACCAACCCGAACCGGCTGTATGCGTGGACCGGGACGATCGACCCCCAGGGCACGAACGGCGGTCCGGTGATCGACAACTCAGAGGCGGTGCCCTACACCTGGACCACGTACGCCGAGCGGCTGCAGGCCGCGGGCGTTAGCTGGCGCAATTATCAGGAGGCGGACACCGGCGACGACAACCCGCTGGCCTGGTTCAAGCAGTTCCAGACGGCGCCGACGACCTCGCCGCTTTACCAGCGGGGCATCCTGCCCGTCCCGCAGGGGACCCTGGCCCAATCATTCGCCGAGGACGTGCGCAAAGACAGCCTGCCGCAGGTGTCGTGGATCATCGGCACGAACGCCTCGACCGAGCACCCGCCGTACCTGCCCGCAGCGGGCGCGACGGTCATCCACGAGCTCCTTGAGGCGCTTGCTGCTAACCCGAAGGTGTTCAAGAAGACTGTGTTCTTCATTCCCTACGACGAGAACGACGGGTACTTCGACCATGTGCCGCCGCCGACGGCGGCGCCCGGCACCCCGGACGAGTACATCAGCGTGCTGCCCGCGTCCGCAGGCGGGATCAACGGCCCCATCGGGCTCGGCTTCCGGGTACCGATGCTTGTCATCTCGCCTTTCAGCGCCGGCGGGTACGTCTCCAGCGAGGTGTACGACCACACCTCGACGATCCGGTTCATGGAGCGGATCTTCGGCGTCGAGGAACCCAATATCAGCGCCTGGCGCCGGCAGACGTGCGGCGACCTGACCGGATCGCTGAACCTGCACCCGAGCCAGAAGCGGCACGTGTCGCTGCCGGGCTTGCCGTACAACTACCTGCTGAACCAGTACGTCAACAGCCAGGACCAGAACAATCCCGTCGTGCCGACCAACCAGACGCTGCCGACGCAGGAGCCGGGCAGCCGACCGCCGGTCCCGTAGCGATTTCACTGGCCGCTGCGCACGACCGCCGCCTGGCGCGAGGCCGTGGCTGTGCGCAGCGGCAACTGCCGCTGCGGTTTCTTGTTGACGGCTGGGCGCTAGGGCACGACTATCAGCGGAACTGGTGAGTGGCGGGCCAGGCCAACGGCGACCGAACCGACCAGGCGGTGCGCCGCGGCCGACGAACTCCCGACGACGAGCACTACCGTGGCGCGGGGCTCAGCAGCGCCGATTTCCCTGGCGGCCGCCAGCAGTTCTTCGCCGATCAAGCCTTGGCGCCGCTCGAAGCCCCAGTTCTCCTGGCGGCCGGCCAGCTGCTCGCCGGCCATGGCGCGAAGCTCCCGCTCGACGTCGTCGAAGCCTATCTCCAGTTCCGCCACGGCACCGGGCGAAAGCGCGGCCGTGCTGGGCAGATGAGCGACATACACCACCTCGATGCGGCCGGTCCGACCCTGCAGCAGGTTGATAGCAGCGTCAAGCGCCCTGGTGGCCGGCGGAGATCCGTCATAGCCGACGACGAGGCGGATATCCGTGCTGGGCTGTATCGCAGTGCTCATTCGACGGAGGATAACGTGCGCGCTTCGGCAGCGTGCACCCGCCATCCGGTGGCAGCCGGCACTGTCACGTCAGCGAGCTCATGGCGGCCGTCGGCATGCAGGTCAGTTGCTGGGGTGTCGTTCGTAGAGGGTGAGCCAGACGCCGGTTTCGCGCCAGGTGCGGGTTTTGCTGAAGCCGAGGTGCTGCAAGATGGCGGGCGGCTGGCGGGCGTGGGTCTGGTAGAGGCCGCCGGCGAGCTGGACCAGCCAGATCCGGCGGGCGGCCTGGATCCGGGCGGTCACCACCGGCAGCGGCGCCCAGGTGCCGCCGAGGTTGGCGGAGTAGTTCGGCGTGCCGCCCAGCGCGACGTTGGGCAGCTGCCGCAGGCCGTACCGGTAGGCCAGCTGGATGGGCTCGCCGAACGACAGGTAGAGCAGCGCGTCACCCGGCCGCGCGTTCGCGGCGACAATCTGGTCGGCGCCGCGGATGTTGTCGCCGTGCCCCCCGGCGGCGCGGACGTGCAGCAGCATCGGCAGGGCCAGCGCCGCGAGGACCGCCAGCGCCGCCGTCCCGGCCCGCCACCCCAGCGCCGCCAGCCCCGCGCCGGCCAGCAGCGCCCCCGCCGGCGCGCAGAACAGCACGTACCGGAACACATACACCGGCGTCACCAGCGACGACACGGCGATCAGCAGCACCGCCGGCCCGGCCAGCCACGGCACGCACAACGCCAGCAAGTCACCGGGCCAGTCCCCGGCCAGCCGCGCCCGGCCGCCGACCGCGCCCACCGTCACCCCGGCCACCACCACCAGGCCCGCCGCCTCCGCCATCGGCCGCGGCCCGACCAGGCTCGCCAGGCCCATCAGCGCCGCCGCCGGCCGCGGCTTCACCCACGTCAGCGTGCTGGCCTGCCGCAGCCCCTCCGCCAGCACCGCGCCGGCCACCGCGAACGCGCCCGCCACCACCCCCGCCCAGCCCGCCGCCAGCGACCACCCC
This sequence comes from uncultured Actinomycetota bacterium, assembly GCA_963804435.1. Taxonomy (GTDB): domain Bacteria; phylum Actinomycetota; class Actinomycetes; order Streptosporangiales; family Streptosporangiaceae; genus JAJYUU01. The sequence continues at coordinate 1,080,228 of CAWDQI010000001.1, read as the reverse complement.
GCCCGGCCCCGGTGCCGCGCCCAGAACCGCGCCACCACCACCACATGCGCCGCCGCCAGCAGCAACCCGAACATGTGCACATAACCCAGCGCCGCCAGGCACGCCCCGTACCCCACCAGCCAGCCCCGCACCCCCGCCCCGTCACCGCCCCCCGCCGCCGCCAGCGCCCGCACCAGCAGGTAACTGGCCACCGCCGCCAGCGCCGTCGCCAGCGCATACGGCCGCGCCGTCTGCCCGTACAAGCTGACCTCCGGCAGGACCGCGAACACCAGCCCGCCCGCCAGACCAACACGTGTCGACACCAGCCGCTGGCCCAGCCCGAACACCGCCGCCGCCGCCACCGCCATCGCCACCGCCGACGGCAACCGCGTCGCCACCTCCCCCGGCCCGAACACCCGCACCACCGGCCACACCATCACGTAATACGCGCCATGCACCGCATCGATATTGCCCAGCATCCGCAACAACCCGTGAAACGGCCGCTGCACCGCCGACAACGTCGCCGACTCATCCCGCGAATACGACGCCCCCCCGATCCCCCACACCATCACCGCCAACGTCACCACCGGCGGCACCACCCACACCAGCCGCCCCCCGGCCGCCGCCACCCCGCCCCCCGCCGGCACCGCCCCCGGCAACCCCACACCCGGCGGCGACCCCACCACCCCCGGCGACCCCACCACCCCCGGCGGCGACCCCACCCCCGCCGGCTGCAACTCCTTCACCGCAGGCCGGCCAAAGTGGCCAACCAAAGCTCCAGCCGCCACGGGCATCGTGACCCGGCGTTGCCTCATCCATCCCCCTTGCCAGCCGCCCGCATCGGGAGCGCCCGGGCCCGCCATGTCCCTCCTGCCACCGGGACACGCGACAACCGTCCCACGTCGCTTGCGGTCGTGCAGGCAGAACGCTGCAGCTCCGTCGCTGGCAGAGGCAAGGGCCGGGAGCCCAGTGGACCCGGCTGTCCGCCAGCGCCCTGACCAAGGTCTGCGGCCGGCCGGGGCAGCACGCCCAGGTGGCTCGGCGCCTGCCATCCGGCGGTGAATTTTGGCTGGCTATCCCCACTGGCCGGGCTGGTAGTCCCCGGCAGGCTGCCGGGTGATGACGTTCAGGCGGTTGTAAGCGTTGATGAGCGCGATGAGCGATACCAGCGCGGCGAGTTGCTCATTGTCGTAGTGCTTGGCCGCATTCGCCCACGCCTCGTCGGTTACACCGCCGGCAGGATCGGCGATGCGGGTGCCCTGCTCGGTTAGTTCCAGAGCGGCCCGCTCGGCCTCGGTGAAGACCGTGGCCTCCCGCCATACCGCGACCAGGTTGAGCCGCACCGAGCTTTCCCCGGCGTGTTCGGCGTCCTTGGTGTGCATGTCGGTGCAGGCGGCGCAGCCGTTGATCTGGCTGGCCCGGATCTTCACCAGCTCCTGCGTTGCGGTCGGCAGGGCCGATTGAGTCACGACCGAGCCTGCTGAGTTGATGTATTTCGCGAACTGCGCCGCAACGGCATTGCCGTGGTAGCTGAGACGGGCGTCCATAGTGATTCTCCTTTGCCGAGTCGCACGGGCTATACCGCATTGACCCGCCGGCCCGGCCGGATGTGACGGGCATACGACTGTGATGCGCGTCACCAATCCCGCACATGGGCGTCCGACTCGGCCGAGAACCGATCCCGATAGGCGGCTACGGCCTGGCTGGTGTCCTCGGCGACCAGATCGGCGTTGATCTGGGCCGCCGCGGCAGCGCCCTCGGCAGCGGCGGCACCAACCTGGGCGAGCAGGTCGGTGACGTTGCCCGCGACCCACACTCCGGGGACATCGGTGCGACCGGTCGCGTCGGCGGGAATGTACTCACCGACCCCCGCCGGATGTTGCGCCGGCCGCAGTCCCAGGTCGGCCAGGAAGCTGGTCCGCGCCGCCATCCGCGGCGAGACCGCCAGTACCTCGCGGCGGACCACCGTGCCGTCCTTTAGCCGCACTCCGGCGAGGCGGTTACCCGCTATTTCCAGGGACGCCACCTCGCCGAGCACGACGCTGATGCCACGAGCAGCTAGCTGCTCCGCCTCCTCGGCCTTCGGCGGCGGCATCGTGTGAGAGAAGAGCCTCACGTCAGCGCTCCACTGCCGAAAGAGCAACGCCTGGTGTACCGCCATTGGGCCGCTGGCGAGCACTCCGATCGCCTGGTCGCGGACCTCCCAGCCATGGCAGTACGGACAATGCACCACATCCCTGCCCCAGCGAGCGCGCAGTCCCGTTATCTCCGGCAGCTCGTCGACCAGCCCGCTTGCGACCAGCAGCCGGCGCGCCTGAACCGTCCGGCCGTCGGCCACCGTTACCCCAAACCCGGTGTGCTGGCGAGCAACGGCTGCCACCTCGGCGGTCACCACCTGACCGCCGTAACCGCGGACTTCGGCCCGGCCGCGTTCCAGCAACTCGCCAGGCGGGATCCCGTCCCTGGCCAGCAGCCCGTGCACGCCCGCAGCCGGGGCGTTGCGCGGGACACCCGAGTCGATCACCACTACCGGCCGCAGGGCCCGAGCCAGCATGAGCGCCCCGCTCAGCCCCGCAGCGCCACCGCCGATCACTGCCACGTCATAGCCGTCGCTCAGCTGATCGGTCATCATGACCACCTCCACGACAACCATGCGAACGCTGAAGCCACAATGGCAAGCTCTGTTGCTGTTATGGCAAAATTGGAGCATGGACAACGATCTCGGCGAAGCGCTCGGCGGCGTTGGAGCCCGGCTTCGCGCGCTGCGCCGGCACGGTCAAACCACGCTGGCCGACCTGTCGGCGGCCACTGGCATCTCGGTCAGCACACTGTCCCGGCTTGAGTCCGGTGCCCGCCGGCCGACCCTCGAACTACTGCTCCCCCTGGCCAGAGCGCACGGCGTCACGCTTGACGAACTCGTGGGCGCCCCACCCACCGGAGACCCGCGCATCCACCTGCGCCCGCTCACGCGCCACGGCATGACCATGCTGCCCCTGACGCGCCGAGCTGGCGGCATTCAGGCCTACAAGCTCGTGATCCCGGCCGACAGCCGCCGAACCGAACCCGAACCGAAAAGCCACGAGGGTTACGAATGGCTCTACGTACTCAACGGACGGCTACGGCTCGTCCTCGGTGAACACGATCTGGTGCTTTCACCCGGCGAAGCAGCCGAGTTCGACACCCGCGTACCGCACTGGTTCGGCGCGACCGGACCCGAACCAGTCGAGTTCCTCAGCCTGTTCGGCAGGCAGGGCGAACGCGCGCACCTTCGCGCCCGCCCCCAGTCACAACGGCCACCCGGACGACCCGGCTAGCCTGACGCCGGGCATGAGACGCAGCTTGGCCTCACGCCCAGGCATCAGGCACCGACGGCCGCCCTCGCAGCGCCCCGGAAACTTCCTCGACCTGCGGATCCGGACTACAGGTCGGGCTGACGAAAGTCCTCCGCAGCCAGGTCTTTGCACTGTACGTTTTCACATCACTACGGCAGACATAGTTGCGCCCGAGTTGAGGTCATAATGCCCGTGATAATTCGCACTCGCCGGCACAACGCCGCTCCCGGTACCCGCCTCAGCCGGGTCCGGACGGCGCGGGTTGGCGCGTGGCTTGCGGCATCGGCTCTGCTGGCCGCGGCGACCACGACGCTGGCGCCGGGCACGGCCGAGGCGGCGCCCGCTGGCGGCACCGTCGGCGACCCGCAGCCGGAACTGGCGCAATTCAGCGTCGGCGGCGCCGGCCAGAACGGGTCCGGAGTCGTGCTCCCCAACGGGGACCTTGTGCTGGCGTCGATCTCGAAGAGCGGCGCGACGATGAACGTCTGCCTGCTGCATCCGGGGAACCGTAAGTGCGCTTCCACCGTCTTGCTCCGGGCGCATGCTGGCGACGAGTTTTACGTCACGCCGGAAGTCCTGTCCACTGGCGGCACGAAACTGTCCGTAGTCTCGGAGGACTGCTGCAATATAAGTAATGTCGTGACCTTCAACAGCACCGACGGCGGCCGGACCTTCTCCGCTGAGGCCTTGGTCGGCAGCATCGGCAGCATAAATGGTGTCGACGCCGGAACAGTTGCCGATGGCAAGCTCGTCGTCGCCAGTTACTCGGCGCCCAGCTTCAATGTCCAGGCCTTCCCGCCGAACCCGGCAAGCCCAGTGACTAGCTTTGCCACGCCCAACTCCTTCATAGTTGGCACGTCCTCGCTCACCAGCTATAACGGCGGCGTGCTCGTCGCGAACGACGACACGACAAACACCTACGTGGAGTACGCGCCGTCCGGCAGTAACTTCAATAAATCAAGGTCGTACCGGCACATCGCGGCGATCCGCAACGAGGACACCGTCACGGTGTCCGGGAGTGCGCTGCTCACCAGCCCGGGCGGCACGCTGTCGGGCGCAGACGAGCTCCGGTTCTTCAACGGAAAGTCGCTCGGCAAGGGACACAAGGTGCCGATCCCCAAGGCGAGCGACGACGGCTACTGGGGGATGCAGGAGGTCCGCGGGACCGTCTACGTGTTCTTCCTGAACCGGCGGGCCAGCTACGACGTCTACGAGGAGAGCACGCGCAACGGCACGACCTGGTCGGCGTTGCGTCGCTTCGGCTCGGCAATCACCTCGACCCAGCTCGTGCCCGTGCTCAGCAGCAGCGGCTCGGGCGTGGTCTTCGAGGCTTCCTCCCCCAAGCTGCTCGCCCAGCCCATCTTGAACGCGCAGAGCGTCCGGATCACGCTGCAGCACTCCCACGTGCCGCCCGGGCATAGCACCAAGCTGACCGGGACGGCGTTCCCGCATCTCAACCATCAGCTGGTAACGCTGCAGAAGCTGACCCACAAGCGCTGGTATACGGTCAAGACGACCCATGAGTCGTCAGCCGGCAAGTTCGCTTTCACAGTGCCAGGCGTGACCCAGACCTATCGGGTCGTGGTCGCTTACAAGCCCGGCTACTACGAGTACGGCTATTCGCGCAGCGTTACGTTGACTGCCTAACTCCTGCCAGCACGCGGCATCCGTTCCGGCGCTACGACGGCCGACGGCGGCCGCGGCACTTGTCAGCTTGGCTACTTGAGGCGCCAGGCGAACACGCCGTTATTGTTGGCCGCGAACAGCCGGTTGTCGGCGAACACGCACTGCGCAAACTCGCTCCCCCGGACGAGGATGCGCACTATCCGACCCGAGGATGCATTCACTAGGTACAAACCGGTGGGCGTCGTCTTTGACCCGGTGGTGGGGACGGTGAAGAGGCCGCCACCGTCCATGGTCGGGCTGCCATCGACTCCGCCGGGTAGCCCGGTCTCCCATTCCAGCTTGCCGCTGCCAGGCTGGCGCTCCTGGACTGAGCCGCCGTACGTCACTCCGCCGATGGTGACCTGGTTCCCGCCGAAGTACAGGAACTTGCCGTTATACGCGGGCGTCGCGATGCATTGACCAGTGGTCCCCTTATAGGCAGGGACGCCGATACGCCGCTCCCAGCGCACTGTCATGGTCGACTGATTCAGCAGGTAGAAGATGCCGTTCTTGTTGCAGGCGCCGACGTACTTGCCGAACACAATCGGGGATGCCCCGAAATCGCTGTCCTCCCCGACCTGAGCTGCGGGCACCTGAAAGCGGCCGAGCACCTTGAGCGTGTCCGGGTTGAGCTTGATGATCGATTCGGAGTAGCCCAGAAGCTGGTTGGTAACCGGCCCGTTGCCCGTGCTGACAAAGACGTCGCCGTCCGGGGCCACCGCCGCGCTCGACCAGACCGATCCGCCGACGTCTCGGCTGGGCACGATGTACAACTCGGCGCGCCTCTTGCCGGAGGCCTGGTCAAAGGCGATCACCTCGCCGCGGATCAGCGGATTATCGCAATTCGATGACACGCCGATGTAGATCTTTCTGTTCGCCACCGTGGGCGAGGACCAGTCGAAGTAGTCGCTGACGCTGGCTGACGGCCGCCCGATCAGGGACTTCCACCTGAGTGCCAGATTCGACGCGTTCAGCGCGTAGAGGTAGCCGTCCGCGCCGGCTACGTACACGGTGGCCCGGCCATCGGCCGGGTCAGTGGCAACGGTGGCAGTCGACACGGTTCCCTTGGCGGCGCACGTCTTGGCAGGCTCGTGGCCCGTAAACCGCTTGTCCAGCACCGCGCCGGTAGTCTCACTGAGCTTATAGAACCAACCCTGTCCAGAGCCGATGAAAACGGCGCCCCCGGCGATCGTGGGGCTGGCAAGGAACGCTTGTTTCGGTGCGTAGTGCCACATCTGCACGAGGCCGGATGCGGTGGCTGGCGTGATCGCAGTCTGAGCAGGACTGTAGGAGGTGTGCAATGGTCCGTTGAGGTAGGCCGGCCAGTCCGTCGGGCCGGACGCCCGCCGGGAACTCACCGAAACTGCAGAAACGGCGGAAACCGCGAGGGTGCTCCATGCTGTGCAGCAGACGAGTCCGGCGCAGGTCCAGCCGGCGACCACCTTTGTAACTCGCCGAGTGCGCGCGCATTGCGCGGATCGCGTCATCACAAATTCCGCCCTGGCGATTAGTTCCGCACTCGTCAGTCTCGACAGTGAACTTAGCCTGGTTCAGGAGCCGGGATTCGTCATTGGCACTAAATGCGGCCGGTCCTCCCAGATCTCCCCCGCGGGCCGACGTGTCCTTCGTCAGGACGGCCGGAGTGGCGCCGCCCCCGCGAGCGACCGCAGCGCCGCGGGGAACACCTCGGCCGGCGGCGTCACCAGCCCCGCGCCGACCTGGCCGGTTCCGGCTGCCTTGCCGGCCATGCCGGTGTTGATCTGCGGCAGGATGCCGGTGCGCGCCACCAGCGTGACGTCAATCCCGGCCGGCGTGCCGCGGAACTCCAGGGCCGGCACCTGGTACAGCGGATGCTCGGCCAGCGTGATCTCGTACATGCGCCTGGTCGTGGCGAGCGCATCGGCCGCAGTCCCGCCGACGAGCGCCGCGATGGCGGGCGCCGCCGCCATCGCGAAGCCGCCGAGCCCGGCCGTCTCGGTGATCGCCGAATCCCCGATGTCCGGGCTGGCGTCATCGGGGCCATAGCCGCCGAGGAAGAGACCCTGCGGCGTGAGCGCCGGCGCGGTGAACCACTCCTCCCCGGTCCCGGACACCTGGATGCCGAAATCGGTGCCGTTGCGCGCCATCGCCACGACCATCGTGGCGCCGGGGATGTCACGGGCGGCGTCGAGCGCGAGCTTGCAGGCGGGCATCGCCAGGTTCAGGAAGAAGTGGTCGTTGCCGCCGATGAACGCCGCCGCCCTGGCGACATCTCCCGACGCGAGGCCGGACTCAACCATCGATGGCAGCAGGTCACGCAGCAGCATGAGGGTGCCAGTTCGGTTCCGGTTGTGCGCCTCGTCGCCCATCTGCACCATCTGGGCGAGGATCGCCGTCACGTCCACCGGGCCGTGCTGCCGCACCGCGGCCGCGAGCAGCGGGCCGAGCACTCTCGACATCCAGGCCAGCCGCTCCAGCACGGCGGGAGAGTAAGCGCCGTAGCGCAGCACCTTGCCGAGCCCTTCGTTGAGCGAGCAGTACGATCGCTGCCCCGTCGCCGGGTCCTCCAGGACGAACAGCCACATCGACGGCGAGATCACGCCAGCCATCGGCCCGACCGCGCGCCGCGAATGGCACGGCGCGAGCGCGAACGCACCGCGCCCGGCAAGCTCCGCTGCCGCCTCGGGTGAGTCGGCGAGCCCCTCGAACACGGCCGCGCCCATGAGCGCCCCGCGCAGCGGACCCGCCGCCCGGTCCCAGCGGACCGGCGGACCGGCGTGCAGGAACTCACCGGGTTGCAAGTCCAGCGCCGCGCGCGCGGGCACGACGTCGACCAGATGCGCGCGGACGGCGAGCATCCGCTCCACGGCGACCGCATTGGCTGCCGTCCGTCGCGGGTCGCTCAGGACGGGAACGAGGTCATCTTCAGTCCCCGCCATCGGCGGTGCCCAGTCGACCTGGGTTACCCGGGCCGCCTGCCGCTGCGCCGCCTCGGCCAGTAGCCCGAGCCCCGAGCTGATGATGTGCGGCTCGCGCCGAAGCAGCTCGGTCATGCGGTGCCAGTCATCAGGGGCCCTCGATCAGGTCGCAGGCGAACCGCGCCGCCGCCGCATTGGAGGCGAAAACGTGGGCCCCGGCCGCCTGGAGTACCGCTGCCTGCCGGCCGGGGCCCTGCGGGTCGGACGCCGCGCCGATCAGCGACACCACGACAGCTACTCGCCCGCTCGCCCGGGCCGCCGCTATCGCCGGTCCAAGCTCGGCGGCCGGATCCGGATGCGCGCCATGCCCCAGGACAACGTCGAGGAGAACGACGGTAACGGCCGGATCAGCGGCTTCGGCCGCCAGCCGGCCCAGCCGCAGCGACTGGTCGATCATGGGGTGCGCCCGGCCCGCAGTCAGCTCATCGTCGCCGAAGTCGATCATGGCGTGCCCGGTCGCAGCGGACCGAGGGGCCAGCCGCAGCTCCGGCCGCAGCGGAATGTTCGACCGGATCGGGCCCAGCCGATCGGTCGCGATGACCATGGCCTCGTCGCAGAGAGTGCCGCCGGCGAACAGGCCTCGCAGGACTCCCGGCCTGGCCTCGCCCGGCGGGCCGGGCCAGTGGGGCCAGGCCGGGACTGGCAGGCCCAGCGCGCGGATCGCGGTTTCGGTGGCCGCGGTGAGGTCTGGCTCACCGGGCGCGATCAACGCAAACTGAACCGGCGTGGCCAGGCCGGTCGCCAAGTCGCGCAACCCGGCCGCCACATCCGCGGCCGGCGGCTTGGACACCACGACGATCAGCTCGGTGCCTGGATCGGCGTCCAGTGCGGCCAGGGCAGCGCGGGCCGACCGGCCGCCAACCGCGGCGGATAGATCGCGGCCGCCGACGCCGAGCGCCGCGCTGACCCCGGCCCCGGCGTAGTCCAGCAGGCACAGCACCTGCTGCGCGCCGGTCCCCGACGCGGCGACGAGCCCGACCGGCCCGGCGGCGAGCGTGTGCGCGAAGCCAAGCCCGACGCCGCCGACGATCGCCGTGCCGCAATCCGGGCCCATCACGATCAGGTCGCGCTGCGCCGCGATGTCCTTGAGCGTGATCTCCTGCTCGACCGGCACGTTGTCGGAGAAGATCATGACGTCGCAACCGGCCTCGAGCGCATCCATCGCCTCGGCGAACGCGTACCGGCCGGGCACGGAGATCAGCGCGAGGCCGGGCCCGCTCGCCCGCACCGCGGCGGCGGTCGTGCGCGGCGGCTGGGCCCCGGCGGCACCGGGCCCGGCGACCCGGCGGTTGGACAGGGCCGTGTCGACGGCCGCAAGTGCGGTCGTCAGCGCGGCGCCGTCGCTGGCCCGGACGGCGATCAGCAAGTCGTTAGGCCCGATGTCCGGCGGCGGCCCGAAACCCATGCCCGGCAGCAGGTCAAGGTTCAGCTCGGTGGCCATGGCGATCAGCGCCGCCTGCACGCCGTCGGCCTGCCGCACGTCCGCGCTGACCCGCATCAGCGTGACAGAGTCGGCATAAGCGCCGGGCCGGGCCTCCACATGCTCGGCGCTCACGCAGCCCGCCCTGCCTGAGCGCGGAGCGCGCTCTCGGCCGCGATCACCAGGCCCAGGGCCAGCGCCGCGCCGGAGGTGTGGCCGACCGACAGCAGACGGCTGACAGCACGTCCGGCCTGCTGCTGTCCGCGCCGCCCGTGGCTCGTCAGGACCGCGGCGACCGCGGTCAGTTCGTCGATGCACTCACCCCGTGCGGCGTGCCACAGCAGCGCGGCCGATAGCGCTGTCGTGCGGGCGGGCGCCAGGATGACAGTCGCCTCGCGCAGCGCGATTGCGTCCAGGCCGAAGGCGGCGGCGCCCGCCAGGAACCCGGTCAGCACGTCGTCGCCGCTTGGGGTGAGCCCCGGACCGCTGCCAAGCAGGCGCGCGACCGCCAGGGCGCTGGCGTCGTGGGCGCAGGCAGCCGTGGCCAGATCCGCCAGCAGCTGGCTGCCGACGCCCGGATCGGGACCACTAAGCCCAGCACCACTAAGCACCGTGCGCACGGCCGCGAGCGCGCTGGCTGACACCTCGCCCCGAGCTGGCCGGGCTGGCGCCCATTCCCGGACCGCGCGCATGACCACCAGACCGGCCGGACCGGTCCAGCGGACCGCGCCGTCGCCGACCACGAACCCGGCCGATGGACCCAGCGACCGCGGAGCCACCGACGTGAGCGGCAGTTCCGCGCTCGTGGTCGGAAGCAGCAGCCCGCAGGGCAGCCGCACCGCGTCATGGGCGAGCACGACCAGCGCGCCGGGCTGCCCGGCCGTCTTCAGGTAGAGCGCCCCGCGAGACACGCCAAGCCACTCCGCTGGCCGGGCGGGCCCGGCCAGCACGGGCCGCAGCGCGCTGCTGGCGGCCGCCAAGCATCTCACATCTCGCCATCCTGGAGCAGAAGATGATTTCAGTCTCGCCTTCGGCAGCGTACCGTCACGCTATGGACCTAACGGCTGGGCCAGGGGCGTCATGAAGCCGCGCCCGGTCGGCTACACGCGGCCCGAGTCCGTAGCCGAGGCGCTGGCGGCGCTGGCGGCGCCCGGCGTGGAGGCGAAGGTCCTGGCCGGCGGCCAGTCCCTGGTCCCGCTGATGTCCATGCGCCTGGCCGCGCCTGACCTACTCGTGGACATCAATCGGCTCACCGAGCTCAGCTATGTCGAGGTTGCAGATGGCCAGGTACGCGTCGGCGCCCTCGCGCGACACGCCGAGGTGCTGGCGAGCCCGGCGGCAGCGGCCGCCCAGCCGCTCCTGCGCAAAGCACTCCGGTTCGTCGCGCACCCGGCTGTCCGCAACCGCGGCACGACCGTGGGCAGCATCGTGCACGCCGACCCGGCCGGCGAGATGCCCGCGGTGCTGACGCTGCTGGCTGGCACCGTGCGGGTGGCGAGCGCAGCCGGCGAGCGGTCGATCCCGGCCCGCGAGTTCTTTCTCGGAACGCTGGAGTCGGCCGTCGAACCCGGCGAGCTCGCCACCGAGGTCCAGTTCCCGGTGCTCCCGCACCGCGGCGCAGGCACCGGGTTCACCGAGATCAGTCGGCGGCGGGGCGACTACGCGGTCTGCGGCGTCGCCGCGCTGGTCTGGCTCGGCGCCGACGGCCGGATCGGCGGCGCGAGGGCCGCCTACCTGTCCGTGGCGCCGTCCCCGGCCGTCCTGGATCTCACCGAGGCGGTCGCCGGCGGCGCGGCAGACGCCACCTCCTTCCCGGCCGCGGCCAGTCTCGCTCGCGAGCGGCTCGAGCCCGAGCCGGACATTCACGCGACGGCGGGCTACCGCCGCCAGCTCGCAGGCGTGCTCACCGAACGGGCGCTAGTGGAAGCACTCGCCGAAGCGCGGGAGACGATAGACGCATGAGCAGCGACGAGGAACTGCACGAGGTACGCCTGACCGTGAACGCCGCGGCCCGCACGGCCCTGGTGCCCGCCCGCCGGCTGCTGTCCGACTGCATCCGGCACGACCTGCGCCTGACCGGCACGCATGTGGGCTGCGAGCACGGCGTCTGCGGCGCGTGCACCATCCTGCTCGACGGGGCGCCGGTGCGCTCGTGCCTGCTGCTTGCGGTCAGTGCCGACGGCGCGGAGATCACCACCGTCGAGGGCCTCGCTGAACCCGACGGCACGCTGTCACCAGTGCAGCAGGCCTTTTCCGAATGTCACGGCCTCCAGTGCGGCTTCTGCACGTCCGGCTTCCTGACCACGATCACCGCGGGACTGCGGGCTGTTCCCGACCCGGACGATGAGCAAGCACGAGAAATGATCGGCGGTAACCTCTGCCGGTGCACTGGATACCAGAACATCCTCGCCTCGGTGCACCGGGCGGCTGAGATCAGCCGCGAGCGGGCGGCATCGAATCCGGGCGCCGCGAGCGGGCCTGCGACAACGCCCGGCTGGGCCCGCATGAGCTCGCTGTTTGGCGCCCGAGTGCAGCGGGTCGAAGACGACAGGCTGATCCGCGGCCACGGGGCATACCTCGACGACCTCGGGCCGGACGCGCTCGCCGCCGCATTCGTGCGCAGCCCGCACGCGCACGCGCGGATCACCGACATCGACGTCAGCGGCGCGCTCGATGTGCCAGGGCTGGTCGCGATCTATACCTATGAGGACCTGCCAGGCAGGCTGGCCGAGCCCCTCCCGCTACTGATCCCGCATCCCGCGCTCACCCACGGCCGGACGCCGTACCCGCTGGCTAACGGCGAGGTCAACCACGTCGGCGAGGCGGTCGTCATGGTGGTGGCGGCCGACAGGTACCTGGCCGAGGACGCCGCCGACCTGATCGACGTCAGCTACGAGCCGCTCACCCCGGTGGTGGGCCTGGACGCAGCCCGTGCAGCCGTGCACCTCGTGCACGCCGACGTCCCCGGCAACCGGGCTGCTAACGCGGTCCAGGAGCACGGCGACACCGCGGCCGCGATAGCGGCGGCGCCGCACGTGCTCGAGCTCGACCTGGAGATCGAGCGGTCGGCGTCCACGCCGCTGGAAGGTCGCGGCGTGCTGGCCAGGTGGGACGAGCAGCAGAAGCGCCTGGTGGTGTGGACGTCCACCCAGACGTCGACCGGGGTGCGGGCCGCCGTGGCGGCGAAGCTGGGCCTGGACCTGACTCAGGTCGACGTCATCACGCCGGACGTCGGCGGCGGCTTCGGGGTCAAGATCGTGCATCCGTGGCCCGAAGAGGTGCTCGTGCCCTGGGCCGCCCGGCTGCTCGGCCAGCCGGTCAAGTTCACCGAGGACAGGCGCGAGCATTTCATCGCCAGCGCGCACGAGCGGGCGCAGCAGCATCACGTCACGGTCGGCTACGACGACGAGGGAAGGATCCTCGGCCTCGACGTCCGGTTCTGGCATGACAACGGTGCTTATGTACCCTACGGGCTCATCGTGCCGATCGTCACCTCGACCCAGCTGCTCGGGCCGTACAAGCCGGGCGCCTACCGGGTGGAGTTCGACTCGCTCTACACCAACACCGTGCTCGTCACGCCGTACCGGGGCGCGGGGCGGCCGCACGGCTGCTTCGTGATGGAGCGCACCATGGATGCGATCGCGGCGGCACTGCGGCTAGACCGGACGGTGGTGCGCGAGCGCAACTTCATCCAGCCCCGCGAGATGCCCTACGACCAGGGGCTGATCTTCCAGGACGGCCGCCCGCTCATCTACGACTCTGGCGACTACCCGGCCTTGCTGGCCAAGATCAAGGACCTGGTCGGCTGGGACAAGTTCGCCCTCCTCAAGGAGGCGGCGGCAGCCGAAGGCCGATGCATCGGCATCGGCCTGGCCTGCTACGTCGAGGGCACCGGCGTCGGCCCGTACGAGGGCGGCCATGTCGTCGTGGAGACATCCGGCAAGGTCAAGGTCGCGACCGGCCTGACCAGCCAGGGCCAGGGTCACCAGACCATGCTGGCGCAGCTCGTCGCCGACGAGCTTAGCGTGCCCATGGCCGATATCGAGGTCGTTACCGGGGACACCCGGCGCTTCGGCTACGCGGTCGGCACGTTCGCGTCCAGGACGGCGGTAATGAGCGGGTCCGCCGTCACGCTGGCGGCACGGAAGGCGAAGGAGAAAGCACTGCGGGTCGCGGCCGACGCCCTGGAGGTCGCGGCCGCCGACCTGGAGATCACCGGGGGCATGGTGCAGGTCAAGGGCGATCCCGACAGCGGCATCAGCCTCGGCACCGTGGCGGTGCTGTCCAACCCGCTGCGGTACGCCTTCGATGAGGCGGCCGCGGCGGCCACCCCGTTCGCCGGCGGCGGCGACATGAGCAAGCCGCCGGTTGCGCCGGATGATGAGCCGGGCATCGAGGGCCGCGCCTACTTCTCGCCCGTGCGCTCGACGTTTGCCAGCGGCATCCATGCCGCGATCGTCGAGACCGACCCGGACACCGCGGAAGTCACGATCTTGCGCTACTGCGTGGTGCACGACTGCGGCCGGCTGATCAACCCGCAGATCGTGGAAGGGCAGATTCACGGCGGCGTTGCCCAGGGCGTCGGCGGGGCGCTGTATGAGCGGATGGTCTACGACGAGGCCGGCCAGCTAGTCAATGCGTCCTTCATGGACTTCCTCATGCCCTACGTGAGCGAAGTGCCGCGGGAGATCGAGATTGATCACCTGGAGACGCCGTCGCCGCTGAACCCGCTCGGGATCAAGGGCGCCGGCGAGGCCGGGGTCATTCCCGGCGCCGCGGTCCTGGCTGCCGCTATCGAAGATGCCGAGGGCATCCCGATCCGGTCCATGCCGCTATCGCCGTCGGACTTGTTCGAGCTCCGGCACCTGATCGGGCGGAGGGCCCGCTGATGCGCCTGGTCACCGTAGCGGCGGTCCAGCTCCTTAGACGAGGGCGGCAGGCGGACGTGCTGCTGGGCGATGCGGCGACCCCGTTCCCTTATGGGTTGACGAATGCCGGCTGACCCGATGGCGATGGGCAGACGCCGCGTTCGCATTGGCATTGATACCGGCGGTACGTTCACCGACGTGGTCGCCTTCGATGAGGTCACCGGGGTGCTGACGGTGACGAAGACGCCGTCGACGCCCGCGGACCCGGCGCAGGGATTCATGACCGGGCTGGCGAAGATGCTCGGGCTGCTCGCGGCCGGCCCGGCCGAGATTGCGTCCATCAGTCACGGGACGACGATCGCGACCAACCAGCTGCTGGCGGGCGACGTCGGCGAGCTCGGATTCGTTACCAGCGAGGGCTACGAGTTCATGCTGGAAATCGCCCGGCAGTCGGTGCCCGATGGATACGGCAACTCCTACTTCTGGGTCAAGCCAGACGCGGATCGTGCCGCCGGACCGGGTCAAGACGGTGGCCGGCCGCGTGGACCACACCGGCGCGGAGCTGCGCCCGTTCGACGAGGCACAGGCGACCGCGGTCGCCCGGTGGTTCCGCGATCGGGGCATCGACACGCTCGGCGTGTGCTTCCTGCACTCCTATGCCAACGCCGAGCACGAGGAGCGGATGGCCGCGGTGCTGGCTCGCGAGCATCCGGGTGCGGTGGTTTCGCTGTCGTCGGAAGTGCTGCCCGAATACCGGGAGTACGAGCGGTCGATGACCACGCTGATCGATGCCGCGGTCAAGCCGCGCGTGTCGCGGTACCTGGCCGCTATCGCGCAGCAGCTAGCGGGCCTGCGGGCCGACGCCGTGCCGCTGCACGTGATGACATCGAATGGCGGGGTGGCCACGGCCGCGGAAGTCATCGGCCGGCCGATCGCGACCGTGCTGAGCGGGCCGGCCGCGGGCGCCGTCGGTGCCGCCATGATCGCGCAGAACGCGGGCATCAACTCGGTCCTGACCTGCGATGGCGGCGGCACCTCGACGGACGTTGCGGTCGTCGTCGGCGGCGAGCCGGCGCTGACGACTGAGGGCCGCGTCGGTGCTTACCCGTCGAAGATCCCGATGGTGGACGTCGTCACCGTTGGCGCGGGCGGCGGGTCGGTGGCGTGGGTGTCGCCCGAGGGCTCGCTCAAGGTCGGGCCGCGGTCGGCTGGCGCTGACCCGGGGCCGCTGTGCTACGCCAAGGGTGGCCGCGAGGTCACGGTCACCGACGCCCACCTGGTGCTCGGCCGGATCCCGCCGCATCTGCTCGGCGGGGAGATCCCGCTGGACGCCGACGCCGCGCGGTCCGGGCTGGCCGACCTCGCGGCGAAGCTCGGCCTGCCCGAACACGAGTGCGCGGCCGGGATCCTGGAAATCTCGGCCTGGAACCAGGCCAACGCGGTGCGCCAGATCACCGTCAAGCGCGGCCTCGACGTGCGGGACTTCACCCTGGTCACGTTCGGCGGATCCGGTTCGCTGCTGGTCTGCCCGCTGATCGAGATCCTCGGCATGCGTGGCGTGCTGGTGCCGTGCAACCCCGGCAACGTCTCGGCATTCGGGCTGCTGACTGTCGACGTCCGCACCGACTACGTCCGCACCTGCGTGGCGCGGCAGTCCGAGCTGGACTACGCGGCGATGGAAGAAAGCTACGCCGGCCTCGCTGCGCGGGCGCATGACGCCCTGACCGCGCAGGGCTTCGCGGCCGACACGCACCGGCTGATCCGGACCGCCGACGTGCGGTACTTCGGGCAGGCCTTCGAGGTGCGCGTGCCGATCGCGGCCGGCCCGGTGGGTCCGGCCCTGGCGGAGGCGGCCGCTGCGGACTTTCACGCGGCGCACCGGGCGCTGTACGGGTACGACTTCCGCGCCGATCCCCGTCAGCAGGTGGAGTGGGTGAACCTGCGGGTCACCGGGATCGGCCCGATCCAGCGGCCGCAGCTTGCCACCCTGGCGGCCAGGCACGGCACGGCATCCAGAGCGGTAACCGGGCGCCGGCCGGTGGTTTTCGGGCGGGCAGCCGGGCCGGTCGTTGCCCTGGTCTACTGGCGGCCGGCGCTGGCGGCGGGAGACGAGCTGGCCGGACCCGCCATCATCGAGGAGTACGGCGCGACGATCCCGGTGCATCCAGGATTCGCGGTGCGCGTCGACGGGTTCGGCAACTTGCTGGTGGGACCGGCATGACGGCGCCGACGCTCATTGCCGGGCCGCGCAGGCCGGCGGACCCGGTGCTGCTGGAGATCGTCGCGGGAAGCCTGGCCGCCATCGAGAAGGAGGTCGAGACCGCGATCGGCAGGACCTCGCGGTCCCCGATGATCAGGGACGCACACGACTTCCGGGCCGGGATCCACGACCGGCTGCTGCGCAAGCTCACCGGGCGCTCCTATAGCGCGCTTGTCCACCCCATCGCGCGTGACTTCCCGCTGCCGACCATGCGGCCGGGCGACGTGTTCTTCCACAACGACGTGTACTTGTCCGAGGGTGGCATCGGCCACCTGCCCGACCTGTGCGTCACCGTACCGGTTTTCGCCACTGGCTCTCCTCCGGGCGGCGAGCCGGAGGTGGTCGCGTTCGTGCAGGCTTTCGGCCACCACGATGACATCGGCGGCGCCGTCCCCGGATCGATGCCGAGCCACGCCACCAGCGTCTTCTCCGAGGGCCTCATGGTCCCGCCCATCCGGCTCTGGGACGCCGGCGTGCCCAACCGGGCCGCTCTCACCATCATGACCCGCAACTCACGGATGCCCGACTCCCTCGCGGCCGACTTGGACGCGGAATGCTCCGCGTGCCTGCTGGGCGCCCGCCGGCTCGCGGAACTGTTCCACCGTTACGGCCGGGCCGATGTCGAGGCCTGCTTTGACGAGATCGTGGCGAGCACCACGCGAACCTACCGGCAGGAGATCCTGGCCAAGATCCCGGCCGGTACCTGGACCTGGGAGGACTATGCCGAGCACGACGGAGTCGACGCGCCGCGGCTGCATACCCAGCGGATCACCCTTACGAGGACAGCCTCCGACGAGCCCGGCGGCCCCCGGCTGATCCTCGATTTCGCCGGCACCGGCCCGCAGGCGAAAGGCCCGATCAATCACTGCGCGAACTACTCCGGCGGCAACTTCCTCGCCAAGTGGCTCGCGCCGATCCTGCGCAACCTCGCGGACAGCCCCGAGCGGATGGCCGAGCTGGACGTGAACGAGGGCATCGTCGAGCTGATGGAGATGCGCTTCCCGCCGCCCGGCACGCTGCTCACCCCGGTATTCCCCGCGCCGACGAACGCGCGCACATTCGTGATCCTGCGGCTGCTCGGCGTATTCGCTGGCGTGCTCGCCAAGGCCGTCGGCGGGCGGATGCCTGCCGACCAGGAGACGATCCGCTACACCGGCGTGTACGGGCAGACCGCCGCCGGGGAGCCCTACCTCATGCGCGAGGTACTCGGCGGCGGATCCGGCGGGCGGCACTACGCTGACGGCGAGGACACCATCCATGTGGTGCCCGACTCGCAGAACCTGCCTGCCGAGTTCACCGAGGCCCGGTTCCCGCTGCTGGTGGAGCGGCTCGGCCTGGCCGTGGACTCGGGCGGGCCAGGTAAGTTCCGCGGCGGCCTCGGCTACGAGAAGGTACTGCGGATGCGCGCGGACGGCTATTTCATGTCGATCGCTGACCGCTCCATCCTGTCCTGCTGGGGCGTGAACGGCGGCCGGGCCGGACGCCCGTTCCAGATCACGGTTGATCCCGGCGGCCCGGCCGAGCGCGAGATCGAGGCGCTGGCCGACGGCGAGTTCGTGCCGGCCGGCATGACAATCCGGATCCGGACCACCGGTGGCGGCGGCTGGGGAGACCCGCTCGAGCGTGACCCGGCGCTGGTGGCACGCGATGTCCGCTGGGGCAAGGTGTCCCGCGCGGCCGCAGCCGCCGACTATGGCGTCGTGCTGACCGGCCCGGCCGATGACCCGGTGGCCGACGACGAGGCAACCCGCGTGCGGCGTGACAGCCAGCGCGCCGCGCGGCCCGCGGCACAGCCGTTCTTCGACCGGGGGCCCGGCTATGCCGTGCTCTCCGGCGGACGAACAGCAGCCGACGTGGACTGGCTATGACCGTCCTGATCGCGCTCGGCGGCAACGCGATGACGGCGCCCGATGGCAGCGCCCGGCCGCAGGATCAGCGCGCGGCCATCGGCGTCGCGGCCGAATCGGTCGCCGATATCGTTGCCGCCGGTACCCCGGTCGTGCTCACCCACGGCAACGGCCCGCAAGTCGGGAACCTGCTGGTGAAGAACGAGATCGCGGCCGCCGTTGTCCCGCCGGTCCCGCTCGACTGGTGCGGCGCGCAGACTCAGGGCACGATCGGCGTGCTCCTGCTCAATGCGCTCGACGCCGCGCTTGCCAGGCGCGATGTCAGCACGCGCACCGCCGTGGTGGTTTCGCGGACGCTCGTCGACCCCGCCGACCACGGGTTCGCCGACCCGACCAAGCCAATCGGCCGGTACCTTCCGGCCGCCGAGGCCGCGGACCTGATCGCGCACGGCCAGACCTGGCGCGACTTCGGGCCGCCAGGCTGGCGGCGCGTCGTGGCCTCGCCCGAGCCGCTCGACTGCCTGGATGCGGCCGCGGCGGCGGCGCTGCTGGCGGCGGGTTTCGTTGTGGTCTGCGCTGGCGGCGGGGGCGTGCCTGTGGTCAGGGACTCCGGCGGCGGCTTGCAGGGGGTGGAAGCGGTGATCGACAAGGACCTGACCGCGGCCGTGCTCGGCCGCCAGCTAGGTGCCGGCACGCTGATCATCGCGACGGACGTCGAAGCCGTGATCGAGGGCTGGGGCACCGCCGCCGCCCGCCCGATCGGGGAGATCCCGGTTGCCCGGATGCGCGCACTCGCCAGCGACGGGCATTTCCCTGCGGGCAGCATGGGACCTAAGGTCGAGGCTGCCTGCCGGTTCGCCGAGCGCGGCGGCCGGGCGGTCATCACGTCGCTGCACCACATTGCCGATGCCCTGGCCGGGCAGGCCGGCACTGCCGTTATGCCGTGAGCCCGAGCCAGTCAGCCAAGGAGGTAGGTCCGTGCCCGAGCCGATTGAGGTCCGCAAGGTGCCTTTGCATCACGTGTCCGACGCCAGCGAGCTGGCGAAGCTGATCGACGCCGGCGTGCTCGGTGCCGACCGGGTCGTGGCGGTGATCGGCAAGACCGAGGGCAACGGCGGGGTCAACGACTACACCCGGATTCTGGCCGATCGCGCGTTCCGGGAAGTGCTGGTGGCCAAGGGCAGCCGCGGGGCCGAAGCGGTCGCGCAGGTGCCGATCGTGTGGTCCGGTGGCACCGACGGCGTACTCAGCCCGCACGCCACCATCTTCGCGACGGTGCCGCCAGGGGCGGCGGAGGTCACCGACGAACCGCGGCTGTCGGTCGGGTTTGCGATGAGCGAGCCCCTGCTCCCGGAGGACATCGGCCGGACCGCCATGATCGCCAAGGTCGCCGCCGCGGTGACGGCGGCGATGGCACGGGCGGGCATCAGCGACCCGGCGGACGTGCACTACGTGCAGACGAAGACGCCGCTACTGACGATCCAGACGATCCGGGACGCGACGAGCCGCGGGCAGAGCGTCTGGACCGAGAACACCGGCGAGTCCATGGACGTGTCCAACGGGACCGCTGCCCTGGGCATCGCCGTCGCGCTCGGCGAGATCGCGATGCCCGCCGACAGCGACGTCATGCGCAACCGCGCGCTGTGCTCCGCGGTGGCCTCATGCTCGTCCGGAGTCGAGCTCGACCGGGCGCAGGTGGTCGTGGCCGGGAACGTGCGCGGCATCGGCGGAAGGTACCGTATCGGTCACTCGGTCATGGCGGACGCGCTGGACGCCGATGGCATCTGGGCCGCGATCCGGGACGCCGGCCTGGCGCTGCCGGACCGGCCGCACCCGAGGGACCTGGACGGCAGGCTGATCAACGTGTTCCTGAAATGCGAGGCCAGTCAGGACGGGCGGGTCCGGGGCCGGCGCAACGCGATGCTGGACGATTCCGATGTGCACTGGCACCGGCAGATCAAGGCCTGCGTCGGCGGCGTCGCCGCGGCCGTGACCGGAGACCCGGCGGTGTTCGTCTCGGTGTCAGCCGCCCATCAGGGCCCCGACGGCGGCGGGCCGGCTGCCGCCATCGTCGACCTTGGCGACAAGCCGGCGTAGGCGACCGCGACCCGCGCGGCAAGCTCGGCGTTGTCGGCTATCAGGCGCCGGTTGACCTCGACGCTGCGGCCTTCGCTCAGTTCCTCGACCGCTGCCAGCACCGCAGGCGTCACTGCCTGGCCGGTCACGCCCGCGTGGCGCACCCGCTCCACCGCCTCCGTCACGAGGGCCTCAAGATCAAGGCCACCCGCCGGCGGGCGGGCCAGGATAACCCCGCCGGATGGAACGAGCTGCCAGTGCGTCGCCGCTATCCTGGCGGCCTCGGCTGCCTGCGCGACGGTCGCCGACACCGGCGGGCCGCCAGCACCGCTGTAGAACATCGGCAGGGTCGAAGTCTGCCAGCCGAGGACCGGGACTCCGAGCGTCTCCAGCAGCTCGGCGGTGGCGCTGACGTCCAGGATCGACTTGGCGCCCGAGCAGACGACCACCGCCGGGGTCCGCGCCAGCTGCGGCAGGTCGGCGGAGATATCCAGGGTCTCGGCGAAGCCGCGGTGCACGCCGCCGATGCCGCCCGTGCCGACGAACCGGATGCCGACGGCCCGGCAGACAGCCAGCGTGCCGCCGACTGTCGTCGAACCCAGCGCGCCCTGGACGACGCAAGCGGCGAGATCGCGCGCGCCCGCCTTGCGGGCGCTCGGGCCAGCGTCGGCGAAGCGCTTCAGCTCGGCGGCATCTAGTCCCACCCGCAGGACGCCATCCAGCACGCCGATCGTGGCCGGCGTTGCGCCCGCCGCCCGGACTCGCCGCTCCGACTCCAGCGCGGCAGCCAGCCCGCGGCCGGCCGAGAACCCGTGCGACACCAGCGTCGTCTCCAGCGCGACGACCGGGCGGCCGAGGCTGAGCGCCTCGGCGATCTCGGCCGTCAGCTGCGGCGCAAAGGTCACGGCATCGCCCCCATCTTCGCTACCGCCCGGGCCGCGGCGGCCAGGCCAAGTTCGATTCCGCCGACCAGGTACCCGGCCGCGAAAGCATCGCCTGCCCCGGTCGAGTCGACCGGAACGGTGGGCACGGCGGGGAAGTGCCTCCCGGCGACGCGGACGCCATCGGCGCCCAGCTTAACGATCAGCCTGCCGTCATCGAGCAGGCCGCCGAGGAGCGCGGCCTCGGCCTCGTTCCCGAACACGATGTCGGGGCCTATCGAGACGATCAGCTCGCGGAAACTCGGGACGCCGTGCGACTCGATCATGGCGGTCGACGACAGGTCGACGGCCAGGCGCACCGATCGCCGGATCGCGGCCTGGGCCACCGCGACAGCCGCACTGCGCATCGGCTCGTGCGCCAGCGCATAGCCGCTCAGGTGCAGCCACCCGCAGCCGTCGAGCCAGTCCGGCCTGACCTCACCCGCAACCAGCGCCGCGCCCACGCCGCGGTCGGTCAGCATGGACCGCTGCCGCCCGCCACTGGACAGCGAGACCACGACACCTGTGTTGCCGGGCACGATCGGGCCGACAAGCTCCACGCCCCGGCGCGCGAGCTCCGCGCTGACGAGCTCGGCGCCAAGGTCGGTCCCGCGCGCGGCGATCAGCCGGCTCCGCCCGCCCAGCGCGGTTACCCAGGCAGCCACGTTGGCTGCCTGCCCGCCCACCCCGAAGCACGTCGCTGCTGGCGTATCCGTTTCCTCGCTCAGCGGTCCTGACATCCGGACAACAACGTCGAGATGCGCATCGCCGAGAACGCAGATCATCGCATCAGTGTCCCCCAGATAACGACCACTTTCGCTGGCCCGGCGCGTGTCCCGGGCTTGCTTCCCAGGGCCAATAATTCGGCGAGCCCGTTACCGGCCCTGCGGGAATGTGGCCGGCCTGGCAACCCAGCTCTCGTCAGGGGACGAGGATGGCGCGGCCGTGCATGTCCTGCCCGGCCCGGCAGGCCCGGCACAGGCCGCAGGTTGGCGTCGGATGCAGGATAACCGTGTCGCCGACCGCGACGCTGGTAACGGCGGAGCCGATCGCCTCCACCCAGCCGGCGTTCTCGTGGCCCAGAATGTAGGGCAATGGCGTGCCCATCGCGGCATCCCACTGGCCCTCGATGATGTGCAGGTCGGTCCGGCAGACCCCGGCGCCGCCTATCTTAACGATGACGTCCAGTGGCCCGGTGATGACGGGCTCGGGCACCTCGTCGACGGTCGGCGGCTGGTGGAATGCGTGCAATCGGACGGCCTTCATGCCGAATCCTCCTCGCTCAGCTCTGATTCACCCAGCCCCGCGGTTGCATACCGCTGCCGCAGCATGCCACGGCAGATCCCCGTGTTGGCCTGCACGCTGGTTCCGGTCGTCCGGGCCCGGCGCAGGTGCAGCGGCAGCTCCCCGGCGGGCACAGCGGTGCCGGTCACCGGGTCGATCACCAGCGGTGACCGGTCGCCGGCCGGGAGGCCGAGGTCGGCCCGGCGCCGGCGGAGCCGGTCCAGCGCGCTCGACGCTGGCACGTCGCCCAGGGTCAACCTAGCTAGTGCGTCGGGGTCGGTGCCCGCGGCGGCCAGCGGCCGGCAGACCTGGTCGGTGCCGGCCAGCACCGCCTTGCGCAGGAAGTCGGCCCGCAGCGAGTGGAGCTCGCCGCGGGCCTCGCCCTGGAACGTCCGGGCAAACCCGGCCCGCGCGGCAACGCCGTCGTTGATCGCGTCCCCGGCGAAATGATCGTCCAGCCGGACCTCCGCGGCGCGGATGCCTGGCAGCGCCGCCACCACGTCGTAGGCGTCCGCGACCATCAGGAAAGCGAAGTTAGGCGCGCAGAAGTACGTTGGCAGCCGCAGCCGCAGCTGCGCGTCGCCCTCCGGCGAGACGGTGCACGAGGTCACGAAGCCGAGCGCGGTGATCGACTCGTCCAGCTCCGGGTCGCGCACCGCCTCCAAAGCGGCAAGGATGGCCTGTTGTGTCGGCACCGTGCTAGTGGCGCTCAACCGACCGGCTGGCCCTGCAGCTGGTACTCGGCCGGCACATCGATGCCGTAGAGCCGGGCCGCGTTCAGGCCGAGGATCTTCTTCTTGCCCGCCGTGCCCAGCCGGGGGTAGTCGGAGAACTCCGGGTCGTCCGGGTAGTCCCAGTCAACGAAGCCCTCGACCTGCCACTTCGGCTCCCAGATCGCGTAGTCGCTGCCGAACAGCATCTTGTCCTCGCCGAGCCAGAACAACAGCTCGCCCATCACCTTGGCGAAGAACCTCGGCCGGGCGTGCATCAGCCCGCCGGTCACGACCGCGAGGCCGGCGTAGACGTTGCGCTCCTGCGTCGCCATGAAACAGAAGTCCTCGATCCGCGGCAGGCCCACGTGCTCCACGATGAAGTTCAGGCCCTGGAAGTCGGTCGCCGCGTGATCCACGTCGGACACGTCGAACGCGTCCTTGTCCAGCGGCCAGATCGTCGGGCCCTTGTGCACGTGGATGTTGGTCACGCCCAGTTCCTGGCACGCCTCCAGGTAGCGGTACGCCGACGGGTCGGTCAGCTTCCAGCCGCGCGAGCCGGCGTTCCACTCGGCGCTGTAGAGCTTGCACCCCTTGGACCCGTACCGCTCCACGTTCTGGCGGAGGATCTTCAGGCCCTCGTCGCCATCACGGGGATCCCAGCGCGTGTTGTACACGAACTTGCCGGGGTGCCTTTCGCCCATCGTCGCGTTGCGCTCGGTGGTGTTGAAACCTTCCTTGTACCACTCCAGCAGGTAGGTGGGCTGGAAGATCGCCACGTCCACGTGGCCGTCGCCGAAGACGTCCGTCATCAGGTCATCTTCGGAGTACTTCTGGAAATGCTCGAGGCTCCAGTGCGTCGCCGGCGGTCCGAGCCCCTGGTAGGCGTGGAAGCACTCGATCCAGCCCTTCGCGTACTGCTCGGCGCCTGGCACCCAGTTATCCGGCGCTGCGTTCCAGTAATGCATGTGGCCGTCGACCACGAAGTATTTCTCGCCGTTCTTCTCGTACACCGTGCCTCCTTGCAGGCTGGATCGGGAGTTTCCGCGCTGCCCAGTACGCTGTGAGCTGTCAGTGCCGCCCCAGCCCGTGATGGCCTGGGCCGCGCGGAATGATGGGCCAGATGTCGACCACGACGTCGTCCTGGATGACGTGGAACGCGTCGTAACAATTGACGGTGCTGGGCGAGTAGCCGGGCACGAGCGCCACGGAGTCACCCACCCTCAGGGACGAGCCCTCGGCCGCGGAGAAGATGCCGTGCTCCTCGTCGAAACGGAAGACCTTGTGTTCGTGGCCAACCATCGTCACGTTATTGGTGTCGGCCACCGACTTGTTGCCCACGTCGACGATGACCTGACTGCTCCGTCGGCTTATCACGGACGCCTGGACGGTGAGCGAGTGCTCAAAGCCTGACACCATCCGCCCGTGAAAGTTGTCCATGACCACGTACGAACCGGCCTGAATCTCGCTGACTCCAGGGTAGGCGGCTGTCCATTGCCAGGTGGCGATTCCGCCCGCTGAGCGGATCGGGCAAGGGATCCCGTTCGCTTCAAGCACGTCGGCGACGCCGACGAACAGCTTCATCGCCTCCTGCTGCCGTTCATGGCGAAGGTCGGCCTCGGGCGTTAGCGTGCAGTGCCCTTCATAACCGGTGATGCCCTCGAAACGCAGCCCTGGCAGCTCGGTCACATGCCTGGCAACCGCCAGAGCTTGCTCGGCATTATCGACCCCGCACCGGTTCATGCCCGTATCAACCTCGACGAAGATTCCGAGCGTCGACCCGGCCCTCAGCGCGGCGGCCGCGTGCGCGTCGGCGTTCGGTGCCTCGTCCACAGCCACGAGAATCCGGCGATCTCGGGCGAGCTCGGCCAGCAGCCGGATCTTGTCAGGATGCGAGACGGTGTTCACCACGAATAGGTCGTCCAGGTCGGCGGCGGCCAGGACGGCGGCCTCCCACACGGTGGCCATGGACAGCCCGCTCGCGCCGGCGATTCACTTGGCGCCGAGCCAGATCCGGGCTCTTGTGAGTCTTGTAGTGCGGTCGGATCGTGGTCGAGCCCATGCCCCGTAGCTCGCTGGCCATATGGTCGATATTGCGCTGGGCCGCATCAATATCGAGCACGAGCGCAGGGGTGATCAGCTCTTCGCGCCGCCGTCCGACGGCACCTCCGTACTGGCGCATGATGCGGTCACGAGACTCCTGCAACAGCGGTGCGGTATCCAGCATCGAGAACCTCCAGTAGCGAAGTGCCGTCTTTTATAGCGCGCCCGGCCCCAGGCAGCGGACCACGCGGACCGGTTCCTGTCCCGCCCGGACGCGGAACGGCAGGCTCGCGGGCAGCGCGAACGTCTCGCCCCGGCTGATCGGCTGGCTGCCGAAATCACCCTCGATCCAGCCCTTCCCTGACGCCACGACGGCGATCGAGAACCGGCCGTCAGCCACGTCGATCTCGTCCGCCACTTCCAGCGCGCTGGCGTCGAAGAACGGAAGGACGTCGTCGGAGAACACGCGGACCTCACGTGAGCCATGGCTGATGCGCAGCACGCGCGGCTCCTGGCGGGCCCGGCCGAAGGTCTGCTCCGCCTCGGCTCCGGTGTAGTCGATCATGTCCAGGGCCAGGTCCCAGCCCAGCCCCATGGTCGCTCCGGCGTCGTCGTCCCCGGACGTCTCCGGGATCACGATGTGGTCGCTGGGCTCCTGCACCTCGATGAACGAGATCCGCGGCCCGAGGAAGTGCGGCACGCCGGCGTGCGCCACGTACACCTCACCCGGATGGACTTCGGTCCGGTGCAGTGAGCTGCGGATGCCTGCGTTGTCGTGGCGGCGCACGGCGTCCGCGAACCAGTCCCGCTCGACACCGGGAACGAAGCCGATCCCGGCGTAGGCCGGTTCTGAACCGTCGCCCGGCGTATCGAGCAGGATCCACGCCTCGGTCTTCCCAAACGGGGACCCCAGGTGCTGCCGGGCCCAGTCACGTGTCGGATGGGCATGCAAGGGTACCGGGCCAGCCGGGGAGAGCAGCTTGACCAGCACCCCAGTGATAGGCCCCCAGCGCTCGGCAAAGCGCGCGCCGACCATCTCCTCGGGCAGGGCCTCGACGATGCCCCTGAGCGCGATGGTCGCCGATACCCGGCAGGTCCACCGAGCTCAGGCCCTGGGCACGGCCATCCGGATCGTCGTTGTTGGCCGAAGTGCACGAGCCCACCCAGTCTTCTGACCACCAGTCGTCGGGACGGTCAGGAACTCCACGGAATTGCCTGGTCAGCGAGCCGCCTTCGTAGAAGCGGTAGAGCGGGTGGTAGGCCAGCGGCAAGGGCCGCCTGATCGCCTCTCTGAGCTGATCGAGCCGGTCTGTCATCGCATTGAACCCTTCCGGCTCGGTGACGTCGCCCAGGCTCGCCGACACCGGCACTCCTACAGCTCGGCGTTGACGATGAAGCCGGCATCGACGAGCAACGTCGCGGCGGTCACGTAGCTGGCATCAGGCGACAGCAGATAGGCGATCGCGCTCGCCAGCTCCTCGGGCTGCCCTCCCCGGTGGAGCGGGATCCGATCGGTGTAGTACTTCACCGTCTCCGGATCGTCCATCATCGGCGCGCTCATCGGGGTCATGACCCAGCCGGGTTCGACCGCGTTCACCCGGATGCCGTGCTCGCCGAGGTTGCACGCGAGCGCCTTCGCCAGCATGCTGATGGCGCCCTTCGTGCCGCAGTAGGCCGTCTGGTAGGGCGCGCCCACGTGCGCCGAGATCGAGCTCACGCAGCAGATAGCGCCGCCGTGCCCCTCCCGGATCATCTGCTTGGCGCCCTCCGTGCAGACCACCCAGGCGCCGCGGACATTCGTCTCGAACAGCAGGTTGAAGTCCTCGATCGTCGTCTCATCCCATTTCAGGAACGGGTTGACGGCCGCATTGGACACGACGTAGTCGAGCCTGCCCGCTCGTTCCGCCACACCGCGCACCATCTCGGATACCTGCGCCGGGTCACGCATATCGGCAACGACCGGAAAGCCCTGACCGTCAGCCTCGCTGATGCGCCGGAGCGTCTCGCCAGGGTCCTGATCGGGCAACCGGTTTACGGCCACGGTCGCGCCTTCCGCCGCGAGACGGGCCGCAGTCGCTTGCCCGATGCCGGTCGTCGCGCCGGTTACCAGCGCGACCTTGCCTTCGAAGCGTCGTTCCATAGCCTGTCCATTCCGTGGGGTCAGAAGATGGCAATCGGATTCCAGGGCGATCCCGTCGCGCCCGGGAGCCGCAGCGGCAGGCCGACGACCATGAACTCGAAACGCCCTTCCTCAGCGCACGCCGCAGCGACGTCTTCGAGCTGCAGGCTGTCGGACACGAACATCCCCATGGCCGTGACCTGCAGAGGGTGGATCGGATACAGCATGCCCTCGACGTTGCTGGGCACCGTCTCCCCGTCCCCGTCGGGCAGGAACGCAGCGATCCTGCGCTCGTGCATCCACTGGATCGTGTCGACGTGCAGGCCCGCCTTTCCCTGGCCGGCCGGCGGGTAGCCGTTATCCCACGCGCCCAGTTCACGCCTGCGCCGGTGGTGCCCGGTGCGGAAGACGAAGATGTCGCCCTCGCCGAGCCGGACGCCCTGCGCCTGCTCGACCGCCTCGAGTTCGGCCCTGGTCACCGCCTCTCCCGGCTCTAGCCACGGGACGCCCCGGAAGCGTGGCACGTCCAGCAGCACGCCCCGGCCGACCAGCCCGTCGCTATAGGTAGTCACGTCCAGCGCCGTGGCCCCGCGGGAGGTCATGACCTCGAGCGCCGGCCTGCCGTTGTAGACGCAGCCCTTGTACGCGATATGACAGAGCGCGTCCATATGGGTGTGGCAGTCACCGTGAAACGCGAGACCGAGAAAGTCGGTGGCGAACGTCAGCGTATTCGATGATCTCGATGTCGTGGCCCTGCACCACATGATGGATGACCGGGACTCGGATTGTCAGGCCCGGCGACGGTATTCATCGGGATGGCCATCGTGACGTGGCGCCCGGACCGGACTAGTCCGGCCGCTGCCCGCACCATGTCAGGCGTGATGAAGTTGAGCGTCCCGAGCTCGTCGTCGTGCCCCCAGCGGCCCCAGTTCTTTACCGCCTCGAAGATCTCGTCGAACTCGCGCAACGTCACCTTGGCGGGCAGCGTCAACGTCGTCATCGCTAGATCACCTTCTGCTCGTGACTGATTCGCCAGCCGCTGCCGGTTCGCTGTGAACACCGGCTAGCCTCGACACTCGTGCCGCAAACCCGCTGATGGCATCGTGGCCAGGAAGCGCGCCGATCTCGAGGTCGTACCGGCGCGCCTCGCCGGGCTCGAGCCACTGAAGCTCACCCCGTTCCCTCGCATCGAACCGGCCTGCGTCACGGTTGGTGCTCGGTTCGAGCCCGAGCGCGTACGTGCCCTCGCCGGGCATTCGCCAGACCGTATGGTGCGGCAGTTGATCGATGCGGAAGACCTGGTAGACCCCGAGGCCCAGGGCGCGGTTGACCAGTGCCACGGGGACGGTCCCGTCCGGCGCCGCAATGACCTCGTGCTCGAAGCATGCCTCGGTGGCATTCGGCACTGGCGCCGACAGCCGGTCGTACCCTTCGATGGGTACCCCGTAGTCCGTAGTCGTCCGGCTGCTCGGCACGAGTAGTTCCGATCCCTCATCGAGAACGGGAAAGCCGACGTTGCAGTGGTACAGGAACATGTGGGAGGCGCGCGTGTGCCCGACGTTCTCGACCTCGTCCCTGATCGAGAAACTGGAGCCGCCGACCGTGGCCTCAATCCGCCTGCGGAGCGCGAGGCTCTCGCCGAACACCGCCGACTGGAGCACCTCGCCCTCGGCCCACAGAACGCACTCGTCGCCCTCCCACCGCTCCCCGTACCCGAGCAGGCGCGCAGGCAGGCCGCCGACCCGGCCGTGGAGCCCGTAGGCGACTGTCGGCAGGACGTGCGGCTGATTGAAATGCGCGGCCGTGTCCGTGCCAGGTACCAGCGTGTGATCGAGGCCGCAGGTCACCACCATGCCGCCGCCCCAGGCACGAAACCAGCCCCACTCGTCCGGCTCGTAGTACCAGGGCGCGATCACTCCGGCCGCCGATTGCCAGCTCAGCGGGCGCCCGCCAAGCTCGCACCGGCCGACATCGAAGCAGCGGTCGACCAGCACGTCGAAAGCGAACCCGCTGCCGGTCCGGAACTCCAGGACCCGCACGCCGCGTCCGGCGCCATCCCCGAGTGTCACCAGCCGCACCCCGGCGACCTGCTCAAGTCGGCCGACACGCCGCATCAACTCGGTCCGGCTGAAGCCCGTCCCGAAAAGTTCAGGCATCTCGCGTTCTCCTCATACCCGAGCCGGCTTTAACTCGCGGCGCTTACGTGCGAGCTGCGCTCCCAGTTGCCTGCCAGGAATGCGTAGGCATCAGCGGCCAGCTCGTCCTCACTCTCGAAGAGCTTGCGCCAGATTTTTGTGGCGGCAGCCAGGTTCGGCAGGAAGTTGCCGAACGCCTCGACGGTCAGCCAGCCGTCATACCCGATGTCGCGAAGAGCATCGAACGTGGCGTCCCACGCGACGCTGCCTGTCCCCGGCACGCCCCGGTCGTTCTCCGATATGTGCACGTGGGCGATCCGTGCACCCGCGCGGCGGATTGCGGCGCCTGGGTCCTTCTCCTCGATGTGCGCGTGGAAGGTGTCCAGGTGGATGCGGCAGTTCGGGTGCCCCACCTCGTCGATGCAGCGGATCGCCTGGTCCAGTGTGTTCAGGTGATACAGCTCGAACCGGTTGACTACCTCTTCGGCCAGCACCACCCCGGCCCCGGCCGCGTACTCGGCCACCCGGCGCAAGTGCTCGACGCTGCGTTTCCACTCCTCATCGGTTGGGCCTTTGCCGGTGAACACGCCGAGCGCCACCTGGTGCGGGCCGCACAGGACGGCCGACCCGACAGCAGCACAGCAGTCGACGACCTCACGCATGTGCTGGTAGGCGGCCTCGCGTACGGCCGGATCCGGGCTCAGCGGATTGTGCTCCGCTGCGAGCACGGTATTAGCCGTCCGCTCCAGCCCGAGGTCGTCAAGCCGCCGCGCCCAGAGCGCCCATTTCGCCGGGTCGAGGTCGAAGATGGGTACCTCCACGCCGTCGAATCCGATCTGCTTGAGCCGCTCGAGGACGGGCATGAGGCCGTCGTGCATGTCATCTGCCCACAGGTAAAGGTTGATGCCGAACTTCATCTCAGGTGCCTTTCGCCGTCTGTATGCAAGGTCCTACGCTGGGCTCGGTTGCGGCCTCGCGGTCGCAGACCGGCGCAGGTACTGGTCAAAAGCCTCCTGCGGCTTCAGCGCTTCGTGCACGATCGCGCTCACTGCGCGGATCATCGCGACCGGATCGTCGCTCTGGAATATGTTGCGGCCCATGTCGACCCCGGCCGCTCCTTCCTCGATGGCCCGGTAGACCATCGTCAGGGCTTCGATTTCGGGCAGCTTCTTGCCGCCGGCCATCACGAGCGGTACCGGGCATGCCGATGCCACGGTGTCGAAGCCTTCGGCGCAGTAGTAGGTCTTGACCACGTGCGCGCCCAGCTCCGAGCAGATCCTGGTGGCGAGCCTGAGGTAGCGCGCATCTCGGGTGAGTTCCTTACCGACCGCGGTCACCGCGAGCACGGGAATCCCGTACCGCTGGCTCTCGTCCACCAGCCTTGTCATGTTGTGCACGGACCGGGACTCGAACTCGCCGCCGATGAAGACCTGGACGGCTACGGCCGATGCGTTGATCCGGGCTGCATCCTCCATGCTGACCGCGATCTGCTCGTCGGAGAGTTCGCGCAGGATGCTCGGCCCGCCGCTGGCACGCAGGACGATCGGCGTACGCGACGCGGGCGGGATGGTGGAGCGCACCATGCCGCGGGTGGTCATCAGTGCATCCGCGTACGGCAGCAGCGGGACGATCGAGAGATCTACGCGCTCCAGGCCACTCGTGGGCCCCTGGAAGTAGCCGTGGTCGATCGCCAGCATCACCGTGAGGTTGTCCTGCGGGCGGAACACGCGGGCCAGCCGGCTCTGCATTCCCCAGTCCAGGGCAGCGGAGCCCTTCAGCTCGTAGGGCTGGGAGCGGGCGGGCACGGACGCGGAGAACCTGTCGGCATCGATCGTGGCGTCACTGTCAGGCATCGGGTTCCCTTCGGCAGTCGACGGGGCCAGCCGGGCGTTATGCGCCCGCGGCTCGCCAGAGCGGAGTGAGCAGGCCTTCGTCGGATAGCGCGAGCATTCGCTGATAAATGCGCAGCCACCTGGTGTAGCTCTCGTTATAGGCGGCCACGGCCGCGGCACCGGGCTCGAAGGTCGCTACCCGCTTGCGCAGCTCGGGCTCGAGGTCAGTGAGGCTGGCGTAGATTCCCGCGCCCCTGCCTGCGCAGAGGGCGGCCCCGAGTGCGCTGCTCTCGGTAACTGCTGGCACGTGCACCGGCATCCCGAGCACGTCGGCAATGATCTGCGGCCAAAGCGAGCCCTTGGCGGCGCCGCCGGTCAAGGTGAGCTCGGCAGCCCCGCTGCCGAGCAGACCGCTGATGATGTCGAGGTGACCGCGGACCACGTAGGCGGCGGCCTCCTCGATTGCGCGGATGCAGGCGGGCCGGCCCGATCCCGCGGGGTTGCCGAGGTCGAACTGCAGGAATGACGGGCTGGCGTGCGTCCATCTGCGGGCGTTCATGAGGTTCGACAGAATGGCGTACACACCATTGGAACCCGGAGGGATTTGCGCCGCCGCTTCTTCCATCACGACGTAAGGGTCGATGCCGCGGCTGCGCGCCGCGGCGACCTCGCTGTCGCAGAAAGCGTCCCGGTACCAGCGCATGGCCATGCCGCAGTAGAACCCGATGCCCTCGAGCATCCACTCGCCTGGCGTGACGTGACACAGCGTCCTGAGCCGGATGCCGGGATCGATCAGCGGCTTGTCCACCAGCACCGTGTTCTGCCAGAACGTCCCGGCGAGCACAGTGAACTCGCCAGTCCGCACGCCTGCGCCGAGCAGCCCGAGCTGGGTGTCGGCGCCACCTGCGACGACTGGCGTGCCGGGCCGCAGGCCGGTCTGCGCCGCGGCCTCGGCGGTGACCGAGCCGACTACCGTCCCAGGGTCGACGACCGGTGGCAGCACCGTGACCGGGACGCCGCAGATCTGCGCGATGGAATCCGACCAGCCCCGGTCGGCCAGGCTGAACATGCCGGAGCTTGAGCCGCAGGACGGCTCGGTCACGTGGACCCTGGCCAGCCGGTAGATGATCCAGTCGCTGAGCATGCCCAGGCTGGCAGTCTGGCCGAGGACGTCAGGCCGGTGCCGGGCGAGCCAGCGCAGCCGGGCGGGAGCCGTGATCGAGACCCAGTCGCCTGCCTCGGCGTAGATGCGCTCGGCGGCGCCCTCTTTGATGAGATCTTCGGCCTCGGCCGAGGCCCGGCTGTCCACGTTTGGGCAAGCCCAGATCTCGGCGCCGCCGGAGTCGTACAGTACGACACCCTCGCGCATGCTGGTGGTGCTGACGGCGGCGATGTCGGCTCCGTCCGCACCCGCAAGCTGCAGGGCATCCCGGACGCAACCAGCAATCGCCGTCCAGTTGGCGTGCACGTCGAAGTCCTGGCCGCCGGGAACGCCAGGCGGCTCTTGGTGCACCCACTCCTGCTGCGATACTGCCGCCTGCTCGCCCGCCGCCGTGAACAGAACCGCGCGGCAGCTGCCGGTGCCCGCATCGATTGCCAGCAGGTAAGGCCGTGCTCGCCCGGTCACGACACCGTCGCCTTCCGTGCGTGGTATTCCGGATTCAGCAGGTAGACGGGCTCTTCCCCGGCCAGCAGTCGCTTGACGGACGCAACGACCATCTCCGCTCCTCGCCGCAGGGTCTCGCGCGTGGCACCGGCAATGTGCGGCGTGATGATCACGTTCGGCAACTCGAGCAGCGGATGACGCTTCCCGCCCGGCGGCCGCTCGGCCACATCAAGCGCCGCGCCCGCCAGCACGCCGCCGGTCAGCGCGTCCTGCAGCGCTTCCTCATCGACTAGAGACTCCCGCGCCGTGTTGATGAAAAACGACCCGCGCGGCATGCGAGCAAAAGCCGCTTCGCCGAACAGGTGCCGATTATCTGCATTGGCCCTGGCGTGCACGGAGATGATGTCCGATCGGGCTAGCAGCTCATCGAAGCTGACAAGGATCACCCCGGCTGGCACGACGCCCGGCGGAGCCGGGTCGTGGGCAAGGACAGTGAAGCCGAGCGCCCGCGCGCGGGCGGCCACGTCCCTGCCGACGTGGCCGAGGCCGACAAGCCCGAGCGTCTTGCTGGCAGCCTCGCTGCCGATGAATCGTCCGCCCTCGAACGGGCTGTCGGCATGCCGTCCGCCGTCGAGCAGAAAACGGGCCGAACCTGGCACGCCGCGAATCAGCATGAGGGCGAACGTCAGCGTAAGTTCGGCGACTGCCTGGGCGTTCTTGCCGGGCGAATTCGTGACAGGTATCCCGCGCGTGGTGGCCGCGGACACATCGACGTTGACCGGGCCGCCGCGCGCGCAGCAGACAAGCCGGATCGGCGCGGCATCCAGGATCTCGGCGGTGATCGGCGCGCCATGTACGACGAGCACCTCGTGCCCGGCTAGCGCGGCCGCGACGTCGGCCGGGTTTCCCGCGTACTCGCGTATCAGCTGTTCCGACGGCGTCCGCGGCGGCGCCGCCACGGCATCGTCAATCTGCAGCTCGGTGACCGTGACGGCATCGCCGAGCGCCGCGAGGGCACGGGTGAACGCGCTGACCGGCATGAAGGGATCGCCCACGGCCAAGATGCGCACCTGTTCGGCCTGGCTCACGGGTAGACGTATGTCGGCTTGAGGTCAATGGCGTGTCCGCTGCCAGACTCGAGTACGAATTTGAGCATCGGAGCGGTGTCCAGGTAGTAGAACTCGATGGATTCGCCTATCCGGCCGCTCATCAGCTCATCGGCACCGTTGGCTCGCCAGTGCTCCCGCATCAGCGAGCTGTCCTGCGCGGAGTGCTTCATGCAGGCAATGTGCTGCACGCCCTCGCCGTGGGTGTCCAGGAACTCCTGATAGATGCTGGGCCCGCTGACCGGCTGGATCAGTTCGAAGCCCAGCCCGTCGACTGACGCCTCGGCGCCGATCATGCGGAACTCGACCGGCTCGCCCTTCACCCGCGTGTGGTGCAGCAGCGGCGGCTTGTAGTCGAATACGCTCCACGGGCCCCAGCCGAGCGTCTGCGTGTAGGTCTTCAGGGCAGCCTCGATATCCCGTACCACGACGGCAATCTGGGTGATCTTCATTGGCGTCGGCGGAGCGACGATATGGCTCCCGTTGCTGGTGGCCATTTTTCCTCCTTAGCTAGCCACGGCATCGATCCGGCCGCGCGCAGGCGCGGAGCGGAGCTGATCGAGCATGCGGCCCAGGTTGCCGGCCGGGTCGGTGCCGTCATAGACCGCCCGGCCGCTGACGACGACGTCGACCCCCCAGGCGGCGATCTCGCTGGCATTGGCGAGGCTGACCCCGCCGTCGACGCCCACCTGCACTGCGTTCCCTAGCCCGGCTGCCAGCTGGCGCACCGCGCCGACCCTGCGGCGGGTGCTGCCCGCGGCGCCTTGCCCGGGCCAGCCGGGGTCAACCGCCAGGACCAGGACGAGATCGACGAGTTCCAGCACTGGCTCCACCGCCTGTACCGGAGTGCCGGGGCTTATCGCGACTCCGCGCAGGATCGGCCGGTCGTGCTTGTCGGCCAGCGCGGACAGCTCCTGAAGTGTCCGGTGCAGGTGACGGGTGGCCTCCGCGTGCACTGTCACCACCGCCGGGCCTGCAGCCACGATCTCTGGCAAGAACCGGATCGGCTCGTCCACCATGAGGTGCGCGTCGACCGGCAGGCCGGTCGACGCGACCGCGGCGACGACGGCGGGACCTACGGTGAGCTGCGGGCAGAACGCACCGTCCATCACATCGACGTGTGCCCAGCATCCGGTCCCATGCAGGATGCCGAGCTCCTCGCCCAGCCTGGTCAAGTCCGCGGTCAGCACGCCGACGCTCAGCTGTGGGCCTGCCCCGGTCATTGCCTGAGCTCCGGCCACTTTGCTGACCGACGTCTCGGGAGGTGGAGCATCTCGCAGCCTCCTCACACACGCTGACGGCCCGCAACGGAGCGGGCAGCCAGCTGCCGTAGCAAAGTCGGTGAGCAGAGCATTCGCTCATGTACTGGCCATTCGCTCCACTCGGAGTATCAACCTGCGCGCAGATGTTGGCAAGAGGCCCCGGCCTTTCCGGGTGTGCCCTCGATGGACGCCAGATGTCCGCGCTGCCGACAGGCCGCGAATGGCGGCGAAACCAGATGCGGCCCGGTGCGACACTGTCGGCTGGGCATAGCGGGCAACAGGCCCGTTGCGCGCCGGGTAAGTTTCGGCGAAGCTCGGCTTACATCAAGGTCAGAGTAGGCGGCGGATTGAAGAGCACCGGATTTGATCAAGTGGGGCGCTGGAGTTCTGAGGAACTCCTGCTTCGTGCAGCCTGGTTCTACTACAAGGACGAACTGACCCAGGACGAGATAGCCAAGCGTCTGTCGGTGTCCAGGGCCTCCGTCGGGCGGCTGCTTGACCGCGCGCGCCGGGTCGGCCTCGTGACCATCAACCTGAATGCGGAGTACTTGAACGCGTTCGAGCTGAGCGCCGAGCTGCGGCGGACGTTCAATCTGTCTGAGGCCTTGGTCGTGCCCGACCATGAGAAGGAGCCTGCCGACCATCACGCCCTGAACGCCCGAATCGGCCTAGGCGGCGCCCAGTTCATTAGCACTCATCTGCGACCCGGCGCCACCCTCGGCGTCGGCTGGGGCGAGACGGTGTCGAGGGTCATCGCAGCCACGAATTTCGGGTCCGTCGGGCCGGTGCACATGGTGACCCTAACCGGGGGCGTGGATGGTTACCTGCAGACAATCCTGTCGTCCAAGGGCGAGTCGAGCTCGGATGCGGACCTCACTACGGCCTCCGTCATCCCCGCGCCCAACATTGCGTCGTCGGCGTCATTGGCTGCGGCCCTGCGCGAGGAGCCGACAATCCAGCAGGTCCTGAAGCAGGCCAGCGGTGTCGAGCAGGCGGTCGTCGGCGTCGGCACTCCTACGACCGACGCCACCATCGTGCAGCTGGGCTACCTGACTGCGGCCGACGTCAGGACGCTGCGCGAGCGAGGGGTCGTTGGCGATATTCTCGGCCAGTTCTTCGACGCTGACGGCAAGGTAGCTGATCTGCCGATCCACGACCGGCGCATCGGGATAGAGCTGTCCGACCTGAAGTACATTCCGAAAGTTGTCGGCGTCGCGGGCGGGCTGCACAAGGTCCAGGCGATTCTGGGCGCGCTGCACGGCGGATTCCTGGATGTCCTGGTGACCAATGAGCTGGCCGCGATCAGGCTGCTTGAGCTTGAGCGCCGGCAGCGCCGCGGCAGCCACCCGAAGCAGCCCTGACCGGACCGGCAGCAGGCGCTGGCCCGACCGGCCCGCGTTCCCAGCATCAACGCGAGCAGACGCTCAGGGTATTGACATCTGCTCAAAAACGGATATGAATGTCAGCCAAGCAGCGCAGGAATCACAGCGTGATGAGCGGCCGCCTGCCCGGGAAAGGGGATCGCATGCTCAAGCACGCGATCGGCAGCAAGAATGGCGCGTGGCGGCTCGGTTCCCGCTGCGAGAGCGGCGATGCGCCACATCCGGCCAGCATCGCGGTCGCCGCTGACCCGGCATCCGAGTTCCGAAATGTTGATCGAGTAACGGCCGACGCCGCTCCGCGCAGCTGAGGCAACGGCGCCAGGCACCAAGGGCGGATTGCAGGACTTGAGGAGGAGCCATGTCTGACACAGCGTCGCCCGGCACGATGCGACCAAGCGGCGGCGAGCCTGTGATCGAAGCCACCGATCTGCAGCGTAATGCCATCGGGCTGGTAGGCGCCACGATGCAGGCCATCACCCATATCGCCCCGGCCATCGCGGCCCTGTTCTTCACTCAGTTTGTCGTGTCGCTGGCCGGCATCACCGCGCCGCTGGCCTATACGCTCGGGGTCATCGTCGTGCTCATGCTCGGCAGCACCCTGGTCCAGCTGTCCAAGCACATGCCATCGGCCGGCGGCTATTACACCTACGTGAGCAAGGCCCTGCACGCGCGAGTCGGCTTCCTCACGTCGTGGATGTACGTGCTGTACGCGCCGCTCGCCGGCGGCCCGATCTACGGTTACTTCGGCTTCATCGTGTCGCAGGAGCTGAAGACGAATTACCAGATCAGCGTGCCGTGGCTGTGGTGGGTATGCATCCTGGTCGGCGCACCGCTCGTCGCGTTCCTGCAGCACCGCGGGCATCAAGATCTCCGCCAGGGCGATGCTCATCCTCGGCGGTATGGAGATGATCATCGTATTCGTGCTCGCGCTGTGGGGCTTCTCCAAGCCCGGTCCGGGCGGCTTCACGTTCTCGGTCTTCGACTTCAATCGCAAGCTCGCGGTGGAGGGTTCGCCCTGGCGGTGGTGTTCTCGATCCAGGGCCTCACCGGCTGGGAGGGCGCCGCGCCGCTGGCCGAGGAGACCCGCGATCCGAGGCGGAACGTGCCGAGGGCGACCATGCTGTCGATTGTCCTGCTCGGCGTGTTCCTGGTTATCGCGTACTGGGGCCAGATACTGGGCTGGGGCGTCAACAAGCTGAAGGCGCTGCCGGGGTCCGCAACTCTCCCCGGCCTTGTGCTGGCGCACCGGTTCTGGGGCAGCGCCTGGGTCATCCTGCTGTTCGCATTCCTCAACACCACCATCGCGGTCTGCCTGGCGACGGCGAATGTCGGCACCCGGATGTGGTACCGCATGGCCAAGAACGGATCCTTCCCACCGGCACTGGCTAAGGTAAACCCCCGGTTCAAGACACCAACGAACGCGATCCTCCTGCAGCTGGCCTTGTCTCTGGTGGCCGGGCTCGTCGTCGGCGCCCTGATCGGCGCCGACCAGTCGTTCCTGCTGATTGACGGCCTCGTCCTGGTGCTGGCGGTGCTCTTCGTCTACGTCATGGCCAACGCCGCGGTGTTCGCGTACTACTTCTGGCAGCGGCGGTCGGACTTCAACATCATCCTGCACGTGCTGTTTCCGCTAATGTCCTCGGCCGCGCTGATCTATGCGCTGGTGTATTCGTTCATACCGTTCCCGGCCTCGCCATACAGCTATGCACCGCTGATCGACGGTCTGTGGCTGCTGCTTGGCATCGTCGTGCTCGTCGTGATGCGGATCCGCAGCAGCGAAGAATGGCTCCTGACCGCGGGAGCCGCGCTCGGCGAGAGTGGATAGGGTCCGATGGCTACCAAGCCGCCAATGGATAGCGCGGCGGCCTTTGACGAGCCCTACGAGGTGCTGGCCACCACGCAGCTGCAGGTGCGCGCGCTCGGGCTCACCGGCGCGCTCATGCAGAACATCACCGCCATCGCCCCGGCGATCACGGCGTTCTTCTTCACGACTGCCATCGTGGGCTTCACGGGTGCTATCTCGCCGTTCGCGTATCTGCTCGGATTCATTGTCGTCCTGGCCCTCGGGATGTGCCTGGTGCAGATGGCCAGGCTCTTCCCGTCGGCCGGCGGTTACTTCACCTACGTGAGCCGAACGCTCGGGCCGCGCGCCGGGTTCCTGACCGGATGGGGCTACACGCTTTACTCGCCGATCATCGCCGGCCCGATACTCGCGTTCTTCGGCTCCATCCTCCAGGGAGAGCTCAAGGCCAACTATGACATCACATTCCCCTGGTGGGCATTCACGGTCATCGCGATCCCAGTCGTCGCCGTCCTCGGGTTCTACGGCATCAAGCTTTCGGTGCGAACAATCGTCTTGCTCGGTGGCCTTGAGTTCCTGATCGTGCTAGCGCTCGGGCTTTCGGGCCTCATTAGCCCGGGCCCTGGGGGATTCACCTTCCGCGCGTTCGATCCGAGTTTCAATCCGGGACACTTGGCCACCCTCTCGGGTTTCATGCTCGCGATCGTATTCTCCGTACAGGGCCTCACTGGCTGGGAGTCCGCGGTGCCGCTCGCCGAGGAAACCGCCAATCCGCGGCGCAACGTCCCGATCGCCACCATGGCGTCGATCGCAATTACCGGCGTGATGACCGTCATTGTCATCTGGGGTCAGGTCATCGGCTGGGGCTGGGCCACCCTCGGCAAGCTTCCGACCTCGGCCGAGCTACCTGCCC
This sequence comes from uncultured Actinomycetota bacterium, assembly GCA_963804435.1. Classification (GTDB taxonomy): domain Bacteria; phylum Actinomycetota; class Actinomycetes; order Streptosporangiales; family Streptosporangiaceae; genus JAJYUU01. Next base: position 1,040,711 of record CAWDQI010000001.1, on the reverse strand, counting down.
TGGTAATCGCTCACCGGGTGTGGGGCGCTGCGTGGTTCTTTGCGCTCCTGGCCATGTTCACCTCGGTCATGGCAGCGAGCCTGGCCACGCAGAATGTCGCGACGCGCATGTGGTACGGAATGGCACGCAGCGGCGCACTCCCCCGGGTCGTCGCGACTGTGAACCCCGGGCGCAAGACGCCTACGGTAGCGATCGCGCTCCAGTTCGTCCTCTCGATGGGCCTCGGCCTGCTCGGCCCGGCGCTGCTCGGCCCGGCGAAGTTCTTCATCCTGCTTGTCGGCTTCTGCCTGGTCATCGCGGTCATCTTCGTTTACTCAATGGGTAACATCGGAGTAGTCGCGTACTACTGGCGGCACCGGCGCAACGAGTTCAACTGGATCCTGCACTTCGTTTTCCCGGTAGGCACCACGGCCGTGCTGATCTATTCGCTGGTGAAGTCCTTCACCCCGTTTCCGGCCTCGCCCAACAACTGGTCACCGGTGATCGTCGGCGCGTGGATGCTGCTCGGTGTCGGGATCCTGCTAATCCTGAAGCTGCGGGGCGGCGAGGAATGGCTGCAGAAGGCCGGCGAAATCATCGATAATCGCACCGAAACGGCCGAGGGCACCGAAGTTATAAGGCCTACGCCGTGACAGAACACCCTGGCGATGCAGCCGAACCAAAGGCCGCACCAGTGAGATCGTACCGAACTCATTTCCCGCTCGACGAGGACCCTGTCTCCGAAGGCGGGATCTGGATTAACGGCGGCCGGGAGGGGATCGACTGGATCGACGTCATTGCCAAAAACGGCGTGGCTTACGGCGCGGTGACTCGCATGGGGGTCGCGGAACGCCGCGTCGAGCAAGGCAACCTCGTCGCCTCGACCCCCGACGGGGCTATCCCAGAGGGAGATTACGACGATCCCACCGCGGTGCTTGGCGGCGTGTGGGGAAAGAACCAGCATGCGAAAGCCAAGGTGTTCAGCAGGAACCAGACCGAGGATTACTTCCAGGAAGTCGAAATCCGGCTGCGCACCACGATATTGCCGCATAGCTGCACAGGCTACGAGGTGTTCTGGCGCTGCCTCAAAACAGAGAACGCTTACGCCGAAATAGTTCGGTGGAACGGGCGGATCGGCGACTTTACTTCATTGCGAAAGCTCTCAGGCGCTCAATATGGAGTTCAGGACGGCGATCTTGTTGAAGCAACCATTGTTGGCAATGTCATTAAAGGATTCGTCAATGGCACAGAAGTGATCTTCGCCACGGACGATGCATATGATGCGGGCAGCCCGGGAATCGGATTCAATTTCGGCGTCGGAGACACCAATGTCGATCATGGATTCACATTCTTCGAGGTGGACACATTCGATGATTGAGTCGGAACGCCCGCGACCATTCAATGGCCACGGCCGGCGCAATGCCGGCACGCGCAAGGCGGCCCTGTCGGAGTCAGCGCTGGCGGCGTCAACGAACCGTCCCGCCGCGACCGACGGGGGTCGAAGCGTGCCTGCATCGGCGAATATCAACGCATATTACCTCCTTAGTTCTCCCGCACTGAGACGGCGACGACGCGGGTGCGGCTGCGCTCGCGGCTTCCAGCGACGGGATTGACGCGCCACCAGCCGGGGATGCTGACAGGCGAGTCGTCACGCACTCGTGATGCCTCCCAGTCAGATGTCCGGTTTGCCGCGTTCCACGGAGCGGGGGCCTTCGATGGAGATCGTCATCAATGGACGGACGACAGAGTTCTCGGTGGATCCGCGCACGTCGCTGTTGGATCTGCTGCGCGATCATCTCGGCTTGACCGGCTCGAAGAAGGGGTGCAATCAAGGCGCCTGCGGGGCGTGCACCGTCTTGGCCGATGGCGAGCGGATCAACGCCTGCCTGGCGCTCGCGGTGCAATATCAGGGGCGTGCCATCACGACCGTCGAAGGGCTGAGCGAAGACGGCTCCCTGCACCCGCTACAGCAGGCCTTCATTGAGCACGACGGCTTCCAGTGCGGTTATTGCACCCCAGGGCAGCTCTGCTCCGCTATCGCCATGGCTGACGAGGTGGAGCGAGCACTTCCAAGCTTCGTGACCGAAGACCTGTCTGCCGATGCGGTGACACTGGACCACGATGAGCTTCGGGAGCGGATGAGCGGCAACCTTTGCCGTTGCGGTGCCTACAACGGCATTGCCGAGGCGATCACGGCCACCTTCGAGTAGGAGCCCGCATGATGCCGTTCAGCTATGCGCGAGCTAGCAGCGTGCCCGATGCGCTGCGGCTGGCCGGGACAACTGCCGGCGCCAAGTATCTCGGCGGCGGCACCAACCTCGTCGATCTGATGCGGGAGACGGTCGAGCGGCCCGAAACACTGGTCGATGTGACCGCCCTCTCGACCGAGATTGAGGCGAAGCACGACGGCAGCCTGTGCATCGGCGCAGCGGCGAAGAACACCGCGCTAGCGGGCAATCGGATCGTGCGTGACCGTTACCCGGTGCTGGCCCGCGCCGTTGTCGCAGCTGGCAGCCCACAGATCCGCAACATGGCGACGGTCGGCGGCAACATCCTCCAGCGGACGCGCTGCACCTATTTCTACGATGATGCGGCGCGCTGCAACAAGCGTGCGCCCGGTGCGGGCTGCGACGCCATCGACGGCTTCAACCGTATGCACGCGATCCTCGGCGGCTCGCCCGCCTGCGTGGCGACGCATCCCTCTGACATGTGCGTCGCGCTGGTCGCGCTCGACGCCATCGTTCACACCGAGGGTCCAGATGGCGCCAGGCGGATGCCGCTGGTTGATCTGCACCGGCTGCCAGGCGCGCGGCCCGATGTTGAAACTGAGCTGAAACCCCACGAACTCATCACCGCGGTCGAAGTGCCCGCGCTCCCGTTCGCCGGCCGATCGACGTACCGCAAGGTCCGGGACCGCGCCTCCTACTCCTTCGCGCTGGTCTCGGTCGCCGCCGCACTCGACGTGGTGGACGGGAAGGTCGGCGACGTGCGGCTCGCGCTGGGCGGGGTTGCCCCGAAACCCTGGCGTGCCTGGAAGGCAGAGGGGACGCTCCGGGGCCAGCCCGCGACCGAAGCGAGCTTCCGCACCGCCGCGGCAGCCGAGCTCGCCGATGCGACCGCATTGCGTCAGAACGGCTTCAAGATCGAACTGGTCAGGCGGACGATCTCAGCTGTCCTGGCCGAGCTCGCGGCAGAGCAGGCATGAGCAGCCGCCATAACCCCGCGCAGAAGGAGATGCCGACCGCGATCGGGCTGGCCCCCGAAAGCTGGCTGGCCGGCACCCCCGATCCGCTGATCCGCAAGCATGGTCTGATCGGTGCGCCTGTCTCCCGGGTCGATGGTCCACTCAAAGTAGTGGGCAAGGCGCGCTTCGCCGCAGAGGTGGCGATGGACGGGCTGACCTATGCCGCATTGGTCTACAGCACGATCGCGCGCGGGCGGATCGCGCGGATCAGCACCGCTGCCGCCGAAGCCGCACCGGGTGTAGTGCTGGTGATGACCTACCAGAACGCGCCGCGGATGAATCCGCCGGCGCTGTTCCTCACATCGCCGTCGGCGGTCGGACCAAGCAGCCTGCCGATCATGCAGGACGCGAGCATCCACTGGAATGGCGAAGTGGTGGCCTTGGTGCTTGCCGAGACCCAAGAGCAGGCTGACCATGCCGCCGCACTAATCGAGGTCGGCTACGATGTCGAGCCGGCGGTCACGTCGTTCGAGGCCGCTAAGGGCAAGTCGCACCCACCGGAATCGATCCTCGGCGAACCTTCTGAACTCAGAATTCGGGATGCCGAGGCGGCGCTGGCCGACGCGGCCGTGGTCGTCGACCGCACGTACCGGACACCGCTCTACAACCACAACGCGATCGAACTGCACGCCGCGACCGTCGCGTGGGAGGGCGACCTGCTGACCGTCCATGACGCCAGCCAGGTGGTGAACGCGACAGCATCGACGATCGCAGGCGTCTTCGGGCTGAAGGACGAGCAGGTCCGCGTGATCTCGCCCTATGTAGGTGGCGGATTCGGCGGGAAAATGCTGTGGGACCATCAGATCCTCGCCGCCGCCGCGTCGAAGCTCGCCGGCCGGCCGGTGCGGATCGTGCTGTCGCGCGAAGGCGTCTTCCGGATCGTCGGTGGCCGTACCACTACGCAGCAGCGTGTCGCGCTCGGCGCGAAATCCGACGGCACGCTCGCCGCGCTGATCCATACCGGCGTCGCGGCCATGACGTCACATAACTACTGCCCCGAGCAGTTCACTTTCCCGGCGCGTCACCTCTACGCCGCCGACGCGATCAAGGTCGCGCAGGAAGTGGCAGACATGAACATGGTTCCTAACACGTTCATGCGCGCACCGGGCGAATCGGTCGGCACCTTCGCGCTTGAGTGCGCGCTGGACGAACTGGCCGAGGCGATGACGCTCGATCCGATCGAGCTGCGCCGCCGGATCGAGCCCGCGCAGGACCCCACCACCGGCAACCCGTTTAGCTCCCGGCACCTGCTCGAGGCCTATGCCCAGGGCGCCCAGCGGTTCGGCTGGGACCGGCGGTCCGCCACTCCGCGATCGCGGCGCGAGGGCGAATGGCTGATCGGCATGGGTGTTGCGACCGGCACCTATCCCTACTACCGGTTTTCCGGCGGCGCGGCGCGCATTCGCCTCACCAGCGACGGGCACGTGACTGTTTCCAGCGCGATGCAGGAGATGGGGATGGGCACCGCCACGGTGCAGGCGCAGCACGTCGCCGAGCGGCTCGGGCTGCGACTCGACCAGGTGACGTTCGATTATGGCGACACATCGCTGCCGGCCGGATCGGTGGCCGGCGGCTCGTCGCAGACCGCGTCGACCGGCGCGGCGGTGATCGCGTCGAGCGAGGTCCTCTTCCAGGATCTGCTGATGCTGGCGGGCAACGACTCGCCGCTCGCCGGCCTCAGGCCCGACCAGGTCGAAGCGCGCGACGGCGGGCTGTGCAAGCTGGGCGAACCCGTCCAGTGCGAGAGCTATGTCGCTATCCTCCGCCGGGCCGGTCGCGATGAACTGGTCGCCGAGGCCGAATCGCCGAAACCGCTCGAGCTGCAGATGTATTCGATGCACTCCTATGCCGCGCAGTTCTGCGAGGTTCGGGTGAACGCGATTACGGGAGAGACTCGCGTCTCGCGCTTCCTCGGCTCGTTCGACTGCGGCCGGATACTCAACGCCAAGACCGCGGCGAGCCAGTTCAAGGGCGGGATCATCATGGGTCTCGGGCTCGCGCTGACCGAGGAGACGCTGTTCGACGAGCGGACGGGGCGGATCATGAACCCCAGCCTCGCCGAGTATCACGTGCCGGTGCATCTGGACGTGCCGGCCATCGACGTTATCTGGACTGACATTCCCGATCCGCACAGCCCGATGGGAGCGCGCGGCATCGGAGAGATCGGCATCACCGGCGTCGGCGCAGCGGTGGCGAACGCCGTCTACAACGCGACCGGCACGCGCATCCGTGACCTGCCGATCACGCTCGACAAGTTGCTCTGAGTCAAGGCCTGCTGGGTCCGCTCTGGATCTGGCGTCTTTCAGGACCGGATGCGGGGGTGAACGGCGGCGGGAGCGCCCAGGTCAACTCGATATCGTGCACGCCGCGCGGGTATTGCGCCGCGGTCGGCTACTACCATGACAGCAAGGGAAACCAGCAGGCGTTCGTGGTGAGCGAAACCGGCGGCCGCTGGGGGACCGCGCAGGAGATACCTGGCACCGGGAAGCTGAATGTCGGCGGGTACGCCAATGTCTTCTCCCTATCGTGCCCATCGGCGGGCAACTGCGGCGCCGACGGGTACTACGAGACCTACAACCCGCCCGGCAGCGGCTTGAACTCCTTTCAGCCGTTCGTGGTGAGCGAGCGCAACCGCCGGTGGGCCAAGGCAGAAGAAGTGCCGGGTATCGAGCCGCTGTCGCCCCCGCCATATGAGAACAACGGCGTCCTGTCGGTGTCCTGCGCGTCGGCGGGCAACTGTACCGCGGGCGGGTACTGGTGGGGCGGGTGGTGCGCACCGGCAACTGCCATCTGCCCGCACGGCTTCGTGCTGAGCGAGGTGAACGGCCGCTGGCACCGGCTGGTGCAGCCCAAGGACGGCGGGCCGGTCAGCTCGGTGTCGTGCTGGCATGCCGGCGACTGCACGGCTGGCGGAAGCTTCGACCCGCGAGGCAACAATGACCCTCCCGATACCATCCCTTTTCGCGGAGACCGAGACGAACGGCCGCTGGGGCAAGGCGCGCCCGTTCCCGGCGCTGGTCGGCGCCAGCATGAACTCGGTGTCGTGCCCGTCGGCGGGCAAACTGCGCCACTGCGGGCAACACGGACCTTCCGATAACGATTGGCTTGACGAACCGTTTGTCTTCGCCGAGCGCAATGGCCGCTGGGGCACAGCGCAGGACCTGGCCGGCCCGGCGCGCAGCCAACTGACCTCTCCGTTCTCTGCGCTGTCGTGCCCGTCGGCCGGCACCTGCGGCGCCGGCGGGTCCTACAGCAGCGGCCTTGACCAGTACGGCAACCCCTCACCGACGGGTTCGTGGTCGGCGAGCGGGACGGCCGCTGGGCCATATCGGAGGTGCCACCCGGCCAGGCGGCCCTGGCCGTCGGCGCGAACGCCGCGGTTAACTCGGTGTCCTGCCCATCGGCCGGCACCTGCGTCGCAGGCGGGTCCTATACCGACCCCGCGGGTCACACCCAGGCATTCGTCGACGGGTCAAGATAACGGATCGGCCACTTGAACAGGCGATTCCTGCCGGACCATCAGTCAGAGCGACGAGTGGGATCAGTTAGTGGTGTGCCCGCCGTCGACATTGAGGATATGGCCGGTCATGTACGAAGCTTCGTCCGATGCGACGAACACGATCGCGTTGGCAAGCTCCTCCGAGAGGCCGAGGCGACCCATGGGAACTTCTCCCACCAGACTCGCCTTGTTCTGCGGTGTGCCCGTGAAACGCGTCAGCATCCCGGTGTCCGTAGGGCCAGGCGCCACTGCGTTCACGCGGATCCCCGACTTGGCGGTCTCAAGCGCCACCGACTTTGTGATGCCTTCGACGGCGTGCTTGCTCCCGACATAGACGGAGGCCCCGGCCGCGCCCTTGTGCCCGTAGGTCGAGGAGATATTGACGATGCTGCCGCTCTCCTGTGCGTGCATGACGCGCACCTCGTGCTTCATGCTCAGGATCACGCCGAGAACATTCGTGTCGAATGTCGCGGCATAGGTTTCCGCGGTCTGGTCCGTGATGGGGCCAGCCTGTCCTTCCGTACCAGCATCGTTCACCGCGACATCGAGGCGGCCGAACTGTCCGATGGTCTGGTCGACCAGAGCGCGGACATCGTCCTCCTTGCGGACGTCGGCGTTGATGAACTCGGCCTCCGACCCGAAAGAGCGCAGCTCCTCAGCGAGTGCCTTGCCGGCCTCATCATGCCGGCCGACAACGACCACATTCGCGCCCTTCTGGGCGAAGGCAACGGCGGTGGCGCGGCCGATGCCGGAGAGCGCACCGGTGATCAGAATGACGGGCTTGTCCATTTTATTCACCCCTGTCAAGAAATACTTGAGGGATATGGGCGGACCGGCGGTGCCAGGTCCGACGCTGGCCGGCGAGGCCGCATTAGCACGCACGCTAAGCCCGAGACCCCATACTCACCGTCGGCGTGAACGGACTCCCAGGGCGGATCATCCATTCGAATCCTATGCAAGCCCCGTTGGGCCAGCCGGAATACGGCTCGGTCGCCGTGCGGCGAGGAGGTGACATCGTTACGGAATCCTTGGGCTGGCAAGCGGGCCCTTAGGAGCCCGGCAGGCGTTGTATTTGCGCAGGTCTGCAGCGCAGTTGGCTCTCCCGGTCAATCCGTGGTCCGGCGAGCCTGGTTCGCCTGGCGGGCGAGTGCCCAGGCGTCCGCTACCGGGCCCACGTGCCTGAGCTTGTCGGGGTTGCTCACCGAGCGGATCGCCTGAATCTGGCCGTCGAGTACGTCGAGCGTCAAGGTGATAAGCACCTTGTTGTCCCGATCGCGGAAGATCGCTCCCGGCTGGCCGTTCACCTCGCGTGGCTCCAACGTCACGTCGATCCGGACGAGCCAGGGGAAGATCGCAGCAAGCACCCGGGCCACCTTCTCAGCGCCGATGACGCTCCTGGCCAACGCCGGGGCCTTGCCGCCGCCGTCCCCGACCAGCTGAACGTCAGCGGCGAGCAGTTCCCGCAAGCCGTCAACGTCGCCTTCCCGGAGCGCATCGAAGAACCGTGCCGCCAGTTTCTCCCGCTGCCGGCGGTCCGTCTCGAACCGGGGCCGGCCCTCATCCATGTGGCGCCGCGCCCGCACCGCGAGCTGGCGGCACGCCGCCTCCGACCGCCCCACCGCCGGCGCGATCTCGCGGGAAGCCGAACCCGAATACCTCGCTGCAGCACGAAGACCGCCCGCTCGAGCGGGCTGAGCCGCTCGAGCAGCAGCAGGGCCGCCATCGACACCGAGTCGGCCAGCTCCGCCGAGCGCTCCGGATCCTCGTAGGGGTCGGTCAGCAGCGGCTCGGGGAACCATGGCCCGGCGTACTCCTCCCGCCGAACGCGCGCCGAGCGCAGCACGTCGATCGAGATCCGGGTGACCACGGCCGAGAGGAAAGCCTTGGCCGAGGCGGGCTCGGTCGGATGAGGCCTGATAGCGCAGCCAGGTTTCCTGGACCGCGTCCTCGGCCTCGCTCACGCTGCCGAGGATCCGGTAGGCGATCGAGAACAGCAGCGGCCGCAGCTCCTCGAACTCCTCGGCCCTGCTCATGCCAGCTCTTCCTTGAACCCCTGCCGCCAAGACGGGTAGCGCAGCTCCCAGCCGAGGTCCCGCTTGGCCTTGGCGTTGGAGAAGCCGCGCCCCTCGGTCATCATCATCACCGCCATCTCCCCGGCCAGCAGCCGGGCCAGCCACTTGGGGACCCGCATCGGCGGCTTCGCCCCCGCGCACGCGGCCAGATAAGGCAGCCACTCGGCTGACCGGGGCCGGCTCGTCGTCGACGATGTTGAACACGCCTCTTGCCCTTCTGCTCCACAGCCAGGACGGTAGCGCTCGCCGCGTCGTCGAGATGGACCCATGAGCATGTAGCCGGTGCCGCTCCCGATCAGCGGGAACTGCCGCTTGCGGACGAGCTCGACCTGGTCGTCGGTGGCGCCCGGCCCGTAGAAGCTGCCGTATCGCAGGACCGCGCCACCAGCCTTGACGACCACGTCCTCGAGGTGGCGGAGCGCCTCCGCCCCCTTGCGCGCGCTCGCCGGGCCCGGGTCCATCGGGTCCTCCTCGGTCTTGACCAATCCACCCTCACGGATGCCGTTAAAGGCACCGAAGCTCTGCGCGACGACATGGGATACGCCGGTCGCCTCGGCCGCGGCCAGCAAGTGATCCGTCCCCTCGGAGCGCAGCCGGGTGGTGGCGGCGAAGAAGCGGTCGGCGTGCTTCAAATCGGGCTTGCCGGCGTGGGCCGCGGAAAGTCCGGTCATCTGGTGCACGATCGCGTCCGGCCGGGCCGCAGCCACCGCCTCACCGACCGACACCGCATCCAGCCCGTCCATCACGACGCCGTCCGCGCCCAGCTGCTCCAGCAAGCCGAGCTTGGCCGGGCTCGTCGTCGTCGCCGTCACCTGATGGCCACGGGCCACAAGTTGCGGCACAAGCCGCCGCCCGACGACGCCGGTACCGCCTGCCACGAAGACCCGCACAACCATCACCTTCCTGATTTCCCGAGAAACTGACTCTCAGCCCCAAGACGAGATAGCCCCGGCCGTCTGTGACATGGGGACGGATGGGCGATGAGCCGTGATCGGCAGTCCTAGGCGCGATGTCGACATCCAGCCCAGAGGGCTTCTGGCAAGCACCGGCCGGGTGAAGCCTTGGATGGTCGGCCTGCCAACAGCGTTAGCGGGCGTTCCGCCACCCTAAAAGAGCTTTCGACGCTTCTATCCGACGACTCGTGTGATGGCTGACAGGCATGGCGCCTACTCAGGCGGGACTGGCCACCGGCGGATACGAGCGCGGCAGCGCGGGCATGACAATCGCAGGGGTAATCGGCCGGCTGGCTGGCGAGCGCGGACCCTAGCAGGGCGCCTGTCGCTCCGGTTGGCGGGCGCCGGACGTGCGAGGGGGCGAGCTTGATGGCTGAGCAGGGCCTTCGCGGGCGGCTGGCGGGGTGCTGGCGGCTGACCGGGTACACCATTACCCGCGAGGGGGGCCGGGCCGAGCGACCGCTGGGCGATAACCCGCTCGGGACCATCCTGTATACACCCGACGGGTACATGTCCGCCCAGCTAGCCCGGCCCGGGCCCTACGACGCCGACGAGCAGGCCGGCACGGTCGCCCACCAGGTCCAGGTGTCGGCGATCCCCAGCTGGCTCGGCAGCACCCAGACCCGGCAGGTGCAGTTCTCCGGGCCGGACATGCTGGTCCTGTCGGCCGCCGAAGACAGCCCCGGCGACGGGGCGCCGGCCACGACCGCGATCCACTGGTCCCGCCAGCCCCCCGGTAGGACATGACCCGGCCCGTAGCCGCCACCCTCGGAGCTGACATGCTGACAAGCTGACCTCCGCTGAGCTACGACGTCTTCGTCGCGCCGTCCAAGCCGTTCACCGCTCCGCCGCCTCAGGTCGGCGACCCGAACGCCTGGGATCCGGTGACCTCGACGCTGATCTTCGGCGCCCGCGACGCCGTCCTGGTCGGCGCGCTCGAGACGGTCCCCGAGGCCACCGCGCTGGCCGACTGGGTGAGCCTGCACGACCGGCGGCTCACCACCATCTACATCACCCACGGCCGCGGCGACCACTTCCTCGGCCTGCCGGTCCTGCTCGACCGGCTCCCCGGCGCCCGGCCGACGGCTACCGGTGCCTGGAGCGCTGGATGCCCTGCGCGAAGCCCGAGCACCGCGCTGGCCGTGTGCGGGCTGGCTACGCTCCTGCCCGGCGCCCACGCCCGCCAGCTCGCATCGGTCGACGTCCCGGTGCTCGCGGCCGCCGCCGAGCACGACAGCTTCGGGCCTGCCGGTGAGCTGGCCGGCTACTTGCCAGCCAGCCCAGATGTCGAGGTTCAGGTGCTGCCGCGCGCCTACCACAACAGCAACGTGGCCCCGGAGCGGCAAACTGTTGTGGGACAAGCTCGCCCCGCTGGGCGCGAACAGTGCCGCGTCCTCCAGCCTCGCGGCTCAACCGTCCGTGGGGACGGGTGGAGCCCAGCCCGGCCGTGGGATGAGGCAGAACGGGTGACCGGCCGGGTCAGCGTAGACATTTTCTCCGTCGAGTCTCCTTGCCCCGAGGGTCAGTACGGGAGGCTCGAAAGAGGCCACGTCCTCGACCATGACTTCCAGGTGGAACAGCTGACGCACGGCGGGATCAGGCGACGACCACCCAGTCGTCGCTTTGGTAGGTGATCGGCTACCCGAGCAACCGGGAGTAGAACGCCGCCAACGCGGCCGGGTCGGGGCAGTCGAGCACTACATGGTGCAGGCGTCCGAGCATGACGTCAGCGTGACAGGCCCGTGCGGGTCTGGCGCCGGGTCGCATCGATCCAGCGCTCCCCCTGTTGGGTGTTCACTGATCTGGTGGGTGATGAGGCCGACAGCATGCGCATCGCCCTGGTGGCGGGCGCCACCCGGGGTGCGGGCCGGGCGATCGCCGTCGAACTGGCCCGGACTGGGTTCTTCGTTTGTGCGACCGGCCGCAGCAGCCAGAGTTCGCGCAGCGATCGCATGCTCCGCTCTCTTGACAGTCGTAAGGACGCTCCAGCGATAGGAGCGGACTGCGCGCACCGGCTACGCTGTGCCGGCGGGCTTGGTGATTCGGTACGTGGTCCTGGTAGCGGCCGCGCGAGGCGCGCCAACGGTAGGGAGTTTGCCTCATGAGCGTCCCGGAGACCAAACCAGCTCAGGCAACGGCCGAGAATGCGGACCGGTGGAGCGATCCGCAGCTGCCCTGGCACGGGAAGCCGCGGGCAGCCGACATCTTCTGCTGGCTGGGTATCGTGTTCAGCGGCTTGTTCTACTGGGTCTTGCTGCCGTTGCGGTTGTCGCTGGTCGGCACTCACCCGGTGACGGCTGAACTGCTGAATGGCGGCACCGAATCCATTATCTCGGCCGCCGCGTTCGCCAAGGCCGGGAACGGAACGCTGATCGTGGCAGTGCTCGCCGCGATTCCAGGGCTGATGAAGTTCGACGCCTTGTACTGGTGGGCGGGACGGCTGTGGGGCGAGCGGTTCATCATGGCCCTGCCTGGCGGCCAGCGCGTCGCTAAGCACATGGGACGCGTGCAGCGGGCCGGCCGCAGGTTCACCTGGCCAGCCGTGGTGCTGAGTTCGTTCCTCCCCATTCCTAGGGCGGTCATTTATGTGATAGCTGGCTGGGCCAGGATGAGGCTGGTCACATTCCTCATCCTGGACCTGATCGGCACCCTGCTTTGGGCCGGCCTCCTCGCTGGGGTGGGGTACACCCTAGGCCACCACGCGGTCGTCGCGGCCAAGACCGTGTCCCACTACAGCTGGTGGTTCACGATCGGAATCGTCGCGCTGACCGTGCTACTTACCGTGCGCTCCCAGCGGCGCCTGATTGCGGCCGCGGCCCCGGTAGTTCAGAGCGGTGCATCACCTCCTTGATTGAGGTCAACTTGCCTAGGGCTGGCCGAGGAGATCGGATTCTGGGCGCTGTCCCGCTACGACGACGTCGTCGTAGCGGCTCACCTGGAGACCGATACGTTCTCCAGCTCCCACGGCGTGACCTTGGACCGGGACGGCTCAGGCGGCCCGTTCCTCATCGTCAAGGACCGCCCGAGCACACGCTCCATCGCAAGATCGCCGCCCGGATGTTCACGCCGCGCCGGATCGCCCAGCTCGAGCCGTTCATCCGGGACACCGCGGCGGGCCTGCTCGACCGGGTGCAGGATCGCGACAGCTTCGACCTGGTCCAGGAGTTCTCGTTCCGGCTGCCGCTGGACGTGATCAGCGAGCTGGTCGGAATCCCGGCCGCACTCCGCGGCAAGGTCCACAAGCTCAGCGACCGCATCGCCGCGCGCGGCGAGGACATGTCGGTGCCCCCGGACTTCCAGGACGCCGTCATCGAGCTGATCGGTATCTTCAGCGAGCTCGTACGGCAACGGCTGGAGAATCCCGGCGATGACGTCATCACGATGCTCATGAGCACCGAGGTCGAGGATGGGGACGGCAGCATGCGCTCGCTGGACGACGGCGAGCTGGCGTTCCGGTTCCTCGAGCTGGCCTTCGCTGGCCACGAGACGGTTGCCAAGCTCATCCCCAACGGTATCGTCGCCCTGGCCTGGTATCCGGACGAGCGCCCCGAGCTCGTCGCCGATCCGGCGCCGATTCCGAACGCCGTCGAGGAAATGCTCCGCTGGGACCCGCCGTCGCACTACCAGGGCAGGTGGACCATGCGGGAGTCGAAGCTGCACGACACCATCATTCCCGCGGGCGTCCGGGTGATCTTGCCGACCGGGTCGGCCGGCCACGACGAGCGCATGTACGCCGAGCCCGAGCTGTTCGACATGCCGCCTATGGCGGCCGCGGGGGCTTCCTTCACTTGGCGTGTAAGACTTGTTGTCTTACTGTTGACTCATGACGGAAACAATCACTATCCGGACCGACGAGGCGACCGAGCACGCGCTGGAGGTACTGACCGAGGGCGGTGCCTCCCGGTCGGCGGCAATCCGCCAGGCGGTGCTAGAAGCGGCCGCGCGCCGTGAACGGGCCGCGGAGATGCGGCGCGCCGTGCTTCGGATGCCGCTGGGCGAGGCCGACGGCATCAACATCGCTGAGCAGCTGTCTTCCTCACGCCAAGAAGAACGGTGATGCTCTACCTCGATTCGGCCGCCGTAGTCAAGCTCGTCCATGCTGAGCCAGACTCACAAACGCTCCGTGCCTGGCTCGATGAACGAGCTGACGTTGGCTGGGTCAGTTCGGTTCTGCTCGAGGTAGAGTCCTTCCGCGCGGTTGCCAGGTATAGCCCGGGATCCGTCGGCAGATTGCCTCCCGTGCTGGACCTCATCGAACTGGTGGAACTAGATCCCGGAATCCGGATTCTCGCTCGGGCCGTCAGCCCGGCGACGATCCGCAGCCTGGACGCAATCCATGTGGCAACGGCTTTGTGGCTGGGCGGTCAGCTGACTTCGTTTGTCACCTATGACAAGCGGCTGGCCGACGCGGCCGCGGCTGCGGGGCTCACCGTAGATATGCCAGTGCGCTAGCCAGGAGGTTTTGTGGCTGCCGTTTCACCCGAACTGGCCAGGGGTCCGGCCGGCACCGGGTGGCCCGGCGAAGGCCTGTGCGATCGACAGCCACTGGCGGGCCACCGGCCCTTCCGCCGCGACGGCCGTGTCGTGCCGGTGTCGGCGCTGGGTGACCAGCAGACAGAAGTCGAGCGCAGGGCCGGTCACCCGGTCAGCGGCGCCGGCTGGCCCTCAGGTCCACACCGCACCGGACGGGGCGACGAGCTCGACCCTGACCGGCTCGGCCGGCGCCAGCAGCTGGTGCGCTGCGTAGCTGAATGCGCGGGCTGCGACGCCGATATGCGCGACGTGCCGGAGCCGGTCCGTCGGATCGCGCTGAGCACCGACGGTGTCCGCGACCCCAGCGCGTGAACGAGAAGGTCTACATTCACGAGTTCATCAGCATTACCAAGCAGAAGCGCGCGCTACATGCATCACATGGCCGCGAACTGGAGCCCGATCGGGCAAGAGCAGCGGCACCAGTTGTGCTTCGGGGTCTGGGGAGTGGTCGGATCGACCGGTAACTGGCCGGAGGTGGTCAATATCTGGGAGGAAGAAGGTTTCTGCGGACTCGGAGCCTCCTTTCGGCACGAGCTCGGCAATGCCAGGCTGCAGGATCCCAACCTGGAAAAGTGGTGGGCGGCCGCCGCGGACCTGCGCTCAGGGGGGTTCGACCCGCATCCTCGTTCCGCACCCGGACACGTTCACCGTTGAGGAACTGTGCCGTGATGGCGTCCGCGGCGAGGTCTACGCGCACGAGCTGATTCAGGTGGCACGGCAGTCCGCGCGCAGCTTCCTGGACATGGCGATGGAGGACGCTCCCAAGCAAGTCGCCAACGCCTGCATGCGTCGAGGTTCCCGGCAAGCGTGATGGGATCTCCGGGCATCCACGGCAGGGTCGGGTAAATACTGAAGGCCAGGTACTAGACAATTGTCGCGAGGGAAGCGGCCGTACCCGGCTGTTTCGGGCGGACCGGTTGGCGGTAGGGAGCGGATCATGACGGGAGCCTCGGCGCAGCCATCTTCAGGCGCACCGACCACCGCCGCGGATGTCATGCAGCCAGCGGTGACGACAGTGGAAGCAGACGCTCACCTGGGCGCGGCCGCGTACCTGATGAAGCACGCCGGCGCGACGGCCCTGGTGGTCGTCGATGACGAGCAGGCCAGGCGGCCGCTTGGCCTGATCACCGACGCGGACATCGCCGAGGCCGTTGCTGACGGGAAGGACGTGAACCAGGTCCGGATCCATGACCTGATGACCACTAATCCGACCGTCATCGCCGCTACCACCAGCGTCACGGACGCGGCCAGAGCCATGGTGAGCGGGCATTACCGGCACCTGCCAGTCGTCGGCGACGCTGGCCTCGTCGGGATGGTCGACATCGAAGACGTGTGCCGCGCGCTGCTCGATGCGCCCGGCGGTTAACCGCCCGGCTCCCCGCGTAGCTGGCTGGCACCGTCAGCGGGTTCCGGGCCGGCCCGCGAGCAACCAGGACCCACATGAGGCACATTGCCTGCTCGCGATGACGCCTGGATCATCTTCCGGTCAGGCGGTGTAGCCACCGTTGGAGTCGACCACCGCGCCGGTGATGTAGCAGGCGGCCGTTGTCACGCATCACCTTCGCCGCCACCCGAATGATCGCGATGACGCCGGTGCAGTTGGTGGCGCGCATCCGGTCTAGGGCGGCGACGTCGGCATCGTCGACGGTTCTGCCCTGCTCCGCGGAGATGGCAGCGTTATTGACCAGGATGTCCAGGCCGCCGAATTGGCCTACGACGTCATCGATCAGCCGCGGGGCCTGTGCGGTGTCCGCCTGGTCGATCTGGAAGGCGGCTGCCTGCACGCCCCTGTCCTGCAGCTCCGTCACGACGTCAGCGGACTTGCCGGCGGACCTAACGTAGGTGATCGCGAGATCCGCTCCGGAGTCGGCCAGGGAACGAGCAGTGGCCGCGCCCAGACCCCGCGAGCCGCCCGTGACGAGGGCGACCTTGCCATCGAGGAGATTCGACACGGGTAGTCCTCCCTCATTTCGATTCCCGTGGGTAACTGCCGGCCCACCAGCCGGTGACGAGCGCGGCGTACTGGTCCGCTGCGTCCTCCCAGGTGAAGTGCCCAGCGTCAAGGATGTCGAGCTTGCTATTGGGCAACCACTGATGCAGGAACTCGGCGTTGACCGGCGGCACCGCTCGATCTCGCGCGCCAGCGATGATCTGTACCGGCGTGTGGATCTGCCCGAGCAGGTCGCGCAGGGCTGGAAGGTCCGTTGGGTAGGCACGCACGTACCGCATCGACTCGACCATGCGGTCGCCCTCATAGGACGACAGGTAGTCCTCCCGGATGCAGTCGGGAAGCACGTGCCGCTCGATATCGGTCAGCGCGCCGGCGACGATCTGCCGCGGGTCTGCCCGGCGGAACTCGTCGAGGTCTGAGGCATCAACCCAGTCCTTCAGAACGCTGCCCAGCTGGAGCGGAACCGCCGCGCCGCCGCTACCGACGACCAGGCTGCGCAGCCGGCCCGGAGACATGGCAGCCGCGAACAGGCCCGCCGCGGTACCGACGTCGGGTGCCACCAGATGCGGGTTTTCGAGCCCGAACGCGTCTGCGGCCCGGACGACGAACTCACCCATTGCCCGCGGGCACAGCAGCTCATTGCGGCGCTGCGAATGACCGAACCCAGGCAACTCGATCGCCACCAGATGGGCGTGCTCGGCGAGCCGCAGCCACACCGGTTCGAATGCGAGCAGGCTTTCTGGCCACGGGCTCAGCAGCAGGGCGTGATCGTCCCGGTATGCGCTCTGGGCGAACCGGACCGTCAGCCCGTCGATGACCCGGAACTGCATCTGGATGGGTGTGGTCAGCCACGTGGTCATGGCGCCGCTCCCTTCGTGGTCCTACCTGCTTGAGCAGGCATCTGGCGATTGTCATGCCGGGACGGCCGCGCTCGAATCCGCCAGCGCACAGTGCGAGTTGCCGCTGAACGCTTGGTCACGGGCACGCCTCACGCCGGGCCGGTGGTGCTGGGAGTCCGTCAGCTACCTGACGCGGCCTGCAAACTGTGGCTGGCCAGCCAGTCGGTGGCGAGCCGGTAGCCGTCACTGATCAGCCGCGAGGTGTCGCGGAAGTCGACCGGGTTGCCGCCCCGGCCGGCGGGCGCTGGCAGCAGGTGCACTGTCCCTTGGGCCGCCGCCACCTGACTGCGGGCGAGGGAGTCACGGATGTGGCCGAGCGCGAGAAAGGCCACCGGCAACGGCCCGCGCGGTGGCGACGTGACGGTCTCCAAGGTCGCCGCCGGCAGGACATAGGTCACTGCGGCGCCCAGGGCCTCGGCCTGCATAACTGGAACGTCGGCGGCCACGCCGCCGTCGACGAGCACACGGCCGCCAAGCTCGACCGGCGGGTACAGGCCGGGGAACGCGCAGGAGGCGAGCAGTGCCGACACAGTCTCGCCCGCGGACATGACGACTGCCGCCCCCGACGCCAGCTCGGTAGCCACGACGTGGGCCGGGATAAAAGTCCCCTCCAGGGTGCGCGGCACCTCGGCGGCTGCAAGCAGGCCTCGCAGCGCGTTGCTGGGGACCAGGCCGTCCCCGCCGCCAGTCGCCGCTGCGAGCAGCGTCCGGGTCGACAGCGGTGCGACGTGCCGCCGGCGCACCGACTTCCACGTCGCTTCGAGCCGCCCGATGCCGGCCAAGCTTGGATCGCTGGCGAAGGCGACAGCATTCAACGCTCCGGCGGAGGAGCCCAGGACTAGATCCGGAATCAGGCCAGCCTCGCGCAGCGCGCGCAGCATGCCCACCTGCGGCGCGGCGAGACTGCCCCCGCCCTGGAAGACGAGCGCGACACTGTGCGCCTGGCCGGCCCGGCTGCCATTCGGCCGGGCCATGGAACGCCCTGACCTGCGCTTGCGGTTCGGTCGCACCGCCGGGACAACAGTTTTGGGCGGGCGAGGGAGGACGGTGCCGCCCGCCGCCCGGCGCTCTGACAGGCCATGCTCTTCGTAGAAAGTTGCCCGCATCTCGTCCCCCCTTGTGCCGTGCTGGTCAGCTAGTGTGCACCTCGCTTCGTCACTCTTAGTGCCGCCTCATGCGGCTCGCCGCTGATGCGCCCAAGCGGGCGGGTTCGTCCATTGCTTTGTCTGCCGCTGCCGGGTCTGGCGCTGCCCGCAGTTTTTGGGTGCCTAACTGCGAGTGTCATGCGGGAGGACTGCGCTCGCATCAGCCAGTGCACAGCGCGAGAAGCCAGTGCTAGCGGCCGCGCGCTACTCGGCTCCGCTGCCCGGCGGGCTAGCGCCGCCGGACGGTGGCCGAGCCGCGGCAGATGCGGGACGCACAGGCGCGCCACCCGGCCGGCGGAGCCGGGACTGGCCACTCGCGCTGTGCGCTGGCGGATATGAACGCAGCCATCCCGGCGTGAAACTAGCTGTAATGCAGCATTGACGGAGGAGCTGATGTCCGACTTGACGGGTGACCGCCCTGGAAGCTGCAAGACCCACGTCCGCACCGGGAGGAACGCCAGAAAGCCCGCGGTCACAGCAATCCAACACAACAGGGCGGTGAACCAAAGTGGCAACGGTGACACAACGGACCAGCGGCGGCTATTCGATCCAGGTCAGCCAAGCTGAGCTCTCGCTAATAGGAACCGCCCTCGAGCAGACTGAGCGAGTCTCGCGTTTCGGGATGAAAGTCCTAGACGAGGCCCAGCAGGCCATGGACCGCAGGCGCCTGGACAGCAGGCGCCTTAGGCGGGAAGTCGAAGCTCTCACGAAACGCGAAGCGTCGCTCAGGTTGCTGCAGAAAGCCATCGCCGAGCCTGAGCGGGGCGAAGAGTCTGCTTAGCCGCCTTGGGGCAGCCATAGATACACCTTCAGCTCTCGCGCCGACATGGCTGCCAGCGTGGCGCCCAGCAGCAATTGTGACCGCGGCGGCACTATCTTGTCCGGTCAGTTTATGCCTATCAAATAAGAACATTCCATATAATCCGTCCTCCTACTGGAAGAGCTCTTTCGTCGGAACGGCGACCCGACGCGTGCTCGCATCTGGCGGTGGCCGCTCGCTGCGGCAGGCCGGCGGGCGGGTAGCGTCGGTGGGGTGCAAATGGCGGCACATTCGGCTGTCCACGGACGCGTCACGGGGCTGACGGGCCGGCGCAGTGAATGCGATGTGCTGGACCGGCTGCTGGGCGCTGTCCGGGCGGGCGAGAGCCGGGCGCTGGTGCTGGTCGGTGAGCCGGGTGTGGGCAAGACGGCACTGCTGGACTACGTGGCCGGGCGCGCATCGGGTTTCCGGGTGGCGCGCGCTGCGGGTGTCCAGTCCGAGATGGAGCTGGCGTTCGCCGGGTTGCAGCAGTTGTGCGCGCCGATACTGGGTGGCCTGGAGCGGCTGCCGGCTCCGCAGCGCGATGCGCTGCGGACCGCGTTCGGCGCCAGCGCCGGGCCGGCTCCGGACCGGTTTGTGGTGGGCCTGGCCGTGCTGAGCCTGCTGGCTGAGGCGGCCGCGAAGCAGCCGATGATCTGCCTGATCGATGACCAGCAGTGGCTTGATCGCACCTCTGCCCAGGTCCTCGGGTTCGTGGCGCGCCGCCTCGGGGCGGAGTCGGTCGGCCTGATTTTCGCCGCCCGGGTTCCGGGTCGCGAGCTGGCAGGATTGCCGGAGCTATTGGTCGCTGGCTTGCCGGAGGCCGATGCCCGGGCGGTGCTGGACTGGGTGACCGCCGGGCCGCTGGATGAGCGGGTCCGTGACCGGATCGTCGCCGAGACGCGCGGCAATCCGCTGGCACTGCTGGAGCTGGCACGGCTAGTGACGCCGGCCGAGCTGGCCGGCGGGTTCGGGCTACCCGGCGTGGTACCGATCGCCGGGCGGGTCGAGGACAGCTTCCAGCGGCGGGTGGACGCTCAGCCGACCCAAACCCGGCGGCTGCTGCTGGTCGCGGCAGCCGATCCGACCGGCGACCCTGGCCTGGTGTGGCAGGCAGCGGGGCGGCTGGGGATCGGCGCCGAGGCGGCGACGGCGGCGGCCGAGGCCGGCCTGGTCGAGTTCGGCAGCCGGGTCCGGTTCCGTCATCCGCTGGTGCGCTCGGCGGCGTACCGGTCGGCATCCCGTCAGCAGAGGCAGGACGCGCACCGCGCCCTGGCGGAGGTCACCGACCCGCAGATCGATCCTGATCGCCGCGCCTGGCACCGCGCCCAGGCCGCTCCCGGACCCGACGAGGACGTAGCCAGCGAGCTGGAGCAGTCGGCCGGCCGGGCGCGGGCGCGCGGGGGACTGGCCGCGGCGGCCGCCTTTCTCGAGCGCGCCGCGATGCTGACCCCCGAGCCAGGTCACCGTGCCCAGCGCCTGCTGAAGGCGGCTGCGGCCAAGCGCGACGCCGGCGAGCTGGACCCCGCGCTGGGCCTGCTGATCGCCGTCGAGGCGAGGCCGATCGACCCGGTGCAGGTAGCGGAGGTGGAGCAGCTGCGCGGCGAGATCGCTGGGGAGCAGCGGCGCGGCAGCGACGCAGCCCGGCTGCTTCTCAGCGCGGCGCGGCGCCTTGAGCCGCTCGACCCCGGCCGGGCGCGCGAGACGCATCTGGAATCGCTCGTCGCCGCGATCTGGGCGGCCGACCTGGACAACCCCGGCGGCGTACGGGAAGCGGCTGAGGCGGCGCGCGCCGCACCCGCCGGTCCGCAGCCGCCGCGAGCGGCGGACGAACTGCTCGACGCGTTCGCAATGCGGTTCACCGAAGGGCACGCCGCGGCAGCGCCGGCGCTGGCCCGGGCACTTGAGCTGGCCCTTGCCGTGGATGTCGGCGACGGCGACGTCGGCCCCTGGTTCTGGCTGACCGGGGGAAGCGCCAACGCCGTCGTCGCCCTGGAGCTGTGGGACCCCGAGTCCTGGCACGCGCTGGCCGCTCGCCAGGTCCAGGTCGCCCGCGACACCGGCGCGCTCGTGCACTTGCAGTTCGCGCTCGACTTCCAGGCCAGAACGCTGCTTCGCGTCGGAGAGCTGGCCGCGGCGGCGCCGCTGATCGAGGAGGACCGGCTGATCGCGAAGGTGACCGGGAACCCGCCCGTCGGCTATGCCGAGATGATACTCGCGGCCTCGCGGGGCGACGAGGAAAAGGCGGCTGAGCTCATTGCAGCCACCGCGCGGGAGGGGACCGCACGCGGCCTGGGCCGGCTGGTCGATCTCGCGGGCTATGCCAGCGCGCTGCTGTACAACGGGCTCGGCCGCTACGACGCCGCCGTCGACACCACCCGGCGGGCATTCGAGCATGACCAGCTGGGGTACGGGCCCTTCGTCGTGCCCGAGCTGGCCGAGGCGGCGTCCAGGACCGGCGACGTAGCGCTGGTCGCGTCCGCGCTGGAGTGGCTGTCCGAGCGCACCCGGGTGAGGCCCACCCAGTGGGCGCTGGGAATGCAAGCCGGCGTCCGCGCGCTGCTCAGCGAGGGCGAGGCGGCTGACCGCCTGTACCGCGAGTCGATCAGCCATCTTGGCCGTAACAGGAACCGCGCGGAGCTCGCCCGCGCTCACCTGCTCTACGGCGAGTGGCTGCGCCGCGAGCGCCGCCGCGCCGACGCGCGGGAGCAGCTGCGCACCGCTCACGAGATGCTGGCGGAGATGGGCATGCAGGCGTTCGCCGAGCGGGCCCGGCGCGAGCTGGCCGCCACCGGCGAGACCGCCCGCAAGCGCACGGTTGACACCAGCACCGAGCTGACCGCCCAGGAAGCCCAGGTCGCGCGGCTGGCCCGCGACGGCCTGTCCAACCCCGAGATCGGCGCCCGGCTGTTCATCAGCGCCCGCACCGTCCAGTACCACCTGAGCAAGGTCTTCGCCAAGCTCGCCATCAGCTCCCGCAGTCAGCTCGACCGCGTCCTGCCCGCCGGCCCGGTCACCGTCCACCAACGGTAGTCCACGCGCTACGAAGGGAATCCCATGACGGACCAGCCCGCCCGGCTCAGCTGGGATGTCTACGTGGCGCCACCCACCCCAACCGTGGACGACGACCTCCCGCCGGGCGCATCGCAGACTGTGTGGTCCCCGATATCGGCAACGCTAATCTCCGGTGACCGGGACGCCGTTCTTGTCGACCCGCTCCTGACCACCGCCCAGGCACGCGACCTTGCCGACTGGGTCGCCGCCACTGGAAAGAACCTGACGGCGGTCTACATCACCCACGGGCACGGCGACCACCTTTGGCCTGACCATGATTCTTGACCGCTTCCCGAGCGCACGGGCCGTCGCCCTGCCCGCAGTCATCGACCAGATGCGCCGGGGATCCACGCCGGACTTCTTCGCCTCATTCTGGCGCCCGCGGTTCCCCGGCCAGATCCCCGAGCCCCTCGTCCTGGCCGACCCGCTCCCTGATCACACGATCGACCTGGAGGGCCACGAACTCATCGCCGTGGAACTCGGGCACACCGACACCGACAGCACCACCTGCCTGCATGTGCCCGACATCGACCTAGTCGTCGCCGGGGACGCCGCCTACAACGATGTCCACCCCTACCTCGCCGAGTCCGGTCCCCAGACCCGCGCAGACTGGACCGCCGCCCTGGACACTATCGAGTTGCTGCAGCCACGCGCGGTGATCGCCGGGC
Source organism: uncultured Actinomycetota bacterium (assembly GCA_963804435.1). Taxonomy (GTDB): domain Bacteria; phylum Actinomycetota; class Actinomycetes; order Streptosporangiales; family Streptosporangiaceae; genus JAJYUU01. The sequence goes on along the minus strand of CAWDQI010000001.1, from coordinate 1,017,915 downwards.
ACAAGCGCCCCGGTCGCGCTGACGATCCGACCATCATCGAAGAAACCCGCGAGCACATCCGCAACGTCAACCAGATCACCAAGACCACCAACACCGCGCCCGGGCTCTACGAGCAGATCATTGCCCGCTACCCCGGCAGAATGAACCCAGGGGCGCTTTGGTTATCACCCCGCGCGCTCAAGCCACAGCGAGCCGCCATGGGCGAGGCGGCGACGTGACGCCTCCAGGCCAGGCCACACGACCTCGAGCTGCCGGTCCGCGGTCAGCTCTGACGTGCCCGTTCCCGGCCCGTCTCAGGCCGGCTTCGATAGAGGGGGAAGGCTCATGCCGAAGGTCTGGTTCATTACCGGCAGCTCACGTGGGTTCGGGCGGGCGCTGGCCACGGCAGCGCTCGAAAGCGGGGACCAGGTCGTCGCCACCGCTCGGCGGCCCGAGCAGCTGGACGACGTGGTCAGCGATTACGGCGACCGGGTCCGCACAGTGGCGCTCGACGTCACCAACGCCGTTGCTGCCCGCGCAGCCGTCCGGGAGACCGTCGAACAGTTCGGGTGCCTCGACGTGGTGGTCAACAACGCCGGTTACGCCAACAGTTCGGCCATCGAGGAAACCGCCGAGCCGGACTTCCGGGCCCAGGTCGAAGTGGACCTGTTCGGGCCGGTCAACGTCACCAAGGCCGCCCTGCCGTTCCTGCGTCGGCAACGCTCTGGTCATTTCATCCAGTTCTCTTCCATCGGCGGGCGGGTCGGCGGCACGCCGGGACTGGCTGCCTACCAGACTGCGAAGTGGGGGCTCGAGGGATTCTCCGAGGTCCTCGCGGCGGAGGTCAAGCCGTTCGGCGTCAAGGTCACCATCATCGAGCCCGCAGCGTTCCGCACCGACTGGGCAGGCTCATCCATGCACGTCGCGGCCGCCGGCGGGGACTACGAGCAGACGGTCGGCGCGATGAACCACCTCCACGCGGCGAGCAGCGGCCACCAGCCGGGGGATCCGGCACGCGCCGCGGAGATCATCATCAGCATTGTCAATCTCGACGAGCCGCCTCGCCGCCTGCTGCTCGGGGCCTACGCAGTCGAGTCCGCCGCCGAAGCCTCCCGTGCCCGCGCGGCCGAAGCCGAGAACTGGGCCGACGTCAGCAGGTCCGCTGATTTCCCCGCCGACGAGCCGGTGCAGGCGTAACGCCGCACATGAGCTCGACACGACGACAACATGTCAGCCGATACAGATTTCGGCGCTGAGCGATCTCGGCTTCTGAACGGACGCTGCATCGCAGTCCCGTCACGCCCGGGGACTAGCGCCCGCGTTCCCGGATATGGTGCCGCTGGCAAGCAGCTGGCGGTAGGCGCCTGCGTACACGGCGGCCGCTGCGCTAGGGGTGAACTGCCGGGCGTAGGACCGGCCAGGGGCGGGGTCGGGGCGCTCGCCGGCCAGGACCCGCGTCAGCGCCCGGGCGAGGGCGGGCGGGTCCTCGGGCGGGACCAGGATGCCGCGGCCCTGGCCGAGGGTGGCCGCCAGGCCGTCGACCATGGTGCCGATGACCGGGACGCAGAGCCCCATGGCCAGCACCGCGCTTTGCGACCACGACTCCTCCCGTGAGGGGACGACGTGGACGCTGGCCCCGGCGATGTAGCGAGTCGGCTCCCAGGACCATCCCGGCAGGTGAACGACGGCACCCAGCCCCCGGGCTGCGACCAGCCGGGTCAGCGCGCCGCGCAGCGGGCCGTCACCGATCAGGTAGGACGGCGGCGGCGCATCGAGCAGGGCGAGCGCCTCGATGAGCACATCGGGTGCCTTGTCGCCGCGGAACCGGCCGGCGAAGGTCAGCCGCGGCGACGGGAGTCCCGGCAATGGCCTGGCGGACAGGCTCTGCACGGATGATCGCCCATCGCGCAGGCGGCCGTCGTCCAGGCCGATCCGGGCCGCCCACTCGCGCGCCGACGGGCCGTGCGCGTAGAACATGCCGATCCGCCGCGCCGCATCGCGGGCCTGTGCCGTGTGGTCGACGGACGGCCAAGACACCTGGTTGTGCTCGCTGGCTACCAACGGCACGTGCGCCGGCAGGACCTGTGCCGCGGCCCACCAGGCGCCCACCATGTGCGCGTGCACCAGGCAGGCCTGGGCGAGCCTGGGCGCAAGCCAGCCGGCGAACTCCGGCGCGGGTGTCCACTGCAGGCTGTCAGCGGGCATGATCTCGCTGACCCGGAAGACGTCAACGTCCAGGCCGTGGCGGGCGGCCAGCTCAAGCCCAGCCGGGGTCGCATCACCCGCGAGCAGGGTCGTCGCGATGCCATGCGCGCGCAGCGCCACCGACAACCGCAGCGCGGACAGCTGCGCCCCGCCAGGTTCCAGCGTGCCCAGGACGCGTACAACCCTCACTCGGCCTCCCGTCTCGGCGCTACGGCAGCGCGCTGCTGCTCACCGTACAGGGCCAGGACGTCGTCATCCGCCTGCGAGTCGCAGGACCGCCCGGTACCTCAGGCTGCTAGTCGGCACCCCGGAAGACGCGCTCCGGGGAGATTGCCGCGTTCTCGTCCGCCAGAACCCCGGCCGGGTATACGGAACACCTGACGAACCTCTCGCCATCGAGGAGTGATCATGGCCGGTGTAGACCACTACCGGATAGCTGAGCAATTGGTCGGAGAATCAGTTCAGGGCGCCGGGACCATGTCCGGCAGGGAGGTCGCGAAAGCGCAGGTGCACGCCACACTCGCGCTGGCCGAGATCTTGCGCGGTGTCGCCGCTGAACTTGCCTTGATCCGCCAGGCGGCCCAGGACATGTCGGCCGACACGCCGCCCGATCGCTGACAAACCCTGGCCTGGCTCCATTCCAGGTATCCATCGTCGTCGGTGCGGGGACCCGCGCCCGCGTTGTGGCTGACCTTCGGGCGCAGTGCGGCCGACCACGAACGGATCGACCGGTTTCGGGGATAGCTCAGCTAAGGGGTGGCTGTTTGAGCGGCGACAGTTTTATGGCGTTCATTCTGCCGTTGACCGAGAGATCGGAGTGCGTCCCGTCGTCAGACCTGTTGTGAGGTTGCATCGGCGAGGGAGGAGCAGGTCCATGGCCAGCCCGGTGGTTCATTTCGAGATCAGGTCATCAGACCCGGACGCGACCCGGTCGTTCTTCGGGAAGTTGTTCGGCTGGACGTTTCCCGAGGGAGGAATTCCCGGTTACACCTATGTAGATACCGGTGTCGATGGTGCGATACCTGGTGGCATCGGTCCACTGCAGGGTGGCGCGCCATTGGTCACGTTTTTCGTCGGGGTTCAGGACGTCGCCGCTACCCTCGAGGCCGCGGTGGCGCTGGGCGGAACGCTGATCCAGCCGGCGACATCGGTGCCGGGGGTCACCTTCGGGTTGCTGGCCGACCCGAACGGCCAGGTAATCGGACTGGCGTCGGCACAGGGCTAAGGTTTGCGGCGGCGCGCCCGTACCGGGCGGGACACTGACGGCCGGAGGCCAGGTATGGCTGATTCTGCGGAAAGTGTCCTGCTCGCGCGGGCGGTCGCCGGAGACGACGCGGCCTTCGGGGCTTTGGTGGAGCCCTGCCGTGGGCCGGTGTTCCGCCATTGCTATCGGATGCTCGGGTCGGGGGCCGACGCCGACGACGCCACCCAGGACACCCTCGAACGTGCGTGGCGCAAGCTGGCGACCTATGAGGGCTCGGGTCTGTTCGGCGCGTGGCTGCAGCGCATCGCGACCAACGTCTGCCTCGACCGGCTGCGGGCCCGGCGGGCCCGGATCGGGCCGGTCGGCGTCGGGCCGCCCGCCGCCCCCGGCGCGATGCCGGGGGCGTCTGACCCGCAGCTGGCCTGGGTGGAGCCGGTCAGCGACGGTGACTTGCGGCTCTCGCCGGACCCGCAGGATGAGGTGGTCCGCCGTGAGGAGATCAGCCTGGCCTTCGTCGCGGCGCTGCAGCTTCTTGCGCCGCGCCAGCGCGCTGCGCTGCTGTTGCACGATGTGCTGGGATTCACCCACGCTGAGGTCGCCGCGGTGCTGGAAGTCAGCACCACAGCGGTCAACAGCCTTCTATCACGGGCCCGCGAGACTGTCCGTGCAGCTGCTGGCCCGCCGCAGCCGGATATCACCGAACCGCGGGTGCAGCGGCTCCTGCATCGGTATGTCCGGGCATGGCAGCTTGCGGACATCGAAGGATTCGTCCAGCTTGTTGCGGAGGACGTCCGTTTCATCATGCCGCCGCTCACCGCATGGTTCGACGGCCAGGAGGCGGTAGCGGCATTCGTCGCGGACGCCATCTTCGCACCCGCGCACCCGCACGGAGTGCACCTGAGAGCCGGCTTCTGCAACGGGCAGCCCGCCTTCGCGACCTATCAGCCAGACGGTGAAGGCCGCCTTGTCGTCAGCGGTCTGCAGATCCTGCAGCTCCGCATGAGAAACGGCCAGCCTCTCATCACCACCCTGGTGTCCTACCGCGATCCGGCTCTCGCTATCCGCTGCGGTTTGCCGCCCCGGCTTTCCTAGGCCCATCGGCGTGCTCAGCCCGCCGACGACGATGGCCACAGGGGAAACACGGCGCGATGCCGGGTCGAAGGCTGAACTTCAAGGCGATCGGTGTCGCCACTGATAGTTGGAGGTGCCCCCTCCGCAAGCGCGCAGCCAGCGCGTGCCCAGGCGGCGCGAGCGAAGGCTGCGTACCCGTCTGGCTACTCCCCCAGGCCCTACTGCTCGAGTCACTCATCACTTTGCGCCGACACATATGACACCAACGGGTACTAGGTCGGCCACGACGAGCCCTCTGTCGAGTTCAAGTCTGGGGTGCCGGGATCGGGCAACGACATGACCTACACCCTGACGCTGCCGACCGACCCAAGACAGCAACCCAACGCGAGCGGCGCGGGCGGTTCGACCTGGAACTTCCAATTGCACCCGACGTTCTGGTTCGGCCTGACGCTCTGCGACAGTGAATCCTCGCCCGAGTTCACCAAGACCTGCGTCGCGGACTCCGACGCCAATAACCTCGTCGAGAGCAACCCGGCGGCATCTGACTACATCGGAAAGCACCCAGGCACCGCGTTTATGGAGCTGCAGTTCTACGGCCCCGGGTACGTCCCGCAGTTCGAGGGCTTCGACTGCGCGGCCACTGTGTACTGCGCCGCTATGACGATCGACAGCCGGACGCTCGATCAGAACACCGGCACCTTCAACACGGCTGCCTGCAACAACTACATCCTGGGTGGCCAAGAGCCGATCAACTGGGCGTACATCACGAAGAGTGGAGTGTCTCAGGCTCCCGCGAATCCGCTGTTCACGGGGACGTTCTCGAATCCGAACCTCTCTGCCGTGAACCCGAACCTTTCCGAGGACCTGTTGATGAACCCGGGTGATCGCATCCAGGTCCACCTGCACGACACTCCGGCCGGGCTCCAAGCCGACCTGACCGACGTGACGACGGGCCAGGGCGGCTCGATGACCGCGTCCGTGGCGAACGGGTTCGGGCACATCCTGTTCACGCCAGGTTCCTCGACCTGTCAGGAGGCGCCCTACGCCTTCCACCCCGCGTACAGCACGGCGAACCCGCGAGGCAACACATGGTCCGCGCACACCTATAACGTCGCTTAATCCGACGAGATCGGGCACTTCGAGAACTGCCTGCAGATCGACGCGAACTTCAATTGCGTATCGCCAGGCGCGCAAGACGCGAGCGGGCTCGACTCCGATGACGGCGGCGGATCGTGCGTGCCAGGTACCGACTCCACCGTGGTCCACATCGATGGCTGCTTCGCTGCCGACGGTGATTGGGACGGCCAGTCGTATCAGAATGACTGGCCCGGAACAAACCCGGTGCCCGGCCAGGATGGGAAGCTGCACCCGAGCCCCGTTCTGTTCACCAGCCCGCTGACCGGAAACGGGACGACTAACTACTCCACCGTCGCCTTCGAGACCGACCTGCCCAGAATCGAGGCATCGGACTCGCAGGCCAACCCGCCATTCTGCGACCTGACCACGGGAGCGAATTGCGTTTAACCCGCCGAACGGGGCGCAGTTCTACCCGTTCTTCTCGACGAGAATCGACAAGGGAACCTGTAGCTGGCAGGAGGGTGGGCCGTTCATCCCGGGAACCAAGAACGATTTCGGGGGTAGCTCGACAACCGAGTTCGGCCCGCTCTCGCAGACCCTGTTCCCGATTGCGGGCTTCACGACGGAGCTGCGCTACGAGAACTTCAATAGCGGCGACCTGCCGAACCCGTGCCCGGTGCGCGGATTCGGCTAGTCCCGCCTGAGGGGCGGCCGCCCACTGCGGCCGCCCCTCAGCCCGCGCCACCACCAGCCTCCATCGTTCAGGCCGGTCAGCGCGCGCGCCACCGCCGTCAGCTCCGCGCCATCGACCCTGGATCAGAAACGCACTAGCGGCATGCCTGGGTAGCTTGTCGAGAGTGATCGGAAAGTTCCGGGACCCTGATGCCGGTGGCATTGAACACGGCGTCTCTGAGTCGGATTTGGGTCCCGTCCATTTCGTCGGCCCTGATATCGGCACCAATGAAGCCTTGTGCTTGGCTGGCAAACGAAGCCGAGTCAGTAGCCGCGGCGGCGCAGGTCAGAGGTCGCATCGAACGATAAGCCAACGGAGGATAACGTGACGAATGGCGACAACAGCACCTCCGATGAAATAGTGAAAGCCAAGATTCGACGAGCGCTCTTGTCGGGGCCGGACAGCATCACAAGTGAGGCCACGGTTGCGGAAATGGACGCGCACGGCGAGATGACCGTGTTGCGTCCGGGTACGAATCAGTGGGTGTGTGTCCCTGGCAACGAAAACATCATCGGACAGGCAGACATGTGCGCCGATCCCATGGGGATGCGGTGGATGCTGGACGTCATGGCGAGGAAGCCTAAACCGTCAAATACCGAGCCCGGACTGATCTACATGCTCAATGGGGCTACGCAGCACAGCTACACCGATCCGTTTGATCGGACGAGCCCAGCCATCCCGATCGGTCCGCACTGGATGATCATCTGGCCATTCGACGCCAGAGTCTCCGGTTTGCCAACGGTCATGCGCGACGCGGGAACGTTGGTGATGTTTGCCGGCACGCCGTATGCACATCTCCATGTCTGTGGTTCACCATGGGACGGGAACGAATATCACCCGGGCGATAGAGGCGTTTGGACCATGACCTACGCCCGGCCATGAGGTCGCGTGACTATCAACTGTCGGGTGAATGCTCGGAGCGAGCGATACGTCTAGCTGTGGGTGGCTTGAAACCTCGCCCGCCCCGCGGACTGCGAAGTCTTCCAAGTGGAACCCGTGCTGGGTGGCACGTGGGTGACCACCCGGCTGTAACGGAACAGCGGCCGGTTCCGCTTCGGTGGTGACCATCACTGCCTCAGGGATCCTGGGGCCCCCACCAGAAGGAGATCCATGCACGCAATTCGAGCGTCCTTGCTGACCCGGGCCGGCTCGGCCGCCGCCGTGGCCGTCCTGGCCACCGGCGGCGTGATGGCCACCGCGACCGCTGCCAGTGCCGCTAAGGGCCACCCGAAGCTTGACGCCACCGCGCTGTCGATCAAGAACAAGCCGATCGCGCACGGCAAGCACCACGCCGACGCGCTGACCGGCGTGCTCCGCGACGGAAAGACGGGCGTGGCCGGCGCGACCATCACCCTGGACAGCCGGACCGGCAAGAAGCCGCGGTGGGCCGCGGTCGCCACCGGCACCACCGGCGCCGGCGGCTCGGTCACCTTCACCGTCGCGCCGGCGGTGAAGACCCAGTTCAAGATGGTGTTCGCCGGTGACTCGACCTTCCGCAAGAGCCACAGCAACGTCATCACCCTCAAGGCTGTTAAGAAGTAAGGAACAACCTGCTGGCCGGCACCCCGGCGGGATCCCGACCCGCCGGGGTGCTTTTGGCGTGCGCCCGTTCTTAGCCCGCGGGGGGCGTGGCCGGAATGGCGCCGGATGCGTGACGCCCGATGCCCGGGCGCCCGCGCGAGTTACGCCGCACGGGTTACGCCCGCGCGAGTTACGCCGGATGCGTTACGCCGGATGCCCCGGCGCCGGCTGCGGGCGGCGGCGGGTGACTGGGCGCCGGGTGCGGCCGCTTGACCCGGCGGTGACCGGTGGCGGGAGGCGGCCGGTGGCGGTGCCTGCCGCTACCGTTGGCCGTGCCGGGCTCGGCTGCCTTGTGATGCCCGTTCGCCCCGCCGGGCCGGGCCGGACGCGCATGGCGGCTGCCGGGCCCGCGGCTGCCCGGCCGGTCCGTCGTCTCCTGGTGCTCGCCCGACCGGGCCGGCGAGAGGCGGGGGGCCGGCGCGCCGATCACCTGATGAGCGAAGGCCTGGACCGGGCCGGGCAGCACGTCCGCGTAGGCGGCAGCGCTGCCCAGCCCGGCCAAGACCACCAGCAGCCCGCCGGCCAGCCGGGCCGGACGAGCGGCCCGCCGCCGGGGGGGAGGGCGGCGGGCCGGCATGCGGGCAGCCGGGTCCATGCGGCCGGCGGGCACGACACCGGCCCCGGCCGCCGAACGGCAGAACGCCGCCATCGCCGCGGCCTCACCCGGCACCGCGCCGGGACCCGCCGGGCCGCCCAGGCCGGCCAGCCCGTCCGCCAGCGCGACCAGGCCGGCCGGGGCGTCCGCGGGCAGCGGCCGCCCATCCAGGATCAGGTCCAGCAACAGCTCATCCGGGTCGCGGCCAGGCCGCGGCGAAGGGGAAGGGGAAACCAGGCATCTCACCCGACGAAGCGCCCGAGCCCCTCATACCGTTACATCCGTCAGGCTCGCCAGCCCCGCCAGCCGCCGCAGCCCCCGATGCGCGGCCACCCGCACCGCCCCCGGCGACTTGCCCACCAGCCGGGCCACCTCCGCGGTACCCAGCCCCGCCACCACCCGCAGCACGATGATCTCCGCCTGATCCGGGTTCGCCAGCATCACCGCTGTCCCCGGCGGCGGCCTGTGGGCGGTGGGCAACGACACCTTCAACGGCAACAACGCCACCCTCGTCGCTCACCACTGCTGATCTGCTGCAATTCGGCTGGGCCCGGCCGATCCGATCGGCCGGGCCCAGCCAGTGATTGACCGGTGCCGACGCTCCGCGCGCTCCGTCAGGGGGTGGGCGTGAGAACGTGGTCGCAGAAGGTGGAATCGGGTCCGAAAGGCCCGCCGCAGAGCGGCGTGGTGGCGAACTGCGAGCCCTGGCCGTAGTTGAGTTTGGTGCCGGGATAGTCGGCGCCATACGTGATCGCGCGCGCCGCCGAATTGGCGGCATACCAGGGATAGGTGCAGTACGGTCCGCCGTAGCTCGAGCAAGTCGCGGCGACCTCGGCGGTGCCGCCCAGGTCACTGACCACCGCCCACTGCCGGGCCGCGGATCCGTTGGCGAAGGTGGCCGAGAGAATCTTGAGCGGGGTGAAGCCGAGCCAGTGCGCGGTGTCATAAGAGCCGCAATCGGTCTGCCCGGCGACGCAGAACTGGCCGGCCGGCGTGGTGAAGTTAGAGGTGTGCCCGATCTCCCAGACGAACGAGTTCGGGGTGTCGTTCACCAGGCCCCAGCCGAGGGCGTTACCAATCTGCTGCGCGCTGAACAGCGGCAGCAGCGGGCCGTACTTGCTGGCCAGCACGATGGTGCCGGACTGGCCAGTGGTCAGGTCGGTCACGCTAATGTTCCAGCCCACGCTGGGCGTGCTGTTGAAGAAGTGAATCTTGATGGTGTCGCCGCCGTGCATGATCAGCGGTGAATGCGTCGAGCCGTTGTAGAGCTCCGCATTGAACGCCGCATCCTCGGCGCCGCTCTGGGTGCTCACCTGCCAGACCGGCGAGCAGACGGTGTACTCGTTCGGCGCAAGGGCCACGTTGTAACCGCCGTCGGACGAGCAGGTCTTTACTACCGAATCCGGATAGAACTGCAGCTCAAGGAAGGCCTGGCCGAACAGCGAGTGCGGGTTCGGGTCCGACACCGCGCCGCCCCACCAGAAGGTCGGGCCGACCGAGGAGACCGGCACCGTCCCGTCCTCGGGCAGAATCGCGGTCCAGGTCAGGTCCTGGGCCGATCCGGGCAGTGACGATACCGGGTCCAGCTCCGGCTCGTCGTGACCCGAGCAAGCGCCGGTGTACCAGACCGCGCTCGGATTGGGATGCCGGCCTATGCAAACCCCGCCACTCTGGTCCCCCGATGCCGCGGCGGCAGCGGACGCGACCGGCAGGTGCGCCCCTGACGCCGTGTCCGCACCGGCAGGCACAGCGAAAGCCAGCGACGCGCCGACCGCGGCCGCCACAAAGGTTGCTGTCCTCGCCAGCGAACGGAATCTCATCGAAGCCATACCTTGCCTTCCCGTAGAAAGAGCCCAGACGTGCGCTGGGGCGAGCATAGAAACGGTGAGATCATATTCGCAATACGGCTAACCGTGATGCCGCTGCCATTAACCGCGCGCGCCTGGCGGACCCATGACGGTGGCGGGCTCCGGCGCGTTGACGTGAAATGCGCGGTGACCGTTGCCGCTGGTCGGGCGCGGCAACTGACAGGCTCCACAGCACCTCGGCCGACGGGCAGAAGTTAGTCCCCGCGGCCATGAGCCGCGCGCCCTGCCCGGCAAGCCGGCCAATGAAGTCGCTGCATGCGGGGCTGCGGGTCGACGTCCTGGCAGCCTTCGGCGACCTGGTGTTGCTGTGTGATCAGTGACGGGAGCAGATCGCCGACGCGATGACGGCGGTGACCGCGCTCGGGTGGGAGATCAGTGTCAGGTGTGATCCACCTCGGAAAACGGTGATGTGTGAGTGCGCGCGGCGGGCCATCGCGAGCTCCGAGGCCGGCGTGATGATCTGGTCGCCCGTGCTGATGAAGTACCAGGAGGGGATCGTCTTCCACGCCGCCGCTTTCGACGGCGTCTCGAAGGCAGCAGTGGAAGCGCCGCGCTGGGACGCCCACAGCAGCTTCGCCTCGCTCCTGGGCAAGTCGCCGGCGAAATTGTGGATGAAGATGTTCTCCTTCAGGTACAGCTCGGACGCGCCGTTAGGTGCGTCCGGGTAGGCCGTGGCGGTGAACAGCCGGGCCGGCGGGCTCCTGGTTAGCACCGAACCGGTGCCGCTGAGCTGGCCGTTGGTTTCACCCGGCGCGGGGGCGGCCGCATCGACGTAGACCAGCGCCTTGACATTGCCGAGCCCGGCCGCCGCGTTGGTGATGACAGACCCTCCGTAGGAGTGTCCGACCAGCACGACCGGTCCGTGGATGGTCTTGAGGTAGTCGGCCACGAATTCCGAGTCGGTGGTCAGGTTCTGCACCGGGTTCGGGATCGCCCGCACGTCGTATCCAGCGGTTTGCAGCGTCCTGACCTCAGCGCTCCAACTCGAGGCGTCCGCCCAGGCGCCGTGGACCAGAACGACGATCGGCTTGACCCGCCCAGGCGCCCGGCACGTTGTCAGCCGGTGCAGCAGCATCGACTCGGTCGGTGCCTGTGGCGCTGTCCGAGTGCTCGCCGCAGCTTCGCCTGTTGTGGTGGCCATCAACGTAGTCGCAGCCACGAGAACGACCATGGCGGCCGCTCGCAGGGAGAGATGTCCGAGAATGAGACGTGAGTACCGCATGGTCGATTCCTTTCTCTTGAGTGTCCTTTCGCGTGCCGACCCCGCATGCCGGTCGCTCATGGGGCAGTCCGCCGGCGTGCCTCGTGCCGACTAGGGCCGCACGCGCCGCTGACTCACCAACAGGTCCGGCCCGCCTGACCCCAGCGCTATCAGGGTGTCACTGTCCAGTGAGCGGCCCGAACAGCGACCTGCCGCCCGCCCCTGTGACCAAGCAGACCAGTGGCACCGGAACCCCTCGGCTGTGTCTCGCCGGGTTCAGCGGGTGAAGCCGCCGAGATGTTCGGGCAGCACGGTCATCGGTACTCCTGACCCGGCGGCCTGACCCAGCATTTCCAGGATCGCCTCGCTGGGCGTGCCGTAGATCCGGATGCTCATGGTCCCTTCCAGCGTCTCTGTGTAAGAGCGGCCGGAACGTTCGACCAGACGCATGTGATTCTCGAAGGAGTCAGTGTCGGGGTGGACCTGGACGTACTCCACCTCGTTGCCGTCCTCGCTCAGGTATTCGTGGAACGCGATGAGACGCGGCTCGCTGGAGCGAATGAAGTCGATCCATCCAGGCACGCGCTGCCTCTCCCCCTCGAGTCTGCCTTCTCTGACCTTGTTGGTAGCGACGAAGATGAAGGGACCGGGCATGCGACCACACCTCCATGTCAACGGGCGTATTGCCCGGCTTTTCCATCAGCGCCTTCCACAGGTCACTGGGGTGGCCGAGGACCGCGCGGCGGAACTCCTGCCAGTAACCGTCTGCGCCGGGCGCAGATGCCGCCTCGTCATCGACATCCAGCAACAAAGTCATGACGCAGCTCATGTCTGCGTGAACCTCGAGGTCAGATTCCTTGCGGACAGTAGCGACGACATTCCACCCTTCGGCAGCGAACTTGCTGACCGTGGTGCCCGCCCCCTGCCGGTGGAGGTGCCAGTGATGACAGTTGTCTTCGCCATATGCGACTCCTGACGGTAGTGAGTTGGCCCCCATCCGAGCGTCGTCCCACGAGTTAACGTAACAGCGTTCTCTAAATAAGTCAACGCCGTTCTCTTATCGCTCGGGACGGAGGTATGCTCCAGCCGTGGCAACGACCTACGAATTCCGGCGTGCCCGCCGGCCGGAGCAGAAGCAGGAGCGCCGGGAGGACATCCTCGCCGCAGCTCGGGAGCTGGCGGGCGAGCGGCCCGTTCGGGAGATTTCCCTCGGCGATATCGCCCGCCGCGCTGGGTTCGCCAAATCGAACCTCCTGCGCTATTTCGAATCGCGTGAGGACGTCTTCCTGCGCTTGCTCCTGCGAGAGTGGGAAAGCTGGCGCGTCCGCCTCACCGAGCGACTCAGATCTGGCGAGGCAACAGCTGATTCAGTGGCAGCGACAATTGCGCGGACCATGGCCGAACGACCCTTGTTCTGCGATCTGATCAGCGAGATGTCCGCCGTCCTGGAGCGCAACGTCTCGGTCGGCACCGTGCAAGCGTTCAAGTCTCAGACGCTTGACAAGGTCGACGACCTCGGAGGCGTCGTCGCAGAACGGATGCCGGACCTTGTTGGTCCGTATGGCCGGGAGACGATCGCAGCCGCGCTCATCATCACGGCCGGGCTGTGGCCAATCGCAAACCCGGCGCCGCACGTGATCGCCATGTTCGCTGAGATCCCCTCACTCACCCGGGCGCACGTCCACTTCGAAGACCGACTCCAGGAGCTGCTCACCAACCTGATCACCGGCTTCCTGAACCATGAGCCACGCAAGCCGCCTGCGCCTGGCGCGTAGTGCCTTAGCTGTCACCAGGACCCGGCAGCTGTCCGCTCAAAGCAGGCGTGCAGGTCGGCAAGAGCACGCGCGACCGGCAGAGAGGTATGGACGGCTAGCTGGCGAGGCGCCTCGGCGCCGCGCAGTACCGCCTGGATGTGCCGGATTGCCGGGGTAAAAGAAGGCTCGTCGCCGACAGCGGCAGGGGACGTCGTGGTCTCGCGGCCGATGATCTCGAACTGGTCGGCCTCCGACGGATGGAAAGGATTGCTCATCCGGATCTCGCCGTCGGTGCCCAGCAGCCGGGTGAAGGTGTCATATCGGCGGCCAAGCCCGCATGACAACACCAGGCGCCTGCCGTTGCTGTAACCGAGCACGGCAACCGACTCGACATCGACGCCGTGGCCACCAGCCACTGCGCTTCCCCAGGCGCTGCGGTGTTCCTCGCCGAACAACTCGAAGGCAAGCCGGATCGGATAGCAGCCCACGTCGTTCAAAGCCCCGCCAGCCAGATCGGCGAACATCCGGATGTTGTCTGGGCGGGTCAACAGGAAATGGAAATCTGACTGGATCTCGCGCAGGTCGCCGATGGCGCCCGACTCCACGGCGTCCCTGACCAAGGCCAGCTGCCGATGGAACGGGAAGACGAATGCCTCCCAGAGCAACGTGCCCGTCTGGCGTGCCACGTCCAGCACTCGCTCGGTGTCCGGCAGGTTGCCGGTCAGCGGCTTCTCGCACAGCACCGGCTTGCCGGCCTGCAGCGCGGCGATCGTCCAGTCAGCGTGCAGCGTGTTCGGCAGCGGGATATACAGGGCGTCAACGTCTGGGTCGTCAATGAGTGCCCGATAACCCGTAACGGCGCGCGCTATGCCATGCTCAGCGGCGTATCGCTGGCCAGACTCGGCGTCGCGGCTCGCCACCGCTTCTGCCGTACCGCTGGCGTGCCGCAGGGCAGGAAGGAACGCGGCCCTGGCGATGTTCGCCGTGCCCATGACGCCCCAGCGGACCGGCGCACTCGCTGGCCGTTCCATCACCCGGCGCCGCCAGCATGTTCCTGCTGGAGCGGCAGGTTCACCCACCGACGCTCCCGGTGCGAGAGCTCCACCGCGTTCACCACTTCCTGGACCCACCACCCATCGTCGAAGTTGCCCTCGTTGCCCTCGGTCTCGCCGAGCACCTCGCTGGCAAAACTGGCCGTCAGGTTCGCGTAGTACAGCGTCCGCCATGACTCACGCGGGTTGCCGCCGGGCGGGTAATAAACGGCCGGCACCTCGACTTCCCGGAATTCCACGTCATTAGGCCGGGCGACCTTGAGAGTCTCGCAGATCCCGAACTCCTCCACGAGCCTCGCTATGGCCGCGCCCTCACTGCCGTAGACGCGGACCTCGATGCCAGGGTAGTTGCCCACGGTGACGAAGCTGCTCTGGACCGAGCAGATGGCGCCGCTGGCGAACTCACCCAGGAAGATGTCGCCATCGTCAATGTTGACCCGCTCCGTCAGCCCGGTCGCCGCCAGAAGGCGCTCGGGGATGAAGTTCCGCAGCACCCCGACGACTGCCGTCAGGTCGGATTCCATCAGCCAGTGGCCGATGTCGATCACCGGCGCGCCGTAACCTTCCAGCGAGGCCACCTGGATGGGTCCGTCGTAGCTGCGGTCCCGACTGCGAAGCGGCGTGTCTGGGCTGAGCCACTGGGAGTTCTGCTCGTACGCGTTGTAGATGAACGGTGTTCCCAGGCTGCCTCCGGCCACTAGATCCTTGAGGTAACGCATGGCCGGGCTGTACCGGAACGTGAAGCCGACTTTGGTCTTCAGCCCTGAGGCGCGTGCCTTCGCCGCCAGCGCGCGCACATCGCGGTAGTCGTGAGCGACCGGTTTCTCGCTCAGTACATGCTTGCCGGCCGAGATGGCAGCGGAGTTGATCGCGAAGTGCTCGTCATCCCTGGTGACCACGTCAATCACCTGGATGTCGGGGTGGTTGAGCAGGTCCGCATACTCGGTTGTTGACAGCTGAGCGCCGAACTGCGCGGCCGCAGCGTCCGCCCGCCCGGAATCCAGGTCACTAATGCCAACGATCGTGCACCGGTCATCTCGGGCCCAGCCCGGCAAGTGCGCCAGGTTCGCCCAGCGTCCGGCTCCGATCACGCCTATACCAAGTCGCTGGACTGCCAACGCTCCGGCCTTTCTGCGATCTCCTCGTGCCGCCAGCAGCGGGCTTCGTGCCCCCGCTCGCCTGCTTCAAGCAGTTCGGTGTCCCAGCTTGTGCACTCGTCACTAGCGAATGGGCAGCGCGGGGCGAACCGGCAGCCTGGGGGCGGGCTGATCAGGCTAGGCGGCGAACCACCGATGCTGCGCAACTGGCCCCGTTCCCCGATATGCGGGAGAGCGTCCAGCAGTGCATGCGTGTACGGGTGCCGGGGCGCGGAAATGACGTCAGCGGCTGCGCCAGCCTCGACGACCTGGCCCGCATACATGACGATGATCCGGTCGCACATCTCGCTGATGACCGCGAGGTCGTGGCTGACCAGGATCATGCTCATGCCGGTATCTTGCTGGAGCTCGAGCAGCAAGCTGAGGATCTGGTCCTGGATGATGACGTCGAGCGACGTAGTCGGCTCATCGGCAAGGAGCAGCCGGGGCGAGGAAGCCAGCGCGATCGCGATCAGCGCACGTTGCAGCATGCCGCCGCTGAATTGGAATGGGTAGTCTCGCATCCGGCGGCCGGCAGCCGGGATGCCGACCCGGTCGAGCAGGCCGACGGCCCGGCTGCGAGCTTCAGCGGAGGACAGCTTCGCATGTGCCCGGACCGCCTCGATGAGCTGGTCGCCGATGCTGAGCACAGGGTTCAGCGCCGTCATCGGATCCTGGAAGATCATGGCCAGGTGCGCGCCTCGCAACGACTGAAACACGCGGTCAGTTGCGTGCAGCAGGTTCAAGTCGCCCCGAGGGTGATAGATCACCTCGCCGTTGGAATGCACGATCCGGGCCGGCATCAGGCCCATGATCGTGCGGCAGGTCACCGTCTTGCCGCAGCCGCTCTCCCCAACGATGCCAAGGACCTCGGCGTCATGGACGGTGAACGACACACCGTCGACAGCTCGGACGACGCCATCGGCCGTGGCCAGGTAGCTGTGCAGATCGCGGACGGTCAGCAGCGGCGCGCCCGGTGCGGCGGCGGGCGCGGTCACCGGTCGCCCGCTCGGAGCAGGTCGGCGAGTCCGTCGCCGATGAGGCTGAATGCGACTCCGACGAACACGACGGCGAGGCCGGGGATCGTGGCCAGCCACCATGAAGAAAGCATGTAGTTCTGGCCGTCGGAGATCATCGTTCCCCACTCCGGCGTGGGCGGCTGGACGCCGAGGCCGAGGAATCCCAGTGATGCGGCGAGGATGATGTTGCCGACGGCGTCGACCATGGAGAAGATGATCACGGCCGAAGCCGTGTTGGGCAGGATGTGGCGGAACATCACCCGGAGGTTGCTGTAGCCCAGGGCCTTGGCAGCCAGCACGTACTGCTGCTTCTTCGCCGTCACGGCCTGCGCCCGCATGATCCGTGCGTAGCTCACCCAGCTAGTAATCCAGATCGCGATGAACATGTTGGAGAAGCTCGGGCCGAGCATGGCGATGATCGCGATGATCAGCACCAGGAAGGGGAAGGCAAAAAACAGGTCGACGAGGCGCATCAGGAAGCTGTCGATCTTGCCGCCCAGGTAGCCGGCCACCAGGCCGATCATCGTGCCGCCCACCAGCGTGACGCTGGTGGCACCGAACGCGATCGCGAGGTCGGCTCGTCCGCCGTACAGGATCCGGGCGAGCAAATCCCGGCCGTACTGGTCGGTGCCCAGCAAATGGCCGGGCGTACCCGGCGACGCCAGCGGATGCAGCACGTCGATTGCTGTGGGCGACTGGCTGACCAGGACGGGCGCCAGGACGATCGCCAGGATTGCGATCGCGAGCATCACGATGCCGATGATCAGCGTGAACCGCCGGCGCGCTACGCTCCCCTTGCGGCCTGCAGCCTTGCTGGCGATGGTCATCAGCAGCTCAGATGGGCTGGCTGCCAACATCGCGCTCATGTGCCGATCTCCTGGCCGACGCGCGGATCGAGCGCTGCTTGCACGACGTCGGTCAGCAGGTTGATCGCCACGATCAGTACCGCGAAGAGCACGGTAACGCCCTGGACTATGGGGTAGTCGCGGTTAGCAACCGAGCCGACCAGCAGCGATCCCAGCCCCGGCAAGGAGAACACGTTCTCTACGAGGACGGTGCCGCTGATGAGGTAGGCCAGGTTGACGCCATAGACGGCGACCACGGCCAGCACGGCGTTGCGGAAGACGTGCCGCCAGAGCACTCGTGACCACTTGATGCCCTTCATCCGCGCGGTGTCGATGAACTCGGCCTGCAGCGTGGCAATGGTCGCCGCGCGCAGGCTGCGGACCAGCACCGTGGAGAATCCCAGCGCAATGGTCAGGGCTGGCAGGAACAGGTAATACAGGTGGCCGGCCAGACCGCTTCCGAACCCGCTCAGCGGAAAGAAGGTGAGGTGAACGCTGAAGATCAGCAGCAAGATGATGCCTAGCCAGAAGGGGGGCATCGCGAAGCTAACGGTGAAGAACACCCGGGCCGTCTGGTCGACCACTCCGCTGCGGCGCAGGCCGGAGATGAAGCCGATCGGGAACGAGATGACCGCGGCCAGCACTGCGCTGTAAGCGACCAGGAAGACGGTCGGGGCGACATGCTGACCGATCACCGTGGTGGCGGACTCGTTGTAGAAGAACGAGAAGCCAAGGTTCCCGTGGAAGAGCCGGTCCATGTACTGGCCGTACTGCGTCCAGATCGGCTTGTTCAGGCCAAGGAAGTCGTCGATCGCGACGGCACGCGTATGGGTATAGCTGCTGCCCAGGATGGCCAGCGCCGGGTCGCCAGGGATAAGCCGGAGCAGAAAGAAAGTCACGAGCGTGATTCCGAACAACACGATCACCGTGTGGAAAAGGCGTCTCGGGAGAGTGCCGAACCGGCTCATGATCGTGTCCCTCCTTCGAGGCCGGCGCTGAGGCTGACTGCCAGCCGTGCCGGGCGGACTGGTCGAGATCCGCCCGGCACCCGCTGTCCCGGATTAGTGCGCGCCCACTGTGAGGCTCTCCAGGGATAGGTCGTAGTTCCCGAGCGGCGTGACGTGGAAGCCGTGGACCCAGCCGCCGACGCCGTACCGGTAGGGGCTGTAGTCGATGACGACGAACGGCGACTGCTGGTAGATGATCTGCTGGATCTGGTTGTACATGTTCTGCCTCGTCGCCTGATTCAGTTCCGCGCGTGCCTGCGCCACGAGCGTGCTGGCCTGCGTGTTGCACCAGTAGCTGTTGAAGGCAAAGGCGCCGCCCTTGCAGTCGGCCCCGAACGTGGCGACTTCATCAGGGTCGACGATGTCGTTGGTCCAGTACCGTTCGCCGAACTCAGAGTGGCCGCCGTCCTCCTTGGCGTAGGCGGTCAGCAGTTCATACGACTGGATGGTCAGGTTGATGCCGACTGCTGCCAGCTCGGATTTGAGCACCACTGCCTCAGCCTGGCCCGCAACGTCGCCGCTGACGGTGATGAGGAATGCGCTGAAACCGTGCGGGTAACCAGCCTGCGCCAGCAGCTGCTTCGCCTTGGCGGGATCGTAGGGGTAGGGCTGGATCGCGCTGTCGTAGTACTCCATCTTGTAGGGCATAAACGACGCGCCGGGTGTTGCGTGTCCCTGATAGGCCAGCTTGACGATCGCGCTCCTGTCGATCGCGTAGTTAACCGCCTGCCGGACCAGCACGTTCTTGAACGGCTTGAAATGCTCATCGAGCTGGACGAAGTCGACCCGTGTGGACGGGAACAGCTGGACGCTTATGCCCGGGGTCTGGTCGATCTGGCTGACCAGATTGCCTGGCGGGTTCTCGATGACATCAGCCCTCTTGCTCTCCAGCATCAGCACCCGGGTGTTGTCGTTGGGCACGATGAGGACCTTAACTGTCTTGATCTTCGGCTTCGTGCCGTAGAAATAAGGGTTGGCGGCCAGGTCGACTTCGCTATCGGGGCTGTACGAGGTCACCATGAACGGGCCGCTGCCGACGGGGTGCTGGAAGAAAGAGGTGCCCTGCGACTGAACCAGCTTCTGCGGCACGACCGAGTAGGCGTACATCGCGAGGTCCGCCAGCAGCGGCGCGTGCGGCTCCGACAACTGGATGACAACGGTGTGAGCGTCATGCGCTGAGATGCTCTTGACGGCGGTGAGCAGGAAGCCCCAGCCACCCGCAAATTTACGCGACCGGTCGATCGAGAAGACCACATCGCTAGCGGTGACCGGGCTGCCGTTGGAGAACTTCGCATCGGGCCGCAGGTGGAAGGTGTAGGTCAGGCCGTTCGACGAGGTGTTCCAGGTCGAGGCTAGGTCCGGCAGCAGGCCCGTGCCGGTTGAGTTGGGCTGAAGCAGGCGGCTGTAGAGATTCTGGTCGAGCCAGATTGACTCGTTGACGGAGTTGGCCTCCGGGTCCAGTGTGTCGACCTTGACCGCGTTGGCGATGACTAGCGTGCTGACGGTGGCGGCAGATCCGCCGCCTGGGCTGCTGCCACCAGAGCTGCTGCCGCAGGCCGCGGCTGTCGCGGCGAGGGCGAGTACGCCGATGGCGCTCATAATCCGGGACGGAGTGGCTCGGACCATGTCACACTCCATTTCGTTGATTGTCGACAACTGTGCCAAACAGTAGAGACGGCGTTATGGGGCGTCAATACCCAACGGGCATCTGTCGCGGGCTTGTAACCAACCGATGTAGTGGCGGTATCCCCACTAGATGGACTCTGACTGAGCACAGGAGGCGCGTGATGGTCGTTGACTGTCGACAATTAGTCAACCATGATGAGAGCTGATGTCAGAGTTGGCGCGGATGAGGGGACTGGGGGCACCGGCCGTGGCCGTGAAGGTGCTAATCGCCAGCCCTCTCGAGGCTGACTTCGCGGCGGCGATCGAGGCCACCGACCCGCGGCTGCGCGTGCTGTACGCACCGGACCTCTTGCCGGTGGCTCGCTATCCCTGCGACCACGGCGGCGTTCCCCGCGCGCTGAGCGTCGCTGACCTTGACCGCTGGTCCCGCTTGAGGGCACAGGCCGATATCAGCTTTGACTTCGACTGGCAGGGACCGTCGGCCATGGCGGAGAACTGCCCGCAGCTGCGCTGGGTTCAGGGAACGAGCGCCGGGATCGGCGGGTTTCTCGAGCGAACCGGCCTGGCCCGCTCCGGGCTGGTATTCACCACGGCCGCCGGGGTCCACGGCGTCCCGTTGGCCGAGTTCACGCTGCTCGGAATGCTGTATTTCGCCAAGAAGATGCCGACGCTCGCGCACTGGCAGCGGGAGCAGCACTGGGAGCGGTTCACTTCAGGCCAGCTCGCCGGAACAACTGCAGTACTCGTCGGCCTGGGCGGCGTCGGCCGCGAGATAGCCAGGTCGCTGGCCGCCCTGCGAGTACAGGTCCGGGGCTGTGGCCGGCCGGGCTACTGCTATGACGTGCCAGGAGTGAGCGCCTATTTCGGGAGCGACGAGCTCGACCGCGCGCTACCCGGCGCGGACACGCTGATCCTTGCCTGCCCGCTCACCGAGCGAACTGCGCGGCTGATAGGCGAGCGCGAGCTCTCGACGCTGCCAACCGGCGCCGTGCTGGTCAACGTCAGCCGGGGCGGAGTAGTTGATGAGAGCGCCCTGATTGCGGCGCTCCAGAGCGGCCACCTGGCCGGAGCATGCCTGGATGTTTTCGAGGCCGAACCATTGCCTTCCTCCTCGCCGCTCTGGGCGATGGAAAACGTCATCGTCAGCCCGCACTCCGCGTCGACGGCGGCGCGGGAGAACCAGCTGCTGACCGGGCTGTTCATCGATAACTTGCAGCGCTGGCTAGACGGCCGGGAGCTGCGCAACGTCTTCCGCCGCACAGACGGCTACTGACGGCCACTACAGGCAAGCGGAATCTAGGAAGGCAGGCACAATGACGGCAGATAAAATCCGCGTCGCGGTGGTCGGGGCCGGGCGCTGGGCCCAGATGGCGCACATCCCAGGCTGGCAGCGCGACCCACGGGCCGAGGTCGTGGCGCTGGCCGACGTTAATCCCGAGGCGCTGGCCGCGGCTGCCCAGACTTTCGGGGTGCGGCGGACCACTGCCGACTACCGGGAACTGCTGGATGACCCCGGCATCGATGTCGTGGACGTCGTGACGGGCAACCAGCCCCACTTCCAGATCTCCGTCGATGCGTTGTCGGCCGGCAAGCACGTCCTGTGCGAGAAGCCGGTGCACACCGATTATCGCAAGACACTGATGGCCGCGCGGTTGGCCGTCGACGCGCGGCTGCGGACGAAGCTCGGCTTCACCTTCAGGTACGCGCCGGCTGTCATATACGCAAAGGAGCTGATCGACTCGGGCTTCGTCGGCGAGCCGTACATCTT
Organism: uncultured Actinomycetota bacterium; assembly: GCA_963804435.1. Taxonomy (GTDB): domain Bacteria; phylum Actinomycetota; class Actinomycetes; order Streptosporangiales; family Streptosporangiaceae; genus JAJYUU01. Next base: position 996,194 of record CAWDQI010000001.1, on the reverse strand, counting down.
CAACGGCTATGAGCAGAACAGCCAGTGGATCGACCCGGCTACGCCGCTCCGCCAGTTCGACCCAGACGCTGATCCGGACGAGATCGCCGTGTCCTCTATCGAAGGCTACGGTGCTCCGATTATCGACATCATGCACTGGTGGCTGGACCGCCCTCTGACCGCGGTGGTGGGCGCCATGCGCAACTTCGTTCCCAGCCGGATCATCCGCGATACCGGCATGATGACCCGCGCGAATATCGATGACGGCGACATGTGGATTGCCGAGTTCGGTCCCGATGTCCTCGCCTCGATCCAGTCCTCATACGTGACCGTGGGCAACTACCCCGGCATCGAGGCACGCATCTACGGCTCGGAAGGGGCCATCATCATCCGGCTCGTTGATGAGTTCGGCTGCTGCCAGACGATCAAGACGGCCCGCAAGGATGCGGTGGAGTTCGCCCAGGCTGAGATCCCGGACTGGTGCTTCCCGCCGGGCGGTCACTCTGGCGAGCCCTGGGAGTTCCTGTTCTACTCCAACCTGGTGAGCAACTTCATCAGTGAGATCATGGAACCCGGCAGGCCAGGCCAGGGCGACTTCGCACAGGGCGCGCTGGTGCAGGAGACGATCAACGCCTTCGAGGAGTCATACCGGCGACGGGCCTGGGTCGACTTCCCGCTCGGCCCGGCCGTGGCCGCCGCGGCGTCATGAGCGTGGCCGCGTCATGAACCTGGAGGCCAATTACGCGCGCCTCGCCCGCCAGGTACTGACCGGCGAAATCTGGCCCGCTCTCGCCGACCGCCAGGTGTACCGGGTAGATCCGGACGGCAGGCCGTTTGCGCTGCCCGGCATGGGCGCGGTAACGCTCGGCGTGCATTGCGGCGACCCGGCCACCGGGTACGCATCGGACCACCTGGAGCCCGGCGCATCAGTCCGGCATCGTGAGCCCGATGCGAATATGGCCCTGCAGTACCTGACGTGCGTGGGCAACCAGGTGCGGGTAGCCGCGGGGCCGGCTGCGGGGTCTGTCGGACACGTTATCGGCCAGCACGCTTACGTGCTCGTGGACTTCCCAGAGGCGGTTCTGGAGCAGCTGGCACCTGGCGATCCGGTGACGGTGACAGCGGTCGGCCAGGGCCTGACCCTGACCGCGCATCCCGACATAGTGATCAAGAACTGCGATCCCGCCCTGCTGGCGGCTATGCCAGGTGGCACTGCGGCCGACGGGCGCCTTGAAGTGCATGTCGCTGCCAGAGTGCCCCCTGAGGCCATCGGGGCCGGGGCCGGCATGGCTTCGGAATTTGCCAACACCGACCTGATGGGCGCTTATCAGGGACTTGGCGAGGACCTGTCGCTCGGGCTGGAGGGCCTGCGCATCGGCGATGTAGTCTGCCTGGCGGACTGCGACCACCGGTACGGCCGCGGCTATCGCCCGGGCTACCTCACGATCGGGGTCATCTCCACCGGCCAGTGCATGCTGTTCGGCCATGGCCCCGGGCCGAGCTCGCTGCTGTCGGGCCCGGCGGAGGCGTTCCGCATTATCGATGACAATAAGGCCAACCTGGCGAGCTGGCTGCACCCCTGGCCGGGTGAGGCATGGTGATCACTGTCAATCTGCTCGGAGTGACAGAACACGCGGCGCTGGGTGAGTCGCCCTATCGCGTCGATCGCGATGGTGGCCCGTACGTGCCAGCCGGCGACGGCGGGATCGTCCTCGGCCTTGAGCTTGGAGATTCGGTCTTCAGGCTCGACGCCGACCATGCCGCGCCGGGCGCGTGCCTGGTTCACCCGGACCCGGCAGCCCGGCATGCGCTGGCGACATTCGCGTGCATTGGCAACAGCGTTCAGGTCAGGACTGGGGCAGCAGCCGGTGCCACGGGCGTGGTAATCGGCAAGCGCGGCGAAGCGGGCAGGGTCATCGTCGGCTTGCCCCAAGCTCAGCTAGCGTCGCTCCGGCCCTCAGATGAGGTACTCGTGCGGACGTGCGGCCAGGGCTGGCGGCCGACCGGGCTGTCAGCAGATGTCGCCGTGCTCAACCTGGATCCGGCAGCCGCAGCGGTCTTGCCCATCGATGTGAGCCCAGCTGGAGCACTAGCCGTGGGAGTCCGGGCGGTACTGCCGGGCAAGCTAGCAGGCAACGGCATCGGCAGGCCAGCCGCGAGCTGGGACCTCGACCTGCAGCTTGCCGAACCGCCGTCGGCGGGCGCCGATACGGCCGGCAGCCAGCTATTGCTCGGTGATCTCCTCGCCATCACCGATCTGGATGCGAGGTTCAACATGGGCTACCGGCGCGGCTGGCTGACAGTCGGCGTTGTGGTCCACGGGGCTAGCCCGCTGCCTGGCCACGGGCCCGGCCTGGTGGCCATCTTGTCCGGCCCTGCCAGGGCTATCCAAGCCGACCCGGACTCTGCTCGCCATGCCGGCTTGACCCTGGAATCGGTCCAGCTACAGTGACCACGACACGCAACTGATCAGCGAAGGAGGCTGAGAGAGTGCTTGAGCATGTCTCGCTGCCCGAGGCGGTGGGCCGGGCTCTGAGGCACCGCATCCTCAACAACGAGCTGCCTGCTGAAACCCGGCTTGTCGAGGCATCCCTGGCGGCCGAATTCGGAGTCAGCCGGGGTACCATACGCGACGCGATGCGCAGCCTTCAGTCCGAGGGCCTGATCGCGATCGTTCCGAGGCGCTACAGCGTCGTCACCAGAATGTCGCGGGAGGACGCCGAGGACGTTTGCTTCGCACGCTTCGTGCTCGAGGACGCCAGCGTGGAAAGCGGACTCGGCACCCGGCGCAGGGAACTGGTCAAGGCCTTGCGCCTCGCCATCGATCACATGTCCATCGCCGCCCGGACGGACGATATGGACGCACTCGTCGCCAGCGACACCCAGTTTCATGAGCTGCTGATCGACGTTTCCGGCCGGCGTCGGCTGAAGGATCTCTGGAACATGCTCAACAGCCAGATGGGCGCACTCATGCGCTCGGAGATCGAGCGCCAGGGCATTGGCCTCGACGACGCGGTGGAGCGGCACCGCGGTCTGCTGGAGGCCGTCTCGGACGGCGATATCTCGCGCCTGCGGAAGGAACTTCGCGATCACTACCTGACCGGATTCCCCGGAACGCCTGCGCAGTAGGAACCCGTGCTCAGGTTTGCGCCGGCTGCAACTGCGGGTCGTGCAGGTGACACGCGACAGAGCGGCCGGCGCCCAGCTGTAGCAGCACCGGCTCACGCACCCGGCACACGTCCATTGCCCGCGGGCAGCGCGGGTGGAAATGACATCCGGACGGCCGGTCCATGGCGTTGGGAATGTCGCCCGTCAGAGTCGGCTTGATTGCCTTGCGCTGGGTCGTCAGCCGCGGCGCCGCCCCCACCAGCGCCGAGGTGTAAGGATGCAGCGGCTCGGAGAAGATCTCGGCTGTGGGAGCGATCTCGACAACCCGGCCCAGGTACAACACTGCGGTGCGCTGGCTGATGTGCCGCGCGACGTCGAGATCGTGCGTCACGAAGAGATAGGTCAGGCCACGCTCGTCCTGCAGGCGGATCATCAGGTTGAGAACCTGCGCCTGGATCGACACGTCGAGCGCTGACAGCGGCTCGTCCGCGATGACCACTTCCGGCTCCACTGCCAGGGCCCGGGCGATTCCGATGCGCTGCCGCTCGCCACCGCTGAACGCATGCGGCCGCCGGCCAGCCTGCGCGGGCGACAGACCTACGGTGGTGAGTAGTTCGTCGACTCGCTGCGCCCGGTCTTCCCGCGGCACGACTCGGTGCACCTGGAGCACCTCGGTCAGCAGCTGGCCGACAGTCATAGTCGGGTTGAGCGAGGAGTAAGGATCCTGGAACACACCCTGGATCTGGCGCCGGACCGATCGTGCTGCCTCGCTCTTGCGGTCCAGGATGCTCGCGCCCCGGTACAGGATGTCTCCGCTCGTCGGCTGGTACAGGCCAAGCAAGAGCCTGCCGAACGTCGTCTTGCCTGATCCGGTCTCACCGACAAGGGCGAGCGTCTCGCCGCGCCTGATCGACAGCGAAACGCCATCGACGGCCTTGAGAACCGGGCGGTGCCTTGCCAGCGCATCGCGTCCGGCTGAGAAATGGCGAGAGACCTCGCGAGTCTCGACGATCGGTTGCTCGGCCAGCAGGACGCCGCTGTCGGGAACGCCTGCCGCAGGCATGTCAACCGCGGACATTATTGCCTGCCGGTGCCACCTGGGTACGGAGCCCGAACCGCCCGGCGTTCGATCCGCCGTCCACTTCCAGTACTGCGCCGCTGACGTGGCTGGCCTCGTCGCTGCACAGGAATAGCACGGCACTGGCGATGTCGCGCGGGTCGCCGGCCCGGCCGAGCGGAATCGCCTGCACGAGCCGATCGCGCAGTTCGTCAGGCGCTCTATCCGGGAACGCTGAACTCCACTGGCGGACATCGATGTAGCCGGGAGACACGATATTGACCCGGATCCCGTAGGGTCCCAGTTCCATCGCAAAGACTTTGCTCATCGTCTCTACGGCCGCCTTCGAGGCCGCGTAGGCAGCACCGCCTGGCCGCGGGCTGCGTACTGATCCGGTCGAGATGCAGACCACCGATCCGCCCTCTCCGCGCTCTACGCGGTGCCGGGCATACGCCTGCGTCAGCAGGAACGCGCCGGTCACGTTGACCGCGAATACGCGCGCCCAGTCCGGTCCTGACATCTCCAGCAGCGTGCCGTCCGGGTAGGCCGCCGCGTCATTGACGAGTATGTCGATGCGGCCCCATCGGCTCAGCGCTGCGTCGATCACCACGTCGGCGGTGCCAGGAGCTGCGACGTCCGCGACCACGGTCGCGATCTCGGCAGGCCGGCGAAGTAGCCCGTGTCCAACTGATCGCAGATCAGGACGCTGGCGCCCTCGTCGGCAAGGCCCTCGACGGTAGCCCGGCCGAGGCCGTTGGACCCTCCGGTGACGACGGCCACCTTTCCATGGAAGCGATTTTGCCGCACCGAGCCTCCACGTCCCTGCCGCTGGCCTGAGATTATTGTCGATTGTCGACTAAAGTCATGATAGGCCCGCACCTGGCCCGTGGCCAGATGGATGCCATCATCGCTTAATCGGACTACTAGGGCTATCAGAGCAATTGAGGGAGCATGAGTCTTTTCTCCGGCGTCGGCGTCGCGCTGCTTACGCTGCGCGATTCTGCTGACGAACCCGATGCTGCCGCAACTGCCGAACACGCGGCCGCCTTGGCTGCCCGTGGCATGAGAGCGGTGCTGGCGTGCGGCACGACTGGCGAAGCGGGCCGACTCAGCGATGATCAGCGGTCTGAGATCATCTCCGCGGTACGCGCGGCCCTGCCGGCCTCGACACCTGTCATCGCGGGCACCGGCGCGGTCACCGCAGATCGCGCCGCCGAGCTGACCGCGCGTGCCGTCAAGGCTGGGGCCGACGCCATACTTGCCTGGCCGCCGCCTGGAAATGCGGACCTTGTCGGCTTTTACGAGACTGTCCGCGACGCTGCCGCCGGGCTGCCGGTGCTGGCTTATCACGTGCCGTGGGTGTCGGCCCCAGGCGTTCCGCTGGACGCATTGGCGAGCCTTCCCGTTGCCGGCCTCAAGGACTCCTCGGGCGATCCGGATCGGCTGCTGGCGGAGCTTGCACATTACCGTGGTGATGTATACGTCGGATCGTCGGCGATTCTCGCGCTCGCTGGGCCGATGGGTGCCGCCGGCGCGATCCTGGCAGTCGCCAACGTCGCGCCTGAGCTGTGCGCCGCGGCGTTTAGTGGCTCAGGGCAAGCGCAGCTTGAGCTCGCCGACCTACACTTAGCCACCCGGGCGGGCGGCCCGTCAGTGCTCCGGCGGATGCTGGCCGAACTTCACTAGCGCGGGAAAGCACGGCGCGGCCGTTAGCCCAGTTGTCCTCGGTCAGCCAGCGTTCGGCGACGCCGGGGGACTGGAACAGCAGCATGAACCGGGCCTTCTCGCGCTGCTGCAGCGTGCGGCGGAAGGTGACGGGGTGGCCGACCGACAGCACGGCCAGGTGGTCAACGCTGCCCGGTGCGAGCACTGCCAGCTACCAGGCCAGGGCGGCGCCCCAGTCGTGACCCACCAGGTGAGCCCGGGCGATGTTCAGGTCGGCCAGGATCGCCAGGACATCCCCGGCCACTACCGGAAGCGCATACGCCTCGACGGCCTCCGGCTTCTCGGAGCGCCGGTAGCCGCGCAGATCGGGCACCACGACCTGGAACCCTGCCGCGGCCAGCGCCGGTACCTGATGACGCCAGGGCGCGCCGGAGTCGGGCCAGCCGTGCAGGAGGACGACCGGCCGCCCCTGCCCGACGACCTCATACTCGGTGCCGACCCCGCCGGCATCCACGCTCCCCATCTAGCCCCCGCTACAGCGCAGCTTCCCGCCGTCTTACCGGTGCGCCCCTACCCCTGCCACCACGATCGAAGCGGCCATCAGGACTCTGTGGGCGCGTCAAGCCGGCCCCTCTTGTTGGCTTTGCTGGAGCACGGCTGCCAGGTCCGGATTTCACACTCGCCAGCATCGACCTTGCGCGCCCGCGATGCTGCAGCCAGTCTGTCCGCGTCACATCTGCCGGCTGCCCGGTGTCAGGTAAATGAGCCGTCTGTAAGCCAGCTGATCGGAACAAGAGCTACGTAATGGCACGCATCGAAGGTGTCCCCAAGTCGCAGGGCGGGCTGATGGTCAAGCTCGTCTACACGTTCGCGCCCCGGGCGATGACGAAGCTGACGGGCCGCGATCCGCAGACCGGCAACGGGATCGAGCCGATGGAGATCTGGGCGCACCAGCCGAAGATGATGACCGGCATGGGCAGGTTCAACCAGGCGATCCGCAAGGGCAAGACCGTCAGCGAGCGGATCAGGAACCTGGTCGAGCTGAAGGGCGCGCAGATGATCGGATGTGAGTTCTGCGTCGACCTCGGCTCGCAGATATGCCGCAACTCCGGGCTGTCTGACCAGGAGCTCCTCGCCCTGCCGCGCTACCAGTCCAGCGATCTGTTCACCGATCGCGAGAAAGCGGCGCTGGACTATACGGTCGCGGTAATGCGAACGCCTGTCGAAGTCACCGACGAGGTATTCGCCCGGATGCAGGAGCACTTCAGTGACAAACAGCTCGTCGAGATCACCGCGCTGCTGACGCTGGTCAACCTGGACCGCTTCAACGCCGCGTTCGGGATCGGCTCGGCCGGGTTCAGCGCCGGACAGGTGTGCCTGCTGCCGGACCGCCCAGACCCTGCACGGTCAGTAGCCAATGTCGCCGGTGCTTCCCGGCCTGCATGACCACGGCGCGCGACCGATACGCGACCGGGAGAATCGCGCACTCCCGCAGATATGAACGGGCACCACGCCGACGCTCGTCAATCCATGGGCAACTCCGATCGGGAAGTTCTGTGCACCAGCGAGAGGTGACCGGAGGTGAGACGGGCATCCCCGGCGGGGTGGTGGGAGCGCGTGCTTACATCACGGTTTCGGACCGTCGCCGATCCGGGCCGCCGGCAGTCAGCTCTCGCAGAGAATAGGCGTCGGCCAGCGTGCCAGGCGGTCCAGCGCGAGCTCCGCATCCAGCGCGTACGCCCCTGGCCGAGTCATCGGACAACGCTCGCGGGCGCAGCAGCGCAGGTCCCAATTGCTCGGTGGGTTACACCTGGGTGAGCATAGCTTCGAGCGGATGCGGCAGCCGGTCCAGACCCACCGTCCCGGCGAGCAGGCGTGCATACCGGAGCTTGCGCCCGGCGCCGCTGCCCAGGAAACGCCGTAGCTGTGCCCCGGCGGGCTGACCGCGCCACTCGGGCTGCCGCTGCAAGCTGCGGAACGAGCCGAGATCTCCCTGCGAGTCAATGAGCGCCTCAACCCTGCCGGTGCCGAGCGCACGGATCAGCTCGTCCTCCAGATCCTCGACGCAGACGTAGAAGCCCAGTCGCTCCATGTCGGCCCGCGTCCCGGGCGAGTCGATACCGGCGCTGGCCAGACCGTGCCGGACAACGTTCTCCTCGCCAATGTCGCACAGGCCCGCCAGTCTCAGGCCGGCTCCAGCGGGACCAAACTGCGTCAGATAGCGCGTAATCGCGTGCGCGCCGCCCATCGGCAGGACCACCACGCCCTCCGCACTCAGGTCCCGGCCGCGGCGGGCGGCAAGCGTCTCCACCGCAATCTGATCGCTGATGCCCTCGACAAACACGATGGCCTGAGCGGCCGCCGCCTTCGCCAGCGCCCGGGCCGTGGCCTCGGTCGCAGCCGCCGGGCCATGCACATAACCGTCCAGCAGCCGGCTGGCAAGCTCACGGCGCCTAGTCGTGTCCATCGAAGTCGCTCTCTCCGTGCCGCTAACCATACCGAGGCAACACTCATCCAGTTGAAAGCTCATGCTGACATCGGATGACTACGCCAGCGTGAGGCTGGCTGTCGCGCTCTGAGCGGATGCTGAGCCCAGGCTGAGGCGGGGCCTGGTTCATACTTGCGTTTGTGCTAACGCGCTGCCGTCGCTACCTCCTCGGTCATGGCGGCTTTCATGCAAGCGCTGATCTCATCTGCCTGATCAGGACGTGAGCATGACCGACTGGATCTTCCAGGGCAACGGCAAGCGGCATGACCTGGAAGCCGCGATAACTGCGTCCCGGCTGCACTCATGGAGGACGCCGCGCTACCGGGATCGGACTGCTGCCGGGGATCGCGTCTGGCTGCAGGTGGTGGGACGAGATGAGCCCGGCATTTACTACGTGGCGACGATCACGGCTCCCACCTATGAGGACCCTGAATGGCACGACGGCGGCTCGGCGTACGGGCGGTGGCGGACAGATGTCCGGTTTGACTACCGCATCGATCCGCCGCTGCTCAGAGTGGAGTTGCTCGCAACTGCCGGGCTAAACTCGTTCCGGCCATTCCGCGGATTCCAGGGCTCGACTGTGCCGGTGCCGCCCGATATCGCGGCGGCGCTGCAGGAGCGTGCCGCGCCACGCCTGGAGGCGCTCGGACCAGGCCGCAAGCCGACGCAGACCTAAGTCGCTGGGCGGGCGGAAATACCACGTGACCATCGGGGTCCTGATTACGATCAGCCGCCAAACGCCAGCACACCGCGGGCCTCGCACCAGCTAATGGACGATCCGGGCTTAGCTGGCTGGTCGTGGGCTGCCGGGCGCTGGCCGGGCTGGCATCCACCGGTCACACGTGCTACAGGACCTTCCAGTGCAGGCCGGCGAGCTTGAGGAGCTGCGGGATGAACGAGTCGGTGATCTGGAGCGCAGGCTGCGGCTTGCCGCCGACGCTGAACTGCACTGTGCCGCAGGGGGCCGGTTGTGCGACCGCAAGCGGTAGGCCCCCGTCCGCGGCGAGGAACGTGAGCCGGATTTCGCCGCCGAGGGACGCCGGGCAGGGAACGTCCGGCCCGATCGTCGACAGCTGAAGGCTGTCGACGAGCACCGCGAGCCGCCGGACGACCGCCAGGTCGGTGATCATGGCCGGCGCGGGCGGACGCCTGGCATACGGGCCCGGGCTGGGCAGCCGGATGATCCTGGCGACGCGGGCGGCGGACGGCACCCGTACGGAGGCTGGCCGGGGCGGCTGCCAGAAGGACACGTCGTCGACCAGCGCGGTGGAGACGATTGTGGAGGACGGGAACTTGAGGACATCCGGCGCCTTCTGCAACCGCTGCCCGCCTGGGGGCACGACAAACGCCTTCAGAATGGCCGCCGCGTCGGCGACGGCACGTTCCCGCGCCGTGGCGACGCCGCCGTGGGCGACGCCGCCGTGGGCGACGCCGCCGTACGCGACGCCGCCGTCACCGATCGGGTAATAGTGTGCGTAGCAGCGCAGCCCGCCACCGCCATGGCCGCGCAGGCGGCCAGGAAGATCGTCTTGCTCGGCGCGTACTGCCCGAGTAGTCGCATACCACTTGGACGCCCAGCGGGGTACCGCGGTTGCGCCGCATCCAGTAGCAGGTCGATACCGCATTCCGGCCTGCAACCGAGCCCCGAATTGCCTGGCTCACCTGGTCATCCCTTGACCCGTCACCCCGGCCGCCCTTTTCGCTACTCGGCGTCGGGGCGCCACCGCCACGCTCTGTCCGCAGCGGTAGCCCACTACCTCCTATCACGTACAGCCGACCGCTCCTCCGCCCGTACCGCGGTTTCCCACACGGCCGCATGGAGAACCATGCGTGCCGCGTTCAGTGGTCGCCGGGGCGAACCCGCCGCCGGTCCCCCGCGGGCCGAGTGCACGGCGAACCAGTCCCGACGACGCGACGGCCCAGTTGGTGTACCACAGGTAATGACTGCTCGCAGCGATGCGGCGTGCCACGTCTTACGCTGAACTCGTGGGGTTGCGCAGCGCTGGCGGTGTCCTGCTCACCGGGGTGTATGGCTCGGGTAAGAGTTCGGTTGCCGCGGAGATCTCCTACCTGCTCGAGCGGCGCCGTCAGCCGCACGCGTTGCTTGATCTTGACTACTTCGGCTGGGGCGGGGGCAACTTTGACGATCACGCCGCCGGGTTCGGCCTGATGCTGCGCAACCTGCTAGCGGTGGCGTCGAACTATCGCGACGCCGGGATCAGCGTCTTCGTCCTTGCCTACTTCGTTCGTAACCACGATGCGCTCCGCGCTGTGCGCGAGGCGACCGGGGTGCCGCTGCGGGTTGTGCGCCTGTCAGTGCCGCTGCCCGTCATCGAGCGGCGCTTGTCCGCCGACATGACCAGCGGCCGAGCTGATGACCTGCGGGAAGCGGCGCTCTCGATCGCGTCCGGAGAGGGCGTCGGAGTCGAGGACGTGACGGTAATCAACGACCAAACCATCGGTGTCGTTGCGCACGAGGTTATGACGTGGCTTGGCTGGCTGTAGGCAGTGCATACTGGTGATCTTGTCCGGTAGGCCGGCTGCGCCGGTCATCGGTTCCGCAGGTTGGACAGCACTACTGCACCCATGGTGGCCTTTCGCCAGTGCGGTTTTCATGGCGGAGCCTTCCGGTGTCCACGGAACGACACGCAACGATATGACTGTCCAAGAATCTAGTCCAAGAATCTAGAAGGGTGCCGACGTCACCGTACGTGGACGGTGTTGGTCAACGGAGTGAGGAGTGACTTCAGGTGGATTACGAGGCGCGGCGGGTCCTGGTGACGACGTAGGCGAGTCTGCACGCCTCGCCTTCGATCTGACGCCGTTTGTCAACGCTGATGACGACATCGAGACGCCAGGCGTTGAGGTGTGGCGCGGGAAGTCTGTGCGGCGGGGGTTGCCATTCGTATTCGCGGAGCGGGACGGCGAGTCACGGCTACTGCGCGTGGAACCCGGGACATCGGTGAAAGTGCCGGTAGAGTCCCGGTCGGTCCCAGTCAGGACGGTAACCTTCGCACACCGGACGCGCTATAGCGTGGCGGCGAGATTCGCGCCCGTGGGCCGGGAAAACGCCGTGTACTCGTTCGCGTTCTCTGATAGCGCGACCGTGCGTGTCCCAGTCCGCGAGGGGTTCGAGGTCGCGGTTTGCCCGGCTGAGTGGGGCCACCGCCCGAGTCTGGCGGTTCCCGATCAGTCGGACAGCTTGCCGGACCGGGAGCATGGCGCCTTCGGAGATACGGGCTTTCGACAGACGGAGGTCGTCGAGGCTGGCCGGCGGGGGGTGTGGGTTGGAGCGGGCAGGTGGCGCTATTACCTGTGGTCGTGGGTCAATCCCCGCCCGGAGCACGATCTGGTGCGGATCGAAATCGAGGCACGACAGGCAGTGGTCGAGGTCGGCGGACTGTGCCTGGGGTTTGCCGACGAGCATCCGCTGCAGCCCGAGCCCGCCCGTGTCGTGGTAGCCGATGCGCCAGCTGACTACACCGGAGACGGCCCGGAACTGGCGCTGGAGGTCGACCGCGGCATGGTCGGCTACACGACACCGCTGGTCAGGCAGCCGGACGCGGGCGATCCGTTCTCGGCGTGGGGGGAGGTGCCCGGCGCCGAGGTGGCCGGCGTATACGCCCGAGTGTCCTCGACTGGCTCGGGCACGGTACGCCTGCTAGCTGGCGGGCAGCCGGTGGCGCAGGCACGATGGTCGGACCTGCGCGCTAAAGGTCTGACGGGCGTGGCCGGGGCGCGCTGGACCGGGCCGCCGTCGCCCGGCGCCTCGTAGCGAGCGGCTCCGTCATGGACAAGGCTCTGCGCCTCGCCGTCGTCGGTCCGGCGGCACGTTACGCGCCTTGTGATGACAGCCTGGCGGATGCACTTGCCGGATCCGGTTCCCCGCATCTGATGCTCCGGCAGACCGGCGAACTGTTCGTGCTGATCCATGACGATGAGGCGATGGCGGTGCTGGCCGCGATTCAGGACGCGACAGTCGGAATCAGCCGCCCGTTCCCCGCCGGCGCGCCCTCACCGTGCGGCGGCGCGAGGCGGAATGGGCGCTTGCCCGGGCGGGCGAGGCGGGGCGGCCGGTCATGAGATATGGCAGTGACCCGACTCAGAAGTGGCTGACGGGCGAGTCCGACGACTTGGCGGCCCTGGCCGCAGAGGTACTCGGATCCGTCGTGCATTATGACGCGGCCCATGCGGGAGAGCTGGTGCCATCCATTCGCCTTTGGCTTGAGCATGATCGCCACACCGAGCGCGCCGCTCACGCTCTGCACATCCACCCGAACACGCTGCGCTATCGCGTGCAGCGCTTTGAGGAGATCAGCGGGCGCAGTCTGTCCTCGACCGCGTCGCTTGCCGAGGTGTGGCTCGCTCTTCGGGCAACCGCAGATACGCCAGCCGGCGAAGCGCCAGGAAGTTAGCGGAGCGACAGGACGGCAAGAGCGGCATTGACGATCGAGGCGGGGTCTAGGTCCGGGCACGATACAGGTCAGCCACGGCGCCTGGCTGGCCGAAGACGTTGTTATGCGTGGCGGGTGCTTGGTCTGCTAGTGCATCGATGCACGGAGTCTGTCGCTGAACTACGGGCGGGCTAGCGCGAATCCTCGAGACTGATGACGACGTTGCCTGTCTTCTGCCCAGCCTCGACGTACCTATAAGCCTCGGCGATCTGGTCCAGCGGATACGTCCTGTCGATGACCGGCCTGAACTGTCCGGACTCGAGCAGTTCCTTGAGGTGCCGCACCATCGGCTGGTCATGCTTCGGAATGGGGAACATGACCTTTTTGCCGCCATGCAGCGTGGCGATGAGCGCGAGAAACGGATTCTGGGCCAGCGGACCCAGCTCCGAGGAGATGTAGATTCCGTCCGGTTTCAGAAGCCGTTTGCACTGGCTGAAGGAGCTCTTGCCAACCGAGTCGAGGACTACGTCGTATCTCTGGTGGTCCTTGGTGAAATCCTCAGCCGTGTAGTCGATAACTCTGTCGGCGCCCAAGCCCCTGACCAGCTCCACGTGGCCGGTGCCGCATACCGCGGTGACGTTGGCCCCCAGGCTCTTCAGCAGCTGGACCGCTGCTGAGCCAATGGCACCGGTTGCGCCGTAGACGAGGATGTCCTGGCCGCTGTGGATCTTTGCCGCCCTGATGTGCGCGAGGGCGTAATGCGAGCCCTCGGTGCTGGGCGCGGCCTCCTGGTAGGTCACGTTGGCTGGCATGGTCGCGACCGAGCCGTTCTCGGGAATCGACATGTACTCCGCATGAGCGCCGAACCGGCCCTCGTTGTATCCGAACACCTTGTCGCCGACCTCGAAAGAGGTGACAGTGCTGCCGATCGCCTCGACCACGCCCGCAAACTCAGTGCCCAGGACCGTCGACCGTGGCCTGATAAGGCCGGTGAGGAATCTCATGAAGAAGGGCTTGGCAGCCCGGTAGGCGCAGTCCGTCCGATTCACCGTCGTCGCATGGACCTTGACGAGCAGCCCGCTGTCCCCTGGAGCCGGCTTTTCCACTTCTGAGATCACAACTACTTCGGGCGGGCCGTACCTCGCGCAGACCGCTGCTTTCATAGCCGGAGCCTAGCCAGCCGACAGCGGACCCGGAACGTCACGCCGACGCGGATCCGAGGAGCTTAGGATCCGTGGCAGGCCGAGCGGCACCGACGCGGTCGCCCGCATCACCTGCCCAGCCCACCAGCGCCGCTGAAACCCCCGCCTACAGAGCCGCCCCTGTTTGCCCGTGCCGATCAGACTCCAACTTGTGGACAACGCACGTGAGAAGGTCCTGTCACTCGTGATCGCCACTGGCATCTCGCCGCACTTGTCCGGAGCCGTGCCCAGACAGCAACCCCGCCACGATCACATGGTCGATCAGAAGCAGCGCCGCGTTCTGCGGGTGATGATGATCCGCGAGCGGGTCACGGATGGGTGCACTGGTCATGTGACCATCAATTTCTCGGTTAGATGATCGGGCTCCGAGGTTAGGATTCTTTACAGTGAGCAGGCATCACCGCTTTCCGGCGATCTCGCCTCAGGGGTGAGCTGGCGGATCTCGAGCAGGTCAAGGCCAAGCGCTTCGATCTCAGCCAGGACGCCATGGAGCGCCGACCGGTCCAGCATGCCGGTCAAGACTGTATCTAGGCCCTGTCGCTGCCATGCCATCGCCGGGAATGCGGAGAGCAACGTGGCGCCGAGATGGCCGTTTATCCTGATCATGTACCTGGCCGATGCAGGGTCCATGCGGCGATAGTCCGGCGCAGGCAGGTGAGTGCGCATCGCCGGGATCTGGTGACGGCGACGTAGGAATCCCCTGACGCCGGCCAGCAAGGCGTTCCCCGGCACGTAACCTGACTAGATGCTGAGAGGCGGAGGGCGGCAGGCCAGCGCGCGGCGATCGGGTTCAGGCGTGGCGTTTAGGACAAATCCGCCAAAGTCGGCCCCGGCACCTCCGCGGCTGATTCAGCGCGGAGACCTTCTCGCGTCCCTGGATCGCGCGACGGCAGCGAAGGTAACGCTTATCTCGGCGCCCGCAGGCAGCGGCAAGACTTCGCTGCTGCGGGCCTGGGCTAACGGTCCGGGTCAGCCATATCGGCTGGCAGTCGTTCAGGTGCGGCGCGATCAGCAGGACTCCCAGCAGTTCTGGCTTGCCGTCCTCAGCGCCCTCCGGCAGGCCTCGGGCACGCCCGGCGACGGCGAACAGCTAGCAGCGACACCCGACTTCAATGAAGCAGCCATCAGCGAGAGAGTTCTGTCAGAGCTCGCCGAGCATCGCGATCGCACCTTCCTGGTCATCGATGATCTGCACGAGCTGACCTCGCCGGAGACGCTGATGCAGCTGACCCGGCTGCTGGAGAAGCTCCCCCAGCATGCGCACGCGGTCCTCGCGACGCGGCGTGATCTGCCCCTCCGGTTGCACAAGCTCCGTCTCGCCGGCGAGTTGGCCGAGATTCGCGCGGCAGACTTGCGTTTTACTGAGCGCGAGACGCACCAGTTCCTGGAGGCTTCGGGCATCGCGCTGTCGGATGCTGGGGTCGCCAGGCTGCACCAGCGCGCGGAAGGCTGGGCCGCCGGCCTGCGGCTCGCGACGATGTCACTGGCGACCAGCCCGGACCCGGAGAGATTTGTCGCGGAGTTCTCTGGCAGCAGCCGTACTGTGGCCGAGTACTTGCTTGCCGAGATGCTGGAATGCCAGCCGGCCGAGGTCCAGCAGCTTCTTCTGCGCACGTCCCTGCTCGACCGGGTCAACGGCGAGCTGGCGGATCTGCTGACTGGTCACCCCGGCTGCGAACGCATCCTCCTCGATCTCGAGGACGCCAATGCGTTTGTCGTATCGCTCGATCCGGCCCGGTCGTGGTTCCGGTATCACCACCTCTTCGCTGACCTGCTCCGCCTTGAGCTGCGCCGGAGGCTCCCCGAAGAACTGCCGGCCCAGCACCGGCTCGCCGCGCAGTGGTTGATCGAGCACGGCGAGATCGTTGACGCCATTCGGCACACGCAAGCCGCGGGTGACTGGACCGACGCGGCGCGACTGCTCGCCGACCACTCGTTCGGCCTGACGCTTGACGGACAAGCGCAGACCATCGAGTCCCTGTTGCGCGCGTTCCCGCCCGGTGCCGTTACCCAGGGCCCAGATATCCCGCTCGCGCGCGCAACCAGCGACCTTGCCCGGGGGCGTCTGGACGCGGCTGCCGCCCACCTGACAGTGGCCGAAGCCGCGATCAAATCGACGCCGCCAGACCGCAAGCACCGCCTCGAAGTGGCGACCGCGGCATTGAGACTGTCGCTCGCTCGGAAGCGCGGCCACCTCGCGTGGGTAGTCGAGCAGGTCGGGTTCCTTGCCTCGCCCATAGCCGCGCAGTCTGACGAGGACATCGCGCTCGACAGCGACCTCCACGCGGTGGCGCTCATGAATCTCGGCGCCGTCGAAGCATGGTCGCTGGGAAACCAGGACAGCCAGCGGCACCTGCAAGAGGGCGCCGATCTTGCGCGGAAGATCGGACGTCCTTACCTCGAAGTGGCCTGCCTGGCTGAGCTCGCCTTCGCATCGAAGATCGAGCCCTTCGCAACTACCCAGCGGCGCTGCCGAGAAGCGATAGCCCTCGCCGAGCAACATGGCTGGGGCGCGGAGCCGGTCATCTCGCCGGCGCTGGTGAACCTCGCAGGCGCTCTCATTTGGACGGGTGAATTCGACGAGGGCGATAGCTTCCTGCGGCGCACCGACCGCGCTCTGGGGACAGACACCGGACCCCCGATCAGGCTGTTGCTGCACCTGGCCACCGGCATGCTGTTGTCCGGCCGGCGCAGGCAGCGCGAGGCTCTGGCAGAATACAGCGCGGCCGAGCACCTGCAGGAGCAGCTGGAAGGCTCACACGCACTGATGCGTCAGCTGACCAGCTGGAAGCTGGCCACCCAGGCTCGGCTCGGGCAGCTCAGCGAGGCCCGAGCCTCGCTGGCAGCACTCGATGCGGAGCTGGCAGGCTCCGGCGAGATCGGCAACACCCGCGCGGCCATCTGCCTCGCCGAGGGCGACCCGGCTGCCGCTCTAACCGCGGTCCGAGATGTCCTGAACGGGGTCGCTCCGGCCATCGGCTACATGACAGTCGTCGAGGCACACCTCCTGGCAGCCCTCGCGCACCGCGAACTCGGCGACCAGCGCGCTGCCACCGCCGCCGCCGAGCGCGCACTGGCCCTGGCGGAGGCAGACCGGCTCGTCCTGCCGTTCGCGATGACGGGCTCGCCCGAGCTGCTCGAGTCCGTACCACGGCATGAGACGGCCCACGCGGCCCTGCTGACCTACATCCTCGACGTCATGCGCGGCTCAACCATGTCGCCGGGCAGTGAGTCCTCACTGGCAGAGATCGAGCAACTCAGCCCGAGCGAGCTGCGGGTGCTGCGGTATCTCCCGACGAACCTCTCCCGGCCGGAGATCGCCAGCGAGCTATCGGTCTCGGTGAACACCGTTAACACCCACATCCGCAACATCTACGCCAAGCTCCAGGCTCAGGATCGTTCCTCGGCAGTACAGCGCGCACGAGAGATGCGGCTGCTCTCGGCCGGCCTGAAAAGCTAAACGCTCGCCGGACATCGCCGAGCGGCCAACGCTCAAAGGCCGACTCAAAGGAGGGTCCGGGGCGATCGGCTCATTTGGTAGCCGCTCGGGCGGATTCCCGGAGTTGGCCCTGGATTGGTTCTTGGGTCCGTCATCCCGTTGCGTTGTGCCGTTGGCTATGCGGTGACGCGTGCTGCGCCGGCGAGATGCGCCGACAGGAGGTGTCCGGCTCTGTCCAGCGCCGCGGTGGCTTCGTCGAGGATCGGGTAATAGGCCTGGAAGACGTGGGGCACCTGGGGGGTGATGTCGAGGGTGACGTCGACGTCGGCGTCGGCGGCTTGCCGGGCGAGGCGGATCGCGTCGTCGAGGAGAACCTCGTGGGTTCCGGCCTGGATGATCAGGGGCGGCAGGCCGGACAGGTCGGCGAATACGGGGCTGATGAGGCCGAGAGCGGCGTCGTGGCCCGACGTGTAGTCGGTGACCCGGGCCTGGAGGGCTTCCCGGCTGAGCAGCGGGTCGGCGTCGCGCTTGGTGTCCATCGTCGTCCCGGCCAGGGTGAGATCGGCATACGGTGACATGACCAAGGCCGCGGCGGGCAGGGGAAGCCCGCGGTCGCGGGCGTTGACCAGGGTGGCGATGGCGAGCCCGCCGCCGGCGGACTCTCCTGCGAAGGCGATGCCCGACGGGGCGGTGCCGTTGCGCAGGAGGGCTTGGTAGGCGGCCAGAGCGTCGTCTACCGCTGCCGGGTACGGGTGCTCGGGGGCGAGCCGGTAGTCGACGGAGATGACCTTCGCGCGGGCCCGCCGGCCGACCTGCGAGGCCAGTCCGGCGGCGAGGAAGGCGTCCCCCATCACGTACACGCCGCCGTGGAAGTACAGCACGACATGGCGGGGTTCCACTCCGTCAACCGTGATCTCGGCGGCGGGGACGCCGCCCAGCACGGCCCGGGTCACGGTCACCTCGGCGGGCAGCGGCTGCGCCGACAGCAGCTCCCGGAGCAGCCGCCGCTGCTCGCTGACGTCGCTGCCGGCGGGGAAGGCGGACTGCCGCAAGATTGCGTCGAGGGTTTCTCGCTGCTCGGTGCTCACCGACGATCTCCTTTCGGTTGGGGGTTGGCTGCGCCGCGCACCCCGGCGAGCTCGCCCATGTCAATCCGCTGCTGAAATTCCTGCCGGGAGGCGGAACACTGCCAGCGTGGCCGCCAGGCAGGTGAGCAGGCGTCACCGGATCACGGTGATTCGCGCGACCGGAGCACCGCAGCCCTCCGGTCACGGCATTTGGGTACCTGTGATGACAGCGGGCCGGTATGTCGCCTGACCTGTAGCTGCCAATCATCGGGTGCCGGGATGGTCGCTAGGTCATATCACGCTGGCTACGGCCTCCCACCCCGGCCTGACGGTCACGGCTACTAGCTCGCAAAAATCACCGGGACCAGGTGACAGCCGCTCACCTTGATGGCCGTAGCTACCTCGGTGACGCTGGCCGCAGCGACGGACAGCTGCTGGCCGGTGACCTGGAACGGCCCGGTGACCCGGAACGGCAGCGCACCGAACAGATCCAGCGGCCGCAGCTGCGCCAGCCACGCCCGCGGGTCGAGGTCCGGCGGGTCGCCGATCAGCCGGGCCAGCACCGGGTCGGCGTCGCGCGGGCAGGAACGTGCCTGCCGCGGCCAGGCCGCGGGGCTGGAATCCTGGGTCACTGGGCCGGTTCCCGGCTCGCTTCGGCTTGTGCCGTTGTCATCCGGTCATCCGCCGTGGATGGCGTGCTCACCGGGCGCAGCGGCCCGCGGCGGAGCAGGGCGCCGCCGATGACCGCGCCGCCGGCGAAGATGCCGGCGGTCCACCAGAACGCGGTGTCGTAGCCGTGCGCCAGCGCCAGCCCGGTCAGGGCCTGGCGGCCGATGAGCCGGGCCGCGGCGAGGTGCGCGGCGAGGTAGGCGGTGACGGCGGCGGCGAAGATGGTGTTCAGCAGCGAGGTCCCGACCGAGGCGCCGAGCATCTGGCCAACGGTGACGGTCGCCGACGCGACGCCCGCGTCTTGGGGGGCCACGCCGAAGGTGCCGGTGTTGATCCCCGTCGCGATCACCATGCCCAGCCCGATTCCGGCGAGGATGAGCGGGCCGAGCACCCCGGCGGCGTACCCGGTGTGCGGGCCCAGCTGGGCCAGCCAGGCCGTCCCGCCCGCGGCGGCCAGCATCCCGGCTGCGACCACCGGCTTGGGCCCGAACCTGGGCATCAGCACGATCGTGGACAGATTGGCCATGACGATGAGGCCGCCGCTCATCGGCAGGAACGCCACGCCGGTGACCAGCGGCGAGTACCCGAGTGTCTGCTGCAGGTAGTAGGTCAGGAACAAGAAGATCCCGAACAGCCCGGCCGTGCCGATGAGCATCGAGGCGTACGCGCCGCCCCGGTTACGGTCCAGCACCACCCTCGGCGGCAGCAGCGGGTGGGCGGCCCGGCCCTGCCAGGCCGCGAACGCCGCGCCCAGCGCCACCCCGGCGGCCAGGAACCCATACGTGGACAGCGCGTGCCAGCCGCGCGCGGCCGCGTTCGAGAACCCGTACACCAGGCAGAACACCGCCCCGCCGGCCAGCACCACGCCCGGCACATCAAGCCGGGCCCTACCCCGCGACACCTGCCGCGTCAGCAGCAGCGCCCCGCCGGCGAACGCCACCCCGGCGAAGATCAGGTTCACATACAGCGTCCACCGCCACGACAGGTACTCCGTCAGCGCGCCGCCGATCAGCAGGCCCACCGCCCCGCCCGCCCCCGCGATCGCCCCGAACACGCCGAACGCCTTACCGCGGTCCCTCGGCCCGGTGAACGTGGTCGTCAGCAGCGACAGCGCTGACGGCACCAGCAACGCCGCGAACGCGCCCTGGCACGCCCGCGCCGTCACCAGCATCGCGAAGTTAACCGACGCGCCGCCGACCGCCGACACCGCGGCGAACCCGGCCAGGCCGGCCAGGAACGTCACCTTCCGCCCCACCAGGTCGGCCAGCCGGCCACCGGGCAGCAGCAAACTGCCGAACGCCAGCGTGTACGCCGTGACCACCCACTGCCGGTCCACCGTAGTGAAACCCAGCGCCCGCTGTGCCGACGGCAACGCGATATTCATCACCGTCACATCGAGCACCACCATTAGCTGCGCCAGGCCGATCACGCCCAAAATCAGCCACCGCCGCCGGTCCCAGCCACCGTCGGCCGACGTGACATCAGACATGAGATCCACCACACCCTTCTTTCGTTGTTACTGCCCGCCACTCGGCGTGGTCGGACGCGCGTCGCTGGATGAGCGGGCCGCAGATGATGAGCTTGCGGCGGACGGTCGCGGCTACAGCCTGGACGAATTCGAGGTCCTCCCAGGAATTGACCGTGGTCCGGTCCAGGGGCTTGTCCGCTGCCAGCAGGCCGGCGAGTTCGGGAAGCTTCCGCTGTCCCTGGCTTGAGGCCACGTTGACGGTCGAGTGCACGACCGGGACCCCTATGGTCTTGATCGTCGAGACCGCGTTCTTGACCAGGAGCGCTGGATCCATCGAGCGGATCGTGGTCAGCTGCGCGGGCTGGTAGTCGATGAACAGGAATGCTGCGTTTTCCGGCGTTAGGCGATGGTCGGCGAGCGGGTCGCGGATTGGCGCACTAGTCATGGGCGCGGAATCTTCTCGTAGCCGGGTTCCGATGGCCTGAAGTTAGCCGCGATCAGGGTGAGCGGCTGTCACCTGATTCTGGTGATCTGCGTTCCGGTGTGGGCTAGCGGACCTCGATCAGGTCGAGGTCGAGCGTCTCGATCTCAGCCAGCCCGGCCGCGACGGACGAGACGGTTACCGCATCGCAAGACGGCATCCGGCAGTGCGGACGCCACGGCCGCCGAAAATCGACCGGAGTCCCAACGGACTCGAACGCAGGCATCATGGCCCGCCGAAAAGAAGTTGCCTGGCCCCAGCCTTGCTGACCGCGGCCAGCTGGTGGTCTAGATGGCGGGCGGTGCCTACGCAACCTCCTCGCATTCCCGCGATAGCGAGCAGCGGTCCGAGCCGGTCTCATCCGACCCGCTGTCTTTTGATGTCCGCCTGCTGGCCGCGGTTTGTCTGCGGCGCCCACGAGCGCGCCTTGCGCCGGCGCCCACGCCAGGCGCCGGAAGCAGCGACTTGCGGGCAGTACGGGCTCGTGCCCCTAGCATGATCTTGTGGATCGCGCGGATTCCTGGCTCAACCGGCAGTGCGGCTTGCGCCGGGTCCTGCTCGGCTGGCTGCACACATGTATTTTCACGATCACGGTGGGCTCTGGGCTGTGGAGCATGTTCGGGCGCGGAACGCCTGGGCTCGACATCGCTTTCCTCAAAGTGGCGGCCTGGTCCGCCCTCGGCGCCGTGCCGCTCACGGGCCTGATCACATATATCCAGCGCACTCATGCGGCGGGGACAGACGACCGGCCCATGTTCTCATGGCGAGCCTCGGCCGGAATGCTGGTCCTTCTCGCTGTGGTCGAGCTCAACGTTCTGACTGATCAGCAAGCCGACTGGCCTCGCATCCACCGCGCAGTTGCGCTCGTCTCACTCCTGCTCATCGCCGCCAGCGTCACCTTCACGCTGATGGCCGCGTCCCGCTACCGCCTGCACGGCAAACGCCTTCTAGATGACAGTCAGAACCGTTGACAGCCGCTCGGCGCACTAGCTGAAAGCGCCTCAACCGCAGTAGGCCTCCGTCTGTAGGCTGCCCTTGGGCCCGACCGAGCTTCTCCGGGGCGGCTGCGGTGATGGTGTGCGGGCCACGGCGAGGAGGGAACGTCACGATCCTCCCGTTGCGGCTGTCTCGGCGCTCACCGAGATCGGGGAGGCGCGCGCCGCGCCCCAGGGCGCCGGGCGAGAAGCCTCCGACCTACGCCAGCCCGCCGCTGCTGCACGCCCGGGAGATAGAACCGAACACCGGCTGGCACCTTGGGAACTTCCCCCAGGCCTTCTCGCACCTGGTGCTCATTCAATGGGTGCGTGCACGTGATCCGCGAGGACGAGCGCATCGGCGCCGGGTAGACCGCCCTCACCGGCGCGGCCTGGCCACCTGAGCCGTGCCGGGCCGGCAGAACGGATCGCCTGGCGGACCACGAGGTCAGTTCGGCTGGGCTGCCCGGCGGCGGTTGTAGAGACGAACCGCCCAGAGGTAACTGGCCAGGGCGATGCCTGCGCTCCAGGCGATGGCGGGGATGGCGTGCGCTGCGATGGGGCCGCCGGTGAGCAGGCCGCGGACGGTTTGGGTGACCGGGGTGAAGGGCTCGTACTCGGAGAATTGGCGCAGCCCGGCCGGCATGCTGGCGGTGGGCACGAACCCGCTGGACAGGAACGGCAGCAGGGTGAGGAACATGGGGGTGTTGCTGGCGGTTTCCACGCTCTTGGCGGCCATGCCCAGCGCGGCGGACAGCCAGATGAGCGCGAACGCGAACAATGCGAGTACGCCGGTGGCGGCTAGCCATTCAAGGGCGCTGGCGTGGGACCGGAAGCCGATGGCCAGGGAAACGCCGAGAACGAGCACGAGAACGGCGAGGGTTTGCAGCAGGCTGCCGATCACGTGGCCGGTGAGCACGGCGCCCCGCGAAATGGCCATCGTGCGGAACCGGTCGATGATGCCTCCGGTCATGTCGGTGGCGACGGAGATCGCGGTGCCGAGGGCGGCGGATGCCACCGTGATGATCAGGATGCCGGGGACGACGTAGGTAAGGTACGCGCCGCGGCCGCCGGCGCCGTGTCCGCCGAGGCCGGTGCCGAGCTGGCCACCGAAGACGTAGACGAACAGCAGCAGGAACACCATCGGGATGCCAGCCAGCATGAGCGTAAGCGACGGATAGCGCAGCTGGTGTTTGAGGTTGCGGCGGAGCATCGTCGCCGAGTCGGCGAAGGTATAGGCGAGGGATGTCATCGCTGGAGCGCTTCCTGTTCGTGGCGGGCAGTGGGTTCGGTGGTGGCGTGGCCGGTGACGGCGAAGAAGACGTCGTCGAGATCAGGAGTGTGGATCGACAGGTGCTCGACGTCGATGCGCGCGTCGTCCAGCTCGTCGAGCACACGGCGCAGCGAGGCCATGCTGCCGTCGCCGGGGACCTGCATAATCAGCTGATCCTCGTCCGGGGTGGCGTTCAGGATCATGCCGGCTGCCGCGCGCAGCGCGCCGGGTTCGGCGAAATGGAGCTGGATGTGCCCGCCGGGGATTCGGCGCTTCAGTTCTGCGGGGGTGCCTTCGGCGACGATCCGCCCGTGATCCAGCACCGCGACATAGTCGGCCAGCTGGTCGGCCTCGTCGAGGTACTGGGTGGTGAGGAAGATCGTCACGCCGTCGGCGACCAGTTCCCGGATGATCTGCCACATGGTGCGGCGACTGCGCGGGTCCAGCCCGGTGGTGGGCTCGTCGAGAAAGATCACTGACGGGTTACCGACCAACGTCATCGCCAGGTCCAGCCTGCGCCGCATTCCGCCGGAGTAGGCCGATAGCGGCTTGCGCGCGGCCGCGGTCAGGTCGAACCGCTCGAGTAGCTCCGCGATCCGGCGGCGTCCGGCCGTGCGGCCGAGGTGGCGAAGGCCGGCCATCAGGCGCAGGTTCTCCTCGCCGGTGAGATAGTTGTCCACTGCGGAGAACTGGCCGGTGACGCCGATCAGGGCGCGCACCGCATCCGGGTCGGTGGCCACGTCGTGCCCGCCGACGTGCATGTCGCCGCCGTCGGCCGCGATCAGGGTCGACAGGATGCGCACCATCGTCGTCTTCCCAGCACCGTTGGGCCCGAGCAGGGAGAAGATGGTGCCTTCGGCGACGGTGAGATCGACCCTGTCGAGCACGCAGTGCTCACCGAAGGATTTGCGGACGGCCTGGGC
This sequence comes from uncultured Actinomycetota bacterium, assembly GCA_963804435.1. Classification (GTDB taxonomy): domain Bacteria; phylum Actinomycetota; class Actinomycetes; order Streptosporangiales; family Streptosporangiaceae; genus JAJYUU01. Next base: position 972,007 of record CAWDQI010000001.1, on the reverse strand, counting down.
GCTGATCGCCGGCCTGGCCGGGTTGATCGTCACGGGTTTCCTCGCTTTCAGTGATGTGATGGGGGGTCGGGGAGTTCACCAGCGGCGCGCAGCGACTCACGATGGGCTTTCCAGTCCTTCTCCAGCTGCGGCAGCCGCGCTACCAGGAAGTCCGCGAACGCCGCCCACTCCAGCAGCACCGCCCGCCGCTTGGGCGGCTCATCTGCCAGCAGCGCCAGGCCTTCGCGCGCCAGATCGCCCTGCTCCTGGTATTCGGTCACGTCGAAGCCCGTCGACCGGGCACTGCTGAGGTCGACCCAGATGCGGTCCATCCGCTCGCCAGCAGCCCGCGAGCGCCGGATCAGGCCGAGAGTGTCCAGGGTGTTGATCGCACCGGTAATCGCGCTTCGGCTGGCCAGCAACGCCTCGGCCAGCTCCGCGATGCTCTGCTCGCGCGGGTCGCAGATCGCCAGATAGCCCAGCAGCCGGCCCACCATCGGTGCCATGCCGTAGCGGCGGGCATAGAAACGGCCGGCGTGGTCAGCGAACGTGATCTCTGCATCAGTCGGCATGCGTAAGAAATTACAGGAAGAACTGAGATAACACAAATTTGTGTTATCTCTATCTTCCCGGTCGCTACTTGGGTGACGCCAGTCCGCAAGTCAGCGGGTGGCGTTGATTGCTTCGAAGGCTTGGCGGAGGTCGTTGCCGCTCGGCCAGCCGCCTATGCAGGTATGAGCTCCACATGAATGCTGGCAGCCTCGGCCAGGGCGCGAAGGTCGTCAGGGTCGGAGGTGAGAATGTCGTCGCCGTCTGCGGCCAGGCAGACAACCGCGGCGTCGATGGCGTCGGACTGGCCGCTGCGGGCCAGTAGCATCCCGGCCCGGCGCCCGAGACCGTCGTCGATTGGCAGAACCTGCACTCCGCTTAGCAGCCGGGCGAGCGGTGCCTGCCTGCCGCGACCGCCGCGCCAGACCTGAGCGACCACTCCCCCGCACGTGATAGGGGCGCGGCCAGCAAGGCGTTCTCGCTTGATCAAGGCCACGAGATCTCTCTTGTCGCGCTCCACCGCCACGAATGCGCCGGCATCGAGTATGAGCATCAAGCGGCTCCGCGGCCACCAGCTGTGCCAGCCGGGCGACCCCGGACCACGACTGCGCTGGCCCTGGCCCGGCGCGCCGCGTCACGCATCTCCTGCTCGGTGATCTCGCCATGTTCGGCCTCATAGATGGCCAGGAAATCATCCAAGGCAGCCAGCCGACGATCATGATCAGCCTTCAGCCGCAGCGCATCGTTCACCCATGCGCTCACGCTCTCCGCCCGTCCCCCGGCTACTGCCTCCTGGGCCACAGCCACCAGTTCGGCATCGACAGACGCGGAGAGCCGCTCCTTAGTACCCATGCATGTATGCTACATCTCTGCCACACGGATGGTATACCTCTACCACGTCCCGCACTCGACCCGGCTCGCGCCGCCCCGGGATGTCTGTCGCGACCGGGCCAGGTTGCGCCCGGATTCCAGTCCGATTCACGGCGCGCCGCGTGCGTCGAGCTCGGACATCGCTTTGCGGAGCTGTGTAGTGCGGGCAGTGGCGGTGCGGGCGGTCAGGAGTTTCAGGATCACGGCGTACTGCCGCGTCTTGCCGAGCGCACCGAATGCCTGCGCCGCCTGCGGGCTGGCCGCCAGGGCGGCGGTGAGATCGGCCGGGACGGCGGCGTTACGTTGCGACTGGTAGGCGGCCGCCCACCTGCCGTCGGCCTTCGCTGCCTCGACCTCGGCCAGGCCCGACGGCCGCATCCGCCCGGCCGCGATCAGTTCCTCGGCCCTGGCCACGTTGACCTGCGACCATCGGCTCCGGACCCGGCGCGGCACGTACTTCTGCAGGTAGTAGACCTCGTCACAGGCCATGCGCTGGCCGGAGATCCAGCCGTGACACAGGCCGATGTCGACTGCTTCGTCAGCGGTCAGCGACGGGACGCCCGATCCTTTCTTCGCAATCTTCAGCCACACGCCGACCTGCAGGCCGGGATGCGCGTCCAGCCAAGCGGCGAACTCCGCGGCGTTGCCGAACGCGATCACCACGGCGTCGTTCCCCGCACGCTTCGCCGGCACCCGTGACGCCGGCAGTCGGAGCAGCCGCCTGTTGCCATACTGGCTCGCTCAGGCGCTCAACGTTGCCAGGTGGGCCTGCACCCTGGCGCACGCCGTCCTGGCGGTGACGCTCCAGCCGATGACCGCCAGCAGCTGCTCGTCGGTGAGGCTGCTCGCGCCGACCCACGGCGAACCATCGGTCTCGGCCACGCTCTCGCTGGCGTGCTCCCTGATCGCCTTGACGATCGCCTCGTCCGAGGTCCCGTACTTGACCCGGTAGCCAGAGCAGCCCATCTTGGCGGGCCTGGGCGCTGCCGGTGCAGGCGCGGGGCTGACGGGCGGAACAGCAGGCTTGGCGGCTGGCCGGCGATCGCCGACGGCAGTGCGACCGCCCCCGCTGATCTCGATCACGCTGGACCTGGCCGCAGCAGCGCCCCGCGCCGCGGGCGACTCAAGGTCCGCCTTGGCGGGGGTCGGTGTTGGCATCTAGTGCCTCCCTGGGTGGTGGTGGCCATGGAAAGGGCCCCCAAGATCGAGTCTAGTCGACTTGCATTTCAGAAGCCACCCATATCGGACATATAGCCGCCTTTTCCGGATGCGCCGCGCGGATCCGTACGCCAGCCGTGGCGGCCACGGCGCCGCAGTCGCTGCGAAGCGCGTGGCGGCCCATACGCGATCCGGCTGTGTTGATCAGGATCGGGCCCGTGGCATGACCGCCGGCGGCGCGGGCGATGCCACGGCTGACAGCCGGAGGCGACCCGTTGCCGGTACACGATCCAGAACTGGTCGGCCAAACATACGGGAACGTTGCCCACCGGGGCTCGCGTGAGCTTCAATGCGGTTCCTGATGGCGCCGCCGGGAGGGGTCACCTGCTGGGCCTCGTCGTGGCCGAGCGGAAATCGTCCCGTTGAGTTCTGGGTCGGCCAGGGGCAGTCCCTGCCTGTGTATTACGCCATGGACAGCGGTGAACAGGGTCTTGACGCAGAGGACGCCAGAGCCGAGCAGGTGACATGACTGCAACTATGACGCTGCACGCAAGCCTGAACTGTCTGCCATTCCTAACACCGGGTCCGCGCTGGGGTCCGTCAGGTGCTCAGTGGCGGCACGCAGTCCTGGTTCCCGGCCGGGCTGGTGCCGGGTGCGGACCAGCGAACCGCGCTGCGGCGCGCGCCGAAGCCGGGTCAGGGCCGGCGGCGCGCACGTAGGGTGCAGGCATGAACGGCACGAGCGGGACCCGCCCGGCAGCGCCCGAGGCGCGGGACCCCGCCGCCCCGGGGCAGGACGCGCGGGTGCCCGCCGCCGGGCCGGCCCGGCCGGGCGGCGGCACCATCCTGGACGCGATCGGCAACACCCCGCTGATCCTGGTGGACGGGATCTGGGTCAAGCTGGAATACCTCAACCCGTCCGGTTCCATCAAGGCCCGCATCGCCAAGTACATGATCGAGCGGGCCGAGCGGGACGGGCTGCTGCGCCCCGGCGACACCATCGTCGAAGCCAGCAGCGGCAACACCGGGAACGCGATGAGCATGGTCGCCGCCGTCAAGGGCTACCAGATGCTCGTGGTCATGCCCGACGGGATGAGCGGCGAACGGCAGGCGATCTCGCGGGCCTTCGGCGCGCAGGTCATGACCCTCGGCGACTTCCACGTCAACGACGCGCTGGCCAAGGTCGCCGAACTCGGCCGCCAGCCCGGATACTTCGCGCCGCAGCAATTCGACTCCGAATGGAACGTCGAGGAGAACCGCACCTGGCTCGGCCCCGAGACCCTCGCCCAGCTGCCCGGCGGCGCCGCGCCGGACGCCGTCGTCGGCGGGGTCGGCACCGGCGGCACCATCATCGGCGTCGGCCAGTGCTTCCGCGACCGGAACCGGGCCTGCAAGGTCGTCGCCGTCGAGCCCGACGAATCCTGCCTGCTGATGTGCGGCGAGGCCGGCCGGCACCTGATCGAGGGCATCTCCGACGGCTTCGTCCCCGCCATCTTCACCCGCCACCGCCACCTCATCGACGAGATCGTCGCGGTCGACAGCGACGCCGCGATCAGCGAGATGCGCCGCCTGGCCCGCCAGTACGGGCTGTTCGTCGGCCCCAGCTCCGGCGCGCACCTCATCGCCGCCCGCCAGCTGCGAGCCCGCCACCCCGACCTCCGGCACATCGTCACGTTCTTCTGCGACGAAGGCGAGAAATACATCAACGACTACTTCCTCACCACCCCAACAGCCGGCTGACCCCCGCCGCGTCCCCGGCTGACTGGGCGCACACCCTTGCCGCACCGGAGTTATCGCGGCGACCGTCCGTTCGCGCGGTAGGCGCCGAGTGCCGCCGGTACCTGGCGCGCCGCGCGAGTCATTCCACATCTGCCCGCACGCGGTCCTGCCCGTACACCGCGTCGTACTAGGAAGGCAGGTCCGGAGATGGGAAGTCCCGGGTCCGGTGGGCATCGGTTGCGTTCGTGAGAATCGCCGCCTGGCCATCGGAGGTGATGCGGGCATGGCCCTCCTGCCAGTCCGGCAGCTCGCCGTCGGCCTGCTCCCAGTCAGCGAACGTCGCCTCGTCACACCACTCATCGATGCGGCCCATAATGCGCAGGTGCGGCTCGCCCCCGACGAACGCGTTCATCACAGTGCGGTCGCGCCACGCCGTCCGCGTCCAGTAGGTGTTGTTCGCCTCCGCCAGCACGTCGGCGCCGAGGTTGCCCTCTGATCTCTGAGCCTGCTCGGTCACCACGACGGCGCCGGCGAAGAAGTCATCGAAGAACACGGGATCCCGCAGCCGGAGCCTGGTGACAACGATGACGGCCATAGCTGCACCTCCTCAGCCCAAGCCCATTCAAACACGACACAGTGTCCGCCGAACCTAGTCTGCGGATACCGCTATCCCTCAGGCCTGCCAAGACGAAGCAGAGCCAGCGCCACGCTGGCCGCGCGATTCGGTCTCGGCGGCGCTGGTTCCGGCGGGCGGGTGATGGCGGTTGAGGTTTGGGCTAGGTCACGAACTCGACCAGAACCGGGGCGAGTTCAGCCGGGCTGACATTGTGGTCCTGACCTTCCAGCGCCCGCAGTTCGGCATGCGGGATCGCCCGGTGGAGCGTGCGGGCGGTCTCGGCCATGAACGGGAAGCTCGCGGTCCCGTACATCACGAGCGCTGGCACGGACAGCCGGGCCGCCCGGTCCGCCGGAACGGCAGCCTCCTCGCCCAGCAGGGCGACGTGGTCATAGGCGAGCGTAGGCCCGAGCGCCGCCATGGCCGGCCAGAAGTCTTGCTGACGCATGCTTTCGATCTGCTCGGCCGGGGTCCCGACGTAGGCCATGAACAACGTCACCGCGTCACCGTGGCGGCCCGCTGCCAGCGCCCCGGTCAGCTCGTCGAGGTAGCCCCGCCAGGCCTGCCGGGCGGCTGGGTCGTCGTTGTAGGGCGCTTCGTACATCGCCACCTTGCTGACGCTGTCGCCGAGCTGTAGCGCCGCGTCGAGTGCCAGCGCCGCACCAGAGGAGTGACCGTACAGGGCTGCGGTCCCGCCGGCCACCTCGATCAGCGCCTGGATGTCCTCGATCTCCCTGTCCACCGCGTACGGCCGGGTGTCACCGCTGTCGCCCCGCCCCCGGCGGTCATAGCCGAACACGGTCAGCCGCGGCGCGAGCAGCGCACGCAGCCCGGCTTTACCGCCGCGGGTACTCAACGCGCCGTCGACGACGATCAGTGGGGGGCCGGAGCCCTGCTGCTCGTAGGCGATCACGGTGCCGTCCGCCGATGTCACTGATTTCATAGGTCGCCTCCGCGTCCATTCTGCTCACCTGCCGGGCTGCTCTTCGCGCTGATACGCTCATCGGGTAGGCGGGAGTGGTCGACGGCCAGATGCGCTCGCCCCACACCCGCGCGCCCGGCGAGTTCCACATCGAGTTAGGCACCAGCGAAGCGGGCCTTGCCGCCCTCGGCGGTGACGGCGCCGGCCACCGCCACGCCGGGGGCGGTGTCCTGTCCGTGCGCGACGACTTCCGCGCCGCGTCGAGCCCGGAGAAAGACCAGATCACCCAAACCGGATTTCCCCGATGGCCGTTGACACTCAGCTCGGTCAAAGTCGTCCGGCTTGTTGGACAACGAGCTCTGCTGCCGATGTTCGAGCCGCGTCACCGCCACGGTCGCGGTGGTCTTTCTCGCCCGAATTCCCGGCGTCGGGCCGGATTCGACTGCGCTCACCTCTAGACCAGGTTGAGTGCGTTGAGGAAGCGGGCCGCCTCGTCACGGTCGCCCTCGACCGACACCAACTGCTGCCAGGGCAGCCGTGTGGTCGACCACGCCAGGAAGTCATCTGTTGACGAGGTGATTATCGCGCGCGGCTCGGGGTGGAGTCGGTTCCGGGCGTCACCGTTATCGCCGCTCCATCGGAGCTTATGGCGACCCGGGTTCCGGCCGGGCCGGTCAGATCCAGACCCAGTGGTCCGGCAAACTCCCCGGCGAGCTTCCGCTGCATCCTCGGGTTTCCCGCGAGGAGCCACGACGCCGCGGGACCGAGCTGCCTTTCGTCGAGAGACCTCCGGTTGACGTCGATCGGCCCGCGCGGCTTCATGATGTCGCAACGCAAGTGGGTTGTGATATCGAAGGTGAACATGTCCGCTATCGCGTGAAGGGGATACGTCCCCAGGTCCTGAAGCTGTGCGGTGGCCGACGCCAGCGGCACTTCCTGCAGGGCCGCGAAGGTCTCCAGGGCCGTTGCCACCTCGCTCCGGACGAAGGCCATGGTCTCGGCTCCGTCCAGCCCTCGCTTCGCAGCGACCTGTACCTCGTTGAGTTCCTCGATGCCCCTGTCCGGTCCCGCTGCGCCGCCTACGGCCGCAACCAGCAAAGCCATGAGGCAGCCGCCGTGGCCAACTACGTCCTTCACCGACCATCCCTTCGCGCCGCTCGGCAGCTGCCATTGCTCCTCGGTGAGGGTTACGCCAACACCCAGCATCCCTTGAGCTGCCAGGCCCATTCCGACCATGCCTTGCTTGCTCATAGCGTCTCCTGACGGCGGATTACATGCGCGATTGTCGAACGCGGGCGGGCGGCCGGGTCTCGTCAGTCCCTCTTGTGCGAGCCGGCCGGTCGCGCGTACCCAACCCGGCCGGGCCGGGCAGTTCCGTGGGTGACTGGCGGGCTCGTCCGGACGCTAGGCACGCCAGCGCCCGTGCCTGTGGGAACTATCCGGCAGACACGGGCGCTCCTGTTCATGGGTTGAGGCCGGGCGGGCGCACCCGGCCGCGCCGGCAACGCGCAGTCCGTAGTCTGTAAAGGCGCCAGTCAGACCGGAAGCAGCGCCGGTCCGGGCGCGTCAGTTAGACCTGGGCGGCCCCGCCGTCGACGAACAGCTCGTCACCTGTGATGAAGCTGGCGTCGTCGGAGGCGAGGAAGGCGACGGCTTTCGCGGGTTCCTCCGGGCGGCCCAGACGGCCCATGGTTGTGGCTGATGCCTCTGCCTGCAGCTGCTCGGGGACGAAGGCCTCGCGCGCCCCCGGCGTGTCGATCGGGCCGGAGCTGACAACGTTGACCCTAATGCCCCGGTCTTTCAGGTCCGTCGTCCAGGTGCGCGCGAACGAGCGGAGCGCCGCCTTGCTGGCGGAGTAAACGCTCAGCGCCGGTTGTCCCTGGACGGACGTTATGGAGCCGTTCAAGATGATCGTGCCGCCGTCGGGCATCAGGGGCAGGGCCTTCTGCGCGGTGAAGACGACGCCCTTGACATTGACGCCGAAGATGTTGTCGAAATGCTCCTCGGTTATCAAGCCCAAGGGAACCTGTTCTCCGGTGCCGGCGTTGGCGAAGACGATGTCGACGCGTCCCTTTTCCTGGCCGATCTGCGCGTAGATCCGGTCAAGCTCCTCGGGCTTGGCAACGTCGCCCTGGATGGCGGTGACGCTGGAGCCGATGGAGGCCGCAGCGGCGTCCAGCTCGGGCTTGCGGCGGCCGGTGATGTACACATGGGCGCCCTCCTCGGCGAACTGCCTGGCCGTGGCCAGGCCGATCCCGGAACTACCGCCCGTGATCAGGGCGACCTTGCCTTCGAGCTTCCCGGGCATAGTGTTCCTCCCTTGCCGCTGAGCTGAGCCGAACCCCTTTGGTCCGGCAAAGTCACGACTACTACGGTTCCTGGCTTCATTCGTGGCGCACCGGGACTTCTCGGTTGCGATGGGCGGACCGCTCCCGCCTCAAGATGACCGTGCCCCGCCGGAGTGCGGCTACACCCTGCCTTCGGCTGCCCGGACGGCGGCCGGGGGATCGCCGTCAGCGGGGCAGGAAGTCGAGCAGCAGCGCGTTGACCTGGTCTGGTGCGTCCAGCTGCGTCCTGTGACCCGACCCGTCGAGACGCTCGTACTGCCACGGGCCTGCCACGTTCTGGGCGGAGTCCGTCATCTGGATCTCGGTGAGCGCGGGGTCACCTGTAGCTCGGCGATCACCTGGTCGGCGTCGGGGTGGCGGGCCCAGGTCCGGAAGTTAGCCCAGTTGTCCTCGGTCAGCCAGCGTTCGGCGATGCCGGGGAACTGGAACAGCAGCATGAACCAGGCCTTCTCCGCTGTCGCAGGGTGCGGCGGAAGGTGATCGTTCTGGGTATCGTCGGCGTGAAGGGCCTGCTGTACCTGCTGATCATCGGCATTGTCGTATTCCTCGGCGCCATTCTCCTCAGCGCCCAGCGGAGCCGGCGGCGACCCGGGAGGCGCTCGGCCCGGCTCCACGGTCGGCCGTGGTTTAACGGGATCGCAGTCGTCGTCGTAAATACCTACCGTGTTAGCGTGAGGTAATCGCTCCGGACCTCGGTGGTCATGGCGCTCGCCAACAACAAAGTGCCGCCGAGACACCCGGAGTATTTGATGCCCAGATTCTCTGCACTGGCGCGTGCTCGTGCTGTTGTCCTGCAATCCGCCGCTGGTGACAAGGACGAAGTGTCCTATGACCGCCAAGTAGCCTGGCCGTACCGGCAGGGTGTGCTCGCTCCCGGTGACGCTGAGATGGCCGAGCGGGTCGTGAGTCACATGAGCGTGGCGGAGTGCGTGCTCCGCTGCAGCAGTCCATCGAGAGGATGCGGGATTCCGATTGGCGATCCCTGCCTGCTGGCGATGCAGGGAGCTAGCCAGACGGTCGTGCACGGCAGTCGGCCTTGAGCAAGGAGTTGCCTTAACGAATGAGAGGCACACTAAGCCGCGCATTTAGCAGGCACATAGGCATGCGCGCGGGCGGAGGTCACCGGTGGCGCTCGCTGAGGAAGTTGTCGACGTTCTGGTCGGTGTGTGCACGACTGATGAGCTGACCAAACGTGTCGCCGAGGTCCGCCGATTGGACGCCGACACGCTGGTCAGCCCGCCCGCTGGTCCGGACCTAGGATCGGTGGCTCCACGATGACCGGGCATCAGCCCGATCTCGTCGCGGCCGGAGCGGAGTGGTCTGCGGCGGCGGAAATGGACGCGTTCGAGACCGTCATGTGGCGCGCCGAAGCCGACCCACGGCTCCGGTCGACATTGACGCTCGTCGAGGTCCTTGACCAGGCCCCGGACGCCGACCGGCTACTCAGGGCGCACGACTGGGCCACCCGCATCGTGCCCAGGTTCCGGCAGAGGGTGGTCGAGCCACCGCTGACCCTGGGGGCGCCTGCGTGGGTGACCGAGGCCGAGCTCGACTTCGGCTACCACCTGAAGCACGTGCACTTGCCGGCGCCGGGCACCCTAAGCCAGGTGCTCGAGATCGCGCAGTCTGTCGCCATGCGCCCGTTCGACCTGACCCGGCCGCTGTGGGAAGCCGTTGTCATCGACGGCCTGGAAGGCGGCCGGGCCGCCTACATCTTGAAGGCTCACCACTGCATAGCCGACGGAATAGGCGGCGTCCAGCTGCTGGCGATGCTGCACAGCCGCACCCGTGAGCCGATGCGCGACAGGCCAGAACCGGCCGCGCCGCCAGCTGATACGCGCACTCCGGTGGAGATACTCGCGGCTCAGGCAACACGGCAGGCCGCCGAGGCCCCCGGATGGGCGATCCGGCAGTCGGTTGTCGCTGTCGGGCTCGCCGCCCAGGCACTGAGATCGCCTGCGCGCTCGGTGTTGGATGCGATGGCCTTCGCGTCCTCGCTGCGGCGCGTGGCCGACCCGGCGACCGGCGCGTCCTCGCCGCTGCTGCGCCCGAGGAGCCTGGAGTGGCGGTTCGAGATCGCCGAGGTTCCGCTGGCCGACCTGAAAGCGGCGGCGAAGTCGGCGGGCGGCTCGGTCAACGACGCGTTCGTGGCCGCGGTGCTCGGCGGGTTCCGCCGCTATCACGAGCACTTCTGCGTACCCGTCGACACGATCCCGGTCGCGATGCCGATCAGCCTGCGGACCGCGGCGGACGCGGTCGGCGGCAACCGGTTCGCTGCTGCCCGTTTCGCCGCTCCGGTCGCCGAGCGCGATCCGCGGGAGCGCATGCGGCAAGTGCGGGAATTCGTGATCGCCGCCAGGGCAGAGCCTGCGGTAAACGCGGCAGCGCTGCTCTCCCCGGCACTTAGCCATCTGCCGGGCCGGTTGGTGGCACGAGTTCTGGCTGGCATGACCGCCAGCAATGACGCACAGGTCAGCAACGTGCCCGGTATCCCCTACCCGGTCTACCTGGCCGGGGCGAGGATCACGCGTATGTACCCGTTCGGCCCGCTGCCCGGCTGCGCTGCCATGATCACTCTGATCTCGCACGCCGGGACCTGCTGCATAGGGATCAACACCGATGCCGCTGCCATCACCGATCCGGCGTTGTTTCGGACCTGCATCGCCCAGGGCATCAACGAGATCCTGGCACTGCGGCCGGCAGCGCCTGCCTCAGCGAGACGGAGACCGAGGTCAGAGCCAGTCCCCAACAGCGGCTGTGCCTAGCGCCCGAGCGGGCCGCTGACCACCGGGGCTCGGAACGCGACCTCAGCGGCTCCTCAGCAACGCCGGATTGCCGGTGCCTTGCTCCTCACCGCACGCAAGTAGTGAAAAACTAGCAATTCATTTCTAGAATTGGTGATAGTCTTTAGGACATGGACGACTGGAGCTTCTTGACCGGACACCCGCAGCTGTCCGAAGCGGAGACCGAGGCGCCCGGCCGCCTGCCCGGCACTCCCGTGCAGCGCCTCGCGACGATCGCGGGTGGTGACGGGATACGCAGTACGCATGTCACCGCGCCATCGCTCGTGCACATCCGCGGTACCACGATCGGCGCTGCCGCCGACACTACTACTGAGTCCGGAGGCATCTCCGCATGACCACTATCACCCACCCGGAACTCGAGGGGCTGGAGCGTTACAAGTTCGGCTGGTCCGACTCGGACGTCGCGGGCGAGTCCGCGCGCCGCGGCCTGAACGAGGACGTCGTGCGGGACATATCGGCCAAGAAGGACGAGCCGGAGTGGATGCTGGACCTGCGGCTGAAGGGCCTGAAGCTGTTCGGGCGCAAGCCGATGCCCAGCTGGGGCGCGGATCTGACCGGCATCGATTTCGAAAACATCAAGTATTTCGTCCGGTCGACCGAGAAGCAGGCGGCCAGCTGGGATGACCTGCCCGCTGACATCAAGAACACCTATGACCGGCTCGGCATCCCGGAGGCGGAGAAGCAGCGGCTGATCGCGGGCGTGGCGGCGCAGTACGAGTCCGAGGTGGTGTATCACAAGATCCGGGAGGACCTGGAGGAGAAGGGCGTCATCTTCCAGGACACCGACACCGCGCTGCGGGAGCACCCGGAGCTGTTCCAGGAGTACTTCGCGACGGTCATCCCGGTGGGCGATAACAAGTTCGCGGCGCTGAACACCGCGGTCTGGTCGGGCGGCTCGTTCATCTACGTGCCGAAGGGCGTGCGGGTGGATATCCCGCTGCAGGCCTACTTCCGGATCAACACCGAGAACATGGGCCAGTTCGAGCGGACGCTGATCATCGTCGACGAGGACGCTTACGTGCATTACGTCGAGGGCTGCACCGCGCCGGTTTACTCCTCGGACTCGCTGCACTCGGCGGTGGTCGAGATCATCGTGAAGAAGGGCGCGCGCTGCCGGTACACCACGATCCAGAACTGGTCGGCGAACGTCTACAACCTGGTGACCAAGCGGGCCGTGGCGCAGGAGGGCGCGACGATGGAATGGGTGGACGGGAACATCGGGTCCAAGGTGACGATGAAGTACCCGGCGGTGTACCTGATGGGGGAGCACGCCCGGGGCGAGACCCTGTCGGTGGCGTTCGCCGGCGCCGGGCAGCACCAGGACGCGGGGGCCAAGATGGTGCACTGCGCGCCGAACACCTCCTCGTCCATCGTGTCCAAGTCGGTGGCCCGGGGCGGCGGCCGGACGTCCTACCGCGGCCTGGTCCAGGTGCAGGAAGGCGCCGGGCATTCCAAGTCCACGGTGAAATGCGACGCGCTGCTGATCGACGCGGTCAGCCGGTCCGACACCTACCCCTACGTCGACGTCCGCGAGGACGACGTGGAGATGGGGCACGAGGCGACCGTCTCGAAGATTTCCGACGACCAGCTGTTCTACCTCATGAGCCGCGGCATGACCGAGGACGAGGCCATGGCCACGATCGTGCGCGGGTTCGTCGAGCCGATCGCGCGCGAGCTTCCGATGGAGTACGCGCTCGAGCTGAACCGGCTGATCGAGCTGCAGATGGAAGGAGCGGTCGGCTGATGGCTGGCCTGCAAGGGGCCGTCGAGACGGCTCCTGTGTCAAGGCTGCACGACCTGGGCGCGTTCAAGGGAGCGCTGCCCGGGCACTACCGATCGGTGTTCCGCAGCCGACCTGCAAAAGGCGCGTTGTCGGTTCCGGCGGGGCCAGGTCAGGCCGCGGTGCCGCAGGGTGGCTGGAGGCGGTGCAGCTGTTCGCGTCGCTGCGGGTGAGGGTGGGCGGGCTCAGGCGGGAGCAAAACAGAGCCTCAGCCCGAGCCGTCCCGCCGAGCGCGAGCCCCGTTGACCGACGTTCAGGTCGGATACCAACTGCAGCTCGCAGATGCAGGTCTCGCGGCCCGCTCGGTCTCGCTTCGGACATAAGCGCCCGCACAAGCTCGCCGTGAAGCACCGGGCCGGCATGCCGAGCGGCAGCGGATACTGATTTATGTGTAACCGTCCCGCTGCCCTATAAAAAGGATCATGAAAGGCTACCGCTGCCGTAGCGGGCATTGCGCAAGAGCCGGGAAAGCGTATAGTAAAACCGAAGCTCCGGACCCAGGCAAGGGTGACCGCGTAATTTAGCGATCGCATAAGCAAGGGCCCGGTTCTCTTTTTCCCATACGCGGACCCGTGCCAGCGAGAAGCTACAGCACGGACGGGCGAACTCGTCTCCTATCGCGCTCTCGATTCAGCGTGACCGACTGCCGCGTGCCTCTACCTGATTGACTGACTGAGGAGTCGGTGTGGGCGTCATCGCGCGGCCAGCTCGCAGATTTACCTGCCAGCGTGCTAGTCCCCGGCGGACAATGACCGAGCCTCGTCCTTATCTGGGAGACGAGCAGCGCCAGAGCGCTGCTCAGCGGCTGGGCTGCGACCGGACTGTCCCGTCTTTGCCACGCGCTGAACACGACTTCAATCTCTGCACGGGGCTCACCGCCTCGGTGAGAGCGGCCGTCTGTCAGGTACTCACCGCGTCAGCCGGGCGGTACCCGCGATCCACGGAGAGCTGGTTCGCGCACAGCTCGAGATTCGCAAGGACACTGCTCGGGGCGCACGCCGCCGCCCTCTCGCAGGGCGCTCGGCTGACGCGCTCAGCATCCGAGTTCCGCGTTTGGAAGGCATCTCCCGTCTGGCCATGATGTCGGCCAGCGGTCACTCAAAAGAAGGCAGATGATTCTCATGCCAACCGTGACCATCGCGGTTATCGTGGCGGCCGTCATGGTGGCTGCCGTCCTGGTGATCGCCATGACGGCCGTCCGCCGCCGCCGCCGGCTCCAGCAGCGCTTCGGCCCGGAGTACGACAGGCTGGCCGATGAGCGCGACAGCAAGCGCAAAGCCGAATCCGAGCTGACCGGACGCGAACGGCGTGTGCACAGCCTGGACATCCAGCCACTCACCGGCTCAGCCCAGGCAAAGTATGCATTGCAGTGGGCCACCATTCAGGAGCAGTTCGTCGATACCCCACACGATGCCGTCGCGTCATCGCAACTGCTCGTGGTAGCAGTGATGAGCGAGCTCGGATATCCGGCGGACGATCCGGACCAGATGCTTGCCGACCTGTCGGTCGAGCACGCAACTTCCCTTGATCACTACCGGGCAGCCGAGGAGACCAGCCGGAACGCAGCCGCCGGCACAGCATCGACCGAGGATCTGCGCCTGGCCATGATCGACTACCGTGCCCTGTTCCGTGACCTCGTCGCAGCGCCCGCCGAGGCAGGAAACGGATCATCTGCCAGCGAGTCCGTACCACTGACCGAGTCGGCCGACGTACACGTTGCCGACACCCAGCCCGAACTGGCTGCGATCGATCCCGTCGCTGACGGCCCGACCAGCAGCTCAGCAGAACGAACGCAAGGGAGCTAACGAAATGACCGCACAGACCTACCACGCCGACGATGACCAGCTGGCACAACAACATGACCAGGCGGTCCCCGAAAACAACCTGATGGAGCCGGGCGCCTACCCGACCGAGCCGGACACCGACCTCGCCGGGACCGAGGCTCCCCTGGCCGAGCCGGACACCGACCTCGCCGGGACCGAGGCTCCCCTGGCCGAGCCGGACACCGACCTGGCCGGGACCGAGGCTCTATCGACCGACGTGGACGCCGACCAGACAGGGCACGATGACCCAACGTCGCACCCCGCAGACGCCGCGACTCCGGCAAGTTATGAGTCCGCTGCCGCCAGCGTGTCTGACTATCCGGGCTTCACTGCTGATGGCGACGACGGCGCAGAGGAGCCGGGGATGGCCGACAGCAGTGCCGGGAGCCCGTCGCTGGTCTCGGCTGCCTTCACCGTGCCCGAGTCAGCTGCTGAATCACACCCTGCCGGAAACGGCGCGCGCACACACGGGCCCTGGAATGAGATCCAGGCGATGTTTGTCGACGACCCGCATGCATCGATCCAGCGGGCTGCTGGCCTCGTGGACGACCGGGTCGAGGCGCTCATCCAATCCGTCAGGGAACGGCAGCGTTCCATGCAGTCGGCGTGGCAGGCCGATGATGCAGGAACCGAGGAACTGCGGGTCGCGCTGCAGCACTATCGGGCCTTCTGGAACAGTCTCGATGATCTCCCTGCGCAAGCCTGAGCTCCGCCCTCGTCGCTGCTAACCCGCACTCGTGAGGCGGGTTGTGGATGAGACCGTGACGGCGCCGGTCGGCGCGAGTGCTGGCAGAGGAGGCACCGGTTTTGCTGTCGGCATCGGAACAATAGGGTGCTCGTGATCATCGTGCTGGCCGTCATCCTGCGACGACCCTGACCCGCCGCCGCGCATCCATCGCCAGCTTAACCGCGGCAGACAGAATCTCCGGAAGGGCATGCGCCGTAAGGCATTCTTAAGAAGATCAGGCATAAGGCCCAGACGGCAAAGGGAAAAGCCAAGAAAAGCACCGGCCGCGTAACCGGAAACCGGCGGCCCAGGGCCAAGTGACGCGCCGAAAAGGCCGTCCGCGACGTCAAGTAGGCCGCAGATAAAGTCAAGGATGCCTTCAAGCACTGAACCTGGCGGGCCGCAAGTCAGCACCGGCGGTCGCTTGCGGATTTAACTACGCCAGTAATCACCGGGGCGATCTTGCCGAGCCGACTGGAGACGCGGCACTTCTCGGCGCCCGGACTGACCGAACGCGAATCAGTCGCCGTCCCTGTGTGCCCCATACGCGCCGAATGGACGCTACTCCGTGCTGCGCGGTCACACAGCCCGCCTGCCCATGGGCTAGACACCGGTCAACACAACAGCATGGGAACCGCCTTGGAAGACCACGGCGCCCATCCGGCAGCAGGAAAGCAGGCGCTACGCATCCTCGTGGCCAGGTCACCAGCTCATTTAAGGATCATCGGAGAAACAATGCGAATCGGAGCGATCCTGCTATCCGCGGTGAACCCGATGATCGCGCCTCCTGGCCCAGCGTGTCTGGCCGCAAGACGCGCGGGAAGGGCCCATCGGCCTGCGTGCTCGCCGCGTGCCGCGGGCCGGGTTCTGACGCGGCTGCCAGCGACAATTCAGCGGCCGGTAACCCGGCCGACCCGCTGATGCCCGCGGAGGCATCCACCAAGAGCTGGAGGGCGACATCAGCGAACGCCAGCACATCGGCGAGCTCCCCGCCACCAAGCAGGCCCGGCCGCGCCCGGTACTGGGACAGCACGCCGACCCGGATCGCTCCGGCCTGCAGCGGCAGCGCGAACATCGCGCGCGCGCCGGCCGCCACCGCCTCCGGCACGAACCCGGGCCACCGCGCCACAGCAGACTCCAGGTCCGCGATCAGCACCGGCGACCCCAGCCGGAACTCACCCGCGGCCGGCCCTTCCCCGGTAGTGAACTGCAGCTCCTCCAGCTACCCACTGAGCTCGTCCGAGGCGAACAGCGGCTCACGCAATTCCGGCCCGCTCATCGCGGTCACGCTCGCGCCGTCGACCCCGAGCCTCAGCGCGGCCGCGTTGCACACCGCCGCCACCGACACCGGCACATCACCCTGATTCGCGGCCGCGATCCACCCCCACCTTGACCGCCCGATCATTCACCACCTCACCATCCTGGACCCATCGGGGCAGGAACGCGGCAATGACCACCCAGGCGCCTTCCAATGCGCCAGCTACGCTTACTCCTGCTCGGCCCCGGGCCTGCAGCGATAGGCGCCACCGCGCGTGTCAGCCATGGCGTACAGCGGCGGTCGTGCTCCGGATCCCGGCAGCCCGGCCGCGAAGCTTGCGGCGGCCAGGCGGGCCGCAGTTTCCGTTCCCGGACGGTCGCTGGGGCGGGAGGGAACATCATGTGCCGGTTGTTCGGTCTGACCGCCGGGGCCGCCCCGGTCCGGGCAACGTTCTGGCTGCTGGACGCCCCTGATTCGCTGGAAGCACAGGCCCGCGGCAATGTCGACGGTAGCGGCGTTGGGTTCTTCGACTCCCCCGGTGAGCCCGTTCTGGACAAGGAGCCAGAACCAGCATTCAGGGACGAGGCATTCATTCACGCGGCGAAGCAGGCCGAGTCGACGGCGTTTGTCGCGCACGTACGGTGGGCGACCGCTGGCGGCCGCACGGTGCGGACCACCCATCCGTTAGCGACGCCAACCGGCCGAGGGCAAACTGCGGGAGCTGGCCGCGCGGATCCTAGCCGAGGCCTAGGAGGCGGACGCGGCCAAGGACGCGCTGTTCGGGCCAGCAAAACTCTCCCGAGACCGTCGACCTCAGCAACTTCCGTCTCTGCCGACGTGAATGCGTTCCGTATCGAAGACATGCACGTCCCTTGCGGTCGGCACGGAGCCAGTTATTTCCGCGGAGCCTTTCAGCCCAGGGATCGAGGTCTCCCTGCCAACCGCCCGGACGCCGTGGGCTTCGTTCGTTGATCATGTAAAAGGGAGCGGGCGATGGCAGGAACTGTCGGCAGATCACCGAGAGGTTTTATGCACCAAGCGCGTTGAATGCCTCGCCCGCCGCCGTCGCGAGCAGCTTGGCGTCGGGATCCCGGGCGATGATCGCCTCGAAGGCATCCCGCGCTAGCTGGGCTGCGTAGTCACAATCGCGCTGGGCGTCGAGCCTGGCGATCACCTCGGCCACAGCGACGGGCTAGCGGACCTCCGCGCGCCGAGGCGCGTACTTGTTGGTGCTCATTGGTCTCGCCCTTTCTCGGGCTACCTGGCCTGCCTGTACCGGCGGCCGTTTCATTATTTAGTCTACCCGGTGCCGTAAAACCGCCTCCGGAATGGTCTGGCTGATCACATGCATTTCAAGGGAGATCGCCGATTTGGCGGCCTTATCTAAGCCCTACGGTCCCAGCCTCACGAGGCTCATCTCAAGCGAGACGGCAGCAAGTCACGACCGCACCGCTTCACCCGGACCCTGCGGGCCAGCCCGGCGACCATGGCTTATGGCGAGACGTCCAGGCAGCTGGTCCCGGACAGCACGGTCGGCTGGAACGACCGCAGCCGCTCCGCCGGCCTGATTCACGCGCCCGATCACGTCAACACCTACGAGGTTCAGCGCGGCCGCCCGATCGTCCCAGCCTTGGCCGTCAGCAAGCCTCCCCGCACATGTTGGGCACCGGCTTTGCGGGCATGGCGCGAGCCCTGAGAATCGACGTCCGGATGACGTCACGGGGCAGACGGAATTCTGGCAGCAGCAGGTGATGGCCTCCGCCGAGTACTGGAGCACGCACCGGGATGGCGCCGCGCTGACCGATGTCCAGTTCGACGCACCGATGGGTGACCCGGCCACGATCAAGCGCACGGTGCGAACGCTCATGCGAGCCTCGTCCGCGACGCATCATCGTTTGAGATCATTGGCTTTCCGATGCGGCGAGTCGGGGCGTGTATCTGATGGCCGCACAGGAAGGTCCGTTGAGTACGTCAACGCGGTCGTGCTGCGTGTCGCCACGCAAACACTGGCGGCTGGACCGTGGTGACAGATGTCGCGCATCCCGCCTCCGGCAGGCTCGTCGTCGCTGGGTTACCCGGCATGTGCCGCAGACGGACGATTAGCAGACGCTGGCAGCCAGCCGAGCGCTCTTCCTGACCCGGCCGTTCCCCTAGGTCAGCCGGGTGGAACGGCAGGGTCGGTAGCGCCGAACGCATCGCCCAGGCTGGTGATGTCAACCGAGCGCCGATCCTCTGCGGCCGCCTGGTCTAGGAACGGCCGCACAGCTTCCAGGGCGGCGAGGATCTCGCGCCCGACCTGAGGCGCCGAGCGCATCGCGTCTACCGACACCAGGATTCCGCGGTCGCGGTACCACGCGACAATGGGGAATGTTACCTCGTGATAGAGGGCGAGGCGCTGGGCGATGACGTCTGCGGTGTCGTCGGAGCGGTGCTTGAGCGCGGCCCGTGCCAGCAGCCGTCGCATGAGCTCGTCATCGTCAGCCTGCAGGTGGAGCGCCACGTCCGCGGTCATCTGAAGCTCGCGGCCAATCAGGTAGGCCGCGCGGGCCTGCTGCATGTTCCGCGGGATTCCGTCGAGGACAAACCCTCCCCCTGCCGCCTTCGCAGCGACCAGGGCCTCCCGCACCATCTCGAGGACGACCTGGTCGGGCACCAACTCGCCGCGGTCGAGAAACTCCTGAACCGACAGGCCAAGAGCGGTCCGCCGGGCCACGTGATCTCGCAGCAGCTCACCGGTAGCGATGTGAGGGATATCGAAGTGCGCCGCGATAAGCGCGCCTTGAGTCCCTTTGCCGGCGCCCGGAGGCGCGATCATCAACACTCTCATACTCGTCTCCTCTGACCATGATCTCGCCTACTGCCCTTGTCGCAAGCCCAACGGTCCCCATTCCTGAGCGAAGAGGAGCCATTGATGACGGCAGTGATGATCGGCGTGGACCCGCACCAGGGCCGCCCACACGGCGGTGGCAGTCGACGATGACCCCACGGCTGGCGGGCCCTGACCGCCGCGTTGGCGCCCTTGCCCAGGGGACGCCCGGCTGCATTGCGACCTTTCCGGTCGGCTTGCATCTGGCCTTTGCCTGGTCATCGCGGGCCGGGAGTCAAGGGGATTAGTGCGCCGCTGAAGGGCCTGGCAGGCAGCTGCTCATGTGGCTGGATGACTGGCTGTGACCGGGCATAGCCGACTTGCCGCAGGCACGCTGACCGGGGGGCAGCCGGCTGAGCGTCAGCACGCTTCGCACGGCGATCACCGCGACCAGGATTGCGGCCTTCCGACGCAGAGTCATCCACAACGCGTCCGGCCGGGAGGATAACCGCGAGAAACGAATCTCGAGGACTGCCGGTCGCGAGGGAGTACCTCCAAGGTTCGGGCACCAGCCGGAGAGGCGCTGGTCTGGCTGCGGACTGGCGTGGTCAGCGCCTGAAGGCGTTCCTGATCTTTGCTGCGGCCTGCCGGAGTTTGCCTTTGGCCTGGGCGCGGCGACCCCTGGCATGCAGGTGCCGGTTGCCGGTGAGGCGGCCAGCGGTCTTGGTGGCGGCGCCCTTGGCCGTTCCGGCCTTGCGGGCGACCTTCCTGGTCATGCTCACCAGGAACTCCCTTCGCGAGTTATTGTCCGGCAGGCGCACCGGCCGGGACATCCACGGCCGGGGCGTCGGCAGGAACGCCAGCGCCCGGCGTCGCGGTCAGGGTTTCCGCGGGCGGGACGGCGGGGACCGGGGAGCCGGATCGCTGCCCGAGCAGCCGCTGCCAGCCCCGGCCGCTGTCCCGGCCGGACCGCGCAGCGCCATTACCCGAGCCGTTGCCCGGCGTGCCGGCGGTGTCACCGCGGGCAGCCTCGCGCTGGCTGAGCAGGTCGTCGCGTTCCTGGCTGACCGTAGCCACCTCGCGGCGCGACTGCCGGAGCGCGCCTCGCGTTGCGCTGCGGCGCCGCGAGGTACGCCGCGCCCCGGCCAGCAGCAGGCGCAGCCCGAGCAGGCCCAGCGCCCCGGTGACGATGCCGTACAAGAACAGGGTGCCGGCCGAGCCGGTCACGTGGTAGCCGAGCACCGCGAACGGGTGGGCGAGCGCATGCCCGCTGCCGGCGTTGCCGAGAACGCCGGCGACGCCAACGATCCCCGCAGCGACCAGGACGACGAGCCCGAGAATTATGATCATGAAATACTCCGTGGAGTCATTCGTGCACCATCAGCGGAAGACGTGCCGGCCGCCGGCCGGAATATCCGGGCCGGCGGCCGATGGAGTACCAAGGCGGCCCGATAGCCGGAGCAGCCCTGGCAGTTCTCAGCGGTGCGCGAACCGGCTGGACTTGCCGCTGACCAGGTGGTAGGCCAGCAGCAGGACCGCTGCGCCGACGATGGCGGTCAGCCAGGTCGAGGCGTTGAAGAATCCGTGCAGGCTGTGGATGTGGAAGATCTTGGTCGCGGCCCAGCCGCCGAGCAGTGCCCCGGCGACGCCGATCAGGCAGGTGAGGATGAGGCCCTGTTGTCGTTTGCCGGGGATAATCATGTTGGCGATCAGGCCAGCGCCCAGTCCCAGAACGATCCATGCGATGATGCCCATAACCGACTCCTTAGTCAGTGACGTAAGCGGCGTGCGCGGTTTGTCGGTGTTGCTAGGCAGATCGCGGCGGGAGAAAGGTACTCTCTCTCTCTCTCTCTCCCCCCCAGGGATTTCACCGTCCTTTGGCCTGTAGCGTCTCTATGGCACCGGCCCGTGTACGAACAAAAAAAATCCGGGCCCTGACGCTGTCCCGGCGTATCGCGGGAGCCAGCTACCTGGGTCCGGAGTCTTGCCTTCACATTACTCTGCCCAGGCCCCCGCGTCCATTCCCAAGCCAATAACAACGGCATCAGGAAATCGACCGCGGACAGCTGGCAGTATTGCGCACCGAAGCTCGACGCGCCATGCGGCCTCCTCCGTCACCGGGCCTGGCGCCTGCCGGGCCGACGCCGCATCCGCAGCGCGGCCAGCAGGAGGGCCGCAATCAAAACGACAATGCCGATGAACAGCAGGTACAGCAGGCCCTTGACGACCACGCCCACGATGCCCAGCGCGATCGCCGCGATCACCAGCAGTAGGAACAGGGCAATCATGGGTCCTCCTTCCGTCCGGCTGCTCAGCGGCGGGCCATCAGCCGCGCGCCGTCAGCGCCCGGCTCGTACGCTAGACCGTAATGCCTGAAGATCGCCTCTTCCTCGCCTGCCGGCAGCTCACCGTCGGTGCCGATCGAAGGGGCATCCTTCACCTGTTTCCTGTCGTAGCAGACCTTGAGGTAGCCCGGGCCCACGGTCGCCTGGTCCAGTGGGACGAATACGAGCCGATGCCGGGTCGGAATCCCGACCTTCACCGTCGCGAATGACGGCAGGTCCGTGCCGGTGTCGACGTAGACGGCCTCCAGTTCCCCGATCTTGCGACCCTGGGCGTCCACGACGTCATGGCCGCGCCATTCACGGATATCGGCAGCCTCGAACACGCTAGCCTCCCTCCTCGCAGCACCCCACTTGGCGACAGTCCTACCCTCGCAGCAGCGGCCCGCTCATGACTAGCCGGCGCAGTCTTTTCCGGGCTATCCGGGCTGCACTTTGCGCCAGCGTGCCTCGCAGCAGGAGTAAATCCCGAAGATGATCAGTCCCGCTGCGACGGCGCCCAGCAGCCACGGGCCCTGGGGCTCCGTCGCGATCTTGCGCAGCGAGCCGTCGAGGCCCTGGGCCTTATTCGGGTCGAAACTGACAGCGGCAGTGATCAGGAATACCCCGGCAACGATGAACACTATGCCGCGCGCGGCATTGCCGGCCGTGCCGAGGAACTCGACCACTCTCCGGGTGCGGTTGCTCATCCGAGTCATGTACAGATGGCGGGTGAACTTGCGCCGCAGGCCATAGACAGCCAGGCCAGCCCCTGCCACGACAAGGACGATCCCGGTCAGGGCGATCGCCCACCGGCCCGCCGGGTAGGTCATTACGCGCGCGGTCATGTCCTGAGCCTGAACGTTGCCGGAAGAGTGGCTTCTGGTGCCGAGGATGAAGCTGACGATGCCGGCGCAGGCGACTCCGTACAAGACCGCGAGCGCTAGGGACTGCAGCCGTTTAGCTGCCGTGTGCCCCCCCGGCCCGGCCTGCCCGTAACCGGCCTCGGCGAGCCGCCACAAGGCGAGCCCTGCGAAGCCCGCTGCTAGCAGCCACAGTACGACGATCCCGCCAGGCTGGCTGGCGACGGCGTGCAGGGCGCCGGTGGTGTCGGCCTGCGTGCCCTTGGAGCCAAGAGCGATCTGCACCGCCAGCAGCCCGATCAGCATGTAGTTCACGCCCCGCGCCGCCAGCCCGCCGCGCGCAAGCCACTGCAGCGAGTGGCTGGACGCGGCCTGGCGTCCAACGGACCTGGTTCGATGCGCGGTCCTGGCCGTCATGACCATCGCCCCTGCGTAACCATCATGGCGCTATCTCGCTTTGCTTTGCGCGGTGGCGCTGGTTATAGGCGGCAGACTCCCAGCTGAGCCTCTTAGCTGGCTGCGTCGCTTCATCAGCGGCGCCGTCCGCGGCTGGGCACTTTCCACCCGGTGCCAATGCCCGCCAGGTGCAGGGCAAGACACGCGAGCCCGACCAGCAGCAGGCTGGTAGGCGAGAACACTGCGCTGGTGGCCGTGCTCGTCGCGGTCAGCAGGAACGCGATGGCGAAGATGATGGCTGCGGCTATTGCGAGCATCCAGTTCCTTTCTAGGCATTACATAAACATGGGCTGCGATACGGAAAGCTCAGCTGCTTGGCTTGAGCGGATGGCAGGATACCTTGGGGTTAACCCCCACATAGTTCAGCGGGCCGGCCGCAACCGTCACCGCAATGGTGCTCGCCTTGCCGCAGCTCGCATGGCCGCTGTAATAGTGTCGCTGCGCGCCTGCGATGGCACCAATGACCAGCCACGCGACGAGAATTAGGGTTCCGATGCGCATTTCTGCCTCCAAGAGTTAATGGCGCTGTCGCAAAATATGAGATGACAGGCCCGTGTCCGCGGGCCTTGACCGTCTGGGTCGCGGACGGGCCCGGACCTGCGCCTGGGCCTGCGCATCTTCTCGCGCAGGCAGTCGGAGATCCTGTCATAGCTAGGCATTCACGGCTATTCCAGCCGGACTGGCCCGGCCGGCGCCGGGCGTGGGCGGACAGGCGCGCGCCTTCCGCATGGCGCGGCGTTCTTCCCTGGTAGTTCCGCCCCAGATGCCGTCCTCGCTGGTCTGCAGGCCATAGGACAGGCAGGCGACGCGCACCGCGCAGCGCTGGCAGATCGCCTTTGCCACGCTGACCTGCTGCAGCGCTGGGCCCGTCATCGCGATGGGGAAGAACAGCTCGGGATCCTCGCCTTGGCAGGCTCCCCTGTCCATCCAGTCAAGGAAGGCTGGGCGGGGGTCAGGCTGCAGCATGGCAGCCGTCCGGAAAGTCAGCGCGGTTGCAAGGACCACGCGGCGGCCCGGCGGCCGGCTCCTTGGGCAGCGGCGCATCCGTCGGGCTGCGGGACAGCGGCGATTCTGCCATCAGACTGCGCTCACGGCACCGGCGAGGCTGGCGCCGGGACGAGCAGTTATTGCCGTGTCCGGGCAACGGGGTTGCTGGAGCGCCGGGATTCTGATGGCTTCTCCGGCTCTTGCGGTGATCATGTGGGCTGGGTTGGCGGCGATGGGGAGGGTTATCTGGAGCCGGGTGACGGCGATCAGCCGGCGCAGCGACTGGCTTGGTGCCGCCAGCTGCAGGGAGCCGCCTGCGGCGGTAGCGAGCCGACCCAGTCGCAGGAACAGGCTCAGCCCGGCGCAGTCGCAGAACCGCACCCTGGCCAGGTGCACGATCAGGTGGCTGCCCGTCTTGGCCAGCGGCGCTAACACCTGGGCCAGGCCGGGCGCGGTCGCGATGTCGAGTTCGGCGTCTAGAGCGATGATGACCCGGCTGCGTGCACGGACCGCCCAGGGCGCAGTGTCCCTGATGCTGTACGCCAAGACGGCGCAGGCCGCCCGCTGGTACATGCCGTGATCTTCCGGCAGCAATATTCCGCGCATCAGCCCAGCTCCGATCGCACCAAATTGTGCCACCGGGGTCCCGAGCGGTCCGCTAACGCGATCACGAAGCTCGTCCGGAATTGACCGGATGATCGCGGGACGACGACGACAGTGTACTGGCCGGTGCGGGCCGCGACAAGGAGCCAGCCAGGGGCACGCTCCTGGTCGCCCTGCCGGGCGACGGCCGGGCCGCCGACGCCGGTTCCCGCATGCACTAATGCGGACCGAGGATTGCGGTGCGCATGCTGTCCAGTCCCGCTGCAGTATGCCGGCGCTACCGCGGTCAGCAGGCATCGCCCAGGCAGACGGTAACGGCCTCCGGCGTAGTCTTCAGGTCAGAACTGGCGAAACGAGCCGCTGGGTCAAGACCTTGCCTTGCTGCTGTGGCAGGGAGGCATCCCCTTATGTTCAGCTCGGAATTTAGTACCCGAAAGTACGGCGGCCGCGTTGTCGTCACGTTACGCGGGGCGATTGACGCAGCGGAGGCAGCCAGGCCCGCGGCTGCGCTCATGACGGTCGCGGTCCGCACGCCAGAGATCATCGCCGACCTGGAGTTCCCCGCAGCATCTGATCCTGCGCGGCGCGGCGAGCAGATCACCGCCCTGCTGTAAGCGCAGGCCGGCAGCAAACGCGACTACGCCGCGACGCAACGGATAGCAAACCCGAGGTGGCCGCAGAAGGGGCTCATGGCAGATGGATGATGACCGACGGCGAAGCGAGGCCAGTGCCTATCCCATTCCAGATGGCCACGCGTTCCTGGTAGACGGCGGCGATCAGGCGGGCAGGGACCACAATGCGAGCGCGTGGCTGGCAGATGACCGGTAGCCGGCAGGGCAGGGTGTGGGGCCTGGTAGCCGCGCAGGCCGCTAGCCGGGGCGGGCGTGTGTCGGCCGCCGATGCGTGCGCTGCGGTTGTGATAGCGGTTGACGTCACCGGGGCCTGGCTGAGCGCAGCTAGCGGCGGGGAGGCGGGTCACCTGATGCAGGTCACCGACGGGATCGCTGAGCTGCTGGCCGAGCTTCAGCTCACGGTGGGGGAAGGGCCGTCGGTGGACGCGTCCACTTCCTGCGGGCCGGTACTGGCCTCGGACCTGGGGTCCGGGGAGATGGCGGGCCGCTGGCCGGGCTTCGTCCCAGCGGCACTGCTGGCCGGGGCGGCGGCGGTCTTTGCGTTCCCGCTGCGGATCGGAGCGATCCGGGCCGGGGTGCTGGGCCTGTACCGGGACCGGGCTGGCCCGCTCACCGGGTTCCAGCTGGGTGATGCGCTGGTCTTCGCCGATACCGCGACCCTGCTGCTACTGGATGCGCAGGACCAGAAATCGGACGGCTCCGCAATCGGCATTGGCCCCGGAGGCCAGCCCGATGACTTGGCGCTGCACCGGGCAGAGATCGACCAGGCCACCGGAATGCTCACCGAGCAGCTCGGCGTCAGCATCGCGGACGCTTTCATCCGGCTGCGGGCCTATGCTTACGCACATGACCTACGGCTGACGGACGTCGCCCGTAACATCGTCGCGCGCCGGTTGCGGCTACGCCCTGACCCAGATCCTTCCCTGGAAGGTGGGGCGTGACGCCTCCGGCAGCTGCCAGCTTGGCCGCTGCCGGCACTAGGCCCTCCAGTGGACCTGCCGCATCGTAGTGAAAGGGTGACCAGGATAGACGGACAGCTGCTAGCTGATACCTTCGTCGAGCTGACCGACACCATGGTCGCCGACTTTGATGTCATCGACTTCCTGCACGTGCTGACCGACCGCAGCGTCCAGCTGCTAGACGTCTCCGCCGCCGGCCTGCTGCTGGCCGACCCGCGCGGCGAATTGCGGGTGGTGGCCGCGTCCAGCGAGGCCGCCCGGCTGCTGGAACTGTTCCAGCTGCAAAACGACCAAGGCCCCTGCCTGGACTGCTTCCGGGCCGGCCAGTCCATCGCCGCCGCCGACCTGGCCTCCGATGCTGAGCGCTGGCCCCGGTTCGCCGCCGCGGCCCGGGAGGCCGGGTTCGCTGCCGTCCAGGCCCTGCCGATGCGGCTGCGCGACCAGGTCATCGGCGCGCTCAACCTGTTCCGCGCCGAACCGGGAGCCCTAGACCCCGCCGCAGTACGCATCGGCCAGGCGCTGGCCGACGTGGCTACCATCAGCCTGCTGCACGAGCGCAGCATGCGCCACAGCGACACTCTCAACGAACAGCTGCAGACCGCGCTGAACAGCCGGGTCATCATCGAGCAGGCCAAGGGCAAGCTCGCAGAGCGGCTCGGCCTGGACATGGCACAAGCCTTCAGCCTGCTCCGCGACTATGCCAGGGACCGTAACCGCCGCCTCGTCGACGTTGCCCAGGCCTTCGTCGACGGGGCCGAACCGGTCACCAGCCCGGCCGGCGGCATGCCACGGCAAAGGTCCCGGATCGCTGATGGGTCACCCAGCCAGCCGCGGCCAGCGCCCCCGCTTAGGCCCTAAGACCAGCGCGCCGCGCATGCTCGACGGGCCGGGACCGGGCAGGGCCACCGTCGGCTCTGGTCTGTTTAAGTTGTCGCCGGTCGCTGTTCGAGCGCCTGGCGCGGCGCGTACCGGGCTGACGCGGCGCGGCCCCGTAATGCCAGCGCCTGCGACTGCCCTGTGCCGGGGGGTTGAATGACCCGCTTCCGCTGCGAGTACCTGCTGCGCTGGGACGCACCCGCGAGAAGCTGACGCTAGTTGCGGACTGGCGGGTGCCCGAGCAGGATTTGCAGAGAGCGTCATTTGCCGGGTCGCGCCGCGTTGTCGCTGCCTTCGTTTAGCCGCCGTCGTGGCGGGGAGCCCGGCAGATAGCGAAGCCGGGACAGGTGGTCGTGCCGTATGAACCCGATCGAGCGAGCGGTCCGCCGGGTGGATGCCCTCCAGCAGCGCCATAAGGCGTCCGCGTTCGTGGTCGGGATCATCAAGAAGTACGGGGACGACAACGCGGGCGCTCTGAGCGGGAACCTCGCCCATTCCGCCTTCGTGTCGGTGTTCCCGCTGCTCCTAGTCCTGGTGACCATCCTGGGCCTAGTCGCCTCCGGCGACCCGGCACTGCGCCAACAGGCGCTCAACGCGGTGGCCAAGCAGGTCCCGCTGATCGGCCACCAGCTGGCCGGCAACGTCCATACGCTGCGGCGCTCCAGCGTCATCGGACTGGTGATCGGCTTCGGCGGCCTGATCTGGGGAACGGCGGGGCTGGCCCAGGCGGGCCTATTCACGATGGCGCAAGTGTGGAACCTCCCCGGCCCGGCCAGGCCCGGCTACGCGCAGCGGCTCGGCCGCGCGGCCCTGTTCCTGTGCGTGCTCGGGCTGGGCGTCATCGTCACGACGCTGCTGACCGGCTTGGGGACCTTCGGTCACGACAGCACGGTGATCGTCGCCGGCGTGGAGGCGCTCGCGGTGGCGGCCAACATCGGGATGTATCTGGCCGCCTTCCGCGTCCTGACCCCCAGCGGCATCCCGACCCGCCAGCTGGTGCCCGGCGCAGTCGCCGGGGGCCTCGCGTGGACGGTGCTGCAGGCCGTGGGCACCTACCTGGTGCATCATCTCCTGCACAGCGACTCGGTGTACGGCGTGTTCGCCACCGTCCTCGGGCTCGTGGCCTGGATTTACCTGGGCGTGGAGATTACCGTGTACGCCGCTGAGATCAACGTGGTACTGGCGCGGCGGCTGTGGCCGCGCTCCATCATCCAGCCGCCCCTGACCGACGCCGACCGTGCCGTCCTGTCAGCTCAGGCGCTGCAGAACCAGCGGCGCGACGACCAGCTCGTACAGGTATCGTTCAGCACCCGGCCAGCCCGTGCCACCCCATCAAACCCGACGCTGCCACCGGCCGACGACAGCACGCCGCCGCAATCCGCGCAGGCGGAGGGCGCGAAACCGGCGGAGGAGTCAGCCCAGGGGCGGCACGCGGCCCGCCGCGACGACTAGCCGCCGCGGGATGCGCTCGGCAGGTACCCTCACGGCGCGGTGCCAGCGGGCGATCGGCCCCATCTGGCCGCGCTCGCGGGATCCCTCGCCGTGCTCCCTTGCTCGCGATTCGCAAGCACACCCATGGCTGGTGTCGTCCTGAACCCGAGACCGTGTCCGTACGCATCCGGATGGTCGTCACCGTGCGGCAAGTCAATTCGCAGTCCGGACGCCGCGCTCGTGGCCGAGGCGCTCGCTTGTCGGGGCGCGCGGCCCAGTGAAAGGCAACCATGGTCGGTTATTCCTGCAGCTGCCCTGCCTCGTCTCGCACCCATATGGCGACCAGGCCACGGAAGTGCGCGATGAACCGCTCGTGTTCGCGAGCGGGATATGTGGAGGTGACTGTGTCGACGAGCAGCTGGTCGAACGCTGGCCCGCCAGCCCAGTCGAGCACTTGCTGACCGATGTCCGGAAGATGCGCATCGCAGAATTCGCGGTAGGAGTCGACGGCAAAATACCTATCCGCCAGCTGCCGGTATCCTGCTAGCTTCTGGTCGTAGTCGAGGTCGTCGCGGTCGCTGATCGCAAAGTATGCATGCGTATCAAGATCGATGCCGGGCTTGCGTCCGGTTGCCAGGCAAAACACAGTCCATTTCACCAGGGCCTGCATTGCCCACGGGAAATAGTAGTGCAAGGAGGTGATCGAGACGTCTGGGCAGGCGTTGGCGTAGTCGATCGGGAAGACGTCATTGCTCTTGACGAGCATCTCGCACGAATTGAATTCCCAGCGAAAGAACGCATTTATCACTTTTGATATGGTGACAACCTCAGCGCCGGTGTCAGGCCCGAGAAATTCGTGCTCGACCCGGTATCTCTCATGCATTGGCACACCGGGATCGAATCGCATCACCATGGTCTCGGCCCCGATGGACAGCGCCCGGGCGAATACGTCGTAGCCCTCAACCGAGGCTTGGAGGTGCATGAGCATCTCACCGGACTCGTTGTACGCACGGTGCAGTTCCTCGGCGTTCCTGACACATGACACTCCGCGCCAGCCGCCTCCATCGTAGGGCTTCATGTACATCGGGTACCCGATCTGCGCGGCGACAGCGTCGAGGTCGAAGGGCTTGTTGTAACGCTCCGCGGTGTAGGCATATTTGACATGATCGGGCGGGTTCTTATAAGGGACCAGCACTGTCTCTGGCACTTTCATGCCCAGCCGGATCATGGCGCAGTAGGCCGCATGCTTCTCCATGGCCTGGAACGTGAACGGGGAGTTGAGCAGGTAGACGTTGTCCATCAGGGATATCTTCTTGAGCCATTCGCGCGGGTGGTAGTACCAGTACGCAAGCCGGTCAATGACCAGGTCGGTGCGTGGCCTCGATCTGAGTGAGAACGGTTCGATGGTCAGGCGTTCGGTGGCGAAAACGTGGCGCCTGCCTGCGTCGTCGCGGACCGGTCCGAGGCCGGTCAGGAGGTACTCGAAAGCTCGGGGCCAGTCATCCTCGGTACCTAGCAGCAGGCCCACCAGATGTCGGACTTCGCCGTCCACAGAATCCCCCGGTTCTTGTCACGCGGCAGGGTAGGTATATCGGACGTTATTCCGGTCGGACCTGCGGTGTCGAGATGCGTATATCCCAGCTGCGGCGGCAGCAGGTGATGTAGGACCTCGGCAGAAGGCGGGAGAGGACGCGCGCCACCGGCGCCCATCACGGCCGGCAGGTGGTCGGCTCGCAGGTCCGGTGCGGGTCTGCCGCCTTCCGTCGGCGACCGCGCCGTGTCAGGTGAGCTCGCCTAGATATTGCGGCAGCATCCGGCGCCAGGTGGGCCAGTCGTGTTCCCATTCCGGGCCCCAGTTGTCCACGCGGTTGGGGATCTGCCTGGCACCCAGGGCTGATGCCATCTGCCAGGACTCACCGATGTCCTCCCACGCGCCCTCCCCGGCCGCGAGCACGACGTACCGCTGGCGGAGCAGGTCCAGCTGCGGGCCTTCCAGGCCCGGCAGGAACTGCAGCGGCGCCGAGAAATACAGGTCCTGGCTCGAGACCTGATCGTAGAAGCGCTCGATCCGGTAGCTCCCGCTCATGCCGATGGCCGCGGAGAAGACGTCGGGATACCGGCACAGAACGGCCACTGCGTTGAACGCCCCGATCGAGGCGCCGGAGGCGATCACGTCCGCGGCCTGCCCGCCGAGATCCCCGTGGATCGCCGGCACGACCTCGTGCCGGATGCATTCATGGAACTGGCTGAGCAGCCGCGCGCGGTGCTGCGGCGAGCCCGCCTTGGTGATCATCGCCTGCCCGGCGACGCTGTCGACCGAGTACAGCTTGATCCGGCCGTCGGTGAGCAGCTGCCCGCACGACTCGACCAGGCCGAAGCGCTCGATCTCCTCGGCGTCGCCCCCGGCGGACGGGAAGACCAGTACCGGCCTGCCGGAGGTGCCCCACCGCACGAGCGTGATCTCATCCTGGAGCCGGTCGGAGAACCACCGCAGGGCTGTCTTCACGTCGTCACTCGTAAAAGAACTTCTGCGGACCGGGGAATATCCATGACAGTCCCTCTCGCAGCCGGTCGCGCCAGTTCTCCCAGCTGTGCCCGTCGCGGGCCTCGATGTAGCGGACGGCCATGCCGGCGGCCTCGAACACCGGAACCATGGACCGGTTGCTGATGATGAGGGGCTCATAGACCCCGCAGCTGACGAATACCCGGTCAGCGACCCGGCGCGGAGCGGCACGATACCGGTTGACGAACCGCACCACCGGCTCGAACGCCGGTCCGCCGCCGTGGTCATTGCCGATGTCTGTGAAGACGAACGAGCCGGACTGCAGCAGCAGCGAGCCGTAGACGCCCGGGTAGCGGTAGGCGGTCGACAGCGCGGCGACGGCACCGAAGCTCGCGCCCATCAGGCACCGGGCGGACGGCGTGCGGGCGAGCGGGAAATCCGCCTCCAGCCGTGGCAGCAGCTCAGCTGTCAGGTAGCGGGCGTGGGCAGCAGAGTTGGCGTACTCGACCAGCCGGTCCGCCGGGGACACGAATGCCACGATGGTCTCCGCTACGTCGAGACGGTGGACGAGGTTGTCGAGCACCGTCCTGACTGACGCGTACTCGATGTAGTCGCTGCCGTCGTGCACGATCAGCAGCGGATAGCGGGCGGTGCGCCGGAATCGGGCCGGCAGGTAGAGCGTGACGTGGCAGTCACGGCGCAGCGCGCGGCTCGGCACGACGAGCTCGACGAGCGATCCGGGACGCGCCTGCGGATCCGGCCGGGTCCACTCAGGTACCTCGTACCCGCGGGCGTAACACACCGAGGAGCTGCCCAGCGGACTGTGCGCGAGACGGGGGTTCAGCGGGTCGTTGATGTGCTCGCGCTTGTCACCGCGCGCTACTTCCAGCTGGTACTCGAATCGGGAGCCCTCGGGAAGTTCCACGACGACGTACCAGAGGTCGGTGCCGCGCAGTCGGCGCAGCGGGATGCGCGCGGGTAGTCCGAATGTCTGGTGGATGAGACGGACCTCATCGGACTCGCCCCGGTACAGGAATGTGCAGCGGGCGCCCTCAACGATGGGAACCTCGTGCCTTGCCACGAAACGGTCGACGGCAGCCGAGTCAAGTGGCCCGCGGTCCCGCAGCCGGTTGATGGCGAGCTTGCGGCTGACGGACGGGCTGCCGACGGTGGTCATGCTGCCGCCAGTGAGGTCACGCGGCCGTCCACCGCGAGCACCCGGGTGTCCGGCGGGCAGGTGCCGTCGCTGTCGGTGTCGACCCTGGTGCCGTTGTCCAGCAGGACGCAGCGGGCAGGTGCGAATCTGCGGGCGAAGACTGCCATCCGCGGCGCGTCGTCGAGCAGTAGCCTCGCGCGGGGGTGCGGCAGCGGTACGACGCCCCGGAGCACGCTGAGTCCGCTGCCGTAGACCTCGGGCTGACCTGATCCCTGCGGGGAGCCGTCGTGGAACAGCACGATCCGGTCGGTGAGCGCCATCGCGCCGGCGGACCACGCGATGACCGGCGAGCGCAGTGATGCAGCGACATTGAACAAGTGCAGGGCATCTGCCAGCACGCCTACGTGCCCGCCGGCGACAACCAGGATGGCGGCGTCTCCGAGCAGTCGCGCGACGTCGGCGCGGTGCTCGGCGACCGCCGGCCGGTCGTGCGGCTGCATACCCTGGTAGAACTCGTCGCGGATGTGGCTGATGCGGTGCAGGTGCGCCACGTCGAGGTCTCGGACGGCGGCGATGGCTTCGGCCAGGGCGTCGGCCCGGACCTGGTTATTGGCGCCGCGGCGCTGGATTGCGTAGACGGCCTGCAGCGCATGGTCCAGCCGCAGCAGGTAAAGGTCCTGCAGTTCCTCGAGCTTCCACTGCAGCCGCCGCTCGGCCGCGGCGAGCCCCAGGTCGCGCTCCTGCACGTCGATCCATCGCCGGTACAGGCAGAGATTGACATCGCGGGAGCCCAGCAGCGCGCTCAGCTCACCGTCGTCATTCTCGCGCTCCTGCCACCCGGCGGTGATCGTGGCTACCGGCCCCTCAAGGTGCAGCGATGCCGCGACCGTGCCCAGCGTCGCCCTGCGCTGCGGTCCCAGCAGCGTGATTCTCACGAGGCGCGGACGTGCAGCGTGCGCCCCACGGCGTCGAGCATCGCGCGCAGCGCATCGTAATCGGGATGACGCATCCGCACGTACGCGTTGGCCATGTACCCTGCCTCTACCGGCTGGGTCGCTGTGCCCGGCGACGGCAGGTGAGCGTCGATGACCCACTCGCCGTACTGCTGATGCATCTCCTCCACTCCGGTGTAGCCCGTGATGCGGCCGTCCTGATCGGGGCGAAGCGCGACTATCCCGCTTGCGTAGCGCCGCGACGGCGCCGAGGCGGTCTCACCGCGCACGATCGCCAGCGCCCACTCGCGGTAGACATCCATCTCGTTGCCGGCCGAGTAAAGGTCCCACGCCCCCACGCCCGGCGGGCGGCAGCCGATCTCCGAGAACTTCAGTCCCTGCGGTCCGAAGAACCACTCCATGTGCGTCGCCGACGTCCCTATGCCGAGGGCGGCGATAACTCGGCCGCCCATCTCGCGCAGCTCCGCGTACTCAGGCGCGATGTCGATCCGGTTGGTGGAGATGAACTCCGGGGAGATCCACCGGGTCCGCATGGCCTCGAGCACGTTCGGGTAATAGTGCGAAGCGAAGTCCAGCGCCACCTGCCCGTTGATCGTGATGGTGTCGTAGAAGCCCTCGTGGCCCTCGATGAACTCCTCAACGGCGATCGACTCGACGCCCTGACCGCCGAAGACTCCCAGGGCGTGCTCGAGGCCGGCGGAATCCTCGGCCCGTATCGTGCCCGACGCGCCGGCCCCGCTGCGCGGCTTGAGGATGATCGGGAATCCGACCTGCTCCGCGAACGCGCGTACCTCGGCAGCGCTCCCGGCTGCGGTGGAGGCGGCCGTCGGCACCCCCGCGTCGCGCAGCGCCTGCTTCATCGACGGCTTGTCCCGGCACAGCCAGGCAGTCCGGGCCGACGTGCCAGGGATGGCGCAGGCCTCGCGGACCCGCGCCGTGGCCAGAGTGTGCGCCTCGATCGTGGCCTCGATCCGATCCACCCACAGCCTGTCCTGCGCCCGGCGGACTGCGTGCGTCATTGCCTCGACATCGGTGACCGACGGCACCTGCTCGTAGTGACGCAGCCAGCTTCTCAGCTGCTCGTCCAGCGCTTCCGCGGGAGACTCGCCGACACCTATCACCGTCGCGCCGACCTCGGCCAGAGCCCGGGCGAAGTGGCGCTGACTGGAAGGAAAAAACGGCTCGACGAAGACCACGTTCATGCCTTGCATGCTAGCCGGAGGGGGCAGGCGACTCCCGCAGCCTGCCCGACTGGGACCTGGCGCAGAGGGTACCTTTCCACGCATGGTGGTTGCTGCCTTTGTCGCGCCTTATCTGCTCGACGCGACGACGCGGTTCGTCGAAGCCGCAGCGCGGCTGTCCGGCGTCGAGCTCGCCGTGGTCACCTGCGAGCCGGAGGATCATGTACCGGCGGAACTGCGTCGCAGGCTGGCGGCGCACTGGCGGATCGACGACGCGCTGGACGCCGGCCAGATCGCCGGCGCCGTAGAAGGCCTTGGCGCGCGGCTCGGGCCGGTACAACGGCTCCTGGCTGTGCTCGAGCAGCTGCAGGTTCCGGTCGCGCAGGTCCGGGAGCACATGGGCATAGCGGGCATCGATGTGGCTACCGCATACAACTTCCGCGATAAGGCGCAGATGAAGTCGGTGCTCCGGGCGGCCGGCGTGCCCTGCGCGCGGCACCGGCTTGCCGATTCCGGCACCGCGGCAGTCGCATTCGCTGAGGACGTGGGTTTCCCGCTGGTGGTCAAGCCGCCCGCCGGGGCCGGAGCCAAGAGCACGTTCCGCATCGACGATGCCGAGGACCTGAGGGTGTGGCTGGACGCGGCCCCGCCGGCACCGGACAGGCTCGCGCTGCTCGAGGAATTCCTCGCCGGCGATGAGGGCTCGTACGACAGTGTGATGACTGACGGGCAGATCGTCTGGGACTCGGTCTCGAGTTACCTGCCCACGCCGCTGGAGGTGCTACGCAACCCGTGGATCCAGTGGATGGTGCTCATGCCTCGCGACATCCACGGGCCTGAGTACGACGGCATCCGGGCGATAGCGCCGACGGCGCTGCATGCTCTCGGGCTGCAGTCCGGGCTCACCCATCTGGAGTGGTTCCGGCGCCCCGACGGCACGGTCGCCGTTTCCGAGGTGGCGGTACGGCCGCCCGGCGCACAGATCACCTCGATGCTGTGCTATGCCCACGACTTCGACCTGTACGGCGCCTGGGCGCAGCTCATGGTGCACGGCAGCTTCGCGCCTCCGGAACGCAGCTGGTCTGTCGGGACGGTATTCCTGCGCGGCCAGGGAACGGGGCACGTGCTGGCCTTGCACGGCCTCGACAGGTTGCCGCCCGAGATGAGTTCCCTCGTCGTCGAATCCCGACTGCCGAAGCCCGGCCAGCTGTCCTCGGGCAGCTATGAGGGCGACGGCTACATCATCGTGCGGCATCCCGACACCGCTGTGGTCACCGGTGCGATGCGCCAACTCGTCAACGGCGTGCGCGTCGAGCTCGGCTGACCGCGGTGAACGTCCTCATGATCTCCCCCGGCTACCCGGCCGAGATGGAGTTCTTCACTCGCGGCCTCGCCACGGCGGGAGCGTCCGTCATCGGCCTCGGCGACCAGCCGTCCGACGCCGTTCCTCCCATCGCGCGGGATGCGCTTGTGCATTACATCCCTGTCGGCTCACTGGCTGACGAGGAGGCCGTCGCGGCGACGGTGCGCGAGCTGGCCCGGCAGGTGCGCATCGACCGGGTGGAGTGCCTGTGGGAGCCCTACATGATCCTCGCCGCGCGGTTGCGCGAAGACCTTGACCTGCCAGGATTGACTGTGGCGCAGACGGTGCCGTTTCGTGACAAGGAGCGGATGAAGCAGCTCCTCGATGCCGCCGGCCTCCGCACGCCGAAGCACGCGGCCACCGAGACCGTCGCAGGCGTGTGGGCCGCCGCGGAACGCCTCGGTTTCCCTCTCATCGTCAAGCCCATCGCTGGCGCGGGCTCGGCCGACACCTACCGGGCTGACTCACGCGGCGAGCTCGACGCCATCCTGCCGATGCTCCGGCATGTGCCTCGCGTCAGCGTCGAGGAGTTCGTCGATGGACAGGAATTCACCTACGACACCATCTGCGCGGATGGGCGGGTGCTGTTCGAGAACATCTGCTGGTATCTCCCGCGCCCGCTGCTCGCCAAGATGCATGAGTGGATCAGTCCCATCCAGATCGCGCTGCGGGAGCTGGACGCAGTGGAGCTTCAGGACGGCCGGGCGCTCGGCGCCGCCGTCCTCCGCGTGCTCGGATTTCGCGACGGCTTCACCCACATGGAGTGGTACCGCAAAGCCGACGGCGAGGTGGTGTTCGGCGAGATCGCCGCCCGGCCGCCCGGCGCGCGCATGGTCGACCTCATGAACTATGTCACCGACGCCGACCTTTTCTGGGCCTGGGCGGAAGCTGTCACCCGCGGACGGATGTCGCAGCCGATCGAGCGGCGCTACAACGCAGCGGGCATCTTCAAGCGCGCCGAGGGCGCGGGCCGCATCACGCACTACCGGGGCCTCGACCGCCTGGTGGCCGAGTACGGCGAGCACGTGGCAGCGATCGACCTGCTCCCGGTCGGCGCGCCGAGACGCGACTGGCGGGCCGTCAGCATCTCGGACGGCATGGTCATCGTCCGCCACCAGGAGCTGCCGACGACCATCGAGATGGCGCAGCGCTTTGCCAGTGACCTCCACCTGTACGCACAGTGAGGCCATCGAAACGCCGAGGCCTCTGCGAAGCTCACCAACCCGCGCCAGATGCTGCAAGTGCAGATGCCCTTCGCGGCTGAGCCCGAAGTACGGATACGCCTTTGAGCCATCCGTGCCGAGGCCCAAGGCCGCGAAACTATCGAAGGCGGGTTGCCACCCTCCCGCCTGGCGGACCAACGGAGCTTGCCGGAACCCGCGAGGCCAGAATCAGTGGGATCACGCCACCACGTCCTGGTTCGGCAGAAGTCTTGTCCCGCCGCCCAGCCCGCTGGCGTCAGGTCCGGAGGCGTGCGAATGTGTAGCTACTGTGCCTGACGTGGCACCGGGTCTCCCATTCCCCTGAGCGAGGCCATATGGGTCGTGAGATCGATCCCATCAAGATCAGCGGCGAGGACAGGCGCAACTACCGGGCTAAGCTAACGCGCTCGCTGGACGTGCTCGCCCGCATGCTACGAGAGCGACTGTTCGAGGCCGATCCGTGCACGGTAGGCCAGGAGATCGAGCCCAATCTGGTCGACGAACACGGAGCGCCATCGATGCGCAACGCCGAGGTGCTCGACGCGATCGCGGACCCCGCCTGGGCAACCGAGGTTGGACAGTTCAACCTGGAGATCAACGTGCCGCCCCGACAGCTTGACGGTGATGCAGTAGCAGGTCTGGAGCAGGAGATCCGCGCAAGCCTCAATGCCGGGGACGCCAAGGCCCGCGGCATCGGCAGCCGCTTAGTGATGATCGGCATCCTGCCGACCCTGCGCAAGCTTGACGTGAATGCGGCGACCATGTCGGCCAACGAGCGCTTCCGGGTGCTGAACGAGCAGATCTTCGCGGCGCGCGGGGAGGACATACGCATCGAGATCGAGGGTGCCGAGCAGCTCCTCACGGCGGCTCGCTGATGACGGTGGCGGCCTCCGACGAGAGGGCCCGGCTACTGGAGCTCTTCGAGATACAAAACGACGAGGGCCTATGCCGTGACTGCTACCGGCTGGGGACAGCGGTGGTCAGCGTGGACCTGGACCGCGCGCGCGAGCGCTGGCCGCAGTTTGCCCCGCAGGCGATCGCCGAAGGATTCCGGTCCGCGAATGCCGTGCCGCTGCGGCTGCGCAGCCAGGTGGTCGGCTCACTCAACCTGTTCCGCGCAGCAACCGGCGGGCTGGGCGAGGCCGAGCTTCGCATAGCGCAAGCCCTGGCAGACGCCGCCACGATCGGCATCCTGCACCAGCAGATCATCCGCCGCGGCGAGATCGTCACGGGGCAGCTGCAGCTGGCGCTCAACAGCCGGGTCGTCATCGAGCAGGCCAAGGGCGTGCTCGCCGAACGGCTGCAGATCAGCCCCGACGACGCGTTCGAGGTGCTGCGCGGGGCCGCCCGCTCCCGCAACCGGCTGCTATCGGACCTGGCCAGGGAAGTCGCCGCCGGCTTCGCCGACGCCGCGCAGCTACTGCGGCGGACTCCCGTGAAGCGCAGCGAACCCTGATGAGCGCAGCCTGGCGCATGGATGCCGCCCCATACGCACCTCTCAGGCGGGCCCGCCTGGACACTCAGCTGCCCGTCTGCAGAAGAGAGCAAGGTGTCTCGTGAATGCTTATGCGCTGTCAGCATGCTCACTCACCTTGCGGCGGCCGGCAGCTACGGCTTGACGGCGAAGTTGCGGGTTGTCCAGCCCGAGCTTGTGGTACCGCCGCCGGGTGCGGACAGCATCGAAGTTCCCCAGACCTGGCCTGTCTTCCCGGTTGTAGGCGCTGCCGGGTCAGGGCTGGCCCCCGCGTAGTCGCCCCACCGGCATAGGTTGGGGCTGGTGGTGGTCATGCAGTCGAAGCCGGTGTCGGCGGCGGTGGACGTAGCGACCAGTTTGAGGGCGGAGATAGCCCTTGCGCCGATCTTGGACGCCACCTTGATCGCGGCCAGGGCAGACGCCGACGACTGGTTGACGTCGATCACCATGTCGCCGCCGAACATCTTGCTGGTGCCGTTGACCCGCCGGTCCGCCGATATTGCTCCGTTGAAGGTGTACAGGGACGAACTGCTGATGGTTCCGTGCTGGATAAGCGAGTGGGTTGCGGGGTTGATCTCATACCAGCGGACCTGGGCACCGGCCCCGCCGAAGACCGTGTGCTGGGTCCACAGTGCCATCACCGACCCGTGTGCGGGGTCGACGGCCGACATAGCCTGAGTAAGCCGGGCGTCCAGTGTGTCGAGCTTGAACCGGGTCCCTGGCTGGGGCGCAGCGGCAGGCACCTTATAGGCGGTGACGGGCACCGAGATCCCGGTCGTCGGGATGGTCGCGGTGCCGGTGGCGGACTTGGTGACCTTGAACAGGGTCAGGAAGGTTGCCCCGCCTGAGGGGATGTTGTTCGGCCTGGCGAGTGCCCACCCGGTCGAACTGTTATCGGTCTGGCTGGCTGGCACCGGGGTGAACGCGAGCGTTCCGTTGGCGTTCTTCAGCGTGCCCGTGATCCCGAGCTTAAATGTGCTCGCTGCCGGGCACGTGGACCCGGACCGGGGATTGCTCAACCAGAAGATGGTGGACCCGGCGAAGGATGACCCGTTGAAATCGTTGGTCCCGATGAGCATGAAATCCCTGGTGTCGCCGAACTTGGGGTAGTCCGGCAGAGTGGACCCGAAGCCCACGCTGTAGCGGCACCAGCTCGACGACGAAAGGGTCGGGGTGGCAGTGGTGCTGAAGCCGAAGGTGAGGAGGTTCCCGCCGGAGGACCCGGACCCCGTATCCAGGGTCGTGTAGAAGAAGCGGTTCAGTGCTGGGTCCCACTTGACCTGCACGTCGAAAACGGAGTCGGTGCAGGCCGACGTTGCGCAACCGGTTAGCTGCAGCAGCGGCCCCGAAGCGGTCGGCGTGTTGCTCGTGCGGTTGTAGATGGCGACCTTGGAGTTGACCAGCTCGATATACCGGGTGGTGCCGATCGCGCCGGTGGAGTCGGACGGCGCCGCGGTTGTGTCGCGCTGTCCCGCCCAGTTCCGCACCAGGCTCGGCCCTAGCGCGGCCGTCGCCGGGATCGAGGCTGGCGCCCGGCCAGCCAGCCGCGCGGCGGCCGCGTTCGCGGCGGCCTTCTCGGCGGCATAGGCGCTGGGGTTAGGAACCCTCACCGGCACCGCCCCGACGGGCCGAGCCCGCACGGCGGCGGGAGCCGGGCGGTTAGCTCGCAGCACCAGCACCAGCACCGGCCTGGTCGGCGCCGCCTGGGGCCGGACACCAGCCGCAGCGGCGACCGTCGAGGCCGAAGCCGCTGGGACGGCCAGTGCGAGCGCCGCCACGAGCAACCTGCTCTGGTGTTTGAGCATAGGGAGTACGCCCTTCGGATTGGTTGCATCAGAATGCGATGGCCATACTTCCCGCACCTAGGTGACCACGGTACCGAATGGCCCAGCCCGCATAGAATCAATCGCTCACTTGCTACGTCATTTCGATGTCCGTACGGTCCGGCTTGTGATCATCGTGGGACTGCTTGGCCTGTGGCGCTACGACGCCACGCGCCGACGCTACGAACGGGGAGGTCACGGTGACCAAGGCGGACAACGGCAAACCGTTCACCTGCACATCGGGCAGCGGTTGAAGGTCGTGCTCGTTGGCCATGATGAGCGTTGGCGGCTTTGGCATCGCCCGACCAGTCTCGGGCCGTCCCTCCGCCTGGCCGCGGCGGACGGCGGGTACCCAAGCAGCCGCCCAGCGACCACCCGTTTCGTCGCGGTCCAGGCGGGCACTTCATCGGTCGGTTCCATAACCGACCACCCATGCCTGCACGCCAAGCCGCCGTGCAAGATGGCCCAGCGGATCTGGGTGTTCGCGTCCTGGTCGCGGGCACCGCGTAGACCCTGCTCGCAAACCTCATGCGACTACAGCCACCGCGGCACGGTCGTTTCCGCGCTTCGCTCGTCGCTGAGCAAATCGGCGGATCATTGCGCAGCTGCCACCGCCTGTTGACCACGCTCCGTGCTCGTCGCTTGAACTGGGCGCCAAACTTGCCGTTTTTGGTTCCGCAACCTGCGTGTGCTCCGTGGCGAGCCAGCCGACGCCGGATCGCCGAATGCGGCTGGGTGGCGGCTCTCGCTGAGGCTGCCGGGGACAAACAGCCGGAGTTGTAGTCAGCGACAGCTGGCCTGGCGTATGTCCTTCTGAAGATCGTCGGGTGCTGGCCTTCGGAGCGTCGATTGTCCCGGTCACGGGACAGCCGGCTGTTATTGCCGCGGCCGAGGTGAGGTCCGCTGCGGGGTGGTGGCTCATCGCAGATGGTGCCGGACCCACACGTTCGGCTCCGCATAGACGGCGTAGTCGTGCGTTGCACTGCACTTGATCGGCACCAGCGCGCCGGGGACAATGACGTCTTCGTCGGTGTCGAACGGCAGGCCGGTCCAGGCCCGCCATTGAGCCAGCGAGCCTGCCATCACCATCGAGGCTGGGGCGACCTTCTCGATGACGGCGCCGGCGCGCACGTGGACGCGCAGCCAGGCGTCCTGCGGCAGCCCGTCGGGGCGGGTCAGCTTGATGTACTGGGTCATCGGCAGGTGCGGGACGAGGTGCTTCTGGTTGGGGCGCACCGGCGCGACCATCACCGTGATGCCCTGCGCGGCCGCCGCCTCTCGCAGCGCCGCGAGGATGCGGTACGAGAGGCCGGTACCGAGGTACTCCGGCGCGATCAAGATCTCCAGCGCGCTGGCCATGTTGACCTGCGCGCCTGATCGGAAGTCGTCGTAGGCCCAGGTCATCAGGCGGTCCCAGCCGCCGTCCGGCAGTTCCTCGCGGCGGGGGCCGCCGAAGCGGAATGGGATGCTGCGGCCGCGTGCGACCGGGGTGCCGTCCTCGTCGGTGGCCATCACGCAGAACTGCGGGAAGTCCCCGGCTACGCGGTGGAACAGCGCGTTGGCCACCGCGTCGGCGCCCATGAACGCCGGCCAGGTGTCTTCAATGTCGTAGACGCGTTCGATGAGCTCCGGCCGCTCGGCCAGCGTGGTGATCATCAGCTGCGCCATGCAGGTCATGCTCCCAAACGGCAGAACCATCGTCGAACGGATTATTCACGCCGACTGAACCGCCGCCGAACCCACCATGTTCGCCCGGCCCGAACACGTCCGAGA
Source organism: uncultured Actinomycetota bacterium (assembly GCA_963804435.1). Taxonomy (GTDB): domain Bacteria; phylum Actinomycetota; class Actinomycetes; order Streptosporangiales; family Streptosporangiaceae; genus JAJYUU01. The sequence goes on along the minus strand of CAWDQI010000001.1, from coordinate 930,092 downwards.
ATTGCATGACCGAACCGTGCCCGCCCCAGACCACGGATTCCACGCAGATCAGCGGATAGCGTTGCGCTACGGGAAGCTGGCACCTCCGCAGTCCACCGCTACCGATAGGGCGGAACACAGAGCCGCGATGGTTGCGGGCCGCGCCCGCCCAACCCGTCGGCGGAAGCGCTCGCGGGCCACCAACTGGACGTTGTCGAGGTTGGCGACAGAGGGATGACGGACGCCGTCCTCGCTGCCTACGGGCACCTCGGTAGAGATCCCCCGGACCGTGGAGGTCACCGGGGCAACGATGACCGCGTTGAGGAGCTGGCCCATCGGGTCGCGGGTGAGCACGATGACCGGGCGCGCCTTATCGAGGTCGGCGAGCCAGACCTCGCCGCGGCGCGGGGCCGCGGTCACGGGGACTCGCCTGCGTAGAGGGCCTCCCAGTCGGTGTCATCGGCAAGGCCGCTAGTGTCGGCGAGCATCGCCAGGGCGACTTCGGCGTCGGTCGCCGGTTCCCGGCTGTAGGCGGCGATATCAGCACGAAGACGGCCGAGCCGGATGAGCTGGTCCAAGGCCACGTCGATGACTTCCGATGTGGAACTGGCACCCACGATGGCCCGAGCCTCGGCGGCCTTCGCGCGGTCCAGCGTAATGGTCGCCTTCTCCTTCGCCATACATTGCATACTACCATCTGGGCGTAGTTCAGACATTGAAACTTGATCTCCCGCCGCGCCAGCGAGGTTCCGGGTTCACTGAGTCACCTGATCTGCGCGGATGCGGCAAACCACAGCCGCGGCCACCGCAGAGAAATATCGGCCGTTCGCGGCCGGTGCCCCGCCGATCACCTCCGAGCAGAGGCCGGTGCCGCGGAATCCAGCGCACTGACAGTCCCAGGCGCACCGCTGTCCCGCTTGACGAAGTCCTTGCTCCAGATGAGCAGCACCGCGCACACCCGCCCACCAGCGCCAGGGCCGCCGTCATGTATAGCAGGTCGTTCAGGCCGGAAGCGAAGCTCGACCACAGCGCGAACGCGGTGGCCCCGCGGTCAGCCGCGGGCACGGAGGCCAGCACGTGCCCGACCGATCCCTCCCGGACAGCCGGCGAACAGGCGGATGTCGTGCTTGCGGCACCAGCCCGCGAACTGGCGCAGATCCATTGTGTACGCCTCGCGGGTCAGACCCGTGAAGCCGGACAGGAACCCTGCTAACGCCCGGCGTCCCGGATCGGTGCCGCTGGATGACATGCGCTGCTGCCTGGGTGCGCCCGGCCTCCCTGATAGTCGCCTCGACCCAGCCGAGGGCAGGCTCATCTCTGACGCCTCGCCTCTGGCGACGGCCAATGAGCGCAATCAGGGAGTTGCTCGCCGCAAGCAAGGTGTCCGCCGACTCGGTCAGCATCCGCTCGCGGTCCTTACGGTCCGATATCGCGTCCCGCACGAGCTGCACGCCAGTGGACAGCACCACGGGCGACGACCACGCCAGCGACGCCGATCCATGCCGACAGTCTGTCGGGCTGCACGACCACATGGACGATCACCGGAGCGGTCACGGGGCGGTCAGCTCCGGGTACGGCGTGACCAGCCCTGCACGGGCCGGTGGCAACGTCCCGGAATCTCGGTCCTGTCCTCGATCCCGTCACACACGTCGATGAGCGCGTACGCGGGCCTGTCGGCACACGCCGACGGCTCTAAAGAGGCGGGGTTGCGGCCGTGCTGGTCGCGCCGGAAGTCAAGGACGACAGCGCGCACGTAGGCCTATGCGTGCTTTGGGCAGGTGCCCGTCGAGCTCGGCCGATCCTGAGCGCTCGACGATGGCGCCTCGAGGCGCGGGTGGCGTGCAGATCGCCGGCTATGGCCCCGCCTCAAGCCGCTTGGCCGACGTCGATGGCATAGCTCTTTGTGGCTGGAGCCTATGCCGGGCTGGCCCTGGGTCAGGACGCGGCGCTGATCGCCAGGCTGCGGTTGTTGGTCGCCGCCCATCCGCTGCGGGAGCGGCTGTGGGGCCAGCTGATGACAGCGCTGTACCCGACTGGGCAGCAGGCCGCTGCGTTGGCTGCCTACCGGCAGGTGCGCACGCAGCTGGTCGCTGACCTGGGTGTCGAGCCGGGTCCAGGGCTGCGGGAGCTGCACCAGCAGATCCTGGCCGGCGACACCCCCGCCACGCCCACGTGCTCAACCTCCCAGCTACTGGTCTGGCTGGGCATCTCCGCCGACAGGGCGTCCGGGTGGACAGCCAACCAGGTGGAGTTGACTAACGTCTCGCAACGCACCTGCACGCTGTTCGGCTTTCCCGGCGTGTCCGCGGTCGACCTCAACGGGCATCAGCTGGGCAGCCCGGCGGTCCGCGATCACTCCGATCACACGCGGCTGGTGGTCCTGGGCCCCGGTGCGACGGCCCACGCATTCCTGCTCATCTTCGATGTAACCAGATACCCGACGTCGGCCTGCCGCCCGACCGCCGCGTTCGGGCCGAAGGTCTACCCGCCTAATAACCGCACCGCCACGGTGGTCCCTTTCTCGTTCGAGGCATGCCGGGTGAAGAGCCTGACGTTCCTAAGGGTCCGTACCACCGTCGCGCACACCGGCATCCCGGGATTCAGCCCCTGATCCGCACCTGCCAGCGCGCCAGCGCACTGCGGTGACTACCAGACGACGAGGCCATCGAGTGCGCTGGCGGCGCCCGCAACCCCGCCACGGACACATACAAGCAAATGAGGCGCACTGGCGAGTGCCAGACCGACCGACCTACCCGAAGAGCTTGCTGGCTTGCTTCTCACCGGCTAAGTGCCAGAGAGCTCTTCCAATTCGCTGATCACCATGGCCGCCCGGTCAGCGCTATTCCGGGCTGCCGGTCATCGGCCCTGCGAGATGCTCAGGGCTGCCATCAGGGCCAGGACGGTGAAGTAGCCCGGCTCGACCACCGCACCGGTCTCGATCTTGCGGACAGTCGACAGCGCCACTCCCGCCTCGCTGGCCAGGCGTTCCCGGGTCATCCCCGCGGCTTCCCGAATTTCGCGCAGCTGGCTGGCCAGCCGGGCAGCCTGCCCTGCGTAGCGGCTGTCAGCCCGCCTCTTGCGGCCGCGCGTTACCGGCACCCGACACGCTGTGGGGTTCACAACTCGGCCGCTGGTCCTGACCTGGCCTTCTATGCGACCCGCTGGCACTCGTTGATGAGGCCGCCGCCCGTTGTAGTGGGCCTCGTACTGGGCCAGGAGCGTCTGCAGATGCCGCTCACCGAAGATGAGCATCCGGTCGATCACCTCGGTCCGGGCGGTGAGCACGAACCGTTCCGCATAAGCGTTCGCGCGCGGGCTGCGGGGCGGAATCTTCACCACCTCGACACCGGCATCGGCGAAGACTGCGTCAAACGAACGCGGTGAACTGCCCGGCACGGTCACGGACCAGAAAGCGGAAGTCGGCGGCGCGATTTCGGCGAAGCCAACAGGCCGTGGTCGGCCGGCGCGGGTGCCCCCGTCTTGGCGACGGGACTGGCCCAGAGCGCTGTGGCTGTGGCTGTGGCAGCTAGCGACGGGGAGCACGGCCGGCTGAGGGAGACGCGTGCCCGGTCCCGGTTCTTGCGGGGGCTGTGTATCCGGGTCGTGGGAGGATGCTCATGTGGCTATTCCGGACTTTGAGCTAGTCGTCCGGGGCGGGACCATCATCGCCCCGGGCCACCACGAGATCGCCGATGTCGGGGTCCGGGATGGCCGCATCGCCCAGATCGGCGGTGCGATGACCGGGCAGGAGGAACTCGACGCGCACGGTCTGCTGGTCATCCCAGGCGGAATCGATGCTCACGTTCACCTGGTGCATGCCGCGCTCGGCGAGGCGGTTCGCCAGCACGAGCCGGTCTGGGTGGATGACTTCTGGACCGGGTCGCTTGCCGCCTTCGCCGGCGGCATCACGACCATCGGGAACATGACGTTCGCGCTGTTTGGTGACTCGATGACCGCGGCGGTCGCGCGGGAGATGGCGGGTGCCAGCGCCGAGGCGGCTGTGGACTGGTTCTTGCATCCGGTGCTTGAAGGCCTGGGCGACGGCACCGCGGCCGAGATCGCCAGCCTGGCCGAGGACGGGCATCCCAGCCTCAAGGTGTTCTTGTCCGTCCCGGAATACGCGGCCGGGACGCCCGGCCTGGCGGACGCAGTGGCGGCAGCCGGGCGGGCCGGAGCACTGACGCTGGTGCACTGCGAGGACGCCGCGATGCTGGAGCAGGCGGGCCGGGAGCTGATCGGGTCCGGGCGCGGCGCAGTATGCCATTCCCCCGACGCGCGGCCGGTCAGCGCCGAGGTCGAGGGCGTCGACCAGGCCATTGGCTTGTGCCGCCTGACCGGCGCGCCCGTCTACGTCGTGCATCTGTCCTCGGCCGCTGCCTTGGACCGGTGCCGGCAGGCTCGTGCCGCGGGACTGCCGGTCTACGTGGAGACCAGGCCGCTGTACCTGCACCTGACCCGGGAGCGGTTCGAAGAGCCAGACGCCGCCAAGTACGTGGGTGCGCCGCCGCTACGCGACCAGTCCGACCGCGACGCGCTGTGGCGCGGGCTGGCCGCGGGCGAGATCGATACCGTCTGCAGCGACCACGCGCCGTGGACGCTCGCAGAAAAGCTCGACCCCGTCCTGGACGTGATGACGGCCCGGCAAGGTGTCGCCGATCTCGAAACGCTCATGCCGATGCTGTTCTCCGAGGGCGTCGTGGCCGGCCGGATCTCACTCGACAGGTTCGTCGAGCTGACCTCACTCAACGCCGCCCAGCTGTTCGGCCTCTATCCGCGCAAGGCCGCCATCGCCGCCGGCTCCGACGCCGACCTCGCGCTGTGGGACCCGCACAAGCGCATGACCATCGACGGAAGCCGCATGCAGTCCCGCGCCGGCTATTCGGTCTATGACGGCTGGACGGTCCAGGGCTGGCCCCGGTTCGTGATCCGCCGCGGCCAGGTCGTGCTAGCCGACGGCAGCTCCCTTGCCCAGCCAGGGCAGGGACAGTGGATCCACCGGGCCCGTGCAGCGCCCCAGCCATCGATCACCGAGCCGTAGCATGCACGGCCCAGGCCTGTGGCTGCGGCCGCAAGGTCCAGGGTTGCGTGCGCAGATCACCCAGATCTTCGCCCACCACGGATGGCGTCGTCACATCGGGCCGACAGCGCATATCAGCTGCGATGCGCGCCTGCCGGGCCCTGGGACAGGATTGCACACCGTGACGGGCTAATACAGAGGCGGCGCGCGTGATCGCCGAATCGGGCTGTCTGACTGTTAGATAGGTCATCTAGGCAGCTGCGTCCACGATCAACCAGTCCTGTAGCGAACCCATGCTCGGCACCGGAGAAATGTTCCTCTCGGCCACCGGGGTTGCCGCAGCCCGTCACTGATCGACACGTGGCGCGCGATGCGCTTGGACGAATATCGTACGGTCAACGGCACCGGAGACGATGACGTAACGGTCTTGTGCCCGACTGATCGCCACAGCGCGCACCGGGCCGTCGTGGCGGCCAGCAGTTCGCTGGCGGTGTCGCCGGTGACTGCGTCCCAGACCCGAATCGTGCCGTCAGTCGAGCTCGAGACGATGATGTCGCGATCATTGACCCGCCCGATCGCCACCGCGCACGCCGACTCCTTTATGGACGGTCAGCCGGGGGCCGACCGAGTCGCTGGTGACCGCGTCCCAGATCCAAACCGTGCCGTCGTCAGAACCGGAGACGACGACGTCGCGGTAATGGATCCGGCCGATCGCCACTGCGAACACCCGGCCGTCGTGGCAGGCCGCCCCGGTCCCAGCCCAAGCACGGTCGCATTGCCGCGGAGCCGGTCATGATCTCGCCGGATCTGCCGCGGCAGATCGCGAAGGCGTTCGCCCGGGGCCTGGCTGGGCTGGCCGGAAGGTCCGCCGATGGGAGACGTCTGGTCGGGCAGGGCACGGGAATGATGGCTGGCAAGAAGGTCCAAAGGGGCCTGAGACTACCGGCAGTGGAGGCGGCTTGGCCTTCTGCCTGGGCCTGGGCTCGCTGGGGTCCGCGTGTTGTGCGACATGCCGTTAAGGCCCCACCAACAGGGCTGCAGACTCACAGTTCGCCCGCTCCGCCGGTGCCAGCCAGGGGCTGGCCGACCCGTCAGCCGTAGCAACCGGAAGGAGCACCGTCGTGCCCACCGTCCACCGCGTCGTCATCGGCGCGAACCAGGAAGAGAAATCCGCCGTCATCTACCGCGATTCGCCGAATCACCAGGAAGAGCCGCAGATTTACTGGCGCTCCACGCTGTGGGCCACGACCGAGCTGCCGGTGGACAACACCATCGCCGGCGACCGCAGCGCGGACGTCACGGCCCGCGAGCCGCAAGGCAACGGGCTCACCTACCGCGCGCTGGAGATACCCCCGGACATCAAGGACACCGGCGAGCACATCGAGAAGCTGCAGCAACTGAACAAGAAGGTCAAGCAGAAGTACCCGCCGACGGAGGCGGATCTGGCCCGCCATCCCAGCATGCACCGGACCGACACCCTGGACATGTTCACCGTCGCCTACGGCGAGATCTACCTGGTCACCGACACCGACGAGACCAGGCTCCAGGCCGGAGACACCGCGGTAGTGCAGGGCGTCAACCACGCATGGGCGAACAAGTCCGACAAGCCGTCCATGATCATCGGCGTGATGGTCCATGCGGACCCCTGGCCCCCAGACAAATATCCCGCCGCGGGCCTGTAACCCGGGTCCGGCCAGCACCACCACGGTCCGCCCCGATGCCCGAGAAGCACGATGTCAGTCCGCGATCCGCTCAGTTACTTCGGCGGTCCAGGCCGGTGACGATCGGAGCGACGCGGCTCTGACAAGTAAGGGAGTAGCAGTGACTGATCGGCAAACTACGCCTACTGCCGCACCAGCCGGACAAAAGGGAGGAAGCGCGCCTCCGCCGCCAGTCCAGTACATCCATCACCTGAAATTTCCGGTGGCTGATCTAGATCAGTCCGTTACTTTCTACGAGCAGGTGTTCGGCGCCCGGGAACGACGGGAGCTGACGCATCGCGACCCCAGCGGAGATGTGTACGCGAGGGTCCTCCAGGTCCCCGGTTTCCAGCCGATGGTGGAGTTGTGGGTAAGCGCCGAAAGCGCCCAGGCACAAGCCGGATACGACTTCCTCACGCTCGCCGTGAAAGATCGCGCCGGCCTTGGCAGCTGGTCGAAGCACCTGGACGACCTCCAGATCGAGCATTCCGGCATCCTGACCGCCATCGACTCCTGGCTCCTGGTGTTCGAAGACCCGGACGGCCACCGCATGCGCTTCTACTCGCTCGAAGAGCACGCCATAACGCGTGATGTTTCCACCGATAGGCGGTGGCTGTAGCCGGGAAGGATCTGGTTGAGGGAGCGGTGCGGATCCGCGACCGCGGTCCCCGTGGCCTGGAGCCGTTCGCACACAGCCGTACGGCCATCGCGCCTTCCCCGATGGCGGCCGCCGGCTCGCTTGACGGACCCGTCGCCGATAGCGAAGATTCCTGGCCTGCTGGTCTCGAGGAAAAGGGGCACCTGGCCGGTGTCGTCGAGCTCAGCTTCCGGGATGCTGGGACCGGTGAGCAGGAACCCGTGATTGTCCCAGGCGAGCTGGCCCGCGAGCAATGTGGTGCCTGGCTGCGCGCCGATGAACACGAACAGGTCACAACGTACCGAACGGCGGCTCGGCGATGCGTGCCTCGCGGATAGCGCGGTGCCCGGTGCGGCGATGTTTGGGATCATGCGCAAATGGCAGGTGAAGGCGATCACGACCAGCAGGCAGACGTCGGCATGCCTGCGGTACGGAGTTCGCGCGCTGGTCAGGTGGCGCTTGTCACCGGCGGGTCGGCTGGGCTTGGCCTGTCGATCGCGGCCGCGCTGGCGGTGGCGGGCTCGGACGTGGTGCTGGCCAGCCGGTCGGCCGACCGCTGTCAGAAGGCCGCTGCCGGCTTGTCCGCGCAGACCGGACAGCGGGTGACCGGCCGCAGATGTGACGTGACCGACGAATCCGCTGTCGCGGCCCTGGTCGACGGGGTGCTCACCGACCACGGCCGCCTCGACGTTCTGGTCACCAGTGCCGGGGTGCAGGCGCGGGGCACGCTCGATCAGCTCGACGTCGGGGCGCTGCGCGCGTGCCTGGAGGTCAACGTCGTGGGAACGTGGCTGGCGTGCCGGGAAGCCGTGAGGCCGATGCGGTCAGCGGGATATGGCCGCATCGTGACCCTTGCCAGCGCGCTGGGCCTGGTCGGGGCCGCGGCCAGGTCTGGATATGCCGCGAGCAAGGGCGCCGTCGTTCAGCTCACCCGCAGCCTCGCTGTCGAACTGGCCGGGATCGGGATTACTGTCAATGCGCTGGCACCGGGCCCGTTCCGCACTCCGCTTAACGCCGGCATGGACGATGATCCGCAGGTACGCCGATTCCTGACCGCCGAGATCCCTCTGGGCCGGTGGGCCGCGCCCCGCGAGATCGCCGGCCCTGCCCTTTTGCTCACCGACCCGCAAGCCAGCTTCTGACTGGCGTCGTCCTGCCCGTCGACGGAGGCTGGACAGCCCACTGAACTCAGCATCAACGGACGAGCCTCGCCCAAGAACGGTACGGCAGGGCGTAACGCGTGTCGCTAGCGGTCGGCCTGGAACACTCAGGCCAGCACCTTCAGCTTCACCATCCAGGTGACAGACACGCACGGCAACTGGGTGACCGCAATGGTGACTATCACTATCAACCCGTAGAGCAGAACGACAGTCGCGAACTCGGAGCCGTTGTATCCGAGCGGAGCTCGAGTTCGCCAGGCGGGACGCCCGGCCGTGACCAGAAAGCGGGTCGCGGCCGGGCCTGCGGCCCGAGCGCGTGACATGCCCGTATCGCTGGCCGGAAGCTGCGGGAGAGCCGCTTCTCACCGCGTTCATTCCGTTCGCTCTCGCATCCACCCTAGAGCAGACTGGGGCAGTTCTCGGGTCTTGCTGATCGAGCCTTCTGCACACCGCCTGGACGCGCTGGACCGACTTGTCCGGCCAAGCCTCGCGTCCGCGTCCGCGTCAGGTGAGGACGCTTGCTCAGCCCACGGTCACTGATTGCCGCTCCCCCGCGCTCGTACACCGAAGGGTCCAGGGCCGCGGGACCCGGCAGCGAGGAACGCGGTTCCGAAGAACAACTCGGTCCAGGAGAGATCGGCCAGTTCTTCCTTCATGGCTGCGCGAATCGCCTCCCACGGACGGCGCGTGATCCACTCATCTATGGAGGCGAAAGGCCGTACAACTGCGGTTCCGAGCTGCGCTAGCCGCCCAGGCGTGTTGTCGGGAACCTTGACATCCAGCACGACCCAGCGTCCGCCTCCGGAGAGGGCTGCGGCGCCGTGCGCGATGACCTCTGCGCACTCGGGCACCTGCGACAGGGCGTACGTGGACAGGATCGCGTCGACCTCGGTCGGGAAATCGAACTCGGCCGCGTCGGCTTGCACGAGGCTGATATTGCTCCAGCCGTTCGTAACTATCCGATCCTGGGCACGGGCGAGCATCGCGTCGGTCAGATCGACGCCAACGATCCGGCCGTCGGGACCGATTACCTCCTCAATCAGCGGGAAGTTCAGACCTGTGCCGCACGCGATGTCGATCACGCTGTCACCCGCGCGAAGGCCGAGCGCTTGTACGGCCCGGATGCGTTGTGCCCGCTGGGGGTAACCGGGCGCGGGGTAGAGCCGGGAGGTGATGTCGTAGTGCTTCGCCTTCTTGCGGTACGTCTCGATCAGACGATCTCGCCTGCGGTCAATCTGGCTCACGGTGCGCTCCTCGATCCCGGTAGCGTCGCGGTATGACCACCCCATCTAAGACTCCGCGCCTTCCCGCGTAGCGGACTCGACCGCAGCCTTGATCGCCGCCATCTCTTGATCGCTCACGCGCTGAATGCTGCCCTTGAGAAGGCCGGGGACCGCGCGCATGATGCCCGTGAGGTCGACCTCAATCCACATCTTGGCGTCGGTCTGCCTATCGTCCACCGGCTCGAGTTCCATTGCCCAGCGCGCCGCGGACGTACCCATTCGCCCGGCGAACGCCACGTAGCCGGGCGCCTCGACAGCGGTCACTTCCTGGCTCCGGCCGTGAGTCCACCACAGGTCCTTCGCCCGCTGGTCCACCCGCGTGCCGGGCTGAAGCGACCCTCCTCCGCGAACCCAGCATTCGAGAACCGTTGGCGCCCACTCCGGCCAGCGTCCGACGTCACAGACATACGCCCACACCTCACGGACGCTGCTGGCGATTGTTATGCGGCTCTCGGTTCTGAATGTCATCGAGCGCACTTTGTGTTGATCACTTTCCGGTTGCATAAAATCTCCCGTGACGCTACATCCTGACTAAGACGCCTGCAAGTGCGCTCCGATGGCGGGAGGATCAGGCAGATCTCGCCGCCAAGCTCTGCAGGTAGGAGTGAACGTGAGCCACACCCTGCGAGGGCCACGTTTGTTGTCACGGGCCGATGCGGCGGGCGGTTCAAGCCCGACCGCTGGTCTTTCCAGGGTGGTTGTTCTCTCCGAGTGGCACAGGCTTACTCCGCGCGTGGGCGGTCAGTGCGTTCGCCATCTCTTGTGTGGTTTGTTCCCAGCCGCACAGGTTCGACCGCCGCTTTCGTGCGGCGGCCCGTAGCCGGTCTCGGTGGCGCTCGTCGCCCAGCCAGTCCGCGATCGCGGCGGCGAGGGCAGCCGGATCGCCGGGAGGGATCAGTTGGCCGGGGCAGGTGCCATCGGTGCTGGAGCCGAGCGCTTCGGGCAGCCCCCCCACCGCGGCGGCTATGACAGGCAGGCCGTGGGCGAGCGCTTCGGCCACAGCCATGCCGTAGGTCTCCGAGCGAGACGGCGCGACGAGCAGGTCGGCGGTGGTATACGCGTGGCTGAGCACCGCGCCGGTGAGGACACCGGTGAGCCGAACGCGGTGGCCGTAGCCGAGGCGAGTGATACGGGTTTGCAATTGGTCGACGTAGTCCGGGTCGCGGTCGAGCGGTCCGGCTAGCACGCAATGCCAGTCCAGGTCACCCAGTTCGGCGAGTGCCTCGACGAGGAGGTCCTGCCCCTTGTGGCGACCGAGAGTTCCGACGCAGATCAGGTGACCGCGGACGGGCCGGGCGGGGGCAGCGACCCGATCGACGCCCGGCCGGGCGACGTGCACCCGGCAGGACGGGATCTCGTATCGGGTCAGGACCTGCTGGCGGGTCCATTCGCTGGTAACGACTACGCCCGTGGCTGCACGAAGCATGACTCGTTCGGAGCGCTGCGCGCTGGCATCATGGCGTGTGTCGAGGGCGGTGGCCAGGGGCATGTGCAGCAGCACTGTCATTCGTATCCGGCCAGCGTGTGGCAGCAGCTGCGCTGCGGTCGGCGAGGCGATCAGTCCGTCGATTAGGGCGATCTCACCGTCGGGGATGGCGGAAACGATGCGGGCCAGGCCGGCGCGGGCGCCCGAGTCGGGCGCCGGCCACGCCGCGGCGACGGTCGCGACCAGCACCTCCCAGCCGGCCTCGGCCAGTCCCGCGCAGACCCGCCGGTCGTAGATGTTGCCGCCGGTGGGCTGGCCGGGATCGTCGAAACCCTCGGGGACTACTACGTGGACCCGCACGATGTTCCCTCCGTCGAGAGCGCCTGCCGCACTGAGCCGGCCTCCAGCCTCCGGCCGATCTGAACTACATCCGCCGCCGGTCCGTCATACCTGACACAGGATGGTACGGAGAAGCGGTGGACACGGTTCGACCCGAGGCGATCGGCGTCCGCTCGGCATGGGCGCGGCGCGGCAGGGAGCCCCGCTTTGTCCGGCTGGCACCGCCTGGCGGGCGGACAATGTGCGGGGTCTGATGTGAGACGGGATCAGCGAGCACCGTTCCTGACGGCGCTAGAGCGGGCACGGGCGGCCGCCTTCCCCGCGGGCGAGTATGTGGGCCAGCAGAGCTTCATGCGGGCGGGCGACGTCCGCACGCTGGCGCACCGGGCCGGGGTCGGTCGCGGTGTCTCCGTGCTCGACTTGTGCTGCGGAGTGGCCGGCCCCGGCCGGATGATCACGGCGGAGTCGGGCTGCCGCTACTTGGGCGTCGATCAATCCGCCACCGCACTGGCCATCGCCCGGGAGCTGGCATCGAATCTCCCCTGCCGTTTCGAGCAGGCTCACCTCCCGCCGCTGCCCGAGGACCGCTTTGAGGTGGTACTTCTGCTGGAGACGATGTTGGCGTTTCCCGACAAGGATGTCTTGGTGGGCGACGTGGCGCGCGTGCTGGAGGCGGGTGGGCGTTTCGCCTTCACGGTCGAGGAAGGCCAGCCGCTTACCGAGCAGGAGCGAGCCCTGATGCCCGGCGCCGATACGGTCTGGCCCATTCAGCTGGCGAAATTGACAGGTGTGCTGCGCGACGCGGGACTGATCGTGACATGGCGGCGTGAGTACAGCTCCTGCCATCAGGCAACAGCCGCGGCGCTGCTTCGCTGTTATCGAGCTGATTCACGCCAGATCGCCGCCCAGATCGGGAGACGGGCCACCGCCGACCTGATCACTTCGCACCGGCTGTGGAGTGACTGGCTCGGCAGCGGGCGGGTGCGCAAGTTCGCGATGGTAGCCGAGAAACAATGACCTCCTTCGATGAAGCGTCGACGACCTCCGGCTATGCCCGTTACCTAGCCGCGAAAATGACCGTGGATGACCGGGCACTCAACCGGCAGGTGCTGGCCGAGTTGCGCCGCCTGATGCCCGCGGGTGCGCCGCGGGTGCTGGAGGTCGGCGCCGGCCTGGGGACGATGGCGGCCCGTCTGCTGGACTGGGGAGTCGTCGGCGCCGGCGAGTACGTCCTGCTGGATGCGGATCGGCAGCTGCTGGCTTGCTCGCGCCGGTGGCTGCGCGACTGGGCGGCCGCGCGGGGTGTGCGCAGCGACTTCCTGCCGGATGGCTTGCAGGTGGGTGATCTCCGGGTGCGCCTCGTGCACGCCGAGCTCGGCAGTTACCTGGAGACCGCTCGCGGGGCGCTGGCCGATGTGCTGATCGCCAACGCCGTCCTGGACCTAGTGGACGTGCCGGCCGTCCTGCCCGGATTGTTGCGGTTGCTTGTCCCCGGCGGCGTCTACTGGTTCACGATCAACTACGACGGCGAGACCATTTTCGAGCCCGGCCATCCGCTCGACGACCAGGTCATGCGGGCCTACCACCGCGACATGGACGAGCGCATCCGCTACGGTCGGCCGGCCGGGGAAAGCCGGACGGGCCGCCGCCTGTTTCGCCACCTGCGGGATGCGAGGGCACCTGCGCTGGCGGCGGGGTCGTCGGACTGGGTCGTGTACCCGGCCCTGGACGGGAACTACCCGGCCGAAGAGGCATACTTCCTGCGCAGCATCCTTACTACGATCCGGGACGCATTGCGGAATCGCCAAGACCGGGTGGAACCAGCGGACCTGGCCGACTGGCTGGCCGTGCGGTGTCGGCAACTGGCTGCAGGCGAGCTGGTCTACATCGCTCACCAGCTTGACTTTGTGGGCCGCTCGCCCGGCTAACGCTCCGCCACTGCACGGCGACGGGAGCCGACTCTTCGGGCCGCAACTGCCGCAGCCGGGCCGACATCGCCTGCCTCAGCGGAGTCCACCCGCGGTGCCGCTGGAAAGGGATCTCGAACACGGCGGCGAACATCCGCGCGAAACCCACGGTCACCGGCAGCAGGATCGCAACCAGCACGAGGAACATCAGCGTCACCGAGGCCACACGGCCCCGGACCAGCCCGTAGGACACGGCGATGACGATAGGCGCGTGCGTGAGGTAGAGGCTATTGGAGCAGGAGCCGAGGCTCTGCGGCATGCGGCTGTTATGGAAACGTACGACGAACCGCGGGCGCGAGGTGGCGACCGCGGTGAGGAAGCAGCCGATCGCCTGCGCCCAGGCTAGGTTGAGCCAGAACAGATTGAGGTTCGACCAGACCGAGCCCCTGACCACCATCTACACGATTCCGGCACCGCGGTGGCCAGCCCGTAACCCGGCTCAGGGCCGTGATCGGGTGCGCTCCCGGCGGTAACGATCCCGGCGGCCAGCAAGCCGACGGCGAACAGCACCGCGAACGTCAAATGTCTGGGATGTCACCGACGCAATTCAGGATCTAGTCTCAGCGTTGAGATGCACGCCGCGGGCTCTCCGCTCAGGCTGCGCACCAGGACGGCGCTGCCCTCGCCGGTCACCGGAATGTAAATCTCGCGCTGGCCGGCCGGCAGCGCGACGTCCCTGACGGCTCTTCCTAGCTCAAGCTGCAACGTGGTCGCGGGGCCGGAGTACGAGAGCCGGATGATCCAGGCGTAGCGGAAGACGGGGGCGCTGAGCGGAATCCTCGTCGCCGCCGACCGTACCGGCCAGCATGTCCTTGAGCGAGCAGGCCGGACGCTCGACGCGCCGACGTCGAGCGCGGGCCGCAATCTCCCCAGGCTGTCGAACATCATCAGGTTCGTGACGGCCCCCTTGGGAACCGTCACGAACTGGATCCCGGCACGTTCCGGCGCGAGCGGGCCGAGGACGTGCGACGTCTGTGTTACCGATCCCCGGAACCCGGCATACATCACGTACCACGGAATGGGCGCCGACAGGATCACGGTGCCAGGTCTCGCGCTAGCCAGCGCGGACCGGGCAGTGTCGATGTACGAGCGCGTCCTGGCGCTGGATGTGTTACTGAGGTAGGTGACCCCGGACCAGATCGAGCCCACCAAGAACGCTCCGGTCAGGGCGAACGCGCTGACCGCCAGCGGCACCGACTGCGGCCGTCTGACGCGGTAGGGATCCTGCTCGCCCATGACAGGCCAGAACGCAAGCCCGACACAGACAGCGAGGACGGGTGCGGAGTCGGCCAGGTAATACGTGTTGGCACCCAGCAGGCTGGCGGGTAGCTCGGTCAACCGCGAGATCGCGACCGGTCCGATGTCGGCCAGCAGCAGCCATCCGGAGAGGATCAGCCAGGACCGCACCGCATGCCGCCGGTACCACAGGCTCGCGCCGACGATCAGTGCAGCCAGCACCCAGCTGACCTGGGTTAGTACGGGAGTCTCGGCCGCTAGGCCGTAGTCGCCGCCGGGCACGAACCAGCGCCAGGGTCCGCCAACTGCGGCCGGAACGAAGCCGACCCGGAGCATGGTCGCAGCCAGCGACAGCACGCTCGAGACGTGTCTCGGGTTGATCGGCTGCTGGGATGATGTCTGCAGCTTGATCAGGAAGAGGAGGACGTACGCGGCGGTCAGCACCCCGTAGATCGTCCAGGCTCGCCGGAAACTCCGAAGGGTCCGCCTGGCCGCGGCCGGCCAGCGGCCAGGCACAAGATATGCCGACGTGAGGGCGAAGAGAAGAAGCGGCACCAGGGCGCCCTGCACGTCGAAGAGCAGACCTGCACCGAGCCACACGGCTGCAGCGACGACATGGCCGACGCGACCAGAGCGGACGTACCTGACGTGGGAATGGGTCGCCGCCAGCATCGTCAGCTGCAACGGCAGCCAGTCCGTCACAGTGGTCCAGAACGACAGCCCGGCCAGCGTCAGCGGCGTGAATAGGAAGATGATCAGCGGGATCAGGATCGCCGGGCGGCTGCCGAACAGGATGAGAAGCAGCCGCAACATCAGGACGCCTGCCGCCGCCAGTGCCGCGATCGTCACGATGGAGGCGAGCTGCCAGTCGTACGGCGACAGCCGGGTCATCAGCCAGAACACGACCAGGCCGCCAGGCCTCAGATGGCCGCCATTGAAACTGAACAGGTAGTTCAGGCTCAGCCCGTGCAACAGCGCGCGATCCAGCAGCAGGAAGTCATCCTGCCGGAAATAGAAGCGCGAGAGCAGGTACGCCTTCCAGCACAACTGCGCCACGATCAGCACGACGGCCGCGAGGATGACAGGACTCGTGCGGACCCACCCGGCTGAGCCGGTGGCGGCACGCTGAACTGCCGCAGCAGGTAGCTGCCCTAAATCCGGCACGGTCCGTAGCCTTCCGCGCTTACAGCCGAGACACCCATGTTCTCACCGCGGAGCGCTGCGTCTACGCCAGGGATCGACAACCGCGGTGCACGCGGTGTGGCTATCAGGACTAGGTCGGCCGGCCACCGCATGCACGTACCAGGTCATCACTAGGCTGAATCCGAGCGCGGCCCAGTACGGCGGCAGGATGCGCCAGGCACGTCGGTGCGCGTACGTCGCGATCGACTTGAACCGCCACCCCGAGCGCCGGGCGGAGGCCCAGCAAGAAGCCCGACAAGGCGATGAACATCGCGACCGCGCCCCGGCCGTAGCCTAACCAGGCCGCCCAGAACGGGGCGTGATTGGCGCCGGGGTATCCCGTCCAGGCCTACGACGCGGCCCGGACCGCTGGCCGGCAGCGCGCGCGGCTCGGGGGCCGCAGCCGCGGTGGCAGGCGGCGGACGCTCGCGGATGTCGGCCATCAGCTCTCGAACCCTAGTCTGCGGGCCCGGCGAGCGGACCCGCGCGCCGGTGCGGCTCGGCGACGCGTTCAAGTCCCCGCGAAAGCAGATCATGCCCGCCGCGCCGGGCCTTGGTGGCGAGGTAGGTGGCGTTGGCCCCGGTAAGGTGCAGCGCGGTGGGCACCTGCGTGGCGATCGTGATGCCCAGGCGGGCCAGCTGAGCGCCCTTGTCCGGGTTGTTACTCAGCAGCACGATGCGGTGAGCGCCGAGCGCGTGCAGCATCTGGGCCGCGCTGGTGTAGTCGCGCTCGTCGGCCCGGTGACCGAGCGCGAGATTCGCGTCGTAGGTATCCAGACCACGATCTTGCAGCGCGTAGGCGTCGAGTTTGTCATACAGTCCGATGCCGCGCCCTTCCTGGCGCAGATACAGCACATAGCCGCCGTGCTTGGTGATCCGCTCGACCGCTTCGCGCAGTTGCGGGCCGCAGTCGCACCGCTGACTGCCGAATACGTCACCGGTGAGGCATTCACTGTGCAGGCGCACCAGCGGCAGCCCGGCCGCGGCGGGCCGACCGAGTTCGAGGGCGACGTGCTGCTGCGCGTCGGTCAGGCCGGTGAAGCTAACGACCGTGGCAACAGTTGAGTAGCCGTCACCGAAGCGCAGCGGGATGCGAATACGCCGGCGGATCGTCGCTCCGTGGACCGCCCCGGTCACGGGGCGAGCCGTTCGGCCTCGCAACGGGTCGAGGGCGCCGTCAGCCGGCGTGCCGAGGTCAGTCACCGGGCACGGCCGGTCAGCCGCGAACGGCCTCCGGCGTCTGCGGGCCAGATCGGGTCGTCTCGACTCGCGCGAGTGTCTCTCGGGCCGCGGCGGCGGCGAACGGCGTCCCCCAGCAGCAGGCCAGCGCCCGGGGTGACCGCGACCAGCATGAGCACCGCATAGAGGGTAGTGACCGTGACCCCGCTGGCCGCGC
The DNA here is from genome assembly GCA_963804435.1 of uncultured Actinomycetota bacterium. GTDB lineage: Bacteria > Actinomycetota > Actinomycetes > Streptosporangiales > Streptosporangiaceae > JAJYUU01. The sequence continues at coordinate 912,770 of CAWDQI010000001.1, read as the reverse complement.
CGAGCCCAGCTGCGGCGAAGGCCCAGGCGGCAACGCCCTCCCGTGGCCCCCACCCGCCGATACCGAGCGGGATCACCGTTGCAGTCTGGACCACCATCAGCAGTGCGACCAGTTCGCCCAGAGGTGCGGTGGACCCGGCAACCCGGGCCGCGATGACGAACGTGGCCGTGTGCCCGGCCACGACCAGCACCGACGCCAGCATGAGCTGGGGCCACACGTCTGCGGCCAGTACGCAACGCAGGTCTTCGGCAACGGCACGAGCTGCGCGCGCCAGCCGCGACCGGCCGCGGCGAGCTGCGCCGCGCACCACCAGCGCAGCGCAGCCCGGCTACGCCCGCGACACCTGCCAGGATGTACGGCAGCGCTGGCCGGACCGGCGAGGGCAGCGTCAGCAATACGACGACGGTCACCACGGCCTGGATGATCTGACCGCACAGCCGTTCCCACGCCACTGCGCGCAGCCCGCGCGCCACGTTTCCAGCGCGCCGGCCGTGCGTGACCGCCCGGTGGACGTCGCCGAGGACGCCTCCGATGAGCACGGAGTTGAGGAACAGGGAACGGTAGTAGGCGCCGATCGCGCCCGGCAGGCCAATGCTGATGCCGAGTGCGCGGGCGACGACCCGCCACCGCCAGGCAGAGCACGCCGTGGTCAAGGCTGTGAGCGTGACGGCGGCCACGACCGCCGGCCAGGTGACCGCTCGCAGCCCGTCCTCGAACGGCGCCGCGCACATCAGCCGGAAGAGAAACCACAGCACGGTGACGGCGGCGGCCACGCGCAGCAACGGCAAGCCGAGGCGGCGGACGACGGGACCGATCCCGACCGGAGCTGAGTGCAGGCGCGCCACACCGCGGTATAACGGATCGGCTGGACACATCGTTCAACCATCCTCCCGCAACAACGGCGCGGCCTCGCGTCCGGTCGCGGTGAACCAGCGCGATCGCGGACTCGTTGACACGGTCGGGTGTGCGGCTGCAGACGGCTGCCGAGATGGAGGCGCGGTGCGTGCGATTCGCACGGCGGATGAAAGCCCGGTGCGGGCGATTCGCCCGGTGGATCAGGGCGCGCTGCCTACGATTCGGCTCGCGACGATCCTGGGGATGCTCGCCACAGCCGCTCTGCTCGGCGTCGTGTCCGCCGCGGCTGGTCTCGGCGTCGCTGGCTGGATCGCCGGGCTGGCTACCGGTTCGGCGACGACGGCGCTGATTGCCACCGCCCGCATGCGGAGCGACCAGCCCGCGATACTCCCGGCGGACTGGGTCACCCTGACCCGGGCGGTGCTGATCGCCGGGGTCGCGGGCCTGGTCGCCGCCTCGTTCGGCCGGCCGGTGTCGATCACAGCGCTGGTTACCCTGTCCACCGTCGCATTGATCCTCGACGCGGTGGACGGGCAGGTCGCGCGCCAGACTGGCACCGCCACCTCGCTGGGCGGCCGTCTCGACGGCGAGGTCGACGCCCTCCTCATCCTGCTGCTCAGCATCGCCGTGTCGGAGGACTACGGCAGCTGGGTGCTGGTCATCGGCGCCGCCCGCTACGCACTACTGCTGGCGGGCTGGCTGATCCCGTGGCTGGCCGCTCCGTTGCCACCCCGGTACTGGCGCAAGGTCGTGGCCGCGGTCCAGGGCATCGTGCTCACGGTCGCCGCATCCGGGCTGCTCGACCGCCTCACCGGGATAATCGCGGTCGCTGCCGCGTTGCTGCTCCTGGCCGAGTCATTCGGCCGCGACGTGATCTGGCTGTACCGCACCGGCGCCGGCCCGCGCACCCGCCTGGCACTACGGCTGGCCATCACGGTCCTTGCGTTCGCGCTCGTATGGGGTGACCTCCTCGCGCCCGACCGTGCCTGGCTGTTCACCCCCGCCGCCTTTATACGCATCCCTGTGGAGCTGCTGGTCCTGGTTGCTGTTGCGCTGGTGCTGCCCTCACGGCCGCGGCGGGTCGTGGCCGCCGTCATCGGAATCTTGCTCGGCGTGCTCACTGTCGCCAAGATCCTCAACATAGCCTTCTACGAGTTCGTCGACCGGGCGTTCGACCCGGTGCACGACTGGGGCGAAATCGGCCCGGCTGTGGGCGTGGTACGCAACTCGATCGGCCCCACGCTGACAAACGTTCTGCTTGTCGTGCTCTTGCTCGGTCTCGTCCTGCTCGTGGCCGCCATCGTCGCATCCACGATCCACATCACGACTGTGGCCGCCCGGCATCACCGCGCCACGGTTCGCGGCCTCGCTGCCCTCACAGCAGTCTGGGGGCTATGCGCGGGCCTGTCACTGCAACTCGTCCAGGGATCCCCGGTCGCCTCGACCAGCGCCGCCGGCCTGGCCGTCGCGCAGGTGCGCGCCACCCAGGCTGCGCTCAGCGACCAGCGTCATTTCGCCCAGCTCATCGACAGCCCTGACCCCGAGGCCAGCATCCCCGCTTCGGGCCTGCTCACCGGATTGCGGGGCAAGGACGTCATCATCGCCTTCGTCGAAAGCTACGGACAGGTCGCCATCCAGGGCACAAGCTTCTCACCGGGCGTCGACGCCGTCCTGCGCCGCAGCACCGCCTCGCTGGCCCACGCCGGCTGGTCCACGCAGAGCGCCTGGGTCACCTCCCCGAGCTTCGGCGGGATCAGCGAGCTCTCGCACTCCACCCTGCAGTCGGGGCTGTGGGTCAACAGCCCAGAGCGGTTTGCGCAGCTCGTCAGCAGCAGCCGGTTCACCCTCAGCGACGCCTTCGACAAGGCCGGCTGGCGGACCGTGAGCGACAGCCCCGCTGACGACCGCCCCTGGCCACCCGGCACGCAGTTCTACCACTACGACCAGCTTTACGACCGGCACAACGTCGGCTACCACGGCCCGACATTCAGCTACGCGTCGATGCCTGACCAGTACACCTTGGCCGAGTTCCAGCGGCTTGAGCTCGGCCCTGGCCACAAGCCGGTTATGGCCGAGATCGACCTGGTCTCCTCGCACTCGCCGTGGGCCCCGTTGCCGACCATGGTTCCCTGGAGCAAGGTCGGCAACGGCTCGATATTCGACCCGATGCCCGCGCGCGGCCAGACCCCGCTCTCCTGGATCTGGGGCAGCGCGAACCAGGAGGGCGAGGCCTTCGGCAAGTCGATCCAGTACTCGATGCAGGCCCTCACCTCATGGGTCACCGAGCTCAACGATCCCAACCTCGTGCTGATCCTGCTCGGCGACGAGCAGCCTGGTGGCCCTATCAGCCGCCCCGGGGCCAACCACGCGGTGCCGATCTCGATCGTCGCCCGCGACCCATCCGTGTTCAGGCAGATTGCCTCCTGGCACTGGCAGGACGGGCTGCTGCCCGGGCGCTTGGCTCCGCTTGAGCTCATGAGCGCCTTCCGCAACCAGTTCCTCGGTGCCTTCAGCACGGCCGCGTCCCAGACGGCGTCGGCCCATTGACCCGCAGCACCCGAAGTGCCACGGTGAGCGCTGAACCGTTGTGCTGACATGTTCGTCTTGCCGTTGTAGGGACCGGTCGACACACTATTTCCTCACACTCGCGGGACAGCCATATGACACTGGGCTGGGATAGCCCCACAGCAGATCCGACGACCACCATCCTGCTGCGGCACGGCGATACCGAACTGTCACCCGAACACCGCTTCAGCGGGCTGCGCGACCTCCCGATGAGCGCTAACGGAACCCGGCAGGCGCAAGCGGCCGCTTGCCGCCTGGCCGCCGGTGCTCCGATCGACGCCGTGGTCAGCTCGCCGTTGCAGCGCGCTGTCGCCACGGCCGCCATCGCGAGCGGCGAACTGGGCCTCACCGCAGTCATCGATGATGATCTCCGCGAAACCGACTTCGGTGACTGGGATGGCTTCACCCTGGCAGAAATCCAGGAGCGCTGGCCCGGAGCCGCGGCAGCCTGGCGGGGCGACCCCGACCAGGCCCCGCCGGGCGGGGAGAGCTTCGCTGACACCGCACACCGGGTAAACCGGGCCTGTGACCGGCTCCTGCGGGACCACGGAGGGCAGAAGGTCCTGGTGGTAAGTCACATTACCCCGATAAAGATCTTGCTGTGCCGCGCTCTCGGCGTTCCCCTCGCCACCCTTTACCGGCTATATCTTGGCTCCGCCTGCATTAACGAGATCCAATGGCACGGCCGCGGATTTGCCGCAGTCCATCGAGTTAACGACACCAGCCACCTCCCCTGACTCAGCGGGCCGCCCCGTCTCTTCCCGCCGCGCGCGCAAGGTCCGCATATGCCGGCGCCGGGCTGCGGCCCGGTGGCCTGACTAGCGACCTGCAGTCCGGAGGAGGCGGGGCACCGCCAGGCCGAGGATGGCAGGCCCGTTGGGCTGGGTGATTTGGAGGTCCGTGATCTGTGTCTCGCTGAGAGCGGTGCCGCTGGTGAAGGTGACTCTCCGGCCGGGGGTGAGTCGCCAGCTGCCCAGGTCGTAGGTCGTACCGTCGGCGCTGTGGGCGATAAGCTCGTACCGGTCAGTCGGCCGCTCCGCAGCGCCGCCTCGGTACCAGCAAGTCACGTCGATCTCGGTACCCCATGGTCTGGGCTGCAGCGCGATGGTGGCGTTGACCGGAGTGGCGGCGAGCGCGGTCATGGCCCAGGATGCCGGTTTCGGGCCGCTCGTCGTCGGCACGAGGATGACGATCAGCGCAATTGCGCAGGCAGCGGCGAGCAGGCCCAGACCAGTGGTGAGCCAGCGGTGGCGGGCTCGTTCCCGTGCGGCGGCCTGCTGCAGGCGGAGCAGCAGGGTGTCCGGGACCGGTGTCGGGACCGCCTCAATCGGTGCGGCGAAATCGGATTCGTCCAGTCCGGCCAGCAGCGGCGGGATCACCGAGATATCGGCCAGGCTCGCCCGGCAGCGCCCGCAGGTAGCCAGGTGCGCCTCGTAGGCGAGGCGCTCGTCGGCATCGAGCGCTCCAAGCACGTAGGCGGCGTCGAGGCGGGCGTACGTGTCGGCCGTCATTGGACACCTCCTAGTTCCTCGACGGCCAGCCGCAGCGCACGCAGCGCGTAGTAGGCGCGGGACTTCACCATGTCTGGCGCGATCTCCAGGGCATGTGCGGCCTGTGCAACCGAGCTGCCGCGAAAGTAGCACTCTCGCAGCACGTCCCGATGCTCCTGCGTCAGCCGGCCTAGCGCCGCGGCGACCAGGTGGCGGTTCACGAGCTGCTCGCTGGCGTCGGCGATTGGCCGCTCGGGGAGGCGGACGGTTAACTCCTCGGGGCGCGGGCGCGGTGTGCTCCGCTCGTCGATAACGATGTTTCTGGCCACGGTATAGAGCGAGGATCGCTGCGATCCGCGCTCGGGAACGAGTATCTGCGGATTGCGCCAGGCTCGCAGTAGCGTCTCCTGTACGACGTCCTGGGCTTGATCTCGGTCGCCAGTCAGTGTCAGCGCATAGCTCCAGAGCGCTCCGGCGTGCTGCTCGTGCAACTCGCGCAGCAGGTCCGCCTCTGGGTTGCCCGCTCGTCGTGCGGCCAGCCGCCAGGGTCGACGAGCGCGCGGCTCACCGGTCGGCTCGGTTGCCATCTGCGCCGCCACTCCGGTCCCGTTGTACGCCTGGCGGCTGCGACTGGTTCACCAGCATCTGCTCCGTCTCGGATTGCGGACCTGGTCGCGGACAGGAATCGATGGTACCGCGATCTGCAGCCGGAAGCCGCTGGCCGAAGTCGGCGGCCGAGGTGGGCCGGCAGTGAACCGAAGCGTCCGTGCCTTCGCATCCAGCAACGAGGGACGCTCCGCCTCGGGGCGACCGCGTCGAGTGCGCACCGCGAAGGCGATGCCGCACGACCTATCCTGGCCGGGCTGGTCACCGATGTGGTGGGTACCCGTCCATCAGGAGGGCCAGGTCGCCCGGCGTAGTCAGGCAGAGCGTCACCATCGTGCGTGATATCCGCCGAACGCGACCGGAGTTTCCCACACCCGCACTGCCAGTGCCTCGCCGCCTGCGGCAGCGACGGTGGGCGAGAGGTTGTCATGCACCCAGCGGGCGAACACTTCGACTGTGACCGCCTCGGCCGCGGCTGGGCGTATCTCCTCCAGGTTGCGGCCTTCGACCTGGCTGGTGAGCTCGGTCAGCGCCGCTTCCAGTACATCCAGATCACAGACCATACCCCGGCCGTCGAGTTGCTCGCGGTCCACCACGATCTCAATCCGGTAGTCATGATCATGCAGCTGCCCCTCTGGCCCGGGCAGTCCCGGCATGATATGGAAAGCACGGACGCTTCGGCTCAGCCCGACTTCACATGTCACCGGCAGCACTCCTGTCGTAGTCAAGAACGGCATGCATTAACCCTGGTATCCCCTCGTCCACGGCTCGGAACGCCTCGGCTGCGTGGCCGAATGCGAAGACGTGAGTGCACAGCTGTGCCAACGGTAGTTCGGCCAGCAACTCAACGGTCTCCCGGCGGCGCCGCGACCGCGTCCAGGTCGCGGACAGCCGGGCCGGCACCGTGGAAACCTGAGTGCTGCGGATGATCAGACGCCGCCGGTGGAATGCGCCGCCGAGCGGCAGCACCACTGGTTTGGCGCCGAACCATGACGCGATCAAAAGGGTTCCCTCATGGGCCAGCATGTTCAGCGCGATCGCTGGCGCATCCGGGTTACCGCTAGCGTCAATGACCAGCGGAACCTTCTCTTCCACCAGTTCCTCCGGTGCTGCGGCGGTGGCGCCGAGGCTGCTGGCCACGGCGCGGCGCCACGCCTGCGGCTCGGCAAGCAGCGGCCGCCACCCGGAACGCTGCAACAGCAAGCTGGTCAGCAGCCCGAGCACGCCGGCGCCGAGCACGATGACCCGGTCGCGATAGCCTGTCCCGGCATCGAGCGTCACCTGCAACGCTGTCTCGACCAGCGGGAACAAGGTTGCGGACGCGGGATCGATGGCAGGCAGCGGGATCAGGTCATCGGCCCGCGCCGCGAATACGTCCTGGTGCGGATGAAACGCGAAAACCGCCCGGCCGGACTCCGCTACTTCGCCGACGCACGCATACCCATAGGCGAAGGGATAGGAGAAGGTGCCGCCAAGCGCGCCGATCGTGTCGTCCAGCGCCAAGTCGGCCGGGACCTCGCCGCGGTACACCAGCCGTTCGGTGCCACCGCTGATGCCAGAGCACAAGGTGCGGACAAGGACCTCACCGGCCGCAGGCCGCGGTGTGGGCACTTCCCTGATATCCACGCAGCGCGGCGCGGTATGAAACAGTGCGCGGGCGGGCGAGGTTACGCTCGTAACAGTGGGTTTGGTCATGCGCGGTTTAGCCTCCTGCGGTAGATCGTTAGTAACGCCACGCTCGATCGGGCAAGTCGCGGCATTCGACCTGGTGCTTGACGCGGCTGCCTTCGCTATCTGAGCCCGGCGTCATCGTCACAGACTGCACGGTTGCGAGCGCGACGACGTGCGCGCACATCTGCCGACTGGCAGCACCGAAGCGGCCACCCAACATCGCGGCATCGCAGCCCTCCGAACGGAAAAGCTCATCTGCCACTGCCACGTGAACGCTGCGTGACCGGTTCAGCGTCCCGGCGGGAACCGTCAGGAATTTCGTGGGCGGCAGCGATCTCCATTAGTTGAGCGTGATAGTGGCGCCGTAGTACGTGGTCAGCGCGTTGATGGCTTCTTTCCAGCCGGGCGTCCCGCCGGTCACGTTACCCTCTTCTTGCGCGGCGCGGCGATGACTAGGTAGAGCACCTGAGCGCGGAAAGCTCGTCGGGGCGGAGCCCGCGCCGTCGGCATGTCGGCCGGAACCGCGAGTTCAACGATTCGATCGCATTGTCGTGTAGAAGATCTTCCGTATCTGCGGCGGGAACGCAAGGAAGGGCGTGAACTGCTCCCACGCGTTGCGCCACAGCCGGATGATCGCCGGGTACGATTCCATCCGCTCTGCGCCGCTGGCTCCCGCCGACAAGGAGAAAGCAGCCCACGCGAGTCTCCGTTGCGCCGCTCGCCGAACTCGTGCCCGTTTCCGAGCATGCGCTCTCCACGGTTTCTGCCGTCAGGTGTGGTTGAGGGTCCGGGGGCTGCGGATCGTGTTGCTCGGTAGCTGTACCGGGTGGCGGCACCGTGTTCAGGTTGAACAAGTCGTCCCCGTCCGCCGTGGCCGGTGTCCACCCCCCCGTGCAGCGCTGCGGCCGGACAGCCGGTCCACGTCAGCTGACGCCTGCATCAGCTTGTCAGCCGGCCAGGGGGAGGCGAAATCCTCTGGCCGCCAATGATGGCGCCGAGAGCGCAGTTCCCGGATCAGATCGGGAGGAGGGACGGCGAGTACCGGGCAGCGCGCATGCGCCAGGCAGTAGCGGCTGGCTGAACCGTGCACTGCGGACGCGAGCCGTCCCCACCCGCCCCCGCCCACTACCAACAGGTCATCCGGCCGGTCGGCAATACCGACCAAAACCGGCCCTGGTGCGCCCCGCGCAACGACCGGGCGAATCACCAGCCCGTCAGGCATACCGCCGAAAGCGTCGTCAAAGGCGTCGCGCAGACGCTCGCAAGCAGCGTGCTCCCAAAGGCGCAGCAGGATCGGGCACGGGGCGCGCATGTACGCCATCTCCCCGCCCACAGGCGCCCAGGCAAGCAGCGGCAGCAGCATGGCCCCAGTTGTGCGCGCCTCAGCTGCAGCCGCACGCAAAGCCGCCAGGCTGCGCACCGAGCCGTTCACTCCGCCGATCACCCGCCCGGGTGTCCGTCGTCACTGCTGAACCTTCTCGCCTGCCCCTAACGTTCTGGTTCCCTCATCCAACTCCCGGCATCTGGTCAAGGCAACCAGAGCGCAGCCCGCACACGCCAAAGAGGACCGCTGGCCGGCGAGCCCGCCGCGGGCTCTCGGCGACGGCCCGCGGTTCTGGCGGGATGATGACCAGATTTCGGGGCCTTGCCATCAAGCTGGCCGCAGACCGGCCGAGAAGGCGTCTGCCATAAGTGTTGCCTGAATATCTACGAGCGAGGGGGCTAAGCGCGCACTGGGAACATGCCTCAAGCCGCCGTAGGTTACACCCGCGGCGGCACGGATGAGCAGGACATCGCCGGCTCGCTCCAGTCATCTGCTCTCCTCCCGTTGGCATTGTCTCCTTGTGCTCAGCTTTACCCGCGCCCATGGCTTCACATACCATGACATACAAAGAATCCCCGACATACCGAGAATCGCCGGATACAGCCGTAGCGACGTGTTCCAGGGAACGCGAGGTCCGGTTCTGAGCAGGCTGCCGCGCTAAGCGCACCCCTCATGGTGGTCTCCAGCCCGGACGTCGGCTCGGGGATCAACACGCTGCAAGCGCCGAGCAGAGCCACGCCGAGGACCCGCCGACTTGGCGGGCAGCGTTGATGGTCCCGGAGGCCAGGCCGGCCGACTCCGCCCAGCGGCGCCGAGGGTGAGGCCGATCAGCATGGGAAACTGGGGTCCGGTACGGGGCGTGATCCTCCCCGAAACCGTCGAGTCGATGACGGCCATCGCCATCTGTGGGAGCAAAGCCACCCCGGCCATCAGCGGGGAGGACCCGCGGACCTGTTGGAGGTAAAACGTGGTCGAGGAGAACAGCCCGAGGGGCAGCATCGGGGACGAGGCGGCGGGCAAGCCGTCGGCCGATGAAGGTGCGCGCCGCTCGATGATGACGAACGCGGCCCCGAACCCGGCGGCAAGGGCGAAGCCGGCGGCCACGACCGGGGACGCCCACCCGGCCGAGCCGACCTCGATCAACGCGACAGTGTGCGCGCCCAGGCCGCACACGCCCGTCACTTGGCCGACGCTATCCGCGCCATGAGGGTGGCGTCCCGGTGCAGGGACGAAGCGGGCCACCATCACCAGGCCAGCAGCCCCGATCGGGACGTTGAGGAAGAACACCGACCCCGCGTGACGTTCCTCTGACGATTGCACGCCGCCGCCACCAGCTACTCGCGAGCGATCCGGCCGCGGTCGACGTCGGGAAACCCGGCAGCTCACCCTCAAGCTGAATCCCGGCGACAACTGCTTCGTCGTTTGCGGCGGAGCTCCTTGCCCGACTATTGTTCAGGCTGAGTTCGTTCAGGAGCGCTATCGCAGCGCACGGTCTAAGGAGGTGAGTCCGATTCTTTTCGTTCACAGTCGGGTGCTCACCCCTTCACGCTGGAGCCTCTAGAGCTTCGTCGTCATCGGTCCTTGGGTGCCCGCATCTCGGATGCCCTGAAAGGGACCAAGACATGTCGCAATTTCACGAATCGCTCCCGTCGACCGGGGGCAAAGCCCAATCGTTCACGCTTGACTCGGTGCGACGTACGTCGCACCCGCAGGTGGTTCACAACGTTGCTCTGGTTCTCGGTGGTGGTGGGGCTGCCGGAAATGCGTGGGAGATCGGCATCATCGCAGGCCTGGCCGAAGCTGGTCTCGATATGACAGAGGCCGCCGATTTGGTGGTCGGCACCTCGGCCGGTGCCACCGCGGCAGCGCAGGTGCGCAGCGGTATACCGGCGGCCGAACTGTTGGCCTCGGTGCTGTCCCCGCCGGTTCAACCGGTCGGACAGAACCGGGAACGGCCGCCGTCCCTGCCGATGGCCACGGTGTTCGAGCGGATGAGGGCCATCGGCGCCGCCGCCACCTCGGCAGCCGATCTACGACGTGCGATGGGCGCGTTCGGGTTGGAGAGCGACTCCACACTCGGACCCGCGGCGGGACAGCGGCGCGCAATGGTCGCCGCCAGGTTGCCTCGCCCTGAATGGCCGGACAGGCCGATGATTGTGGTGGCCGTCGACGCGCATACGGGCGAGTTGGCTGCGTTCGACCGCGATTCCGGCGTCGACCTGGTGGACGCGGTCACCGCGAGCACCGCGCTGCCCGGTCTGGTCCCCACGCACAGCATCAACGGCACTCGCTATATCGACGGTGGCGTGCGGTCCACCGAAAACGCCGACCTTGCCTCGGGCTATGCGAACGTCGTGGTGCTCTCGCCGTTGGGCGGACGGAGTCGGACGCCACCGGAACCGAGCGCGGACCCGGCAGGCCAGTTCGAGGGCCTGCGCAGACCACCGGAATGGGGCGTGGACCTGGCAAGCCAGGTCGAGGCCCTGCGCAAGCAGGGCAGCCACGTCGAGGTGATCACACCGGACGCCGATTCCCGAGCCGCGATGGGCACGAACCAGATGGATCCGGCGACCCGCATCCCCGCCGCCCGTGCCGGTTTCGCCCAAGGCAAGCAGGAAGCGACCCGCGTGACGTTCCTCTGACGATTGCACGCCGACGCCCAGCGCTACGCCGTCACCCCCGGCCGCGGCGCTCTACCCGAAACGGTGGGCAGTGCTCCGCACCGTCCCGGGGACGCCGAATCGCCTCTCGCTGGGCGACCCAGCTGACTGCCGGATCCGGGCCGGTCGCGCGCTCTGTCCTGGCGGGTTCAGTTTGGCCCTGCTTCTGCACCGGGGAACAACGATGCCGTGCTGCCGCGGATCCAGGCCGAATGTGCTCCGTGGTCACGAACGTGACCGCCGCCGGGTGCGCTGGCGTGAGCGTCGCTGATGCCATCGCCGTGCGGCGCGGGTCGCCATCAGCATGGTCAGGCTTGTTGCCTCGGTCAGTGCTGTCCACGAACTTCCGCCTCCGATCCTGCACGCGGGCCGCCCCGGCCGTGAGTCGATGATCCTCACCGCCTCGCCGAGCATGCAAGGACCGCAGCTAATGGCCTTGCCGGATCTCGCCGGGCAAAGACGCCAGCCGCACTCCTATCTCATGCTCATCGCTGACCGGGCGCCGCCGTTCCTTCCCGGTGCACCGCGGCGCAGGCAACGCCGTTTCAGGTGCCCATCAGCGTGCACTGGAAGGCGGGAAATCCCGTGTGAGCGCGGCCAGGTGAACCAGGACACGGGCCGGGCGCACGGCGTACAGAGTACCGGGCCGACGCCCCGGAGGCAGGTGCCCGGCATAGCCGAGGCCGGCGAGCATATGCCACTCGCTCACGCCAGCCGCCCCGCCTCTTCTGGCTGTGGGACGCCCGTGCCGGACCTGCCCGGATTCCGCCAAGGCCGGCGGATGCGGCCGCGCCTAGCGGCAGTAGGACCTCCGCAGGCATCCCGCTCCCATCTGGCCGCGCCGGCGCCGCAGGGCGGCATGACTCCGCGCGGAATCGGGCGGCCTAGCCGGTAACCGGCAGAGCAGATAGCAGGAGTCATGTTGCCCGTCGGCGAGCCGAGCCCGTTCCCTCCGACGACCAGATGCCAAGCGGGGCCTGGTCTGGTGGGCCACGTGCCGGGGTGACCGGAGGGGAACGGCACCCGCAGGTTGGCGAGCTGCCGCCTGACTGGCCCTGCGTACCTTCACTCTCCGTAGCTGCTGAGCCCGCCTTGCCGGGGGGGCGCCCGGCGGTGTCCGGAACCGCTAAGCCCGTCCCGCACCAGCGGGCCGGGTTCGCGGTCGGCGCCGATCACCGTCACGGCGCCGCGTGGCTCGTAGAGCAGGTACCCGACCTGGCCGAGATCGCCGGCGCCGTTCTCGCGCAGCAGCGCGTACACATCCGCGGCCGTCAGCCCGGCACGTGCCAGCTCCCCTTCTTGGAGCTCGCCACGCGCGACGAGGACACGGGGCGGATGGTCGATCAGGCGGACGACCCGGCTGTGCCGGCGGAGGATCGCGACGACGCGATGAGCGACCAGGAAGGTGACCAGCGCGACCGCCGAGGAAGCGAACGAGGTGTCCGCTGCGGTCGCGCCCCGGCCGATGATCGCGCCGATCGCGACGGCGACCGCGAAGTCAAATGCGCTGAGCTGGGCAATCGTGCGCCGTTCCCCCAGGCGCAGGCCGATAACGGCTACCGCAAACAGCAGGACGGCCTTGACCGCCACCCATCCCAGACCGCTCGCGCCGCCGATCAATTCAGGCACCTGCGTCACCCCCTGCGCTCGTCACCTGCTCGATGCCGCACCAGCGTCCACGTTGTCACCCGCCGTCACCGGTGTGACGGCGAGCCCTCGACCGAACCGGAGTGGCCTTCGGGCGAGGCTTACCGCGCTCATAAGTTCCCCAGATGGCTTCCCGCGAAGCCTTCCGCCCCGTCCGCGCCTTACATCGCCTGGGCCGGGACAACATGCACGCGCCGGCTGCAGACAGGTCCGCCTGGGTACCTAGACCAGCAGGAGCGTCGGTGACGGCCTGCGCCTGGAAGCGGCCTGGCAAGTGCCCGAACTCGACCGGCGGGCTGCCGCCGAGGCCCTGCGGGTGATCGCCGGCAGTTGTCCCCCAGGTCGGCTAGTGCCGAGCGGCGTTCGGCTGGACCCGCCGAGCCAGTGCAGCTGACGAGTTGCCGGCGGTGACCGCGGCGGATCTCCCCGGCGATCTCGGCCGGGGGCCTTGAGCGGAGCAGGTGCCCGGCGTCTGGAAGGATGACCATCCGGGCCGGGGGAAGCGCCGGGAGCAGCAACTCTTCCAGGACGGCGGGCGGCTGGCCCGCGCCTTCAATTGTGCAGAGCAGCGCCAAGCTCAAAGCTCGCCGTAGCCCGGCTGAGCGCTGAGCGACTGTTGTCTTTGGCCTCGGGCGGCGCGTAGGTTCCAAATTGCCAGAGAGCGCTCACCTAGCGCTCAACGTGGGGCTTGGATGCTAGCGTCTCGCCAACGGCCGTCGGGAGTGTTCAGGTCACCGAGGACGGTGCAGCACCCCCATGCCGCTACTTCAGGGTCGTGCACCCAGACCTTCAACTGCCGGGCGTAACCTGGGGTCGTGGGCCACCAGGGAAGATCGGGCCCACGTCGGTCCAGGGTTGCGGACCGGAACTGAGGACGGGGAACGCCGGCGTCGACCGGATGGGCGAGGGCCAAGGCGTGATCATGCCGTCGGCCAAGTGGCTGGTCAACGGCAAGAGAGATTCATCGTTAACTCTGACCGCCCGTTTGCGACAGGGCAGAGCGGTCCTTGCGTCTCGAGGGGGTTCGAGGCCATGTTCGATCGATTCGAAGAGTTCGACATCTCTACCGACGGTACGTCGATCCATGGAGTCCGAGGCGGCAACGGACCGCCGCTGCTGCTCCTGCACGGTATTCCGGAAACGCACCTGATGTGGCATCGGGTAGCACCCCACCTCGCCGAGCGCTACACCGTCGTCGCCACCGATTTGCGCGGGTACGGCGACAGCGGCAAGCCGCCCAGTACCGCCGATCACGAACCATACAGCATGCGCGCGATCGGCCGTGACCAGCTCGGGGTCATGCGACATCTGGGCTACGACCAGTTCAAAATTGCGGGACACGATCGCGGAGCGCGCTGCGCCTACCGTCTCGCACTGGATCACCCGGACGCTGTCCTCCGGCTCGCCGTCATGGACGTCGTTCCCGTTGGCGACGCCTACAATCGTGCCGACAAAAACTTCAGCCTCCTCTACTGGCAATGGTCCTTCCTCGCCGCGCCAGAACCGGCACCGGAACAGTTCATCAACGCGGCACCGGCCAACCTGGTCGACTTCATGCTCAACACGTGGTCCGAGGTGAAGGACGCCTTCCCAACCGAGGTACGCAGCGAGTACATCGAGAAATGGAACCACCCCGATACGGTGCATGCCATCTGCGAGGAGTTCCGCGCATCCCCAACCTTGGACTACCAGCAAGACGAGGCGGATCGCGGGAACCGGACGATCTCCTGTCCCGTGCTCTTCCTCTGGAGCCAGCGCGGTTCGGTCGCGAAGCTTTACGATGATCCGCTCACGATATGGCAGGAGTGGGCCGATGACGTTCGCGGCAGCCCCGTACCAGTCGGTCACTTCATTCCAGAAGAGGCACCCGAGGAGACCACACGGCAACTGATGAACTTTCTGCAGTAGTGCGGGACCGGCCCTGCCAACCTCGCTGGCGCGGATCTAACCGGCGCCATCAGGTTTGCTGACGTGCCGATTCCAGCTGGTTGGTGTCGCGATGCTGGCGCCGACAGGTTCTGCGTGTTGAGGGAAGCTGCCACCAGGGGCAACTGTGAACTAGCTTCCGCCGATCTCCTTGTTGCTCTGCCCGGCCGTGAGCAGCGGCAGGACCTCAAGCTCCCTAAGGCGGTCAGTGCGGCCAGCGGGCCGCGACCGCCAGATCCTGATCGGGCCGGCTCGCCGGGCCGGGCCCGGCTGCGCTGCCCAGCCTGGCACGGCGGCTGAGATAAGCGAGGGCCGCCCGCAGCGGGGCCGCCTCCAGCTCGTCAGCGGCTTGCACGGCAAGCAGCCATTCCCTCCGCGCCGCCTGGCGGTCGCCGGCCTCGGCCAGGGCCTCAGCGAGCCGCCAGCGTGACCGGGCGCACTCATAGACAAATTCAGCGCCGAACGCGTCGACGACGGCCTGCCACACTGCGGGGTCGTTATCGTCGCCGGCGCGGCGGTATTCGGCCTCGGCCCTGGCCAGCCAGCCTCGCCCTTCCACGCCGAGCTGAGCCTCCGGCCTGCGCCTGTCAGCGGCGCCCGCGCGGGCGATCTCGACCAGCTCCCGGGCCGACTCCATCGCGGTCCGGGTGGCTTCCTTGTCGCCGGCCGCACGGGCCCGCCGGGCTCGGTCAGCCAGGGCGCTCAGCCCCACGGCGGCCGGGCGGATGACATGCGGCCCGTAAAAGCCTCCGTCCCACGCGCGGCAGGCCGCGATCGTCGCCTCCGCCCCGGCGAAAGCCGCATCCGCGTCACCCTGCCACAGCGCGCACTCGGCCAGCAGGCCCCGGCCGATGTACTCGGTGAACCGATCAGAGGCGAAGAACGGCTCGAGCCAGGTGCTCCGGTCCGCCACGCCAGCACCGCCGCTGGCAACATCCAGGAATAGCGCCATCGCCGACAGCCGCGCCTCGGCGAGGCTGGTCACCCTGACGGTGAAGCTGTCGGCGATCTGCCGGGCGTGATCCCAGCTGCCGTCCGCATAGTGCGTCAGGTAATGCAGGTACTGCAGGTCATAGCCGTACGGCGCAAGTCCAACTCCCGCCTCCTGCGCCCGGCGAGTCCCTTCATGCGCCGGGACCGCAGCGCCGGCCAGATCACCCAGCTCCAGCAGGACCCTGGCCAGATGGAACGCCGCCCGCAGCTCGACGCCCAGAAGTGCTGCGCCATGCGCCTGCCGGTGCGCCCTGGCGTACAGGCCGATGGCGTCCTTGAGGTGCCCGGTCCGCTCGCTGATCAGACCCAGTGTCACCAGCGCGTCCGCCTCCACCCGCGGTGCCCGGGCGGCCTTCGCCGCTGCCTGCGCCTGCCTCGCACGGGAGCGGGCGGGCTGCAGGTCCTCCATCGACAGGAGCGCACGGGCGTGTGTCGCCAGCGCCCTGGCCCGCTCCCACTGCGGCGGATCCGGCGGCAGAGCCTCGACCGCGATCTTGGCAGCGGTCAGCGCGGCATCATCCTCATCGATGTCCATCAGCAGTTCTGCCAGGTGCGCGCCTGCCCGGCAGCGCAGTGCGGGATCGGCGTCGCCAAGGAAGCCAAGCAGCCAGCGCAGCCGGTGCACCGCGCGGCCGACATCGCCGCTGTCGGCGGCGCTGAGGGCGGAGCTGAACGCCAGGCGGCCCCGGTCTACGCCCGCCAGCTTTTCCGGCTCGCTGACCCGTTCCCACAGTGACAGCGCCTGATCGTAGTGCCGGTGCGCCTCGGCCGGCGCCGCAAGGAGTTCTGCTTCCTGCCCGGCCATTACCGAAGCAGCGAACGCACCCTGGATGTCATGACTGGCGAGGCAGTGGTGCGCGAGCTCGGCCGCTGACCCCGTTACCTCAGCGAGGCGCCGCGCGCCCGACAGCAGGCCTGCCAGCCGGGCATGCAGCCGGGTGCGCTCGCCCGGCAGCAGATCCGCGTAGATCGCCTCGCGCAGCAGCGCATGCCGGAACGCGTACCCGTGGGTGCCCTCGGGCACCAGCAGCTGATGCGCGACCGCCTCACGCACCGCTTCCTCATACTCCGGCGCGGCCAGCCCAGATGCCTGCATGACCAGTTCGTCGTCCACCCGCCGGCCGGTCACCGCAGCGGCGCGCAGCACCTGCTGCGCCGTAGCAGAAAGCCGCTCCATCCTGGCCACCAGCAACTCGGCCAGGCCGGCCGGCAGTTCGCATCCGGCCACCGAGGCGGCCAGGAGCTCCTCGGCGTAATAGGCATTGCCCTCGGCCCAGGTGATCATCTGCTCGAGCGCCGCCGCGTCCAGCTGCTGCCCGGACATGCTCGTCAGGTGCTCGGCCATCGCCGACGAATCAAGCGCGCCAAGACTGACCGAGGTCACGCTCGGCAGCCGGAGCAGCTCAGCGACCACCGCCCGCAGCGGATGCCGGCGATGCAGGTCATCGGTCCGGTAGGTAACGACGATGGCCAGCCGCTCGCGGTGCACCACCCGGCTCAGGAATGTCACCAGATCCCTGGTCGACCCGTCCGCCCAGTGCAGGTCCTCCAGTATCAGTACGACGGGGCTGGCCGCCGCCAGCTCCGCAAGCAGCCCGAGCACCGCGCCGAACAGTTGCTGCTGCGCCATTCCCGGCACGTCGCCAGCCAGCGGCTGGCTGTCCTTGCGGTCGGGAAGCAGCCCGGAAAACACCGGCCTGGCAGCCAGCGCATCCAGCAGCGGACTGCCTGCCGACGCTCCCGTCGCCGCATCCCGCAGCGCATCAGCCAGCGGTAGGTACGGAATAGTGTCGGCTAGTTCGGCGCAGCGGCCCGACAGCACGGCCACGCCGCGCTCGCGCGCATCGTTGGCAAACTCGGCGACCGACCGCATCCCTAACGTCACCGCCCACTTCCCGCCGACGAAGACCACACCAACATCGAGGAGAACAACCGCGCGGCTGCCTATGCATGGCTGAAGGCCTCCGTCTGACCACACCGCCTGACCTACCTGGAGCGGATCGCCGTAGGCCGCGGCTGGCTCGACGGAAACAGGAGCGTCGGGCACCGCTAGTAGAGCGTGCTATCCGAGCACCAGCCCCGAATACCGGGACTCACCTGGCAAGTCCTGCTTCCCGGCCGTGGCCAGAGCTGAAGACCTCGCGCAGCAGCCGGGCGGCAGCGGCCGGATCACGCGCGACCGCAGCCGAACACAACGCACAGCCCGGGCCGGCTAGATACGACCACAAGCCCTCGACCTCGAGCACGTTCGCATAGCCGTTCAGATCGCCGACCGGGATGCCGAGGTCAGCCGCGGTGCTCTCGGCCGCATCCCGTACGAGCGGCCACGCGAACCTCTCCAGCTCGCCGCCTGGATCGTGGACTCGGCCGACCGACCACCGGTGCGAGAGCTCGAACGTCGCGATGGCTGCTGACTGCAAAGGCTGCATAGCAGCAAGCGACCCGAAGTCCGGCGAATCGAAGACATCCTCCCGTCCTGCGAACCTGTGCCGCATGCGAGCCTCAAAGTCGTCAGGGTCGGTGCCGGCGGGAAGAGGAGTCACCGACTGCCGAGCCTCGCGGACCGCCTGGCCCAGGAGCCGGTGCCACCAGACAACCCACTGCTGGGCCGCTGCAGCTCGTTCACCGGACGGAAGAACGTCCGCATAGTCAGGCACATCCCCCGCAAGCCGAGGCGGGATATCGGCCGATGACGCGACGGGCAGCCGGGCTGCATCACGAACAAACAAGGCGGTGTGCAGGTACCCCATGTCGCCGTGCCCGAACCGCCACGAGCCCGATCCCTGCCGATGCATCCAATCCCCCGTCTCCGAAGATGGAGCAATCCGAGGAACAGTCGGCCGCAGCGGTGTACTGTCGGCCACTGCCTGAACTCAATGTACGCCGAGCTCTTGCGGCACGGTCCGCGCGCGCTGCGTCGAGCGCGCCGGCCCACATGTCGTCGAGGAAATCCCGCAGGCGTGCGAGCCCCTCGGCCCTGGCCCTGTAAAGGCGCCGGGTGCAGGCTCACCCCCCGCGCAATCTCCTCCGTAGCCGAAGCGCCTCGGCACGCAGCGGGTCAGATGAATGCGGCCGGCCGCTCGAGCAATCCCTTCCCGCCAGCGTGGCTCATTGGCACTGTCAGCCGAGCTGGCGATAGCCGTTCGCGGCGCGCTAGTTTGACATCAACTCCGTTGACGCCAGACCATGATCGTCATGGTAACGAAGATGTCGGTAATTATCAGCGACGATCTGGACGGTTCCGGCGACGCCGAGCCGGTCAGTTTCGGCCTTGACGGGACGAGTTACGAAGTTGACCTCGGTGCGAAAAACCGGGCCAAGCTCGATAAGGCACTGGCGCCGTTTATTGAGGCTGGACGCCGGCTGCCGGCGAGGGCGGGCAGACGGCGGCCAAGCCGCGCCGGTGGCCCGCCGGTCGACAACGCGGCCATCAGGGAATGGGCTAGATCCGCTGGCCTGCTGGTGTCCGAACGCGGCCGGATCAGCGCGGACGTTATCCGCCAGTACGAGGCAGCGCACTAACCGGCGGCGGGCGCCCCACGGGCACTACGCCCTTGAGGGCGGCGGTTCCGGCGCAGGACTTGGCATTCGTGGCGTCAGGCGTCCGGCCGCGCTCTGTACGGCCCGGGCGGTTCGCGGCATCCTCAGGCTTGGCCGCACCGGGCTCCGAGCCTGGTGAGGTCGACCGGCCGGCGTACCCTGGCCGGGATGTGGCCGGCCGGCGGGCGCATCAACGCGAGCGCGGCGAGGATCTCCCGTCCGACCTCGCCGGCAGGGCGCATCGCGTCCACGGACATCAGGATGCCGCGTTGCGCATACCACGCGACGATCGGTTCGGTCACCTGCCGGTACAGCTCCAGCCGGTGCCGGATGACCTCCTCGGTGTCGTCGGACCGGTGCTCGAGGGCGGCCCGGGCGACTAGCCGCCGCGTCAGTTCGGTGTCGCCGGCCCTCAGATGCACCGCGACGTTCGCGGTCATACCCAGCTCCATGGCGATCTTGTGCCCGGCCCGCGCCTGGGCCATGGTGCGCGGTACGCCGTCGAACACGTATCCGCCGCCGGCTGCCCTGGCGGCGATCAGCGCCTGGCGGACGATGCACAGCATGATCTCCTCGGGCACCAGCTCGCCCCGGCGCAGGTGACCGTCAACGGCCCGGCCGAGATCCGTGCGCCGGGCGACCTGATCACGCAGCAAGTCACCCACCACGATGCGCGGCATGCCGAAGTGGGCCGCGATCAAGTCACCCTGCGTCCCCTTGCCCGCACCCGGTGGCCCGATCATCAGTATCCGCATTTGTCGCCTCCCCGCCCCGGTTACTGTCAGGCGCCGGCCGCTCCCGCCGCCAGCGCCGCCGGCCCGCCCGGCTCGCTCCCGACAAGGGAGGCCGAGCAGGGGCTTCTGCTAAAGCCCTGCCGGACCTCCTGATGTTCCCAACCGTGGCCGATGCCCGCCGGAGAAGGTGGCCCGCAGCCCCGGCACCGCCGGCCAAGCCAGCCAAAGGCCGACCGGCTGCCGCCAACGCCGAAATTCTGGCTGGTAAACCGCGAGCAGGCACAGAGCATCTCTAACGCGAAGGGACGTTAATCCGGCTGGCCGTCGATCACCTGCCCGGCGACCGCAACCCCAAGCCGGTGTGGCTGTGGTGGTCGGCCACCGGCGCCGTGCCCGCGGACATAGACCGGTGCTGGCAGGCGTTCCTGCGCCAGTTCGACATTGAGCATACGTTCAGGCTGTTCAAGCAGGTCCTCGGCTGGACCGCGCCAGCGATCCGCGGGGCCGCCGCCGCCGACCGGTGGACCTGGCTGATCATCGCCTGCCACGCCCAGCTCCGCCTCGCCCGACCGCTGGCCGCAGACCTGCGCAGGCCCTGGGAGAAACCCGCCCCGCCGGGCCGGCTCACCCCAGCCCGGGTGCGGCGCGGATTCCGGAACATCCGCGCGACGACAGCCTGTCCCGCAAGCGCGCCGAAACCCGGCAAGCCCGGCCCCGGCCGGCCACCGGGATCAAGGAACCGGCACCCGGCCCAGCATCACAACGTGGGAAAGAACCGTGACAAGGCAAAAACTCGCGCCAGCGGCGCGAAGCCGACAGGTTAAACGGCAAGCTTAGAGCCTGTTTGGAAACCTCGCCGTGAGCCGAAGACCCCGCCAGGCTGTCACTTGCCGGGTGGGCGCGAGCCGCGGTCTGGTGGCAGTCGGTTCTCGCTATTGGCTGCGGAACCTCTTGATGGCTTCTTCGGTGACGGGAGTGAAGAGATTGACGAGGTTGCCGTCGGGATCGCGGAACAGGATGGACCGATTGCCCCAGGGCATCGTGGTTGGCTCCTGCACCCAGTCGCTGACGAGGGGCTTCAGCCGCTCGTACTCGCTATCGACGTCATCGACGAGGAACTCGATGATCACGGTGTGGTTGTCCGCGGGGCGAGCCGAATTGTTGAACAGCTGCGCCGTCTGCGTGTGGCCGAAGGCGATGGTGCAGGACGGCAGGTGCAGCTCAGCGAAGCCGGGCGCGGGCCGGACTGCCGGCACTCCGGTGACCAGTTCGTAGAACCGGACCACCGGCTCGAGATCGTCGGTGATCATGCGGATAGAGGCGAAATCCATCGGGTCGCTCCCCCTTCGTGAGTGGTATACTTTGCTACGCTACCGTAGCGTAGCGATACTGGCAAATAGCGGAAGACGAGGGCCATCCCATGGCGAAGAAGAGCTCCGGCGCCGGTCAGGCAGCGCGCTCGCGCGAGGGACCGGCGATGAGCGGCAAGGCAGCCCCCGACCCCCGCGTCCTCGTTTCCCGCGAGCGCGTGCTGACGGCAACGCTGGACCTGCTGGTGGAGGCCGGCCTGGGCGAGCTGACCATCGACGACATATCCCGGCGTTCGGGGGTTGCGAAGACCACCATTTACCGGCACTGGGCCGGCCGCTCAGCGCTGGTGATTGACGCCTGCTCACAGATGACTGACGGCCAGGAAGCGCCGCCGGACACCGGTTCCCTCGATGGCGACCTCAGGGCAGTCTTGACGGGCATCGCCGATCTGCTAGGCGCCGCGCGGTGGTCGTCCATCCTGCCCTCGATCGTCGACGCTGCCGAGCATGATCCCGAGTTCGCCGACATCCACAGCAGAATCCAGCACGGGCACGCCGCTCCGCTCAGAGCGGCGCTGGACCGGGCAGCCCTCAGAGAGGAGATCCCGCCGGCAGCGGACCGCAACGCCATCGCCGCCGCCCTTCTCGGGCCGCTGTTCTACCGCCGCTGGTTCTCACGGGAACAGATCGACGCTGAGTTCCTGGAAATGATCATTCAGAGCGCCATCGCGGGCCTGCACCGGGCCCTCGCTACCCGGAGCGAGAGCAGGCCGTCGTTAAGCGCCGGCCTTGACCATCGCAAAGCCTGCCTAGCCCGAGGCCCCGCCGGCTGAGCCGCTGGCCGGCGGATCATGGTGATCGTCACCGCCCAGTACACGATGGTTTCGTGATGTCCGGGCAGGCGTTCGTAGTCGCGGACGGCGCGGCGGCAGCGGGTGATCCATGCCAGGGTCCGCTCGACGACCCAGCGGCGGGGCAGTACCTGGAAGGCGTGCAGGTTATCGGGCCGCTTGACGATATGGAGTGTCAGCCTGGGCTTGAACGCGGTCCTGGCCCAGGTGACGAGTTTGCCGGTATAGCCGCCGTCGGCCCAGGCCAGCTTGACCGAGGGGAAGGCACGGCGCAGGTTCCACAGCAGCGGGTTTGCCCCGTCGCGATCCTGGACGCCAGCGGCGGTGATCAGCACCGTCAGCAGCAGCCCGATGGTGTCCGCAGCGATATGCCGCTTGCGGCCGTTGACCCTTTTTGCCGGCGTCGTAGGTCAAGACGCTGAAACCGCCGCCATCGCCAGGGTGGTCTGCAGCAGCAGCGGCCAGCTCGACGGGCGCGCAGCCACAGCTAGCCGCTGGCCAATCCGGGCGGGTGCTGGCGATCGGCGGCCGCTGCGCAGGCTCGCACTACCTGGTTGCCATCGGAGCGCTGCACTGATCATCCTCGTGATCGTCTTCGGATCGCACATTTGCGTGGCGTGACCTCGGTATGCGAGCCACCACCCGAGGTACCGATCTGATGAGCGCCCCGCAGTGAGATGTGCCCGATGCTGACAGAAACAGGAGCCAGCAGATTGTGGTTCAGCCGGACGGTATCCTCCGCCGCTGGCGTCCAGGCCTTCGCGCAGCCAGTCGTCGATTGCGCGCGCGAGGGTGTAACGGACCGAGGACTGGACGCCCTCGTCGAGTTCGGCATGCACCTGACGGAGCTGTGGAGCTACGGGATTCAAACCCGGACCTCTTGCATGCCATACACACTCGCTCGGTCGCTTAACGGCGTCTCCTGTCGCCAGGTAAAGGGCTGACCTGCGGTGACATTCGCCAGGCGTCGCCCCACGGGGTCAGGAGCCTGTGCACGTTGGCGCCCATCCTGGCTCCCACCAATGGCCAGGAACCGAGAGGGCAACCTGACCGGTGACTTCGTCCGAATGAACATTCGGGCCGACCGCTTCCGCAAGCCAACTGTACGCCGCGGGAGCTGGCCATACCGCCGCGCCGAACGCTGATTACGAGCGTTGCGGATTCGCATCGCCGGAGAAGCGAGCGTGATGCAGATCACCCGGTTCTGCGCAGCCTCGGCCTGGCCTTGCGCTGCGGGTGGACCCGGTGGCCTGGTTAGACGGGGCAGGGCGGCTGCCGTGTGGGCAGACGCTCGCCGCTGCGCGCTGCGAGCTCGACGGCGGCATCGGCGAAGGCGGTGATGTTCCAGTGCCGTGTGGTGTTGCTCATGACGGCGGCGCCGCGCGTTGTCTGGGGGTTCAGGCGCAGCAGGTTCCAGTAGCCCATGCCGCCGCCGAAATGCTCGACTTGCGGGCTGTGGTCGTCGTGGGGACGGAACCAGCCGAGGCCGAGATCGTAGGGTCTGCCTGGTGTCGCGACGGTGGTCATCGCGGCGATCGACTGGGGCGTCAGGACGCGGGTTCCGTTGACGGTCCCACCGTGGGCGTGCAGGGCGATCAGTTGTGCTGCCTCGGTGGCGGGCCCGATGAGCCCGCCGTAGGCGGCCCCGTCGAGTTCGAATGGTTCGAGGCCGACGAACTTGCCGGTGCGGGCTCCCAGGATTGCCTCCGGGAGCAGTGCTTTGACCACCGGGGTCAGTGCCTGGGGCAGCTGGTGATGGGGCGTAACCCGGGGCACGCTGGCCAGGGACGGGTCGGTCCACGTGAAGGCCGTCCGGGTCATGCCCAGCGGCCTGAGCAGTTCGTCACGTACGAACTCCTCATATGGGCGTCCAGCCGCGGCGGCGATCACCTCCCCGAGCACGAGGTAGCCGACGTTGCTGTAGGCAGCGCGGGTTCCGGGCGCGAATCGCGGCCGGTGCTGCCTGGCGAGGAGCCGGGCGAGGAAAGCGACCGGGTCGGCCCCAGGGTCGGTCGCGCGGTGAACCCACCGGATGGGCACTGGGTTGCGCAGGCCGCTGCTGTGGTTGAGCAGGTGGCGTACCCGGACCCCGGCGAACCGGCTGGGCCAGACGTCGCCCACGTACCTGGCAACGGGTGCGTCGAGATCGAGGGCGCCGCCCTCAGCGAGCACCATCGCGGCGGTCGCCGTCGCGATCTTTGTCATCGAGAACCAGTTACACGCGCTGTCGGCTGACATGGGCGTCCGGGTGGCCAGGTCCGCGAATCCTGCCGCGGCTGACGTGATCACCCGGTCGGCCTGGACCACGGCGACCGCGACACCGGGCAAGTTCTGGTGCCGGACAGCGTCCTGGGCCAGGCGGTCAAGTTCGGACATGACGATTTCCCCCTACTGCGAACTCGTACTATTTTCAGAGTAGTGCGAGATCGCAGTAACATCAAGGCGGGATGGCCGCGAGCCGCGGGAACCGGAGCGCTCAGTTGCCGCCGGCGGAAGCCCGCACGGCGTCGCGTATCGCGGCAAGCACGGTCCTCGCCCCGGAAACCCCAGGGCCGAGGGCCGACTCGACCTTGGCGAGCACGGGCGCGAAGAGCCCGGCCGCCGCCGCGTGCGCGGCCGTTCCCGCCTCGGTCAGCTCGATCCGGTACGAGCGCCCGTCACCGGGATTGGGCGCGCGGCGCACGTGACCCCGCCGCTCCAGCCGGCCCACGATCGAGGAGACAGTCGTCGGGGGGAGCGCCATCAACGACGCGAGCTCGGTTGGGGTGATGCCGCCGTCTCGTCGAACGGCGCTGTACAGCGCGAACTCCTCCGCGCCCAGGCCGCTCGGGCGCAGTGCCTCATCCAGCGCCGCCCGCGCCGAGTTCGCCGCCACCCACATATCGAACAGCAGCGTGTAGCCGTCATCGCCTGTTCCCACGGGAACATGGTACTGCGATCTCGCACTATGCTCGCGGCACACGGACCGGTCCGCAATCTTGCAGGTGACTGTTAGGTCGGCCCGGCAGTTGAGCCTGAGCGAGCCATGCCGGTCGCCGCCGGGCCGGCGCGGCGCCCAGGGCTGCGGTGTACGCCGCCAGCGCCGCTGCGCACACGCGACAGCGGTTAACCGCCCGTGCCACCACACGCACACCCGTTCGACAAGCGTTTACGCTCATCGGCGGTGTGCGTACCTCTGGTGCTCGGCACGAGCGGTCGACTCCGGCTGGCTAGAGGAAGGTTGCTCGCGTGCCAGATCTCAAGATCTGCGCACTCACGGATGATCTGCGGGGTGCCGCCGTACGCGTGCTGAACGGCGGTTCGCGACGGACCCCGTGCCCCGGTCGGACAGTCTCCGAAACGCGGGGTCGACCCACGAGCTTGCCGGCGCGGTCGAGCTCCGACGGCCCGGCTGGTAGCGGCGTCGGCAGCCGAGCTGACCGGCCGTGAAGTCGTTGCCGTGCATCAGCCTGTGGGCGGTGGGTTCACGATCGAAGGCGATCACTTCAGCACCCGCCCGCGTGGTGTCGGCGCCGATCACCGGCAGCTGGGCCTGGTTCGCCGGAAGGGGCTCACCGCGCAGCGGCGCCATCCGCCGTGGGACGAGCTGTTCAGCCCGCCTGCCGGCGCCATTGTCCGCCGGGGCTGAACGGAGCTGACGCCGCTCGTAGGCTGGACAACCGAATACTGCGTCGAGTGCCAGAGTGACCGGCGGCAGCGCTGCGCTTAGCCACATCTAGCCAGCGAGATGCACCAGCTGCAGCTCGCCGGCGTCACCGTCCGGGCGATGACCCGGTCAGCAGATTCTGCGGCGCGGTCGTTGTTGAATGCGTCCCAACGGGCGGTGGTCTGGCTAGGCCGTCCGGCGGGAAACGCCGCCAGCGGTCCCGACGAGCGCTAACGGCGACGCTCAGATCACCGGGCTACTCGTCCACGGCGACAGCGTCTGAGCGCTGATCGCCGTGCCAGTAGTGCTTGTCGCCACCATGCCGTCACCGGGCTCGCCATGACCACGGGCGTCGGCACCAGCACTCATAGTGCTGCGGATGCCGTCCAGCTACGTCCCGCCACCCCGGCCAGGCGCAAGGTACCCGCCAAACCGACGTCCAAGAAAACCCGCAGAAGCCCTTGATAGCAAAAACGACTCTATCTGTGCGCCGATGCTGACACATGCAAGCCAACGCCGGGTGCGCAGACCCTGTCGTTCTGGTGCGCCAGTGAGTTGGTGCCACGGCTGGCCTCGACCGTACGCAACCGAGAAGAGGGCGTCCCGCAGCGGGGAGATTCACGAAGCGCGGCGGGAGCATCCGCCGCGCCCGCCGTGATTACGACATCAGCAAATCCGGCATCACGCGACAGGTCCGGTGGCCAGAGGGACAGGCCGCCGGTCGTGGGCGAGCCGGTCGGCCGGGGTTCCCATTGGCGACGGCCGGGCCGCCGGCGGCTCCCAGCCGTTCCGCGGGCCGCGGATGGTCGGGGTTGGGGACGGTTCCGCTTGGACGCGGTCGGGCCGCGGTAATACAGCCTCACCACCCGCCGATCTCAGGCCACCGTGACGACCGCCTTGCCGCGCGCGTGCCCCCGCTCCACGTAGCGCAGACCCTCGGCCGTTTCGGCGAGGGGGTAGGTCCGGTCGACGACCGGCGTGAGCTTCCCGTCCTCGATGAGCCCGGTCACGGCGAGCAGCTCCTGCCGGGTCTGCCGGGACGGGAGCGGCCGCAGCCGCTGCGAGACGAACGCGCTGGCCACTACTGCCCGCAGGATGCCGGCGACGGGCCCGAACACCTGGCCGGGCGAACCGCCGCCGTTGAGCACGAGGGTCCCCTTGGGGGTGAGCGCCATCCGCAGCCGACTGAGCGGGAGGCTGCTGACGTTGTCGAGGATGACGTCGTACTGCGTCCGCCCGTCGGTGAAGTCCCCTGTGGTGTAGTCGATGACGTGCGCGGCGCCGAGCGAGCGCACCAGCTCGACGTTGCGCGTGCTGCACACCCCGGTGACCACAGCGCCCAGCGCCGCCGCGATCTGGACAGCGTACGTGCCTACCCCGCCGCCGGCCCCGTTGACGAGCACCCGCTGACCGGCCTTTACCTCGCCCACGTCGCGGATCCCGCGCAGGGCCGTCGTCGCCGCTATGGGGACTGCGGCCGCCTGCTCGAAGGTAAGGCCCGGCGGCTTGGGCACCACCATATCTGCGGCGGCGCACGCGTACTCCGCGAACGCGCCCCGGCAGAAGCCGAGCACCTCGTCGCCGGTCCGCAACCCGCGCACGTTCTCGCCGACCGCCTCCACCACGCCCGCCGCGTCGACCCCCGCCACCCGGGCCTTCGGCTTGGTCAGCCCCACGCCCATGAGCCGCGCCACACGCGGGTCTCCTCGCAGGATGTGCCAGTCGGCCGGGTTGAGCGCGGCGGCGTGCACACGAACCAGCACATCGTCGGCCCCAGCCACTGGCAGGTCAATGTCCGCCAGCTGCAGGACGTCCGGCGGGCCGAACCTGTCCTGTACGAGAGCCCTCATCAGGTCCTGCCTCGTGTCGTCACGCCGCGTCGTGGTGACCGACACTAGACCGCCCTGCTGCTGGCCGCGACCTGGGCCGACCTAGGGCCTGCTCCTTGGATGATGGAACGGACTTGGGGGTTTCGCCGCTTGACGGCGCCGTCGCCGACGTGGCCGTAGAGCACCGGCATATTTCTGCTCGCTTGCCACGTCCCAGGCCTTCCGAGAGACTGACAGCGACAGCGTTGCTCCGGTCCCCGGTGGCGCCCCCGTGACCTCACGGACATTCGCCGAACCGGGAGACCCACGATGGAAGCAGCGATCGTTTCGCACGATCCTCGGAGCCCCCGCAGGGAGTCGGTGTCCGGTTCCGGGCTCGATGAAGGCCCCGCCTGATGTCCGGCTCGAACGCGGGACCCCCAGTGGTCGTCCCTGTTCGCCGCGGCCGGCCCGGGACCTGGCTACGAGCACGGGCAACGCCAGCCAGCGCCGACAGGGTGCATGCCCGGCGGTGGGCGATACTAGCCGTGCTGTGCCTGAGCGTTTTCCTGGCGCTGGTCGACAACACGATCGTTAACGTCGCCCTGCCCTCGATCAGCAAGCAGCTCCATGCGACAACCAGCGACCTGCAGTGGATCGTCGACGGTTACTCCCTCGTCTTCGCGTCGCTGCTGCTGGTGGGAGGGAGCCTGGGCGACCGGTACGGGCGCAAGGGCGCCCTCCAGATCGGGCTGGTGGGCTTCGCTGGATTTTCGGCCTTCGCCGGGCTGTCGGGCAGCACGCATGTGCTGATCGTGGCCCGCTGCCTGATGGGCTTGGCCGCGGCCCTGATATTCCCGGCCACGCTGGCGATCCTCACCAACACGTTCACTGACGCCAGGGAGAGAGCAGCGGCGGTCGGCGTGTGCACCGGGATCACCGGCCTCGGCGTGGCGCTCGGCCCGATCACCGGCGGCCTGTTGCTCCTGCACTTTTCCTGGAGCTCGGTCTTCTTCGCTACCATCCCCATCGCCGTGGTGGCCCTCGCGCTCGGCGCGTGGCTCGTTCCGACCAGCCGCGACCCCGCGGCCCCGCGGCTGGATGTGGCCGGCTTCGTCCTCTCGATCGCCGCGGTGGCGGCGGTTGTCTACTCGACGATCGAGGCGCCGGCGCGTGGCTGGTCGGCTCCAGTCACTCTGGCCGGCGACGGCGCCGGCGTTGCCTTGCTGGCGGTCTTCGCTGTCTGGAAGCGCTGGGTCAGCGAGCCGATGCTCGACATCACCCTGTTCCGCAACATCCGCTTCAGCGCCGCCAGCTTCTCGATCACCGTCGCGTTCTTTGGACTGTTCGGCTTCATCTTCTTGATCACCCTGTACTTCCAGCTCGTCCACGGCTATAGCCCGCTGTCGGCCGGGGTGCGCACGCTCCCCTTCGCGCTCGGCGTCGGTGTCGCCGCGCCGGCCGCTCCGGTTCTCGCCCGCCGCCTGGGCACCAAGATCGTGGTCCCGGCTGGCCTGATACTGATGGCCGCCGGTTTCTTCATCGCCTCGACCCTCAGCAGCAGCACGGCGTACTTCGGTCCGGTCCTGGTCTCCATGGTGTTGATGGCGGTCGGGCTCGGCCTGGTCACCGCGCCGTCGACCGGTGCCATCCTCGCGGTGCTCCCGCTGGGCAAGGCGGGGGTCGGGTCGGCGGTCAACGACGTCACCCGTGAGCTCGGCGGAACCTTCGGGGTGGCGGTAGTCGGGGCCGTGTTTTCATCGGTCTACGGCCCGCGCCCGGCCCAGCTCCTGAACGGTGCGGGCTTGCCGGCACCAGCCCTCGCCGCCGCCCGGCAGTCACCGGCGGCCGCCCTCCAGGTAGCCGCGCGCGCGCCGGCGAGCAGCCACGCGGCGGTCATCGACGCAGCCGACCGGGCCCTTTGTCGCCGGTCTCAGCCGGGGCTCGCTGGTCTGCGCCGGTGCCGTCGCCCTCGGAGCCTTGTTCGCCTTCCTCGTCCTGCCCCGCCGGCTTCCCGGCACCCCGCCGACCCCGCCAGCTGCGCCAGGATCCAAGCCCGGGCAGATGTCCGCAGCGAAGTCAGGTCAGCCACGAACTACGCCAAGCTGACAGACCTGCCGCAGAAGATTCGCACTGCAGCGATGACAGGCGGCACGCGCCGGCAGTTTCCGGGCCGGGCGGTAGGGCCTGTTTGTTGAATCATGGAACGGGTCCCGGAGCCAGATCCGCCCCGAGGCGACGCGACGGTGCCCTGGTATGCCTTTTCGCCCTTGTCGTTACGGGTGGCGACGACGCGGAACTGCTTGAGCTTGTTAAGTAGCGTTCGACAGTGTTGCGTTCCTTGAACCGTCCCCGGTCGAAGTCCGACGGGAGGCCGCCCGCGCTGCCGCGGTTGCGGCGATGTGCTTTCTGGATGCCATCGCCGCCACGTATCCGGCACAGTCCCTAGCGCTGCCGTATTCGATGACCGCGGCGCTGCTTCCCGGGGTCGACGCGCCCTACCCCGCCATGCGCCAGCGACTCGCGGCCGTCCTCACCAACCACACGACGCTGCGGGCCTCAGGTGCCCGAGTCGTCTGCAGCAGCGATGCCGGCGTGGGGCCGAACAAGCCCCACGACGTCCTGCCCTATGGCGTATCGACGTTCCTGCCCAGGATCGGCATGTCGAACGCGGAGGCGCTCACCGCGACCACCGCAATCGCCGCCGACGTATGCGGGATCGCGGACATCACCGGGACTCTCGAGCCGGGTAAGGACGCCGACATCCTCGTCGTTGCCGGCAACCCCCTGGACGACCTCGGCGCGCTGCACCAGGTCGTCGCGCTGTTCGCCGGCGGCTCGCGGGTCGCAGAACCAGCCAGACAGCGGGGATTGCCGGAGGCGACCGACTGAATCTCGGTTGCCGCCACGCCCGCTCATCGGCGTTATGCCGGGTGATCGGATCACTCCGCCTTCGGGCTCGGCATAACTGCCGGTTCTGCAGGTGATCGAGGCGCAGATCACCAGCTCCTGGGGCATCACGATCACCTCCATAACAAACAGAATCGGGCGTCGGGCAAACGGGCGATCACCCACGGGGCCTTACCGCCCGGTTCGGCGGGCGAGTTAGTCGTCACCGATTTCTGACACTCACTGCTGTACATACCTTGATCAATTACGGAGAAGCCCGGCCGAGATCTTAGATGCGTACTGGCCGGATCTGGATACCCGCAGCGCAGCGCGCGAGGGAGCGAATGTCCTCGATGTCGGACGTCACGATGACTCCGCCATCGGCCGCCGCCGAGGTGGCGACCACGATGGCGTCGATCGTTGCTGTCACGCCCGTCATGCCGGCGAGACGCTTGAGTTCCGCCGCCGATCTGGCAATCCGATCGGTGATGGGGACGACCTGGAGCTTCTTCAGCACCTGATTTGCCCGCGCATCACGGGCGTCGCCGAAGAGCGTCTCCGCGAGCACTACTGCTGGTACGAGAACGGGAACGCCTGCTTGGCTGGACGCCGCCAGGACGGCCCTGGCATCGTCGCTATCGTTCCTTGCAACGGCCCATAGCCCTTCGCTATCAAGCACCACTGAAGGCCACGGCGCGGGAGGAGCGTTCTTTACTCCTCGGCGAACCATTGGGCCAGGACCCGCTCGAATGCATCAGCTGAAGGTGGTCCCGCTTCCTGTTCCATCTCATCCACGAGCTCGGCGAGGCGCTCCTGGGCCAGCGCCGCGTATAGCAGCTCGTTAATCGACGTTGACAGCGCGCGTCCGCCGAAATGTTCGCGGATCTCGTCCACCAGGGGCTTGTCCAAAGTGATCGAGACCTTCTCCTTCTCCGGGGCCGCCGCTGGGGTAAGCACTTTCACCCCTCGGACCCTAAGCCCGGCTGATGCGCCGAAAACTGATCCGGCTTCTCGCCCGGTCTCGCCGGCCAGCCCACGCTCTGGCGTACTGGCGGGGCCGGCCGAAGATCGGCCGCTAGGCACGCGGCTGCGGCGCCGGGGCTTCTGTCCCGGCGTCCTCTTCTCGGCAGGAGCTACCATAAGTGCCATCCTACCATGAGTAGGATAACCCGACGGGTGCGCGGGCCGATGTCCTTTGGTGGTTCCGGCACCGCGCGGCTAAGCGACCGGTGATGCGCCCTGCGCGAGCCGGTGCCGCCTGCCCTCGGCTGTGAAGAAGATATCGCCCTTCGCACGTTCGGCGGCAGCCAGGTTCGCTGGTGATGGTGAACGCGCGGCGACCACCTCTACCGGCCGTCCCGCCATCGGCGCGGAAGCCGTTGGCTCCCAGGCTGGCTCCCGCCGGATCACGGTATCGAAAAAGATGGCCTGACCTGCGTCGGGCTAAACATTTGTTGATGGGCGCATGCCTACATTGCAAGAGGTCACACGGATCCCTTCGGAGCACGCGTCGATGCCATTGACCTGCGCATTTATGCCGGACAGTCAGGGAGGAGGGTGCCGAACAGGTGAGCGATCGACTGGTCGCGATGGGTCAGCGATGTTCGAATTATAGCTACTGACCAGGACGTGGAGCTATGGAGATTCGAACCCCAGACCTCTTGCATGCCATACACACTCGCTCGGTCGCTCAACGGCGCCTCCTGTCGCCAGGTAAAGGGCTGACCTG
Organism: uncultured Actinomycetota bacterium; assembly: GCA_963804435.1. Classification (GTDB taxonomy): domain Bacteria; phylum Actinomycetota; class Actinomycetes; order Streptosporangiales; family Streptosporangiaceae; genus JAJYUU01. The sequence goes on along the minus strand of CAWDQI010000001.1, from coordinate 880,526 downwards.
CGGTGACATTCGCCAGGCGTCGCCCCACGGGGTCAGGAGCCTGTGCACGTTGGCGCCCATCCTGGCTCCCACCAATGGCCAGGAACCGAGAGGGCAACCTGACCGGTGACTTCACCCAATGAACATTCGGGCCGACCGCTTCCGCAAGCCGACCGTACGCCGCGGGAGCTGGCCATACCCCGCCGCGCCGAACGCCGAGTGCGAGCGGCTTGTGCTCGACAGGCTCGCGGCGTGGCGGAGATGCAGAGCAGCCAATTCTGCGGTCCCTCCCTGAACGGACTATCGGCACATTCGGGCCGGGTAGTGCTGCGGCCGCCAGAGCGGGATCTGGGCTGTTGCGGTCGGGCCAGGTTGCCGTGATCCGCTCCTCGGCCCATGCCGCAACGGGTCACCGCAGGCACACGGTAAGAGCCGGGTCCCTGGTGGCAGTCAGCGGGCTATCCCCTGGCTCTGGGGTAACGGCTGATGCGCCCCGAACGCCGGCCGTGATCCAGGCGATCCCGAACGCCAAGACCGCGACGGCCTCGAACAGGTAACACGATTGCCAGCCGGTGCTCCAGCTGGTCGGCCACAGGCCGGTATACAAGGCCAAGCCCCCAGAAACAAAGACCAGGCAGCCGCACGCGAGATAGAGGCCGCTCACGCCGCCTCGGTTGAGAATGTCCGCTGTTCTGGTCAGCAAGACCCTGAAGCGGCCTGCCGCAGATCCCGCAGGAGCCGTGCCGGACCGCGCGCAGCCGGCGAATACGATCCAGCAGAACAGCCCGAGCGTACTGATGAGGGCAGCCGCAGCAGCATGATGCAGGTAGTTGATCCACGCGGGCTCAGTCTGTGGCCGCGGGGGCGAGGTCGGGGCGAACGCCACCAGCAACGCGCACACGCCAGCGAACCAGGTGCACCGGTTCTGCCGCTCGGTGTGCCGGTAGCCGATCAGAAAGACGCCAAGTGCGCACAGCGCCCCGACGAACAGGTTACGGGTGCTGGTGTAATACGAGCCGCTCATCGAACTCGGGACGATTACCTTGCCGCCCATGATCCAGTTCCCGGCGATCAACCCGACCGGCAGAACGGATCCGATCACCCCGACACCGAGCCGGAGAAGCCGCACCGTCCTGGCATCCTGGCCCCCGGGAATCTGCGGCCAGCCCTGCAGCATCCAACCCGGCTTCCCCCGAGCACTCACACCGGTCATCGCCCGTCCTCCCCTCGAATGGCGGTTCGTCACTCAGGCGGAGGGCTTCGTGGCCCTGGTGATACGCGCCGGGAGTGGTGGCGCCTCGATCGAGCGCGGCTAGCCTGCCGTTCCCGGAGTCAGCCAGGCACCGGGTAGCGCCCGGTGCCAGACGCTCACTCGCGGCGAGCGCGATAGGACCCATAACGCTCCTCTCTGTCAGGCGCGGGCGGCGTGGTGCTTGCTAGCCGATGATCTCGGCCTGGTCGAGGAGGTCGGCTGGCAGGATGCTGCTGGCGTCCGGGACTTGAATGCCGACGAGGCGGTTGGCGCGCCAGTTGAGCGCGATGGACGCGTCGAGGCTGGGCGGTGGCTGGTCGCGGGTAGGCTGGCGTGACCGAGCGGGAGCGGCTGGTCGGTGAGGTTGATGTAGGCGGCGTTGGCCTGCCGGTCGTAGGCGATTCGCACCTTCCGACTCTGCCTGCCTGGTCGGCCACGAGCTGGCGGCAGGTCACGTCGGGCAGCTGCCGCTTGAGGCAGCGCAGGGCTTTCCTTGCCGGTCTTGCACCGACGACGAAGATCTGGCCGACAGGCCAGCGTCGGCCGCCGGATACATATCCCAAGGGTTCCCGAGTTGCTCTCCTGCCGTCCGCGGGCGGCCGGCAGTGGCCAAGACGGTTATGGTCAGCAAGATCCCGAGAGCAGCGGTAGCTGCGTCCGGGACTGCATACGGGGTGCAGAAGCCGGACACGGACGCTTGCGGCGCGGACCCGACGCCGATCACGAGCGCTGCCCAGCCTGCCCAGCGCCGGCCCGCCCCGCATGCGCGCGCGGCAGTCATGCTCACTGCGGCTGCGCCGATCCCCGCCGCGATCAGCCAGGCAGCCGACGCGTAATGCCTGGTTGCTATAATGACAAGGCTGCAGCGGGCCAGATCCAGGGCCGACGCGGCGATCAGCATTGCGGCGATCAGTTGGCATGCCAGCGGACCGCGCGCGCGAGCAGATGTCGCCGCTTGTTCGGGGCGGGCGGGCCGGGTGACCGCGCGCAGCCGGCTGCGGGTCAGCACGCGATCGCGTCGCGTTCGCGCAGCTGCTGGCGCAACGCCTGCAGCGCATAGTGGAGCCGTGACCTGGCCGTGCCGTGCGGTATGCCGAGCTCGTGCGCGAGCGCGACCAGGCTGCCGCCGTTATAGAAGGCCTCTACCAGCACGGTTCGGTGCGCGGGCGACAGGTGCTCGAGTGCTGCGGAGACTAGCTGCCGGTCCAGGACCTGTTCGAGTCCGCAGTCCGTCCCGGCATCTTCGTCCGGCCAGGCTTGGACGGTGATCGGGCGTGACCGTGCGGCCCGCTCAGCATCGATGAGCAAGTTGCGCGCGACCCGGAACAGCCATGGCCGGATTGGCCGGTCATCAGCGCTCAGTTGCGGCAGATGGCGCCAGGCCCGGATGAAGGTCTCCTGCACGACGTCGTCCGCGCTCGAGCGGTCTGCGCAGAACCGCTCGACGTAGACGCGCATAGCCCCGGCGTGACGGCAGTACAGCTGGCGGATCGCGGCATCGGAGTCGGACGGTAGGCGGCCACCCGGATCGTTCGTATAGGCAGACATGCCTACTATCACGAATAGTAGAGATGCTCCGTTCACCGATTTGCTGCGCTGGCGGCGGTCCCGTGGATTCGGTTACACCTGGGCGACCTCGTGCACCGGGAGGTCTGGAGCAGCTAAATCAGGATATGTTCGGCGATACGGACCGTATCCGGCCCGTCGCAGCGTCGTTGGCAGATGGATCGGCCTGCGGTTGAACCGCGGGCTTACGCTATGCGTGATAGTAGGCGGCGGCGGTGTGCCGTTGGATGGCATGTCCGGGAGTGCGGGATGCGACGATTCGGTGACCTGGAAGCAGCGATCATGGACCGATTGTGGGAACGGGGCCGCCCGGCGCTGGTCCGCGAGATACTCGACGACCTTCGCGAGGACCGCCCCCTTGCCTACACCACCGTGATGACGGTAATGGACAACCTCCACCGTAAGGGCTGGCTACGACGGCAACGGGACGGCCGTGCATGGCGCTACGAGCCCACGGGCTCCAGGTCCGGCTATACGGCTGCGCTTATGAATGAGGCGCTGGAAACCAGCGCGGACCGGCGCAAGGCGCTCGCGCATTTCGCTCTCCAGATGAGCCCGCACGATGCCGCCGTGCTGCGGGAAGCTCTGGACGAGGCGCTTCGCGAGCCTGATTCGGGTCAGGCCCGATGACCATCGCGGCAGTCCTGACTGCGTACGCGGCCTGCGTCGGCACGCTCGGGAGCAGGGTGCTCGGCCGGGCCGGATGGCCGGCACGGGCGCCGCTGCTTGCTGTCATTACCTACTTGGCCGCGGGATGGTCAGTCGTGGCGGCGCTCGGGCTGGCCGGCCTGACCCTGTCGGTTCATGCAACTGCCCTCGGGGGCGGGCTGAGTCACCTGATCGGCGCCTGCGTGCTGCGTCTGCGCGCTGCGTACGGCACGCCCGGTGGTGCCACTGTCGCCGGGCTCGGTCTCGCAGTCGCGGGAGCGGTAGCCGCCCGCACCGGGCTCACAGCCATGACTCACCTTCGCTCTGCCCGGCGCCAGGCGCTGCAGCACGCGCAGACCGCGCGGCTAGTCGGCCATCCCGAGCCGGCTCTCGGGGCCGTGCTGGTGGAGCACTCCCAGCCAGTGGCCTATTGCGTCTCCGGTCGGCATCCGACGGTGATCCTGAGCACGGGCGCCCTGAATGCGCTTGATGCCGCCGAACTGACCGCAGTCCTGGCACATGAGCGAGCTCACCTCTCCAATGGCCATCACCTACTGCTGGCGCTGGCGCGGATCGGCCGCCTCGTACTTCCGTTCCTGCCGTTGATGCGCGATGCAGACGCGCAGGTAGCACGGCTGGTGGAGATGCACGCAGACGATGCGGCGGCACGGGTCAGCGATCCTCGCTCGCTCGCCACAGCCCTGGTCGTTCTCGCCACGGCAACCAGTCCCGCTCCGGCACTCGCAGCCGCCGCCACCGACTCCGTGCTGCGGATCCGACGGCTTCTGGGACCCAGGGAACCACTGTGCGGTGCGCGCCGCCAGCTGCTGCGGGCCACGGCTGCCGGGCTCGCGCTTGCGCCGGTCCTGCTCGCCCTCGTGCCGGCGCTGGTGGCGCTCGCGCTAGGGCGGATTCCGGTCGCCTAACAGGTGCTGCGCGGTTCCGTCCCCCGCGGTACCCGCACGTCGGGCCGCGGACTCGGCCCACAACGCGGCTCGACAGATGGCGATGAACAACCTTGACGCCAGCATCGTGTTGCAAGGCATATGCGCCGACGGCCAGGACAGCGGGCTGGCGGAGCGGAACCGGAGGAGAAATGAAGCACACCCCAGGCGGGCGGCTCAGGGGCTGGCGGTCACTCGGGTGCTGGCGGTCACGGAGGCGCTACCGTCATGGGACCGCCGCGCTCACGCCGGATTCCGGCGCCACCGCCAACCAGGCGGCCGCCGAGCACGCGAGCGCCGAAACGGGTGCCGGTGAGCCTGTGACCTCCGGTGCCGCGGCCGGGGAAAGTGTCGCCGCCGCAATGCAGCTAGCGATCGGCCTCCTGACAGCGAGCCTGGACTCACCCGAGCTGGAAATGTGGGCGGTAGCTGCCCTCACTCCCCGCGATGCGGACGGCCTGGGTAGCTTCATGGCCGGCTTGCACGTCGTATCCGAATCGCTCCTGCGCGAGTTGCATGAGGTCACTGGAGAGCCGCCAGAACACATCCTGCAAAGACTTGCGTTCGTTGCGGAGCGGCGCCGGGGAACGCCCTTCGCCAGCTAGGCGGCCGTCATCCTGCCTTGGACCCTGGCGTTCCCCTCGGCTCTCGCTGCTTACCTGCTCGAGGCGCGGCCCGCGATGAACTGCGGCTGACTGCTATGCGTGTTAGTAGACGGGCGACGCTGACCGCGTCGCCGTCTACCTGAGGAGATGGCTCGCTTGAGAAGCCAAGCGTTCGCTCACCGGCTGCGCCTGCGGCTCGGCCGCGCGTATGCAGCGCTACGGCTCTTCGCCCGCGGCGCGGCCCGTTATGCGCGCAGCGCGCCGGGGCTGTACGCGGCCGCCGGCGATCAGCGTCAGATGCTGCGGGAGGACCTGGCCCTGCGAACCGCCGAAGACGTCACCGACACCCTGGGGGCAATGAAGGGCGTCCTGATGAAGATCGGGCAGATGGCCAGCTACGTCGACGACGGGCTATCCCCCGCCGTCCGGCGCACGCTTGCCCGCCTGCAGGACAGCGTTCCCCCCATGACGCCCGAACTGGCGGCGATTGTGGTGGCAGAAGAGCTCGGCGCCCACCCGGACCGGGTATTTGCACGCTGGGACCCCCAGCCCATCGCCGCCGCCTCGATCGGGCAGGTGCACCGTGCGGTCACTCTCGACGGCCGGCCCGTCGCGGTCAAGGTGCAGTACCCGGGCATCGCCGACATCATGGCGGCAGACCTGCGGAACGTCTCGCTGCTGCGCCGGATCGTGCGAATCACCGCGCCAGCCCAGGACGTCGACGCGCTGCTGACCGAGTTGCGGGACCGGGTGCTAGAGGAACTGGACTACCGTCGGGAAGCGGCCAACCAGCAGCGCTTCGCTGACTATTACCGTCAGCACCCAACCATCGACGTTCCGCAGGTCACCAACGAGCTGTCAACCCGCCGGATATTAACCAGCGAGCTGTCCGACGGAGCCCGCCTCGCCGAACTCGCCAGCTGGCCGCAGCGAGAACGCGACCTGGCGGCCGAGATGATCTACCGCTTCGTGTTCCGGAGCCTGTATGAGGTCCGCGCATTCAACGGCGACCCGCACCCGGGCAACTACTTGTTCCATCGTGGCGGCCGGGTCACCTTCCTCGACTTCGGCCTCGTCAAGCAGTTCACTGCCGCCGAACTGGAACCGCTGATGCAGATGAACCGCAACATCTGCATCGATCGTGACCCCGAAGCGTTCCGCCGCAGCCTGGAGGAAGCCGGATTCCTGCGTCCGGGCGCGCCGCTGAGCACTCAGGCGATCGTCGAGCACCTTGCTGTGTTCTACGACACCATTCGCGAGCCAGGGCCGCTGACGATCACGCGCGAGTACGCCTCGTCGGTCGCGCGCCGCTTCTTCGACCTGCGCAGTCCGGTCGCCGAGTACATCAGCATCCCGCAGTCGTACGTCGTTCTCCAGCGCATCAATCTGGGTTTGTTCGCTGTGCTCGGCGAGCTGTCCGCCACCGCGGACTGGCGTGCGATCTCCGAGGAGATCTGGCCTTTCACGCAGGGCAAGGCGTCAACCGCGATGGGGCAGGCCGAGGCGGCATGGCTGGCACGGCGGCAAGCGACCGCGGCGTGACCGTGTCCCGCGGGCGTGACTAGCCAGGTTACTGAACGGCAGAGAACTACTAGTCGTGTTAGTAGGCAGTCGACGCTTAGCGAAGGAGATGCCCGTGACCACGACAGCGCCCGCTATTCAGCTCGAATCAGGCGGCATGCCGGGGCTGAGCCCAGGCTGCTGGCGGGTCGATCCGGCGCACTCACACGCGTCGTTCGCCGCGCGAGTTGCCGGCCGGCCGGTGCGCGGCCGCCTGCCCATGACAGGCAGCGTGCTCATTGGCGAACCGATCGAGAACTCCGCAGCGAAGCTGACCGCCGCGGCGAGCGCGGTCAGCACCGGATTGCCCGCGCTGGACCGCCTGCTGGCTAGCCCCGGCTTCCTGGATGCGGGGGCGTTCCCGGAGATCAGTTTCCTGTCCGACCTGCTGGTCTGGGTTCCGGCCGGCTGGCGCGCTGTCGGCCGCCTGCACGTCAGGGGCTGTGAGCATGAACTCGCATGCCAGCTCCGCGCGCAGTTTGGCGATGCGCGGTCAGCCGACACCGCGCGCATCAGCATCGCCAGTACCTGGGTGCTGGACTCACGATGGGTGACTAGCCAGCGGATCCCTGGTCTCGGCCGCCGGATCGTGATGACGTGCTCGCTTTCCCTGCAACCTGACACGTGAGCTGCCCGGTGCCGGGCCGTGCCTCGCCAGAGGCGCGACCGCTCCTCACGGCAATGTGATGCACGTCGCACGTAGCCGACCTCGACGCAGTGAACCCGATGTATCTCCTATACGTGTTAGTAGTTGAGAGCAAAACTACTAAGGCCGTCGCGGCTCTGGCTGCAGAGACGGCCCTGGCAAAGGAGGAAACTGATGTTCGCTCGCCTTGGCACATCACGGCCGACGCAAGACACCGACGTGGTCGCGCGCGCGGTCGGCGCGCTCGCTCTTGCCGCGCTGGCTGTCATCCACGTAGTCGATCTGCCGGCCACGCTGGGCCCGACGCCGCTGGTCGGCATTGGCTACTTCGGGATCATCGCTGCTGCGGTGCTGACCGGCGGGGTCATGATCTCCCGGTCGCACTGGGTCGCATGGGCCGCCGCGGGCGGCGTGGCCGCCGCCGCCGCGGGCGGTTACGTTCTGACCCGCTCCGTGCCGGGTGGCTTCCTCGGCGATCACGCTGATGTCGGTAACTGGCGCTGCCCACTTGGCATAACGGCCCTGAGCGTCGAGACGCTCATCATCCTGCTCGCCGTGCTCGCCACGTGGCAGAGGCGCAGCCGTGCCGTTCAGCGTGCCGTTCAGTCAGTCCAGGCGCCTGCGGCCCGCCGCGAGCCCGAGTACAGCCAGCCCCGCTGACCGGTCAGCCGGAAGGAGTATCTCAATGCGCACGTCTCAGCCTGGCCCGCCCGGCGGGGCCAGTACAGCTCAGTGGCGGCGGTGGCTGCTGCCAGCAGGGATCATGGCTGCCGTACTGACCGTGGTGGCTCTCCCGGCGGGTCCTCCACGTGACGCGACGCTGACCTACACCCAGTTCGTGGCCGATGTCGGCGCCGGAGCAGTCCGCGCGGTGACCATCGGCCCGGCGGGCCAGGTCAGCGGCGGCCTGGCAAGCGGGCAGCCGTTCAGCACGACCATCCCGGTCGCGCTCGGCGGCAACAGCCTCGCCGCTGATCTGGCCGTCCACCACGTCCAGGTCAGCGCCACTACCGGCATGTCATCCCCGTTGCTGCCGGCGCTGCTCGGGCTGCTTCCGCTGCTTCTGATCGGCGGCCTGGTGTACATGTTCATCCGCACCACGCGTCGGCATGCAGCAGGACTGGGCGGGGCGGGCGCCCTCGCGAAAGCGAAGGCGCGGGTCATCGACGGCGAGCGCCCGGCCACCCGGTTCGCTGACGTGGCCGGCTATCCCGCCGTGAAGACGGAGGTCATGGAGATCGTCCAGTACCTGCGCGACCCGGCCCGGTATCACCGGGCCGGAGCACGCGGGCCGCGCGGCGTGCTGATGGCCGGCCCGCCGGGTACCGGCAAGACCCTGCTGGCTCGCGCCGTAGCAGGCGAGGCCGGTGTTCCCTTCCTGTCAGTGTCAGGCTCGAGCTTCGTCGAGATGTTCGTGGGCGTCGGCGCGGCAAGGGTCCGGGATCTGTTCGACCGGGGCCTCACGCTCGGGCCGGCGATCATCTTCATCGACGAGATCGACGCCCTCGGAAGCCGCCGTGACCACGTCGGCCAGGCCGGCAGCGACGAGCACGAACAGACCCTCAACCAGCTGCTCGCCGAGATGGACGGGTTCGATCAGTCCGGCGGGGTCGTGGTGCTGGCTGCAACCAACCGGCCAGACGCCCTCGACCCGGCCCTGCGCCGGCCGGGCAGGTTCGACCGGGAAGTGATTGTCCCGCTGCCCGACCGGGCCGAGCGACGCGCCATCCTTGCCTCCCACGCCCGCGGCAAGTGCCTCGGCCCAGACGCCGACCTGGATCAGGTTGCCGCCGTTACCCCCGGCTTCTCCGGCGCCGATCTGGCCAACCTGCTGAATGAGGCCGCCATCACAGCCGTGCGGGCCGACCGCACCAGCCTGACCGCAGCCGATTTCGCCAGCGCCCGCGACCGCGTGCTGCTCGGCACCCGGCATACCAGCCCGCTCGCCCCCGGCGAACTCGCCACTGTCGCCGTACACGAGGCCGGCCACGCGCTGGTCGCCGCATTGTCGGCACGCGCCGACCCGGTCAGCCGCGTCACCGTCCTGGGCGCAGGTCAGGCGCTTGGCCTGACCGAGATGATCCCGGCCGATGACCGCAGGCTCTACGGCGAGGGCTACCTTGCCGATACCCTCGCGGTCCGGCTCGGCGGCAGGGCTGCCGAGCGCCTGGTCTACGGCGAAGCGTCCACGGGCGCGGCCGACGACCTGGCCTCCGCCACCGCCCTGGCCACCCAGATGGTGTGCGAGTTCGGCCTCAGCGACAAGGTCGGGCCGGTTAGCTACCCGGCCCCGCCTGCCGGGTTCCCGGCGGCTGCGTCTGCACGTGGTTACTCCGAGCACACCCAGTGGCTGGTCGACCAGGAAGTCGCCTCGCTCCTGACACGGGCCGAGGCCCGCGCGGGTGACTTGCTCACGCGCCACCGGGATGCTCTCGACCAGCTCACGGCCGCGCTGCTGGCGCGGGAAACCATCACGGGCGACGAGGTCCGTGCTCTCGCGGCAGCAGGGCCCGCTCCCCTCGCGGCCGGATCGGCCGCACCCACCGAATAGCCGCGGAGAAATGAACCGCATCACTCTACTAACCGTCTTAGTAGATAAGACACGCAACAAGGAGGCAGCGATGAAGCGCCCAAGGATTATCATCGCCGGCATCGGCCTGGCCGCCCTGGCGGCCGCCGGCGGCATCACCGCCGCGTCGGCAAGCGGCTCGCCCGCAGCCAGCGCCACCAGCACCGCCAGGGTGCGCACCGCGTCGGCGACCGTCGCGGGCAAGACCGAGACCATCCTGGTCAATACCCGCGGCCTGCCGCTGTACTTCTACCGGCCCGACACGGCGACGACGTCGCTCGTCACCGGTGGCCTGGCCAGGCTGTGGCCGCCGCTGACCTCGCCCGCAGCCGGAGGAGCCGCAGTGACCGGCAAGGTCGCCGTGCTCAACGACGTCAACGGCCGGCAGGTCACCTACAACGGCCACCCGCTGTACACATTCGTCGACGACCGGGCCGGCCAGGTGACCGGCCAGGGCGTCCAGAACTTCTTCGTAGCCACGCCCGGGCTTGCCCCGATCGCCAAGTCGGCGGGGTCATCAGGACCCGCACCGGCCGCCCCATCCGGTGGATACGGCTACTGAGCAGTCCGGGCGCCTGCGGGCCAGCCTGCGTCCGTCCAATCGGGCGGAGGCGGTGGCCGGCAAGCGCTTCGGCTACAGACAGGCGAACATGACAATCACCAGAGCCGAACCAGGTGGCGCGGGACGTAGACGTGCCGCCAGAGCCGGTGCCGCCGCTCTCGCCGCGACTGCCGTGGCCGTTGCTGGGCTTACTGAGCGAGCCTCGGTAACCGCATCGCTTGAGGTGCTGGGTCATCTGCGGTGGCTCTGGATACCCGCAGCCATCGCGGCGGAGATGGCGTCCATGGCTGCATTCGCCTTCATGCTGCGCAGGCTGCTTGCGACAGGCGGTGCCAGCGTGGGCGTTCGGCCGATGCTGGCCACATCCTTTGCGGCGAACGCGCTGTCCGTCTCGATCCCGCTGGCCGGACCGGAGCTGGCCACGGCCTTCACCTTCCGCCGATTCACGCGGCAGGGAGCCGATGCACCGCTCGCCGGATGGTCACTGCTGGCCGGCGGGGTAGTCTCCTCGGCGGCCGCCGCCCTTGTCGTAGTCGGTGGCGCGCTGGCGTCCGGGAATGTCCTGGTAACCAGTTTCGCCGTGCCGGGCGGCGTACTAGCTATCGCAGCGCTGCTCGTGGTGGGAGCGGCCGTGCGCAGGCCGCGGCTTCGCGATGCGCTCGTGGGGCCAGCGACGTGGACGCTGCGGCGCGCGGCCTGGCTGCTACGCCGCCCGGCCGAGGATCCCAGCCGCACCATCCGGACATGGGCAGAGCGGCTGAGCTCGCTCCGGCTTACGCCGTCCGGCTGGCTGACGGCGACCGGCCTGGGCGTGGTCAACTGGCTCGCTGACGCGGCAGTGCTGGTCGTGAGCATCCGCGCCGCCGGAGGCCCCGTTCCCTGGCACGATCTCCTGCTGGTCTACGGCTCGGGAGTAGCCGCGCAGAGCATCAACATAACGCCGGGCGGTCTCGGGTTGACCGAAGGAACCCTCAGCCTGGCCCTGGTAGCCACCGGCCTGCACACCACCCAGGCACTAGCGGCAGTGCTGCTCTACCGCCTGGCCAGTTTCTGGCTAGTCGCCTGCGCCGGATGGCTGGTCCTTTTGTTCCTCAAGCACCGCCAGCGCCAGCAGTCTGGCACTGCACTGCGCGACAGATCAGCCGTGCCGGCATTTCACGGAAAGGACAGCGCTGCGGTTCCCGACGCTGACAACGATTACGGCTCGGGCGCATCCCGCAGGCACGAGCTGGTGCTGCTGCACGGCCAGCCGGGCTCGGCCGCCGACTGGTCTCAGGTTGCCGGGCGGCTGCCTCCTCAGTTCCACGCTGTCGCGCCAGACCGGCCGGGATACGGCTCGAGTCTGCTGCCTGCCGGCGGATTCGCCGCCAACGCCCGCGCTGTCATTGACGACCTGGATCTGCGCGGCATCGAGCGGGCGGTCCTGGTCGGGCATTCGTACGGGGGCGGGGTCGCGCTGTCGGCGGCCAGCCTGGCACCGCACCGGGTAGAGGCGGTGGTCCTGCTCGCGAGCGTCGGACCGGGCTGCGCGAACGGATGGGACAGGCTGCTGGCAGCGCCCGTCACCGGACCGGTGTGCTCCCTGGTGGCGTGGAAGCTGACGCCATGGATCGCTCGTGCCCGGCTCGCTCTGATCGGCCGATTGCACGGCGGCCCGCCTCGCCCGGACAAGCACGTCAACTGGCAGGTCTGGGCACAGAGAGACTCCGAGCGGGGTGCGCTCTGGTGCACGTTCCTCACGGAGCAGCGTGCCCTGATGCGCGAGCTAAACGAGCTGCAGTGCATCCTCCCGTCCGTCGAGGCGCCGGTGCTCGTGCTCGCCGACCCGGAGGACACGCTGGTTCCCGTCGATACGGCACGCCGCCTGGCGCAGTCGCTGCCGGATGCTCGCCTCCATCTCATCGAGGGCGCCGGCCATCACCTGCCCAGGCGGGCCGCCGGCGCCGTCACCGAGGCAATGGTTGCCTTCCTGGCGGCGACTGTCGCCCCGGCAACCCAGGATCAGACACGCGATCTCAGCAACACCGGACTCAGCGCCCTTTCAGCCGCAGACCTTTAGCCGATGGCATCCGCCAGTGGGTCGTCCGTGGCGCTGGTCCGATGACGCGCGGACTATGCAGCCGGGAGCAAAAAACCCGGGGAGCGAACGTGGACGAGTCCCCAAGGACAAACGGGCGACGCGCCGCGACTATCCGCGCTGCTCAGGACCCCATCGACCGACACCAGCCGATCCCCCACCAGGCTCCGATTGTGACTGGAGGTCAAGACTCGCTCGTCGGCAGCGGTCACGCCGCGGCTGGCTTCGTCGACAAGCGGCGGCCTGGTGGACCATATGGCTTCATGAGCGCCGCGAACGTGCTGTCCTCGATCACCATCCTTCGGCTGATCGGGGTGCCAGGCTGAAGCTTGGCGCGGAGATGACCTGACGATAGGAGTGCTTTCCCGGCCTGCCGGGCAGCATCAGGCTGGCTGACAGGCCAATCCCGTAATCGCAGTGCCTGGTCTTCTTTGGACGTAGTGCCCGGATGACCCCGCACCTGCGGTGTTCCGGCGGCACGTGGCGCGCCGTGCGTCGTGCCGTCACGACGGCAGGAGAAGCCCCATGACCGACCAGCCGGGCCCGCCCGCGGAGCTCAGCTTCGAGCATGATGTCCGTCCCATGTTCCGGGAGAAGGACCGCAGCTCGATGCTGAAGCACTTCGACCTGTGGTCGCACAGCGACGTCCAGGCGCACCAGGACGCCATCCTCGACAAGCTCCGCCAGGGGCGCATGCCCTGCGATGGGCCCTGGCCGCCGGAACGCGTCGCTGCCTTTCAGCGCTGGATCGCCGGAGGGTCGGCGCCCTGAGCGGAACTGGTCAGGGCTTGGCCATCGCGAGGGCGGAGTTACCCGCTCTCCCGGCCCGATCACGCGGCCGGCACGCGCGGTGGTGCCGCGCCTGGTTCCATACCTCCGGCGCCAGCCGCGCAGCCGCCACCACGGCATGCGCGGAGAAGGACCCGGCCGCCGAGGGCAACCGCGCCCTGAAGGAGCGTCCGCGACCCGAGCCGAAGCCTGAGGCCTTCCGGGCCCGAGCTGTGACCCGATCCGGCAGCAGCGCGCTACCCCGTTTCGGGCTGCCGCGGACCCTGGCCGGCCATGGCTGACCCTGCAATGCCGGCCAGGCGCGCGTGCTCGGCCTCAATGTCGTCCGCAATTGCCTGGTTCATGGGAAGGCGGCCGGCCCCGAGGGCTTGGCTGGCGGCGAGTTAGCCTTGTGTTGGCTGATGGATTACGCGGGGGTGACCAGTCGCTTAATGAGGGGGCATTGGGCATGTCGGAAATCCGGCAGCAGGATCAGCTCGCGCCCGGTTTGGGTGCACAGGGCCAGAGATATGCCAGGCGGACCCGGCTGAGAATCCCGCCGAACCTGTTCGGCATCCCCCTCGGTCTGGCCGGGCTGGCTACCGCGTGGCACGCCGCCGGGACGAAACTGGGCACGCCGACCGCGGTTCCCGATGCCATCGACATCCTCGCCGCCATCGTGTTGCTGATCCTGGGCTGGCTTTATGCTGCGCAAGGCCCGCGGCGGGTGCTCGCCGACCTGCGCGACCCGGTCCAGGCCCCGTTCCTTGCGGTACCCGCGATCACCGCGATGATGCTGGCCGCGGCCTTGGCGAGCGTGTCCTTCGCGGCCGGACGCGCCCTAGTGGTTATCTTCCTGGCGGTAACGATCGCCGTGGCGGGCTGGCTCGGTGGCCAGTGGATCGCCGGCGATCTTGACCAGGCTTCCGTTCATCCCGGCTACTACCTTCCGACCGTCGCTGGCGGCCTCGTGGGCGCGATCACCTTGTCCCAGGTTCACCTGCACGGACTGGCCGAGGCAGCCTTCGGCGTCGGCATCCTGTCCTGGGTGCTCCTGGGTTCAGTCGTGCTGGGCAGGCTAATCAGCGCGAAACGCCTGCCCGCCGGCCTGCAGCCCGTCACCGCCATCGAACTGGCGCCGCCCGCCCTGGCCGGGGTCGCCTGGTTCGCCCTGGGCGGCGGCCGCGGCACCACTGTCATCGCCTACGCCATCGGCGGCTACCTGGTTCTGATGGCCCTGGTCCAGGCCCGCCTCATCCCCGTCTACAGCAAACTCCGGTTCTCACCCGGATTCTGGGCCTTCACCTTCTCCTACGCCATCGCGATCACCTGCGCACTGGAATGGATCACCAGGACCAACCCGCCCGGCGCCACCGGGTACGCGATCGCCGCGATCACCGCGATCACCCTGTTCATCGCAGCGATCGCTGCCCGCACCCTGACAGCCATCGCTCGCGGCCAGTTCCTGGCACGAGCAGCCGACAACCTGCCATCCCCGCGAACGGCCACGCCAGGCTGACTGCCCGAACGATGGACAGCTACCGCCGCAGGCACGCATCTCGGTTGTCGCGCCAGTTCACACGGAGGCCGTGGAGGTTTTCGCATGCCGCCGCGAGTATCAGGAGATCCGCTACTGCGGGCCACCTGGCGGGGTGTCGGAAGTCGGATTGACAATCCGCTGTAGCAGCGAAATGGCCTGGGCGAGGATGCGCTGTTCATGTTGAGTGAGCTGGTTGGCCAGGCGTTCGGCGAGCCAGTCTTGCTTCACCGCCCTGGCGTCGTCGAGGGCGCGCTGGCCTGCGTCGCTGACGCTGATGATGCTCTGCCTGCCGTCGCTGGAGTCCGGTGCGCGGTCCGCGAGTCCCTGAGCCTCGAGGCTGGCCACGATCGCGCCCATCGACTGCGACCGCGTTCCCTCGGCGCGTGCTAGCTGCGAGATGGTTTGCGGCCCGCCGGTCTCCAGCCTGAGCAGAGCGGATTCCTGCGACCACGTCAGGTCGCCGGGACTGGCCGTTGAGCGCAGCCGCCGGACGAGCCCGACACTCACTGCCCGAAGCTGAGCTGCGACGCCAGCCTGGTCGACCGGCGCAGCGGCGCTTTCAGATCTCACCCGCCCATCCTCTCCCCGGAGCAGGGCACGAGTCTGCCCGGACCAGATATGAAGTTTGCCTTCGAAGCTTACCTTCATATATCGTCGGAGGGTCGCGACCGTCCGGCCACGGCCCGTGCTCGTGCTCAAGGAGGAACGGTGAAAGCCGCAGTCGTCGACGCCGTTGGCTCCGGTTTCAAGATCTCTGAGGTTGCGCTGGCTCAGCCTGTGGGGAGAGAAGTACTGATAGACGTCCGGGCCTCCGGTCTCTGCCACACCGACCTGACGATCGCCACCCAGGACGTTGGCGTGTTTCCGATGCCCGTGCTCTGCGGGCACGAGATCGCGGGGGTGGTGGCGGGCGCAGGGCCGCAGGTGACGGAGTTCCAGGCTGGCGACCGCGTGGCGGCGTGCCTGGTGCAAAGCTGCGGGACGTGCGCGGTTTGCCTGGCGGGGCGCCCGTACCAGTGCCCGCGGGTGCCACGCTGATGCGCGGTGCCGATCAGGCGCCGCGGATAACCCGTGCCGGAGAGCCCGTCACCCAGGCATTCGGGTTGGGTGGCTTCGCCGCGCGGGCACTCATACACGAAAACCAGCTGGTCAAGATCCCCGCCGGGATGCCGTTCGCGCAAGCAGCGCTGCTTGGCTGCAGTGTTGTCACCGGGGCCGGTGCCGTGCTCAACACCGCGCGGATCCGTCCCGGGGATACGGTGGCGATCATCGGGGCCGGCGGTGCGGGCCTGAACGCGGTAACCGCCGCGTCCCTGGCAGGCGCCGCACGCATCATCGCGATTGACATCCAGGATGCCACCCTCCAGAAAGCGCGCCGGTTCGGCGCTACCGATGTCATCAACTCCGCCGCAGTCAGCTCGGTGGAGGCGGTACGGGACCTGCTGCCCGGCGGCATAGATGGCGTGTTCGACTTCGTCGGGCTCAGCGAGGTGACTACTCAGGCACTGAAGATGCTCGCGGTGGGCGGCACGCTGTACCTGATCGGGGTTTCCAGCCCGGACTCACAGGTCACGGTGAACCTTGTCGACGCCGTGCTGCAGCAGCCACGCGTTGTCGGAGTCAACACCGGCTCGGCAAACTTCAAGCGCGACATCCCTCTGTACTCCCGGCTTTATCTCGACGGAAGGTTCGAGCTGGATGCCCTGGTGTCGGCCGAGATCAGCCTGGACCAGATCGAGTCCGGCTACCAGCAGCTCGCCGACCCAGACGTCAGCCGCGTCGTCATCACCAGATTCTGAATCGACACGGTCTCGCGAAGCGAGCCAGGCACTGAAAGGACCGAGCATGACATCCCATATGACCATCTCGCCGCAAGAAGGCGCCGACCGTCTCGCCATCCGGGAACTGGTTGACGCCTATGCCCACTGCGCGGACAGGCGCGACGCCAGGGGCCAGATGGACCTGTTCACCGAGGACACCCGGTTCCTGGTGTTCTACGACCTGACCTCTGAGGAACCGTCTCAGGAACTGCACGGACGAGAGTCGCTGGCGCCGGTGTTCGACGATCTCAACCAGTACGTCGCCACCATGCACTTCAACGGGCAGAGCACGATCTCCCTCGACGCGGACCGGGCCACCGGCGAAAGCTACTGCCTGGCCCATCACCTCAAGGTCACCGAGGACGGGCAGCGCACACTCATGGTCGCGTCCATCCGCTACCTCGATCAGTTCGTCAAGCTCAACGGTCAGTGGCTCTTCGCCGAGCGCCGGCTGATGGTCAACTGGATCGATACCAGACCGTCCACGGCCTGACACCCAAAACGGAGCGGGCAGACCGAATCCTCTCGGGCAACGTCGTGGCGGTCCACCGACCGACCCCGACCTTGGCATCGCGTAGGCAGCCTGAAGCTCCCAGCGACCTCGAGAGATTCCGTACCTCTCGACCTGTTAATCATCGGTGCGGCCGCCAGCTCGGTCGGCCGCGCATGCCGATGTGCCACATCTCGGATTGGAGGTGCGGCGTTCAGACGTTCTTGATCTTCCAGGTGTCTCGCGACCTGACGCCGTCTCCCCGCGCATCGGCCACGGCCGGGTGCACTTTGCAGCGGTGCAAGTGGCAGGCTGCTTTCGAGGAAGTTCGCCCGAGCTGCCGAGTCCGTGCGGCAAAGGACCTTCCGGGCCGCCTATGACGCAATAGATCGCCGCCAGCGAGGTCCCGCTCGGCCCCGAACGCACTCAGTATGACGCCGGCGTTGGGCATGAACGCTGCCGTCTGCGTGCCAGGTGCCGCCTCGGTGACGACCCGAATAGCTTGCATGCGGTGTTGGGCTGCGCGGCGAACGCCCGGATCGCCTGCTCCCACGGGTCAAGGACGCCGCTGCCAATCGGCGGCTTCCCGGCGTGATCGAGAACCATGATGAGGCTGGGCACCGCCGCTGCCACGTAGGCGGCAGCGGGGAGCTGATGAGGTCGCACGATCAGGTCGCAGCGCAAGCCGGCCGCGGCGACTGCCCGCAGGCCGCGGATGACGTCAGGACGGCGCAGCCAGTGCGGGTCGGGCTCGGATTGCACCTGGTGCCTGATGCCGACGAGGTAGCTGCCGCCGGGGGCAGCCAGCAGCCGGGCGAGTTCGTCGGCGACGGCAGGCGAGGTCAGGAGACCGTGACACCGGGGTGCACGGAGGGACACGCTGGGACCGGCGCTTGGTCCAGCCGGCGACGCCGGCCACCAGCGGGTCGGCGGCGGCGAGCGGGAGCATCTCCGGCGTCTCTGCCGCTTCGGTGACGGTCTGCGACAGCACGGTGGCGGTGACTCGCGCGAGTCGGGCCCTGGACACGCGCACGGATAGACGTTCGCCGGGCCCGTGGCCTAAACCCGGTGATCCGGCATCCGGAGAGCTGTCCGGTGGCTCTCGGCGCTGCTGATTTCCGTCCGTTCAGTGAACACCCATCAGGTACTACCCGTGATAGTAGGTAGCCCTGTGTCGACCTGGCCCAGGCTCACACCGGATCGGTCGGCCGATCCCAGTTGAGAGGAACCGCAAGCATGCGTAAGACAGGAAGGGCCCTTGGCCTAGTGGCCATCGCAGCTGTTGTCGCCGGAATGGCCGCCCCGGCGCTGGCTGCAACGGCAGGCCCCCGGCCCGGGTCCCGGTCGTCGGTAGCCTTTATGCCCGGGTCGGGACAGTCGGCTGTCGACTGGAACCGTGAGCTGATAACCATCCTCGGCACTCCGGGGGCTCAGCCCGCGACCATTCATCCCACCCGCAGCTTCGCGATCCTGCAAGCGGCCGAGTACGACGCGGTGAACTCGATCACGGACGCGGCCCCTCCGTACCTGTTCTCGGTGCCGGCGCCGGGCGGCGCCCGGCCGGACGCCGCCGCCGACCAGGCCGCGCATGACGTGCTGACCGCCCTCTACCCGTCGCTGAAGAGTGAGCTCGACCAGTTGCTCGCCGGGGAGCTCGCGGCCATCCCCGATACCCGGGGCAAGCAGCAGGGCATCGGGGTCGGAGCTACCGTCGCCAAGCTGCTGATCGGCGTCCGGTCGTCCGACGGGTCAGCGGCGACACCGCCGCCGTTTGTCGCCGGGAACCAGCCGGGCAACTACCGGCCCACTCCGCCAAATTTCCCAGCGCCGGTGTTCACCAACTGGGGCTCGGTCACGCCGTTCGTGCTCGACAACGGGCGGCAGTTCCGTCCGGCCGCGCCACCGCCGATCACCAGCGTCGCCTATGCCAATGCCCTCAACCAGGTCGAGAGCCTGGGCCAGGACTCCAGCACTACCCGCACCGCTGACCAGACGACGCTGGCGAAGTTCTGGGGCGCGGCGCCGATCTGGAACGTATGGAACGAGGTCGCCCAGAGACTGGCCGTAACCCGGCACGCCAACCTGGAGCAGACGGTCGCCGTGTTCGCGAATCTCGATCTCGCTCTTGCTGACGCCACCATCGCCTTGTACGACGCGAAATACCACTACCTGGTGTGGCGCCCCATCACCGCGATCCAGCTGGGCAACACGATCGGCAACCCCGGCATCACCGGCGATCCCAACTGGAACCCGCTCGCAGTCACCGCGCCCGACCCGTCCTACCCTGGCGCCCATGCGACCATCAGCCAGGCCGCGGCAACCGTTCTCAGCGCCTTCTACGGTGACCACCAGCAGCTGACCGCCAGCTCGGACGGAGATCCCGGCGTGACCCGGTCCTTCGGCAGCTTCCAGGCGGCAGCCAACGAGGCAACGCTCAGCCGGCTCCTCGCCGGGCAGCACACCATGATCGACCTCGTCGCCGGCCAGCAACTCGGCCGCCGCATCAGCGACTTCGTGCTCGACCGCTTCGGGCCGGCGCCAGCCGACACGCGCTGACGCAGGCGCGCACACCCTTGGCAGCGGCGGATGTGTCCCCACATCCGCCGCTCCCAGGCGCGCCCGGCGAGGACGGTCTCCGGCGGCGTCACTCAGGTCGAAAGGTTGAAGCCGCCCGGTCGCCTGTTCTCACCGCAGGAATAACCCGCCGGCGCGAGTGAACTCCCGCTTCTACTATCCGTGTTAGTAACAAGCAATAGTCGGCCGTACCAGGAGGCAACCAATGCGAGACCCACGAATCATCGTCGCCGGCGTCGGCCTTGCCGCGCTGGCCGCCGCCGGCGGTGCCGGTGTGACCGCCGCTTCGGCGGGCGGCCCGGCTGCCAGTAGAGCCCCCTCCGCCGGCGCCGCGGCGGCCGCCGTGCGCACCGCACCGGCCGACGGACGCAACACCGAGGCGATCCTGGTCAAAACGCAGGCCGCGGCGGCCGGCACGCCGGGCAGCCTGGATCCGACCTTCGGCAACGGCGGCAAGGTGCTGACCCCCGGCGGGGGCGTGACCGATGCCATCATGCAGCCCAACGGCGACATCGTGGTCAGCGGCGGCTTCGGCGTAGCGCGGTTCCTGCCCACCGGAACGCTGGACACCACGTTCGGCACCAGCGGCATGGCCTCGGTCGGCTTCATCGGCGGCCAGAGCCGCACAGGCGTCGCCCTCCAGCCTGACGGAAAGATCATCTGGGTGGGCAGCCAGAACACCCCGGGCTTCCCGGCCTTCGGGACCTTCTCGTTCGCGGTAGCCAGGTTCAACGCCAACGGCACCCTGGACACCAGCTTCGGCACCGGCGGCCACGCCAGCGTGGAGTTCTTCGCCCCGCCGATGCAGGGCGCCCAGGAGTTCGCCGACGCGGTCCTGGTTCAGCCCGACGGGAAGATCCTGGTGGCCGGCTCGGCCAGGCAGGGCCAGATCAGGTCCGCGCCGATTCAGGGCGCAATTGCGCGGTTCAACGCCAACGGCACCCTCGACGCCAGCTTCGGCACCGGCGGCAAGATCCTCTCCAGCAGCCTGCCTAGTGGCATCACCGCGCTGGGCCTGGACGCGGCCGGCAGCATCTTTACCCTCCCCACCCGCGCTGAGTTCAGCCCCTCTGGCCGAGCCGACGCGGCCGTGACCCCGGCCACGATCGCCTCCAACTCCGCCGGCGGCAGCAGCGTATTCCTGCCGTCCGGCCAGTTCGTCCAGGCAGACGGGGTCACGGTGGTCAGGCATGACGATGACGTCCGGGTGCAGCGGTTCAACGCGGACGGCAGCCTCGCGTCAGCCAGCCCGGCGTTCGACTACTCGGGCGCTGCCGGCCTAGACCAGGCAAGAGACAGTGTCGGCGCAGTGGCCGTCCAGGCCAACGGGCAGGGTGTGGTCGGCGGAGCGCACTTCCTCAGCACCAGCATCTTCGGCCTGGCCCGGGTCAACCCGGACGGTACCCTGGACGCCGGCTTCGGCAGCGGCGGAGTCCTGACCACCACCATCAACGGCAATGAAGCCGTCCAGGCGGTCCTCATCCAGCCCGACGGCAAGATCATCGCCGTCGGCAACTCCGCGAACAACGCAACCGGCCAGTCCTTCATCGTCCTGGCCCGCTACATTCCCTGACGGCCGGCCAACCACAGCCCGGCTGTACGCGGCAGGCTTACCCCGCTTCCACCGCGAGCGGAGTAAGCCTGCCGTAATACTGCCGAGGAGGACACGCCGGACCCGGACTACCCACGGCGAACGGTCCAGGCATCCGGCAGGGCGGGTACCCCAGCACATCAGGCCTGGCGCGCAGCGGCTGGCGGACCGGCTGCCCGACGTGCCGGTCAGTCTGCGACGACGCCTGGACCCTGCTGAGCTGGAACCAGCCGTGGGCCAGCCTGATCGGCGACACAGCGCTGCGAATGGCCGCGATCGCAAGCTGATCTGGCAGTTCTTTACCGGCGCTCCAGCCGCGTCCAGCCTCCCGACCCCGGCCGGCATGAGGACTCGCTTGGGCACTGTTGCGCTGCACCATCCTGGCAAGGTCAGGGCGTGTCAGCTGAGTCCTCCGCTGGTCAGATGGTAGTTACGAGGTCGTCGAAGGCAGTGCGGAGCCAGTGGTGGTCTGCGACTTCGGCGCCGATGTCGTAGCGACCGCGGCGCAGGTTGTGCGCGAACGCGTGGCCGGCGGCGAGGATCCGCGCTGACCGGTGGCGTTTCAGGCCCGCATCGGCCGGAGCCGGGCTGTCAGCCGCCCGTGGCCGGCCTTGATCGGGTTGTTCGCGTACTGCTCCACGTCGTGCGGCGCCGGGGATCAGCTCGCCGGGCACCCGCGGGTAGGCGGCCGCGCGGTCGGTGGTGACCTCGGCCGGGATCGCGGCGATGCGCAGCGCTCGCTGTGCGCTGCCGCTCGGCCGAGGCGAACTGTCCAGGATCTCGCCAGCTGCCCGGCGGCACAACGGCTCGCCGCCCGGCATGGTGGATCCTGACCCTTGACTGCGGCCACACCGTCAAGCGCACTGTCCGGTACTGGCCGCAGCCACATCCTCACCTGGGACGAAGCACAGGAACCTGCACGACGCTCTGCCGCCCCGAACCACACCCGGTGCGAACAATGCGGTCCGGCATGAGCTCACCGGCCCAGCGACACAACGCCCCCGGGCTCTGCATCGCACGCAGAGCACCCAGTTCTCGTTCCTGCTCAACGGGATGCCTTTGGTCCCCAGGTTGTCTCTATGGCCTTCAGGATCAGCCCGGCAGCGATGTCCGGGCGGGCGATGAATGCGGCGTGCGATCCTTCGCTCACCGAGTTGACGCTGGCATTCATCCGCTTGGCCATGAACCGCTCGCAGTCGGGCGGGATGGCATTGTCCTGCTCGGAGATCATGTACCAGGTCGGCAGATTCCTCCAGCCCGCAATCGTGGCCTTCTCCGTCAGCGCCGCCGCGCTGAGCGGCCGCTGGCTTACCGCCATCGGAGCCGCCACCTCGGCGGGAAGATCCGCGCAGAACGTCTGGTGGAACTCCGAGATCTTGATGAACAGGTCGGGGCCGCCAGGGGCGCCGGGAGCGTCGTAGGGGCTGGGCACGTTGGTTGATGCCAGCAGCGACGGGGGGAACGGCTCTTGGACGCTGGCGCAGCTCTCACCCTCGTCGAGCGCGAACGCCGAGAAGAACACGAGCGCGATGACGTCGTGGACCACGGGGGCCGCTTGGGAGATCACGGCGCCGCCGTAAGAGTGCCCGACAAGGACGATCGGCCCGTCAATGGTGGTGGTGTAGCGGGCGACGGCGTCGGCGTCGAAGGCGAGGCTGCGCAGAGGGTTCATCGGTGCCCGGACCTCAACCCCGTGGGATTGAAGCTCTCGGATCACTCCGGCATACCCGGAGGCGTCAGCGAAGGCGCCGTGCACGAGGACGACGGTCGGGCTCGATGCCATGCCTGCTCCTTGGAGGTCGTCGTTGCTTGTGAGTGTGGCGACGACTAGTCCCCGGCCGCATCACTCGATCGGGCCATATCTTTCGTGCTGACGAGAGGGCTCGCGAGCAGGGTGGTTGCTATCGGTGTGCCGATAGCGGGGAGGGCCCAGCCATGGAGCTTCAGCGCCCGCGTAGCGGCTCAATCGGGGCGTCAGGCTTGCAGCGCCTCGGCCATTCTGGTCAGGGAGACCCGGGAGTTGACGCCGAGCTTGTCGAAGATGTGGCGCAAGTGACTGTTCACCGTGTGTGGCGAGATGAACAACGTCTCCGCGATCTCGCGGTTGGTTTTGCCTTCCGAGGCGAGTTGGGCGACGGCAGCTTCCGCGCTAGTCAGAGCTTTCCAACCCGTGGCAGGACGCTCCGAAACGACGATGCGCCGCCGGACCCCCAGCTGTCTGAGCCGGCCCCGTACCCGCGCCGCGTCCCAGCTCGCACCGCCCTGCGCATCGATCCCGAAGGCCCGGTCGAGCGAGGCGATTGCGTCATCGGTGGCGCCCTCGGCCGCCTGCAAGCAGCCGAGGTCCTCAAGCGCCGACGCCGTCGCCAGCGGGCGCGGCCCGGACTCCCAAAGCGACGCTGCGGTCTGCAAGTCACAGGTCGAACTCCGCCACAGTCCCCTGGCGTGCGCCACCGCCGCTTTGAAGGAGACGACACCGGGGTTGAGCTCACAGCGATGCTCTGCTTGCTCGATGGTGTGCTCGGCGAGTTCCTGGTCGCCGAGGGCGACCGCGATCCGCACCACTTGGGGATCGTCGGCTACTTCGAATGGGAACAGGGGGAACAGCTTCCGACGATCGTCATGCCCGGAGGCGCAAAGCCAGTCGTATGCCTCGTCAGCTTTACCCAAAGACATCGCGTGCAGCGCCAGATACCAGGCGGCGTGGGACCGGACACTCGGGGCGCTCGTTCGCAGCATGATTCTCGCGATCTCGGCCACCTCCGCCGCACCGCGCTCGTCGCCGGTGTGAACCTTCAACTTGCCGAGCGCAACCACCGACGGAGCCTCGAGCACGCCGACAACCAAGTGCGCCTCGTCCAGGCTGTACCGTCCCTCAAGCGCGACTGCCGCCTCGCCTAGCTGACCCATCTGGAGCATCTGACGTCCTCGTGAGGTCTCGAACACGCGCAGTGCCCAGTTCTGCCGGTCTCGTTGAGCGGCCGCAACACCTTCGTCTATCGCGTGAAGGGCCTCCTCGAATCGGTCCACAGCCGCCAGGAGCCACGACCGGAAGTTGTGCGCGAGGCGCTGACGTGCGTCTTCCTGGCCGCCGAGTCCGCGGCGCTCGGCCGTCTTGAGAATCTCAAGGCCGCGGTCGAAGCCGTAGAGCTGGTAATGCACCGCCGATTCGGGAAGCTCAAAGGCGAACCAGCACGCGTGATTAAGACTCGAATACACTGCCTCTCGCGCTTTGCCCTCGATGGCGAGCGCCTCATCGGTACGGCCGGCGACCACCAAGTTGTGAAACAGCGACGCCCAAAGCCAGGCCCGTAGATCGGCCGTCAGATCCGGCAGGGCCAACGCCGCGCGGGCATTGTCGGCGCGCAGGTCGGGAGAGAGGTCGAACATGCTCGCGACACTGAAACGGACCCGTGCCTCTTCTTCGGCTGGGAGCACCTGACGGAGCGCAGTGTCAGCGAACCGTCTGCCCTCCTCTCCGAGGCCAGCGGCGAACAAGGAGACAGCACGTCGGGCAACCAGAGGTCCCTGAAGCGGATGCCGAACGGGCGCCAGCTCCAATGCCCGGCCGGCAAGATCGGCGGCGGTTGCAGGGTCCGTCGTCCCGAGGGCGTCAGCGGCTTGGAGCAAGGTGGCGATGGCGGTTTCGTCGCCAGGCTCGGCGCTGTCTGCGAGCTGCTGCGCGACCTCGAGGGGGAGCGCGCCCCGGGCCAGGAGCACGTCGGCCGCTTGACGGTCGAGCGCCCGGCGAACCGGGGCGGGGGAGCTCGCTCGCACTGCTTCGCGGATCAAGTCGTGTCCGAATGCCAGCCGGTCGTCGCTGTCGATGAAGATGTCGGCCTGGACAAGTTCCTTGATCGGATCCAGCAGGTCTGCGATCGGCATCCGAGTCATCTTGGCCAGGTCATCGACGGAGAACCGCCTGCCCAACGCCGAGGCGAGGGTCGCCACGCGGTCCGCGGTGGGGGACATGCGCAAGAGCCGGGCACGCATGCTGTCACTGACGCGCCGTGGGAGGCGGTCTTCGAGGAGCCTCGCGCTGCCGGACTCGACGGTCACGATGCGCTCGTCCTGAAGGCCGCGGAAGAACTCCATCAGGAGGAACGGGTTTCCCTGGACTCGCTCGGCCTTTTGCAGAAGCTCCTCGTCCGGTTCCGCACCCAGAACGTCCGTGGCGATCTCTGCGACCGCGTCCCGCGTGAGTGGGCCCAGGCGGATCATCTCGGCCCCCGCTTCTTGCAGCTGGTCCTTGGCGCTTTGCACCGGGGGAAGGCCCTGGTTCGGGCGGAACGCCATCACCCAGCCGACGGGCAGGGAGGTGAGCCGCTGTGGAAGCTGCCGCATCGCCACGGCGCAGCCATCTCCGGCCCAGTGGAGGTCATCGAGGCAGATGAGCAAGGGGTCTCGGAGTGCTGCCTCTTCGATCAAGGCTTGGATGTCCTGGAGTAGCCAGAACCTCTGCTCCGGGGACGCGTGCAGGTCGATGAGGGCGTCGCGGGCGACCAGGGGCTTGTCGCCATCGAAGAGCGCGTCGAACAGCGCGTCGAGCTCCATCACTCGGCGATGCTGCTCAGCCACCCCACGTCCGACTCGGAACGAGCGCGCGGCAGCCATCGACGCGCAGGCGTCCAGGAGCCGGGTCTTGCCGAGCCCAGCCCGGCCTTCGACGATGATGACCGAGCCGACCCCGGATCTGACCTCGTCGAGGCGGGCGCTGATGGCGGCGAGTTCCTCGCCGCGGCCACGCAGCGGAGACCTCCGGGTGTCTCCTACCATCGGCTCCTCACGTCGGGAGTGTACGTCCGGCCTGCTCGGGTCATCCAGGCCACGAGGCCACTATGACGGGCTGGGGTGGTCCAGAGCCCGGCGTCAGCAAGAAATGGCTCGTTCGAGCGATGCCTAGGCGATTCTGCAGGACGAACAATCTCCGCTGACGGATACAGGCGGATCCGGTGACGTCCCCGGCCGGCACGTCCGAGCGGAGAGGGTCCATGTCGCAGACCAAGCCAAGCATCGTCTTCGTGCGCGGGATCTGGGCGGACAGTTCGTGCTTCAGCACGGTGATCCCGACCCTCCAGGCGGACGGCTACCGGGTGATTGCCAGCCAGCACAGCCTCGACACGCTCGAAGGCGACAGCCGCGACCGCGCGCCGCGCGTTGGGCCGTGCGAGCAGCCCGGCCATCCTTGTCGGTCACTCCCGCCACGTGCCCGATGCGGGCTCCACGAGCCGGTCACGATCCTCTTCCAGCAGACGCCCGGCGGAACCCGGGTCGCCTCCGACAGCGTCGCCAGCGCTCTTTCTCTATGTAACGATGCGGCCCGCGTCCCTGGTCGCCAGGCGGCTCGACGCCGACGTGCTCGGGCTCTTGCTCAGATGATTCGCGTGCCCGCACCCGCTGGTGCCGGACCCTCCGCGCGCCACAATCTCGATCTGCTGAAGGAGCATCACTATGCCCATGATCGACGTATACGCGACCGTCGGGATATTCGCCGACAAGCACCAGCTCGCCGCCGACATCGCGACTGCGGTCATGACTATCGAGCTAGTACCGGACATCCCCATGTTCCCGCAGAACACTGCAGCCTTCATCCACGACCTCCCGGCCGGCGGCCTGGCCAACGTCGACGGCGCAAGCAACTACGTGCGGATACAGGTCCTCACCAACGGGGCGCACTCGATCGCGGCAAGCAGCTGGCCGTCGTCGAGCGCCTGACGAACATCGCCGCCGCCGCAGCGGGTGACCCCACTCTGTCAAGCCGGACCTGGGTGCTGCTGACCGAAGCACCCGACGGAGGCTGGGGCCTGGCCGGCCACGCGAACACCAACGAGGAACTGGTAGCCGCCGCCAGGGCCCAGATAGCGAGCCTGCAGGCCGACCAGCCCGCCGACCCATGACAGACACGCGTTCCCGCAATCACGGAAGGAGAACAACACGATGAAAATCGCACGATTCACGCTCTTTGGAAGGCTGCGCCTGCTGGTAACGGTTGCAGTCCTGGCCATCGCGGGACTGTTCATACCGGTCAGCCAGATGGCATCCGCCGGCGCGGCCACGGCCCGCTCAGTGATCCAAACCGGGCCTAAGCCGAGCATCGTGCTGGTCCATGGCGCCTGGGCGGACAGCTCCAGCTGGGACGCCGTGGGCGGTCGGCTCCAGCGCGATGGATACATCGTCTACGTGCCGCCGAACCCGCTGCTGGGCCCGACCTATGACTCCACGTTCATCAGCGACTTCCTGCACACCATCTCCGGGCCGATTATCCTGGTCGGCCACTCCTACGGCGGTGCGGTCATCACCAACGCCGCCACCGGGGACAAGCAAGTCAAGGCACTTGTCTACGTGGACGCCTTCGCCCCTGCCCAGGGCCAGACTATTGGCGAGCTCGTCACGGCTCACCCCGGCTCGTGTGTGCTGCCACCGGCGAACGTGATCGCCCAGCCTTATCCCGGTGCCCCTAAGGGCGCTGTCGACGTCTATATCAAGCAGAGCGTGTTCCCCTCGTGCATGGCCAACGGCCTGCCGGCCCGCGAAGCTGGCGCGCTCGCGGCCACCCAGCGGCCCCTGGCGTCCATCGCGCTGACCCAGAAGTGGGGCGTCCCGGCCTGGAAGACGATCCCGTCCTGGGCGGTGATCGGCACCGCCGACCACGCCATCCCGCCTGCTGAACTGCTCGCCATGGCCCGGCAGGCGCACGCCCACATCACCATGGCCCGCCGCGCACCGCACTTGTCCATGATCTCCAACCCCGGCCTCGTCACCCAGGTCATCCTCGAGGCGGTGCAGGCCACCCGCTGACCACATCGCCACCGCCCTGGAACGGAACGCCATGGCGGGCGACACATTGGAAGTCGCAGCGACGGCCACGGAGGCGGCCGACACTCACGTCGTGCTGGCCGCCCCGCCGCCGTCAGTTCCTCGACGCCGCACGAAGTCGGCGAGCTGGAAGGTGCACTCCCGACGGTCGAGGTGCCGGTGCTCGTCCTAGCCCGGCCCGCGGGACGCGCTGGTCCGGTCGAGACCGCTCGCTGTCTGGCGCGTCGCTGCCGGACGCTCGCCTCCAGCTCATCGACGGCGCCCGCCATCACTTGCCCAGGCGGGCCTCCGGCGCAGTCGCCGGCGCGATCCGTCTCTTCCTTGCAGCGATGGACGGCGAGCAGCCCGGCAGCTCCCGCTCCGCTGCTCACGGCCCGACGGCTCGCGCGCTAGTGGCTTGAACATCGGAGCGCTCCTATCCGTGTTAGTAGACAGGCGCCGGCATCTTGCCAGGACTCCGTTGCTTGCGAGCCGACAAGGAGAATCAAGTGTCCAGTACGCATCGTGGGACTGCTGGTGGCAAGTCAGCCAGGTCTGCACGGAGCGCCAGCAGCAACGCGCGCGCCCGCGAGCGGATCGCAGCGGAGCGTGCCGCGCGCAAGCGCGCCGAAACACGCAGGCGGCTCCTGCTACCAGGAGCGGCGGTCGTCGCGGTGCTCGCCGTCGTGGGAGCGCTCGTCGGCGTCAGCCTATCCACGGCGCACCCCGCGGCGAGGGAATCTCGCGCTGCGTCCGTCGTCGTCCAGCAGGCCACTGCCGTTCCGCTCGGGGTCCTCGCGCGGGTGAGCCCAGGCCAGGCGGCCACGCCCCTGCAGCAGGTCGCGGCGCCAGGTCCGCCGCTGACAATCGACGGCAAGCCGGCGATCGTGTTCGTTAGCGAGGAATCCTGCCCGTTCTGCGCAGCCGAGCGCTGGCCGCTGGTCGTGGCGCTTTCCCACTTCGGCGCCTTGAGCAACCTCGGGTCCACCAGGTCATCGGCTACCGACGTTTATCCGAACACCGCCACGTTCTCGTTCCGCGCAGCTCACTTCCGCAGCGCCGAGATCACGCTACGGACGACCGAACTAGCTGACAACGTGGGCCGCCCTTTGCAGCATGAGACCCCACTAGACGCCAAACTCATCAGCGCCTACGACGTGCCGCCATTCGTGAACAGCGCCGACCAGTCCGGAGCCGTCCCGTTCCTCGACATCGCCAATCACTACATCCTGGCAGGCGCGCAATACAACCCGCAGATCCTCGCCGGCCTCTCCGCGGCTCAGATCGCCAGTCAGCTCCGCAACCCGTCCAGCCCCGTCGCGCAGGCGGTCGACGGGTCCGCCCAGGCGATCATTGCCGCCATTGATCAAGTCCTGCACGACCAGACGGCACGCAGCTAGCCGGACGCGCCTGGGTATCTGGCGACGAGCTTATTGTCGCCGGTACCGTCCGGGTCGTCATGGAACTGCGCGGTATCCACTCACCCGATATCGGAGCAGCGGGCCAGCCCAAGCCATGCACGCGCATGTTTACTTCTGGTACGGCACGAGCACGTTACGGATCCTCGGGGCAATCGCGCCGTCAAATACATTCATCTATGCGGCGCGCCCGGCAAGCGAATCGAGCGTGTCCCAGTTCAGATGCAGCTGCTTGGAACGGTGTTTGCCTTGATCGCAACCGTCAGCGAGTCAGCCTGGAGCGTGATCACAAGCACTGCCCGCGCTGGTTCGGCCCGGTCCTGAGTTGTCTTGAGCTGGTCGCCGGAGTGGGCGGTATGGCCATCCCGATGTGCGGTCACCAGCTGCGTCGTGATGCTCGCATCGACCCGACCTCGAATGGGTCTGAGGCCCAGCCCGGATCCTTGTGAGGCGCGCGCGAGCGTGCTGTCCTCGATCACCACCTGTCCACTGATCCGGGTGGCTGAAGCTTGGCACAGGGATGACCTGACAATGTGGGTGCTTTCCAGGTGGAGTCCACCACTGACGACGCCGGCGCTGCGTATGCGCTGCCGCCGCCGACCGCGGCAACTGTGCTGATTCCCGTCGCGATCAGCGCCATTCGTGTTCGCGTCGCTTTACTTATCTTTCGTTGCGCGTTCGGCCAGACGCCCCATCCGTGAGTCGCCAGGGCGGGCCGGTTCGCCGCCGCGATCAGGTCAGCGACGCCGGCCCGCAGCGCTGGTGGCGATCAGGGCAGGGACACCGGCCCGGACGCCTTGATGATCTGCTGGAAGGTCACCGGCGGCTTGGATTGTGAGCATTTGCCGCCCGATTTGGCGCCGATCGCCAGGATGCTGAGCTGGTAGTTGCCGTGGCCGCTGATGCGGGCGTACTTGCCGGTTCCGTGCCCGATGGTGTAGGTGCCGTGCAGGTTGAGGGTGAGCAGGCAGGTCTTGGGGTTCAACGTCTGCGTGCCCTTGCCCGGCGAGTGCTTGATCTTGAAGGTGCCGCCGGGGAACACGGCCTTGTCGGTGGTGGTGCCGGCGTGGTTGACGCCGCCGGCGGTGAACAGCCCGGTCGCGATGATGCTGTTCGTGCTGGCGGTGGCTGATGTCGACATGATCTGGAAATGTTCGGTGCCGTGCGCGCCGGGGGCGGCGCCCGCCGTGGTGCTGGCCGCAGCCAGCCCGGCGCCGCTGAGCATCGCCGCGACCGAGATCGCCCCGATCGCCGCTGCGAGTGTTCTGCGCATGTTTCCTCCTGATGCGGTGTGCTACACCGAGAGCGGGTGCTCACGGTGGCTGGTTACGGTCCGGTGCGAACTAGCCGTCGCCCCCTCCAACGTCAGCTTGTGCACCACTGCGAACAGCTCCGACCAGCCGCTGAAGGCCCGGGCAGGCCGGTCGCCGGACAGCGCCGACCTCTCGACTGGCCTTGCGGAATGCCCGGGGATTGCCTCGTGGCCCTGCTGAATGCCGTCATGGCGTGCTGCCCGCGTTTCGGGGCGTGCGGGCGGTGACATGGTGTGCCTCCACGATCCGCTCACAGGAAATCTGCGCGAGCTCATGGGCCCGGCGCACCGCCTCGATGGACGGCGCCTCGAAAAGGCAGTAGCACAGCTCGTCGCTGGGCACCAGGGTCACGGCGAGGTACCGGATCGGGCCTGGCGAGTCGCCGGCCCGTTCGGCCGCCTCCTCCGCGGCCTGCGCGGCTTGCGCCGCGCCGGCGATCCCGGCAGGCTGCGCGCTCCCCGCGCGGGGGACGTAGCGTTCCACCAGGAACGTCGCCATGACTGCCTCATCTCCGGCAACCGGCCAGGAAGCTTAGGGGACCGCGAACTGCCAGGTCGGGCCGATCGTAAGGCGCGGCGGTGCCGCCAGGAATCGGGAGAACACCTGCGTTTCGGGCCGCGGCCTGGCACTCCTATCAGGTGTCGCCAGTTTCCGGGTGCCTGGCAGGGTTCAGGTGCCTGCCGTTTCCTGGTGCGCTGCCAGGATCTCGGGTGCCTGCCGCACCCCGCGCCCGGCCAGCTCGGTGCGGGACCGCACGCCGAGTTTCCGGTAGACACGGGCGAGGGTGGCGTCGACCGTCTTGGGGCTCATGAACAGCCGGTCTGCGACCTGTTTGTTGGTGAGGCCGGCCGCCGCCAGCTCAGCGACACGCGCTTCGCTGGCGGTCAGCGAGCCCGCCGCCGATCGCCGCAGGCCGACCCGGTCGAGCTCCTCAGTGGCGCGGGCTGACCACAGTTCTGCGCCGAGCCGCTCAAAGATCTCTCGCGCCCTGGTCAGTGCCGTTTCCGCGCGTCGTTTCTGCCGTGCGCGGCGCAGCAGCTGGCCGTGGGCCAGCTCGCACCGGGCGACCTCGAAGGGCTGACCGATCCGGCCGGCCTGCTGCAGCGCTGCCTCGATGTGCTCAAGCCCGGTGTCCAGGTCACCTCGGGCGGCCGACAGCAGTGCCCGGCATCGTGCGGCCGTGGCCAGGGCCCAGCCGCGCTCCAGGGCGTGCGCACGGGACTCGAACGGCGTCAGGACGGCGTCCGCGGTCGCCGTGTCGCCGTCGGCGATGAGCGCTTCCACGGCATCCGGCAGCCACCGGGCAAGCGCGGGCTCGGCCACGCCGTAGGCGGTGACCTGGTCGATCAACCCGGACAGGTGGCCCCGCGCGGCGGCATACTCGCCCAGCGACAGGTCCAGGAAGCCCAGTCCGGAGCAGTTCAGCCCGACGAATGCCTGACCTCCGTCGGCCCGGGCGAGGGTGAGGCCGGCGAGCAGCCGTGCTCGTGCCTCGCCGGCCTGGCCCTGGTGCGCGGCGACCAGCCCCCGCGAGTACAACGTCATCGCGCGCAGGACCTGCTGACCGCTCTCGGCCGCCAGCTCGTCGCATCGCTCCGCGCAGCGGGCCGCCCGGTCCCAGTTCCCGGCCCAGCATTCCAGCTCTGCCAGCTGATACAGCAGGAACGGCAGCACGCTGTCGTCGCCAGTCTCCGATGCCCGGTCCTGCAGCCCGTGCAGCAGCACCCTGGCCTGGTCGAGCAGGCCGGCCGATTTCATCACCGTCGCGGCCAGCAGCCGCGGTTCAAGCGCGGGCTCGACCAACGCGGCCGCCGCGGCCGGCCTGCCGGCCAGCGCACGCTCCAGCTCCAGCGCAGGGAAGCCGCCGCCGGTGATGAACTGGAAGAACGCCGCCCACGCCCGCGCCCCGGACACCAGGGCGGGAAGCCGCAGCCGCTCGGCCGCGGCCAGGGCATCGCGCGCCAGCGCCGCCCCGCCAGCGGCATCGCCGAATATCAGCCCGCAGTAACTGGCCTCAAGCGAGACCTCGGCGCGCAGCCGCAGGTTGCCGCCTGTCTCCTGCAGTGCCTGCTGAAACAGGTCGTGCGCGGCCCGGAACGAGTCGGTGTGGCAGCGGACCAGCCCGAGCACGCGCAGCGCGCCGGCCCGGTCTTCGCCTGCGTCCAGCAGGCCGACCACCACCTCCAGCAGCCTCCTTGCGCGGCCGGCGTCTCCGGCGCGGAAATAGTGCCCGGCCGCTGCAGCCAGCCGGCGCAGCCGCTCCCGGGCATGCTCGGGTGGCGTCAGCGCGCTGGCGAGCTCGAGCAACTCGGCAGCCGAAGACGGCGCGCCACGCGCGGCCGCCATCTCGGCGCCGGCCGTCACGGCGCTGGCCACCTGCTCGTCCGGCGACTCGGCCCCCAGGGCAAGGTGGCGGGCCCGCTCCTCGGGATCGGCCACCACCGTGGCGAGCTGCCTGTGCAGCGCGTTCCTGGTCGCGGCCGGAGCCTGCTGCAACAGCACCGAGGCCAGCAGGGGGTGAGTGAAGACGATGCGGTCGCCGATGAGGTCGATCACTCCCGCGCGCCGCGCCGCGCGCAGGCCGGACGCGGCGCGATGGGAGTCTGCGAGCGCCTCAGCGACGAGCCCGGCAGAAGGCGCAGCCAGTTCCGCAGCGGCCAGCAGCACCTCCCTGGCACTGGCTGGCAGCGCCGCCAGGCCGCGGCTGAGCAGCCGGCCAAGATCGGTCGGGACCGGAAGCAGGCCACCCGGCGGCAGCGGCCGGGCATCCGGCCCGAGGGCCCGTGCCAGCTCGACCGCCCACAGCGGGTTTCCGCCGGACGTTGAGTGGACCCGCAGCAGTGCGGTGCGGGGAAGGGCAACACCCAGACGGTCATGCAGCAGCCGGTGCAGCGCGCCGAGGGTCAGGCCGCCGATAGAGAGCGACGCGCAGCTCCCGTCGGGCATCGCGCGATCAAGATCGAGATGGCGCCCCGGCGGACGATCCGTCCGCTCGGTAGCCAGGACCGCGACCGGCTGACAGGTCAGCCGGCGCAGCGCGAAGCCGAGCACCCGC
The DNA here is from genome assembly GCA_963804435.1 of uncultured Actinomycetota bacterium. Taxonomy (GTDB): domain Bacteria; phylum Actinomycetota; class Actinomycetes; order Streptosporangiales; family Streptosporangiaceae; genus JAJYUU01. The sequence goes on along the minus strand of CAWDQI010000001.1, from coordinate 846,754 downwards.
GCCGACGGCGGATCAAGCCATTGCACGTCATCGATGGCGACAAGCACCGCCGAGCGCGCCGCAAGCTGGTCGAGCACATTGAGCAGCCCGAGTCCGATCGCGCCCGGATGCGGCGGCCGGTCCGGCGCGGCACTCCGGCCGAGTGCGACCAGCAGCGCCTCACGCTGTACCGGCGGCAGCCCGGCCTGGGCTTCGTCGAGGCCGGCCGGGAGCAGGTCGGCGAGTGCCGTGAACGACATCGTGGCCTCAGACTCCGAGGGCCGGCACACCAGCGTGCGGATGCCGCGACGCCGTGCCTCCGCGCAGCCGGCTCGCCACAGAACGGACTTCCCGATTCCCGGATCACCGCGCAGCACCAGAGCGGCCGGGCCCGCGGACACGCCGTCGAGAAACCGGGCCATCGCGGCGAGCTCGTCAGCCCGCCCGACAACCTGGTCAGGCATCGCCGCCACCTGCCTCCAGCCGCGCTCCTCGCCAGGTTCGGCCGAATAAAACAGCTTAATCCCAGGGCGCACCGGGCGCATCGCGTTCGACCCGACATGCGACCAAGGGTCTTCCCGTTTGCGGTCAGGCGATGGCTGTGGCCGGGGCCGGCTCGGCTGCTGGGTGCGGTCTGGCGGCGGTGCGGAGTGTGCGGACGGCTGGCATAAGACCGGCGAACAGGATTGCGAAGGAGATGACCACGAGGGCTTTGGTGCTGGTGGCGAAGCCTGCTCCCTGCCCGAGGGCGCCGACGGCGATCGCCGCGGCGGCCCAGCGAGGCGCGCCGGGCCTGAGTGCCGCGAGGCCGAGCAGGGCGATGCCGATGCCGCCGAGGAGGGCGAGTGGCTCGATGGCGGCGATGGCGCCAGAGTGAACGCGTTCGAGCATGACCGTGGCCTGGGCGTGGCCGAGTCCGCTGGCGATGGCGGGAGCCGCGGCGGCGAGCATTCCCGGACATCCACCCCTGCCGACTGAATCCCAGGCGCAGTGGGCTCAGTTGACACGCCCTACTTCAGTGGCAGACGGGAGCCGGAACACGCCCTTGACCGAGGGAGACTGCGGGCACATCCGGGCCAGCGAGCGGCTACACACACCGCTCCTTGGCCGCGAACCCGTCCGCTATATGTCCGTGGACACCGCAACTCGCCGGTCCGCAGCGCTACGAGATGACATACCACGGGACAAAGGAAAACGGCCCGCATAGCCGGGCAATCCCAGCTCACGGGTTCGCCGTCCGCGCCCGGCTGCCGGTGCCAGCAGTCGCCCCAGGGCATCGCCGCGGGCGACCACCCGGATGGCGCTGACGAGGTCCTCCGGCTCGGTGTCTTTGACCAGGAAGCCGCTCGCCCCGGCCCGGATCGCCTCGACGTGATCAACGACGGCGGGACCGCGCCCGCGGACTACTCCGCCGCGTTGCCTCAACGCCAATACTCGAAGGCCAGGTCTGCGCGAGCGGCCTCGAACGATGTCAGGTCAGCATCCGCGCGGATCGCCGATACGGCTCGCCAGATGTCAGCCGACCTGAACTCAGAGCGCGATGTCAAGTCGGGCGGGTTCGGCGACGAACTGAACCTCGGATCAGCCGAATGGGCGTGCACTGTTCTATGTCACCGCCGCATCTCATGTCTGGACGTATCGTCCGGTTAGTGCCTGCCGCAGGGAATCTGGCAGCCGCCATAAGACAGTCGCTAGCCGCCCGGCTGGCTGGATCATCCTGACCGGATTTCCCGGGTCCGCTACCGGACGGGCCGAGCCTGGTCGCGATGGCTGACCGAGGAGGTCGCTGCTGCCTGGCTTGAATGCGGGCGAATGCAGCAGCGGCCCTTCCCGCAGGCCAAGCGGCAGGGAATCGGCTCAAGCTCCGCTGGGGGCGGTGAGGGCGAGGAGGATGTCGACCGCGGTCTCGAGAGGACGGACGTCCTGCTGGACCTGGGCGAGCAGGAGGCCGCCCTGGAGCGCGGCGAGCAGAGTTATGGCGAAGTCGTCAGCGTCGCAATCTGGGAGGTGCCCGGCGGCCTGAAGCCTTCGCAGGCCGTCGCTGATGGCGGCTGACCACTGCTCGAATCCGGCGGCGAGCAGGGCGCGGGCACCCGGGTCGGTCTCGGCCAGTTGTCCGGCGAGGGAGCCGAGCGGGCAGCCGCCCTTGCCGTTGCTGCTTCCGGCCTGGGCGATTACGGTGTCGCGCCAGGCCCGGAGACCGTCGGGGCTGCCGAGGTCAGCCTGCCGCTGATTGCCGGCGATAGTGCGGGCCTGGTGGTCGATGACCGCCTGCACGAGGTCGTCCTTGTCCCGGAAGTAGTGGTACAGCTGCGATCCGCTGACCGCCGCCGCTGCCTTGACATCTTCGAGCGTGGTGCCCGCGACACTCCGCTCGTGCATCAGCCGGGCGGCCGCCTCGACGATCCGGGCCTGGGCGCGCTCCCCTTTAGGGGTCAACATCGGCCGGTCACGTGCGTCACTGGCCATGACTCACTCTAGCATTTTCTGGGTTTGACAACCCAGTCAGCAGTCGGCAAAGTGAGTCGTACAACCCAGTCAGGCGAGCGGAAGGAGGCTTACCGTGATCCTTGTGACCACGGCCGGAAAGGTCGGCTCTGAAACGGTCCGCCTGCTCCGGCAGCGGGACATGCCCGTCCGGGTGCTGGTGCGCGACTCGGCGAAGGCGACGGCCATGGCCGAGGCGGGCGCGGAGGCCGCCGTGGGCGACCTGGACGTGCCCGCGAGCCTCGACGAGGCGACGACGGGGGTCAAGACCGTGGTGCTGGTCAGCCCGGCCGTGCCAGCTCAGGAGCTGAACGTCATCCGCAGCGCCGCTCGCGCTGGGGCCGGGCACGTCATCAAGGCGACCAGCAAGGCCTCGGCCGACTCACCCATCGCCCGGCGGCGCTGGCAGGCCGAGATCGAGGCGGGCCTGGCCGCCTCAGGTATCCCGCACACCCTCTTGCGCTCCAACGCCTACATGCAAAACGTCCTAACGCTGGCCCCCGCGATAGCTCAGGCAGGCAGCTTCGGCTCCGCGGCCGGAAAAGGCCGCACCGGCATGGTCGATGCCCGCGATGTCGCCGCGACAGCCGCTGAGATCGCCGCCTCCCCCGCCGCGCATGCCGGCAAGACTTACTGGCTCACCGGCCCCGAGCTGGTCTCCAACTACGACGTGGCCGTCGTCCTGTCCAGCCTGCTCGGCCGGGCCATCACCTACCGTGAGCTCACCTTCGAGGACAACAGGGACGCCATGATCCGCGCCGGCGTCCCCGCGCCGATCGCGGAGATGAACGCCCAGGCATTCAGCCTGACCGCCGAAGGCGACGCCGAGTGGGTCACCGACGATGTCCCCTCGCTCCTCGGCCGGGCCGCCCGCTCCTTCGAGCAGTTCGCCGCCGACCACGCCACCAACTTCTCCTGCGGCCCGGCAGCGCGCAGCTGACGCCGCTGGTAACGGGTCGGCGAACTGGCGGGCGAGCTTGTTGATGGCGACCCAGGGTCGGTCGCGCTCGCTCGCCGGCACGAGCAGGCGACTCGGCTGGCGAGTGATGACTTCAGCGCGCTTGCGCATCCGATCGACCAGACATGTGTGCTCAGCGTCGTCCTACAGTTCTTCGCCGACCGCGTCCAGCAGGCAGCCCGGCAAGCGCGGACCGACCTCCTGGCGCTCGCTCAGATGGCGCGATTGCGTGTCAAGACTCGCATAAATATGCGCTGGTCTCCGCACCCGGAGCACACGGATCTGCCGCCTGCGGCGTGCCCGAGTGAGCTTGCTCACTGCCGCGCGGCAGCGTGAAATGGCGCATGTTGCAAGGATCGGTGCCGAAGTCCCTGGCGGGGACCGACAGGTGAGCGGGTTCCCGCGTCGGCGCGCGCAGACCAAGGGCTTGGTGTTCTTGTCCGGGCTCTGCTTCTTCGACGAGCGCTGACCGTTTCCGGCGCCTCGCTAGTGTGCGTGCTGGGACGGCCTCGCGCGGCCGCCTCCCGGCGGGGCGCGGCGCGTAGTGAGCCCCGCGCGCTGCCGCCGGTGACCGGCACGCTAACCCGGCACCTGTTGCCGGAAGATTGCCTGGCCGTTACCGGACATCTACGCCTGGAAATGCCCAAGTCAGCCTGTAAACCGCGATTAGGTATAGAGCGTCTCCGATGCGGACACCCCGCTGCCCCGCTGGCCAACCCTCTGGCTGGCGGGGCGCCTTCGCCGTCCGCTCACCCGCAACGGCGCAGACGCCGTCGGCGATGTGCGAGGCAGAGTTCGGCTCGCTGCCGCTGGTCCTTACGAGAGGGCTCTGCACCGCGTCATACCTGCATCGCGGACGGCAGGAACGAGGAACCAATGACCGGCCGGGGCACCATCACCACCCTCGGAGAGGTGCTCGCCGTGCTGGAGGCGGCGCGATATGCCGGCCGTGACGTGGGCGATTCGATCCGCATCTTACAGGAGTTGATCACCGAGAATCCCCGGTCAGAGTGGTGCCAGTGCGGTCACGTCGAGGAAGCGTACAGCCGTCGCCGGCGCAGCAACGATTGCGCGCTGTGCAAGTGCGGCAAGTTCCTGCCGGTTTAAATGAAGGCGGTGAATCGCAGGCACCGTGATGCGCGCGGGTTCGGCAGGCGCGGCAGCAGGTAGCTGTCATCGGACTGGAACTGGAGTTGCGCCGCCGCGGCCAGGGCACCCCCAGTACCGCGTCTTCCCAAGGTCAACTACGGACCGGCCGCGGCAGCGCATCTACGAGTTGGACGCTCGCGATGGCTCGCCGGTTCACCTGGGCCAGCGACCCCTCCCGGGGGGCACTCCGGGAACTCTCCCGAGGGGGCAGTGCACGCCTCGACGGGCTGACGCCACGCCAGAGGCTCGATGAGTGGCTTGCCCGGCCCGCGCACCCGAATCTAGGCGCGGCGCCGCGGCCACCGGCCGACAGCAAGCCCGACAGGCAGTTAGCGCACAACCTGGGCGGGTCTCGCCGAGGGGGCCTGTGCCCTACCTCTTGGCCAACCTTGTAGGCTTGTCTGGTAGACCGCATAAGCGGGCGCCGGGGGCCAGCCCCCCAGCCCCCTGGCGCCCTCCGGTCACCTTGCAGGCTTGTCCGGTAGGCAATATAAGCCGGGCAGTGGCGAAGAACGCGGCGCTGGGGTGAAATGTGCCAATGCGACGATCACCTCGATCGAGGGCCAGCGACGAGACGCGCTCGACTTTTGCTGCCCTGCCGAGTGGCGGACATATCCGCACAACCGGGCAGGCGGAGAGTTCTGGCGACCCGGCGCGGGTAGTCTCACCGCGTGACCGGTGGTGACGTGAATCACAGCGTGTGGGGCGAGAGCGGCGTCCTCATTGACGGCGAGAGCCTGATCCCGGCCTACGTGCAGGCGGCCTACCTGATGCGTGGCGCCATCATCGCGCGGCAGCTTCCGGTCGGCTCGCTCCTGCCGTCCGAGGCGTCGCTACAGGCCCGCTGGGGCATCAGCCGGGACACGGCGCGGAAGGCGTACGGGGTGCTTGACGAGAGCGGCCTGACAGAGACGCGGCGCGCTGTCGGGCACCTCGTCAAGCGCCTGCCGAGAACCGAATACGTGCAGGCGCCGCCTGGCAGCCGGATATCCGCGCGCCCGCCAACCGCGCAGGAGCGCAGGGAGGTCCAGGGCGGCGTGCCTTCCGGCGTTCCGGTCATCATCGTCGAGGAGCCGGGCAAGGCACCGGCCGTCTATGAGGCGGCCTCCACGGTGATCTACGTGTAAGGACATCACCCCTTGCCCATAGCCATACCCGGCACGACCGCAGCTCGCTAGTGCTAGTTGACGCACAAGGGCATTGTTGCGTTGGCCGATCGCGGGAGGCCGGAGATTGGTCCGGTGACTGCGCCGGGCACGGCCTCGGTTGTTGCCGGCTTCCGGTTCCCGCGGGAGGTGATCTGGGTCGCGGTCCGCTGGTACCTGCGCTATGGACTTCCCTATCGGGACGCCGAGGAGCTACTGGCCGGGCGCGGTATCACCGTCGATCACCTCACCGTCTACCGGTGGGTGCAGCGGTTTACACTGCGGAGTTCACCGAGGCGGCCAGGCCGGGCCGCCACGTTCCAGGCAACCGGTAGTTCGCCGACGGGACCTGCCTGAAGGTCGCCGGGAAGGCTGCGGCCAGGGAGCACTGGACGTCGATTTCCGGTCAAAAGAACGGCGCAGCTCTCCCTGGAGTGGGTTGTTATGCGGCCACGGTAGTGTCGCGCCGGTCATGGGTCTGGTGGTTTCGCTGAGTGTTCTTTGCGGACCTGGACTCTCGAGCGGCTGGAACCGCGCCGCCGCCCTCGGGTGGCGAACCAGCGCCGTACCAGGAATCCCGGCCCCCGGCCAGGCCACACCACCCCCGAGGACCTACGTCAGCAGAGCCGCACCCCGTTGTTAGGGCGTAGCTGGGCCAGCCACGCCCGTCATGTCGCATGGCTGGCCTTCACGCCCCAAAACGTCGTAGCGGCGGCGCGGCTACGGGGAGTGTGTTCCGGGGCGGCCTGGGCGGCGGCGCCGGCCTGGCCGCCAGGACCGGACCGGCCGCCAGGACCGGATCGACCGCCGGGAACGGGTCGGCGGCGGCGAGCGCTCCGCACGGACGCTGCCCACCTCCAGCTCGGTCCGCAGCCGGTCCAGGTGGCTCACGAGCTCACCACGTAGTGGCCAGCCCACTGGCCGGACGGCCGGATCGGAGCCCAGCATCTCGCTGAGCCAATCCTGCCGGTTGCGCGCTTCGGCCAGCCGCTGGTGCAGCTCGGCCAGCAGTCGGCCATGACCTGGCGGTCCGTGCACCCTGGCCAGCTGGCCGTACGTTCGCACCGCGGCGGCAAGCTCCTCGAGTACCGCGGCCAGCTGGTGCCGGATCTCCTGGTCGCGCACCGGGCTGGCGTCCTCAGCAAGCCGCGCGGTGTCGGCCAGCGAACGGGCCAGTCCACGCACCGTGATCACCGCGCGCTCGAGCGTCTCCAGCGCACTGCGCAGATCGACCTCGGCAGGCGGCAGCATCGCCCGCCGCGGGTTCAGCCTGACGCTCTCCTCCGCCTGCCGCAGCGCATCGTCCACCCTCCGGATGTCCCTGCCCAGCGACCGCGACTTGGCCAGCCAGTCCGCCGACGGCTCCAGGACTACCCCGGCACGCAGGCCCTCGGCCATGAGGTCCAGTAGTTCGGCAGTTCTCCTGGACAGGTCGTCCATGGCTTCTTCCGCAGACTGCACCCTCGGCCGGGCGAATATCAGCCCGGATAGCAGGCCGGCACCGGCACCGATCAAGGTCTCGATGATCCGGCTGTCTGCCGCTGCCCTCGTGCCCACGGACAGGATCAGCATCGCGCTGATCGGCACTTCCAGGATGTGGTCGCCGAGGTGCAGCACGTAGCCCAGGATCAGCGCGGCGGCGATCGTGATCCCCAGGCTCCACCAGGTGAACCCGAGTGCCGCCGAGAAGACGATGGCAAGCAGCACACCGACTACCACGCTGGCCACGCGCCGCACTGCGTTGCGGACTGTCTGGTACAGCGTGACCTGCGCGACCAGGAGCGCGGTCAGCGGGGCAACCACCGGCCGCGACGTCAGCGGCAGCAGCAGGGCGAGCAGATAGGCCACGACGGCCGTGCCGGCCAGCCGGGCTATCGTCGCCGCCGTCGGCTGCGTACGGTACCGGACAATCGTCAGCGTTTCCGGCGCGCGCTGCGCAACGGTGCGGGCCGTGGCACCGAGCCTGGTCACCCGCTGTCCGCTGAGATGCGGACGGCTCATGCTTTTGCCGACATCGCTCCCCCCGTGCACCGGAGCGGCGCGTATCAGCCGCGACCGTGCGTCGTTAGCGCGGTATTTTCAGCATCTTTGACACAAGGTTCCGGTGCCACTAAGCGCACATCATGGCTGGCCCGACCGCGGAGCAGCATCCCCAGATCAACTAGGTTCGCATCCCGCCCACGCGGTGCTCCAACCCGCCCGGGACAGGGCGCGCCAGCCCCGATCCGGCTGGCCCTTCGCCGAGGCAGACGTGCCTGTTCATCCCGGCAAATGGAGAACTAGCTGCCCTGATGATGTGCCGCCCGCGCCCGCCAGGCGAACCTGGTGCCTTGCCTGGTTCGGCGGCTGGGGCCATTCGGAGACTGGGCGCACTCGGAGGCTGGGGGCAGCTGTGACGACAGTCCGCGATCCACACCTGATCCAGCTCCGAGAGGTAACGCCCCGGACCCCGCAGGGATGCGAGGAATGCCTGAGTCTGGGCTCCAGCTGGGTGCACTTGCGACTTTGCCTGACCTGCGGACACGTCGGCTGCTGTGATTCCTCCCCGCTCCGGCACGCACGGACTCATGCCTATGGGGCGGGGCATCCGATAGTCCAGTCGTTCGAGCCGGGCGAGACCTGGCGCTGGTGTTATGTCGACGAAGCCTACGTCTGAGGGCGCGGGCGGCACGGCTGCACCCAAAGAGACCGCCGACGCCTATGGCGCCTTCCCGCGACTGAGCGAAGGCCACATTGCCAAGCTGACCGCGCTGGGCGGGCTCCGCCGCGTTCCCGAAAAAGAGCCGTTGTTCCTGGCCGGCGAGCGGAACCTCGATTTCTTCGTGGTGCTGGCGGGGATGGTGGCGACCGTCGAGGCGTACGGGTCAGCTGAGCAGCGGATCATCGGCGTGCACGGACCTGGCCGGTTCCTCGGCGAGGTGGGCCTGCTGACCGGCGAGGCGGCGTACTACGCGGCGGTGGCGGCGCAGGACACCGAGGTGCTGGCGGTACCAGTGGACCTGCTCAGGGAACTGGTGGCGCACGACCCGGCACTGGGCGACGTGATCCTGCGGGCGTACCTCATTCGCCGGTGGATGCTGGTCGGGCTGGGGGTCGGCATGCGCATCGTCGGCTCGCGGTACTCCGCCGACACCCGGCGGCTGCGCGACTTCGCGGCCCGCAACCGGCTGCCAGCGCAGTGGCTAGACCTGGAAGACAACGCAGCCGCAGAGGCGCTGCTCACCCAGCTCGGCGTCGCTCCCGAGGAAACCCCGATCGTGATCTTGTACGGCCGGCAGCTGCTGCGCAACCCCGGCAACGCCGAGCTGGCGGCCGCTATCGGCCTGCCGGCGCCGAGCCTGTCCGCAGCGGCGCACGGCCTGTCGCAGGCCAGCTGCGACCTGCTCGTGGCCAGCGCCGGCCCGGCGGGCCTGTCCGCAGCGGTCTACGGCGCGTCAGAAGGGATGCAGACCCTGGTCATCGACGGAACGGCGACCGGCGGCCAGGCCGGCACGTCGTCGCGGATCGAGAACTATCTCGGATTCCCGTCCGGCATCTCCGGCGACGAGCTCGCGGTCCGGGCCGTCCTGCAGGCCAGGAAGTTCGGCGCGCGGCTGGCAGTCCCGGCCGAGGCAGCCGGCGCTGAGCTGGACGACGGGCACTGCGCGGTACGGCTTGCCGACGGCAGCACGGTGACCGGCCGGTCGCTGGTGATCGCCACCGGGGCCTGGTACCGACGGCCTGACCTTGCCCGGCTGCAGCACTTCGAGCAGATGAGCGTTTATTACGCGGCGTCGCATGCCGAAGCGGTGCAGTGCCGCGACGATCCGGTCGCGATACTAGGCGGCGGCAATTCTGCTGGCCAGGCAGCGGTCTTCCTCGCCCAGCACGCGGCCCGGGTAACGGTGATCGCGCGCGAGCCCGACCTGGGCAGGTCCATGTCGCGCTACCTGATTCACCAGCTCGGGCGCACAGACAATGTCAGCGTCATGCTCGGCGCTGTCGCGCAGGAGCTGATCGGAGACGAGACGCTGGAGGCTGTCGCCGTCAAAGACCAGGCAGGCGCCACGCGCATCGTGCAGGCCAGGGCGCTGTTCGTCTTCATCGGCGTCGCGCCGTGCACGGGCTGGCTCGGCGGCCTGGTCGCGCTGGACGAGCACGGCTTCGTGCGCACCGGGCAGGACGCCGAGCTGACGGCGGGCGAGCAGGTTCCCGCCGGGACGGAGTGGCGGCGCTCGATACTTGAAACGAGTCAGCCCGGCGTCTTCGCCGTCGGCGACGTGCGCAGCGGCTCGACCAAACGGGTGGCCGCGGCCGTGGGCGAGGGCGCGATGGCGATCCGGCTGGCTTTCGGCCGGATGCGGTGATCTTCTGACCGGATGCCGTGATCTTCTGAACGGATGCGGTGATCTTCTGAACGGATGCGGTGATCTTCTGAACGGAAAGGGTTACTTTCGACGGGGAAGGGGCGGTCATGCCGGTACTGGGCTTTACCAAATTCGAGCGGCTGTTCCGCGACGCGGGCCATGTCCGGTCGACCGCGACGACGTCAAGCGGTACCGGGAGTTCGTCAACGACGTGCTCTACGACCTGCTGCTCATCGGCCAGGCCACTGCCAAGGCGAACGTCCGCGACATTATCGAGCCCTGGGACCTGCCGGTCACCGGCGGCCTGCAGGAATGCATGCACCAGTTCAAGCGGATCGACGCGGACATCGAGCTGCGGCCGATCCTCGACTCGCCGGCGGCCCGGCCGCCGCTGCTGTCGGCGCTCAGCGAGCAGACGCAGGCCCGGCTGCCGCCGCTGTTCGGCGCTGAGAGCGTTGCGCTGGCCCGGACGTTCCAGATCGTCGACGCTGACATCGTCGCGGTGCATACCCAGGAGTGGGACCGCGCGTTCAGCATCGTCCGGGTACTCATCGGACCGGGACCGGGCGGGTGATCACTGCCTGCCTGGCCTGCTGCAGCCAGGCGCGCAGCGAGTGCTCCGGCGGACCGCCGCCGCGGGGCCGGCGGCAACCAGCAGGCCACCGCGCAGCACCATCAGGGCCGGCACCGACTCCACCGCGAACCGCTGCACCAGCCCCGGCGTGCGCGCCGCGTTGACCCTTCACCAGCTTGACCTGGCCGGCCAGCAAGCCCGCGAGCCGGCCAGCAGGCCCGCGAGCACAGCCAACACCACGGCGCCCAGGTGTCCACCAGCACCGCGATCGTGCCGCCGTCGGCGATCTCGGCGAAATCGTCATCGCCCGCGCCGGTAATCCACGGCAGCGGGTTGCGGCAGTAGCCCGCACCGCGGCATGCCCGGGCCGGCGCCGCGCAGCCGGTTCCGCCGCCGCAATGGCGGCACCAGACGAGCTGCGCGCACATGCGCCACAAGGTGCCATCGGGCCCCGCGGCCGCGCATCCTGAAGCCGGCTCGTCCGGCTCGACCCAGGCTGACCGGCCTGCGCCGGGCTAGCCGGGTAGCGGACCTAGCGCGCCGGGCCGGCAGGCTAGACAATGCCGCGCTAGCCGCGCAGCTGACTTCGGCTGGCCATGTCGTCGACGGCGAGATCATGTCACTCCGCCGCACCGAGACCCGGTTCGAGCAGCGGATGGGCGTCGCGCGTTCAAGCGCTGACCTCACTCGCCGCGGTGCCAGCCTTCTGCATCTTCGACGTGATGTACGCCAGCGGCCAGGACGCGCGGCCGCCGCGGTCAGCATCAGGGGCACACCGACACGCCCGGCGTCGCCCCAGGCTCGACTACCGAGCGCTCGCTGATAGCCGCTCCGCTCTGGCGACCCTGCGGCCCGCGGGACCCCACGGCTGCCCGGTCTTGCCGCACATGCCGAGGGCTGCCGCTGCCCCAGCGCTCAGCCTCAGATGCGGACCGCGCGATACTAGCCCGCTTGCTCTTCGACGCCCGCAGCGCATGTCCCCATGGTTGACCTGTGCCGCTCGAGCCCGCATCATCAAGACGGCTAGCTTGCGCTGGCGTGGACCCATTCCTGGCCAGGCCGGGGAGTGCATTCTCCGCCCGCCTGCCGACGATGCCTGGTTGACGTCCGCGGGAGTGGTGTATGGGGTAGCTGATGCGGCACCCTGGTCTATGCCGCAGCGTGAAGGGTCCCGCCGCCACCGCAGCCCGGCCGTCCCTGCCAGGACCCGCACCCTGGCCGGATATCTCTTCGGGCCCGGCTCGCGCATTTCGCTGATACATCCTGGTCGCCCGGAACGCAGCTGCGGCCCCAGTGGGCGGGCCCGGCGCAATGGCGCGGACCGCAAGGCCCGGCGGTTCCGATGGATCACCGACTCGGCGCAGCGCCACAATCGCGGCCTTCCTGGTAGGAACGACTCCCGGCGTCACCCCCCTTCCCGGGCAACTGCCATTGCGATCCTGCCGCGCCGCTGCGCCCACCCGGATGCCGCCTCCAGTTAAGACGCCGCGTCTTCGCCGGGCGCGACTCCGGTCATGAAAACGGCCCGGTCTTGACGAGCTTGCGCGCGGTTGCCTCGTCGGTCGGACCCGCGCCGAATGACGGACACCACCGGGCAACCCCGCAAGCGCCGCACGCGGGCCTTCGGGCGTGACAGACACGACGACCGTGCCAGATCACCCGGTGGGAAGCCGCCGTCCACTCCCGAGAAGGCAGCAGCGCGGCGACGTCGTGCTCGATCTTGTCCGTGTCGGTCTGCGCGGTCCAGCCAAACCGCCGCGCTAGCCGGGCAAAATGGGTATCCACCACGATGCTCGGCTTGCCGAAGGCATCGCCGAGCACCATGTTGGCTGTCTTGCGGCCAACGCCCGGCAAGGTGACGAGTTCCTCTAGCGTGTCAGGAACTTCCCCGTCGAAGCGATCGCACAACGCCTGGCCGATCCTGATGAGCGTCTTCGTCTTGGCGCGGAAATACCCCGTGGGCTCGATCACCTTCTCGAGTTCGGCCTGGTCCGCGGCCGCGTAGTCGGCGGCGGTGCGGTACCGGGCGAACAGCACCCGGGTTACCTCGTTGACCCGCCGGTCCGTAGTCTGCGCTGACAGGACCGCCGCGACCAGCAATTCGAGCGGAGACGCGAAATTAAGCTCGATACGCGCATCCGGGTACAGCCGGGCCAACTCACGGTTGATCCGGCGTGCACGCCTTACCAGCGTCGTCCGCGGCGTGGCAGCCTGCGCCATGCCCCAGCCTAACTCTGGGCGGAACCATGCCCGGCGCGGCGAGCGATGACGGTCCCGGTACCTTTCGGAGCACGGCCAGGACCTGGTCGGCATCCCCATTCGCCGGCCAGTGGCGGGAACGCTACCCGGCTTTGGTCAGCATGCGGAACGGCGGTGGCCGGAGTACGCCGCCGCGGGCAGATGAGCGCTTGCTTCTACCCGGCCCTGGCGGTCATCGACGACGAGCAATTCAGGGCGACTGACAGGTCTGATCACCGATGCCGACCGCTGACCGCATAACATCTCCGAGGACGCCAGCCTGCCCGAGGAGATCTGGCCAGTTGAGCTTGCTGCCGTTGATCGTCACGCTGACGGGCATCGTCTGTACGTTTAGAGTCTCTGCAGGCGCAGAGCCGCTCTATATGTCATAGGTGATGCGTGCCCGACGCCACCACTACTGACCTCACGGTGCTGGCGGCAGCGGCATTGTCATCGGGCCGCATGCTGACGAGCGCGCCCTGACCGCGCTGCGTGACCAGGTAGCCGCGCAGCCACGGGGGTGGATGGCGCAGCGCCCGGTGGCCCTGTCCACCGCACCGGTACTGATCGACGAGCGGCCAGCGCCGCGGCACATCGACTTGCGGCCGTTCGCCGTCAATGACGGCAGCGACGTGTGGCTGATTCCCGGTGGCCTGACTAGGGTGGCGCTAGCCGAAGGCGCCCTGGTAGTCAACTCCAGCCAGGGCGGCGGCTCCAAGGACACCTGGGTGCTCGCGGGCGATGAGTTCCCGCCTGCGGCCAGCGCCCCGCGGCAGGCGCCGGCCGCTGCCCGAGCCGTTGCTGCCGACGCCATCGGCCGCGAGGGCGGCCCGGCCTCAGGGCAGCAATGAGCAGCGACACGACCGAGCGCACCGGGCTGCTCAGCCGCATCGCCAAGACGCTCTTCTGGACCGGGCGTTACCTCGAGCGGGCAGACGACACAGCCAGGATGGCCGATGTCTACGTGCATCGCATGCTGGAGGAGCCACGGGCAAACGAGCACGCGGCGTGCGGCGCGCTACTGGCCGTGCTGGGGATGCCGCCTGCAGAGGACATCCGGCTGGACATCGGGATCACGCTCGATCAGCTCGCCTATGACCAGAAGAACCCGAGCGCCGTCGCTGGCGCCGTCATGGCAGCGCGGTCAGGAGCCCGCAGCGTGCGCGGGGTGATCTCCAGCGAGATGTGGGAGTGCCTCAATGTGACCGGACTCGGGCTGCCGGGTCAGCGCAGGGCAGCCGAGCGGCTGGCCCGCACGTTTACCTGCAGTTCATCCGCGAGCGCGCGGCGCTGTTCTTCGGACTCGCCGACTCGACGATGAGCCACGATGACGCCTGGCGGTTCCTGGTGCTCGGCCGGAGCCTGGAGCGGGTCGACATGACGGCCAGGCTGCTGCGAGCCTGGATGCCTGCCTCTGCCTACGAGCTCGGCTGGCCGATGCTGCTGCGCGCCTGCGGCGCCTACGAGTCGTTCATCCGCACGCGCGGCTGGACCTCAGGATCGCAGGTCGCGGAATTCCTCCTGCTCGACCAGCTGTTCCCCAGATCCGTGCTGCATTCGCTGGCGGCGGCGCAGGAGTGCATGACAGCACTCGAGCCCGACCCGGCCAGAGCCGGAGTTGGCGATAAGGCACGCCGGTCGATCGGGCGGATGCGGACCAGGCTGGAGTATGGCGACCCGCAGTTACTGCCAGGCCAACTCGCCGACCTGTTGAGCGGACTCCAGCAGACCTGCCTCGAAGCAAGCGAGGCCATCGCCGAGCGGTACTTCACCTGCGCGGCACCGGTGGAGTGGGAGCGGGGGGCTTGAGCACTGGCTGGCGGCTCAGGATCGTGCACCGGACCCAGGTGCGCTATGAAGGATCGGCGCGCGCTTCCTACAACGAGGCACGCATGACTCCGCCGACTATGGCGAGCCAGTCCGTGCTGGAGAGCCACGTGTCGATTGATGTCCTGGCACCGATCTGGACCTACAGCGACTACTGGGGCGCGCTCGTCAGCTCCTTCGACATTCAGGCGCCGCACCACGAGCTGGTGATCCGCGCTGAGACCACCGTCGAGACCAAGACCGCGCCCCGCCCGGCCCGGCCACTTCCGTGGGCCGTACTGCGCGAGCGCGCGGCGGCCGGGCGGCTGCAGGAGTTTCTCGCCCCGACCTGGCGCACGGCTATCGACTCAGAACTGGCGGATACTGCCAGGCAGCGCACTGCGAACGCCGATCCGGTCGAGGCCGCGGCCGAGATCGCCTCCTGGGTCAGCGACCGGGTCGCCTACGTGCCGGGCGCGACCGTCATCCAGACGAGCGCCCAGGAAGCCTGGGACCAAAGCCAGGGCGTCTGCCAGGACATGGCGCACCTCACTGTCGCGCTGATGCGTGAGGTCGGCCTGCCTGCCAGGTACGTATCGGGTTACCTGCACCCGCAGCCGGAGGCCGAGCCAGGCGATGAGGAAGAAGGTCAGAGCCACGCCTGGGTGCAGTACTGGACTGGCGAGTGGATGGCCTGCGATCCGACCAACCGAGCACAGGTCGGCGAGCGGCACGTGCTGGTCGCCTCCGGCCGTGACTACGGCGATGTCCCGCCGCTGAAGGGCATCTACCACGGTGCCTCCGGCAGCACCATGTCCGTCACCGTGGGCGTGACGAGGCTGGCGTAGCTAGCCAGTACGGGCGCAGCTGCCTGGTGACGGGCTACCTGCGGCTCCGATGGTCAACCGGGCGCACGAGCGCCTTGGCGGCCCGCTCGCGCCGGGTGCGCACCACGGTCCCCGACCCGGATGATGGCGGAGTGAATGCCCGGTGCGGCCGCGCTGGGTGCCGGTCACCCTAGGCACGCCGGATCAACCGAACCATTCATCCGGCCTGGTACCCGTCCCGGAGGTGCTATCCCCGTCACCTGCCGCGCTGAAAGGACTACCCGCTGAGGGTCACTGAGCGTGACGCGCGTGCATGGAGACGAAGCGCGCGATCGATGCTTCTATGGGCTGTCAAGCCCCCTGGTCGACGGCCGCGGCACCCGGCACATGAACGTCGGCGGAGGTGCGGCTGAGGGCCAGTCCTGCACCGGCGCAGATCGGCCAGTTGTTCGCCCTTGTCGGCGAGAGGGGACTAATCGCGCGCGTCGATAAGCGGCGCAAGGTTTCCAAGGGTGCTACGGATGCCGAACTGAGCCGGATCGTCGCCCAGCGCAACTTGATCGCGCACACGGGTGACCGAAGTGGCAGAGGCAGGGCTGTTATAACAGTTGCCGAGGTCGAAGCCGACATCGGCATCTTGATCTCGATCATCGACGCTCTCGACGAGGAGACGAAGCTGACGCGCTGACCTGTTCCAGCCTGCCGGGTTTGAGGACTGAATGAGCAGCGGCACGAGCGGGCAGTTGTGGAGTGACGGATTTGCTGGCCGTGGGTGCGGCGGCCGAGATGATTAGCCGATGAGTTCCGAGCGCGACACCGTGACTTTGTGGTGCGCCCTACCGCGCCCGACGATCTGGCGTCGGGATAGCAGGAAGTGGCGGGCAGGGAGGTCGCCGGGTCCTGTCATCGGGTGAACCAGGTGCGACGGGAACTCCCTACCGAGTATGCGCTGCATGGCAACGGCGAGTTCGCCGCGCCGGGCGGCGCAGAACGGCCAGTTCTACCGGCCTTCCTGCGCTGTGGTTCTCCTGCAGTAGTACGCACTTTCGGCTCCGGAACCTGCGGCAAGGACGCAGATTCGTTCCCTGACAGCCCCGGGGAAGCCGATAAGGAGCGGTCCTAAGGAGGCTGTCGGCAGCGGCACGGGTAGCAATACCGCCAGGCACCGATGCGCCCGCTGATCTGGTCAGGGGCTGATGGTAAGGGCTCTGATGCGCCCGTTAGCCGCGAACTGGAAACGGAAAGTGAGGGTGAGGGGGCTGCCGGGGAAGTCGCCGGCGATGCCGACCGCCGCGTCGTGGCCGGTGCCGGCCGGTTTGACGTCGTGGATGGTGTAGGCGACGCGTGGGACCTTGGTGCGCCACATGCGGATGCCGGCGATGCCGCGATAGGCCTGGTCCTCGTCCTCAACGATTGCGTCGTCGGTGAACTGGGCGAAGTAGGAGTCGGCATCGGCCTGCGGCGCGAGGTCAAAGTAGCGGTCGATGAGTTCTCTGGCGTTGCTCATGGCTTTTCGTCCTCCTTGTGCGGCGGGGCGTTCAGGTGGTGGGGATGGTGCCGCCATCGATGACGTACTCGGCGCCGTTGATGGCCTTGGCACGGTCGGATACCAGGAATGCGACGAGTTCGGCGGCTTCGGCGGGCAGGGCGGGCCGCCCGATAGGGATGCCACCGAGGGAGTCCATGACCCGCTGCAGTGCCGCATCCCTGCCGATACCTGCGCCCAGGGAGATGCGGTCGACTAGCCCCTCGGCGCCCTCGGTCTGAACGAATCCCGGGGCCACGGTGTTGACCCGGACGCCTTTCGACCCGGCCTCGTTGGCCAGCCCCTTGCTGTAGGTGGTAAGAGCAGCCTTCGCCGCGGCGTAGCCCAGCGTTGCCTCATACAGCGGCATGCGCCGCTGGATCGACGACACGTGCACGATGACGCCGGACCCGGCCTCGATCATCGCGGGCAGCAGCCCCCGGTCGAGCCGGACCGCGGCGAGAAGGTTCAGGTTCAGCTCGTCCTGCCACTGCGCGTCGCTCAGTGCGGCGAAGCCACCAGAGCCCGCGTGCGAGCCGCCGGCGGTGTGGACCAGGATGTCCAGGACGCCGAAGCGTACCCCAACGCGGTGGATAACCTCCTGGGCGCCGCCAGGCGTGCTGATGTCAGCCACCACGAACAGGTCCGGGTCGGGATAGCTGCCGGGCATAGTGCGGGCGGTGGTCATCACGGTGGCGCCAGCCTCGGCCAAACGGCGCACGATGGCGGCGCCTGTGCCCTTGGTGCCGCCGGTCACCAGTGCTCGCCGGCCGGCGAGCGAGTCGCTGATGGTCACCGGCATGGCCAGTGCTTCCTGCCCGGCATGTCCCTCACTGCTGGGCCCATGCAGGCACCGGCTGGTTGTGAATGATGATCAGCCGCACGATGCGGTCGTCGCGGACCGTGAAGTAGTAGGTGAGGACGAGCGGATCCGGCAGGCCGGTCTTGTCGTACTCGCCATCAGTCACGGCGTGGACGATCACCTCGCCGTAGTGCCCGGCGGTGGCAGCGGGATCCATTGTCACCTTGTCGCCGATGATCTCGCGGTCGAGCCACGCCCGGATCGCGTGCGTCCCCCAGAACTCGCGGCGGGTGTCGTTGACCAGGGCATCGTCAGCGAACCAGCCGATCAGCGCGGCGCCGTCCCTGGCGTTGCCCGCGTCGATGTAGCCCTGGACCGGCGGCGGCAGGGTAATGCTCATGTGCCGTCCTCCTCTTTGGTAACTGCTGATACCACCGTCGGGGCTCCCGCGGGGGGAGAGTCAAGGCGCCGCTGGGCGACTGGCTCGGGGATCCCGCGCCGGTTGACTCTCCCCGCAGGGGAGGGTCCAGGGTGGAGTCATGCGCCCCGGCCTGAGCATCGGTGACTTCTCCCAGATCACGCACCTGAGCGTGAAGACCCTGCGCCGCTACCATGAGGCCGGGCTGCTCCCGCCCGCCGAGGTCGATCCGGGCACCGGCTACCGCTACTACGCGCTGACGCAGGTGCCGACCGCACAGGTGATCCGCCGGTTCCGCGAGCTGGGCATGCCCGTCCGCGAGATCGGCGAGGTGCTGTCTGCCTCCGACCCGCAGGCCAGGAGCGCCCTGATCGCTGGGCATCTTGACCGGCTGGAAAGCCAGCTCGACGAGACCCGGGCGGCGGTGACCGCGCTGCGCCGCCTGCTCCATCCCGCCAGCCCGCCGATACAGGTCGAGATCCGGGCAGCGGAAGCGCTCACGACGGCCGCGATCTGCGCAACCGTCGACCACAGAGCGATCCTCACCTGGTACAGCGAGGCCATGACCGAACTTGACCGGACACTCAGGGCTGCGCACATACCACCGGCCGGGCCCTGCGGCGGCATGTACGACAACGAGCTGTTCACCGTCGAACGCGGCAACGCTGCCGTCTACGTCCCGGTCGCCGACCCGCCGAGCAGCGGACGTGTCCAGCCCTTCACTGTGCCGGCTGCGGAACTTGCGATCACCGTGCATCACGGCCCGCACGACGACATCGACGTGTCCTACGGCCAGCTTGGCACCTACGTCACCGAGCACGCCCTGGCCGTTGCCGGGCCGGTACGTGAGACCTACCTCACCGGGCCGCGGGACACCGACGACCGCGCCGCCTGGCGCACCGAAATCGGCTGGCCAGTCTTCCGCATCTCCGACACCTGACCAACTCCGTCATCGACCGCACTCCACGGCCTGCCAAGATCAACCGCAACTGCCGCATCCTCGCACGACAGAATGCCCAGATCTGTACCGCCAAAGTCCTGATCGGCATTGACATAGTTCCCGCATAGATCGGTGGTTATCTGAAGCCTCTTCAAGCATGCTGTGTACGACTAGGGCCTTTGCGGCGTGCACATGTCTCCAACTGACCTCCTGAGTTCGAGACTCGGGACGAAAATCGGCAACGACAAGGAGGTCTGCGTTCGGTTACGGCAGCGATATCGCTCCTAACAAGCTGTCCGCGCCGCAGAGCAAATCACCACGAAATGCTACGGCAACTACAGCATTGACGCCCGAATCCGGGCTTGAGATGACAGCGGCTCGGTGTGCGCTCTGGGCCTACGGGTACAGCCGCGGAATAAGGCCTTGCGACCGCTCCCTGATCTCGCCGGCCGGGTCCTCGATCTGCCGCTTGGCCGGGCTCGAGGCGCGCTGCGATCTGAGGACGGCTGAGCTCGGCCACGTTCATGTCATTCCGATCACGACCGTCGTGGCCGGGCTCCTCTTCGTCGACGAGCGCGGACTGTCTTCAGCGCCTCGACTCTGTGCGTCCTGAGACGCCTCGCCCGGCGCCTCCCGCCGGGCGCGCCGCGCGGTGAGCCCGCGCGTGGCTGCCGCCGGGCGCCATGCGGCGGTCCTCTGGGGCCGCGGGATGCTACGGTGCTCGGATCGGATCGGATCGGCGCTGGCAATGGCCGTGCATCATGTGCGGGATCGATAGGCCGCCGTTGGCGCGGTGGTTTCCAGAAGCGGCTACCGGATATCGCTAGAATATTCGAATTAGGCCGATGAACTGGTGGAGCTATGGGGATTCGAACCCCAGACCTCTTGCATGCCATTCCGGCAATGACTTTCCCAGGCGAAGCACGCCATCTCATACCGCCGCAGGTAACGGCCCGAACTGGGGCCTCGTACATCCCATTCGTCAGTACCTGTCTCGACACGTACCGGAGCGTGTAGACGGACTGGCAGACGGACGCCAGTACCTGTCTCGACACGTAGCGGACCGTGTAGACGGACTGGCAGACGGACCCTTCGCGCTGCAATTCGCATACCCACTTATCTGTGAGGCACGGCGCCTGTCAAGGGGGGCGGGCGTGGTTAGTAGCTCCTCAGCGGAGCCTTCGCGACCGGAGGTGCCTGGTGGCGGAGTCGCTGCGCCGTGCAGCGCATCCAGGCCCAGCAGGTCGTACCGGACTTCCGTGATCTCACCAGTATCGAGCAGCGCATCTGATCGGGCGGAAAGGCTGCGGTGCTCACCTCCAAAGAGCATCTTGACAGCCACGACAGCACGCGGGACCGTTGTGTCAGCAGGCAAGACAGTGTTTCCCATAGCGAGACAGGTGGCATGGCGGACCGCATCTACAAGATCGGCAGCCTTGAGAAGGCGATGCGCATTCTCGAGGCACTAGCGGATTCTCCTCGCAGTTCGCTCGCGGAGATCTCGCGGTCGCTTGACGCCCCGCGCGCCGGCGTCTTTCGGCATCTCAAGGCCCTGGAGGCTCTGGGGTATGTCGAGGCAGCTAAGGACACGAAGAGGTACGTTCTCGGGTCCCGCCTCATCTACCTGGGGATCGCCGCCCGCGGGCAGATGCGGTTGCCGCAGGTAGCGCATGCCGAGATGGTCGCGCTCCGCGACGAGTTCAACGAGACTGTCAACCTGGGCGTGCTCGCCGGCGGCGAAGTCATTCACATCGAGGTCGTGCCGAGCACTCATCCCGTCAAGATGGCCGTGCAGGTCGGCGAGAAAACGTATTGTCACTGTTCGGGTCTCGGCAAGGTATTGCTCGCGTGGAGCGATCCCGAGGTAGTAGCCGAAGCCACACGGGAGCGCGGCCTGCCGGCCTTGACTGAGCGGACTATCCGCACGGCGTCTCAGCTGGAGATTGCCCTGGCCCGGACTCGCTCAGACGGCTTCACACTGGACGATGAAGAATCGGCCCTGGGCTTGCGGTGCGTCGCGGCTCCCATCCGCGACGACTCGGGCAGGGTCGTTGCCGCCATCAGCCTGTCTAGCCCTGCGGACCGGCTCTCGCACGATGACGCTCTCACGCTCGCCCCCCGGATAATTGACTCGGCGTGCGCCATTTCCCGTCGGCTCGGCTGGTTCGGCGACGCACCGGAGTCGGCGCCGATCCCAGGCGAACTCACGCAGAGCGTGCGGTAAGGATCGTCATGCGGCTGGGCATCGATACAGGCGGCACCTTCTCCGACTTCATTCTGGTTGACGAGTCGACAGGCGAAGTCAGGACGGCAAAGGTGCCGTCAACGCCTTCCAATCCGCCTGACGCGATCAGGGCAGGGCTCGCCGGGCTGGCAGGCGCCGATTCGGTAGAGCAGATCGTGGTCGGCACGACCGTGGCAACTAATGCCATAATCCAGCGGCAAGGGCCGCGTGTCCTGCTGATCACCAATGCGGGCTTCACTGACGTTCCCTTCATCGCCCGCCTCGACAAAGAGCGACTCTACGACCTCAACTGGCGCCGCCCGCAGCCCCTGGTACAGCGGCGCGACAGCGTCGGAGTACGAGGACGGATTGACCACTACGGCCATGAGGTCGAGTCGCTGGACGCCTCCAGTCTTGATGCGGTCAGGACTTGGCTACTCACGAAGGCCGGCCAGAACCCGCCGGTCGTCGCGATCTGCTGCCTGTTCTCGTATCTGAGCGCCGATCACGAGCGCAGGATCGCGGATTTCGTCCGCTCGGTGCGGCCAGACGCAGTGATCTCGCTGTCTCACGAGGTCTCCCCTGTCTGGCGAGAGTATGAGCGATCGAGCACCACCATCGCGGACGCCTTCGTGAAGCCTGTGGTGGACGAATACATCAGCGGCGTTGGGACTGAGTTGCGCCAGAGGCTGAGCGCCGGAGAGTGGAACCTGCTTGCCTCCAACGGCGGGTACCTGCGCGCCGAGGAGGCGGGCCGGAGTCCGGTCAGGCTGCTGCTCTCAGGCCTGGCGGGCGGCGTCATAGGCGCAGGATTCTTCGCCGGCGCAGCCGGCTACAACTCGGTGTTCACGCTCGACATGGGCGGTACCAGCTGCGACATCGGGGTGATCCTCGACGGTGAACAGCAGTACGCCCATCAGTTCCAAGTCGCCTGGGGCGTACCGGTGAGCCTGCCGTGCGTCGCGGTGGACACGATCGGGGCCGGCGGCGGGTCGATCATCTGGAGGGACAAGGGCGGGCTGCTCAGGGTGGGGCCGCAGAGCGCCGGAGCCGAGCCGGGACCGGTGGCATACGGTCAAGGCGGCACGCGGCCCACACTGACCGACGCGAACCTCGCCCTAGGCCGGCTCGACCAGGACTACTTCCTCGGCGGCGCAATGCAGGTCGATGCCGAGGCAAGCCTTCGGTTCCTCGGGGAGCTTGGTGCCGGTCTCGGGCTGACGGCGCACGCCCTGGCGCTGGCAGCCGTCCGGACCGCGGACGAGAACATGGCGAACGCCGTCCGGCTGATCGCCGTCGATCGTGGCCTGGATCTCAGGGAGTTCGCGCTCGTGGCGTTCGGTGGCGCGGGCCCGCTGCACGCGCGGATGGTTGCCGAGCGCCTCGACATCGGAACCGTTCTGATTCCGCCCCACCCGGGCCTGTGCTCGGCCTTCGGGGCTGCGATCGCCCAGGCCCGAGTCGACCGGGTCAGGTCGTATTACGTCCGCTCCGATCAGCCCTACTCGCCGGACCTGGCGGAGATCGAACGCGAGGTGCGGGACGAGGCGGTGCGGGAGTTGCAGCGGAGCGTCGACGTCACGGTGCCCCACCTCATCCGAAGCGCAGCGTTGCGCTACTCCGGGCAGAACTACGAACTGGAGGTGCGGCTGCCCGGCCGCGATCTGGACAAGGACGGCTGGCGCGAGCTGCTCGCCCGCTTCGAGGGCGAGCATGAACGCCAGTACGGCTTCGCCCTGCCAGGCGAGGCGGTGGAGCTGATTCACTTCCGGGCCACCGCGATGCGGGAGGAGAAACCGCCGCGGATCGTCAGCTTCCCGGCCGCGGCCGGCGACCCCGAATACCGCTCCGTCTGGTTCAGCGAAGAGGGACCCGTCCGCTGCGCGGTGTACCGCCGCGAGCAGATCGCCGCGGGGGCGGAACTGGCCGGACCCGCCATCGTCGAGGACGCCGACTCCACCACCGTCGTGTTCAGCGGCGACACCGTCTGCGCGGACGACAGTGGCGCCCTGATCCTGACGCTCGGAGGCGCTCGTGCCTGAGACCTTGAAACTTGACAGCGTGGGGCTGCACGTCCTGCATAACGCCCTGGCGAACATCACTGCCGAGATGGCGTTGGTCATGATGAAGACCGCATATTCGACCATATTCAACGAAGGCCTGGACTTCTCAACTGTCCTACTCGACCGCGAAGGCAACCTGATCGCCGAGAAGAACTACACGCCGTCGATGATGGGGGCCATTCCGAACACGGTCCGGTGGGCGCTCGAGGAACTCGGAGAGGATTTCTTCTGCCCAGGCGACGTCGTCGTGCACAACGATCCCTATCGCGGCAACTGTCACATGCCCGAGCACATGATGATGAGGCCGATCTTCCGTGACGGCCAGCTCGTGGCCTTTGCCGGCTGCATCGGTCACGTCGCGGAGATCGGCGGCAAGGCTGTCGGGAGCTTCGCCTCGGACGCCACCGATTGTTATCAGGAGGGCCTGCGGCTGCCGCCGGTCAAGCTATTCGAGCAGGGCCGGTACAACGAGCAGGTCTGGCGGATCATCCTCGCCAACCATCGAACACCACGCAATACGTGGGGTGACTTCCACGCCATGGCCGGTGCGCTGACCGTCGGCGAGCGCAGGCTTTCTGCCCTCTTCGACCGCTACGGCGCTGAGGTCATCCGCGACGGATCGGCACGTCTCATCGAGTACTCCGACCGCCGGCTCCGGGCGGAGATCGCTGAACTGCCGGACGGTGCCTATTCGGCGGCCATGTGGGTCGAGGACGACGGGGTATCGGTGGACCCGTTCGAGGTGAAAGTGACCATAGTAATCCGGGGTGACGAGATCATCGCCGACTTCACAGGATCGTCGCCTCAGGTGAAGGGCCCGATGAATGCCGTCTATGTGGTGGCTGCCTCGGCCGTGTACAACGCGGTCTTCTGCGTCACCGATCCGATGATGCTGATCCCGCGCAACTCGGGGTGCTACCGGCCGATCAGGATCATCGCGCCCCCCGGGACAGTCGTGAACTGCGAGCATCCCGCGCCCTCGGTCGGCGGCAATACTGACTTGCAGCCCAAGCTCATCGATCTCTTGCTTGAAGCGCTCGCGCCGGCCGCGCCTGGCATGGTCGCCGCCTCGACGGGCGGGTCGAGCTCGAACCTGCTCTTCGGCGGCGTCCATCCGGACACCAGGCAGTTCTATTCGAATTACCACTACGACGGCATGGGAACGGGCGCCACGCTGTCTAAGGACGGCAACGACGCGGAGACCACGCGGCATTCCAACTGCCGGAATACGCCTGTCGAAGTCTTCGAGCAGCGATACCCGTTGCTCACCATCGACCACGGCCTGGTGCCCGATTCCGGCGGACCAGGGCAGCACCGTGGCGGCCTGGCCGCCTACCGCACGCTCAGGGTTATGGCGCCCGAGGTCACGTTCAGCGCTCTCTTCGATCGGTGCAAGATCCAGCCTCACGGGCTTGCCGGGGGAATGGACGCCTTGGGCTCGGAGATCCTCGTACGACGGGCAGGCGAG
Organism: uncultured Actinomycetota bacterium; assembly: GCA_963804435.1. Taxonomy (GTDB): domain Bacteria; phylum Actinomycetota; class Actinomycetes; order Streptosporangiales; family Streptosporangiaceae; genus JAJYUU01. Next base: position 821,805 of record CAWDQI010000001.1, on the reverse strand, counting down.
AGCGACTTCCGGCGATTCGACGACGCCTTCGGAGTGGCATCGCCCACGAAATTCACCAATGTCGTGCTGCGGCAGGGTGACGAGCTCTACTACCGGACAGCCGGCGGCGGTGGTTACGGCCCACCTGGCGATCGTGACCCGGAGCTTGTTCGCGCTGACGTCAGGGACGGCTACATCAGCCATGCCTCCGCGCAGCGCGACTACGGGCTCTCCGCCGGTCATCTGGACGGTGACAGATGAGCGCTGGCCGCTGGATCGAGCTGAGCCACCAATGGCACGACACCAAGGTGCTGAACTGCCCGGTCTGCGGGCGGCTCATCCTGCGCAGAGCCTGGCAGTTCGACGGCGGTAACGGCCTGCTCCGGGTGTGCAGCGAGTCGTGCGAGGAGCTGTACGAGTCCTACTGGAAACGCGCGCACGGGAGCATGCAGGGTCAATGATCATTACCGACGTCGAGGCTCTGCTGCTCCGCCAGCCAGGAGCGGTCGATACGACGATAGCGGACGGCAGCCAGGACGCCGTGATCATCCGCGTCACCACCGACGCAGGGATCGTTGGCCTCGGCGAGGTCGATTCGAACCCGACCGTGATCAAGTCGATTATCGAGGCTCCGCCGTCGCACAAGACGGCCTGCGGCCTGCGCTCGCTGCTGATCGGCGAGGACCCGGCCGACATTCCGAGGCTGTGGCAGCGCATGTACCGCGGGTCGCTGTACTACGGCAGGCGCGGTGCCGTCGTGCACGCCATCAGCGGCATCGACATCGCGCTCTGGGACATCGCCGGGCAGGTCGCCGGGCAGCCCATCCACGCTCTTCTCGGCGGAGCCAGGCGGGACCGGGTCAAGGCCTACGCCAGCACCTTGATGCCCGAGACGCCCGCTGAAGTCGAGCGCGTCATCGACGAGCAACTCAGCGTCGGCTTTCAGGCCGTCAAGCTCGGCTGGGGGCCCCTCGGGCAGGACGCCGGCCGTGATCTCGAGCTGGTCACGGCAGCCAGGGCGGCGCTCGGTGACGACCGCGACCTTATGGTGGACATGGGCAAGGGCTGGGCGGACCAGCCAGATGCCATCGCCCTGGCCAGGCAGATGGCCGACCTCAATCCGTACTGGATCGAGGAACCCTTCATGCCCGACGACTATGCGCGCTACCGCGAGCTGACTGAGGCGATCGCAACCCCCGTCGCGGCAGGCGAAGAAGAGTCCACGCTGCCGGACTTCGAGCGGCTGATCGACAGCGGCGGCGTGACAGTGGTGCAGCCGGACGTCACGCGGGCCGGCGGGATCACCGAGACCATGCGCATCTGCGCTATGGCCCTTGCACGGGGCCTTCGGCCGGTCACGCACGCCTGGAGCACGGGCATCATCAAGGCGGCCAGCCTGCATGTGCTGGCCGCGCTGGACCGGGCCGAGTACTTCGAGTATTGCGTGCAGACCACGGAACTCAATCAGCGGCTCGTGGCGGAAAAGTTCCCTGTCGTCGACGGATACGTCGCGATCCCGCAAAGGCCCGGCCTGGGCGTGGAGATCGACGAGGAAGTGCTGGAGCAATGCCTGGTGAGATAGCTCCCGTAACAGGTCCCTCCGCGCTGCCCCGCCTCGAAGGAAAGGCGGGCGTAGTTACCGGATCAGCCACCGGGCTCGGGCGCGAGGTGCTGCTGACGCTCACTGCGGCCGGGGCACAGGTGGTGGGCATCGACATCGAAGCCGAAGGCGGGCAGCAGACCACCGAAGAGGCCGTCGCAGCGGGCGGCAGCGCGGTATTCCAGCCGGGCGATATCCGCGACGTGGCCGATGTAGCCCGGGCAATCGCCCGGTGCCGGGACGAATTCGGGCGCTTCAACATCATCAACAACAACGCGGCTGTCGCCATCGAGAAGCATCTGCACGAAACAACGGAGGACGACTTCGATGCCGTCGTGTCGGTGAACTTCAAGGGCACCTTTTTCGCCTGCAAGCAGGCGGTAATTGCGATGCGCGCCGAAGGCGGCGGCAGCATCGTCAATACCGGCTCAATCGTCAGCGTCACCGGCGACCCGATATTGCCCGTCTACACCGCCACGAAGCACGCAATCCTCGGGCTGACCAGGGTCATCGCCGTCGATTATGCGGCTGACAACATCCGCTGCAACTGCGTGTGCCCCGGCGACATCCTGACGCCAATGCTGCAGCGCACCTTCGACCGCGATCGGCAGGCCAGGCAGGCGATGGAAGCAGCCTACCCGATGCGCCGGATCGGACGCCCGGCCGAGGCCGCCGCCGTGGTCGCCTTCCTGCTCTCCGACGCGGCCTCCTTCGTGACCGGAGCGGCCTACATGGTCGACGGCGGACTGACCGCGAGCTGCTACTGAGAGGCGCGATGAACCAGCTAGCAAACGACGAGCCGGCGCCGACGGACAGCCAGCCGATCGAGGGGCTCCTGCCTGTGATCCCGACGCCGTTTCACCACGGCAGGCTGGATGAGCGGAGTCTCGCCCGGTTCCTGGACCACTTCCTCCCTTCGCTGGACGGCTACACCCTGCTGGGCAGCACCGGGGAGGCGCCGTCGCTGCCGACGGCGGAGCGCATGCGGATCGCCGAGGTCGCGATGAACCTCACCCCGGCCAGCAAGACCGTCGTCATCGGGGTCACGCACACTAGCCTTGATGACAGCATCGCGCTGGCCAGGCACGCGCAGAGCATCGGCGCACGGGGCGTGCTGTGCGCCGCGCCTTACTACTTCGCGAACACAACCCAGGGCTTCCTGCGTTACCTGCAGGGTCTGGACGCCGCCTTGGACATCGAGCTGGTGCTCTACGACAATCCCGCTCCCAGCGGCTTCCGGATTCCCGCGCAGACCGTGTGCGAATGGACCAGCCTGCTCGGGCACATGCACACGGTAAAGCTCACCGACCACGATCTCGGCAAGATCCCGCTCTGGCACGACGCTGGCCTGAAGGTGCTGGCAGGTGACGACCCGATCGCCTTCCGGTTCCTCGCCGCGGGCGCCGACGGCGCCATGATGATCGCGCCATGCATCTTTCCCGAGGCCTTCCGAACCGTCTGGGACCTTGTCCGCGGCGACGACCTCAGCGCCGCCTATGAGTTGTTCGCCGAACAGATCCTGCCGCTGATCCATGTCTTCGGGATCGGGGACGAGATCTCGACGTCGAAGACGGTCCTGCAGGAAATGGGGTTGTTCTCCTCCGCGGAGGTGCTGCCACCGCTCGAACCGGCCTCGGCTGGGCGATCGTCCGTCGTACGGATGGGATATCGCGTCGCTGCGCGACACACTTCGCGCGCAGAAGACCGCCCGGAGGACCCGCGAGAGCGCGACGCTCGCCTAGCCGCCGCGGACCCGTAGCCGCAACCAGCTCAGCACGACAACCGAAGCGATTCCCAGCATGCCGTAAAAGTCAGCGAGTAGGGAGAAGGAGGGCGCGATGAGCGCTAGCCAGGCAGCACAAACAATATCGGCCCAGGCCGACCGCGACATCAAGGACCTGCACGCACTGGGCTATCGCCAGAGCCTGCGCCGTACCATCGGACAGTTCACGTCGTTCGCGCTCGGTTTCGCGATGGTCTCCATCACCGCCGCAGTCTTCACGACATTCTCGACCGGTTTCACGTACATGGGCGGCGCGTCGATCTGGCTCTGGTTCCCGGTGCTCATCGGAGTGCTCGCGATCACGATGGTGTACGGCCACCTCTCCGCGCGGCTGCCACTGGCCGGCTACGCCTACCAGTGGTCAGCCCGGCTGGTCAACGGGCACGTCGGCTGGTTCACAGGCTGGTGCGCGATGCTCGCATTCACCGCAGGAACCGCCGGGCTGTCCATCGCGATGGGCACGGTGTTCGCTCCTTACGTCTGGAGCCACCCGACGACCACCGACATCCAGATCGTTGGCGTGGTGATGATCGCAGTCGGCATCGCCCTGAACGCTATCGGCGTACGGGCCGCCACCTGGGTGAATAACATCGGCGCTGGAGTGGAGCTCGTCGGCACGGTCGGGCTGGCACTGGTACTGGCGATCGGCTTGTTCTTCTTCAACAAGGAGGCCGGGCCATCGATCCTCACCCAGGTCGGCACGTCGACTGGCAGCCCGGTGACGTTCACGTCCGTCATGCTGGCAGTGCTGCTCCCCGTCTATACCCTCATCGGCTGGGAAGGCTCCGCGGACCTGGCCGAGGAAACCCGCGATCCCCGGCGTACTGCACCCAAGGCAATGGTCCGGACAGTGCTGATCTCCACCCTGGCCGGATTCTTCATCTTCGCCGTCTTCTCCATGGCCATCCCGACTGGGGTCAAGGCCGCCCTCGGGGTTAGCGGGTCGCCTATCATCTTCATCTTCCGGTACCACTTCGGAGGATTCGTCGCGGACCTGATGGTCGTCATCGCCTTCATCGCGTTCCTGTCGGCGCTGATTGCCAACATCGCCGTCTGCACGCGCCTGATCTACTCGCTGTCCCGCGACAAGATGCTTCCCGCTTCCAATGTCCTGAGCAAAGTTAACAAGAAGACGCGGACTCCGCTGTACGTCATCGGGGTCGTCGCCGCCTTCTCGCTGATCCTGAACTTCCTGTCGGCCGGAATCGTCACCCGAATCGTGTCGATCGTCGCGGTGACCTATTACCTCACCTACGTCCTCACGATGGGCTCCGCGATCTACGCGGAGCGGCACGGCAGGATGCCGCAGGCGCCTCAAGGCCCTGGCTACGCGAATCTCGGCAGGTGGCTCACGCCGGTCTCGGTCTTCGGCATCGCCTTCGCCCTGTTCATCTGCGCATACCTGACGCTTCCCGCTGGCAACCAAGTCGCGGGTGAGTACACGATCTACGCGCTCATCCTCGGAGTGCTGTGGTGGGGTCTGTACCTGGCTCGCCAGCTCCGGGCAGGCAAGGCAGGACCGCCGTCCCAGGCACTCTCACAGGACGAGAGCTCTGAGGAATTGCGCATCGCCGCCGAAAGTGCCTGACGACTGCCAGGCAGGGCCCACAGAAACCTGAGCGCCAGGGAGCGTGTCATCCATTTCGCGACGGCGCGCTCCCTGGCCGTGTCACCAGGAGCAGCATGCCCGATCCCGCTACTACCCAGGCGGCGACTGACTTCGTGACGCTCGGCGAGGCTCTCGCCGTCTTCATCGCCGACTCGCCTGACCGGCTAGATGCGGCCTCGCGCTTCCAGGTCACGGTGGCGGGCGCGGAAAGCAACGTCGCCGTGGGTTTGGCACGACTCGGCCACCGCGCTGTGTTCCTCGGCCGCGTCGGCTCCGACGCGCTCGGCAACCTAGTGCTGCGCCGGCTCCGCGCCGAGGACGTCGATGTCAGGTTCGTGCGCCGGTCCCCCAGCAAGCCTACGGGAGTGATCATCCGCGACTCCTCCTATGTCCGTCCAGCCGAGGTCGCCTACTATCGGGCAGACTCCGCCGGCGCCGAACTCGAGCCAGGTGACATTCCCCAGGATGTAGTGTCCAATTCCCCGCACCTGCACATCTCCGGCATCACCGCCGTGCTCAGTCCGACCGCGCGCGCAGCCGCCGAACACGCCGCCACGTTGAGCCGAGCCGCTGGACGCGAGGTGTCGTTCGATCCGAACCTGCGCCGCCGGCTCAGCACCGTCGACGCCGCCAGGGATGCGTTCGAGGGCCTTCTGTCACTTGCCACGCTGGTCATCGTGAGTGCGGACGAGGCGTCGGTGCTCGCGCAGACACCTGAGCTGACCGCCGCGGAGCAGTGGTTCCTGAAACATGGCGCCCGTCTGGTGGTCACCAAGCTTGGCAGCGCCGGTGCCCGCGCGACCGACGGGAAGCGCACCTGGACGTGCCCTGCCCACGCCGTAGCCGTAGTCGACCCGATCGGCGCGGGCGACGCGTTCGCCGCCGGGTTCTTGTCCTCCTGGTACCTCCAACAGGATTGCGGCGCTGCCCTGCGGGCAGGAGCCGTCACCGCTGCGCTAGCCATGACCACCTCCGCGGACATCGACGGGCTGCCTACCCGCAGCGACCTCGACGGAATCCTTGCCGGACTGGTCGATGCACGACGCTGACGCCGCCGAGTCTCCGCCGGCTCCACACCAGGCGCAGGACGTCGGCGTGCATCGACTGACACAGATCGTGAGCACCATCTGCGACCAGCGGATCATCGGAATAGTCCGCGCGCCATCCGGCGATACTGCTCGCGATCTCGCCACGTCCCTCTGGCGAGCTGGCCTGCAGGCGGTAGAAATCTCGCTCAGTACCCCCGGTGCGGTCGAGGCAGTTGCGGCGCTTGCTGCGGAAAGATCCGACCCGGCGCTCATCCTCGGCGCCGGCACCGTCATGGATCCTGACACTGCGCGAGCCGCGGTCGAGGCAGGAGCTGACCTGCTGGTGAGCCCAATCGCGGACCCGGCGGTCATCGCCATCGGCCGCGATGCCGGTGTCCCGGTACTGGCCGGCGCGGCCACCCCAGCCGAGGCAGTCGGGGCCATGCGGGCCGGCGCCAGCCTGGTCAAGCTCTTCCCGGCCCGATCGCTCACCCCGGCTATAGTCGCGGACATCCTCCAAGCCCTGCCCGACCTGCCGCTCGTGCCAGTCGGCGGAATCGCGATCGAGGACGTCGGCGCATGGATCAGCGCCGGCGCGGTCGCGGTGGGTCTCGGAACTTCACTCGTAGGCGACGGACGAGGCGATCTGCCCGCTCGGGTAAGCGAGGTGCTCACGGTCGCCGCCGCCGCAAGAACGGCCCAATGAGCCGCCGAGGAAATCCCGCAGGCGTGCGAGCCCCTTGGCCCTGGTCCTGTAAAGGCGCCGGGTGCAGGCTCACCCCCCGCGCAATCTCCTCCGTAGCCGACGCGCTCGGCACGCAGCGGGTCAGATGAAATGCGGCAGGCCGCTCGAGACCCGCCAGCGTGGCTCATTGGCACTATCAGCCGAGCTGGCGATAGCCGTTCGCGGCGCGCTGGTTTGACATCAACTCCGCTGACGCCAGACCATGATCGTCATGGTGACGAAGATGTCGGTAATTATCAGCGACGATCTGGACGGCTCCGGCGACGCCGAGCCGGTCAGTTTCGGCCTTGACGGAACGAGCTACGAAGTCGACCTCGGTGCGAAAAACCGGGCCAAGCTCGAAAAGGCACTGGCGCCGTTTATTGAGGCTGGTCGGCGGCTGCCGACGAGGGCGGGCAGACGGCGGTCAAGCCGCGCCGGTGGCCCGCCGGTCGACAACGCGGCCGTTAGAATGTGGGCCAAAACCGCTGGCCTGCAGGTGTCCGAACGCGGCCGGATCAGTGCCGACGTCATCCGCCAGTACGAGGCAGCACACTAACCGGCGGCGGGCGCCCAACGGGCACTACGAGCCAGCCCATCGGACCTGTCTTACTCAAGTACCATCAGCACGTGGTTCTTCCTGATCCAGGCGGCTCGTTCGCCGAGCAACAGCGACTGCACGCTCGAATCGACGCTGAGTACCGGGCGCGGGATGACGAGGCGAGGTTGGCGGCCGAGCAGGCAGTGCGGGACCGCGAAGAGTACGTCGCAATTGTATTGCGGGCCAGTAGGAGGCCACGGTGACACCGCCGCTTGCGAAGTGGGGTGGCGTGAGGCTGAACTCCCGAACTTGCCCCGGTGGTCCTTAGTAGAGATTCCGCTCGATCTTGACGCTGCAGTGACAATGACAATGACGATCACCGCAGAATTGCCTCAAGAGGTTGGCGGATCCGAGCGGTCCGTCTGGATTGAGCGCCACGAGCGGACACTCGTATGGAAAATGGAGGATACGCTCGACGGTGAGACTTGGTTTTTGGTCGCGCACGGCGTAGCGGATGGCACGACACCAGCGCAGATTGCCCGGATCTCTTCTCCTCTTGGCACAAGAGCCCGGCTGGGGTGGTGGACCGACTGCGTTATCGCGAGTATCCGCAAAGACGACGGATCAACTCAGCAGCGTAAAACCTGCAACAAGGCTGAACTGGTCGTGCTCGGCGGCGCGCGCTCGGCGTGCCAGTTCGATCACGAAACTCTGAAAGTCACGAACGTGATCTTTAACGTTGCGGTGCGTTGCATCTAAGGCCTACTTGACCAGATGGCCAAGTTGACCTTGCCCGGTAGGGGAGTCAGCGAAAACGACCCGATTGCAAGCCGCCTGAAATGCGAGGTCACGATTATGCGCAGAATAGAAGCGTTAGCGTCAATCCACGCAAATGGCCCAAGATGAGCGACATATTCGATGCAGCCAAGCGTAGCCTTAGCGCCGATGCTGAGCGAGAGGCCGCACGGCGATCTGCCCAGGAGGAAAAGCACGCTCGCCAGGAAGCCGAGCCGGCTGACAGGCGGGAGGCGTTCCGGCAGGCCAGCCACCGGCTGCTGACGCTTAACCGTCAGATTCCGGATCTATACGCGGCACTCAAGCGCAGCGGGATTCCTCCATCGAAGCTGGAGGAATCAAGAGTCGACAGGTTGCGGGCCAAGCTGGCCAGGCCCGAGGGGAAGCACCTCGCCGACAAGAGCCACCGCCGTGGAGGTTGGCCTCTGGCTGAGGTCCCCTTGACAGGAAGACGGCGAGTGCCAGTCGGAGGAAATGCGTGGAGCGGAACTCAGTATGGATGGCGCGATGTCGTGGTAGGTGGCCAGGGAATAGCACTTCTAACCGATGGGAAGCTGTGCGAATATCGCAGGCTTGATTCCGGCTTCGGGATAGAGATCGGTAGAGAATATGGTCAAAATAGCGATCTTCCTCCGGAGTTCGCCGTTCCGCAAGCACTTACCGACAGGAGTTCCGGCGATCTCATAGATCTGCAAACGGCTGCCATTCAGCAGTGGGCTGCCCATGTTGAGGCAGCGATGGTTAGCCTAGCCAAGAAGACAATTATCGACAAATGATAGTGTAGGCCAAACGTTTTGAGTGCTCAGATCCCGCTGCATTCTGCGTCTCGCCTACACGATCCTGAGACGCGACGCGCCGCGGATCGGCGCTGCATAGGTATTTCCGGCGAGCCGTGTCCGGACTATGCACGCATCTAGCCGCGAGGGAGGGTGCGATGTGCTCTTCGCAGCGGCCCGGAACGGCGAGTATCTGTTGCGTGAGTAAATCAATGGTGCCAGGCGGTTCCCCCGGCTGGCCAGCCCTAGGATTCAGGAGCGTGGATAGAGAGCTGATTGTACGAGGTGTGGGTGAAGCTAGTGCGATGCCGGATCTTGCCTCGGTGCGAGTCGGCGTCGACGGCGAGGGCCCGTCGCGCGGAGGATCTCGGCGGTGTCGTCCTGGTACAAGTACATGATCGCCACCACTACCGGCGACCCGACGGCTCCGGTCCCGAACCCGACCGCTGGCTGTGCGCGGCCGGACATCGACCAGGACTACTCCCCACTGTCGGTCCGTTCCGCGCGGAGGCTGACCGGCTGATCAAAGCAGCGGACAACGACACGCATACAATCGCGGCGCTGATCCGGCTGCTGCGGGTGAACGGCTTGCGGATCGGGTCGGTGATGGAGGGCCATGGTTGAGGATCTTGGTCACGACTCCCGGGCACTGGACACTCAGCCTCCTCCACGGGGGGCACGATCACGGCTCAGCCTCTGGCTTCCGGCGCGCCGACGTCGCGGCCCGGCCAGCTCGCGCCCGGAATGCGCCACCAGGATGCGCCGCGGTCCGCGACCGCCCCAGGTCGAGCCTTCTTTGCCGGCCCTGTGCGGTCGGCCACAAGAAAACGCGCGTCACCGAGTCTGTTTTGCCGCGTGTGATCGGGCCGGAGATCCCGCGGCGATGCCGACGTGATGTCCCGGATCCCTCGACCGGTCACCCGAGCACGGTTAGGCAGACTGAACAGGTAGACGGACTGTTAGACGGACCAGCCCTGGGCAAGTGTTCGAAAAATGCGTGCTACGTGGAGCTATGGGGATTCGAACCCCAGACCTCTTGCATGCCATACACGCTCGCCCGGTCGCTCAACGGCGCCTCCTGTCGCCAGATACAGGGCTGACCAGCGACGACATTCGCCAGGCGTCGCCCTACGGTGCCGGGAGCCTGTGCACGTTGGCTCCCATCCTGGCTCCCACGAATGGTCAGGCACCGAGAAGGCAGGCTGACCGGTGATTTCACGCGAATGAACATTCGAGCCGATCACTGCCACAAAGCGACTGTATACCGCGGGAGCTGGCCATCCCCGCCGCGCCGAACGCCGACTCGGCGCGCTCACCTCGGTTGTCGCCAGCGTGATCGATCGGACGCAGATCGGCCAATTCTGGGTGCGCAGATCTGCATGGGGAGGGGTGTTTGCTCCCGGGTAAGTGATCAACTATGGCGATGGGCGTTCACTTGAGAGAGGACGTTGGTTGTGGTGCCGGTCTTCTTACTTGCTCACCGGTACTGAGGGTCGGCCGCCTTCCTGGCACGGCCGGTGCGCATGCACGTTCACGACGCGAAGCCCGCCGGGAGACTGCACAAACGCCAACGATGTGACTCGCCCGCACTTCCCGCCGACCGAGCCCTCGACGAGTTCCTACACTCAACTCAGCCAGGCAGCGCGAGCTTGGCCACATTGCACAAGCCCGCCAAGCCGACGAACGTGTGCTGTGCCTGACCGCTAACCCCGCCGAACGCGCGGTACTTGAACAGCGCCGGGCCTGACCTGGCCCCGGCCGCCCGTCTCTACCCTCCACCAGCCGCACAGCCTGAACCGCAAAGGACCACTGCCGATGGCAACAGTTGAAGAAGGACTCCAGGCCCAGATCCGCAACATCGAAGCCACCTACGGCAAGCCGATACGCGAATGGCTCGCCGTCATCGCCGCCAGCGGCCGGACCAAGCACACCGACATCGTGAACATGCTCAAAAACGACCACGGCATGACCCACAGTGCCGCCCACCGGGTATCACTTGTCGCCCGGCAAAACGCCTCCCCGGCCAGCAGCGCGGACCAAGACGGCGACCCCATCGGCGCACTGTACACAGGTAAGAAGTCCAGCCTGCGCCCCCTCCACGACGCCCTGATGAACGCCATCCAGGCGTTGGGAGATGACATTGAACTCGCCCCCAAGAAAGGCTACGTGAGCCTGCGGCGCCACAAGCAGTTCGCGATGATCCAGCCCAGTGGGGTCGGCCGGATCGACCTCGGGCTCATCCTCCCCGACGCGCCTCCGCAGGGACGCCTCGAATCCGCCGCCGGATTCAACGCCTTGTTCACCCACCGAGTCCGCCTATCCAACACCTCTGACATCGACACACAGCTGATCGGCTGGCTCCAGCGGGCCTACAACCGTGCATGATCAGCAACCACTGGGGTCCGCGAGGGCGCACGAGGGACTGCAAGAAAGATCGCGTGTGCAAGGCGGCGATTCATGAGGCTGGGACGGTTGGCCTGTCAAGTCGCGAGGCATACACCGCAGCCGTTAGGTGCTGCTTCGGGTTATTTGAGTCGTCACCATGTCCCGCGGGCCAGCGTACCGGTCAGCGCACTGGAGTCGTGCTGAGGTCGTCGCTCCGGCCCGGGCGGGTGATCGTCGTCGACGTCGGGATCAGTACCGGTGACCGGCTTAACGCTCTCCAGCTAGGTGAAGGCAATCTCTGCTCGCTGAGGAGGCCACGAGGACCGGGCACGGCGCGTGCTGGAGCACGCGGAGGGTCACGCTGCCGAACAGCCGGGTCGCGAACTCGCCACGGCGCGGGAAGCCGAGCACGATCAGATCCGCGCCCCACTCGGTGGCCTCGGCGACGATCGCCTCTGCAGCCCTGTCGACGAGGGCGTGGCGGACCTGTCCCGAGGCTCCGATGCCTGCCATGCGAAGCTCGAAGACAGTTGCCTCGACGGCGTCGACGGCCGAGGATTCGGTCTCGAGTGCGAAGCGCCGCCCCCCGATGTTCTCGCGAAGATTGAGGTGCAGGGCACGGGCCTCGCTCGCGCCGGCTCGCCGCGCCAGATCGACTGCGTGCTCCGCCTGGCTCGCATCCTGGATGGGTATTAGCACCCGCCTGTATGCCGGCTGCGTCCTCGCCTCTGTGTCGCTCGCCGGTGCTATGTCGACCGCCAGCACCCGGTTGCCCAAACCCGTCATGAGACGCTCCTAACTCTCGGCCGCCTGCGCCTTGTGATGGCGCCAACGCGGAGTCTCACATATGAGTAAGAGTAAAGCAGAAGAGCTAGATTTTGAATTAACTAGTAGTGTTGCTTTATGCCCGCCAATGCCTCCGCCATTACGGCGTTGTGCCTTCGAGCCGATCGCGGGTACCATGCGACTAGTCAGCGGCTTCCTGTTCATCCAAAGGCTTGAAGCATGGCTTATGAATCTGCCGGCACCGGCGTGGCCGAGCTCGACCGCGCGCTCGGTGGCCTCTACTGGGGCGACAACGTCGTCTGGGTATGGGAGGGCGGCGAGATCTCATCCCAGGCGCTCTTCTACGACGCCATTGCGCAGCGCCGCGACGAATTCGGCAGGACGGGCTACATTGTTGCTTCGAGCGACCCCGCCGAAGTCAAGGCGCGGTGGCCCTGGATCGAGATCATCGACGCGCGGATGGGCGCCCCGATCGCGAGCCCGCGGGGCCTGCTCGATGCGATCCGCCAGTTCTGCGTCCAGGCGCTCCGGCCTCTGCTGCTCTTCGATTCGCTGGAATCGCTGTCAGGCCGCTGGGGGATGAGCACCGCGAGTGACTTTTTCGGACGGTGCTGCCCGATGCTGCTCGACCTCGGCGCCATCGCCTACTGGTCGGTGCCGGGCGCAAGCCAATACCGGACCCTGCACCGCGAAATCGAGCAGATCACCCAGTGCATCATCGTCGTCGGCCAGGGTCGCGTTCGCATCAGCAAGGCTGAGGGCCGCCCGCCGGGAGCTCAGGGCCAGCTGTTCCGCTACTCCGTGCGTGACGGAACACTAGAGCTGCAGCCGGCTCAGGCGGTGGCGCGGGTCGGCATGGCGTTGCGCGCTTACCGCCTGCGCCGAGAACTGAGCCAGAGCGATCTCGCCCGCCTCGCCGCAGTCTCCCCCAGCGCCATTTCCCAGGTGGAGCGAGGAGAAAGGGGACTCTCCCTCGAGACGCTGATAACCCTTGCCGGGCGGCTCAACATTACCCTCGACGAGCTGCTCGGCGGTGAAGTCACACCCGACTACCGGATCGGCAGGCGCCACAGCCTCGGCAGCGCGCCCGCGGGCTCTGTCAATCCGCTGCTTGACGACGCCGAGGCCGGCCTTCGCGCCTACCTCGTCTCAATGCCGCAGTCAGCGACCGTCGAGGCTCCCTTCACCCACAAGGGCACTGAACTCGTCGGTGTCGTCAGCGGCCTCGTCCAGGTTCTGCTTGGATCGGGCCGTCCCGTCCTGCGCAGCGGCGAGACGCTTCTGGCCTCCCGCCGCGGGATCGACGCCTGGCGCAACGTCGGACAGAGCGACGCGCTGTGCCTTTGGGTGCTCCGGGACTGAGCAGATCTGGCGCCGCCGGCATCGGATGCCGTAACAGCGTCCCTTCCTGCCGGCCTGGGTGGTGAGGAGTCGGCTCAGGCGCCGCAGCGGGCGGTGAGGGCGAGGAGGGTGTCGACCGCGGTCTCGAGAGGACGAGTGTTCTGCTGGACCTGGGTGAGCAGAAGGCCTCCCTGGAGCGCCGCGAGGAGAGTGACGGCGTAGTCGTCAGCGTCGACGGTGGCCGGGAGGCGCCCAGCGGCTTGAAGCCCTCGCAGGCCGTCGCTGATGGCGGCTGACCATTGCTCGAATCCGGCCGCGATCAGGGCGCGGGCCCGCGCGTCGGTCTCGGCGAGTTGTCCAGCGAGCGAGCCGAGTGGGCAGCCGCCCCGGCCGTTGTGGCTTTTGGCCTGGGCGATTACTGCGTCGCGCCAGGCCCAGAGCCCGTCGGGACTGCCGAGGTCAGCCTGCCCTTGATTGCCGGCCACGATGCGGGCCTGATGATCGATGACCGCCTGCACAAGGTCATCCTTGTCCGGGAAGTAGTGGTACAGCTGCGATCCGCTGACCTCCGCCGCTGCCTTGACGTCTTCGAGCGTGGTACCCGTGACGCTCCGCTCGTGCATCAGCCGGGCGGCCGCCTCGACGATACGGGTCCGGGTGCGCTCCCCTTTGGGGGTCAGCTTCGGCTGATCACGCGTGTCGCTGGCCATGCACAACTCTAGCATTTTCTGGGTTTGACAACCCAGTCCGCAGCCGTCAAAGTGAGTCGTACAACCCAGACTGGCGAGCAGAGGGAGGCTTAACGTGATCCTTGTGACCACGGCCGGAAAGGTAGGCTCGGAAACGGTCCGCTTGCTCAGGCAGCGCGACATGCCCGTCCGGGTGCTGGTGCGCGACGCCGGGACGGCGAAGGCCCTGGCTGAGGCGGGCGCGGAGGCCGCCGTAGGCGACCTGGACGTGCCCGCGAGCATCGACGAAGCGATGACGGGCATCAAGACCGTCGTGCTCGTCAGCCCGGCCGTGCCCGCGCAGGAGCTGAACGTCATTCGCAGCGCCGGCCGCGCGGGCGCCGGGCACGTCACCAAGGCAACCAGCAAGGCCTCGGCCGACTCACCAATCGCTCGGCGGCGCTGGCAGGCCGAGATCGAGGCGGGTCTCGCCGCCTCAGGTATCCCGCACACCCTCTTGCGCTCCAACGCCTACATGCAAAACGTCCTGACGCTGGCCCCGGCGATCGCCAAGACCAGCGGCTTCGGTTCCGCAGCCGGCAAGGGCCGCACCGGTATGGTCGATGCCCGGGACGTCGCCGCGACAGCCGCTGAGATCGCCGCCTCTCCCAATGCGCATGCGGGCAAGACTTACTGGCTCACCGGCCCCGAGCTGATCTCCAACTACGACGTGGCCGGCGTGCTGTCCAGACTGCTCGGCCGGGCAATCACCTACCGTGAGCTCACCTTCGCAGAGAACACGGACGCCATGATCCGCGCCGGTGTCCCAGCGCCGATCGCGGAGATGAACGCCCAGGCATTCAGCCTGACCGCCGAAGGCGACGCCGAGTGGGTCACCGACGATGTTCCCTCACTCCTCCGCCGGCCCGCCCGCTCCTTCGAGCAGTTCGCCGCCGACCACGCCGCCAACTTCTCCTGAGGCCGGGCAGGCGCAGCCGACGGGCGAAGATGCGCGCGTCTCGCCGGTAGACCCAGAAGGCTCCGACCGCGCTGGCGGGGATCATCTCAGCGGGCAGGCGCCAGCGCGTAGTCGACGCGTCGATGTTGTTCCAGAGCTGGCAGAACATTTCCTCGGCTCGCAGCCGGAGCCTGTTCGATCGGGTTCAGGCGATAACCCCGATGTTGATGATGTACACGGCAGCCGCCCCATCATCGACTTCGTATAGGACCCGGATGTCGCCCGCGTGAAACCGGTAGATACCTGTAGCACCCCACGCGACCGAGCCAGCGGGATACGGCTGCTCAGCCAGCAACGCGACGGCTCGACGCGTCCGCACGAACAGGTCCTTGTCCTCGCTGCGAATGCGGGCCAGGTTACGAAGCGCCGTCTCCCGGAAAACGACGGTCAGGCTCACAACAAGGTCGCTGCGTCGATCCGGTCGAGTGCGGCATCCAGTTCATCGAGACTGATCCCGTCTCGCCCGGCGGCCTTGTCCGCCAGGTGCGCCGCCAGCGCCGCACGATCCTCAAGGTCCGCGAGGTCATCGATGTCGATCAGCGCGGCGACCGGCTCGCCGTCCTCGCTGATGGTGACGGGCCGGTGGCTTTGCCGGGCCTCGGCGACGAGCTCACCCAGGTGCGCCTGCGCCGCAGCCAACGGATAAACCACGCATCGACGGTAACACCATGCACTAGCCAATGCGGGCAAGAAAACGCGTGATCGGCCAGCCCGCATGGCGACGGCAGCCGCTCGGCTACGCGCAGGGCCTGCCTGCCTGATGTCACCGTCCTGCCGGTGGGTTCACCGGCGCCGCCCATCGGGATCGCAGGCCGTCTGCCAGGGAGCGAACCGTGGACCTGTCAAGCGTGCCGCCGGGTCCGCGGGCCGATGTCCTTTGGTGCTGACCGCGATCGTGATTGCCGCAGACAATCAGCCGTAGAAACCGTCACGCATCACCTGAACACGATCCGTCAACGATCACCAGGCTCAAGGCAATCTTCGGGGTGCCCTGGACCTAGGCAAGCTGCTATCCGAGCGCTGTCCTCAGGAACGTGTGCGGGCAAGTGCGCTAGTCCGGTCGGGATAGCCCCGGATCTCGACGACTTGCGCGTTGTCGACGGTGAAGACCTGGTAGAGGAGTTCGGGTGGTGCCGGCCGGGCGCCTTCGGCTTGGCGGGCCACGCTGAGACCGAGCACGACGCCGTCGCCGTCGACCTCCACGCTTTGGACCGTTGACCGGATGCCGTCGGCCAGGAGGCTTCGGTACCAGTCGAGGACCTGCGCGCCGTTGGTGCAGATTCCAGTCCAATGGACCTCGGGGTGAAGGAGCGAGCCAAGCAACTGGAGGTCGAGGTCGCGGTAAGCGGCTTCGAGGTGCCGGGCGACATCGGCCATCACCCCGGTACCGAGTGAGGGTGAGGGGACGTCGTCGTCGTCCGGTTGGGGTTGGCGCTCGTCGTCGGGGCTGATTCCGTAGCTGCGGAGCAGGTCGGCGACCCCCTCGCTCGGCGGCTTGCCGCTCATCCACACCCCGTCTCGGGAAGCGCCGGCGTCGACGAGCAGCCGGACCGTCTCGATCCAATTGCCCGGCTGTCCGGCGTGCTCGCCGCTGCCCACGGTGGCGTAGGCCAGCGGTGTGCCGTCGAAGTTGTCGTCGCGGGCGTTGATGTCGGCTCCGGCGTCGAGCAGCAGCCGGACCGCCTCGGCGTTGCCGGCGTAGGAGGCGGTATGTAGTGGCTGTTCTCCGAAGCCGTTGCGGGCATGAGGTGAGAACCCCAGATCGAGCATGAGGGCCACGGCGGCGGCCGGCGCGGAGCCGGCGGCCTCGACAACCGCGGCACGGTCGTCGTCGGTCAGCCGGTCACGAAGATCGGGATGATCGGCCAGGAGTTGCTCGGCAGTCGAGCGGTCGGCTCGCATACATGCACCGACGAAGCGGTCGATGTCGGTGATGTCGTCGGGTGCGCCGGCTGCGACGAGCAGCTTCGCCGATTCTGGCCGGCCAGCCCGCAGGCCGAGGCGCACCGCGGAAGTGCCTGCATCGTCTCGGGCTGCGGGGTCGCCGCCTGCCCGCAGAAGACCGTCAAGCACGTCGATTGAGGCTGTCGCGGCGGCGTCTGCCAACAGCCTTGCGGCCGACTCATGCGACGGTTCGCCAATTCGCTGCGCGGCGCTCGACAGGAGCGCTACGCCTTCGGGGTCGTCGGCGTGAACTGCCACCTCTAGCGCCCAGGTCCCGGCCACGGCGGCCCCGTGGGAGAGCAGCAACTCCAGGCAGGCGTGGTCGCGATGGCCGGCGGCGTGATAGAGAGACTCGCCGTCGTTGGGATTGGCTCCGCGCTCTAGTAGCACCCGCGTGATGGTTGGGTTGTTCACTATCGCCGAGCCGTGAAGGGTAGACCGGTATCCGCGGTGCGGTCGAGCCCCGTTGTTGGTGTTCGGACTGGCCCCGGCGTCGAGCAGGAGCCTCACCACGTCTGCAAAGCCTGTTGCTCGGAAAGGGTCGATCTGGTGCCAGTGCGAGTAGCAGGCGTACAGCAGCGGTGGCCAGCCTCGAACCTCGTCGATGGCAACGGCAGCCGCCGGGTCGCCGGCGAGCCTCTCGCGCACCTGGTCGGCGTCGCCGAGGACGACGGCGGCTTCCAGGCTGTAGCGGGCGATGTCGGGCACGGTGTCGAGGATGATGGCGGCCTCGCGCACGCGGCCCTCGACCGAGGCCGCAACGAAGACCTCGGCCCGCCGTTCGGGAGTGGCGGCGTGGGCCTCGACGGCCACCTTGAGCCGCGGCCAGCTCGAGAAGCCAAGCTCCCGGGCGATGACCAGTTGGGCGGCGGCCAGGGTGACGGCGCCTTGGGGTGTACTCGGGTGGTGGCGGGCGAAGCGCTCGACGGCGCCGGGATCGCCCTGGCGGCTGGCGTCGCGCAGCTCCTTGGCCTGGCGGCGCAGCTGGTCGAGGTCTGGGCGCTCGGGAAGCGAAATGGACATGGCGTCTCCCTCCTGCGCCTGCGGTCCGCTGCTCAGGCTGAGGAAGAGGCCAACAGCCAATATGAAGATGACGTAGAGGTGGACTCAGTCCTTCCCGCGGACCCGGTGGCGCCCTCCAGCGCCGAACTCAGAATAGTCGTTCCCGACCGAGCGGACAGGGGTAGTCGACGTCGAGGTGGCGGTTGGCTGGTCCGCTCCAACCGACCTGTCTTTCGAACACGGACAGGGATAGCCTGACGGCCGTGCGCTTCGACTGAATCCGCTGAACCTCCGCCGCACACCCAGCCAAGGCTTCGGTAGCGCGCCCGGGCTCCTCCTCTCATGGGGTCACCACCCCCTAATTGCCCCAACGCACACAACCCGAGGAGGAACCCAGAATGCTCACTAGCGCTCAGATCGACCACTTCCGTACCTTCGGCTTCGTCGGGCTTCGCGACTTCTTGGGCGAGCACACCGCGCCGCTTCATGCCGAGGTGGACACCGCCTTCAGCGACGCCTACGCCGTTACCTACCACGAACGGTTGATCGACGGGATCAGCGGCCACTACTTACCCATGGCCTCTCGGCTCACTCCGACGAGCGCGTCGCTCATCTGCGACGACCCGCGCCTCATCGACGCCGCTGAGGACCTGCTCGGCGGGACGGTGATCCCCGAGTGCCCCGAAGGCGTGCTCTACTTCGCCAAGGCTAGCTGGCACAACGACGACGGCATCGGCGTGCGCGGGGTGAGGTTCGCCACCTACTTCGGCCACCTCGACGCCGACACTCGCGCGTTGCGGTTGGTGCCGAGCTCGCATCACCCCGACCAGCACGCTCGGCTCGTCGCCTACTGCAAGGCTCAGATGCCGATCGACACCGACGTCAAGGCCGCCCCCCGAGATACAAAACGCCGAATGCACCGGCACTGACGGCGTCGTCACCTTGAACTGGGGCCAGTGGACCATGCGCGTAGCCCCCGGCGCGCTAACCCTGCGCGCCGAGGCCGCCAACCCGGAGAACCTGCGCCAGATCCATGACTTCCTAACCACGCGGCTAGAGAAGATCGGCTGCCGCGACCACCTGACGGTGAATTGGCAGACGCCCGAAGCACCCGTCGGCGAACCCGAATAGGTGGCTAGGCGCAAGGCCTTGACTACATCGCGAGAACCAGCCAAGCGAGCAACAGATCCAGCAGCGCGCGATGGCCGTTCTGGATGAGTGGGACCGGCTAGACGAAGTCGGATACTGGGACCTTCCCGTCCACGACATCGCGGTACTCCGCCGGCACGCCGTGCCAGACCTTGGCAGCATCTGCGCGCTCGACAACCCCGAAGTTGCCGACTGGTGCCTCGTCGCAGGCCTTTACCAGCAGGTCAAGGTACCCACCTTCAACATGGCTGGCTTGTACGACATCTTCCTCCAGGGAACTCTCGACAACTACCAGGCTATGGCGGCGTTACACGATGACAACCGCCTCATCGTCGGTCGGTGGACGCACCCGATATTCGCCGACCCGATCGGCGAGCAGCTGTTCGGCGCCCGCGCGGGCAAGGAAGGGATCCCAGTCCATCCCTACGGCGACGTGAATGATCTGCAGCTCGCCTGACTTCGCAGGCATCTGGAGACTCGCGCACACGTGGTCCTTCCGGAGACGCCAGTGCGGATCTTCGTCATGGGGCGGAATCAACGGCGCGATGAGATCTGCTGGCCGCCCGCCGGAACTGTTCACGAACGCTGGTTCCTGCGGTGTGTAGGGTCCCGCGCCACCGGCGGCCCTCAGGCTACTGAGCGGCCTAGCGAGTTCAGGTACGACCCGATGGATCCTGAACCAACCGTCGGCGGCAATACCGTGATGTGGTCCGGATATCCCGCTGGGCCGATGAACCAAGCCCGAGTCGAGGCCCGCCCGGACGTCCTGGTGTTCACATCCGATCCCCTTGAGGACGACCTCGAAGTCACGGGGCGGGTGCGAGGTCTCCTGCATGCAGAGAGCTCGGCACCATCGACCGACTGGGTGGCGCGGTTGTGCGACGTTCATCCTGACGGGCCCGCAGTGAACCTCTGCGACGGGATACTGCGGGTAACCGAGGGTGCCCAGGAAACCGACCGCGTGCGATCGACCTGTGGTCGACGAGCAACGTCTTCCTGCGCGGCTATCGGCTCCGTGGGCACCTCACCGGCAGATTGTTCCCACGGTGGGATCGCAATTTCAACACGGGCAATCAGCGCGAACGGCGGCACGAAATCGCACGGCAGCGCATCCATCATGCAGCCAGCCAGCCGTCCTACATAGAGCTTCCGGTTATCAAGCTGTCCCGATGACAACTCCGTCCATCGGACGGATCGTGAGCCCAACGACAACCTGTGGGGCATCGAGGCGAGCGAAGCAAGTCAGCGTGCGCGATCAGCGACGGCGACAGGCGCTCCCGGCCTTCTAAGACTGCCGAAAAACGCGGTGGGCGACGCGGTTGGTCCGGGCCGGTGCCTCGCCGCCGGCCGCCCACTTGCCGGCTGGACCGTGCCGCGCCGGCGCGCATCCACGAATTGGACAAGGTCGCGGTCGTCATGGACCACGCCGTGCCGGCGGCCACGCTCAAGGACGCCGCGGGCGGGTCGCGGGCCCCGAAGTTCTCCGCCGACTTCGGCATCAAGCGGTTCTTCCGCGTCGGCCGGCACGGCATCTGCGATCAAGTCATCGCCGAGAACGGGCTGGCCCTTGCCGGCGAGGTGCTGGCCTGCACCGACTCGCACATTTCGACATGCAAGCCAGGCCTGCGTGCTCTGAGCAGGGCTTGCGCAGGCGACGTCCCAGGCGTTGTCGCCCTGGCTGGTGCCCGCCCCGCTGGCGAACCAGTCGATTCCGTCGATGTTCCGACGGGGCTGGGGTTGTCCGGCCCGGCCGAGCCGAGGGAGTTGCGCATACAGCGGTCCTGGCCGGGAGTGGGCGTGACGGTGGTACCTGTGGGGGCGCATCGGGCGGAGGTTTATCGGCTGCTGGACCGGACATCACGAACGGAGAGGGGGGCCCTGCTGGCCCGTCAGGGGTGCACAGCAATGTGGTAAGCCGCTGGCCAACGGGAGATTCCGGTTCTTTGCTCGCTGACCGCGGCCAGTTGCAGAGCACCCTCGGGGTCCGGGTCACCTCTGCCCATCCGCCAGGGAGAACTGTCATGACGCAAGCCACCAGTACGATCGTCCTGGAGCCCGCCGCGCAGCAGGTCGCCGACGCGTTCTCCAAGCCGCCGTTCCTGTTCGAGATGACGCCGGCGGACGCCCGCAAGGTCCTCGACGACGCCCAGGCCGCACCGATCGACAAACTCCCCGTCGACGAGGAGTGGATCACGGTGCCAGCACCGGCAGAAGATGTGCGGGTGCGCATCGTCAAGCCGCAAGGCTCCACCGGCATGCTGCCCGTCGTGGTGTACATGCACGGCGGCGGCTGGGTACTGGGCAACGCAGGCACCCACGACCGGCTCGTGCGCGAGCTGGCCGTCGGCGCCAAGGCGGCGGTCGCGTTCGTCGAATACACACCCTCACCTGAGGCGCACTACCCGGTCGCCATCGAGCAGGGCTACGCCACCGCCCAGTGGATCACCCGCAACGGCGCGTCCAAAGGCTTGGACGCCAGCCGAATGGCGGTCGCGGGCGAATCGGTCGGCGGCAACATGACAGCCGCGCTGGCGCTGATGGCCAAGCAGCGCGGCGACGTCAGGTTCATGCAGCAGTCGATCTACTACCCGGTCACCGACGCCGCGATGAATACCGCCTCCTACGACCAGTTCGCCACCGGCTACTACCTCAGCCGCGAGGAAATGGCCTGGTTCTGGGACGCCTACGCGCCCGACAAGGCACAACGATCCGAGATAACCGCCTCGCCGAACCAGGCCAGCACCGAACAGGTCACCGGGCTGCCGCCCACCCTGCTCCTAGTCGACGAGGCAGACGTACTGCGCGACGAGGGCGAGGCCTACGCGGCCAAGCTCCGGGCCGCCGGAGTACCCGTCACCACCGTCCGCTACGACGGCACCATCCACGACTTCATGCTCCTGAATGCCCTGAGCCAGACCAAGGCCGCCCGCGGCGCCATCAGCCAGGCCACCTCGTTCCTGGGCGCAGCGCTCAACGGAAACAAATCCTGACCACGAGGTGCGAACAGGCAAGCCAGTCAGCTGGCTCAGAAGGCCGCGTCCCTCCCTGTCGCCCCGACGACGCCGTCGGCAGCGCTTTATCGGGGAGGGTGGCGCCGGGTCGGCATGGCTCACAGGCCAAGCCCAGGGCTGGCGCGCGGCGCCGACCTGGGACGGTCCCGGAGATCGCCGTGACTATGGAGGTCAACGGCACGCCTGAGCCCTGCCGCCCGAGGCCCGCCGGCGACGCAGGCAGCGAGCGCACACCACGATGATGCGGCGTCGTCACGATGCAGAGGAGCCCGCAGTAGCCGCTTGCCTTGCTGTCTCCGTGGCGCGCTCTGCGGCGTAACGCTCGTCGCGGATCTGGGCCAAAACGTTCCGGTGGCACTGCTACGTTGCCGCGGCAACACCGTTCCTGCCCCGGCGATCTTTGCTGCTATCTCGTCTAGCGTCAGCGCGGCCATGCCTGCACATCGCAGCAGGGCGTCGATGCCGACCATCATCTGGCCTGCGCATGCGTGCGGGCCAATTGACGTGGTCTCAGGCGATGCCAGAACCGGATGTTCTACTCGGCCACGAGGCCAATCGCGTGGGGTTCAGCTGCCCCGAGTGACCAGTCGGCGCCTCGGGAAGCGGGCGCTTTGCCTCACGCTTGTGATCGGCCGTACGGCCGACGATGCGCCCGGTGCGTGCCGGTGGCGCCCCCCTGACCTCGGCGGCGAGGAAGTTAGCGTTCTTCGCATGTTCGCCGGCGGCCAAGTGTGAGCGGTAACGGGGAGCGTGCGGCGGCCGCGTCCGGCGGCCGTCCCGCCATCGGCGCGGAAGGCGTTGGCTCCCAGGCTGGCTCCCGCCGGATCTGGGTATCGAAAAAGATGGTCTGACCTGCGTCGGGTTAAAGGTTCGTTGACGGGCGCTTGCCCGCGATGCAAGAGGTCACATTCCGCGCCTTCGGACACGCGTCAATGCCATTGACCTGCGCTTTTATACGAAACGTACGACAAGCGGGTATCGAACACGTAAGCGACAACTGGGTCCAGATAGATGAGGACTGTTCGAATTATGGCCGCTGAACAGGACGTGGAGCTACGGAGACTCGAACTCCGGACCTCTTGCATGCCATACACGCTCGCAGCGTCGCCCGATGTCGCCTCCCGTCGCCAGGTACCGACCTGACCTGCGGTGGCATTCGCCAGGCGTCGCCCCGCAGGGCCAGGAACCTGTGCACGTTGGCTCCCATCCTGGCTCCCACGGAAGGCCAGGAACGGAGAGGGCAACGTGACCGGTGACTTCGTCCGAATAAACATTCGGGCGAACCGCTTCCACAACTGTACGCCGCGGAAGCTGGCCATGCCCGCCTGCCGAATACTGGCGGCACGTCAGTTCGAGTTCGTCCGGGGCTGAGCATTACCGAATGGCTAATTCGGGGCGCTGTCGGTCCCGCGAGCCCGGTCAAACTCCGAGGCTTGGTCAACCCACCTCGGCCGGCGGTCCCCATTTCCGTGGGGCCACTTACCCAAACGGCCGGGAGTCCCGCAGATAGCGAGGAATGGCATCCGGGCGGCACGACTAGCTCAGTGCATGGGCATCAGCACGGTGTTGATGACGTAGACAGTGGCGTTGGCGGTACGCAGGTTCCCGCAGGTGACCGCCGCGTTGTTCACCTCATACGTGCTGCCCATCTTCGACGTCCTGACCAGGCCGCCTTCCAGTGTTTTGAGGCTCATTCCGTGGGCCAGTTCCGCCGGGGTAATGCGGCCGCTGATGACGTGGTACTCAAGGATCTTGGCGAGCTCGGCCTTGCCGCTCATCATCGTCATGTCGTGCGCGGTGAGCTTCTTGAACGCCTGATTATCTGGCGCGAAGACTGTGATGCTCTTGGCCGAGTTGAAAGTGCTGGTCAACCCGGCCTTTTGAACTTCGGCGGCCAGAGTGGTGATCAGGGGGTTGTGAGCCGCGGCGGTGACCACAGGATCCATGGCCATCCCGTGCACGCTGCCCATCCCGGCAGCCGGGATCATCCCGCAGTCGTTCCCGACCGTCGCGGCCGATTCGGCCATGGACGCCGACGGTGACGCCGCGGCGTGCTGCGAGGCCGCTGTGCTGTGGCTGGCCGTGCTCCCGCACGCAGCCGCGCCAATTGCGAGCCCGAGGGCGACCATCGGCATCACGGCGGCGCCGCCGCGACGGACTACAAATGTATTAGTGGGCTGCATTGCGTCTCCCTGTGTTGCGCGATTTTTGCTGCCTTTCAGGCACGCCGACTTGGCCCGCCCGGTGCCGACCGGATAACGGCAATTACCGGCAACCGAAGCGCCAAGTGGCCGCCAGGCGGCCGCTCAGCCTGGCCGATCATCAGCGCGTGGTCCTCCGGGGTCGAGTCACGGTAGTTACTCGTCGCCGGCACGGTTGTGGATTGCTCGCGCGGCCGGGAATCCTGCGGGCCGACCAATCGGTAACTGACGCGGTGGCGAATTAACAGGTGTGGAGATCAGCGATGTCGGCCCGCGACCAATGGCTGGCACCGCAGCGAGCCTGCCACGGGGCGTTGGCCTGGAAACCCTGCTCGCGGGCGTGGCCAAAGGGGATCAGGCCGCGTTCGAGGCGGTGTGCGCCCGCACCGGACCGACAGTGTTCGGCGTGGTGCGCAGCGTGATGCGCGACCAGTTCCAGGCGCAGGAGGTCTGTCAGGAGGTCCTGCTGGAGGTGTGGCGTTGCGCGTCGAGGTTTCAGCCGGGCAGGGGAAGCGCAATGGCCTGGGTGACGACGATCGCGCACCGGCGCGCGATTGACCGGGTCCGCTCGGAGCAAAGGTCGGCCGATCGGCAGCTGAGGGCCGCATCACATCAGGTCGCCTACGACGAGGTCGCGGAAGCAGTCGAGGCACGGCTGGATCAGCAGCGGGTGCGGCGCTGCCTGGCCGCACTCACTGACCTGCAGCGTGAATCGGTCACGCTGGCCTACTACGGGGGATATACATTCCGCGAGGTGGCCACGCTGCTGGGCGTGCCGGAGGGAACGGTGAAGACCAGGATGCGCGACGGGCTGATCCGGCTGCGGGACTGCCTAGGGGTGGAACGATGAGAATCAGGCGGCGCGAGCCACACACCCTGGCAGGCGCGTATGCGATGGATGCCGTGTCCGGGGCAGACCGGGCCCGGTTCGAGCGACACCTGGCCAGGTGCCAGGCCTGTACGATGGAACTGCGCGGGCTGCGCGAGGCCACCGCAAGGCTGGCCGGCGCCGTTGCGGCCGAGCCGCCCGCGACAGTGATACAACAGGCGCTTGCGGCCGCCTCGCAGACACGCCAGCTGCCGCCCGTCACCGCCCAGGGCACGCCGCGGCCGGTCCGGCGCGCGCGCCATGGAGCGGTCCCCCGAACGGGGTGGCGGGCGCTGCCGCTCAGGCTCTCGCTGACTTTCGCCCTCGTGCTGCTGGCCGCAGCCTCTGGCTCGGGCGTCGTCGCTCTGCGCGCCGAGCACCACCTCGGTCAGGCCGTCCTGCGTGACCATGCGATCGCGCAGGTGCTGACCGCGCCTGATGCGGTGATGGTGACTGCGCGGGTGCATTCCGGAGGCACCGCCACCGTGGTCATGTCCCGCAAGGAGCGGTCGCTGGTGTTCACGACGGCCGGGCTGCCGCCGCTGACCGGTGGCCGCTGCTACCAGCTGTGGCTGATGGGGCCCGGCGATGACCGGTCCGCCGGCATGCTGCCCGCGCCAAATGGCGGCATGACAAGCCCGGTCGTCGCCGCCGGGCTGGAGGCCGGCGATCAGGTAGGCCTCACCGTAGAGCCCGAAGGCGGATCATCCCAGCCGACCACCAGGCCCGTCCTGATGCTCAGCTTCGCCGCCTGACCCAGCTAGCTCCGCGGCCGGGAATCTCCCCCGCCCGGCTGAGCGGGCTTCGTCCGGTCTCCAACAGGCGCTTCAGTACGGCCTAGTCCGGCGGGTCCCCTAGGTTGTGCCCGATCGAACTGGCTGCGGAGCGGGTGCTCGCTCGCGCGCCGGGTACGAGCCTGGAATGGTGCTCGTGTATCCCGCGGCTTCGTGATGGGCGGCATGCAGTCATTTGCCCTGGCGGTGCTGATCGCGGCGCTAGCGGGCATCGCGGCGGTGATGTCCAGCCGTGCCAGCGAGCTGCTGCGGGTGCCCGCGCCAGCGTTCTTCCTCGTCGGCGCGGCGCTGGCATCCGATATCTTCCCGCAGCTCGGGCGGGTGCCGGTCAAGACAATTGAGCATGTTGTCACGGTGGCGCTGGCCGTCATCTTGTTTGACGGCGGGCTGCGAATGGGCTGGCGGCAGTTCCGGTCTGCTGCCGTGGCGACCGCCTGGATCGGCGTCGGGGGCACACTGGTCACCGCCGCGGCGGTCGCTGTCGCCGCGCACGTGCTGTTGTCCTTCGGCTGGCATGTCGCGTTCCTGCTGGGCGCCGCGCTGGCGCCGACCGACCCGGCAGTGGTGTTCTCGGTGCTCGGCCGCCGTGAGATCGCGGGCCGGAGCGGCGTGCTGCTGCAAGGCGAAGCCGGGGTCAACGACCCGGTCGGGATCGCGCTACTAGTGGCATTGTTGTCGACCACCAGGCTAGGGCCGGGCGCAGCAGGGCACGTCGTGGTGGAGCTGCTGCTGCAGATGGCGGTCGGAGTCGGGGCGGGGACGGCGGGCGGCTGGCTGCTGCTGGCATTCATGCGCCGCGTGCCGCTGCCGGACGAGGGCCTGTACCCGCTGCGCGTGCTCGCCGGCGGCCTGGCCATCTTCGGCCTCGCGACGGTGGCGCGCGGATCAGGATTCCTGGCGGTGTTCATCGCGGGGGTCTTGATCGGGGATGAGCGTGCTCCCTACAAGGCGGAGATCGCGCGGTTCCACTCCTCGCTGGCCAGCCTCGCCGAGCTGGTCGCCTTCGTCATGCTCGGCCTGGGCGTCCGGCTATATGCGGTGCCCCGCGGCAGCACGTGGCTAATCGGGCTGGTGCTCGCGGTTCTGCTCGCATTCGCGATCCGGCCGCTGCTGGTAGGCGTCCTGCTGTCGCCCGTGCGCCTGCGCCGCGGCGAGCGGCTGTTCGTATTGTGGGCCGGCCTGAAGGGCGCTGTGCCGATCCTGCTTGGTGCGTTCATCGTCCAGGCCGGGATCAAGGACGCGCTGCGGGCCTATGAGATCATCTTCGTGGTCGTGGCGTTCTCGGTCATCGTGCAGGGCGGGACGATGCCCGCCCTCGCCCGGCGGCTGAAAATTCCTCTGCGCACGATCGAGCCCGAACCGTGGAGTCTTGGCGTCCGGTTCCAAGAGGAACCTGAGGGTCTGCATCGCTTTGTCGTGGCAGCGGGCAGTGCCGCCGACGGCACGTCCGTCAGCGACCTGCCATTGCCGGAGGACGCCTGGATCAGCCTCATCATCCGCAGTGGGCGGCTGGTTCCGGTGCGCGCTCATACCGCGTTGCAGGCAGGCGACGAACTCCTGGTGCTCGCCCCCGGCGCCGATTCAGCTCGCCTGGGCGCGCTATTCACGCAGCTGGGCGGGGGGTCCTGAGCCATGAGATGCCGGTACCGCGGACAGCACCGTCAAGGCTGAAGCCCGCAACGACCAGCTACGACCAGGCTCGCGGGACGCTGCCGCTGGTGGCGCGCGGACCAGCCTCAGCCTGGACGAGCCGGCCATCGGATTCACCATCGGCCTCGCGCACCTGGCCGTCACGGCCGTGATCGTGGCCGCCGCCCTGCAGGCCTTCATCGCCGCGCAGCGCGGCCTCGCGATCGGCGCGAAGATCAGCGAGCGGCTGCGCGAGCGCGCTGAACAAGTCGCGGGGGTTGCCCTGATCCTGGTCGGCGGTTACCTCATCGCTGAACAGCCCGTCCGCTGAGTTAGCGGCTGGTGCTCAGCACTCACTTGGAGCGCATGACCACGCCGTCGCTGGCCTTGCGGGCTAGCGGGTAGTGCCGCTACTCCCGCTCAGGCCGCTGGCGTCCGTGGCTCCAACCTTTGAACACACGTTCGATTTGGTCGTCAGTTGAGCCATTCAGATTAGGTCGTTCTGGCGCCGGCGGGCTCCTCGCACGTACTTGGCAACTGGCCGTCCCGCCATCGGCGCGGAAGCCGTTGGCTCCCAGGCTGGCTCCCGCCGGATCCCGGTATCGAAAAAGATGGCCTGACCTGCGTCGGGTTAAAGGTTCGTTGATGGGCGCTTGCCTGCATTGCAAGAGGTCACATTGACCGCTTCGGAGCACGCGTCCACGCCATTGACCTGCGCATTTATGCCGGACAGTCAGGGAGGAGAGCGCCGAACAGGTGAGCGACCAACGCGTCGTGACGGGTGAGCAATGTTCGAATTAATGCCACTGACCAGGACGTGGAGCTATGGGGATTCGAACCCCAGACCTCTTGCATGCCATGGAACGCCGGCGCGTTCACAATGGTCCGCGACAGTTCACTAGCGACCCGGCTGAGCAGGTCATTCGTTCAGATTGGATCACTTCCGTTCACCAGAGTTCACCGCGGACGGTAACCAGTTTGGTAACCAGCCGCCGCCGCACCGGGGCTTACCCGAACAATTCGAGTCTAGTTCGGGGCAATGTTGCCTGCCTAGCGGACAGTGTCCAGCCGGCCTGGCAGGCATCCGGTTGCGCGCACTGCACACCGGACGAGGCTGAGCGCACACCTGGCGCACACGCCTGGAGCCGGGCGTGAACCCGCGGACCCGGCGGGCCGCGCTGCACGCGATCGGGGCGATCGCGATCGCGGCGAGCGTCAACGCGCTCGCCCACAGCTACGCCGGCCTGTATGACTGGGCGGTCCACCACCGCCTTGGCGGCTGGCAGGCCATGTCCTGGCCCGCTGAGATCGACGTGTTCCTGGCCGTCGGGGAGCTGGCCCTCTACGTCGCCTACCTCGACGGGTGGCCCGCCCGGCAGAGGATGTGGCCGTGGGCGACCGCGCTGACCGGGCTGGCTGTCAGCGTCGCCGGGAACATCGGCCACATCCAGGCCTGGCCCGGCCACCCGGTCATCCTCGCTGACCGGCTGACCGCCGCGACCAGCCCGCTGGCTGCCTTCGCGGGCCTGTCCGTCGGGCTGCTGGTAGTGAAGATGACCCGCCAGCCGACAGACGCCGCTGCGCGCGGACTGGCGCCGGCGGCGGCGCTGGCGCTGGCCTGGCCGACCCCGTTGTCGGCCCCGAATGGTCTGCGTGGGACAGCCAGATGAGCGGGCCAGCCGTGCGAGACCGGTGATGACCTGGCCGGGCAAGGCAACGACGGCCCCGGCCCGGAGCCGCGCTTGCTGGACGCTTCGAGCGCGATCTACCACGACGCGTCCGCGCGGGGCGTGCGGCTGAGCCAGCGGATGCTGGCCGGGCAGCTGCGCGGTCACGGGCACCGGTTCCCCAACGAGCACCTGCGGCAGATCGCCGACAGCATCGGCCTCACTGCAGGGCAGGCAGCATGACCAGACGACGGCCGCATCCCCAGCGCAAGACATGGGTCAGCCTTCGCTCGACACGCACCACGAATAGGAGGGTGGACGGCGTGGAGGGGATCAGCGGCATCATGACCCGCCTCCGGCATGCGGCCAGCCTGCCGGACACGCTCGCGGCGGGCTTCGACGCGTTGGAGGCCATCCGGCAGCTCGCCCGCGACTGCGAGGACCGGGTCCCGGCGCTGTTCGCGGCGTTCATGACGGCCGCAGACGCCGCCGTCGACGGCCGTGAAGCCATCACGATCGCGCCCTCACTCCCCCAGCCCAGCGGTGCTGGGGCCGCGGTCAGCGTGACCGGACCTAACTCTCCTGTCGAGGAGATCGCGGGTTCGCTGGCCGGGCTCGGCGCGGTCCTGCGAGACCGGCTGTCGCACGCGGCGACGATCGCTGCCACTGCCGGGGACCGGACCGCCTGCACCGACGCAGCGCTGGCCGCCGGGCGTATCTGCCAGCTGATGAGCACTGGTCACAATGACAGCCGTCCTCGGTGACTTCCTGCGCACGGCGCGCGCGCACATCACCGCCGATTCCCGCTACGGCGGTGACTTGTCCGTCCCCGCCAAGCGCGGCGTCATCACCGAGCTCAACCGCCTAGTCGCCACGATGACCCGATACCTGGACGACCTCGCCCTGCCGGATCACTTCACGCCCGCCAGCACGCCGGACCCGCAGGTGCGGAACGGCCTGGATGCCCGGCTCGCGGTCCGCCGCGCCGCCAGCAGCCTGCACCCAGCCGCCACGGCGGTACTGGAAGCCATGGCCGATAACACCAACCCGGCCGTCGGGCACCTGACGGCCGCGAACGACTACCTGGCCGCCGGCCGGGACCTGCTGCAAACCCACTTCACCACCGGGCCCGCCGGCCAGCCTATCGGCAGCACCTCGTGGGCCGCTGTCATCACCTCACCGCCGGTCACCGCCGCGCTGCTGGCCGAACTGGCCGCCTGCTCCCGCCAGCTGGCAGCCTGGACCGCGCAGCTATCCCGGACAGGCTCCCCGTACGCGGGCCTGCCCGCAACAGCATCGCAGGGACTGCGCACCGCCAGCCGATGGCTAGGCGCGGCGGGTAACGGCGTCCCGGCCGCGCACCCGCTGCAGCCCTCGGCCGCGGCCGGGCAAAGGCTGCTGGCAGCCATACCGCCCGCTGTCCCACCGCCCCGGCAGCCAGCCGGCAACATTGAGCCGGTCCCGGACCTGTGCGCAGGCATCACGGTCACCGCCGAACGGCTCCGCCACGCAGCCGGGGCCTTCGCCGGCCAGGCCCGCTGGTCCCCCGCCGCCAACTCCGTGTCGTGGCGGCGCGACGCGCTCGCGTCCGCCATCGCCGTTCACGACAGCGAGCTGATTCTCCGCGGCCTCGCCGAACGCGCCCCGATACTCGGTGCCGGGTCCGCAGTGCAAGCCCAGCTGGCCGACGCGGCCGATGCCATCAACCTGGCGTGGCCGGCCTGGCGCGCCATCGCACACCATTGGGACACCGTCTGCACCGGCATCCACCACGGCCGTGACATCACCCCGGTGGCCGCTGAACTCGAGGACCTCGTGCTGCGGACCGGGCGGCTCGCCTACACCAACCCGCGCTGGACGCCCGCCTGCGCCGATGCCAGCCCGGCCCGCGACCCGGCAGGTCTCGCCGCCGACGCCGGTGACATCAGGGTCGTGTTCGCGGCCGTGCACCACGCCATTGATGCCATCGGCCGCATCGCCGCTTGCGACACCGACGCGGTCCGGGACGCCGCTGACGGCCGCCTGCTCTTCCTGCCCACCCGCCTGCTGCCCGAGCACTACGACATCCCGTGCCGCTACGCGCCCGTGCCGCCCCCGGTGACCGGGGAACTGATGAGCAGCTACGACACCGCGGCCGGCGCCAGCCTGCGCGCCGCGATGGCTCTGGACGATCTCGCCGTCACCATCCACTCTCCCAGCAGCATGTTGGCAGTTGGGCGCACCCCAGCCCGCTCAGTCGTGACCGTGCGCCAGCCAACCGAAGATGGCACTTCGCGGGAACATGCTCGGCCCGCTCCGCCGCCAGGCGTCCAGCGACTCCCGGCGGGCCAGATCGAGCACATGCTGAACGGCCTTCGTATCACCGAGCCCGCCATGCTGCTCCGCGCAGCCGCCATCGATGACGCCGCCCGCGACCTGCTCGCCAACGCCAGCGCGAGCTCGCGCCACCGCGACAGCCTCAACCACCCGCAACCGCCGCACATCCAGCAGGCAGCAGGCCCGGCCGCAACGGCGGCCGCCAGGGACCTCCCAAGGGCGCCGGCCGACCGCGGTCAGCACGCCAGGCCCAAGGCGCCTCTTGCCGCCGCGCCTCCCGGCCGTGCACCTGGAAGAGCCCTGCGAACCTCGCGCACGCAAGGCCCGGCGAACTGAAGGAACCCCTGACGCGATGTCGGCAATCGTCAGGCCATTACCGGACCGTCGCCGCCCGGGCGGAAGGCCAGGAAATTCTGCCCCCACTCGCCGTCGACTCCGTTCGCCGCGTTCGCGCAGCAGACCGTTGCCGCCGCGGCATGGGCGGATGTAGATCGGAGCGGACGGTCGCTGTTGCTGTCAGATTGTGAGTGGCTGCCTGCTCTGAGCCACCTGCCCGGTTGCTCGGCGCGACTCGCAGAGATCCCGCCAAAGGGACCAAAGGGAGCGGTTTTGCAGTGAGTCCCGTTTTCCCCTCCGTATAGCCCGTGACCTGCAGATTCTCCGCAGCCGCCAGTGCGCTAGACCATTCTCCGTCCGCCCCGCGTCCGTGACCGACAAGTCCGCTTGTAAACGCACCGCGCGTTCTGGATCATGTCCCATGAAGTCCGGCCGAGTCCAGCGACATCCGCTTCTCGCCACGGCTCCCTGTCTCCTGGACTTCGCGGGCTCATCGCTGATCCATTCGGACCTGCGGCGGCCCGGTGGCCTGGATGCCAGACCATCTCCGCAACCGATGAGCGGCGTTGCCCGCGGGTGGTCAGCCGAGATGGCGCAGCAGCGTGGCCATGTCGGAGCAGATCCATTCTTCGGCGATGAGCCCATCGGCAACGCGGTAGAACTCATGACCGACGTATTCGACGGTCCGGCCGGTCGCGGGTATGCCGAGGAACTCGGCGGAGTGGGTGCCGCTAACCGCACCCGGACGACGACCTTGTCCTGGGCGGCGATGATGTCCTCCATGTGCGTCTGCAGGTCGGGGAACGCGTGCTTCATCATCTCGGAGCCTCGCCGCCACATGCTGGGGTTCGGGCAGTTCAGCCAGGTTAATGACCAGGCCCAGGGCCGCGAGGGCCAGGCACACCTCGGCGTCTTCGACGTTGAACGCCTCGAATCCGGCGCGCACCAGCTCGACGTTCGCGGCCGGCAAGGTGGCCTGCGAGGCCATGGTGGTCTCCCATCTATCTCGCGGGCTCATGCGATGCGGAGTGCTTCGGTGGGTGGCAAGCGGGCGGCGCGCATCGCGGGGTAGAGGCCAGCGATGGCGCCGATGGCAAGGGCGGCGGTCATGCCGCCGTAGAGGGCCTGGGGCGGGATGAGCAGCGAGCTGTGCTGGGCGAGGGCGTAGGCCGACGTGGCTGCAGTGCCGATCACGGTTCCGGCCAGCCCGCCGACCAGCGACAGGAGGAGCGCTTCGGTGAGGAATTGCTCGGCGATGTGGCGGCGGGTGGCGCCCAGGGCGCGGCGCAGGCCGATCTCGGATCGGCGCTCCAGGACGGATATGACCATGACGTTGGCGATGCCGACGCCGCCGACGAGCAGTGCGATGGCGCCCAGGCCGAGGAACAGGCCGTTGTAGGCGCCCTTGGCGGCGATCTCGGCCTGCAGGATGTCGGCGGGGTAGGACACCGCCGCGTCGGAGGGGTTCTGCGGGTCTACGGTGGCGGGCAGTACCGCAGCTACGGCGCTGACCTGGGCGGGGTCTGCGCGAACGAACAGCTCGGTGGGATGGCCGTCGAACGCGAAGTACTGCTCGGCGGCCGGGAACCCGATGAAGGCCATGGCGTCCATCGGGGACTGCAGCGGCACGTTGCCCAGGATCCCCGTCACGGTGAACCAGTGGCCGCCGAGCCACACCTGGACCGGGTGAGCGAGATTGCCGATGCCCAGCAGCGCGGCCGCCTCACTGCCCAGGACCACGGCCGGGTAGCGGGCAGTGGCAGGGTTGAGGAACCTGCCGCGGGCCATCTTCGCGCCCACGGTGGCCGGCAGCGTCGGGCTGGCGGCGGTCACCGCGATTCCGTTGGTGTTGATCGCCGGGACATACGGGGTGCGGTACACGTTCACCCCGGAGATCTCGCCGATCGACGCGACTGAGGTGACCGGGCCGATCCGCGCTGCCATGCCCTGCGCCGTGGTCGGCAACTCGGCCTGCTGGCCGGGGAGGGCCGAGGAGGCGGGCTGCACGGTGGCCAGGTTCCCCAGCTCGCCGAGCTGGGCCAGCAGGCTGGCCTTAGAGGTCTGCGAGATCCCCAGCACCCCGACGATGGCCGCGATCCCGATGCTGATCCCCAGCGCCGACAGCGCGGCCCGCACCCGCCGGCTGCGCAGCCCGAGGCTGCCGACGCGCAGCAGGTCGGCTCTGGTCAGCCGCGATCCGCCGCCGGTGTCCCGGCCGCGCTGGCCGGTCACCGGGGGTCGCTGGTCACGAACCGGCGTGCGTGTCACCGATGATCCTCCCGTCGCGGATCTCGATGCGCCGCAGCATCGACGCGGCGACATCCAGGTCGTGGGTGATCACCACGATTGTGGTCCCGTCCGCGTGCAGCTCGCGCAGCAGTTCCAGGAGGGACGCGCCGGTCGTGGTGTCCAGGTTCCCGGTCGGCTCGTCGGCCATCACCACCGCCGGACGGCCCGCCAGCGCCCGGGCGATCGCGGTGCGCTGCCGTTCCCCTCCCGACAGCTGGTTCGGCCGGTGCCGCAGCCGGTGGCTGAGCCCCACCCGCTCCAGCGCGGCCCGGGCCAGCTCGCGCCGCCCGGCGGCCGTCCCGCCCCGGTACAGCAGCCCGTTAGCGACGTTGTCCAGCACGCTGAGCCCGTCGAGCAGGAAGAACTGCTGGAACACGAACCCCAGCCGCCGCGACCGCAGCCCGGACAACTGCTTGTCAGTCATCGCCGAGGTGTCCTCCCCGGCGATCGCCACCACACCGCGGGTGGGCCGTTCCAGTGTCGCCATCACGTGCAGCAGCGTGCTCTTGCCCGACCCCGACGGACCGACGATCGCCGCCAGCTCGCCCGCTCCAACGCGCAGGCAGACCCCGGCCAGCGCGACCACCGGCGGGTCACCGGGATACTCCTTCACCACGTCAATCAGCTCAAGAACCGGCGCCGGCCCGGCAGCGGGCCGCTGGGCCGGGACCGAGATGGCCTGCGTCACGATGACGGCACCTCCACCCGCGTCCCCGCTGCGATGCCCTGGCCGCTGACCTGGACCAGCGTGTCGGAGTACAGCCCCGTGGTGACCCCGACCAGGTGACTGGCACCGCGGGACACCACGTCCACGCCGAACCCGCCGCCCTGCAGGGCCAGCAGCGCGTTGACGGGCACCGCCAGCACGTTGTCGGCCCGCTGTGAGGTGATGTTCACATTCACCGGCGCCTGATCCAGCGCTGCCCCCGGCGGCGTCGAGTCCAGCGAGATGGTGACCGTGACGGTCGGGGAGGAGTTGCTGCCCCCGGCGCCGCTGCTGCCGGCCGACGAGCATGGTGACTGGCCGGCCGACCCGCTGCTGCTGCCGTTGGCGGTGCCCGTGCCGCCGCCCCCCGGGCACATCGCAACGGCGCCCACGCTTTGCACGTGCCCGCCCACCGTGGTGGTGGCGTCGGGCAGCGTCACCGACACCGCGTCACCAGGCTTCACCAGGTACTCCTGCGTCACGCCCAGCGACACGGTCACCACCGGCGTCGTATCCGTCGCCGTCAGCACCGTCCCGCCGCCGCCAGCCCCGCCCCCGGCGGCGCCCGCGCCGCCGACCGGCGAGCCGGCCGTCGGGGTAACCGAGGTGACCCTGATCGGTCCTGGCTCGAACACCACCTCCCCCAGGAGAATCTCGCCGGTCGCCTGCAGGCGCCGCGCCTTCTGCCAGCGTTCCACTGCCGCGGCCGTCGCCGGCGAGTAGTGGCTGCTTTGCGCCAGGCCCGCCCCGTAACCCAGCGCTCTCAGGTCCCGGGTCAGCTCCCGCACGTCCGGGCCGTCCGGCATCCCGACGTAGAACGCCCGGTAGGCGGCGACCGGGCCGTACAGCAGCGGCACCGGCTTCCCGCTGACCGAGTAGACGCGCTGGTCCTGCCGGATGACCGCGCCCTCCGCCGGCAGCCAGGTATAGATCGTGCCCGGGCTGACCGCCGTCTCCTGCAACGACTCGAGTGTGGCCTGGTCACTTTGCAACTTCACCTGATCCGCCCCGACCTTGCCCTGGGCCTGGTCATCGCCGGTCTTCGCGGCCGTCTCGGCCGCCGCCAGCTGCTGCTCGGCCTGCGTCAGCGAAGCCTCGTCCGCGGTGACCTGCTGGGTGTCCGTGCTGCACTCCGACGACGACGCGCCCGCTCCGGCGCAGGCCTTCTTCTCCGCAGCCTGATCTGAGCGCAGAGCCGACTGGTCCTTGCTGACGTCCGCCTGATCGGCCGACACCGACTGGCTCCCCGACGCCGATGCATCCGACACGGCCTGCTCATCGGCCGACAGGGCCTGCTCATCGGCAGCCACCGCCTGCTGCATCTGGGCCACCTGGGACGCGCTCGCCCCTGACGGCACCGACACGGTATACGAACCGCCATACCCCAGCGACCCGCCCTGCTGCACCGTGTTAACCAGGTCAGTCCGCACCACCGCCGCCGTCGGGACCGAGCCACCCCCGCCGCGCGCCGCCGCGCCGCCGGCACCACCAGCCGCCAGCGCCGCCCCGGCACCCGCCCCGCCCGCCACCACCACAGCACCAGCCGCGAACACCGCGACCCGCCTCGACAGCACCCGCCGGGCCGACAGCACCCGCCGGGCCAGGAACTCAGCCATTGGCGCCCGGCCCGCCGCCCGCGAAGTCCTGCACGATCGAACCCGGCGTAGTGCTCTCGCCCCCCATGCCCTGCAGGCCGAACTTCTCGGCGCACAGCTTCATGGCGTTCTGCAAGGCCGGATTGGCCGGGCTCAGGTCACCCCCGTTGGCTTGGAAATGAGTCCCCCCGTTCGATGACTCGTTCAGATCGGGGAAGTTCGGGATCCCGTCCGCCCGCACGCACGCGGAGAACTTATCCAGCGTGGCCTGGTCCGGCGTCTTCAGCGAAGACGACCCCGGGCCCGCCAGCGCCTTAGAAGCATCGTTCAGGTAGGTTGCGCAGTGTACGCCCGGCCCTCCGGAGGGGTCCTGCCCGTTCGTCCCGAAGATCCCGCCGGGGACCGAGGACGCCAGGGTGACATGGATCACCTTGCTGGCGTCGACGGTCGGGTCGGCCTGGCCGGGATCGCCGTGGATGCGCATGCACGCGGCCCACTCGTCTAGCAGCTGGGTCACGTTACCGTCCGACCCGGAGGCCGCCGAGTTCCCGCCGCCGTTGCTCGCCGGGCTCGCGGCGCCGCTGCTGCCGTGCCCCAGGCTGGCGACCTGCGGGGTGCCGGAGCCGCCGCCGCACGCGACCGTCAGCACAGCGGTGCCCGCCACGATGCCCAGCAGCCCTGTACGTCGCAGCCACATACGCCGCAGTCGCCGGCGTCCGCCGCTAACGTCATCCATCTTGGATTCCTCTCACTCATCTCGACAGTTCGTCATGCCGGTAGCACGATGTCGCCCGCTCTTGCCGCTGATTCGCTGGCCCGGGGGACGTCACCTGGACCCCGGCAGCGACCCCTGCTTGATCAGCTTCCCGGCCTCGGCCCGGTGACCCCGGCGAGCGGCAGCTCGCGAAACCCGCCGGGGATGGGCACGGTGAGCCTGGCCAGGTTCTGCCTGGTCGGCGGGAGCCAGGTGATGTCCGCCGTCTGCCCCGAGCCTGGCTGCCCAGGGACCGGCAGGGTGATCACGCGCACCGGCAGGTACGTGCGCGGGCTGACCCAGATCGTCTCGGAGAGCAGGCTGCCCGGGGGGCTGGTCAGCTTGATGGCCTCGATCCCGTCGACGCGCTGCCGGCCAGCCTCGGCCAGCGATCCGTGCGAGACCGCGCTGCGCAGGAATCCGGGCACAGTCACAGGCGAGCCTGACCGCAGGCCAGGGCCCCGCCCTGGAGGCGACGGGAGCAGCGGAGGCAGTTGGCCCGGTCCGGCCTGGCGGGCCCATGCCCTCGCCTTGTAGCCGACGACGGTATAGACAGATGAGGCGCTCACGCCTTCGTCATAGACGGGACGCCCGTCCGCCGAGTACGTCACCATGCGCCACCGGCGGCCGATAGACCACTCCTCGGCGGTTATGCCGCCGCCGGATGCCGCAGCGCCGCCGGTCGTGACCGTCATATGCGCCATCTCGCCGGGCTCGGCCGCGCTCAGCGCGCTGCTGACCTTCCTCACCACATAAGCGGCACTGACCGCCTGCGTCTCGGTGCCGCCGTGCCGGGCACCAGGCACCACGACCGCCACCACGGCCACGGCGCCTGCGGCCAGCACCGCCGCTCCGGCCACCGAGCGCAGCACCAGCCGCCGACGGGATGTCACAGTCCCTCGCGCACGGCCAGTGGTGATGGCCGATCCGAGCTCGGATCCCTGGCCGGCCGTCGTTCCGCCACGCCGTCCCGGCTCTTCGGCGGACATGCTCGTGCCGAGCGCAGCGTAGATGCGTCCCAGCGCGGCGTCATCGTCGACCACGTTGGCCAGCGCGGCCAGTACGCCGGCCATGCCGCGACCAACGGCGCCGTCCGCGGCCTCTCTGCTGGCCCGGCCGCCGAAAAGGTCCCGCCGCCTGATCATCATCGCCTCTGCTCCCGTCCGTAGAACCGGCCGAGGTTCTTACGGGCCTTGGCGTAGCTCTGCCTTGCTGACTGCGGGCTGATCCCCAGCTCACGGGCGATCTCGGTGGCGCCGAAGCCATCGATGATCCACGCCATGACCTGGCGCTGCCTGGGAGGCAGTGCCTGCAGTGCCGCGAGAACCTGCCGGGCTTCTTCGGACAGCTCCACCGCCAGGGCCGTGGATATCGGCACCGGCGCGTCCGGCAGCGTGGCCTGCGGCGTCTCCCGGCGGGCAGCCTGCCGCGCAGCGGTCAGCTCGTTCACGGCCACCCGCCGGATCCACGCGCGCGGCGCCCGAATCGCGTCCCAGCCCTCAAAGGCCTTGAAGAACGTCGCCTGCGCGATCTCCGCGGCCTCGTCGCCGCCGGCGCCGATGGCCATGACGAACCTGATCAGTTTCTTGTGCTCGGCGCGGAAGAACTGGGCGAACGCGACCTCCCGCAGCTCGCCGGGGCCTGCAGGCAATGCCCCGGCCTCACGGCCGGCAGTCACGGTAGCCACTTTGCC
Source organism: uncultured Actinomycetota bacterium (assembly GCA_963804435.1). Classification (GTDB taxonomy): domain Bacteria; phylum Actinomycetota; class Actinomycetes; order Streptosporangiales; family Streptosporangiaceae; genus JAJYUU01. The sequence goes on along the minus strand of CAWDQI010000001.1, from coordinate 782,818 downwards.
TCCGCATCCGCCCCGCACGGCCAGGGCACGGGAAGCTATCCCGCCGGACGCGGCCGCGCCGGCGCGGCAGGGAGGGCCTGGCCGTCAGATGCCAGCGGTGCCCCGATGCCGTGCCCCTGGACACGAGCCGCCATCCGCCGGACGCCCGCCGGCCCACGAGCCATCGCGCCGCCGCCCGGCTCGGGCAACACATCTTTGCCCCGCACGGCGTCGATCCTCGGCACACAGACCACATAAACGACTGGTTCCTTACTTGACTCGGGGGGACATCGGCCTCGCGGCGACGCGTGGTCCCTTACTAGAGCGGCAAGCGGCCCCGAACGTGACCTCGCCCGGAAAACTGCTTGGAAAATGCCAGTGCGCTGGCCCGCTGCAGGCTGGCGGGCACCGATCCCTCACCCGGCTCGCCCAGCCGAGGGAGATGCGGAGAAGCGGCTGTCGCGTTGCGCCTCGGATCAAGGATGTTCACTGGCACTGACGCCCGCGAGCACCCCTGCGCGGCAGCCATCTGGTCCCGCGCGAGGCGGTTCTCGGTCGGGTTGCATCGGATCCGTGCCACGTCCGCCGCAAGTCAGCACCTGGCTCTCAGAGGGACCACAGCGCTTCGGTGGGTGACATGCGGGCAGCTTTGATGGCCGGGAGCAGCCCGGCGAGCGCGCCGATGGCAATCGCGGCGCCGAGGCCGCCGGCCCAGGCGAGCGGGGGGATCACGGTGGCCCAGCCTTTCGCTGCCGCGTACATCGCGGTGGCCAGCGCTCCGGCGCTAACGCCCGCCGCGCCGCCGAGCAGAGCCAGCAGGATGGCCTCGCTGAGGAACTGGAGGCGAATGTGGTTCCTGGTGGCGCCGAGCGCCCGGCGGAGGCCGATCTCTGAGCGGCGCTCCAGCACGGAGATGATCATGATGTTGGCGACGCCGACGGCGCCGAGGCCGAGGCACAGGCTTTGAGCGCAGCCTGAGTGTCGGCGCGGGCGACCAGCGCCTGGGAGGGCTGGCTGACATTGACCTGGCTGGGTGCCTGGGGGCTGGCGGTGGCGGCGAGCAGTTCCTGGACGGCATCGACCTGGCCGACCTGGGCGCACACGTAGATCGTGGAGGTGTGGCCGTCTGAGCCGAGGTATGCCTGTGCTGCCGGGTAGCCGACCAGGACCGAGCTGACCGCGCTGACCGCGCCCGGCCAGGTGGACCTCGCTGTCGGCCAGCGCGGTGCTCTCGTCGTGCCCGTCGACGCGCTGGTCGCCCAGCGTGGTGGGGAGGAAGACCACCTTGGCCTCCAGCAAGGCGAGCACCTGAGATCGATGGCCGCACAGCGCTGCTCTGGCCGGGATACGAGCTCGGCCCGCAGACCCTGGCGCTGGGAGATCCACGACACAAGCGATCTCCTGCCCGGTGATGTATGCAGAACGCGCTAGGGGCCGGTCTCCCGGATCATTGACCCGCAGAAGAGCGCCTCTCTGGCCACGAGATCCGGGGTGGGCTCGACTCAATGCGCAGCTAGTGCGGGTCGCTGGTGTGTCTACTCCCGGTTGATGTGTAAGGCGCTGGTGCCCCGGCCAGCCAATCGATCCGGCAGGTCACGGGTCCAACCCAGTGACAATCGCGATAGGAGGGACACAACAGATGCGCCGCGCAAAGGCCAACGCTCAGGCCAGCTCAGCAGCAGAGGTCCAGCAGCCCGACGGTCGGTGGCAGCGGGAACCGACCCGCGGGCGACACGACGTGCCGGGCCGGGGCCACACCGAACGATCCCTCGCCGGCATGTACGCCAGTAACGAGGAGCACGGCATCTACCATCGCCGGCCGCCCGGGAAGCGGCCGGGTGACCGCCATCGGGTGGTGGTTGTCGGCGGCGGCTTCGCCGGCTTGCAGGCGGTCCGCGGCCTGCGCCAAGCCGACGCCGAGGTCACACTGGTGGATCGGCGGAACTTCCATCTCTTCCAGCCGCTGCTGTATCAGCTTGCAACGGGCGCGCTGTCGCCTGGCGAGATCGCCTACCCCCTGCGCGGGATCCTGGCTCGCCAGGGCAACGCGCGGGTCGTCCTGGCCGACGTGGCGGCGATCGACCTGCCGGGCCGGCGCGTCCGGCTGCGCGGGCAGGCCGGCGGGCCAGGCCCGGGTGAACTTGCCTATGACTCGCTGGTTGTCGCCGCCGGTGCGGCGCATTCTTATTTCGGGCATGAGGCGTGGGCGCCGTACGCCCCCGGCCTGAAGACCGTGGAGGACGCCTGGGAGATCCGCCGGCGGATCCTGACAGCATTCGAGGCCGCCGAGGTCGAGGCCTGTCCTGAGCGGCGCAGGGCCTGGCTGACCTTCGCGGTCGTCGGCGCCGGCCCAACTGGCGTGGAGCTAGCGGGCCAGATCGCTGAGATCGCCCAGGACACCCTGCGGCGCGAATTCCGCTCCATCGACCCCGGGGAGGCGGAGATCCTGCTCATCGAGGCCGCCGACCGGGTCCTGACCAGTTATGACCCGAGGCTTTCACGCAAGGCGGCTGAGGCGCTGACGCGCCTGGGCGTCACGCCCATGGTGAACACCACAGTTGCGGACGTGACCGACGGCTCGATCCGCCTGGCGGCCAACGATGGTCAGATCAGCGAGGTTCACGCGCGCACCATCATCTGGGCGGCCGGGGTCTCCGCCTCACCCCTCGCCCACACGCTGGCGACCGCTTCCGGCGCCGCCCTCGACAGGGCCGGGCGCATCACCGTGGAACCGGACCTGACCCTGCCGGGCTTTCCCGAAGTGTTCGCGGCCGGGGACATGGTGCGGGTCTCCGACGGCACCGGCGCGGCGCTGCCCATCCCTGGCACCGCACCTGCCGCGATACAGGAAGGGCGCTACGCCGCGCGAGCCATCCGCCTGCGCCTGGCCGGGCGCGCGGTGCCGCGCTTCGGCTACCGCGACAGGGGATCTCTGGCCACGATCGGACGGAAGGCAGCGGTCGCGCAGACGCGCCGGACCCGGCTCAGCGGCCTGCCTGCCTGGCTGGCGTGGCTGCTCGTCCACCTCTGCTTCCTCATGGGCTGGCAGAACCGCTTCATCGTGCTGGTCCGGTGGACGGTCAGCTTCATAACGCACGGCCGCGGGGCACGGCTGATCACCTGGGCGGGCGCGCCCAGTGCGGCTGCTCAACCGCGAGAGCTGGACTTCGGCAGCCGTCACCGCCGCGATCTCCTGCCGCGGCGCTGAGCAGCAGGCAATGGCGACCGCGTCGCGCGACGCCGAGCAGTGACCGCTGACAGGCAGATCGCCACCGAGATCACTGCCGCGTCAGCGTTCCTGCCGCGCTGAGGAGCCTCGCCACCCTGATCCCGCCACCGTGGGCCTGCCATTGCATCACGGCGCCGGCTGGCAGGTCTCGGTCGTGCCCTGGCAGGACCTCGTCAATCGCCACGGCTTGCCCGTCGCCCAGGATCACGCCGACGGCCGCGGGGTCGTTGCGCACTTGCCCGGCCCGCGGAGGTCCGCAGTTCGGCGCCTTGACCGTCAGCCTCGCCGCAATGTCACTGTTACGGCTCCCGGTGCGATCGGATCTGGTTCTGCAGCAGGATCTTGGATCGAGGTCCTATAGATCCACGCCCGCCGGCTCGCCCGGTGCGGCGCGGGCGGGGGGCGAGACACCGTCGGACCTCTCACGCTTGCCTCTGCGACCCGTGTGAGACGTTCGGGCTGGAGCGTGTCAGCCAAGGCTGCACGGACTTCCTCCCCAGGGCTCGCCTCGATCGGCCCTGCCTCGCGGCAACGGCGGGACGGCATTGGTGTTCTGCCAAGACGCAGCGTCCTTATCCGCACCCGCTGTGCCCGCTGCGTCAGTGGCGTCGGCATCTGCTGGATTGACTGGCAACTGCGCCGTTCGGCTGCGCGGACCGCGGGCGCGCCAGCCGGCCTTCGCTTCCCCATGCAGCACCGCGGGTCGGCGGCCGCCATGAAGCAGCCCTGGCAGGCAATCGATCCGCCCAGTCTCAGGGTCCAAGTGAGTGAAAAGGTAAGACAGAAGGGACAGAAGCCATGGGCCTGTTCAGCCGAGCCGATGATCATCAGTGGTCCCAGCAGCAGCTGTCGGCCTACGCCATCGGGGACCTCTCCCCCGGCGCCCGCCGCCGCCTGGAACGCCACGCCGAGGACTGCGCCGAGTGCGGTCGCGGCATCCGCGCGGTGCGCGCCCTGGCCGGGCTCGCCGCGGGCGCGGTGGCAGCTGGCACCAGCGCCGTGGTGCTGGCCGAGAAGGTCGCAGTGGGCCGGGTCAGTCTGAGGCCAGATCCGGGGGCCGGCGAGCCGCTCGGTCATATTCGTGGCGAGGCGATGACGGTGTTCGCCGATGACGGCCTGCCGCTCCACGTGGAGGTCACCGGGCCCAAGGACGCGCCGGTGACAGTGATCTTCTGTCACGGCTACGCTGCCAGCCTGGATGTCTGGCATTACCAGCATGCCGGGCTGGGGCACAGCGCCAGGCTCGTCTTCTGGGACCAGCGCAGCCACGGCCGGTCCGGCAGGTCCGAGCCCGGTCTGGCCAGTATCGACCAGCTCGGCGCCGACCTGCACCGGGTCCTGATGGCTACCGCACCTGATGACATGCCGGTGGTGCTCGTCGGCCATTCGATGGGCGGAATGACCGTGATGGCTCTGGCCGATCAGCATCCCGAGCTGTTCGGCAGCAAGGTCATCGGCGCGGCGCTGATCTCCACGGTGGCATCCACGGTCGACACCGCGAACTGGCTACCAGCGCCGTTGCGGCCGGCGGTCAGGTGGGCGATGCCGTCGATCATGACCGGGGCCTCCAAGGGCAGGTTCGCCGACGTAGTAGAGCGGAGTCGTCAGTCGGCAAGCGACCTGGCATTTCTCGGGACACGGTGGATCGCGTTCGGTGACTCAGATGTGAGCCCGGAGGTCGTCGACTTTCTTGAGCGGATCATCCGCGCCACTCCAATCGGCGTCGTCGCCGACTTCTGCGTCGCCATGATCGGCCATGATAAGCGACCCGCGCTGAAGGTGCTCGGCATCGTCCCCGTGCTGGTGCTGACCGGTGACAGGGACAGGGTCGTAGACTCGGCCTGCTCCGATGAGATCGCCTCGGCGATCCGCGATGCCGAACTGGTCATCATCCATGGTGCTGGTCATGCCGTCATCCTTGAGCGCCCCGAGGACATCAACGAGGCCATCGCCGGCCTGGTAACAAAGGCGCTGGCGCACGAGGCCCAGCGGCGTGATCTGACGCGCAAGCAGTATCACGTGCACCGGCGCGACGCCGGGCGACCGGTGACCGGCGGACACGCCCATGACAACGAGGACGGCGCCCGCCATGCCGCGGGGCAGTCAGCGGCGCTGCATGACTTAAGCCCGGAACGGCCCTGGCTGTACGAGGTTCGGCTGGCCGTGCCCGGACCGGCGGAGACCGCGCTGGCAAGTTCTGCGGCGCTGCCCGCCGCGCAGAAGCCCAGGCGTCATGATCGACACATGATGCCACGGCTTGACGTTGCGCCGCTGCGGACGATGTGACGGCCGGCATCGGCCATGCGGCGTTCAAGAGCCGCCTTCAACAGGCGCGCCGTGCAGATCCGGGCCGCGACCCGCGACCAGGCGCGGATCAACGTCGGCCGGTTATTCGATTACAGCCGGCCCGAATGCCCGGACTGGGATTGGCTCGCTGGAAACTGGCCTGGTCGTGTCCGGCAGGCCGCTCCGCGGAGCCGATGCCGCGATAAGGCTGGCTGGCGGACAGGCGGAGCTTCACAGTTCCAGCAGGGCCTGCTCGACGACCTCGGTGAGCGCCGGATGGATGTACAGGACGCCCGAGGCCACCTGGTCGACGGTATTGCCCAGGCACATGGCCTGCACGAGCGGCTGGATGAGCGTCGCTGCCTGAGGGCCAAGGAGGTGAGCGCCGAGCAGCAGCCGGGTGGCTTGGTCAGCGAGGATTTTCACGAAGCCGCCGGTGTCCTCCAGCGCCCAGCCGTAGGCTGTGTCGCTGTACGGCTTGGTGACTGCTGTGTAGTCTCGGCCCTGTGCCTGCAGGTCCTGCTCGGAGGCGCCGGCGGAAGCGACCTGGGGGTCGGTGAACACCGCGGACGGCACGACGGTGAAGGCAGCCCGTCGCGGCTGCGCGGGGTGCAGCAGGTTGTAGCGGACAAGCCGGGCCTCGGCGTTAGCCATGTGCTTGAGCTGGTAATGATTGGCCAGGTCGCCGAGCGCCCAGATCCCGGGCACGTTCGTGGCGTAAGTGTCGTCGGTGCGGACGTGGCCGTGCGCGTCGACCTCGATCCCGGCGGCGGCGACATTGAGGCTGTCGCTGTTCGGTGTCCGCCCGGTAGCCACCAGCAGCACCTGGCCCTCAGCCTGCTGCGGGCCGGAGGGCGTCGCCAGGTCGAGGCGGATCCCTTTTCGTGTTGCTGACACTCGCTGTGCTGTTGCGCCGAGGCGCACGTCGAAGCGCTCGGCATACGCCTGGGTAAACCGCGCCCGGACATCGAGGTCGTGGCGCGCCAGGAGCTGCTCGCCGCGCGCGATGATCGTCACCCGCGTGCCGAGGGACCCGAAGATGTGGCTCATCTCGGCTGCGATGTAACCCCCGCCCAGCACCAGCATCGACTTGGGCAGCGCGCCGAGCCGCATCACGGTGTCCGAGGTGAGGTAGGGAACGCCGGCCATGCCGGCCAGCGAGGGGATAACCGGGCGTGAGCCGACGGCCAGCACGAACCGGTCAGCGTGCAGCTCGTCGTCGCCGACGCTGAGGACCTTTGGCCCGGTGAAGGTTGCCTGGCCGAGGAACACGTCGATGCCGCTGGCCCGGCGGTGCGCCACTGCCTGCTCGTGCAGCGGGTCGATCCGGCCGAAGACCCGGCCTCGGATGGCCGGCCAGTCCGCTCCCCCCACTTAGCGCCGATCCCGAATCGGCCGGCGTGGCGGACGGCCTGGGCAACGTTCGCGGTATGTACCAGCATCTTCGAGGGAATGCACCCGCGGTTCAGGCAGGTCCCCCCGAAGCGGTCGGCTTCTACCACCGCGATCCGCCAGTCCGCGAACTCGCGAGCAGGCAGCATGTTCGCGCTGCCGGCGCCCACGATCACCAGGTCGTACCTATGAGCGGCCATCGGCCCGCCTTCCTTTCCGCGGCGAATGCCCGGCGCAGGCTGGCGCTGCGCGCCACCTGCTGGTCACCGCCTGCCCGAGGATCGCTGCATCCTCCGCCGCGGCGTCGGTCGGGCAGCAGCCGGGGTGGCGCCGGGCAGGCCGCATATCCCGCGTCGGAGAGAGTGTCCGCCCCCGGTTCGCGTGCGCCGGGTGCCGCAAGATCGCCGGCGTCCCGGGCTCAATACGGGTCAGCGACCGCGGTCACCACAGGCGGGACTCGCAGCTACCAGGGCCGGCGGCTCAGCATATATATTGTTCGTTCTAGCTGGCGGTTTGGATTGGCCGGCGGGACGGCGCCTGCGGCCGTGGTGAAACCTCCCTTGCGCCGCCACTCGCGTCCGCGCCGTGCGGCAGCCAGAGCACCGATAGCGGGCCGCCGGCCTGGGCTGTCAGTAGGACCTGCCCGGTCGGATGGCCTTGCGCTTCGCGGCGCCGAGTGAGTCGCCCAGCGTCCAGAGGGAAGCGCCTAGCAGCACGAGGTCCTTCAGCAGGAACTGGCCGGGCAGTACAGAGAGCACCGGGAACCCGGACGCAGCGGTGACGCCCGGCGTGGTGAACAGCAGGCTAAGCGTGCTGAGGAACAGCAGCACCGCTATCGCACTGCCTGCGGCCGAGACCCGCGGCCAGGCCGGCCGGACCGCGATGAGCACCGCTGCGATGATCTCCACGGTACCGAGCGACGCTCCGAGGGCCCGGACGCTGAGGAGGCTGTAAAGCCAGCTCATCAGCGGGCTATGGGCGATCAGTGGCTGGATCGCCGTCGCTTCGTACGAGGTGTACTTCAGCGCGCCGATCCAGGCGATGACGATAACCAGCCCGTACCGGACGACGTGCCGGCCAGCAACTGCCACAGGGTGCTCGGCGGTCACGGCCGCGTTGCCCTGCTGATGCTGGCTCTGATCCTGATGTGTGCGCAGCATGATCTTGATCCTCTCCATCTGCGAGGTCGCTGATATAGGGGGTAGACCGGCCAGCCCCAGAAACGATTGCCGCCATTTGCTGGCCCATGACGGTACCCGCGAGCCTGGATGCCGGCGTCCTCGTGAGCGCGATGCTCGGCGGCCAGCCGGAGAATTGCTCCGTTTCCCGCGTCAGACGGGACCCCGGCCAGCTCGCGTTCGCCCTAAAACCGCTCGGCGGGTCGCCGTGCCGGACCCGACCGTGCCGGATCAGCTGCCGGAGTTGATCAGCGCATCGTCGCCGATCGCGGCCCGGACTCGCAGCCGCGCCTGGTGCAGGCGGCTCTTAAACGCCGCCTCACCGCAGCCGGCGACCTCCGCGGCCTGGCGTGCCGACAGGCCTTCGACGTCGTGCAGTACGACCGCGATCCGGTAATCCGGCGGCAGGCGGACCAGGGCCTGGCTGAGCGCTTCGCGCAGCTCGGCCTGCTCCAGCCGCCGGGAAGGCTCCTCCCGGGCGGCTGCTGGCAGCTGGACCACGGCGGCGCCGATCGACGTGCACCCCGGCGTGCGGGAGCGCTTTTCCAGGGAGCGGTTGGCCTCGTTGATCGCGATCCGGTACAGCCACGTAAAGAACAGCGAGTGACCGCGGAAGCGGCCGATGCCGCGCCAGGCCCGCAGCATCACCTCCTGGGCGACGTCCTCGGCCTCGGCTCGGTCGCCCAGCAACCGCAGCAGCAGGGCGAACAAGCGATCGGCGTGCGCGCTGGCCAGCTGCTCGAAGGCGCCCACGTCCCCGTCGCGGGCACGGGCAACCAGGGCTGTCTCGGTGTCCAGAATGCCTGGGCCGCCAGCGCCCGCCGGCGGCGGCATCATGCGCCCCCAGCAGGCGCGTCGCCGTCCGGGCCCTTGGCGCCGCCGGAGCGAACCCGGTCGAAGATCCCGGCCGGCGCGCGGACGGTCTCACGCCCCTCAATGGCCGGGATCAGCCGCAGCAGCGCGCGCATCGCACGGATGCCGCGGCTGCAGTCGACGCAGCCCTCCGCATGACGCTCCAGGCGGCGGCGCGCGCGCGCGGAAAGGTCGCCGTCAGCGTAATGCGACAGATGCTGCTGAGACCACTGATGATCACCGGTTCGGCTGAACAGGCCCATCACCCCTCCCTCGGGTGCCAGTCTTCAACTCCATAGACCAGCCCGCGCCGCGAACCGGTTGCCCAGACTTCCCGGAATCTCGCCCGGTGGACAATTCCCAGCAATCGCCTCAGGCGCTCCCAGGTCCAAGCCCGCCGAGAGCGGGTCTTGTGCCGAGGGCGGACGGGGCGGCCCAGGAGCGGCGGGACGTCCTCGGGCACCGCCCGGCTGACCAGCACCACACCGCTGACTGCCAGCCATCCGCCTTCCCGATCATGTCACGCGGTAGCTGCATCAGACAGCTGCCGGGTTGCCGGTCGGAAATTTGCCGGTCGGAAATAAGGCCAATCAGAGGTAAAACGGCATCGTATGTCTGCCGCTGCCTAGCGGTAGACGCTGCTCTGCCATTCGCCAGGACAGCAGTTGGTCCAGGAGTCTCACGATGGGGTTGCCGCGTGCAGGAGATCTGTTCCGGGCTTTCGAGTTCATAACGCCCGCCGGTCCGGCAGTGACCGTGCCCGGCATGTACCACGTGTCATACAACGCCCATTTGCGGGCAGAGACCAGCAAGGCACTCGCGCTGGCGGGCGAGGATGTCTCCAGCGCTTGAAGACCCGGATTCAGAACTCCTTGGCCGGCTACGTGCTGGCGATCAGGGTGCATTCATTAAGTTGGCGGAGACAAGACCACGCTCCCATGCTGTCAATAGCCGTGGGGCTACGTGCTGAGCAGAGCAGTGGCAGAGGAAGTGGTCCAGGACGCCCGGGTCGGGGTGCTGAGACGCATTAGCCGGTTTCACCAGCGCGCGTCGTTCCGCACTCGGCTATTCCGTATCGTGATCAACCGGGCTATTAGCGCCGGGCGCCACGGCGACGAGACTGCTCATCGGCCGGATCCGTACTCGTTGTCGAACTACGCAATGAATCCCAAAGTGTCGCTCCATTGGCGCGCGGTTGACGGGCTTCATCGGGCAGCTTCCGCGAACGGGCATGGCCACGGAAGTCGGGCGAGCCGCCCTGTCCTTTGTCTCCTGCACCCCGGCAGGGACTGACAGCTATCGGGAAGAGGCGCGGAGGATGGATGGCAACGCCCGCACGATCAACTGGTTTACGGGAGAACCGAGTCTGCAACAAACTTGGGTGCGGCCCACCCCCGCACGTTCGTCGCCCGGCGGCGCGCCGGACGGCCTCTCACCGATCTGCCGGGCCCGAGCGCTGTGCGCACCGAACGCGCAGGCATGCCGGACTAGGCTGGACTAGGCCACCGAAGGGTCACCAGAACGATGCATCACAACCCCCATGATCCGTTCCCCGCAGAACCTGATTACTGGATCGAGCCAACCCGGCAACACCGGCATGCCTTCATCCCGTACCGGCCCGAGATCGTGCCCATCGCGGAGGGCATGCGGCGGGGCAAAGAGTTCTGCCAGTTTCTCGACACGCGCCGCAGCGTCCGGTTCTTCTCAGACAAAGCCGTTCCGCAGGAGATGATCGAGCTGGCTGTTGCAGCGGCTAATCGCGCTCCGTCAGGAGCGCACTTCCAGCCCTGGACGTTCGTCGCAACCAGCGACCCCGTCACAAAGCATGAAATCCGGGTCGCCGCCGAGCGCGAGGAGCGCACCTTCTACCACGAACGCGACGTTCCCGCGTGGCGCCAGGCACTGGCCAGGCTGGAGACCGACGACAACAAGGGCTTTCTCGATGTCGCTCCATGGCTGGTCGTGGCTTTTGCCCAGAAACACACCCCCATGCCCGACGGCAGCCTCCGGAAGAATTACTACGTCAACGAGAGCGTGGGCATAGCATGCGGCTTCTTCATCGCCGCGCTCCACGCAATGGGCCTCGCGACGCTCACGCACACACCAAACCCGATGAGCTTTATTAACCAGATCATGAACCGCCCGTCGACGGAACGTCCCTATATCCTCTTTCCCATCGGCTATCCGGCAAGGGACGCAGAGGTGCCAGACCTGCACCGCAAGACGGTCAGCGAGTCCCTCATCGTCATTGACGGCCAACCCGCCGCCAAACTGCAGCGACCAGAATGACCTACCTGCTCGTCGCCACACATTAACCAACCGATCATGTCCTCTGTAGATACAGCTTGAGGTCTGGCAGACAGGAACTCGGTCACAGACAGTGATGACCGTGAACTGCCGTGATCCCGGTAGCGGCTTACCTGTGCAGCTGGCGGGCGTGTCAGCCGGGTTTCCCGGTGTGGTCCAGGTCCAGGTCTGCGCAGGAGCCGCACAGGCAGGCGTGCGCGCCGCAGCTGACGTCTTCGGCCAGCACCTGAGCTGCCTGGTAGCAGAACTTGCCGGGCAGCTGATCGGGGCGGGTCGAGATCCACATGGCGAAGCGTTCTGGATCGTGCTTGCAGAACTCGAGTTCGCTGCCCCGCGCGGCTAACCGTTCGAGCACTGCCTGACCGTTAGGGGTCGTGGCCGACGGCAGCTGACTCTTTCGCTTCCTGATGCTCATAAGGCCCGAGCAACCCCGACCGCCGTGGACGGCAAGAGAAGCCAGGCCGCCTGACTGGGGGGCGTGCACCACCCGGCCGCGCCGGCTCACGCGGCCCCGAGGTCACCTGCCGATCGCGCGGTTGGTGCAGGCGGGGGAGGACCTGCTCCCGTTCGGCGTCGCTGCCGGCGTCGGCCAGGCACCTGAGCCACTCGCGTGAATCCTCATTAAGCGGACCGCGACTGCTGATCCCGGCGGCCGTGCTCCCAGCCAACGACATAACCCAAACTCTGTTAGCCGTCCGCTACTCTGGCGCCCGCAAGGTAAGACGATGCCCCATCATCGACGGAGCGTCGCGCGATCCAGGTCACAATGAACGACGCGACGGTCGAGTTGTCGTTATTACCCCGACGGGCGGCAAGCGGGTCTGGTACGTCCCGCCGGACGCGTTTGGCGCCGGCGCCGCGTAGGACCAGGGCGCGAACTACGGCCTGAAGCAGGGCCGCACCCGGCGGCAACGCCCAGTTCGCGCCGCCGTAAACTCACCGGCCCAACACCCGGACCTGCGGATCCTGCTCACGGAAACTGGCCACCCGCGCGGGCCCGTTATATAGGGAGGCGGCCTCGGGGATCGGCGGACCCTGAGCCTGGCCCGGCTCATGACCGGCCTGAAGAGGTAAGTTCCGCGCTGCGCCCGGCGCTAAAAATGGCGGGGCACGCAGGTTGCCGGAGGCGGCGAAAGCCCCGACGGATTAAATCAGGCATATTGGCCAGATTACGGACCGAGGCGCACGATGACCGCAGCACCTGTCGCAACCGGCCGCGACTACCCGCAGGTGATCGCAGGGACCGAACACGTCGAGCCCGCGCCGCGGCGAGTGCGGGCGACGCTCGGCGGCGAGCAGATTTTCGACACCACCCGGGCGCGGTATGTATGGGAATGGCCCTACTACCCGCAGTACTACATCCTTGTCGAAGACGTCGACTCGCGCTTCCTCGTCGACGAACAGCACGACCAGCGCCTCCGCCAGGGCACCGCGCGCCGCCACGGCCTGCGCGCGGGGGGCCTGGACCGGCCAGGCAGTGTGCGGGTCTTCGGCGACGACGCGATCGACGGGGTCGCCGGCACGGCCCGGTTCGACTGGGACGCGCTCGATGCCTGGTATGAGGAGGACGAGCAAGTCTTCGTCCATCCCCGCAACCCCTATGTCCGCGTCGACGCGCTCCGCTCGCACCGCCATGTCCGGGCCTCATTCGAAGGAGTGACGCTAGCTGAGAGCACGACTCCGGTGCTGGTGTTCGAGACCGGCCTGCCGACCCGCTACTACTTCGACCGCACCGACGTCGCCTTCGAGCATCTGCTGCCCACCACCACCCAGACCGCCTGCCCGTACAAGGGCGTGACCAGCGGCTACTGGTCGGTGCGCACCGGTGACACGGTGCGCGACGGCGACCAGGATCTCGCCTGGGCCTATGACTTCCCGACCCGCCAGGTGCAGCCCATCGCCGGCCTGGTCGCCTTCTACAACGAGAAGATCGACCTCGACGTCGATGGTCTCCGGCTGCCACGGGCCCGGACCCACTTCTTCAAGTGAGCGCTGCGATCGCCATGCGGCGAGCGTTCCGGCTTCGCCGGCCGATCAGCCGCGACGTAGCGTCGGCAGGTAAGACCTGGCCGCGATCAGGCACTAACAGGCATGGCGATTTCCTCAGACAGCCTGGGCGGGAAGACCGCGCTGGTGACCGGAGCCGGACGCGGCATCGGCCGCGGCATCGCGCTGGGCCTGGCTCAGGCCGGTGCCCGCGTTGCGCTGCTGGCCCGCTCCGGGCACGAGCTCGACCAGACCGCCAGCCAGGTTCAGGAGTTCGGCGGACGCGCACTGGCGGTCCCGGCCGATGTCAGCGACCCCGGCCAGCTCACCGGGGCCGTGAAGCGGATCGGTGATGAACTCGGTGACGTGACCGTGCTGATCAACAACGCCGCTGTCGTCTGGCCGCTCGGGGCCAGCACCAGCATCGACCCGGCGCAATGGGCGGCCGCGATCAGCATCAACGTCGTCGCCGTCGCGAGCCTGAGCTTCCTGCTGCTGCCCGCGATGATCGCCAACCGGTGGGGCCGGATCGTCAACCTCTCCAGCGGCATCGCCGCCAGCCCCGCAGGCATGCTGCGCGCCAACGCCTACGCCACCAGCAAGGCCGCGCTGGAGGCGCACACGGTCAACCTGGCCGCCGAGCTGGACGGCACCGGCGTCACCGTCAACGCGTTCCGGCCGGGCTCGGTCGACACGGCCATGCAGGCCTGGATCCGCGGACAGGACCCGGCTCAGGTCGGCGCCGACTTGCACCGCCGGTTCATGGCGTCCTACCACGACGGGAACCTGATCAGCCCGCAGCAGTCCGCCCAGTCCCTGCTCGCGCGCCTGGATAGTGACGACAACGGCCGGATCTGGAGTTTCTCCGATCCTGCTTAGCCACTAACAAGACACCTTCGACATGTCTGGAGATCACGATGACGCTGCTCAACACCGGCGACCAGTTCCCGGCGCTGCCGCTCACGCTACCCGGCGGCGAGACCCTCTCCGTGCCCGGCGCGCTGGCGGCCAGCTTCGGCGTGGTCCTGTTCAACCGCGGGTCGTGGTGCCCGTACTGCAACGCCCAGCTCCGCGCGTTTCAGCGAGCCGACGACCGGCTGGCTGAGGTCGGCGCGAAACTCGTCTCGCTGTCGGTTGACGACGAAGCCACCACCCGCGAGCTGATCGCCAGGCACGGACTGACTTTCCCGGTCGGGCACAGCGCCGACGCCCGCGCGATCGCCTTGGCCACCGGGGCCTTCATCCATGAAGACCCGCTGTTCCTGCAGTCCACCGGGTTCGTCCTGGACCCGGCCGGCCGTGTGGTGGTCAGCGTCTATTCCAGCGGAGCTATCGGCCGACTCGTTCCCGACGATGTGATCGGCCTGATCGGGTACCTGCGCGCGCACGCCGCACAGGCGACGTCGGCCTGAGAGAGGATCGGCACATGAGCGACGCTGATATTCACTTCTACTTCGATCCCGTGTGCCCGTTCGCGTGGATCACCAGCAAATGGGTGCGGATCGTGCAAGCACAGCGTGACTACACGGTGGACTGGCGGTTCATCTCGCTGCGGCTGATCAACGCCGCGGTGGATTACGACAGTCACTTCCCGGCCGGCTACGAGGCTGGTCACACCGCCGGGCTAAAACTGCTGCGGGTCGCCGCACGGACCAGAGCCGAGCACGGCCGCGACGCGGTCGGTCCGCTCTACGCGGCGATCGGCGCCCGGGTCTTCGATACCACTGCCGACGCTGACCAGCCCGATGGCGGGCATCGCGGTACCCGCGGCTTCCTCGAGCCGATCCTGTCGAAGGCCGGCCTGCCAGCCGAACTGGCTGACGCGCTCGACGACCCTACTTTTGACGCGGAAATCCGTCACGAGACCGACGAAGCGCTCGACTTGACCGGCAAGGACGTCGGGACGCCGATCATCCAGTTCAAGCCGCCCGCCGGCGTCGCGTTCTTCGGCCCGGTGATCAGCCGCCCGCCCACCGAGGCCGAAGCGGTGCCGCTGTGGGACAACGTGCTCGGCCTGGCGAGCTTCCCAGGCTTCGCCGAGCTCAAGCGCAGCCTGCGTGAGCGACCCCAGCTACGCAGCTACGGCGTCGAACCCGATCAGATCGGCATCCAGGAAGACTGGCACGCCGGCAGCCGGCGCGCCGCCGGGTAACGTCAGGCGCTCCGCTCCCGGCTGTGCTGGTCACCTGCTCGGGGCCGCCCAAGCCGACTGGCAACGAGCGGTGCCGGACTGCCCAGCCGGGATGCCGATCTGGTAGGCGTTAGGTGGCACGGTCATCTGGATGGCCACGTTACTCACCCGCAGTCCGGCAGGCTGGGTCGCCTAACCCAGTTCAGGCAAGCGGAGGGAGGCCCGCTGTGATCCTCGTGACAACAGCCGGGAAGGTCGGCGCCGAAGCGGTGCGCCTGCTCAGGCAGCGCGAAGTCCCCGTCCGGGTGCTGGTACGGGACCCGGAGAAGGCCGAGCTGCTGGCGGATTCCGGCGCGGACCTGGCCGCTGGCGACTTGGACGTGCCGGCGAGCATCGACCGGGCGATGGCGGGCGTCGACACAGTGGTCCTCGTCAGCCCGGGCGTGCCCGCCCAGGAGCTTAATGTCGTCGCCAGCGCCGTTCGCGCCGGCGTCGGGCACGTCGTCAAGGCCAGCAGCAACGCCTCGGCCAACTCGCCGATTGCCCGGCGGCGCTGGCAGACCGAGATCGAGGCTGGCCTGGCCGCTTCCGGAGTGCCCCACACGCTGCTGCGCTCGAACGCTTACATGCAGAACGTCCTGGCCCTGGCACCGGCCATCGCGAAGACGAGCGGTTTCGGCTCCTCGGCCGGCAAGGGCCGCATCGGCATGGTCGACGCCCGCGACGTCGCGGCCGTGGCCGCCGTCATCGCCGCCCGCCCCGCCCGGCACGCCGGCAAGAGCTACCGGCTAACCGGCCCCGAGCTGATCTCCAACTACGACGTAGCCGCCGTGCTCTCCAAGCGGCTCGGCAGAACCATCGCCTACCGGGAGCTCAGCTTCGATCAAGACAAGGACGCGATGATCCGCGCGGGCGTCCCCGAGCAGGTCGCGGAGATGAACGCCCAGGCGTTCACCATGATCGCCGACGGCGACGCGGCATGGCTCACTGACGATGTCCCGTCGCTCCTTGGCCGCCCCGCCGGTTCCTTCGAGCAGTTCGCTGCCGATTACGCCGCCGCGTTCTCATAGAAAGCCAGATGGCGCGGCACCCGGCTGCGGGGAGGCCCGGTCAGCCGTTACCTCGCTGGAATCGCAAACGGCGAGGGCCAGCCCGTCTATGGCGAGATGAGGGAAAATGGTCCCGGTTGCCTGTGGTCACCGCGAGGGTCGAAGACAGCGTCCGCCACGAGCCATCGAGCCTCCGCCTCGACGGGCGGCTCGCCAGCCAGCCGTTCCCGGCCCCGCGAGCGGCGACGTCGGCCCCGCGAGCCACCGCACCCCGCCCGTATCGTCGCAGTCCGCTGTCATCTAACACCGCCGGGCCAGCCCCGCACTTTAAGCCCGCTCGCAGGTCACAGCCTCCGCCGCGCCGGGGACCCGGTCAGCAGCCGCCAGTATCTGTCCGGGCCGCGGCAGGGTCTTGCTGGGCATCCAGAAATGGCAACCGCATTCACACCGCCGGCCGGCTCATATTCGACCACGGCGGTTCTCAGCGCGGTGCCCGCGAAGGAGCCTGCGACGGGCTCGCCGGCCAGGCCGCCGCCGTTTACATACACCTAGTAATCCCGGTCATCTCGCTGTCTGGTCATCGTCCGCCTTAACGGTCATAGCTCCGGCTTCCACTGCCACCAGGTCAAGGCCCAGGTTGCGCACCTGGTCCAGGACGCCGTACAGGTGGCACTGGTCGCGGATCTCCCCGACCAGGACGGTCTTCCCGCCGCCTGCTTCCAGGCTCATGCCCTCGAACGCGGCCGCGAGGCGCTGGGTCAGCTGGCCCCGGACGCTGATCCGGTATCTGGTCGGCTCCATGTACCCCTCCGGTGCTCTCGGGCTGACCTTCACAGTGCGCCCGGCCCTGGTGACCGGTCATCACCCCCGGCCCGTTTCACCCGGGTGACCTGGGTATCGTGGCTGGTGGTAGAGGGTCGCGCCGGGGGTGGCTGCGCGGCTTCTGGGGGGCCTGTGTCTGAGAAGGCAAGCCCCGAGACTGGGGCAATACAGCCGGTCGCCTCCTTGCGGGGGGGCCAGGCCGATCGGGGCGAGGCGGACCGCGCAAGCAGGCCGGAGCCAGGAGCCCTCCTGGCCACCAAGCTGCACATACCGGCGCCCCGGCAGAAGCTGATCAGCCGGCCGGGCCTCGTGGAGGCGCTGTCAGCGGGTAACGACCGCAAGCTCACGCTGCTTGACGCGCCCGCCGGGTGGGGGAAGACGACGCTGCTGGCCGAGTGGATCGCCTGCGACAAGGAACGCCGCCGGTTTGCCTGGGTCTCCCTCGACCCGGCCGACAACGACCCCGTCCGGTTCTGGACGTACGTGGTCGCCGCCCTCCAGAAAGCGAACCCTGGGATTGCGGCTCATTCCCTCGAACTGCTCGGGATGGGCGCCGACCCGCGGCAGGTTGTCCTGCCCGCGCTGCTCAACGAGCTAGCGGGCCTCCCTGACCAGATCGTGCTCCTGCTTGACGACTACCATCTAGTGACGAACCGGGACATCCACGAGGAACTGGCATTCGTTATCGGCCGGATGCCGCCGAGCCTCCGGCTGGTCATAGCCAGCCGGTCCGATCCTCCGCTGCCCTTGGCGCGGCTCAGGGCGGGGGGCGACTTGCTGGAGGTGCGGACCCATGAGCTCCGCTTCGCCGCCGCCGAGACGGCCCTCCTGCTCAACGACGCCCTCGGGCTGGACCTGGCGGAGGAGGACATCACGCTGTTGTGCCGGCGGACCGAGGGCTGGGCAGCCGGGCTCTACCTCGCCGCACTGTCGCTCCAGCGCAGTCCCGACGCGGACAGTTTCATCAGGTCATTCGCCGGCGACAACCGGCATGTCGTCGATTACCTGAGCGCCGAGGTGCTCGACGGCCAGCCATCGGACCTGCGCGCCTTCCTGCTGCGGACCTCCGTACTGGAAAGGCTCAGCGGGCCGCTGTGCGATGCCGTGCTGCAGACCTCAGCATCGGCGGCGATCCTTGACCAGATGGAGCGCCAGAACCTATTCCTGGTTCCCCTGGATTCCTCGCGCCGCTGGTACCGCTACCACCATCTGTTCCGGGAGCTGCTGCGCAGCGAGCTGCACCGGACCGAGCCCGGCTCTATTCCCGCTCTCCACCACCGCGCCGCAGCGTGGTTCGGTGCCGTGGGCTCCCCGGACGAAGCGGTGCGCCACCTGGCTGCTGCAGCAGACATTGCTGGTGCGGCGGAGCTTATCGCCGCCAGCTGGGGTCCGGAGTTCGACCGAGGACGTCTATTCACCGTGTCGGGCTGGCTGGATCTGCTGCCAGAGCAGACGGTAACCGGGGATCGCCGGTTGTGCGTGGCGCGGGCCTGGATCGCACTCGATCTGAGGCGACTCTACGACGCGGGCCGCTGGATCGAGGCGGCTGAGGCGAGGCTCGCCGGTCGCGGCGTCGCGGGCGGTACCATCGGAGCCGAGATCGCGGTGCTCCGCGCCCTTCAGCGCTTCAAGATCGGCGACATCGCCGCGGCAGCCGACGCCGCCCGGAAGGCGATCCGGCTAGATCTTGGCGACTCGCACCCGGGCCGGTCCGCCGCCTACTGCGTGTACGGGGCAACCCTGTACTGGTCCGGCAGCCTGCACGAGGCATGGGCCGCGTTCAGCCGGGCCGTGCAACTGGCCGATGAGGTGGGCAACGACGCCGGCCGGACCTACGCGCTTGGCTACCTGGCCTGCATCTCGGCGGAACGCCGCCAGCTGGCGGAGGCCGAGCAGCAGATCCGCCGGGCCGCCGGCAACGACGGCGATGCAGCCGCAGGCGAGCACTTCGCCGCCATGATGATCTCGCTGGCGACGGCCAAAGTTCGCGACCAGCGCGGCGAGATCGCCGCAGCCGACGAGGCAGCGCTCAGGGCGGTCGTCCTCTCCCAGCGGGGCGGAGGTTACCTGGAACTCGCGAACGCGCTCCTGACGCGGGCGGAGATCCTCCAGCATCTGGGCGACCGGGACGCAGCCGCAGCCAGCGTAGAGGAGGCCGGCGCTGTCCTGCGGCGATGCCGGGATCCCGGCCTCGCCGGGCAGCTGCTTGCTGCGGCGGAGCACCTGGCGGGTCGCAGGGTGTCCCGGCACCGGGCTACGGCCGCGTTCGGGGAGGAGCTCACCAGCAAGGAGCTCGAGGTCCTTCGCCTCCTGGCGACCCCGTTGTCGCGGCGCGAGATCGGCGCGCACCTTTATCTCTCGGTCAATACCGTGAAGACACACCAGCGCGCTTTGTACCGCAAGCTCGAAGCCGCCGACAGGGCCACTGCGGTAGACCGGGCCAGGGAACTCCGGCTGCTGTAAATGGCCTGCACTCGGGCGGCACGGTGACCTGGCTTCGGCAGGCCGGTACGAGATGACCTCGGTGCTGGGCGGGATAGGGACAGCTCTCATCTTCACCACTGCCACCGTGTGCGCATCCCGATCGGCGCGCATGATCGGACCTGCCTCGGTCCTTTCCTGGGTGATGCTGGTAGGGCTTGTTATCCTCGGGCCGATCGTCGCTGTCAGCAGCGTCCCGTTGCACCTGCAGGCCGGCACGTTCGGACTGCTCGCCGTTGTCGGAGTGACGAACGTCCTGGGTCTGCTGCTCGCCTACCGCGCGCTGCGGATAGGCAAGGTCGGGGTGGTCGCCCCCGTCCTCTCGACCCAGGGAGCCGTGGCCGCGCTGATCGCGGTGGCTGCAGGCGAGACCATCGGCCCAGGGGCGGCAGCGGCCCTGGGTGTCATCGCGGCTGGGATCTTTCTCACCGCCGCGACACCCGGCACGACGAGGGACGACCTGCCCGGCCAGCCGGCCGCGCTGGTCTTCGCCGCCATCAGTGCCCTCTGCTTCGGCACGAACCTCTACACCATCGGCAAGCTCGGCGAGCAGATTCCGGTGGCCTGGGTTCTGCTTCCCGCCCGGATCCTGGCCGTCGCGGCTGTGGCTGCTCCGCTCGCCGCCACATCGAGGCTGCGCATCACCCGGCGCGCACTGCCACTCGTGGTGGCCGGGGGGATCTGCGAGGTCGCCGGCTTCTCGCTGTTCACAGTCTCCGCCCGCCACGGCATCGCCGTCACGGCCGTCCTCGCGTCGTCCTTTCCGGCGTTGTCCGCATTCGCCGCCTACATCCTGTTCCGGGAAAAGCTGGGCAGGCTTCAGGTCGCAGGAGCGGCGACGATCGTCATCGGCGTGCTCCTGCTCGGCGGCGTTCGGGCCTGAGCTCACCGGTGCAGCGCGGCCGGTTCTTACCGCTGTCGTCCGGCGGCCCGCTCGCCGGGCTAAATCAGAAGTTCTCCATAGCCAATCCATGCGGCCAGGCCAGCACCAGAGTCACCCGGGTGACCCGCTCGGTGGGTGAGGACAGCTCACCCGGCCTCCGTTACACAGTGATCACATGACGAGCGGGGCGGTGAGCACAGGGCGGGCATGGGGGACAGCACGCCCGGCGGGCCCTCGCCCCGCTGGTCAGCACACGCGCGCAGGGGCGACTCGCCAGCCCTGCCCCCATGGCCCACTGGCGGCCGCCCGGATCGGGAGAGCAGCATCTGCTGTCCCATCACCTCGACGCTCCGCGGTCATGGCGATGACCGTGAACGCCCTGGCCACCACCGCGGCGCCGTTCCGGGACGGAGAGGCCATAAAGAAGGCCGTTCGCCGCTGATAAGCCTAGCCGCGAAACATCGCGCGAAAGGATCAACCATGATGCGCACCATGAATCGGCATACCGGTGAGGCCCCGAAGACAGAGCACCCGGTGGCCGTGGCGGGCGGGCAGTTCGTCCGGTACGCGCTCGTCGTGGTGATCGCGTGGATCGGCGCGCTGAAGTACTCCTCGTACGAAGCGACCGCCATCCACCCGCTCATCGCCAACAGCCCGATCATGAGCTGGTTTTACAGCATCCTCGGCGTCCGCTCGCTCGCGGCGACCCTCGGCACCGTCGAGATCATAGCGGCCCTGCTCATCGCGCTGCGGTTCGTCTCGCCGCGGCTATCAGCCGCCGGCAGCGCGATGGCCATACTGCTGTTCCTGGGCACGCTGAGCTTCCTGTTCACCACGCCAGGAGTCACGGCAGCAGGCGGATTCCCGGTGCTGTCGGTGCTGCCCGGCCAGTTCCTCCTCAAGGACCTGGTGCTGCTCGGCGCCGCGCTGTGGACCCTGGGCGACTCACTCGGCGCCGCGAAATCGAGTGCAACTCGACCAAACCGTCTTGTCTCAGGAAAGGGCCTGGACCACATGAAACTTCGACCCTTCCGAACGACCAGAAGGCGGACGCCGGTACTGCGCACGGTTGCGGTGGCGGCCGCGATTGGTGTCGCGGTACCGGTAGGCGTTCTCTCGCAGCAGGGGGCATCCTCGGCTGCGGTCGCTCGCCCGCAGGCCTCAGGTGGCGCGAGCGGGCTGGGCCAGCTGAGCGGCCTGCTGCCCCGCGATCACCTGACCCTGGAGAGCGCGATCCAGGTCAACCTCAGCAACGAGACGGTCCGACTGCCGCTCTACCCGGGCACCGCGCACGGGGAGAAGGTGTGGTACGTGCTGCTGGACGCCTCCGATGCCGGGCTGGCGCACGACCTGGGCGTGAACTACGCACCCAAGCTCGCCAACATCGCGATCAGCGACCCGGCCGCCGTGCAGACGGTAACGCTCGGCAGCCCGACACCGCAGGAGAACCCGTTCGGGCCTGCGGTCGTGCACTTCCAGGGCACACCCAACTTCAGTCCGACCCGGATCGCGATACCCGGGCCGAACGGGTTCCCGCTGGCCAAGTTCCAGCCCGGCGCCGTGGCTGGCCCCGGCTACAGCCCGTTCATCCGGATCGCAGGCTCCAACGTCGTCTACAACGCGCCGATCGTGGCCACCGGCAACGGCCCCTTCGACGTGGTTCACCACACCAACACCGGTGACCGCGTCCTGGGCATCCACATCGCGGGCAAATCCAAGCCCGGCCAGTTCGCGGAGTCGTGGGCGGACCTGCTGTTCGTCAAGGGCTTCGACGCCGGCCAGCCGATCGTCTACCTAAGCACCGACGCGGGCCAGCCGCTGACCGCGGTGCTGGAGCGCTCCACCTACGTGCCGGCGCTGAACAACGTCTCCTTCAACGGCGGCGACGACTTCCTCGGCTCGGCCCGCGAGCGGCTGTTCGGCTTCATCAACGGCCAGACCGGCGCCGGCAACCCGCAGGCGCAGGGGTTCGTGCACCTGGTCAAGGACGGGCACGCCAGCCAGGACGCCTCAGCCGGCAACACCGCGCTGATCAATGCCCTGCGCAACGGCGGGGACCTGCTGAACGTGTTCGGTGACTTCCCGACGCTGGCCGACCCACGGCACGCCGACGCCTACAGCCCGCTGTGGGACGCCCAGCTGGGCCTGTGGACCCCAAAGGCGGTCAAGGCGGGACTGAACACCCGCCAGATCGACGAGAACCAGGTCTTCAACCTGGCCGCCACCCGGCCCGACCTGCTGACCGGGGTCAACCCGGCCACCGGGAAGCCCACGCCCTACGGCTCGGTCGGGGTCGACATCAACTGCGCGGTCATCGGCTACACCGCCCAGGCCCCGACGGCCAACCTAGCTGCCCCGGTCCCCAACTCCCAGTTCCCGCCGCGATAGGCACGGTCCGACCCGTACGGTATCCCGGAAAGAAAGCAAGAATTCAATCGCCTGAGCGACGACATTCGAGACTCCGTTCATGCCTTTCAACACGGCCGACCACAACGAGCACGAGCTGACCCGGTCGGCGCACTCGCCTGGGTCGGCGATCCTGTCAGCGCCGACCGCGCGCAGGTCATCATCGAGGCGTTCCGGCGGCCGTACCGCTTCCAGCAGGTGCACACGGCTGGCCTGTACGACGACGCGGGATTCTGCGAGCAATGCGACGCCGCCTACTGTCACCGGCACTGGCATCTGTCCGACACCGGATGCGGCCGTTGCCCGCAGCAGCACGGGAAGAGCCTCGACCCGAACTGGCTGGCTGAGCTAGCGCGCGCTGGCCGCTCGCCGGATTCCAGCTGGCTCACCGTGCCGACGCCGCCTTGCCTCGATTTCCGGCAGATGGTCAAGCGGTCAACACTACTGCTTGGACCGCACGCAGGGCGCCATGAGCGGACGTGGCGGTTGATCTTGTTGCGGTCGGCATTGTCCGCCGTCTGGG
This sequence comes from uncultured Actinomycetota bacterium, assembly GCA_963804435.1. Classification (GTDB taxonomy): domain Bacteria; phylum Actinomycetota; class Actinomycetes; order Streptosporangiales; family Streptosporangiaceae; genus JAJYUU01. The sequence goes on along the minus strand of CAWDQI010000001.1, from coordinate 759,314 downwards.
ATGAGCGAGCTTCCGGCGGGCCGGGCAAAACAACGGCGCCTGTGGATAGCTTTCTGATCGCCTTGGTCGTCGTGTTCCGCAACCGCGGCTGGCTCACAGCCGACGGCACCGTACCACCAGCCCGACCCGCGCACCGACCACATGTGACACGGCAGGAGCGGTGGCACCAGCTGCACCCACTGAACGGACCGCAGTCACCGTAACCATCCCGCAGCCGGAAACCCGCGCGTGCACGGGATGAGCCGGTTGGCCCGCTTGATCTCTACGCTCGGCGCGGCCCGCTTCTCTGCACGTCAGAGCGGAGAAGTCGGCTGATGCAACCCATCCGCTTCTCATGCACGAGCGGTCGCGCGAGAACTGCCGCGCGTGCTGTCGGTGACTCGATGTCTGGTCGGTGTCATGCATGTGCCGCATCCGGCCCTGCCAGTCTGCCGCACCGGCATCGCGGGTGGCCTTATCGCGGATTGGCCCGGCCGTTGCGGATGAACGCCGCCGGCGGCACAGGCAGGAGATCCGCTGTGTCGGGTTCGCTGGGGCTTCGCGGGTAGCTCGGTGCACTGCTTGTGCGAAGCACACGGCAGATTTCACCGCGGATCCGCGCCACGCCACGCTGGCGTAGCTCGCCTGAGCGGCCCCGCCGACGGCATGGCTGGCCGCCGTCCCCGGCGCCGTTCCGCCTCCGCCAGGAGCTCTGCCCGGCGGTAACCCGTTTGGTAACCAGTGCCGGGCCGGCAGCCGGGAGTGCCCGCTGGCCTGCGGAAATACCGGAGAGGATTCTTGACCTCTTGCAGGCCCCGCAAGGACTGCGATGGTGCCGCTGACCTGCGCAAACAGCGCGGGAAGAGGAGTGAGAATCCATCTGGGGAGGGGCTTCTGAAACCGATATCACGGTCGAAGTATGGCTCTGACCTGCGGAAATGTCACGCAGTGGAGCTATGGGGATTCGAACCCCAGACCTCTTGCATGCCATGCAAGCGCTCTACCAACTGAGCTATAGCCCCTGGGATCGCCCCGCCTTCCGGCCGGAGCGCCACGCCAGTGTACAAGAAACCGGCTAGTCGTCGTCGCTGGCATCCCCGGCCGGTACAGGTTCCGGAAGGATGCCGACATTATGCGCCACTAGCCGCCATCTGCTCCCCCGCCTCGACAGCACCGACCAGTGGCAATTGGCGAACGGGCCGAGCACCCGCGGCTGCCACGGAATCTCGAGCAGCCGCGCTACCGCCATCCCGAGCGCCGCGCCGTGCGACACCACGACGGCCGTCGAGCCGCCGGGAATGCTGTCGGCGATCCGCTCCAGAGCGGCAGCGGCCCGCTCCGTCACGGCCAGGGCGGACTCCCCGTCCGCGGGCGTCCAGGTCGCGCGCTCGGCGGGGAAGCGCTCCCTGATCTCGGTCTCAGTCAGGCCCTCCCAGGATCCGCCGGATCGCTCCCGCAGGTCCTTGTCAAGCTGCACGCTGAGCCCGGTCTGCCGGGCCAGCGCGGCGGCCGTCACCGAGGCCCGGCTCAGGTCCGAGCTGAAGATCGCTGACGGCCGCAGCGTGGCGAGGTACTGGGCAGCCTCGGCTGCCTGACGGAGCCCGATCTCGTCCAGCGGGACATCCCGCTGACCTTGGAACCTGCGCTCGACGTTATAGGTGGTTTGCCCGTGCCGCCACAGCACTAGCGTGACGACGTCCTTGCCCTCGCCGCCGGGCCACATGCTGGGCGCGACAGCATCCCCTGCTGCGGTCAAGCTAGCTCCGACCGCCGGGACCAGCCGACGCGGAGCCGCCCGGACCGCCCGGGCCCGCGGCGCCAACTGGCTCGGGCAGCGGGATAATCGGGCAATCCTTCCACAGGCGCTCGAGCGAGTAGTAGACCCGCTCGTCGGCGTGCTGGACATGGATCACGACGTCGATGTAGTCGAGCAGCACCCAGCGCATTTCCCGCTCCCCCTCGCGGCGGGCAGGCCTGGCGCCGGCCCGGCGGAGCCTCTCCTCGATTTCATCCACGATCGCGCGAACCTGGCGGTCGTTGGATGCCGAGCAGAGCAGGAAGGCGTCGGTGATGACGAGCTGCTCACTGACGTCGTACGCGATGATGTCGGAGGCGAGCTTGTCAGCCGCGGCTGCGGCCGCGATCTCCACGAGCTCGACGGCCCTGTTGGTGGCAGTCACGTGTGCTGGCAGTCCTCCTTGGCTAGCCCTAACTCCCATTGTCACGCCCGGCAGCGACTGAGACGCAGGCACCACCCAGGGTATCCCGCGTAACTGACAGTCTGCCTAACGCCAACTGGCGTTTCGCACATCTATAGTGGTAAATGGGCCTTTCGGGCTCCCGGCTATAAGTCGCCCGGAGCCGTCTGGGTCAGCCCGCGCGGCGCCCGGCGAGCCAGCAGGAAGCTGTCCAGGAAACGGCGACGAGCGCGAACGCGGTCAGCAGCGGCACGCCGGCCGGCCAGGCCGCCGCCTGCATCGTCGCCCCGTTTCCGCGCAATGCGGCGCTGGCCGGCGACACGCTGGAGACCAGCGCCACCACGACCGCAGCGATGGTGGCGAGCAACGCAGCAGCCGCGTGCCGGATCAGTGGCGGGTTGAACAGCGTTCCCACGGCGGACCCGACAAGAGCGCAGACCAGCGCCCTGCCCAGGCCCGCGATGAACGGACCGAGCAGCGCGGTCTTATGGCCGGCCGTCACTAGCTCATAACCGGCCCCGGCCAGGCCGAGGACCGCCCCGGCAGCGAACGCCGTGATCAGCGCCGCCAGCTGTGCCCGCCCTGGCCCTCTCGCGGCGGACACGCAGGCCCGCGCGGCCGCTGGCTCGGCGGTCAGCATCGACCTGGTCAGCATGGCAACGACTGGCAGCAGGATCGCCGCGCTCCAATCCAGAGCGCTGGCCAGGGCACGCGCCCTCTCAACACTGGTGGCGTTTTGGATCGAGCCGGCTCCGCCGGCCGAGATCAGCAGGGCATAAGTGATCAGCGGGAAGATCCACCGATGCGACCGGAACAGGTTCGCGGCCTGGTAACGCAGCAAGGCGATCACCGGCCGTCCTCCCCGCTCGGCCGAACCGCGATCACGTGCACGCCGTCCCAGGTCAGCAGTTGCCGGAGCAAGGTGTCGGAGTCCTGCGCGGCGACCGTCAGCCGTACTCGGTCAAGCCGGGCGGCCCGATCCTCGCGGCTCGCCAACTCCGGCGACACCGACACTACGCCCGGCAGCCGGGCCAGCCCGGACAACGAATCCGCCTCGACCCCGGAAAGCTCGAAAGTGACAGCCGCGCCGGAATCTGGCCCGCCGCCCTCGCCCTGCCCCGCGAAGACGCGCGCTGCAGCCACTACGGTGACAGTGCCGGCCTCGAGTTGCCACCGCTGGTCCACCAGTCCGGCCAGCCGCGCCATATGGTGATCGACGAACAGCACGGTCCCGCCCTCGGCGAGCCGTTCGGCTACCGCCGCATCGAGCGCACCACGGGCCGCTTGGTCCAGCCCGGTCCACGCTTCGTCGAGCACGAGCAGGCCGGGACGGGCCAGCAATGCCTGGGCGATGGCGACCTTCTGGCACATGCCCTTGGACAGTGTCCGCAGCGGCGATCCGGCGTAATCGGCCGCGCCGAGCCGGTCCAGCCAGTGGTCGACGGCCCGCGACACCGCGGGGCCGGCCAAGCCGTGAATCCGGCCCATGTGCTGCAAGTACTCCCGCGCGGAAAACGCAAGGCCGCCAGGGAAACGCTCGGGCACGTAGCCGACCCGCGGCCGCCCGGTCACCCGGCCGGCCGATGGCATCGACACGCCGGCCATGACCCCCAGCAGCGTCGACTTCCCGCTGCCGTTCCGGCCCTCGAGCCTGATCAACTGCCCGGCCGCCACCTCCTGGCTGACGTGGCGGACGATCCACGGCTGTCGCAAGCCGTACCGCTTGCCCACTGCTTCCAGTCGCACCGCTAACCCCGGTAAAGCTGCCGCTTGGAGATGTACTGCACGACACCGTCGGGAACGAGGTACCAGATCGGGTGGCCGCCCGAGACGCGCTCCCGGCATTCGGTCGAGGAAATGGCCAGCGCGGGAATCTCGACCAGGCTAACCCGCCCGTCCGGCAAGTCAGACATCGACAAGTGGTGGCCGGGCCGGGTGCAGCCGACGAAATGGGCCATGCTGAACAGCTCGTCGGCGTCCCGCCAGGAGATCATCTTCGCGAGCGCGTCGGCACCGGTGATGAAGAAGAACTCGGCGTCTGGCCCCCGCACTGCCCGCAGGTCGCGCAGCGTGTCGATGGTGTACGTCTCCCCCGGCCGGTCGATGTCGACCCGGCTGACCGAGAATCGCGGATTGGACGCCGTGGCGATCACCGTCATCAGGTAGCGGTCCTCGGCCGACGACACGTCGCGATCGTCCTTCTGCCACGGCTGGCCGGTCGGCACGAAGATAACTTCGTCCAATTCGAAGACGTGGCCGACTTCGCTAGCCGCGACCAGGTGCCCGTGATGGACCGGGTCGAAGGTGCCGCCCATCACGCCGAGCCGCCTAGGCATGCGGTGATCGTTCGCTCATGCAGTGACCATAAACGCCGAGGTCCTAGATCGGGTAGCTGATCTGCGTCAGTTGCTCAGACTCGGCCCACAGGCGGCGCTGCGCCTCCTTGTTGAGCGACCGGCTGCTGGAGCGAACCACGACCGGATACCCGGTCAACTGGAACGGTCCGCCCGGTCCGTAGTACGTCCCGCCGACCGCGGCCGGATCGGTCGCCGCGCGCAATGTCGGCAAGGCACCCATCGCCGCGTCCTGCACCCACCAGGAGTTCAGCCAGCCGAGCCGCGAGCTCATCGCGGCGTTCGAGACGCCGGACATGTACCTGGCCAGCTCCGTCCGCGCCGTGCCGGGATGCGCGGCAACCGCGATGGTCTGCGCGTCCGCAGCCTTGAGCCGCCGCTCCAGCTCATAGGTGAACATCAGGTTGGCCAGTTTGGACTGCCCGTACGCAACGAACTTCACGTAACGCCGGGACGACTGCAAATCGGCGAAATTAATCCGGCCCGCCCGGTGCCCGTTACTGCTCACGGTAACGACACGGGACCGGGGCGCGGCGAGCAGCGACGGCATCAGCAGCCCGGTGAGCGCGAAATGCCCCAGGTGATTGGTGCCGAACTGAAGCTCGTAGCCGTCCTTGGTCAGCCCGTACGGCGGCATCATGATCCCGGCGTTGTTGATCAGCAAATCCAGCCGCGGGAATCGGACGGTCAGGTCGGCCGCCGCCTTCCGCACAGAATCCAGCGAGGCCAGGTCGAGTTCGGCCGTCTGCAGCTCGGCATCCGGGTTGGCTGACCTGAGCCTGTCGGCCGCGTCCGAGGTGCGGCCTGGGTCGCGCCCGGCGAGGACAACGGTCGCCCCGTGCTCGGCCAGTACCCGCGCTGTCTCGAACCCTAGACCGGAATTCGCACCGGTAATCACCGCAATCCGGCCATGCTGGTCGCCCACATCCGGCGCCGTCCACGAGCCAGCCGCGCTGCCCTGCGTCATGGCTGTTTCCTTTCCTCGCGCTGCAATAATCCAGCACATCATGTGCGTACCTGCCGCCGCCCGCGCGGGCAGAAATCTTGACCGCCGCCCGGGAGGCAATCTCCGCTATGCCGGTGGCGTAAATATGGGCGGGAACGGGGACGCCTGCCTAGGTCAGCTCACGGCGGGCTGCGGTCGCTTCACCGACGGAGGCCTCATTCGTGGATGACACAGCGACCTATGCCACCGCCAGCAGCGATCAGACCAGGACCCTGTTCGCCCGCGTCATGTGGCTGGTCGCGATCGCGACGGGATTTTTCGCGCTCGGCTGTTACGCGGGCCGGGACCTCTCGACGGGTTGGTCGATCGCCTGGTTCATCCTCGGTTTCGCCGGCCTGATCGCGATGAACTTCACCGTGCGTAGGTCTGAGGCGGCCAGCGTGGTCCTTTTGATATGCGTCGGGCTGCTCCTCGGACTTGCCATGGGCCCAGCAGTGGCCTACTACTCAACCTCGAGCCCGCGAGCGGTCTGGCAGGCGGCCGGCGCGACCGCACTGTTTATGGCGGGTTTTGGCGCGTTCGGCTATGCGACCCGACGTGACCTGGGCGCGATCGGCCGGATCTCATTCTTCGGCCTGGTCGGGCTGATCATCTTCAGCATCATCCTGATCTTCATCCAAATACCGGGCGCGGACCTGCTGTGGTCGATCCTCGGCCTGGTGATCTTCGCCGGGCTGACGATGTATGACTTCCAGCGCCTGCGCCAGTCCAAGGGCATGGCGTCGGCACCGCTAATCGCGGCGTCGATCTTCCTAGACGCGCTGAACGTGTTCTTGTTCTTCCTGCGCATCTTCAGCGGCGGCCGCGACTAATCGGCCCGACTCAACACCCTGATGCAATGAAGGAGCGGGCCTCCGCTCCTGGCGGATGCTGGAAGTTGCAAGCATCCGTCTCCACCAGGCATGGGAGGCCCTGAATGGAAGACTACGACGGCCGGCAGGTGGTCGGCATGGATCTGCACCGGCGGCGCAGTGTGCTGGTGCGGATGACCGAGGATGGCCGGCGGCTCGGCTCGGCCCGGATCATCAACAGCCCGGAAGCGTTACGCCGGGAGCTGGCCCGGGCCGGCCGGGCCCCGCAGGTGGTACTCGAGGCGACCTACGGCTGGTACTGGGCCGCGGACGTGCTCGCCGGCGCGGGCGCGGAGGTGCACCTGGCCCATCCGGCCGGGGTGAAGGCATTCAGCTACCGGCGGGTCAAGAACGACTTCCGCGATGCCGGCGACCTCGCGGACCTGCTGCGGATGGGCCGGCTGGCCGAGGCGTGGATCGCGCCGGCGTTCTACCGGGAGCTGCGCGAGCTGACCCGCTACCGGCGCAAGCTGGTGGGGCAGCGGACCAGCTGCAAGGACCAGGTCCACGCGGTGCTGGCCAAGCTCGGCATCCCGGTCACCTGCTCGGACTTGTTCGGCAGGTGGGGCAGCAGCTGGCTGGACGGGCTGGCGCTGCCGCAGCCCTATGCCGGCAAGGTGGCCTCGCTGCGGCACCTGATCGGCGTGCTGGACGCCGAGATCGCCGTGCTGTCGCAGGTGATCGCCGAGCAGCTGGCCGGCCACCCGGGCTACCGGGCGATCCAGGAGCTGCCGGGCATCGGCCCGGTGCTGGCCGCGGTGATCATCGCCGAGATCGGCGACGTCGCGCGGTTCGCCAAGCCGGGCCGGCTGGCCAGCTGGGCGGGCCTGACCCCGCGGCACTACGAGTCCGACGCCAAGGTGTCGCGCGGGCACATCACCAAGCAAGGCTCCCGGCCGCTGCGGTGGGCGCTGACCGAGGCGATCCAGCACCAGCCCGCCGGGTTCCGCGTCCGCGAGATCAAGGACGCCATCATCGCCCGCCGCGGCCCCCAGGCCCGCAACATCGCCAAGGTCGCCGCCGCCCGCGAACTGCTCACCCTCGTCTTCTACGGCCTGCGCGACGGGCACATCCGCTGCGCGGCCGAGCCAGCACCGGCCGGATGACACCCGGCCGGCGACCAGGCGGCAGGCCGTGCAACTGCCTGCTCCCCGTCCCCGCGGCGGCGCGAGCGTCCCCCTGATTGGCCCCGCCTGGCCCTGACCCGCACCTGCCCCATGCACCCCGGCCGCGCCGGGGACACGCGAAGGGATGACTGCAGCCAGCGGCACTGCCGCTCCCGGAGAACCTTCCCCGACCCTGGGGCAGCCACAAACCGAACACACCACCACCAGCACCGCAGCCCCGGTCCCCGCAGCCTTCCATCATGCGGGTGAGCGGCCACCCCCTCAAGGACGCCTGACGGCGCCGCCTCCAGCGGCCGGGCACGGCCCGGTCCTTGACCGGAGCGGCCGCCCACCCAGACATCGGCAGCTGCGCGGGAAACCAGCATCGCCGGCGGCAGGCGTCAGCATGCCCTGACAGCCAACCCGCACCCGCAAAACCCCAGGCCACCGCCACTTGACCCCGGCCCGCTCCTTCAGGGATGGCAGTTTGACAGCCTGACGCGCCCGATATGCCCATACCTGTGCCTGTCAAAATGCCAGGGTGTCACGGATACCGCCTCAAGCCGCGGGCCAATTCAGGCGATTCCGGGCAGGGGTGGTTCGCCGCCGCGCCAGCGCACGACCCGGACGGCCTTGCCGACCTCGGTGCGCGGCACCGAGCCGGGCGGCAGCACCCGGACGGCGACCGAAAGGCCGAGGGCGTCCTTCAGCCTGGACTCGAGCTGACGGGAATCCGGCATTGGTCCGGGCCACCCCGTTCCGATCTCGCAACAGGCGACCAGCCGATGCTGTGCGTCACGCTCATCGACGACCAGCAGGTAGTCCGGCGCGAGCCCTTCGTGGCCAAGTAGGACCCGCTCGACCTCGGTCGGGTACACGTTCACGCCCCTGACGACGAGCATGTCATCCTTGCGGCCCGTGACCTTGCTCATCTTCGCGAGGGTGCGGCCGCATCGGCAGGTACCCCGGCGCAGGGAGGCGATGTCCCCCGTCCGGTATCGGAACAGCGGCAAGGCCTGCTTGGTCATGGTGGTGAATGTCAGCTCACCTGGCGTGCCATCCGGCACCGGCAGGCCACTCAGCGGGTCCAATGCCTCTACCAGGAAGTGATCCTCGTTGACGTGCAGGCCGTCGGCGGTCACGACGCATTCGGCGGCAACGCCAGGGCCAATGATCTCCGAGAGCCCGTAGATGTCGAGGGCGCGCAGGCCGAGCAAGTCCTCGAGCCTGATCCGCATTTCCTCGGTCCACGGCTCGGCCCCGAAAATGCCCGCTTTCAGCGACAGGCCGTCGGCCGGGCCGGCGCCGGCTTCGGCAAGCGCCTCGCCGAGGCGGATCGCATACGACGGCGTGCAGGTCAGGATGTCTGGCCTCAGGTCCTTAATCAAGGTGACCTGCCGCGGCGTCATGCCGCCGGAGGCGGGCACGACCATCGCGCCAAGCTCGATCGCGCCCTGGTGGATACCGAGCCCGCCGGTGAACAGTCCGTATCCGTAAGCGTTGTGCACGATGCTGGCGGGCGTCGCGCCGGCCGCGGCCAGCGCTCGGGCGCACATCCGGGCCCACAGCTTCAGGTCGTCACGGGTGTAGGCGACGAGGGTGGGACGACCGCCGGTGCCGCTCGAGCCGTGCACCGCGACGACCTCCTCGCGCGGCACCGCCAGCAGCCCGAAGGGATAGGCGTCCCACAGATCGCCCTTGTCAGTGGTCGGCAGCTGCGTAAGCGTGGCCATATTCACGTCCGCGCCCGCCGCCACGCCGGCCTCTTTCAGCCGGGCGCCCTGGAGGCCGCCGACGGCGATCATTCGGTCGATGAGCCCGCGCAGTCGCTCCAGCTGAAGTCCGGCCAGCGACTCGGCCGGCATTGACTCGGCGTCCGGCTCGAACATGACCGGGGCTTTCAGTGCTGACATGTGGTCAACCTCCTGGGACGGGCGCCTACGATGACAGGTATGACCACCATGCCTGACCGCTCCCGGATCCGTCTGCCGGGAATTAGCTCTCGTGCCTACGAGCACCCCGCCGACCGGTCAGCGCTCGTGGCGCTGCGCAAGCTCACCGGCTTCGACACCATCCTGAAGAACCTCGCTGGCCTGTTCAACGACCGGGCGCTGCGTCTGAGCTTCCTGGCCAGCTCAGTCCGGGCGTCGCAGGAGCAGTTCCCTGACCTGTACCAGGCGATGCTCGACGGCTGCTACATCCTCGACATGCCGAAGGTGCCCGAGCTGTACATCACCCAGACCCCGCTGGTCAATGCGATGGCGCTTGGCATGGACAAGCCGTTCATCGTGCTGAACAGCGGCATGGTCGAGCTGATGGACGCCGAGGAGCTCCGGTGGGTGATCGGGCACGAGCTCGGCCACGTGCTGTCGGGCCACGCGGTCTACAACACCATGCTGTACAACCTCATCCTGCTCGCGCAGCGACTCGCCCTGGTGCCATTCGCGTGGGTCGGGCTCAAGGGGGTTATCTGGGCCCTGGAGGAGTGGCATCGTAAGGCCGAGATGTCGTCCGACCGGGCCGGGCTGCTGGCCACCCAGGACGTCGACGCCGCCCGCCGCGCGCTGATGAAGATGGCCGGGGGCAGGCGGCTCGCCGAGTTGAGCAGCGACGAGTTCCACCGGCAGGCGCGCGAGTACGATGCGGTACCGGACGTTCGGGACAGCCTGCTCAAGCTGCTGCAGCTGCAAGGCACTACGCACCCGTTCGCGGTCGTCCGGTTCGCTGCGCTGGATCGCTGGGCCGACGAGGGCGAGTACCGCGACATCCTCGCGGGCCGTTATCCGCGCCGGGATGACGACCCCGAGGCCTCGGTGGGTGATGAGTTCAGGTCCGCGGCCAAGTCCTACCAGGACTCGTGGAACCGGAGCGAGGACCCGCTGATCGGCGCGGTGCGCGGGGTCGCTAGCGGCGCCGCCGAGGCCGGCAACCGACTGATCAACCGGTTCACCGGCGGCGACCGGCGCAACGACGACGAGGACTAAGCGGCAACGGGCTGGCAGCCGGTGAACTGAGTCGGCTGCCAAACAGCGTGCTGTCAGCGCACTAGCGTGCCGGGCAACGGGACGCGATGCCCGGCCCGCGGCCGGTGTCAGGCGCGTTCCCCCGCGGTGACCAACGGGCTGAGCCCGGCGAGCACGCCTGGCAGGTCGCCGGGATGCACGACGCCGACGTGCTGTGTCGCCCTTGTCAGGGCCACGTACAGGTCGTTCAGTCCGCGCGGTGACTCGGCGAGCAGACGGGCGGGGTCGGCAATCAGCACGCAGTCGAACTCCAGGCCCTTGGCTTGCCGGACTGTCAGTACTACGACCGGGCTGGTCAGGTCCGGGTCGGCGCCAAGAGCCGTGCCTGGCAGTGCCGCGCCGACCGCCTCGCCTAGTTCCGCCGCGAGGCCGGCCGGGACTATCACCGCGAGCTTGCCCTCACCTGCTTTGTCGGCCAACGCCATGACGGCCTGCACGACCGTAGCCGCGAACTGACCTGGCGGCGATTCAAGCTGCCACGGCTGATGCCCGGACTGGCGCACTGACCGGGGCAGCTCCAGGTCGGGGCCGATCGCTGTCAGCACGTCGGCCGCTACGGCCATCACCTCGGCCGGTGTCCGGTAGTTCACGGTCAGGGGCGCCAGCCGCCACCGGTCCCCGAGGTAAGGATCGAGAGCGTCGTGCCAGGACGGCTGCCCGGCCAGGTCACCGGTCTGGGCGACGTCACCGACGATCGTGAGGGACCTGGCCGGGCAGCGCCGCATCAGCATCCGCCACGCCATCTGGGATAGTTCCTGGGCTTCGTCCACGATGACGTGACCGAACGCCCAAGTGCGGTCTCCCGCGGCCCGCTCCGCGGCAGTGAGGCTAACGTCATCCTCGTACCTGGCGGCCAGCCGCTCGGCGTCCACCAGGTCGGCTCCCATCAGTAGCTCGGGGTCGTCCTCCTCGTCGCGGCCGATGATGTCGAGCACGCCCTGGGCGTAGGCCTCCTGCTGACGCCGCTGCCGTTCCGCCGCAGCCCGGACCGCGCGGTCATCCTCGCCCATCAGTTCGGCCGCCTCGTCGAGCAGCGGCACGTCCGCCGGGGTCCACGGCGCACCCGCCTCGCGGTGGAGCGCTGCACGGTCAGCCGCCGACATGCCCGGAGCCGCGGCAGCCAGCCTCGCCGGATCCGATAGGAGGTCGCCGACAAGCTGCTCCGGCGTAAGGACCGGCCACAGGCGGCTGATCGCTGCCCTGACCGCACGGTCAGACCGCAGCTCGCGCCGCAAGTCAGCGGTGTCCTCCAGGTCCATCAGCGGCTGGCCCGTCCGCACATCGGTCCCGATCTTGGCGGCGAGCTGCCTAGTCAGCGTGTTGATGATCTCCCTGGCGAATACCGACCGGGCCTGGTTGTGCGGCCGCCTGGACCGGCGGGCGCGCTCCCGCGCCTGGGCGATAGCCCGAGGCGTCAGCCGAAGGCGGCCCGAGTCCGCAGCGAGCTGGGGCGGCGTGCCGTCGCGGCCGATAGCCGTCACCAGCCGGAGGCCGGCCACGTCCGCGGAGATCTGCACCGGCTCAGCCGGAACGTGCTGGCGGTCCCGGACAGCGGCGGCGATGACTTTCGCCATGCCGATCCTGCCCTTGATCGCGGCGACCTCGGCCGGCTCGGCGGCGATCGCGCTCACGCCAGGGAACAGGTCGCCAAGCGTCGACAGAAGCACGCTGGTCTCACCGAGCGACGGAAGCACCTGGCCGATGTAGCGCAGGAACGTGGCGTTCGGACCGACCACCAGCACGCCCCGCTTCTCCAGCTGGCGGCGGTAGGTATAGAGCAAGTAGGCCGCCCGGTGCAAGGCAACCGCGGTCTTGCCAGTACCCGGACCGCCCTGCACGACGAGCGCGCCCGCCATCGGTGCCCTGATGATCACGTCCTGCTCGGCCTGGATCGTCTCGACGATGTCAGACATCGAGCCAGTTCGGCTCGCGTTGAGGGCCGCGAGCAGAGCCGACTCCCCCGTCAGGCCCTCGTGCCTGGCCGGATCGGCGACCGTCAGGTCCAGTACTTCGTCGTCCAGGCTCGCGATCCTCCGGCCGCGTGTCTTGAAGTGCCTGCGGACCCGCACGTCGCCGGGTGAAGCAGCCGTCGCCAGGTAAAAGGGCCGGGCCGCGTCCGCCCGCCAGTCCATCAAGAGCTGCTCGTAGTCGTCAGAGTTAGCGTGAATTCCGAGTCGGCCGATATAGCGAAGCTCGCCATCGTCGAATTCGAGTCGCCCGAAGCACAAGCCGTTCTCCGCCGCATCGAGCTGCGCCAGCTGATGGCGGTACATGGCGCTGAAGGTCTCCCGCTCTACCCTGGCCTGGTGCGTGCCGCCGCTCTGCCGCAGTACCCCGGCCAGCCGCTTACTGGCCCGCGCCCTAAGGTCATCAAGCCTGGAATACAGCAGCGAAATGTAGTCCTGCTCGTGATCCAGTTCCGCGTTTGACAACCATGCTCCTTCTTGCTATTGTCTAATCGCGAGCTATTTATTGCTCGCATTTTCTTTTCGCTTAGGCGCTACAAGAATGTAGCGCCCCTTTTTATTTCCGAGGGAACGGCGACGCCGGTGCGACCCGGCCCGGCCCAGGCAGCGGCACATCGGGCGACAGTGACCGGGCCGGGCAGCGGAAGTAGTGCCCGGCGCGAGGGCCCTTAACCGAGGCGAGCGTCGGTTCCCCGGGGCCCGAGGGTAGCTCCGTGCGCCGTGATGTCCGGGTCCCAGTCGAAGACGACCGAATTATCCTCTTCGCCGATCAACACTTCGGCGCCCGGCGTGGCTCCGGCATTGGCCAGCGCCTGCTCGATGCCGATCTTGGCGAGACGGTCCGCCAGGTAACCGACGGCCTCGTCGTTAGCGAAGTCTGTCTGGATAATCCAGCGGCGCGGCTTGTCGCCGACGACGCGGAAGCTGTTCTCGCCGATGGCGACTACGGCAAAGTCCGGCCCGGCCACTGGCTCAGGCCGGAGCACAATCCGGGTCGGTTCGGCGGGCGGCGCTGCCGCCCGCGCCGCTGCGATCACGGCCGCCATAGTGAACGCCAGGTGGCGCAGGCCCTCAGTGGTGGCGGCCGAGACCCGGTGTACGGTCAGGCTGCGTGCCTTGAGTTCCGGCTCCACCATGTCGGCTAGTTCCCTGGCCGCCGGTACATCGATCTTGTTCAGCGCCACGATCCTGGGACGGTCCGCCATCGCAGCCCCGGTCAGCTCCTCATAGGCCGCGAGTTCCGCCTCGAGCGCATCCAGGTCGCTGACCGGGTCACGGCCCGGTTCTTCGGTCGCGCAATCCAGCACATGAACGAGGACCGAGCATCGCTCGATATGCCGGAGGAAGTCGAGCCCAAGACCCTTACCGCTGCTCGCGCCGGGGATAAGACCAGGCACGTCTGCGACCACGAATTGCACGTCACCGGACTCGACAACGCCCAGGTTCGGGGTCAGCGTCGTGAACGGATAATTTGCGATCTTGGGGCGGGCCGCCGACATGGCCGCGATCAGGGACGACTTCCCCGCGTTCGGGAAACCGACCAGGCCGACGTCGGCCACCGTCTTCAGCTCGAAGATCAGCCGGAGCTCCGGGCCCGGCTCGCCACGTAGCGCGAAGCCTGGCGCCTTTCGCTTGACGGAGGCAAGGGCGGCGTTGCCAAGGCCGCCGCGGCCCCCCTCGGCCGCGACGTACCTGGTGCCAGCTCCGGTGAGGTCAGCAAGTTGCTGGCCGTCCGCGGTCTTCACGACCGTACCCTCCGGAACCCTGATGATCAGGTCGGCGCCCTCGGCGCCATTGCGGTGCGAGCCAGCGCCGGGTCTGCCATCGCCAGCCCGCCGCACCGGCTTGCGGTGGAAGTCCAGCAGCGTCGAAGTGCCCGGGTCGACCTCGATGATCACGTCACCGCCGCGGCCGCCGTTACCGCCGTTCGGCCCGCCAAGCGGCTTGAACTTCTCCCTATGCACAGAGGCGCAGCCATGGCCGCCGTGGCCGGCCTGTACCCGCACCTCGGCTTGATCCGCAAACTCCGCCACGCCCAACCCCCTCTGGCCGGCCGACCCGGTCATGTCAGCCAGCACTCAGAAGACTCGCCGGCCACGTCGGCTAGCGACTCCATTAACCCCTAAAACCGAGCTAGCACCGAAACTCGACCCGCTCCGGGAGCAAGGCGCCGCAAAAGCCGAAGGGCGGACCACGGCGGTCCGCCCTCGGGTAAGCCTGCCGCGCGCCCGCGCCCGGACCAGCCTTTAATGCTCAGCTAGCCTCAGCCGCCGACTTGACCGGCAGTACGGGCTTAGCTGGTAGCGCAGACTCCACTGGCAGGACGCTGACAGCTCGGCGCCCACGCCGTCTACCGAACTCCACCTTGCCGGTCACCAGCGCGAACAGTGTGTCGTCGTCGCCGCGGCCGACGCCAACGCCGGGGTGGAAGTGCGTGCCATGCTGGCGCACGATGATCTCGCCCGCGCCGACGAACTGACCGCCGAAGCGTTTGACGCCGAGTCGCTGCGCATTCGAGTCCCGCCCGTTACGGCTGGACGACGCGCCCTTCTTGTGTGCCATCTCGAGGGTCAGCCCTTCTTCTTCGCACCCGCGCCGGCCTTGGCCTTCTGCGTGCCGATGCCAGTCACGCGGACCTGGGTGTACTTCTGGCGGTGGCCCAGGCGGCGGCGGTAGCCGGTCTTATTCTTGTAATGGATCATGTTGATCTTGGGGCCGGCAGCCGCACCCACGATCTCAGCAGTCACCTGGTAGGCACCGAGCTCTGCCGGATCGCTGATGACCTTGCCGCCATCCACGACGAGCAAGGTCGGCAGCGTCACGCTGGCTCCAATGTCACCAGTCAGCTTGTCGACGGTCAGGACGTCGTCAACCGACGCCTTCTCCTGCCTGCCGCCGCAGCGCACGATCGCGTACACGAGAGTTCTCTCCTCTATGTGCCAGCCCGCCGCGAGATCCGCGGAAACTCGGTGGTGGAGTCGGGCTTGCCGAACCTTGCGCACTAGCCACCCGGCCGCGAGGCAGGCTGATCCGCTTAAATGCGCCGACCATCGATCGTATCAGACCGCGCGCGCCGTCAGCCGCTCGCTAGCGGAGGGCGGTTGCGTGCGCGGCCGAGCCTACAAGCCTGCCTCCCGCGCCTGCACCGTGCTCTCCTGCACCGTGCTCTCCCGCGCCGTGCTCTCCTGCGCCGTGTTTTCCCGGCTCGCGGCGCCCGGTCTGGTGGCCTCGGGCCGCGCATCGTCGGGGCTGGCCGCGTCGGGACTGGCTGCGTCGGTGCTCGCCGCGCCAGGGCTGGCCAGGTTTGGCGTTGCGCCGTCCGGGCTAGCCGCTTCCGAGCCGATTGCATCCGGGCCGGCAAGGACCTCCGGCTCAGCTTCTTCCTTGACGGCGACGTCCGCGACGGCGCCTTCCCGGCCCGATCGGCGGCCGCGGCTCGACCTAGACCGCCTTGATCGGCCTGACGAATCCTGAGCCAACTCGCGGTCCGCGTCCGCCCCGCCGACTCCGTCAGCACCGGCCCGCCCAGCCAGGTCCTGCGCTGCGTCGGGGTGTCCGTCGGACTGATCCGTAGCTGCCGACATGCCCGTCACCGCTGGGATGCCCGCTGCCGCCGTGCCGTCCGGCTGGCCTGACCCGTCGGCCTGAGCCTGGCCGGAACCGGCGGACCGGCCGGAGCGGGACCGGCCGCTGCGGGCCCTTGACCCGCCAGCACCCGGTCCGCCCGCCCCGTCCCGAGCTGCTTCGCCATCCTTGCCAGCGCCATTTGATCCGCCCGATTCATCCTTGCCGCGGCCGGCTACCGGGCCGGCAGGCCCCGGCCGGCCACCACGGGCTCGGCCGTTCCTGCCGCCAGATTCGGCGCTGCCGTCCCGGCCATGGCCGTCCTCGATCCTGCCGCGGACCGGAGTGTGGTCGACAGGCTCGAGCGAAACGATTACGCCACGGCCATTGCAGTGCTCGCACGGCACCGAGAACGCCTCGAGCAGTCCCGAGCCGACGCGCTTGCGGGTCATCTGCACCAGGCCAAGTGAGGTCACCTCGGCGACCTGATGCTTGGTCCGGTCCCTGGCCAGGCACTCCAGCAAGCGGCGCAACACTAGCTCGCGGTTGCTTTCGAGCACCATGTCGATGAAGTCGATCACGATGATGCCACCGAGGTCCCGCAGGCGCAGTTGCCTGACGATCTCTTCGGCGGCCTCGAGGTTGTTCCTGGTAACCGTCTGTTCCAGGTTGCCGCCCTGGCCGGTGAACTTTCCGGTGTTGACGTCGATGACCGTCATGGCCTCGGTGTGGTCGATCACCAGCGAGCCGCCGCTAGGCAGCCACACCTTTCGTTCCAGCGCCTTGGCGATCTGCTCGTCGATCCGATGCGCGGCGAATACGTCTTGCTCTCCGTCCCACCGTTCCAGCCGGTCGGCCAGGTGCGGCGCAACGTAGCGGACGTATTCATCGACCAGGTCCCACTCGCTGTCGCTGTCGATGACCAGGTTGCTGAAGTCCTCGTTGAAGATATCCCTGACCACCCGGAGGGTCAGGTCGGGTTCGCTATACAGGAGTTCGGGGGCGGCGGCGGTCTTGGCCTTCTTCTCGATGGCCTCCCATTGCGCCGCCAGCCTGGCCACGTCGCGAGACAGTTCCTCCTCCGACGCGCCCTCGGCGGCCGTGCGCACGATCACACCGGCGTTCTCCGGCATGATCTGCTTCAGGATCTGCTTGAGCCGGCTCCGCTCGGTATCGGGCAGCTTGCGGCTGATCCCGGTCATGCTTGCGCCTGGCACGTAGACCAGGTAACGGCCGGGCAGGCTTACCTGGCTGGTCAGCCGGGCGCCCTTGTGCCCGATCGGGTCTTTGGTGACCTGAACCAGGATCGACTGGCCCGACTTCAGCGCTGACTCGATCCGCTTGGACTCGCCCTCTAGGCCGCTGGCGTCGAAGTTAACCTCGCCTGCGTACAGGACGGCGTTACGGCCTTTTCCGATGTCGACGAACGCCGCCTCCATCGATGGCAGTACGTTCTGCACCTTGCCCAGATACACGTTGCCGACGTACGACTGGTGGCTCGCCTTGTCCACGTAGTGCTCGACGAGCACGCCGTCCTCGAGTACGGCGATCTGGGTCCGGTCGGCGTGCTGACGCACGACCATGACCCGCTCGACCGCCTCGCGCCTGGCCAGGAATTCCGACTCCGTGATGATCGGCGGACGGCGGCGGCCCGACTCGCGTCCCTCGCGCCGCCGCTGACGCTTAGCCTCCAGCCTCGTCGAGCCCTTGATCGCTCTGACGTCGGAAGTCTCGGCGCTCTTCTCGCGCGGTGGCCGAACGTGCACCACAGTGTTGGGCGGATCGTCCGGTGAGCCGCTGGCCGGCGCCTCGGTGTCTGCGCTTGATCCGGTGCGGCGCCTGCGCCGACGCCGCTTCGCCGTGCTTCCCGGCTCCTGCGCGCCGTCTTCGTCCTGCTCCTGGTCGTCTTCGGCGTCAGGCTGCTCATGCTGGTCGTCGGCCGCACCGCGGGCAGGCTCCGCTCCGTCGGCGGCCCGCCAGTGGCCTTACCCCGGCCACGGCCGCCGCGGCGTCGCCGCCTGCTGGCCGAACCGGTGCCGGTCTCGTCGCGGCCATCAGCCTCAGCGCCGTCTTCGACCTCGATCGGTTCCGCTTCGGCCCCGGCTTCGGCCCCGGCCGGACCCTGGCCCCGCTGCTGACCAGCCCGTCGCTGACCGGACTGGCCGCCTTGCTGTTGGCGATCCGGCCGCTGAGCCGCCGGCCGCGCTACGGTGATGTCCGGCGGCTGGAAGATCACGAGCGGCGGCTGGAATGCTGCCGGCGGAACCGCAGGTGTCGCCGCCATTGGCGGTGCCGTCGGCGGCACTTCTACTGCCGGCGGCACTACTGGCGCGGGCGGCACGACCGCGGGCTGGGCCACGGCCGAGGGCGCTGCGGCCGACCCGGCGTCGCCAGTGGACGTGCCCTTGCCGGGATCTGCATCGTCGTGCTGGCTGGCCGGCGGAACCTTGGCCCTGCTGGCGCGCTTGCGTGGTGCGCGGCTTGTCCTGGCGGCAGGCGCTGTCCCGGTGCGCAGGCGCAGTCCCGGTGGCAGGCGCCGCGGCGGCCGGCAGCTCACGAGCGCGCGGCTCCTGCGCACCGGCATCTGCCGACGCGACTACCGCAGGCGGCCCAACGGCCGGAGCGGGCGGCTCCGCCGCCGGAGGTCCGGCAGGCCTGGTCACCGCACGGCGCGCCCGCCGGAGCAGGCCCTTCCCCTGGCTACCGCTATCTGCCGGCTGGGCGGGCGTTTCTGGTGATGCTGACGGCCCCGTTAGCGACGCATCGCTTCCAGCCTGGCCATCAGCTGCTGACTCTCTGTTCTGTCGCTCGATTTCGAGCATTCGGGCGTTCTCTCCCGTCAGGCTCCCGGGCGCAGCTGGCCTCATCGGGCCGCTCCGCGCCGCGCGAGAGCTGTTCGTACGCGCTCAGTGGTGCGGCATACACCTTGATGGCGTCCCCCGCATCCAGGCACGTTGCCAATACTTGTCCCTGTTCAGCGTCCCGCCCGTCAGGCCGGGTCGCCTCCGCCGGGGTCGTGGCCCCAGAAGGGCCCGCCAGCGCTGGCGGTCCCGACTGGCCGGCCGAGTCGGCCGGATCATCGGGACCAGGCGCGCTGGCCTCTGCGGCGGCAGCATCGATACCCAGCGGCCCCTGAGCCAGGCGCGTCACCACTGCGGGCGACGCTGGCTCCAGAGCCGACATGTGGCGGAACGCAACCAGGATGTCTTCGGGTCGCACGGCAGGTGTCAGGTGCCGAACAACCATTCGAAGTATCGCACATCCGGATTGCTCGTCCGCCATGGCACGCCGGTCTAGCTCCAGCGATACCACTCCGGCCCTGGTGTCGAGCCGGCGAACTCCGTTGCTGGTAAGGCGATCCACCTCCGCGTGCGCGGCGGCGAGAAACGCCTCAACTGCCCGGGCCGCTTCGTTCGCGGCGACTCCCGGCAGCACGACTTGCCAGTCCGAGGCCTCCAGCCGTGGCGCCTCAGCCACGGCTAGATCAATGACCTCGATCACGTCAATCCCTTCCGGCAACGCGGCGTCAAGCCTGGCCCTGACTGCATCCGGCTCGAGGGCCGCGGTGAGCGAGATCTCCATGTACTCGGCCTCGCTGGCTGCCCCGGTCGGAGCGCCACCCGAATACGAGATCTTTGGATGCGGAGAGAAGCCGGCCGAGTGGGCGACTGGGAGGCAAGCCCGCCGAACTCCTCGTTCCACCGCGCGCGCGATGTCCCTGTGGCTCGCGAAGCGCATCCTGCCACGTTTAGCGTACCTGATGGAGACCCGCTGAACTGCTGGTGGCGGCGCCGGTCCCGATGGGCGCGGCTGCTGACGGCCCACGACTAGCCCTCGCCGCCATGCTTCAAGCTAGCGCCGCCAGCCCCGAGCCCATCGGCCCCGTCTCCGTGACCAAAATCACCTCTGCCTACAACGCTGAGCGGCAGCAATCGCTTCCCGGTCGGGCCCGCTTCGATCTCGGTATCCATGGCCGGGCAGACACCGCATTCGAAGCAGGGAGTCCAGCGACAGTCATCGACCTCGGCGGCGCCGTCCGGGTCAATAGCGGACAGCCAGTCCTGCCAGAGCCAGTCCCGTTCCAGTCCGGCATCCAGGTGGTCCCAGGGCAGGATTTCGTCGTAGCCGCGTTCGCGGGTGGTGTACCAGGCTAGGTCGACTCCGTCAGCGGCCAGCGCTGACTCGGCGCACCTCTCCCAGCGCTCGAACGAGAAATTCTCGCTCCAGCCGTCGAACCGGCCGCCGTCTTCCCACACCGCGCGGATGACCTTCGCGACCCGGCGGTCGCCGCGGGACAGCAGGCCTTCCACGATGGAAGGCTGGCCATCGTGGTAGCGGAACCCGATGGCCTTGCCGTACCGCCGGTCGGACCGCATCGCCGCCCCCAGGGCCTTCAGCCGGGCGTCGACGGTCTGGTGACTGCACTGGGCCGCCCACTGGAACGGGGTATGCGGCTTGGGCACGAAACCGCCGATCGATACCGTGCAGCGGATGTCGTTGCGCCCGGTCACGGACCGGCCAGCCGCGATGACCCGGCGAGCCAGCTCAGCGATGGCCAGCACGTCCTCATCGGTCTCGGTCGGCAGGCCGCACATGAAGTAAAGCTTCACCTGCCGCCAGCCACTGGCATAGGCGGTTGTCACGGTCCTGATCAGGTCCTCTTCGGTGACCATCTTGTTGATCACCTTGCGGATCCGGTCAGAGCCGCCCTCGGGCGCGAACGTTAGCCCGGACCGCCGCCCGTTGCGGCTAAGTTCGTCGGCCAGCGTCACGTTGAACGCATCGACGCGGGTCGATGGCAGGGACAGGCCGGTATTAGTGCCCTCATACCGGTCGGCCAGGTCGACGGCGATGTTATTGATCTCACTGTGGTCGGCGCTGGACAGCGACAGCAGCCCGACCTCGTTGAACCCGCTGGCCTCCAGGCCCGCCTCAACCATGGAGCCGATCGTGGTGATCGAGCGCTCGCGTACCGGCCGGGTAATCATGCCCGCCTGGCAGAACCGGCATCCCCTGGTGCAGCCGCGGAAGATCTCGACGCTGAACCTCTCGTGCACGGTTTCAGCCATCGGCACTAGCGGCTTGCTCGGGTACGGCCAGGAATCAAGATCGGTGACGGTGTGCTTGGACACCGACTGCGGCACCGACGGCCGGTTCGGCGTTACCTTGCTGATCGCGCCGTCCGGGGCGTAGCTGACGTCGTAGAACCGCGGCACATACACCCCGCCGGACTTCGCGAGCTGAACCAGCAGGCCGTCCCGGCCGCCTGGCCGCCCGGCCGCTTTCCAGGCCCTGACCAGCTCGGTGATGGCCAGTACGGCCTGCTCGCCGTCGCCCAGGACGGCGCCGTCGATGAACTCCGCGATCGGCTCGGGGTTGAACGCGGCATGGCCGCCCGCCAGCACGACCGGGTCATCGTTGCCGCGGTCGGCGGCCGACAGCGGTATCCCGGCCAGGCTCAGCGCGGTCAGCAGGTTGGTGTAGCCGAGCTCGGTGGCGAAGCTGACGCCCAGCAGGTCAAACGCCCGCACCGGCCGGTGCGAGTCCACGGTGAACTGGGGCACCTGATGCTCACGCATGAGCGCCTCGAGGTCCTGCCACACGCTGTAGCTACGCTCGGCCAGCACGCCGTCGCGCTCGTTGAGCACCTCATACAGGATCTGCAGGCCCTGATTCGGCAGGCCTACCTCGTAGGCATCCGGGTACATCAGCGCCCAGCGGACGTCGGCGGAGTCCCAGTCCTTCACGACAGAGTTCAGCTCGCCGCCGACGTACTGGATGGGCTTGCGGACCATCGGGAGCAGCGGCTCGAGCAGGGGGTACACCGACTGCACAGGCACGGTTACTACAGTACCGACGCCGCGGAGGACTTCGCGCTGACCCGCCAGGACCTTGTATTACCAATCAATCCGGCAGCTATTGTTGTTAGTCTGCCTGGATCCGACGGTCAAGAACGAGAATTTTGACGTAAAAGGGTGCAGATCAGACAGGCAGCCTTCAGGAGGTACGCAGGTGCACGTCGACCCATACATCGTCCTGGGCAGCGCGGTTGTTGGCTTGCTGGTCGGCATGACCGGGGCCGGCGGCGGCGCTCTGATGACGCCGATGCTGATCCTGCTGTTCGGCGTGAAGGCACCCAGCGCCATCTCCAGCGACCTCGTCGCCGCGGTCTTCATGCGGCCGGTTGGCGCCGCCGTGCACATGCGCAAGGGCACAGTGAACTACCGGCTGGTCGGCTGGCTGGCGCTCGGCTCGGTGCCGATGGCCCTCCTAGGCACCTATCTGCTGCGCCTGCTCGGAAGCTCCTCGGCCGCCCCGGTGCACGTCGAGCAGGCGCTCGGAGCGGCGCTGCTCACTGGCGCGGCCGCGATGGTGATCAGGTACGTGCTGGATGTGCGCGGCGGGAAAGGCCGGACGGTCGCGATCCATGATCTGGTCGCCAAGCCGTTGCCGACGGTCGCGATCGGCATGATCGGCGGCGTCATCGTCGGCCTGACCTCGGTAGGGTCCGGGTCCCTGATGATCGTGCTGCTGCTTTTCCTGTACCCGTTGATCGGTGCCAACCGGCTGGTCGGCACCGACCTGACCCAGGCCGTGCCGCTGACCCTGGCGGCCGCCATCGGTGCGCTGGTCATCGTCGGCCACGTGAAGTTCGGAGTCACCATCTCGATCATCATCGGCAGCGTTCCGGCGGTGTTTGTCGGCTCGCTGCTGTCATCGCGCGCACCGGACAAGATCCTCCGGCCGGTGATCACCTTCGTGATCTTCGCCTCCGGCCTGAAATACGTCGGTGTCGGCACTACCGCCCTGGGCTGGACCCTGGCTTCGGTCCTGGTGGTCGCCGCGGCCGTCTGGCTGGCCTGGAGGACGCCCTGGCGCGGCCGCGCAGCCAGTGCAACCCCAAGCGGCGGCCCAGCCGCGGCGGTAGTGGCGCCGCAGGCCGCCGCCGCGCGGGAAGCCACGGCGGCGGCAGGCGACGAGCCCGCCCGCCGGACCGGACCATAACGTCAGAGGTCACCGCGGGCTAGCGGGCGGCTTCGCAGCCCGGCCCGGCCCGACGTGCGTGCGCAGCAGCCGGGACCAGTAGCGCGGCCGGGCTGCGGCCGGCAGCGCGACGAAGGCCCGCCCGTCACGCCAGATCACCGGGTAGAGGCGGAGCGCATAACTCGCATCGGTACGGCAGCAGCCGGTCTGCAGGTCGAAGCGATACCAGTGCCAGGGGCAGATGATCGAGCCGTCCCGGAGGATGCCCTTGGCCAGCGGGCCGCCGTTATGCGGACAGGCTGCGTCGGTCACCCGGAGCTGGCCATCGATAGCGAACACGACATATCCACGGCCGCCGTGCCGGAGTGTCCACCTGGTCCGGCCGCGAGGTTCGGCCAGCCGCACCAGCGTGACGCCGGGCTCGTCGGTCATCTCAGGCCGCCAGTCGCCTCTGGTTGCCCAAAAGGGCTCCGTTCCCTATTCGACGACGCGGACGGTTACCGGCCCGAGCCGGTCAAACTCGGCCCGGAACACGTCCCCAACTGCCATCGGCACGGCCGCGTGCAGGGCTCCGGTCATGATCAACTGGCCGGGTTCGAGTTCGGCCCCCATCTCGCCGAGGGTGTTGGCGAGCCACGCCACCACCCCGACGGGGTCGCCGAGCGCCGCCGCCCCCGCGCCAGTGTCCACCAGCTCACCGCACCTGGTTAGCACCATCCCGATCAGTCTGGGGTCCAGGCCGTCCATCGAAACCAGCCGCCTGGAAACCGCGACCGCACCGTTAGAGGCCAGGTCGGCGACGGTGTCGGCCAGCCTGATCCGCCAATCCGCGAACCGCGAATCCACGATCTCGACGGCGGCCTTCATCCCGGCGATGGCCTGGCGGGCTTCCGGGACGGTGACGCCAGGGCCGCGCAGCGCGGCGCCAAGGACGAACGCGATTTCGGCCTCGATCTTCGGCTGGATGAACTTGCCCAGCGAGACCGCGTCGCCGTCAGCGTAGACGGTGGAGCCCAGGACCGGCCCGTGGTCGGGCGAGTCAACGCCGATCATCTTCTGCATGGGTTTTGAGGTGAGACCCACCTTGAACCCGACAACCGCGTCCCCGTCGTTGACGAGCATGCTGGTCAGCTCCTGCGCTATCGCGTAGCCGTCGGCCATGCCGAGATCAGGATCGGCGTCGGTGAACGGCTCAATCGGCTGCCGGCTCCGCCGGGCCTCGTACAGCGCCCTGGCCTTACCGGACACGTCGGTTAGCGGCATGTGGTCAGCCTCCGGTTACGCCTGCGGACACGGCCGCCTTGACCATAACCGGCGCCAGCGGGCCCGTGCCACTTCCCGATCGCCCCGCGATACGACAAGCTACGCCTGTTACCCATTAAGCAAGGGAACGGAGTCGCCATAGATGATCGGCCAACGAACGTGACCGGCGCGCGAACACTGGCGGCCATTGTCGGGCCTGGCAACATCGGCACCGACCTCCTGGCCAAGCTGCTGCGCAGCGACCAGATCGAGGTCGGCTACATGGTTGGCGTCGTCGAGTCGGACGGCCTGGCGAGGGCCAGGGCGCTGGGCCTGGCCGCGTCGGCCGAAGGCGTCGACTGGCTGATTCGGCAGGACCCGCTGCCGGACCTGGTGTTCGAGGCGACCTCGGCAAAGGCGCACGCGGCCAACGCGCCGCGATACGCCGAGGCCGGGATCACCGCGATCGACTTGACCCCGGCCGCACTCGGGCCGCTAGTCTGCCCGGCCGTCAACCTGCACGATCACCTGGATGCGCCGAACATCAACATGATCAGCTGCGGCGCCCAGGCCACCGTTCCCATCGTGCACGCAGTATCGAGCGTGGTGCCCGTCCCGTACGCCGAGATCGTCGCATCAGTAGCCTCGAAGTCAGCCGGGCCGGGCACCAGGGCGAACATCGATGAGTTCACCCACACCACGTCCAGGGCAGTGCAGACGGTCGGCGGTGCGGACAAAGGCAAGGCCATCATCATCCTTAACCCGGTCGAGCCGCCCATGATCATGAGGGACACCGTCTACTGCGCGATCCCGGCCGAGGCCGACGCCGGCGCCATTACCGAGTCGATCCGGCGCCGGGTCGCCGAGGTTCAGCGCTACGTACCCGGATACACGCTGCGGGCCGAGCCCCAATTCGACGATGCACGCGAGTCCTGGCACGGCAACGCGCGGGTCGCGGTGTTCCTCGAAGTTCGCGGCGGCGGCGACTACCTGCCCGAGTACGCCGGAAACCTCGACATCATGACCGCGGCCGCGGCGCAGGTCGGCGAGGTTATCGCGCAGCGCCGCGCCGCGACGGTGACGGCATGACTGCCGCGGAGGTGCAGGCCCGGCAACTACGCATCACGGACACGACGTTGCGAGACGGCAGCCACGCGATGGCGCATCAGTTCACCGAGGAACAGGTGCGGGCCACCGTGCACGCGCTGGACGCGGCCGGCGTGGCGGTCATCGAGGTCACCCACGGCGACGGGCTCGGCGGCTCGTCGTTCAACTATGGCTTTTCCCGCGAGGACGAGCTGACCCTGATCAAGGCCGGCGTCCAGGAGGCCACCCAGGCTGCGATCGCGGTTCTGCTGGTGCCTGGCATCGGCACCAAGGACGACCTGCGCGGGGCGCGGGAGGCAGGTGCCGACGTTGCCAGGATCGCGACACACTGCACCGAGGCGGACGTATCGATCCAGCATTTCGGGCTGGCCCGTGATCTCGGCATGGAAACCGTGGGCTTCCTGATGATGGCGCACAGGACCACGCCCGCCGAGCTGGCCCGGCAGGCCAGGATCATGGTGGACGCCGGCGCCGAGTGCGTCTACTGCGTGGATTCGGCCGGCGCACTCGTCCTCGGCGACGCACAGGAGCGAGTGCAGGCCATGGTCGCCGAGATCGGTGACGCGGCCGAGGTCGGCTTTCATGGTCACCAGAACCTGTCGCTGGGGGTGGCCAACTCGGTACTGGCCTACCAGCACGGCGCCCGGCAGGTCGACGGCGCCCTCTGCGCGCTCGGCGCCGGAGCTGGCAACTCCCCCACCGAGGTGCTCGCCGCGACATTCGATCACCTGGGCGTGCAGACAGGCATCGATGTCGGCGGCGTCCTTGCGGCCGCGGAGGAAGTAGTCCGGCCGTTCCTGCCGCGCTGGCCGAAGATGGACAGGCCCGCAATCGTGCAGGGCTGGGCCGGTGTTTACAGCAGTTTCCTGCTGCACGCCGAGCGCGCGGCGGAGCGCTACGGCGTGCCCGCGCACGAGATCCTGCAGCGGGTCGGTGAACTCGGCTACGTCGGCGGCCAGGAGGACATGATCATCGACGTGGCGCTCGGGCTTGCCCATGAACGGGATCTAGCCGCAGCGGGGGCCCGGTAGCCAGGGCTGCACTCGCCTAGTACCGCCGGCAACCGTGGCCCGCCGGCGCTGCTCGAGAGCTCGATTCCCTTGAGCTCACGGAGGCCCCCGGCATCGCGGTCGTAGCGCGGAGAAGGCCGGGCGTAGCACTGTTGTGGGGATGCACGGGGGTGAAGGCTGGGCCGAGCCCCCGGCCGACGGGAATACTTGTGCCCATGGTTGACGACGTTTCCCGCGAACTGGCCATCTACCACGCGCTCAAGGCGGTCGACGAGGTCGCGGCCGCTATCCAGGCGCACCTCATCGAAGAACACGGCGCCGATCCAGAGCGAGCCGCCGCGACCGGCCCGGCGACGAACTCCCTCAAGCTCCTCCGGCAGGCGCGCGAGCGGATCGGCGAAGGCCTGCGTGCGGTGGAAGCCGACAACATCGCCGAATCGGACGTGATCTCGCTACGCAACCACTGACTCGTGCCGACCCAGGCCGCTTCAGTTCGGCCTGAAGGCAGTTGGCGATCGGTCAAATGCGGTTATACCGGACCGTCGTCGGAGCACCTTCGGCACGTTCCACCGATTTCGGTCACTTGGCTGGGATGTTTGCCCGATTTGTAGAGGCCGAGATCGGTGGAAAGTCAAGCGCAGCGAGAATGCGTGCCCGGCTTGCCCCATATGCGCGCGCCGGGCGGTGCCTAAGTGCGCCTGATAGAGCACCGCGGTCGGTGCTCCGGGACAGCCGGCCACCTCGGGAGGCTGCGACAACCCGCCAACCTACGGTTGCACCATCTGGTGCAGCTCAATGACCTCTTGCTGGAACTCGGGGGCGTTGGGCTTGATCTGCTCCCTGAACCACCGCTCGAACTGTGCCCGGCTCTGCCAGACCTCTTCGACGTAGAACCCGGCAGAGCCTGGATAGGCCACGTGCATGATGAAACCGGGCTGGTTCTTCAGCAGCTTCGAGAGATAGCCCGACAGCCGGTCATAACTCTCCTCATCCATGCCGTTAGCGATCATCTTTGCCAAAATGGCCATTACTTCCCCCGTCTCACGAGCCGCCCCCGGCCTGCGATGTTACAACTCCGAAGCGGTCCCGAACCCGCTGGCCCGGTCAGCTGAACACGTTACGCCGGCGGTAGACACATTGAAGGACGCCGACCGCGATCATGTCGGCGAACAGGGCCGATCCGCCGTAGGACACGAACGGCAGCGGCAGGCCAGTCACCGGCATGATGCCGATCGTCATGCCGATGTTGATGAAGGCCTGCACGCCAAACCAGATCGCGACCCCGGCCGCCACTAGCATGCCGAACTGGTCATCGGCTCGCGCCGCGATCCGGAGTGCGCGGAGCAGAACGATTGCCAGCAGGCCAATGATCACCATCGCCCCAGCGAAGCCGAGTTCCTCACCCGCGACCGAGAAGATGAAGTCGGTGTGCTGCTCGGGCACGAAATTGCCGGCCACTAGTTGCCCGTGGAAAAGTCCCTGGCCCCGCAGTCCGCCCGAGCCGATAGCTATCTTGGACTGGAAGGCGCTGTAACCGGCGCCCAGCGGGTCTTGCCCGGGGTGCAAAAACGAGGTCAGCCTGCTGACCTGATAGGCCTTGAGCAGGTGCAGCTTCACCACGGCGGACACGCCGAGCGCGCCGCTGCCAACCAGCAGCGCCAGCCAGCGCAACTTGACGCCCGATAGGGCGATCAGCCCCACCAGCATCGCCACCATCAGCATCGAAACGCCAAGGTCAGGCTCGGCCACGACGAGCACCAGCGGCACGGCCGCCAGCGCGACCGTCAATCCGATGGCCCGCGGGCGCGGCCGCGTCTGGCCGGGCCGCAGCTCGCTCAAGATCATGGCCGCGACCAGGATGATGGCTAGCTTGGCGTACTCCGAGGGCTCGATCTGGAATCCGGCTGGCAGTGTTATCCACGATTTCGCGCCGTTCACGGTGCTGCCGAGCGGTGACAGCACGGCCAGCAACCCCAGGCACGACGCCCCCAGGACTACCGGCGACAGGAGTTTCAGCTGCCGGTAATCAAGCATGGAAACGCCAGCCATCAGCACCAGCCCGATCGCGATGTTCAGCACTTGCTTAAACAGATACGGATCGGAGGTCGATGGCGTCGGCGACGTCGCCGACCAGACGAGCAGCGTGCCGATCAAGTACAGGGCGAAAACCGCGACCAGCAGGATCCAGTCCAGGCGACGCAGCGGCGAGCCGCGCCCCAGCACGCGACGTATCAGCCTGCGCAGCCGGTGTCTGGGCCCGCCGCCCACGGTCATGCCAGGGCCGAAGCCGCCCCGGCGCCCCTTGCCGCCGTCAAGCCGGACCGGCGCCAGGCTGCGGTACTCGGCCGGAACTGGCCTGCTCGTGGGTCCGGTCACACCGCCGGCGCTACGCCAGGAGCTCACCGTGCTACCCCCTGGCTCGCTTGCTCGCGGCTGGGCTCGGCCGCCCGGACGGGGATGGCACAATCTGGCCCGCGTTGTTGACGTGCGGCAGGGCCGGAAGGTTGCCGCCCGGCAGCGAGGCCGGATGCCCCTCGAGCCCGTAGATTGCGTCCCAGATTTGCCGGACCGCCGGGCCGGACGCGTCGGCGCCGTACCCGGCGTCGGGGATCATCATGACCACCACGTACTTGGGGTGGTCGCAGGGCCCGAACGAGGCGAAGTTCGACGTCGAGTTACGACCGAACACCTGGGCCGTTCCGGTCTTGCCGGCCACGCAGACCCGGCCGAGGGGGAAACCGCCGAAGGTACCCGCCGCGGTGCCCTGGGTGACGACGCCCTGCAGGGCGCTCCTGATATAGGCGAGCGTCGCCTTGGCAGCTGGCAAGTGGCCGATGACCCGCGGCGTGATCTTGTTGATCACCTTGCCGGTGGGGCTGAGCAGTTCCGCGCCGATCCGCGGGCTGTACAACGTCCCGCCGTTAGCCAGTGCCGCGTAGGCACTGGCGAGCTGCAGCGGCGTCACCGCGACGTAGCCCTGGCCGATGGAGGCGATGATCGCCTGACCGGGCGTCCAGATGTTGCCGTAGCGGCAGTCGTCCCATTCGATCTGCTGGATATAGTCCCCGTTAGCCCGGCCGTACTTGCACCAGTTCTGGCCTGTGTGCGCGTTGTCCTTCCAGAAGTAGTAAAGCCACTCCCGCGTCGGGATCGTACCGCTGTACTCCGCTGGCAGGTCCACCCCGGTGAGCTTGCCGAAGCCCCATTGCATTTCGACTTTCTGCTCTTGCTGAATCGGCGCCTTCGGACTGGTGACCGTGTCGTACCGGCGGTTGTCGCGCAGCCAGATGTCGTAGCCCATGTTGTAGAAGATCGTGTCGCATGACCGCACTAGCGCGGTGTGCAGCGACATCACGCCGCCGTTGCCGAAGTCGTTATTGAACGCGTGACCGCCCACGTCAAGCGCGCCCGGGCAGTCGTAGCTGCCGTACAGGGGATCGCCTGCCTTGATGCCGGCGGTCAGCGTGGTTACCTTCCAGGTCGAGCCCGGCGGGTACTGACCCTGAGTGGCCCGCTCCAGGATCGGCTCGCCACCGCCGGTGCCGAACAGCCGCTTGAATTCCCGCTCCGAGATTCCGCCGGTCCAGACACTCGGGTCGTACGTCGGATAGCTCGCCATCGCGACGACCCGTCCGGTGGTCGTCATAACCACCGCGGCGCCCGAGGTCGCGCCGGAATTTCCCTCGGCTTGCGCCTTCAGGACCGCGGCCTGAAGCGCGTTCTCGGTGGCGATCTGCAAGCTCGAGTTGATGCTGGTGACCAGGTTATCGCCGGCTTGCGGTTTGGTCTGCTTGATCGTGCCGGTGACCTGGCCCGCCGCGTTGACGGCGACTTCGTCGACGCCTGCCGTGCCGCGCAGCTGTTTGTCGTACTGCAACTCAAGGCCGGACTGGCCGACGAGATCGACGGCCGAGAACCCGGTGACCGGGATCTTCAGCTGCTGCAGTTCCTGTGCCGTTATCGGCTGCAGGTAGCCGAGCATCTGGGCTGCGGCCGTGGCGATCGGCTCTGCGTAGTGCACGCTCGGCTGCATGTCAGCCGTCACGCCAGGAAGCAGCTTCTTGTCTTCCAGAACCTGGAGCGCGATCTTCTCCGGGACGCTCTCCGCGACCGGAATCGGCTGGTACGGAGAGCCCGGCCAGCACGGCTGGGTGACTCCAACCGTGCAGAGCCGGACCTGCTCCTGCATCGTTTTGTCGCTGACCCCGAGCAGCCTGGCCAGCCGGGCGAGCTCGGCCTTGCCACCATCGGCCTGCTGCCCGATCTGGGCCATATTGACGGACACGGTGAGCGAGGCGGCATTGTCCACCAGCGCATGACCGGTGTCATCGAAGATCTGGCCGCGGACTGGCGGCTCGACGACATACCTGACCCGGTCCTGACTGGCCAGCGCCACGTACGTCCGGTGCGCGGTGATCTGCAGGTCCCATAGCCGGATTCCCAGCACTGCCAGTAGCCCGGCCGTGATCAGCGCCACAGCGGCCAGGCGGCTCCTAGACGCCGGGATCAACGCGACCCTCCTGTTCGCCCGAGGAGCGACACTCCCGATCTGCTGCCCGCCCGGCGCGCGCTCAGCCAGCGGCGGCCGGCCCGGCTTCTAGCCAGCATTGAC
Organism: uncultured Actinomycetota bacterium; assembly: GCA_963804435.1. Taxonomy (GTDB): domain Bacteria; phylum Actinomycetota; class Actinomycetes; order Streptosporangiales; family Streptosporangiaceae; genus JAJYUU01. The sequence goes on along the minus strand of CAWDQI010000001.1, from coordinate 728,311 downwards.
AGCAGCGCTCGCCGCCGGTGACCGAATCTCGGCGTCTTGGTTATCCGCCCGGTGCCGCGACGGGATAGCAGCCCGAACCGCGTCGGCCGGGGCGCGAGCGCGGGCCCGCGACCCGACCCCCCCAGCATCCCCGCGCGCGTGCCGCGCAGCCGCATCCTCGGCGTTGCAGCGTTCTGCTTCCGGATGGATCGGAACGCGTGCTCGTCTAGCGCGCCGCCAGGCCGCACGCCGAAGGCCAGCGCGGATATCCGAATCCGGTCCGACTGGCGGCGGAAGCGCGGCACCGACGCCGGACGACGACTCACCGCCGCCTTGTCCGCCGAGAAACGGATCCTGGGCACCGACGCCCGACGACGACTCACCGCCGCCTTGTCCGCCGAGAAACGGATCCTGGGCACCGACGCCCGACGACGACTCACCGCCGCCTTGTCCGCCGAGAAACGGATCCTGGGCACCGACGCCGGACGACGACTCACCGCCGCCTTGTCCGCCGAGAAGCGCAGCCTGGGCACCGACGCCCGGCTGCCGGCGGGATGAACGCGTCCGGCCGCCGGCCCGGCCCGGAGGCCGCCGCCACCCGCTACTGACCGGCCCAGCAGCCGTCCCACCGTGGCGTCTCCCCGGTGACCGCTGAACCGGATGGGTGTCCGCCCCGATGGTCGCCGCGACCCGAGCGATGGGTGCGCGGCCGCCGGGCCGCCAAGCAGCCGTCCCGCCGTGGCGTCTCCTCGGTGACCGCTGAAGCGGATGGATGTCCGTCCCGCTGGTTGCCGCGGCCCGAGCGATGGGTGCGCGGCCGCCGAGCCGCCGCGGACACCTCCGCGCGGCCGGAACTCCCGGCGTGCGCCGGCCAGCAATCCTGGGTGACGTCCGGCCTGCGGCGACCGGCCGGCCAGGCCCGACCCGACCGCGTTCCCGACAGCACCGTCACCACGCCGACGGCTGGCCAGTCGCAACCTCACTTGGACGGCTGGCGTTGCGCGCGGATGCGCGAGCCCCGACGCCGAGCCGGCCACGCCGCTCGCCGGGTGCAGCCGCGGCAGGGGCCGCGCCGCTGCCGGTGACCCGAGCTGCCGGCGAGTCACGTTACCCACCCATCCGTCGCCCGGTCGCCCGGCGGCATGCGCGAGGCGCGGCTGGTGCGGGCGCGTGCCGGGCTTGCGCCGGGCCGGCGCGGCCAGCAAGCCAGAAGTTGCCGGCCGGGCGGCCGCCCTGCGCTCCAGCCAGGAGCTCAGCAGCAGCACCCCGGACAGCAGGAACGGCCCGATTAGCAGGTCATAGCCGATTGTCGACGGCAGCACGTGGCGGACCTGCGCGGGCGTGACCTGGGCCGGTTCCAGCACCAGCCCGACCACCGCGGTCAGTGCCTCGCCGACCGCCACTACCACGCTGAGCAGGAGTACCGAACTGATCGCCGACCGCGCGGCGACCCGGCTCGCCCGGCCCGCCGCCCAGCCGGCCAGGCAGAACACCAGCGCATACTGGCCGATCAGCTGGCTGGCGGGGGGCGCGACGTCGATGCACAAGCCCGCCGTGAAGCCCGCCACCGTGCCGTAGAGCGGTCCCTGCGTCAGCGCCAGGGCAGCCACCGCGACCAGGACCAGGTCGGGTACGGCGCCACCGGGCAGCCGGAGCCCGTTCAGAAGCGTGAGCTGGACGACGACAGCGATCGCGAGCAAGCAGCCGGCGAGCAGCGTCTTGCGCATATCAGTGCCTCGCGCCGTGCGTCGGCGACGAGCTAGCACCCGGCCGGGGCCGGGCGGACACCGTGACGGTCACCGTCGGCGCAGGCCGCGGCAGCGGCGGCAGCACGGAGAAATGCGGGTTGTGCGCGGGCGGCTGAATGACGATGCCAACGACGCCGAGCGTGAAGAAGTCCACGAACGGCCGGACCTCGGCCACCGGAGCCAGGTTGCCGGCCTGGTTCAGCACCTTGGTGATCACCCCGACCGGCACGCCCGGCACGAACGGCCGGTCCTTGACCGAGGCCGAGGTAACCAGCTCAGCGCCGGGCCTGAGCCGGGCGCCGGAATTCAGCATCTGCAGGTGCAGCAGTCCTGCGCCCGCGGTCTTGCCGAGCCCTCCGACCCAGCCGAGTTCAGCGCTGGGCGCCAGCGCGACGCCGACGACTGAGGATGAGTCGGTGGCAAGCAGAACTGTGCTGGTGGTCGCGGTCACCGAAGTGACCTGCCCGACCAGGCCCTGGCCATTCAGCACGGTCTCGTTCGCGCGGACACCATCGCTGCTGCCCACATCCAGGGTGACTGTCTGCTGGTAGCCCTGGCCGACCGCAATCACCGTCGCCGCGACGATCCGGTACCCGCCAGCCCCCGCCACCAGCAGCAGCTTGTGGAGCTCGGCGTATTCGGCCTTGCTCAGCTGGGCACCACTGAGCTGCGCGCGCAGCTGCACCACTTCTTGCTGCAGTTTCTGAACCTGGCTAGTCGAGGATCCGGATCCGCCGAAGTATCCGGTCGCCCGGCTGACCACGTGCTCGGCTCCGCCGAACACCGAGCCGCCCGCCCTCCGGATAGCCCCCAGTACTGGTGACGAGCCGTCAGCGTAATCGAAGGCGATCAGCGACAGCGCAACCACCAGCAGCACGGTCAAAACTAGGCGGGTCCGCCGCGTGTGCCGCACTCCGATCACCTCGTCTGCCGCCCGTCACCTCGTCTGTCCCCGCGCTTGCCCGGCACTGCGGCCTGTGCGGCCTAGTGCGGGCTAGCGCCTGGCTTCGGGTACCAGGACCTGCTGCAGCGTGTCGAAGTCCTCGACGCACTTGCCGGTGCCGAGCGCGACCGAATCCAGCGGGTTGTCGGCCAGGTGAATCGGCATGCCAGTCTCCTCGCGCAGCCGTTCGTCGAGCCCGCGCAGCAGCGCCCCGCCACCCGTCAGGGCGATCCCGCGGTCCATCACATCACCGGCGAGCTCGGGGGGGCACTTGTCCAGCGTGGTCTTCACGGCGTCGATGACCACGCTCAGCGGTTCCTCGATGGCGCGCCGGATTTCCTCCGCGGAGATCACGATGGTCTTCGGCAGTCCGCTGACCAGGTCCCGGCCGCGGATCTCCGCATTCGGCTCGTCGTTCGACGGCCAGGCCGAGCCCAGCGAGATCTTGATCTCCTCGGCGGTGCGCTCGCCGAGCATCAGCGAGTACTCCTTCTTGCCGAAGTTGATGATGGCCTGGTCGAGCTCGTCGCCGCCAACGCGGATGGACTGCGAGGTCACGATGCCGCCGAGCGAGATGACCGCGACCTCGGTCGTGCCGCCGCCGATGTCGACGACCATGTTGCCGGTGGGCTCGTTCACCGGCAGACCCGCGCCGATTGCGGCCGCCATCGGCTCCTCGATGATGTACACCCGCCGGGCGCCGGCCTGGTGCCCGGCCTCCTTCACTGCGCTCTGCTCTACGCCGGTGATGCCGCTCGGAACTGCCACGACAATCCGCGGCTTGGCGAGGTGACTGCGCTTGTGCACCTTCTGAATGAAGTAGCGGAGCATGCGCTCGGTAACGTCGAAGTCCGCAATCACGCCGTCCTTCAGCGGGCGGACCGCGACAATGTTGCCGGGCGTCCGGCCGATCATTCGCTTGGCCTCGACGCCGACCGCGACGATCTGGCCGGTGTTTGTATTGAGCGCTACGACGGACGGCTCATTGAGCACGATTCCTTTGCCCCGCACGTAGACGAGGGTGTTGGCGGTGCCAAGGTCGACGGCCATGTCGCGACCCAGAAACCCCATCGCGTTGCTCATAGAGAACGAGAACCTTCCAGCCAGATCTGCCAGGTCTATGTGAATTTTTTGCACTGCCGCGGCTGGTGCTGCCGTTCGCGCCATCCTGATGCAGCGAACCTGAACGGCACATGCTAGGCAGGGAAAACAATTGCCTGCCGAGCCGACGCCGGCCTGCACCGTCCCGGCGGACGGCCCGCACGGGACGTCCAACGCGCTAGTGCGGCCGATAGTGCCAGCCACAGGCAAGCCGATCCAGCATTCCCCATGATTGCCACTATCAGCGACCGGCTACATGCGTCCCGTAATGGCAAAAGCACGCTGCGTAGCCCGCAAATGGTTAGCCTACATGTGGGTCCTGCGCGTGTTGCGGGGGGGCGGGTCGGTTGGGATGCGCTTTCCCAACTAATGACCGGCAGCGTGCTCAGCGCGATAGCCGAGCCAGATTCCGGCCGCCCACAGAGCGGCGAAGATGCCGCCCAGGAAATACATGACGGGCACGATCGCGCCCAGCGCAATGACGTATGCCTGCAGCACGGTGCCGGCCATGAGCGTGACGCGGAGCCGCCTGCGGGCAGTCGCCGCCAGCAGCACGGCCGCGACTGCTGCGATGCCGCCGGCCAGCCCGGCCGATGACAATGACGAGTGACTGATCTGCACCGCCACCGGGATCGTCAGGCCCAGCACAATCGCCTCCATGACGAGCACTGTCGCGCACAGTCTCTTCATGGGCGCAGTCTCTTCATGGGCACAGTCGTTTCATGGGCACTGTTTCCTCATGCGGGCTGTCTCCTCATGCGCCGCGCACCCGCCCAAACCGCCGTCTCATCGGCTCAGCCGTTCCCATCAGTCGCCAGTCATCCGGCCGTCGCTCACATCCAGCAGCACGCGTGCGTCACCCGCAGTAATCACCGAGCCGGTGATCAGCACGCCAGAACTCCCCGGTCCGCCTTGCGCCGCGGCGTCCGCGTCATCTGCCAGCGCAACGCCTGTCTCGATCGCATCGTCGAGTCTGGCCGCCACCGTAACGCGGTCGGGGCCGAACGCGGCGACCGCGAGCTCACCGAGGATCGCCGCCGGCATCGAGCGCCGCGACGAGTTGGCGGTGACAATCAGGTGAGTCACGACGGGCTCCAGTTCGTCCAGGATGCCCGGCACGTCCTTGTCTTCGCTGATGGCGAGAATGGCGATCAGCTCGGTGAAGGTGAATGCCTCGGTTAGGGCAGCCACTGACGCGGCCATTCCCGCCGGGTTATGAGCCGCGTCCACGATGACGACCGGGCTGCGCCTGACGATCTCCAGTCGTCCAGGAGAAGTGATCGTCGCGACCGCCCGGCGGACAATGGCGTTGTCCAGGGCGGCTGGCTGCTCGTCCGCGTCGCTACCGGGAGTGCGGGCGAACGCCTCCACCGCGGCCAGTGAGCAGGCGAGGTTGCCGGCCTGAAAATCGCCGAATAGCGGAAGGTACAGGTCCTCGTAGTCCCCGAGCAGGCCGCGTATCGACACCTGCTGGCCGCCAACGGCGAGTTCACGACTGAGGACGCCGAACTCAAGCCCTTCCCTCGCGACGCTCGCGCCGACTTCCCCGGCGCGGCGCAGCAGCGCTTCGGCGGCAGCCGGTGGCTGCTGGGCGAGCACCGCGACGGCTCCGGGTTTGATGATGCCGGCCTTGTCCGCGGCGATCTCGGCGACCGTGTTGCCCAGGTACCGGGCGTGATCGACGGAGATCGGCGTGACGACGGCCACGGCACCGTCGGCGACGTTGGTGTTGTCCCAGGTCCCGCCCATGCCCACCTCAAGCACGCAGACGTCGACCGGCGCATCGGCGAAAACCGAGAACGCCATGCCGACCAGGACCTCGAAGAACGACAGCGGCACCCCGCCCGAGGCATCGACCAGCTCCAGGTAGGGCCGGATCTCGTCGTAGGCGGCCACGAACCGCTCGGCATCCAGCGGCTCGCCGTCGACGCAGATCCGCTCGCGGACCGAGGACAGGTGCGGGCTGGTGAACAGGCCGGTCCGCAGCCCGCGCGCCCGAAGCAGCGCCTCCGTCATCCGCGATGTAGATGTCTTACCGTTGGTGCCGGTGACGTGGATGACCGGGAAGGAACGCTGCGGGTCGCCGAGCAGGGTTACCAGCGAGCGGATCCGATCAAGCGAAGGATTGATCGAATGCTCCGGGCGGCGCGCGAAGATCTCCTTCTCAACGTCCCGCAGCCTGGCGGCGTCGCTGTCGGTCATGCGCGCTCGGCCTGCAGTACAGCCAGGCGCTCGGTGAGCCTGCGGACCTCGTCTCGCGCACTGGCCAGGCGGTCCCGGTTCTTCTGCACGATCTCGGCCGGCGCCCGCTCGACGAACGACGGGCTGGCGAGCCTGCGCTCGGCCGCCTCGACGTCGGCCTGCGCCGCGGCCAGATCCTTGTCCAGCCGCTTGCGCTCAGCCGCCACATCCAGGCCCGCGGCGGTGTCCAGCAGCACCGTCACGCCCTCGGCCTGAACTGAGCCGGTAGGGGCGAAGCTCTCGCCTGGCTCGGTCAGCCGCAGCAGTGACCTGATCTGCGTTTCGTGCCGGGCCAAGGCGGTGGACCCGATGCCGGACAGCTCGGCGGGAACCTGCTGACCGGGCCGCACGCCCTGATCGGAACGGAACCTGCGCACCTCGGTCACCAGCCGCATCAGCGCGGAGATCTCGGCTTCCGCATTCGGGTCAGCGGTCAGCTGCGGCTCAGCCTGGCCGCCGTCGGCCAGCTGGCCGGGCCAGCGTGGCAATGACGGCAGACTCGGCGCCGGTCAGCGCCGTCCACAGCTGCTCGGTGACGAACGGGAGCACCGGGTGCAGCAGCCGCAGCAGGCGGTCGAGCACCTCCCCGATCACTCGCCGGGTCGCGGCCGAGGCGGCGGCATCGCCGCCGTTGAGCGCGGCCTTGGCCAGTTCGAGGTACCAGTCGCAGAACTCATCCCAGGCAAAGTGATAAAGCGCGTCGCAGACCTTGGCGAACTCGAACTGCTCGAACAGCGCGTCGACTTCGGCCGTCACGGCCGCTAGCCGGGACAAGATCCACCTGTCGACGGCCGAGAGCTCGCTGGCGGGCGGGAGGCCGTCCCCTGCGACCGCCCCGTTCAGCTGGGCGAACCTGGCCGCGTTCCACAGCTTGTTGCAGAAGTTGCGGGAGCCTGCGACCCACTCCTCGCTCAGCGCGACATCACTGCCAGGCGACGCTCCGCGCGCGAGTGTGAACCGGGTCGCGTCCGCGCCGAACCGGTCGATCCAGTCGAGCGGATCCACCGTGTTGCCGCGCGACTTGGACATCTTCTTGCCGTACTGGTCGCGGACCAGGCCGTGCAGCGCTACCTGCCGGAACGGCACCGCGCCGTCCGGGCCGGCCGGACTCATCGCGTACAGGCCGAACAGCATCATCCTGGCCACCCAGAAGAACAAGATGTCGTAGCCGGTGACCAGCACGCTAGTCGGGTAGAAGGTTCGCAGATCGGGCGTATCGTCAGGCCAGCCGAGGGTAGAGAACGGCCACAGCGCCGACGAGAACCAGGTGTCCAGCACGTCCGGGTCCTGCTGCCAGCCCGGACCTGACGGTGGCTCCTCGTCCGGGCCGACGCAAGCAACCTCACCGTCCGGTCCGTACCAGACCGGGATCCGGTGCCCCCACCACAGCTGACGGCTGATGCACCAGTCGTGCATGTCATCGACCCAGTCGAAGTACCGGGCTGCCAGCTCCGGGGGATGAATCCGGACCCGGCCGTCGCGGACGGCGTCGCCGGCCGGTTTGGCCAGCGGCTCGACCCTGACGAACCACTGCAGGGACAGCCGCGGCTCCACCGTGGTGCCGCAGCGGGAGCAGTGCCCGACCGCATGCAGGTACGGGCGGCGTTCGGCCACTACCCGGCCCTCCGCGCGCAGCGCGGCGAGCACGGCCGGGCGCGCCTCGAACCGGTCAAGTTGCTGGAACAGGCCAGGCGCCGTGATCACGCCGCGCTCATCCATGATCACGAGGCTGGGCAAGTCGTGGCGCTGGCCGATCTCGAAGTCGTCCGGATCATGTGCCGGGGTGACCTTGACAGCGCCGGTGCCGAACTCGGGGTCGACGTGCGGGTCGGCCACCACCGGAATCGAACGCCCGGTCAGCGGCAGCTCGATCTCCCGGCCGACCAGGTGGGCGTAGCGCGGATCATCCGGATGCACCGCGACGGCGGTGTCGCCGAGCATGGTCTCCACCCTGGTGGTGGCGACCACGACCTGATCCTCGCCCTCGCCGTACCTGATGGAGACGAGCTCGCCTTCGTCGTCGGAGTGCTCTACCTCGATGTCCGACAGCGCGGTCAGGCACCGCGGGCACCAGTTGATGATCCGCTCTGCCCGGTAGATCAGCCCGTCGTCGAATAGCTGCTTGAAGATCGTCTGCACGGCGCGGGAAAGTCCCGCGTCCATGGTGAACCGCTCCCGGCTCCAGTCCACCCTGTCGCCCAGCCGGCGCATCTGGCCGAGGATCCGGCCGCCCGACTCGCGCTTCCATTGCCAGACGCGCTCGACGAACGCCTCCCGCCCCAAGATCGTGCCGGGAGAGCCCTTCGTTGGCCAGTTCACGCTCGACGACGTTCTGGGTCGCGATGCCCGCATGATCCATGCCCGGCACCCAGAGCGCGTTGTAGCCCTGCATGCGCCGCCGCCGCACCAGCGCATCGATCAGAGTGTGATCCAGGGCATGACCGATATGCAGCGAACCGGTCACGTTCGGCGGCGGGATGACGATGCAGAACGGCGGCGCCGGGCTGTCGGCATCGGCGGTGAAATACCCAGCCGTTACCCACTGCTCATATAGCCGGGCCTCAACCTCGCCTGGGTTGTACTGAGCAGGCAACTGAGCTGGATCGGTGACAGTCACGTCAGCAGAGTCTAGTGGGGACCCCACGCGACCCCGCCCGGCTATGCACTCCAGTACTCGCTCGTGCTTCGGTGAGCGGACGCGAGCACATCATGGGTGCCGAGTGTGAGTGGCGATAGGCACCCTAACTAGGCACCCATCTGGACTAACGGCGCTCCTGCGTGGGCGTTTAAGCGGACTTCTCGCGCGGCGGACGGCGGTCCACGTCGCGGCGCGGCACAAGGGTCGGGATCACGTTTTCGAGTACGACTTCGCCGCTGATCACGACTTTCTCGACGTCCTTGCGGCTCGGCACCTCGTACATGACCGAGAGCAGCACTTCTTCCAGGATGGCCCGCAGGCCCGCGCGCACCGGTGCCGCGCAGGATTGCCTGGTCGGCGACTGCTTCCAGGGCGTCCTCGGTGAACTCCAGGTCGACGCCGTCCAGCTCGAACAGGCGACGGTACTGGCGGACCAGGGCGTTTCGCGGCTCGGTGAGGATCCTGATCAGTGCCTCGCGGTCCAGGTTGTGCACGCTGGTGATGACCGGTAGCCGACCGACGAACTCGGGGATCATGCCGAATTTCAGCAGGTCCTCGGGCATAACGTCGGCGAACGGATCGGACACGGTCTTGTCGGTCTTGACCCGGAGCACGGCGCCGAAGCCCATCCCGCTCTTGCCGACCCGCTGCTCGATGATCTTCTCCAGGCCAGCGAACGCCCCGCCGCAGATGAACAGCACGTTGGTGGTGTCGATCTGGATGAACTCCTGATGCGGGTGCTTGCGGCCGCCCTGCGGCGGCACCGAGGCGGTGGTGCCCTCCAGGATCTTCAGCAGCGCCTGCTGGACGCCTTCGCCGGACACGTCACGGGTGATCGACGGGTTCTCGCTCTTGCGGGCGATCTTGTCGATCTCGTCGATGTAGATGATGCCGGTCTCGGCCTTCTTCACGTCGTAGTCGGCCGCCTGGATGAGCTTGAGCAGGATGTTCTCGACGTCCTCGCCGACGTACCCGGCCTCGGTCAGGGCTGTCGCGTCGGCGATGGCGAACGGCACGTTCAGCAGCCGGGCGAGCGTCTGGGCCAGCAGCGTCTTGCCGGAGCCGGTGGGGCCGAGCAGCAAGATGTTGGATTTCGCTAGCTCGATGCCGTCCTCGCCGGACCGTTCGCCGCCGGACTGGATGCGCTTGTAGTGGTTGTAGACCGCGACCGACAGGCCCTTCTTGGCCTTCTCCTGCCCGATGACGTAGGAGTCGAGGAACTCGTAGATCTCACGAGGCTTGGGCAGGCTGTCCCATTTGAGCTCGGCCGGCTCGGCCAGCTCTTCCTCGATGATCTCGTTGCACAGGTCGATGCACTCGTCGCAGATGTACACGCCTGGGCCGGCAATGAGCTTTTTGACCTGCTTCTGGCTCTTTCCGCAGAACGAGCACTTCAGCAGGTCACCGCCATCACCGATGCGTGCCACCCAGTTACTCCCTCTAGCCGCTGGCCGCTCGGGGCGACCAGGTTTGACGTCGTGCCGCTACTAGCCATTGTGCTGCCGGCCGGTTGCGACGGTCAGACCTGCCTTGCGAGTCATCGCACTCGTAGAACTTGACGGTACCGCGTTTGCGGCGCTGGGTGCGTCCTATGCCAGATAGCGCCGGCGCGCCGCTCACGGCAGCAGCCAAGTCCCGCTTAGGACGACCCTACCTCGGCTCCTGCGCTTTAGCATCGTCAGAACTTCATCGACCAGCCCGTACTCCTGGGCCTCCTGGGCGGTGAAGAACTTGTCGCGCTCGATGTCCTTGCGCACCCTGCCCTCGTCCTGACCAGTATGCCTGGCCAGGATCTCCTCCATCGCCTGGCCGCATCCGCAGGATTTCCCTGGCCTGGATCTCCAGGTCGCTCGACTGCCCGTAGCCGCTGCTCCACGGCCGGCTGGTGGATCAGGATCCGGGCGTTCGGCAGCGCGAACCGCTTACCCTTCGTCCCGGCCGCCAGCAGCACCGCCGCCGCCGATGCGGCCTGGCCGAGGCAGTAGGTGTGGATCTCCGGCTGGATGTACTGCATGGTGTCGTAGATCGCCATCATCGAGGTCATCGACCCGCCGGGCGAGTTGATGTAGATCAGGATGTCGCGGGTCGGGTCGATCGACTCCAGCGTGATCAACTGGGCCATAACGTCGTTCGCCGAGGCGTCATCGATCTGCACGCCCAGGAAGATGATCCGCTCCTCGAAGAGCTTGTTGTACGGGTTCATCTCCTTGACGCCGTAGGACGTCCGCTCAACGAATGAGGGCAGTACGTATCGCGCCTGCTCGACGCCACGTGCTCCGCCGTAACTGGAGAGTCCGTATCGCGCGCTCACTTTTCGCCCTCCTGGGTCTGCGCTGCGTGCCTCGTCTTGACTGCGTCCGGTTTGACTGCGTCCGGTATCACTGCGTCCAGTCCCCGTCGGCTGGCTCATGTCACCACGCCCGCTGCCGTGATCTCGGTCGCGCTCTGCACCACGTGGTCAACAATCCCGTAGTCGCGGGCCTCCGCCGCGGTGAACCAGCGGTCCCGGTCGGAGTCCTCTTCGATCTGCTCGACCGGCTTGCCGGTGTGAGTCGCGATCCGCTCGGCCATCAGCCGCTTGATGTAGAGGCTCTGTTCGGCCTGGATCCTGATATCGGTCGCCGTGCCGCCGATCCCGCCGTGCGGCTGGTGCATGAGGATGGCCGCATGCGGCATCGCGTAGCGCTTGCCGTTCGCACCGGCGCAGAGCAGGAACTGGCCCATCGAGGCCGCCATTCCCATCGCGTAGGTGGCCACGTCATTCGGCACGTACTGCATGACGTCATAAATCGCCATTCCCGCATAGACCGAACCACCGGGCGAGTTGATAAACAGGCTAATGTCCCGCTTGTCATCCTCAGCTGCCAGCAGGATCAGCTCGGCGCAGATGCGGTTCGCCAGATCATCGTCGACTTGCTGGCCGAGGAAGATGATCCGGTGCCGGAGCAGGCGCTGGAACAGCATTTCGCTCAGCGGCTGCACCGGGCTTTCTCCGGCCCTAGCCAGCACGCGGGCGAGCTGCTGCTGGTCGTCGGGAGGCGTGCTCACTATGACCTCCTGCTGTGGTCGTTTCGGCCTCGTTGGCCTGCGCCTGTCGTTGACTGTGACCATAACTCGCCGGCCGGAGCGGCTAGGCCGCCGATCCCCGCTGTTCGCTAACGGCGCACGCTATCGGGCCGCTTTCCGCAGGCAGCGGTCACGGCGGCCGATTTTCATTCCGAAGGTAACGGGGTCCTCGCCGGTGCCGCAGTCTGGCCGACAGGCAGCCGATAATCGCCCCCGTTTGCGGCGTTTACCGAAGCCCACCGAGACGGATCTAAGCCGCAAATCTGGCGGAGATCAGTCCTCGTCGGCGGGAGTCTCGCCTGCCGGCTCTCGTCCGCCGACTCCTCGTCCGCGCTCTCGGCCTCGGCGCCGTCGGGTACGGTCTCCTCCTCGGTGCTGACGTAGACCGGACGGCCGTCCTCGTCTACCACGCTGGCCCGCTCCGCCAGCAGGGTGAGCGCGTTGGCCCGTAGCACATCGGCCGCGACCGCGCCGAGCTGGCCGTTGTCGCTCAGCTGCTTGGCCAGCCGGTCAGGCGCTACCCCCATCCGGTACGCCTGCTCGGTCACGTAGGCGCTCAGCTGCTCGGTCGTGACCTGCAGCTCCTCCTGAGTTGCCAACTTGTCCAGGATGAATCCTGCCTTGACGGAGCGCTCGGCGTCCGCGGTGAAGTCCTCCTCCAGCTTCGCGGCAGTGAGGTCGCTGCTTTCCAGGTAGGCCTGGAAGGTCAGGCTAGCCCGCTCCAGCTGATCGTTCAGGTTGCTCCTGCGCTGCGCGACCTCAGCCTCGATGACGCGCTCGGGCAACGGAATATCCAGCTGGTCGATCAGCGCCTCCAGCAGCCGCTCCCTGGCCTGACCGGCCTGACCGGACTTGCGCATGGCCGTTAGTTGCTGCCGGGTCGACGCCCGCAGCTCACCAACGGTGTCGAATTCGCTCGCGGACTGGGCGAAGTCGTCGTCGAGCTCCGGCAGTTCCTTGACCTTGACGGAGTTCACGGTGACGAGCACTTCTGCGGCCAGGCCCGCCTGCTTGCCGCCGGCCAGCTCTGCGGTGAACGTCTTGGACTCGCCGGCCGTCATGCCCTGCAGGGCCTCGTCCAGCCCGTCCAGCATCGACTCGGTGCCCACCTCGTAGGAGATACCGGTCGCCTGCGCATCCTCGACCGGCTTGCCGTCGACCGACGCGGCTAGGTCGATCGAGGCGAAGTCGCCGTCCCTGACCGGCCGGTCGACGGTCTTGAGCGAGGCGAACCGCTCCCGAAGCGCGCCGAGGTACTCCTCGACCTGGTCGGGCGACACCTCGGCGTTGTCCACCGTCACCGATAGGTTCTCCAGGCTTGGCAACTCGAAGTTTGGCCGGACGTCGACCTCGGCCGTGAAGGCCAGTTCCTTCCCGTCATCCAGCTTGGTGATCTCCAGGTCAGGCTGCCCGAGCGGATAGACCTCGTGCTCGGCGACCGCCTTGGTGTAGAGCTGGGGAACCGCCTCGTTGACCGCCTGCTCGAGTACCGCGCCGCGGCCGATGCGCTGGTCGATGACCCGCGGCGGTACCCGGCCCGGCCGGAAGCCCGGAACCCGGACCTGGCGCGCCACCTCCCGGTAGGCCTGGTCGAGGTTCGGCTTCAGTTCCTCGAACGGAACTTCGATGGTCAGCTTGACCCTGGTCGGGCTCAGCTCTTCGACGTCGGTCTTCACCTAGGGGTCGCTCCTGGAAAAAGTGTCTTGCCGCACCGCCAGCGTCCGTCCGGATAAGGAAGCGCGCGCTGGCCCTGGCTAGTCACTTGCGGCTACTGCTCGGCAAGTCTAGGACAGCCGGACTGCGTTCACCCGCGACGGGTGATGATCACGGGAACCTGCTGGCAGCACGATGGCCGGGTAGGAGTACTCAGGGCAACCCCTGAGTGCTAGGTCCAGGCCGTGCCATTCGCGGCCGCCAGGCCTACCGGGAAGTCGACTCTCCAGGAGGCGAGTATGACCGAACCAGGGACCAGCGGCACCCGTCCAGATAACGCGGGCGCCAGCAACACCGGCCCCGGCACCACGGGCGCCAGCAACACCGGCCCTGGGAGCATGGGCCCAGGCAGCACGGCCACCGAAGCCCGCGCCATGCCCGGCCAGGCGAGCGTTCCGCCGCAGGTCGGTCACGGCGCAGCTCCGGACATGATCGCCGAGACCGAGCAGTCTCAACTCGGGCAGGCCACCGCCGCGGTCATCATGCCGGCATCGGCCCGGATGTCCTGGGTAGCCGTGGCCTGCGGCGGGCTGGCCATGATCGCAGTGGGAGTCATGCTGCTGGTCTGGCCAAGCGCCTCGCTGGGCGTGGTGGCCGTCCTCATCGGCGCGGCGATTGTCGCGTCCGGGGTGGTCGCGCTCTATGAGGGGTTCACCGCCAGGGCTGAAAGCGGCGGGATGCGGGCCGCGTACGTAGTGATCGGCCTGCTAGCCGTCATCGCCGGGATCTACTGCATCCGCAATACGCGCTCACCCTGTGCTGGTCGCGTTCGTGGCCGGCGTGTACTTCATCCTGCACGGCATCGCCCAAATCGGCGTCGCTGCCACGGTCAAGGTTCCGGGCCGGGGTGTGCGCGCCGTGCTTGGCGTTTTCAGCCTCGCGGCCGGCATCCTGATGGTGGTCTGGCCAGCCATCACGCTGGTGATGCTGTTCACCCTCGTTGCCGCGTGGCTGCTTCTTTACGGCGTGGCACTCTGCGCGCTGGCGTTCAGTCTTCGCCGAGCCGCCAAAGGCGCCGTCAGCAGATCTCGGGCAGCGCCGGTCCTCGCAGCTCCGTAGTAGGTAGTGACCGCAGACGGCAGGAGGAGCCGCTGCGAAGGGATGGCTCCGCCCGGAACCACAGCCGGGCGGAGCCATCTGCCTGTGGGCGAGCGCGGCCGCTCGGCCAGCCTGAGGCGGCACAGCCCTGACGGCAGCACAGCCCTGACGGCAGCACAGCCAGCGCGTAACAGCAACTCGAGCCGACGTCCCTGCGCGATCGCCTGGCGGCGGTTGACCACGCCGAGCTTCCGGTAAACGGAGCTGAGATGAGTCTTGATCGTGTTGATCGACAGGAACAACGACTCGGCTATCTCCTGATTCGTCATGTGCGACGGCAGGAATCGCAGCACCGCTAGTTCGCTTTCGGTCAGTGCGGTACTGGATAGTGGCGCGACCCGCCGTGGCGTCCTGCTGTCGAACCTGTCCAGGATGCGACCGGTGAATGCCGCGCACCGGCTGGCAGGCGAGACCAGCACCGTCAGGGCCGACCGGACCGCCGGGCCGGCTGCGATGAACGGGCCGCAGGCGTCGTCGGGCTCAGCCAGCGCTAGCGCTTCCTCCAGCAGCACGCCCGCATCGCTGGCCTGGCCCAGGCGGCGGTGCGCCACAGCGGCCGTGAGCAGCGCGCTAATCCGGTCGGCGATCGAGCACGTCCCGACCGGGTCGGCCAGCACCGGATTGATTAGGTGCAGCGCGGCCTTGTCATCCTCGCCCGCGATCAGAAGCCTGGCCTGGCAGATTGTCGCGGCCGCAGAGCCTGCCGCGCCTGCCGGGTCCACCGCAGCCGCCGCAGCCCCAGAACCCGCCGCCGCCCCAGAACCGGCCGTAGCCGCAGAACCCGCCGTCGCCGCAGCGCCCGCCGCCGCCCCAGAGCCTGCCCCTGCCGCAGCCGCAGAGCCTGCCGCGGCCGCAGAGGTTGTCGACGCCGGAGGACTCGCTGCGGCTGTAAGGCTTGCCTTAGCAGCAGAGCGCGTCGCAGCGGCCTGGGTCCGCATCGGACGCGTCTTGGCCGATAGTGTCCCATCCAGGCCGGCCAGCGCGGCCTGGGCTCGCTCCCGTTCCCCGGCAGCCAGGCTGATATCCGCGTCGAGTACTGCGATGGACTTACCAACGCCGTGCGCAGTCAGGCCGGCGGGCCCGGCCGCCGCATCGGTCAGCCACCTGACCAGCCCGCGCGCTCCGGCCAGGTTGCCATCCGCGATCGCCAGCCTCGTTCGCAGGATCCCGCTGAGCACTGCTATCGGCGGCTCGCCCGCAGGCCGGGGCGCCGATGGCCGCAGGTCTGCCTCGTCCAGCTGGGCGCCAGCAGAGGCCGGCTCGTCGCGGGCCAGGCTCACCAGCGCCCCGGCCAGGGCAAGCACCGGGGCTAGTTCGCCGTCGCGGCCCTGCGGCCCGTCGGCCACGCTGGCCGAAAGCCTGGTCGCAGCGGCCAGGTCGCCGTAGAGCGCAGAAGCAACCGATTCCCAGGATCGTGCGCGTTCCCGGAGGAACTGGACTCCACCCGCGGACAGCTGCGATCCGGCGTGCAGCAGCGCGGACCTGGCTTGCTGGCCGTCGAGGTCGCGCAGCGCAGCGAAGCCAATAGCCAGCCACAGCATCCCCAGCGCACGGTGGCCGGGGCCGCCGCCGGGATCCTCGTGGGCGCTGCTGGCCAGCGACCACATCTGTTCCAGCCAGCCCGGCCCGGCATCGTCGACCGCCGCCTGGTACAGCGTGCGCAGGGCCGCCATCCAGAGCGCGGCCGGGCCGTCGCTGTCTCCCAGGCGTGCCAGCGCGCACTCGGCGCTCTCCAGATGCGGCAGCGCACCGTCGGCGTCGCCCTGCCACAGCCGGGACGCCGCCATCGCGACGGCCAGCACTACGTCGCCTGCCAGCCGGTCCGCCGGGAACCCGGCGAGCACCCGCTCCAGCTCCGGACCGTCAGCGGACAGCATGACCGCTGGCCCGGCTTCGCGTAGCACCTCGGCGGCGAAATCCCAGTCGCTGGTCCCGGCGGCGGCCTGCACCGCAGGCAGCACCTCGCCTTGGCTAGCGTGCCAGCGCGCAACCCGGCGCTGCAGGCCGGGCAGTTCGTCGGGCAGCTCGCGGCGGAGCGCAGCGACCAGTACCTCGCGGAGCATCGGGTGATAGCGATACAGGCCCACGTCCGGACTGATCGCCTGCACAAGCCCGTTTTCCCTGCTGAGCTGGTCGAGCAGCCGTTCCGCGGCCGGATTGCCGGTCAGGTCGTGCGCCAGGTCGGCCGGCAGGGTCTCGGTCAGGCTGGTGCGCAGCAGGAAGTTCCTGGTCTGCGCCCCAGGCCGGCCAAGTACCTCATCCTCGATGTAATCGGCGATCATCACCTGCGCGTGTGCCTCGCTGGTCCCTGCGCCGAGCACCGCGAGCCGCAGCCCGGCCAGCCAGCCCCCGGTCCGGCGCGCAATCTCGCCGCGCTCGGCCGGGCCGACAGGCGCTTTCATCATGGACAGGTAGGAGGCCGTCTCCTCGGCCGTGCAGGCAAGATCGGCGGTACCGACGTCGGCAAGCTCGCCGGCCACCCTTAGCCGCGCCAGCGACAGGCCAGCTTGGTGACGGCCGACCAGCACGATCCGAAGGCCCGCCGGGGCGTGCTTGATGAAGTCGTCGAGGCTGGCCAGCGTCTTGCTGCCAGCCAGCACATGCAGGTCGTCGAGGACGAGCGCGGCCGGCTCGGCTGCTGCGCCGGCTGTCAAGGAGATCCACCGCACCATGTCGGGCGGCAGATCAGCCGCCGCGATCGTTTCCCCCGCCGCGACCGTTTCCCCCGCCGCGATTGTGTCCGCCGCCGCTGTCGTGATCGCTCCGGCCCTGGTCAGCGCGGCCACGACATAGCGCCAGAACAAGCCGGGCTCGCGGTCTGCCGGGTCCAAGGTGAGCCACGCCGTCTTCCGGCCGGCCGCACCCGACCTGGCCCAAATCGCCGTGGCCACCGTTTTCCCTGCGCCGGCCGGGCCGGTTATGAGCGTAACCCGCCGCGTCACTGCGGCCTCGATGAGCTCGGTCACCCTGCTGCGGCGCAGTACCGCCATGCCTGGCCGCGGGATCTGCAGCTTGTCTTCAAGCAGCGAGACGCCATGCTGCATCCCCGCGGACCCGACGATATCCGCGTGCCTGCTAGACACGCGATGCCTTCTTGCGGCAATAGGCCCGCTTGCCGTCGTCGTCATTGCCCCCCAGACATATGACACCTGCCCGCACGCGGGGAGCTCCGGCCCCCCGTGCACCCCGAATAATGCTCGGCCCGACTCGCAGCCTTGGCGGTCCTGGCGTCCGGGCTTCCGGGCGTCCCGCGATGCCGCCGGTGCAACGGTCCCTTCTGTCGTACGTACCCCTTTTGTAATCCTTGCGCGCCCCCGATGCGCCGACTCTGGCCACCTCACCCGCCGAGGTGAAACTGCAGCTCAAAGCCTAGTAACAGGCATACCCGCCGGTGCGGTCGGCCAATCAGACCGACCGGCTATGTCCGGGTATGCAGCCTGGCAACGACAAGTTCTCGGCCCGGCCGGATCACCCACGAAGGGTGATGCCTGGCTCGTCGGGCATCCGTAGCGTCCGGAGAAGAGCAACCCGGACATCCGGTCAGGGCGTGGGCGGCTGCTGCCCTGCAGACCGGCAGCTAAAGTCCGGTATCCGGCCAGGTCAGAGGGGAGTGGCGAGATGACCAGCGCACAGGATCGGCCTCCGGACCTCCCACAGGGCGGTCAGGTCGGCCAGAGCACATCCGGCCCCGGCACGACGGGGGGCGGCCCCGGCACGACTGGCGACACCATGACGACCACGGGGACGGGCAGGCACGCGAACCCGTCCGCGACCTCTGGCTACGCTCGTGGGACGGAGGCGGGATACCCGCCAGAGGGGGCGGCCTACGAGACAGGCACCAGCGGCGGCGTGGTTGGCGGCACGTTCTTGGTTATCGCCGGCCTGCTGACCTTCTTCGCTGGCCTGGCTGCCGTCGTCAGGGTCAGTTATTTCCACGCAGTGTCGGCTATCTACCCTTATGCCTGGAGCATCACGGGCTGGGGCTGGGCAATCCTCATACTCGGCGCAGTGATGTTCGCGGTCGGCGCGTGCGCCCTGCTCGGCATGGCCTGGGCGAAGCCGGTCGGCGTCTTCCTGGCAGTGCTGGCCGTCATCGGGTCTTTCATGTGGCTGGTGTACTCGCCGTTCTGGGGCATCATCCTGCTGGCCCTGAGCGTCGTCGCCATCTGGGGACTGTTGCGCCGCGATTACGTATAAGCGGCCAGCCGCAGCACGAGCCCCGCGCCGGGGAAGTCCCGGCCGGGGCTCGTTCCGCGCCCACACCCGGACAGGTCAGCCGGGGATCCGACCGCAGGCTCAAGTCGCTCCGGTCAGACCGAGCAGTCCGTCAATGGTCAGGATCAAGCCGGCCGCCGCGAGCGCGTCAACTACTAGCACTTGCGCATGCCGTCGCAGCCAGGCATTGAACTGGCCGAGTTGGCGGCTGGTCCGCTCAGGCGCCAGCAGGTACAGCACCAGCGGCAGCCAGACGAAAGCGATGGTGATGGCGACGACACAGACCAGCGCCGCCAGGCTTTGCGCCAGGTTGCTGGCCGAGGTTGCCACCACCTGGACGGCCGCGACGAAGGTAACAGAGGGCAAGTAAATGAGCATCCCGGCCAGGAACGCGGTCTTGGCCGCTGGCCTGGCGATCACCCTGGCAATCAGGCCCTCCTTCTGCTTCCCCTCCCGCTGAACGCCGGTCATGCCGCCAGCCGGCCCAGCGCGGCGGCGGTTGGCGCGGTTCCAGAGGAAAGCCGCGCCAAGCAGCAACAGCAGACCAAGACCGAGCCGCAGGCCGTACCTGGCCTGGTGCTGCCCGGCCAGGTTGAGGTGCCCCGGCCCGGAGCACGGTGAACACGATCGCGGCCATCACGGCGGTGACGACGATGGCGCCGGCCAGGTAGGCGACCGCTGTGCGGCGCGGGTTTGCCGAACCCAGGAAGGCCGCGGCGACGAGCAACGCAGTCGGCGAGATGGCAGCCAGCGCGGACAGGACAGCCGCCTGCGTCAGCATGCGCTCGTTCCGGGCATAAAGGGCAGCGTTCCCGGCATCCGCGCGCGCCGCGTCACCCGCCGCGGGTGAACCGGCAGGCAACCACCAGGTACTCCGCCGCAGGGCAGTTCCGGACAGGCGAACCGCGGTCGCGATCCGCTGGGCTGCGGTCTGGCGTGCGGGCCAGCCCGTCAGCGGGGCCTAGCCGGATGGCGGGCCATTGCCGGATGCCTGCGCGCGCTGATTCGCCCGAGCGCGCAGCAGGCCAGAGATCAACCCGACAGCGGTGCCGAGGAACACCAGGTTGAAGATGATCTGGATGGTGACCGCCAGGCGAGCCAGCTGGCCGACCGGGTGAATGTCGCCGAATCCGACGGTCGCTACCGTGCTCACGTTGAAATAGAGCGCGTCGGTCTTGTTGTGAAGGCTGACGAACTGACCAGGCAGTTCGGCCAGCGCGCGGTCGGCGTAGGAGAAGAACAGCACGGTCAGGCAGAGCAGCATGATCAGCCCGCGCAGCCGGGCCGCCTCGCCAGCCCGCAGTAGCCGGCCGATGGTCAGCACTATCAGGCTGCCGAGCACCGCGACCCCGCACCAGAACAAGACCTCCCAGGAGCCCTTGTGCATCGGGCTGGGCACCGGCAGCAGGAAGTACCCGGCCGTTATGGCGGCGACCAGCAGCAAGGACACGGCCGCTGCGCGCCATTGCGACGGCGCACTGCTCACCTTGGCCCCCGGCCAGACTGGCCATCGGCCGGCACGAGCCCGAGGACCTTGATGATCTCGGTGGCGACCTGGCCGGGCGGGCGGTGACCGACCGTTATCTTGTGCACGGGCTCGTCCGGTCCAGGCATCTCCAGATCCGCATACTGGCTCGCCAGCAGCGGCTCAGTGAAGAAATGACCGGTCCTGGCCTCGAGCCGGGCTTCGTCATCAGCGCGGCTGATGACCAGGAACGCCATTTCCGCTTGCTCGCGGCCGGACAGCAACTCGTCGCGATAGCGGCGCTTGAGCGCTGAACAGGCCAGCACGGCCGACTGACCGCTCGCGATGACGTCCTCCATCCACGACCCGATCGCCTTCAGCCAGGGCTCGCGGTCGGAGTCCGTCAGCGGGATGCCCGCGCGCATCTTGGCCACGTTGGCCGCCGGGTGGAAGGAGTCGCCGTCGGCGAACATCCAGCCAAGCCGTCCGGCCAGTAGCTGCCCGACGGTGGTTTTCCCGCTGCCGGCCACGCCGGCCACCACCACGATCATCGGTCGTGAGCCTAACGTGCCAGGCTGGAGGCGAGCGGACAGGCCAGCGTGAAGGAGCGACTGCATGGCGGATAACCAAGTTGATGCACTGGTGATGTTCGGGGCGACCGGTGACCTGGCAAAGCTGGAGACCTTCCCGGCGCTAGTCGGCCTGGTGCAGCGGGGCGTACTCAACGTCCCGGTGGTCGGCGTGGCCATGAGCGGCTGGGATCTAGACCGGTTCCGCGATTATGCGGTGGCCTCGCTCAAGCTGAACAACATGGACCCGAGCAGCCCGGCGGCTGCCAGGATGCTCAGCCTGCTTCGCTACGTTGACGGCGACCTCGACGATCCCGCCACCTACGAGGCGATGTCCAAGGCCATGGGCGACGGCGAATGCGCGCTCTACTACATGGAGGTGCCTCCGTTCCTATTCGGCCGCATCGCCGAAGGCATCGCCGCGGCTGGACGGGCCGCGAACGCACGGGTCATGGTGGAGAAGCCGTTCGGCACCGACCTGGCCAGCGCGCAACAGCTCAACGCCATCATGCACAAGCACTTCCCGGAAGAATCGATCTACCGCGTGGACCATTGGCTCGGCCTCGAGCCGGTGGAGAATCTACTATTCGTCCGCTTTGCCAACTCGATCGTCGAGCCGCTGCTGAGCCGCGATCATGTGGCCAGCATCCAGATCACGATGGCCGAGGCGTTCGATGTGGCCGATCGCGGCAGCTTCTATGACAAGACCGGCGCCATCCGGGACGTAATCCAGAACCACATGCTCCAGGTTCTGGCCACCGTGCTGGCAGAAGCGCCCGACGGCAACGGCCTGGCCTCCTGGCGTGACGTCAAGTCGCAGATCATCGGGGCGCTGACCCCGCTGGGCCCGCAGACCACGGTGCGAGGGCAGTACGAGGGCTACACCGCCGTGCCCGGCGTTGCGCCTGGCAGTACGACGGAGACCTACGCCGCGATCAGGCTGAGCGCGCAGTCCTGGCGGTGGGCGGATGTGCCCATCTTGATCCGGGCCGGGAAGTGCCTGCCGCTGACGGCCACCGAGGTCGTCTTCCGGTTTCGCCGCCCGCCGCACGACGTTTTCGGCATCGGCATGCAGGCAGGCGCGAATCAGCTGCGGGTCCGCATTTACCCTGACGACCAGGTAGGCGTCACGGTAGTCGGGAAGAAGCCAGGGCCGGAGATGGCACCGCAGCTGCGGGAGCTAGAGTACGCCGGCCCGCCGGGCGAGCAGATGATGCGGCCGTATGACCGACTCATCGGCGCCGCCCTCAGCGGCGAGCGCTACCTGTTCGCCCGCCAAGACACCGTGGAGGCCGCCTGGCGCGTCGTGCAGCCTGTGCTCGGCGACGTCGTACCGGTCCAGCCTTATGCGCGCGGGAGCTGGGGGCCTGCAGAGGCCGACAAACTGCTGCCGGAAGGCGATGCCTGGCATGACCCAGTGGCCTGAGGCCGACTCGGTCAGGGTGCACTGGCTGGTGCTCGTCGTGGTCGCGATGGTCGGGCTAACCGCCGGCTGGCCGCTCCTCAATACGGCCGTGGCCAATCGGCAGGCCGTAGCCGCGGGCACGCAGGCCATCGGACCCGGCCCCGCGAACTCGGCGCGAGTCACAGTCGGACCTGGCTGGACGATGGCTCCGGCGCAGTCCAATCCGCGCATGCAGGTCTCGATGAGCCGAGGACCGGTCAGCCTGTCAGCCACCTACGTGAAGCTGCCGGCCGGCTGGCACGCAGCGCAGCTGTGGGCTGGACTATGGAACACGCTGCGGATCCGCCATCCCGGTACCCGCCTCGGGCCTTCCGTGGTTACGACCACCGCCCAAGGACTGACCGGACTCGAGGGCACCCTAGTCGCCGGGAATCTCTCCGGCACGGCCACGATCTTCCCGGCACCATCCAGGAAGTTCGCGGTCGTGATGCTGCTGCTCGCGCCGCGGCACACCGGGCTCATCGACATGGGCGTAGCACGCAAGATGGTCAGGTCGATGCGGTTCCCGAGGGCCTCGTCGTGACCGCTGGCAGCGACGCTCGTGACAGCCCCGGCGCCCCGGACAATAGCGCCCCTGACGGCAGCGTCCGCGCCGTGCGCCTGACCGCCGTGGCACTGTGCATCTTCGGGGCGGCGGTCGTGGCCTGGCACTACTACCGCTTCTCACTAGTCTTCCCAGGCGCGACTGCGCTGGCGGCCGCGGCTGAGCTGCCGCTGCTGCTGATCGGCTTCTGGCTGCTGCGACTGCTGCACCCGATCAGGTCGCCGCCGCTGATCTGGTCGTGGGCCGCGGTCGTCTGGGGCGCGACGGCCGCGGTCGGCTGTGCCCTGCTGGCCAACCAGGGCCTCATCGCATTGTGGGCTAAAAGCGCGGGCGTCAGGTTCGCGTCGGACTGGTCGGCTTCCCTGTCCGCGCCGCTGAATGAGGAAATCTTCAAGGCATGCGGCGTGATCATGATCGTCCTGGCGGCACCGAACGTGATCCAGGGGCCGTTGGACGGTATGGTCTTCGGAGCGATAACCGGCCTGGGCTTCCAGGTCATCGAGAACGTCATTTACGGGCTCAACAACATCCTGCAGTCCGGAGCCATCAACCCTGTTCAGGCAATAACAAGCTCCCTGCTGGTACGGGTCGGCCAGGCGGCCCTCGGCTCACACTGGGCCATGACGGCCGTAGCCGGGGCCGGGATCGGCTATCTCATCTGGCACGCCCGCGGACGCAGCCGCAGCGTCCTGCCTGGCATCGCCTGCCTGGCGGGCGCGATGGCCATGCACGTGTTGTTCGACACCCCGCAGCCCGGCCTGCCGGTCAAGGTCATCATCAATCTGATCATCGTGAGCGCGCTCTACGTGGTGGTCAGCAACACCTATCTCGGCCGGGCCCGGCAAGCCATCGCGACCGGGACGGTCGTGGCCACCTCCCCGGCCCAGGCGTCGACGACCCTTAGCCGGCGGTACCGGCGGCACGAACTGCGCCAGGCGCCTTCACAAGCTGAGCGCGACCGGGTGCTGGCCAGGCAGCAGGAGACCCTGGCGAAGATCGACGCCGAAGCGGCATAGCTGCAACGGATGACTTATGCGCTGATCAGCGCGCCGCAAAGTGATAGATCCGGACGGGTTGAGCTGGCGGAAACTGGGCAGTAACGCGCGGTTCGTGATTGGCTGTCTGAAGGCGGAGAGGCCGTCACGCTGTCTTAATGTTGCCTGGGTAGACCTGTCGCCTGGGCCCCAGGGCCACCACAACCCGCACGATCCGTGATGGAGGACGCTGAGTGCCGAGGTCGAGTTCAGGCGCGCATGCCATGACTTCAACCCGGAATCCCACCCGGAACTACCTGCCCGGTCAAGGCGGCCGGAATGGCCGGGCCGGCCGGCCGCGAAGGCGTCGGAACTGGGCTCCGCACCTGCCGCGCCGCCGCTGGTCCCGGCTGGCGGCCCTGATCGTCATCGCGTTCATGATCCCGGTGAGCTGGTCTATCGGCAATGCCCTTACGATGCAGGGCGGCGGCACGTTCTCCGAGCGGATGGCCGAGTGGGCGCGTTCGCATTACCTCAACCCGGTGGTGACGTTCGGCGAATGGCTGACGTATTCGCCGCCGCAGAAGGGCGGCAAGCCTGCCTTCTCGCTGGGCGGGCCAAGCGCGGCCGCGCTGCGCTCGGCCAGGCACGGCAAGCACGGCAAGCACGGGGCCGCCGACACCTATGGCCCGCCGCCGCAGCTGAAGACCTTTGCCGACCACCCGCTGCCGAACGAGGGCGTCTGGCGGGTCCTGGCCGCCGTGCAGGGCAAGCCTGCCATTTACGGCACCGAGCTGCGCGCGAGCAGTGTTTACTCGTCCTATGTTGCCGGCATTGTGTCGATGGACCAGGACCTGGTGAAGTTCTACCTGCACCCAGGCGCTGAGGACCCGGGTCCGGGAAACTGGAAGTCGCTAAGTTACATTCCGCCGGGCAAGCGGAGCGGCCTGCTGGCCACCTTCAACGGCGGATTCAGGATCAGCGTGTCCGGCGGCGGCTTCTACCTCAACGGCGCGTCGATGGGAACGCTGACGCCGGGTGTGGCTTCGGTCGTCTATTACCAGGACGGCCGAATCGCAATTGGTGTCTGGGACAAAACAGTGAGGATGACCCCGAAGGTTGTGGGTGTGCGGCAGAACCTGCACCTGATAGTGTCCCACGGCCAGGTGCCGGCGTCGGTCGACCAGGGTGTCAATACCACCTGGGGTGCCACCCTGGGCGGCGGCTACTATGTCTGGCGCTCGGGTATCGGCATCACCAAGGACGGCCGCGTGATCTTCGTCTATGGTCCGGAACTTAACGTGCGCGAGCTCGCCGACATGCTGAAGCGCGCCGGGGCCGTCTCCGGGATGCAACTGGACATCAACCCGGACTGGATGTCGTTCATGTACTACCTGCACCAGCTGAGTGGCGGGCCACTCAAGCCGGTTAACCTGCTGCCCGACCAGATGCAGCCGCCGAACCGCTACTACTCGCCGGCCAACCGCGACTTCACCGCGGTCTACGCCCGATGACCACCCGGACCCAGGCGGCCGGCGAGAGCCGGCCAGCATCAGCCGCCGTCGCGCCGCCAGAGCTGGCCCGGCGAGCTACCCCGGCTGGCCTCGTCCTCGCGGCGATCCAGTCGGCCCGGCCGCGGCAGTGGCCGAAGAACCTGCTGGTGTTCGCCGCGCCGCTGGCCGGCGCCACGCTGGGCCGCGACAACGGCTTTGCCTACGCGCTAGCCGCGGCCGCCGCCTTCACCGCGGCCTCGGCGGCGGTCTATCTCGTCAACGACGTCATGGACGCCGAGCGCGATCGCAGCCACCCGACCAAGCGGCTGCGGCCGGTGGCGTCGGGCCGGCTCCCCGTTCGCTGGCGCTGGCGCTGGCCGTCGCCTGCCTCGCCGCAGCCGGGGGCGCCAGCCTGGCGATCGGCGAGCCGCTGCTGGCCGCGGTCATCGGCACGTACGTGGCGCTGTCGTTCCTGTACAGCTTCGGCCTGAAGCACGTGCCGTGGCTGGAGCTCTGCTTCGTCGCCTTCGGATTCGTACTGCGGGCCCTGGGCGGAGCAGTGGCGACCCACATACCGCCGTCGGCATGGTTCCTGACCGTCTGCAGCCTCGGCGCGCTGATGGTAGCCGTCGGGAAGCGGTACACCGAGCTCTCGGTACTCGGCTCCGATGCGGCCGCGCATCGCCCGGTGATGCGCTGGTACCGGCTGCCGGTGCTGCGGGCCGCCCAGCGGACAATCTCGGTGCTGATGCTGATCGCGTACCTGGCCTGGGCATTGTCGGCCCAGGACACCTGGATGCGCGGCTGGCACATCGCGAGCGTGGCCCCGCTGGCGCTGGCCCTAATGCGCTTCGACGGTCTGACCGGACTGGCCGAAGGCCGCCCGGTCGAGGACCTGATCATCCGGGACCCGATGATGATCTGCTGCGAACTGACCTGGCTCGCACTGTTTGCAATCGGGCTCTGACGTGAGGCCTTCCGCCGCCTCGGCGCGGAGGGGCAGTTACCAGCCAGCGCCTTACCAGCCGGCGCCTTACCAGCCGGCGCCTTACCAGCCGGCGCCGCGGCAGCCGCGGCCGGCACGTAAGCTCTGCCCATGCTGAGAACCCGGCCTCGCGACCGGTCCGCCTCATCCTCCGGACCGGCAGCAGCGCCTTCCGCCTCGCCATCGCGGGTGTTGATGCTCGGCGGTACCAGCGAGATAGGCCTGGCGATCCTGGCCGCACTCAACCTGCCCGCAGACGCTGAGATTCTGCTGGCCGGGCGCGACGAGGCGCGGCTCGCGGCCGCGGCCAAGGCGCTGCCCTGCCGCGCCACAATCCTGAGCTACGACGCGACCGAACTGGATGCGCACCAGGCGGTTGTCGACGCTGCGTTCGACGGCGGGCCAGTCGACCTGGTGATCTCGGCCGCCGGCGTGCTCATTGACCAGGACAAGCTGGACATCAACCCGCGCCTGGCCGGCCAGCTCGTGGAGACCAATTTCACCGGCCACGTCACGAGCATCCTCGCCGCGGCGGCCCGCATGCGCACCCTCGGTCAGGGCACGATCGTCATCCTGTCGTCCATTGCCGCGATCCGGCCGCGGAAGGCTAACTTCGTCTACGGCGCGGCCAAGGCCGGCCTGGACGCGTTCGGCCGCGGGCTGGCTGATTCCTTGCACGGAACCGGCGTGCGAGTACTGCTTGTCCGTCCAGGCTTCGTTACCGGCCGGATGACCGCGGGCATGACGCCTGCCCCGCTGGCGACTACGCCAGCCAGGGTCGGGCAGGCGGTGACGGCCGGCCTGGCCGGGCACGCCGAGGTTATCTGGGTACCGCCAGCCCTGAGCGTGCTGGCGGCCGCGCTCAGGCTGGTGCCGCGATCGCTGTGGCGCCGCCTGCGCAGGTAGGCGGCCGCGGTGCGAGTGCTTGTCGCCGAGGACGACACCGGACTGCGCAACGTGCTATCTCGCGGGCTGCGGGAGAACGATTACGTGGTCGATGCCGTCGCCGACGGTGATCAGGCAGTCCGGTACCTGCGCAGCTACGAGTACGAGCTGGCCGTGCTGGACTGGCGGATGCCGGGCACCACGGGCCTGGACGTGCTGCGCTGGATGAGGCGGCACCGCGTACCGACGGCGGTGCTGATGCTAACGGCCCTGGATGCACACGCCGACCGCGTCACCGGGCTGGACGAGGGCGCCGATGATTACCTCGTCAAGCCGTTTGACTTCGGCGAGCTGCTCGCCCGGTTGCGGGCCTTGCAACGCCGCCCGTCGGCCGTGCAGCAGCCGGAGCTTGTGGTCGGTGACCTGCACTTCGACCCGGCGACCAGGCAGGTGCGGGTCGGCAGCGATGAGCCGGTGCTGACCGCCACCGAGTTCGGCATCCTCGAGGTGCTGGTGCGCAGGTCACCGGCGGTAGTCCCGCGCCGGTCGATCGCCGTGCACGTCTGGGAGGACGAGACCGACACGATGGGCTCGAACACCATCGACGTGCACTTGGCCCGGTTGAGGTCCAAGCTGGCGGGCGGCATGGTGCGGATCGAAACGGTACGCGGCGTCGGCTACCGGCTAGTCGGGCGGTAGGCGTCATGCGCCTCCCCCGGATCCGGCCGGAGATAGCGCACGCCGTTCGGGTCGCGCTGGCCGCCAGCGTGCTGGTGGGAATCGTCTACGCGGCCTGCGTGACGGTGCTTGACCAGGTCGTCTCAGCCAGACTGGTGGCGTCGGTCGACGCCCGGTTGTTTGATCGGCTGTCTGACGTTCGCGAAGCCGGGCGGCTCAACCTGGCCTCCGACGATGACGACATCAACACGACCCCGGTCTATCTGTGGCGCGTAACCGCAGCAGGCCCGACTACGGCGGCCGGAACCGGCGCGCCGGCCCTGCCCGCCACGTTCCGCCCTGTGCCCGGACGCGCCGCCACGGTGCACATGGCCGGTGGCCCGTTTCGGCTATACGCCGTCCGCGCGAAGGGGCATACCCTGGTGGCCGGCCAGAGCCTGGCGAGCGAGAATCACCTGACCGCCGTGCTGCGCGACGGCGAGGCACTGGTGGCGCCAGTCCTGCTGCTGGCGATGTTCGCCGGAGCACTGACAGTGGGCGTGCAGGCACTGGCGCCGGTCGAGCAGTCGCGCAGGCGCCAGCTTGAGTTCACCGCCGACGCCTCGCACGAGCTGCGCACGCCGCTCAGCGTGATCAGCGCCGAGACCAGCATCGCGCTGAGCGCGCCCAGGAAGGCCGCTGAGTACCGCGCGGTGCTGACCCGGATCGAGAGCGAGAGCGACCGGCTGCAGAAGATAATCCAGGACCTGCTCTGGCTGGCCCGGTTCGACTCGGCCCCGCCGCAGCCCGGCTACGAGCCGCTCGATCTGGCCACGATCGCGGCTGGCTGCGCCGACAGATTCCGCGCGCTTGCCGCTGCCCGCCAATTCGAGATCGAGGTGGTGACCGACGGCTCGTCGCCCGCCTGGATCAGCGCGCCGCCAGAGTGGATCGACCGCCTCGCCGGCGTGCTGGTCGATAACGCCTGCCGGTATGCCGGGACGGACGGCAAGGTCCGGGTCAGCGTCGCCCAGCGTGGTAACAGGGTTAGCTTGACCGTGGAGGATAGCGGCCCGGGTATCGCCGCCGAGGCGAGATCACGGCTTTTCGACCGGTTCCATCGATCCACCGAGCAGGGCGGGAGCGCCGGGCTCGGGTTGGCCATCGCTGACTCGATCGCGACGTCGACCGGCGGGCAATGGCGGCTCGACGATTCCGAGCTGGGCGGCGCGCTGTTCGAGGTCTCCTGGCGGCGCGTCGTGGTCCGTCAGCCGCACCACTCCGCGCCTGCCCACCCGAGTCAGGCAACCCGCCCGGTCAGCCCGGCTCAGTCGGCCGAGCCGACTACCGCTAGCCGTGAAGAGGTGGCGCCGACCCAGGGGTAACGGCGGCGTGACCCGTGGCCGCCTCGTATGCGCGCGCCACCGCGAGCAGGTCCCAGTCGCCGCGACGCCTGCCCACGAGTTGCAAGCCCACGGGCAGCCCGCCGGGAGTAAAGCCCGCAGGCACGCTCACAGCCGGGAGCCCGGTAGCGGAGATGAGATAGGCCGAGGCCATCCAGTCCAGGTAACTGTGCTGCGGCCTGCCGCTGATCTCACGGACCCAGTCCAACGTGACGTCGAACGGCGCCACCTGGCTGACCGGGCAGGCCAGCACGTCGAAGTCGGCGAAGAACACGCTGATCCGCTCGGCCAGCCCGGCCCGCAGCGTCGTTGCCCGGCTCAGGTCGGCCACGGTGAGTTCCAGGCCCCGCTCGGTGTTCCAGGTCACGTTGGCACCTAGCTCGCCTGGGTGCTCGCGTAGCAGGCCTCCGAACGCGGTGACGTATCTGAACGACCGGAACGTCCGGAACGCCTCGTCCGCACCGGATAGGTCGGGCGCCGCGTCGGTGACCGTCCCGCCAAGGTTCGCCAGCACTAGCCGGGCTGGCGTGAGCGTGTCGAGAACGTCCGGCTCGACGGGCAAGCCCAGATCGGGGCTCCACGCGATCCGGATGCCGCTCAGATCCCTGGTGATCAGCGCCGGGACGTCGGCCGGATCGTGAATCGCAGGGGCGGGCTGGTCCAGGGCTAGCGGAACCCGCGGGTCGGGGCCGGCCAGCACCGTCAGCAGCAAGGCCGTATCCGCCACGGTGCGCGCCATCGGCCCGGACACGCCAAGCTGATCGGTGACGTCGCCGAGCGGCCAGCTAGGCACCCGGCCAGGACTGGGCCGCAGCCCCACGACGTTGCAGAAGCTGGCCGGGTTCCGCAGCGACCCGCCCAGGTCGCTCCCGTCGGCCAGGCAGACCTGCCGGGTGGCCAGCGAGGCCGCGGCTCCGCCGCTGCTGCCACCGGCGCTCCGGCTGAGGTCGTACGGGTTGCGGGTAGCCCCGAAGACCTTGTTGACAGTGTGCGAACCGGCGCCGAATTCGGGCGTGTTGGTCTTGCCGAGGCTAATAGCGCCAGCCCGCGCCATCCGCTCGACGACCAGGTCATCATGGTCGGGCACGTGCGCGGCGAACAGCGGCGACCCGTAGGTGGTCCGCACGCCCTTGGTGTCGGCGAGATCCTTGTGCGCAACCGGCAGGCCGTGCAGCAGCCCGACCGGCTCGCCGCGGGCCATCGAGTTATCGGCGGCCGCGGCCTTCGCCAGCGCCGACTCGAAGGTCGTCGTGACGATGGCGTTAATGGCCGGTCCGAACGCCTCGATCCGGGCGATGTGCGCGGTCACCACCTCGCGGGCCGACACCTCCCGGCTGCGCAGCATTGCCGCCAGTTCGATAGCAGTGCGCATGCACAGGTCCTTGACTTCTCTCCGCCCTGAAGGACGGGGATTCTCAGCCCTCGCAGGCCGGGGTTCCTGTTTCACTGA
Source organism: uncultured Actinomycetota bacterium (assembly GCA_963804435.1). Classification (GTDB taxonomy): domain Bacteria; phylum Actinomycetota; class Actinomycetes; order Streptosporangiales; family Streptosporangiaceae; genus JAJYUU01. The sequence continues at coordinate 697,679 of CAWDQI010000001.1, read as the reverse complement.
CGGTCGCCTCCCCGCATTAGGTGCGGGGCGGTCTCACACCATCTCCGCAGGCTGCGACCGAGAGCCCCTCGGCCAGTATTACTTTCGCCGCGTTCACGTCCCTGTCGTGAACCGCTCCGCAAGCCGGGCACGCCCATTCCCGGATGTTCAGCGGCATGTTCGCAGCCAGATGGCCGCATGCCGAACAGGTTTTGCTGCTCGGGTAGAACCGGTCGATCGCGATGACGGTCCGGCCGTACCAGTCCGCCTTGTACTCGAGCATGCGCCGCAACTCCGACCAAGACGCATCCGAGATGGCGCGCGCAAGACTGTGGTTGCGGACCATGTTGCGGACGGACAGGTCCTCGATGATCACCGTTTGGTTCTCGCGAATGATCGTTGTGGACAGCTTGTGCAGCACGTCGCGGCGCCTGCCGGCGATCCGCGCGTGAACGCGGGCGACCTTGAGTCGTGCCTTGGCGCGGTTCGCGGAGCCCTTCTGCTTGCGGGCAAGGCTCCGCTGGGCGAGCGCCAGCCGCACCCGGTCCTTCCGCTCGTGCCGCGGGTTGGTGACCTTCTCCCCCGTCGATAGCGTCACCAGCGACGTGATCCCTGCATCGATTCCCACAGCCGCCTCCGCCTGAGGCAGCATCTCGACCGCGCATTCCACCAGGATCGAGATATGCCACCGCCCGGCAGCGTCCCGGCTCACCGTGACCGTGGACGGCTCCGAACCCTCCGGCAGCGGACGCGACCACACGATAGCGAGCGGCCCGCTCATCTTCGCCAGAGTGATGCGGCCGTCCCGATACCGGAACCCCGACGTCGTGAACGTCGCAGACGCCTTCGACCTGCGCTTCGACTTGAACCGCGGGTACTTCGCGCGCTTCCCCCAGAAGGCCGCGTACGCCTGCTGGAGATGCTGCAGGCCCTGCTGGAGAGCCACGTTCGACACCTCGTACAGCCACGCCGTCTCCGGGTCGGCCTTCCACCCGGTGAGCATACGGCACGTGTCGGCGAACGTGACCCGCCGCTGTTCCTGAGTCCACGCTCGCGATCGCTCGGCTAGCGCCCGGTTCCATACATACCGGACTGACCCGAACGTCCGGTTCAGCAGCTCAGCTTGCTCCGGAGTCGGGTAGAAGCGGTACTTGTACCCCCGCTTCACCCTTCGTCCGGTCATGCTGAAACGCTAGCGCGCTCACGTTTCAGACACCTGGTGACACGCCGGGGACGCGGCCATACCCGCCGCGAACGGCGCGACCTGCGCCGCACCAAGATTCCCGGTCACAGCACGGATGCGGCCCCTTCGAACAACCCGTATCTCTCCTCGTGTGCGGCAGCGATCCTGAACGCCGTTACATCGTCGTAGGTCTTGCCCACGATCGACAAGCCGGTCGGCACTCCGTCGCGTGACCGCCCGGACGGCACGGACACCACCGGGCAGCGGCTGGCGATGTTGAACGGCAGCGTCATCAGCGCGTCCATCCAGTCCGCGCACGGCCTGCCGTTGATCGCGAGCGGATCGCCGACGTCGTACTCGGCCGGCAGGGCCGGCAGCGCGAACGTCGGGCAGATGAGCACGTCGAAGTCAGCCAGCAGCGCCCCCAGCGGCGCGTAGATACGGCCCTCAAGCTCAAGGCCGGTAACGAAGTCGTCTTTCGATATCTCCGCCGCCTCAGCCACGAACCGCCGGGCATAGGAGGTGAGCTCAGCTGCGTGCTGCTCGTAAATCTCCCGGATCGACGGGCCGAAGATCATACCGAAGTGGATGCGAGCTGCCTGCCGGATCTGCTCCAGTCGCCACGGCAGGGTTACCTCCTCAACGATCGCGCCCGCCTCAGCAAGCCGGCCCGCCGCCTCACGGGCGTTGGCGGCGACGTCGTCGTCAACCTGATAGCCGCCCAGGTCAGGGCAGAATGCAAGCCGCAGGCCCTGGACGGGATCTAGGTTTGCGGGGATCTCCAGCTTGGGGCGCAGCGACGCGACGTCGCTCGGGTCGGGCCCGGCGATCACGTTTTCGAGCAGCGCGCAGTCGGCCACCGTACGGGCCAGCGGTCCCTCGTGGCAGTAGTGATCGAGGTTGAAGATTTCCATCTCCGGCACCCGGCCGTAAGGCGGCTTGAAGCCGACGACGCCACAGCAGGACGCCGGGATGCGGATCGACCCGCCGATATCCGAGCCGGTCGCCAGCGTGGTGCTACCCGCGGCGAGAGCGGCCGCCGACCCGCCGCTCGAGCCGCCGGGCGAGTACGCGGTGTGCCACGGATTGCGCGTCACGCCCCACAGCTTCGTCCAGGTGACCGGGGCGCAGGAGAACTCTGGCGTCGTCGTGCGCGCATGCACGATGCCGCCGGCGTCAATGATGCGCTGCACGAAGACCGCCGTCTGGTCGGCCACGACGTCGCGCAATGGAAGCGAGCCCAGGCTGTTGCGCTGGCCCGCAATCGGCGCTTCTTCTTTCACCGCGACAAGCAGGCCATCAAGTGGTCTGGGCTGACTGCCGCTGCGCGCGTACCGGGCTTCAGCGTCGCGCGCCTGGCCGAGTGCCTGTTCGTAGAACGTGTCCGCGAAGGCATTGATCGTGGGCTCCACGGCCTCTGCCCTGGCGATCACGGCCTCGGCCAGTTCCACCGGGGACAGCTGCCGCGAGCGGAATAGGCGCAAAGCCTCGGTCGCGGACAGGTAACAAAGATCGGTCACGAAACTCTCAGTCACTCGCCTCTTCCTTCCGCGCGGCCAGCACCGACTGGCGGCGGCTTGGTTTCCATCCGGGTCGCGGCACGCTGGCGCGCAGCCGCTTGGTATAGGCGTGGTTCGGGTCATCGAGGATCTGCGCGGTCGGTCCCCGCTCTACCAGCTCGCCGCGATACATCACGATTGCCTCATCGGTGAGCTGACGCACGACCGCGAGGTCGTGGCTGATCAGGATGTAGGAGACCGATGTCTCGTCGCGGATGTCGGCGAGCAGGTTCAGCACCTGGGCCTGAATCGAGACATCGAGGGCCGCCACGGACTCGTCCAGGATGAGGATTCTCGGCTGCGCGGCCAGCGCTCGCGCGATCGCCACCCGCTGCCGCTGACCGCCCGACAGGGCCCGCGGCAGCGCCCTGGCCTGCCGGGCGTCCAGCCCGACGAGCTCGACCAGCTCGTCAATGCGGGACCGGCGGCGCTCGGCCGACCAGCCGTGATGCAGGCGGAGCACTTCGTCGATCGCGCCCAGCGCAGTTTGCCGCGGATCCAGGCTGGTGTAAGGATCCTGAAAGACGATCTGCACCTCGCTGCCCCGACGGCGCCGGTCTCGCGCCGACCGGGCCGGCCGCGATCGGTCATTGCCGCATGCGGTGATAGTGCCGCTCGTGGATCGTTCCAGGCCGACGATGATCCGGGCGATCGTGGTCTTGCCGGAACCCGACTCACCGACGATGGCGAGCGACTTGCCGACCGGGATCCGGAATGACACGTCGGCCACCGCGGTCAGGCTGCCGAATTCCTTGCGGAGCCTGCTGACCTCCAGCACCGCAGCGCCGGCCGCGCCCGCTGCTGTGGCCGCAGTCCCTGGTGCGCCATCCTGATCAGGCATGCGTCACCTCCAGCCGGCCGCGAAGCTCATCGACCCGGATGCAGCGCGACAGGCCGCCGTCAAGCTGGCTCAGTTCTGGCGCGCTGGCCCGGCAGTCAGCCACGACATAACCGCAGCGCGGCGCGAACGCGCACCGCCCCTCCGGCGCCTCGAACGCCGATAGCGGCCGGCCAGGGATCGCCCGCAGCCGCGACGCCTTCTGTGCAATGTCCGGCCGGGCCGCCGCGAGCGCGGCGGTGTAGGGATGCAACGGATCGCCGTGCAGCAGCTCGGACTTGCGCACTTCGACAATCTGTCCGGCGTACATCACGGCGGTCCGGTCGCAGATCGCCGCGGCCAGCTCCAGGTCGTGCGTGATGAAGAGCATCGCCAGGCCGTACTCGCTGCGCAACTCATCCAGGATCGCCATTACCTCTGCCTGCGTAGTGACGTCCAGCGCCGTGGTCGGCTCGTCGGCCAGCAGCAAGGCGGGCTCGGTGAGCAGCGCGGCGGCGATCATCACCCGTTGCAGGAGGCCGCCGGACAGCTCGTGCGGGTACTGCCGCAGCCGCCGCTGGCCGTCCTCGATTCCGACCTGGCTGAGCATGGCCACGGCCCGCTGGCGCGCGTCCTGCGCCGGAACGCCCTGGTTGGTACGCAGCGCCTCCGTCATGAAATCGCCGATCCGGCGCACCGGGTTCACGTGCGCACGCGGATCCTGAAAAATCATCGCAACCTTGTTGCGGAACGCGCGAAGCTGCCCTCCGGCCAGCGCGCCGACGTCCTGGCCCTGGAACCGGATCTGGCCCTGCACCTGCGCGCCTGCCGGGAGCAACCGGTCGATTGCCCGCGCCGTCATCGACTTGCCCGAGCCGGACTCGCCGACCAAGCCGACCGCCTCGCCCGGCCGGACCTGCAGGGACACGTCCCGCAGCACCGCGCGCTGCGCGCCCTCAACCGGCAGCAGGACGGTCAGTCCGTCGACGTCCAGTAGGGGCTCCGGCACCGCACTCGTCATCGCCGAACCGCCTGGGCCTGCTCGAACAACCGCTCGCCGAGCACATTGAAGGCGATAACGACGGCCACGATGGCGATGCCGGCGGCGAGCGCGGGCAGCGGATATCCCTGCAGGATGCCAGGTTGGTTCTCCGAGATCATGACACCCCAGTTAGGAGCGGGCGGCTGCACGCCAAGCCCGAGGAACGAGATCGCCGCGAGGTCCACCATCGCCCAGCCGAACATGATCGTGGCTTGGGCGACGATCAGCGGCTGCATGTTGGGCAGGATGTGCCGCAGGCAGATCGATACCGCCGACGCGCCCTGCACTTCCAGGGCGGCGACGTAGGGCTGACCACGTTCCCTCAATGCGGCTCCGCGGAGCACCCGCGCTACATATGGCATGTAGGCGATCGCGAGCGCGCTGGACGCGGCAGTCAGGCCTGCGCCGAATACGGCCGCGGCGAGCACGGCCAGCAAGATGCCGGGGAACGCGAACAGGATGTCGAGGCTGGCCGAGGCCACCGTGTCAGTCACGCCCTGCCGCCAGGCGGCCATGACTGCGATCGCTGCGCCGAGCACCATGGCGACGACGACTACGGCCAGCGGGCCGATCATCGATGACTGCGCGCCCGCTAGCAGCCGCGACAGCACATCCCGCCCCTCGAAATCGAAACCGAGCAAGTGCCCGCCGACCGGGCCTACCCAGGCGAAACTCAAGTTGGGCAGGTCCGGATTGTCCGGTGCTAGCAGCGGGCCGAACAGCGCGAGCGAGACCGCCACCGCGATGACCGCAGCCGATGCCATCCCGGCGGCTCCCGTGCTGCGCAGCAGGCCGATGGCGCCGGCCCGCCCTTCCAGCCGGGCCGACCGGGGCGGCCGTTGGGCTGCGCTGACGGCAGTGCTCACCGTTGCCTCCTCATCGGCCCTTCCTGGTCTGATCCACTCCTGCGACCGCGCTCACTGGGCCCGGCTGCCGAGCGCCACTCGCGGGTCTACCGCCGCGTACAGCACGTCGACCACCGCATTGATCAGCACGAACGCGGCGACAAGTACCAGCGAGATGCCTTGCACCACGGCCAGGTCCTTTGACGCTGCCGCCTGCACGAGGTAGGCACCCAGGCCGTTCAGGCTGAACGCCGTCTCGACCACCGCGGCCACCGCGATCAGGGACGCAATCGTGATGCCGGAGACCGTCGTGATCGGGATCGCGGCGTTCCGCAGGATGTGCCTGCGCATCAGCTGCGGGCCAGGGATGCCGCGGCTGATGGCTGTCTGCACGTGCTCGCGCGCGGCCTCATCGCGTACCGCGGCCCTGGTCACCCTCGCGACGATGGCCAGCGAGGAGATCGCGAGCGCGATGGCCGGTAGGGTGAAGTGCAGGACGCTCGAGCCGAAGCCGGTCCCGTTGCCGAGCGCGGGAAACCAGCTGAGCTTCACCGAGAACACCAGTATCAGCACGATCGCGGCCACGAACGACGGCACCGCGGCGGAAACAGAGGTAGCAACCAGCACGCTGGTATCGGCCAGCCCCGGCCGCAGCGCCGCGATGATCCCGCTGCCGATTCCCAGCACCAGGATCATCAGGGTCGCATAGAGCACCAGGCCGGCCGTCGTCCAGATCCGCGCGCCGATCACCGACGAGACGTTCTCCTGCAGCGTGATGGAGATGCCGAGGTTGCCGTGCAGTGCGTTGTACAGCCAGTACCAGTACTGCGCAAGGAACGGCTGGTTCAGGTGATAGCGCAGCTCAAGCACGTGCAGGCTGGCCGGGGGCAGGGCGCGGCCCCCTGACAGCGCCGTGATCGGATTGCCCGGTGCCAGGTACAGCGCGCCGAAGATGACGAAGCTCGCGACCAGCAGGCTGGCCAGCAGCATGGCCAGCCTGCGGACAAGAAACCGCCAGCGCCGCCCGGCCACCGGCTAGCCCTTCCCGCCGAGGTCGTCGGCCCAGGGCGCGAACATGTAGGAGAAGGAGGCGGTTGCCCCGGTGAGGTTGCTCGCGAGCATCAGCACGTTCGTCGGCTGCACGTTCGGGATCCACGGCAGCAGCTTCGCTGCCAGCTCCTCGGCCTTGGCCACCAGCGCGGCTCGCTGGTCCGGGCTGGCGGTACTGCGGGCCTGTTCCAGCAGCGAGGTGAGCTGCGGATTGTTGAACCTGTCGTAGTTCTGGGAGGCGCCCGGCAGCACGATGGTCGACAGCAGCGCGGCGGGGTCGGCGTAGTCGCCGTAGTTCACGGTCAGGAACCCATCGACGCCCTTGCGCGCCTTCGGGTCAGTGAAGAAGTTGATGTAGTTCTGTGCCGAGACCGACTTGAGCACAACCTTCAGCCCGATGGCCTGAGCGGCCTGCTGGTAGGCACCGGTTTCGGCGGAGATGCTGGCGAGCTGGCTGGATGTACCGATCGTGATCGTCTGCCCGGCAACGCCGGCGGCCTTGGCCAGCGCGCGCGCCTTGGCCAGATCCTGGGTCAGCATGGGCGACTTGTCATAGGCCGCGGTGAAGACCGGCGTGCCGTAGCCGAAGGTGCCGGGATTGGCCAGCCAGCGCGGCATCAAGGCCGCGCCCTGGTAGACATTGCTGACTATCGCCTGCCGGCCCAGGGCGAGCGACAGTGCCTGCCGGACCTTAACGTTGGCCAGTGGCCCGGCGGTGGCCGATACGATGAACGCATCGGTTGACTGGCCCGGCCCCTGGTACACCTTCACCTTGCTGCTGTGCTCCAGTTGGTTCAGCGTTGCGAGGCCGAAGTAGTAGGAGCCCTGGATGGCTCCGGTCAGCATTCCCGAGGTAAACGACGCCGCGTCCGGCACGCCCTTGATCACGATCTGGCCGACCTTCGGCTTGACCGCCGCGTTCCAGTAATGCGGGCTGGCAACCGCGGTCACGCCCGCGCCCGCGGTCCAGGACTTGAACTCGTAGGGCCCGGTGCACATGATGCCGCCGGCCGGGGTGCCGTAGTTCTTGCCCTGGTTCTGCGCGTAGCTCTTGCTGGTGACGATGCCGGGCATCGACGCGAGCTCGCCCTCAAGCCAGTAGTCGGGCTGCTTCAGCGTGATGGTGACCTGGCGGGCGCCGACCGCCTGAATCGACCGTACGCGGGTGAAGACCTGGCCGTAGAAGCCGCCGAACGCTGGGTTCATCTGGCGGTCCAGGCTGTACACGACGTCGGCGGCGGTGACCGGGCTGCCGTTCCAGAATGTAGCCTTCGGCTGAATCGTGAAGACGATTTTTGTTGGCGCCGGGTTCGCGACAGTGGCCAGACCCGGCTGTATCGATCCGTCCGGCGCCTGGCGCAGCAGCGACTCGCACATCAGCGAGATGGCGGTGTTCTCCGGGTAGTCGAAGGCGAAGATGGGGTCCAGTGAGTTGACATCCCGGTACACCGCCCAGGTCACCGAGGGCACCGGCTTGCTGCCGGCCGGGGTAGTCGTGACCAGGCCCTTGGTCGGCGAGATGTCACCCGAGGTCGCGCCCGTTCCGATCGACCGGCCGCACGCCGACGTCAGTAGCGCGCACGCTGCCAGCACGGATGCCGCAGCCGATATCCGGAGTCTCAGGCTCACTGTTCCTCCTGCACGTTTTCCTATACCTGCTGTCCTTGCTGTCCCGCCTGATAGACCTGCTTTCCGCGGATCCAGGTCTGGACGACGGCGGCCGCTCCGATCTCGTAACCGCCGATCCGGCTGAGGTCGGCGTCGACCACTGCGAAGTCGGCGTCCAGCCCCGCGCGGACCGCACCGGCAGTCATTTCGAGCCCGTTGACGCGCGCGCTGCCCGAGGTATACGCAGCCAGGATTGAGGCCAGGTCTAGTCGCTCGTCGGGCAGGAACGGCTCGCTGCCTGCCGGGCCGAGTTCCGCTGGCGCGCTCCGGTTGACAGCGACGTGCGCGCCCCACAGCGGGTTGGGGCTGCTGACCGGCCAGTCGCTACCCGCGCACATCGCGGCGCCCGCCGCCTGCAGTGACCGGAACGGGTACTGCCAGCTGGCCCGGCGATCGCCGAGGAACGGAATGGTGAGCTGGTCCATCTGCGGCTCATGGGCCGCCCAGAGCGGCTGAATGTTGGCGGTGGCATTCAGGTGCGCGAACCGAGGGATGTCGTCTGGGTGCACGACCTGCAGGTGTGCCAGGTGATGGCGGTTCCCAGTGTCGCCGTTTTCGCGCCGGGCCGCCTCGACCGCATCAAGGGCGAGGCGCACGGCCCGGTCACCGAGCGCGTGGAAGTGCACCTGAAAGCCTTCGCTGTCCAGCGCCGTCACGAAGCGCGGCAATTCTTTTGGATCGATGAAGTCGAGGCCGCTGCGATCACTCGCGCACCCGCTGTCGTCGAGGTAGGGCTCGAGCATCGCCGCGGTGTGGTTCTCCGCTACGCCGTCGAGCATCATCTTCACGCTGGTGGGCCGGAACCGCCCCGCCGGTGCCATCGCGCGCCGCTCGAGCAGCTCCGGAAGCTGCTCCAGGCCACGGTCCCGGTTCCACCAGAGCGCCCCGACCACGCTGGCAAGGAGCTTGCCCGCCCGCGCTGCGCGCAGGTAGGCAGGCAGGATGTCTCCTGAGCCGTGCGGGTTGCCGACGATTGCGTCCTGCCAGCCCGTGATGCCGGCCGACAGCAGCCGCGCCTGCCCGGCGAGCAAGGCTTGATCCCAGTCGTCCTCGGTCGCCGCCGGGATCAGCCGGGACACTAGGCCGGCTGCGCCCTCTTGCAGCATTCCGACGGGATTTCCACTGGCGTCGCGCTCGATCCGGCCGTCGGCCGGGTCTGGCGTCCGCGCGTCGATCCCGGCCAGCGACAGTGCGTTGCTGTTAACCCAGGCACCATGACCGTCGCGGTTGGGCAGGAACACCGGGCGATCGGGAACGAGGCCATCAAGGACCGCGGCCGTCGGAACGCCGCCCGGAAAGGCCTCCATCGACCAGCCGCCGCCGGTAACCCAGCCGGTGCCCGGATGCTCGCGGATGTAGCCGGCAATGACGTCGAGGTAGCCGGACAGCGATGTTGCCTCAGTGAGTTCGCAGTGCCGCAGCTGCTCCCCGGCGAAGACCGGATGCGCGTGCGCGTCGATGAAGCCTGGCAGAAGCGTTCCGCCGGCAAGGTCGACGACGGTGCCCGGCCCCGGTACGGCGATCGGGCCTACGGCCGTGATCCGCCCGGCGCGGACGCGGACGGCCGTGCCAGCCGGGAGGAACCGCTGGCCGTCGAAGACCGCGCCATTGGCGAAGATCAGGTCATTACGATCGGCGCTCACCAACGTCCCTTCCGGAGTGACTTGCCGGGTACTCAAGCACTTGACAAAGCACTTGTCAATGGCTTGGACTAAAACAGTGGCGGGCGGCCTGATACCGTCCCCGCAGGCCGTTCGTCAGCGAGAGGGGAATCGGGATGACAGCTGAGCCGGCCGCTGGTCAGCGGGAGACGCGGCTGCCGCGGCAGCCGCGCAGAGGCTTGCGGCGCGGCAGCCTGACTCGCGAAATGATCATCAACGAGAGCCTCCGGCTGCTCGATGCAGAGGGCATCGACGGCTTCAGCCTGCCGAAGCTCGGCCGTGCGCTGGGCGCGGACCAGACAGCCGTGTACCGTCACTTCGCCAGCAAGGACGACCTGATCCTGGCCATCGCCGACCAGCTCAACGAGGAAGCATTGACCGGCCTTGAACCACAGGGATGCTGGGTAGACACGCTGACCGACATAGCCCGCAGGACCCGTCGCACGTACCTGGCCCACCCGGCAGCGGCTTCGATCTCTGCTTATCGGACCACGCAGGGCCCGGCCGAGATCCGGGGCGTTGACGCGATACTCGGCGCGGTACTCGAGGCTGGATTCCAGGGTGCACAGGCGGCACTGATGTACCGGGCCATCGCCGATTTCGCCTTGTACTGGGCCGGCTCCGAGGCTGCATTCCTCGCCCTGGATGAGCGACTTCAGCAGAACGATCGCGACGCCTGGACGCGCGCATATCTGACCGTCGGCCGGGAGCAGCATCCCAACATCTGGCAGGTTCGGGCCGAGCTGCCCGAGGTCGACGACGACGACATCTTCGAGACGATCCTCTCGCTGGTCATCGCCGGGCTCATCCAGCAGGCGCCCAGGCGGTGCAGTTGCCATCCACCCGGCGGTCCGCGGCCACTGCCCCGGCAAAGTGTCACCGATTGACGCGAACCGCTCGGTGCGTGCCTGCCTAAGCCGCCTTCGTGGAATCCCCGTTAGTGACAGGGTCGTCGGGCGGTTAGCGGCACGAGTCGCACAGGCCAAGCACGTCCAGCCGGTGGCTGTGAGCCTGGAAGCCCTCGGCCTCGGTGAGCTGGACAATTGCACCGGCTACTTGCTGCTCCAGGCTTGCCGGGAGCGTGACGTCGATGACCTTTCCGCAGTGTACGCAGAGCAGATGATGGTGGTGCTCGGTGAGGTCTTCGGCCAGCTCGTACCGGGTGAATTCGTCGTTAGCCGTGACACGCCGGACGAGCCCGGCCGCGTGCAAGTCGGTCAGGTGCCGGTAGGCGGAACTGCGAGGCAGGCCCGGCAGGCGCTCGGCGATGTCGCCGATACTTACCGGATGGCCTGAGCTCACGAGCAGGTCAACGATGGCGCGCCGTCCTGTGGTGTACCGCTGGTCGATCAGGCGCAGGCGGCGTTCAGCCACGCTGTGCATGTCTTCGGCGATCTCCGGGCTTGACATGACGCTCCTCTGGCTGGCTGCAAGGCTGGGCTCGGCAGCCGATCTTCCCGTTCCCCGTGTGGCTAGTGCTCGTCGTAGTGGTCGCCGTCGGGGGCGTGGCGATGCCCCTCGTGCGCGTAGTCGACATGGTTGTCGTGGCTTATCGGCTCGTGCCCGCATCCGGGGCCGTGAATGTGGGCGTGGCCCGCGTGGGCCAGATGCGGAAGCGGATGCTCGTCGTAATGGTCGTCATGCGGGGCGTGCGCATGACCTTCGTGGACGTAGTCGACATGCCCCTCACGCTGAACGCAAGCGTGTCCGCAGTCCGGGCCGTGGCGGTGCTCATGGGCCGGGTGCTCTGAATGATCGGTGGTCACGGCTCCTCCTTACTGTGGTTGACCGCGTCAGCGACGATGTGCGCCACGTGCTGGTCGGCCAGGGAGTAGAACGCCTCCCGGCCCTTGCGCTCGACGCCAACTAGGCGGGCCGCGCGCAGCACCCGCAGGTGCTGCGAGACCAGGGGCTGGCTCATCCCGAGCCGCTCCACCAGCTCGTGTACGAACCGCGGCCGCTCAGCCAGCTCGACCACGATGGCCAGCCGGGCCGGGGCGGCAAGCACCCTCAGCAGCTCCCCCGCTGGCTCGAAGGCCTTCGTCTGCGCTGACACAACTCTCATATAAACATATGCCAATCTGTTTATGCAATCCGCCGGGCGCCTCCGCTCCGGTGGACGCGCCCCGCGCGCGCACGCCGAGAGGATCCGCCCCGCGCGGCCACCCCGAAAGGTTCCGCCCCGCGCGCACCCCGAAAGGTTCCGCCCCCGCGCGCACCCCCCGAAATGTTCCGCCCCGCGCGCGCACCGAGACGCTCCGCCCGGCGCGCACGCCCTGCGAAACCCCTCGGACGCAGTTTTCCGAATCAAGTTGCATTGAGACTCAGTCTCAGACTATGTTTCGGTCATGGACTTCACAACCCTGCGTCGGCGGCCTAGCCGACTCGCTTCGCTGCGGCGCACGGCGGCCCTGGCCGGCGCCATGGCAATCGCGCTCGGAGCCGCGGCGTGCAGCACGAGCTCCGCTGATTCCGCGAACAGCACCACAGTGATCAACGCCATCGGTGCCGAGAACGAATACGCCAACGTGCTGAGCCAGATCGGCGGCCAGTACGTACATGTGTCGGCAATCCTGGACAACCCGAACACCGATCCGCACACCTTCGAGGCCAGCCCGCAGGTGGCCCAGGAGGTCAGCTCGGCCCAGCTGATCGTGCAGAACGGGGTCGGCTACGACGGCTTCATGACCAAGATCGAGTCAGCGTCGCCGAACCCGAACCGCAAGGTCATCGTCGTACAGCAGGTGCTCGGGCTGCCCGACAGCACGCCAAACCCGCACCTGTGGTACGACCCGAAGACGATGCCAGCTGCAGCCAAGGTCATGGCGGCCGACCTGTCCGCCCTGCAGCCAGCGCACAAGGCCTATTTCCAGGCAAGGCTGAGCGCTTTCGACCACGCGCTGACGCCCTGGCTGACTGCGATCGCGCAGTTCAAGGCTAAGCACCCAGGCACCCTCGCGGCCACCACCGAGCCGGTCGCCGACTACCTGCTGACTGCGATGGGCATCAGGAACCTCACCCCGTTCATCTTTCAGGCCGACATCATGCATGGCACCGATCCCGCGCCCCAGGACATCGCCCTGGAAGACAGCTTCTTCAGCCAGCACAAAGTCAAGGTCTTCGCCTACAACCAGCAGGTGGTCAACTCTCTCACTACGTCAATACGGCTGAACGCGATCAAAGCTGGCGTCCCGGTGGTCGGCGTTTACGAGACAATGCCGACCGGCTACAACTACCAGTCATGGATGCTGGCCGAGGTGAACGCGATCACGAAGGCGATCACGAGCAAGGTTTCGACGCAGAAGCTGTGATGTCGTATCAGGCCCCGGACAGCCCAGCAACGTCTGAGATCCTCCGCGTCGATCAGGTCAGCGTTACCTTGTCGGGACGGCAGATCCTCGATGACGTCAGCCTGGCTATCCATGCTGGCGAGTTCACCGGGCTGATCGGGCCCAACGGGGCTGGCAAGACCACGCTGCTACGGGTGATCCTTGGCCTGCAGCGACCCACCCAGGGGCAGGTCACAATCCTCGGCAAGCCCCGGGCCGGCGCAGCCAGGCGATCGGCTACGTGCCGCAAAAGGTGCTGCTCGATCCGGACATGCCGATGCGGGCCAGGGACCTCGTCGCGCTCGGGCTGGACGGGCACCGGTACGGGATCCGGCTGCGGGCAAGCGGCCGGGCGGCTGCGGTCCGCGAGATGCTGCACGCCGTCGACGCTGACCGGTTCGCTGACGCGCGGGTAGGGAACCTTTCCGGCGGCGAGCAGCAGCGAGTGCTGATCGCGCACGCGCTGATCAGCCGTCCCCGGCTGCTCCTGCTCGACGAGCCACTGGCCAACCTGGACCTGCGCAGCGGCCAGGAGGTCGTCGCGCTGCTCGCCCGGATCGCGAAGGAGCAGCAGATCGCCGTTTTGCTGTCGGCGCATGAGATGAATCCGCTGCTGCCGGTGATGGACCGCATCGTCTATCTCGCCGGCGGCCGGGCGGCTAGCGGTCCCACCCGCGAGGTCGTCACGACCGAGGTGCTCACCAGTCTGTACGGGCACCGCGTCGATGTCCTGCACGTGCACGGGCGCGTTCTCGTCGTCGCCGGACCGGGCGCGGGCGAGGAGCTGCCGGTCCCCGCCGAGTTCGGGCGGCACCCGGCGAGCGGAGACTTCAGCGGAAAACCGCTCGAGTCGGGCTGACCAGCCATGCATCAGATCTTCACTGCCATATTCGAGCCGGGATTCTTCGCCAGCGCTCAGGTCCACGTCGCGGTCACGATCGGCGGGATCGTCGCAGTGGTCTCCGCCATCGTGGGCGTGTTCACCGTCATGCGCGGCCAGTCTTTCGCCGGGCACTCGCTCGGCGACGTCTCCGCGGCCGGCGGATCCGGCGCTTTGCTGATCGGACTCACCCCGATCGCCGGCTTCGTCGGCCTGGGCATCGTCGGGGCAGGCGTGATGGACATGATCGGCGTCCAGCGCGTGCGCGGCCGCGATCTCGCTACCGGTATCGTGCTCGGCGCTGCCATCGGCCTGTCGGCCTTGTTCCTGTATCTCGGCACCGTCACCGGCGCCACGAGCGGCGCGACCCAGCAGATCTTGTTCGGGTCGATCTACACGACCACGAGCGGCACTGTGCTGGTCGTCGTACTCCTCGGCGCGCTCGCGCTGGTGAGCATCGCGGTCATCGGCCGTCCGCTGCTGCTGGCGACCGTCAGCCCCGACATCGCATCGGCACGGGGCATCCCGGTCCGCCTGATCGGCCTGACTTACATGGTCGCGCTCGCCGTCTCGGTCGGGCTCTCCTCGCTGGCCATCGGCGCGATCCTGTCGACCGCCCTGCTGATCGGCCCGGCCGCCGCGGCGCTGCGCCTGACTAAACGGATCATGTGGGCACTCGTCATTGCCTGCCTGATCGGCGTGCTCGCCACCTGGCTCGGCGTGCTGCTTGCCTACGACAGCTATGACTGGGGATCGAGCCACCAGGAGCTGCCGGTGAGCTTCTTCATCGTCGCCGTCGTCTTCGTCACCTACCTCGCGTCCGGGATTCCGGCCGCGAGGTCGGGCGCGACGGCGGCCAAGCGCGCCACAGCCGTGCCGAGCAAGATCGTGGTGTGAACATGTTCGCTGGCTTCATGATGAACGCGTGGACGACGGCCACCATCGTGGCCATAGTCGCGGGCGTGGTTGGTTATTTCGTCGTACTGCGCGGCTCGGCGTTCCCGGCCCACGCCATCCCGAAGGGCGCGTTCGCCGGCGCGGCCGGCGCCAGCCTGCTCGGCATCAACACACTCGTCGGGCTGGCAGTCTTCTCAGTCCTCGGTGCGCTCGGAATCGGATCGCTGGGCCGCCGCGGCCGTCATGACGTGGTCACGGCCCTGACGCTGGTGATGATGCTCGCGCTCGGCGCTGCTTTCCTGAGCAGGACTACCGAGTACGAGCCAGAGATCTACTCGCTACTGTTCGGCGAGGTTCTCGGCGTCAGCACCACCGATATCTTGCCGACAGCCGCCCTGGGCATCGTGTGCATCGCGGCGGTCGCGACCATCTACCGGCCCCTCATGCTGTCGTCCATAGCACCGGAGATAGCCGAGGCGAAAGGCATCCGTGCATACCGCATCGAGATCTGCTTCCTGCTCGTGGTGGCGCTGGCCACGGCGATGACGGTGCCCGTGGTCGGCGCGTTGCTGATCTTCAGCCTGATGATCGGGCCGCCGGCCGCGGCCAGGTCCCTGACCAGCCGGCCATTGCTGGCCATGCTGCTGTCCGTCGTCATCGCCCTGCTCACGGCCTGGCTGGCGATCGCGGCGTCCTATCTGTACAACTGGCCCATCGGCTTCTTCGTCGGCGCACTGGCCGCATTGTCCTATGGCATCGGCCGCGGCTGGGCCGCCTGGCGCCAGGCCCGGACCCGCCCGGTTGGCGCGGCCTCGAACTGACCGCACAACCTTCGAGCAGGTAACGGGGCCCTCTTCGGCAACCGGCCGTCGGCAGGCGCGGCTGGCTCAACGATCCTCCTGCTGGCCGTTGAGTATCGCCACGGCTTGCGCTAGCGCCGCGTCGTCACCCACATTGCCGGCGAACACCACATAGGGCATACCTACTGCCTCGGCAGCCGCATCGATAGGGTGGAAGACCGAGATCATGCCCGGAAACAGCTGACCTGCCACCCGCGCGCGGCGGATGCCCAGCCCGGTCAGCGCAACGTCGTGCGCGGTGATGCCACCCTTGGCCAGGATCCAGGCGGGCTGGGCGGACATCGCCCCGCGCACCGTGGCGGCCAGCGCTGCCGAGATCGTGCGGGCAACCGCGAGGCTGTCATCCCCCGCACTCCGCACGACTGCCCGGCTGGTATAAAGCAGCACGTCTGATCCGGCCAGCGCGCCGCCCACCCGGCGTGCGGTCGCGGCCACGCCGCCAGGACCGGTCAGCACGGCGGAAACGTCGAGTTCGATGTCGGTGGTGCCGCCGCGGGCGCGAAGCTCGTCCAGCTGCCGGCCGGTGCGGCTGACGTGAGAGCCGACCACGATCAAGCCGTGCCCGGCCCGCCGTGCTGACGGCCAGAGCTCTGCTCCGCGCAGCGGCGCCTTAGGGCCGATGCCGGTGAGCGCGCGCACGAACGACGGTCCGGTGCGGAACAAGAACGACTTGCCATCGAGCTCGGCGAGCAGGACCCCGTAGGCCAGCCTTTCCAGGTCGGAGTACTCGGTAGCGTTAGCGACCACCCACCTGCCGTCTTGCGCTGCGGCCAGCAGCTCACAAACCCGCCGCGGGCCGCCGATCCTTATGTCGGCGAGGCTGATGCTGAGAACGTCGGCGCGCTTGACTGCACCGCGGCTTTTCTCGGCAATGAAGTCGCGCAGGTCCGATGCGGCGTAGCCGAAGACGGGATCTTGGGCGTACTCGGTCTCGCCAATCGCGACTAGGTCGCGGCCGTTGCGGGCCCAGTGGATGTCGGCCGCTGTGAGCCGGCCGGCTTCCAGGAAAGCGGGGACTAGGAGTACTGCGTCGTACCCGCTTCCGAGCCAGTCCCGACGCGCAGCTTGCAGCGCCGCTACCTCGGCCAGCACATGGCCCCGCAGGGTGGAGTCGCTGCGGCTGATGAGCTGGATCGGTGCGCCGCGCTGTCCGGCAACGGCGAACAGGCCGCGGGCGACCCAGGTGTTGAGCTCGGCCGCGGCTGCTTCGCCGAGACTGCGCGTGTTGGTCAGCACGAAACACGTGGCGGCCGGTCCGGTGAGCGCTGCGGCGTAGGCGTCTTCCTCCAGGACGGTCACGACCTCGACGTCGTGCACGGCTTGCGACCCGGTCGGGTCGTCATCCAGTACGCCCAGGAGCAGGCCACAGTCCGCTCGCAGGGCGCGGATCGACTGCCGCAGGGCCTCGGAGTCCGGGGCCGCGCCGGGTAGCCCGGCGAACACCTGCGACGCGGCCGGGAGACTGTCGGGCCGCAACAAGCACCTTTCCGTCGTCAGGCACCGGCGATGGCGCACCTGCAGATCCCGCGTACAGATGCCACGTACAGATCCCACGTAAAGATGCCACCTAAGATCACAGTATTCGACCTCCCTCGCCCGGAGACGGGAGACGGGAGACGCCGTGACGGGAGACGCCGTGACGAAGGTCGTGGTCACCGGCGGAGCTGGCTTTCTCGGCTCGCGCCTAGCCCGGCAACTGCTGGCCACCGGCTCGATCGAGGTGGCAGGCTGCGGTGCGCGCCCGCTGTCTGCCCTGACGCTTATCGACCGCGTCCCGGTTCCCGCCGATCTCGCGGCGGCTCAGCGAGTGCAGGCGCTCGGCGGCGACCTTGCCCACCTGCTGGACTCCGCGCAGGCCAGCCGGGACGTGCTGGCTGGCGCGGACGTCGTCTTCCACCTCGCGGCAGCGGTCAGCGCGGAATGCGAGGCAGACTTCGATCTGGGCATGCGGGTGAACGTGCGCGCGACCGAGTCGCTGCTCGCAGCGTGCCGCGCCCTCGGCACCAACCCGGTCGTGGTGTTCGCGAGTTCGGTTGCCGTATTCGGGGCGTCCGCCGAGCATCCGCTTCCGGCCGTGGTCGATGATCAGACGCTGCCGAATCCACAGTCCAGTTACGGTGTACAGAAGGTCATCGGCGAGCAGCTGATGGCCGACTACACCCGGAAGGGATTCCTGCGCGGGCGCTCGGTACGTCTCATGACAGTCAGCGTCCGTCCCGGCCGCCCCAACGCGGCGGCCTCCAGCTTCCTCTCCGGCATTATCCGGGAACCGCTTGCCGGCGAGCGCGCGATCTGCCCGGTCAGCCCACGGACCCAGGTCGCCATCGCCTCGCCAGCCAGGGCCATCGACGGATTGCTCTGCGCGGCCGCCTCATCCGAGCAGGCGTGGGGCGGCCGGACGGCGGTCAACCTGCCGGCGCTCACCGTGACGGTCGCGGACATGGTGGCCGCGCTGGAGCGGGCCGCGGGGCCCGAGGCGAGCGCACTTATCGACTGGATACCTGATCCGGTGGTTGCAGCCATCGTGACGAGCTGGCCAGCTCGATTCCGCGCCGGCCGCGCGGCCCAGATCAGCCTTGCTCCGGACCCGGATTTCGACTCCGTCATCGCTATGCACATCGCCGAGACCCGGCGCTCATCCTTCCCAGCCGGGCAGCTCAGCCGTCAGCCGAAGCGCCCGGCGACGTAGTCCTCAGTCCGCTTGTCCGACGGATGGCCGAAGATCGTGCCTGTTGGGCCTGCCTCGATGACTTCCCCGTCAAGCATGAACACCGTTTCATCGGCGACGCGCGTGGCCTGCTGCATGTTGTGGGTCACGATGATCACGGTGAACTCGGTCTTCAGCTTCTCGATCAGTTCCTCGATCCGCAGGGTGGACCCAGGGTCGAGAGCGGAGGCAGGCTCGTCCATGAGCAGTACCTCCGGCTGCACTGCGAGAGCCCGGGCAATGCAGAGCCGTTGCTGCTGCCCGCCGGAGAGCCGGCCGCCAGGATTATTCAGCCGGTCCTTGACCTCGTCCCAGAGGCCGGCCCGGTGCAGCGCTTCCTCACCGCGCGAGCGCAGCTCGCTCTTGCTGAGCCTCGAGCCAAGCCGCAGGCCGGCGGTGGCGTTATCTAGCACGGTCATGGTGGGGAACGGTGTCGGCCGCTGGAAGACCATCCCTACCCGGCGGCGCACCTCCACCGGATCGGTACCCGGCGCATAAATGTCGGTGTCCTGAAAGAGCACCTTGCCGGTGAGCCTGGCGCCGCGTACTTCTTCATGCATCCGGTTAAAGCAGCGGATCAGGGTCGACTTGCCGGAGCCCGAGGGACCGATCAGCGCTGTGACCGCCCTTGCCTTGGCTGCCATGCTCAGATCCTTGATCACGTGCAAGGAACCAAACCACGCGTTCAGGCCGTGCGCCTCTACCGCGTTAGCCGACTGAGTACTAGCCGCAACGGGCAACGCCGCCTCATCCTGGCTGCCCGGGCTGGCCTGACTAGCCACGGCTACCCTCCCACCCTCTAGCGTGTCTCCGGCATGTCAGAACTGACCTGCGTCGAACAAATGGTATGGAGGCCTCACCCGCCGCACGGTTAATTGAAGACAAACTCCGCGTGAACGACTAAGTCCATGTCGGCTTGTCGTCCGAACTGGTCGGGAGTTCGCCGACTCGCCAGCGGGCTACGAACTTCCCTGAGATCTACCTGGTTGTGACCAGAGCCACAATAGATCTACTTGTTTGTAGAGGCTCAGCGTAGTGTTTACCGCCGCCTCCCGCGAGGTTCACCTCTCGGACACTTCTGACCGGCACTCTGGCACAAGTGCACGGCCTCGTGCAGTGCGGCCGCGTTCGCGCGGGTAACCGCCATACTCCCCGTACGCGCTCGACGGCAGAGGATCGTTCGATCCGCGGCACGGACCCCTTAAGCAGAACCTCAGACCCAGAAGGGATGACCGGGTGAGGACGATTAAGAAGGTCACCATGACTGCGGCAGCCGCAGCAGCAATGGGGCTTCTAGCGGCGGCCTGTTCGAGCACCAGCAGCCCGACCGCCACCAACGCCACTACTACCTCAGCCAGTAGCGGCTGCGCGGCCGGTATGGCGGCGACAGGCGTGGCGGCGCTGCCGGGCTACAAAGTGTGCCTGTTTGCCGAAGCCACCACGACAGCGAACCATCCCGATGACGTGAAGCTCGTGGGCGACAAGGTGTGGATCAACTGGCAGAACAGCTCTGCCAAAGACTGCACGACTACCAAGCCCAGCATTATCAGCGAGTACACCACCAGCGGCAAGCTGCTGAAGTCATGGACGGTCATCGGGCACGCCGACGGTATGGGGTGGGACCCGAGCACAAACGTGATGTGGGCGACTACCTGCGAGGACGGGAGCCCGCGCCTCTACACCATCAACCCGTCGAGCAGCACCCCGACGCAGTACACACTGCCGAAGACATCCTGGGGTGGCGGCCTCGACGACCTGACGTTCGTCCACGGGTCGGCGTTCATTTCGGCGTCCAACCCGACGCTGAACAGCGCCGGAAAGAACACAAACCCGGCTCTGGTCAAGGTGACGCTGTCCGGGAACTCGGCGAAGTTCACTCCGGTGCTGATGGGCAATGCGAAGGCAACCACGCTCAACCCGCCGGTTAGCACGGTCACACTGAACCTGACCGACCCGGACTCGCAGACCACCGACCCGCAGGGCGACCTGGTCCTTTTGTCGCAGGCGGACCAGGAGCTGATGTTCATTCACAACCCGGGCAGCTCGTCGCAGACAGTCAAGGTCCTGTCCATCGGCACCGCGATCGATGACACCGTGTGGCCGACGTCCACCAACGGCTGCCTGCTGGTCGCGGACAACAACTCCGGGGTTTTCTCGGCCTGCTCGAACGTCTGGGTTGCCGGCCAGCCGCTGGAATCGTCTCCCAACGACGCCAGCGTGATCAGCTTCGTCGGCACCCTGAATCTGGGGTCCGGGCAGATCACGCCGATCATCGTGGGCATCCCCAACGCGCATGGGATGGCGTTCATCCCTAAATGAGAACCTTTCGATATAATCGCCAGCAATCAACCACAATGAGGCAGCTACAAGCGCGCGCAGAAGGAGCCCAGATGAGAATCCGGGAGCGAGGACCGGCGGCACGCGGCATGGCCGCGGGCGCAGTGACAATGGGAATCCTGCTGGCCGCAGCCGCATGCGGCAGCAGTTCGAGCGGAGGCGGGACCTCGGGATCGTCGTCGTCGATCATCAACGGCGCCGGCTCAACGTTCGCCGCGCCGATGTACCAGCAATGGGCGGGGCAGTACCACGCCAGTCATGGCACCCAGATCAACTACCAGGCCATTGGCTCCGGTGGCGGGATCTCCGAGTTCACCCAGGGCATCGTGGACTTCGGCGCTTCGGACGCGCCGATGTCAAGCAGCGAGCAGGCCGCCGCGCAAGCCGGCCAGGGCAGCCTTGTCCTGCATGTTCCGATGATCATCGGAGCCGTGGCGATCTGCTACAACGAGCCTGGCATCAAGAACCTCAAGCTCGACGGGCCCACGCTGGCCAAGATCTACCTCGGCACCATCAAGAAGTGGAATGACCCCGCCATCAAGGCGCTGAACCCAGGCGTGAGCCTCCCGTCGGACGCGATCCAGCCGGTGGAGCGGGCAGACTCGTCCGGCACGTCTTACGCGTTCACGGCGTACCTATCGCAGATCTCCTCCGCCTGGGCCAGCCAGGTCGGGACCAGCAAGGCACCAAGCTGGCCGACAGGGACGGGCGCCACCGGAAACTCGGGCGTGGCCGCGGCCATCCAGCAGACCAAGGGCGCCATCGGGTATGTCGAGTTCGGCTATGCGACCCAGGCCAAGATCCCGTTCGCATCGATGAAGAACGCATCCGGCCAGTTCGTGGCGCCGTCCACGGCGTCCACCAACGCCGCCGCGGCGGCAGGCTCGTACCCGACCGATATCACGCATCTGGTCTTCAGCCTCAACAACCTGGCGGGCAGTACGGTGTACCCGATCGTCACTCCTACCTACATCCTGATTGCCCAGAAGCAGAAGGATGCGGCTAAGGGCAAAGCCCTGGTGGGGTGGCTTGAGTGGAACCTGCAGTCCAAGCAGCAAGGCGAGACGCCGAGCCTCGGCTACTCGCCGTTGCCGTCCAAGCTCATCTCGCTTGACATGCAGGCGCTCAAGACGGTGCACTGAGCGGCTGGGCCAGCGTAGATGACAGCACTTTCTGAGGGCCGCCTGGCAGCAACACCGCGCGTCAGGCGGCCCGCCGACATCGTGTTCCGGTTCGCCACGGCCGCGTGCGCGTCCATCGTGCTGATCCTGCTTGGCGGCATGCTAGTACGCACCACCTGGGCAGCATGGCCGGCCTTCTCTCACTCTGGTCTCAGCTTCATCACCAGCAATACCTGGAATCCGAACTTGAACCAGTTCGGCGGCTTGTCATTTATTTACGGGACCCTCGTTACCTCCGTCATCGCGCTGGTACTGGCCGTCCCGGTGTCGGTGCTGATCGCGCTGTTCCTGACCCAGGTCGCCCCGCCGCGCATCGCGACCCCGCTCGGCTACGTGGTTGACCTGCTGGCTGCGGTCCCGAGCGTCGTGTACGGGCTGTGGGGCGTGTTCGTACTCGTTCCCTTCATCACCCCGATCTGGCAGTGGTTGTCCACGCACCTCAGCTGGTTCCCGTTGTTCTCGCAGTTCTCGTCGGGCCGCGACTTTGCCACCGCCGGCCTGATACTCGCGCTGATGATCACGCCCATCATCTCGGCCATCAGCCGGGAGATCTTCCGGACTGTACCGGCCGAAGAACGTGAGGCGGCCCTGGCGCTTGGCGCCACCCGTTGGGAGATGATCCGGCTCGCCGTCCTGAAGCGGTCCCGCTCAGGTGTGGTCGCCGCCATCATGCTCGGCTTCGGCCGGGCCGTTGGCGAGACAATCGCCGTCGCCTACCTGATTGGCGGGGTTTCCAACCACATCACGTCGCACCTGTTCGAGCAGGGCTCCACGATCGCGGCAACCATCGCCTTGCAGTTCAACGAAGCCGCGAGCTTGCCGCTGTTCAAGTCGGCGCTCATCGGGCTGGGCGTTGTGCTCTTCGTGATCACCTTGCTCATTAACATGCTGGCCCGGTCAATCATCCGGTTCGGAGGGGAGGCAGTGTGAAGTCGCTCGCCGCCCGCCGGCGCTTCGACCGGTTCATGGTCGGCGCCATGATCACGGCAGTGCTGGTGGCCATCGTGCCGCTCCTCTTCATCCTGGTAGATGTCGTCATCAAGGGAGCCGGCGCCCTGTCGGCCAGCTTCCTGACCCAGCCGGAGCCCTTCGCAGTGACGGCCTCCGGCGGCGGGTTCGGGGCCGGCGTCCGGGGCACGATCAAGATGGTCGCCCTTGGCACCGTCGTCTCGGTGCCAATCGGTGTGCTCGCGGCCGTATACCTCAACGAGTACCAGTCGCGCGGACCCCTGGCGACGTCGGTGCGGTTCTTCGCCGACGTGATGACGGGAATCCCGTCCATCTTCGTCGGGATCTTCGTCTTCACGGCCGTTGTGCTGGCCACGCACTCCTTCTCCAGCTGGGCCGGAGGCCTGGCGCTCGGGATCCTGATGCTGCCCATCATCGTGCGAACGTCGGAGGAGGCACTTCGGCTGGTGCCACCGACGCTGCGCGAAGCATCGCTCGCCCTAGGCGTGCGCCGATGGCGAACGATCATGTCGGTGATCTTGCCGACCGCGCTGCCCGGCATCACGACCGGAGCGCTGCTCGCGGTGGCCAGGGCCGCTGGCGAGACCGCCCCGCTGCTGCTGACGGCATTCGGCAATCAGCTCATAACGGGCTGGGGAACCTGGAACGGCCCAGAGGCCGCGCTCACACTGGAAATCTTCTACGACTCACGGTCGCCGTTCGCCGCCCAGCAAGCGCGTGCATGGACCGGAGCGCTGGTGCTCATCGCTGGCATATTGATCCTCTCGATCATCGCCAGGACCGTTGTGGCGCGCCGAGCACGGCTGAGCAACTGAGTAAGGTCCCGTTGCCCCTGTCGACGCTTCGCCACGCGCTCGCGGGTCGTCGACGCATCCCGGCGCCATCTCATGATCACGAAAACTAACTGTCGCAGACGACCGATTGTTTGCTTGCTCATGATCTAGCTGCGCTAGTCGCGGATCGCGATGCCGGTGGCTGGGTCGAAGAAGTGCAGCTTGGTGGTATCCACGTGGACGCGGGCGTCCTGGCCTTCGGCTAGCGTTGTCTGCGGGTCCATCCGGGCGACCACCGTCGCGAGCGAGCTGACGTCCTGCCCCGCCTCCGCGTGATGCGCGACCGCCCCGATCCCGCAGTGGATGTGCACCTCGGCGCCGAGCTCCTCGCGCAGCCGCACAGGCAGCTCGATCACCGAGGCGGCATCGGCGTCCCGCAGCAGCGCCGCATCCGACAGGTTCTCCGGCCGGACACCGAACACGATGTCCCGGCCGAGGTACCGCTCAAGACCCGGCCGGTCCGCGGTGACCGGCGCCGGGATGCCCAGGCGGTGCCCGCCGAAGTACCACCTGCGGGCCACCCGATCCGTCCGGGCCGCGCTCCAGCCTGGCGTCGATCAGGTTCATCGGCGGCGACCCGATGAAGCCGGCCACGAACAGGTTGGCCGGCCGCTTGTACAGCTCCTGCGGCGGCGCGACCTGCTGCAGCACGCCGTGCTGCATGACTGCGACTCGGCTCCCTAGCGTCATCGCCTCGGTCTGGTCGTGGGTCACGTAGATGGTGGTGGTGGCGAGCGAGCGCTGCAGCTGCGCGATCTCCGCCCGCATCTGCACCCGGAGCTTGGCGTCGAGGTTGGACAGCGGCTCGTCCATCAGGAAGGCGCGCGGCTGGCGGACGATGGCCCGGCCCATCGCCACCCGCTGCCGCTGCCCGCCGGACAGCTGCCGCGGCTTGCGCTGCAGGTAGGGCTCGCAGCTCGAGGATCCGCGCGGCCTCGTCAACCCGGCGCTTGCATCTCGGCCTTAGGCACATTCCGGTACTTCAGGCTGAACGCCATGTTCTGGTAGACGGACAGGTGCGGGTACAGGGCGTAGCTCTGGAAGACCATAGCGATGTCGCGATGCCGCGGCTCCATGTCGTTGACCGGGCTGCCGTCGATGTAAATGGTGCCGGAACTAACCTCCTCCAGTCCGGCAACCATCCGCAGCGCGGTCGTCTTGCCGCAGCCCGACGGGCCGACGAGCACGAGCAGCTCGCCGTCGGACACGTCCAGGTCCAGCGAATTGACGGCAGTCGTCCCGTCCGGGAACTGCTTGGAGACCGCGTCGAGCACGATCCGGGACATGTCCTTGCTCCTATCCGCCGTAACAAGCTAGTGCCAGCCCGCGCACGCCCGGCCGGGTCCGCAGCAGATGACCGGCCAGCGGCTCGGCTTCGCGCCGCTCGGCCGTCCAGGCCTTCCCAGGCCGTCGTGAGAAACAGCTCGTCCAGGTCCGCCCCGCCGAACCCCGGGCAGGTTGGCTGGCTCACCGGAACGGGGTAGCGACCGAGCAGCTCGCCATCCGCCGAGTACCGCCGCACGCAGCCGCCATCCCACATGGCGATCCAGAGGCACCCGTCCGCATCGACTACGAGGCCGTCCGCGATTCCGTCGCCTGGCTCGAAGCGGATCAGGTCACGCTCGTCGCCCAGAGTGCCGGTGTCCAGGTCGAAGCCGAACGCTCGCACCCGGGATCTGCGCCTCGCCCGAGTCGGTGTAGTAGAACAGGGTTCCGGCCGGATTCCAGCCCAGTCCGTTCGATTCCGTCACGCCGCGCAACACCTCGGTGACCGAGCCGTCCGGGTCGAGCCGGTACAGGGAGCCGGTACCGGTCTGGCCATCGGTCGCGGCGGTGCCGGCCCAGAACCGGCCAGCCGGGTCGCACGCGCCGTCGTTGAACCGCACGCGCTCGGGCATGCCCGGCGGGCGCACTGGCGGGCCGTCCGCCGCGCCGTCCGCTCCGATCAGCCGGAACCCGTCTGCCGCCGCCAGCACGTACCCGCCGCCAGCGCGAGGCGCAGCCGCGCCCGACCGCGACCCCAGCCGTGGCGATGACGCTGTCGCCAGCTGTCCGCCCGTGCTGGTCATCACCGGTCAATACAAAGCTGGTGGAGCTGCCCGGCGTTGATATCAACCCAGATCAGGCAGCCTGTGCGCGCGTCCCAGACCGGCCGCTCGGCGAGTTCCACGCCGGGCGCGGCCGTCACCTCCCAGATCAGGTCTTGACGTCACTTGCCCATGCCCAGGGTCAGGCCCCTTGATCAGGTAGCGCTGGAAAATCAGGTACACGATGATCGCCGGGATGGCGCTGAGCAGCGACCCGGCCATCAGCGGCGGGATGCCGGTGGTGCGGCCGGAAGAAAGCACGGCCAGGCCGACCGTGATCGTCCGGTCATTGGTCGGCAGGAAAAGCTAGCCGACCAGCAGGTCGTCCCAGATCTGGATGAACTGCAGCACCGTGACGGTCGCGATGGCCGGCAGCGACAGCGGCAGCGCGATCTGCAGGAAGGTTCGCTCGTAGCCGAGGCCGTCCATGACGGCAGCCTCGATCAGCTCGTCGGAGATGCCGCGGTAATACGTCGCCATCAGGAACGTGGCGAACGGCGTGCCCAGCGCCGCGTAGACCAGGATCGCGCCGACGTAGTTGCTGGTCAGGTTGAACTTCGCGAGGTTCACGTACTCGGGGATGATGATCGACTGAAGCGGCACCATCATCGCCGCGACGATCAGCAGGAAGACCAGGCCGCTGCCGCGGTACCGCAGCTTGGCGAACGCGAAGCCCGGCGGTGGTGGCGACGACCAGGATGATCGCGATCGCCGCGACGCAGACGATGGTGGAGCTGACCAGTTCCCGCACCACCGGCAGGTTCTGAAACAGCTGCGTCCAGCCCGGCGAGCGAGTGCCCAGTCTGCAGGTCGAACTGGGCCTGGCTGCGGAACGAGTTGTCGATCATGTACCAGAACGGGTACAGCATCACGATCGCGACCACGATCATGACTGCGAAGACGACGGTGGCCGTCACGCGGCGGCGGAACCGCGCCGACTGCCACCGGCTGGCGGGCGCCAGCGGAGCGCGGGGCGTTGTCAGCGCGGGCGGGGACGCCGCACCCGGCGGCGCGCTCGAGGGAGCCCGGCCAGGCGGCGACGCAGGCGCGGGCGCGGATTCGGTCGCCATCGCTACCAGCCCTCCCCGTCCGCGGGCCTGATCAGCCGGAGCTGCCCGATCCCGACGATGATCATGATGACGAACAGGATGATCCCGTACAGCGCGCCGGTGCCGAACTGGCCCTGCGCGAAACCCGTCTGGTAGACGAAGAACTCCAGCGTGGTGGTGCCGAGGCCCGGCCCGCCGCCGGTCATCACGAAGATCAGGCTGAACAGCGCGGAGAACGCGCTGATGACGGTGATCACGAAGGCGAACTGGATGAACCTGGTCAGCAGCGGCAGCGTCACCCGGAAGAAGATCTGCCACCGGTTCAGCCCGTCAACCCGCGCCGCCTCGATCAGGGTCGGGTCGAGCGTGGCCATGCCGGTCAGGAAGATGATGGTGTTCGTCCCGATCATCGACCAGATGAACGTGATGGCCAGCGCTGCCAGCGCGCTGTACTCAGACGCCAGCATGTCGGTGTGCACCGAGCCGAGGCCGATGTCGGCCAGCAGCTGGTTCAGGATGCCCTTGTCGGCGAAGAACTGCAGCGCCACCATGCCGATCACGACCCAGGAGATCGCGGTCGGCAGGAAGTACACGGACCGGAAGAACCGCCAGCCCTGGACGTGCTCGTTCAGCAGCGCGGCGATGATCAGCGGGA
The DNA here is from genome assembly GCA_963804435.1 of uncultured Actinomycetota bacterium. Classification (GTDB taxonomy): domain Bacteria; phylum Actinomycetota; class Actinomycetes; order Streptosporangiales; family Streptosporangiaceae; genus JAJYUU01. Next base: position 670,091 of record CAWDQI010000001.1, on the reverse strand, counting down.
TCCCGATGGCGAACGGCACCGCCAGCAGCAGCAGCGCGTTGTTCTCCAGTACCCGGTGCAGAGATCGGGTCGCTGAGCGCGGAGCTATAGGCGCTCGGCCCGATCCAGACCGGCGCCGAGTAGCCGTTCCAGGTCGTCATCGAGTAGCGAATCGCCTGCACGATCGGCGCCCAGAGCAGGGCCGCGACGAGCAGGATCGCCGGAACCGACAGCAGTATGCCCGCGCGCCGACGCCGGCGGGCTAGCCGGCTGCGGCCCGGGCGCCGGCCGGTGCGGGCGGCGATGATGCTCACGAGCGGACTCCAGGGAAAGAGCGGGCGGGACGCACCGGCCAGGCGTAGGCGCGTCCCGCTCCGCGATGGTCAGATCATCAAGGGAACGTGTTGCCGCGCTGGTTCGCCGGCAACTGCTGCAGCGTGGTCTGCATGTCCTGGAGTGCCCTGCTGATCGGCTCGCTGCCGTTGAGTACGGCCGGGAGGAACTTCGATCCGATGTTGACGACGTTGCCCTGCACCACGTTGTCCAGCATCGGGTACACCGTCATGTGGTCCTGGCTGACGAAGTTCAGCATCTCCTGGTTTACCGGGTTGCTAGTCGACGTGCCGTTGATGGCCGGGATGAGGCCAGCCGCATTGATGATCGCGGCCGCCTGCGGGGTAGTCATGAACGTCGAGGAACTCGGCCGCCTGCGCCTTGTGCTGCGAATAGCTCATCATCGAGATGCCGTCACCGGCGAAGTCGACGACGCCCTTGATCGGCGTGCTGGAGAACGGCGGGACGAACGCGGCGACCTTGCTGCCGAGCGCCTTGGTGAACTTCTGGGTGTCCCAGGTGCCGTCGACCATCATCGCGGCCTTGCCGGACTCGAACTGGCCAAGGTTGTTGGTGTTGGTCACGACGTCGGAGTTGGTGCAGCCGGCGCTGTGCAGCTTGGTCCAGTTCGCGAGCTGAGCGCTGATGGCAGACGCGGTCCACGGGGTCGAGCCGCTGTAAAGCCCCTGCCACTGCGACACCGAGTACGCGCCGATCATCATGTAGCTCATGTCGTACCACGGGTAGAAGGTAGCGCCGAGCGGCTGGCCGCCGTTGCCGTACACGATCGGAGTGAAGCCGGCCTTCTTCAGCTTCGTGCACGCGGCGTAGAGCTGCGACCAGTCCGTCGGCACCGAGGTGACGCCGGCCTTGGCGAAGTCAGCCTTGTTGTAGAAGCCGATGTAGAACTGATTCTCCAGCGGAATCACGTACGGGCCGTTGGCAGGATTGAAACTGTCCGAGGTCCACTTCAGCGCGTTCGGGTCGACTTGCGCGAGCGCCGACGCCGGAACCAGGCCCTTAAGGTTCTGCAGGAAGCCCTTGTACTGCAGGGTGAACAGGCCGGTCCACATCACCGCCAGATCCGGGCCGTTATGGGAAATGGCCCTGGACTGGAGCAACGCGAAATAGTTGCTGGCCGGCTGGCTCACCACGTTAACCGTGATGTTCGGATGCAGCTGGTGAAATGCCTTGGCCAGGTTGACCAGGGCGGTCGCATTCTGCTCGGTGCCATAGTTGTGCCAGATCGTCAGCGTGACCGGCGCGTTACTGCCGCCGGCACCTCCGCTGCTACTGGCTGCCGCATCCAGCGGCGAGCAGCGCGGCGGCAGCTGCCGCTGCCGCAATCTTCCATCGCCTCACGGCTGTCTCCTTTCTTAGGCGAGCCGCTCTCATGAGCGGCCCACTACTGGCTCGACGAACGTCCGGTGCGCCGGGGTAGGCGCCCGGAGAAAATCCAGGTCGCATCCGTCCGGGGCCTGCAGCACGTGCGCGGCGTACAGGGCCGGCCAGCCGCGCAGATGCTGGCTCGGCGGCGGAGTCCAGGCGGCCCGGCGCCGCCCCAGCTCGTCCGCGCTGACCTCCAGTTCGATCGCTCCGGCCGGCACGTCCAGGCAGATGACGTCGCCATCGCGGACCAGGCCGAGCGGGCCGCCGACCGCGGCCTCGGGCGCGGCGTGCAGGACGACCGTCCCGAAGCTAGTGCCGCTCATCCGGGCGTCGGTGACGCGCACCATGTCGGTCACCCCGGCCTGCACCAGCCGGGCCGGGATCGGGATCATGCCCCACTCCGGCATGCCCGGGACGCCGACCGGGCCGCAGCCGGCCAGCACCAGTACCGTCTGCGGCGTGATCGGCAGGGACGGGTCGTCGATCCGGGCCAGCATGTCGTCGTAGCCGCGGAAAACCACCGCGGGCCCGCGGTGGCGCAGCAGTTCCGGCGTCGCCGCGGAGGTCTTGATCACCGCTCCGTCCGGCGCCAGCGAGCCACGGACGACGCCGAACGCGCCGCCCTGGCGCACCGGGGCGTTCGCCGGGCGGATGGCGCCCGAGGCCGGGCGCGGCGCCGGCGATCACGTCGCCGATGGTGCGCCCGGTTACGGTGAGGGCGCCGGTGCGCAGCTGGCCGGCCAGCTCGCGCAGCAGAGTCGGAACGCCGCCTGCCCGCGTCGAAGTCTGGCATCAGGCCCGACCCGGACGGCTCGACGTCGGCCAGCACCGGGACCGTCGCGCCGAGCCGGCGGATCTCCTCCAGCGGGAACGGCACACCCGGCCCGGCCGGCCATCGCCGCGAGGTGGATGACCGCGTTGGTGGAGCCGCCGATCGCGTGCAGTGCGACGATCGCGTTGGCGAAGGAGTCCTCGCGTGAGGATCGACTGCGGCCGCAGGTCAGCCAGCACCGCGCCGACGGCGGCCCGCCCGGCCTCCCGCGCTGCCGCCCGACCTCGGTCGTCCCCGGCCGGGATCGAGGCCGAGCCAGGCACCATCAGGCCGAGCACCTCGGACAGGACCGCCATTGTGGAAGCGGTGCCCATCGTGTTGCAAGCGCCCCGGCCGCAGCTCAGGCACCGCTCGAACGCGGCCCAGTCCGCGTCGTCCAGCCGCCCGGCCCGGCGCTCGTCCCACATCCGCCACAGCGCCGTCCCGGTGCCCACGCGCTGCCCGCGGAACTGCGCGACCGGCCGGGATCCGCCGGTGACCAGGATTACGGGAACGTTCGCGCTGATCGCGCCCATCAGCGCGCCGGGCACGCTCTTGTCGCAGTTGGCCAGTACGACCAGTCCGTCCAGCGGGTTGGCGCGGACCATCTCCTCGATCTCGATGGCGAGCAGGTTGCGGTACAGCATCGCGCTCGGCTTCATCAGGTCCTCGCCGAGCGAGATGGTCCCGAACTCCGCGCCGACGCCGCCGGCCTCCTCGATGCCCGCCTTGACCTCGACGGCCAGGTCGCGCAGCGGCAGGTTGCACGGGTTCAGGTCGCTGGCCGAGTTCGCGATCCCGATCACCGGCCGGGCTTCGCCGCGGCCGACGGCCAGGCCCGCACTCGCCAGCGCGACCCGGTGTTCCAGGGCGACCTCGTCGTCCCCAGCGAGCCACGCCTGGCTGCGCAGCCGTGGTCGCACGGCGAGCCGCGCGACGACGGCTGCCTGAGCTAGCCCTGGGGGACGTGGTCGCACGGCGAGCCGCGCGACGACGGCTGCCTGAGCTAGCCCGGGGGGACGACCCCTAGTACCCCCCGGGCGAGTCCCGGTCACCGGGCCGGCTCCGGGATGCCGAGCCCGAGCGCGCCCGGTCCGGACTGGCACAGCTTGAGCCCGCTGCGGGCAATCCACTCCAGCGCGACCTGGGCCCGGCGCACCTTCTCCCGCGCGATGAGCGGCCGCCTCCGCAACGAGGTGCAGGCCGCTGGGGTACAGCAGCCGGGAATTGCGCAAGCCGAACTTGACGTACATCGGCGCCGCCACCGCGATCAGGTCGGCCGCCTCGTGGCCGCGCACGACACCGCCCATCGCGTCCGGCGTCTCCACGTAGAGGTCGATCGGCAGCGTGCTGACCGCGCGCATCTCCGCGATCTGGCCGAGAGTCAGGTCCGACGGCACGTTGACGGTCGACCCGCCGAGGCGCTCCAGCAGCTGGAACGCGAGCGGATTCGACGGCGCGAGTACGGCCGAGACCTTCCAGACGATCGAAGCCGGCAGCTGGCCGGCGGCTTGCATCTCGCTCACGAGCTGGAGCAGTCCGGGATCGGCGATGAGGAAGCCGCGGATGCCCTGTTCGGCCGCGCGCAGGATGTCGTCGATCGCGTACCGGAGCTGCCGGGTGCCGCGCAAGCGGCCGTTGAACACCCCGCCATCGGCGGACGGCAGCCGCGCGGCCGATGTCCCACTCCTCCCGCGGGCCGACGAACAGGGAGACCTCGATGCCGTTGTCCGCCGCGATCCGGGCCATCTCGGCCAGCTCCGCCTCCGTGTGGAGCATCGCGCCGCTGCCCTGGGAGACCCGGTTGACCGTGACGCCCCGCGCCGCTGCCTCTTCGACGACGGCGCGCAGCACTTCCGGCCCTTCGCAGCTCGGGATCTCGATCCGGAAGTGCGCGCCGTCACGCGAACCGCGCCTGGCTCGCCGCCGCTGCGGGCTCCGTGGTCAGGCCGCGCCTGGCCAGCAGCTCGCTTCCGGTCAGACCCGTCGGGGACGATCCATCGGTCACGTGCCAACCTCCAGTACACCGGGGCGCGGCGGCTGCCGCTCATCGTCAGGTTCGGCCGGCCAGTCGGGCGCGGACGTCATTCGCTCGAGCTGGCCGCCGTCGGCCACCAGGTAGGTGTCCTCTGTCTTGGCGCCGCCCGGCAGGCTCGGGTTCCAGGCAATCGCGTGGCCCGCCGCGATCGGCTCGCGGTACCACCGGGAGTACTGCTGGTCCGGGGCGATCTCGAACTCGCGCTGGCGCGAAACCGATCGGCCCGCCCTGGTAATGGCCAGCCCACCCGCCAGGCGCGCCCGGCTCGGCCGTAACCGGCATCGAGCGCGGCCAGCGCGGCGCCGTACGTGGCGCCAGGGCGGCACGCGGACAGCACGGCCTCATCGATGGCCAGCACCCGCCGGCGCAGGCTGACGAAAGCGAGGTCGACCGAGCCCGCGGCCGCGAACCGCGTGGCCGCGACGTGCAGGCCGCCGCGCCGGGCCACGACGACCGCCATCACCAGGCGACGGACCGGCGCTCCGACAGCCATCGGGTGGCGGTAGCGCTCGAGCCGGTCATCGCCGCCGACGATCAGCACCGGAGCATCAGCGCCGACCGCCTCCAGTTCGGCCGCGCAGCGCGCCTGGATGTCGAGGTCGCGCTCGCCCGGCCGCCAGCGAGGTCAGGGCAGATTGCAGCGCCGCGGCCGCGTCTTGCCCGAGGTCGGCCAAGTCCTGCTGATCCGCTTCGGATAGTGCCAGCCGCAGCGCGATGAGATCCTCGCTGACATCCAGTCCGAACGCAGGGTGGCCATCGGACGCGCCAGGCCGGCCGGGGCACCGGCCAGCCGCTCCGCGGAGCGCACGAACGCTTCGGGGTTCTGCCACGGTACGGTCACGAGATCGGCGAAGCCATGCGCAGCCGGGCGGTACTCGGCCGCGATCCGGTCTGCCTCGACGTTCGTGGTGATCAGCGCGGCACCGTGGACGGTGAAGACCGCCCAGACAAGGTCGGTTGCGGCGCTGCGGTCAACGGGCGGTGCCACTCCCCCGCAGGCCCATGCCACGGCGGAGGGGCCGGTCAGCACCAGCCCGAGCGGGCGTTCTGTGTCGAGGCCGCCCAGCCAGGCATCGATCCGCTGCGCGGCTGCCTTCGCGCGAGCCACGCTGCGAACCTGGCGTTCGGCTGTACCGAACGGTGTTGTGTGATATAGAATCACCTAGGCAACGAAACCTGTCATTACGTAACATGTCAAGGCTCGTTACACGTTTCTTACTTAGCGTTCGGTTCTGCCGAACGGCATACGGAGGGCGCGTGGCGTCTGTACGGCTGGGAGATTCTGGGCAGCTGGGAGATTCTGGGCGGCTTGGTGAGAGAGGGGCCGCCGACGGCCGCTACCCCGCCGGGCCGGATGGAGCCGGGCCGGAGGCGGGCGATCGTGATGTGGCCGGCCGGTATACGGTGCGCAGCGTCGCCCGGGCGATGCGGCTCGTGCACATCGTCGCGGACGGCCAGCCCGAGGGCCTGACCCTGAGTGACCTGGCCAGGGCGCTCGGCACGTCGAAGAGCACGACGCTGGCGCTGGCGCGGACGCTGACCGCGTTCGGGATGCTGCGTGATGGCCGACCCGGTCCTCGGTACACGCTCGGTACCGGCTTGATCAGGCTGGGCGACATTGCCCGCGGCCAGCTTCCGCTCGGTGACCTCAGCCGTCCGCTCCTCACCGAGCTGTCCGAACTCACGAAGATGACCTCGCGGCTCGCGATCTGCGACGACGGCTTCCCTGTTTTCATCGAACGCGTCGACGGACCCGGCAGCGTCCGGTTCCACACTCCGCTCGGCCAGCGCGAGATGCCGCATTCCTCCGCAGCCGGGAAGGCGATCCTGGCGACGATTGCCAGCGGACCAGGTACGCGGCCTGTGCGCGCAGACCGGCCTTCGGCAGCGGACCGGCCATACCATCACCGACCTCGCCTCCCTGCTGGAGAACCTGGCAGTCGTGCGCAGCAATGGCTTCGCCATCGACGACGAGGAGGACGCGGAGGGATCTTCTGCCTCGGCGCGGCGTTCTTCGGCCATGACGGCGCGGTGGCGGGCGCGGTCAGCGTCACCGGAATCAAGGGCGACCTGCCGGCCTGGCGGGTCAACGAGCTGGGCCAGGCAGTACGACGGGCCGCTGACCGGGTCAGCGAGATCCTCGGCGGCCCGCGATACGCAGAGCGGGATCCGTCCGGATCGGCGACCGCATGAGCGACGCTGACCGCATGCGCCAGGCGAACCGCGCGCTGGTGGTCGTTAAGCCGGGTAACGTCGTCCTGGATGCCCGTCCGGCGCCCGTCGCCGCGCCGGGAGAGACGCTGATCCGGCCGGATCTGGTCGGGCTGTGCGGCACCGACCTGGAGATCATCGGCGGCCAGGTCGACCCCGCTTACATCCGCTACCCGATCGTGCTCGGCCACGAGTGGACCGGCCTCGCTACCGGCGACTCTCCGCTGGCCGGGTCGCGCGTCGTCGTCGAGGGCATCGTGGCCTGCGGTCATTGCGCACGGTGCGTCCGCGGCGAGACCAACCTGTGCGAGACCTATGACGAGTTCGGCTTCACCCGTGACGGCGCCGCCACTGGAATTGTCGCCGTTCCCTCCGTGCTGGTACATCGGATCGCGGCCCGCGTGGCGGCCGAGGATGCGGTGCTCACCGAGCCAGCGGCAGTCGTCTACCGGGGCCTGACCAGGGCCGGCGTCGGTCCGGGCAGCCGGGTGCTGGTGATCGGCGACGGCACGATCGCGCTGCTCGCGGTCTACCTGCTCCGGCTGTGGTCACCGGCTGAGGTCGTGCTGCTTGGCCGCCGTGCGGCGCAGGCGGACGCCGCCGCCGCCGCCGGGGCGGCCCGATTCGAGATCACGGCGGACGCCGCGGGCGGCAATTATGACCTCGTGATCGAGGCCGCCGGGGCGGTAACGGCGGCAGCCGTCGCGGTAACGGCCGCCCGGCGAGGCGGGACGGTCCTCCTGCTCGGCCTGCCGCCGCACGGCGACACCGTCGCGCTGGCCGTCGATGACGTGGTCAACAACGACCTGGCGATCCTCGGCAGCTTCTCCTATTCGGCTGCCGCCTGGCGCGACGTCGTCGGGCTACTGAACGCGGGGCTGATCACGCCGGGGTTCCTTGTCACGCACCGGTTCGGCCTGGCGGACTGGCAGCAAGCTATCGCGTGCCTGCGGGCAGGCGACGGGCCGCGAGGCAAGGTACTGCTGAGATATGGGCGCCAGCAGCGAGTAGCCGCGACGAATCGAGACCGAAGATGACCTTTACCAGCGTCAACCCGCACGACCCAACCGACGTCCTGGGCGAGTGGCAGCCAGCCGGCCCGGCCGACGTCCAGGCCGCGGTCGGCCGCGCCGTTACCGCGGCCGCGACCTGGCGGGATAGTCCCGGCCCGGCCCGTGCCAAGGCGCTGTCCGACGCGGCGAACGCCCTCGAGCAGCGGGCGGCGGAGATCACCAGCCTCATCGTGCGTGAAGTCGGAAAGCCAGTGTCGGAGGCTCGCGGTGAGGTCGCGCGGGGAGTCGCGATCTTGCGGTACTACGCACAGGCAGCGCTGCTGCCCGACGGCGAGACCATCCCGGCCGCCGCAGCCGACCAGCTGCTGATCGCCCGGCACGTTCCGGTCGGCGTCACCGCCCTGGTCACGCCGTGGAACTTCCCGGTCGCCATTCCGCTGTGGAAGGCAGCACCCAGCCTCGCCTACGGCAACGCGACGATCCTCAAGCCAGCCAGCGCGGCGGCGGCCACTGCGCTGGCGCTGACGGAGATCCTCGGTGCGGCCCTGCCGCCGGATGTGTTCCAGGTCGTCCTCGGCGGCGCGGCCGCGGCGGGCCCGCTGATTGACGACCCCGGCGTCGCGGCCGTCTCGTTCACCGGCTCGTCTGCAGTCGGCCGGCAGATCAGCCGCCGCGCGGCCGAGCGCGGCTGCCGGGTGCAGGCCGAGATGGGCGGCCAGAACCCGTCAGTTGTCCTGGCCGACGCCGACCTAGACCGAGCCGCCACCGCGATCGCCTACGCCGCGATGGGGTATGCCGGCCAGAAATGCACCGCCACCAGCCGGGTGATCGTGGCCGACGCTGTGTATCCGCAGTTCCGCGACCGCCTCGCGGCTGCGATCGAGGCGCTGCAGGTGCTGGACCCGGCCGACGACAAGACCTTGGTCGGCCCGGTCATCGACGACGGCTCGCGGGCGTCGGCGCTGACGGCGGTGGCCGGTTCCGGCGGCAGGGTGATCACCGGGGGCACCGCGCTGGACGCGCCGGGCTATTACCTGGCGCCGACGCTGGTTGAGCTGGACCAGCCGACGGGCCCGCTCGCGACCGAGGAGGTGTTCGCGCCAGTAGCGGCGCTGATCCGGGCCGCGTCGGCGGACGAGGCCATCGCCATAGCCAACGCCGTCCGGTACGGCCTGGTCGCCGCCGTATTCACTAGCGATCTCGGCGGGGCGCTGCGGCTGACTCGCCAGCTCGAGGTCGGCATGATCCGGGTCAACGCGCCGACCTCGGGGGTCGACTTCCAGGCGCCGTTCGGCGGTGCCAAGGATTCCAGCTACGGGCCCAGGGAGCAGGGAATGGCCGCCCGCTCCTTCTATACCGAGTCCCGCACCGTGCTCATCGTTCCCTGAGCCCGGTGGCTCACGACACTGTGGGGTTTCCTGAGTGCAAAAGCGGCAAAAGGGCCGTGAGAGTGACTGAAACCCACACAGTGCCGGTGGTCGGTTCGGATGACCGAATGTTTCTCGAACCGTGAACCCCGGCTCGCGGCTAGCTCGGGCGCAGTCCGCCGATCCCGAGCGATCCTGACGGGAATCCAGCTGCGGCTGCCTGCTCGGCCGTCCGGACGTATGTTGCCGGATCCTTGTCCACAGGCGGGACGCCCTGGTAGTTCCGGGCCTCGAAGGCCGCGAAGGCCACCGCGAGATCATGTCGCAGCTGCAGGCTCGCGACTCGCCTGAAGTCGGTCAGGCCCTCGCGTTCTTCCTCTGCCATGTGATCACCGTTCGCCACGTTGACCGCGCCGATCGCGTCGAGCCAGCCGGAGCTGCCAACTTCATGGCCGGTGACGGCCGCGATTGCGTCCCTAATCTCGTTGTGGTCTTTGATGGCGTCTAGAGTCTCGCCTTCAGCAGTCTTTGCCTTGCCCGAGGCCAGGCCCGCCTGGAGCAGCTTGGGGTAGAAGATCTCTTCCTCGGCGGCGGCATGCAGTTCCAGGAATGCTGACAGCCGCGCCCAGACCTCCGCCAGCGTCGTGGAGTCGACAGCGTCAACCTGCTCCAGAATCGCGAACAGCCGGCGCTGTTCGTGATGGTCGTCAAGGATCAGCTGGGTAATGTCCACCGTGCCTCCTGTACCCATCGCACGCCTGACGCGCCCGCAGCGCCCGCAGCGCCCGAGCCTATTCTCTCTGCGGCCGCGCCTCATCGGGCGGGTCCGCTGAGCGGGCAAGCGATCCTAAATGAGACCATCTTGAACTGAGCCCGCACTGAGAAAGGCCGGAAATGAGCGACCGCATCCCGCATGACCCGTTCATTGAGCGATCCGCTGAGCAGGAGCGCCTGCACCGCAAGCAGCGGCTGGCGGCGGCCTTCCGGCTGTTCGGTCGGCTCGGGTTCGAGGAAGGCGTGGCCGGCCACATCACCGCGCGGGACCCCGAGCATGCCGACCAGTTCTGGGTCAACCCGTTCGGGATGAGCTTCAGGCAGATCAGGGCCCGCGACCTGATACTGGTGGACCATGCCGGCACCGTCGTCCATGGGTCATGGCCCGTCAACCAGGCGGCCTTCGCCATCCACTCCCAGGTCCATGCGGCCCGCCCGGACGTCGTCGCAGCCGCGCACTCGCATTCCATCCACGGCAAGGCATTTGCCTCGCTGCGCCGACCGCTGCGGCCGATAACCCAGGACGCCTGTATCTTCTTCGAGGACCACGGCCTCTACGACGGTTACGGCGGTGTTGCCGACGACGTCGAGGAAGGCAAGCGCATCGCCGCCGCCGTCGGCGGCACCAAAGCAGCGATCCTGGCCAACCACGGCCTGATCACCGTTGGCCAGTCCGTCGACGAGGCCGTGTTCTGGTTCGTCACCATGGAACGCACCTGCCAGGCCGAACTCCTGGCGATGGCGGCCGGGGAGCCGTTGCCCATCGACGACCAGACCGCCCGGCACACCCACACCCAGATCGGCTCCGCCCTGGCCGGCTGGTTCAGCGCTCAGCCGCTATTCGACTGGATCATCGCCGAGCAGCCCGACTGTCTTGAGGACCAGTAAGCCTGCGCGGTCGCCGACGGCGCCGGCTACCCGAACGTAAAGCACTGCGTGAGATTGCTGAGCTGCGAGTTTCCGTCGCGGGGAGGGAACGGCGCCCCGTTGGCCGCGTTGTTGGCCAGCGGAGTGCTGGTGTCGAACTGATGATTGATCGAGGCCAGCGTCGGCAGGGCGAACACCGTCTCAATGAACTTCAGCACCGAGCTGTGGTCGGAAAACGTCGTGTCTACGTAGCCCGGCTTGGCATACGGCGAGACGATCGTCATCGGCACGCGGATGCCGGGGCCGTACGCGTCCAGCTGGGGCGGCGGGATGTGGTCGAAGAAGCCGCCTCCCTCGTCATAGGTGATCAGGATGGCGCTACTGGACCAGGCCGCTGACTGCTGCACCGCGGTGACGATCGTCTGGATCATCGCCTGCCCGGTCTGGATGTTGGCCGCCGGGTGCTCGTCGTAGGGCGGTGCCTCGGTAATGAACGACACCTGCGGGAGCGTGTTATTCATGCAGTCGCTGAAGAACTGGGACTGCGGCTGGTTGAGCTCGTTGTTGGGGCCGCCGGTGGCCCAGTTCTGGAACAGCGCCAGGAGCGAGTAGTTGTCCGGGCAGTAGAAGTTGTAGTTCTTGAACGTGATGCCTTGGGCAGACAACAGATCGAGGATGCTCGGGTACGTCAGGGTGCCGTTCCTGATGCTGTTGGTGGTGTTTCCCCCGCTGGTGCCCGCGTACAGGACCAGCCGGTTGGGGTATGTCTCGGTCAGGGCGCCGCAGAAGTAGTTGGCGCACAGCGTGAAGCTGGGGAATAGCGAGTAGTAGTACGGCAGGTCCGTCGAGTCGTAGTACCCGATGGCGGTCATGCCGTCAGTGGTGTAAAACCCGTCCATCTGACCGTTGTCCCACTCGGAGTGGGTGGACGCCCAATCGTGGTAAGGGTCTTCCCCGTTGCTGGTCAGGTTGGTGAAGTGGAACGGCGCCACAGTGCCGCCGCTTCCATCCGGCTGGGTAAAGCCCGGAGGGATGCCGAAGCCCGCCGGGAGGCCCGAGTAGGACCCGAAGTAACTGTCAAAGGAATGGTTTTCCTGGCAGCAGACAATCACATGCTGGATCGGGGTACTCGGATTGGTCATAGGGCACCTCCGCGCACAAGGAGTGGCATGAGGTTATTAGTCTCACGCATCGGAGCCGCGCGGCGGCTGCAAACGTGGACAACCTGTGAACTGATCCAGAACTCCAGGATTCGCATTGTCAGGCGGACTGAGTCGGCCGCTAGAACTCGGTGACGAACTGCTGATGACCGGGGGTGGCCTGCCGGCTTCGAACCAGGAGCGCGCGAATTCCACCCGCTTCCGGGGCCGTGCGCGGTTGGTCACGATTTCGCGATGCCGGAACTAGCCGCCCGGGGGATGCGGCCGGTGCCGCCATCGGGAAACGCTCAAGGCAGGCGGAGGGCGCTATCGAGGACTTGCCTTGATGCTGCGGGCCGCCATCTAGCCGCCCGGCCATCGGATGCTGCCAATCCTGAACCTGACAAGGAGGCGAATACCGTGAAGGCACTCGTCTACAACGGCCCGCGGGATGTGGCCGTCACGGACGTACCTGATGCCGCCATCGAGCGACCCCGTGACGCGGTCATCCAGATCACCAGGACCAACATCTGCGGTTCTGACCTGCACATGTACGAAGGCCGCACGGACATGGAGCCCGGCCGGGTGCTGGGCCACGAGAACCTGGGCCGCATCGTCGAGACGGGCCCGGCGGTGGAAGGGCTTAAGGCAGGCGACATGGTCTGCGTGCCGTTCAACATCGCCTGCGGGCAATGCCGGAATTGCGAGCGGGGCCTTACCAACTACTGCCTGGTCGCCAATCCGGATCCGCAGATCGCCGGAGCTGCCTACGGGTTCGCCGACATGGGGCCGTGGAATGGCGGGCAGGCAGAGTACCTGAAGGTCCCGTGGGCCGACTTCAACTGCCTGCGGCTGCCCGAAGACGCGATAGAGAAGCAGAACGACTACGTCATGATCTCCGACATCTTCCCCACCGGGTATCACGCAACCGAGATGGCCGGCGTGCAGCCCGGCGACTCGGTGGTGATCTACGGCGGCGGCCCGGTCGGGCTGATGGCGGCCTACTCCGCGATACTCAAGAGCGCCAGCAAGGTCATGGTGGTCGACCGGCACCCCGACCGCCTCGCCCTGGCGGACAGGGTCGGCGCGATCCCGATCGACGACTCGATTGCCCCGCCTGCCGACCAGGTACGCGACCAGACCGGCGGACTGGGCGCGGACCGCGGCTGTGAGTGCGTCGGATACCAGGCTCACGATCCGCAAGGCCGCGAGCACCCGAACGCGACTCTCAACGACCTGGTCCAGTCCGTCCGGTTCACCGGATCCATCGGCGTGGTCGGGGTGTACGTGCCAGCCGATCCGGGCGGTCCAGACGACCTGTCCCGCCGCGGCGAGGTGGTATTCGACTACGGGATGTTCTGGTTCAAGGGGCAGCGGATGGGAACTGGCCAGTGTCCGGTCAAGGCGTACGACAGGCAGCTGCGCGACCTGGTGCACGAAGGCAAGGCCAGGCCATCCTTCATCGTCTCCCACGAACTCCCGCTGGCCAGGGCACCCGAAGGTTACGAGCACTTCGACGCGCGTGACAACGGCTGGACCAAGGTGGTCCTGTCACCCGCCGCCTGACCGGACGCCGGCAGGCGGGCTCCAGGGTCAGCGATCACAACTGCCGGAAGGCCGGGCTCGCTCTTATCCTGATCGAATGACCCTGGAGTTCAGTGCTGAGATGTGGTTCTGGCGGGGCCCGGCGCCGTGGCATTTCCTCACCGTTCCGGAAGACGAGTGCACAGCCCTGGAAGCGGCTTCGGCGTTCGTGACGTACGGCTGGGGCATGATCCCTGTCACGGCGCAGGTCGGTGGAACCGGGTGGAAGACGTCACTGTTCCCGAAAGATGGGCGCTACATCGTGCCGGTGAAGGCGTCAGTGCGGAAGACCGAAGGGCTTCAGGTAGGCGACCTGGTCACGGTCAGCCTGGCCGTCGATGCCTGACCAGCCAGGCGACCGAGAGCATCGTGCTACGCAGCCAACCACCGGTCCGGTTCTAGCGTCCGGCGATGTCACTTGCGGGGCGTGATGCCGAAGACAATCCGGTAGTCGCAGTCGCCAGAGCAGACGTAGACGCTGGTGGCGTCGTCGTAGACGTAGGAGTAGGCGTACGGCTCGGCGCGCTTGAACACCCGGGCGTAGTCCACGGGCCACTTCGCCGGGTTGCACTTCGACCTCGCTGCCCACTTGCCGCGGCAGCAGTACTGGTCGGTGCCGAAATGCGCGCAGGCGGAAATACAGCCGACGACCTTGGCGCCGGCCTTGATCTGGAGCACCCTCGGGCAGTCGACCCGCTTCGTGCAACCGGCCGGGATGCAGCCGCGCCCGGTTACCTTTTTGGCTGCCTTGCCCTTAGTCACGTTGATGTACATCGGCAGATTAGCGCCATCCACCATGCTGACGTCGTAGAAGTCGAGGCCCCGCCAGGCGTCGAGGTTGTACTCCGCGAGGGTGGCCGGGATCGTCCCCCAGCCAGTGCACTGCAGCTTGCCCGCGCAGTCGCCGGTCTGGCAGTGGCCGCGGCCGTGGCGGAACACGCAGCCAGTCCGGCCCCAGAATCGGCCGTTCCAATGGTTGGGCATGGTGATCGTCACGCTATGTCCCGGCCGCAGCACCCAGCCCGTCGCGCGCAGCGGATGGGCCGGGTCTGGTGACGCCGCCACCCAGATGGTCTGGCTGACGTGGTTGACGAACGTGACCTCGCGCGCGCCGGCGGCTTCGCTCGCGGCGGTGCGCCCGCCCGTGACCACATGGCCGGCCGGGGCAGTTGCACCCGGCGCGGCAACGGCCCACTGCGATATGGCCAGCACCAAGGCGGCCGCGGACCCCGCGGCAACCGAAGCCAGCCGGGGAAAGTGGCTGCGCCTGCGTGCCATGCGTATCTCCCGTTCCAGGTCAAGCCAGCTGATGCTAGCGACGTAGGCGCGCGGCCTGGGCTGCCCCAGGCGGGACCACGGCCAGCAACCGGCGACCGAGCGAATGGCCGGCCTCGTTCCCCGCAAAGGGCTCTGAATACGGCCCGACCGTATCGCGCCCGGCAGCCCGGTTCCCGCGATATCCGATTTCCATCGCGATCGGCGGGAATGCGGGGCATGATGCCTATGCGCGCTGGCGACGGGTGAACGTGAGGTAGGTGGCGATGCGCTGGAGGGTCAGCCTGGCGGTGGTCGTTGCCGTGGTGGCCTACGCGGCGGGCGGCACTGCCGGCGTGCGCGCCCATTCGTATCCGGGAACCGCGCGGCGGGCGCAGTCCGCACATATCCGGCCGGCTGAGCTGACCGCAGCCCAGCACAGGCCACGCGCAATTGCTGCTAATGCCAAGAAGGGCGTGAGTGTCTGGACGTTCAGCGGCGTCCGCAAGGCGCTGGCCAGGTCCGGGGCCTCCTGGTACTACACGTGGTCCGCTGAGCATTCGGGTGTGGCCGGCCCGCCCGGCGTGCGGTTCGTCCCGATGATCTGGGGCGCGGGAAGCGTGACATCCGGGACCCTGCGGCGGGTTCGCCGCGAAGGGCACTACCTGCTCGGTTTCAATGAGCCCGACAACAGCGGCCAGTCCAACATGAGCGTGTCGCAGGCGCTTGGCCTGTGGCCGCGGCTCATGGGAACGGGGATGAAGCTGGGCAGTCCGGCCGTGGCTGCCGATGCCGCGACCGCGGGCGGTTGGCTGGACCGGTTCATGCGGGGGGTCGCGGCTCGCCATTACCGCGTCAATTTCATCGCTGTGCACTGGTACGGAGGCGACTTCGCGACCAGGCAAGCTGTCGGCGAGCTGAAGTCATACCTGCGGGCTATTCACGCGCGGTATCACCGGCCAATCTGGCTGACGGAGTTCGCCTTGATCAGGTTCGGTGCCACCGTCACCTTCCCGACTGCCAGGCAGCAGGCGGCTTTCGTCACGGCCGCTGCTTCCATGCTGGAGCACTTGCGCTTCGTGCAGCGCTATGCCTGGTTCGCGCTGCCGGCCACGCCGGGAGACGGCAGCGCGGGCCTTTTCCGGCCCGGCGCGATCGCCACGGCAGCTGGCCGGGCCTTCGAGAAAGTCGATTCCGCCTCCTGACCCCTGGCGGCCGGAATGTGGTGCGGAGCCGCATCTTGATCAGCCCCCCGGGGCGTCGGGCTGCCAGCAACCCACGGGCCGATCGTGCCGATGAGTCTTCCGGACCACCCGGCGCGTACAGTCCTGCTGTGGCAGGTTCCCGGCTTGGTATCGAGGCGTTATGACCGCGACCTGGCGCGTGCTGGCGCCATTGCGCGCTGCGGCGCGCGTCCTCACCGGTTCCACCTACGCCCTGCTCGGCTTCGACGCGCTGCGCGAGCCGGGCGCGCGGGTCGATCAGGCCGCCGCAGTGCTAGCCGGCGCCCGCAAGGTGATTCCGCTTCCCGCCGACGATGAACTGGTAGTGCGGGGGAACGCCGCCGTGCAGGTGCTGGGCGGCACGCTGCTGGCGCTCGGCCACGCCCCGCGCCTGTCCGCTCTGGCTCTGGCCGGCTCGCTGATTCCCACTACCCTGGCCGGGCACGCGTACTGGACGATCGAGGACCCCGCCGCCCGGAAGCTGCAGCGAATCCAGTTCCACAAGAACATGGCCATGATCGGCGGGCTCCTGTTTGCGGTGCTCGACCAGCCGCGGTCCCGTCTCTAGCGGCGTTGCACCAAGATGACCCGTGCTATTGCGGCAAGGTCCGTGCCGGCTATCGACATTGCGTGCCAAAATGTGTCCAGCACGGTGGCATGGGGGGCATCTTCTCGGACTGGACAGTGATGGACACATATCCTCACGAGGCATGGCAGCGCCTGGGCCGGGCACTGGAGCGGCGCCGGGGCGAACTGGGGTACGGCTTCCGCCAGCGCGGCCGGTTCAGCCGGGAACAAGGCGGCGGCAGGATCTCGGTCAAGACGATCAGCCGCCTGGAGAAAGGCGAGCGGTCCTCCTACCCCCAGGCCACCGTCGGCGCGGTCGAAACCATCTACCACTGGGCGCCCGGCAGCGTCGAGGCCGTGCTGCGGGGCGGGGATCCCGATCCCCTGCAGGTGACGCCGGCGGGCCCCCGGCGCAATCCCCTCACCACCGAGCACGCCCCGCCCACGCCCGGCGAGCGGCTCACCAGCTGGGTGTACGTGCGCATGCGCGAACGGGGCCGCGACGACGACGCCATCCACCAGTTCATCGCCGAGGAGGGCCTGCCCCGCGAGCCGACGACCCTGTCGGCCGTCCAGCGGATCGTGGCGGTCACCGGGGCCAGCATCGCTGAAGTCCTGGCGTTGCTCGGGATCGACGACATGACCGCACGCCGCAGGCCTCGCCTATCCGCCGGCGACAGCAACGGCGACATCCTGGTGGGGAGTGACGTGGTGACCTTAGCCTCGGGATCCTCTGCCGCGGGATCCTCGCCGAGCAGTCGGCAGAACGTTGTGGACGCTGAGCTGTGACGGCCCCCGTGGACGTCGCAGTAGCAACGGCCGGTAAGCCGTCCCGCTGGCCTACCGCGCCCATGCCGGAGCCGAGCTTGAAGCCGCGCCGCCATGCCGTCCGTGCGTCGGAGAGGAGGCAATTGAAAAGTCCTGCGGTGGTAATCGCGACCGAAGCCAACGCCAAGGCGATAACCGGCGTGACGCTGACGGCGTTAGAAAGACCGATTGCAAACGTAATCAGCGCGAGTGCTCCGCCGGAAAGGGCGCACGCGGCGGCCGGCCGCCCGGCAGTACACCAGCTGTAGACGCGATGCCAGTGCATTCGCGTGGAGGCGATCACCTGAGTCAGTTCCCCTCAGAACCTGGGCAGCGCCGAGTCGATTGCTGCTACTCCCGTGGCTGGGTCCAGGCCTTCAGGCACTCATAGCTGAGTAGCAGGGTACTAGTTAACTGCCGCCCATAAAGGTCTTATTGCCTTTTAATATTTCCGGCGGGAGTGCAGGCCACTCGATGCTCAGTCGGTGCCTTGTTCATGAGAACAGCAATTGCCGCGCAGGAGACGGTTGAGACATCGCCGGTGACTTGCTAGCCGGGCTCGGGTCGGTTCGCCACCGCGACGCTGGCGATTTGCCGGTTGACCACGCCGGCAGCCACATCGGTGAGCTTGCGGTTATGGTTGCGCGCATAGCTCCTTAGCAGCTGGAACGCCTCGTCGACGCTCGTCGTCAGGTATTCGGCGAGCATGCCCTTGGCCTGCTCAATGACCACGCGGCTGCGCAGGGCCGCCTCAAGCTGCTCGGTCACGATTGTCCGCTCCCGCAGTGCCCGTTCCTGGATCAGCGCGATCGCCGCGATTTCGGCCATGGCCTGCGCAATCTGAAGCTCGTCATCGCTGAATGGCTCGTCGGTACCCCGGAACAGGTTCAGCGCGCCGATAACCTGGCTGCGCACCTGCAGCGGCACGGCGCACATGACGCGGAAACCTACAGCTGACGCCCGCGGCGCGAATTGAGGCCACCGGAGGCTGCCTTCGGCCGCGCTGGCCTGAACCGTCCGGCCGGAACCGAACGCGTCCAGGCACGGACCCTGCGCGCCTTGGATCTCAAACAGCTCCAGAATCCGCATCCGCTCCTCCGAGGATGCGATCAGCCGCAACCCGCCCCGCGGGTCGGCGAGCATAACGCCCGCGGCCTCAGCGCTCAGGACCGCGACCGAGTCGGCGGACAGGCTGTGCAGAAAGTCGACAACGTCAAACTCCTCGACCAGCGTGTCCGCCAAGCGCACGAAGACCCTGGCCAGCAGGCCCTCGCGGCTTACCAGTTCACTGCCATCGCCAGCCTGAGCCGGTGACATCGCACCAGCTGGCCAGCCCCTTGCGTTAGTCATCGAATCTCACCCGCCGGCTTACAACATCCTCCGCTATGTCGTAAATCGAGCGTCCGCTCTGGAACCCTGCCGCCCGCAGCCTGGCCAGAGCGTTGACGATCGTGTCATTCAGCTGTGCCGCGATCATGCCGGTCGCTTGGTGAATCACAAGCCGGTCCGACCCGAGCATTTCGAGCATCGTCGCCATGTCCGCGTTACTCGCCGCTCTTGCAGAGACAGCACCGCATCGCGGGCTATGTCCGCCGCGATTAGCGCATCGGCGAGATCCAGTTCGCTGAGCACACCCGGCTCGTCGCGACACAAGTCCAACGTCCCGATTCCGTCCGGTCCGACACTCAATGGCAGCGAAAACTCCGCCCGGACGCCTGCCGCGACTGCCGCCGGTGTGAACGCAGGCCAGCGCGCCGCCTCCGCTGTCAGATCTGAGAGAAAGACCGGGATTCCTGACGCGCATGCCTGCAGGCACGGACCCTCGCCCAACTCGAACTGCAACTCGGCGATGGTGGCCGCATGCCGCCCGGCACCAGCTAGGGTGCCCACTGACACTGCCCCGGACATCAGCACCACCGCACAGCCGGACAATGACATTTCATCCACCGCGAGCCGGCAGAGCCTGTCCATCAGCGCACTGACTCCTGGAGCGGCAGTCGACCCGGTCACTGCCGCCACTATGCGGGCCCTGCGCCCGTCGTCCCCCATCTCGCCCGCACCACCTCCCGGCTGCGTGCCGCGACAGCACGTTAACCCTCAGACTATCTCGCGCGCAGAGCCGCCCGCCGATCCCTGCCTGCTTATCTACCAGTATGCAGGTATATCAACGATAAGTTCGCACTAGGTGCCGGGCAGCCCTAGCGGACCACTTCGTAGCCGGTCATGTGGAAGAAGGACGTGCCCTCCTTGGCATTAGGGATGCCAGGGAGTATGGCGACGGTGTGCAGCCCTGGCCACGGCCACCGCCACGCGAACAGCACTGAGCCGGGCAGCGGCTTACCGGAACTGGACTTGTTCTGCCAGATACCGGTCTGGTCGTACAGCGGGCGCCCGTCGACGCGGACACGGGCGTGGCCGGACTGACAGCAATGTTCACCGATCGTGCCAATGATCGCGACCGCACGGCCAGTGAAGCTAAAGGTAACGGGGGCGCGACCGAGCTGGCGGTCGTCCGGGACAGATACCGCGCTGCCCCAGAACCCGGCGCTGGCAGGCGTGCCGCTGCCGTCCAAAGCCGCAGCCGCGAATGCTAGTGCCAGGCCGCCATTGACCTGCCACGCGGTCGCTGTACCGCGCGGCGGCGGGCCGTCGAAGAAGCGCCCGTAGGCGCCATCGGCTGCGACGTCAGCTGCTGAAGCGCTGGCGGTAGCCAGCAGCCAGGCGCGGGCGAACCGCTGGCGGCCGGCCGTCGCCAGGACGTACATGGCCTCGACGAGCGGGTCGGTCACGTCGTTTTCGGCCTGCAGGTCCGCGTACACCCCGGCGGCGTCGCTGAAGTGCTGCTGTACTGCCCTGGCAGTGGCGACCGCCTGCGCTAGGTAGGTCCGGTTGCCAGTTGCCTGGGCAAGGTAATAGCCCGCCCAGATCATGTTTCCGTTCACCGAGCCGAAGTACCGGCCCGGAAGCTGGCGGCAGGCGGCTCCGTCGTCGAAAACATAGACCGAGTACAGCGGCACGTTGCGGCTGAGGAAATACTGACGGTCAGCGGCGTATTGGAGTTGCGCTTCTTTCAGGAAGGTCCGTTTATGCGTGATCTGGTAGAGCAGCAACGCCGCCTTGACGAAGTTCGAGCCGGTCTCGAGGGTCTTGAGCTTGTCCGTTCCGCCGGCAGGATGCTGGTAGTAGATGCGCGGACATGCGCCCCGCGCAAACTGCCGCGACTGGTCGTCGGCCACAAAGCTGAAGGCAGCCATGGCGTTTGCAAGCGCGGCCGGGTCGCCAGTGACCTGATACTCACGCGCAGCCGCGACCGAATCCCACAACGGAACGTCGCTCAGCTTGTAGCCAGCGGTCGTCGTAGTACGGGTTAGCGCGTTCATGATCGGCCGCACCGCCGGGTCTCGCGTGAGCTGCCAATGCAAGTAAAGCGCGTACGTCAGCGAGTCCGCGCCCCAGTCGCGGTTAGTCACGGCACAGCGGCCCGGAACGCACATGTGCCATTCGCCGGCGCCGTCGTAATAGCGGCGCTCGAGAGTCGTTAGAGCCTGGCGGGCTAAGGATGAATAGCTCAATCCATGTTGCAATGCACCAGATCCACGATTTGCCGCAACAGGTGTCCCACCCGAACCGACGAGCAGCCCGGCCGCGGCGAAACAGCCGACCGCCATCGTTACCCGGCAACCACTTCGCACCCTCGACCTCCCTCGGCGACTGCGCATGCTGGCAAACTCGGCGGGAGCTAGGTCCCGGTCGATGCCTCGGGCTGAACTACTCCGCCCGGCTGCCGTTGGGCGGTCAGCTGGGCGCCTGCCAGTACGTCCTCGGCACGATGGCAGGCGACATGGTGTCCGGGTGCGGCGTCCCGGAGCCGCGGGACTTCGGTCCGGCACCGGCCGATCGCCAGCGGACAGCGCGGGTGGAAGACGCAGCCAGCCGGCGGGTGCGCGGCGTCCGCTGGGTCGCCAGGCAGGACGATCCTGGACCGGCGCTCGGCTACGTCAACTTCAGGTACGGCTGAGCGCAACGCGTGGGTATACGGGTGCGCGGGCAGGCTGAGCAGGACATCGGTGGGGCCGATCTCGGCGATCCGGCCAAGGTAGAGCACGGCGGTCTGGTCGCAGAGCTCGCTTACCACGCCGAAGTTGTGTGTGATCAACAGGTATGACAGCTGGCGCTCGGTCCGCAGCCTTGAGATCAGCGTCAGAATGTGCGCCTGAGTCCGGACGTCCAGCGCGCTCGTCGGCTCGTCGAGTACCAGCAACCGGGGCTGCACGCTGAGCGCTCTGGCGATCGCGACGCGCTGGCGCTGGCCACCGGATAGCTGGTGCGGGTACCTCTCAGCGAACGTCGGGTCTAGCCCCGCTTCGGCCAGCAGCTCGGCGACTCGCCTGCCAGTGCCTTGGCGCGGCGTCACGTTATGCGCGCGCAGTGCCTCGGTGATCGTGGTTCCTATCCGCATCCGCGGATCGAGACTGTTATCCGGATCCTGGAACACGACTTGCGCATCGCGGCGGTACGCCTTCAGCGCGGCGCCGCGCAGCGAACCGACATCTTTGCCGTCGAAGGTGATGCTGCCGCCAGCCACCCGTACCAGGCGGAGGATGGCCCGCCCGATCGTCGACTTGCCCGAACCGCTCTCGCCGACCAATCCGAGGCCGAACGGACCGGCCGGGACATCGAGCGAGACCTCGTCCACGGCCAGGACGGGCCCGAACCGGACGGTGAGATCACGGACCCGAAGCAGCGGCGGTGCGCCGGTAGCACCACGCTCGCCCGCTATCTCTGGCTTGTGGCTCGTTCCGCCGGCGGCGGTGACACCGCGATCGGCGGTCATGTCGCGCTCGGGGGTGATGTGGAGCTTGCCAGCCTGGGCACGGACTCCAGCAATTCGATCGTGTACGGATTGGTCGGCGCCGACAGTACCTGCCCGGCTGGGCCTTGTTCGACAATGAGGCCGTGGCGCATGACCGCGACACGGTCGCACAGCTCTGCCACGACAGCAAGGTCGTGGCTGATGAACAGGATGGACATGCCGATAGCCGCACGCAAGGCGCGCAGCAGGTCGAGCACCTCGGCCTGGACTGTGACGTCAAGCGCGCTGGTCGGTTCGTCGGCCAGCAGGATCTCGGCGCGCAACGCGACCGCGAGCGCGATCGCCACTCGCTGCAGCTGACCGCCGGATAGCTGAGAGGGATACCGGCGCATGAGATCGGGAGACAGCAGTACCTTCCGCATCGCTTCTGCGGCCCGGTCCGCCGCCTCCGACTTGCTCGCGCCGTGCAGCCGCAGCGCCTTCAAGAAGACCGCACCGACCTTGTACACCGGGCTGAACGCGGTCGACGGGCTCTGGAAGATCGCGGCGATCCGACGGCCCCGGATCGCCCGGAGGTCCTCGGCGCTGAGCCCGATCAGCTCCTGGCCGTCGAGCTTGATGCTGCCGCTGACGGCGGCGCCGACGGTGTGCGCGAGGCCCAGAATGGCAAGCGTGGTCATGGACTTGCCTGAGCCGCTTTCTCCGGCGAGGCCCACGATCTCGGCGTGGTCGAGCCGCAGGTGGTCGATTGAGGCGACGCGACGGTCACCGAACCGCACTTCCAGGTTGCGGATGGCCAGACGCCCGTCGGGCCCGGTCGGCCCGTCCGCCTCAGGACGTCCGGCGCTCACTTTCTGGTGCTCCAACCCCGTCACGGCAGGAAGCTCCGCTTCGGATCGAGTACGTCGCGGAGGCCGTCGCCGAGCAGGTTGAACGCGAACGCGGTCACCAGGATGGCAAGTCCGGGGAATGTCACCAGCCACCAGTCCGGTGTGAAGTAGCTCTGACCTTCGGCAACCATCAGCCCCCAGTCCGGCGTCGGATCCTGGGCGCCGAGTCCCAGGAACGACAGTGCCGAGGCTGTCAGGATGACTCCGCCGACGTCCAGGGACACCTGCACGAGCAGCGGGGTGATGGAGTTCGGCAAGACGTGCCGGAAGATGATGCGCAGCCGGGAGATCCCCAGCGCCCGGCACGCCTCCACATAAGGCCGGCCCGCCACCGACGCGGCCTGCCCGCGGAGCAGCCTGACGTACCAGGGCCACCAGACCGCGGCGATCGCGATCGTCAGGCTAGTCAGGCTTGCGGGCAGCACGGCGGCCAGCGCCAGCGCGAGCAGCAGCGGCGGGAACGCGAGGAACACGTCGGTCACCCGCATGATCAGCTCGTCGACCCAGCCGCCCAGGAAGCCGGCCGCGACGCCGAGCGGCACGCCGATGCCGCAGGCGATCGCCAGGACGATGACAGCGATGACGGGCGACACCCTGGTCCCGTATATGACCTTGGACAAGATGTCGCGGCCGACCTGATCGGTTCCAAACCAGTGTGCGGCCGACGGCGTCCGCAGCACCTGGAAGGGATGAGTCGCGGTGCCGGCGTCGGCGGGCGACGGCGCGAGAAGCGGAGCGAGGATCGCAACCAGTACGATCAGGAGGACCAGCGCGCAGCCGACCGCCAGCAGCGGATTGGCCTTCAGGACGCGCCAGAGCGCGGCGTGCGGCACCGTGGCATCAACTGGTGCTGCGGTCGGGACCTCGATCATGACAACCTGATCCGGGGATCGATGGCGGCCTGCACGACGTCCACGACCAGGTTCGCGACGACGTAGGCGATAGCGACGAACAACGTGACGCCGAGGATCGCCGGGGTGTCCAGGGTCGTGATGGACGCGGCCGCATAGCTGCCGAGCCCTGGCCAGTCGAAGATGGACTCAACCAGAAACGTGTTGACCAGCGAGTACCCGAACACCAGGGCCAGCGTGGCTGCGACCGCGGGCCACGCCAGCTTCATAGCGAATCGGCCGAAGATCTGCCGTTCGCGGAATCCCAGCGCCCGCGCATTGAGTATGTGCGTTTCTCCGATCGTGTCGAGCACCTGCGCCCGCACCATGCGGGCGATCAGCCCGGCCGGATAAGCGGCGACGACGATCGCAGGCAAGATCAGGTGGCCCAGAGTGCTACCCAGCATCGGCCAGTTACCGCCGAGGATCGCGTCGATCACCGGGAAACCGGTCCGCTTTATCAGCGGGTGGCTGAAGAGCAGGCCTGGCGAGTACTCGCCTGCGGCCGGCAGGAACCTGAGCTTCTGCGAGAAGATCAGCTGGAGGATAAGCGCCATCCAGAAGATCGGCATCGACACGCCGAAGATCGAGCCGGCCCGGATGACCTGGTCGGCCGGGCGGCCAGGCCGACGGGCCGACATCAGGCCGAACGGGATTCCGATAGCGACAGCCACGAGCAGCGCGGTGATGACGAGCTCCAGCGAAGCTGGCGCCGCCGTCATGATGCCCGACAGCACCGACTGGTGCGTGTGAATGGCGACGCCCCAGTTTCCCCGCGCGATCCCGCCGATGTAGGAGAACAGCTGCACGCCCAGCGGCCGGTCCAAGCCCAGGAACCTCCGCGCCGCTGCGATCTGCACGGCTGAGGCGTGCGGTCCGGCCCACGTCGCGGCCGGATCGCCGGGGACGAGGTGAGCGACCGCGAACGTCACGACGATCACGCCCACGATCACCACCCCCGCGAGCGCGATCCGGCGCGCGACGAAGACCAGCATGGGCTACGACTTCGGCTGCAGGTCGTAGACGAAGATGACGTTCGGGTACGCCGGGTTCACCTCGAAGCCGGAGAAGTTGGTCGTCATGGCGTACTGGTAGTTGGCGTTGTACAGGAACACCGATCGGGGCCTGCTTGAGGACCTCCACCTGCATCGTCCGGTACAGCGCACTGCCCGCCGACTGGTTCGTCGCTACCAGCGACTCGACGCTGTTGATCTGCTTGTTCAGCGCCGGGTTTGAGTAGTACGACAAGTTGAAGTACGGCTGCTTCTCACCCAGTAGCAGGTTCACGAACCACGAGTACGGGTCGGCATAGTCCGGCCACCAGTACTCGATGAAGATGTCCTGATGGGTTGATGCCGTCGATGACTTCGCCTTCGACCACTGCGTGTTCCAGGCCAGCGCCTGCACGCTGAGGTTGACGTTCAGTTTCGCCAGGCTGGACTTCAGCAGCGTGGCGACGACCTGCTCGTTAGTGTCGCCGGCGGTGTAGGTCAGGGTGAGGTTCAGCGGCTTCTTGCCAGGCCCGTAGCCGACCGATTTCAGCAGCTTCGTAGCCTTCGCCGGATTGTAGGTGTAGCTCGGCAAGTTGGTGAAGTGGCCGAACAGGCCGGCCGGGACGATGCCGCTGGACGGCACGCCCGCGCCGCCGAGCGCTGCGGTGATGCCGGGGTAGTCGGTGTCGTAGGAAATGGCCTGCCGGACCGGGAGACTCAGCGACTGACTGTTGAGCTGGGCGAGCAGGTTCTGCCAGGAGGGCGAGCTAACCAGGTTGATCCCGGAAGCCCCTTTCAGCGACTGCCAGAGCGTCGGGCTGAGCTGCTCGACGAAGTTGACCTGGCCCGAGCGCAGGAGCTGCGCTGCGGTCGTGTCCTGCGGAACCACCCGGAATACGACCTTCGTGTAGTGCGAGCCGCTCCAGCCTCCCCAGTACCTGGGGAACGCCTTGAGGATGACCTCGAACTCCTGGCCGCTGCTCCAGGTCTGCAATGTGTAGGGACCTGTACCCCCATCGTGCGGCGTGTTCAGCCACTTAGTTCAGGGTGCCGCCCGCGCCTGCCGCCTGGGTGTCGTAGATATAGGCGGAGTAGTCGGCCGACGCCTCCAGTGCGAGCGGAGACGGATAGGACAGGTGGAACACCAAGGTGTATTGACCTGGGGTGTCGATCGTCTTCACCGCACCCCAGATGTAGGAGGCCCCGCCGCCGAGCGCCTTGGTGCGCAGGATGGCCGCCTTAGCGGCCTGGGCGGTCAACAGGCGGCCGGTGTGGAAGTAGACGCCATGGCGAAGCTGGAATGTCCAGGTCAGGCCGTCGGAGGAATGCGTCCAGCTGGTGGCGAGCAGCGGTTCGACCTGGTGCGTCACAGAGTTGTAGTGCGTGAGCGTTTGGTACATGTTGCTCATCGCGATGATGCCATTGGAGTACTCGGTCGCTGGGTCCCAGCCGTCCACCATCACCTGGGTATAGGTGTCGTAGGTGAACACGCTGGACGTCGCCGGCTTGGTGCCGGAACTGTAACTGCTGCCGCCGCATGCCGCCAGCGACAGCGTAAGGGCGAGTCGCGGAGGCAATGGAGACCGCTGCCCAGGCTCTGTTCGTTTTCATTTCCCACCTCGAATGCTGCCGTGCGTGAACTTAGTGAATTGCGCTTGGATACCCGACCGGGTGCGCGGCGGTCCGCCCGCCGCGTCGCGGCCTGTGCGTCCGTGTGCGAGCCCCCCAGTTCGGTGGCCCGCGCGTTCGCGTGTGCGTCCGCCGAGAGCCCGCCTAGAGCACCGGCCGCCTTGGCCCGGATCCGCACCGCGGGCGAGGTGAGGTAGGCGAGGGGAATCTCCTCTAGCTCGACGATCTGGACAGTTTCGGGATCTGCGCCGGCGGCGACCGCATGATCCCTGGCCTCCGCGCTAGCCTCATCCAGGGCAGCCTTCCGCCCGCCCGGCCCGAAATGGAAGATCCGGTCGATTTGCCCGCTCACCGAGGCGATCGCGGCGCCGATCGCGTTCGCGGCGTCGAAGTGGTCAGGCCGGATCACCTCGCTGACCCCAGGGAGCTCGTCAGGGATCAGAATGCTGCCGCCCCCGACCGCGATCAGCGTCAGGTCGCCCTTGGCGGTCTTAACCCGGTCGATGGCATCGGCTAGTTCCACGTCCGCTGCCCTGGAAGCTGCCTCGAGCAGCCCGCGCCATGACCCGATCCGGGACGGATCCCCAAGGCGCGCCCGGCCGACCGCCACTGCGGCGTCGGTCAAGGTCGGTGTCGATCCGCCGAAGATGAGCGCTTCATCCCGAAGCCGGTACCCGACGCTCTCAGGCCCGAGCCGCACACCTGCGCTCCATCGTCGTCTCCGGACAACACGGTGCCGCCGCCGAGAGCAATTGTGACCAGGTCCGGCATGCGGAAGTTAGTGCGGATGCCGCCGATCTCGACGCCCTGCGAGGACTCCCTGGGGAAGCCGTTCACCAGCACCCCGACGTCCGTCGACGTGCCGCCGACGTCAGCGACCAGCGCGTCGGTCCGGCCAGTAAGGAACGCAGCGCCGCGGATGCTGTTCGCCGGCCCGCTGCCGATCGTCAGCACCGGATACCGCAGCGCGTGGTCCAGCGCCATCAGCGTGCCGTCGTTCTGCGCGAAGAACGTCACCGGGGACAGCGAGTGAGCCGCCAAAGCCTGACCGAGGGCACGGCCCACGTCGCCGGCCACGCCAACCAGGGCGGCGTTGAGAATAGTGGCGTTCTCCCGCTCGAGCAGGCCGACCGAGCCGATCTCGTGGCTGAGCGAGACGTGGACCTCACCTAGCTCACGTTTGACAATCTCGGCGGCGAGCAGCTCATGCCGCGGCGAGACCGGCGCGAAGACGCTGGTGATCGCCACTCCGTCGCAGCCGCCGGCGACCGAGGACAAGAATCTGGCGACCGCGTCTTCGTCGAACGGCGACAGATCACGGCCGTCGAACTCGATCCCCCCAGGTACGATCACCGCGCCGGCCAACACCACGGCAGTGAGGTCGGCCGGCCACTCGAACATCGGCCGGACGCCAAGCGTCGCCGGCGCGCCGATCCGGATGACGGCCACGCGACCGAGCTTTCGCCGCTCTAGCACCGCGTTCGTAGCGTGCGTCGTGCCGAGCATCGCGTGCGTGATCCGGGACGCAGTCGACCCCACCCGTAGAGATCACGGTGTCTAGCGCGGTCACGATGCCGCCGGTCACGTCGGGAGTCGTCGGCACCTTGGCCTTCGCGAGGACCTGATCGGACCGGTCGAGTATCACCGCGTCGGTGTTGGTCCCGCCGACGTCGATGCCAAGGCGGTAGTCAAGCGCAGGCACCGGCGAGCTCCTCCACAGGCACGTAGTCGAACTCGTAACCGAACGCGCGCGGCCCAGCCATCTGCAATCCGAATGCGGATCGCCAGATCGGCGCGCACGGCATGGCGATTACGGTGACTCGCTGGCCATACCGGACCCGCTCGGTTGGGATCGCGTCGGCGGTCTCGCTGTCCAGGACGGTTATCAGATCGGGCACCGAGGCGAGTACCCTGCCCTGTTCAAGTGCCGCGAGGTTCTCGTTCTGAATCTCAAGTCGTAGCAACCGCCCCGCATCATCGCCGAGGCCCTCGACCACGACCGATCCGCGGACGAAGCCTTTCGTCGTCCTCCGCTCGACATCGGTTACCTTGCCGGTCATCAGCGGGAACCCTCCAGTCACCGCCAGGAGGGCTGCGATCGGGTCGCCGACTGCGGTCGTCAGCGCGTCGCCGATCTCGATAGCCAGTGTGAACGTGCCGCGAACCGTGGCGCCGCGCGCCTGCCCGACCGTCATCGTGTACTCGGTCGCCGCTCCGGCTCCACCGAACTCCACGGCCGCGGACCGCTCAAGCCGCTCCATCCAGTGCACCGGAGATCGCGCGGAAGATGAGGACGTTACCGCGCTCGTCGGTCATCACGCCAGGGCTCGGGTCGATCCCGGCTAGGTGCATGGTGACCTGGGGGATTAGCGGAAACGCCCGGCCCATGCCGTCGGCATCGACGACCGGCAGCCCCATCCGCCCGGCCCAGCAAAGCGGGAGCAGTCCGTTGGATCCGCCGATCTCCGCGGGCATCAGGGCGGCCACGGTGCGGCCGGTGACCCGCTCAAGGTGCTCGCGCAGGACTGCGCCCTCGCCGCCGTTCTCGATCTTCTCGATGTGCACGGTCGGCGCGCCGACCATCCCGCACGGCATGATCAGCGCGTCTGTCCGGCAGATCGTCGAGGTCCACAAGCTCCGTCGGCCCGACCTCCTCGAGCGCCTGCAGGGCCAGCAGCAACCCGATCCGTGGGTCGCCGCCGCCTCCGGTACCGAGCATCGGCACAGCCGCGGGCGAGCGCGCGCAGCGCGGGCTCGTCGAGCAGGCGTTTCATGGTCGAACGCTACTCATGCGATTGTTCCCTCCACATATCCGTCCTGTTTCGGCTTTGTTAACAAGCTCTGCTGCCAGCGACGACCCGTAGAGTGAGCCGCCTCGGCAGGAGTGATGAGTTCGTCTCGCAGGTCCGCCAGCACAGGCCGGTCTCTCGCTCCGCGCGGATCGCCGTAGCCACCGCCGGTGCCCGTCACCAGCCTGACCACGTCGCCGTTGTGCAACGGCATCCGGGAGACCTTGCCGAACCGGGGGCCGATCGGCATGCCGTCGCGCAGTACCTCGACGTAGTTTTCCGAACCGTCCCGGCCGCCCGCGGTTCCCCACGGCGGATACATGTGGCGGCCCCAGGCGACTGTAAGCAGGGCCTCCTCGCCGCAGATCCGGTACTCGCGCACCAGCCCGCGGCCGCCCCTCCGACGACCCGCGCCCGCTCCAGGGACGATGTCGAAGCCGAACCGCTCGACCCGAATGCCGTAACGCTGCTCGGCAACCTCTACCGGGATCGTGTAGGTTTCGCCGTCGCCGACAGAGACCAGTCCGTGCTGACCGTCGGCGTCGCGGGTCGCTCCCCAGCCGCCTGCCTGCGGCTCCACCAGCAGGGCCTCCTCTCCAGTGTCCGGGTGGGTCAGGGCCAGGGAGGTGGAGCAAACCGAAACATAGGTTCCCGCAGGCAGGCGGTCGGGGAAGGCTGGCGCGACCGCGTGCCAGACCAGGTCCGAGGCCATCTCGGTGGCCTCGAAGTAGGCCGCGACCGGAGCGGGCCGCGTCGCGTTGAAGATGCAGCCGGGCGGGGCGATGATCGTCAGCGGGCGGAACCAGCCGTCGGTCGCGGGCTCTGCTGGGTCGGTGATGGCTTTGAAGACGGTGCGCACGCCGGAGACCAAGCCGCTCCAGGTGCAGTTGATCGGGCCGGGGACCTGGGCGTGGCTGCCGGTGAAGTCGCAGGTCACGCGGTCGTCAGTAATCTCGACGCGAACTATTGACAGGGAACGGGCCGTTTCCAAGGCCGTCGGTGTCGGTGAAATCCTCAGCCGTGAAAACCCCGTGCGGGATCCGGGCCAGGGCGTGCCTGCACAGGCGTTCGTTGCGATCCAGTGCGATCCGCATCGCGTTGCGCACTGTTGCAGTGCCGTAGCGGGCGCACATCTCGAGCAGGCGCCGTTCGGCCACTTCCAGGCAGGCGGCCTGCGCGGCGAGGTCGCCGAGGGTCATCTCGGGCAGGCGGCTGTTGGCGGCGAGTATGGCGCGGATGTCGGATAGCGGCTTGCCGTCGCGGTAAGCGCAAACGAATGGGAGCTGCAGGCCTTCGGCGTAGACGTCCCGCGAGTCGGCGGTCCACGATCCCGGGTCCTTGCCGCCGACCTCGGTCCAGTGGCCCTTGGCCGCGGCAAACCCGATCAGCTCGGTGCCGGATTCGGCTTCGGCGAAGACCGGGCGGACGAGCGCCACGTCGGACAGGTGGGTGCCGCCGCCCGCGTACGGGTCGTTGGCGATGATCACGTCGCCGCGGCGTAGGTCCGGGCGGCGCGTGATGGTCTCCTTCACCACGTCGCCAAGGGGGCCCAGGAACCCGGCGATCCCGTTGCCCTGCGAGACGAGGTCGCCTTGGGCGTCGGTGATGCCGACTCCGAAGTCGAGTACCTCGTAGATGATCGGGCTCTGCGAGGTGCGCTGCAGCGACACGAACATCTCGTCGCTGATCGCGGCGAAGCCTTCGCGCAGCACGTCCATAGTGAACCGGTCGTCGGCGATCTGGCCGTCGTGCTTCACGGCCGCTCCTCGACGATCAGGTTGCCAGCTTCGTCCGGCCGCGCGACCTGGCCGGGAAGGACCAGCGTCGTAGCGGCCAAATCCTCGATGACGCATGGCCCGGAGATCCAGTGCTGGCCGGTCCCGGTCGGCTCGGCTGCCTGCCCGGACAGACTGGCGCGAATCAGCACAGGGACCTCCTGGGGAGCGTCGTAGGGGTCGAGGTCGACCAGGCGGGTCCGTGCCGGCGACTGCGTTCCGGGCGCGGCGCGGTCGGTCCAGCTGATCTCGGCGGTCGTCTCGGTCGCGCTGACCCTGACCGAGACGACCTCAAGTGGAGCGTCGAGCCGGAACGAGTAGTTCTCCAGGCAACGCCGCTCGAACGCGGCTCGGATGTCGGCGAGAGCGGCCGGGTCAGGCACGGGAACTTCCAGCGTGTGCTCCTGCCCGGCGTACCGGAGTTCAGCGTACCTATCGATGTCGGTCTTGCCGAGCTCGCCGTCGCGGCGTTCGCCGAGCTCGGCTACTGCGGCTTCCTCGACCGGGACGAACGCCGCTCTCAGGTCGGTACTGTCCAGCGGCCCGACCACGGTGCGGATCGACTCGCCGCGCAGCGGGCTGGCCAGCATGCCGAAGGCGGAGAAGTGGCCGGGACCCGGCGGGATGACAGTGCGGGAGATACCGAGTTCGCGCGCAAGCAGCGTCGCGTGCAGCGGACCGGCGCCCCCGTAGGCCACGAATACGAAGTCGCGCGGGTCATGGCCGCGGCGCAGGGTCACTAGCCTCAGCGCGTGACTCATCTGAGCGACCGCGTACCGCACGACGCCGCGAGCAGCCGATCGGGCGCTCGTTCCTATCTGCCTACCGAGCCCGGCCAGTGCCTTCTCCGCTGCGCCGCTGTCCAGCGGCATGGTCCCGCCGAGGAAATAGGCGGGGTCGAGTCGGCCCAAAAGCAGGTTCGCGTCGGTGAGGGTCGGCTCGATGCCGCCACGGGCGTAACAGGCGGGCCCGGGGTCGGCGCCCGCGCTACGGGGCCCGACGTGCAGGCCGCCCGCCGAGTCCGACCACACGATGGACCCGCCGCCCGCGCCGATCTCGATGATCTCGACGGTCGGGACCTGCACGGGGTAACCGGCGAACACCGGCGTCCTGCCAATGTGGTGCAACGCGTCGATGCGCACATCGCCGTTGCGGACTGCTGAAGTCTTGGCTGTGGTGCCGCCGATATCCAAGGTGAGGACGTTGCTGTTGCCAAGCCGACGGCCCAGCTCGGCGGCGGCCATCACACCAGCCACGGGTCCGGATTCAAGCAGGGCAATCGGCGCTTTCGCTGCCTGGGCGAACGAGCAGACACCGCCGTTTGACCGCATGGCACGCATCGGAGCGGCAACGCCCTGTCGCCGCAGTGCGGCCTCCAGCGAGTTGAGGTAGCCACCGACCACAGGCTGGACGTAGGCGGACAGCACAGTGGTGCTGGTCCGCTCGTACTCCCGCCACTGGCCGCTGACCTCGTGCGAGGCGACGACAGAGATACCGGCTAGCCTGTCGCGAAGCGCGGCGGCAAGGCGTTGCTCGTGCTGCGGGTTGGCCCATGCATGCAGCAGGCAGATTGCGATCGCAGACACGTCGGCGGCCGCAATCATCTCGACGAGATCCGCGACTTCGGCGTCGCTGAGCGGCTGAGCGGCGCTGCCGAGGTAGGTCATCCGCTCATCGACCTCGAAGCGCAGGTGCCTAGGCACGAACGGCACCGGCTTGGCGTATGCGAGGTTGTACAGGTCGGGTCGGTTCGCTCGGCCGATCTCCAGAACGTCCCGGAATCCGCGGGTGGTGACCAGCGCGGTCGCTGCGCCGCTCCGCTCGGTGACGGCGTTGATCACCACTGTCGTGCCGTGGATGAACGCCTCGATCGAGTCGGCCGGGACGCTAGATCGAGCCAGTGCATTGAGGACGCCGTCGCTGAGCTGATCCGGAGTGGTGTCCGCCTTAGCTCGCACCACCTGCCCGCTGACAGTGTCAATGGCCACGAGATCGGTGAATGTGCCGCCAATATCGACCGCAAGCCGGACACGCGCGCGATCTGGTGCGGGAGGCAACACCCCTGGATCGTCTCAGCCATCTAGCTGGCTAGTAACGGGCAGACTGCATAATGCTCTACCAAAAAATGTGCAAGCTGCCTAATATCCGGTTCATGACCAGCATCGATGCGGTCCTAGACGCCTTGTCGCGCTCTGGCTTGGCCCAAGTCAACAGTGTCGGCGGCCATCGCGAGGTCATGAGCGTCCGGATGGCCGAGGAGTTCGCTGACCTCGAAGCCGCGCCCTCAGGCAGCCTGGTGATCCTCGGCCGGGTCGCATCCGAGTTCGCCACGGACTACAGGTTCGACATGGCGCTCCGCTGGGCGGCCCTGGCCGGCGTCTCGGCCGTGGCCGCCTTCGCGGAAGTTCGCTGGCGGCCGCCAGTCACAGCGGTCGACATCGCGACTCGAGCTGGCCTGGCACTGGTCTCCATTCCCGCGAAGCTTGAACTCACGGAACTGTTGCTCGCCGTGTTGGCAGAGGTCAGCGGCGGGCCCGCGCTCGCCCTCGCAAGGGCGGGCGCTGCACTCGATGCGGTGGACCGAGCCGAGCAAGCCAGAGCCGACCTGGAGACGTTGTGTGCGATGGTCGGCGAAGGCCTTGGCAGCCCGGTAGTGCCCGAGCGGTCGACCGGCCGGACTGATGCGGTGGCGGGCCCATCGTCGACTGAGCCAAGCCGGCTCGCCGCCCCAGAAGCCCGTGGCGACCTCGCGGTCGCGGCCCGGCTCGTGCTTCGCGCCGCTTCGGATGCGGCGGCCAGGCTGGCCAACGATGAGCGAAAGGCACGCGAGCTCCCGATCCGATCCCGCTCCCAGCTCCTAGCCGAACTGCTGATCTCCGAGTCGGCACTGAACGACGATATGGTCGAACGAGCCAGGCAGCTTGGCATCCCCCTCGCCGGGTGGCACGTCGCCGTCCTGATCGAGGCCGACAATCTCACCGACGTCGCACAGGACGAGATAGGCCGTTTCGAGCTGCTCGAATCGACGGGGCAAATGGCTCTGAGCGCAGCGGCGCTAGCGGGCGGCACCTGGTACCTCTCCCGGATAGCGCGGGCCATCGTCCTTGTCTGGATGACTAGTTCGGATCCGGGCGTGCAGGCTGGTCAGCGCGCCTCGCGGTCCGCAGCCCGTGCGCTCGAGGCCATCGCGGCGAGGTACGCGGAGTTGCGGGCGCGAGCCGGCGTGAGTTCGCCGCACGAGGGTCCGCTCGGCCTTCGTGCTGCGGTCGCCGAGGCCCGCGGCGCCGTCATTGCGGCCCGCGCCAGCGGCCGAGCGCCCGGCGTGACAGCCCATGACGCAACCGGTGTTCAGCGGATGCTGATGGAGTGGTACGCCTCCGACACTGCCCGAGCGTCCGTCCGAGTTCAGCTCGCTTCCCTAGAACGACTCGGCCCGGCCCGGGCAGAGACGGCCATACGTACCCTGGCCGCGTTCCTTGACGAGCAGGGCTCCATCGGCCGAACAGCCCGGCGCCTGCACCTGCACCGGAATGCGGTCACCTACCGGATGCGCCAGATCACCAGCCTCCTCGGGATCGATCTCGACAATGCCGACCAGCGGCTCGCGCTGCAGCTAGCCTGCCGGGCGCGACTACTGCAGTGAGCTGCATTTGGCTCAGCGATCGCGCGGAAGCAGGGGGAAGGACAGGCTGAGCCGGGCCTGCCGGGGCTTGTTTTAGCTGCCCGGCGTGCGGCTGCGAGCATTCACGGGCTGGCTGTCGCTCTCGCGCGCCACCTGGAAGAACGGCGACCTCAGGATGAGCCTGGCGATAACCATCATGACCAAGCCGAGCGCGATGACGGCGATCACCGACCAGCGCTGCGACCAGGGCGCCGTCTGCAGCGTCTCACGAACATCCAGCCCAGGAAGCCCGCGGCGCCTAGCGGCAGTACGCCGAGGAATACCGCGTCCCACACTCCGCTGAGCGCCCGCCGGATGAGGCCATCCCGATGACGGCGTCCTGGGCAACGCCAATGGCGTCCGCCGCAGCCTCCCGGCCGGGGCGGTCGAGGCCCCGACTAGCGCCGTGGCGGAACGACCGGTCACGCTCTTCTCCTCTTGCCGTGCCAGCCTGCCGCTGGCTTGAGCCCTTGCGCCGCAAAGTTGGGGAAAGGCCGACTGTCACCCGCCAGCAAGATCGTAGCGGTCGGTTATGCGCCATTCACAGCCCCAGCCCGCCACGGCGGCCCGCCCGCTATACGACCCAGATGCCGCACTCGGTTAGTCGGCAAGGTCCTGCCTCGGGCTTTCACTCAGTCCGGCTCAGACCTGGCGGAGCCTTGCCCAGAGTGTCTTGAGGCTGTTCGCTGGGGTGGCCGCCTCAAGGCGCAGGCGATCCATCACTTCCAGGTACTTGCCGACGACGTCCCGCTTGTCGAGATACTGGGCGCTCGCCAGTTGCTCGTGGTAGACCATGTCGGGCAAGTCGTCCTGGCCGAAATGCAGCACGCTGAAGGAGCCGCCGGCCGCGGCGTGACCGCCTATCCGGAACGGCATGATCTGGATCGTCACGTTGGGCCGCTGTGACATCTCGATGAGATGCTGCAGCTGGGCCCGCATTGCGGCAGAGCCGCCGATCGGGCGCCTCAGCACAGCCTCGTCGAGCACCACCCACAGGCTAGTCGGATCCGGTCTGGACAGTATGGCCTGACGGGCAATCCTCAGGCTGACCCGGCGGTTGATCTCCCTTGGATTTGAGTACTCCAGTAATACGACGGCGCGAGCGTAGTCTCCGGTCTGCAGCAGCCCGGGTACGAACTGGCCCTCGTAGGCGCGGATCTGGACAGCGGCCTCCTCGAGGCCGATGTATTCCTCGAACCAGCCGGCCACTATGTCCGAGTAGTCATGCCACCAGCCAGGAGAGTTAGCCCGGGCAGCGAGCCCGCGTATCTCCTTCTGTCGCGCCTCGTCGGTCACGCCGTACAACGTCAGCAGGTCGACGATGTCGCGGTCCTTAAAGCCGACGCGGCCGGTTTCAAGTCGGCTGATCTTCGAGTGGGAAGCCCGGATGACGTAACCCGCCTCTTCGGGCGAGATCCGCTTTGCCTCCCGAAGCCGCCGCAGCCGCGCCCCGAGCAGAATGCGCATGACAGTGGGGCTGCCACCGCCCGTGCGCGCGGGGGTGGCATCGCTCTGCACCGGGCCCTTGCGGGGCCCGGCTGTTGTGACCACTGCATCCCCCCTGCGCAGGCCAGGTGAAGTGGATTGACCTAAGGAGTTTCGCACGCGAGGTAGCCGTTGTGCTATAAGGGAAGCTAAAACCGCGTTGAATTGGCGCAAGTTCTCCCCTTGCAGGTCGTCATGGCCAATGTCGGCTGCTCTCTTCTGGCCAGCCTGCGGTGTGCAGGAGCGGCGGCCTGTACCCGCGGTCGGGAGCATGGCCACTCGCAGTTCTTTAGTGGCGAAGCTCAGCCGTGCCCGTACAACTTCACGCCGTCGTCCCTGGCAGACAAACACCCGAATGACTACGTAATGTGCGATAGATAGCACTTGCATCTGCGCGTCGATTAATGGCAGCGCGGCGCACGAGCGAGACCGACAACGAGTCAGCCGGGACGGCGCCCGCGTTACTGCCTCATACAAGGGACACCCTACGGCGTCTTCCGCAGAAGCACGGGACTTGGGTAATGGCCGCCGTGAGCTGCCTCGCCCTCAGTTTTCGGACATCTGCTGGGTCGAGTTAGCCTGCCAGCGCCACACCGTGGGTGTGATCTGCGTGGTGACAGGCGCCATATGGCCACAGGCGGAAGCGGGGCCCCGGCTGGGCGCGCCTTCGGGGACGCGCAAAGGCGTCTGGTCGAGCGCGCATCCTTTGGCCTGGGACGTATCAGCGGGCGGTCGAGGTGCTCCGCACAGGTGGGAGGCAAGGCCTGGGCTCTGGAAGCGCCCTACCGAAGATCTCCCTGGGAAGCGCATTCCATGGCACGAATTTCGTGACGTTGACTTCTCTTGCAGCGTTAGCCAAGGCACCAATTCCCGATAAGGAGAAACACATGTCTGATGCGACAACAGGAACTCCCCATTCTGCCGATGGGACTACGCCCGAAACCATGCCCACTCAGGATCCGTGCTGTCAGAGTCCATGCGATCCGCCATGGCGAAGCGAGCCGAGCTGCACCACATTCACCGAAACCAAGGGTTCCGTTGTAAGCCTCGCAAGCGAACCGGCTAAGCGTGATTTTGCCCACGGCTTCGTGACCGTCAGCGTGACCTACAGTCATCGGCTCTGCCTTATCGGCAAGCAACATGGTGGCTTGGCTTACACACTCACGCTGCTGCCTGGCGAAAAGATGACGCTGTACCACAGCGACCGGTATCGCCGCACTACAGCGGAGACCGAGCGGTATTCAGTTCAAACCACGTTCGCCCAGTTCGTGTCGGCGCTGCACCAGCAACAGAACTCCAATGACTCCAGCGCGCTGGTCCAGGTGCTGAACAACCAATCTCAGAGTGCCAGCGCATCGGGCGGCGGCGGCATAAATCTTGGCATCTTCAGCATCGGCGGCGGTGGCGGCAGCAGTAGCTCGTCGAGCTCCAGCTCCGCGGTTGATCTGTCTACCCAAACGGGCGCCAACCAGTTCTGGTCCCTGGCTCAGCAGGCCGCCCAGTACACCGACCTGCAACGATCGATAACGATCAGCAGCTACGAGGATTCCGAAACGGTTTCCACAACCCAACGGACTCTGGTCAACAACAACCGTTGCTACGCCGTGACCTACTTCGTGCGGAAGGTGCTCGACGTGTATGTGAGCACAACGACGGTGACCTCGGTGACGTTCGAAGTCACGGTTGGAAACTACGTGTCGGGCGTCTTGACGCCGAGTCAGATCGGGCAGGTCGACGCCGCATACAGAGCCGCGGTGGAAGCTATCCTTCAGGGACTGCCGGCTGTGGGCGAGGTGGTCCAGCAGCCCACCGTTTTGTCCGTTCCCACCGACGGCGTGGTCTACGATCCCGAACTTGCGCACTGCTGCGCCCTCGATCCCGAGCTTGACCAGGCAGACCTGATCAAACTCGAACGTGAGCAGGCCGAAGCTCAGAAGATCGGCCTGCAACTACAACTCATGGCTCTGGAGGTCCAGCGCCGGAAAGCCCTGCTTGCAGCGGGCACCCTGACCCCGTTCGAGCCTGCGCCGACGGAGACCATCGTGGCCTAACGCCGCGCGATCCATGCATCGGCCGCCGCGACGCTGACTAGGCATCCCGCAGTCGACTGTGCCCGGCGGACGTCTGTACCCGTCCGCCGGGCCATTCCGTTCGCCGGATGAAGGCGGTTGCCATCCGGCCCAGTTCGTTAGCAGCAGTGGTGCGTGCACTGGCGCTCGCCGCGAGTGCAGCCACCGTGATCGCGTGCCGCGTGGTTGCCATCACAGCAGGGCAGGAGAACCGGCCCAACACCGGGAATCGCCTGAGATCGCGCCTGCGCCAGCAGGGCATCGGCCGCTTGCCTCGCGTTCTCGCCGGTGCGAGACATCCGGGACGCGATCAGTCCGCTGACGATCGGTGTCGAGAATGATGTGCCGCTCCACTTCGCCATGCCATAAAACTCCCGCTCGTGCGGAGCGTATGGGTGCACATGGCATTTATACGTGCCGGTCGTATAGGCATTAATCAGGTCTCTGCCAGGTGCGTAGACGTCGACCCACGACCCGAAATTGCTGAATGACGCGCGGCCGCGCCAGTCAGCGCCGAGTGCGCCAACCGAAACGACCTCGGCGAATGCGGCGGGCCAGCTAGGCCGTCGGATACCGCTGTTGCCTGCCGGCGCGACGCATACCGCGCCCCCGTACTCTCGCAACTGCCTCAGCCACGCCCGGAAGCCGATCAGCGGAAGATCATGCCTCGACGGGCAGGCCACAGTTACGTGGAAGATGTCGGCCCCGGAGCCGAACGCCGAGTTCAGTCTCATGACCAGCTGCGACTCCAGGGTGCTGCCGGCCGTCAGGCAGACCTTAGCCACGGTCACCTGCGAGGCCGGCGCCATGCAGCGCAGCACGCCGGCGACAAAGGTGCCGTGCCCAGTGTAGGGCGGGATGAATGGCGGTGGCGTTCCCGAAGGAGGCGGCTCGTAGCTCTCGTAGTCCTCCTCGTTGTCGCTTACCTGGACCCCGCTGAGCCACGGATGACCTTGCGCCGCATTGTGCAGCAACCCAGTGTCGGCGAGGTACACAAGCGCCGTGCCGCCGCCGTTGTCAGGGCAGAGAGACGGGAAGGGCTCGACGTCCTTGTACACCACCGCGGGCTCCGTCGCCGGGCAGAAGGTCGGCTGTGGCGCCGCTGTCAGGACGTGATCCGGGGTCGCGATCCCCTGGCCGAGTTGCCCATCGATCAGGTCGAGTGCGTCCGGCACGCTCAGGGTCGGCTTACCGTCTTCTCGCGGCAGCAAGAGCAGGTCCACGCCAGCGATCACAGGTGTTATCGGCCTGGGCTCGTCTTGCCTGAGCTCCTGTTCAGGCCGATGCCCGAGGATCTGCAGTACGCGCCCGAGATACTGGTCGAGGACCAGAATTTGACCCTCGGCATACAGGTAGTCGATCTCGGCCCTGGCGCGAGCGACCCCGATGCTGACACCACCTTCCTGTCCTTTATCTCCCTGCGCCTCCTCACCATCGGATGCCCTTTGGCGAAGTTGTGCGAAGGCGTCAATGATGTACTGAACCTCGTCGATGACACTCGGCGGCAGTCCGTTGCGCCAGTCGGCCGGTTGCTGGGTCATGGTGCGCTCCGTTGACAGGAAAAACGTGCATTGTGGCCGTGCCTGCGCCAGGGGCGAGGCAGCCCGCGCCGAGCCAGCTCGGATTGGCCGACGGCCCCGTGATACGGAGGAATCACCGGGCGGTGTGATACGTCCCGTCCAGGTGTTTCCAGGCGACGCTCTGCGCCGGGCGTTCGCTTTTTGACCACGAGCAACGGCGGCACCAAGGTGGCCCGGTGACACGGAAGCGTCGGCATGTGCAGCGCCGAAAGATGAGTGTGGGTTTGGGCAGTTGAGGATCTACACTCTAGCTCGTGAATGGCGGCGCGTCCGCGTCGGAACGGCATGACGCGGACGACCTGTTGAAGCTGGCTGTATCGCGTCCGCACGACGCCATAGCCAGAGCCAGAGCCATTCTAGCCGGGCGCCCCGGCCCATATGAGGCATCTATCGCGCACCAGGCCGCTGGAATAGTGCTGCGCGACACAGGGGATGTCATCGCTGCCATCGGCGAACTGCGCAGCGCCTTGCGCGCGGGCCGCCGCATAGGGTCACGCGAGCGCGAAGCGGACGTCCTGGCCTCCCTCGGCGTGGCGCTCGTGCACGCGAACCAGACCGCTCGAGGACTCGCCGCGCTCGATCACGCTATCGGCTTATCCGAGGGTGTATTGCTGGGGCGAATGCTGCACCGGCGCGGTGCCGTGCTGTGGGTCCTTGGCCGGTACCCGGCGGCGCTGGACGACCTGCGGCGCGCCGTCAGCCTGCTGCGCCGGGGTGGCGATGTGGCGTGGACTGCGCGTGCCCTCAGCGCTCGCGGCCTGGTTTACCTGGATCTTGGCTCACCGGCCCGCGCGGACGCTGATTTCCGGGCCGCAGGCCGCCTATACGCCCAGACGAGCCAGGAGTTGGAATCGATCCATACGATTGGCCACCGCGCCTGGGCAGCCTACCGGGCAGGAGACCTTCCGGCCGCGCTATCTCTGCTAGATGAGACCGCGGCCCGGTACCAGTCGCTCAACGTTCCGACGCCGGTTCTGAGCACGGACCGATGCGATGTGCTGTTGGCGGCGGGTCTCACCAGTGACGCGTTAGCCGAAGCGGACGCGGCCGTGAATGATATCGAGCAGGCACGCGGGCCGTCCAGCTGGAAGGCCGAACTGCTGCTCACGGCAGCTAGTTGCGCGCTGGCCGCAGACCGGCCGGATGCGGCCATAGAACGAGCGCAGGCCGCGCGTAGGCTGTTCCGGCTGCAGCAGCGCGCGTTGTGGGATG
The DNA here is from genome assembly GCA_963804435.1 of uncultured Actinomycetota bacterium. GTDB lineage: Bacteria > Actinomycetota > Actinomycetes > Streptosporangiales > Streptosporangiaceae > JAJYUU01. The sequence continues at coordinate 628,950 of CAWDQI010000001.1, read as the reverse complement.
CGCACGCAGGTCTCATTCTGGTCCAGGCGCGGTTGGCGATCGGGCCGCCGTCCTCCCGGCTACTCACCATGGCGAACCGGGCCGCGCTACGGCTCGATCAACTCGGCTCCCGCGACGCCGCGCAAGCGCATCTGCTGGTCGGGAGAGTGGCGCTGGACCTGGGGCGCCGGCGTGAAGCCGATCTCCACCTGACGCTGGCTGCGCGAAGCCGACGACACGGCCCGGCGATGGACCGCGTTGTCGGCTGGCTCAGTGCGGCGCTGTGGGCTGAGGTCGCAGGCGACCCGCGCCGGATGCTGTCCGCATGCCGACGTGGACTTGAGGTACTGGACGAGCATCGGTGGACCCTGGGCGCAACCGAGCTTCGCGCTCAGGCCACTGCACACGGAGCGGAGCTTGCGGCTCTCGCGCAGCGGTATGCCGCGCGCCAGCACCAGCCCCGGCTCCTGCTCGCGTGGAGTGAGCGCTGGCGGGCGACTGCCCTCGCTGTTCCGGCCGTGCGCCCTCCGGCGGGCGCAGCACTCACGGCCGATCTAGCCGCGTTGCGGCAGGCCAACGCGCGGCTAGCAGAGGCGAGCCGCCAGGGCACGCCGACCGCGGCTGCTGAGCGTGAACAACTGCGGCTCGAGAAGGCGGTCCGGTCGCGTTCACTGCAGGCCCGCGGAATACGCGGCGCCGGCCATGTCGCAGTTGACATCGCGCAGCTGCTTGAGGCGCTGGGCAGTACACAGCTGATCGAGATAGTAGACGTCGACGGCAAGCTGCAGGTGCTGGTTGCTGCGACCGGGCGGGTTCGGCAGTTCCAAGCTGGCAGCACCGAGGACGCCACACGGGCTGCCGATTTCGCCCGCTTTGCGCTGCGCCGCCTGGCCAGGCGGAGGTCCGGCGATGACCTAGAAAGCGCGGCGGCAATCCTAAGGACGGCTGGGCCCGAGCTCCAGCGTGCCATCATCGGCCCGGCCGCCGGGATTCTGCACGACGGTCCCGTCGTAGTTATTCCGCCGGGCAAGCTGCACGGGATCCCGTGGGCGCTGCTGCCGGCGCTCAGCGACCGCGTGTTCAGCGTCGCCCCGTCCGCGGCCGCCTGGCTGCGCGGTCGCGCTCTCCGCCCGCCTACCCGCCCGCATATCGTCCTTGCCCGCGGGCCGGGCCTGTCCACAGACGGCACCGAGGTAGCACTATTGGCTGAATTGTACAAAGGCGCAACGCTCTTGTCGGGGCCGGAGGCGACGGCTGCAAGATTGTTGTCCGCGATGGATGGGGCGTGGCTCGCCCATATCGCGGCTCATGGCAGTTTCAGGGCCGACAGCCCGCTGTTCTCCTCGTTGCGCATGCATGATGGGCCACTCACCGTTTATGACTTCGAGCAGCTGCACCGCTCGCCGCACTGGCTGATCCTGCCGAGCTGCGACTCCGGCATGCTGGCGCCTGCTGGAGCCGACGAGCTGCTCGGCCTTGCCGCAAGCCTGCTGCCGCTTGGAACTGCCGGGCTTATCGTCAGCATGGTCCCGGTTAATGACCGTGCTGTCATGCCCCTGATGATGAGCCTGCACCAGTGCCTGCGAGCGGGCCAGAGTCTTGCCGAGGCCATGTGCAGCGTGCGGAGGGATAGCACGGGAGACGTCATAGAGCATGCGGCGGCGGCATCCATGCTGGCGCTCGGCGCCTGCTTATCCCGCTTCCTCGTCAACGTCTCGGTTCACAAATTGATCCATCCGGTCAGGGTGTCAAGGCCAGCGAAAGTTCGGCAGTGCAGCCGGAAAGGACTGGAAGGGATCGGCCGGATGGAGAAGCAGCCGATCTCGTCGGTTTGCACCAACGTCTCGTTACCCGCACTCGGCTGAACCGTCACGGTCGCGGTCTGCGTCGGCACGATCTGGCCGAGCAGCGATTCCTGCGTGACCTCAAGCTCGATCGTCAGGTGCGCCGAGCTGAACGTCAGCGCGCGAATGGAAGCTGCTTCCGCCCGCACGCTAGTGGCCATTTCGTCGTCGCGCACCGAGTCATAGGTCAGCTCAGCGAGCTCTGCATCGATGTTATGCCAGGCAAATGCGTTCTGTGCCGCCTCGACGAAGCCGGACGGCACAGCTTGCCGGGCCAGCAAGGCCTGCCGCAGAGCCGCGAGGAGTTCTTCGTCATCCCAGCCAGTACCCATCATCGTCACCTCCCCGCCCCTGTGGCGCGGATGCGCTGACTTTCGTCACTAAGGACCGCGGCCAGGTGCGGCGACCGGCGCAGCCTCTCCAGACACCGGGCGCGGGTCGGGCCGATGCTGCCCACTGGAATGCCTAAGGTCGAACCGATACGGGCGTAGCCCGGCGGCGGGTCGGCCATAAGCATCGAGAGCAGCTCCTTGCAGCCATCAGGAAGGCCGGCGAATGCCGCGCGCAGCGCCGCATTCCGTTCCGCCTCGATAAGGTCTTGCTCGATGACCGCCGCGTGCGGATCAGGCGCGTCCTGACTCTCCGGAGGCAGGCTCTCGGGATCTCGGCGGGCCACGCGCAGCGTGCGCAAGCACTCACGCCTTGTTGTGGTGGCGAGCCAGCCGGGGAGCGCTGCCGACTCGCGCAGGCGGCCGATGTTCTCCACCAGCAACAGCCACACGGTCTGACCAACATCATCTATTTCCTGACGGCGCAGCTCGTAGCGGAGGCAGATCGACCACACCAGCGGAGAGTACCGCTCGATGATCTCGTTCCATGCCTCCTGATCGCCGCCCCCCGCCCTGGCGACTAGAGAGATGACCGACGGGTCGTCGCGCATGGCCGTCCTTTCCAGGCGCCGCATGCCTTGGCAGAATCGCCACCAGTTAGGACCCCGGCGCCACCGGATACGCGCAGGGCCGGTTTTGACCGCGGCGACGTCGTCTTGACCGCCTCGGCCCGGCCGTCCGATCACCTCTTGCCGACACTCTCTCGTTCCGGTTGTACCTCGTGCCAGCCACTCATGCCAATCCGGAGTACGGCCGGCGCCGCCTGATACCCCCCGACGAAGAAATCGGAGTGACCTTCGCGCTGCTTCACAGACCACTGGCGTGTTTTGCAATGCTTCTGTGCGTTCCGTATCTCGAGTCCTCTTTCCTACCGTCCGTGGACCGCCGCCTGGCTGTGGTTGAGGTCTTGTCAAGCTTCGGCGTGCGCAGGCAGTGTTACTGCCAGGCGCCAAGCACGTTCTGCCGCAGGATGGTCACGGCGGCGGCGCGAGCCTGGGTGGCTGCTGTAATCGCGTCAGCGACGTCGTCGGATGACGGGCCCGGCGTGACGGTGCTGGGGTATTCGAAACTGTTACGGGCACGACGGATGCGGCTTAAGGACCGAAAGACCCTGACGGTTGAGCCGAATTGGGCTAGGACCGCTTCCTGGATGGCGATATGGCCGCCGCGGCTGGTAGCCCGCAATCCCTGCACGGCCAGCAGACTGGCCGCGCTCTTGCGAATCGCGTCATAGGCAAGCAGATAAGCCCCCGTCAAGTCCCCTGAAGAGGAGGCTGCGGCGGCGGTTTTCAGATGGCGGCTGGCATCATCGGGCAGGCGCTGGGCGATGCCGCGGTCGGCGGTGACCCGCTCGAGTTCAGCCAGCTGCAGCAAGTTAGCGATCCTGTCCCTACCCGGCTGCCACGTCATGACCTGCTGGCGTCAGCGAACACCGGCACCAGCGGGCGCCTGATGACCTCCGCGTGGAAACCGTCGCCGCCCTCATGCCACCACTGCGCAGAACGAACAGTCACGTTCACCTCCCTGGCCAGCCGCGAGCCAGCCCTCTGTGCGGCCTCGTCGAGATCATCGCGGTCCGGGTGGCCGATAACGAGCACGTCAATGTCCGCAGGCGCCGGCCCGGGCTGCCCTGCGTAACGAGCCGCCCATGACCCGAACAGATAAGCTGCTTCGACATATGCGAGCCCGGCAAGCTCCTCGGCGACAACCTGACGCGGCCCGAATGACCGCAGCAGCAAGTCAGTCAACGGGCCTGTCAGCGGCGAGTCGGCCGCGCTCACCAGCCGCGCACTGCCCAGCCTGCGCGAGGAAACCACACCCGCATCCTCGGCTCTGGCCATCTCTCGCTGAGCCGACGAGACTGACGCCCCCGTCCTGTCCGCTAGTTCGGTCAGTGACCATTCCCGTCCTGGCGTCAGGAGCACCAGCGTCAGCAGCTCCGCTTGCAGCCGCGATCTGAGCAGGGGCAGCAGCGGAGGAGCAGGAGTTTGCATAACACGCAATATACCTCCCGCGATACGCAAAACGTGCCATCCGCGAGCCATGACTCGAACCCTCCGCGCGCAGTCCGGCTGGGCCTCGCCCACAACGCCGAGGGGCGCGGCACCATCGCGCTGGAGCGCGGCGACCTCGGCGCGGCGAAATTCATAACCGAAGCTGTCGAGACCTTCAGGTCGCATGCCAACGTCGGCTGCACCGCCCACGCACTTGAGGCCGCGGCCGTAATAATCGGAACGGCCAATCCCAATGACGACAGCTCGGCTACCGAACTGCTCGCCGCCGCGGACGAGTTTCGCCGCGAGAGCGGCCATGGCCACCGCCCATGAGGATAACGCCATGGCCACCGCCCATGAGGATAAGAGCCACGCTTGGCGACGTGGACGACCGCACGGCCGGGCGTCATCGCCGGGGACGAAGCGCGTGCCGGGCACCACTACACGCGATCCGCAGCGTCAACACTGGCCACCCGCGCTGCGATCGCTGGCCACGCCGATCGCGAGTTGATCATCGCGACAGGTTTAGCAGCTAGCTGGCTCCCCCGGGCCTCGTAGTCGCATCTGCCTTCCCCATTGAGGGAGGCATCACGGCTGCCTTACCGCGTCCGCACCCTCATCCGCGATGCGACGTTGCGGCCGACAGGCAAGCCCACTGGTCCGGGTACGGCTCCAGCGCGCCCTGGTCCACGGGCACGCTCCTGCCGTCCTCGCGAGCCGGCTTGAACAGCGGAGCAGCAACGAGGTTGCCGACTTCACCAGCCGGGAGCAGATCCTGAGACGGGAACAGCCGGTCGGAGCTCGTCAGCTTCTCGCCTTCCCCGCCTAGGTAAGGGCCAGAACCGCGTAGGCGGCCAGCCAGTGTTCCACCATGTAGTCGTCGCCGATGACGCGCGGTAGCGCGGCGTCCAGGTGCGTGCGCGCCGCTACGAGGGCTGGCGCGATCCGGGCGTCGCCGTCCGGCAGGCTCTCCGCGATCCGCCGCCAGCAGTAGGCGCGGCTCGCGTTCAGGCCGTGCAGATGGGCGATCTGCCCGTCGCTTGCGTCAGAGACCACTGCAGGGGTGAACAGCGGGGCCGGCTCGCGGTCAGCGATCCCCGGCAGGAACGCGGCCAGCCAGTCGGCGAACTCCGGCTGCGCGAACAGCCTGCTCATCAGCTCTGCCTCGGTCAGCGCTGGAGACAGGAAGTCGTGTCCGGACGGCTCGTACCCGCCCGGATAGTCCGTATCCCCCGCGAACCAGCCGAGCGCCTTGGCCTCGATCGCCGCCGCCAGCTCCGGCCGACCCGCCTGCGCCTGCCTGGCCGCGAACGGGAGCGCGACCGACAAGGCAAACGCGCTGTTGGCGTGCACGCCGTAACGGATCGGATAGGTGGCCTTGGGCAGCCAGTCCAGGAAGCCCTTCGTCAGCGCGTCGGCGAGCGGGGCCATCGCGGTCAGCCACGGACGTGCCTGAACGTCGTCCAGGCTAGCGATCTCGTGCACCAGGGCGAGCGCCCAGGCCCAGCCGTACGGCCGCTCGTGCCGACCGTCGGTGCTGGTCACGAAGCTCGCCTCAGCGCCGAACTTGTCCGCGGTGAACTGGGCGTCCAGCAGTTCCCTGATCTCGCCGGCCGGCACGGAGTCCCCGGCCAGTCGCAGCAGCCGGACGAGCAGCCAGTGCATCTCGACGCAGGAGTGCCAGTCCAGGCTGCCGTAGAACACGGGCGTGCGCTCGGCGGGGCGGGTAGGGAAGTCGCCGGGCTCTGTCATCATGTGAACCAGGTGCGCCGGGAACTCCCTGCCGATGTTGGCGACCGCCACCTCGGCGTAAGCGGCCGCCTGCTCGTCCAGAATGTCCAGGCACTCCGCCGCGGCCGCACCGGCCGGCCCGGTCTGACTGTCACGCACTCGAGCAGCCTAAGGCAGAAATCCCATCACGGCGCCGCTGACCGGCCGGCATGCACCGGGCACCGCGACCCGAGCGTGCTAGTACCAGCCGAGCATGACGTGCTCTAGCAGCCGTCCAATGCCGGCCTGGTGCTCTTGCTCGCGGCGGTAACAGTCATGGTCGTGTCGAGGGCCTGGTCTTCCATCACTACTGGATCTAAGACGGCAATCCCGGCGTCTTTCGCTCGCCGGGAAGGGTGTCATGGCCGGCCTTGGTGCCGCCGCGATCGGGTCCATGCGTGCGCGAGCAGCCGTACCAGGCTCAGCGAGGCGAGGACGACGATCGTCATGTCCACTGCGGGTACCCAGCGGACCTGGCCGCCTTTCACAACGTAGGCGCCTGCTGGCAACACCAGTCCGCCGAAGCCCCCGCCGGCGTCCATGCGCCCTGAGTCCTGCGGTGTTGCGTCGTGTCCAGCCGGGCGCCCCTCGGGCAGGCTATCGGGACCAGCGACCGGGTCACGGTGGCGAGGCCATGCTGTTCCCCCGCCGCCTCCGCCGGCCACCATCGCGACCGGAATGATGAGCATGTCGTCCTTCTCGTACGCGGTGCCGAACGCGCGGCGCACCGAGAGATTGTCCGACGCTTTCATCAAGAGGTTCCCCACGTCCATATCAAGCGCCTCCTCCTGCTCCCAGCTAGGTCCGGTAACGTCAGTGAGACCAGCGTCCTGGATTGCCTGCGGTCCGCCGCGGCAGCGGTCGAAACGCATCAGCGACGCAGATAGACCCGTCTGGCACGGCGCGACTGGGCCTCCGCCGCGCGCAGAGAGGCGCCAAGATCCGCGTCTGTCGTATGCTCCCCGGAACCGGTCGGCCGCAACAGAGCGTACAGTTCGCTCTTCGGAGCTTCCACATCCCCGTCACTGGCGTCGGCAGGCGCATCAGCTCAGAGTTCATGATCTGCCGTCTGTGGCGAGGCTGGACGACGAAGAGCAACGCTGACGTATACGAGCGCATCGTGCGGAGCGAAGTGATCCCGGAGATCGAAGCGCGGCGCATTCCCGGGTTCCACTCCATCGACCTGGTCCGGCGCGAGCGGGACAACGACGTTGAGTTCATGACCTTGATGTGGTTCGACACCCTCGACAGCGTAAGGAGGTTCATGGGCGAAGACTACGAAGCCGCACATGTGCCGGCGCGGGCACAGGCGGTGCTCGCCAACTTCGAGAGGCGCTCGGCGCACTACGACGTACTCGACCGCCGCGAACAGCCGCGGTGATTCCTTCGCTGCACAGAACAACCCGTCGGTGCCCGGTCGCTCACCCGAACCTTAGCCTGCTGCATTCGTCAATCACTTCGAAATGTGGGGTGCGCTGGCTCGAAATCGATCACAATCCGTGAGGCAAGCCGGCGCCTGCAGTTCCCGAGCGCCGATTTAGCGCGGCTCAGAGTCAGCTCCGAGAACCTAGCCGATGCCCGCAGATCAGCGGGCTGGTGCGCAGCGCGACGAGTTAGCCCTCGGGGGTTACCGGGCGTCGGCGTATCGCGCCCCGCGCATCAGGCGGCGAATCGCCGACCGGGCCTTGAGGCCGTACCAGACCGCCGCGACCACCGCGACGATGGCGCCGCTGAGGTATGTGCCAGGCCCCTGAGTGATCGCGAACCCGGTGAGCTGGTCAAAGGCCAGTCCGAGGGCGCCGGCGCCGAAGACGCCGGAAGCCAGCAGCGGGAAGTAGCCGGCCAGTACCACCACCGGGCCCCGTCCGCGACGCCGCTGCGCGTAACGGACGACGCCATAGGCCACGAGCAGGGCAACCCCGATCGCCCCGGCTGCGACCCGAAGGACGACCGCGTCGCTGCTGGCCTCCAGCATGTGGGCCGCCGCGCAGGTGTGTGCGCCCGGCCACGAGCCCATCCAGTAGGCGCAATCTGCCTTTTGCAAGCGACACGCCGGCCGGGGCCCGGCCGGTGAACGCGCGGCCGAACACGATGTTCATGACCAACACGACCAGCCCGCTGATGCCGACCCCGACTAGCCCGGTGCCCGCCAGCCTCCAGCCCGCCAGGACCAGGTCGCCGAGGACGGCCGCGGGCGTCCTGCCCCTGATGAAATCGGTAGGCCGGGACGCGTGCGCGCGCACGACCGCGCTGATGGACCCGAACGCCGAGATCGCAGCCTCCTGCGCCTCGTGCTCGGTCATCCCGGCCGCCAGCCCGCAGGCAGCGGAATCGCGCAGGTGATCCTCGGCCTCGGCCACGACGAGCCCGGCCTGCGCCGGCGCGAGTTGCAGGCTTGCCCGCAGCTCGCTGAGGTATTCCTCGATCAGGTCGCGCGGGTCGCTCATGCCGGCAACCCCACCACGGCCTGCACACCGACAGCGAACCTGCGCCACTCGGTCTGCTCGGCGGCCAGCGCCGCCGCTCCCTGGTCGGTCAGCCCGTAGACGCGGCGCCGTCGCCCGGTCACGTCAGCCCACGTGCTGGTCAGCAGCCCCGCGTCCTCGAGCCGGTGCAGCGCCGGGTACACCGTGCCCTCCGGCAGGTCAAACGTGCCGCCGCTGCGCTCGCGCAGCGCCGAGATGATCGCATACCCGTGCCCTGGCCCGGCGGCGAGCACCGACAGCAGCAGCAGATCGAGGTTTCCCTTTAGCCGTTCCCTGTTCATACCGAGCAACACTATGCCTCGTAACTCTAGGTGTCAACCATCCAGCTAGCCGCAGCGGCAGGAAGGTTAGGCGCAACCACCGGAAGCGGCCCGACCAGGCCGCGGTCATATTCCACGACCGCGATCACGACCAGCAACTTCCCAGCGATAGCCCCACCGCTCGATCTGTGGCAGATCGGACAATCCTTCACTCAAGAGCGCCGCTACTCAAACGCCTCCGCTGCCCCCGATCCGGTCACGAATGGAGAAGCGCGAGAGTGTCGTCGGGCCTAGCCTTCCTTCAGATGGCCGGCAGCACGCCGAGCTTTGAGCATCGAAAGGCAGTGGCACCAATGCCCGCGATGAACTCCAAGACCGACTCCGACAGCTTCAGCTCCGAGGAACGTGCCGCGATGAAGAAGCGCGCCGCCGAGCTGCGCGCCGAGAGCAAGAAGGGCGCCAAGAAGGCCGACGAGCTGCAGGCAGTCCTCGACAGCATCGCGCAGATGGCGCCGCAGGATCGTGCGCTCGCCGAGCGCGTGCATATGACGGTGACCGCTACCGCCCCGGAGCTGTACCCAAAAACCTGGTATGGGATGCCCGCCTACGCGAACGAAGCCGGCAAGATCGTCGTCTTCTTCCAAGACTCGGGCAAGTTCAAGTACCGGTGCTCGACCCTGGGCTTCCAAGACGCGGCCAACCTCGACGACGGGGACCTGTGGCCGGTGTCGTACGCGCTCCAAAAATGGAGCCCCCTGGTCGAGCAGAAGGTCGCCGATCTGGTGAAAGCTGCGATCTCCTGACCGTTGCCACGATTGTCGCGGGGCGCGCGCGGCAGCGGCAGTTGAGGATGGGCTTCTGCCACAAAGCGCGTACCTCTACAGTTCACGTACCTCAAGCACCCGCGTTGTGGGCGCGGCGTCGCCGATCCTGCCGCGATACTCGAGCCGATCCGGGTCAACCATGAAGGACTCATAGCCAGCGCGTGCCCGGAACCGGATTATGTGCACCTCGGTCGCCGAATCCATGCTGCGCATGCGCCGCTCGACCGCACCGCCGTGCCGATCTAGCAGCCCCAATACCGTGTCTTCGTACTTATGTCCGGTCGCGGCACTCCCGGGCGCCATCTCAACAATGGCGACCAAGAGCAGCCCTCCAGACGGATCGTTCCCGCTCGGCGTCGTCATAGCTCGAAGTATCCCGAAAGGAGGGACATCCCGTCTGCAGGGTAGACGCGCGGATGTCAGGCTGATCACCCGCCGTGTATCAGACGAGCAAGCCGCCCGGCGAGGCGCGGTCCTGCAGAGCCAACGTGCACCGTCACCTAGCGATCCTCGATCGCTAGGGCTTTGCTACATAGGGCGACATCGGCCGACGCCCAGCCTGGAACAAATGGCTCCCGCAACGGCTTCAAGGCGATACCTGCTCCAGCTCGCCGCGGCGGACGAGTTCCTCAACGTCAGCCTCGCCTCGCGGCCATCTACTCATCGGCTGTCCGCGCTTTCCCAGCGGCCGCGTTGTCCGGCTCCAGGACCGCCACGAACGGACTGGACTGAATCTGCCGAACTAGAGGATCGTCGGCCTTGCGCCACGTCTCCGCACTCCGGATCACCGGGTTAACGGGCATCCCCAGTCGCTGCTGGGCGCGATCAGCGGCATCATAGACCGACTCTCGGGTCGGCTGTCCGATGACGAGCACGTCCAGATCATGCGGCGCAGGGCCGGTCCGTCCGAGATAGCGCGCAGCCCAGGAACCAAGCCTCATTGGGTCATGCGCGCCTATAGCGGTGGGACTGATTGCGGTGGTGCCACCAAAACATCCAGTACCGGGCGGACTATCGGCCTGACCCAGATTGGAAAGTCTGTGACCAGTCGGGATGGCGGAATTCGAACCCGCGGCCTCCCGCTCCCAAATCAGCTCCCGGCCGTTGCCGGACGTAGCCCGGTGTCGCGGCCGCACACAGAATGCCCGGTTCTGTCGCTCTTTTGGTGTTGTACAAGCAGGGCCTGCGTGCTGGGCCGCGGCGCCGGCCACCCTGCCTGGGAGCGCGGAATATCGGTGGACGCCGGGCTGAGTATGGGCCAGCGTCCGGGAACGCAGACATCTCCCCTATGTCGCAGGTCGACTCGCACATTACAGGTGCGCGGGAATCGGCCGACAGTAGCCGCGCCGTTCCTTAAGCCAAACTGTCTGTGGTGGTGTGACGTAGTGGATGCTGCAGAACTGGCCCGGCGCTTCGATCTTGGCCCGGCCATCGGGTTGTCGGATGGGCCGGTCGCACGGGGCAAGCAGGGACTCGTGTGGCGGCTGGACACGGCAGCGGGTCGCTGGGCGGTGAAGGTGCCGTTCCAGCAGTCTGGTGAGCACGCGGCGCGACTGGCGGCCGCGTTTCAGGAAGCTTCGCGCGCCGCGGGCGTGCCGGCACCACAGGTGCGGCGGACCACCGAGGGATCGGTGTTCGCGACTATAGACGGCATGCAGGCCCGGATATACGAATGGGTGGATCTTCTTGGCCCCGACCCCACGCTCGACCCGGCGCGGGTGGGCGCGGTCGTGGCCGCCATTCACCGCGTATCAGGCAATGACCTGAGCCCGCTGGACCCGTGGTATCACGAGCCGGTTGGCGCCGAGCGCTGGGACAACCTGGTCGAGCAGCTTGTCGATGCCGGCGCGCTGTTCGCACGGCGGCTCGCAGCACTGCGGGATGAGCTGGTCGCACTGGAAGCCTGGATCGAGCCTCCTCGGATGCTCCGGACCTGTCATCGCGACCTGTGGGCCGACAACATTCGGCCAACCGCAAGCGGCGGCGTATGCGTCATCGACTGGGAGAACAGCGGTCCCGCAGATCTGAGCCAGGAGCTCGGGTGCGTCCTGTTCGAGTTCGCACGCACCGATCCGGACCGGGCTCGCGAACTAACCAGTGCCTACCGGGACGCTGGCGGACCAGGGACTGTGGATCGCCGCGGGCACTTCTCGATGCTCATCGCGCAACTCGGGCATATCACTGAGATCGCCGCCACCGACTGGCTGAAGCCAAGCCCGCGCTCACCGAACCGAGCCGACTCCGCAGCGTGGATCGGCGAGGTTCTCGACGAACCCCACACCCGCGAGCTGCTCGAAGCCATCCTGGAGTCGGTGCGCTGAGTGGCCACGCCGACGCAACGGCGAACCTAACCAGCGGGCGCCAGCGTTCCCGCGGCCTCCGCGCCGGCAACTACAGCGGGACTACCTGAGTGTCGAGGGCGGCCCGGTCGACTATCAGCACATGGCGGTTGTGCAGCGCCGTCCAGCCGGGCTGCGGCCAGCCCGAGCTCGCCACCACGACCGCATCGCTTGAGGTCCGGTAGGCCAGATCGAAGTAGGCGGCGATCACGTCCGGCTGGTCGTACCCGGCTAGCCGCAGCTTGGCCTCGGGCACCCGAGACCGGTGATACCAGCTGACCGCATAGAGCTTGTCAGGTGCGAGCAGAATAGCGTTCAGGCTGTTCGGCTCGAACCTGTCCTCGATGTCCGCCGCAGCCGATGCTATCGCGGCGACCATATCCCCGCCGTGCGCAGCGAGCCGCGACATGATCAGCAGAAAGTACCGTTCGCTGTCTGTCGTTCCGCCAAGCTGGCGCTCCCATTCCGACGGAAGCATCTCACCCAGTCGGTCTTGCGGGTGGATGGCGCCGTTATGGGCGAGCACATGCGGGCCGTACCGGAACGGGTGACAGTTGCGCTTGCTGACCCCGAGGCCCGGCGTCGCCCAGCGCAGATGTACGAGCCCGAGGTCACCAACAGGCGCATGAGCCAGCTTGTCGAACCAGGGCTCGCGGTCGGCGCGCGCGGGCGACTTGCGGATGACTGGCTCGCTGCCCTCGTACCAGGCCATCCCCCAACCGTCGCCATGCAACGCACACAGGCCAGTGAAGTCACCGAGGCCGCCAGCCCCGATCAGATCGTCCAGCGAGGCATCACTCCGCGAGCAGTAGCCAAGCAGTCGGCACATACGACCCCGTTCCCTACAGGAACTTGCCCATACCTCCGGCAACATCGATCGACGCGCCGGCTGATGTAGCTTGCCCGGTCACTGGCCAGGAATGTGACCAGGCCGGCGACCTCGTCGGGTCGGCCGAACCGGCCTAGCGGTACCTCGGTCGCCGCCAGCTGCCCGAAGAACTCGTCGGCCGGGATGTCCGGCGCGCGGCGCTGGTGAATGTTCTCCCACTGCGGCGTCTCGACCAGGCCGATGTTGACGCTGTTGACCAGGATGCCCTCGCGGCCTAGCTCGATCGACAGCGCCTTCGACAGGCTTAGGCAGGAGGCCCGGTTGACCGATGATGCCAGGAAGGCGGGATCCGGGTAACGCCCGTATACCGCGTTGATGTTGATGACCCTGGCCGCGGAACTGTGCCGCAGCTGCGGCAGAGCGGCCCGGGTGCAGCGGATCTGCGCGAATAGCTTCACCTCGATGTCGGCGTGCCAGTCGTCGTCGGTCAGCGTGCCGAACTGGCCGGGACGCGCGCCACCAGCATTGTTGACGAGGATGTCCAGGCCGCCCAGGGCAGCGCCGGCACTCTGGACGAAGGTCTCGACCTGGCCCGGATCGGTCACATCGCACGCGAGCCCGACGACCGAGCCCCACGCCGTGCCGCTCGCGGCAGCTTGCTTGCTGAGTTCAGCGGCCGCCGCGTCCAACTCGTCGGCGTGGCGGGAGCAAATCACAACCGAGGCGCCCTCGGCCATGCAGCTCGGCGGCGATGGCCTTGCCAAGGCCCTTGGAGCCGCCGGTGACGATAGCCCTGCGGCCAGCCAGCCGGAGATCCACTTATGCCCTGCTCTCAGGCCCGGCACTCTCAGGCTCGGCCACCGCGCCGGCTTCGTCGGCGCTCGCGCGGCCTGGGCGGCTGCGAGCTTGAGCAAGCTCTGCCGCGGCGGGCAGAACACGTCGATCTCCAGACAGTGGCTGTCGGTTGTCCAGGCGCCGTGCGGCACCCAGGCGGGGATGACCGCGACGTCGCCCTTGCGCAGCGTGCGCACGTCGCCATCGAGATCGAAGACCAGTTCCCCCTCCAGGACGATGACGAACTGCTCTTCCTCGTGCACGTGCCGGGGCGCATTCGCACCCGGCTCGAAGCTGACGAAGTTCGTCATCAATCCCTGCCCGAGTACCGGCCGGAACCCGAGACCTGGCTGGAATTCCACCGAGGTGAGGGCATCGACGTTTACGTACCGGCCAGGGCCGCCGGGCTCACCCAGCGCCTGCGTCGTGAAGTGGCTCTCGGCATCGCCGAGCGATTCGGTCGTCTTCGCCCGCCCGGTAACCTCGCTCATCTGTCCTCCAGAGCGGTCGTGAGCACCCCGCCGATCCGGCGGACGCCCTCGTCGATCAGGTCATCGGCGACCCGGCTGTAGGCCAGGCGGATCTGGCCCGTCCCCTCGTCGCCGGGATAGAACGGCCGCCCCGGCACGTAGGCCACGTTCCTGGCCCGTGCCGCTGCTGACAGCGCGACCGTATCGACGCCGTCGGGCGCGGTCAGCCAGATGTAGAACCCGCCTTCGGGCGAGGTCCACGTCGTGCCCGAGGGCATGTGTGCGGCCAGCGCCTGCGACATCAGCGCGGCCCGGCGGGCATAGAGCGCGCGGGAGGCAACTAGTTGCTCCTCGATGTGCCCGGCCCGGCCATATTCCTCGAGCATTCGCTGGCCGAGTGCCCCCGAGCACTGGTCGGAGTTTTGCTTGGCGATGACCAGTTGGCTGATGATGTCGCCCGGCCCGGCCGCCCACCCCATACGCACCCCCGGGCAGAAGATTTTCGAGAACGTCCCCGCCTGGAGCACCACGTCCGGTGCCATCGACCACAGACTCGGCGGCGGTTCGTGATCGAAACCAAGCTCGGGTAAGCCACGTCCTCGAGGATCAGGAACCCGTACCGGCGGGCCAGCCCGACCAGATCGCGTCTCCGCTCAGCACTCATCGTCAGGCCGGTCGGGTTCTGGAAGTCGGGAATCGTGTAGAGGATCTTCGGCCGCAGTCCCGCTGCCAGCTGACCCGCGAGCACGTCAACACGCATCCCGTCGTCGTCGACCGGCACGCCGTGCACGTCGGCCTCGTAGCCGCGGAAGGCCATGATCGCGCCGAGATAGGTAGGTGCCTCCACTGCCACGACGTCGCCAGCGTTCACGTAGCTTTTGGCGACGAGCTCCATGCAGTCGATGCCGCCGCTAGTGATCATCAGTTCGCCCGGACCGGGGGACCGCCCCTCGCGCGACGCGAGCCTGCCGGATACGTATTCGCGCACGCTGGCGAGTCCTTCAGTCGCCGAGTACTGCAGCGCTACTCCCGGATCGTCCGCGATCAAACGGGCGGCGATCTCGGCCAGGACGTTTGTGGGGAACGTGGCCGGGTCGGGGAAGCCGCCGGAGAACGTGATCACGTCGGAGGCTCCGGCCAGGGCCAGGATCGCGGTAATCTCCCCGCCACCGAGCGCGCGTGTGCGCCCGGCAAGACTGGAGTTCCAGTCCCGCTGTGCTGCACTCCGGTCATCCTGGGCGGTGCTGATGTTGCTCTGGTCAACGGCTGCGGTCATCCGGGCTTCCATCTCTTGACAGCCGATCTTACAAATGTAAGAATCCTGCCGCGGAAGATTTACACAAGTAACTTCTGCATCTCCAGCATAACTCACATTACGAAGTCCCACGACGGGTTGGCTGGCACATGGCATCTGTGTCTGCGCCACTGGCGAGGCTGACCGAGGTTTCCTCGGTGGCGCCGCCGCAGGTCGAGGTGGATGACCTCGACCTGGCCCTCCTGCGCGCGCTGGCCACCGATGCGCGCCAATCCCAACGCGCGCTCGCCCGGCAGATAGAGATGTCGCCGCCGGCGGTGGCCGACCGGCTCGCCCGGCTAGAGCGCAGCGGCGCGATCCGCGGCTACCGGGTGGATGTGGACTGGGCAGCGCTCGGCTACCCCGTCGTTGTTTATCTCGCGGTAACCGCCGGGCCCGGCATGGACCTGAGCGAGATCATCAGGGCGATCCAGGCGCTGCCAGAAGCGCAAGACATGAGCGTCGTAACCGGCGGGCTGGACCTGCTGGTGCGACTCCGCGTGCGCGACCATGCGCACCTGCGCGAGCTGCTGCTAGCCGAGATCTTCCAGATCAACGGCGTGCAACGGACCGAGACCTTCCTATCGCTCGCCGATGTCGAACCCGACAACTTCATCGCAGCGATGCTGGAGCAGATGATCCAGCGCCGCAGCGAGGCTAAGAAGAACTGATAGTCCAGGCGGCGCGGGGCGCGCGAGCCGACCCTCGTTGCAGGCGACGAGCCGCGGCACCGGATTCCCCGCACCGGATCGGAGGACGGCCAGGTGACAAGCAGTAGCCCGAATGGCAGTCGGCACGATGTCAGCGGTGTAGGCCAGCCTGGTTTCGTAGCCAGATACGGCCTTTATACGCCAGAGCAGGCCGCCGAAGCTGAGGCGGTCGCGGACAAGATCCGCGAACTTGGCCTGCGCACCGTCCGGCTAGTGGTCGTCGATCAGCACGGCATGCCGCGCGCCAAGGCACTCTCGCCAGAGGTCGCGATCGCCGCTATGGCCAATGGCCTCGATTTCTCCGGCGCCATCTACAGCCTCGACACCGGCAATCAGGTGTTCGTGCCGGCCTTTGCTGCGGGCGGCGGGTTTGGCATTGCGGAGTTCACTGGTTTCCCCGACGTCGTGCTTGTGCCCGACGCAGCGTCGTTCCGTCTTCTGCCATGGGCCGATCGGACCGGCTGGATGCTTTGCGACGTGTATTTCTCCAACGGTCAGCCAATGCCGCTCGATGGCCGCGGGCTGCTGCGCCGGTGCCTGGCCGACCTCGCCGACACCGGCTACGACTATCTGGCGGGAATCGAGGTCGAGTACTACATCGTCAAGGTCGACTCCGAGCACATCGCGCCGGAGAATGCCGGCTTCACGGCGCCGCCGCCGCCGGTGAGCGTGTTCGCGCGCGGTTATCAGTACCTGTCCGAGGTCCGGCTCGACAGCGTGGCCAGCACGCTCGAGGCGATACGCGACGGACTGTCAGCTGTCGGGCTGCCGCCGCGCTCGATGGAGGACGAGTGGGGACCCGGCCAGATGGAATTCAGCTTTAGCCCGATCAGCGGACTTGCGGCCGCGGACGCCGTAGTGCTGTTCCGGTCGGCGGTCAAGCAGATATGCCAGCGCCGGGGCCTGCTCGCTACCTTCATGTGCCGACCGGCGCTGGCGAACTTCTTCCCCTCCGGCTGGCACCTGCATGAGTCGCTGCTATCCCGGCAGGACGGACGCAATGCGTTCGCCAGCGAGGACGACTTCCTATCCGGCGTCGGCCGGCAGTTCGTGGCCGGGCTATTGGACCATGCGCTCCCGATGGCTGTGTTCGCCACGCCCACTGTCAATGGCTATAAGCGGTTCCGGCCGTACTCGTTCGCCCCCGACCGGGTGTGCTGGGCCCTGGAGAACCGCGGCGCGCTCGTCCGCGTCCAGGGCGCCCCCGGCGACGCCAACAGCCACGTTGAAATGCGGATGGGCGAGCCGGCCGCGAACCCGTACCTTTACATGGCCGCCAACGTTGCCGCCGGCCTGGACGGGATGGGCCGCGAACTCGACGCACCGCCGCCCGTTGAGGCCGACCCATACTCCTCGGACAACACCCCGCTCCCGGCGACGCTGGCCGAGGCTGTGGGCGCGCTGGAGCGGGACGAATTCTTCCGCAAGGCCTTCGGCGACATTCTGGTCGACTACCTACTGCAGATGAAGCGCTCGGAGGTTGCCCGCTACGAGGCGGCCATTGCCGAAAACCCGCCGCCCGACGGGCAGGACGTCAGCGACTGGGAGATGCGCGAGTACTTCGAGTTCTACTGACCAGGCGAGACGAGGAGGGCCACCGCCATGACCCTGCAGCACATCGTGCTGTTCAGCTTCCCCGGCGACCTCAGCCAGGAGGAGGCCGCCCAGATGCGCGACATGGTGGCGTCCTGGCCCACGCAGATCGGCCTGATGACCAGATGCCGACTCGGCACTGACCTTACCGGGGCGCGAAACCGCGGCTACGGCTATCTCCTGTATACGGAGTTCCCCGACGTGCAGTCCATGAATTCCTACCGGGCCCACCCCGTGCACGTGGAGTTCCTGAACTGGCTGGCGGCACGCAACTGCACACCGCTTGCCTTCGACTACCTGCTGGATGAGCAGACAATGCTGATGACCGAGTCAGGCGACAACGGTGGCCATGCTAGGGCATCGTCATCACCTGCCCAGGCCGCGATGACAGATGAGGCAGAACAACCGGACCCGGACTAAGTGAGGACCCCAGCCATGGCCAAGACCAGTCCCGACTTAACTGTGGGCGCCGCGAGCGGCGAGCTAGCGCACGGCTCACTGCGCCTGTGGGATGCGATCGCGATCTCGGTGTCGGTGATCGCACCCGGCATGGCGATGCTGCTGAACGTCAGCGGCGTCTCGTTCGTGGCCGGCGGTTCCACGCCGCTGGCGTTCCTGCTGGGCGGCGTCGCATGCCTGGCGCTGGCGTTCGTAGTCATCGGGTTTACCCGCCGGATGGCCGTGGCCGGATACGCCTACACCTATGCCAGCCGCAGTCTCGGCAAGGAAGCCGGGTTCATGGCCGGCTGGCTGTACTTCTTCGGCTTCATCTGCTTCGTCCCCATGACCATGTCCGGCGTCGGCTACCTCGCCGCTGACCTGCTCAAGGTCAGCCCGAAGCTGTGGATCTTGTTTTTCTTCATCGGCATGGTCCTGTTCCTGGTCTTGTCCGTCATCAGGATCAAGGTCACCACCCGGGTACAGCTAATCGTTGGCATCGCGACCGTCGCAATCATCGTGCTCATCGACCTGATAACCACAGCAAAAGGTGGTAGCCACGGCCAGGCACTGAGCGCCTTCAGCTTCAGCCACACCAACTCCGGCGGCTTCAACGGCGTCTTCTACGGCATCATCCTCGGCGTCACGTCCTACATTGGGTTCGAGACCGCCGCCGATTTCGGCGAGGAGACCGCGCAACCGCGCCGCTACATCCCGATCGCGGTTCTCGCCGCGACCCTGTTCGCGATCATCTTGTACCTGTGGACCACCTACTCGATCACCATCGGCTACGGCGTCAACAACGGCGTCAAGATGGGTAACGACCCTGTGGCCCTCAAGACGACCGCGACCACCTTCGTCGGCTCCTGGCTCGGCACCCTGGCCGAGATCGGCGGCATGTGTGCCGCCTTCATCGTGTGCGTCGCGTGTGCCACCGCGGCAGCCCGCACGCTATTCGCGATGGGCCGCGAGGGAGTTCTTCCCGCCGCCTTCGGCAAGACGCACCCGACCTTCAAGACGCCCGTCAACGCCACAGTCGCCGTCACCGTGCTCGCCATACTAATGGCACTGCTGATGGGCTATCCGCTCTCCGACAGCGTCTTCGGCCAGCCCCTCTCCAACTACTACTTCTGGGCAACCACCGGCACCCTGCTGATAATCGTCGTGTACATCATGATCTGCCTCGGCGGCATCATCTACTTCTGGAACACCCGGTCCTCCCGGAACTGGAACCCCCTGGTGCACGTCGGCATCCCGGCCATCGGCGCCGTGGTCTTCGGCGCGGCACTCTACGGATCGATCCATCCCGCCCCGCCGGGAATACTCCGATGGACCCCGTACGTAGCAGTCGTCTGGCTGCTCGCGGGCGTCGGCGTGTTGTTGTGGTTGCGTGCCCGGCGTCCTGACTCGGTGGCCAATATCGGCTCGATCCTCGGCGAGGAGGGTGGTGTCGAAGCCGCCGTGCTCGACACCTAAACCCCACTACCACGTGCTGGTCACGGCCGCGGCGTATGCTCCGCGGCATGACCGTTGAAGTGACCGTGAAGACCGTCGAGTCGACGCCGACAGCGGTGGTAGTGGCGGCCGCCACGTGGGCGGAGTTCCCGAAGATCTGGGGGCCGATGCTGGACGAGGTGTGGAGCTTTCTTCGGGGCGACGCTCCGGAAGGGCTCTACAAGCAGGGCCACAACATCATGCTCTACAAGGACGATGTTCCCAACGTTGAAGTCGGAGTTCAGGTAAGCGGCTTATTCGCGCCCGCCGGTCATGTTGTCGCGTCAAAGCTTCCGGGCGGGCTCGTCGCATCCGCGACCCATACCGGCCCGATCGCCAAGATCGGCGACAGTCATCAGGCGGTGTGCAAGTGGAGCCAGGCGAATGGGTACCGGCTGGCCGGCCCTCGCTGGGAGATCTACGGCGATCCGGACCCGTCGACGGGCGACTTCGATGTAGACGTGTTCTGGTCGCTAGTGGCGCCGTGACCCGGACAAGCCACCGGCTGTGACCTGCTCCTGCCGGGACGTCAGGGACGGGTCTTTTGAACTTGTCGCCTGCGACCTGCTGCGCTTGGCGCTGCCCGGAGATCTGCTTCGCAGCGGGAGTCAAAGCCGCGGCCTTCAGCCGCGGAGCCACGGGCCAGGGCGCAGCGATCATCTGCGAGGTGTTCGACCGTCAAGATGGCCTTGGGCATGCGGGGGCTGATCGATCAGCAAGGCCTGAGCAAGGACGCCGCAGACCAGCGATACACCCGGATCCGTGCCCTGACGGCACGACTGCTGCCGCCAACCTGAGCAGCGATTCAAGTCACTCAGCCTGCCCTGGGCTCGCCCGCTCATGCCGAACTCCGGTCGCGATTACCTGAGGTTATATCGGGGACACAACAAATGCGAACAGCGAGACCGCGAGACATCGTTTTGAACAGTCGCATATCGGATTCGACATCGCATCAGAGTTCATGAGACTAGGACAAACATATGGCGAGAAACATCAACAATTTGCAGCCAGATGGACACGGATGGCGCGCACGGCTAGGCGTGCTCACACACGATGACAGCGCGATATCTGAATCAGAGCTGTGGACCATGGCCCCCGATGGTGTGTCCCTCCACACGTCCCGCGTTTTCTTTGCTGGTCTCGCGACATTCGCTGATCCTCCCGGTCCCGAAAACGCGACAGAACTGCTTGCGAGATTGCCACTGCAGGCGATCATTTATGCCTGGACAGTTGGCAGCTATCTTCTCGGCACGACCGGAGAGCAAGAACTCGTAAGTCGTGTTGAAGAACATTCAAATGGCATTCCGGTCCTCATGTCGGCACCTGCGGCAACTGCCGGCCTCCGAGCGTTGGAAGCAGAACGAATCGCGCTGATCCATGCTCCCTTCTTCACTGACGACTTCGACCAGAAAGGAGTTGCATACTTTCAGGAGCGTGGATTCGAGATCGTTCACGTTAGCCATCTGATGCCGCCAGCCGAGGTTCCCCATCCGAACACAGGATCGGTGGCGAGTCCAGCCGAGATTTACGAGTGGGTTCGCAGCCATGTGCCATCCTCTGCGCAGGCTGTGTTCATCGGCGGGAACGCCCTCCGCGCCATCGGCGTGATCGCCGCGCTGGAAGAAGACCTCCGCCGGTCGATACTCACTGCGAACCAGGTTTCTTTGTGGTACGCGCTACGCGTGGCAGGCGCGGAAGTCAGGGTCGATGATTACGGCCAGTTGTTCAAAATGCCATGCAGACAATCCGGACTTCCCTCGACCTGACATAGGACCAAGGAACTGATTCACTGCTCCCGCGTACCTCGCCTCGGCGTCAGGGTCGTCTCGCCTGACGGCGACCAGCGTGCACTTCACAAGGGGCGACGGACGGGGAGCCAATGCGCACAGTCACTGGGCGACTGCGGGAGCCAACGAGCACAGTCAGTGGGCCACGCCTACCGGCATCAGGCGACAAATGCGAACGGGTGGCGCCTGCTCCCAAAGATTGACAACACATTCGAAAATAGCCGTCGGGATGGCGGTGTCCAGGGATGGCGGGATTCGAACCCGCGGCTGCCTGCTCCCAAATCAGCGCCACCCAGCTGCCAGACGTAGCCCAATGCCGCCTGATAAGGCCTTCATCTGGGACGACATTGGCTGGACGTCGCCAGCTGGCGCCTCACGTCTGTACATGTTGGCTCCCACATTGGCTCCCATCACGAGGAGTCTCACAACGCAGATTCCGGGTCGCTGTAGTACCTCGAACCATCAAGCAAGTACCCGGTCGACCCGGCTGACGGTGATGAGATCAGCCTCGAGTATGTAGACGACGCGGTAGCTGCCAACGCGCAGACGGTGATACTCGCCCGCGTGGAAGCCCTCACTAGGCAAGGGATCTTCGGCCAGGGCCGCGACCGCCGCGCCGATCGCGCGCATCCCATCCTGGTCTGCCATGAAGCGGCGCGCCGATGCCCGTGCCATCGGCGACCATTCGATCCTCACGACTCGGCGAGCAACTCGGCCATGGCCTGTTCGTGGGACACCGCGCCGGGCCGGCCAGCCGCTGCCCACTCGCGGTGTGCTGCGAGCGTCGTCTCGATCTCGGCTGACTCGATAACCTCGGCAGGGGCCAGGCGCTCGACGGCCTGTAGCCGCCGCAGGTCGGCGAGGGGCACGATCGCCGCTTCCTGCCCGCCGAGATGGATCACCTCGTACGGCTCGCGCGGATCCGGCATCGCTGGCTGAGCGGTCATGACTGCCACCATAACCAGATCCGCTGCCAGACGAGCGTAGGCGCGGCTATCCGCAGTCAGATGGAGGGAGGCTCAGCATGACCTCACCGCATCCGTCACAGCTACGGCTTCCGTTGGACCCGACACTGCCGTCTACATGTGCGTGCGGTCGACTCCAGCCCGCCACGGGCTCGCTAGTGGAGGTGCGACGAGGCCGTTCAGCACCAGCCAGTTCACTGGTGACTACCTACCGCATATTTCTTGCCGACCGCCGCCTGGCAGATACGGATCGGAGTGCAGGTGGCGGCGATAACGTTCCAGCCCGTGCGGTTCGCCAAACGTGAAGCTTCCGACGCGGAGAGGATCAGGCAATGGGTTACGGAGCACCCGCTAACGGGCCTTGAGTATGACTGGCTGACCGTTGACCGTCACGGCCATTTGGCGGCGTTCTCGACGGCCAGCTACGGTCCGCGTCCCGGTAAGGTTAATCAGCGCGTCGCCGACGTGGACGCAGCACACGACCAGGTGCGCGCTCGACGCCGCCGAGAAGACGTAGCTAGCTTGGGCCGAGCTCCGCGCCACAAGCTGTTGGCGCCGGGTGACTCACGCATCCACCGGGAGCACGTACAACTGCTCGGTCGTGTTGCCTGCAGCGTCGGACGCCGTCGCCGTGAAGTCAAATATCCCGGGTACGTCGGGTTGCCCGGTCAGCGTTCCCGCCGGTGAGAGGGTTATGCCGGGTGGTAGGGCGCCATCCGTGCGCGTGAAGGTGATCGGCGCGGTGCCGAGGACCGTGGTCAGCTGCTGGCTGTAGTCAGGCCCGGTGGTCGCGGCTGCCGGCAGCGGTGAGATGGTCGTGAAGTAAGGCGCGACGACGTTCTTGCCTGCGATATCGGCGTTATAGATGTCAAATATCTCGTCACAGGTGAGGGCGCGGCTGTAGAGGCTGATCTCGTCGACGAGGCCGGGGAACCCGTCGGTAGGGGCGTTAAGTTGCCAGGCCGCGCCGATGGTGACCGGGATTGGTTCTGGGTCGTAGGTCAGCGGGCCGAGCCCGCCTTGAGAGGCGACCTCTGTGCCGTTGACGTATAGCAGGATTGTTGTGCCGTCGAAGGTGGCTGCCAGGTGCGTCCACGTGTTCAGCGGGATCGCTGCGGGTCCGTTCAGTTCGACGTCGTCTGGATCGGAGATGAACCGCGGAGTGCCGTAGGCCAGGCCAAGCCACCACGTCTGGGTGATTTGGTCAGAGGAGCCGGACCCAATGACTGTCTGGGCGCTGGCGTTCACTACCGTCGGGTACACCCAGGCCTCAAGCGTGAACTGCTGAGGCCGCAGGGCGGGCGCAATCAGGTACCTGAACATAAGTTGCCCCATTAAACGCGAATGCGCCTCCGACCTTGCCCGATGGGTCACGCTCGGCGTGGTGGGCGTGTTGCCCTGGTAGAAGGTGCCTGAATGTCCGCCGATCAGATCGGTAGCGTCGGTCTCTCCGCGCCAGAACGCCACCATGCCCTGGGCCAGGGCAACGGGAGAGGCGAACCTGGCCCGGACCGTGACGTCGCTCCCTCCCATCGTGATGATAAGCGGGTCGTCGGCGGGAGGCGAGTCCCCGCTGCCGGCCACGGACCAGCCCACGGAGACGCTCGGCGGGGCCGGTGTCGCGGTCAGGGTGGACCTGCTCGCCTTGACCGTAGGTCCGCTGCATCGGAGCGACCGTCATCGTGCCGCGGATGTCGCTGTACGCGATCAGGCGAGGCCGGGGCGGGGTAAGGCTGGCGCCGGTTTCGAGCGCCAGCGATGCTGTCGAACTGTTAACAGTTCCAGCGCTGTTGATCACTTTCACTCGACAGCCTGCAACCTCCGCAAGTCGGCCAGAGGCACGATCGCCGCCTCCTGGCCTCCAAGTTGGATCACCTGATACGGACCACCAGGGTCCGCGACAGCTGGATGCGCGGTCATGCCCCCACCGTAACGGCGCCCGTCGCCACCAGCGGTGGCGACCACACAGCCACGGGCCAATTCAGCCCCGCAGCCGCGACATTCCGGGCCGTGCCTCACGTGCGGGCCGTTTAACGGACAACGAAACTACTCTCCGGCAGCTATTAGCACGCCGTCCTTCGGGTTCGTGTAGACCTCGACGCACGCTCGTCCGGCTCTCCTGTCTTATCCGGCGATGGGCCGATCACCGTATTGACGTCACGATCGCCGCGGATCACTGTTGCCGGTAGATGGCAGAACGGCCTGTGAATGGAGGGCAAATGAGCCAGGAACCATACACCGCAGCCACCACCGCTGACCACAAGCTCCTTCCTTCCCGGCGCGCTCTGGTCGCCGGGGTGATGGGGGTTGGAGTGGGGGCCGCCGCTGCGGTGGCCGGCAGCGCCCAGCCCGCCGTTGCCGAGGGCGAGACCGTCACGGTCGGGGGGTTGTTCACCGACGCAACGTCGACGACGCAAATCTCGACCAGCAGCGGAGAAGGATTTTTCGGGACGACCACTGACGCGGCGGGCGCCGGTGTCCGCGGCCTGGACGAGAGCTCCGGCCAGGGCATTGGAGTGCTGGGGACCTCCACCCACGGGTCCGGGGTGGTCGGAAGGACCTCCGGAGGGCTCTCCCAGTCGGGTGTGAGCGGCGCGGACTTCAGCAAAACCGGCGGGGGTACCGGGGTCACGGGAACCTCGGTCCATGGAACCGGGGTATTCGGCGGTTCCAGCTTCGGGAGTGGCGTGCAGGGGGAAACCGGAGGCAACGGCCGTGCGGGCGTCCTCGGGTTGGACCAGAGCTCCCGCGGAGGCTTCGGGGTCAGCGGAACCTCTACCATCGGGACCGGCGTGGAGGGGACCGCGACCAGCGGCACCGGAGTTCGGGCGGCCTCCGCGAATGGCACCGCCTTGGCGGTGGCGGGCAAGGTGACGTTCTCCCGCTCCGGGACGGCCACCGTCGCGGTGGGCAAAACCGGCGTGACCGTCACCGTGGCCGGGGTTACCAAATCGAGCATGATCCTGGCGACCATCCAGCAAACGGCCGGGAGGATCGCGGTGTCCAGCGCCGTCCCCCATTCCGGCTCGTTCACCATCCACCTGACCGCCGCCGCCACCAGCAAGCTCAAGGTCGCCTACTTCGTCATCGGATGACCGGGCGGGCAGGCTGCAGCACGCCGGGGCGCTTGTACGCGAGTTGTCTTGCTAGCCCGTCATCTCTTGAGATAGCGCCCTGGCCAGGGCGGTCAAGCCGCAGCGCGTGATTAGCGTGAGCGTAGGGAACTGCGGCCAGCCGATTAACGGGCCGCGAGGTTCGTTGGCACACAGATGACCTCGCCTTTCGCGCCGCCTGGAACAACCCACTCGCACGCGTACCGTGCCGTGGCACCCAGGTCGCTGCCGACCTGCTGCGATCGGTTGAACTGAGGTTCGACCCGCCGGGCGGAGCCATATCCCTCTACAACGTGGGAGCCAACGTGCGCAGACATCCAGCCACGCCGGCCGACACCAGGCAACAACGGCAGACAGGTCGCGCCTGCTTAGCAAAACTGACAACACATTCGAAAAATCGCGTCGGGATGCGGGGATTTGAACCCGCGGCCTCCTGCTCCCAAATCAGCTCCATCCGGACGCTGGACGTAGCCTGGCGTCGCCCGGCATAGCGTTCACCTGGGACGATCCTAGCTGGATGTCGCCTGACGTGGCCTGGTGTCTGCGCATGTTGGCTCCCACATTGGCTCCCACCTAGACCTGGCTTCTGCGCGGCCAGCGCGATCATTGGCTCCAATGTGAGGCTCCGCACGAAGCCGAGCCAGTCGCCGATTGACTTCAGGCATGGCCGCGCGCCGCGCCGCCGGTCGCCCGGTCATGCAGGTCCCGCATCAGTTCGATGATCTCGCTGGGCTGCCAGCCGAGGGTGGCCTCACCCACGATGAACTCCGCCATCGCCCAGCCGGGCATGTCGGTGTCGCGAAAGTCACGCGGGAATGACCAGGTGGCCGTCGCCTCCGCGTAGGTGACAACCGCGACGTTAAGTTCCGCGGCCGGCGCGGCCAGGAACACCCGGAACGTGTTGGTGTGCGGCGGCAGCGGGAACGTTACGGCGACCCCCGACGCGTCGATGGCCTGCGCGATCTCGCGGGCATATTCGACGTACTTGCCCATCTGCGGCAGATACTTTCGCAGGCCGAGCCGCCCGGCGACGGCGATCGGGAAGAGGCTGGGCAGGTTACCGCCGTGCCGGTGCCGCCAGCGCCGGGCATCCGCGATCAGATCGGCCGGCCCGGCGAGCACAGCGCCCGCGGGCCCGCCGAGCCCCTTGTACAGGGAGATGTAGACCGAGTCGCCGAGGTCGGCTATCTCCGCTCCGGTATGACCAAGGAACTGCGCCGACTCCCACAGCCGCGCCCCGTCGAGGTGGAAGGGCACGCCCCGGTCCCGGATCGCGGCCGACAGCTCGACGAGCTCATCCCAGGATGGCAGCACGTGGCCGCAGTCCCGGAGCGGCAGTTCCACCGTGACCGCACCCAGCGGAGTCGGCACCTGCGCGAGGTCATTGGCGACGGTCGGGCGCGGCGCTTCGGTCACGACCACCGGCCGCAGGCCATGCAGTTCGCGAAGCGCGTCCAGCTCGTAGACGAGGAAATGGCTCTTTGCGTGCATGCCGATGGTGTCCCGGCCCGAGCGATCTGCCCAGGCCCGCAACGCCGCTTGCTGGGCCATGATTCCGCTGGGCATCAGCACGGCCGCGGGCTTGCCGGTCAGCGCCGCGACCTCCTCCTCCAGGTCGGTTACCTGCGCGCCCGTCCCGCGCCGGTCCGGGAGCGGATCGGCGGACCCGGCCTCCTCGATCCAGTCGGCGAGCTCCCGCAGCCACGCGGCCTGGGTCTTGTGCCCGTGCCCGGTGAGATCGCGAGTGGCGGCGAGCTGAGCGGCATCCTTCCGGGCGGTGAAGGGACTAGCCACGGTGACCCTCCTGTCGGGCACGGATTGCGCCGAAGCAGTCGAGGATCCGCGCCACATCCTCCTCGGTGTTGAACGCGTGCAGGTCCAGCCGGATGCATTGCAGCTCGGGCAGCGTCGCGATGCGATGCTCGGCCAGCACCGTCGCTGCGGTCGTCACGTCCGGCACCGGGACGGAGCAGACCCCGGCCCGCGCGGTCGCCGCGCGGGGCGTCACCGGGTCGTAGCCGAGCTCGTCCAGTCCGCTCAGCAGCAGGCCGGTGAGCTCGGCGATGCGACCCGCGATCCGATCGATCCCGGCCCGGTTCACCAGCTGCAGCGCCGCGTGCGACCCGGCCAGCGCCAGGAAGTCCGGCATCCCGTAGCGGATGCCCGCGCCGCCTGGCACCGGGGTGTACTCGGTCAGGTCGACCGGAAAGTCGCGCGCGACTGCCCATCCGCTGATGGGACTGGGCTCGTCGGCCCAGCCGGTCCCCAGCACCAGGTAGCCGATCCCCGGCGGGCCGAGCAGCCACTTGTAGCCGGGAAAGGCGATGAAGTCCAGATCGCCGGCGTACCGGCCGAGGTCGGCGGCGCCGGCCGACTGGGCCGCGTCGATCAGGACGGCCCAGGGCGCCCCGGTCCGGCGCCGGTCGATGGCCCCGAGGTCGAGCGCCGCGCCGGTGCGCCAGGCGACGTGCGTCGCGACCACTGCGATCGTGTCCGCATCGGCCTGGGTCAGCAGCGCCGCCACCGGGTCCTCGTCATCGGCCGGGTCAGCCCAACGAACCGTGAGCGCCGGGAAGGATCGGCTCGCGGCCAGCCAGTGATAGCTGCTGGCCGGGTGACAGTCCCAGTGCAGGACCACGTTGGCCGGCGGCGCACCTGCCCGGTGCCAGCGAGTCAGCACCATCGTCGTGGCCAGCGCCAGCGCGCTGGAGGTGCTCTCGGTCACTGCGATCCGGTCGGCGCTGCACCGCAGCAACGCCGCCAACTCGTCTCTGACGCTGTCGTGCACGGACCACTCGCGCGCCGACAAGGCGACGGGATCGTCCTGCCACACGGTGACGACACGATCGATCGCGGCCCGGACGCTCCTCGCGATGGGCGCCTGGCCACCGGACCACGCGAAGACATGCTCGTCCAGGTACGGAAACTCGGCTCGGAGCTCCTGCCACCAGCCGTCGCCGCTCATCACGGCCGGACCCGCCGCGCAGCCGCGGCGAACCGCTGCAGCGCGTCCCGGTTCAACTCGATGCCGAGACCGGGCGCGGTGGGCACGGCTACCTGGCCGGACTCCATGACCGGCTCGACGGTCAGCAGTTCCCGGCGCAGCGGTGACTCAGACAGCTCGGCCGGCAGGAACTCAATGTACGGGCAGCCGGGCGTCACCGCCGCGAGGTGGACGGCTGCGGCAATCGAGATCCCCGTCTTCCAGAGGTGAGGGACAACGGTGATGTTCTCCGCGGCAGCCAGCTGGGTGACCCGCAGCGCCTCGGTGAGCCCGCCGACGCGGCCGATATCCGGCTGCGCGACCCGGATCCGGCCGTCGCGGATCAGCTGGGCGAACTCGAACCGGGTCGTGAGCCACTCACCGGCCGCGATCGGGATGGGTTGCTCGCGGGCCAGCCGCGCGTAGCCGGCCAGGTCATCGGCGGGCAGCGGCGTCTCGACGAAGAACAAGTCGAATTCCTGCCAGGCCCGGATCACTGCTAGGCACAGGTCGGCGTCCGGGAAGGCGTACTGGCAGTCGACCATGAGCACGAAGTCGTCGCCGACGGCGGCGCGAACCGCGGCGATGACCTCGGTGGATCGCTCGTAAGGCTCGCGCAGCCCGACGTGCGCGTACGGCCCGGACAGTGTGACCTCCGCCTTCGCGGCACGAAAGCCGCGCCGCTTGGCGTCGGCCGCCCAGGCCGCTAGGGAGTCCCGGTAGGCGTCAAACCCCGACACTTCCGGCTGCAGCGACGCGTACGGGGCGACCGCCGTCCGCACGGACTCGCCGAGCAGCTCGTGGCAGGGTTTGCCGAGCGCCTTCCCCCGTAGGTCATGCAGCGCGATGTCGATCGCACCGATCGCGTTGATGACGGCGCCGCGGCGCCCGTTCATCGCGGATCCGGTGTACAGCCGGTCCCAGATCTCCTCGACGTGCAGTGGGTCGGCGCCGATCAGCATCTCGGTGAGGCCCTGGCCCATCGTGTGCGTACCGGGCGCCAGGATGCACTCCCGCCCGATCCACGGATTCACGTCCGTCTCGCCGACGCCGCTGATGCCCTCGTCGGTGTGAACCTCGACTACCAGGTCGTCCTGGGCCGAGCTGGTCGCGCCGATGTTGAAGTCGGGATCGAGCAGGACGTGGCAGTCCACGCCGGTGATCTTCACTGTGGTCGGTACCTCCGTTGAGTGCTTCAGACGCTGACTGAGGCCTTGGCGAGCACGCCGCCGTCACAGACCAGATGCGAGCCCGTGACGTAGCTCGCGTCGTCCGACAGCAGCCAGACCACGGCCCGGGCCGGCTCCTGCGGATCGGCCAGCCGGCCCAGCGGCACCTCGGCGCAGATGGTTTCCTCGACCGCGGCGCGCTCGGTGTCGCTGACGTTCGCCCACATCAGCGGTGTGTCTGTGGGTCCCGGCACGACGGCGTTGACCCGGATGCCGTGCCGCGCGTAGTCCACGGCCAGCGAGCGGACCAGCGCCGAGACGCCGCCCTTGGACGCGGTATAGGCGCTGGCCGCGCCGGCCGCGAATCCGGCGAACGCCGCCGGGGACGAGCACAGCACGATCGAGCCGCCGGTCCCGGCCTCGAGCATGAGCTGGATAGCGGTCCGGGCGGCAAAGAAACTGCCGCTCAGGTTCGTCGCCAGGATCCGATCCCAGAGTTCCGCCGGGAGCTCGTGCGCGAACCCGCCGCGGTCGATTCCGGCAGACGTGAACAGCCCGGCGGGCGGCCCGAGAGCATCCGACAGCCGGCTGAGCGCACGCGTCAGGTCCGCCTCCCTAGTGACGTCGCACCCGGTCGCGGCCGAGTCCGGCGCGCCCCGTTCCCGGCAGGCAAGTGCGACCGCTTCGGCCGCGGCCGCGTCCAGGTCGAGAACGCCGACCCTTGCTCCGCGGTCGGCGGCGAGGAGGGCGACCGCGCGCCCGATCCCCGAACCGCCGCCCGTGACCAGGATTGTCTGATCGCGCAAGGCTAGAGCGCAC
This sequence comes from uncultured Actinomycetota bacterium, assembly GCA_963804435.1. Classification (GTDB taxonomy): domain Bacteria; phylum Actinomycetota; class Actinomycetes; order Streptosporangiales; family Streptosporangiaceae; genus JAJYUU01. The sequence goes on along the minus strand of CAWDQI010000001.1, from coordinate 598,567 downwards.
CCTCGGCCGCCTCTTCCTCCGGCGTCGGCGGCCGCTCGTACGCGATTTCGCTGGACTTGATCAGCCATTCCTCGCGCCCGGTGCGACTGAGCGCCCACATCAGCACGAGGCCGGCCGCGAGCCAGCCGGCGACGACGAACGGCGCGTATTTCACCGGCGCCGCCGGGAGCGGGACGATCGACTTGTAGCCGACCCAGATGAGCGCCAGCGTGCAGGCGATCGGGAAGATCGCGTGCAGCCAGATGTTGAAGTTCTCCCTGGCCTCGGTCAGGTAGTAGCGGACAACCCCGATGTTCCCGGCGCCGTAGACGAAGATCAGGCCGAGCGTGATCGCCGTCCCGGTGAAGAAGAACTCCTGGTCGGCGCCGATCCAGAAGCCGACGCCTAGGCCGTAGGCGACGGTGATGATCGTCTGCAGGGTGACGGCGTTGACCGGCACCTTGTGGTGCACATGGGCGAGCCATTTCGGCAGCACGCCGGTGCGGCCCATGGCGAAGAAGACCCGGGTGGACGAGTTGGTGCAGGCGATCGCCACCGCGATGGCCGAGTTGAGGATGGCGAACATGACCAGCACCCAGCCGAGACCCCACACGCGCTCGGCCACGACGAGGATCGGATTCTGGGCCGAGGCAGCGAACCCGCCGAGGCGATGCGTGCCCCAGCCGGTCACGATGGCCCAGGAAGTGACAAGGAAGAAGAGCCCCATGATCAGGATGGACAGCATGATCGCCCGCGGCAGATTGCGTCGGGGGCTACGGGACTCTTCCGCGAGCGGCGCGACGGACTCGAATCCGGTGAAGGTCAGGATCGAGAAGACGATCGCGAGGTACAGGCCGTTGCCCGGGGCGTTGGCGATGTTGAAGGGCGCAAAGCTGGTGCCGCCCGGCCCCGGGCTGACGAAGGCAGTGATGGACAACGCCAGGAGGATCAGGATCTCCAGCACGCCCAGGATCAGCATCACCCTGACCGAGATCTTGATCCCCCGGTACACGAGGACGCTGACGAAGGTGGCCGTGATGAGGAACGTCGCCCACCACGGGAAGTCGAAGTTGTACCGGGATTGCAGCAGACCTTGCAGGATGAAGCCGAAGAACGCCAGGTTGATGGTTCCCCCGAGCGGGTCGTAGAGAAAGTACAGCCAGGCGGTCAACAGCCCGGCCCGCGGATGCAGCGTCCGGCTGGTGTACGTGAAGTAGCCACCTGCGGACGGGAAGCGCTTGGCGAGCTGGGTGAGAGGTGCCCCGATCGCCAGGACGAGCAGGAACGCGAAGAAGTACGCGAGCGGCGCCGCCTGGCCGACCAGCGACACGATAAAGACGATGCTGGTCGCGAGACCGATCGCTGGCGCGATGTGCGTGATCGCCTGCATCAGGATTGCAGGGAGACCGATGGCGCCGCCCAGCAGTTCAGTTTCGGCAACTGTGGCGGTGTCGCGCGAGTGCTCGTCGCTGCGGCCCGCCTGGGGAGTCTGGGCAGTGCTCATGCTGGGCTCTCCGTTCACGCTGTCGGGGCGAGAAAACTAGGTCCGGCAATCGGCATATGGTGTCAGCCTCCGCCAGTACCGATCCGTGGGGTGGCCAGCGGCCGCAGGGCCGCATACAGCCGCCGGTACCGCGAGAAGGCCTCCTGGTAGACCGCATGAATCTCGGGCCGGGGCTGGTAGGACTCGGCGGTCCTCGTCACGGCGTTCACGGCCTCGGCGGCCGACGAGAAGACCCCGGCGCCGACCCCGGCGAGGCAGGCGGCCGCCATACAGCCGGCCTCCGATATCGCGACGCGCGTGACGACCCGGCCGGTGATATCGGCCTTGAGCTGCAGCCAGGCCGGGGACCGCGCCCCGCCGCCAGTCGCGCGCAAATCACCGACGCTGAGGCCTGCCGCTTCCATCCGCGCGATATTCTCGGCGAGCTCGAAGGTGATGCCTTCCAGCAGCGCCTTCAGCATTTCGCCGCGCGTCGTGCTGAGCTGAAGGCCCAGAAGTGCACCCGTGGACGCGGGATCCATCCAGGGCGTGTACGACCCTTCGAAGTGCGGCAGCGCGAGCATCCTGGTCGGGCCGTCCGGCAGCTCCCGCATCAGCAGGTCGAACGCGTCCGCGCCGCTGCGGCGGCTGGCCTCTAGCTCCGCGGTCCCGAGCGTGTCGCGGAACCAGCGGACCACCGAGCCGCCACCCGGATTGCTCGCCAGGCAGTAATAGAGGTCGTCGGCTACGTAGCAGCCGGATGCGTAACCGCCGGTCCGCAGCGACGTCGCGGCGGCCGGGGCGGACGTCAGAATCGTCAGTGCCTCCCAGGTGCCGGTGCCGACGACCGCTTGGCCAGCCTGCGTCAGGCCGGCGCCGAGCGCCGCCATCGCCTGATCGAAGCCGCCCGCGACGACCAGTACCCGTGTACCCAGCCCGAGTTCCGCGGCCGCGCCAGGCGCGACGACTCCCACTACGGTCCCCGACGGCACTGACAACGGGAACAGCGACGGGGCGATGCCGGCCAGCGCCAGAATCTCACCGGACCAGTCGCGCTTGCCGATATCGAATGCCATCGTTCGCGAGGCCACCGAATGATCGGTCGCCGCGCTGCCAGTTAGCCGCGCGATCATAAGGTCTTCCCAGCACAGCAACCGCTCGGTGTGGGCGAAGACGCGCGGCTCGTGCGCCCTGAGCCACAGGAGCCGCAGTAACGGCCAGTTCGGCGCCGGCGGCAGACCAGTAACCCGGTAGATCCTGTCGGCGTCGGCCGCGCCGGCGAAGCTTCCGGCCATCCCGGCCGTCCGCGAGTCCATCGACATGATGCAGGGGTAGAGCACCCGGCCGGCCGCGTCGACTGGAACGGCCTCGTCGCCGGACACAGAGAACGCGAGCGCGCGGACCGGATCGCCATCCTGGTGCGCCGCCGCGGCGAGCCTGCGGACTATCCCCGCGACGTCGGTCCATACCGCATCCGCATCCAGTTCCACCCAGCCGGGACGCGGAAACGAAAGGCTGTGCTCAATAATGGCCGACGCCAGCTCGCGGCCATCAGACGAGAGCAGGATGCCCTTGCAGGCGCTGGTTCCGACATCAAGGCCAAGAAGGGACAACTTCTGCCTCCAGAACCACCGCGCGGCGGCCGGGGCCGCTCGCCAGCCCGCTGCGTGCTTCCCGGCCCGGAGTGCTGCCGGGTGCGAAGTGTGTCAACAAAAGGTAACGCTATAAGCTTGACCTATGTTGCTCACGGTAAACGTGACTTGTATCGAATGTCAACGTAGATGCGACGCGAAGAGTAATTAGTCTGACTAATATGACGGAGACCAGGTCTGACATGACGCAGGGAACCGGGCACCTCGGGTCGCGTGGCGGCGCCACACTGCAGCTGCGCGATCAGGTGAAAGAGGCGCTCATTGCCAGGATCGACAGTGGCGAGTGGCGACCCGGCGCTCGCGTCGCGCCTGAGGCGGACCTTGCCCGGTCCATGGGAGTGAGCCGGCCGACGTTGCGCGAAGCGTTACGAGGCCTGCAGGAGGACGGCTATTTCCAGCGCCAGCGCGGGGCCGGCACTTTCGTGACGCATCGGCCGCGACTGCGGAACAACCTGGACGTCAACTTCGGCGTCACCGACCTCATCCGGTCGATGGGCATGACGCCCGGCACGCAGCATCTGAGGATCTACCCCGCCAAGGCGACCGCGGAGGAAGCCGCCCGGCTGTCGATCCCGCCCGGCGTTACGGTCCATGTCGTCGAGCGGGTGCGGACGGCAGACGGCCGGCCGGTCGTCTTCTCCCGCGACGTGGTCCCGGCCTTTGTCGTCGGGGACAAGGCGGCCCAGCTCGAGCAGATGGGTCAGGAGTCGCTGTACCGGATCTACGGCACGGCCTTCGACGTCGAAATCGCACAGGGTGTGGCGTTCATCCGTCCTGTGGCGGCCGACCGTCAGCTCGCGGCCCGCCTGGAGGTACCGAAGAGCACACCGCTGCTGTACCTGCTGCAGGTGGACTTCGACACATCCGGCCGTCCTGTCCTGCTGTCGCACGAGTACCACCAGCCGGACTGCTTTGAGTTCACCATGCACCGTAAGGGCGGAGGAGCCGGGTGATCGAGTTCATCTTCATGCTGACCCACGACGACGTGACCGTCGACAACGCGCTGGCAGCCTATGAGGAGGTTCGCGGCACAGATCTCAGGTACGTAGGATTCAAGGACATCGGGGCCAGCCAGTCGCAGCTCACCGAGATCACCCGTCGCGCTCACGAAGATGGCCGGGAAGTGATGCTCGAGGTTGTCTCGACGAGCGCCCAGGCTGAGCTCCGCTCGATCCGGATGGCACCTGACATCGGCGTGGACTGGGTACTGGGCGGGACGCACATCACCCGGGCCCTGCCCGAGCTCGCCGGGTCGGCGATCCGCTACTGCCCGTTTCCCGGCCACGTGACCGGTCATCCAAGCGTGCTGACCGGGGACACCGCCGAGATAGCCGGCAGCGCCAGGGCACTCACGGCGATGCCCGGCGTTCACGGCCTGGACCTGCTCACATACCGGCACCCGAGCGCCGACCCGGAGGCGTTAACCACGGCGGTGGTTGCCGCTTCGGCGGGGCCCGTGATCGCGGCCGGCTAGTCGCGACAGCGGACCAGATCCGCTTGCTCGCGCGCAGCGGTGCCTGGGCCTTCACCATCGGCAGCGCGATCTTCGAAAGGCTGCTTCCGGGCGACCCATCCCTCAACGGCCAAGTCCGGTCGGTCCTGCAGGCTGCGCGTCACGGCCGGCCCTGGGCAAGCTCCGGGTCACGCGGTCGTTAGATGTCCCTGACACACACCTGGCGCAGCTCGGCTTGTTGGGCGGCTTCCACCCAGCCGCTTGACGTGGCTAGCCGTCGCCCAATATGGCCTTCACCTGGGACGACATTGGCTGCACGTCGCCAGCTGGCGCCTCACGTCTGTGCATGTTGGCTCCCACATTGGCTCCCATCACCGGGACATCCGCCATGCAGATTCCGGGTCGCAGTAGACCTCGAATCCTCAAGCAAATACCCGGTCGACCCGGCTGACGGTAATGAGATCCGGCCAGCCGCTGCCCACTGGCAGCGTGCTGCGAGCGTCGTCTCGATCTCGGCTGACTCGATAACCTCGGCAGGGGCCAGGCGCTCGACGGCCTCTAGCCGCCGCAAGTCGGCGACAGGCACAATCGCCGCGTCCTGGCCGCCGAGATGGATCACCTCGTACGGCTCGCGCGGGTCCGGCATCGCTGGCTGAGCGGTCATGACTGCCGCCATAACCAGATCCGCTGCCAGATGAGCGTCGGCACGGCTATCCGCCGTCAGATGGAGGGTGGGCCCCCGCTGACGTGCGCGTGTTCGTGCTCATCGACACCCACCTCGCCGCCCTTCAACTGTCACGGGAAGCGCTGCGGTCTACCGCTCAGGACTACTTGGCGCTCGGATGCTGACCCAGCAATGCAGGCATGTCAGCTCGTCCTCGCGGGCAACGATCTGCGATCCGTGAGGATCGGGGTCAAGCCCTCGGCTACAAGCTACCAGCCGAATAGGAAGCCGCCACCAGTCAGGAGAACCTGAGGCACGTAGCCTGACAAGCCATCAGCCCCGTCCGTCAAAGCGGCAGCCTCAGATCACGAGTCCGCCCGCCTGGTCTAGCATCGCCAGCGTGTTCACTATCGAGCAGATCGAGGAGTTGCACGAACGTCTCGGCAGTGCAGAGAACCTGGCCGATTACGTCCGGTCGCTCGCGAGCATCGGGGTCGTGCGCTATGACTCCTACGTGTCCGATGGGCACTCCGAATACCTAGGACACGACGGCCATCGAGTCATATCCCAGCCCGTGCACGACCAGCTACCCGTCGCCGTGGACAGCGACCGAAAGGCGTTCCTCGATCATCTGAGGCGTCATGAGCGTGGAGAGACCAGCTACCTGGAGATGTCCAAGGGCATGGCCGACAGCGGGGCCGAGGGGTGGACCGTGGATACACGCGCGATGACCATGACGTTCCACGACCGATCCGGCGAGCTCCAGCCGAGGATTGCCGACGGCCGCGGCTGCGCTACCGCTGGAAGCCGGTTTAGAAGAGCTATCTCATGCCTCCATAGCACGAAGCGAGGCATGGGAGAAGTTGCTGCTCGTTGGCGACCCCGAGACCGTGAAAGCGGCAAGGGCGTGGCACAGGAGCGTCTGGGATATGGAGGCCTTCGCCTTGGGAAAGTACGACCAAGCTATCGAGTGGACGGAGGCCGTCCGGACGGCGAACGGTCTGCGTTCGCGTTTCTACGAAATAGCGCGCCGGGACCTGGGCATCACCAGTGGCCCGCTGCCTGAGCCAGTACAAGAGATCCTCTAACCACCAGCTCACTCCAACATGCACATACGACACGCTGCTCGCGGCATGACCGGATGTCGCCGTACCTACGAGCGGCAGCAGAAGCGGCCGGTCTGTTAGGTGAATTGCCATGCCTACTTGCGCGCGGAAGGTCGGCAGTGGGGGTGCCGCCGGTGGCTGGCATTGTCTCCTTGCTTCGACGAGATCGGCTGGCTGCGTGACAATATCCAGCCCTGCCCCCAGCCAGCTCCACCCAGTCGCGCCCCGTGTGGCGATCGGCTAGGACTATCCTGGCTGGAGGTTCGCGGACCTGGCTAATCGTCACCTGCCCGCGCGGCCAGGATGCGAGAAGCACGCGGGCCACGGCGCGCGATCGTGCGCCTCCTGCAGCCAGTAGCCCTGGTCTCGCGGCAGTATTGCCAGGGATTCTTGTGGTTTGATTTAATGCCCCAAATGAGTGATCCGCCGTTGGTGCCTGAGCGCGGCAATCAGGCGAGGGACTCAGTCGGCGGCCCGAAAATCACGATCGCGCCGATCGCGCTGGGCTGCGGAAACTTCGGCGGGATCGGCTCGGCACCGGAATTCTTCGGTCAGGGCTTGACCGAAGACCAGTCACTCGAGCTGATGGACGCGGCGTGGCAATCCGGGATCAGACACTTCGATACGGCCGATGCCTACGGCGGGGGGCGCAGCGAGCGTGCCATCGGCCGCTGGATCCGCAGCCGCGGTGTCAGGCCCCAGCTCACCACCAAGACGTTCAATCCGATGCAGGCCGGAGCGGAGCACGGGCTCAAGCCAGACCGAATCGCCCGCCAGTTGCACGCGAGCCTGGAGCGGCTAGGAGTTGACCGGGTCGACTTGTACCTCGCGCACGAGTTCGACCCCGAAGTGCCGCTGACAGAGTCGCTAGGGGCCTTCGAGCAGGCCCGCGCGAGCGGCGCGATCCTCGGCTATGGCGTCAGTAACTTCGATGCCCGGCAGTTGGCCGCCTCGCTCGCGGCCGGCGCTCCGCAGGCGATCCAGAATAGCTATTCGTTGCTGGCCCGCCAGGATGAGCGTGATCTGCTCCCCCTTTGCGCGCAACGAGGAATCGCGTACCTGGCTTTCAGCCCGCTCGCCGGTGGCTGGCTCACCGGCAAGTACCGTCCAGGTGAGCCATTCCCCGCGACCTCACGCATGGCTCAGCGGCCAGAGCCGTACCAGGACCTGGTCGCAATGAAGACCTTCGACCTCCTGGCCAACCTCCAGCTGATCGCTGCTGATCGTGGCACCTCGATGGCCGGCCTCGCACTTGCGTGGTTGCTCGCGGACGAGCGGGTAACGCAGATCGTCGTCGGCCCCAACTCGCCCGCCCACCTGGCTCTCGTCGCAGAGGCGATTGAGCATCCCTTGACCGATGGCGAGCGGATCGCGATAGAGGGAGCGTTCAGCCGATGACTACCCTTGCCGAGATCGAGGCCGCACGCGAGCGCATCGCCGGTACCGCGGTCCGGACACCGCTGGTCCGCCTGCATGTGGACGCCCCCGCTGATATCTACCTCAAACTGGAGAATCTTCAGCCCGTTCACTCGTTCAAGATCCGCGGCGCCATGAACGCGATCATGCTGGCGCCTCCGAGTCAGCGGACGCTTGGCCTCGTCACTGCCAGCGCGGGCAATATGGCACAGGGAGTCGCATGGACGGCGCGCGTCCTAGGCCTCCCGGCCACGATCGTCGTGCCCGACACCGCGCCGGACGCGAAACTCGCAGCGATCAAACGGCTTGGCGGGCGCATCCTGAAAGTTCCCTATGGCGAGTGGTGGAACATCATCGTGACCGGACAGGTGGACGGGCTGGACGGGCTGTTCGTGCATCCCGTCCAGGATCCCGGGGTCATAGCCGGGAACGGCACGATCGGACTGGAGATCATTGAAGACCTGCCCGACGTCGACGCGGTGGTCATCCCTTACGGCGGCGGCGGCCTGACCTGCGGCGTGGCCAGTGCGATCAAGGCCCTGCGGCCAACCACGAAGATCATTACCGTGGAGCCGGAGGGAGGCGCTGCGCTCGCCGCCGCACTCAAGGCCGGCCACCCGGCAGACGTCGACTTCCGCGCGTCCTTCGTCGATGGCGCCGGCAGTCGGCGTGTGCTCGACAGCATGTGGCCGCTGGTAGCTCCCCTCGTGGACTCCGCCTGGGAGATCCCGATTGATGAGGTCGCCGCTGCCGTGCGTTTGCTTGCGGAACGCGGTCGTGTCATCGCCGAGGGCGCTGGCGCGCTCGCGGTCGCCGCAGCGGTGTCGGGACGGGCGGGCTCTGGAAAGGTCGTGTGCGTTGTCTCGGGTGGCAACATCAACCTGACCAAGCTGGCGGAGGTCTTGGCCACCAACCCATAAAGCGGCGCGGCCCGGCCCCGGCCGCCGGAAGACCGGTACGGCCCGACCACCGATTCGCGATTGTCCTGCCGCTGGTCGGTCAGCTGGAGGGCAGTTTGCGAATAATGTTCCAGTCTGCGATCGGTCTCACTTATGTAAACCGAAGCGTAATATCACACCCCTTGCACTCCTGTTGCAGGCGATGGTTTGATTCAGCGTAAAAATTCGACGCTGGGAGGCCGTGTGGGGGGCGTTCGCGGTTCTCACCAACAGCGTCCGGACCTGAGGTGTTGTACACGGGCCCGATGCCTGCGCGACAGGCATCCCGTCCGCTGCTGCCTCACAGAGCAAGATCATCCCGATAAGGGAGGGCGTATCACATGAAAAGAACTGCGATCATTGCTGCCGGAGCGCTTGGCGCGCTCGTCATAGCTGGCTGCGGCAGCAGCACCAGTGGCAGCGGCGGCGGCGCCTCAGCCGCCAGCAAGAAATGCGCAACGAGCATAGGGTTCGAGGGTCCGATCACCGGACCGGCGTCGCCTGTCGGAGACGAGCAGCTGCATTTCGCGCAACTGTCGCTGGCCATGGATAACGCGGCCAACAAGACCCACATCACGCTCGTCCAGGGCGACACGCAGCTCAATCCGGCTCAGGCGACGACGGTGACGCAGCAGTTCACCTCGAACTCGGCCATCGTAGGAGTGGTCGGCCCGGCCGGCAGCCAGGAAGTCGAAGCTGTCGGACCTCTGATGGGCCGGGCAGGACTGGCGTTCATGTCCGGGTCGGCGACCAACAAGACGCTCACGACCGGCAAGTACCCGACGTTCTTCCGCGTTGTGTCGAACGACGGCGTGCAGGGGCCGCAGGACGCTAACTACATCATCAAGAACCTGCATCCGAAGGCACTCATGATCGTCGACGATCAGGAGGTCTACTCGACCGGCCTGGTGGCTTCCATGATTCCGGTGTTTCAGGCAGCCCACGTCAAGGTCGACCACGAATCGGTCTCGCAGAAGGTCACCGACTTCTCCTCGCTGGTGGCCAAGGTGACGCCAGCGACAACTGTCGTGGTGCTGCCCTGGCAGCTCGCCGCCAACGCGCAGCAGTTCGGCAAGGACCTTGCCCAGCAGCACAAGAAAGCAGTGATTTTTGGCACGGACGGCCTGTTCTCTCCGGGCACGTTCTCGATCACAGGCTCCTATGTGTCCTCGTTCGGTCCGGACATCACTGCGATCCCGGCCGACGCCTCCATCGCCGCGACGGCGAAGGCTATGCACGGAACCTTCGGCACCTTCGGTCCGCCGATCTTCGCGGCCACGCACGTGTTCGATGAGGCCATCGCGTCGGTGTGCAAGTCGGGGCAGACCCCGACCCGCGCCAACGTACTGGCCGCTGTCAAGGCGACGAATGAGCCGACATCGATCCTGGGGCAGCCGATCAGCTTCGGCCCGCACGGGGATCTCATCAACGGCAAGTTCTTCCTCTTCAAGATCAACTCCGCAGGCAAGTACCAGCTGATTCCCTCCTGACCGGCTGGATTGGAACGGCTGCTCCCGGCAGCTCGCTCGCCTTCGGGCTGGCGAGCTGCCGGGCAGCCTAGTTGATAGGCGGGGTTCGCGCCGGATGGCCTTTTTCTTCCAGGAACTTGTAAACGGCATCACCATGGGCGCGCTGTACGCCCTGATCGCGCTCGGTTTCTCGATGGTGTACGGCGTGCTCAAGCTGCTGAACTTCGCGCACGGCGACCTGTACATGGTCGGGGCGTTCGTCGGCTATTTCGTCATCCAGTGGTTCGGCGGCCCGCTGGCGCTGAAGATTCCGGTGCCGCTGCTGCTGGTGATCATGTTCGTGCTGGCGGCCGTCCTCGTCGGCGGCCTTGGCGTCGCCATCGAGCGGTTCGCCTACCGGCCGCTCCGCAACGCGCCGCGAATCGCGCCGCTGATCACCGCCATCGGCATCTCGTTCTTCCTGGAAAGCGCTGCCCTGCTGCTATTCGGCTCGCAGTTCCGCGTTTATAACACCTCGAACTTCATCTCGTTCTCCTCCGGCATCCAGATCGGCTCGGTGACCATCGATTCGGTCCAGATCATGGTGCTGGTATTCGCCGTCGGGCTGATGGTCGGCCTGCGGCTGCTGGTCATCCGAACTAAGCTCGGCAAGCAGATGCGGGCGGTAGCCTCGGACCGCGAGGCTGCCGAAATGCTGGGGATCAACGTCAACTTCACGATCGCGGCGACGTTTTTCCTCGGCTCGGCGCTCGCCGGAATGGCAGGCGTGATGTCCGGGCTGCTGTTCAATACCGTCACGAATACGATCGGGTTCATCGCTGGCCTGAAGGCCTTCACGGCGGCCGTCGTCGGCGGCATCGGTTCCCTGCCGGGCGCGGTGCTGGGCGGGTTGCTGCTCGGCATAGCCGAGTCCTTCATCACTGGCTACGTTTCGTCTACCTACACGAACCTTTTCGTATTCGGGCTGCTGATTGCCGTCATGCTGGTTCGACCGCGCGGCCTGCTTGGCCGAGTCCAGCTGCAGAAGGTGTGAAGCCAACATGACCCTCGATCCGCAGCCGTCAGCAACCGGGCCACAGGTCGGTGCAGACGAGTGGGTCAGCAGGCATGCGCAGCGGCGTGAGTTCCTGCCGAGCTGGCTCGGCAAGGCGCAGCAGGGAGCTGAGCGCATCGGGTGGTGGCCCCGGCTCGCGATCGCAGGCCTGGCCGGAGCGGCCCTGCCGTTGCTCGGCCTGGGCGGATTCCAGCTGCAGGTGGGGATCGATGCGCTGGTGGTCGCGCTGCTCGCAGTCGGGCTGAACATCGTCGTGGGCTGGGCCGGGATGCTCGACCTGGGCTACATCGCGTTCTTTGGCTTCGGCGCGTACGGGTTCGCGCTGCTGTCATCCAGCCAGATCGGGCCCGCAGGCATCCATCTGCCCGCAGTGGCATCGCTGCCGCTGGTGATGGTCGGCGCCGCGATTCTCGGGCTCCTAGTCGGCTTGCCGTCCCGCCGGCTGTTCGGCGACTACCTGGCAATCATTACCCTGTTTTTCGGTGAGGCCTTCGTAGAGTTCACCAACAACGTGGGATCTGGCACCCTGGGTGGTCCCAACGGCATCGTCGCGATCGATCCGATCCGCTCCTTCGGGTATTCGTTCACTACCAACCTGAGCTACTACTACCTGCTCGTCGGCGTGGTCGTGGTCGTGATGGCGGTGCTGAGGCTGCTGGAGACATCGCGCACCGGGCGCGCCTGGCGGGCCGTGCGCGAAGACCCGCTGGCCGCCGCGTCGATGACGATCCCGGTCAACCGGGTCAGGCTGATGGCATTCGCCTTCGGTGCCGTGGTGGCGGCCCTGGCTGGCACGATCTACGCCGCCCAGCAGGTCAGTGTGTTCCCGACCGACTTTGACACGCCGTTCCTGATCCTGATCTACGCCGCGCTGATCCTCGGCGGGGCCGGGAGCATCGCAGGCGCGGCTACCGGCGCTTTCGTCGTGATGATCATCTACGACGGGCTGCTGCGAAGCGCGAGTGACTCCGCGTACCTCTTCTACGGCGCGATCCTGCTCACGTTGCTGGTTAAGGTGCGCCCGTGGCGCAGGCTTGGCCTGATCCTGGCGGCAACCGCCGCATTCGGCCTTATTGTGCATGCGATAGCCGCAGCCGTGTCGCCGGCCGCGGTGGCCGGCGGACCGCAGTCGGGCGGCTGGATCGCGGACGTGCTCCGCGACTGGGTGATAGTCCCGGCGAACCCGGCCATCCCGGGGAACTACGGGTTCGTAGCCCTCATCTGCCTGCTGATTGCGCTCGTGCAGGTCAAGGGGCGCTGGCGGACGGTCCTGCTGGTTCCGACGCTCTGGCTGGCCTCGTTCACATGGGAGAGCCGGCTGATCGTCGAGTATCAGGTCACCCGCCAGATCATGATTGGCGCGATCCTCATCGTGATGATGAACGCCCGGCCGCAGGGGCTGCTGGGCGCGCGCCGGGTGGAGTCGCCGCTATGAGCGAGCAACCGGCACAGCCGCCCGAGCGCGCCAGGCTACCGGTACTCGAACTGGACAAGGTGTCGCTCTCCTTCGGCGGCCTGCAGGCGCTCAGCGCGCTGGATCTCTATGTCGGCGACCGCGAGATCGTCAGCGTGATCGGGCCGAACGGGGCCGGCAAGACGACGGTCTTCAACGTGATAACCGGCGTGTATGAGCCGGGTGGCGGCGACGTCCGGCTATCCGGCCTGTCCATAGGCGGGCGCGCGCCGCATGCAATTGCCCGCCTGGGAGTGGCGCGTACTTTCCAGAGCCTGCGCTTGTTCCTGAACATGTCGGTGATCGAGAACGTGATGGCGGCAACCTACGGGGGCACGAAGGCTACGCCGGTGGAGTCCATCCTGCGCCTGCCCAGGGCCAGGCGGGAGGAGCGCGAGGTCCGGGCGACAAGCCAGGAAGTGCTGTCGTTCTTCGGCCAGCGCCTGGCCGGATACCGGTGGGATCAGCCCGCCTATTCGCTGTCCTACGCGAACCGCCGGCGGCTGGAGATTGCCCGTGCCCTCGCCACCCGGCCCCGGCTGCTACTGCTCGACGAGCCGGCCGCCGGGATGAATCCCGCGGAGACCCATGAGGTCACCGAGCTAATCGGGCGGCTGCGCGACGAACTGGGCTTGGCCATCCTGGTGATCGAGCACGACATGCACGTAGTCCAAGGCTGTTCGGACCGGGTTATCGCCCTCGACCACGGAGTCAAGATCGCCGAAGGTGGCTTCCACGAAGTCGCGAACCATCCCGACGTCGTCGAGGCGTACATGGGCCACGATCCCGAGTCCCTGGCGGGGTAGCGATGACCGAGCCGCTGCTGCAATTGGATGGCGTTACCACCTACTACGGCCAGATGCGCATCCTGGAAGGCATCAGCCTGCAGGTGGGGAACGGGGAGTTGGTCTGCCTGCTTGGCGGCAACGCGTCGGGCAAGTCGACCACGCTAAAAACCGTCCTCGGGATCGTGCAGCCACGATCAGGACGGGTGGTGTTTGACGGCAAGGACGTGACTGGCTGGCCGGTGCCGCGGCGGATCGGTGGGGGGATGGCCATCGTGCCCGAGAACCGTCGCCTCTTCGGGGACATGACAGTGCGGGAGAACCTCGAGCTTGGAGCTGTGCTACGGGGCGGGGAGAGCCTCGATGCTGACTTCGACCGCATCCACGCGCTGTTCCCGCGCCTGCTCGAGCGGCGCAGCCAGCTCGCCGGGACCCTGTCCGGTGGTGAGCAGCAGATGGTCGCGGTCGGCCGGGCTCTGATGTCGCACCCGCGGCTGCTGCTGATGGACGAACCATCGATGGGCTTGTCACCTGCCCTCGTTCAGCAGAACTTCCAGATCATCAAGGACATCCACGCCTCCGGCGTCTCCGTGCTGATGGTGGAGCAGAATGCCGCGATGGCGCTGTCCATTGCCGATCGCGGCTACGTCCTGTCGACCGGCGAGATCGTGCTCGATGGCCCCGCCTCTGAATTGCTGCGCAGCGAGGATCTCAAGCGTGCCTACCTCGGACGGTAGGGGCGTTCCCGGCGTTGACCCTGCTGGGACTTCTGACCTACTTTGCTGATGATGGCTAACTTCACCGCTGACCTTGCCGCGGCTCCCAGCGCTCCAGTCCCCGAAGATCAGATAATTCCGTCTGCCAGCATTGCGGCAGTCCGTGATCGCTTCAGCTCGCTGCGCAGCAGCTTCGTCTACCTCGACGCCCCGGGCGGCACGCAGACCCCCGACGAGGTCGCCGCCGCGGTGGCGCGCGTGTACCTGGAAGCCAGCGGCAACACCGGCGCCCCGTATGCGACCAGCAGGCGGCTTGAAGCGCTGGTCGGCGACGCCAGGGCCGCGTCGGCCCGGTTCCTCGGCTGCACTCCGGACGAGGTGATCTTCGGAGCGAACATGACCTCGCTGAACTTCACGCTGTCGCGTACCCTCGGCCGCCAGCTCCGGCGAGGGGACGAGATCGTGGTCACCAGACTCGACCACGATGCGAACGTCGCACCCTGGCTCGACCTCGCCGACGACCTCGGGCTGGAAATCCGGCACGCGGACGTGCATGCGGACACCAGCTTGGACCTCTCCGACCTGGAACGGCAGCTAAGTCCGCGCACGAAGGTCGTCGCCTTCCCCTGGGCCGCGAATTCGACCGGCACCATCGTGGACGGCCGGGCGGTCTGTGACCTGGCGCATCAGGCTGGAGCGCTGGCTTGGGTGGACGCCGTCCAGTACGCGGCGCACGAGCCGATGGATGTGCAGGCGCTCGGCGCCGACGTCGTGGCGTGCTCGGCCTACAAGTTCTGCGGACCCCACCTGGGCATCGCGTTCGGCCGTCGTGACCTGCTGGAGTCGTGGCGCCCCTATAAGGCCCGGCCGGTCTCGATGGAGCCCGTCGGCCACCGTTTCGAGACCGGAACGCTGCCGTACGAACTGCTCGGCGGCCTGCTCGCGACCTACGCCTACCTGGAGAGCCTCGGCGGCATGGCGGAGCTTGCGGCCTGGGAGCGCCTGCTCGGCGAACGCCTGCTGGCTGGCCTGCCGCCAAGCGCCCGGATGTACGGCCTGCCAACGATGGCGGGCCGAGTGCCGACATTCCTGATCAACTTCCCTGGCATTTCATCGGCATGGCTGAGCGAGCAACTAGCCGACCTTGGCTTCGGCGTGTGGAGCCACGGCAACTACTACGCCATCGGCCTGCACGAACGAATCGGCTGGGGCGAGGCGCTCCGTATCGGCCTCGCGCACTACAACACCCCGGACGAGATTGACCGGTTCAACGAGGCGCTAGGCGCGCTGGTGGCAGGGAACGGAAGCGCCACGCCTGACGCTGCGAGCGAGTCGCGGTGACAGCCGGAGGCGTCGTCCGGGCAGGCGAGATGCAGCCAGACCATCTTGCGGCAGGCGTGACGATGCGGACCGTGCTTGACTGCCGGTCAGGCGGCCCTGGCCTAGTCCGGCGTGGGCTGGATGTGCGGGCGCGTTCCCGGTTCGACGGCAGCGCCGGGAGCGCAGGCGAACTCTGGTTCGTGATGGCCGGGACCGGAACCCTGGAATGCAGCGGCGGTCACCGCCAGGAACTTACGCAAGACCGAGGGTTGTGGATCCCGCCGGGTTCGGACTACGTCGTGCAGGCCGGGGACGAGTCAGATCTGCGCCTCGACATTGTCATGCTGCCGGAGGAGACGGACACAACCGCCCGGGCCGCTGGCCCGGCGCCTGTTCCAGGCCCGGCGCTCGCAAGCGACTTGCAGGACTGCGATGTCGAGACGACCGGAGACCGGAAGTTCCGGGTCCTGTTCGGCCCTGGGCGCGGCTGCTCGGCCGCTACTCAGTTCGTCGGCGAAATACCGCCCGGACGTGCGCCCGTCCACAGCCATCCTTACGACGAGCTCGTGCTGATCCTTGACGGAGCAGGCATCGCGCATATCGGTGGTGCCGAGCACGCGCTAGCACCCGGTACATGTCTGCATCTGCCGCCCGGTCTCCAGCATTGCCTGGAGAACAACGGATCGGCCATGCTGCGCGTGCTCGGCGTCTTCCACCCCGCCGATAGCCCCGCCGCAAAGCTTCAGGAGAGATGAGAAGATTCGAACCCGCGGACTCCTGCTCCCAAATCAGAGCCCGCCGCCCGCTATTGCGGCAAGGCTTGTCCCGTTAGACGACGACAGACGGGCGCCCAAAGTCTTCGGCTCGGGCGCCCGTCGTCCTCGTTTTTGTGCGGACTAACCGGTCGGCTGCACCCACGGTGACGGAGCCGGCGGGACCACAACCGGCGGAAGGTCATTGCATGTGATGGCATTCGGCAGGTAAGGGCCAAGCCAGTTGGTGCCGGGGTGATAGGCGTCGTTGTCGGTGCCGTCATTACCGCCCAGGTCAGTCAGCGTGAACTCGGAACCTGCGGACAGGAAGTGGAACGAACCACAGTTGTTGACGCCCCACCAGCCGATATTGCGCACGTCGACGTTCTGGAACGTTGCGTTGCCTGCGGAGCGCGCATCGAAGACATCGGTGCCGGCACCGTCGACTTCGATGTCTCGGAAATGAACGTTGGTGATGTCGTACAGGTCCTTGACCGGATAGTCGGATACCACCATCATCGCGTCGTATGTGTTGTCGAGGAAGTTGTCCCCAACGACTTCGATGTCCGCGTTGATGCTGCTCTGGAGCGCGTATATCCAGATCGCGCCCAGGCCGATCTGCCAGTTGAGCTCATAGGTACCGGCCCGGACCGTGGTGTTGTTCTTGATCCAGTCGGATCCGGTGAACGGCACCGCGTTGAAGCGGGACCCGAGTTGGATGCCGCTGCCCTCACGAATCGGATCCGCGATGAGGTTGTTCGAAACGGTGTTGTTGCTGCCGCCGTAGAGCGCGATACCATTCGCGATCACCGGCGTCTGGATGGTGTTGTGGTCGAACGTATCGTTCGAGTCAGCGGAGATCTCTGACCACATGGCCATGCCGTCGTCTCCGGTATTGCGGATGAAGTTAGTCGATGCGATCGAGTCTGTGACTCCGGTGTGGAAGTTGATGCCGTCTGCCATCTGGTCGACGATCGTGTTGCCAGAGATGGTCAGATTCGTCATCGGCCCGTCCAGCCAGATGCCGGCCTTGGTGTGCTGGATGTAGAGACCAGTGATAGACGAGTTGCTCAGCGATCCGCCGATACCATTCACCTGGTCGGTGTCGATGCGCTCGCGGACGTCGCCCTCAATCGCGAAATCAGATAGGTGGACGTTAGTGCTGCCGCCCTGATCGGTGTACAGCCCGTAGAAGCCAACGCCAGTGTGGATCGAGCCATCCGGCGCCGGCGTGCTAAGCGTCACCTGGTGGCCCTTGAAAATGGTGTACCAGCTACCAGCGCCATCGATCGTCACGTTGTTGACGATGATGTGCTGGCTAACCGAGTAGACACCCGGCGGAACGTAGACCGGCAGATGAACCTTCTGGGCGAACGCGATCGCCGCGTTCATCGCTTTCCAGGCATCCCGGTGCCCGGTTGGGTCGGCGCCGAAGCGCAGCACGTTCACGGATGGGAAGACAATCTTTGGCGGGCCGACCAGCTGGGAATCCATCAGGTCGATGCTCGTGAGCGAGGCGTTCGTCCCACTCGGCACCGTGAGCCGGATCGTCGAGCCAGCCGGGAACGTCCGGCCGAGCAGCATGCGCTGCTCGTCATAGAAGTGGTTCGGCCGCCATGGCGCCGGGAACACCGGCTCCGGTACGGTCTGGGCCGGAACGCACTGGCACTCCACTGCGTAGTCGGTAGGAACGTTATCGCCCTCGGTCGGGTCGTTGTCGAACGGGTACTGGCCGTATAGCCACGAGTACTGTGACGTCAGCGTCATGGTCCGGTGGAAGTGGCCGTTGACGGCCACGTCCAGCGGCGCGGTGATGCCGCCGCCCGTAGCCAAGTCGGGAATGCTATAACGCACGTTGATCGCGTTTGCCGCGTCCGGCAGCGTGAACTGGACGTACTGTCCAGGCGCGAGGCTGACGGCAGATCGGCCGGAGGCCTCGGCCGCCAGCGTGTACGCCTGCGTGCTCGGACCGATGACGGTGCCGTCGGTGACTGCGTTCTCGGCCTCCTGCTCAACGAACGGGACGTCGGCCCCCCGACCTGCGGTCAGAGACGGGTCAATAGCGGCGCGGGTCACGACGGGCGCTGTCGACGCGTCGGCGGTGCCCGCGCCGGCAACGGTTGTTGCGGTGCCAGATGCGATTAGGCATGCGGTGGCCAGTACTGCCAATCGCGGTGGCCATCCGAGCCACCTCAATCGAACTCCCGTGGTGTTGGCTGACATCGGCTGCTCGTTTCTCTCGGGGTACGCCATTGTGCTGCTCGCGGGTGGAGCGACCCGCGAAGCGGATGAGATGACCGGTAATGCCGCAGTGATGTTATTCACAAGATTTGAGACGTACATTTCAAGGACCTATCAACTACCACCACATATTCGTTGGATACTTGCGCAAGGGGTTCGAATTCTTGCGCAACCGCATGGCGACTGGTTGTTGGGTCGCCGTTGGCCGTGACGTACACGCTGACGTGAGGCTGCGAGTCGAGAAGGTCAAACGGCGTCGGCAAGCTGACCACAGCACGATCGGCAGATCAACCACAGGTTGCTCGGCAGATCAACCACTCACCAGATAGAGTGGCGTGGTGCATCCCGCACCGAACCTCATTCCACGTCACGCGCAGACGGCCGTCACCGGCGCCCTGTCCGACACCCGGGTCGTAGTCATCAACGGAGCACGCCAGACAGGCAAGAGCACCCTTGCCCGGCTCGTAATGGCCGACTTCCACGGGTCGGAGTTGCGCTTCCTCGACGAGGCACCAGTCCGCGCCGCCGCGCTGGCAGATCCGGCCCTCTTCGTCCGCCACAGCGGCCTTCTCGTCATCGACGAGGTACAGCGCGCGCCCGATCTGTTCCTTGCCATCAAGCATGAGGTTGATACCGATCCGCGTCCCGGCCGGTTCCTGCTCACTGGATCGGCCCGGCTCACTGGACTGCGCGACATCCCCGACCTGCTGCCCGGCCGGTCGGAAACCGTCGAGCTATACCCCCTGTCCCAGGGCGAAATAGACCGCCGCCCAGACGGCTTCGTCGCCGCCGTCCTCCAGCACGGCGTCGCCCTTCGAGTGCCCGCCTCAGACCTGCGACGCGATGACTACCTCGAACGGGCACTGCGCGGCGGTTACCCGGAGGCGGTCCGCCGCACCGACACCGGCCGCCGGGCCCGCTTCTTCGAGTCCTATATTTCGGATCTGGTCAACCGCGACGTTCGGCAATTCACCGACATCGAGCGTCCCGCCGACATGCGCCGCCTCGTCAACCTGGTCGCTGCGTCGACCGGCTCGCTGGCCGTCCCGGCATCCATGGCCAGCCGGCTGCAAGTTCCGGCAAGTACCGTCAAGCGTTACCTGGACCTGCTCGATCTGCTGTTCGTCACGCGTCGCATCCCCGCCTGGTCCAGCAACCTCGCCACCAGGGCCGTCGCCACGCCAAAACTGCTCCTGACCGACTCCGGGCTCGCAGCCCACCTCACCGGAATGAGCCTGCGGCGCGCCCGGCAGCCCACCGCTCCAGTCGGCCCACTGATCGAAACCTTCGTACTCGGCGAACTGGCCCGCCAGCTCCCCCTCGCCGATCAGCCCGTTCGCCTCTACCACTATCGCGACCGGGACCACTACGAGGTAGACGCAGTACTCGAGGCACCTTCAGGCGAAGTCATCGCGTGCGAGGTCAAGGCCGCAGAAACCGTCCGGTCCGACGACTTCCGCGGCATCCAACGGCTCGCCCGGCGACTTGGCGATCAGCTAATCGCAGGGATCATTCTCTACGCAGGCGGCCAGCCACTCCCCTTCGGAGACCGGCTCCGCGCCTGGCCAATCTCAGCTCTATGGACCCTGGGTGCCGATGCGAGCGCTGAGTGAGACCAAGTTCCCTCAAACCGATGGTTGCGGGCCTATGCCGATCGCAATTTCGTGCCGGCAGAGTGGTTCTGTTCCGGGCGCGGTTGCTTCCTCGTCCGCGAGCAGGTCGGCGACGGCGGATTCGATGGCTCCCTCCTTGACGTTGCCGGAGCCCATCGCCAGCCTTCCGGGCGCCGCGGTGTCAGGATTGCCGCAGTAGGCGCCGATCTCGTGCAGCGCGACCCGCCGTTCACGCGCCACCATCCATCGAGCGCGACTCCTCTGTCGTATCCGGCTCGGGGCTGCTGACCTCGCTGTGAGCGTCTCCTGCCGGACGGGTCCGACTTGTCATCTCGCTTCAGAGGCACCAAGGCGTGCTGACGACGACTCCGGTCGTCTGGACAGGCCGCGGCAGCCGCTTGACCGTGTGCCCGGCGGGCCGGGGCTAATTCGCCGGCACTGGCTGGTGAGTCACCGGGGACTCTCGGGATCAACCCCAAGCGGGAGTACCTGCCAGCCGTGGCCCGACCACTGCGGCGATCTGACTCACGGTGCCGGCGCCGGGCTGTGCTCTGGCAACCGTCAAGGCCAGCACGGCCGGACCGGCCCCGGATACGACCGCACCGACGCCCGCTCGGCGCAGCCGGCTGATCAGCTCAGCGGTGGTGGGCATGGCCGCAGCCCGGTGCCGCTGATGCAGGAAGTCCTCGGTCGCCTCAAGAAGTAGCCGGAGTGGTCCGGTGAGCGCCGCGACGACAAGCGCCGTTTGCGCCGAGCCATCGCCAGTGGCCGAGAGCTCTTGGTAACCGCGCGCAGTCCCGTCGCTCTGGCGCGACAGCTCGGCCTCGGGAGAGTGAGCGGTCTGGTTCCGATCGGACGATCGGGCAACGCTTACTACCGGCGGCAGGTTGGCTGCCTGGCTGGGCTGAGAACGGTCACCTAGCCGGCGATCGGGGTCACCCAGGACCAGCGGGAGACCACGTCGTTCTGGGGCACTTCAGGCGGACACGGGACAAGGCTGGCGACTAGCTCCCGGGCGCCGGCAGGGCTCAAGCGCCGGCGCACGGTCCACGAGACGGTCTGCTCGATCCCGTAGTGGATCTCCGAACCCGTGAAGCGTGGCAATGGACAACCAGTGGTTTCGGCCATCTCGAGGTTGACACATGCCGAGATCGGAATATGATCGACCCGTGGCCCGTGCTTCAACGACGTCGGATGTCTTCAACGCCATTGCCGATAGGCACCGCCGCGAAGTCCTCGACGCGCTGATCGATGGCGAGAAGGCGGTCGGGGCGATCGTGAGCGACCTCTCGATGTCCCAGCCTCAGGTGTCCAAGCACCTCCGGGTGCTCAGTGAGGTCGGACTCGTCAGGTGCCGCGCCGAGGGGCGTCGCCGACTGTATCGGCTGGAACCGGCGCACCTCCGACCGTTTTCCGATTGGTTGGCCAAGTACGAGCGGGCGTTGAACGAGCGGCTAGATCGGATGGATGCCTACCTCAAAGAGCTTCAGCAACAAGGAGACCTTCAGTGACACCTAACCGGCATGGGTCCGCAGTCGTCGAATACCCGAGCGAGCTCGTGATCGTCACCACTCGCGAGTTCGACGCGCCGATCGAGCTCGTCTTCGACGTGCTGACGAAGCCCGAGCATGTGCGCCAATGGTTCGCTCCCTTTGAGGACAAGATGACGGTGTGCTCGATGGACCTGCGCGTCGGCGGAGACTACCACATGGTCTTTGTGACGCCGGACGGCAAAGAGTGCTCGTTCCGTGGGACCTACCTGGAGGTCGAGCCGCCGACCCGGATCGTCCAGACGTGGCTGTTCGAAGGCTGGCCCGACGCGTGGGCCGACGAGACGGATGAGCTGAAGGAGGCTGACGGAGTAACCACGCTGACGGTGACGATGGCGTTCCGTGACAAGGCCGGCCGTGATCACATGACCAAGCACGACGGCTCGGAATCCAGCTTCGACAAGCTGGAGGATTACCTGATGTCACTGCTCGACAAACAGGGGACGGCGTGAAACTTCTCCTTACTTCGTCTGGCATTGCGAACACGACCATCCACGAAGCGCTCGTCGGCCTACTCGGTAAGCCGATCGAGGAGTCCAGCGCCCTCGTCATTCCGACCGCGATATACCCCTTTCCCGGCGGTGCCGACCACGCATGGGAGGCGATCTGCGGAAGGAGCAAGAGTCCTTTCGCCGGATTGGGTTGGAAGTCTTTGGGAGTGCTGGAGCTCTCCGTGCTGCCCAGCATCGACGAAGAATGCTGGGTCCCGGCGGTGCAGGAGACCGACGCCCTGCTGGTTTGGGGCGGCGATCCGGTGTTCTTGTCGTACTGGATGCGGCGGTCCGGGCTTGCAGACGTCTTGGCGTCGCTGCCGAGCGAGACGGTCTACCTGGGGGTGAGCGCCGGGAGCATCGCAGCAGCCTCCACCTTTGCCGAGACTTACCGTGAACCGCGTCGCGGCAGCGGTGACGCGCTTTCGACGGAAGACATCGTGTTCGATACACCCGATGGCGAACTCCGCATGATCCTGGTCAAGGCTCAGGGAGTCGGACTGGTGGATTTTGCGATTATTCCGCACGTAGACAACGCGGATCACCAAGACATGGCCATCGCAGAACAATGGGCCGCGAGGATACCGGCGCCCACGTACGCGATCGACGACCAGACCGCCGTCAAGGTGACCGACGGCAACGTCGAAGTCGTCTCCGAGGGGCACTGGAGGCTCTTTACCCCCTAGTGCCGAGAGGCTCAACAGATTCGTTCGATCTTTGGCCTTTCCGGCTGAAACGGGGTGGGTCATGGGTCCGAAGAGTTAGTCGCGCATTACGCCTGACGGTGCCGCCTGCCGTGCACTCGGGTAGGTCGATCCTGTGGTAGCCCCATGCCACGCGTCCTTGGTCTCTCACTATCGTCCGGATCCTGCCCGCGAAGTGCCGTTCGATGGCACCCAATAATCGCGAGCATCACCCCGACGAAGCGCAACGGTGCCGCACAGAACGGCGCCCCTATCGCATGGCAGCGATCCAGGGCCGCGTCGTGGAGGCACGTCCGGACGAGGGCTGCCGCTACATGGACCCGATCTCGGTCAAGTACACCAACGCGCCCTTCCCGAGCCGCGGGCCAGATCGCGTGTGCTTCGTGATCGCCGTCGAGAAGGCAGCACAGCACACCCTCGGCTTCGTCCACAGTTCCGCATGACTGAATGACCGGCGCACACCGCCAACCCTGGCTGCCGCCCGCGGTGCTGCTCAGGCTGGTTGACCTTAGCGCCTGGGCGCGTAGCTTCCGGGCGGGCTTCCCCGGCTGTGGCTGATGCGGTTCAGCAACGCCGGACTCCAGTGGTCGCCGTATCGTGCCCGCAGTTCGGGCCGCGGGTTTGACGATGTCACTCACGCCCCGGCTGTTGAAGGCTGGCCGCGGACCGCCATCTTTCCGTCGCTGGACCGCCACCGCAGCCGGGTTCTGGCGGCTCCCGGCGGCCGTTGGCCACTGCCCGGCCACCTGCGAGAACGGTACAACCTGCTGCGCTCGTGGATGCCGTCCCATCATCTGCGCCGCTGCTGTTGAGCAGCGGGACGATGCTCGTCGGGACGTACTGCCCGCCGGACCTGGCGAAGCTGCCTCAGGATTCACAAGAGCTTGTCGAGATAGCTGCACAGGGTCGAGTGGAAGCCCATCTGCACGACGAGATCCTTAAGCTTAAGGAGCAGCCGTGACCCCTGTGCGTTTGCGGCCGGGCCGGTGTCATGTCGGCTCTGGGCGTGGTTACCGCGGCGGCAGCGCTCGCCCGGTTGGCTTCGCCTCGCCCGCGCGCGGCGACGGCTGCCCCGCAGTACAGGCTCACGATCGTCGGCAGCGCGGGCACGGAACTGTTCGGAATCAACAAGAACGGAGCCGACTTCGGCATCGCGGCCGAGAAGGGCGCCAAGGTGCAGGAAGGCTTCCTGCGGCGGGCCGGCACGACGAAGCTGCCGTCTCTGGGCTGGCCCGGCGATCTCACAAACGCCAACTCGAGTTCCGCTCAGGAGGCGACGGGGACGCGTTCGTCTACCAGAACGGACACGCCACCGACCTGAACAGCCTGATCGCTGCCGGGTCCGGCTTCACGCTGCGGTCCGCCACCGGGATCAACGACAGCGCGGTGATCGCCGGGACGGCATCGCCGGGACGGCATCGCCGGGCAGCGCGCCCGGTGAGAGCTTCGGCTTCGAGCTCACCCCGGTCAGCAGCTGACCGGGGTGAGCTGGCACGACGGCGGCCCCCTGCGGTGGGCCGCCGTCGTGTGTCTGCGTGTCGTTTACCGCGGTTCGAATTGTGAGTGCGGGACGGGGGGTGCGAGGTTGACGGTGGGGCCTTGAGGGTGAAGCCGATCAATCCGGCCCGGCCCGGGGCCCGAATTCATCGCCACCCCGCTGCAGACGGTCAGCACGCCTGGACCGCCCTGACCATCGACGGCAAACCGGCGATCGTCTTCGCCAGCGAGGAATCATGCCCGTTCTGCGCGGCCGAACGCCGGCCGCTGGTGGTGGCCCTGTCAAATTCCGGCAGCTGGAGCCATCTCGGCTCCACCAAGCCATCGGCCACTGACGTGCCCGGACACCGCCACGCTCTCGTCCCGCGCGGCGCGGAACTTACTCTGCGAACCACCGAGCTCACCGACAACCTCAGGCGCCCCCTGAACGCCCAGACACCGCTCGACACCAGACCCATCGGCACCTATGACGACCCGCCACGAATTCGCAGCTGTGCATAACCACCAACTCTGAGCTAAACGACAGGCGAGCGGCATTAACCTGCTATCCGCCCCGATCGAAGGCGGTTATCTCTCGCCCGCACAAGTGCTGTTCCAGCTTGATCGTCGAAGCCTGATAGACCGGGCCCAGATGCATGAATATTCATGATCACCTGGTCACGGGGATGCCCGCACATGCCGCGCTGCGTGTTGGAGCAGTGTGCGCTGCCGCAGTGCGAGCGACCATCGCGCCGGGCGTGGTCAAGGCCCGTTGTCACCCCCATGACGAGAAGCCCGCCGGCCGACGTCGGCCTACATCGAGCGTCGTGCGTCCTCCTGCCATAAAGGCGGAGAATATGAGAAATAATTTCGAAGAATGGCTCTGATCAGTCGGGATGGCGGGATTCGAACCCGCGACCTCCTGCTCACAAATCAGCTCCCGCCCGCCGCCAGACGTAGCCTCACGTCGCCTGATGTGGCCATCACCTGCGACAACAATTGCCTGACATCGCCTGACGTGGCTCAATGACTGTCCACGTTGCGCTCCCACTTTGGCTCCCCATTCTGGCTCCCGCGCGGGGAGCCCGCGGGACTCAGCCTCACTTATCGGATCGAAGAGCGAATGGTGGCACTTCGGGCAGGTGGCGGCGGTCAGGCAACCTTCCAGGTTCGGTCTCCAAGCCGGGCGACGACGTCGATGCTGCCACCGAGTGCGGCGACGTAGGCGCGAACGACGTCGATGCCGGAGATCTCGCCGTGCTCAATCTTGGAGATGCGGGCCTGGGAGACACCGAGCACATCGGCCAGCTCGACCTGCGTCACCCCAGCCGTGGCGCGCATCTCGGCCAGCTGGTGCCCGCGCACGTATGCTTCCCGCCGCTCGCGGGCGCCCGCCTTGCCGTCGGCCTGCTCTTCGCCGGTCCGCGGATCAGCCGCGCGGCCCGTCGCCTTGACATCACTCCACTTGGAGTAGCTACCGCTCATCGCTTCTTCCCCTCCTCTGCTTCCAGCTCGAGCAGATGCCGCGTGAATCGCTCGTCCGCCAGAGGGATGGCCTCGCGATACCAGCCATCCCAGTTTCCTGCCTTGTCGCCGGCGACTAAGAAGATCGCCTCGCGCCTGGGGTCGAACGCGAAAAGCAGCCGTATCTCGGTCGCACCAGATGACGGCGGCCGCAGTTCCTTCATGTTGTGGTAACGGCTGCCCTTGACCCTGTCAGCCAACGGCCGCCGCAGCGCAGGGCCTTCCGCGGCGAGCAGATCGATGGCGTCCTCGATGAGATCGGCGGTCTCCGGGTCACTCTTGCAGAGCGCCAGATACCACGCCTCGACCTCATGATGGAGGCTCACCTCCCACGCCATACTTAGATTATAACCTATCAGTCATGTCCGCGCCGGCGAGTTCTGGCGGCATGGCGACATGGGCTAGCGCATGGCTCAAGGTTTGGGAAGGAGGCTGGCGCTTGGTGTCGGGACGATCCGCCGCGGGTCGGGGAATCCGAGGCTGGTGTATCCGGGGCCGCGGCCGGCCAGCGTTGCAGCGAGCACGCCGGTGGTGGCGTCGTGATAGTCGTGTACCTCCGCGGTTCCCTTTCCGGGGTAGGGGCGGAGAATGCGCCCGGCGTACTGGACGAGGCGTCCTTTCCACCTGACCGGCGCGGCGAGGAACAGGGTGTCGAGTACAGGGCAGTCGAAGCCCTCTCCGGCATATGGCCCGGTGGCCACCACCAGCAGCGGAGGGCCGGGCTGCGGCTGCAGACGGGCCAGCGCAGCCGAACGGCTGCGGGCGCCCATGCCGCCGCGCAGCACGACAGGGTCATAACCCATCGCCTGCAAGCTGTCGGCGAGTTTCTGCAGGTGCGCGATCCACAGCGTGAGCACCAGGCAGTGGCGGCCTCTAGCCAGGGCTGCTGAAACTTCGGCGATGACTTGGCGGGCGCGGTCGTCGTCGGCTGCCAGGTCGCGGTAGATCGCGGCCATTCCGCCCGGCGCTTGCGGGTCGGCGTCGCCTGTGTATCGGTAGGCCGTCGCGTGCACGTGCAGCACGGGAACCGGCCGGGAAGCAGCGCCTGCTGGCGCAACGCCGGGCAGGGCAAGCTCCTCTCGACCTGGGTGTTGTTCCCGCTCGCGCGGCGGAGTGATGGTGTGCCGGGTCTGTCCGAGTTGCCACGCGATGAGGTCGTCGAGCTTGTCGCGCCGGTACGGCGTGGCGGTAAGGCCGAGCCAGCGGCGCGCCGGGATTCGTTTGACGGCGTCCTCAAACGCTGCGGCCGGGACGTGGTGACATTCGTCCGCAACCACCAGTCCGTAACGTGCAGTCAGTTCGGCGACATCAGTGCGCCGGGCCAGCGTCTGCAGCGTGACGACATCAACGATCCCGCGGAGCTTGGCCCGGCCGCCGCCGAGCTGGCCAGGCTTGACGCCGAGGAACTCGCTGACACGCGCGCGCCACTGGTCGGCCAGCGCCTTGCGGTCGACCAGGATGAGCGTCGATGTGGCATGTTCCGCGATCAGCGCGCAGGCGACGACTGTCTTCCCCGACCCTGGCGGCGCGACCAGGACACCTTGCTCATGGCGCGCCAGTTCGCTGACGGCCTTGTGCTGCAAGCCGGTCAAGGTGCCGGCGAAGGTGAACTTCTGCTCGGCCCCTGCCGACCGTTCATCTGTGGTCTCCAGGCAGCTGCCTGCCTCCTCTGTCAGCGCCGCGAGTATGCCGAGCAGGCCCCGGGGCAGGATGAGGCCGCCGTCGATGGTCTCATCGAAGCTGTGCAGAAACCTGGGCACATTCCAGGTGGAGGCTCGCATCCGCTGCCGCTCGTAGAACAGCGGATTATTCATCGAGGCCGCATGCCGCAGCGTCGCGGCCAGTCCAGGTGTCAGATCGGCTTGGTCCAGCCGGATCCCGGCTCCGAGCCTGGCGTGGATGACTGGCACAGGCACCGGCCGCGTCGCCGAGGACACCGCCGGTGCCAGCCGCGTGACTTCCGACCCGACCAGCACCCGGCCAGCCTGCCCGGCTGCGCGCTCGCCTTCGCGCGGGCTCATCCGTCCCAGGGACGACAGGTAAGCCCACTGGTCGTGATACGGCTCCAGCGTGCCTGGGTCCACGAACACGGTCCTGCCGTCATCGCGGGCCGGCTTGAACAGCGGAGCAGCGATGAGGTTGCCGACTCCGCCGGCCGGGAGCAGATCCTGGGACGGGAACAGCCGGTCGTAGCTCGTCAGCTTCATCCGGCCGCGCAGCGCCATCGCCTCCCGTAGTAGGCCGGTGCCCAGACGCCGGGCGGTCGCCGCCGGGACCGGAGAGGTGAAGAACACCCACGCATGAGCGCCCACCCCCGACCGCGACACTTCCAGCGCCGCGGGCGCCCCAAGCGCCCTGGCAGCTTTCAGGTACATCAGCGCGTCGATCATCGCGTCGGCCCCGTCGAAATCGGCCGCCAGCCACCAGCACGTATCACTGTCCAGCAGCGGGTACAGGCCGATGTGCATCTTGCCGGACAGGTGCGCGGCCAGCACCTCGGCGGTTAGCGGTAGGTAGTCCCGCTCAGCGCGCGGAACGCCCTTGCGGAACCCGCCGCACATGGCGGGAACCCAGCCCCTCCTGCCGGTGCGACTGTTTTCATACCGGACGGCGTAGACATCGGTTCGCGCGGCGAACAGCGCGCTGAAGAATGCCACCTTCTCTTCTGCCGCGGAGTTAGCGTGCACCGGGCCGGGCGGTGCCTCGAACAACCCCGCCTGCGCTGGCCCCGGCGGCGCAGCCTCCTCGGGACTCAGGTCTAGCAGCCGAAGCAGGCGCGCGTTCTCAGCCCGCAGCCGCCTCAGCTCGGCAGCCACCGCACCGGGCAACTCGCGATCGATGCGGTCGAGGATCTCGCTCACACTGACTAACGGTACGTGCCTGCAATAGCCGACAGCAGCTGCCGGACTCCGGCAGGTGCGCATGTTCGGCGGCCGGTGTCACGCTGACCAACATTGGGCCAGATTGTCGTAACCGCCCGGACCATCATCGACCCAAGGCACGCCGCGGGACAGCTGCGCGACGTGCTTGGCCCCGGTGACAAGGAGCCGTCTGCCGTCCGTGTCCTGGAGCGAAAATGTTCCGGCCGATTTTGCGACGCGATCAGCAGCGGCCCGCCACGAGCACGCGGGTATGACGTCGGCTGCCCATAAGGGCTGTTTCGCGAGACTGGCCGCATTGAATAGAACTCAGGCTCGATGACCAAAAGGTGGGAGCCAACGTGCACAGGCGGTGGGCCACGCCAGGCGACATCAGCCGACACCCAGCCAGGAACAAGTGACTCCCGCAATGGCTTCAAAGCGCGAAAGATTCTAAATTCGAAAAATGGCTGTGATCAGTCGGGATGGCGGGATTCGAACCCGCGGCCTCCTGCTCCCAAAGCAGGCGCGCTAACCAAGCTGCGCTACATCCCGGCGCCGCCGGGGCCGGCTGGCCTCCCAGCAGCTTTGCGGCACGGCGCAAGTGTACGGGAGTCCTGACTGGCTAAGACAACCGCTGTTCCACGGTCACGGCGGAAGAGAGAGGGCCCCGTTACCTGCCTTATGTCAGGAACCAGTGGGAACATCGGCACTATGGCACGTGGCAGGGACGGCAAGCTCGCGCGATATCAGGCAATGCGCGACTTCTCCCGCACTCCGGAGCCGGCCGGCCACCAGCCAGCCAGCCAGGCCACCGCCGCGGCGACGGCCGACGGCAAGCAAGGATTGCGGTTCGTCGTGCAACGGCACCGCGCCCGGCGGCGGCATTACGACCTGCGATTCGAGATGAACGGCGTGCTGGCGAGCTGGGCCGTGCCCAACGGACCGACACTGGACCCGGCGGTGAAACGTCTCGCGGTGCACGTCGAGGACCATCCGATCGAGTACATCGACTTCGAGGGCGTGATCCCAGCTGGCGAGTACGGCGGCGGCGACGTGATCGTCTGGGACACCGGCACCTGGCAGCCGTATGAAACCGACGATCCAGCCTCCGCCGTCGCGGCCGGCGAACTGCACGCTGAGGTGCACGGCCAGAAGCTGAAAGGCAAGCTGGTGCTCGTCCGCCGCGGCAAGCGTGGCGCGGACCAGGATGAATGGCTGCTGCTGCACAAGCACGACGACTATGCCGTCAGCGGCTGGGACCCCGAGGATCACCCGAGGTCGGTGCTCAGCGGGCGAACGAACGACGAGGTCAAGGCTGATCCGGACCGCATGTGGCGCTCCGATCTGCCTGCCGCGCAGGCTTCGATCGAGCTGCGGCCACGGCCGATCCCCGGCCCGTCGGACGCCGAGCTTGCTGCCCTGGACGATCTTCGGGGAACGGGGACCTGGGAGGTCTTCGGCCGTCGGCTGAAGCTGACGAACCTGGATAAGGAGTTGTTCCCGGCACGCGGCGGCGAGCCGGCCGTCACCAAGCGGGAACTGATCCGGTACTCCGCTCAGATCGCGCCGGCCATCCTGCCCTACCTCGCGGGCCGACCGCTGAACATGCACCGATTCCCCGGCGGCGTGAGCGAGGGCGGCTTCTGGAACAAGCAACTCCCTCAGCACGCGCCGGACTGGCTCCCGCGCTGGGACAACCCGGACGCTGAGCCGGGCAAGACGACCACCTACCTGGTCGTTGATGAGGCGGCCGCGCTGGTCTGGGCGGCTAACTACGGCGCGCTCGAGTGGCACGCGTGGACCTCGCGGGCGGAGCACCCGGACAACCCGAGTTATGCGCTCATCGACATCGATCCCGGTTCCGCCACCTCGTGGGCGGACATCCTGGTGCTGGCGAGGCTGCACCGGACGGCGCTCGAGCATCTGCGGGTGCGCGCACAGCCGAAGATAACGGGGCGCCGCGGCATCCAGATCTGGATTCCGGTGCGCGGACGGCTTAGCTATTCGGACACCCGTGAATGGGTACACGAGCTGTCGAAGACGATCGGCTCGATCGTCCCGGATCTAGTCAGCTGGAAATGGGACGTGACCGAACGTCAGGGCCTGGCCAGGCTCGATTACACGCAGAACGTCAGCAACAAGACGCTGGTTGCCCCGTACAGCCCGCGCGCTGCGCCGGGTGCACCCGTGTCCGCGCCGATCGACTGGGCCGAGCTCGACGACCCGTCGCTCCGGCCCGATGGTTTTACGATCCGGACTGTGCTTGATCGCGTGGCTGACCGGGGCGACCTGTTCCGGACCGTCCTCGGCGAGGGGCAAGACCTGCCGCCGCTGAAGTAGCTGGCTGAGGGCAACGGCCCGCGGCCCCGTCCAGGCTGCGCGTGTAGGAGCCCGGACCCGGTACGCTACCGGTGGCGGTCGCGCCAAGCGGGCGTAGCTCAATGGCAGAGCCCCAGCCTTCCAAGCTGGTCATGAGGGTTCGATTCCCTTCGCCCGCTCCGCAAATCCGCAGGTCAGACGCACTGTCAGGACTGCGGCCAGTCGAGATAAGTAAGCCTGCCAGCGCCGGCGTGCCCGATCGAGAACGGAGGCTCGACGCAACGGGCGCCGGTGGTCAGGCTTGGTCGGCAAGCTTTGACCTGATGACACGCACCTGATCGGCGAGACGCGGAACGTCCACTGCCGCCACATCCCAGAGGATGTCGAGGTCCACTTCAAAATATCCGTGCACTACGCGGTTGCGGACCGCGACAATCTGGCGCCACGGTATCTCTGAATGCTCAGACGCAAATTCATCCGACAACCCAGCCGCAGCCTCGCCGATCATCTGAATAAGGTGCACCAAGACGATCTACGTATCTTCATCGGCATCGAATGTCTCCCGGCCACGCGCCACACGCGCCGCGATCTTCTCTGCAGCCTCGATGATGTCAGAAAGCCGCTCAGAGTCACGTCTCACAACGCGACGGCCTCGCGTAGCACGCGATCCCTGATCCGTTCCTTCAGACCACGCGCGGTGGCGACCTGGGTGAAGACTCCCAACTGGTCCTCGACGCCGAGAGCGAACCCGGCCATGTCGAAGTAGCCGTGCCCGCGGTCGACATCGACCAGCAGGTCCAGGTCACTGTCCTGGCGCGCCTCGCCCCGTGCAACCGAGCCGAAGACCCGGATGTTACGCACACCGAACCGCTCGCCCAATCGCAAGATGTCGCCGCGGTGAGCACGTACTTCGTCGAGTGTCACCGCGCGCCGCGGCGCATCAGCTTTCACCGGCTCACCTCCTGTGTCCTATCCACAGCATATGGTTTGCAGGCCGCGAAAACCGGAGGACAGGCTCACGCTGACGCGTGCCCGTTGCGTGCCCGATCGGGCGGTAAGACGCCGCTACTAGCGGTCACTCACAGCGAAGCCGGTTGCCGTCTGACCTGCGCTGGCGCTGGTCAGAGCCTTGGCAGTCGTAGCCTTCCAAGCTGGTCATGAGGGTTCGATTCCCTTCGCCCGCTCCACCACCACCCCGAAACCCCAGGTCAGCCCGTATTTTTTGGGGATGGCCCGATCCTTCCCGTTGCCTCGCGGCCTGTTTCGGGCCACAGACGGGCCACAGCCCGACGACTCAGGCCTGCGTAGAGCAGATCGCCGAGTCTCTGCGGCAGTACGGGGGACACCAGCGGCGGCCTGGGTGCTCGAATGCTCCGAGGACGACCTGATCAAGGTCTGCTCGGTCGCGAACTGGCTACTGCATCACGGCGCTGGACCACGCGCGGGCGGCAGCATGATGATCGCCAAAGCCTGCGCCCTTGCAGCGATCTACGTTCGCGAAGGCGCTCCCCGCGATCTCGCGCTCTCCAGACGCGGCAAGCCCTCCG
Organism: uncultured Actinomycetota bacterium; assembly: GCA_963804435.1. Lineage (GTDB taxonomy): Bacteria > Actinomycetota > Actinomycetes > Streptosporangiales > Streptosporangiaceae > JAJYUU01. The sequence continues at coordinate 566,001 of CAWDQI010000001.1, read as the reverse complement.
GAACGCCGATCTCACCGAGCGGCGGCCCTGGCCCTGAAGTCCAGCCGGAGCAATCCACGTGGAACCCGGCTCTGGTCAGGACGGAAAGCATCACGGCCGGGCGAGCGTGAGCCGGGACATAATGCTTTGACGACGCGATTACTGTGTCACCATGCCGATTCCCGCCTCGCCGCGTACTGCCGACCAACCCGATAGCACAGGCAGCGAACGTCAGGTCCTGGAGGCCTTCCTTGACTTCCACCGCCAGGTGCTTGTCAGCAAGGTAGAGGGCATCTCGGAGAACGAAGCCCGCCATCGGCGCGTACCGTCGAAAACCACGCTCGCCGGCCTGATCAAGCACATGATCGGAGTCGAGCGAGGCTGGTTTCAGGAAGTGCTGGCTGGACGAAAGCCAGAGGAAATCGGTCCCAATGTCGGAGGCGGCGACGAAAGCTGGGACCTGGCCGAGAACGAAACAGTCAGCTCGCTGATCAAGGAATACGAGCAAACCTGCGAGCAGTCGCGACAAACAGCAGCACGGTTGGCTCTCGATGACGCAGTGCCCGAGCCAGACATGGGCCAGGTCTCACTACGGTGGGTCTACGTCCACATGATCGAAGAAACCGCTCGGCACGTCGGACACGCAGACATCCTCCGGGAACAGACCGACGGCGCCGCCGGCATTGACGGCGATCCCGCGGTCACGACCTGGCTGCACCGTATCGTGGTGAATGCCGCCCTTGCTAACCCGAACATGCACGGAGCCACCTGAGCAGAGGACAGCAGTGAACCAGGACGAGCTGTTCCGCAGTCTCCTAGATGAGTACCCGTCCAGGTCCCGACCGCCATCCCGGATGGAGACGGCCGAGTGATCGACTGGGCCACACACGGGCCACAAGCCCCGGCCACTCGCGGGTAACCACGGCCATAAACCTGTCTTGGCAGCGCTTCCCGGCACGCCTAGCTCAGCCAGCGCGAACGTCCATCCGCCACCACCGATCTTCCAAGCTGGTCATGAGGGTTCGATTCCCTTCGCCCGCTCATTCCTTCCGAGTTTCCGCAGGTCAGGCCATGTGGCCTCGGCTGGACCGTCCCCGGACTCCTCACACCACCAGCCGCAGTCGGGCCACACTGCCATCTTGCAGGTCGGTCTTGCTTACCGCTCAGCCGTTCACACAGCAATAAGCTCGCCGCTCCCGGCCAGCGGACCCTGTACTGGCACGTCCTCATGTGCGGTTACCCCGAAGCCGGAGACCTCGCCCGTCAGGCACACGACCGCCTCGCCCCGTTCACCGGCCTGCATATGACACCGCCCGAGTGGCTGCACATGACCGTCCACGTCGCGGGCCTAGCCGACCAGTTCAGCGACCAGCAGATGCAGCACATGACCGCTGTCGCCTCGGACTACCTGGCCGACGTTCCGCCGGTCACTGTCAGCCTGAGCAAGATCCTCTACCACCCCCGAAGCGATCATGCTCGCCGGGACGCCAGTGGGTAACCTCACCCCCGGTCCGGGCAGCAGCCCTCGCCGCCACCAACGCCGTCATCGGCCCGGCGGACGACGAAGAGTCAGCCTGGACGCCCCACGTCACGCTCTGCTATAGCACAACCCAGCAGCCCGCCCAGCCGATCATCACCGCCCTCGGCAAACAACTGCCCGAGCACCAGATCGACATCGACGCCGTGAGCCTCGTCATCCAGGACGGCCCGGAGCGCGGATGGAACTGGACCTCCGTCGGCACTGTCCGCATGCACGCCTCTGCTTTGGCATAGCACCGACCCAGCCGCGTAACCTGATCCGCTTGCCGAATTACGCCTTACTAGGATCAAGGCGACGGCGCTGAGCGCCGCCGCTCCGGCGCTTCCCGCACCGCACTCTGGCTTGAGGCCCCGCTCGCGCGGGCGCGCCGGTCCGATGCACACCGCCGTGCTAATCAGGTTGGCTCATCCCCACGTCACATTGTCCGGCGTCGGCCTGAACCCGCCAAGGGCGCTCGCTGCGCTCGCGTCGCTGACGCGATGGCCTTGCGGCCACCCTTGACCGAACCCGACCGAGAGTCGCCGAGTTATGGCAGCTATCGGAGAGTGGCAGGTAGCGAGGATTCACAGACCCCACGGCAAGCGGGAGAAGGCTATTACCCGGCGCCGGATGGAGTGTCACCCTCATCGATCAACTTGCTCGGTTGTATCTTCCAGGAATGGCCGGGACCTTCCCGCACGGCCCGATGACCGGGCGGCAGTGACGCCAGAGCAGCTACCGACGAGTTGCGCGCCAGGACGTGGTGAATATGACTTGCCACGCACGCGCCCGGCGCGTTTGGGTCATTAAGCCCGTCGCCAACCATCCAGCTGTTCTCGGCGCTATGGATAACCTCCCGCGCGGGCTCACGACCGTCGAGGACTGTCCGTTAAATCACCGCTCCGAGTTCGGCCGGGAAGCTTCCACCTGGAAAGGGGAAGGGCAGGTAACGGATCATTTCAGCGGGCTGCGCTGACATGCTCAGGAGTCTCCCAGACGATCAAGGATCTCCCTAGAGCTGGCCCTACAGTGGCCCTATTGGAGCCAGGGACACGGAGTGGGCGATTCAGTCAGTGAGGCGATGCATGCAGTGAGCAGGCGCCGCATCTGATCTTGTTCGCTGCGATCCAAATTGGCCAGCATGTCTTGCTCGACGCGGCGAACCGCGGCGCTGGCCACCTTCAGCTGGCGGCGCCCGCGGGCGGTCAGCTCGGTCGGCAGGGCCCTGCCGACGGGTGCCTGTGCCGGGCGGACAACGAGTCCTTGGCGTTCGAGGGCCTGCAGGAGCACATTCATCGACTGCCGGGTGACGAAGGCGCCGCGGGCAAGCTCGGAGTTGGACAGGCCCGGTCGCTGGGCAAGCAGCTCCAGGCAGGCGTAGTGGGTGATCGTCATGCCAAGCGGCCTCAGCACGGCCTCCAGGGCAGAGTGCAGGGCGCTCGCGGCCGCCTTCAGCATGTACCCCAGCGATGTGTCCAGCTCGATTCCGGGCTCGCCTTGACTCATGTCAGTAGTCTGACATACATTGTGGTTTGTCAGAAGACTGACATACATGAGGAGGTAAGATTCGTGGCCGTTACCGGACCCGACTTCATTTCACTGCAGGTGCGCGACCTGGAGCGTTCCGCCGCTTTCTACGAGCAGTACCTGGGGCTGAAGCGCTCCGACGCAGGACCGCCGCACGCCGTCGTGTTCGAGACCAAGCCGATCGCGTTCGCCGTCCGCGACGTCGTCGCGGGCGTCGACCTGGACGCGATCGCACAGCCGGGCCAGGGGATGGCGCTGTGGCTGCACGCCCCCGACGCGCCAGACATCCACGACGCCCTCGCCGCCGCCGGCACGACGATCATCTCAGCGCCCGTCGACGGGCCGTTCGGCCGCACTTTCACGTTCGCGGACCCCGACGGCTACCAGGTGACCCTCCACGACCGCGGCTGAGCCGGCGTCCTGGTCTTCGGCGCGGCGGCGCCCTGAGCGCGCTTCTCACAGCGGCGGGCCGGTCGTTGGGAACGGCGTAATCGAGCGCGGCGGTTGCCGAGTTAATCCGTAGTAGTAAATCAAGGCGGCGGCGCTGCGCTCCGCCGCGACGGCGGCGCCCGCACCGCGCTCTGGCTTGAGGCCCCGCTCGCGCGGGCGCGCCGCCGTAAGCGCGAGATTCCGCAGATCAATTCACGCTCATCCGGGCCCAGGCTGTCCGGTTCTGAACGGGCCGTCCTGCCCGGCTCCCATTGTCCAGCTCGCAGGCACCGCATCCAGGCCGCCTACGGGCGTCGCTCCGCGATGGCTTCGCCAGCCTGGACCCGAGCGCTCGCGTGGATTCGGCGCCCACGAGAAGGACGGGACAGGACCAGATGCCGGCTGAACAGCTTAGAAGACGCGGGCCACAAGCAACGGTCTTCAGCGGGTACCAGCGGTCACTGACGAGCACTCGGCCCGCCGCTGCCAGCACGAAAGCCACACCGCGCGCCAGTCACGCTTCATTCTGCGATCTTGATGACTCCCCCGGTGGAGCCGCGCGGACCTCACGGACCAGTCCCCCGAGGGGCGCGGGCGATCGCTTGATCCCTGTCCCTGGTGCGTGCTGATAGATCATCGCCGCACGTGTGCTCGAATCGCCCAAACGCGCCATCAGTTCCTTCATGCTCGCGCCAGTCGCGGCGGCAAGAAGCTCATTAACACCGAGCCCGCCGATGCCTAGCTGCAAAGCTAGGCAACCGCTGACCTGACCGTCCTGGCAGGCGCCCGCAGAACTGCCAGCTGCGCGTTGATCGCCACCCGGAGCATATGCTCTCGTAGCCTTAACCGGCGTACCAGAAAGTCCTTGAAAGAAGTCCGAGAGGAGGTGTCGGATCGGGTCAGAGCTGTTCGTAGCAGGGTGAGCGGCCGCCCGCAATGGGCGCCCCGAAGCACAGGAGATGATCGGAGATGCAGTATCTGGTTTCTGTGATCGACGACACTGCCGACCTGGCCACCCCGGATGAGATGACAGCGGTTGGTAATCCCAAGTCTGAATCCCGCACGCTTGACGCGTTCAACGACCGGCTTGTGGCGGAGGGCTACTGGGTTTTCGCCGGCGGCCTCGCGGCGCCCGGCACGGCGACCGTGATCGATAACCGGGGCGGCGAGGCGCTGTTCACCGACGGACCCTTCGTGGAGTCGAAGGAGTATCTCGGCGGCCTGTGGATTATCGAGGCTGCCGACCTCGACGTGGCGCTCAAGCTCGCCGCCGAGGGGTCGAAGGCCTGCAACCGGAAGGTCGAGGTGCGGCCGTTCGCGTGACCGGGGTTGACGTGCAGGAGGCGATCAGCCGGCCCGCCGTGAGGAGTGGGCGCGGGTGGTAGCCGCCCTGGCCAGGCGTTTCGGTGACCTCGACATCGCCGAGGAGACGGCGGCCGAAGCGTTCGCGGCCGCCGTCGGGCGGTGGCCGGCCGACGGCGCACCCCCAACCCCGGCGGCTGGCTGACCACGACCGCCAGACGCCGTGGATCCGGCCGGACTGCGGCAAGATACTCGTATGACCGCTGACATTTCACCGGGTGTCCGTGGGGCCAGCGTCGTAGCCGCCACAGCCAGCGGATGAGCTGGGCCGCGGCAATCATCCAGACCGGGGTGTGCAGCACCGGCGACCGGAGCACGGGCCTGGCGAATGGGTCGGAGTTGGTGACCTGGACGATCTGCTCGCCGGAGAACCAAGCCGGGTTTATCGCGTGCCCTCCTGCTCGTGCAGGCGGCTGGCGACGAGACCTCCCGCGCAGCCGGTGGGCAGTGAATCAGCAGACAGCCCCGGATCGTGGCTGAGACTTCCCAAGCTGACTGCCTGTCGGCGATGCTATCCGGTACTGCTTAGGCCCGACAGGAGGTCTCGGCACGCGGCATCCTTTGTCTTGTGCTTTCGCATATGCCACTCCCCGCCCCGTTCGGTGTAGTGCATCATTGCCCGGGGCGCCCAGCCGCAGAGTGTCCAGTGCCTTCCCGCTCAAGCGGCACCAAAAAATGGTTAGCAGGCAGCGGTGAGCGGTAGTCAGGTTCTGCTCACGCCACCTGGGGAGCACGACAACCTCGAAGATGGGATCCCCGTCATCGAGCTCGTCGAGCTTGATGAGGGGGCCGGGCTGTGGGCCGGAGCCTTTCCCGGCCGCCCTGATGCTCATGGCAGTGCGGCAGAGGTGGTCGCCGCCCTGACTACTCGAGCACTTGATGATCCGTGGGTGCGTGAGGTGGTAGCCCTCTACGCCGCGACCGTGAGTGGGCCACGTGGTGAGGTTCTGGCACAGGCCGTCTGCGGCACCACATTGAGATCATCCGCGGCCAGGGTCATCGTGTCCACGCGACGGCCGTCGCGAACCGGGACTCCATCTTCCAGCACGGTCTGGACTGGAAGCGGATGGGCCGCGCGCCGGGTATCGCCGGTAGCACGGCGCCCGAACTGCCGGCCATCTTCGTCTGCGAGGATCTGGACGACGTTAGCTTCATGCTGCATATGGCCCGGGTGCCGACCGACGTCTGGTCAGTCGATGTTGACGGGATATGGCTGGAGAATGGCCCGAGTGGATGGCAGGTCCTCAGCCATCCCATCGCCGCAGAGCGCCTCAGCCTGGTCGTACGTGACGTTCCGGCCGGCGGTTTCCCAGCCGGTCCGCCGGAGCACTTGGAGAAACGACGGGCCGGCAAGCCGGGCTCAAGGCGGCCGGCTGACCCCAAGTAGCAACCACGCCGCCGGAATCCGAGAAGCTAGCCAGATGTTGCCGCGATCAGCCTGGACGCGGGTTCCAGCCACCTCCCGGCCGCGATCGTTTGCCGGTCCATGGCAACAGTCTGGCCTACCGCGCCAATGGCGTGCGCGCCGATCGGCTTCGCTGGACGGCCTTCACCCGGCCCGGGAATGCCAGCCCTCCACGCGACCCGCTCCGGCGGTGATCGGCAACCATCGGATGAAGGCCACCAGGTGGGAGGCCATCAGCTCGATGCGGGAGGACGCGATGACCACCAGGCTTAACCAGCCCTGGCGATCAGCACCCGCCGGGAAATCCCCAGACGGGCGAACCTAACGCCAGGGCCGGAGCCTCCTCCTGGCCGAAGGTGATCACGATCTCCCTGCCGTTGGCGTAGCTGACAACCGGCCGCTGGAGCATGTCACTCACTCTGCGGGCAACCCCCTGGAACAGCTCTACCTGGTCCGGCGTGTCCGCGCTCACCTTGAACCGTCCGCTGGAGACAAGCATCTGGGCGACGAAGGGGGCGAAGTTCGCCTCGCCCCGGGCCTTCTCCTCCGTGCTGAGAGGGGTTCGCCGGTACTCGGGCTGCGCGCCCAGTGGGTGGGTCATCGCTGATCTCCTCACGAGCGCCAGCCTCCCAGCATGCCATCCCGCGCTGGAACCACGGCATGCATGGTCCAAGATCGCCGTTCCACTAGCGTGCCATTGGCCGGGTACACTGGCGGTAACTCATAGCCCCTGACGGCTGAAGCAATCCGCAGGTCAGAGGATGTGCGGAAAGGCTGCGGTACACCGTCCAAGCTGGTCATGAGGTTCCGAGTCCCTTCGCCCCCAACCGAGGACACCACAAGTCTTTTGTTTCGCCATGGTTTGTCCTAGGCTCAGTCGCTGGAACCGGTGCCGAGCGCCTGTCTCATGGAGGATTGCGTGCCAGCAGCAATCGACAGCTTCAGCGGAATGGCCGATTCTGGCTCCGTTATCGACTGGCTCCTCAACTCCGACGCGTCGATCCGTTGGCAGGTGATGCGCGACCTGCTCGACGCCCAGGAGCCGGAGTGGAAGGCTGAGCGGGCCAAAGTGGAGACGGAGGGCTGGGGAGCCCTACTTCTCTCCTACGAGGACGAGGACGGGCAATGGGCGGGCGGCGCCTTTGCGCCGAGAGATTTCGACTTCCGTGAATGGCAAGAAGTCGGACAGCCATGGACGGCCACGGCATTTTCGTTGTCGCAGCTCCGGGAGTTCGGCCTCGATCCGTCCTCGGACTCGGCCAGGCGAGCCGTCGAATTGATCGGCGCCAACTCACGGTGGGACCATGCCGGCCAGCCCTACTGGGAAGGCGAAGTCGAGGAGTGCATAAACGGCCGGACAGCTGCGGACGGCGCCTATTTCGGGGTGGACATCTCGCCTATTGTCGACAGGCTTGTCGGTGAGCGTCTTGGTGACGGCGGCTGGAACTGCGAGAGAGCCAACGGCTCGCTACGCTCATCATTCGCGACCACCATCAACGTGCTGGAAGGGCTCCTGGAATATGAGCGCGCCACCGGGGGCACGCCTGAATCCCGAGAGGCGCGCAAGTCGGGCGAGGAATATCTCCTGGAGCGCAACCTCTTCCGTCGTCTCAGCACTGGCGAACCGGCCGACGAGCAGTTTCTGTCCTTCTTGCATCCCAGCCGATGGCGCTACGACGTTCTCCGGGCACTGGATTACTTCCGGTCAGCTGCCGCCCTTGCCGGCTGCCCGCCCGACCCGAGGCTCGGCCAGGCAGTCGACCATGTTCGTTCCAGGCGCCTAGAAGACGGCACCTGGCCGCTCAACTGGAGCCTGCCCGGCCGGGTCTGGTTCGATGTGGACGACGGGGCAGGCAAGCCCTCCCGCTGGGTGACTCTGCAGGCGATGCGCGTGCTCAGATGGTGGGTTGCGTAGTCCGAGTCGGGTCTTGGGCATGATTGTCGCGAACGGGAAGTAGCACGAGCCGACGGACGTGCCCCGGGTGATTACGGGCGAGGATCTGCGGCTGACCTGGCGGCGAGCGCTCGCCTGGCGGATGGCATGGCACCGTATTTTGGACCGGGCCGCACCGGACATTGTCCGCGTTGCGGGTACGAGATGGAGCCTTCCCGCGCAGGTGACGTCCTCGGCGGAGCCGAGCTTATCGGGCCGGTGTGCACTTCCCGTGCCCGCGGCCCAGGGCGACGAGGCGGCCGTGGTCGACGTTAACGGTCAGCCAGCTTCGGTGCTAGCCGCCGACTTGCCGGACCTGGCCGCGACCGTGCCGCGAACGAGGCGCGGTAGCTTCCGGCGTTCCCCGCCTGCGAACTCGCCGCGGCGACCAAGTAGCGACGCGTAACGCCGCACCCTAAGATCACCGTGCCATCAGCGTGCATTAACCGCCAAAGACGGGCAGTCACGTGCACCCGAGGATGCCCGAAGACGCAGGTCAGCACGCCCGAGGCAGCGTTGCGGTACACCTTCCAAGCTGTTCATCAGGTTCGATTCCCTTCGCCCGCTCGAACCAACAGAAGTCCCAGGTCAGGGCGTGCCTACTAAGGGCGATTCCCCACGGGCCTGTACCAGCAGTCGCGACTGGCCCACCCAACGCGCCTATCACGAGTGGCGCTGGCGATCACACAGGCAGGCGATCTTTCGCTTGGCCGCATACCGGGCGGAGCGAACTGACCCGAGGTCAGAAGTCGTTCGGCCGCCCATGGACGGCAACCACTTCCACAAGGCCTTCTGCCCCTTTGAAGTCGCCCGGGTTGGCCGTGTAGAGAGGCAGCGCATTGCTCGCTGCGGTTGCAGCGATCATCAGATGCGAGGCCCTCCGGCGCGGCTGACGCCCTGCCGCGCGAACCGCGGCACAAATCTGGCCGTAGAGGCGAGCAGCCCCTTGGTCGTACGGAAGCGGGTCGAACGTAGCCTCTGCGTGCTGAAGGACCGCCACTCGTCCGGCGCGCTTTGCCGGATCGTCAGTTGCATGGGGGCCGTACGACAGTTCTCCCAATGTGACCGCTGTAATCAACATGGTGTCGGGCAACTCCGACGGGTTATAGAGCCTAACCGCCGCGACGATGCTGGTATCCACGACCGCCACAGCGTGGACGGTCACAGATCAGTACCTTCGTACGGGTCGCGCACGTCCTGGCTAACAACCTCGTCTAGGTCGGCGCGCAGTTCGCCCATATCGATCGCCGGGGACGTCGCGAAGATCGCGAGAACTTCCTCTTTGGGAACGGCCCGGCGCCGCCGGATCGGGACAATTCTCGCCAGCGGCTCTCCGTTCAGAGTCAGCGTGTATGTCCGTCCCTGCCGCAGGCCGCGCGTGACCGACCCCGAGTCCGCGACGAACTGGCGAACGCTGATGTCAGTCGGCTGCTCAAGTGCCATAGCCTCAGCACACCCGCCGTACCACGGCGTACCACAGCCCTCCGGGCGGACGTCTGCTGGTAACACCGCCACCCCGGCCACCCCGGCCGCCCTGGCCAAGCGCCAAGCGCAAGCGCAGTCACCACCACCACCACCACGCGCTCACGGCCTCGGCGGGCGCGTGAACCATTGGCGCAGCCACCGGATGGCCCTGACAACCGCGAGTATGGCGACGGGTTTCGCTGACCGCGCCGACCGCCAGGTACCGCGCTGTACAGTAAGCCCGCGGGTCGATGTCACGCCCTCAGGAAAGCCAGCAGGTCGGCGTTGATGGTCGCTGCTTCCGTAGTGGGCATGCCGTGCGGGAAGCCGCTGTAGGTCTTCAGCGTCGCGTTCCGGAGAAGTTTTGCAGTCAAGGGTCCGGAGTCGGCATAGGGAACGATCTGATCGTCATCGCCGTGCATCACTAGCACTGGTACAGAGATCATCTTCAGGTCTTCGGTGAAATCAGTCTGTGAGAAGGCAACGATGCCGTCGTAGTGCGCCTTCGCGCCACCCATCATGCCCTGACGCCACCAGTTTTGGATAATTGCCTCTGATGCGTTCACACCTGGGCGGTTGAAACCATAAAATGGCCCCTCGGGTAGGTCACGATAGAATTGGGCACGGTTGGCTGCGAGCTGTGCCTGCAATCCGTCGAATACTTCTTTGGGAAGACCGCCCGGATTGGCCTCGGTCTTCACCATCAGCGGCGGCACTGCGCTTATCAGCGCAGCCTTCGCCACTCCGCTCTGACCGTGCCGCGCCAGATAGTGCGCCACCTCGCCGCCACCAGTCGAATGGCCAACGTGAACTACTTCCTGCAGGTCGAGATGTGCCATCAACGCCGCCAGGTCGTCGGCATAGTGGTCCATGTCATGGCCGTCGCCAGTCTGGGTGGACCGCCCGTGGCCGCGCCGGTCATGGGCAATGACGCGATAGCCGTGCTGGAGGAAGAAGAGCATCTGCGCGTCCCAGTCATCGGCCGACAGAGGCCAGCCGTGGCTGAAGACGATGGGCTGACCGTTTCCCCAGTCCTTGTAGAAGATCTGCGTGCCATCCGGTGTCGTGATCGTGCCCATGTGGTGCCCCCTTGACGCTTTGGGATGACACTGATTACGGCGGGCTTACCAGTTATCTACATCCCGGCCGCCGCTTTTACTTCCGCCCCCGTACAGCCATCAACCATAGCAATGAGACAGCCTGGCAATCGTGGACCCCTCACAGCCACTGTCCTGCCAGCGAGCGGCTGCCACGCCGGACGACGGGTGTTCATTAGGGAACCTGAGTCGTGGACGGCATCCAGGCCGCCCCAGCCGCCCCGATGTCACGCGAATGCGCTGGAGCCTGTGCGGGATGGACTATTGCCTCGGCGATGCGGTTGATAAAGCTGCTGACGGTCGCGGTGGCGGCTCTGTGCATGATCGCCCGGTCGAGCCCGGCTCCGGCCGATCCCAGCGGCGGCCGGTAAGCCCCGGCGACCGAAAGGAGGGTGGCATCGTCCCCGGCGGGTGTCAGAGTGATGTCAGCATCCAGGGCGGGGAAGACGCCGCTGCCGTGACCGGTCACCTCCCACCGCAGGGTCAGCACGGCCGACGGCCCGGAGGCACTGGCCAGCGAACTGCCCCGGGCGAGGTTTACCAGCCTCGCCTGGGCAACATTGAAGCTGACTTCCAGTCGCACGTCGTCGCCCACGATCACCTGATCATCAAACCCGGTCAGGCGATCGGCGGCCCAGAGGACCTAAGTCCCGGCGGCTAGTGCCGCTATTCACCAGAGCCCGACTAGTCCGCCTCGCCGTGTCATTACCGTCGCGGCCGAAGCTCCGGTCCCGTGCCGGCGCCCGGTTCAGGGAAGGAGCGGGAACGTCACGTCATTGACGAAGTAGAAGGGCGCCCCGGTGTTGTCGTTCCCATGGAGAACCAGTTGCTCTCCCGTCCGCTGCCAGGTGCAGATGAACGATCCGGCGGCCCCCTCGCACTGCGCGAAGCTCCATCCGTCGGCGGCATGCCATGTTCGCGCGAAGAGCTGATCCACCGCCTGCGGGGTCGCTTCCTCACCGGCCAAGGCCCGGTTGTTCTCAGTCCACGCCTGGAAGACGATCTGGGAGGCAGCCTGCCCGCCCTGAGCGCGAAGGTAGTTCAAGACCAACGCATTCCACGTGTTGGGCCCGACGATCCCGTCCACGCTGAGCCCGATATCTTCTTGGAAGAACCGTGCGGCGCTCTCGGTTTCCGGGCCGAAGATGCCATCGATCGTGAGCCAGCCGCTGCGGGAGTGGATCTGACTCTGCACAGCGCGGACGGCGTCTCCGGTGCTGCCCGTCGATACTTCGACGATCAAGGCCGGCCACGTCTGGTTTCCGACAATGCCGTCCACGGTTAGCTTCTGACTTGTCTGGAAGGCACGCACTGCCGCGGTGGTCTTGAGCCCGAAGTCGCCGTCAACGGTCAGCGCCGCGCCGTGATCATTGAGTAAGTACTGAATGCTGCGGACGTTCTCGCCGGTTGAGCCTCGCTGCTCGATCGGCCAGTTCAAAGCCATTCGCCCTGCCCCCTCGCTTCGCCGCTTCACGCCAGACCCAGGCTGGCGAAAGCTATCGGATGCATGCAGTATGGGCGCTTCAGTACCTGAGTCAAGGGCCTCAGCCAGCCGATCCGTCACCGAGAACCGGAAGGCTGCTGCCGGACATTGTGAGGGTGTGCCGACCGACTGGCGCCGCCGGTCCGTCGCTGCGGACTTGTCCCCACAGGCATTTGAGAGGGAACGGGGACCTGCATGGTCTCGGTCACGGATGGGTGCATCTGCGTCCCGGCAACGCCTTTGCCTGACGCCGGCCCCGTTAGCCGGGCAGCCACGCTACGCCAATCCATCGAAACCAGGCCATTGCGCTGGTAAGTTGAGCTGCCCCGGCTGCGCTGCCCGGTTAAGGAGGTCGACGTGAAGGCACTCGTGTTCCAGCACAACCTGGCCCGCGAGGCTGCCTCGACCATAGGCGGGCGAATCGACCGGCGTGCGTTCGTATCCCGGTTCGCGCCCGTCCGCATCGAGGATGTCGACGAGCTACCGCTGCCAGCCGAGGACTGGGTGCGCGTGCAGACAACCTTCTCCGGGCTGTGCGGCTCTGACGTGAAGCAGATTCTCCTGAATGGCGCCCGCGACAATCCGCTCACGGCGCTCGTCTCCTTCCCGCACGTGCTTGGCCACGAAGCCGTCGGCATCCGTGCGGATACGGGCGAGCGCGTCGTGCTCAATCCGTGGCTGTCGTGCGAGCCCCGCGGAATCGACCCGCCGTGCGTGGCCTGCCAGGTCGGCCGCTACCCCTGGTGCCGGAACTTCCGCTCGGGCACGCTGCCCGTCTCCATCCACATCGGGAACTGCGCGTCAGCCGCCGGGGCGCACGCCGAGCGCTTCGCCGCGCACGTCTCGCAGCTGTTCGCCATCCCCGACTCCGTTTCCGACGAAGCAGCCGTGCTGGCAGACCCCGTGAGCGTTTCGCTGCGCTCGATCCTGCTAGCGCCCCCGCCAGACGGCGAGAGCGTCCTTGTCTACGGCTCGGGGACCCTCGCGTTCGCGGCGATCGCACTGCTTCGCCATCTGTACCCGGCCACCGAGGTATGGGCCGCGACCCGGCCTGGCGCACGAGCCGCGCTCGCGACCCGGCTCGGAGCCCACGCCGTGCTGTCAACCACTCCTGACGAACTCGTCGCGCAGGTCGCGCGCCAAGTAGGCGCGACCCCGCTCGAGCCGTGGAGCAAGCGCGACTGGCTGCAGGACGGCCCCGCCGTCGTCTACGACACGATCGGCTCGACCGAGACCGTCGAGACATCGCTCCGGCTGCTCGCGACCGGCGGCACGCTCGTCGTATCCGGCGTCGAGCCGCCGAAACGCTTCGAGTGGACTCCGCTGTACTTCAAGGAACTGCGCGTCATCGGATCGAACGGCTTCGGTGTCGAGGAAGTCGGCGGCGTCGCCAAGCACGCCATGGAGCACTACTTCGATTTCATCGCGGACGGCCTGGACCTGACGCCGGTCATCACGCACCGCTTCCCGCTCGACCAATGGCGCGAGGCCGTGCTCGCCATCAAGGACTCGCGCCGCACCGGCGCCGTCAAGGTGCTGCTCGAGCCCGGTCGCGCGCCCACATCTTCGGAAGGCGACAACACCGCCTAAATTGTACCATGCTGCCTGTATCGCGGAAGCTCTTGCTGCCCTTGATCACCATCAGGCACGGAGCGGAGTAAACCTTATGCACCGAGCCGAGAATCAGCCGAGTTCCCCAGCCGCCGCTCTTCCGGGAGAAGTAGTAGCCCAGTGAGTTGTTCGCATTCTGAACGGCAATGTCGGCCTGGCCCGCCGGCCCGAACCCGGCCTGGTCTGCGGCCCGGATCATCAGCGACGGTGCTGAGTACGCGGCATTGACGCCGAACACGCTGCTCGCGTGCCAGCGCCGCCCGCTTCGATGTCACGATTAATTCAGCTAATCGCCCGGCCCTGCGCGCCAGTCACCCGGAGGCAGGACCTCCCAGCCTCCGTGGTACCACATCCAGCAGTGAGCGAATCTGTCCACGATCGGCATGTGATACCAGAGCCAGACCCAGCGAGGAACGCGGTCAAGCCGCGGCTCGATCCCTGGTTCGGGCGTCCAGTTCCAGGCCGGCCGAACCCCCGCCGGCGCGGTCCAGCCTCCAGGCGATGGCGCCCGCGGCAACGCGGCTAGGCGCTGGGCTTCGGCCGTGAGTGCTTGCCACTCCTCCGGGCGCACGGGCCGCGGAGCGGCGCCACCGCTCCAGCCCCCACGGCGCGGCCAGCCCGGCGACCGGTACCAGTCACCAATTCCGCTAGCGAACCGTCGCCACGTTTTCCTGGCGAATCTTCGCCAGGGGCCGCGGGGCGCACTGTACGTCGCAGAGCTTCTCCGCATTTGCCCACTCCGCCATCACGATTTGCTCGGGAACGAGTTTACGAGCTCAGGGCACGCGGCAGGTCCTGCGCGATCTCCCACATGTGGCCGCCCGGATCAGCGAACGCAGCCGTCTGCACTCCTCACCGCCGGTCCATCGGGCCGTTGATCAGCGTCACGCCCCGGGCAGCCAGTTCAGCACAGACCGAGTCGTCGTCTTCCACCTCGATGGTGAACTGCAGGCCAGGGTGAACCTGGCCGGCGAGATGCGCGAGCCAGCATCGCGGCTGGCGACGGTCGCCGGGCCGATGAGGTCTGGAGCCGCGCATGTCTCCAGCCGGCGGCGCCATGCTGCGCGCGAGCGCACGGGTATCTTCGGGACGTGACGACACCGCCTGACTGCTATAGCTGCGCCGGTAACGCCGGTCTGGAAAACCTGCCGCCGCGTGAGCGCATCGCGGTCGACAAGTACTGGAGGGTGGCGCACGCATTCGGCTCGGCGGTGCCCGGCTGGCTGGTGCTTCTCCCCCGTCGGCACATCATCTCGATCGCCGAGCTGACCGGGCCGGAGGCAGCATCGCTCGGAACCTGGCAGGTCCGCCTCTCCCGGGCGCTGCACACCGTCCTTGGCTGCCAGAAAACCTATGTCGCGCAGTTCGCCGAGGCGGAGGGCTTCGCGCACGTCCACTTCCATATCGTGCCCCGGGCTGCAGATCTCGCCAGCGAGTTCCGCGGACCCAGGATCTTCCAGCTACTCGGCCCGTCCGCTCCTCCGCATGTTGGCGAGCAGCGGATGGATGAGATCGCCGTGGAACTCGCTCGCGAGCTATCCGAGGCGGCCGCGACGCCTTAGTCCAGCTACATGGACGAACCTCGCCATCGATCCATCGCCGGCCTCAGTCTGCGGCACCCGGCGGAAGATCTCGCGCGCCTCCCGCAGCGCGTAGATCACGATAACGAGCGCCGCGAGCGGGTCTGCCCACCACAGGCCTGCCGCAGCATTCAGCGCCAGGCCAACGAGTACCGCAACAGCAAGGATCCCGTCGACAAGCGTGACCCTTCCTTCTGTGATCAGCACCGGGTTTCCCAATGCGTTCCCAGTTCGCGACTTGCCAGCCGCCAACGCAAGCATGGCCACCGCCGTCACGGCCGTCCACGCGATGCCGAGCACGCTGTGCCGCGGGTGGAAGCCGACGGCCAGGACCACGGCCGACTGCACCGCCAGGTACGCAGCGAGCGCCAGGAACGCGCCGCCGATTAGGCGCAGAGCACGGCGCTGGCGCTCCTCACCCGTGCCCGAAAGCTCCCACAACACGACCGTGCTAGCGCCGATCTCGATCAGCGAGTCCAGGCCGAAACCCGCCAGCGCGACAGACCGCGCCCCGATCGCAGCGATCGCAAGCACGGCCATGCCAGCCATATTCCAGCCGAGCGTGATCCCTTCCAGCACCCGACCCCGGCGCAACAGCGCGGCCGCCCGGCCGGGTCCGTCGGCGCTGGCCCGCGGCGACAGGACGTCCCGCAGGTTCCCGGTCATATCGTCATTCTGGCTCAGGAATGTAACGGGGCCTGGCACGGGCAGCCGGTCCCTGGCAGGTGCGGCATAATCGGACGACATGCCGCTGCCGCCTTACCCGGCGTGGGCGCAGTCAGACGATGCGCTCGTCTCGGTATCTCTGCTGCTCAGGCGGTTCCATCTGGCGTCAGCGGCTTTCGAACTGGCGGGCACGACGTGGAGCAGCGAACTGGCTGACCCGGCCAGCCCGGTTCCGGTGGTGTGCCACAACGACGTCTGCCTGGAGAACGTGGTCTTCCGCGGCGGACGGGCCGTCGGGCTGGTCGACTTCGACTTCGCCGCCCCCGGCCGCCCTGTGCATGACCTCGCGGCCTTCGCCCGGCTGTGCGTGCCGATTGATGACGACGCCAGCGCGGCCCGGCTCGGCTGGCAGCCGGCCGACAGGCCGGGCTGGCTCCGGCTTGCCGCCGACGCATACGGCCTGCACGCCGCCGGGCGCTTGCTCCTGCTGGAGGTTCTGTCCGGCCAGGTCGCCCGCGGAGGCGAGTTCGTGCGCCGCCACGTCGAAGCGGGCGAGCCCGGCTTCGTCGCGATGTGGCAGCAGATGGGCGGCGCGGAGCGATTCGACCGACGCCGCCGCTGGTGGGATGACCGCCGCGAGCGATTCGCGGCGGCTCTACGCTGGCAGCCATGAGCCCGAATCCGGGTCCGGCCTTCTGTCAGCTGAACTTGCTCACGCGCGATATGGCCGCCGCAATGGCGTTCTATCGGCTGCTCGGACTGCAGGTCAGTGAATCACCAGGTGGCGCGCACACCGAGGTGATACTGCCCAGCCGCGTCAGCATCGAGTGGGAGACCATCGAGTCCGCGGTGCTATGGGACTCCGGTTCGCGGCCCGGCATCGGCGGAAACGTGATCGTCTGCTTCGGGTTGGCGACCCGTCCGGCGGTTGACGATCTGTATGCCACGCTGACCGCGGCCGGTTATCGCGGTCATCAGCGGCCTTACGACGCGTTTTGGGGCGCCAGGTACGCGATAGTCGGTGATCCTGACGGTAACGCCTTTGGCCTGATGAGCCCGGTCGAGGACGAGCACAGATACTGGCCGCCGCGGCAGGCGCCCAGAGCTTAGTGCTCGGTTCCGTAAGTTCGGCTGCGTGTCTCGCCCGTGGATTGTCGGACCTGGTGGTTAGCGTGGCTGTATGGCGTTCGGCGGCGCGGTGGTGCCGGAGGGGCACGTGGTGCGGACCTTCCGGGTGAAGGTCATGACCACCGATGCCAAGAGGGATCGGTGCTTCGCGCTGCTGGAGGATGCGGGGGATGTGTGGGCGTGGTGCATCGACCGGTTCCATGACCGGTTCCGGCGGGGCCTTCCGAACGCTAACTCGGTGACCGAGATGTGGCCCGATCAAAGGGCGCACGGGCCGTTCGGCGACCTGACCGTGCACTGCGCGCAGGATGTGACGAAGGGCTTCTCGGCGGCGTTCTTCGAGGCCGTGCGGCGGCGGGCCGGGGAGAAGGCGCGGCTGCCGCTGCGGAAGCGGCATCTGGTGCCGGTCACCTGGCGTAAGGGCGAGTTCCAGCTGATCGCGCCCGCCGGCAGCGCCCGGGCGACCGCCGCCGGGGTTGACCCGGGCATCATCCACCCGCTGGCGGTCGCGTCCGGTGACCGGGCCCTGCTGGTGTCCGGCCGGGCGGTGCGCGCCGAGGAGTTCTTGCACCTGCAAGACCACAAGGCCCGGCAGCGCGCGATGGCGCGGAAGAAGGCCCCGGTCCGGGCCCGGCCGGGCACCGCGCGGCAGCCCGGCTCGCGGCGGCGGGCGAAGGCCGCAGCCCGGCAGCGTAAGGCAGAAGCCCGGAACCGGCGGGTGGTGAAGGCCGCGGCCAGCGCGCCGCGAACCTCGCCGCGCAGTTCCTGGTGGACCAGGCCAGGGCCGGCACCGTCGCCGTCGGCGACCCCCGCGGAGTCCGCAGGCTAGACGCCGGGCCGGTCCACAACCGGCGGACGCACCGCTGGCTGCTGTCCTACACCACCCGGGCGCTGGCCTACCGGCTGGAAGAATGCGCGGTCACCGTCGTGCTGGTCGACGAACGCGGCACGTCCTCGCACTGCCCCGACTGCGCAGCCCCGGCGGCCAAGCGCGGCCGCGTCCTGGCCTGCACCAACCCCAGCTGTAACAGACTGCATCACCGCGACGTAGCGGGCGCGCGAAACATTGCCGGCAAGGCCGGCCATGCACCGGAACCGATCGCTCGCACCGAGCACCGCCGGGTCGGCCAGCCCGCCCGGCGTGACCACCGCAGGCACCGCTACGACGACCGCAACCGGTCCGACCAGCCGGCGGCTGCCGGTCCTGCCCGTACCCGGGCCGCCGAACCCGCCACACCGGGCAAGGAGTCGCTCGCCGCCTGACAGCGAGAACCCCCGCCGATACGTTCACGTAGTCGCGGGAGAGGGTACTAACCGCGCTCGTTTCCGGCGAACCGCTCGTCCACCTGCCCGGCCGTCAGCCCGAAGTCGGCCAGCGAGTAGCGATGCGCGGGTCGCGCCTCACTCTTCGCCGCCTGCGCGTGCAAGGCCCTGACCGCGTCCCTGGCGGCGTCGCTGTAGGGCAGCCCGAAATTCGCGTAGACCGACTCCACCGTGCCGACCGGGTCAGCGGTGAAGTCCGCGTAGTCAACATCGAGGAACTGCCCCGGATCGTGACGCGCCCGCGCCGCGGCGAACTCCCCTAGCCCGCGCGCCCACAGTTCCAGCTGGCCAGCCCCGATGACCTCGCCGCGGAACGTGTCTGACCAGCCCTCGGTGGCATGCGCGGCGAGACTGCACATTGAGCCGATCACCGCCTGCGGCTCACGGTGAGTCTGTATCACCAGCGCGTCCGGGTACACCGCCATGATCGCGTCCAGCGCGACCAGGTGACTAGGATTCTTCAGCACCCACCGTTTGCCGGCATCGTTGAGTCCGATGAGCTGCAGGTTCCGCCGGTGCCGGCGGTAGGCGCCGGTCCAGTCCTGGCCCCGGAGCCAGGCCGAGTAGGTCGGCAAGTGGGCCAGGCATTCATACGACACTGAGCGCAACGTCTGCCGCAGTAGCTGCCAGCACTCCTCCACCTGGTCGGCCGCGATGTAGTGCACGCCCATGAACTCGGGATGCTCGACGTGATGCCGCTGGTACCCGGCTTGGATGTGCTGGAACACCGGGTCGGCATCCCAGGTATTTCTGGGTGGCCTAGGCTGCGGGACTTCGGTGAGCCACAGCTCGAGCCCCTGGTGGTCCGGATGGGCCGTCAGCAGCCGATGCAACGCGGTCGTCCCGCTCCTGGGCAATCCCGTTACGAAAATCGGCCGGCTGATCTCGACCGCGGCGTGCTCGGGATGGGCAGCCCAGGCTGACTCGCTGACCAGCCGCGCGGCCAGCGCGCCGCGCAGGCCGACTCTGGCGACCTTGCGGCCCAGCGGGGTCAGGTCGGCGTCATGGCCGTACGAGTCGAGCAGGACTGCCAGGCCGTCGCTGTAGTCGTCGGGGCCGAAGTCGGTCAGGCCGGTCATCCTGCTGGCCGATTCGTGCAGGTCGTCGACAGTGCCGACGTTGTCCCGCTCGGTTGTCGTCATGGTTTGCGCCCAGTGCTGGTCACTCAGTGGTGCTGCTCAGTGGTGATACTCGCCGCAGTTGACGTCCAGGCACTGGCCGGTGATCGCGCGGGCCAGCGGCGAGGCGAGGAACAGCACGGCGTCGGCGATCTCGTCTGGCTCCGGCAGCCTGCCGAGGTCGATGTTCACGGCAGTCTCGGCGTAGATCGAGTCTGGGTCGACGCCGCGCTTCTTGGCCAGGTAACCGAAGTACCACTTCAGCGACTCTCCCCAGATGTGGCCGGGCGCGACCGAGTTCACCCGGATGCCCTGCGGCCCGAGTTCGGTGGCCAGGCTCTGCGCCATGGCGAGCAGCGACGCCTTGGCCATCTTGTAGGGCCCCATGGTCCGCTGGGAGAACCTGACGACCATCGAGTTCACCATCACGACCGCGCCATTGGTAGCCGCCAGCGCGGGGATGAACAGGCGCGTCATCCGCAACGCCGAGATCACGTTGTTGTTGAAGCCAGCCTGCACCGCATCCAGGTCGACCTTGCCGAGGTCGGCGATCGGCGGCATGGCTAGGGCGTTGTGCACCAGCGCGTCAACCTTGCCGAACTCCGCCACGGCGGCCTCGGCCAGGCGCTCGGCGTCAGCCGGCACGGTCATGTCGGTCGGCACGACCAGCGCCCGGCGGCCGATGTCGGCGATCTCCTTCGCGACTTCTTCCAGCCGGGACGCGGTCCGGGCGGCCAGGACTACGTCGGCCCCGGCGGCCGCGCCGCGGACCGCGATCTGGCGGCCGAGATCCGGGCCGACCCCGGAGACGACCAGAACCTTGTCCTGCAGGTACATCAGCCCAGCATCCTTTCCGCGACAGCGGCCTGACGCGCGGCGATCCGCGCTGTGTACTCCTCGGGCGTGCACCCGGCCTGCTGGTAGTACGGCAGCGCGGCCGGCAGGTCGGCCAGCGCGACTACCTCGGCCCGCGGGCCGTCTGCGACCCGCCAGGTCCCTGGTCAGCCGCTGCCACCGGATCTGCACGTAGCCGCGCGTTGCGCCCGGTGAGCTCGAGCCAGTTCGCCACGCCCGGGTTGCGGTCGCTGATCACGAATCGCAGCATGCCGTCGGGGTCAGTGCGGGCCTGGTCGGCCGTGAGGCTGGTCTGGTGGTTGATGTAGTCGAGCGAGATGTACCACATGCTGCCGAGCTGGATGCCCTGGTACGGGGCCACGTCCTTGCTAGCCGCCGGCACCGTCACGATCATCGCCTGTGTCAGCGTCGAGGTCGAAGTGCCCGGCCGAGGAGAACTGCGTGGCCAGCCCGCCCGGCGTCCGCCGCGGCTCTGTCATCGTGTTGACCGGTTCCTTCAGGTAGAACCACTCGGGAAAGGCAAGGAACGTCTGCAGCCGGGACAGCAGGATCTTGCCCGGCGACGGCGTAGCGCTTGGCTAGCAGTGCCTCGTCTGGCGGGTGCGGCGCGGCACCGATCTTGTCCGCGCGCTGGATCCGCAGGGTGCCGCGCCGCTCGCTGGCCCAGTCGCTGTACACCTCGCGGACGACCAGCATCGCCGAGCCCGGCCCGAGGGTGACGTAACCCGGCGGTACGTGCGGCGTCGGCGGGCCAAGCCGCAGCTCAAACGTCCCGTCCGGGCCGATCTGAAGCTGCCGGTCGTCAAACGCGGTGAGGCTGTCGGGCACGTCGACCGGCGAGTAATCCCCGTTCAGCACCTGGAAGCTCAGGTCGGTGGTGCTCCCCCGCCGGCCGGTCACGACGTATTCGGCGTCCTCCCGCAGGTAGGCGTGCAGGTAGAGAGCGTCCGGGTTGTCCAGCCCCAGCTTGGTATAGGGACCAGTGGACTGCACGAAGTACGGGAAGTCGCGCTCGTAGGCCCAGGCCATATGAAGCGAGGCCTGGATGCTCCCGGCCAGGTAGTCGTAGCCCTCGGCCAGGTCCTGCTCGGTCTGCACGTGCGGCGCGGTGGCGATGATCTTCTCGGCCTCGACCACCGCGTCAGCGAACGACTGGGTTAGCACGGCTACCTTTCGCTCAGTCGGCCGGGCCGCCCCGCCAGCAGAAGGTGCGCAGGGTTCGGGGGGTGCATGGGGGGTCGGACGCCGGGCCGCGGACCCGTGGGTTACGGTAGAACACGTTCTAAATATCCGTCAACGCTAAGCCTGAGCCGGACTCGCTTCGGGGGCGGCCTCCGCAGCCTGGCGGCCCAACTTCGGTGGCGCCCACATGTTGTCGATGAAGCGCAGCGACGGGCTGTCATCCAGGGAGCTCATCGTCTCGTAGATCCGCTTGTAGCCAATGTGCGAGATGCGCCACTTGCCGTCCTCGCCGCGCTGATAGGTGTCCTCGTAGAACGCCGCTCCCTTGATCAGGACCCGGAAGTCCATGGCGATGACGGTGTCCTCGAACGACCAGGTACCCGTCGCCGTGTCGCCGTCTGATATCGATCTCCGGCTGGCCACACCGATGCACGGTGATGATCGACGGCCCGAGGTTGTCGCGCAGGTAATTCACGATCTCCGTCCGCCCGTGCAAGTTCAGCGGCTCGCGCACGGCGTGGGTGCCGTACTCGGCCCGCGCGTCCGGCGTGAACACCTCCTCCATCTCGTCCCAGAGTTTCAGGTCAACGCAGCGCAGATAGCGGTACTTCACCCGGCGGATCTCTTCCAGCGCGACAAGGTCCATGTCATCCAGCTTTCAGATCTGATTGACTTCCAACAAGAACATGTTCTACTCTGAGGCGGTCAACCCGCCGCGGCATACCGCCGGGCCGAAGGCCCCGACAACTCAGCCGGAGGTTCCGTGCGCTTCTGCTACGCCGAGTCGATGACCGACCCCTCCTTCTACGCGCCACTCGCCCGCGCCGCCGAGGAGGCCGGCTACGACTCGATGGTGATCCCGGATAGCATCTGCTACCCGGCCGAGTCCGACAGTGTGTATCCCTTCAACCCGGACGGGACCCGCGAGTTCCTCGAGGACAAGCCGTTCCTCGACCCGTTCTCGATCATCCCGTTCCTCGGCGCGCTGACCACTCGGCTGCGGTTCGTTACTTTCGTGCTCAAACTGCCGGTGCGCCACCCGGTGCTCGTGGCCAAGCAGGCCACCTCCACCGCAGTCCTTACCGGCAACCGGCTCGTGCTCGGCGTAGGCACGAGTCCCTGGCGCGAGGACTACGAGGTTCTCGGCGTGCCCTGGCAGCACCGCGGGCAGCGGATGGATGAGGAACTGGAGATCCTCCGCGGGCTGTCGGCCGGAGGCTACTTCGAGTTCCACGGAGTGGTCTTCGACATCCCGCCGATCAAGCTCGCGCCGGTGCCGACGCACCCCGTTCCCGTCCTGATCGGCGGCCACGGCGACGCCGCGCTGCGGCGGGCGGCGAGATCCGGCGACGGCTGGCTGCACGGCGGCGGAAAACCGGAGGACCTGCCCGGCCTGCTGGCCCGGCTGGATGCGCTCCGGCACGAGGAGGGCACCGCGGACCGCCCGTTCGAGGTGCACGTGATCTCCATGGACGCCTACTCGGCGAACGGGGTCCGGCGGCTGGAGGACCAGGGCGTCACCGACGTCATCGTCGGCTTCCGCTGGCCTTATCACGTCGGCCCGGATACCGAGACGCTGGCGCCTAAGCTCGACAAACTTCGCAAATACTCCGACGAGGTCATCGCCAAGGTCCGCTGACAGCCAGCCGGGCCGATCTCCAAGGACCGGTTGAGCGGCGCTCAAAGCGTGGCACGCGCGACGTTCTCCGGGAAGCGGTTACCCTGCCACCATGACTACGTCGCCGCTGTCGCCGGATGAGATCCGCGCCGTCGCTGAGGTGCACCACGAGCTTGGGCCCGATTACAGCTCCGCCGTCGTAGCGTCGTTCTTAGAGAAGATCGACACGGAGATCGCAGCGCGGGTCGAGGCCCGCGTCGCGGGCATGCGCCCGCCGCCGGGCGTCGCGCAGGCAGCCAAGGGCCTGCCGTCAGCCGCAACCATGGCTGGCCGGCGCACCTTCCTGGGCGGAGCGGCCATCGGTGCGCTGGGCGCTGGAGCGCCCCTGACGCTATTCGCTCTCGGGCATCTCACCTATGGCGGGGCCGGCTGGCTGGCCGCCATCTGGCTGGTGATCGCCTTGGCCTTCATGGCGGGAATGGCCGGCGCTGGCGCGCTCCGATTGCCCGAGGCGCACAGCAGTGCCGAGGAAACTGAGCCCTAAACCGCTGGCCGAAGCATGGGCCGGGACCGGCCGCAGCCGTGCAGCTCAGGCCGCCTAACATCGACTAGATGGAGGCGCAGCCAGCGGAAAGGCAGGACGTCCCGGCCGGCCTGGCGGGTCGGCCAGACGAGCAGAAGCGGCCCGTCGTCGCAGTGGCAAGTCGGCTGCCGGTCGTGCGCGGCGACGATGGCTGGCAAATCTCCCCTGGTGGCCTGGTGACCGCGCTGCGGCCAGTGATGGCGACGCACGCGGGTGCCTGGGTCGGCTGGGATGGCGGAGCGAAAGGGATGCCCAGGGCGCTGCCAGACCTTAACCTCAGCCTACGGCCCGTGAGCCTTTCGCCTGGCCAGGCCCGACAGTACTATCACGGATTCGCCAACTCGACCTTGTGGCCGCTGCTGCACGACGCCATCGAGAAGCCCCGTTTCGATCGCGGCTGGTGGCACAGCTACCGCAGTGTCAATGCCGCCTTCGGCGACGCAGCCGTGGCTGCCCTGGCTGAATGGCCGGGCGCGCTGGCATGGGTGCACGACTACCACCTCATGCTCGTGCCCAGCCGCATCCGGGAGCGGAAACCCCGTCAGCCAGTCGGCTTCTTCCTGCACGTCCCGTGGCCATCGCCGGAAATTTTCGCCCGCCTGCCGTGGCGCCAAGACCTGCTGCTAGGGCTTCTCGGCGCGGACGTCGTTTCTTTCCACACTGATCCATTCCGCGAGAATTTCCTTCAGTCCTGTGATCGCCTCCTGGACCGCACGGACGTCACGGTCGACGGATCGACGATCACGCTGACCGACGGGCGGGTGGTGGAAACCACGACCGCGCCGATCTCCATAGACGCGCGCGAGCTCAGCAGCCTGGCCAACAGCGACGCCGTTAACGACGAGGTCACCTCGCTCCGAGAGCAGTTCGCCGGCCGGACATTGCTGCTCGGCGTTGATCGCTTGGACTACACCAAGGGCATCATCGAGCGACTGCTGGCTGTCGAGATGCTCCTGCAGCGTCGCGAGGACCTGCGGTCCAAGCTGGCTTTCCTCCAGGTCGCTGTGCCCAGCCGCGACGACGTGCCGCAGTACCGCAGCCTGCGGGCCGCAGTCGAGCGCCAGATCGGCCGGATCAACGGCCAGTTCACCGAGCCCGGCTCCGAGGTTCCGGTCCATTACCTCTACCGCGGCCTGCAGCCGGAGCAGCTTACCGCCTACTATGCGACCGCGGACGTCATGCTGGTCACTCCGCTCATTGACGGCATGAACCTGGTGGCCAAGGAGTTCGTGACAGTGCAGGACGCCCGCAGCAGTTCCGGGTGCCTCATCCTCAGCGAGTTCACCGGAGCCGCGGCCGAACTCCGGGAGGCATTGCCGTGCAATCCCTTCGATGTGGAGGGGCTGTCGTACCGGATCGAACGCGCACTCGAGCTACCAGCAGCGGCTCGTCGCGCAGCCCTCGTCGAGATGGCGAAACGGGTTCATGCCCACGACGTTCACCGCTGGGTGGCCGACCAGCTCAGCGAGATCGCGTCACACCCGCCAATGTCTTCGTGATAATGCCGCGAGCCCTTCCTGATCACGCCAGGGTCGCGCCAGGATGAGGACGTGGATACTCAGCCGATCAACCTGACCGCGGCACTGAAGTCCTTCGACGAGATTTACAGCCCGCGCATCGTAACCAGGATGAACGACTACGACGTCCGGATCGCGCACGCCAAGGGTGAGCATCTTTGGCATGTGCACGCCGACACCGACGAGTTCTTCCTGGTGCTCGACGGCCAGTTCGACATAGCGCTCCGCCATGGCGATGGCTTGGAGCGCACGGTATCGCTGCACCAGGGCGACGTCTTCGTGGTGCCGAAGGGAACCGAGCACAAGCCGTCCTCGCCCGGCGGCTCGGTTCTGATGTTCGAGCCGTCGCAGACGCTGACGACCGGCGACTGGCACGAAGGAGAGATCCCCGCGCACGTGCATAGCACTACCGGCCAGGAACTCTAGGCGGCAGCCAAGCCAGAAGCACCGCCGCCGCCGCTGCCGCGCTCAGCGGCGGCGCCCTGGCTTGTCGCCTCAGCCGGTCAGCATTTCCGTGACCAGCTCGCCAACCAGCTCGCGCGGCAGGCCGTGAGTCTCGTGCAGGTACTGGTAGTCGGACTCAGTCAATCGCCCCGACGGGTAGAGCCGCGGCAGCAGCGACCGGCCGCGGGCCAGCAGCTCGCGGAACTTGACCTCCTCCGAGACCAGCACGCCTATCACCGCCGGCGAGTCGACCGACTGGCCGAACCGTCCCGCGGTGTCAGCGATCAGCGCGGCCGGCAAGTCGGTCAGCGACAGCGAGCGGTCCGCACGCCAGAGGGCCGTGAGCGCCCGCCGTACCAGCCGCCTGAGCACGTAGCCCCGGCCGGTATTGGATGGCCGGACGCCGTCGCCTACAACCACGATCGCCGATCGCAGGTGGTCGATGATGATGCGCAGCGACCGCTCATCCAGCAGCTCCTGCCCGCACGTCACCGGCCCCGGCAGCACCGAACCCAGCAGCCCCGAACCCAGCAGCCCCGAACCCGGCAGCACCGAACCCGGCAGCAAGGATCGCCACGGCTCGAATAGGTCGGTCCCGAACACCGACCGGACACCCTGCACCACCATGACGAGGCGCTCCAGCCCCATGCCGGTGTCAACGCTCGGCTGCTCCAGTGGGGAAAGACTGCCATCGGGGTGCCGCCGGTACCGCATGGTGACGTGATTCCACAGCTCAACCCACCTCGGGTCGGTGGCAGGTGTGCCCGCAGGCGGACCGTCACCAGTCCAGGCAAATATCTCCGAGTCCGGCCCGCAGGGCCCGGTCGGCCCGTTGGACCACCAGTTGTCATCCACGCCACCCAGCTCGACCGGCAGGCCGAGTTCCCGCCACGTATCCAGTGCGACAGTGTCAGGCCCGACAAGGTCGGGCCTGACACTGTCGTCTCCGCCGAACGCGGTCGCATGCAGCAACTCGCGCTGCAGCCCGAACCCGTCGCAGATAAGCTCCAGGCCCCATCGCAGGCTCTGCGGTCCGCCGTAATCGCCAAGCGACCAGGAGCCGAGCATCTGAAACACCGTCAGGTGCGAGCTATCGCCGACCTCGTCCAGGTCAGTCGTGCGCAGACAACGCTGGATCCCGGTAAGCCGGCGGCCAAGCGGGTGCGGTGCCCCCTCCAGGTACGGCGTCAGCGGATGCATGCCCGATGTGGTGTACAGGACCGGGTCGCCGGGGCGGGGCAGCAGTGAGCTGCCCTCGATAACACGATGGTCCCGGTCGCGGAAGAACTCGATGAAGACCGACATGATCTCGCTGGTGTTCATGGCAAGGGCGCCTCTCCGTAGACAGGGCGCCGGGAAATACGTCGCGGACGCAGCCATCGAACCCAGAGGAGAAGCGCCGGCGAGCCGTTCCCGGTCGCCAGCAGAGTGAAAGGTCAGACAGCGGCAACCGGCAAGCACGTAGCTCGCGCGGCCGCCAGAGTGGTCAGATGCCGAACCTTCATGTTGATCACTTTACCCAGCGGCCCGGTGAACTTCGCAAATGATTTTGAGCGGAACGGAGCCGGCACCAGGCCGCGGCCGCAGATCGGCGGGCTCCCGGTCTTCATCCCGACGACCTGGCAGGATCGGACTATGGATGTCACGCGCAGCCAGCGGGACTGCCACCCCGTGGCCGTCATGGCCCAGCTCTCTGTCCGGCGCGGGCGGGCGGCGGTGGAGTTCTACAAGACTGCCTTCGGCGCGGTCGAAGATTACCGGGTAGGCGGCAGCGAGCAGAACCCGGCGGTAGTCGCCCAGCTGTCGGTTGGTGACGCGACGTTCTGGGTCGCGGACGAATCGCCGGAGCACGCGAACTTCAGCCCTGAGACAGTTGGCGGTTCGACGGCGCGGCTGCTGCTCGTCGTCGAGGATCCGGACGCTGCCATCGCGACGGCTGTCGCGGCCGGAGCACGAGAAGTCCGCCCGGCTGCTGATGAGCACGGCTGGCGACTCGGGCGGATCGAAGACCCTTTCGGGCACCACTGGGAGATTGGCAGGCCACTCATCCCGTGGCCGCCTGACTGCCGGCCGCATGGCGGATAGACGGGCCGCAGAAGCATGGTGCGCACGGCACGGACGGGGCTCATCGTGACCGGCCGGCTCCACTGCCGATAGGGCGTCGTAGTGGCGCCGCCGCCCTAAGAGGGGCGGCGTTGTGAGAGTCACGCCCCATCGGCACTGAGCTTGATCTTGAAATTGCTTGAGCCGCGACCGTTATAGCCGCCCTTAACCGGTATGACGACGCGGCGCCAGGAATCGCTGACGCCTGTCGCACTACCAGGGACAGATACCGAGCACTAGGTTGCTCCTGGCTACCTAGGACTGGCAGCTTCCGGCGCGCCGACTTCGGGCAGCGCCGCCCGGCCGTCGGCTGCGGCGTCGTATCCCGTGACCACGTCCTTAGCCGGGCCGGACAGGTTCTTCTTGACCGACTCCAGGATGGTGAGGCCCTGGGCGACCAGGCCGGCGGCGATCTCGCTGAGCCCGTCCGCGCCGTTCAGCACGCTGATGTTGGCTCCGGCCAGGCCGCCCGCCGCTTCCTTCACGATCATCGGCAGCTGCTCGATGAGCATCCGGTCGAGCGCGACGCGGTTGTTGGAAGCCGCGGCCGCGGCCTGCAGCCGGGTACGGTCCGCGTCGGCCTTGGCCAGGACCATGACCTTCTCGGCCTCGGCTTCGGCTGGCTTGATCACTTCGGCCACGAGCTGCCGCTGCCGCAGCTCGGCCTGCCGGTGCGCCAGGTCGGTCTGCGCGGAGAGCACGCTCATCGTCGCCTGCGCCTGAGCCAGCGGACCTGCCTGAGCGGCCTCGGCTTGGGCCTTGTCTATCTCGGCCTTGTACTGCGCCTGCACGACCGCGGTCTCTCGCGCGTACTCGGCCTGCTTGCGCTGCGAGTCCTGCTGCGCCTGCGCCGACTGCTGGTTGGCCTGCGCCTGCGCGATCTGGGCCGCGCGCTGGATGGCAGCGTTGTGCGGCGCGGCCATCGCGTCGATGTAGCCGCTGTTCATGTCATCGATCGACTGGATCTGCAGCGAGTCGACGGTCAGGCCGATCTTCGCCATCTCGGCCTTTGATCCGTCCAGCACCTCGGTGGCGAGCTTCTGCCGCTCGGTGACGATCTCCTCGACCGTCATCGAGCCGATGATCGACCGCAGGTGCCCGGCGAAGATGCGGCCGGTAAGCGTCGACATCTGATCCTGATCCGACAGGAAGCGCTGACCGGCGTTGACGATGCTCTCATCGTCGTTGCCCACCTTGAAGGCGATGACAGCGCGGACGTTCAGTGAGATGCCCTGCTTAGTCACGCAGGTCTCGGAGACCTCGGACTCGCACATCGACAGGGTGAGATAGCGGACTTTGCGGAATAGCGGTGGCACGAACGTGCCGTGCCCGACGACGACCCTGAACGGCGCGCCGCTCCGGCGAGATCGTCCGCCGGAGATCAGCATCGCCTCGTCCGGTGCAGGCACCCGGTAACCAAACATCTCTCATCTCCAGTTTCCGTCGGGGGACACCCCGACGACCCCCCGAAATCCCGTTTCGAGCTGCGCCGGAAAGCTGCCAACCCCGTGCCGACGACTCCGTCGGCTTATCCCAGTATGTCCCCGATCGCGGTCACTCCGATAGGCCTTCATCGAATTGCGCCAGCGGATCGGTCCAATCGCTGACGTCCACCGCGCGGTGACCCCTGGACTCGATCACCAGGACAGTAGCCCCCTTGGGCAGCGGGTCCGGCGACCAGGCAATAAACGCCTCGGAACCGCCGCGGACCTTGACCAGGACCTCGCCTGGCCCGGCGGCGCCGCGGGTCGCGACCGTCAGCCGGCCGATGCAGCCGATAAGTGCCTCATCACGTGCCATCTGGAGTCACCCTCACTACCTGATTGCCTCCGGACTCGTTGCGCACGCAAACCGACAGCGAGGCCGGCCGGGCCCCGTTCCCTTCATAATCCAGTCCCGGCCCATCGGCCGTCTACCAGACGGAATAGACCGGGTCCGGGCTGCGTTTCGGATACTGTCGGTGCGCAAGTGTCCCCCGGGCCGCAATTATCGCCATCACGGAATACCGCCAGGCTGGAGCCGTGATGCGCCACTCGCCGAGAGGCGACCTCGCACCGGCGTCGGCACGCCCTCGTGAGCTAATGCTCCCGGGGGCGTCGTCATTTCCACGATCACCGGATCCGGGCCGCGGCAAGCTGGCGGCGCAGCACGGACGGCGCCTCGGCCAGCGACGGCCCGTACCAGGTCAGGTGCCGTCCGCTGACGAGCGCGGTCCGGCTGCCGGGAAACGCCTCCGGCCCATCGGAGGCGGTGAACCGGTACGGCTCGTCCGGCAGCACGACCAAGTCAGCCGGCGCGCATCGCAGCTCGCCGAGGTCGACGTGCGGGTACCGCTCCTCGTGGCAGGCGTAGATATTGGTCACCCCGAGCCGGGCCAGCAGGTCGCCGGCGAAGGTGTCCCGGCCAAGTACCATCCACGGCCGGCGCCAGATCGGCACGACCGCGGACCAGCCGGCCTGGGCAGTCGCCGGAGCGTCCGGCCCTAGCGGCTGCTGCCATGCTGCGGCTGCCGCGTCCAGCCAGGCTGGCCCCGGCAGCCGGCAGGCCAACGTGATCATGCGCCGCAGCGAGGTGAACGCCTCAGGCAGGTCGCGGATCATAGTTACCCATACCGGCACTCCGACCGCACGGAGCGCATCCAGGTCCAGCTGGCGGTTCTCCTCCTCGTTGGCCAGCACGACATCCGGGCGCAACTCGACGATCTGCTCGACATCGGGATTCTTCGTTCCGCCGATGCGCCGGACCGCCAGGTCCGCCGGGTGGACGCACCAGTCGGTCGCTCCGACCAGTAGTCCGGGCGCGCAGGACGTGACTGTCTCGGTCAATGACGGGACCAGCGAGACAATGCGGCGAACCGTCGGCGGCACCGCCACCGGCAAGCCCAGGTCGTCGATAACCAGATCCTGAGTGGTCCGCCCCGTGGTCTCGCCCATCCCGCTCCCGGAACCCCCTGATCGCCGTTGATCGCCCTCATTGTGACCCGAATCGACAGGCGGCACCAGCCTTCAGAGCTCCCCCATCCGCTCGCATACGCTGGGTGTCCGGCCGGGCAGGCCCATTCGCAGTGCCGATGGAGGCAGAAAACCAATGACTGACGCGGTGCCAGAGGCTGTCGTCGCCACCCTGGAAGACCCGTTCGCGCAGCTGTCGGGACCGCTCGCAGGGACCAGGAAGCTGCATTTCGAGGTAACGGAGACCCGTCAGCTGACTCCGCACATGCAGCGGCTCAGCCTGACCGCGCCAGAACTCGCCGGCTTCAGCTATCAGCCTGGACAGGACATCATGCTGCTGGTAGCGGCCGACAACCGAAGGCCAGTGCGGCGGCGTTACACCATCAGGCAGCTTGATACCGACCGGCGGCTCCTCACCATCGATGTCGTGCTGCACGGAGACGGGCCGGGTGAGCGCTGGATTCGCGCGGCGGGGCCGGGAGACCGGATCGAGGGCATCGGCCCGCGCGGCAAGATCTTTACGTCGCCGGAAGCGGACTGGCATCTGTTCCTGGGCGACGAGGCAGCCATGCCCGCCATCCTGGCGATGACCGAGGCACTGCCCGGAGACGCGGACGCGACCCTCGTTCTTGAGGTGCCCGAGCCCGCCGACGAGCAGGAGGTGCTGGCGGTTGCCCGGACCAGGGTCAGCTGGCTGCACCGGCTCGGCCGGCAGGCTGGCGACCCCACGGCGCTGGCTGACGAGGCGGCTGAGGTCGAACTGCCGCCGGGCAGCGGGCACGCGTACCTGCTCGGCGAGGCGTCAGTGGTGCTGCGCATGCGCGAGATACTCGCCGCCCGCGGACTGCCCCCCGATCAGGTGTCGCCGAAGGCCTACTGGGGCCTCGGCCGGGCGAACGCCGGCCACGGCGAGCCGGCCAGGGACGCCTGATCGGGAGACTCGTCGTCAGGGTTTGACGACGCTGCGGAGCAAGGGTGAGCACGACTGGCCATGCTTTGGCAGCTCAGCCGTCCAGCGAACTTGCCACGGCGGCGGCGTCGCGATCTCTAGCGGCAGGCAGCCGGTCAGGTTGGTGACGTACCCGAGCGGCAGGTAGAACAGCGTCAGCCCCGGTGCATCTGCCTCGGGGATGCCGGGCCAGATGCGCTGATAGGGGCAGGCGACCAAGGTCAGCCCGGGCACGCCGTCGCGCAGCGCGTAGGTTCCGCTCCCTGTCCTGCTGGTCAGGAACCTGAACCGGGAGTGGTCCGCCGCCGGCGTGGTGATCTCTACTGTTGTGCCGTTGCGGACCGCTATCACCGGGCCGGGCACATTGCTGAACCTGCCGGCGGCCAGGCGCTGGCTGGATCGCCACCAGCCCTCGCGGGCGAACACGAACCAGACCGGGCCCGCCTGGATGCTCGACGCCTTCCAGTGCGCGGACAATCGGCCGCCGGAGATGCCCCTGTCGCTGTACTCTCCGCACTTCAGCAATTCGGTACCGGGCGCCGCGGCGGGCGGCGTAGTGACGGCCGAGGCCGGACGTGTCGGCTTCGCCGAGCCAGTCAACGTGGCCTGCAGCACCGACGGGATCGCGATCGCAACTGCGGCCACCGCTGCCACGCTGCCGACCCTCATCCGCTGCCGGTGCCGGTGCCGGCGCCGGCGCCGCCACACTCCGCTGAGCAGGCTGACTGGCGGGTCTTGGGTGGCCTCCTGCATCGCCGTCCGCAGCCAGCGCTCGAGGTCATCCATCGTCAACCGCACCTCCCTGTTGCCCGACGATCTTGCGCATCTTGCTGAGCGCGCGCGACGCCTGGGTCTTCACCGAGCCGACCGAGCAGCCGAGGACCGCCGCGGTCTGCGCCTCGGAAAGGTCCTCGTAGTACCGCAGTACGAGCACGGCCCGCTGCCCGACCGGCAGTTGCGCCAGCGCACGCCAGAGCAGGTCCTTGTCCGCAATCGTGGCCGCCTGATCGCTCGCCGCCGCCCCGGCCGACCCGGGCCCGCTTGCGCCGTCCCGGATTGCCAGCGGTTGCTCCGGCCTGCGCCGAAGCAACCGCCCGCGGTCCACCGCAGCGTTGACCAGCATTCGCCGCACGTACGGAGCCGGATCACCGGTCCGGCAGATCTGCCGCCAGCGGCGGTACGCGCGCTCCAGCACGGTCTGGAGCAGGTCCTCGGCGTCCGCGCGGTTGTGCGCGGTCAGTAGCATCGCCAGGGTGAGCAAGCGGGACGACGAACCCTCGACGAACTGCTCGAAGGAATCCCGGCCGGCCCGCGAGCCGAGGCCGGGATCGCGCACACGGTCGCTGACGCTCACCACGTTGCCTGGACTGCGCTGTGCATGCTGCTTTCACGTCCTGGCCCGGCCGGAAGGTTGACCGCTGCGGCCAGCAGACGCCGACTCCCCGCCATGGGTGCCGACCTTGTGTTGCTGGAGCCACACTAACTCGGCACCCATAAGATCACTTAGCGCTCCAGTCGACGCCGCGAGCCTGCGGACCTGTCTCGGGCGGTGCCTCGGCCTCCATTTGGCCTTCCTGAACGGCCCCTTATGCGGCTATTGCCGGACCAGTCAAACAATCTTTCTCGCTCAATAGGCATGAAGCTGATCCATAATAAGAACAACAAGCCGTGGGTCCGATCTGCCGAAGGGGGCGCTTCGGTGGCATCCGCAGTAGCGGCAGAGGTCTCAGCAGCACTGGCGAACACCTCGACCCGCACGCTGCTGATCGGCATCGACAAGGCCGGCCGGATCCGCCAGCACGACCGCGGCGCGGGTGACGTCTTGTCCACCGAGCCTGGCGCGCTTCATCGGCACCGAGCTCGGCTAGCCTCCTCGCTGCACCCGACGGCCCTGCGGCAGCCACGCTGCAGGGCCTGATCGACGGCGCGATGTCTGACCGCGAGAGCACGACGGTGCTGGCGTTCCGCACTGCCAACGGCACGACGGCCGACGCGATCGTAACGATCCAGCCGATCAGATCGGCCGACCCTGAGCTCGCCGCGCAGGTGATCATGCGAATCGCGCCGCCGGTGCAGGAGCGGTTCCTGGACCCGGCGGTGATGCGGCACACGATGGTCGACGGCGCTGTCCGCCGGATCGGCGGCGCGCTGGACATCGACCAGATGGCGCCGGAGCTGATCAACATCATCGTGCCGCATTTCTGCAACGCGGCCGGGCTGGTGGTGCTGGAGAGCCTGGTCGGTGAGGATGAGTTCCCGGCCGAATCGCTGGACGGAACGCAGCTCGTACGCCGGCTCGCGGTCGCGCATGACGACGGCGACGCTGCCTGGGACGCGGCGTTCCCCACCGGCGAGATCCTTCGCTACCCGCCCGGCACGCCTTACACCCGGTGCATGGACTCCGGCCGCCCGGTCTGCGAGGTGATCGGCCGGGCCAGCGCGGACGCGATGGCTGCCGCGTGGCTGCGCAAGCCGGTCGCCGAGCTGCTGTCCGGCGTCTCGATGCTGCTGCTGCCGCTGATCGCCAGGGACGTCATGCTCGGCTTCTTCGTCTGCGTGCGGCGTGTCGGCTACCGGCGGTTCGACGCCTACGACGTCGAGATCGGCATGGAGTTCGCCGCCCGCGCGGCGATCTTCATGGACAACGCGCAGCGCTACAGCCGGGAGCGCGCCACCGCGCTGACGCTGCAGCGCAGCATGCTGCCGACCGGCCTGTCCGCACCGTCCTCGGTCGAGGTCAAGCACCGTTACCTGCCCGGCAGCAAGCTGATCGAGGTGGGCGGCGACTGGTACGAGTCGATCGCGCTGCCGGGCGCACGGGTCGCGCTCGTGGTCGGTGACGTGGCCGGGCACGGAGTGCGGGCCGCTGTCACCATGGGCCGGCTGCGGACCGCGATCCACACGCTGGCCATGCTTGAGCTGCCGCCCGCCGAGACGCTCCAGCAGCTCAACGAGCTGATGCAGGAGCTGGGCGTGCGCGAGCCGCACTTCGCGACCTGCGTGTACGCGATCTTCGACGCGGTCGCCGGCACCTGCGAGGTCGCCTCGGCCGGGCACCTGCCGCCGCTGCTGGTCCGGCCGGACGGCACCAACGAGCTGCTCGACGTGCTGCCGGCTCCGCCGCTCGGCGTCGGCACCGGCCTGATCCAGAGCCGGGTGCTGACAATCGAGGACGGCAGCCTGCTGGTGCTGTACACCGACGGCCTGGTCGAGAAGCGGACCCGGGACATCGACGAGGGCCTCGGCCGGCTGCGCGACATCTTCGGTCCCGGCTCGGCCGATCAGCCGCTCGAGGACTTGTGCCGGGCGACGCTCGCCGGCGTCTACGCCGACGAGCACCGCGACGACATCGCGGTGCTCATCGCCCGGCTGCGGCGGATCCCGGCCGAACACGTCGTGAGCTGGACGCTGCCATCGGAGCTGACGTCCGCCAGCCGGGCCCGGCTCGCTGATCCGCCGGCCGCTGCGGCGCTGGGGGCTGAAGGAGCTGGTGCCCACCACCGAGCTGCTGGTCTCCGAGCTCGTCACCAACGCGGTCCGGTACGCCCAGGGCAAGATCGGCCTCCGGCTTGTGCTCGAGGGCGGCCTGGTCTGCGAGGTCCTCGACGACTCCGCGGCGCTGCCGCGGCTGCGGCACCCCGACGACGACGACGAGCGCGGCCGCGGCCTGCAGGTGGTCAGCCAGCTCGCGCAGCGCTGGGGCGCCAGGCGCACGGTCTCCGGCAAGGTCGTCTGGTGCGAGCTGCCGCTGCCGTACACCTAGGGCACCGGACGGCCTAGCCGGATCACGTTGCCCTGCTGCGGGAGCCTCGGCCCGATCCACGGCGGTCGCCCCGGCTGCGCGGGTGTCCTGCTTGATGGACAGCTTGCCGTTCTGCATGACGCCGAGCCGCTGCGCCCGGCGCGCGATCGCGCTGTCGTGCGTCACCAGCACCAGCGTCAGCCGGTGGTCGCGCCACAGCTTCTCCAGCAGCCCGATGATCTCGTCCCGGGTGTCCTCGTCGAGGTTGCCGGTGGGCTCGTCGGCCAGCAGGACTTTCGGCTCCTTGACCAGGGCCCTGGCGATGGCAACCCGCTGCTGCTGGCCGCCGGACAGCTCCGACGGCAGATGCCGGGCCCGGTCGGCCAGGCCGACGTCCGCCAGCGCCTTCGCGGCCCTGGCCCGCCGCTCTGCCGCCGGGACGTGCAGCGGCACCAGCGCCGCCTCCACGTTCTCCTGCGCGCTGAGCGTCGGCACCAGGTTGAACGTCTGGAAGATGAAGCCGATCGACTCGGCGCGCACCTTGGTGACCTGGCTCTCGCGCATCTTCGCCAGGTCGGGCCCGGTTCGGTCACCGAACTGGATGCTCCCGGACGTCGGCCGGTCCAGCCCGCCCAGCATCTGCAGCAGGGTCGACTTGCCGTGGCCGGTCGGACCCTGAATGGCGAGCCATTCCCCGTCTTCGATCACCAGGTCGACGCCTTGCAGCGCGGCAACCACCCCGCGGCCCTTCTGGTAGTCCTTCTTAACGCCGGTCAGCTTGTACATGACGAGTCTCCCCTGGGAAATCCCGATCGGTCAGCTTGCGCGAGCGCGGTCATCCGGGTCGCGGTCTTCCGGGTCGCGGTCGTCCGGGTCGCGGTCGTCCGGGTCGCGGTCGTCCGGGTCGCGGTCATTCGACCCGCGCCAGCGCCGCGGCGGGCCGGAGCCTGGCCGCCCGCCAGCCGCCGAACCCGCCGGCGATCAGGCCGCCCGCGATGGCCAGCACCACGGCCGCGACGATGGCGCCGGCCGTGACCGGCGCGGTCAGGTGCACGTCCACGGTCTGCGCGGCGTTGCGCAGGAAGCGGGCTGCACCGCCACCGGGCGCACCGCCGCCGAAACCGCCGCCGCCGAAGCCGCCGCCGCCGAAGGTCCGCGCGCCGCCCGGCGTGGCGCTCCCGGTGCTCGGGCCCAGCGATGCGGTGAGCGTCGGCGCGAACTGGCCGACCAGCGCGGCGCCAAGGAACCCGAGGCCGACGCCGACGATGCCGCCGACTGATGCCCATCACAATGGCCTCGCCCATGACCTGGCGGACCACCCGGCGGCTGGTCCAGCCGAGCGCCTTGAGCGTGCCGAACTCGCGAACCCGGCGGGACACAGCTGCCATGGTCAGCAGGCTGGCCAGCAGGAACGCGGCGACCAGCACTGCGATCGCGAGCCACTTGCCGAGGTTGCTGGCCAGGCTCGCCGCGCTTGATACCGAGCCGGTCAGCTGGTTCGCCAGGTCACTCTGGTTGGTCACGGTCGCACCCGGCAGCAGCGCCGAGATTCCCCTGGAGACGCCGGTGACGTCCGACGCACTCGCCGTCTGGACGTAGATCGTGTTCACCTCGCCCTTGAGGCTCTTGCCGCCCGACGTGCCCAGCGCCTGCGCCCTGGCCAGCGGGATGTAGACGCTGGGCGCGCTGCCGCCGGCCGGCTGGCTGATGATGCCGACGACCTTGAAGCTTGTCTTGGCGACTGTGATGGTGGAGCCGACGGTCACCTTGTTCGAACTCGTCGACAGGGACTGGGCGTAGTCAGAGTTGAGCAGCGCCACGTTGGCGTTCGTGTCCGACGCCGCGAGGGTCCGGCCGGCGGTAAGCTTCGCCGAGCTGAGAGGGCCAAGGGCAGCCGAGTTACCGGTCACGTCGACACCATCGACGCTGACCGACGTCGGTGGATGGAAGGTGCCGCGCGGGGCGCCACCTCCGCCGCCGAAACCGCCGCCTCCGCTTGCGCTGAACTTCGGAATCGTGATGGTGTCTTTAACTTCGGTGAGCGTGAGGCCGCCGGCGGCAGCAGCCACGTTCTGGAGCTTGGCCACCGACGTGACATCGCCCGCGCCGAGCGTCCCGTGCCCGGCGCTGGTCAGATTGTCGACGGTTATCTTCTGGCCTGCCTTGGGCTGCGTGCCCGAGCCTCCACCGATACGGAAGAACGCGCCAGGCCCGCCGCCAAAGCTGCCTTGCGCGGGTGCTTTCGTGACAGAGATGTCGGTATTCAGGCCGTAGAGCGAGTGCAATACCTCGCCCTGGGCGTTCTTTACCCCGCTGGACAACGCGATCACGGTTATGACGAGGCCGATGCCGAGCGCGAGGCCGAGGGCAATAATGCTGGCTTGCCGGGCCCGTCGGCGCAGCTCACGGCTCAGGTAGGTAAAGAACATCCGCTCTCCTTGCGGCAGGGAAATCGCCGGAGATAAATCCCGGCCAGACCGCGCCTCTAACGTCCGGTTTCCCGCACCGGGCTGGCGCGCTACTGATCCTGGGGCAGGTTCCTGAATGGACTCTGAATCTGATCTCCGAACTAGCAGTACGCCACAAGGCAGCCTGAAGGCTGCTGCCCGAGCGAGCGTGCTGGCCGAGATTCGCTGCTTGCTGAGCTCAGTCGTCCGCCGCAGCCATGCTTTCGCCGCCGGGCAGCCGGCTAGCACTGCCGCTTCGGTCGGCACCGGGAATCGGCCCGACAACGACCGCGTCGATAGCTGGGACCCGTTCCGTCCATGCACCGCGAGCGGTTACGTACTGGCCGAGCGCGGTGACCGGCAGCAGCAGCCCCGGCACGATGTTGCCGCGGTTACGGGGCGCACTTCGGCCGACCGGCCGCTCACTCCAGCCACCGTCGGCTTGCTGGCCGCGGGTCAGCCAGTCCACACCGAGGTCGACCGGATCGGCCAAGTCGGGGCAACGAGCGGCCAGCAACGCTGTCAGTGCGCGTGCGGTGCCGGGTGCGTCAGATGGTGCGCGCCTGTCCCGACCGGCCGGCTGCTCAGGCCCGGATGCCCAGCCGGCATCGAGGTTCTGGCGGCCAACCAGCCACTGCGCTGCCTCGATCACAGCCGGCTTGCCCGGAAGCACTCCTGCGGCCACCAATGCCGGCAGCACCGTCGCGGTCGCGTACAAGTCGCTCTCGCCCGGCCCGCCCGACCACGAGCCGTTGGCTCGCTGCGCGCGCAGTAGGAAGACGACGCCACGCCGCACTGCGCGGCTCGCTGCCGGGCCGCCCGCCGCGAGCGGATGCAATGCAGGCGCACCTCCGGCGAGCTGTTGCGACGCCGGATCCTGTCCGGTTACCTGTTGCGACGCCAGTTGCTGCCGGGCCAGTTCCTGTCTAGCCAGTTCCTGCCCGGCCAGTTCCTGCCCGGCCAGTTCCTGTATTGCCAGTGCATGGCGAGCCAGCGCCTGGATCGACAGTGCCGTCACGGCCGCCGAACAGGCCCATCCCCCGTCGCGGCCCTGCATGCTCACGAGCCAGCGCAGCGCACTGGTGATCGCGGGATGCCCGGCCAGCCCAGGCAGCATGATCCGGCCAAGCGCGAGCAGCACCCTGGCCGTATCACCCACGCTCGGATAACTATCGTTCCGGAACGACCAGCCAGCCACCAACGGATCAGCCCGTGCTGCAGGTCGGCCCGCAGATCCGCCGACCCGCTGACCGAGCAGCCACCGCCCGGCAGCTGAAAGCGCGGGATGTTCGCCCTCCAAACCAGAATCGGCCAACGCCCCGATAGCCAGCGCGGTGTCCCGGACCGGCGGCCGACGCAGCGTTGCCAACGGCGGCTTCGGCACCGGCGGCCGCAGCCGGGGCGCGACTGAATCTAGCCAGGCCAGGCCATCAGCCATGACCGGATGATCGAGCGGGTAGCCGAGCAGGTGCAGGGCCACCAGCGAACCCGGCCATACCGGCCTGATCACGGCCTGACCCTCGTCCCGCTGCTGCCAGCCCGCGATCCACTGCCCGCACTTGCGCATGGCCACCGACCTGGCCACGCTCATCGGCGGCATGCGCAGCCCGCGCTGGCTCACCCGAAGCCACCAGTCATCGGCGTGCCGCGCGGCGGGCGGACCAGGCACGCGCAAGGCGCTGAGGTTGAACGGCAGCCGCCGAACCGGCCGCAACGCGCCAGTGACCGCAAGCGAGATCAATGCGGGCCGGCTCCAGCCGGCCCAGACGCCAAGTCCCGCGCTTCGGCACGGCGGCAGGTAGATCACTTCGGGAAGGGGAACGGGGAGGTTGTCCCATTCGGTCAGCCCGAAACTGGCGAGCCAGACCTTGGCCGAGAGGGCCGTCGCGGCCAGCCCGCCCGCATCGCGAATCCAGCCGGCGGCTACCGCCATGTGGTAAGCGTCGGGCGAATCGCCGGCCAGTCGCAGCGTCAGGTATGCCAGCACCGAGGCCGACAGGTCGCTGGCATAACCAGGTTCTCCTGGATCAGGAGGTCCGAATCCGCCCCCGGTGTCCGCGCCGGCGGCACGACTGCCGGTTCGGCCCGGCTCACCGCTGCCGGCCCAGCTGCCGTCAGTCCGCTGCAGCGATCTAATCTGCTGCGCAACTGCCTTCGTCAGGTCGGACGCCTGGATGCCAAGGAACTCCCGGACCAAGAGTCCCTCTGCGTCCAGCGCAATCTCGCCTTCCGGCCGGCCGGACCACCAGCCCTGGCTGTCCTGACGGGCCAGCAGGAGCCTGCTCGCGCGCTGCAGCGCAGCCGTGGCGGCAGCGAGCTCACCGGCCGGGTTCCAAGCCACAGCAATGCGATCATCGCCTGAACTTGTCACCGTTACCGCCGGGCGGCTCGGAGTGGTTCCGCGCCAGCAGAGCCGGTCCGGTCAGCCCGGCGCCTGACCGTAACTAGCTCCTCGAGCTCGGCGATGCCCGGCAGCTCCTGCTTCTGCGGGGCGTCGTTACCTTCCTCATCGCGACCCGCAGTGGGCTCGGGGGTCGCGGTCGCTCCGCTGGCTTCGGCTTCGTTTCCGGCGATCGGTGCGGTTACTACGGTCGCGTCGGCGATCCCGCGGGCTTCGGTCGCTTCGGCGCCCGCGCGTGGTTCCGTGACCGCGGTCGCGCCTGCGATGGCTGTCGCTTCGATGACCGGAGCTGGATCGGCGACCGCAGGCGGCTCGGTGACCGAGGCCGGATCGGTGACTACAGTCCGCCTGGCGCTGCCAACTGGCGCGGAGCCGACCGCCAACCCAGGGCTCGCAACAGCTCCGGCGACGGCCAGCTCCGCGATCAGCTTCCTGGCCGCAGCCAGCCCGCTGCGCACTGCACCTTCCATGGTTTCCGGCCAGCCGGTATCGGTCCAGGCACCGGCTACCGCAAAGCCAGCCGGGCCCGCGCCTGCGGGTGGCCGGAACCGTCGTGACCCTGCCACCTGGGCAACAGTGGCCCGGCGTTCGCGTGTCACGAAGAAGTCCTCGATGTCCGCGTCGGCCGCCGCCGGCAGCAACTGCTCCAAGGCAGGCAACAGCTCGTTCCGCAGCTGCGTGGCCGACTTGTCCACATACTGTCCCGCAGCCGGCACCGCAGCCGCGAGGTACTGGCCGGTGTGCAGGCCCGCTGAGTGCGTCTTGTCAATCCACCAACGGATCGGCGACCCGGCAGCGACCGCGAACGGCAGCGTGGTCACGCGGCTGCCATAAATGACATGGATGCTGACCACCGGAGATGGCAGCAACTGTGCCCAGTGACCAGTTGCTTCTGCCATACCGGCGGTTGCGAGGACCGCGGCCTCCCACGGCGGGACTGCGAGCACGACTGCGGCCGCGTCGATCACGTCCGGCGTGCCATGACCACCGTTCGGCGCGTCGGGCCCAGCGCTCGCCAGCTGGACTTGATACCGGCCGCCTGGGATGGCTTGCACGGCCGCCGCCCTGACGCCCACCAGCACTTCCGCGCCGAGGCGCGCCAGCAAGTCAGCGGCGGGACCTCCGTGCACCCTGCTGAGTGGAGCGGACGGAACGCCGATATCGGCACTATCCCGCTGGGTTAGCAACGTCTTCCTGATGGCGCTCACGGCTAGCCCGAGGTCCGCATCCCCGCTGGCGATATTCAGCAACGGCACCGCCATTACGTCCCAGAACAATCTCCGGGCGTGCTCGCGCTGGCCGTGTGCCGACATCCAGTCGCCCAGGCTCTCCTCGTCCGCCCGGCTGCCCGGCAGGTCGCTGAACTGCAGCATCACTCCAGCTGCCGCTACTCTCGCGCGCTCGGGCACCGACAGCAGCCGGTATCTGGCCAGCGGTCTGGCCAGGTGTAACGGGGCGGGCAGCGACGACCGGCGGATCCGCGCGTGCGCGCCGGGCGCGACCACCGTCACGTCTAACCGGTCTTGGATGGCGGCAGACCCGGAGCTGGCTAGCTTTGCCAGCAAGTCGCGGTAGGCGGTGAAGCAGCGCAGGAATGCGTGCTGGCCGTTGTCGATGGTCAAGCCGCGCCGTGTAAACGAGCACGTGGCACCGCCAAGCCACGGGCGCGCCTCGAGCAACGTAACGGGCAGTCCGGCCTCGCCCAGTTCCACCGCCGCGCTGATCCCTGCGAGCCCGCCGCCTATCACGACGACGCGCTCGCCAGCCCCAGTCTGAATCATGCCCGATCCCCCGTCGTTCCCCGATGTCGCGTCGGGTCGTGTTGTCACGGCCGATCGGCGCCCCCGCGCCGTGATTCTGCTGCCACAGGCACACGGATTCTAGCGAACCTGACCGGGCCGGCTCGCCGATGCAAACTAACTGGTCCGCCGGCCCGATGCGGCGCGCGCTCGATAGCCGCCGCCCCGACCATTCCGGCTGCCATTCGCAGCGGACGCAGATCGATTACGAGCGGTAAGCAATTGCTGGCAAACGGTGCCGCCGGCCAGGAACGCGCCGCTCGGCGGTGTCGGCTACGCAGCGTTGCGGGTCGTTAGGAGAATTCGAAATGCTATTCCGGTTTCACCGGTCTCTCGGTCAATGGGATGTTACGCTCCGATATCGCCTGCGGATTCAGGACCAACAGGCAAGACGGCGACTACTTCACACACTGAGGCCTCAGCCATGGGTTTGCGTCATCGGTCCATCCGACTGAGGGTCGGTATCCTGATTGTTGTCCCCGTGTTGTGCTTGCTCACGTTGTACGGGCTCGTCGTCGCCATCACTCTCAGTGACTTCTTGATCCAGTCGCGCGCCAACACCGTCCGGGCGGAGGTAACTAACCCGGTCGGCGCTTTCCAGCTGCAGCT
Source organism: uncultured Actinomycetota bacterium (assembly GCA_963804435.1). GTDB lineage: Bacteria > Actinomycetota > Actinomycetes > Streptosporangiales > Streptosporangiaceae > JAJYUU01. The sequence goes on along the minus strand of CAWDQI010000001.1, from coordinate 523,177 downwards.
TGCCACCGAACGGCAACTGGCCTTGCAGCTCATCGCCAACCCGAGCAACACGACAGCGCAGTCGAAGTTTGGTGCGCAGGAATCGAAGACTCAGCAGACGCTCAACGCGCTGACGCTTGCCCTGCAATCCAGCACGGTGACAGCTAACGCCTCGCCCGGTGAGAAGCAGGCCATTAACACCCTGATCGCCGACACCCGGAGGCTCAGCTACATCCGCGGTGACGTCACTAACACCGCCTTCGGCCTGCCAGCCGCGCTGGACGTCTACGACTCGATTATCAATGCTGGCTACCCCGTGCTGGACGCGGCGATCGGCCAGGCGACCAGCGTTCCCTGGGTGACGCAGGCGCTCAACATCAGCCGCCTCGACCAGGCGGGGCAGGCCGCGCAGGCCGAGAGTGACCTGCTCGCGGCCGACATCGCGCAGCGCAAGTTCCCTTTCGCTGACCGGACGGCTTTCGCTGGGCTGGCCAGCCTGCGGCAGTCGCTGCTCGGCCTCGCGCTGCCCGAGTTGCAGTCGCCCTACAAGTCGATTTTCATGGCCAACCCCAGCATGGCGGTCAGCAACTCGCCGACCGCTCTGGAACGCAGGATCATCAGCACTCCATGGCGCGCTGGCGTTCCCCCGAGCCTGGCCGCGGCGCCGACGACTTTCATCAGCTACACGAAGCAACTCGGAACGGCGCTGTCGGCGGCGGCGGTAACGCTCCATGCGCAGGCGCAGGACCAGGCCAACATTGTCCTCCAGGCGCTACTGCTGACCGCCGGGCTTGGCTTGGTCGGCATCATCGTGTCCATCGTCCTGTCACTGGTCCTCGGCCGCGGCCTTTTGCGCCAGCTGCGCGATCTGCGCCAGTCCGCGCTCACTCTGGCGCGTGACAAGCTGCCGAACGTCATCAGCCAGCTACGCGCCGGCCAGCCGGTGGATGTCAGTCAATACGAGCCTGGCGACGTCCCAACAGACAACGAAATCGAGCAGGTCCAGCACGCCTTCGGCATCGTGCAGCAGACGGCTGTACAAACCGCGGTCGACGAAGCGCGGCTGCGTCGGGGAATCAGTGACGTGTTCCGGAACTTGGCCGGCCGCAGCCAGTCGCTGCTGCACAGGCAGCTGACGCTGCTTGACGGAATGGAGCGGCGCGCTACCGAGCCCGATGAACTGGAAGATTTGTTCCGGATCGACCACCTCACGACTCGCATGCGCCGTCATGCCGAAGGTCTGATCATCTTGTCCGGCGAGACGCCGGCAAGAGGCTGGCGCCAGCCTGTGCCGCTCGTCGACGTGCTGCGGGCCGCCGTCGCCGAGGTCGAGGACTACACCAGGATTCGCGTGCTATCCCGGACCGACGCGGCCGTCGCTGGTCACGCAGTGGCCGACGTCATCCACCTGATCGCCGAACTCGCCGAGAATGCCACGGTCTTCTCGCCGCCCAACACCCCTGTGCGCATCCATGGAGACGTCGTCGGACGAGGGTTCGCGGTCGAGATCGAAGACCGAGGGCTGGGCATCTCGCCGCAGCGGCTTACAGAAATCAATGCCAGCCTGGCCGACCCGCCGCAGTTCGACTTGTCGGGGAGCGACCGGCTCGGTTTGTTCATCGCCAGCCAGCTCGCGCAGCGCCATGACATCAAGGTCACCCTGCGGCAGTCGGTTTACGGCGGCACGACCGCGATCGTGCTCATTCCTACCGCGCTGGTCGTTGAGGCGGACTCTTACGAGCGCGACCCGGCGCTGCCAGCCGCCCAGCCTGCGACCACACAGTCGGGCCGACTGGCCGGACGGCACGAGCTGGGAGCAGCGACCGGCCGCAACGACGTCGGGCGCCCCACCGCAGACGCCGACCTGGATTATGCCAGAACCAGCCTGGCCATCGGCAGCGAGCCGGCGGCCAAGCTAGTCGAGCCAGCCGCTGCCGGCAGCGCGGAACCGAGCGCATTCGGGTCGGCCAGCTCCGGCCTGCCGGTCCGCAGCGCCAACAGAGCCTTCGAGCCAAGCGCGTTCGAGATGCCCGAGCCGAGCGCCTTCGATGCCGCCAGTCCGAGTCGGCCGGGCCCGATTGCCAACGGAGCGCGCAGCCCGAGCGGCTTCGAGACTCCGGAGCGGAGCGGCTTCGGGACGCGCCAGCCGAGCGACTTCGGGACGCCCGAGCCGGGCGACTTCGGCACGCCCGAGCCGAGCAACTTCGGCACGCCCGAGCCGAGCAACTTCGGAACCCCCGAGCCGAGCGACGGCGGGGTACCCGAGCGAACAGTGCTGGGCTCACCGTTGAGCGACGGCGATGCCCGCGCTACCACCGCCGAGGTGACCGACGTCGGACTGCCAGTCCGGGTTCGCCAGGCCAGCCTGGCGCCGCAGCTGCGCAACTCCGACGCTGCGAGGCCGGCCGGTTTCGGCCCAGCCGGCTTGAGGGCCGTCAGCAGCCAGTCAGGCGCCGGCCCGTCCGCGGCCAGCACGCCAGGGACCGGTCCGTCAGGCACTAACCCCGAGAGTACCGATACCGCCGGGCCCGAGCGGGCGGCAACAGCTCCGCCCCGGGGCATTGACGTCTTCGCGGCGGCTAACCGTCTGACCGATCCAGCCGTCTCGCCAGAGGAAGCTCGCAACACCGTCAGCGCCCTCCAGCGCGGCTGGCAACTCGGGCGGTCGGAGGCGGCGGCAATGGAGTCAGCGGTAATGAAGCCATCGGTGCCGTCTGCTGGCGACTCCGATGTTGCCGCCGGACCTGCCGACCCAGATCAGAGCTCCGACGGCGACGAGGCACGTACCGATTAGACCGGTGCCGACTAGCGCAAAGTTTATTAAAGGGGAGGGGACATGAGTCGTACCGGGGCGCTGGACTGGCTTCTCGATGACCTGGTAACTCGGGTCGCCCAGATCGACAAGGCCGTCATCTTGTCACGGGACGGGCTGGCGATCGGGGCGTCATCGGGCCTGAGTCGCGATGACTCCGAGCATCTGTCCGCCGTCGCGGCCGGCTTCCAGAGCCTGGCCAGGGGCGTCGGACAGCATTTCGGCGGAGGCCAGCCGCGGCAGACGATCGTGGAGATGGAATCTGCCTTCCTGTTCGTCACCGCCGCTGGCGAGGGCAGCTGTCTCGCCGTTCTTGCTGCCGCTGACGCAGATGCGGCCGGGCACATTGCCTATGAGATGGCCGTGCTCGTCAGGAGGGTCGGCGAACACATGGCGGTCGCAAAGCGGCCGCCAGCTGACACCGCCGAGGCGGTGTGAGCCGCAGTGCGCGACGACCGGTGGCTCGATCGCGATGCGGGTCCGGTCGTCCGCCCGTACGCGCTGACCGGTGGGCGTACCAGGCCCACCGGCGAGACATTCGACCTGCTCGCGCTCGTCACAACGGCAAACACCGAGTCAGTCGACATGATGCTGCTCGAACCGGAGGCCGTCGAAGTCATGCGGCTCTGCCGCCAGCCAACGCCGGTCGCCGATCTGGCATCCGATCTCGACCTTGCGCTCGGTGTTGTCCGGATCCTGCTGTCCGATATGCGCGAACGCGGCCTGATTACCATCCGTCCCCCAGGGCGGACTCGGCTGACCGATCCACAACTCCTCAAGGATGTCGCTGATGCGCTCCGTCGGCTCTGACGAGGCCGCAGGCCCCGTAACGCCGATCGCCATCAAGATCCTCATTGCCGGTGGCTTCGGTGCCGGCAAGACGACCCTGGTGAGCTCGGTCAGCGAGATCAAGCCGCTACGGACCGAGGAAGCGCTCAGCGAACCGAGTGTCCTGGTCGATGCGATCGACGGCGTCGAGCAGAAGACGACCACGACCGTTGCCATGGACTTTGGCCGCATCACGGTCCGCGACGATCTCGTCGTCTATCTGTTCGGCACGCCCGGGCAGCATCGATTCTGGTTCATGTGGGACGAACTGGCGCTGGGCGCGCTGGGCGCCGTGGTCATGGCTGATACCCGGCGGCTGGCCGACAGCTTTCCCTCGGTCGACTACTTCGAGCGCAGGGGCTTGCCGTTCGTGGTAGCGGTCAACTGTTTTGAGGGCGCGAAGCGCTTTCGGCCCGACTCAGTTCGCGCCGCACTCGACCTCGACTCGGGCGTCCCGGTGGTGCTCTGCGATGCCCGGCAGCGCATCTCCTGTCGGGACGTGCTAGTGACCCTCGTCGAATACGCCATCAGGCTGATCAGCCAGAGCGAGGTCGTGGGCCAGTATTAGCGGTCACGCCCGCCAGATCAGCGCGAGGGCGCAATCGTCCGACCTGCGCCCGGCCCCCTGCATGGTCTGCACAAGCTTGGGAGCGCCCGCCTCGAAGCCGCCCGTGACGAGCCGATCTGCCTCGCCGAGCAGCCTGTCGATGCCCGCGTCGATGTCGCGTCCCGGCACCTCGACCAGCCCGTCGGTGTAGAGCATCAGCGCATCGCCGGGGCGCAGCGTGCCGCGCTCGGGCTGGCCGCGCAAGTCCGCAACGACACCGAGCACGATCCCGCGGGCGCCGGTGAGACGCCAGCGCCCGTTCCCCGCTTCAAAATGCGCGGCAGGCGGGTGCCCAGCGGACCAGATCACATAATCACCGGTGACAAGGTCGAGTGACAGATGGACGGCTGTCACGAAGCCCTCGGCCGGGCCGCCGCGGCGCAGGTAGGCATTGCAGGCTGGCAGGAACTCCGCGTTCGGCACCGACGCGAGCAAGCCGCCGAACGCGCCAGATAGCAGCAGCGCCCTGGTCCCCGCGTCGATGCCCTTCCCCGAAACGTCGACAAGCGCGACCTCAAGCACCTTGCCATCGCACGCCGACACGAGGAAATCACCGCCGAAGGATGATCCTCCGGCGGGCCTGAGTACCGATACCGAATGCCAGGCGTCAGGCAAGTCCGGCATCTTCCCCTGGGCCCTGATCCGGTCCCGCAATTCGATCAGCATCTGGTCACCGCGCAGTCCCCGCACGCCAAGCTTTTCCCTGCTCCGGGAGACTGCGTCCGCGAACAGCGCGGTAACCACGATGGTCGCGGCAATGCCCAGGCCGGCCCGGTCGTCCGCCCAGTCGTAGGCGAGCATTACTGCGACAATGGCGAACAGGATCCTCAGCGCCCGCGGCCATAGCAGCATGCCGCCGGCCAGGATCGGCAGGATCATCACGCCGGGCGTCAGCCATTCGCCTGGTGTCCGCACCGCGCCCACCCCGACGGCCACTACCACCAGGGCAAGCCCGAATGCCATCCGCCTGTTCCGGGTGATGAACTGACGGCGGATCCTTGCGCGCTGGCGTCCCGCAGCCGCCACGGCCGCGGCCCCGATGCGCCGGCAGGCCTTAAGAACCATCTTGCGGCACTGTACCGGTACATGCCAGGCGAGCGTCAGTGCGATCGCCTGTGAACTGCGCTTAGAGGCAGCGCTTTCAGACGCACCCGTGCTGCCCGCCGTCGCAGAGCGGACGTGTGGAGCGAGTGAGAGCACCCGGCGCCCAAGACAGACCTGTTAACGTCAGTTCCATAGTGGAGGGGACCCCTATGGTCATCGGCGGCGGGCTGCTCCTAGTCGTGCTCATCGTCGTGGTTGTTCTGGTATTGCGGGTCATTGGCGACAAGTAACCCGCGGCATTAAGGCGTGCCGAGCCTGAGGCACCCCGCAGGTACGGCCAGCCGAAAATAAGCTGCCCGACCGGCTGGGCGCAGGGTAGGAATGCCATCATGACCCAGAGCTACCCGATCCGGACCATCGCGGCCGAAGAGTTCACGGCGCTCGCTGACGTGCCCAGCCAGGCATTCCTCAGGGCCTGGGCGCCGGAGGCGGTGGAGTACGAGCGCCAAGTCACCGAATTTGACCGGACCATTGCCGCATTCGATGGCGACGAGGTCGTCGGCACGGCGAGCGCGTACACCTTCACGTTGACAGTACCGGGGGCGACCGCTGCAGCGAGTGGCATCACGATGGTCAGCGTGCTGCCGGCCTACCGTCGCCGCGGAATTTTGTCATCGATGATGCACTACCTACTCGCCGATGCCGCCGCCCGTCACGAGCCGCTGGCGATCTTGTTCGCGTCCGAGTCGGGAATCTACGGACGGTTCGGGTTCGGACTTGCCACCTCGCATCTGCGGCTGCGCATCGGCCGAGGCGAGGGCAAGCTCGCGATCGGGGCGGTGGCAGCCGACGAGGGCCAGCTCAGACTGAGGCCCGCCAGACCGATCAAGGTTCAGTCGGAGCTGGCGGCTGTTTACGACGCCGTGCTCTCCACCCGACCTGGCATGGTGGCCAGGGACGGCCGATGGTGGGATTACCTGCTGGGTGACCCGGAGTTCCAGCGGGACGGCATGTCGCCACTGCGCTGCGTGCTCGCGGAGGACAAGTCAGGCCCGCGCGGATACGCCCTGTACCGGACGAAGCCCTTCTGGGAACCAGACGGCATCGCGGCCGGCACGCTCAGGATCCGGGAGCTCATGAGCCTCGAGCCGCACGCCACCGCGCGGCTATGGACGGACCTGCTGAGCCGCGACTTGGTCGGCGAGGTAATCGCGCCGCTCCGGCCGGTCGACGAGCCGCTGCTTGCCATGCTTGCCGACCCGCGGCGTGCCCGGCCCGGTCTCAGCGACGGCCTGTGGGTCCGGCTGATCGATCTTCCCGCGGCACTCTGCGGGCGGCAGTACGCGGCCAGCATCGACATCGTACTGGACGTCGATGACGCCTACTTCCCGGCAAATCAGGGCCGCTGGCGACTGACCGCGGCGGGACTCCAGCCGGCCGGCGGCCCGGCCGAGCCATCGTGCCAGCGCGTGACCGATTCCGCCGATATCAGCCTGTCCGCAGGAGCACTGGCGGCTGCCTATCTCGGCGGCGGGAAACTCGGCCAGCTGGCCGCGGCTGGCCACGTGCGGGAGCTGACAGCGGGCTCGCTGGCAAGGCTGGCGGCCGCAATGTCCTGGGAGCCTGCACCGTGGAACTGCACGATCTTCTGAGCATCCCTATACCTGCGAGACCACGTGGCTGGCGTAACCGGCCGCTCAGGTCGCAGACTGATGTCCGAGAGCAGGCTCGCAGCGGCTGGGGCGGTCAATGACAGGAATGAAGATCACGGTAGACGCGGCCATGAGGGCCAGGGATGTATCCAGGCCGTCGGTCGCCGACGAGCCACCCGCTAGTCCTGCTGGCGTTCTGCCAGCGCGCGCCGGTGGTGCTGGCACGTATGCGAGTGCGGCCGGCCCGGCAGCCGGAGCCGTACCGGCCGCCCCGGACCCCGTCGTCAGGTCCGCGGTGCCGACTCGCCCAGGCACGGGCCCGGCGCTCGGCCCCCTGCGCGGGCGGTCGGAACTGCCGGAGCAGACGGACGGGCCGCGCGGCGACGCGCCAACCGCAGACAAGCAGCGCGGCGACCTGCCAGCCGCAGACGGGAAGCGCGGCGACGCGCCAAACGCAGACGGGCCGCACGCGCAGAATCGGCAGCGGTCGGCGAGGGGACGGTCTCGGCCGCGAAGGCGCGCCAGGTTACGCCGCGGAGAGCCGGCCTGACAACGGCGCCGGACCCCCCGCCTTGGCTTACGACAGCGGAGGCAATTCTCCGGATTGCTCGTAGGCGGCGATCATGTCGAGTCGTCGCACGTGCCTAGACTCGCCGGAGAACGCCGTCTCAACGAATACCTTCGCAAACCCGACGGCATCGGGAATCGGGTACATCCGGGCACCCAGGCTGAGCACGTTGGCGTTGTTGTGGAGGCGAGCGAGGCTGGCCGTCTCCTCGCTCCACGCAACCGCGGCCCGCACTCCGCGGATCTTGTTGGCGGCGATCTGCTCGCCGTTACCGGATCCGCCGATCACGATGCCCAGGCTGCCTGGATCGCCGATGGCAGCGCTGGCCGCCCGCATCACATAGGGCGGGTAGTCGTCATCCCCGTCATAACTCGATGGTCCGCAGTCCACCGGCTCGTGTCCTGCCTGCGCAAGCCACTCCACCAGCTTGGCCTTCAGCTCGAAGCCAGCGTGATCAGATCCCAGGTAAACGCGCACACGAGCAAGTCTGGCATGGACCTCACGCGTCACGGCGGCCGCCTGGCGATGGACACCACGAGCAGACGGGGCGCGCAAAAGCAATCCGAATCCGCACCGGCGTGACATCGACAAAGACAGCTGGCGATCGCGGTCGCGGTCGCCGCGCGCAAGGCTGCTGGTCACCGCCCAGGGCCGACTCTGACGCCGCCCAGGTTCGATGTTGGGAACGCCGGCACGGCCCTGGCGACCACTGCCACCGCCGGCACAAGCCTGTCCACCGATACCGCGGCGACCGGTCCGGCGGCCGCTGTTGCCGCCAGACGCACTGCCTTGGCCTCGTCCGCGACCCGGCCTGCTATCCCAGTCCAGGCTCGCTGGCAGGCTCGATCCGCTGGCCTAGTCGAAGATCGGGTCCCTGGTCCGGCTGCGCTTCAGCTCGAAGAACCCGTCGGTGCCGGTGACCAGTAGCACGCCGTCCCACAGCCGCGCCGCGGCCTCGCCACGCGGTATCGGCGTGACGACTGGCCCGAAGATCGACGTCCCGTTGACGGAGATGACCGGCGTGCCGACCTCGTAGCCGACCCGCTCGATGCCGTCAGCGTGGGAGGCGCGCACGACGTCGTCGTACTCGGTCGAGTCCATCGCATCAGCGAGTTCGGTCGGCAGGCCCACCTCGCCGAGTGCGGCCTCGATGGTGGCCCGGTTGCGGTCCTGCTTCTCGTTGTGGAACCGGGTGCCGATCGCGGTGTAGAGCGGCAGCACCACGTCGGAGCCGAACTTCTGCTCCGCGGCGACGCATACCCGCACCGGGCCCCAGGCCTGCTTCATCAGCTCCTTGTACCGATCTGAGATGTCGTCCTTCTTCTCGTTCAGCACAGCCAGGCTCATGACATGCCAGCGTGCCGCGACCGGACGGACCTTCTCGACCTCCAGGATCCAGCGGCTGGTGATCCAGGCCCACGGACATAGCGGGTCGAACCAGAAATCGACTTGGGTAGGCTCCTGCTCAGCCATGCATAACTCCTCAGGCGCATCGACGGACGCTTTGGCCAACCGGCAGATCGCGTCGCGCATTCCGGGCCTGCGCTGGAGGCATGCCATGAAGTCCCAGGCGGAAGGATCTGTCCAGTGGCGAGCAACCTCACGCGCGACGAGGCGCGGGACCGGGCGCGGCTGATCAGCGTCGAGTCGTACCACGTCGAGCTGGACCTCACCGGGTCAGATACGAGCTTCGGATCGGTCACCACCGCCAGGTTCGGCTGCATCGAGCCTGGCGCGACCACGTTTATCGAGCTGACCGCGCCGTCAGTGGCGGAGATCACCCTGAATGGCAGGCAGCTCGGCCCGGACGCGTTCGACGGCGACCGGATCAGCCTGCCCGGCCTGGCCGAGCACAACGAGCTGCGGGTGGTCGCGCGGTGCGCCTATTCCCGCACCGGCGAGGGCCTGCACCGGTTCGCCGACCCGGCGGACAAGGACATCTACATGTACACCGACTTCGAGACGTTCGACGCGCACCGCGTCTACGCCTGCTTTGACCAGCCTGACCTCAAGGCCAGCTTCGAGTTCACCGTGACCGGTCAGGACGACTGGAAGATCATTTCGAACATGGCCCCGGATGTTGTCGCGGAGCCTGTCGCGCCCGGCGCGACCCGGTGGCATTTCCCCGCCTCCCCCGTCATGTCCACGTACATCACCGCGATCGCGGCAGGTCCCTACTACGAGGTAACGGCTTCCCACGACGGCATCCCGCTGGGCGTCTACTGCCGCCAGTCGCTGGCCCGGTACCTCGATCCGGATGAGATCTTCGAGATCACCAGGCAGGGATTCGACTACTTCCACGCTGCCTTCGGCGTCCGATATCCGTTCGGAAAGTACGACCAGCTCTTCGTGCCCGAGTACAAGGCAGGCGCGATGGAGAATGCCGGCTGCGTTACCTTCCTGGAGGATTACATCTTCCGTTCCCGGGTCACCGACTCTGACCGGGAGAACAGGGCCCAGACGATCCTGCACGAAATGGCGCACATGTGGTTTGGCGACCTGGTCACCATGCGATGGTGGGATGACTTGTGGCTGAATGAGTCGTTCGCGACCTGGTGCGAGATGGTCTCCAGCACGGAGGCGACCCGGTGGACCAACGGCTGGACCAGCTTCGCCCAGGTATTCAAGGCGTGGGCGTACCGCCAGGATCAGCTGCCGTCGACCCATCCCATCGCGGCCGACATCCCCGACATCGAAGCCGTCGAGGTCAACTTCGATGGCATCACCTACGCCAAGGGGGCCGCGGTACTGAAGCAGCTCGTCGCCTATGTCGGCCGGGGCAACTTCCTGGCGGGCGTTCGCGACTATTTCGGCAAGCACGCCTGGGGCAACGCCACTCTGGCCGATCTGCTCAGCTCACTCGAGCAGGCCTCCGGCCGCGACCTGACCAGCTGGTCGAAGTCCTGGCTCGAGACTGCCGGGGTGAACACGCTGCGGCCCTACTTCGAAACCGACGGCGATGGCCGGTTCACCGCGTTCCAGGTGCATCAGGACGCCCCGGCCGATCACCCGGAGCTCCGGCCGCATCGGATCGCAATTGGCCTGTATGACCGGACCGAGGCTGGCATCACCAGGCGGCGCCGGGTTGAGCTGGACGTCGCCGGTGGCGCGACCGAAGTACCGGAACTGGTCGGGGACCGCCAGCCCGACCTGGTGCTGCTGAACGACGATGACCTCAGTTACGCCAAGCTGCGGCTGGACGAGCACTCCCTGCAGACGGTGGTGTCGGCGATCAGCCAGATCCAAGACCCGCTCGCTGCGGCCTTGTGCTGGGCGGCTGCCTGGGACATGACCAGGGACGCGGAGATGCGGACCCAGGACTTCGTTTCCCTGGTAAAGGCGGGCGTGCCGTCGCTGCAGCAGATGCCAGTACTGGAACGGGTGCTGAGCATGGCCGGCGTGGCCGTCCGTCGATTCGCCGACCCGAACTGGCGGGGCACGGCGGTGGCCGACCTAGACCAGACGCTGCGCGGCTGGCTGCTGGCCGCCGAGCCGGGCTCCGATCACCAGCTGGCCTATGCGCAGGCGCTGGCCGGCGTCGCGACCTCTTCCGAGAGCCTTGACCTGCTGGCGGGCCTGCTCGCCGGCGTTGCGACAATTGACGGCTTGGCCATCGATACCGAGTTGCGCTGGCGGCTCCTGCACCGGCTGGTCAGCCGGGGCGTCGCCGGGCCGGATCAGGTTGAGGGCGAGCTGGCCCGGGATCACACGGACGCGGGCGAGCGCCATGCCGAGAGCTGCCTGGCCGCGATGCCGACTGCTGAGGCGAAAGCCGTTGCCTGGGCCAAGGTGATCAGCGGGGAGCTGCCGAACGCCACGTTCCGCGCCGTGCTCCGCGGATTCGCCGACATCGATCAGGATGAACTGCTGGCGCCGTACGCCGACCGCTACTACGAGGCACTGGCCGGGCAATGGCTCGACGGCGCCTCGGACATGGCCCAGTACTTCGCTCAGGTCGCCTACCCGCACAGCGCCGTGACCCAGCAAGCGATCGACGCCACCGACGACTACATCGCGCGCACCCACCCAGCCCCGGCGCTGCGCCGACTGCTCACTGAGCAGCGGGATGACGTGGCGCGGGCCTTGCGCTGCCGGCAGCGCGACGCCAGCGCAGGCTAAGGCAACCGGGCCGAGCAGGCCGTCCCGCTAGCCGACGCGGCTGACCGGCTCCCCGCTTACCGCCCGGCAGACATCCTGCAGCAGCGCGCAGTGGGGCAGATCCTCGATCAGCACCGGGCGCTGCTCGCTGTCACATAGGGGTATCCGCCAGTTCGGATACTCGTCTGTGGTGCCCGGAACGTTCTGCGTCCTTACGTCGCCGACAGCATCGGCGAGTGACACCCCGAGCAGCAGGGCCGGCGTCTTTCGCAGGAAAGCGTACATAGCAACGGTGAATTCGGCGGCGCCTGCTTCCAGCCCGGGCGGAAGCAAACCCTGCGCCTCAAGGACCGCCTGCCAGCGATCGAGAGTTGCCCGTGCCTCACCCCGTTCCCGTTCTTCAGAAGTTTTCAGAAGGCCCAGCCTGGACCGGACGGTCACCTGGTCGCCCGTGACGAACCCCGACACGGGCGGGACATCATGCGTCCCAACCGTGGCCATGCAGCCGCGGCGCCAGCGGTCGGGCGATAGCGGGCTGCCGTCCGCGTCGTAGGCGAACCAGAGCATCATCGTGCCGAGAATGCCGTGCTCAGCCAGGTAATCACTGATCCACGAGTCGACCGTGCCCAGATCCTCGCCAATGGCCAGCGCCTGCGCCCGTGACGCTTGACCAGCGAGCGCGGCGACGGAAGCCTGGTGGTCGTAGCGCACATAGGCGCCTCGGTCAGGGCGCTGGCCGGCCGGTATCCACCACAGCCGCATCAGCCCCATGACGTGATCGACGCGCAGACCCCCGCCATGCCGGAGCGTCGCCGCGAACAGCTCAGCCAGCGGCTGGTATCCAGCCTCAGCGAGGCGTCGGGGGTGCCAGGGCGGCTGGCTCCAGTCCTGGCCGAGCTGGTTGAAACTGTCCGGCGGCGCGCCGACGCTGAAACCAGGCACAAGCAGCTCGGGGTGCGCCCACGCGTCGGCACCGCCAGGGTGGACGCCAACAGCCAGGTCATGGATGATCCCGTGCGCCATGCCCGCCGACTTGGCCGCTTGCTCGGCTGCCTTGAGCTGCTCGTCGGCGTGCCACTGGAGCCAGGCGTGGAAGTCGGCGGCCTGCTGCAGGCCTGCGTCGTCTCGCACTGCTTCCTCGCCTTGGGGCCGGCTGGCCAGGTCGGGCGGCCAGGTGCGCCAGTCCGGGCCGTGCCGCTCAGCGAGGGCGCACCAGGCGGACCAGTGCTCGAGGTCGCGGCCGCGTTCGGCCCGGAAGGCGTCGTAGCCTGCCTGCCGTCGCGCTGTCAGCGGCACCTGCCTGATCAGCTCGAGCGCCGCGCGCTTCGCACGCCATACGGCATCCCGGTCGATCAGGGCGTCGGTCTGATTAGCGGCGCGGAGCGGGGCCGCCGCTTCCTGTATGGCGCGCTTGTCCGCGTCGGCTAGGTCCGCGTACTCCGGGATGTCCTCCGGCCGCAGGTACAGCGGGCTGGTGAACAGCCTGGTCATCGGCAGGTACGGGGAGTTGCTCAGCGGCGGCACCGGTTCGGCGGCATGCAGCGGGTTAACCAGGACGAAGCCGACCCCGAGCTCGGCGGCGCTCCACTTCGCCAGCGCAGCGAGATCGTGCAGGTCTCCGTGGCCCCAGGATTCCGCGGAACGCACAGAATAGAGCTGCACGGTGAAGCCCCACTGGCGCGTCTGCGGTACCACCGGCCGGCCTGCTTCCGCAGCCGCGCCCGCTACGCGCGACCCAGGTGGGCTGCGCGACCAGGCCGCATCGTCGGACACCGCCACTGCAGGCTCGCCGGGCCCACTAGCCCCGCCACTCTCGGTTGCTGTCGCCTCGCGAGACTGCGCCGCCCTGGCCGCTCTAGTCGAAGCGCCGGGCTCCTCGAGCACAGCCAGGATGGCGGCCAGGGTCTCAGCCGGAACTTCGACGCACTCGTGCCGCCAGTTCTCATAACTAGTGGCAATCCCGGCATTCTCGGCGCGACGGATCAGCTCTGGGTGGGTCACTCCCCCATAATCGGTCCCGCCCAGGGCAGGATCGCGGCCGGGCCGGCCGGTCGAGCATGATCCCGTAGAGTTCGCGTCTTTAAGAGGCGCAAACTCTACGTGATAACTGTGCGGGTCCGATTTGTCAGTGCCGGTCGGCAGGCTACGGTCCATGGCAGCGCCATTACCCCGCGATCTCCGCGACATGATCTACCTTCAGAACGGTGTCGTCACGAGTGCGCAGCTCCTCCAGGCAAGGCTCACCAAGGACATGATCAACTCCAAGGTGAAGTCGGGTCGCTGGCAGCGAATCCATCGAGGCGTCTATGCCACGTTCTCAGGTGAACCAGGCCGGCAGGCCGTGCTCTGGGCTGCCCAACTGAGCGCCGGACCCGGCGCGATGCTGAGTTACCGCACAGCGGCCGAGCTGCGGCCGGCTGACCGACTCGCCGAGTTCGCTTATTCATCTCACTGTGCCGGTCGAGAGGCGCGTCGCAAAGATGACCGGAGTCGTCGTGCACTACTCCGCGCGGGTCAGTCAGGCGCTGCATCCGGCATTACTGCCCCCGCAAACACGGATCGAAGAGACCATCCTTGACCTCGCCAGTCAGGCTAAGACGATCGACAACGCCGTCGCCTGGCTAACGGCAGGCCTGGGTCGGCAGCTGACCACGCAATCTAGGCTGCGCGCCGCCATGGATCAGCGAACCAGGCTTCGCTGGCGTCGTGAGCTTGCCGAGTTGCTTACCGAGGACGCGGCCGGCCTGCACTCGATCCTGGAACGGCGCTACGACCGCGACGTCGAGCGGCCGCACGGCTTACCGGCTGGATCTCGCCAGGCGCATGTCAGGCGCGACGACCGAAGCGAGTATCGCGACCGGCTGTACGACGCGTACGGGGTCGCGATCGAACTGGACGGACAGCTAGCTCATCCCGGCGACACACGCTGGAAGGACATCCGGCGAGACAATGCCGCTGCGGCGGACGGCATCATCACGCTCCGGTACGGCTGGCTCAATGTAACCAGCACGCCGTGCACGGTAGCGGCCGAGGTTGCATTGGTGCTGGCAGGGCGCGGATACACCTCCGCGCGCCCGTGTTCTGCCAATTGCCCAGTGGCCAGTGTGGCCCAGCAGTTCCGGCCGCAGGCGTAGCCAACGCTGCAACGGTCTCCGGGTCGGTTGGCGGACCATGATCCGGTAAGGTTCGCGTCTCTAGGAGGCGCAAAGTCTTCCTGATAATGGGCCCGGAGGCGGGCTGGCAGCGGTGCGCGCGACGCTGGCCCGGCCCCTGGCCTAGTCCCGCCTCGGACGCGGTGTCAGGGCGCGGCCGAGCCAATACCCGACGATGACCTGGACTATCGATACCAGCACGGTCACGCCCAGTCCGACGGAGGCGTGAGCGGGCAGCCCGGCTAGGGCAGCCGCTTCCCTGGCCACGGCTCCGTACGGCTGGCCATGGAGCGCCGCCCAGCCGAGCGGCACGCCCCAGCCGATCGCGGCCATCAGGACGACTGCTGGCAGTGCCAGCCGGACCGGCCAGCCGCCCACCTTGTTGGCGAAACCGGCGAGCAAGCCCAGCACGAACGGGATCCACCACGACCCCGAATAAGCGCCGATGGCGATGGCGACAGTGCCGAGCAACAGCCCGCACAGCCACGCCGACACGGGCAATCCGCGATCGGGCCGGTTGAACCGTGGCCGGAACAGCGTCGGCTGGGCCAGTTCGCGAAGGCCTTTCGCCTTAAGTTGCCCGAGCCGGTACGATCCCCGTTTGCCGAGGCGCTTGAACTCCGCCGTCATGGTCGGAACTCCCAGACAGTGGGACCAGAGGTGGTCGGCCTAGCCGCGGTGGCCGGAGGGGCAGAAGTGGCTCCAGTAGCGGAAGTAGTCCGGGCGGCAGACGCCGCGGTGACGGCGGGCATCGGCAAGTAGCCGCCTGCCAGCCAGTCGCTGACCAGGTTGGAATACCACGGCGAGGCTGGGTTCTCGCTCTGGCCGCCCGGGTAGATGCCCTCGGCAACCGGCACGCCGATGCTTGACCAGCCAGCGATCATTCGCCAGTTAGGCCCGGCCTCCGAGTTCAGCCCGCCCTCAGCTTCGTCGATCGTCCAGATGTCGCCACCCGCGGGCCGCGGTCCGTAGCCGAGCGCCGCCGCGCCAGTTAGTGACGGGAAGGCCGTCGTGTGCAGCTTCCCCCAGGTCCAGCTGGCCGGCCCGCCGCCGAGCGTGTTGCCGAGGCCGGCGACCGCGGCGGCGAACGCCGCGCGCATCACTGTCGCGGCGGTGCGCGACTGACCGCCGGGCGGGCTGAACGCCGCGTTCGCCGGCGACCCCGCCGTCCAGGCTTGCAGGTCCTCATCCAGGCTGACCTGCCCGGGCCCGACGGACAGGCCGGTCCGATCAACCGACACCGGTACCTTTGCGGCGGTCCACCACGGCCCGAACACCGCCGCCAGGTAGTCAGACCAGAACGTCCACCAGATCGCCGCGCCCGCCGCATCCACTGTCATCTGCCGGTCCCACGACGCCAGGATGTGGGCGGCCTGCTGCTGGACTGCGGTCAGCGGCGTCCCGTTCCCTGACGCCTCGTTCCCCGGCGTCCCGTACCCCGACGCCCGGCGGCCCGACGCTCGGCGACCCGACGATCGGGGGCCCGACGCCCGCGGCCGCGACGCGCCCTGCCGAGACGTCTCTCCCAGCGCCGCGAGCAGCCTCGGCACGATCACCGACGCCAGCTGATCGCCGAGGTCTGTCTGCAGGGACGCGAAGTTGGACGGCCTCATCGACGAGTGCTTACCCAGGTAGGCGTACTCGGCCTCGGCCCGGTAACCGGGGTCGAAGGAGCTCGCCGTACCGAGGTAATAGGGGTATGACGGCCCGACCGGCCGCTGATCCGCCACCGCGAGCACGTGCGAGGGCGGATCGTAGACCTGCGGCAGCGCGGCGAACGGGATCACGCCCGCCACGTCGTCGGCTCCGGTGCCCGGCATCGGCAGCCACGGCGATCCCTGCCGGACCTGCGGGATGAAGCCGGCCGAGAGCGCTCCGATGTGACCGCGGTCGTCGGCGTAGACGAACGTCAGCGCTGGCGACCGCCAGCCCGCAAGCGCCGCCCTGAACTGACCGAAGTTGCCCGCCTGGCCGATGGCGAGCAGCGCACTCAGGTCCGGCGAGCGGAGCGCGCCCATCCAGTCGACCGCGACCGTCCGGCCTGCCTGCGCCAGCACCGGGCCGTGCACGGTCTCGTCCACCGTCAGCTGCTGGCTCGCGCCACCGCGCACGGCGATCGTGTAGTGCAACGCTCGCATCCGCCGCCACTGGCCGCGCCAGAAGTACTCCCCCGGCCGCCCGGCGCTGGTCTGCTCCGCATAGAACAGCGTCGACTGGCTCTGCGCGCTGGTAAGCGACCAGGCAATGTGCGCGTTATGCCCGATCAGCACCGCGGGCAGGCCGGGCACGCTGACCCCGGACACCGCCAGGCCGGGCGCGCTCAGCGCGACCTGATACCAGCCGGCCGGCAGCGTCTGCGGCAGGTGCGGATCGCCGGCCAGCATCGCGCCACCGCCAGCCACTTTCGGGCCGTTGGCCGCCCAGGCGTTGCCCGCAGGCAGGGCAGGCACCTGGCCGGGCGGCAGCGCCCTGGCATCCGCGAGGATTGCCGCCGAGGCCTGCGCCAGTCCGGCCGGAATCGCGGTCGCGCTGGCCGGCTGATTTTGGAGACCGGAACGCGGTCCCTCATGGGTACTGCCGTTGGCCGGCAACGGGGCCTTAGGCAACTGCGTCCCCGGCAGCGGCATCAGACCGAGCTGGCGATACGGTCCAGGGTCGTAAGGGCGCTGCGAGTTCGGCGGCTGGACCGCGAACCAGTTCGCCGCGGCCTGCGGTCCGAGCGAGTGGACAAGCACCGCATCGTCAAGCGGCCGGGTGCTGAAGCCAAGTTCCTGCGTGAGCGCGCCCTGCACCGCCAGGCTGTCCACCGGGGTCCAGTTCGCCGGGTAGACCCCCGCCAGCGAGAACAGGGCCGGCCACTGCTGACTCGCCTGCACTTGCGCTAGGTAGTCGTTGACCCCGCGGGAGTAGGCGATCAGGGCTTGGGCGGCCGGGCCGGACTTCGGCATGCTGGCCCACTCGGCCCGGGCCGTGCTCAGCAGGCCAAGACGCAGCTCGAAAGAGTCGGAGGCCACCGCGGCCGGGCCGTCGAGCTGCGCCAGCCTGCCTTCGGCGAGCCTGCGCTCGATGTCCAGCTGAGTCAGCCGGAACCTGGCGTGCAAGTAACCGAGCGCGAGGAAGGCGCCGGCATCAGACTGCGCGCTGATGACGGGCACGCCCGGCCGGCTGAACGACACCCGTACCGGCCCGCTCAGGCCGGGCAGCGTCAGCGTCTGCAGCACCGGAAGCTTGCCGCCGGCGGCCGAGGTCCACACGCCGTGTCCGGGCACCAGGGCCGGCCCGAGCGCGGGCACAGTGCCGAGGCCGGCTCCGAGAACCGCGAGCAGGCAAGCCGAGGCAGCCAGGGCGACGACCCCGTTCCCGTAGTGAAGTACGCGATGCGGGCGCGGCGAACCGGCCGCCCACGGCTTCACGAACTGGCCTGCCTCGTGCGCGCCACGCCCGCGACGTCCCACTCCACGACGCGGCGGCTGGCTTGATCGCCCGTGCCTCGCCCGCCCGTGCCTGGCAGCACGGTGCCTGGCGCCCTGCCTGGCGGTACTGTGCCCGCCCCGGCCGCCAGCCGGCGGCGCCTCTTCTTCCGTCGTGCCGTACTCGACGATGCCGTCGAGCGCGGCACCATCCCGATCAGGCATCATCCGGTCATCCCGTGCCCCCGCGTCCTGAGGTGACCTCCGGCATGCCTCGCCGGTACTCGGCATATTAGGAGGTCCGGGGCCCGTCAGCGCGCAGGCCCGCCGGCCTCAGGTGCCGGATTGACGCAGCAGGTCGAGGAACTTCGCCACGACCGGGCCATCGGTCGGGCCGCCCTCGCCGCCGTCCACTGTGACCATGGCGAACGCAACATTGCCGTTGAAGCCGACTAGCCACGCATCAGTCGGCAGCGGGTTGCCGTGGCCATACTCGGCGGTCCCGGTTTTGGCGAACGTACCCGGCGGCAAGCCCTTGCCCGACGCGGTCCCGGTGGCGACCACCTGCGCCATCATTTGGTGCAGGTCGGTCACTACCTTCCGCGGTAGCGGCCGGGTTGGAATGTGGTCGTCAGGCGCTCCGGCGACGAGCCTGGCCGCGTGAACGTGACCAGAGTCGACGGCAGCGGCGACCATCGCCATATCCAGTGGCGATACCAGCACGCCCGCTTGGCCAATCGTGGTCGCGGCCAGCCCGGCCTCGTCCGACGGCTTCGGGACCGACCCGCCGAACGCGGGCAGGCCTAGCGCCGGCGTCGTTCCTATTCCGTAGAACTTCGCTGTCTTCGGGAACTCGGCCGCGGTTAGATGCTGCGTGGCGAGCCCGATGAACGCTGTGTTGCAGGACTCGGCAAACGCGTGCAGCAGGTTGCTGACCTGGCCCTCGCCCTCGGCGTTATGGAAGACCTCGCCGTCGACCGTGAGCTGGCGCGGGCAGCTTGCCGGCGACGACGGACTGAGCCCATGCTCGATCAGCGCCGTCGAGGTGATCACTTTGAAGGACGAGCCCGGCGGGAATGCGCCGTCGAAAGCCAGGTCAAAGCCGCTGGAGTTCGGCACGCTGTCGGAGGCCAGCACCTGGCCGGTGGTCGCGTTCACCGCGACCAGCGCGGCCTGCTTGTGCACGCCAGCCAGCGCAGCCGCGACATCCCGCTGCGCGGCCGGGTCAATACTGGTCTGCAGCGGTTTGCCGGGCTTGCCGGGAATTCTCGCCACGGCTGGCCCTGACGTACCGTTCGCGCCGACGACCGATACGACAGCGCCCGGTGTCCCGGCGAGCTGCCGCTCGTAAGCCCGCTCCAGCCCAGTCTGGCCGACCACGCTCTGCGCGTCGTAGGGCGGGCCGAGCTGCTGTAGCTGCTGAGCCGTCACAGGGCCAACCGATCCGATGACGTAGTCGAGGCCAGCTGCGACCGGAGCCCGCATGTGCACGGTCTGGAAAACGGTGCCTGGGATCGGGTAGATGGTTGGCCTCAGCTGCTGGTAGCGGGCCCAGCTGACGGTGACCACCGGCTCGAACCAGGTGGGCTCGCTCTTCGCGTCGGTCAGCGCAGTACTCACGGCCTGCTTGGTGCCGCCGGCCGCCAGTAGCGCGGTCCGGACGACGGAGTCGCTCTTGATCAGCTTGCCTTCGACGCCGACCGTCACCATCGGCACCAGGGTGGTGACCGGCGCGCCACCCGCGCCGAGGATCTGCGCCCGTGGCGGCCAGTTCAGCTGCAGCGACAACTTGTCGCTGGGCCCAAGACCGCGCGCTACGGTGGTTGGCGTCCAGGCGACCCGCCAGGTCCCGGACACCTGCTTCAGGCGCAGGGTCGTCTTGATCGGGATGGTGCCGACGCCGGGGACATCCAGGCGCTGCGTTACGACTTCGTGCGCGGTGCTGCCGGTTACTGTCAGCAGTCCGGCGGCGAAACCGGCCTGCTTCACGCCGAGGTCGGTCAGCTCGGCCGAGTTCACTGCAGTGAAGTCGGCGGGCGGCCCGGCCACCAGTGCCCGCATGCCCGGCCAGTCGTGGGCGGCCCAGTCGGCGAGGTAGTTCTGCGCCACGGTCTGCGGCGTCGGGGCGCTGCTCGAGCAGGCGGCCACGGCCGCACCGCCAGTGACCAGCACCGCGACCGCGAGGGCTCCGGACCTGAGCAACCCCATGGCCTTGACCTTACGCACTCAGCAGATCGCGCCGATCCCAACCGGAGGATGCTTACCGGTAAGGGGCTAGCGACTCAGTGCCGACGTCACCACATCGGCGGGCGCCGGTCTCGCCACGGCTTGGCCGCCTCAAGCTGGGCCGACAGTGAGATGAGGGTCGCCTCATCGCCCATCCGGGCGGCCAGCATGATCCCGATCGGGAGGCCGTTAGCGGTCCAGTGCAGCGGCACGCTGACGGCTGGCTGGCCGGACAGGTTGTACAGCGCCGTCCATGGCGTGAACTGGGTCTGCCGGACGAAATTCTCGGCGGGCTCGACCTCGTCGAACCAGCCGACCGGCCGCGGCGGCATGGCCAGGGTCGGGGTGAGGATCGCGTCGTAGTCGTTCAGCGCTCGCATGGCCGGGCGCACGCTGCCCTGCAGGACCGCCTGGTGGAACAGCAGGTCGGCAGCAGATAGCTGCAAGCCTTGCGCGCGAAGGTACCGGGTCAGCGGCAGCAGCTCGCTTTCCTGGTCGGGCGTGATCGGAGCAAGCGTGGCCATCGCGAACCACAGCGCAAGGAACGACGGGACCGCCTCGGCCGGGAACGGCAGGTCCACGTCCTCGACCTCGTGGCCGAGCGAGGAGAGCAAAGCGCTTGCTTCCTCGTAGGCCGCCACGCAGTCGGGGTGCACGTCCGCGCCCTCGATCACCGTCTTCAGTGACCTGGCGATGCGCAGCCTGCCCGGCTCGCGGCTGGCGTATCCGAGGAAGGACTCGCCGGCCGGCAGCGGCGGCTGGGTGTACATGTCGCCAGGGTGGTTGCCGACCATGGCGTCGAGCAGCAGGGCAGCGTCGGCTACGGTCCGGGCGAGCGGCCCGTCGGTCGACAGGCCGACGAGGTCGGGCATCATCGGGCCCTGCGAGATCCGGCCACGCGTCGGTTTGATGCCGAACAGGCCGCAGACACTGGCCGGGATCCGGATCGAGCCGCCGCCATCGCTGCCCTGGGCAGCTGGAGCCAGACCGGACGCTACGGCCGCCGCCGCGCCGCCGCTCGAGCCGCCCGCCGACCTGGTCAGGTCCCATGGCGTCCGGGCCGGAGGGCCGACTTTGGTCTCGGTATAGCAGGGCAGCCCGAACTCCGGCGTGGCGGTCTTGCCGGTGATCACGATGCCCGCTGAGCGCAAGTGCTCGACCACGTAGTCGTCCTCGGTCGCCACGTTGTCGGCCAGGATGGTGCTGCCGAAGGTCAGCCTGACCCCGGCGACCATGTTCAGATCCTTGATCGGGATCGGCACGCCGGTCAGCGGTGGCAGCCCGCCACCGTCCTGGCGGCTGGCCGACGCTGCCTTATCGGCGGCTGCGGCCTGCTCGCGGGCTAGCTCATAGGTCACCGTGTAGAAGGCCCCGACCTGCTCGTTGAGCCGGTCGATACGGTGCAGGTAGTGGTCGGTGATCTCTGCCGAGGAAGTCTCCCCGGTAGCGATGGCAGCAGCGAGCTCAGTCACTGTCAGATCATGAATCTGGGTCACGTTACCGAAGGGTAGTGGCACGCCGGTCCGCGACCAACCCCCGCCCGGCCGATTACGCGCCGTACGTGCTCGATTACGCTATGGCGCATGGACCGGGAAACCGGGCCTGAGCCGACACCGACCGGGCCAGCGGCACCGGCCGATGGACCGCAGGGGTTTCCCGCTCCCCCGCGCGGCAGTATGGCCGGACTGGCCGCTGACCCCCGGCTGCCCATCTGGGCCCGGCGCGGCATCGCCTCGCTCCTCGTCCTGCTGGTTTTCTGGCTCTGGCAGAACTGGCGAGTCGGCCTGACCGCAGCTGTCCTGGTCGCGATCGCCGACACCATCTACCAGTCCAAGACGATGTCCCTGGTCCCGGCCGCGGCCAGGGCGCACTCGGCACAGCGCCGGACTAAGCGGCGGCTGTTCATCGCCCGGGCTGCTGGCTACATAGCGGTACACGGCCGGGGCATCCCCGCCACTGACTCAGTCATCGATCACCTCGTCATCGGGCCGGGCGGGGTCTACGCGGTGGACTCGGAGCGCTGGGACCGCCGGCTGCCGGTGCGGACCGTCGCCAGCGACTCCGCGGCCGGCCCGTTGCTGTACCACGGGCCGTTCAGCCAGAAAGGCAGGCTCGCGCACGCGCGCTGGGAAGCGGCCCAGGCAGCCAGGCTCCTCAGCGCGGAGCTCGGCCAGCAGATCGACGTCCGCCCCGTGATGGTGATCTACGGACCGACGGTGCCGTGGTCGGTAACGAACTTGCGGGGCGTCGATGTCTTCTCCGGACGCAAGGTCATCCGGTACTTCGGCAGCCGCAAGCGAGGCGCCGGACTGGCGCCGCTGACCTGGGAGCAGGCCGGTGAGGTGTTCTACGCCGCGCAGCGCGCGCTGCCGCCCGGCAGGCGCGGCACCGCCTAGTACCTCGCCCGGCTGGCAGGTCAGCCCGCATAGCGGGCTAGTCTGTCACTCCACGACCCGACCCTCCACGCCATGGCAAAGGATGCAGCGGTGGCCGATCTGCGAACCTGGGTGGCTGGCGCGCGACCCCGGACCCTGCCTGCGGCCATCGTCCCGGTCGTGGTCGGCTCCGGCGTCGCCTTCGGCTACGGGAAATTCTCGCTCTGGCGAGCTTGCCTGGCCCTGCTGGTGGCGCTCGCCCTGCAGATCGGCGTTAACTTCGCCAACGACTACAGCGACGGCATCCGCGGAACCGACGAGGTCCGCGTCGGCCCGGTCCGGCTGGTTGGCTCCGGGCTGGCCAAGCCGCGGCACGTCCTTGCCGCCGCCTTGGGCTGCTTTGCCGTTGCCTGTGCGGCCGGCCTGGTGCTGGCTGCCGTTACCTCCTGGTGGCTGCTCTTGCTGGGGGCAGCCGCGGTCGCCGCCGCCTGGTTCTACACCGGCGGCAGCCGGCCCTACGGCTACCGGGCGCTGGGCGAGGTGTCGGTGTTCGTCTTCTTCGGCCTGGCCGCGGTCGCGGGCACCGCCTACGTGCAGATGCGGACACTGACCTGGCTGCCAGTCGCCGCCGCCGCTGCCATCGGCCTGCTCGCCTGCGCGCTGCTGGTAATCAACAACCTGCGCGACATCCCAACCGATAGCCAGACCGGCAAGCGAACCCTCGCCGTCGTGCTCGGCGACCACCGGACCCGGGCTCTGTACACCGGCTGCATCCTGGTGCCGTTCTGCGTGGCCCTCGGACTGGCGCCGGCCCGGCCGCTCAGCCTGCTGGCGCTGGCCGCGCTGCCGTTCGCGTTCCCGCCGGTCCGTCAGGTCCGCGACGGCGCGACCGGCCGCAGCCTCATCGCGGCGCTCGGCCAGACCGGGCGGCTCGAGCTTGCCTTCGGCGCGCTGCTCACGCTCGGCCTGGCGGTCAGGTTCTGAGCCGAGCCGTCATCACGCGCTCAGGCCTAGGCGGGTGAGCGAGCCGTCAGCCCGGTCCGGCGGATCCGTTAGCTGCGCCTCCGTCGGCCGTGTCCGCGGCGGTGAGGGTGCCAAGCCCCGCAGGTTCGGGCAGATCCACCGCAGGCAATTCAGCGTCAGGCAGCGGGACTTCCGGCAGTGCCGCCTCCGGCAGTGCCGCCTCAGGCAGTGCCGCCTCAGGCAGTGCCGCCTCAGGCGTCGCGGCCTCAGGCGCTGGGGCCTCAGCTAGCCGGGCCGCACCGGTCGCTGACTCCAGGGCAGCCTCGGTTCGCACAGCCTCAGCCAGGGAAGCTTCAGCCGATCCCGGGCCAGCCGGGGCGGTCACGGCCGGAACCGGCGGGTTCAGCCGACCGGCCAGCCGCTTCGAACCTGCCGCCAGGGCATCGGCCGCCAACCCATCGCTGTCGAACGCATTGCTCACCGCCTTCAGCGCGCTGGCCAGTTCACTGGGAATCACCCAGACCGTGTTGCCCGGGCCCTGGGCCAGCTGCGGCAGCGTCTGCAGGTACTGGTAGGCAAGCAGTTTCGGATCCGGGTCGTTCTCGTGGATCGACTGGAACACCGATGTGATTGCCTGGGCCTGGCCCTCGGCCTTCAGGATCGCGCTTTGCTTCTCGCCTTCGGCCCGCAGGACGGCACCCTGCTTGTCGCCGTCAGCGGTGAGGATCTGCGACTGCCGAACACCCTCGGCGGTCAGGATCGCCGCGCGCTTCTCCCGCTCCGCGCGCATCTGCTTCTCCATTGCGTCGATGACGCTCTTGGGTGGGTCGATGGCCTTGATCTCCACCCGGGTCACCCGGATGCCCCACTTGCCCGAGGCGTCGTCCAGCACGCCACGGAGCATGGTGTTGATCTTGTCGCGGGAGGTCAGTGTCACTTCGAGGTCCATCGAGCCGATCACGCTCCGCAGCATCGTGGCGGTGAGCTGCTCGATCGCCTGGATGTAATTGACGATCTCGTAGTCCGCCGCCCGCGGATCGGTGACCTGGAAGAACAGCACGGTGTCGATCTTGACGACGAGGTTGTCCTCGGTGATGACGGGCTGACCGTTGAACGAGACCACCTGCTCGCGCAGGTCGATGAGGGGCTTGACCCGGTCGACGAACGGGATGATCAAGTTCATGCCGGGTTCCAGCGTCTTGGTGTAGCGGCCGAATCGCTCCACGTTTCTGGCGCGCGCCTGCGGCACGATCCGAATCGAACGAAACGCGGTCAGCGCTACCAGCAGGAAGACTACGCCGGCCACGATACCGACAGCCTCAGCGAACATGGCTACTCCCTCGGGTACACGAGCGCTGACGCGCCCTCGATCTGCAGCACGTCGACCTTGGTGCCAGCCGGGATGACCAGGGTCTCGTCATAAGGACGGGCGGACCATTCCTCGCCGCCGATCCGGACCCGGCCGCCGTGCTCGCTGACTTCCTCCAGCACGTAACCCGTGCGCCCGACCAGAGCGGCAGTTCCGGAACGCAGCAGCGGCGGATGCCGGATATGCCGCAGCGCGAACGGGCGGGCGACGCCGAGGCCGACGGCCGAGGCGAGGATGAACGCGCCGAACTGGATGACCGCGTCACCACCCACGAATCCGGCACCGGCTGCCACCAGCGCGGCCAGGCCCAGCAGGCCGAACGCCAGCGTCGTGGTCACGATCTCGATTGTGCCGAGAACGGCCGCGATGATCAGCCAGATAATCCACGTACCCAACGCGGCGCTCCGAAAGCAAACGACCTAGTGCTTTGACAGTAGACCTGCGCGCATCTCCGCGGCAATGACATCGCGCTCTGACCTCAGCCGGCCGCCCCCATTGCGGCGGCGACCCGCTTGGCTGCCGCGGCCAGTTCCTCATCCGGCACTGTTGGCAGGACGTCCTCCCAGATGGGCAGGTACATGCCCCGTGCCTCGAGCATGCCCTCCGGCCGCGGGATGAACCAGACATGGAAGTGCGCGCCGCCGTCGCCCCACCGGTACAGGTGCACCCGAGCGACCCCGCCCAACGACAGGATTGCGCGCTCTACCTGACCGCAGACCCGGCCGAAGGCGCCAGCATGACTCGCAGGCATATCAGCGAAGGAGTCGAAATGCTCCTTGCTCGCGAGCCAGACCGAGCCAGGCAGGCTGCCGTTCACTGGGGCGTGCAGCGTCCATAGGTCATCAGACCACAGCGCCCCGGTCGTATTGCCCTGGCAGATCCCGCACGGTTCGCCGCCCGGCTCGCCCCGGCGCGGGGGCTCGGGGATGACCCGCTCGGCCGGCTCGCGCGGCGTCAGTGGTTCGGCGTATGGCAGGGACATTGACCCAACTCCTTTTCTCGGTGCGGCCGGGTCGGCGTGGCATCGCAGCTGTCAGTGCCAGGGCCCTTTCATGTGACGCTATGACCGACGGGGTCTCGCCCAAAGGCCGCAGCCTGCCAATCTGTATCGCGCACCGGCCAAGTGCGAATATTGACACCAACACCCGTACCGGAGGCCAGCTATGTCCGCAGCCAGTCACCCGTCGTACCGCCAGGTGTCCTACAGCCATGGCGCCTCGGCCGATGCCCTGCTCGGTGAGACGATCGGCGCGAACCTGCATCGCATCGCTGCCGGGCACCCGGACCACGAAGCCCTTGTCGACGTACCTTCGGGCCGCCGGTGGACGTACTCAGCAGCTGGACGCCGACAGCGACGCGGTGGCGCTGGGGCTGATGGCGGCCGGGATCGGTAAGGGCGACCGGGTCGGAATCTGGGCGCCGAACTGCGCCGAATGGGCGCTGGCGCAATACGGCGCCGCGAAGACGGGCGCCATCCTGGTCAACATCAATCCGGCGTACCGCAGCCACGAGCTTGCCTACGTGCTGCGTCAGTCCGGCATCCGGCTGCTTGTCAGCGCGGAGGGCTTCAAGACCAGCGACTACCGCGGCATGATCGACGAAGTCCGGGGCGACCTGCCGGACCTGGAACGAGTCGTGTACATCGGCACGGCGGACTGGGATCAGCTGGTGGCCGCCGGGATCGCTGCCGGGCGCCCGGCCCTGGCTGAGCGGGAGGCCATGCTCGCCTTCGATGACCCGATCAACATCCAGTACACCAGCGGAACGACAGGGTTCCCGAAGGGCGCCACGCTGTCACATCACAACATCCTGAACAACGGGTACTTCGTCGGCGAGGGGTGCCGGTACACCGCAGCCGACCGGGTCTGCGTGCCGGTGCCCTTCTACCATTGCTTCGGGATGGTGATGGGCAACCTCGGTTGCACCACGCATGGGGCCTGCATCGTGATTCCGGCGGCCGGTTTCGATCCCGCTGCCACCCTGGCGGCGGTGCAGGCAGAGCGGTGCACGTCTCTGTACGGCGTGCCCACGATGTTCATCGCCGAGCTCGCGCTGCCGGACTTCGCCAGTTACGACCTGTCCTCGCTGCGGACCGGGATCATGGCAGGCTCGCCGTGCCCGGTCGAAGTGATGAAGCGGGTGGTCAGTGAGATGCACATGACCGACGTCACGATCTGCTACGGGATGACGGAAACGTCGCCAGTGTCGACCCAGACCACGGCTGACGACGACATGGAACGCCGGGTCGCCACGGTCGGCCGGGCTGGCCCGCACATTGAGATCAAGGTGATCGACCCCGAGTCCGGCCTGGTCCTTCCCCGCGGCAGCCACGGCGAGTTCTGTACCCGCGGCTACTCGGTCATGCTCGGCTACTGGGATGAGCCGGAGAAGACGGCGGAGGCGATCGACGCGGCCCGCTGGATGCACACTGGCGACCTGGCGGTCATGGACGAGGCCGGTTACCTCAATATCGTCGGCCGCATCAAAGACATGGTGATCCGCGGCGGCGAGAACATCTACCCGCGCGAGGTGGAGGAATTCCTGTACATCCACCCGGCCATCGTCGACGTCCAGGTGGTCGGCGTGCCGGACGTCAAGTACGGCGAGGAACTGTGCGCCTGGGTGAAACTTCGCCCCGGCAGCGCACTGACCGCCGAGGACGTCAGGGAGTTCTGCGCCGGCAAGATCGCACACTACAAAATCCCCCGGTACGTGCGGATCACTGACGAATTCCCGATGACGGTCACCGGCAAGGTGCAGAAGTTCAAGATGCGCGAGACCTCCGTTGCCGAGCTAGGCCTGGAAGCTGCCGACAATACCCGCACGGCCTGACCACGCGGAGCCGTCCCGCGCGCTGCTGAGCCGCAGCAGCCGGTGCTCAGCGGGCGGAGAACGGCAGCCAGTCCGATGGCCGGTAACGGAACCGCGCCGTGCGCGTTGGCACCGCGTCCGGCCCGCGCCGTTCCGGCCCGCGCCCTTCCGGCCTGCGCCGTTCCGGGCCGCGCCGTTCCGGGCCGCGCCGTTTGCGGCATAGTGGTGCTGACGCGACGGGATTGGCTTGCCCGACCGGTAGGCGCGGACGGACCAGCGGGAGGCAGCTGACAACACCGAGCCGACGCTCGCCGCCGATGCAACCGAGAGTATCGAGCCGACGGATCCGATCGACAAGATCGACCCGGCCGAGCCGATGGACAAAATCGACCCGGCCGAGCCGATGGACAAAATCGACCCGCTCGAGCCGATGCTGAGGATCGAGCCCGACGAGCCGTCGCCGCCCGGACCCGGGCAGGCGAAGCCGTTGCGTCCCATGCGCCTATTCTCTCATCACGGTGCGCGCGGCAGCAGGTCCGGCCGCGGCGCGCTCTGCGGGTGCGACCGCATAACGTGAGCGCCGCGCGGCCTCCGGTGCGACCGCGCGGCAGTGCCGGTGCGTAATGTGGCGGGGTCTGCATGGTCCCGATGGGCGAAACGATGAGGAGGCCAGATGGACCAGGACGAGGCGCGGACCAGGCTTACCACTGAGCGGGCCGAGGTAGAACGGCTGCTCAAGGACGCCGAGTCGGCCGCTGTGCAAGATCGCCAGGGCGAGGACGAGCCGGGCGATTCCGCCGACGCTGCTCAGCCGCTGACCGCACAAGGCCTGGATGAGGCGATCGCAGCGGGCATGCAGGACCGGCTAGCCGCTATCGACCGCGCCCTCTCCAGGCTTGATGACGGAACCTACGGCCGGTCTGTCCGCAGCGGTCAGCCCATCCCAGACGGGCGCCTCGACGCTGACCCGGCCGCCGAACTGACGGTCGAGGAGGCCCGCGCCGACCAGTAACGGGCTGCAAACGCTAACCGGCTGAGTCGCCGGCCCGCGCGACCCGACGCGGTTAACATCCCCGTTAGCTGCCCGCGACGTCCAGGGTGATGTTGGTTCCGGTCAGGGCTTTGCTGACCGGGCATGCGCTCTTGGCGTCGCCGGCGAGCCTGGCGAAATCCTCGGCGCTGACCCCGTGCGCTGAGCCGCGAACGGTCAGCTTGATGCCACTGATACGGAACCCGCCGGTTGGGTCCGGGCCGAGCGTCACATCCGCCGTCACGTCGAGGGACTGATCGCTACCGCCGGCCCCGCCCAGCAGCGCCGAGAACTGCATGGCGAAGCAGCCAGCGTGCGCCGCCGCGATGAGTTCCTCCGGGCTAGTCGTCCCGCCGGCGTCGTCGGCGGCGCGCTTCGGGAAGTTGATCTCGTAGCTGCCGAGACCTGAACTGACCAGGGTGACGGTGCCGGTGCCGTCCTGAAGGCCGCCGGTCCAGGTCGTGTGCGCGGTGCGGGTCGGCATCGCCCGTCCTCCTCTGCGTCGTGGTTCACGTCAATGCGCGGGCCGGTCGGCCGGCCCACTCAAGCCTGTCACGCCAGCCCCGGCTTGCGCGCCTCGATCAGGAAGCGCTGCGCATGGCAGGTGAACGAGCCGTGTTCCTGGATGTGCTCGTGCATCCGCGCCAGCGGCTCGAGGTAACCGGCCACGGTGAAGCCGGGCACCGTCCAGAGCACCTTCCGCAGGAAGTACACGACCGCGGCAACGTCGAAGAACTCGACGCGCAGCGCCTGCTCGCGCAGGTCCGCCACCTCCAGCCCGGCCGCCTCCGCCGCGGCGGCCGCCACCTCCGTACTACGGCCGGGGCGGACCGGCTGCGTTCCCATCACGAATTCGGTCAGCTCACGGTTCGTTCCGGCGCCCACCTGCTGGGAGAAGTAACTACCGCCAGGCCGCAGCACCCGCGCAATCTCTGGCCACACCACCTCGGTCGGATGCCTGCTCACCACGAGGTCGAAGGCCCCGGACGAGAACGGCAGACCGGCGTCGTCGGCAACTTCGGCCACGCTGCCGCCGAGTTCGGCGAGATTGCGCCGCGCCAGTTCCGCGTTGGGCGGCCAGGACTCGGTCGCGGCCAGCACCAGCGGCCGTGCGCCGCTGGCTCGCAGCGCCGCGGCGAGGACTTCGCCGCCGCCGGTCTGGACGTCGAGTGCAGCGCGCGCCCGCGCCATCCGCCCGCCCATCAGCCGGGCATAACCCCACTCGGGCCGTTCTTCGGTGGCCCGCCCCTCGAACCAGGAGAAGTCCCAGCCCGCAACCGGCACAGCGTCGCCTTCGGCGATGAGCGCGTCGAACGTCGGTCGCGTGTCCATCGCTGAATTATGAAAGGGAACGGGGCGGCATCCGCAACCCGGTTTCCGTCGGCTCGCGGCCGGAGACGGCAGACTACCCGTCCCGGCCGGTCCGGAAATCGCGATAATCGCCTCATGGCTACCCCAGACGCAGAGTTGGCCCGGCTGACTGCCCCGGCCGTCGCCGACGTGGCCGAGGTCATCGGCAGCTACGTCAGGCGCACTCCGGTCGTTACGATCGACCGGGCCGAGCTGGGCCTGCCGCCCGGCCCGCTGACTCTCAAGCTGGAGCAGCTGCAGCACTCAGGTTCCTTCAAGGTACGCGGCGCGTTCGCGAACCTGCTGCTCCGGAGCGTGCCGTCAGCCGGTGTCGCGGCCGCGTCCGGCGGCAACCACGGCGCGGCAGTAGCCTACGCGGCTAGCATCCTCGGCATTCCGGCGCGAATCTTCGTGCCGGAGGTGTCGTCCGCGGCCAAGGTTGCCCGGATCCGCGAGTACGGCGCGGACCTGGTCGTTCAGGGCGGGACGTACTCCGACGCACTGGCCGTCAGCGAGGACTGGATCGCGACCAGCGGCGCGATACCGGTGCATGCCTACGACCAGGCCGAGACCATCCTCGGCGCCGGCACCACCGGGCTTGAGCTGCGGCAGCAGGCGCCATCGGCGCACGCAGTGCTGGCCAGCGTGGGCGGCGGCGGCCTGCTGTCCGGCATCGCGACCGCTGTCCCGGCGAGCGTGCGCGTCATCGGTGCCGAGCCGGAGGGCGCGCCGACGATGACGGCCGCGCTCGCCGCCGGCCGGCCCGTCGACGCGGCCACTGGCAGCGTCGCTGTCGACTCGCTCGCGCCGCGCCGGGTCGGCGACCTCACCTTCGCCGTCGTCGCCAAGCGTGCTCATTCGATCGCCGGAGTGAGCGATGAAGCGATCCTCGCCGCGCAGCGCTTGCTCTGGGAACGACTGCGGATCGTCGCCGAGCCGGGCGGTTGCGCGGCACTCGCGGCGCTGGTTTGCGGCGCCTACTCTCCAGCCGAGGGCGAGCACGTCGCGATCGTGCTGAGCGGTGCGAACACCACCGCAGTGGACTTCGGCCGATGACCGCTAGCACCGGACGCAGCGGCCGGTAGAAGATTGCGACATGGGCACTGCGGTCTCGTTGCGCGCGGCTCCGGGTCCCGGCGGCCGCAAGGCGGCTGGCGTACTGGCCGGGATACTCAGGGACCCGCTAACCGGATACCTGAAGCTCGCGGCGGAATACGGCGACACGGTCCGCGTGCCGATCTCGCCGCGCACAAGCATTTTCATACTCACTCGGCCGCAGCAGGCCGAACACGTGCTCGCAGTAAACCAGGACAACTACGTCAAGGCGTTCACCTACCGCCCGCTGCGGGCACTGATCGGGAACGGGCTGCTCAGCAGCGAGGGTGAGCAATGGCGGCGCCACCGGCGACTCGTACAGCCACTGTTCTCCCGGCGGGACGTGCGGTCCTTCGGGCCGCCGATCATCGAGGCGACCCGGGCCATGCTGAAGCGCTGGGAATCCGTTCCGGCGGGCAGCGAAGTCGACGTCGCCGCGCAGCTCAGCGCGCTGGCGCTGGACGTGGTCGGCCGGGCGCTGTTCAGCGCGGACCTGACCGGAGACGCCGCGCTGATGAGCCGCGCCATGAACGCTGGCCAGCGCGTCGCGGTGCTTGCCACCTTCGTGCCGCTGTCGTGGGGACCGCGCTCCACGCGCGTGCTTAAGGCCGTGGCCAGGCGCGTCGGGCGCACGACGGAAGGCATCGAGGGACCGGTCAGCCGCCTCATCGGGCACCGGCGTGCCCAGCTTGCGTCCGGCTACGCTGCCGTCGGCCACCGGGACCTGCTGGACGTCCTGATGACCGCAAGCCAGGAAGACGGCTCATTGCTCACCGACGCTGAGATCACCGACGAGCTGGCCACCTTCATGCTGGCCGGGCACGAGACCAGCGCTGTGACCATGTCCTGGGCGCTAGCGCTGCTATCGGCGTTCCCGCAGGCCCGGGCTCGGCTGGAAGAGGAGGTCGACGCGGTACTGGGCGGGCGCGAGCCGACGGCCGCCGACGCCGACCGGCTGCCCTGGGCCACCGCGGTCATCGCCGAGACCATGCGGCTGTACCCGCCGCCCTGGACGATCGAGCGCGACGCGCTGGCCGATGACACCGTGGCCGGCGTGCCGGTGCCGGCGGGCAGCACCGTCGCGATCCCGCCGTACCTGGTGCACCGGCACCCGGAGTTCTGGCCCGACCCGGCGGGCTTCGATCCGGCCAGGTTCCAGCCGGAGCGTCAGCTCGGACCGAGCGCGAACGGCACCGCCCGGCCGGCCGGTGACAGGCACCATTACGCCTACATTCCGTTCGGCGGCGGACGGCGGGCGTGCATCGGCCAGTCGTTCGCGGAGCTGGAGACCACACTCGTGCTCGCCGCGGCTGCGCAACGGTTCCGGCTGGAACTGACGCCGCGCGGAATCCCGAAGCCCATCGCCGCCATCACGCTGCGGCCCGGCCGGCTGCCGATGCGGCTGCTCCGGCGCTAGCGGCCGGCTGAGCCGAGGCCGAGCAGCCCGTCCAGGCCGACGGTCAGGCCCGGCGGCAGGGCCGCGATCCCGCGGACGGCGAGCAGCACGCCCGGCATGAATGAGCTGCGGTCCATCGAGTCGTGCCGGATGGTCAGCACCTCACCGTGCCCGCCAAGCAGTACTTCCTGGTGCGCGAGCAGCCCGGCGAGCCGGACCGAATGCACGTGCACCCCGCCCACGTCGGCGCCGCGGGCGCCGGGAGCGGCCGATGCGGTCGCGTCCGGCGACAGGCCGAGCCCGGCGGCCGCGCGCGCGTCGCTGATCATCGAGGCGGTGCGCGATGACGTGCCCGACGGCGCGTCTGCCTTCGCGGCATGGTGCAGCTCGATCACCTCGGCGGACTCGAAGAACGGCGCTGCCTGCGCGGCGAACCGCATCATCAGCACGGCCCCGACCGAGAAGTTCGGCACGATCAGCACGCGAGCGTCCGGGTAATCGCCGAGCCAGCCGGCCACCTGAGCGAGCCGGGTCTCGTCGAAGCCTGAGGTTCCCACCACGGGCGAGATGCCGTGGCCGACGCACCAGCGCAGATTGTCCATGACCACGCCGGGGTGGGTGAAGTCCACCACGACGTCGGCGCCCTCGAGCAGGTCGAGCGCGTCACCGGCATCGACCTGGCCGGCCAACTCCAGGTCGTCGGCCGCCTCGACCGTGCTGCATACCTCCGAGCCCATGCGACCCTTGGCGCCCAGCACGCCTACATTGATCATCGCGCTCCCTCGCCGTGCTACCTGGGCCCCGATCCTAGCGGCCGCAGTTGATGTGCCCGGGGACAGATGCTGTTCCACCCCCCTGCGCGCCCGGCTAGGGCTGAATGCGATATGAAGGTTCCCACGGGGCTCCAGCCCCCGTAGGACCCCCGACGAGCGCGCCACATCGACTCTGAGCCGGAAGGGCAACGCGATGCCGAGTTGGAACTCGTTCAGGACGGACTCACCTCTTGGCATCAGCACCGAGGTGATCAGCTTCGCCGGCGGCAACGGCGACGAGATTCATGCTTATGTCGCCCGGCCGACCGGTGGCGCCGTGCTGCCGGGCATCGTGGCGGTACATCACATGCCGGGCTGGGACGAGTTTTACCGTGAGTTCTGCGACCGGCTAGCCCGGCATGGTCACACGGTGATCTGCCCGGACCTGTACTGCCGGTACGGGCACGGTAGCCCGGACGACATCGCGGCCAAGGTCCGTAGCGAGGGCGGCGTCCCCGACGACAGCGTGGTGGCCGACTGCGCGGCCGCCGCGCACTCGCTCCGCGAGCAACCGGCCAGCAACGGCAAGGTCGGCATCATTGGCACGTGCTCGGGCGGGCGCCACGCGCTCCTCACCGCGTCCAAGTCGGATGGCTTCGACGCGGTAGCCGACCTGTGGGGCGGCGGAGTCATCATGGGTCCCGACGACCTGACCCCCGCCCGGCCCGTTGCGCCGATCGACTACACCGCCGACCTGACGGCTCCGCTGCTCGGCATCTTCGGCAACGACGACCGCCATCCGTCGCCCGAGCAAGTCGACCAGCACGAAGCCGAGCTGAAGCGGCTGGGCAAGGAGTACGAGTTCCACCGGTATGACGGCGCGAGCCACGGCTTCTTCTACTACATGTTTGGCGCTTACCGACCGGAGTCGGCGATGGACGGCTGGGAGAAGGTGTTCGACTTCTTCGGCCGCCACCTGGGCTAATCGGCCAGCCGGAACGCTAGCTCGGTTTCCCACTTGGTCATGTCGGGCTGCTCGCCGGGATCGGTCAGGTAGTTCTCCAGCCGGGCACCCCACCGCTCACCGTCGTCCCCGACCGTCATGTCCCACCGCAGGTTTTGGCCAGCGGCCCAGTCCAGTAGCGCTCCGGTTGCACCCATGAGGCTGTCAGGCGGACCGACATGAATGACGGTGGCGTACCGGCCGGCCGGAAGCACGCCCGAAATCACCTGATCGTCGCCGTCCACGACCGCCTGGATGGGAACGCCGACCTCCACCTCAAGCTGACGCTCCATGTCGATGACGATGTACCGGAAGAACGGCGCTCCGGCGGGTGCGAGGCCTTGCGACGCAATCCAGCCGAAGACGTCGCCGATTCGATGGGCGACCTCGCCCAGTTGCTGCATGGTCACGTGCGCCCTAATCGCCACATAAGGCTGTTCGGGCCGTTCGGTGATCTCTGGCGTTACTGACATTCGCTCTGCCTCCTGTTAGTTTGAGCCGGGCTCGTCGCCGGCCGGGCGGATTGGCTGCTGAAGTTCGGTCACCCACTGCTCGGGGTCAGGCGACCACTCGACCATGAGCTCTCGCACGTAGCCGACAGACCGATGCCCGCTCGCATCGATCCACCGGGCTAGCGCCTGGCCGGTCGGCAGCACGTCGGCCATAGCGCCGTGATGGATGATCGTCGCTGCGCGGCCGACTTCAGGCAGGTCAACGACGCTGAAGCCGGAATTTTCGCCGGGCTGCCCGGCCACCTCGACGGCAGCATGAACGACGACGGCGCCGTCCTCGGTCGGGGAGTCCTCGTAGTAGGCGATGCCGGGCCCCGTGGCGAGGCCAGCGCCGCAGATTCGCGCGAAAAGATCCCGGTAGAGCGGCTGAATGACCGGCGTGATTTCCTCGGGCTGGAAGCCCGCGGCGGTTCCGGTCAGCTCCGCCACCCGGATCGGCGCCAGGGGCTTGACCACGACTCCGTCGACAGGAACACGGCCCTCGTCCTCAATCGTCAGCAGCCGGGCCTCGACCCTCGAAAGCCGGGCCGTCTCGGCCTCGATTTGCGCGTGGATCTCGGACTGGCGAAGCCGGAGCATGCCGCGCAGTTCCGCCGCGCTGATCTGCTCGTCGAGTATCTTCCGCACCTGCTCGAGAGTGAAGCCAAGGTCCTTCAGAGCCATGATGCGGTTCAAGTCCGAGAGCTGCCGGGCTTCGTAGAACCGATAAGCGGTGGCTGGATCGACGCGGGCTGGCTGCAGCAGCCCGATCGCGTCGTAATGGCGCAGCATCCGGACCGAGATGCGGCCGTGCCGGGCGAACTCTCCGATGCTGAACATGGCCCTACCAGGTCTACCGCCTCACACGGTGTCAGGGTCAAGTACCTGGGCAGACCGCCTCCTGGCGGCACGTACGGCCTGGCCAGTCGCGTGGGCCTGGCACGATGGACTGACCATGACTCTGACTAACCGGCTGCCGGACGGCTACGATCCGGACGCGGTTTTCACCGCTTTCGCCGACTGGGCCGCGGAACAGGGCTTCGCTCTGTACCCGCACCAGGAGGAAGCGCTCATCGAGATCGTCTCCGGCGCCAACGTAATCTTGTCCGCGCCTACCGGGTCGGGCAAGAGCCTGGTCGCCACCGGCGCCCATTTCACCGCGCTGGCCCGGGACGACCGGACGTTCTATACCGCGCCGATCAAGGCGCTGGTGTCGGAGAAGTTCTTCGCGCTCTGCGACATTTTCGGGCCGGATGAGGTCGGCATGATGACCGGCGACGGCAGCGTGAACGCTGACGCGCAGATCATCTGCTGCACGGCCGAAGTCCTGGCCAACATGGCGCTGCGCGATGGCGCGGATGCCGATGTAGGCCAGGTCGTCATGGACGAGTTTCATTACTACGCCGACCCCGACCGGGGCTGGGCCTGGCAGGTGCCACTCATCGAGCTGCCGCAGGCGCAGTTCGTCCTGATGTCGGCGACGCTCGGCGACGTCGGCCGGTTCGAGGACGACCTCACCCGACGGACCGGCCGGCCGACAGCAGTGGTGAGCTCGGCTGAGCGCCCCGTTCCCCTCTCGTTCTCGTTTGCGATGACGCCGCTGCACGAGACGGTGCGGGAACTGCTTGACACCCGCGAAGCGCCGATCTACATCGTGCACTTCACGCAAGCCGCGGCCATCGAGCAGGCGCAGGCGCTGATGAGCGTGAACGTGTGCAGCCGGGCGGAGAAGGACGCGATCGCCGAGCTGATCGGCGGCTTCCGGTTCGCGCCCGGCTTCGGCAAGACGTTGTCCAGGCTGGTCAGGCATGGCATCGGCGTCCACCACGCCGGGATGCTGCCGAAATACCGCCGGCTGGTGGAGACCCTGGCCCAGGCCGGGCTGCTGAAGGTCATCTGCGGGACGGACACGCTCGGGGTCGGCATCAACGTACCGATTCGCACTGTGCTGTTCACGGGGCTGTCGAAATACGACGGGACGCGGACGCGGCTGCTGATGGCCCGTGAGTTCCATCAGATCGCCGGGCGGGCCGGGCGGGCCGGCTTCGACACCATGGGACGGGTCGTGGTGCAGGCGCCTGAGCACGTCATCGACAACGAGAAGGCGCTGGCCAAAGCCGGCGACGACCCGAAGAAGAGGCGCAGAGTGGTGCGGCGTAAGCCGCCCGAGGGAATGGTGTCCTGGGGCCAGCCGACCTTCGACCGGCTGGTGGCGGCTGAGCCTGAGCCGCTGCGGTCCAGTTTCGCGGTCAGCCACGCCATGCTC
This sequence comes from uncultured Actinomycetota bacterium, assembly GCA_963804435.1. Taxonomy (GTDB): domain Bacteria; phylum Actinomycetota; class Actinomycetes; order Streptosporangiales; family Streptosporangiaceae; genus JAJYUU01. Next base: position 485,900 of record CAWDQI010000001.1, on the reverse strand, counting down.
CTGAACGTGATCAGCCGGCCGGGCGACGCCTTCGCCGCGATGCGCCATCTGCTGACCGACAACCACGAGGACCGGCCGGCCCAGCGAAAGCACATTAGCCGCGCCATCGCGATCTACCGGGCGCTACTGGCCGGCGGCGTGGTGGAACGGCTCGCCGACCCGGACGAGGATGGCCGCTGGGTGCGCCTGACAGTCGACCTGCAGGAGGACTTCGCGCTAAACCAGCCGCTATCCCCGCTTGCGCTTGCAGCGATCGAACTGCTCGACCGGACTTCTCCCGATTACCCGCTCGACGTGCTCTCGGTGATCGAGGCCACGCTCGACGACCCGCGCCAGGTGCTGTCCGCTCAGCTGTTCAAGGCCCGCGGCGAGGCGGTCGCGGCGATGAAGGCAGAGGGCATCGAGTACGAGGAACGGATGAACTTGCTGGACGCCGTCACCTACCCCAGGCCGCAGGCGGACCTGCTTGAGGCCGCGTACAACATCTACCGGCAGGGCCATCCCTGGGTTGCTGATCATGAGCTCTCGCCGAAGTCGGTCGCGCGGGACATGTTCGAGCGAGCCATGACCTTCACCGAGTACATCAGCTTCTACAGCCTGGCCCGGTCCGAAGGCCTGGTCCTGCGCTACCTCGCCGACGCCTACAAGGCCCTCCGGCAGACGGTGCCGGAGGAGGCCCGGACCGAGGAGCTAACGGACCTGATCGAGTGGCTCGGCGAGCTGGTCAGGCAGGTGGACTCCAGCCTCATCGACGAATGGGAAAAACTGCGCAACCCCGTGGAGGAGGCTATCCACCTGGCCACGGCCAAGCCGCCGGCGGTTACCGGCAACAAGAGGGCGTTCCGGGTCCTGGTGCGGAACGCGCTCTTCCGCCGGGTCGAGCTCGCCGCCTTGCGGCGGTGGGACGAGCTGGGCGAACTGGATAGTGAGGACGGCTGGGACGCCGATGCCTGGGCCGGCGCGCTTGAGCCGTATTTCGCCGAGCACGGCGAGATCGGCACCGGCGCGGATGCCCGCGGTCCGGCCATGCTGATCATCGACGAGCAACCCGGCGGCTGGTCCGCCCGGCAGATCTTCGATGACCCCGCTGGCGATCACGACTGGGGCTTCTCGGCGACCGTGGACTTGGCCGCGTCAGACGAGGCCGGCGAAGCCGTCGTGACCGTGACAGCAGTCGGCCAGCTCTGAGCCGATCTGGACGGTGAACTTCCCGGCGTCGTCGAGGATCTCCTCGCCACCATCTTGATAGTCGGCGTGGGCGGTGGCCATGCGGTTCGCCCTTGATCTTGACGGCCGTCGGCCGGCTTCGTGAAGCCTCACCCGGTGATGGACTGGCAGTCTTCCTTGGCCTGGTTCTCGTATTGCTGCGCGGCGCTGGCTCCGGCGGTTGCCATGGTCACCGCGAACTGCGCCACGTTCTGCCGGAGCTGGTGCGATATCGGGGCATTCGTTTCCAGCACCGAGCCAGTCAACTCCTGCACGCTGGTCTGCCCGGCCAGGTAGGCCGCCAGGGTTTTACACACCGCACTGTTCGCCGGCGTCCGCGGAAATCCACTGTTGCCGCCGCAGGCCGCGAGACCGCAGACAACGAGCAAGGCTCCGGCGGCGGTCCTGACGCCCATGCTGGCCCTGGCTTCCTTCTGGATTGCTGGCCAACGCTGCATGCGCAGCTACTTTGTCGCCGACACCCTATCGGTTTGACACCCTGTCGTGCGCGTTGTGCCGGTTTGTAGCTGTGACATTGGCCGCCAGGAGCTGGGCCCGCTCAGCAGGAAGGCAGCCGAGACCTCGGATGGCAAGCGGCCAGATGTTTGCGGGCAGCCGAGCATCTCGTGACTAGCCGTCGGGCATCGGACGCAGCAAGGGGACACGTTCCGTTCCGCCCGAGCACGGGCACTGCCCAGGTGTCCCGCGAGGGACTCGTATCGGTATGACGACCAAGTGAAGGAGAATCTCATGACGGCAACGACTGCTGAGCGGGAACTTGGGGCTGAGGAGCTCCTGCTCGCCGAGGTCATGCGCGGCCGGGAGGACGAGGGCAAGAGCATGATCGAGCACCCGCTCCTGCTGGCCGCGCTCATGCGCCGCCGGGCAGAGCGTGAGGACGGCGGCATCATGGAAAACCCGCTCCTGCTGGCCGCGCTCATGCGCCGCCGGGCAGAGCGTGAGGACGGCGGCATCATGGAGAACCCGCTGCTGCTGGCCGCGCTCATGCGCCGCCGCGCAGAACGTCAGGACGGCGGCGGCATGTTCGAGAACCCGCTGCTCATGGCCGCGCTCATGCGCCGCCGCGCAGAGCGTCAGGATGGCGGCGGCATGATGGAAAACCCGCTGCTCATGGCCGCGCTCATGCGCCGCCGCGCAGAGCGTGAGGACGGCGGCATCATGGAAAACCCGCTGCTCCTGGCCGCCCTCATGCGGCGCTAGCTGTCGACGGGCAGCGCATTCCATTGAACTGATCTGGGGACTCAGGTCCCTTGCGGGCACTGCCCTCCAGCTCTTCAGCAGATGAATGGCTGGAGGGCGGTCATGAGCACCGAAAGGCTAGAGGAGCTTTTACAGCATGGCGACTGAATCCAAAGAATCAAGACATCCGGACGCAGCGCAGGATCCGGTAGAGGCATTGACCGACGACCTCATCCGCGAGTTCTTCACAGAGGCCGGTAAGTCAACTAAATCCGCAGGCCTAGGCGGCGGCGCCATGGCGGCCTTGCTCGAAGCCGCTATGGGGTCGCCGTCACGCAGAGCGTCAGGAACACCGATCCTTGAGCGCGTCCTGCTCGCGCAGGCGATTGCATCGGAACTGGCCGATTCGCTGGCACCCGCCCTGGCGGAGGCCCTGGCACCCGAGATCATGAAGGCTCTGGAGCATTACCGGAGTGATGAGTCGAGTCGCCAGGAGCCGGTGGGAGCGACGAGGGCACGCAGGTCAGAGACGAAGTAACGAGGCCGCCAGCCGTCACACTCGACGCGCCCGTGCCGGTCCATCCGGGCTGACCGGGGAGAAGATCCCGCCGCATGCTCGCGGCGGGCGGGGATTGCTATCCGACCGCCATGCGCCTGCCGGGCTCCGACGCGTCCGTCGGCGTACCCGGCAGGCGGCTCGCGCCAGGAGCGGGCTTCACGATTCCTTCACCACGTTCAGAGGGAACGCTAGGGAATCCCGGAGAGTCCGCCTAACCTCCGTACGTCATTATTCTGGTTGTGATGCCCGACGCCCCGCTCGCCAAGGCCCTCCGGCCTGGCCCACTGCCCGCGCGGATGCGACAGCGGCACGGGCACCTGCGGCGCCCGGCGCCGCCGCCGCGGCCGAGGTTCGTCGACTTCTGCGCATTGCTGGCGGGCCTGGGTTTTGGCGCCGTGGTGGGGGCGGTCCTCGCCGGGGAGTCCGGCGGCGCACTGGCAGTGCCGGGCGGGAAGCTGACCGCGCTCGGCAGGCTAGCCGGGTTCTCCGGAACCTACTTGCTGCTCATCATGGTCGTGCTGGTCGCCCGGCTGCCCTGGCTGGAGCGCTCGGCCGGCCAGGACCAGCTCATCCGCTGGCACCGGAAGGTGGCGTCGTGGGCCATCACCCTGATCTGCGCGCATGTGGTCTTGATCACGCTCGGCTACGCCCAGGCGGTTAACTCGCCCTGGCTGCACGAGATCTGGGTCCTGCTGACGTCCTATCGCGACATTCTCGCCGCAGCGGCCGGCTTCGGGCTACTGCTGCTGGCCGGCGTCACCTCCTACCGGCATGTCCGGCGGCGGCTCAAATACGAGACGTGGTGGGTCGTCCATCTGTACCTCTATCTCGCGCTCGCACTCGCGTTCGCGCATCAGATCGTCACCGGCACCGTGTTCATCGGCCACCCCCTGAGCCGGGCACTGTGGATCGTGGTCTGGGCCGCGACCGCGGGACTGGTCCTGGTGTTCCGGGTCGGCCAGCCGATCTTCTTGAGCCTGCGACACCGCCTCGAGGTGGTCGAGGTCCGGGACGAGGCACCGGGGGTCGTATCCGTCATCTGCCGGGGACGGAACCTCGACAAGCTGCCGGTCTCGGGCGGGCAGTTCTTTCAGTGGCGCTTCCTTACCAGGGGGCTCTGGTGGCAGGCGCATCCATACTCCCTCTCGGCACTGCCCCGGCCACCCTACCTGCGGGTCACGATCAAGGGGCTCGGCGACCAGAGCGCCGCGATGGCCCACATCCCGCCCGGCACTAAGGTCGCCATCGAAGGCCCCTACGGCGCATTCACCCACCATGTGCGATCCTCCGATGGCGTAGTGCTTATCGGGGCAGGCGTAGGCGTCACGCCGCTGCGCGCGCTGCTGGAAGACCTGCCGTCCCACGCCGATGTCGTGGCCCTGATCCGCGCGTCGACTGTCGACGATCTTGTGCATCGGGACGAGATCGCTGCGCTTGTCCAGCAGCGGGGCGGCCAGCTGCGCGAGATCATCGGTCCTCGACACCGGGCCCGCCTGGACGCGAAGGCACTGCGGCGGGCGGTGCCGGACATCGCCGGGCGTGACATCTACGTCTGCGGGCCGGCGGGATTCAGCACCGAGATCGTGGACGCCGCCCTCCGGCTCGGCGTGCCGGACGAGCAGATTCACATCGAAGCCTTCGGCTTCTAAGTTCGACAGGACGGAACGATAATGCACTCCAGCGAAGGCCCAACAGCATGAAGCGAGCGCCGATCGTGATTGCGGGCACGGTCGCCGGGCTGCTTGGGGTGCTGGAGTTTCATACCAGCCCGGCGAAACTGACCGGCGCCAGCCTCCCCACGGCGCCCGCGGCGTCGCTGCCGGCCAGCAGTGGTAACGCCGCGGGCACTGCGTCAGGCGCTGGCGCCGGTACGGCCGGCAGCGGCACCAAGTCGAGTCCGGGCAGCACATCAAGAGGCTCGCACACCGCCGCGGGACCGGGCATCAACTACTACTTCGGTGTCGTCTCGGTCAAGGTGACGGTTTCCGGCGGCAAGATCGTGAAAGTCGGGATCGCATCGCTGAACGACGGCGCCAATCCTCGCTCCCAGTTCATCGACCAGCAGTCCCTGCCCATCCTTGAGCAAGAGGTCATCAAGGCCCAAAGCGCCAACATCCAGGGCGTGTCGGGCGCGAGTTACACCAGCGCCGGTTTCGACCAATCGCTGCAATCGGCGCTGCACCGGCTCGGCTTCACCTGATGCCGGCACCGGTCCAGCATCGCGAGGCGGTCATGGGCACCGTAGTGACCATCGACATCTACGCGAAGCCGGGCACCTCGGATGCGCAAGTCACCGAGGTCCGCGAGCAACTGGCGGCCGCCGTGGCCATACTGCATCGGGCCGACGAGGTCTTCAGTACCTGGAAGGCGGACAGCCCGGTCAGCCGCCTCCGCCGGGGGGAACTCGCAGCGAGCGAGGCTCCGGCGGAGGTAGCCGAGGTAATGGCGGGTTGCGCGGCCGCGCGCGAGGCGTCCGGCGGCTGGTTCGACCCTTGGGCCATGCCGGGAGGGTTCGACCCGACGGGATACGTCAAGGGCTGGGCTGCGCAGCGCGCGGTGGCTGCGTTGACCGCCGACTGGATGGCCGGCGCGGTCGTGAATGCCGCGGGCGACATTGCCGGCCGCGGTCGCCAGCCGACCGGGCAGGTGTTCCGAATCGGCATCGCTGATCCGGCCGCGCCCCGGCGTATCACCGAAATCGTGGAGCTCACCGGGGCGATCGCGACTTCGGGCAGTTACGAGCGCGGCGCCCATCTGCTCGATCCGCGATCCGGACGGCCCGCCGTGCGGGCCGCCTCGGCCAGTGTTACCGGACCTGACCTGGGCCTGGCCGATGCGCTGGCCACCGCGCTGGCGGTAGCAGGCGGACCCGGCCTCGCGTTCATCGAACCGCTTGAGGACTACGAGGCGCTCGTCATCGGCTTCGACGGCAGCAAGACCCGGACCCGGAGTTTCCCGACCGCCGCCGCGATTACGCCAGCTGGCTAGGCCCGCTGGATCCCGGCCACGACCAAGTCGACGACCCGGCGGGCGAAAGAGTCGGTTAGCGGCCGGTGACCGTGCAGCATCCGGTGGTAGGCCGCCCCGAAGATCAGGTCGAGCACTACCTCCTGGTCAGTGCTGGCCGGGATCTCACCGCGTTCGATGGCCCGGTTGAGCATGATCCGGTGCTGCGCCCTCAACCGCTCCACGACCCTGTCCCGCCAGGCGGCGCCGAGCACTGGATCCCGCTGCGCTTCAGCGATGAGCCCGGCCAGGATCGGCCCGGCGCTAGTCCTGGTGACCGAGCGGATCCAGGCCCGGAGCGCCGCCAGCAGGTCGCCGCGCAGCGTACCGGTGTCCGGCAGCGGCTGCTGGCTCTGGAACTCGGCGAGGAACGCGTCGAGCGCGAGCGCGCCGCGCGAGGTCCAGCGCCGGTAAATGGTCGCCTTGCCGACCCCGGCCCGTGATGCCACTTCCTCGATAGACATACCGCCGAGCCCCCGCTCAGCCAGGATCTGCGCGGCTGCCTCGAGGATGGCGCGGTCGGCCTCCTGGCTGCGCGGCCTGCCCCGCTTCGCGGGCCCCTGACTGCCCTCGGCCATCGCCAGCGCAGCGGGAATATGCATGTCCCCCATAGCGCTGCAGCGTACACGAGATAATCGAAACGTGCCGTATCGTATCGGCCCGGAAAGTGTGTCCTGGTTCACACAGAAGCCGCGTTGACATCGTGGCGCCGCCGACGCATGATTGCAAATGAATACGAGTCGTATCGTATTTAAATTGAAAGAGGATCACGTGCAGCCAGCTGAGGTCGTCCGCCCAGGCCAGGACGTGGCGTCAGGCAGCGGCCGCGGCACGCGGCCGTTCCGTCCGGCCGGGGATGTCGAGACCGGGATCATCAAGGACCGGAAGGCAGCCCTGCGGCTCGCTCTGATCCTGCTGGCGGCCTTCATGGTCGTACTGGATTTCAGCATCGTGAACGTCGCCATTCCCTCGATCGAGCGCGAGCTTGGCCTGAGTGGCGCGTCCGTGCAATGGGTGATCACCGGTTACGCCATCGCCTTCGGCGGCCTGCTGATCCTGGGCGGCCGGGCGGCCGACCTGTTCGGCCGCCGCCGCATGTTCATCATCGGCCTGCTGGCGTTCACGGCAGCGTCGCTGTCCGGCGGGCTAGCGCACGACCCGATCCTGCTGATCACATCCAGGGTCGTCCAGGGCGCCGGCGCGGCGATCGTCGCGCCGGCCGCGCTGTCACTGATCACTACCAGCTTCGCCGACGGCAAGGCGCGTACGCGGGCACTGGGCATGTACGGCGCGACCGCGTCGCTCGGCTTCGTAGCCGGCCAGGTGCTGGGCGGCATCCTGGTTGAGTTCACTAGCTGGCGGGCCGTGTTCCTCGTTAACGTTCCTGTCGGCCTGCTCGCGGCGGCGATCGCGCCGCGCCTGCTGCCGGACTCACGTGCGCCCGCCGGGCAACGCCGGCTGGATCTCCGCGGTGCGCTGCTGATCACCACAGCGATAGCCGCGCTGGTATTCGCAGTATCCGAAGCGGACGTCTTCGGCTGGCTGTCACCCGCCATCCTGGCCGCCTTCGCCGTATTCGGCGGCAGCCTGGCCGCCTTCGCCGCGGCCGAGCGGCGGCACCCGGACCCGCTGCTGCCCGCACAGCTGATCCGACGTCCCGCGCTTCGCACGGCCGGATCCGTCAACCTGCTGCTCGGCCTGTGGAACGGCGGGGAAATGCTCGTGCTGTCGCTGTACTTCCAGCAGGTTCTCCGGGACTCACCGCTAGCCACCGGACTGGCCATCGCTCCGCAGGGGATCGTCGGGTTCACGGCGGGCGCCTTCGGGGCGAGGCTGGCGGGCCGGATCGGCATCCGGCGCGTGCTGGTGCTCACCGGGACCATCGCCACGGGCGGGTTTGTGCTGCTCACCCAGCTCCCCGCCAGCGGCCATTACAGTCCGCTCCTGCTGGCCGCGGTGATGCTGGTCGGGTTCGGCACGGCTGGCACCGCGTTCGGCACCATGGTGATTGCCACCGCCGGGGTTGCGGGGGAAGACCAGGGCGTTGTCGGCGGCGTGATCAACACCAGCCGCCAGATCGGCGCGGCGCTCGGCGCCGCAACGCTGCCCGCGATCGCCGCAGCCGTCGGCCATGACACCCTGACCGCGACCGCCGCTGGTACCCGGGCCGCGATGCTGGCCGCCGCGGCCGCCGCTGGCGTCGCCACAGTGATCTCCTGGCGCGCGATCCGCGTCAGCCGGACGGCAGCACCTTCCCGCATGCCTGGGCTGAAGCCGCAACTTGCGGTGCAGGCACCACGCCCCGTGCCGCCAAGCCACGCACTACAGCCACATCTTGCCGACTATGACCACCACGATCGAAACAGGAGGGAACGTCATGCTGTACACAACACTCGGCCGGACCGGCCTTCGGGTCTCCCGGATCGCCTTCGGCACCTGGCAACTCGGCGGGGACTGGGGCCCGACCGACGAGTCGGCCGCGATCATGGCCATCCGGCGAGCCGCCGACCAGGGCGTGACACTGTTCGACACCGCTCAGGCCTACGGCTTCGGGGCTTCTGAGCAGTTGCTGGCGAGGGCCATGGCCGGCCTTGACCGCGACAAGCTCGTGATCGCGACCAAGGGCGGCCTGCGGCCCGGCCCAGTTGGCGGCGCCAACCGTGACTCAAGCCCGGCGTGGATAGTGGCCGGCGTGGAAGCAAGCCTGCGCGCGCTGCGCACCGACTACATCGACCTCTACCAGGTCCACTGGCCTGATCCCAAAGTCCCGTTCGCTGACACCGCCGACCAGCTTGCGAAGCTCGTCGCCGACGGCAAGGTCCGGCATGTCGGCGTCTCCAACTTCGACGCTGCCCAGATGGCGGAGTTCAGCGAAACCTTGCCGGTAGAGACCCTGCAGCCCCCGTACCACCTGTTCCGCCGGGACATCGAGGACAACATCCTGCCGTACACCGCAGCGAACGACATCGGCGTGCTGGTGTACGGGCCGCTCGCGCACGGCCTGCTCGGAGGGCACCTGACCGAGAGCACGACGTTCGCGCCTGAAGACTGGCGCGGACGCAGCGACATGTTCACCGGCGAAAGGTTCGCGCGGAATCTGAAGGCTGTCCGTTCGCTATCGCTACTCGCCCGCGAGGAACTCTCCGCATCGGTAAGCCAGCTGGCCGTCGCCTGGACGCTGGCCAATCCGGCTGTCCACGTTGCCATCGTCGGTACCCGCAGCGCCAGCCACATCGACGATGCCATCTCGGCGGCCGAGCTGCAGCTGAGCAAGGCCGTGCTAGCGAGGATCGACGAGATCATGCGGGCAGCCCAGCCGACGGCGGGTCCAGCGCCCGAGAGCGTCTGACTATGACCGTTACCACACTGAGCCGGCGGCCGCTCAGGCGTGGCGGCGGCCGGCCGCCACAGCTCGCCGGTCAGTGGCCCGAGCTGGCCGGCTCCGGCCTGGCCGGCGAAGGCGTGAGCGCCGTCCGCATCGGGCCCGGCTAGCCCGCGTTGGTAGCGTGACCGGCTATGGATGAGGTCTCTGCGGAGTCAACGCAAGATTCGCCGGCGCCTCCACCGGGGCCGCTGGCGGGCCTGCTCGTTGCCGACTTCTCCCGGGTACTGGCCGGGCCGTACTGCACCATGATTCTCGGCGATCTCGGTGCCGAGGTCATCAAGGTGGAGGGCCCCGGCGGCGACGACACGAGGCACTGGATGCCGCCAGTGCGCCAGGGCATCTCCACCTACTACCTGTCCATCAACCGCAACAAGCGCTCGATCCAGCTCAATCTCAAAGACGACGCCGACCGTGCGATGGCAGCCGAACTCGCCCGGCGCGCCGACATCATGGTCGAGAACTTCAAGCCAGGCGGCCTGCGCCAGTTCGGGCTTGATTACGACAGAGTGCGCGCGGTCAACCCGGCGGTGATCTACGCGTCCATCACCGGGTTCGGCAGCGGCGGCGGCGCGCACCTGCCGGGCTACGACCTGATCGTCGAGGCCATGTCCGGCCTGATGAGCCTGCAGGGAGACGCCCGACGGACCGCCGTACCGGGCCGGCATCGCTATGTTCGACGTCATGTCGGGGTTGCAGACCGCGATCGGCGTGCTAGCAGCGCTCGAGCACCGCCGCCGCACTGGCGAGGGCCAGCTGGTCGAGGTCAACCTGCTCGCAGCAGCGCTAGCCGGGATGGTCAACCAGACCGGCGCATTCGCCTCAGCGGGGGTCGTGCCGCACCGGATGGGCAACTCGCATCCCAGCCTGTTCCCGTACGAGCCGCTGCCGACCGCTCGACGGCGACCTCGTCGTCGCCGCCGGCAATGACGCGCAGTTCCGCAGCCTGTGTCGCGTGCTCGGGGTCGCCCGAGCTCGCCGCCGACGAGCGGTTCGCTGCCAACTCCGGCCGCACGGCCAACCGCGATGAGCTGCGCCCGTTGCTCGTCGAACGGCTCAAGCAACGGACCGCGGCGCAGTGGTTCGATGACCTGATTGCCGCCGGGGTACCGTGCGGCCCGATCAACACGGTGGCGGGCGGCGTCGCGTTCGCCGAGCAGATCGGCCTGCAGCCGGTCGTCACGGCAGGCCAGGGTGACTCGGGCGTGCCGGGCATCCGCAATCCGCTAACGGTTTTCCGCCACGGCAGCGCGCTACGACCTGCCGCCACCGGACCTGGACGAGCATGGCGACCAGATCAGGGCCTGGCTCGCCGACAGCGGGTCGAAGCTGCCGCCGCCCGCTAGCTGACGTCCGACCCGGCGTGCCCGGCTAGATCGGCCAGCCCGGCCAGCTGGTTGAGCCGCTCCACCTCGGCCGGACGAACGTTGCGGTCAAGCATCCGTTCTCGAGCTACCGCGGCAATGTGCGGACCGGGATCATCACGAGCCGCAGCGCGGAAGTGGCCGGATGAGCGTCGCCCGGACGGCGCCCACCGCGGGCCGGATGAGCGGCGGTACCTGATCGACCTCCGAGCTCGCCATGATCAGGTACGCCATCGCCACGTCCGCCCCGGGCGCGCCTGCACGCGCATTTGACCAGTCAATGACGACGGGCCCGCGGCTAGTGAGCATCACGTTGGCGGGATGCAGGTCCAGGTGGAGCACCGACCGGCCGGGGCCGAACGCGGGCCGCAGGCCTGGCGGTGCCTCGATCTCGTGCAGCCGGTTATGCAGGCCGGCGAGGATGCGCCCGTACTTCCGGGCGCGCCAGGGCTTGCTCGCGAGGTCGGCGAGCATCTCCGGGCCGTCCAGCCTCTCCATGACCAGGTCGGGTCCGGCGACGTCGTAGACCTTCGGCACCGGATAGCCGACCTCGGCGAGGTAGGTCATGACGTCGGCTTCGGGCTGCGCGTCGTGCGGCGTCCGGAACCGGCGCAGCACCCGGTCAGTGCCCAATGCGTAGATGTCCGCTGACCTCCCGGCGCCGATCAGGGGGCCGGGCGTCCCGTTCACTGCCATTGACCACCATCAGATCGGCGTCGCCGCGATGAGCATGGACCGCAAATGCTGTTCGATGGTGGCAATCTTCTCACGGCCGCGGCCCGGCTGGTCTGAGCTTGGCTGGTCCGCTAACCGAGCGCGCGGGCGAACTCCTCGTCAGAGTCGAACGGCCCCACGATCGCCAGCGCCTTCGGCTGTGAAAGCACCGTGGCGGCGACCTCACGCACCTGATCGTGGGTAACGGCGTCGATCTCCGCCAGGATCTCGTCGACCGGCTCGAGCCGCGGGTAGACAAGCTCGGACTTGCCCAGCCTGCTCATCCGGGAGGACGGGTCCTCCAGGCCGAGCACGATGGAGCCGCGCAGTTGCCCTTTGCCCCGGTCAAGCTCCTCGTCGCGTCAGGCCCGGAGTCGATCACCTTGGCGATCTCCTCCTGACAGATCGCCAGGACTTCCTCGGTCTTGGCCGGCAGGCAACCGGCGTAAATGCCCCACTGCCCGCAATCGGCGTGCTGTGAGCTGAAGCTGTACACCGAGTAGGCCAGGCCGCGCTTCTCCCGCACCTCCTGGAACAGGCGCGACGACATGCCGCCGCCGAGCGCTGCGTTCAGCACGCCGAGCGCGAATCTGCGATTGTCGGTGCGGGCCAGCCCGGCACATCCGAGTACCAGGTTCGCCTGCTCAACCGGCCGTGACAGCAGGCGCACGCCGGTGCCGATCGCCGTGCCGCCGTCCGGCCCGGACAGGCGCGGCGGCACCGGACCGGCGGTCCCGGTCAGAACTGGGCCGAATGCGGCACCGACCAGCTCGACCACGCGGTCATGATCCACGTTTCCGGCCGCGGCAACGACCAGGCAGTCCGGCGTATACCGGGCCCGGTAGTGCTCGGCGATCCGGGCCCTGGAGATCGAGTTGATCGAGTCGACGGTGCCGAGGATGGGCCGCCCGAGCGGCGTGTCGCCGAACAACTGCTCCGAGAACGCCTCGTGCACCAGGTCGGACGGGTCGTCCTCGTTCATGGCGATCTCTTCGAGAATCACCCCGCGCTCGGCGTCGACATCCTTGGGCTCGATGAGCGAGCTGGTCACCATATCGGACAGTACGTCGATGGCCAGCGGCAAGTCCTCGTCGAGCACCCGCGCGTAGTAGCAGGTGTACTCCTTCGCGGTGAACGCGTTCAGCTCACCTCCGACCGCGTCCATCGCCGCCGAGATGTCCAGCGCGGTACGCCTCGCCGTTCCCTTGAACAGCAGGTGCTCAAGGTAATGGGTGGCGCCGGCAGTGGTCGCGGTCCTCGTCCCGCGAGCCGACGCCCGCCCAGATGCCCAACGCGGCTGACCGGACCGACGGCAGCGACTCAGTGATAACCCGCAGGCCGCCTGGCAGGACGGTCCGCAGGACGCTGTCGTCGGTGCCGGCCGATCGCTGCGTACCAGCTGTCATGAGTTCGCGCCCGCCGTCAGGAGTTACCCGACCCGGACCCGGCAGACCCGCCGGAGTAGCCACCGCGGCTGCGCTGCCGGTTGCGGTGGTGGTCGCCGCTCCGGTCCCGGTCGCCGCCGCGGTCCCGGTCGCCATGGTCCCGATCGCCCCGGTCCCGCCGGTCACCACCGCCGTCGCGGTCACGCGAGCGCGGCTCGTCGTGGCCACCGAGGTCCTCGCCGGCTGCCTCCCGCTCGACCACCTCGACCGGCACCAGCGACAGCTTGCCGCGATCGTCAACCTCGCGGATCTCGACCTGGATCTTGTCGCCCACCTTCACCACGTCATCGACGTTGTCGATGCGGGCGCCGCCGTGCAGCTTGCGGATCTGGGTGATGTGCAGCAGGCCGTCCCGGCCCGGTAGCAGCGAGATGAACGCGCCGAACGTGGTCGTCTTCACCACTGTACCGAGGAACCGCTCGCCCACTTCGGGGATGTGCGGGTTGGCGATCGCATTGATGGTAACGCGGGCCGCCTCGGCCGACGCGCCATCGGTCGCTCCGATGTAGATCGTGCCGTCGTCCTCGATGGTGATGTCGGCGCCGGTCTCCTCCTGGATCGAGTTGATCATCTTGCCCTTGGGGCCGATGACCTCGCCGATCTTGTCCACCGGCACCTTGATCGTGATGATCCGGGGCGCGAACTCGCTCATCTCGCCCGGTGCATCGATCGCCTCGCGCATCACGTCGAGGATGGTCAGCCGGGCGCCGCGGGCCTGGTTGAGAGCCGCGCCGAGCACGTTGGCCGGGATGCCGTCGAGCTTGGTGTCGAGCTGCAGCGCGGTGATGATGTCCTTGGTCCCGGCGACCTTGAAGTCCATGTCACCGAAGGCGTCCTCAGCACCGAGGATGTCGGTCAGCGTGACGTACTCGCCGCCCTCGTGGATGAGGCCCATCGCGATGCCGGCCACCATGTCCTTCAGTGGCACGCCAGCGTCGAGCAGCGCCATCGTGGATGCGCAGACCGAGCCCATCGAGGTGGAGCCGTTCGAGCCGATCGCCTCGGAGACCTGACGGATCGCGTACGGGAACTCCTCGCGGGTCGGTAGCACCGGCACCAGCGCCCGCTCGGCCAGCGCGCCGTGACCGATCTCGCGCCGTTTGGGTGAACCCACCCGGCCGGTCTCGCCGGTCGAGTACGGCGGCATGTTGTAGTTATGCATGTACCGCTTGGTGCGCTCCGGATTCAGCGTGTCGATCATCTGCTCCATCCGGAGCATGTTCAGAGTCGTTACGCCCAGCACCTGCGTCTCGCCCCGCTCGAACAGGGCCGAGCCGTGCACTCGCGGCACCACGCCGGCTTCCGCCGACAGCTGCCGGATGTCGGCCACGCCGCGCCCGTCGATGCGCAGGCCGTCACGGATGATCCGCTGCCGGACCAGCTTCTTGTTCAGCGCCCGGAACCCCTCGCTGATTTCCTTCTCCCTGCCCTCGAACTGGGCGGCGAGCTTCTCGTTAACCAGCGCTTTGATCCGGTCGGTCTCGGTAGCACGGTCGTTCTTGCCCGCGATCGTGAGCGCCTGCGCAAGGTCGGCGCCGACCTCGGCCTCCACGGCCGCAAACACGTCCGGGCCGTAGTCGGCGAAGGTCGGGAACTCCGCTGTCTCCTTGGCCGCGTTCCTGGCCACTTCCAGCTGGCCCTCGCACAGTGCCCGGACGAACGGCTTGGCCGCCTCGAGCCCCTGGGCGACCGTCTCCTCGGTCGGCGCCACGGCACCGCTGCCCGAGTCGGCGATCAGCCGCAGCGTGGTCGGCGTCGACTCGGCCTCGACCATCATGATCGCGACGTCCCCATCGTCGAGCGTGCGGCCGGCCACCACCATGTCGAAGGTGGCGTCCGCAAGCTCGCTGTGCGTCGGGAAGGCAACCCACTGGCCCTTGATCAGCGCGACGCGGACGCCGCCGATCGGGCCCGAGAATGGCAGCCCGGCCAGCATGGTGGACATCGAAGCCGCATTGATCGCCACGACGTCATACAGGTGGTCAGGGTGCAGCGCGAGAATGGTCTCAACGACCTGGACCTCGTTGCGCAGGCCCTTGACGAAAGACGGGCGCAGCGGCCGGTCGATCAGGCGGCACGTCAGGATCGCGTCCTCGGATGGGCGGCCCTCGCGCCGGAAGAACGAGCCGGGGATCCGGCCCGCCGCATACATCCGCTCCTCGACGTCGACGGTGAGCGGGAAGAAGTCGTATCCCTCACGCGGGGCCTTCGAGGCGGTGGTGGTGGACAGCACCATGGTCTCGTCGTCCAGGTAGACGACGGCCGAGCCGCCCGCTAGCTTGGCAAGCCTGCCGGTCTCGAACCGGAGCTTGCGCACGCCAAAAGTGCCGTTGTCAATCGTGACTTCGGCGGTATAGACACCCTCCACGGGTGACCTCCTTGACTGAGGTCCCGCGCCTGTCCGCCGCACATTCGGAGCGCCATGGCCGACCGGCCCAGGCGAGCCACGGGATGACCGGGCCAGATAGCCCGGCCGACCGGAGCCAGCCGTCATGCCGGGTTCGGCTGCCAGCCGGTCTTCGATCGAAGCCCTCGGCCCTGGCTGGTCGCCATACGCGGCCACCGCCATAACCCGAGAACCACTACCGAGGACCGGCCCGAAGGGCGCTATCAGCGCTCCTGGCCGGAGCCGCGGGACGTGTATGTCTACGTTATCTAGTTGTGCGGAGGCGCGGCTTGCGCCGCGCCGCCAGAGTCGTTACCTGCGCAGGCCGAGCTTCTCGATCAGCGCGCGGTACCTGCTGATGTCAGTGCGGGCCAGGTACTGCAGCAGCCGCCTGCGGCGGCCAACGAGCAGCAGCAGCCCGCGACGGCTATGGTGATCGTGCTTGTGCACTTTCAGGTGCTCGGTCAGATCAGCGATCCGCCGAGTCAGCAGCGCAACCTGGACTTCCGGCGAACCGGTGTCACCCTCATTGGTCGCGTGCCCGGCGATGATCTCGTTCTTCACCGTGGTGTTGAGCGGCAAGTTGTTCCCTCTGTCTTTCGCCTAATGATCCGCCCTGGCCGGCCTGCGGGCCTTGCCGGACATGTGGTAAACACCGCGCCAGGACGGGCGGCGTTTGCGTGGTCAGCCGCCTGAGGGCACAGCTAACCTGGCCGGATACCCCGGCCGCTATTCAAAGGTAGCACGCCCGGCCTGCCCATCTGCCACGCGCCCGTAAGGCCAAGCGAAGGAACAGGCACTGCCATAGTCCTCGTCACTGGACAATTCCACCAGCGTCGGCGGGCAGCCCGGCACTTCACCCCGTCGCGTTTAGCGTGGATGTGAAGGTGCCGCTAGAAGAGTAGCGGCAACTTCACAACGCCGCTAAAACGACGCCGGGAAGGCGCGCGACCGCCGCGGTGAATGCTGCCGCCTGCAGCCTGACGCGGCCGACGGAGCGTGACGAGGGCGGCCTCAGCTCGCGGTCAGCAGGCGCCGAGCCTCGTCGACGTCGTGCCCGCATCTGCGCGACCAGGTCGTCGACAGAGTCAAACTTGAGGGTTTCCCGCAACCGCTCCGCGAAGTCCACCGCCACGTGCCTCCCGTACAGGTCGAGGTCGTCCCGGTCCAGCGCGTAGGCCTCGACCGTGCGCTCACGGCCATCGAAGGTGGGATTGGTGCCGACCGAGATGGCGGCCGGCCACCGCTCTGCCTCAGTGCCGTCCGAATCCAGGCTGGCCAGCCAGCCCGCGTACACGCCGTCGGCCGGGATCGCCGTGTGCGGCAAGGTCTCCAGATTCGCCGTCGGGAAGCCGAGCGCCCGGCCGCGCTGGTGACCGCGGACCACCACGCCCTCAACCCGGTGCGGCCTGCCCAGGTCCTTGGCCGCCCCAGCCACGTCGCCGACCGCCAGCAGGGCCCGTGATTGCCAGTGGAGGAGATCGTCACGCCGTTCTCGGTCAGCAACGGCACGCCTTCGGCCGAGAAGTCGTACTTCTCGCCGAGCTCGGCCAGCAGCGCGACGTCACCAGCAGCCTTATGGCCGAACCTGAAGTTCTCCCCGACTACCACCCTGGCCGCGTGCAGCCGGTCGACCAGCACAGCGCGGACGAACTCGTCCGGATCCGAGCCGGGAGAACTCCAGGGTGAACGGCAGCACGCAGACCGCGTCCACGCCGAGGCCAGCCAGCAGCTGCCACTCGCGCCGGGCCGTGCTCAGCAGCGGTGGGTGCGATCCGGGCCTGACCACCTCGTCCGGATGTGGATCGAAGGTGACGACAACGGTTGGCAGCCGCAGTTCGGTCGCTGCCTTCCGCGCCTGGCTAACGATTCGCTGGTGGCCGCGATGTACGCCGTCAAACACGCCGATGGTGACGACGGACCGGCCCCAGTCGGCCGGTACGTCATCCAGGCCATGCCACCGCTGCATCTGGTTGTCCTCCAAAGATCGTCGGCTCTCGAACGGCGGGTAGCCCTAGCCTGCCATGCCGGGCGGGCCGGACCGCGCCAGAACCCTGCCGAGCAGGGGGCGGGCAGGCCCGGCGGACGCGCGTGGCGAGCGCTACGGAGCGAAAACAGCCAGCGACCGGGCGCGGCCGCCCTCGTCCGTCAGCAGCGCGATCAGGGAGCCGTCCGGCCCGAATGCCGCGACCGGCGCTTCGCCCGTCCCTGTGGGCTCCACCTTCGCGCCGTGCCCGAGCGCCTGGGCCTCAGCCACGGTCAGGTCGCGGCGCTGGAATGCCGCGGCAGCCGCCGCCGCGAGCGGAATCTGCTCGAACCGCCGCGGCCAGCTGCTCCAGCGTGACGGCCTGGCTAATGAGGTACGGGCCCACCCTGGTGCGGCGCAGCGCGATCAGATGGCCGCCGACGCCAAGTGCCGCGCCCAGATCCCGCGCCAGCGCGCGGATGTAAGTCCCGCTCGAGCACGTCACCCGCACGTCCACGTCGAGCACGTCGCCTGCAGGCCGCAACTGCTCGACGGCGAACATGCTTACCGTGACCGTCCGCGGCGCAAGCTCGGGCGCCACGCCGTGGCGGGCGAGCCGGTAAGACCGCTTACCGCCGACCTTGATCGCGCTGACGCCCGGCGGCACCTGACTGATCTCACCGGTCAGCCGCGCGATCGCTAGCGCCAGGTCCGTCCCGCTGATATTTCGGACGGGAACGTGGCCGGTTATGGCCCCGTCAGCATCGTCGGTATCAGTCGACTGGCCGAGCCGGATCGTGCCGGTGTACTCCTTCTGCGTCAGTGCGAGGTAACCGAGCAGCCGGGTCGCCTTCTCCACGCCGACGACCAGCACGCCGGTGGCCATCGGGTCCAGGGTGCCCGCATGGCCGACTCGCTTTGTCCCCGCGAGTTTGCGGATCTTGGCAACGACGTCATGGGAGGTCCAGCCCGCCGGCTTGTCGACGATGACCAGCCCGCTTCGCTCATCGCTGATCCAGCAACGTACGCAAGGCGCTTAGAGCGGCGGCGGCCGCACCCGCGCCGCCGGGGAAGGAGAACCCGGCGGCCCGGGCGTGACCACCCCCGCCCAGCGCCGTGCAAGCGACGCCCACGTCAACAATTCTTTGGACCGGACCGATACCTGCCAGGTGCCGGTGTCGTCCTCCTTGAGCACGACCGCCACCTCGGCTTCGTCGGTGCGCCGTACCACGTCGATGACAGACTCGGCCGCGTCCATGCGGCAGGTCCGCTTGCTCCCGGTCGGCCCGGGTGACGGTCGTCCACACCAGGCCCAGCCCGCCGGCGGCGCCGGGCTCCAGCTGGCGCGGCCGAGCGCGGCCGAGAGCAGGCCGAGGTAGCCGAACGGCGCGCGGTCGAAGAGCTCGCGGCCGACCACGCCGGGATCGATGCCGGTCTCTAGCAGCCGCGCGGCGAGCTCGAGCACCTGCGGAGTCGTCGAGGAGAACTTGAAGGACCCGGTGTCGGTGACCAGTCCCGCATACAGGCCGAGCGCGATGTCGCGGGTCAGCGGGATGCCAAGCCGGTCGATCAGCTCGGCGGCCAGCACGGCAGTAGCGGCCGCGCCGTGGTCGACCAGGTTTACGGTGCCGAACCGGGTGTTGGACGCGTGGTGGTCGAGCACGATCAGCTCGCCGGCAGCGGCCGCTGGCCGGACAGCAGGCCCAGCCGGTCGATGCTGCCTGCGTCGAAGGACACCATGACCTCGGGCCGCTCGGGAAATCGGCTGGCGGGGTCAGCAGCCCGGTGCCGGGCAGGAAACGCAGGATGGCAGGCACGTCGAACGGATCATCACCGAACGAAGCAACAACCGATAGCTGCGCGGGCCGGCGCTGGCCGCCAGCGCCTGCGGCGAACGCCAGCATCGAGCCGAGCGCGTCCGCGTCGGGCCGGACGTGGCAGGCCAGGCAGACCCGGCTAGCACCGTCCAGGATCTTGACGGCCCGGGCCCAATCGGGTTCAGGACTCGTCGTCATCGAGATCGCCGCCGGAAAGGTCGTCACCGGCGTCCGCACCGGCTGGCGCCCGGTACGGGTCGGGATCGCCCGCCGGGAGCGCGTCGATGCGCGCCGCGGCCAGCGCCGCGTCCGCGGCCCTGGCCTTGGCGACCAGATCCTCGATCGTGCGCGCGTTGTCCGGCACGGTGTCCCGGCTGAAGCTGATCGAGGGAGTGTGCTTCAGCCCGGTCTGCCTGCCGACCTCGGACCGGATCAGGCCGGTCGCGCTGGCCAGCGCGGCGGCGGTACCGGCCGCCTCGTCGTCCGAGCCGTACACGGTGTAGAAGACCGTCGCCTCGCGCAGATCCCCGGTCACCCTGGCCTCGGTCACGGTCACGAAGCCGAGCCGCGGATCCTTGACCCGCCGCTCCAGCATCTCGGCCACGATCTGCGCGATCCGGTCGCCCAGCTTTCGCGCCCTGGCCTGGTTTCCCCGTGGCCCAGTCATGCCGTCACTCCCCATCCTCGGCGAGAGCCTCATCGGTAACAAGCCGCTGCCTCGCGGCCAGCAGCTCGATCTCGGGGCGCGCGGCGACGAAGCGCTCGCATGCCTCCAGCACTTCCATGGCATTCGCCGCGGTCGAGCTGACCACGGCGATGCCAATCTCCGCCCTGCGGTGCAGGTCCAGGTGCCCCGTCTCGCCGACGGCCACGCCGGGGAACCGGCGGTGCACCTCGGCGATGAGGGGCCTGACCACCGAACGCTTCTGCTTCAGCGACCGCACGTCGCCGAGCAGGACGTCCAGGGTCAGGGCACCCACGTACATGGCCGCCTCGCGCGGTTTCCGCCCGGACCCGTCAGGTCCGCGGCTTCTCCCGCAGCTCGAACGTCTCGATCACGTCACCGATGATGAATGTCGTTGTAGCCGATCCCGATACCGCACTCGAAGCCTTCCCTGACCTCGGTCGCATCGTCCTTGAACCGGCGCAGCGACTCGACAGTGAGGTTGTCGGAGACCACCACGCCGTCCCGGACCAGCCTGGCCTTGCTGTTCCGCGTGATCGTGCCGGACCTGACGATGGATCCCGCCACGTTGCCGATCCGCGGCACCCGGAAGATCTCGCGGACCTCCGCGGTGCCGAGCTGCGCCTCCTCGAAGATCGGCTTGAGCATGCCCTTGAGCGCGGCTTCGACTTCCTCGATCGCCTGGTAGATGACCGAGTAGTAGCGGATGTCCACGCCCTCGCGCTGAGCGAGCTCGCCGGCCCGGCCGGCGGGCCGGACGTTGAAGCCGATGATCACCGCTTCGGAGGCGATCGCCAGGTTGACGTCGTCCTGGGTGATCGCGCCGACGCCGCGGCCGATGACCCGCAGCTGCACTTCCTCACCGACGTCCAGCTGCAGCAGCGCATCCTCCAGGGCCTCGACCGAACCGGAAACGTCACCCTTGATGATGAGCAGCAGTTCTTCCCGCTCGCCAGACTTCAGCGCCGACTCCAGATCCTCCAGCGTGACCCGCGGCCGTCGCTGAGCGAACATCGCGCTGCGCTCCCTGGCCTCGCGCCGCTCGGCGATCTGCCTGGCCACTCGGTCGTCGTCGACGACCAGGAAGCTGTCGCCAGCGCCGGGCACCGCGGTCAGGCCGAGCACCTGTACCGGGCGGGACGGCGGTGCATCGGGCACCGTATCGCCGTTCTCGTCGAGCATCGCCCTGACCCGGCCGAACGCCTCGCCGCAGACGATCGAGTCGCCGACATGCAACGTGCCGCGCTGCACCAGCACGGTTGCCACCGGGCCGCGGCCCTTGTCCAGGTGCGCCTCGATGGCCACGCCCTGTGCCTGCTGATGCGGGTTCGCCCGCAGGTCGAGCTCGGCATCCGCGGTCAGGATGACCGCCTCCAGCAGGGAATCGATGCCGGTGCCGTTGCGGGCCGACACGTCGACGAACAGCGACTGCCCGCCGAACTCCTCGGCCACCAGGCCGTACTCGGTCAGCTGAGCCCGGACCCGCTGCGGGTCGGCGCCCTCCTTGTCCACCTTGTTGACCGCCACGACGATCGGCACGCCGGCCGCCTGCGCGTGGTTGAGCGCCTCGGTCGTCTGCGGCTTCACGCCGTCGTCAGCGGCTACCACCAGGATCACCAGGTCGGTGGTCTCGGCACCACGGGCCCGCATGGCGGTGAACGCCTCGTGACCGGGAGTGTCGATGAAGGTGATCTTGCGGTCCTGGCCGTCCACGACGGTGTCGACCTGATAAGCGCCGATGTGCTGGGTGATGCCGCCAGCTTCTTTCGCCACCAGGTTGGTGTGCCTGATGGCGTCCAGCAGCTTGGTCTTGCCGTGGTCGACGTGACCCATGACGGTAACGACCGGCGGCCGTGCCACCAGGTCCGCGTCCTCGCCCTCGTCCTCGCCGAACTCGATGTCGAACGCCTCGAGCAGCTCCCGGTCCTCTTCCTCCGGGGAAACCACCTGAACGGTGTAGCTCAGCTCGGCGCCGAGCAGCTGCAGCGTCTCGTCGTTCACCGACTGCGTGGCGGTAACCATCTCACCGAGGTGGAAGAGCACCTGCACGAGCGACGCCGGGTTGACGCCGATCTTGTCGGCGAAGTCGCTCAGCGAGGCACCGCGGGACAGCCGGATGACCTGGCCGTTGCCGCGCGGGATCGACACGCCGCCGATCGCGGGCGCCTGCATGTTGTCGAACTCTTGGCGCCGCTGCTTCTTCGACTTGCGGCCGCGCGACGGCCGGCCGCCTGGCCTGCCGAACGCACCAGCCGTGCCGCTGCGGCCGCGGCCGCCGGGACCCGGCCGCGCCGGAGCCATTCCTGGCCTGGCGCCGCCACCGCCGGCACCACCGCCGCGCGGGCCGCCAGGGCCGCCGCCGGGGCCACCGCGGCCGCCGCCACCACCGGGCCGCGGACCAGCACCCGGACCGGCCGAGCCGCCGTAACCTCCGCCGCGCGGACCGCCGGGACCGCCGGGACCGCCGGGGCTGAAGCCGCGGCCGCCCACTGGGCGGGGCGGCATGCTGCTGGGACTCGGCCGCGGGCCGCCTGGCCGCGGGCCACCTGGCCGGGCCAGGTCACCAGGGCCGGGGCGGCCGGCCGGGCGCGGGCCGCCTGGCCGCGGGCCGCCGGGCGCGGTAGTGCCGGGAGCAGCCGGGCCTGGGCCTGTCGGGCCAGCTGGCGCGGCCGCACGCGGTGCGGCGCCCATGCCGGTGGCCGTCGAGCTGAACGGGTTGTTGCCGGGTCGCGGTCCTGGCCGCGGCCCAGGCCGCTGGCCTGGCGCCGCCGGACGCGGGCCGGAGGCGGCCGGACGGGGCGCCGCGGGGCGAGCCGTCAGGGTCACCGCCGGGCCGCTGCTGCGTCGGCATGGTCTCAGCAGGCGGCAGCTGCGGGCCGACGCTCTGGTCTTGCGGGAACGGCACCGTGATCGCCGGGCCGGGGCGCGCCGGGGCCGGCGGGGCGACCGGGGCCGGCGGCTCGGCGACCGGTGGGCCAGCTGCGGCCGGAGCCCCTGCAGCTGCGCCGCCGTCGGCGACGGCGTCACCTGGTCTCGGCCGTCGGCGCCGCCGTTACCCGGCCGTTGGCCGCCCGCCGTCCGGTGGCAGCGGGCTTCGGCGCCGCGCCGTTTCCGGATCCGGCCTGGCCGGCGAATGCTTCCTTGAGTCGTCGGACTACCGGCGCCTCGATCGTCGAGGACGCGGACCGAACAAACTCGCCCATCTCCTGGAGCTTGGCCATGACGGCCTTGCTCTCAACGCCGAACTCTTTCGCGAGTTCGTACACCCGAACCTTCGCCACTGCGCTCCCTCTACTCGGCCCGGAGATACCGGACCTGCCAGCCGGCCGGGGCAGCGCGTGCTCCGTCCGGCGTCAGCTTGTGCTGTTCATCGCCGCATGCTCATCTGGCGCTCATTGCAATCTCAGCCTTCTTTCTCCGGTGCCTCCGGCTGTCGGCACCGCTACTCCCGCATTCCAGCCAGCTACGTGATGCTGGTCACTGGCCGGACATTGGGTTCGCCGAACCTGACGTCAGGTATTCCGCGACCTTCCCGGCCGGCAGTGTGGCCGGCAAGCGAAGGGCCCGCGCGAATGCCTTGCGGCGCTGGGCTCGTTCCAAGCATGCCAGGCGCGGATGCAAGTACGCACCTCGGCCCGGCAGCCGCGCGGCAGCATCGGGAACTATCTCGTCCCCGGCCGCCACCACGCGGATCAACTCAGTCTTGGCCGCGCGTTCCCCGCACCCTATGCAGGTCCGGATCGGTGCAGCCCGTCCGGCTTCCAGCTTACAGGGCCGGCTGCTCATCTGGCGCGGCCTGGTCCTCCGGCTGTGCCCGGTCTTCCGCCGTGTCCGGCCGGATGTCGATCCGCCAGCCCGTCAGCCGGGCGGCGAGCCGGGCATTCTGCCCCTCCTTGCCGATGGCCAGCGACAGCTGGTAGTCCGGCACGATCACCTGAGCGACCCGCGCCTGCAAGTCAACGACGTTGACCCTGGACACCCGCGCCGGGGAGAGCGCGTGCGCGACGAACTCGGCCGGATCGGGAGAATAGTCGACAATATCGATCTTCTCTCCGTGCAGCTCGGTCATCACGTTCCGGACCCGGCTGCCCATCGGCCCGATGCACGCGCCCTTGGCGTTAACTCCTGGCTGATGCGAGATCACCGCGATCTTGCTGCGGTGACCTGCCTCGCGGGCTATCGCCGCGATCTCCACGGCGCCGGAGGCGATCTCCGGCACCTCCATCGCGAACAGCTTCTTCACCAGGTTCGGATGTGTCCGGGACAGCGTCACCGACGGCCCGCGGTAGCCCTTGCGGACGTGCAGCACGTAGCAGCGCAGCCGCTCGCCGTGCACGTACCGCTCGCCGGGAACCTGCTCGGTGGGCGGCAGTATCGCCTCCAGCTTGCCGAGGTCGACCAGCACCGCGCGCGGATCCCTGCCCTGCTGGATCACGCCGGCCACCACGTCGCCCTCGCGGCCGGCGTACTCGCCGAAGGTCAGCTCGTCCTCGGCGTCCCGCAGCCGCTGCAGGATGACCTGCCGGGCCGTTGTCGCCGCGATCCGGCCGAAACCCTGCGGGCGTGTCGTCGTATTCCCGGCCGGGCTCGCCGTCCGTGCCGGTTTCCCTGGCCCAGACCGTGACGTGGCCGCTGCTGCGATTCACCTCGACCCGCGCCGAGGCGGCCGCACCATCGCTCTTGTGGTAGGCGACCAGCAGCGCGTCCTCAATCGCCTTGATCGCCAGGTCGAGCGAGATGTCCTTCTCGGCCTCCAGGCTCCTCAGGACGCTCAGGTCAATGTCCACCTAATCCTCCTCAGGTCACCGCGTCGTCAAGGCCGAAGTGGCCGAACTCCACCTGGACGCGCCCCGGGCCGAGATCGGTGTAGCGGTACTCCCGGCTGAGCCCGTCGCGCTCCAGCGTTACCCCGGTGTCGCTCGAGCCGACAATGCGGCCCTCGGCAACGGCGTCCCCGTTCCCCTCATAGCCGGACCGGTCGCCAGCATGCAGGGGCGCGACAACGAGGCGTCCGATCGCGCGTCGCCAGTGCCTGGCCTGGGTGAGCGGCCGGTCGACACCGGGCGACGACACCTCGAGGGTGTAGGGCAGCTCGCCCATCTCGGTCGCTGCGTCCAGCTTGAGCGACAGCTCACGGCTGGCGTGGGAGATGTCGTCCAGGCTCACGCCGCCATCGGCATCGACGACAACCCGCAGTAGTCGACGGCGGCCGGCGGTGGTCACCCGGATGCCTTCTAGGTCCATGTCCATCGCCTTGATCACCGGCTCAAGCATGCGCTCGAGCCGCTGCAAGTCCGGTCCCTGGCCAGCAGGCTCCCGGCCGCCCGGCGGGGTTTCCGGCGCCGGACGACGCGAACCGTGACGGGAGCCACCGTGCATGACGACCTCCTCGCCGCGACCTGTGCTGTTGTACGCGCTGTCACCTAGCCTAGCCGGGATGTTGCGCGGCGGGTCCGGGCACGTGGCATGCTGACCGTGCCAGCTGACGATGACCATCGACCGGCTACCCGGCCGACGGACGGCACCAGACGGGAGGAGCGGTGGGCGCTGACCCATCCCGGCGGACGGTGCTCGCCGCGTCGGCCGCCGGCTTGCCGCTGTTGATTACGGCGTGTAAGGGAGTCCAGGTCCTCGGCAGCCCGCCGCCGCCCCCGGCCGAGATCGCGACGCTGCGGGCCGCCATCACGGCCGAGCAGGATCTGGTGACCGCCTACGCGGCGGCAGTGAGCCCGGCCAGCGCTGGCACGGACGGCGGGACGGCGATGCTGGCCGCGGTGCTAGCCGAGCATCGGCAGCACCTCACCCAGCTCAAGTCGCGGCTGATCGAGACGGCCGCCCAGCGGTCGGCGGCAGCGGCCAGCGCTGGCCCCAGCGGGCCTGTCCGCACCGGCGCGCCGCCGCCGGACATCGTTCAACTTGAGCAGGCCGAGGCCGACTGCGTCCGACCGGCTCATCGGGCAGCTAGCCGGGTTGCCGCCGTCGCTGGCCCAGCTGTTCGCCAGCATCGCGGCGGCCGAGGCCACGCATGTCCCGCTGCTTCGCTCGCTCGGGCGGCGTCCGTGAGCGGCGCGCGGCCGCAGGCTATGGCCGGCTTGCAGGCCGCGCTGGCGGCCGAGCATGCAGCCTGCTTCGGCTACGGGGTAGTCGGCGCCCACCTGACCGGCCTGCCGCAGCAAGCCGCGCGGACCGACTGGGTCGCCCACCAGGTGGCCAGGGACCAGCTCACGGCCATGATCAGCAAGTTGGGCGCGGTGCCCGTACCGTCAGCTGTCGCCTATGCACTGCCCGCACCGGTGCGGACCGCCGGGCAGGCCCGTGAGCTCGCGGTCACGCTCGAGGACCGGGTGACGCAGGCCTACATCGCGCTGGTTGCCGTTAATGATCTCAGCATCCGCGAATTCGGCGCGCGGGCGGCGAGGAGCGGGGCGCTGCGGGCAGCCGCCTGGCGCGGGTCCCCGGTCGCGTTCCCCGGCCTGCCCGCCAGCAGCCTGCGCTAGCTTCTCGCCAGGCCCGGCGGTCGCGAACTCACGATCGTGGATGGTTCTCGGCGCTATTTGCTGAAAATCAGCCACGATGACTGGGGCGGCTATCCGGCGGCTCGCAGTACGCGCTCAATGAGCGCGGCCGCGCCTTCCACGTCCTCGCCCGCCGCGATCCGCTCGGCCCAGGACCACCAGAACCACCACCGCCCGTCCTGACCGCGACCTGCGTAGACGTCCTCCGCCAGGGACGACGCCAACGGGTTCACGACGTGCAGGCTCGGCACGCGACCCCGCGGCGTCAGCAGCCGGGTGCGCAGGCCGCGATCGGCCAGGATCGCAGCCAGCCCTTCTAACCGGGCCAGGTTCGCCCGCCAGCTGTCGGGAACGCGCGCCGTGGCCGTTTGGGCGTCCATTGCTTCCGTCACCCCTGGTAGCTGTTAGACAGCATAGAGTAGTGAGACAGGTACAGAATGCCTGGGAAGCCGCCGATGTGCAAGATGCATTGCGAAGTTCGCACCGGCAGTACCGCAGTCACACGTATCAAGGGGTTACCGTCGCGGCCAGCCGGCCTTTACCGGACACGTTGTCATTAACCTGCCCGAGTACTGGACGGAACGGTGAGAGTCCGGCCACACTGAAAACGCATGCACTCGATTGCACCTTATGGGCTTGCTCCGCATGGGCTTGCGCCGCATCCGATTGCACCGCATCGATAGCACTGCATCCGATAGCACCGCATCCGATAGCACCGCATCTGAGTGCACCGCACCCCAGCGCACCGCACCCGATGCTTCGCACCCGATGCACCGCACCCGGATTCAGATGCCAAGGCCGCGCGGGAGGTTACGACTTGGCAACCAACCAGAGCCCGACAGTCCGGCGGCGCCGCCTCGCACTCGAACTGAGGCGCCTACGCGAGGCTGCGCGGTTAACTTGCGAAGAGGTAGCCGAGCGGCTCGAATGCTCGGCCTCGAAGATCAGCCGGGTGGAGACCGGCCGCGTATCAGTGTCCCCCCGGGACGTGCGCGACATGCTCGAGATCTATGGCGCTGGCGAAGAGCAGCGCGAAAGCCTCGTCCAGCTGGCCCGCGAATCCAGGCAAAAGGGCTGGTGGCACGCCTATGGCGACAGCGTGCAGCCGCACTTCGCCACCTATCTCGGGCTGGAGAGCGCCGCGTCGGAAATCCGGATCTACGAAGTCAACCTGATTCCGGGTTTGCTGCAGACCGAGGATTACGCGCGCACCGTCATTACCGCCGGAATGGTGAACAGCCCGCGGGCCGAGATCGAACGCAGGGTGGCGCTGGGAATGGAGCGCCAGCGGCTGACCAGGAGCAGCCCGCCGAAGGTATGGGCAGTCCTGGACGAGGCAGGCGCTGCGCCGCCAGGTCGGCGGACCGGAGGTGATGCGCGCGCAGCTGGAGTACCTGCGCGAACTAGCGGGCCTGCGCAACGTGTCGCTGCAGGTCATCCCGTTCGGCGGTGGAGCTCACCCCGGCATGGGCAGGCCGTTTGTCATCCTCGTGTTCGGCGAGAGCATCGATCCGGACGTGGTCTACCTGGAGGACCTGACCAGCGCGTTGTGGGTCGAGGACGTCCACCAGGTCGACCGCTACAACGTGCTCTTCAACCACCTGCAGGCAGCGGCGCTGTCCTTCGATGAGTCGGCAGCCCTGATCTGCTCGGTGCTGAAAGAGATGTAACCGGCCAGCGCCCCGCTCAGCACGCCTGCAAGGGTTCCGGCAGCGGCTCGGCTGTGCAGCACGGTCAGCCGGGAAACGGCGCGGGTCAGGGCCACGTACAGCCGGTGCAGCCCGCGCGTCTCCGCCCGCGCGATCTGCGCTGGCTCGTAGACGATGACCTGGTCGAACTCCAGGCCCTTGGCCAGCGTGACCGGCACCAGCGTGATCAGCTCGCCGCTGGCCGCGCCTTCGAGCACGGCGTGCGGCCACGGCGGCGGCTCGCAGCTCGGCGGCCAGCGCCGGGATCTGCTCGTCGGCGGCGATCACCGCCGCGGACCCCGGCCGGACGAGGGCGTCCGCGCACGCGGCCGCGAGTGCGTGGCCGAGCGCGGCGGGCCGGTACTGGCGGATCAGCAGCGCGCCCGGATCCTGCCGCACCGAAGTCGCCGGCGCCGAGCTCGGGCGCGATCCGGCTGAGCAGCCTGCTGGCGAAGTCCAGGATCTGCCGCGGCACCCGGTAGCCAGTATCGAGCACCCGCAGCTCGGCGTCTTGCTTGCCAAGGTGACCCAGCAGCTGAGGCCAGCTGCTCGTTGCCCAGGGCGTCGTGCCCTGCGCGATGTCGCCCAGGACCGTGGCCGAGCCGGTTGCGCAGCGCCTGCCGATCGCTCGGCACTGCATCGGCGACAGGTCCTGGGCCTCGTCCACGACGATGTGGGCGAGGCTCGGCGTCCGCTCGATCAAGTCGGCGGCCTCGTCGATGAGCACGGCGTCAGCGGCGGTCCAGCGGGCAGAGCCTGGCCCGCGCGGCGGGTTCGGCCAGCGGATCGAGGCCTGCTCGGCGGCGTCGAGGATGCCGGCGGCCGCACGGGCGAGCAGCCCCGGGTCGGCCAGCAGCCGGAAGACCAGCCGGACCGGATCGGTCTTCGGCCACATCTGGGCCACCGCGGCCTGGACGGGCCTCGAACGCCGGACCGCGTCGTGGGTGCGGTCATCACAGGTCTCGCCGGCAGCCTCCATCCGGGTCAGGATGACGTGCGCGATCCGGTGCGAGAACATCTCCCGGCCGGTCCCGTATCGGACTCCCCTAGCCCGCAGTTCGGCCGCCAGCTCGGCCAGCTCATGGGCCGGTACACGCCACCGGCGCGATCCTCTGGCCAGCATGAGTGCGTCGGCAGGCTCGGCGAGCTGCTCCCAGAGCGCGTTGCTCAGCACGGCTGCCATCCGCGCGTCGCCCTTGATCTGCGCGGCCGGATCGGGGTCGGTGCCGCGGACGGTAACCGCCGCGATCAGCTCGGCCACTGACAACTGGGTAACGTCCCAGCTCCCCGAGCGCGGGCAGCACGTTCTCGATGTATGCCAGGAACGCCTTGTTCGGGCCCAGCACCAGCACGCCGCCGCGGCCGAGCCGCTGGGCATAGGCGTACAACAGGTAGGCGACCCGGTGCAGGCCGACGGCCGTCTTGCCGGTGCCAGGCGCGCCCTGCACGCAGACCGTCTGCTCCACGCTGGCGCGCACGATATCGTCCTGGTCGGGCTGGATAGTAGCCACGATGTCGCGCATCGGCCCGGACCGCGGCCGCTCGATCTCGTCGATCAGGATGCGACTGGTCAGCGGCCCGGCCGACGCCCACGGTGCGAGCTGCCCGAAACGCTCGTCCTCGAACGCGGTCAGCTCGCCGCCGGCGAAACCCGAACCTGCGGCGCTGGTCCAGCCCCATCGGCTCGGCCTGGCTAGCCCGGTAAAACGGCCGTGACACCGGCGCGCGCCAGTCGATTACCACTGGCCGACCGCGCGGGTCATGCACATGCCGCCTGCCCACGTGGAAGTGCTCGGCGGCAGGCGTCTCGCTGGCGCCTGGCCCACCGTCGGCGGCCGGTGGTCGTCGAGTGCCCCCGGCAGGTAGTCGAGCCGCCCGAAGAACAGTGGCGTGTCCGGGAGATCACGCAGCGCCTCGGCTCGCCGGTACAGGTCGGCCTTCAGGTACTCCTCCGAGACCGGGTCGCCGCCCAGGGCCCGCAGCGACAGGACGTCCGCGCGCATCAGTTCGAGATACTCGCGCGAGCGCCGCAAGTGCTCGCGCTCAGCGCCGAGCACCTCGTCCGCGCGGAGGTCAGAACTGGCCGATGGCATAACTCGTCTCCTCGGTTACGGCTGTCTGGCTGGGACAGGGGGGTGCCTGGCTGGCACGGCAAGGGGCTGCCACGGCAAGATGGCAGGCACGGCTAGCTCGCGGGGACGGAAGAGTCGCTGGCACAAGGGCAGAGCAGCCTAGCACCGACGCACCGCGTCGGCATCTCTATTATTCGGGGCAGTTACCAGTCCCAGCGAAAGCCGACCACGGCCCGGTCGACTGAACGCAAGAATCGCTGCGCGGCGTGCTGGCTGTCGAGCGTGACCTCCTGCTGATCCAGCACCGCTCCTTCGACGCCGTCCCAGGTCGCCCACCACACGTGCGCGGGCAGCTGAGCGAGGTCGAACTCCACTCTCATGTCGAAGTTCTCCATGTGCCGCAGCACCCCGCGGCGGTACTCGCGCTCGCCCGGATCGGTCAGGTCACCGGGCAGGCGGTACGTCGTCCAGTACTCCAGGGCGGCCGTCTCGCCGAGCTCCAGCGTCCCGGCCAGCAGGATCTCGGTCATGAAAACCTCAGGCCGGAGCTGCCGGAGCTCGCCCGACAGCCCGCTGCAGCCGCGGCTGACATCGACCCCCAGCGCGCACGTGTCGTAGAGGAACGGGATCCTGTCCACTTTCGCCGCGACCGCCTCGATCACCTGGATCGTGCGAGTCCGCTCCAGCCGGCCGTCGGCTCCGACGAAGACGTGATCGTGCAGCGACAGGGTCTGATAGCGGGGCGGGCCGAGTACCCTGTCGACGTGCTCCTCTGCCTGCGGCGGGATCGCGTGGCTACCGGCCAGCACGCTGATCATCTCGGTCCCGTTCCAGAGCCGCCACAGTCGGTCAGCCTCGTGATCGCTGAATTTGAACGCAGCGATGAACAGGGACAGCGCCTGCCGGCTCAGCATGCGGCCGGACAAGGCGCGGGAAACGGTGTCCTTCATCTGCAGCGGCCGGATATCGCCGGGCTCCCGCGATCGCACGTACTGCGCGAGCACCTCAGCGACGGCCAGCTGGTTGATCGCCCCCAGTCTGGCCCGGACGACGTACCGTTCCCAGGCGCGCCGGTATCCGCCCGGCTTCAGCAGTAACTGCTGCAGGTAGGCAGCAGCCGCCTGCCTGCCGGATGAGCGAGCCTGCTTGCCAGGTGAGCCAGGCGGCTTGCCCGAAGAGCGCAGCGGCTGACCTGGCGCCTCGTTCACGATTCCCCCTGAAGCACGGTCACCGCCACGTCACCAGCATCGGTCCCGCTCAGAGACAATGGTGCGTATTACACCCGGTAGTTTCGCTGAGTCTACCTGCGCAACCC
The DNA here is from genome assembly GCA_963804435.1 of uncultured Actinomycetota bacterium. Taxonomy (GTDB): domain Bacteria; phylum Actinomycetota; class Actinomycetes; order Streptosporangiales; family Streptosporangiaceae; genus JAJYUU01. The sequence continues at coordinate 454,580 of CAWDQI010000001.1, read as the reverse complement.
GCACAAGCTCACGTCGAACCCGCTTATGTGTGGCCACCACACCGCAAGGACGTCAGAAGAGCACCGACATGAACGTGCCCACCTGCCGGAAGCCAACTCGCTTGTACGCGGCCCGCGCAGGGGTGTTGTAGTCGTTCACGTACAGGCTGACGATCGGCGCCATCCCGAGTGCCGCCTGCACGACGGCCGCCATACCCCTGGCCGCGTGGCCGCGGCCGCGGGCAGCCGGGGGAACCCAGACGCCCTGGACCTGGCAGGCGTACGGCGTCACCGCGCCGAGTTCCGCCTTGAACAGCACCGTGCCATCGTCTTCGATCCGGGCAAGCGAGCGGCCGGCGCCGATCAGGTCGGCCATCCTCGCCCGGTAGGCCGCACCGCCGTCAGCGCCGATCGGCGAGACGCCGACCTCCTCGGTGAACATCGCGATGCAGGATGGCAGCAGCACATCGAGTTCGCGCGGCCGGACGACGCGGACGAGCGGGTCCGGCTCCACCAGTCCGGGTCCGGAGATGGCGAGCACGGGCTGCACCGGCCGGATATCCCGCGGCTTGCCCCAGGATGGTGCCAGCAGCGACCACAACTGACCCACGGCGTCGGCCGGACCGACGATCGAGGAGCACCGGCGGCCCTGCAGCCGCGCCTTGGCGGCGAACGCCGTAATCGCGTCCGGCGTCGCCTCGACCGGCACCAGGTTGGCACCTGAGTAACACAGCGACGTCAGCTGCCCGCCTTCGCAGTATCCCCATACCTGGCCACCCAGCCTGGAGGGTTCCAGGCCGGAAGACCTGATCCGCGCGCTGACGAAGACGTTGGCAACCGCGTCCCGGTCGCAGAGCGCGAGCACCTCATCGCGATCGTGGGCAGTGAGCAGCCGCAGCGAAGTCGAACGCCAGGGCTTGGTGCGTAGCACACCTCCAGACTAACGGCTTCTGTGCGGCTCGCTACGCGTTAGGCGGCGGCAGGGCCTGGCAAGTCGCGTTGACCAGGCCCGGATGGGCGGGCAGCGAGCCGTCGGCCAGGTAGCGATTCAGGTACCCGTTCACGCACTGGTTGGGCGGGGAGGCCAGCGACTGCCCGTGATTCCCGCTGCCCTCCACGACGACCAGTCTGGACGTCGGCAGCACCCGCCGAACGGCGAGGGCGCCCGCGTATGGCGTTGCCGCGTCCAGCGTGCCCTGCAGCAGCAGTATCGGCGGCAGCCCGGCCGCGCCGATCTTCTCCGGTTTCGCTGGGCCGCGGAACGGCCAGAAGGCGCAGGCAGCGTTGAACCAGGCGTTGGCCCAGGTCTCGTACGGCGCCTTCACGGTTACCTTGCGGGTGTCGGAGTTCCAGAACGCCCAGCTCCGGGGCCAGGCCACGTCGGCGCACATGACGGCGGTATACACCGCGAACTCGTTCTCGTTCTGCTGGCCTACCAGCCGGTACATCGCGATCAGGCTGGTGGTCTGACCGCCGTGCACGTAGGCTGCGAGCGCCACGGCCAGGTCCGGCCAAATCGAGTTTGTGTAGCCGCCGTACAGCAGCGTGTCGCTCAGCTCGTCCGGGCCGATCAGCGGACTGCCATTCGAGCTGATCGGGTGGCTGGCCAGCTTGGCCATGGTCGCGTTGAAAGCGGCGTAAACCTGGGCCTCGGTAGTGCCGAGCTGGAACGAGGAGTGATTGGCGGCGATCCACTGGAAGAACGCCTGCATCCGGCCCTGGAAGGCATAGTCCTGACTGATGTTGTCCGCGTACCAGACGCCGCCCGGGTTGATGATGCTGTCCAGCACCATCCGGCGGACCCGGTGCGGGAACAGCGTCGCGTACACCTGGCCCAGATACGTGCCGTAGGACACGCCGTAATAGCTGATCTGGCGTTGCCCGAGGGCCGCCCGGATCGAGTCCATGTCCCTGGCCAGGTCCTCGGAGGTCATGTTCGGCAGCAGCCAGCCGAACCTGCGCTGGCAGTCCGCCGCGTACTGCTTCGCACGGTCGACCAGCACCTGCTCGGCAGCCTGGCTGGCCGGCACGTAGTTTGGCCGCGCCTTGCTGAAGAAGGACGGATCACAGTCCAGCTGCGGAACCGACGCGCCGACGCCGCGGGTGTCAAAGCCGACAATGTCGTACTTTGCTGCCACGCTTGGCGCGAGCCCGGCCGCCACGGTGGCCGCCCACGGTAGCCCGCTGGCGCCAGGACCGCCCGGATTGAACAGCAGCACGCCCTGCCGCTGCCCGGCCGGCGCGGTGGCAGGCACCTCTGACAGCGCAAGAGTGATCTTGCGGCCGCCGGGGTCGGCGTAGTTGAGCGGTACTTGCAGGCTCGCGCACTCCAGCCGGCCCGCGTTCGGAGCGCCGCCGGCCGCGCTCGGGCACGGATGCCAGCTCAGGTTCCCCGACGCCGCGCCAGCGGACGAGCCTCCCGACGGGCCCGAGCAGCCCGCGGCCGCCAGGAAGGTGACAGCCAGGAAGGTGACAGCCACGACCTTGGCCGCCCGGACCTTTGCCACCCGGACGTTGGCAGCCCGGACCGTGGCAGCCCGGATGGTGACAGCAAGCCGTCCTGGCGACAGCGATCTTCTCATTCCGCTATCTTGCCCGCGCGACGCAGCCGCCTAGCTTTCAGCCGGCTCCATCTCGGCAGCCAGTTTCATCGCTTCCTCGATCAGGGTCTCCACGATCTGCGACTCGGGCACGGTCTTAATGACTTCGCCGCGAACGAAGATCTGGCCCTTGCCGTTGCCGGAGGCAACGCCCAGGTCGGCTTCCCTGGCCTCGCCGGGGCCGTTCACCACGCATCCCATGACTGCGACCCGCAACGGCACGTCCAGCCCGTCCAGGGCTGCCGTTACCTGGTCAGCAAGGGTGTAAACGTCGACCTGCGCCCGGCCGCAGGAGGGGCACGAGACGATCTCCAGGCCGCGCTGACGCAGGCCGAGCGACTCTAGGATCGCGATGCCCACTTTCACTTCCTCAACCGGCGGAGCGGACAGCGATACCCGGATCGTGTCGCCGATGCCTTCAGCCAGCAGCGCGCCGAACGCGACCGCCGACTTGACCGTGCCCTGGAAGGTCGGCCCGGCCTCGGTCACCCCGAGGTGCAGTGGGTAATCGCAGCGCTCGGCGAGCTGACGGTAGGCGTTGATCATGACGACCGGATCGTGGTGCTTGACCGAGATCTTGATGTCGGTGAAGCCGTGCTCCTCAAACAGCGAGCATTCCCACAGCGCCGACTCCACCAGCGCCTCCGGGGTTGCCTTGCCGTACTTGGCCAGCAGCCGTTTGTCCAGCGAGCCAGCGTTGACACCAATCCTGATCGGCACGCCAGCGGCCGATGCGGCCGTCGCGATCTCGCCGACCTTGTCATCGAAGGTCTTGATGTTGCCGGGGTTCACCCGGACGGCCGCGCACCCGGCGTCGATGGCGGCGAACACGTACTTGGGCTGAAAGTGGATGTCGGCAATAACCGGAATCTGCGACTTGCGGGCGATCTCCGGCAGCGCATCGGCGTCATCCTGAGAGGGAACGGCGACCCGTACTATCTGGCAGCCTGCCGCGGTGAGCTCTGCGATCTGCTGCAACGTCGAATTGACGTCCGCCGTCAGGGTGGTAGTCATCGACTGAACGGAGATGGGCGCGCCGCCGCCGACCGGCACAGCGTGCTTGCCGTGGCCGACGACGATCGGGCGCGACTTGCGGCGAGCCGCCAGCGGCTCCGGGGGCAATTGCGGAATGCCTAGGTCAACTGTCATATCGCGATCTCGCTTTACACCTGGATGTGAACGGGATTGAAGATATCGGCGGCTATCAGCAGCGTGCCGAGTCCAACCAGTACCGCGAACACCAGCATGCTGGCCGGCACCAGACGCTGAATGTCGACTTGGCCAGGATCTGGCCGCCCGCGCAGCCGCGCCAGCCAGGCCCGGATGCGCTCGAAGATCACCACCGCCAGGTGCCCGCCATCGAGCGGTAGCAGCGGCAGCAGGTTGAACGCCCCGACGAAGACGTTGAGCGAGGCGATCAGGAGCAGCAACACCGCCGCCTTCGCCTGCCAGGGCAGGCTGGCCTGGACGACGTCGCCAGTCACCTGGCCGACCCCGACGACGCTACTCACCTGCCCGGCAGCGGTATTCGACCGGTTCTTGGAGAACAACTCGGGCAGTGCGGCCGGCAGCCTGCCGATCGCCGAGGCCGACGACGTCAGCGTGCCGGCGAACTGGGTGCCGGCGAACTTAACCGAGTCCACAAAGCCGAGGCGTTGGTACTGCACCGCAGACTGGACGCCGAGGTACGGCACCGGCCATTTCGGGACCGCCTTCGGCGTGATGTTCACGCGGACATCCCGGCCGGCGCGCTGGACCACCATCCGGATGGTGCGGCCCGCTTTCTGGCCCTTCAGCACCGTGTGCAGCTGATCCCAGGCGCTGATCCGCTTCCCGGCCACGGAGACGATCTTGTCGTTGGGCTTGAGCCCGGCGATCTCGGCCGGCGACTTGCCCAGGTTGTGCCCGGCACACGGGTCATTGCTGCTCAGGGCCGAGGCGCTGGCCGGCACGCAGCCTGAGATCGAGCTGATGACGGTGCTCCTCGGATTCGTCTGGCCGATCCCGATGGCCAGCACGAACAGCAGGAAGAGAGCCAGGACGAAATGCATGAAGGAGCCAGCGGCCAGCACGATGATCCGCTGCCAGCCCGGCTGGTTCCGGAACGACCTCGGCTCGTCGGCAACGTCGACTTCCTCGAGGGACGTCATGCCGGTGATCTTGACGAATCCCCCGAACGGCAGTGCCTTGACGCCGTACTCCGTCTCACCCCGGAACGTCGACCAGAGGGTCTTGCCGAAGCCGATGAAGAACTGGGTCACCCGCATGCCGAATTTCTTCGCAGTCAGGAAGTGCCCGAGCTCATGCAGCATCACCGAGCCCAGCAACGCGACCACGAAGATCACGATGCCCAGGACGAATGCCAAGTGCGAGCGGGCGAGCAGGACCAGCGCGGCAACGACAATGACGAGGAGGATCCAGAAGCGGGTCCGCTCTAGATCTGCGGGCCGACGTCCGTTTCGACCCATTTAAGCGGCCTCTCCTCGCCCGGTGCCCATCAGTGCTTCCCAGTCAGCTCGCGTACCCGGTCCCTCGCCCAGCTGTCGGCCGCGAGAACGTCCCCAAGTTGGACGGCGTGCCCGGCCGGGTCGCTATGCTCCGAGACTACCTGGGCCACGGTGTCGACGATTCCGGCGAACGGAATCTGCCCCGCAAGGAAGGCGCCAACGCATTCCTCATTGGCCGCGTTGTAGACGGCCGGAACGGTGCCGCCAGCCGCTCCTGCCTGCCTGGCCAGCGGAACCGCCGGGAAGGCGTCCTCGTCGAGTGGCTCGAAGGTCCAGGTGTGCGCGGCCGTCCAGTCGACCGCGGCGGCGGCATCCGGCACCCGGTCCGGCCAGCCCAGGGCCAGGGCTATGGGGATCCGCATGTCCGGCGGGCTCGCCTGAGCGAGGGTGGAACCGTCAGTGAACTCGACCATCGAGTGCACCACCGACTGGCGGTGTACGACCACATCGATCCGGTCGAAGCCGATGCCGAACAACAAGTGCGCCTCGATCAGCTCTAGGCCCTTATTTACCAGGGTGGCGCTGTTGACCGTGATCACTGGCCCCATGTTCCAGGTCGGGTGCGCCAGCGCCTCTTCCGGGGTAGCGTCCGCGATCTCGTCCCGCTTGCGATGCAGGAACGGGCCGCCGCTCGCGGTCAGCACCAGGCGCCTGACCTCGCCGGATCGGCCGCCGCGCAGGCACTGGGCAATCGCCGAGTGCTCGGAGTCCACCGGCACGATCTGGCCGGGAGCGGCCCGCCCGGACACCAGCGGCCCGCCCATGATCAGCGACTCCTTGTTCGCCAGCGCGAGCACCCGGCCTGCCTCCAGCGCGGCGAGCGTTGCCGCCAGGCCGACGGCGCCGGTCACAGCGTTGAGGACCACGTCACACTGCTGGCCGGCCAGTTCGGCGACTGCGTCGGGACCAGCCGTGACTTCCGGGAGCTTCCGCCGGGCGCCGTCTGCCGAGCCAAGCCCGGCCAGCGCCGCGCGCAGTTGCGGCACCGCGTCAGGGCGGGCCACGGCCACGACGTCGGCGCCGAGGTCTAGCGCCTGCCGGGCCAGCAGCTCCGGGTTGCTCCCGCCGGCCGCGATCGCGCGGAGCCGAAACCGGTCCGGATTGCGGCTGATGATGTCGGCTGCCTGCGTGCCGATCGATCCTGTCGAGCCGAGCAAGATGATCTCGCGGCATTGGCCGGCCTCGGTCGCTGAGTCCACCGGCCCATTGTCTCCTGTCTCACGTCTCCTGTTTCACGTCCCCTGCTGCTGCATGTCCCCTGCTGCAGGTCCCTGCCGTATGTCCCCTGCTGCATGTCCCCTGCTGCATGTCTCCTGCTGCACTGAGCAGTCGCATCCGCTGAGTACGGTGAGATTCGTGAGCCCCCACCCCAGTGCTCCAGTCATACTCGCGCAGCAGCCGGACTGGCCTGACCCGGTCCGGGTTGAAGAAGTCGTCACCGAGCTAGCCGGGCTGCCGCCGCTGGTGTTCGCCGGCGAGTGCGACCTGCTGCGGGAGCGGCTGGCTGCGGTCACTCGCGGCGAGGCCTTCGTGCTGCAGGGCGGTGACTGCGCCGAGACGTTCGCGGGCGCCACTGCCGACGCGGTCCGGGCCAAGCTGCAGACCATTCTGCAGATGGCAGTGGTGCTCACCTACGGCGCCAGCGTTCCCGTCGTCAAGATCGGCAGGCTGGCCGGCCAGTTCGCGAAGCCGCGGTCCCGGCCGACCGAGGTGCGTGACGGCGTCGAACTGCCCGCCTACCGGGGCGATGCGATCAACGGCTTCGACTTCACCGCGGCAGTCGCGCGCGCACGACCCGGACCGGATGCTGCGCGCGTACCACTGCTCGGCGGTCACCCTGAACCTGTGCCGGGCGTTCACCACCGGCGGCTACGCCGACCTGCACCAGGTGCACGCCTGGAACCAGGACTTCGTCCGCCGCAGTCCGTCCGGCGCAGCGCTACGAGCGGCTCGCGGGTGAGATCGACCGGGCGCTCTCGTTCATGCGCGCTTGCGGTGCCGACCCCGACGAGCTGCGGACGGTCGAGTTCTACTCCAGCCACGAGGCCCTGCTGCTGCCTTATGAGCGGGCCCTGACCAGGACCGACTCCCGTACCGGCAGCGCCTACGACCTGTCCGCGCATTTCCTGTGGATCGGCGAGCGAACCAGGGCGATCGACGGGGCGCACGTGGAGTTCGCAGCCGGCATCCGCAACCCGATCGGGGTCAAGATCGGTCCCGACGCGACTCCGGACGGCCTGCGGGCCCTGATCAGGAAGCTGAGCCCGGCCGGGGAGCCGGGCCGGCTGATCCCTGATCACCAGGCTCGGCGCCGGACGCATCCGTACCATGCTGCCGCCGCTGGTCAAGGCCGTCGAGGCCGAGGGGATCCCGGTCGCCTGGATCTGCGACCCGATGCACGGCAACACGTTCGAGGCGCCCAGCGGCCACAAGACCCGGCGGCTGGCGGACGTGCTGGACGAGGTGCAGGGCTTCTTCGAGGTGCACCGCAGTCTCGGCACTCACCCCGGCGGCATCCACATCGAGTTCACCGGCGACAACGTGACCGAGTGCGTCGGCGGCAGCCACGAGATCATTGCCGCCGACCTGCACCAGCGCTACGAGACCGCATGCGACCCGCGGCTGAACCGGAGCCAGGCGCTGGACCTGGCGTTCATCGTGGCCGAGAATTACCGCACTCGGCCGGACTAGGACAGTTAAGCCAGTCGATCGAGCCGGTCAGCCAAGCGGTCGGTCACGCCGGTAGGTCGCGGTCCTGCCACGTGCACACGCAGACCTCGTTGCCCTCGGCATCGGCCAGCACCCAGAATGCCTTCGCCTCTTCGTCGTAGACCAGCGTGCCGCCTGCTGCGAGCGCAGCCTTGATCCGGGGCTCAGCTTCCTCATGCGAGACCGCGATATCGAGATGGATCCGGTTGCGTTCCGGCCTGGGCGAGTCCATCTGCTGGAACCAGACACTAGGCAGCTGGCCAGCCGGGTCGGCGATCGCGTCGCCAGGCTCGTCTGCGCCCGGCTCGTCGGCGTAGCCAAGCACCGCCTTCCAGAACGGCATGATCGCCGCGATGTCGAGCGCGTCGATCGCGATCTCGAGCATTTGGACCGGGCGCGGATACTTGCTGCTCACCGGCGCGCCGACGACGAGGCTGAGTGCGGTCAACGCGGCCGTTATGTCATGCGCGAGTTCGGTATCCCGGCTGGTGGCCATGAGCTGGGTCCGGTCCCGCAAGGACAACTCCACGCGGTTGGGCCGCAGGTCGACGTGCAGGTGCGCGTCGGCCAGGTCGCCGCAGGCTCGGGCCGCTGCCGCCGCCACGACGACCGCCTGCTGCAACGAGGCGACCGGCACGGATGCGGCCAGGGTTCCCAGCAGGTACCGCCAGCCGATCGCCTCGATCGCACGAGAGGCCTCGGTACGCGACAGCGGGGCGTCCACGGCCCGTTCTGCCGGAACGCCAGCAGTCATTGGCCGGCCGTGGAGCTGGCGAGCCGGCCGTCGGCGTCAAATTCCCTGGCCGGTTCCCAGTCGGGCCGCAACGGCATGCCCGATGTGCCGTCCTCTCCGGGCTTGACGCCGAGGATCTGGTGCAGCTGAATCTGGTTGCGCTCGAAGCCGAGCCGCGAGCCCGCCATGTACAGCCGCCAGACGCGTGCGGTCCCCTCGCCTACCTCCGCCACCGCCTCGTCCCAGTGCTCATCCAGGTTGGCGCACCAGGCCTCGAGCGTCTTGGCGTAATGCTCGCGCAGGTTCTCTTCGTGCCGGACCTCGAAGCCGGTGTCGTGCATGAGCGACATCAGGTAACCGGGACCCTCAAGCTCACCGTCGGGGAAAACGTAGCGGTAGATGAAGCCGTCGGTGACGCGCGCCGGACCGGCGTTGTCGGGCCTGGTGATGCAGTGGTTGAGCAGCCGTCCCTCTGGGTTCAGCTTGCCGTAGAGGAAGCGGAAGTACCCAGGCAGCTGGGCCTTGCCGATGTGCTCGGTCAGCCCGATCGAGCTGACGGCGTCGAAGCCGGTCTCGGCCACCTCCCGGTAATCCAGGTGACGAACCTCGGCGAGATCGGACAGGCCGCAGCCCTTTATCGCGCGCTGGGCCCAGGATGCCTGCTCGGCCGACAGCGTGACGCCGAGGGCCCTGACTCCGTACTCACGGGCTGCGTGTATGACCATGCCGCCCCAGCCGCAGCCCACGTCCAGCAGCCGCATCCCTGGCTTCAGCGCAAGCTTGCGCGCTACCAGGTCGAACTTGGTCGCCTGGGCTTGCTCGAGGGTTGCGTCCGGCGTCGGGTAACAAGCGCAGGTGTAGGCCATGGACGGCCCGAGCACCCACTCGTAGAAGGTGTTCGAGACGTCGTAGTGATGCGAGATCGCGCTGGCGTCGCGCTGCTTGGAGTGCCTGCGCCCGGACAGCCAGCGGGTCTTGACCCTGACCTCCTGCGGCGGCGGCGGAACCCGCGGAACCAGCAGCCTTGGCCCGCCAAGATCGCGCAGCAGCCGGACCCTCTCGGTCAGGCCCGTGCGAATCTGCTGGACGTGCGCCATCCGGGCCAGTGCCAGATACATGTCACCGACCACGTCGAGGTGGCCAGAAACATAGGCGCGCGCCAGGCCTAGCGCGCCAGGCGCCTGTGCCAGGTACGACACCGCGGTCGGTGACTTGACCTTGATCTTGATCGGCGAGTCGGCGGCCCCGGCGGAACTCCCGTCGAATGCCTCGAACTCGACTGGGGCATCCGGTCCCGCGACCCGCTCGAATACCTCGGCCAGTGCCATCTGTGACCTCACTTCCTGCGTCCGGTGATCTGCCGGGCCGTGTTGCGTACCGACTTGCCGGGCCGTGTTGCGTGCTGCCCGGCCGGGCCCGAGTTACGCGCCGTCAGACCCCGCGAACGCATTTGTCGTACAGGCCGGCAAGCCGGCCTTGCGGATCGTAAGTCCGCTTGAGTTTGGCGTATTCCGCGCCGTTATACCGCTCCCAGAACTCGTCCTCGGGGTAGAACGAGGTCGAGTACAGGCCCTTATGCCCGCCGAGCTCGGTCACCTTGTCTTCGATCCGGCGATTGAAATAGCCGTCCGACGCGCCGGGCGGCAGCGGGACAGCGCCCCAGAACCCGAAGTTCACATAGACCTGGCCGGGCCGCATCGGGTACAGCGGCCAGGTCCGGTCCCCGCGCAGCCGCAGCGGGCACATCCAGACCGGGCTCATGCCCGACGTCGGTCAGGAAGTACTCGCAGGAACGTGGCCGACTGCTCGACCGGGATCTCGACGTCCTGGATCACCGCCTCGGTCGGCGGGTTTGCCCCGCTGGGCGTCGAGGCGTGCGCGTCAGGCCGCGGCGCCGGTCCAGAGCGACCAGCTTGCGGTAGACGTCGGACCGGCGGTACCGGCGTGGCCACATCCGCCGGATCACCGGGTTCTGCACCCCGAATGGCCGCGAGCACCAGAACCAGTCGGTATCCCACCGCCACAGGTAGTCGCTGATGGTCAGGAAGTCCTCCCTCGGCCCGCGGATCGACTGGTAATAGATCCGGTCCCTGGTGTAGTCGCTGCGCCAGGGAGCCACGTCGCTGAACGCGCCGACGGTGAGGTACATCTCGTCCAGGCCGAACGCCGTGCCGTCGATGAAGTCGGCCTGGTGGCCCTGATAGCTTCCGTCGGCTGCCACCTGAGCCACGGCCTGCATGCACTCGTCCGGATCGAGTGAACCTGGAAGTGCCGCAGGTGCACGTAGGGCTTGACCGGCTCCAGCTCGATAGTGAGCGAGAGGGCATAGCCGAGGGTGCCGTAGGAGTTCGGGAAGCCCCGGAACAAGGCCGCGTGCTCGTTGCCGGGAGTCGCGGTGACAACCCGGCCATCGCCGGTCAGGATCTCCATCGCCAGCACGGACTCGTGCGGCATGCCGCTGCGCAGCGAGCTGGACTCGATGCCGAGGCCCGACACTGCCCCGCCAAGGGTGATGGTCTTCAGCTGCGGCACCACCAGGGGCATCAGCCCGTGCCGGAGCGTAACAGCGGCCAGGTCCTCGTAGGTCGTCATGCCGCCCACGACCGCCGTCCGCTCCTGCGGATGCACCGATAGCACGTGGCCGAACTCGGAAACGTCCAGAGCGGCGCCCTTGGGAACGTCGCGGAATCGGAACAGGTTAGACGTGCTCTTGGCCAGCCGGATCGGGCTGCCCGCAGGAATCGGCGGCGTAAGCCCGCTCGATCGCGGCGACCGCAGCGCGATGCCGCTCCAGGCCTGGGCGGGTCGGTTCCCTCCGGCTTCTCGTCGTGATCTCGGTCACACAGCCTCCCTCACGCTCGCCGCCGGCCCGCCGGGCGCCGGACAATGTCCTTAGGAGGGCATCATGGGCAAGCTCTACCCGGAACTGGACCAACGGCTCAGGAAGTTTATCGCCAGTCAGTCCGTATTCTTCGTGGCCACCGCTCCCTGCCTGACGCCGGATGGTAACGGCGGGCATGTCAACGTATCGCCAAAGGGCTACCGGGACACCTTCGCGATCCTCGGACCGACCACTGTCGCCTATCTCGATCTGACCGGCAGCGGCGCCGAGACGATCGCCCACCTGCGCCAGAACGGCCAGATCACGATTATGTTCTGCTCCTTTGAACACCAGCCGAAGATCCTCCGCCTGTACGGCGCGGGCCGGGTCGTGCTGCCAGGCGAGCCAGGATGGGAAGAGCTCTCCGGTTACTTCCCGGCTGCTGCGGGGAGCAGGACCGCCTGCGCCAGCGGGCGCGCGATCATCGTGGTCGACGTGCACCGGATCGCCGACTCGTGCGGGTACGCGGTCCCGGTCATGGAACTGGTGGCGGAGCGCGACGTACTGACCAGGTGGGCCGACGGCAAGTCCGCCGGGGAACTCGCCGCGTACCGGGCCGCGAATAACGCGGTGAGCATCGACGGTCTGCCCGCTCTGGACTTCGCGCCAACCAGGCTCTCGTAAGGTTGGCGGATGCGGATCGCGCTGATCAACTCCGGCCTCGGCCTGCTGGCTCCCGCCGCTGCGCTGCACCGCATGCGGCCGGACGCGGACCTGATACTGGCCCCGGATCCGGACGGGATGCCCTGGGGTCCGCGCACTCCCGAGGACATCGCGGCACGGGCCCTGCTGTGTACCCAGGCGGCCGTGACGTTCCGGCCTGACGTCATCGTGATGGCCTGCAATACCGGCTCCGTGCACGCGCTGGAGCCACTGCGAGCCGAATTCGAGCCCGGCATCCCGGTGATCGGCACCGTCCCGGCCATTAAGCCTGCCGCCGCGGCCCACCACCGGGTAGCGATCTGGGCAACAGTCGCGACAACCGCCAGCGCCTATCAGCGCCGCCTCATCGCCGAGTTTGCCGGCTCGGCGGCCGTCACCGCGGTTGCCTGTCCGGGCCTCGCCGACGCAGTGGACGCCGGTGACGAGGAAGCGACCGACGCAGCCATCGCCGCCGGCGCGGCCCAGACCCCGCCCGGCTGCGAGGCGATCGTGCTCGGCTGCACCGAGTATGAGCTCGTCGCCGATCGCATCAGCCGCGCGGTGCCCGGTGCCATCACGATGGGCTCGGCGGCGGCAGTCGCCGCCCAGGCGCTCCGTCGGGTATCGGGATCGGCGGCAGCACCCATGCCGACGGAGTCGCTGAGTTCCCCGGACGGCAGATCCGGACTGCCGCAGGCCGGCACCGTCCGGGTGCTTCTCAGCGGCAGGCCAGCCGCCTTGCCACCCGCCGCATTGCTGTACCCGGAAGGACGGCTGCTCGCGCCGCTGGTAGTGCCGGAGAGCGTTGCCGAGATCAGCATGCCGGTTCATCGCTCCGCTCCTGCCCACATCTCGACGTAGCCCGCGGCCAGCTCTGTCATCCGCGGCTAGCGCGGCCAGCCGCGATCGCCTTGGACCCGCTTCGCCGGTATTCGCGTGGCTGGCCGCCGGCCTGCGGATTGCCAGCCGCGCGCCCGCTCGAGGACTTCTTTCCGCCCGCCCGTGCCGCCGATGACCGCCTCCGGCCGGCGCGCGTGCTGCGGCGCCGTGCACCCGAGCGCCGTGCATCCGAGCGCCGTGCGGTCGTGCCCCGGCCGGCCGGGGCGTCGTTCCCGACCGCCGCGTAGCTCCCCGCGACTTCGGCGGGGGTCATCGGCATCTTCGCCGCGGACGGTGGCAGGCCAGCTTGCAGCGCGCTGCTCAGCAGCAGGGCCATCGAATACTCCGGATCGGCTGCGAGCGCACGATCGACGGCGACAGCGGCTAGAGCCCCGTTACCCGCTTGCCAAGCGGTGAATGCGAGCAGCGCAGCTGGCGCTGGAACGTAGTCGGTCGACGCTCCTTTGAGCACGTCGGTCCACAGCCGCAGATGCCCTTCGGTGCGAGACGGGTCCATCCGCGCCCAGGCGTCATCACGCACCCTCAGGTCGGTGAGCAGGACCGCGAGCCAGGCAAGCTGGTGCGGATTGGTGATGGAGCCGCCCGCCCGATAAAGGCGGATCGCCCGCTGCACCGCTGCCCGGCCCACCCGGGCGAGCCGCAACTGCGGATCCCGTTCTCCTGATGCCTGGCTCTGGGCCACGACCTTGCCGCGTCTGAGCCTGGCAAGGTTGGCTGCGCCAAGGATCGCCTCGGAGCTTCCGGCAGCCGACTGCAGCGTACGGACGAGGGCATCCCGGTCCGGGTGCGCGGTCAGCCCGGCCGCGCTCATTTCCGCGGCAGCCGGATGCGAGCCCGGGTCGTACCGCTTCCCGGCCGGCGGGCAGCACGACGGATCATCGCAGAACAGCGACCAGTACCGGCCGCCATCCGCCCGCAGCGCGTCGGGCACCCGCACGCCGGCGACGATCAGGCCGTCCACGACGCAGCCAGCGACCGGGTTGACGAGCACTTCGGGCCCGTAACCGATGAGCATGGCCGAGCAGATCCGCTCTCGGTTAAGCACGTACGCGGCGTGGTCGGCGATGTCCGCGGCCACTTCAGCATCCGGCGGATCAGGAAGGTCATACCTGAAGGTCACGCGGACCCGGTTGCGGTCGCCGAGGCCGAGGACGACGAGGCTGCGGCTGGGATAGAAGCCGAGCATGTGCGGCACGACCGCGAGCACGGCCTCGGCGAAGCCGGCCTGCAGCTGCACCTTTCCGGCCACGCCGCTCGGCTGCACGGTTGGTGTGTCCAGGTAGGAACGCGGGGCATCGTCACCCGCAGGTGTGGTGTCTGTCATGCGGTCAATGATGGGAACGTGGGCGGACTGGGCGCTGCGCCGTTTTCCGCCGGCGGTGGACAAGTCGACGGCAATTCACAGCTGCACGAAATGCCGTTGACGGACGGTCGGCAATGGGCTTAGTCGCCTAACGCCTGACGCGAATCTGGCTCGAGTCCACCAAGGAAAAGGCACCGGAAGCGGCCAGCGCTCGACCTGCAGCAGTAATGACCAGCACAATCGGGGCTCAGATGCGACCGCGGAGTCGACTTGGTCGCTACGACAACGGCTAGACCGTGCCGCAATCAGCGGCCCCCAGACTGTCGCGAGCTGCTCAGCTTCCGCACGCCACGTTTCATGGTCCGCCTGGCAGTGTAGGCGCGACGGATCTTCCCGGCCATACTCAGCGTTACTGGCTGACCGTCCCGCCGGTAGCGGATCTCCTGCGCGAGATTCTCGGGGACGCCGAAGTCGTGAATTGGCTGATGGCCTCGGACTTGGTGATCAGGTCGCCCCGTTGCCAGGACTTCCTCGGCGCGCGGAAGGACGGTAAGTGCATGGTCGACCCAGGTGTCCTGCAGCCAGAGCCTCTTCCGCCGGCGATGCGCCGCCAGTAGCCGGTGATCTCCTCGTAGACGGCCGCCTGGATAGCCTCGACGGGCACCAGCGCAATACCCGGCGGTGGCCAGGGACCATAGAGCGCCCCGCCGGCCGATACGAGCTCTGCCTGGGTCATCACCTTCAGCTGCCACTGCGTCATCCGATTCCCGAACCAGTAGTTGTGCAGGCGATTGGGATCCGGGCCAGCTTCCACCGGGACATAAAGGCAATTCAGCCGCTCGGCGGCGCTGCTTGAACTAGTCAGCAGTGCCTTGTGCAGGTCTGCTAGCTCTCGGAGCGCGGCTTTGTCCGGCTCACGCTCGACCATGACGATCACGTCAATGTCGCTGCAGGCCGCGCTGTAGTCACCAGTGGCAAGTGACCCGTAGACATACACGCCGACAAGATCGCCGCGCGCGGCGAGCCCGGCCTGGAGCCGACTCAGCAGCAGCGCGACGTCCTGCGGAAGCTCCGTGCGGTCCTCCATCGACGGGGCGCGGGTGTCCGGCCAGCAGGCTACAGCCGGTGCCTCCCGATGGCCGGCCGCGGTCACAGCTACAACACAATCCCGGCCTGTTTGCCAGGCTGGAGGTCAAGCTGCCCATACTAGTGAGGTATAGCTCATGTTGAATCTTGTCCACAGTGCGCTAGAGTTCACTATAAGATAGTATCGTAATGAGTTATACCTCACTATAAAAGCAGCCGGTAGTGAGCTTCTCTTCACAGGCAAGGAGGTCGCATGCCTCGCGTCTCTCAAGAAGTATCCCTTCGAAGCCGCGAACTGCTCGATGGCCACTTCGATGAGTGGCAGCAACTGCGAGCCCTTTCGCGGCCGCCGCGCGGCTGGATTCGCGCCATTCGCGAGGCACTAGGCATGAGTGCTGCAGCCCTGGCCAGGCGGCTAGGCACCACCGCGGGAGCGGTGACTCGACTGGAACAGTCCGAAGCCGCCGATCGGATTCGAGTTGACACGCTGCGGCGCGCTGCCGACGCACTCGACTGCGAACTTGTCTACCTGTTGGTGCCTCGCCACCCGCTAGCGGCGGTCGTGCGCGATCGGGCGCGCGAGCTTGCTCGTTCTCAGGTAGCGGCGGTCGAGCAGACAATGCGGCTGGAAGGGCAGGCGACAGGTGACACGAAGGAAATGGAGGACGACCTTACCGAGCAGTTGATCGCACAGGGCGGCCTGTGGAGCCGGAATGCCTTCGACTAACACACTCGGCGAGCTTGGCGATGGGACACCTCTGACCGACGCCGAGCGCCGGGGCTTGCGCCTGCCGGTGCTGACCCGCGCGGAACTGAACCGCGCTGAGGCGGAGAACATCAATCGGGCTACGACTTGGCTGTTCTTCTCGCGGCACCGACTCCGGCCGGAGTCGGTGACACGCGAGCAGTGGCTAGTGGGCTTGCACCGGCGAATGTACAACCAGGTCTGGGAATGGGCGGGCGAGTACCGAACGACCGACCGCAACCTTGGCGTGCCGTACTGGCAGATATGCATGTACATGCGCGACCTCGAAGCTGACGTGCAGGCCTGGCTCGGCAACACCAGCGCGACACGATTCAGCAATGACGAGTGCGCCATCAGGCTCGGCTATCGTCTGGTCGTTATCCACCCGTTCGCGAACGGGAACGGCCGCTGGTCGCGGCTGGCATCAGATGCACTGATCGTTGCACTCGGTGGACGCCGGTTCAGTTGGGGCGGAGCCTCGCTGATTGAAGCGGGCGACCTGCGCCGCCGGTACATCACAGCACTTCAAGCGGCCGATGCCGACGGAGGCGTCGGACCGCTGCTAGCGTTCGCGCGCACGTAGCTCATGCAGTCGTAACGTCTGCCGCGCACGCTAATCTGCGCTATCCAGCCGCTCGAAGGCCGACCACCGTCACAGCGACAACGCAATCCCGAGCAAGGCGTCCACTGCCGCCCTCACCAGCGGGCCGGATCCCTCTGCACGGCCCGCGGCAGCCTCCCGCGCCCATTCGTCCACGACCGCAATGGCGCCGGGAGCGTCGAGATCGTCGGCCAGTCGCTCCCGCATGGCCGCGAGAACGCGCTCAGCTACCGACCCGGCCGACCCGGCCGGCTGGGCCGCTGATCCAGAGGCCGCGGCGAGGGCGGCACGCCAGGCCGCGAGGCGACCTTCGGCCTGGGGTAGCACCTGCTCCGTCCAGTCCCAGTCCGTCCGGTAGTGGTGCGAGATGATCGCCAGCCGCACGGCCATCGGATCGTCGCCGGCCGCCAGCAACTTCGAGACGAAGACCAGGTTGCCCCGAGACTTCGACATCTTCTCGCCGTCCAGCCGGACCATCCCCGCATGCGCGTACCGGCGCGCGAACGCCGGTTCCCAGGCGAGATCCCCGTTCCCCTCCCGGTCCGCGTTCCCCTCCCGGTCCGCGTTCCCCTCCCGGTCCGCGTTCCCCTCCCGGTCCCCGTTCCCCTCCCCGGCGTCGTCCAGGGCGACGCGTGCGTGCGCGGCGCTCATCTCGTGATGCGGGAAGAT
This sequence comes from uncultured Actinomycetota bacterium, assembly GCA_963804435.1. GTDB lineage: Bacteria > Actinomycetota > Actinomycetes > Streptosporangiales > Streptosporangiaceae > JAJYUU01. The sequence goes on along the minus strand of CAWDQI010000001.1, from coordinate 437,225 downwards.
CAGGTCGCGGCCGCCCGCCTGGACGTCGAAAGTCTTGCCGAGGTAATGAGTCGCGATGGCTGCGCACTCGACATGCCAGCCGGGCCGGCCGGGGCCGAACTCCGACGGCCATGACGGCTCGCCGGGCCGTTGCGCCAGCCACACCAGCGGGTCGATTGGATCCTTCTTGCCCAGCCGGGACGGATCTCCCCCGTTCTCAGCGCAGAGCCGCAGCATAGTTTCGGTGTCCAGGCCGGAAACCGAGCCGAAGCGCCGGTCAGCCGCCCGCGAGAAGTACGTGTCCCGGTCAAGCTCGTAGAGCGATCCTCGGCTGGCCAGAATCTGGTTGAACCGCTCGATCAACGGCAGCGACTCCACCGCGCCGACGTAGTACACCGGCGGCAGCGCCCGCAGGGCCGTCATGTCGGACCGGAAGAGCTCGATCTCGCGGCTGGCCAGGACGCGCCAGTCCTCGCCGTCCCGGTCTGCGCGCTCCAGCAGCGGATCATCGACGTCGGTGACATTCTGCACGTAGATCACCTGCTTGCCGGCGTCCAGCCAGGCCCGCACCAGCAGATCCCAGGCTAGGAACGTCGCCGCATGACCGATGTGGGTGGCGTCATAAGGGGTGATACCGCAGGCATACAGCGTGGCCGTCGCGCCCGGAGCAGCTTCGGCTAGGCCGCGGCTGGCCGTGTCCCAGATCATCGTCGCGGGGGCCGAGCCCGGCAGGCCGGGAACGTCAGCTGCAGGCCAGGAATCCATGGGCGCCAGGTTATCGCTGCCTGGGTCAGTACCAAAGATCGAGTCAGCGGGCCTGCTCAAACGCGTGTGCGAGGGCTATCAGCCGTGGTTCGCTCCAGGCCGGGCCAATGAACGACAGGCCGACAGGCAGCCCGGCGACGTGCCCCGCTGGCACCGTGATCGACGGATATCCGGCCACAGCGGCCGGGCTGGAGGTCCCCCAGGAGTGATAGTCACCGAGCACAGGATCGATCAGCCAGGCCGGATGACCGGTCAGCGCGATGACCGCGTCCAGGTTGTGGTCAGCGAGCGCTGCGTCCAGGCCGCCTCGGGCCAGCCGGACCGCTGCAGACCGCGCATCGACATAGTCGGGATCTGTCAGGTCACCGCTGGTTGCGTCCGCTTTGGTGAACAATTCCTGGCCGAAGTGGGCCAGCACTGTGGCCGCGTTCTGGGTATTGAACTCAATCAGCCCCGCGAGATCAGCCGGGTGTTGGCCGCCGAGGCTCGCCAGGTACGCATTGATGTCGTGCTTGAACTCGAGGGTGAGCGCCGTGACCTCGGGCTCGCCGATCTTGTCGGCGTCGATCAGCTCGACCGGATCGGCGATGTGCGCGCCCGCCCGGCGCAATGCCTCCAGAGCTGCCTCGAGCACGACGATTGTCGCGCGCCCCGCCCCTTCGGCCGGCCCGCCAGACGCCGAGGCGAGCTCCCTCGAGCGCGGCCGGGTCGAGATAAGCGGTGTAGTCGCAGGCGTTACCGCCAGCGGCCTCGGTCGCCGTGTCAGCGGGGTCGGCGCCCGCTATCGCCGTCAGCAAGATCGCGGCATCCGCGACCGTCATGGTCATCGGGCCCGCTGTGTCTTGCACCGCGGAGATGGGAACGATGCCGGTCCGGCTGACGAGCCCGACCGTCGGCTTGATGCCGACGACGCCGCACGCGCCGGCCGGTGACATGATCGAGCCGTCCGTCTCCGTGCCGACCGCTAGCGGCGCCAGCCCGGCCGCTACGGCTGCCGCCGACCCGGAACTCGAGCCGGATGGGCTGCGGCCGCTACCGTGCGGGTTCACGGCCTGCCCGCCGAGCGTGCTCAGGCCACTGCTGGATGGCCTGGACCGGAAGTTCGCCCACTCCGAAAGGTTCGCCTTGCCCAGCACCACTGCCCCGACAGCCCGCAACCGGGCAACAAGGAACGCATCAGCCGCGGCAGCTGCTGCGAGCGCGGGTGAGCCGGCCGTCGCCGGGAGTCGGTCGGCCGCGATGTTGTCCTTGACCAGGACCGGGATGCCTTCCAGCGGGCCGAGCCCGGCCCCGGCCGCGCGACGGGCGTCGCTAGCTTGGGCCTCTGCGACTGCCTGCGGCCCGACTGTCATGACAGCGCGCAGGGCGGGATTGAGGCTGTCGATCCGGGTCAGGTAAAACGCGGTCAGCTCAGCGGCCGTCACCGTTCCTCCGGAAAAGGCCGCGGCGAGGTTCGCGACCGTGGCCTGGCCGACCGGAATGGCGGTCCGGCCGATGGTCTGAGCTAGGGATTCGGGCAGCGACATGGTGGACAGAATAGAGGGCGTTGACGTTTCGCTGTCGGGGGGAAGTATCTGTGGATCCGTCACCCAGATCACGGCTGCGCGCGCTCGTGCTGACGGGCGCGGCCATCCTGACGGTGTCCGCGGTGGCAGCCGGGTGCTCGAACTCGGCCTCCTCGCGCAAGTCCGGCAACTCGCAATCTCAGCTTCAGACCCTGTATGAGGCGGTGGTTCGTGAAGTCCTTCCCTCGGTCGTGCAGATCAGCGCCGGAAACTCAACCGGCTCCGGGGTTGTCTATGACGCCAAGGGCGACATTGTCACCAACGCGCACGTAATCGGTACCGCCAAAACAGTGCAGGTGCGCGAAGCAGTCGGCAACACCGCGTTGACCGCCAAGGTCGTCGGCATGTTCACCCCCGATGACCTCGCCGTGGTCCGGGTTACCAAGGACGCCGACGCGCTCAAGCCCGCCGCGTTCGGCAATTCCAATGACACCCAGATCGGCGAGATCGTGCTGGCCATGGGTAATCCGCTTGGCCTGGCGGACAGTGTCACCCAGGGCATCATTTCGGCCACCGGCAGGACCGTCGGCGGATCGGGTCCGGGCGGTCAGAGCCTGATCACTGCTGCCATCCAGACCAGTGCCGCGATCAATCCGGGTAATAGCGGCGGCGCCCTTGTGAACCTGCAGCACCAGGTAGTCGGCATCCCGACGCTGGCCGCCACTCTGCCCGGCCAGGGTGGCGCCGCGCCGGGCATCGGCTTCGCTATCCCCAGCGCGACGGTCAAGAACATCGCCCGTCAGCTCATTGAGTCAGGCAAGGTCACTAACTCCGATCGCGCCACGCTCGACATCACGGCCCAGACCGCGGCCAACCGACAAGGGGATGCGGCCGGCGTGGCGGTGCTCGCAGTGACCAAGGGCGGCTCGGCTGACAAGGCCGGCATCCGGGGCGGCGACATCATCGTCAGCGTCGGCGACCTGGCCACGCCTAGCCTGCAAGACCTGGAGAGCGCGCTCGCCCAGTTCAAGCCCGGCGAGAAAGTCAAAGTCCATTACACGCGTAACGGGGCCGGGAAGGTGACGACAGCCCAGCTGGCCAGCCTGAGTGGTTAGGCTGGCCCCGGCCCGCGCGGGGGCGCGGGGGATTTAGACTGCGGCCCGTGACCATGCACATCGGCAATCTGCCCGCCGTGCCCGCACTCGACCGGCCGGACCTGCTGGCGCCCGCGGTCGCAGCCGCGCTCCGTGAGCTGGCGGGCAAGCTGCCCGCAGACCAAGTCGGCGTGGCCGAGATTGATCCGGCTCTGGCGGATACGGCCGCGTTCTGCGAGCGCTACGGAGTCGCGCTGACCGAGTCGGCAAACTGCGTTGTCGTCGCTGGGCGCCGGGAGGGTCAGACCAGGATGGCCGCCTGCATGGTGCTGGCCACCACCCGGGCGGACGTGAACGGCCTGGTCAAGCGGGAACTTGACGTGCGCAAGGCATCGTTCGCCGCGACCGAGACGGCAGTCGAGCTGACCGGCATGGAGTTCGGCGGCATCACGCCGATTGGGCTGCCTGCTGAGTGGCCGTTGTTCGTCGACGAGGCCGTCGCTGCTACTGACTGGGTAGTCATCGGCAGCGGCGTACGCCGGTCCAAGCTCACGTTGCCCGGAGCCGCGGTGGCCAGTCTGCCCGGCGCGGTGGTGCTGGCCGGGCTCGGCCGTTAACCAGGGACGCAGATGCGGTGACGCGCTATGGCAGCCAGGACACTCTCCTGACCAGCAGGGCGTAGCCGACGAAGGTCACGGCGTCGATCAGGAAGTGCGCGATGACCAGTGGCATCACCCGGCCCCAGCGGCGGTACAGGATGCCGAAGATGATGCCCATGGCCGCGTTCCCGAGGAACGCGCCGAAGCCCTGGTAGAGGTGGTACGAGCCGCGCAGCACGGCCGCTGCGATGATCGCCTTCCACGGCGCCCAGCCAAGCTGGTCGAGCCGCCGCAACAGGTAACCGATGACAAGGACTTCCTCAAGGAGCCCGTCATGCGCCGCACTGAGCACAAGTACCGGAATCCGCCACCAGACGGCCGGCAGTGACTCGGGAACGATGTTGAGCGCGAGACCGAGATGGAACGCGGCCAGGTAGAGGCCCAGCCCGGCACCGCCGATGACGGCCGCAAGGATTGCTCCCCTGACGAGGTCCCTGGCCGGCTGAGTCGCATCCAAGCCGATAACCGAGGCCGGCTCACCCGACCTGGCCATCAGATACAGCACGAGCACAACCGGCATGAGCGCCTCGGCGATGCCGACCAACTGGAGGACCAGGTCAAGCAAGGAATTGGTCGCCAGGGGGCCGACCAGGAGAGCCTGCTGGCTACTCAGGGACCGCCTGGACAGCAGCGCGCCGACGAGGTCCAGAGCGGCATTCAGGCCGCTGGCGCCGAGCGAGATGCCGAAGACCACGAAGATCTCCCACCGGAGCAGCCGGGGCGGCGGAAGGCTCAGGGTCGCGTCAGCGGCGTCGGTGGCATCGGTGCCGTCGGTCACCACACGGACTGTAGCCGGGCCGACGATCTAGTCGTGCGTCGCGGCCCGGAACGAGATCTTGCTGGTGGAGACCATTTCCTAGTTCGCGGCTGGGTGCTCCGGACCGGAGGGCCAGCTGCTGTCTCTTTCAGCAGTTTGTAACACCTGGTGCGTCGTTTCCGCTCCGGTGGTGACCATCACTGCCTCAGGGATCCTGGGGCCCCCACCAGAAGGAGATCCATGCACGCAATTCGAGCGTCCTTGCTGACCCGGGCCGGCTCGGCCGCCGCCGTGGCCGTCCTGGCCACCGGCGGCGTGATGGCCACCGCGACCGCTGCCAGTGCCGCTAAGGGCCACCCGAAGCTTGACGCCACCGCGCTGTCGATCAAGAACAAGCCGATCGCGCACGGCAAGCACCACGCCGACGCGCTGACCGGCGTGCTCCGCGACGGAAAGACGGGCGTGGCCGGCGCGACCATCACCCTGGACAGCCGGACCGGCAAGAAGCCGCGGTGGGCCGCGGTCGCCACCGGCACCACCGGCGCCGGCGGCTCGGTCACCTTCACGGTCGCGCCGGCGGTGAAGACCCAGTTCAAGATGGTGTTCGCCGGTGACTCGACCTTCCGCAAGAGCCACAGCAACGTCATCACCCTCAAGGCTGTTAAGAAGTAAGGAACAACCTGCTGGCCGGCCCGCCGACGGGATGAGGATCCCGGCGGCGGGCCGACTGCTTTCGGGCCGTCCGGCATGGTCTCAGCCGCGGGGGGCAGCGCTACGCGCTACGCGCTATGCGTTGGCGTCGGCACCGGATGACTGGGCGCCGGGTGACTGGGCGCCGGGTGCGGCCGCTTGACCCGGCGGTGGCCGGTGGCGGGAGGCGGCCGGTGGCGGTGCCTGCCGTTGCCGTTGGCCGTGCCGGGCTCGGCTGCCTTGTGATGCCCGTTCGCCTGGCCGGGCCGGGCCGGACGCGCATGGCGGCTGCCGGAGCCGGGCGGGTGGCTGCCCGGCCGGTCCGTCGTCTCCTGGTGCTTGCCCGACCGGGCCGGCGAGAGGCGGGGGGCCGGCGCGCCGATCACCTGATGAGCGAAGGCCTGGACCGGGCCGGGCAGCACGTCCGCGTAGGCGGCAGCGCTGCCCAGCCCGGCCAAGACCACCAGCAGCCCGCCGGCCAGCCGGGCCGGACGAGCGGCCCGCCGCCGGGGGGGAGCGGCGGGCCGGCATGCGGGCAGCCGGGTCCATGCGGCCGGCGGGCACGACACCGGCCCCGGCCGCCGAACGGCAGAACGCCGCCATCGCCGCGGCCTCACCCGGCACCGCGCCGGGACCCGCCGGGCCGCCCAGGCCGGCCAGCCCGTCCGCCAGCGCGACCAGGCCGGCCGGGGCGTCCGCGGGCAGCGGCCGCCCATCCAGGATCAGGTCCAGCAACGGCTCATCCGGGTCGCGGCCAGGCCGGCCGGGGAAGGGGAAGGGGAAACCAGGCATCTCACCCGACGAAGCGCCCGAGCCCCTCATACCGTTACATCCGTCAGGCTCGCCAGCCCCGCCAGCCGCCGCAGCCCCCGATGCGCGGCCACCCGCACCGCCCCCGGCGACTTGCCCACCAGCCGGGCCACCTCCGCGGTACCCAGCCCCGCCACCACCCGCAGCACGATGATCTCCGCCTGATCCCCCGGCAGCGACGCGACCGCCGCCAGCACCGCCCGGGTCGACATCCGCTCCAGCACCACCTCCGCGGTGTCCGGCGCCGTCAGCCGCCCCGGCCCGGCACCCTCCGCCGCCGCCGGGAACGACCGCGCCCGGGACCGGCCCCAGTCCGTCGCCCGATGCCGGGCGATGGTGAACAGCCACGCCCGGAACCCCCGCTCATCACCCCGGAACCCCGCCAGCCCCGCCACCACGCTCAGCCACGTCTCCCCCGCCACGTCATCGGCCGCCCCCGGCACGATCACCCCCAGATACCGCAGCAACACCGGCTGCACATCCCGGAAAATCACCGCGAACGCCGCCTGATCACCACCCTGAGCCTCAGCCAGCGTCGCCGCGAACGCGGTATCAAGCACCGGCCCAGTATCTGCCCCCATCCCCGCCCCCGAGCCGGAATCGCCACTTTCGTGCGGTGTTCTAACTCACTGAACTGGGCCCGCTGCCTATGCCGAGTAAGTGGCTCTGGAACGGGGAAAGCAGGAAACCGCAGGCGGGCTGGGCATCTGTTCGATCAGAAAGCCAGCCCGACGGCGGCGCCGTCGCTCGGACTGGCAAGCCGAGTTACAAGTTGAACGCGGTGGTCATTGTCGGGTAGGACGCGGCCTGGCCAAGGGCCGGCAGGCAGAGCAACTGCTCAGCGGTTCCTAGCAGCGAGTAGTGGTTGAACAAGGTCGCGGAGGTCGCGCGCTGGAGCAGCCGCCGCTGCGGCCGCCGCCGGGCTCGCCAGCGCGAGCCCGGTCGCAGCCACGGCAATGGACAGAAACACTTTGCGCACTTTTGCACCTCCGGTGTCGTCCGGCGGACCTCAGCAAGTCCTTGTCGTCCGGCCTCAAACATTGCCGCCGCACCCCTCGAAATGGCACAAACTGTCGGCGAACAATGTGCTAATGAGTGCCAAGACGTGACGGCGGCACTCTGGACCTGCCGTGGCGCCGTCACGCCGACGGCACGGCCCCGGCAAGGCATGCCGGGGCCGCACGGTTAATCCCTAGTGGGTGAACGGCTCGAGCACGTGACTGAAGTCCCAGGTGTTCTGGGTGATGCCCGAGCAGGTGTTGTTGTCGACGGTGCCGGGGCAGCCGCCGTTGTCGCGCTGGATCGCCCACATGGAGAGCAGGTTCATGTTGTTGGCCTGGGCGAAGTTCAGCATCGTCGTCGCATCGGGGAGGTAGGTGACCTCGGTCTTCTTGCGAAGATCGTCGATGCCGGGCAGCAGAGTCATCGCCTCCATATTCCAGATCTGAGCCGACGTGAGGTTCGGGTAGATGCTGGCCAGCTGGGTGTGGGTGTTGGTGGCCGCGTTCTCGGCCGCCGTGCCCATCTCCACCACGCCCTCTTTGGCGATGTAATAGTCGAAGACCATGATGTTTACCGAGGTAACGGCGGCGCCGTTGGCTACGGCGCTCTGCAGCACGGATTCGCCATTGGGGTCAAGCCCGTATTGCTCGACCGGAATCGTGTACTGGATCTGGAGTGGGATGCCGTTCGCCGCGGCCCATTGCTCGGTCAGGGCGATCGCCTGGTTGCGACGGGTGATCCCGGCGGTGTTGTTCAGCGAGGCGGACTCGACGTCCATGTCGAGCCTGGTGACCCCGAGCGTAGTAATCACCGACTCGTAGTCAGCTGCGATCGAGTTCACGTTCGTGCACGAGTCGGCGATCTCGGTGCCGCCATGATCGGCGCTGTATCCGCCGAACGATGGGATGACGTCACCGCCCGCCGCGCGCAATGAGGCGATGTCGGCGGCGTAGTAGTTCAGCGGCTGACTGGCCAGGCCGTTCCAGGCCAGGGTGCACGAGCTTTTGCCGGTTGACTGCAGGAACGCCAGCGTGAAGTATTTGTCGCCGGAGGCCTGGGCCGTCGCGGTGATGCTTGGGGTATTGGGCGCCAGGTAGGTCTCGTAGTACGGCGCAAACACGCGGGCAGGCAGCGGGGTGTAGGTGGCAGCCAGCGCCGCCGTTCCCGCCCCTGCCAACGGCCACGCTAACGCGGCCGCTACGGTCAGGCCGAGCGTGATTCGATGCCGGAATCGCACGAGCGTCTCCAATCTGTTCGGAAATCCTTGGGTGGCTACGGCACTGGCGCGGCGATGTCGATCTTGGGCAGGTTCCACCCGGAGACGCTGATCACCGGGGTGGCGCCCTGCAGGTCGGCTGAATTGTAGGTAACGCTGAGTGTCTGCGACTCGCCCGGGAACAGGGTGATGTCGTTGCCCTGCCAGATCGAGGACTGCAGCTCGTTGTCGCCGGCCAGTTCCTGCCCGGACGCGCTCCCCCGGCGCACGTCGGCCCGCAGGAAGAAGGCCACCGTGGACGCGGAGGTGTTGGTGATGGTGACAGTTGTGGCCAGGTCGGCGGCGTCCGGCCCGGCCTGCAGAGTGGTAGCGGCAGTCGCACTCACCGACGATGTCGGCAGCGCCTGCAGCCCGGTGAGGTTGGCGTAGGTGGAGATCGTGCCCTGCGGCTTGCCGAGCGTCTTACTCCAGTTGACTGCATCCTTTGTCGTTGACAGCCAGTAGACGTTGCGGTCGACGAGACGTGCCGTTCTGCTTGAGCAGCAGCTCGACGAAGTACGTCGTTCCCGCCGGAGTGGTGGGAACCTTCGGGGTGAGGACGCTGTTGTCCACCTGCTGGCTGGCCAGCGTGATGTTGCTCGCGGTGTGATCGTTCAGAACGGTTCCAGCCAGGTTGTAGACCTTCGACTCCACCGACAGGCCGGACTGACTGGTGTTGCTGAGGTTGTCGAGCGTGACCGTGCCGTTGTCCAGCGCGTACAGCGCGTGCAGCGTCCGGTTGGCTTCCTGCACGCCGAAGTAGCTGCCGGCCTGGTCGCCGTCAGATCCATACAGCGACCACAGCAGGGTCGGCCAGCCCTTGTTCATCTGCCAGTAGATCGTGCCGGTCGATGGCAGCGGCGTGTTGTCGGCGTGGTCGATGAACGCCTCGAACTGGGCTCTGGTGTTCTCGTAGTTCTGGACCTGGGCCTTCTGCACGTACTGGCTGAGGCTGGACCACGCCCCGTACCTGGCTGCTCAGGGCAGTGTCGAAGTGGCAGAGCGTGCCGAACGAGTAGCCGGTCTTGCAGCGTGGCTCGTAGTTGGCGTGGTACTGGTTGAACTTGATGTTCTGCCACAGGTTCGACAGGTCGCCGGCCGACATGAACCGGTTGAGCGAGTCGAGGGTCGGGATCGTATTACCGGCGCTCTCCTCGCTGTCGTAGCCCCAGGACGCTCCCGCGTTGGTCACGGTCGTGTCGCTGCCGAGGTTCGTCGTGTCGTACCAGTAATTTGGCGGCACCCAGTCGTACGGGCCCTCCTTCTCCCCGGATGCGCCGAGCTGGGTGCTCGACTTGTACTCGGCCGAGGAAATCAGCGGGGTCTGCGGATAGAAGTCCGCCTGGGTGAATCCGGTGATCGACACCGACTCCTGCTGGGTCGTCGGCTGGCTGTCGCTCCACTGGAAGCTGAACACGCTCGGGTGGTTGCGCAGGTTCTGGCCGATCGTCAGCGCAGAATCCTGTAGCACGTTCAGCTGGGCCTGGGTGAGGGTGTTGCCTACCTGCCACGCGTCGCAGCACTGGTAGCCGCCGTTGACCAGGATGCCGGCGGCATCCATCTGCTCGAACCAGTTCGCTGGCATGATGTGACCCTCGAGCCGGATCGCGTTGACGCCCATGTTCTTCATCAGCGCGATCTGCTTGGCCGTGTCCGCGGCCGAGTAGTGCAGGAACAGGTTCGGGTCCCAGCCGCCGCCCCTGATCACGATCGGCACGCCATTGATCTTGAAGGCCCGCGCGCCGCTCGGCTCGATCGCGTTCGACCCGGTCAGGTATGAGGTCACGGTCCTGATGCCGAACGTCTCGGTGGTGGTGTTGTACTGCGTGGTGCCCTGCGCGACTGTCACGTCCGAGCGTGTAGAGCGGCTGCGCGCCTAGCTGATAGGGCCACCAGACCTGCGGGCTGGCGATAGTGAGGGACGGGAAGCCGGTCGGCGTGAACGACACGGTCTGAGTGGTGCTGGCCGGGACGGTCACGTTCTGGCTGACCGTTATCGGCGTGCCGCTGTTCGGCGGGGTGATGGTCGCTGTCACCGTCGCCAGTCTGAGCGCTGGTGGTGAAGTTGGTGACGTCGGTCTTGACCGTCAAAGCTGCGCTCGACAGATTAGCGGCGTCGCTCTGGTTGACGTGCGAGTTGCCGACTGCGAGCGCACCATCGACCTGAAGCTGGACCGGGAACTGGATGCCGGTGTTGTTGTCCGGCGGGATCTGCGTCCAGTCCACGTTGTCGAGCGTGAACAAGGTCGTCGGATCGTTCGGGTTGATCTCGATCGCCAGCGAGTTGGTCCCGGACTGGATGAGGTTGGTGACGTTGAAGCTGAACCGGGTGTAGGCGCCGGTCACGGTCGCGGACGTGGCCACCTCGGTGCCGTTGACCCACACGTTGGCCGAACCGATCACGCCATTTACGACGAGCGTCGCGGTCTGGCCGGTCACCAGGTTCGGGGTGAAGTCGGCGCGCCACCACCACGGCACGCTGAACTTCGCGACCGAGTCAGGTCCTATCTTGCTCATGGAGCCGTAGCACAGCTGCATGTTGTTCGAGAAAAACACGCTGTTGGCGCCGCTGGTGTTCTGGTTAACCGGCTGTAGCGCGGTGTCACCCGGGCACTGCCCGTTCTGCGCCAGCGCCTCGATCTCGGTGCCTGGCGCGCCGGCGTCATCGTTGGTGACCGGGAGCCAGCTGCTGGTGTTGAAGCCGGGGGTGGAGATCTGTGCACCGGTCTGGGTCGCGACCGCGCTGCTTTGCACTTCCCACCCGGTTGCGCCCAGGTTGGAGAGGTCAGAAGCACCGGTGTCTGATGGTGAGTTGAGTAAGCCGTGGACGGCGGCGGCAGCCCCGGTCGTGACGGGCCTGGCCTGCACCTGCTGAATGCCGATGAGCTGGGTGCCGGCCGCGAGGACGGCGACCACTACCGCTGCAAGCTGTGGACGAATGGCTCGGATCATGCCTGGCAACTCCTTTCCTGCGGCTTTCGCCGCGCAGGACAGCTGCCCCCGCTGAATGATTAGTTAGTTCGTATACTTTCCAAACGAACCCGTCAATAGATCCGGCCAAGGCATTATTTAGACCCGTAAAGCCGGGTCAGCGGGGCGCGGCCCACTTGTTAGCGCGGCTCAGCGCCGGCGGCGGCACCGTCGGATGCCGACAGCGACGGCAACATCGCCGTCAGTCGCTGCCAGGCCAGGCCAGCGCCGGAAGCCAGGCATCCGTCGACAACCGCCTCGGTACCGAGCGCACTCACCCGCACCTCCGGCTGCACCGGCGATAGCCGGTCGAGCTGCGCCGCCACCTCCTCAGCGAAGCCGGGCGCCTGGCCGATACCGCCGCCCAGGACGACGAGTTCGGGATCGATGACGGTCACGATCGCGCAGACCGCCCTGGCAATGAGCTCAGCCTCGTCAGCGACCACCGCGGCCGCGCGCTCATCGCCGGCCTTGGCGGCCTGGAAGACGCGCCGAGCCGACACCGACCCGCGCATGCCTGCTCGCCGGGCGGCCCGGACCACGGCCGTGGCCGAGCCGGCCGCCTCCAGCGTGCCCCGACGCCGGGCGTCTTCCGGATCGGCACCCTGGCCGCCCGAGATGGGCATGAAGGCGATCTCGCCCGCCACCCCGTGCACGCCGCGATGCAGCTTCCCGTCGATGACCAGGCCCATGCCGATGCCCGTACCGATCCAGACGAAGACGAACGTACCGACCTCCCGGCCGTGGCCGTGCTCGCGCTCGGCCAGGCTGGCCGCGTCGACATCATTCTCCACCACGAGCTGCTCGCCGAATGCCTGCCTCAGCTCGGCCAGCACAGCGGGCTTGCCCCAGCCGGCCAGCCCGCCAGCCAGCGTGATGGCATTACGCCTGGGGTCGTATACGCCCGGGCTGCCGATCACCGTCTGAGTGACGGCGGACCGGTCGATGCCGGCCGCAGCGCACAGTTCATCGGCAAGCCTGACCAGCTCGCTGACCCGGCCGCTCACGCTCGAGGCGCGCGTTCGAACGGCCGATCGGGCAACTGCCTCCCCGGTCAGGTCCGCGAGCGCGCCGCGCAGGTACTGATGGCCGATATCCAGCCCCAGCACGTATCCAGCTTCCGGCCGGACCTCATAGAGGACGGCTGACCTGCCGGGGACGCCGGTGCGCTGGCCCGCCTCGCGCACCAGCCCGGAGCGCTCGACGTTAGCCAGCGCCAGTGACACCGTCGGCTTGGATAGCCCGGACAGGCGCGCGAGCTCGGCCCGGGAGCAGCGGCCGAGCTGGCGGATGTGCTGCAGCAGCAGCTGCTCGTTCAACGCGCGCAGGAGCTGCGGCCGGGCGGCTTGCCCGGCCCGGATCTGCCCGGTCGCCAGCACGCCCGCAACGTCCTGACCAGCGGCTGCGGCGTCCGTTTCGCCGGTGCCAGGCCAGTCGGAACGGGCAGCCTCATCCTGCTGCGCGGATGTCGTCGGCACGGCCACGCACTCATCCTTCCCTACCGCGGGTACCGGCTGCGAGGACCGGCGAGCCGTTATTCAACAGGTACATGACCGGCCTTGTCGGGGTCACATAGTTAGGATACTGTCCTAACTAATTTCGTGGAAGCTCCCTGGAACGTGAGAGAAAACTCCCTGCATGAGCCATCCCCCGGTCGTGGTCGGCATTGACTTCGGCGGCACGAAGATCGCGGCCGCAGTCTGCGATCTGGCCGGTAACAAGATTGCTGCCAGCGTGGTCGACACCGGCGGCGATCGCGGCGCGCGGGCGGCCTTCGATCACGGCATCCAGACCGCACGGGACCTGCTGATCGGCTGCTCAGCCCAAGACAGCGTGGCCGCAGTCGGCGTGTCCACCTTCGGCATCCCCTTCGAGGACCGGGTCGAGCTCGCGCCGTCCATCGACGGGTGGGGATCACTTGCGCTCGGCCGCGAGCTGCGGGCCGCGTTTCCCGGAGTGAGCATCCGGATGGCAACCGATGCCAAGGCCGCGGCGCAGGCCGAGGCCCGCTGGGGCTCGCTGGCCGGCTTCGAGCCGGCCGTGTACCTGAACCTCGGCACCGGGCTTGCCGCGGCGGTCGTGATCGGCGGCACGGTAATCACTGGCAGTCACGGCGCAGCCGGCGAAATCGGCTACAGCCTGCGGTCCCGAGACGATGTCGGCCTGCCACCGGGCGAGCGGATACCGCTGGAGGACATGGTGAGCGGCCTGGCGCTCCAGCGCCGGGCAAGCGCGCTGGGCCGCCAACTGACGGGCGCCGAGGTATTCTCCGGCGCACAGTCCGACGCTCAGCTGGACGAGCTGATCACCGACTTCGTCGATGAGCTGGCGTTCCACGTCGTCAACCTCGCCGTCCTGGTCAACCCGGCCCGAATCGCGGTTGGCGGCGGGATGACGCGGTCCTGGGACCGGATCGGGCCCAGCATGACCGATGCTCTGAACGCTAGCGTGCCGTACCCGCCCGAGCTCGTGCTGGCCCATTTCCCGCACGAGGCACCACTGCTTGGCGCGGTGGCGCTCGCCATCGACGCCGTGCCCCCAACCGAGAGCACCGGCCACCTGGCTGGCGTTCTCATTGCCGGGACCGACTTCAGCGTCGGGACCGGCCACCGCCCAGGTTCCGGCCACACGGCCGGTACTGAGGGCCTCACGGGCGCCGGCTTCGCCGCCGACGCTGCTGTTTCTGCGGGCGCCGGCAATGTCGCCGACGCCTTCCGCTCCGATCCCATTGTCGGCGCGTCAGGCGCCGGTGATGTCGATTTGCACCCCGCTAGTTCATATGGGCATTACAGTACTAACCGTACAAATAATGCCTCCTCGCGGCCGCAAGGAAGCCTCCCCGCAGGAGCCCCTCAGGCCACCTCACTTTCCGGTGCCCACTACATCGACGCGGCCAACGCGGCCCGTCCGGGCGAACAGAACTCTGCATCGAAGGGCTAGGCATACATGAGACGCCTTAAGTTGCTCGGGGTCCTCATAGGGGCCACTGGCCTGCTGGCAGCTGCCTGCGGGACCAGCTCATCGTCATCGCCACCGTCATCGCATACATCCGCATCCGGCACCCTGACCATCGACAATGAAAGCGGCGGGACCTGGACGTGTAACTTCAACCCGTTCAACCTGTCCTACATTGCCTTCTCGCTGGGAAACATCTACGAGCCGCTGGCCTTTGTCAATACGCTGCAGAGCGGCAAGACGACGCCTTGGCTGGCGACCAAGTGGGCCTATAGCAACGGCAACAAGACGCTGACCTTTACTATCCGCACGGGCGTGAAGTTCACCAACGGCGACCCGCTGACCCCGGCGGATGTCGCGTACACCTTCGGCCTGCTGAAGAAATACCCGACTCTGGACCTGAACGCCATCTGGTCTGCGCTGTCCAGCGTCAGTGCAAGCGGGGACCAGGTGGTGATGAACTTCAAGGCGCCGGCCGTGACGGACTTCTACTTCATCGCCGACCAGGTCGGCATCGTCGACCAGAAAGTCTGGTCCAAGGTCAGCAACCCGGTGACCTACCCGGACAAGAACCCAATCGGCACCGGCCCGTACACGGCCAGCAGCAGTACCTGCACCCCGGCGAACATCAAGTACCTCGCCAACACGCACTACTGGCAGCCAGGCCTGCCGAAGGTCGGCACGATTAATTACCCCTCGTTCCTGACGAACGACACCGCCAACACCTACCTGGCGAACGGCCAGGCACAGTGGGGCAGCCAGTTCATCCCGAGCATCCAGAGCTTCTACGTGTCCAAGAGCCCGAACTACCACTACTGGTTCCCGCCCGTGGCGAACGTGAGCGTGTTCATCAACCTGACGAACCCGATCCTCAAGAACGTCGCGGTGCGGCAGGCGATGGCCTATGCGATCAACCGGCCGAAGGCGTCCACCATCGGTGAGTACGGCTACGAGCCGGCGTCGAACCAGAGCGGCATCGTTACCCCGACGTTCTCCAGCTGGCTGGACAGCTCCCAGGCGGCCGCGTACGGCAATAGCTATGCCTACAATCCGGCCAAGGCGATCTCGATCCTGAAGGCAGCGGGCTTCAAGATGGGCTCCAATGGCATCTTCGCAACGCCGTCTGGCCAGCCACTGTCCTTCACCATCGTCGATAACGCCGGCTTCTCCGACTGGATTGCGGCGGTACAGACCATCCAGGCCGACCTGAAGGCGGTCGGCATCCAGATCACGCCGGATAACCTGGCCGCGACTAGCTACCAGAGCGCCGTGTACACCGGCAAGTACCAGCTCGCGTACAACTCCGAGACCGGTGGGCCGAGCCCGTTCTACGAGCTGCGGCAATTGCTCTATTCGGCCAACTCAGCACCGGTTGGCAAGTCCGCGGGCTCCAACTGGGAGCGATACAGCAACCCTGCCACCGATGCACTCATCAACCAGTACGCCACCACTACTGATCCGGCCACGCAGCACTCGATCGTGGACCAACTCCAGAAGGTGATGCTGCAAGACGTGCCGGTGATCCCGATCACCGAGTCAGTCGACTGGTTCCAGTACGACACCGGCAGCTTCAGCGGGTGGCCCACGCCGGGCAACCAGTATGCGCAGCCGGCTGCCTACAACTACCCCGACTGGGGCCAGGTGATGCTGCGCTTGGCGCCAGTGAAATAGCCGGACTGTCCTGGGCGGCTCGCATCGCAGCGAGCCGCCCGGGACCGGGCCGTCCGACCCTTGCCAGGCGAGCAATCGGTGAGCGAGCGTTGATGAGAGCAAGCCAGTGACCGACAGGAGGAGCGCATGAGATTCGTCCTGCGCCGCCTCGGCTTTTTCGCTCTGACCTTGTGGGTGGCAGTCACCCTCAACTTCATGCTGCCGCGGTTGATGCCCGGAAACCCGGCGCTGGCGATGATCGCAAATCACAAGGGCGTGGTCAGCCCGACGGCGCTTAAGGCGCTCGAGGCGCAGTTCGGCCTCAATACCAACCAGAGCATCATCGGGCAGTACTTTCGCTACCTCGGGGACATAGCAACGGGCAAATTCGGCGAGTCGCTGACCACGCAGCCGGGGAACTCGGTCGGCCGTATCGTGCTGGACGCGATCCCCTGGACGCTCGGCCTGGTGGGCATCACCACCGTGCTCGCCTTCCTGCTCGGAACCGGCATCGGCATCGTTAGCGCCTGGCGGCGCGGCGGCCCGCTGGACAGCATCCTGCCGCCCATCTTCGTGATCATGACAGTGATCCCGTTCTTCTGGCTGGGGCTCGTGCTGATCCTGGTATTCGGCGTGAAGCTGCAGTGGCTGCCGTACTTGGACGCGTACGACTTCACCGTCACGCCCGGCTTGACCTGGACGTTCATCAGCAATGTGCTCGAGCACGCCATACTGCCGGGCTTCACGCTGCTGATCACGACGATCGGTACCTGGATCCTGACCATGCGCAACACTATGATCACCACGCTGGCCGAGGACTACGTTCGAATGGCCAAGGCTAAGGGCCTGCCCGGCCGGCGCATCATGCTCGACTACGCGGCCCGGAACGCGATCCTGCCGAACCTGACCGGCTTCGCGATATCGCTTGGCTTCGTGGTCACCGGCGCGATCCTGGTCGAGGAGGTCTTCAACTACCCGGGCGTCGGCTACCTGCTGCTCCAGGCGGTCAACAACGACGACTACCCGCTCATGCAGGCGATGTTCCTGCTCATCACGGTGGCGGTGCTGGTGGCGATCTTGCTGTCCGACGTGGCGACAGCGATACTCGACCCGCGGACCCGGGAGGCGAGGTAGCCATGCTCCCACTACCAGGCGGTCCACCTGACGTGGCAAACCTCAGTCCGGAGATCCCAGTACCGTTCGGTGTGCCGGCGCCAAACGGCGGGACCGCTGGCGCTCGCTCGTTGCGGCGGATGGTCCGCGCCATCACGGCCAACCGCAAAGCCACCGCAGGAGCAGTGCTCCTAGCGATCTTCTGCATCATCGCACTGATCCCGGGCGTGATCGCGCACGACAATCCGGACGCCGAGCTCTATCCGCGGAGCCTCGGGCCGTCCGCGCACCATCTGCTCGGCACCACCGCCTTCGGCCAGGACATGTTCGCCCAGGTCATCTACGGCGCCCGGCCGGTGTTGGAGATCGCACTCGCGGTCGGACTCGGGGCCACCATCATCGCAATGCTGATCGGCGTCGCCGCCGCCTACCTTGGCGGAGCCTGGGACGGCGGGCTCAATCTGCTCACCGACGTGCTGCTGGTCATCCCGCTGTTCCCGCTGCTGATCGTGATCGCCAGTTACCTGCACGGCGCCGGTACCGTGGTGATGATCGCCGTCCTCATCCTGACCGGCTGGTCTTTTACCGCCCGCCAGC
This sequence comes from uncultured Actinomycetota bacterium, assembly GCA_963804435.1. Classification (GTDB taxonomy): domain Bacteria; phylum Actinomycetota; class Actinomycetes; order Streptosporangiales; family Streptosporangiaceae; genus JAJYUU01. Next base: position 419,424 of record CAWDQI010000001.1, on the reverse strand, counting down.
TCCGGTCCCAGGCGCTCTCCCTCCGCAACCGGGACTTCCTTGAGGCCGCCCGCGTGCGGGGCGAGCGCCCGATCTACATCATCGTGGTAGAGATCATCCCGACGATGACGTCGCTGCTGGTGGCGAGCTTCCTGACCAACGCGCTGTATGCGGTGCTGTTCTCCTCCAGCCTGCAGTTCCTCGGGCTCGGCGACCCGGCCGTGATCAGCTGGGGCACCATGCTCTACTGGGCCGAGAATGCCGAGGCTTTCCAGACCGGCCAGGCGCTCTGGATCATCGTGCCGGGCCTGTGCATCGTCGCCCTGGGCGCCGCGTTCGCGCTGCTCAACTACGCCTTTGATGAGATCGGCAACCCGGCCCTGCGGCCGGTCCGGAGCATGCGGGGGAAGCGTGTCAAGCCTGCTAAGTAACGGGATGCCCGTCGAGTCAGCATCCGGCTGGCGGTCCGGAGCCCTTCTCGAGGTCAGCGACCTGTCGGTCGACTACGTCATGGAGCGCGGCACCGTCCGCGCGGTGAAGGACGTGAGCTTCGACGTCGCGCCGGGCGAATTCATCGGAATCGTCGGCGAGTCCGGCTGCGGCAAGTCCACGCTGCTGTTCGCCATCGCGCAACTGCTGGCGCCACCGGCCGCCATAAGCGCGGGCACCGTTACCTTTAAGGGCGCGAACCTTGTGGGTCTCACCCAGAAACAGCTGGCCGTGCTCCGGTGGAAAGACATGTCCGTGGTCATGCAGAGCGCTATGAACGCGCTCAACCCGGTGACATCAATCGCAGCCCAGTTCTCCGACGCCATGCGGTCGCACGGCGTTACGTCAAAGGCAGAGATCGCCGACCGCTCGGCCGAAGTGCTCCGGATGGTCGGCATCGACCCGGTACACCTAAAGAGCTACCCGCACCAGCTTTCTGGCGGGATGCGGCAGCGCTCGATGATCGCGATGGCCATGCTGTTCACCCCGGACCTGGTGATCATGGACGAGCCGACGTCAGCGCTGGACGTGGTGGCGCAGCGCTCACTGATGGTCCAGATCAAGGAACTACAGCAGCAACTCGGCTTCGCGGTCATCTTCGTCACCCACGACATGTCCCTGGTCCGGCACTTCAGCGACCGGCTGATGGTGATGTACGCCGGGCAGGTCGTCGAGTTCGGCGAAACCCGGCGGCTGTTCGACAAGCCGCTGCATCCTTACAGCATCGGCCTGATGGACGCGTTTCCCTCCATCAAGGGCCCGCGGGTGCCGCTAACGGGGATCCCTGGCAGTCCGCCCGATCTCGCCAACCCCCCGGATGGCTGCCGATTCGCCCCGCGCTGCCCGCAGGTGATGGCCCGCTGCACCGAGACCGCCATTCCGCTTTTCAGCGTGAACGGTGAGCAGGTCAGGTGCCTGCTCCACGAGAGCAGAAAGGTTTACCAGTGACGGATCAGCAAACGGCGACGCAGCCCGAAACGGTGGCCAATGCCCCGCTGTTGCGGACCGACAAGCTGACCCGCCATTTCCGGATCGGCGGCGGGCTGCAGCGCAAAACTCTGCACGCCGTCGACGATGTCAGCCTGGAGATCGGCCGACGGGAGATCGTCGCAGTCGCGGGCGAGAGCGGCAGTGGCAAGTCTACGATCGCACGCCTGCTGGCCAGGATCTACAAGCCAACCTCCGGAGAGATCTACTTCGAGGGCAGGCCGATCTCCAAGTTCCGCTCCCGGTCTGATGTCCTCGCCTACCGCAGCGACGTGCCGATGGTGTTCCAGGACCCGTTCGCCTCGATCAACCCGGTGTTCCGGGTGTCGCACGGCGTAAAACGCAGTCTGAAGCTGCACCGGCCCGAGCTGTCCGCCCGGCAGCAACACGACGAGGCCGAGCGGGTCTTTTCCGACGTCGGGCTGATTCCGGCGGCTGAGGTCCTGGAGCGCTTCCCGCACGAGCTGAGCGGCGGCCAGCGCCAGCGAGTCGGCTTCGCGCAGGCGCTGGCAATGCGGCCCAAGCTGATCCTCGCCGACGAGCCGGTGTCGATGCTCGACGTGTCGATCCGCATCGGCCTGCTGAACGTCATGGCGAAGCTGCGTGACGAGCAGGGCGTGTCCATTCTCTACATCACCCACGACATCGCCAGCGCCCGGTACGTAGCAGACCGGCTGATCGTCATGTATGCCGGGCAGGTCGCCGAGCAGGGCCCGGTGGAAGAGGTGCTGGCTAACCCCAAGCACCCGTATACCCAGCTGCTGCTGTCGGCGGTGCCGGACCCGCGAGCGGAGCTGAACATCGGCGCGGACACTGACCGGGGCGAGCCGCCACGGGTGATCGACCCGACTCCCGGCTGCCGGTTCCGGTGGCGGTGCCCGCTCGCCATCGACATCTGCCACTCGGTCACCCCTGAGCTCTCGCAGCTCGCTCCCGGTCACGATGCCGCCTGCCACGTTGCGCAGTCCGGCGCGGAAGTGAAGGCGTTCTGATGAAACTTGCTGTCGTGGGCGGCGGCTCCACCTACACGCCGGAACTCGTTGACGGGATCGCCAGGCTCACCGGCGATATTAAGGTCACCGAGCTAGTGCTGGTCGACCCGGACGCAGAACGGCTGTCAGTGGTCGGGCCGTTCTCCGCCCGCATCATGGCCCGCTACGGTCATCCGGCCACCGTGACCTGGACATCTGATCTCGACACGGCCGTGGACGGAGCCAGCGCTGTGCTGCTGCAGCTGCGCGTCGGCGGCCAGGCCACCAGGCACCGGGACGAGACCTGGCCGCTCGACTGCGGCTGCATCGGCCAGGAGACGACCGGGGCCGGCGGATTCGCCAAGGCCCTGCGCACCGTGCCGGTAGTGCTGGACGTGGCCGCAAGGGTCCGGGAGCGGGCCGCGCCCGACGCCTGGATCATCGACTTCACCAACCCGGTCGGAATCGTCACCAGGGCGCTGCTGGACGCCGGCCACCGCGCGATCGGGCTGTGCAACGTCGCCATCGGTTACCAGCGCCTGTTCGCATCGCTGCTCGGCGTCGGCCCCGACGCCGTCGCGCTGGATCACGTCGGGCTCAATCATCTGACCTGGGAACGCGCCGCTTACGTGAACGGCGCCGACAAGTTGCCGGAGCTGCTGGCCGCCCACGGCGATGAGATAGCGGCTCACACCGGCCAGCCGCTCGCGGTCACCCAGGCGGTTCACGCCGTCCCCTCGTACTACCTGCGGTATTTCTGGGCGCACGATGCGGTGGTCGAGGAGGAGCTCGGCCGGCCAACCCGGGCGCAGGCCGTCGCTGAGATCGAGCGGCAGCTCCTGGCGATGTACGCCGATCCCACCCTGGACACCAAGCCCGAATTGCTGCAGCACCGCGGCGGCGCCTTCTACTCCGAGGCTGCGGTCGCGCTGCTCGCCTCGCTGGTCACCGAGGCAAACGACCGCCAGGTGGTGAACGTCCGCAATAACGGAACGATGCCGTTCCTCTCCGACGAGGCAGTCATCGAAGTGTCCGCGACGGTCGGCGCTGGTGGTGCGGTACCGCTGCCGGTCGCCCCGGTGAGCCCGCTGATGAGCGGGCTCATCGCGCACGTGTCCGCGTACGAGGAACTCGCCGTGGACGCGGCGCTGCATGGCGGCCGGGACCGGGTGGCCGCCGCCCTGCTCGCACACCCGCTGGTCGGGCAGTTCGATCTGGCGGGCCGCCTGACGGACCGGCTGCTGGCCGAGAACGCCGCGTTCCTGCCCTGGGCTGCTGGCCAGTGAGCGCCGGGGGCGGCGGCCTGGCTGCGGTCCTCGCCATTGACGGCGGAAACAGTAAGACCGACGTAACCCTGATTGCCGCCGACGGCAGCTTGCTCGCGGCAGTGCGCGGTACCGGCTCCAACTATCAGGGCATCGGCAAAGACGGCATGGTCGCGGTGCTCACCGACCTGGTCAGCACAGCCGCAGCCCAAGCCGGGCTGGCAGGCGGGCAGCAGGTCGCCGGTCACACCTCCGCGTGCCTGGCCGGCGCCGACCTGCCCGAGGAAGAAGCAGACCTCAATGCACTCATCGAGTCGCTTGGCTGGTCGGCAACCAGTTCGGTGGTTAACGACACGTTCGCTGTGCTCCGCGCCGGACTCGACGACGCCGGCCCTCCCGGCGCGAGCCAGCACTGGGGCATCGGCCTCGTCTGCGGCGCCGGCATCAACTGCGTCGGGGTTGCGCCGGACGGCCGGAGGACGAGATTCCCGGCGCTCGGCCGGATCAGCGGTGACTGGGGCGGCGGCGGCGAAATCGCAGCCGAGGCGCTGTGGTGGGCGGTAAGGGCCGAGGACGGCCGCGGTCCGCAGACCGAACTCCGCACCGCAGTCCCCGCCCACTTCGGCTTGCAGCTCGTCGAGGATGTGGTGAGCGGCCTGCACTTCGGCAAGATTTCCTATGCCGAGCTGCACGGCCTGGCGCCAGTACTGTTCGAGCTCGCCAACCGCGGCGACCAAGTCTCTAGGGGCGTATTGCTGCGGCAGGCCGAGGAGATCTGCCTGATGGTAACCGCAGCTGCCAACCGGCTCGGCCTCGGCGGTGACGGCCGGCAGCCGGTGCCGGTCGTGCTCGGCGGCAGCCTGATGGCGGCGAAGGACCCGATCCTGACCGGGGCGATCGTGGAGCAGCTGGCCACGAGGCTGCCGGCCGCGGACATCCGGATCGTGGACGTTCCGCCGGTGGTCGGTGCGGCGCTGCTCGGCCTCGACCACGTCGGCGCTCCCGCCAGCGCGGCTGCCCGGCTGCGCGAGTGCGCCCGCGCGACCTGGTAGCCCGACTAGCTTTCTGGCGGCGGAGGGAGGCTCAGTTGGCGGCGGATGATCCGGGCTTGGCCCTCCACTGCGGCGTCGGCGGCTTTGTGGCGGCTAGTGAACGATGCCATCTCGGCAAGGGTCGTCGAGCGTGCCTGCAGTCGTCCAGCTAGCCGTCGTCTGTATGGAGCCCTCGCGTGTCAGGGAGTGTTTGCAGGGAGACGTCCGGCGGTAGCTCGGCCGGAAACTCGGGCGACCGCGGTGCTCCATCTGAGTAGGGTTGGCCGGTGCCCGAGTTGCAGCGCCTGCGCGCCGACCACGCCCCGGCGGTCCTGGCCTTCGAACTGGCCAACCGCGCCTACTTTGCGACCTTTATCTCCGATCGGGGCGACGAGTTCTTCGATCACTTCACCGAGCGGCACAACGCCCTGCTGGCCGAGCAGGAGGCTGGCAGCTGCGTCTCCCACGTGCTTGTCGGCGAGGATGGCGCGGTGCTCGGCCGGTTCAACCTAGTCGATCTTGAGGACGGCACGGCCGAGCTCGGCTACCGGGTCGCGCAGCAGGTGGCGGGTCGGGGAGTGGCGACCGCGACCGTGCAAGAACTGTGTCGGCTCGCGGCCGCGCAGTACGGGCTGCGAACGCTCAGGGCGGCGACCACGTATGACAACGTCGCGTCCCAGAAGGTGCTGGACAAGGCCGGGTTCGTCCCAGCTGGCCCGGCCGAGCCCGGCGGCCGACCAGGCACCTGCTATGAGCGTGACCTGGCTGCGACTGACCCCAGATCGGTCGCTGACGACGCGCAGCAGCGCCAGGAGCATTGATAGCCGGGCTATGGCCTCCCTGCCGTCAGTCGATGCGAGTCCACTGAGTTGGACATTGAGTGAACTCCTCGACCTGGCGCGTCACCTGGTCCACGACCGCATCCGTGTCGTGACCCGCAATGTCGCCCTCGAACCAGACCTGCCAACCGGGCTCCTCAGCGGAGAACACCATCTCGCATGCACCCAGCACAAGACGAAAGTCGCCATCGCCTGGGACTCAACGGCTCCATGGCTGCGGGGCACGAGAACGTCGAGCAGTCGGTCGCGAGGGATTGCGGGCCAGCCGCCGGTTGATCTGATACTCAGGCACTGGACGATGATCACATACGGCCAGTGGGCAGCACGATCCAATGACCGTGTCAGTTCTGGCCACCGCCTAGTTGCAGGACGGTCGCGGCCATGAAAGGCAACCGGCGAGGAGCTGGCGAGATAACGTGCCGACGTGGCCCAGATGACAATGAATGACCGCGTTTCGCCTACCTCTGGGAGCAGGCGAGCACGTGGCATGCTCGCGGCGACCGGCCTCATCCTCGCAGGTGCCGTGATCACTGCGGCGATCATGGTTGGCACGGGTTTCAGCAGGCGCCCGGACTACGGGGAGCTAGCTTCGGGCAGCGCGTCGTGCACGCTCAGCGGCACGACAACCGCGCGCGGCGGCAGGGTAACCGTCTGCGCCCGATACTCCGTCAGCGCGAACGGCAAGGTCCATATCCGCTCGGTACGGGCGTCCTACGGCTCAGCGAATGGATACTCCCTGCCTCGATTCACAGTGACACTCACTGATGGGGCGACGGGGATCCTGGATGATCGCCTGTCCGGCCCAGCGGGTCAGGGCGACACATTCCAGTCCTACAGCTCGCAGTTCACTGCGTTCCGGGGACCCGCCGCCCGCGGCTCCTTCGCGTTGGGCGAGACGATGATCGTCACGCTTACTGCGGCAGAGGATGGCGTCAACGGTCCGTACAACCTCGCACTCGCGAGCGTGGCGCTCGTGCTGAGTCGCCCGGCCTTCCCATGCCCTGATCCTGGAACCGGCAGCTCCGGCAACGCCAGCACTCCGGTGTGCTAACTAGACGGGAGTGGCCAGCCAGCCGGGGGCTGGCCGGGTCGCCAGGCCCCTGGCCAGCAGCTGGCTGGCCAGATCAGCGGGCAACAGCCAGCGCCAGCTGAACCAGCGGACCATGTCCTTCTCCGGCGCCAGCACGGCGGCCCGCAGCGCCGCGCCCATCAGGGCGACGATGTCTGGCGGGCCGCCCGCGGCCGGACGGGGGTAGGCCTGATCCCAGCGAGCCAGCTCACTGCGATGCACGTGCCCGTCCCCACGCTCGGCCGGCAGTATGACGGACCTGGCGACCAGCGCCCCGCAACGTTGCAGCGGCGACCGTAGCGACCTGAGTTCCTTGTGCTTGAGGCCGAGTTCCACCTCGACGTCGTCGGCCAGGGCTGGCCCGGACTCCGCGAGGTGCCGCAGGAGCCGGCCCCAGCCTGGGTCCGCCTGCTCCATCCTGGCCAGCTCGGCGCGGCAGACCGGGTCCACGAGCGCGAGCAGCTCATCGGACAGCAAGATCGTCTTACCGCGGTGGACGTCCAGCGAATGGACGTCCGGCCGCTCCGAGAGCTCGTGCGCCCAGGGCCATTTGCTGGCAGGCCAGCTCGCGAACCCGCGGCCGCCAGCCTGGTAAGGCTCCTCATGACAGGCCTCATACAGGCTGGGCAGCGCGCAATCGGCAGTGCGGGTAAGCAGGCCGCGTTCCCGCAAGAATTCGTGCGCCTCGTCGAGCGACTCCAGCGCCCGGTCGGGGGTCAGGCGGCAGTCGTATTCGCGCCGCGACCGGAGCTCGTCAAGCGACATGACCACGGCTCTCAGCTAAGCAGAAAGCAGGCGATGGCGGCAGCCGACGCGACGTCGCGCGAGTCGACGCCAGCCCAGAGGCCCGTCAGACTAGGTGCCGTGGGCGGTCCGATGCTTGTCAGCGACGCCGGCGATCCCCGGCTGGCCGACTACGTCCGCCTGACAGACGTGCACTTGCGGCGCAACCTCGAGGCCGCCGAAGGGCTGTTCATCGCCGAGGGCGCGAAAGTGATCAGGCGCGCTGTCGCCGCTGGCTACCCGGTCAGGTCGCTGCTGGCCGGGGAGGACAAGCTGGCCACGATCGCGGACGTCGCGGCAGCCGTCGACGCACCGCTCTACCTGATCCCCGTTCCGGTGTCCGAGCAGCTCACCGGCTACCGGGTACACCGCGGCGCGCTCGCCTCGATGCAGCGCCTGCCGCTGCCGTCTCCGGCCGAGGTGCTGGCCCGCGCACGCCGGATCGTCGTGCTCGAGGACATCGTGGACCACACGAACGTCGGCGCTGTGTTCCGGTGCGTGGCCGCGCTCGGCTTTGACGCGGTACTGCTGGCGCCGCGGTGCGCTGATCCGCTGTACCGGCGGGCCGTCAAGGTATCGATGGGCGCGGTGTTTGCCGTGCCATATGCCCGGCTCGCGGACTGGCACGGCGGACTGGAAGAGCTGCGGACTGCCGGATTCCGGCTTCTCGCGTTGACGCCCGACCCGGCAGCCGCCCCGATAGCGAACGTCAGCGTGGCCGGCAAACTCGCCGTTCTCATCGGCAGCGAGGGCACCGGTCTTTCTGGCCGCTGGCTCGCGGCGGCTGATGAAGGCGTCCGCATCCCGATGAGCCGCGGCGTTGACTCGCTCAATGTGGCGTCGGCCGCCGCGATCGCTTGCTACCTGCTAGCCGGACGCTAAGACCCGACTTGTGACACGTTAGTGCGCACGACCCTGTGCGCCCGTGGATGCGATCGAGAACCTGGCGGGGGCCGTCGACTGAGTCAACCGCTGCGAGGCATTGGAGGTAGGTATCCCCACTCTGAAGGCCCAACGTGTCAGCACCCGAACCATGTGTCGGTCATCGCAGATGGACCAGTGATACCGGTCAAGCTAGTCGGCTCGCGGCGACCAGGCGGCCCTCCGGTACGTGACTTTTATGTTACGCTAGCTGCATGGCACGACCCACCGGCGCAGAGCGTTACTTCGAGGCGCGAGCGGCTAGAAGCCCGGAATACCTGCAGGCCCTTGACGCTGCCAGGGCGCGCATCGCCGCGGTAGACGGCGTGGTGCGGGCGCTGGATGAGCGGCGCAGGGATCTCGGGCTGTCGAAGGCCGAACTTGCCCGGCAGGCGGGCATGCGCCCCGAGGTGGTCCGCCGGATACTGGGCGCTGGCCCGTCTAACCCGACGCTGTCGACCGTGATCTCCCTGGCGAGCGCCATGTCGATGGACGTCACGATCACCGCTCCGGCTGACCGTACACAGTCCGGTGCTTCCGAAACTCGGCGGCGTACTGCCTGATACGGCGGTAATCGCGCGGGTTGGCAGCGGACCGCACCGGCTTGCTTAGGCCGTCGAGGCAGATGATCGAGGGACCGCCGACGTCGTCGGCGTTGCGGTCAAGGAGGCAGAGCAGCCGGTGGTTGGCACCGCCGCCCTGGAGCCGCACTTCGTAGAACCCAGCCATGTCCTCGTGCATGGCCTCCCACTTCCCGCCGCCTGAGAAACGCCGGCGGCGGAGCGGCGGCCACGGCCTCCAGGACAGCCTGGATCTCGGCCACTACCTTGTCCGGCAGCCCGTCGAGGAAGTCAATGGTGGGCACTGGGCGCGCCGGGTCATCCTTTTGTTGCGTTGAAAGAAGTGGATCAGCCACGGCTCAGGCATTGCCGTCACCACCGGTCAGGCCGGCGACGAGCTTCTCAATCTGCGCCACGACCAAGCCGCGGCGGTCAGCCCGTTCCTGGCCAGCTGACACCGTGCTGCGGCGCTCTTGCACGTAAACAGCCGCTCCCATCGTCCTGACCGTCTCCGGCATCCGGGCGTCCGGAGCGCTTACCTGTCGTGGCCGTCCGATGTACCTGTTGTTGGGTACCTCGCGTGTACTTTCCGCCGCTCCTGACCCGCTTAGCAGCGCGCCCAGGGCACCGCGAAGCTAGGCGCACCGGGAAGCTAGGCGCTGCAGGCCGCACCATGTGCGGCCAAATCTGTCACGATTTGCTGTCGACGCAACACATCTGCCCAGTTTCACAGCACTGATCTGCCGACGCATAAAGCCGGGCAAGTCAGGAGATCCGGCGCTGGAATCTCGATATAGTCAGGCATCCCAAGTGCCAGCGGCCCGGTAAATTCCGCGGGCCCGGCCTACCGAAGGGCGCGAAGGTGTCAACACGGGCATCGGGATCGGGCGTCGGGCGTCGTGGCCGCACCCGCAGGGCAAGTGCGCGAGCCCTAGTGGCGATCGCTGTCGCCATCTCCGCGGTCCTCATGATCACCCTCACCGCCAGGGCGGTCATCGCCCGCGCTGCCTGCTCCAACCAGCCCACCGTGATCAACCTCGCGGTGAACTACGACCTCGCGCCCGCTGTCCAGGCCGTCGCCAGGTCGTTCAACAGCACTGACCATTCAGCCGACGGCCACTGCGTCGACGTGCAGATCACCGAGGGCGACTCCGCCGCGCAAGCGGGCCAGATCGACGGCCAGGCCGCCGTCCCCGGCGCCACGCCGATCGACGCCTGGATCCCCGATTCCAGCTTGTGGGTGGACGTTGCCCGCAGCTATCCGATCGGGGCCCAGATCGTGCAGCCGACCGGGATGAGCGTCGCCCGGTCGCCGTTGATGATCGTCACCACGAAGGCAGTTGCGGACCAGACGCATATCTTCGACGCCGCTGTCGGCTGGAACGTCCTGCTGCCGTCTTCCTACGGCGGCCCGCCCGCAAGCGTCAGCCTGGCCACGGACCTGCCTGATCCGGTCAACAGCTCAGCCGGCCTGGCCACCCTCATCCAGGTGAGCCGCGACCTGGGCGCTAGCACGGCCGCACGGGCGGCGTTCACCAAGTTCGCCTTTGGCGCTACGGTCGTCAACGACATTGACTCGGTCACCGGGCTGCAGACGTTCGTAGGCACCATCCAGCCGCCGTTCACCCGGCGCGCGGTCACGGTGGCCAGCGAGCAGGCGGTCATCGCCTACGACCGGGCTACGCCGGGCAGTCCCCTGGCCGCGCGCTACCCGACCGGCCCTTCGCAGGCACTGGGCAGCCCGGAACTCGACTATCCGTATGTGCTGACCACCTCGGCCGCCGTACCGCTGGCCGCGGCCCAGGAATTCGGCAAGTACCTGAAGAGCGCCTATGCGGCGGCCGAGGTCAGGCAGTACGGTTTCCGGTCAGCCAACGGCGTCGCCGATGTGATGCCGAGCTCGTCCAGCCTGAGCGCGCTGCCGCTCGAGCCGGCTAGCCCGCCAGGCGCCAGTGAGGTCGCGGCCAACCTGCAAGTCTGGGACAAGCTCGGGCTCGGGTCCAGAGACCTGTCCCTGATCGACGTCTCCCCGGCCATGAACCAGCCGTCCGGCAACGGCACCCAGACGCTGGAACAGGAGATGAACCAGACCTCGGCCCTCGGGATCCCCCTGTTCCCCGAAAGCACGCAGATGGGCACGTGGGAGATGGGTCAGTCCCAGTCCGTCGCCCAGCCGTACAAGGAAATGGTGCCTCTTGGCCCGCTGCCGGCTGACCTGGGGCTGATCAGCCGACGCGCGCAGCTCGAGGAGCTCAGTCAAACTCTGACCACGGGAAGCGGCAGACTGGCGCTGCACGACGCTATCTTGGCCGGATACGAGTACATGACCAAGACGTACCTGCCCAACTACTCCAACGCGGAGCTGGTCCTCACCGCCGGCGTGGACAGTGCGCCCGGCGACATGTCGCTCGATGCGCTGCTCAATAAACTGCGCGCGCTGTTCAATCCGAGCCGCAAGGTGGAGATCGTCGCCATCCAGTTCGGGCAGCTGGGCGATTTCTCCGCGCTGAGGAAGATTGCCGACGCAACCGGCGGCGTCGCCTACAAGATCAATAATCCGTCGGACGTCGGCCGGATCTTCATCAAGGCGATCGCGCACCGGCTCTGCGTCCAGGGCTGCATCACCCCGTGACCGGGCCGCGCTGAGCCCGCCCGCTCCCTGAGCCCGTCCGTTCCGTGACCCGTTTCCGCGCCCTGATTCGGTCGGGAACGGGGCCGGTTTCCAGACGCGGCCGATTCGGTTGGCGAATCGTGTGAACCGGAGTCGTCGGCGGCGCGTCATTTTTTATGTGGGGCCCGGCGAGAGCGGGGCGCCGGGCCTCACTCCCACTCGCTCGGTCTGGCTCGCCCTAGCCGACTTGGTCGAGCATGTGGTGCGCCCGCGCGATCAGTATCGGCACCGCCGGGCCTTCCCGCTCGAATCCTTCGCCTAGTGTCTTGCCCTGCAGGAACCTGGCGTGGATTCCCTCGAGGACCACCGCCAGCTTGAAGTAGCCGAAGGCGACGTAGTACCCGATCGCGGAGACGTCCCGGCCGGTCAGCTCGGCGTACCGGGCGGCGAATCCGGCCCGGTTGTAGAACCCGGGCAGCGCCGTGATAGTCGAGCCCACATTTACATCGGGGAACCCCTCGTCCGCATCCGCCCAGTACGACAGCGTCAGGCCGAGGTCGGCGAGCGGGTCGCCGAGTGTCGACATTTCCCAGTCGACCACGGCCGCGATCGAGGCCGGCGTACCCAGTCGCACCAGGGTGTTGTCCAGCCGGAAGTCGCCATGCACCAGCGTGCCCTCCGCCGAGGCCGGCAGGCCCTCGGTCAGCCGCGTAACCAGCTCCGCGTAACCCGGCATCTCCCTGGTGTTGGACAGTTCCCACTGGCGCTGCCAGCGGGCCAGCTGACGGGCCAGGTAACCGTCCGGCCTCCCGAAGGTGTCCAGGCCGACTGCGGCCGTGTCCACGCCATGGATGGTGGCCAGCATCGAGGCGAGCAGCTCAGACAGCTCGGTCGCCTGGGACGGCGTGAGCAGCTGGCCGTCATCGATGGTTCGCAGCACCAGGCCATCGACATATCTCATGAGGTAAAACGGCGCGCCAATCACCTCGGTGTCCTGACAGTTCGCCAGCGGCTCGGGCACCGGGACGGCGGTGCCGTGCAGCGCGCTCAGTACCCGGTATTCGCGGCTCATGTCATGCGCCGTGGGGAGCACGTGGCCGAGCGGTGGCCGACGGAGCACGAGCTGACCGCCATCGAAATCCAGCCGGTAGGTGAGGTTGGAGCGGCCGCCGGCGATCAGCTGCACCCCGCGTAGCTCGCCGAGGTCAGCGAGCCCGGCGCCGGCCATCCACTTGGCCAGCCCGACCGGATCCTCAACACCGGGAATGCCGGAAACGCGCTGGATACCGCCTGGTACGTCGACTCCGCCTGTCACCACTCACCTCATCTGGCCGCTGACACGGCCGCGCCAATAGGCTCGGCCACGAACCGCATGCGGCAATGATCCCTTATCAGGGGCCATAGGCACAGAGGGGCCGGGTGCGATCTCGCGCTCAGTCCAGCGCGCCGCCCGCCGGTACGGTGTCAGCATGAATACCGATCAATCGCTCTCGTCCACCCCGAGGACCACCTTGCACCGGCTGCGCGAGCGCGGCCAAGCCGACCGGGCAGCCCTGGATGCCGTGCTCGAGGCCGGACTGATCTGCCACCTGGGCGTGAACATCGATGGCGTGCCCGTCGTGCTGCCAACTAGTTTCGGCCGGATCGGCCAGACGCTTTACCTGCACGGCTCGTCGGCTAACCAATCCCTGCTGGCCGCCGCTGGCGAGCAGGTGTGCGTCACCATCACCCTGCTGGACGGCCTGGTGTGCGCCCGGGCGGTCTTCCACCACTCGATGAACTACCGCAGCGCGGTGATCTTCGGCGAAGCGCGGCTTGTCACCGACGCCGACGAGAAGCTGGCTGCGCTGCGGGCGGTCACCGATCACCTAGTGCCCGGACGCTGGGAACATGCCCGCCAGCCCAACCGCAAGGAACTCGCGGCCACCGCGGTTGTCGGGCTGCCGCTGGACGAAGCTTCGGTAAAGGTCAGGTCGGGCGGCCCGAAGGACGACCCGGAAGACTGCGAGTCCGGCATCTGGGCCGGGGTCCTGCCGGCCGCGCTGACCTTCGGCGGCGCCGAGCCCGATCCCGCGCTGGCCGCCGGGGTCGGCGTTCCCGAGCACATCAGCGCGCTGGCAGGCCGGCCGCGTGGCGCGGCGTCCACGGCATCATAGTCATGCCTGATCACCTAGGCTGGGCGGATGACTGACCGGCTCGTCTGGATCGACTGTGAGATGACCGGGCTTGATCTTTCCCGCGACGCGCTTGTAGAGATAGCGTGCATAGTCACCGACGGCGAGCTCAACGCACTGGACGAGGGCATCGACGTGGTCATCAAGCCGCCTGCTGAGGCGCTCGACAGCATGGACGAGCTCGTGCGCGACATGCACACGGCCTCCGGCCTGCTGACTGAGCTCGCTGGCGGGCTGACCCTGGCCGAGGCCCAGGACCTGGTCCTCGGCTACATCCGGGGACACGTGCCGGAGTCGCGCAAGGTTCCGCTCTGCGGAAACTCGATCGCCACGGACCGGTCGTTCCTAGCGAGGGATATGCCCGAGCTCGACAATTTTCTGCACTACCGGATGGTTGACGTTTCCAGCATTAAGGAGCTGGCCAGGCGCTGGTACCCGCGTGCCTACTTCGCCAGCCCCGAGAAGCACGGTGGGCACAGGGCGCTGGCCGATATCCGGGAGAGCATCCGGGAACTGCGTTATTACCGGGAGGCCGTCTTCGTAGCGCAGCCCGGCCCGGACACCGCGACGGCCCGGGCGGTCGCTGCCAGGCTGACCGCCGAGGCCGAGCCCCAGCCGCAGGCGAATCCAATTCTGCGCAGTGACCGAGGACCGGTATGCTTCGTAGGCCGCCAGGGAGTTCGCGTCCTGGCAGCGATGGTGGGCGTAGCTCAGTTGGTTAGAGCGCCAGGTTGTGGTCCTGGATGTCGTGGGTTCGAATCCCATCGCTCACCCCACATAGTACCAGGTCAGAGCCTCAGGACGGCTGTACCATGAAGTTGCCGCAGGCTCATCCGGCCGTTAGATTAACCGGGGCCTGGCGTCCTGACGGAGTATGATAGTTGTATGAAACGCATCACGGTCAGTCTCCCCGACGATCTGGTCGAGAAGATCAAGCGGGCTGCCGGAGGCGAGAGGCAGGTCAGCTCTTACGTAGCCGAAGCCCTGCAGGACTACCAGGAACGCGAGAGGCTAGACGACATTCTGGCCGCCTGGCGCGTGGAGACGCCTGTGTCTGAGGAGGTCAAGCGACAGGTTGCAGCCGAGCTTGATCAAGCCGGGCTGACTGGGCAGTCCCGCCAGGGCGGCAGGCTGGCCGGTTGAGCGCGGCGGTAACAACCGGACTGACGCTCGACACTGGAGCATTACTCGCGCTCGATCACCCCGGCAAGGCTGTTGTCATGCAAGCACGCTTGGATGAGGCCCGGCGGCGCGGTGGCAGCATATGCATCCCGGCCGAAGCGGTCGCTCAAGCGTGGCGCACCCCTCGCCAAGTCCGCCTGGCCCGGCTGCTCAAATCGCCCGACATCGACCTCGCCGTCATGACGTTGGCCGTAGCCCGGACAGTCGGGCTTATGTGCGCGGACACCGGGCACAGTGACGTCGTTGATGTCCACGTCGTGCTCTGCGCCCGGCAGCGCCATCACGCCATTGTCACCAGCGACGCGGGTGACATTGCGCGCGTCGACCCAACGCTGCCGTGCATTGTCGTCTAGCCTCGGCGGGTCCGACTCCATGAAGGTCACTGCGCTAGCGAGCTCCCCTTATCGGGTACCCGATCTGATTAGCTCCGCAGCAGACCGGCGAGCACCGCGGCTTCGCTGATCTCCGGTTCCTTAGTCGCCGTGAGCAGCGTCAACTGCCGGTCTTTCGCAAGTCCCTGCAGGTGCGCCAGCGCGTCCGCTCGCTGGGGCTCCTTCAGCTCCGCCCTATAGCGGCGGCCGAAATCCTCGAAGCGGTCCGGGTCGTGGCTGTACCACTGGCGCAACTCAGTCGACGGCGCGACGTCCTTGCACCATTCGTCGAGCGCCGCCTTGGCCTTTGTCAGCCCGCGCGGCCAGATCCTGTCGACCAGCACCCGGGCGCCATCGTGAGCATCCGGCTCTTCATACACCCGGCGCACCCTCACCATCGGTCTGGCCATCACGCGCCCCCTTGCCCCGAGGCCGCCGCTTCTGGCCAGACGACCGGCTGCCGTGCGATCCCGCTGAATTTGCCCGTGCGGGCCAACGGGCCAACGGGCCAACGGGCCAGCAGGTAGTTAGCCCGCACCTGTCATCGTACGACCCAGGCCCAGCGCAGCCGGCTTGCGCTCGGCGACCGTCGCGGCGACAAGCGGTGCTGCTCGCCGGGTTGGCCTGTTCACCGCCTCCTCGGTCAGGGTCCCGTCGCTCCCGTGCAAAACCGCAGGTCAGGGCACGTGCTGTGGCAATAGCCCGAATGACAGGAAGCAGCCAGGGTAGCGTTTCGTTGTGATGTCCGACTTCAGAGCCATGGTCGCCGGCCGGTACCGGCTCGATAGCCGCATCGCCGGCGGCGGCATGGGCGAGGTCTGGCGGGCGGTAGACACCGTGCTTGACCGGCCGGTGGCGGTCAAGTTGCTGCGCGCCGAGTACGCCGGGCATGCCGAGACCCTGGCCCGGTTCCGGGCCGAGGCCCGTCATGCCGGAGCACTGACCCATCCGGCCATCGCCAGGGTGTACGACTACGGCGAGACCGGCTATGGTCATCCTCCCTACCTGGTGATGGAACTGGTGGACGGGCCGGCGTTGACCGAGGTCCTCAGCAGGGGTCCGCTGGATGCTGCGCGCACCATGGATGTGATTTTCCAGGCCGCCGCCGGGCTGCATGCCGCCCATTCGGCTGGGCTGGTGCACCGGGACATTAAGCCGGGGAACCTGCTGATCGGCCCTGGTGGCCAGGTGAAAATCACCGATTTCGGCATCGCGCATGCCGCCGGGTCCGCGCCGATTACGCGGACCGGGACGTTGATCGGGACGCCTGCATACCTCGCTCCTGAGCGTGTCACCGGCGGGTCTGCGAGCCCGGCCAGCGACCTGTACTCGCTCGGGATCGTGGCCTGGGAGTGCCTGACGGGCGCCGCGCCGTTCAGCGGGCAGGAAATAGATGTCGCACTCGCGCACCGCAATCTTCCGTTGCCGCCCCTGCCACCGGGTGTGCCGGCTCCAGTAGCCGCTCTGGTCGCCGAATTGGCTGCCAAGGATCCGGCCGCGCGCCCCGCCACCGCCGGCGACGTCGCCCGGCGAGCTGATCAGCTCCACGATGCGCTCGCCAATGCACCTCGCCTGTCAGGAGGCTGGCCCGGTTCGGGCGATAACGGGCCGGCAGACCACAAGACCGCGACGCTGTCCGCCCCTCACACCATCACGTTGGCCGGCGAGGAGCTGCCGGTTGATTGGCCTGACCCCTCTCGGCGGCGGCGGCGCCCGGCCCGGCGCGGCCTGGTGGGGGTTGCAGCCGTGGGTGTCGTCGCCGCCCTGGCGGGCTGGCTTCTCACCGGCGGGCTGAGCCCAGCAGCAGCCCATCGGCATAGCGCTTCCGGATCCGCTTCGCCGGCCGCGAGTCGGGCCACTACGGTGGCAGTTAGTGGTGACGCACTCATCGGCCAGCCAGTTCAAGCCGTGCGCCGGCAACTGCACGAGCTCGGCTTGCGAGTCCAGGTGACGTGGCAGCAGCCTAGCGACCAGCAGCAGCCTAGCGACCAGCAGCAGCCCGCAACTGTGCTATCGGTGCAGCCCACGGGCCAGGTTCCAGCCGGCAGCACAATCATTCTCATTGCCGCTTTCGGGTCCCCCGGCCAGGGCGGCCACGATCACGGGCACGGTGGCGGGGGCGGGGGAGACGGCGGGGGCGGTGGTGGCAATTGAGCGGCTGCCGTAAATCTCCCTGTTTCCCGCTAGCGTTCAGGCTTGCGGAGCCGCTAGAGCGCCTGTCGGCCGCTCCCCTGGGCCGTCCCGGCGAGCGCCCCTGTAGCCTGCGCAGGTGTTCTTGCTGCGCAGGCCGTCTCCGGATGATCTCGCGCGGCTAGTCAACGCAGAGAGCAGTGCGGATCTGACCTACCGCGAGGTAGGAGCGACAGCCTCGCCTGACGCCCGGCCTGCCGGTTACCGCCACGACCGCTGGGCCGCGGACCTCGGCAGCTTCACCGCCGACCGGTTCGCCTGGGCGGCGGCAGCGCTGGCTCATTGGCAGGTCCAGCGCGGCGCCGGATTGATCGTCTATCCCGGCAGTCCTGTCCAGGCGGACTCGACATTCGCGCTCGCCTTCCGGCTGGCTGCGATTTACGTGGTCGCGACTGGCCGGATCGTCTACGTCACCAGCGAGCCGGACCGGTTCGGGTTCGGCTATGGCACTCTGCCCGGCCACCCCGAGCAGGGCGAGGAAGCCTTCCACGTGGTCCGGCAGGGTTCGCGCCTGCAGCTAGAAATTGTCTCGTTCTCCCAGCCGCGGCATCCGCTAGCCCGGGTTGGAGCGCCGGTAGCCCGCCTGGTGCAACTGCGCGTAACCCGCCGTTACCTGACCGCGCTTCAGCAGCACAACGGGCCCTCGGAGGAGGTCGCGTGAAGGTTGTTAACGCCAGCGGCAGCGGCTGCGCGCCACACGCGATCGGCGGCCGACTCCGGCGTCACTGGGTCCAGGAAGGCAGTCACAAACTGCTGGCCAGGGCGTAGTGTCCGGTTATCGGCCCAGCCCGCGCCCGCGGCGGACCGGTCGGACCGTGCCCAGCCGTAGCAATCGTCCCGCCCGAGGCGAAACCTAGACCATGACTAATGAGGGAAACGGAGCCGTCATTCTCGCGCCGCTGCTGGCCAGCTGGCGGTCCGAACTGGCTGACTGGGCCATTCCTGAGCACATCACCGCGGCGGTGACCGAGTCGCCGTGGGTGCTCCCAAGGGGTGTCTTCAGCCGGCGGGCCGACAGGCTGGCCGCAGCTCCGTCCGGCCCGTCGTTCCAGCGGGCCTGGGACGCGCTCGACCCGCCAGGCATCGTGCTCGATGTTGGCTGCGGGGCCGGTGCGGCTTGCCTGCCGCTGCTACCGCGATGCACGGAACTGACCGCGATCGACTCCGAGCCGGACATGCTGGACCTGGTGGCGCAGCGTGCTGCGGCCGGCGGCGTAACCCCCAGGCTGATAACTGGGCGGTGGCCTGAGGTGGCCACGCAGGTTGGCGCGGCCGACGTGGTGACCTGCCACCACGTCACCTACAACGTGCCGGACATCGAGCCGTTCCTCGCCGCGCTGACGGCAGCCGCCCGCCGCATGGTAGTCGTGGAGATGACGGCCCAACATCCGCTGGCCAGCCTCAACCGACTCTGGCTGCGATTCCACGGCCTGGCGCGACCGGACGGGCCGACCGCTGCGAACCTGCTCGAGATACTCGCGGCCATGGGGATTAGCGCTGGTCACGAGCGCTGGCGCCGCCCCGGCGGCGCGGACTATGACAGTTTCGAGGAGCTAACTGACGTGACCCGCCGCAGGCTTTGCTTGCCGCCAGAGCGGGCGGACGAGGTTGCCTTGGCACTCGCCGAGTCGGGCATCGATCCGCAGCACCCGATCGACCTGGGCTCGTCCGGCCGTGAGGTCTTCACCATCTGGTGGGGCGGCGGGGCCTAGTCCGCAGCGGTGGCAGCACCATGGCAGGACCTGAATCGCGTAATCATTTGGCCTTCTCTTGCCACCGATTTGGATGGCGGGCCGTCTACCAGGTAGAGACGATGGGGACAGCGCATGGTGATAGGCGGATCTGATGGACGAGTGGCCAGAAGGCTGGTTCCGCGGGGAACAGCGCGAGGGCAGCGCCGCTGACTCCGGTGACAACGGGGCCGGGGGCACGGATCAGTCAGTGGACAGGACGGTCGGTATTCCGGCGACGAATGCTGCCGGCCAGTACCAGGTCGGTCAGTATTCCGCTGAGGGCCCCGGGTCGGGCGGGCCGGGTCGGGTAGCGCCGCCGGGAGGCTGGCCAGCACAGCCGCCCGCTACCTCACGCAGCGGGCAGGGCTCGCTCATCACCTCGCCGTGGTCCCCGTCAAGGACCGGCGGCCCCATCCGGGCCGGCACGACGCGCTGGCGTCGTTGGCTGCGGCCGAAGCGGATCTTCGCGATCATCGCCGCCGTGATCGTAGTTCTGCTGCTCTTCAGCGTCGGCACGTACTTCTACCTGAACTCCCAGCTGAACAAGTCCAACATCCTGGTCAGCTACCCCGGCCGCCCTTTGCCCGGATCGGGCACGAACTGGCTGATCACAGGCTCAGACAGCCGCCAGGGCCTGACCAGGGCGCAGGAGCGGGCGCTGTCCACCGGCGTCAACATCTCGGGCCAGCGGACCGACACGATCATGATTCTGCATCTACCGGCCGGCGGCGGCCGACCCGTGCTGATCAGCATTCCGCGCGATTCTTACGTGAGCATCCCCGGCCATGGCATGAGCAAGATCAACGCCGCGTTCACCTTCGGCGGGCCGAAGCTGCTGGCGGAAACCGTTCAGAACGCCACCGGGCTGTACATCAACCATTACATGGGGATCGGGTTCGGCGGCTTCGTCCGGGTCGTCAACGCAGTCGGCGGCGTCCGGATGTGCCTCGCCACTCCGCTGCACGAGGCCAGCTCCGGCGTGAACCTGAAGAAGGGCTGCCAGACGCTCAATGGCGGACAGGCCCTGGCCTACGTGCGCGACCGGCATAGCTTCAATACCCAGGACCTCCAGCGCGAGCAGGACCAGCGCCTGTTCCTCAAGGCGCTGCTGACGAAGATGACCAGCACGGGCGTCATGCTGAACCCGTTCGCGGCCATCCCAGCCGCCAGCGACACCGCCAGCACACTCACGGTGGACCAGGGCGCCAGCCTGTACGGGCTGGTCGGGGTGGCCAGAGCCATGCGTAACCCGATCACCACGACGGTGCCGATTGCGACGGCGACCGCCATTACCCCGGCCGGCGAATCGGTCTTGTGGAACTCGGCTAAGGCCAAGGAGCTCTTCACCGCGTTGCGCACCGGCAGCAAGATCCCCAAGTCGCTGATCACCGGCTCCCGCCAGATCTGACCGCCGGCGGGTGCTCGCCGCGACCTGCAGCGTCCAGCGCTGACGTTTCCACGTTCCACCGATTTCGGCTCCCGCATACCCGGCAAATCGTGCAGCAAATTAGCCCGAATCGGTGGAACGTGGATCCTGACTGTCACGCAAACCGCCCATATCGCGCCCGATCTTCCGTTCGGGTTCGCTGTCGCCTGGTTTCACGGCTCCGGAAGGGCACAAACTAGGCAAACAGTCCGCCGAACGCGACCGGAACCACGAGACGAACGAAGACGCGCGCGATCTGATCCGCGCAGGCCAGCCTCAGCGAGCGTTCAGCTAACCTTCAGGGGCCTGGCGGACAATGGATGCATGAACAGCCAGCCCGATGGCAAAAGACAGCCGGATGCCAGGTTGCTTGTGGTAGAAGACGAGCCGAACATCCTGGAGTTGCTGGCGGCCAGCCTGCGTTACTCAGGATTCGACGTCGTCACAGCGGCGGCGGGTAACGAGGCCGTCCAAGCCGCCCAGCGGCACCGGCCGGACCTCATTGTCCTGGACGTGATGCTGCCCGACATGGACGGTTTCGACGTCATCCGGCGGCTTCGCGGCGGCGGTGCGCAAATTCCCGTCGTGTTCCTGACGGCTCGCGACTCGACCGAGGACAAGATCCGCGGCCTGACGCTCGGCGGCGACGATTACGTAACGAAGCCCTTCAGCCTGGAAGAGGTGATTGCCCGGATCCGCGCCGTGCTGCGCAGGACCCGGGGCGACGGCAACGAGCCATCGCCGCGGCTGAAGTTCGCCGACCTGGAGTTGGATGAGGACAGCCATGAAGTCTGGCGGGCTGGCCAGCAGATCCAGCTCTCCCCCACCGAGTTCAAGCTGCTTCGCTACTTCATGGGGAATGCCAACAGGGTGCTCTCCAAGATGCAGATCCTCGACCACGTCTGGGACTACGACTTCCGCGGTGACACCGGGATCGTCGAGTCCTACGTATCCGTTCTGAGGCGCAAAGTAGACACCACCGAGCCGCATTTGCTCCACACCCTGCGCGGCGTCGGTTACGTGCTCAGATTGCCGCACTCCTAGCTTGTCGATCCCCATGTCCCAGTCAGCGCAGCGCACGAGCTTCTGGCGGTCCGTTAAGGACCTGCCCGGCCGTACCCCGCTGCGCGTGAAATTGATCACCGCGGTGCTGACTTTCGTGGCGATAGCCCTGGCGGTGATCAGCCTCGTCGGTATCGGACTGCTGCGCAGCAACCTGCTTAATAACGCTGACAACAATCTTGCAGCAGCTGCCGGGCAGATTAATCACTCGCTGCAGCTCGGCGGCATCAACCTCACGTCTCAGCCGAACAGGGCTGTCGGCGAGTCGGTGACCTGGGTTCCAGACCACGGTAGTCAGACGCCGCTAGTTATCCCGATCAGCGCTGCTGGGTACGGAAGAGGGATATTCGGAACCCAGGTCCCTGGTCCGGTGATTCCACCCGATCCAAGCTCGCTCTCGTCGAACCCGCAAAAGGCGATCACCGTCGGCTCGACGTCCGGCGATGGGCGGTGGCGAGTCGTCGGGCTAGCTGCCAGCGCGGGCACGCCGAACGGGTCGAGTGTCCGCGGCATCGTCGTCGTAGCCACGGACGCCACGAGCGTCTACCGGACCATTGGGTCGCTGACGGCAATCGATCTCGTCGTGAGCATCGTCATAATTCTTACCCTCGCTGCTGTCGGGACGGCGGTTGTCCGCGCCAGCTTGCGGCCGCTTACTGAGATCGAGAGGACGGCGAGGGCGATCGCGGCTGGTGATTTGAGCAGGCGCGTGCCGGAGCGGGATCCACGGACGGAGGTCGGGCGCCTGGGCCGGTCGCTGAACGTGATGCTGAGCCAGATCGAGGCTGCCTTCCAATCGCGGTCCCGGTCCGAGGCCGCGGCCCGGCGGTCTGAGGAGAAAATGCGGCAGTTCGTCGCCGACGCTAGCCACGAGCTGCGCACGCCGCTGACCGCGATCCGGGGATTCGCCGAGTATTACCGCCAGCGGGGCGGGATCGAGACGGGCGCAGATGCGGCGGCGGCTAGCGAGGCAAATGAGATCACAGAAGCTGGCGTTGTGAGCGGAATCGGTGGTGCGAGCGGGGCAGAGGGTGCCGCTCGCAGCGCGGCCGGTAACGGGATCGCGCCCGAGACCAACGGCGCTGGTGCGGCCAGTAATGGCACCGGCCAGCTCGCGTCGGCTGACATGGACCGGATCATGCGGCGGGTTGAGCAGGAGTCCTCGCGCATGGGCGTGCTGGTTGAGGACATGCTGCTGCTGGCCAGGCTGGACCAGCAGCGTCCGCTTGACCGCCGTCCAGTCGACCTGCTGACGCTCGCGGCCGACGCGGTGCACGACGCGAGGGTGGTCGCGCCCAGCCGGAACATCAACTTGACGGTGCGCTCCGGCGCGGCCCTGCTTGTCATCGGCGACGAGGTCCGGCTGCGTCAGGTCATTGGCAACCTCATGAGTAACGCCCTGTCCCACACGCCGGATGGCACGCCGATCGACGTCCTCATCAGGTCCGGCAATCTCAGCGAGGCGCGGATGGCCAGCGGTGATGACGAGGCTGTCCCGGCCAACCTGCCGGGCGACCAGGACCGGCAGCCCGCCGCCGTCTTGGAGGTCGCCGACCACGGCCCCGGACTGACCAGGGAGCAGGCCGAGCACGTCTTCGAGCGGTTTTACCGGGGCGACCAGGCCAGGACCTCTGGCGGGACAGGGCTCGGGCTGGCCATTGTCGCCGCGCTCGTAGCTGCGCACGGAGGCGCTGCCTGGGTTCGCACTCAGCCTGGCAGCGGGGCCACCTTCTGCATCGCACTGCCGCTGTCGCCCGAGGCCGCCCAGGGCGCGAATGAGGGCGACGACGCGGGCGAGGAAGCAGATACACCTGACGCCGAGCATGTAACCGGCGAACAGGCGGCCTGACAGGTCCGACCGCCCGCACTGCCTGGTCCGGCCGCCCGCACTGCCTGGTCCGGCCACCCGCACTGCCTGGTCCGGCCGCCCGCACTGCCCGGTCCGGCCGCCCGCACTGCCCGGTCAGGCGCCAGCACTGCCTGGTCAGGCCGCCAGCACGGCCCGGGCGGCTGCCAGTGCCGACTCGCGGTAGGACCCGCCGAACAGGCAGACATGGACGAGCAGCGGATGCAGCTGATGCAGCGGCATCCGGCCGCGCCAGCCGTCCGCGAGCGGCGCGGCCTCCTGATACGCGGCGATGATCCGGTCCAGGTGCGGAGCCCCGAACAGGGCGAGCATGGCCAGGTCGGTTTCCCGGTGACCGCCGTGCGCGGCCGGATCGATCAGCCAGCCGCGGCCACCGGACCAGAGCACGTTCCCCGACCAGCAGTCGCCGTGGATTCGGCTCGGCGGCTCGTCCGGCCCGCTCACCTGACCGGACCGCGCGGCTGCTGCCTCGACCAGCCGCACATCGGCCGCGCCGAGCGCGCCCGCGTCCCTAGCGATCCTGACATAGGGCAACAGCCGGTTCGCCGCATACCACTCGGGCCACCGGTGGCCCGAGTCGTTGGGCAGCGGGAGCCCGGCGATCGTGCCCGGCCACGGGGCACCGAACCGGTCGGTTCCGAACGTATGCAAAGCAGCCAGTTCCCGGCCGAACCTGACAGCGGCCCGCCCGTCAGATCCGCCAGCTTCGACCCACTCGGTGACCAGGCAGCCTGAGTCGCAGGCCAGCACAGCAGGAACCGGCACCGCACTTGCCTCGGCTAGCCAGCGCAGCCCGGCAGCCTCGGCCGCGAATTCGCCCAGGCCCCCGTTCCCCTCAGAATCAGCGGAAGGGAACGAAGCCAGCTTGGCAAATGCGGCACGTCCGGCCGCGGTCGTCAGGCGGTAATGCGTGACGCCGTGCCCGCCGCCGACGCTCCGCGCGTCTGTCAGGCCAGCGCCGAGCAGGCGTTCCAGCCGAGCCTGGGCCGTTGCGTCCACGATAGCGGCCAGGGACGGCTACAGGGTGGCTGCGCAGGCCCGCCAGGCCCTCGGCGGCGGCCTGGACGAGCTCGAAGACCTCGGCAAACTCGCCGGGCCTGCCGTCATACGGATCGGGTACCTCCGCACCCTCGGCGGAGTCCGGATCGAACGACAGCATCAGCCGGATGCGGCCGTCCAGCTGTGGGTCCCGGGCCGCCATGCGCTGCAGGTTTGCCAGGTTGCGCCCGTCCATGGCCAGTATCAGGTCGTAGTCATCGAGCCAGGGCGGCTGAATCTGCCGCGCCTGGTGCCCGGATCCGTTGTAACCGCGGCGGGTTAGCTCGGCCCTGGCCCGAGCGTCCATCGGCTCGCCGACGTGCCAGTCGCCCGTTCCGGCGCTGCTGACGGTTACCTTGCCCGCCAGGCCAGCCCGCTCGAGTTCGTCACGCAGCACCACCTCGGCCATCGGCGACCGGCAGATGTTGCCCAGGCACACCACGCAGATCGCGTACGGCCGCTGCGAATCGCGCGGTTCCGGCACAGTCGCGGAGTCGAGGCTCCCGGCTGTCACGGACACGCCAGCATCGATGTCATGGCTCCAGCATGCCCGATGCGCTACCGAGGTCCGTCACCTGCCACGATGTACCGCATGGTCCCGACTGTTGCGTACCGGTCGCTGTCCTTCTGGCATGACACGGTGCCCGGCACCCTCGCGCCCGGCGACCCGCTGCCTGGCGACACCGAGGCCGACGTGGCCATCGTCGGCGCTGGTTTCACCGGGCTGTGGACGGCCTATTACCTGGCCCGGCAGGACCCCGGCCTCAAGATCGTGGTCCTCGAGCGGGAGATCGCCGGGTTCGGCGCGTCCGGCCGAAACGGCGGCTGGTGCTCGGCCCTGTTCCCGGCGTCCCTGGCCAAGCTCGCCCGGATGGCGGACAGGGACTCCGCCATCGCCATGCAGCGGGCCATGCACGCGACCGTCGACGAGGTCGGCAAGGTCGCCGCAGCGGAGGGCATCGACTGCCACTGGGCCAACGGCGGCACCGTCATGCTGGCCAGGTCGCCGGTGCAACTCGAACGGGCCAAGGCGGAAGTGGCAGAGGCGCGCGAGTTCGGCTTCGGCGAGGAAGACCTAACGTTGCTGTCCGCCGCCGAGGCTAGCTCGCTAGCGGCGGCCTCTGGGGTTCTGGGCGGCACTTATACGCCGCATTGCGCCGCTATTCACCCGGCCCGGCTGGCCCGCGGGCTGCTGGCAGCGGTGCGGCGGGCCGGTGTCAGCGTGTTCGAGCGAACGCCGGTGCGCCAGATCGAGCCAGGGCGGGTCGTCACCAGCACGGGCACGGTCCGAGCCCAGTTCGTGGTGCGCGCTACCGAGGGATACACGCCCGGGCTGCCTGGCTACCGGCGGGCTGTCGTGCCGGTGTATTCGCTGATGATCGCCACTGAGCCGCTGCCGCAACCCGTCTGGGATCAGATCGGGCTCGTCAACCGGCCGACCTTCGGCGACCTGCGCCACCTGATCATTTACGGGCAGCGGACCGCAGACGGCCGGTTCGCGTTCGGCGGCCGCGGCGCGCCGTATCACCTGGGCTCGTCGGTCCGGCCGTCCTTCGACCAGGTGCCGACGGTGTTCGAGGCCCTGCGGCGGACACTGGCCGAGCTGTTCCCGGTCCTGGGCGACGTGCAGGTGAGCCATCACTGGGGCGGACCGATTGGCATCCCCCGCGACTGGTGCGCATCGGTCGGGCTCGACCCGGCCACCGGCATCGGCTGGGCCGGCGGTTACGTCGGCGATGGCGTATCGACGACCAACCTCGCCGGGCGGACGCTCGCCGATCTGATTAGGGGAACGGGGTCGCAGCTCACCCGGCTGCCCTGGGTCGGGCACCGGTCGCCGCAATGGGAGCCGGAACCACTTCGCTGGCTCGGCCTGAACGCGGGCCTGCAGGTGATGAGTTTCGCGGACCGGCAGGAGGCGCGAACCGGCCGGCAGTCAAAGGCGGCCGACGTCATGGGCCGCTTCCTGGGTGGCTAGGCGTCTCGCCACGGTGCCTGAGCGGATGCGGTTCTGTTAGCGTCACCGTCCGAAGCCGGGCGCCAGCCCCGCTTTCAGGGGTGATTCGCACGCCTTGATAAGTTGCGCTACGATCGCTCCGTCTCTAGCGCCGCTAGCTCAATTGGCAGAGCAGCGGACTCTTAATCCGCGGGTTCGGGGTTCAAGTCCCTGGCGGCGCACCCGTTGGCGTGCCCCTGAACTGGGGTTTCTCTGTTTCTGAGCTGTTCTCGGGGGTTTCACGCGCCGACGTTTGCTCGATGTTTGCTCGGTTGCCCCGATCGTGCCCGCCGGGCCGGACCCGGTGATGTGAGCTTCCTGGTCACTGTCGATGCGGCGGTTTCGCGGAACCCCAGTGGGCCTACGGCCGCCAGATCCCCGCCCGCAACCCCGCTCCGGGACTGCCCCGAGGGCAGCGTCGGGCTGTCGTTCCCCCTGCCGATCAGTGACCGGCTTGACGCCCTGGTCTCTCTGGCAGAAGCAAGCGGCGAGCGGACGAACAGGAAAGAACTAGTTGCGTCCCTGATCCTTTCGGCACCGTCACAGGGAGCTGAGCTTGCCCGGAGGCTGAGACGGTACCGGCAGGCGTCTGCCGGCGAGGCACTCATGGCTGGCCAGGAATCGAGCCCCGTCCTGACGGTTGCTCCGCGCCGGCCCGGTCCCCGCCCGCGGCGTCAGGTACCTGATAGGTGACCCGCCGACGGTGAGCGCGCAGGTTTGCTGAGTGCGGGCATGTGGGCACGGTCTGACTTCTGTACATCTGGGGGCGGTTGCAGCACCCGGCGGATGTCGCGTACCTGTCTACATGAACAGGCGGTAGTCATAGGGCACCGGAGGCAGGTTCTCGTGCTTGACGATCTTGGCGAGCACCTGGGCATAGGTGACCGTGGCAGGCAGGCCGCCGTACAGGGCATCGGTGTTCCAGTCCATCTTGCTCAGGGCCAGGATCTGCGCGGCGGGCTCGGCCAGCAGGCCCCGGCCTGCGTGACGGGTGAGTAGCAGCGGCCGGGGGGTTCCCTTGCCTCCTTGCAGGTAGGGGCGGCCGGTTAGCGTCGCGGCCCGGGCGTTGCCGGCCACCCACAGCAGGGCGCTGTGCCCGTCGAGCTGGGCGAGCGTGCCGCGGTCGACGGCGTACCCGTAGCGGGGGGCGCCGGTGCGGTTGTCTTTCGCCGCGGTGACCAGGACTCCCCGCCACGCGGGCCTGGTGAGGCTGACGCAGCTGAGATCGTCGCCTCGGCCCCAGGCTTCGGCGGCGCCGCGGGTTTCCTCCTCGGTGAACGAGAAGACTTTGTGGACGACTAGCTGACTGGGTCTGCGGCCGGCGTGCCGGTCGGCGTAGATGCCCAGGCTTCGGGACAGCACGGTGCGCATCTGGGTGCGGGTGAGCAGCGGGTTGCGGGGGTCGACGTCGCCGGTCAGGTCGTAGGCGACGAATTCCAAGCCGCCGCCCTGCCCGTCGAATAGCTGCGAGCAGCAGACGACGAAGCCGGGGCCGGGCCGGGCGTCGCGGATTCCGTAGGCCAGGCCGATGTAGGCGGCTGAGGGGTCGAGCATCGCGCCGGATGCGAGCTTGTACGGCGTGCCGCCGGCCTTCGCATAGAGCGCCATCGCGAGCCGCCAGCTGACTGATGCCCGGCAGTGGTAGCTGAGCGCCTGGTCGGTGACGATCTGGGTCGGCAGCCCGAGCCGGGCCGCGGCTGCCTTGACGTGATCGTGCAGGTCGAACTCGCCGATAGTGAAATGGCCTTCCCATCGGGACGGCAGGTAGAACACCACGACGTCGAACAGGCTGCGCACCACGGCAAGCCTGCTCAGGCCGGCGGTGAGCGCTCGGGCCAGGGTCAGGTGCGGCTCGGCGCTGGCCGCCATCTGATCGTCCAGGTCATCGGGCAGCGGCTGCCGCGCCGCTTCGGCGGCGGGGATGAGCGCCGTGCGGAACGCGGCCCTGAACCCCGGGTACGGGGGCAGGTAGTCCGCCCGTTCCTGCGGGTCGGCGTTGTCGCGCAGGCTGTTGAGCAGGCCGCGGACCGGGTCGATCGCGTCGTGCGGGGCCAGGATGGCGACACGGACTTGCTGACCTGTTGCCTGCCAGGCACCGGCCGAGTACGGTCCGAACGCGGCCAGGCCGGCGAGCGGGTTGAGATGCTGCTGTGAGGCGTCAGCCGGGTCGAACGCCAGTGCGGGCTCGCCGAGCTGGATGTGCGTCAGCGGCGGGCCAGGGATCGCAGTAGTGATCACGTGTTGCTCCTCGGCGGCGCGCCGGCCAGCGGGCGGGATACCAGCGGCCGGGTTCCGATGGTGAAGGCAGCGTCGACGCCCGCGCCCGCGCGCAGCCCGAACGCGTACACCGTGCGCGTCGGACCTGTGCCGCCGGCGGTGAGCAGCCGCACCCAGGCGGCCAGCAACTGCCCGGTGGCGCTGTTGTACCGGCGGGCGAGCCGGGCGCGAGCGAAGTCGGCGCCGAGCCTTGCGGCGGCCTCGCGTGCCGCGGCCGGGCTCGTTCCGGAGGGGGAGTCGGTGAAGTCGGGCCGCACCCAGATCTCCGGCGCGAACAGCAGCCGCCAGGTGCCGTCCCGCCAGTCAACGGCGAGCGCCGCGGCTTCGGCCCAGGGCAGCCGGGCCCCGCCCGGACCGGCCAGGTGGCCGGTCACCGGTCCCCCGGCGGCCGCGCGCAGCCCGGCGAGGGCGGCGGTGTCCTCCGGGCGGCGGGGATCCTCGTCCCGGGCGCGCAGCAGGTGACGCTGCCCGGAACGCAGGACCTCGGTGATGCCGCGGGTCCGACCCAGCGCCCGGGCGAGCGTCTCAGCGATGAGCCCCATGTCGGTGCTGTCGGGTTCCTCGCCGTCCTTGTCCGGGCCGATCGGGACCGCCGTTCCGGTCACCTGCACGCCGAGCCCCGCCAGTGCCGCGGAGATCCCGGCGTCGTTGCCGAACGCAACAAGCTGACCGCCGGCCCGGCGGCCTAGCATCCCGCGAGCCCGGCCGGCCCTCAGTGCCTGCCGCAAGGTGCTCAGCGGGAGCCCGGCCGGGTCCTCGAGCAACCGGGGGACAAGCATCCGGCCCATGGCGGTGGCGATGTCGAACGGCTCGGTGACCGACCGGAACACCACCCCGGCCTGGTCGAGGTCGTCCAGCAGCGTTACGAGGTCGCGGAGGCTGCGGGTGAGCCGGTCCACCCGGTAGACCAGCAGCACGTCGATCACCCCGACCCGCGCCGCCGCGCGGGCGCGTTTCAGGCCGGGCCGGGTGGTGGTGGCTCCGGAGGCGTCCTCGGCGAACCGGGCCGCCTGTCGCGCCGGACGGAGTGCGCCCGGAGACCGCCGTCTGGGGGCAGCTAGTCAGCCCCGCTAATCCCGTCGGGAAGTGCGCGCCGAGCGTCGGCCGAGCTGGCGCTGCTGCTGCTCCTGTGCAGCGACAGCGGCGATGGAGTTCCTGAGCTTGTCCAGCAGCGCGGTGAGCATCCGGACATCGCCGGGCTGCCAGTCCGCCACGAACAAGGCGAACCGGTCCAGGCCGACCTGGGTCAGCCGTTTCAGCTCGTCGGCACCCGAGGGCGTGAGTGTCACCAGGCATGAGCGCCCGTCAGCCGGGTCGGCGGCGACCTGGACGTGACCAGCGTCCTCGAGCTCACGGACCTGCCTGGTGACCAGCGACGGGTGAACCCCCTGCAGGTCGGCGATATCGGACGGACGGATTGGCCCGCGGTCGGCGATGAGCTGAAGCAGGCTCAGCGTGCCTGCGGCCTTGCGCTGGCGTCTGGCCCGCTCCATTCCGCCGGTCAGCGTGAACAGCGCAGCGACCATGGCGTTCACGTCAGCTTTGCTCGGAGCCATGGTCATAGGCTAGCTATAGTTGCTATACTCAATCAACTATCAGACAGTGGGTGACCTCGTCAGATGTTCGCTGGTCACGGGAGCAGCGGCCGCAGCCTGGTGCCACTCTGGGTAGCGCAGGTGTGATGCAGTGCGAAGGAGCCAGTGATGGGCGAGGAGCCCGCCCGGGACGAGAACCGACGAGCCGCTGGCGCCCTCGCTCCGGTCATCCGGGCGTCGGACGGTGACCGGGAGGCCGTCGCCGCCCGGCTGAACGAGGCGGTCGGCGACGGAAGGCTCACGCTCCAGGAGTTCGGCGAGCGTCTGGACCGGGCGTTTGCCGCGCGCACGCGCGGCGCACTGGCCGCGCTCACCGAGGACCTGCCTGCGATGGGTCCCGTGCGCGGACCTGGCAGGCTGCGCAGAGTGATGCTCGGCATCTTCTGGGACTCGCGCCGGGCAGGGCCGCAGCCGCTCGAGGATGAGATCACCGCGATTGCGCTGCTGGGCGACGCGGTCATCGACCTGCGCGGGGCGAAGGCCGCCTCGAAGGAGATGACGATCCGTGCCTATGCCCTGCTCAACGACGTTGACGTGATCGTCCCGGAAGGGGTGGCCGTAGAATTGTCCGGTGTCGCTGTCGTCGGGGACAACAGGAATATGACTAGGCCCGTCCCCGCGGGGACCAGCCGGTTCGTGGTGAAGATCCACGGTCATGCTGTGCTGGGCGACGTCCAGGTATTTCACAGCAACCCGCGCGCCATTCGCCGCCGGCGCCGGTCAATCGAAAACTGAGCATCCGTCAGGTTGGCGCGCAGCCAGCAATAGTCACAGATCTTGATCCTGGCCGGGCAGCCTCATCCCTGACTACGGGTGGAAGGAACGCTCCCCGAGCCGCGGAGAGGCGGGCGCCAGAACTGGCGTTCTGTGCCGCTCGGCCGCGACGAGTTCGCCATCAACCAACTGCAAATATTCGGCAGGGAGGATGTGGATAGTGACCCCCGGCGCTGCTTCCCCCCACTTGGATCGGGTGCGGGCGTAGGTTCGGGGGCCTGGGTCCGGCCTGACCTCCGAGTCAGCTGACGCCGGTCGGGTTGTCCTTCGAAACGACTGTCGGCCGGGCCCAGGTTTTCTGGCACCCACCGGCGTGCCGGTCTGATCTGCCCGTCCTGTGCAAGAGGCCGGGGTTCACGGATCCGACGGCCAGCGGGTGCGTGCCACCCCTTCAACCAGAGAAGAGGGATGGCCTTGACCATCGTAGAGACACGCGCCGTTACCGGCGGCGTAGACACCCACGCAGATACTCACGTCGCTGCCGCGCTCGACCCGATCGGGGGGTTACTCGGCGTCGAGCAGTTCCCGGCCACTGCGGCCGGGTATGCGCGGCTGCTGGGCTGGCTGGGCGGGTTCGGGACCGTGTGCCTGGTCGGGATCGAGGGCACCGGCAGTTACGGCGCCGGGCTGGCCCGGCACGTCACCGCGGCCGGCGTCCGGGTGGTGGAGGTGGATCGCTCCGACCGGCAGGACCGCCGCCGTCAGGGCAAGTCCGATCCGCTGGATGCGGTCAGCGCCGCGCGGGCCGCGCAGTCCGGCCGGGCGCGCGGCGCACCCAAGGGCCGGGACGGCGCGGTCGAGGCGATCCGCGCGCTGATGGTCGCCAAGCGCAGCGCCACCAGCGAACGCACCCAGACCATCAACCAGGCCAGGGCCCTGGTCCTGACCGGGCCCGATGACATCCGGGCGCGGTTCGCCCGGCACAGCACCGCGGCACTGGTCGCCGGCCTGGCGTCGTTACCGTCGAGATCGACACCGGCTCCTCCACCCTGTTCCTCGCCGCCCCGGTCAAATGGAAAGGACGCCTGCTCCAGTACGCCGGGCGGATCCTGCGCCCCTACCCCGGCAAGGAAACCGCGGAGGTCCACGACTACCACGACACCCTTACGGGCGTGCTGGCCGCCACTTTGGCCGGCCGCGCACCCGGCTACACCAGCCTCGGCTTCCCCGACCCCCGCCGGGTTGCCCCGGCCCCAAGCGCGACAAGCGACTCTCCAGGCCCGCGCCATCCACGCTGATCGAATGCGGGGCGGACGACCGATCTCGATGCACCGACCGCTTCCAGATATCGCTGTTGTGCAAGCGTGCCCCTCGGCCGGAGCAGTTCGCTACAGTCGTTTCGCGTCAGAAGTACGGCGTTCCCTGGCACCGGAGGAACGAGCGATGGCGACTGCGGCGCGTGACCGGCTGGCCAGGCTGCTCGGGGACGCGAAGTCCGCGTTCAGCGCCGAGCTGACGGCGCGGCCGGAGGACCTGAGCCTGGAGGTGGAAGGCTTCGGCCGGGTCACGCTGCCCGTGACGCCCGCGAAGGCCCGCAACCTTATCGGTCTTGGCGAGCCCGCCAGGTTCGGCCGCGGCGAGCAGACGCTCACCGACCCGGACGTCCGTGACACCTGGGAAATCCCGACGCACCTGGTCCGCGCCGGGTGGAACGGCGTCGTGCTGACAGATGTGCTCGCGACCCTCCGGCAGGAGCTAGGTTTCCCGAACAGTGCCCTGCTCACGGCCGACCTGCACTCGCTCCTGGTCTACGAGGCCGGCCAGTTCTTCCTCCCCCACCAGGACTCGGAAAAGTCCGACGATATGGTCGCGACCCTGGTGGTGACGCTGCCGTCCAGCTACAAAGGCGGCGAGCTGGTGGTGGAGCACAACGGGGAGCACAAGTCCTACCAGGGCTCCCAGAGGGCGGCGCTGTCGCTTGTCGCCTTCTACGCCGACTGCAGGCACGAGGTTCTCAAAGTGAAGTCCGGCTACCGGATCACGCTCACCTACAACCTGTTGCTGCACGGCGACACCACCCGCCCGGAGGGCGACGACGGCACCGCGGCTGAGCTGACGAGCCTGCTGCGCGAGCACTTCGCCACGCCGGCGGCGCGCTACTACGGCGGACCTCCGTCCGCCCCGCCGGGCCGGCTGGTCTATCTCCTCGACCACGAGTACACCCCGCGCGCCCTGGCCTGGCCACGGCTGAAGGGCGACGACGCCAGCCGGGTGTCCCTGCTCCGCGCTGCCGCCGACCGGGCAGGCTGCGAGGCGGTCCTTGCGCTCGCCGACATCAGGGAGACACACGACGCCTACCCGGCCGACGAGGTCTACGGATACCGCCGCCGGCGCTGGCATGATGCCTACGACTACTACGAAGACGACGAGTACTCCGGCGCGAGCGACGACGAACGCGAGTACGAGATTCAGGACCTGGTCGATTCCGAGATCGCGCTCACGCACTGGACCGGCCCGGACGGCGCCCGGCTGGAGGAAACCTCGCTGTCACTGTGCGATGCGGAGGTGTGCGCGTCCACCCGGTCCGGCGACCTCCAGCCCTACTCCCAGCAGTACGAGGGCTACATGGGGAACTGGGGCAACACGCTGGACCGCTGGTACCACCGGGCGGCGGTCGTCGTGTGGCCACGTGAGCAGGCGTTCGCCAACCGCGCCGAGACCTCCCCGGCCTGGGCACTCGACCAGATTGCCGCGATGGCGTCATCGGCCGACATGGCCGGCGCCCGTGCCGCCGCCACGACCCTCGCGCCGTTCTGGGACGTCGCCCTCCGCGGCCAGACCGCGCAGCAGAAACAGGGCGGCACGACCTCTGGGCTCCTCCGCAAAACGCTGCTGGCCGCGCAAGCCGTGGCGGACGCGGCGATCGCGGCGATGCTGCTGAGCCCGTTCCGGATCGACAGCCTCGCTGGTGCGCACGTGAAATCCCTCGCGAAGACGGCCGAGCGCTACGGCGAGCAGTGGACGGCGGAACTGCTGCGGACCTGGTTCGGCGGTGACCAGCCGGGCTGGGCGTTCGCCGCCGGACCTGATGTCCCGCAGTGGGCGCCGGACCGGCTGCCCGGCCTGTGCGAGCGGCTGCGCGCCACCGGCAGCGCCGGCACGGCGGCTGCGCAGCGGCTGCTGGACCTGGCGTGGGATCGGATCGCCGCAGAAATCGGCGCAGCGCTGGCCTCCTCGCCGCCGAGCTACCGTCACCGCCAGCTCGGCGACCTTGGCAAGCCACTCGCCGCGGTGCTGACGGCCGCAACAGCGATCGGGGCGGCCAGCGCCTTGAAAACCGTCACCGCATACCTCCAGCAGCAAACCGACACCGTGACCGAACTGGAGATGTCCGCGCTGCGCGCGACCACGGCCACGCCCGGGAACGACGCACCCGATGACGGCGGCTTCGGTGTCCTGGCCACCGACTGCGCGGCGCGGCTCCGCGCCCGGCTCGCCCGCCCCGAACGCCAAGCCGGCG
The DNA here is from genome assembly GCA_963804435.1 of uncultured Actinomycetota bacterium. Taxonomy (GTDB): domain Bacteria; phylum Actinomycetota; class Actinomycetes; order Streptosporangiales; family Streptosporangiaceae; genus JAJYUU01. Next base: position 384,774 of record CAWDQI010000001.1, on the reverse strand, counting down.
ACTGGTCGGTCCAGCTGCCTGCCGGGGCCTGCGCGTGCGAGCTGTGCGGCACGCTCCGCGCGTTCCTGGCCGACAAGAACGGGCGCACCTTGCAGTGGCCGCTCGCCCAGAACGGCAGGCAGCATGTCCACGCCCGGATCGACGGCGCTGAGCTGCCCGTCACCCACGTGACCAGGCGGCAGGGCCTGCCCTACACGCTCGTCCTGGCTAAGACCGAGGCGCTCTTCGGCCGCGAGCAGCAGGCACGGGCCAGAGACGGAGCGGATCTCGCGTGGCTCGCCGACCAGTGGACGACCGCGCCGGCAACCGCCAGCCGAGGCCTCTGAGGTGGTCAGCCGGCGTATGGCATGTACCGCCTTCGGCATTTGCCCGCACCTGGCGAGCCAGTGCTTGGGGCCGCCTCGCCGAACAGTGGAAGGGCATCGACTAGGCAGGTCGCCACGGCAATGCGGGGCGAGGCGAATCGCCCCTGCCGAGGCTTGCGCTCGCTAGTGTTGCGTGGTGCGCGTTACTGTCCTGGTAGATGCCTACAACTTGTATTACGCGGGCGGAAGCTGTGCGGGCGCGGCGTAGCCGGCTGGCGGTGGCTGGACATCCGGTCGCTGGCGGACGCTCTGGTCGCCGAGCGCGCCGCCGACTGGTCGGGCGCGACCGTTAACCGCGTTGTGTGCTGCCCGGCGCGCATCAGCGGCGCTGCTAACCCCAGCGGCGCCGCCGACCAGGACGTGTACCTGAAGGCGCTGCGGGCCTCCGGCAGCGTGGATCATATCGAGTACGGCAGCTACATCTCGAAGGTGATCAAGCGCCCGCTCGCGACCGAGAACAGCCAGCACTCGACGGCCTTGTTCGCGAGCGCGAGACGCTGATCGCCGAACGGGCCGCTGCGGGCGGCGATCGGGTGAGCCTGCTCGAGCAGCAAGCTGCAGTAGCGCGCGCACATGCGGCCGAGTGGCTGCAGCGACGAACGGACTTCGACAAGCTCGTCCGGCCAGCTGGAACCGCTGTCAACGGCGCTGCGGATACTTCAATCGTGACCCGACCCAGCCGAGCGACCACTTCCGGCCGCGCCTACCTAGATCTGCTGACAGTGCGCGCTGCAAGGACCCGGCCGCTGAGTTGCACATGCCGCCACGTGCTGGAACGCGGCCCTGTACCGGCACTGTGCAGGCCGGGTTGGTCACGGCCCTCAGGGGTGCGCTGCTGCAGACTCGCCAGAGAGTCATGCGGGATACCGGGCGGCGGCTCGATGTCGCAACTCCGTTTCGGTATGGCGGAGCCGTATTTAGCTAACATGACCTGGGAGAGGAGACATGCCAGTGCCGGTACAAGGCGAGCAAGCCGGGCGGCCCACGCTGGCGGCGCTGAGAGCTATGCGCGGGAAGATACTGGATGCCGCATCCCGGCGCGGTTTGGACGACGTCCGGGTCTTCGGCTCGGTGGCGCGCGGCGAGGCCGGCGAGACAAGCGATGTTGATTTGCTGGTCGCGCCCGGCCCGCGGACCACGCTCTTTGACTTGAGCGGCTTCGCCCTGGACGTCGAGGAAATCGTCGGCCGACACGTCGACGTGGCCACCCCGCGCGGCTTGAAGGCCCGGATCAGGGACCGGGTGCTGGCCGAGGCCGTAGCGCTATGAGAACAGACTCCGAACGCCTCGCCGACATCCTGGGCGCAGTACAACGCATCCGCCGGCACGTCAAAGTCGGCGACAAGCATCGCTTCGAGCAGGACGAGGTATTGCAGAGCGCGGTCCTACGCTGGTTCGAGATCATCGGCGAGGCCTCACGCGGGCTCACTGACCAATTCCGCCACGAGCACCAGCAGGTCCCGTGGCGGGAAATCAGCGACATGCGCAACCGCGTCACGCACGGCTACTTCGACATCGACCTCGATGTCGTCTGGAACACGATCATGAACGACCTGCCGGCGCTCGAAGACGCCGCCGTCAGCTGGCTGCCCCCTGGCGAGCACGCGCCGACGAGGCACTGACCCGCCTGCCGCTGGAGCGCTGCCAGTGCGTCTCGTGGTCCCGATGCCGGTCCAGGGGGACCTGGTTGCATTTCTGGTTGCAGTTCACGCTTGCCCAGCCTGGTTCGCCCGCATTCAAGGGGGTCCTGAGCTGCAACGATTGACGACGGTGGACGCTGCTCTTAACCGCGGGTTCGGGGTTCAAGTTCCTGGAGGCGCACTCGAAAATTGTGCCCCTGACCTGGGCGTTCTCGCTGTCAGGGGATCTTGCTGCATTGCGCTCGGGTCCCATGTTTGCTCGATGTCGACCATCGGCGCACCCGGCTACACCAGCCTCGGCTTACCCGACCTCGTCGACTTGCTCCGGCCCCGAGCGCGATTAGCGGCACCGGGCAAGCAGCCGGGTGAGGCCATCAGGCCACGGCCGACACGCGTATGAATAGCTACATACATCGGACTGATAGTAGTAGGATTTCATACATGCCTGCAGCATCGTCCGCCCTCAGCCTGCTCCGGGAACTCGACCCGGTGTTCCGCGCGAAGGACGCTGTCGCGGCCGGCGTGTCCTGGCGCGACCTGTACGCGCTGCGGGACCGGGGCGACATTCTCGAGCTCTCGCGGGGCCTGTACCAGCTCGCCGACGCCACTGGCATCTCCAACGTGGACTTCGTCGCGGTCTGCGGCCGGGCACCGCACGGGATGATCTGCCTGAACTCGGCGCTGGCCTACTGGGACCTGAGCGACGAGATCCCCGCTCAGGTGCATCTGGCGGTGCCGTCGGGGTCGCACCGGCCGGTCATCGACTACCCGCCAACCCAGGTGCACGTCTTCCACGCCGACACCTTCGGCATAGGCCGGCTCGAAGTAACCGCGGAGACTGGCGAGCGGTTCTGGGTCAGCGACCGCGAGCGCACGGTCGCCGACGCTGTCCGGCTCCGGTACCTGATCGGCGAGGACCTGGCCTTCGCGGCACTGCGCCGCTACCTGGAGGCCCGGCCCAGGCTTGCCCGGCTGGCCGAAGTGGCGCGCCCGCTGCGCGCGTGGGGAGCGCTGTCGGCGGCTCTGCGGATACTGCAGTCGTGACCCGCCCCAGCCGAGCGACCGCCTCCGGCCGCGCCTACCTGGATCTGCTGGCCCGTGCGCGGCGCGAGGGCCGCCCGGCCGACGAGCTGCTCACCCTGTACGTGCTGGAGCGCTTCCTGTACCGGCTGTCAGTCTCGGCCCACCGCGACCGCCTAGTTCTCAAGGGCGGGATGCTGCTGTCAGCGTTCGGCCAACGGCGCCCCACCCGCGACATCGACCTGCTCGCCAACACCACTTCCAATGAGCCCGCGGCGGTCGCCGCGCTGGTCCGCGAGATCACGGCAGTCGAGGCCGACGACGGCGTCGTCTACGAGACCAGCCAGATGACGACCAGGATCATCCGCGAGCAGGACCTCTACGCCGCCGTCAGAGTCGCCGTTCCGGCCCGCATCGACCAGGCCCGCCAGCCACTGCGGATCGACGTCAACGCCGGCGATCCGGTCACGCCAGCCCCGACAGTGGTGAGCTACCCGGCCCTGCTCGGCGAGCCATTCCCCCTTCTGGCATACCCGATCGAAGCCGTACTGGCCGAGAAGCTCGTGACCATCGTGGCACGCGGCGACACGACCACCCGCGACCGAGACTTCGCCGACGTCCTCTTGCTCGCCGGCCACCACGACATCGACGCCGCCAGCCTGTCAGACGCCATCGCCGCCACCGCCGCCTTCCGCAGGGTCCAGCTGCACCCCATCAGCGAGACGCTGGTGACATTGGGCCGGGACAGGCACCGCGAATGGCAGCGCCTGATCACGCGAGCCGGGCTCGCGGCCCTTCTCCCCTCCGACTTCACCGAGGCGATCCGGCAGGTCGCGGCCTTCGGCGATCCGGTCATCACAGGCAAGGCGACATCCGGCCACTGGGGGCATCGGCGAACTCGATGGACGCAGTAGACACAAGGTCCAACTGGGCCGGTTGCAGTTCTGGTTGCAATCCATGCTCGCCCAAGGATGTCTACTGACGTTCAGGGGCAGTGCGGACCTGCCCGGATGGATGCCTGTGGACGTTATCGAATCAAGGATTCCGAGCTCTTAATCCGCGGGTTCGGGGTTCAAGTCCCTGGCGGCGCACCCGGTCTGACCTGGGGTTTTATGGCTCTAGGTCATTTTTGCCGGGCCGGCGGCCGCCGATCTCGTCCACGCCCTGGCCGGGCTCGCCATCGCCCTGGCCGGCACCTGACCACCCGCAATCCCCAGGGAAGGAGTACCCGTGCTCACCGATACCGCCTCCTCGAAGGTGACCGCCGCCCACCTGTCCAGGACCGCCCTGCTCTACGTCCGCCAGTCGAGCCTCAAGCAGGTCCTGCACAACACCGAGTCCGCGATCCGCCAGTACGACCTGCGCGGCAAGGCGATCGCGCTCGGCTGGGCCGCCGCCCAGATCACCGTCATCGACGTCGACCAGGGCCACTCCGGCGCCAGCGCCGCCGACCGGGAAGGATTCCAGCAGCTGGTCGCCGAGGTCTCCCTGGGCCGCGCCGGGATCGTGCTCGGCCTGGAATGCTCCCGGCTGGCCCGCAACTCTGCCGACTGGCATCAGCTCCTCGAGCTCTGCGGCATGACCGGCACGCTGATCTGCGACGAAGACGGCCTCTACGACCCGCGGAACTTCAACGACCGGCTCCTGCTCGGCATGAAAGGCCAGATGTCGGAAGCCAAACTGCACTTCATCAGGGCCCGGCTGCGCGGCGGGATCATCTCCAAGGCCCGCCGCGGCGAGCTCATCACCCCGCTGCCCGTCGGGCTCGCCTACGACGCCGCCGGGCACGTCATCCTCGACCCCGACACCGCCGTCCGCGGTGCCGTCGCGCCCCTGTTCGCCACCTTCGAGGCAACCGGGTCAGCCACCGCCTGCGTGAAGGCGTTCAACGCCGCGGGCCTGTCCTTCCCCTGGCGGCACCGGATGGGACCCCGTAAGGGCGAGATCGACTGGAAGCCGCTGGCCCACCAGGTCGTGCCGCGGATCCTGCACAATCCCCGCTATGCCGGCGCGTTCACCTTCGGCCGCCACCGCGACGGCAGGCTTCCGGGCGGGAAGCTGTCCCGCACCATCCTGCCCCGCGAGGAATGGATCTCCTTCATCCCCCGGCGCCCACCCCGGATACATCACCCTGGACCAGTACGACGCCAACCGCGCCCGGCTGACCGCCAACGCCGCCGCGCACGGCGCGGACCGCACCGCCGGGCCGCCCCGCGAGGGACCCGCGCTCCTGCAAGGCATCATCATCTGCGGAACCTGCGGGCAGCGCATGACCGTCCGCTACCACCAGCGCGGCGACCAGCAGGTTCCCACCTACGTGTGCCAGCGCGACGGCATCGAGCACGCCTGCCGGATCTGCCAGGCCATCCCCGGCGCCGGACTGGACCAGCAGATCGGGCGGCTGCTCATCAGCACCCTCACCCCGCTCACCGTCGAAGCCGCCCTCACCGTCACCGCCGAGCTGGAGCACCGCGCCGCCGAGGCCGACGCCCTGCGCGCCGCCCACGTCGAGCGCGCCCGCTACCACGCCGACCTCACCCGCCGCCGCTACCTCGCCGTCGACCCCGCCAACCGGCTCGTCGCCGACACCCTCGAAGCCGACTGGAACACCGCCCTGCGTGCCCTCAGCCAGGCCCGGAACGCCTACGACCACGCCCGCAAGCACGACACCGGGCAGCTCACCGATGCCCAGAAAACCCGGATCCAGCAGCTCGTCACCGACCTGCCCGCGATCTGGGACGACCCCGCCACCCCGGCCCGCGAACGCAAGCGCATCACCCGGCTGCTGCTCACCGACGTCACCGTCACCCGCACCCGCGACACCATCACCGCGCACATCCGGTTCCCCGCCGGCCAGGCCTGCACCCTCACCCTGCCCGTCCCGCCCACTGCAGCCCAGCTCCGCAAGACCCCCGCCGAAGCCGTCACCGCCGTCGACGAGCTCCTGGACCGCCACACCCACGCCCAGATCGCCGCCATCCTCAACGACCGCGGCCTGACCAGCGGCGAAGGCCGCCCCTTCCACCGGCTCATTATCCGCAACATCCCCGACGAATACGGGCTGCGCAGCCGCGAGCAGCGACTCCGCGACGCCGGCATGCTCACCCTGGCCCAGATGCCCGCCGCCTCGGCGTGCCCGCCAAAACCGTCAAGATCTGGCACCACGCCGGGCTCATCACCGGCCACCCCTTCAACGACAAAGGCCAGTGCCTCTACCCGCCGCCCGGCGAGAACCCACCAGCCCGCGCCCAGGGACGCAAGCTCAGCGAACGACGCATCGCCCGCCACACCGCCCCCGCACACCACGCGTGAACCACTCCGAATGTCAGACCCCGCCGCTACCGTCTCCACCAGCACAACAGCAGAACACTCCACATCAACCCGAAGAGGTGCAGTATGCAACCCGAGGTTTCGCTCGGGGTGCCTGCGGCGGGCTGGCCAGGATCCTGATGCCCCCGGCGGTGAACACGGGCGTCGAAGGAGCTGGTGAACTGGCCCGCGCGGTCCCTGATCAGGAACTTAAGTGAGGCCGTGCGCTGGCTGAGGTCCATCAGGATGTTCCGGGCTGCCTGTGTCGTCTATGCACCGTCCGGGTTGGCGGTGATGCCAGCCAGGCGGGCGCGGCGGGTGCCGTGCTCGAAGACGATCAGGGCGTAGAGGCGACGGAGCAGCACTGTGTCCACGTGGAGGAAGTCGACGGCGAGGATGCCGCGGGCCTGAGCTGTCAGGAACTGCTTCCAGGTCGGGCCGCTGCGGCGCGGCGCCGGGCCGATCCCGGCATCATGCAGGATCTGCCAGACCGTGGAGGCCGCGATCGGGTGGCCGAGCCTGCCAAGTTCGCCCTGCACCCGCCGGTGTCCCCACGCGGGGATCTCCGTCGCGATGCGGATCACGAGCTTGCGGATGGCGGCTGCCGTGGACGGCCGGCCGGGTCGTCGGCGGCTGGTGTAGTCCCACTTGCGCGTGACGAGCCGCCGGTGCCAGGCGAGCAGCGTCACCGGCGTGACCGCGAACACTTCCGCCCACCGGCGGCTGGGAACCAATCGCGACAGTGCCGCCAGCCACAGCCGGTCGCCCGGCTCGTAGCGGACCCGGCCGACCTGGCCGCGCAAGACCGTGTTCTCGTGCCGGAGCACCAGAAGCTCGGCATCCTTGGATACCTGGTGCCGGGTCAGCACCGTCAGGCAGCTGAGCAGACAACGTACGAGCAGGTAGACAGCCGAAATGATCACTCAGCGATGATCCCAGCCGGGACGTCCGCCGAGGCAAGATCCAGCAATCGAGCCCCACAGGTCCGGATGGCATCCGCCGGCGGCTCTGCCGGGGACATAGGCCCGACCGCCAGGCAACGAACACTACGTTTACGCTTCGTTTTTATAACATAGCTTTGTTACAAGCTTTGAATTTAGGGGTGGCGATGCTGCATCGACGGCGCGGTACAGTGCGGGACCTGCGGCGTGAGAACAGGGCGGCCGTTCTCTGGTCGCTGTATTTCAGCCGCCCGGGGAGTCGCCAGGATCTCAGTGCCGCGACTGGGCTGAGCTCCGCGTCGGTCACCAATGTCGTCCGTGAACTGCTCGAGGACGGCATCGTCACCGAGGTCGGCTCGGAGGACTCCGATGGCGGGCGGCCGCGCGTGCTGCTCGACATCAACCCGCATTACGGCTACGTGATCGGCGTCGATATCGGCGAGACCCGGATCCGGGTGGAACTGTTCGACCTGGCCATGACGGAGCGCGCGAAGGCGGAATACCCGCTCAACCCCGCCGAGCACGAGGTGGACGTGGTCGTCCGGGACATCGCGGCCGGGCTGAACGCGGTGCTCGCCGACGGGGGAGTCGACCCCGCGGCGGTCCTCGGGGTCGGGATCGGGGTGCCGGGAATCGTCGAGCAGGGTCCCGAGGTCCTCTTTTACGGCCAGACCTACCGGTGGGACGGGGTGCCGCTGGAGCGGCTCCTGCGAGCGCACACCGATCTGCCGCTGCGGCTCGAGAACTGCGCCAAAACGATGGGGCAGGCCGAGATGTGGTTCGGCGCGGGGCGCGGCGCCGGGAACGCCGCCGTGGTCCTGATCGGATCCGGCGTCGGCGCGTCGCTGATCTCCGGCGGCAATACCTACCAGGGGTCCACCTCGAGCGCGGCGGAGTGGGGGCACACCACGATCGTGGTGGGCGGCAGGCGCTGCCGGTGCGGATCGGACGGCTGCCTTGAGGCATACGTGGGCGCGGAGGCGATCTTGGACCGGTGCGGCAGCCCGGCGGCGCTGTCCGCGGGCGATGAGGAGTCGATGCTGGCCGGGCTCCTGGCCGTCGCCGATTCGTCACCTACGGCGGACGCCGTCCTGGCGGAGACCGCGGAATACCTGGGTGTCGGCATCGGCAACCTGATCAACTTGTTCAATCCGGAGCGGGTCATTCTGGGCGGCTGGGCCGGTCTGCTGCTCGGCGGCAAGCTGCTGCCGGCGGTCCGCGCGTCCGCGCAGCGCCACTCGCTGCGGCATCCATTCGCCGCCGCGTCGATCGAGCTCGGCCAGCTCGGGCCGGAGGCGGTCGCGTTCGGCGCGGCGACGCTACCGATGGAGGACTTCCTCGACGGCGCGTGGCGCCCACGCTCTGGTAGCCGGCGGGCCTGCTAGCTGTTGGAGCCGGTCGCTGACCGGTCTGCTAGCTTGCGTAGACCTGGAACTCGTAGATGGAGTAGCCGTACTGGGTAGCCCGGACGTAGGCGGTCTCCCAGTCGATCACCACCTGGCAGACGGGCTGGGTCGAGCCCAGGGCGACTTCCAGCCATTGCGGGTCGGAGAACGCGCTGGACCAGCGGGTCGACAGGTTCCCGTCGGTCGCGTTGGACGGCGGCCAGCTGGCGCCCTGCCCCGAGGACGCCGTCGTCGGCTGATGCAGCGCGATATTCGTCGTCCCGCAACGCCGCAGGAGTTGACGGTCCAGCTAAACGACGCCGACCCGGAGGCTCCGGCGCGGCCTAGCGAGCGTGAAACGCCAGGTCAGCGACCACGTACGAGTTTTGGCACGGGACAGGCTCATTCCTACCTGCCCAGGGCACGGAACCAAAAAGGCTGGTCAGCATCATCAAGGTTCCGGGTCGCGCTGCCTGAGCAGCGGCGGGCGAATGGAACCCTGGTGAAAGTGCTAGCGAGCATAACGGCCCGCTGGCGGCCGGATTCACCGGCCGCCAGCGGTTGCGTCCCGCGGCCGCGGGGGCTCGCCGATCAGGTGCCGCTGGGGTAGATCTCGATTCCGTTGACCTGGGCGTTGTCCTTGACGGTGACGAACTGGATGGTGACCGTCCCGGTGCTGCTCGCCGTGGCGGTGAACGGCTTGATCACCGCGATGTACTCCCCGCCGGCGGTGGCCAAGATGTCGAAGTTGGTCAGCACCTGCGTCCCGTTGATCAGCACGTTGAAGATGCGCGACCCCGCCGTCGTCCAGTATTCCTCGGCGAAGTGCAGCCGCACGGTGTAGCTCGCGCCCGCGGTCAGGCCGGGGATGGTGTAGGTGAAGTTGCCGTACCGGTTGTGCTGGTAGACCGACTGGGGCGCGGGGCTGGTCAGGCCGGTGGTGGTGATCGCGTGCGTGGTGGCTGAGGTCGCCCCGCCGGTGAAGTCCTCATCGGCCACGAACGGCGCGGCCGCCGGGCCGCCAGCGGAGATATCCACGCCGCCAGAACCGGCACCGGAACTCACCGTCCAGGTGAAGGTGGCCGATCCGGAGGCCCCGGTGGTGTCCTTGGCGGTCACGGTGACCGTCGAGGTGCCCGCGGTGGTCGGGGTCCCGGAGATCAGCCCGGTGCCGGAGTTGATGGACAGCCCGGCGGGCAGCCCGGTGGCGGTGTAGGTCAGGGTCTGCCCGGACGCGGAGTCGCTCGCGCTGATCTGCAGGCTGGCGGCGGTCCCGGCGGTGGATGTCTGGGTACCCGGGTTGGTGACCGTGACGGTGTTCCCGGTACTGCCGCCGCTGCCGAACACCTGGAACTCCCACAGGCTGTATCCGTACCCGGTGGCGCGGACCGTGCCGTACATCCGGATGTACCGGCCGCTGCCGCTGACCGAGAGCATCTGCGTGCCGCCGGTCCCTGTCGTTGTCGAGTAGATCGTGGTCCAGTTCTCGGCGTCATTCGAGACCTGGATCTGGAAGGCCTTGGCGTAGGCCGATTCCCAGGCCAGCACGACCTGGCTGATGGTGTGCGTCGCGCCGAGGTCGACCAGCAGCCACTGCGGGTCCGAATACGCGCTGGACCAGCGGGTGTTGAAACTATCATCCGTCGCGGCCGAGGCCGGGTTGCCGGCACCTTGTATCGAGGACGCGTACGTGGGCTGGTTGAGGGCCAGGTTCGTCCCGCTGGGGAGAGTGACGCCGGGCGTCGCGAGGATCTCGTTCGAGTCGGGCGACACGCCCGTGGCGTTGTTGGCGGCAACCATGTAGTAGTACGACGAGGCGTTGGTCAGGCCGGTGTCGGTGTACGTCGTGGTCGTGCCGCTGACGGTGCCGACCGCGGTGGTGGCCTCGCCGTCGGATTGGGTGCCGCGGTAGATGCTGTAGGAGGTCGGTCCGCCGCTGCTGGCCGTCCAGTGCAGCGTGACGGACCCGGTCCCCGAGGTCGATGTCAGGTTCGTCGGGCCGCTCGGCACCGAGGCGGTCGCCGGGGTGATGGTCATCTCGTCGACGCGGGAGACTCCGTGGTCATCGACGGCGAACATCTGGACGGAGTTCTTCCCCGCGTTCAGGTGTACTTGAATGGTCGAATCCTGGTAGGTCTCGAAGCTTCCGGTGATCGGGAAACGCTCGGTGGTGGTAATGACCGTGCCGTTGACCATGAGCCCCATCTGCCGGTTGGTGACCCCAGGGAAGAGCCCGGACGCGAAGGCGTACCGCCAGTCGACCGTGTACAGGCCACTCGTGGGGACGACGACGTCGTTGAACGTCAGCGTGGCGGTCGGCGCGTAGGCCATGTCGACGGCCACGTGGCCGGGAGAGTTCGCGCCCGAGGAGCCGAGCACCTGGGGGAACCAGCCGGTCAGCGCCTGGAACCACTGGAACCCGCCGAGCAGCCCGTCCTTGCCGTAGAAGACGAGCGAGTTGCCCGAGGCCACGCCCGGCGTGTTACCGCCGGTCGGGGTCGGCGGCGTGGTGTGGGAGGGATCCTCCGCCGAACGCGGCGACTCGCCGCCCGAGTTGACCGCGGTCACTTCGTAGAAGTAGCCCGTATTGGCGGCCAAGCCGGAGTCGGTGTAGGTGGTGCCGGTGGTCGTGGCGATCGGCGTGGTCCCCTCGCCGCCGGACGTTGTGCCGCGGTAGAGGTTGTAGCTGGTCGCGGCCGGGGTGGGGGTCCAGGTGAGGGTGATCGTGTTGTTGGCGTTGGACTGGTCGTTCAGGTTGAGCGGCTGGGGCGGCGGCGACACGGCCGCGGACGCGGCCGGCTGTACCAGCCCCAGCGCGCATACGGTGCCGATCGCAACCAGGACCAGCAGGCGGCGGGACGAGGTGGCTGCTAAGCGGGACAGACTTCTCATTGAAGCTCCGATACCTGTGTAACTGTGTGGGTATCCGGCCCTCCGGGTGCGATACGCCGACCGGGGAACTGAACGGACGCCACGCCTGAGCGACGGCCGGATGAGGCAACGCGGCTGAGTGTCGGCACGGCTACATCCAGTAAGAAGAGGCGACCGAGACGAACGTAACAACGGCGTAACACTTTCGTCAAGGCTTAAATGAAGTTTTGACGGAATGTTCAGGCGTCTGGCTTCCGCCGTGTCCGGCCCTGCTGGCCGGGCAGATGTGTTACGAGGGCTTGACGGCTGGTAAGGGGCGAGTTACGTTACGCCTTGAAATAAGACAAAATCCAACCGATGTCAACTGGGGTGCCGCTCCTGGGCGAGCGGGGACAGCATGCGGCATCACTATCGGCACCGCGGCGCCTGCGCCGCAGTCAACACCGTGTCTCACGCCCAGAGAGAGCGTTCATGAGCCTCCTCCCCGCACGCCGCCCCGATGGCGCCGGCGTCCGGCGCGAGCGCGATCGGCGTCAACGGCGACACCAGTGACTCCACTGCGCAGATCTTCGGGTGCGGCGGCACGCTGGCCAGCAACCCGCAGCTGTGCGCCGCGCTGGACCGGCACGTCGCCGGCGAGACCACGGCGCAGCAGCAGAACCCGGCCAACTTCTACCTGGCGGGACCGGCTAACTACTACGCCGAGTTCTGGCACCAGAACGCGATCAACCGCAAACAGTGCAGTTTCCCCTACGGCGACTACGCCGGGCAATCCTCTGACATCTCGGTGGCCAACCCGCAGTACGGCGTGGTCGCCGTCGGCTGGTAGAAGCAGACCTCGCCACCTCGCCACCTCGCCGACGGTGCCCGCGGTGCCGTCGGCGCGGTGGCCGCGCCGAAGGACAGACCACGATGCTTGAGCTATCTCCCCATGGCAGACCCCGGCACGCACGCAGATCCGTGCTGTCGGCGTTATGGACAGCGGCGCTCCTGGTAGCGGGAACGCTGTTCGCACTCAACCTGGCACCACCGCCGGCCCACGCGGCGTCGGCCACCGCCGATCGCTACGCCGCGGCGGCTCCGGCCAATACCGCCGTGACGACGTTCAAGAACGACGTCGAGCGCGACGGTGATTTCAGCAACGAGACCATACTGAACGAGTCGAACGTCAACTCGACCCAGTTCGGCAAGCGGGTCCAGTACTCGGTCGACGGGCAGGTCTACGCGGAGCCGCTCTACCTCCCGAACCTGTCGATCAACGGCGCCACGCACAACGTCGCGTTCGTCGCCACGGAGAACGACAGCGTGTACGCGTTCGACGCGGACGCGACCAGCGCCATCGCGCCGCTGTGGAAGGTCAGCCTGCTGCCCGCCGGCGCGACCGCGGTGTCCAACAGCATCAGCGGCTGTGGCGACCTGACGCCGGTCATCGGCATCACCGGCACGCCGGTCATCGACCCCACCACGGGCACGATGTTCGTCGTCTCCTACGACGACGAGGGCGGCAACCTCGTCTACCGTCTGCACGCCCTCAACGTGCTGACCGGAGCGGACAAGTGGCCGCCGATCGTCATCAGCGGATCGGTACCGGGGACCGGCGCGGGCAGCTCCGGCGGCACCGTCAGCTTCAACCCCGGGACAAACCGCCAGCGCGTCGCGCTGCTGCTGGAGAACGGGAAGATCTACGTCGCCTTCTCCTCGTTCTGCGACATCGGGGCCTACCACGGCTGGATCTTGAGCTACAGCTACAGCACAACCGCGTTCACGTTCGCCAACCTCCACGCCGACACCCCCAACGGGAGCGATGGCGGCATCTGGAGCGGCAGTGGCGGCGGCATCGCCGGCGACCCTAGCGGCAATGTTTACTACATCAGCGGCAACGGCACCTTCGACGCCAGCACCGGCGGTCCCGACTATGGCGACAGCATGGTGAGGCTGAACGGCTCGCTGCAAGTGCAGGACTACTTCACGCCCTACAACCAGCTCTGCCTCTCCCAAGGCGACGTGGACCTCGGCGCGGGCGGGCCCCTCGTGATCCCGTCAGCTAACGCGCTGATCTCGGCGGGCAAGGAGGGGCGTCCCTATGTGGTCAGCACGACGAGCATGGGTAAGTACACCGCCGACCCCAACCTCGTCTGCGGAGGCACCGATTCAAACAGCACGACGATAGACAAGGTGCAGCAGGAACTGCCGCCAGGCACGGTGGGCTCGCTGTTCAGCACACCGGCGCTCTGGACCAGCTCCACCGGGGCGCAGGACGTGTACTTCACTCAGTCAAACGGTCCGACCAGGGCGTTCAACTGGAGCGGCGGGAAGCTGTCCACGGCTGCGACCTCCAACTCGTCAGGGAACGGGGGCGACCCGGTCGTCTCGGGCAACGGCACCACGGCCGGCACCGGCATCGTCTGGGACCAGGACTACGGCGGGGAACTGCACGCCATGGATCCCACCAACCTGTCCCACGAGTACTGGAACAGCAACATGAACTCCAGCCGTGACGGCCTGCCAGGCGAGGTCAAGTACGCGACGCCCACCGTGGCCAACGGCGAGGTGTTCGTGGGCCTGCCGGCGGGCCTGGCCATCTTCGGCCTGCTCGGCACCAGCCCGCCGCCGCCACCGCCGACGCCCACCGGCCTGGGCGCGACCGCCGGCAACGCCTCGGTGGCGCTGTCCTGGGCCGCAAGCTCGGGTGCCACCGGCTACAACATCTACCGCGGCACCACCTCGGGCGGCGAGGGCACCACGCCGGTCGCCACCACCGGGTCGACCAGCTATACCGACACCGGGCTGACCAACGGCACCACGTACTACTACAGGGTCGCCGCGACCAACGGCGGCGGTACGTCGGCCCAGTCCAGCGAAGTGTCCGCGACGCCGTCGGCGTCGGCGCCGACCAGCGTGCAGATCAGCGCCGGCGGTCCGGCGACCGGAACCTGGGCGGCCGACAAGGACTTCACCGGCGGCGCGACCTCTGGCACGAGTAACGCGATCAGCACCACCGGTGTGACCAACCCCGCTCCGCAGTCGGTCTACCAGCACAACCGGTACGGCAACTTCACCTACACGATCCCCGGCGCCGTCCCCGGGGCTACCTACACGATCAGGTTGCACTTCGCCGAGGAGTACTGGACGACGGCGGGCTCGCGGGTCTTCAACGTCCTGATCGACGGGACGCAGGTGCTGACGAACTTCGACATCTTCGCCACCGCCGGCGGTGAGTACAAGGCGGTGGTGGAGCAGTTCACGGAGACCGCCCCGAGCAGCGGGACGTTCACCATCCAGTTCTCCACCGTCAAGGACAACGCCCAGGTCAACGGCATCGAGATCCTGTCGTCCTCGACCTTGTCGCCACCGCCGACGCCCACCGGCCTCGCCGCGATCGCCGGCAACGCCTCTGTGATCTTGTCCTGGACCGCCGACTCGGGTGCCACCAGCTACAACATCTACCGCGGCACCACCTCAGGCGGCGAGGGCACGACGCCGGTCGGCACAACCACGTCGACCGGCTTCACCGACACCGGACTGACCAACGGCACCCAGTACTACTACAAGATCAGCGCGACCAACAGCGCCGGCACGTCGACGCAGTCCGGCGAGGTGACGGCGATACCGACGACGACGTCGCCACCGCCGCCGTCCAGCCTGCAGATCAGCGCCGGTGGTCCCGCGACCGGGACCTGGCTGGCCGATAAGGACTTCACCGGCGGCGCGACCGCGGCGGTGACTAACGCGATCAGCACGACCGGCGTGACCAACCCGGCTCCGCAATCGGTCTACCAGCACAACCGGTACGGCAACTTCACCTACACGATCCCCGGGTTCACCTCCGGGACCAGCTACACGATCCGGCTGCACTTCGCCGAGGAGTACTGGACGACGGCGGGCTCGCGGGTCTTCAACGTCCTGATCGACGGGACGCAGGTGCTGACGAACTTCGACATCTTCGCCACCGCCGGCGGTGAGTACAAGGCGGTGGTGGAGCAGTTCACGGAGACCGCCCCGAGCAGCGGGACGTTCACCATCCAGTTCTCCACCGTCAAGGACAACGCCCAGATCAACGGCATCGAGATCCTGAGCGGATGATGACATGAGGAGACTGGCCTGGCGATCGCTCTCCAGTTGCCTGATCGCGGCGCTCGCCGCGTGCACTGGCAGTACCGTCGCCGCGCCAGCCCCCTCGCACACCCGGCCGGCACCGGTCGCGGTCACATCCGCCGCGACCGGCGCCAGCCCGGCTCAGGCGCCACCGGCCGCCACGCCATCAGTAGTGGCGGTGGTGACCGGCTACTACCGGGCCATCGTCACCCGGAACTACCGGAAGGCGTTCGGCTACCTCGCCCCTGGTGCGACAGGGCCGGACGGCCAGAGGCTGACGCTGGGCTCGTTCCTTCAGCTCGGTAGCATGCTGGACGGCATGGGCGGGCCGGTGACCAGGTTTTCCATCGGAGGGTTTCCTTCCGCGGTCGTGATGACCCTCTACCGGGTCAGGTACGGCCCGTACCACGCGCATCTGGGAATGGTCCGCACCAGGTACGGCTGGGCGATCAGCTCAATTGACCGGATATGACCCAGCGGGAACGGCGGGCCGCGATCCCGGCCGGTTTTTCACGGTTTTTTATCGGCTTTTCATGCTTTTTTTAACGGCGCACGCCGAAAACGATCTTGGGATCGGACTTATTATTCACTTTGATTCAAGCCTTAGATTAAGCTAGGCAGGCAGCAAATCATGTTCCGTTCGCGTGCAACTGCCGTCCTCATGGCCGTCATGACCCTCAGCTCAGCGGTATTCGTCACGGTAGTGGCCCTCGGCGCGTCGGCGCAGCGTGAGACGCCGCTCAGCGAGAGCGGCTGGGTTAGCCAGCTCAAACACCAACTCCGCGCCCGCGGACGCGCCCACGCACGTCATAGACGGCAACTCCAGCACCCGGTTCAACTCGGACGCCCTCCAGGCCTGGGCATGTGGTTCCAGGTCGCATGGGTCGGCGCAGACGTTCAACCAGATCGAGATGGACGCGGGCAACTGGCCGAGCGACTACGCCCGCGGCTACAACGTCGAGGTGTCCAGCGACGGCAGCACCTTCACCACGGTGGTGAGCGGGCCCTCCGGTGAGCAACGCCGTAGCGCTACTCACCGCAGAGTCCGGCTGCTTACCCGCTACCCGCGGGCTAGCTGGTTACCCGCCGCTCATGTCGGCAGGACCTCGATTCCGTTGACCTGGGCGTTGTCCTTGACGGTGACGAACTGGATGGTGACCGTCCCGGTGCTGCTCGCCGTGGCGGTGAACGGCTTGATCACCGCGATGTACTCCCCGCCGGCGGTGGCCAAGATGTCGAAGTTGGTCAGCACCTGCGTCCCGTTGATCAGCACGTTGAAGATGCGCGACCCCGCCGTCGTCCAGTATTCCTCGGCGAAGTGCAGCCGCACGGTGTAGCTCGCGCCCGCGGTCAGGCCGGGGATGGTGTAGGTGAAGTTGCCGTACCGGTTGTGCTGGTAGACCGACTGGGGCGCGGGGCTGGTCAGGCCGGTGGTGGTGATCGCGTGCGTGGTGGCTGAGGTCGCCCCGCCGGTGAAGTCCTCATCGGCCACGAACGGCGCGGCCGCCGGGCCGCCAGCGGAGATATCCACGCCGCCAGAACCGGCACCGGAACTCACCGTCCAGGTGAAGGTGGCCGATCCGGAGGCCCCGGTGGTGTCCTTGGCGGTCACGGTGACCGTCGAGGTGCCCGCGGTGGTCGGGGTCCCGGAGATCAGCCCGGTGCCGGAGTTGATGGACAGCCCGGCGGGCAGCCCGGTGGCGGTGTAGGTCAGGGTCTGCCCGGACGCGGAGTCGCTCGCGCTGATCTGCAGGCTGGCGGCGGTCCCGGCGGTGGATGTCTGGGTACCCGGGTTGGTGACCGTGACGGTGTTGGCGGAGCTACTGGGGTAGACCTCGATTCCGTTGACCTGGGCGTTGTCCTTGACGGTGACGAACTGGATGGTGACCGTCCCGGTGCTGCTCGCCGTGGCGGTGAACGGCTTGATCACCGCGATGTACTCCCCGCCGGCGGTGGCCAAGATGTCGAAGTTGGTCAGCACCTGCGTCCCGTTGATCAGCACGTTGAAGATGCGCGACCCCGCCGTCGTCCAGTATTCCTCGGCGAAGTGCAGCCGCACGGTGTAGCTCGCGCCCGCGGTCAGGCCGGGGATGGTGTAGGTGAAGTTGCCGTACCGGTTGTGCTGGTAGACCGACTGGGGCGCGGGGCTGGTCAGGCCGGTGGTGGTGATCGCGTGCGTGGTGGCTGAGGTCGCCCCGCCGGTGAAGTCCTCATCGGCCACGAACGGCGCGGCCGCCGGGCCGCCAGCGGAGATATCCACGCCGCCAGAACCGGCACCGGAACTCACCGTCCAGGTGAAGGTGGCCGATCCGGAGGCCCCGGTGGTGTCCTTGGCGGTCACGGTGACCGTCGAGGTGCCCGCGGTGGTCGGGGTCCCGGAGATCAGCCCGGTGCCGGAGTTGATGGACAGCCCGGCGGGCAGCCCGGTGGCGGTGTAGGTCAGGGTCTGCCCGGACGCGGAGTCGCTCGCGCTGATCTGCAGGCTGGCGGCGGTCCCGGCGGTGGATGTCTGGGTACCCGGGTTGGTGACCGTGACGGTGTTGGCGGTGCCGCTCCCGGTAGGCAAGGTCCATAGCTGCTCGGCAGAAGCGGCACAGGTCTCGATGTCGAGCCGGGAGCTGGTATTACCGCCGGGGTCGGTAAGGCACAATCCGGAATTCGGATTGACAAGCTCATTGTTGGACTCGTGAGTCCAGCCCTGTGCGGCGGTGCCGTTACAGGGATACCAGTCGACGGGGGTGCCGCTGGTCTTCCCTGCGCTCTCCACATCCAGGCAGCCGCCCTGTACCCGCACCGTGCTGTCCGTGTAAGGCGACCACTGCTGGCCAGCGCTGCCGTTGCACGTGCTCACGCCGATCGGGTTGCCTTCGGTGTTCAGCGAGTTCTCGTTGCCCATACACAGCCCGTCGATCCCGGTGACCTGCCCGGTCGCGGTGGCGGTCCCGGTGGGGGTGGTGTTGCCGCCCTCCTCGTAGACGGCCACATAGGCCACGCTCATCGACGCCCCTGAGGTGGTGGCCGATGTCGGGGTGGTGCAGTTGCATATGCCGTTCGGGTAATTACCACCCATCGCCAGGTCCCAGATGATGTAGAAGCCATGGTCGATGGCCTCCTGCCAGGCCGTCGTGCCCACCGATGCCTCGGTGATCGTGCTCTCGACGGTGCCGTCCATCAAGAATTCCAGGGTCTCCGCGCTGGTGTTCGTCCGGTTGATGAGTACCGAGTACGTGTTGTAACCGGTCTGGCAGCCCGTAGTGGGACAGGCGATTAGCCCGTGGCCGGGGCTGTTCGACGCGTCATGCAGCGTCTGCGACGCCTCGTTCAGGCCGTTGACATCCTCCATCATGTCTATCTCGCCCTCGGTGGGCCAGGTGCCGCCCGTTCGCCCCGGGGAGCCGAGAGCCCAGAACGCCGGCCAGTAGCCGAGGCCGCTGGCGGGATTCGGCTGCTCGATTGACGCGGTCATCTCGAGTTCCCCACCGGCCGGAGCCGCGAAGTCGTCGCGGGTGCTCTCCAGCCGTGCGGAGGTCCATGTCCCGCCGTTGTCGATCGCCTTGAGCACCAGGTGACCGTTGCCATCCAGGTAGGCGTTGTTGGTCGAGCTGGTGGTGTGCTCGATCTCTCCCGTGCCGAAGCCGGAACCGATGTCATAGAACCAGTTCGCCGACGACGGTGCGGACCCGGCAGGGCCCGCGAAATTGTCGCTGAACACCGTGGTGAAGCCCGCTGGCGGCGGTGGCACGGTGTCGGCGTGTGCCGCGGGGACGCCGACCACCGTCGTGATCGCGACGGTGATCAGGCAGCCGGCCAGCAGCACGCCTGCGCTGAGGGAGGAGAGGTACCTCCGTGACCGTTGTTTCCGGTTATTCATCTGCCCAACCTTCCTTGCCGGAAATCGCGGCTCTACCAGCCGACAGCGACGACCATGTATTGCGGGTTGGTGACCGAGATGTCAGAGGACTGCCCGGCGTAGTCGTCGTAG
Source organism: uncultured Actinomycetota bacterium (assembly GCA_963804435.1). GTDB lineage: Bacteria > Actinomycetota > Actinomycetes > Streptosporangiales > Streptosporangiaceae > JAJYUU01. Next base: position 365,166 of record CAWDQI010000001.1, on the reverse strand, counting down.
GGGAAGCCATACTGCTTGCCATTGATGGCGTTCTCGTGCCAGAACTCGGCGTAGTAGTTGGCCGGGGCGGCCTGGTAGAAGTTGGCCGGGTTCTGCTGCTGCGCCGTGGTCTCGCCGGCGACGTGCCGGTTCAGCGCCGCGCATAGCTGTGGGTTGCTGGCCAGGGTGCCGCCGCAGCCGAAGACCTGCGCGGTGGAATCGGTGGTGTCACCTACCGAGGCCGCATAACTGGTGAAGTAGTTGGCGTACGCGCCGCCGGTCTGGAACGCGGGGTCGTTGCCCGGTGACGGGATGCCGTACGGGGCGTCGTCGGTGGCGAGTTCCTTGAACTGGGTCGGCACGAAGTTCTCGAACCGCTGGAAGGTCGTCGCCCGGCTCTCCTGGAAGGTGGCGTAGTTTTCGCCGACTTCCTGGTTGGATCCGTCCTGCCCGTGCAGCAGCAAGGCCAGCTTGAGGCCGAACCTGTCTACTCGGGTCGTGTCGACGTTGATGGACGAGGTGCCGACGGTGAACTCGATGAAGTCGTAGTACGGGCCGTTCGGCGTGCCGAGGTAGAAGTACATCCGGCCGGCCGAGTTCGCCGGCATGTCGATGTACGGCTGCTGCGCGATCGACTCGGTCTGGCCGTTGAAGCTCCAGTAGACCTCGCTGTCGGGGTACTGGCCGTTGGTCTGGTTGACCACCGAGACTTCCAGGACGTGCGTGGCGGCGGGGATGGCGCTGGTGTTGCCCCAGAACGCTGCGGGCGGCTCACCGGACCCGCTCGCATTGACTGTCCAGCTGAACGTGGCGGAGCCGGACGCGCTGGTGGTGTCCTTCGCGGTGACGGTGGCGCTGCCGGTACCGGTCGCGGTCGGAGTGCCGGAGATCAGGCCGGAGGAGCTGATGGACAGCCCGGCCGGCAGCCCGGTCGCGCTGAACGTCAGCGTCTGCCCCGACGCGGAATCGGTGGCCTGGACCTGCAGGCTGACCGCGGTCCCCACGGTCCAGGACTGGGCGCCCGGGTTGGTGACGGTCACCGTGTTGGCGCCCGCGGGATTCACCGTCCAGGTGAAGGTGGCCGATCCGGAGGCCCCGGTGGTGTCCTTGGCGGTCACGGTGACCGTCGAGGTGCCCGCGGTGGTCGGGGTCCCGGAGATCAGCCCGGTGCCGGAGTTGATGGACAGCCCGGCGGGCAGCCCGGTGGCGGTGTAGGTCAGGGTCTGCCCGGACGCGGAGTCGCTCGCGCTGATCTGCAGGCTGGCGGCGGTCCCGGCGGTGGATGTCTGGGTACCCGGGTTGGTGACCGTGACGGTGTTGGCGGAGCTACTGGGGTAGACCTCGATTCCGTTGACCTGGGCGTTGTCCTTGACGGTGACGAACTGGATGGTGACCGTCCCGGTGCTGCTCGCCGTGGCGGTGAACGGCTTGATCACCGCGATGTACTCCCCGCCGGCGGTGGCCAAGATGTCGAAGTTGGTCAGCACCTGCGTCCCGTTGATCAGCACGTTGAAGATGCGCGACCCCGCCGTCGTCCAGTATTCCTCGGCGAAGTGCAGCCGCACGGTGTAGCTCGCGCCCGCGGTCAGGCCGGGGATGGTGTAGGTGAAGTTGCCGTACCGGTTGTGCTGGTAGACCGACTGGGGCGCGGGGCTGGTCAGGCCGGTGGTGGTGATCGCGTGCGTGGTGGCTGAGGTCGCCCCGCCGGTGAAGTCCTCATCGGCCACGAACGGCGCGGCCGCCGGGCCGCCAGCGGAGATATCCACGCCGCCAGAACCGGCACCGGAACTCACCGTCCAGGTGAAGGTGGCCGATCCGGAGGCCCCGGTGGTGTCCTTGGCGGTCACGGTGACCGTCGAGGTGCCCGCGGTGGTCGGGGTCCCGGAGATCAGCCCGGTGCCGGAGTTGATGGACAGCCCGGCGGGCAGCCCGGTGGCGGTGTAGGTCAGGGTCTGCCCGGACGCGGAGTCGCTCGCGCTGATCTGCAGGCTGGCGGCGGTCCCGGCGGTGGATGTCTGGGTACCCGGGTTGGTGACCGTGACGGTGTTGGCGGAGCTACTGGGGTAGACCTCGATTCCGTTGACCTGGGCGTTGTCCTTGACGGTGACGAACTGGATGGTGACCGTCCCGGTGCTGCTCGCCGTGGCGGTGAACGGCTTGATCACCGCGATGTACTCCCCGCCGGCGGTGGCCAAGATGTCGAAGTTGGTCAGCACCTGCGTCCCGTTGATCAGCACGTTGAAGATGCGCGACCCCGCCGTCGTCCAGTATTCCTCGGCGAAGTGCAGCCGCACGGTGTAGCTCGCGCCCGCGGTCAGGCCGGGGATGGTGTAGGTGAAGTTGCCGTACCGGTTGTGCTGGTAGACCGACTGGGGCGCGGGGCTGGTCAGGCCGGTGGTGGTGATCGCGTGCGTGGTGGCTGAGGTCGCCCCGCCGGTGAAGTCCTCATCGGCCACGAACGGCGCGGCCGCCGGGCCGCCAGCGGAGATATCCACGCCAGCCGCCGCGGCCGCCGCAGGCGGCGCCGTACCCGGCAGGACGAGGCAGACGAGAAGCAACGGCGCGACGGCGAGGATGAGCACTCTCCGTATGCGAACGAATAAGCGGCGGGGCAGCGCGAGGCACATATGTACGCTCCTGGAAATGACGGCATCTAAGCCCGGCTCGTCGGCCGATTGCCAGAGTTGATGCAAGCCTTATTTTATGATGTAACTTAATTGCAACAATCCGATCCGTCAAGACATGAACCGATTGGGTAGCGACTCCGTGCCCAGCTGGTGGACTCAGCTGGGCCGCTGGGCCACTTCCCTGGTAGTGAACACGTTCCCGCCGAGGAAGGCCTCGATAGGCAGCGTGGCGGCACCGAGGGTGACGGCGTCCGGGCCTGGGCGGCCAAGCTCGATCGAGGTCTCGGCGAACAGATGCCGGAGCGAGCGCCCGTGCGCCGCCGCACGGATGGCAGACAGCATGTACTCGCCGAGGAGCAGGTCGGCCCATCCGCCGAGGATGATCCGCTCAGGGTTGAACAAGTTGATCAGGTCCGCGATGCTGACACCCAGGTACAGTGCGGTCTTGTCCAGTATCTCCGCCCACGGCGCCGAGGTGGGGCTAGGTCGGTCAGCGCGGTGAACGCGGCCTCCTGGTCGCTACCGGGTAGCGGGCCGCCGCACTGGTCGAGAATTGCCTCGGCACCTACATAAGCCTCCAGGCACCCGAGCGCCCCGCACCGGCAGGTGCGGCCGCCCACCATGACGGTGGTGTGCCCCCACTCGCCCGCGCTGGCGGTGGAGCCGCGCAGCGCTGCTCCGTTCGCGATGATGCTCGCGTCCACACCGGAGCCGATCAGGCAAACGACCACGCTCTGCGCGCCGCGCCCTGCGCCGAACCATAGCTCAGCCTGTCCCATGGTCTTGGCGCAGTTGTCGATGTGCAGCGGCAGGCTGGTGCCGGACCGGAGCAGGCGTCCCAGCGGGACCGACTCCCAGCCGTAGGTCTGCCCGTGCACGAGACCGTCGGGTACGTTCTCGACGATGCCCGGGACCCCGACCCCGATGCCGAGGACCGCGGCAGACGCCCGCCATGTGAATCCACCGAGCCGGCCTCGACCACGATCCCCTCGTTCCTCCAGCTCGCACACATGCTGGATGGCATAGAAGGGCCGGTGACCCGGTTTTCCATCGGAGTGTTTCCGTCCGAGGTCGTGATGACCCTCTACCGGGCTAGGTACGGCCCGTACCACTCGGATCTGCGGATGACGCGGACCAGACACGGCTGGGCGATCAGCTCCCTTGACCGAATATGACGTCTGCTGGTCAGGGTTAGGCCGGACAATTCTGACATGGCACGCCGCACGAGACCCAGGACATCCTCGCCATTTCAGACGAGAACTTGCCATCCTGCTCCGCCAGATCACGTGAGGACTCGCCAGATCAGTTGAGCAGCCACACCCGTGGCGATCGCTCACTACAGGAAGCACGAAAAGTCCCCATCATCGTGACTCTTGACCAGTAGTTTCTGCAGAGTTACGTTTCGTTATGAAATAAGCTTTGTACTAAGCCCTACAAGCCTTCCCTTCTCGCATCTCCCTGTACAGAGCTGGCACATCGGAGGACTTATGAACATGCGGACCTTGCTAGGGCGCCTCCCCGGGGCGCGCGCCTTAGGCAAACGGGCCTGGCGGCCCCGGCGGGGGACCACGGCCGTCCTCGCCGCCATCGCCCTAGTGCTCACCGCGCTGGTGGCGGGCCTCGCGGCACCCAAGGCATCGGCCGCGGCGGCTGGCGTGGATATCTCCGCTGGCGGCCCGGCGGCCGCGCCGTTCGTGGCCGATGAGGACTTCACCGGCGGGGCGACCTCAGCCACCACGCACGCGATCACCACCACCGGCCTGACCAGCCCCGCGCCCCAGTCGGTCTACCAGCACAACCGGTACGGCAACTTCACCTACACCATCCCCGGCCTGACCGCGGGCGCGAGCTACACCGTGCGGCTGCACTTCGCCGAGGAATACTGGACGACGGCGGGGTCGCGCATCTTCAACGTGCTGATCAACGGGACGCAGGTGCTGACCAACTTCGACATCTTGGCCACCGCCGGCGGGGAGTACATCGCGGTGATCAAGCCGTTCACCGCCACGGCGAGCAGCACCGGGACGGTCACCATCCAGTTCGTCACCGTCAAGGACAACGCCCAGGTCAACGGAATCGAGGTCTACCCCAGTAGCTCCGCCAACACCGTCACGGTCACCAACCCGGGTACCCAGACATCCACCGCCGGGACCGCCGCCAGCCTGCAGATCAGCGCGAGCGACTCCGCGTCCGGGCAGACCCTGACCTACACCGCCACCGGGCTGCCCGCCGGGCTGTCCATCAACTCCGGCACCGGGCTGATCTCCGGGACCCCGACCACCGCGGGCACCTCGACGGTCACCGTGACCGCCAAGGACACCACCGGGGCCTCCGGATCGGCCACCTTCACCTGGACGGTGAGTTCCGGTGCCGGTTCTGGCGGCGTGGATATCTCCGCTGGCGGCCCGGCGGCCGCGCCGTTCGTGGCCGATGAGGACTTCACCGGCGGGGCGACCTCAGCCACCACGCACGCGATCACCACCACCGGCCTGACCAGCCCCGCGCCCCAGTCGGTCTACCAGCACAACCGGTACGGCAACTTCACCTACACCATCCCCGGCCTGACCGCGGGCGCGAGCTACACCGTGCGGCTGCACTTCGCCGAGGAATACTGGACGACGGCGGGGTCGCGCATCTTCAACGTGCTGATCAACGGGACGCAGGTGCTGACCAACTTCGACATCTTGGCCACCGCCGGCGGGGAGTACATCGCGGTGATCAAGCCGTTCACCGCCACGGCGAGCAGCACCGGGACGGTCACCATCCAGTTCGTCACCGTCAAGGACAACGCCCAGGTCAACGGAATCGAGGTCTACCCCAGTAGCTCCGCCAACACCGTCACGGTCACCAACCCGGGTACCCAGACATCCACCGCCGGGACCGCCGCCAGCCTGCAGATCAGCGCGAGCGACTCCGCGTCCGGGCAGACCCTGACCTACACCGCCACCGGGCTGCCCGCCGGGCTGTCCATCAACTCCGGCACCGGGCTGATCTCCGGGACCCCGACCACCGCGGGCACCTCGACGGTCACCGTGACCGCCAAGGACACCACCGGGGCCTCCGGATCGGCCACCTTCACCTGGACGGTGAATCCCGCGGGCGCCAACACGGTGACCGTCACCAACCCGGGCGCCCAGTCCTGGACCGTGGGGACCGCGGTCAGCCTGCAGGTCCAGGCCACCGATTCCGCGTCGGGGCAGACGCTGACGTTCAGCGCGACCGGGCTGCCGGCCGGGCTGTCCATCAGCTCCTCCGGCCTGATCTCCGGCACTCCGACCGCGACCGGTACCGGCAGCGCCACCGTCACCGCGAAGGACACCACCAGCGCGTCCGGCTCCGCCACGTTCAGCTGGACCGTGACCGCCGCGGGCAGCGGCTGCACCGGGCAGTCCAACACGCCGAACTTCGGGCCGAACGTGTACATCTTCAATCCGAGCGAGTCGGCCACCACCATCAATAACACGCTGAACACCATCTTCAACGCGCAGAAGGTCAACCAGTTCGGCACCGCGCGCTACGCCGAGCTCTTCGACCCGGGCACCTACACCGGCATCGAGGACAACATCGGCTACTACGTGTCCGCCCAGGGCCTCGGCCAGAACCCGGATCAGGTCGCGATCAGCGGCGACATGACGGTGGACTCGTTCGACGGCACAGGCAACGCCACGCAGAACTTCTGGCGGTCCGTGGAGAACATGGAGGTCACCCCGTCGGCCGGGAGCGACCGCTGGGCAGTCGCGCAGGCCGGGCCGTTCCGCCGGATGGATATCCACGGAGGGCTGAACCTGGCCCCGGCAAGCAATGGCTACGCCAGCGGCGGCTACATCGCTGACAGCGTGGTCACCGGCCAGGTCTCCAGCGTGTCCCAGCAGCAGTGGTACTCGCGCGACAGCAACTTCGGAAGCTGGAGCGGCGGGGTGTGGAACATGGTGTTCTCCGGCGTGAACGGCGCGCCGGCGAATACCTTCCCGAGCCCGCCGGAGACAACGCTGGCCACCACGCCGGTGTCGCGGGACGTGCCGTACCTGTACGTCGACTCGTCCGGCAACTACCACGTGTTCGCGCCGTCGCTGCGGACCAACGCGTCCGGCCCGAGCTGGGCCAGCGGCTCGACTCCCGGCACGTCGATCCCGATGAGCGATTTCTTCGTGGCCACCCCGTCCAACACCGCGGCGCAGATCAACGCGGCGCTGGCGGAGGGCTGCAACCTGTTCTTCACCCCGGGCGTCTACAACATCGACCAGACGATCAACGTCAACAATCCGAACACCATCGTGCTCGGCATCGGCATGCCGACCCTGATCCCCATCGGCGGCGTGGACACCATGCACGTCGCTGACGTCGACGGGGTCCGGATCGACGGCATAATATTCGACGCCGGCACGACCAACTCCAGCACGCTGCTGCAAATCGGTCCCGCGGGCTCGTCGGCCAACCACGCGGCCAACCCGATCTCGGTCCAGGACACGTTCTTCAGGATCGGCGGCGACATCGCGGGCCAGGCGACCAACAGCCTGGTCGTGAACTCCAACAACACCCTGATCGACGATATCTGGGCGTGGCGCGCCGACCACGGTAACTCGGGCACAGTCGGCTGGACGATCAACACCGCCCAGCACGGCCTGATCGTCAACGGCAACAACGTCCTGGCGACCGGCCTGTTCGTCGAGCACTACCAGAACTACCAGGTGCAGTGGTTCGGCAACGGCGGCGAGACCATCTTCTTCCAGGACGAGATGCCCTACGACCCGCCGAACCAGGCCGCCTGGATGAACGGGTCATCCGACGGGTACGCCTCCTACGAGGTGGGTCCGAACGTCACATCCCATACGGCCTACGGGCTGGGCAGCTACTGCTACTTCAACGTCAACCCGTCGGTGGTCGCGGACCACGCGTTCGAGACACCGACCGGCTCCGGTATCCACTTCCATGACATCCTCACGGTGTCGCTCGGCGGTGTCGGCGTGATCGAGCACGTCATCAACGAGACGGGAGGTGCGACGCCGTCCAACACGACTCCGGTCGACATCACCACCTTCCCGTAATCGCCCCGCACGCATGACCGTATGCCCTTATCCTTCTCACCGGGGAGGGTAAGGGCCCCAAATCTCTGCCAAACGGCCCGGTGCAGGCCGGTCCCAGAAACCTGTTCAGCGTCGCTGACCTGACGCTTCGCACTGTCTAGGCAGCATGTAGGGTGCCACAACTGCGCCGACGACCTCTGGCCTGCAGTCACCCTCTGCTGCATCCCCCGAACCCGAATCGGGTCCGGGCAGCCGCCACCCCGGCCACCTGACCACGACCACCGGCGCGCCAGTGAGCCGACTGCGTCGGCGCTGCCGCGCGCCTGCGCTAGCCCGTTTTTTCGGGCTAGTACGCCAGCTACCCGCCGTAAGTTTTTCAGATGACTCACAACGGCCGTTGCTTCGCGTCCCGCGACCGGCGTCGCGGGCGCCACGCGCAGCAGCCGGGCCAGGCCGGGCGGCAGCCACCAGTTCCACCGGCCCATGATCGCCACCAGGGCGGGCACCAGCAGCGTCCGGACCACCAGCGCGTCGATGAGCACGCCCACGCCGATCGCGGTAGCGATCATCTCCACCACCACATCCGGGGCGCTGCTCAGCGACGCGAACGAGATCGCCAGGATGACCGCCGCGCAGGTCACCAGGCGGCCGGTGCGGGCCAGCGCGCCGACCACGGCGTCCGGTGTCGATCCGCTCCGGTCGTACTCCTCGCGCATCCGTGTCAGGATGAACACCTCATAGTCCATCGAGATCCCGAACAGGAAAGCGAACGACACGATCGGCACCCAGTCGCGGATCGAACCAGTGGCGGGCACGCCGTAGATGAGGTTCGAGCCGTACCCGCGCTGCCAGAACAGCACCAGGAAGCCGAACGAGGCGCCCAGCGAGACCAGGTTGACCAGCACCGCCTTGGCCGCCAGCAGCACCGAGCGGAAGGTGCGGATTAGCAGCAGCAGGGTGAGCAGCGTGATCACCAGCAGCATCAGTGGGAAGTTGCCGTAGACCGCGTGGTTGAAGTCCATGTTCTGCGCAGTGTTGCCGCCGACCTGCACCCCGCCGGGGACGCCGGTCAGCGCGGTCCGTAGCCGGGCCAACGTCGCGGTGCCCGCCGAGGTGTTGCCCTCGTCCCGCGGGATCACGCTGAGCAGGCTGTCGCCGCCATGACGGAAAGATGGCGTGACGGGAGCGAGGACAGTGTAGATGCCCGGCGTCGAAGCGGCGATCGCCCGTGCCTGCGTGGCCGCCGCCGGGCCGCCGTGCGTCAGCACCTGGATCGGGAACGTCACCGCGGCAGGCACCCCGCCGCGCTCCAGCATGTGCAGGGTCAGCGCCGGCTGCCCGGTCCCGCCGAGCGAGTTCGCCTTCGGCTGCCCGGTGTTCATGGACAGGGCCGGCAGTGCGAGGCCGACGACGATGACCAGTCCGACAGCGCCCGCGATCCAGCGGCAGCGCACGATCAGCCGGGTCCACCGCGCCCAGCCGCGGCTGAACGTGGTGGACCCTGACCGCAGCCGGTACTTGTCCAGCGCGGGTCCGAGCACCGCGAGGATGACCGGCAGCAGCGTAACGGCAGCGGCGATCGCGGTCAGCGGGATCAGCATGCCGCCCAGGCCGATGCTGCGCAGGAAGGGCACCGGCAGCACCAGCAGCGCGAGCAGCCCGACCGCGACGGTGAGGCCGCTGAGCACCACAGCGCGGCCGGCGGTTGGGCTGGCGGCGAGGATCGCCTCCTCGTTGGTCCGGCCCGCCTCGCGCTCCTCCCGCCAGCGGGTGACCAGCAGCAGAGAGTAGTCGACGACGACGCCCAGGCCCATGACGGCGACCAGGTACTGCACCAGGAAGCTGACATCGGTCAGGTGGGTGAGCGCGCCCACCAGCAGGTAGCTGGACAGGATCGACGGCACCGCGATCAGCATGGGCACGATCGCGATCGCCGAGCCGTACACGAACAGCAGCACGGTCAGCGCACCGATCCCGCCGATCAGCGTCTCGATCAGCACGCTCGGGCCGCCGCCGCCAGAGCTGCTGGCGGTCGCCTGGATCTGCTCGAAACCGGTGACCGCGACCTGGACTCCAGAGGGTGCGGCACTGCGCAGCGCGGGCTCGATGCCGTCCATCACACCGGCGCCCAGCGGGATGTCCGGGTTCGGCATGTCGAACAATGCCCAGGTGGTCCGGCCGTCGGCGGAGATGAGCACCGGGTTGTGCGTGTTCGCGTAGTCGGCGACGGCCAGGTGCCCGGCTCGGTTCGCCGCGGCGAAGAAGCGCTGCGCGATGGCCCGGCCGGCGGCGGTGCGCATGCTCTGCCCGGCGGGCAGGGTCAGGACGCCGATCGTGGGCTGCTCGTTGCCGTCGACGCCGAAGGTGCGCATGATCTGCTGGTTCCCGGTGTAGCCTGCGGTGCCCGGAGTGGCGAAATTGTGTGTCAGCCGCCCGGTGGTGGCGGACGCGGTAGCAGCGCCTGCCAGCGCTAGGATGAGCCACGCCAGCACGACCAGGCCGCGGTGACGCAGGCAGTATCTGGTGATCGCGGTCACGCTGAGGGAACCCTTTCTGGTGGGGAACGCCGCAGCGCGCGAGGTGGCCGCGGTTACTGGCAGAGTCTGGCGGGACCTTCCTTACGGGAACCTCTCACCGCGGTACCCCTTCGCCGCACGGCTCCTTCGCCGCTGGTCCCCTTAGTGCAGGGCGGGCTCCCGGGCCGCTGCAGGCGCCGGGTCCGGGTCCGGGTAGGCGGCCTCGGCGCGCTCCTCCCACCGCCGCATCTGGCGCTTCATCACCAGGGAGAGGACCACGGCCAGCGCGACGGTAAGCCCGAGCCCGATATAGGTGAGCATGCTGCCCAGGCCGGACGCCGCGCTGCCCAGCGCGTAGGCGCCGACGCCGACGGCCGCCGCCCACAGCACACCGCCGGCCGCGTTGGCGGCAAGGAAGCGCGACCAGCGCATCGCATTCAGCCCGGCAAAGAACGCGGCGTACGTGCGTAGCACCGTGATGAACCGGCCGAAGAACACGACCTTGCCACCATGGCGCGCGAAAAGGTAGCGGCCGGCTTTCATCCGCCGTGCGGTCAGCCCAACCCGGCGGCCATAGCGCTGAACGACCTTGGCGCCGCCCTGCCTGCCCAGCCAGTAGCCGCCGTTATCCCCGGCGACCGCCGCGACGGAGGCGACCAGCACGATGAGGCCGATGTTGAGCCGATGCGTCGACCCGGCATAAATAGCCGCGGTGATCAGCGTCGTCTCGCCGGGCAGCGGGATGCCCACGCTCTCCAGCGCGATGAACACGAAGATCGCTATGTAGCCATAGGACTGCAACAAGTGACTGATGAATGCGGTGCTCATGCTCGCACGCTAGGCAGCCCAGCCTTTCAATCCCCTTACCGCCCACGTCTCGCCGGTGCCCTGAGGGCCGGGCGCCCTGCGAACCGGCCCGGACGGCGAACGATGCCAGATCGGGCTGCTTGCTTCGACGCCTTCGTACATGTAGCCGAATGCTTTCGGGCCTTGAGCTGGTAGTTGTCGATCTTGGCCAGTTCAAGTCCGGAGGCTTCGATGAGGGCCTGGACGGGCCGGTGAAGATGGCAGCCTGCGGCGAGTCGCCGTGCCGAACGCCACCGGGGATCAACCGATCCAGTTCCGTTGTTCTACATCGCGCTGAAGAGAACTTCTAGCGCCCGGTCTTCGCCGAATTCCACCCCTCGATCTGCTGCTGCGGCACGGCGTTGTTCGGACTGGGTCAGTGAAGCGGCGAGCGAGTCCTGGTCCGCCCATATCGATCCCACCCGCCCTTCGCCGGTGGTCCGGTCGATCAGGTGGCGCACTGCCAGGAATCCGGGTCTGGTCTTCATGTCCGGCACTACCGTCTGTCGGAAGAAGTCGAGGTTGTCGTCGATCCGGTTCGGATCGAGCCTGATGTTCCGGATGTGCAGTCTCGCTCCTGGTCCCGGCCGGGTGTCGCCTACCTCCCAGACGGTCTGTTCGTAGCGCTCGACGCTGACTTCGCCGCCCATGAGGCGCAGGGTGTCGCCGCGAGCCTTGTCCGCGGCGCTCTCGCTGGCTTGGAGATCGGCCTGGCTGTCCCACACGCTGAGCACTGTGACCACGCCGGCAGCCCGGTCGCCGGCTGCGCTGAGACCGCGGAACCCTCGCTGCTGCTGCATCTGGGGCACTATTTGGTCGCGGAGCAAGGCGAGGCCCCCGTCGATGTCGGAGGCGCCGGCCACGGTGGTGATGCGTACGTGCATGGAGGTTCCTTTCTGTTGGTGGTCTGGGTTTGTTGGTGACATGCATGCCCAGGGCGGCGGCCCGGCGCGGGCGTGGCCAATGCCAGCCGCCCGCCGGGATGGGCCGGGTCCCCGAAGACGCGGACCTGGGGCGGGGCGAAACCTGCGCGCTGCAGGACCGCCGCGACTTGGTCGTCGGAGTCGTAGAGGGTGAATCCTTCCCGGGGGAAGGTGCGCTGGGTGATCGGCGGCATGTGCTGGCGGAGCTGGTAGCCCAGGGCGACGTGGCCGTGCGGGGCCAGGACCTCGTTTATGCGCCGCAGCTCGCGGACCGGGTCTGCCCAGAAGTACAGGACATGGCTGGCCAGGAGCAGGTCGGCTGGCGGGTGGCCGACCGTCTTGTCGATACCGCCGGTGACCAGGGTCAGGCGGCCTTTAGCTATGGCGGATGCGTTGCGGCGCCGCGCGCTCTTCAGCACCACGGGCGACCGGTCGACACCGACGACGGAGGCGGCCGGGTAGGCGGTCAGCAGTTCCCGTAGTGCGATGCCGGGCCCGCAGCCAAGTTCGATGACGGTCACGGGAGGCGGCACCACCGTGGCGAGTTCGTGGACCAGCCAGCGGTTGAAGCCGGCGTTGCTCCGCGCGAGGATCCCGGTGACCAGATGCCCGGTCGGTCCGGATGGGCCGCCGAACTGGCGGGCGATGCCGTTGACGGCGCTGAGGCGTTCCCGCCGGGCGCGCGGTTCCGGAACGGGCATGGTAGCCGCAGCGGCGGCCTGCGGCCGGCGGGCGGGCGTGGGCGTTGTCATCGTCGGCTGCCTCCGTGGTCTCACCCCAGAGGCGTAAATCGTGATGGAACAACTTGTACGGTCAGACGTCCCAGCCAGCCGGGCCTCCCGCCTCAGGCTGATACCGGCAGGCCCGGCCGGTGCGGATCGACGCCTGCAGGTGCGCGCCGGCTGCCGGGGCGATGTCGGTGATCCGCGCTAGCGTGCCCCGCAGGGTGCGGGTGACGTTGACCCGGGCACGCTCGGCCTCCGGGGAGACGTCGCGGCTCCGGCCCGCCAGGCCGGTGGCACGGCGCAACTCGGCCAGCAGCGCCTGCCGCTCGGCTTCGAGCCGCCCGCCGCGATCGGCGTCGCCGGCCCGGTCCGCGGCCTCCAGCTCGCCGTCCAGGGCGGTGAGCCGGCGGCGGTAGGCCGCGCGGGCCTGCTCGTCGATGGCCGGGCCGGCGGCCCGCGGGTGCACGCCTGCCCCTCCGGCGGCCAGATCTAGGGCGGGGATGTCGCAGCCGGGCGCGGCGAGCAGCGCCCGCAGGTAGTGCAGGCCGCGGCCGTCGCGCAGGCGGGCGTGCTCATCACCGGCCTCCAGCAGCCAGTCAGCGTCGTCGCGGCGGAGCGGCCAGCGATCGGCTGCTGGTGAAAGCGTGGCGAGCAGGACGGTCATGCCCAGCCGCTCAGCGACCGACCGGGCCTGCCGCAGTTGCTCCTCGGCCGCCTCGATGTCGCCAGGGCCAGCGCGTGCAGCCAGCACGCCGGCCAGCCCGGCCCGGGCGTGAGCCCAAGACGGCAGGGCGCCGATCTGCCCGGCGAGGGCTGCGGCCTCGGAAAAAAGACCGGCCGCTTCGTCGTGCCGGCCCAAGACCGTGGCGAGCAGCCCCAGGTAGTGCGACACCGGACCGGCGACAGCGTTCGCGCCGCCCTGGATGACCAGCCGCCCCCGGTAGGGTGCCAGCGCCGCATACAACGCCCCGGCGGCCTCCCGGTCACCGGTTGCGCTGGCCGCGACGGCCAGCGCCGCCATCGCCCCCAGCCACCGGGGCCCGGAAGCGCCCAGCGCCTGCGGCAGCACCCGCTGCAGCTCGGCTGCCGCCTCCGGCAGCCGGCCGAACGTCGCCAGCACGCCCGCCAACGTGGCCTCGAACAGGTGGCCGGGCCGGTGGCGGGCCGCATCCAGCAGCACATCCGCCCCGAAGGCCGCCTCCTGCTGCGTTCCCTGCTCCTGAACCACCATCCCGCGCACCGAGCTGTACAGGTCCGCGGTGTCAGCCAGCCCCGCTCGCCGCCCGGATTCAAGCACTCGCGCCGCGAGGCGGAGCGCCTCACCGAAACGGCCGCGCACGGTGGCCAGCATGGCGTGCCGCGCGGTGACCATCACCAGCGCCGCCTCGTCGCCGGCAAGCCGAGCGGCCCGCTCGAACGCGGCCAGCGCGGACTCCGCTTCGGCCACCCGGCCCAGCTCCATCAGGGCGACGAACCGCCAGAACATGCCGTGCCGCTCACGGGCGTCGTCGCCGGCGGCGCGGGCCAGGTCGAGGATTTCCGACGCGGCCACGAGCCGGTCTTCGGCCGCGGCGGGGTCCCACAGCGCGTGCAGCCGGGCATCGAGCACCTCGGCCAGCACCGCCGGCTCCCCGGCCCGTGCCAGCGCGAGGGCCTCGTCGACCAGGGCCCGGCGACGGGGCCCGGCAGCGGGGTCGGCGAGCAGCTCCCGCGCCAGGCGCGCCAGCACCCAAGCCCGGACCGGGCCATCCACTGCTCGCCCCGCCGCGGTTTCCAGCAGGCGGATCAGCGGAGGGTCAACAGCGAGAAACGTGACCTGGGAGGGCGCAGACAGGGCAAGGTGCACCACCGGATCGGCACCCGGATCGAGGCGGCCGAGGCCCGCCAGGGACACAGCCGGACCCGGAAGGCCGCCAGAGGCCAGCCACAATGCACGGCGCACCTCGGGCCGGCTCTCACCGACAACCGCGCCCAGGCCTTCCTCATCCAGCGGCCCCAGCCGCACTTCCTGCCCGGTGCCCACCGGCGCCGACGCGGTCACTACCACCGCCGTCGAGGAACCGCCCACCCGGGCGGCCAGCACCGGCAAGAACTCGACCGCTTCGGGGCCACGGCGATCGACATCGTCAACCACGATCAGGCGCAGCCCCGCCGACACCAGAGCCCCGGCGGCGTCATCCAGTTCCAGCGGCCCCGCTTCCTCCAGCAGTCGGCCCGCCACCGCGGCGGACCCGCCGGTCTGGCGTATCAGCTGCGCCCAGGCCATCCGGACCGGGCCAGTCGCAGCCACCGCTACCCAGGCGGTGGCAAAGCCGCGCCGCCCGCCCTCCCCCGCCGCGGCCTCGGCCAGCGCCGTCCTCCCGGCACCCGGCGGACCATAAACCACCAGCACACCGCCGAGGCCCGCCGCCGCCCGGTCCAACAGCAGGCCAACCGCCGCCATCTCCCGGTCACGCCCGACAAGCCTCACACCTCAGATATACCGCCTGAGCAGCTAACATGAGCGGGACACCCCGCGGCTTACTCAGCAGGCACACTCTTTGGGCTCGACCCGCAGGTCCGGGTCGTGCCAGCCCGCTACAAGAGGCAGTCTCGGCAGTGCCGCAACCCGGATAGGACGCATCGACCGTCTGGCAGACGGCAGCCCATCAGCTCTTCGGATGCCTGACCAGCGCCACCGCCAGAAACACGTTAATCTGCACGCAGGTCCATGCTGATCGTCTGCGGGGCCGTGCCCTGCGCACTTTGCCGGACGCAGCGCGAGGCCTGCCGCTGTGGGTGACCGCGTGTGACTTAATTGCTGGCGCTCTGGTTGCGGATGGCCCACGGCTGCAGGGTAGCGTAAACCGCCTCCGACGTGGGGACGGCCAGGTGGTGCTCGGCGGCCCGGCGCACGACGAAGCCGTGCAGGGCCTCCGGCTCTGTCCGGCGCCCCTGCAGTCGTGACCCGCCCCAGCCGAGCGACCGCCTCCGGCCGCGCCTTGGACCGGAGGTCACCGCCGCAGGTAGCCGCCGATCCAAGATCGTCGATGGGGCCTCAGTTAGTGCCCGGGCCTGGCAGCTACTCGGGCTGCTGCTGCCATGTCACCAGATCGAACTCGTTGCCCTCCGGGTCGGCGAACGTGGTCTGGCGGACCGCCGCCACGCCAGGTGGAAGCGCCTCAGGCGGGAGCTTGATCTCGTGGAGCGGCCTGGCGCCCAGGCCGGCCAGCCGCTCGACCTCCTCGTCGTGGTGGTCGGTGACCAGGACAGGATGGATGCTGTTCCTGGCCGTCTTGGGCTGGGAGGGATTGTGGAGGATCATCCGGGGGCCGCTCTCGGGGCCGGTGGCGTCGACCGCCGTGTCCCCGGCGACCGCGCCGGGGCTGACCGGGCGGCCGAGGGCCTTCCCCCAGAAGTCCGCCAGAGCGGCGGGATCGGCGCAGTCGATGGTCAGGGCTGCGAAACTCAGACTGACAGTGGTGGTGGTCATGATTGCTTCTTCCGATGGGTTCATATGCGGGTGGCGGCCTGCCGCCCGGGGCTCTACTAACTTAAAGCGTTAACTGATAGTACCCTGAATCACTTCATGATGCAAGTCATCAGAGTGACGGATGACTTCAAAATTTAAGTTATCCTGTCCTCATGGACGCCCCGCAGGAGCCTCGCTGGCTCGACGCCGAGGAAGACCAGGCATGGCGCGCCCTGGCCAGCACGCTGGTCAGGCTGCCGGGCGCGCTCGATGCGCAGCTGCGCCGCGACGCCGGGATCAGCCACTTCGAATATCAGGTGCTTGCCCTGCTGTCGGAGGCGCCCGGCCGCACCCTGCGGATGAGCGCGCTCGCGACGCAGGCCGAGGGCTCGCTGCCGCGCCTGTCCCAGGTCGTCGCCCGCCTGGAGCAGCGCGGCTGGGTGCGCCGCACCCCCGATCCGGCCGACGGCCGCTACACCCTGGCAATCCTGACCGGCCAGGGCCGGGCGAAGGTGACCCAGGCCGCGCCCGGCCATGTCCAGGAGGTCCGCCGCCTGGTCTTCGACCCGCTGACCAAGGCCCAGTCCCGGCAGCTGCGCGAGATCGGCCGGCGCATCATCCGCGCCATCGACCCCGACGACCACCGCCCCGACGACCAGCCGCTGCCCGCCGCCATGCCCGCACAGGCACCCCAGTGACCGGCATCCTCAGCCACGGCGCGCCGGTGCTGCTCGACGACCGGCCCTGACTGCGGCAGCCGTTCGACGGGCCTAGTCGCTGCCCAAGCCCACCAGCATCGGATCAGGGCTGTCCCCGTAACAAAGCTGTGCTTGTAACGAAGCTGTGCTCGTAACGAAGCTGTCTCATCTTGCATTGTGACTAGCTAACACGCTATGACTGGTCTTGCATTGTCAGTAGGTATGAAGCGAGAGAAATCCGCGTACCTGCAAGCGCTGGCCGGATTGCCAAGGCAGGGAGTCGAGACGTGGGAAATGTCAGTGCGTCTCTCGAGTTGCGCGGCATCCGCAAGAGCTACGGCATTGGCAAGGACCGGCTCGTGCGTGCTGCCGATGACGTCAGCCTCACCATCGAAGCCGGCGCCTTCGTAGCGCTCACCGGGGCGTCAGGATCAGGCAAGTCGACGCTGCTGCACTTGATCGGCGCGATCGAGCGGCCCGACTCCGGCACGATCATCAGCAACGGCCAGAACGTGACGGCGCTGCGGGGCGGTGCGCTGGCCGGCTATCGGC
Organism: uncultured Actinomycetota bacterium; assembly: GCA_963804435.1. GTDB lineage: Bacteria > Actinomycetota > Actinomycetes > Streptosporangiales > Streptosporangiaceae > JAJYUU01. Next base: position 347,825 of record CAWDQI010000001.1, on the reverse strand, counting down.
GCACTGTTGGCTTCGTGTTCCAGGGCTACCACCTGCTCCCCGCCCTCACTGCCCTGGATAACGTCATCGCGCCCGTACTGCCGTATCGGACATCCTTTAATAAACGGGAACGTGGCCGCGAACTGCTGGCAGCTGTCGGGCTGGCCGGCCGCGAGCACTCGCTACCAGCGAAGATGTCCGGCGGCGAGCAGCAGCGCGTCGCCATAGCACGAGCACTGGTCAACACCCCGGCAGTGCTGCTGGCCGACGAGCCAACCGGCAACCTCGACTCAGCGAATGCGGGCGAGATCTTGCAGTTGCTGACGGGCCTGCGCAATGACCACGACATGACGATCATGCTGGCCACGCACGACCCCCAGGTCGCAGCACATGCCGACCGGCTGATCAGGCTCCGCGACGGGGCCGTTGTCGACGACATCGTGCTGACGCAGGGTTACCCCGTCGAAGACATCATCCGGCGCGTCGGCCAGCTCGGCTGAGGACGCGCGATGAGACGGCTGGCCTGGTCACAGCTGCGGTTCCGCACCGTCCGGCTGGTCGCGCTGCTCGCCGGCATGCTGCTGGCAACCACCGCGTTCACCGTCCTGACCGCCGCATCCCGGACCGCCCAGCTGCGCACCGTGGGCACGGTCACCGCGCACTTCGTGCCCGCCTACGACATCCTGGTCCGGCCCAAGCAAGCCAGGACCGCGCTTGAAAACCAGACCGACACCGTCCAGCCCAACTTCCTGTCCGGCATATACGGCGGCATCACCATGGCACAGTACCGCCAGATCGCCAGCATTCCCGGCGTCCAGGTCGCCGCGCCCATCGCCATGGTCGGTTACACGCTGCTGGTGCCGCAGCTGGCTTTCCCGCTGCCAGCCGCCGACCTGAGCCGGCCAGGTCGGCAGCTCTACCGGGTAACCACCACGTGGGTCTCCGAGGGCGGCACAAGCCGCGTTACTCCGCCTCCGTCCTACGTCTACGTCACTCCGCAACGGCTCGGCGTGGATGCTCGGAGCCTCTACCCCTACTTGCCCACTGAGCGGCTTGCGGACGGCAAGAGCGTCAGCATCTGTCCGACAGACGCCAACCTGGAGCCTGGCGTCGATCCGTTCGGTGTTGCCGCGCAGTCAGTCTGCATTGCCTGGTCGAAAGTCAACAGCTACGGCACAGGCACGGGCGTTACCACGCCATACCCCGCCGGAGCGCGCAACCCCGGGTACGCCGTCGAGTGGGACATCCCAGTGCTGATCGCGGCGGTGGATCCGGTGGCCGAGGCGAAGCTGGACGGGCTGAACCGCGCGGTGATCTCGGGTCACTACCTGCCAGAAAGCACCCGCGGCGCCGGAACCACCGCTAATTTCCCTGTCCTGGCGTCCTCGGTCAGCGGACTTGACGAGTCCGCGGTCACTCAGGTGGCGACACTGAGCCCACCGGCGTCCCCGCCGTCGATGTCCGCGTCCTGGATAACTCAGCACGCGACCGCGCCAGGTCAGGTGATCTCCACCAGCACAACCACGGCGCACCAGGCTTATCAGCAGCTGCTGGCAGCGCTCGCAGTCAAATGGGGCCGCTCGGTCGGCAACGCGCCCGGCGGCACTGCCATGTACGTCGGCAAGGTGCAGCCGTCGACCGGGCAACCTGTCAGCATCGAGGCCTACTGGAGCGTCGGGCCAACCACCTACCGCCGCTCGCCCTTGGGCATGCTCGCTGCCCAGCTGACACACAACCCGTCGTCCACCTGGTTCTCCGGCGGCGCCCAGGTCGCCAGCATGGACGACGCCGACAACCAGTACCGCAAGGTCTCGGTGCACGCCCCGGCTAACGCCACCTTCACCGGCTTCCCCGCCAGCCCGCAGCTCGCCGGTATCTTCAACCCGGCGAAGATCAACGAATTCGACCCGTTGTCGCGCGTACCGCTGGGTGCGTACGAGCCTGTCGTCGCCGCCCCGGCGAATCCAGCAGCAAACCGGGCGCTGCACGGCAGCGACCTGTTGCCGAATCAGAACCTGGGCGGATACCTAAGCCAGCCGGTCGACCTCGTCACGACGCTGTCGGCGCTGCCCGCTCTGCAGAACCAGGGCTATTACGGCACGAAGCTGCCGCTGGGCGATCCGATTAGTGTGGTGCGGGTTCGGGTGGCGGGGGTAACCGGGCCCAATCCGGTATCGCTGGAGCGGATCCGGGAGGTGGCGCAACAGATTGAGGTGCGCACCAGCCTGGACGTGGACATCGTCGCGGGGTCGTCGCCGTCGCCGACCACGATCGACCTGCCCGGCGGGAAGTTCGGCGAGCCGCCGCTCACCTTGTCGGAGCACTGGGTGAAGAAGGGCGTCGCGGTCGCGATCCTGTCCGCGATCGACAAAGACAGCCTGGTGCTGTTCGCGTTGATCCTGATCGTGTGCGTGCTGTTCGTCGCCAACTCCGCGTCGGCGGCGATCCGCGCTCGCCGCCGCGAGCTGGGGGTGCTGGCCTGCCTAGGCTGGACCCGGTCCCGGCTGTTCACCGCGGTGCTGGGAGAACTCGCCGCGATCGGGCTGGCCGCCGGGCTGCTCGGCGCGGCCGCGGCGCTGCCGCTGTCATCGGCGCTGGGCCTGCACGCCTCACCGGGGCGGGCGGCGCTGGCCGTGCCGATCGCGGTCGCCGTCGCGGTGATCGCCGGGCTGATCCCGGCGTGGCTGGCCGGCCGGGCCGAGCCGGTCGCCTCGGTCCGCCCGCCGGTCCTGGGCGTCCGCCGGGCTCACCAGCCCGGCGGCATCACCGCCCTCGCCGCGGTAAACGTGCTGCGCACCCCCGGCCGTGCGGCCGTCGGGGCGATCAGCCTGGCCATCGGCGTCACCGCGCTGACCATCCTGGCCGCGGTCAGCTTCGGCTTCCGCGGCGTCGTCGTCGGCTCCCTGCTCGGCAACGCCGTCGCCGTCCAGGTCCGCGGCGTCGACTACGTCGCTGTCACCGCCACCGTCGCCCTCGGCGTCTTGGGCGTCGCCGACGTGGTCTTCCTCAACATCCGCGAACGTGCTCCCGAACTCGCCGCCATCCGCACCTTCGGCTGGCGCGAAACCGCGCTCAGCCGCCTGGTCATCACTGAAGGCGGCATCATCGGCCTGGCCGGCTCGCTCGCCGGAGCCGCGCTCGGCCTGACCGCCGCAGCCCAGTTCGCAGGCCAGCTACCCACCACCGTCTACCTCATCGCCGCCGCCGCCGTCGCCGGCGGCATGCTCGTCACCACCACGGCCGCCCTGCTCCCGGCCCAGGCCCTGCGCCGCCTCCCCGCCGCCCACCTGCTCGCCGAGGAATAAACGCCGGCGAGGCAGCGAGAGGCCGAGCGTAGTCGCCGGACGGTACTAAGTCGGCGCCAGTGTCCGGGCCACCTGGCGCATCAGCGCCGAGCCGGCCGACTCCTGCACGCTGCGGGCAAACAGCCACTGCCGCACCCGAAGCGCGTCCAGCCCGGCCAGGCCCGCTATCCGGTCAGCCAGTCCGGCCGGGTCGCCGGCCAGCCTGCCCTCGCAGTTCAGCATGTGCTGCAGTACGTCGTAAGCGGGATCGCCGACGTATGGCTTGGGGTCGATGACCAGCCACGGTGCCCGCTGCGCGGCCAGGATGTTCTCGCCGTGCAGGTCGGTGCACAGCAGCACCTGCCGGTCTGCGCTGTCTGGCAGCGCCCGGAACAGCGCGATCCCGGCCCTGGCTAGCCCCGGATCGATCCTGCTCTCGACGCGGGCGGCCGCGTATTTGTGCTCGAACTCATCCGCCCACGCCCGGCACATCTGCGCCAGCGGCCGGAACGGGTAGGTCGCGTACGGCTGTGCCCACAGCTGGCGCAGCAGCCCGGCCACTACCTGATCCTGCTCGCGCTCGGGCAGCACCTGCGCCAGCGGCGTGCCCGGCCGACACCGCTCCAGCAGCAGCCCGTACGCCGAATCGGTCTGGTGCGCGGCGTGCAGCCGGACGGCTCCGTTCCCGTCCCAAAGCCGCAATCCGGCGGCCTCGTCGCGCTCCTCGCCGCCTGGAAACCGGAACCCGACTTTGAGCACCAGATCGGCGCCGTCTGCGCCGGTGACCGGGGCCACCCACGAGCACTGCCCGCCCGGCTCGAACGGCTCGCCTACCCGCAGCGACCACGACCCGGCGAACTCGTCGATCGTTGCCGGCAGCTCAGTGACCCAGGCGCGCACATCACCGTCACGACGTGCTGTCTCGGCCAGGTAACGCGGCACCTGGATGCCGGTCATGACCGTCCCCCTCGATCACCAAGCCAGCAGCTCCGGTAGGCCGGCCGCGTGCCGGTCATCGACAACACCGTGCTTGCCGCGCCTCGGGGCCAGTGCAGGCCAACCTCGCAGACCTCGCCGACCTGTGCGCCGGACGGTGACCGGCTGCCGCCGCGACAGCGCAGGATGCTCGGCTGAGCTTAGGCAGAATTCGGGCGGGCGAAATATGCGGCTGCATTGAACCGGCCGATCTCTCCAGCTATCTTCGGCCAATCGAGTGCGTGGACAAACGGCAACACCAGCCGCTCGTAGCGGCTGCCATCAGCGAAGGCTACGAACATCGTGGCGTTCTTGGGCGGCGCGTCGCCGAGTAGCAGCGACGAAATGAAGGTGCCGATCCAGGATCGCCGTGGCTCAACGAGGCCGGCGCACGCACCCGCAAGCGGACCCAGGCACCGGCTCGGGGATCCCCGTCCGGTGGTCCAGACGTCAGTCCCGCTGATCTTCACTCCCAGGTAGCCGAAGACCTGGCCGTCGGCCTCGGATTGCGACCAGCGCGCATCCACCATTGGTGACCACCCTGCTAGCTCACGGCCTCCAGGCCAAAGGTAACCGACGTGGACTGGCCAACGCAGCAGCCGAGCGAGACGATCAAACCTACAATCCGCCGGTCCACCGCTCGTCAGAGACTGCTCGGCTACCAGGCGATAGTGCCGAGGTCGGCGTTCGCCAGTAGAAGTTCGCGGACGCGAGGGATGACCTTGGTGCCGTAAAGCTCGATGTTGGTCATCAGCGCCTCATGGGACAGACCGCCCATGCCGTACTTCAAATCGAAGCGGTTCGCGCCAAGCAAGGGGAGATTGGCGGCGATCTTCTGAGCCACCGTTTCCGGCGAACCGACGTAGAGCGCGCCGCGCGGGCCGATCTCGTATCTGAACGATTCCTCGGTCGGGATCGCGAAGCCGCGGGTCTCAGCGACGCTGGCGATGACATCACGGTAACGCGGCCAGAACTCCTCGCGGGCCTGCTCGTCGGTGCCAGCGACGTACCCGGGCCCGTGCACGCCGACGGGCAGCGGGGCTCGTCCGAAGCGCTGCAGGGCTTGCTGGAAGAGCTGGGAAAACGGCGCGAAACGCGCCGGGGAGCCGCCGATGATCGCGAGCATCAGGTTGAATCCGTAACGTGCGGCCCGGATCACCGACTGCGGGCTCCCACCCACGCCGATCCAGACGGGGAACGGTCCGGACTCCAGATGCGGCACGACATCCTGCTCGTGCAGGGATGGCCTGGTGTTGCCATGCCAGGTGACCGGCTTCCCATTGAGCAGCTCGGCGAACAGGTGAGACTTCTCTTCGAACAGCTCCTCGTAGTCGGCCAGGTCATAACCGAATAGCGGGAACGACTCGATGCTCGATCCCCGGCCGAGTACGACTTCGGCCCGGCCGCTGGAGACGGCATTGAGCGTGGAGTAGCGCTGGAAGACCCGGACGGGATCGTCAGAACTCAGCACCGTTACCGCCGACCCCACGTGAATGCGGGAGGTGCGCGCGGCGATAGCGCTCAGCACGACGTCACCGGCCGACAACGGGAAGTCACTGGTGTGGTGCTCGCCGATACCGAAGAAGTCCACGCCAACCTGGTCGGCGAGGACCCCCTGGTCGACGAGATCGCGGATCGTCTGCGCGTGCGACAGCGGCCGGTCGTGCTCGTCATGCGTGACATCGCCGAAGGTGTCCAGGCCGAGCACAAGCGGGAAACGAGCGTGCTCCGCCGCGGCCGCGCCTGGATTATCGGTTTGCGTGGTTGTCACGTTGCATCTTTCCTCTGGTAGCGAATCGGAGGCAGCGACGTGCTGCCCGTTAACTGACCTTGGCGTGCACCGCTAGCTCGAAGTCGGTCCGGCTCAGCGCGGCGCCGAAGACTGGACCGCCGGGCTCGAGCAAGCGTCCCGCGCGCAGGCTGTCTAGCCGGACCCCGTCATAACCGATGCGCTCGATGAGGCCAGCTACCGTGTCGAGCGCACCCGGGTCGTCGCTGGCGACGCCAAGCGCGCGGCGGTCCGGCGAGCCAGCCGGACGACGGTCTTCTTCCAGCTCGTGGTACCCGATGTGGTTCAGCGTCTTGACGATTGTCGACCGCGCGAGGCGGCACTGGACGATCTCGCTGGAGCTCAGCTGGCTGTCCTCGAACGCCGGCTGGACGCCGTCAACCGCGGGCCAGTAGTTCATCGCATCGATCACGAGCTTGCCCGTCACCTGCGACGGGTCGAACGACGCGAACTTATGCAGCGGAATCGCGAGTACCACGATGTCGGCGGCCGCGATCGCGTCGGCTGCCCAGCGCGGCTCTGCACCCGGCACGAGGACCTCGGCTATGAGCCTGATTTCTTCCGGGTCACCAGAAGCAGCGATTGATACCGGATAGCCCGCCTCTATCGCAACCCGAGCGATTACCGGCCCTGAATGGCCGACGCCGAGCACGGCAATCGGCTCCAGCGACTCAGACGGCGCCCTGCTATCGGTCACGACTGGCCACCGCTCACGCGAGGAAGACCGCGGTCTGCGTGCAGGTGGCTCTGCACCGCCTGCAGGATGCCCGCGAGCGCTGCGAACTGCTCAGGGGTAAGGGCATCGGCGAAATACAGCTTGATGGCTCGCAGGTGGGGCACCGTCGCGCGCTGGAACATGCGGGCGCCGAGCTCGGTTAGCGAGACCTCGGCGCCACGGCTGTCGGTGGCACAGTTGTCGCGGCGGACAAGGCCGCGGCGCTCCATCCGGTTGAGGTGATGGGACAGCCGGCTCCGTTCCCAGTCGCATGCCGCCGCAAGCTCCGAAGACCTCAGGGTACCGGCCGCCTCCCGCAGCGCCAGCAGCACCTGATAATCAGCAGGCGAAAGGCCGGACTCCTGCATCTCCGCGCTCAGGACCCGGCGAAGCACAGTCGTCGTATCGAGTAGCGAACGCCAGATCGCAAGCTCCCCTGACGTCATCCTTCGCCGGGCCACTGGCCCGGTCACCACATCGCCAGCAGACACGCTTCAGGCACCTCCTCCTTATTGACACGTCAATCATATGTCAGATGATTGACGCGTCAACATTGGGGCGAGCGCCGGAGATCCGACAGCACGCGGATAGCAGCCCGTGGACTTCTCCCTCCGCTTGGATCATGCTGTCGCCTGTCGGCCGTGCCTCGCGGAGGCTGCCGCTCATCAACGGTGCTGCATGCGAGCCGGCCAGGAGTACTCAGGTAAAGGAGCAGTAGTGAACCTGACCAGTCATCTGATCCAGCGCCTTCTGCGCCTGCCGCCGCCGCTGACCCGCGATCTGGTCATCCAGCGTGATCATCGGGTGCCCATGCCAGACGGCATCGACTTGCTCGCCGACCGGTGGGCGCCGCGGGCTGGGGGCGAATCGCTGCCTACGGCACTGATCCGGAGCCCGTACGGTCGGCGGGGAACATTCGGCGCGGCCATGGCCAGGCCGCTTGCCGAGCGTGGGTTTCAGGTGCTGATCCAGAGCACCCGCGGCACGTTCGGCTCCGGCGGTGTCTTCGATCCGATGAGGTGCGAGCGCGATGATGGCCTGGCCACCCTGGAGTGGGTAGTGAAGCAGCCCTGGTTCGGCGGGACGATCGTGCTGACCGGGCCGAGTTACCTCGGGTACGTGCAGTGGGCCGTGGCAGACCGAGTGCCGCCCGAAGTCACGGCGATGATCCCGCAGGTCACCGAGTCGGCACTCACTCTGGAATTCCTGCGCCCCGATGGCTTGTCCCTGGAAACGCCGTTCGGCTGGGGAGTTATGGTCGCCGGCCAGGAACGCCGCCTGGCGTTCCTGCTCCAGGGCCTGCAGGCCCGCAAGACACGGCGAGCCCTGCGGACCCTTCCGCTGAGCCGGGCGGACGAAGCCGCGATCGGCCGCCGCTCGGACTACATCCAGGACATCATCGCCCACGACGCGAACGCGCCGCGCTGGGCGGGAATCGACCACAGGCACCAAGTCGCCGACGTCACCGTGCCGGTCAGCTCGATCGGCGGCTGGTATGACATCTTCCTGCCGGGCCAGATCCGTGACTTCGAGATCCTGCAAGCGGCCGGGCGGCCGGCGCGGCTGACGGTCGGGCCATGGACACACACCTCGCCCGGCTTGTTCCGGGCGGCCGTGCAGCAAACCCTTGCCTTCGGGCTTCCCTGCGCTCGGCTCGAGCAGCCGCCGGAGCGCCCCGCGGTGCGCCTGTACGTGATGGGCGACGAAGCCTGGCGTGACTTTGAGTCCTGGCCGCCACAGGGTCACGCCGCCAGCCGCTTCTACCTGCAGGCGGGCGGCGGGCTGTCCAACGAGCCGCCGGGCGAGTCGGCCCCGGACCGGTATCACTACGATCCGGCGGATCCGACGCCGGGGATAGGCGGCGTGCGGCTGTCAGGTACGGCGGGCCGAGTGGACAATACCGCTTTGGAGGCGCGGGCCGATGTGCTTACCTACACGACCGCCGCGCTGGGCCACGACGCAGAGGTCATCGGCGACGTCAGCGCCGAGATCTGGTTCCGGTCCAGCCTTTCGTACGCCGACGTCTTCGTGCGGCTGTGCGACGTGGACCCCCGCGGTCGCTCACACAACGTGTGCGACGGCCTGATCAGCTTCCCCGGCGCGGATGAGATCACGTGCGCCAGCGTGCGCATGTGGCCAACCGCGCACAGGTTCAGGCGAGGTCACCGCATCAGGCTCCAGGTCTCCAGCGGCGCCTTCCCGCGTTACGCGCGCAACCCCGGCACCGGCGAACCACGTGCCACCGCGGTCACCCTCCGGCCGGCTGATCAGGAGGTCTACCACGACGCTGGCCATCCCTCGGCAATCATCCTGCCGGTCCGGCAGGCCCAGTAGCCCTGGGACAGGCGGATCTGTTCGGCCACTGGACCCCGTTAGCCACGGCGCCCGTCGTCGGCGCCGACGCGCGTTGACCAGGTGGTCAGCCGACCGGCTTGGCTGCCGCCCGTTTGGTCATGGAGCCGAACCTGCGGGTGCCGCTGATCTGCTTACCGGTCAGCCTGGTCTCCTGCGGCCACCGGACGTCGTAGGCCCAGCCGACCTTCTCGGCGAGCCATATCAGACGTGCTGCGATGTCGATCTGGCCCTTAAGGACGCCATGGCGCGCGCAGGTCGGGTCGGCGTGGTGCAGGTTGTGCCAGGACTCGCCGAACGACAGGATCGCCAGCCAAGAGACGTTCCTGGACTTGTCGCGCACCTCGAACGCCTTTGTGCCGAAGGTGTGGCAGATGGAGTTGATAGACCAGGTGATGTGGTGCAGGAATGAGACTCGCACAAGCGTGGCCCAGAAGAAAGCGGTAACCGCACCCTGCCAGGACATCGACCACAGCCCGCCGATAAGGGCTGGCGTGAGCAGCGACACGGCGACCAGCCCAGGGAACCATCTGGAGATCGCCGACACGTCAGAGTCCGCCAGCCAGTCTGGGCAGAACTTCTCCTCCGAGGTGACTCGGCCCTCGAACAACCAGCCAACGTGGGCAAAGACCAGGCCCTTCGTCAGTGCCTTCCAGTCGTCACCAAAGCGCCACGGCGAGTGCGGGTCGCCATCCTTGTCGCTGTATCTGTGGTGCCTGCGGTGATCGGCGACCCAGGTGATGACCGGTCCCTCTAGGGCCAGGCTCCCGGCTAGTGCCAGGGCGATCTTGAACCCGCGCGTGGCCTTGAAAGACCCGTGGGTGAAGTAACGGTGCAAGCCCATGCTGACGCCGAGCCCCGAGACGTAGTAGAACGCGACCGCGATCACTACGGCGTGCCAGTCGATGCCCCAGCCCCAGGCCAGCGGCACCGCAGCAATGAGCGCGAGCAGCGGGACGGCCACGAAAAGGCCGACCAGGAAGCGCTCGAACACCGGCCGTGGATCCGTTTCGATATCCGGCTTCGGACCGCTGGGCGGCGCGAGCACGGCATCGGCTGCTGGCGTGATGGATGCGGCAGTAACTGTCATGGAATCCCTCGCTAGGCGGTCGCCGTTCTGTGACTGGCGCGTTCCGCACATGCCAAGGGCCAGAGCCGATGCAAATCACGCTTACTTACGTAACCGTAGCTTACGCTGCCGTAGGTTGCACTCGTGCCGATGGGCACTAAGATATTAGGCTGCAATCTCAAACTAGAAACGAATTTCTATCGATTGGCGGCCTTGAGGCGTGGCGGGTCCGCCAGCCCGGTGAACTGAGTGACCGGCTAGTTATCGACCTATGCGCCGCCGCATCGGCCAAGGCTCCCAGCGCAGCCGACCCTATTCGAAGGGGGGAACGGGGTCGTTGTCGTCGCCCGAGGTCGTCGGCCAGGGCGGGACGTGGGCTAGGTGGCGCATCAGCGCGGCGAACTCCGGCGGCGCGAGGCTCTGTTCAGAGTCGGACAACGCCCGCTCGGGCTCGGGATGCACCTCGACCAGGATGCCGTGCGCGCCCGCCGCCCGGGCGGCCCACGCCATCGGGGCGACATAGGGTCGCGAGCCAGTGCCATGGCTGGGGTCGACAATGATCGGCAGGTGCGACCGCTCCCTGACGACCGGGACGGCGGACAGGTCCAGCGTGTTCCGGGTAGCGCTCTCGAAGGTGCGGATCCCTCGTTCGCACAATATGACCTGCTGGTTCCCCTGCGCGACCACGTACTCAGCGGCGGCCAGCCACTCCTCGATGGTGCTCGACAGGCCGCGCTTCAGTAGCACGGGACGGTCCACCTTGCCGAGCTCGCGCAGCAGGTCGAAGTTCTGCATATTGCGCGCACCAACCTGAAGGATGTCGGCCGCCAGTGCCATCCGCGCGACCTGGTCGACGGCCATGACTTCGGTAACGACCGGCAGGCCCGCCTGCCGGCCCGCTGCCACGAGCAGATCGAGCCCCTGCCAGCCCAACCCCTGGAACGAGTACGGCGAGGTGCGCGGTTTGAACACGCCGCCGCGCAGGACATGCGCGCCATGGTCGCGCACGAACTTCGCGGCCGCGTTGATCTGCTCTTCGCTCTCCACCGAGCACGGGCCGGCCATGACCGCGAAACCGTCGCCCCCGATGAGCGTGTCGCCCACTCGTATCAGGGTGTCCGCCTGCCTGGCCGCCCGATCCACCAGCTTGTAGTGCCGTGACCGGCGGGCGGCCGACGGCCGGACGGCAGCGACAGCCTCCAGCATCTCGGCCGGTGCGCCAGCCGGCTCCGCGGCCGGGAGGGCTCCGGTCCTCGCGGGCTCGCGCAAGGCCTTCGCGGGATAGCTGCCCAGCACCTTGACGTACAGGGCTGCGGCGCGCAGCTCGTCAAGCGCTGCCGCGGTCCGAGGATCGGCCGAGTTGCCCTCGAAGTCGACGAAGAACATGTACTCCCAGGGCAGGCCGGGGCGCGGCCGGGACTCCAGCTTGGTCATCGAGTGGCCGCTGCCCGACAGCACCTCCAGGCAGCGCAGCAGCGCGCCTTCCTCGTGCCGGGTGACCAGGATCAGGCTCGTCTTGCACGGGATGCGAACGTCTACCGCCGCCGGATCGCGGGCCAGCACAACGAACCTGGTGTAGTTGTCGTCGCTATCAGCGATGTTGCGGCGCAGGATAACCAGCCCGCTCGCGGCCGCGGCCTCCGGCGAGCCGATCGCCGCCGCGGTGGGATCCTGTTCCCGGGCGACTGCGCGCATCGCGCCAGCGGTGTCGAAGTAAGGCACCGGGACCGCATTCGGCAGCGACTGCAGGAACCTCGCGCACTGCTCGTGACCCTGCGGATGTGACAGAACCCTGGTCAGCGCGGACAGCGGCACATCCGCGACCGCGGCCAGGCAATGATCAACTTTCCAGGTCTCCTCGCCGACGATGAACAGCTCCTGCTCACGCAGCAACGCATACACCTCGTTGATGCTGCCGGCGGTGGTGTTCTCGATTGGCAGCACCGCTAGGTCAGCGCGGCCGTCAAGCAGCGCGGCCGCCGCATCGCGGAAACCCGGATAACCCTCCAGGTCGCCGTCCAGCCCGCGGCCGCTCAGGTACTTCTGGGTGGCCGCGTCGCTGAACGAGTGCGCAACGCCCTGGTAGGCGACCCGGACCCGGCGCCCGGCGGCATCTCCGTTGAGCTGCCTCGCCTGCTGTGCCACCGAATCACTGATCAGCTCCCGGAAGATCCGGCGTACCAAGCTGGCCGAGACACCGAGGCCCGCGGCCATCGAGGCCACCGCGTCGAGTACCTCTTGCTCGCGGTCAGCATCCTGGATGCTGCCCGTGCCTGCTGCCTTGATCTCCGCCAGCGCGGTGATGATCTCGCGCCGCTGCGCGATGAGGCGCACGATTCCGGCGTCCACGTCATCAAGGTCCCGCCGGAGCCCGGAAACGCCTGATGGCTTGTCGCTCATCACGCCAAAGTAGCCGACGGCGCGTCGCCGCTGCCCAACGCCCTGCCCGCCAAGACGGGCGCGTTCCTCCTAAATGGGGAGGCGCACGCCTGCCACCGGGACGTGCTGCTGTCCAGCGCTCTGTTTCGTCGTCCTCGGCATGCTCGGATCGCTGCCCGGCGGCGTCTGGCTCCCGGTGCCAGACACCGCCTGCCCCTTGCCTGGGGCTGTCAGCTGAGCAGCTTCGCCTTTGCCCGGCCGAACTCGTCGTCGGTCAGCGCGCCCTTGTCATGCATGGCGGTGAGCCGGCCTAGCTGGTCCAGCATCGACCCTTGCGCCGCATCCGGCGACATCTGAGGCTGGGTCTCGGCCTGCTGCTCCTCCAGCTGGCTGATCCGCTGGTCCTGTCCCTGGGCCATGGCAGACCGCTCGGCGGACCGCTTCCCCATCACGTACGCACTGCCTCCTACTGCCGCGGCTCGCAGCAGCGGGCGTCGTCGCATCATGCCTTCCTCCCCCTTCTGGGCCCGCCTGGGCTACCGTGCTTCATGCCTGGTCGGGCACGCTTAGCCCGAGGGCCACCATGATCTCTGGCGCGGCCGCGATCACCTTCGGTCCGCCCACCTGCGGGGCGACCGCGCGCAGCACGCCGAGGATTTCCTGCGGCCGCACTCCCGCGGCGAGTGCATTGCCCACCTGCCACAGGTAGGAAGCAGGCGGTGCGTCCATGGCGATCAGGCTGGCCACCTTCACCAGGGCAAAGCTCCGCGCATCTAGTCCGCTTTGTTCCTGCGAGGCCTCGCGCAGCTCAAGGGCCTCGCCCAGCACTTCTATGTCGCCCTGGGAGAGGCCGGTCAGGGCGGCCAGGGTGGCGTCGTCGACGCTGGCTTGGGTTGGTGCAGTCATCATCAAGCCTTCCTCTGCAGGTAGCGGCCCGCGGTCAATGAGCCTCACCACAGAGGTTCGCTCTTTCGGCAGCGATGCGCGCCACCCGCAGCGGGTGGTCGCGCCGGCGATCACCCTGCCAGGGTGACGTGAACGGCGCGTCGCGGCGGAACGATGGAGGCCTGCGTGCTGGTCGAGCTCGGCCACCTTAGGGCTTGAGAGGGCACCGATGGACTTCCCGGCGATAGAGGATCACGGACTGATCGGCGATCTGCAGACGGCCGCGCTGGTGGCCACTGACGGCACCATTGACTGGCTGTGCCTGCCGAGGTTCGACTCGCCCAGCGTGTTCGCTTGCCTGCTCGACCGGCGCGGCGGCGGCCGGTTCTCCCTCTCGCCGTCCGGCAACAAGCACGTGACCAGCCAGATGTATCTGCCCAACACGGCGGTGCTGGTGACCAGGTTCCTGTCCAAGGCCGGCGTCGCGGAGGTCGTCGACTTTATGCCCATCCACAACCCGACCGTGGCTACGGACCGGCACCGGCTGGTCCGACTGGTCAAGGGCATCCGCGGGACAGTGAAGCTAACCGCGCGCATCGAACCGCGCTTCGACTACGGCCGCGCCGGCCACAAGACGCAGGTGACGGACACGGGCGTTGTCTTCCAGGGGGGTCCGCCGGCGTTGGCTCTGTCCAGCACGTGGCCGGTCGAGGTGGACAAAGGCGACGTCACGGCCCGGTTCACCATTAAGGCCGGGGAAACTGGCGCGATCGTGCTCGAGTCTGGCAAGTCGGCCCGCCCATCGAAGCTCACCGAGCGCCAGCTAAAGACCTGGTTCAGCGAAACCATCGGCTACTGGCGGCGCTGGCTGGCGGCCGGCACCTACCGCGGCCGGTGGCGGGAGGCCGTCGAGCGGTCGGCGATCACGCTCAAGCTCATGCAGTACGCGCCCAGCGGCGGACTGGTCGCCGCGCCCACTGCCGGGCTGCCCGAGCAGGTCGGCGGAGAGCGCAACTGGGACTACCGCTACACCTGGGTTCGCGATGCCTCTTTCTCGGTGTTCGCCCTGGTAGGCCTGGGCTTCCGGGACGAGGCGCAGGCGCTAGGCCTCTGGATGCGGGGCCGGATAGAAGAGCGGGCCGGGAAGGAAGGCCCGCCGCTGGCGATCATGTACCGCATCGACGGCAGCTCCGACCTGTCGGAAGAAACCCTCGATCACTTCGAGGGCTACAAGAAGTCCCGGCCGGTGCGCATCGGCAACGCTGCCGCCGACCAGTTGCAGCTAGACATTTACGGCGAAGCGCTCGACTCGCTGTGGCACTTCGAGCAGCACCGGCCAGCCATCCCCGACCGTGGCTGGCGGGACCTCAGCAAGATGCTGGACTGGCTATCAGAGAACTGGGACCAGCCAGATGAGGGCATCTGGGAGACCCGCGGTGGCCGTAAGCCGTTCCTATTCGGACGGCTCATGTGCTGGGTAGCGTTCGATCGCGCTATCCGGATGGCAACCAGCGTAGCTCGCCCCGCTGACTTGATGCGCTGGACCGCGGCGCGGGACCGGCTCTACGAGACCGTCATGACCAAGGGCTGGAATCCCAAGGTCAAGGCCTTCACGCAGTACGAGGGCAGCGACGTGCTGGATGCGTCGATGCTGCGCATGCCAACTGTGGGCCTGATCATTCCCGGTGACGAGAAGTGGCAGGCAACGATGGCGGCCATGGACAGGACGCTGGTATCTGACAGCCTGGTCTACCGGTACGACCCGTCGGCCTCGCCGGACGGGCTGCGCGGCGCTGAGGGCACCTTCTCGCTCTGCACGTTCTTCTACGTGGATGCGCTAACGCGGTCGGGGCGGCTCGATGACGCTCAGCTAGTGTTCGAGAAGATGCTCACTTACGCCAACCACCTCGGCCTGTTCTCCGAGGAAATCGGGCTCACGGGCGAGCAGCTCGGGAACTTCCCGCAAGCCTTTACCCACCTGGCTCTGATCATCGCCGCCGTCGCCCTTGACCACGAGCTCGATCTGACCATGCAATCCGCGCTGACCCCGATCCCGACCTGAGGCCAGGCCCGCAGCAGGCCCCGGCACGAGCCGGCACCTGCTCAGTCGTCGTCAGCATCTGTCACCAGATCCCCGGTACCAGGCGCCGGGTCCGGCTGCCTGTGACCTGCAGTCCTTTCCGAGCGCGCAGGCCAGTTCCGCCCATCACAGTCAGCGGTGGTGCGGCCGGCCCTAAAGGACCGGCTGCGATGAGCGAAAATGTGACCAATGATCGACAGTGACTGGCTGGCCGCCGCATTCGAGGAACACCGTCCGCACCTGCGCGCGGTGGCCTACCGGCTGCTCGGGTCGATTGCTGACGCCGACGATGCCGTGCAGGAGACGTGGCTCCGGCTGGCGGGTGCCGATGCCAGCTCGGTGCAGAATCTCGGCGGCTGGCTGACCACCGTCGTTTCCCGGGTGTCGCTCAACATGCTCAGGTCCCGCGAGCACCGCCAGGAGGAACCGGTAGGTGACTCCTGGCCAGCGGCCGCGGACAGCGCAGCAGCATCACCGGCCGCCGGGGCCGGTCGCAGTGCCGCGGTTGCCGATCCCGAGTCCGAGGCGGTTCTGGCTGACTCGGTTGGCCTGGCTCTGCTGGTCGTGCTAGACACGCTGACTCCGACCGAGCGGCTGGCCTTCGTGCTGCACGACATGTTCGCAATGCCGTTCACCGAGGTGGCGGCCGTGCTCGGGCGGTCGGCCGACGCAACCCGGCAGCATGCCAGCCGGGCCCGACGCCGCGTGCGAATCACTCCGAGCCGGGCCCTGGCAGCCGACCTGGCCCGGCAGCGGGAAGCTGCGGCCGCGTTCCTCGCCGCATCCCGGGCCGGCGATTTCTCGGCTCTGGTCGCGGTGCTCGATGCCGATGTGACACTCAGGGCCGACGCCGCCGCGGTCCCGTCCGGTCGGCCCACAGTGCTCCGTGGGGCACAATCCGTCGGCAGAGGCGCCGTCGCGGCGGCCGTCCTCGCCGGGGATTCCGATCTGGTCCTGGTGAACGGGGCCGTTGGCATTGTGTCCGCACCCGGCGGCCGACTGCAGGCCGTGCTTGCCCTCGGCATCAGGGCCGGCCGGATTACCGCCATCGAGGTGATCGCGGATCCTGATCGGCTGAAGCGGCTCGACCTGGCCGTACTGCCTGACCTCGGCCAGTCCTGGGAAGGCGTGGCCGGAGAAGGCGTGTCCTGAGAGGGGTACAGTCCTCGGCGCAGGGAATTGCCCGAGTCCGGAACAGGAGGAGCAGTAGATGCACCTGAGCCTTCAGGCCTCGCTGCTAAACGTGCGGAATCTGGGCCGGTCGATCGAGTTCTACCGGGATGTGCTCGACCTGCACCCGATAGCGAGCGGCGACCGCGTTGCCGCGCTGCTGATCGACGGGACGACACGGCGGCAGGTGCTCTTGCTGCGCGAGGTACCGGGCGCCAATCCCGTCCACATGGGACGGGGCAGCATCGGGCCGCGGCTGCTCGGACTGGAGGCAGGTTCGCCCGCAGAGCTCGATGTGATCGAGCAGAGACTGACAGGGCGTAACGCGTTCATGGGACGCAGGAAAACCGAAACCTGGGAGGCGATAGTGGGCGTCGATCCTGACCGGATCGAGATCACCATTTCGTCAAGCCTGACCGGCGCCCCCATTCAATGGGAGGACTGGGCGCGCCTCGACAAGATGATCTACGAAATCGGCGAATGACCCCGATTCTCGCACCCTGAGCCGGATCTGAACGGGATTCATGGCACGTCTGAACAGGCTGGCAGGCAGCCTGAGATCGAACGCGCCCGAGACAGGCCAGCAGTGGCGACTGCGAGACGGCGAAATCAGGAGGATGACGCGATGCCGCGCATTGCGCGCGCTCGAACCGGCAACCACCGGCTGCGGCGTGCCTACCCGGCCATCGGAATCGCCGCGGCGCTGACGGTCGCGGCTTGCGGGTCGGCCGCGCCGGCCGCGCCGCCCGGCGAGAACAGTCCGGCGGCCTCGACTACGGGTACCAACCGAGCCACGCCCAGCCCGCAAGCGTCCGTCGCCAAGCCGCGGCCGAAGCCGCGCGTAGTCATCTCGCGATTCCGGGCCGCAGACGGGACTTTCGTGACCCTGGCGGTATTCCACGGTCCGGTGATCTACCGGCTGCACAGCGGGAGCGCTGACCCCGGATCCGCCGCCCTGTCGGTCGTCCGGGCCGGACCGATCATCCGCCCCAGCGAGCGCCGGCGGCTCCTCGCCGCCTTCAACGGCGGATTTCTGCTGAGCGCCGGCGCAGGCGGCTACGAGCAGGAACGGCACGTGATCAGCTCGCTCCGGCCCGGACTGGCGAGCGTCGTCATCGACAAGTCGGGCGCCGCCCGGATCGGCGCGTGGGACCAGGGCCTGCCGCGCCCGCATGAGCCAGTGTTCAGCGTCAGGCAGAACCTGACGCTGCTGGTCAGGCACGGGCACCCGACCCCGGCCGCCGCGGACTGGGCTATCTGGGGCGCAACTCTGGGAGGTGGCGAGTACGTGGCCCGCAGCGCACTCGGCGAGAATGCGGCGGGCCAGCTCATCTACGCCGGAAGCATGTCGACCAGCCCGACGGACCTGGCGGCCGCGCTCATACACGCCGGGGCGCGCACGGCCATGGAGCTCGACATCAATCCCGAATGGGTGCAGCTCGACGTTGCCCGCGCTCCGGGGGGCCGTCTGCGCGCGGCCATTTCCGGCCAGAACCGCCCCGCCAACCAGTACATCCTCGGCTGGACCAGGGACTTCTTCACCGTTCTCGCCGCCGGCTGACTAACCGTGTCTAACGGCGCCGTCGCCCTGATGGCCCAGCACATCAGGCCGGACCGGGCAGCGCGTCCGCTAGCTCGGCCAGCCCCGCGATGACATAGTCCGGCCGCGCGCCCCAAGGATCAAGGAGCGCGGCTTGCTGCCGCCGGCACCATGCCGTGCGGATCCCGACAGCGCCAGCGCCGGCGATGTCAAAGCTGTTGGAGGACACGACTACCGCCGCTGCGGGCTCGGTGTCTGTGCTCGCGAGCAGGTATTGGTAGATGCCGGGATGCGGTTTGTACACGCCGGCATCCTCGGCGCTCACAAAGCCGTCGACGAACTCGCGATAGCTAGCCGTAAGCTCCTCAAGCCACGCCCGAGGCCCGACGCTGAAAACGACGATCTCGTGCCCGCGGTCTCGCAGCGTCGCCAGGGCCGGGCGCGCGTCGTCGAACGGCTGCAGCCGCCGGTAGGCGCCGGCCAGCTCGTCCTGCTCCGCGGCGCCCAGCGCGATCCCGGCGTCGGCTAGGGCGCGGGCAAGGCCCCAGCTGGTGAGATCGGCGAACGTAGGGAACTGCCCCATCGCGGTAACGCGGAACATGTACTCCAGCTGTCGGTCCCGCCATCTGCGCGCGACCTGCGCGGCCCCGTCGCCACAGGCCGGCGCGAGCTCGCTGGTCACGCTGGCGGTGTCAGCCAGCGTGCCGAACATATCGAAGGCAATGAGCACAACACGACCCTCCCGCTGAGGACACGCCCAGTCAAAACGTGCGGCCAGCCGGGCGCAGGGCATTCGCTCGCGGCTGGCCGGGTACCGCTGACCACTGATCAACGGACGACCGATCAGCGCGGTGGACAAGATCAGGTCAGCGGCGGAGCCAGAGCGTGACCATAATGCCGCGGAAGCGCCGGATGGCTACCAGGGAGTAGCGGTGCTCCAGAAGCTGACTCTCCTGCCGGAGCAGCCCGGCGGGCAGGTGCGCCGACGGGCGGCTGCCGACGACCCAGATCCGCTGGTACCGCAGCATGAGCGGCCCGGTGACGGCGAACGGCTTGTCGGTGCCGCGGAACGTGCCGGCCTGCAGCGGCGTCAGCGCCACCCCGAAATCGGTGACCTTCCGGAAATCAGCCGGGTAGCCAAGCTGCGCCTTGCGGAACAACGTGCCGAAGTACAGCACGCCGTCGCCTCGCTGAGCATGCGCCCCTACGTAATTCGACGGTCCGCCGAAGTCGTACGCGCGGCTCTGCGGGGTGCGGATGACCCGCTGCGGTCCGAGCTGGAGCACCAGTGCGAGCACGCACACGACGACGCCTGGCAGCCAGATCAGCGCCCGCCCCGGCCGCCAGCCGACCGCGCCGGCTGACCCGGCCCTTTCGGCGACCAACTGCCCGATCCGGTAGACGCCCGCCCCGGCCAGCAGCGCGGCCCCGGCCTCGCCGTACAGCACGTAACGGTCTACGTACAGTGACTTCCCGACCGTCGATTCCAGCAGCAGCAGCCCTGCTGGCAGCACCAGTAGCGGCGCGGCCACCGACGCCAGCGAAATCCCGCCGCTGCGCCACCAGGGTGCCGCATTCCCGCGCTCGGGCAGCAGCGCCACAACCGCGCAGAGCAGCAGTAGCACGCCGACCGCCGTGGTCACGCCGAAGTAGTCGTGGAACAGCGTCCGCAGCGACGCCAGGCCAGGTCGCCCGATCCAGGACACCGCCGAGTGCTGCACGATGCTGAGCGCCAGCAGCGGCAGGACGGCCGCCGCACCAGCCGCGCCAGCCACCGCCCAGTGCTGGATCGTCCGGCGCCCGTACCGGGCCAGCAGTACGGTGCAGCCGTGCGCGGCCAGCACGAGCAGCGCCATCTCGTTCAGGTAGCCGCCCAGCGCCATCAGCACGGCGTACAGCACCCACTGGCGCGTGGCCCGCTGTCCGGCCGCCTCCGCCGCCATCGCGTACAGCAGCGCCAGGGTCGCGGCCAGGACGCACGCGAACACCAGCGCATACGAGCGCGCGGTCTGGGCGTAGTAGCTGATGCTAGGCGTCAGCGCCATGATCAGGCCCGCGAACAACCCGGCCCAGCCCGACCCGGTGAGCCGACGGCCGATGATGGCCATGAGCACGGCGCCTATGGTCATGCTGATTACCGAGGGAACGCGCATCGCTGTGGGGCTGCTGCCGATCGCTGCCCAGCCGTGCATGAGGAAGTAGTACAGGCCGTGCACGGCATCGACGTGCCGGAGCAGGTGCGCGAGCTCCCGCAAGCTCAGCAGCGCGGCCCAGTGGGTCGCGACCTCGTCGTTGCCCATCGCTGAGTCGCGGGTGATACCCCAGATTCCAGCGACCGCCATCGCTGCTGCCGACCCGATGACCGGCGTGAATCTGGCCATGGCCGCCGTCCAGCCGGGGCCGGACGGCAGCGCCGCAGTGGCGCGCTGCGGCTCCTGGCCATCGGCCGGGCGCGCGGAGTCAGTGTCCCCCTGGCCCGCATCGCCCTGGCCCGCATCCGGCTGCCCCGCTTCTCGCTGGCCCGCATCCCGGTGGTCCGCCGGCGCGGAGCTCATGACCGGTCCGGCGGCTTGCCCACAGATGCCGCGAAGGTCTCCCGCCAGCGGCGCGGCGAGTTGAAGTCAGGCGCCGCGGCCCGGTATTGCGCCGCCAGGCCGGGCCACTGCCGGCGCAGCCGCCGGTGCAGCATGACGCTGCGCCGCCCGATTGAGCGGAACAGCCGCGGGTCGCGTTTGTACCAGGAGGCGCTGGTGCCCTCGGCGTTCGACACCAGGGCGCTATCCAGCTTGGCCAGCACCCACCAGCCCGCGTCCTGGTACGGCAGCGCCATCTGCGGCCGTTTCATGGCCCCGTCACGGGGTCGCCGGAACTGCCGCATTGTGCCCGACGCGGCCTTGGTCATCAGGTTGAACTTGTTGGTCGGCGTGGTGGAACTCTTCACCGCCTCCGGTGCCTTGCGCCGGGCGGCGGGAACGCGTCGAAGTCCGCGGCGCTCGCTGCGTCGGGGTACCGAGCCCGGAGTTCCCGGAGCTGCGCGCAGCTTCGTCCCGATCTCCCGGTGCATGTGGTCCGGCCCGGCCAGCACGTCCTCGATTGCCAGCAGCCGCACGCGCAGCCGTCGAGTACTGCATGGACAGCAGGGTCTGCAGCTGCCGCTCCAGGCTCTCCGAGATGAGCGGCGCCGCCCTTGGGCGCCGGCGAGTGCAGCAGGGCGGACACGATCCGGTTGCGCAGGTGGTAATAGGCCTGCCAGTCCCTGGCGTCATCCTTGTCATCCCAGGGCACCTGCCAGCGAGCCGACGCCGGGCAGCGACACCGTCGGATAGCCCCGGTTGCGGGCCCGGACGCCGTATTCGGCGTCGTCCCACTTGATGAACGACCGGCAGCGAGAGGCCGATCTCCTCGATGAGCGCAGTCGGGATCAGGCACTCCACCAGCCGTTGTAGTCGGAGTCGGCGCGGCGGTGCAGCCACGGGGTGTTCCGCAGGTTCCGCCGCCCGAAGTCGTGCCGCGCCTTGGTGTTCGGCGCGGGACCCCACCACCACTTGTGCGGTTCGACGGCCTCGGCGATACGCGTGCAGCAGCGACCGGTCGTGCAGGCTGAACATGTGGCCGCCGACGATCGTCGGCTTGCGGGCAAGATCGGCGAACGTGACCGCCCGCAGGATGCCCTCGGGCTCGAGCTTGACATCGTCGTCGCTGAGCAGCACGTAGTCAGCCCGGCCGGCCCGCACCGTCTCGTCCATGGCCCGCGCGAATCCGCCGGACCCGCCGATGTTGCCCTGCTGATGACCTGCAGCCGGTCACCGAGCTTCTTGGCCGCGTCAGCGAAACCAGGTTGATCGGTCACGCGGCTCCGTGCCCTGGTCGACCACGTAGACGCGGTCGATCAGGTCATGGATCTCGCTGGCGTCGCCGAGGATGCGCAGCTTGTCGAGCATGTAATCGGGCTGGTTGAAGCGTGGTGATGCCGAGGCTGACGCGGCCTGCTCGGCGCGGACTTGGCCAGCCCGAGCCAGTCCGCCTCGATCAGCGTGGTGCCGCGCGGGCCGGCGATGATGTCGAACCAGTACCAGCCGCCGTCGATGAACGGGGCGAGCGGCAGCGTGCGCTGGATCGTCTCTGGGACGTCCGCGTCGACGCTGATCGTCTCGACCGGATGGCTGAAGCCCTTGGCGGTGGACCGGTACAGGACGATCTTCGATTCGCCCGCTAGCCGGATGCGGAGCGTCACCGACTCGACCGTAGTCCACCGGCGCCAGTAGCTGGCCGGGAAGGCGTTGAAGTAGGTGGCGAAGGAGACCCGGCGGCCCTCGGTGATCACCGCGCTGCGCCGCGGCCCGGCGTCCTCGGTCAGGTAGGCAGGGACATCGGCGCCGAACCGGATGCTTGACTGGGTCTCACCGACTGCGGCGTTGGCAACGGGCACGCTGACCTTGGGGCCCTTGCCTCCCGGTCAGTGCCTCGTTCGCCAGCTCAGCGGCCAGCTCGGCAGCGCCGCGTTCCATGTCGGTCTCGACGTACAGCGGGACGACGTCAAGGTCCTCGCCGGGGAAGATGACGCGCTGCAGAACGCGAAGCTCGGCCGCCCGCGGTCACTGGCCGTCCCCTGGCCGGTTCAGCGGCTCCCCGTCGGCGAAGAACGGCCGCAGCCGGTTGTCGTACATGCTCAGCGCGGCTCCTATCGCCATGTGCATGTCAAGGTACTGGTAGGTGCCCGAGGCGGCCGCCGAACAGGACGCCCCGCTCGGCGTCGGCCAGTTCGCGGTAGGTCAGCAGCCGGGCCCGGTCCTCCGCCGTGTTGATCGGGTAGTACGGCTCATCGCCGCGGCCGGCGAACCGCGAGTACTCACGCATGATCACCGTCTTGTCCTCCGGGTACCAGTCGCGCTCGGGGTAGAAATGCCGGAATTCGTGAATCCGGGTGTACGGCACATCCTCGTCGGCATAGTTCATCACGGACGTGCCCTGGAAGTCCCCGGTTGACAGCACCTCTTGCTCGAAATCGAGCGTACGCCAGCCCAGGTCGCCCGCGGCGAAGTCGAAGTACGCGTCGAGCGGCCCGGTGTACACCAGCGGCACCTGCCCGGCCAGGCTCGGAGCGCAGGTCAGCGAAGTCGGTGTGCAGCCGCACCTCGATGTTCGGATGGTCGGCCATCCGCTCAAGCCAGGCCGTGTAGCCGTCAACCGGCAGGCCCTCGAAGGTGTCGCTGAAGTAGCGGTTGTCGAAGTTGTAGCGCACCGGCAGCCGCGCGATGATCTCCGCGGGCAGGTCGACCGGGTCGGTCTGCCACTGCTTGTAGGTATAGCCCCGGATGAACGCCTCGTAGAGCGGGCGGCCGATCAGTGACACGGCCTTCTGCTCGAGGTTGGTCGCGGTGCCGGGCGCGACCTCTGCCGCCTGCTCGGCGATCAGCGCCCGCGCCTCGTCCGGGGACATGTACGTGCCGAAGTACTCGCAGATCGTGCCGAGGTTGATCGGCATCGGGTAGACCCGGCCCTTGTAGATCGAGAACACCCGGTGCTGGTAACCAGTGAACGCCGTGAAGCGGTTGGCGTACTCCCAGACGCGCGCGTTCGAGGTATGGAACAAGTGCGCGCCGTACCGATGTACCTCGATCCCGGTCTCGGGCTTCGGCCTCGCTGTAGGCGTTACCGCCGATGTGGTCGCGGCGGTCGATGACGAGCACGCGCAGGCCCAGGTCAGCGGCGCAGCGCTCGGCCACGGTCAGCCCGAAGAAGCCCGACCCGACGACGACGAGGTCAACGTTCACTGGTTCACCGGCCGCGCTGGCTGGTGCGGTGCCGGTGCGATAGGCCAGGCTGGCTGCCGCGAGAGGTCCGCCGCGGACATGTCGGGATACTGCCAATCAACCGCGTACTCGCAATCCGGCGGCTCGGGGCGGGCGGGCTCGCCCGGCTGGCCCGGGCGGTTGCTAAAGACGGTCAGCAGCGGGCGGTACACCGCTCGGCGCAGCCACCACGGAATCAGCCGGTACCCGCCGCGAACGAGCACGTTGCGCGCGAACTCGGCCGGCGTGGTGAACCCGGTCCGCCAGAACTCGCGCTGCAGCCGGACCTCCGAGCGCAGCAGGGCCATGCCGCCACGCCGCTTGAATGCGGTCGCGCCGACTCGGTAGAAGACCAGCGGCTCGGCTACGTTGACCACCCTGGCCCCGTTCTGCAGCATCCGCGCGAACAGCGCGTAGTCCTCCATGAGCGGAAGGTCACCGTAACCGCCGGCGGCCAGCACCGCGCTGCCGCCGATACACCACCGTGGGGTGGTTGAACGGGTCGTGCACCCGCGCGAACCGCGCGATCTCGCTCGCCCCTACCGGCGGCACCCGCTGCCCGACGACGTCATCGGTATCGGCGACGAACTCGAGCAGCCCGGATCCGACGATGTCGGCGTCCTCGATCAGCGGGCAGCTGCACCTCGAAGCGGTGCGGCATGGCGACGTCGTCGGCGTCCATCCGGGCGACCACGTCGAACCAGCTGGCGGCCAGTCCGCGGTCCAGGGCCGGTCCCAGGCCGCCGTTGTGCTCGATCGGCACGAACGTCACCGGCACCGGGCTGCTCGCCCTGAAGTCGTCCAGGCACCGCGCCAGCTCGTCGCGGACCGGCCCGTCACGCACGATCACGACCTGGTCCGGGCGCACAGTCTGGTCATCGACCGCGCTGCGCAGGGCCCGCCTGAGGTAGTCCGGATTGTCGCCGTCATAGACCGAGACCAGCAGCGAGAAGGGCTCGTGCAACTGGGGCATCCTCCAAGAGGGCATACCTGCGGGGCTCGGCTTGACGGCCTGCGGCAAGCCGCCTACCAGCGGCGCTAGAGCCCGGGCCGACGTCATTGAGGCTGATATTCTACACGTACCGCTGGACGGGACGGCGCGGACAAGGCCCGGCGATCTGGCTAATTTGCCCAGGACGGCTCCCGCGCCACAGCGCCCTGGTTACTCTCCAGGGAGTCTGCCGAACGCGCGGCCGGCGAGGCTCGCCGCGACCGCACACTGACCGAATCCGCGAGGTGGCCGGATGGCCGACGCCATCACAGAGCAGGAATCGCCCGACCTACGGGGGGCTCCGCCCCACGTGCACCCCCGTAATGCCCAACCCGCAGAGGCAGCTGCGCCGGGCACGGCTGGAATCGCCGCGACCGTCGCCCGGCAGCGGCCTAAGGTCATCCTGCATATTGGCGAGCCAAAGACCGGCACGACGTTCCTGCAGCAGGTGATGTGGCGCAACCGGGACGCGCTTGCCGCCCAGGGCGTCGTGCTGCCGGGCCACCATCCGCAGGATCACTTCCGTGCCAGCCAGGACCTGCGCGGCATCCAGAAGCTGCCTAGTGACCCGGCCGGCTCCTGGACCGGCGAGTGGGAGATCCTTGCCAGCCAGGCCAGGCAGGCGCGCCGGGTGGCGGTCATCTCGCACGAGCTGTTCTCGGCAGCGGACGCGCAGCAGGCCGAGCAGGCCGTGCGGTCGCTGCAGCCAGCCGAGGTTCACATCGTCCTGACGGTACGTGACATAGCCACCCTGCTGCCGGCCGAGTGGCAGGAGACCGTGAAGCACCGCAATGACCGGGGCTGGGAAGACTGGCTCTCCGACGTCATCGACCGCGAGGCTCCGTCAGCCGGACCGGCGCGAATGGTGGTTCTGGCGGGTGCATGACTCGCTCGCGATCCTCGGTGTCTGGTCTGCGCTTCGTACCCGCCGAGCGGGTGCACGTGATCACCGCTGCGCCGCGCGGTTCGGACGCCGGGCTGCTCTGGCAGCGCTTCGCGTCCCTGCTCGACATCGACCCAGACAGCGTCGACATCAGCCGGGCCAGGGCGAACACCTCGCTCGGCCTGCCCGAGATCGAGTTCCTGCGGCGGCTGAACGCCGAGCTGCCCAGGGAGGTGCCCGACTGGTTCTACATGTGGAACGTCAAGGAGGCCCTCGCGCACCAGACCCTGGCCACGCGGCCGGTGACCGGGCGGCTGGTGCTGCCCGAGGACCGGAACGGCTGGGCCAAGGAGCACGCCGACATACTCATCAGCCGGCCTGCGGGACTCTGGCTACGATCTCATCGGGAGCCTGGACGATCTTGTGCCGCAGCCTGCACGCCGGCCCGGACCCAGCCCCGCTGACCAGCCCGCCGAGCAGGTGCTTGACGCCGCAGTGCAGGCTGCGGCGGCGCTGGTGGTGAACCAGTACCGGAAGGCACAGCCCGCGGTGAAGCCGCAGGGGCGTCTGGGCGGCCTGGCCGAGCGGGTCGAGTCCACGGTCGCTTCCTCCGACCGGCTCAAGCGGACTGTGCGCGAGCTGAGCAGCCGCCATTCCTCCGTGCGCCGCTTGCGCATCCTGGCCTGGCGAGCCCTGGAGCGGTCCAGAGCACGGAAGCATCCCTAGCGTGGACCAGGCTGCGAGCGGGGAAGCGCCCGGCCAGCCCAGGGTTGTCGCCGTCCTGGTCACCTACAACCGGCGCGACCTGCTGCTCGAGTCGCTGGCAGCGGTGCAGTCGCAGAGCCGCGCCGCCAGACGCAGTGATCGTCGTCGACAACGCCTCGACTGATGGCAGTGCTGCGGCAGTACGCGCCCGCTATCCCGGCCGTTCAGGTAGCCGAGCTAGGCGCCAACTACGGCGGCGCCGGCGGGTTCGCCTACGGCATGGCCCTTGCCCTCGCCGACGGAGCCGACCTGATCTGGGTCATGGACGACGACACGGTGCCGGAGCCCGGCGCGCTGCTGGCGCTGCTCGAGGCATGCCGCAGTCAGCCCGGCCGGCCGCCGGCGCTGGTCGCCAGCCGGGTGATCTGGACCGATGGCCGGGCGCACCCGATGAACACCCCGCGGGCCAAGCCCTTCGCCAGCAAAGCCGAGCGAGACGCGGCAGCCGCCTGCGGGCTGCATTGCCGATCCGGTCGGCTTCGTTCGTGTCGGTCCTCGTGGATGCCGCCGTATGCCGCCAACGCGGACTGCCGCGGGCAGACTACTTCCTCTGGAACGACGACTTCGAGTTCACCACCCGGCTGCTGCGCGGCAACACGGGCCTGCTCTGCCCGGCTAGCGTCGCCGTGCACAAGACGAAGACCTTCGGGGCCACCGACGTCGACCCGGGAGAGCGCTTCTTCTACGAGGTCCGGAACAAGATCTGGACCCTCCGGACGAACTCACTCGGGCCGCCCGAGCGCGTCCTGTACGGGGGCGCGACCGTCCGGCGCTGGGCCCGGACCTACCTGAAGTCGAGCGACCGGCGCGCCGCTGCGGTCCGCGCTCGCCCGCGGCATCGCGTCCGGGGTGCGCACGAGGCCCCGCCCGAACGACCAGGTGCTGCCGCAGGCCGGCCAGACCGCGCGCACCGGACCGTAAAGGCAACTGACCGCGTCAAAGGCGTTCTTGCCCTGTGACATGCTGGGGCGCATGGCGCACCACTCGGGCCCGCCAGGCGAGCGCTCTGGGCCATCACGGCGGCGGTTCATCGGCCTGGCTGCTGGCACCGCGGGCGCGGCGGCCGCCGCGATTGCGGCGGACAAGCTGGCGACGTCCGGTTCGGGAGCATCGGCCTCGGACGCGCCACGCCACCACCGCGCGCCACAGCGCCAGACGGTCAGCGAGAACTCCCTTGCGGGCGACCCGCACTGGCGGATCCGCCATCGGGGCGATCCCGACGCCATGCTGGGATACGCCGGACAGGCGAGCGTGCTGCCGGGCCAGCCGATCACCCTGTTCGCGTCCACGACCGCCCGCTCGTTTACGGTAAGCGCCTTCCGGATGGGCTGGTACGACGGAGATGAGGCGCGGCTGGTGTGGAAGTCGGGCACCGTACGGGGGCACCGGCAGCGAGCCCCCTCCCTGATCGAGCCCACCAGGACGGTCGAGGCGCGCTGGGGGCTGTCACTCACCATCCCGACTCACGGCTGGCCGGAAGGCTCCTACCTGCTGCGAATGGATTCCGAAGCCGGCGCGCAGCGGTACGTCCCGGTCACGGTGCGGTCGGCACAGACTGCGGGCAAGATCGTCATTAAGAACTGCGTCGCCACGTGGCAGGCCTACAACACCTGGGGCGGCTATGACCTGTACCACGGCCCCGCCGGCGCGGCCGACTACAGCAACCGCTCGCTGGCAGTCAGCCTGGATCGCCCGTATGACGCCAGCGGGGCGTACATGTTCCTGTGGCACGAGCGGAAGTTCATCGCGCTGGCCGAGCGGTCCGGGCTGCCCCTGGCCTACGCCACCAGCATGGACATCGACAGCGACCCGCAGCAGCTGGACGGGGCCAGCGCGCTGTTCTCACTCGGGCACGATGAGTACTGGTCCCCGCCGGAGCGAGCGCACGTGACCGCGGCCAGGGACGCCGGCACGAACCTCGCCTTCCTGGGCGCGAACTGCTGTTTCCGGCGCACCCGGATGGCCAGCACCCGGCTCGGCCCGGGGCGCATGGTCATCTGCTATAAGACCAGTTACCTGCAGGACCCGATGTACGGCAAGGACAATGCGCTGGTCACCAGCGACTGGCGAGAGCCGCCGCATCAGGATCCGGAGTCTTCCCTGATCGGCACGATGTACGAATCGAACCCGGTCGATGCCGCGTACGTCGTCGCGACGCCGGATGCCTGGATGTTCAGCGGCACCGGCGTGACAAAGGGCACCAGCTTCACCGGCCTGGTCGGCATCGAGTACGACCGGGTCAATCCGGACTCAGCCATAGAGCGGCCGATCGAGATCCTCTCGCACTCACCGCTGACCTGCCGCGGCGTCAACAGCTACTCCGACTCGGCGTACTACACCCACAGCGGCGGCGCCGGGGTGTTCAACGCCGGGACCATGCGCTGGGTCGCCTCCATGGGCAACCTGCGGTCCTTCGGGCTGAATGCCCGCACGGCCAGGTTCACCAAGCGCGTTACCGGTAACATGCTCCATGCCTTCGCTGATGGCCCGGCCGCCGCGAAGTACCCGGCGCACGACAACCTCGCCGCAATGCAAGAGTGGGCCGGCGATCCGATCGCGGCTCAGCACAATCTCTGGCCGCCCGTCCATCTGTAAGCCGTTCCCGTCCATCCGCTTCTTCCGCTGCGGTCAGCCGGTGCACCACGCCGTCAGGTGCGCCCCGGCGGTGTGGCCGCGCTTACCCTGGCGGCACGATCGTGCAACCCCGGCACGGCGACCTGCCCGCGAAATACCTCGGTATCGACGGCGAATCGGTCGGCGGGTTGGTCGGCAGCAGCACCGGCGGGCGCGGTGGCTGGCTGAAGTTGAAATCCTGCATCAGGTTGCCGAGTTGCTGGGCGTTCTCCCGGACGTCCGGTCGGGGATCGGGCCGACCGTCGGTTCTGGGATTCAGCCTGGAGCCGCCGAGGAAGTCATCCTCGATGAACTTCAGGTAGGCATCGCTGCTGAGCGTCTGGTGGTCGATGAATCCCTGCCTCGCGTACGGCGAGATCGTGATCCCCGGCACCCGCAGGCCGTACCCGTTCATGTCGATCTGCGGGGGGACCACGTGGTCATAGAAGCCGCCCCAGTCGTCCCAGGACAGGAAGATCGCGGTGGAGTTCCAGTCTGGGCTCTTCATGGCGGCGTTGATCAGCGCGGTGACGTAGGCCTGACCCTGATGCACGCTGGACGGCGGGTGCTCGCTGTTCGGGCCGCCGGGAACGATCCAGCTCACGGCCGGCAGGGTGCCCGCCTTGGCGGCATTGAGGTAGCCGCTGAGCGGCTGGATGTTCTGCAGCTGATGATCGTGCTGGACGTCGCCGAACAGCGGCAGCGGGTTCCAGATGCCCGGCGTCCTCGAGCTCTGGCGGACGGGCGCGCAGGTCTCGGCAGAGTTATTGCCGCAGTCCGGCTGCGTTCCCTTCTGCACGTAGTAGGCCCAGCTGACGTGGTGGGCATAGAGCAGCCAGGTGATGTCGGTCCAGGCCAGGTCGATCGACGTCTGCCCTTTAAGCAGCTCGTCCTTGACCGCGCGGTCGAACTGTTTGACCCCGTTCGGCCCGACGACGTCGTTGACACAACTGCTGGGCGAGCGGTTCCGGCACTTGGCCGACCACGCTGAGACCATGTACAGGTGGTCGGGCAATGACCAGGACTTCACCGCCTCGAACATGTGGTCGTCCAGGGTGAAGTTCTTGGCGTAGGCCCAGTAATTCGGTATCTCGGCACCGGTGTGATAGCCCATCACATCCGGCGGGCCGACGCCGCCGCAGGCCGGGTCGTCGGGCGCATTGCAGGTCTTGCCCGCCTCGTCGCGCTGCCGGATGAACCCGTTCATCTTCCCGCCGGCCACGTCGGCGATGGCATTGGGCTCGCCGTGCGGGCCGCCGCCGTTGATATCGGCGGTGTCATGGTAGGGACGGGTACACGGGCCCTTCGGGTTCGGCAGGCACACGGTCGGCACGCCGTGCCGCACGGGTATGCCGTCAGCGCGGGGATAGGTCCCGAAGTAGCTATCGAACGACCTGTTCTCTTGCATGATGATGATCACATGCTTGATCTTGTGGATGCCCTTGGCAACCACGTAGGTGCCGGTCGGGCCGCCGGTAACTCGCTCGACTCCGGTGCGGGACGCCTTCGTCGGGTCTCCGGCGGGATGACTCTGGTGGCTCTGGCTGGCCGTCGTGCACGCTGCCAGCACGGCGGCAAGTACCACGCCGCCAGCCGCAATACGGATCAGTTTGATGGTCGACCTTCCAGGGCTCGCGAGGCGTCTTTGCGCTCGGGTGCTTCAGCCAGCCGGGCCGGCCGTGGGCTGGGTGCTAACGCACTAGGCGAGCAGGGGTAACGCGCTGACAGCGTACCTGGTCTCACACCGGACCCGATGACGGCCCACCCCACAGCCTGGGCGCCTGCGGGGCCAGATGCCGGGAATCCGGCATCCGGGCGACGGGCCGAACTTCAGGATCGGAATCCGTTCCTTTCTGCCTGCCGCGGGTAGTCGCGGGGGTACCGGCACCGGCACCGCGGCAGGATGCCACAGAGGAAAGGCGGTCAATGTCCCAGAACGGCGCCTACGTTGCTGCGCTCAATCCCCTGAGTTCCAGCTCGCTGCTCACCAGCCTCGGTGCACTCGGTGTCTTCCTGGTCTTGTTCGCCGAAACAGGCCTGCTCATCGGCTTCTTCTTGCCAGGCGACTCGCTGCTGTTCACCGCCGGGCTGCTGTGCACAAGCTCATCGGGCCACAGGGCGCAGCTATCGCTTCCGGTGGTTATTCTGGCCGCCATTGGCGGCGCACTACTGGGCGCGCAGACGGGCTTCTATATAGGCCGCGCCGGCGGCCGCCCGCTGCTGCAGCGCAGCGGTCGACCGGTCCTGCATAGAGGCGCTGAGCGCGGCGAGGAGCTTCTCAAGCGGTACGGATACCGCAGGGCAATCGTGCTTGCCCGGTTTATCCCGGTTGTGCGGACTGTGCTCAACCCGCTGGCCGGCGCGCTGCGGGTGCCGGCGCGCACTTTCACGATCTGGCAAGCGGTTGGCGGAATCATCTGGTCGGCGGGAGTCACGCTGGCTGGCTACGCCCTCGGCTCAACCATCCCCGGCATCGACACCTACCTGCTGCCCGTTATCGCGGTGATCGTCATTGTGTCCGGAATCCCCATCGTCATTGAACTGCGGCGGACCAGGGCGGCAGCCCGCGCCGACAGCCGTGCGGCCGACCGCCCCGCGGATCGCGCCCCGGGCGGCCCGGGCGGCCCGCGCCATGCTGCAGACCGGTCGACCGGCCACGCCGTCAAGCCGGGCAGGCAAGGTGAGGGACGCCCACGAGGCCAGCATCGCTGACGAGCGCCAGCGGCGGGGCGCCTCCGGCGCGTCGCCGGCATCAAACAGGTACTCGGCTCGTGCTAGCCAGTGCCAGGTACTCGGCTCGTGCTAGACAGTGCTCGCGCCCGGCGTCACCAGTCCGCTCTCGTAGGCCAGTACCACCAGCTGCGCCCGGTCCCGAGCGCCCAATTTGGTCAGGATCCGGCTCACATGAGTCTTGGCCGTCAGCGGGCTCAGGAACAGCTTCGTGGCGATCTCATCGTTGGACAGCCCGGCCGCGACCAGGCTCATGACCTCGCGTTCCCGGTCGGTCAGGCTCTCCAGCTGCCGCCTGTCGGGCTTCGGCCGCTCTGGCCGGCTGGCCAGGTCGGTGATGAGACGCCTCGTCACGCTGGGCGCCAGCAGAGCGTCTCCCCTGGCAACGACGCGCACGGCCTGGATCAGGTCGGCAGGCTCGCAGTCCTTCACCAGGAACCCGCTGGCTCCGGCGCGGATCGCCTGGTAGACGTACTCCTCAGACTCGAACGTGGTCAGGATGATCACCTTCACGCCCGCCAGGTCGTCGTCGGCCGCAATGCGCCGGGTCGCGTCAAGGCCGTTCAGCACCGGCATCCTGATGTCCATCAGCACGACGTCCGCGCGCTGCTGGAGGGCCATATCCACGGCTTCCGCGCCATTGACTGCCTCACCGACAACTTCCATGCCGTCCGCGCTGTCGA
Source organism: uncultured Actinomycetota bacterium (assembly GCA_963804435.1). GTDB lineage: Bacteria > Actinomycetota > Actinomycetes > Streptosporangiales > Streptosporangiaceae > JAJYUU01. The sequence goes on along the minus strand of CAWDQI010000001.1, from coordinate 315,151 downwards.
GCAGCACCCGGAATCCGGCCCGGATCAAGGCCTGATCATCGGCGAGCAGGACGCGAATCATGACGTGGCTCCCTTTTCGGCGCCGGACTCCGCGCCGGAACCTGCGCCAGGTCCGCCGCCCGGTCCCGCACCGGCGCTCTCGGCCGTCTCGCCCGTTCACCGCACGAGGCGTCGACGTGACAGCCGTGGGCCGCCATCCATCGGCTGGCAGCCGCGCCGTCACCAGATAGCCTCCCGACCGGCCGGGTCCGGTCTCCAGCGTGCCGCCGACCGACGCGGCTCGCTCCCGCATCCCGATCAGACCGTGACCGCTGCCGCTGCCGAATCCCGGCAGCAAGCCCCGGCCTGTATCAGCGATCTCGATCCGGACCTCCGCCTGGTCGTAACTCAGACTGACGGTAGCGCTGGCCGGCCCGGCATGCTTGATGACGTTGGTGAGCGACTCCTGCACGATCCGGTAGGCCGCCAGGTCCACCGCGGCGGGCAACGGCCGCGCAACGCCCGTCTGGGTCAGCGTGGTTGGCAGGCCGGCCTGGCACGCGCCGTTGATCAGCACTTCGAGCTGGTCAAGACCCGGCGCGGGCCGGGACGGATCGCCCTCGTCCGCCTGGCGGAGTACGTTGAGGATCGCGCGCAGCTCACGCAGCCCGTCTTTGCTCGCGGTCCTGATCGCGTGCAGGGCCGCTCCGGCGGCGGCCGGGTTCTCTGCCAGTACATGCTCGGCGACTCCGGCCTGGACGCTGATCGTGGCCATGGTGTGGGCAACGATGTCGTGCAGTTCCCTGGCGATCCGCAGCCGCTCTTCGTCGACCCGCCGCTCGGCCTCCTCGTGGGCCCGTTCCTCGATCGAGCTGACATAGGCGCGCCTGCTGCTGACCGCGATCCCGCCGAACAAAGGCGCCGCGATGAGCGCCGGGATCAGGTAGAAGCCGCCACCGGTGGTGCCGAACGGATTGGCGGCGCCGCTGGCAGTCATCAGCGCCACCAGGGTCACGGCCGCGATGGCCAGTGCCCGGCGGATGGGCACAGTCTGGGCAACCGTGAACAATGCCACCGCGGGGGCAAGCATGACAGCCCCGTTGACATAGCCCAGTGCGCTGTAGATGACCACGGCCGTCGTCGAGATGCTGAGGACCGTGACCGGATAACGCCGCTTCAGCGCCAGCACCATGCAGGCCAGCACGACCAGCAGGAGCGCCGCGTTCGGCGTGTGCGGGACGTGGTGACCGTGGAAGGCCGCCAGGTCGCTCGGCTGGGTGGGATGCGCCTCGCCGTACGACCCGGCTCCCAGCACCGCGGTCAGCAGGACGGCGGTAACGACGTCGCGGGCCGGTGAGTCCCGCACCTGCCGCCACAAAGCCACCAGTCTGCCGTTCACCAGGCCAGCGTAAGGCCCGCGCCACGGGCAGACATCCTCCTGTGGCTGGCCCCGGCCGTACTCCGCGAGGAGTACCCGGCGCTGCCCTGCTCCCGGTGGCGTAGCCGCAACTGCCTTCCGCTGGCCGACGACGGCCCGGCCGCCGCTCGGAAGGCTGTGAAGTGCCGGGCGGACAGCCCGCCGGCATCAGGAAACCGGAGGCTACGATGCCCGCCCTGACCCGCTTCGTACTTCGCCACAAGCTTGTTGTGGCCCTGCTCTGGCTCGCCATCGCCGCGGCCGGAGTGATGACGATCAGCGGCACCACCCATCGGATGACCAACAGCTTCGCGATGCCCGGCCAGGCGTTCCGGGTCGACAACCAGATCGCCCGCACCTACGGCAACGGCGGCTCTCAGACTCCCTACGTTGCAGTGCTTACCGCCCCGCCCGGCGACAAGATCGCGACGCCGGCGATCGCGACGACGACCGGGCAGGTCTTCGCGTCGGTACGAGCGGTGGTCCCAGGCGCGCGGATCGCCGACTACGCGACGACGGGCAGCAAGGCCTTCATTACCAGGAACGGGGCCACGACGTACGCGCTGATCTACACAGCGCCGCAGACTGGCTTCGGCGGCCCGAACCCTGCCCCGGCCATCGCGCGTAGCCTCTCCGCGGCCGCCCCGCGCGGCTGGCACACCGGCTTGACCGGCACTGACCTGCTGTCGGCGGGCTCGCCGACGGCCAAGAAGGGCACCGGCATCATGGCCGAGGCCATGATCGGCGCCGTCGGCGCGCTCGTGATTCTTGCCTTCGTGTTCGCCAGCTTCCTCGCCTTGCTGCCCCTGCTGATCGGCGGCGTGTCGGTGCTGGCAACTTTCCTGCTGGTGGGAGGGCTGACCGAGATTACGAGTATTAGCCAGATCGTGGAGTTCCTGATCGCCCTGATCGGACTGGGCGTCGCGATCGACTACTCGCTGCTGGTCGTCAGCCGCTGGCGCGAAGAGCGGGCCGCCGGACGTGACAACGAGGCCGCCGTGATCGCGGCGATGAGCCACGCCGGACGTGCCGTGGTCTTCTCCGGGCTGACCGTCGCCATCGGGCTCCTCTCGATGATCGTGCTACCGGTCGCGATGCTGCGCAGCGTCGGCTACGGCGGGGTCCTCGTTCCCCTGGTCTCCGTGGTGGTCGCCGTCACCCTGCTGCCCGCCATCCTCGGCAGCGTCGGCCCGCGGCTGGACTGGCCGCGGCTGCGCACCGAGCGGTCGGCAAGCCGGGTGTTCTCAGCCTGGGCTCGAGGCGTCTACCGGCACCGGTGGATCGCCGCGATTGGCGGGGCCGTCCTGCTGGCCGTCCTGACTCTGCCAGCGCTGTCGCTGCACCTGGGCCTGCCTGGCAGCACGGCGGAGGCTACCTCAGGCCCGGCCCACGCGGCGCTGGTCTCGCTGACTCGCGGCGGCGTGCCGTCGGGCGTGCTGACACCTGCCGAGGTGCTCACGACGGCACCGAAGGCCAGCGCGGTGAGCGCCGCGGCCGGGCACGTGCCCGGCGTGTGGGCGACTGTCGCGCCGACTACCGGCGACTACCGGCGGGCCGGCACGGCGATCGTCACGGTGATCCCGTCAGCCGAGAGCGGCAGTCCGGCCGGCCAGGCCACGATGGCTGGCCTGGAAGCTGCGCTGCTGCCGCACAAGGCCGTGCTGGGGGTGGGAGGCGAGGGTCCGTCCCTTATCGACTTCAATCACGCGGTCTACGGCAACTTCCCGCTCATGCTCGCGCTCATCGGAATAGCGACGTTCCTGCTGCTCACCCGCGCGTTCAGGTCCGTGCTGCTCGCGGCCAAGGCCGTCGTGTTCAACCTGATCTCGCTGGCCGCCGCCTACGGCGTGCTGACCTGGGTCTGGCAGGACGGGCACGGGTCCAACGCGGTCTGGGGCATCCCGGCCACGGGCGCGATCACCATGTGGGTTCCGCTGATGGTCTTCGCCTTCCTGTTCGGCCTGTCCATGGACTACGAGGTGTTCATCCTGACCAGGATCCGCGAAGCCTACGACGGAACCGGCGACGCACGCGCCGCCGTCACCGAGGGCCTTGGCCGCACGGGCAGGCTGGTGACCAGCGCCGCCGCGATCCTCATGCTCAGCTTCCTGTCCATGTCAACCGGGCCGCAGACCGACCTGAAGATCCTGGCCACCGGGCTGGGGGCCGGCATCCTGATCGACGCTGTGCTCATCCGGTGCCTGATGGTCCCGGCCATGGTCGCCTTGTTCGGCCGGGCCAACTGGTGGCTGCCAGGCAGGCTCGCCCGGCTGCTGCGGGTTCCGGTGCCAGAGGAGCCCCAGCCGGCCATGCCGGAACTGGTCCTCACCGCGGCCAGGTAGAGCACTAGCTGCGGCCCGCCGGGCGGCTGACCGATACTGGTCAGCCGCCCGGCTCCGTTGCCGGGCCAGGTCCGGTTAGCTGACCTCACGCCTGGCGCCTCGCCACCCGGCCACCAGGACCAGGCAACAGGTGGCCGCCACGCATACGAGCAGGGCGCGCACGTAGTGGTGCGCGCTCGCGGTGTGCCGAACCAGTGCGTCCGGCGAGTCGGTGAGACTGGCCGGCAGCCACGGCGCAAGCTGAGAGACGGCGCCGAGGATGTTGATCGTGAGCAGGCCCGCGATTGCCCAGGCCGCTGTGGCGACGGTACTGCGCGCGAAGGTGCTCGCCACTGCCGTGCTGGCAACGGCGAAGACCAGGAACACCGCGACTAGCCCAGCCGACTGCGCCATGGCTGCAGCATCCGGCGCCCCGAGGAGCAGCCTGGTCTCATACCAGGCCGCGGCCAGCCCGAGCCAATAGGCGCCGACCCCAGCGCAGGCTGCCACCACTGCCCGCGGATACAGCAGCCGCCAGAAGCTGGCTGCCCTGGTCCGGTAGAAGACCGACAATGCCGGCCGGGCATCGACCGCACAAGCCGAGGCCGCCACCACGACAAGCACGATCAGGCCGATCAAGAGCGCGTTACTCGCATAACCGCTGATGCCGTCGGCCGGGACCGGCGGCGGCGCGGTGATCTTTATTCCGTTGGAATTGGCATGGCGCAGCAACTCGGGCAGGTAATACGCGCCGAGCGGCTCAGCGAAACCAAGCAGCAGGAAGACCCCGGCCAGCGCGATCAGGCGCTGGGTGCGAACCAGCCGAAGCCACTCCACCCGCCAGGGTGACAATTCAGTCCGCATCCAGAACCCTCCGGCCGGCCTGACCCGACGTCAGCGCCAGGAAAGCCGCCTCTAGGCTGGCGTCGACCGGGTTGACGCTCACCAAACCGGTCCCGGCCGCCACGATCGCTCGCGGCAACTCGTACTCCCCCGCTTCCGCGCTGGTTGCCTCGACCTCGATCGACTCGTCGGGGAGTTGCACGACCTGCGTCACCCAAGGCAGGCCGCGAAGCTGGCCCACCAGCGTTGCCGCGCCACCGCGAACGCGGATATTCCAGGCCGGGCGCAGGGAAGAATCGATCAAGGTGTGGGTCGGACCCTGGAAGAGGAGTCGTCCGTGATCGAGCACACCGACTGAGGCCGCGACCCGCTGCACGTCGGCGAGAATGTGGCTGGAGAAGATCACCGTCCGGGTAGCGGCAAGCTCGACGATGAGGCCGAACAACTCGGCCCGGCCCGCTGGGTCCAGCGCGGCCGACGGCTCATCAAGTATCAGCAGCTCAGGTTCGAGGGCCAGGGCAGCGGCTAGGCTGAGCCGCTGCTTCATGCCGCGGGAGAATCCCCCGGCTCGCTTGCCGGCGACGTCGCCGAGACCGACCTGGTTCAGGACGCGCGCAACCGGATCGCCGTCAGCTGGGTCATCGTCGCTCCGACTGCCATCGTCAGCCTCGCGGTCCACTGTCAGGGTCAGGCTGGCGCCGCCTCGCCTGGCCTGCGTGGAGTCCCTGGTCTTGGTCTGCTTGGCCAGGCCGCGCGACTGTCGCACCACCTCACGGGCCGTCAGCCATGGTTCGAACTCGGGCGCGTCCGGGCACATCGCCACCCGCCGGCCGAAAAGTTGATCTCGACCCGGCCCGCGTCGGCGCGCCGCAGCCCAGCCAGGATGGACAGCAGCGTTGTCTTGCCAGCTCCGTTCGGGCCGATCAGGCCGTAGACCTCGTTCCGGCGGACGCTGAGATCGATTCCGTGCAGCCCGGCCCCGTTGCCGTAGTCGCGAACCAGCCCATGCGTTGCGACAGCGACGTCATCCGGCCCGGCAACGCCGTCCGGCCCGGCAACGCGGTCCGCGGCGGTAACGCGGTCCGCGGCGGTAACGCGGTCCGGCCCGGCAACGCGGTCCGGCCCGGCGGCATTCGGCCGCTCGGCAGCTTTCATCGCCGCGGTCCGGCCCTCTTGCGCCGCCGCCATTACTCGCCCCGGCCGACGGCCAGGTAGATAATCCCGCCCAACGGAACGGAGATGCAGCAGATCAGCCCCCAGGCCCAGCGAGGCAGATACCGGACGGCGGGTCGGCGGATGAGATCAACCAGGCAGAAGCCGATAAAGCCGACCGCGACTAGGAGAACGGGCAGGAGCGCGGCCAGCGGAGGTCCACCATGATGCACCATAAAACCACCTGCAACGTCAAGGAAAGGTTTACGCCGGTCAGGCTACGACTGGCATCGAGCCGTTGTCAAGATGGTCTTTACGGCCGCATCCCGGCCGACGTCCGCGGTAACTGCTTGGCTTCCGGCGGGGAGTCAATGAGGACACACACAGTTGTCGCACGCCTACAGCGGCGCAGCAGGCAGGACCTGTTTAGCGTCGTTGTGACAGGGCCGTCAAAAGAACAGCAGCAACTTCACATCGCCGCTAAACGCTCCCGGCTCGTTCGCCCAGCACCCACTCCTCCCCGCTAGCAACCGCAAGAAGCGGGCGGCTCCGCTCGGAGCAGCCCGCCTCTAGGCGCGCCTAAGGTTATCGGCTAGGCGATCCCGCACGCCTGCGCGACCGCGTTCGCAGCCGTCTCCCGGTTGTAGGCGGCGGGGATACCCGGCCGCTCGAAGTAGTTCATGTAGATGTCCGCGGCCTGCGTCGGGTTGGTGGCCGCGTTCAGCGCCGGGATGTACTGCGCCCACTGCTGGTTGTAGGTCACCACGGCCGCGAGCTGCGTCTGCAGGTCCGCGGCGGGGTTGCCGGTGACGTACCCGCCGGGCAGGGGGGTGAAGCCGATCAAGCCGCCGCCGCCGCTACCGACGGATTCCGGGTCGCCCTTGGACTCCTGGTAGATGTTGCCCGCGATGCCCACGGCGCCCATGCCGGTGTATCCGTGTGAGGTCAAGAAGCGGACGATAGTCCCATAGTTCGCTGGCAGGTACGCCGGGTACTGCGTGACTCCCGTGCACGTCAGCGCGGTGGGCTTCGCCTGCGCAGCCGCCTTGCGAGTGGTCGGCACAGCCGACCGGGTTGGTGCCGGACTGCTGGCTACCTTCGGGTGCGTGGCCGGCGCCGTATGCCTGGGCCTCGGCCGGGGTTTCGGGTTGACGGAGCCCTTCAGCGTGCTGGCCGCGGCCGACTCTGCGAGCCCGTCCTCCGGCGGAGAGAACCTGACTGGGTCATTCAGGTGCCCCGCGCTAAAGCCGCCCGGTAGTACCGACGGTGAGGGATGCGCCTGCGCCGCGATCACTCCGAATACTGCTGCGGCTGGCAGTGCCAGCGCCGGCACCGCGATTCCCAGCCTCTTGGCCGCCTTCTGCGCTGTCAGTGGAGCGCAGTGGCGCCCCGTCCTCCTGATCTTCCTCGGCTTGCGGTGTCCAGACGCTGACCTCACGACCTGCCTTCTGCCGTTCCTCGCCCTGCTACTCGGCCGCCGTTGGCTCTCTCGCCGGGCCCGACTTACTGCTCAGTACGCTGGTCAGCCTGGCAGAGAGGATCGATGAATTAACTCTAAAAAGCTCCAAATAGCTCAACCAGGCCATCGGAGCCCCAAAACGGCCACAGAGGTCGCAAAGTCCTTTGGCGTAAGGGTTATACGCTTACTGACAGCATCGGGACGGCTACGCCTGGCTAGATAGAAACCACCCGAAATGACTATTCGCGATCTGACCCGGTGACGCTAGCTGAACACTCGGCCACCGCCCGCGAGCGCCACTCCCGGGCCATGCTCGAATATCGCGACCTTTGAGTCTTTGAGGCCTTCAAGCCAGCCGTGCCCGCAACCGGCGTCCGTCAGCCCCAGCTAACGCCTGCCGCCGGGTCGGTCACGTTCAGGTGTTCCTGCACCCTGGCCAGATGCCTTCGCATTGCTTCCACGGCCGCGGCGGAGTCGCGGGCGCGCAAGGCATCGACGATCGCGCGATGATCAGCCTGGTATTCGGCCCGCCGGTCGGCTGAGGCACTGCGGCGCTTCAGGTCCCCCCAGGTGTGCCCGTGCCGTGCCTGCTCGATGACTCCGTACAGCGCGATGAGCAGCGGGCTGTGACTGGCGGCCATGATGCAGCTATGCAGGGCCAGGTCCCAGCGCTCAAACTCCTCGAAGCTGGCCGCGCGGTCTCCTCCGACTAGGCAACGGTTCATCTGTTCAAGATCCGAAGCTGTCGCCCACGCAACTACCAGCGGCATCGCTGGCGGTTCGAGCAGCCGCCTGATCGTCATTACATCCGCAGGAGCGAAGTCCCCGCCAGCGCGCGATACCGGGCCGAGCGTCCTGGACTGCCCGCCGCGTCCGCCCGGCCCCCCCAGACCGCCCGGCCCATCCAGGCCACCGGGCCCATCCAGGCCACCGGGCCCGTCCAGGCCACCGGATCCGCCCAGCCCGACGGGACCGCCTAGCCCGCCCGATCCGCCAAACTCAGCCGATCCGGCCAGCCCGGCCGATCCGGCCAGCCCGGCCGATCCGGTCAGCCCGCCAGGCCCGTCTGCCATTGCAAGCGGACGGTCGCGCAGGAAGGTGCCGCGGCCAACCTCGCGCGAAATACGGCCCTGGGCCTCCAGGAGGGCCAGCGCGTGCCGGACTGACGACCGGGTAACGCCCAGGTCGACGCTGAGCTGCCGCTCGGTCGGAAGCCGCGCACCAGGCGGCGAACCGCCCTCCCGCACGCTCGACAGGATCAGCTCGGCCAGCCGCAGGCCGCGCTCGTTATGAGTGCTCTGCCCGCGGCCTGCCGATGCCGCACCATCCACCGCTCGCATCTGTACTCCGCGCTCTCCCCGGCCAGGTAAGCGGGCGGCCGCAGCCCGAGGGGCTGGCAGCAACCATCCTCGCCACCGGATCAACCAATCCTACCAATAGAGTCAAGTACCGCCGCTCATCTCGTTACCTACGTGTTAATTCCATCTATTGACCCGTTGTATCAGCCGACCTATGCTCGACCAATCAGTTTAGGTACAACCAATACAGCAAACACGGTTACGGAACTCCGGAGGTTCGCCGATGAGGCTTGCGACGATCAACACTCCCCGAGGCCTCCGCCTGCACGTCCGAGCCCATTCGGGGTACGTGGACGTGGCTGATGCCACTGGTGAGTCAGCGTTCGCCGCACTACATGGCCTGCTAACCGGCGGCCCAGCGGCGATGGATGCCGCCCGCGCGCTGATGGACCTCGATGGCGCCGAGTTCGACGAGGCCGACTTCGGTCCCGCCGTGCCCGAGCCAAGGAGAATCCTCTGCCTGGGCGTGAACTACCGGGAGCATGCCATCGAGGGCGGCCGCGAAGTACCGACCTGGCCCGAGGCCTTCGTGCGCGGCGAGGGCAGCGCGGTCGGGCCGTATGCCGACCTGGTCAGGCCGGCCCTTACCAGCCGCTTCGACTACGAAGGCGAACTTGGCCTGGTCATCGGTACCGGCGGCCGGTACATACCGGCGGACAAAGCGCTCGATGCCATTGCGGGCTACGTGGTGGTCAACGACGCCACGGCCCGCGACTGGCAGCGGGCCGCCACGCAGTGGACCGGCGGTAAGAATTTCGAAGGCACGATGCCGATCGGGCCTGAAGTGGTAACCACCGACGAGACGGACGTCTCCGACGTGGCCCTGACCACGACGCTGAACGGCAACGTCATGCAATCGGCGCGCACGTCCCAGATGATCGTGGACATCCCCAGCGCGATCGAGTTCTTTTCCTCATTCACCAGGCTGCGGCCAGGCGACGTCATTGCGACCGGCACGCCCGGCGGCGTTGGCTTCGCCCGGCAGCCACCGGTCTGGCTGGAGCCCGGCGACATCATCGAGGTCGCCGTGGAGGGCGTCGGCACGATCCGCAACCGCGTAGTCGCCGAGGACGTCGACCTCAGCGACTGGCGCTGGCGGCCGCCGGGCTCAACTGCAGTCGGCTTCTGACCAGCCCGCAGCCGCTCGGGCGCAGCCTGAGCGGCACGCACCGCTCTACAGATCTAGCACCCAAGAAATCCATTGCAGAACGGATTTACGCAAGGACTCATCGATCGAAAGCTGCCATGGAGGCGACCAAGAATGGTTAAGGCCACCGAGCCTGCGGCCCGCGCCGCGGGACAACAGGGATGTGCGGGCGACAAGGCGACGGCTAGCCGCCGTCCGGCCCGCGTACTGGCCGCTGTCGCGGCAGTAGCGATCGCGACCGGGCTTGCCGCCTGCGGCAGTTCGTCCAGCGGCCCAGCCGCTAGCAGCGGCGGATCGATAGTCTTCGCTGACCTGGCCCCGTTCAGCGGTGTCGACGCGGCACTCGGCCCGATCTACCTGGTGTCCTGCCAAGGCGCCGTGACCGCCATCAACAAGGCCGGCGGCGTTCTCGGGCACACCGTCAGCTGCACCTCGGCTGACACCAGGAGCGACCCCGCCGACGCCGTGCCCGCTGTCGGCAACCTGCTCAATCAGACGCACAACCTTGCGCTCATCATCGGCTGTACCTCGGACGAGGCGGCCGCGGTCGTTCCGATCATCAACAGCCACAAGACCGTGATGTTCTGCATGACGGGCCAGTCGGAATTTGATTCCGTGCACTACAACTACTTCTACCGGCTCGTGCCGCCGGACCTGGCTGAGTCTTACGCGATGACCGTGATCGCGCAGAAACTCGGCTACAAGCGGATCGCGCTGGCGTTCGGCAACGACATCGGATCCCAGACCTTCGTGGGGCCAGCGATCAAGGCCATCAAAAAGGCGGGGCTAACCTTGGTGGCCAACGAGACCCTTGACCTGCACGCCACCACCTTCCGCACCGAGGCGGCGAAGATCGTCGCGGCTCATCCTGACGCCATCATGACCGAAGCGCTAGGGTCAGCGGACCCGACCCTGCTCGCCGAGATCAAGCAGTTGAACGGCGGCAAAATGATCCCGATCATCGGCACCTCGGCGGCCATCTCCCCAGCGTTCTACACGGCCGCGGCCAAGGCGGTCGGCGCGGCGGCCTTCGCCGCCAATTTCCACGCCGACAACTTGGTCACCGCAACGAGCGGACCCGCCTACCAGGCCTTCACTCAGGCACTGCTGGCCGTCAAGGGCAAGGTCTCGAGTGCGCAGACCGGTAACTTCAGCACCTACTTCAGCGCGCCGGGTGCCGTGCACCTCTACGACGGGATGAACCTGGCGGCGCTGGCCATGATCGCCGCGCACAGCACCGACACCGCGAAGTGGCAGCCCTACATCGCCTCGATAGGCGACGGGGTGCCGGGTGCCGTGGTTGTGAGCTCCTTTGCCCAGGGGGTCGCGGAACTCAAGGCGGGCAAGGCGATCCGGTACATCGGACCGGGCGGCCCGACGAGCTTCGACTCCTTCCACGACTCACCGGGCATCTTCCAGATCGACACCTACAGCCCGACCGGCGCCGTAGTGGTGTCGGGCAGCATCTCCGCTACCCAGCTCCGCGCAGTCAGCCCGTGACCTGTTCCACGGCAGCCAGTCCCGGCCGCTCCGGAATCGCGCACCAGCGCCCGGACCGGCCGGGACTGGCGAATCCGATAAGCCCGCCGGGCCCGCTGGCCCGGCCGAGCCGCCAGGGGCCGCCGGGGCGGGCGGCGGCGGTCCGCAAGCGCCCGGAAAGGTGATGACACCATGAGCATCTTCGCCGCCTCGGTAGGCTTCGGACTCATCACCGCCGCCGTGCTGGCGATCGCATCGGTGGGGTTCACGCTGCAGTTCGCCGTGACCGACGTGCTCAACCTGGCGTTCGCGGCGATCATGACGGCCGGCGCGTTCGTCGCCTACTGGATCAACCAGCTTGGCGTGTCGGTATGGGTCGCCATGCTCGTCGCCATCGTCGCCTGCTCGGCCTTGTCCGTGCTGCTCAATCTCGTCGTGTACACGCCCTTCCAGCGGCGCGGCTCCTCGCCGATCACGATCGTGATCGTTTCGCTCGGCATGGCCTTGATCATCGAGTTCGGCGTTCAGGCCATCGTCGGTGGGGTCAACGTGTCCTACACCATGGGCCAGGGCCACACCTACAAGTTCGGCGGTCTGATCCTCACCACGGTGCAACTCGTAATCATCGCGATCAGCGTAGTGGTAATGGCCGCCGTGCACGTGCTGCTGCGCTACAGCAAGCTCGGCAAGACGATGCGGGCCACCGCGGCCAACCGCTCACTGGCTCGCAACTGCGGCATTAGGACGAACCGTGTAATCACCACCACCTGGGCCTTCACAGGGGCCCTCTCCGGTCTGGCCGGGACAGTGTTCGCCATTGACATCGTCAGCTTCGGGCCAGCCAGCACTGACCTATTTGTGGTGCTCATCCTGGCCGCGGTCTTCCTCGGCGGGCCGGGTCACGCCTACGGCGCCATGCTCGGCGCCCTCCTGATCGGCCTGTCCACCGAGGTCAGCGCCGCCTACATCCCGCCCGACTATAAGTACGTGATCGCTTTCGTGGCGCTGCTCGCCATGCTCGCGGTCCGACCATCGGGACTGTTCGGCGCTCGAGCCTGACGACTAGCAGAGGAGCCGCATGTATTACCTCATCATTCTGCTGGTCTACGGCGCCGTCGACGTCATCGCCTGTCTCGGTCTCAGCCAGCAGTTCGGCATCGCCGGCGTGACGAACTTCGGCTTCATCATTTTCCAGGCTGCGGGTGCCTACGTCGCCGCCGTCCTGTCCCTGCCGCCGCCGACCGCCAACGGCGGCTTCCAGCGCTATATCCTCGGCTGGCATCTGCCATTCCCGCTTCCGTGGGTCGGCGCCATCATCGCGGGCGCCGTCCTCGCGCTGCCGTTCACCTTCTTGGTTGGCCGGCGGCTCCGAGGCGATTTCGCCGCAGTCGGCCTGCTGGTGACCGCAGTCTTGCTGAATCTGCTCGTGATGAACTACGTGCCGCTGTTCAATGGCGACGCGGGGCTCGCGATCGTGCCCGCCCCACTGCAGTCGCAGGTGATGACCACGACCTCCACCAGCTATCAGTGGGAGTTCGCGATCGGCGTGGTCATCCTCGCCGCCGCCATCTACTGGCTGGTCCGGCACATCACCGAGTCGCCGTACGGGCGCACGCTGCGGGCGATGCGGGACAACGACAAGGTGGCCGACTCGCTGGGCAAGAATCTGCTTTCGCTCCGGACCGGAGTGCTCGTGCTCGGCGGAGCGATAGCTGGCTTGTCCGGCGCCGTGCTCGTGAGCTTCATCACTGTCTGGTCCCCCGGAGCGTGGGGGTATGCCGAGACGATCGTGCTGTTCGCCGCCGTCATCATCGGCGGCCGGGGCAATCACCTAGGCGCCGTGCTCGGCGCGCTGCTCGTCCCCGTCGGCTTCGAAGAGGTCACCCGGCTCATCACAAACTCCAACCCGACGCTGCCGCCGAACTTGCTGCCCTCGCTGCAATGGGTCGCGATCGGGCTGCTGATCGGTTTGTTCCTGTGGTTCCGGCCACAAGGGGTCCTCCCGGAGCGGCGCCGGCTCATCCCTTTGCCAGCCATGGCGGCTCAGGCGACCTCAGCTGAGAACGGGAACGCGGGCGCAGGCATAGCCGCAGCCGACGACCTGGCCGCGGCTCTCGACGGGAACGCGGCCGCCAGCCCGGCCGCGGCCGACGGCACGGCCGCGGTCATCAACGGGCGGCGCCATGACCTTCCGGCCGCCGCGGACGCGGTGCCGCTGCCCGTCGCTGACGCTCAGGCTGACCCTGACGTCGTTCTGCGAGCGATTGACGTCGAGCGTGACTTCGGCGGCGTCCAGGCAGTCTCCGGCGTCTCGCTCTCGATCCGCCGGGGCACGCTCACCGGCCTCATCGGGCCTAACGGGGCCGGGAAGTCGACTCTGCTAGCCCTGCTGGCGGGCACCGACCGGCCGTCCGCCGGGCGGATCATCTATCAGCAGCAGGACGTCACGGCGCTGCCTGCCTTCCGCCGCGCCCGGCTCGGCCTGGTCCGGACGTTCCAGCTCGCCAGCGAGTTCAAACAGCTGACCGTCATGGAGAACCTGCTATCGGCAGCCCCCGGCAACCGCGGCGACACGTTCCTCGGGGCGGTCGCCGGTCGCCGGTACTGGCGTGGTGACGAGGAGCATGCGATCGCGAAGGCGGCCGGGATCCTCGGCCGGTTCGGCCTGGAAGCGCTGGCCAACGAGTACGCGGGCAACCTGAGCGGCGGCCAGCGGCGACTCGTCGAGATCATGCGAGCGCTGATGACTGATCCGCAGATGCTGCTGCTGGACGAGCCGATGGCCGGCGTGCACCCGGAGCTGGCGCGAAAGATCGGCGACCTGCTGGTCGAGCTGTGCCGGGAGGGGATGACCATCCTCATGGTTGAGCACGAGCTCGCGATCATGGACGAGTTCTGCGACCCGGTTATCGTGATGGCGGAGGGCGTGGTGCTGGCGGAGGGCACGATGGCGCAGCTGCGAGACCGGACTGAAGTCGTGGAGGCATACCTTGTCGGCTGACCGCGGCACGGCCGACGAGCAGATGCCCGCGGGGACCGGCGGGACGGGCAACCGTGCGGAAAAGACTGGCGAGCGGATCCGTGCCGATGGGGTGACTGCGGGGTACGGCGGCGAGCCAGTCATCCGCGGGATCTCGCTGCAGTCCGAGGCGGGCCAGGTGGTGTCGATCGTCGGCCCGAACGGCTCAGGCAAGAGCACGCTGCTCAAGAGCCTGGTCGGAGTGGTGCGCGTGTCCGCCGGCCGGGTGCTGGTGGGCGACCGGATCATCACGAACATGGCGCCCGAGGAAATAGCACGAGCAGGCGTCGGCTACGTACCGCAGGTAGACGACGTCTTTCCGCCCCTCAGCGTCAGGGAAAACCTCGAGATGGGCGGTTACCTACTCCCCCGCAAGCAGGTCAGCGGGCGCATTGACCACGTGCTCGAGGTATTTCCCCGGCTGGGCACGATGATCAGCCGACCGGCCGGGAAGCTGAGCGGCGGTGAGCGCAAGATGCTCGCGATGGGCCGGGTGCTAATGCTCGAGCCGTCGGTCTTCCTGCTCGACGAGCCAACGGCCAACCTGGCTCCGGCGATCGCCCTGCCGCTGCTGAACGAGCACGTCCGCCGTCTGGCTGAGGTTGGCGCCGCAGTCGTCATCGTCGAGCAACGTGCCAAGGCCGTGCTGGCGATCTCGGATTACACCTACGTGCTCGGTGCGGGCGAGCTGCGGATGGCGGGCACTCCGGCCGAGCTGTCCGCGAGTCCCGATTTCGTCGACTCGTTCCTCGGCGGCGGCCGTGGCCGGACGGTTTCGTCTAGTGACAAGTGAGGGCAGGTCACCCGGACGCTATCGGCTCCGGTAGGGCAACCGCGTCACAGCACGAACCATGCTCTAGCGTGAGGAGTCGCTACTCGCCACCTCAAAATGCCGTTGCCAGGGAACCCGATGTCGCCTCTCCCCGCTGCCCTGATGCTGGGCCAGTGGGCCTATGATCTGGCTCCGGCCGATGCGGACCTCGCACTGGCTGACCGGTCTTTGCTGGATACGGTCGCGGTCGCGCTCGCCGCGCGCGATCACCCGATCACCGGGGTGGCCGCAAGCCTGCCCGAGGGCGCCCGCTGGGCGGTGGCCGCGCACATCCTCGACTTCGACGACCTGCACATGCCGTCGACCACGCATATCAGCGCGGTCTGCGTGCCGACCGCGCTGGCGGCAGCCAGTGCAGGCGCGGCCAGTGCAGGCGCGGCCAGTGCAGGCGCGGCCAGTGCGGACCCGCACCGTGGCGCCCTGGCCTACCTGGCTGCGGCCGGGGTGATGGCGCGCCTCGGCACCGCCCTCGGCTGGCCGCATTACTCGGCGGGCTGGCATGCGACCTGCACCGCGGGCGCCCCGGCCGCGGCGGCCGGCGCCGCAGTCGCGCTGGGCCTGAAGCCCGACCAGATTGCCACCGCGATCGCGCTCGCGGTTCCCGCGGCCGGCGGGGTTCAGCGCGCGTTCGGCACCGACGCAAAGTCGCTGCAGGTCGGGTTCGCGGTCGACGCCGGAATCCGGGCGGCACGGCTGGCCGCCGCGGGCGCGACCGCGGACCCCGGTGCGCTGGATGCATGGCTGCTCCTGGTCGGCGGCGATCCCGGACGCCTCGACCTGTCCGGCGCAGCCGTGCCCGGCGGGCTGGCGATCAAGATCTACCCGTGCTGTTACGCGCTTCAGCGGCCGATCAGCGCCATCGCGGCGCTCGCGGAAACTGTCGTCAACGTCGCGCACGTGCGCCGGATCGAGCTGCGAACGCCGGCCGCCACGGTCGTGCCGCTCATCCACCACCGCCCGGAGACCGGCCTTCAGGGCAAGTTCAGCCTGGAGTACGCGGCTGCGGCCGCGCTGCTGGACCACTATCCGGGCTTCGCCAGTTTCACCGACGAGGCGGTGCGCCGCCGGGACGCCCGGCGCATGGTCGAGCTGGTTGAGACGGATCTGGAGCCCGGCGGCGACTGGCTGCTCGACGGCGAGCTGCAGGTAACGATTCATGAGGGGAACGGGGTCGTGCATCGCACCCGGCTCCAGTATCCGCCCGGTTCCCCGGCGCGTCCGCCGTCGGCGGAGCAGCTCAGCGCGAAGCTCGCCGACTGCCTCACCGGGCTCGATACCGATCCGGCGACCTGGACCTGGCAGAACGCGGCCGACGTGCTGCGCCGCCACCTGCCCGCGCCCGGCTAACGGGCGCACCGGCCATAATGCCAGGCATGCTTCCGCTTGATGGTGTTCTCGTGGTCGCGCTTGAGCAGGCGGTCGCTGCGCCATTCGCTACCCGTCAGCTAGCCGATCTCGGTGCCCGCGTCATCAAGGTAGAGCGGGAGGGCAGCGGCGATTTCGCCCGCGACTACGACCGCACCGTGCGCGGCCAGGCTAGCTACTTTGTCTGGCTGAATCGGGGCAAGGAGTCCATCGAGCTGGACGTCAAGACCGACCGCGGCCAGCGCATCCTGGCCGCGCTACTGGCGCGCGCCGACGTTTTCGTGCAGAACCTGGCGCCCGGCGCAGCCGACCGGCTCGGGCTCGCCGCCGCTGACCTGCGCGCCTGGCACCCGCGGCTGATTTGCTGCTCGGTATCCGGCTACGGGCCGGACGGGCCCTACCGCCAGAAGAAGGCCTACGACTTGCTGGTGCAGTGCGAAGCCGGGCTGCTGTCAGTGACCGGCACGGCCGAGACGCCCGCCAAGGCCGGGATCTCGGTAGCCGACATCGCAGCCGGCATGTACGCGTTCAGCGGCGTGCTCACCGCTCTGTACGAGCGCGAACGGACCGGCACGGGCACCAGTTTCGAGGTTGCCATGCTCGATGCGCTCGGAGAGTGGATGAGTCAGCCGTACTACTACAGCGTCTACGGCGGCCAGCCGCCCAGGCGAACCGGCGCGAGGCACGCCTCGATCTCTCCATATGGTCCCTACGCCGCCGGCGACGGCCAGGTCTTCCTCGGGCTGCAGAACGAGCGCGAGTGGGCGCTGCTGTGCCGGGAGGTACTCCGGCGGCCGGAGCTGATCGACGACCCCCGGTTTGCCACCAACAGCGACCGGGTCGCCAACGACGACCAGCTCACACCGATCATCGAGGCTGCGCTGCGGGACAGGCCGGCGGACCAGGTGGCGCGCTGGCTTGACGAGGCGGGCATCGCGAATGCGCGGCTGCGCACCCCGGCTGAGTTCGCCGAGCACCCGCAACTGGCGGCCAGGGACCGATGGCGCGAGGTCGGGTCGCCGGGCGGGCCGGTGCGCGCGCTGCTGCCGCCGGTGACGGTGCCAGGGAGGGAGCCCGCCATGGGCCCGGTTCCGGCGCTCGGCGAGCATACTGCCGCCATCGTCGCGGAACTGGGCCTGGACGCCTGACGTGTCCCCAGTGGCCGGAGCGCCCGTAGTTTGACGCAACTGCTTGGTTGCCATAGTATGGCAACCAACGAGTTGCTACTTGCGCGGTCGAACAGACTCCGAGTGAAGCCTGCGACGGCGGCACCGCACAGACCGTGAACGTGCATCAGAACTGGAAGGCGGACACCCCAATGAAGACACCTTCGATCGTGTCACCGCAGGAGTGGGAGGCGGCGCGGCTGCAGCTGCTGGTGAAGGAGAAGGAGCTGACCCGGGCCCGTGATGCGCTGGCCGCCGAGCGGCGCCGGATGCCGTGGCTGGCGGTGGAGCAGGAGTACGAGTTCGACGGGCCTGAGGGCAAGGCGAACCTGGCCGGCCTGTTCGAGGGCCGCCGCCAGCTGATCGTCTACCGGGCGTTCTTCGAGCCCGGCGTGTTCGGCTGGCCCGACCATGCCTGTCCCGGCTGTTCCCTGGTCGCCGACCAGGTCGCCCACCTCGCCCACCTGAACGCCCGCGACACCACGCTCGCGTTCGTCTCCCGGGCGCCGCAGCCCGACATCGCGCGGGTGAAGGCCCGGATGGACTGGACGATGCCCTGGTATACCCTGACCGACGGCTTCGACGCCGACTTCGGCGTGGACGAGTGGCACGGCACGAACGCGTTCATCCGCGACGGCGGCCGCGTGTTCCGCACCTACTTCGTCAACAACCGCGGCGACGAGGTGATGGGTGGCACCTGGAGCTACCTCGACCTGACCGCGCTCGGACGGCAGGAGGACTGGGAGGACTCGCCCGAGGGCTACCCCCAGACCCCGCCCTACGCGTGGTGGAAATGGCACGACGCCTACGGCGACGCCGAGCCGGCCCAGGCGTGACTGACCAAATTCGCCGGAGCGCCATCAACCGATCCACAGCGGCGCTACCGGCGTGCGGCCCGGTCCAGGCCGGCCAGCAGCGCGTCGACCACGGTAATCGCCCGGCCGACGTCCGGCGTCAGGCCGGCCAGCACGTCTGCATACAGGAACGCCTCGCTGATGCGCATGATCGCGTACGCGAGCGCCGCGGTATCCAGGCCCGGCTCGAACGCGCCCAGGCTGCGTTCGGTGTCAATGAGCCGCTCCAGGACGCTTGTCACTCCGTGCGCCGCCCGGCTTCGGCCGCCGGTGAGGACACGCAGCGCGGTCTCCGGGTCGCCTTCCAGGAACGCCCGCAGCGGGCGATCCCGCTCGATGGAGCGCAGCACGCCGCCGACTACCGCCGAGATCCGCGCCGCCCCGGCTAGCTCACAGGTCCGGTCCAGCTGCCAGGCCAGCAGCCGCCGCGCGCGCCACCACACCACTGCGTCCAGGAGCTGTTCCCGGTTGCCGGCCCGACGGTACAGGGTCGCCCGGCCGACCCCGACCCGGCGCGCCAGTGATTGCATGTCCAGCCGCTGCCCGGCCAGGTACGCCTCAGCGGCCGCGCGGAATATCTCCGGGGGAAGGTCGCGCGGCGGCCCCGTTCCCTCCGAAATGATCGCCAGAGCTTCGCCGCGTCGGTCAGCTGACCCTGGCTGCTGCTCTAGCTCGCAAGTCGCTGGCCAGCGGCTTTCTGCAGCAATTCGAGCTCTTCGACCAGGTAGTCGGCAAGCCTGTCGATGTCGGGCACGAGCTCGCGGCAGGCCACCAGGCCGAAGTGCAGCTGACCGAGGTAACCGACGAGGGTGATGTTCAGCCCCTGACCGTCGGTGATCACCGAGACCGGGTAATGCGCCAGCAGGCTTGGCCCCGCACAGGTAGACGGGCACGTTGGGGCCGGGCACGTTCGAGATGCACAGGTTGAACGGCGGCAGCCGGTGCAGCACGCCGGTGGCGAACACCACCCTGGCGGCCCGCGCCGTGAGCGCCGGCGGCGCGAAGTCGCTGACCTGATCGACCAGGCCCTGCGGGATCACGGCCTGCTGGGCCTTGGCCTGCTGGGTCGCCGCGTGCACGATCGCCACCCGCTGGCCGGGATCATCGACGTTGGTGGGCAGCGTCGCCAGCATCGCCGAAACCTTGTTGCCCAGCGCGCCCTTGCTCGCCGGATCGCGCACCGAGACCGGGATCATCGCGATCAGCGGCAGATCCGGGAGCGCATCATGATCGGCCAGCCAGCGCCGCAGCGCCCCCGCGCACATCGCCATCACCACGTCGTTGACCGAAACGCCGAACGCGGTCTTCACGGCCTTAACCGTGTCGAGCCCGACGCTGCGCAGCGCGAGCCGCCGGTGCGCGGTGATCGGCCGGTTGAACGGCGTCGCCGGAGCGCGCCCCGTCGTCGTCGCGATCACCTCGCCGTCGCCGCGATTCAGGCCGAGCATGCCGCCGACTAGCGTGCTGATCGCCGGCGCGAGCGTCGGCAGCAGCCGGACTAGCTCGTTGCTGAGGCGGACCGTCTGCACCGGGCGCCAGGCCAGCCGGGCGGCGGCGAGCGCGGCCAGTGCCGCCGGGCCGGGCGGCGGCGCCGGGCGGAACGGCTTACTGGGCGGCAGGTCCCGGCCCGCCGGGGAGAGGTCGAGCAGGACCGTCAGCAACTCGGCACCGGAGGCTCCGTCGATGGCCGAGTGATGGATCTTGGTGTACACCGCGGCCCGCCGCTTCGCCAGCCCGGTGATGAGGTAGATCTCCCAGAGCGGCCGGCTGCGGTCCAGCGGCCGGGCGTGCAGCCTGGATACCTGCTCGGTGAGCTGGGCGTCCGAGCCCGGCCGGGGCAGCGCGATCTCCCTGATGTGGTACTCGATGTCGAAGTTCGGATCATCGACCCAGTACGGCTGATCCAGGCCAAGCGGGACGGGCAGCAGCTTGCGCCGCAGCACCGGCACCAGCGGAAGCCGCTCGCCGAGCACCTCAGTGAGCCGTGCCAGCGTGAGCGGCGCGGGCGCGTCCTTGGGATCAAGGATGGAGACGCCGCCGACGTGGCCGGTTGAGTTCGCCGTTTCCAGCGCGAGGAAGGCGGCATCAAGGCCTGTGAGCTGCTGCATGGGGCTCCTCCTCGGCGTGCTGGGCAGTTTCGAGGCCGACGGCCTACCGGTGGGTGGAATACAGGGAACGAAGCGTGGCTGGCGGCTGGAAACTGACGCCGCTGGCCAGCCGGGACTGCCAGCCGGTCGGCGATCAGCCAGAGCGTCGCCGGATCCACGCCGAAGCCGAGGTGCGCGCAGCGAACCTCGACGTTCTCGTGCAGCGTCGTCTCCGGCTCGATGCACGCCTGCCAGGCCACGATGCCGTCGCGCCGTGAGTAGACCGCCGTCGACGGCACGCTGATGGGCTGGGCCACCTGCTCGCGCGTCGGCACCCGGCCGTTGGCGTGCAGCGCGCTGCGGCGCTGATAGGCCCGGTCGGCGTGGCTCTGTCCCGGGTCGGTCAGCGCGAACGGGCTGCCGAGCGTGATCACCCGGCGCACCTGGGCCGGGTGCTGGCGCGCTATCTCCCGGCGAAGATGCCGCCGAGGCTCCAGCCGATCACCGAGACCGGCCCACCGGTCCGCTGTGCCAGGCCGGCCAGCCATCGCCGGCAGCTCGTCGAGCACCTCATCGGTCGGCCCGAGATTGCGGCCCAGCCGCCAGCCGCTGACCTCGTAGCCGAGCCTGCGCAGGAACCGTCGGAGCAACACGGTGCTCGTATCGGTGGCCAGCAGGCCCGGCAGCACCAGCACGCCGTGTCCGTCGCCGCGCGGCGCGAACGACAGCCATGGCGCGGACAGCGGCAGCCGTGCCAGCTCCGCCAGTCCCCGGGCGGGCTCAGACAGCAGCAGGCGCACCGGCGGCGCGGTTATTCCCGCCGCAGCGCTGCGGGTCAGTCGTGAAATACATGGCAGGCCATCCCGTCGCGCCGACTTCGCCGCCGCCGGCAAGCGCCCGCGATGGCAGCCTTCGAGGCAGCCTAGGCAACGGCGCGATACATCTCTAGTGTATGTCTCACCGATATCGAGCTATTTCCTGCCAACCGTCGCCCGACGTGTGTTCTTCGCCGGCATCGCCGGAAGGCCTGATTCGGAGGGCGCCATGAGCTTCAACCTGGCGACCATCCTGCGGGAGACCGCGGCCGCAACGCCGGACGCGACCGTCTGCCACGCAGGCGGCACCGCGACGACTTACCAGCAGCTCGATGAGCAGTCCGGCCGGTTCGCGGCCGGGCTGGTCGCAGCCGGGATGACCCCCGGTCAGGTGGTCGCCATTCAGCTGCCGAACGTGCCGGAGTTCCTGACCGCGTACTTCGGCGCGCTCAAGGCCGGCCTGGTCGTGCTGCCGGTCAACCCGCTGCTGAAGACACCGGAAATCGCCTACCAGCTGAAGGACGCCGCGGCGGGCCTCATGATCGGCATGGCCGGGCTGCACGCGGACGCGGCCGGTGCGTGCGAGCAACTGGGCGTGCCGCTGTACCTGGCCGGCGACGAGGCCGCCGTGCCTGCTGGCTCGCCGCGGTTCGCCGAGCTGATGAGCAGCACGCCGCTCAGCTGAGCCGGGCGGTGACATCAGTCCGCGCGACGCCGACGACACGGCCGTGCTGATCTACACCAGCGGCACGACCGGCAAGCCCAAAGGCGCCGAGCTCACTCATTTCCTGCTGTACATGAACTGCACGGTCTCCGGCCAGCTGTTCGGCGCCCGGCCGGACGACGTCTTCCTGGCCGTGCTGCCGTTCTTCCACGTCTTCGGCCTGTCCTCGGTCATCAACGTCTGCGTCCGGTATGGCGGCTGCCTGTCCATCGTGCCGCGGTTCGCGCCCGGCCCCGTGCTGGACGCCGATCGAGCGGGACAAGTGCACGGTGATCGCCGGCGTGCCGACGATGCTGCACGCGCTGGCGCAGCTTGACGTGGCCGGCCGGGACCTGGCGGCGCTGCGGGTGGCCGTCTCGGGCGGCGCCTCGCTACCCGAGGACGTCATGCGCACGTTCGAGGCCAAGTACGGCATCGCGGTACTCGAGGGCTACGGCCTGTCGGAGACCGGCAGCACGACGTCGTTCAACCGGCCCGGCGATCGCAGGCCGCTGTCGGTCGGCAAGCCGATCTGGGGCGTGCAGATGCGCATCGGCGGCGAGGGCGACGAGCCGCTGCCGTCGGGTCGGGACAACATCGGCGAGATCCTGATCCGCGGCCACAACGTCATGAAGGGCTACCGAGGCCAGCCGGAGGCGACCAAGACTGCCCTGCGCGGCGGCTGGCTGCACACCGGCGACCTCGGTTACCGCGACGAGGACGGCTTCTACTTCATCGTCGACCGGACCAAGGACCTGGTCATCCGCGGCGGCTACAACGTCTACCCGCGGGAGATCGAGGAGGTCCTTTACGGCCATCCCGGCATCCTCGAAGCCGCCGTGATCGGCAAGCCCGACGAGCAGGCTCGGCGAGGAGGTAGTGGCCGTCGTCGTGCTGAAAGCCGGCGCCGGACCTCAGCGCGGAGGAGATCATCGCGTATTGCCGCGAGCGACTGGCCGCCTACAAATACCCGCGCGAAGTCAGGTTCCGCGCCGAGCTGCCCAAGGGCCCGTCGGGCAAGATACTCAAGACCGAGCTGCGGGAGCCGACGCCCCGCGAGATTGCGCCAAGCTCGGGCTAGCGCTGCCCACACGGGGACGCGCCGTACGCACCCCGCAGGCAAACCCGGCAGACCGGCCGCACGCGGTCACGCGGGCGGCCGTACCCGCAGGCAAACCCGGCCGTACCCGCAGGCAAACCCGGCCGTACCCGCAGGCAAACCCGGCAGCCCGGCCGCACGCGGTCACGCGGGCGGCCGGACTGCTCCCCCCGGCTCAGCGGGCGTAGTTACTGGCGCCGTACCAATCGACCAGGATGACCGGCTCGTCGCCGACTACCCATGCGTCATGCCCCTGCGGCAAAGCGGTCACGTCGCCTGCCCGCGCGTCGAACTCGCGCCCGTCGGCCATCACGATGTGCAACGTGCCCTGCACGTGGTACTGAAAGTGCGGTGCCTCGCACAACTCGGTGCCAGCTATCGGCTTGACGTGCTCGGACCAGCGCCAGCCCGGCTGCAGGATCAGCTGGCCGATGTCGGCACCCCCGATCTTGAGCAGTTTCAGCTCGCCTAGCTCGAAGGTCCTGACCTCATCTGGCGTCCCGAATGTCTTTTGCTCTGCTTGTGCTTCCATGACGCTTTCCTCCGGCTTACGCCGCCCGGTGCCGGGCGTTTCACCCGAGGGTTACAGCCTGTGGTTGCAGCAGGTTTGCAGTCCTCCTGACCTGGCCCATTCCGATCGGCCAGGTAGCGCCGCCGACCGCCGCGATGTTTGATGGCCCAATGAAGTCGCTTGCGCTTCGGGTGCTGGGCGAATTCGGGGTCGATGGCGTCGAGCCCGCGGCCCTCGGCAGCAAGAAGGCGCGTCTCGCGCTGGAGCTGCTCGCGCTGGCTGCGGGCCGCCCGGTGCCCCCGGATGTGATGGTGGACGCGCTGTGGGGCGAGTCGCCGCCAGCCAGGCCGGAAGATCAGCTCGCGGTCCTGATGAGCCGGCTGCGATCGGTGCTTGGCCGCGAGCGCATAGAGCACCGCGACGGCGGTTACCTGCTGCATAGTGACTGGCTCGACTCGGCGGAACTAGCCAACCTGACCGACGAGGTCGAACGTAGACGCGCCGCAGGCAACGTGATCGGGGCCGCCGCAGCGGCCCGAATCGTGCTCTCCCTGGTGCGCGGCGCTGGCCGCCCGCCGCCGCCCGGCGACTGGGCTCAGCTCCGGCGCGCCGAGATCGACCGACTGACCGGCCGCGCGCGGCTCACTGCTGCCGCCGCGCTGCTGGAGGCCGGCGACTGGATCGCGGCCTGCGACGCGGCCACTGCGTTGCTGGAACGCGATCCCTACGAGGAAACGGCGCTGCGGATCCTGCTGCGCGGCTATGTCATGGGCGGCCAGACGGCCACCGCGCTGGCCGCTTACGCCAGCGCCAGGGCGCGCCTGGCCGATGACCTGGGCACTGATCCGTCGCCGGAAACCGCAGCCCTGTATACCGCCATACTGCGCGGAGAGCTGCCGACGACCGCGACTCGCCCCGCGGGTGGCATGGTCCGCCTCGTCGGCCGCGACGAGGAGCTCACCTTCCTGGACGCGACCGCCATGCGGGCCCGCCAGGGCGGCGTCAGCCACGGCCGGATCGAGCTGGTGGTCATCGAGGGCGAGGCGGGAATCGGCAAGACAACGCTGCTGCAGGCCTGGGCAGCGCACCGCGAAGCGGCCGGCGACATCGTGCTCATGGTCGCGGTGCGGGCAACTCGACCGTTCCATACCGCTCGATGCCCTACTAAGCGCGCTGTCCGGACTGCTACGCCGGCTCGCGCCCGACGTGACTGCGGACCTGCTTGGCGGGGATGCGCCGGTGCTGGCGCCGCTGCTCGGCCTGGCGCGCGATCCGCGACCGCTGTCGGTCCTGGCGGACAGCATGCTCGGTCCGGCCGTCGTGTACAGCTCGGTAGCCCGTGTGCTGGCCAGACTGTCGGCGCGCGGGCCGCTAGTGATGCTGATCGACGACGCGCACTTGGGCGGCCGGGCACTACGTGATCTGCTGCAGTTCATCCGCCGCGGTGAGGTCGCCGGCACCGTCGTCGCCGCTATCCGCACAGGCGAGGGCGAGCTACTGCCGGCCGACGCGCTGATACGCCTGGACGCGCTCGGCCGGGAAGCAGCGGTCGAGCTGGTCGGCGCGGCCAGGGTAGACGCGCTTTACGCGCGGTCGCGGGGTCATCCGCTGTTTCTGACTGAGCTGGCCCAGCAGGCGTCCGGCGCGGAGCTTCCTGCCTCGCTCGTGGAGTCGCTGTCCGCTCGGTGCGACGAGCTCAACTCGACCGGGCATATGCTGCGGACCGCCGCGATCCTCGGCCCAGAGCTCGATCTGGACCTGCTGGCCGCAGTGCTCGGCCGCCCCCTGATTGAGCTGCTCAACGACGCCGAGCAGGCCGTGGCCAAGCAGTTCCTGGTAGAGCAAGACGGCCAGCTGAGATTCCGGCATGAGCTGGTCCGGGAAGCACTCGCCGCCAGCGCGTCCGCGGGCCGGGCCGCCTTGCTGCACCGGCAGGTCGGCAGAGTGCTGGCCGGCCGCCCGGCCGCCGACCCGGTTATCGTCGCCCAGCACGCGCGGCTGGGCGGAGATCTCGAGCTGGCAGCTACCGCGTTGCGCGACGCGTCTGGACGGGCAGCCGAGCGCTTCGATCACGCCGCAGCCGAGGAGCTGCTGGACGACGCGCTGAGCCTGCATGCTGACGAGCAAATCTGGTTGGCCCGGGCCCGAGTGCGCACCCGCCGGGGCAACTACGAGGCGGCCCTGCAGGATGTCGAGCGCGCGTCGGCGTCGGGCGCGGGCGCGCTCGAGGTCGGGGCCTGGGCATCGTATTTCGGGCGACGGTTCGCCCAGGCGGCGCAGTTCGCCGCCGACGGCGCGCTGGCCGCGGCCGACGCGGCCACTCGGGCCCGCTGCCTCGCGGTTGGCGGCCGTACCCGGCACGCGTCGGGTGACCTGGCGCGCGCTGAGCTGCTACTGGGCGAGGCGCTATCGCTGGCTGAGGGCGCGGACCGGGTCACCGCAGCCGCCTGGCTCGGAGTCTTGCGATCACATCAGAGCCGGCCCGACGAGGCCCTCGCCCTGCTGCGCCCGGCTGCCCGCGGGCAGATAGGGGTGGAGCACACGTCGGCCACCTTGCACGCGCTGCTGTTCACCGGTCACGCGCAGGCGCTGCTCGGCAACCCGGCGACCGCGCTCGCGGCGTTCAGCCAGTACACGGCGGAAGTGGAGCGGCGGCAGGTGCCGCGTTTCGCCGGCCGGGCCGTTAACTTCGCCGGCTGGGTGCTCCGCCACCTCGGTGCCACCGAGCAGGCGCTTGACCTGCACACCGAGGCGCTCGAGGTCGGTCGGCACCGCGGCACCGCCGAGGTCACGATTGCTGCGCTCGAGGACCTGGCCGAGGTCCGCCTGGAGGCCGGCGATCCGGACGGGGCAGCCGCCCAGCTGGCCGAGGCGGCCGAGCTGCTGAGCTCAGGGGATCTGGTCTTCGGCTGGCGGCTGGCCTTTAAGCATCAGCTCATCACCGCGAGGCTGGCGTTGCACCAAGGAGCTGCGGAGCAAGCCCTGGCGGTCGCCACCGAGCTGGCGGCCGCGGCCGCGGCGCTGGGGGTGCCGCGCTACGCTAGCGTCGCCCGGCTGACCGGGCATCTGGCTGGCAGGTCACTTGGCCTGCCGGTGGACCCGGCGGCAGTCAGCGCGGACCTGGACCTGCTCGACCGGACGGCAGCGATCGAAGCCTGGCGGTGGACCGCCGAACTTGGTGCCTCGTTCGTCAATCCCGTCTGGGTTCAGCGAGCCGCGGACCGGGCCGCCCAGCTGGCCAGCCAAGCCGGTGATCATGCCGAAACCCTGCGGCGGGCAGCCGCCCGCGTGCTGGCAAGAGCCGATGACATGAGCCGTCGCCCGGCGCCACTGTAACCCCGGCTAGCTGGCCAGATGAACCAGCATGGAGACAACAAGCGGCGGGCAGCCTTCGGCTGCCTGCCGGGCGGCACGCAGGAGTTCTCGCCGGCGGTGCTGATCCAGCGACCGCACGTACGGGGCGACGTGTGCCAGCCCAAGCCGCCAGGCGGCGAGCTGCGCTGGCGACGACAGCTCGGTGGCCACCGCTACGGTCCTAAACTCCACCTGCTCGTATCCAGCCGCGAGCGCATGCTGGCGGAACTGGCCGGTGTCGGCGAGCCGCTGCTCGCCCTCGTTCTTCATCGCCAGGTACCACGATGGCGGACGATAGCCGGACCCGGCGAGCACGGCATCGACCGCGGCCTTAGCCGGGTGAGTCCAGCCGGGCGCGAATGTACTCGCCGCCAGGGCCCGTCCGACCCGCCTCAGCTCAGACAGCCCCGCCGGGAGCTCACCAAGATGACTGAGGCTGAAGGCCGCCGCAACCAGGCCGAAGCTATCGTCCCGGAATGGCAATGCGTACATGCTGGCCGCGACCGGGTGCAGCCGCGGGCCAGCCTGCCGGAGCAGGCCGAGCGCGAGGTCGGCGGCCACCACCCGGCGCGCGCCAAGCTCGATGGCTGCCTGCCCGGCAAGTCCGGTGCCCGCGCCGACGTCCAGCACGTTCTGGCCGGCGACCCAGGGCGCCGCCTGCGCAAGCAGCGACCTGGCCAGCCCCGCATACAGCGGCAGCGGGCCGGCCACCCAGTCCTGGTACGCGGCCTCGTAAGCTCCGCGCACCTGCGCCTGTGCCGCCCCGGTCAATGCAGCAGCGGCTCGGCCTCCACCGCCCTGGTCTCCCACCATGCGAGTTCCTCGTCGTAGCCGCCCAGCGCCTTCTCCCAGCCGAACTGCACGAGGGCGCCCAGCAGGCATAGTGCCAGCTGACGTTCCCACCAGGGTGCGGTATCGATGCCGCAGTCCTCGAGCGCTGTGCGGTATGCCGCGATCGAGTCCTCCTTCGACTGCGGCAAGCGGCGGCAATTGATGGCGAGGTACCAGGCCAGATCGCTCAGCGCCGCGCCGCGGCCGGGCTGCTCCCAGTCGAGCAGCACGGTGCGCCCGTCATCGTCAGTGCCGAGATTGTCGAGTTTCCAGTTGCTATGCACGAAAGTTTGCGGCGTGCCGGCCAGCGCCTGCACTAGCGGCCCCGGATCCCGCGCCAGCGGCCAGGCCACCTCCGCCGCGGCTGGCGCCACCACCGCCAGCAGGGGCCAGCCTTTGCCGACTAGCTGCGGCACCAGGTGGTCCGACCTGATGACCTCCTCGGCCTCGGCCATCCAGGGCGACAGTTCCAGGTACCTGTGCATGGCGGGTACCACGTCAAGTTCGCTGCCGCACCCCCAGAACGCTGCGTGCAGGGCTGCCATGTGCTGGAGGAAGCGCAGGTGCTGGGGCAGCGGTATCGGATCATCGGCGACCGGCACAAGCCACTGGCTGACGTCGTGCATCAGCACCGCGCAACCGCCGGACGGCGCCAGGCCGGTGCCCTTCTCCCGGACCACGCCCACGATCGGCTGGTTGAGGCAGCCGGGCAGCCGATCGAGGATGCCACGTTCCCATAGCTCAAGCGGGACGCCCCGCAGGCAGCCCGAGGCGCGCATGGTCCAGTCGCCGGCCAGATCGAGATGCTTGAGCACGTAGGGCTGGCCGTCGATCTCCAGGCGCTCCAGGCTAGCCCCGGACTTGCCGGGCGCATCGGCTATCATCTCGCGCCGGGTCGCGCTGGCCAGCAGACCGGAAACAGCTTCCCGGCCCGGGGCCACACCATGCTGACGCTCAGTCACTAGCGGCTTCCATCTCGGCGAGCAGGGCAGCAGGCCAGCGGCCGCCGCAGAATACGGTGTCGGACACGATGAGATCGTCCCGCACAGTCAGGACGTGCAGATGATGGGCCGCGTGTGGCACGCCATTCTCCGACCAGCTGAGGGTGTACTCCACCACTTCGGTAGCGCCGTCGCTGACCGGGTACCGCCGCAGCTCCTCGAATCGGCCGGGATCGGCGAACCAGCGCGCGTACTCGGCCCGTATCGCATCCGGGCCGAGCAGGTGCATGCGCCAGTTGGGCACCGTCACGTCCAGAGTTGCCCCGGCGCCCCATGCGTCGCAGCCGTCGATTGCCGCGTTCTCGATTGCCTGCAGGAACTTGTCGACTACCGCCGAGCTTGCCATCGTCTCCTCCTAATTCGCAGCCGGTAACGATGATGGCCCGGCCGCCTTGCAGCGAGTTTGCAGGCGCACCGATATTCAGCCGGAGCTAGCCCAGCTCGCGAGCGCGGCCGCGGTGGCCGCGTTCGCCGGATAGAAACTCTCGATGGCGAGCTCGTCAATCGTCACGTCGGTCGCTGTGTCGATCATCGCGCTGATGCTGAAGAACGAGAGTTCTAGCTCGCCGCGCCGGTATCGGAGCGGGAGGACCACGTCGGTCGCCGATGCCGGGCTGACCATGCCGCCGGGATAACCGCGTAGCTCGTCATGCAGCTCCTTCAGCCGCGCGTCGCCGAACCTGGCTGCCCGCCGCTGTAGCTGGGACAGTAGATGGCCGCGCCACTGCGCCAGGTTGAGGATGCGCGGGGCCATGCCGTCCGGATGCAGGCTCAGCCGTAGCACGTTCACGGGCGGCTGGAGCAGTTCTGGCGCACAATCACTGACAAGCACGCTGACCGCATCGTTACTGTCCAGCAGCTCCCACCAGCGGTTCACGACGACAGCGGGATAGGGATTGTGCCCGGTGAGCACCTGCCGCAAGGCCGCGCGAACCGAGTCAAGCTCCGGCGCCTCCAGGCCGTGGTGCGGGTAAGCCGGAGCGTAACCGCCGGCCAGCAAGAGCGCGTTACGCTCCCGCAACGGCACGTCTAGCTGCTCGGTGAGGCGCAGGATCATGTCGGGCGACGGGCGCGACCGCCCGGTCTCCAGGAAGCTGAGGTGACGGGCGGAGATATCCGCCTGGATGGACAGGTCGAGCTGGCTGAGCCGACGCCGCTCGCGCCACTGCCGCAGCATCGCGCCAACCGGGACAGCGGCCGTGGCCGGTGAGGTGATCGTCGTCACGCAGCCGACGGTAGCCGGTGCACCAGGTGACCGCGATTACCTGCCAGGTAATGGTCTTCGCTTACCTCGCAGGTAATCGACACCGGCTGCGGCGCGAGCGCACCATTGCCGCATCAGCAGTTGGCAAGCGAAGGGAAAACCCATGAACGACGTGATCGATCGGTACCTCGATTGCTGGAACATGACCGATCCGGGCAAGCGCCGCAAGCTCATTGGCGAGGTCTGGGCTGACGAAGCCGAGTACACCGATCCGCTGGCCCATGCCCGCGGGCACGATGCAATCGACGCCACCATCGCCGCCGTCCAGGCGCAGTTCCCGGG
The DNA here is from genome assembly GCA_963804435.1 of uncultured Actinomycetota bacterium. Lineage (GTDB taxonomy): Bacteria > Actinomycetota > Actinomycetes > Streptosporangiales > Streptosporangiaceae > JAJYUU01. The sequence continues at coordinate 284,813 of CAWDQI010000001.1, read as the reverse complement.
CTGGGTCTTCACCCTGGCCGGTCCAGTGGACGCTCATCACCAGCAGGCCCGCTTCAGCTGGAACCTCGGGCCAGAGGGCGCCGAGCCGCAAGTCGTCGGGTCTGACGTCGCCGTGATCGGTGCGGACAGGAGGATCAGCACGGTTCTCGGGTTCCTCGACAAGGTTCCCGGCTGACGGCGTCGGCCGCCAGTCATCACGAACGACGGGTCGGGCCCATTCCAGCCGGACGGCGGGGTTGTGTCCGGCCCCGTCGTACCCGGCGTCGAACCGCATTGCGTGCGCGGCATCTCGGCCTCTCGTTCGCCGGCGTGCCGCGCCGCGAGCCAACGCACCAGTCATTAACCTGGTTTGACCATGAAGCAGGACGAGGGTTACATCGAAGTTCCCGGCGGCCGGGTCTGGTACCGGTCGGTCGGCGAGGGCGGCACGCCGCTGCTGTGCCTGCATGGCGGGCCCGGCTTCACGCATTACTACCTCGAAGCCATGGAAGCGCTGGCCGACCGACGGCAGGTCATCTTCTATGACCAGCTCGGCTGCGGGAACGCGGACCGCCCGGACGACCTCGCACTGTGGACAGTAGACCGGTTTGTCGAGGAGCTGGCGCAGGTGCGCGCCGCGCTCGGACTGGACGACCTGCACCTGTTCGGCAGCTCCTGGGGCGGCATGCTGGCCATGCAGTATGTGCTAGACCGGCGCCCGCAGCTGCACAGCATGATCCTCTGCGGCAGTCCAGCCAGCATGATCCGCTGGGCCGCCGACTGCGACGAGCTTCTTGCGGCCCAGCCCCCGGAAGTGCGCCTCGTCATCCGGCAGCACGAGGAGAACGGCTTCACCGCGTGCCCGGAGTACCAGGCAGCACTACTCGGCTTTTACCGTGAGCACGTGTGCCGGCTCAAGCCCTGGCCAGCGAGCTTGGAGCGGTCGTTCGCGGAGGCCGGCTACAGCGTCTACAACACAATGAACGGGCCAAGCGAGTTCACCGTAACGGGCACCCTGAAGAGCTGGGACGTCATGGACAGGATCGGCGAGATCGGTGTCCCGACGCTACTGGTCGGCGGGCGCTACGACGAATGCCGGCCGGCGCATCTAGCGGAGATGCATGGCCGCATTCCCGGCTCGCAGCTGAAGATCATTGAAGACGCATCGCACTTGTGCTTTGCCGAGCAGCCTGAGGCGTTCGGCGCCATCGTGAATGCGTTCCTCGACCGCCACGACGCCCGCTGACCCTGGCCGAGCTGCGACCACCAGATGATGCCGCCCAATTCGGGTGACTATCCCAGCCAGCTGGGCTGGTTACCCGATCCTGAACGGATTGATTGGGCGTGGTTGTGGCAGAGCCGCCCGTCTTGGGGGGCGGCCGCGTCACAGTCACGCCCCCAGAGCCTGAGCGTGATCACTGCTGTCGCCGCGGCGTGAGGGACAAATCCGGCGACATGGACTGACGCGCGTAGTTTGGATGACAGGATGTGCGCATGACGACCGATCGGATTGAGGTCCAGCGCACGATCGACGCGGAGCCAGAGGCGATCTTCGCGATCCTGCGCGAGCCGCAGGGGCATGTCGCCATCGACAGCTCCGGCATGCTGATGTCCGCAGAGGGCGAGCCGGTCGCCGCTGTCGGCGACAGCTTTGTCGTGCACATGGACCGGGAAGCGCTGAACGATTATCCCGAGCTCGGTCGTTATGACGTCACGATCTCCATTACGGCCTTCGAGCCTGACCGCGAGATCGCCTGGAAAGTACTTGGGCGGCTCCGGCCGCAGATCGGCCACGTTTACGGATACCGGCTCGAGCCTGCCAGCGACGGGGGCGGCACGCTGGTGACTTCGTACTACGACTGGTCGGATATCGATCCGGTGTGGCGTGACGCCGCGATCTTCCCGGTGATCTCCGAGGGCGCGCTTCGGGCAACACTTGGCATCCTGGCCCGGACCGTGACGCGCCGTTGACTGGCACCGAGACGCCGGGCGCCGGGCGGCGGGATGCCGACTAGGCGTCGTGGCCAGGGAGCTGCGGCCCGGTCATCGGCCCGGTGCGTAGCCAGACGGCGCAATCCGGCGGCAGCAGCGGGCCGTCGAGCGGACCGCTCGCCAGCAGCACGTCGGCATGCTCAGGCATCACCGCCGGCTCTCCTGACAGGTTGACCATGCAGCGCACGCTCGCGCCCCGGTCGAACGCGAGGACGCCATCAGGCGACGCCTGCCACGTCATCGGGCCATCCCCCAGCGCGGGTTCGGCCCGGCGGATATGGAGCGCAGCCCGGTAGAGCTCGAGCATTGAGGCAGGACCCGCAGTCTCCGCTTCGACCGTCAGGTCACGCCACCGCAACGGTTGCGGCAGCCACGGTTGCGCCTCGGCAGTGCCCGGCGAAAAGCCAAAAGGCGGCTCGGTACCAGCCCACGGCAGCGGCACGCGGCTGCCGTCGCGGCCCGGATCGGCGCCACCGGTCCGGTGCCAGATCGGGTCCTGGCGCCGGTCGTCCGGGATGTCCTCGACCTCCCAGAGGCCGAGTTCCTCACCCTGGTAAACGTAGACCGAGCCCGGCAAGGCCATGGTGAGCAGCGCGGCCGCCCTGGCACGGCGCGTGCCGAGTTCCACGTCCGCCGGCAGGCTGTGAAAGTACTGCCGCCGTTGCAGGCTGAACGCGGTATCGGCACGGCCGTAGCGCGTCACGATCCGGTCCACATCGTGGTTGGACAGTACCCATGTGGCCGGTGCGCCCGACGGCGCGTTCAGTGCCAGCGTGTTATTGATGACCTCGCGCAACTGCACGGCATCCCACGGGCAGGCCAGGTAAGGGAAATTGAACACGGTGTGCAGCTCGCCGGGGCTCACGTACCTGGCCAGCCGGGCTGCGTCCGGGATCCAGATCTCGCCGATCAGCACCCGGCCGGGATACTCATCCGCGACTGCGCGCCAGGACCGGTAGATCTCGTGCACCTCGTCGCGGTCGGAGTACGGGTGCGCGGCGCCGGGCGGCTGGCCCGGCTCGACCTCAGGCAGTGCCGCGTCCTTGGTCAGCATCCCGGCGGAATCGATCCGGATTCCGTCGGCACCGCGTTCGAACCAGAACCTCAGCACGTCCTCGAACTCCGCTCGCACCGTCTCGCTCGCCCAGTTGAAGTCCGGCTGCTCGGGCGCGAACAGGTGCAGGTACCACTCCCCTGGCGAGCCGTCTGGCTCGGTAATCCTGGTCCAGGCCGGGCCGCCGAAGATCGACTGCCAGCCGTTCGGCGGCAGCTCACCCGCCTCGCCTCGGCCAGGCCGGAACCAGAATCTGTCCCGTTCTGCCGATCCGGGCGGGGCCGTCAGCGCGGCCTGAAACCACGGATGCTGGTCCGAGCCGTGGTTCGGAACGATGTCGATGATGATCCTGATGCCGAGCACGTGTGCCTCGGCGATCAGAGCGTCCGCGTCGGCCAGGGTGCCGAAGACCGGGTCGATGTTCCGGTAGTCGGAGATGTCGTAGCCGGCGTCGGACATCGGTGAGGGATACCACGGGTTGAACCAGATTGCGTCGATTCCCAGGCCCGCCAGGTAGTTCAGGTGCTCGCGCACGCCGGACAGATCACCGATCCCGTCCCCGTTCCCGTCAGCAAAGCTACGCACGTACAGCTGGTAGATAGCCGCGCTGCGCCACCACGCATCGGCTGCCGCAACTGGCCGGCCGGGACGATGAGATCCGAGGTCTAGCACGAGGACCTGCTTTCTATCGGGTTCGGACTCTGTCGGTTTAGGCAGTGCTGGACCAACCAGACGGCTCATGCAGCCGGGCGGCTAGCGATGCTGGGTTCTTCTGGTGCAGTCAGCGGGCCAGAGCGGTGGTTAGCCTCGCAGGCCCCCCGCGGTCAGCCCGGACATGATGTTTCGCTGGAAGATCAGGAAGAAGACGATCGTCGGCACCGCAGCCATCGCGGACGCGGCGATGATCAGGTTCTCCTGCGTCGCGGCGCCGGCCGAGGCCTGCCAGATTCCGACGTTCAGGGTCTCCCTGCTGGGGCTGTAGCCGTACTCCACCAGCAGGGGCCAGAAGAAGTCCTTCCAGACCGCCACGAGTCCGAAGATCGAGACGACGGCGATGATCGGCCGCGAGATCGGCAGCACGATCCTGCGCAGGACCGTCAGGCTGGACGCTCCGTCGATCTGGGCGGCATCCAGGTAATCGGTCGGGATGGAGTCGAAGAAACGCTTCAGCAGGAAGATATTGAAGGCATTGGCTACCGCGGGCAGCCAGATGGCCTCCGGCGTGCCGATGAGATTCACGTGCAGGATCGGGAGGTTGGCCACTGTCACGTATTGCGGCACGACCAGCACCGTGGCCGGGATCATCAGGGTGGCCAGCATCAGGAAGAAAATGAGGTTGCCGAGCGCCGGCCGCAGCTTGGACAGCGAGTAGGCGGCGGCGACATCGAAGATCAGCTGGAACACCAGCGCGCCGAATGCGTAATAGAGCGTGTTCCACAGCAGCCTGGCAATGCCCAGCTGATTGAACGCCTGCCGGTAGGTACCGGGATACAAGTGGTGCGGGTACAGGGTCGGCGGCGTGGCGATCGCTTCCTGGGTCGACTTCAGCCCGTCGGTGAACAGGAAGTACATCGGCCCGATGAAGACCAGCGTGAACACGACGATCACCAGGGTCAGGATGACCCGGTACGCGATCTTGCCCTGGCGCCGGTTGAGCTGAGCGCTGGAGATAAGCGTCCTGGTCGTCGTGGTCGGCTCGCGGCGCCGCGTCGCGCGTGCGCCCGCCAATGCCGGGGTTGCCATCTGTCTCCTTCCCTAGCCGCGCTCTCGGCTGACCCACAGGAACCCGCCGGAGAAGACGGCGAGGACCAGCATGAGGATCACGCCCAGTGCCGATGCCTTGTTGTAGTTGCTGGCGCCGCTGAATGCGAACGCGTACTGGTAGATCAGCATCACCACCGACTGGGCGTTCTCGCCGACGCCGCCGCCAGCGTTCGTCAGCACGAAGGACTCGACAAACATCTGCATGGTGGCGACGACCTGCAGCATCAGCAGCATGAGCAGGATGAGCCTGGTCTGCGGGATGGTGATATTCCTGATCCGGCTGAACAGCCCCGCGCCGTCGAGTTCGGCCGCCTCGTAGAGCTCGCCCGGGATGTTCTGCAGCGCGGCCAGGTAGATGAGCGTGGCGCCGCCCATGTTCATCCAGGTGGAGGCGATCACCACCGAGACCATCGCGGTGCTGACGAACCCGGTGCCGGGCGTTAGCACCCACTGAGACGTCGGCAGGTGCAGAATCCGCAGGATGTCATCGAACAGGCCGTACTGCGGGTTGTAGAAGTAGGCGAACAGGAGCAGCGCGGAGGCGGGCGGGAGCATCACCGGCAGGTACACCAGCACTCTGAGATACCCACGGGCGTGCCGTAGCTCGTTCAGCAGGATCGCAACGCAGAACGGAACTGCATAGCCAATGACCAGCGCGAGAAGAGTGAACTCGAGCGTGTTGCGCCAGGCCTGCCAGAAGGTCGGATCGCGGATCATGCCGATGTAGTTCGTCCAGCCAGTCCAGGCGTAGCCGCCGCCATACACGGGCTTCTGGAAGCTCATGATGACTTCGCGGACAATCGGGTACCAGGAGAAGAACGTAAAGCAGAGCACCGCGCCCATGAGGAAGCCGTAGGCCGACAGGTTTCGCTTGACCCGGTGCCCGTAGCGGCCGGCGAGCTGCTGCCTCGCGGCACCGGGCCTCGCCTTCGCCTTCCGCAGCGTCGCAACGTCTGCCATCGGGTCTCCTGTCGTGTCCGGCGTCAGCGGGAGATCTGCATAGCGAAGGTAACGGGTTCCGATGCCTGGGGGGGTGGTGCAGGCACTGGGAGCCGGCCCCGCGACTCAGGCTCCAGTGCCTGGCGTGGGGGCCGGGTCCGCAACTCCGGCCCCCACCGGTCTTCTCGATTACAGGCCGCTGTTGGCCAGGATGACGTTGACGTTCGTCGCTGCCGTCTTCAGCAGCGCCGGGATGTTGGCGTGCGGGTCGGTGAGCACGGCCAGCATGACTGGGTCCAGCGTCTTGTAGACGGCCTGGGCGTCGAGTGGCTCGCCGTTGTCAGCTTCGTTCGCGTTGACATACGGCGCGTAGTACGCGGTGTTGACGGTTGCGTACTTGGCCCGCAGCTGGTTGATGCTCGAGCCCGTGGCGCCCTGGAACAGTTCCGGCTCGGGGAAGCCGACCGGCTGCCCATCCGCCTTGATCCTGGCGAAGTTGAACTGACCGGTGCCGGGCGTCAGGTCCTCGAAGTTGATCCACTTGATGCCGGCCTCGATCTGCGCCGGGGTGTCGTGCTTGGCGAAGATGTAGGTATTGCCGCCGCCAAGCGAGCCAGCCGGCGTTCCGGTTGTGCTGGGCAGCGGGCCCATGCCGATGTCATTAACGTTGCCATGGTCCGTGGCGACGATCGGCCCGTAGATATCGTCGGGTGCGGCGATATACATGCCGAGCTTGCCCTGCGCGAACTGTTGCTGCAGTGTGCCCCACGCCAGACCCTGGGTCGGGCTCATCGCGTGGTCGGTGAACCGCAGCGTGTGCAGGGCCTGCAGGATGGCAACGCCCTGGGCGTTGTTGAAGTTCGCGGTCGGCGGGGCAGTGCTGCCGTTGACCATGCTGCCGCCCATGGCGTCGATGTAGGAGGAGAAATGCCAGCCGCCGTTGTTGCCAGCGCTGTAGTCACCCCAGCCCTCGATGCCATGCCCGAGCGCGGCGATCTTCGTGGCGTCCGTCTCGACCTGAGCCCAGGTCGTCGGCGGCTTATTCGGGTCTAGCCCGGCCTGCGTGAACAGCTTCCTGTTGTACACCAGGCCCTGGGTGTAGTTGAGGGTCGGCAGTCCGTAAATCGTCTTGCCCGCCGTCACTGCCCGCATCGCGCCCGGCACGATGTCGTTCAGTGTCGGCACGGTCTTGCTGTTGACGTAGGGGGTGATGTCGGCGGCCTGCCCAGCCAGCAGCACCTGCGGCAGGTCGGTGAAGTAGGTGTAGAAGATGTCGGGTTCGGTTCCGCCCCTGAGCATCGCCGTAAAGGTGGCCGGGACTTCGCACGGGTAGTTGTAGACGCTGTGGATCGTGATGTTCGGGTTGGCCTTCTGGAAAGTGCCGATATCCTCGAGCCACTCCTTGTTCTGGACCGGGAATACCTTCGCGGGCGGCGCGCAGTCGATGCTGATCGTCACCTTGCCGCTGCTGCCGCTAGGCGGCGAACCCGAGCTGGTGCTCGAGCAGGCCGCGGCCCCGAGCCCTAGCGCTGCCACTGCGGCGACGGCGGCAAGAGAACGGCCGCCCGGCCGTCGGTGAAGCTTTCTGCTCATCGATCAATCCTTCTTCCTTGGGCTGAACGTGGGCGATCTTGCGCGCCAGCACCGCGGAGGCAGCGGGCGAGGCACATCCGGCAGTGCTCGGAATAATCCCGAATCCGACCGGCTTGCGCCACGCCCATGGGCGCTGCGCCTGTTGCGCTCAACATACTGAGATGAACATCTGACAGCAAGATATTGATGAAACTTCGCAAGGACACAACTTGGTTACGACGATCTCAGGCTTGCCGGACGAGTCGGGCACAGAACCTGGGTTTTTACTGGGTTTCCGACTCTGACCGGGCACAACGTGGGCGTCGTTGCAGGCAAGACACGCGACAATGGTGATCTGAGTCACGCAAACTCTTGCCGGAGGATGTCGTATTGTTGCGGCATGACGCGAACTCCCGCCCGGCGGCTCGCCGAGGTTGCCCAGAAGGTCGGGGTCAGTGAAGCCACCGTGAGCCGTGTGCTCAACGGCAAGGCCGGCGTGTCCGACAGCACCAGGGAAGCCGTCCTGACCGCACTCGACGTACTCGGCTACGAGCGTCCGACCCAGTTGCGCGGCGACCGCGCCCGGCTCATCGGCTTGGTCCTGCCCGAGTTGCAGAACCCGATCTTCCCGGCGCTCGCGGAGGTCATCGGCGGCGCACTCGCGCAGCGCGGGTTTACGCCGGTGCTGTGCACGCGCACGGCGGGCGGGCTGTCGGAGGCCGACTACGTGGACATGCTGATCGACCAGCATGCATCTGGAGTCGTCTTCGCGGGCGGGCACTTCGCCGAAATGGCTGCCCCGCATGAGCACTACCGGCTGCTGCACAGCCGCGGGATTCCGGTCGTGCTGATCAACGCGGCGATCGACAACCTGGACTTCCCGTGCGTCTCCACCGACGACATCGTCGCCGCCGGGCAGTCGTTCCGGCACCTGGCCTCGCTCGGGCACGAGCGGATCGGCCTGGTCGTCGGGCCCGAGGACCACATGCCGTCCCGCCGCAAGCTGGCTGCCTTCCTGGACCATGTGCAGCGGGCTGGGCTGTCCGTCGCGCCGGTCGAGCACGCGCTGTTCTCCCTGGAGGGCGGTCAGGCAGCGACCACCCGCATGCTGAGGCAGGATGTTACCGGCGTCATTTGCGCCAGTGACGTGCTGGCCCTTGGCGCGATCCGGGCAGTGCGACGCGCCGGGCTGTCGGTGCCGGGCGACGTCTCGGTCGTCGGCTTCGATGACTCCGGCTGGCTGAATTGCACCGATCCGCCGCTCACTACGGTCCGCCAGCCCATCGAGTCCATGGGCAAGGCCGCGGTCGCGCTGCTGGTCAACCAGATGGAGAGCATCTCCGCATACCCCGAGGAACTGCTGTTCGAGCCCGAACTCGTCGTCCGGGGCTCGACCGGCCCGGCCTCGGTCCGGATCCCGTCGAGTACCGCGGCCGTCAGATAGGCCAGCAGGCTGAACTTGCGCTTGCAACGACGCGACCGAGTGCGGCAAATATTCGGCAGCCGTGTTTCGGCAGCCGTTCCCCTCATGAACCGCGACAACGAGAACACCCGCGCACTGTCGTTAGCAGCGCGCGGGTGCTCGTGTATCCGGATGCGGTCAGGTCAGCTGACCCGCCCGCCCGGGGCCACGTAAATCAGGCCCTTCGGCTGGAATGGCGCTCCGGTCACCGGCACCGCGGTGAGGTGGCCGGTGTAGGGGTTGATTGAGCCCAGGAAGTTCGGCGGGAAGCCGGGTGCCGGGCAGGTGGCGGGCGCGGAGTTCGCGTTGCACGGCGTGACCGCCGTGAAGGCGACGCCGACGGGGAATCGTCCGGTGACGACATCGACGGTGTCTGCGCTGGAGTCCGTGGCGTACATGCGGCCGGACGCGCTTGTCGCCCATGCGGTGTCATCCACGGAGTTGGACAGGCGCAGCAGTTCTAGCCGGGTGGCGTGCCGCGGGAGCTGCTGCAGGAAGATCTGCTCGTTGTCGCCCTGGCTCGTCAGCATGAAGTCACCGGCAAACCGGACAGCCGAGCGTGGTACGACCGAATTGGAGTCGGGGTCAGTAAGGGCCAGCGACACCAGCTTGCCGAAGCTGCGGCCATAGTTGGCGACCCGCGCCTTGGACCCGTCGCGGAACACCGGCGAAATCGCTGCGACGTGAGTGAAGGGGTCCAGCCCGACCCGGTAGACGGCCGGGTAGGTCGGCTGCGGCGCGGGCTTCCCCCCGGACGTGCCGGGCGCGGAGGCGCTGATAAACACCTGGCCGCGGTAGATCGAGATGGCATCGGTGCCACCGAAGTGCGGAAGCGGCTTGTTGTAGCGGTAGTGCACCACCTGCCGGCTCGCCCGGGCGCCCGGCGTGATCGTGTACAGGCTGGACTTGGCATCCTCGTTGACAGTAACGATCACTGCCCGGATGCCGGGATCCGCGGTCACGCCGTCACACTTGCCCTTGATGTCCCACTGCCGGATGACCTTGCCGGATCCGGTGAACTCCACAATGGTGCAGTCGGTGTTGCCGGAGGTACTGGGCTCGCCTTGCGCGCCCACCCCGTTCTGGAAGCCGGTGAACAAGTTGCGGCCAAGTGCCGTGATGTCGTCCGGGCCGGCGAGCGGCTCCGTCTTGCGAACCGACGAGCCCGATGGCAGGAAGCTGTGGCTGAGCTTCGACCCGAACAGGATCTGCTTCACCTGAAATGACTTCAGGCCCCCGCGGGCTGCAGGGCTATGACTGGCGTGCTGGGCCGCCGCCTGCGACGCTACCGCAGGCCCGGCAAGAGCCAGGCACGCCAGGCCGGCGGATACCGCCGCGGCGATCTTCGCTGTGCGCGAGGTTGTCAGGGACAACGCTGCCTTCTTTCCTCGGATGTCATAGAACGAGTGGCGGTATCGTTCTACGCCCGCCAGCGAGCGGTCCGGCGAACGGAACCGAGCCAGGAGGTGAATGAGGCGCCAACGGTGCTGCACGGCGCCTTGGGCGAGGCCGGCTTCGCCCTCCGCGACGCTCGGTCAGGACAAGACGCGGCGGCGGAAGTTGCGCAGGCCGATGGCGAGGAACACGGTGCCGAAGGCGGCCACCACCGGGTAGATCACGTACAGGTGCATGTGCGGCGCCGTGGTGAAGGCCGCGCGCATCCCCTCGTTCACGTAGATGAGCGGGTTGATCAGCACGATGGTCTGCAGCCAGTGCCAGCCGCCCACGGTGACCGGCGCCAGCCTGGTCCAGGAATAGTAGGTTCCGCCGAGGAACGTGATCGGCAAGATGATGAAGCCGAACATCAGGCCGATGTTCCGCGGTTCGAAGCTGGTGCCGAGCACGAGGCCCAGGCCGGCCATCGCGATGGAAGCCAGCGGCACGAACGTCAGGATCAGCAGCCAGCGCAGCGTCAGGTGGGCGTGCACGCCCGGCGCGTGCACGACCGACGCGATTGGCAGCACGATCAGCGCCGACAGCACGCCCTGGGCCGCCCCGGAGAGCACCTTCGCGATCGCTACCAGCCAGATCGGGCACGGTGCCTGCACCCGGTCCTCGATCTCCCTGGTGAACCCGAACTCCTGTGCCATCGCCAGCGCGATCGACTGGACGCCCTGGAACATCACCGAGATGCCGACGACGCCGGGCACGAGGATGGTGGCGAACGCCGACTGCTGCGCGCTGCCGAGCCCGCCGATACCCTGCCCGATCTTAGGAAAGACGTACAGGAACACGAAGCACAGCAGGAACGGCTGGATGATCGTGCGCAGCACGAATTCGCCGGTGTGCTTGCGGAGCACGACCAGGTCACGGAGCATCAGTGCGCCCAGCGCGGTCCAGCTCGCGGCGGCGACCGACCGGGTGGGGCCGCCGCCGATTGACGCCGCCGGCCTCGGCCCCTGTGCCGCCTGCGATTGGCCGGCCTGCGGTGTCGCGGGAGCAGCCATCAGTCCCTCAGCTCCTTGCCAGTGAGGTTGATGAAGACCGTTTCCAGGCTCGGCTCAGCGACAGAAAGGTCGACCAGGTCGAACCCGCCGCGCTCGGCTGCCAGCACGATCCGCGGGATCAGCCGGTCGCCGCCTTGTACGTGCAGTTCGAGGCCGCTCTCTACTGACCTGGTCCTGGTGACACCCTCAACGTCAGTGGCAAGCACCTCAGCAAGCGCCGCTGGGTCTCCCGCCGTCCGGATGGTAACGACGGTGTCAGCGCCGATGCTCTGCTTGAGTGCCGCGGGAGTATCCAGCGCCAGGATCTTGCCGTGATCCATGATTGCGACCCGGTCGCAGAGCTGGTCGGCCTCTTCCATGTAATGCGTCGTCAGCAGGATCGTCTGGCCGGCCCGGTGCAGCTCGCCGAGCAGATCCCACAGCGCCAGCCGGCTCTGCGGGTCCAGGCCGGCGGTCGGCTCGTCCAGGAAGAGCACCGACGGCCGGTGGAAGATCGCCCGGGCCACCATCAGCCGCTGCGCCATCCCGCCAGACAGCGCGTACACCGACGCCTTGGCCCACCGCGACAGCTGGAACTGCTCAAGCAGCTCGTCGGCGATGCGCCTCGACTCGCGCGCGCCGATGCCGAACAAGCGCCCGTGGAAATAGAGGTTCTCCCAGACGGTCAGCTGCCGGTCCAGCGTGTTCTGCTGGGAAACGATGCCGCTCAGCTGCTTGGCCAGCGCTGGGTGGGCGGCCACGTCAATGCCGGCCAGCAGGGCCCGGCCGGAGGTCGGCACCACCCGCGTCGTCAGCATTCCGGCGGTGGTCGTTTTGCCCGCGCCATTAGGCCCGAGCAGCCCGAAGATCTCGCCCGCGCTCACGTCCAGGTTCAGCTGGTCGACCGCGGCGAAGTCGGTGCCGGGGTAGACCTTGCTGAGGTCCTCGGTATGAATGATCGCGGCCGGATGGCCGCCGGTGGTGTGGCCAGCCGCGCTCAGGGTGGCGCCAGCCGGCGCCGGTGCAGTGCTGATGGCAGAACCTTCCCTCGCCGCCGCGATTTGCCCGCTGTGCCTGCGCTTTGGGTCATGTTACTGTCCGGCTCATGAGTGCCGGAGATGGCGTCAAGGTCGTGGCGGGGAACGGAGTCCGGTTCGGTTATCTCAGCGCCGGGGAGCCTGGCGCGCCGCTGGCGTTGTGCCTGCACGGCTTCCCCGACTCGGCGCATACCTGGCGGCACCTGCTACCGGAGCTGGCTGACCTGGGATATCACGCGGTAGCGCCGTTCCTGCGCGGTTATGCACCCACGGACGTGCCAGCCGACGGCGCCTTTCAGCTCGGTGCGCTGGTCGCTGATGCGATTGCCCTGCATGAGGCTTTCGGCGCGGACAACCGCGCGGTGATCATCGGGCACGACTGGGGCGCGATGACCGCCTACGGCGCGATCGCTTTCGCGCCTGAGCGCTGGCATCGCGCGGTGACGCTGGCAGTGCCGCCACTCGCTGCGCTCGCCGGCTCCTTCTTTGACTACGAGCAGTTGCGCAGGTCGTTTTATATCTTCCTGTTCCAGACCGCGCTGGCAGAGGCGGCCGTCGCGACCGACGACCTCGCGTTCATCGACAGTCTCTGGCGCGACTGGTCGCCCGGCTACGCCGGCGGTGCGGACGCCGCGCTGGCCAAGGACTGCCTGCGGGATCCGGCGAACCTCGCCGCGGCCATCGGCTACTACCGGGCCATGCTCGACCCGTCGCTGCACCGGGCCCAGTATGCGGCCGAGCAGGCCGCGACTGACGGCAGCAGCCGCACCGGCTGCCCCGTGCTCTACCTGCACGGAGCCGACGACGGCTGCCTCGGCGCCGGCCTGGCCAGCCACGCGGCGCAGTTCCTCCCGCCAGGCTCGCGGCAGGAACTCATCGACGAGGCCGGGCACTTCCTGCACCTTGACCGCCCCAGTCTCGTCAATGAGCGCATCACGGGCTGGCTGCGCGACTGATCACGACCGCGATGGCGACCTAGATCGTTCATGGGTGTACGCCTGCTATGGCTATTGCCATGCGGACGGTACACCCGTGGATGATCTTGGCTCGTCGGAGTCCCAGACGACGCGAGCCGGCGAAGCGGCGAGGCGGGTCAGACCCGGCCACCCGTCGCCGGCACCGGGTGCTCGGCTGCCTGCTCCCTGCCCATAGCGCTGGTGCGCTCTGCGAGCTGCGCCACCACCATCACCGTGAAGCCGATGAAGAAGACGGCTTCCATGACCCCGCCGAGCCGGTTCACCAGGTAAGCGAGGCCAAGCAGCGGATAGGCCACGACGGCGCACCCGGCAAGCCAGCGGTAGACCACCGCCGTCCTGTTGTACTGCCCGCGGGTCCTGCGCACCGCGAGGACAAGCGCGACGGTGATGAAGAAGAACTCGAAGATGCCCACGGCCATGTGGATGTAATGGCTGGCAGGCAGTTGGAAGTGCACCTCCATCCGGCGGCAGGCCGCGTTGACGCCATCCGCGCAGACCTCCGGAAACAGCCCGCCGAGCGCACCGGAAATGCCGAATCCGAGCATGGCCAGCCACTCTCGCCGGCCCGCGCGGCTGCCATAGCCCGCCGTCCAGAAAGCCGCGACGAGCAGCAGCCCGGCGGCCAAATCGGCATGCTGCATCGCAGCCGCGTACGGCTGGCCAGTTACCTCGAGATTGCTGAAAAGCTCGTCCGGCGAGCGCATCAGGCCTGGCTTGAGCGGCACCAGCACCCACCAGCTGTAGGAGAGCAGCCCGGCCGTACCTAGCGTCCAGGCCAGGACCCGCCGGATCTTGGGCCGGCTGTCCGAGGCAGCGCCGCGCCGCTCAGTTCCGGTGGCAAAGAACCCGGTGCGCACCTCAGTCGATCCCGCCACCGGATAAACACCTCCGACTCTGCCGCCCGCGGCGCTACCTACCGGCCGGCTAGTAACCCACATTCGCTCACCACGGTATGCAGAGCACTAACCGGCCGTCAAGTAGATTCCTGGTCGCCTACAGATCACCCGCCGACGGCGCCAGCCCTCGCTCTTCGCCCCGGCGGAACTGGAATACCTCCAGCGTCGCACCGTAATAGCGATCGGTCTGCCCGAGGTGGGTCATGCCAAGACGGCGGCAGACGGCCTGCGACCTGGTGTTGTCCGGGTCCACCACAGCCAGGACCCGGTCCAGCGACCCAAGCCGGGCCCGCTCCGGGCCAAACGCCAGCGCGATGGCGCCCTGGCCCGCCTCGGTCGCGTAGCCATTGCTCCGGTGATCGGGGTTGAGATGCCAGCCAACCTCCACTTCGCCGTCGTCGCCGGGCAATGGCTGCAGCAGAACGGCGCCCACCAGATCGCCTGTGGCCCGCAGCACAATGGGCCACAGGCCGTACTCGGGCCGGTACTTGGCTTGCTCAATCATCAGGGCCAGCCGCTCGCGCATCGCCGCGACCGAAGGCACCGGCCGACGCGGCTGCGCGCCGAGCCAACGCATCACTTCGTCGCGGCCGTAGATGTCGAAGGCGGCTTCCGCGTCGTCGGCTGTCCAGTCACGGGCCACCAGCCTGGCGGTGGTGAAATGCTCCATGCCGGCATCCTGCTGCATTCGCCGGACCCGAGCTAGCTCGCGACGCGCGCCGCCTCGGTAGCGTTGGGCGCGTGACCCGCGCTGACCCGGACGCCGGGCCGCCCGCCCTGTCCGCGCTGCTGTCCCAGGCACTCGTCGCGTTCACCATCGAGTTCGACAACGAGGGTGAACGGATGATTCAGCATTCGACCACACGGCATGGAGCGACGCCCGAAGGCGTCTGGCTGGTATCGATGGTGATGTGGCTGAACTGCATGCGCTACGTCGGCGCGGACCCCAGAAGTGGCAGGATCGGGTACGTGCGATCCCCCTCGGCAGCGGCATCCCGGCCGTCACGATACCGGCCGTCACGGCACCGGCCGTCACGCCACCGGCCGTCACGCCACCGGCCGTCAGCACGGCGGGCGGCTGCTGCGCTGGTGAGCGTCGCGGCCGCGGTCGTCGTGGCCGGCTGCGGCTCAGCAGCCGGCGGTACCGGCAGTTCGGCGGCGGACAACGGTGGCGGCCCGATGTCACCGGCCGGGCAGGCGGGAGCCGCCGCGGCGAATCCGAACCTCGATCCCGGCTCGTCACTCGGCGGCATCGTGGCCCCGGACTTCCGGCTGACGAACCAGTTTGGCCAGCAGGTCTCGCTCAGCGCCTTCCGCGGCAAAGTCGTAATCCTAGCTTTCACCGATTCCCAGTGCACCACCGTGTGCCCGCTCACGACCGAGGCGATGCTGGCCGCTAAGCAGCTGCTGGGCCGGGCTGGCAGTCAGGTCCAGTTGCTGGGCATCGACGCCAACCCGCGGGCCACGGCGATCTCGGACGTGCTGAGTTACTCGCGGTCGCACGGCATGGTGAACCAGTGGGACTTCCTGACCGCCTCACTGCCGCAGCTAGAGCGCGTCTGGAAGGCCTACAAGATCCAGGTTCAGATTCAGATGGGACAGGTCGACCACACTCCGGCGCTGTTCATCATCGACGCGCGCGGTCGGGAGCAGAAGGTCTACCTGACCACGATGGCCTATGCCAGCATCGGGCAGGCGGCGCAGCTGATGGGTCAGGAGGCGTCGAGCCTGCTACCTGGCCACCCGGCCCTGGCCAGCATGCATTCGCTCGCCTACATCAAGGGCCTGACCCCGCTAACCCCCGTCACGTTGCCGGTGCTGCCGTCCGGCTCGCTGACGCTAGGCCCAGGTCGCCCCCACCTGGTCATGTTCTTCGCGACCTGGCTGGACCAGACGTCCAACCTGCGGGCGCGGCTCCTGGGGCTGCGCCAGTACGCGGCCGGAGCGCGGCGGGCCGGACTGCCCGGCCTGCTAGCGGTCGACGAGGAGGCTGCCGAGCCATCGGCGGCCTCGGTCCGCGCGTACATCGCCGGTCTCGGCAGCGGCCTTGGCTACCCGGTGGCCATCGACCAGACCGGCAGGCTGGCAGACGGTTACGGTGTGCAAGATCAGCCCTGGTTTGTGCTGACCTCGGCAGCAGGGAAGATCATCTGGAAACACGACGGCTGGCTGTCGGTGCGCGACCTGACCGCCGCAGTAGCCAAGGCGGCGGGCTAGCGGCTGACCGGCTCCGGCCACGGCTCGCGGTTAGCCAAACCAGGCCAACCTGGATGGACCGGCTGGTCCGGTGCGCAGTCGGGTGCCGGCGGGAACAGCACTTCCACCTCCAGTCCGCCGCCGGGCAGCGCTGCGGCGTGCACGTCGGCGCCGTGGGCGGCAGCGATCGCTCCGACGATCGACAAGCCAAGGCCCAGGCCATCCCGACTGACCCGGCCCCGGCCAGCGTCTCCGCCGGCCGCGGCGCGGTTGGCCGCGAGCCGCTGGAACGGCTCAAACAGCCGGGCCACGTCGCCCGACGAGATCAGCCGACCTGAGTTGGCGACGACGAGCACGGCGCGGCCGGACCGCTGACCGACGCGGACGCTGATCCAGCCGCCAGGCTGGTTATGGCGCAGGGCGTTATCGAGCAGGTTCGCCACCAAGCGCTCAGCCAGGCGGGCATCACCGATCGCGATCACGCCCCCGCATTCACGGCCGGCCGCACCACACCCGCCGCATTCGCCTCCAGCCGCACCACACCCGCCCCATTCGCCGGTACAGTCGCCGAAGCTGCCCGTGCTGATTCGCAATCGCTGGGAAGCGGCCTCGGCGTGCCGGGCGCGGACCGCCTCGGCGGTCACTGCCGTGATGTCGACTGGCTCCCACTGGTCCAGCCCTCGCTGGCTGCGGGCCAGCGTCAGCAGCGCCTCGATGAGCCGTTCCTGCTGCTCCCCCGCCGCCAGCACGCGAACGCACACCCCGCGCAGCCCGCCGACCGTCGGTGCCGGATCGGCCAGCGCCACCTCAACCATGGTGCGCTGCCGGGCCAGCGGCGTGCGCAGCTCATGGGAGGCGTTCGCGACAAACTGCCGCTGCGCGTCGAAGGACCCCTCCAGCCGCGCCAGCAGGCCATCGACAGTGTCGCCGAGTTCCTTCAGTTCGTCCTCGGGGCCAGCCAGCGCGAGCCGCTTATGCAGGTTGCTGGCTGAGATGGTCCGGGCCGCCCAGGTGATCGTCCGCAGCGGTCTGAGCACCCGGCCGGCCATCAGCCAGCCGAGACCGACGGCAACTATCGTCATCGCGGCCAGCGCGATACACGAGCCGATCAGCAGCGTCTTGAGGTAATCAGCCCGTTGCGCGGTCTCCTGGGAACGGAAGTAGGCCACGCACTCACCGAACTTCTGCGTCAGCGCTGCGGCGGAACCGGTGCTCACGCACACCCGGGCGGCCGCCGACCCGGACGCAGCGCCCGAGCTGGCAGGAAGACCCGACCCGGCAGGAAGACCCGACCCGGCAGGAAGACGCGACACGGTCGGCGGACCCGACCCGGCGGGAGCGATGGCCGATGGGAGATTCGATGCGCTCGGCCGTGCCGTTAGGCTGCGGATACTGATCATGGTTGGCAACTGGGAGTGGTTGTCCACCAGCAGATAGGTGATCGTCAGCATGCCCGCGCCCGAGGCCAGGAACAGGGCCACGTATACGGCCGTTAGCCGCAGCCGCACCGTGCGCCGGGGCAACCGCCAACGCAACCGCCGGACCACCGCGAGTGCCAGCCGCCGGCCGGGCCGCGATCTCATACCGAGACCCGGTAGCCGGACTGGGCTACCGTCTCGATCACCGGCGGATTGCCGAGCTTGCGGCGCAGTCGGCTCATGGTGACCTTCACTGCCGAGCTGAACGGGTCGGCCATCTCGTCCCAGACCCGTTCCAGCAGTTCCTCGGCCGATACGACCCGGCCCTGCGAGGCCAGCAGGAGCTCCAGCACCCCGAACTCCTTGGGCCCGAGATCGAGCGCCAGACCCGCCCGGCAGGCCATACCGCGGCCTGGATCGAGAAGCACGTCGCCGCTGGCCAGGACAGGCGGGACCGCGGGCTGAGCTCGGCGCAGCAGGGCCCGGATGCGCGCCACGAGCTCGGCAAACGCGAACGGCTTCGGCAGATAGTCGTCCGCGCCCAGGCCGAGCCCGTCCACCCGGTCCTCGATGGTGGCGGCCGCGGTCAGCATCAGGACCCGGCTGCGAGCGCCTGCCGACAGCAGCTCCGCGCACACCTCGTCACCGTGCCGTCCCGGCAGGTCCCGGTCCAGCACGATCACGTCGTAGCCGGTGAACAGGGCGTGCTCCAGCCCGGCAATGCCGTCGTACGCCACGTCCACCGCCATCCGCTCGCGGCGCAGTCCAAGGCCGATGGCATCGGCCAGCTCGGCGTCGTCCTCAATTACCAAGACGCGCACGGGCGCCTCCCTTCTGCGGCCTGCATCCCGCTGTAGCATGGCGAGCGTGGCGCTCCCTTAAGGGAGGCTGGCGGGATCCTGCAAGGCGACGACCGTAGCGGTGCCGTTGCGCTCGGATATCTGCGCTGCGACCATGTCGCCTACGCGTACCCCGGCGATGCTCGTCACCCGCCCGGTAACCCGGGTCGAGCTGGTGATCTGCGCCGTCACCGTCTGCGGCCCCGCGCCGATGGTGATCGACGTCGCGCTGACCGCTCGCACCTTCCCGCGCAGCATGAGCATCCCCGTCGCGCCCGGCGGAGGCTGACCGGCGGGCCCGCCGGCACCGATGCCGGCGTGCTGGCCGCCGCCCGCCAGCGGGGCTGACGGCGCCGCGGGCGCCAGGTTCTTCACCGCCAATCCGATGGCTGCCCCAGCCGCGCCCGCCACTACCGCGATGATCGCCATGCGCAGCAACCGGTGCTGTGTCGCGTGGCGCTGACCCGATTGATCTTCCAGGAGGGGAACGGAGTCGCCCACGGGCCAGCCGTCATCGTCCGGCCAGTCGTCATCGGGCCAATCAAGACCTGGCCAGTCAGGACCTGGCCAGTCGTCATCCGGCCGGCCGCGCTCCGGCCAATCGCCGGTCGGCCACTCGCCGGCCAGCCACTCGCCGGCCTGCTGCTCGTGGCCTGGCAAGTCCGGCCTGGTCATCGGGCATCGCCTCCGTTACCTCGGCTGCTGGACCGGGCAGTGCGCCCCGAGCACTGCCCGGCAGCCATCAGGATCTGCCAGCGCGGGTTGCGCCGCGGTTACACCATCCGCGCCGCTACGACTGCACCTCCGCGTAACCGCCGTGCAACCAGCGAGCCGCTAGAAATCTTGGTGAGGAGCGCGGCCGAGCCCGGCCTGCTAACGCTCGTCAGCCGCACTCGCCCACATTCGCATGGGAGCACCGTCATGGCTTCGATCACCGCGGCACGCCCGTTCTACCTCAAGTACCTGGAGCGCGAGCTCGGCCGGCGAGCGCGACAGGCCACGGTCGTCGCACTCGGCCTTGCGCTCGGCATCGGCTTGGTCATCACCGTGTCCGCCGCCGCGGCCGGGGTCAAGAACGCCCAGGCAAGCGTCCTGCACTCGCTGTACGGAGTGGGCACCGACATCACCGTTACCCAGAAACCATCGGCGTCGTCGGGCGGGCCGCCGCACAGCGGCGGCAGCAGCATCCAGGTCGGGCCGAACGGGTCCAAGGTCTGCACCAACGGCAAGTGCCAGTCCGGCGCGCAGACTCTGGATAACCTGCTGGCCAGTTTCTCCGACGGGACGATCCGCTACTCGTCGGTGGCCAGAGTGGCCGGGCTGGCGCATGTGACCGCTGCGGCCGGCGGCCTCAGCATGACCGACAATCAGATCAAGATTCCGGCTTCAGCCGGGCCCAGCACAAATATCTCGGCGCCGACGTCGTTCAGCGTGCAGGGCGTCGACCTCGCGCACGCCAACCTGGGACCGCTGAGCACCGGCACGGTCAGCTCAGGACACAGCTTCAGCGTTGCGGACGCCAACGCCGACGTTGCCGTCATCGACCACGACTACGCGATCGCGAACAAGCTCAAGGTCGGCTCGGTTGTCACGATCGCCAAGCACAAGTTCAGGGTCATCGGCATCATCACCCAGCCCGAGGCCAGCAGCCCGCCGCAGGTCTACATCCCGTTGGCCCGGGCCCAGGCACTGGCCACCCAGGGTCCGGGCGGGAGCAGCCTGAAGGGCTACGTCAACGCCATTTACGTCAGAGCCGCGAGCGCCGCCGACATCTCGGCCGTGCAGAAGGAGATCTCGGCACTGCTACCGAAGGCGACGGTGACCACGCCCGCCAGCCTGGCCAGCCAGCTGACCGGCTCGGTCGCCACCGCGGCGAAGCTCGCCAACGACCTGGGCAAGTGGCTGTCAGTCCTGGTGCTCATCGCCGCCTTCGCGATGGCCAGCTTGCTGACCATGTTGGCGGTGACGCGACGAGCTCGCGAGTTCGGCACGCTCAAGGCTCTGGGCTGGCGCACCAGGCGCATCATGGCCCAGGTCGTGGGCGAGTCCGTGAGCACCGGGCTCGTAGGCGGCCTGGCCGGCATAGGCCTTGGCCTGGCCGGGATAGCGATCATCAACGCGATCGCGCCCAAGCTCACCGCCATCCTGACGAGCCCAACTGGCCAGCACTTTTTGTCCCAGGGGCCTGGCGGCCAGGTGAGCTCCTCCCCGACTGTTACCCATACCGTGCCGGTTCCCTGGTCAGCCACGATGACGCTCGGCGCCGTCGGCCTGGCGGTGCTGCTGGCACTGGCCGGCGGCCTGCTGGCCGGGGCATTCGGTAGCTGGCGGATAGCCCAGCTGCGGCCGGCCGATGCGCTGGCCCGGGTGGACTGATATATCCGCGCCCGACCCCAAAGGAGACGAACCCGTGTACACGCTGACTGACGTCACCAGGCTCTACCGCAAGGGGCGGCATACGGTGCCCGCCGTCCGGGAGGTGAACCTCCAGATTCCCGATGGCGACTGGCTGGCCATCCAGGGCCGAACCGGGCACGGCAAGACAACGCTGCTGCAACTGCTCGGCGGGCTCGATCGGCCGACATCGGGCACCGTCGAGCTCGACGGGCGCGACCTGGCCAGCCTGCGCGAGACCGAGGTCACTAAGGTACGCGCTGCGTCGATCAGCTTTATCTTCCAGACCTTCAACCTGGTTCCGACCCTGTCGGCCGCCGACAACGTCGAGGCTGCTCTCATCCCGCTGCGGATCCGGGCCGCCGAGCGACGGCGCCGGACCGAGGTCGCGCTCGACAGCGTGGGGCTGAGCGACCGGGCTCGCCACCTGCCGTCGGAACTGTCCGGCGGCCAGCAGCAGCGGGTAGCGATCGCACGGGCCCTGGTGAAGGCGCCCAAGGTGCTGCTGGCCGACGAGCCGACCGGCAACCTGGACGAGGGCACCAGGGAGGAGATCATGGCCTTGCTCGAGAAGCTGTGGCGCGACAGTGGCGTGACCCTGGTGCTGGTCACTCATGAGACGGCGCTCGCCCGCCGCGCCCAGCGTGTCGCGATCATGAGCAAGGGCCGGCTGGCTGTG
Source organism: uncultured Actinomycetota bacterium (assembly GCA_963804435.1). Classification (GTDB taxonomy): domain Bacteria; phylum Actinomycetota; class Actinomycetes; order Streptosporangiales; family Streptosporangiaceae; genus JAJYUU01. The sequence continues at coordinate 263,189 of CAWDQI010000001.1, read as the reverse complement.
CAACCCGTCGACCGGCCGTTGGCCCAGCTCGCCGGGATGCCGGACGACGATGGCGCCGAAGACCCCGCGGCCGGCTAGCCAAGCAGTCCTTCCGCCCCGGCCGCAAAAGACGTACTATCTCAACAAATGGCTGAATGGTGGTCCATCGAAGTACTGCACGGGGAATTCTCGGCTTTCCAGTGGCAGCAAGCGTATGACTCGGAGCTGATTGAGGCTGCACTTACCAACGGAGCGCTCGACAGTACCTGGCACGCCGATAGCTGGGGCGTCGCCTTCGAGGTCTGCTTCCACACCAGCGAGGAGTGGGAGGCGTTCCGTGCGCTTCCCGTCGTGCGCGCGGCGCTGGACGCGGTGCCCGATCCCGTCAACGGCTTGCTCATCTACCGCGGCCGTGGCGGCACCTCGGCGGCAGGCAAGCCCCGCCGCCCACGGCCCGCGCCGACCGCAAGCGCGGTGGCGCTGCCAGAACCCGAAGCCGAGCGCATGCTGGATGTCACCAGCATCGCGGCGGCCGAGCCTGAGCTAGCCGAATCGAAGGCGTTCCAGCTGATCTGACCGATCGATCCTGCCGTGGCAGTGCGCCGGCGCCGTATCCGCTACAAAGTTGCGGATCCGCGCGTCGCGCTCGCGACGAGGTATGAGCCACGGATAGCAGTTCGGTCCGGCAATTGCGCGCCCTTATCGTCGTCGGCCGGAACCGGCGCCTTGGTCATGCGCTCCAGGACGTAGATCATCGTCCGGAGCGAATAGATCGCGAGGATGACGCCAGCTATCAGCGGGAAGATCAGTGCCAGCGGCAGGCTGAGGACGTAATCCGCGCTCGTGCCGAACAGGACGATCGTCGCCAGTTCGCCGATAGCGCCGAACATCACGACCGCTGCGGCCACCAGGAAGCCGAGCACAGTCCCGACCGTGACGGCGCCGCTCACAGCCTTGACAGCGAACGCGCCGTAGGCCAGGGGCGCGAAGGCGGCCGCCAGCCCGAAAATGATGAACAGAGTGGAGATGCCGCTCCCCTTGAATGCGTTAAGGGCAGCGCCCGCGACGATGGAAGACAATGCCGTCACGTTCGTTAGCCAGCTATCCGACGGCGTCCACGCGTCGCCGGCAATCACCCAGTCGCCGAGGCGCACGCGCTCGCCGTTTCGCGGATCGCCTGACAGCTGCCGCTTCGCCAGCCCCAGCGCGGCCAGGCACGCGGCCAGAGCCACCACTAGCCCGGTCAGCATCGGCCACACCAGTAATCCGTTCACGTGATTCTCCGCCAGCTGACCGGCACCTCGAAGGCCGGCTGCTCGCAGCGTACTGACAGATCTGCCGGTAACTCCAGGTTTGCCTCATGCCGGGCCAGTACAGGAACTGGCATGCAGGTCAAGCGGGAATGACAGGCACGCCGTAGTCGCCGAAGCGTCTATCGCGAGTGACAATTGTCATCTGCTCGACCTTGGCCTGAGCGATAAGCATCCGGTCGAATGGATCCTCATGATGCCTTGGGAGCTGACCCGCGGCCAGGGCATGCGTGACACCAATCGGCAGGGCGTCGAAGCCACTCGTCAACATCTGCTGCTCGAGGTCATCGGGCGCGACGAGCTTCCCGAGCGCTTTCTTGATCGATATTTCCCAGGCGCTGGCGGCCGAGACAGCAACTGAGTTTGCCGGGTCGGCTATCAGGGCGCGCGCCGCTACGACAAGTTCCTCATCGGCTAGCCACCACAGCAGCGCGTGAGTATCCAGCAGGAGCCTCAAGAGCCTTCCCCGCGGAATGCTGCTTCGATCTCGGCCGGCAGCTCATCGAAGTCGGCGGCCATCCTGACCCTTCCGCGCCAGGCTCCAGCGATCCGGCGTTCGGAGCCATGTCCAGCCAGCCCGACCAACCGAGCCACCGGACGCCCTGCTCTTGCAATCACAATCTCCTCACCCGCAGCAACGCGGTCTAGCAGCTGCGATAGGTGAGTCTTTGCTTCGTAGACGTTGTAGGTCACGGCCATTAACCCAGACTATCAGATCTGGTCTAGTCTAGTTAGGAACGAACTTCCCCATAATCCGTCGAAGGGCTGCGGCTGCCGACCCGGTTCATGCCGGGGGCGGTACCAGATCGAGCCGCAACCCTCGGTCCGGCAGCGCACCCAGAGGTGGCCGAGGACGTCACGGGAGAGCGCAGCCGGACAGTCGCAAGGCATCCAACCGACCGTCACCCGGCCGGGAGCCCAGGGATGCCCGGCAGGGCACTGCAGCGGATAGCACCACCAGTCCGGACGGACAACTGCGGTCATCGCTCTAGTAGAACACACATTCGATCGCCTCGGCACCGCGCCCCGGACGGCGCCCCAACCGGGTGCGTCCCGGAGGTTGCACGGCGCCTTGCCGCGCCTCCGGTTCCGCAGACTGGCACACTACCGACCATGCAGACGCTGGTTGCCGATCACCCGCTCGTCGCTCACAAGCTGACCATGCTGCGCGACATTCAGACCGATACCCCCACGTTTCGTGCGCTGACCGACGAACTCGTGACTCTGCTCGCCTATGAGGCGACGCGGCACGTCCGGGTGGAACCCACGTCTGTGCGCACTCCAGTCGACACCGCCGACGGCGTCAGGATCAGCAAGCCCGTCCCGCTCGTCGTGCCGGTGCTCCGGGCCGGCATCGGCATGCTCGACGGCATGGCCAGGTTGCTGCCCAGCGCTGACGTCGGCTTCGTCGGTCTGGTCAGGGACGAGCAGACCCTGGTTGCGACCACCTACGCCGAGCGGTTGCCCACCGACCTGACCGGCCGTGACGTCTTCGTGCTCGATCCGATGCTCGCCACCGGCGGCACCGTGGAAGCGGTGATCAGGATCCTGACCGGCCGGGGGGCGGCCCGCGTGACGGTCATCTGCCTTCTGGCCGCACCGGAGGGCATCGGCAGGATAGCGGCCGCCTTTCCTGATGACGAGCCCGTTCCGGTCCTGGTGGTGGCGGCGGCGATGGACAGAATGCTCAACGAGAAGGGCTACATCGTGCCTGGCCTCGGCGACGCCGGCGACCGGCTGTTTGGCAGTATCTGAGTTCTCATGCGTGCTGGCTGCCTGAGCGCCCGGTTAGTCGTAGGCTGCGTGGGTGAGCGAGCCGCGCGACGCGGAATCGGTAGCGGCGCGGCTGCGAAGGCTGCGCAGCAGTCTCGGGATCAGCCAGGAGCAGCTGGCCCGACGCCTTGGCGTGTCGTTCGCCACCGTGAATCGATGGGAAGCGGGCCGGACTCAGCTATCGGCGCGGGCGCGGACGGCGATCGCCGAGCTTGAGGCCGAAGTCGCGGTGACTGGCCAGGGTGGCAGCGAACGGCCGCTGCTGCCGGTAGCGCAGACCAGTTTCGTCGGCCGCGGCCGCGAGCTGGCCGAACTGGCCCGGTTGGTGCGCCAGGCACGGCTCGTCACAATGATCGGGCCAGGCGGAGCGGGCAAAACCAGGCTGGCCGCCGAGCTGATCAGCCGCGGCATGGCCGGCCGCGACAGCGTCTTCGTACCGCTGGAAGCCATCCGGTTCCCCCGCGGGCTGTCAGCAGCGCTGGCTTCGCGGCTTGATGTGCGTGACCAGCCCGGGCTGCCCCTGCGGGAAGCGATCCAGAACGTGCTCGTCGCCTCGCCCCGGCTGCTGCTGCTCGACGGCGCGGAGCGCCTGGCCGACGAGGTCGCTGAGCTGATTGGCCAGCTGCTCGCCGACGTGCGGGAGGTGCGCATCCTCGTTACCAGCCGAACCGTGCTCGGCGTGCCGGGCGAGGTGTGCTGGACGGTTCCGCCGCTGGACTGCCCGTCGGTCGCGGCCGGGGCGGCGGAAATCGCCGCGTCCGATGCGGTGCAGCTGTTCATCGCCAGGGCCAGCGAACGGCAACCGGACTTCACCGCCGCCGATGTGGCGCCGCACGCGATCGCCGAGTTGTGCCGCCGGCTCGACGGGCTGCCGCTGGCCATCGAGCTGATCGCGGGCTGGGTCGGCACGCTGTCCATCCGGGAGATACTCCAGCAGCGCGCCGTCTTGCTCGACTCCGAGCCGGCCACGCCTGGCGCACCCGGCCGACGGCTCGCAGACGTGCTTCAGGTGAGCTACGACCTCCTCGACGCCGGTCAGCAGCACCGGCTGGCCATGCTGAGTGTGTTCGCGGGCCCGTTCGGCCTCGCCGACGTTCAGGCTGTACTCGGCATCGACGCTGCGGGAGCCGCCACCACAACCCGGCTGCTCGTCGACTCCTCCTGGCTCGTGGTGACACGGGGCAGCGAGCAAAACTCGTTCAGCATGCTGGAGACCATCAGGACGTTCGCTGCGCTGCAACTGGAGAAGGCCGGAGACGGCCATCTCGCCCGCGGCCGCCATGCACTGCACCTGGCTGGCGTGGCGATCGGAAGCGAGCAGGGACTGGCCGGGCCGGACGCGGCCTATTGGACGGGACGGCTTGAAAGCGCGGTCGCTGACCTGCACGTGGCGCTGCACTGGGCCGCCGACAATGAGGAGGTCGACCTGGGGCTAGACATCAGCGCGGCGCTGTGGCGCTGGTGGCTGGTCAGCGGCCGCCTCGCGGTCGGCCGGAACTGGCTCGGCCGGTTCCTCGCCATGGCCCGAGATCGCCGCGACGAGCGGGCTGGCCGGGCTTACGGCTCGGCCGCCGTGCTCGCGGCAGAGAACGGTGACTACGCCGCCGCGGTCCAGAACGCCGAGCTGGCGCTGACCATCTTCATGTCGCTCGGCCTCACCGAGCGTCAGGCGTTCGCCGCGACGGTGCTCGGCTCGGCGCACCGCTACCTCGGGGATCATGCCAGCGCCCGCGCCAGCTTCCAGACCGCGATGGACCTGCGCGGCCGACTCGGCGACCGGCGGGGAGTCTCGGTCGCCATCAATAACATGGCGCTGCTGGAAGTCGATGACGGCAATCTCGGCCGCGCGCGCGAGCTATTCGAGCAGGCACTGGCCATCAAGCGGCAACTCGGCGAGCAGCGGTCCATCGCCATCGGGCTGACCAACCTGGGCGACGTGCTCATCAAGACCGGGCAACTAGCCGAGGCCGACCAGGCGCTGGCCGAGGCCGCCGAGATGTCGTCCGGCAATCCTCAGCTGATCGGGACCATCCGCTGCAATCAGGGCGCGCTCGCCGCGCACGGACAGGACTGGGCGCAGGCGGCCGGGCACTACAGCACCGCCATCGCGGCTCTGCAGGCTGGCGGTCACCCGCATGACGTGGTCGAGGCAATGCTCGGCCTGGGCCGGGTCTGGATGCGCACCGGCCACCGCGACGAGGCGGTCCGGCTGATGCACGAGGCGGAGGCACTCGCCATCGAGATCGCCAACCCGAAGCGCATTGCCGAGGCGCAAGCCGCGCTGGCCGAGCTGTCCGGGAACGACCCTAATCCGCTGCGGCCAAGCAACCTGACCGGCCGCCAGGCCGAGGTGCTCGGGCTGCTCGCCGCCGGGATGAGCAATAAGCAGATCGCGGCCAAGCTGTACCTGAGCGCGGCCACGGTGGAGCGGCACCTAGCCACCGTGTACCGGAACCTGGGTCTGACCAGCAGGGTCGAGGCCGCCAGGTTCGCGATCGAAAACGGCCTTGCCGATCGCGAGACAGCCGGCCGCTGAGTCGGCCACTGCCGCCGGCGGGCCGCTGAGTCGGCCACTGCCGCCTGCCGGCGGCCGATGTTATAGCAGGCCGCGGGCGCGCGGCGGGCGTGACTGCCAGAGTCAGACTGTTTTACCCCGATAAAAGCCATTTAGGGTTTTCACGTAGGCGATCTAATACATGTTTACCGTGATTCGCAGGCAGCACCTGCCCCGGTAAAACGGATCATCATCGCAGGCTTGACGCCGGAACCAGCGGGAGATGACGGTGCACGATCAGCTGCTTGGCTCGACGCAGCCAGTGCTATCGATCTCGCTGGAGCCCGGCGAGAGCATCGTCGGAGAGACGGGCGAGTTCGCCTGGATGACCGACTCCATTCAGATGACCGTCGGCCCAGGCTCCGGCCTGGCTGGCGGCCAGCACACCGTGGCGCTGGCGCGCACTTTCGGCGAGTCATCACGGTTGCTCAGCGCGTACACAGCTAAGGGTGCCGCCGGCACCGTCGCATTCGCGTCCAGGCTGCCGGGCAGCATACTCGGCATCGAGGTCAGGCCGGGACGCGAGTACCTTGTTCACCGCCGCGCATTCCTGGCCGGAACACCCGGCATCGAGGTAACGACCGGCTTCCAGCAGCTGCTGCGAACCAGCGCGGCCGAGGCCGGGGAGTTCATCTTGCAGCGCATCGGCGGCTGTGGCCGCGCCTGGGTCGCCCTGTCTGGCGACGTAGTAAAGCGCGACCTGGCGGCGGGCACGTCGTTGCGCACCCATCCCTGGCACATCGGCATGTCCGAGGCATCGATCGCGGTCCAGATGGCCGAACTCCGGCCTACAGCCAGTACCTCCGCCGGCAACGACGCTCATCAATTCGCCGTTCTTTCCGGACCAGGATCTGTATGGCTGCAGTCCATGCAACTGCTGGCCTCGCCGCAGGCGCAGTTAGCCGCGAGCGTGGCAGGCGCTGGCCCGGCGGCGGAGGGGACTGCCGGGCCAGCCGCATGGAGCAGCTGATCTCCTTCACCACGGGCTGACCGGCCGAGCACAGGAGCGCCGTGACCGCGTACGGGCGCCGCGGTCAGGGCGTTCGGCCGACTGTCGCGATACCCCACTCCGCCCCCGGCACTGTCTCGATCGACGCCGCCGACGCTATTGTCCAGGTATCCGAGCCGGAACGGGACCTGACGATGGAGGTTACGGCATGCGCGTATTCGCCAGCCTGGACGAGTTTGTCGCGGCCAAAGGCGAAGTCCTGGGCCACAGCGAGTGGCGCAAGATCACCCAGGAGCAGGTCAACGCGTTCGCCGACGCGACCGGCGATCATCAGTGGATTCACGTCGACACCGAGCGCGCGGCCAGCGGCCCGTTCGGCGGCACGATCGCGCACGGCTACCTGACCGTGTCGCTGCTTCCTGTGCTGATGACCGAGATCTTCCGGGTAGACAACCTGACCATGGGCATCAACTACGGACTCGACCGGGTCCGCTTCCCCTCCCCCGTGCTGACCGGCTCCAGCATTCGCGCTGAGGCGACGCTCACCGACGTCCGCCAGACTCACCTCGGATCACTCGCACACATCCGGATGCGGATCGAGATCGACGGTCAGGAGAAGGCCGCGTGCATAGCTGACACGTTGTCGCTGTTCGTGGGCAGACCGAGTTAGCCGCCATCACGGGCGCAGCCTTGCGGTCACCGAGCTACCTGGCACGACCAGGCAGATAGGTCGCGGCCACCGTTTCCAGCACCGACTCGTGGCCGGCATACGGCCCGTCCGGACGCGGCCAGTGGGTGACGACATCGGTGAACCCCAGCTCCCCGGCCCGGCCGACCGCGTCGGCAAAGCAGTCAGCGCTGGACAGCACGTAAACGCCGGACGCGTCCAGTGACAGGTAACGCCGCGCCGAGCGCGCATCGCGGCCCGCTGCAGTCAGCGCGTCGTCGTACCGGCGGCTGAGCTCGCCGACCCCGGCCCACCATGCGGCCGGGTCGTCGAACGCGATGCCGGTGGTCACCCAGCCGTCGCCGAGACGCGCCGCGAGCGCCAGCGTCCGGTTCCCGTTCGCGGCCACGATCAGCGGGATCCGCGGCTGCTGCACGCAGCCCGGCAGGTTGCGCGCGTCCACGGCCCGGTAGTACTGGCCGGTCCAGCTGACATGGTCGGTGCGCAGTAGCATGTCGAGCAGCTCGGCGAACTCGCCGAACCGGTCGGCGCGTTCTCGCGGGCTGAGTTCAGCACCTCCGAGCACACGGGCGTCGAAGCTGGCCGGGCCCGCCCCAGCCCCGAGACCGAGCAGCATGCGACCGCCGCTAATGTCGTCCAGGGCCGTCAGCTGCCGGGCAAAGCTCACCGGGTGCCGGAAGTTCGGTGAGGCGACGAAGGTTCCGAGCGCGATCCGCGAAGTCACTGTCGCAGCGGCGGTGAGCGTTGGCACCGCGTCGAACCACGGACCGTCGACCAGGCTGCGCCAGCCGAGATGATCGTAGGTCCAGGCGTGGTCGAACCCATAAGCCTCGGCCTGCCGCCAGCGGCGTGCTCCCTGCTGCCAGGGCTGATCAGCCAGGATGACGATGCCGTAGCGCACGAGCAGTCATGCTAGCCGGTGAGCTCTGACTCCACCGCAGCCGCGGCGGGCGGGCTCGATCCGCTGACGCCTGGCCGCTCGACCGGGACCGGGACCGGGCGGCGGCTAGTTCTGGCCCGAAATCCTTCTCGGCCGCATCGACGACGCCGAGGTCCGCCCGCAGGTGCAGCTCGGCCGCCGTGATGAGCAGTGCGACGACGGCCGACGGCGCCTGCGCTTTAGCGCTGGCGAGGCCGTGCAGCTCCCGGAGCAGATGCGCGCGCTGCCGCCGGAGCACGCCGTCCAGCGTCCCCGGGTCGCCGGCCTGCACGGCCGCCATCAGCTTGAGGAAGAAGTCATCCCGGTAACCGCGCAGCCGAGGGCTCGGCTCGCCAAGCCAGTGCTGCAGCTCGGTCCGGCCGGCCGGGGTCAGGTGATGGACGACCCGGTCGGGCTTGACCGGTTGCGGCCGGCGCTCCGACTCGATGAGTCCGTCCCGGCTGAGCCGGTCCAGGATCTGGTAAAGGTGCCCGATGTTCAGGCCGCCCCACTGATCGCCGACGGCCTGCTCGAAGCTCGTCTTCAGCTCGTATCCGTGCGCGGGCTTGCCGGCCAGCAAAGCGAGGACCGCGTGATGCAGCGGCATGTCTGGTCCGTCTCTCGTCGTAACCGCGTAACAAAACAGTCTCATTTTGCATTGTGACTAGCTAAGAAGGCGCGTTTTGCTCTTGCATTGTCACTAGGTATTCAGGTCAGGCTAGTCCGCGAAACTGGCGAACGCCAGCGCGCACCCGACTCGCCGCGACGCGCGTCACAACTGACAAGTAAGCCTGCCTTTCGGGCGGACCTGGGTTTGGGTTCGCGGGCATCGGCCCGCCCGCGCTCGGCTCATTGGGCGTCAGTGTGAACATGCCGCCCTTAGACAGGACCGAAGCGTCAGTCAGGCACCGCCACGATGACGTCGGACGCCTTCACGATCGCGATTACCTGGCTGCCTTCGGCCAGGCCAAGCTCGTCGGCGGCCTCGACGGTGATGGAAGCCACCAGCCGGACGCCGCCAGCGTCCAGCGTCACGTTCGCGGTCGCCTCGCCCTTGGTGATGCCGGTAACTGTTGCATTGATCTTGTTCCGCGCGCTCAGTCGCATGTAGTTCTCCGCCCTCTCCGGCTCGCCGGGCAACCAGCTAGCTGCTCGGTCGCATTCTTGCCTAGATTCTGGTGGCTGCCAGCTCCGGCTCGGTCAGTTGCCCGGCTGGCAGCCCGGTGGCAAGCTCGTAGGCATGGCGAGTCCGGAGCAACACGAGCACGATCATGGGAACGCTGGCCCCGGCGGGCACGTACACGATGCAAGCTGCGCGGTGGCGCACGGGGGCGTTCCGCCGCCCGCCGATGAAAGGGTGCTGGCGGCGGTCTTTGCCTCTCCGGTCGCCAGCTATCTGCTGCGTTACGGCGCGGACGCCGGATACCGGGTGATCCTGGTGGAGCCAGATCCGGAGCGGGCAAAGGCTGCTGACAGCGAGGGCATCGAACTAGCCGACAGCCTCGTCGGCATCGCGGGCCAAAACGTCGACGTGATCGTGACCGACCACCACCGGCCCGAGCTTGGCATGCACCTACGCGACGCGCTAGCCGGCGGTGCCCGCTGGGTCGGCATCATGGGCAACCCGCGTCATCCGGCCCCTCATGTTCCCGCGCTCACCGAACTTGGCGTGCCTGCCACCGAGATCAGCAAGGTGCACAGGCCGATCGGCATCAACATCGGATCCAGAACGCCGCCGGAGATCGCCATCTCCACCTTGGCCGGGCTGATTGCCGATCGCAACGGCAAGCCGGGAGGCTTCGAGTTCTGATCGGCCCGGCCCAGCATTCTTGATCGCAGTTTTCCGCGATAATCGCGGAGTTCTGCGATCAGTAACAAGATGGTCCAGTCGCCGAGGTCTCAGGGGGGCCGCCTTGCCAGCCGGTTACTCAGGAACGCCGCTGCCGGACAAGCTCGGCATCGGTGAGGGCGACGAGGTCGCCGTGCTCGGCGCGCCGGAGCGGTTCGAGGACACACTGGGCGAGCTGCCGGACGTCGCAAGCCTGCATACCGACCTCGCCGACGACGCCCGGTACGACGTCATTGTGGCGTTCATGACCAGGCGGGCCGAGTTTGAAGCCGATCTGCTGCGGCTCAGGGCTCGGATGGCGCCGGCGTGCGGGCTGTGGATTGCCTGGCCCAAGAAGTCTTCGAAGGTACCAACCGACATCACCGATAACGTAGTGCGGGAAGTTGCGCTGCCCACTGGTCTGGTGGACAACAAGGTGTGCGCGATCGACGACACCTGGACCGCCCTGCGCCTGGTGATCCGGCGCGAGCTGCGGTGACCGGCCCGGCAGGACGCGCGCCCGGCGGGCTCGGGGCTTTATCAGGGTCGTATGGGGGTGCTTCCCGATACCCAAGCCGACGCCGTCACGGCAGTGTTAACGCCATGAGCACCAGAACCGAAGACCCGGGCTTCCCCGAGGACCTCCACTCCGGCGAGCAGCCGAGCACCGATGCACCGTCCGCCCAGGCCCGGATGCCACTGCGCCGCCCCGTCCGTGGCCGGATGGTCGCCGGCGTCGCCGCCGCCATCGCCCGGCAATTCAACATCGACGTGACCCTGGTCAGGGTGATCTTTGCCGTGTTGACGATTGCCGGCTTCACCGGCTTGCCGTTCCTCGGCGCCATGCCGCTCTACCTGGGCGGCATTCCGCTCTACCTAGTCTGTTGGCTGCTTATCCCCGAAGAAGGCAGCGACAGTTCGATCGCGGCCCACTTCCTCAGGTCCCGCCAGCCCTGATCCGCCTGCCGGCCTTCGGCTTACTGACTCCTCATCGATTTCGCAGCCACAAACCAGGCCAAAAAGGTCTGCGCAGGCTGCGAAACCGAGGATGAAAAGTCGCCAGATCACCGTCTCAGCGGGGGTTATGGCGCTACTCGACGAGCAACTCGCCCTCGAACTTGCCGAGATCCTCCCGGTACAGCTCGAGGCCGACGCCGTTCGGGTCGCGGAAGTACATGCTGTTGTCAGCGCCGCGATCGGGACCCAGGTAGTCGACCCCCGCCTCGTCGAGCTTCTTCTTCGCTGCGTCGAACTGGTCGGCGGTAACCGAGATGGCCAGGTGCTGGACGCCGCCGATGGTCTCCTGCCAGGCCGGATGCTCGTGGCCGGGGAAGTCGAAGAAGCCCAGCAGGTTGTGATTGCCGATATCGAAGAAGAAATGGTTCGAGCCGGCGTAATCCCTGTTCTCGACCAGCTCGACCAGCGGGAAGCCGAGGAACTCCTGGTAGAACCTGATCGTCTCCTCGGTGTCCTTGCAGATCAGCGCCAGGTGGTGGACCCCGCTGACGGTGCTTTGCGGCCGGTCAGCGATCGGGCGCAGGTAACGCTTGCGGAGTTCCTCCCGGCGCGCCCGCACCCTGGCAAGTTCCTCGCCCTGTGGCTCTGGCATCGCTGCCTCCTTCACTCGCCTGCGCATGTCAGCCAGGAGTCCAGTCTCCCAGCCCGCTAGCGGCCAGGGCCAGATGCTGCCGCCAGCAGGTACCGGAAGCCTCAGGCGTCCGCGCCGTGCAGGGCCGCATCCGCCGGGTCGAGCCGGTGCCGCGCCATCCAGCCGCGCAGGCCCTGGGCGTGGTCCGCCAGCGAAGACGGCGGCACGCTCACCACCGGGCAGGCGGCGTGGCCGACGCAATGCTTGCTAACCCGGCAGGCCAGCGCCCGGCGGGCGAAACCACGCCGGCCGGCCCCGATCACCAGGACATCGCCCGGCTCGGCCGCGGCTTGGGTCAGCACCTGGCCAGGTTCGCCCCGGACGACCTGGGGAAGAAACTGCAGACCGGTCGGAGGCTCGCCGATAGCCAGTTCGACGCCGCGCCAGAGCCGATCCCACGCGGCCCGAGTCCACACTTCGCGCAGCTCCCGGCAGGGGCAGCGTCGGTCAGCCATCTCGCCGCCCGGCGGAACCCAGGCGAGGACCGGCATCAGCGCCGCATCGTGATGTCGGGCCATCTCGGTTGCATACCGGAGCGCCTGCAGGCTGCCCGCCGATCCGCTGAGACCGGTGATGACCCTCTGGACGTACACCTCACGGCTCCCTTCTCGCGGTGAGGTTCCAGCCAATCGCAGAAATCCGGCAACTGGCCCTCCGCTAACAGCCTCTATGCGTCGCAGGTGCCCCGGCAAGCGGCATCCATGCGCGCTGACAACGAGAAACATGCGAGGAACGGGGCCGCGAGCAACCCGGCGGCCGAGGGCTGCAGCGGACCCCGTTACCGTTCCAAAATCCAGTAGCGATTGCTGGTCTCTTTTGATAGTGTCTCTCTTATTTGGGTAACGCTCACGATGAGAGACGGTGACCATCATGCATGACCTTCAGCCCGGCACCGCGAAGGACCAGCGCCGCTGGTGGGCACTCGGCGCGCTGGCCCTGAGCGTCCTTGTGGTCGGCCTCGACATCTTCGTGCTCACGCTCGCGCTGCCCACGCTCAGCGTTGACCTGCATGCCTCGTCCGGCGATCTGCAGTGGTTTATCGACGCCTACAGCCTGGTGCTTGCCGCCGCGCTGCTGCCGGCCGGCTTGCTCGGCGACTGGCTAGGCCGCAAGAGGCTGCTCGCGGGCGCGCTCGCTGTCTTCGGCCTCGCCTCGCTGGCCTGCGCCTACTCGGTCAGCACTGGCGAGCTGATCGCGGCGCGGGCGGTCCTCGGCCTGGCTGCGGCGGTCATCTTGCCGCTCGCGCTCGCGGTCGTGCCGGTGATGTTCGCACCCGAAGAGCGACCGCGGGCAATCGCCATCGTCGGCGGCGCCACCTTCATCGGTTACCCGCTCGGCCCGATCCTGGGCGGCTGGCTATTGGACAACTTCTGGTGGGGCTCGGTCTTCCTGATCAACGTGCCGATCGTGGTTATCGCGCTGGTCGCGGTCGCCTTCCTGATGCCGGAGTCCCGCGGGCAGCGCAAACTGCGCATCGACGTCACCGGCGTGCTGATTTCCAGCGCCGGCCTGGCCGCGCTGACTTACGGCGTCATCAGGGCTGGTCAGGATGGCTGGTCGGACACGATCGCGGTGACCACCATGGTCGCGGGCGCAGTGCTGCTGGCCGGCTTCGTCGGCTGGGAGCGCATTGTCCTGCGCTCCGGCGGGCTGCCCCTGGTAGATCTCGGCCTGTTCCGGTCGGCCGGCTTCACCTGGGGCACGACCCTGGCCACGATGATCTCGTTCGCGCTATTCGGGCTGACCTTCGCGATGCCGCAGTACTTCCTCGACGTGCGCGGCTTCGACTCGCTGGCCAGCGGCGTCCGGATGCTGCCGCTTATCGGCGGGCTGGCCGTCGGCCTGGGCCTGGGGCAGCGCCTCCAGAGTCCGCGGAAGTCCAGGTCGGGTGGCCCGGATAAGCCGCCAGCGGTGGGCGTCCGGCCGATTGCGGCGGCCGGCTTCGCGATCATGGCGATGCGGCCTGGCGATCGGAACGGCGACCTCGGCGGCTAGCGGCTCCGGGTTCACGGCCGCCTGGTTTACCTTGACCGGTCTCGGCCTCGGCCTGGCGATGCCAACGATGCTCAACGTCGCCCTCAGCGCACTCCGGGCCGAGCGCAGCGGGTCGGGCTCAGCGCTGATTACCGCCATGCGGCAGGTTGGCGCCACCATCGGCGTGGCTGTGCTCGGGACGGTGCTGAGCTCGGTCTACGCCAGCAGGCTCAGCCAGTCCGCCTTGCCCGGCCCAGCCGTGGCGGCGGCCAAGAGCAGCGTCGGGGCCGGCGTCGCGGTCGCGATGAAGGCGCGGTCGCCGGAACTGCTCGGCGCAGTGCACAACGCTTACGCCGGCGGCGTGGACGTGATGCTCGGGGTATGCGCCGCGATCGCGCTGGCCGCCGCGGTGCTCGCCGTGCTGTTCGTGCCGCGTCAGGCCGACGGCAGCGAGGCTAACCGGCGGATCGGCGGGGCGGAGTGGCCCTCGGGTGCCGCCGCCGAGGCCGGAGCCGACGGTCTGGCTGGTGTGCCAGGGAGCGGCGCCGATCCCGCAGGAGCAGAATGACCTCCATGACCGAGGGTGCTGCCAGGCCAGCAGGCTTGCGTGAGCGCAAGAAGGCCAAGACGCGTGCTGCCATCAGGCAGCACGCGCTCCGGCTGTTCCGCGAGCAGGGCTATTCAGCTACGACGGTCGAGCAAATTGCGGAAGCGGCAGAGGTGTCGCCAGCCACGTTCTTCCGGTATTTCCCCACCAAGGAGGATGTGGTCCTGCAGGACGACTTCGACATCGTCACCCTGGCGGCACTCGAAGCTCAGCCCCTCGATCTCTCGCCGATCGCCGCCTTCCGCGCCGCGGCCACTGCTGCCTGGATGCAGATGAGCCCAGAGGACGCCGACCGGTTCAGCGAGACCTCGAAGCTGACACTGGCAGTACCCGAGATTCGCGCCAGGGCGCTCGACGAACTGATCAGGACCACTGGCGAAATCTCCTCCGCCATCGCCGCGCGCACTGGCCGGGCCGCGGACGACTTCGCCGTGCGGAACCTGGCGGGCGCCATCATCGGGGTCATCATGACCGCGACGATGCCCTGGCACGCGGACAGCAACTCTGACATCCGCGCGATGTTCGAGCAGATCGACGCCGGCCTAGCCCACCTCGAGGCCGGCTTGCCGCTGTGACAAGGGGCGTGCACACCGGACCCTGGTAGCACCGCGCCCGCCAGGCCCGCCGGTGCGGCCTCACCGCGGTTGTTACTTCACGGCCGGGGCCTTCGCAGCTCCGGACGGGGCCGCACCCTTTGCCTGCTGATGCTCGCCAGTCCGGGCCGGGCCGGCTGGGCGCGCGACGCTCCGGTCCGTTGCAGTCCGGGACGCGGGTCCATATCGATCCGGCGCGCAGCCGGCATGTGCATGGCGACCTTCTGGTCCGGGGCGCCGTTGCGCCCATTTGCATCCGCGACCGCGTCCTTAACCACTCGCTGCGCCGCGGCGCTCAGAGTCGCCCGCGTGGTCGTCGCCTGCACGGTTGTCGCGCCGAGCGGGGCGGGCGCGTGGGCAGTCGCAGCATTGGCGGTCCCGACACCCAGCAGCGCATCCGCGGTACTCACGTAGCCGACGGCCTCGTTGCGGCCGGAGAGTGCGTCAGTAACACGGTCAGTGCGTGGCATTGGATTCCTTTCTGAGCCCGCCGGGCCGGGCGGTTGCCCAGCCGGCCGGTGAAGTCGAACGCGGGATTCGTCTCGTGCGGTAGCCCGGCAAACCGTGGCCGGTGCCGGCGGAGCGACATCCCGGGAAAAGGCCGGAGCATGATCCTGGTGAGTATCACGATGCGTTACGGGACTCTGACGCAACGCCATGCCAGGCGGTTTCGCAACGAGACCGAGGTCACTCCTGAGTAGCATGTTGGATTGATTTATCCATTTATATACTTTATAGCCATCCTAAAGGGTCGGCAGATGCTGCCGCAGCCAGCCGTGACCCAGGCCGGAATGTTGCGCGTTCAATCAATGTTGTGTGGGCAGAGTAGAAAGAACTGAGGAGGTAGTCATGCCAGCCGTGACCGTTGAGGACATCCTGCTTCTGCCGCGCATCAACGAGCCTGACCAGGCGGTGGCGAGGGACCGGCAGGTACTCGCCGTCACGACCGCGCCATCTGCCTTTGAGGGCGAGGGCTTCCCGGTCCGCCGCGCCTTCGCCGGCGTCGACCTGCGCGCACTCGATCCCTTCATTCACATGGACCAGATGGGCGAGGTGGACTACGCGCCGGGTGAGCCGAAGGGCACTGCGTGGCACCCCCACCGGGGCTTCGAGACGGTGACCTACATCATCGACGGCACGTTCCGCCATCAGGACTCCAACGGCGGCGGCGGCCTGATCACCAACGGCGACACCCAGTGGATGACGGCTGGCGGCGGCATCCTGCACATCGAGGAGCCGCCCGAGGAGCTCGTCATGAGCGGCGGGCTCTTCCACGGCTTCCAGCTGTGGGTGAACCTGCCGGCCGCGCCTGAAGATGTCGCCGCCCCGGTACCAGGACATCCGCGCGGGCCAGGTGGCCTTGCTGAGCTCGGCTGACGGCGGCGCGCTTGTCCGGGTCATCGCCGGCGAACTCGACGGTCATCCCGGCCCGGGCGTTACGCACACACCGATCACGCTGCTGCACGCAACCGTGGAACCTGGCGCTGAGCTCCGGCTGCCGTGGCGGGCCGACTTCAATGCGCTCGGCTACGTGCTGGCCGGCGCGGGTACCGTCGGCACCCAAGGCCGGCCAGTAAAGACCGGCCAGCTGGCGGTCTTCGGACCTGGCGACGTCCTCACCTTCGGCGCCCAGCGCAGGATGGACGGCCCCAGCGAAAGGCTTGAAGTGCTCGTCCTCGGCGGCCAGCCCATCAAGGAGCCGGTCGCCGCCTACGGCCCGTTCGTAATGAACACCAGGGCCGAGCTAGTGCAGGCGTTTGAGGATTATCAGGCGGGTCGTCTGGGCTCGATCCCGGCAGTCCGGACGCCGCTGCCCGAGGAGCCGCACCCTGGCCACGACGTGTTGTAACGCCCGCGTCACCTGGCACTGACGTGGGGTAAACCAACGTCGGGTATACCGAAGCTGGTGCCGTGCTGCGCAGCCCTGCCGGTGGCGCAGCACGGCACCTCTTTCGCTTCTGCCGACCTGGTCACGGAGGCAGAGGCAGCCGGCGAGCCCGGTTCAGTGGCTCTCGACGCGGCGCACCTCGAACGTGAAGCAGCCGAACTCCACAGCTCGCGCGTGCACCAGGGCGATCTGCGGGTCGGCAAACATCTGCGCAAGCGCCGACTCAGCCGCCACCGGGCTGCGGTTCGGATCGGCGTCGACTAGCCGTCCGCTGAGTATCCGCCCGTCCGCACTGTAGGCGCGCAGCATCCGCCGGCCCGCCGCGAGCCAGCCCGGATAGCCTGTGCCCTCCGGACCAGGGCATGGCCCAGCGTGCACGAACACCGGCCCGACCTCGTCATAGGGACCCGGCTCGACGCCGGTCTCGCGCGCCCACCGGCGCAACGGCGCGTACGAGACGAGCGCGATCCGCTCGCCGGGCTCGGCCGGCCGCAGGCAGCAGCGCAGCGGCGAGCCGCCCTCGTCGTCTATGACCTGGCGTGGCGGGTTGCCCGCGTCGTCGATCGCCAGCAACTGGCGCACCACGCCCGGCGCGATGGCCCGGACTTCGAAGCCGACTCCGGCATGAGCAACTGTCGTCATGCATTCCATCCTGCGGGACGCTGACGTCGGAGTCTGGCGGGAATCGGACGTGAGCCTGGGCCGCTAGACGCCTGCGCTACCTCGGACAACACCATGTCAGTTTCAGTCATCTGAGACCCATTTGCGGCCTTTGGGACGCTGAACCTTCATGCTGTTGCCCGTCTCCTTGCTGAGCCACGCCGTGAGGCGGCTCGAACTTGACAATGTTAATGATCGCATTAATTATTGACGCCATGAGCAACCAAGGTGAGGGGGACGCCGACGTGGCCGCCGTCTTCAGCGCGCTCGCGGACCCAGCCCGGCGGCAAGTGGTCCAGTTGCTTGGCGCAGCGCCACGACGGGCCGGCGAGCTTGCCTCGACTGTCGGACTGTCGGCTCCGGCGATGAGCCGGCACCTCAAGGTGCTCCTGAACGCGGGCATCGTCGCTGACGAGCGCACCGCGGCGGACGCCCGGCTCCGCTTTTTCAGGCTGCGGCCGCAATCGTTCGCCGCACTCCAGGCTTGGCTTGATCAGCTTCAGGCGCACTGGGACGAGCAGCTAGCGTCCTTCAAGCGACACGTCGAGGAGCGCACAGAATGACCAGTCCGGACATCGAGCAGGCGCGGACGGTCACGGCCGAGGTGACCGTGGCCGTCGACCCGAAGACCGCGTTCGCCATTTTCACCGACGAGATGGACCTGTGGTGGGTTCGCGGCCCGATCAACTTCTATGACGCGTCCAGGGCAATCGCGCGCCGGTGCGAGCCGGGCATCGGCGGCCGGCTGCTCGAGGTCTATGACGACGCCACCGGCGAAGCGCTGGAACTCGGCCGCATTACCACCTGGCAGCCGGGCGAACGCCTGGCCTGGAACAGCTCGGTCGATGACGTCCACACCGAGGTGCGGTTTGTGCCAGTGGCCGACGGCACGACAGTGACGGTGACCGCGACCATTCCTGCGGGCGGAGCAGACCGGGGCGGGACCTCCTGGGTCCGGGTAGTGCCTGGTTGGCTCGGGGCCTGGTGTGCGCGGCGCGACACCGCGCCCCGCCAGCCGGCCGAAACAGCCAGGCTCGGGCTGGCCTTGTACTACGCGGAGCCGTCTGCCGCTGCCCGCTGGCTGGCCGATGCGTTCGGGCTGGTTCCATCGAGCCCGCCACCAGGCGACGACGCAGATCCCGCCCGCACCTGGATCGAGTTCCGGGTGGGCAACTGCACGGTCATGCTTTTCCCGCTCGACGGCGATCACTGTGAGGGTGCGCCAGCAACACACGTGCCGTGGGTCTTCGTCGACGACCTCGAAGCGCACCTCGCGCACGCGCGTCGCGCTGGCGCCACCATCGCCGCTGGCGTCCACCAGCATGGGTATCGCGCGTATGAGGCCGCCGACCTTGAGGGCAACCGATGGACCTTCGCCCAGGCCCGCCCGACCATGTAAGCCACGGGGCTCGGCCTGGCAAATACTCCTACGCGGACGGAACCGGGGCCGCGGCCAGCCGGCGAAGTGCACTGCGCACGAGCTGCGGATCGTAGGTGTTCCAGTAGGGCGGCAACGATGCGCGCAGGAAGCTGCCATACCGGGCGGTGGCGAGCCGCGGGTCGAGGATCGCGATGACGCCACGATCATCGATAGTCCGGAGCAGCCGTCCGGTGCCTTGCGCCAGCAGGAGCGCGGCCTGCGCGGCCGCCACCGTCATGAAGCCGTTGCCCCCGCGCGCCGCGACGGCACGCTGCCGGGCGGAGGCGAGCGGGTCGTCCGGGCGGGGGAACGGGATCCGGTCGATCACCACAAGCTGAAGCGAGCGCCCCGGCACATCGACCCCCTGCCAGAGCGACAACGTACCGAACAGGCAGCTCGTCTCTTCCTCGGCAAACTTGCTGACCAACAGCCCGGTGGAATCCTCGCCCTGGCACAGCAACGGGACGCCGATCTTGTCACGAAGCGCATCGGCTGCCTGCCGGGCCGCCCGCATCGACGAGAACAACCCGAGCGTCCGTCCGCCGGCGGCCTCGATCAGCTCATGCAACTCGGTCAGGTAAGCCCCCGACAGCCCGTCCCGGCCGGGCGGCGGCAAATGCCGCGCCACATAGAGAATGGCGCTGCGGCGGTGATCGAACGGCGAGCCCACATCCAGGCCGGTCCAGCTCAGGCCCGCGCCGGGCTCGTCCGCACCACCGGATTCCTGAGCCGCATCAGCACCGCCCGAAGCGGCGCCTGGCCCGCCACCATCCTCCGCATGCTGCGGCAAACCCCACTGCCGGGCGAGGGGCTCGAACGAGCCGCCAAGCGTCAACGTGGCGGATGTCAGCACAACCGTTCGCTGCTTGAACAGCCGCTCGGCCAGCAACCCGCCGACCTGCAGCGGCGCGACCCGCACAGTGTCCGGCCGGGACGACTCTTCGCTCGCGGGCCGGTCCAGCCAGACGACTTCCGGCCGGGCCGCGATCTCCGCGCCGAACGCGGCGATCATCCGGCCGGCATTCTCGGCCACCTCATCCAGCGCGACCGTGGCCGCTCTCGTACTAACCAGGTGCTGCACATCGTCGTCGCCGCCGGCGTGGCTGCGGAGGTCCGCCGCGCATGCAGCCGCCCCGTCCCGCACCGTGGCGAGCGCGACCGCGAGCTGCTCGGCCAGTACATCCAGCCGTCCGGCCTCCGTGTCGGCTAGCGCGAGCCGGAGGCCTTCGGCCGCGTCGCGCAAATGCGCGGTGAGTTCTTCGCCCGTGAGGCGCCCGCAGCGGCGAACCGCAGCCTCCACCGCAGAAGCCGACAGCTCCCCCGCCGCCACGCTGGTAACCCGGTCGACCAGATCGTGCGCCTCGTCGATCACGACGACGTCGTGCTCGGGCAGCACGATGTAGTTCTCCATCGCGTCGATGGCGAGCAAGGCGTGATTGGTCACGACTATGTCGGCGTCGCCAGCCGCCTCGCGGGCCAGCTCGGCAAAGCATCGCGATCCGTGCGGGCACTTCTGCGCGCCGATGCACTCCCTTGCGTTGACCGAGACCTGCCGCCAGGCGCGGTCGTCGACGCCGGGTACTAGCTCGTCGCGGTCGCCGCTGTCGGTTTCCGCTGCCCATTCGTGCAGCCTGGCCACCTGCCGCCCGACGGCGGACACCGAGCGAGGGTCGAAGAGCGCGTCTTCCGGCTCATCCGCCCCGCCGCCATGCACCTTGTTCAGGCACAGGTAATTCCGCCTGCCCTTGAGGATCGCGAAGACCGGCTCCCGGCCCAGCAAGCCCGCCAGGGTGGCCGACAGCCGGGGCAGGTCCCGCTCGATGAGCTGCCGCTGCAAGGCAATCGTCGCAGTCGAGATGATCACGGTCCCGTCGCCGGCCAGCGCATGCCGGACCGCCGGTACCAGGTACGCCAGGGACTTCCCCGTGCCCGTCCCCGCCTGCACGGCGAGGTGCTGTCTCGACTGCATCGCGTGCTGGACGGCGTCGGACATTGCCACCTGGCCCGGTCGCTGGGTTCCGGCGATCCCGGCTACCGCGGCCCGGAGCAAGATGTCAATCTCGGGCAGCTCGGTAGGCACGAAAGAACGCTACCGCCTCGCGCGCGAATGTTTGTCCGGCCGTGCGGTAGGCCGTCGGATCTGGCGCAGCCTGGACCCAGATAGCTGCTAAGCAGCGGGACCGCGGCGGCAAAGCGGCACCCTGTTGCCGTTCGCGCCCGGATGATCAGCTCGTTACGTCGGCAGAACTGAGCTTCGCCCAGGCGATCGCCACGAAGATCACGATGTAAACGCCGAACGAGATGAGCCCGTGCTGAATGCCGGACCAGTCGACCGGCGCGCGGAACAGGCCGTCCCAGGTCAGCCACCAGTGCGTCGGCAAGTAAGCATGGATTCCCGAGATCTGCGGGATCTGGTCAGAGATCTCGCTGCCGACCACGAGCACAAGGACTGCGGCGATAGCCCCAACCGGATGCTGCGTGAATGTTGACGCAGCCAGACCGATCGCACCAAGTTCGGCCATGGCCACGGCCGCGTACAGCGCTACCAGCAGAACGCGCAGCGTGCCGGATCCGAGTGAGATCGTCGTGCCGGACAGCAGCGTGACCGAGCCGGCGTGAAACAAGATCATCCCCATGATCAAGGCAACGACGGTGACGAGGAGGCACGCGGCCAGGGCGAACGTCGCGATCGCCGCATACTTCACCGCCAGCAGCCGGGTCCGCCCGGCCGGCACAGTGAGCAGCCCGCGCAGCGTCCCGATGCTCGCCTCGCTGGCCACCGACTCGCCGGACACGACGGCCATGGCCAGCGGCAGCATGAGCAGCGTCAGCATCAGCCACACCACGGTCAGCGCGAGGAACACCCCGTTCCCGGTGATCTGGTTCAGGAACGGCGGCCCGCCCCCACCCCCGTTATCCGAATTCAGCGTCAGGCGGAAGAGCACGCCGAAAGCGACCGGGATGATCGCGAGCACCCCGAGCAAGGCGAGATTGCGCGGACGGCCGAATACCAGCCGGAGCTCGGAGAAGTAAAACCGCAACCAGGAGGTAACGGGGTTGCGCATAGCGCGCGGTGCGTCGGTCAGGTTGCTGGCGACAGGGCGAGAATCCCTGGCCTGCAGCGCCCTGTGCTCGGTCGGCGGAACGTGCTCGGTCGGCGCCGGGTGCTCGCTCGGCTCCGCGTAGTCAGTCGGCCCCACCTGCTCAGCTGGCACGGCGTGCTCAGTCGACATCGAAGCCCTCGCCAGTCAGGTCCACGAACTCGTCTTCCAGGCTCCGCTTGGGTGTCTCCAGGCCGGCCACCGGTACGCCCGCGAGCACGAGCCGTTCGCAGGCGTCCTCCGGCAGCATGCCGCCAAGCTCGGCGGTAACGTCGTTGCCGGTTTCCGCGACGCCAGCTAGGCCAAGCTCATGGAGCACCTTGACCGCGAGGGCCGGCTGCGGGGTACGGACGAGCAGCCGGGCTGGCCCGGAGCTGCGCAGTTGCGCCAGCGGGCCCTGGAAGACGAGCTTGCCCTGCCGCATCACGCCGAGGTGCGTGCAGACCTGCTCCACTTCGGCCAGCAGGTGCGAGGACACGAAGACCGTGGTGCCGTCGGCTGCGATCTGCCGGATAAGGCTCCGCACCTCGCGAGTACCCTGCGGGTCCAGCCCGTTGGTCGGCTCATCCAGGATCACTAGATCGCGCGCCCTGAGCAGGCCGGTCGCGATGCCAAGACGCTGCTTCATGCCGAGCGAGTAAGCCCGGTACCGCTTGTCGGCGGCCGCGAGCAAGCCAACCCGGTCCAGCGCCTGCTCGATCCTCGTGTTCGCCGTAGCGCGGCTGGCGGTCCTGTCGGCCGCATCCAGTCGGGCCAGGTTGGCCCGGCCGGACAGGTGCCCGTGAAAGGCCGGGCCTTCCACCAGCGAACCGACGCGCGGCAGCGCATCGGCCAGCCGGGCCGGCATCGGCTCGCCGAGCACCTCATGCTCGCCCGCGGTCGGCTGGATCAGCCCAAGCAGCATCCGGATCGTTGTCGTCTTGCCGGAGCCGTTCGGACCGAGGAAGCCGTAGACCGAGCCGGCCGGCACTGCCAGGTCGATCCCGTCTACGGCCACCTGCCCGCCGCGGAACTGCTTGGTCAGCCCGTTGCTGGCAAGCGCGTAGTCGGACGTCACGATCGGCGCGCCTACCCGGCGTGCGCGGTGACGTCGTTGTACAGCACCGTCGGCGTGACCGCGCCCGCCAGCACGCGGCCGTTGCTGGTAATCAGCACCGAGAACAGGCTGGTTGTCAGCAGCCTGCCGCTGCCCCACTTACCGTGCACCGGCTTGGTCGCCAACAGCAGCGCGCGCAGCACGGCCGAGTTTGGTCCGGCCGGGACCGCCGAGAAGGTCCCCGTGGAACCGTAAGCCGACGAGCCTGAGGTCGCCGAAGATGTCGCCGGCGCGGACGCAGGGTCCGGCGGAGTTGGCGAGCACCTGCTTCACGGCAGCGGCCAGGGCCGGGCTCGGCGGGGTTGCGAGCACCGACAGCCAGTCCTTACCGATGATCGATGGCTTGGCGCCTCCGAAGGCGCCAGCGAACGGCAAGCCGAAGGCAGCTGGCGTCGGCGCGTTGAAGAACCCGCCGCCGTTGTTGCCAAGGCCGGCCTGGGCCTTAATCATCGCCGAGGCGCCGGGCGGAACCATGAAACCCTTGCTGAACTGCTGGTCGAAGCCCTTGATGATCTTGGCGCGCTGCGCTTGGGGCATCGCCTTCGGCAGGCTTCCGGCGAAGCTCGCCTCGATCCGCCGGATGACCTGCTTCGGCAGCTGCTTGCCCTTACCGAGCGGGGCAGAGCCGGGCCGGCCGACTGGGAAGCCCTTGGCTGGCGCCGGGTTTACCACCGTTATTCGCAGCTGCGCGCACGCCCGAGTCGGCGCGTTCCGCTTAGCTCCGCAGAGCTTGAGCAGGCGCAGCTTGGCCGGCTGGAGTCTTGCCATACCAAGCTTGCCGATTGCCAGCTTGTTCAGGGCCGCCCGGCCCAAGCCCAGTTTGCCGAGGCCGGGCAGCTCGCTCGGGACCCTCTGCGTCTTCACCGTGGCGCCGGGCGGCGGCGTGAAGGTGAAGTTGGAAATGGCCGGCGGCCCGAACGTCAGTGCCGTGAAGCCGACAGCGATTGCCGGGCTCGATGCGCCGCGGGCGAACACCTGCACGCGCAGCGGGATGTACTTGCTGGCGTCGATCGCGATGAGGATCTTGCCGACCAGGGAACCGCTGGCCTTCGGCGCGATAGACAGCTGGTAGGCCGCCCGGCCAGCCACGTAGACGTTGCGCTGCACGGTCACCGCTGTGGACGGGCCGATCGCGGCGAGCAGCTTGTTGGCCGCGGCCAGCGGAGAGCTCAGCTGACTCGCTGGCCCACTACTCGAGCTGCCCGAATGCCAGGTTGGGAGGAATCCGGCTCCAACTCCAGGTGCGGAGAAATGCGCCGGCAGCACGACGTGGGTCGCGGTCTGGGTCTTGCTGTTCCACAGCCACACGGACCGGCCGTCGAGCCGCACGTCACTCTCGCCCGCCTGGACCGGCACGGCCAGCCGGACGTGTTGCGGGTCGCGGTACCAGATGCTGACGCTCTGACCGCTGGTCAGCGCCGCCGGGACGCCGGCATCCTGGCTCGCGGCAGTGGGCAGCGCGGGCAGCCCGAGGTTCGAGGTCTGCTGGATGGTCGCGGTAAACGCGCCGAGAGCCTTAGCGTGCGCCACATCGGCGAGCAGCTGCGCGGCGCTGCGGGCCGGCAGCGACGGCGCCGACTGCGCGCTGGCGACTGCCGACGCCGCGATCACTATGCCCACTGTGGCCACAGCTCCAGCCGGCACGGCCCATCGGGCCCGGACGCCAAGCTTCCGCACTCTGATCACCCGTTTCCAGAAACCACCCCGGTTAGGAACACAATAGCGGCCCGCCCAGCGGCCGGCGTCAGCCGGAAGCATGAGCCGAACGGCTGGGCGGTCAACCGAAAGCATGAGCCAGCGGCTGCCCGGCACCCTACGTCAGCCGAGATACGAGCCGGGGCGTCGGCCTGCCTGCGCCGCAGGCGGTGTCGTCCGCTGGGCGACGGCCAACGGGACTACCAGCGGTGCCAGGGCAGCACTGCGGTCACCGCTACCGCCGCGAATAGCAGCGTCAGGTACACGATCGACAAGTGGAACAGCCGCATCGGGGCAGGCGAGCTGCCAGCGGCAATCCGGCCGCGGAGCCGGTGTGCTTCGGCCAGGAACCAGGCCCCGAGACCAGCTGCGCAGCAGCCGTAGACCCAGCCTGCGTACGGCGTCAGCAGCAGCGTGGTCGCCACCATGAGGTACGAATAGACAACGATCTTGCGGGCGACCGCGGCCGGCGTGGCCACGACCGGCAGCATCGGCACGTTGGCCGCGGCGTAGTCGTCGCGGTACTTCATGGCCAGGGCCCAGAAGTGCGGCGGCGTCCAGAAGAAGATGACCGCGAACAGCACTCCGGCCCACCAGCTGACCCGGCCGGTGACAGCGGCCCAGCCCACCAGGACGGGGAAGCAGCCTGCCGCCCCGCCGATCACGATGTTGGATGCCGTCCGCCGCTTCAGCCCGATGGTGTAGACGAACACGTAGAACAAGATCGCGGCATCGGCGAGCCCCGCGGCCAGCCAGTTCGCCGCCACGCCGAGAAGGACGGTAGCGGCCGCGCCGAGCAGCACGCCCCAGGCCAGGGCCTCACCCGGCCGGATCGGCGTGCTGTGAGCGTGGTCTGCACCGCCGTGGGCACTGACCCTGGCCACCAGCGGGCGGCCCGAGGTGCGCCGCATGACGGCGTCGATGTCCCGGTCGAGGTAGCAATTCAGAGTGTTCGCGCTGGCCGCAGCCAGGGCGCCGCCGATCAAGGTGACGAGAATCAGCCGGATGGCGGGCACTCCCCGGTCGGCGAGCAGCATCGTCGGTAGCGTCGTGACCAGAAGCAGTTCGATGATCCTGGGCTTGGTGAGCAAGAACAGCGACCGCGCGATCAGCCGGGCCGATCGCCGGTCGGCCGGGAGTGCCTCCGGGGCCGTTCCGGCCAGTGCCGCGGTCGGCAGCTCGGAATCGTCCGTGCCAGGCCCGAGTGTGCCTGTCACCTGTGTCACTACGTTGCCTCCGCCACTGTCGAGCCCGCCGGCGCGATACCACCGAACCGCCCGACCCTGCTGCTCACGGGCCTGCGCCCAGCTATGACTGCCGCCGCGCCTCAGACACGTTACCCGGTCGCGCGGCGGCCGCCGCAGGCGCCCGCGAGCTGGACGGGCCGCAGCCGCCCGCGCCGCCGACACGGTGCGGGATAGACAGAGCCTCCTCCAGGTCCGCTCCAGAAGGCGCATAAGCTCGTGTCGCCACGCCCTGGAGTCGCCTACCGTGACTGGCATGGCCGTCGAGTTGGCTGGTCGAGTTGGCGAAGGCAAGTGGAGGAAGATCGTGGAAACGGGCATCGTGACGCGCAAGTCCGAGCTCCGCGTGGCTGTAACCGCATCTGCCGTCCTGGCAATCGCGCGCTATACCCGGTGGCTGGAGCCGGAGATGCTCGGCTTGTCCCGCGTCGTCGGCCCAGGTGACGTCTGCATCGACGTCGGCGCGGCGGCCGGCCTCTACACGGTGCCGCTGTCCCGCCTGGTGGGGCCGTCCGGAATCGTGCACAGCATCGAGCCGCTGCCGTTTGCCTGGCCGCTCTGGAACCGGGTGCTCGGCGCGCGCGACAATGCCAATGTCCAGCATCACAGCCTGGCCCTGGGGTCCGAGCCTGGCGAGGCCACCATGAGCGTGCCCATGGGCCGGTATGGCCTGGTCACCGGACGCTCGTTCGTTAGCCAGAAGTCCACCGGCCTGGGGTCCAACGTCGAGTTCGCGCAGCACATCAACTTCCCCGTGACCGTAGACACCTTGGACGGGCTGGCCGCGCGGGTTGGCCTGGACCGGCTGAATTTCATGAAGGTCGACGTGGAAGGAAGCGAACTGCAGGTCCTGCACGGCGGCAAGGACGTGATTGACTCGTTCCGGCCCGCAATGCTGCTGGAGATCGAGGCCCGGCACACCGAGCGCTTCTCCTGCAGCCCAGACGACGTCGTTGGCTGGCTCGCCGAGCGCGGTTACCTCATGTACACCTGGCAGCACGGCTGGAAGCGGGCCGACCAGGTGACGGCCACCACCCGCAACTACCTGTTCAGGGCCCGCTAAGCGGGAAGACAGCCCTTATGTTCGTGGCCATGGCAGTCAAGGACCGGACAGGCGGAGTTGCTCCAGGCGTCAATGCGGCCTGGTCTGCGCAAGCCGTCCGGGGGCGGCTCGAACACACCCGCCACCAGCGGCGCGCCGACAGCTAGTGCCCCCGCCCTCGCTTGGACCGCGGCCACCCCGGAAAAGGCTGCTGGCCATCACGACCGGCCTAGCGCTAACAGCACTGGTCATCATCGCGCTCACCCTGGGTGGCGGCCTGGGCGGCACAGCAGGCAAGCCACAGTCGCCGGTCGCTGCCGTCGGCTTCTCCCTGTCCGAGCTCGGCCATCCGGGCGGCCGTGTGTCGCTGGCTGCCTACGCCGGCCGACCGGTGCTGATCAACTTCTTCGCGTCCTGGTGCGGGCCTTGCAAGCGGGAAACTCCGCTGCTGGCGAGGTTCTACCGAGCACACCACGGCCGTGTGCTGGTCATCGGCATTGACGCCATCGACCAGACGGCGGCGGCGCTGACATTCATCCGGTCCGCTGGACTTAGCTACCCCGTCGGCTTCGATCCCGCTGGGGCCGTGGCCACCACGTACGGTGTCATCGCGCTGCCGCAGACTTTCATGCTGAACGCCACGCACCAGATCGCGCGGCACATCGCCGGCGCGCTGACGGCGGGCGAGCTTACCGCCTGGGCGACTAGCCTGGCGGGCGGCAAGCGCTAGGCGGGCTGGCCGGGCCCGCGCCTGACGGGCAGTGGCGCGGGCATGTCGGCATCAGATCCCTAGGCTCGGCGGTGGCCCGGCTCCTTCGCGCTCAGCTGTGCGGTGCCGCCGGTATGAGCCAGCGCAGATGTTCCCTGCCGCCCAGCGAGTCCAGCCGGCGCCTCACCCCGGTCATGGCCTGCGACTGGCTGGCATGCGCCGCCGCGGCCGATCGCTGGATAGCACGGGCAGCCTCGGTCTCGGCGCCGAGGTCGAGTGACCAGCTGTGCCGGTGACCGGGAACGGTATGCGCGACAACAGGCACCCTGGTCTGTCCGGCGGCACGGCAGGCCGCCGCTGCCACCAGTGCGTCGTCCGGGCTGCCTGCTGGGTCCGCGACCAGCAGCAGATCCGGCGCATGCTCGCTGATCGCGCGCCCCACCCGCTCGGTCAGCGACCGTACCGGCCGCCGGCCGAGACCGCGGTCGGGGAAGTCGGACACCATGACCGAGGAGATGCCCAAGACTGTCGCCGCGACCCGCAGCTCCCAGGGCCGGATGGTCTCCAGCCGTTCGCAGGTCGAATTCAACGGCGACGCCTCGCCGCGGGTCAGGCACAGCAGCGCGAGTCTGGCGCCCGCGTGGCGGAAGGCGTACAGCAGGCCGCCGAGGTCCGCCGATTCCTGGCCGGGACGGGCGGTAACCACCAGGACTTGTCTCGCGGGGGGCAGTGGCGAGCCGGCTGACGCTAGTCGCATGCCGCAGCCAGGCGAACCGTCTTGGTCCTTCGGCTCCTGAGCGGACAGCCGTTCTGCTCGGCGGGCAGCAGCGGGTGAGGCAATGGTCATCGGATGATCCTTTCGTCAGGCCGAGCCCACTGGTCCGGCAGTTGCCGTACCTGGCCGCAGCGGGATAGCCGCCGTCATCGCCGGGATCCCATTCCGGCCGGCCTGGTGGGCGTTGGCCGTCCCGGCGGGGGCCAGGGAGCGGCCAGCGCGTTTTCAATCTCACCGGGCGCACGTGCAACTGCAGCGCAGCGGCGATGGAGACGGTGTGAGCTGGTCGGCGCAGAGCAGGCGCGGGTCGGTGATCCGGCGGGCGGGCCTGGCGACGAACCGGAGCCGGGCTTCCATCGGGTCACCACATCGCCGACACCGCCGCTGCAGCCCCCCGGGCTTCACTACCGGAACGATCCGCCATCTCGGGACACGCATCGAAGCAGCCGGACATAACGCCGTGGCCGAGATCCAAGGCCGAACGGAGGGAACAAATGACCGCCACGACCGAATCAGGTGCGACGACCCGGACCTGCCATGTCTTCATCAAGGCGACACCCGATGCCGTCTGGCATGCCATCACAGCCACGGAATGGAACCGGAAGACCGGCTACCAGTCGGCCGCCGACCACCACCCGCCCGCATCCGGCCAACCGCACCCTCCGGGCGGAAATGACGTGGTCATCGTCGGCGACGTGCTGGAAGCGGAGCCGCCGCGCAAGCTCGTCCAGACCTGGCGCACCCTGCCCTTGCGGTGCGGCGAGCCGGCCAGCCTCACCCGCCTGACCTGGGAGATCGAGGAAAGCCTGGCTGGCGTCACGGTTCTGACCTTGACCCGTGCCCGCGACGGCGCGCTGTGGGCGGGCAGCGAGGTTCCCGACACCGGCACCGGATGGTGCCGCGTGCTAAGCGATGTCAAGAAGACGCTAGAGACCGGAGCCCGGCTGACAACATGATGGCGGCGAGCAGAATCGCGGAGCCGCCGCCAAGGCCCAGGCCGGCCGCGACGGCCTCGAGATCACTTCCAGCGAGAAGCCGCTGGACGAGGCGTGTGCCGCTGCCGTCTCTCAGCACCGACTCCTCCACACCATCTTCATGTCGGGGACGTCAGTCATCCACGCCGGTCGGATTACCTGAGTCTCATCCCAGGCCGGCAGCCGCGGCGAGACAACAAGCGATATCGGCCCAGCGGGCTGCAGGCCTGGGATCTCAGTCCGCGCAGTACACCCGCACGCAGAACACCCGCACGCAGTACACCCGCACCGCAGTACACCCGCACCGCAGTACACCCGCACCGCAGTACACCCGCACAGCTAGAGAGGATCAAGCTCTTGGATTCAGGTCTCCTCCACCGGCCCGCGGCAGCAAGTCTGATGGGCCGTGCCCTGAACGGCATAGCGTCAGTCCCAGCGCGGGTGCAGGCGGCGCGCGTCCGGCTCGCCAAGCTCACCCGGCTGCTGGCCTACCGCCCGCCTGCCTACCGGCCGCTGGCCATCCGTCCAGAAAACAGGGACAGGATCTCGCACGCGCTCGCTGCGGCCGGCGCAGCCGACCGCGCCTGCACTGGCCGTTCGCACACCAGACGCCCGCCGAGGCGCGTTTCTCTGGCCGGAAGTGCGCGCGGCGTAGCCAGGCGCAGCGGAAACGATAGCTGGCAGTACCTGCGCATTCCGGCACCGAGGGATCCCGGAGCCGACGCGTGAGGCTGGCGCCCGCGCGGCCAAGGCAGGATCGCCAGCGAGGGGAGGCCTGCCGACGGCGACCCTCATCGACTGCGCGCGACCATGTTCCGGGACGGCAGGGCGAACCCCGTTCCCCTCACATTCAGAGGCCGCAGCTGCTGAGCGCCGCGCTGAACGCTGACTCCCAGCCAGACTGGAACCGCGCCGGGCCGGGCGGCGCGGGCTTGGCCCGGTCGAGCGCGGCGAGAGCACAGCGAGTGACGTCGGCCGATCCGGCCGAGGTGACCATGGCGTCGCCGAGCTCGAGCTCGTGCTGGAGGTTATCCCGGCCATGCCCTTGCACGACGTCAAGCAGGAGGAGCGGCCTGCCAACGGTCCTGGCCTCGGAGCAGGTGTCTCCTGAGCTGGTAATGACGAGGTCAGCGGCCGACATGAGGTCGGGAATGCGGTCGGTGAAGCCGAAGGCCCGCACCCGCGGCTGCCGGGCTGCGACCGCCGACAGCTTCCTGGCCAGCCTGACGTTATGCCCGGCGACGGCCAGCACGTGTACCCCGGCCGCGGCCAGCGCCTCCGCTGCCGCAGCTACCGGGCCGAGCCCCCAGGCGCCCGACATCAGCAACACGCAGCGCTCGGGGGCGGGCGGGATGCCGAGTGCCGCCCTGGCCTGCGACTGGCTGCTGGCCGCATAGAAAACCTGGCGGACCGGCGGCGGCACGACCTGCACGCGGGCCTCCGGCTGGAATCTGAGCACCGCAAGTTCAGCGACCTCGGCCGTCACCAGGTACAAGTCCACGTTGCTGTGCACCCACATGCGATGCGGGGTGACGTCTGTGCAGAACACCACGTGCCGCATTTCCTCGTACTCCTTGACCAGCACGCTGCCAGCCGCCGCGCCCGTGGCAAAAACGGAGATCAGCAGGTCCGTCGGGTGTTTATCCAGGTAATCGCGCAGCTTAGGCACCAGCTGCTCGCTGGCCGCGGAGTCGGCCAGCCTGGCCAGCCAGTTGCCGGTGCGGAGCGAGGAATAGTGGAACGCGTCGTACAGGCCCGGCACGCCGAGCATCGCTCGGAACACCGCTTCCCCGGCCGACCCGCGGCCGCGGCCCATCATCCGGATGGCGTCCAGAGTGTGAGTTGACCAGCCTTGAGCTTGCAGCGAGGCCGAGCAGGCGGCCGCGAGCGCGTCGTGACCCATTCCGATCGAACCGGATAGCAGCAGGGCTGACCTTGGCGCGGTCACGCGGCGCCCCCGGTAGGCGGCGGCTGACCTTGTTGGAACTGCTGGTGCAGCCAGTCCAGGTAGAGCCGGACGCCGGTCGCGAACGATGTCACCGGGGCCCAGTCGAGGAGCTCTTTGGCCAGCCGGGCGGAGATGCTGACGCCGTCGTAGTCGGCCGGGCGGGCCGGCTCGTGCCGGACCGGCACCGGCCGCACCAGGCTGCAGACGGTTTCGGCGATCTCCCGGACCGACACGGGCGTGCCGCCCTCCAGGGCGAGGGTCTGGTCGACCGCAGCCGATGCCAGCGCCCGGACGTGGGCGTCCGCCAGATCCTCGACGTAGACGTAGTTGCGCTGCTGCTCGCCGGTGCCCGCGATAGTGATCGGCTGGCCGTCCATCGCTGCCCGGACGAAGCGCGCGACCACCAGTGCGTCGCGCATCCTGGGCCCGTACGGAATGCCGTACCGCAAGATCGTGAAGTGCTGGCCGTACATCTCCCGGTAGCTGTGCACGATCAGTTCCGCGGACAGCTTGGTGGCGACATAGACGTGGCCCGGCCTGCGCAGGTCGACGGGCGCGTCCTCAGTCAGCTCGCCTTGACCGACCACCGCGCCGTATACCCAGACCGTGCTGGCCAGGATGAACCGGCCGACCGAAGCTTGCCTGGCTGCCTCGACCACCCTGGCCGTTCCTTCGACGTTCAGCCTGGTCGCGGCGACCGGGTCGGCCGCGACCACGTTCACGTCCGCGGCCCCGGCCAGGTGGAAGACCGCGTCCGCGCCGGCGACCGTTGCCGCTAGCTCGCGCACGTCGAAGATGTCCGCGTGCCGGTACTCCACTGCCGGGTTCTGCCAGCGGCCGCGGAGATCCAGCACCGCGACTTCGTGACCGGCCCGGACCAGATGATCAACAACGTGTGAGCCGATGAACCCGCAGCCGCCGGTTACCGCAATACGCATGCGCGCTCCCTTATCCGCGACCTGGCTGGGGACACTGGCAATTCCCGCCCGACCGCTGTATGCCGGGCGTCTCACACTCTGACCATCGCGCCATAGACGGCGGCCACCGCCGTCAGGACCTGGTCCACCTCGTCATCGGTCATGTCCGAATGCACAGGCAGGCAGATGTGCCGCGCGCACAGGTCTTCAGCCACCGGCAGCGCAGGCCCGGCGAACTCGCTGAACACCGGCTGCCGATGCAGCGGCAGATCGTAGACCTCGCCGGCCAGCCGCACCTGGTGTTGCTCGGCCAGCTGCTTCCGGAAGCTGGCGCGGTCCGATCCGGGCGGCAGCACCGCTATGTACTTGTAGAAGTTGCTCCGGCAACCGTCCGGCTCTGGCAACGGATCCAGGCCGTCCAGTCCGGCGAGCGCCGCATCGTAGCGGGCTGCCACGTCTCGGCGATGCGAGATGAAGCCAACCATCCTGCGCAAGTGCACCAGGCCGGTCGCCGCCGCCAGTTCTGACATCCGCCAGGCGTATCCGTGCAGGACATGGTGGTTGGCGCCAACGCTGCCTTTGCCCTGATCCCGGTAAATGCGCGCGGCTTCCTCAATGGCGTCTGACCCGGTCAGGATCATGCCGCCCTCACCGGACGTGACGACCTTCGTGGGAAAGAAGGAGAATCCGGCCGCCGCCCCGAAGGAGCCGGCCGGGCGCCCGTCGTAGCTGGCACCGTGCGCGTGCGCCGCATCCTCGACCAGCGCGATCCCCCGCCCGGCGCAGATTGCGCGCAGCTCATCGACGTGCGGCGTAATCAAGCCGCCAATATGCACGACCAGGACGGCGCCCGTACGCGGGGTCAGCGCCGCGAGCAGCGTCTGCGGGCTGAGCGCGAAGGTCATCGGGTCGATGTCAGCGAAGACCGGCCTGCCGCCGGCCCGCAGGGCTGCCTCCGCGGTGGCAAAGAACGTGTTCGCCGGGACCACGACGTCGCGCCCGGCCACCCCGATGCTACGCAAGATGACCTCTAGCGCGGCGGTGCCGCTTGAGACGGCCACCGCATGGAGCGGCCGTGGTCCGGGCGGCTCGCCAATGCAATGCGCGGCGGCAAAGGCGCCCTCGAATTGCCGGGTATACGGCCCGAGAGTGAGGTTCCCGCTGGCGAGAATATCGGCAACCGCTGCCGCTATCTCCTCGCGATCCTCGGTGGGAAAGACGACACGCGCCGCCTGGACTGCCAACCGGGTTCCCCTTGCTCGGTTTTGGCTCGCCAGCAATAATGGCATATCTGACACTATTGCTGGCTACTTACCTCAAGCCTAAACTTGCAGCAGGCCGGACGCTAGCCAAGTCGCCATGATCCCAGGTAATCACGCTGCAGGCGGGCGTTGACGGAGTCCGTCAGCAATCCCGACCGAGAATTGGTCAGTTAGATTCGCCAGGATGGACAGACAAGGGTAGCGAGCTTAAGCGCTGCCGGACATGACAAGAACGGGGGGCGAACGGCCGTGCGCGATGCCAGTCGAGCGACCGCGACGCGGGCGGGAAGCGCCGCCTTTCGCCAGGACAAGCCTGGCGGGACGGGTCGGCGAATGTTGCGGCTCGCCGTGCCGGTTGCGGCCGCAGGCGCCGCGGCTCTCGCTGTCGCACAGGCCGGGCCTGGCATCACGGGGCTCGGCCCGGTGCGGCGGATCCTGTTCCCCCGGCTGGCCGGCCAGGGCGATCCGGCACATGTCGCGCTTACCTTCGATGACGGCCCTGACCCCGAGTCGACGCCGAGGTTCGCCGAGGTGCTGATCGACCGGGGCGTCCGCGCCACCTTCTTCATGCTCGGCCGCATGGTCGCCACGGCGCCTGAACTCGCGCAGAACCTCGCCGGCGCCGGCCACGAAATCGGCGTCCACGGCTGGGACCACCGTTACCTTCCGCTCAGGGGGCTGAGCGAGACCCGCACCGATCTGCGCCGCGCCACCGATCTCATCGCCAGCGTGACGGGAACGCGGCCCACGCTGTTCCGGCCGCCATACGGAGTGCTCAGCGGCCCGGCGCTGGTAGCGGCGAGGGAACTCGGGCTCACGCCGCTGCTCTGGGGCGCCTGGGGCCGGGAGTGGACGGCCGGCTCGACGCCCGAGTCGGTGTTCCAGACCCTGGCCGGCGACCTCGATGGCGGCGTCACCGTCTTGCTGCATGACTCGGGCTGCACCTCGCCGCCCGGTTCCTGGCAGGCCGGCCTCGGTGCCCTGCCGTTGCTGCTTGACACCTGCGAACGGCGCGGGCTGCGGGTCGGCCCGGTGCGCGAGCACGGCATCACGGGCCCGGTCGAACATTCGGCCCATTCCGGGCCCGCCGGTAGCTCTTAGCCGGTCACCATCGCGCTGTCACCAAAATCGATGAGTGCTGGCTGTCGTTGCAGCGACAGCCAGGACTCATCCTTGTCGGGCTCGGCGGCCATCCAGAGCGGCGATCCGCCTCGCGCGACGAGCGCGAGGCGGATCGCCGACTGGTTGAGCCGCGGTCAGGCTCGCTGGCGCTGGCGAGGCCGGACGATCGTGCCGACCACTCCGGTCGCCCCGTAGGCCAGTGCCCCGTGCCAGAGCGAGGTGAAGACGCTGCCGCCGATGCCGCCACCGTGCAGCACCATGAGCGCGAATACGACGATCGCGCAGGCAGCGCCGGGCACCGCAGCGTAACGCCAGGGCCTGCGGCGCGCCCAGCGCAGCGCGCGGCTGTGCCGTGTCCTGACCAGCGCGCCCGCCCCGGCGACCGTGAAGAACGCTACGGCGCCCATGGCCAGCGGGGTGAATATCTGCGGGTGGAACAGGTGGAAGGGCAGGTGAACCAGGAAGTCTGCGCCGACCGCGGCGACGCCAGCCGCTCCGGCGAGCTTCCACGGTGCTTGAGATAGCGCCGTGGTGGACACTGCGAGTTCCTCGCGAGTGCTCAAGTTAGGTTCGTAGGTGCTTGGCGGTGCCGACATCGTTGACTCCTGCGTTCAAGCGCTAGTCTGACTGCCTCAAGATATATCTCTAGAGCTCGGCTGACAAGATATATCTTCTCAGCGGTAGCCGGGGTCCGGGCCGGCACCCGTGACATCGCCTGCGAGTCTGGTGTCTATGCGGCGCCACGGAATATATGACGGCACCGCGAAAGCTGTTCCTCATAGCTCATTCAGCTAACTTCCAGGTCCGTAGTGCTTACTGGACGCGACGGCCGCTGGCGATGAAGCCTGCGGCCGGACATAAGTGCCGCATCGAGACATAGGCTGGCAGGGACTGGGCAGAGGATGATGGAGATGCACGAAGAGCAGAACGGCGATGGCCAGCAGCCCGGAGCGTGGGAAGCCTGGACTCCACAGGCTGACCAGCCGATTGCTTCCGACTTGAGCGCAGCGAGCCCATCCGAAGCGCATCCGCCGGAACGCACTGCTCAGCCGGGAGAGTCGGCGCAGACGGCCCAAGCCGGCCAGTCGGCCCAGCCCGCGCCGGACAGCGAGTTTTCTCATCCGGACGCGGCCCAGCGCGATGCGGCGCAGCAAGCCCAGGCTTATCCGCCGGCGCCGCCGACCACGGGCCAGCCAGCCCCTTCTCATCCAGGCGGGGCGCCAGCCTCGCCGGGTGAGTCCAGTCAGCCGGCCGTCAACCAGCCATCCGGTTACCCTCAGCCCGGCGACGGGCAGCAGGGCGGTTACGCAGGCGCGAGTCCTGGCCAGCCCATCGGATACCCGCTGCCGGGCGAGCCCGCTAACCCGGCTTACGGCCAGCCCGGCTACGGCCAGCCGGGATACGGCCAGCGGGGATACGGCCAGCCCGGCTACGGCCAGCCCGGCTACGGCCAGCCCGGCTACGGCCAGCCCGGATATCAGATCGGCGGCGGTTTCGGTCAGCCGCCGGGGGGTCAGGGCCCGCCGCCCGGCTACGGTCAGCGACCGAGGCGGCGCGGTGGCATGAACACGGCTGTGGCCTACATTGCGGTCGCGGCGGTCGCAGCCACCATCGGCGCACTGGCTGTCGGGCTGAGCAACTCGCCCGGCCAGCAGCCGTCCGCCAGCTCGGGCACGTTCGGCAATCCGAACTTCGGCTCCGGCTCCGGCTCCGGCCAGCCGAGCAACGGCGGCTCCGGCTCCAGCGACAGCGTCAGCGCGGCAGCCTTGCACCAGGTAACGCAGAAGGTGTCGCCCGGCCTGGTCGTCATCAGCAGCAACCTGAAGTACCAGGGCAATGGCGCCTCGGCCGCCGCAACCGGGATGATCATTAGCAGCCACGGCCTGGTGCTCACCAACAATCACGTCATCAACCAAACCACCGGCCTGACCGCGACAATCCCCGGCACCGGCCAGCATTTCACCGCGAAGTGGCTCGGCTTCGACAAGAGCTCCGACGTCGCCGTGATCCAGCTCGAGCACGCCTCCGGCCTCAGGACCGTACCGCTCGGCGACTCCAATACCGTGAAGGTGGGCGACCCCGTCGTCGGCCTGGGTAACGCCGGTGGCACTGGCAGCATCCATGCGGTCGCCGGCCGTGTCACTGCGCTCAACCAGTCGATCACCGCAAGCGATCAGGGCAGCGGCGTGTCGCCGGAGCGCCTCACCGGGATGCTGCAGACCGACGCGCAAATCATCCCGGGTGATTCGGGTGGCCCGCTGGCTAATCTGGACGGCCAGGTCATCGGCATGGACACGGCCGCGAGCACAAGCGGCGTCTTCAGCGGCCAGCAGAGCCAGCAGGATGTCGGGTTCGCCATCCCGATCAACAGGGCCATCGCGATCGCCAGGCAGATCATTTCCGGGCGGTCAAGCCCGTCGGTGCAGGTCGGCCCATCCGGCTTTATCGGCGTCCTGGTCCCTGGCGGTAAGAACGGCACGCAGAGCACCCTTACCAACCCGCAGAAGCAGCTCCAGGCGCAGGAGCAGGCCGCGGCTGCCTCGGGCAATGGACCATTGCCGCCGGCCACCAACCAGTGCCTGACCAGCAACCAGGAGGCGGGCAAGCCCAGCCAGGTGGCCCCCGTCAGTAGCGGCACGCTCGTGCTCGGGTCGCTGTGCGGACAGCCGGCCGCTAAGGCCGGGCTCGTGCCCGGAGACGTGATCACGAAGGTCAACAGCCGGCCCGTGTCGTCGCCTGCCTCGCTGATGAGCATCCTGCATGCCATCAGGGGCGGCACGACCGTCAAGATGACCTGGGTGACGCCAGCGGGCCAGACCGAAACCAGGGCGTTGACGCTGGCCAAGGCGCCCCCGGCGTAAGACCTGCAGTCGGGGTCAGATGCGGAACGGGGGAGCGCGCGCGATTCCGGCGCCGACGCTCCCCCGTCCGGTTCTAGCGGGAACGGCTTGGTCTTCCGGCGCCGCCTTCAGCTGTCAGGCGGCTCCGCGCAGCCAGCCCAGCATGCGGCCCTCGCAGGCGGCAATCTCGTCGACCGGCACGTGTTCGTTCCTGGTATGAGCCAGCCGAGGGTCACCTGGCCCGTAGTTCACCGCCGGGATTCCGAGCGCATCGAACCTGGCCACGTCCGTCCAGCCAAGCTTCGCCCGCGGCTGGCCGCCGATGGCCGCCGCGAACGCCGCCGCGGCCGGCTGGCCAAGGCCAGGGCGGGCGCCGCCGGCTGAGTCGGTGATTTCCACGTCCCAGCCAGCGAACACCTCTCGCACATGCTCGGCCGCCTGGTCAGCGGACCGGTCCGGCGCGAACCTGTAATTCACACTGACCCGGCACTCGTCCGGGATCACGTTGCCAGCCACGCCGCCGCTGATCCAGACCGCGTTCAGTCCTTCGTGGTAGCTGAGCCCGTCCACAACCGGCTGGCGAGGCTGGTAACCGCGCAGCACGTCGATGATCTCGCCAGCGGCATGAATGGCGTTGCGGCCCAGCCAGGACCGCGCGCTATGCGCTCGCTGCCCGCGGGCGATGATGTCCGCGCGCAGGGTGCCCTGGCAGCCGCCCTCAACCACGGCGCCCGTCGGCTCGAGCAGTACGGCGAAATCAGCGGCGAGCAGTTCCGGCCGGGCGCGGCTCAGCCTGAGCAGCCCGTTGCGCTCGGCCTCAACCTCCTCGCAGTCGTAGAACACGAATGTCACGTCGCGGGCCGCACTGGTGAGCTGCGCGGCCAGCCGTAGTTGCACGGCGACGCCGGCCTTCATGTCGCAGCTGCCGCAGCCGTACAACAGGCTGCCATCCAGGTGCGACGGCAGGTTCCCGGCGACCGGGACGGTGTCGATGTGACCGGCCAGTGCGACTCGCTCGGCGCGGCCGAATCTGGTTCGCGCCACGATCGCGTTGCCATCGCGGTCCACCGAAAGGTGCGGCAGCGCCGCCAGAGCGCGGGCGATGGCGTCGGCGAGCGGCCCCTCGTTGCCGCTGACGGACTCGACGTCCACGAGCTGGGCGGTCAGTTCGGCAGCGGGAAGGGAAAGGTCGAGTTCCACGCCGAGAGCATAGCGGTGCCGAGTTCCACGCCCAGAGCACAGCGGCGCCACCGGCGCGGCCGGGCGAGCGCGGCCCGCAGCCACCAGGGTGCGGAAGTTAGCCTGTCGGCTGCGACAGCTCAGCCAGAGTCGGGGTCGGGAACGGCCTTCGGGGCGGCCGATAGGCCGCGCGCCGCAGCCGTGAGAGCCCGCACGATGACCGCCACCGCGGGCCGTTGTACCGACGATGCCCGAGCGACCGCGTACAGGTCCCTGGCCGGACTGGTGCCGGGCAGTTCGCGGACCGCTACCCTGCCCTCGCCGGCGGCCAGCGTGAGGCGCGGCAGGATCGCGATCCCGATGCCGCGCGCCACCAGGCTCAGAATGGTGGCCAGGCCCTCGAATTCCGACGGGGCATCGGCCACGCCCCCGGCTGACGCCAGCACCTGGTCGACGGCCCGGCGCGAGGCTTCGCCCGCAGGCGGCGCAAGCCACGGCTCGTCCCTGAGCTTGTGCAGGGACACGGGCACTCGCGGATCGCCGGCCCAGTGACCGCGCGGCACGACAAGCACCATCGAATCGGTCAGCAGCGGGTAAAACCGCAGGGCAGACTGCTGAGTGCTGGCGACCCTGCCGGTCCAGTCGTCCACGATGGCCACGT
Source organism: uncultured Actinomycetota bacterium (assembly GCA_963804435.1). Classification (GTDB taxonomy): domain Bacteria; phylum Actinomycetota; class Actinomycetes; order Streptosporangiales; family Streptosporangiaceae; genus JAJYUU01. The sequence goes on along the minus strand of CAWDQI010000001.1, from coordinate 223,834 downwards.
CCACCTGGCCGGCCCGGACCAGCCGCAGCACCTCGCCGCCAGCGGTCTGGCGCAACAGGAAGCTCAGGCCAGGATGCGCGCGGGCGGTCCGCGTCAGCGCGGGCGCGAAGGCGACTGCCGCGGTCGGAAAAGCTGAGATGGCGACCCGGCCGACCGGCTCGGGCGCGGCCAGATCCGCTTCGGCGGCCTCGATGCTGGCCAGGATCTCCGCCGCGTGCGCGGCCAGCTTCCGGCCGGCCGCCGTCAGCTTCGCAGCCCGCGCGGTGCGGTCGAGCAACTGCGTGCCGACCTCCCGCTCAAGGGTGGCTAGCTGCTGCGACACCGCTGATGGTGTATAGCCAAGCGCGGCCGCCGTCGCGGCGATCGTGCCGCGCTCGGCGAACTCGAGCAGCAAGCGAAGCCGGTGCACGTCGAGCATATTTCAAGCATAAGCAAGAGTTATTCTCTGCCACAGACATGGGGTACGAAACTAACGCTTTACCATTACGATGCAGGTCAGGAAACATTCGGCGGGTAGTCTCACTGGCTTAGGACCCGAACTGTTGCCCCCGCAGCAAGGAGTTTCCGCCATGCCCTGGGCTGGCCCAACAACCGTCACCGACCCCCTCTCCGCCCCCCTTAGTTCTGGCGCCCTTAGTTCAGGTTTGTCAGGATCCGGCCGGGTGGTATCCGTCCGCCCACCGACTCTCCCGTCCCCTTCCCTGCAGGTTCCGGTGTCCGCCACCCTTGCCGCCAACGAGGCGCTGGCGCGCCGGCGCGAGCGTGGCGAGCAGATCCTGCCTCTCGCGTTCGGCGAGTCTGGACTGCCGGTGCTCCCGCGCCTGACCGCGGAGCTTGCTAGCACTGCCGACCTTGGCGCCTACGGGCCGGTGGCCGGTAGCGAGGAACTGCGCGCAGCCGCGGCCGGTTACTGGTCCCGGCGCGGCCTGCCGACCAGCCCCGACTTCGTTCTGGCCGGGCCGGGAAGCAAGGCGCTGCTGTTCGCGGCGCTGCTCGCGCTCGGCGCCGATGTCGCGGTGCCGCGGCCAAGCTGGGTGAGCTACGCGGCGCAGGCCAGGCTTCTCGGCGTCACGCCGGTCTTCGTTCCCGTCGCGCCAGGCGAGGGCGGCTGCTGCGACGCCGCGGAACTGGATGTCGCGGCCACGGCAGCGCGCAAAGCCGGCCGGCCGATCGGCGCCGTGCTGGTGACGCTGCCGGACAACCCAACCGGCCGGCTCGCCAGCCCCAGATCGATCCGCGAGCTGTGCGCTGTCGCCGAACGGCAGGACATGATCATCATCAGCGACGAGATCTACCGGGATCTGATCCACAACCCAACCGCGCCGTTTCCGACGCCGGCCCTGATCGCGCCCGAGCGGACCGTCGTGACGACCGCGCTGAGCAAGAACCTGTCCGTCGGTGGCTGGCGCCTTGGCGTCGCGAGGTTGCCAGCCGGGAAGACCGGCGCCGCGCTGCGCGAGCGACTGCTCGGGATCGCCAGCGAGATCTGGTCCGCCGCCTGCACTCCCATGCAGCACGCCGCGGCTGTCGCATTCAGTGAGCCAACAGAGGTGGCGGACCGGATAGCACGCAGCCGGTCGCTGCACGCGGTCGTGTGCCAGGAGGCGGCCCGCATCTGCATCGCGGCCGGACTCGAACTCGCCCCGCCGCAGGCCGCGTTCTACCTGTACCCGGACTTCGCACCGTGGCGCCGGCACCTGTCGAGCAAGTTCGGCGTAGTGACCGGCGCGGACCTGGCCTCGCTGCTGCTCAACCAGTACGGGGCCGGCACGCTGCCGGCCAGCGCCTTCGGCGAGGAACCGAGCGCGCTTCGGCTCCGGCTGGCTACCGGCCTGCTCTACGGCGACACCGATGACCAGCGCGAGGCCGCGCTGGCGTCGCCCGACCCGATCGGGCTGCCCTGGATCGGCGCGGCCCTGCACCGGCTCGCCGAGATTCTGGACGACCTGCAGCCGTAGCTGGTGCGGCGGGCCGGCAGTGAGCCGGCCCGCTGAGATCAAGGATCACATGCTGCCGACAAATTACCGGCCGCGTTACACCTGGCCTTGACCGAGCAGCGGGGCCTCATGGCCGCCGTCGAGGGTGCATCAGCGTGATGGCGACGGCGGCAACGGTAGTAGCAAGCGCAACCGCGACTACGGCGGCCAGGAAAGCCAAGTGGGTTGTGGTGCCCCAAATGCCATCGGGAATGCCCAGCGCAACTGCCAGGCCAGCGGCCATCACGCCGGTCAGCCCAGTTGGTATCCACCGGCCGGTTAGCAGCACGATGCACGGCCCGACAATCAACAGTCCGATGAGCACGACGCGGCTGCCAAGCACGGCATCGGTGGCTGCGACGAACATGGTCATTCCGAGGCCAGCGAGCCAGATTCGGTTGACCGTCCAGCCGGGCAGCAACGATCGCCTGCCTCCGAGTTCTTGATGCGGCCAGGCCTGCCGGCTCGGCAACGCCCGGCCGTTCGCTGACGGCCCAGGCGAGATCAGCGGTTCAGAGCCGCCTCGCTTGAGCACAAGGCCGACGCCGACCGCGATGATGACCGCAGAACCGGCCGCGATCGCAATCGCGAGTCGTCCCGTGGTGGCGACCGCAATTACCGACCCGGCGAATATCACGTAGGCAACAGCGACAACCACGCCGATGGCCCGGCGTATCCCCCTGTCCCGGTAGGCAAAGCCCAGCACCACTCCCGTGAGCCCGGCATACCACACGGTAGCGAGAGTGGTCTGGCTCGAGGGCCCGCCGATGCCGATTACGGTCGCCGGGACCAAGAGCCCGAGGGTGACGTTGAGCGCGTTACTGTTCAGAGCCGTGCTGAACGTTGCGGCGCCGCGGCCGCGCGAGGCCAGATATACGGCCGTGACCGCGTTCGGCAGGCTGGTCACAGCTGCGAGCACGAGTCCGCCCACGATGATCTCCGGTACGGCGAATCTGGTGCCGAGCGCCGCGGCGGCACGTTCCATCACCGCGCTCGCGGCGACCACGACCAGCAACGCGCCGACCGCAACTCCGAAATCTGCTCGGCAGGCCGGCTGAGGCCGGATTGCCTCCTGCAGCTCCAGCTCTTCCTCCGTCACCGCTTTTCTCAGCCAGCTGATCCACGACTGAGGCAACGGGAGCCTGCTGAGGTTCCGCATTCCGAGGACCAGTGCGTAGACAGCCATCGCTCCGAGCGCGAGCACTAGGCCAGCCGCGGGAGGCACAAGACCCGTTACCACGACAAGGCATGTGACGGCCAGCCACATCGCGACGGCACCGCCCAGCAGCACCACCCGCCGATGCAGGCTGACGCGCCCGGCCACGATAGCGGCCAGGCCGAGGAGGGTGGCGAGGTTGAACACATTCGACCCGATGATCACCCCTGCGCCGATCCGCTGCTGATGCCCGGCCATCGCGGAGACCGCCGCAGTGATCTCGGGGGCATCGGCGGCCAGCGCGGCGACTAGGCCGAGCAGTGCCTCGGACAAGCCGAGGCGCTCGCCGACCCGCTCCAGGCGGGTGACCAGCAGCCAGCTAGTCACCAGGCTGATCAATGCCCCGGCCAGGAACGCTGGTATCGCGACGGTCACGGGCACTGAACCACCTCACCGGGCCGGGGCACTTACTGCTTCCACCGTCAGCAAAGTACAAGTATCTCTGGTGCAGGCCGCTTCTATCCCTGGTGGAGGCCGCTCCCTCCGCGGCGGCCCCGCCTCTGTGCGCCGTCATTTGCGTCTGGCTGGGTGCCTGGGTCTTGTTAGGAATCGTTCCGGGCCTGCATGGGAACTGTTTGGACCATCTGTCTGCCCTGTTCAGGGCGGTTCACTTATGCGGATACCTGTGCACCGCCTAGGCGTCCGTTGGAGGACTCCCATGCTTGACCTGCTGTACATCGGCCTGACCATCGTCGTCTTTGGCGTGCTCTACCTCATCCTCAAGGGGGTTGAGCGCTTTGAGCGCTGAGAACTGGATCGGCCTGATCGCTGGCGTCCTGCTCGTTGTGTATCTATTCGCCGCTCTCGTACTACCTGAGAGGTTCTGATGAGTGCCGCCTCCGCTGGCTGGCTCCAGCTCGGCCTGCTCGTGGCCGCCCTTGCTGCGTGCTACGTGCCGGTCGGCAATTACATGGCCCATATCTTCACCACCGACAAGCACTGGAGGGCGGAGCGTGGGCTATACAAGCTGATCGGGGTCAACCCCGACAACGACCAGAAGTGGAGCTCTTACCTCCGCAGCATGCTGGCGTTCTCCCTGATCAGCGTGCTGTTCCTGTACGGGATCGAGCGGCTGCAGCAATATCTGCTGCTGTCGGAGGGCATGAAGGGCGTGCCGCCTGCGCTGGCCTGGAACACTGCCGCGTCGTTCGTGACGAACACGAACTGGCAGAACTACTCCGGCGAGTCCACGATGGGCTACCTGACCCAGATGAGCGGCCTCGCCGTGCAGAACTTCCTTTCTGCGGCCGTCGGCATCGTTGTCGCCATCGCCATGGTCCGCGGATTTATCCGGTCCAAGACCGACAAGCTCGGCAACTTCTGGGTGGATACCACCAGGATCACGGTCCGATACCTCATCCCGCTGGCAGTGGTCGGCGGGATCGTCCTGATGGCTGCAGGCGTCATCGACAACCTCACCAGCTACCACACCGTGACCACGCTGTCCGGCGCGCATCAGACGATCGTCGGCGGGCCGGTGGCGTCGCAGGAAGTCATCAAGGACGCGGGCAACAACGGCGGCGGCTTCTTCAACGCCAACTCTGCGCACCCGTTCGAGAGCCCGAACCCGTTCACGAACTGGTTCGAGATCTTCCTGCTGCTGCTGACCGCCTTCTGCCTGCCGCGGACCTTCGGCAAGATGGTCAAGGACAACCGGCAGGGCTACGCGCTATTGGCCGTCATGGTGGTCATCTGGCTGGCCGCCGTAGGCGGGATCACCTTCTTCGAGACCCAGGGCGCAGGACTCGCCCCGCAACTGGCCCACGGCGCCATGGAAGGCAAGAACGTCGTCTTCGGCACGCAAGGGTCGGGGCTGTTCGCGGCGTCGACAACGGTGACCTCCACCGGTTCGGTGAACTCGTTCCATGATTCGTTCACCCCATTCGGCGGCGGGATAGCCGACTTCGACATCGCGCTCGGCGAGATCGCGCCAGGCGGAGTCGGGGCTGGCCTGTACGGCATCCTCGTCCTCGCCATGGTGACGGTGTTCGTCGGAGGCCTCATGGTCGGCCGGACGCCGGAGTACATCGGGAAGAAGATCCGGCCGACGGAAATGAAGTACGCGGCGCTGTACTTCCTCACCTTGCCGGTAGTGATCCTGGCCGCCACCGGGCTATCGATCGGGCTGAGGATACCGCAGGGATCGATACTCAACCCCGGCCCGCACGGCCTGACGGAGATCCTGTACGCGTTCACATCGATGGCGAACAACAACGGCTCAGCCTTCGCCGGCTTGACCACGAATACGTACTGGTACAACACCGTCGGCGGGATCGTCATGCTGATCGGCCGGTTCGCCCCGGAAATCTTCGCGCTCGGCCTGGCCGGATCGCTGGCCAGACAGACACCGGTGCCGGCCAGCGCCGGCACGATGGAAACTCACAAACCGCTGTTCGTCGGCATGCTCGTCGGCGTGATCCTCGTGCTGGTCGGCCTGACCTACTTCCCCGCCCTCGCCTTGGGCCCGTTCGCAGAAGGACTGCACTGAGATGGCTGTGACATCGACACCGCAAACAGGCGGCGCAATCGTCAAGGGACGCGGCGCGCAGCCGCACCGGGTCGGCAGCGGGCTGCTCGATCCCAAGATGCTCTGGAAATCGCTGCCTGACGCGTTCCGGAAGCTGGACCCGCGGGTCCAGGTCAAGAACCCGGTCATGTTCGTGGTCGAGATCGGCGCGCTCCTGACCCTCTACACGGCCATCACCAAGCCGTCTGTCTTCAACTGGACCATCGTGGTCTGGCTCTGGCTGACCGTGCTCTTCGCCAACATTGCCGAGGCCGTGGCCGAGGGCCGCGGCAAGGCCCAGGCCGAAACCCTGCGTAAGACCAAGCGGGAGACCGTGGCCCGTCGCCTGGTCGGCTGGAAGCCGGGTCAGGCAGATTCGCGCGAAGAGGGAGTGCCGGGCACCCAGCTCACACTCGGCGACTACGTGGTGGTCGAGGCCGGCGAGATCATTCCCGGCGACGGTGACGTCGTCGAGGGCGTCGCCTCGGTCGACGAGTCGGCCATCACCGGCGAATCGGCTCCGGTCATCCGCGAGTCCGGCGGTGACCGGTCGGCTGTCACCGGCGGTACCAAGGTGCTTTCCGACCGGATCGTGGTAGAGATCACGTCCAGGCCAGGCGAGACCTTCATCGACCGGATGATCGCGCTGGTCGAGGGCGCGAAGCGACAGAAGACGCCGAACGAGATCGCGCTGAACATCCTGCTCGCCGCACTGACGATCATCTTCATGCTGGCTGTGGTCACACTGCAGCCGCTGGCGTTTTACTCCAACGCTCCGCAGAGCCTGGTCATCCTCGTCGCGCTGCTGGTCGCGCTGATCCCGACCACGATCGGCGCGCTGCTCTCCGCGATCGGCATCGCCGGCATGGACCGGCTGGTCCAGCGCAACGTGCTGGCCATGTCGGGGCGTGCGGTGGAGGCAGCGGGCGATGTGAACACACTGCTGCTCGACAAAACGGGCACGATCACCATCGGCAACCGACAGGCCACTGAGTTTCTGCCGGTGACCGGCGTGACCGCCGCTCAGCTCGCTGACGCGGCTCAGCTGTCCAGCATGGCCGACTACACCCCGGAGGGCCGCTCCATCGCCGTACTGGCGAAGGAGAAGTACGGACTGCGGGAGCGAGCCGAGGGCGAACTGCAGCATGCAGAGTTCGTCGAGTTCACCGCGCAGACCAGGATGAGTGGCATCGACCTGGCCGACGGGCGGCAGGTTCGCAAGGGCGCAGCCGGCTCGGTGACCCAGTGGGTCCGCGACAACGGCGGCACCCCGCCGGACGAGCTCGCATCGATGGTCGACGGGATCTCCGGAGTCGGCGGCACGCCTCTGGTGGTGGCGGATCATCATAACGGTGCGGCTCGGGCGCTTGGCGTGATCTACCTCAAGGACATCGTCAAGGAGGGCATCGCCGAGCGGTTCGCCGAGATGCGCAGAATGGGCATCCGCACCGTCATGATCACCGGTGACAACCCGCTCACCGCTAAGGCCATCGCGGACGAGTCCGGCGTGGATGACTTTCTCGCCGAGGCAACGCCCGAAGACAAGATGGCGCTGATCAAGAAGGAGCAGGAAGGCGGCCGGTTGGTCGCGATGACCGGGGACGGCACCAACGACGCCCCGGCCCTCGCCCAGGCCGACGTCGGGGTGGCCATGAACACCGGGACATCTGCGGCCAAGGAGGCCGGGAACATGGTGGACCTGGACTCCAACCCGACCAAGCTCATCGAGATCGTGGAGATCGGCAAGCAGCTGCTCATCACCCGCGGAGCGCTGACCACCTTCTCGATCACCAACGACGTGGCCAAGTACTTCGCGATCATCCCGGCCATGTTCGAGGGCGTGATCCCTGGCCTGGCGAAGCTGAACATCCTGCAGCTGCACAGCCCGCAGTCGGCGATCACCGCGGCGATCATCTTCAATGCGCTGATCATCGTGGCACTGATCCCGCTCGCGCTGCGCGGCGTGCGCTACCGCCCGTCGTCGGCTGCCGCCATGCTCCGCAGGAACCTGTGGATCTACGGCGTCGGCGGGCTGATCATCCCGTTCATCGGGATCAAGATCATCGACCTCATCATCCAGTTCATCCCCGGATTTAGGTGATCTGACAATGAACCGACTTCCAAGCTTTCTCCGGCAGCACATAGCGGGCCTTCGCGGCCTGCTGGTCTTCACCGTGCTGACCGGCATCATCTACCCGCTGGTCATGCTTGCGGTGGCCCAGGTTGCCTTCCATCACCAGGCCAACGGCTCGCTAGTCAGCTACCACGGCCGGGTCGTCGGCTCCAGCCTGCTCTGCCAGGAGTTCGTCGACGCCAAGGGCAACCCGCTGCGGCAGTACTTCCAGCCGCGCCCGTCCGTCGCTACGAGCGGCGCGACGAACGACTACGGTTGTGACCCGCTCTTCTCTGGCGCCTCTAACCTCGGGCCGACCAATCCCAAGCTGGTGCGGGAGATCAAGCAGCGGCAGGCGCAGATCGCGGCGTTCGACCACGTGAAGGTGTCGGCGATCCCGCCGGACGCGGTGACAACGTCCGCGTCCGGCCTTGAGCCCTACATCTCGCCGGCTAACGCGGCGATCCAGGTGGACCGGGTCGCAGCGGCCAGGCATATCAGCCCGGCAGCGGTCCGCGCCCTCGTCAGCAAGTACACCCGGGGTCGCACGCTCGGTTTCCTCGGCGAGCCGACGGTGAACGTTCTGCTACTGAACATCGCTCTCGATGAGAAGTACCCGGTCTGACGGAGGGCGCGTCCTCATCGTTGAGGACGAGCCGGCACTGCTGCGGGCGCTCCAGATTACCCTCCGCGCCCGCGGCTACGAGGTGACAACCGCCTCAGCTGGCCACGAGGCCCTGGTCGAGGCAGCGCGGCGTCCGCCCGACGCCGTGTTGCTCGACCTGGGCCTGCCGGATCTGGACGGCACTGAGGTGATACACGGACTGCGCGAGTGGTCGGCCGCGCCGGTGATCGTGCTGTCCGGCCGGGCCGGATCGGGCGACAAGATCGGCGCCCTGGATGCCGGAGCCGACGACTACGTGACCAAGCCGTTCTCCATGGACGAACTGGTGGCCCGGCTTCGCGCGGCGCTGCGCCGCGACTCCCGGCTCGGCGGCGGCCCCGAGTTCAGCATCGGGACGTGCCTGGTCGATCTGTCGGCCCGCACCGTGATCCGCATCGGCGGGGCCGAGCCGGAGCCCGTCCACCTGACCAAGACCGAGTGGCGAATGCTGGACGTGCTGCTGCGGTCGGCAGGCCAGCTTGTCCCCGCTAGCCGACTGCTCGCCGAGCTCTGGGGCCCTGGCGCTGAAAACAGCACTCACTACTTGCGCTTTCATATGGCCGGGCTGCGCAGGAAACTGGAAGACGACCCGCACCGGCCGCGGCACCTGCTGACCGAGCCCGGAATGGGCTATCGCTATCAACCGTGAGACGCTGTCCACGAGGGGATTTGGATGAGTAACGAGGGTCTTGCGGACATCCGGGTGGCCAGGAAGCCCGGCGGCCGGGGCCAGCTGAGGATCTATCTCGGCTCGGCCGCCGGTGTTGGCAAGACGTTCGCCATGCTCAACGAGGGTCACCGGCGCCGGGACCGCGGTACCGACGTGGTCGTCGGCTACGTCGAACCGCACGGCCGGCTGCACACCCAGGAGCAGGTAGGCGATCTGGAGGTCATTCCGAGGGCCGAGATCCCCTACCGCGGTACCTTTTTCGAGGAAATGGACCTGGACGCGGTGCTGGCCCGGCACCCGCAAGTGGCGCTCGTCGACGAATTCGCGCACACCAACGTGCCCGGCTCCCGGAACGAGAAGCGCTGGCAGGACGTCGCCGAGCTGCTCGACGCCGGCATCGACGTGATCTCGGCCATGAACATCCAGCACCTCGAGTCGCTCAACGACGTGGTCGAGAAGATCACCGGAGTGCCGCAGCGGGAAACGGTGCCTGACGCGATCGTGCGCGCTGCCGATCAGGTCGAGCTCGTGGACATGACCCCGGAGGCGCTGCGTCGCCGGATGGCGCACGGCAACATCTACAAGGCCGAGAAGATCGACGCGGCCCTCACCAACTATTTCCGCATCGGCAACCTGTCGGCGCTGCGCGAGCTCGCCCTGCTGTGGCTCGCCGACAAGGTCGACGAAGGCTTGCAGCGATACCGGGAAGCGCACGACATCCTGGCCACCTGGGAGGCGAGGGAACGGGTTGTTGTTGCGCTGACGGGTGGCCCGGAGGGCGAGACGCTGATCAGGCGGGCTGCCAGGATCGCCGCCCGGTCCTCGGGCGGCGACCTGCTCGCCGTGCACGTGACCAAGTCGGACGGCCTCGCCGGCGCCGACCCGGCCGCGCTGGCTGCGCAGCGGCGGCTCACCGAATCGCTCGGCGGCACCTATCACCAGGTTGTCGGCGACAATGTGCCGGAGGCACTGCTGACGTTCGCGCGCGCCGAGAATGCCACCCAGCTGGTGCTGGGCGTCAGTCGCCGCGGCTGGGTCGCGTCGCTGCTGACCGGGCCGGGCGTGAGCATGCGGACCATGCGCGCGTCCGGTGACATTGACGTGCACATGGTTACTCACTCCTATGTCGGCCGCGGCCGGGCACTGCCCAGGATCAGCGCTGGCGGCCTCAACCGCCGGCGTCAGCTAGCGGGCTTCGCGCTGGCCGTGGGGCTCATGCCGCTCATCACGCTGGCGCTGGCCAGCCTGCGCGGCAACCTGAACCTGACCAGCGACGTGCTTGTCTTCCTGGCCGCCGTCATCGCAGTTGCACTGGTGGGCGGCTTCATACCGGCCCTGCTGGCCGCCGTGGCCGGCTCGCTGCTGCTCAACTATTACTTCACCCCGCCGATACACCTATGGACGATCGCTCAGGCCAACAACGTCGTGGCGCTCATCATCTTCATCGCCGCCGGCCTGGTCGTCAGCTCAGTGGTGGACATGGCGGCCAGGCGGACGAACCAGGCCGCCCGGTCCGGCGCGGAATCTGAGCTGCTGGCGACCACCGCAGGCAGCGTGCTACGCGGGCAGCAGGCGCTGCCGGCTGTGCTCGACCGGGTACGCGAAGCCTTCGGCATGGACTCGGTCGCCTTGCTCGAGCTGTCCGACCAGGCCAACACGCAGCAAGCCAGGCTGCGGGCCGCGGCCGACAGCTCGGCGATTCCGTCCCCGGCCACGGCGGCGCGGCAGGCCGGCCAGTGGACGGTCGTCGGGTGCTCCGGTGAGCCCGCGGCGTGCAGGCCGGAGGAAGCCGACGTGGAGATGCCGATCGGCGAAGACCTCGTGCTGGCGCTGCGGGGCCGACCGCTTCCCGCGGCGGACCGCAGGGTGCTCGGGGCCTTCGCCGCCTACGCGGCTGTTGCGCTGGAGCAGAGCCGACTGACCGCAGCAGCCGAGGCCGCCCGGCCGATCGCGCAGGCCGACCGGGTCCGCACCGCTCTGCTCGCCGCCGTCAGCCACGACCTGCGGACGCCACTGGCATCAGCCAAGGCTGCGGTCACGAGCCTGCGCTCACACGACATCGAATGGGATGCCGAGGATCATGACGAGCTGCTGGCTACAGCGGACGAGTCACTCGACCGGCTGGCTCGCCTCGTCGACAACCTGCTCGACATGAGCAGGCTGCAGGCCGGAGCGCTGGCGGTTTTCCCGCGGCCCGCGGACGTGTCGGAGATTGTGGCCAGATCGCTCGACGATCTCGGTCCGGCCGCGCGGACGGTGACGGTGGACATCCCTGAGGACCTGCCGGAAGTGGACGTGGACCCCGGCATCCTGGAACGGGTGATAGCGAACCTCATCGCGAATGCGATCCGGTACTCCCCCGCCGGCACGCCGCCAGCACTCACCGCAAGCTCGCTCCGGGACCGGGTGGAGCTCCGCATCATCGACCGCGGGCCGGGCATCCCGGCTGCGAACCGGGACCAGATGTTCGTGCCGTTCCAGCGCCTCGGCGATACCGACAACACCACCGGCGTCGGCCTGGGCCTAGCCTTGTCGCGCGGGCTGACCGAAGCCATGGGCGGAACCCTGGAACCTGACGACACACCGGGCGGCGGGCTGACCATGACCCTGTCGCTGCCAGCCACTCCGGGACCTGCCAGTCAGCTACCGCCCGGCCTGGGACAAGACGCCGACCCGCGGCAGGCTGCAGCCTCCCTGGGCCCCCCGAGCCCGGGCCGGGCCGTGTCGTGACACTCGCGTGGCGGCGTCCCGCTCGACCTCCGCACAGGGGGCTTCAAGCCCGCGTGAACTCCAGTAACCCGCGATAGCTCGACCCACGGGGGGCGGCGGCCCCCGGTGATCCCCCTCCACCGGGGGCCGCCGCCGCCCGTGGATTCGAAGCCAACCCCACAGAGGGCACGCCGTGACGGTCTCCTGCGAGAACGAAGTTGACCCGTGCAAGGGTGGTTCCGTGACAACCGTTCTCGTCATCGACGATGAACCGCAGATACTCCGGGCGCTGCGCATCAACCTGCGCGTCCGTGAGTACGAGGTGCATACCGCCGGCAGCGGGAGCGAGGCGCTGGAGCTGGCTGCCCGGCACCCGCCGGACCTGGTGATACTCGATCTTGGGCTGCCCGACCTGGACGGTGTCGACGTCATTCATGGCCTGCGAGGCTGGACCGATGCGCCCATCATCGTGCTGTCTGGGCGGGCCGATAGCACGGACAAGGTAGAAGCCCTGGACGCGGGCGCCGACGACTACGTCACCAAGCCCTTCGGAATGGATGAGCTGCTGGCGCGGATGCGGGCAGTCAGCCGGCGATCCGGCCCCGACCCCGCCACGCCCCAGTTCCGGCTGGGCGACCTCGTCGTCGACCTGGCGGCCAAACGCGTGATCCGGAATGGCGCCGACGGCGGCGATGCTGCTGACATCCGGTTGACTCCTACCGAGTGGCACCTGCTGGAGGTGCTGCTGCGCAATCCGGGCAAGCTGCTCAGCCAGCAGCTGCTGCTCGCCGAGGTCTGGGGACCCGGGTACGCCGATGCGACAGGCAACCTGCGCTTGTACATGGCGCAGCTGCGCCGGAAGCTCGAGCCGGATCCGGCCCGTCCCCACTGGCTGCTGACCGAGCCAGGCATGGGCTACCGCTACCAGCCGGATCCCGACGTCGAATGACGGGGAAGTTACGCCCAGCTCGGGAGTCGTGCGGCCCAGCTCACAAGAGGTTTAGCCGGGCAGGTCGGGCCGGTCCCGACGCCCGGCAGGCGGCAGGCCCGGGTCGCCGCCGGGTGCGGCGGCTGACTCGGGGGCTGCCAGAGCTTCTAGCCGGTAGCGAAGCCGGCAGATGACCACGTCGACGGTGCCGCGCTGGATCGCCCGCTCGAGCACGAAGCCGCGCTGGTTGTGCAGGATCTGCTGCCAGGGATGGGCGGGCTGCACCTCGGGGATCAGCACCACCAGTTGTTCCTGGGCGGAGGTTCGCTCCAGTTCCCGCAAGTAGTCCACGATCGGCGGCGCCGAGCGACCTGTGCGTGCTGTGCAGCGTCACCAAGGGCACGTCCGGGTGCCACTGCGTCCATTGCTCGCGCAACCGCTCGTCGGCAGCATGGTCCTCAGCGTCGTCGTAACAGACGGTCACGGCCACCACCTGATCGCCGACCGAAAGCGCCGCCGATATCCCCTCCCTGACCAGCCTCGACATGCTGGCGACCGGGACGACGACCAGCGCGCTGCGTGGCTGTGGCGGGCCCGGCACCTGGCCGATCTGCAGCTCGCGGCCCATCCGGGCGTAGACCGCGTGCACTTTGGAGAACATGAGGACCAGCAGCGGGACGACGATCACGACCAGCCAGGCACCCTCGGTGAACTTGCTGACCAGCTCGATAGCCAGCGCCGCCAGCGTGAAGATCGCGCCGACACCATTGATAACCGCCCGCCCGCGCCAGCCGGGGCTGCCCTGCTCACGCCAGTGCAGCACCATCCCGCCCTGCGACAGGGTGAAGCCAACGAAGACCCCGATGGCGAACAGCGGGATGAGCGCCTGGGTGTCGCCGTTGGACACGACCAGCAAGACAGCGGCGAACACGGCGAGTACGACCACGCCGTACCTGTGCACCTGGCGGTCGGCCTTGAGGAAGAACAGATGCGGCAGGAAGTTGTCGGTGGCCAGCAGCGAGGCCAGCACCGGCAGGCCGCCAAATGAAGTGTTGGCGGCCAGCGCCAGCAGCACCGTCGTGATGAGCTGGATCGCATAGAACACGAAGTTATGACCGAGCGATGCCTGGGTTAGCTGGGCGAGCGTGGTTGTCGTCGTGGAGGGATAGGTGTGGAACTTCTGGGCCAGCACGGCGATGCCGATCAGCATCAGGCCGAGGATGATGCCTAGGCCCATCTCGGTATGCTGCGCCCGCCGCACCCGCGGCTTCTTGAACTCCGGCACTGCGTTCGCGATCGCCTCCACCCCGGTCAGCGCCGAGCAGCCGGAGGCGAACGCTCTGAGCAGCAGCAGGACGCCTACCGTCGCCGGGACCGACGAGAGCGACCCCTGGTGGAACGGGAGCGGATGCGATCGGAGCAGGCCACCGATGATGACAGCGAAAATCCCGACGACAAAGATGATCGTCGGGGCGATAAACAGCCTGGCTGACTCAGCGACGCCCCATAGGTTCACCGCCGTGATGGCCGCGAGCACGATCAGGCACAGCACCACGCGATCCCGGTAAAGGCCCGGGTAGGCAGAGGTCAGCGCCTCGACACCGGCCGACACGCCTACTGCCGCGTTAAGGATGTAGTCGATGACAAGCGAGGCCGCCGCGATCAGGCTTGCCCGGCTGCCCAGGTGCGCTTTGGCCACCGCGTAGGCACCGCCGCCGCCCGGGAAAGCCTCGATGACCTGGCGGTAGGAGATGACCAGCACGGCCAGCAGTAGCACGATCGCGAGGGTGACCGGCAGAGTGTAATGAAGCGCGGCCGCGCCTGCGGTCGCGAGCACGATAAGGATCGCCTGCGGTCCGTAGGCCACCGACGACAGTGCGTCCAGGGACAGCGCCGCCAGGCCCTCGACGGCGGTCAGCCGGTGCCGTTCTTCTTCGCTATCTCCCGGCTGGCCAGCATCCGGAGTCGTGGACCCTGCGGTCATGACTGCCAATACAAACACGCCGCCGCTGGCGATCGACGCAGCGCTGCCAACTTAGAAGCCGGGACGGGAGCCGCAGGCTACTTGACGATCAGCAGTGCGACGAGCGCGAGCACGATCGCCACGCCCACGATGAGCAGCGCCATCCGGGCCACGCTGCGTCCGGGCGCAGCCATCTCCCAGGGTCGGCCGGGCTCGCCGCCGTCCTCGGCGAACGCGCGGAATTCGGCCGTGCTCGCGGAGACATCCGGGGTCGCGCGAAACTCGCCGGTGGTGATCGGCCGGCCGCTGGCAGCTGGATTCTCATGACGCTCCGTCATGGCCAAGACTGTAGCCGATGCATCCGGCCAGGACCGCCACTCAGTGAATATCGGGCCCAAGCAGTGCAGAATCGTCCTGGCCTAGCTGCCGCCGCCGGAGCTCAGCAGGTCGGGCCGGTTAACAAGTCTCGACAATACGATTACGCTGCGTGTCCGGACGACGAAGGATTCGGCCCCGATGCGCTCCACCACCTGCTCAAAATGACGGACATCGGACGCCTGGACGTGCAGCAGGGCGTCAGCCTCCCCGGTGATCGTGCACGCGTCGATCACCTCGGGGTACTTGGCGAGCGCTACCGCAATGTCGGCCGGCGAGGTTCGGCCGCGGCAGAACAATTCCACGTAGGCTTCGGTGGTCCAGCCGAGGGCGGACGGATCGACCTGGGCGCTGAACCCGGTGATCGCGCCGGTTGCCAACAGCCGGTCGACGCGCCGCTTGACCGCCGGTGCCGAGAGCCCGATGGCCGCCCCGACTTCGGCATAGGTGGACCTGGCGTCCTTGACCAGCGCCGCGACGATCTGCTTGTCGAGGTCGTCGAGAGTCATCGCGGCCCGCCGGAGCGGGAGCCGTTAACCGACCAGCGCGGCGCGCAGGCTCGCCAGGTCCGCCGCCGTGAGGCCGTGGTCGAGCAGGTACTCATCGACCGACCCCCAGGACGCCCTGACGTTGGCCAGCACCCTGGCAATCAGCGCCGGCGGGCTGGCTAGCAGCTCGTTGGTCAGGCTCTCGCCGAGGCCGGTGCTGGCCTTGACCTGCCCGATCACCGCGGTGTTCTCCTGATCCAGGTAGCCGCCACTCAAGCCGTAGTCGGCCGCGATCACCTCGTCCGGGACGCCCAGCACGGCCAGGATCAGCGCGATCACGATGCCGGTCCGGTCCTTGCCGGCGCTGCAGTGCACCAGCGCCGGGAACGCGTCCGGACCGCAGAGGAGCTTGATCGCCTCGCCAACCGTCTTGCCGCACGCATCAATGATGTACCGGTAGACCGCGTCCAGTTCGAGCGGCAGCGCCTGGAGGTCGCCGGTCAGCAAGGAAATGTGTGTCGTCGCGGCCGTCACCCCGGCGAGCGCGCTCGGCGCGACGTCGACTTCCATTTGCGTTCGGAGGTCAACGATGGTTCGCAGCCCAAGTGCGGCGATCGCCGCAGTGCCAGACTCGTCGAGCCGGTGCAGGGCGTCGGACCGGAACAGGGTGCCCCAGCGCACAGTGCCGCCATCGGCCGCGGGATAACCGCCCACCTCGCGCAGGTTGTACAGCCCGGTCAGGGGCATGTGACGCCCGTCGGCCAGCACAAGGTCCGAAATGTACGACTCCTGACTCAATCGCGTGCTCCGTTTCGCGCCTTTGGCCGCTGATACCAGCGTCTCACACGAGTGTTTCGCTCCGGCTTCGCGTTCCTGGCCAGCCGGTTAACTGGGCCCGGCCGGAAGGCGGCGATACGGTGGGCGAGCACACCGCGAGCAGGCTGCGGCGGCGAGGGCTACCAGGCCCCGTTCCCCTGGAGGAATGCGCGATGACCCGACTCGGCGGTATGTACGGACCTGATGCCACCTTCCTGGGCGTGCCCCGCGCCGACCTGGCCGACCCCGCGTCCTGGAGCGGGACCGACATCATGATCATCGGGGCCCCGTTCGACGGCGGGACGTCGCACCGGCCAGGCGCGCGGTTCGGGCCGCAGGCGATCCGGTTCACCGACTACCTTCCGCATGATGGGTCGCGGCCGCACCTGGCGCTCGGCGTCGATCCGCTGGTCGAGCTCAAGGTGGCCGACGCCGGCGACGTGGAGATGCCGTCCGGCGATACCGAGTTGTCGCTGCGCCGGCTGGCCGAGGCGGTGCACGTGGCCTGCCAGGGCGGCGCCGTTCCGGTCATACTCGGCGGTGATCACACGATCGCGCTGCCAGACGCGACCGGCGTGGCCCGGCACGTCGGCTGGGGACGGCTGTCGGTGATCCATTTCGACGCGCACGCCGACACCGGCGACACGCAGTTCGGTTCGCTATATGGCCACGGCACCCCGATGCGCCGCCTGATCGAGTCCGGGGCGGTCCGCGGAGACCGGTTCCTCCAGATCGGCCTGCGCGGCTACTGGCCAGAGCCGGAGACGCTGGACTGGATGGCCCGGCAGCGAATGCGGAGCTACGAGATGACCGAGGTGGTCGGGCGCGGCTTGGATGACTGCCTGACCGAGGCGTTCGGCATCGCGACCGACGAGTGCGAAGGCGTGTTCCTGTCGGTTGACGTCGATGTCGTCGATCCTGGCATGGCGCCGGGCACCGGCACCCCGGAGCCCGGCGGGCTGACGGGGCGCCAACTGCTCGATGCCGTTCGCCGGATCGCCATGGAGCTGCCGCTGGCCGGGATTGACGTGGTCGAAGTCGCCCCGCCGTTCGATCACGCGGAGGTTACCGCCTTCCTGGCGAACCGGGTCGTGCTCGAGGCCCTGTCCGGAATCGCCTGGCGGCGTCGGCGGCTGGCAGGCGACCCGGCCAGACCGGCCAGGGACCCGGCTAGTCCCCTCCTTGAGGGTCGAGGCCCCGCGGGCGGCTAGTGGCGGCCGGCGATCAGGATGGCGATTGTGGAGACGGTCCCGTCGTACAGGAAATGCGCCACGATCGGCCGGTTGAGCTTGCGGTGCTTCTGGAAGGACCGCGTCGCCAGCCATCCGAACGGCAGGGTTAGCACCACGCCGACTCCGTAATAGAGGTGGTAGCTAGCCCGCAGCGCCATGCTGAGCCAGAACGCCTTGGCGGGCGACCAGCCGAGCTGATCGAGCCGGGTAATGAGGTAGCCGTTCACGATTACCTCCTCGGCCACGGCCGTGGTGAGCGCCACGGACAACGCGATGAGCAGGTAGTAGGCCGGGACGTGGAGCGTGCCAGCCGAATTCAGGAACCTTGAGTGGTGAAGCGGGCGGAGCACAGACAGCAGAACCAGCTCGAGGCCCAGGGCCGCGGCCGCCAGGCCGGCTGTCACCCCGAGGTCTCGCAACGGCAGCCGGGTGAGGCCGAGGTCAGAAGGTCGCTGTCCAGAACGGATGAGCAACAGCAGAATCAGCGGCACTACCGATGCCGACGGCAAGTAGCTGAGCACGCTCAGAATGACATTCAGGACTGGCTGATGCGGGGTCACGGACGGCAGCTGGGTGAGGGACTGGCCAGTATCCACGTGCTTGGCCAGAATGACGACCGCGGCGGCAATCCAGGGGAAGAGTCCGGCGATCATGACAAGCCTGGTCTCCAGCACCAGGCCCGCTCTGGTCATGTCCGGCGGCACATCCGGCTTCGCCGCCGCCTCCGACTGTTCCGGCGCCCAGAAGGCCCAGTCAGACGGAGCCGGCGGCCAGTCAGCAGGCGGACTCCAGCCTTGCGGAGGCTGCCAGCCGGGCGGTGCCTCGGGCCATCCCGGCGGGGGCCGCCAGATCATCCTGTTTCTCGGCATTGGCTCATCCTGCATCACGGTCTGTGGGCTCAGCGATCCGGTGTAAGCCCGGCCGAAGGTTGATAGGACGGTGGGTCAACAACGAGGCAATCTATAGTTGGGAAATGCTGGATGTGACCAGGCTGCGGGTGCTGGTTGCGGTCGCCACGCATGGCTCGGTGACCGCCGCCGCACATGCGCTCAACTACGCCCAGCCGTCTATCAGCCATCACATCGCCAGGCTTGAAGCCGAAACCGGGACCCAGCTGCTCGAGCGCGTCGGCCGCGGCATCCGGCTGACCGAAGCCGGCCGGCTGCTCGCCGAGCGGGCCGAGGAAATAATCGGCAGGCTAGACGCGGCCGAGGCCGAGCTGGCTGCCCACGTGGGGCTCCGGGAGGGCCGGGTGCGCTTGGCCGCGTTCCCGTCCGCGCTCGGCACGCTGGTCCCGGCGGCAGCCGCCCGGCTGGAGGCCGAGACGCCCGGCATGGATTTCATGCTGACCGAGGCAGAGCCGCCCGAAGCACTGCGGATGCTGCGGGCCGGCTATGTCGATGTCGCCATCGTCTTCCGCCACTACCAGCAGGACGCCGACCCGGCTCCGCCCGACCCGGCCGACGAGGGAACGAGGGGGCGGCTGCTGCTGGACGAGCCGGTGCACCTGGTGACCGCGGCCTGGAGGGCCGAGGGCACTGGCCCGGCCGACAGTGGTGGGACCAGCAGGACCGGGCCGGACGAGGGGCGGGAGCCGACCGCCGACCTGGCTCACTACGCCGACAGCCGCTGGATCGCAGGCTGCGAGCGTTGCCGCGCCTACCTTGTGCGGCAATGCGAGGCGGCCGGGTTCACGCCGAAGATCTCGTTCACGACCGACGACTACCTGGCGGTGCAGGCGCTGGTCGCAGCCGGGCTAGGCGTAACCACCCTGCCCGCGCTCGCGCTGCGGGCCGCTCGGCACCCCGGCATCGCCGCGGTGGAACTGCCGGGCGCCCGCAGGCACATATTCGCGATGACCTACGGGCAGCCGCCAGATTCCAAGTCCACCACCCGACTCATCGACACGCTGGCCAAGGTGGCGGCAACCTAGGTAACCGAACTGGATCGAGCCAATTTGGTCCGGCGGATAGCCGAAAAGAAACCCCGTGGCCTCTTATATCGCGGCAGTGCGGCCGGCCCAGTAGGGATCGCGGAGTCGGCGCTTGAGCAGCTTGCCGCTGGGGTCGCGGGGCAGCTCGGCGCTGAAATCAATGGACTTAGGCCACTTCATCTTCGCCAGCCTGCCCTCCAGGCCCGCCAGGATCTCCGCCGCTAGCTCGTCGCCGGGCTCCACGCCGTCAGCTGGCTGCACGACCGCCTTGATCTGCTCGCCCCACTCCTCATCCGGAATGCCGAACACCGCAACGTCCGCGACCTTGGGGTTCATGATGATCTCGGCCTCGATCTCGGCCGGGTAGATGTTCGCGCCGCCAGAGATGATCATGTCGGACTTCCGGTCACAGAGGTACAGGTAACCCTCGCCGTCCAGGTACCCGATGTCGCCGACAGTGAAGTAGTCCTTCAGCCGGTTCGCCTCGGTCTTGGCTCGGTCCCCGTAGTATTCGAAGTCCGACAGGCCCATTTTCATGTAAATGGTCCCCGGCAGTCCCGTCGGGCAGGACTCGCCGTTCTCGTCCACGATCAGCAGTTCGCTGATCGGCCAGGCGGTGCCGACCGTGCCCGGGTGTGCCAGCCAGGCCTGCGGCGAAGCGATCGTGCCGCCGCCCTCGGTGGCTGCGTAGTACTCCCACACGCACGGGCCCCACCAGTCCAGCATGGCCTGCTTGATCCCGACCGGGCAGGGCGCGGCGGCGTGGATGAGCCAGCGCATCGAGGAGAGGTCGTACCTGGCCTTGACCTCGTCGGGCAGCGAGAGCATCCGCTTGAAATGGGTCGGGACCATGTGCGAGTTCGTGCACTTGTAGCGCTGGGTGAGCGCCAGCGCGGTCTCGGCGTCGAAGCCCTCCATGGTGATCAAGGTGTGGCCCATGTGGAGCGCCGCGCCGCCGAAGGTGGTAACGGCGGTGTGGTAGTTCGGCGCGCTCAGCAGGTGCGCGTTGGGCTGGCCTTCGGTCACGCCGAAGAAGGACAGCAGCCCGGCACCCAGCACGACGGCATCGTCGGGATCCAGGCCGATCAGCGCGCGGCGCACGCCCTTCGGGCGGCCGGTCGTGCCTGAGGTGTAGTGCATGGTAGTGCCGGCAGTCCGCTCCTCGGGCAGGCTGTCAGGCTGGCCGGCCCGCAGGTCCGCGACGCTCGTGAAGCCGGGCACCTCGCCGAAGCTGAACCTCGCATCCGAGGGAACGCCAGCCTGGTCGGCCGTCTCCACGCCCAGCCGGGCGAACCGCTCGTGCGCGAAGAAAGCCTTGGCACCGCAGTCCTTGACGATGTAGGCGGCCTCGGGGGCAGTAAAGTGCCAGTTGACCGGGGTCAGGTACCAGCCCGCCTGCAAGGCGGCCAGGTAGACCTCTACCGGGGTGGCACCATTGGGTAGCAGTGACGCGATGGCGTCGCCGGTCTTCAGGCCCCTGGCGCGCAAGGCGTGCGTGAGCTGATTGGCCCGGGCGAGCAGGTCGCCAGCGGTGTGCTCGGTCCCGTCAGGATCTACTACCGCGATCCAGCCCGGATCCTCCTGCGCCCGGCGCCAGAATCCCCTCGATCCCACTGCACACCTCCGAGTCGGTCAGCGAACTAGCCCCGCAAGCCCACGTGCGTAGCGCTAGGACACCACATGACGAGCGCGGGAGGCTAGAGCTGAAGCTACTAACAAGTAGGCAAATGCGCCACAGACAGATAGTCCATGCAGATAGCATCGCTGAGTGCTGCCTCGGTTCGCCCGGCTTGTGCGCGACCCACGGGTGAGGGTCGCGCTGCTCGTTGTGGTGCTGGCCTTCTGCAGCTACGGACTCTATGCCGAATGGCCGCAAGTGGCCACGGGCCTGGCCCGGCTGCACTGGTACTCAGTCGCGCTCGCGCTGCTTGCGGCGATGGGCGGGTCGGCTTGCATGATGCTGGCCTGGCGGGCAGTGCTCGCCGACTTCGGATCGCCGTTGTCCGCCAGGGCCGCCGTCAACATCAACTTCGTCTCGCAGCTGGGCAAGTACGTTCCTGGCGCCGTCTGGGCTTTCGCGGCCCAGGTTGAACTGGGACATGATCTTGGCGTGCCGCGCCGCCGCAGCGTAGCCTCAGTCGCCGTTTCCCTGGCAGTGACCACGGGCGCCGGGCTCGGCGTGGCGGCACTTGCCCTGCCACTGGCTTCGCCCGGCACGGCCAGGCATTACTGGTGGGTTCTCGCGGCGGTCCCGGTATTCGTGATCGGCCTGTGCCCGCCGGTGCTTGGCCCTGTCATTGACCGCGGCCTGGCTCTGGTCAGACGACAGCCGCTGGAGCGCCGGCTCAGCTGGCGCGGGCTTGCCCATGCACTGATCTGGACCCTGCTCGGCTGGATGCTGCTTGGCCTGCAGGTATGGCTCGTTCAGGCGGACATGGCAGGCCAGGGCCGCCTCCTGCTCCTGGCAATAGGCGGTTACGCACTCGCCTTCTCAGCGGGACTGCTGCTGGTCGTGTTCCCCAGCGGGATAGGGGCCCGCGAGGTCATTCTCATTGCCGCGCTGACGACGGTCCTGCCACACGGCACTGCCCTGGCCGTAGCCCTCGTCACCAGGGTGGTCACCACGGCGTCCGACCTTGCTCTGGGCGGCATCGGACTAGCCATGGGCCGGGGCGCGAGGGGCACCGTGCTGGCGCCGGGCGGCCGACACCGGAAGCAAGCTGGCTGGCCCAGCCCTTACGGGAGTACACCGGTCGATCTTGGCGAACAAGCTGCCGCGCGGCAGCTAACCCAGTCCAAGGTCGGCTCCTAACCCGGCCATGTCTCGCAGCAGCGGCAACCCCCCGCCGCCTACGCTGGCACTTCGCTCCGCGCGTACTCGTTGTAGGCGTCCTTGTGGCGACGCGCCAACGTCAGGAAGACGCCGGTGACGAGAAGGATGATGCCGACTAGGCCACCGGCCGCTGGGAGGGCAGTCGACACCAACTCGATCTCGTTTTGATCCTTCTTGACTCTCTTGACGAGCGCTGCCACGCTGCTCGACCTCGTAACGAACTCACCGCTGAGCACGCTAAATACCGGCGCGCCGTTATTGTTCGCAAGATAGAGATGCTGATCTGATACTTCCTCAACGGGAGCTCCCGTTGTGGGATTGACATACTCAGTGGTCGTTCCCCTGAAGAACTCACGGAGTGTCACCAGCTGCGTTCCCTGTTGGCCGACAAGCGTTCCAGGCAGCGTCTGCGTCCCGGCCTGCGTTGCCGCAATGTTCTCTACGAATTTGTACGTCGTCAGGCCATCGACTGTAGCCGTGCCCGCGTAGGTGGCGGGCACAGTGCTGAGAAGCGCTGTGTTGTAGGCCTGGTAGGTCTGCTTCTGCACGTTAAACGGCCACACGTACCCCTGTCCCGAGACATGCGGGTTCATCTTGGTGCCGACGGCCGTGCCGCAGCAGTTGATGAGGGCTCCCGTGCGCCGGTCGAAGGCTAGCCTGTTGATGGAGTACGACACCGTCGCGTGGTTTGTCTCGTCATATATGTAACTGAACTCGTTCCACACGGCGCGGCTCGAGTTACCGGCGGCGTTGTCGCCCTGGACCGTCAGGGTGTCCTCGAGTGTGACACCGGTGAGCACCTTGAGCTGAAGAGGACTGAAGTAGCTCGCGTTCGTAGCAATCAGCGTCGTAATTGAGTTTTCGTTCAGCGGAAACTTGACTGCCTCGGCCACCACGACGAAGCGAATGAGCAGGGCGAGCACGACCAAGAAGGCCCCAAGGCCAGCAGCAATCAGCCCGGCAACCCTGCGCATCCATCCTCCAGGGCGAATCACTTAGGACGTTTGTGTCCGATATACCCTATGTATCGGAGGATCTTAGTCTTATCTGAATGAGCGCTAGTGGCAATCAGTGCACATGGCTGTAACGGGTCGTGAGGCTGCGCTGACGGAAGTCTGTCTCTGACCGCTCTACGCACCGTCGGCTACGCCCTGATCGAGTGGCCCGCTGGAGCCATCGTCCGCGCCCTGTCGGGGCCGCGCCGCGGTGGCCGCCTCGGCCGCGGAGTACGGATCTAGCTCAGAAGATCGCCCCCCGTCAACCAGCACCGCGACCAGCCGGGCAACTATCAGCAAACAGAGCAGTTGCGGGCCGACGCCGCCCAGGAACTTTACCGGCACTCCGCGTACTGTCCAGAGCCCGTCGGCGACGGCCACGCCTGCCGCGGCCGCTACGAGCAGGGCGCAGATGGTCCGCGGGCGCATTATTTCGGCGCACGCGCGGCTTGTACTGGCTCCTCGAGCCAGGAGCACGAAAAGGCCCGTCGCGCAGGGCAGGATGATGGCGCCCACGTAACCGCCGAGGCACAAGCCGACCACAGACAGCAGTACATAAGCGGCAGCGGCCATGGCTGGCCCGCCTTGGCGGCCGTGAGACTGCCCCGACACCCCAGGGAGCGCGGGGCTTCCTGCACCGCCGCCGGGCCCAGCCCGGCGGCTGTCCGCGAATGCCGGATCCGTCGGCTCGGGTACGCCCAAAGCGAGCGTGCGGCCCGCGCGCCGCCGCGTGACTATGGCGGCGAAGAGCGCGAGCAGACACACCAGAATTAGGATGCCAAGCCCGCCCAGCAGGCCGACTCGGTACAGCGAATCGGGCAGAAAGGTCAGTGCAACTATGCCGTTTGAGCCGCCGGGCAGGAGCCATGCCTGCCGCCAGCCGTCAAGTTGGACCGGGCGCAACATTTTGTTGCCGAGCTTGGCCTGCCAGGCGGCGTTGTAGTTCTGGTTCACGACAAGGTAGGAGGTCTTCGCGACGGACACACGGAGGGCGCGAGCACCAGGCGTCCACTTGATTGTCGTCACGGGCTCGCTGACCGCAGCCGGCCCCGCCGCCAGGGAGCGCGATCCCGGCGGGTCGAGAACTGCCGACTGCAGGTCGAACGAATCGCCGACCGGCTCGATCACCTTGTTATAACCGGCGGCGATGGCGACGGTTGAGCAAGCCTGGTATCTCAGTGGCTGGCCCGTCAGCAGATCACCGATGGTCCCGGACGCTTTGGTGGGAACGGGAACCCCGTTCACCGTTATCAGCGGTCCCAGTCCGCACTTCAGCCGGAGCGGCGCGCCGGGATTGGCAGTTAGCGGTGTCACTCCGGGGATGCCCACTTCAGATACCTCGATCGGCAGCTGTGCGGGCTCGAACTGCAGCGTCAGCTTGCTGGTCGTGAGCGGCGCGAAGCGAAGCATGCCAGATGCTCCGACAAAGCCGCCCCGCAATTGCCCATCCGAACCTGTGACGTAAACCTGCGCGATCTGCCTGGCGCTAGGAGGCCTTTCGATGTCGATGTGGCTGATCAGCTTGGGTTTGGCCCAGCTGATAGTCAACCGCGGTCGTTTATCCGCGTAACTTGAGACCCACGAAGTAAGCGGATTCCCGTCGAATGCTGACTCTGCCATATCTTGCGGAGCGGAGATATACGTCGAAGACGCCGTCACATTCGCGTGCTGAGCACTTGCCCACGCATAACTACTGATCAGCCGCAAGTTGGTCAGCACAGCTGAGCCAGTCAAAGTCGCGGTCTCACCCGACGCAGCATTGAATCCCTCATTGAACCCGTACTGCTCCTCGGTCGGCTTGAGCAGAGTCGAGGAGCAAACCCAGCGCAGCGAGGTCAGCATGCAGCCCGACGACGTCAGCTCAGCCTTGGCCAGGACCACTGCAGAAGGGTCTGTGCCACCAGCCAGGTGAATGTCGGGGGCAACGATCGTTCGGCTGGCTCGGACTCCCGGCACCGAGATCTCTGCAATTCCGACTTGCCGCCGCTGCCCGTGCGGTTTCCCTCTTGTCGCGTCAATTTTGATGCGCAGCCAGGAGCTTCGGCCGTTCGGGACCCGAAGCGATTGGTAATTCCCGGTGTTGGCGACGTTATCAACTGTACGGCCCGTCGCCGTCTTGATGGTAACTTGCGCGACGGGTGGGCCAATGGCCGAACTATGCGCAAATGCCACCCGGATCGCGTGCAGATACAATCTGCGATTGAAATCAACCTTAATCCACTGGCCAATCGGTGAGGTCCCCCCCGACTCCCACATCGTCTTCAGGTTCCCGTCGATTGCCGCAAATGGCAGCAGGCCAGTCGCGCTTTGTGCGGATTTGGAATCGATGTCGGAAGCAGACGTCAAAGCGGTAACGCTCGCGATGCCACTGTATCGAGCCGTCGCCAGGTACGGCCGCCACGACGGTTTCAGGTAGTCGTTAGCTGCCTCGGTCGTCTGGTACTGCTCGGCCGCCGTCAGAGTCGGCGAGTAGTCAACCCTGATTTCCCCGAAGTGGCGCACCCGCTTACGCAGCAGGTCGGTAAGAACGGTCTGGCGGACCAGGACCCCGACGTGGTCGGAATTCAGTACTACCGGCCTGTTCCGGAGCAGCCCATCAGTCGCGAGCTCGAGCAGCGCTTCCGGACTGCCATAGACCCGCATAGTCTGGCCGGCTCCAATTACCTCGACTACCGGTTGCGCCCCCGATACCTGATAGATCTGGACAGGCGGGTAGCCCGTACCGAGACTCCGGACCGCATCGTTGACCCGATCGCTGCCGGACGGCACTTTGCCGAACTGCGCCACAAGCCTGATGCCTGCCGAGTTCGCGAGGGCCTCATGGACTCTGGCCGGCCACGCTCCGCGCAGGTCAGATCTGATGAGATCGTTTCGAACGACGATGTATTTCACGCCAATCCGGCCGAGCACCTGCGATAGGCCACTGGACCCGTCTCCAGCGGATATCTGCTCGTCGATGGCCTGCAGGAGTCGCTCGTTTCCGACCGAACCGATGCTGGACAACTGCATGCTCGCCCAGTCCCCCGTCGACAGCGCCTCCAGCACGTCATCCATCGGCTGGCCCCAGACGTACTGCCCGAACCGGGCACCTGGCTCCGCCAGAACCGCCTGATTCCCGGCATGAGCGTTGAGCCAGTTGGCCGCGGAGACCCAGTAAGCGGGAAACGCGGTAAATGCACCGGGCGTCGACAGGCCGGCCGCGGCGGCTGGGAGCGCGAGCCCGGCGATGGAAACGGCGGCAAGTGCGCCGACGGCGGCCTGCAACTGCTTCCCGCGGCCGCGCAGCCTGGACACGCTCAGTGCGGGCAGCAACCCAGCCAAGCCAAGGCTGAGCGGCAGCCTGATGAGGGGGTCGAACTTGCGGACGTTGCGCAGCGAACCCAGCGGGCCGTTGATCAGCTGCTGGATACGGCCCGCCAGCGGATCGCCAAGGATGCTGACATGTCCTGACACGATCAACAGCAGCCCGGCGATCAGCACGCAGATGAGAAATCTGCGCTCAGCACGGCGAAGCCGCAGCAGGCCGGCGAGGCCAAGGCCGGACAGGATGCCCGTCAGGATGGTCGGCAACACGGCGGTGGAGATGGTGAAGCCGGCGGGCCACCAGGGCTTCCCGTCGACCATGATGTAGGTAACCCAGTTCTCGGTACCGCGCAGCGCATTGACCAAGCTCGCGACATAGGTCGTGCTCGAGGCGCTCTCCGTGTACGGCAGGAATGACACCCCGTATTTGCTGAGCAGCAGCAACGGGATGATCCACCACATGCAGGCCAGCAGCGCGACCGCAAGCCACAGGGTGAGCGATCGTAGCCGCTTCGCTGGCCGTGGTGCGGTCAGCAAGTAGATGGCAGGCGGCACCAGGACGGCAGCGACTGCCGCGGCGTTAATCCCGCTGCAGAGCGCTACGGCGACCGCGGACTGCGCTGCTGCCCTGAGCATTCCTAGAGCTCCGGCGCGCTCCTGGACGGCCCTGACTAGCGGCAGCAAGATCCACGGGAGCATTGCCGCTGGCAGGTACTCACTCGACAAGATCCCCAGCATGCTGAGCGCTGCAGGCGATAGTGCATATGCCAGGCCTGCGATCAGCCGGCTGCCATCTGTACCGATGCCAAACCGTCGGCTCAGCCTGACCACACCGAGCAGGGCAGCGCAGTCGACCGCCGACATCCAGAGTCGTTGTATCATCCACCCTGGAAGCAGCGCCAGCTTGCCGAGCTCGAAGAATGGGCCCATCGGGAAGAAGTATCCGGCGGCCTGATCCTGAAGTTGACCGAACTGGGCCGGGTCCCACAAGTGCAGAGCTCGGTGCAGGAATCTAGCCGGATCGACGGCCATGTCGATCTTGGTGTCGGCGACGATTCTTCCCGGGCTGGTGGTGAAGGTCAGCGCGGTCAGCAGCAGACACGCTGCGAGCAGCCAAAGTCGCCGCCTCGTCTGCTGATCGACCCGCGCGCCTGCATCGCCGCCGCTCTGCTGCCCCGGTCCTGCAGCTGGCTCGCCTCGTCCATTGTCGGCCGTGCCGGGCTGCAGAGACTCAATCACGGCTGCGACCGAGCCTGCTGGGACACTTCTCCGTCCGGTCGCGGCGACGAATCCGCCGGAGCCGCGCGATCATTCGGTACGCGCTGGTACACGGTTCGGAGCAGGAGATCGGACAGCTGGCCCGCGCTGCGATCCCAGTTGAACTGGGCGGCCCACGCTCGGCAGGCCGCACTGATCTCACCTCGCCGCATCGGTTCGGCCAGCTCCTGCATGGCGCGCTCGGTGACATCCTCGATCCGCTCGCCGGACCTGACGAGCCACCCGGTTTCACCGTGCCTGACCGCGTCGCGCAGCCCGTCGACGTCATAGGCTACCGTTGGCACGCCCTGCGCGGCGGCCTCGAGAACGCAGAGGCCCCAACCCTCGCCGTGCGAAGTATTGAGGTGCAGGAGCGAGGTTGCCACACTCGCGCGCTTGATCTCGTCCGGCAGGAACCCGCGCATCCGGACTGTTCCGGCCAGCCCACGGCTGGCAATCGCATCGTCCATCGCGGCATAGGCCGGTCCGCGCCCGATGACGTCAATCGTTGTTCCGGACGGGGCGAGCCGCTCTGCGACATCTAGCACTCGCTCGACCCGCTTGTGCGCCACCATCCGGCCCACCCACGTGATATCGGCCGGTTTGGCGCCGCCGCCCTCCAGCAGCTCGAGGTCTGGAGCCGCAAATGCCTCGGCGGTCAGGCCGTAAGGGATCACGTGCACTGGACCGATCCAGTGCAGTCTGTCGGCTAGAGCTCGCACCGTCGATTCGGACGCCGTTACGCACAGCTGCCGCCGGTACGCGAGCCTGGCAACCGGCCCCTCGAGGAACCGCCCCACTGCCGCCACCACCGGCGGGAAATGCACCCCGAACTGCGCGTCATGAACATGGTGCATGACACAGACCACTGGAACTCGCCTGGGCACCGCCCAGGGAGTAAAGAAGGGGATCCCGTTTTGGCAGTCGATCACCGCGTCGAAAGAACTGCGCCGGGCAAGCAGCCACGCCAGCAGGCGAGGGTAGACGGTGAACCTGGAGCCGCGCCGGACGATCTCGATGCCGTCAATGGACTGCCGCCCGGATTGGCCCGCTCCGCGAGCCGTGAGGAAGGTGATGTGCGCGCCGCGCCTCAGCAAGCCCTGAGCCGTCTCCCACGCATAGACCTCCGCCCCGCCGGCCTCAGGGTGCCACGGATCGCGCCAGTTCACAATCGCGACGCGCATGCCACCCAGGGGCGACTCGGCGGAGCGGTTCTGAGCACTCACGACGGGCCGACTGCCTCTATTCCGGCGTTCGCCGACGTCCCCAACTGCTCGCCGCTCGTTATCGGCGCCGCGGTGCACGGCAAATGCGGCGCATGCGCTACCTCGAAATCTGCGCTATTCCAAGTCGATTGCGACCGCAGCGCCAGCCAGATCAGGCCCACCTCAGTAAATGCCCCCAGGGAGTGCCGCCAGATTGAGAAGGTGGATCCGGGCATGTCCCGCCAGCTGACCGGAATCTCGATCACATCAGCGCCAAGCTGCCTGCATCTGGCGATTAGCTCGACGTCGAAGGCAAAGCCTCTCGCGCTCAGGTCCACAGCGGCCTTTCTCACTAGCGGACCCGAAAAGAACTTGAAGCCGCATTGCGTGTCGCCAACGCCAGACGAAACCGCTCCGGCAGCACTGCGGAACAGTGCGGCTCCCAGCTTCCGGAAAGGGCTGTGCCGGGCTTCCACCTTCGAAAGGCTATGTGCGCGTGATCCGATCACTACCTGATGCCCGGCCGCAAACTCGTCGATGACATTATCAAGAGCTGACAGGTCGGCGGCCATATCAGCGTCACAATAGCCAACGTAGGGTGCCGTGCTGCTTAGCAGGCCTGCCCGGACAGCAGCGCCCTTGCCGCGCTGATCGGCGCGGATCAGCCGGACGGGCACAGGCTCTTGCGGCCAGTTAAGGACAATGTCGGCGGTGCCGTCGGTGCTCCCATTGTCGACGACCAGAATGTCGACGGCAACCGGCAACTCGGCTGCTTTGGCGCACAGTCGGCGAAGACCCTCCGAAAGCCGCGCCTCCTCGTTCCGCGCCGGAACAATGATCTCTAGCCAGGCGGGACCCGACACGCCCCTCAGCGGTTCCATGTCGATCAGACCGCAACGCTTCGGTTAGCGCTGACCATAGTTGTACAGCTCAGTGTTGGCGGGCTTCCCGTTGGACAGGCCAGACAGGATCGAGCCGGTACCCAGACCAGCGGCGACCGCCATCACCGCACCTAGTGCGATCGAGACAAGCAACCCTCGCATGGAACTCCCTGGTAGGAGGACTTGCCGATGAAGATATCTGCAACACGATCGGGGACAGGCAAACTATCGTAAAAAAGTTATACTCCGTTAATCAGCTGCAAGATCGACGCGAATCGGTTACCTAATGTAATCTGGCCACTACCTATCGTGGATCTCGGGACCCTACCCTAGTTGCGGATGAGACCCAGTAGGCCGCTTCGGCCGCCCTTAGGCACTCGATAGATCACCAGTCCGGGGCCAGCAAACACTACTCGGCA
Organism: uncultured Actinomycetota bacterium; assembly: GCA_963804435.1. Lineage (GTDB taxonomy): Bacteria > Actinomycetota > Actinomycetes > Streptosporangiales > Streptosporangiaceae > JAJYUU01. The sequence goes on along the minus strand of CAWDQI010000001.1, from coordinate 193,352 downwards.
TCCGGCGAGCCTGGCCGCAGCGGGATCCGCGCCCGTCCGCCCGAACCCGGCGTCCACTATGACGTACCTGATGCCAAGGCTTTTGAGCTCGGCAGTGAGCGGAGCACCCGACGAAGCCAACCTATTGAGCCGAGTCGCGAGCGGACTTTCGGGGGGTAGCCTCGTCGAGCCCACCTGCACTCCGTCGTCCCAGATCACCTGCCTGCCCAGCAGCCTGGGCCAGGGGTCGAGCACGGCCTCGGCGTCGTTCCAGCCGAACCTCCGGTACGCACCCCACGGAAGCAGCAACGCCATACCGGGGTCATGGTCTGCGTTTATCAGTCGGCGCGCCGCCAGCCACGCAGTCGGGTACTGCACCGGATGGAGTCGGCCGACGGCTCCCCAGGCCAAGCCGGGCAGCAACAGCACCGGGGCAACCAGCATGGCGACCGCCACCGCCACCCTCCCGTCACGCAGGCCTCGCATCCGGCCGGGCTGGAGGAACCAGGCGACCGCCAGGCCCAGGCCGACTGCCTCGGCCAGCGCCAGCGGTGCGACGAACTGCTGACCGTCCCTCAGCACGGCGAAGCCAGGCCAGAAAGAGATCATGGCACGCAGCAGGTTCTGCCCAGGGCCAACCGCACCGAGCAGGGCGATCAAAAGACCGATCAGGCTGGCGACGAACAGGCCGGGCAGCCGCCGACGTCGCAGCAATGCGAACGCGGAGATGGACACAAGCGCGAGACCGAGCCACAGTACAGAAGAAAAGCCGCCGTAGCCGACCGGGACGGTCTGCGCGTTCCAGGCGCCGCCGAGCATGAGCAGGCTGCCTATCGTCCCGAACGGGGTGTCGGCCCTCGCGGCGAAGGTGGCTACGCCTGCCGGGCTGGTGTGCAGCTGCCCGGACAACGCCGGTACGAGCCAGGACAGACTGAGCAGCAGGATTACAGTCAGGGTCACGCCCACGCCAGTAAGGCGTCGGCGCGTCGGTCCGGGCTGGCACGCGGCGGCCGGCAAGGCCACAAGGCCTGTGACCGACATCGCGGCGAACCCGCCAACGGCGGCCGGAATCATGGCCGCAGCCAGCCGCCAGAACCGGCCTGCTGCGGTGGCCGGTGGCCGGACCAGCACATCCAGCACCCACGGGAGTCCTGCGTAGCCGAGTAGCAGGGCCCACTGGCCGAGCAACAGCCGCTCGGCCACGAAGGGATTCCAGGCGTAGAACACACCCGCGGCGAGCCCGGCCAGCCAATGCTGGTCCGCCAGCAGCTTGGCGGCGCCGACGCAAGCGAGCACGAAAATTGCCAGCAGTGCCAGCTTCTGAACAACATCCGCTGGCGCAATCCGCGCGAGAATCGCGATGACCGCATCGCTCGGGACTGCCCTGGGCAGTGTTCCCGTCAGCCCGAACATGCTGGCATTGAACTGTGGCGAAGGGACGAAGACCATGTCGTAGTCGAGCAGGTAACCACGGCCGAGCCCAGGGCCGAGCGCGAGCAGGCCGAGGCACAATCCCACCGCGGTTGCGATCAAGCCGCGGGCCGGGCTCAATTTTCGGACCCGCAGCCCGCCGGTGGCGACGTGCACTACCGCCCCCCACTGCCACTTCAACCTGGCGCTTCCGAGTGTATCCAGTAGAAATACCCCATAGGATTCACTTCCACCCAGGTCGCCCCTGGACTGCCGGTCCAAGAAGGGATTAGCGTGCTGCGGACCTTCCGCCTCTTCCGCCTGTTCCTGAAGGAGCAGTCTGAACCCGATGCCTTCTACCGTGAGGTAGCCGAGGACTCGATCCGGCAGGTCAGCCAGTATGCAGAACTCGCCGGAAAGATCGTCATAGACCTGGGCGGCGGGCCCGGCCATTTCACTCGTGCCTTTCAAGCCCGCGGCTCAAGATGCGTGCTGGTCGAGCCCGACCGCGCCGAGCTCACGAGTCGCGGCGCGCCGCCCGGGGGAGCAGTTCGCGGTGACGGGCTGCGCCTGCCGCTCGCGGACGGCGCGGTCGATATCTGCTTCTCCTCCAACGTCCTCGAACACGTCGCGGATCCTATTGCGCTGCTGGCGGAGATGATCAGGGCTACCCGCGGCGACGGCGTGATCTACCTGGCATTCACTAACTGGTACTCCCCGTGGGGTGGCCATGAGATGTCACCGTGGCATTACCTAGGCCCCCGGTACGCGGAACGGCGCTACGTTCGGCGGCATGGCAAGCAACCCAAGAACCGCTTCGGGACCGGCCTGTACGCCGTCCACATCGGTCAGATGCTTCGGCATGTCCGGTCTCGCGACGACGTGGCCGTGATCGAGGCCATGCCGCGCTATTATCCGCGATGGTGCCGAGCGATTCTGCTGATCCCCGGCCTCCGCGAGATCGGGACCTGGAATCTGCTTCTCGTATTGCGACGGACATCGCTGCCGTCAGCAAGCGCACCGTCTCGTTCGCTCGGCGCAATTGAGACGACGGCGGGGACAGCGAGCTAACCGCTGGCGCGGCGCGGCTCAGGCGCCCGTACGACTGACCTCTACATCTGCAAGCAATGCCTCGTAGGCCGACAGGTCAGCGGCGCCGCCGGGCGCCGCTGACGCCGCCAGCGCGAGTGCGTGTCTGAGCATGTCCGGCCAGGACCAAGCGAGGGCGATGCCCGGAACGAGCCCGGCGACGAGCGCGTCGCGGAAGGCGCTCTGCTGACCGGTTCCCGCTCTGGCCGGATCCACTGCGGACCCTGCCGACCCGCCCGGACTGGCCACCGGTCCGGTGGGATCTGCGGCCGGCCCGAGGTTGGCCCGCCATTCGCCCGCAATCGTCAGCGCTCGCACACCCCGGCCCGCCAGCAGCACCACCGAACTACCCGCAGCCGGCTCCAGGCCTGCCTCGCCTACCGCTGTGCCGTCAGAACCTGTGCGGTCAGATCCTGTGCGGTTAGATCCTGCGCCGTCAGAACCTGGCCCGTCGCAACCTGGCCCGTCTGGTCCCTGGCCGCCACGGCCGTCCAGCTCGGGAATGATCAGCGCGGGACGGCGCGAAGCCCCATGCCGCAGGGCGCTGCCGCCGGCGTCGAGCACGACCGGAACGCCTGCTCCGGCCGCATAGCTGACCAGCGATCCGTAGGTCTCGGCGGGCAGCCCGTCGGGGAGGCTGCCGCAGAGGACGACGGCGGTGGCGCCGTCGAGCAGGCTCCGGTAGTCGGCAGCCAGCCGCCCGAGTTCCTCGGTGGTGATGTACGGGGCCGGTTCGGCAAAGCTGGTGGTTTGCCCGTCCGAGCCGGCGACGTCGATTACTCGCCGCGACTCGGCCCCGATGCGGGTGAACTGGGTCGCGACCCCCGCCTTGGCCAGCTCGTTCCTGATCAGCTCGCCAGCCGACCCGCCGGCCAGTCCCGCCGCAACGACCTCGTGCCCGAATGTGTGCAGCAACCGCGCCACTGCCAGCCCACGGCCTCCGGTCCGGTGGCGGACCCGGCTGACGCTGTTGGTCGCGCCCACCTCCACCCGCGTCGCCTCGTACTGCACGTGCAGCGCCGGATTGAGGGTAACGGTGACGATCACCCGGCTACCTCTGCGGCCAGCAGCGCACCAAGCTCCCAGCAGGCCTCCAGATCCGCCTTGCCCGGCGCGCCTGTCACGGTCACCGCGGGCCTGACCGGCTGCCAGGCCAGGCCGGCCGCGATCGATTCGACCGCACGGACCGCTCCCCCGGTGTCGCTGGCGCCATGCACGTACAGGCCGTACGGCCGCCGCCTGGTTGCCTCGAGGCACGGATAGTAGATGCCGTCGAAGAAGTGCTTCAGCGCGCCCGACATGTAGCCGATGTTGGCGGGCGTGCCCAGCAGGTACCCGTCGGCCGCGAGGACCTCGGCAGCAGCGGCGGTCAGCGCGGGCCGGACCATAACCTCGACGCCCTCGATTTCGTCCGTGCGAGCTCCGCTCGCGGCAGCTTCGAACATGGCCTGGAGCGCGGGCGACGGCGTGTGGTGAACGATCAGCAACCTCGGCATCAGCGCCGAGCCTAGGTGATGATGCCGCCGGCACGTTCGGCTACCGTGGCCGGATGACCCGGCCCAAGATGGAGAGCACGGCGAGCGGCAGCGCCGGAGGCGTTGGCCCTGCGGTGGTCAGCCCTGCGGTGGTCACCAAAGCGCTGGCCAGCACCTTGCTCGACGGGTGCTGCGTGCTGGTGTTCGTGGCCATCGGCCGTCACACCCACCACGACGGTGCCAGCATCGCCGGACTCTGGCACACTGCGTGGCCGTTCCTAGCTGGGCTCGCGATCGGCCTGGGCGCCGCCCGAGCCTGGCGGCAGCCGCTGGCGGTCGTCCCGGCTGGCCTCGGCGGCTGGCTCGGCGCGGCTTTGGCCGGCATGGCGCTCCGAGTGCTCGCCGGCCAGGGCACGGCGCTCGCCTTCATCGGCGTCACGCTCGCGTTCCTCGGGCTGTTCATCCTCGGCTGGCGGGTGCTCGCCCGGATCGTCGCGGCCCGGCTGCTGGCGGCACGGTAGTCCGCACACCTCAGCTGCCCCAGCAATAGCACCGCGTAACGGCGGGGTTGACTGCTCAGCACACCATCACCGCATACTCGATTACAAGGCCCGAACTGCCAGGACGGGCCAGCTCTGATCGGGAAGGCGCCCGGAGCATGGGGCAGTTCCGCCGGATGGCTACGGGCTTGGTGGCGGCAGGTCTGCTCGCCGTGGTGGCTGGCTGCGCTGCACCCGCTTACAACTACGCGGCCGACTCGGCCGACCACGCTTACTTCAAGGTCCCGGCCAGCTGGCGGCTCGCGAATTCGCAGGTACTGGCCGTTACCCAGGCCTCCGAGCTGGCCAACTCGGCCGCCGGGCCCGCGGGCGGTTCGCTCGCGTGGTCACGGGCCTATGCCGCGCAGTGGAACGCATCGGCCGGCGCCATGCTGACCGCGTCGACCGAGCCGGTGGTGTACGCCAGCGTGCAGGCGCTCGCGCCGCAGTTGCGGGAAGTACTCAGCTTCGATTCCATGCGGGACCTCCTGTTCCCGGTGACGCCAGGCGCCCGGCAGCAGGCGGCCGCGGCCGGCAGCCACGCAACCGGTTTCCATCTGTTCAGCAGCACCGAGATCACGACGCACGACGGTGTCCGTGGCATCAATGAGCTGTACGAGTACACGATCAATGGCCAGCCCGACGTCTTCGACCAGACCGTGCTGACCAACGCGTCGACCACCAAGCTCTACCTGCTGCTCGTGCAGTGCTACGAGAACTGCTTCGTCGCGCATCTGGCACAAATCAAGAATGTCGTCGACTCATTCACGGTGCGAGGTCCCTGATGGATGATCCGGCCCGGAAGCCGACTAGGCGGGCGCTGGCACTGTGGGACAGGCTCAAGTTCGTCAATCTGCTGGTGGTGCTGTGGTTCCTCGTCGTCTGGTACCAGATGTCCAACGACCCGGTACTCGGCTTCCACGACGCGGCCCTTCAGCAGCTCCAGGTCAATTCGGGCACTGGGCGCTGGATTCTGCTGCTGCTGGGCATCGAGGTACTCAGGCAGCTCAGCTTCTTCGCGGCCGAGCGCTCGCACCGTTACCACCGAGCCTCGACCTCGTTGTCGTTTGGCAGCGACCGGGTCGCGCACCGGTTCAGCGACTACTCCAGGTTCCGGGCCTCCCGCGCCTTCAAATGGCTGTTCTTCATCGCGATCATCGCGGTGATCCTCGGCGCGTTGTATCACACGTCACCGCTGGAGGGGCTGTTCCGGGCGCCTGCCTCTATCGTGCACTACCTGCCACTCATCCTTTACGGACTCGCGCTGATGCTGCTGGCCGTCGGCCAGTTCGCCGCCATCTTCTATTTCCTGTCCAGGGGCGGCGTCGATGTCTACTACCCCGGCGACATCACCACCCGGTTCGCTGACGTGTGGGGCCAGGATCACGTCCTGGAGAAGGTCAAGGAAAACATCCTGTACCTGGAAGACCCCGAATCCATCGAGGAAAAGGGCGGCTACGTCCCCGGCGGCATCTTGCTATGGGGCCCGCCAGGAACGGGCAAGACCCTGATGGCCGAGGCAGTGGCCGGCGAGACCGGCAGGCCCTACGTCTTCGTCGATCCCGGCGCCTTCATCAACATGTTCTTCGGCGTGGGCGTGCTCAAGGTGAAGTTCCTGTTCCGTAAGCTGCGCAAGCTGTCGGTCCGGTACGGCGGCGTGATCGTGTTCTTCGACGAGGCGGATGCACTCGGCAGCCGCGGCGGTTCAGTCGGCGGCCAGGGCGGCGGCCCGCGGGCAAGCCACGGCGGGCCGTCGAGCGGCAACCTCGGCCCAGCCGGGCTGCTGACCGCGTGCAACGGCTTCAGCTACCTCAATCCGCAAACCCAGTCGGCGCTGTACGCGAACGCACTGGGCGACGCGGCGCCCGCCAGCGCGGCAGCGCCCGAGCCGCGCCGGCCGGGCCGGTTCCGGCAGATGATCCCGACCGGCATGGGCGGCGGCGGTGGCATGGGCACGCTGCAAGCGCTGCTGACCGAGCTGTCCGGCCTCAAGAAGCCGCGCGGCTTCTTCAACCGGGTCGTCCGCCGGACGCTCGGCATGCGGCCGAAGCCGCCGCCGAAGTACCGGATCCTGGTGATCATGGCCACCAACCTGCCGAGCGCACTGGACGAAGCGCTGCTGCGGCCGGGCCGGATCGACCGGATGTACCGGGTCGGCTACCCGTCCAAGGAAGGCAGGAAGCGGACTTACGAGGGCTATTTCTCCCGGGTCAGCCACGCGGTGACTGATGAGGAGATGGATCATCTGGCCACGATCACGCCGTACGCGACCGGCGCGACCATCAAGGACCTGGTGAACGAGTCCCTCATCGCCGCGCTGCGCGACGGCCGGGCGACGATCAGCTGGGCCGACGTGCTCAAAGCCAAGCTGGCCAAGAGCGTCGGGCCATCCGAGGGCGTGGAGTACATCGAAAGGGAACGGCACGCAGTAGCGCTGCACGAAGCTTGTCACGCTGTCGTCAGCTACCTGGTGCAGACTCGGAACGTCATCGACACGGCGACCATCCAGAAGGGCGCCGACTACCTGGGCTTCGTGAAGCCCATCCCGATCGAGGAGCAGTTCACTTCTTGGCGCAGCGAGTATGAGGCAGACATCATGGTCAGTCTGGCCTCGCTCGTCGGTGAGCGAATGTTCTTCAACGGAGACTCAAGCTCGGGCGTCTCCGGTGATTTGCAGAGCGCGACCACCATCGCGCTGGCGATGGAGGGCCTGTGGGGAATGGGCAGCCAGGTCGGGTCCTACGGTGCCACCAGGGCGCCGCACGACGCCCACCCGGTCGTCGACGGTAACGACCGCAACGTGCTAGAGACCGCGCTCGGGCAGCGGGCCGAGGCGCACCTGACCACGCTGGCGGACCGGACCGGCACGCTGCTGACGGAGAACCGGGCCAGCGTTCTGGCCGTTGGGCACGCACTGGAGCAGCACAAGACCATCAGCGGCCAGGACGTCACCGCGATCATCCACGGCGTCGAGGGCCCGGTCGTGGACGGCCGCCCGTACCGGCAGCCGGAGTTCGCCGCCGAGCTGGAGGCCTATCACCAGCGTGCGATGACCGCGCATGCCAGCGACCGGACCATGTCCCTGCCGGTCCCCGTTCCCTCGGCCGCGGTCTTGGCCGCATCCGCCGCTGCGGCGGAGCTCGGCAGCCGGCGGCAGCCTCCCGAACACCGCGCCCACCCGCCAGCTGCGTCGTAAGACGCCGACCCAGCCGCCCGCGCGCGCGAGGGGTGCGGAGCCTTGTCAGGACCCCGTTCCCGTATTCAAATCAGGCAGGCAGCAGATATCTGCCCGCCGCGATGCCGTCCCGGCGGGCTTTCTCCCTTGCATCGCCTGAAGTTCAGAGGCCGAGCCGACGGGAAAGGTCTGATGCCATCAGCCCGTGCGGGTCCAGGTCAGCGCGGATCTTGCGGAACTCCTCCAGCCGGGGATACATCGCGCCCAGTGCATCGGGGCTGACCCGCGAGTCTTTAGCCAGGTAAACCCGGCCTCCGGCAGCAACAACCTGCTCATCGAGCCAGGTCAGCAGGCCCGCCAGGCCAGGCGTGCGAGCCGGAAAGTCAAGCGCGAGGGTCCAGCCCGCCATCGGGAAGGACAGCAAGCCGTCGTCAGCGGGACCGAACCGCTTGAGCACGGTCACGAAGGACGGGGCGCGAGCCTGGCTGATTTTCTCCACGGCCCGGCGAACGGTCTGCTCCTGGCCGAACGGCACGACGAACTGGTACTGCCGGAAACCGGCCGGCCCGTAGACCCTGTTCCAGTTCCTGACGCCGTCGAGGGGGTGGAAGAAGGCGCTGATCGTCTGGATCTCGCCGTCGCGGCGGCGGGGTGCCTTGCGGAACCACACCTCATTGAACGGCGCAACCGTGTACCGGTTGATCAGCCCGGACGGGAAGATGTCCGGTGCGCCGAGCCGGGCCGACGGGCGGAACGCCAGCGGGTTGTTGCGGTCCTTAGGGCCGAGGTCGGCAATCTGGGCGAAGTCACCGCTGGTGATGACCGACCGGCCCAGGCTTGGGCCGCTGGCTAGGCAGTCGAGCCAGGCCACCGTGTAGCCGTACCGGTCGTCGGTATCGGACAGGTAAGTCATGGCCTCGTCGATGTTGGCGGCCCGGACGGTATCGACCCGCACCCGGGACGTCTCGACCCTGGTCAGCTGGATGCGAGCGCGCAGGACAACCCCGGTTAGGCCCATTCCGCCTGCGGTCGCCCAGAACAGCAGCGGGTCGCCGGCCGGGGTTACGCGCCGCTCGCTGCCGTCTGGCAGGAGTAGGTCGAACCAATGAACGTGGCGGGCGAAGCTGCCGGCTACGTGATGGTTCTTGCCATGCACGTCCGCCGCGATGGCTCCGCCGATCGTCACCCGCCGGGTGCCAGGTGACACTGGCACGAACCAGCCGCTGCGCAGCCCTGCGACCATGAGCTGTTCCAGGCTGACGCCGGCCTCGCAGGTCACCAGGCCGCTGGCGGCGTCGAGGTCACCAATCCGGTTCATGGCGGCGGTCGTGATCACCATGCCGCGATCGTTCTGGGCGGCGTTGTTGTAGCTGCGACCGAGGCCCCTGGCGATCACGCCGCGAGGCGGGGCTTCCCGCAGCAGGCTAGCGACCTGGCCCGGGCTGAGGGGGCGGCAGACCTGAGCGTTGGTTGGCTCAAGCCTGCCCCAGCCGGTCAGGGTTTCGGTCGGGCACGCAGCCGAGCCGCGGTCGTGGCCAGCACTTCGGCCGGAGGTGCGCCGGGCATGGTCAGGCATCTGGGCCGCTCCTCGCTTGAGAACCGCAGGCTATCGAATTCGCGGGGTTGCCTTGCGGCTGGCCGGGTCCGTCCCTCCGGGCCGGCTTGGGCGGCGTCTCCTACGTAGCTCCCGAACCGGCGCCGTCGCTGGCTGACCCCGGATCGCCCGCCGCTGCGGCCGTCGGCTCGGGTTCGGTTCCCCCGAGGTAGACCGAGTGGAGCACCGCCCCCACGTCGCCGGCCGGTCCGGTATGGACGATTCGCCCGTTCGCCATCACGACGGCCGAGGTCGCCACCGAGAGGGCAGTGCGTGCGAACTGCTCCACCAGAACGACCGTCACGCCGTCCGCGGCGAGCTGGACGACGTGGTTGTAGAGTTCCTGGACCACGAGCGGCGCCAGGCCCATCGAGAGCTCGTCGAGCATTAGCAGCCGCGGACTCGTCGCCACGGCCCGGGCGAGGGCCAGCATCTGCTGCTCGCCACCCGACAGCGTTCCGGCCGGCTGGTCGCGCCGCTCCGCCAGGCGCGGAAACCGCTCGAACGCGCACCGCTCGACCTGCTTGCGCGCCGCTCCGCTGTGCGTCATGACCCAGAGGTTCTCTCTTACGGTCAAGTTGGGGAACACGCCGCGTCCCTCGGGAATGAGGCACAGCCCCCGGCGGGCGAGCCTCGCCGTCGACCCCTCCCGCACCTTCTCGCCGGCGAAGCGGACCTCGCCCTCCGTCGGTGCCATGATTCCGGCCGCGAGCGCGAGCAGCGTCGACTTGCCCGCGCCGTTCGCGCCCAGGACGGCGGTGACCGCGCCTTCGTCGAAGGTCACGTCGATCCCGTGCAGCACCTCGAGCTCCTCGTAGGCCGCACGGGCCCCGCGGAATTCCAGCAGCGGATGATCAGGCACTTGTCGTCGCCCCTGTCGCCGTGCCGAGATATGCATCCCGCACGTTGCGATCGGCCCGCACCGCCGCTGGCGTGCCCGTGCAGATCACGCGGCCGTAGTCCAACACGACAACGGTGTCGCAGACGTTCATGACAAGATCCATATCGTGCTCGACGAGCAGGACTGCCAGTCCGTCGCGGGCCAGCGCCCGCAGCACCGCCGAAAAGCGCTGCGTCTCGTCGGTGTCCTGGCCGGCCGCCGGTTCGTCGAGCAGCAGGACCCGGGGGTTGACGGCAAGGGCACGCGCCAGCTCCACCAGGCGGCCCGTCCCGGTAGGCAGGGTGTCGGCGCGGACGTTCGCCACCCGGGTGAGGCCGAGCCGCTCAAGCAACTCCTCGCGGATCTCGCGGTTCCTTTTCGACCGGGCCGCCATGAGCCCCCGCTGCGCTACGGACGCGGCGACGCCGACGTTTTCAGCCACAGTCATGGTCCCGAAGAGTTCCAGTCGCTGGAAGGTGCGCCCGAGACCGAGCCGTGCGCGCCGATAGGCCGACAGCCCGCGCAACTCCCGGCCATCGAGGCGCACCGTTCCGGTATTCGGGCGCTGCATACCCGTGACGACGTTGAACAACGTCGTCTTCCCGGCTCCGTTCGGTCCGATCAAACCGGTGATCTCACCCTCGCGCGCGGTCAGTGACACCTCCGACAGCGCGGCCAAGCCGCCGAAGCGCACCGAGACATTGTCGATCTCAAGCGCCACTCGTGCCTCCTGCATCCGATAGCGCCACGACGGAGTCTCCCGCTGCGCGCCCGTCGGCAGGCTCGTCAGCCACTGCCTTTGTGAACCATGCGTCCCGGCTGGCCTTCGACCTGCGCTCGGGAAGCCCGAACGCCGGCGGCGCTATGTTGCGCCGGTAATCGACGACGTATGCCGGGACCGGAACCACCAGGAGATCGACCAGCAGGATGACCGTCATCGTCCAGTTGTTGATGGTCCCGGTCAAGCGGAGCGTCCAGGCAGCCGCGACAACCACGAGGATCGAGCCCAGCAGCCATCGGCGGCGCACCACCGATTCCCACACCGGGCGCAGGCTGCCAGGGATTGTCCCGTTCGGGGTGGCCCCGACTCCGACGCCCCCGAGGCCGACCAGCACCAGCGGCAGCTGAGGCAGCGAAGGAAAGAGGTTGGTGAATATCGGCGCGCCCTGGAAGATGCCGCCCCCAGCCGCGGCTCCGAACGATGTGAGCCCCAGCACGACCATGGCCAGGAGTACCGAGAGGCCGTTGAAGAATTGGAAGACGTCAGGTGCCGCACTGCCGAGGGCCATGCCGTAAATCCCGCCTCCCACGCCGGCAATCGCGGCGGAGAAAGCGAAGACGCCGACCATCGCGGCACGACCGTTCATGCCCAGCGTGGCGCAGGCAGCCGGGCTGTCCTTCATGGCCAGCAACCGTTGACCGAAGTCGGATCGCCGTACAGCCACGATGACGACGGTCAGGATCGCGAAGACCACTGCCCCGGCAATGAACTGCGAGGTCGTCGACGAAAGCGCGAGCGAGCCGACCCGGAACGGGGTGAAGACGAGAGAACCGGAGCCGAACGGAGCGTACTGATGCCCGAACAGGTCAAACGCCGGGAGCGGGAACACCCAGTTGTCCATGGCGATCGCGAAGGCGCCGGTGGCCAGCGCGAAGTAGACGCCCGACAGCCGCAGGGCAGGAAGGGCGATGAGGACACCAATCACCGCGCACACCCCGGCAGCGGCCAGCAGCGAGAGCGGATTCCCTTGGGCGCCGATATGGCCGACTACGGAGGCGCCAATGCCGGCGAAAGTTATCTGGCACAGCGATAGGCGTCCCGCGTATCCCGCGATGGGGATGAGCGAGAGCCCGACGATGGCGAGCCCCCAGATCCGGTTGAGGCTGAACAGGTCAGCGGTCGAGACAACCGTTGCGAGGAAGATCGCGCCGATGATCGTCCCCGCGCAGAACAGTGCGGCACCGGTCCAGGTGGGACGGAACGCGAGCTCCCTGCTCCGGAGTTGCCGATGGCCGCGAAGACGGGACTGGGGCAGCAGCAAGAGCGCCGCGAAGAGGATGACCGCCGGAACGGCGTTCGCGAATCCCTGGATGTAGGGGTTTTGCGGAAGGTAGGCCACGGAGTAGGCGATTCCTAGACCGAGGATGAGCGCGCCAACGAAGGTCATCGGGATGGAGCGGAGGCGTCCGATGATCGAAGCGGCATAGGCATTCACGATGAGTAGCGTGAGCGCTGACGCGGATAGGGAAAGGGTCGGTGCGATAAGGATTCCCGCCAGTGCGGCCAGTATCGACCCGATGATCCAGGCATTCCTGGCGTTGGCGATAGCGCTCGATCCGTTGAGCGAGGTGAGGGTCCGGTCATCGACGCTCGCCCGCATCGTGACCCCTATCCGGGTCCGGTACAGGAACAGGCGCAGTCCGATCGCGACGATTACAGCCAGGATCAGCACGGTCACGTCGTTGTAGGAGATGCGGATCGACCCGAGGACGAGGGTATCGCTGCCGAACAGTGGCGGAAGCGCCCTGTAGGTGGTGGGGTTCCAGATCCATTGCGCAATGCCGAGCAGCATGAGCGCGATCCCCAGCGTGACCACCAGTTTGGATGCGTCCGAGACCCCTTCCAATCGGCGCATCACCGCGGCCTCGATGGCAATCCCGATTGCGGGCGCCAGCACGAACAGGCAGAGCAGGATCGACAGGAGCGTCGGCCAGCCCCAACCAATGCTCATCTGCCAGTAGGCGAACGCGCAAATCATGCCGACCGCGCCGTGGGCCCAGTTGAAGATGCCCGTGGTGGTGTACGTAAGGGTGAGCCCGCTCGCGCTGATCGCGTAGATGCCCGCCGCAGCAAGGCCGCCGATCGTGAAGATGATCAACTCATGCACGGCCGGCCCTCAATCAAGGATCAGCGGCCTGCGAGGCAAGGCGCGAGAGTTTGTGCGCCCGTCCCAGAAGCCCGATGAAGCGCCCGTCACGGGGACGCCAGCTGCTGGGCGGTCAGGTGGATGAGGTTCTTGGGATTGCAGTTCCAGATGGACTGCGTAGGCTGAGTGACCGCCCGGTCGTAGACGAACTTGTTGGGCTCGGCTTGGAGTATGGCGAAGCACGGCGAAGGCTGAGGGTTGCCGGTGGACAGGGCCAATTGTGCTACTGGCGCCTGGATGCCGCCGGCGTTCCAGTTCTTCTCGGACGCGGCGTGGGTCAGCACGCAGGACACCGTCAGGTTGGTGCCACACGCTGAGGCGGACTTGGCCCACAAGAGCCACGACTCCGCACCCTCTTCGTCATTGAAGTTGATGGTGTCGCCCTGGGCGTACTTGTGCATGACGTTCACGAGCTGCTGGGTGGACGGGTTTTGCGATGCAAGCTCGAACGGCCACCAGGCCGTCGTCACGTAGATGGGCGGGACGCCGGGGTTGGCGGCGACGGCCGAGGTGGTCGTGGAGTTGTAGAACTGAGACCCCAGGATGACGAACGCTGGGTGGTAGCCCGCGGTGCTCATCGCCTGGAAGTACGGGGTCATGTTGGCGTCGCTTGAGGGCCATAGGGCCTGGACCCCCTTGGTCTGGGCCGCCTGGACGTAGGGCGTCCAGTCGGTCACCAAGGCCGGTGGCTCCTGGAAGTCGATGACGTTCCAGCCCTGTGCTTTCGCAGCGGCCTCATATTTGCGCTCTGACTCAAGAACCGAAGGGACATTCGTGCCGCCCATGCCGGCCTTCTTGACCGCCTGCGGGTACATCTTGGCGAGCGCCCCGAACCATCCGGCCGCGACGATCTTGTTGCTGCTGTTGGTCGGGTTGACCTGAAGGGAGCCGGAGATGGAGGCATCGGACACGGTGTAGCCCGTGATCTGGCCTAGTCCGCATTTCTCCCGCACGGGAACCGCGGGCGCGTCGAGCGCCATGCCGCCGCCGACCGCCATGAAATCGCTCTGACAGGCCTGCTGGGTGACCTGCGCGGCGTTGAACAGGGCTGCGTCGCGGTCGTCGATAACGATGGAGCGGCCGTTGATGCCGCCTGATGCGTTGCACCAGGCCGCGAAGGCCTTGGCCTGCTGAACGAACTCGACCTCGAGTCCAGGCTGGATGGTGTTGGCCGCGTCGTTGAAGACGGCGATGTGGATGGTCTTCGCCCCGACTCCGCGCACGGACGAGGCACCGCCGGGCCCGGGTTCGCAGATCTTGCCGACTCCCGGCCAGACACCGTTGGTCGCGAGGCTTGACGTGCCCGGCGAGCCACCGGACGACGTCGGCGAGCTACCGGTCGTCGGCGGTGCCGAGGTTGACGAGTGCGAGCAAGCCACCGCAGTGAGCATCACGGCCGCCGTAGCAACCGGCAACGCGGCCCGGCGCAGGTCAACCAGTCTTGTCCCAAACACCCTCGGATCCTCCTCGGACATCTGCGATCGGGTCGTAGCACTAGAACAGGTTCTAAATCTTAGGGGTCCAACATACGGCCGAAACGAGGAACGGGCCAGAGGTCGGACGAACCGAGAGAAACCGAAAACCGGATCCTCCAGCGGAATCCTCGAAGGTCGACGCTCAGCTTTAGCGGGAACGCGGCGAGCTGGATGCGGTTTCCTGTCCGCGCATCTGGTTACTGAGTGATCCGGCGCGCGGCCAGGGTGTGCCCGGCCGATCTGAGCCGGCCGGCAAGCGCAGCGCCCATGGCCGTGGCGGGAGTAAGGACGCCAGCGCGGTCGGGCAGCCGGTCATTATCCAGGGCGAGACAGAGGGCGCTTTCCCCGAGCATGACCGCGGTGGCCGCGTAGCCGGGGTCACCGCGCGCTTCGACGTGGCTGACGTACCGCACGCCAGTCGAGGTCCGGGTGTGGATCTGAATGCGAAAGTAGCCCTGGCGGCGGGTCTTCTCGCTCGGGCCCTCGCCCGGCGACGGCAAGAACGGGCTCAACAGCGCCCTGGATGGCCCGAACGCGAGCCCCGCCGCCAGCGCCTTCTGCGCGGCAGCGGCCGCGGCGGCCAGGGCTGGCGCGGTCGGGCCAGCGCCGAACCCGGTGACCTCGCGGTAGCGGAACCGGCGGCCGTACGCCCAGCCCGCCAGGGCGTTGCTGCGGCGCACCACGCGGGTGTTGAGGCCGGCCATGAGGAATGGGCCGACCCACAAACCCAGATCCGGGTCATAGCTGGCCCACTGCGGGTCTCGCTGGTTGCCGAGGTCAGGCTCGGCCCCGCGGTCAGGGCTGAGCGCATACGGGTCCTCGACCAGCCTGCGGCGCCCGGCACTGGCCCGCACCTCATCCCACTGCCCCGTCCCCGACGCCAGCGTTCCGCCGCTGACTCCGCCCCTCAGCGCGGTCACTACCAGCGTCGTATCCTCCAGATCGCCCGCATCATCGGCGCGCGCGGCGCGATGCAGCAGCAGCACGCCAAGGTCGGACGGGACGCAGTCGAACCCGCAGCAGTGCACGATGCGCACGCCAGTGCTTGCCGCCAGCTGGTGGTAGCGGTCGATACTGTCACGCAGGAACAACATCTCACCGGACAGGTCCGCGTAGGCGGTGCCCGCGGTGACGCACGCCTCGACGAGCGCACGCCCATGACGACGGTAGGGCCCCACCGTCGTCGCCACTACCCGCGCGGCGCGCGCCAGCGCCGCCAGCGACTCCTGATCCGCCGAGTCGGCCACCAGCAACGGCCACCCCGACGCGGCCGCGCCAAGCCGCGAGCGAAGTCCGGCGAGCCGTTCCGCGGACCTGCCCGCGAGCCCGATGCGCACTCCGTCGGGCGCGTGATCGGCGAGATAGCCGGCCACCAACCGCCCGACGAAACCGGTAGCGCCGAACACCACCACGTCCAGCTCGCGCTCTCCGCTCATTGGCTCATGGTAGATACAGCCCCCGATCACGGCGACTGCCGTGACGACAGCGGCATCGGTTCGCGGTCGCTGAACACCCAATCAAAGCTTCTTGTCAGGCCGGCGACCGGCACCTTAGACTGAACATTCAGTCAACCGCGTTGGGAGCGCGATACTCATGGCCACCACACCGGCCAGCTCAGATCGATCGCCCGCGGACCCGGGCCAGGCAGCTGATCCAGCAGATACCACCATGAGGACCACCGCTCTTCGGCCACCGGTCGACCAGGTCCCAGCCGCCCCGGCGACCGCCGAGCCTTCCCGGCCGTCGCTCGCGGACATCATCCAGGCGCAGGAAGAGATCTTCGTTCGCCGGCAGCCCGAGTCAGCCAGGCTGGCCGCGCTGGCGAAACACTCGCTCGCCGGCGGAGTGGTTTCCAGCTGGCAGATCTCGCGGCCCCAGCCGGTCTGGCTCAGCCACGGCAGTGGCTCGAAGCTGTACGACGTCGACGGCAACCAGTACGTCGACCTGCACGGTGGCTACGGCGCCTCGCTGGCAGGTCACGGTCACCCGGCGATCGTGACGGCTGTTAAGGCCCAGGTTGAACGCGGCACCCATTTCGCCCAGCCGACCGAAGCTGCCATCGCGGCCGCTACCGAGCTGTCAGCCAGGTTCGGCCTGCCGCAATGGCGGTTCGCCAACTCCGGCACCGAGGCCACTATGGACGCGGTGCACCTGATGCGCGCGATCACCGGCCGCGATCTGATCATCAAGGTCGAGGGCGGTTACCACGGGCATCACGACTCAGTGCAGGTCTCAGTCTGCCCGGACGGGGATGACGACGACAGAGGCCCCGCCGACAAGCCCCACGGCGTCCCGTCAAGCGCCGGCATCCCGCAGGCGATCACCAACCTGACCCTGATAGTCGGATTCAACGACCTGTCCGCGGTCGAGCGGACGCTGGCCGGGCACCCGGGCCAGGTGGCCGGCATGATCCTCGAGCCGATCATGATGAACGCCGGCATCATCCGGCCGGAGCCTGGCTACCTGGCCGGCCTGAAGGAACTGCTGCACGCCCATGACGCGCTGCTGGCTTTCGACGAGGTCAAGACCGGGCTGACGGCCGGCCCGGGAGGCGTGACCCGTCTATCCGGCGTCACGCCGGATATCGTCTGCCTGGCGAAGGCCATCGGCGGCGGCGTCGCTGTGGCCGCCATCGGAGGCACAGCCGAGGTAATGGGCCACGTGGCGAACGGCCACTACGAGATGGTAGGCACCTTCAACGGCAACCCGCTGGCGATGGCTGCCTGCCGGGCGATGCTGACTGAGGTCGCGACACCGCAGGCCTACGAGCGCCTGGACAAGCTCCGGCTCCGCGCAGTCGAGGGACTGGAACAAGAGATCGCCCGCAACAACCTCGATGCCCAGGTAGTCGCTGTCGGGGCGAAGGGCTGCGTCGTGTTCTCGGCCAAGCCGGTGCGCGACTTCCGCGACTTCCTGTCGGTCCGAGATTCGCTGAGCTACGCGCACTGGCTGTTCCAGCACAACGGCGGCGTCTTCCTGCCGCCGTGGGGGAAGATCGAGCAGTGGCTGATATCGGTTCAGCACGACGAAGCCGACATCGATCGGTTCCTCAGCAACTTCGCTGTCTTCGCCGCGGCTATCCGGCCATAGCTGACCCGCAATCAAAGGGGCAGAAGCCATGCCAAGTAACCGCCATCTCCAAGATCAACGGCCTTGCGAGCCGATATCGTGGCGTCGCCGGCCCGAGGCGATATCGCAATGCAAGCACTGTTCTGTAACACGCTGGGGCTTGTTTTCGCTATCCGGCAGTAGTAGGTCTAGTTGACGGATCGTTCAGTCAGTAGACCGCTGCCGCGGTGGACATGTCCCGATCCATGTTCCCAGAGAGCGACAACGCCATGAGGCGAAGGGGTGGTGCGGTATGCATCCGAGAGAAGGCTGGCAGGCGGACGGAAGTCCGCGACGCCTTGGGCTGTCGCGCCGTGGGTTCCTCCGTCAAGGTGCCACCGCAGGCCTGGCGCTTGGTGCAGCAGGCAGCATCGGCTCAGTTCTCGAGGCGTGCGGCTCGACCACAGCTGGCCCCGGAGCGCTGATCAGCAATGGGATCCCGCTGCCGAGGCCCAATAGACCGGTCACCTGGCCGATACTCAAGGGCAACGAGCCAATCAAGAACGGGCTTGCGCCGGAGCAGAATGCGACGCTGCGCATCTTCAACTGGGTTGCCTACATTAACCCGCAGTGCCTGAAGGACTTCGGTAAGAAGTACAACTGCAAGGTCGAGCTGACCACGTTCGAGAACATGGACGACGCGATGGCCAAGCTGCGCACCGGGCAGCTGAGCTTCGACATCTTCTTCCCCACCATCGACGTCATGGGCGAGCTGGTGGAAGGGAAGATGATCCAACCGCTCAACCACAGCTACATCCCGAACATCACTCAGGCGTGGCCGGACTTCCAGGATCCGTTCTACGACCGCAAGTGGCAGTACACCGTGCCCTACACGATCTACACGACAGGCATCGCCTGGCGGAAGGACCACGTTCCGGAGAACCCCTACACGATGGCCAACCCGTGGGCGATGCCATGGCAGTCCAAATACAAGGGCAAGGTCGCGGTACTCGACGATGCCAGGGAGAGCATCAGCCTCGGGCTGATGAAAAACGGCATCTACGACCTGAACACAACCAGCTCAGCGCAGATAGCGGCCGCGGGAAAGCAGCTGCAGGACCTCGCGCACCTGACGAACATGCACATCGACAACAACGACTACACCGAGATCCCCAGCGGCCAGATCTGGATCCATCATGCCTGGTCAGGTGACATCGCCACCGCGCCGTCGTATATGCCCAAAGGAACCCCGGTCGAAGTGGTCGGGTACTGGTTCCCGCCCGACGGCAAGGGCCCGGTCGGCAATGACCTGATCACCGTGCTCAGCAACGCACCTAACCCGGTGCTCGCCCACCTGTTCCAGAATTACATGCTCGACCTGCGGAACGTGCTGACCAACATCAGCTTCAACGGATATATGCAGCCGCTCACTGAGGTCACGCCGCAGCGTCTGGTGAAGGAGAAGCTGCTGCCGCCGAGCCTGATGTCCACGGCCGTCCTTCCGTCGTTCTTCCGGCGCGGTGTCATGGAGCTGCAGCTTCCCGTGGCGGCAAACGCGCAGTGGGAGCAGGCCTGGCTCCAGGCAAAGAGCGCATAGGCCGCTGGGCGTGTCCGCACAGAGGGGAACGCCCCCGCGTCGGCAACCGCGGGAGCCACACCGGCTGTTCTGGGCCGCGCTGGCGCTGCCGGGCATTATCTGGCTGGCGCTGCTGTTCATCGTGCCGTTTTACGCGATCGTCGCGATCGCAGCCGGGCGCGTGAATCAGGTCTTCGGGTATCCGGTGGCGGTCTGGAACCCCGCCCAGTGGAGTTCGGCTAACTTCTCAGCGACGTGGCACGATATCGCGGGAAGTTCGGCATTCGTTGGCCCCATCATCATCAGGACCATTGTTTATGTGGCCATAGCCTCACTGCTGTCCCTGCTCATTGCGTATCCGGCCGCCTACTTCGTGGCACGGTTCGCTGGCCGCCGCAAAGCTTTCTTCCTGGTCCTGCTGATCGCGCCGTTCTGGATCAGCTACATGATGCGAATGCTGGCCTGGATCGACCTGCTGCAGACCGACGGCTACGTCAACAAGGCGCTGACGTTCTTGCATCTGGTCTCGCATCCGGTCGACTGGCTGGGCGGGTACTCATCCACGGTGGTACTCGGCTTGGTCTACGGCTACATCCCGTACTTGATCCTGGTGCTGTACGCCGGGCTGGACCGGATAGACGGCGCGCTCCTCGAGGCCGGGCGTGATTTGGGCCTGGGCCGGGTGCGCACCTTCCTACGCGTGACGCTGCCGCTGTCTCGGCAGCCGATCATGACCGGGATGCTGATCACCGCGCTGCCGATGCTAGGCGATTACTTCACTAACCAGTTGCTGTCGGGCGCGGCGGGGACCACCATGCTGGGCACCACCATCGATGACCAGCTCAGCACTCAAGCCCTGCAGGGCGAGGGCGCGGTCCTTTCCTTGCTGCTGCTGCTGGTCTTGGTCGTTCCGATGGTCTACTACGTGGTGGCGACGAACCGCTCGTCGCGGGAGGCGGCGTGACCGCAAGCGCGACAGCACCGACCATCGAGCGCTCGGACACCCCGGGTCGCAGCGCGCTGAGCCGAATGCGCCCGCGAAGCAATCCATGGCGCCACCCCTGGTTCCTCGAAGGTTTCACCTGGCTGTACTTGATCTGGTCACTGGTGCCGATCGCGCTGGCAGTGCTGTTCTCGTTCAACAACGGCAAGTCGCAGAGCGCGTGGCAGGGCTTTTCCTGGCGCTGGTATTTCGCCGACCCGGTCAACTCGGTCTTGCATGACCCGGCGCTGCACGCCGCCGTCATTCAGACATTGCGGCTATCCGTCTACACCACTTTGATTGCGGTGCCGCTCGGCGTGGCCTTCGCGCTGGGCATTAACCGGTGGCGCGGGTACACCGCTTCGACGTTCAACTTCGTGATGATCCTGTCATTCGTCATCCCCGAGCTGATCTTCGGGGTGGCGATGTTCTTCGTGTTCCAGTACCTGTTCACGTTCGTGCACCTGGGCACGTTTGCGCAGACTCTTGGCCTGGTTACCTGGAACGTGAGCTGGCCAGCCATCATCGTGCAGGCCCGGCTTGTCACGATTGGCAAGCAGTACGAGGAAGCTGCTGCCGACCTCGGAGCCACCCCGATGCAGATCATGCGGCGGGTGATGATGCCGCTACTCGCGCCAGCCATCTTCGCCAGTGCGGTTCTGGTCTTCTCCAGCGTGATCGATGACTTCGTGATCGTCGACCTGCTGTACTCCAATGCCAGCAACACGCCGATGTCTGTCCTCATTTACTCACAGCAGCGCGGCGGGAACGGCGGGCCAGCGCTCAACGCGCTTGGCACGATTATGCTGCTCATGTCCTTCGTGATCGCAATCGTCGGATATCTTGGCTACCGCTGGATGACCCGCGGCGAGCGGGTCAGCAACAGCGCGGCGCTCACTGCCATCACCGGTGCCGACTGATTGCCGCGCAGGTCAGCGCTCACCTAGCCGGCGAAGTCGTCCTCCGCAGGTACGGGCGAGCTTGCTCCATGGGGCGAGCCTGAGGTATCGCCTGCCCGGGAGTGCCGCCCTCGGCCGGCCCGAAGAGCAAGGCGCAGCCCGGAGACTAAGAAATCAGCTTAAAGGCGGCTATTAACCCCCCGGAATATGCCTCCGCTTAACATGGTTAACTCAACCACGATGGGCCGGACCTTCGCGCCGGACGGTACGCACGGAGGCTGGCCGGCCCACCCACCG
The DNA here is from genome assembly GCA_963804435.1 of uncultured Actinomycetota bacterium. Classification (GTDB taxonomy): domain Bacteria; phylum Actinomycetota; class Actinomycetes; order Streptosporangiales; family Streptosporangiaceae; genus JAJYUU01. Next base: position 172,007 of record CAWDQI010000001.1, on the reverse strand, counting down.
CCCAGGACTTGCGAAGCACGTTCCGGTGCCCGGCCGACAGTCGCAATATGGCGCAACCAATGCCGGTCATCCGTCTGGGACGTAAGCCGCCTGACTAGTGCCTGGCCAAGCCCCAACCCAGCGGGCTGGCAAGAGCCAGGGCTCGCAAGAGCAGTTCCCGTGCGGCCAGCACGTCGTCGTCGGCCCGACGGCCAGGACGCTTCGAGCCGCATTGGGCCAGCCCCGGCTTGCCTGGTGGCGCCCGATCAAAGAGCGCATCCCACGAGGCCGTGCAAATCCGGCGATTGGGGTTAATTACCAAGGAGACCAATGACTTTCACATCCGTCAAGTCGGCCACAGGCGAGCATGCGCAGTTCGAGCGGATCGTGGCCGAGCAAGCGCAGTTCGAGGCCGAACGGGCGTTCTTCGAACGGGCAATGAATGAGCAGGCAGATGCCGGACAGGCGGTACAGCCCCAGCCGGCCGACGACCAGCAGGCTCGGTTCGAGCGGGACGTCGTTCCCTATATGCGCCAGTTGTACCCCGCCGCGCTCCGCATGACCGGCAACCCGACCGACGCCGAGGACCTGGTGCAGGAGACCTTTACCAAGGCCTACCGCGCCTTCCATCAGTTCCAGCCCGGCACGAACCTGAAGGCGTGGCTGTACCGGATCATGACGAACGCCAGGAACAGCGCGTACCGGAAGCAAACACGACAGCCGCGTCAGTCGCTCTACGGCGACCTGCAGGACATCCCCACGCAGGCGGGCCCGCAGGCAAAGGCAGTCGAATCAGCGGAGACACAGGCGCTTGAGCGGCTGCCCGACTCCGAAGTGCTGACTGCCCTGCGGGAACTCCCGGAGGTGTTCCGTACCGTGGTGTACCTGGCCGACGTGGAGGGCTACCCGTACAAGGAGATCGCCGACATGACGGCTGTGCCGATCGGGACCGTGATGTCACGCCTGCACCGGGGCCGGCAGAAGCTCCGGACGAAGCTCGCCGCGTACGCCCCCGCGCAACCGACCGGCCGGGCGGCGTAGCTGGGGCTGACGGCGGGACCCGCACGCCTGCCCGGTTGGGCGCCGCCGCCTCGGGAAGGGACTTCTGCAAAGGCCGGCCGGCAACCGCGCTGCGTGTTGTCACGCTCAGCCCGGCCGGTGCGAGGGGGAGCATCATGGCAGGTCAGATGAACGGGCCGGACCCGGCTGGTGGCGCGAGGGACTCGCTCGGCGGAATGGATCCGGCCGGTTATGAAGATGAACTCGGCGGTCCCGACCTCGACGATGACGACGAAGACGTGCTCGGCAGAGCCGACCTCGACGATGACGAAGACGAACTCGGCGGTCCCGACCTCGACGATGACGACGAAGACGTGCTCGGCGGAGCCGACCTGGAAGACGACCAAGACGTGCTCGGCGGACGCGACGCAGGCACCTAAGAAGGATGAGCTGGGCTAAGGCCCGGCCCTACACTGGCGAGCGCGCGATTACGAGCCCGTCCACTGCTATCGCGCGCAGGCCCGCAGATAAGCGGGTTCACGTCCAGCGCGGACAGCTCGCTGCCGAGTTCAATTGCCAGGTCCGACAGTCCGGCAATGGCAGTCGCTATCGCATCCAGGTCGGCCGCCGGTCCGCCGCGGACGCCGGCCAGCAGCCTGCTTATCCGCAGGCCGTCTAGAAGCTCGCGGGCGAGTACCGTGCTCACCGGCGGCAGTGCGACTGCCCTGTCTGCCAGCAGCTCGACGAGTACCCCCCCGGCGCCCACAACCAGCAGCGGGCCAAGCTCCGGATCGGTCACGATGCCGAGCGCCAGCTCGACACCTGGCGGCGCGGTCTGCGAGACCAGCACGCGGGGGCCGAGCCGATTGGCCAGGTCCGCGTAGCCGGCCGCCAGCTTCCCCGCATCGTCGATACCTAGCAGCACGCCGCCGACATCAGACTTGTGCTGGAACCGCGGTTCGTCGGTCTTGAGCACGACCGGATACCCGATCTGGCCGGCCGCGGCGAGCGCTCCGGCGGCATCGGTGGCAGGCACTGAGTGCGTTACTCCGATTCCGTAGTCGGCCAGCAAGCTCAGCAGCGCCGCGCCGCTCGCCTGACCTGACGCCAGCAGCGCAGCTCCGCGGGCGCGGCGGCCGGGGTCGGCTGGCGGCTCAGCGGCCCCGTCGACGGTGCGGTGCCCGTGGTCGAGCAGGTGCCGCAATGCCAGCAAGCCAGAGCGAGTGCCCTCCAGCACCGCGACGCCCTGCGCGCGCAGCTGCCCGGCCACATCCGGGTCGATCGCGCGCGCCAGGTTACTGAGCACGGCCAGCGGCTTGCTGGTGCGCTCGGCCGTTTCCAGCAGGGCCAGCGGGTAGGCCTCATCGAGGTCGAGCTCGGGCACGAGGTCGACCGCTAGCGCGACTGCGTCGACGGCCGGATCGTCCGCCAGCGCCGTCAGTGACCCGGTGAACAGGTCGCGAGTGGCAGCGCCGGTGCCCCACACGTCCAGCGGGTTGGCCGGCACGAGGCCGGGATCGAGCAGCTCGGTCAGTCGCGCGACCGTGCCCGGACCGATCGAGGCGAACGGGACCCCGAGCAACTCGGCCAGGTCGGCCACGTGGGCGCGTTCCAGCCCCGAGTCGTGCACGGTCGCCAAACCGGTTTGCCCACCGCGGTCCGCGGCGTGACGGCGCGTGATTCCACGCCGCACCCGGCGGCCCATCGCGAATAGCTCGACCGTGTCGGTGAACTCGGCCAGATCGCTGACCCGGTGCAGGCCGTAGGCTCTGGCGAGCGCCTCCCAGCCGCCGTCTGTGCCGGCCAGTGCGCCGGAGTGCGCTGTCACCATCTGGCGGCCGGCCGCTGAGCTGCCGGCGGTCAGCAACACAACCGGGACGTCCCTGGCTGCCGCGGTCCCTAGCACCTGCCGCAGCGCGCCGCCGTCCCTGATCGCCTCCAGCACGAGCGCGAGCAGCCGGGTGCCCGGCAGGGTCAGCGCGTACTCCAGGTAAGCCGGCGCTGCGGTGACGAGTTCCTGCCCGGAGGAAACCGCCAGCGTGAAGCCGAAGCCGCGGCGCGCGCGCAGCATCGCGGAGAACATCGAGCCCGAGTGGGTGACCAGCGCGACCGGGCCAGCCGGCAGCGGATCGGGTTCGGTGTACCCCATCGCGCGCAGCCCCTGGGAGACGTTGACGAACCCCATGCAGCCGGCCCCGCAGAGGGCGATGCTCGCCGCGTCAGCAATAGCGGCAAGCCGCTGCCGCAGGCCAGGGCCGCAGCCGACGGCAGCTGGCTCGTCGTGAGCGTTCCCGAAAATCACCGCGCCCCGGCTCCCCACCGCCGCGGCGAGCGCGAGTTGCTGCTCCAGTGCAGCATCCGGCACGGCTAGCAGGGTCAGTTCTGGCGCTTCCGGCAGATCGGCGAGTGTCGGATAGCAGAGCCCGCCGTCCAACTCGGCATACCTGGGGTTGACTGGGTAAGTCCGCGGCCCCGCCGGGCTCTTGCGCACCTCGTCAAGCATGCGGCGACCGAAGGTGCCTTCCCGCGGTGACGCACCGACCAGCGCGACGGTGCGTGCCTCCAGCATCGCGCGGACCGCATCGCCCCGATCGGCAACGGGCTCACCTTTCACCGATTCGGTCTGTCTGATGGAGACCTCTGGCTCACCTGCGACAGCCAAGTCCGCGAAAGGCGCGTGCGGCAGCTCCGTCATGGCCGCCGGGAGGCCTTGCGCCGAACCGTCGCCTTACGGTCGGAGATGGCCGCCTTGGCCGCCTGCATGCCGGGGATGCCGCAGACTCCGCCACCCGCGTGCGTGGCGGAGCTGCCGTAGTACAGGCCGTCGACCGGGGTCCGGTAATCGGCGTAGCCCGGCGCAGGGCGCATATGGAACAGCTGCTCGAGCGACAGCTCACCGTGGAAGATATTGCCACCGACGAGGCCGTACTCGTGCTCCATCTCGTACGGCCCGACGATGTCCCGGTGCAGGATCGAGGCCTTGAAGTTCGGCGCCAGCTCGTCGTAGCAGTCGATCATGCGGTCGGCGTACGCCGCGAGCTCCGCGGTGTGCGGCTCCTCCGCCCAGTCGCTGGGCACCCATTGGGTGAACAGCGACATGATGTGGGTGCCCTCGGGGCTGAGCGTCTTGTCGAACGTGGTCGGGATGACGCCGTCGCTGAACGGCCGGACCGCGGGCTTGCCGTCCCTGGCGTCCTGGAACGCGCGCTCGATGTATTCCATGGTAGGCGCCATCTCTACCGAGCCGGAATGGTGCTCCTGACGCGAGGTGCCGGGATCGGCGATGAAGTCGGGCAGTTCGGCCAGCGCCAGGTTAATCTTCACGACGCCGCTGCGGGTCTTCCACCGCTGGATGTCGGTGACGAAATCGCTGGGCAGGTTCTCCGGCCCGACCTGGTCCAGGAATGCCGTGCGCGGGTGCAGGGTGGAAACGACCACCGTGGACCGGATCTCATCGCCGTTCTCAAGCACGACGCCAACCGCCCGGCCACCGTCGACCAGCACCCGAGCCACCGGCGCGTTCAGCCGCACCTCGGCGCCGTGCTCACGCGCCGCCGACTCGATGGCGCTGGCCACCGCACCCATACCGCCCTCTTGGAAGCCCCAGTTGCCCAGGTGGCCATCACCGATGTCACCGATAGAGTGGTGCGCCATCACGTACGCGGTGCCAGGCTCATGTGGGCCCGCCCAGGTACCGATCACGCCGTTCACCGCCAGCGCCCCCTTGACCTGGGCCGACTCGAACCAGTCGTCGAGCAGGTCCGCAATGCTCATGGTCATCAGCCGGGTAACGTCGGCGATCGTCCGGACATCGAGGCCGCGGTGCCGCCAGGCCAGCTTGAGAGTCGCGGCCAGGTCACGGGGCTTGCGCGAGCCGATCGCTGGCGGCACGGTCAGCAGCAGCGGACCGAGCACGTCGGCCAGGCCGGCCAGCCACGCGTCCCACTTCGGCATCGCGTCCGCATCCTTCTTGGACCACTTCGACACCGATTCGTGGTTGCGCTTGGCGTCGTCGGCGTACAGGGTGATCGAGCCGCCCTCGGGAAACGCCTGGTAATACGGCCCCATCGGGAAGATCTTGTAGCCGTGCCGGTTGAGCTCGAGGTCGGAGATGATGCTGGGCGGCAGCAGGCTCATTACATAGGACAGCCTCGTTACCTGGAACTCGGGCGCATCCGGCCACGGAGACTCGGTCGTTGCCGCGCCGCCCGTCTTGTGCCTGCCTTCCAGCACGACCGTCTTGGCCCCGGACCTTGCCAGGTACGCGGCGGCAACCAGCCCGTTGTGGCCTCCGCCGACTACGATCGCGTCGTATGTTGCGGCCATGGGTCCGCCTTCCGTAAGTTTGCGATTACACGCCCGCAGAAGTTTGACTGAATGTTCAGTTTAGAAACCTGCTAGCGTGGAGGCAAGAGGAAGTTCCCAGCCAACCTGGCTGGACAGAACCGAATACAAGATCTGAGAAGGACGGCAACACGGAGACAGACGGCGGCAGAGCAGGAATTATTGCCGTCATGAGAGGAACTACCTCGATGGCAATCAGCGCAGCCGAAGGCGCCGAGGCGCCAGGCACCGCCGATCAACGGCGCGAGCAGATGCTGCATGCTGCGCTTGAGGTCATCTCCGCGCGTGGTTACGCCGATACTCGGATCGCCGATGTGGCCGAGCGAGCCGGAGTCAGCCCGGCCCTGGTCATCTACTACTTCAAGACCAAGGATCAGCTGCTGACCGAGGCCATCAGGTATTACGAGGACGCCTGGTACGCCGTCGGCCAGCGGCGGATGCAGGGCCTCCCGTCGGCTGCCGCGCGACTCGAGGAGTTCGTCGCGATGAGCTGTCTGGAGGACGCCGAGCCGGAGCCAGAGCCCTCCTCGCAGCTGTGGCTCGACTTCTGGGCCCAGGCCGCGCGGAATGACGAGGTCGGCAGCGTCCGGCAGAAGTCCGACGAGCGCTGGCGCGAGATCATCGCCGCGCTCGTCCGGGAAGGCCAGCAGGCGGGCGAGTTCCGGGCGGAGGTCGACGCGGCCAGCTTCGCCATCTACCTGTCCACCTTGCTCGATGGCCTGACCATTCAGATAGCACTGAATGATCCCGTCGTTGACTCGGTGGCGGCCTATGAGCTCAGCATGCGCTTCATAGCTGATCAGCTGGGATTCTCTTGGACGCCTGGCCGCGGCCGGGAGGCAGGTCAGCATCGGCGACAGACCCGAGCGACACCGCAGAAGGGTAGGTAGCGGGATGCCCGGAGGCCGGATCGAGCTCGTGGCCTTGACCAAGCGGTTCCACGAGGTCGCCGTGGACAACATCGATCTGCAGATTGCCAGCGGTGAGTTCTTCTCCTTGCTTGGCCCGTCTGGCTGCGGCAAGACTACGACGCTGCGCCTGATCGCCGGATTTGAGCAGCCGACCGCGGGCCGGATCCTGCTGGATGGCCAGGACGTATCGGCGGTCCCGCCGCACCGGCGCAACGTGAACACGGTGTTCCAGAGCTACGCCCTGTTTCCGTTCCTGACCGTCTTCGACAACGTTGCCTTCGGCCTGCGCACCAAGAAGCTGCCGAAGTCTGAGCTTGAACAGCGCGTGTATATGGCTCTGGAGTTGGTGAAGCTGCGGTCATTCGAGAAGCGCAGGCCTGGCCAGTTGTCCGGCGGCCAGCAGCAGCGGGTGGCCCTGGCCAGGGCGCTGGTCTTGCAGCCGGCGGTGCTGCTGCTGGACGAGCCGCTCGGCGCACTGGACGCTAAGCTCCGCCGGTCACTCAAGGTGGAGCTGAAGGCACTGCAAGAAGAAGTTGGCATCACTTTCCTCTACGTCACGCACGACCAGGAGGAAGCGCTGACAATGTCGGACCGGCTGGCCGTGATGCGCGACGGGAAGATCGTCCAGATCGGCCCGCCGACCGATGTCTACGAGCAGCCGGCCGACACCTACGTGGCCGACTTCCTGGGCGCGTCCAACCTGATGCCGGTAGACGTCGTGTCCCGTGGCCCCGGTTCGCAGTCCCAGGTCAAGCTCGGCGAGACCGTCCTCACCGCCGAGCACGGCGGCCACGATGCCCCGGACCAGGCGCACGCGGTGATCCGGCCGGAACGGGTCGTTATCGAGGCGTACGGATCAGCGGGGCCGAACCGGGTACCTGCCATGGTCGAGCGCCTGGTTTACCTGGGCGCGGCGACGCAGGTCTTCCTCCGGCTCGCGGCCGGCCCGGACATTCAGGCCCTGCTGCCCAACGATGGCGGTAGCCAGGAGCACCTGACTCAGGGCACGCCCGTGCACGCGTACCTGGCTCCGGACGCGCTCCGCGTGCTCAGCGGTGGCGCCGCGGCGGCCGATCTCAGCGCGGCCGAGCCCGAGGACATCCGCCAGGCCAGCTAACTGCGATCACAGAATGAACCTCCGGCCGACTGCTTGCTTTTATATAGCTGTATCTAGTTTTCGATAGTGTTAGTGCTACTTCGAGGTTTATGCTCACCCCCGGCGCTGTAACTGCGCGCGATTACTCCCAGTAAGGGAACGGGGTCCCTCGATGGCAACTGTGACGAGCCGGGCGCGTCTGGCCCAGGGCCGGGCGCTGGCCGCCCTGGCGGCGGTAGCAATGGCAGCCGGGCTCGCGGCGATCCCCGCGGTGGCAACTGCAACCGCGGCCCGGCCAACGGCGCCTTCTCGCGCCGAGACCACCACGGCCGGGCCCGCCGGGTGGCAGTCGACCGCGCGGGCGATGCTGGAGCAGCGAGCGCGGGCCAGGTTCGGACAGCGCAGCCAGACTCTGCATGCGGGTCTGATCACTGGGGCGGTGGTGGGCGCGTACGGCCTGCCGGCGGCCGGTGCCTGCGTGACAGCCGTGGGCCGCTCTGGCAGCGTGACGGCATCCGCCGCGCCAGATGGCACGTTCACTATCTCCGGTCTTGCCGCTGGCAGCTACACCCTCGAATACCGGGACTGCGCCTCGCCTGGCCTCTATCGCGCCATCTGGTCCGGTGGCGCGGGCTGGCAACGAACGGCCGCGCGCGTCCTAGTCGGCACCGGTCAAGTGCGCCACGTTCCCGTGATGACGCTGCCAGCGACCCCAGCTGGGATGAAGTCGCGTGCCGCGACCTGGCAGCGGTTCCTGGCGGACGCGAGCGGCCGCGGCCTGAGCGCGGCGGCAACTGCCAAGACCGGCCAGATTTCCGGCGTCGTGACCGGACACGGCAAGGAGCTCCGCGGCGTGTGCATCTCGGTAGATCCCGTCAACGGCGGTACCGGCTACGGCGCCATTACCGGGAAGAACGGGTCCTACGTTGTCCGTCATGTTCCGGCCGGGCGTTACTACGTTACCTTTGCCGGCATCTTGTGCTCCGGCAGCCAGAACTGGCTGCAGCAGGTGTACAAGGGCCACGACACCCCGTTCGGAATCGGCGGCAATATCGGCAACGTCGTGAAGGTGACGAGCGGGAAGTCCACCAAGGGCATTGACGCTAAGCTGCGGCTCGGCGGCCAGATCTCCGGCACTGTGACGACCAAGTCGGGCCGGAAACTCGCTGGGATCTGCGTGACCGCATATGGCACGGTGGCCGGCGGCTTCGTCGGAATCGGCCTGCTGACCTCCAGGAACGGCAGCTATGCGGTGCACGCGTTGTTCCCCGGTAAGTACACGATGGACTTCACCACCGGCTGCGGCAACAACGGGAACTACGCTCCCGCCGCGCTCAGACCCATCAAGATCACCTATGGCAAGCGCGTCTCCGGCCTGAGGACCGTCCTAATTCCCGGTGGCGTCGTCACCGGTGCGGTCCGCCTCGGCACCAGCTCGGGAACCCTGCTGGCCGGTATCTGCGTGCAGGCAGCTGACAACACCGGCTTCACCTTCGCGTTCACTGCCACCAACTCATCTGGCCGCTACCGGCTGACTAGCCTCGGCACCGGGACGTACCAGGTGCAGTTCTCGCCTGGCTGTAACAACAACGGAAACTACGTGCCCGCCAGTAAGAAGGCACATGCCATCCAGGGCAAGGTAACCGGCGGCGTGAACGTGGTGCTCGCGCCTGGTGCGGAGATCTCCGGCGTGGTGACCGACGCGCATGGCCACCCGATAGCGGGGCTGTGCATCAATGTCGGCAGCGCAGGCTATGTCAATACATCTAACGGGACGCTGGCCGACGGCTCGTACTTCGTCAACGAGCTTGCTGCGGGGACGTACCAGCTCGGCTTCTCAAGCGGCTGCGGCAACTCAGGCAACTACGCACCGTATTGGTACGACAACCAGTCGAATCCCGACCTGGCTGCCAATATCAAGCTGACGCGCGGGGAGCCGCTGACCATCAACGCGCAGATGCAGCCTGGCGCCGCTATCAGCGGCAGTGTCACTGACAGCCACGGCCGCAAGCTATGGGGAATATGCGTCACCGTCGCGACCCCGCTGGACGCCGAGTTGTTCGGCGGCTTTGAGCAAATTGCCTACTCCTACAACGGGGCCTATCACTTCGCCGGCCTGACGCCTGGCCCCTACCTTCTCGATTTCGGTTGCGGCTCGAGTCGCTACGCAAACACCTGGTTCCCGAACGCCGCGGACCCAGGCGCCGCCGACGCCGTCTCGGCTCCGGTCGGGCAGACGGCCGGGATTAGTGCGGTGGTGCGGCCAGCCGGCTCAATAACCGGCATAGTCCGGGGTCCGGCCGGGAAGCCGCTGGCCGGGGCGTGCGTCAGCGCCATCAACACCAGGGACCGGGCTTCGGCAATTATTGTCATTGGCGGGCCAGGGCCAACCACTGACTCGCGCGGCGCTTATAAGCTGACCGGCTTGGCAGCCGGCCGCTACGACGTGCTATTTAGCCAATGCGCGGTGAACCAGCAGTACCCGGATCAGTGGTATCGCGGTCAGGACTCGCAGGTTGCGGCTACTCCGGTCACCGTGCAGCCGGGCGCGACGACCGCCGGAATCGACGCGATCATGCGGCTTGGCGGCAGTGTCACCGGTCGCGTGGTCGATTCCTCCGGCAAGCCGCTAAAGAACATCTGCGTCTCTGCCTACAATCCAAACACCGGCCAGTTCGGGTTTGGTACGACCGGCAACACCGGCACATACGCAATGCACGCCGTCGCCACCGGTAGCTACACGGTCAGCTTCTCTCCGTGCAACTCCCCAGTGAACCTGGTGACCGTGACTAGGCACATCAAGGTCACGGCGCCGCACACCACCAGCGGGGTGAACGCGCGGCTTGTCCCAGGCGGTTCGGCCAGCGGCACAGTCACCGTGGCGGGCTCGGCCGCGCCGGCGGCTAACGTGTGCGTCGAGTTCGTCAGCGCCGATCCAGCCAACTCGGGCGGCGTCGGCTTCACGGGAGCCAATGGCACGTATCTGGCCACCGGCCTCGCGCCCGGCAACTACCAGGCGTACTTCAATGATCCGTTGTGTTTCTTCGGCCCGACTGGCCTGGCTCCGCAGTGGTACAACGGCCAGCCGACCCAGGCGACCGCGACCAAGGTCACGATCACTGTCGGCAACACCACGTCGGGCATCAACGCCGCACTGCAGACCGACGGCACCATCACCGGGACCGTGCGCGGGCCATCGAGCGCAGCGCTCGGCGGCATCTGCGTGACCGCGATGCCGCTCGCGGCCGGCGCGGTGCCAGTCGTCGCGGTCAGCGGCAAGTCCGGCGCCTTTACGATCCTCGACATGCTGCCCGGCCGTTACAAGGTCGAGTTCTCGTCGGGCTGCGGCGCCACCGGCTACCGCACCCAGTGGTGGCAGAACGCCGGCTCGCGACAGGCTGCGACGGTCATCAACGTAACCGCCGCCCAGACGGTGACCGGGATAGCCGCCACGATGACCCGGTAACACGCAGCCTGCGCGGCCCGACTCGGAAAAGTATGTGCGTTAGGTGTTGTTATTATTACGACACCTAACGCACATCTTGCGCTAGAAGATCACGTAGACCTTGCGGATCGTCTCGTGGATCTGCCAGGTTCCGGCCCAGCCGAGCGGGAAGACTGCGGTCCCGCCACTGCTGATCTCCACCGGCTCGCCATCGTCGGGTGTCACCGTCATCCGCCCGGCCACGATGTGCACGAACTCGTGCGTCTCGAGCTTCCAGTAGGACGGCCCTGGCGTGCATTCCCACACCCCGACCTCCTGGTCACCGTCCTGCCAGAGGGTGAGGCCGGAGGTCTGCATGGGCTCGCCGGTCGCCTCTTCCAGCGGACCCCAGTCCTCGAGTTCAGCGGTGGCGGCCGAGGCAAGGTAGGGAGTTACGTCGGTCATGATGGCGGTGGTTCCTTTCGGATTGGGAGTTAACTGGCCAGGCCCCGTTACCTGCCGATTAGGACAGCGTGAGCTTCCCCGGTGCCTGCGGCGCGTGCTCGGGGAACGGCAATGCGATCGGATCGGTACCGAGCTTGCTGTTGCCCGCCGAGTCGAAGCGATCCAGGCCGAGATCGGTCACGTCCACGACGTCGGACTTGCCAGTCAGCGCTACATCGGCCGCGGCACGTGCTATCGCCGGGCCCCACATCATCCCTGCGCCGCCCGCGGCCGCGACGGTCGCGCCGCGGAGTACCCGGTCCCCGGCGATCGCTGGACCGATGATGGGCAGGTGGTCGGGGGTGTAGTCGATGGTCGCGGCCCAGATTCGCCGCAAGCCGAGCCCGGCCGTGACCGGCACCAGCTCAGCAAGGCGCTTCCGCATCAGCGCCAGGTACGGCTCGTCCACCTGCGTGGCCTCGCCGGGTGGCTCGTCTGGGTTGCTCATACCGAACAGCAGGCCGCCTTCCTCCGGGCGCCAGTACAGGCCGGCGGACAGGTCGAAGACCATCGGCACGCGCTCGCTGGCAAGGGCCCGGTGCGGCTCCGTGACCGCGACCTGATGCCGGACACAACCAACCGGCACCTGGATCTCCGCCAGGCTGGCCACCTGAGCCAGCTCGGGGCCTCCGGTCAGCACCACCAGCGACGTGCCGAGCGGGCCTGCAGAGGTATTGACGCCGGTGATGCGATCGCCGTCAAGCGTCAGGCCGGTGAACCTGACCCCTTCGCGCAACTGCACTCCGCTGACCTTCAGCGCGACCGCGTACGCGACTACGTTGCGCGGCGGGTGCAAGTATCCGTCATCGGCGCAGTAGGTTCCGCCCAGCGTCAGGCCGGGTGCCAGGGTCGGATTGAGCGCGTCCACCTGGCCGGGCTCAAGCCAGCGCACGGAGAGCCCGAGCGCGACCTGCATGGCCAGCCGCTCGCGGGCGGCCGCGACGTCGGCCGCGGTGAAGCATGGTAGTAGGTAACCCTGCGGGGTGAAGCCGGAGTCGATGCCGAGCTGGTCCTGCTGGCTCAGATAGAACTTGCGGGACCACTCGCCGAGCTGAACCGCCCATGGCGTGCCGCCCTGGGTGCGCACGATGCCGGCTGCCCGGCTGCTAGCGCCCTGTCCGAGAGTGCGCTTTTCCAGCAGCACAACCCGGCCAACGCCGCTTCGGCGCAGGAAATAGGCGCACCAGGCGCCGACCGTTCCGCCGCCGACGACTACCGCGTCGGCGGTCTGGTTCTCGTGCATCTGCACCGGTCCCTCTTAACCGCCAACGGCTGATACTGGCATGGACTGAATGTTCAGTCAAGCGATTGGCCCAGCCAACCGGCGGCTGCGCTGGCGACGGGCTGCCGCCTGGGTGGGCGGACCGGGTGACGGAACGCTGGCACAGGAATGCACGGGGTGGTGGCCGCGTCCTCGCGACCACCACCCGTTACCCGCATGTATGCGAGTCTGCCAGCAGATGCTTAGCTGTGGCGAGCCCCTCTGAAGCCGCGCCGTTGGACTTCCGGCTCGCTCATCATGCGCCGGCGCATAACGCCCATCATCATGAGCATGGTCGCTACCGCGGCGATCGCCATGACGGATTTCATGGAGCGCATCAGCGATTTCCCTCCCCCGATGTCCTACATGCTCCGTTCGCGCAATTGGGCTAGCCGGGCCGGGCCTCGGCCGGCGCGACGGCGCTGTAGATCTGCCCGGCAGGTACCCCCCCGCCTGAGCTGACAAACTGAGACACGCCGGCGGTGCGGAAGTTCATCCGGTACGGCGCGGTACTGGCGCGACTACGCGCTCTAATTCATGATCCGGGAGACTTTGCTTCCGCTGCGGGCGCAAAGTCTCCCGGATCATGAACGCCCATTGGCAACGACCCCGCCTGGCCTTAGACTGAACAGTCAGTCAGCCTAGATTGACGGCTAAGGCAAGGCCTAGCGAAGGGGCGAGATGTACGGCTTGTCAGACGAGGACTTGCAGATCCAGGACCGTGCCCGCACTTTCGCTGACGAGCTCATCCCGCTGGAGGTTGAGGCAGAGCTCAACGGGGGCGACCTGGACAAGGACATCGTCGCGGCGCACAAGGCCAGAGCCAAGGCACTCGGTCTGGTCGCCACGAACATGCCCACGGAACTGGGTGGCGGCGGCTGCACCTCCCTGCAGCAAGTTCTCGTGCAAGAGCAGGCCGGCCGGGTAACCAACGCGCTGGCGTGGGTGGCGGCCACTCCCCCGTCGTGGCTGCCCCCAGTTGCCACGCCCTACCAGCTGGAAAAGTTCGTGCTGCCGACAGTCAGGGGCGACCGCGAGGAGTGCTACGCCATTACCGAGGAGGGCGCCGGCTCCGACGTTGACGCCATCGCGGCCACGGCCAGAAGGGCCGACGACTACTACCTCCTCAATGGTGAGAAATGGCACGTCACGTCCTACAACTCCGCCGACTACGCGTTCTTCCAGGGCAAATTGGTAGGCGGGCAGCATGACGGCGAGCACGCCATGTTCATGGTCGACCTGCCGAGCCCTGGCGTGACGGTAGTTCGCACCCCGGCCTACAGCCACACCATCGGCCACCACCACCCAATCGTCAGGTTCACCGACGTGCGCGTGCCAGCCAGCCACCTGGTCGGCGCCGAGGGTGACGGGATGGGCTTCGCCTACGAGTGGTTCAGGTTCGAGCGGATGATGGTGGCCGCCCGCTGCCTCGGGGGCGCGCAGCGGCTGGTCGAGGAGATGACCGCGTTCGCGAAGGACCGCGAGGTCCAGGGCCAACCGATCGCACGCCTCGGGGCCATCCAGGCCATGCTGGCCGACAGCCTGACCGAACTGTTTGCCGCCAGGGCGCTGGTCTACGAGACCGCCCGCGGCATTGACCGCGGTGCCGACGTCAAGGTCCAGCACGCACAGTGCTCGATGGCCAAGCTCTATGCGTCGGAGATGGCCGGCCGGGTCGCCGACCGCGCGGTCCAAGTCTTCGGCGGCCGCGGTTACATGCGCGAGAACGTCGCCGAGCGGTTCTTCCGGGAGCTTCGGGTGGAGCGAATCTGGGAGGGCACGAGCGAGGTCCAGCGCTCGATCATCGCCGACCAGATGACCAAGCGCGGACCCCGTTCACTTGCCTGACAGTCCTTGTAACTAGCGTCCGCTCGCTTGTCAGACGCGGCGACCTTTCGGTGCTTGTCAGAGGCGCCCGTTCCGGCGCAGCACCGACAGCGCTTCCACCGTCATCACGCCTCGCCAGTCCGCCGCGGCCGCGGGCGACCACTCGAGCCAATTGAACGTCCAGCCGCCGTCCTCGCGCTGGCCGGCCGCCAGATGGTCGAGGTGCGCAGTGATCGTCTTGTCGTCGAACAACTGGCGTGCCAGTGATTGCGGGCCCGGCGCGAACTCCAGCGGGCTGTGCACCTCGCCGGGCTCGTCGGGGTCGAGCGCCACCAGATTGCCGTCAAGGAGAAGCGGACCCACGTGGCCCAAGGCACGCTGGGCGCGCTCGCGATCAGGCACGTAGTCGAGGAACTTGCAGACACCGAGCATCTCGTAGGCACTCGGCCCAGACAGCTCGTCGATCCGCGACCACATGACCTCGGTCGCCTGCGCAAGCCACGGATGCTCGACGCCGCGCTTGTGCAGCGTGCCGGCTATCAGGCCGGTCGCGACAAGTGACGCTGGCCTGCCCTCTTCTGGCACCCACCAGGGCGCGTGCGGCCAGCCCCACGCCGTCGGCTCGACGAAGGTGGCTCCGCCGCCCGCAGCGCCGTTGCCCTGCAGCCAGTCGCACGCGCCCGCGATCAGGTCGGCGTCCCAGGCATCCGCCTCATCAAGGATGCGGACGGCTTGCTCGGTCGCGGCTGGCTGACTGGCCGGGCACCGGCAGTCGGGCTCCAGTCCGTGCCCGAAGCCACCGTCCGGATTCCGGTAGGCGGCCACCGCGTGCCCGACCGGCCCGGCCTCGCCGTGGCCGAACAGGCGGTCGAACCGCCGCTTCTCGAGTACCCGGCTTGAGCCAGCCAGGAAACGTTCCGCTGAATTCAGATCAGGTGTGTTCATGAGCCGATCTCACCAGGACGGATACCGGCTCGTCTTGAAGAAATCGGCCATCGCCCGCACCCGGCCAGGCGGCCAGCGGGCCGGAACTGTCAGTGCCAGATCTTAGCCTTGTGACGTGAGCTGGGCCGCCGGGCAGCTTTGGGCTGCCGGATACCGCGAGTGGCTTCCGCATGTCCCGCTCCGCGATGCGCTCGCGTGCCTATGGGTCGGCGTCACCGCACCGGACGGACCATCGCTGACGGTCGTGTTGCCCGATGGCTGCACGGACCTCATCTGGCAGCGCGGTCACGGCGCGTTCCTGGCAGGCCCCGACACCGGCCCTGCACCCGCCGAAATGCCGCCCGGCACGATCCTGATCGGCGCCCGGTTCTGGCCCGGCGCCGGCGGCCCTGCGCTTGGCCTGCCGCTTGCTGAGATCCGCGATCAGCGCGTCGACCTCGCGGCCTGCCTGCCCCGGCTGGCCGGGCAGCTGCCGCCCGTCCTGGCCCCGGACCAGGCACTGAGGAAGGTAACGGAGTTGTCAGCGGGGCTCGTCATGTCCTCCCCGCCGGACCCGCTTGTGCTGCGCGCAACCCAGTTGCTGGCGGCGGGTCGCACCAGCGTCACCGGTCTCGGTGCAACGCTCGCCGTAAGCGAGCGGCAGTTGCGCCGACGCTTTGATGAGTCGGTCGGGTATGGGCCGAAGACCATGCAGCGCGTGCTGCGGTTCCGGCGGGTAGTCGACTACCTGACTGACGCAACGCCGGCAGCTGACCTGGCTGGCCTGGCGTTCCGGCTCGGCTACGCCGATCAGGCCCACTTGACCAGGGAGACGACCCGGCTCGCGGGGCAGCCGCCGGCCGCGCTCGCAAGGACCTTCCAACTGGGCCAGTGACCGGCATTTACCGCAGAACAGTCGCTAGTGCGCGCGCAGTCACCCGATTGCGCACCGTGCTTGAGCGGGCGTCCTACGATCAGGCCATGGGTATCAGCGATGAGAAGTACATCTCTTCGACCACGTACCGAAAGTCGGGCACGCCAGTCGCCAGCCCGACCTGGATCGTGCCGCTCGATGGTGACCGCGTCGGTTTCTGGACTTCGTCGCGATCGGGGAAGTACAAGCGCCTGCGGAATAACCCGAGGATCACTATCCAGCCGTCGGATTCGCGCGGCCGGATCAAAGACGGGACGGCACCCGTCGATGGCACCGTGCAGCTGACCACATCGGGCCCCGACTTCGACGCGATTCAGAACAAGGTGCGGGCCAAGTACGGATTCATGGTCCAGATGGCCAGGGTCTTTAACACGCTCGGACACATCGGCAAGGGCACTTTCCCCTACGGCGATGTAGGCGTGGTCGTCTCATTGGGCGACAAGGGCTAGCCGGGGGAAAGGCGCGGTCAGTTTGCGACTGCGCGAATTACCTGGGTCTGCGTCGTCTGCGCGACGAGCCGGTCCGCGGAGTCGTACATGCTCGCCTGGGCCGTGACCGTCGTGCGGCCACGGTGCAGCGGCAGCGCAACCGCCCGTACTGAGCCGGCGCTCACCGGGCGGAACAGCTGCGTGCTCGAGCTGACTGTCGCGGTCGACTGGCCGTCGGCGAGGCCGAGAAAGGCCACGAGCGCGCCCGCCGTATCGGCGAGCGACATCAGCGCGCCGCCATGCAGGATGCCGCCCGTGGTGCACAGGTTCGGCGACCACGGCAGGATGGCGACAACGCGGTCGGCGCTTGCTTCCTCGAGCCTGAGCCCCAGGCCAGCAGCGAACGGCATCAGCGCGACGAGACCGTCCAGATCAACAGCCACGGCTCCAGTCTGCCAAACGGAGCGCGGCCGGAGCCTGTTTCGGCCGTTAGGCCAGCAGATTCGCTTCGATAGCAGAGACGAGCTCGGGAGCGTCCGGCGCGGTCATCGGGCGGAACCTGGCCAGCACGGCACCGTCAGGACCGACGAGAAACTTCTCGAAATTCCACTGGATGTCGCCCGCCTGGCCGTCGGCGTCCGGTACGGCGGTGAGCTCGTCATAGATCGGGTGCCGTCCGGGCCCGTTGACTTCGATCTTCTCGAACATCGGGAAGGTCACTCCGTAGGTGGCCGAGCAGAACTCGGCGATCTCTTCGGCGCTGCCAGGCTCCTGCCCGCCGAACTGGTTGCACGGGAAGCCGACCACGGAGAAGCCGCGGTCGGCGAACCTCTCGTGCAGTTCCTCAAGGCCGGTGTACTGCGGGGTAAGCCCGCACTTAGAAGCGACGTTGACGACGAGCAGCGTCTTGCCGTCCAGCTCTCTCAGTGACGACGGCTCGCCAGCGAGCGTGTTAACCGGGATCTCGCGCACGGTCACGGTACATGGTCCTCACGGTTGAAGGTGCCTGCGGCGGACGCCGCCAGCATTGCATCTGAACACACCGGCCCCCGCGAATATGCCGTCGGCGCACCCCGTTGGGCGCTCAGATCGGTGCAGGATAGGACCATGGACGAGCGGACCGATGCCGCCATCAGCTGGCTGCTGGCTTCCACCGAGCCTGCGGTGCGGCTGATGACCCGGCGCGACCTACTCGGCGAGCCCGACCCCGGCGATCAACGCCATGTGCTGGCCGGGCCGAAGGTGACAGCACTGCTGTCCGGCCAGCAGCCGGACGGCAGTTTCGGCGTCCATTACTACCGCAAGTGGACCGGCGCGCACTGGCGGCTGATCTCGCTCACGGAACTGGAGATTCCGGCACACGAGCCGCGTGCCGTCGCCGCCGCCAAGACCGTGCTCGGCCACCTTGATCCAGCGCGGATGCGCGTCGCCGTCGTCAACGGGCTTGCCCGCCGTTGCGCCTCGGTCGAAGGCAATGCCCTTGCGGTCTGGTGCCGACTGGGCCTCGGTGCTGACCCGCGTGTGCGAGCGGTCGTGGTTGCGCTGATCGGCTGGCAATGGCCGGACGGGGGCTGGAACTGCGACAAGGCTGCCAGCGGGCGGCGTTCCTCGTTCCATGAAACGCTCGGTACAGCCTGGGGGCTGCACGAGTACTGGCGCGCGACCGGGGACCAGGCAGCCAGGGACGCGGCCGACCGCGCGGCGGAGTTGTTCCTTGAGCACCGGCTGTTCCGCAGCATGTCCACCGGTCAGGTCATCAACCGTCGCTGGCTGGACTTGCATTATCCGCCGTATTGGCACTATGACACGCTGCACGCGCTGATGATCTTGTCCCGGATGGGAAAGGCCGGGGACCCGCGTGCCGTCGACGCCCTGGACGAACTGGAACAGCGCCGGCTCCCTGACGGCCGCTGGCAGGCTGGCGGGTGCTGGTGGAAACCGCCGGAAAGCTCCCTGACACCCGAAGCCGTGGACTGGGGCCGGTCTGGCCCGAACGAGATGATCACGCTCAATGCCTTGCGCGTGCTGCACGCCGCCGGCCGGCTGGGCTAGGGGCACGCAGCTTGCGCATCCGCAGAACTCCTTCGTCTCGGGGGGGCGCGCACCTGTATCTAGGGGGAACGTGGGCCGTGCCGGGTCGCGGCCGTTGCGGGGCCGTGGCACACCAGGTTAGACAGGCTCGGACTGTGTGCCGGGCGATATCAGATCGAGGTACAGCCCGGCTCGGCAAGGCACCGAACCCAAAGATGCCCCAGGTTCGCCGCTCGCGCCTCTGTGAAGCCTGGCCTCCTCCGGCAGACTTCGTTCTCGGCTAGCCGCCGACCGTCGCTTTCGCCGCCGCGTTCCACACCGGCTCGCCTGTGTAGCCGCGGGCCACCTGGGTGACGAACTGGTAGACCGCGTCCTCGTCGGGCGACAGCGGGCCAGCCACGGCATGCTGCGAGCTCAGGCCGCGCTGCACCGATTCACACGCTCCCCAGTCCTGCCGGTTGGTGATGTCCCAGAACTCCACCGCGTAGCCAGGGTCGAAGCCGGGGTGGTCGACGACCTCGGGGGCGAACGTCCAGGTGCACTCGATGAGCGTGCGGTCAACCGCAAGCGGCGTCAGCACGTGCGTCATCACGTAGTCGGGATGCAGGCTCAGCAGCACGTTCGGAAAGATGTTGACATAGATGACAGTGCGCAAGCCGGTTGCGTCAAGGCCGCGCAGCGGCAGGCCGAGGCTCGTCCCATCCAAGGACATCGTTGCCATGCCGTCCCGAAGGTCCATCCAGCCGCCCACCCAAGGACCGCTGGGCGGGTAGTTCTTACCGCTCTTGGGCGGGCTGACCTTGCACAGCTCCGGGTGGATCATCGGGCAGTGATAGCACTCGTGGTAGTTCTCGGTGAGGATCTTCCAGTTCGATCCCGCGTCATATGAGTGCCGTCCGGCGATGACGAGCCGCTCTGGCTCATACGGTGCGACCAGTGAATCGAGTTCGGCCAGCGCTGGTTCCAGCGGCGCCGCAGTGCCCGAACCGTCTACGAATATCAGCCCGTGCCAGTCGGTGACCGGCAACTCGACCAAGCCCCACTGACTGTCGTCGAAGCCGGTCGCGCCCTTGAACCCCTTGGCGCTGTGCAGCCCGCCGTCCAGGCCGTAGGTCCAGGAGTGATACGGGCAGACAATGGACGGGCGCTGCGCGGACCCGCCGCACGGCAGCAGTTCGTGACCGCGGTGGCGGCAGAAGTTAGCGAACGCGTGCAGTCCGGCGTCGTCGTCGCGGGTCAGTAGCACGCTGCCGTCGCCGATGCGCACGGCGCGCTGGTCACCGGGGTTCGCGGTCTCGCGGGCGAACCCGACACACGTCCAGCCGCCACCGAAAAAGTGCTTCTGTTCCCAGCTGAAAACAGCCGGATCCTGGTATGCCGCGCTCGGCAGCATGCGGCTCTCGCCAAACGGCTTCAGCGCATCGGCTATGCCGGCCGGGTGGAGCGGGGCACGCGGAAAGTGCGACTGACTGACCATACAGTCAATTCTAATTGGCGGGCGTACGAGTGTCCAGCCCGGCGCGGGGGGCACAATGGGCCGGTTTCTGGCCTCAGCGAAGCTCCGGCCACACCCTGTCAGTATGACAGCCTTGGCTGCCTGGTTTTGCATGGGTTTGCGGCCGCACAACTGACAGGGTGTCGGGCTCGCGATCACCGTGTCTGGCGTAACTATCCGGACTTAATCGCATTCAAGATCAAACATTTGCCTTCCCATGATTTAGGCTGCTATGCGCGTCGCTGACGACCAGCGAACTTCGCTAACTGACGTGGGAGGCACCTCGGTGCAGCGCAGACTTCGCATTTCCTCAGCCGTTGCCACCAGCCTGGGCGGCGCACTGGCCGTCGGCCTGCTTGTCGCGCCGGCGATCGCGGCTACGTCAAACCCGGCCGCAGCAGCGCGAATCGGCGCCACCAGCCAGGCAGGCGCTATCAGTTCGGTCGCTAACTCGGCGGCAAAGCTGCCGATCTCCGCACGCCAGCTGCTGTCCGATCGGCAGCGGCACGAGACTGCTCAGCAACCGGCCGCCATCGTTACTGGCACGGTCCGCAATTCGGCTGGCAGGCCGCTGATGGACATCTGCGTCACCGCGTTCGGCACAGCCGGCGACAAGTTCGCCGCCACTAAGGCAGACGGCAGGTTTGTGCTCGCCGGTCTGCGGCCCGGCAAGTACGAACTGGAATACCGCAGTTGCGGTGGCGCAGCACAGTACCGGACTGCCTGGTACGGCGGCTCAGTCAACCGCAGCAGTGCGCAGCCGGTCCTGGTTACGGGACAGGGAGTGAACACGCTTGCTCAGATGACGCTGCATCCGGCGATGAATCCGTTCGGTCTTGCGAACCAGCCGC
The DNA here is from genome assembly GCA_963804435.1 of uncultured Actinomycetota bacterium. Taxonomy (GTDB): domain Bacteria; phylum Actinomycetota; class Actinomycetes; order Streptosporangiales; family Streptosporangiaceae; genus JAJYUU01. Next base: position 150,999 of record CAWDQI010000001.1, on the reverse strand, counting down.
TCGGCCTTGCGAACCAGCCGTTCGGCTCGGCTGCCGCCGCGGCGGCCAGCCCTGAGTCGATGGGCAGGCTGATCCTCGGCCAGCCAGGCAACAACGACGTCGCGCCGCAAGTGCGCGCCGCGCCGCAAAACAGCCGCACCGGCCGAATCGCCGGCACGGTCACCGGCCCGAATGGCCACGGCCTTCAAGGCATATGCGTGCTGGCGGTGGCGCGCAATGGCTATAACCGCGGCGGCTTCACCAAGACCGGCAAGACCGGCAGGTTCCGGATACCGGGCCTGCGGGCAGCTCGTTACGAGATGGCCTTCTATGCCCGCTGCGGTAACCAAGGCAACTGGCTGGCCCAGATTTACAAGAACCGGTACACCGAGCGCAGGCCCACGCTGATCCGGGTCGTGGCAGGCAAGACTACCGCCGGAATAGACGCCACGATGAAGCTCGGCGGCGAGATCTCGGGCGTGGTAACCAACGCCGCAGGCAATCGGCTGTCCAGGATCTGCGTTGTCCCTGTCGATGTGAGCAACCCGCGCGCGCTGTACCTGAACACCCTCACCGCTAAGGGGGCATACAACCTGCGGGGCATGCCGGCGGGCGCCTACCGGATCGCATTCATACCGTGCCAGTCATCTTCGGCGTACGCGCCGACCTGGCTGGGCGGCACCGCCAGCGAACGCGCCTCCAAACTCGTCCGGGTAAGGGGCATCCGGCACGTCCAGCACGTCAACCAGGTGATGCCACTCGGCGGCGTCATCTCCGGCACTGTCACCGGAGCGACCTCGCCGACGCCAACCCCGCTCGGCGGAATATGCGTCTTCGTCGGGCAGAGCCGGGGCGGCGGATTCGGCGGCGGCGAGTTCACGACCACCAACAATGCCGGGAAGTACTCGGTGAAAGGCCTGCCGGCCGGTTCCTACCAGGTGCAGTTCTCTCCGGGCTGCCCGAACAACGGCAACTACCTGCCCGCCAACTATCCCGGCGCGGTGAAGGTCTCACCTGGCCAGATCAGATCGGGCATCAATATAGTGCTCCCGGTGGGCGCGATTATCACCGGTACCGTCACCAGCCACGCAACTGGTCACGGGCTAGGCGGCATCTGCGTCACGGTCGCCGACAGCGCAGACGGCCCGTACGGATTCCAGACCCAGACATTCAGCGACGGAAGCTACGCGATCAACCAGCTACCGGCAGGCAGTTACACGGTGCAGTTCAGTGGCGGCTGCGGCGATCATGGCAACTATGCGCCGCAAGCCTTCAACAACACCAACCCGGCCACTCCTACGGTGTTCACCCTGAAAGCGGGCCAGAGGCAGACCGCCGACGCGGCCATGCAGCCCGGCGCGATCATTGCTGGGAACGTCACCAGCAACACCGGTAAGCCGCTTAAAGGCATCTGCGCGCTCGCGGCATCCAACGAGGGCTACGTGTATTCGCTCGGTACCACCAACTCAGCCGGGCACTATCACGCGGGCAGCCTGGCACCGGACCTGTACAGCATGTTCTTTTCGACGGGCTGCGGCAACAAGGAAAATCTCACCTCGGAGTTCTTCGGGCGGCAAGCTAACGGCCAGGGCCCAGCTGCCATCTCAGTTACGAGCGGTACCACCAACGGAATCAACGGCGTGCTCGCCCCGGCCGGGCGGATCTCCGGAGCGCTGAAGACCAAGACCGGCAAGCCATTGCCGGGCGGGTGCGTATCGGTCACCGGTGAAACCGGCGCGGCGAGGTCGACGACCGACCTAGCCTTCGGCAACCCCGGATACCGGCTGTCTGGTCTCCCGGCCGGGTCGTACCTGGTGGAATTCCAGCCCGGTTGTCTCTTTGGCGGGAGTTACGAGAACCAGTGGTACGCCGGAAAGGCGAGCCCGGCTGGCGCAACCCTGGTCAAGGTTCGGGCCGGCCATACCACCGCGGGCATTGACGGCGCGGTCGTCGCAGGAGGCTCGATCGCGGGCCGGATCACCAGCCGCGGCAAGTCCGCCAGCGGCGTCTGCGTGTTCGCGCAGAGCATCACGCAGTTCGACGACTACGGCATGAGTTTTTCCGGCAAGGGCGGCAAGTACGTGATTCGCGGCCTGAACTCAGGACGGTATGAGCTTCAGCTGTCACCATGCTTCCTCGGGTCTGCTGCCAGCTTCGCGAGCATCGTGGTGCCCAGGCTAGTGACCGTGAAGGCACCGAAGACGACCAATGGCGTCAACGCCAGCATCCCGGTGGCGGGCGCCATCGGCGGCATTATCCACGGCGGCACTCCCGCGGCGGCCCTAGACGGGACCTGCGCAGAGGCATTCGCGGTTAACGGCCTTGGCCTGGGATTCACGAATACGGCAGCGGATGGCAGCTACCAGCTCACTAACCTGGCGCCAGGTCGTTACGTGGTCTACCTCGGCGACCCAGGGTGTGCTCTGTTCCCGCAGACCCTCGCGCCGCAGTGGTATAACAACCAGCCGACCTCGCGGACCGCGATGTCGGTCAAGGTGACCGCCGGAGCGGACACGAGGATCGGCACCGCGACGCTGGAGAGCGACGGCGCCATCTCCGGCACGGTTACTGGCGCTGGCAACAGCCCGCTGTCCGGCGCCTGCGTGGCTGCATTCGCCACCGGTCAAGGCGCATCCCCCGTCTACACCGTGACCGGCGCCGGTGGAAGCTACTCCATCGCTAACCTGACGCCGGGCAAGTACAAGGTGGAGTTCACTTCCGGCTGCGGTGCGACGGGTTACCGGTCCCAGTGGTGGAAGGACGTGGCATCGATCGGCCCGGCCACGACCGTCATTGTCAGCTCCGGTGCTACCACCACTGGCGTTAGCGCGGCCATGACCAAGTAGGCCCGACGGGCGGCGCGGGCGAAGGCGCACCGCATCAAGATCGACTGAATGGCGGTCACCGAACCGGGCTACTGAGTCCGGCTCGGTGACACCTACCTGCGGCCGCAACCCGCATCGGAACCCGTTCCCCTATCAATGGCGGCATCCGCCGACGGTCCGGCGGACCTCATCCAGCGGCAAGCGGGTCTGGCACCTCGCCCAGCTGCCCGACCTCGACGCCACCAGCGCGGTCCAGATGCGGGCAGCCCTTGGCCACCGCGGCCGCTGCCTCCAGGTCCCCAGCCTGGATTATTGAGAAGCCACCCAGTTCGGTGCTTTCCGGGTTGCAGTTGCCGAGGCTGGCGCGGGCGACGGCCGGCTTGCCCTGGTCGACAAGCTGGTCCCCCATGCCGTCGAACCAGGCCATCCAGGCTGCCCGGGTTTCGGCAGTTGGGGTGTAGCCAGTCGGGTTGCGATAGGTGAGAACGTACTGAGGCATCGCGATCCACTCCTTCCCTGCGGCCGGCTTGGAACCGGCGCTCACTGGTACTGACACCGGCAAGTCGCCCGAATGGGCGCTGAGCACCGCCCAGTTTCCGGTCCGGCCGGTGTCAGTACCAGTAGAGGCGCCCGCCGCCAGTCCGGAACAGGATGGCGGCGACAGCGACGACATCGGGTGAAGGGAGGATCGAGCCGTGAGCATCGACTTGGTCGACCGGGCCCGATCAGGAGACGAGACCGCGTTCGAGCAGCTGGTGGGTCCTTACCGACGCGAGATGCACGTGCATTGCTACCGGATTCTCGGATCGCTGGCCGATGCCGAGGATGCCCTGCAGGAGACCCTGACGGCCGCCTGGCAAGGGCTCGGCGCCTTCGAAGGACGCTCAGGGATCCGCACCTGGCTCTATCGCATCGCCACCAGCCGCTGCCTGAACATGCTGCGCTCGGCTCGCCGACGACCAGTGAACCTGCGGGTTCTAGACGTCGAGCCGCCCGAGCCGACCGGGCTTAACGAGATCGTCTGGCTCGAGCCGTACCCCGACGTTCTGCTCGCCGACCTGCCCGAAACAGCGGCCGGGCCCGAGGCGCGCTACGAGGCGCATGAAACAATCTCGCTGGCCTTCATCACCGCTTTGCAGCTGTTGCCGCCGCGCCAGCGCGCGGCCCTGATCTTGCGGGATGTGCTCGGCTTCTCCGCTCGGGAGGTCGCCAGCCTGCTCGACACCACCGACCAGTCAGTCACTAGCGCCCTCAAGCGAGCCCGCGCGACCTTGGACCGGGAGCTGCCGTCGTCGGACCAGTCGCCGCCGGCACCGAACTCGCCCGACGAGCAACGCCTCCTGCGTCGCCTGGTTCAAGCCTTCGAGGACAACGACGTGGCCGGGATCGTAGCCCTCATGACCCAGGATGCCCGGCTACGGATGCCGCCGGCGCCACTGGAGTACCAGGGCAGGGAACTGGCCGGGCGCTTCTTCGCCAGCGTCGCCTTCCGGCAGGGCCGCCGTTACCGGCTGGTTCCCGCCCGGGCGAACCGCCAGCCCGCCTTCGGCGTCTACCTGCGGGATCCGATCACGGGCCTGGCGCACGCCTTCGGCCTATTCGTCATTACCCTGTCCGGAGATCAGGTCAGCGCCATCACTCGCTTCGACAACGCCGCGCTGGCCCGAATGGGACTCCCGCGAACGCTCGCAGACTGACTGGCAACGGAGAGAGTCCGCCATGACAAACCCAGACGTCGTCGAACTGGAAGTGGAGCTTGATGCTCCGCCTGCCGAGGTGTACCGGTACTGGACCGAAGCCGAGAAGTATTCACGCTGGATGGGACGCTCGGCGCGGCTCGATCCCCATCCCGGCGGCGAGTACTTCGTCCAAATGCACGACGGTTTCGCTGCCATGGGAACGTTCCGTGAACTCGACCCGCCGTGGCGCGTCGAGTTCAGCTGGGGCTGGGCTCCCGGCGCCGGGCAAGCGGTCCTGTCCGGACCTCAGGAAGACGAGGTCCTGCCGCCGGGCGCCACCCGCATCCGGGTAATGCTGGCCGGCAGCGCAAGGGGCACGACTCTCCGCCTCGAGCATCACGACCTACCCGACCAGGCCCTTCGAACCGGACACGTGGTGGCGTGGCAGACCTACCTGGCCCGGCTGGCAGTTGTCGTCGCCGGCGGGGACCCAGGCCCCGACCCCCACTCGTGAAATCGGCAGCTAGCCAGCACGTTCGCCGGCTGTTTGCGGCAGAGGAAGATGCAGTTCTGCGGCCGGGGCTATCCAGCACCTCGATGCTGCAGAACCCCGCGGCGGACAGCATGCTGCGGGCTGTCTCGACGCCCTACATCGTGCCGAGACCGGAGCCGCCCAAGGCCAGGGACACGTCATGCAGTGCGTCAGGCTGATGCCGTAGTGCAGGGCGCAAACGGATTCTCCAGGTTGCCCGCGATGTCGGAGGAGAACGTGAAGTCCAGCATGTAGACGGTCCCGTCAGGGCTGAGCGCACCGTGCTCCGGACGTAGCGCTCGTTGAGGCCAGGGCTCGCCGCCAGCTGATCGCTTCTGTGCGGTGCAATTGCCGTTGGCTCCAGCAAATCCGGCGACGTAGCCAATCCGGATCAGCTTGGCTAACACGCTTCCGGTGTAGATACCGAGCAAGCGCCCGGCAAAAGCCTGCACCGCCTCGGCGTCGGGCGTTGCCACGTGATTTCTCCTCGGCATTGGACGGGTAGTTCCTCGATCTGCCCGAATACTGCCACGTCGTATGAGGCGGGAGGAGCACATCAGACTCTGGAGCGCAACGGTGCCCGCACCTGTGCACCCACAAAGAATTACCCTGGTACCGCTTTTAGCCGACCTAGGGTTCCTAACTTTCGGACGCTGACTGTATCGGCATCAGCGGCCAGTATTGACTAGAGATTGCGCGAACTCAGCGCAAACACAGCTGCCGCTTACAAGACCGCAGTAACGCGTATTCTCGAGATCGACGGCGAAGCGTGGGCGGATACCAGCATCCGGGAACTGGATGTTGCACGGCAGATGGATCGATTCGCCAGATTGCGGGCCAGCCGATACAACCCCACCAGTTTGCGCACATACGGTAACCGCCTCAGCGCTGCCGTCACTCATACCTGAAGTACCTCGACGACCCAGCCACGTTCCGAGCGGCGCACCCGGGCACACCGCGCGCCAAGGCATCAGATAAAGCCAAGGCCGCGCGCAGCGCGGCGCGGGATGGCTCGGCACCAGCCAGCAGGGCGGATATAGCCTCGACCGGCCCAAGCCGTGCCGCATCGGGTGACCTCGTGCAATACCCCTTCCCGCTCCGGCCCGGAGTGATGGCATATTTCTCGCTGCCACGAGACCTTGGCCGTGCTGAGGCGCAGAGGATTGCAGCCTTCGTCGCCAGCCTCGCCTTTGACCAGGCCGGGTCAGCCGAAGTTCACGAGCAGGAGGACTCCTGATGCCGCCAGCCGGAGCCAGGCATGAGCCATGGCGGATCCACTTCTTCCAGCGTCATTCCGACGAGGACGCCTTCGCTCCCGTCCCGGCCATCGACTTCCTCGCGTCGCTGCCGACCAAGACCGCCGCCGAGTTCCACGCGATCCTTAACGCGGTTGCGAAAGCTCCGCCGCCCGCCTTCTCGGGCGGCGGGAAGTGGGAGGCCATGCACGGCGACTTGGCCGGGACCTACGAAGTGCGCGTCACCGCGCGAGGCGCCAACCACCGCCTATTCTGCCTTCTGGTACGAACCTTGGAGCAGCTCGGCGGGCCGAGCATCGTGTGTCTCGGCGGCCTGACTAAGCCGGTCCGTTCCGCGGCGCAGCCCCGTGACTACGCTCGCATCAGGCAGTACGCCGCCGAGTTCCGTAAGCACGGGACGGTGCTGAAGTAGAGGCTCCCGGCTTGTTAGCCCCGTTTTCCGTAGATAGCGCCAGGCGCGGCAATGACTGGCCTGCCGCCACGCAGATCGTCAGCTCGAGGGCGTCGGCAATCGCCGCAAGGGAAGTCAGGGTCGGATTTTTATGCTGCTGCGAGAACAGGCGACGGATCACCGCCGGCGGCATGTCCGCACGGCGTGCGAGTTCCGCCTTCGTCAACCCCAGTTCTTCCCGGCGAGTGTCCAGCGACCGGACGACGTCGTCGAACATGGCGATGCGTCGCGACGCACGTTCATATGCCGCCGCATACGACGGGTCTGAGAGCTGTCGGTCAAGGTGCTCCTCGGCGGCTGTCCTGGGTCTCATGAGTTCAGTGTAACATTTAAGACACGCTGATGCCAGGCATGGTCCCGATGGGCTATCCCTCATGGAACAACAGGGCTGGTTGTAGCTCATCTGATCTGACGCCCAGCTTCGCTGCGATCAATTCCGCACTGTACGTCATCCACCAGGAATATCTGCGGCTTGCTTGGTCGCTACGTCGCCGACGGCGAGTCGGTCCATCTCCGCAATGGCTTACGCGACGACAACCGACCGGAGAACCTCGAGCTGTGGACACGACCACAGCCTTCAGGGATTCGCGTTAGCGACGCCTTAGCGTGGGCCCACGCGATCATCGAACGTTACGAAGGTACTGGCGCACCCCCAACAATGCTCACCGTCTCTGCTGATCAGAGTCTGCGCTGAGCACTCTTGGAGGTGGCGGGAATCGAACCCGCGTCCTTCAGTACATCACCAGGGCTTCTCCGGGTGCAGCCTGCTGTGCTTTTCTCAGCCCCGGCAGTCACGCAGGCAAGCTGCCGACGGGCTCAGTCGCTGTTAGATGTCCCGTCTAGTCCCGCGACCGGACTAGGCGGTGGATCCTCCTAGCTGATGCCAGGCACCGGGCCGGAGGCCTTCCCGGGCTGACAGCCTCATTTGCTCCGCGGTTTATTAGGCCGCGAGGGCGAGGCGAGTGCGCGTTGAGTTGGCACTTGTTGTTTTGCGGTCACAGTGTTAACGAGGTTATGTCCGCCGTCCTCGACCCGCTTCCCCTGGATCAACTACCGAAGTCGAAGCCAGTCACCCCCTCTTGAGTTGTACCAAGACAAGCTACCTGACCGCGACAACCAGGTCCAACGCGATCGCATTCCCGACATGAACCGGAAATAGCCAGGTAAAGGGCAGAACGCCCGACGGGCTGTCCGCAGAGCGCGGCCCCCATCGGGCATCCACCAGAAGGTGATGAGATACCCCCGTGAGCGCTGGCGGTGGCCGAGACGCGCTCACGGGGGCTTCGACCGGCAGGGTCGGGGCCGGTCCCAAAGGCCGGGCCTCCCCCGAGATGAGGCCCGGTTCTCTTCACGGCGACTGGGCCGCAACCCCCCAAGCGGCACCCCAGTCATTAGGAAAGACGCCAATGCGGCACGAGATGGTTGCTCGGAGTTACCAAAAGAGTATTAATGAGCTGGTCAGGATCCAGTCTGCATGTTCTGCAGGAAGCTGCCTGCTAGCGGCGCGGCCGAGACAGATGCTGAGTTGCCTAGTTCAACCACGGCGAATGCGATATTGCCCTCATAGCCAACAAACCAGCCTATTCTCAAGTGCCTGGCGGCATCGAACGACGCGTTCCCGATCTGACCGTAGACGCCTGGGCCGACATTGGCCGCCTGTCCGGCGCCGTTGCTGACCGCTTCGTGCATGAGGCTCCTGAGTGTCGCCAGGACTCGCGGACTCTCGACGTGGCGAGAGACACTACTGGAATCAGTATAATGCGGTACAAGAGTGGGCGAATGCCACCTACCAGAATCCACCACAGCCGCAGCCAGCGCCATGCCCAGCGGGCTAACCCGCACCTGACCACCGCCGATGGTGTCAGCGGCCAGCTGGACGGCTCCGGTCGGCCGGTCGATGTGGCCGGCAAAGTAGTTACTGACCGGGAGCTGCCAGCCGCCCACGCCGAACGCGCCCGCGGCCTGGGTCAGGTCAGCAGAGCTCATCTGCAGCGACAGGCCGACGAACGCGGTGGAGCACGCATAAGCGAAATCCTTCGCAAACGGCGGCCTGCCGCCGAGGTTCAACCCTGGCGGGCTATTGACGAAGAGGCGGCCGGTCGGCCCATTTTGGGCTGGGCAGGGAACGGTGTTGTCTGGTGTGACGCCGGTAGACGACAGGATCGCGGCCGTCGACACGATGGTGAAGGCCTGGCCCGGCTGGTACTTGCCGGCCAGCGGGCTCAGTGGCGGTTCGCCAGTTCCCTTATCGCTGGCTACGGCCAGGATCCGGCCAGTGTTCGCCTGCACAGCGACAATGGCGGCGGAATCCGGTAGCTGCGCGAGTGCGTGGTCGGCGGCGAGCTGCACGCCAGCATCCAGGGTTGTCGGCACCGGCTTGCCGCGATCACCATTCCAGAGCTGCAGGACATGTACTGCTTGTCCGGCCTTCGTCAGCACGACTGCGGTATACGGGGTGCCAGCAAGCTGCTCCTGGAAATGTTGCTGCAGCCCGGACAGGCCCACCGTGGTGCCAGGGCGGTAGGGATCTCCGTTGACGCGCAGCACCGGGGCCGTCTCCGTGCCGACCGACCCCACTACATCGGGGGCGATGCTAGAGAACAGCGATTCCGACCTCTTCCTGACGATTACGCCGATGCCCTGGAGACTGGCGCGCATCTGGTTGTACTCGACCGGTGACAGCGTGAGCAGTTCGGTGAACCGTGCCCGCGGAGCCGCATTGATCCAGCCGAGGATCTGACTGACTGAGATCTGGGTGATCGCGGCCAGTTTGTCAGCCGTTAGCAGCAGCTTCGGTTTGGTGAGCCGGTCCGTGATAACGCCCACCTGGTAAACAGGCGTTGGCACCGTTAGCGGCTGCCCGGAGGAGTCCAGCAACTGGGAGCGGGAATGCCAGCCGCTGACCACGGCTAGCTGATCCGACCCGGTCATCTTCGGATTGATCACCGACGGGCTCCAGATCACCCGCCAGCCGGAGCTTCCGTAGGCGAGGCTGAAACCGCCAGTGTAAGACCAGACCAGGCCGATCCCGCCCAAGTCGATGGCCGCCCTGAACTGTGCGTAGGCAGTCTTACCCTGCTGGCCGATGCTCTGCATCTCAAGATCCTGGTCGCTGGCGTTCAGCTGCTGATACGCCGCGGCCAGCGCATGCGCGACCTGGACCGGAGACCCTGTGGTTAGGTCCGCCGCCTGGGTGAAATTCCTGGTCTCCCAATCCAGCAGGAACTGGGAGACCGTGGGCTCGGCCGACGGTACTCCGGTCCGCACCAGGCCGGTTGCCAGGATGACCGCCAGCACGACACCCGCGGAGATGCGCGCGAGCCACGTTCGTGACAGCAGCCCTACCCTGGTTACCCCGGCATTGGTCACCCCAGTATTGCCGTCCCCGTCCTTGGCCCTTGGGCCCCTGGATCCTCGCACCGGCGACGCGTTCCGCGGAGCCCGATGCACCCCGGCACGCGCGCTGCGGTTACCGGGGCGGAGTTCGTCACTCACCTTTATCTCGGCCGCCGCAGCGCGCGGTCGACTTCCCGGGCGGCGTCCCGCTTGGCGAGGTCGTGTCGCTTATCGTAAGTACGCTTTCCGCGCGCCAGTCCTAGCTCGATTTTGACCTTGCCGTCCGAGAAGTACAAGGACAGCGGCACGAGTGTCAGGCCGCGTTCCCTTGTCGAGGCGGCCAGCCGATCGATCTCCTTGCGGTGCAGCAGCAGCTTACGGACCCGCCGCGGTTCGTGGTTCGTCCAGGTGCCCTGGGTGTACTGCGGTATGTGTACGCCGTGCAGCCACGCTTCACCGTCAGTGATCAGGCCGAACCCGTCGGTCAGCGTCGCGCGGCCGGCCCGAAGCGACTTCACCTCGGTGCCAGTCAGCACCAGGCCGGCCTCCACCACGTCTTCGATGTGGTACTCGTGCCGGGCCCGCCGGTTGCTGGCAATGATCTTCTTGCCCTGCTCCGCCGCCATCGGGTCGCCGATTCCGCGCGTCAAACGCGCAGGTAGCGCCTGAGGGTCAGGAACGAAGTGGCGCCGCAGATGAGCAGTCCAGTAATCATCGCCACGATGATCACTTCTACCAGGTCGGTCGTGCTGAGCTGAATCCCCGGGTACGGGAAGATCCGCTGGATGCTGTCGAGCATCAGCGCCTTGACCAGGATCAGCAGGCCCGTCGCGACCAGCCAGCCGAACAGTCCGGCGATCATGCCCTCGACCAGGAACGGCAGCTGAACGTAGAAGTTCGACGCGCCGACCAGGCGCATGATCGAGGTCTCCCGGCGGCGATTGAAGGCAGACAACCGGATGGTATTGGCCACCAGCAAGATGGCGGCGACCAGCAGGAAGATTGCGATCGTGACGACCGCGTTCCGGGCGCCGTCCAGCAGCCGGTAGAACGAGTTAAGGATCTGCGCATCGTCTACGACCTGCGAGACGCCGGGATACGCGTCAGCCACTGCGGTGACACTAGCCGCATCAGCCTCGGCGTTCTTCAGCCGCACCCCGAACGAGGCAGGGATCTGACTCGCGGGGGTGTAGTTGATCATCGGCGCGTCGTTCTTGAACTCCTGCTTGAACGTCTGGTAGTTCTTCGCCGCCGAGAGATACTCAACGCTCGCCACCATGGGATTGGCCTGGAGCTCTTGCCTGATCGTGTTGACCTCAGCGGGTGTGACCGCGCCGTGCGTGGCGCAGTTCCCGCTGAGGTCCTGGCTAGAGCAGAGCCACACCGCGAGCTGGACCTTGGTCTGCCAGTACGTCCGGGTGTTGTCGACCTGCCTGACGAACAGCAGTCCGGTGCCCAACAGCGACAGGCTGATCGCGACGACCACGATGAGCGCGACTGTCATGGTCAGGTTCCGGCGCAAGCCGATCCAGACCTCATGGAACACAAACTGGGCACGCACGTCGCAGAATCCTCTTGTAATCCGTGTTCGGAGGCGGTCAGTAGGCCTGACCGTAGACCCCGCGCGACTGGTCGCGCACTACCTTGCCGTACTCAAGCTCGATGACCCGCTTGCGCATGGAGTCGACAATGGCGGCGTCGTGCGTCGCCATCACGACCGTGGTCCCGGTCCTGTTAATCCGGTCCAGTACCTTCATGATGCCGATCGAGGTCGCCGGGTCGATGTTCCCTGTCGGCTCGTCTGCGAGCAAGATCATCGGACGATTCACGAAGGCCCTCGCCATCGCGACCCGCTGCTGCTCGCCACCGGACAGCTCGTCCGGCATCCGGTCTCGCTTGCCCTCCAGGCCGACCAGGTCGATGACCTCCGGCACGACTTTCTTAATGAACCGGCGCGGCTTGCCGATGACCTCGAGCGCGAAGGCGATGTTCTGATAGACGTTCTTGTTCGGCAGCAGCCGGAAATCCTGGAAGACGCAGCCGATCCGCCGCCGCAGGTGCGGCACCTTCCAGTTGGTCAGCCGGGCCAGATCTTTCCCGGCGACGTGGATCCGGCCCGACGTCGGCCGCTCCTCCTTCAGCACCAGGCGCAGGAAGGTGGACTTACCGGAGCCGGACGGGCCGACGAGGAAGACGAACTCGGCCTTCTCGACATCCAGGTTCACGTTCTCCAGGGCCGGACGGCCCTGATTCGCATACGTCTTGGTGACGTTATCGAAGTGGATCACTGGCCCATCGCACTGGTAGAGGACATACTGACTAGGTTGCCGAGGTGATCGCAAGCGGCCCCGGTTTGGCCTCGGGCCAGTCTAGGGGGGAAACTGGTCTGGAACGTCCAACATCGTCGAACTGACCGGGCGAGCCTTGAGCCCGGTGGGAGCCGGATGAGCTGCGAGCACCTGATCTGCGCCCAGTGTGCCGGGCCGGTAGCGGAGGGTCGCTGCCCGACTTGCCGGGACGCGCGTGCGCACGTGCATCATCAGAGCCATGGCCTGAGTGTGCAGCTGATTGCGGCTGTCCTGCTTGTGCTGGCTTTGCTGACCGTGGCCGCAATGCACCTGGGGCACTGAACCGGACGAATGGTCCTGGTCTGGTGCACTCAGGCTGAGCTATGGGCTGATGAGCGATCGGTGGGCAACTGTGAGGGCGGACTAATTTAGCCACCGCCGCGTCACAGGCCCTTCGTCCGTAGCCAGCGGATCTCCGCTTCGATGAAGTCGTCGATCTCGCCGTCCATGACGGCCGCGGTGTTGCCGGTCTCATAGCCGGTCCGCACGTCCTTGATGTTCTGGTACGGGTGCAGCACGTAGTTGCGGATCTGAGTGCCCCAGCTCCGCCCGCCGTCCCCACGCAGCTCGTTCAGTTTCGCGGCCTGCTCCTCACGCTTGCGCTCGAGCAGTTTCGACTGCAGCACGGCCATCGCCGTCGCCTTGTTCTGGATCTGGCTCCGCTCGTTCTGGCAGGACACCACGATGCCAGTCGGCAGGTGGGTGATCCGGACGGCGGAGTCCGTGGTATTCACGCCCTGCCCGCCCGGCCCGCTGGACCGGAAGACGTCGATCCGCATCTCGTCTTCCGGGATGTCGATGTGGTCGACCTGCTTCACCACCGGGAGGACGTCGACCATTGCAAACGAGGTCTGCCGTCGGCCCTGGTTGTCGTACTTAGAGATGCGGACCATCCGGTGGGTGCCGTGCTCGCCTCGCAAGGTGCCGTAGGCATACGGCGCCTTGATCGCGAACGTGGTCGACTTGATCCCTGCCTCTTCGGCGTAGGAGGTGTCGTACACCTCCGTTTGGTATCCGTGCCGCTCGGCCCAGCGCAGGTAGATCCGCCGCAGACCCTCGGTCCAGTCGGCTGCGTCCGCGCCTCCGGCACCGGCATTAATGCTGATCAGCGCCTCGCGTGAGTCGTACTCACCAGACAGCAGCGTCCTGATCTCCAGCTGGTCGATCTCCTTACGCAGGGCGGCCAGCTCCCGCTCAGCCTCCTGACGGGTTGGCTCGTCGTGCTCGGTCTCGGCCAGCTCGAAGCCAGCCGCGACGTCTCCGAGCCGGGCGTGCAGGCTCTCCAGCCTCGCCAGCTCGGCATCCAGGTAGGACAGCCGTCTCGTGACCTCCTGGGCCTGCTCCGTGTCCTCCCAGAGGCCGGGGTCAGCGGAACGTTCGCGCAGGCTGTCGGCCTCCTTGCGCATCGCGTCGGGATTGAGGACAGCCTCCACGCTCGCGAGCGTGGCGATCAGCTCGGAGCTCTCGCTGCTGTGGTCGGTTGCCATAGATCCAGCCTACGCGAGGTGCCGACAATGACCGTTTCCGGCCATTGACTGAAGCGCCAGGCAGCCGGTCAGCCGCCAGCCGCGCCTGGGCAGCGGACCTTGGCGAGCAGCTACTTCGTGCCGGTCTTGGCCTTCGTGATCTTCGCTCCAGCCGGCAGGTCGAACAGTGCGGCAGGCGGCGAGCCGGAGTACGACTTGATCTCGAAGCTGGTCGAGACGCTGGCGACTTGCACATAACCGAGCAGATGCTGGCCGGTCGTGCAGATCTTGCTCGTGCCGGCGACTCCCGTGGCCCGCAGGTCCACGCATTGCATGGTGAAGCCGTTCCCGGTCATGGTCGACCGGGAGATCTTGTCCCCGGCGAATCCGGCAGTCAGGGCTAGCTCGGTGAGGAACGCGACCCAGTGCGCCGGGGTGTAGAAGTCGAGCACCTTCTTCCGCGCCGCTGCGCTGCTCTTCGCGAGTTTGTCGCAGACCCAACCTGCTCTAGGCGCCTGCGTGCAGGCGTACGCGCCCGACGGGTTCATGATCACCCGGGCGGTGTTGAGCGGAGAGCCAGAGCCGCTTGGCGCTGCCGAGAACAACAGGCTGCCCGGCGGCCGCACGGCGTAGACGACTGTCAACGGCGCGCTGCCCGTTGTCACGTAGGTGGCCTCGAACTGCGGCTGCTGGCCGACCTTCAGCCTGGCGGCGAACTGGCCGATGACAAGCTTGTTCGCCTGCACCGTGGAGACCGCCTTCTTAACGGCCGTGGCCAGGCTGCAGCCAGCCAGGCTGGCACAAGATGCTAATGCGACTGCGGCCACCAGCGCGGTAAGACGACTTCCGGCAGCCGTGGCAACAGCAGGCGGGATAGTCACGGGCTGACAATATTGACGCCGTGATCGACCCGTCAAGATACGGACATAATTCGCTAATATGCCCGAGATTCGCCGGCCATCTCGAGTGTCACGAGCCCGACAGTCAGGCGGGCAACGTCGCGGTCGTTGCCAGCGTCCTGATGGCCCGCACGGCCACCGACAGGGTTGCCACCGTGAACGCGTTACTCTCCCAGATCTCGGTCAGCGTCTGGGTGGCCCGCCGGACCGCCGAATCGTTGCGCTGCACCCACGCGGCGAGTCGCTCCTCGGGGCTACCCGCTTCGGTCACCGTCAGGACGTCCCTGGCCAGCGCTGCGTGCGCGTTGTAGAGGTCATCTCGGATCGCTCCTCTGGCCATGGTGTTCCACCGGTCGTCCCTCGGCAGGGCGGTGATCCTGTCCCGCAGCCTGGCGATCTGGAGCCGGTCGGCGAGGTCGAAATAGACCTCCGCCGTCTCCTCCACCGACCGCTTGGAGCCATAAGCGATATCCACGATGTCGAAGGCGGAGTAGGCGGGCACCATCGCGGCAATCCGATCGGCGAGGTCCGCTGGCACGCTGCGGGACACGTATAGGTCCCTGCGTTCGGCGAAACCGGCCAGATCTCGTCCGGCCAGCATCTTCGGCAGCCCAGCCGCGACGGTCAGCACCCCCTCGGCGAAGAAGTCGATAGTGGCCTGCACGTCGAACGGCGGGCGGCGGAAATGCAGCAGCCACCTTGCCGCCCGTTCGGTCAGCTTCCGGCCTTCCAGCATGGCCAGCGTTTGCACTCCCGTGTCCACGACGCCGTCCAGGGCCTCAATCTGCGCCCAGAATCCGGGCATGTCAAAGACGTCGCGTGACACGAGCCAGGCAGCGGCAATCTCCGGCACCGAGGCGCCGGTCTCCTCGTTGAGGCGAAATGCGAACGTCGTGCCCGATCGGTCCACCATGTCGTTGACGACCGAGGTGGTAATGATCTCCCGGTGCAGCCTGTGCTCGCCCATCCTGGCTGCGTACTTGCGCCGCAGCGGACTGGGGAAGTAGGCAGTCAGCAACCGCCGCAGGTACGGGTCATCCGGCAGGCTGGACGCCAGGACCTCCTGGGCTGCGGCGATTTTTGTCAGGGCAAGGAGCACCGAGAATTCCGGCGTGACCAGTCCGGTGCCGGCCGATCTGCGCTCGGCGATCTCGCGGTCGTTCGGCAGGACGTCAAGCTTGCGTCGGATCCTGCCGTCTCTCTCCAGCCTGCGGATATACCTGGCATGTACATGCAGCATCTGCGCGGACTGGGCCCAGGAGGCCGCCAGCGCGCGGTTCTGCTGATAGTTGTGTTCCAGCACCTGCTCAGCGACTTCGTCGGTCATCTGCTGCAGCAGTTCATTGCGGCCATCCTGGGTCAGGTTGCCGCCCCGCACCTCGGTGTCCAGCAGAATTTTGATGTTCACCTCGTGGTCGGAGGTGTCCACGCCGGCCGAGTTGTCGATGAAGTCAGTGTTCACCAGGCCGCCGGCGAGTGCGTACTCGATCCTGGCCTCCTGGGTCAGGCCCAAGTTGCCGCCCTCGCCGACTACTTTGGCCCGCAACTGGGCCGCGTCCACGCGAACGGCGTCGTTTGACCGGTCCCCCACGTCGGCATTGGACTGATTAGACGCCTTGATGTAGGTGCCGATGCCGCCGTTCCACAGCAGGTCGACGGGGGCAGCGAGAATGGCGGATATGAGCGCGTCCGGACGTAGCGACGTTTCCTCGCCAGCCAGGCCGAGCGCGTCCTTGGCCTGGGCCGACAACTGGATCGACTTGGCCGAACGCGGCCAGATCCCGCCACCCGCCGAGATCAATGCTGGGTCGTAGTCAGCCCAGGACGAGAGCGGCAGGTCGAACACGCGGCGGCGCTCTGCGAAGCTAACGGCCGGGTCAGGGTCCGGATCCAGGAAAACGTGCCGGTGATCGAACGCGGCTACCAGCCTGATGTGCCGGGACAGCAGCATGCCGTTGCCGAATACGTCACCGGACATGTCACCGATGCCCGCGACGGTGAAGTCGTCGGCGTCGATATCCACGCCCAGGGTCCGGAAGTGGAACTTGACCGACTCCCACGCGCCGCGAGCGGTGATGCCCATCTTCTTGTGGTCGTAGCCCGCCGAGCCGCCAGAGGCGAACGCGTCACCGAGCCAGAAGCCGCGGCTGGTCGCGATCTCGTTCGCAGTGTCCGAGAACGTGGCCGTGCCCTTGTCAGCCGCCACCACGAGGTACGGGTCATCCGCGTCGTGCCGCACGACCCCGGCAGGCGGCACCACCCGGCCTGACTCAAGGTTGTCAGTCACGTCCAGCATCGCGGAGATAAACATGCGGTAGCAGGCCAGCACCTCCGCCTTGTAAGCGTCCCGGTCGGCGGGGTCGCACAGCTGCTTGCAGACGAAGCCGCCCTTGGCCCCGGATGGCACGATCACCGAGTTCTTGACCTCTTGCGCCTTGGCCAGGCCGAGAATCTCGGTCCGGAAATCTTCGCGCCGGTCCGACCAGCGCAGGCCGCCCCTGGCGACCCTGGCGAACCGCAGGTGCACGCCCTCGAACCTCGGCGAGTAGACGAACAGCTCGAACTGCGGCCGCGGGGCGGGCAGGTCGGGCACCTCGCGAGCATTGAGCTTGAAAACCAGGTACGGCACCTCACCGAGTCCGGTGCGGTAGTAGTTCGTTCGCAGTGTCGCGTTGATCAGGCCCAGGTAATAGCGCAGGATACGGTCCTCATCCAGGCTGGCGACGTTGTCGAGAGCGCCGGTGATCTCCTCGGTGATGGCCTCGCTCCGCTCAGCCTCACCGGCCGTCTTCGTCGGGTCAAACCTTGACTCGAACAGCCGCACGAGGAGCCTGGTCACCGGCGCATTCGACCGCAGCACGCCCTCGATGTAGTCCTGGCTGAAGGTGATATTGGCCTGGCGGAGGTACTTCGCATAGGCGCGGAGCACCACGACCTCACGCCAGGACAGCCGCGCGTCCAGCACCAGCGCGTTGAAGCCGTCGTCCTCGATCCGGCCGTCCCAGAGGGCGGCCAGGGCCCCCTCGACCTGCTCCCTTATCTGTCCGATCGAGATCCCGCCAGGCTCGCCCTCGCCAAGTTCCGCACCTTGCGACAGCGGCGGCTGGCGCCGCAACCCGAAGTCGTAGATCCAGAATGGCTCGGCCGCCGGGAACTCATACGGGTGCTCGTCCACCACGTCTACGCCCATGTGCTGCAGTCTGGGTAGCACGTCGGTCAAGGTGATGGGGGCGCCGGTCCGGTAGATGCTAAGCCGCCACACCCGATTGACCGTGGCTCGGGAGCCGCCGGCCGTCGGCAGGGATCCGCCGGCCGCGGCCACGGAACCGCCGGCGGCGGCCAGGGAACCGCCGGCCGTGGCCAGGGAACCGCCAGCCGCGGCCAGCGGACCGGAAGCGGCGGTGAGCGAATCGTCAGTCGCGGCACCCAAACCACCAGGGGCGTACTCGCCAGCAGGATCGACTCCGTCGAGCTCGATCGGAATGCCGCCGACGTATCCCTCGGACTCCCACAGCTCAAAGGCGACGTCACCGCCGGAATCCCGCAGCTCCTTGATCCTGGCGAAATCGTCAACAGCAGCCGCGGCTGGAACATCCGTTTTGTAGGTGTCCGGGATCGCGTCGCCGATATGGGTGAGCAGTTCCCTGGCCCGCTGGGGCCCGAAAGCACGCGCGGCCTCGTCGGCGAGATCGTCGTCCCAGGACCGTACCGCTGCGGCCACGGCGCGCTGCAGGTCCACCGGATCGGCCTCGGGCAGCTGGCGGCCGCGGTCGGCCCGGACCACGAGGTGCAGTCGCGCGACCGGCGACTCACCGACAAACACGCTGTAATCGATATGAGATCCGCTGTAGGCCCGTTGCAAGATCTCCTGGGCCCGGAGCCTCACCTTCGTGGTGTACCGATCTCTTGGCAGGTACACCAGGCAGGACACGTACCGGCCGTAGATGTCGCGCCGCAGGAACAGCCTGGTCTGGCGCCGCTCACGCAACGCGTGCACGCCGGCCGCGATCGCGGCCAGGTCGGTCGCGGAGGTCATGAACAACTCCTCGCGCGGATAGAAGTCGAGCACCTCTGCGACTTCCTTGCCGTCGTGGCTGTCCGCGGACAGGCCTGAGATGTCCAGCACCTGAGCGAGCTTGCGACGCAACACCGGGACGCCCTTGATGGGTTCGGACAACGCAGCGTGCGTATAAAGCCCGAGGAAGCGGTACTCACCCACCACCTCGCCCGTCGGCGACAGCCGCTTGACCGCCACGTAGTCGAGATAGCTGGGCCGGTGCACGGTCGAGCGCGAGTTGGCCTTGGTAACGATGAGCCGCTGCGGGTCAAGTGCCCTGGCGCGCACTTCAGGCGGCAACGTGCCGAACGCGCCCGGTCCTTGGCGATCATGGCGCAGGATGCCGAGACCGGTGCCCGGAACCGCATGGAGCTGCAGTACCCCGTCCGGACCCGTGTCCAGGTCATACTCGCGGTAGCCCAGGAAGGTGAAATGACCGTTGGCCAGCCAGTGCAGCAGCTTGGCGATCTCGGCCGGGGCTTCCGACCCGCCCGTCGCCTCACCTTCGGGCGCCAGCACGTCATCGGCTAGCGAAATGGCCCTGGACCGCATCCGCCGGTAATCCTCTACCGCTACCCGGACGTCGCCGAGCACTCGCCCGAGGTCCGCAGCGACGGCTTCGGCCTCGCCGCCGGCCAACGCCGGAATCTCAATGTGGGTCCACGACTCGGCCAGCTCGTCATGACTGCGCGGCCCGCCCGCACCCACTTTCCCGACTATCTCGCGAAGCGTTCCAGTCACGTCACGCCTGACGCGAAGTTGCGGATGGATGACGAGCCGCGCAGACAGGCCATGGTTGGCCAGTTCCATGGTGATCGAATCGACAAGGAACGGCATATCGTCGGTAACGATGTCGATCACATCGGAACTGCCGTCGAAGGCTGCATCGCCGCCGTGCCTGACCTCGACCAAGGCGCGGCCCTGCGGCCGCTGCGCGGCGAGTTCGGCGTGCCGGACGGCGACCGCTGCCAGCCTGGCCGGACCGGGTGCGGCCAGGTCATCGTGCGCCACGTGCCGGTAGTACACGGTCAGATACCTGGCCAGGTCGCCGGCGCCTACCGGCCGACCGGCCAGCCGGGCGGCGTCGGCCAGCAGGATCCTCGTGGCCTCGGCCCCCGGCGCGCCCGCGCCGTGAATGTCCGTGGCACGGACGTCGGTGGCAGAGACGTCGGTGGCAGGGACGTCGGTGGCAGGGACGTCGGTGGCAGGGACGTCAGCGGCAGGGACGTCAGCGGCAGGGACGTCAGTGTCCCGGGGTTCGCCTGCTTGGATGTCAGCTGGACCGTCCGGCATGAGATTCCACTCCCTTAACTGCGGCGTCGTTGCCGCTGGTGCTTGCCGTTAGAGCGAGTCCCGCAGCTCCCACAGCAATGGGTAATAACGCATTGGCACCCGGCTGTGCAGGTACGGCGCGCCAGTCGAGCCGCCCGTGCCGGATTTGGTGCCAATTTGCCGTTCCACCATCTGGACGTGCCTGGCCCGCCACAAGCCAGCGAGTTCGTCGTGCGTCAGCAGATCCTCGGCGAGCTGCCAGAGATCGTCATAGTGGGACCGGTCCCTGGCCACGTTGACCAGGGACGCCAGGACCTGTTTGTCGTCCCCGACGGGCAGGCCCCGCGAGCCGAGCAGGTCAAGGTAGGCGTCCCACAGCGACGGCTCGGCCAGCCGGGCGGCCAGGCGGGCGCTCTCGTCAGCGGTCAGCGCGCGGAACCGGCCGACGAAGCCAGGGTCCTTGGCCCCGGAAAGGAACTCAAGCTCCCGGAACTGCACGGACTGGAACCCACTGGCGGGCGCGAGCGCTGCCCGGAACTCCAGGAAGTCCTGCGGGGTCATGGTCTCGAGCACGTCGATCTGGCTGACCAGCAGCCGCTCGATCACGTGGGCCCGATGCAGCAGTTGCCTGGCCCGCCAGGTCTGCCGTATGCCCGGTTCGCGCCCATCCGAGCCGGCCAGCATCGCGTCCCGGACTGCGGTCAGCTCGTGCAGCAACTGCTTGAACCACAGCTCATAGGCCTGGTGCACGGTGATGAACAGCAGCTCGTCGTGGACCGGCGGGACGACCTGAGGCACTTGCTGTGCGAGCAGTTCGGGCACCCGCAGGTAGCTGCCGTAGGTCAGCAGTCCGCCTTCCTCGCCGAAGCTGCGGCCGGAGCCGCCCGCCGCCGCAGATTCCGGCGTCACGACGGGCCACCGGGCGCGAAGTAGCTCAGCACTTCCGGGTTAGCCAGCGCGTCGCGATCGGCGGCTTCGGCCACCGGCGTGCCCTGCAGGATCTTGCGGACCGGGACTTCGAGCTTCTTGCCGGACAGCGTCCGCGGGATGCCCGGCACCTCGTGCACCTCGTCTGGAACGTGCCTGGGCGACAGCTCGGACCGCAGCAGCGACCTGATCTTGCCGGTCAGCGCGTCATCCAGGGGCTGCCCGGCCGCGGGCACCACGTACAGGATCAGGCGGCCCTCCTGACCCAGCCTGCCGGTGTCCACGACCAGGCTGTCGGCGATCTCGGGCAGCCGCTCGACCACCCGGTAGAACTCGCTGGTCCCCATCCGGACGCCGCCCCGGTTCAAGGTGGCATCGGACCGGCCGTAGATGATGCAGCCCCCGTCGGGCAGGATCATGATCCAGTCGCCATGCCGCCAGACGCCGGGGTAGTCGGCGAAGTAACTGGCCCGGTATCGCTCGCCGCTCTCGTCATTCCAGAAGCCAACGGGCATGGAGGGCATGGGCTGGGTGAGTACGAGTTCGCCGACTTCACCGATGACCGGCTGGCCGGACGGGTCGAACGCCTCGACGCTGGCGCCCAGGCACGGGCCGGAGATCACCCCGGCCCGAACCGGCAAGATGGGACACGGCCCGACGAACCCGGTGCACAGGTCGGTGCCCCCGGAGAACGAACCGAGTATCAGCTCCTGCGACCCCGTTACCAGCTCCTTGTATACCCATCGGAAACCTTCCGGTGGCAACGGGGAGCCGGTGGAGCCGATCCCGCGCACCGCGGAAAGGTCATGCTCGGAGGCCGGCCGGAGTGCTTCTTTCATGCAGGCCAGCAGGTATGGCGCGCCGGTACCGGCATAGGTCACGCCCGCCTGAGAGACCAGCCGCCACAGTGCCGTCGTGTCTGGATGCACGGCGCTGCCGTCGTAGAGGACGACGGTCGCGCCGACCAGCAACCCGCCGACGAGGTAGTTCCACATCATCCAGCCGGTGGTGGTGTACCAGAAGAACGTGTGCGCGCTCGTCAGATCCTGGTGCAGGGCCAGCGCCTTGAGGTGCTCGAGGACGATCCCGCCGTGGCTGTGCACGATCGGCTTCGGGAGTCCCGTCGTCCCCGACGAATACAAAACCCACAATGGATGGGAAAAGGGGACTTCAACGAACTCGAGTTCCGTCCGCTCGCGGCTGGACGGACCGAATCCGGCCCAGTTCAGCACCGGCACCGCTAGCCCGGCCACCGCGGACGCGCCGCTCGCACCGAGGTAGTCCACCATGATGACGGCCTCGAGGCCGCGCAGTTCGGCCGCGATCGCCGCAACCTCGGGACGGCGATCGAAGCGCTTGCCGCCGTAACCGTAGCCATCCGCGGCCAGCAGCACCTTCGGCGAGATCTGGGCGAAGCGATCGATCACGCTGTGCGCGCCGAAGTCCGGCGAGCACGAGGTCCAGATGGCGCCGAGGCTGCTAGTAGCCAGCATCGCGATCAGGGCCTCCGGCGAATTCGGCAGGTAGGCCGCGACTCGGTCGCTCAGACCGACTCCGAGGGACTGAAGGCCAGCCCGGACCCTGGCGACCTCGGCCGCGAGCTCGCCGTAGGTGAGCGTGCCCTCGCGACCGGTCTCTGCGCTATAGCGGACGGCCACCGCGCCGGGCTCGGCGGCCGCCCGGCGCAGCGCGTTCCGGGCGTAATTGACCGTGCCGCCAGCGAACCACTCGACCTCGGGCATCTGGCCCGCCACCACGGGCCCGTCGCCGCGCTCGCCGAGCACGCCGAAGAAGTCCCAGACCGAGGACCAGAACCCGGCCAGATCGGTCACTGACCATTGCCATAGCTCTTGATAGTTGCTCGTAACCGGTCCGCCCCGATCGGCTAGCCAGCGGGCGAAACGTGCGATCTCAGTGCGCTCGGCGAACTCGGGCGACGGCGCCCACAGGATCTCGCCGTAATCGCGCCCAGCCGCCGACTCGCTGCTCACGCTGCGCGCCCCCAACCGCTTCGACCCTGTCACCGTTGACGGACCCTGTTATATACCAGTATGCGATAAGCCAGCGCGCGGAGTTGTGGAGCCCGCATCCGGTCCCGAGAAACCTCGCATGTGCAGGCAACCGGACTTCCATCGCGCCCATTCACACACTGTGACTATGCCACGCCGATGGAGCGGGCGGCGGTGACCGGTGGCCGGGATAACCAATCCACCTGGTGCGTGGCCGCCCGAGTCAGACGGCGCACCGGAGAACCCGGCCGCCCGAGCCAGACGGCGCACCGGAGAACCCGGCCGCCTTCTTAAGCATGTCTGGCCGATCCGTGCTAGCGGCCGGCGGGCACCCGCGTCAGCCGGTCGATCGCGGCCATGACCTCGTCTGTGTCAGACAGGTCGGTCAGGACGAGGTCGGCGCCCGCGTCGCGCAACTCGGCCACGGTGGACCGGCCCGTGGTCACTGCGATACTCCGGGCGCCGCCGATGGCCGTAGCCTCGACATCACGCACGGTGTCGGCGATATACACGGTCGATTCCTCGGTGATGGCAGTGCCATACCTCTCGGCAGCCCGCCCCCTGACCATCAAGAGCAGCGAGCCCTTCGGGTAGGCGTCCGAGCCATAGCCACCGATTTCGGTGTCGAAGTACTGGTCCAGGCCGAAGGCGCGCAGTTTCGCTACCGCGTTTGGTTTGATCGTGCCGGTCAGCACCGCCTGGACCGCTCCCGGCAGCGCACTGACCGCGGCGACGGCCGCACGGGCACCGGGCAGCAGCCTGCCCTGTTGAAGGACGTCCTCCAGCCGCTGGCCGAACGCTGTCTCTAGTTCCTGGCAGTACCTGGTCAGCAACTCGGCGTCGGCGGCGTCGTCCTGACCGGTCGGCACGTCGTTCAGGTAGAGCGACTCGAAGAAGATTTCGGTGTCGCTCCGGCCCGCTAGCTGGGGCAGCGCAGCCAGTGAGCGGCCTGTGGCGCGGCGGAACGCATCGGCGTAGGCATCCCTCGAGACCCGGCCGACATCCAGCAGGGTCAGATCGATATTCCAGAGGACCAGGCGGTCCATGGCAAACCCTCCGCGCCGTGCGTGCATCCGCAGCCGGTCGGCTGCTCGCTGCCGATGGCTGCGAGCGTACCCGCCGGATCGGACAAGTAACACAATTAGCTCAGGAATCGCCGGCATTGGCCGCGGCGCATGCTCGGGCGACCAGGTCGCTTCAGCGGCGGCGGTCTAGGGTGCCCGGGTGTTTCGGCTCGGCGACTTCTTGATCGCTTTGGTCGGGTTTGTACGGCGATGCCGACACGGCCTGGGAGTAGGCCTTCTGCAGCTTGGCTACCTCCGCTTCCGGATCCTGGAACCAGTTCGTCGACCACAGCCGGTGATATTTCCAGCCAAGCCGCTGCAGGTGCTCGCCGCGCAGCCGGTCCCGGTCGCGGACGCTTCCTGATTCCCGGTAGGACGCGCCATCAGCTTCGATGGCCAGCACCATCCGGCCGGCGTCCAGTGGATGTGTGGCAGCGAAGTCGACCCGGTAACCGCCGACGCCGTATTGGGGCACCACGGTTATGCCGGCCGCAGCCAGCCTGTCCCGCACGTCGGCCTCGAACGAGTTAAGCTCGGCGACGCCTGAGGCCTCCGGAGCCGAACCACCTGAGCTGGCGTAGTCCAGGTACTCGGCCAGCAGCCTGGCACCGGCCTTGGTGACCCGCTCGGGATCGACATCATGCCCAGAGAACGAGCTAACCAGGGTCAGCCGGTGCTTGGCCCGCGTCGCAGCGACGTTTAGCCTGCGCTCGCCGCCGTCGCGAAGCAGCGGCCCCCACTGATAACGCATCCGGCCATCGCGGTGCTTGCCGTAGCCGATCGACAAGATGATGGCGTCTCGCTCGTCGCCCTGCACCCGCTCCAGGTTCTTGACGAAGAACGGCTCCGGCACATCCTCGGCGAAGAAGGCTTCCAGGCCGGGATTGTCGCTATCGGCCAGTTCGGCCAGCGTCGCCCGGAGTGCGGCATCGATGCGCTCCGCGTGCCGGATACCCAGCGCGATCACGCCAAGCGACTCGCTCGGCCGAGTGCGCGCGTGCTCCAAAATCAGGTCAACGACCTTGGCGACCTCGGCGTCGACCGATACCTCTTGGCCGGGCTGCGGCCCCTGCGCCACCACGACGTGCCTGAGGCAATCGTCGCGCAGCACACCGGGGAATGTGGTGAGCGCTCCGCCGTAAATCCTGGTGTTCGAGAAGGCAACCAGCCGCTCGTCGCGGCTGCGGTAGTGCCAGACCAGCGGTGCGGTGGGCAGCAGCGGGCGAAGCGCATCGAGGACAGACTCGAAGCCCGCGCCAAACGAGACCAGGCTCTCGTCGTCCTCGTTACCTTCCTCGTCAGCATCACCCACCTGGCGGAAGAAATTGGTCGGCGGAAGCTGCCGGTCGTCACCGGCCACCACGATCTGGTGGCCGCGCATGATCGACGGGATCGCATCGGCGGGCACGATCTGGCTGGCCTCATCGAAGATCACCACGTCGAACAGCCTGGCGGCGGGCAAGACCTGGCTGACCATCAGCGGCGACATGGCCCAGCATGGCTTGATCGCGAACAGCACGTCGCTGGCCTGGTCAAGCAGCCGCCGCAGCGGCAGGTGACCGCGTCGCAGGGCAGCCTGTTTCCGGATCACCCTGGCTTGCATCGGATGCCGGTCACAGGCTTCCGCAAGCGCCTCAGCCCAGGCGCTCCGGACCCGGGCCCTGTTGGCGGTCAAGTGCTGAACGTCATGAACCCGGAAGTCGCCGGCGATGTCATCCAGAGCGTCGCCGCGGTGTGCCGCGTACCGTGGATCGCGCACCCGGATCTCATCGAGTATTGAGGAGTACCAGGCGTAGTCGAAGGTGGCAGCGGCTAGCTCCGGTTCGACCGTACGGTCGGCCAGCTCGTCCAGCAAGGCGCCCAGGCCAAGGTCGGCGAACCGGCTGCCAAGCTCGTAGAGCCGCGGCAGCTTCCAGGCGGTCTCTTGATCGGCCGCCAGGTCGGCGAGTACCTGCTCGGGGTCAGCAGGGATGGGAACGATCACCCGCAGTCTGGAAAGCTGCTCCTCGCAATCGGTAGAGACGCGCTCCAGGAAGCCAAACTGGGCCGGCACCCGCGGCAGGCCGTCGTCGGTGCGCAGCTCCTGCCACTGTGCGAGCTGGGCCGCGGCCTCGCCGAGCGCCGCCGACAGCTGCGGCTCGGTGAGTTTCGCTGCGGTTGGCTGATCCGCACGCACCAGAGACCGCGCCTGCTTGCGTAGCCCGCGGCGCTCGCGGAATCCCAGACCAGGCCCGTCGCCAGTCGCGACGGCCAGCAGCGCCGGATCGGCGGTATACACGGCCGCATCCAAGGCTTGCTGCGTCGTCCGCGCCGCGGCGAACAGCCGCATCCGGGCGATGCCGCCCGAGTAGGAATCTGGCGGCCGAAGGCCAGCCTCCTGGCACGCCTGAGCCATGTGGTGCGCAAGCAGCGGCAGGCTGCGGCTGCTCAGCCGAGCTGCAAGCTCGCACGCCTGCCTCGCCTCCTCCGCGCCGCGCAGCGCCGCACCGAACCAGGGTGTGCTCCCCGGCCGGATCCTGAACCCGCCCAGGTGGCTAAACTCCCGCAGCTCGTCCCTGATCCGGTCGGCCTGCTCCCGGCCGATCCGCTCTGGCGCCTCAAGCCGGACCAGCGTCCGCGCGCTGGCAGGCAGGCCGAGCAGCGCGGACTGAACCTGGAAAGGGGTCACCCCCCAGGGCTGGTGCGGCTGATGCAGCGCCGAAACGTGCTTGCTCAGCCGTCGATGCCGGTCGGCTAGCCGTCTGTGCAGGTCGCCGACGTCTGGCTGGGCCGTGTGCTGTGCTTCGTCCATCGCATCGCCCAGGTCCCGTGCTATCCGCAGCCGGTCCCTGGTGCCGTCGTGAATGTCAAGCACGACCTCGCCCAGGCCGGCTCCTTTGAGCCGCGACAGCACCGCGTCAATGGCAGCCCGCTTCTCCGCGACGAACAGCACCTTCCTGCCCTTCGCGACCAGGGCAGCGATCAGGTTAGCGATGGTCTGGCTCTTGCCGGTGCCCGGCGGTCCGTGAATGACCAGACTGCGTCCGGCCAGTACCGTGTCGATAGCGTTCCGCTGGGAGGAATCGGCGTCCAGCACCGAGTAGTCCTGCTCGGGCGAGTCCTGGATCGGGTCCATTCGCTCTTGCGCGCCCAGCTGCTGCTGCGCTTCTGGATCGCCGGCGATTGCTGCCACTACCTCGCTGTCCCCGAGCAACTCGCCGGCCGCCTGCAAGTCCCGGACCATCGGCAGCTTCGCATAGGTGAATGTGCCGATCACTCGTCGGTCGACGATCGCGAATCCAGGCACCTCGGCAGCGTGCGCCGCCTTGGCCAGCCGCTCGTTGATCTCGTCGGCCGGAACGTCGGCCAGTTCCTCGGTCGCGGCGCCGTAAACACTGGCGAGCTTGTGCAGCAACACTGGGTTGATCTCGCTGTCATCATCAAGCACCAGGTCGAAGTCGTCGTGGCGGGCCCTGGTCGGGGTGATCGTCAGGCCGCGCAGCAGCACCGGCGCAGCCGGTTCCAGGAAGAGCTCATCCCAGCGGGCAATCCCGACGCCGAGGTAGCCGACCCGGATACCGCGCTCCTCCAGCAGTTCGCGCGCTTTCCGATAGATCACCTGCACCCGTCGGATGGCGTCGGCTCGTAGGTCGACGTCGTGGAACAGTCTGGTAAGGCGGATCGACCCGGACCGAAGGAAGCGGTCCAGCGCGGCCGGATCGGCTCCGGCCAGGTCGAGCGTTCCGGCCCGGCGATCTTTGTAGTAGAGCAGCGTGTTCCGGCCGCCCAAATCGGTCAGCGCCGATATCCACCCGGCCTGCGCGCCCGCGATGAGCCCAGCCCGGCGCACGTCCCCGCCGGGTTCCGCGGCGGCAGGCTCGCCCCGGCCCAGCACGCTTTCGTCGAGCGCGCCGTCGTCGTGCACGCTGCGGTCGAGCGCACTGCCGTCCCGCGCGCTGCCGTCCCGCGCGCAGCCGTCCCGCGCACTGCCGTCCCGCGCACTGCCGTCCCGCGCACTGCCATCCCGAGCGCTGGCGTCCCGCCCGCTGGCGTCCCGCACGGTTCCGTGCAGCACGGTTCCGTTCAGCACGGTGCCGTTCAGCGCACTGGGGTCCAGCGCCGGGTCTAGGTTCTGGTCTTGTCTCGTCATGGGCTCCTCCGCAGCGGCGGCAGTCACACCTGCCCGGTCCGCCAACGAGCAACTAGGTGCCCCGGTTCCCGACAACCATTCCTGGCAGCCATTCGCGGCAACCATTCGCAGCAACCATTCGCAGCGGCGAGATGGCGGGCGCGCTCCCGCGAGTGACGCAGAAGCCCGCAGCCGTAGCGGCCGCTCAGCTAACCCATGTGCGGGTACCGATGATCGACCGGCGGCACGAACGTCTCCTTGATCGTCCGGGCGTTAACCCAGCGGATCAGGTTGAAGATCGAGCCAGCCTTGTCGTTGGTGCCGCTTGCGCGCGCGCCGCCGAACGGCTGCTGCCCGACGACAGCACCGGTCGGCTTGTCGTTGACATAGAAGTTGCCGGCCGAGAACCGCAAGACCTCGGTTGCGTGCGCGATAGCCGCCCTGTCCTGGGCGATGATCGAACCGGTCAGCGCGTACGGCGCGATGTCGGCGGCTTGCGCGATGACCGACTCGTAGTCGGCGTCCTCGAATACGTGCACGCCGAGGATCGGGCCGAAGTACTCCCTGGTGAAAATCTCATCCGTCGGATCGGTCGACTCCAGGACCGTCGGCTGTACGAAATAGCCGTCCGAATCGTCGGTCCGGCCGCCGGTCAGGACTGAGATCGCGGGCCGAGTGCGCGCCCTGGCGAGCGCGTCGGCGTGCCGCCCGAACGCCCGGTTGTCGATTACCGCGCCCATGAAGATCGACAGGTCCAGCCCCGACGTCACCCATGGTCAGCGACTCGGCAGTGCCGACGAGCTGGTCCTTCATCCGATTCCACACGCTGCGCGCGATATAGCTGCGGGACGCGGCCGAACACTTCTGGCCCTGGTACTCAAAGGCGCCCCGAACCAGCGCGGTAACCAGCACGTCCGGGTCGGCCGACGGGTGCGCTATGACGAAGTCCTTGCCGCCGGTCTCCCCGACCAGCCGCGGGTAGCCGCGATACCCGCTGATGTTCTCCCCCACGGTCCGCCATAGGTGCTGGAACGTCCCCGTCGAGCCGGTGAAGTGGATCCCGGCCAGGTCCGGGTGCGGCACGGCGACCTTGGACACCGCCTGGCCGTCCCCGGTCACCATGTTGATGACGCCCGGCGGCAGCCCGGCCGCCTCCAGCAGCCGCATCAGGTAATGCGCCGACAACTGCTGGGTCGGCGATGGCTTCCAGATCACCACGTTGCCCATGAGCGCCGGCGCGGTCGGCAAGTTGCCCGCGATCGAGGTGAAGTTGAACGGCGAGATCGCCAGCACGAAGCCCTCAAGGGGCCGGTACTCCAGCCGGTTCCAGGTGCCGGCCGAGCTGGTCGGCTGCTCCGCGAGCAGCCGTCGGCCATAGTGCACGTTGTACTTCCAGAAGTCGATCAGCTCGCAGGCGGCGTCGATCTCGGCCTGGAAGACCGACTTGGACTGGCCCAGGATGGTCGAGCCGTTGATCACCTGCCGCCACGGGCCGGCCAGCAGGTCGGCGGCCTTGAGGAAGATCGCCGCCCGGTCGTCAAACGACAGCGCGCGCCAGCCTGGCGCTGCTTGCCTGGCCGCCTCGATGGCGGCCTCGACATCATGATCAGTGGCATTGCGGAGCTCACCG
The DNA here is from genome assembly GCA_963804435.1 of uncultured Actinomycetota bacterium. Taxonomy (GTDB): domain Bacteria; phylum Actinomycetota; class Actinomycetes; order Streptosporangiales; family Streptosporangiaceae; genus JAJYUU01. The sequence goes on along the minus strand of CAWDQI010000001.1, from coordinate 121,161 downwards.
AGCACATGGCGGTGGTTGTGCGGCTGAACGACCTGGACAGCGTCACCGCCGCCGTGCCGCTGCTGGCCGCCGATCGTCATCGTCAGGTCGGCGCGCTCGCCCGCCATTTCCTTGAGCTTCTGCTCGAGCGCTGCGCGCTCAGGGCTTCCTGGGGCATAGCCCTTGACCGGCTCGTTCCCCGGAAACGGGACATTTGTCACGGCATCCATAGCGGATCGCTCCCTGCTTTACCCGACATCAGTGGCGGCATCCCCATGGTGCCACGGCCGCGGCGGTGCCATGACCGGGCGTTCCGCGGCCAACCACCCCGGTACCCCTGCCTGCTCGCACGCAGCTCAGGGCAGCCTTTTGGGCGCCGATATCAGCAGCGGGACCGCCGCCGCACGCTTAGGCACCTAAATTCGGGCCGCCTCGGCGGAATGCATCGGTCCCGCCGTGACGTTGCCTGCGAGTACGGGCGCAGTCAGCCTGTAAGGCCGACAGCGCGCCAGGCCATCGGAGTCAAAACTGGCTGATGGAGGCGCCATTACTCAGCTCGCGCGTCCAGACCTTGCGCGCAACACACCGGCTTCCGGTCAGGTGAGCCACGCGGGCCTCGCTAGCCCGGCTCCTGGCCTATCCACCTTCGCAGAAGCGCCGCCCAGTTGGGCGATTGTCTCGGCCGCCTTGACACCAGCCCTGCTGGTCATTTCTTTCCTGATCGGCGACGCGTTGCAGCCGACCTCGTACAGCCCGATCCGGCAGACAATGAGCGTGCTCGCAGGTCAGGGCGCCACCGACAACTGGGTGATGACCGGGGCTCTGTTCCTCATCGGCGGCTGCCAGCTGGCCACCGCCGTCGGTCTGATCAGCGTTCGGCTCCCTGCCCGCGTTCTCCTTGTAGTGACAGGTTTGTGCAGTATCGGCGTCGCCGCATCGCCCGAACCGGCGACCGGACCCGGAGTGCGCCACCTGGTCTGCGCTGCGCTGTGCGCGGCCACGACGGCAGCTTGGCCGGCCCTGATCGCACGGCGGACGCCGCAGCGACCGTTGATCCTCAACGTCCGCGTCTGCGTGGCGGTGACGGCCGTATTCGCAGTACTGCTGTGCTGGGTGGTCATCGAGACCCAGGGCGGCAGTGATCTGGGCCTAGCCGAGCGGGTGACCTCTTCGGTCCAGGGCCTATGGCCCCTCGTCGTGGCCGTCCTGCTGCGGCGAGCCTGGGGGAGCACCCGCAATTCGGACCAGCAGGCGCTACCGACGCAGTCGCCCTGACTCAGCCTGCGACGTCGCCGAGTTCCTGAGTCGCGTACCAGAGCAGCTCGTGACCATCGGCGCCGTCAACGATAAAGCGGGCATCGGCATCCCCGGCGTCAGCGGCCGGCAAGGCCGCGATCGCCTCGGCTATCTCCGCGGCCGCGTCCAGATCATCGATGTGACCGGATACGACATCGCGGGCGAGTACCGGGCCGGTAACCTTCACCAGGCCCGGTTCCTCGAACCCAGGGTCAGCGACCACCTGCTCGGCTGGCAGTTCGACGGCCAGCACGACTCGCCGCCGCGGTACGGCCGGATCGGCCTGCAGCAGCCGCAGCGACGCCTTGGCCGCGTGCATCATCGCCACGTACTCGAGCTCATCGATATCGCCGCTTGAGTACCATTCGCGAAGCGCGGGCGTTACCGCGTGGCCGGGCGCGGGCGAGTCAATCTGGCCAGTGCGCACTAGCCGAGCCACGGCCGGAAGTGTGGCAGGCAAGTACACGCGCATTTGAGATCCCGTGGCGCCGATGAATAGAACCCTGAGTTTGCCAGGAAGATACCGTCCGGTCAGCCAATCCGCAGGGTCAGCGCCGCGATCACCGCGGCTACCCCGGCGTCCACCGTCTCGTGCTCCCAGATACGCACCACGCTCCAGCCCGCCGCGGCCAGCGCCACATCGGCGGCGCGATCCCGTTCCACGTTACGGGCCAGCTTGGGCTCCCAGTACCAGGTGTTCGCGGCAGGCTGACTGCCATGCTCGGGACAGCAATGCCAGAAACACCCGTCGACAAAGACCGCGACCCGTCGTGCCGTGAAGGCGATGTCCGGCCGGACTCGCGCGCCGGTGAGCTCGAGCCGGTAGTCCTTGCGATACCGGTAGCCCTGGCGGTGCAGCGCGTGCCGCAGCGCCAGTTCCGGTTTGGTATCTGTCCGGCGGTTCGCCCGCATATTGGCCGAACGACCCGGACTGGCCGGGTGCGGATAGTCAGCCACAGACGATAAGGCTAGCGGTTAACACCACACTGCACAGGGGGGAACGGGGCCGGCTTCCACTCGCCGCCATCGTCGGCGCGCCGCCGCTCAGGCGGGTCAGCCAGCTTGCCCAGCGGATGTCAGACCAGTCGTGTGCCGAGCAGCTCAGCCAGGCGCTGGCCGGTCGGGCCCGCCCCGCGGTGCAGAACTCCGGTGATCCCGACCTGCTCGGCCGCGGTGATATTGGCCTCGATGTCATCGATGAAGACACACTCCTGCGGCGACAGCCCGAGTAGCCCGGCCACGTGCAGGAAGATTTGCGGCTCCGGCTTGCGCATGCCGACCTCGGACGAGATTACGACGGCGTCGAACATGTCAGGGAAGATGTGCCGCGGATACTCGCCGCCCCAGGAATTGGACAGCAGCCCGGTGGGCACGCCGTCGGCATGCAGCCTGCGGAACAGGTCGAGCATTTCCGGGTCGAGCACCGACCCGGCGAACATCCGGGCCAGCATGCCGGGACCGGTCACCGGCCCGCCGTCCGCCAGCACGAGCCGACTGGCCAGCTCGAGCTCAAACTCGCCGTTGGTGCATTCGCCGCGTTCCAGCGCGTGGATTGGATTGCGATCCTGGCCGTTGCCGTAGGCCTGGTTGACCCACTCCCGCATCACTGTTACGTAGCTGGCCCGGTCGATGCCATCGGCTTCGAGCCAGGCATTGACGGTCTCGGAAATGGGGTTGGTCATGACGCCACCCCAGTCAGTGATCACCCCGCGTAGCTGCGACACACCTTGATCGTAAGTGACTCATGCCGCGGGGCCGCCAGGCCGCGCCTACCTCGGTTTGCGCCACCCACCTACGGGGGGCTCCGCCCCCCGTGCACCCCCCGAAACCAAACCACGTACGGGGCTCCGCCCCCCGTGCACCCCCCGAAACCAAACCACGTACGGGGCTCCGCCCCCCGTGCACCCCCCGAAACCAAACCACGTACGGGGGCTCCGCCCCCCGTGCACCCCCCGAAACCAAACCAGCTGCTGGCAGAATCGGGCCATGGAGCGGGTAGCAGTCGTCACCGGGGCAAGCAGCGGCATCGGCGCAGCAACGGCGATCCGGCTGGCAGAGGCCGGATACCAGGTAGTGCTCACGGCTCGGCGAGCTGACCGGCTCGCGCTGGTCGCTGACCAGATCGCGGGCCAGGGTGGCAGCGCGCTCACCCGCCAGCTCGACGTCACCGACCGGCCAGCTGTCGATGCATTCGCCGCGTCGCTCGATCGCTGCGATGTCCTGGTAGCCAATGCTGGCGGTGCCATCGGCGCGGACACCGTGGCCGACAGCTCAGCGGATGACTGGCTGGCCATGTACAAGGTGAACGTGCTCGGCACTCTGCACATAACTCAGGCGCTGCTGCCCAAGATCATCGCCAGCGGCGCGGGCACGATCGTGCTGATGGGCTCGACCGCCGGGCTGATCAGCTACGAGGGTGGCGGCGGGTACGTCGCCGCCAAGCACGGCACGCACGCCATGGCCGAGACGCTGCGGCTGGAACTCTACGACCAGCCGGTCCGGGTGATCGAGATCGCGCCTGGCATGGTCAAGACAGCCGAGTTCGCGGTGAATAGGTACCGAGGTGACGCCGACAAGGCAGCAGCCGTCTACGCCGGCGTGGCCGAGCCGCTCACCGCTGCCGACGTGGCGGACGCGGTGACCTGGGCGGTCACCCGGCCGGCGCACGTCAACGTCGACCTCATGATCCTCCGGCCGCGCGCGCAGGCGGCGCAGCACAAGGTATACCGGGAGACCCCGGTGCAGCCAGAAACCACAGGGCATCCGGAAACCACAGGGCACCGGGAAACCACCGTGCACCGGGAAACCACGGGCCAGGCTCGCTAGGGTGTCTTGCCGTTCACCCCGACGAAACTCTCGTCTCGGCTGTGCCAGGGCAGGCCCCCCACTATCCAGGTGCTGCTGGTGCCGGCAATAGGCGCAAGCGCGGTAACCGACGCGCCTAGCCGCTTAGCATCGGCGCGGAGGCTAATCCACTTCGTGCCGGTCCAGTGCGCATACGGCCCGGCCCAGACCCCGCCGCGCCCATCAGGGGTGAGCACGTCCGTGGTGAGCAACCCCGCGGGGACGGGCACCTGCTGAAGCGAGGTCCCGTTCCAGTGATAGAGCACCGCGGGATTGCCTCGGCCGGTCAGGTGCCCCCAGATCCACACGTCGTTAGTAGAACTCCCGGTCAGCAGCGGATCGCTGAGCCGTTGCGGCACCACGGCCAGGCGCTGCCAGCTAGCGTGTGCGCGCTCGTACAGCACCGGCACGAAGGTCTGGTCGGCCAGCCGGAAGGCGGTTACCGCGATTGCGAACAGGTGGTTGCCTCCGGCGGCAATGCCCCACAGATCATGGCCCACCTTCGACGGCCCCCAGCCGTGGCCGTTCCAGTAATAGGCGGGCGTCGAGCACGGCGAAAGGCAGGTACCAGCGGCAATAACCCAGACACCGTGCGATCCCAGCACTGCAGTCTCGTTCGTGCCACCAGTGTTGATCAGAAACTGGGAGGTATGCCAGGTCTCGCCGTTAAAATGCAGCGCCTCGTCGGCGCCGCTATACCAGACCGAGCCGAATATCCAGACGTTGCTCGGGCTGGTGGCGTAGACGCTGGACGGCTCGAAGCCTGGTCCAACTCCGGGCACGTCCACCGGCCGCCAGCGCTGGCCGTTCCAGTGCATAATGATCGGCCCGGTCTGCTGCTCATACTCACCGACCGCCCAGGCGTCGTTTCTGGTCGGGGCGGCCACGCCGAGCAGCAGGTTGCCCGGCCCGGTGTGTGAAAGGTACACGGCGCGCCAGCCGGGCGCGGCGGCTCCCTGCACCGGGGTGGCACCCGTGGCAATGACGAGAGTCGCTCCCACCACCGTCATCAGCGACCTGCCGATCAGGTTCCAGATCCCGGCCACACCCGTCCCATCGCTGCCTAAGCCCTGTGATATCCCCGAAACCCGGCCGCGCTGGCGACTCGCGGCTGCCTCCCTATGATGCAGGATATAGGGACCGATACGACCCAAGCGGGGGGCGTCGCGCGATTTTCCCCGCTGACCGGCTGCCGTTGGCCGGCCTCGCCCCGACGACATGCTCGCGGTTCTCCGGCCCGGATGTTCTTCAGTCGGTCTGGGTCACCTTGCTGAGGCCGCGCGGCCGGTCCGGGTTAATGCCGAGCCGCCGGGCTAGCGCTTCGGTGACAAGCTGCCCCGGCACGATCAGTCCGATAGGCGCCAGCCACTCCGGCAGCCGCGGCCCGGCCAGCGCCGCCGTGCACACGTCAGCCAGCGCGGTCCCGCCGCCGATGCCAAACGCGCTCGCCCCGGCTCCGCGCACCCGCTTGGCCAGGTCAACCGTGCCGGCCAGGGTCGGCCCGGAGTCGGCCGCGAGAACGATGGCCGGGGTGTACGGGTCTACCACGGCGATAGGACCGTGCAGCAAGTCGGCGTAGGACAGGCCCATGGCGTGCAGGTAACACGCCTCCTTCAGCTTGATGGCCAGCTCCAGCGCGGCGGCATAGGCCAGGCCGCGGCCGGACACCACGACGCCCGCCACCTTCGATAGCTCGCTGACGATCGGCTCCAACCCGGCGGGTGTGGCGGCCGCCAGCAGTTCCTCGATGGCGTCCGGTGCCGCTGCGAGCTCACCCGGATCGAGCGGGGCGCCGAGGCCGAGCCCGAGCACGGCGAGGGCGGCCAGCTGGGTGGTGAACGTCTTGGTGGCAGGCACCGCCTCCTCAATCCCGGCCTCGGTGACGAAGGCCACCTCCGCGGCCTGCGCCAGCGGCGACGCGGCGCCGCCGTTGGTGATCGCCAGCGTCCGGGCACCGCACGCGGCAGCCCACTGCAGCGTCTCGACGATTTCCTCAGTGCGGCCCGACTGCGACAACGCGACCGCCAGCACGCCGGTCAGGTCGACGCGAGCCCGGTAGGTCGTCGCGATCGATGGCGCGCCCAGCGACGTGAGCCGCCCGGCGTGGGCCTGAATCAGATAGCTGCCGTATACGGCGGCGTTATCTGAGGTACCGCGGGCGATGAACAACACGGTCCTGGTGTCGGCCGCTAGCCTGGTTACCTCGTCGCGACGGGGCAGCAAGGCGCTGATGGTGGCTCTGAGAGCCTCCGGCTGCTGCGCTATTTCCTGGCGCATCAGCGATAGCGCGACCCCGTTACCCTCGTGAGTCACGTGGATCCCTCCGGTCAGCCTTGGGCGCAGACCGCGGCCAGGGTGGCTGCGGCGCCATCTGTATACACGAGTTGCCCGGCAACCCAGGTAGCGCGCGTCTTTAGTGCCGGGCTGAGCCAGACCAGGTCGGCCGCCGCGCCGGGGCTGATCCGGCCGAGGTCAGGCCGGCCGATGAGGTCCGCCGGAATGCTGGTTGCTGCGTACACCGCCTCAGTGAGCGGTATACCGCAGGTCACCGCGTTGGCCACCGCGGTGTCCATGCGCAGCGCGGAGCCGGCCAGCCTGCCGTCGCCGCGGACCGGAGGCGCGCCAGCCACGGGCGGCAGCGTTATCGGCTCGCCGCCGAGCAGGTACTCCCCCGGTGGCATGCCGGCCGGTGCGGCGGCGTCGGTGACCAGGGCGATCCGGCCCGGCGCGGCCCGGAACGCCAGCGCGCACACCTGGCCGGCCACATGATGCAGGTCCACGATCAGCCCGCTGGTCAGCCGGTCGTCGGCCAGCGCCTGGCCGGGGACGCCCGGCTCCCGGTGGCCGAGCGGCCGCTGGGCATTGAACAGGTGGGTCACCATCCGCGCGCCGTGTCCGGCCGCAGCCGCGACCTGCTCCGCTACGGCATCGCTGTGACCCACGCTGACGACCACGCCCGCGGCCGTGAACTGGCCGATAGCGGCGAGCCCGCCGGGCCGTTCCGGCGCCAGTGTGACCAGCCGGAGCAGCCCCGGCGCCGCGTCGAGCAGCGAGCCGATCGCGGCCGGAGTAGGGTCGGTGATCCAAGCCTCGTTGTGCGCGCCGCGCCGGGCCGGGGAGATGAACGGGCCCTCCAGGTGCACGCCGAGCACCCGGGCGCCGGCGACCGGCAAGCCGGCCACGAACCCGGCCGCTGCCCGCAGCGCCGCAGCGAGGCTGTCAACCGGCGCAGTGATCAGCGTCGGCAGGAACGACGTCGTTCCGGTCGAGGGCAATCCGGCCGCCACGGTTGCCCAGCTCTGGGCCTCGGCGGTCTGGAGCTCCTCCCCGAAATACCCATTGACCTGCAGGTCCACGAAGCCTGGCAGCAAGTAGCCGTCGGCTAGCCGGGCGCGTGCGCCGGCCCTGGCGCCAGCTGGGGGCGCTCCGGTCCCGACCCGGCCGATGACAGCGCCGGCTAGTTCGACAAACCCTTGCGAGGGAACGGGGACGGCCAGTTTCCCGGCCGTGATCATGCGGTCAGCGGCTATCAGCACATGACGCAGGTTAGCTGGCCTGGCTGAGCTCCCCGCGGCCGCCGGAGGCGGCGGCGGCCGGGCCGGACAGGAAATCCCGCATCTCGGCAGCGACGATGTCCGGGCGCTCCATCATGGCGACGTGGCCGATCTTAGACAGCACCACGACCCGGCAGTTGCCGAACGTCCGGGCCGCCCGGCCTGCGTTCGCCGGGTGGACGAGCCGGTCATGGCTGCCGTGGATAACCAGCGTCGGCGCGGTAACCTGCGCAGCCTCGCGCCAGAGCGAGGCGGGCCCGTGCCGGGTGTACTCGCTCACCAGTGCCCGGCCGGACCGCACCATGGCGTCGCCGGCATGCTCGAGGCTGTCACGGCGGATCACCTCGGCAACTGCCTCGGCCCGCCGCGCGTCAGTCAGCAGTCCCGGATCGGCGAACAGGTCGTGGTACGCCATTGCGGTTCGCTGCTCGGGCGGGATCTGGATGACCCGCTTGAGCAGCCACCGGCCAATGCCCGGGGTGGCGACCAGGGCCAGCCGCATCGGCAGCAACCGTGGCCGCAGGTCAGGCAGCGCGGGTGAGATAAGCGTGAGGGACCGGACGAGGTCGGGCCGCCGGGCGGCGATCCGCGTGCTGACAGCCCCGCCGAGCGAGTTACCGATCAGGTGGACCGGCCAGTTGCCGCGCTTCTCGATCAGCGCGATGACGGCCCGCACCCGCGCGTCGAGTGAGTAGTCGCCGTCCGGTGGCGGCGGCGAGTGCCCGAATCCAGGCAGGTCGAGTGCCTCTCCGGCCAGCCCCGGCCAGCTACCGCGCGGCTCGGCGGCCAGGCCCATCAAATCGGTCCAGTTCAACGCCGACCCGCCGAGGCCGTGGACGAAAACCGCAGGCGCAGCGTCCGGAGGTGCTGTCGCCCTGCGGACAAATACTTCACCGACAGGCAGGGAGACCGTCTCGCCCGGCCAGACCGGGAATTGCTGCTTCGGCGCGGAACCGTTGACGTGCAGGGGGCCGTTGAGGTGCGCGGGAGCGGCGCCTGTGGAGGGGGAGGCAGAACTGCCATTGCCGTCGGCGCGACCGGCTGCAGTGCCGTTGACGTGCACATTTGGCGCAGCCGACCGGAACTGGTGAGTCATGCCGACTAATCGTACTCGCGAGTAGAACTAGCCAACGACAGAACACCACTAGATGACGCCAGAACTACCGGCGATTGAACAGTCCCAGAACGATCCTCGGCCGTAGCCGGGGCCGATGCGCATCGACAGCTGGCGCTTACATGCCCTTCATCAGCCCAACTGAATTGCCCGCGGGGTCTGAGAAGAACGCGATCGTCGGGCCGTCCGGGACGTCCATGGGCGGCATAATCGTCTTGCCGCCAAGCTCGCCGATCTTGTCCAGCGCAGCTTGCACATCGGGCACCGATACGTAGAAGGTGGCGTGCGCCGAGCCGTCAGGACTCGGGCCTACGCCGCCGGCAATCCCGCCCTCGGCCGCCGTCACCATGCCGTAGTTCATTTCATTGCTGGCGTCGATCTCCCAGTCGAAAGCCTGGGAGTAGAAAGTCTGCAGTACCGCATGGTCGGGACCAACGATTTCGAACCACCCGACTGGGTTTGCCATGGGTTTTCCTCCTGCTTAAACCGGTTCTGTGTAGAACTGTGTTGTTTAAACGTGACTGCTTGGCCGCCCGGAGTTCGCGCGGGAGGTCAGCCGGCGCGCCTTCTCGGCCGCGGCGCGGCCTCCGGCTCCTTCGCTGCGGACTTGCTCCGGGTGGATGTTGTCTTGCTCGCGGCTGTCTTCGACTTGGCTGCGGCTGACTTGGCCGTGGCCGGCTTGGCTGGCGCGGGCTTGGCCGCCGAGCCGGTCGCGGGTTGTCTCGCCGTGCCGGACTTGACGTTACTCGGCTTTGCGGTGCTCGACCCGGTGGTTCCAGACATGGCGGCGCTGGTCTTTGCGGCACTTGTTTTCGCGGTACTGGTTTTCGCGGTACTCGCCCTCGCCGTTCCCGCCCTGGCGCTGCCCGACTTCGCCGGAGCCGGCTTCATCGGCGTCGTCTGCCTCCTCGCCGGCGCGCGCCCGCCGGCCGACGGCTCGGCTTCTTCCTCCTCTTGGTCCGCATCGGCGGCGGCAATGCTCAGCCGGCCGCCCTTGGCCGCGGCGAGGCTTGCGCGCAGCGCGTCGGCCAGGCTCGTCGGCTCGCCCGTGTCGAGTTCGCCGACCTCGGGCTGCACGATCTCGCGTCCCTCGGTCTTCGCCGCGACCAGTTCCTGGAGCGCTTCGCGGTAGTGGTCGTGGAACTCATCCGGATCAAAGTCGACCGTCATCGACTCGATCAGCGAGCTAGCCATTCGCAGCTCCTGCGGCCGGACATCGACGTTGTCGTTGAGGAACGGGAACGCGGTCTCCCTGATCTCGTCCGGCCACAGCAGCGTTTCCAGTACCAGCACGCCGTCACGCGCGCGCAGGACCGCCAGCGACTCGCGCTGCCGGAGCGCGACCTGAGCGATGGCAATCTTGCCTGATTCCTCGAGAGCATCGCGGAGCAGGCAGTAGGCTCGCACGCCCGCCGCTTCTGGCTCCACGTAGTAGCTGCGGTTGAACAAGATCGGGTCGAGTTGCTCGCTCGGGCAGAACTGCACGACCTCGATGCTCTTGGTCGTCGGCAGCGGCAGCTCGGCCATGTCCTCTTCAGTCAGGACGATCATCTGGCCGTCCGGCAGCTCGTAGCCCTTGGCGATCTCCTCGTAGGGCACTTCCTGCTCATCGATCGTGCAGAACCGGCGGAACCGGATCCGGCCGCCGTCTTCCCGGTGCACCTGCCGAAAGGCAATGTCCTTTTGCTCGGTCGCGGTGTAAAGCTTCACCGGGATCATGACCAGGCCGAAGGAGACTGCCCCCTTCCACATGCTTCGCATGGCATCTCCCTACCCCGCACTGGACCGGCTACTAATTCTGGCCTTGATCTAACGCGCATGTCAGGCCCCTGACGGGTACTGATACCAGTAGTGTTGTCCGCATTCCACTGTTCGGCAATGTGTTCGATAGGTGAAAATCGGCGAGAGGTGCAGCGTGAGCGATCAGGGACTGGAAGCACCGGACGCCGACGTGGCTGAACAGACCATGGACGCAGTACCTGAGGATGAGGATACTGACGAGCCCGCTCGGCCGGACGAGTTGCCGCTCGAAGCCAACGAGGCAGATGCGGCCGAGCAGGCGCGCGAGGTTCACCTGGACGAGGACGACGACTACCGCTGAGAGCGGCAACGTGCAGCCGCAACGGCGCTGTGGGCAGTCCGACCACTGCGACTCAGCGCATAGGGAGCCGCTCGGGAATCCAGCGCCGTCCACCCGGCCGTAGGATTAACGTCTGCAAAGCTTCAGCGTACCGCCGCCATATCGTAATTTCGGAGACATAGTTGACCGTATCGCCACAGGCCAAGCACGGAAGCACGCGGCTCCCTCGGCCTGCACGCAGGCTGCAGCTGCTCGGGGCAGCTCGTGACGTCTTCGTGGCGCGGGGATACCACGCTGCAGCGATGGACGAGATCGCCGAGCGCGCCGGGGTCAGCAAGCCCGTGCTCTACCAGCACTTCCCCGGCAAGCTGGACCTGTACCTGGCGCTCCTGGACGGGACCATAGAGGAGATGGTCCAGACCGTCAGCGCGGCGCTGTCCTCGACGACGGACAACCGGGAACGAGTGCCGGCGACGTTCAAGGCGTTCTATGACTACGTCGCTGGCGAAAGCGAGGCGTTCCGGCTGATCTTTGAATCCGACCTGAGTAACGAGCCAGCAGTTCGGGAGCGGCTCGATCGCGCGCTGTATGACTGCGCGGATATGGTGAGCCAGTTCATTGCCGAAGACGCCGGCGTCAGCAACGAGGAAGCTCACCTCCTCGGTGTGGCGCTGGTCGGGATGGCCCAGGTCACCGCCAGGTATTGGCTGAGCACCAATCAGGCAATCCCCAAGGGCGAGGCTGAGCAAATGGTCGCCAGGCTGGGCTGGCGCGGCATCAGCGGCTGGCCGCGGACCAGCTGAGCAATTAGCCCCCTAGGCGGCCTGATCGGGCTGCGGGCCGACCTCAGCCTGATCGCCGCTTCGCGGCTTCGCCCGCGGGTAGGGTTTCGCTCGCGGCGTAGCAGGTCAGCTGCTGGTTTGACCCACGGCCCAGGCCCGCGCGCTAGCCTCGAAGTGCTGAGAGGAGCGCCGTGGAAGTCAAGATCGGGATACAGTCCGTGCCACGTGAGATCGTCGTTGAGACGAATGCCGAACCGGATGAGGTGGCGGCAGCGCTGGAGGATGCCGTTGCCAAAGATGGCGTATTCACGCTCATGGACCACAAGGGCGGCAGGGTCCTGGTCCCGGCGGACAAGATTGCTTACGTCGAGTTCGGCGGCAATGAGACGCGGCGGGTCGGATTCGGCAACCCCTCGGGCCCGTCCATCTAGACCTGATCCCTGCACACCCCGATTTCTCCGCGTCCTGGCTCACTTTGCCCAGGCTAGTCAGCCAGACCCAGTGCGGCCATCCGCTGCGCGTGCTTGTCGGTGAGCTCGGCGAACATCCGGCCGATGTCACCCAATTGGCTCGCGGCCCCGCCGGCCAGCAACCGGGCCAGCGGCTCATGTTCGGCCGCAACGCGCTGCGCCTGGCCGAGCGCCTCACCCATGAGCCGCCGCGCCCACAACGCCAGCCGTCCGGCGACCCTGGGGTCGGCCTCAATCGCTTCCCTCACCCTGGCGATGACGAATTCCGACTGGCCGGCGTCGGACAGGACTTCCAGCACCAGGGCCCTGGTTGGCGGGTCGAGAACCTCGGCTGTCAGCCGGTAGAAGTCCGCCGCGATGCCATCCCCCACGTAGGCCTTGACTAGGCCCTCCAGCCAGTCCGACGGCGCGGTCAGGGCATGGAAGTCATCGACCGGGGTGACGAACGGCTGCATGACCGCATCCGGCTCGCTGCCCAGTTCCTCAATCCGCTGGCTCAGCAGCTGGAAGTGACCGAACTGGACCACGGCCAGCTTGGCCAGGGCCGCCTTATCGGCGAGCCGGACCGCCAGTGCCGCCTCGTCGGAAACTCGGAAGAAGGCGGTCAGCGATGCATAGGCCAGCAGACCGAGCAAGTCCAGCAGGCCGTCGTCTTTCCCCTGGGCCGCGCTACCTGACGCTTGGTCGCTCACAAAGCGCACTGTAACAACAGGCACTGTAACAACAGCTTTCAGAGCCGGGAATGACCAGGCTCAGAGCCGCTGCCAGGCGAGCTTCGGCGGGGCGCGGCACGGCGCACAAGTGCACGAGGCCCAGGTTGCTAGACTAGGAAATGATCCACATTCGGAATGTGGTAGCCCTCGACCGTGTTATAACTCCTAGGCAAAGATCATCAAGCCGCTCAGCGTCCAGGTGATCTGCTACTTCTTCTCGGTGAGTGCGCGGCCGGAACCGCGACACGGCAAGGCTGCCCGCTGGAGAGGTCACGGACCTGCTCACGGCAATAATGCCTGGCAATTTATGCCAGGAAACCGCGAGCCCAATTAGAGGCGGAAGCCCTGACTACTTCTACAACGACCATGGACGATAACCCGATGCTGGAACCCGAGGACACCGGCGACCCGGCCCTTGAGGCAGCGGTCGGCGGGCCGCTCGGCAGCGCGCCGGTCATCGCCGAGTTGCCGACCAGCGAGAAGACCTTTCGTGACTTTGGCATTGCCGAGTCCATCTGCGCAGCGCTCGAGGCCAAGGGCATCACGACTGCGTTCCCCATCCAGGCGCTGACCTTGCCGGTCGCCCTCGATGGCCATGACCTGATCGGCCAGGCCCGGACGGGCACTGGCAAGACCCTCGCCTTCGGCATCCCGATTCTCGAGCGGCTCAACGAGACACCGCGTGAGAAAGCCTCACCCCGTTCCCTCATCGTTGTCCCGACACGTGAGCTCGCCATCCAGGTCGCGGACGACATCAGAGCCGCGGGTTTTCGGCTCGGCGCGAATGTCGTGACGCTGTACGGTGGCCGCGCTTATGAGCCTCAGATCACGGCGCTGGACACCGTCGACATCGTGGTCGGGACCCCCGGCCGGCTGCTGGACCTCGCACGCCAGGGTCACCTGAAGCTCGGCCGGGTGCGCCAGCTCGTCCTGGACGAGGCCGACAAGATGCTGGACCTCGGCTTCCTGCCGGATGTCGAGCGGATCCTGCAACTGACGCCGGCCGGCCGGCAGACGATGCTCTTCTCAGCCACGATGCCCGGCGAGATCGTCACCCTGGCGCGACGCCACCTGAGTCGGCCCATGCATATCCGAGCTGAGCACCACGACGAACCGCAGCACGTGCCGACCACTGAGCAGCACGTGTTCCGCGCGCACCAGATGGACAAGATAGAGGTCTTGGCTCGTGTCCTTCAGGCCGAAGGCCGCGGACTGACCATCGTGTTCTGCCGGACCAAGCGCTCGGTTGACCAGGTCGCCACCACTTTGACCACGAAGGGCTTTGCCGCTGCGGCCGTGCACGGTGACCTCGGGCAGGGCCAGCGCGAGCAGGCCATGCGTGCGTTCCGGTCCGGCAAGGTGGACGTTCTGGTCGCCACTGACGTTGCCGCCCGGGGCCTCGACGTTGACGACGTGACGCACGTGGTCAACTACGAGTGTCCGGAGGACGAGAAGGCCTACCTCCACCGCATCGGCCGGACCGGCCGGGCCGGGCGCGAGGGTGTGGCCGTTACCTTCGTGGACTGGGCTGACCTGCATCGGTGGAAGACCATCAACGACACGCTGCACCTGGACCACCCCGAGCCGCTGGAAACTTACTCGACGTCCGAGCACCTGTACGCCGCGCTGACCATCCCGGCGGGAGCCAAGGGCGTGCTGCCCCGCGCTCAGCGGGAACGGGCCGGTCTTGACGCCGAAGAGCTCGAGGATATCGGCGAAACCGGGAAGACCCGCTCGCGCAGCAATGGCTCGCGTGACCCTAGCCGGGACCGCCGGCCGGGGTCCAGCAGCCCCGCCAGGCACGACCGGGGCGGGCCGGGCCCCGACAGCGACCACGCGGCCGGGCCCCGGACATCGCGTCCCCGTCGCCGTACCAGGGGCGGCCAGCCGGCCGACGGCGCCGCGAGCGCGTCGGCAGTTCAGGCCGGCGACGCTCAGTCCCGGCCGGAGGCGGCTGACAATACTGCCAGGCGGCCCCGGGCCGACGGCCATGCGCAGCCGCGAGAGAGGGCAGCGGGCAGTGCGTCCGCCGTCGACACTGCGGGAGGTCAACCCGGGCGCAAGCCGCGCAGGCGGCGTTCGTCGCGCGGACGCGGTGGCAGCGGCCAGTCCGCGGCCGGGCCAGCAGCCGAGTAACCGGCCGGCGAGGCCAACCGGAACGACAGCGGCTGGGGGCCAAGAGGCCGGTGACCGCTGCAGCGGTTTGTTAACTTTGCGTGTCTCGTGCCCGCCGTGGTTTTGAGCCTGATGGAGCGGGCATTGTCCGCTTTGACGCTGGAACTCTCCCACCTAGTCTTGCGTTATTTGACTGTTACATTTCGGCGGTTACTCGATAGGCTGCGACCTCGTGAGTACTCCTCGCTCGCTGGAGATGCCCGACCATGTGCGCTCGGCGACACTGCCGACCGCCCGTGGTTCCTTCGCGATCCTGGAGGCACAGCCTTCCAGGGGGGTCAGCTTCCGCCGGCCCGCCGTGCTGGTGCCCGGCTTCACCGGCAGCAAGGAAGACTTCCTGGCGATCCTCGAGCCACTGGCCGCGGCGGGGCGCACCGTGTACGCCTACGACCAGCGTGGGCAGTATCAAAGCCCGCACGCTGCGGACCGGTCAGGCTACGCGGCCGGCGCGCTAGCGGCGGACGTGCTGGCCATCGCCGAAGCGGTGGCGCCGGACGGTGACGGCGTGCACCTCGTCGGCCACTCCATGGGCGGCCTCATCGCGCGCGAGGCGGTCTTGCAGAAGGCAGCCGCGTTCCTGTCGCTGACGCTGCTCGGTTCAGGACCCGCCAGCCTCGGCGGTGACAGGGCCGGGACATTGCACGATGTGCTGGCGATGCTCGACCCGAGCAATGGCGAGCTGCCCGACGATCGCGTAGTTCTGACCGACATGGTCCGGCAGTTCTGGCGTAACCAGCTGGAGCCGCAGGCCCGCGCCGACGGCACCGACGAGCACATCATCGCGTTCCTGCGGGAGCGAACGCTGCGGACCTGCCCGATCCACTACATCGTCATCGCCCGGTACCTGCTCGAGTGCCCGGACCGTACCGAGGCACTCGCCAAGGCCATCAGCACCGCCTGCCTGCCGGTCACGGTGGTCTACGGTGAGAATGACGATGCCTGGCTGCCCGCCGAGCAAGACCTGATGGCTCGCCGCCTCGGCGCCGAGCGCACCTGCATCCCGGGCGCGGCGCACTCCCCCGCTGTCGAAGCACCCGTCACCACAGCGAGCATCCTGACCCAGTTCTGGAACGCGGCCGAGCGCCGTCAGCCCACTGTTCACTCCTGTGGCCGGAGTCAGCACCCAAGCCCGGCAGACGCCGTCACCGGCCCCATCGGCTGAAGGTTAATCTCCGGCCAGTTCGGCGGGCACCGGCCGCGGACCGCTCTCCCGGTCCGGGGATTCGGGGCTGAGGCCGTCCCATGGCCGGCGCTGCGCTGCCGCCGCACTGCCTTCGGGGCAGTGCGCGCGGAAGTCGCACCATCCGCACCCGATGCCCGGCCTTGGCTCGAAAATCCCGTCAGCCGGCGGACCGTCTGACGAAGCCGCCTTGTACAGCTGGTCCGCGCGGGCGCACTCTTCAGCGATGGCCTCAGCCCGGCCGAGATGCCTGGCCAGCGACTCGGCCGTGTGCTCCCAGGTCAGAACCTTGCCGGTGGGTAGATGATGGAGCTCAACCCGGCGGCACGGGCGACGCATGACCCGCTCGGCCGCTAGCGCGTAGAGCGCGAGGGCCAGTGAGGCTCGCGCGTCGTCGACCGTGAGCAGGTGCCTGCCCGTCTTGTAATCGACGACCACGAGCTCGCCCGGCTCACCATTGTCCAGCCTGCGGTCATCGAGTCGGTCAACGCGGCCTGAGACGGCGATCAGGTCCGTCCTGGTCGCCACCGTGCGCTCGACCCCCAGCGGCTCGCGGGCCGGATCCAGCGTCGCCACGTAGCCCTCGACCATGCCCCGGCACCGGCGCCGATGATCTAGTGACTGGGCATCGTCAGCGAAGCCGTCGGTGAGCCAGCCGTCCTCCAGCAGGTTTCCTGCCGCCCTTACCGTCCGCTCCCGCCGGGGCAGTCGCCACCAGCCAGCCAGCGCGTTGTGCACGCTGGCACCGAGGCTGTTGTGCCCCCACGGCGGACCCTTCGACGGCGCGGGCCGGTCCAGGTACGTCATCCGGTACCGGCGCGGGCAGTCGAGCCAGGTGCTCAGCCGCGTTGGGGTGCACGCGTACAGCCGTCGCGGCATACCTTCGAAACCGAGCTGCTCCACTCGTCCATCTTCGCTCAGGCCACTGACAGCGGCGAGACCCCGCCCCGAGTCAGCCGGCCCGAGCGGCTAGTCGTCGTCTTCGCCCAGCTCAACCGCGCCGAGACCGCCCGGAATACTCCCGGCGTCCTGACCCCGCGCGACCCAGGTATCGAACCGCTTCTCGGCCACCGCCACCGTGAACTCGCCGCCGTGGCCTGGGAGTATCCGCGTTTCCGACGGCAGCGTCAGTATCTGGGCGCCGATCGCGTCGAGCTGGCGCCCCCAGTTCGGGTAACCGTCTTCGCGGGCAACCGGTCCCGCCTCGGTCACGACATCACCGCTGAAGACAGCGTCCAGGTCCTCGCAGTACAGGCAGCATGAACCGCGACTGTGGCCGGGCGCATGCAATACCTCCAGGATGACGCCCGCGACCTCGAACCTCCCGCCGTCCTCCATGTCGATGTCAGGCTCCACCCCGGAGTGCACCTCGCGCCAGGCCATCCGGTCGCCAGGATGGAGCGCCACTGGTGATTCGTCCCGCTTGGCCACGTCGATCGCCACGGCCGTATGCCCGGCGTGGCCGTGGGTGCAGATGACCGCGAGGATCTCCCGGTCGGCACCGACCGCGTCAAGCACCGCAGCCGCGCTCTCGCCCGGATCGATCACGATGACCTCGTCATCGTCTCCGATAATCCACGAGTTAGCCGGGCCGGTGACGCATTCGATCCGCGCATCCGTAGCTGCCATCGACGTTGCTGCCTTCCGTGCTGAGTGGCCAGGATTAGCTCCCCAGAACGATAGTCCGCAGCGCGCACCTGATGAGCTGAGCCCCTGTTCCCTTCCGAAGAGGCGCTACCGGCTCGCGCGGCCGCGCGGGCGCAGCGTGACCGCCGCGAGTATCGCGGCGCCTGCGAGTAGCCCGGCCGACAGGTACAGCGCCGCGTGCAGCGCGTCGGTGAACGCCGCGAACCCCGCCAGGATAATCTGCCGGAGCGGCCCGACTGTTCCCGCCGCAACGCCGCCGCCGCCGCCTCCTCCGCCGCCGCCGGACACGCCGCCCGTCTCCAGCACCTGGAGCACATATGCCTGCAGCGCGGCCGAGACGTGGAGGTTCGTCATGCGGCTGACCAGCCCGGACCGCAGCTCGGCATTGACGAGGGCGCCCAGGATGGCTATGCCAGTCACCGCGCCGAACTCCCGGCTGGTGTTCGTCACCGACGCCGCCATGCCAGACCTCTCGGCAGGCACCGCCCCGAGCGCGGACGATGTCACAGGCACAACGCAGGTGCCGATTCCGATGCCAGCCAGGCCCAGGGCCGCGGCTAGCGGCAGATAGTCCGGGCTCGGGCTGAGCACCGCGTTGGTAAGCAACAGCCCGGCCGCGAACAGCCCGCATCCCGCGACCATCGACCAGCGGGCGCCGACCACAGTTGTCCAGCGACCGGTCAGCAGCGCGGCGACGATCATCAGAACGGTCATCGGCAAGAACACTTCCGCGATCTTGTAACCGGAGTAGCCGACAATCTCGGTTAGGTACAGCGCCGTGAAGAGGAAGATCGCGAACGTGGCGAAGTACGTGCAGTACGCGACCACGTTAGCGGTCGTGAACTGCGGGACTCGCAAATAGCTGAGGTCCAGCAGCGGATGCGGGGCGCGGCGCTCGCGCAGCACGAAGGACACAGCCGCGACCACGCACACGCAGAACAGCGCGAGGACGCTCGGCGCGGTGAAGCCAGCGGTCTCGCCGTTGATAACGCCAAAGATCAGGGCAGCGAGCGCGCCCGCGCCAAGCAGTGTGCCCGGCAGGTCGACCGGGCCGGCTCCCCGGTCGGCGCTCTCGGGCAGGACCGCGGCGCCGACGACAAGGGCGGCCAGGCCGAAGGCGACGTCGAACCAGAAGATCCCGCGCCAGCTCCACGCCCCGACAAGCGCCCCGCCTAGAACCGGACCAAGTGCCAGCGAGAACCCGGACACCGCGGCCCAGACGCCCAGTGCGCGGTTGCGGCTTCGCTCATCGGAGTAAAGCTGCCGGATCATCGACAATGTGCCTGGCTCGCTGGCGGCCGCGCCGAGGCCCATGACCGACCGCCCTGCGATGAGCACTCCGGTGCTGGGAGCGAGCGCGGCCAGCGCGGCGCCCGCACAGTAGATGACGACGCCGGCCAGCATGACCTTCTTGCGGCCGAACTTGTCGCCCAGCATTCCGAAGCCCAGCATGAGGCTGGCGAACGTCAGCGCATACGCCCCGATTACCCACTGCAGCGCAGAGATTCCAGCGTGCAGATCCGACTGGATGCTCGCCAGCGCCACGCTCACGATCGTGTTGTCGAGGAAGGTCAGGAACAGGACTGTGCACAGCGAGGCGAGCGCGAACGGCCGCCGGGCCGAGCTGATCAGGCCGGCCTCCGCGGGCGGCGCGAGCGCTCCGGCCACTGCCTAGCTCCTGCAGGGAGCGGGAATCTTGGGGCTCGTCTTGCTGTACGCCAAGTGCACGAGCCCGCAGAAGCTGGTGACGCCCACTTTCCAGGTGCCGTCCTCATAGACCGCGATGCCGTGCTGATTCTTCAGCAAGGGCGTGCCAAGAAGCAGGACCTCGTAGGCCACGCTGGCCTGCGACGGCGAGGTAATCGTCACCGAGGCGATCGTCGCGCTCGACCCCTTGGCAGCCTGCCCGAAGGACGTCTTTGCCTCGGCCGCGACGAACGCCGCGAATTGAGATCCGTCCTGCAGCAGGCCGAGCCGGAGCGGGATCGACGCCTTGCCGTTGAACAACGTCATCCAGTTGGCCCTGATCGCAGCCTCGGCAGCCGGGCCGCTGGTGGGCTCAGCGGCTGCGGAACTGGCGGTCGCCTTCGGGCGCGGCGTGGAGCTATGGCTGCTGGTACTGCTTCCGCAGGCAGCCAGGATCAGGCATCCAGTCGCGGCGAGCGCAGCCGACGCCGGGCGCAGCACCGGCCAGTGCAGATAACGCATAGACGGAGTCTGCCGCACGAAAGGGCGCATGCCTACCGAAACCGGAGTTCGATCTTCGATCCGCGAGGCAGCCGAGCGCGTGCGCAAGCCGGGCACGGAGGGAGTGCCCGGCTGGCACCGCAGTGTTAGTTAACGAATACCTTGGGGCTGCCCTTGACGCTGGTGTCCTTCAGCGGGCCGTAGGTGGCCGAGAAGGCTCCGGACTTCGGGCATAGGGAGCCACCCTTCAACTTCGTGAAGGTCTGCTTCGAGAAGGAGACGGTATTGGCCTTGTTCGACGCGTGCCCGGTAATGCTTGCCGCCTTGGACGAACACGTGATCGTTGTCGTGCCGAACTTGACCGTGGCAGTGAATCCGAGTGGCTTGGACTTGCTCCGCCCGCTAACGATCACGGGATTGCCCTTGGAGTCGCTGACGGTCGAGACGTAAGGCAAGTTGAGGGCCGCCGCGCTCTTGACCGTCACACCCTTGACGCTGAGGGTGCACTTGGAGAGGGTCTGCTTGATGATCGATTCCGTGGCCTTGCCGGGGGCGCTTGGATTGGTCACGACCTTGGCCGTGAAGCTCGCCGACTTGCACGTTAGCTTCTGGCCGTTCTCCGTTACGACGACCACGGTGTTTGGCGCCAGGCTGGCAAACAGCACCGCGCCCTTGCTGACCGCCGGCCCGCCCTTGTTGCCGATCGTCAGCACGTGTGCCGGGGCGGCCTGAGCGGGGACCATCGGTGCTGCGATGAGCAGAGCGGAAGCGGCGGCCGCCGCCACATAGAGGTACTTAGGCATAAGCCTGGCTCCTTTGCTGAATCGGATTTGGTCCTCTAGTACTCCCAGCCATAGATCGTGATCTTCCCGGTCTGGCAGCTCGATCTCGGACTGCCACCCCTCGATGATCACGGATTGTGACGACTCGTAATGATCTTGTGGTCGTCGCTGGCCATAGCCTAGACGCTGGCCAGGCGCTCCGAACCTTGGAGATTGCTGGGAAACTGCCAAGAAAAGGGATGGATTTCTACTTATCGGTGGCAGTCTGTCAGGAGTTGTTGTCCGACCCTGGAAGGAGCCAGTCCTTGACCAAATACGTTTACCTGGTGGCGGCCGCCGCCTCCGCTTTGCTTATCGCAGCGCCGATGGTCTCGGCTGAGGCCGCGACGGCCCACGTGCTGACGATAGGCAGGACGGGCGGAACCGCGGTCAGCAAGGGCGCGGTGCTGAAGTCGGGCCTGGCGAGCAAGACGAAGGCTACCTTCACTATCGGGACGAGGACCGTGAAGTGCACATCGGCCGCGCTCACCGCGAAGGTCACGAACAACCCGGCCGTCTCAGCAACGGCAACGGCGACGGCGTCGGTCACGGCGTTGACGCTTGCGAAGTGCTCTTCCTCGGCCGTTAAGTCAATCACTGTAGCGGCCAGCAATTTGCCCTACAACGCTACAGTCAGCGCCGCCAAGGGCAATCCGGTGAAGGTGAGCGGGACGAGTAAATCCAAGCCGCTCAGCTTGACGGCGACAGTCGTGGTGACAGGCATACCGAAATTCACGTGCACGTACACCGCAGCAAGCATCTCGGGCAAGGCGTCGAACACGGGCAATGTCATCTCCTTCTCGAAGCAGAAGTACACGTTTTCTAAGGGCAGCAATAAGACGCTCTGCATCAGCGTGGGGAAGACCGCGAGTTTCACGGCTACCTATGGCCCGGTGACAGACACCAGCGTCAAGGGCAGCCCGAAGGTATTCGTCAACTGACAGCGCTAGCGAGAATTGACGTGCCAGCGAGAACTAACGGCGCCGGCGAGAACTGACGGCGTCGGCGAACGCGGGCACTCGGACCCGGCCGTGCGGGCTAGCTTTGCCCGCCCGGCCGGGTCAGGCTAGCCCGCAGGATAAGGCGGCCGCGGGCTCATGCGGCGGTCACTGGACGCGCCCCCGTGGCCCGCTCGGCAAGCTGCTCATAGCCGCCGTCGGGGGCAACCTCCGAGCCGATCCGGTGACCGGTCAAGGCCCCGTGGTCGTCGCTTCCGCCGGAAGCCACCAGGGCCAGGCGGGCGCAGAGATCCAGCAGGCGGCCCCGTTCCCGCTCATCTTGCTGCGGATGATTGACCTCGATCCCGGTCAGCCCGACCGCGGCCAGATCCTCGATCACCTCGTCCGGGATCTGCCAGCCGCGGGTATGGCCACGCGGGTGGGCTAGCACCGTCACCCCGCCCGCCGCGTGCACCAGCCGGATCGCCTTCGCCGGGTCCAGCGCATAGCGCGACACGTGCGCGCGGCCCCCCGGTCCGATCCACTCCGGGCTGAAAGCGTCCTCGAAAGTCGGCACGACCCCGGCGGCGACCAGTGCCCTGGCGATATGCGGCCTGCCGACCACCCCCCCGCCAGCGATCTCACTGACCTGGTCCCAGGTGATCGGCGCGCCCAGCTTGGCCAGTTTGTCGACCATTGTCCGCGCCCGGTACAGCCGGCTCTCCCTGATCTCGGCCATCTCGCCGGCCAGCTCGTCGTTGCGCGGATCGAAGAGGTAGGCCAGCACGTGCACGCTGTGCCCCTCAATCCGGCAGGACAACTCAGCACCTGGCAGCAGTATCAGGCCCGGCGCGAGTGCCTGGCCAGCCTCCCAGTGGCCAGCCACCGTGTCATGGTCGGTCAGCGCGATGACATCGACGGCGGCCGCGGCGGCCCGCCGCATCACCTCGGCAGGCGGGTCCGTGCCGTCCGAGGCATTGCTGTGACTGTGCAAGTCGGCGCGCACTATGCGACATTAGCCCGGCAGCAGGGGCGAGCGGGCGCCGAAGGGCAGGTCCATTTCCTGGCCCGGATCGCGCAGGTCCCGCAGTTCCAGCGGCTCGACCATCAACATGCCGGCGGTGTCCGGCCACATGAGGACCCAGAGCCAGTTGCCGGCGACTTCGCCAGCGAACGCCGCGCAGGCTTTGGCGTCGACGTGCCAGAGCGGGAACTCGTGGTTGGCGACCTCGACCACGCCGGCCGGATGACCGTTACAGAGCCTGTCACCCGGATCGGGGCCGTCGAGCCCGGCGAACCTGGCGCCGAGGCCGACGCCCGGCTCCTCGGAGATCAGCATCATGTCCGCGGCGCCGCCCATGGGATTCGGCCCGGACAGAGCTACTGAGCAGCCCCGCATTCCCGTTCGCTCGTCCCCGGCCGCCGCGAATCCGGTCACCAGCCAGCCCTGCGGCAGCGGCCACGGCAGCCAGACCGGCACCTCTGCTCCCCGCAGCACGCCGTCGAGCCCCTCCGGCGACGGGCTGAGCCCAGTGCGCAGCGGGTGCACATCGCCGTGCTGCTCGCAGTGATACGCGCTCGACCAGATGTTGGGCTCGCGCACGGCTGACTCACAACGCGGACAGGTGAGGACCGTCTTCATCTCACACAGCGTTATCCCCAGGATCCGCTCCGTCAACTGTTACTGGCTGGTATCTGCCGCTCCGCGACCGGAACCGGCTCCGCCATGTTCGGATTGCCCGCCGGGGGCCCGGGTTCCGCCGCGAGGTCACGGCCGGTACTAGCGGGCGCCGCGCGCTCCTGGAAGACCCGGCGGGCGACCCGGTCGAGTTGTTCGTGCCGCCCGCCCGCTGACGTTCCACCGATCTCGGCCTCCATAAATCAGGCAAACCATCCCAGCCAAGCGACCGAAATCGGTGGAACCTCAAGATTGAGAGCCCGGGGCCGGACCAGACAGCTCCACCCGGTGAGCTAGACCGGTACAAACCGGGCGTGCGCGCCGATGCCAGACGGGACTTTGTGGTAGCCCAGCGGCTTTTCGAGCCGAGCCGCGGAGGCTAGGCTCCGTGCGTGACCGACCGAGCCGCCCAGCCGGACCCCGTCCCCGCTGTCGTGCGCGTGCCGTGCGCTGGCGCGATCATCAAGGACGAGACCGGGCGACTGCTGCTCATACTTCGCGGGCACGAGCCGGGCAAGGGCCTCTGGTCGGTACCGGGCGGACGGATCGAGCCTGGCGAAACCGACCAGCAGGCGGTGGTCAGGGAGGTCCGGGAGGAAACTGGCCTCGAGGTCGCCTGCGGCGCGCAGCTCGGGGCGGTCGAGCGGCCGGGCCTGGCCGGGGCGGTCATTGATATCAGGGACTATGCCGCCGTCGTGACCGGCGGCGCGCTGGCGGCCGGCGACGACGCGGCCGACGTTCGCTGGGTCAGCGCCGCCGAGGCGGAGGCGCTCGATGTGGACGGTCAGCTGACCAGCGGACTGCTCGACGCGCTGCGGTCCTGGAACGCCATCAGCTGAGCGGCGCCGGCGCCCATCACTGGTCGATTGACCGCCGGACGGCAGGCGCTTGACATTATGCAGGTAATTACCTGCATAATTAATGTCCATGGCCGGAGAGACAGACAGGGTCTTCAAGGCGCTCGCCGATCCGACCCGGCGAAGGCTGCTGGATAACCTGCACGAGCGCAACGGCCAGACCCTCGGCGAACTGTGCAATCAGCTGGATATGGCACGTCAGTCAGCGAGCCAGCACCTCGGTGTCCTCGAGGCCGCCAACCTGGTCAGCGCGGTCTGGCACGGACGAGAAAAGCTGCACTACCTCAATCCGGTGCCGATCTATGAGATCCAGGAACGGTGGATCGGCAAGTTCGAGCGTCCGCGTCTGCGGGCGCTGACCGACCTGAAGCGACGAGCAGAGGAGAACGAAATGGCCGGCCGACCCGCGTTCGTATACGTCACCTACATTCAGGCCGCCCCGGAGGACGTCTGGCACGCCCTGACCGATGCTGACCTGACGGCGCAGTACTGGGGCCACAGCAACGTCTCCGACTGGCAGCCCGGCTCCCGCTGGGAGCACTTTCGCGCCGACGGCTCGGGAATCGCCGATGTCGTCGGCACGGTCCTGGAAACTGTGCCACCGGCGCGCCTGGTCATGACCTTCGACCCGCCCGGAGAGGAGCCCGCCGGCGGCCCGTCCAAGGTCAGCTTCGTTATCGAGCCGTACGGCGAGATCGTCCGGGTTACGGTCACGCACGAGAACCTGCCCAGCGAGACGGATTTCCAGGCCGTATCCGCCGGCTGGCCGGCGGTGCTCGCGAACCTCAAGTCCCTGCTGGAAACCGGGCATGTCCTGCCGCAGGCACCGTGGGAAATGCACGCCGACCTGCGCGCTGCGCAGCTGGCACGCAACGACCCTCGGTGACGACGCGTGGATCTGCTCGCTGGCGATTGTGCTCACGTCCTCGCGCATTGCCAGGGCCGGGCCAGTGCGCGCGCCGCGTTTGACTCGCGACGATACTGACACGTGATCGATGCGAGGAAGCGGAGGAGGACGTCGGATGAAGGTATGCATTACGGGTGCGAGCGGCCGGGCGGGACGGGCCGTGGTTGCGGACCTGATTGCCCACGAGCACAACGTCGTGGCCACCGACCTAGTCGCGCCCGCGGGACACGACCTCGGCGCGGTGGTCCTTCGAGCAGACCTGACCGACTACGGTCAGGCAGTTGAGGTCCTGACGGGGTGTG
The DNA here is from genome assembly GCA_963804435.1 of uncultured Actinomycetota bacterium. Taxonomy (GTDB): domain Bacteria; phylum Actinomycetota; class Actinomycetes; order Streptosporangiales; family Streptosporangiaceae; genus JAJYUU01. Next base: position 95,637 of record CAWDQI010000001.1, on the reverse strand, counting down.
ACGCCGTCATCCACCTCGCCAACATCCCGGCGCCGGGCCTACGCACCCCTGCCGTTACCTTCAATGCGAACATGACCATGAACTTCAACGTGTTCATGGCGGCCACTCAAGCAGGCATTGGCAGAGTCGTCTGGGCATCCAGCGAGACCACGCTCGGCCTGCCGTTTGACGTTCCGCCGCGGTACGCACCGCTGGATGAAGACCACTATCCGGTGCCGACCTCTACCTACGCCCTGTCAAAGGTAGCGAGCGAGACAATCGCCGGCCACATCGCGGAATGGTCCGGCATCCCGTTCGTCGCGCTGCGGTTCTCCAACATCCTGGGCCCGGCCGACTATCAGCAGTTCCCCGCGTACTGGAAAGACCCGCAGCTGCGGAAGTGGAATCTGTGGGGTTACATCGACGAGCGGGACGCTGCCGCAGCGTGCCGGCTCTCACTCGACGCCCCCCTCAGCGGCAGCGCGAGTTTCATCATTGCCGCCGCAGATACCGTGATGACCCGACCATCGGCCGAGCTGATGCAGGAGGTCTTTCCCGGGGTGGCGCTCACCAGTGAGGTAACGGGAAACGCGACGTTGCTGTCGATAGGCCGGGCCCGGCAGGCGCTCGGATTCATCCCGGAGCACACCTGGCGCGACCACGTGACCGCGGACGAGGGCAGCTGAGACCGCAGCACACCTCGATTGCCGTTCTGGCGGGGTCAGGACGACATGAGACGATCCGGCGATGGCAGACAACCATGGCGCCGCAACAGCTCTCTTCGCCGCCGTCGATGTCCACTACGGCTTGGCGGGCGCCCGAGCGGCACTGGTGGCTGCCACCGATCCGCGCTTCGCCACGATCGTGAGCAGCAACTCCGTACTGCTTCCGCAAGCCGAGGCATACCGTCCCGGTGAGTTCTACCTGCGCGAGCTGCCACCGTTGCGGGCCGTGTGCCGCGGGGCCGGCTCGCTCGCACTGATCGTGATCGACGGATACGTTGATCTGGATCCGGAGGGTCGGCCAGGTCTCGGAGCTCGCGTCCACGGCGAGTTCGGTGTCCCGGTGATTGGAGTCGCCAAGACTATGTTCAGGGGCGCAACACATGCGGCTGAGATCCGGCGTGGCCGGTCAGCCCGGCCGCTCTTTGTCACCGCAGCCGGAATGACAGTTGGCGATGCGGCCGACCTGGTCCGCAACATGACCGGACCATTCCGGCTTCCCGACGCGCTGACCACAGTCGACCGGCTGGCCCGCGGAATCGACCCGCCTACCCACCTGCGGATCCACTAGGTCGGCGGCGAATCTATTGTGTGATCGCGTCCAGACGCTTTTTGATGAACTGCGCCGAGACGACAGGTGCGTAGTCATTGCGCCTCCCAATCGGTGGCTGCAGCGACTCGATCACCGCGTCGTGGTCGGCTTCGAAGAAGTAGACAAGGGAAACGAGGTCCTCGTCCGGTGCCTCGGCCTGCGGCGGAAGCACCCGGTGCCGGTTGGATTTCCACCGGTCGCCGCTCCACCGGGCTAGCAGATCGCCGGTATTGATCGTGAAAGCGTCCGGGTCATAGGGTGCGTCTTGCCAGCCGTCCTCCTCCGTCCAGACCTGCAAGCCGCCGCAGCCGGGCTCTCGGTCGAGGATGGTAACGGTGCCAAAGTCCGTATGAGGCCCGATCCGGAACTGGCCTGCTTGGGGCTCGCCGGCCACAGCAATCGGCGGATACCAGTTGATGTTCATCGTGTGCGTGGCGTGCCTGGTGTGCTGGGTGAAGAAGTCACTGTCCTGCGCCAGCGCCGCCGCGCACAGGACGAGCAGTTCATCGGCAAGCGCGCGCATGCGACCCAGGTAAGCGACGACTGCGGATTGCAGCCCCGGCACCTCAGCCGGGTACACATTTGGCTGGAACCAATAGCCGTCTACCTCTGGATCGCCGGTCGGCCGGTCGGCGCCGACTGCGAATGACTCCTTCATATCCGGCGGTGTCTGCGTGCCCTCCGCGTAACCGTTCGCCTCGACTCCCGGTGGCAGCCAGCCCCGGCCGGCGACTGTCACGGCGTACCGCTGTTTGATCCCGCGCGGCAGCGCGAAGAACGCCCGCGCCTCGGCGCGTACCCGCGCGCGCAGGTCGTTCGGCACGCCGTGGCCGCGGATGAGGAAGAAGCCAACGTTGTGCAGGGCCGCGTCCACCGCCAGGGCGACGGCGGCACGAGCCGCCTTCTCACCGCTGCGCCAGGGCGCGAGATCGATAACGGGCACAGGCGATTGCATGATGCGGCTCCGATGTTCTAGCGGCATGCGTCCAGGTTCTTCAGCTCGCGGCGCAAGACCTTGCCCGTCGAAGTCTTCGGCAGGTCGGGAACGAACCTGACTGACCGCGGCAGCTTGTAGGCGGCCAGGTGTGGTCGGCAGTGCCCGATGATCTCGTCTTCGGTTACGGCAAGGCCGGGCCTTAGCACGATATAGGCCCTGGCCAGCTCTCCGCGGATGTCGTCGGCGACGGCGCCGACCGCCACCATCGCGACTGCCGGATGAGCGGCCACGACGCGTTCGATCTCAGCTGGGTAGACGTTGAAGCCGCCGGTAAGGATCACGTCCTTCTTGCGATCCACGATGTAGTAACGTCCCTGCGCATCGCGAGTTGCGACGTCGCCGGTGTGCAGCCAACCGTCCGGTTCTAGTGCCTCGCTGGTGGCCGCCTCGTTGCCGTAATAACCGGAGGTTACGAACGGTCCGCGCACCATCAGTTCGCCCGGCTCGCCGTCTGCGACGGTCACGCGGGCGTCATCGACCGAGGCGACCCGCGCTTCGAGCCCCGGCAGGGCGAAGCCGATAGAGCCGTGGACGTTTGGCATGTACATAACGTTGGCGATGCCCGCGCCTGCGATCTCGGTCATACCCCACAGTTCCAGCAACGGCGCGCCGCTGCGCCGCTCCCACTCGGCCATCTTTGCGGCCGGCATCGTCTGGCCACCAACGGTGCAGACCCGGAGCGAGGAGAGGTCAGCCCGCGGCAGCGACGGGTCGGCCAGCATCATCGCGTACATCGTGGGCACACCGTCGAAACAGGTCGCGTGGTGGTCGCTGATCCCTGCCAGCATTCTGGCCGGGTCGAATCGGTCGTGCATGATCAGCGTGCCGCCGGCCATGAAGGTTCCGTTGAGCACGACTGAGCCATAGACGTGTGGCAGCGGAAGGGAATTGATGCACACATCATGCTCGGTCCGCGCCTGTGTCGCCGCAACCGCGGCAGCGTTCAGGTACACGGCCTGGTGGGACTGCATCGCGCCCTTGGGGTGGCCGGTCGTCCCGGACGTATAGCCGATGACCGCGAGGTCGCCAGGCGCCGGCGCGAGTGTGCCGTCCGGCCCGGCAGGCGCAGAGGTGAGCAGGTCGGCGAACTCGGTGACACCGTTCCCGGCCGCATCAAAACTGATTATCCGGTGCAGGCCGGGCAGGTCACGGGTCAAGGGGGCCAGCGCTCCGGCTTTGTCGCCAGAGGTGAAGACGGCAGCCGCACGGCAGTCGCCCAGCACGTACGCGACTTCCTCAGTGGTCAGCATTACATTGATGGGGTTCACGACAGCTCGAATCCGCAACGCCGCGTGGTAGGCGACGACCCACTCCCATCGGTTCAGGGAGTACAGCGACACCCGGTCGCCAGGCCGGACTCCGAGCTCGGCCAGTCCTCCGGCGACCCGGTCGCACAGATCGTCTAGTTCACGGTAGGTCAGTGTCTTATCGCTGGACGCGATGGCTGTCTTTGGGCCAAGCAGAGCCGCTGCGCGGCTGACAAGCTTTCCCAGGTCTGCCGTTATGGTTTCAGCGGCAAAGTGACGGGGGGCACTGTGGTCCTTGACGTCGGCCATTGTCCGGGCCTCCCTGCGACGACGTCGGCGTGCATGGGCACATCGTGCCGCTCGTGCCGTCTGCGCACAAGAGAGGTGCGCTATCCCTGCCGTGCACGGGCCTCGCGAATATAGTCGTGCGGATGAATAGTCGTTTCACGGACGAGCTATGGCAAGGCGTCGCCGACATCTATGCCGCGATCGTCGCCCATCCGTTCCTGGCCGGGCTGGCCGACGGGAGCCTGCCGCAAGACTGCTTCGCGTTCTATATCGTGCAGGATGCGCTCTATCTGAAGGATTATGCGCGGGCCCTTGTATCGGTAGCCAGCCGTGCAGCGGATCCGGCCGGAACGGAGATCTTCGCCCGACATGCCGCGCGCGTCATCTCGGTCGAGCGGCAGCTGCACGACTCCCTCCTCGCAGACCTGGGCATTGACCCCGCCTTGGCTGCCACGGCTGAGCCCGCGCCCACGACGCTCGCCTACACAAGCTATCTGCTGGCGGCTGCCGGCGGCTGTTCCTACGCTGAGGGTGTCGCTGCCGTGTTGCCGTGTTACTGGATCTACCGGGAAGTCGGCCGGGAACTGCAGCGCCGCGGCTCACCCGACCTGCGCTATCAGCGATGGATCGACACGTACGGCGGTGCGGAATTCGACGCCGAAGTCCGCGAGGTGCAGGCCGTCACCGACCAGCTCGGACCGGGCCTGGGACTCGCTGAGCGTGCCCGCGCGCACCAGCACTTCCGCGCCACCAGCCGCTACGAATGGATGTTCTGGGATATGGGATACCGCCAGGAAACCTGGCCACTATGACTGATCGAGTGCGCAAACCAGGGTAGACAGCGCATGAAGCGTAAATAGATACTTAACCGTCGAGACCGGGCCTACCGGGGGATTGCATGCGGGGGACAACGGCGAAGCGGGCACTCCCGCTCCAGGCGCTCAGTATGGTTACGGCACTTTCCTTGCTCGCAGTGCCAGCCGTGGCAGCCGGTTCCACTGCCGTTGCCGGAGCGCCGGGCGCAGCGGCATCGCTCCGCCCCGGCCACGCCATCGGATGGCTAGACCGCCAGCTTGGTATCTCCGGGATCGTGGGGGCCGGGCAACGCGGGAGCTCGCGCCGCCCGGCCGCGGCTGCATCGCCCTCAGGCCCCCCGTCAAAGCAGCATCAGATCAAGGTGCTTACCGCCGCGCTAGCCATGATGAAGAAGCTGCCCCTGCGCTACCTCGGGACCGAAGACGTCTACGGTTACGGCCTTGGCAGCCTATGGCGCAAGGGGATCGACGGTGCCGGGACGACGGTCGCGGTCATCGAAGGCTGGAACTACAAGGGGATCACCCGGCAGGTCGACGCCTTTGACCAGCGCTATGGCCTGCCGAACCCGCACATCACGACGATTTACCCGACGGGCAAGCTGCCGAAGAAGTGCCCGCCCGGCATGGAGAAGCTCGGCAGCTACGGCGCGTGCTGGGCGTGGGCGTTCGAGATGGCGGTCGACGTTCTCTCGGTGCACCTGATGGCGCCGTACGCGAACATCGTCATTTCAGCCACCCCCGCCGACACCGAGATGACGGATGATCCGGCCAGCCAGGTCGCGCCGCCCGAGATGATGAAGGCGGTCGAGTACATCGCCCGCAAGCACCTCGCCAACGTGATCTCGATCAGCGACGGGACCGGTGAGTCGAGCTACCGCCATGGCGTTCCCGAGATCCTCGCGCAGAATCCGGGCGAGCTGGCCGCGGCGGCGGCCGGCATCCCGCTACTCGTCGCCACCGGCGATTGCGGCGTGGTGCAGAACCTGCCCTCGGCGAGCGTGCAGTGCGGGAAGACAACAACGTTCCCTGACGTCTCGACCTGGGACGACTCACCCTGGGTCACCGCCGTCGGCGGCAGTACTCCGATGGTCAACAGCTATCACCGGCTCGCGCGGCCGCCGACGCTCTGGCATGTGTCGTGCTGCTCGTCGTCGGCGGGATTCTCCAAGATATTCACCCGTCCGGCCTACCAGGACCGGGTGGCGGGCATTATCGGCAGTTCAATGCGCTCAACGCCCGACATCACGATGGACGGAACTGACGGAACCTCGGAAGCTTCCCCGCTGTTTGCCGGCGTGCTCGCGCTGGCCACGCAGGAGAACCACGGCAATCTCGGCCCGATCAACCCTGTTCTGTACGGCTCGCTCGGACCTCGCGGGACCAAGGCCGGCATAGTGGACGTCATCGGCGGCAACGACTCGGTTACCTTGCCGGACAATACGGTCGTGCCGGGATTCACCGCGGTCAAGGGCTTTGATGTGGCCAGCGGGTGGGGCACCGTCAGTGCGCCCGTCTTCGTGCCCAGCTTGGTCGCCGCGACGCGGGCGCACCACCAGGAGGGGAACGCGCGCCATCAGGCACGGGCTGAGCTAATCAGGCTCGAGCGTGCCATCACAGTGACACCGGCGCGCATCGCCAGGGGCTCAAGCGCGCACGTGGTGGCCACGGGCTTCATGCCCATGCACCTGGTGCGGGTATACATCGGCGATCGATATGTCGCGAAGGTTCGGGCCAGCGCCGCGGGAATCGTCAGCTACATTCTCAGGCCCTCGACGATGCACCTGGGTGCGGGGCGGCATCGCATTACGATCACCGGCATGCTGCTTACGGCAATGGCCGCCTTCCGGACCGGTTAACGGAAGCTGTTGCTTTTGCCGGCCTTTCCAGACCATGCTGAGGGTTTCCATCGCGATTTAGGGGGAGCCGTCATGAGTCAGCCGTCAGTTGTCCCCGATCCGACCCAGGATCACCAAGAGCACGAAGCCCAGCCTTGGACCATCAATGTCCCAGGTCATGCGGTCCGGACGGATTCACCCGAATACGTCCACTCGCGGCAGACAATGAACACGATGGCGGCTGGTGTCACCAACCTGATGTATGGCCAGCCCCCGTATGACGATCACCACGGCGGCGGTTTGTGGTTAAAGGATTCTCAGGGCTGGTTCCTGGTTCGTAACCTGGCCGGAATGGAGTGGTCCTCGCAGTTCTGCGCCGACCCAGCCAAAGTCGACCTGCTCCGGCAGAATGCCCAGCGCCTGTACGCCGCATTTCCAGAAGCTGCCCAGGAGCTCGGCATCCAGCAGCTGCTCAACACACCCATTACCGATGCGGCCGGCGTCGCCCAGTGGACAGACTCGATCTGCAATGCCAGCGTCCCGCTGCCGGTCCCCTCGCACACCGGCGTGCTGCCGACAGGCGGCGGCGTCCATCACTACCCCAGCCCGATAACCGAGATCGCGTTCTTCAAGCACGCCGACTTCCAGCTCTGGGTCACCGACCCGCAAGGCAACCCCGCGGCAGTTGCTCCAGTCAGCCCGCGTAACTCCGGGGATGGCCGCGTCCACGTTCTCTACGCGACTCCGGGATCGGATCTGGCCGGCCAGGTCAGCACGGCCGCGGCTCAGGGGCAGCCGTTGATCCTCGATGCGGGTCATCCGCTAGCCCAGCAGGCCTTCGCGCGGCAGCAGGCCCCGGTTACCCAGCCCGTCGCCGGCGCCGCTAGCTGATTTGGGTCACGCGCTACCGCGGATAGGTCACAGGTCGAGGACGAGGTCCCCGACTGGCTGCGAACAGCAGATCAGAGCGCTGCCGTCAGCTGGGGCCTCAACCGGATCCGGAGTGTAATCGACGGACCCGGACATCACGGCGGTCTCACAGGTGTGGCACACGCCGGTGCGGCAGGACCAGCGTACGGGCACGTCGCAGGCCTCGGCAAACTCGAGCAGGCTGGCGTAACCCGGGTCCCAGTGCACTGTCAGGCCGCTGCGCGCAAACGCGACGGCAGGTCCGGCCGGCGGCTGCGCCGCGGGCGGGTGCGGCGGCCGGGCCGGAGCGGGCGCGACCCCTGGCGTCGTCGCCGGCGCGGCGCCGAAAGTCTCGGTCCGGATCCGGGCCCCGTCGATACCCATCGCGACCAGGGCGGCGGACACCTGCTCCATGAATGGCGTCGGGCCGCAGACGTAGGCGTCGGCGGCGCGCGGAAGGCCTAGGTCGTCGAGCACCGACGGGGAGAGTCGCCCAGCCGTCTGATAGTCGCGGCCTTCGGCATCACCAGGCGCCGGTCGGCTGTAACAGATGTGCCGGTGCCCGCTGGACAGGCCGCTGAGCAGCAGCCGCGACTCGTCTGCGAACGGTTCCTCGGCCCGGTTGCGAGCACTATGCAGCCACCAGATGTCGCGGCCTGACCGGTCGGCAGCCAGCGCGTGCAGCATCGCCAGTACCGGCGTCGCGCCGACGCCTGCGCTGATCAGCAGCACCGGCGCCGTCCCCGGACGGAGCAGGAAGGCACCGCGGGGGGCAGCAACGTCCAGCGTGTCACCGACGCGCACCTGCGTATGCATGAACTGGCTGCCGGCGCCGTGCGGCTCGCGCTTGACGCTGACCCGGTACGAATCGGCGCCAGGTGGTCCGGACAGCGAGTAGCTGCGCAACAGCGGCTGGCCGCCGCAACGCGGCTGAAGCTTCAGGGTCAGGAACTGGCCCGGCTGCGCGGTCGGTACGGCGGCTCCGGCCGGGTCGGCCAGGTGCACCGAGATCACCACCGCGCTCTCCGGTTCGATGCCGGTCACAGCCAGCGGCCGGAATCCCGGCCAGGCGGGCGGCGGGCTTGCCGGGGCCAGGCCCGGGTTGCCGGCGCCACCCGGCCCATCGGGCCGGCTGACCATGTCCTGGAACGACGCCTTCCAGCCCTCCGGCAGCGCCGGGATCCGCAGCGCCCGCAGCAGGTGCTCGCGCGGATGCCCCGGCAGATACAGCAGCGCGTCGACCTCGGCCACCGTCATGCGTTCCGGTCCCGCCGCCACCTGCACGATGTCATCCCCGGCCTGCACGTGGCCCTCCTCCAGCACCCGGAGATAGAAGCCGGGCCGGTGATGTGCCACGAGCATCGCGGGCATCTTCGGCTCGTTCATCCGGATCCCGACGCGATAGCAGGTCACCCGTGGCTGCGTTACCTCGAAGAGCGCTCCGCCGATCTTGTACCGGTCTCCGATGCACACCCGGTCATCGGGCAGTCCGCGGACCGTAAAGTTCTCGCCGAACTGACCGTGTTCGAAGTCGTCGCGGCCGAGCTGCTGCTGCCAGTACTGGTACGACTCAATCTGGTACACGAACACCGCGCGATGCTCGCCACCGTGGCCGGCCAGGTCGCCCTGCCCGTCACCATCAATGTTGAGGCGCCGCACCTGCTGCGGGCCGCGAACCGGCCGCTTCCAGACCGCCGTGTGCACGGTCTTGCCGTGCCAGTCCAGATCCTGCGGCATCCCCACGTTCACCGACAGCAGGGTCCCAGCGCGCCGACCGGCCATCACAGCAATGCTCCTCCCCCGCGACGCCCCAAGTCACCATGTTCTCGGATCGCTGCGTGCGACATCACCCCGGCCGGCCGTACCGGGGTCGTCGCGGCCGACGACTGAGTCGGCACGAGGACCACGTTCCCGTCCTCAACAGATGTCGGGTGGTATGAGATGGGGCCGTGCGAGGGTTGGAGTGTGCTGGGTACCGAGCCCAACTCATGAGTGCTGGAGAGGATGGACATGCCCGACCAAGCGCCGGCGCCGGCTAGGCGGCGGATCGCCCTGATCGCGCACGACAATAAGAAACGAGACATGCTCGAGTGGGCCGAGTACAACCTGGAGCTGCTGCACGGCCATGACCTATTCGCGACGGCGACGACCGGTCATCTGCTGGCGGAGCGGCTCGGGCTGCCCGTCACCTGTTTCCGAAGCGGCCCGTACGGCGGCGATCAGCAGATTGGCGCCCGCATCGCGGAGGGTGAGATCGACCTGCTGGTGTTCCTCTGGGACCCGCTCGAGCCGCACCCGCACGACCCGGACGTGAAAGCGCTGCTGCGCGTCGCTGTGGTCTGCAACATCCCGGTTGCCTGCAACCGCGCGACCGCGGACTTCATGATTTCCTCGCCGTTGATGGAGCGCGGCCATGATCAGTGGGATCCGGCATCCGGCCAGACTCGGCGCAATCAGGCGGCACTGAAGGTGGCGGCGTCCACGTGAGGCCGCGACACGTCAGGTTCCGGAGACGAAACTGGCGGGGATCTGCAGTGGCCTTGTCCGCAACTCGGGTCTAGGCTCGTATCAGGCGAGCCGGGAAGTCTGGTCGGCGCGAAGTCAGCGACCGCCAACGACCTGGAGCCTGACCATGACACTTCCTTCTGCGGCCACTCCCGCCGATGCAACCCAGGCCGCATCGAAGACCGCATATCACGGCGAGATCCCGGCCCCGCAGGCCCGCAACGGCCCCTGGCTCTTTGCCGGGTTGCTCTTGTCCGGGGCGGCACAGCTCATTGCCATCTCGGTCCTTACCAGCGCCGACCCGCTCCCTGTGTCCTGGTGGGCGCTGCTGCTGGCAATCGCGCCGGCTCCGCTGGCTGCGGTCGCCGCATTCGCGCCGCAGGGTCTGGCCAGGCTGGCCGTCATCGCGGCCGTGGCCGTAGTGATAGCCGGGATCATTGCCGGCATCACGCACAACGGGCTGTTCTTCGCTCCGGCCCTGGTGGCACTGGTCGTCGGCGGACTGCGGCTGTGGCGTTCTTGAGCCCTCCGCGGCCCTGGCGGCGGGTGCCCGGCAGCTCAGGCCAGGGTTGCCCTGGCCATGACGGCCGCACGGGCCGCGATTGCGGAGCCGCGCGCGCCAGCCATGTCAAGGTCGGGGACTAGCGCAATGGATTCGACGAGGGCTTGCTCTGCGCGCAGGACCGTGTGCACGCGCACCCGGCCGAGGAACCAGTCGCGGAAGTCCGGCTTGGCCTCGACGACGCCGCCGCCGAGCAGGTAGACGTGTGGGTCGGTAAAGTTCGCGGCGATCGTGAGCAGCCTTCCGATGGCCATCGCCTGCTGTTCGAAGATCTTCAGTGCAAGCGGATCGCCGGCCTCCCCGAACCGCCGCACGAGCTTGGCCGCAGTACCAGGCGGCTGGCGGGCCAGCTCGTGACCCGGGAACTGGGTGAGCCAGTAGGGCAGCAGGTTCCGCTCGATCGCGGTCAGCGAGGCAACGCTCTCGGCGTCGCCGGCCAGTCCGCAGTTGCACATCGGCATGGGCTGGCCGGGCGCCAGCAACCCGTCCATCGGCAGCCAGATGTGCCCTAGTTCACCGGCCATCCCGGCCGCACCCCGGATTACCTGGCCGGACTCGACCACGCCGCCCCCGAGGCCGGTCCCCACGATGACCGATACCGACGACCTGGCCCCGGCCAGCTGGGACCCGAAATGCTCATGGTGGGCGTAGAGAGCTGCCGCGTTCGCGTCGTTATTGAACACGACCGGCAAGCCGAGGCGTAGCTCCAGCGCCCGGCGCACGTCGAAGCCGCGCCACTCCGGATCGGCGAAGTTCGTCGCGCCCATCGAGCAGATCACGCCCTCGGCGGTCACCGGCCCTGGCGTGTCCAGCCCGACAGCGCGCACGGCATCGCGAGGGATGCCCGTCATTTCCAGCGCATCATCAAGTGACTTGGCTAGCGCCTCGATCGCCTTGTCCGGGCCGTCACGAACGCAGCTCGGGGACTCAGCCATTTCGTCAACGAGGAACCGGCCGGCGGAGTCCAGCACGGTGGCGTTGATCGTCGTGCCGCCGCTGTCGAGCCCGGCCACCACCCACCGATCCGTATCGAGCATCCGCCTCGCCTCCCGCACGCCAGCCTTGACCTAGCTTCGCAGTTTGCCAGCATCTGCGCTATCTCGGCTACGTGAGATCATTTTGGGCGATCGCCGCCGCATCTTCGCGGTCCCTGACGGGGCGACCGATGACTGCGGGGCTGGCGAGATCGGCTATGGCGCTGCGCTGGGCGCGGCGGTTGTGGCCTGACGCCGAAGCTGAAGGTAGTCCGCGGCCGCGACGCCCACGACGACCGCCGCCGCGCAACTGGTCAGCGCCAGCGCGGAAACGCGCGGCGCAAGCAGTCCGAGCAGGGCGACGGCGATCAGCGCCGCTGCCCGCTGCCCGGAAACTTGCCGCCACACGACGAACTTGAAGGCAAGGTGACCGCCGATGTACAGGCCGACCCCGCCCAGGATCAGCCATGAGGTCACCGGGACGCCGACGGCGTCAGGTCCTCTGAGCACCACCTCGTCCGCGGTCGCGGTGACGATGATGCCCGCCACCATGACCGGGTGAATGAGGTGGTAGGCAGTCCTGCCCAGACGGCCAGGATCGGCCGACTCGGCGATCAGCCGGGCGCCCTCGTCAGCGCTACGGTCGAAGTACACCCACCACAGCGCAGCGCTCCCGACGAAGGCCACCACGAATGCCGCGATGGTCGCCGCGCGGTGCGGGTTTGATCCGGACAGCGGCCCGAGCAGGCCGGCCAGCGTCGCCCCGATCACCACGATGGATTCGCCGAGCGCGATCAGGATAAAGGCCTGGCAGCGCTCGGCGAAATGGCGGCCCTCGATGTCCCACTCCTGCGTGCTGGAGCGCCCGAACCAGGGCGTCCAGAAGCCCGCGATGCCGCCGAGCAAGTCAACGGCGACCGCGGCGAGCCAGAGGCCCGCCCTGGGGAACTCGCCCGGCGTGAGTCCGCCCGCAAGCGCGAGCGCGCCACTCAGACAGCACCAGACCAAGATGCGCTGGAAATTCCGTTGCAGCGGCTGGCCCGGCAGCGCCCAGACAGCGAACACGCTCCGGCCGACTTGCATCAAGGCGTAGGCACCGCCGATGAGCAGGCCCGAGTCGCCGAAGGCACGTGGCAGCGCCGCCGACATCACCAGGCTGACGAGCATCAGGCCGAGCAGCAGGGACCGAACTGGAATCCGGCCCGGATCGAGCCAGTTGGTTACCCACGTCGTATATGCCCAGAGCAGCCATACCATCGCCAGCAGCAGGGCGGATACCAGTGCTCCCGTGACGGTTCTGTGCTGCAGCAGGTAATGCGAAAGCTGGGTGATAGCGAAAACGTAGACCAGATCGAAGAACAGTTCTATGTTCGTAACCCGCTGGCGACCCTCGCCGCGCTCGCGCATCAGGTCCCGCTGGGCCGCCCCGGCCATGCCGCCCACCTCCGTCAGCACTGCCCTCAGAACGCGATCATGCCAGTAGGCGATCCTGTCAGCAGCCGCGCCGAGGCTGGGCGACCGGGCCAGGCGGCAACCCCGTCAGTAGGCCACGCAGACGTGCTTGCGTATTGCCGCCGGGTCGTTGATCAGCGTGAGCATGCACGCGGCCAGGTCGGCGCGCGAGATCCTGGTTCCGTGCCGCAGGTTGCTTTCCATCGCGGTTCGGTAGTGTCCGGTGGCCGCTTTGCCGGTCAATCCTGGCGGGCGCATTATTGTCCAGTCCAAGCGGCTGTTGCGGACCTCCTCCTCGGCGCGGCGCATGTCGGCGCAGACCTGGCGCAGGAACGTGGCCCGCACCGCGGGCTTCAGCACGAAGCGCATGACCGCCCCTTCGCCCTCGTCGGTGACCACCGATCCGCTCACCGTGAGCAGCCGCTGTGCGCCGGACTCTTGCATGGCCTGGATAATGCTCCGGACGCTGTCCTGGCTGACGGTGGTGCGCCCGGTACCGCGCGGTCCGAGCGCGGATATGACCGCGTCCGCGGCAGCCAGGGCCGGGCCGATAGCGGCCGGGTCCATGACATCGGCCGTGACCACCCTCAGGCCCTGCTGGCTGGACACGGCCAGCCGGGCCGGGTCGCGCACCACCGCCGTCACGTCGTGCCCCGCGGCCAGCGCCTGCTCGACGAGGCACGTCCCGGTGCCGCCGGTCGCGCCGAAGATCGTGAGTTTCATGATGTTCATCCTCCGGACTCTTGGATAAGCTTTGGCTGCCTGAGTTTCAGATAATATGGAAAGCGTATCATATGGAAACGATGTCATCGGGAGCGCTCTCTGCCAGCTCTGCCAGCTCTGCCAGCTCTGCCCGCTCTGCCAGCTCGCGGGACCGCAGAGGGCTGAACCGCGCCATTAAGGAGGCGCTGCGCGAGCTCGGCGTCCAGTTGTCGCTGCTGAATCACAGCGTCGGCGGGCGTCTCGACCTCAAGGCAACGGACCTGGAATGCCTGGACCTGGTCAGCCGAGAGGGTCCGCTCAGTCCGAGCGAACTGGCCCGGCGCGCCGGGCTGCATCCCGCCACAGTGACGGGGATCCTAGACCGGCTGGAGCAGGGGGGCTGGATCGCCCGCGAGCGCGACCCCTCTGATCGCCGCGCCGTCCTCGTCCGGGCAGTGCGGGGCCGCGTCGCGGAGGTGGCCCGCCTATACCTGGTTGACTCGGGGATGAACGAGGCGATGGACCAGATCCTGGCCGGATATGCCGACGACGAGCTTGAGCTGGTGGCCGGTTTCCTGCGCCGCACCGCAACGGCAGGCGGCGCCGCAGCGAAACAGCTTGCCGGCAGCTGAGACTTTCTTCGCGGCAGTGTGGTGGTGGCAGTTGACAACGTCGGCAACGCTGGCCATGAGACTCACGGACCCCCAGGTAACAACACCGTGGCTGTTTCGTTGGTGCAAAAGCCGCGAAAGGCGCGCGAGAATGACTGCAATCGCCACAGTGTCGGTGCGCGCCCGCCATCGGTCGGTTCGCGCCGCGCACACTGGCCGGATCCGCGGTCGGCGACTATTATGTAATCTTGTAATCGCCATCGCGAAGGAGGTTGTATGGCGACTGAATCGCCCCTGGACGCGTACTCCCGGATAGTGGCCGGGGTGGCCGCCGAGTTGACTCCCAAGGTAGCCAGCCTCCGGGTAACCGGCGGCGACGCACGCCGCTGGGGGGAAAGTATCGGCTCGGCAGTTGTCTTCACCGGCGACGGGTTCCTACTCACCAACGCCCACGTCGTCGGCCAGGCGGCGGGCGGAACGGCGCTGTTCTCTGACGGAACGAGCGCGCCGTTCACCGTCGTCGGCGCCGATGCGCTGTCGGACCTGGCGGTCGTGCGAGCCGGCGGGTCAACCCCGCCGCCCGCGCAGCTCGGCGAGGCCGAGGAACTCGTGGTCGGCCAGCTCGTCGTTGCTGTCGGCAGCCCGCTGGGGCTGGCGGGCTCGGTGACGGCGGGCGTGGTGAGCGCACTGGGCCGCTCGCTGCCAACCCGCAGTGGGTCCGCGGCCCGACTCGTCGAGGACGTGATCCAGACCGACGCCTCACTCAATCCCGGCAACTCCGGCGGCGCACTAGCCGACGCCCAGGCCCGGGTCATCGGCATCAACACCGCCGTGGCCGGCCAGGGCCTCGGCCTGGCCGTTCCGGTCAACACCACAACGCGGAAGATCATCTCCGCGCTCATGCAGCACGGCCGGGTCCGGCGCGCGTACCTGGGGCTTGTCAGCGTGCCCACGCCACTTCCGGCACCGCTGCAAAAGCGCCTTGGCCGGACGGGCGGCCTGCGAGTCTCCGAGGTTGTGAACGGCGGTCCAGCCGCGCGGGCCGGGCTGCGGCCAGGCGACATGCTCGTCAGTGCGGCCGGCAAGCCGGTCACCAGCGCGCAGGACCTGCAGCGGCTGATGTTTGCTGAGGCGATCGGTCGGCCGCTGGAGATAACCGTGCTGCGTAACGGCGCTCTCGTCGACGTGATCGCCCAGCCTTCAGAGCTTGTCGCGGCCTGACCGGCGGCTACGCCTCGGGCGGCTCGAAGCGCTGAGTCCTGGTCAGCCCGGCGGCTCGGCCCCTAGCCGCCGCGACGAGCGCCATCTTGCGCGAGGCCTCGTCGATCATCTCGCCGGCCAGCATCGCGGCGCCGCGCCGCTGCACCGTGGTGTAGTACTCGTAGGCCTCGATGATCAGCTCGGCCCGGTCATAGTCAGCCTGCGACGGCGAGAACTCGGCATTTACCACGTCGACCTGGCCCGGATGCACGACCCACTTACCGTCAAAGCCGATCGCAGCCGCGCTGGCCGGCGCTGGCCCGCAGCCCGTCCAGGTCACGTATAGCGGCGAACGGGCCGTCGATCGCCTGCAGGCCGTTCGCCCGCGCCGCCACCAGAATGCGCATGTGCGCGTAGTGGAACGCATCGCCGGCGCCGTACCCGGCGGGTTGCGCGCCCACGGTCAGTGACCGCATGCCCAGGCTCGCCATGAAGTCCGCCGGGCCGAAAACGAGCGCCTCAAGCCTTGGTGATGACGCTGCGATCGCGTCCACGGCAGCCAGTCCCCTTGCGTCCTCGATCTGGGCCTCGATGGCGATCCGGCCATCCGGCAGGCCGGTCGCTTGCTCAAGCTGGCTCAGCAGCAGGTCCAGCCAGCTGACCTCGGCCGGCGCGCCGACCTTGGGCAGAACGATCGCGTCCAGGAACTGCCCGGCCTGCTCGACGAGATCGACGACGTCGCGGTAGGCCCACCTGGTGCTGACGTCGTTGACCCGGACCGCCCGGATCTTGCTTCCCCAGCCGCCGTCGCGCAGCGCCTGCGCCACCGCCGACCGGCTCTGGTCTTTCTGGCCGGGAGCGACCGCGTCCTCTAGGTCCAGGAAGACCTCGTCCACGGCCAGCTCGCGTGCCTTCACGAGGAACCGGGGGCTGCTGCCAGGCACCGCAAGGGTGCTGCGCCTGGGCCGGTACGCGGGTGCCATCACGACGCCCGAGCCTAGTGCGATCCTCGCACTAGCCGCAGGACGGGTTCCGCCGGAGCCCGCTTGCCGGAAAGCTCGCGGAACTTCTGCACGGTAGCGGCCGCTGACGGCAGCCGGCTGCCCGGCCACCAACCCATCGCGGCCGCGGCTGGATGGGCACGGACATCCCGGCCGTAGCATGGGGGGCATGTCCACGAACTCAGTGCCAGCGGCCGCCGGCGTCGTGCTTCCCTCCGCCGATCAGGTGGCCCAGGCACTCTCGACCGTCAACGACCCGGAGATCCACCGGCCCATCACCGACCTGGGCATGGTGAAGAGCATTGAGGTGACACCGGGCGGCGTTGTGCATGTTGGCGTCTTTCTGACCGTTTCCGGCTGCCCGCTGCGGGACACCATCACCAGAGAGGTCACCGCTGCGGTCAGCAAGCTCAGCGGCGTCACGGCGGTTCGCGTCGAGCTCGACGTGATGAGCGAGGAACAGCGCCGTGAGCTGCAGACCAAGCTGCGCGGCGGCAAGGCTGAGAAGGACATCCCGTTTGCCAAGCCGGGGTCGCTGACCAAGGTTTACGCGATCGCCAGCGGTAAGGGCGGAGTCGGCAAGTCGTCAGTGACCGTCAACCTGGCGGTGGCCCTGGCCGGGCTCGGTCAGAAAGTTGGCCTGCTGGACGCTGACATCTACGGTCACTCGGTGCCGCGGATGCTCGGGGTCACCGACCGGCCAACCCAGGTCGAGCAGATGATCATGCCGCCGATCCGCCCATGGCGTCCGCGCCATCTCCAGCGGCATGCTGAAGAAGGGCAACGAGCCGCTGCCGCTGCGCGGGCCGATCCTGCACCGGCTGCTCCAGCAGTTCCTGGCCGATGTCTTCTGGGGTGACCTGGACGTCCTGCTGCTGGACCTCCCGCCGGGTACCGGTGATGTCGCGATCTCCGCCGCGCACCTGGTGCCGGGCAGCGAGCTGATCGTGGTGACCACGCCTCAGCTCGCCTCGTCAGAGGTGGCCGAACGAGCCGGGTCGCTGGCCGCCCAGTTGCATCAGCGCGTCGTGGGCGTGATCGAGAACATGTCGTACCTGCCCTGTCCGCACTGCGGCGAGCGGATCGAAGTGTTCGGCTCCGGCGGCGGAGCTGCGGTTGCCGACGCGCTGACCAGGCTCACCGGTGCCCGGGTACCGCTGCTGGGCGAGGTGCCGATCGACACCCGCCTGCGTGAGGCCGGCGACTCCGGCATACCGCTTGTGATCGCCGATCCCGATGCCCCGGCGTCGCTGCAGCTGCGCAAGATCGCGGAAGAGCTATCCGCGCGGTCTCGGAGCCTGGCCGGCCGTCAGCTGGGCCTCACCCCTGTCTGATCTGATCAGGTGGCCTCGGCGTCGTACGGTGGCCGCTCGCCGGGAGCTAGCAGGCTCGCCTTCACGTCGGCGGCCGCCGGTGCGGTGCCGTTGCCGTTCCCGTTCTCAGTCGCGCCGCCGAACAGCGCTCCCTCACCGGTCAGTTCATCCATCAGGTGCTTGCGGACAAAGCGCTTGGGGTTCAGGTCAGCCAAGTCGAGCTGGCTCAGCTGGCTGAACTCGGGACCCAGGTTCTCCTGCAGCTCCGACTTCGCGCCCTCGGCCATCCGCCGCAACTCGCGCAACGCCCGCCCCGCCTGGGCAGCCATGCCCGGCAGCCGCTCCGGCCCGAAAACGACCAGGGCAATCACGGCGAGTACCAGAAGCTTGAAGAAAGACAGGTCGAACAGCACCGGCAGGCTCCAGGTGGCAGAGGCAGCGGACTTGCGGCCCGCCCTCACAGGGTAACCCGTCACCTGCCCGCGCCAGAATGGTTGCGCGGCAACCGGCGCTACGTCCCCGCAGAGCCCAGGGTCAGATGGGTTGTGAGTGTCTGGCCGCCGCGCCGGAAAGTAACCGTCACGCGGGTGCCGGGGGCCAGGGACCTGACGGCGTCTAGGAGCGAGTTGGAGTCCGTCACTGGCTGACTGCCAAACCGGGTGATTACGTCACCCTGCCGCAAACCGGCCTTGGCTGCCGGGCCGCCAGGAGTTATTGACGACCCATTGTGGCCGGAGGAGGTCGTGATCTGGGCCCCGAGGCCGTTGTCAACGGTGCTGAGGCCAGCTCCGATGACCGAGTGGGTAGCGTGCCCGGTCCTGATGAGCTCGACCGCGATCCGGCGGACTTCGTTGACCGGTATGGCAAAGCCGAGTCCGATGCTGCCGCCCTGTGCTCCGGTGATCGGATCGCTGCCCAGCGTGTCGATCGCCGCATCCATGCCGATGACCTGGCCGCGGGTGTTTACCAGCGGCCCGCCGGAATTGCCGGGGTTGATCGGAGCGTCGGTCTGGATCGCGTCGAAGAACACGGCCGGGACGCTGCTGCCCGCGCTTGTTGGTTGCACCGGCCTGCCTACGGCGCTGACGATTCCGCTGGTTACCGTGTCGGCCAGGCCCAGCGGCGAGCCGATGGCGATCACGGTGTCGCCGACGGCCACCCGGGCAGAGTTGCCCAGCGAGAGGGCCGGCAGGTCAGCGACGCCGACGGCCTTGACCACCGCGATATCCGAGAACGGGTCACGGCCGACCAGCTGGGCCCTGGCCGATTTGCCATTGCTGAAGTACACCTCCAGCGAAGAGTGCGGGGCTAGCCCGTCCATCGTCACGACATGGTTGTCGGTAACGATGTAGCCGCCAGCGACGACGAACCCGGACCCTGTGCCCGCGCTGCCGTCCACCTTGATCATCACGACGCTGGGCGTATCCCGCGAGGCGATGCCGGCGACCGAGTTGGCGGGACGGGCAGATGGCGCGGACGGTACTGCCCCGAGGCTGTAACTGCCGTCCTGCGCCTTGTTGTCGACGGTCTGCACAGCGATGAAACCGCCGACGACACCGCCGAGGGCGGTGCAAGCGAGCACAAGTCCGCAGACGGCAGCCGCGCGCCAGCTGGGCCGCGGCCGACGTTTCTTCGCCGGGGCGGTCGCCGGAACCGGAGCCGGGGCGCTGCCGGACAGGCCGAACTGGCCAGCTTCCGCAAACCAGTCGAATCGGCCGAGGTCGCTCGTCCGTCCCGGTCGATCCGGGCCTGGCGCTCGGCGGCGGGCGACCGGGCCCCTTCGCCGTGAGCGGGGCGGTGCGCGTCGCCGGTTGCCGCCCAGCCACCTGCCCGTTAGCCTGGCCAGCCACCTGCCCGTTAGCCTGGCCAGCCGCGATCGCAGGAACCTGCTCGCCGGGCGCGCTGGGCCGATCCGTCCCGCTTCCCCGCCCAGGCTGCTCGGACATCATGTCCTCCCCGCGACGGCTCCCCGAGGTCGACTGCAATGAGCCGTCATCGCCTGACTATCTGCCCTTCGGCGCGGGCCACTAGCCATCTGGGGCGGGTGGTTTTGCGGCGCGGCCCGCCGCGGCACCCGGGCCGGCGGCGCACGTCAGCCAGGGCGCGGCCCAGCCGGAGGGTCAGCCAGTCAGGGCAGGCGAGCAGGCGAGATGGGATCAGCGTGGCGATGGAACTGCCGATTCGCGGGAACCTGGCCCCCGCCGACGCTATGCGCCACCGAGAAGACGTCAACCGACGGCGTGACGGGCGGGGCTGGCGCCCATGCCTGCGCTCCACCACCGGCAACGACGGCTGCGGTGCTGAGGCCGACCATGAACAGCGCCAACGATCCGGCGATGAAGAACCGCACCGCCCTGCTGTCAGGGTCATCGTCTTCGTGCTGATCGCTGGCACTTGGCGATTGCGAGTCCCCGGCGCTGGGCGGCGGCGGCCACATGGCCTCGACCGGCAGCGCACTATCGCGCAGCGCGGCGTCTCGCAAGCTCATCAGGCGGCCGGTCAGTCCGGCCCCGGCGGCCGCCTCACCCAGTGCGTTCATGCGGCGCTTGAGCATCCGCAACGCGGCTACCTCCTCGCGGCACGACCCGCACCTGGCCATGTGCACAAGGACCCGTTCGCGCTCATCCAGGTCAAGCTCACCATCGATCAGCGCGGACAGCCGCTGGCCGAGATGGGTCATGGCTGGCCGCCCTGTGGCAGCGGAAGGTCAATGTGCAGCCGTGGCTGCGGCACGGCTGTGCCCAGGCTGCGGGGCCTGCGGTGCTCCAGCGCCTGGCGGAGCTGCGCCCGGCCACGGTGGATACGGCTGCGTACGGTGCCAAGCTTGACGCCCAGGCTCGTCGGCGATTTCCTCGTAAGACAGACCCTCGATGTCGCACAAGATCACCGCCGCCCGGTACTCAGGCGCGAGAGCCATCAGGGCGGCATGGATGTCCCCGTCCAGGTGCCGGTCATCGAAAGCCTGGGCCAGGCGTGGGCTCGGTCCCGCCCAGCCTGGCCTCGGTCTCCTCAGCCAGCCCCTCGAACCTGATCCGCTGGCGCCTGCGCGCCATGTCGAGGAACAGATTGGTCGTAATGCGGTGCAGCCAGCCTTCGAACGTGCCGGGTACGTAGCTGTCGAGCGAGCGGAAGACGCGCACGAAGACCTCTTGCGTGAGGTCCTCAGCGTCCTGGGTGTTGCCGGTGAGCCGGTAAGCCAGGCGGTACACGCGCGCCGAGTGGTCGCGCACCACCTCTTCCCAGCTCGGCGGAGTCCAAGCCGGTGCCTCGCCGGTCTGTGCGGACTGTCCCACCGTTACCCCCTGCACCGGTCCACCAATGCCATCCGTTAGCCCAAACCCCGGCCGGGTCGGACTTGTTCCGCCCTGGCGGAGTCGCCTTTCTTCCACTCAGCCAACTCTCGGCCGGCTCGGCGTCCTTCCGGTCGGTCGACTTCACTTTCCCTGCGCGCTCGTTGCCAGCAGTCGCGCACTCAGTAGGGTCATACCCCCGCCATGCTTCCACCACCGCCGGAAGTCGGCATATCCGGTTCGCGCCGACTACTGCGGACTTGGCCGTGGATGCTCCGGGTACTTCTGCATCCGTCAACGTACGAGGTTACCGCGCCGGTTCCCGCACGCCCGTCCCGCCCGCTAGGCTGCCGCCCTGAGGCATCCTGCATAACGCGAGGCCGACATGGGCCGGCCGGAACCGACGGGGAGGCAGCCATCTCGATCGCCGCGGGCACCCTGGCCTACCTTGACGAGTTCTTTCCGGAGGATGACGCGCTGATCAATGCCAAGCGGAACGCGGCCGAAGTAGGCGGGGCCGCCCCCGTGGGCCCGACCACTGGCGGCGCGCTCCGCTTCATGGCCTCGGCCGTGGGTGCCCGTTCCGTCGTCGAGATCGGCACTGGCTGCGGCGCTTCGGGCATCTGGCTGCTCCGCGGGATGCGACCAGGGGCGGTCCTGACCTCGGTCGACGTCGAGCCAGAGCACCAGCGGCTGGCCCGAGCCGCATTCCTGGCGGCCGGTTTCCCGCCGGCGAGGTACCGGCTGATCGGCGGCCTGGCGCTCGAGGTACTGCCCAGACTGGCCGATGACGCTTACGACATGGTCTTCTGCGACGCCGACCGCCAGGAGTTCACCGACTACCTAGTGGCCGCGTTGCGGCTGCTCAGGCCCGGCGGGATAGTGATCTTCAACGCGGCGCTGCCTGGCACCGCGGCTGGCGCGAGGATGCCCAGTGATAGCGAGGCGGCCGCGGCCGCCAGCGTGCGCGAGCAAGTCCGGGCCGATGAACGTCTCGTGCCGCTGTTGTTGCCGGTCGGAAACGGACTGCTGGCGGCGGTCAAGCAGCCCGGCTAGCGCTGGCCACCCGGTTACGGGCGGGCCCAGCATAAGCAGGTAGGCGGTTTTGGCCGAGGAGTGCCGTGCCCAGGCAGCAGGGTTACCTCGACAGCTAGCGGCAAACTCAGCCGACGGTGGTTTTGAGCGCCTCGCCGAGGGCGCGAGCCTCGTCAGGGGTAAGCTCGACAACCAGCCGGCCACCGCCTTCCAGCGGGACGCGCATGACGATGCCGCGGCCCTCCTTGGTGACCTCAAGCGGACCGTCACCCGTCCGCGGCTTCATCGCCGCCATTCTGCTCCCCTTCCCTGCCCTGGGGCCGCACCGAACCGCAACCGCCGGATCAGGCCAGCGCGCGGTGCCTGGCGGTACTCCAGCCAGCCACATACATCTCGATCAGTCCCTCCATTATCCAGGGTTCGGCCGTCCGATGGTAACGATCAGCGTTCCCGTCAGGTCACGATCAATACCGGCCCAGACCGGGACACTCGCCATCTCCTGGCACCGAGTGCCCTGCCGGGACGTTCTGCCCGGTCCGGCGAGCCGGAACCGTCCGCGACCCGGGTCCGGTCCTCGTTCCTCCCAAAGCAGTCGTTGGTTGCCGGCGGGAGAGCCAGTCGGGCATGCTCGGCGGGGGCGTAGTAACGGCGACGGCGGAAGGATTTCCGGTGACCGACAGCGTTGTGCTTTACCAGGTCGATGGCGCGGTGGCCACGATCACGATCAACCGCCCGGAAGCGCGGAACGCGCTGACGGCGGAGACAAAAGTCGCGCTGCTCGACGCGCTCGCGCGACTGCAGCACTGACGACGCCGTGCGGGCGGTCATTCTGACCGGCGCAGGCCAGGCCTTCTGCGCGGGCCAGGACCTGCGGGAGCACGCCGAGCTGCTTGCGTCCGGGGCCGCGCCGCTGGCTACAGTCCGCCAGCACTACAACCCGATCATCGAGACAATCACCGGGATGCCCAAACCGGTCATCGCCGCGCTACCCGGCGTCGCTGCGGGTGCCGGGGCGTCATTGGCGTTCGCCTGCGATTTCCGCGTTGCGGCTCAGCGTGCCAGCTTCTGCTGGCGTTCGCCCGGGTCGGGCTAGGCCCTGACTCGGGCGCCTCGTGGACTCTGCAGCGGCTGATCGGGCCGGCCAGGGCAGCGGAGATGCTGATGCTCGCCGAGCCGGTCGACGCTGCCACCGCGCTCGGGCTCGGCCTGCTGACGTCGGTAGTAGCCGATGAGGACCTGACGGGCGCCGCGAGCGCCCTGGCGGCCCGGCTGGCCGCGGGCCCAACGCTCGCCTACGCCGCCATCAAGGAGGCCTTGCTGTACGCCAGCGCCCACAGCCTCCGCGAGTCGCTGGAGAAGGAGGCAGACCTCCAGACCAGGCTAGGCAGCACCGACGATCACCGGGCAGCAACCGTCGCGTTCGTGAACAAGGAGGTACCTGCCTACCAGGGCCGGTGACAGCAAGGGAACTCCTGGGTCAGCCGGTGACGCTGCTGTCCAGTGCAGCTTCCTCTTGCGCGCACACGATCTGCTCGGCCACCTCGATCAGATCGGCGAGGTCCATCTGGTGGTACACCCCGGCCGCGGTCCGCCAGGAAACGACGTCGCTGTGCCGCCAGACCGTGAGGTGACGGCTGATCGACAGCACCGACATGCTGTCCAGGTCGGCTCGGACGATGCTGCTGGCCAGGCCGCGGTCGGCCAGCATGGCTTCTAGCTCGTCTACCAGCCAGTCCGGGTGATAACGCGGCCGGCCGACATGATCGGGCAACGTCGCCGGCGGGATCCGCTGGGCAAACCAGACCGCCTTGCCCGGCACACTCCAGCTGCCGAGGCGTGACCGGCTCAGATGGCATCCCCACTGGCCGGCGGACAGCCCGGCGACAACTTGAAGGCCACGCCCGTTGACCGAGTCGAGAGGCGCCTTGCCCATGCCAGGGTCGGATCCAACGGTCCAGCCCCGCTCGGTATCAAATACCTTGCAGACCAGCTCGCAGGTCCGGCCAATGCCACGCAGGTACAGCCAGATCTCGGGCACGCCGCTGGTCGCCCGCTGCCGGTACCCTTGGTGCGCCATGTTGCGCTGCGCATGCAGGGTATTGGCCGCCAGCTCGCTGGCCATCGTCACGCCGTCGTGCAGCAGTCCGCTGGGAATGCCCAGGCTGGAAACGGCCTCGCGGAAAAACCGCCGGGCCGCGGCAGCGCATGTGGTGTCAACCGGGAGCGGCCTGGCGAAGCAGCCACCGCTGCTGATGCCAGCGTCGGCCAGGCGGCCTAGCTGGTCGGGAATCATCGCCAACGCCTCGGCGACCGGAGCAGCTAGCAGGCTCGCGGCGGGGCCGGGCCCGTGCGCCATGCTCGGGCCCAGGTGACCCGGCGCGCCATAACCCGGCCCGGCGTAGCTAATGCCACCAACCGGACCGGCGCTTCCAAGGCCGGCGCTGCCTAGGCCGGGGCTGCCGTACGCACCCCTACCGTCATCGGCAGGCGTTGGCGGCCGCATGCTCCTCCGCCCTCCCGAGTAAGGCTTCCGTCAGGACAGATTATGTGTATTGTGCGAAGTTTCGCAATGGGATTGGGTGAATGTTGCACCAAATGGTCAGAGAGTTTTACTTGACATACGTGGCCGCCAGGCAACGCTGCGGCGTCCGCGGTGACTGCCTTCGCCATTCTCGTCTCTGGGGGGCGGCAGCGCCAGCCCAGCGAGTGAACCAGTCTGGCTTGTAGTCCCGCCGGCGAGTCTGGTTCGCCTGCCTGGCAACGGCAGGGCCATGCGCCTGGGCGCGTCGGCAGGCCCGGGCCTGCCATGCGGGCGGCGTTGACAGCCGCGCGTGCACCAGTAAGTGACCTATCCGCCGGCGGCGTGGACGACGCACATTTCCGGGGTTGCTGATCTCATACCATGCGCGTACCGGCTATCCACCGTTCGTCAATGGCGCCGATAGGCGTTCACGCCCCGCTGGTGCTCATCACGGCCCCCACCCTGGCAAATCCCGTCACTGGCGGCACCCGACATGCAACTCGGTCAGACGGTCCGGACCCAGGCTGCGCCTGCGTCCCGACAGAAGCAATCGGCTAGATGGTCGTTGACCACGCCGCACGCCTGCATTGTGGCGTAGGCGGTCACCGGGCCGGTGAATCTAAAGCCAAGGCTGCGGAGGTCTTTCGACAGGGCCTTAGAAGCGCTCGTCGAAGCTGGCACGTCCGCCAGTCCGGACGGCGCCGGTCCGGCGCTGTCTGCGTATTTCCAGACCACGGCGGCGAGCCCGGCGGGCAGGCTGAGTGCCGCCTGAGCATTCGCTATCGTCGCCTCAATCTTTGCCCGGTTGCGTACGATGCCGGGATCTGCCAGCAGCCTGGCCACGTCAGCAGGCCCGAATGCCGCCACCGCCTCAATGTCGAAGCGGCTGAACGCGGCGCGGAAGTTCTCTCGCTTGCGCAAGATCGTTAGCCAGGAAAGGCCAGACTGAAACGCTTCCAGGCTCAGCCGCTCGAACAGGGCGGTGTCATCGCGCACCGGCCTGCCCCACTCCTGATCGTGATAGCTGAGGTACTCGGGGGCGCCGAGGGCCCACGGACAGCGAAGCCGACCATCGGGACCGACCACGGCCAGTCCGTCAGTCATGAGTCGCCGGCCCGGCTTGCTGCCAGTACCCCGCCTGGACTGGCGGCTCGGCTACAACCGCTGTCTGACTGCCTTCTGGAGCTGGCCCATTCTCCGAGGCTGACGCACTGGCCGGCGCAGTCCGGGCCCCGTCGTCACCGGTGCCAGCGCGGTCGTCATTAGTGGCGGCCCGGTCGTCATCGGCGCCGGCCCGGTCGTCGTCGCGCCGGCCCGGTCGTCATCGGTGCCGGCCCGGTCGTCACTAGTGGCGGCCCGGTCGTCATTAGTCGCGGCCCGGTCGTCATTAGTCGCGGCCCGGCCGTCATCGGCGCCGGCCCAGTCATTGCTGTCGCGGGCCGGATCGTCGGCGCCCGCGGCACCGGTCACGTCACCACCTCGGCCCGCCGACTCGGGCTGAAGCTCGGCCAGCCGACTGCGCAGCCAGCTGATCTCCGCATCCCGCTCGGCTATGGACCTCGCGATCATCATGAGCGCCTGCTCCGTTGCGGCGGCGTGGTAGCCGAGCAGCGCCGGCGGGGGCCGATACCTGGCCACGCCGGACCACGACCGCAAGTCCGCGGTGGCAGGCAGTTCAGACCTTCTCCCTGGCCAGCTCACCGCCGCGGCCCATCGCGACCACGACGATGCCGCCGAGTATCACGGCAGCGACCAGGAAAATAACGACGGGCACAGCGCAATCGTGCCATGTCTTCCGGTCTGGTTGCGCCGTCCCGGCCGGGTCCAGCTGCATCAGGTCATGTCGGAGAAGTTCTGCTCGCCCTGCGGTGAGGCTGTGCGCCTCCTTGATGATTCCCGACCACCTCTGCCGGGTCGTCCACAACTTTGACCAACTCCGGGTCAGCTGCAGAAATCTTCCCGGCCCGCAGCATGGTCTCGACGATCCAGGTGTTTAGGCCCTGTCCAGTACTCGCTGCCAACCAGCACGATGGGGAACCTCGTGATCTTGCCGGTCTGCACGAGCGTGACCGCCTCGAACAGCTCGTCCAGCGTGCCGAAGCCGCCAGGCAGCACGACGAAGGCCTGTGAGTACTTGACGAATACCGTCTTGCGGACGAAGAAGTACCGGAATTCAATCCCGATATCGACGTACTCGTTGAGGCCCTGTTCCAGCGGCAGCTCGATGCCCAGGCCAACCGAGACGCCGCCAGCTTTGGATGCGCCCATGTTGGCCGCCTCCATGATGCCCGGGCCGCCACCGGTGATCACCGCGTAACCGGCCTTAGCCAGCCCGAATCCGATCTGCTCCGCACACTCGTACTCCGGGCTGCCTGGCGGCGTACGGGCCGAGCCGAACACCGAGACTGCCTGACCGAGCTCAGCCAGCAGCCCGAAACCCTCGACGAACTCGGCCTGGATGCGCAGCACGCGCCACGGATCGGTGTGCACCCAGTCGCTCGGCCCGCGCCAGTCGAGCAGGCGCTGGTCGGTCGTAGTCTTGGGAATCTGCGTTCCCCGGAGCGTTACGGGCCCCTGCCGCCGCAGCCGGCGGCGTGGCTCGGAGTTCGTGCTCATGGCCCATAAGGTAGCTCGCCGCAACCATGCGCACGCGCGCCACCCGCGGGGTACTGCCCGCAGTCCAGCGTTAAGAGGTTCGCGTTAAGAACTGACGCCGTGGTCTCGGAGTATGTCGTTGAGGGCGGCCTTGTCGTGTCCGCTGCCCGCGGGCACGCGCCGCAGCACCAGCACGCACGGCATGCCGAACTCGCCGCCATCAAACTTGCGCATGCGGGTTCCGCCCACGCACACCGACCAGGCTGGCACCTCGCCGGGCGGCAACTCCTCTCCGGTCTGCACGTCGATGACGTGCG
Source organism: uncultured Actinomycetota bacterium (assembly GCA_963804435.1). Classification (GTDB taxonomy): domain Bacteria; phylum Actinomycetota; class Actinomycetes; order Streptosporangiales; family Streptosporangiaceae; genus JAJYUU01. The sequence goes on along the minus strand of CAWDQI010000001.1, from coordinate 68,175 downwards.
TGGTCTTTGTCAAGATCGTTCCCGCGCCGAGGACCGCGCCGGTACGAACCCTGGCGCCGTCCACGATCATGCAACGCGAGCCGACGAAGGCCTCGTCCTCTACCACGACCGGCACGGCATTCGGCGGCTCGAGCACCCCGCCGATGCCTACCCCGCCGGCCAGGTGGACGTTCTTGCCGACCTGGGCGCAGGATCCCACGGTCGCCCAGGTGTCAACCATGGTGCCGGAGTCGACGTAAGCGCCGATGTTCACGAATGACGGCATCAGTACGGTACCGGGCGCAATGTAGGCGCCCCAGCGCACGATCGAGCCGGGCACACTGCGGACGCCGTCCAGGCGGCTGGTCAGCGGCACCCGGTCGTGATAGCGGAAATCGCCGACCTCGGATTGCATCATCGGCAATAGCCGGAAGGCCAGCAGGATCGCGCGCTTGGCGCGCTCATTCACGACCACCTCGCCGGAGCCAGGATCGACCTCGGCGACCCTCGTCTGACCGGAATCAACGAGGTCGACCGCGGCCACCACGAGGTCTCGCGCGGCTGAGTCGGCTGGTGTCAGCTCGGCGCGCCGGGCCCACAGCTCATCGATCTCGGCTGGCATGGCGTTCGGCCCGGGCTGGCCGACTGGTTCCTGCCCGGCGGGCACCCCGGGTTCGCGCGCGGCGGCAGCCGCCGACGGCTGCGGTGTTGGCGATGTCATAGCGCTGGAGCCTAATGCGGGCCGCCCAGGATGAGCATCCCGGCTCGGAGCGGGTAGCTTCGTGTCCGTGCCGAGGAAGTCTTCCGGTCCGGGCAACCACAGGCCGGGCAGAGGCAGAGCGACCGACAGAGCCAGCCGCATCCGGCGATCGGCCGCGGCAGCCGCCGCGATCGTGGTTCTGGTCGCGCTGGCGGTCGGGTACCTAGCAATCCAGCATCGGATGACGACCGAACGTGCTAGCGCGTGCCTGGCCGGGTCCGGGAACAACGAGCTTGCGCTCAGCATCAGCCAGGCCGGCATCGCCTCGACGATCGCCGGGGTCGCCAGCAAACGGGCAATGCCGATCCGCGCGGTCGCGATCGCCTACGCGGCGGCCCTGCAGGAGTCGAAGCTCAGCAATCTGCCCTATGGCGACCGGGACTCCGTCGGAGTCTTCCAGCAGCGGCCGTCGCAGGGGTGGGGAAGCAAGCGGCAGATCGAGAATCCGGTCTACGCATCCGGCCGGTTCCTGGCCGCGCTGGCGGCCGTGCCGGGCTACTTGCACATGCCGATCTACGCAGCTGCCCAGGCGGTCCAGCGCAGTGCCGATGGCTCGGCCTACGGCCAGTACGCGGGCATGGGAACCGCACTTGCCCAGGCCTTCACCGGCAACTCGCCGCATGCGGTCTGGTGCTCTTATGGCGCGCGTGTTGGAAAACCCCGGCTGCCGGCCGCTGCGCACGCCCTGACCAGTGCATACGGCCCGCTGCGATCGACGTACACCCACGATCCGTCCGCATCGATCGCAGTCCGGGAACCGCAGCAGGGCTGGTCCGTGGCCGGCTGGCTGGTGTCCCACGCGGCGAGCTATGGAATCACCTATGTCCTTTTCCGGGGTTATGAGTGGCACGCGACCAGCGGGCCCGAGCACTGGGTCAAGGTGCGCGGGCGGGCGCGCGCGCCGGCTGCCACTGCCGATGTCCTCTTCGGCTGATAGCCTGCGATCCCTGGCAAGGCGGCGACTTAGCCGATCTTGCCAGGGACGCGATACTGGTGTTATGCCGTGAAACTTGGGTCCGCCGCACCGCTGAGTGCACCAGGGCGCGGAAGGAAGAGGAGAGCTCAGAAGTGACGTACATCATCACGCAGCCTTGCGTCGATGTGCTCGACAAGGCGTGCATCGAAGAATGCCCCGTCGACTGCATCTACGAGGGCGAGCGGATGCTCTATATCCACCCCGACGAGTGCGTGGACTGTGGTGCTTGCGAGCCCGTCTGCCCGGTCGAGGCCATCTTCTACGAGGACGACGTACCGGACCAGTGGAAGGACTACTACAAGGCCAACGTGGAGTTCTTCAGCGACCTCGGCTCGCCGGGGGGCGCCTCCAAGACTGGCAAGATCCAGGCCGATCATCCGATCGTGGCGGCGCTCCCGCCGCAGGAGACGGAGCACTAGGAGCGGAACGTCGACCTCGATGGCGAGCAGCGGCCTGCCCGCGGGTGGCGCCATGACAGGCCAGAACCCGCCATCGCTTGCCTCGCGGCTGCCTGCATTCCCGTGGGACTCGCTGGTAGCGGCCGCTCGGCTGGCTCGCAGCCATCCCGACGGCATCGTCGACTTGTCGGTCGGCACGCCGGTGGACCCCGTTCCCGCTGTGATCATCGATGCGCTGACCGGTGCCGCGGACTCCCCCGGCTATCCCGCGACGGCGGGAACAGCGGCGCTGCGCGAGGCCGCCGCGGGCTGGCTCGCCAGGCGGCACGGGGTCACGGTGGACCCAGGGTCGGTGCTGCCCGTGATCGGCACGAAGGAATTCATCGTCTGGCTGCCCACTCTGCTGGGCTGCGGGCCGGGCGACGTGATCACCCACCCAAAGCTCGCATATCCGAGCTACGACGCTGGCGCCCGGCTAGCGCGGGCGACGGCGGTGCCCACCGACAGCCTCATCGCGCTCGGACCGCAGCGAGTGCGCCTGACCTGGCTGAATTCCCCTGCCAACCCCACCGGGCAGGTGCTGTCCGCCGAGCACCTGCGCAAAATCGTGAGCTGGGCGCGCACCCAGGGCGCCGTAGTGGCCTCCGACGAGTGCTACCTCGAGCTCGGCTGGGACGCTGCGCCAGTGTCGGTGCTGCACCCGGATGCGTGCGACGGGTCACATCAGGGGCTGCTCGCGGTGCACTCGCTGTCCAAGCGGTCCAACCTGGCCGGTTACCGGGCCGGATTCGTCACCGGTGACCCAGGCCTGGTCGCCGAACTCTTGGAGATCCGCAAGCACGCCGGCATGATGGTGCCTGCCCCGGTTCAGGCGGCGATGGCCGCCGCGCTGGCCGACGACGCGCACGCCGACGCGCAGCGGTCGGTGTACCGGGCCAGGCGCGAGCGGCTCTGGCCTGCCCTCGAGGGGGCTGGCTGGGCGGTCGAGCAGTCCGAGGCCGGGCTGTACCTGTGGGCGTCGCATCCGGCGCTTGATGGCCGCGGATCAGTGCAGCGGCTGGCCACGGCCGGGATTCTGGTCGCCCCCGGCGACCTCTACGGCGCAGGCGGCAGCAGGCACATCCGGGTAGCCCTCACGGCCACCGACGAGCGGATCGACGCGGCCGTGGCGCGACTGAACAGGCTGAGCTGACTGCTCATTATCTGGCGCTAGCAGCTGATCCCTATGGTTTCCTCGTTGTAAGAGCGATTCATCGGTTAAATAACGATCTCGGCATGCGGCCTGCCAACTGCGGGCTGCCCGCGTGTGTAATGCAGCTAGCTGGGCAGTACCGCGCATTGCGAAGCCGTGGTAGGAGATTGCACATGAGCGACTCGGAGACCTTCGACGCCTTCTACGCGAGGACGGCGTGGAAGGTTACGAGCCAGATGCACTCCATGACGGGCCACGACCGTGATCCCGGACACGAGCCCGGACAAGGTCCCGGGCACGATACCGAGCAAAGTCAGGCCGATCACAACCATGCTGACCACGCCGTGCGGGAGGCTTACGCCAGGGCATATCAGCAGTGGTACGAGGTCTCCGGCTACCGGGACCCAGAGGCGTGGGTGCTCAAGGTCGCGGAGGAGGCTTTTGAGCGCCGCCGCGAGCAGGCCGCGGCGGTAGGGCTGGATCTGGGCTCGGGCCAGAAGGCCGACCCCGGCACTTGGCCGGGCATTTACCGGCCGCGTTCTGCGCCTAGGCCGGGGTCGGCCGGCCAGGGTCCAGGAGACGCAGAGCCCGGCCAAGCCGCCAATGCCGACCCGGCCGGCGTCGCGATCTCCAAGGGAACCTGGGCCCGAAGAGCGATGGCTGGCAGGAGGGCGACTGGTCGCGGCGCGCGCCATGCGGCCATCGACGCGGATGACGCAGGCGGTGCGATCATCGGCGGCGCCGCGGATGACGCAGGCGGCGCGATCCACGGAGGCGGCGACGCGGGGGCCGCGCTGGCGGGCGACGCGGGGGCCGCGCTGGCCGGCGGCGCGCCAGGCAACCGCGGGCTGACTGAAAGCACCTGGTTCGGTGGTACCGGGTCGCCTGGCGTTGACACTGGGACCACGATGCCCGGCGGCGCTGGCAGAACGTCGATCGGCGCCAGGCGCGGGCTGCTGCGCCGGCCGAATCGGCCCGGCGTCCGCGGCCTTAACCTCAGCAACGCCAGCAGCCCCGCTGACCTCGATAGTCCCGGCAGCTTTGGCACTGCTACTGGTCTTAGCACTCCTGGCACTATCGATAGCCGCAGCGCCGCCAGCCACCCAGATCGCCCCACAGGGCACAGTGGTCCTACTGGTGTCGGCAACCTCAGGACGCTTGGCATTCCCGCTCGCCTGGCTAACCGCAGGATGCTCTTCGCCGGGTTGGCCGCGGTGGTAATCGTTGCCGTCGGCGCTTATCTGGCGTTCGGCCAGCAGCCAGTCAGGTCCGCCGGCCGAGGGTCTCGTACAGGCGACCAGGCCAAGCCGGCGGTGCACATGCTCACGGCCGGCCAGACCGGGACGCGCGCTTCGGTGCCCTGGAAACTCGTCGGGCCAGGATGGACCCTGGCTGAGTTGTCCGCCGCGCAGCCCGATGCCAACGGTGCCGCCAGCTCCGCCGGCTCGCTGACCCTCTACCTGATCGATCCCGAGGGCGGCAAGTACGAGATGCACACCTGGACCGGCCCCTCGGTTGCGTTGCTGGCCTGGTCAGGAAACGCCAAGCACGCCCTGCTGCGGTTCGGGTCCCGCGCGCCGGGCCAGGCGCCGCTCGCGTACGGCGTGCTGGCGCTCGCCACCGGGCACATCACCGACCTGCATCTGAAGGCGGACGTGACGCCGGTAAACTTCACCCGGCCAAACGGGCTCAATATCCTGGCTATCCGGCGCACCGCCACGAAGTTCGAGTTGCGGCGCTACGACCTGCTGGGCAGTTTCCAGGCCACGTTGAGCACCATGCCGGACCGGCACGCGGCGCCGAGCACGCAGCCCGGCGCCTGCGCTTCGCTCTGCAACGCATTGAGTTCACCGGACGGTTTCCAGGCCGTCTGGGGCGTAGCCGGGAACGAGATGCAGCTCGTAAACAACGGGGGCGGTCTGGTCCACCGGCTGCGCGTGCCGGCCAGCGGCACGCCGCCGTCGTGCGTACCGGTCAGCTGGTGGAATGCGACCACCGTGCTCGCCAACTGCGCTGCGCCCGGCCAGCCGAGCGCCGACTCCGAGCGGCTCTGGCTGGTGCCAACGGACGGCACTGCCGCGAATGCAGTTGCGCCGCCATCCGGATCGCCTTCGGGCGCCGGATTCGACGCCGCTGCCTGGATGGCCAATGGCCACGTCTACCTCACTCAGACCAGCACCAGGCGGTGCTCGACAGCAGCTAGCGGGCCTGGCGGCCTCGACATCCAGGCGGTCGGCCCAGGCGAGTCGCCGACCGCGGTGCCAGTGCCTGACGGCACCCACAACTACGACAACGTGGTGGGGACCGTCGGCAGCCGGCTCCTTGTTCTCGCGCAGACGAGCTGTCCCGGAACTTCCTCCCTGCTCTGGCTCAGTCCGTCTGGCGGGACCGCGAAGATGACGATGTTGCTGCCGGGGCCAGCAGGCCAGCTTGGGGTGATCGCGGCGGTGGCGTATCGCGGCGCGCCAACGGCGTATTCGCTGGGTTAGTCGGGTCCGCTGTCCCAGCGCAGTGGCCGGTTACTGGTACGCCTGCGCCTGGATCCGGTAGAGCTCCGCGTATCGTCCGCCGCGGGCCGTTAGCTCGTCGTGACTACCCACCTCTGCGACTCGCGAGCCATCCAGCACGACGATGAGGTCAGCCATCCGCACGGTGCTGAATCGATGCGACACCAGGATGGTCATGCTGCCGCCTTGGCTGCCCTGCCGGGCCCTGCTGGCGTATCGCTCAAACAGCTGATGCTCGGTCTCGGCGTCGAGCGCGGCTGTCGGCTCGTCCAGCGCCACGAGCAGCGGCTCGTCGCGCATGAACCCGCGGGCTAGTGCCAGCTTCTGCCATTGGCCGAAGGAGACGTCCACGCCCTCGTGCCAGGTCGGCCCTAGCTGCGTGCGGAGGCCGCCCGGCAATGCCTCGATCACGTCGCGGGCTCCGGCTCGGTCCAGGGCGGTGAACAGCGCGGCTTCGATATCCAGCCGCGGCACGTCACCCAGGCCTATCGTGTGCCGCGCCTGAAACTCAAACCGGAAGAAGTCCTGGAACGCGCCGGCCAGGCGCTGCCGCCATTGCGCCGGGTCGATCCTGGCCAGGTCAACGTCGTCGACCAGGATGCGACCTGAGCTCGGCGCGTAGAGCTTGGCCAGCAGCTTCACCAGCGTGGTCTTGCCGGCCCCATTCTCGCCGACGACGGCAATCACTGAGCCAGCCGGCAGGAACAGATCGACCTCCTGGAGCGCGGGCCGGTCCGAGCCCGGATAGCGGAACGTCACCCGATCCAGGCGGATGCCCTCGCTGAGACGGGCGGGCGCGGGCAGGTCCGCCTCCAGTGCCGCAGCCCGCGCGTAATCCTCGAGCCAGGCCAGCCGCCGTGACCCGTCCATCCAGATGCCGCGCAGGAAGCCGATCTCGCTCACGGTTGCGCCGACGTAGGAAGAGAGCCTGGCGCCGGCCGTCAGCACCAGGATGGCCGACGCAGGTGAGGCATTCTTGCCCGTCGCTACCAGCACTATCGCGCCTACGTAAGCAACCGCGAAAACCGCCCACCCGGCCGCGTACCAGACTGATGAACGCCTCCTTGCCGCCGCCACCGGGCCGTACCACTGTTCCCAGGCGGCCCGCCGACGCTGGGCCAGCGCGCCGCCGATGCCGAGTACCCGCAGCTCCTTGCCTGGTGAGGCGGTGGTGGCTAGCGTGAAAAGGTGTGCGGCCCGGCGCTCTGCCTGCGCACCGCGTTCCTGGGCTGCGCGCTCCACCACCGGACGCCACGACGTGGCCGCCACCGTCGGGATCGCGAAGAAGACCAGTGTTACCAGCACCGGGTTGACCGTCGCCAGCAGCGCGACGGTGATCGCCAGCCGCAGAATCCAGCCTGCGGTGGAGAAGACCGACATGTACATGTGGTCGAGAGTGAATATCTGCTCGCGGAGTACCGAGAGCCGGTCGAGGTACTCCGGCCGCTCCTGGTGCGCGATCGTCGAGATGCTGGCCTGGAGCCGGGCCACATGGGACTCCAGCGCGATTGTTACCTTGTCCCGGAAGCGCCGCTGCAGCCTGGTCGACACGGTCTGCAGGAGCCAGGTGGCGACGGCCGACACCGCCAGGGCGATGATCGCGAACCTGAGCAAGCCAGGCTTGTGCTCGAGCAGGCCCTCGCCGAGCAGCTTGAACCAGACTGCCAGCAGCGCATCGGGCACAGCCGCGGCCAGGGCGAGGGTAAAGGCCACTCCCATCAACGCCGGCTCGTAATGGAATCCCAGCTTGACCAGCCGCCACATCGAGGAAAGCGCTGGTGGCAGCTGGTCCGCGGGCTCGGCCGGGCTCGTCACGCGGCTAGGCGAGGACATCGAAGGCCACCTCCTCCTCGCCTTCCTCGGGCGTGCCGGCAGCAAATCGCTGCGCCTGCAACGAGAACATCGTCCAGTAACGGCCGCGCAAGGCCATCAGTTCGTCGTGGCTGCCGAGTTCTACCACGGCCCCGCCTTCCACCACGGCGATCCGGTCGACCTGCCGGACGGTCGAGAACCGGTGCGAAATCAGGATGGTTGTGCAGGACCGGGTGGCCGTGAGGATGCGCTCGAAGATCTCTGCCTCGCCGCGGACGTCGAGCTGGGCAGTCGGCTCGTCAAGCAGAACGAGCCCGGCACCAAGACGGACCGAGGCCAGCGCGCGGGCCAGCGCGACCCGCTGCCACTGCCCGCCGGACAGTTCCGTGCCACCTGAGTAACCCTTGGCAAGGACGGTGTCGAGGCTGGTAAGCCCGCCCGCCCCCGCGGCAGTCAGCGCCGCTGACACCGCGTCGTCCAGTGCGCCGGTGCCGTCCGCGATGGTGGCGGCGGCGCCATCCGCGGTGCCGACGCCCGCCGTCTCGCGCGGTGCGACATTTTCGCGGAGCGTCAGCTCGAAGCGCACGAAGTCCTGGAACACAGCCGCGACCCGACGCCGCCAGGAGTTGAGGTCAAGATCCTTCAGGTCGACGCCGTCGACCTCGATCGCGCCAGACTGCGGGTCGTACAGGCGGCACAGCAGCTTGGCCAGGGTTGTCTTGCCGGCGCTGTTCTGGCCGACGATCGCGAGCGAGATTCCGGCCGGGATGTCCAGGTTAAGCCCGCGCAGCACGGGACGAGCCTGGCGCGGCCGGGTAGGCGAAGGTGACGTTGCGGAACCTGATCTGGTGGGCTGGCATGCCGTCGGCCGATCGCTGACCCGACGCGACCGTACCCGCGCGGCTCATCGCAGCCTTGAGCCTGGCTACCGCGGCCACCGGCGCGGCCGCTCCGTCGAGCGCCCAGTTGAGGCCGCCGAAGGCGATCATGGACGTCCCGACAGCCGCCGAGGCGTACGCGATCAGCCCGCCCAGGCTCAGCCGATGGCTGAGCGCAGCCGAAGCCAGCATCCACAGCACCAGCACATTGGCCGCCAAGACCAGGAGCAGGCTGGTAAGGACCGACCGCTCTCGCATCCTGGTGGCCTGGTACTGCAGCTGATGCAGACGCCGCCGGTTGGTGATGAACCGCTCTAGTACCCAGTCCGGCAGGCCGAAGATCCGCACTTCCTTGGCGGCCGGCGGGTCGACGGCCAGCCGGTAGGCGTACTCGGCGTCGCGCTGCGCCTGCCGGACTTCCTCGGTGTTGCGGTCCTTCCAGACCGCGCTTTCCCGCAGCAGCCAGTGCGTGGCAAGCCATGTCCCCGCCAGCACGGGCGGCGCCCAGAAGGCGAAGCCGAACAGCACGCAGGCCTGGGCGAGCCCCGCCAGCATGTCGACCAGGCCGCCGGCGATGAAGTCCATCGAGATAGACAACGGCGGGCCGGTCATCCCCCGATCGAAGTCCCTGGCCACCTGCAGGTCGGCAGCCAGGTCGGGGTCCTCCAGATGGCCGATGCCCGGAAGCGCGATGCAAGCGTCGGTCAGCTCGTCATAGAGCCAGGCCGCTGTGCGGTCACCGAGATTCGCGCTGAGCGCGCTATGCAGCGGCCCGAGGACCTGTAGCAGCGTGAACACAATAGCGACGACCGCGAGCGGAACGACGAGACTTCCGTGGTGCTGAATCGCGCCGACGAGCACGCCGGTAGCGATGGAGAATCCGGCCGGCAGCAGCCCGCGGAGCGCCAGCAAGCTCCACCATCCGGTAGCCATGGACCGGTCCGCACGCTCCAGTGCCGCCGCGAGTTGCACTTCCTGCCGAGCGCGCAGACGGCGCAGCCGCGCCAGCGTACTGCCAGTCGTCATCGGTCCTCCGCGTACCGACATGTGCGAGGTTCAGTAATCATGACGCCAGACTGCCAGTGAGCACACAGCATGCATTGGACAAATCGGCACTCTGCCTCGCAGTGGGCCTAGCGCCTAGGCCGCGAAGAACACGCCGGGGCGCATCCGCCGCCGCCGGCGGCGGCCGACCGCGGCCCGCACGAGCAAGGCGACGGTCGCAAACGCGCCGCCCCCCGCCCGGCCTGCCCCGAATCTGGGCCATCAGGTCGCGCAGAACAGTCTCGCAGTGCCGCCGCTAGGCTGGCAGCGTGTTCAGCCTCTACGACACTCGGCTGCGTGGCCCCGTAGCCATCCGGCCAGCCCGTGCCGGTCAGCTCGGCATGTACGCGTGCGGTCCGACCGTGTACCGGTTCGCGCACGTCGGGAACATGCGGACCTTCCTGCTTCCGGATTTGATCAGGCGGAACGCGGAACGCCATGGCCTGGCGGTTATCGTCTGCCAGAACATCACTGATGTTGGTCACCTGGCCGACGACACCGAGATCGACCTCGAGGGCGAGGACAAGATCCTGGCTCAGGCCAGGGCCGAGGGGAAGTCCGCGCTGGAACTCGCCGGGTTTTACGAGGACGCATTCCGCGCCGACTGCGCGGCCATGAACATCTCGCCGCCGGACTATGCGCCCCGCGCGTCGGAGTCGATCGACCTGATGATCGACATGATCGCCAGGCTGATCGAGACCGGGCACGCATACGCCACCCCGAGCGGATCGGTATATTTCGACGCCCGGAGCTTCCCGGACTACGGGGCGCTTTCCGGCAACAGCCTTGATGACCTGCGGCCGGGCCACCGGTCCGGTGGCGGCGTTGACGAGCAGAAGCGGTTCAACGCCGACTGGGCGCTCTGGAAAGCCGCGCCAACGGGGCGCGAGCTGACCTGGGCGGCACCGTGGGGCACCGGGTTCCCCGGCTGGCACACCGAGTGCTCCGCGATGTCGCTGCAATACCTCGGCGACCTGATCGACATTCACACCGGCGGCATCGACCTGCGCTTCCCGCACCACGAGGACGAGCGGGCCCAGTCCAACTCGCTGGCGGGACGCGACGTCGTCCGGCACTGGGTACATGGCGAGCACGTGCTGTTCGAAGGCCGCAAGATGGCTAAGTCAGCTGGCAATGTCGTGCTGCTCGCTGATCTCCGCGGCCGGGGTCTGGATCCGCTGGCAGCCCGGCTAGCGTTCCTGGAGCACCGCTACCGCCAGCAGATGAACCTGACCTGGGACACGCTGACCGCCGCGGACGGCACGCTGCGCCGCTGGCGCGAAATGGTCGCGGACTGGGCGAATGAGCCGAGCAAGCCGATGTGCGCCGAGTACACGGCCAGGATCACCGGCGCCCTGGACGACGACCTGGATACCCCAGGTGCATTGCGGGCCCTGCGGGAGCTCGCCAGAGACCCCGAGATCCCGGCTGGCTCGAAGTTCGAGACGTTCGCCAGCGCCGACCGCGTACTCGCTCTTGACCTGGTCAGCCTGGTCGGCCGCCCGCGCTCGCCAGCGCAACTGCCGGCCGGCGCCGAGGAGAGACTCACCGCTCGGGCCGCCGCCCGCGAGCGCAAGGACTTCGCGACCTCCGACCGGCTCAGGGCCGACCTAGCTGACCTGGGCGTCGCGGTCGCCGACGGCCCGGAAGGCCAGACCTGGACAGTGACCCGCTAGCGCCACTGCGCGACCTGAACAAACCGGGTATACCGCCTAGGCTCTGGACTCTTCATCGATTTCGCAGCCACAAACCGGTCTAAAAAGGTCGGCTGACCATGCGAAATCGGTGAAAAGTGGCCGCAGGCCGATGAGGCCGCAAATTCGCACGCAACAGATCGCTCATCGACGGCACATTTGCGCAACAGATCCCCGATGATGCGCATGATGTGCCGGTGCAGCAGGAGCTCCCCCAACCCCTAGGCTGGCTACCTTAGATCACCGAGGGCTGAGCCCAACGCTCGGTTAGTTCAACCGCACCCACGGGGCGAGGATCGCCAGACCGCCAGGATCACCAGCCGGAACAAGGAGCCGATGACCATGACGGACAGGACCCGCACGTCCACCCACGCGAGGACGTACCTCATGTGCCCGCCCGAGTATTTCGCGGTCGAATACCGGATCAATCCGTGGATGAACCCGGCTGAGCCGGTCGACGTCGCGCTGGCAATGCAGCAATGGCAACAGCTGAGGGCTGCTTACACCAGCCTCGGGCACACGGTGCACGTCATCCCGCCCGAACCTGGTCTGCCCGATATGGTCTTCGCCGCCAACGGCGCGACCGTCATCGACGGCAAGGTCCTGGGTGCCAAGTTCAAGCACGCGCAGCGCCGACCGGAAGCCACGGCCTACATGGGCTGGCTCCGCGCGCACGGCTACGCCGTTATCCGGGAACCGGCCATCGTGAACGAGGGCGAGGGCGACTTCGTTTTCGCCGATCGCGCGATCCTGGCAGGCCACGGGTTTCGCAGCGAAGCCGCGGCTAGTACCGAGCTCACCGAGCTGTTCGGCCTACCGGTGATGAGCCTCCGGCTGACCGACGCGCGCTTTTATCACCTCGACACCGCGCTCGTCGTGCTCGATGCTGACACCGCCGCGTACTACCCGGCCGCATTTGACGACGCCAGCCGGGCCGCGCTGACCTCGCATTTCGCCGAGCTCATTGAGGCCAAGGACGAGGATGCCGAGGTCCTGGGACTGAATGCGATCAGCGACGGCCGCAACGTCGTGCTTCCCGTGCAGGCCACCGGCCTCATCGCGCAGCTGACGGCCGCTGGCTTCGAGCCAGTCGGCGTAGACATGTCCGAGCTGCTCAAGGCAGGCGGCGGCCCCAAGTGCTGCACGCTGGAGCTCAGGTAGTGATCCCGCGCCTTCTGGATCTGGGGGGAGAAGAGATGGCAACCACCGGCGGCGCCCCGACTGTGGCACAACTGCGCGCCCAGGCGGCGGCGCACAGCGCGCACAACTACCATCCGCTGCCGGTCGTGATCGCAGAGGCTGAGGGCGCCTGGGTGACTGACGTCGACGGCCGCCGTTATCTCGACATGCTTGCCGCTTATTCGGCTATCAACTTCGGCCACCGCCATCCCCGGCTCGTCGCTGCCGCCCAGCGGCAGCTCGAGCGGGTCACGCTGGTCAGCCGGGCGTTCGAGCACGACCAATTCGGCCCATTCTGCGCAGAGCTGGCCGCGCTGGCCGGCATGGAGATGGTGCTGCCCATGAACACGGGCGCGGAGGCCGTCGAGACAGCCATCAAGACTGCCCGCAAGTGGGGCTACGAGGTCAAGGGCGTGCCCGACGGCGAGGCGATGATCATCGTCTTCGACGGCAACTTCCACGGCCGGACCGTGACGATCATCGGCTTCTCTACCGACCCCGATGCCCGCGATTCGTTCGGTCCGTACACGCCCGGCTTCCGGATCGTTCCATACGGCGATCTTGACGCGCTGGCCGACGCGATGGATCCGAAGGTCGTCGCAGTGCTGGCCGAGCCGATCCAGGGCGAAGCTGGCGTGCTGGTTCCGCCGCCTGGCTTCCTCGCCGGCGTACGCGAACTGTGCACTGCCAACGGCGCGCTGTTCATCGCGGACGAGATCCAGACTGGGCTCGGCCGAACCGGGGCTACGTTCGCTTGCGAGCACGAGGACGTTAAGCCGGACATGTACCTCCTGGGCAAGGCTCTAGGGGGTGGCATCGTGCCCGTGTCTGCGGTGGTCTCCTCGAGCGAGGTCCTGGGTGTCTTCAAGCCCGGCCAGCACGGCTCGACCTTCGGCGGCAACCCGCTGGCGTGCGCGGTCGCCCGCGAGGTCATCGCCATGCTGGCCACGGGCGAGTACCAGGAGCGCTCGGCGAAGCTCGGCGCGCACCTGCACGACCGGCTGAACGCCTTGCCGGAGTCCAAGGTGCGCCAGGTGCGCGGCCGCGGATTGTGGGCTGGCATCGATTTCGCCGAACTCGGCGGCCGGGAGGCCTGCGAGCAACTGGCCTGCCGAGGCGTTCTCGCCAAGGACACCCACGGCTGCACGATCCGGCTCGCGCCGCCGCTGGTCATCAGCGAGCCGGACCTGGACTGGGCGATCGACCAGGTCGAGTCGCTCGTCCGGTAACGCCCGGCCGGCCCCAACAGGCGCCACACCAGCAGGCGCGAACGCCGAAATGATCTGACCCGACTGTTGCTACCGGCGGTAGCATGAGCTATGACCGGAGAGCCAGAGCTGAGCGCGCTGGAGGAGGCACTTCGTCAGGCTCTCCAGGCCGCATCGCGCGAACAGGTGCTGCGAACGGTTGCGGTCGTGTTGCCCCAGCAGACCACGGCAGCGGCCAAGCCTGGCCTTCACGGCAGGGCGGGGAAAGTGAGTGTCTCGATGCCATCCGAGCTAACCGAGGCAGTCCGCAGCAGGACGGGCGCCGGCGGATTCAGCCGTTACGTGTCAGATGCTGTCCAGCAGCGGCTGAGGCACGACCTGCTCGATGATCTCCTCTCCGAACTCGAAGCCGAGCATGGCCCGATACCCCAGGAGATCCGGGAAGAGACGAGGCGGATGTGGCCAGACGAGTCACCTTAGGCGCGACCCTGGTGCTCGACGCCGAGGGTCTGGTGCACCTTGCGGGAGGACACAAGACCGCGATGTCGCTGGCCCGTGACGCCCTCGACCGACGCGGCTGCGTCGTCACCGCTGCTACGTCGCTGGCCGAGGTGCTGCGCGGTGGGCAGAAGGATGCAAGGTTGCATCGCGTACTCAACAAGATCACCATTGTTCCGATTGATAAGGCCTGTGGCCGGGCCGCGGGCGAGTTGCTCGGCCGGACCGGCTTGTCCGGGCACAGATGCGCGCTCGACGCGTTGCTCGCCGCCGTCGCGCTGAGACAGCCGCGCCCGGTTGTGCTGCTGACCAGCGATCCCGATGACCTGGCCAGGCTCACCGAGGAGCCTCACCGGGAGAAGGCGCAACGGATCGCGGTCGTGCGGATCTAGCCTGCGCCCGGCCGGGACGCGAGCTGCTACTTGGGCCTGTTCCGTTCGGCCCGGCGCGCCTGGCTCGGCTTCGACCAGAGCGCGAATCCGATGACCACGCCGCCGGCCGCGAACACCGCTCCGCCAAACAAGAACCACTGGCCAGCTGTCGTGTTCGTGATCAAGATGCTGCCGCCGTTGCCGCTGCTGAGCACCAGCGTCGTCACGACCCAGCCCGCGGCAGGCAGCAAGCCGCCCGTACCGGACCGCATGCCCCAGGCGCCGAGCACGCAGGTCGCCAGTATCGCCACCGCAAAGCATGCAGCGGCCAGCGGCGCGGGTCCACGGCTGTACTGGAAGGTGCCGATCAGGCCTTCCACGGCACCAAGCAGGAAGAGAGCGACATAGGCGCTGGCCGTGACGACCGGACCGGTACCGAAACGCCGGGCCCGCCCGCCGTCGGCCTGGGCCCGCTGCATGTTCACACCAGGCAGGCTAGTCAACTCCGGCCGCGATGCAGGGCCCGGCACCGGGGAACGGCCCGGCCAAACCGGCGAACAGGTCCGATTCCCGGCCGGTCGCGCTGTCAGCCGGACCGGCGGGCCCGGCCAGCAGTGTGTAGAACTCCGTTCCGAGTGCCCGCCGGCCCACTTTGTCAGACAACGCGAAGAACGGGCTGTCCACCGCGATCTGAGTGACATGAGCGCGCATAGCGGCCAGCTTGGCGTCCAGGTAATCGCCCGCGTCGATCTCGGTGGTCACCTTGTCGTCGTCGGTGCCGAACGGAAGCTCGTCGACCGACTCGACCCGGCGGAAGTCGGCGCCTCCGACCTCCTGGCCCTCCGGGCCCGGTCCGTCCTCCTGCATGACCGCCATGGCATGCGCCAGCACCGACCTCGGTATCGCGGTCGCGTAGAACTTGCTGACCAGGCCATCCGCGAGTTCGAATGCCCGCCAGGCCACCCGGTGGGCCTGGATGTGATCGGGGTGCCCATAGAACCCGTTGTCGTCGTAGCTGATCATGATCTGCGGCCGAACTTCGGCGATGATCGCGAGCAGTTCGCGTGCGGCCTCGTCCACGTCGGCCCGCCAGAAGCAGCCGTCCCAGTCGTTGGAGGGCGTTCCCATCATGCCGGAGTCGCGCCAACGGCCGGGGCCGCCGAGGAACCGGTGATCGGTCACGCCGAGCGCCCGGCAGGCCGCGTCGAGCTCGCCTATCCGGTGCTGCCCGAGCCCGCCGTCGGCGTCCCAGGCCAGATAGGCCAGCTCGGGCGGGATCACTTCGCCGAGTTCCCCGAGCGTGCAGGTCACCAGGGAAACCTGGGCGCCCTCCGCCGCGTACTTCGCCATGGTCGCGCCGGTGCCGATGGATTCGTCGTCGGGATGGGCGTGCACCAGCAGCAGGCGCCTGCCTTCCGGGGTGCTCATGTCCGGGGTGCTCATGTCCGGGGTGCTCATGTCCGGGGTGCTCATGTCGACTGAGCCTACCGAGCGTCCGCGGTCGCGCGACTGGCAGGATTTAGCCCGTGACTGATTCATTTCCCCGCCAGGCCGCCCGGACTAGGGGCTTCTCGCTCGGCGCCCCGCGCTCGTTTCAGTTTTCATCCGACGGCGACACCGTGATCTTCCTTCGGTCCCGCGGCGGCGCGGACCCCGTCACCTGCCTGTGGACGCTCGACGTGAGCACCGGGCAGGAACGCCTGGTCGCCGACCCGAACGAGCTTGGCGGGTCCGGTGCCGAGAACGACCCGATCGAGAAAGCAAGAAGGGAACGGGTTCGCGAACGGGCCGGTGGCGTTGTCGGGTTCGCCACCGATGGCAACTGCAGTATTGCCACCTTCACCCTCGGCGGGACTGTTTACCTCGCCGAGCTGCGAGCCAGCGGGCAGGAGGTCATCATCCGTGAGCTCGTGACCCGGACGCCGGCCGCTGATCCGCGCCCGGACCCGGCCGGCCGGTTCGTTGCCTACGTCAGCGACGGCACGCTCCGGGTGCACGAGATCGCGACCGGCCTGGACCGGGCGCTCGCCGACCCCGGCGGCGCAGACGGCATCAGCTTCGGCCTGGCCGAGTTCATTGCCGCCGAGGAGATGGACCGCACCCGCGGGTACTGGTGGGCGCCCGATGGCGCCGCGATCTTGACCGCGCGGGTCGATGAGACGCCCGTCCAGTTCTGGCACATCGCAGACCCGGCTAACCCCGCCGCTCAGGCCAGGGCCGTCCGTTACCCGGCTGCGGGTACGCCCAACGCGGACGTCTCCGTCCACATCGCGACCCTGGATGGCGACCTTACCGAGGCGACATGGGATCGACAGGCCTTTCCGTACCTGGTGACCGCGAGCTGGCCGGAGCAGACCGACCCCCTGCTAGTTGTCCTCACCCGTGACCAGCGGGAGATGCGCATCCTGTCGGTCGATCCGAATACTGGCGGCACCACGCTCGTGCGCTCTGACTCCGACCCCGGCTGGGTGGACATCGTCACCGGCGTGCCGGCCATCATCTCCGGGGCGCGCGCGGAGGGTGCCTCCCCATGGGTCCGCATCGTTTGGACTGCCGATGCCGGCGGGGCGAAACGCCTGGTTGCGGGAACGGCGGCCCAGCACGCGGCTGGCTCGGCCGAACTCCTCACGCCAGCGTCCATGAACGTCCGCGAGGTACTCGGCGTGGACGGGGACACGATCCTGTTCACCGCCTGCGCGGAAGACCCGGCCTCGACCTCGCTGTGGACGGCCGGACCGGACGGCCTGCAGCTGGTCAGCCCGGCCGACGGCACGCACAGCGGTCTTCTGGCCGCCGGGACGCTGCTACTGATCAGCCGGGTCACCGACGACTCGGACGCTAGCGTCCAGATCCTCCGCCCCGGTCCGGACGGGCTGCGGGCGCCAGTGGCAGCCATCGCCTCGCTGGCCGAGACGCCCCAGCTGCCGACGCCCAGGCCCCGGCTGCTCTGGTCATCTGGCCCCAGCCGGATCAGGACTGCGATTTTGCTGCCGTCCTGGCACGAACCCGGCTCGGGCAAGCTGCCGGTGCTCTGCGACCCCTACGGCGGGCCGCACGGCAAGCGAGTGATGGCTGCCGGAGCCGCCTTCCTGCACCCGCAGTGGTTTGCCGAGCAAGGCTTCGCCGTGGTCGTTGCGGACGGCCGCGGCACACCCGGACGCGGGCCCGAGTGGGACCGGGCGGTAACTGGCGACCTCGCCGGGCCGGTGCTCGAAGACCAGGTGGAAGCGCTGCAGTCGGCCGCCGAACAGTGCGGCGACCTCGACCTGAGCCGCGTCGGCATCCGGGGCTGGTCGTTCGGCGGCTACCTGGCCGCGCTGGCGGTGCTGCGCCGCCCGGACGTGTTCCACGTCGGCATAGCCGGGGCCCCGCCGACCGATTGGCGGCTCTACGACACCTGCTACACCGAGCGTTACCTTGGCCAGCCCGACGAAGATCCGAAGGCCTACGAGCAATCCTCGCTGCTGGCCGACGCGCCGAAGCTGTCCCGGCCGCTCATGCTCATACACGGCCTGGCCGACGACAACGTGGTGGTAGCGCACACGCTCCGGCTCTCCTCGGCGCTGCTGGCGGCTGGCCGGCCGCATGTCGTCCTGCCTCTGTCGGGGGTTACGCACATGGCGTCGCAGGAAGACGTCGCGGAGAACCTGCTGCTGGTCCAGGTGGACTTCCTGCGCAGGGCGCTGAGTATCGCCGACGATCGCAGGCAGGGTGACCGCCGTTGACCAGGTTGCTGATCGGCGCCTACTCGGCAGGCAAAGGCAGCGGCTCCGGGGTAGCCGTGATCGACGGCGACCAGGTGACCACCCTCATCCCGGCAGAGTCGCCATCCTGGATCGCCTGGCATCCGAGCTTGCCCGTGCTGTACGCGGTAGCCGAGATCGGCGACGGCCGCGTGCACGCCTGGCGGCTGATCGACGACGAGCCGCCGAGGCAACTCGGCAGCGGCCAGACCGGCGGCGCCGAACCGGCTCATCTCACTGTCGATCCCTCCGGCCGGTTCCTGCTCACCGCGAACTACAGCGGGGGCAGCGTCAGTGTTCACCAGCTTGGCGAAGACGGGCAGATCGGGATCCGGACGGACCTGGTTCAGCATGAGCTGCATGGCGACCACCCGCGCCAGGCCGGTGCGCACCCGCACATGGTCCGCGCCGTCGACGGCGGCCTTCTGGTCATCGACCTAGGCGGAGACGCCATTTACCGGTACCGGCTGAGCGATGGCGGCCGGCTCGATCTGGCGGACGTCACCCGGACGCCAGCCGGTTCCGGTCCGCGGCACGTGCTCGCGGTCGGCGACCGCTACTACATCACTGCCGAGCTCAGCGGGGAAGTGCTCGCTTACGACCATGACTGGAACTTCGCCGGCGCAGTGCCGGCTAGCGCGGCGGAGGGCCCGAACCAGCCGTCTGAGCTGGTCAGCAATGGACGTTTCCTGTATGTGGCCAACCGCGGCCCGGACACGCTGTCGGTCTTCGCGTTGGACGGCGAGCTGCCCCGGTACGTCACCGAGGTTCCGGCCGGGCACTGGCCGCGGCACATCTATCTCGACGGTGACCTGCTGCACGTCGCCAACGAGCGGTCACACGAGGTGATGACGATGACCATCGATCCGGCGACGGGCATCCCGGGCCGCCTCGCGACGATACCGGTGGCGAGCCCCACGGTCGTGCTGCCCTGGCCGGCTCAGTGACCGGGCGGGCGCGGGCCCGCGACCTGGACCTCGCCCCTGGAAAGCTGCCAGCCGGCCAGGTCAACGCGATCACCGACGTGGCCGGCGTGCAGGTGGGGCACACCACGCTGATCGAGGGTGCCGGCATCAGGACCGGCGTGACCGCGATCGTCCATGACGCGCTGCTGACGGGAACGGCGGACAGCAAGGGATCGCTGCCTGCCGGGCTCGCCGTCTATAACGGCTACGGCAAGATGGTCGGCAGCACCCAGCTGCGCGAGCTCGGCGTCATCGAGACGCCGGTCCTTCTCACCAGCACGCTGTCGGTATTCAGGGTCGCTGGTCAGCGGCAGGCCGGCCGCCCCGAGTGGGTCGTGAGTCGGCAGGGTGTGATCGATCGGCATTTCATTGGCCTAATGTCATTTACCGGTCTTAGTCGGTACGGACGGCGGTTCTGCCAGCGGCGGAACGCCCGGGCCTCACGCCTGGCAGGCATTTACCGTTGCCGCATGGACGTCATCCAGCTGATGCCACGCCTGCACTTCATCCGCCTTCCGGTCGGGCACTCCTACCTGTGGCTCGACCCCGACGGCCTGACCCTCATCGACACCGGGCTCCCCGGCTCCGCGCCGCTGATCGCCGACGCGATCCGCCAGACCGGACACCAGCCCGCAGACCTGCGGCGGCTGGTGCTGACCCACTTCCACGCCGACCACATCGGCTCCGCGGCCGACATCGCCGGGTGGGGCCAGGCAGAGGTATTCGCACATCACGCCGACGCGCCGTTCATCCGCGCCGTGGCGGCCGGGCCGGCACCAGACCTGACCGACCGGGAACAGCCCATCTACGACCAGGTCATGAGCCAGATTCCGGCAGATCCGGTGATCCCGCCGCGGATTGACCGCGAGGTCGCGGACGGCGACGAGCTCGGCTTCGGCGACGGTGCCGTGGCAGTGGCCGTTCCCGGCCACACTCCCGGCAGTATCGCGGTTCACCTCCCTCAGCACCAGGTTCTGTTCACCGGCGACGCCGCGGCGCGCAGGCCCGACGGGACAGTCACCTGCGGCGTCTTCAACGTCAACCCCGCCCAGGCAGCCGCCTCGCTCCGCCGGCTGGCCTCCCTCCACACCACGATCGCATGCTTCGGTCATGGCGAGCCGCTCACCCTTGACGGCGCCTCCGAGCTGCAGGCCGCCGCCCGGCGCCTGCCCGCCGACACGATCCAGCCCGCGCACGACCCGGCCGGGAATCAGCGCTCACGCATCCTTCCCGGCTGCCCGGATTAGTCCGACATAAGACATCTGAGCACCAGGCCAAGTGAAAGGCGCCGCCGCAGCCGCTTCGGTGCGCATGGCTGGCAATGTAGCGAGTCTCACACGTCCTGAATCCCCGCTGGTGGCCTGCAGGTGGTATTCAGTGGACTAGGGTTCTCACGCGACGCGTGCCCGCTGCGACCCGACCGTTCGCCCTTCTCAGAGCGCCGGTAAATAACGCCCAGCGGACCCGAAGCGATTCCCAGTGAGTTCCAGGGCGGAGACGTCGACAAATGACGCAGACAACGGACGCGGCAAGCAAAACGCGGGCGCAGATCAGCCAGAAGACCTTGCGCACCGACCGGTGGTGGCAGCAACCCGCCGTCAACGCCATCGGGCTCGGTGCGGCGGTGGTCTACCTAACCTGGGCTTCGCTGGTCAACACCAACTATTTCTGGAAGCCCTACATCTCGCCTCTGTACTCGCCGTGCATCGCGAGCAAATGCCCGGCCGGGTCAGGCTGGGACTGGATCCCCTGGGTGAGCTGGCTCACTCCGGCGATCCTGATCATCTGGGGCCCGATGGGCTTCCGGTTCACGTGTTACTACTACCGCAAGGCCTACTACCGGGCGTTCTGGCAGGCACCGGCATCCTGCGCGGTGCGTGAGCCGCACGCCAAGTACACCGGCGAGACCAGGTTCCCGCTGATCTTGCAGAACGTGCACCGGTACTTCTTCTATGTCGCGCTGATCTTCAACGTGATCCTGAGCTGGGACGCAGTCCTGGGCTTCCGCAGCCACACCGGCCAGTGGGGCCACATGGGCCTCGGCACGCTCGTGCTGATCGTGAACGCTGGCTTGCTGTGGTTGTATTCGCTGTCGTGCCATGCCTGTCGGCACATTACCGGCGGCAGGCTGAAGCATTTCTCGAAGCACCCAGTCAGGTACTGGATGTGGACCCAGATTTCCACGCTGAATGGCAAGCACATGCAGCTGGCGTGGGTATCGCTGTACTTCGTACTGTTCACTGACCTGTACATCCGGCTGGTGTCGGCGGGCGTCTTCTCGGATCCCCGGTTCTTCTAAAGCATTCAGGCAAGAGGTCTTTGACATGACTGACATCGAGCGGCTCCCCTACGACGTCGTAGTGATCGGCGCCGGCGGTTCTGGCCTGCGGGCCGCGATCGAGGCGCGGCTGGCCGGAAAGCGGACTGCGATCATCTCCAAGTCGCTGTTCGGCAAGGCGCACACGGTCATGGCCGAAGGCGGCTGCGCGGCCGCGATGGGAAACGTCAACCCGCGCGACAACTGGATGGTCCACTTCCGCGACACCATGCGCGGCGGAAAATTCCTGAACAACTGGCGGATGGCTGAGCTGCACGCCAAGGAGGCACCCGACCGGGTCTGGGAGCTTGAGGCCTGGGGCGCGCTGTTCGACCGCACCAAGGACGGCAAGATCAGCCAGCGCAACTTCGGCGGGCATGAGTACCCTCGGCTCGCCCACGTCGGCGACCGCACCGGCCTGGAGATGATCCGGACCCTGCAGCAGAAGGTCGTCGCGCTCCAGCAGGAGGACGCCGTCGAGCTTGGCGACCCGGAGGCGATGATCAAGGTTTTCGCCGAGACCACGATCACCCGGCTGATCAAGGACGCCGACGGCCGGATGGCCGGGGCGTTCGGCTACATCAGGGAGAACGGCCAGTTCGTGGTGTTCGAGGCGCCCACGGTGATCCTCGCCACCGGCGGCATCGGCAAGACCTTCAAGGTCAGCTCGAATTCCTGGGAGTACACCGGCGACGGACATGCGCTCGCCCTGCTGGCCGGGGCCAAGCTGCTGAACATGGAGTTCGTCCAGTTCCACCCGACGCACATGGTCTGGCCGATCTCGGTGCGCGGCCTGCTGGTGACGGAGTCTGTCCGCGGTGACGGCGGCGTGCTGCGTAATTCCGAAGGCAAGCGGTACATGTTCAACTACGTGCCTGACGTATTCCGGGCGCAGTACGCCGAGACCGAGGAAGAGGCCGACCGCTGGTACTCCGACCCGGACAACAACCGGCGGCCGCCGGAGCTGCTGCCGCGTGACGAGGTAGCCCGGGCTAATAACGCGGAGGTCAAGGCGGGCCGCGGTTCACCGCACGGCGGCGTGTTCCTGGACATCGCCTCGCGGCTGCCAGCCGAGGAGATCCTCAAGCGGCTGCCGTCGATGTATCACCAGTTCAAGGAACTGGCCGATGTCGATATCACGAAGGAGCCGATGGAGGTCGGCCCGGCCCAGCATTACGTCATGGGCGGTGTCGAGGTGGACGCTGACACCGGCGAGTCCTGCGTGCCGGGCCTGTTCGCGGCCGGCGAGGTGTCGGGCGGCATGCACGGGTCCAACCGGCTGGGCGGCAACTCGCTATCTGACCTGCTGGTTTTCGGCCGCCGGGCGGGAATGGGCGCGGCCGAGTACCTGTCCAGGCTTGGCCCGAAACTGCCGGTCCCGGACGAGGGCGAGATCGCCGCAGCGCATGCCGAGGCACTCGCCCCGCTGCAGCGCACCGGCGGGGGGAACCCGTATGCGGTGCACGGCGAGGTCCAGGAGACCATGAGCAACCTGGTCGGCATTATCAGGACCGAGGCCGAGATCAAGACCGCGCTCGCCGAGCTGGAGAAGCTGGCCGCGCGGGCCGCATCGGTGTCGGCGGAAGGCGGCAGCGCCTACAACCCCGGTTGGCATCTGGCCCTGGACCTGCGCAACATCATGCTGATTGCGCAGTGCGTGGCAGAAGCGGCCCTGGAACGGCAGGAAAGCCGGGGCGGGCACACCCGCGACGATTACCCGGGCATGCGGCCAGAGTGGCGCAAAGTCAACCTGATCTGCGCTCTGGACGGCGAACAGGTGACGATCACTAAGCAGCCGTTGCAGCCGATGCGTGCGGACTTGATCGCTCTGTTCGACCGGAACGAACTGACGAAGTACCTGACCGAGGAAGAGATGGCCGCGCTGCCGCCGCAGGCTCCTGCTCCTGCTCCGGCCCACGCGGTCGGCGCCGCAGACTCAGTTGGCACCGCCGCTGCGACCGAGGAGACGCACTGATGAGTTACAAGGCAGCGCTGCGGGTCTGGCGCGGCGACCACGGTACTGGCGACCTCGCGGACTACACCGTCGAGGTCAACGAGGGCGAGGTCGTCCTCGACGTCCTGCACCGGCTCCAGGCCACCCAGGCCGGTGACCTGGCGATCCGGTGGAACTGCAAGGCCGGCAAGTGCGGTTCGTGCTCCATGGAGATCAATGGCCGTCCCCGGCTGGCATGCATGACCCGGATGTCCACGTTCACCGAGGATGAGGTACTGACGATCACTCCGCTGCGCACCTTCCCGGTGATCAGGGACCTGGTGACCGACGTCTCCTTCAACTACTCCAAGGCTCAGCAGATCCCGTCGTTCACTCCGGACCCGTCTGTCGGCCTCGGCGAGTTCCGCATGCAGCAGGTTGACGTGGAACGGTCGCAGGAGTTCCGCAAGTGCATCGAGTGCTACCTGTGCCAGAACACCTGTCACGTCATCCGTGACCATGAGGAGAACGAGAACAACTTCGCCGGGCCGCGGTTCCTGATGCGGATCGCCGAGCTGGAGATGCACCCGGCCGATACCGCCGACCGGCGCGAGAGCGCGCAGGACGACTTCGGCCTTGGCTACTGCAACATCACCAAGTGCTGCACCGAGGTCTGCCCCGAAAACATCAAGATCACCGACAACGCGCTGATACCGCTCAAGGAGCGCGTCGTAGGCCGCAAATACGATCCGCTGGTCTGGCTCGGGAGCAAGATCTCCCGCCGCCCGCACACTGACACCCCGAAGGTCCCCGGCAAGAAGAGCTGACGCCGCGTTCTTCCGCACGAAGGGGAACGGCGGCCCGCTGGAGCAAGACTCCGGTCGGGATGCCTGGCAGCTGAACCTTCGTCCACCTGCCCGCCGAGTACCGCGCGGCGAAATGCTCGGGCTTTGTGAAGCTATCGACGAAGGAGCTGAAGACCCACATCGACTTCGGCGAGAAGACCTCGGCGCTAACCGCGTAGGTGCCGGAAAGATTGCTCCGGACGACCCAGGATGGGACGGGACGCGCCTTCCAGGCCCGGCCATTCCACTGCAGCGCCGTAATGTGATCCTGGAATCCGTTAAACAGCCACGCATTGCTGCTTGAGCTCGCGCCGAATGCAACGCTGGAGGACGTTTCGTTGGTCTCCTGCGCGGGCGAAAACGGCACGCTGCGCCAGGATCTACCGTTCCAGCGCTCGACGGTGAACGTCTGCTTGGACGGGCTGCTGCAAGGATTACAGGTGCCCCAGGTAGACCAGGCATTAGCGCGGCCGGTCACGACGAAGTCGCTAACGTATGTCGCGCCCGCTACCGGGCCGATCACGTTGGTGACCCGCCATCCCGAGCGGACCGAAGCGCCAGCTGGCAGCTGCGCCAGAGTTATCGTAAGTCCGATGGCTCCCGCTGTCGCAATCGCCGCCGTAGCGCAGCGGGCCCTGACCCCGGACAATGAACGTCTCCTCTCGTTCGCTGGGCTTAGTCTGCTATGGAGCAGTCATTTCCGGCTAGTACTGACTTAGGGCTTATCGGATCTCAGCGGCTTACATGGCGTTGGCCGGGAATGACCGCAGCCAGGGCCGTTAGTCTGGGCCAGGCGGTAAACCGTCAACCGGTACCAGGCGTCAACCGTCAGGGGCTGCGGCACCAGCACGGGAGAGCGGGCGTATCAGCCAGCCGGGCTGACTACTCTTACTGGCGCGTCCCCGCACGGCCGAGCGAAAGGCAGCTATGTCGCACGTTCCCACGATGACCTATCCCGAGGCGATGGTCGTCGGACTGATCCAGGGCGTTACCGAGCTCTTCCCGGTTTCCAGCCTGGGCCACAACGTGCTGATTCCGGCACTCGTCGGCGGGAGCTGGGGCCGTGATCTCAACGTTTCCGCGCCGGAGTCGCCCTACCTGGCTTTCATCGTCGGCTTGCACGTCGCCACGGCCATCGCGCTGCTGATCTACTTCTGGCGCGACTGGGTGCGGATCATCGGCGGGTTCTTCACCTCCATCCGGGACCGGGACATCGTCACCGCCGACCAGAAGCTGGCCTGGATGATCATCGTGGCTACCATCCCGGTCGGGCTCGTCGGGGTCGCGTTCGAGCACACGTTCCGGGTGCTGTTCGGAAAGCCCATCCTGGCCGCGGTCTTTCTCCTGGTGAACGGCGTCATATTGTTCTCCGGCGAGAAGTTCAGGACCAAGAAGTCGCTGGCAGCAGACGCGGAGGCGGCCGAGGAACGACGGCTTGCGCCAGCGCGAGCCGAGGTCCAGCATGAGCCGGTGGCTGGCGTCGCCGCGGTCGGCCTGGCGCCTGCCGCCCCAGCCGGTGGCACGGTCGGAGCCGCGCACAGGCCCGGTCACGGCAGTCACGCCGCCGCCAAGCCCGATGCCAGGACCGAACGGGAGGAGGATTTCGCGGCCGGGATTCGCGCCGACCGCCGTCTGTCCAGGCTGGACTACCTGCAGACCACGCTTATCGGCTCCGCGCAGATTCTCGCGCTGCTGGCCGGCATCAGCCGGGATGGCGTGACCATGGTCACGGGCATGTTCCGCGGCCTGTCCCGTGAGGACGCGGCCCGGTTCGCCTTCCTGCTGGCCACCCCGGTCATCCTGGCCGCAGGCGCGCTGAAGATAGGCGACCTCATCCAGAAGGGCCACGGGATTTACGGCCCGATCCTGGCCGGCAGCATCTTGTCTGGCATCGGCGCCTACGTCTCGGTGCGATTCCTGGTGCGGTATTTCCGGACCCGCACGCTGACACCCTTCGCCGTCTACTGCGTACTCTTCGGCCTGGGCAGCATCATCTACCTGCAACTGAAATAACGCTCTGCCGCTATTTCATCACGTACAGTGCCGCAGCGTCCGCTGGCACCCGCAGGCGGAGGCTGCGCACGGTGACGGTGACGCGGCTCCAGGCATCGGTGCGGTGCACGCTTCCCCGTGAGCCGAAGCCGAGAGCGCGCAGCGTCACGCTTACCCACGGGCTCGTCCGGGACCCGGCGTTGTAAACCAGCACCGCCCGGCCGCCAGCGTATGGCTTGGATACGACGCTGACCGCCCCGAACTGCGCCACCAGCTGTCCCTGGTGAACATCCTGATCGATGCCGATAACGACCCGGTTGCCGAGGTCCGCGACCGTGGCGGCCCGCCAAGGCGGCGCAGCGCAGAACATGAAGGGCGACGACTCTTCTGCCCAGATGCTCTCCTGCGCCCGTGTCAGCGAGCTGGCCCAGCCGAACGCTGTGTTGCCTGCCATCAGGTAATCCAGGTCATTCCAGCCGCCGCCGAAGGCGCCGACCGGGCTCGCGTATTTCCACAGCGACAAGTCGGTGCTGAGCGCGGTTGCCAGTACCTTGCGGGGATCCTGCCTCGGCTGTTCGTCGGGGGTGATCCGCCACATGTTCGCAGTCAGGGCGCTGTCGGCCACGAGCTGCAGGAAGCCGCGGCTTGCGTGCGACGGATCACCCCGGCGCGGCAGCTCCTGGCTGTAGATGATGAAATGCCGCCGCGTTTTCACGGCGGCCAGCGCAGCGGAGAACTGGTTAAACAGCTTCTCCTGCGTCAGCGGATCTTTTGAACGCGGGATTGGGGGCAGGACCTGGCACAAATCCATCTTCACGAAGTCCACTCCCCAGCTGGCGAAGGTGCGCGCGTCCTGCGCGTAATGACCCCAGGACCCAGGATGCTGCGTGCATGTCCGCACGCCGATGGAGCCATAGAGGCCGAACTTCAGGCCCATGCTGTGTATCTGCCGCGCCAGCCACGGGATGCCTCGGGGGAACGTGCCGCGGTTCCAGGTCAGGCGGCCGTCAGCGGCGCGGTTGCGCGCCATCCAGCAGTCGTCGAGCACCACGTAGTCGTAGCCGCGCGCCGCCAGGCCGCTCGACACGAGCGCACGCCCAGCCGCCAGTATGTCGTTCTGGGTGACCGCGCATCGGTCTGCGTACCAGCTGTCCCAGCCCATCGGCGGCCGGGACGCCAGCGGCGGCACGCTGAATTCCGCCGCCCGCTGCATCGCGCTGCCCTGACTCGCCCACATGGCCAGCCCGGCGGTCACCGCCGCCAGGACCAGCACCGCCGGCGCTATGAATCGCTTAGGGCGGCCCATGCCGTCCGTCCGCGGGACTGACCCGATTTGGCGAGAATCGCCGACCTGGCACCACCCGTCATAACCGGTATTTCGTGCCATGAGTCCACGCGGCAAGGCTATCCGGTGGCGCTGATGTGCGACTGCAGCTCGGGTAACGCTTTCGGCTCGCCCCCGGCTAGCGAACGGGGCGGGGGCGACACGGACGGTAACTTGGCACGGTTGTTGGCCGGTATTGTTAGTACATGTCATATGTTCCGGCGAACTTGCCCATTGTCGCTCTTCGGCTAGCCGGCCACGTCGGACAGACAGCGCTCGACCGGATCCCGGACGGCGGCGTCGCTGCCGTCGCCGAGCTTGATCAGCACATGGCCGCAGTCCGGGCTGAGCTCACCGGCCGCCAGCAACCGCTGCCAAGTGCCGCGGAGACGTGCCCGGACGTGCCATTCGCCGGCAACGCACTCGAGTCCGAGGCGACGGTGCCGGTCGAGCTGCTGCTGCATTACGCCGCCGGATTCGTCGGTGCCGCCCTCAGGTCCGGCTGGCGAGCGGCGGATTCGGCGGACGCCACCGACTGGGTTTCCTGGCGGCTCGCTGCCATCTGCCGGCTGATCAGCCAGGCCGAGGCCGCCACCGACTTGCACCCGGACCTGCGCGCCTGGGCCTGAGAGCCCGGCCAGAGTCACTCGACCCGAGAGCGCCGGCCCCGCTGACGACCCCGTTCCCTTGCATCGAGGATCGTCTTGCGCATGCGTACCGCGATCGGCGTGACCTCGACGCATTCGTCGGTGGCGCAGAACTCCAGCGCCTGCTCCAGGCTGAGCAGGCGGGGCGGGATAAGCCGCTCCAGTTCCTCACCAGCGGACTGGCGGATGTTGGTGAGCTTCTTCTCCTTGGCGATGTTGACGTCCATGTCGTCCGAACGCGAGTTCTCGCCGACGATCATGCCCTCGTAAACCTCCGTGCCCGGCTCTACGAACAGGCTGCCGCGCTCCTGCAGGGAGAACATCGCGTAAGCGGTCGCAACCCCGGTGCGGTCGGCCACCAGCGAGCCGGTCGGCCGGGCACGCATCTCGCCGACCCACGGCTCGAAGCCATCGAATACGTGGTGCGCGATGCCGGTGCCGCGGGTCTCGGTGAGGAACTGGGTGCGGAATCCGATCAGGCCGCGGGCCGGCACTGTGAAGTCGAGCCGGACCCAGCCGGTGCCGTGGTTGGACATGTTCTCCATCCGGCCCTTGCGCACGGCCAGCAGGGAGGTAACGGTGCCCAGGTATTCCTCCGGGCAGTCAATGGTCAGCCGCTCGACCGGCTCATTCACGTTGCCATCGATCACCCGCGTCACCACCTGCGGACGGCCGACCGTCAGCTCATAGCCCTCGCGGCGCATCTGCTCGACGAGGACGGCGAGGGCAAGCTCGCCCCGGCCCTGGACTTCCCAGGTGTCCGGGCGCTCGGTCGGCTGCACGATCAGCGAGACATTGCCGACCAGTTCGCGGTCGATCCGGTCTTTCACCATGCGGGCAGTGACCTTCGAGCCCTTTGCCCGGCCCACCAGCGGCGAGGTATTGACGCCGATGGTCATGGAGATGGCTGGCTCGTCCACCGTGATCAGCGGCAGCGGACGGGGGTCCTCGGGGTCGGCCAGCGTCTCGCCGATCATGATGTCGGCGATGCCCGCAACCGCGATGATGTCACCAGGCCCGGCCGACTGCGTCGGCACGCGGTCGAGTGCCTCGGTCAGGAACAACTCGGTAACCTTCACGCGCTCGATCGACCCGTCGCGACGGCACCAGGCGACCTGCTGGCCCTTGCGGATCTCACCGCTGTAGACCCGGCACAGCGCGATCCGGCCCAGGTAAGAAGATGCGTCCAGGTTCGTGACCTGGGCCCGGAGCGGAGCGTTTGGGTCATAGATCGGTGCGGGCACGGTCTCTCGCAGTACCTGGAAGAGCGGCTCGAGGTCGGGCGAGTCAGGCTGCGAGCCGTCCTGCGGCCGGTTCAGCGACGCCCGGCCGGCCCGGGCCGAGGCATACACGATCGGGAATTCGATCTGGTCCTCGCTGGCGTCCAGATCCAGGAACAGCTCATAGCAGGCGTCGACAACCTCGGCGATCCGGGCATCCGGGCGGTCCACCTTGTTGATCACCACGATCACCGGCAGCTTGGCCTCGAGCGTCTTGCGCAGCACGAACCTGGTCTGCGGCAGCGGTCCCTCGCTGGCGTCTACCAGCAGGATGACCCCGTCCACCATCGACAGGCCCCGCTCGACTTCGCCGCCGAAATCCGCGTGGCCTGGCGTGTCGATGATGTTGATGGTCATCCCGCCGTGCCGGACCGCGGTGTTCTTGGCCAGGATCGTGATGCCCTTTTCCCGTTCCAGGTCACCGGAGTCCATGACCCGCTCGGCTATATGCGCTCCGGCCCGGAAGGCACCGGACTGCCAGAGCATGGCGTCCACCAGCGTCGTCTTGCCATGGTCGACGTGCGCCACGATCGCGACGTTGCGCAGGTCGTCGCGGTGGGCGAGCACGGCGCCACCATCGGTCCGGCCGGCCGGAACGGGGCTGGCGGACATAGAGCCGGCTGTGGCTGGGCTGGCAGGCATGACGGAGAGGCTCCGGTAACTGTGGGAAGTGCCGGGACTACGGCTTGGCACCGATTCTAGTCGGTCCGCCAACCTGTTCCCCTGCAGCGTGCGCGTCCTGGCCGTGTAGGTCACGATCACGTTGGCAGCATCCCGATATAGAAAATCTGTTCGATTTGCGCTAGGCTTCTGTCGTGGCGGCGGCGTTTGTTCCAACCGGATGGCCCGACGGCGTCCACCCGCCGGGCAGCCCTGGCTTTGAGCAGACCGCGATCAGCTGGCTGCTGGATGTGGTGCCGCCCGATTACCGGCTGCATGGCGTGCTTGTCCGCCATCCAGTGGCACTCGCGACGCTGGCCGGGCACCACCTTGCCGCCTGCGTCGAGGGCGCACGGGCCGGCTACCGGACCGCCCGGGCAGAACTTGGCAAGGATTTGCCGCCAGGGGCGCTGGCCTCGGTGCTGGCCGCCTACCAGACCGAGGGCAGCCGCCTCGTCGCGACCGCGCAGGCGGCCGACTTGGTCACGCGCGCGCTACGCGGCGAGACCTTCGTACCGCAGCTGGCGGGAGCCAGGAAATCGTCCCGGCAACCAAAAAGCCCGTCACCTGCCGGCGAATCAGGGGCTCGGGACATTAGCTAGCCGGCGCGCACCAGCCGGTGCCGGCCACGTACTCCCGGAGCACCTTCGCGGGGACGCCGCCCACGACCGCGTGATCGGGCACCTTGCCGCGAACGACTGCGCCCGCGGCGACGACCACGTTCCGGCCGATCACTGAGCCAGGCAGAACGACCGCGCCGGTTCCGAGCCAGGTTCCGGCGCCGATGCGAACGCTGCTGTTCACCGGCCACTGCCGCCCCACCGGCACCTCGACATCGGCGTAACTGTGGTTCTGGTCGGTGACGTAGACGTACGGGCCGGTAAACACGTCATCGCCAATCTCGATCGAGTGATGCGCCACGATGTGGCTGCCGCGCCCGATAACGCACCTGTCGCCGACGCGGAGCACGGGATCGGGACCTAGGTCGTGACCGGGTGCCATCCCGGCGCACAGAGTGACCAGCTCGGCGATCATGCACTGGTCGCCGATCTCGATCCAGCCTTCGCCGTAGACGGCGCCGGTCGGGAAGGCCATCATCGTGCCGGGCCCGAAAGCCGCGAACCGCCGGCCGACCGCGGTTTCGGCCGTCACGGTCCCGGCTTGCTGCATGCGACGCCACGCGCCCTGGACGGCCGCGGCCATCAGCAGCCTGCGCCGCCGGTCAATCTCCTGCTTCCACCTCATGGCGGTTAACGTACCGCCGCGGCGGGCAGGCCGGAAGTTCGCCGCTCGCTAATCCGCGCAGTCACGCGGACATCAGCCCGGCCCGCTCGACGCGGCCAGCTGACCGCATGCCCCGTCGATCTGCGTGCCCCTGGTATCCCGGACGCTGACCGGAACGCCGCGTGCGGCGATCCGGTCGAAGAACTCGGCGGCCACATCCGGGTCCGACGCGGTCCACTTTGAGCCCGGAGTCGGATTCAGCGGGATCAAGTTGACGTGCGCCAGCCGGCCTGCGAGCAGGCTCGCCAGCAGGTCGGCCCGCCACCCGTGGTCGTTGACGTCCCGGATCATCGCGTACTCGATCGACACGCGGCGGCCGGTCGCCGCTGCGTAACCCCAGGCCGCATCGAGGACCTCGGCGACCTGCCACCGCCGGTTCACCGGCACCAGCTCGTCGCGCAGTTCGTCATCGGGAGCATGCAGGGAGACGGCCAACCGCACCGACATCTGCTCAGCCGCCAGCTTCCTGATGGCGGGAACGAGGCCCACTGTCGACACAGTGACCGCGCGCTGGGAGATGCCGAGCCCGGCTGGCGCGGGATCGGTAATCCGGCGGACGGCCGACAGCACGGCCGAGTAGTTCGCCAGCGGCTCGCCCATGCCCATGAACACCACGTTCGAGACCCGGCCAGGGCCGCCTGGCACTGCGCCGGACGCCATGGCCCGGGCCCCTGCGAACACCTGGGTCACGATCTCGCCTGCCGACAGGTTCCTGGTCAGCCCGGCCTGGCCGGTCGCGCAGAACGGACACGCCATGCCGCAGCCGGCCTGCGAGGACACGCACATAGTCACCCGGTCCGGGTAGCGCATCAGCACCGACTCGACGAACGCGCCGTCGAAGGCCCGCCACAGCGTCTTGCGCGTCGTGCCGCCGTCGCACTCCTGCTCGCGCCGCGCCGTCAGCAAAGGCGGCAGCAAGGCCGCCGCGAGATCGGCCCGGGTGGCCGCTGGCAGGTCGGTCATATCGGCTGGCTCGTCGGTCAGCCGGGAGAAATAGTGCCGGGACAACTGGTCGGCGCGGAATGCGGGCTGGCCGAGCTCGGCGACGGCGGCTCGCCGCCCGGCCAGGTCCAGGTCCGCAAGGTGCCGGGGCGGGCGGGCCCGCGAGCCGCGGCGGGCCGCCCCGCGGGCCGGGGTCCGGTCGGAGTCGGCAAGCGGCTCGACCTCCGCCAGGCCGATGGGCAGCAGCCTGATCGCCTCTGCCATCCGCGCGCCCCCTCCGTGCAGCAACTCTCTACCGATCTTCCGCATGCACCCCCAACTACCTGCGGAAAGTCGGTAGATTTCAGAACGTGCCGACGTTGCGCAGAGGGTCCGGGCAGGGCTCCAGGATATCCGCAAGCCCAGCCGGGCCAGGCGGCCCACTCGTCCTGCTCGACAGCGTCAGCCAGTACGGCAGCCGCCGACTGGTCGTGGAGTACGACGGCACGACGACCTCGGCGTACCTGCATGACAAGTCGGGCGCGATCGCGGCCACCTGGATCGCCAATCACCAGGCCGCGCCAGACACCGTTGACCTTGCGAGGCTGCGTTCCGGTGCCGCTCCCGAGATGCCTGCGGAGCACACGAAGCATCCGGCCGGTCGGCGCTTGATCGAGGCAGGCGCGCTGACCGCGGTCTGGCTTGAGGAGGGCGACGGGGCCGCGATCCTGGAAGACGGGGAGCTGCTGGCCGTCATCCCCGGCTGGTCCGACCTGGCCAGGGGAATGCCCGGCTACAGCCGGGACGTCATCGGCCAGACCCCGTTCGGATGGTCACTCGACGACGCCATGGAGGGCCTCGGCATCCGGGTGGCGCAGTCCGCGCAGTTCTGGCGCTGGCGCGCCAGCGCTGGTTCGTGGGCGCTGGCCCAGCAGTCGCTGCTCGGACATCTGCTGGCCAGGCTCGGGCCGGGGGGCGGGTACTGGGATGTCAGCGGTGGCAAGAGCCCGGCGGTGGGCGTTTCCGAGCGCCCGGCGGTGCCGAAGCGTCCCTTCACCGTGCTGTCCACGGTAGGCATGAGCTGCCAGCGGATGCCCGTTGTCGAGCAAACCGGCAACGGCTTCGCCAGCCGGGCCAGGGTCGAACTCGCCCTAGCCACCACGATGCCGAGCGCCGAAGCCGCTCGCATCTTCCTGTGGCTGGCGCAGTACCCGTGGCGGGAGGTGACCTGGCTCGGCTCCGGTCACAGCATTCCCTGGTACCACGAGCCGTCCACGTTCCCGCTGGGTGGCGGCAACGAGGCGGTTCTGCTCCTTGACGACCCGTCCCGGCTGCCAGGCCCCGAAGTGCCGCGGCTGGCGGGGTTCCGGTCCAGCAACGAGCCGGTCCGCTGGCTCTGGCTGATCCCCATCAATGATCGCGAGCGCAAGCTGGCCAGGGAACGGAACTCCGCCAGCCTGGTCACGCAGCTAGCAGCGCAGCGCCGGAGCTGGGTGTACGAGCCGCAACCCTAGAAATCCTAGGGGGAACGGGGCCGACGACGCACTCGGTCGCCGGTCACCAGCAGCCGACCGGGCCGGTGTTAGGCCGCGTGACCGTTCGGCACGAAGACCGCCAGCAGCAGCCAGATGACCGGCGCCATGACCAGGAGCGAGTCGATCCGGTCCAGGATGCCGCCGTGGCCGGGCAGCAGGTGCCCCATGTCTTTGATCTCCAGGTCACGCTTCATCATCGACTCGCTCAGGTCGCCCAGCGTGGCGGCGGCGACCCCGCCGAGGCCGAGCACGAGGCCCTGCCACAGGTGGCCGTGCAGTAGCTCCGGCACAATGATCGCGCCAGCGATCAGGCAAGCGACGATCGAGCCGCTCAGGCCTTCCCAGGTTTTCTTGGGGCTGATCGAAGGTGCCATCGGGTGCTTGCCGATGAGGCTGCCGGCCAGGTAAGCGCCGGTATCGCTGCACACCGTCAGCACCAGAAAGATCAGCGCGCGCCGGGCGCCATCTGGCTCAGCGAGCATCAGCGCCACGAACACCGCCATCAGCGGCAGGTACAGCAGCGCGAACAGGCCGGCGGTGACATCTCGCACGTAGCCCGCCGCGGTGCCCCGGAGGCGGAAGGCCAGCACCGCGATGGCTGACAGGCCGAGCGCCGTTACTGACCACTTCGCCCCGGTCCAGTAAGCGAGCGTGACCATCGCCACGCCGCCGGCCGCGATCGGTATCAGCGGGAGGTGAATGTCCCGCGACGAAAACGCGTGATTCAGTTCCCAGAGCGCCGCGCCGACGATAAGCCCGACGTATAGCAGGAACGTGGCCTTGACGGTGAACAGAGTGAGCAGCGCGAGGCCGCCGAGAATGAGGCCAACGGCTATCGCGGCTCGCAGGTTGCGGCCGGCCCGGCCGCGCTCGCCCTCGGTCACCGCCCCCGTCCCGTCCTCGGCCGTCGGTGTGCCTACTATCCCGATTACGGAGAGCCCGGAGACCGCACCCCCCGACGGCTCCCCCGGAGAAATGTCCGGTTCCTGTTCGATCCGCAAGCTATACCTCGAGTAGCTCGGCTTCCTTGTGCTTCAGCAGCTCATCGACCTGCCCGGTGTAGACGTGCGTTAGCTCGTCAAGCTCCCGTTCGGCGCGCCTTCCGTCGTCCTCGCCAGCCTCGCCGTTCTTCACGAGCTTGTCGATCGAGTCCTTAGCGTGCCTGCGAATGTTACGGATCGATACCCGGCTGTCCTCCGCCTTGTTCCTGGCCACCTTGATGAACTCCTTGCGGCGCTCCTCGGACAGCTCCGGGAAGACCACGCGGATGATCACGCCGTCATTGGTCGGGTTGACCCCCAGGTCGGAGTTCCTGATCGCCTTCTCGATCCCGGCCAGCGAGCCCTTGTCGTACGGCTGGATGATCACCATCCGCGGCTCGGGCAGGTGGAACGACGCGAGCTGGTTCACCGGCGTCTGGGTACCGTAGTACTCGGCGGTGATCTTGTTGAACATGGACGGGTGTGCGCGGCCGGTGCGGATGCCGCTGAACTCGTCCTTGGCAACCGCGACGGCCTTCTCCATCTTCTCCTCGGCTTCGAGGAGGCTCTCGTCAATCACTGCGGCTCCTGTGCGTTCGTAGGCGTCCAGTCTCGCGCGTCACCGGCTGTCTTGGAAACGTCTCCAGCCTCGGTGAACCGCCATCAGCGGCCAGACCGACTGACCAGCGTGCCGATCTGGTCACCGCGGACCGCCCTGACGACATTACCCTCGCCCATTAGGTCAAAGACGACTATGGGCAGGTCATTGTCCATGCAGAGGCTGACTGCAGTGGCATCCATGACGCGCAGTTCGCGGCGCAGCACCTCGGTGTAGTCGAGGTGATGGAAGAGTACAGCGCCGGTGTTGTGCCGGGGATCGGCATCGTAGACGCCGTCGACCTGCGTGCCTTTCAGCACCGCCTCGGCTCCGATTTCCAGGGCGCGCTGGGCCGCGCAGGTGTCGGTGGAGAAGAACGGCGCGCCGAGCCCGGCCCCGAATATCACGATCCGGCCCTTTTCCAGGTGCCGGATCGCGCGCCGCGGTATGTACGGCTCGGCGACCTGGCCCATGGTGATGGCGGTCTGCACCCTGGTTTCCACGCCGAGCTTCTCCAGGACGTCCTGGAGGGCCAGGCAGTTGATCACCGTGCCGAGCATGCCCATGTAGTCGGCTCGGGACCGGTCGATGCCGCGCTCGGAGAGCGCGGCGCCGCGGAACATGTTGCCGCCGCCCACCACGACGGCGATCTGGAAGCCTTCCTTGGCCGCGGCGTTGATCTCCCTCGCCAGATGGATCACTACATCTGGGGATATTCCGAGCGGCTCGCTGCCGGCGAACGCCTCGCCAGACAGCTTCAGTACCACCCGCCGCCAGTTCGGCCTGCCATCACCGGGCGCAGGACTCGGCCCGCGCCCGGTTTCGGGATCTGCCGGCGGGCTGAGAGTCACGCGGCACTACCCTTCCGGCAGAGTCAGCCTGCCTGGCCGATCTGGAACCGGGCGAACCCCAGGACGTTTGCTCCGTGCTCGGCCAGCAGCTGCTTGACCGACTTCTTCTGGTCCCGCACGGACGCCTGCTCGACGAGTACGATGTCCTTAAGGAACGCGTTGAGGCGCCCCTCCACGATCTTCGGGACGGCCTGCTCGGGTTTGCCCTCACCCCTGGTGACCTCTTCGGCGATGCGGCGCTCGTTGGCTATCAGTTCATCGGGCACCTGGTCGCGGGTCACGTACTGCGGGGCCGGGAGGTGGCCGGCGACCTGATGGGCGATGTCCTGGCCGATGTCGGCCCCCGCCTCGTCCAGCTGGACGAGCACGCCCAGCGTGGGCGGCAATCCGGGGTCGGACTTGTGCAGGTAGCTCGCGACGTAGCCGCCATCGAAGCGAGCGTAGCGGCCGAGCTCCAGCTTCTCCTTGAGCGTCGCGCCTGCCTCCTCGATCAGCTCCTGGGCGGTCTGACCAGGCCTGACTTCGAGGCTCAGGACGGTGAGCCGGTCAGCCGAGCGGGCCGCCAGGGCGGCAGCGGCGATGTCGGCGGCGACCTGCTGGAACAGATCGGTCTTGGCGACGAAGTCAGTCTCGCAGTTCAGCTCAACCAGCACCCCGGCGCTGGTGCCCGACAACTGGGCCGTGACCAGGCCCTGGGCGGCCGTGCGCTGGGCCCGCTTGGTCACATCCTTGGCACCCTTGATGCGCAATGCCTCGACTGCGGCGTCATAGTCGCCGTTGGCCTCAACCAAGGCGTTCTTGCAGTCCATCATGCCGGCGCCGGTCTGCTCACGCAGCCTCTTCACATCGGCGGCGGTGTAGTTCGCCATGTCCTCATCTTTCGTTGTCGTGGTACCGGTGGCGGCCGGTGACGGCGCCCCGGCCTGCCTGTCCCAAGATCAGGCGGTAGCGTCTGCGTCCGCAGCGGGCGCGGCGTCCGCCGCGGGGGTGACGTCGTCGGCGGGTGCGGCGTCCGCGACGGGGGTGGCGCCGTCGGCGCTTGCCGTGGTCGCGTCAGCTCCCGCGTCCGTGGCCTCAGCGGCCTGCGCGACCTCAGCGGCCTGGGCGACGTCACCGGCCAGCGCCTCCGCGGCCGTAGACGGCGTCTCAGCCGCCCTGGCCGGCGCCTCACCGGACGAGGCGTCAGCGGTGCCTTCCAGCAGCTCGCGCTCCCACTCCGCCAGTGGCTCAGCGGCACCCAGCACGCCCTCGTCGCCGCTGGCAGCTGGCTTGTCGTCGGCTGCGGCCGCGCCCGCCCTGGCGATGAGCCCGTCGGCCACCGCGTCGGCGATGACCCGGGTGAGCAGGGCAACGCTACGGATCGCGTCGTCGTTACCGGGAATCGGGTACTGCACCTCGTCGGGATCGCAATTGGTGTCCAGGATCGCGATGACCGGGATGCCCAGCTTCCGCGCCTCGCTGACCGCGATGTGTTCCTTCTTGGTGTCGACGACCCACAGCGCGCTCGGCACCCTGGACATGTCCCTGATGCCGCCGAGTGAGCGCTCGAGCTTGTCCCGCTCGCGGCGCAGCTGCAGCAGTTCCTTCTTGGTCAGGTTCGAGCCGGCCACATCGTCGAAGTCAATCTCCTCAAGCTCCTTGAGACGCTGGAGGCGCTTGTAGACGGTGCCGAAGTTGGTAAGCATGCCGCCCAGCCAGCGCTGGTTGACGAATGGCATCCCGACCCGGCGAGCCTGTTCGGCGATCGCTTCCTGGGCCTGCTTCTTGGTGCCCACGTACATGATCGAGCCACCGTGGGCCACGGTTTCCCTGATGAAGTCGTAGGCGCGATCAATGAAGTCGAGCGACTGCTGAAGGTCAATGATGTAGATGCCGTTGCGCTCGGTGAAGATGAAGCGCTTCATCTTCGGGTTCCAGCGCCTGGTCTGGTGCCCGAAATGAACGCCGCTCTCCAGCAGCTGACGCATGGTGACGACCGGAGCCATGCCGGTGTCCCCTTCCTGTTCAGGGCGCCGCCGTTGCAATGGCAGGCGCCTGCCGGTTGAGTTCCTGGCGCCCGTGCGCCCTTCGCCGTGGGATCAGCTCCCGCGGACCGGTGAAGGACGCCCTGTGCGGAGCCCGTGCGGGGACTCCCGGTGCCGGGATCCTCGCGCGGGCGGCCGCGCAGCGAGCGGGCGCGCGAATTCGGCCGACGGGACTGCGCATGTGCACGCAGGCCAGCTTGCAGGCCGTAACTTGAAGTCTACATGCCCAGCATGCGCCGCGATGTCCCGGCGGGAGGGCGCGATTTGGGCGGCCTGAGCTTTGCCCCGCGAGGTCAGGCCCGCGGATGAGCCTGACGGTAGACCGAGATCAGCCGGTCAATCGTGACGTGCGTGTAGATCTGCGTCGTGGCCAGCGAAGCATGGCCGAGTATCTCCTGGACGCTGCGCAGGTCAGCGCCGCCTTCGAGCAGATGCGTAGCTGCGGTATGCCGCAGCCCGTGCGGGCCGGTATCGGGCACCGAACCGGCCCCAGCGATCCTGGCGTGGACGACCCGGCGGACGGTGCGCGGGTCGATGCGGCCACCGCGTGCTCCCAGGAATATGGCCGCGGCCGGGCCGCGAGCGAGCACCGGACGGCCCTGCGCAAGCCATTCCCCCACCGCACGCAGGGCCGGGATTCCGACCGGGACGGTTCGCTCCTTGTTCCCCTTGCCGAGAACCCGGACCGTGCGACGGCCAGTATCGAGACTGTGCAGGTCCAGCCCGCACAGTTCGCTGACCCGGAGCCCGGTCGCGTACAGCAGTTCCATGATCGCGGTATCGCGGACGAGCACGGCCGCCTCGATCGCCGTGGCGTCCCCGGCCGACGGCCCTTTCGGCGCTTCGAGTACCGCCGTCATCTGGTCTTGCGCTAGCACTTGCGGCAGCCGCCTGTGCACCTTCGGCGTCCCGAGCAGAGCTGCCGGGTCGGCGGCCAGCCAGCCGCGGCCGTAGGCGAACGCGGTGAACGCCCTAGCCGAGGCCGCCCGCCTGGCGATAGTCGCACGCGCTTGCCCGGCCCGGTGCAACTCGCCCAGCCACGAGCGCAACTCGGCAATGTCGAGGTCACCAAGCTGGCTGCACTGCTCCCGCTGCGCGTGCCTGAGCAGCGACCCGACGTCGCCGAGATATGCGCGGACGGTGTGCCTGGACAGGCCGCGCTCCGAAGCTAGGTGGCGGCCGAACGCGCCGAGTGCCTCGGCCATCGGTTCCGGCAGCGGCTCGGTCTCCCCCTGCGCGCTGCCAGCCGGCGTGCTGCTGACTTCGCGGCTCATATGCCCAGTCTGCGGCATAACCGAGCCGCCGACCGGGAGCCAGGCCGGGACCCGGTTACTCCACCGTGACGCTCTTGGCCAGATTCCGTGGCCTGTCGACATCGTTCCCCAGCTGGACCGCAGCGTGGTAGGCGAGCAGCTGGAGGGGCACGGACAGCAGGATCGGGTCGAGTTCCGGCTCGTTCTTCGGCACCGCGAGGACATGGTCGGCAAGTTGCCTATCCGGCGCGGAATGACCGACCAGCAGCACCCGGCCCTGGCGCGCCTTGATCTCGCCCAGCGTGGCCAGGTTCTTGTCGACGAGCTCATCGTCCGGGACGATCGCCACCGTCGGCAGCTCGGGCCCGACCAGGGCAAGCGGGCCGTGCTTGAGCTCGCTCGCCGGATAGGCCTCGGCGTGCAGGTAGGAGACCTCCTTGAGCTTCTGCGCGCCCTCCCTCGCAACCGGCCAGCCGCGTACCCGGCCGACGAAGAACATGCTCGGGTACCCAGCGAGGTCCTTGGCCAGCTCCGCGATCTCCTCCTCCTGCGCCAGGATCTGCTCGATCTGCCCCGGTAGCTTGCGCAGGCCGGCGCTGATCCGCTTGCCGTCGGCCGGGGAAAGGTCGTGAATGCGGGCCAGGTGCAGCGCGAGCAGCGCGAACACTGTTGCCGTTGCGGTGAAGGTCTTGGTGGAGGTAACGGATACCTCCGGACCGGCGTGCAGGTATACGCCGCCGTCGCACTCCCGTGCGATCGTGCTGCCCACCGTGTTGACCACGCCGAGCACCCGGCCGCCCTTGCGCTTGACCTCCTGCACCGCTGCCAGCGTGTCGTAGGTCTCCCCGGACTGGCTGACCCCGATGTAGAGGGTTCCTTCCTCGATCACCGGCCCCCGGTACCGGAACTCCGACGCTGGCTCGGCGTCGGCCGGTACTCTGGCCAGCTCCTCGATCAGCTGGGCGCCAAGCACGCCGGAGTAGTACGCGGAGCCGCAGCCCAGGATCTTCACCCGTTTGATGCCGCGGGCATCACGCGGGTCGAGGTTGAGCCCGCCCAGGTGCGCGGTGTTGAACCTGTCGTCGAGGCGGCCACGGAGCACGCGCTCCACGACGCCCGGCTGCTCGTGGATCTCCTTGTGCATGAAGTGGGCATGGCCGTCGGCGTCGTAGCTGGCCGCGTCCGCCTCGACTACAGCCGCCGTCTTGGTGGTGCGCCGGGCGTCGAGGGTGGATGTCCGGAATCCGTCCGCCTGGATGGTAGCGATCTCGCCGTCGTCCAGGTGCACGACCTGCCTG
This sequence comes from uncultured Actinomycetota bacterium, assembly GCA_963804435.1. Lineage (GTDB taxonomy): Bacteria > Actinomycetota > Actinomycetes > Streptosporangiales > Streptosporangiaceae > JAJYUU01. The sequence goes on along the minus strand of CAWDQI010000001.1, from coordinate 27,229 downwards.
GTGTAGCGGACCAGCGCCGCCACGTCGGATGCCGCGAACATCTCCTTGTCGCCGATGCCCAGCAGAACCGGGCTGCCATTGCGGGCAACGACCAGCCGGTCAGGCCTGCGAGCATCCAGCACGGCCAGGCCGTAGGTGCCGACGACGCACTTGAGCGCCCGGCGCACCGCTTCCTCGAGGTCCGCGGGCTCGCCCGGGTCCGCCAGGCCTGGGCTCGCGCCTGCCTGCGCTGCGATCAGGTGCGCGAAGATCTCACTGTCGGTCTGCGAGGCGAATTCCGCCCCGTCCGCGATCAGCTTGGCCCGGAGTTCCTCCGCGTTCTCGATGATGCCGTTGTGCACGATCGCGATCGGCCCGCGCACGTGCGGGTGCGCGTTAACGTCGCTCGGCTCGCCATGTGTCGCCCACCGGGTGTGCCCGATGCCTGGAGTGCCTTTCATCCGGGCGGGCATATCGGCGGCTAGCTCCGCCACCCTCCCCTTTGCCTTCCGAACGCGCAGGTCGCCGCCGCGGCTGGCAACTGCGAGCCCGGCGGAGTCATAACCGCGGTACTCGAGCCTGGCCAGGCCCTCTAGCAAGATCGGGACACTGTCCTTGCTGCCGATGTATGCGACGATGCCACACAATGTCTGCTCCTAATCCGGGGACGATCCTGCTCATCCGTAAGCGATCCTGCTTATCCGTAAACGATCCTGCGCAACTGCCGCAGCGAGAACTCCGGCGCCGCGTAGCGCCGCAGCGGGATCTCAGCCGCGATCTGTTCGAAGGCGAGGTCATTGCTGACTCCACGCGCCTTCAGCTCCCGATGGCGCCGCCGGACGTAGTCCGCTGGCGCCTCGGAGAAGTAACCCAGCACGTCGGCCACTACCCGGGCGGCTTCGGCCGGGCTGAGCGGGCAAGCGCGGATCAGGTACTCGACGAGATCCCCGTGCGGGTCCTGCCCGGTCACCGGTCAATAATGCTGGCTGGCCCGCTCAATTAGCAAGAATCCTGCCCGATTTCGGGCAGGATTTCGTCGAAATTGGCGTCGGTGACGCCACACGGGTAACCGCAGGTCGTTGTTATCCCGTTGCCCCGGCAACTGCTGCGGTGATCGCCTGCGGGTCCGGCGTGACCGTTGCGCCGCCAACCAGCACGGTCGGGGTGGCGTTCACCCCGAGCGCGACGGCACGCGCGGTCACGTATGACGGCCAGTCCAGGTACGGCATATCGACCACGCAGGCCGTAAAGGCGCCTGACAGGCCGGCCTCCGCGCCGAGGGCGGCCAGTTCACTATCGGTCAGGCCACCGCCGCCCTCGGGCGGCTGATTGATAAACAACGCGTGCGCATACTCGGCAAACCGCTCCTGATCGGCTGCGCAGCCCGAAGCGGCGGCGGCGCGGGTCGAGTACTTCGTCGTCGAAGCCTCATCCAGGAAGTTCATGGGGTGGTAGGCCAGGCTGATCGCGCCGCCGGACACAAGGCCCGCGAGCGTCGGTCCAGCGGACAGCTCGAATCGCCGGCAGAACGGGCACATGAAATCTATGAATGCGTCCACGCGGACCGGACCGCGGCCGATTACTACTCCGTCGCCCGCCGAAGTCGCGTCGGCTGGAATGCGGCTAGGGACAGTGGGTTCCATAGCTTGACTCCCATAAAACCGATCGATATGCCCGCGGGCTGGCTGTTGGCGCAATCTGGCTGCTGGCTTCACCACTGCCGGACGCTGGCAGCGCTGAGGCGTCCCGACTAGGCGGGCGGCTGGCAGTCCGCTGCGTTCTGATGGTGACGCCCATCAGCATCACACAGCCGAGGATCTGCCTGCTGGCCGGCCCGCTGGCGGTCGGCCGCGTTCGAGCTGGAACCCGGGGTCCGCGACTGGCTGGACGGCCTAGACTTCGACTACAAGCGCGCCCGCGAAGTTGCCGGCCTGCTGGCCGAGAAAGGCACCTCGCTCGGCGGACCCCGGTCCGAGCACCCCGCAGGCGTGCGCATCGATCAACGCCGCCGCGTTCCAGCTGCCAGCAGCCTCGCCGGCACCCATTAACGAAAGCGTCAGGCCGGGCGCCTTGGGGGGAGTGTCTGTTAGCTGCGCCTCAGTCCGCGCATCAGGGTCTTAGTGATCTTGCGCCTGGATATTCGCTCGCCGAGTCCGAGTGGGCCTCCGCGCTCCAAGGCCTGAAATCCGTCCAGCCTCCGCTGGCTTAGATAGAGCCCGCGTCGGATCTCCCTCACGTCGTGAAGCGCTCCGCAGTGCTGGCAGGTGAACACCACGTCGCACAATCTGTCCTCCGTGTCGCCCTTGTCGTAGCTTAACTCGACTTTACCCTGCAACACGGTGTTTCATGTGACCCAGGCCACAAGTTTCTGCCTTGCTCCCGGCGATCTCGCGTCGCACCGAGCCGCCTGATCGCCGCGACCTGGACATGGACTGCGGCCCACTCGATAGCTACCGCTCGTGTCCGTCGGGTGACAGCGTCGTTGTTGTGGTCCTGCGCCCTGGGCCTCTCCGGAAGGCAGGCACATCGGGGGCCATCGCCCAAACAGCTTCAGGGAGGTGTCGGCGGCTCAATGGCGGGGACCATGACCGACGAGCCCGCCGCTGTGGCTCGGATGCCGGTCCGGACCTGTCCGGGCTGCCGCGGCATCGAAAGCCGAGCTGTCCTCGGAGGGACGATGAGCGAGCGCAGCAAGTTCCACGAGTTCCTGACCGCAGAGAACGCCGCCGTGCTGCTGGTGGACCACCAGGTGGGCCTATACAGCGGTGTGCGCGACATCGGCTTGCGCGACCTCAAGCACAACGTGGTGAGCCTGGCCAAAGCGGCGCAGGCGCTGGACGTGCCTACGGTGGTCACCACCACCATGGCGGACGGCATGTGGGGCCCGGTAATACCGGAGCTGCTAGAAGCACTCCCGAGGGGGCAGGAGGTGATTGACCGCAGCACGGTCAATGCCTGGCACGACGAGCGCGTCCGGGACGCCGTCCGGGCTATCGGCCGCAGCAAGCTGATCATCGCCGGCGTCTCGCTCGAGGTGTGCGCGGCGCTGCCCGCCATCGCTGCCACCGCCGAGGGTCTCGATGCCTACGTCGCCGTCGACGCCTCAGGCACATTCTGGGAGACCAAGCGGGATGCCGGGCTGCTGCGGATGCAGCAGGCCGGTGTCATCCCCATTGACTACGCCACGCTGATGGTGGAGATCCTGGCCGACAACGCCTCAGCCAGGGCCGGCGAGGTCTACGCCGCGCTGGACATGCCTTTCGCCGTGCTGGTCGGCCAGATGGCCGAGGCACACAGCTCGCACTGACTGCCGGGATGCTCCGGTCCCAGGAGGGTGGCTGACGTGGACTGATGCCGGACATTGCTGCGCATCGTCCACTGCCGCAGGCGGTTACCTTTTGACCTTCCCCCCGGCTTGACCTTCCCCCTGGCTCGAAGGAGGAGGATGGGGCTATGGAGATCGAGTTGCTGTACTTCGAGCGCTGGCCAAACTGGCAACTGGCCAGCGCGCGCCTCGGGGAGATCCTACGCTTCCATCCCAGCGGCGAAGGCGGCGATCAGTCCCGTACCGTCTGGCAGATCCAGGCCGTGCTGGCCGATGCTGCCTGATCAGCAGCGGGCCCCGCAGGCGCCGGGTTCGGTCACTCGGGAGGAGGTTCGCCGTCTCGTGGAGGCCGGCGCACAGCTAGTCGAGGTACTGCCTCGAGATGAGTTCGACGATGAGCACCTGCCGGGCGCCATCAGCTTGCCGCTCAAGTCACTGACGGCCGGGACATCAGCCGGACTCCACCGCTCCCGGCCGGTGATCGTCTACTGCTGGGACGGCCTTTGAGACATGAGCCCGCGAGCCGCGTGCCGGCTCACCCAACTGGGGTTCGCGCCCGTCTACGATTACACCCTCGGCAAGCTCGACTGGATCGCCGCCGGCCTCCCGACCGTCCGGGCAGAGCAGCCCAGCGGGAGGGTCCTCGAGGCCGTCCGGCGTGACGTGCCCACCTGCGCTCCCGGCGCCCCTGCCGTACTGGCGCTGCAGCAAGCCTGCACACAAGGATGGGACTACTGCGTAGTCATCGCCGGACAGCGGACCGTGGTCGGGATCCTACGAACCGACCGGATCAGCGCCGCCGAGCAAGCTCCGGCTGCTGAGGTGATGCAACCCGGCCCGACTACCGTGCGAGCGCACGAGGACCTCGATGCCACCCGGCAGCGGATGAGCGAGCGCCACGTCGCGCACCTGCTGGTCACCACCCCGGACGGCACCCTCATCGGCGTCCTGAACTCTGAAGATAGCTAAGGTTGGCGGCGCTCGCCCGTGGTCGCTGACGCCTGACGAGCACGAACCGATCCCGCACCGGCGGTGGAGATGCGAAAAGAAATCCTCGACCGCGCTCGGCAACCGCCGCCTCATGGAATCAGCCGTCGGGCTCTGGCACATAGTGCCGGCTCAGGTCTGCCGGGTCGATCCAGACCCGCATGATCGCGCGCGTCGACGGGTCGCGGAACCTCTCCGGTGTCGGAACCCACCCTGCGCTTGGCTCAGCCCGCTGCGCGTGGCGGCGCCGCTGCCCGAGCCTGCCGCGGCTGGCCCGGCCAGGTGATGGTTCGCCAGACGGCACCATGCCCAGCAGCGGCAGGTCGCTCACGGCGGCCTCGGCCTCGTCGGTGCGGGTCGCGGCCAGCACGATGCCGACCCGGCGGCTCATCTCGTCCAAGTCCAGCCGGCCCTGCGCGTAGTGTTCCCGCAGCAGGCCCAGCAGCCGCTCTCGATCGGCCTCGCGGACCAAGGACCACGGACCCGGAGGTGTGTCGGGCATGGCTAGCCCGCGGGACGGGCGGTGACAGCCGTACCGTAGGCGACGATTTCGGTGAGTTGCTGGCCTACCTCGGAAGAGTCGAATCGCATCGCGATTACCGCGTTCGCGCCGAGCAGCCGCGCGTTCTCGATCATCCGGTCCATCGCGTGCCTTCGGCTGTCCTCGAGCAGCTCGGTGTACTGGGTCACCTCGCCCTGGCGCATCGCCTTGAACCCCGCGCCAATCGACTTGATAGCGCCCATGCTGCGCACGACTAGGCCGAAGGCGACGCCAAGGTCCCGCTCGACTGTCATACCCTGGAGGCTCAGCGCGGTGGTGACCGGAAACCCGGCCGGTGCGGCCGGTGCAGGTTGTGTCATACCGGCATCGTAGGCACTCCCGCCAGGCACCGCCGCACCTTCGATGCTCGCGAGGAGCATGATCTCTTCTGCCGAGTGCCGCCCCGATGCTTGTCCGGCACTGCGGGTAAAGACGTCGACGAAGGAACTGGGATTGGCCCATTCGCGCGGGATCCGCCAATAATCCCCGGAAGGCCGGGACGGCACCTACGGGACTACTTCGACTGGGCCGCTGGTTACGATCACCGTGAACCTAACCCGACACCTGCCTGCCGAACGCCGCGATCATGTCGAGGCTCGCCTGCACAGGAACCTGATGGCGTGGCTGACGACAGTTCGCCCCGACGGCCAGCCGGACAGCGTGCCAGTGTGGTTTCTGGTGCGCGACGACGAGACGATCCTCGTCTACAGCCAGCCGAAAAAGATCAAACTGCGCAACATTAGCGAGAACCCTAAGGTCACCCTGGGGCTCGACGTAACCGACATCGGCAGAGACATCATTCGCATCGACGGCAGCGCAGAGCACGCCGGTGACGTACCTCCGGCCGACCGGCAGCCGCAATATGCAGCGAAGTACGCCGAGCGCATCGGGGCGATGTTCGGCACACCTCGCGAGTTCGCCGAGTTGTTCTCAGAAGCTCTGATAATTACGCCAAGCCGCCTGCACGCGTAGCCGGGCTGCCACTCCCAGCGTGGAGACATCCTCCTAAGCGGCGGGACAGCTCTGGAAGAGCCGGCGTGGCAGATGCCATTCCCGGAGCCGGTGACGCACGAGCCGCAGCTATGCCAACCAAACGAGCTCGGGCACACTGGTCATCTCTGGCGCACCCGAGTGCGCAGTTCTGGTGCGCGACACGTCAGGCGCAGGACCCGCCCGGGCGCGAGACTAGCGCCCGCGCTGCGCTGGCGTAGCCGCGGCATGCAAGGGCAACGGTCCGTATTCTGACGGCGTGATTGGTGCTAGCACAGCGGCGGTCGGCGCGGTAAGTGGCCTGGCGGGCCTGGGGTACTACCTGGTGGTCACCGGCAAACTGACCCTCGACACCGGCTGCGGCCGCCGGGTCCGCCCGCTCGGCCCGTTCGGAGTCGAGGTCGCCGCGCCCGCCGCCGCGGTCCCGCGCCGGTACCTGGCCGCGGGCCTCCCGTGGCAGCCCGAGGACGCGTTCGGCCATGATGTTGCGCTGGATCTCGCTGGTGCCCGGTCCATGGGGAAGGGCGGCAGCGGTTGCGAGAAGGGAAGGAGCGCTGCAAAGGCGCAGGCCGACGCCAGAGAGCTGGCGGGGAACGGCCGCCAAAGTGCAGCCGCTCACCAACGACCTCGCGCCCCAGGAAACGCAGATCGCGGTGCTAACATCCGGTGGTCATCGAAGAAGCGGGCATGCCAGCCACCGTGCCCGAAGCCACCGGTCACGCCCTCATCGGCATAGCTGGGAGCCTGCACCACCCTGTCCAGCGTCATCCACTCGTTCGCGATCACCTTCCGCATCCCGGCCTCCTACCGGTCGTTGTCCGCTGCTCCACGTTCACGGCGCAGGACGGCTCTGACACCGCTAGGACGGAGCCAGGCACCCGTCTTCGACATGAACGCGGAGCGGTCGAGCCGGCGACCACCCGCGTGATGAACGCGCGGCGGATCGCCGTTGACTCACCAGCGCCTCTGCCCAGGCCCTGATCAGCCAGGTTCTGTCACGGGCGTCGCGCGCAGGAGATTTGCGACTGGACCCGCGGTGAGCGTCGCTCAGCCGCCCTCGTTCTTAAGTCGCGATGTGTACGGTGAGAGGGAGCCGCGGGTACCTGGATTTCGTGATCTTGTCGGTGGGCTGCGTGCTCATGCCGCGATGACAGCAGGCCGATACGGCCACTTGTGCGGGCTGCGGCCGCAGCTTCTTGTCCGACGCTTCGAGCGTGGCTCGCCAGGTCGCCACCCAGAAATCGGGTCGTGGCTGAGGACCCGTGGGTGCCAGGATGTCCTGGTGAAGCATCTCAGCGCCGCCGAGCTGGAGGCCGGCCTCAGCTATGTGCGAGACTCCCCGTCGGACGGCGGTGCGGTCGTCTTGATTGCTCGCCGTCCCGCCGTTGACGGGCGGGAGGTGCTCACAGAGGCCACCCTGGATGTAGAAGCCGGCCTGGCGGGTGACACCTGGCCGATGCGAGCAAGCTCGCGGACTGCCGACGGGTCGCCGCATCCGGGAATGCAGGTGACAATGATGAACTCCCGTGCTGCCCTGCTCATCGCGCACGACCTCGACCGGCGCGTCCTAGCCGGTGATCAGCTCTACACCGATCTCGACCTGAGTCTTGCTAACCTGCCGCCAGGCACGCGGCTGGCGGTGGGCTCGGCAGTCCTCGAGGTCACCGATCAGCCGCACCTGGGCTGCGCCAAATTCCGCGCCCGATTCGGTCCGGACGCCTTGCGGTTCGTCAACTCCCGGGTCGGCCGCGAGCTGCGGCTGCGCGGCCTGAATGCCCGCGTCGTCGTCTCCGGATCCGTCCGTACCGGAGACGCAATCCTCAAGTGCGCGGCGGGCCTGGCAGGCAAACTCGGAGAGGCCAGCGTGCGGCCGGCCAGGGTGGCTGGCCTGTAGTGGCTGTCTCACCTTCTCCGCACGGGCAGGCTGGAGCAGTGCTGCTGCGGCAGCGCCGGCTCGGCGGGCTCGTATGGGACCACACAGCAAGTTGATGCATTCAGGGCATAATGGGTTCGCTGAGGCCCAGGCTCGGCGCTACGCAGGCCAGCTACCTGCAGCTATGCATGGTTATGCGATCCAGCCGACATGCCGCCACGTCCGCTATTGCCGCAGACAGCGCGCCTGGTGCATGACCGCAACCCGCGCCGGACGCCGAAATGACTCGGCCAGCCGTAGGCCTGGTGATCCGCATCATCTGCGACGGCGTGGCCGTTCTGGCCGGGTGGCAGACTCGTCATCCTGCGGTTCATCGCACGATTGGATCGATCATGGAGAACCCGCCCGCGCACTTCCCCGCCTGGCCCGGCGACGCTGAGGTGGCGGTGGCCCTGACCTTTGACGTGGACGGCGAGGCTCCCTGGCTCAGCGAGGGCCCCGAGTACGCCCGTCGGCTGACCACGCTGTCGCAGGGCCGCTTTGGCCCGGCCCGGGGCCTGGGCCGGGTCCTCGGGCTGCTGGCTGAGCTGGAGGTCACGGCCACGTTCTATGTGCCCGGCCACACCGCCGACCAGCATCCCGGCGCCGTGGAGGCCATCCTGGCAGGCGGTCACGAGGTCGGCCACCACGGGTACCTGCACCGGGGCACCGACGGCTTGGACGCCGCGGCGCAGCGCGCCGAACTCGAGGAGGGGTTGACCGCGCTGGGCAAGCTGGGGATCCGGCCGCACGGCTACCGGTCACCGGGCTGGGAGCTGACCCCACAGACCCTGGACCTGCTGGGCGAGCTCGGTTTCTCCTACGACGCCAGCCTGATGGCCGACGACCGGCCGTACTGGGTGACCAGCGGAAATGAGCCGCTGCTGGAGTTGCCCGGCCACTGGAGCCTATGCGACTGGCCTTACTTCGGCTGGACCTCCTACCACGGCGGGCTGCTCGCCGACCCGGCCGCAGTGGAGCGGATCTGGCTGGCGGAGTTCGAGTCGGCCTGCCAGGACCGCCGGGCGGTGACCTACACGATGCACCCCGAGGCCATCGGCCGCGGCTACCTGGTGCAGATGCTCGACAGCGTGATAACCGGGATGGCCGGGCGGGGCCGCCCGTGGTTCGCCACGCACGCGCAGATCGCGGACCTGGCTGGTGCCTCACCCATTGACTCACCCTGACGGTCGGGGCCGCAGGGACCGCCGCTACCGGATTCCTTTCCGCGCATGAACAAAACCACTGCACCTTCGGACGGCCTTCCAAGGCCCGCTGCCCGGCCCGTAAGACGAGCCGAATGTTCTTCTGTGGACCGCGGTAACCAGCCGAGCGGATCCGCTCTTTACCTACCGAACGGCGGTTGCGCGCGCGTCTGGCAAGGTGGGCATGATCGACCTACCCGAGTGAACGGCGGGCGGCCACCGTAAGGCGTAATGCGCGATTAACTCCTCGGATCCGCCCAATTTCCGCCACAAAGGCCGAGGATCGCGAGCGAATCCGCTGAGCATCTCGGTATTAGGGGGCGAACAGCTTCCAGTGCCCCTCGGAGACGACTTCGACGGCACCATCGGTCACCTTGATCGCAGTCTGATCGTCAATCGCGTAAGCCGGCACCGGCAGGCCGGCGGCCCATTTTTCTGCTTCAGCCATGGAATTGTCGGGCATGTCCTCATGATCCACGTGCGGAAATATCGAAAAGTCAACTATTCCCAGCGTTCTGTCGCTGTCGGCCCGGCTCCAGCTGACGAAGTCCGCCCCGATGCTGGGGGTCATCACCATGCTTCCGCCGCTCAGGCCTACCCAGACCGCGCGCAGCGACGGCAGGAGGTCCGCCAGTCCGGACTGCCGCATCCAGTGGCACAGATACGTGGCATCGCCGCCACTCACCAGCAGGGCGTCGGTCTCCTGGACCAGGGGGATCCACTGGTCCGCATCGATGCTGGGCAGGGCGGTGAGCTCCAGCACTCCCAGGGACTTCCAGCCAAGTTCGCACATGGGGGTGGTGGCTCGTCCGGTGATGAACCGCCATGCCGAGCCGGGACCGCCCATGGGGTACGTCGCGGTGGGAATGCAGAGGGCGCTGGACTCGGCGATCGGTTTGCCCAGGAGGCCGACCAGCGCGTCGTGGATGCTCGTGTTCTTGATGCCAGCGGAAGTGAGAAGAAGCTTCATAGTGCCTTTCCCTGGTTCGATTGTCGCCCTGCTCGATAAACCTATTTCTCAACGTGAAACCGACCTGCTATCCACTCCTCGACGTTGAGTAGCTCGTCTCGTGACCGGCCGTTGAACGACTCGACGAAGGGGTTCAAGGCGGTCCGGCTCGTTGTGGATCGTCCCGGTGCTGCTGAGCCGCCACGGGTCACGAAGCGCCCAGGCGATGAACTCCGGGCCGTTTCTCGCTTGCAGCAGGGGAGACGTCTGACTGAAGTTCGCCGGCAGTCTGGAATGCTGCGGGCACGCTCGTCGACCAGCCGTTGAGGTCTCGCCCCGAACCTCAGGTACCAGAGACAGTTCCGCTTGCTACGAGTGACCTCAAGTAATCCTCCATCTTGTCCCAGCTGTCCTCCTGGCCGTCGGTCTTGGTCATGTGGTCACGGCCGGCTTGGTCACGGAACGCGAGGTTCATCTTCACCTTCGTCACTCCGTCGGTCTCGTGCAGGTCTACCGTCTCGACCGCCTCCGCATCAGGCCAGCCTTCGAACAGCCACGTGTCGACGATCCGGGTCGGCCGCTCGATCTCCAGGTAGGTTCCGCGAAACGAGCACTCGGTTCCGTCGCCGGTGACGAAGACCATGTGGTACTTCCCCCCGACGCGCAGGTCGATCGAGCACACCGTCATCTTGTCCTCAAACGGAGCGAACCAGTGGCGCACATGCTCCGGCTTCGTCAATACGTCGAGGACGAGTTCGATCGGAGCGTCGAACTCTCGGGTGGTGACAATTTCGAGATCACTCGGAAATTCGGTGACTGCCGACCCATGCCGATGAGGTGTCACTGCCGCTCTCCTTGTCGTTGTAGCTCTTTGAGGTAGTCGTCCATCCGGTCCAGCCGGTCGTTCATCGCCTGCTCGTACTTGGCCACCCAGTCGTGCAACGGCCGAAGCTGCGCGGGTTCCAGGCGGTACAGCCGGTGACGCCCCTCCGCCCGGCACTTGACGAGTCCCACCTCACTGAGCACCCGTAGGTGCTTCGAAACCTGAGGCTGGGACATCGACAGGTCGTCCACGATCGCCCCGACCGCCTCCTCGCCTGTGATCAGCGCGTCCAGGATTTCTCGCCGATGCATATCGGCAACTGCATTGAAGACATCCGACGTCGTGGAAGCTCGGGCCACTGGTCAAATACATTCCGCTATGGGCATGTGTCAAGTCTTTCGGGATACAGAAGCCACTGGTCGCCCATGGCCACGCTCCATGGGTTCAGCGATCCCCTTCGGGATCGAGCCGAGACGCAAAGCAACGTCTCGTGGAACTTGCGCCGGCGATCAAGCCGTGCCGGCGCCCTGGAACTGCCCGCGAGCATGGTCCACGTTCCCATGGCTGAAGTGCCCCAGAACGGCGTGGCCTCCCGCTGGTCCAGGGTGACCCCGATCGCCGTTAGGTGGCCGTTCTCAGCCCAGCCAGGCAGCCAACCTGCAATGCGCCCGGCCTACCCGCCCGGCTTTGCACGGGCTGTCGATCGGGATTCGCGGGCGCTACCCCAGCTGGCCCCGGCGGCGCGTCAGATAGGCGATCTCGGCGGTGTTGCCCGCCATCTCGATTGCTTTGTCGTACGCCGCGCGCGACTTCTGACTGCAGCCCAGCCGGCGCAGCAGGTCGGCGCGGGTCGCATGGTAGGCGTGATAGCCGGCCAACGCGTGCTCGAGACGGTCGACGGCCGCTAGCGCTACTTCCGGGCCGTCAAGCTCGGCGACCGCGATGGCCCGGTTGAGGGCGATGATCGGCGAGGGATCCAGGTGGACGAGCTGGTCGTAGAGGGCGACGACCTGCGACCAGTCGGTGACGCGTACGTCGCGGGCGGAGGTGTGCACGGCGTTGATCGCTGCCAGGATCTGGTAGCGACCTGGAGCCACCCGGGCGGCTAGGCGCTCGCGCACCAGCCGGTGACCCTCGGCGATCAGCGCCGCGTCCCAGGCCCCACGGTCCTGCTCGTCGAGGGTGACCAGTTCGCCGCTCGCCGCAACCCGGGCGGTGCGGCGGGCCTCGGTGAGGAGCATCAGCGCGAGCAACCCAGCCACTTCACCGTCCTCCGGCATGAGGGACCGGATTAGGCGGGTGAGCCGGATCGCCTCGGCGGTCAGGTCGTGACGTACGGGATCGGTGTCGGGGCCGGTCGCCAGGTAGCCCTCGTTGAAGACGAGGAAGAGGACGGCGAGTACGCCGGAGACTCGTGCGGGGAGATCCTCCGCGGACGGCACCCGGTAGGGGATGCGAGCCGCCTTGATCTTGGCCTTCGCGCGGGTGATCCGCCGCCCCATGGTGGTCTCCTGCACCAGGAAGGCGCGGGCGATCTCGGGCACGGTCAGACCGGCGACCATGCGCAGCGTCAGCGCCACCCGGGTCTCCATCGCCAGCGCCGGGTGACAGCAGGTGAAGATCAGCCGGAGCCGCTCGTCATCGATGGCGCCGAGAGACTCGGGCGGGTCGTTGTCGTACAACAGCTGAGCCTCCTTCTGCTTGTCGTCGCGCTTGTTCTCGCGCCGGATCCGGTCGATGGCCCTGCGGTTGGCGGTGGTGGTCAGCCAGCCGCCGGGGTTGGGGGGGACGCCGTCGGCCGGCCACCGCTGGACGGCGGTCGCGAACGCCTCGGCGGCCGCCTCCTCGGCGATGTCGAGGTCACCGAAGCGCCTGGTCAGGGAGGCGACCACCCGCGCCCACTCGTCGTGGTGGACCCAGGTGATCGCCTCCTCGACGTCGTTCACTGGAACGGCCGCACCTCGATCTTCCGATCGCAGACCTTCGACGCCTCGGTGGCGAGCTTGAGCGCCACATCCAGATCGGGGGCCTCCCACACCCAGACCCCGGCGAGGTACTCCTTCGACTCCACGAAAGGCCCGTCGCTGAACACCGCCTGCTCGCCCCGGTTGTCGATGACCGTGGCCGCGTCGGTGTCTGCGAGTCCGCCCGCGAAAACCCAGTAGCCCTCGGCGATAAGTCGTTCATTGAACGCGCTGATGGCAGGCTGCCTGTCCGTGCTGCCGGGATTGCTCTTATCATCGATCACGGAAACCAGGTACTGCATCTGAAGATCATCTCCTGTGGTTCGGGGCGCCCCTCGTGGGCGGCCTCTCACCCCCGCTACGAACACCTCTGCCCCGATCCGACACCGCCTCCCGGATTTCTTTCAAGACTTTCCGGTACGCCGGTTGTGAGCGATCCGACTCGTCGAAGCCATCGCTGGACACCTGCCTAGGCGCGGCCGGCGGCTTTCGCAGCGTTGCGGCGCACCTCGACTTTCCGATTGGAGGCCTTCGACCCCTCGGTGGCGAGCTTGAGTGCCACGTCGAGGCCGACGGCCTCGAAGATCCAGTAGCCGGCGAGGCACTTCTCGCCTCCAACGTGGGTGGGTCTTGGCCATACGGCTGGAACCGGTCGGTCGTCTAGTGCGTCACCTATGTCACGTGCTTCAGTCGGTTGCACACTGCGGGCGTTCGGCCGGTAAACCTCGATCGTTATGCCCCTCGGGAAGGCTCGCGATTCGATCAGGTCGGGCGCTATGTCCGGGCCGTTGTCGGGGAACGGCCGCGTGCCCTGGCCGACGACCACCGGGACGATGAGCAGATTCATCTCGTCGACGAGGTCGTTCTCGAGCAGCCGACGGGTCAGGGCGCCGCTGCCGTGCACCTGCAGCTCACCCGCCGGCTTGGCTTTTCAGCTCGCCGAGTACTGCGCCGGGCGGTCCCCCAAGGCCGAATACAAGCGACCGGGGACCACAGCATCGGCGCGGGCGATCTCCCGCTGAAATGCTTTATGGGCGGGAGCAATCCGTTGACGCAGAGATCCGTTGCAACCTCGCCGGATTGCCTCTGCCGCTGTCACTGGCCGACGCGGCCGTCGATCCGTTCCCGCAGCAGGTCGGCATGGCCACAGTGGCGGGCGTACTCCTCGATCATATGGACCAGTACCGAGCGCAGTGCGACGCTGCTGCCGTCCCGATTGGTGCCCTTGATGCCGAGGTCGGGGAAATCGGCGACGAACTTCTCCGCGAAGTCGACCTCGTCGCGCCAGGCCCGCCAGGCGTGGTCCACCGCCGCTGGGTCGGCGACCGCGCCGAGCCAGTCAGCTTCCGGAGCGTCCTCGGACCAGTACAGCGGGGGCGCGTCGGCCTGCGCCATCACCCGCCGGAACCAGTTGCGTTCCACGTCGGCCATGTGACGGATGAGGCCGAGAAGGGACATCGTCGAGGGCGGCACCGACCGGCGGGCGAGCTGGACCGCGTCGAGGCCCGAGCACTTCATCTCCATCGTCAGCCGGTAGGCGCGCAGGTAGTCCAGCAGCGTCGCCCGCTCGCCCTCTGGCTCGGTTCCCGTCGTGAACCTCGGGTCGAGCGCCATGTCCATCCACATGTCGGAACCAGCCCCGACGGCATTCCACCGTTCCGGCGCGGTCTGGCGCTCGTTGCCTTCGGTCACGGCGACCACCCTGTCACACGCGCACAGGACGGGCAACGCCTTTCGGGCGTCGTGGACCCCCGTACCGTAATGGGCGAAACGCCAGGACTGCCGGGGGAGGAAATCTCGGATGAGCGGGACGGTCAGGTCGGTACGCGGAATGCCTCCAGATGGCCGGCGCCGGGGAGCATCACGCCGTTGCGCGATCAACCGCTGCTCGAGCTCGATCCATCGAGTCCGGCCATACCGAGTCACGGTGCATGAATATTCGTGGTCGCCCGGCCCCGACATACGCGCTCAGTAGCCGCCTTGACGGTCACCTGTCCTAGGGACCAATGCCGGGACCCTTGCGCTGTGCGGTCTTACCGCTGACGCCAACAGCGCTTGGCCCGCACTATCGGTCGGGCAGTTCGGCATCCAAGCGGGCAGGCCAGTCTGCGTCGGCAAGGTCACCGGCGACCAGCACGTCGCGCCAGTCCTGATCAAGCAGGCGCAGCAGCGCATCGAACCAACGCCATTGCCGGCGAGCAGCTAATACGAGCGCCGCCTGTACTCGTTCCGGACTCTGGTTGCCCGTGGCGCTAGGAGGCAGAGCAGCGATGCGCTTGATGAGTTCCTCCGCCGTCCCGGCCGGGAAGTCCCGCTGGACGCGACGGCGCAACCGGTCGGTTGGCTCAGGCACGCGATACTCCTGACAGGACCCATCGGATTCGGGCTAGGTGACTCCGAGCCCTGGGCGACATAGCCCAACGGGGGGAAGCTGGCCGCGATCATCGGCGAGGAGGCCGAGCGGCTCGTCTACTTCGATGCCAGCTGTGACCGCCGCTTCTCCTACCCCATCCCGGCGACATCAGCCAGGACACAGGCACCAAGTCATGGCAGGCGCTGCCCCAGGCGGATGAACGGCCTGCCAGCGCGGAAGACCCGGCCGGCATGAGCCAGCTGAACCCCCCTCGCCGTCGCCACCAGCGCAGTAAGAATTCCTATTCCCCTATCGGGTATCCGGCCGCCGCCAGCGGGCGACTGCTCCCGGAGACAACGAGCAAGATCACTCCAATGATGCAGAGGATGCCCGCGACTATCAGGTCAGCCGAGCTCGCCAGGACAAGCGCGTTCCCCCAGGGCCGCAGTCGTGCTGAAAGCACCAGGCCTTGCCGCTCGGCGGTGGGTCCCCCGCCCGGCCCGCGAACCGGCCGAGCCAGCGCTCATGCCGCAGCAGCCAGTGCCAGGTCGTTCCCCGCTCTGCGGTCGGCATGCCTCTCATCCTCCTCCGTGGGATTCCTGGTACGCGTTTCCGACCGTCTGCCAGCCAAACGACCCGTTCAGTCGGGTTTCATGAGCCGCCAGCCCTGGTCGCACCGCCGGATGAATCCTCCGGCTGACAGGGCGCCGAGGCAGCGGACAGCGGTGTCCAGGTCGACCCCGGCGCCCACCGCGATGCTGGCCGGGCCCCGCCCGCCCCTGGCTGGCACCTGCTCCAGCACTGCCCGCGCGGCTGGTTCCAGCCGGTCGCGCTCGACAGCCGGCCCGCGCCGGGGACCGGCGCCCGGCCCGGCGCCGGACGGCTCGACGTGCTCGATGACGTCGCGGGCGCAGGTCACGCACATCGCCCCGTACTCCCTGATCAGCTCGTGGCACCCGGCCGACTGCTCCGAGGTTACCGGGCCCGGCACCGCCATGACCGGCCGGCACAGCTCGCGGGCGTGCCTCGCGGTGTTCAGGGCACCGCTGCGCAGCGCGGCCTCGACCACGACCGTCCCCCGGCTGAGCGCCGCGATGATCCGGTTGCGGACGAGAAACCCGGGCCGGGTCGGCCGCTGGTCTGGCGGGCATTCGCTCACCAGGGCGCCCTGCGCCGCCACCGCCCGGAACAGCTCGGCGTGGCCTTGCGGGTAGGCGTAACTCAGGCCGCCCGCCACCACGGCCACCGTGAGCCCGTCTGCCGCCAGCGCGCCCCGGTGCGCGCTGGCATCGATCCCGAACGCGCCACCGGACACGACCGCAAGTCCCTGCTCGGCCAGGCCAGCGCCCATCTCCAGCGCGATGTGGTTGCCGTAACCCGTCGCGGCCCGCGCGCCGACCATGGAGACCGAGTTGATGCACGCGTAGCGCAGGTCCGCGCCGCCGCGCACCCACAGCAGCAGTGGCCGGGCATCACCGAGATCGTCTAGCTGGCTGGGCCATTCGCAGTCGCCGGGCATGACCAGCCGCAGCCCGGCATCCTGCCACGCTGCCATCCTCGCCACTCCCGGCACCAGTGCCAGCCGCTCTCGCCAGCGCTCCATCGCCCTGGCCAGCGCCGGGGTCTCGGGCAGACCCGAGAGCACCACCCCGCCCGCGGCGTCTGAGCCGGTCGTGGCGGCGAGCAGGTCAGCAGCCGACCTTGTCCGCAGCGCAGCGCCAAGTACCGGATCCCCCGGCGGCGCCAGGAAACTCAATGTCACCCGTGCCCGCCGCTCAGCCCCGCCCTCCGGCGGCCTGGCCTGGCCGTTCACAGTCCCACTCCCAGCCACAGCCCGATGGCGCAGCCGACCTCGGCCATGCCCGGCTTGCCGGTCCCGGCCAGATCGGCCAGCGTCCAGGAGATCCGGATGATCCGGTCGGCTCCGCGCGCGCTGATCTGGCCCAGGTCCATCGCCCGCTCCAGCGGCGCCAGCGCACCCGCAGCCGGGCGGTAACTGCGCCGCAGCTCACTGCCAGGAATCTCGGCGTTCAGCCGCCACGGCGTCCCCGCCAGCCGGGCGGCAGCGCGCAGCCGGGCCTCGGCCACCCTCGCCGCCACCACGGCCGACGGCTCGGCGAGCTTGCGGTCCGACAGCAACTCAGCCCGGCCGACCGGCAGCAGCTCGACCTTGACATCCACCCGGTCCAGCAACGGCCCCGACAACCTGGCCAGGTAGCGGCGCCTCGCCAGCGGCGTGCACGTGCACGCCGACCCGGCAGCGGTCAGCCGCGCGCACGGGCACGGGTTGGCCGCCAGGACCAGCGTGAACCGGGCCGGGAAACGCGCGGTCAAGCCGGACCGGGCAATGACCACCTGACCCGACTCCAACGGCTGGCGGAGCGCATCCAGCACGTCCCGGTCGAACTCCGGCGCCTCATCCAGAAACAAGCAGCCGTGGTGGGCCAGTGACGCCGCGCCGGGCCTGATGACGCCGCTGCCGCCCCCGACAATCGCCGCCTTGGTCGCCGTATGATGCGGGGCGCAAAACGGCGGCATGGTAATCAACGGCCGGTCCGCCGGCAACGCCCCGGCCACCGAGTGAATCGCGCTCACCTCAAGCGCAGCCGACCACGCCCGGAGCGCGCTGAGCCATGTTCGCCGTCAGGAACGTGGCTGCGTGTCGGCAGGTCCGGGGCATAGGTCGGTCGACGGCCAGGGATCGGCCGGCCATAGGTGGCGGGGTGAGCCCATGGCGCGAAGTGATGGCGCGCGCCTGCTATCCGACTGTCGAGCGAGGTTCCGTGGTCTTCGAGACCGAACCTCTGGCTCGCCGAGAAATGGATCTGATCGAGCGCTGTCGCCCGCCGCAGAGGACAAGCTCCTCGCCCAGCTGACCGACCTCCGCCCGATTAGCGTTGACCGGGTTCAGAAGGTAGTCCTAGCCGCAAATAGTCGGCGATCCGGCGCCACGCGAGGCTCGAAGTCCTGAGGGCGAGCAAACGTGCAATGCGCCGTATAACGCCGGCCCGCCCTACGAGGAGTCGAAGTGGGTCATCGACTTTAGTCGTGCGTACCCCCTGAGAGCCTCTTGAGGCGCGTACCCGCGCTCAGCCAGCCGCGGGAGGGACCCAGTTTTCGCGTCCCACGGCAGCACCGCGCAGCGGCGCATGATTTCTAAATCGGCGTTCGGCGCAGTCTGTCGTGCAGTTCCGATAGCCATCGCCTACGCTCTGTGACAGCGAGCCACCGCCAGCCACGCTTTCGGCGCCCGGTGATCGAAGGTGAGCGCTATTGGGATTTCGTAGCCTAGGCGCCCTCGGACGCCGTAGGCAATTGACGCTGACGCGCAATACGGCGATGGGCTCCCGCTTGCCCGCGCCGCGCCCGGTCTATGCAGTTATGAGTGAGCGTTCTCGCCTGTGCTGATTTAGCACCCTGATCCCGTCGGACCGTAGTGCGGCGTGTGCGGCCGACCATCGACCAGGCGGTAGACGTCGCCCTCAGCGAGCTGCCCATCGAGCTGAGGCCGCACGTCGGCATGGACTTGCCCGTGTACACCCTCGGCTGTGAGGTTTACGGCGTGGCCACGTCGAGCAAGGGGGCGTCGCTGTCCGTAGCGGCGAGGGGAGTATTGTCTGGATTTCAGTGCTGGGGCATGGGCGAGCCAGTCCAAGATCGCTGGTAACGACAGCACAACGGGGGTGGAACCGTGGAGCGTTCCCTGTATGACCGACTCGGCGGAACCGACGCCATCACGGCGGTCGTCCGCGCCGTTGTAGATCGCCAACTGAAGGACGACCGCATCAACCGGAAGTACGCCAGGACTAACAGAGACCGGCTGATCAAGGAGTTCGTCGACCAGATCTGTCAGTCGACCGGCGGGCCGTGCAAATATACCGGGCGCAACATGACGGAGACGCATCACAATATGGGCGTGACGAACGGCGAGTTCCAGGCCTTCGTGGAAGACGTCGTCGCGGTTCTGAACGACTTCAAGGTCGGAGCAACCGAGCAGGATGAGCTCCTGAGCATCCTGGCGCCGCTGCGGGAAGAGATCGTCGAAGTCGATTCCGACCAGACCGGAACCCCGCTGCCGTCCGAGTTCACGCCCGCACCGGCCCTGTCAGCTGCGCAACGTTACTGACCAGGCGGGAGATCGGTGTCGTCACGTCTGCGGCCGCCGACACCGCGCGTGATCACCGCCATGCACCCCTGCTCTTGTGGCCGGGTGGCCGTAATCCCGCTGCCAGTCGTGCTTCCACTCGGCCGGTGGATGCCGATGTGGTACCCATCCATGGCGGCGCCGTCGTCAGCGAGGGAGCCGGTGATGAGGATCTCCGCGGTGAGGACGTAGGCGCCCACACGCCGGCGTCTGCCGACGGACTATCGAGTCCAGCGAAGGCTGGCGTGGTATCGATCGGCAAGCCTCCGCCGGCCATCAGTGGTTTGTCGTAGCAGCGCGCCTGACGGTCGTGGCGGTACTTCCTCGTCTGGCCGGGTGCCTCTGTACCGGAACTGGACGGAATGGTCCACAGAGTGTGGCGGTGAGGACTGGATACAGGGAGGTGCCGGATGAAGGCGATCGTGGTGACGGATGAGGCTGCGGGAACGGCCGGGATGACGCTGGCGGAGCGGCAGGAGCCGCAGGCAGCGATTAACGATGTCATCGTTGAGGTTCATGCGTCGGGATTCGTCCCGACTGAGCTGGCGTGGCCCTCGACCTGGACCGATCGCCTCGGCCGTGACCGAACACCGTCGGCTCCTGGGCACGAGCTGGCCGGAGTGGTCACCGCCCTCGGCTACGGCACGACGGGGCTCTCGGAGGGACAGCGGGTGTTCGGTCTCACCGACTGGTATCGCGACGGCAGCCTTGCCGAGTACGCGGCCGTCGAGGCACGCAATCTCGCGCCGCTGCCGGGCGATGTCGACTTCACGGTAGGCGCGAGCCTGCCAATCTCAGGCCTGACCGCGTGGCAGGGACTGTTCGAGCACGGCCGCCTCCAGGCTGGGCAGAGCGTCCTCGCGCACGGCGCAGCCGGCGCAGTCGGGACAATGGTGACTCAGCTCGCACGTGCGGCTGGCGCCTATGTCATCGGCACCGGGCGCGCCGCCGACCGCCAGAAGGCGCTCGACTTCGGCGCGCAAGAGTTCGTCGACCTCGACAACGACGCCCTCGAAGACGTCGGCGAAGTCCATCTGGTGTTCGACGTCATCGGCGGCGACATCGCGGAGCGGTCCGCAGGCCGGATTCGCGCCGGAGGAACACTGGTGACCGTTGCCGGGCCGACCGAGGCGCGGCCCGCCGACGGCCTGGCGGTCGACTTCGTTGTCGAGTCCGATCGCGCCCAACTGGGTGAGATCGTCCAGCGGGTACGTGACGGACGGCTGCGGACGAACATCGGCAACGTCGCGACCCTCGACCACGCCGTCGCGGCGCTCAACTCGACTGAGCGACGCAAGGGGAAGACGATCATCCGCGTTCGTCCGTGAGGACTCTAAGAGGGCGGCAGGTTCTGCCTCCTCGTGGATCAGCGTCAGTCACGTGGCGAGGCCTGGCCTGCTCGACGCCCCGGCGATCGGTCGACCTCGGTGACCGAACCGGAACGGTGATTGTCGTCATGTGCCGGAACGGGCCGGCATGTGCACAACTGGCGGTGAGCGGAGCCAGCAGAAACTGGATGCGACAGACACGGGTGGTCCGCAGGCCACCCGTGCCAGCCGGAGAGGGGGCAATGCCGTGGACTACAGGCTTGAGGTTGTGAGGATACCGGTCTCTGATGTGGACCGAGCCAAGGATTTCTACCAGGGGCTAGGGTGGCGACTGGACTTCGACGTCCGCGCCGAGGATGGCACGCGGTCAGTGCAGGTGACCCCACCTGGGTCTGCGTGCTCGGTCTTCTTCAGCACCGGGATCCCGCCCGGCCAGGACCTGGTGGTGGACGACATCGACGCGGCCCGGGCCGAGCTGACCGGGCACGGCGCCGACGTGAGCGAGGTATTCCAGAGCCATGGAGTCAAGCGGGTCCCCGGCCCGGCACCGGGCCACAAGAGCTACTGCTCGTACGCCGCGTTCAATGACCCGGACGGCAACGAATGGGTCGTCCAGGAGGTCACCACCCGACTGCCTGGCCGGACGATATCAGTGCTGGCGGCCTACGGCTCGGTGGCCAACTTGGCCGACGCGCTGCGCCGCGCGGAGGCGGCGCACGGCAGGCACGAGGCCGAAACCGGGCAGCCCGACCCAAACTGGCCGGACTGGTACGCGCAGTACATGGCCGGTGACAGTAGCGCCGATGGTGGATAGAACGCGATTGCTGGCCCGAGATCCTTGCTCGGCGCCAGGGTTCTCGAATGAGTGTTCGAGCGCTGCCGGACTGATCGGCTTGGCCAACGCAGTGCAGCCGGGGGACATCCATGCGGGCGTGGTCTGGTCATCGTCTCCCACACGCCCTGCAACTGCGCGCCCGTGCTTGCTGACGGCAAACTAACGGCCACTTGACTGTGAGCTGCCAGGAGCCCGAACTTGAGCAGCTCCATGACGTCGACAGCGTCGGCCTCGTAGGTCCACCATGACGGCCAAGATCCGGTCACAGCGGCAGGTTTGGTGACGCCTGTCGGCGGCATGAGCAAGTTACGTAAGTCTGCTGCCGTATCTGGTCGATCTTGAATCTCCTTTCGATCCCGCAGGTTCACGTAGCTACGACCCTGTAGAGCTAGTCCGATACGCGCTAACGGTGAGCGAGTACTGGGCCGACCATGGCATCCTTGGCTTGAGGATGGCATACCTGGCAGGCTGCCCGGAGGCGGTCAACCTTGTCACTGAATGTCACCGCTGCATGCGCTGCGCTCTGCGCCTGATCCGCCGATCTGTGCGCGGATCGCAACTCCGTGTGGGCTGTGGGTAGGCGCACCGATCTGGTCGTTCTGGCGCGCGCCAGCGGACTCATACTGGCGGTCGGAGTCGATCGCATCTGCCTGAATTGAGTGCTCGCTTGCGCGCGTTGTGAAGCGCTGACCCCGCAATGGGACAGGATCGGCTAGCGGGAACCGGCAGGCGGCTGGGCAGGGAACAGCCGTCCCCGCGATGTCCTGCGCCCAAGCGCGGTGTTCACTCAGCCGGGCATCCCGGCCGCGTCGATGCGCAGGATCTGCTGCGATGTTGGCTCCCAGACAGCGCCGGCGGCGTCGTAGATCTGCGAGGAACGCTGGCTGCACGAGCCGCCCGGATATACGACGCTTAGCGCCCTGCCTGTTGTCATGCTGACCCAGACGACCTCGTTGTGAATCGACGCGTGCCACTGGCGGACTACCTGGCCGATGGCCTGCAACTGCAGGTTGACGCGACCGCGCCATGCGCGATGGCCTGGCTGCGGTGGCAATGACGGCCGGCCGGACGCTGAACATGCGACTTTGACAGAGTGAGACGCACATGACTCACAGCGCTGCTTCCTCAACGACCGGTGTGAAGGGCCCGGCAGCCTCAGTCCCGGCACCGAGCCAGCCGGGCGCTCCGTGGTGGCGGGTCTCGTGGTCGGTCCCGGCTGCGGTGCGCGCGCTGCGGGCTACGATCGTTATCCCGTGCTTGCTGGCGCTGACCTTCAAGGTGCTGCACAGCGAGCAGATGGCCGTGTTCGCGGTGTTCGGTGGCTTCGGCACGCTGGTGCTGACCTCGTTCGGCGGCACCCGGCGGGACAAGGCGCTCGCGCATCTGGGGCTTGCCCTGGCGGGCAGCGTGGCGGTGATCCTGGGCACCCTGGCCAGCGGCTCGACGTGGCTTGCGGCGCTGGTGACCCTCCCGGTTGCGTTCGCCATCTTCTTCGGCGGCTCGGCCGGCCCGAATGCTGCCTCGGGCGTGACCGCGTGCCTGCTCGCGTTCATCCTGCCGGTCGCGTCAACCGGATCGGTCAGCCTGCTCCCGGACCGGCTCGAAGGCTGGTGGCTGGCCTCGGTGGCCAGCACCGCAGCCGTCGTCCTGCTGTCATCCCGCTCGCCCGGCGACAAGTTGCGGGCTCAAGCGGCGAAGTCAGCGGCCGCACTCGCGCGCCAGCTCGACCGAGCCGTCGACGGCACGGTGACCGCTGCCGACGCCGAGGCGGCGAAAGCGGCCACGGACGAGCTGATGAACACCTTCGTCGCCGCCCCGTACCGGCCCGTCGGGCTGGCGTCAGCCGACCAGGGCCTGGCCAGCCTGGTTCACCTGCTCGAATGGTGCACCTCGATGATCGGCGACGCGGCCGACGGGCATCTCGACTTGGCCGCCGCGGCCGCCGCTGACCGGGCACTGCTCAGCGAGTGCGCACATGCGCTGCGGGCGGTCGCGGCGCTGATGTCCGGCCGAGATTCTGACGCCGACCTGGAGCGGATCTGGCGCGCCAGGCTGGCGAGCGCGGAGCTCCTGGACAGCCCCGCCGACGACCGGGCTACCGCGGAGCGCAGGGCTGACGCCGCATTTCACGCGCAGACGATCGGCGTCGCGACTTCGGCGGCGGTCTGCGAGGCGATGGTGGCCGCCCGGCAAGCGACGATGGCCCAGGTCGCCGGCCTGCGGCGACGGTTCATTGCCCCGGGTGGCACCGGCCAGCCCGGTGCCGCGCAACCGCCCCCACCGTCGGCCAGCCCCGAAAGCACCAGGCGGGCGGCCCCCGGGCTAGGCCGCTGGCTTGCCCGGCTGGGCCTGCCAGACCGGGCAGCCACTGTCATCGCCACCGACGCCAGCCTGCGGTCGGTCTGGTTCCGTAACAGCGCCCGCGGCGCCGGCGCGCTCGCCGCTGCCGTGGCCGTCGCGAAACTAACCGACGTGCAGCACGCCTTCTGGGTCGTGCTCGGCACCCTGTCGGTGCTCCGGACCAGTGCGGCCGCCACCGGATCCACCGCCATGCACGCGCTGGCGGGGACAATCGCAGGCTTCGTGATCGGCGCCGCGCTCCTGCTGGCGATCGGCACCAACCCGGTCGCGCTGTGGATCGCATTCCCGCTCGCCGTCCTCGTCGCCGCGTACACGCCGGGCACCGCGCCGTTCGCCGCCGGGCAGGCCGCGTTCACAATCACCGTGGTCGTACTGTTCAACCTGCTCGTCCCGGCGGGCTGGAGGGTGGGCTTGCTACGGGTGGAAGACGTCGCCATCGGCTGCGCGGTCAGCCTCGTGGTCGGCTACCTGTTCTGGCCGCGGGGCATCGCCTCGGTCGTCGGCGACAATCTCTCCGACGGCTTCCGCTGCGGCGCCCGTTACCTCGGTGAGGCGGTCAGCTGGGCACTGGGCGAGCAGCCGCACCGGCCTGACCGCGCGGATGTCGCGATCGCGGCCGGCCTCCGGCTGGATGACGCGCTCCGTGGCTACATGACCGAGCAGGGCACCAAGCGGACCGCGAAGAGCGACCTGTGGGCCCTGGTGATGGCCGCGATGCGGCTGCGGCTCACCGCGCATTCGATGGCCAGCCTGCCGGCCAGGGCCCAGCGGCACTCCGACGACGACGGCGTGCACGCCGCGCTCGGCCGGCAGCTCGGCGGCATCCTCGGGTTCTACGAAGATCTCGCGGCTGAAGTCGCCAGACCGCCGAGCCGGCACGCGCCGATGCCGGACCCGGTCGAACCGCCAGCGGCCCCGCCGGTCAGCGCTGCCCCGTCGCCGCGCCGCGTCCGGGGCGCTTCCCGGGCGGATGCGCTGTGGGTCGGTCATCACCTCCACCAGCTGGAGGAACACGCAGCCGATGTGGTGGGCCCGGCCGAACGGCTGGCGATCGTGCGCCGCACGCCGTGGTGGCATTAGGTTACCGCGCCGCCGTCACCACCCGGCTGCTGCGCAGGCCCTCGGCGAGGGACGCAGCCAGCGTCCCGCAGAAGCAGTCGCCCGCCCCGGTAGTGTCCACGGTCGCGACCTCTGGCGCGGCAATGTGCACTGACGTTTTCGCTGCCCGCCGAACGACAAGGGCGCCGTCTCCGCCCATGGTGACCACGACATCGGCATTGCCAGCCAGGCTGCGGGCCAGCCTGGCCACTTCGGCTCGCTCAGCGGCGGACGGCAACGTTGCCGTCCGGCCCTCGTTAGCGAGCCGGGCTAGCTCGGCCAAGTTCGGCACAAGCACTCCGGCCGGGCCGATGAGCTGCCGGCAGCGTAGTCGAGGGTGCTGGCGCCGGGTTCAGCAGACGATCGCGCCGGCCGCGGCGTGCATCGCGGCGGCCACCGTGCGGAGCGGAATCTCCAGCTGCACAATTACCGCGTCGGCGCCTTCCAGCCCGGCTGCCTCAACCTCATCCGGGGTCAGGAGGCCGTTAGCACCCGGATCGACCAGGATGAGATTCTCGCCATTGGCGTCAACTCCGATGGTGGCACCGCCGGAGCGAGCACCGGCCGCGACTATGACGCCGCTCACATCCACGCCGCGAGCGCCAAGGTCGGCAAGCAGCTGCCTGCCCTGCTGATCGTCGCCGACCTTTCCCACCATCGTGACCGGCGCGCCAAATGCTGCCGCGGCAGCAGCCTGGTTACCGCCCTTCCCGCCGCGAGGGCCGGGCAGGTGGCGGCCATG
Organism: uncultured Actinomycetota bacterium; assembly: GCA_963804435.1. Taxonomy (GTDB): domain Bacteria; phylum Actinomycetota; class Actinomycetes; order Streptosporangiales; family Streptosporangiaceae; genus JAJYUU01. Next base: position 1,693 of record CAWDQI010000001.1, on the reverse strand, counting down.
AAAGCGGATATAAGTGTTGTATCCACGCTTCCGGCTCCGGCGCGAGGCATTCCAGAGGTCATCGCCGTTGGCCTTTCTGAAGGGGGCTTGTCGGATACCTATGCCCGGCCGCCCGGCTGACCCGGCGATGACTTGGGATGTCGCTGAAGCGGGTAGTGAGTGCTCATCCGGCAAGCGGAGGGGACGATGGACGGCCTGCCGATCGGCGACTACGCGCTGCTTTGGACTGCCGCACCGCCGCGCTGGTGAGCCGTGAGGGTTCGGTGGACTGGCTGTGCTTCCCGCGGTTCGACGCGCCGTCGGTGTTCTGCCGCCTGCTTGATCCGGCCGGCGGGCATTTCGCCATCAGGCCCGCAGGCGAATTTCAGGCAAGCCGCCGGTACGTGGATCAGACGATGGTCCTGGAGACTACCTTCACCACCGCGGGCGGCACTGCGGTGCTGACCGACGCCCTCACGGTCGGCCGCAACGAGCGTGGTCACGACCTGGGTGAACACTCCCCGAGCATGCTGGCCCGCCGGCTTGCTTGCACTGACGGTGAGATCGAGGCTGAGGTCGTCTACGCACCCAGGCCGCAATACGGGGACATCCGCCCCCGCTTGTTCCGGTCGCCGGCGGGCTCGCCGCATGGGGAGGCGCTGAACCGCTGCTCTTGGTCACCTCGGTCGCCTTCGACGTCGACGGCGCAATCGCGACCACCCGGATCCGGCTGGCCGCCGGGGAGGCCGCCGTCTTCGTGGTCGCCCACGGGATGGCCGCTCCGCCACAGCCCGCGTGGAGCGCGGATCACGTCGCTGCTCGGCTGGACGACACGGTGGCGGGCTGGCGGTCCTGGTCGGCGATGCACCAGAGTTACGACGGCCCCTGGCGGGAGCTTGTCCTGCACTCCGGGCGAGTGCTGCGTGCGCTGACGTTCGCCCCCACGGGCGCTATCGTGGCGGCGCCGACGACGTCGCTGCCGGAGACCGTTGGCGGTCAGCGGAACTGGGACTACCGCTACACGTGGGTGCGGGACGCCAGTCTGACGCTGCACGCACTATGGGTGGCGGCCTGCCCGGACGAAGCGCAGGAGTTCTTCGCATTCCTCGCTGATGCAGCGGCATCCCAGCTGGAGCGGGGCGATGAGCTGCAGATCATGTTCGGTGTAGGCGGCGAGCTCGACCTGTCCGAGCGGGAACTGCCGCATCTGGTCGGCTGGCGGGACAGCCGACCGGTCCGGGTCGGCAACGGCGCATGGCTCCAGCGGCAGCTTGATGTCTACGGTGAGCTGCTCAGCGCCGCGCTGCGGCTCATCGACCAGCTCGGCGAGATGAACCCGGCGACCCGGCGGTTTCTCGCCGCGGCGGCGGACACAGCAGCAAGTCGCTGGCGCGAGAAGGACCAGGGCATCTGGGAGATCCGCGGCGAGCCGCGAGACTTCCTGTACTCCAAGCTCATGTGCTGGGTGGCGCTGGACTGTGCGATTTCCCTGGCCCGCAACCTCAGCGCGGAAGATCGGGTGCCTGCATGGCGACCGCCCGTGATGAGATCCGCTCCGCGATTCTGGAGCGCGGCTGGAACGAGCAGGTCGGCGCCTTCACTCAGGCATTCGGCAGCCAGGACCTCGACGCCTCGAGCCTCATGCTGGCTATCACCGGGTTCCTGCCCGCAGATGACCCGCGGATGCACGCGACGATCGAAGCCACCGCGCACC